>CAWDNR010000001.1:0-172444 GCA_963803655.1 Terriglobia bacterium
TGAAACGTCGGAGCTGAAGAAGGCGCAACTGTCCTACTACCGCCTGGGCGATGGGCCGTTCTTTGTTTTTTACACTCCGTTTCATCTGCCGCATATCCAGATCCCCTCGACCATCGGCCGAGCGGTTATCCATCGCGATCCGACTGTCACACCGCTGGCTGGGCCAGTCTGCGAAGTGCTCTCCATAGCCAAGCGCGACCTGAAAGCCGGCGAGAAACTGGACGGCGTCGGCGGGTTCTGCAGTTATGGCCTGATCGACAATCGGGCTGCCGCCCGGGCCGAGAATGCCTTGCCCATAAGCTTGTCAGAAGGATGCATCCTGAAGCGGGATATTGCGAAGGACAATGTGATCTCGTTCGACGACGTGGAGTCTCCCCGCGGCCGGTTGGTCGAAAAGCTCTGGCATGAACAGAACGCCCGCTGGCCGGTGGAGACGGCAGCAGCGCAGCCCCGGGCAGCGCAGCTGGTCGAAGTCACATAGAAGGTAAGGAAGGATTTCAGGCCCTTCATCTCTGTAAACGCAGAGATAGCTATCCCCCCGGTCTACCCGAACGTAACTTGAACAGGGTCAACAAGAAGCGTAGACCTAAGGATTAATTCAGGAGGAGTTCTTTTTATGGCGAACATTGTCATCCTGGGAAGCGGCATGGGTGGATACGGAGCCGCGTACCGGTGTCACAACGAAGGCATTACGCCCGTGATGTACGACAAGAACGGCTATTATGGCGGCCACACGGCGTCGTTTCCGGACAGTGGTTATATCTTCGATCAGGGCCCCCATATTTCCTTTACCAAAGACACCCGCATCCAGGACCTGTTCGCCGAGAGTGTCGGCGGGATGTACGAGACCATGGAGCTTAACCTGAATAATTACTGGCATGGTCATTGGCCGCAGCATCCGGTACAACTCCATTTGCACGGTCTGCCGGAAGATACGGTAGTCAAGGCGCTCAGCGATTTTGTGGAAGAGCGATCAGCGCCCGAGCGCCCCATCAAGACTTATGCCGACTGGCTACTGGCCAGCTTTGGCCGGACCTTTGCCGAGCTTTTTCCAATGCAGTACACCAGGAAGTATCACCTGACTACGGCCGACAACATGAGCATCGACTGGCTGGGGCCGAGAATTTACCGGCCGAGCCTGGAAGAAGTGCTACGCGGGGCGATTTCACCGACTGCGCCAAACGTGCATTACATCACGCGCTTCCGCTATCCGAATCAGGGTGGATTCCAATCGTACTTGAACAAGTTCGTGCCGTTGGGCAATCTGAAGTTGAACCACGAGCTGGTAACTATCGATGCGCGGGCGAGAGAGCTCCACTTCGCTAACGGAGTAGTGACAAAATACGACGCGCTGGTTTCTTCGATCCCTTTGCCCGAAATGATTCGCATGGTCAAGGGCGCGCCGAAAGACGTGGCCGAGGCGGCCAGCCGCCTGGCTTGCTCGACCTGCATACTGGTAAACGTCGGGGTAAACCGGGAAGACCTCTCCAAGTCGCAGTTGACCTATATCTACGACGACGACATCTGTTTCACGCGGCTCAGCTTCCCCCATATGTTCTCGCGCAACAACGTGCCTGCGGGGACGGGCAGTATCCAGGCGGAACTCTATTTCTCGAACAAGTACAAGCCCTTGACCAGTAAGCCCGACGATTTGATTCAGCCGGTAATTAAAGACCTTCGCCGCATGGGACTCATCCGGGAAGACGACAAGGTCGTATTCAGCAATGCCCGGCTATTGAAATACGCCAACATTATCTTCGATCTCGACCGCGCGGCCGCCCTGAAGACCGTCCACGGCTATCTGGACGACTTGGGGATCACCTACTGCGGTCGCTACGGAGACTGGGGCTACATGTGGACGGACGAGAGCTTCAAGAGCGGCGAGCAAGCCGCGGAACGGGCTCTGGCGGCGGTCGCCGTCTAGCATAGACGATATTGCTCCCCGGTAAGTCTGGAGCCAAAAGCAAACCGCGGGGAGCGTTCGGCAACAAATAAGAATGGGGGCTGGTTCTGCCCGGAGAGGAGGATCCGAAATGAAGGTTGTCCTGTTCTGCGGGGGTCTGGGGATGAGAATCCGGGAAGCCGGAGAGAGTGTCCCCAAGCCCATGGTCCACGTAGGCGATCGGCCGATCTTGTGGCACGTGATGAAGTACTACGCTCACTTCGGCCACAAGGATTTCATTCTCTGCCTAGGCTACCGGGCGGATGTGATCAAGAACTACTTCGTTAATTACAACGAATTCATGTCCAATGATTTCGTCCTGTCAAAAGGCGGCAAAGATGTTCGGGTCTTCAACTCGGACATCGACGATTGGACGGTAACTTTTGTCGATACCGGCGCGAACGCCAATATCGGCCAAAGATTGAAAGCGGTGGAGAGGTATCTCGACGGCGAGGACGTTTTTCTCGCCAACTACAGCGACAACCTGACCGATTTCCAGCTTCCCAAACTGATCGATCGCTTCCACGAGCAAAACAAGACTGCGGCCTTTCTGTGTGTCCGGCCCAACCTAAGCTGCCACTATGTTTCGATGGGCCAGACCGGCCTGATCGAGGAAATCAAGACCATGGGCCAGTCCGACATTCTCATCAATGGCGGATACTTCGTGTTCAAGCGCTCCATCTTCGACCACATCAGGAACGGCGAAGAACTGGTGCAGGAGCCCTTCCGCAGGCTGATTGAAGCCAAGGACCTGGTGGGATACGAGTACGACGGCTTTTGGAAGAGCATGGACACGTTCAAGGAAAAGCAGGAGCTCGACGACTTGCACAGCAAGGGCAATGCCCCCTGGCAGCTGTGGAAGCGGCAGAGCAAGGAGCCGGCATTTGTCGGCGCCGCCTCGGCCAGCAAGCCGGGACAACAAGCGCGCAGAAAATAAGTACCAAGTCTCGGGTAAAGTTCCGAACGATAACTGCGGTTCTGGGAGAGTCCAAGCAATGCGAATTCTGTTGACGGGCGACAAAGGGTATATCGGCGCTGTGATGGTGCCGATGTTGATCGCAGAAGGACACAGCGTAACTGGGCTGGACAGCGACTTGTTTGAGCATTCGGCCTTTAGCCCGCTGCTGGCCGACATCCCCAGCCGGAAAAAAGACCTGCGCGATCTGCAAGTCTCGGACCTGGAAGGCTTCGATGCGGTCATTCACCTCGCGGGCCTCTCCAACGACCCCTTGGGTGATTTGAATCCGGCGCTCACCTACGATATCAACCATCTGGCCTCGGTCCAACTGGCGAAATTGGCGAAAGAGGCTGGCGTGAAGCGGTTCTTGTTCTCTTCTTCGTGCAGCACCTATGGTGCGGCGTCAAGCGAAGACCTGCTGGACGAGAATGCCAAGTTCAATCCGGTTACGCCCTACGGACGCTCGAAGGTGCTGGTGGAACAGGATGTGGTGAAGCTGGCTAGCGCGAATTTTTGTCCTACGTTCCTGCGCAATGCGACCGCCTACGGGGTGTCGCCGCGCCTGCGCTTCGATCTCGTGCTCAACAACCTGGTGGCTTGGGCATACGCCAGCGGGCGGATTTACATGAAGAGCGATGGCACGCCCTGGCGGCCGATCGTGCATATCGCGGACATTTCGCGGGCCTTCATCACGGTCCTGAAAGCACCCATGGGTCTGATCAGCGGCGAAGCTTTCAACGTGGGCCGAAGCGACGAGAATTACCAGATCCGCGAGTTGGCAGAAATTGTGAACGAGACCGTCCCTGGTTGCAAAATCGAATACGCCAAGGATGGCAGCCCGGACACCCGCTGCTACCGCGTCGACTTCAGCAAGATCAACCGCGTGCTGCCGGATTTCAAACCGCAATGGACCGCGCGCAAAGGCGCCAAGGAATTGTTCGACGCAGTTAAACAAGCCGGATTGCAACTGGAAGATTTCGAGGGGCCCCGCTACAAGCGCATCTCGCATATCCAGGAGTTGCTGAGCAGCGGTCGCCTGGACGCCAATTTGCGCTGGCGCGAACCGGTGGTAGCGTAACCGCCTGTAGACCGATAGCGAACCGGAGCAGGTGCCGGCGCTTTTGGGCCAAACGGAAAGTCATCATCCTTGCTAAATCTAAGTTTTTCCAATCAGTTGAATTCGGCTCGCAAACTTCTTTGTCTGGGAGCGCACTCCGACGATATTGAAATCGGCTGCGGAGGCACCATTCTCCGCTGGCTTCAGGAAGACCCGGGTCTCGAAATCTCCTGGGTCGTCCTCAGTTCGAATCGCGAGCGGAAGAAGGAAGCCAGCCGCAGCGCCGATCTTTTTTTGAAAGGTGCGCGCAGGAAAAAGGTTTTCATCCGAGGTTTTCGAGACGGCTTTTTTCCCTACCAGGGCGCCGATATCAAGGAGTATTTCGAAGCTCTCAAGAAGCGGGTCTCTCCTGACATCGTCTTGACTCACTACCGCGATGACCGGCACCAGGACCATCGCCTGGTCTCCGATCTCACCTGGAACACGTTTCGCCGCGAGCCCATTCTGGAATACGAAATCCCGAAATATGACGGCGACTTCGGCCAGCCCAACCTCTTTGTACACCTGACCGACAAGATCTGCCGGAAGAAAATCCAGTACATCCTCGACGTTTTCCATACCCAGGCGGGAAAGCCCTGGCTCACAGCAGACACTCTTCAAGCTGTTCTCCGGCTAAGGGGAGTCGAGTCCCACGCTCCGAAGTACGCCGAAGCCTTCTATAGCCGGAAGATGATTCTGTGAGCCGGCAAAGCTCCATTCCAGTGGTTTCTAGCGTACTCTAGCGCCAAGACTTCAGCCAGCGTAGTGCCAACGGCTAAGGTCCGATCCCGCCGCACGATGGACCACGCCAGACCCTATTTATATAATCTAGTTCTCCATCAAGCTAGTTTCTGATTATCCGGTTGCTTAAGCAAACCGCAAGCCGCAAGCTCTAGCGGCGCCGATTCAGTCTTTGCGCAACATCTGGTGCTTTGCTGAAACAACCAGATATCGCGTTGAGAAAGCTTGGAAGAGGAGGATCTGATGACGAGTTAGTGAAACCTTTTATTACAGTCCAGTGGGTGCAAGTCCCACCTGACTAAAAGTCGAGCAGACAGGTCAGTAGCGAGTCTTGCCATTCACCGGGTGACTGGTGGGTGCGAAGCGTAGACAGCAAGGAAGCAGGCCGCGAGGATTCAGCCCCGAAATTGTTAACATTGCCACGCCGACGCCTTTATCTGAGCGGAAGGCAGGATCCGGCAGCGACCGTTAGTGCGAAGGTCGTGCTGGAGTGGCCGGGGTCTCTAGCCCGGGGCATGGTTCCAAAGGGATTGTCCAGGAACTCAAGAGAGCTCCTCATCTCCTCCCACATCAAGAGGAATGCCTCTTACGACGGAAGGTACGTGCACCCAAGGGTCGACCAAAGGGGTACGGACGGATGCTGAGCAGTCTTACGACCCCATATTACCGATGAAGGTGGGGAACCGCAGGGCTTCCCGCAAGGGAGCGGCCACGGTACCCATCCGAGGGAAGGGGGGAGCAGGCGTACGAATCTGTTGAAAGGAAACATAACCGAGACTCAGAACTCGGATCGCCATGTGCACAGACATCGACAGAATAGCTGAACTCGCTAAGGAAGATCCGAAGCGACATTTCTTCTCAATCGCTCACCTGATCACAGTCGAGAAGTTGTTTGCAGCTTTTCGGCATCTACGAAAGAAAGCCAGTGCCGGAATCGACGGAGTCACATATGCACAGTATGAGACGGGCGTCGATGAGAACATCCGCCAGTTGCATCAGCGGCTCAAAGAAGGCAAGTACCGGGCCCAGCCGTTGCGGCGAGTGTATATCCCGAAGGAAGACGGGAAACAGAGGCCAATCTCGATTCCCGTCCTCGAGGATAAGCTCGTTCAGAAAGTTGCGGTGGACCTGCTGAATGCCATCTACGAGCAGGACTTTCTCGGGTCCTCGTACGGGTTTCGACCCGGACGGGGGCAACACCAGGCGCTGGACGAAGTGAGACGGGTCATTTGTACCCGGCCCACGGGATGGATTCTGGAGATAGATATCCGAGCATACTTCGACAAAATTGTTCGGGAAATTCTCGTCGAGATGGTTGAGAAGCGCGTAAGCGACGGCAGCGTGCTCCGCCTGATTCAGAAATGGATCAAGGTCGGAGTCATCGAAGAAGGCAGACTGCTCGTAAGCGAAACAGGAACCGGGCAAGGACAACCGATCAGTCCACTCCTTGCCAACATTTACCTGCACTACATACTCGACGAATGGTTCGAGGAAGTGGTGAAACCCCGGCTCAAGGGGGAAGCCTACGAGATCCGCTTTGCCGATGATGCCATCTTGTGCTTCGAGCGCAAGGAGGACGCGGAAAAGGTGATGAGTGTCCTGCCGAAGAGATTCGAGAAATACGGTCTGGCACTGCACCCGGAGAAGACACGGCTGATCGAGTTCGGACGCGATGCAGCCAGGAACGCGGAGAAACAGGGAAAGAAGCCCGCGACCTTCGATTTCCTAGGCTTCACGCATATCTGCGCCCGCAGCCGAAAGGGGAAGTTCACAGTACACGTGAAAACGATCGCCAAGCGGTTCCGTAGAGGATTGAAGGCGATCGCCGACTGGTGTCGCGAACACCGGCACGATCCTGTGAGCAAGCAGCAGAAAACCCTGAATGCAAAGCTCCGCGGCCACTACCAGTACTACGGCCGTCCGACGAACTACCGCGGTATCTGGCGGTTCCATCAGACGGTACGGCGTATCTGGAGGCAATGGCTGAGTCGCCGCACACGTGGACGAAGGCTGACATGGGAACGGCTTGAGGCAATCCTACGCCAGTATCCGTTGCTGAAACCTCGGATCATGCACGCCTGGGCGGGCAAGGGGAGTAGCGCCTGAGGAACCCGCTGCGGAAAATCTGCACGGCGGGGTCTGTGAGGGGGGAGAACTTGGTGGGCCATGGTGGACCTAAACGCGCACGTAGCTGGAAACGGCGGATAGAGCCAAGGAAAGCCTACAGCCCACGGAGTTCTCCTCTACTCGGAATCAGAAGCTAGCTAGCCGACGGTGGAGCTTACCTGACGTCACGTTAGTGAGTCTCCGCAACGCCGAGTTTCTCCGGAAGAGAAACCCGAGACTATCCTCGAAATTGTTGCCCCTGGTAGGCCGCCCGTGGTATCGTTAGTGGGTACTCTGCCCTAGTAAACTCCCCCCTTCGTTTACGTACTAGTTCCGTAAGACCGTCCAGGCACGGGCGACGCAACTCCCTCAAACTGCATTGCAGGATTTTGCGTGTCCCTGCTTCTGGAAGAGCTGCTCGGTCAGGGGTTCAGCCTCCGAGCGCTTCAGGTTCGCCGGAACTCTGGACAGAACTGGACAGAATTGGAGTGTCCTCACCGGGAGAGCTAATGGAGCGCGTTGCATTTGTGGTGGCTGTCGAGCGTCTTTTTCTGGTATTGCTTGTGCTCGGTTTGGCAGGGCCGGAGTTAATGGGCCAGGCGCAGACCGTGGGGCAGTGGTCGACGATGTCGCAGACCATGCCCATTAATCCGATTCACACAGTACTGCTCGCCAATGGCAAAATCCTGGTGGTTGCGGGTTCGGGAAACTGTCCCGCTAGTCTCTCAGGCTGCCCTTCTGGCCCGCCCTACGGCCCCTCGAACAAATCCGGTGCACTCCTGTTTGATCCCGTGGCCGGGACCTTCACCCAGTTCAGCGTGAGCTGGGACATGTTCTGCAATGCCATGCTGCTTTTGCCCGATGGACGGGCCTTCATCAATGGCGGCACCATCCAATATGACCCTTTTGAAGGGGAAAAAAATTCCGCCATCTTCGATCCAGCAACAAATACCTTCACGAACACTTCGAACATGGCTCACGGGCGCTGGTATCCCACGCTCACCACACTCGGCGATGGCCGTGTGATGACCTTCTCGGGAGCGGATGAGAACAGCAACACCAACGATGCGGTTGAGATCTATACGGTCGGTTCCGGCTGGAGTACGCAGTACATCGCCCCCTTCACTCCTGACCTGTATCCCCGCATGCACCTACTGCCCAATGGCGAGGTTTTTGCTTCCGGAGCGCCGCCGGTCTCCTACATCTTCAACCCGTCAACGACAAGCTTTACCCAGAACGTCGCCACCACCATTTACGGCAATACGCGGACCTATGGCAGCTCGGTGTTGCTGCCTTTGACGCCGGCGAACAACTACGACCCGAAAGTAATGATTCTCGGCGGAAACAACCCTGCCACCGCCACCACGGAATTTATCGATCTGGGATCGGCAAGCCCGAAGTGGGTGTCTGGCCCCGCCATGTCCCAAGCGCGAATCGAGATGAATGCTGTGATTTTGCCTAGCGGCAAGGTTCTGGCAATGGGGGGGTCTGTCACCGATGAAACGGCCAGTACCCAGAGTCTGAATGCGGATCTCTACGATCCCAATGCCAACACATTTTCCTCGGCCGGAGCGAATGTATACGCGCGCATGTATCACTCCGTAGCGCTTCTGCTCCCTGACGCCACCGTGTGGCTCGCCGGGGGCAATCCCTCTCGTGGCACCTACGAATCGCACATGGAGATTTATAAGCCGGCATACTTGTTCCAGTCGAACGGGTCGCTGGCCACGCGGCCGACCATCAGCAGCGCACCCGCGGCTATCAGTTATGGCAACGCCTTTTCCGTACAGACGCCAGACGCAGCCAGTATTTCCTCGGTGGCCTTGATTCGAAATGGCGCATCGAGTCACGCTTTCGGGTTTGATCAGCGCATGGTGGGATTGAACTTCTCGGTCGGCAGCGGATCGCTGACCGTGACCGGCCCGCCCAACGGGAACGTCGCTCCACCGGGATACTACATGCTGTTCCTGCTCAACAGTAGCGGCGTGCCTTCGGTGGCGAAGTTTGTGCAGCTGGGGACGGGGGGTTCTTCGCCGTCCGGTATCAATTTTGTGCAACAGAACTTCGCTCTTTCGAATCCGTCGGCGGCGTCGCTGACGGTTGCCTATGGTTCGGCGCAGACGGTGGGGAACTTGAATATCGTGGCGGTGGGGTGGAACGACACCAGCGCGTCGGTAAGTTCGGTCGTCGACAGCCGGGGGAACACCTACATCCGGGCGATAGGGCCGACGACGGGAACAGCGTTGAGCCAGTCGATCTACTACGCCAAGAACATCGCCGGCGGGAAGCAATACGGTGACGGTGACGTTCAACCAGGCGGCGTCGTATCCGGACGTGCGGGTGCTGGAGTACAGCGGTGCAGACACGACGAATCCGCTGGATGTGACGGCAGGGGCTTCGGGATCAGGGTTAACGGGAAACAGCGGCTCGGCGACGACCACCTCGGCTAAAGAACTGATCTTCGGGGCAGGGATGACGTTCGACATCTACAACGCGGCGGGGAGCGGGTTCACCAGTCGAGTGATCACCGGGTTTGGAGACATCGCGGAAGACAAGAACGTGACCAGCACGGGGAGCTACAACGCGACAGCAGGGATGAGAAGTTCGGCACTCTGGGTGATGCAGATGGCGACGTTCCGGGCGAGTGGGCAAGGTTCCGGCGGCGGCAATCCGGCGCCGACGGTGAGGGGGATCGGGCCGTCCTCTGGCACGGTAAGCGGCGGGACGTCGGTCAGCATAACCGGGACGGGGTTCCTGTCTGGGGCGACGGTGAAGTTTGGCGGGACAGCGGCGACGGGTGTGTCGGTGGCGAGCAGCACATCGATCACAGCGACGACTCCGGCGCATGCGGCGGGTGCGGTGGACGTGGTGGTGACCAACACGGACAGTCAGAGCGGGATCTTGTCGGGCGGTTATACCTATACCTCTTCGGGTGGTGGAGGAGGAGGTATCAATTTTGTGCAACAGAACTTCGCTCTTTCGAATCCGTCGGCGGCGTCGATGACGGTTGCCTATGGTTCGGCGCAGACAGCGGGGAACTTGAATATCGTGGTGGTGGGATGGAACGACACCAGCGCTGCGGTAAGTTCGGTCACCGACAGCCGGGGGAACACTTACACCCTGGCGATAGGGCCGACGACGGGCACAGCGCTGACGCAGTCGATCTACTACGCCAAGAACATCGCCGGCGGGCAGCAATACGGTGACGGTGACGTTCAACCAGGCGGCGGCGTATCCCGACGTGCGGGTGCTGGAGTACAGCGGGGTCAGACACGACGAATCCGCTGGATGTGACGGCGGCGGCAGCGGGAAATCAGAGAAACGGGAAACAGCGGCCCGGCCGACGACCACCGCGGCTAAACGAACTGATCTTTGGCGCGGGGATGACGTTCGACGTTTACAGCGCGGCGGGGAGCGGGTTCACCAAGCGGGTGATCACCAAGTTTGGGGACATCGCGGAAGACAAGAACGTGACCAGCACGGGGAGCTACAGCGCGACGGCACCTATGAGAAGTGTCGGCACCCTGGGTGATGCAGATGGCGACGTTCCGTGCCAGCGGGCAAGGTCTCGGCGCCGAATCCGGCGCCGACGGTGAGGGCGATCGCGCCGAGCCTCGGGCCCGGTAAGCGGCGGGACCTCGGTAGCCATAACCGGGACGGGGTTCCTGGCTGGGGCGACGGTGAAGCTGGGAGGGACAGCGGCGACCGGTGTGGCGGTGGTGAGCAGCACATCGATCACAGCGACGACCCCGGCGCATGCGGCCGGTGCGGTGGACGTGGTGGTGACCAACACCGATAGCCAGAGCGGGACCTTGTCGGGCGGTTATACCTATACTCTCTTCGGGTGGTGGAGGCGGAGGTATCAGTTTCGTGCAGGTTAAGTCGGCGGTGGCGACATCAGGTTCCTCGGTGGCAATCACCTATCCTGCGGCGCAGACTGCGGGAAACTTGAACGTGGTGGCGGTGATGTGGGGTGACACGACTTCCACCGTGAGTTCGGTCACGGACAGCAAAGGCAACGCCTACGCCCTCGCCGTGGGTCCAACCAGAGCCAGCGGACTGACTTCAGCGATTTACTACGCCAAAAACATTGCTGCCGGCAGCAATACCGTGACCGTGACCTTCAACCAGACAGCCGGCTTTCCCAATGTGAATGTGCTGGAATACAGCGGTTTGGATACGACCAGCCCCTTGGATGTTACTTCAACTGCGAGTGGCAGCGGGACGACCGCGAACAGTGGTTCAGCGACCACGACTTCGGCCAACGAACTGATCGTTGGGGCGGGCAATCCGAGCAGCGTGTTTACGGCGGCGGGAAGTGGATTCAGCAACAGGATCATCAACTCATTCGGTGGCATATCGGAAGATCGAAATCGTCACTAGCACGGGAAGTTACAACGCGACGGCGACGATGACCTCGGGTACTTGGGTGATGCAGATGGCGACATTCCGGGCAGCAGGACAGTGAGACCAAATGACGCTGGTTAAGGGTGAGACTGCAACCGATTCGGCGCCAGGCGTGATGCTGACATCGCAACCTAAGAGCGTCCGGCCCGACGACGCAATTTTTTCCGGCCCGTGGACTGCGCTGTTTGTGACCGCCGTCACGCTGATCGGTGCTGCCTTGCGCTTGCACATGCTAGCTGCGCCGAGCCTCTGGATCGACGAAGCATCGAGCGTCGGGTTCGCTGTCATGCGATGGTGGTCTTTTCTCCGCTTGCTCTGGGGCGGCCAGGGCAACATGACGCTCTACTATCTGTTGCTACGCGGTTGGATTCACCTGGGGGACAGCGAGTTTGTAGTGCGCAGCCTGTCGGTGCTGTTCGGTGTCGTCACGATACCTGCGGTGTATTTGCTGGGGCAGCGAGTTTTCGACCGTGCGACCGGGATTACGGCTGCCCTCTTGTTGAGTGTGCACAGTTTTCACGTCCACTGGTCGCAAGAGGCTCGCGCTTACAGCTTGTTGACCCTGCTGCTCGTGCTCACGATGTACGCACTGATTTCGGCCTTGGAATCGAAGCAGGACCAACGGCGCTGGATAGTGCTTGCGGTGGCAGCGGCTCTGTGCGTGTACGCCCATATCTTTGCGGTCTTGGTGCTGTCGGCGTTTACGCTGGCAGTCGTGTTTCCGCGGCCGTTCCGGGTTAGCAGACGAAACATCATCCTGACTGCTGGGATGTTTGCGTTCCTGGTTGCTCCCATGGCCGCTTTCGTCGCGTTGAACCGTAACGGCAGCCAGATCAGCTGGATTCCACAACCGAAGCTGTCCGACATCTCCGAATTCCTAGAGCTTTTGACTAGCCAGGGCGGCATCTTCTTGGTCATGATCTATTTGGCCATGTGTGCCATGGCCGTTTTCTATTCCACCAAGGTCACCCGGCCGGATAAAGAAAGCTGGACGATACGACTTCTTGCACTCTGGCTGGTGCTGCCTCCTTTATTGACCCTTGCGGCCTCTCTGATCAAGCCAGTTTTCTTCGCGCGATATCTGTCGATGTGCGTGCCGGCGCTGGTGCTCCTCGCGGCGCGAGGAATTACCCGCCTTTACGAGATACCTGGGGTGAGGCGGTGGGCCGCCTCGGCGGCGTTGGTATTGATCGTGGTGCTGTCGGGATCGGGCGTGTCCCGGTACTTTCGCGATCGAGTGATCGGGATAAGCGACTGGCGCTCAGCGACCGACTATGTCCTGCAGCGCGAGCAACCCGGCGATGGCGCCGTTTTCTTCATACCGAATACTTACCCCTATCGTTACTACACTCACCGCGCGGAGATTCAGCATCGCGTGAAGGAAGCACCGGAGATCTTGTATCCGCCTACCCCCGGGCAGCCATTGAGCCGCGAGGAAGTGATGAACGTGACGAATGGACATAAGCGGGTCTGGCTGATCCTGCATATTGCGGTCGAACATCCACGGGAGACGGCCATCATGGAGTCCACTCTGGGGGAGCTGTTTCAGTTGCGAGAGAAGCGCGTATTCACCGGAGAGGATCCTATAACCATCGAGCTTTACAGCCGCGCGCAAACGGAACACTAAATCGGGCCGGCTGAACCTTTGCGATGGTACACGGAGCATAGTCATGACAAGTACAAAACCGCCATTTTTGGTTATAGTCATTGTTTTTTTGATGTTGTACGCTGGGGCCAGTTCCTTGCGCGGTGCCAGCGCGTCGGGTCCTCCCGGCAGCGGTCCCGTGTCCACCGGCGGTTCGTCACAACGAACGGCGGTGGATGTTACCGGCACCTGGTCGGGCACTTTCCTGTCCAGGCAACCACAGTTCTCCCCATTCACCATCACGGTGGTGATCGGTCCGGATGAGAACGGACGCCTCCTCGGTACCTCAAGTGTCAGTTCGGATTGTCTAAGGGATGGCACCCTGCAAGTCACGGTCACTGGCTCAAAGATTATGCTTGCGGGCGGTGACGCAGAAGGTGATCACATCACTTTTACCGGGACGATCGACAGAACCGGCACACTGATGAACCTGCGGTACGTGCTCAACAGCAGTGCCAGCGCCCGATGCGAATCAGATGATGGCACTGGAACGATGGGGAGGCGCTAGCAACTCTCTTGTGTCGGTGAAGGACCTGCCTGGCGGGTTTTATTGTGCAGTAGTACAGACCTACCGACAACCCCTTTCGGAGCGCCGAAAACCCGTCTTGCAGAATTCCGGGAGCAGCCAGAGTGGCCGGTCAGCGGCCACTCTGCGAGTCGCGGGTCGCCTTGTACCGAAGCCATACCAGCTTTTGGTCTATCTGCTCTACAATAGAAAAATACATGCATAGCATGGACTCTACTGTCGTGATCCATCGTCTAGCTCGCATGAACCGGGCATTCCCATCCCACTGTTCTGTGAGATGGGCGCGGGGGCAGACTTGTATTTAGACTTTTTTGGACTGGCGGAACAGCCCTTCGGTGTAACTCCCGACCCGCGATTTCTGTTTCTCAGCGAAGCTCATAAGGAAGCATTGGCTTCTCTGTACTACGGCATCGAGGCTAATCGTGGGTTTATCGGTCTGATTGCTCACCCCGGCATGGGCAAGACCACCATGTTGTTCCATCTGCTGGAGACCTTCCGCTCCTCCGCTCGTATCGCATTTCTCTTTCAGACCCATTGCAACTCGCGGGAGTTCATGCGCCTGCTGCTTGCCGAGTTGGGCTGCGAGGAGGACACGCAGGACCTGGTCCGCATGTACGACGAGTTCAACAAGCGCCTGGTGCAGATCGCACAGGAGGGCTATCGCCTCATCGTCGTGGTGGACGAAGCGCAAAATCTGGAACCTGAGGTGCTGGAAACGCTGCGTTTGCTCTCCAACTTTGAGACCTCAAAGGCCAAGTTGATGCACATTATTCTGGCGGGACAGCCGGCCCTGGCTCAAAAGCTGGCCGGCCCGCGCTTGATCCAGTTGCGCCAGCGCGTCTCGATTGTGCAGGGCCTGGCGCCGCTTTCTCACGGGGAAGTCAAGAATTATGTGGAGCACAGGTTGCGCGTTGCCGGGTACCGGGGCAGCCCTATTATTCACCAGTGAGGCCTATGAGGCCATCGCGACCGCCACGGAAGGCATACCCCGAAACATAAATAATTTCTGCTTCAATGCGCTCTCGCTCGCCTGCGCTCTGCGGAAAAAGAACGTCGATGCGGACGTGGTCAATGAAGTCCTGGCCGACCTTGATATTCAGAAGCTGACCTGGCGCCTACCGTCTGAGACCTCGGCCGTGGGCTCGCCCTACCATCCAGAGCAGGATGTGGCGAATTCTCCAGCGGAGCCGGAAATCTATGCAGAGATTTCAAATGCTGCCGAAGCCGCCGCCTATATGCAGCAAGTCGCGACAAAATTGAGAGACTGGAGGCAGTCGGTTGGAAAAGCATCAGGCGAGCCTCTGCCGGGTGGGCATGCCCTGCCCACAACACTCAATCCGGAGGACCGCAGCCGCCGCTAGAGTACAGGCTTAGTTCGCCGCGCCAGGGCACGAACCCACTTCAGTCAGGCCGACGTCGTCGGAATCGCCACAGAGCGGCTCGACATAGCTGTTTGTGCTCCGGAGCTTCGGGCACCCGGCGAGTTAACGCCAACCACGGGAGTTTTAGCCGATCAGCAAGGCATTTGGAACAGCGCGTAATCGATCTTCTGTAGAATCTGAGCGGGAACTGTTGTTGTGGACACAGACCGAGCTTGAACTTTTGCAGCCATATTCTTCACGTTTGGAGACTCGCCACCGAATCGTATGCAAGTTGCGCGGATATTGGGCGTGTCGAGATACAAGCGAAAGCAGACTCTAATTCGCACGGGACAGCACTGCGACGCAGCCATGTCCGCTGTGTCATTCCGCAACTTGAGGTCCTGATTCCGCTCGCAGTTTGGGAGTGGGGAAATGAGTCATTAATGGTGCATTATTGAAGGAGCTCCGCATGGCGAGATCACGCAGAGAATTTCTCCGCTCCTTAGGTATGGGCGCGGCGGTTGGAGCGGCTGTGCATTGGCCTCTGGGAGATATCTCGGCCGCCGCTGAACCCAGCCGAGCCCGGAAAGGCGACGGATTTATCCGTCTGGATAGCAATGAGAATGTCTATGGTCCGACGCCAAAAGTGGCCAGTACCATACGCTCCTCCACCGGCTTGGTGAACCGATATCCGTTTATGAAGTATGACGAACTAACGGAGCGTATCGCGACTTTCCACCAAGTGAAACCGGAGCAGGTGCTTTTCGCCTGCGGGTCCACGGAAATACTCCGCGTTGCCGCTTGTGCGTTTCTGGGCGCCGGCAGGCAGTTCGTTCAAGCTTCACCGACATTCGAAGCACTCGAGGACTATGCCAAGTCGGTCGGTTCTGAAGTTGTGTCTGTGCCACTTGACCAAACCTTCGCCCACGATCTCGGTGCCATGCTAGCGCACGCGGGCCCTTCGACCGGCCTGATCTACATCTGCAATCCGAACAATCCCACCGCATCCGTTACTCCTCGACAGGATCTGGAGACTTTCATCAGCCGGCTTCCGGCGACCGCCCGGGTCGTGATCGATGAGGCTTACCACGATTATGTGACCAAATCGGCGCTTTATGAGTCTTTCATCGACCATCCGCTGGATGATGAAAGAGTGATCGTGACTCGTACTTTCTCCAAAGTGTACGGCCTGGCCGGGTTGAGGCTGGGCTACGCAGTGGCCGCGCCGAAGGCGATTGCGGAAATGCGGAAGTTCGTCACGCAAAACGGTCTGAACGCGATCATGGGGGAAGTTGCGGGCGTGGCTCTCAGCGATACCGAGGGCGTAAGAGAGTTCATCAGGCGCAATAGGAACGATCGCCAGGAGTTCGTCAATTCGGCTGGGGTTCGCATGCTGATGCCCATCGATTCTCACGCCAACTTTGTAATGATGAATATTCAGCATCCGGCGAACCCGGTTATCGAGCATTTCCGGATGCATAAGATCCTGATCGGACATCATTTCCCGCCCATGAACAATTACATTCGGGTCTCGCTGGGCACTTCCGACGATATGAAGGCCTTCTGGCAGACTTGGGATTTGATCCCCTGGTCCAAGAAGTTTATGCACCACTAGCTGTGGCGCCGCTAGTAAGATTCGCTTGCGGGAAGAGGGCGAGGCTGGCCGGAAGGACGGGCCTCCAGACAGCCGGCCCGGCGCTAGGTAAAGCCACGGGCGTCCACCACGTCGGTGGGACATTCAGAAGTTTGAAAATGCGGTCGAGGCCGAGCACAGAGCTCTTCCCACTCAGTCAAGATCAGAAGCGCGTCGGGGCTGCAGCCTCGTACGCAGTGCTCACGAAATCCGATCGAGATGGCCGTCTTCAAAATGGCAAAGCCTGGAAACATCCGTCCGTGCATCCCCGCGGTGCTTCCAAAAGAGAATTATTCGCGAACGCACTGCAACGTGAGCTACATCTAGCAACAGGTGAGTTCCTGGCGGATCGAATTCCACTTTGTTCATGAGACCCCTGGAAGGGTATGCGAGCAATGTACCCGTAACCCTAAACGGGAGAAAGCTATCTTATTCACTTCCCAATTCAACTCACTATCGCGACAATCTTCTCGATACAAAAATGCCAATGCCTTTGTACAGCCCAATGTTGCTTGGCTTGTTTGTATCTACGACTCTATTGGCCTCATATTTGATTTATAGATACTTTGAGGCGCCAGCACAAAAGGCTATACGCCTTAGAATGTTGTAAAGCGGATCTGGGGCGGAATCGACGCTCCACAGCTCCACATCCTCCTTTTGTTGGCCTGCCTCTAGTTGCTTTTGCTGAGAACTCACACTCGACCTGGAACATCGAACGGGGGCACGTCACCCGATTTCTGACACACAGTGAGGGTTTTCCGGCAAAATCCAGTACCTGAGGAAGGGGGATTTGCCGTGAAGAGGAACCGTGTTTCTGTACAACAGATCGTGGCTGTTGAAGCAGGCCGAGGTAGGGGGTGCCGGTGGCAGAACTGATCCGGCAAGTGGGGATCTCGGAGCGGACTCTGTATCGGTGGAAGAAACAGTACAAGGGGCTGGAAACAGACCAGGTCCTCCAGTTCAAACAACTGCAAGAAGAGAATGGACGAGTCAAGCGGTTGCTGGCGGAGCTGACGTTGGACAAGGTGATGTTGCAGGACGCTCACAACCTGCCGAAAACTCACCTTGAAGGTGTTACAGAAAAAGGAACCGATCAATTTCGCTGAAATCGTACTTAAACCGAAAACTCACTTTAGCGATGGCACAGAAAACCCGAGCCACTCAAGCGACGTGAGGACCTCAATTCTGGCTGGTTGAGTTTTTCGAGGGCAGGTCAGGATGAAGCGCCAATCCGTGAACCCCGCTCACCTTCTGCAGCAGTAGATTTCCCCACTTCCAGGTGTTAACCCCATTCGGACTGCGTCGTCTTTATCAATGAAATCGTCAACTGTTGTAACTTCTACTTTAAACCCCGCTTCGCGCAATCTATCAATATAGTCTCGGCCGTATCTCCTGACATGATCTTCTTGTCCAAATGCCTTTAAGCGTTCTGAAGGCTCAATAATCGTCGGGTCTTCGAATGTCTCTTCTTCAGCACTGACGGGCACAAGCAATATAGCCCAACCATTTGTCTTGAGAACTCTATGGAACTCTCTCATCGCTCGCCTGTCATCCTGTACATGTTCCAGCACATGACTACAGTAGACTATGTCGAACGATTGATCTGGGTATCTAATATCCGTGATGTCCATCTTCACAACGGCGCGTGGGTTGACTAGATCGGCGGTTATATAGTTGCCCCCGAGACACTTCCTAAATTTTGATTCAAAAAAAGGTTCCGGCGCAACGTGCAACATTGTTTTGGATCTGCCGTCAAAGAGATCAGTCTTTTTAAGAATATACAGCCAGAATAATCGATGGCGCTCGAGGGCATTGCAATGCACGCACTGAGCATCTTCACGTAGCACCAATCCTGCCTCACGAAAGCGCCTGGATGATTTACCACATACAGGACAGAATCTTCCAGTTCCGTGGTAGGACAATCTGCCTGCATAAGCTCTCACTCTCCTGAGAGGCTTTCTGGCAAACTCTGGCAACATCTCTACAAGTCTTCTCCTCATATTTGTATTCCTCTTGATTCGCTAACTCGTGAATAAACTGACATAAGGTAAGATCAACCTTGGTCGGGTTGAGACGAAACCATCCCATTATTAAGGCCTAAGTCGACGACAACTTGAGCTGCCGCCTGACCAGCCTCGATTGTCTCATCCACATAGAAATAAAGATGACAGGTTTAAGCCGGAATCTCCTTTTTGGTTCAAAAACAGTCCTCAACCTACACCCATCCCGCTGTTCGCCGATAGTATGAAACAATTTGCATACGCACTACGCTCCGAGATCCGCACCAGAACTGCCGAAAATTGCACGGTATTCCGCCACTTTTGCAAACACCTCTCCTTACTCCAACTCGCTGCAGACAGACTTCGCTGCCGACCTGGCCACCGTTATCTATCCCCTGGGTACCGGCAGGAGCGTGATCCGATCCCGCATCGCCCCGAACCGTCGCCGGTTCAGATGTCCTTCTGCCAGCAGTAGCCAGTAGTAACGCGCATGTTTGACCAGCCGTCCTCCGATCTTCACCAGCCGTTGTTGCGGACTGGTCAGCGACCAGTTCTCAATCCCTCTCGGCAAACCCAGACGCCGCCACAAATTCCCCAGATTGTAGGCCAACAGGCTCAGCGCCAGCCGCACTTGGTTTGAGCGAAAACGGTGACAGGAAAGACGAGTCATCTTGACCGCCTGCTTTCCCTCCTTGATCCACTGCTCCGCCGTCGCGCGCTTGTTGTAAAAGTGCACCACTGCTCGGTTCGGCGTCTCCAGGTTGGTCACGATGAAACCTAGTCGCGGAAGCAACTCCCCGGCATGGTACTCCACCTTCGCCACGACCCGTCTTGCCGTTTTCCAACTGGCAGCCTGATAGAGAAAGCCCTTGTACCACACGATGGGTTTGTGACGGCCGCCCCGCCGGACGCGTCAGCAGTTCCTCGATGTCCCCCAGCAGGTTATCGTTCGCCGGAAGCCGAATCGCGTATTTCACCCCGAGATCCTCCATCGCTTCGTAGATCTCCGGTTTGGCAAACGCGGCGTCGGCTCGAAACACAACTTCCTTGCCCAGTTCCTGCTGGCGCTCGATTTCCGGCAGAAGCACTTCCTCCCAGTCCTCGGCGCTATGCACGTTGCCCGGTCGCAACTTCGCACCGAGACAGTCTCCTTCCCCGTTGAACAGGAGCAGCGGGTGATAGCAGGTTGACTCGAAGTGTCCGTTGTAGGCACTGTGCTCCTGTTCTCCGTAGACCGGGATTTCCGTGCTGTCCATATCCAGCACCACCCGCTGGGCTGAATCGATGGCCTCCGCTTTCCCAATCAGCTCCCGATTGATTCGGCTCAGACCTTCCAGGTTCTCGTCTTGGCTCAGCACCTCGGTCTCGAACCAATGGAGGCGCGAAGGCAACGCTGCCCCACGCTCCCAGATCTTCTCGGAGTCGATCAACCGGAACGTCGGGTCTTGCGACAGGCGCTCCGCATCGTTCAGATCCTCGTACCCTGCCAAGCGACTGTAGATGGACTGTCGCAGCAAATCCGGGAACGGTAATTGAGTGTTTTTGCCGCGCCGGTCGTCCATCATGTTTTTGGCAATGAGTGCACTCAATCCCAAGCGTTCATCCAATTCTCGCACCAGCAGACCACCGTCGGAAGTGACGCGAGAGCCTTGGAAATCGATTCTCAAAGAAGGGTTGAACGAGAGCTGAAAGGACTGATTTTGTGTCTCACCCACTGGGTAGAGCCTCCGCAGAGTTCGTTTTGCTCTCAAAGCCGCATGACTACTGGCGTTGGCTCGATCATACGACCACTTACACGGACTTCAAAAAGGAAATGTGGGCTTAACTGTGTGCTGAAAGATGGGGGCAGGTCAAAATAGCGCCCACGACCGAAAAGCCCGCGCGACTGGTGGGGTTTGCTTCCCGGCGGAGTGGCAGGGCTGGCCGGAACGAAGACGTTCCTGCCGGGGATTGAGGCAAAGTAGCGTTGCCAAAGGCAATCGACTCAGGCCTGGGCGATAGTACACTCGGCGGTAGGGGTCCTGCATTGCATATTCTTCACGTAGTCGGTGCGCGTCCAAATCTGATGAAGGTCGCGCCGGTGCTAAGCGCGCTCGGACAGTATCCAAAGATCAAGCAAGCTCTGATTCATACCGGCCAGCACTACGACACAAACATGTCGGATGTGTTCTTTCAGCAACTTGAGATTCCGGCTCCGGGCACGTCCCAGCAGTTTAAAAACCCAGCAGTTTGAAAACCTGGATGATCAGGAGTTCGGAATCGCAACTCGAACCTGGTTTGAGTAATTGCTCTCCCGGCCGCCCTTACTCACTGCAGTGGTCATGTAGAAGTATATTTCTCCGCCTACCACGGAAGCGTCGGTAAAGGTTGATGTGGGATGCGGAGAGACATTTATCTTCGTGTAAGGGCCATTGGCTGCTGCACTACGGTAGATGTTGTAGCCAACTGCTACGGCCGCGGAGGCCCAGGCAAGAGTCACTTTATGCTGTCCCACTTGTGTTCCTTTACCGCTGAACGCTGCATGCGGAGAGTTCGAAGCGTTGCTCACCAGACGGATGTTTCCGGCCGAGCCTCCAGCCTGATGCGGTTCGAACGTCACTCTAAAGTGAACGCTCTGGCCAGCCGGTACGGTAACCGGAAACACGATCCCGCTGATTGAGTATCCTTCTCCGTTCCAGTCGGCCGAAGCCACCCTGATGCTTGAATCGCCCGCAGTCAGAGCGACATCCTGGCCTTTCCTGGCGCCCACCGCCACGTTGCCAAAGTTCAGCGTCGCCGGGGATATGGCGAGCTCGCCAGCTGCCGCGTTCCGATTCATGCCGCTTCCACCGCCGCAACCGATCGAGATTGCCGTCGTCAAGATAGCTATGCCTAAAAACAGTCGTCCGTACATCTGCCGATTGCTCCTCGCAATAAAAATTGTCTGGCAACGAACGCAATGCCAGACCTGGTGTCCGGCGCTGCGATATTCGGGTGATTTGGGACTTCTACAGCGCGTGAATTGCGGGTTTCAGCAACTCGCGCGAAGCGGATCCCACTTTGAAGGGAACCCAGGAAGCGGTGTCAAAAAGTTAAACCGGCAGCCAAGAAACGAGAAGATGTCAGTAGTACATAACTTCGGGTCTTAGCTTTTCTAACCTCAGCATAGGAAGATTGGCGGCGCCCGCCGATGAAACGGTGATTTGAGCATTAGAAGATATTTCAGGAAGGGTCGCACATACCGCTCAATCCGCGGGCACTACCGTCCCATCGATCAAATTGGTTTTGAGTCGGAAGTTGAGTGGAAGGCTGCTCCGGGGCAAGGGGTGGAACGGGAGCGTGAAAATCTTCACGCTCCCCACTCATTGGTTTGCAAACCTTAGGGACTCGGAATCACAGCCAGGGCTTGATTCGAGTTCGCGCTTTCTTTTCCAGAACCATCTACCGCGGTGGTGACGTAGACGTAAGTTTGGCCGGCCTGAACCGAGCTGTCGGTATAGGTGGTGTCGGCATTCATGGAGCTGATCTTGGAATAGGGTCCCGCCGGTCGTAAGCTGCCACGATAGACGTTGTAGCCGACAACGTTGCTGGTGGTGCTGGGAGTCCAGGACAGAGCCACCCTGTGTTGCGTTGCTGCGGCGCCGTTGCCGGTCAGAGCCTGAACCGCGGACGAATTGGAAGCGTTGCTGGTGAAAGATCCGCTGGCGGAGGCGGTTCCGCTGGACTGGGGAATGAAGATTACAGTGAACGACGCGCTCTGTCCGGCCGCCAGAGTGAGCGGGAGAGAAAGCCCGCTCACCTTGAACTCGGAAGTGCTCATGCCGGCGTCTGACACCGTGATGCTGGAGCCGCTGGCAGTGAGCGTGGCCGTCAGGCTCTTGGTTTGTCCCACGGTGACGTTGCCAAAGCTGAGCGTGGCCGGGCTCACGGCCAGTTGACCAGACACAGCCGCCGTCCCCGCCAGGGAAATAGTGAGCGTGGAATCGGAGGCGTCGGAAACCACGGAAATCGATCCCGTCTTGCTGCCACCACTAGTCGGAGTGAATACGGTGCCGAAGGTAAAGCTTTGCCCCGGGCTCAACGTCATGGGAAGGTTTAATCCGGTAATGCGGAAGCCTGTGCCCGAAACAGTCGCTTGAGTGACGGTCACGCTCGACGCGCCGGTGTTCGTCAGGGTCTCCGACTGGGTGGCGCTGCCGGCGACCTGCACGCTGCCGAAGGTCGAGGCTGGAATCGCTGGTGCTCAGCACACCAGGGGTGACAGAGTTAGCGACCAGCGGAATACCGAGTGTGGGGTTGGAGGCGTTGCTGGCGATCGAGAGACTTCCGTTGGTCGACCCGCCTGCTTGCGGGGTGAAGGTCACGTTGAAAGTCTTGCTTTGACCTGCGCTCAGAGTAATGGGCAGGGTCAAGCCGCTAAGAGTGAACCCAGCGCCCGTGAGGTTGGCCTGAGTGATGCTGATGCTGGATCCGCCGGAGTTCGTCAGCGTCTCCGCTATGGTCTTAGGGTTGCCCGTCTGCACACTGCCGAAGCTGAGGCTCGCCGGTGCGGAGGTAAGCGCTCCGGCTGTCACTCCATTGGCCGCGATTGGCACGGTGAGCCCAGAGTCGGCGGCATCACTGGCGATCGTGAGCACGCCGCTGACCGACCCACCTGATTTGGGGTTGAAGCTCACGCTGAAAGCTGTGCTTTGGCCGGCGGCCAGGGTTAACGGCAGGTTCAGGCCGGTAATCGTGAGGCCCGAGCCGGAAACATTAGCCTGCGACACGGTCACGCTGGCGCTTCCAGAGTTGGTTAGCGTTCCCGACATAGTCTGGCCGTGACCAACCTGCACGCTTCCGAAGCTAAGGCTGGAAGGATTCGAGATAAGTATGCCGAGGTCGGTTGCCGTCGCTGAAACAGGCACGCTTACGACTGAGTTCGCGGCATCGCTCGTGACCGCGAGACTTCCGCTGGAGCTACCGGCCGCTTGCGGTGTAAATGTGACCGCAAAGCCCTTGCGCTGGCCAGCCGCCAGGGTCAGGGGAAAAGTGATTCCGCTCATCCTGAAGCCCCGGCCACTTACGGTTACGTTGCGTACGGTGACGTTCATGCTGCCGGAGTTGATAAGGGCTGCCGATAGGGTCTGGCTGGCACCAATTCTAACTTTGCCCAAAGCAAGACTCGCGGGCGAAACCACAAGTTGGCCAGACGGCCATCCCGGTGCCTGAAACCGGCACATTGAGGGCTGTTGGCCAGGTGGTTAACGCGACGACGGTCTGGCTGCCTCGTCCTCCAAACGGAGTCGGCCGCCGTTTCGGACGGTTCATCGAAATTGTACCGATTAAAGAAATGGTGCCTCGGACGGCACCGTTTGAAGCGGGGCGTAAAGTTTACCGAGACGGGCGCGCTTTGCCCTCCCTGCAGCGTCATGGGCAGAGTCAGTCCGCTCAGAGCGAATTCTGTTCCCGAGACCGCAATGCGAGTGATGGTTACGGCCATTCTTCCAGAATTGGTCAACGTGGCGGCCTGGGTTTGGGTCTTGCCCGTCTGAACGTTTCCAAAGCTGATGCTCGCCGGATCCAGCCTGATCCGAGATGAAATTGTTGCCGTCCCCTTCATGGTGAAGGTGCTGGTAAAGCGAGTTACATTGCTGGTGAGCACGACTCTGCCCTGGGAGCTGCCGCTACTCTGCGGCGAATATGCGATCTGGAGAGCTGTGCGCTGACCGGCTGCCAACGTCAGCGGAAGTTTCGGACTGGTAATCTGGAAATCGGCGTGGTCAACCTGAGCGCGGGTGAGGGTGATCGGGGACTGGGTGTTATTGACGATGGTATTGGTGAGCACTCCAGTAGTTCCGACCGGGACGGTGCCGAAATTGAGAACGGGTGATGTGGCGATAAGTCCGGTCGACGACTGAACCCCAGGTTGATTGGCCTCGAGGGCCCCACAGCCGAACATAGTTGAAAGAGAGAGAAGAACCACCACCAGTTTGCCGCGGGTGCTGAGCTCCTTCACGGATGACCTCTAAAGCCGTACGGCCATACGGCGGGGGATTTAGGTGCTCTGCACCATTCCGAGTGCCAATCCGGGGAATAGACCGAAACGTGGAATAGTGCAGCCAAGTGCAGTGTGCTCTGAGGGTTGGTGACACGGTAGATACCGGAAGTGAATGCAAGCGGCGGCCAGACGGCCATTACCAAAATGGAACACTAGTTACCTGAGAGACGTCGCGGCAGCGGTGGCCGATGCCGTCACCCAACCAACATTCCGAGGTTTGGGAATCGTGTTGGATGAGAGATGCAGCGAAAGATTACATGTGTCGTGCGAGTTCACTCGGGCTCGACGCGTGCCTGAGCCGTCACGGTCGAAGCTATCGTTGAACGACAGGAATGCAGTAATCTAGTTACAGTGAATGGTTGCGGTCTCGGAAGGGCACTTCAAACAGCGGCTTCATTTCTTCATGTCTACGCAGAATCCCACGCAATCCGGGTATAAGGGCATCATTCTGGCGGGCGGATCGGGCACCCGTCTTTATCCCGTGACTCATGCCGTATGCAAGGGACTGCTTCCGATTTATGACAAGCCCATGATTTATTACCCGCTCTCGACTCTGATGCTGGCGGGAATCCGCGACATTCTCATCATTTCCACGCCGCAAGACGCACCCAGGTTCGAACAACTCCTGGGTGACGGAACGCGCTTCGGTTTGAGTTTTCAGTACGCCGTGCAGCCGCGGCCGGACGGGATCGCGCAGGCGTTTCTGGTGGGCCAGAAATTTATAGGCTCTTCATGTTGTGCGCTGGTGCTGGGTGACAATATCTTCTATGGACACGACCTCGCCAAGACCGTCCGGGAAGCCTGTCTGCAAGATGTGGGCGCGCGGGTATTCGCGTATCCGGTGCACGATCCCGAACGCTACGGCGTGGTGGAATTCGATGCCAAGGGCAAGGCCCTGAGTTTGGAAGAGAAGCCGAAAGCGCCGAAATCGCGTTACGCCGTCACCGGACTTTATTTCTACGACAATCAGGTAATCGACATCGCCAAATCCCTCAAGCCCTCTGCCCGTGGGGAGCTCGAGATCACCGACGTCAACAAAGAATACCTCCGACGCAAACAGTTGGACGTCGAGGTCATGGGCCGAGGGATGGCGTGGCTGGACACCGGGACTCACCAGACGATGCTGGAAGCTTCGCTTTTCATACAAACGATCGAGACTCGCCAGGGTCTGATGGTCGCGTGTCCGGAAGAGATTGCATTCCGCAACGGATACATTACGGCCCAGCAACTGGAGGACACGGCGGCCTCAATGAAGAGCAATGGTTACGGCGTCTACTTGCAACAACTACTCCGGGAAAGGGTGTTCTGAGAGGCTGTTCAGACGATCGTTTTCATTATGAAGGTCAGCCCAACCGCGCTGCCAGGATTGCTCATTCTCGAGCCCAAGGTGTTCAGTGACGCCCGAGGCTTTTTTCTGGAAAGCTACAACGAAAGAACCATGGCGCAAGCGGGTATTGCCGAGCGCTTTGTGCAGGACAACCACTCGTTTTCGTCGCCCAACGTGGTGCGTGGCTTGCATTATCAGGTTCGTCCCCAGGGCAAGTTGATACGCGTTCCGGTGGGCGAGATTCTCGACGTGGCCGTAGACTTGCGCCGGAGTTCACCGACTTTCGGGCAGTGGTACGCAGTCAACCTCTCGGATACGAGTAAACAAATGTTGTGGATTCCGCCGGGTTTCGCCCACGGTTTCCGCGTTCTGTCCGAAGGGTGCTCACGTACTTTACAAAGCCACTGACTTCTATGATCCCGCGGCGGAGCGCACGATCGCATGGAACGACGCCACCCTGAAGATTGACTGGCAACTCGCCGGTCCTCCGATTGTCTCCGCAAAAGATAGCGTGGGGGTTGCTTTTCGAGAGGCAGACGTATTTGCGTAGGAAAGTGGTGATCAATGTCTTTAGCGGTCAACGGTTGCAGGAGACCCGCATGATCAAGTCGCGAAGGGATTTTCTTCGCTCGCTGAGCATTGGTGCTGCTGCCACAGGAGCGGCCCTCCGCCTGCCTTTGGGAAAAGTTTCGGCACCGCCTACACGGCAGAGCCCGCCCGGACGAGCGCAATCGGAGACCTATGTTTGGACAGCAACGAGATGTCTACGTCCGTCGGTAGCCAAGGATAGCGCGACCGGCAAGGCAAACCGGTATCCCTTCAGGCAGTACGACAACGTGGTAGGGCGGATCGCAAACTTCCACCATGTGAGGCCCGAGCAGGTGCTCATGGGATGCGGCTCCACGGAAATACTTCGCGTCGCGGCTTGCGCCTTTCTCGGAAACGGCCGCCAAATGATACAAGCTTTGCCAACGTTCGAAGCGCTCGAGGAGTACGCGAAGTCCGTTGGTTCCGAAGTTGTCAGCGTGCACCTCACCTCGAAATTCGCGCACGACCTCGACGGCATGCTCGCGCGGGTGGGCCCTTCCACCGGACTGCTATATATCTGCAACCCCAACAATCCCACCGCGTCCCTTACTCCCCGGCGCGATCTGGAGACGTTTATCGGCAAGCTTCCCGCGACCGTGCGGGTCGTGATTGATGAGGCCTATCATCAATACGCTTTACCGTCCGCGATGTACTCTTCTTTTATCGATCATCCGATTACCGACGACAGGGTGATCGTGACCCGTACTTTCTCCAAAGTATTTGGCCTGGCAGGATTGAGACTGGGATACGCCGTGGCCCACCCCGCAGTGATCGAGAAAATGCGGCCATTCATAACCCAGGACGGCCTGAATGCGATTGTGGCGGAAGTCGCGGGCGTAGCGCTCGATGACACTGCGGGAGTACGTGAATTTGTTGCGCGCAATCGCAACGACCGGCAGGAGTTTTTCAACGACGCCAACGGTCGGATGTTGAAACCCATCGACTCTCAGGCCAATTTCGTGATGATGAACGTCGAACACCCTGCGACCGAGGTCATCGAGCATTTCCGCAAGCACAACATCCTGATCGGACGCCATTTCCCGCCTCTGGATACCTACATTCGCGTCTCGCTTGGTTCTCCGGAAGAAATGCGCGTCTTCTGGCAAACTTGGGATTTGCTGCCATGGGCGAAAATGTTCATGCACCACTAGGTGTCACGGCGGCGCGCAGCAGCGCAAAGTCAGTGCTTCATTCAGCGTGAGATTCCAAAGAGCAGATCTTTGCCGCCCACGGCTTCCTTCGGAAGCAGGCAGGCTGAATAATTCCTCAGCATTGTCTGTTGAAACTCTTTGATAATGTCCCCTCGCGGACTCGTTAGAAATGTCCCCTTAGACTGAGACCTCCAGCCAGGAGGTCTCGTTGAAGAGGACAGGCATGAGCAGTCGTGAGCTGGAGCGGGTGGAAGTCATGGGGCGAGTCGCCAGTGGGGATTTGAAGCTGACCGATGCAGCCGTAATGCTTGCACTGAGCTATCGTCACGCGAAAAGGCTGTGGCGGTGCTATCGGCAGGTGGGCAGGAAGGGGCTGAAGCATGGCAACGCCGGTCGGCCCTCCAATCGGGGTAAGCCGATGAAACTGCGGCGTCGAGTACTGCATTTAATCAAGAAGAAATATTCCGGCTCGGAGGAGGAGAGATTCGGGCCGACGTTGGCGGCCGAACACTTGGCCGAGGAAGATGGCATTGTGATGGATCACGAGACGTTGCGCCGCTGGATGTTGGCGGAACGCCTATGGAGTCGGCAGCGGAAGCGCAAAAAACACTGCCCACGCAGAGAGCGCAAATCCCACTTTGGCGAACTGGTGCAGTTGGATGGCAGTTTTCACGATTGGCTGGAAGGGCGTGGTCCGGGAGGCTGCTTGATGGACATGGTGGACGATGCCACGAGCAGGACGCAGGCTCGTCTGGGGAAAGAAGAGACGATATGGGCGGCAGCCGGGGTGTTGCAGGTCTGGATTGAGAAATATGGCGTGCCCCGCGCGCTCTACACCGATTGGAAGAATGTGTACAAGCGAAAGGCCACACCCGCCGAGCAGTTGCGAGGAGAGGTCCCGGTTACGCAGTTCGGGCGCATGTGTCAGAAGCTGGGAATTCGCATCGTTGCCGCCAGTTCGCCGCAAGCCAAGGGACGGGTGGAGCGCAACCATGGGGTGCATCAGGATCGGCTGGTGAAGAAGCTGCGGCGGAAACAGATCGCCAGCTATGAGGCTGCGAACCAGTACTTGGAGCAGGAGTATCTGCCGCAGCACAACCGACGCTTTGCGCAAACTGCCGCAGAGGAGGAAGACTACCACGGACGACGGCCGAGCCGCAGCGAACTGCAGCGGATCTTCCGCTTGGAGACCCAGCGGGGGATCGGCAACGATTGGGTGGTGCGGCACCATGGACGATTTTTGCAATTGCAACCGAAGCATGGACACTACGGTCCAACCCAGGCCAAAGCACTAGTTTGTGAGTGGGAAGATGGAACTACGGAGGTGTACTACCGCGGGGAACGCCACGCCTTCCAAGAGCTTGCTGAAGCCAGAAAACAAAAAGTGGAAGACAGCGCCAAAGACACGGTCGCGGTTCCATCGTTCGCAAAGGCGCACAAGCCGAGCCAGGATCATCCTTGGCGTCGAGATTACCGCACCATGAAACCGAATTGGCCGGCGAAAGCAGAGATGCGGGCGCGCATGGCAGCTTCGCTGTGAATTCTCGCCGCCGTGACCAACACGAGGGCCAAAGCGGCAGATGCTATGGGTCCACGCAGTTGGGAATCGTCGCTCTTATTCGATCCTGGCGCGAAATTTTTCTCTGGAAAACGAGGACCCGCACAAAAAGAGAAAAGGCGGGCCAAAAAGACGCAATGCGCACAGTGGAGTCCACTCAAGCGATGAGCGAGGGGAAGGGGCTCATCACGCCGCCCCTTCCCCCCGCGCCCCCTAACCTGGCTCACACTCTGCCACTGCGATGTTGTTCGTTCACAGCAAAAAAGGGGACATTTCTATCGAGTTAACAATGGGGACATTTCTATCGAGTCTTGACAATTCCTCAGCATTGTCTTGACATGGACTGCCCGCTGGGCGCAGAATCACACGCAATCACGGTAAGCACCAGCCGCTTTACCCACCAGCCTTTGAGGCTCTTGCCTCACAAACTCCCCTGGATCAGCCTCGCGCAGGCGGGCACTGGTTCGCATAGAAAGGCTGGAAGCATGATGAGCATCGTGCGTAATTTGTGGAATGAGGATCAGGGTCAGGATATCGCTGAATACGCGGTGATGCTGGCGGTGATTCTGGTGATCGTGGTGGGCACCATACGTTTGGTGGGCAGCAATGCCAACAACGTCTTCTCCTCGGTAGGCAGCTCCGTCCAATAGAGGTTCGGATCGAATCGCGGCCAGTACGGCTCGCGCGTGCGGCACGTGACTTCCGCGCGCTGGCATATGTGTGTGGCGCTGGTGACGATCAGTTGACTCTCGCGGGCGAGGGTACCCGCGCCGCAAGGCCCTATCTCGCTCCGAATTGCAGCCGCAGGCCGGCCCGGGCGAGAATCGGTGGACCGACCGTCAGCACCGGGGTTCGTCCGACGTCGTAACGCTGGTTGGTCAGATTCTCCACCGCGACAAATAATTCCACTCCGTGACGCAGCGTGTGCGATGCGGTCGCGTCCAGGACGAAATAGCGCCGCAGCAGAAGTGTGTTCTGATCGTCGTCGAACTGGTTCCCGCCGAAGCGCCCCTGCACTCCGAGAAGAATGAAACGGCCGGGAGTAGCTCGCCTGGAAAGTGAACTGGTGGCGGGGAACCTGCGGAACATCGAGGCCTACCAGACTCGGATTCAGTCCGGCCAGAGCCGGGTCGACGGTGAAACTGGTCACCGTGGCGTCGGTGTATTCGTAACCGCCCGAGAGCGTCACCGAATTGCTCAGGCGTCCGCTGGCTTCCAGTTCCACTCCTTGCGAAACGCGTGCTTCCCAGATTCTGGCGCTGCCGGGTGATCAGGCTGGGAGTGGTGGTCAGCGTGACGTTGGCGACGGGGCGGGTGATCTGGTTCCAGAAGAAATTTCCGCGCAGCATCACGCGCTGGTTCCAGCCGGTCACGATGGCGCCGCCTTCCGCGCCGGTCAGGCGTTCGGCGCGAAGGTTGGAGTTGAATCTCGGTAAACACATTGCCTGCGCGAAAACCGCGGTAGAGCTCGTTCAGAGTGGGTGCGCGAAAAGCCCGGTAACCCGAAGCGGTAAGCGAGACATTGCTGGTGAGCTTGTGCAGAAGCGCCAGACGGGGGCTGAAGAAAGTCTCGCTGCGATCGGGGAGCGGAGCCGATGCCCACTGGTTGCGCAGGATTAGGAGGGGCGAAGGCATCGAAGTTCTGCCAGTGGTCCACTCGTCCGCTGGCCGTGAGCAGCCAGCCCGGAGTTACGCGGACAATGTCCTCGAGATAGGCGCCCCAGTTCACCTCGCGCCCTCCGCCCGCGGAGGTGCTGGTAGGATGGCCGCCGAAGAATCCCTGCTCATCGGTTTGGCCGTGAACGTCCGATTCCTCCACTCCCGCCACCAGGTGCTGGCGCGTCCCCAGAGAGTGTTGCCATTGACGCGGAAAATCCTACCTGCTGGGCAGGAACGCTCTGGAGTGCGAGTCAGGTTTTCGCTGTTGCGGTTAGAAGCGATCGACGAGAAAGATTGGTCCAGACTCTGACGGCTGGCATAGGCATGAAGTGCGAATGCGCCCAGCTCATGCCCATCCCAGTTCCCACCGAGGTCGAGTTCGCGAATGGTGGTGCTGTTGACTTGCAGCGGAGTGCCGTTGTGTCGTGATTCGCCAAACAGGGACCCACGAACAAAGATACTGCCGCTGTCGCCAAACTTGCGACGCACCGTGAGGTCGCCGCTGGCGTCTTCGCGAATTCACGGGCGTATCCACCGTGCCCCTCAAGTCAGAGGGCACGGCGATGTAGCCGTCGGTGCGGAAAAGTTCCGAGGTCAGGCCGATGGCCCACGGTCCCATGCTCCTGCTGGCGGCCAGAGAGAGATCGGGCGAGTTCTCATTCCCGTAGGCAGCTTCGAGCGAAATTGCGTTCCGGTCGACGGGCGCCCGAATAATATTGATGACTCCCCCGAGCGCATCTGACCCGTAGAGATGGGAGGCGCCGCCGCTGGCCACTTCGATGCTGCCAATGCTCACGCGCGGCACGCGGTCCCAGTACACCCAGCCGCCGAAGGGATCGTTCAAAGGGAATCCGTCGCTGAGCACCAGGGCACGGCTGGCGCCGCTCGCGCCCAGTCCCCGCAGCGAGACGCCTTGCGTGGTCGGGTTCGCGGTGCGACTGGTGGTGCGACGAAAGAGGCTGAATCCCGGTACCTGGCGCAGGATGTCGTCCGTTCGGAACGCAGCCGTCGTATCCAGGTCCTGGGCGGAAAGAATGGTAACGCTGGTAGCATTTTCAACTGCCCGCACACCCGTGCGATTGGCCGTGACCGTCACCTGCTCCGCTGCCGAAGCGGGCAGCAACACGATCTGAAGAGGCTTTGCACCGGCGCGCCAGTCCACGCTGCGGACCTGAAATCCGGCGGCGGAAACTCTCACCACTCCAGATTCCGCCACAAGCTCTGGAAAAATACGAAGCCGCCCCGCTCGTCGGTGACCAGCGTCGCCGAAGAGGAGCCGCTGCTGAACACGACCTCAGCGCCAACAATCGCGGCGCCAGTTTGATCGGTGACGACGCCGGAGATCTGGCGGGATGCAGAACTCTGGGCTAATAGCGTCAGCGGCGCTGCCAGACAAAGTAACGCGGTCACCAGGACTAGCAGCGTGAGCGATGTCCCCCGAAACGAAGACAGCCGATGAGAAAACAGGATGATCCCCCCTTGGTTCGAACACGCGAAAGATACTTGGACTCAATGTACCGAAAAATCAGCTCGGATCATACTGTGCGGGAAGCCTTCGAAAGGTGTTTGCCCTCCGCGCCTGCCGCCAACACTCGCCCCTTCATCCAAAACTGCAACGGTTTTCATCCTGATGTCGTAAGACCCGTCTCACAGTCGAAGCAACTCTTCTTATATCAATTACTTACACAATATCTCTTGGGCATGTCGATTGCCCCTCGATACAGGCACATCGGAGCGTGGCTCGTTACCACCCTTCGCGAGGGAATACGCAACATGCCGTTTCGCCGATTGTGGCTTCTAACCTGGATTGTTTCTCCCGGCCCTGTGCCTCGGCTCGATTGCGCCTGTTCCCGAGCGGATTGCAGGCGTCAAGTTTCGCTGGCTGAGCGGGAACATCGCCTGTGGAGTTCGGCCGTGCACGACTCCGAATTTGCCGCTATGACACACCCTGCTGCTCGGGCCGAATGCGGAGCGGTGCAGCCTCCGCAAGCGCTGGCCACGCCCGATCCCTTGCTGGACGAAACCGAGTTGAATTCGAAAGTCAGCGTCAGCTTCATTATCGGGACCGATGGCCGAGTGCATAGCGCCTTGATTCTGGAGAGCGCCGGACCCAACGAAGACCGTACCATCCTTGATGCCGTGCGCTTATGGCGTTATCGTCCCGCCTTGTGCAATGGTGTACCAACCGAGGCAGAGGCCAAGGTGGAGTTTTCCATTCGCTAGGAAAGTTTTCGACTAGAATGAGCGAGGCCGGTACTTGCTCTGGGCTGGGGTGTCTGGGACAAGACTGGAAAGCGGGGGACGCGGGCAGGCATGGATGATCCCAAACTGGTCGCTCAATCCAAAACTGCCGTGCTCCGGGCCATGCAGCAGTTCGCCCTCGAGCAAAGCGTGGAAGAATCAGTGAAAGTAACCTCTGAACCTGAAAGCGCCGGGCGGCAGACTTGCACGCTCTGCGGAAGTGCGAATCGTAAGGGAAACAGCTTCTGCGCCAACTGCGGCGTCCCCTTGCAGAAAGCGCCGGAGGGGGCGGAAAGCGCGTCGCCCGATCCCAAACCGGTTGCTGAAGTACCCGGCGACCATCACTACCATCATCATTATCACCACCACTATTTCTCGTCCGCCGGGGGCATGGAGCTGGCGGCCAGTCCCGATGTGCGGCCGGCCGGCGGTGGCGGTGCTGGTCGTGACATCGCCAGAGTGCGTGCCCCGCTCGGCGGAGCGTCGCTGAGCCGGGCCGAAATCGCTCTCCGCAAGACGACCCAGGATTGGGCGCTGGCCTGCAACACAAAACAACTGGACGACCTGGTGGACCTTTATGTTCCGGATGCCACCGTGCTGCGGCCGAATGTGCCGCAAGTGCGCGGGGCAGCAGCCATTCGCGAATTTTTCTTCGGACTGCTTGATGCCGGGATGAGCGAGGTGGAAATGGATCCCCAGCGGGCGGAATTATTTGGCGACTACGGTTACGAGACTGGACGCTGCAAATCGCTGGTCCCGAGCGCTGTCGGCAAGCGTCGTGAGGAGCGCGGCAAGTATCTGGTTCTCCTCAATCGTCAAGCCAACGGCGATTGGAAGATCGTGGCCGATAGTTGGTCCAGTGACCTGAGTCTTGGAGGCGCCGCGGAATCGCCGGTAAAGCCAGGAACAGCCCCGGGAGCCCCGATTGCCGGCCCGCTGCGTAAGCCGTAATGGTTTTGGTTGAGGCCGCGGACGGCAGGGGAATCAGATTTCCGTGTGATGGCTCGGTTCGAACGAATCCCTAACCCCGCGTCATCCCGAAGGACTTCATCCTGAGGGATCTCGCGCGCAGCGGCACAATTGGCGGGCCAACGCTCATCTCGGTTTCGCGCTAAATCCTTCGCAAGTTCAGGATGACCAAATCACAGGAGGACGAAAATTCAACTTCAGCTTTTCAAATCTCCACTGCCAGCTTCCGCAACTCCCGCCGCAACTGCTCCACATCCTGCATCTCGATGGTATGCATTCCTAATTGCCGTGCCGCCTCGAGGTTCAGAGCGCGATCGTCGATAAAGCAGCAGTCTGCCGGCGACTTCTGCGTCAATTCCAGTGCCAACCGGTAAATGCCTGCCTCCGGCTTGCGTAAGCCCACGAAGCAGGAGCTGACAAACACCGAGAAGATTTCGCGCAGGCCGAAGGTCTGAATGCGGTACTGGTTCAGCTCCTTCGATTCGTTGTTGATGGTTGCCATGAAATACTTGCCTGACTTGGCCAGCTGTTCCGCCATGGCCAGAACCTCGCGGTGGGGTTGCGACAGCGAAAACACGTAGTCCTTGAAGACCTCCCGGGCAAAGGGCCGGGGACGATAGAAGATGGTCCGATCCAGGTATTCGTCGAAGCCGATCTTGCCCCGCTCCAGCGAAGACACCAGCATCTCATGGCGGTCGAGGAACTCGGCTTCATCCAGCTTGAATTGCTCCCGCGCGCGCTCCCTTTGGGAACGGTCCCAGGCATTGAGAGCAGTACTCCGCCAACATCCCAAAAGATGGCGCTGATCTGGGGCAAACCGTCCCTCCGGCACTCACTTCACAAGCAAAAGAATGATACACGGAAGAGCATCGCCAAACGGGTACGTCCTTTTCCCGTGTCCTAGAGGCCGCAGAGAATGGTTCGGAGATGCCTATGACTCCATGGAATCCGCAAGTGTAACTCCGGAATGCGGACGGGAGCGTCATGGTGATGAGTAGGGATCGGGCTTCTGGCGGTGCTAATTTCTTTGACCGGAGGTCTGCTATGTGCAAGGCCCACAAGTCCGGCTTTTAATGGCACGAGTGCAGAGGTGGCGCGAAATCTAGCGACAACTTACGAATTGTTCCGCTTGAAGGGTCAGAGGATCGGGGCAGGCTAAGCGCCGCGCGCCTTGGCCAGGTTCTTGACCTTGGCGGGGCGGCGGGTGCTGGGAACGTAGGCTGCAGGTACGGAAATCATAGTGCTGTCCCAGACACTCCGCGCACATGTGGACCTGGTGAACCTTGCAATGGATCACCGGCATGTCCCCGTGGCAAATGTCGCAACCGCCCCGAACCCGTCGCGTCGAGTTCTTGGCTTCTCCTGAGGTCCCGAGGGATCCAGCAGGAGGCGGGAGAGCACGAGCGTTGAGAAAAATGCCGGCAGCTGCAGTCAGGGAGCCCAGGGAAACTCCGCATGCACCCAGGATGAGAAGACTCGTGTCCGGATGTTCACCCAGCGCAGCGGGCAGCATGATGAGTCCGATGCACGCCCCCAGCGCTCCGACGGCGATCAACCCGTTGCCCATTTTTGATGACATCTTCAGTGACCTTTTTGGCGGAGCAGAAATTCGCTCGCCGCAAAACTTGGGGTGACCTGCACTTGCGACCATAGCGAGTTCTCCGGTTTAACTCCAGATGACGAAAGTCACCCCGGCTCTCGAAATCCACTCCTCCATGACCGAGGTAACTTGTCTCCGCTTACCGCGGAACCCTAACATTCTGGAGGTATGGCGCTTACGTCCCTGGTAGTGTGTGCTGACTTGAAAGCCGTGCAGGTGCTCAGCCAGATTCTGCAGGAGCTGAACATCGAAGCGGAGCATTGCGGTGATTTACCTGCGGCGACTGTCCGGCTGGCGGCCCAACACTTCGACGCCGTCGTGGTCGATTGCCAGGACCAGCTGCCCGCTATCGAGTTGATTGCGGGTGTGCGCAAGTTGCCCATCAATCGGAGCACACTCATCATTGCGCTGGTGGACGGACGCGAACAGGTCCGCGACATTTTCGGTCAAGGCGCCAACTTCATTGTCTACAAACCGGTTTCCGTGGAACGGGCGGGCAGCAGCCTGCGGGCGGCACGAGGTCTGATGGCACGAGAAAAGCGCGGCAAACTGCGGGTCTCTCTGCACGCTCCCGCCTCGATCACATACGCCAACGCCGAGAATGTGGCGGCCACTCTTCTGGATTTGAGCGAGGATGGACTGGCCATTCAGTCTGAACGCCGCCTGCCTCCACGCTGCAAGGTTTACTTTCAATTCAATTTGCCGGGAGAGAAATCCTCGGTCCGGCTTTCGGGCGACGTGGTGTGGCAAGACTCTTCGGGACGCGTGGGCATCCGCTTCGTGGACGTGCCGCAAACTTCGCGGCGCACCATGAACGAATGGATCAAGGGTAGTCTCTCCCGGCTGGCAACGGCCGAGCAGAATGCGCCTACGAAAGAGCAGGCTCCTCCACCCGAGGCGGTGGCTACCCGGCTGGCTGGCCTGGGGCTCTCGGCCGCGTCTTCGAATCGCCGCATCCAGTCGCGTCGTGCTTGCCACCTGAGCGCCGATGTGTTTCGCCTGGGCGAGGGCGTCCCCAACCGGTGCACTCTGAGCGATGTAAGCACGGGCGGCTGTTACGTAGAGACTGCTTCTCCATTTCCTTCGCACACGGTATTGGACATCGTGGTTCGTACCCACGAAATGAAATTGCGGGTTCGGGGAACGGTGCAGGTGGTGCATCCTGGCTTCGGGATGGGAGTGCAGTTCAGCCTCAATACGGCCGAGGAGCGGGAACAGGTGAAGCAGCTGATCGCCGCCCAGACGGCTGAAGACAGCCTGGCCTAAGGGTTTAGCCCAGGGCCTCGCGGAAATAATCCAGCGACCGACGTAACCCGGTTTCCAAATCAACCTTCGGTTCCCATCCCAGCAGGGTCCTGGCTTTCGTGATGTCAGGACAGCGCTGCTTGGGATCGTCCTGGGGCAACGGTTCGTAGCAGATCTTGCTCTTCGACCCAGTCACGTCAGCACACACTGGGCACATTCCAGGATCGTGAACTCAGTCGGATTCCCGATGTTTACCGGCCCCTGCTCCTCCGCTTTGGCCATCCGCACGAATCCGTCAATCTCATCGCTGACATAGCAGAAGCTGCGGGTCTGGCCGCCATTTCCGTAAACGGTCAGGTCTTCGCCGCGCAGCGCCTGCTTCATGAAGTTCGGGACCACCCGGCCATCATTCAGCTGCATGCGGGGCCCGTAGGTATTGAAAATTCGAACAATGCGCGTGTCCACCTGGTGATAACGGCGATAGGCCATGGTGACGGCTTCGGTAAATCGCTTGGCCTCGTCGTACACCGAGCGCGGCCCGATGGGATTCACGTTGCCCCAGTAAGTCTCCTTCTGCGGATGCTCGAGGGGATCGCCATAGCATTCTGAGGTCGAAGAGACCAGATACTTTGCGCTGTACTTGTGGGCAACATCGAGCGCGTGAAATGTGCCTAGAGAGCCGACCTTAAGCGTGGCGATTCCGTGCAAGGCATAATCCACCGGACTGGCGGGGCTGGCGAAGTGGAAGACATAATTCACCGCGCCGCAGTCAAACGGTTCATTGATATCAATATTCTGAAATTCAAAGCGGGTTTCGTTGCGCAGGTGATCGAGATTCGAAAGTTTTCCGGTGAGCAGGTTGTCCACCGCAATTACGGAGTAGCCTTCGGCGAGCAGGGCGTCGCACAAGTGCGAGCCCAGGAATCCGGCTCCGCCAGTTACCAGAGCGCGTTGCAGGGTCATGATTTCTCGAGGTTTCTTGCGGAAGGAGTCGCAGCGCTTGCCGGGACCGCGGGAATTCCCGCCGCGCGACCGACGCTGTAGTAAGTAAACCCACGCGCGGCCATCACCTCTGGATCGTAAAGATTGCGGCCGTCGATCACAATGGGATACTTCAGCAGCTTGTGGAGACGATCCAAGTCGAGAGCGGCAAACTCTTCCCACTCGGTCAAAATCAGAAGCGCATCCGCGTCGCGAGCCGCCTCATACGGGTCATTCACGAACTCAATGCTGGAGTTCAGAACCTCTCGAGCCCGAGCCGTCGCCGCCGGGTCGTAGGCCGCAATCTGGCAGCCCTCCTGCACGAGCGACTGCACCAGCAGAATGGCCGGTGACTCGCGGATATCGTCAGTTCCGCCCTTGAAAGCCAGTCCCAGTGTACCCAGACGCTTGCCCCGCAACGTCCACAAGGCAGTGCGCACTTTGCGCAGGAAGCGCTGGCGCTGGTCTTCATTGATGCGCATGACCTCATCCAGCAACCGGAACTCGTATCCACATTCCCGTGCCACCGAGCGGAAGGCCATCAGATCTTTGGGAAAGCAAGATCCGCCGTAGCCGATTCCGGGATTCAAAAAGCGCGGGCCGATGCGGCTGTCGGTCCCGATCCCCTGGCAAACCTGCTGCACATTGGCTCCCACCGATTCACAAATGGACGCGACCGCATTGATAAACGAAATCTTCATGGCCAGGAAGGCGTTGGAGGCGTGCTTGATCAGTTCGGCGCTCTTGGCGCTGGTGATAATCAGCGGAGGAGGAATTTGCGCCCGGTCAGGCGCCGGAATTGCGTCTTTGCGCCGGTAGTAGCTGCCGTCGGTCAATGGTGCGTAAATCTCGCGCAGCACCGAGGCACAGCGTTCGCTATCGGCCCCCACGACGATGCGATCGGGATAGAGAAAGTCGGTGACCGCGGTGCCCTCGCGCAGAAACTCCGGGTTGGAGGCGATATCAAAAGAATCCGGAGCGCGCCGCGTTGCGCAAAATAATCTTGCGCACCCAGTCGCTGGTGTAAACCGGCACCGTACTTTTCTCCACGATAACCTTGTAGCCGTTGATGGCTCCCGAAACGCTCCGGGCCACCGATTCCACGTAGGAGAGATCCGCTTCCCCCTGCTCCGTCGGCGGCGTGCCTACGGCAACAAAGATCGCCTGGCTGGCACGGACCGCCCCTGGCAAGTCATCGGAAAACTTAAGATTGTGCCCGCGGTGCCGCTTCAGAAGCTCGGGCAGGAACTTCTCGTGGATAGGGACTTCGCCCGCGTTGAGCGCAGCCAGTTTGGCCTGGTCATTGTCCACCAGGATTACCTGGTGCCCGAGGTCGGCGAAACACGCCCCCGCCACCAGTCCCACATAACCCGAACCCACGATGGCAACTTGCATTACAAGCGCTCCGGCAATAGACAATCTCGCTTCTAAACTAGCAAAGAATGAAGGAGTTACTCTAGCATCTTTTCCAAGCAGGATGAAGTGACAGCCGTCACAAGCAGTGGGTCGCTTTGAGTTCTTTTGCGGTTAAGGGCGCCTTCCGGGCTTTGCGATGGATTTAGCGTGCTCCTGAATGGATGTGGGCGGATTTGGCGTTTGGGTGAAGCAGCGCCCACCCGATTGCGCTCGGGGCGCGCTTTAGTGCTGCTGTGGTGCTGCCTGGCGCCTACAATGACGGTTGACCCACTGCCATCTTTTCGATTTGAGATTCCCCTCCCTTTGATCGAAGCCAAAGCTCGACGATCAGTGTGTTGAGCGAAAACCCAATCCAGAACGCGACACCAAAGAACTGCCGAGGTAAAAGATGAGTGACCTTACCGGTGGCGAAGAATATGCCCATCACGGGGCGGGTGGTTGCGATGCCGAGAAGGATTGCAATTGCCCGCGTCAACCATCGCAAACTCGGTGCCGGCTCGCGACGCACGCGCCATGCACGAAATAGCGAGAACAGAAAAAGACTGTTGAAAAGTAGAACCGCAGAGCGTTCCACCCAGCCGCCAATAGAATAATTGCTCATTGCATAGGCGGTAACACCCACGACCGCCCCGAGAGGAAACAGAAGGCGTTTCGGCCAGGCTGCGCCGGCGAACCGTCGAATGTACACAAACGGGGCCAGTGCGACAAAAGTCAATGCCGGAACAATATGCGTCAACGTGAGAGCGGTATGCGACGCAAATGTGGCATCGAGTGCAGCCAGCTGTGGCGGTGCAGATTGCGGTGGGTGTATTAGTGCAACCGTACGCCGAAGTACTACGGCGACGGAAATCGCAGTGCAAGCCCAAAACCCGATGCGTACCCAGCGCCAAGAAGCCTGCATTTTAGGACATACCACACACGGCAGCGAGAACCATTGTAAAACATGCGTTTACATCAATAATCACCATTCGACACCAGAGCGCGGCCGTCCTGCTGCCTTCGGAACGCTGGCCAAGCTGGGCTCCTTTCACACCGAGCTACTCCCTGGTCATACTTCGGATTCAATTGTGGGAAAAGCTCTTTCCTTTTCGTTCCGATCCCAAGGCGATGACGGTCATCAATACCGCGATGTTGGCGATTTCAAACGTGGCCAGCGCCCAGGGATATCCCAGGGGCTTGCGTAACGCGTATACGACGTTATTGACTGGGGCCGCGATGAGAATTCCCAACTGGTAGGCGAAGCCGGGCATAAGCCCGCGGACGGCATCGGGAGAGAGTTCATTGAGATGCGCGGGAATGATGCCCCACGCGCCCTGCACGCCCGCCTGCATCACAAAGGCCCCGACTGCCAGAGTCATCAGCGATCCCCCGAAGGTCCAGGCGGGAATCATCGCCAGGCACAAGAGCAGCGCCAGAATCATGGTGCGGCGGCGGCCCAGGCTCTCCGAAAAATGCCCGAAGAGGATGGCTCCGAGCACCGCTCCCACATTGAACAGAATCACCAGGTAGGCCACGACTTTCGAGTCGAATCCGCGGGCTGACTTGAGAAAATCTGGATAGAGATCCTGGGTGCCGTGCGAGAGGAACATCATGAGCGTCATCAACAGGGCAAGATAAAGAAAAATCCTCCAATGCCCCGCGGCGGTGCGGACGATCGCTTTCACGGTCGAGGCAGGGCGTTGTTGCCATGCCTCCGACTCGCGCACCCGGAAGCGGATGTACAACGCCAGCAGCGCGGGCGCGCCACCTACCCAGAACATAGCGCGCCAGCCCCAGGCGGGCAGAACAAATCGCGCTGCCACCGCCGCCAGCAGGTAGCCAATGGAGTATCCGCTCTGCACGATTCCGGACAAAATGCCCCGCCACTTCGGCGGGCGCGCTCTCCATGGCGAGTGAAGCTCCGACGCCCCACTCGCCCCCCATCCCAATGCCGTAGATGGTGCGCAGAATCAGAAACACGGTATAACTCGGGGCAAATCCACACAACAGTTCGACCACGGAAAAAAAAACCACGTTGGCCATGAGGGGCTTGCGGCGTCCGTAACGGTCGGCGAGCAATCCGAACACGATCGCGCCCACCGGACGCATGGCCAGGGTCGCGGTCATAGTCCACACGATGGCGGTCTTTGCCACGTGGAAGTGGAGCGCCAGGGTGTCTACCAGGAAGACGACGACGAAGAAATCGAAGGCGTCCAGGGTCCAACCCAAAAAGCTGGCGGCGACTGCGTGCCATGCGTCGGACCGCGAAGGTGGCAACGTAGACGCAGCGGTTGAATTCGAAAGTCTCAGCCGTTTTCCCTCGGCGGACCGGAACCTGTCTCGCCGAGGAAGTGTACACCGCCGACCTAGTGAGCCATCAAGGGACGCGCCGGAGGCGCGGCGCCCATTGCCCTGAAGTGCGCAAGGATTCTATCTTTCAGCCCCTCGAAATCAGTACAATGAAGGGACAAAGCAATAATAATTAGGGTGTTGCGGTTTTCGGTTTTAATAAAGTTATTGTTTTGAGTTGATTACCGGGGTTCATTTGTGTTGACAAGACCCTTGTTTCAGGCGAAACTCCGCTCAATCACCCTCGGCTGCGATCCCGCGCCGCCAGTCGCTGGCATGGCTTGAACCATGTTAAAGCCTGACTCAACGCGCTATTCGTTTTTGGTCCAAACCCCCACCATTGGTCCGGAATGGATTGAGCCGGATTCCGCGGAGCGTGGGCCAGACTCGAGCGACGCCGTTTCGTTCCACAGCGCAGACTTGCCCATCGACCTCCGCCTGGATCTGCGACTGCATGAACTTCTGCAACAAGCCCGCCTGGCCACAGCCGCGAGTGGCGCCGTTGTCGCGCTGGCATGCGGCGACAAGATGGTCTGCCGCGCCACTTTAGGCGACAAGGCTCCCAGTGTCGGGGTGTGCCTGAATACTCGATCCGGGCTTTCGGGCGCGTGCGTGCAGACTCGCGAGATGCAACTTTGCGACGATACCCTGGCCGATCCCCGCGTCAACGTGGTTGCCTGCCGCGATCTGGGAATCAGATCCATTGTGGTTCTGCCGGTGCTGGACGGCGGAGAACTATGGGGCTTGCTCGAGCTTTTCTCCTCCGCTCCCCGCGCCTTCAATGAGTCCGACCTGCAGGCACTGCAATCGCTCAGCCGCAAGATCTCGTCCACGGTGCATGAGGCGATCGAGGGCGGAGTCATAGCCATGGGACTGGAGGCGTTCTCGGGGCCGCCGGCGAGGAATGCCGCGGAACCAGAACCGGCCAAGCCCGAAGCCTTACCCGCGCCGGTCCAGGATCATACCGCAACCGTTCGTCGCGACTACCGTACGGGCGCTCTCACGGCGGCAGTTCTGGCTCTGGCTGTGTTCCTCGGATGGATGGTGGGTCGTGTAGGTTGGACCATGGCAGTCAATCGGGCCCCGGCCCAGGTTCCGATGACGTCGGAAGAGGCGCAGGCTGCCGCTCGGGTGGGTCCAGACGCTCGGACAGCTCCGCCTCGCCTGGAAGAGCCATCGAGTCCCACGATACCGGTTACTTCCGCACCTAGCGCGCTGGCGGCAGCCAAGCCGGCTTTGAAGCCGAAGGTAGAAAGAGCTGCGCCGATCGAACTCAACGGCGGACTGGTGGTGTATGAACATGGCAAGGTCGTTTTTCGGATGGGCCCTTCAGAAAAGGAATCGTCATCCAACGCCGAGCCCGGTGTAGTGGCATCGGATGCCATTCAAAACGCGGCGACGCGGGAAGATGACGGCTCGGCAGTGCTCGTGCCAATTCCTACTCCGTCCTCGAACAGCTATCTGTTGGAGCGGGTGGAGCCGCTGTATCCGGAGGCGGCCAGGCAACAGCACATCCAAGGTCCCGTGGTGCTTAACGTCTTGGTGGGACGCAGCGGTTTGGTTCGGGAGGCCAGTGTGATCAGCGGCGATCCTCAGCTGGCCAAAGCGGCGACGGACGCAGTGCGGCAGTGGCGTTTCAATCCTCACAAGCTCAACGGCAAAACGGTTGAATTCGAGACACGGATCACGGTGAACTTCGCGCTTCCGGAATAGGTCGCTAGTCGTTGGTCGTTGGTCTATGGTCGTTAGCCGCGATACGCCTCCGCGGCGGGGCAGAAGGTCACGCGGCTGGCGACGAAACACCAACGACGAAAGACCAACGACTACTTCTGACTATCCATACGCCAGTTCCTTGGCTCTCTGCGCTGCTTTCACGACAGCCTTAATGAGCGTGACCCGCAATTTGCCTTCTTCGAGTTCCATGATGCCGTCGATGGTGCAGCCCGCCGGCGTGGTTACCGCATCTTTCAGCAGGGCAGGGTGGTCTCCGGTTTCGAGCACGACGGTTGCGGCTCCGAGTGTGGTTTGCGCCGCCAGTAGCGTAGCGACATCGCGCGGCAAGCCCACCTTCACGCCCGCCTCTGCCAAGGATTCCAGGATGATGTAGATGTAGGCGGGGCCGCTGGCGGAGAGCCCGGTGACGGCGTCCATGTGCTTCTCGTCGACTACTACGGTTTTTCCCACTACGTTGAACAGGGCGCACGCGGCTTCTACGTGGTGGGTCTCGGCAAACTTGCCCTTACACAGTGCGGTCATGCCGCATCCGATGGCGCAGGGGGTGTTAGGCATGGCCCGGACCACGGCCACTTTGCTGCCCAATGCTTTTTCGATGTGGCTGGTGGGCACCGACGCGGCTACCGAAATGATGAGTTGCGTGCTGGAAACATTGGGACGGATCTGCTCCATCACTTCCTGCACCACCTGCGGCTTTACGCACACAAAGATGATCTCAGCGTTGCGGGCCGCCGCCAGATTGTCGGTACCGACCGAGACCCCCAGCTTTTCCGCCAGAGCACGCGCTCGTTCTTCATGCTGGACCGTGGCAAAGGTCGACTTGGGAGAGAGCAGACCTTTTTCCAGCAGCGCCTTGAGCAGAATGCCGCCCATCTTGCCCGCGCCCAGCACCGCCACTCGTTTTCCAGAAAAATCGAAACTCATCGCGCTGTGTCCTCCGTGCTCTGTGCTTACCGTCGCCAATTGTACAGTTTCAAGGTCAATCGACGGTGACAAGGAATAACTTAGAGATGGCACGGACTGTGTGGGGAAAGGGGCTCTGCCCGTCCAGGCCGAGCAAGGCTCGACAAGGTTTTGGGAACTCTAAGGACGGGCGGGACGCCCGTCCTCCATCCTAGAATCAGGCGCTTTCCATCCCTTTGCGCGCCATCTCCATCAGATGCTCTCCGATGGGCAGGGAAGCAGTCGCCGCGGGCGAGGGGACATTCCACACATGCAACATCTTGTCGGCCAGAACGAAGTGGAAATCGTCCACCAGGGATCCATCCGGACGCACCGCTTGAGCGCGGACTCCAGAACCATCGGCGACCAGATCGGAGCTGACAATCTCCGGCACCAGTTGCTGCAGAGCCTTCACAAACGCCTTCTTGCTCAGCGAACGATAGTATTCGCTGGCGCCGTCGCGCCAGTATTTTCCCGCCATGTGCCAGAATCCGGGATAGGTGAGCGTGCCGGCAAAATCTCTCAGGTTGAAATCGGTGCGCTTGTAGCCCTCTCGTTTGAGGGCCAGCACTGCGTTCGGTCCCGGCATCCACGCCGCCCTGGATGCGGCGCGTGAAGTGTACGCCAAGAAAGGGAAATTTGGGATCGGGAACAGGATAGATGAGCGTGCGCACCAGGTGGGTTCTCTCCGGAATCAGGAAATAATATTCTCCGCGAAAGGGCACGATCCGAACTTCCGGTTTCTGGCCTGCCATCCGGCTCACGCGGTCGCTGTGGAGTCCGGCGCAGTTGATCACGTATTTCGCGGCGAATGTTCCGCGAGTTGTTTCGACCATCATTTCCGCGCCGCGCGGCAGCACTCGCTGGACCTCAGTTCCCGTAGCTATGGTCCCGCCTTGCGCGGTCACAATCTCTGCGTATTTCCGGCTGACTGCGGCGTAATCTGTGATGCCGGTACTCGGCACCCACACGCCCAGCACGCCGCTGCAGTGCGGCTCAATCTCGCGTATTTGTTCCGGCTGCAGCAGGCGCAATCCGGCAAGGCCATTGGCTTGTCCACGCTCGAGCAGCACTTTCAGGCGCGGGATTTCGCCATCGGTCGTGGCCACAATGACTTTCCCGCAGACTTCATGAGGCAGGTTGTGCTCGCGGCAAAATTCCACCATGGCCGCGGCTCCTTCGACGCACAGCCTCGCCTTCAAAGATCCGGGCTTGTAGTAAATGCCGGAGTGAATGACTCCACTGTTGTGTCCGCTTTGATGACGGGCAACAGCATCTTCCTTCTCGACCACGAGCAGTCGCAGATGCGGCAGGGCGCGGGTGGCGTGCATCGCGGTCGAGAGACCTACGATACCTCCACCAATGATGACGATGTCGAACGCTTGATCCGGCATAGCGGCTCGGGGAAACCGGGCCACACTATTTATACATGGCATTTATACATGGCGGACTAAGTTAGTTGCGGGCTATGGTCGGCGGGCGATGATCGTACCGATGGTTCGATTGTGCGTCTTCGCGATCTGGTGGAAATCAATTCCCGGCGCGGCTCCTCGCAAACCTGTTGATCTTCTGCTCGAGACCACGATTTGCCTGCGGCGGGCGGCGCCTTTTTGGAACACTCGCGGTCTTGCACCCACCGCGCGGTGAAAGGCCCGCACCACAGGCGCGCACTGGTATACCTCGGCCATGAGCGCGTCACCGTTCGCGGGATTTACTCCGTCCGCTAGTGCCCGCGTAATTCGTAAACGCTTCCTGAATTTCCCTGGCGGACCCTCCGGACGGACATCGTATTAAGTCCCGCCTCCTCCGGCCTCTGACGCCTGAACCAATCGGATGTTCAGTTCCTCCGCGGGCAGCAGCAATTCTCCCGCGCCGGCACATTTCCAGCGTTACAAAACCACCAACAAGAACCAGGGTTACGGATAGAATCACTAGCCTATGGATTGGCAGGCCTTCTGGCTCACCCTCCGGCTGTCTGCCCTGGTAGCGGCCATACTCGCGATTGTGGGACTCCCAGTAGCTTGCTGGATTACCTGGTCCCGCTGGCGCTGGAAATTTCTCGCGGAAGCGGTCTTTGCCCTTCCGATCGTGCTACCTCCTACAGTGTTGGGTTTTTACGTCCTGGTCGCGCTCGGCTCGCGCAGTCCTCTGGGACGCGGCTGGGAAGCGCTCACTGGACACACTCTGGCCTTTACCTTTGAAGGCCTGGTGATCGGGTCGATCCTGTACAGTTTTCCCTTCGCGGTACAGCCCTTCGCAGCCTCGTTTGCGGCCGTGGATCCTCGGCTGGTGGCGGCTTCGCAGACACTGGGCGCTTCCCGACTCCGAACCTTCTTTCGCGTAATTTTGCCTTTGTCGATTTCAGGCGTAGTGACCGGCGTGGCTCTCAGCTTTGCCCACACCATGGGTGAGTTTGGTGTAGTGCTAATGGTCGGCGGCAACATTCCGGGAGTCACGCGAACAGTTTCGATTGATATCTACGACAAAGTGCAGGCCGTCAATTACTCCGGAGCCAATGCCACGGCTCTCGTGCTGCTGGCCATCTCATTTGTAACCCTTTCGGTCGTGTACGGACTGAACCGACGGGTGTGGATGTTGAAGTGAAAAGCGTGAACCACGAAGGACACTAAGGTACACGAAGGAAGGACCGGTATCGCAGGGATTTGTGCGCTGTTGGAATTCCTTTGTGGTTATTGCTTTTGAAGCGAGCCAGCGTTTATGGAATCGATACCCACCAGAGCCGCCGCCTCCGGGCCAACCGATATTCATGAAGTGTCCGTCCAAATTCGTAAGGAAGTAGGAAAAGATTTCGAACTCGACGTCACCGTCTCGCTCCCGTCAGGAATCACGATCTTGTTTGGCGCGTCGGGGGCAGGGAAGACAACTCTGCTGGATTGCATAGCCGGGCTGGTCCGGCCGGAAGAGGGCCGAATCGGAACCCAGGAGAAAATCCTGTTCGAGAGCGCGCTCGGAATCAATATTTCCCCGCAGTTTCGCAGAGTGGGCTATGTGTTTCAGGACTTGGCTCTTTTTCCCCATCTGACGGTCCAGGGCAATGTCGAGTATGGTCTTTTGCGCCTCGCCAGTGCGGAACGCCAGCGGCATAGCGCCGCCATACTGGAGTCATTCCGCATCGCGCATCTACGCTCGCGCCGGCCTGCGCAGATTTCCGGGGGAGAGCGACAGAGAGTTGCGCTGGCCCGCGCCCTGGTCATCGACCCGACAGTCCTTTTGCTGGACGAACCGCTGGCAGCGTTGGATGCCGTGACCAAGTCGAAAATTGTCGATGACCTGCGCACCTGGAATCAGGAACATGGTGTTCCGATCGTTTACGTCACCCACAGCCGGGAGGAAGTTTTCGCGCTGGGCGAACGGGTGATCGTGCTGGAGAATGGCCGGCCGGTCGCGCAGGGAACACCGCATCAGGTGATGAGCGCTCCACGTATCGAGACCGTGGCGCAACTCGCCGGGTTCGAAAATATTTTCGATGCCACGGTGATTGCCATCCACGAAGACCGAGGCACCATGGTGTGCCAGTTGGCGGAGAGCAAAGTTGAGATTGAAACGCCGCTGGTCTGGGCGGACGTGGGTTCGGCGTTGCGAGTCGGAATTCGCGCGGGAGATATCCTGCTGGCGTCGCTTCCGCCGGTGGGGTTGAGCGCCCGCAACATCATTGCCGGCCGGGTGGTTTCACTGGCGCGGCGGGACGTGATCGTGGTGGCGAAAGTGAATTGCGGAGTGGAGGTGGAAGTCCATCTCACGCTGGCTGCGCGCGATTCCCTGCAACTGCAAGCAGGACGCGAAGTGTGGCTGGTGGTAAAAACTCACTCTTGCCACCTGATGGGAATTTCGTAGCGCCGGCGTCCCGCCGGCTGTCCAGAGGGCGTCTCGCCCTCCCTGTATACGTTCCCAAAATCCGGCGGGCAAAGTCCGCCCATCGTGTCGGCAGGATGCTGGCGCTACAAAACAAAAGCCTCGTCGCCAGGCGACGAGGCTCTTCCAAAATCCAAACTCTTAGACGCTGAACGACGATCCGCAACCGCAGGTGCTCTTCACGTTCGGGTTCTCGAACTTGAAGCCCGCGCCTTCGAGGGTCTCGACGTAGTCCACGACGCAGCCGTTCAGATACATCACGGAGGTCGCATCCACGTAGACCTTCAGGCCGTCCATATCGAAAACTTTGTCCATCATGCCGGCGCCGTTTTCAAACTGCATGGAGTAGGAGAAACCCGAGCAGCCCCCTCCCACCACGCCTACTCGCAGTCCGGTCGGAACAGGGTTCTGTTGCGCCATGGTCTCTTTAACCTTGGCAATCGCGCTGGAGGTCAGGCTGATAGGTGCCTTTTTCGTCTCTGCCGGCTTCACTTCAGGGATCGTTGTCGTGGCCATTGGTATCTCCTTGAAAGGACTCGTTAATCATTATAGCAAAGCTCGGCTGCCAGCGCAGCCTGCAAAGTCGGCCGGCAGGACGTTTTCAGGCTGGTTACCGGATAACCGGTTGCCAACCCATTAGATGGCCGCACCCATCCCAACGGTGCACTGCAAAAACACCCGCCGGGTCTTGCCAACAGGTCTATAATTCCGCCTTGGGGCCCTTGTCCGAAAGCTGGGTTGTGGGGGCCACAACCACAATTTATCCGCAACAGCCTTCGGGACCGGCTCGACATCAGTACCGAGGTGGTCTATGACTCCGGGATTGCTATGGCTGCTGATCGTGTGGGGCGCGCTCACCGTCGTTCTGATCATCCTTCTCATTTACCGTAGCACCCTGACCATGCAGGAGGACGATCAACTCTTCCTGGATGACTCTGCCTCCGCAATGGCAAAGGACCAGATGGAACTCATGGCCAAGGTGAACAAGATCACTCCTGTGGTGAAAATGCTGGGCGCAGTTTCGGGAGCCATGATCCTGGTAATCGCAGGTTGGGCAGTTTACCTGGGCTTGAACGCGGTCCAGCCCTAAAGGACTGCGGCGACTTTGGGGTTTGGGAAGGGCACGACTTCAGTCGTGCCGCAGACGGCTGAGAGCAATTCGGCTTTATCCGCCGGGTTTTGCTCTTCCCGGCCTGCAGCATCATTTTCTAAACGGATCCAAATTTGGCGCCCGGTAGACGGGAGCCGGTTTGACGAATCTGTCTGCGAATTGCAGCCTGAAACGCGAAATTCTGGCGACGACGCTCAAGTTAGATGGTCGGAGTGTAGTGCGCGGCTAGCCTGAGAAACCAATCGAATCTCCCCCCACAACTCCGGCGGTATGCTGCCGCCATGCCAGACACAAATCAACTCTGAAAGATAAGATTAGAGAAGAAGTTATTAGTCATACGACCTGGTACTTTACCGGGCAGAAGTTGCTCGACTTCGTTCAGGAGCGCTGGCAAGCGTGGTTGGGAGCGCTTGTATCAGCCGCATTTGCCACGTTCTCGGGACATCTGCGGGGCCTTTCCCGCTCACACCTGGCAATGATAGGGATGGGTACATTTGTCGTAGTGCTCTTCGTCTGGACATGCTGATTGCTCGACAAGCGCCCGAATCATCGGGCTAAGCGTCAATTGAAAAGCTGGGAGAGATCCGTTTTGACCATCCTGGCAGCCTTGGATCGATGGGAATTCAGGTCGGACGACCTGCAGAACGCGTCCCCCCGTGTTCTCCTCGCCCATGGAGCGTGGAGGCGGGTTGAAAATGGCGGCTCTGTTTTGCCAATTGGCATGTACAGAGAGCGAGCGTAATTCGTCGGCTGTGAAATCTCAAAGAGAGGTCGGTAGAGTGGATACTCTCCTAGCCTGACGATGGGTGGTGCCGGGAACAGGATTTGAACCTGCACGCCTTTTGGGCATTGGATCCTAAGTCCAACGCGTCTGCCAATTCCGCCATCCCGGCTCTATCACTTACGGTTAAACCGCCTGCCTGGGGTCAGTTGTGGGGTCAGTTCGTTCCTCAAGTTTCGATGCCGCATCGACAAGGTCAGACTCGCTGACGATGTTGTATCGGTCGAATACTGATCGGCTTTTGTGTCTGCTGATCCTCATCGAAACGACCTCTGGAATCCCCGCCCGGACCATGTTGCGTACCGCTGACCTTCGCAAATCGTGAAACAGCAAGCCTTCCCATCTTAACTTATCGTCTTCAGCCTTAACGAATTTCCCGAGACCAGCCTTCGCACATAAAGCCCACCATGCACCACGAAAATCTTTTACCGGTTCTCCGCTTCGTGTGAAAACGTAATCGCCTTTCTTCTTACCAGACTTACAGGCAGCCAGAAAATTGTAGACCTCCTGCGTCATCCTTATGGTTCTCGCGTCATCGTTCTTTGTGTCACCAGGGTCAAGACCCATGCTACGGTCCGCGAGGTTTATTTGCTCAACTCGCAGCTCGATCAATTCGCTGCTGCGAAAACCAAAAGTGTAAGCAGTCGCCAACAGTCCGCGGAGCCACAGTTCCTTTGCCTTGCCCATGAGTTTTCCGTAGGCCGTATCATCGACGAAACCTTTACGGGGCGCGTTTTCCTTTAGCCGTGGAAACTTCAGATAGATCGCGCACCCCGCCGAGGTTTGCTGTCGTAAGCAACCGTCCGACCCGAAATCCCAGAAGACGGTCAACCCCCGTGGCGCGACGCTGCTAAGGCTTGGCGGGAGGAGCAGAAGTGGAAGGAGCATCGGTCTTAGCGCCCTTTAAGATCTTCTTCCCCTCTATTTTGCACTTGTATTCTTTGCCGTTGTCGCGGCGGATATAGAGCCTCAGGTCATTCTTGTCCACTCGGTAGTCCACGGCTTGCCCTAACTCGAATTTCCCTGCCTGGAAAGCGCCGCAGTAGTCAATCTTGTAGACCAGGTCGGTGCCTCTTAATTCGAAGACCGTCTTGTTGCGGGGAATGGGCGCACCATTGTTTCCGGGAAAGCCCCAGATGTCGGTGCGCTTGTCCCAACCCTTGATTGTCCCCTTCTGATACGTGGGCAGTGTCTTGTCGGAGCCGACTGCAAATGTTGCTAAAAGGACCGCCAAAAGTGCTGTGCGAGCCATCGTCACCGAACTCATGATGCCCCCTTCGTTATCGGGCCGTAACCGCCGAACTCTAACCGGAGGACGCTCACCCCATCAAGAGTACGCCTCAACCGCGTCAAGGAGCATATCGATTCCGGTAAAGAATTACGCAAGGCCGCTCAGCGGGCCGTCCGTTGCGCTCGTTAAGGCCCTAGCGCGGAGAACGTGGTCCCGAAGGAGTAAGCGATGCCAAGAACCAAACTCACAGAAGAACAGAAAAACGAATTCCGAATAGCCAGCAACCGCGTAAGCCTAGAAAGTCTTCGCTACGCCGCCGACATTGCGGATACACACCGCTGCTCACCGACACAATCGCCGCCTTAGAACAAATAATCGAAGGCGAGCCCACCCGTGCCTTTGACTCCGTGCATTGCCGTCAGCTCTACAACAAAGCAGCAAAATCAAACTTCCGCGAAGAGCCGTTGCTCGACGCCATACTAATTTCGCTGAAAAGTGGGCCAGTTCCGAAGGGAAAGGGCAATTCATGGTCGGAAATATCGTTGATCCGGTATACGCCGCAAGAGGAAGGCGCAAGGAAGAACACTCGGACGCGGAAGTCTATGAAAGGCTGGAAGAGATACACCGCCAGTGCCTGAATCCGGATTACCAAAAACTAAAAACCGAAGGAAAACAAAATGCCTAATAAAGACCCGACCAAAAAGACAAACTCACTGACATCGCAGAACTGTAAAATGATCCAGGCCGCGCCCGTGGCGCAACGTACAGTAAACGCTGTATGGATAACCCGCTGCCTTCAATGGCATGATCCATGCCATCGCACCACCAACAACGCGCGGAGCAGATTCCAGCGTATCGCTGTTGTTATACGAGGAAGCGCCACTATGAACACAGCCACTTGCAAGGGTTTGTATACCCAGTCATGGAAAGAGCTTTACCAAGCTGCGATTCACGAGTCCGACATGAATAAACTATCGGAACGCATCACTGACGCGGAGTCCGCGCTTGTGATACGGATGCGAGAGTTGTTCTACACGTCTGGAGACAAATTTGAAGAGGTCGAAAGTATGGACGACGCCCTGTGCATCCTTCATGCCCTGCGTAACTCTCTGAAGCACCGCCCTTCCGCTATTCGAAGTTTGGACTACCAAGAAGCGCGTGACTCGGCGAGAAGGGTGCCATTGCCTTCGACTAGCTTGGTCGGTTGAAGAGCCCCGAAAAATGCTGGTGCTGGTTCTGGCAAGGGCGGAACTGGCGAGGGCTCTGGCGTCGGGTCAGGCTCGGGTATCAGGTTGGGCAGGCCCGCCAGCGGTTGTTACAGGAACTAGTGGCACGAGTCCCCCTCCCACAGCAGGTACACATCTCTCTTCTATTCTTCAATTGCGCTCAGCTCCTGCTGGACGGGCGCGCTGACTTCAGCTTACGCCGTTCAACTGCTATGCCAGCTTGGTTTCGCTCCCGGAGTCGTTCAGGCATAATGTGATTCATGCGTGTGCTTGCTCTCCGAGCCCTCCTCCTCGCGATCGTTGCGACCGCGCATCTGGTGGCTCAACGCAATCAACCCGCACATCTTGTACAAGTTGGGAGCCATAAGATTTTTCTGAACTGCACGGGAGAAAGAACTGGCCCCACGGTCGTCCTGGGCGGGCACAGGTGACAGCTCAGAAGTTTGGAATACCGTTCAGAAGCTGGTCGAGAAATTCACACTGGTATGTAGCTACGACCGGCTGGGCTTGGGGAAGAGTGACAAGCTCGCGGTGGCTCATCCTGCCGATAACATTGTCGAGAACCTGCATCAGCTCCTACATGCAGTTCCTGTTCCCGCGCCATACGTGATGGTTGGACATTCGGTTGGCGGAATCTACGTGCGCAAGTACTCTGCCCTCTATCCAACCGAAGTCAAGGGCCTCGTGTTGCTCGACTCTTCGCACGAAGAGCAATTCACTCGCGTGTCGGAAATTTCGCCGGAGTGGGCTCAGCGTATCGCAAGCAAATTCCCGACTGATCCTGAAGGACTGCGTGCGCAGGGTTTTCTGCCACGAAACGAGCGGCTGACATGGCATTTCGATGGACCACTTATTGTGATTGAACACGGAGTTATGCCCGCCTCTGCGGCTTCAGACCCCATGGCCAAACAGTCGGAAGCCGTCTTTCATGTGCTCCAAAGAGATTTGGCGAGCCGATCGAGATACGGGCAACTTCGAGAGGCGGAAAAGAGCGGCCACTATATTCAGCGAGATCAGCCCGAACTTGTGAGCCAGGCAATTGAGGATGTGATTCGGGAGAGCCAAGCACCCACCGCAAAAAAGCCATGAACTTTCCCTCGCGTACGTCGTCCTTCTCCGCTGGAAAATCTCCGCCTGAAAGTCCCCAGCCGAAACCAACTAATCACAGCCCAACAAAGGAAAGCCTCCGAAGAAATACTCTCGAACCTTCTCTCGGTCCGCGAAGAGTAGTACTTCCCGACCCACAACCCGCCATAGCCCTTAAATCGACACCGCTGTCCCGACCGTCGTCGTACAAAAAGGGTGGCGCAGTAAAGGGTGGCGCAGTGAAGAAAACCGGACTCGCAAAACCGCACAAGGGTGAATGGGTGTTGACCAAGAAAAAGGCGCAGGCCCCTGAAAATAAAACTGCGCAAGAAAAAGAAGCCAGCTAAACGGCAACTAAGCGGACCATCACTACTCGGGCGAAAAGCTAAAGCTATTCTTTCTTCTTAGCAGCAGCCACCCCTTGCGGGGTGGTTGTGTGAGCCTGAAACTCGTGCAGAGTGCTCGCTGGTCAGGGCGGTATTTTGATCCCAGTTCATCCGGGTTAGAATCTGCGGCACAACCTGGCTCGGCAGCTAAGGCCGTCTGTTCCATGGAGCGTTTGTGCCCGATTCTTAGCATGGCTCCGGCATTGGCGATTGTATATATGGTGGCGGTGTTGTCCTGAAAAGGACAAGGCCCGACCCCGCTGGAGAGATTGAGAGTTTTCGCCGACCGGGCCGAGCCGGGTTGAATTCAACAGGGAAAGAGTAGCACATGAAGAACCAGCCACCGCAAAGCAGCAAGAAAGGCAGCCGTCAACGTACCCGCCAGAAACCTTGGAGCGAGATGAACCGTAAGCAACGGCGAGAGATGCAGCGAAAAATCCAGAGTCCAGACCTCAACTTGGAGGTGGTGCATCCCTATGCCGCCGGCATTGATATCGGTAACGAAGTCCACTATGTGTCGGTACCACCGAACCGAAGCAGCGAAGCCGTACGTCGCTTCGGATGCACCACCGCCGAACTGCGAGCCATGGCCGATTGGCTCAAACAATGCGGGATCCAGACGGTGGCCATGCAATCAACCGGAGTTTACTGGATCGCGGTATTCGATATCTTGGAAGAAGCCGGATTGGAAGTGTATTTGGTGAATGCGCGAGAGACCAAGAATCTGCCCGGGCGCAAAAGCGACGTGCAAGAGAGTCAATGGCTGATGAAGCTGCACACCTATGGACTGTTGCGCAATTCGTTTCGGCCGCCGCAAGAAATTCGCACGCTGCGGACCTACTGGCGGCAGCGCGGTGACCTGGTACGGGCGGCTGGGCGGCACATCCAGCGCATGCAGAAAGCCCTTACGCAGATGAATATTCAGTTGGCCAACGTGCTGAGTGACATCAGCGGAAAAAGTGGGCAGGCCATTATCAAGGCCATTTTGCAGGGAGAGCGGGATGCAGGTGAGCTGGCAGCACTCTGTGATGGCCGGGTGCAGGCGAGTCAAGAGGAGGTAGCCGGCAGTCTGGAGGGCAACTGGCAAGACGATCTGCTATTTGTGCTGCAGCAGGAGCAGGACGGATACGAGTTTTGCCAGACGCAGATGGCCGAGTGCGATCGCCACCTCGAGCAGTGTCTCCAGCAGAGGGCAGATCGGAGCCAAGGTGCCAGTCTGCCGGTTGAGAAGCGAGAGGAACGACGCAAGAAGAAAAAAGGCAATTACCCACAATTCGACTTACGCGCCTCTTTGTTTCGCATGGCAGGCGCGGACCTGACGCTCATGGACAGCGTCGATGTGATGACCGCGATGACCATCCTCAGCGAAGTGGGATGGGATATGAGCAAATGGAAGACCGAGGACCATTTTGTTTCCTGGCTGCGGTTGTGTCCGGACAACCGGATTAGTGGCGACAAGATTATTGGCAAAGGTCGGCTCTCCACCAACAACCGAGTGACCATCGCCCTCAAGATGGCAGCCAGCACTCTCCGAACCAGCCAGACCTATCTGGGAGCACAGTTTCGCCGCCTGAGAACCAAGCTTGGGCCTCCGGTGGCCATCAAAGCCATGGCCGCCAAGCTGGCCCGGCTGGTATATCGCATGCTGCGCTTCGGAATGCAATACGTCGATCAGGGAGCGGAGTTCTACGAGGCCCAACACCGCAAGCTACAGATCAGCCATCTCAAGCGCAAAGCCAGCCAGCTCGGATTCCAAATCATCGAAGCTTCAGCGGCTTAAGTCCGGGAGTTTCTGGAGAGTTGTGTCTTTAGCGTCCGCTTCGATGGTGACATCTACTTCGGCACCTTCCTTCAGTCCTACCTCCTCGCCATTTTGGTTTTTCAGTACGTTGTCGATGCGGACCTCGCGATAAAGTTCCTCACCACCTTCAACGGTGATCTGTGCTTTCTCCGGTGCTGTCGGATCAGGGGATTTAATGATCTTTTCGACCGTTCCGGGCAACGTAGTACTCGGCTTTTCGTCCGCGTTAGTTGAGTCTTTGTTCATCGCCACACCCCCGCCTAGTCGTCATTTTCGTGGAAGAACTCAGGATCGCTCGCGCCCTCCCCGGAGCTGACGACCCTGAGTCCAGTCGCGCAGTCCGAAGGGGCGTCAAGACTGCGCAGGCGGCTTACGAGGCCCGTATATCACATATAGGCCGCATCATTCACGAGTTTAGTAGGAACAGCCTTATAAATGAATGACGAGCAAAAAGTCTACGACGCGATAAGACGAGTGGGCAGCGTGAATGAGCTGTCGGCTGTTTACGCATTTCCGCGTGTTGATGTTTATGACGCTATTCAGGGTCTCGTTCAACGTGGCCTGATCGAGAGAACTGGTACAGGCGCGGTAAGAATCGCGGAGTCTCCGATTGTTCGAGCGGCGCCAGTGCCATTGGAGATCGCGGCGCCACTGATCTCGAAGCCAACCAGGAAGCGAAGATATTTTTCTCGTCTCAATCCGCGAAAGAATTTAGAGACCAGATTGCCAGCAGGATCGTTCACTATCTGGTCCGCATCTCCATAGGAAGTCACGCGCCGACTCCGTACATGAACATCTACAAAAATCTGCACGCCAGCCGCTATCGGGATCACACCGGGCACGATTTGTGGGCGGAGGCGCTGGAGTATTTGGGAAGCGCGATCAGCCGAAAAAGAGGGATGATCTCGTTCTAGAGCGGGAGACCAAACGAATATCAAAGCTCCCTTGGCCGTATAAACGAACTGACAAACCGAAGGAGATTGACGAGCGCTGGCCGTCCAGGACATGACGATATGCGTGGGAAGAGGAGTTGACTTATGCCTAAAGCAAATCTTGGGGACTGGTTCTCGAACCCGTTTACGGAATCTTTTCCACGAATCTACAGTTTTTACCCGATATTACTTTGAAAAGCGCAAGAATTATTCTCAGCGCGGCTTCTTAGGACGTGAAGAAAAAGGGGACGCTCACTCTCCCAGCCAGTGGTGTGCATCCCTGGATCATTCCCTCTCATTTTCAGGCCGATGACCGTCCCGGAAGCAGAATAATTTCTTCCGACTCGAGTTAAGGTACTTCCCGTATCGCAAAAGTACCCTGTTCCAGGCAGTAATTTCCCGCCCTTCCTCCCAGTCATTCGCCCAGGATACAGACGACAAAGAGATGGCACGATTCGTGCTTTTCATCGAAAAGAGGCGCTACTTTGCTCTCTGGAGGCACGTCATGGAGAAGAAGCTGATGGAACTCTATGAATTAATAGCTAGCGAACACGACCCGCAGGAACTCAGGGAGTTGATACTGCGGCTCAGTGTCCTACTCGAGGCTAAAGAGCAAGAGTCTCAAAGACAAACAGCAATCCTTAACACCACAACATCGGATTGAGATGAGATATCGGCCGCAAACATCGTTACCGTCTGCCTAGCATATTGGTAATACTCGGAGTGTTGCTCGTCCTCGGCGCAGTGCATCGTGGAAATTCGCTAAGCGGCTTTGCGAGATAGCAAACAAAAGCGCCCAATCACCGTAACTCCCTGGCGGGGCTATTTGTCGGTTTTGAATGAATTATTGTGGGCGGCGGATGCTAACGTGTGCGCCGTGAGGGGCGAGGTCACGGCTGCGGCGTGAAATCGCTTTCTGGTGTGGTGACCTGATGAAAGAGCCGATCTTCCTTTTCGTTTAGCAGGCGAATGATCTCCGCCGTCAGCGCTATCATCTTTTTGGGATCTTGCTCCCGCGACGCTTGCTCGCAGAGTTGCATCCACTTCTCACGATCTTTCATTTAGGCAGCGCCTCCTTAACCAACCAGACCCTCAAAGCACGTAACGTGCCGTTGTTTAGGTTCTGTCACTTGCGCATCCACAGGTGGAGTGCGCCGGTATTTCTGGCAAGAAAACCGGAAAATCTGCGCTACAAGAAACGCTGTACTTTCGGCTTTAAAGTTCTTGAGCGGCAACCTGCGTTGCAAAGACGGGAATCCAAATTGGGTATGACATCGTTCTGCACAATCGAATATGGTTCTGCAAATACGGAGAGGCGCTGTGGCAGGGTCGCAGCCGCGAAGTGCGCCGATTGTGGATCTTCGGTCTGCTCTTCGTGCGGCAAGGAGTGCTGCGGAAAAGTACTGTGCGGATATTGCTACGACTATCACGCAATTCATTCATGCCTGAAAAGTTCTGCACCGACCGAGCTCCGACCTGTTCCCGTTGCTTTTCGCCCTGCGCCCCACCACGATGCTCTGTAACCACTTCTTCCACAGCGCGGCATAGCCGCAACCAAACACTGTCGTAAGCTTTCAAGCTGTCAGCAGTGAGCAATCAGCTTTAGCCGATGCACAAACCCTTCGTTGTAATCCCTTAAATCCTACTAGCGCTTGCTGACCGCTTGCGTTACGGGCGTTCCCCGTCTGCGTATCATTACAGGTTGTTCCAAGACCAACAACGATACGGAGGAAAACGCCCATGCATGAGTTTATCGCCAAACACCAGGACAAGATCGCCGGCACACTGTCAGGATTTGACCGCTTAGTATTTCGTGGACACCTGCGCTCCATCGGCACTCCGCAGGGGATGATGAGCTATCTCTGGACCAACCAAGTCTTCCTCAAGAACTTTGGCGACCACGTGGAGAAGGTCACCGAGCGGGTTAAGGAAGCTTCCCTGGCTGCAGCCAAGGCTTGCCGACGCCCGGTGAAGTATCTCAATTCCAGTCAGCTCAACAAAGAGACCATCGCCCGCGACATCCTGGCTCAAGATGGCGTCCACGCCGGCCTGGTGTGCGTGCTCAGCTGTCTCGAACCCTGTTGGAAGTTCGAGATCCATCGCAATCGAATGACGAAAAAACTAGAGTTGAAGCTACGCCCTGGCAAATGCCTGTTCCTCTACCACTACCAGGTCCATCCTGTCTTCGGCTTTCTCAATGCCCGCATCCAAACTTGGTTCCCGTTCTCCATTCAGATCTGCCTCAACGGACGGGAATGGCTGGCGCGACAGAGGCAAGCCGCCGGTCTGGAGTACTTGCAGCATGATAACTGCTTCCCTTACATTGCCAACTGGACCAAAGCTCAGCGCTTGATGGATCGTCAGCTCAAAATTAAATGGCCCAAGCTGCTCAACGGCATCGCTCGCCAGCTCAACCCGATTCATGGCGAGATCTTCCGTAAACACCCCATCTCCTATTACTGGTCTACTTACCAGCACGAGTGGGCTCTCGATGTGGTTTTCCACCGTGCGACCTACCTACGGCAGTTCTATCCACGCTGGGTGAACCATGCCATGACCACTTTTTCCAGCCCTGACGTCATGCGTTTTCTCGGTAAACACATCAACTCCAACGGCCAGCTACACCAGGACTTCTCCGGAGAAGTCGTCAGTGACTTCAAACGCCGCGCCGAGGGAGTACGTATCAAGCACAGCGTCAATGGCAACTCCGTGAAACTTTACGACAAGGCCTATACTCCGAAAGGCAGCGTCCTGCGCGCCGAGGCCACCATCCATAACGCCGATGACTTCCGCGTCTACCGACGCAAGGAGGGAGACCCCAAAGGACCTCGCGCTTGGCGTCGACTGCGCCGGGGCATTGCCGACTTATACCGCCGAACCCAGCTCTCCCACAAAGCTGCAGCACGGTATCTGGACGCTTTCGCTACCGTCGACGACACGACTACCCTCGACCAACTGCTCCAGCGACTGGAACAACCACGGCAATGGCGCGGCCGTCGGGTGCGTGCCCTCCGTCCCTTAGCCGACGACCGAGCACTCCTCTCCGCAATCAACCACGGCGAGTTCGCTATCCATGGCTTCCGCAACCGCGATCTCCGCGCCATCTTCTTCCCCCAGACTACCGACGACAAACAACAGAGGCGCCGCCACTCTGCCTGGATTAGCCGCAAACTTCGTCTGCTGCGGGCTCACGCCCTGATCACCAAAATCGTGGGCACACACCGTTACCAGCTAACCTCCGGCGGTCGCAGGATCATCGTGGCTATCCTCAGTGCGTTACGCTCCACAGTTGCCCAGCTCACGCCTGTGACAACCCAACTAACCGGGGTCGCCGCATAGACGCCATGAAAACTCTTTGCAAACGACAAAGATTTTGGAAGTTAATGTCATAGGGTGGTATGCGCCGGAATAAGGAGCGCGGCCTTTCTCATTGCGCGTCGCCACAATGTCCCGAAGCATGGCGGTGACGGTAAAATTGCAGGAGGATTTTGGCGTGCGGGCGGAGGGAGGCCCGAATGGCCTACTACAAAGTTCGGATTGAGGTTTGGTGCGACTGGAATCCGGCGGAGAGCAACCTCGAAGACATAGCCCAGAGTATGGGAGTCGGTGAGGCGATTTGCACCATGCGGGAAGTTGTTGCCGTGGTGAATCGCCCGCAAGATATAGAAGACGAAGAGGCCATGAGTTTTTTCGGGGATCAGAGTGCGATGCGGACGAGAGTCAGGGGTAGGACAGATAGATGCAAAAAGGCCCCGGATGGGTCCGGGGCGTGTGTTGTTGTTTTGATGTGCGCGTAATCAGGCGGCGATCGTGCGTGCCTTCTTCGGCGCGGAGCCAGTATTCCAGCGCGCGACCGCCCTCCCTACCTCTTTCCTCATAGAGTTCCTGTACTCGGAGGCGGATCTCGTGTTCGAGCTCGTGCGGCTCGCTCGTGACTGTTGCTGGCGGTTTCTTCGAGGGATTTTCAGAAAAAATGAAATACACATGGAGCATGGAATCCAAGACTGAAGATCCTTTGGAAGTTGGGAAGATCCTGGTGAACCTGTGCACGGGCGACAAATACAAGATTCTTGCTGTTGCGAAGCCCAGGGGACAGAACGAAGCTTCCAGTTTTACCGACTTTGGCCAGCAGGAAAGTGCACAGACGAGGAGATCGCTCAGCTACGCAAAGACGCCGGTTATACTCTTACGGCAGAGTGCAAACCTTTCATGGACGTTCGGTGGGCACGGACTGTGTGCTAGAAGCTCCTGATGTTCACCCTTTAGGCCCTCAATCCAGGGGCAACTCAGGAAAAGGTTCGGGATGAATCTGAAGCGCGGCCTCCGTCGCGTGTTTATCATCGCTACCACTCTGTGGGCGTTCGCTTGCCTGATTTGGCTTCCGTACAAGCTGAGGCAAGTGGCGGCAGACCACTTTCTTGCTCGCTACGAGATTTGCAAGTCGCCGCAACGGGTTGACCCACTTTCCGGGAACATGCGGCAGCAGTGCTTTGCAAGTGCAGAGCGAGACTTCCATCATGATATTCAGAAAGCCTCTTGGCCTCGCTTCTACACCGAGAACTGGAAGCTGCTCCTGATACTCGTACTGGGTGCTCCCTTGCTACCTTATTTAACTGCTTCGATTGTCTTCTGGACGTATCGAGGTTTTTCTTAACCGCACGAGTCCTGACGTGATCATCACCTCCAGTGATCATGGTTTGTAGGACTTTCGGTTGAAGCGCAGGGTTTTCATGCTAGGCTCTGCAGTCGGAGCCTCGATGGAAGGAACCTCGCACTCATATCGTCCCATTTTTCTTGTGCATCGCCAATACTAATCGCGTCCGAAGTTCGCCCACAATTCGTGCAGAAGTGTTCCCTAGTTGCAGAATTCCATGTGATGAGATGTTTCATGGCGTCTCCGTGGAATCAAGGGAGCCGCCTCTCGACGGCCCCCTTCGCAGCGCCGCGCGGAAGGGGGGCAGTTTAGCATTTCAATACCAGGGAAGCCTCGCGCTCAGGCGCGCCACGACTCCTTGGGCTTAGATCGTCGTCAGGGCTGGTGAAGCATTGTCATGACCGGATTCTCCGCAAAGAAGTTTACCGGGCGAATGAGGAACTCGTGCCACAAGGTTGGCATCAGGGGGAAAGGCTGGCTAGTCGAACGTTGTCCGAGATCTGTATCTCGTGAGATGATTTGTGCATCGAATGGTCGAGATGCACAAGTTCAGTTCCAAGGTGCTTGCGGTCTTGCTGCTGACCGCGATGGCCACGGTTCCGGTGGCGGGAGATGAAGGTCCGCTGATGATGGTGGTGGCGGCCCGTCCTGCCGGCTGTCACCAGCACGGTGCGAAGCCGCTGGCGCCTGCGCCGGTGAGCTACCGATGCTGCCAAAGCGGACACGATTCCGCGATCCTGCAGACTTTACTTACTCCGCAACTGTCCGGGTTCTCAACCGGTGTTTCGATCCTCGTCCCGACCCCAGTCGCTACCCGGCGCTGTCTTCACAGCTTGATGATCTCGTCTTCTGATCCGCCCGATACCATTCCCTTGCGCGTCTAGAACCGTACCAAACTTCCCATCCCTGGGCCTTACCACCTGAAGGTCCCAGCTTTCGTCTTTTTTCCCAAGGCGCAAGGAGACATTGGTGCGGAAATTATTTGTGATCGCGCTTGTGAACGCGTCGTTATGTATGACTCTGGCTGCGTCCGCCTCCAGCCAGAGCACAGGCGACGGTATGGACATGTCCGGGCCATCGCAGTCCGGCCAGACGATGTCGGGAATGGCGGGCAGGGCCAGCGAAAAGATGCCCGCCGAAAAGATGACCATGAAGCCTGCATCGCTCATCGAGTCCCTGCTGCAGCATGCCACCTCCGGCACGGATGCCGAGCCCAACTCCACTCCCCTCGGAATGCTCATGACCACCAAGGGGAGCTGGACGCTGATGTTTCACGGCGAAGCCTTCCTGAGCGAGATTCAGCAGAGCGGGCCGCGGGGGTCCGACAAACTATTTTCCACTAATTGGTGGATGCCAATGGCGCAGCGAAAACTCGGTAAGGGTACGCTGACCATCAGGACCATGCTCAGCTTCGAGCCGGCCACGGTCTCGGACCGGCGCTACCCCGAAGTTTTCCAGCAGGGTGAGACCGCCTTCGGTCGTCCCATCGTGGACGGGCAACATCCCCACGACTTTTTCATGGAGCTGGCCGCTTTGTATGACTACAAGCTGGCGGAGCACACGCTGTTATCTCTGTACGCCGCTCCCGTGGGCGATCCTGCGATGGGACCGCCGGCGTATCCTCACCGCGCTTCGGCGTCGGAAGATCCCATCGCGCCGCTGGGACATCATCTTCAGGATTCCACCCATATCGCGGCGGATGTAATCACCGCGGGCATTGCGCACCGCAATTTCCGGCTCGAAGCGTCGGGCTTTCATGGACGTGAGCCCGACGAATTCCGCTGGAACGTCGATTCCGGCAAGATTGATTCCTGGTCCGCGCGGGTGACCGCCAATCCTGGCCAGGACTGGAGTCTGCAATATTCAATTGCGCAGCTGCACAGCCCCGAGGCACTCGCTGCCAGCGTAGACGTAAGAAGGATGACGGCATCTATCCAGTACAATCGCCCGCTGCAAAAAGGGAACTGGGCGTCAATGCTGCTCTGGGGAAGAAATCAGGACGTCTCTGGCGGCAATGTCGGCAACAGCTATCTGCTCGAATCGACGCTGCGCTTTCTCGAACGCAACTATGCCTGGACCCGCATCGAAAATGTGGATCGCACCACTGAGCTTCTCCTCGGCGAGAATCCCGAGCCCGCGGGATTTAACGAACGCTATTTCACGCGAGTGCAAGCCTACACCGCTGGCTATGAGCGCGAAGTGGGACACATCCCGCATCTCTCCACCGCGCTGGGCGGACAATTTACCTGGTACGGAGTACCGGATGTCTTGAAGCCAACCTATGGCGAGCACCCGGTCGGCGCCATTGTGTTCCTGCGCCTGCGGCCACACTAACGCGACCGCGGCCACCAAACACGTAGACCCGGACGACGGCGACCGCCCCTACGTGGGACGTGGTGACTCGATCGTCAGTGAGATATGCTGTCCGCGTTGTTTCTCCGCCGCAATCCCGCTACACTGACTCTCCTATGTCGAACCCAACTCAGCCCAACATCAAACTGACTAATACTTCTGACTATCGCGAGCACTACGCCAACAGCGTGCAGGTACGGGTGAACGTCTGGGATTTCTTCCTGGTCTTCGGAACTTTGCAGCAGCAAAGCGAGACCCAGGTGGAGGTCAATAATTTCCAGGGCATTTACTTGAGTCCGCAACAGGCCAAGGCGTTGTCGGGCATCCTGCAGCAAAACGTGGCCGGCTACGAGAGCACGTTTGGTGAAATCAAACTCGATCCGCGTATGATGGCCCCCGGGCCGGTGCACTGAGAGGCCGACAGCGTATTCGTTCACTGCACTGATTGTTCGCGTTGACCGCTAGCTCTTATCACTAGCTTTGACAATTAATAACCAACCCTCGCGCGAACCCCATCCCGTGCTCGTACTTCACTCTGATCTTTGCGGCGCTCCTGGCGTTGCACGCGCCCTTGCTGCGCTTGCCGTATTTCTGGGACGAGGCCGGCTATTACGTTTCGGCAGCGCGAGATCTGTTGCTGACCGGGAGCCTGATTCCGCATTCCACCGTCTCCAACGCCCATCCGCCGCTGGTGATGGCCTATCTGGCGGTGTGGTGGAAGCTGGCGGGCTTTGCGCCGGTGGTCACGCGGACCGCCATGCTGCTGGCCGCTTCGTTCGCTCTGCTCGGCCTATTCCGGTTAGCAGAGACTGTAGCCAACATCGAAGTCGCGATTGCGACCACGATCTTGACTGCTGTCTATCCGGTATTTTTCGTGCAAAGCTCTCTTGTCCACCTCGACTTGGCAGCTGCGGGATTTACCTTGTGGGGTCTGCGCGCCTACGTGAAAGGTTGGGGATGGGAGGCGGCGCTCTGGTTCTCGCTCGCCAGCCTGACCAAGGAAACAGCAATTCTGGCGCCGCTGGCGTTGTTTGCCTGGGATGTTCTATCGCCTCTGTTGCCTGCCCGCGATGGCAACAGATGGCGTCAAGCGTCAGGACTGGAATTCCGCCCTGCTTCTGGTTCCGCTTCTTCCTCTCGCCGCCTGGTACGGCTTCCACTACTGGCAGACCGGTTTTGTTTTCGGCAATCCGGAATTCTTTCGTTACAACGTCGAGGCCACACTCAATCCTCTGCGGATATTGCTGGCGCTGCTGGTTCGCCTGTGGCAAATCGCTCGGCTACTTTCATCTGCTGATGCTGACGCTGGCCGCCCTGTTCGCGATGTGGCTGCCTCCGATGCGCGATCCAGGCGGTGAGCGTCCACGGATCGCTCTGGACGTGCAGTTCGCCATGCTTTCGGTGATTCTGGCTTATGTGTTCGCCATGGCGCTGGTGGGCGGAGCCGAGCTGGCGCGCTATATGCTGCCGGCGGTGCCGCTGGTGATTCTGATTTGCGTTTCTACGCTGTGGCGCAGGGTGCGCCTGTGGCGCGGCGTGGCCGCGATCGTGGCGCTGATGTTCGTCGTCGGGATGGTTCATCAATCCGCCCTACGGGTTTGCTCCGGAAGATAACCTGGCTTACCGGGACTACATCCGTTTGCATCAGCACGCCGAAGAATTTCTGGAGGCACGCTATCCCATGGCGCGCGTTCTCACCGCCTGGCCGGCCAGCGACGAACTGACGCGTCCGTATCTGGGGTACGTCACGCGCCCGATGCAGGTGGTGCGCATTGAAAATTTCGCCGCCGAACAACTTATGTCCGCGGCCGATCTTCACTCGGAAAAATCCGGTTCCGATTTTGAAGTGGCTCTGGTGTTCTCGACGAAATATGAACCGGCCCATCCGTTGCTGGAGCATTGGCGCCAGTGGCAGGAGTGGAAGACGCGATTTTTCGACTACCATCGCGACGTGCCCCCGCGGCCGCCGCCCAGATCCTGGGCGGAGAGCTGGTCTACACCGAAACCCGCAATGGCCAATGGGTCGGCGTGATTGAAATGGAACGGATCGTAGACGCGAAAAACCAATGGTGGAGGACGGGCGTCCTCGCCCGTCATATTCCTCGCCCTCCACAATAGATTTTATTGCTGTGGCTGCTGGGTAGGCTGGGCCGGCGGCGGACTCTGCATTCCGCCAAAGGGGCTCGAAGAATCCGGATGAGTTGTTCGGACTCGATGAATTCTGTTGTTGCAGCGGAGCTGCCACCTGCAACGCAGGCTGCGCCGGCGTTGTGATCAGGCCGCCGCGATCCATGGTCGGATCGTAGATGAACTGCCAATCGTTGTAGTGATTCTTGTGATTGAACTCGCGAATGGTCTGCGCTTTGCTGGTGCTGGCAACACCGACAATCGGGCCTCCGCCAAAAACCGTGCTGGATAACGGACTGCTGCCACTCCCGCCACCCGGCTGGCTTGAGTCCGGTTTGGACTGATCGCCGCCGGCGGCCGCGTTCGGCCCGGAGTCGCCGGCCGCATTCGTAGCGGCGTTTCCAGCAATAGATGTGGGGTTCACCGGTGCAGCCTGGGCGCCGGCCCCAGCGAGCATGCCGCTGGCGCCGGCTGCTCCGAGAAGTGCCGCGGCCCCTCCTGCGGCGCCTGCCGCATTGCCCCCCAATGGCGCTGGCTCCCGCTATGCCGGGGGCGCCTGTGAGCTGCACTTCTCCCACGTGCAGCAATTTGAAATCCTTGCCGGTGATGGGGTCCTTGTAGCGCTTGCGCAGGAAGCGAATGTTGTTGGTATTTTCCAGCTCTTCGAGGCGAGTGGGGTAACGTCCGGTTTTCTTGACAAAGCGGCGAATGCGCGCGCGAATACTGCACGCCGCGATGGATCATCTCTTCTTCGCGGTCGCGCCGGACCCGGAAGGCAATGCTGGGAGCAAGCGCGCCGGCGGCAATCGCCAGCAGGGCAACGAACAACATCAGCATGAGAAGAATGTAGCCGCGCTCCGAGCAACGGGCAGCCGCGTGAGCTCGGTATTCATGGGGATGGAATGGCATGCGCTTACCCGTCGTTGGTCGTTGGTCGATCGTCGTTAGTCTCTAGCCTTCGGCTGTCCATTTCTGAGACTGCAAAGCGGTCGCCCTACTCGCGGATCAAAGACTGAGGCCAAAGGACCAACGACCAACGACCAATGACCAACGACTAACCCTGCGTCAGCGGAATACTCTGCCGGTTATTGTTCAGCACATCTTCCACTTCCACCGACACCGGAGTGATGTGCAGAATCTTGTAACGGCGATCGACAATATCGCCTTCCCCCGCAATGAATACATCTTCACCTTGCGAGAGGAAGATTCTTTTCGGCTCGCCCGGCTTGTTGGCAAAGCCAAAAAATTTCAGATTGATGGGCGGCGGCGGAGGCGGGCCCTGAGGGACCACGGGTACAGCTACATGCACCGGCACAATCGGCTTTGGAATCTCGACTTCAGCCCGGAAGATGTTTCGTCCAGCGCCCTGATACTTGGTGTCTTCGCTGGCCTTCAGCCAGTCATAGCGAAGCGTCGGATCAAGCGAACGCGCCTCTGCGCTAACGCCGGGCTTTTTCGCTGACCCGCTTCTCACCGTCACGATCCGTCGTGTGCCTGGCGGCGGTGTCACGACCGGGGCAGGAGATTTCGCTGCGGCCGGAGAATCGGGGATCAGACGCACCACCACAAACACCGCAGCCAATACCATCAGGCCGATGGCCGCTATGGTCTTGTTGCGGTTTTCCGTCCCCAACTGCATTTACCCGCTCGCCTTCTGATAAGTTTCCAGTTTCAATTGCAGGCGAACCACGCCCGCCTGCTCGCCCCCCAGTTCCACACTGTCAATGATGAAAAACAGCGGATCGCGTTCCAGCGAATTGATGAAACGCACCAGTTGCAGGTAGTCCCCGGAAAAATCCGCCTGGATCTCTACCGGGCGCAGGCCCACGGATTCGGTGTCTTTCGCCTTGGAGCGAATTTGTCCGATGCGAACGCCATTTTGTTTCGCCACTTTGCCCAGTTCCTCGTAAATCGCTGAGTCCTGCGCCGGCAGCCGGGTCTTGTAGAAGTCATCGATCTGATGGCTGGCCAGGGCGATCTTCTTGTCCACGTCCTTGAGCGGTTCGGCCTCATGCGTCTTGCGCTGCAATTCCTGCCACAGCTGATCCAGTTGTTCGCGGCGGGAGCGCTCCGATCCCACCAGGGGAGAAAACAGCATGACTACCGCGACAACGTCCACCACCACCAGGGCGGCGATCGCAATCTTTGCCTTCTTCCGGAAATCGGGGACCTCGGGCATCAGTGCGCACCCTTCTGGTCCGTATCGGCGAAGATCGGGCACATACAAAGCGCTGATATCAAATTGCACGTTATCGCCCGGTGTCTGCCCTGGCTGAGTCGACTCCTGCTCGATTTGAGTCTGCTGGAAGCGTTGCGAACTTTCCATCTTGCGCACCAGTTCGAGCGCGCGGTCGCGAGATTCTCCGGCCACCACCAGCTTGATTTCCAACTGGTTGTCGGAGGCCATCGCGGGATGGATTGAAACCACGTGCAGCCGCGGCCGGCATCACCCGCTCCAGGTCTTCGAACACTTTGGTCCAGGAGAACGCCTTGCGCTGGAACAGATCGTTGAGAAACTGGGAGCGGTCGCGGGTGCTGCGATTGGCCGGCAGATTGAGGGTTTCTTCCGCTTTGGCTTTCTGCTGATCGCGGGCCGCAATCTGTTGCTGGCGCTGCTCGATCAGTCCGCGATCTTTGCGCGCCGCGGCCCAGCCCGACAGCGCGCTGTAAAGCAGAATCAGGGTGAAACAGGGCCAGCGCCGCCAGGGCTCCGCCCCAGCGCAGCCCACAAGGGACCGGAATCCTCGTAAGGACGACTCGCGAGATTGATGTCAACGCGCATATCAGGAAAGCAGCGCCCCCACCACGCCGGCCATTCTCCACTTGGGAATCGAGCCGACACTCCCGCCCAGCTGCGACGAGCTCACCAGATCCGTGACCTGGGCACCGGTCTGGGCGCGCAGCGCGGGTGCGGCGCCGCCCGACTCGGGCAGACCAGCCACAAAAATCTGGCCAATATTCAGGTGGTAGGTGTCCTGAAAGAATACCACCGAAGGATAGACTTCTTCCGCGAGCTGGTCGCCGGTGATGGTCACGCCTCGCGTATTTTCCAGAGTGCGAACCAGCAACAGTTGTCTGACCGTCCAGGATGGCGATGCTGGTGGTGCGGGCATCTACTTTGATGACCAGGGAAGGCTGCGGCGCATGGGCCGCTCCCAGCGCCGCCAGCATGGAAGGCATGACCACACCGGGCTCGTAACCGGCCTGGCGGAAAGAGGCTTCGTAGTCTTCGATAACGTTGGTCAACGCCACCGCCGCGATGACCCGCACGCCCCCGTTGGAAGGTTGCACATGGTAGGAAACTTTGGCTTTTTCCACGTCGAAGGGCAGAGACTTTTTCAGCCGGAAGCGGACCACGCTTTCGGCTTCGTCCCGTTTGGAGGGCAGGGTCTCGAAATCGAGCAGCACGACTCGGACGGCGGCATCGGGCAGCACGGCAATCACGTCCCGCGAACGCCCGCCGATACTGCCCAGGGTGTCGCGGAGGGTTTCGTACACCGCGTCGGGTTGCCGCAGGTTGGTTTCGATCAGGTCGGGGACCACGCTGCCGGGGGCGAGGTCGCTCGAGGCGCACCCTTCCAGAGCGCGTCCACCGCTCTCGGAAACCCGGCCCGCCAGCACGCGGTCAGCAGAAATTTCACAAGCCAGCTTCGGCCTGGATCCGGAATTGGGAGCACGGCTCATGAGTATGTAGTGATCCTACAAGTAAAACGCGGTCCGGGCTGCAATTGCAATAACCGGAAGGGCACTGGACTTAGTCGTAAGTCGTCAGTCTTCAGTTGTCAGCTGAATCCCGGCGTGTCCACTTGGGATTTCCTGACGACTGAAGACTGACGACTGCTCTACCGCATGTTCTCGATGAACGTGACCTTGTTGATTTCCTTCAGCGTGGTCATTCCCAGCCTGACTTTGTCGAGGGCCGACTCGCGCAGGAAGCGCATGCCCTCCTCGCGCGCAGCACGGCGGATTTCCGAAGTCGGTTTCTTGACCAGAATCATCTCGCGGATGCGGTCGCTGAGGTCAAGCAGTTCATGGATGGCCGTCCGGCCCCGGAACCCCGTGCCCGCGCACTCGATGCAGCCCTGGCCTTCATAGAACGGCACCTGCGACCACTGTCCCGGATCGAGCCCGCTGGCTTCCAGCACGTCCGAGGGATAGTGCACCACCGTACGGCAGGATTCGCAGATCAGGCGCACCAGCCGCTGCGCCAGAATGCAATTCAATGCGGAAACGAAGTTGTAAGGCTCGACGCCCATGTTCAGGAAGCGGCCAATCACGTCCACCACGTTATTGGCGTGCACGGTGGTGAACACCAGGTGTCCGGTGAGGGCCGACTGAATGGCAATCTGCGCCGTCTCGGTATCGCGGATTTCGCCCACCATGATCTTGTCCGGATCGTGCCGCAGAATGGAGCGCAGTCCGCGGGCAAAGGTCAGCCCCTTCTTTTCGTTGACCGGAATCTGGGTGATGCCGCGAATCTGATATTCGACCGGATCTTCAATGGTGATGATCTTGTCTTCTTCGGTCTTGATCTCGCTCACGGCGGCGTACAGCGTTGTGGTCTTGCCGCTGCCGGTCGGGCCGGTGACCAGTACCATCCCGTAAGGCTCGGCGATGTAGCGGCGGAATTTTCTCAAATCGTCTGCGTCAAAGCCCACCACGTCGAGAACCAGCTTGTGGAACTTCTCGCTCATCGACTCTTTGTCGAGTACGCGCAGCACCGCGTCCTCGCCGTGAATCGAGGGCATGATGGATACGCGGAAGTCGATGGGGCGCTCGGGATTGCCGTATTTCACGCGGAAGCGGCCGTCCTGCGGCACGCGGCGCTCGGAGATATCCAGTTCGCTCATCACCTTGATGCGCGAAATGATGGTGGAGTGATGCTCCTTGCCGATCGGCGGCATGGCCTGGGTGAGCACGCCGTCGATGCGGAACTTGATGCAAACCGAGTCGTCGCGAGTCTCGATGTGAATGTCACTGGCCCGCCGCTGCAGCGCGGTGAAGATCGTGGTATCCACCAGGCGAATGATCGGGCTGATGTCGCCCTGCGCGGTCAGCCGGTCGATGGAGATGCTGTCTTCACCGCCGGCCTCGTCTTCCGATACCACCGCCAGAGTGAAGCCCTCGCTGGCTTCTTCCAGCACGCGCTTCGACTGTTCGGTCTTCTTGAGGATTTCGCTGATCTGCGCCAGCGTGGAAACCTTGGTGAGGATGCGCTTGCCCAGCAGCAGGCTGATCTCGTCGATCATCATCAGCTGGCTGGGATCGGCGATGGCAATGGCCAGCCGTCCGTCTTCGGTCTCGTCCAGAGGCACGAAGTTATAGCGGAACATCAGGTCTACAGGGATCTTCTTGAACAGATCGTGGTGCAGCTGGAAGTTGTGCAGGTCGACAAACTCGCAGCGATAGCGCCGGGCTACATCCTGGGCTTTTGCCAGGTCGTCAACGTGGGGAGCGGGAGCGAGGCGGGCCCCTCCATTCCCTCCGTGCGCGACAATGGGTTTAGTTTCCGCCATTTTTGCCATTCCAAATCTTCCTGCTAAAAATCCCGGTCGCCGACTCTGTCAGTGAATATTCGCCCCCAACGAGAAGATCGGCAAATAAAGCGAAATCAACACTCCGCCGACGAACACCGCCATCACGATCAGGATGACCGGTTCGATCAGCGCCATGGTTGCGCCCAGCGCGGTCTGTACATCCTCTTCATAGAATTCCGCCACCGAATTCAGCATGGCCGGCAAGGCTCCGGTGGATTCGCCGACTTCGATCATCTCTACCGAAAGGTCGGGAAACATTTTCTGCTGTTCCAGGCTGCCCGAGAGCGTCTGGCCCTCGCGCACCCGGGTCGCGGCCTCTGCGATGCCGTTCAGAATGCGCCGGCTGCTCATGGAAGCCCCCGCGGTTTCAAGCGACGGCACCAGCGGCAGACCGCCAGCCAGCAGGGTCGAAAGCATGCGGGAGAAATTCGCCACCTGATATTTCAGCCAGATGTCGCCCGAGCAAAGGCATCTTCAAGATCAGCGCATCAAGGCGCTCCGCCCCGCGGTCCGTAGTTCTTCCAGCGCCACAACAATCCCACTGCCACCACGATCCCGATCGCCAGATAGGGAGCATATTTCTGCGCTCTCGTTCCTACTGCTAGCATCAGTACCGTGATTGCGGGAAGTTTGGCATTAAGGTTCTCAAAGAGCGTGGCAAATTCGGGCACTACGTAGGTCACCAGAAATACCAGCATGACCAGCACCATCGTCACCAGCAGCGCGGGATACACCAGCGAAACCGCCAGCTTCTTCTTGAAGGTCAGCGCCAGCCGCTGGAAGGCGATGTAGCGGCCCAGCACTTCCTCCATGTTGCCGCTCTTCTCACCCGCCATCAGCGTGGTGGTGTAAATCCGGGGAAACACACCTTGCGCGGCGAAAGAGTCGGACAGCAGTTCGCCACTCTTCACCCGTTCGCGAACATTCTCCAGCAGCGACTTCAGGTGCGCATCCTTCTGCCGCTTGATCAGCAGGTCCAGCGAGTTCAGGATGGGCAATCCGGCCTTGATCAGGGTCAGAAACTGCTGGTTGAAGATCACGAACTGGCTTTGCCTGACCTTCCGTCCCCCGAATTGCAGCTTGCCGCCGGAAAACAGTCCTCGAGGCTTTACCCAATAGACCAGGTAACCCTGCTGCACGAAGCGCTCGCGAACCTCGGATTCCGAGTAACCATGCTCCACCTGCTGGGCCAGGTGCCCGCGATCATCCGCGACTTTTACCAGAAATTGGGCCATGTCCTGGTTCTTGTTACCCCTCTCCCCTCCCAAGTCTAGCATTCGGAAGCATTAACCCGGCGTGAATATGCCCTAATGGCGGCTGCACTACAGGTACCGCTGGTAACCTCGGATTCCGCTCGAGTGCGGGTTTCGCAAAGTTCCTTAAGTCTTCTGATAAATACAGCTATTGCCTCATGCTCACTGCCCGAAATCTCCGTCGATGATCTCGACCCCCGGTGGAGGGCTGAAGCGGAAGCGCTGGTCGGCGATTTCGGCGTTCTCCCGTTGCTCGCTGAAGCGGTACTCGGTTACCGATTCGTCGGCCTCTTCAAATTGGATGCGGGCAATGCGGTGATCCGGCGTAATCTCCAGCATAACTTCGTTGACCCGGTCCGCCATCGCCCTGGGCACACCCCGCAGCACAACGTTACCCGCGGTCATAGGAGCTACGTCCGGAGGCCAGCGACAGGCCATCCAGTTCTTTTTCCAGCCGGGTCTTTCCCAGCAGAAATCCCAGGGGCGATCGCAAATCATCCAGCTTCTTAACCGAGGTTCGCCGCACCTGGCGATCTCCGGGAAGATAAAACCACGCATCCTTGCCGTCGCTCAGGAAAAGCTTCTCTTTGGGAGAACGATATTCCCAGCGCATCTTGCCCGGTTTTTTCAGCCACAGGGAGCCAGATTCGGTTCGTTCGATTCCCGCGCCGCGATAGGTTTCGGTAAATTCCGCCTGCAGAGTTTGCAGATGGTTGTAGTGATTGTCCACGGCCTGAGCGATAGCGCGGACATCGGGGGTTGAATTCGCCACGACCGCGGGCAGCAGCGTCAACAAAAAAGCAATCGACCAACGAATTACGGGAGCTACTTTCACCAGCTAACCATATCGCAGTTCGCGGCTCATGCCGAAGAAAGTAGCGCCGGCATCTTGCCAGCTGTCGCGACACCCTCAGCACAGGCGCCGGTACGGCGGCGCTACAGAAATCTCTCCAAAAACGAAAACGTCCCAGACTCAAAGAGTCATGGGACGCTCGTCGAACAGCCCTCCCCCGAAGTCTGCTCATGAACAGCCTAACGTCTTTGAGGGGCCGCGAAAATGGCCCGAACGTGCCACTTGCAAGATGGTAATCAGCGCGGCAAGTCGGCGTTGATCAATGGTGGAACATGCGCCTACATTGAAATCTAGTCCACGGGGAGAATCTTGGGCAACTCCGGCGGAGCGTAACCTGGAGGCGTGCCCTTCTCGATGAACGGAAAATCGTCTGGCGCACGCACTTCCACATGCCCATCGGGCATCAATTTATAGGTATGCCCGAGTGGATCGACTGGGATACCAGGCAGCATGCCCGCCCGCTCAAGATCTGAAAAGCCCACAGGGAGCAGGCCGAATTGTTCCTGGTAGCGCGCTACCAATGCTTCCAGCGCGGCCACATCCTCATCCACCTAATCGCCCGCAGATGAGCGGCCGCGTTGGCTCGAACTGATTTATCGTCGGCGGTCTGGTACGTGGTGGTCCAGATCAGGCGCGCGCCATTTGCAGATCTCCGGCGTGCTCCGCCATTTGGCCGGCCAACATCTTCAAATACGGATGCGCGTTGGGCACTCGCGAACCGCGGGCAAAAGCATCGGCCGCACCCGCGTAGTCTTTCAGGTCCATGTAGTGAATGAATCCCACGTTGTAATAGAGGCGCCACTCATTGGGGTTGTTGCGGATACCGAATTCTTCCAATTCGATGGCTCGCTTGGGCATGCCCGCTCCACTGGGCGGCGCGGGAGCCAGGAAATTAGCGCCGTACTCGTAAGCCACGAGCAGCTGGGGGTCGAGCCGGGTTGTGATTTCCAACAGCGGGGCGAGCAGGTCAAAACGGCGCTCCCTGTTCTGCAGCTTGTTTCCGAAATACTGCACCGCCCGCGTCCAATAAATATCGGCCAGAAGTCCATCGTAGCCCAGGCTCATGCGTTTGATTACTTCGGGCGAAGAGATATAGAGGACTTCCTCCAGCGCAGCGCCTGTCCTCATCTGGTCCAGGCGCCGGAGAAGCATCACCGACGCAGACAGGCAGGCGACCAGCAGGAGGCTGAAGATGACAGTGATCCGCCGCGAGGGTCTCATTTCAGATTCCGGTGCTCGAAGATCAACACCGCTCCGCACAGCGCCATGGCGACATAGACCAGGGCATAGGCGCGTGTTGTACAAAACGAGCTGGCCCGAAACCGGCTGCTGCGTGCGCCACCGAGCTGATGACGTTCAGGGCTGAGAAATTCGGCACAAGATACGCTGCGCCCGTGGCCAGCCAGCGCACGACTCCGTGGGTCATACCGGCGAAGCGACGCAGATCTTCGGCGAAGCTGCCAATCACAAACAGCGAGAAAGCAAAGACCGCTGATAACAGCGGGGAAGAAAACGACGAAAACAGGAGTGCCAGCGCCGTGATGATCACGAACTGCAGAATGATGAAATAGCACGCCACCAGCACCCAGCCATCCGCCTTCTGGAAGTGGCGGGAAACGTACAGCAACGCAGCGAACACTCCGATCGCCATGAAGAACGCATTGACCGCCAGGGTCCCGGCCAATCCAAAAAACTTACCAACGATGAATTCCTAGCGCCGCACCGGGCGCGACAGCACGGTATACAGGGTACGGCTGCTCGATTTCCTTTGAGACTAAGCCGATTCCGATGAAGATCGCGATCACCATGCCAAACAGCGACATCGCGGTCAGGCCCAGATTGATGACGACCAGGCGTTCGATTTCGATGGAAATCTGGCCCACGAGAATCGCGGCTCCGGACATCAACAGCGCAAAGGCGATCAGGTTGTAAAGTACGCGATCGCGCACCGCTTCCCGGAAGGTGTTGGACGCAATAAATACGACGCGGCCATTCATGATCTCACCCCCGCCACTGCTCCCGCGGGCTGCAGTTTCTGCACGAAGTAGTCTTCCAGGGAGGTACGCACCGGGATCACCGAAATCAGCCGCAGTCGCTCCCGCCGAAGGGCTTCGATCGCAGCTGTCCTGATTGGCTTCCGAGACCACGGCGCGCACGGTGTCTCCGGTCACGTGGCACTCGGCGCCCAGCGCGCGCAGCGAAGCTGGCACGGTTGTCCCGTGCCAAACGATTTCCACTTTGCCATGAACGCTGGAGGTGAGATCGGCGACGGCTCCCACACCCCGCAATTCGCCTTTATGAATGATGGCAACGCGATCACACAACGCTTCGGCGTCCGAGAGGATGTGAGTGGAGAAGAATACCGTCCTGCCCTCGTGCTTGAGTTGCTCCATCAGGTCGCGAACTTCGCGACGGCCCATGGGATCCAGCCCTGACATCGGCTCGTCAAAGAACAAAAGTTGGGGGTCGTGCAGGATGGCTTGCGCAATCCCCACCCGTTGCAACATGCCCTTGGAGAATTTTCGCAACTGCACGCCGCCGACGTCCGGCAGTCCCACGCGCTGCAGCACCTCGTCGATTTTGCGCGACCGTCCCTTCGCAGGCACTCCCGAGAGCTGTCCGTAGTAGTTGAGCAACTCGCGGGCGGTCAGGTAGTCGTAGAAATAGGGCTGCTCGGGAAGAAACCCAATTTGTGCCTTCATGCGAGGATCGTTGACTTCCATCCCCAGAATGCGGGCGGAACCCCCGGTGGGAAAGACCAGGCCCATTAGAAGCTTGAGTGTGGTGGTCTTGCCGGCGCCGTTCGGTCCGAGAAATCCGAAGATTTCGCCACTCTCCACCTGCAAATGAAGGGGACGCAAGGCGCACTTTGGCCTCTTGCGCCAGAAACCCACTGAATAACTCTTTTCCAAACCAAGAATTTCGATTGCGGCCATAAGTGGAACGTAGGAACCTCCTAAGAAATTATAAGCAAGGTGAGAACAGTTGGGAGTGATGAGGCGGTTACGAAGGTCATTCGTTGGCCAGGAGTCGATTGGAAAGAAGATCCCGGAACGGGGTTGGCCGGCGCCGTTTGCTCCGGGTCAGGCTAAACGGCCTATTGCATGACGGTAAAGGCCCGGCACGTCGCCAGGGTATTGACCGGGACACTTCCAGACAAGCCCGGGATCGAAGCGGATTACGCCATCTTCGGTTGAACAAAAGTTGCGCACGCCCGTGATGTTGTAGCTCGACGGAGAAGCGGCCGAGACGAACGAAAGATTCGTCGCACCGTTGGGAAGCACTCCGGTCGCGGCAAATATGTAGCCACTCTTGCCGTTGGAGCCCGCGATCGCTGTGGCCAGCACGCTATCGATCAGGCAAGCGGTCAGCGGCGAAGGTTTGCAAGGCGCGACGCCTCCCAGGTTGGCCAAGTCCGTATAACCGTTGGTCGGGAACGACGCATTGTAGGCAAATTCCGCCGTATTTATGCTGCGGATCGCGGCCGCCGCGGACGCTTCATCGGAGGCGATCTTGGCCCGCAACAAGCTGGGGATGGCAATCGCGGCTATGATCAGAATGATTGCTACCACGATCAACAACTCGATCAGAGAAAATCCTGTATTTCGTTTCATTCGCCCCTCCCCCCTTGTCTGCCCTATCTCATCAGCATTTTCAGGGCCAGTTTGGATAGACGAAATCCCATCAGAAATCAATTACTTAGCTCACTTTTCTTCAAGCCTTGCGGCTTATCTCTTCAGAGCGCCAGAATTTGTCGTTTGAAACCGACAAAAATTGCGACGATCATCTCGCCTTGAGACACTTTCTTCTATACGAGGTTTTGCGGCTGGGGTTAGGCAGCACGTTTTGAAGGAGATTGAACACTGGAAGGAAGTCGTCGAGTCCCGTCCCGCGGACAAAAAAAAGCACCGGATGTTGCCATCCGGTGCTCCTGGCTTTGTACCCTCCCCCGAGTACTCGCCAATACTTAGTTCAGGACCGTGAATGCCGCGCAAGTCGCCGAGACGTTAGGAGGCGCAGTCAAGGCTCCAGCGTTAGGATCGGCGTGAATCACACCGTCCTCATTCGCGCAGAACAGGCGTACGCCCGTCTGGTTGTAGCCCACTGGGGCCGCACCCGCCGTGTACGTCACGAGGACAGCTGTGGCGCCCGCTGCGCCTGCGGCTGCGAACGTATAACCGCTCTTGCCGTTGCCAGCCGGGTTGCCGTTATTCGACAGGGTACCGTCAATCAAGCAAGCCGCATTCACCGTCAACTTGGCGGGGCACACGTAAACGCCAATGCCCGGTCCGAGGTCGGACAGCAGCGCGGCATAGCCGACTGTGGGGTTGCTGGTCTGGTACGACGTCTCAGCGGTGTTGATGGTACGAATCGAACTGACAGCGGACGACTCGTTCGCTGCAATACGTGCACGCAGCAAGTTAGGAATGGCGATCGCAGCGATGATCAGGATGATCGCAACCACGATCAGCAACTCGATCAGTGAAAAACCCTTCTGTTTCCGCATCTCGTTTGTCCCTCTCCGTAAGAAAAAGTGTGGTCTGTTCGACCCGGTTGCCACTACGTAGTCGCACTTCAGCGACCAAGCCTTCGGGTTACGTTCAGCGGTTACCCCGTCAACCAGATTTCCTTTATTTTCAATGGGCGGACATCGCTAGTGACCACTAGCTACGGACCCGGGCTGCGTGGGTGACTGTAGGTGGTGTCAGAATTTGTCGGTGACTGACAACTTGTGTCAATTTGGCACTGGGTCATCGGACTCCTCGACCAGGGGTAAAGACCACTTCTGTGGTCGGAAGGTAGCCCAGTCAAGCAGATTGCCCAGTTGGCAAAGCGGCATGAAACTCAATAAGCAAGAGCGCGATAGACTGCAGGTACTGCCAAGGCCTTGTCCGTGAACAAAAAAAGAGCACCGGATGTTGCCATCCGGTGCTCCTGGCTTTATACCCTCCCCGGGTACTCGCCAATACTTAGTTCAGGACCGTGAACGCGGCGCAAGTCGCCGAGACGCTAGGAGGCGCAGTCAAGGCTCCAGCGTTAGGATCGGCGTGAATCACACCGTCCTCATTCGCGCAGAACAGGCGTACGCCCGTCTGGTTGTAGCCCACTGGGGCCGCACCCGCCGTGTACGTCACGAGGACGGCTGTGGCACCCGCGAGGCCTTTGGCTGCGAAGGTATAACCGCTCTTGCCGTTGCCAGCCGGGTTGCCGTTGTTCGACAGGGTACCGTCAATCAAGCAAGCCGCGTTGACCGTCAACTTGGCGGGGCACACGTAAACGCCAATGCCCGGTCCTAGGTCGGACAGGAGCGCCGCATAGCCGACTGTGGGGTTGCTGGTCTGATACGACACCTCAGCCGTGTTGATGGTACGAATCGAACTGACAGCGGACGACTCGTTCGCTGCAATACGTGCACGCAGCAAGTTAGGAATGGCGATCGCAGCGATGATCAGAATGATCGCAACCACGATCAGCAACTCAATCAGTGAAAAACCCTTCTGTTTCCGCATCTCGTTTGTCCCTCTCCGTTTAGATAAAGTGTGGTCTCTGTGACCCAGTTGCCAATGTGTTCGCACTTCAGCGACCAAGCGTTCGAGTTAGGTCCAGTCGTTACCCCGGCGGCCATACTCCCTTTAGTTTCAATGGGAGGAACCTGGTTTGTGACTATCAATCCGGGCCCGGCCTGCAATGCATGACTCCCGGTCGGTGTCAGAAATTGTCGATGACTGACAACTTATGTCAGTTTGGCACTGGGTCATGAGACTCCTGGACCAGAGTTAGACCACGGTGAACGGGTAATCGGAGCAGATGCCTGCCTAGATCGTGTTCCCGCCCGCACCCACGGTCTGCCACCAGTGCTATTATGCCACCTCCCCTTAGAGGCGACCTGATGAAAACGGTCCTTGCCCTTTTGTGGGGTGCCACCATCCTGGCCGCTGCTCCGGCGCCGCCGCAAAATGTCTTTTCAGACCTCAGCCGTCCGGCTTTAGAAACGGAGGCGGACGTTCGTCTTTTGTACACTGCATGAAGACGGAGGCCGAGGTCTGCCCTATGAGCAAGCTGCCCGCACTTCAGATTGATTCCGACATTTCGCGGGCGTGGTCCGTTCCAGGCGCCGTTCTATATCGATCCCGGGGTTTGGGCGCAGGAAAACGAGCGGATCTTCGCACGTACGTGGCAGGTGGTTGGACATCGTGAACAACTGGCGAAGCCGGGCGACTTTTTTACCGCCGAGCTTCTGGGCGAACCGCTGTTGCTGGTGCGCGGCGCGCAGGGTGAGCTGCGCGGCTTCTATAACGTCTGCCGTCACCGAGCCGGGCCTCCCGCGGAGGGGTGCGGATCGCGCAAGCTGTTTCGCTGCGGCTATCACGGCTGGACCTACGGGCTTGACGGTGGCTCATCAGCGCGCCGGAATTCGAAGGCCAGCCCGGTTTCGATCCCAAGCAATTCACCCTGGCGCCGGTGCGGACCGAAGAATGGTCGAATCTGATTTTCGTCAACCTGGATCCCGACGCCGAACCTCTGGTGAATAGTCTGGGTCAGCTTGCCAAACAGGCTGAACGCTTTGGTTTTGCCGGAATGAAGCTGTTCGAACGCCGCACCTACGACATGAAGTGCAACTGGAAGACGTACGTGGACAACTATCTCGAAGGCTACCATTTGCCCAGCGTGCATCCTGGACTGAACCGGGAGCTGGATTACAACGCTTATACGGTCGAGCCTTATGCTCGTCACGTGCGCCAGTTCAGCCCGATTCGTGGCGCGCAGCCCGGAGACGCCATGCCACGCCGCTACCAGGAAGCTGCCGAAGACCTGACTGCGGACTATTTCTGGATCTTTCCCAACTGGATGCTCAACTGCTATCCCGACAATGTTTCGCTGAACATCGTGCTGCCGGTCGTCAGCCGACCGATCGTTGGCGATTTTCGAGTGGTATCTGCCGGAGAAAGATCTGGGTAGCGCCGCGGCCAAGGCGTCGGTGGAATTCAGCGATCAGATTCAGATCGAAGATGTGGGAATCTGCGAAACCGTTCAGAGAAATCTGCACTCGCGAAGCTACCAGCGCGGGCGTTACAGCATCAAGCAGGAGACAGGAGTGCATGCGTTCCATAGAATGTATGCGGAAGCAATGAATTCTGAGTGAGGAGTCTCTTATGAGCAGTCTGACTTTGTTGCAATCATTGCATGAGAATCTTTCCACCCGCGCCCAGGTCACGAGCGTGTTCGGAGAACCCATCATCGCGGGCGATAAAACAATTATTCCGGTGGCCAAGATTGCGTATGGCTTTGGCGGCGGCACCGGCAGCGGCGGGCTGGAAATCAAGACTGCCCGCGGCGAGGGTGGCGGGGGCGGCGGCGGAGTCGGAGCTCTTCCAGTGGGCGTCTTTGAAGTCGGTCCGCAAGGGACTCGCTTCGTCGCGGTTGGGGACAAGAAGAAGCTGCTTGGCACATTGCTGCTGGGCGCGGCGCTCGGCCTGCTCTTCGCGCGGCGGAAAAGAAGGTAAAGGGAAGCAATGTCATCCTGAGCGCAGCCCGCCATTCGCTTGCGAATGGCGGGTGGAGTCGAAGGACCCCTAGCATCTAGACCTATTGCTAAGAGCGGGACTTGGTTTCATGAGACTCGGCGAGAGCGTGAAGCACGTAGGGGGCCTTCGACCGTGTGGCTGCTTCGCGCTGCGAAGCGGCCACTCCGCTCAGGATGACAACGTACGAGTCCCTTCATACATTCCCTAGCCCACCTTTACCAGCAAGCACGTGATGTCATCATGTTGCGGGGTCGGGCCCACGAACGCATCTACGTCGCTCATCAGGCGGCGCAGCATTTCGTCGGGAGCGGTCGCCGCGCCAGCGTTTAACACTTGCAGCAGACGCGGTTCGCCATACTCTTCATCGCGCTGATTCATAGCTTCCACTACACCATCGGTGTAGATCACCAGCCAATCGCCCGCCTGCAAGACCAGGCTGCCGGATTCGTAGCTCGCCCCGGTCATGATTCCCAACGGCAGTCCCCCTATAGTCAATCGTTCCACGGTGCCCGCGCTGCGCCGGAGAATAGGCGTGTTGTGGCCGGCATTGATATAGGTGAGCGCGCGGCTGGCCGGATCGAACTCCGCCAGAAACGCGGTGGTGAAGCGCAGGCCTCCCTGGCTATTGTTGCAGGCATACTGATTCATTCCCGTGACCAGCTGGGCCAGGGAGCAGGGAACGGCGGAGAGTGTTTTGAGGCTGGCCTGAAACGTAGCCATCAGCAACGCCGCCGGAATGCTCTTACCGGCAACGTCGGCCACAGCCAGCAGGAAACGGGTTTCGCCCGGAACTGTCGTGGGGCGGGCAAAGACGTCATAGTAGTCTCCGGCCACGGTGTTCGCTGGGCGCGTGGCGAAGGCGATCGCGATACCAGGCACCGCCGGCGGGGTTGAGGGCAACAGCCAGCTCTGGATATCGCGCGCGATTTCCAGGTCGCGCTTCATCACCACCCGGTCCGATACCTCGAGCATCAGCACGATGAACAGCAGAATCCCGGCATAGAAATGAAAACTGAATTTCAACTACCTCCACCTCTCCCGATTTCCCCATGTGGCTGAAGCCTGCGCCGGGCAGGATCAGGAACACGATCCCCAACAGCAGCAGGACACGCCTGGCGGGGCTCAGTTTTTCCAGAATGGCCCAGAGAAATTCCTGCACGGTGTGGAAGAAGCCGCGCGGTTGTGTCTCTTGCCGCGCCCGCGCCCCATAGTCGCGCTGATAAAACCGATAACTGGCCCGAGCATCGCTGTGGAACTGGGCCCAGAGCTGGTTGAGTTCGAGTCCGTCGGTCACACGCTGCCAGAACTGGTTGAGTTGCGTAAAGGGGCGAGGACGCTGCCCGGCGGGGGGTGAAATGGAGGATGCCATGGTGGAGTCCGGATTATAGTTGAGGTGGGGGCATGCGAGTGATCGTGGCGCTGCGGAGTGCACTCATATCCGCTAGCTTCGAGCTGCACGATCCTGGCAGCGTTCGTGGCGACGCAAAGAACACCAGATCCCTCGGCTGCGACGGATGATTCGCAAGCGAATCGTTCGGCTCCGCTCGGGATGACAAGTAGGTCGGGGATCGGCAGTAAATCCCTCAGAAGAGCTTTAGCTGCGATTGCGGCGGTGCCAGGGCAGAAACCTGGCGGCTTCCAGCGTTCGTCGCCGCGCATGCCGTGCTTTTCCCGCAGGCGTGCCATCAGTTGCGAAATCCGTTTGCCGTAGGACTTGGGCAGAAAGGCACGATCTTTGTAGCGCTGCTGGTAGTCAGCTGCCAGCTGGGGAAATTCGTTTTCCAGAAAGGGCAGGAAGATTGCGGCAGAACAGGGTTTCAGAAAAAGGGGATTGGCGAAAATGTGTTTGCCGCCCGCTTCCGCGGTGGCGCGAACCAACGCTTCCAGATTGCGCATTGAGTCCGTGATGCCGGGAATCACGGGAGAACAGCTCACTCCAGTTCGGATGCCTGCCTGGCTCAGCTTCCGGACCGTTTCCATTCTGAGATCGGGTCGCGGCGCTCTGGGTTCGAGGATGCGCGCTAGGTCTACATTCAAAGTCGTAATCGTGACATTCGCTGTCAACCGGTTCTTTTGTGCGATCTGAGTGAGCAAATCCAGGTCGCGAAGAATCAGGTTTCCTTTGGTGATGATGCCCAGCTCCAGCCCTTCATGCCGGGCTAGTTCTTCCAGAATGGTGCGAGTCACTTCGAAGCGCCGTTCCGCCGGCTGATATGGATCGGTAGCGGTCCCGATGGCAATCTGCTCGCCCGGCTTCACCCGTCGTAGCTCCTGCCGCAGCAGGTTCGCGGCGTGTTGCTTGACGTAGATTTTCTGCTCGAAATCCACCCCGTCACGCATCTCCATGAATTCGTGAGTGTAGCGGGCATAACAGTATTTGCAGGCGAATTCGCAACCCCGGTAGGGATTGATGGTCCATTCGAAAGGCATGCGCCCGCCGGTGCAGCGGTTGAGCAGGGAGCGCACGGGCAGGGTGAAGTATTCAACTTCGTGTCCCTGGCGCAGCGATTCTCCCTCGGCTGCCAGGCGGGCGATGCCGACCAGTTTGGACTCCGAAACCGGTAAAAGGGGAAGAGTGGCCATGAATGATATTCGCTTTTTATTCGCTACGAGGTTATTCTTTGGTGGCCCGGTTGTCAAGGCGTTTACAGAGTCGGAGTGGGTCGTTTTGAAGAAAGCGCAGATTCCGAACATCCTCTGCGACGAAGTCGACAGTTCTGCCACTGCCGCACGAGCGGGGCGCTCGCGCCTACATCCCGAGGAGATGATTGACCAGCAGCCACAGACCGGCCAGGGCAAGAACTGGGCCGCCCCAGATGTAGAGAACTGACCGCCAGGCCAATTCCTCGACCACGTCTCGCTGACTGCGCCAGGAAATGAAAAATGGCCTGCCCGATGTACCCTTCATCAGCACAACCGGAGGATTGAGATCGAATGTTTCAGTTTCGACGGGACGAGCTTGCTGCATGGGTGGGAGCGAGCTTCCGGGCGGCAATATGGATTCAAGCGCTGCCCGCCGTTGGAGATCGGCCGCGGCTGCGCTCAGAAATCCGTGCGATATTCCATGGGCCATGCAGTCAGCGGCACTCTCGAGTCCTGGATTTTCCCGCAGTGTCCCCAGGACGTACAAACGGTCGCCGGCGCGAATGCAATATTCTTCGAGATGAGCGGTGTATTCACTGGAAATACCGTGGCGGACAAGAAAGTGTCGGGTAAAAGCGTCGCCCGTGGAAGAAGAATATTCGTCATCCACGGACGGCCGAAGGTCTGTCTCGGCGCCGCGCGGATCCACCATCACACGTCCTGTGCCGTCATCCAGGAAGAAGGGAACGTACAAGATTTCCTCTTTCGGCTTCTTCTCTTCTCCGGAACTGCCGCGCGCGATTGCATGGTAGTAGAAGCAATCTGTCTGAGAAAGCGGTGCAATTAGAGTGTAAGGTCCGACTACCGTCCCGCTTACTTCTACCGACCCGAGCGCCGCGCTCCGCACGGTGGATGTAGGCGTGTCCTGGATCAGGTGTTTGCCTTTGAGGAAAGGGAAGCCACGGAAAAAAAGGCGGACGCCGATGCCGATACCGGCGACTCCCCAGAGTATGGGTGACCGGAGCAGGGACAAAGGATCTGACGACCCGGACCTGACGAAATACATCGCGAAAGCGGCGACGATTTTGCCGATGCTCTCCATCTGATCCGGCTGATCCGGTCGGCCTGCGTTCTTCTACTGGGCAGGCTTGGCTGGCGGTTCCAGTTGTTCGCCCGGGGGCGGAGGAATCGTAATGTCGATGTTCGTCACCGCCCCGAGGGACGACAGCGGCTTATCGAATTCCGCCGGATTTCCCACCACCAGCATCGCCAGCTTCTCCTTGTGCAGGTATCGGGAGGCCGCTCGCGCCACATCGGCGGGCGTAACTTTCTCCACGCCGAGGCGGAACTTTTCCAGGTAGTCCTGAGGATAGCCATAGAATTCATAGGCCATGCGCTCGCGCAGAATCTTGTCGGGCGAGTCAAGATTGAAAATGAAAGAGTTCAGGATGGCATCCTTGGCTAGCTTGATTTCGGCTTCGGTAATCGGATGCTTAGACACGTTGTCGATCTGTTCATCGAGCGCCTGGATGGATTCCAGCGTTGTCGCGCTTTTCGTTCCCATGGCCAGGCGCACGATTCCGGGATGATCGAACGCAGTTCCGATTCCGCCGCCCACCGAATAGGCCAACCCCTTCTCGGTACGGATGGTGCGGAACAGACGCGAGGAGAAACCGCCGCCGAAGGCTTCATTGAACACCCGGACAGCGTAGTAGTCAGGATTGTCGCGCGTGATTCCAACTGCCACCATGTCGATTGAGCTCTGGTTGACGTCTTCCTTCTGGACCAGGTAGTAGCCTGGCTTTGCCGGCGCGGGCTCGATCTTTGCTTCTTTCAGCGCCGGTCCCTTGGGCCAGGCGCCATAGGTCTGGCGAAGTTTGGCTTCCATCGCGGCCGAGTCGAAGTCGCCGACGATCCCCAGAATGATGTTACTGGGATTGACATGGGCGCGGTGCCAGTCAACCAGATCCTGGCGAGTGACGGCGGCGACGGTCTTGTACTCGGCAACTCGCGCATACGGGTTCTGTGCGCCGTAAGCCAGCTTCGCGGATTCGCGACCTACGATTTCATCGACATTGTCGTTCCGGCGGGAGATGGCGTCAAAATACTCCTTCTGCACCAGGTCAACTTTGTCGCTGCGAAATTCAGGTCCACGCAGGAGGTCGTCGAACGCTTTGAATACGTCATCAAAATCGGCCTTCAGGCAGGACCAGGAAATGGTTGTCGAATCGGCAGTGCTGTTGGTCTCGACTTTGGCGGCGCGGATTTCGAGATAGTCGTCCAATTGGTCGCCGGTTTGGCTCTTGGTGCCTCCGGTGCGCCAGACTTCGCCGTAGATATCGACCAGGCCGATTTTGTCAGCGGGCTCGGAGCGGGAGCCGCCGCGAATCCGGGCCACGCCGTCGATGAGCGGCAGTTCGTGGTCCTCTTGCAGAAAGACGACCATGCCATTAGGCAGGACAAAGCGGCGGGGTTCCTGGGGATGAAAAGGAGGGAGCGGAGGAATGTTGATCTGCTGCCAGCCGGTTTGGGCGGCGGCCGGAAAAGCGTGAAAGCCTAACCCGGCGACGAACGCGAAGCCGAGCAGGAGAAGCGAAATCCGTTTCATTGCCCACCTCCGTTTTGAGCGGCGGCTGGGGGCGGAGCGACGGTTTCGATAATCCCGACGGTACGGTTGGTGGGAACAAAAGTCTGATTGGCGACGCGCCGGATATCTGCCTTGCTGACTTTGTCGAGATTCTCCACCTGGTGAAACAGTTCGCGCCAATCGCCGTAACGGGATTGATACAAAGCGAGTTCCGAGGCGAGGCCTTCGTTCTCGTCCAGCCCGCGCAGCAGGTTGGCTTTGGCCCGCGTCCTGATCATCTTCAATTCCTCGTCGCTGATGTCTTCGCTCTTCAGCCGCTCGATTTCGACGTGAATCGCATCGGCCACCTCTTCATTCTTGTGACCGGGTAGCGGGAAAGCATAAAAAGCGAAAAGGTGGGGATACTTGATGCCCGGCAAACCACTAAAGCCGGCGGAATAGGCCGCGATCTTTTTGTCGCGCACCAGGGCACGGTATAGACGCGAAGTGCGTCCGTTGGACATGAGGTCGGCAATAGCGTCGTACACGTTGTCGTCTTTGTCGCGATAATCGGGCCGATGGTAGCCCTCGAGGTACAGCGGCTGCGACCGGTCTTGCAGTACCACCCGGCGCTCTGCGTTCTGCGGCGGCTCGGTGGTGGTGCGTTCGTCGGGTTGCGCGCGGGAGGGGAGACGGCCGAAATATTTTTCGATAATGGGCAGCGCTTCCGGAGCCTTGATGTCGCCTACGACCGCCACCACCATGTTCGACGGAATGTAGTACTCATCGAAAAAGTGCTGCGCATCGGTGGCCGAAAATGAATTCAAGTCGGCCATCCAGCCAATAGTCGGGCGGTGGTACGGATGGGCCTGGAAGGCCGCGGTGGTGAACTGCTCCAACAGCCGGCCGATGGGATTGCTGTCAGTACGCATGCGGCGCTCTTCAATCACCACGTTGCGCTCCTTGTAGAACTCACGCATGACCGGGTGGAGGAAACGCTCCGATTCGAGGTAGGCCCACAGCTCCAGCCGGTTTTCTGCAAAAGAGTAGTGGTATTCGGTCTGGTCTTCGCTGGTTGACGCGTTCAAACCTTCGGCGCCGTTGCTTTCAAGAATTTGCGGGAACTCGTTGGGCTTGACATACTTTTGCGCGTCTGCGATATCGTCCTGCCAGGCTTTTTGCAGATCTTTCAGTTTCTGGTCATCCCGGCCCACGCGCTTGTCGCGTTCTTCGATGTAGGCTGCGTAAGCTGTCTCGACTCTCGCCAGCGCGATTTTTTCAGCCGCGTAATCCGTGGTGCCAATTGTGTCCGTGCCTTTGAACGCCATGTGCTCGAACATATGCGCGAGGCCGGTCTGGCCCATGGGGTCCTGCACCGAGCCCGCATCCACGTGGGTGTTGAAGGAGAAAACTGGCGCGCCGGGACGCTCGCAGATGATCACGGTCAGGCCGTTGTCCAACTTTTTGAGGGTGATTCGCTTTTCGAAAGCCGCCAGATCTTGCGCCGAGGCTATGGCGGAAAGCATCAGAAGCAGTGCGACGGAGTTGAGTGCGCGGTATTTCATCGGACCTCCACTGCGGTTGGACAGAACATGACGGGAAGAACTTGAAGTTACGTGGCGGGAAGGGAAGTTGTCAAACACTTCAATGGATCGGTAGTGGCTCGGTCTGAACAAATCACCCTACCCGGACGTCATCCTGAAGGGACTTCAGTCCCCCCGAAGGATCTTGCGCGTACCGGCACAATTACGAGGATACCTGCGGATCCGCTTCACGCCAGATCCCTTCGCAAGCTCAGGCTGACGCCTGGATCGGGCGGTGGAGAGCCTGAAATCCACAATCTTGGTGTGTCTTGTAGTAGGCCGGATCGCGGCGTTCCAGGTGACTCCCGCAGAGCGGGGCGCTCGCGCCCACATTCGTTCTGCGGCACCGTTATACTCATGTTTGCTGGCCAGAATCGGGAATCCTCCGGACAAGCGAGGCCGAGTGAGCAGCGCACCGATGGTTGAAATCCAGGGCAGGCAGCTGAAGTTGTCGAACCTGGACAAAGTTCTGTATCCCGCGACCGGCTTCACCAAGGGACAGGTCATCGACTACTACGCCCGCATTGCGCCTGTGCTCGTTCCTCATCTGGCGGCACGGCCTTTGACGTTGAAACGCTATCCGAACGGTGTGGACAGCGAGTATTTCTTTGAAAAGAACGCCACCGCGCATCGGCCGGACTGGATAAAGACGGCGCCCATCTGGAGCGAAAGTAATCGGCGCAACGTCAATTACATTCTGGCGGATGATCTACCCACGGTCATCTGGATGGCCAACCTGGCCGCGATCGAACTCCATCCGTCGCTTTCCCTGGCGAAGAACATCGACTGTCCCACCATGATGGTGTTCGATCTCGATCCCGGGCCGCCCGCGAACATCGTGCAATGCGCGCAGGTCGGGATGTGGTTGCGGGAGATCTTTGAGCACTTCGGCCTGCAAAGTTTTCCCAAGACATCCGGCTCCAAGGGGTTGCAGATCTACGTTCCGCTAAACACTCCCACCAGCTACGAAGATACGAAGCCATTCGCCCATGCGCTCGCCCGATTGCTGGAAGACCAGCATCGCGAGCTGGTGGTGTCGGACATGAAAAAGGAGTTGCGCAAAGGCAAGGTGCTGGTCGACTGGAGCCAGAACGACGAGCACAAGACAACGATTGCGGTTTATTCGCTTCGGGCGCGAGAGCATCCCACGGTTTCGACGCCGGTAAAGTGGGACGAAGTTGAGCAGTTGTTGAGAAAGAAAGATCCAGGCCTGCTGGTGTTCGAAGCGGGTCAGGTACTCAAGCGCGTGGAAAAGATGGGCGACCTGTTCGAGCCCGTGTTGAAGCTGAAGCAGAAGCTGCCCAAGCTGACGGCAGATGTGGGCGCGGGCGTCCCCGCTCGTGCGGCGAGCGAAGCTCGCGGGATGTCCGCAGTGGCGGGGACGGGACTAGAAATAGCAGCCCAAGCGGGCAGCAAGAAAAAGACTGCGAGACACGCTGGCAAGAAACCGGCGACAGGCAAAAAGACGCGCAAGATATAATCTGGCACGCGAAGGCACACATGGCGCAACTCTACGTTGGAACGTCGGGATGGGCCTATCCCAGTTGGAAGCCCGACTTTTATCCCGCCAAGCTTCCGCAGAAAAACTTTCTGCAGCACTACGCCACCCAGTTGAATACGGTGGAAGTCAACTTCACCTTCCGGCAATTGATCAAAGAAACCACGGCCCAGAAATGGATTGCGGAGACGCCCCCTGGCTTTCGATTCGGAGTCAAGGCGCACCAGGTCATCACCCACATCAAGCGGCTCAAAGCGACGGCCGATTTTGTGCCCCGCTTTCTCGGCACGATCGAACCGCTGGCGCAGGCCGGGAAACTGGGCCCGGTTCTGTTCCAGCTGCCGCCGAATTTGAAAGCCGATGTGAAATTGCTGGAAGAATTTCTTCCTGCTTTACCCCGAGCCGTGCAGGCGGCGTTTGAATTCCGCCATGCTTCGTGGTTTACGGATGAAATTTTCAGTCTGTTGAAAAGCAGCAACCGGGCGCTGTGCGTCGCCGAAACCGAAGAGCGAGTCACGCCGGACGTGGTGACTGCTGACTTCTGTTACTACCGCTACCGCAAACCTTCCTACACTCCCGACGAGCGCCGCGCCATGGTGGATCGAATCCGCGAACATCTGGGCCAGGGACGAAATGTGTTTGCATACTTCAAGCATGAGGAAACGCCCGAGGGCGCGCTGTATGCGGTCGATGTTTTGAAGAGAAGTTCACTAACCTTTCCTGCTACTTTCCTCAGCGTCCGATAACGCGCATACTTGTCGTGTGCCATCCCCAGCCCATCCCCGTGTGGTCGACGGATTTCTCGACTATCTAAAAATCGAAAAGGGACTGGCACCGCTCACCATCGCGGCCTATACCACGGACATCGGGCAGTTCGCCGGGTTTCTGGAGAAGCACAAGCGCACGCTGCTTCAATGCCCAGCGCAATCACGTGCGCGAATTCATCCAGCAACTATTCGGCAATGCTGTCGATGGCCGGTCGGTGGGGCGGAAACTTTCTGCCCTGCGCCACTTGTATCGTTATCTCCTGCTCGACAAGATGGTGGCGCATGATCCCACGCTGAACATCGACTCGCCCAAACAGTGGAAGGTATTGCCCAAGGCGCTGGCGCGCGACGAGATGGACGCCATGCTGAGCAGCCCGCGTCCGAGGTCGAACCGCAAGGAGGCTGAAGCGATGGCGGCGCGCGACCGCGCCATGCTGGAAGTGTTTTATGCAGCGGCGCTGCGAGTTTCCGAGATCGTGGGCGTCAAACTGGAAGACCTCAAGCTCGATCTCGGGTATTTACTGGTGCGCGGCAAGGGCGACAAGGAACGGATTGTGCCCCTGGGGAGGGGCGCGCAGGATGCGCTGACTCATTACATGAAGGATGCGCGCGCGATTCTCGCGAAAGGGAAGAGTTCGCCGCTTCTATTTCTGGGACGCGGCGGCAGAAAGTTGACCCGCCAGCGGGTCTGGCAAATGGTTCGCGCGGCCTCGGCGGGCGCGGGCCGTAAAGCAAGTCCGCACATGCTGCGGCATAGTTGCGCCACGCACATGGTCGAAAACGGCGCCGACCTTGCGGACGGTGCAGACCATCCTGGGCCACGCCGATATTTCAACCACGCAGGTGTATACCCACCTGGCCCTGGATCGACTGAAGAGCGTGTATCAGAAGCATCATCCGCAGAGCGAAGGCGAGGTAGCAAGAATGTTCGCTTTACCACGGAGACACCGAGTCACGGAGAAACCTCATTGAATCTTCCTCCGTGAGTCTGTGCCTCCGTGGTGGGGAGTAGGGTTATGACGGCACGATCCAAATCCACTGTCGTCGATAAAGCTGTTCGCGACTTCCTGCAATCGCTGGGCCAGCGCAATGCCTCGGTCCACACCATCAAGGCCTATGGTGGCGATCTCGACGAATTCGCCGCGTACGCGGGCTCGCGCACCTGGAAGCAGATCGACCATGTGACCATTCGGGGATTTCTATCTCGTCTCTACGAAAAAGGATTGGGCAAGACTTCGGTGGCGCGCGCGCTGGCGGCGGTGCGGTCGCTCTATCGCTGGCTGGCCCAGGAGGGAGTGGTGGAGCAGAATCCTGCGGCCCTGGTCTCGACCCCGAAACTTGCCAAGAAGCTTCCACGAGTTCCGACCATCGAGGAAATGAACAACGTGCTCGACGGGCAAATGCCAGAAGTCGCGGCCTTTCCCGAGCGTGACCGGATGATGCTCGAGTTGCTCTATGGCTGTGGCATCCGGAACTCGGAGCTGATCGGGATCAACACTCGACGATATCCGCTTGAGCAATGAAGCGATCCTCATTCGCGGCAAGGGAAAAAAGGAACGCTATGTGCCCTTCGGCGACTCGGTCAGGATCGCCCTCGCGGCCTACCTGCCGGCCCGCCAGCGAAGGTTGGCGGAATGTAAGAAGAATTCGTCGGCATTGCTGATCAACCTGCGGGGTGGGCGGCTTACCACCCGCAGCGTGGGGCGGATCATCAAGAAAATCGCGATTGCCAAAGGGTTGTCTCCGGACGTTCATCCGCATACCTTGCGACATGCGTTCGGAACCCACATGCTGGAGGAGGGCGCTGACCTGCGCGCGATTCAGGAGATGCTCGGCCACGAGCGTCTTTCCACCACCCAACGCTACACTCAACTTTCCATCAACCACGTGCTTCAAATCTACGATCAGACCCATCCCCGGGCGAAGTAATGCTCTCTTGCGTCGCTCGATTACCTGGGTAACTTGGAGGCTCCTTATCTTTGTTCGAACATAGGTAGGCTGGGTGAGTTTCCGGCTGAGGGTAGGTTCTCCGGGGAACCGCGACAACGACGGCGCTCGGCGGTTAGGAAATCGTGCAGAAAATAAACAAAGAGCTCTGGTTGCTTCTGTCACTGGTACTGATCGCTGCCATGATCCATTTCCTGGTGGCTTCTCAGGCCGTGGTTTTGGTTTTCTTTTTTCTTCCGACTCTGTATTCGGCGTACCACTTCGGGCGGCGTCACGCCACGCTGACCGCCTGTGCCAGCGTTTGCGTTGTGATTCTGCTCACGTACGTGACTCCCGCCATGTTCAACCATCGGACGGAATTTATGCCGCTTGACAGCCGCTGGTTTGACGTCACGGTTTGGGGCGGAGTGCTGATTGTGACAGCCTATGCCATGGGCACGCTATATGAGCGCAACCAGAAGAGCTTGAAAGAATTGAAAGACGGTTACGACGGAATGCTGGTCATCCTGCAACAGTTCCTCTGCAACCAGAAAAACAGCGAAGCCGACTCGTTCCGTGTTTCGTCTTACGCGACCAAAATCGCTGGTGCCCTGGGGCTCGACCCGGAAAGTTCTGAAGACCTCCGAACCGCAGCCTTGTTGCGGAATGTGAACGAAATCGGAATCAGCAACGAGATTCTCTACAAAGCCGCCAATCTTTCGCAGGAAGAACTTGAGAGAGGGATGCGCAAGGGAAACAACGACGGCGCCACCCAAGCCCAGCTTATGGGCGGGTCACTGCGCCGCGCGATCCCGATTCTGGTGGCGGCCCAGCAATTGTACGCGACTGGCGCCAGTCCGGCGAACACGATGGTCGAAGTGCAGATCTTGAATTTGGCGGAGAAGTTCGACTCGCAGGTCAACGGAGCGGGTGCTGGAAAAACGACCTCAGCTCAGGCCGTCGAAAAAATCACAAAAGACTCCGCCGGCGATTACGATTCGATGATTGTGGACGCTTTCGTGAAGGCCTTCGGGCAGAAGGCTCAGGCCGCCGCGCCGTAGCTTTCAGGACTGCGGCGTTTGCGTCGATGCGAATTCCTTCTTCTCGCGCAATCCCTCCCACATTTCCACCACACGTGACTTCAACTTTGTAGTGAGTGCCTCGTATAGCCGATTCCGATGCCTCCTGATTCGGGCGGAGGATAGATTGGATCGCCGATTTGAATTTCGAGCGGCGCGAACCTTTGAAATGGCTTGCCACGGGGCCAGGCGTCATGAAAGCCCTCAATCGCCACCGGAACGATCGGCACCTGCAGATGTATGGAAAGAATGGCGGCGCCTTTCTTGAACGTCCTCGGCGTGCCGTCGATGCTGCGCTCACCTTCAGGATAAAGAATGAGGATGCGGCCGTGCCGCAATCCGAAGGCGCCGGCGCGCATGGCGGAAACCAGGTTTGCATCCGGATCGACCACGATCACCCGCATCCAGCGCGCCAGACGGCGCATGAATCCGGAGCCGAAGATCTCGCTTGTACCCACGGCAAACAGGTTGCGAAATATTGGCCACGGCAGGACAGACGCCAATAGCACTGGGTCCAGGAAGCTCTGATGATTGGAAGAAATAATGTAAGAGCCCTGCGCCGGAAGTTTTTCCAGCCCGTCCACTCGCAGGTGAAAGCGGTCGTAAGCAAAAATTTGGATGGGTTGGAACCCAGCGTACAGAAAGTGTTCCCCCAGCCGCCCGGGCCGTGCCAGTGCCAAAACTTCCGGATCGGTCGGGTCTTCCTGTAGAAGCGATTTCCACCCGGCCGGCTGCTGACTTGAACTTGTAAGGGTCTTGCCCGCGGCCGCACTCTCACGAATGGCATCGACCAATTGGCGAACGGTATAGATCTCAGCGAGGGCCGACTCTTCCACGTCCCCGCCAAGTTCCTTTTCGACTGCAACCAGCAATTCAATCCGTTGCATGGAGTCGAGACCCAGATCGAGCTCAAGATTATCGCTGGGGCGGATCACTTCGGGCGCAGTCTTGCTGGATTCGCGAATAACCTTCAGTGCCTGCTGTACCTCGGGCTGATCCAGCCATTGCGAATCCTCGGCGCTCAGCGCCGGGGCGGAGGAGAAGCTCGGAATCAGACTTGTCCTTTGTTCTGGTTTGCGCGCACCCGTTTTTCCAGTTCGAAGCGCTTGAGCTTGCGTGTGGTGGTGCGGGGCAGTGGGTCCTGCCAGATTTCGTAGCTGCCAATGCGTTTGGTCGAAGGAATCTTTGCCGAAGTGCTTTCAATGTCAAAGCGAATGACTTCCTTCGCATTCACGATCTTGCGTTCTTTCAATAGATCGAAATCCGGTACGACCACGGCGTACAGGCGGTCAGACGCGGGATTGCCGGGTTCGCTCTCGAGCGCCATGACTCCGATTTCCTTGATGTAGGGAGACTTCAGATAGTAGGCCTCAATCTCTTCGGGATATACGTTCTTGCCGTTGCTCAGCACAATCACGTCTTTCTCGCGACCGGTGATAAAGAGGTTGCCGCCCGAGTCGAAATAACCGAGATCGCCGGTATGCAGCCAGCCATCCTTCAGGACGGCCGCAGTAGCGTCCGGCCGGTTCCAGTAGCCTTTCATCACGATGGCGCCCTTGATAGCAATTTCGCCGACAGCGGGTCCGCCGTCTTCCCCAGGTTTGGCGATCGACAATCTTTCCCTCGACGCCGGGCAAGGGCGGCCCGACGGAACCGATCACGTTGTGATGGGGCAGCGCGGCGAAGGCGGCGCCGGTGGTTTCCGTCAAGCCGTAGGCCTGCAGGACGTCGATGCCGAGAGCGTAGAAGTCGTATCCGATTTGGGGATCGAAACGCGAGCCGCCGGTGATCAGGTAGCGCATCCGGTCGCCGAAGGTGCTGTGCAGTTTGCCGAAGAAGATGCGGCCGGCGTTGAATCCGACGGTGCGCAGGCCGCGATTGAGCGTCATCAAGGCTTTCAGCGCCCAGCCCGCCACCTTGCCGCGCTTGGCGACTTCCTTGAAGATGCGCTCGTGAATCAGGTAGAAAAATTGCGGCACCACGGCAAAAATCGTGATCTGGCGCTCGTTGAGCGCGCGCAGCAGTTCGGTGGTGTTCAGCGTTTCCAGATAGACCACCCGCGCGCCCTTTACCAGCGGCAGCAGAAGATTGGCCATCTGGGAGAGCACGTGAAACAGCGGCAACACGCCGAGCACGGCATCTTCCGGACCGACGTGCGCCCAGCGGAATACCGATTCAACCTCACCCAGCAGATTGGCGTGCGTGAGCATCACTCCCTTGGGATCGGAGGTGGTGCCGGAGGTGTAGAGCAGGGAGGCGACGACGTCCGCGGCGACGGCGGCTGGTGCGAAGCCGCTCGGGCCCGAGGCAAAGATGCTGTCAAGATCGGCCACCGGCGCGGGCTCAGGCGGACTGGGGTTATTGTCTTTGTGCTCAGCCGGATCTGATCAAGCACAATCTTGATCGGCAGAGCACCAATCGCTTCCCGCGCCGTGGCGAGATGTTTGACATCGCAAAATAGCAGCGAGCTGCCGCTATCTTTGAGCAGAGTGGTGATCTGGTCGGCGTGCAAGGCAGTGTCGAGCGGAACGGCGGTGCAGCCGGATGCGACCACACCCAGGAAGACGGCGACCCAGCGGGGATGATTGTCGGCCAGAATAACGACCCGCGCGCCCGATTGAAATCCATTCGTGGCCAGCCAGGAACCGACCGACTCGGCCATGTGCCGTAGCTCGGCGTAGGTGCAGCTCTCAACCCGGTCGCGGCGCTGGATTTCCAGCGCGACGTTTTTAGGCCAGTGCTCGACGCACTCGACAAAGCGATCGTAGAAAGTGGGCATTGGTTCGCGGGAAATATTACATGAGAACGGGCACCGTTGCCGGAACCGAGCATGGGCGTCCGCCAAGTAGCGCCGGCGTCCCTTCGACTGTCGCTCGAAGGCAGGCTTAGCTGCTCGGGACGGCGGGCGCTACTTTCCACGCCCTCAGCGTCAAAACAGACCCAGTAAAGGTCTGGCGCGCATCTTCGCGATTCTCTTGGGCACTCTGCGACTTAAGGTTCCTCCCAGCGACTTACACGCTGTGCCCGCATCTAATATGCTAGGCTTCTAGTTACGGGCTGTGCTGCCTCCAAAAGGTATTTTGATTTGATTAACACTCTATTAGGCAAGGTCTTCGGGACCAAGAACGAGCGCGAACTGAAGCGCCTGATGCCTCAGGTCGAGGCTATCAATGCGCTTGAGCCGCAGATGCAGCAGCTCTCGGACGAGCAGTTGCGCGCCAAGACCGACGAATTCCGGCAACGCATCCAGCAGCGTCTGGCCAGCATTCCCGACGAACCGGACGCCGATCCCGACCGCCTGAAGCAACTCGAAGAAGAGCGCACCAAGGCCATCAACGAAGCCCTGGACGAGATTCTGGTGGAGGCTTTCGCCGTGGTCCGCGAAGCCGGCCGCCGCGTGCTCAACATGCGCCACTTCGACGTGCAGCTGATCGGCGGCATGGTGTTGCACCAGGGCAAGATTGCCGAAATGAAGACCGGCGAAGGCAAAACCCTGGTCGCGACCCTGCCCGTTTATCTGAATGCGCTGAGCGGGCGCGGCGTGCACGTGGTCACGGTCAACGACTACCTGGCCAAACGCGACTCCGAGTGGATGGGCAAACTCTATCGCTTCCTCGGCCTGACCGTGGGCGTCATCGTGCACGATCTCGACGATGAAGAGCGCCGCGAAGCTTACGCCTCCGACGTCACCTACGGCACCAACAACGAATTCGGCTTCGACTATCTGCGCGACAACATGAAGTTCGATCTTCATGATTGCGTGCAGCGCGGGCACAACTTCGCCATCGTCGACGAAGTGGATTCCATCCTGATCGACGAAGCCCGCACCCCGCTGATTATTTCCGGCGCCAGCGAAGAGTCCACGGACAAATACGCCCGGGTCAATCGCATCATTCCCAAGCTGGAAAAAGGCGAGGAGATCGACACCGCGCCCGGCGAACCGAAAGAGCTCACCGGCGATTTCGTGGTGGATGAGAAACACAAGAGCATCACGGTCACCGACGTAGGCTGGGAAAAGGTCGAGCAGCTTCTGGGCATCGGGAACATCGCCGATCCGGAAAATTGGGACCTCAAGCATCACGTCGATACCGCGGTCAAAGCTCACGCTCTGTACAAGCGCGATGTCGAGTACGTGGTGAAGGATGGCGAAGTCATCATCGTGGACGAGTTCACCGGCCGCCTGATGCCGGGCCGGCGCTGGTCCGATGGCCTGCACCAGGCGGTCGAGGCCAAGGAGAACGTCAAGATCGAGCGCGAGAATCAGACGCTCGCCACCATTACCTTCCAGAATTATTTCCGCATGTACAAGAAGCTGGCCGGCATGACCGGCACGGCGGAAACCGAAGCCGCTGAGTTTGAAAAGATTTACCGCCTGGAAGTGATGGTGATTCCGACCAACAAGGAGATGCTGCGAGCTGGAGAATCCGGACGTCGTCTATCGCACGGAGAAAGAGAAGTACTACGCCGCCTCCGATGAAATCCAGAAGCTGTACGCTACCGGCCGGCCGGTGCTGGTGGGTACCACTTCCATTGAGAAATCGGAGCGCCTTTCTGAACTGCTGAAGAAGAAAAACATCAAGCACGTCGTGCTCAACGCCAAGTATCACGAGCGCGAAGCTGAGATCGTGGCCCAGGCCGGCCGCAAGGGCATGGTGACCATCGCCACTAACATGGCCGGCCGCGGCACTGACATTCTGCTCGGCGGCAATCCCGAATTCATGGCCAAACAGGAATGCGTGAAGAAGGGAATTGCGCAACCGCTGCGCGCGGCCCAGGGCAAGATTCAGATCGATGTGGACGAGAGCAAGAGCACGGTCTGGTATTACGCCGGCAATGAGTACGTCGTTCCCACCGACCAGTGGACGGAGATCTTCAACCGCTATAAGGTTCAAACCGACAAAGAACACGATGAAGTCACGGCGGTCGGCGGCCTGCACATCTTCGGCACCGAACGCCACGAGGCGCGCCGCATCGACAACCAGCTTCGCGGACGCGCCGGTCGCCAGGGCGATCCCGGTTCTTCCCGCTTCTATCTCTCCCTTGAAGATGACCTGATGCGCATCTTCGCCAAGGAGTGGGTTTCGAATCTGCTGCAGCGGCTGGGCATGGAAGAGGGCATTCCCATCGAATCGCGCCTGATCACCCGCCGCATCGAGACCGCGCAGCAAGCCGTCGAAGCGCAGAACTTCGAAGCCCGCAAACATCTGCTCGAGTACGACGACGTCATGAACAAGCAGCGCGAGGCGGTTTACGGCCTGCGCCGCCAGTTGCTCGAAGGCGTGGAGCAGAAAGAACTCATTCTCGAAGACTACGTCTCCGGAATCCTCAGCGACGTGATGGACCAGTTTTGCGGAGTCAAAGTCCATCCCGACAATTGGGACATCAAGGGACTGAAGGATGCGATCTTCACCCGCTTCGGCGTCGACATTCTGGCGGAAGGAATCAAGCCCGAGTCGCTGAACCGGCAGGAACTGGGTGACGCCATCTTCGCCAAGCTGAAAGAGCGCTACGACGCGAAAGAAAAGCTCATCGGCCCCGACGCCATGCGCTACCACGAGCGCATGATCATGCTGAGCGTGCTCGATTCGCAGTGGAAAGACCACCTGCGGGACATGGACCACCTGAAGGAAGGCATCGGGCTGCGCGGCTACGGGCAGCACGATCCGCTGGTCGAGTACAAGCGCGAATCCTTCGACATGTTCGAAGCCATGATGACGCGCTTTCAGGAAGAGACGGTACGATATCTCTACCTGATGCAGATACTGGAGCGGCCGGCTTCGGTGGCGGCTGAACCGTCACGGCGGCACGGTGCAGGCGAGGAACGAGATGGCAATGGCAGCCGTCCTCCGCGAGCCATCGCGACTTCGGTGGACGAACTCGAAGAAGCCTTCCAGCGCAAGAAGCGCCGCGAACTGGAACAAGCCCGCATGGCCGGGTCCGGCGAGGCGCAGACGGTGCAGCAGGTAGTGCGCGGCAGCGCCAAAATCGGTCGCAACGACCCCTGTCCCTGCGGCTCCGGCAAGAAATACAAAAAGTGCTGTGGCGCCCAAGGGTAACCCTGTGTCATCGTGAGCCTAGTCGAAGGACCCCTACCTGCCTACCGAAACTATCCCTCGAAACGTCTAGAGGACAGATCGGACCCACTGCAAGCTGCAGACAGATTGTATGGGTCCTTCGACTCCGTGTTTCCATTCGCGAGCGAATGGAAAGACTGCGCGCAGGATGACAGAAGTGATGAATCCGTGAAGGTCCGTGCAAATCCGCGGCCGCTTTTGGGCTTACGGCACCGGCTTCGCCAGCACGAACGACTTCACCACAATATTATTGGGCTGCACTCCGACCGGAATCATGGTCAGCAGGGAATACTCGCCGGGTTCGAGTTTGGTGGGATTACGCTTTTGAATGACGGTCACGTCGCCGGATTGCGAATCCAGCACCAGTAAGTAGTTTTCACTGCGGGAGAGCGCCAGCCCATCCGGATGACTGCCGACCGGCAGCGACGCGATCAGCTTGCCGATGTCAATGTCGTAAACCGCAACTGTGTTGGAGCCGAAGTTGCTCACATACAGGCGTGAACTGTCGGTGGTCACGAGGCCGCGCGCCGGGTGCGTGCCGATCAGGTAGCTGCCGCCCACTTCGTTGGTCGAAGTCTCAATGATCGAAATATTGTCGGAATCGAAGTTGGTAACCACCAGTTCGCCGCCATCCGGCTTCAGCGCCAGATCTGCGGGTGTCTTGCCCACATCCAGCAGGGCCAGCAGCTTGTCGGTTTTCAGGTCGATGGAGGCCACCTGTGCGGAGCCGGCGCAGGCGACGAACGCCTTGCTGCTATCGGGAAGGATCGCGATGTCTTCAGGTTGCTGACAGACCGGGATGGTCGTTGCGTACTTTGAGTTGCGCCGCGTCAATCAGCGAGACCGTATGGTCGCCGCGATTGCTGACCACTACGGTTGAGCCGTCGGGCGAAACCTGCGCCAATCCGGGCGCGGCGCCGACCCGAATATTTCCTAGGACCACTCGCTTATCCAGATCCAATACAGAGACATTCGCGGATCTTGAATTCGCCACATACGCGCGCTTGCCGTCCGCCGACACGTCAATGAAGTAAGGTGCGGCATGGACGCCGATGGTTGCCACCACTTCATTGCGCTCCGCATCGATCACGCTGATGCTGTTCGACTGGGTGTTGACCACGTAGACTTCGTTTTTCTTGCTGTTGGCCGCAATGCCTGTCGGTTCATTGCCGACTCGAATCGTCCGGGCAGGCTGAAAGGTGCGCAGGTCAATCACCGAAACGGTGTTGCTCTTTCCGTTCGTAACGTAGGCGTACTCGCGATAGGCGGGGCCGTAGGTGGGGAGCTGGCGCTCCCGTAAGTACCACCATCCCAGACCACCGACAATCGGAAGCGTAACAACGAGGAGAAGAAGTTTTCTCAAGCTAATGGGCTGATGGCAGAGCGAACGCCGGATTGTGACGACAGCGTTTCAGACGCTCGTGGATGGCTTCCGATCGCCGGTACCATTCTTCCTACCACCGGCGCGATCTGCCGCACCTGCTTCATCAGTTCGTCAAACTGCTCGGGGTAGAGGGACTGGATGCCATCGGACAGTGCGCGATCAGGATCGTGGTGGACTTCGACGATCAGTCCGTCCGCGCCCACGGCGATGGCTGCCCGCGACAGGGGCGTGACCTTGTTGCGCTTTCCGGTGCCGTGGCTGGGGTCCACAACGATCGGCAAGTGACTGAGCCTCTGCACCGCGGGGACGATGCTGAGGTCGAGTGTGTTGCGAGTGTGATCGGCGAAAGTCCGCACCCCGCGCTCGCAGAGAATCACGTTGTAATTGCCCTCGCTCATCACGTACTCGGCCGCCATCAGGAATTCTTCCAGAGTGGCCGACATACCGCGCTTCAGCAGTACCGGTTTCCGAGCGCGCCCCGCTCGTTTGAGCAGGGAAAAGTTCTGCATGTTGCGGGCGCCGATCTGGATCACGTCGGCGTACTTCTCCACCAGGTCCATCGACTCGTTGTCGATCGCCTCGGTGACAATCTTCATGCCGAATTTGTCGCGAACCTCAGCCATGATCTGCAGGCCCTGTTCGCCCAGACCCTGGAAAGAATAGGGCGAGGTGCGCGGCTTGTACGCGCCGCCACGAAAGAATTGCGCGCCGGCGCGGAATACCTGCTCGGCCACCGCCATACTTTGCTCGCGATTCTCGATGGCGCAGGGGCCCGCAATGACAGCCAGTCCCGGCCCGCCGAAGGTAGCGTCCGTGCCGGCAAAAGTGATGACCGTGTTTTCGGCCTTCACATCGCGGCTGACCAGCTTGTAGGGCTTGCTTACGCGAATGAGTTCCTGCACGCCCGGCATCTCGTCCAGCGTGCCGGGTTCGACTTCGCCCCGGTTTCCGGTAACTCCGATGGCGGTGCGTTGTGCGCCCGGCATGGAATGGGCCCGGTAGCCCAATTCCTCGATCTTCTTGCAAACGGCGCGGATCTGCTCTTCCGTGGCCTGCGCCTTCATCACGACTAACATGACCCACCTCGAAACTATCTAGTCTATCGTTTGAGGACTGGGCACGGCAAACCGAGGCAGTTTGGGGCATTGGCTCAGTTTGAACAGACTCCCCCCAAAACTCGGAGTTATCCTGGGGGACTTTAGTCCCGAAGAGCCTACCCTGAACGAAGCCGAAGGGATCTCGCGCGCATCTGCACAATTGCGGGCAAGCCGTAGATGCGATCAATGTAGGCGCGAGCGCGCCGCTCGTGTTCCTGCGTCTCGAACGCTGCCGCACGAGCGGGACGCTTGCGCCTACGCAAACCGTACAAGGGCAGGGATTCAACTGAGTCGCACCAGTTGGCCTCTGGACGACGGCGCAAGGACTCTCGCCGCTGGTTATACTCTTAACCTCAAGTGCGCCACTCGGGCAGGAGGTCTCAGATGAGCTGGGCTAGCAAGTTTTCCAAGCCCTACCGGGTAGAGGACGGCAAGAAATTCCGCCTGAAAGATCACGAGCCCGCCGACACCGCCAAGCTCCGCTCCCAGGAACGTGCTCAGGAACTGCTCGCGAAAGGCGTCGCGCGCATGGCGGAGTTACAGGATAAGCTCTACGCCCAAGACCGCTGGGGGCTGCTTCTGATCTTTCAAGGCATGGATGCAGCCGGAAAAGACGGAGCCATCAAGCACGTGATGTACGGCATAAATCCGCAGGGATGCCAGGTTTATTCCTTCAAGACTCCCTCCGCGGAGGAATTGGACCACGACTACCTGTGGCGCACTATGAAATGCCTGCCGGAACGTGGCCGCATTGGCATTTTCAATCGGTCTTACTATGAAGAAGTGCTCATCGTGCGGGTTCATCCGGAGATTCTGGCCAGCGAAAAAATACCCGCGCCTCTGGTCACAAAAAACATCTGGGAAGAACGATTTCAGGATATTTGTTGCTTCGAGCGCTATCTTTCCCGCAACGGCCTTGTGATCCGCAAATTCTTTCTCCATGTGTCGAAAAAGGAGCAGAAGAAAAGGTTTCTGGACCGTCTGCAGCAACCTGAAAAGAACTGGAAATTTTCTGCCGCCGATCTGCACGAGCGCGAACGCTGGGACAACTACATGGACGCCTACGAAGAGATGATCGTCAATACCTCTACGCCGCATGCGCCCTGGTTCGTCATTCCCGCGGACAACAAATGGTTCACTCGTCTGGCCGTGGCCGCAGCCATCGTCGATACACTCGACGATCTGAACCTGTCCTATCCCAAGGTGGATGCGCAGAAACGAAAAGAACTGCAGGCGGCTCGAAAAACCCTGGGGTAACAAGCACCATGGATTGGGATAGGGCCCGAGCGCCCTTTCGATGCTAGAATCGACCGGATTGGCTCATGCTGGGGGCCACTGAGTTGGCGGGTGGTTGCATCCAAGTCCCCAGTGGCATTGAAAACCGTGAACATCCGATACCGATCGCCGCAAGGGTTAAGCTGTCTTGCGGTAGTGTGTTTAGCTGCGGTCCTGCTGTCGACAGCCATCCAAACCACCCATTTCTGCGGTCTTCGCAAGCCCGGCGCTCAAGCCACGGTGGGGCTGGATCGGGCTTCGTCCGGCAGCCCGGCGTGCCTTATCTGCCTGATGGCCCCGTCAATCAGCGCTCTCATTCTGCTGGTTACGTTCTTTATCGTGTCGGGCAGCGGAGTGTTCGTCGGCGGCCTGCAAATGCGCCCCAAGCCCGTCCTCTATTCTTTCCGGCTGTACATTCGTCCCCCTCCGCTCGGCCTGGCCTAAAGCCATTCCCTAATTTATTGCATTCCCTTGGTAGGTCACATTTGTAGGTAAGGAGCTTGATACGGACGCCAGAGCTTGCTGGGGTGCTCGAAAATTTTGAGTATCAGCAACAGGCCCGTGCCAAGGCCGGCGTACTTTGATGTGAAGTTTATGCGTTCACGATACTTTCGGACCCTCGGGGCAGCCGGGACGTTCTTCATGCTGCTCGGTGTAGGCGTCGCTCAAAATACGACCCTGATCGGTCTTGATCAAGCTATTGATCTGGCCCTGGCGCACAATCATTCCATCAAGGCCACGCGGACTATGATTCTTCAGAATCAGGCGCAGGAAATCACCGCCAACCTGCGTCCCAACCCCAGCTTTGGGGCCGATTCCCAGTTCATCCCTATTTTCAGTCCGGGCGATTTTTCAGCGGACGATCTGAACCTGACCCAGCAGTTCGACCTGGGGATCTCATATCTCTTCGAGCGCGGACACAAGCGGCAGCGACGCCTGCAAGCCGCCCGCGACCAGACCGCAGTCACTCGAGCCCAGGTCACGGATGCCGAACGCACGCTTGCCTTCAATGTGGGACAACAATTCGTCAGTGTCTTGTTGGCTGAATCGACCCTGCTGTTCGCGCAGCAGGACCTGAAAGATTTCCAGACCACCGTCGACATCGCGGATGCTCAATTTAAGGCTGGCGCCATCAGCGAAGCCGATTACTTGAAGATCAAGCTTCAGCTGCTGCAGTTTCAGACCGATGTGTCCGCGGCCCGCCTAGCGAGAGCTCAGGCGCTGGTCAGCCTACGAGAGCTGATCGGTTACGACGCTGTGCCGGCCAATTACGACGTCATGGGGGATTTGGCCTACCAGCCGCTCAAAGGGAACCTTGAGGATTTGCAGGCGAAGGCCCTGCGCGAGCGTCCCGACTTCCAGGCCGCCTTGCTGGGCGTGACCGCGGCCCAGAGCCAGATCCAGCTGGCCAAAGCCAACTCCAAGGTGGACGTGACCGGCACCTACGACTTTACCCACACTGCGGGGCAAAATTCGGCTTCGATCTTTGCCGGTTTCGACCTGCCCATTTTCAATCGCAACCAGGGCGAGATCGCCCGCACTCGCTACGCCCTCACCCAGGCCCAGGAAACACAGCTATCGGCTAGCGATGCGGTGCTGTCCGATGTGGCCAATGCCTACGAGGCCCTGCGCAGCAACGACGAGATCGTCCAGCTCTACACCTCCGAATATCTCAAACAAGCCCAGGACTCTCGCGACATCAGCGAGTACGCCTACAAGGCTGGCGCCGCCAGTCTGCTGGATTTTCTGGATGCTGAGCGCAGCTACCGGGCGGCTCAGCTGGCCTATCGCCAGGCTCTGGCTTCTTATATGACGGCACTCGAGCAAATGAAACAAGCGGTAGGAGCGAGGAACCTGCCATGAAAATGTGGAGTGACAAAGCTCGCATGGCGTTGAGGCAACGGCCCGCCTTATGGGTGGCTCTATTACTGATCGTGCTGGCTGTGATTACGCTGGAATTCGCCGGTTGCGAGGGCTCGAAATCAGATGCGCCCACCAACAATTACGGCGCCAAGGACCCCAATCATCCTGAACTGTTTACCCTGCGGCCGGAGCAGATGTCGCATGTGCAGGTGGTGACGGTCCAGCCGACAACCCTGACACGCACGCTGCGGCTGACCGGAGCGGTGGCGTACAACGGGTTTCGTACCACACCGGTGATTACGCAGGTGAGCGGCCCGGTGAGCCGCGTTGTGGTTGTTCCCGGCGAGAAGGTACACCAGGGCCAGCCCATGTTGTACGTGGCCAGCCCCGATTATTCCCAACTGCGCACGAACTATCTGAAAGCCAAGGATGCTTACTCGCTGGCGCAAAAGACCTATGTCCGGTCGCAGGATTTGTACCAGCATCATGCTATCGCGGTGAAGGATTTGGAGCAGGCAGAATCCGCCGAGGTGCAGGCGGGAGGCGACCTGGCATCCGCCGAAGCCGCGTTGAAGGTGATGGGAGTCACCGATCCCGACGCCGTGGCGAAGGCCCCCTCGTCCTATGAGGTGCCGGTTCGAGCCCCCATCGGCGGCGAAGTGGTCGAACAGCTGGTTTCCGCCGGGCAGCTCCTTCAGCCCGGCAACACGCAATGTTTCACCATTTCAGATACTGGCACAGTCTGGGTGCTGGTGAACGCGTATCAAAAAGATTTGCCCTACGTGCGAGTCGGAGATACGGTCACGATTCAAACCGACGCTTATCCCGATTCCTTCCGGGGGCGCATTTCCTATATTGCGGCTTCGCTCGACCCAAATACCCGCACTTTGCCGGCGCGTATTGAGACTCTGAACCCCGGCGAGAAGCTGAAAAAGGACATGTACGTAACCGCAACCGTGCAGGCGGGAAAGATTCAGAACGCCATCGCCGTGCCGGATTCCGCGGTACTGCGCGATAGCGAGAATGAGCCTTTCGTTTATGCCGAGGTGTCTGCAAATCAATTTGGCAGACGCTCTGTCACCCTCGGGGAAAGCCTGCAAGGGCAGACACAGATCACTGCAGGTGTGCAACCGGGCGACCATGTGATTGGGGATGGCAGCCTGTTTCTGCAGTTCGCCAACTCACTGCAGCGCTGAAAGTAAAAGTAATGGAGGACGGGCGTCCCCGCCCGTCTTTTGCTGGAACGGGGCTAAGACGCGCGGGGACGCCCGTCCTCCATTGAATGCAGTACCAAGTGATCTTAACCACATGATCTCAACCAGATGATCCATCGAATCGTCCAAGCTGCGCTGCGCCAGCGGTTCCTGGTGCTGATGCTGACCGGATTCATCACCGTCGGCGGAGTCCTGTCGTTCCAGCGGATGCCGGTGGACGCGTATCCCGACCTTGCCCCACCACAGGTCGAGATCATTACTCAGTGGCCCGACCATGCCGCCGAGGAAGTGGAACGGCTGGTCACGCTGCCTCTCGAACTCGAGATGAACGGCGTGCCGCACCTGATCACCATGCGGTCGATTTCTCTGTATGGTCTTTCCGATCTGCGGCTGACCTTCGAAGAAAATACCGACGACTATCTGGCCCGGCAAATTGTTTTTGAGCGGCTGGCGCAAGCCACGCTGCCGACCGGGGTGGTCCCCTCGCTGGCTCCGTTGTTTAGCCCCAGTGGTCTGGTGTACCGCTACGTGCTGGTGAGTCCGGATCGCACACCGCAGGAATTGAAGACCCTTGAGGAGTGGGTGGTTGAGCGTGCCTACCGGTCTGTCCCGGGTGTGGCCGACGATTCAGGCTTTGGCGGAACGGAAATGCAATACCAGGTCTTGCTCGATCCCGCCCGCATTTACGGATACCACCTGACGGTTCCACAGGTCACCACGGCGCTGGCTGCGAACAACTCCAACGCCGGCGGCGGCTTTTATTCTCAGGGGGGGCAGTTTTATTACGTCCGGGGAATCGGCCTGGTTCGTAACACGGACGACATCGGGAACGTCGTTGTCGGCAGCAACAAAGGCGTACCCATCCGAGTGCGAGACGTTGGAGACGTAACGATCGGCCACGCGCCTCGCCTGGGTGAATTCGGTTTTCAGAGAAATGACGATGCGGTCGAGGGAGTGATTCTGATGCGTCGCGGCGAGCAGACGCAGACGGTGTTGAAGGGAGTCGAGGCCAAGACCGACGAACTGAACCGATTGATCCTTCCGCCCGACGTCAAAGTCAGTCCCTTTTATGATCGCAGCGAGTTGGTGAAACTCACCACCGACACCGTGGAAGCGAATTTGCTTCGCGGCATGGTGCTGGTGCTGATCGTGCTGATCTTCTTTCTGGTCAGCTTTCGCGCTGCCGTTATTGTTGCGCTCACCATTCCATTGTCTCTGCTGTTCGCCTTCATCGTGCTGCATGCCCACGACGTGGCCGCGAACCTGCTTTCGATCGGAGCCATCGATTTCGGAATTGTGATTGACGGCGCCGTGGTCATGATTGAGAACATCTATCGCGAACTCGCTTTGCGGGAGGGTCAAGAATACAACCTGAACGAAGTGATTCTGGCCGCGGCAAAAGATGTTGACCGCCCGATCTTCTACTCGGTGGCCGTCATCCTCGCCGGGTATCTGCCGATCTACGCGCTGAGCGGGCCGTCGGGAAAGCTGTTCCACCCCATGGCTGAGACCATGTCCTTCGCGCTGGTCGGCGCGCTCATCCTGACACTCACGCTGGTCCCGGTGCTGGCTTCTTATTGGTTCAGGAAAGGCATTCGCGAAAAGCCCAACCGCGCCTTTGAGTGGATGAAGAACAAGTATGCGACCCAGTTGGATTGGTCACTGGCCCGCCCCAAAGCCACGATGGCGATCGCAACTCTGATATTCGGTGCATCGCTGCTGCTGGTCCCGTTCATCGGCGGAGAATTTATGCCTCATCTGGATGAAGGCGCGCTCTGGGTGCGAGCCACCATGCCGTACACCATCTCCTTCGAAGAAGCCGGTAAAATCGCTCCGCAACTGCGGGCCATCTTGATGTCCTATCCCCAAGTCACCGTAGTGGGTTCGGAGTTGGGACGTCCCGACGACGGCACCGATCCCACTGGCTTTTTCAATTGCGAGTTCTATGTTGGCTTGAGGCCGTACAAGGACGCGACCTGGAGCGGTGACGTCAGTACGAAAGAAGAGCTGATCGCATCCCTCAACAAGAAGTTCAGCGCCTTTCCGGGAATTATCTTTAACTTCACCCAACCGGCGGAAGATGCGGTGGACGAGGCCTTGACCGGCCTGAAGAGTTCCCTCGCAGTCAAGATTTATGGGCCCGACCTGGGCGTGCTTCAGGACAAAGCGGTGCAGATGAAGAACGTGTTGGCCGGAATCCCCGGCTTCACCGAATTGACGGTTGTCCGTGAACTTGGCCAACCCAGCCTCCTGCTCGATGTGGACCGCGACAAGATCGCGCGTTACGGAATCAACGTCGCCGACGTGGAAGCTGTGATCTCGGCCGCCATCGGCGGCCAGGCGGTTACCCAGGTCATCCAGGGCGAAAAGCTTTTCGATCTGGTGGTGCGGATGCAGCCGCAGTTTCGCAGCAACGCCCACGACATTGGGAATCTATTGGTGGGCACGCCTGACGGGCAGCAGATTCCGTTGAGCCAGTTGGCGACGATCAGCCAGGGCAACGGCGCCTCCTTCATCTATAGAGAAGACAATTCCCGCTATATCGGCGTGCAGTACAGCATCGAAGGCCGTGATTTAGAGCGGGCGGTGCGCGACGGTCAAGCCGCCGTGAACAAGGCCGTCACTCTTCCGCAAGGCTACTGGATGACGTGGGGCGGCGAATACAGCCAGTTTCTCGAAGCGAAGTCGCAGATGTATTTTATTGTTCCCCTTGCCCTGGTGCTGATTTTCATGATTCTGTTCGCGCTTTACGGGAATTTCAAGTTTCCCGCCACGATTGCGTTGGGCGTGATCATGACGGAGCCAGTGGGAGCGCTGGTGGCGCTGAAGCTCACGCATACCCCGTTCAGCGTCTCGTCAGTTCTGGGACTGCTGGCGCTGCTGGGCGTCTCGGTTGAGACGGCCGTCATTCTGGTTTCGTATATCAACAAGCTCAGGCAGGAGGGAATGGATATCCCAACGGCCACCCGGACGGCTTCGCTGCTGCGCCTGCGCCCGATCATGATGACGGCCCTGGTGGCATGCCTCGGATTGTTGCCGGCGGCCCTTTCCACCGGCATCGGTTCGGACACGCAGAAACCTTTCGCTATCGTCATCGTAGCCGGGCTGATCTCCCGGCTCTTCATCGGCTTCTTTGTGAATCCCGTGCTGTACGAGCTCGTAGCCCGCGAAGGCGACGTTCTTCAGGTGTAGATAATTCGCAATCGGCCTGTTCCGTGTTTCTTTGCGACCTTTGTGGTGTCCTTTGCGACCTTTGCGGTTAAAGATTTTGTGCGGATTTGCAGCAAAATCAAATACTTAACCGCAAAGGTCGCAAAGGACACCGCAAAGAACGCAAAGGGGTCTGGGATGCACCCCAGGTGCGGAAAACGACCGGCTGTTTCCCCCCTTGGCTCAGGATCGAACCCCGGTATCCCCGGGTTACTCATGTTACTTTTGTGCCATACGCATGGCACCAGTGGTTCATTGACCTACTGGTGCCTGCTTGTTAAGTTTGTCCTCGTATGGTGCGCTTGTCGCACTCCCCCAAGGCGAAAGAGCATCTAACCATTTGGGGTGAGCCATGAAGCTAGTCTATGTTTGCTATGCGGCGCTGGGCTATGCGGTGGCCCGCTGGATCTTTCAGCGGCAGCCTGTTCCGGTTATGGATCCGGTTACACGCTTCCGTTCCTCTGGCCTGCTGTAAGAGCGTGTAACCTCGGGCGTGCGGCGCCCCGTTGCGTGCCCTTCGAGTCCCGCACGCCCGGTCTTTTTCACCCGACTGTGTCACAGAACCTGCTGCCGTTCCAAGGTTCTACGACCAACGTTCGTACCCGCCTTGTTAGTTCCTCTTCGCCTCCTGAGTACAATTTCGTCAGGACCGGTTTCCCGGTAGTTATCAATTGAATGCTGGCGGCAGCGACAATGAGCAGAGCTGGGCTGCTTGCGGCACAATGCTAGAGGAACCGTTCTGGGACGACCTGATGACTCGCAAATTATTCTTGCCGCTTGCCCTCGTCTTGCTGGGAGCCTTGCTTCCGGTGTGTGCGATGGCCCAGTCCGATAGCGGGGAACCGTCGCTGGGCGATTTGGCGCGCCAGTACCGAAAAGGCAAAGCAGCCATCGAGCATGCCGTCATCGACAACGACAACCTTCATCAGGTCATGGATGAAGTTCAGACCCGCAAGCTCAATGGCAGTCTGCTGTTCAGTATCGATGGCGCGGGAAAGAAATTCCAAGTCTCCTCTCCAGATGTGACCTGCGACCTCTCCTTCAGCGGCTCAGCTACATCCTTGCTGTCAGACCCTTACGCGCCGCAGGATCTGCCAGAAATCGAATTGGCAAAGCTCGACGGTCCAGCCACGATCAGCGGAGACACGCTGCAAGTTTCCGTGCACAACGGCACCACCTGGAACATAAAAGAAATTACTGTGGGAGTGACCATCCTGCGCAGCTCGGAGGCAAACACGGCCCGGCGAGGTTCAGCACGCCTCATAGCAGCGGCGGGAACGACTACCTTACTTTTGGAAAAGAAACCCGATTCAACCGTTCTCTACCACCTCAAAGGTTCGGCCGCACCCTCGAGCACAACAGTTTTCCACGAAACCCTGGGTACGACACTAGGCGGGGATCAGGAGTGGCATTGGGCGATCGTGCAGGCGAAGGGGGTTCCTTCGCAGCCGGCGCAGACCAAAGCGCCCTAAGTATTGTATTTCTACTTCACCTGGGCTACGTCTTCGGTTTTGCCGTTTTTCAAGCTTCGATAAGCTGCATCCAGAATTTCCTGGTTTTGCCATCCTTCTTCGCCGGGTACCGGAAACTTCGCTTTGCCCTCGACCGCAGCTGTGAATGCGTCCACCTGTTTCGCATAAGCCAGATGATTCGAGACCTCGTCGGTCTCAACTACGGAGCCGGCACGACGCAACTCCAATTGGATTGGCCGTTCCACGTTCAACCCGTCCTCGGCCCGGAGAACCCCGGACTCCCCGACAAGTTCGAGAGGCGTGCGGTATTCGGCCCGAAAGGAAACTGCCACCGTCCCCAGAGTGCCGCGAGAAAATTCCAGCGTGAGCACGGCCGTCGACTCCACTGTGCCCGAGCCGGTGTCGTGCACACCACGAGCGCTAACCCGCACGACTTCATCTTGCAGGATGTAGCGCAAGGCATCCACGCTGTGAACGCCCACATCGGCGATCGGACCGCCACCGGAAACAGCCGAATCATGCAGCCAGGTACGTGCGTGTCCCGGCCCTCCGGGAAAGAAAAATTCCGACCGCGCGAAAATAATTTTGCCGACCGCGTCTGCGGCCACACGCTCTCGCAAACGTGCGGTACTCTCTTCGAAGCGAAAAACCTGGGCGACGCCCAGCAGTAGTCCCGCGCTACGCGCCGCCTCGACCATCTGGCGACACTCGCTGGCGTGGATGCCCATCGGTTTTTCGCACAAAACCGGTTTACCACATCGGAGGGCCAGCAGCACGTCGGCTAGATGGCAAGCGTTAGGCGTGGTGACCAACACGGCGTCGACTTCCGGCGACCGGCACAGGTCCTCGGCCGAATCGAATGCCAGAGGGATCTTGTGCTGCCGGGCCGACGCCTGCGCTTTTTCCAGGGTACGTCGCGACAGCCCGGTAACGCGGCAGTTCTGCGCCAGGGCGAAGCCCGGCATCAGGCGTTTAACCGCGTGCAATCCAAAGCCGAGAATTCCAAAGCGAATCAAAGAGGACCGTGTGGTCGCGGGCGCCCTCGCCCGCGGCGTTTGAATTTGGTGTTGCTTTATCCCACCACGCAGGGTTCCGTGGCACTTGCCTGCGCCGGCGAGGGCGGTCACAGCCACACACCCACACACATCACTTCGCAAATACCAGCGATGCCGGCGCTAGCTGGAGAGTGGTTGCGACCACACTGCTGGGAAGCCCCCCGGTGTCCTGGTTGATTTGAAACTTGGTGATGTTCTTGGAATTTTGATTGCAAACGTAGAGAAACGCACCCGCGGGATCAACCGTCGCCGATACCGGTCTAGTTCCTGCTGCGAAAGGCGATGTGAGCGCGGTGGTCGCGCCTGTGCTGGCATCAATCGTGTAGGCCGAGACGTTGTTCGAGCTTATGTTGGTCACGTACAAATATTTCCCCGCAGGGTCGACTGTGACCGAGATCGGGCCTGTGCCAGCCGCGAATGGGGAGTCCAGTGCCGCAGTCAGGGTGCCGCTGGTGGAGTCGATGCTCAGTCCCGACACGGTGTTGTCAATGAAGTTCGTTACGTAGAGAAAATGTTCCGAGGGAGTCACGGCCAGGGAACTCGGTCCATTGCCCACCGTAAACGGTGATCCCGGGACCGCCAGCAAACTGCCGGTCCCAGAAGCGACGGAATAGCCGAACACCAGTGGCAAACTTGAACTGGCCACGTACAGGAATTTTCCCGAAGGAGACAAAGCCAGCGCTACCGGTCGTGAACCCGTGGGGAACGGCGATCCTGCGGACTCCTTCAAACTGCCATCGCTCGAACTGACGGTATAGACGGAAACCGTGTTCGATGTTTGATTGGCGACAAACAGCAGATCACCGCCCGAGTCCATCGCTAACGCACGTCGGATTCAACCCCGCAGGCGTTCGGGGCAGAACTTCTTTGAGCTCTCCGGTGTTGCTGTTCACCGTGAATAGCGAAACATCGTTTCCGCCCTGGTTGGCGGTATAGACAAACTTGCCGGAAGGATGGACGACAATCGAGATGGGAGAAGTCCCTCCGCTGAAGGGCGAACCCAGCACGCCCTTCAGATTGCCGGTGCCGCTGCTTACGCGGTACGAGGCAACGAGCGTTGGCTTCGGGTACGGCAACGTACGCGTTGCCGCCGGCGGAAGGGATGTTTCCACTACTGCTGCCACTGCCACCACAGCCCGCTAACCAGGCCAGCGCAACCATGGCTCCCAGCAACGCCGTCCGTTTGTTCAGTATCATCAAGTCCCTTCCAAAGTTTTTACAGGTCGTACCAGGGCCCGCTAAGGATTGGGCGCCAGGGTTCTGTGCGTCTTCTTGATCGAGCCCCAGCGATAGACCAGGCCGGTCGAGAACCGAAAATTCTTCTGCGTCGTACTAAATAAAGTGGTGTGCAGGTAGTCCACTTGGAAAGCGCGCACTGCAAACCTAGGAGAGATAGCGTAGTCCAGGCCTCCGCCCACCGCCACGACTCGGGCTGTATCTTCCTGAGGGCCTCCCGCCTGCACCAACGAGCGGGCATCGCCGATGAGAAGATGTCCCAAGAACATCATCTTCCCTCGAGGATAGAGAAACTGCGGTCCCACTGCGAGATCGCGCAGGTTCAGGTTTGTCTTGTATTGTCCGCTCAGTTCCGCTACCACCCCGAATCCACGGATAATGTTGTAGGCGGGCGAAAAAGTGTATCCGTTCAGCCCGGTCGAGTTGGAGAAGCCAAATGACTGGGTGTCGTATCGGGTGTACGAGTAGCCCCCGAATACCTGCACTCTCGGCATTTCCTGTGCCGCCAAAGGCCGCGCGGTAGCGATCGTCAGCAGCAAGAGTAGAACCGCTGCTGCCATCCCTGGAATTCTCTCCAGCAGGACATGATGCTTCAGGTGAACCAGAGGCGGAGCGACGGCCGGGAGGACTTTCATGGGATATTTCTGGAGTCTCCTAGATAGACACACCAGCGCAGGTTCCGCGCCGTAACCACTCTCCGATGGATTGGATGCAGGCAAAACCCCCAAAAAGCGACGGAGGACCGTTTATTTTACCGCCATGGCTCCGACCATGGACTCGAAGATCTTGAATCCCTCGGTGCCGCCTAGCTCCGCCTCACTGGAGCGTTCCGGATGAGGCATCATCCCCAGCACATTGCGGCCCGGACTGCAGATGCCAGCAACGTTATCCAGAGATCCGTTGGGATTGGCTTGCGACGTAATCTCGCCCGCCGGGGAGCAATAACGGAACACAATCTGTTGGTTGCGCTGCAACTCGGCGAAAGTTGCTTGGTCGCAGAAATAGTTGCCTTCCATATGCCCGATCGGAATGGTCAGTATTTCACCCTGATGGCAAGCATTGGTGAAGGGGATCTCCGCATTTTCCACCCGAACCTGGACGGGTTTGCACACATATTTCAAGCCTATATTCCGCATCAACGCTCCGGGCAGCAAGCCCGATTCGCACAAGATCTGGAAGCCGTTGCAAATACCGAGCACCAATCCGCCTCCGCCCGCGAAATTCCTCACTGACTCCATCACGGGAGAGAATTTGGCGATTGCCCCGGTGCGCAGATAGTCGCCATAGGCGAATCCGCCGGGGACGATGATGGCATCGCAATTCTCCAGGTCGTGCGATTCGTGCCACAGAAACGTGACCGGCTGCTTGGCCACATTCTGGATCGTCCAATACGCGTCATGGTCACAGTTAGATCCGGGGAAAATGATGACGCCAAATTTCATCGTGTTTTCCTTGGAAGTGAGGCTTCGCCTGAAAGTCTAACACGAAGAAAACGCCGCCCGTATTGCTCAGAAGCATTACACGGGCGGCGGCGGAGGAAAGGCGCGGATTCTTCAGTACATCTCGTCCCGGTGGAGGGGGAAGAGGAGGAAGAGAAAGCACCGGACCCGGCTGCAGTTGCATAGTCGAGGGCGCTGCGCCGGGAGGAAGCACTTTCTTGAAGAAGACCTTATCACCCGAGGCCTCCGTCTTGTCCTCGAATCGATTTCAATTGCCGCCACTGGTCGAGTGACAGCACTTTGCGCAGATCCAGATTCATCAAAGTAAATTCACGCTCCAGTTTGCCTCGAGCCGCCAGAACCTGGTCGACCTGGGCCTCAACCTGGCCTTCGTTGGGGACGTCGGCGTCGAGCAGCGCCTGCAGTTTCAGGTCCTGCTTCTCCATCTCCGCGCCGTAGTCAATCAGCTTCAATTTGTGATCGTAGAAGGTCTGATCAAGCTGCCCGATCTGGCCGTCGCTGAGCTGGAGCTTCTTGGCAATGTCGGAGTTCTGCCACCATTTTCCCAGCTCGCCACGGTACACGAAGGTTGTTCTTGTTCCAGGACCCGCGACACCCCGACTGTCCCAGAGACTGTCCCAGACGAAGACACCGAGCGGCCCTGTGCCAACACTGACAGCGGGCAGAGAAGTACGCGAGTATGGCTGAATATCTAATTCTCATGAGTAGGCTCCTTTTTGCGAATCGGGGGACGTGCAGCAGCATATCCTGAACCATTTCCTCGGCCAGCAGACGCTGCGGGGTCGAGGGCTGCCGGTCCGTCGTTGTGTACCGCGCGCTCCACCGCGACCAACAGCTCATGGTCGGGGTCCACCTGGGCTTGATGGGGTGGCAGCAACAGAAGCACGATCCAGCATCAATCCCGCCAGCAGGACTAGTGCCGTCACGGCCGACCACGCCAGCAGCGGGCAAGCGGCGAACCGACCGAGTCGATGACCCGCTCTCTGGAGAAGAGATTCGTGACCAGATCATGCTGCGCTGCTTCTGCCAGAATTCCTCAGGCCGCTCGGTCGAAGTCCGGGCCCAGTCGGGCAGAGCTTCGAGCGTAGATCGCAGAGCTCGCTCGTCGCTCTCGATGGTGAAGTCCGTCAGTTCCTCGTTGCTCAGATGTCGAATTATTTCCATTGCTTCTCCTTCATCTCCCGCAATTTGCCGGTGGCGCGCGCCAATTGCGTTTTCACCGAACCTACTTTCACCTGTAGCAGCTCCGCGATCTGCGCCAGCGGCATTTCCTCCTCGTAGCGCAGGAAGAAAATTGCCCGCTGCTGCGGCGAAAGCGAAGACAGAGCGTTCCACACGGCTTGCAACTCTTCTCGAGCCAACAACGCACGTTCGGCCGAGGGCTCCGGTGCGGGAAACTGCCGGGGCTCTGTGCCATCGACGTCGCCGTTATCCAGACCGACCAGCCTCTTCCAGAATGATGTCCGGCGGCTCTTGCCATGGTCCCGCACCAGGTTGACGGCGATGCGCAGGATCCAGGTCTCAATCCGGCATTCGCCCCGGAAGCTGGCGCGCTTCTGGTAGGCCCGCAGGAAGCATTCCTGAGTGAGAGTGTCCGCGGTATCAGCGTCCCTCACCAACAGGTAGATGACCCGATACACGCGCCGCTGGTGCTGGCGCATGATCTCATCGAACCGGTCCGCCGAGATTTCTTCGGCCTTTTCAGTCGCGGGCGAACTCAAGGCTGTCGTCAGAACCGTGTCCACGCGCCTTCTCTCTGGATTGTCAGCTACGGATATTCCGTGCTATGAGTATGGACGAATGCCACGTCACAAGGTTGACGCCCGGGGCTGAAATTCGCTTCAGCTCTCATGCCGGGCTATCATCGTTCCCGACGGGAGCATCTTATAAGCGTGGATTTCGGAGAGCACTTTCGCGTCACCGGTGGCGCGCTAAGAATTGGTTCATCGCGCAGCTCGAAGACTCACTGGCCGTCGGCCTGCTGTGGCTGATCGGGCTTCTCATCATCGGTGTACCCTGGGCTCCGTTGTGGGCGTTGCTGGGGGCAGCTCTTCCAGTTCGTGCCGCAGATCGGCGCCGTGCTCGGCGTCATTGGTCCCGCTCTTACCGCCATGTTCAAATGGGGAGACTGGGAACATCCGCTGTATGTTCTGATGCTGTACGCGGTGATTGCCATCGTGGATGGTTTTCTGCTGCAGCCCTACATCATGAAGCGCACGGCCAAAGTGCCGGTCTGGGCCTCCATTCTGGCGCCGATCGTTCTGGGGATCGTGATTCCGTTCTGGGGGGTGCTGCTGGCCCCGCCATTGCTGGCGGTAGTGTATGCGTACAAGGCCCGACAGGCCCGCATACAGAGTCCCATCCCCTAGAGTCCCATGCTATAATTTTTGTTCGCCGGCATTCATTTGAGGCAATCCGTTGATCTCCTCGACGGGCCAGTTCCGCGCCATTAAAGACTATTAAATACGAGGTATTTCCATGTCCGGCCATTCAAAATGGGCCACAATCAAGCATAAAAAGGGCGCCTTGGACGCCAAGCGGGGCAAGATTTTTACCCGCCTGATCAAGGAAATTTCGATTGCCGCCAAGAATGGCGGAGATCCCGATACCAATCCGCGCCTGCGCGGCGCTATCGTGGCCGCCAAGGCCGAGAACATGCCTGCGGACAACATCAAGCGGGCCATCCAGCGCGGCACCGGCGAGCTTCCCGGCGCGACCTACGAAGAGTTCTCGCTCGAAGGCTATGGTCCGGGCGGCGTGGCTATCCTGCTCGATATCAATACCGACAATCGCAATCGCACGGTCAGCGAAATCCGTCACGCCTTTGGTAAGAATGGCGGCAACATGGCGGAAGCGGGCGCGGTCGTCGTGGATGTTTCACAAGAAGGGCGACATCGTTATCCCCAAGACTGCAGCCAAGGAAGACGATCTGATGGGTATTGTCCTCGAAGCCGGCGCCGAAGATTTGCGCGATGACGGCGACAACTGGGAAGTGCTTTGCGAGCCGTCCGCTTATGAAGCCGTGCTCGAAGCGGTGAAGAAAGCCGGGATCGAGCCCGTGTCGTCGAGCGTGTCCATGATTCCGCAAAACTACATCAAGCTGGAAGGCGCGGCGGCCAGCCAGATGATCCGGTTGATGGAAGCGCTCGAAGATCACGACGACGTGCAGAACGTCCACTCCAATTTCGACATCGACCAGAAACTTTTGGAAGAAGTGGCTGGGTAGCGTCGACTTCAGGCGCCGGACTTCGGCAATCTCCCAAGTGCTGGTGGACTTGCTGAGGCGCGGTTCCGAGCGTCGACGCTGCGACTTCATTTCTCTCCAGTAGCAAGTTCCTGTAACAGGCCTCTCTGCACTTTTCAACACCCCTGTGGAAAATTCTGTGGGAAAACGGGAAAGTACACTGATAAGTTCTTTGATAAGAGTGCTTTCTACATTGTGCACTACTCGCGGAGCTAGTTTGAAAGTGCGGCTCGACAAACTGCTGCTGGAACGCGGCCTGACCACCTCGCGGGAGCGCGCACAGGCGCTGATCCTCGCCGGCAAAGTGCTGGTCAACGGACAAAAAATCGAGAAGGCCGGCGCTGGCGTGGAAGGTTCGGCCGACATTCGCTTGCTCGGAGAAGATCTCAAGTACGTCAGCCGTGGCGGCCTCAAACTCGAGGAAGCTCTCAAACACTGGCAGATTGATGTTGCGGGCAAAGTCTGTCTCGACGTGGGCACGTCAACCGGAGGATTTACTGATTGTCTTTTGCAGCACGGCGCTGCCCGTGTCATTGCGGTCGATACCGGCTACGGCCAGATCGATTTTCGTCTCCGTCAGGACACTCGCGTCCGCTTACTGGAAAAAACCAACGCCCGCTATCTCACGCTGCAACAGGTCGGCGAAGGTGTAGATCTGATCGTAATGGATGTCTCGTTCATCTCCGCGACGCTGGTTCTGCCAGCCGTGATCGCGGCCGCGTTCCCTCCTGAGCGTCACGGCCGGCGGCAAATCGTAGTTCTGGTAAAGCCGCAGTTCGAAGCCGGCCGGGAGCAGGTAGGGAAGGGTGGCATCGTGCGCGATTCGGGCGGTGCAACAAGCCGCGGTTGAAAAAGTTCGGCAGACATTGCTGGCCCTGGGATGCACGCAGACCGATGTGATCGATTCACCAATATCTGGGCGGCGAAGGGAATCGCGAGTTTCTCTTGTATGGCCGATTCTGAGAATGATCGCTCGTCGGAAGAGTCTTGATTGGAATTTCTTTGCGCTCCTTGCGGTATTTCTTTGCGTCCTTTGCGGTAAAAGGTTTTTCTCCGAAATTTCTGTACAATTCGACTTTCACCATGGCTAACGCGGCATCCACCCACAAGTTCGCCGGCATCATGTCCAAGCCCGGCAAAACTGAACTGGCGGATATCGTCCCCCCGTTGCTGGCATGGTTTCGCGAGCATCAATACCAGGTCGTGGTTGATCGCGAGACGGCCCGCTATGCTCCGGGCGTGGAAGTCCTCGCGCGAGACGAGATGGCTTCCCGTCCCCTGAACTTCGTCGTGGTACTGGGAGGAGACGGCACGTTGCTCTCGGCAGCCCGAGCCGTATCCAAGGCCGGAATTCCGGTGCTCGGCATCAATCTGGGGTCGCTCGGGTTCCTGACTGAAGTGCCTCTTGAAAATCTGTACGCCACACTGCAAAGCATCGAGCAAAGCTGCTGCAACCTGGACACGCGTTCCATGGTGCACTGCGAAGTGTATCGAAAGGACACTTGCGTAGGCAGCTACGACGCGCTCAATGACGTTGTCGTCGGCAAAGGCACGATCGCGCGCCTGAATCATTGCGACGTCTACATCGACAAGGTATTCGTTTCGAGCTACCAGGCCGACAGTTTGATCGTGTCCACAGCCACGGGCTCGACCGCGTATTCGTTGGCGGCGGGCGGTCCGATCCTGATGCCTTCCGTGGATGCGTTTGTGGTTACGCCGGTATCGGCCCACTCTCTTACCCATCGTCCGCTGGTGGTTCGCGACACTTCGGAAATCGAGATCGTGGTGAAGACCGGAGAGGATGAGGCCTACCTGAGCCTTGACGGCCAGATCGGCATGCCGATAGTGGACGGGGATCGCGTGCTTTGCCGCAAGTCGCAGCACCAGGTCAAGCTGCTGCATACCCAAGGGACATTCTTTGACGTGCTTCGCACCAAGCTGAAATGGGGCCAGCGCTAGAAAATGTAGGCGCGAGCGCCCCGCTCGTGCGGAGTCGTTCGTGACGCTGCCGCACGAGCGAGGGCGCTCGCGCCTACATTGCAATCCGTTAGCTTAGCGCAGAGGCCGCCTCAGAGAAGCCAATCGCCGAACGCCGGGCCTTGCCTGAGGGCGCCGACTTCAATTCAGGAGCATCCTCTAGCTGGACTGTTACCGCATTTTTCCCAGGCTCCGTCAGGAATTCACGAATTCGCAGTTTCGCTTTATGCAGCTGGGACTTGGAATTTCCCACCGAGCAGTCCAATATTTTCGCGATCTCCTGGTGCTCGTAGCCTTCGACTCTCATGCAGCAGGAAGATGGTCCTGTACCCGGCGGGCAGATCTTTAATTGCGCGAGTCAGTGTGATGCGATCCACCGCTCCGGACAGGCGACCATCGCGGCCGCCGTATTCGCGGCGCACCATGGTGGCATCATGGCTGGAAGGTTCGTCCAGCGATATCTGCTTCAAGGCTTTTTTCCGGAAATGCATCAGCACAGTATTTACCGCGATGCGATAGAGCCATGTGGACAACGCCGAGTTTCCTTTGAAGGTAGACAGTTTTCGGAACACCTGCAGAAAGGCGTCCTGGGTGAGGTCCTCGGCTTGTGCCGTGTTGTTGGTCATGCGCAGACAAATGGAATAGATCCTCGCCTTGTGAGCATGAAACAGATCGGCGAACGCTTCCGATTCGCCCCGCTGGGCGCGCTCTACCAATTCGGCGTCCGAGCAGGTTCGACGGGTGTTGTTTGAGTCCTCGCTCACTGCCTCGTCCTTCGTAGAAATATGTTGGTTCATCAACATTCTCCCTTCCCGGGTGTTATTGACCCACGCAGCCTATTGGTCATGACCAGGGCCAGAGTAGGCGTAGCGGCCGTCAAGGTCTATCCGGTGCAAGCTGTAGTCATTTCTAGAAATAGCTGTACCGGCCGGGGGCGAATTAACGTGGAAACACGGCATCCGAACGGACCCCGTGGGGACACCCGCCCTCGGTGCCCGGGCGGAGCTTGGCTCCGCTGCTTCGAAAAGTTGAAACGCCTTGATCAGGTCGTGACGAACATCTGGCGAGCAAAGCTCGCCCGGACAGCCGACGGCGGCTACTCGATCGTGGGCTGGACTACGTGAACGATATTGTTCCGGACCGCGTAGAGCACCAGATCGCTGACCGAGTGCAACTGGAGCTTGCGCATGATATTCGAGCGATGAGTTTCGGCGGTTTTCACGCTCAGTCCCAGCGCAACCGCGACCTCTTTCGTGCTCTTGCCCTCAGCCAGCAGCTGTACCACTTCGCGCTCGCGGGGCGTGAGCCGGTCGCGTCCCAGCGAGATCGCGGCTGCCTTGGTTCCACCCTTCAAATATCCCTCAAGCACCATGGCCGCAACTTTCGAAGTGAAATAGGTCTTGTCGCGCCGCAGGGCTTCGACGGCGACCACAAGATCGCGGGCAGCATCGGACTTGAGAAGAAATCCGCGAGCTCCGGCGTTCAGAACATCGCGCACCACTTGGTCGGAATCATGGAAGGTCAGAATCAGCACCCGGGCGCGGGGATCGTCCTTTATGATCTGCCGGGTCGCCTCCAGTCCGTTGAGGCCGGGCATGCCGATATCGAGAATGCTTACGTCCGGTTTCAACTCGCGTACTTTTTCCGTGGCCGCTCGTCCGTCTGCGGCCTCGCCGCAAACTTCCCAACCCTGCTCGGCCTGCAGCAGGGCGCACAGACCTTTGCGCACCACCTCGTGATCATCCGCAATGAAATATTCGGAACGCAGCCATAACCTACCTCCACGGGATTGTTTTCTGGTTAAGCGTACCGATCGCGTTTCCGCAACGTCGCAAAATGACACTCACTACATGTTTCAATGTAAGCATCGTAGTTGCCAAACGAGGAAGTTCCACAAATTCCAACGCTTTAGCGTCTGTGGAAAACTTGACGTCGTGTAATTCCTACCGGCGCCAGGGTACCCTAGGCGCGAAGGTATGCATTGCGGCACTACGCAGCCAATACAGTGTTTCCTGTATTTTAGGTTGCGCCCCCGCCGTCACTTGGCTCGTGTCGTAGCGATCGCAGGTCGATTCCCAACTGCTCCGCTTTCTTGTAGAGGTGGCTGCGCTCGAGGCCGAGCGCCTTGGCAGCGTTGGTAACGTGGAACTGATGGCGCTTCAGTTCGGCCAGAATGACCTCCCGCTCGAAACCCTGCGCCCGCTCGGCTAGCGTACCCGAGCCCGCGAACCGAGGGCTGGGCTGTCGAGCGCCTGGGGCAATGCCATTTCGACGGTATCCGCGGTGACTTCAGCGCCCGTCGCCAGCAGTATCAGCCGTTCAACCACGTTGCGCAGCTCGCGCACGTTGCCGGGCCAGGAATGCACCTCGAGATCCTGAATTGCTTCCGGGGTAAAGGGAATCGGCTTCCAATTGTTCTGAGCGCAGACTTGTTCCGCGAAGTGCTGCACGAGTATGGGGATGTCCTCTTTTCGTTCCCGCAGCGGCGGCAGCAAAATGGGAAAAACATAAACCCGGTGAAAAAGATCCTGGCGGAACTTACCTTCACGCACCAGAGCCTCCAGATTGCGATGCGTAGCCACCACCACTCGAACATCCACCTTGGTCGGCTTGTCGCCGCCGATGCGTTCGACTTCGCCCTCCTCCAGCACGCGCAGCAGCTTGGCCTGCATGGGCAGAGGCATGTCGCCGATTTCGTCGAGGAAGATTGTTCCGCGCTCCGCCTGCTCGAATTTGCCGATATGGCGGCCGGCCGCGCCGGTGAAAGAGCCTTTTTCATGACCAAACAGCTCGGACTCGATCAGCTCGGCCGGAACCGCGGCGCAGTTCAAGGTGACGAACGGACCTGGGGCGCGCGGGCTGCGCTCGTGCAGCGTGCGCGCGACTAATTCTTTGCCGGTTCCTGTTTCTCCCAGAATGCAGACCCGGGTCTCGCTCGCGGCCACGCGCTCGATCTGGGCCATCAGCTTCTTCATGGTCTCGCCCGTCCACACGATCTCGTGTTTTCCCAGGCGTTGGCGGAGTTGCCGGTTCTCGGATTCCAGGCGCTGCAGTTTGAGTGCGTTCTCGACGGTAAGCAGAAGCTTGTCCGTGGATATCGGCTTTTCCAGGAAATCGAGTGCGCCCAGGCGCGTGGCCCGCACTGCCATATCGATGTGTGCCTGTCCCGACATCATTACTACAGGAATGGTTACGCCTTGCGATTTCAGATCTTCGAGTAGAGACAGCCCGTCTTTGCCCGGCATGACGACGTCCGAGAGGATCAGGTCGAACGCCTGCGAGCGAGCCAGTTCGAGAGCCTTGGCGAGCGTTGTCACAGACAGTAGCCTCGTGGCCGGCGAGACGAAATGCGCGGGAGAGCGAAGCCAGCGTATTGGCTTCGTCGTCAACAATGAGCAGATGCGCTTTCTGGGGCACCGGATATCTCCTTAGCCCGACCGCCGGCAACTCTGGTGCCAGGATTGCCCGGCAGTTCGATCATAAACGTTGCGCCGCGTCCCGGCTGGCTGTGCACGCTGATCCTGCCTCCATGGTCGCTGATGATCGATTGCACGATAGCCAGTCCGAGTCCAGTGCCGTGGGCTTTGCTGGTGTAGTAGGGCGTAAACAGGCGTTCGCATTCCTCCGCAGTCAGGCCGGTACCGGTGTCAGCAATTTCGACCGCCACTCGGTCGCCATTTTGTCGCGTGCGCAAGGTGAGCGCCCCGCCCTGCGGCATGGCATCCATTGCGTTCAGCGCCAGGTTTGAAAACGCCCGATGCAGCAGTTCCGGGTCGGCCGCGATCGGTTGCAGAGCCTCACGCCAATTCAAGCCGGCATTCAATAAGAGGATGCTCCGGCGATTGCAGTTGTGCCTGCAGCAGGCGCGCCACATTCTGCACAATTTCGTTGACCTGCACTCGCTGAAATTGGGGCTGCGGCATCCGCGAAAATTCGCTGAAACGCGAGATGATGGTTTTCAGATTGGCGATTTCCGCCAGCATAGTCGCGGAGCTCTCGCGAAAGACTTCATCGAATTGTTCCGGACTCTGCTGTCGCGCCCGTACCAGGTTCTCCACCGTCAATTGCAGAGGGAACAAAGGATTCTTGAGTTCATGCGCGAGACGGCGGGCCAACTCGCGCCAGGCCGCGACCCGCTCCGCCTGCACCAGGCGCTCCCTTTGATCGAGAAGCTCTCCGGTCATGCGGTTGAACGATTCGGCCAGTGCTCCCAGTTCGTCGGACGAATTCACCGGAACCCGCGTGTTCCAGTTGCCGGCGGCTACCTCTCGCGCCGCTTCCGCCAGTTGCTCGACCGGCCGCGTGACTCGGGACGAAGCCCATCCGCTGAACACGATGGCCAGAATAATGCCGGCACTTGCCGCCAGCAGCGCCACCGAACGAATGCGATTGCGCAACTCCACATAGGGACGCCGCGTGTTGCCCACCAGCAGAATGCCCAATAACTGATTGTCTTGCCCGCTCAGCGGGATGGCGTGGACGCTCTCATCGTCCACCGCGCTGTTTGACCAATGAAGAAGCGAGGTAGCTTCCAGTCGGTGTGCCTGGACTTGCTCAATGAGGGGCGCCAGTCGCTGCGCTTGTGGCACGCTTCCCGAAGGCGCGACTAACAATTCGGGATAAAAACCTTTCGCCAGGTTGGGGTAGAGGATGGCCCGCATTCCAGCCGGGAGTTCCAGGCTTCCCATGAAGTCTTTGTCCAGGCGACGACCGCCGATCACATAGAGCGGTTTATCGCCAATCTGCACCCGCTGTATCGCGGAGAGGCTGAGGGTCACACCGTCGGGAAGATTCTCCTGCCGGAGAAAGGCGTCCCGGGACGGCGATCCCAGGGGTAGAAAGTTTTCTTTATAACCGAATTTTGCAGGCCACTGTGCCGAGGAGAGAATCGTGCCGCCGCCATCTACGAACTCCAAAAAATCCAGCTGCTGGTTCTCGGCCAGAGCTTTGGCTTCATTCACGTACGCGCTGTAGTCCGCAGAGTCACGGCTCACCGCAAGCGCCATGCGGGTCGCGGCGTCACTGCCGGCGATGGTTTCCACCCGGTGCGCCACCTCGTCACCCCGGCGGTTGAACTCGCGGCGAAATTGCGTGACCAGGACTGCGGTCTGATCCTCGTTTGCCCGCTCGAAGGCGCGCCGGGTCACGGCGGACACGATCCACGCGACCGCACCCACGCAAAGAAAAACCGTCAGCGCGAACACCAGTAAAAGTTTGCGCCGAAAGCTCAAGGTTTCCTCGTTTCCAGCCAGACGTTCCGCAAATGCCAACCGCCGGCCGGATATTCCTGCCAACCCATCACATTTGCGCTTAAGGCCGTGGCAGTTCTCAGATGCAGCAGAGGAATCACGCGCCGCGATTGCAGGAGAGTATTCTCGGCAGCGTACAAGCTGTAGGCCGGATCGCCGTCAAACTTCGGCGATGGCAATCCCAGGCTGGCGGCTAGCTCGCTGAGCGCAACTCGCGCATCGAGCGAAGGCAACGGCATGCGGACTAGGCGCACATCAGCAATGGTGAAGCTCTTCGCCTGGACCGTCAGCGTCTGGAGGGTGAGGCCCGCATCGCTCGCATTCAATGCGATTCTTTCCGCGATGACCCGCGCCAGAGGATCGGACCCATCGTAGCCGAGTGTCCACCCTGGCGCGCTGTGAACTTCCCCCCGGGCCTGGCGGGCACGTTGCAGATCGGCCGCCGTGGGGAAAAGAAATGCATAGCCTGTCAGCCAGTTTGGCAGGAAGGTGCCAGCGGGTTCGCCTCCGTCCTGCAAAAGAACGGTGTTCATTGATTCTCGATCGATGCTGAGCACCAAAGCCTCGCGCAGTCGCCCATCTTCCGCAGATTGGATATCGTGGCTGAAGACCAGGGCCATCCATTCTGCGGGAGCTGAACGCTCGACGCGGCGGCCTTCCAAGACTGCGTGACGAGCCTGATCGGGTGCGACCTCTACTATGTCCGCCTTGCCTAAATCGAGCGCGATCATCTGTTCGCGGAAGCTCTTGCCCATCTCGATCTCGATAGAGTCCACAAATGCGCGGCCACCCCAGTAATCGTCGCGCGCAGTGAGTGTAAGTTTCTTGCCCGGATCCCACTGGTTAATGACAAAGGGCCCACTGCCGGCAAGCTTTCCGCCCCCACGCTTGGCGATGGCATAGCGCGGCAGTGCCAGCACGGCAGGGATATCGGACATTGGGGCATCGCACTCGACCACGACTGCCTCTCCCGTGGCAAAAATCTTCCAGTTTGGATTTACGACCCGCAGCGAAGCCGCCACAGCGTCCGGACTGACTGGCGTTCCATCCTGAAATGTAACTCCGCGCCGGATACTGAATTGCCAGCGTTGATTACCGGGATCGGCCTGCCATGAAGTGGACAGCGCGGGCTGAGCCTGGCCGCGCCCGTCCAACGTGACCAGCGTGTCAAACATCAGATGCGAGAGGCTGGGCAAAGCAAACACCCCGGCCTGGCTGGAGTCAGAGGGATCAAGAGACGCCGGAGCCTCTCGAATAGAAATGCGAAGCGTCCCGCCGTAGTGCGGGCGGGTGCTGGCCGGGGCGGCAACACCCAGAACCATGCTAACGGCCGCAAGTAAGAATAAGCCGGAAGGCTTCATATTTCCCCGTTTCAGAATTGTGTGCTACACCAATTGCGCCGGCTCCGCTGGATTCTGTCCACAGAGCGGTGATGGAGCCACTCACATCGAGAGGGGCGCTCATGGCGACGGGCTCACGACCGGACACTTCGAGAGCTCGCACGGAATCGCTCCGGCCCTGACCGGTTCCGGTGGCCAAAACTTGCCAGCCCGACCCACAGCCACTGCGTACGCTCGCGATATCGCTACCCCAGCCCAGTTTGTCCACGACTTGATCGGTACTACCGTCGAGAAGATGAACCTGTCCATCCACGGTGGCAAGCAGCCACGACGTGGTTGGGCCGCGTGGCACGGCCGCTGCGGAATAAAATGCCGGCGACGTCGTTTGTTTGCCTATGCCGGGCGACAATGCGCCGCCGAAGAAATTCCGCGTGGAAATGAAAGACGCATTCAGGCTGGACAGGTCTGTCCCGAGCGGCCAGGGATCGTCACTGTCAAAACAAGTCATCGCCGGAGACGCGCCTGTCGAGCTTCGACAATGCATCCCGGGCAGGTAGGCATCAAGAAGATTGTCCTTACCTCTTACCAGCCTTCCCCGCAGATCTCGCGGCCACGGCCTTGAGTGGACAATAGGAACTGATTGCTCCGGCTGCCAGCGGTTGTCCTGAAGCCGGTAAGATGTCACCCCATTCGCATCCAGCACCCACATGCGCGCGGGATTGCCGTCGGCGATCGCGACATCCAAAATGCGGTCGGACTGTGACCACAACGGAATTCTGCGAAGTACCATGGCCGCCGCTTCGGGCTCGACCGAGAGCGGGGCAGACCGGGGCTCAGAAACGATGACCACCACAGGTGCATTCGCGCCCTGGCGTGTATCCGCGATCCAAATCTCCGCGACCCAGAGATAGCTTTGCAGGTCTTCGGAGAGTGAGACCCGCACCGTTGCAGCGGCCTGTTCCGCCGCAACGAAACGCACTCCGAGGACCGCCAACTGGGTGAGAAGATTGCGCCGGATGTCATCGGTCATTGCGGAGCTGAGCGACGAGTGGTTTAGGACTTCCAGAGCCATCGTTTTCGGCCCAGCAGCCGACACAATCTTCCCCGCCAACTGCTCTTCCGCGCCGGTCCAGTTTTGCGCGCCGGCCGGCACCGCGAACAAAAACGCCAGAGCAAACAGGAGGGAATTGACAAGCCGTGAGGAGAATGGCGTAAGCATGTCTGGGTTACGCGAAAAGATGTACCACAAATTGATGCGCGAATTATAAGCTGCGCGCTGCATGGCTCTTGACTTCGCTCTCGGTACTGTCTGGGTTCGCGGGTGGACTATCTCGACAGCCCTACGAACATTGACCTGCGGCCGCCGGCAAAGGTTCCAATCGCCGTCAGCTTCTTTCACCCTAGTGCTGGATCGCTGTTTTGGGTTGCCGCTCTCGAGGAGCAAAAAATACACCGAGTACCTTGCCGAAGATGAGTTCTTCCACCAAGATTGCGACTGCCAGTGAGAAAGTCATGCCACCGATGACTGCGACGGTCGTGAATACGAGTTCCATAATTGCCTCTCATTGCGGACACATCGCATGTAGCGGGTGAATGGCCAATCGCATGCGATTGATTCATAAGCACTTCCATAACTATTAGGTTGCCGAATCGTGTGTCCTCCACAACGTCGTGTCAGGAATGCCACATGCACTGTGTGGAACGGACGCTCCTGTCCGCCGCTTTTGACATTGAGTCTTGCCTTTGCGTTCCGATTGCTTTCGTAGGCCACAACGGAGTTAGTGAGTCTCAAGTACGCCCAATTCCAAAGCGGACAAGAGTGTCCGCCCCACACACAACTTTTCGTTTAACATCTACGCCGGGCATGGCCGCCGTGAATATCGTCAAGTCAACTCGCCGGTATGAGGACTGGCTCGGTTCGCACACACCGATTGTGAAGGCGGATCTGCGCCTGAAACATCAGCGCATGGCGGAGGCGGCGTTTCCTTTTATGCGCGCCACCTTTTATCGCTGGATGGAGATTTGGCCGGAGGTTTGTCCCGATCTAGCCAAGGCCCCGCGAGTCCTGGGCGTGGGCGATCTTCATGTGGAGAATTTCGGTACTTGGCGGGATGTGGAAGGCCGCCTGGTCTGGGGCGTAAACGACTTCGATGAAGCCGCCGAAGTACCCTACACCAATGATCTGGTGAGGCTGGCTGCCAGCGCGCTTCTCGCCATCGAGGGCGGACATCTGTCGTTGAGGGCCAAAGACGCTTGTGCCGTGATTCTCGACGGCTACCGAAAATCACTTACCGAATATGGGCATCCCTTTGTGCTGGAGGAAGAGCACCGTTGGCTGCGCCAGATCGCGCTCGCCGAATTGCGGGATCCGGCGCTCTTTTGGCAGAAGATGGATAGCTTGCCGCGGGTCAAAGAAAAAATCCCGGTAAGCGCTAAGGATGCACTGGAGCATCTTCTCCCCGAGCGCGGTCTGGACTATCGGGTCGTGAGCCGGGTTGCCGGCCTGGGCAGCCTGGGACGCGTACGCCTGGTGGCCCTGGCGGAATGCAACGGAGGCAAGGTGGCACGCGAAGCCAAAGCGTTGGTGCCTTCCTCGATTTACTGGGCGCACGGCGCTGACCAGCCGGAACCGATGTATCAGGTCATCATTAATCGGGCAGTGCGTTCTCCGGACCCGTTCGTGCAGATGCGCGGGCATTGGATTGTTCGCCGCCTGTCACCCCACTGTTGTCGCATCGAGTTGAATGTTCTGCCCAAGGGGCGCGATGAACTTCGACTGCTCTTTGCTATGGGATGGGAGACCGCGAATATCCACTTGGGGAGTCGGTCCGTGGTGAAGCGGATTCGCCAGCACCTCAATCGTCTGAAGCCGGGCTGGCTGTCGGTTTCGGCCAGGGACATGGCGGATGCGGTTACCAGGGACTGGCGGGGGTGGAGAAAATCAGTCGAGCCCTGAAGTTGTGAGTTCTGAAGTCCGGACTCCCAGTGCTTTGAATCCCGAGGCCCGGTAGTTCTGGCACTCCGCTAGAATTCCGGCTCAGTCGAAACTGCGCACAACTCTTTTTCCTCTTTTCGGTCAGCTTCTCGCAGGGAGATTGGTTTAGTTTCGACTGCGGTCTCCTGCCGCAGGGCATCGAGCAGCGCATCCAAAATACCTTGGAAGCATTGGGGGTTCTCCATCAAGACCCGCTCCATACTTTCGCGGTGTACCGCCAGTTCTCCAATTGGCCGCGCCCCACTGATGTCAACTCGACCCCCTGGCGTCGAAAGCCGTCGCCAGCCGGCCGCGCCCAATGCAGTTCGCGCAAACGGATGGTCGAGCTTTCCGGTCGTCATCCAGTGCATCACGAGTTCCTCGACATGGTCGATACTGCAGGCGAGCTGAATGCCTGCCCGGGAGGCCATAGACTCGTTCCAATGCAGAATCGTCAGCTTGGCCTCCCAGGTGTTTTCGGCGATCAGAAACCGGGGCTGGCTCGCGGATCGCTCTTGTCCGCAGATGGCACACAGAGGGGTTCTAGAATGATTCATAAGGCACCTTTCAATTCTGCTCGATACATTTTCACTGACCGCCCTCTGCGATTCACAGGTGAGGTTCCGGATGCCCCTGCCACGGAACTATCCGTATCAAGTAGAAAGAGCTTGCCGAGGTGGAGACTGCGAAACAAACTGGGACAGGCGGGGTTCGCACATTTATGAGGCACTGAGGGTCTCCTGGAAGCCTGGCGGTCATCCTGGATAGACTGGCACCCGTGTCGCGCGCGAGTGGCCGCACGTTGAAGATGCGGGAAGCTACGTAGCTACCTGAGGCCTTGGGCGCCTGATCCTCTCTGTTCATGTCACCTAATGCCGAACTGAGGTCACATCTGCCGATCCTCCGTCATGTTCTGGCGGACCGTGTCCTATGATTGCCCGGTGCTTGGTCCAGGAGTAAGATGGCCCAACGGCGGCGGCCTAGCAGAGCTGTCCCTTAAGCCCTCGGGACGCTGCTCTTTCAATTCTGAACTACGCAAACGCCTTATGGCGGACCCTCATCCAATCCTGACGAGTTCGACGCAGCCCCGTGATTCGAACCCCCAGGATTCTCTGAGCGGCACGGTAGTGGGACGTTTCCGCATCGCAGAACGGCTCGGCAAGGGCGGCATGGGCGAGGTATATCGTGCCGAGGATACCAAACTCAAACGCACGGTAGCCCTTAAGCGTCTGGCGCCTTCGTTGCGCGCCGACTCGCTCTACCGACACCGCTTTCTGGAGGAGGCGGAGCGCGCATCCCGCTTCAGCGACGCCCAGGTAGCCGCGGTCTACGACGTTCTGGAGGAGCAGGGAGAGATATTCCTGATTCTTGAGTATGTCGAAGGCCAGAACCTGCGCCAGCGTCTACGCCAGCCGCTGTCGCTGGATGAGTTCTTCAAGATCGCAATGCAGTGTGCCGAAGCGCTGGTATCGGCCCACGGCCACGGCATCGTGCACTGTGACATCAAACCGGAAAACATCATGCTCACCAGCGCCGGCAAGGTCAAAATCCTGGATTTCGGAGTGGCCAAGCACCTGCCGCGATCCGACCAGAGCTCGACCGTGGATCGGGCGGGCACCTTTGCCGGCACTCCCGCCTACATGTCGCCGGAGGTCCTGCTGGAAAGGGTTCCGGACGGCCGCGCTGATATTTTTTCACTAGGCGTGGTCTTTTACGAGGTTCTGACTGGACAGCATCCCTTTCTTGCGAGCAGTTTCGTAGCGACCACGGACCGTATCCGCGCCGAGACCCCGGCCTCTATACGCATTTTCAATCGTTCGGTCACCCCGGAGCTGGAGGCCCTGGTCAATAAAGCGATGGCCAAAGACGCGAGCCAGCGTTATTCCAGTGCCCAGGAACTACTGGAGTCTCTCCGCGAGGTGCATGGCGATCTGAGCGACGCCGGGCTTGCGCGGGTAGTGCCACTGCGGGTCCAAGAACCGCCGAAGAAGAAAAGGACTTGGGTATGGGCGGCGCTGGTAGCAGCCTTGTTCCTTTGCACGCTGGTCTACTGGCAGGCGAAGTCTTTCGTGTTCTGGCAGTCAAAGTCGAATGGGGGGATCGATCTGGGTAGTTCTTCCACGCCGATGCAGTTGGCGGTCCTGCCGTTTGCTCCCATGGCAGACGACTCCGGCAGCAAAGCTTTTTGTAACGGCCTCACCGAGACCCTCACGGCCAAGCTGACCCAGTTGACCGACAACTATCCGTTGCAGGTAGTCCCCAGCACTGAGATACGGGCCGAGGGCGTGACCAGTGTCGAGCAGGCTCGAAAGAGTTTTGGGGTGGGCCTGGTTCTGGAGGGCAGCTTGCACAGCTCCGGCAACCAGGTGCGAGTGACCTACACCCTGGTGGACGCGAAGACCAATCGGCAGCTGCGGGCCGAAACGGTTGACGCTGACGTGAGCGATGCCTTTGCGGTGGAGGACCGGGTTGTGGATGGCACCCTGCACATGCTGGGGTTGGCCATCAAGGGTGACGACCGCGTAGTCCTGGCAGCCCACGGAACCGGCGATCCCTCGGCTTACGATCAGTATCTCCGTGGCCGCGGATATCTGCTCGATTATCACAAGCACGAGAACATCGATAGCGCGATTTCTGCTTTTAACCGGGCCCTGACCCTCGATCCCAAATATGCCGAGGCTTATGCCGCGCTCGGCAAGGCCTATTGGCTGAGCTATCAGGAACGCCAGGGAAGCCGGGATCTGATGGAGAAGGCCAGATCGGCTTGCGACCATGCGGTGGTTAGCTCTCCGAGCCTGGCCGAAGGCTATACCTGCCTGGGAAATGTCTACCGGACGACCGGAGAGTATGAGAAGGCGGTTGCCCAGTTTCAGAAAGCTACAGCCCTTGATCCTACCAGCGATGAAACATTCCGCGGGCTGGCCGACGTCTATCAGAAGTTGAACAAACCGGGCGAAGCCGAAGCTACGTTTCGAAAGGCCATCAGTCTGCGCCCGCAATACTGGGCCGGATACACCTGGTTGGGCTACTTTTACTGGCAACAGGGACGCTATGACGACGCCGCCAAGGAGTTCCAGGAAGTCATTACCTTGGCGCCGGATAACTTTCGCGGTTACTCCGATCTGGGTGCCATGTATGTCCTGCTAGGACGATATCCGCAAGCCATCGACCAGTTGCAGAGGTCCGTCTCTATCCGTCCCACCGTGGAGGTCTACGACAACCTGGGCAACGCTTACTTCCTCATGCGCAAGTATGACGAGGCGGCTCGCAATTTTGAAGAGGGGTTGAAGTTCGACAAGACCAGTTGGCTCAGTTGGGGGAACCTGGGAGATGCCTACTATCTAGTCCCGGACAAACGACAAAACGCCAACGATGCCTACCGGGAGGCAATCCGCCTCGCCGACGAAGATCTGCGAGTGAATCCACGCGACGGGCGGATTTGGGCTTTTAGAGCGACATATCTGGCAATGATCGACGACAAATCGGAGGCCATGGCATCCCTCCAAAAGGCTGTGTCGTTCGCTCCCGCGAGTTCCAGTGTGCAGTTTCGAGCCGCCCTAGCGTACAACCACTTCGGCGAAAAGGACCTTACAATTCAGTGGCTGCGGAAGGCTCTGGCAGGAGGGCTGACGGCCAACCAGGTGGAGAGGACCCCGGATTTCGATCATTTGCGCGCCGACCCCTCCTTTCAGGCTATACTACGCGACGCTAAGTAGGGAGGGGGAAGCTTAGACACTTTTCAAGGATTGGAAGGAGCGACCATGAGGGATCCAGCTACGGTCCGAGTAAACATTTACGATGAGTGTGATGTGGATTGCGAAGTTGTCAACGTGAGTATAGAGGCCAAGGACCAGGTGGAGTGGCAGTCGACTGGTGATGCCTTTTCGATCGAGTTTGAAAGTTCACCTTTTGAGCAGAGGCGATTCGAAGTGCCGGCGGGAGGGAGCGTTGGTTCGGGGCCAGTGAGAGAGGATGCGCCATACGCAACCTTTCACTACATGATTCGCAGCAGGGTGGACCTGGCCAAAAGTGCCGACCCTGATGTGAATGTAAAACGCTGAGTTGATCAGCGCATATGAAGATCTTCCCCTTGCGCGAGGCGAGGGTCGAGCGGTCGGCCCTCCTTTGCGTTCCTGATTTTTTATCTGTGCGATGTCGACGGAAAACTTCGCCCTGGTCAGCGTAGCTTTCCTCCTCAGCTTGGGTCGTTCCTCAATTGCCCTGGCGACGTAGTCAGATCACTCACCCATTACTTTCACGATCACTCGCTTGTCTCGCTGGCCGTCGAATTCCGCGTAGAAAATCCGCTGCCACGTTCCCAAATCAAGTTTGCCCGCAGTGATTGGGACGATGACCTCATGGTGGATGAGCAGCGCCTTCAAGTGTGAATCGCCATTGTCTTCGCCGGTGTCGTGATGTTTGTAGTCTTTGCGGAAAGGCGCCAGAGTTTCGAGCCACTGATCGATGTCTTCAATCAATCCGCTCTCGTTGTCATTTACATAGACGCCGGCCGTGATGTGCATGGCAGAAACCAGAACCATGCCTTCCTTGACGCCGCTCTTGCCCACGATTTGCTCCACTTGGGGCGTCATGTGGACGTAGGCGCGGTGGGAGCGGGTACGGAATTTCAGGTATTCGGTAAGACACTTCATGGTTCGTCCCCTTAATAATTCGTGAAAGCCAGACCAGTTTCGCAGATAATGCTCCGGAAATCAGTTTCCCGGAGGTGCGGTGGATCCTTCTGGCAGCGAACTGCAAGAACTTCGGCGGCTTGTGGGTGAACTCACGGCGCGGGTGTTTCGCATCGAGCAGGCATTGAACTTGCCCTCCGGAGTTGCGGCTGAAGCATCGCCACGGGCACAGGTTCCGGCGCCGCTCCCGCCCCCGGCGGAACCGAACAGGAGCGGGCCCGATATCCCTTCGCGGCCTGCGGCAATTTCGTCGGCAAGCCACGGCAGTCCGGACCTGGAATCCCGCATCGGTTCGCACTGGCTGAACCGGATCGGTATCACCGCCGTATTGATCGGCGTTTCGTACTTCCTGAAATTTGCTTTCGACAACAACTGGATCGGACCGGCCGGCCGGGTTGCCATCGGACTGCTTGCCGGCATCGCCATCGTGGTCTGGAGCGAGAATTTCCGCCATCGCGGATACGTCATCTTTTCTTATTCGCTGAAGGCCGTTGGCATCGGCGTGCTTTATCTCTCGCTGTACGCTGCTTTCCAGGTGTACAGCCTGGTGCCAGGCGGCGTGGCCTTCATGATGATGTTCGCGGTGACTGCCGCCACGGCGGTGATGGCCTGGACCCAGGACGCGGAAATCCTCGCTGCATTTGCCCTGATCGGCGGCTTCAGTACTCCGCATGCTGCTCTCCACGGGCCAGAACCGTGAAGTGGCCTTGTTCGCTTACGTTGTCGTTTTGGACCTGGGAGCGCTTGCTTTGGTCATCCTGAAACCCTGGCGGCGCTTGCTGGTGTTGAGCTACGTCGGAACTCTGGGGCTTTATGTGGGCTGGTACTCGAGCTTCTACGACCTCACCCAGCTTCGGATGACCGTCGGCTTCGCCACGCTGTTCTTCGCCATCTTTGCGGTGGCGCCATTGTTAGCGCGTCCGGCCGCGAAGGGATGGCTATCCGACTCGGTGCCTCCCCTGGTGGCCGTGGTAAATGCCGCCGGATATTTTCTGCAGATCTACATCATGTTCGAAGAGATCGGCACCAAGGACACGGCATGGTTTGCCCTGGCCCTGGCGGCTCTGTACATCTTCCTCAGCCGCCAGGCTCGTGGTCGGGCGGGCAATCCCGAGGCCGCGAGAACCGTGGACTTGCTGCATCTTGCGCTCGCCCTCGGATTTATCACGGTCGCAATTCCCATACGCCTCGATGCTCACTGGGTCACCATGGGATGGTTCGTCGAAGCGGCTGTGCTCTTGTGGGTAGCCGACCGAATTCATTCGGAGTTGCTCAACGTATTTGTCATCGGCGCCCTGGTGCTGGGCGTGGGGCGGCTCCTGCTGATCGACAATTTCTACATTCCACGTCCGATCTTTAATAACCGGATGGCGACATACGCCGTAGCAATCGCGGTGCTGGGCGCGGTTGCCGGGTACGGCAGCCGCCGAAAGGATGAAACCGGACGAATGGCGGCAGTGATCTCCGTGGTTGCCTTGAACCTGTTAGCTCTGATAGCGCTGAGTCGCGAAGTCGCTGACTACTACTCGCAAGAGATGACGAATCTTCGTCCCCAGGGTCAATGGGATCCATCCGCCTGGAGGGATTGGCGACATGTGAAAATCGCGCGCGACTTCACTTACTCCGCCCTGTGGATGGCCTACGGCGCTATGCTGATGGCGGTGGGCTTCTGGCGGCGTTCGGCATTCGTCCGCTGGCAGGCGCTGGTATTGATCGCATTCACGATCGGCAAAGTCTTTCTCTACGATGTATCGGAACTGGACCGCGGATACCGCATCGTAAGTTTCATTGTGTTGGGAGCGCTGCTGCTGGCGATTTCGTTTGTCTATCAACGCGACTGGCTCCGGTTGTCTGGACGGAACATTTCTGGAGAGAGTTCGAAAGAAAGTCCGGCAGGAAGTCCGGCGAGCCGATGAAGTCTCTTTTCTGCGCACTTGCATTGATCGTGGCTCTCGGTACACCTCTAACTCCGGAGCCCTCGATTTCGTACTTCACCAACGTCCGCGACATCCGCATCTCACAGGCAGGTGCGCAGAATTATTTTGTCGTGGATGAAGAAATCTGGAACCGGGCACACCCCGATCTGGCAGACTTGCGAATTTACGATGGCGAGTCCCAGGTGCAATACGCGCTCAGCGAACAGCGAGGGAGAACGTCCACCCAGGAAGCGGCTGCAAAAATCCTCAATCTGGGCAGTGTAGGCGGGCGCACCGAATTTGATCTGGACATGTTCGATGGGAACACCGGGCAAATTGGCGAATACGACCGCATCCGGCTAAATCTCGACGCCAAGGATTTTGTGGTGACGGCTTCAGTCGCGGGCAGCAACGAACTCGGCGCAAAGATGGCAACGCAATTGCCGCCGGCCACGCTCTATGACTTCACTCGCGAGGAGCTAGGTTCGAATCCGGTGCTCAAGTTGCCGCCTTCGAGTTTTCGCTATTTGCACGTGAAGCTTTCTGCCGGGATCTCCCCCGCACAGGTCAAGGGCGCATCAATTTATAACCTGCAAGAAACGAAAGCCTTCTGGACCGGGGTGGGATCTTGCGGGGCGCCCTCGCAGAATCGCGCGAACGACTGTAATTACCTGCAATGCTCCCCTGCACGTTCCGGTAGATCGCGTCCGCTTCCATGTGGATCCCAAGCAAGTAAATTTCCGGCGCGCGATCGTCATCTCAAACGCGAGCGACCATTACTATGGAACGGGCGAAATTACGCGCGTGCGGATGAATCGCGCCGGTACCACGGTCGTCTCGGAAGAAATGGATGTGCCGATCGAAGACCGCGGTTCGGGCCAATTGATGATCACGGTGGACAACGGGGACAATCCACCCCTGGCGATCTCGGGCCAACTGCTTTCGGTTGAGCGGCGTCTGTATTTCGAGACCCAGGGCAAATCCCTGCTCAGGCTTTACTATGGCGACTAGAAACTCCAGTCCCCGGTGTATGACTATGCCAGGTTCTTCAAGGCTGATCCTGCAGCAGCCAAGGCGGAGGTGGGACCGGGCAGTCATAATCCGGCGTATCGCGGGCGGCCGGATGATCGCCCGTGGTCGGAGCGCCATAAAGCAGTCCTATGGCTGGCGATGTTGTTGGCGGTGGTAGTTCTGGCGGCGCTGGCGATTCGCGGATTAAGAGCAAAAGCTCTGTCGCCGTAGCGCCGGCGTCTCGCCGGTTGTCTGGCGGGCGTCCCGCCCGTCCATCGGGCCGGCCGGACGCGGGCGCTACAGTTTCAGCGCATCGATTCTTCTACCTCAGAAATCCACTCGGGTCGCTTCAGGACTTCGCGCGGCTTGGGACCGTCCGCCGCGCCCACGATGCCGTCGCGTTCCATCAGATCAATCAGGTGAGCAGCGCGGCCGTAGCCGATCCGCAGGCGGCGTTGCAGCAGGGAAGTGGACGCTTTGCCGAACTCTACGACCAGGCGTACTGCGTCGTTGTAGAGTGGGTCGTTTTCTTCCGCACCCTCTTCGCCCGCCGGCCCGGGTTCACCGGGCGCGTGTTCATCCTTCGGAGCATGCAGGAATTTCTCTTCGTACTCGGCTAAGCCCTGGGATTTCCAGAACTCGACCACGGCCGCGATTTCTTTTTCCGTAACGAAGGGCGCATGCAGACGATGAACGCGAGCTGAGCCGGAGGGCAGGTAGAGCATGTCGCCACGTCCCAGCAGGGCTTCGGCGCCGTTGGCATCGAGAATGGTGCGCGAGTCCACCTTGGTGGCCACGCGGAAAGAAATGCGGGCGGGGAAGTTGGCCTTGATCAGGCCGGTTATCACGTCGACGGATGGCCGCTGCGTCGCCAGCACCAGGTGAATGCCCACGGCTCGCGCCATCTGCGCCAGACGCGTGACCGACTCTTCCACGTTGCCCGAATCCAGCATCATCAGGTCCGCCAACTCGTCGATGATGATGACGATGTAGGGCAGCGGCCGGTCTTCCGAATCCTCGCCAAACAGGCTGCGCGTGCCTTCGTCATCGAAAAGTTTGTTGTACTGCTCCATGTTGCGCACGCCTTTTTCAGCCAGCAGTTTCAGGCGGCGTTCCATTTCGCGGACCGCATTCCGCAACGCATTGGCGGCGAGTTTGGGCTCGGTGATGATCGGAGTAAAAAGATGCGGCACGCCTTCGTAGTTGCCTAACTCCAGCCGTTTGGGGTCCACCAGAATCAGCCGTACCTGGTCCGGCGTGGCCTTGTACAGAATGGACATGATCATGGCGTTGATGGCCACGCTCTTGCCCGCGCCGGTCGAACCCGCGATGAGCAGGTGCGGCATGCCCGCGAGATCGGCGGTGACGATGCGTCCGTTGATGTCCTTGCCCAGCGCCAGAGTCAGTTTCGATTTGGTGCCGATAAACTCGGAGGATTCAATGTTCTCGCGCAGCCAGATAATTTCGCGCTCGCGATTTGGCACTTGAATGCCGACGGTGGACTTGCCCGCCATGCGCTCGATCAGGATGCTCTCGGCTTTGAGCGCTAGGCACAGGTCATCGGTGAGATTCGTAATGCGGCTGTACTTGATCCCAGCCTCGGGCTTGAATTCGAAAGTCGTAACGACCGGCCCGGGATTGATCTGCGTCACCTGCCCGTGGACGTCAAATTCGGAGTATTTCTCGGTGAGCACCTGGGCCAGCAATTTCAATTCGTCGGCATCGATCGCCTGCTGCCCGTCGGGACGATGCAGCAAGCTGCTGGGCGGCAACTTGAAGCCTCCAGCCGCGATGCGCGGCAGTGTCGTCTTGGGTTTTGCTCCGGTGTCGGCACGGTCCGTGACTTCGACATCTGGAATGATGGCCTCTGGTGCGTGGCGCGGCTGAGGCTTGAGATCGTCCTCGCCGCGGCTCGACACTGTCATGCGTTCGATGCCGGTCGCTCGGACCGGACTCAGTCGCATAGCAGGGCGCTGGAGGTACAGCGGAATGCGCCGGAATCAGCTGCGCGGTGACCATCGGACGGGTGGCGCGCCGCTTTTCCAGTTCCTTCTGCATCTTCTTTTTTGCGCGGTTCTCCTGCCAATCTTTGTAGCGGTTCCACAGCGCGACTACAAAGGCGAAACGGGTCGGGGCCCAGACTCGCAGGGAGGCGAAAGAGAAAGCGGTCGTGAGATAGAGCGCCACCGCCAAAATCGTGGCGCACACAATATAGGCGCCGGCCGGATTCAGGTAATGGATGAGCACATCGCCGACGATGCGCCCAGCCAGGCCCTCCATGGGAATCACACCCATCCAGCGCACGTGTCCGGGCATGAGCGCCAGCAGCGCGGGGACAAAGATCAGCAGCCAGATTGCGCCCAGAGACTTCGCAACGGGTGACGTGATCTTGCGCGAGCGGAACCAGCGCGAGCCCAGGGCGCCGAGAAACACAGGAACCAGAAAAGCTCCGATTCCGAGACCTTGCAGCAGCAGGTCGGAAACGATCGCTCCCACCAGCCCAACCCAGTTGCGCGCAGACTGCGAACCGGTCAGAACCGACGCGCTATTGAACGAAGGATCGAGCGGAGAATAGGAGGCCAGGGCGAGGAACAAAAGCAGTCCGGAGACACAAAGCACGAACCCGATCAGCTCATTGAGCCGGCGGTTGTTCGTGGGAGCGAAAATCTGTGAGAAATACTTCATGAGGCATAGTTGGCAGCCCTGCAGCGAAGTTCAGACGCTTCAGAGATGCCCGAAGTTGGCCAGAGCAAATGATTATGCCAAGAACCACGCGGCTCGGACAATGAAGGAATTCGAAAACAGTATCGAGTTAGTTTCGGGTAGCGCCGGCGTCCCGCCGGCTCGATGAGCGGGCAGAAGGCACGCCAGACTCGCAACATGTTGCCGCCAAGGCAGGGCAAGCACAGACGGTTGCTCCCCGGCAACTCAGCCAGCGAGCTTCACCGCGTAAACCAGTACCAGAATTCCCACCACAATCCGATACACCGCGAACGGCACAAAGCCGCGCTTCCTCACCCAGGCCATGAACCACGCGACCGACGCATAAGCGACAAGGAAAGAAACCACGAAGCCGATGGCCAGCAGCACCCATTGATGCGAAGTCAATCTGCGAAACCCCAATCGGATTCTCACCTTTTCCCGACACCGATTTGAAAATGTGTAGCCGGTGGCCGCAGCCATGGTGGGAATGGAAAGAAAAAACGAAAACTCGAGGGCCGACGCCCGCGACATCCCGGCCAGTTGACCGCCCGCAATGGTCGACATGGAGCGCGACGTCCCAGGGAAAAGCCCCGAAAAGATCTGGCAGAAGCCAATCCATACCGCTTGTCCCAGGCTCATCGCGTCCATCTTCCAGGTACTGATGTTGCTGGACGATGCGCCCGGCCCGGCCGCCTCCGATTTTGCCTTGGCCGCGTCCACGATCCACATCACAACTCCGCCAAGGAGCAGAGACCAGCCAATAATCGTCATGCTTTCCAGATGTTTGCCGATCACTTTGGTCAGCAGAAACGAGGGAATTGCGGTCACGACAAACGCAATCACTACCAGGCTGAGTGGATGGTTCAAGATGGTGCGATCCCCGCTCTCGCCTCGGGAAACGTCGAAAGCAGTTTCGCAATCCGATCGCGAAAGTACACCGGCAGGCAAAGAATGGCGCCAAGCTGAATCACGATGGTGTACATCTTCCAATAGCCGTCGGACAGGCTGAGGTGGAACAAAGCTTCCGCGATTCGCAGATGCGCGGTGGAACTCACCGGCAGAAATTCCGTCAGACCCTCAATGATTCCCAGGACCACGGACAGCAGGTAGTCGTTCAAGCTTCCTCCAGAAAGGCTGAAAGAAAGTATTACAGAAAAGGTTGATTAGTGAATTGAAACTTCGCGAATGTGCTTACTGGGTTACGTTTCCGTAGGTGGGGACACCTTGCTCCATCAGGTAGAGCAGGCGCTGGGCGCGCGCGGCCCAGTCCTCTGACGACGTTTGCGACGCTGCTCTCTGGGCCAGCGCAACTGCCTTGGCCCTGGCTTCCTCGGACTTCTTGGGCTCTTCTTCGGTTTTGTAGATCTCGATCAGCGCCGACCAGCGCCAGGCGGCGTCGTACAGGGCCTCCGCTGCCGCGGGAGACTGGGGATGCTCGGTGGCGTATTTTTCGTAAATTTCCGATTCCTTCACCGGACACTTCGAACTGCCCTGCCAATCGCCGCAGAGTTTGTTGTCGATCAGGTGGAAAGCGGCGAGGTCGGCCCATTTGGTGCCGGGGAATTTCTTGATGACTTCTTTCATGTATTTCTCTTCCATGCCTTCGCGCAGATAAGACTCGCGTTCCCGGGAGGAAGGACGCGAAGAGACGTCCGCTTTCTCGAGCTGCCAGCGGATATCAGCGGAGCGATACATGGCTTCGCCCGCCAGGGGCGAGGTGGGAAAATATTCGGCGACACAGTAATAGAGGCGCATGGCATCCTGGGCCGCGCCATTGCGTCCGTGTCTTCGGCTGGCCTGGTCTTCGGAGTCCACCGCCTCGCCAAACAATATCTTGTCGCCGTTCGGGGTAGAGGCCCGCACCACTCCCTTGTCGAGCACCCAGCCAGTGACGGTACGTTCCTCCGTGAGATTGGCTTCAACGTGCGCCCATTCCCGGCTGGTTTCGAGCACAATGATTTCGCGTCCGCGATCCATCTCGGCGAGTTTCGCTGAACTGGCATCGGGCGAGAGATAGATTTGAGCCACCCGCACGACTGCGCCTCGCTGGTAATCGGCAGCGGCGGCAGGAATGGCGGAGGTGAGCGCGAGCAGGCAGACCAGAGCTGCACATATTCTGGACCGAAGTAGCGTCGGCGCTACTGGGGTGCCGTCATGCTTTCTCCTTGCCCAGTTCCGCCAGCATCTCCGCTTCAATGTTTCCGCCGCTGATGACCGCCACATTCATCCTGGTTTCGGGTAGTTGATCTCGATGGAACAGGAATGCCGCCACGGCCACCGCTCCGCTGGGCTCCGCCAGAGTCTTCGGATCGCCAGCCAGGAGCTGCGTGGCTTTTCGGATTTCGTCCTCGGTCACGGTCACAATGTCATCCACATAGCGACGGATGTGTTCAAAGTTGATCGGCGCCAATGCTCTGGGTGCGCAGTCCGTCCGCCAGGGTCCGGGTCGTCTGTTCCGCCGTCGACTGCACGATCTTGCCGGAGCGCAAACTGGCCTGCGCGTCAGCCGCGAGTTCTGGTTCGGCGCCGATCACCTTTACCGTCGGGCTTGCTCAGCTTGATCGCCGTGGCGATTCCGCTGAGCATTCCCCCTCCGCCGACAGGTGCAATGACGGTTTCCACTTCCGGCAAGTCTTCCAGAATCTCCAGTCCCATCGTGCCTTGGCCCGCGATAATCATTTCGTCGTTGTAGGGTGGCACGATCACGTATCCGTGCTGCGCGGCGAGTTCTTCGGCTTTGGCCTGCCGCTCGGAACTGGCCGGGCCCACCAGTATGATCTCCGCGCCCAGTGCAATGGTTGCCTCGCGCTTGACCGCGGGCGCATTTTCGGGCATCACGATGACTACCTTCACGCCCAGCGCCCGCGCCGCATAGGCCACGCCCTGGGCGTGATTGCCGCTGGAGTAGGTAATAACGCCGCGACGCCGCTCTTCCTCCGATAGGGAAGCGACCTTGTTGTAGGCGCCGCGCAGCTTGAACGACCCGATAGGCTGCAGGTTTTCCGGCTTGAGATAGAGCTGGCGGCCGTCTTTTCGCTTCTCCGACTCGTGGATGTGCGACGGAATCAGCCTGGTGCGCACGGCCACGCCGCGCAGGCGAGACTGCGCTTCGCGAATATCGTTGAGAGTGACGATGGGGGTGTCTCCACTGTCATCCTGAGCGGAGTATGAACTTCGCCTCGCGAAGCAGTTGCTCCGCTCAGGATAACAACTCTCGGATCTCCAACACTCAGATTTCCAATATTACCGGCATGATCAGCGGCCGCTTCTGCGTCTGCTTGGAAACATAGCGCTTCAGATCGGCACGAATTTTTTCCTTGATCACGCCATAATCGGCTTTTTCCTCGGCGCTGGAGGAATCCAAAGTCTGCATGACGATCTGCCGGGCGCCATCGACGAAGCCGTCTTCGCCCGGGGAGAATCCCCGGGTCACGATTTCGGGCGAAGTTTCCACCTTGCCGGTGAGTTTGTTGATGGCAATGATCGGCAGCACGATGCCGTCCTCGCTCAAGTGCCGGCGGTCTTTGACGATCAGGTCTTCCACCACGTCGGTGCGCGACCCGGAGTCAATGCAGACTCGGCCGACATTCACGCGGCCGGCTTTGCGCGCGCCCAGTTCGTCGAACTCGAGAACGTCGCCACTCTCGATCAGGATTACATTCCCAACCGATCCCTTCATCGCCGCCTGCCATCTCCGCATGCAGTTTCAGCTGCCGGTACTCGCCGTGGATGGGAATGAAATACTTCGGCTTCACCAGGTTGATGATCAGCTTCAGTTCTTCCTGGCTGGCGTGGCCGCTGACGTGGACCGGCGGCGACGAGCCATCGTCGTAGATCACGTGCGCCTCGCGCCGGAACAGGTGATCGATCATGCGATAGATGGCTTTCTCGTTGCCCGGGAATGATCCGCGACGAGAGCATCACGGTGTCGCCCTTTTCGATCTTGGCGTGCTTGTGATTGTCCACCGCGGCGCGGGAAAGCGCCGACATGGGCTCGCCCTGCGTCCCGCTGATCAGCACGCAGACTTTTTCCGGTGGGAAGTTCTTCATCTCGCCGGGATGGATCAGCAAGCCCTCGGGAATCTCGATGTATCCTAGATCTTCGGCGATCTCGGCGGAATTGTTCATCGAGCGCCCCGCGAACGCCACCTTGCGCCCATGCTGCCACGCCATCTCGACGGCCAGCTTGATGCGATGAATGGAAGATGAAAAACACGAGATGAACAACCGGCGCTTGGTGTGCGCGAATACCTCGTCAAATTTCCGCCGCACCGCGCGTTCGCTCGGGCGTGTAGCCTTTGCGCTCGACGTTGGTCGAATCCTGGAACAGCGCTAGCACTCCGGTCTTGCCGTACTCGGCGAAGGCGTGCAGATCGAACAACCGGTTGTCGGTGGGCGTAGGATCCACTTTGAAATCGCCGGTATGAATGATCACGCCCAGCGGCGTGTGCACCGCGAGTGCCACGCAATCCACCAGGCTGTGCGTGACCTGGATGGGTTTGATGGTGAATGGCCCGATCTTGAAACTCTCGCCCGGACGGATCTCACGCAGATCGGCATCGTCGAGCAATCCGTGCTCTTCGAGCTTGTCTTCGACGTAAGCCAGAGTGAACTCTGTACCCCAAACCGGTACGTTCAATTCGCTCAGAATCCAGGGCAGGGCTCCGATATGGTCTTCGTGCCCGTGAGTAAGAACGATGCCCTTTACCCGTTGACGGTTTTCGATCAGGTAGGAGATATCGGGGACAACAATATCGACGCCCAGCAGTTCGGCTTCAGGAAACATCAGGCCGCCGTCGATGACGATGATATCGTCACCCCAACGCACGGCCATGCAGTTCATTCCGAACTCGCCCAGGCCGCCGAGGGGTACGATGTGCAATTTTCCAGTTGGCATGCGGTGCATTGATCGTAGCACAAGCGTACACAGTCCAATGTGGGCGCGAGCGTCCCCCCTCGTGCTCTTTGGGGCCGCCACCGGCCACCTGGATACTGATAGCCCCCAGCACGAGCGGGACGCTCGCGCCCACATCAATCGTAATCTTCCCACCAGCGAGCATCTGCGATAAGGTTGAACCATATGGTTGAGGCGGAGCGCAAGACATGGTTACGGCGGCGTGTCGAAGACGGCTATGCGCCGCGGCTTCCAGCGCGCCTATGAAACCGTCAAGGTCGATCCAGCCAAGTTTCTGCTGCAGGTGCGGGCCGCTTACGGCCTGCCGATCACCAATTTTCAAGGCGTTTATTCATTGGAAGTCGGCCAACTTGATGCGCTGGCCCACCGAGTAATTCGCAGCGGCATGAAAGTCGCAGCCGCCGAAGGCGCCGGATTTGGCCTGGGCGGCCTCATCACGATCATTCCCGATCTGGGAATTCTTTCCGGCGTGACTTTGCGCACCATTCAGAAACTCAGCTTGCTCTACGGCTTCGAATTCAACACCGAAGAGGAAACCGCGGAACTGTGGATTGCAGCTGCCAGCGCTGCCGGTGTCGACATCAGCCGCGAGCTGTTGGAGAAAGAAGTGGTCAGCCGGTTCGTGCCCCGAGTCATCCAGCGCATTGCTGCGCAGGCCAGCACGGAAGTGGTCGAAAAATGGTCGGGACGGATCATTCCTCTTGCCAGCTCTGTGATCGGCGCCGGCTTGAACTATTATTTCGTGCGCGCTTGGGGAGAGCGCGCCCGCTCGCACTTCCGCAAACGGCACATGGAGATTCGCAACCAGATAGCCGAGGGAAAGCTCATAGTCGTATCCGACGCCCCGAAGGCATTGTCGTCGTGAGCGGGCCATTATCGTCCGCAAAACCGGAAACCAAAAGAACTCCTTAATGACAACATTCAACTGCGCAGCCATTCTCTTCGACCTGGACGGAGTTCTCGTGGACTCTACCGGCTCTGTAACTCGCCAATGGCAAATGTGGGCAGAGGAGCAGAACATTGGTCCTCAAAGAGTCGTGGAGATCGCACATGGGGTTCGAGCCATCGAAATTGTACGGACGCTGGCGCCGCACCTGGATGCCGCAACCGAAGTGGCCAGAATCGAAAAGCGGGAGGCGGCCGACCACGAAGGCGTCGCCGTAATGCCTGGCGCCGCGAACCTGCTCAAAGCGATTCCCGAAGGCCGCTGGTGCGTGGTCACTTCCGGTACCCGCTATCTGGCTACGTCTCGGCTGAAACTCGCAAACTTGCCCACTCCGAAAGTACTGATTGCAGCGGATGACGTGTCAAAAGGCAAGCCCGATCCCGAACCCTACTTGATAGCAGCTAAACTGCTCGGCATGAATCCCGCCGAGTGCCTCGTAATCGAAGACGCCCCGGCTGGTATCCGCGCTGCCCACGCCGGAGGAATGAAAGCGATCGGAATTACCAGTACGTATCCGGCGTCGGGGCTGCAGGAAGCCGATGCGGTAGTTCAGAAGTTGGCGCAGATCAAAGTCCGCAACGCGGGGCAAAACCTGACCGTCAATGTTGAATAGCCGGCTGAAGCCTCAACGCAGCCATTCTTCCAACTCAATTCCTCGATCTGTTTTCTCGTCGCGATATTTCACGATCACAGGAGTGTAGAGCGAAAGATTCCACTCCGCCGCCTGTCCCTTCTTCACGGCTCGCGATCCGGGTACGACCACGGCATTTTCCGGGACTTCCAGCGGCTTTTCGTCCGTTGCCTTGTAGACCTGGCCGCGTACGATATCGTAAAGCGGCGTCGAGCGGGTCAGAATCGTTCCCGCCCCCAGCACAGCTCGCGCTCGCACCAGCGTGCCTTCATAGACGCCGCAATTGCCACCCACCAGAACGTCGTCTTCGATGATGACCGGCGCGGCGTTGACCGGTTCCAGGACCCCGCCAATCTGGGCCGCCGCGCTCAAGTGCACGCGCTTGCCCACCTGTGCGCAGGACCCGACCAGCGCGTGCGAATCCACCATGGTGCCTTCGTCCACATACGCGCCAACATTGATGAACATAGGCGGCATGCAGATCACCGAAGGCGCGACATAAGCACCTTCCCGCACCGACGATCCGCCAGGCACCACTCGCACCCGGTCGGCAACGGCAAACTGCCGGGCGGGAAAAGTGTCCTTGTCCACGAAGGAGAATGTCGCGTCGCCCATCTTAGTGAGTTCACCCAGACGAAACCCCAGCAAAATACCTTGTTTCACCCAGGCGTTCACCTTCCAATCTCCCCTGATCTTTTCGGCGGCGCGGATCGTTCCCTGGGTAAGTTGCTCGCGGAATTCGAGAAACGTTTTGCGGGCGTCCGGATTGCGTTCTACCTCGCCCAGCGTGGCCAGGCGCTCGATGGCAGATTGCAGGGAGGGCATGAGAAGGGAAGTATAGAAGAAAGAATTTCAGATTGCAGATTTTAGATTTCAGATTGGGAAGCATCGCGTGGCCATCTGACAAGCTGAGAGGCGGAGCTCTTCAATCTGAAATCTAAAATCTGCAATCTGAAATCAAATGCACTTGCACTCGCTCCGAATCAGCACACCCGGTATGTGGTGCGATGCCTCGCGGGCCTCGGACAGAGTCGGGTAGGGGCCATGCCAGCGGGCGTGGTTGGCATCGTGCCCCGCCGGGCGCCCTTTGCCGTGATTGCACTGACCGCAGCTGGAGCGGTGCAGCACGACTCTTGTGCGGCCCGGCCAGCCAGTTTTCGTAGACGTAGAAATCGGCGGCTTCCGCCGCAGCGTGGCTGGCTTGCTGATCAGTCCCGCCTCGGCAGCGATCTTTTGCAGCTTGGACCGGGTATCGCGGCGCATGGGCAGCATGGGCAGCCGGTACACTTCTTCGATTTTGCCCATCATGGCCAGCACGGCTTTCACCGGCAGCGGATTGGACTCGATGAAGTTTGCCTGCATCAGCGGCAAATATTTCCGGTGGATGCGGCGAGCCGTCTCCCAATCGTTGTTCAGCGCGGCGCCGAGTCATCTCCGCCATTTCACGCGGAATTTCGTTCGAAGCCACCGAAATAATGCCCACTCCACCCAGCGCGATAAGTGGCAAGGTGACGGCATCATCGCCCGACAAAACCGCAAAGTGTTCGGGAACGACGTTGCAGACTTCGGCCATCTGATTGATGTTGCCGCTGGCTTCTTTGACTCCGGCGATGTTCGGAACCTCGGCCAGCCGCGCCAGGGTGCTGGGTTCGATGTTCGCGCCGGTCCGTCCCGGAACGTTGTAGAGAATGATCGGCTTGTCCACGGCCTCCGCGATGGCGCGGAAGTGCCGGTACTGTCCTTCCTGCGTCGGCTTGTTGTAGTAAGGCGAGGCCGTGAGAATGCCATTGACGCCGGAGCAGCGCAGCTAACTCCTTGGCTTTGTCGACAGCGTCCTGGGTCGAGTTCGAGGTCGCGCCGGCCACGATCGGACAACGTCCCGGCCACCACTTCAACCGTGATGCCGATGACCTGCAGCCATTCGTCATGCGAGAGCGTGGGCGTCTCGCCGGTGGTGCCGCAGGGAACCAGAAAATCAATCCCCGATTCCACTTGCCACGCGACCAGGTTGCGCAGGGCGGTCTCGTCGATGGAGCCGTCCTGTTGAAACGGAGTGACTAAAGCCGTACCGCAGCCACGGAATTGCATGAGATAAAGATAACGCTAATCGGGGTGTGTGCGAAACTGCAGATCGTTCTCGGAGCAGCGGCTCACCCGAACCATGTAGGGGCCGGCGCCCTCGCCCGCCTCAGCCGAGCAAAGCTCGGCTTTTTATGTCTCTCTCCAAATATCCTTAAAATCAAAAAATCCCTTTTTCCCAGCCAGCCATTCGGCGGCTCGCACTGCCCCCTCGGCAAATCCCCGGCGCGACTTGGAATCGTGGCAAAGGTAAATAGTGTCGTTGGGCGAATCCAGCACGATCTCGTGCATCCCAACCACATCCCCTTCGCGGAACGAAGTGATTTCCAGTTCCTTGCCCGATGCATCGCCGAATGATCTTCTGCAGTGTCACTGCCGTTCCCGAAGGCGCATCTTTTTTCTGGGCGTGGTGGCGCTCGAAGATTTGTCCCGAATATTGATGCTGCAAGATTCCCGCGGCGGTGTGTGCGGCCTCGAAAAGCAGGTTGATGCCGATGGAGAAGTTCGCGGCATACATGAAACCAGTCCCATTCTTTTCGACTAGCTTGCGTACCTTTTCCAGTTCGCCGTACCAGCCCGTGGTCCCGACCACCATGTTCTTGCCCGCGCGGACGCAGGCTTCGATGTTTCCCAGGACAGCCTGCGGGGTGGTGAAATCAATTACGAGATCGACATTCGCGCAGTTTCTCGGCTGTAAGTGCGGATGCCTGGGGATTGTCCGCCGCGCACAGCAATGTGATGCTATGGCCTTGTTCGCGCGCCACTTCCGCGACCAGAGAGCCGGTCTTACCGCGACCTAAGATAAGCAGGTTCACAACGAGTTCCTCGAGATCCTGTGCTGCGGGCGTGAAAGAGCAAACCGCAGCGGCTAAAGCCGGCTACTGTTACAGAGTCATTTGTGGCACGACTGAAGTCGTGCCCTCTCAAATCCCGTTTGGATCTCTTTCCTCCGCGAACGTTTAGGCAAAAACTTCCGGATCCAAATCCGAGAAGAACGTCTTGTGCAGCCGCTGAACGACGTCGGGCACCACGTCCTCTTCAACCACAAACGTCAGATTGATCTCCGAAGCGCCCTGCGAAATCATGCGGATCTTGACATCGGCCAGTTCTCCGAACACCCGCGCCGCAATGCCGGGAGTGTCCCGCAAATTCTCACCCACCAGGCAGACGATGGCTTTGCGTCCTTCATATTTTACGTCCGCCAACTTGGCCAGGTCGGCGGCCAGCGGCGGAATCGATTCGTTCGAGTCCACGGTGAGTGACACGCTCACCTCCGAAGTAGAGACCACGTCCACCGCCACGCGATGCCGGTCGAAGGCGGCAAAAATCGAGCTGAGAAAACCATGCGCCATCTGCATGCGGGGAGCGGCAACATCCACAATGGTGATGCGCTTCTTCACCGCAATGGCCTTGAAGGAATTCCGGCACTGCGGCCGCGCGGGCGGTGATCCGGGTTCCTTCGCAATCGGGATTGCTGGAATTCAGAATATAGACCGGAATATTTTTCTGCACCGCGGGCAGTACCGTCGCCGGATGCAGGACCTTGGCTCCGAAGTAGGCCAACTCCGCTGCTTCATCGAAACTGATCACCTTGATTCGGCGGGCTTCCGCGCACAGGCGCGGGTCGGTGGTCATCATGCCGTCCACATCGGTCCATATCTCGATGCGTTCGGCGCCCAGACCGGCGCCCGCGATGGCGGCGGAATAGTCGGATCCGCCTCGACCGATCGTGGTAGTGATGCCGGCTTTGGACGCGCCGATGAAGCCTCCCATCACCGGCACTTTGCCCGCTGCCACCAGCGGCGCTACTCTCGACTGCAATCGCTGGTTGGTTTCTTCAAACAGAGGAGCGGCGCGCATGTGGGCGCTGTCGGTTACCAGCCACTCGCGGGAATCGACCAGCGCGGAGGGCATGCCCAGCGCGGAGAACGCCGCTGCCACAATTTTGCTGGATAGTATTTCTCCAAATGCCGAGACGTAGTCGGTGGTGCGCGGCGTCAGCTCGCCCACGGCGGCGATGCCGCGCAGCAATTCCTCGAGAGTCTCGAAATCCGCTCCGAGATCGCTGTGGAACTGCGTGAACAGCGCCGTGCCCAGTAGCTCCCCGGCGGTGTTGTAGTGGCGCTCTTGCAACGCGCGGCAGAGTTTCAGAGCGGTCTTGCGATCACCGGCCCCGGCGGCGCGAGCCATCGCCAGCAGTTGGTCGGTCACCTTGGCCATGGCGCTGACCACCACCACCGGCTTCTGTTCCAGCCGGCCTTTGACGATCGCGCCGGCGCGCTCAATCGCCTTGGCGTCCTGCACCGAGGTGCCGCCGAACTTCATAACGATCATTGAGGTGAATTCCTCAGGCGGGCAAAACGGGCCAGCGAATTCTTAAGACCGTAAACCACGACGGACACGAGGGCACACGATGGAAGACATGGCTCAAGCGATGAGGCTACGCAACTCACCCGAGATAGCCCTGCACCTTCAGCAATTCCGCATTCAGCAGCGCCGCCCCCGCTGCCCCGCGAATCGTATTGTGCGAGAGCACGGTAAACTTCCAATCCAGCACGCCACACGGACGCAGTCGGCCCACCGTGGTCGTCATTCCGTTGCCACGAGTCAACATCCAGACCGCGGCTGCGGGACGATCGCTCGATGTCATATACTGCACTGGTTGTTCAGGCGCGCTGGGCAGTTTCATCTCTTGCGGCAGACTGCGAAACTGCATTCCAGACCTCGATGATTTCCTCCGGCTTCGCTTTCTTCTTCAGCTTCACCGAGACCGATTCCGTATGGCCATCCTCCACGGCCACGCGGTTGCACTGAGCGCTCATGCCAAACGAGCCCATCACGATGCCCGCAGCCATTCAACGTGCCCAGCAGTTTGCGGGTTTCCTCTTCCATCTTTTCTTCTTCTTTGGAGATGTAGGGAATCACGTTGCCCAGAATGTCCAGGGAAGCAACTCCGGGGTAGCCGGCGCCGCTTACGGCTTGCATGGTGACCGCCATCACCGTGTCCAGGCCAAACGCGTGCTGTAGCGGAGCCAGCGCGATGACCAGGCCAATCGCCGAACAATTTGGATTCGTGACTACGAATCCGCCCGACTTCTTGCGCCACGCCTGGCATTCCAGCAGCTTGACGTGATCATGATTCACTTCCGGAATGACCAGGGGCACATCTTTTTGCATGCGCAGCGCGCTGGAGTTGGTGATCACTGCGCATCCGGCTTCGGCGAAACGAGGTTCCATCTCGGCCGCGATGGAGGCATCGAGAGCGGCAAAAATAACTTTGGGTGCGCCCTCCGGACTTGCGGGCGCGACGCGCATCTGCGCTACCTGCTTGGGAATTGCCGTCTTCAGCTTCCAGCGTGCGGCGTCGGCGTAGAGACGCCCCTCAGAGCGATCGGAGGCCGCCAGCCAAGCTACCTCAAACCAGGGATGATGCTCCAGCATCTGCACAAAGCGCTGCCCGACAATGCCGGTGGCGCCCAGGATTCCTATAGGGATTTTTGCAGTCATAACGGTTTCTTGGGATTTTACAACACTGATGGCTCGCATCCCTCAGATCGGAGACGAAACAAGTGCCGGACAAGTGTCAATGTCAAGCGCCGTCGGCAGGCCACGAACCACGTGGGGACAGCCGCCCCCGGCGATCCAGTTGAACGCAGCTCGACCGCATTTTCCGGAAAGCTAAACCTGGCGGAGCGTCGCTCCGCCGCACAGCCCGGGGGACAGCTATCCCCACGCAGTTCGTGGCTATGTTCTGGGAGTGATTTCGGAGCCAAAGGAATATTCATTGAGCGGCCCGAACCGCTTCTTCTCGGCATAGAGTCGCCAGCGTCGCCAAACGATGCGCAGGCTGGCCATGATCGGAATGGAAAGGTAGATACCCAGCACTCCCGCGATCTCGCCCCCGGCCAGTACGCCGAAGATGGCCGCCAGGGGATGTAGTTCCATGCTTTGTCCCATGATGCGGGGTGAAATTACGTAGTCCTGTATCATGCGCCAGGCTGCAAGGAAAATGAGCAGCAACAGCCAATGCGGATAACTCATCAGCATAGCGACGCCGAAGATAAGCACCGCAGCGACCAGGGGGCCGACCACCGGAATGAACTCCATCACTCCGCCCGCCGTGCCCAGCACCAGGGCATAGGGAACACCGCGCCAGCTCCAGAAATGCCAAATAGGCAACAAATGAAAAAGCCGCCAGCGTCAACTGGGCGCGGATGAACTGCGCCAGCATCTGGTTCAGATCGCCCAGCACGCCTTCCAGAAATTCGCGCTGCGGACGGGAATGCACGAAGGAGAGCAGGACTTCGCCGAAGGCGCGACCGTCCTTGAGAAAGAACGCCGCCAGGATGGGGACGACGATCAGCAGCCAGGCTTGCTGGGCAACGTCGGCCACGCGCAAGCCGATGCGCTGGGCCAGGCCGAGAAGTTCATTGCGGTGGTTGGCCAGAAGGTTCGATAGCTGCACCCGGGTAGATACGCTCCAACCTTGCTCCTTTCCAATTTGCTCGGCAATCTGGCCGGAACTGACGGTTTCCAGAAGCTTCGGCAGGGACTCGCTCAAACGCTGCGCCTGGCGGGCGATCTGCGGCCCCACGAAAAAGAAGAAGGTGACCAGCAGGGCCACCAGCAGCAGATAAATCAATCCGATTGCCCGTCCCCGTCCGCGCACCCATTTTTCCACTCGGGAGACTGCGGGGTCCATCAGGTAGGCAAAGAAAACCGCAAACAGGAACGCGATCAGAGTGCGGCGGGCAATGTAAAGAAATCCCAGCCCCAGCACGAACAGCAGCACCGTGAACAGGACCCGCGACGTGCGTGCGTCAATCAGGGACATTGAAGCCTCTCCTCTACTCAGTCCCGAACCACTTCCGTGTTATCGCCAGCCACCAGAATCCGCACCAGCTTGAATTGATCGTCGAGCCACAGCGACCAGTCTCCGGCATCGCTCTTGAGTACAAAATGATTGAGTTCTCGTTCCACACCGTGCACCGGAATCTTCTCTTTCCCGGTGAATGCCAGGCTTACCAGCAGGGAAGAACGCTGATGCGGATTGATGGCCCCGAACTTTACCTGCTGGTTCGGCGGGCACGCGACCAGTCCTTTGTCCTGATGACAGCCGCTGGCCAGATATTTCCAAACCAGAATTTCCCGGTGAACAAAGAAGTAGTCGTCCAGCACACTGGTCGAAATCGGAAGCAGGAAGGGGTGCTCTTCCTCTTTGTCTTGCGGATTGTTGGTGGAGCGCTCGACCAGAAGACTGTCGTTGGGCACAAGCACGGCCTGCGCTTTCCCGGGACTGACTTCTTTCCACTCGTATTTCCGCAGATCGCCGTTTAGCGCAAGTTGCAACTCCGAGGACTGTGCCGCTGGATCAACGCCTGGTTCGGTCTTGAACTCGGAAGTGGCAACGCTCCCAGCGGTGTTCTGTTGAATGGAAAATTTCTCGGTGGCAATCCGCCGTCCATTCATGAAAACGCCAAAAGAGCCAGCGTCCACGCTCTGGGCCGCAGGTTCCTTGTCTTTATCTTTGCCTGGCTCCGCCACGGTCGTCGAGATCAGCCAAAGGCACGAGATTCCCACCACCAGAGCCGTTCTGAACTTCACGTTCGCACTCCTTCGAAATGCTGCTCTCCCAGACGCACCCGACTTCGAATTGCAAAAACGCGACGCCGCGGCTATCGAAGTCCCAGGCGGGCGATCGCTTCCGCAGCCACCTCTTCCACATCTTTGCCGGCGGTTTCGATGCGCAACCTGGCCTTCAGGTAGCAAGGCCGGCGGTACTCATACAGCCGGCGGAACTCCTTCACGTCGCCGTGCAGCGGGCGCTTCACCTGTTGCTCCTGGCAGCGGCGAAACAGCTCTTCTGCGGGGGCGTCGAGGAAGATAGTGGACAAACCAGCCTCTTCGAGCAATGCGGCATTGTTCGCCTGCGCAAAAGCTCCACCCCCCAAAGCCACGACCTTGACGGAACTGCCCAGTTCGTCGATCAGCGACCGCAGGGCGGCGTGCTCCAACTGGCGGAACACAGTCTCGCCCGATTGTCGAAAAATTTGTTCAATGGACCGTTGTTCCCGAGCCTGGATGCGGTCGTCCAGATCTTCAAATGGCCAAGCCAGCCGACGGCTCAGGGCCGCGCCCACGCTGCTCTTCCCGGCGCCCATGAATCCCACCAGTACGACGGCCCGAACCCCGGAGACAGACGCAGACTTCGTGGTCTCGGACGGCCCACCGGGTCGAGTGCTCATGTATGGCGGCAATTTGCGGGCGTTTGACCGTCCCGCCAGCCTCTCACTGTGACTTGTTTTAGCGCTTCTTGAGGTGAATTTTACCACTGAAGGAAAACAACCGGACCGAAGATGCGGCCTTGTTCATCGTACCTGCGAAGGCACTCCCTGCCCGGACCACGAAAGGCGTGTGTTTGGGTTCCAGAAGAAAGTCGTTCTCCACCTTGCCCCGGACGGATCGCGCCGTCACGTCGATCGAGGCGTCGTTCGGAGCGCTGGCTTCTATATCTCCGCTGTGACTGGTCAGCAAGTACTCGCCACTGTTACCGAAATCGCCCTCATAGTGAATTTTTCCGCTCGTCGAGTTTACTTGCACCAGGGGGCCGTTCACCGAGTTCAACACCACGTCGCCGGTGACGGACGTGACCTCGACATGTCCGTTGCGGATATTAGTCAGAGCAACGGAACCGTTCAGGGTCCGGACGTGAACGTGGGCATCGCTGATGTCGCGCACTTCCACATTGGCCTGGCTGCCTTCGAGAGTTACATCGCCGTGCAAACCCTCGGCACGGAGCACGCCGGTGGAGGATCGAAGAGTAACGCTGGCGTCGGTCGGCACGGATACTTCGTAGTCCACGCGGGCCACGTCGGCGTTGGCGTCGGAAAGAAGGTGGGTGAGAATGTCCACGCGGTTTCCGCTCTGCGTGTGGTCAATTTCCACCTGCTCAGAATGAAGCACAGCCACTACGACAACCTGGCTGCTCGCGCCCGGTTTCACCGAAATCGGCCCATACTGGTTAGTAATGGAGATGACCGCCCCGGGGCTCACGGTAAAGCGGAATTCCTTCCGGACCTCCGCTGAGGCGCAAATTGCCGTTGCCAGAACCACGACCGAAACTAGCTGTGCGCGGCGCGTTCTCTCCATAAATTCCCCTCTCATAGACTGCTGCGCCTATGAGCCTCCCATGCGGTAGTGCCAACTGTCTCCTGCCTCAGCTAGGGCAAGGAACGGTCCAAAGCCATCTCATAGACGGTCGCGCGTTGCTCATAAGCGTCCATCACGATTTGCTGAGCTTCCTCATCATTGGGATCAGCCTGCGCGGATTCCTCGGCATCTTTAATGTACGCATTCACATTCTGCAGGTTGGAAGCATATTGCGCCTGCATGGCTGGAGACCGAGAAGCCACCGCGGCCAGCAGCTGGTCGTCCTCACTATTATTTACATTGGACGGCTTTTGATTATTCGGCAGGATGGCTACTAGGGAGGGAGTCGTGCGTGTCCAGATGCGCCGCGAGTCTTGAGTCCCGTGAGTCTCTTTGGTAGATGACAATCCCGAATGCGACCAGGACAAGGGCTGCCACGGGCGCCAGCCAGGCCATGCTCCGGCGCCGCGGCCTCGCCGGCACCAGCGATGGCCCCAGGCGGGGGTCGCGGATGATGCCTTCTTGCCGCAGCGCAATTTCAATCGAATTCCACACCCGCTGGCTGGGTTCGGCCACCTCTTGCAACTGCCGCGCTTCACGAGCGATCAGATCGAGGTCCGCTACCAGACCCGAACACGTGGGACAGGATTTCAAATGCGATTCTTGCTCTGCCGTCCTGCCGCCCTCAATCACTTCCGGCAAAATTTCCTGAAACTCGTGCGCAATTCATACTTCATCTCCCCCAAATACCGCCCTCTATCGCTCCCTACGGCTTTGCGGCCTTTTCGGCTCTGCTCGTCTTGAGCGACTCGCGCAGTTTCATGCGCGCTTTGTGTAACTGAGATTTGCTGTTGCCGATGGAGCATCCCACCATGGCGGCAATCTCGTTGTGTTCGTATCCTTCTACGTCATGCAGTACAAAAATCCTTCGATATCCGGGCGGCAGCGCATCCACCGCGTTCTGCAGTCGCAGCCGGTCAATCGAGCCCGCCAAGACTGGGTCTTGCGCGCCCAGTTCTTTCTTGGGGGCCTCTTCCTCGTTTTCCAGCGTCTCTTCCAGCGGAACTACGGGAAGACTCTTCTTGCGCAACTGCATCAGGACAACGTTTACCGCCATCCGGTGCAGCCACGTGGAAAAGGCTGATTCGCCTCGAAAAGTGGCAATCTTGCGAAATAACTGCAGAAAAGCTTCCTGAGTCAGGTCCTCAGCTTCGGCGGTGTTGGCCGTCATGCGGAGACACAGCGAATAAACGCGCCGTTTATGCAGTCCGTACAAAAGCTGGAAAGCTTCTGCATCGCCCTGCTTGGCTCGTTCGATCGCTTCAGCTTCGGAAAGCTTGTCGCCCTGTAGTTTTCTCGCGTCCGTCAAGTCGCCTTTTCCGGCCGCACTAATTCAGATGCGGCGTAACTATCTTTTCGTTGTACTGCTTGCAGGGTTTGCTGTTGACCTGAACCGGCTTCGAGCTGGAATCGTCGTCCAGGCGTCCGGTCCGGCTGCCTGGATGACCTTCGTAACTATTTAGCAGCCTATCGGGGTCGGGCAAAGCGCGTCAACTATGGTTCTTTGTAGCTATGATTCTTGGTAGTTTTTGCAGATCGCGCCCAACTGGGGTTCCCTAACTTCGCAGCCATGAAGGTAAAGGTAGCAGAAGGGAAGCCGCGTACCCACCCCTCCCCTACATGCTTTCCCGATTACGACGGGTCTTGCACCGGTGTGACGTTTCGTCCCAGTGCCGGTTTCATGAGAATGAGGAGAGGCGCAAATGAGCAGTCCAGCCAAGCTCGCGCCGGGAGAAGCGAATGAGAACCACGATAATGAGAACCCGGATTCTGATGATTGCAGTCCTGTTCGTGTCCGTGGCTCAGGCCAAGGAGCCCAAGGTTCACCAGTCTGGCAGGTTGCTCCAAATGGACTCGGCGGAGTGTGGTGTGGATGAAAACAGCGGCAAGAGCTTTGTCGGCGAAGTGGTGGGCACCGATTCGGCGCACAAGAAAACTCACGCCCTCCTGTGCCAGGAATATCTCCTGCAGAGCGACAGCGTAATTTATCGCATCCGCCCGGTCGACGAAAAGCACCCCGTGTTGTTGCCGGTGGGTCAGACGGCCCAGTTCCGCATTCACAAAGACAAGATGTTGCTGCAAGTGGAAGATGCAGATGCCAAGGAACGCGAATATAGCGTCGTTTCCATGACACCGCGCGCCGAGCGGAAGTCTGCCGATAACAGTCCTTCTCCTAAATAGGCATTCGGCCCCGGTCCGGCACGGATCAGTCACGATCCGCGCCGGTCTTGCTTTTGCTTCTTCGCTGGTAACCCCATGCTGGCGACTCGCCCAAGGCGTGATTCCGCGCCCAACCAAAGGGGAGGTCGGCAGCATCTTAATCGACTGCGTACCCACCTGCACCGCTCCTGCAGCAGTTCTTTCCCTAATCGTCCAACCGCGGGGAAAGGTGTGTAAGCGAGAGAAGACCGAACTCAGGAGGAAATACAACGCAATGAGACGTCTTATTTTTCTGTTCGCACTAATTGCGGTTTGGCTTTGCCCTCGGCGCTAATCGCGCAGAGCTCTGATCATGTCGAAGTGGGAGCCTTTGCGGACTATATGAATTTCAGTGCCACGGATCCCCATATCAACTTTGTCGGCGTCGGCGGGCGCGCCGCGTTCAACGTACATCCCAACGTTCACCTGGAAGCCGAGATGTCATACGACTTCAAGCGGAACTTCACCAGCCTCTTCTCGAACGCGTCACCACGCAATTTGTAAACACGAATCTGCGTCCTTTGACCGCGTTGTTTGGACCCAAATTCCAAACCAGCTCGGGACCGTTTCGAGCCTATGTAACCGGCAAACTGGGCCTCATAAATTTCAGTGTTTCAGATCAGAACGCGCCGGCGGGATTCGTAGGAGCCCTGGGTGGCATTCCGACCGGGGACACTCGCTTCGCCATGTACCCTGGCGGCGGTGTCGAAGGCTTCTGGGGCCCGATCGGACTGCGTCTTGAGGCGGGCGACGAATCTACTTCGATAACGGAACGCACAATAACTTCAAGGGATGATTATTCACTTGACACAAATAATCCAATTTGGTGCAATTGGTTGCACGTGACGGGGCGGTAGCCTTTTTATTGTTCTACCAAATGGGTGGTTTGTGAAATGGTCCTTTTCCATCGGTAAGAGTTGGTGCGAATTGGGCAGCAGCTACGTCTGCTTGATGCGCTTAATGAACGTGGCGAATTGCTGCAATTGCTGGCTGTGGCGGCCCCGATGTGGATTTAATATTCCGACGGGAAGCCCGATTTCCTGGCGCACGATCTTGATGGGTTCTACAAGGTCAGAGTCATTCGTGATTAAGACAGCCACATCGAACGTGTGGTTATACGCGTCCCTCAGCAGGTAAGTAGCGAGATTGACATCTGACCCTTTTTCCTCCGTTTTATCTACCCACACCTGTTGCACCGGGTTGCTGCCTGTTAGAACCATGTGGGCCGAGTGCGTCAAAAAATGTCCGTAGTAGATCTTAAGATTTGGCAATGTGCGGAGAGCTCGCAAGTAGATTTGTTGCCGCGTAGGGGCATCGGGGTCATGCGGACGGGAGCTGACGCGAGCCGTGAAATACTTGATCTCCTGAATTGTGTCGTGCGGCAGCATGACGCGGCAGAGCTTCGACAAGTCCAGCCACCGATATGGGGTGTTCTTCACCGCTCCGTAATAGAGATTGAATCCATCGATATATACGTTAGTGTTAGGCATCTTGTTATCAGTAACTTACATGGTACTAGGCACCATGGTTGCTTGACACCCCACATGTCTTGTCATTACTCTAGTACTGGAATCATCCCCCCTGTTCCCTCGGGAGCAGGGCGCGAGACCAACCCCCCAACCGGGTTGGTCTCAATGCATACAGCCGAAAGTTGGCGAAGGGCGGGCGGATCGGACCCCGCTCCACACAAAATGGAGCCACCGCTTATAAGGCGGTTCCTAGCCACCAGCTAGACGCCCTCCGGGCGACAAGTGAAAGCTCACCACGGCTCGATTCGCGCCCCTGCCAAGGAAACTGCGAATCGGGCCTTCGTGTTATGGCTTCGCGCACGGTGAGAACAATGATGCGCTCGGCTATGCGTCTCTCGTCATAGAAATCCTTTAGCGCGTTCCTGGCCTTTCTAGAAGGGCAAGCGTTGGCGCGGCCTCATTGTTTTCTTTCGTTGCGGGTCGTCGAACTACGAACCTTCCCCGCACCTTAGCTGATTCGAGCTCGCCATTCTTAGCGAGCCGTTGGATGGTAGCGTAGACTCCATTTAACAGGTTCACTGGATTCGACCGGGACGAGAAACCTCCGCTTTGCAACATGTCTCGCACTTCATGAGGCGTTACGAACTCTGATTTGACAGCGGCCCGACACGCTTTAGCTAGTCCCATGCCCGCAAATTTCTTTGATTTGGTGGGTTCAATACTTGCGGTCTTGCTTTCACTTTCGAGAATCTTGATTGTTTTGTTTACTGCCTCCAACTCCGCTTGTATCGAGCGGACTTGATTTTCCAAGCGCGTTCCCGGACCCTCGCTAATTCCCTAATCGCTTCCATGTCATTTACTCTCACGCACCGCATTGTTGATGTGTCAAACGCCCAGCTCTAAGATGTTGTTGTTTACAATGCGTGTTGTAGTTTTTGGGTAAAATCAGGACCATGCTAAACTCGGCTCATGAAGGCCGACAAGGGACAATTCGACGAAGTGCTTCGCCGGATGCTGCAAAAGCCTCCGCAAAAAACCTCAGCGATACATGTGAAGAAAGAGCCTAAAAGGAATCAGGAGTCGAAAGCGGATCAGAAGTAAGCTCGGCGAATCGCAGCGGCTCGAATCCGCAGAGACGGCGCACCGTCTCTATGAAAACGTCGCCATCATTGCGACGATTGAACCTGTATTCAAACTCCGTCAAATATCGCTGCAAGTGCTTCGCTGAGAGCTTGTGGTATTGCCCTATCACTCCGCGTTTGAATAGCGAAAACGCAGATTCAATTGAGTTCGTAGTTACGTCGCCTCGGACATACTCGCCGATTATATGATTCACCGTCTCATGCCGATCCGCCATCTCTCCCAGAGCGGCAGGGTAAGCGGGGTGCTGATCGGTCATCACGCGCTCAGCATCATTGCTCACATTCGCCACGATGAATTCGCGGAATGTGCCTACCGTAGCGCCTGTAACGTGCTGTAAGCGAAGCTCACCGCCACGTTGGATTGCACCCATGACGACTTGCTTTTGCTTCTTGACATAAGACTGCCCCTTGCCTTTCACCTTGCCGCCAACATAGGTTTCATCGATTTCAACAATTCCGCCGAGCTTCGGTATATCGCCGTTGCCCATCGCTTCGCGAATGCGGTGATTCAAATACCAAGCGGTTTTGTATCCGCCGATGCCGAGATCGCGCTGTAGCTGCTTTGCGGAGATTCCCTTTTTCGCATTTAGGAGCAGGCCGATTGCGTGGAACCAAGTTATCAGCGGAAGGTGAGAGTCAGCGAATAGAGTGCCGGAGGTTGGCGAGAATTGCTGACGGCAATCTTTATTGAGGCAGATATAGAACCATGCGCGACGATTGGCTTTCTTTTTCTCGCGATTCTCGGATCGCGTCTTGCGTGTAGGTGCGGCAGGGCGCTCGTACTTCGTGATGTTCTTGTCACCACAGGTAGGGCAGCGCACAATTCCATCCGGCCATCGCATCTTGCTGATGTATTCTAGGCATTGTTCGTCAGTCGAAAACTTTATGAAGATTTCGGCAAGGCTGACTGGCTTCGGATGGATGCGCTTTGGCATGAACAAACTTTAGCGCAAGGCCGCTTTTGTGTCAAGTGAATAATCATCCTTCAAGGTAACCTTCGGTCCGGCCTTCCGATTCTAGAACCGGAACTCCAGGGATACCCACGGCAGCCTTACCCGGCTGCCGTTTCATTTTTCGTCGAACTTGTCGCCGGGCATGGATACCAAACCGCAGCCCGTGGTAGAGTGTTCCACTTCAACGCCCCGAGATGGGCTCCCCAAGCTGATTCCGAAAAGGAGTCGTCCATGTCGCCGATCTACGATCTTGTAAAGGATCGCCGGGTTTATTCCATCGAAGCGGACAATACCGTTCTCGAAGGCGCTCGTTTCATGATGGAACATCGCATCGGCGCTCTGCCTGTACTGCGCAGTGGTGAGCTGGTGGGTATCTTCTCCGAGCGTGACATCATGAACCGCGTCGTAGCGGTTGGACGCGCGCCCGGTACCACCAAGATCTCCGAAGTGATGACGGCCAATCCCAAGGCGGTTAGTGTCGACGAAACGATAGAGAACTGCCTGTACCTCATGCGGGAATTTGGCTTCCGTCATTTGCCCATCGTGGATGGCAAGGAGTTGAAGGGATTGGTTTCTTCCCGCGACATCCTGTTGCGCTACATTTCCCAGAAAGAGGCCGAGCAGCGCCGCATCGCCGGGTAGTGGCACGGACCAGACGGGGACAGCCCTCGGCTGTCCGGTCGAGCGAAGCGCAACTTGCCTTTTCCGGGGAACCCAGTGGAGCCTTGCTCCACCGGACAGCCGGGGGCGGGTGTCCCCCGTGTTCTGTGGCTGGCGCGAGATACTTCGAGGGGCTGCGCATTAAGGAATAATTGGGACCTCGGCCACGCCGACGTACTGGTCCGCGGCGCCATAATAGAAGAGATAGCGGTCCCTATGCCTTGCCATCCCCTCAACAAAAATCACGTTCGGAACCTGACCAATCTTCTCCCAACTCTTTTCTGGGAAAAAGACTGGCTGCTCTGATCGCCAAAGCAACTTGCGCGGATCCTTCCGATCGAATACGGCGATGGCCGTGCGATAGACCAGGTTGTCGTCCGCGCCGTTGTACACCAACACGATTCCGTCTTTCGTCATGATGGGCGGAGGCCCCGGTTCCACGACTCGGGAATCGAAGCGGCCGGCACGGCGCGGAAGGACTGGCGCATCCGTGGCTTCGGTCCAATGGAGAAGGTCTGTGGAGTACGCCAATCCAGTTTGATCAGTCTTGTCGGCGCTGGTACCCAGGAAGTACATCCAGTATTTGTCGTTGATCTTTTCCGGCACGATGGCCCCGGATTTTGTCCACTTTACGTTCCACCTGCCTTTGTAGGCCGGCAGAATCACGCCCTGGCGCTGCCAGTGCAGCAAGTCGTTGGACCTAGCCAGGCACAGTTGAGCGTCCTTTTTGTTGTAGCCGGTGTAAGTCAAATAATAGGTGTCGCCGAATTTCACCAGGCGCGGATCTTCCACGCCACCACCTTTTTCATAGTCGGCCTCGGGAGAGAGCACGGGCTGTGATGCGCGTGTGAAGTGCGAGCCGTCGACACTCTCCGCGTAGCCCAGGCGAGAGGTGCCGAGTTTGTCCTGGGCGCGGTAGAGCATGACCAATTTGCCCTTGTGGAGGATGACCGCGGGGTTAAAAGTTCCGGCCGATTCCCATCCGCTGCCTCGCGGAGAAAGGATGGGATCATTCGAAACTCGGGTCCAGGGGCCAAGCGTCCAGTTCTGCGCCGACACAAGCAGGCCTGAGGCGAACAGGACAACCAGGCTGAGGCGACCAGTCCGGGCGCGCATCATCATGATCCGACTTTCCAAAACCGGGAATCCCCCAAAAGAGGCTCGCCGCGGCGGAGGTCAACTAGCGTATCCTAGTAAGTATGTATACCGCCGATGTGCTAAGAAACGTTGTCGCCCTGCGAAGCGAAATCGCCAACCTGCGAGACCTGAATGACCGTTACGCGACCCAGGAGGCTCCGGCTCCCCTGGCCTCCCGTGCCAACGAAGAGCGGCGTACGCGCCTTCAGGAAATCGTCCGGGAGTTGGCGGCCCTCGCTAAAGACCAGCGGCCCTGAAGTCCACGAGGGGTTCTGGACGGAACCGGCCGCCACCGGCTCTGGTCACGAAGGTATTTCAGTGCTGCAAAGCTTCGATCTCATCCGTCTTGCCCAGATATTCGTACCGCAGCAGGGCGATAGGCACGTTGCCGTTCTTCCACACAAAGTCATGGAACTCGCGCAAGTTGAATTTCTCGCCTTGCGACAGCCGGGCTTCCGCCAGTAATTTCATGATCTGCAATTTGCCCGTCTGGTAAGAGATCCCCACGCCCGGGACTGAAGCGTAAAAGGTTGCATCCTCCATGGCCGTCGCGCGGTCGAGCGGAACAGTCTTCATGAAGTACTCGGCCGCCTGCTCGATGGTGAACTCTCCCGTGGACAGCTTCACCTCGACCTCCACTCGCAGGGCGCGAAAGCGCATGAAGTTGTAAATAATCTCGCGGGTGCGCGGGCTGTCCTCGAACAGACCGGCTTGCAGCATCATTTCTTCGGCGTAGAAGCCAATGCCTTCGTTAGCGCTGGAGTCGTAGTAGTGCCGGCGGATCGGGTCTTCATTCGTCCAGGACATCACCTTTTGGAAATAGTGTCCCGGCATTCCTTCATGCACGATGATGCCTCGCGGGTCCCGGGCAGTGGATAAATCGAAATACCCCCGATCGGGGGAAGGTGTCTTGATGTAACTGATCGCCTGATCTTTCAGGCGGGTAGGGCCGGTGAGATCGTCCGCCACTCCGAACGCAGCCAGCGGCGCCAGGTAAGCCGGAAAGGGAAGATTCCGATAGTGCTGCACCCAGGCTGGCACAGTGAGGATGTTCTTCTCCGCAAGGAAGTTTCGAATCTCTTGTTCCTGCCGCTCCTCGCGCGCAATCTGTGCACCCTGATCCTTGGCCAGAGGTAATTGCCGCAGCCCGGCGTTGCGATTTTTCTCGTAGGCCTCAAAGGCGACGGCTCGTTCCCATTCCTGACGACCCATGGCTCGCAGTTGTTCAGGGGTATACGGGATCAAGGCGACATGCTTCAGGAAAAAGACATAGTTGTCACGTCCAACGGCCACATTACTCGACATTGCGGGCAGTCGCTGTTCAAGCCAGGCACGATAGCCTTCCAGAGCCTGGATTGCGGCTTGAACCGCTGCATCAAGCTGGGCGGCGCTTCCCATTGTGAGTTGAGGCTTTAGCTCACGCGCCATTTCTTCCACGCGGGGACGAATATCGTTCAGTTGATGGATGGACAATTGTGCCAGCGGACCGGTCGGGTCTTTGAGATTGGCTTCTCCATCGGCAATGATCTGGGGAATCGCCTGAACGCGACGAACGATCTCAGCACTGCGGGCCTCGTCGAAGGGCGGCGGCTGAGTCAGACTCACGAACACCGAGGCCAAAGTCTGATCCAGATAAAACCAGGGATTACGCTGCCATCCACGCACGTAATCCAGTTCCCAGCGTGCCCTTGCAATGGCGGAACCGACAAGAAGATAGTCCACAGTGTCGGCGCGGGGGCGATCTTCGACAACCCGGCCCAACTCCTTATACCGCCTTTCGAAGCCTGCCAATTGGTTGCGCCGTTTCGCGATGGTGGAAGATGACCAGTCTGCCGCCCATCCCTCTGGACGATCAATCCGGGGAATATCGTCAAAGGAGAACGGTTGTTCGGAGGCACGCCATTCCCAAAACTCAGAAGAAAGCTGTTCCAACGCACTCGCCGGTTGAGTGGGAGCTGGCACTGGCTGTGTCAGCGCGACAGACGCAACCAGCAGGATCGCGCTGAACACGGAACTGGCCTTGATGATGCCTCGTTGGTGCATTCGGACTCCGCAATGTCCAACGTTGTAACACAACACCAGGCAACTACGGTGGCGCGACTGGAGAAACCTGCGGCGGGAACAAGACCCAAAGGCGGTGCCTTCACGGGGTTGCCACGTGCTAGAATTCGCCCCTACTCTATTCAGGCCAATTTTCGACTTTGCAAGTTGCAGGCATGAACGCGAATTCGACACATCGAGCCTCAGGCAAGGGTTGGAAGACGATCATTCCTGGACGGCCCACAGCTTTACACGAGGTAGCTTCATGCGCAAGAAATCCACCCTTTCATCTTTGCTCGTCGGCCTTTGTTTCCTTTCACTCTACGCACGCGCGGAGTCCAAATCGGCGGATGCCGAAGGCCATGAATGGTGGCAACACGCGGTGTTTTACGAAATCTATCCCCGGAGTTTTGCCGACAGCAACAACGATGGCATCGGTGACCTCAAGGGCATTACCTCCAAACTGGACTACCTCAAGGAACTCGGCGTCGACGCCATCTGGCTCACCCCCTGCTATCCCTCGCCCCAGGTGGATTTCGGCTATGACGTCTCCGACTATGTGAATATCGATCCCATGTACGGCACGCTGGCGGACTTTGACGACATGGCCAGCGCGGGCAAGCAACGTGGAATTCGCATCATTATGGATCTGGTGATGAACCACAGCTCCGATCAGCACAAGTGGTTCCTGGATTCCAAGTCCTCGCGCACCTCAGCCTACCGCGACTGGTACGTGTGGCGGGACGGTAAAGGTCCCAACCAGCCTCCGAACAACTGGATCTCGATTTTTGGCGGACCGGCCTGGACTTTCGATCTGCAAACCGGCCAGTGGTACTACCGCATCTTTTATTCCGCGCAGCCTGACCTCAACTGGCGTAATCCTAAAGTCGAGAAGGCGATGTTCGACGTGACTCGCTGGTGGTATAAGCGCGGCGTCTCCGGCTTCCGGTTGGATGCGGTCGATACCCTGTTCGAAGACCCCAAGCTGACTGACAACCCGGTTCTCCCCGGCATCAGCAAGTACGGCGACCCCAACATGGAGAGCAAGTACAACACCAAGCTGCCGGAGTTGCACGGCGTCCTGCAGCGTCTTCGGAAAGTGGCGGACGAAAACGGAGCCGTGCTGATCGGCGAAACCTGGACCAAGAATATCGACGAACTCAAGCTTTACTACGGCGGCCACGGCAAGGAACTGCAGATGCCGATGGACTTGATGTTCACGACCGTTAACCAACTGTCCGCCCCCGAATTCCGCCGGCAGATTGCCGCCGCCGACGGGGCTGGAGGCTGGCCCGTGTATGTCATCGGCAACCACGACATTGTTCGCTCCTACAACCGCTACGGAGACGGCGAGCACAACGACGCCATCGCCAAACTGATGGCTGGGATGTATCTGACCCTGCGGGGCACGCCCATCATGTACTACGGCGAAGAGCTGGGCATGGAGAACAACGATCCCAAGCGCAAAGAGGATGTGAAAGATCCGATCGGAAAACTGGGCTGGCCGGAGGAAAAGGGCCGCGACGGGGAACGTACCCCCATGCAGTGGGAGAGCAGTGCCAACGCAGGCTTCAGCGAGGCCGCTCCGTGGCTACCGGTTCCGCCCAGCTTCAAGACCCACAACGTGGAGGCGGAGCTCAAGGACCCGGATTCCGTCCTCCAGTTCTACAAACACCTGTTGGCTTTGCGTCATGAAAATCCTTCGTTGCGGGAAGGCCAGTACGTTCCACTGAACCAAGACCAGCCCGATGTGCTGTCTTATCTTCGACGCTACAAGGACCAGGCGGTGCTAGTGGTGCTGAACATGTCCGGGAATGAGCAAAAGGTAAGTTTTGATCTGGCGAAGCAAGGCTTTTCAGCCGGCAAGATTGCAACGCTTCTTACGACGCTGGGCGCCCATCCCCAGGGGGTGCCGCGGTCCGGGCTCACACTGGAGCCTTTTGCGGTCTACATTGCACAGGTTTCGAAATAAGCCGGAGGTCGAACAAACTCTTTCGCCTATGTTAGATTGGAAGAAAGTGGGCGCGTAGCTCAGTTGGCAGAGCAATGCCCTTTAATCCTTTCTACGCCATCTGCACCGAGAAGCACCGTTCTGCTACAAGGCGCAAAGTCTCCGTGTCCTCCGCGGTTTGTTGCAATCCGCTCTCGCAATGACCTGCACGAAACCGCACCGATACCAAGAACCAACTGACACCAGAACTGACACCAAAATTTCGGACCCAGCCCCAGACAGAAGCGGTAAGCCCAGCACAATGCCGATCAAGGGGGCAAAAGGCGTGGTCGATGGGGTTATAGTTGGACATTGATCGAAGCAGCCGCGCAGCCGGGTAGGGCATATCCAAATTTCCACTTACGCAGACAATTTGTCAGAATTTTCGGAACCGAACCCGCGAGTCCATGTCGGCGATTACTGGCGATTTTTCGCTGACAACCCACAAGTTCCGAGGCTCAATCTAGCTGCGCCCGAATCATCTGAAGCGAAAATGTCAGTTTCGGTATTGCCCAGGATGTTTTGGCACAGACAACTTTTGGACGCTGCGTTGCCTACGGACCTTCCGCCAGATTGCAGGTGAAAGAAAGGGTCCCGCGTGTCTTGAACCCTATTGTCGTTACTTTGGTTACCTCCAGGTCGCCCATTCTTGCGACTAAGCTTGAACTTCCCGACGGCCTGACTATGAAACGCTGCATTGCAATGGCTCTCTTGGTTTGTTCATCGACCAGCGTCGTCCTTTCTCACCATTCCTCATTAGCCCAGCAAGACGAGTCGGAAGGTGAGCGCAAAGTGCTGAGCAAGGTGGCACCGACCTACCCCGATCTAGCCCGCAAGACAAACATCCATGGTGCCGTGAAGCTTGGGGTCGTAGTTGCGCCCGATGGTAGAGTAGAGTCCACAAGAGTGATTGGTGGGAATCCTGTGCTCATACAGGCTGCGGTTGACGCAGTTCGCAAATGGAAGTATGAGGCGGGTCCTCAGCGGACCAACGAAGTGATCGAACTGAAGTTCAATACTCGCTGAATACCCGTACTCTTCCCCTTTTGTACGCAATCGCACGCTCCGAATTGTTCCGGAAAGCAACGGTTCCGCACTGGGTCGGTTTACCGGATTACTGGTGAGATCGCAATTTTACGCCGACGATCCCACTGAGGCCTCGCAACTCCACGGCTTTGATTGACTTGCCCGCCCTTACGCCATAGCATCCTTGCGCATGATCGGGCAGACTATATCGCACTACCGCATCGTCGAGAAGCTGGGCGGGGGTGGGATGGGTGTGGTTTACAAGGCCGAAGACACGGAGCTTGGTCGCTTCGTGGCTCTGAAATTCCTTCCCGAGGACCTGGCTCATGACCCGCAGGCCCTAGAACGCTTCCGCCGTGAGGCCCGTGCAGCCTCAGCGCTCAATCATCCCAACATTTGTACGATTTATGAAATCGGTGAATATAGCGGCAAACGCTTTATCGTCATGGAACTGCTACAAGGGGAAACTCTGGGGCAGCGGATAAACGGCAGGCCACTGCCTACGGGAGCGCTGGTAGACATTGCTCTGCAGATTGTTGAGGCGCTAGAGTCGGCCCACACCTCTGGGATCATTCATCATGACATCAAGCCAGCGAACCTTTTTGTAAACTCGCGAGGCCACCTAAAGATCCTGGACTTCGGTCTGGCAAAGCTCGCTCCGTACCGCTTAGCTCAAGCCACGCCCACATCCCCGCAACCTACATGGGATAGTACGGATCGCGACTTGACCAGCCCCGGCATGGCGATGGGTACGGTGGCTTACATGTCTCCAGAGCAAGCACTGGGAAAAGATCTCGACGCCCGCAGCGACCTTTTTTCATTTGGAGTCGTCCTGTACGAAATGGCCACTGGGAAAAACCCTTTCGACGGGTCGACCTCGGCGGCTATTTTCGACGGTATCTTGCACAAGACCCCGGAACCGGTGGAACTGTGGAATCCGGGTGTGCCAGCGGCGCTCGAGAAAATCATACTGAAGGCACAGGCGAAACAGCCTGAACAGCGTTATCAGACGGCCGGTGAAATTCACGAAGACTTGATGCGGTTGAAACGGCAGCTCAGTTCCGCCCCCACTCCAGTGGCGGCAGTGGCCCAAGCCTTAACGAAACCAGCAGTCACAATCCCCATTGTTCTTTTCGTTATTGTGACCGTTTTCCTCGGAGTCATGCTCTATCGGCGCAACGCCAAGAGGCACTGGTCGTTGGAACAGGCCATTCCGGAGATTGTTGAGCTAATCCACAACAGCAACTATCCAGCAGCGTTTGCTCTGGCCGAAGAAGCAGAGAAGTACATTTCAAACGAACCGCGGCTTGAAAAACTCTGGCCGGAAATGTCTCGCCCGGTGACTATTCACACGACTCCGGAAGGAGCGGACGTCTATGTGAAACCGTATAAGGATGGTGGGGACTGGCGATATTTGGGGCGTTCTCCCATTGAGCGGAAACGCTTGCCGATTCAGTATCTCCAATGGCAGGTCAGGAAGGATCGTTTCGAAACCGCAGAAGCCGGAACGTGGGGGGCCAACATCTTCGACGCGAGTTCGGAGATGAGCTTTGCACTGTTCGAAAAGGACAAGGCACCATCTGGCATGGTGTGGGTTGAGGGCGGAAACTTCTCTCTTTGGATGCCTGGGTTAGAAGGCGTGCCTGAGGTAACTCTTGGGCCGTATTGGATCGACAAGTTCGAGGTCACGAATCGAGACTTCAAGAGGTTCGTGGATGCGGGCGGGTACACCACAGAGAAATACTGGAGCCAGAAATTCATCCGGGATGGCAAAAATCTCCCCTGGCAGGAGGCGGTCGGAATGTTCCGCCACAAGACCGGCCGCCCAGGTCCCTCCACGTGGGAACTGAGTAGCTATGCCGAGGGGCAGGCGGACTACCCAGTAACCGGAGTGAGTTGGTATGAGGCAGTGGCGTACTCTGACTTTGTCGGCAAGAGCCTACCCACGGTCTATCACTGGAATGAAGCGTCTGGAACCTGGGCTGCCAGCGAAATTGCCCCAATCAGCAATTTTGGCAGCAAGGGGCTCGCCTCGGTGGGCAGCTACCGCGGCTTGGGACCGCACGGCACCTACGACATGGCTGGCAACGCCAAGGAGTGGTGCTGGAACGTCAGCGGTAACCAAGACAAACGATACATCTTGGGGGTGCTTGGAACGAACCTGCTTATATGTTCACAGACGCGGACGCACAATCACCGCTTGCAAGGTCTCCCGAATATGGGTTCCGGCTCGCACGTTACATGACCCCACCCTCAGAGTCAGCCTTGGCCCCCGTACAGAGAGATTTTCGCGACTTCACCCATGAAAGACCAGCTTCCGATGAGATCTTCCGCGCCTATACAAGCCTGTACGTCTATGACAAAACGGCCTTGAATTCAGTCGTGGAATCTGTGGATGACAGTTCGGAGTCATGGCGCAGGGAGAAGGTGAGCTTCGACGCCGCCTATGGCAAGGAACGCATTACCGCCTACATCTACCTGCCCAAACAGGGCCAACCTCCCTATCAGACCGCGCTGTATTTTCCTGGCTCGAATGCGATTGAGACACGTTCGAGCAAAGATGCACTTCTGGGAGGAATTGATTTTCTCCCGCGCAGCGGAAGAGCCATCGTTTTTCCCATCTACAAGAGCACTTATGAACGCGGCGATAACCTCAAAACCGACGTGCAGGTTGCCACGGCCTTCTATAGAGACCACGTGCTGGCCTGGTACAAGGATGTCGCCCGAACCATTGATTACCTCCAAACTCGGCCGGACTTGAAGACCGACAGACTCGCCTACTACGGAATCAGTTGGGGTTCAGCACTGGCACCCATCATGATCTCAATGGAACCGCGTATCAAGCTGGCCGTCCTGGTGGCGGGCGGTTTTGATTTTGGAAAGGCGCTCCCGGAAGTGGACCCATCAACTTCGCTCCTCGCGTCAAGGTGCCCGTGCTAATGGTGAATGGGCGTTATGACTTCTTCTTTCCCACCGAGACTTCACAGAAGCCGATGTTTTTCCTACTCGGTACGCCGCCGAAGAATAAGCGTCACGTGGTGTTTGAAGCGGGACATGTGCCGCCCAACGATTTAATGATTAAAGAAGTTCTGGACTGGCTGAACCAGTACCAAGGATCCGTACGGTAAGCTGAAGTTTTTCTGCGAGAACCTACCAAGACTTCTTCGCCCTCTGGAAAGATGCCGACCCCGACATCCCTATCCTGAAGGAAGCCAAGGCGGAGTACGCCAAGTTGCAGTAGCTGGCAAGCGTTGGTGTGCCCAGCCAGAGACCATCTCTCCGCATTGGGAACTTGCAAGGCTCAGCGCTTTCCGGGCGCAGAGTGAAACGGATCGTCTCGTGAGGTGACCGGAGCGTCCTCCGGACTCGGAATGTCCAGATTGACGACGACAGGCTCCTGACCACTGCGCACTATGACTGCCTCCACCGCCTGGTCTTTGCGTGCGTTCAGCTCCTGATGAGGAACGTAGGGAGGAACATAGACGAAGTCTCCCGGACCCGCTTCATCGACGAACTCCAAACGATTTCCCCAGCGAAAGCGTGCGCGGCCCCGCACGACGTAGATCACGGTTTCCAGATCGCCGTGATGATGAGGACCGGTCTTGGCATTGGGCTGCACCACCACCGTTCCCGCCCAGAGCTTTTGCGCGCCGACTCTGGCACGCGAGATGGCTTCGGCGCGGGTCATACCGGGCGTCTGAGGCGTATTGGTGTTCACATCGCCGCTGCGAATGATACGCAAGCCGTGGTTCTTCCAGTCGGGCTTTTCGCTGGAGCGCGAATCGTTCATGGTCTACGTTTCCCTGCTATCATACGCTGCGTGCGACAGGGGATCGAAGCAGCCGCATAGCCGAGTAGGTCATATCTAGATTTCCACTTGCGCGGACAATTTTTCCAGAATTTTCGACTCGCCCCACAAGCTGGCTGCTGTTGGAACGGCTGACGGTTGGCGGGCGACTAGACGAAGCAACTGACACCAAAACTAGCACCGGCACCGAGGGGCCGAGTGCTGAAACCCTCGCTCTCTGAACTAAGTTCTTATCGGTGTGTTAGATTGGAAGAAAGTGGGCGCGTAGCTCAGTTGGCAGAGCAATGCCCTTTTAAGGCATGGGTCGATGGTTCGAGTCCATCCGCGCTCACCAAGTCTTTCAACAACTTAGCCGCTCCTGACGAAGGGACCGCTGTAAACTAGTGTAAGTTAAGGCCGCCTTCACTGAATCCTCTGCGTTTTCAGTACTTCCGCTCCGAACTGCGCCATAGCGTCCGTCGCTTGCGCAGGCATGGTCTTGATGTAGCACTTCTGCGTGATCGAGACGTTCGAATGACGAAGGATGCGCTCGATCGTCTCGTCGTCGACGCCCAGAGCGTGCAGGTTCGTGGCGAGACCGCGCCTGAAGGCGTGCCAGCCGTGCCACTGAGGCAGGGGAAGGGTCTCGCTCGTACTCGTGCTCTCCGAGTCCGTGGCGGGCCTCAGCAAGGCCGCAGCGCGCACACTTATTGAGCACCGGCTTTCCGGCTTAGCTAGCGGCGAGGCGTCACTTTCGAGTAACATGTCGTCCCGCAAACCTGAGTCACTGCTTGACGCGCCTCAGTAGATGAGCTTTAGCGAAAACTGAATTTGCCGGGAGGTTCCCGCGGTCTTGCTGATCATGCCGAACCCTGTACCCTCGATGATGTTCGCGGGTAGCCCCATGTTGAC
>CAWDNR010000002.1:0-176400 GCA_963803655.1 Terriglobia bacterium
GCCCAATGTGCGCGCCATTCGATGCGTAGGGCGGCGCCACCGCGATCGTGTATGCGTACGGAAAACCTAGCAACAGACTGCTCAAAGTGTCCGGCAGAGGCTGGCCAGGCTGAACGTCGTGCCGTCCACTCGCAGAAGGGATGAAAACGGGCGAATAAACCGTTCCGCCGCCAAAATCGTATTCCCCGTTCGGGCTGATGCCGAAGTATGTCGTGTCGCGATTGAGGCGTGCTTCTGTACCCCACTTCACCGCGTGTCGCGCTGTCGTCCAGGCAAAATTCAATTGTAACTGGAACAAATTCCCGAACGCTGACATCACCGAGCCCGCCGCGCTGTTGTACGCCTCATACAGACCATCGTTGAACTTGAGGGCCGGATCGGTGTGGTTCGGGGTCACAAACGAAGGCGTCGTCCGCGTAAAACTCAACGATGTCGACCAGAGAAAGCGCGGTGACGCGGTGCGCGTGTAAGTGATGACCCCGTTCCGCTGCCGATCCACGTACTGCACGCCAAAGCTCGGATCGAGCAGCGTTTGATCCGGATTTGTTGTCGGTCCCGTCAGATTGTCGTAATTGAATCGACCAAACAATTGTCCTTTTGCGCCAACTTTCTGATCGATGCGGATAGAAAACTGATCCGTGTCCGTGTTCACGTTTGAAGGCGCAGCATAGGTTCGCGCACCATACGCGCCGGTTGGGTTGTTGGGGAGTGGATAGCGGGCCAGCACCGCAGCAATTGCCGGATTCACCGGTACCTGCAGCGTGTCCGTGCTGCCGTCCGGGTACTTCACGATGTCCTGACCCGCTCGCTCGGCTGCGGTTGGTACAGCCAAAACCTGGGTCGTTCCCAGCACCTGCCTGAATCCCTGATACTGCACAAAATAGAACGTGCGGTCTCGGCCGTCATACAGATGCGGCAACACGACCGGCCCGCCATTCGTAAATCCGAACTCATTTCTACGGAATGGAGGAATTCTGCCCGGCTCCGCAATCGATGGGTGATCGAAATAATTCCGCGCATCGAGAGCGGAGTTCCTTAAGAACTCGAAGAATGATCCGTGAAAACCGTTTTTCCCGGATCGTGTCACGATATTGGTAAAGCCCGCCGCACCGCGCCCGATGTCCGCCGGCATCCAGCCTGAGCTTGACTGCAACTCCTGAATCGCATCTACGTTGAAATTCGTGAACGTGCTCCCGCCCATCTCTGGATCGCTGACATCCGCATCGTCCATCGCGAACACAGCCTCGACGCCGCGCTGTCCGTTGATGGCGAACTGCTGGGTGAAATTCGTCTGCCCGTTCACGTCGGTCATCGTGCCCGCTGCTAACAGCAACAGCGTGCTGAAGTCGCGTCCATTCAACGGCAACTCATTTACCTTTTGGCTGGAGAGTTTCTCCCCGCTTGTTCCGCTGGCTGCGTTCGAAGTTGTGCTCGAGTTCCCATTCGAGACTCCCGCAGAAGTTTGCGGATTGGCTGCAATCGACAGCACGTTTTGATCGGATACCGTCAGCACAACTGGTATGCCGGTAATATCCACTCCAGTTGACGCTGTCGGACCTCGCCCGGGCAGTTGCACGCTCACGGTATGTGGCCCGGGTCGAACGTCCGCAATCGCGAACCTTCCGTCGCTTCCCGTCACTGCTGTCATTTTTTTCTCTTTAGCGGCCGCCGTGTGTACCGTTACCTTCGCTCCGGCCACAGGTTCACCGGCAGCCGTGCGTACGACACCGGTCCACACTGTCGCAGACGGAGAACTCTGTTGTGCTTCAAGCGAGACCGCGACCATCAGTCCCAGCAGCAAACACCTCTCTACCAGTCGGAAGGCCTTATGAAAGGTTCGAGCTATTGCGTGTTCCTTTGCGTAGCGGAATTCATACATGACAAATTTCCTCGAGTGAAGACGGAATGCAATCGAGTGCATGAAAGACTTCAACGAAAGAGAAGACTTCCTGCTAGGGCGCGCATTGTCCGTAGATGCCAGGAACAAGCGGAACGATCGAGCACCGAACCGCTTCGGTTTACGTACTTGTCACTTCTATGCCTTGGGAGCGGTAGGGATTCAGGACATCTTCGTCAGATGCATCGGTGATCAAACGTGTCAGTCGGGAAGCAGGACCGACCAGGTAAGGCAGAGATGTCCCCATTTTCCCAAGTGAAATCAGGCCGACCACTTCCGTTGAAGCCCCTATCATCGCTTGCTTCACGTACGCTTCTTCTCGGTCGCCGACGGTTATTCCGACCTCCGGGTGCAAACTGCACATTCCGAGAAAACATAGATCAGCGCGAATGGATTCGACTCGACGAATGGTCTCGATGCCCGTCGTGACCCGCGCCTCTTTAAGAAAATTTCCTCCGAGCATCAGCACGCTCAACTTCGGATGATCCGCCAACGCCAGCGCAAGCGGTGGGCTGTTGGTAACAATCGTTGCTGAACGCTCTCTTGAAAGGTAGGAAGCAATTCTTAGATTAGTGGTACCTCCATCAATCAGCACCACCTGACCGTCGCGAATCATGTCAGCCGCCGCACGAGCAATTCCGATCTTGCTCTCCATGTCGATTTGTTGGCGAGACACGAAAGGAACGGCCTCGGCACGGCGAGGCAAGGCGCCGCCGTGTACGCGTTGGATCTTTCCCGAACTCGCCAATTCGCGCAGATCTCGACGAATCGTGTCTTCAGAGACCCTGTATCGACTGCTAAGGTCCGCGGCGAGGACTCGGCCCTCACTGCCAAGCAGCTCCAGAATGTACTGGTGGCGCTCTTCCTTTAGGGCGATTTGGCCTGCTTCCGCTTCTGGTTTCATTCTCTCCGTTTTGCACGAATGCACTTGGTTATGCACGTATATACGTGTATTATCCGATTTATGCATGATACTGTCAAACGTAGCGCCATACAAGGTCTTTCGCAAAAGCGTTCGGTTCGGGCAGTCGTCTTCGATTACGGAAACGTTCTTTGCCTCGAGCAAACGCTGGAGGATATGAAAGGTATGGCGCTCGTGTGCGGCATTCCCCATGAGCGATTCTCGGAACTTTACTGGAAGCTACGGCCGCCCTACGACCGGGGTGATATCGATGGATCTGCCTACTGGACAGCGGTTGTTAGCCAGCAGAAACTGGGTTTGAGCAGAGATCAGATAGCAACGCTAATCAAGCTCGATAGCGAAAGTATCACTCGACCAAATCAAGGCGCTGTGCAATGGGCAAAGCTGTTGCACCATGAAGGCTTCCCCTTAACCCTTCTCTCAAACATGCCGCTCGAACTCAGTCGCCATGTGACCAAGTCCTTTCCGAGCCTCTCTACATTTGAATACCTGATTTATTCCTGCGACTACGGATCCATAAAGCCGGAGCTGGCGATCTATCGAAATTGTCTCGAACTACTCAAAGCGGCCCCGCAAGACATCTTGTACCTGGATGATCGCGCCGAAAACGTCGAGGCGGCAGCTCGCTTAGGAATTAACTCTGTACTGTTTGACACGGTCGAAAAGACTGCATCAAGAGTCGAAAGCCGATTCGACATCCCTGTCCCGAGTTATGGCCGCTGTCGCCAATCAAGTTCACAGTACAGCTCAACAAATCGGCGCCCGGATCGGATGGAATCCGATTGATGCAGCAACGCAGCCTCCAACAGGTACGCGTGAGCGTGTCCTTAATCTTTCTGATCCACGGACTGATCATCGCAACCTGGGCTTCGAGGATTCCTGCCTTTCAGGCGCACCTCCATCTTTCTCCCGCCGTTTTGGGCAGGTCGTTGATGATGGCGGCAATCGGTTCCGTTCTCGCCATGCCTGCCGCTGGATGGCTCATTAACAAGTTCGGCAGTCTGAGCATCGTGATTGGGTCGACATTGGGGTTTGGCCTCGCACTGCCCTTGATTGCCGAATCCAATACGGTCCTAACACTGTCGGTCGCTCTTCTTTTCTATGGGGCGATGGCTGGTTCGATGGATGTAGCGATGAATACTCACGCCGTGATGCTCGAGAAGCGATACCAGCGTCACATCATGTCGTCATTCCACGCCCTCTTCAGCTTGGGTGGAATGGCCGGATCTGCGTTAGGGGGATTGGTTGCTTCACGTGCGGTTCCGGCCGGGATTCACTTTTGGGTCAGCGGTATAGCACTTGCCGCAATGTCCATACTCGCATTCAGGTGGCTTCCGCTTCCCTCAGCACCTGAGGACGCCGAGAAAGTGGCATCCGGAGGCACGATTACGTGGTCTGTACCATTAGGCGCGCTCGCTCTTCTTGCATTTTCGATTATGCTCGTTGAAGGTGCGATCGCCGATTGGAGCGCGATTTATCTTCGTACTTCGGTTCTCACCGGGCCAGGATTGGCCGCTCTTGGATATGCGGTGTTCTCAGGCGCTATGGCTGGAGGTCGCCTGACAGGCGACTATCTCACTGGGAAGCTTGGACGCGGCCACCTCGTATGTTACGGGGCTCTTTTGGCCGCGGCAGGGCTTGTCTTCGTCTTGTTGTTCGGCAATGCCGGTTGGGCGTTGGTGGGATTTACGTGCGCTGGAGCAGGTCTGGCCACGATTATTCCCAATACGTTTGCCGCTGCAGGGAACATTGAAGGCAGTGCACCCGGTCCCAGCCTCGCCGTAGTCACGACGGCTGGCTATGTTGGCTTCCTTGCCGGTCCGCCCCTGATCGGGTTTGTCGCGCAGCTTTCGACCATTCGCGCTGCGTTATGGATACTTGTGGTCTTGAGCGGGTTGAGCGCTTTCGCATCAACCTCAATGAAAAGAACTTCGCCTCTCAGAAGAATACCCTGACATCCAGTCTTCCGCAAAGATGCCGAGCCGTTGGCACCTACGGCAGCGGCAACGATACGCTTGTCAATGTATCCCACGTCCGTGCTGCTGCGAAAAGGGCATCGAATTCGGGTGGCACTGGCCGGAGCCGACGCAAGCTTGTTTGAGCGATACCCGGCAGAAGGAACACCCAAGTTGACGGTATATCGCGAGGCGCAGCGGGCGTCCTATCTGGATCTGCCTTGGACCCATGACCCGTGAAGCCCCGGCTATGAGGTACATCTCAGGAGAGTGGCGGAAACAATGAAGGTATCCAGAAACGGGCTTGAACGAAGCCGCTTTGCGGCGGACGACGCAGCGACCGGCGGGCGTATCCCGGCCCGCCTTGCCGACTCTTTTGCAATCATCCGGGATGCCACGCGGGTGGTGATGTAGAAAGCGCACCGGGGCGCAGGCCTACAAGTCTTGAGTCCGGAGGCGAGCCTCGAAACAACGCAGACTCGCAAGCTCTGTTTCAAGGTCGGGTGCAAAGCGTCAACCTTGTTTCCTGCAAGTGGACTTCAATCCTAAGTTAGCCGTGGTGGCGGGACAGCCTACTTCTGAGGAGGAATGCCTTTGACCTCCGAAAAATAACGGTCCGTACATCGCCAGTTGTCTCCCGCGCCTTTATTAATCCAGATATCCGTCACGAAATGGTCCTGGGTCTGAGGTGTGGCAGATTCTTGATAGCTCTCGGTCTGAACGAAACTGACCACAGCGATTTCGGGGGAGAGTTCACGAACCGCCAGTTGCCGCACCTGGAAGGATAGTAGCCTTCGGCCAAAAATCCCCAGCAGCCAATCCGAGCGGGAGATGGGGGTGCCGGGCGGGGACGCTGTCCATAGGTGAAAGTCGTCCGCGACAATGCCGTTCAAAGCTGCTGGATCTTTTGCTTGAATCGCCTTAAGCCATTGAGTTTCCAGTTCGGAGAAAAAGATTTGAATGTGTGTCTTGGCAACGACTGGACTTTCTTTCTTCTGATCTTGCGGCGAAGCGAACAAACTTGGCATGCACAGTAAAACCGCGAGCGTCGCCATTTTTGGAACTCTCATACGCCTCCCGACTAAAGTTGACCTATCAATCCGGAGTAGCCGCGCGCCTTCCACATATCATCAATTGAATATTAACCGGAAGTACATAACTTTCGGGATGGTTGACGCAGGGCCCACCGTAAGTCTCTTCGTTCAGGATTACATGTTATGAGTCTAGAAGACAGAGGAGAGAGCCTATGGTGCACACATTGAAGGTAGCATGCTCCGTTTTAGGTCTGGCAACGCTGGTCTTCGCCTGCCCGGTCTCGATCTCCTGTCCGGCGGATCGCGGCGAGATGCACAAGGTAGGGGACGAATACTCGGGGTTGGGTCATTTCGCGATCTATGCGCATACGACCTCGGCTGGCGTGACACACCAGGTGCCCATTCGCTGCGATTAGTAAGGAAAGGCCGCCACTCCCGAGACACTCTGTGACTGTGGAGATGTCTCCGAGTCGAGTTGGTGAGGCCTAGGAATCACGTATTCGAGCTTGGCTCTCAGCGCGAATCGCCTCGAATTTCTTCGACAGAGCCTGAAGTTCTTCGTCGGAAAGTTTCTCGATGTCAATCATTTCATTGCGGGCGGCTTGGATGGAACGGATGATTTCCTCCAGTTTAAGGTGAATGGCGCGGGCGTCCCGGTTCTGCGAGTTCTGTATCAGAAATACCATTAGAAAAGTCACGATGGTCGTTGCAGTGTTCACGACCAGTTGCCAGGTGTCCGAGTACTTGAAATAGACCCAAGGGCGGTCCACGCAATGATGATGAACACTGCGCCGAGAAAAGACCATTTCGACCCCGCCCAGCAGGAAACCCTCGTCGCGAAAGTCTGAAAGCCTTGTCCGTTTCTATTTTTCATTCTCTCTTCCGCCATATTGACGTGCCCGGCGCTCAGATGCCCGCCGGATAGAAAGGGTGGCTTCCCTTTCATTTCATTGTTAGTCCACGGCGATGAAGTTTTCTTTAAGGCCCCTGCCCCAGACACGAGAACGCACTCTTACTGCCAGTCCGGGACGTATGCGAACACCAGGTCAGAAGTTTGTTATCATTGCGGCGCACCCTCGGCTACGTCACTACTGGGCACAATGGAAGCCCCTGACACGGACAAAAAAATTCTGAGCTTAAGGAAACAATATGAAGAAAATCATTTTAGGTTTCGCGGTATTGGCCCTGCTGGCGTTGCCGGCAGTGGGTCAAGACAAGGAAGAGGATCGGGTGGAGAAAGCGGGAACCGTCATCAAAGAGATCATGGACATTCCCGATGATGTCCCGCAGGACGTGATCGATCGAGCGGATTGTGTCGTCGTTTTGCCTTCAGTCCTGAAATTTGCCCTCGGGATTGGAGGCAGCTATGGCCGGGGAGTGATGACATGCCGTGGCGGCACGAATTTCCATGGCCCGTGGAGCGCTCCCACCATGATGGCCCTCGAAGGCGGCAGTTTTGGATTGCAGTTGGGCGGACAGGCCACTGACTTCGTGCTGTTGTTAATGAGTGCAAAATCGGCTTCCAGCATCCTCGAGAGCAAAGTGAAACTGGGGGGTGATGTTTCAGCGGCAGCCGGACCTGTGGGACGGAACGTTTCCGCTGAGACTGACGTCTCTCTGCGCGCTGAAATCCTCTCTTACTCGCGCGCGCGAGGACTATTCGCTGGAATATCGCTGGCGGGGTCAACTCTTCGTCCAGACAATGACGCCAACAAGAAACTCTACGGCAAGGAAGTGAGCGCCAAGGACGTCGTGTTCGGCAAGGCTGTGCCCGCTCCCAAGTCTGCGAGCGTCTTGCTGGCTACGCTGACCAAAAAATCTCCCAAGAACACGTCGAAAAATTAGCCGGCACGGGTTTGCGACCGTTCTGTTCCTTAAGGAGAACGCTTGGCCTGGCCCTGAAACATGGTACGTGTGTTCAGTTCGTACAGGCCATGCGTTCCTCCCGACTTGATGCGTTCAGAGCGGCGGTTTGGCTCAATCGCTTAGTCCGTACAAGCTCACTTTGGGGCGCCTTCTCCAATTGTCCTTGCCATACCAAAGGTCGAGGCTGCGGATGATGCGGCGTTCACCCGGCAGATCAATGACCCGCGTTTGCCCGCCGTCCGGGATACGAGCCCGTATCGGAATCTCTTCCTGCGAGCCGTTTCCATATCGGACAATCACGCGCTCGAAATTAATCGCGCCACCACTGATCCGCAATTGGATAGCGCGGTAGGTTCCGGCCGACCGGCCAACTTTTATGCTGTCGTGGTCCTGTGCGCCGTCCACATGGGAGTCTCCAAGGTATGTCCAGCGTCCCCTTTGGGCATAGACAGAGGTACAGAGGGTAAAGACGAGCACGTAGCCAATCGCCCATCTACTACGGTTCTTTGACATCTTTATCTTCCTTTCATGGTTGGCGAAATCTTGGACAATTTGCGACGGGTTCGGATTCCAGTCACGAAACCCTGGCAATCTTACTTCTGGCGTCCCTGCAATTGAAATTGCTGAGGCTGGTTCCGATCAGATTGCCGCCATGAGATCAAAACACCCGGCCCAGTTGGAAGAACCACTTGCGATGTCCGCTATCGCCAATGCTTCCACCGAAAACTAAAGGTCCGACGGCGGTCTCGGCCAGAACGCCGAGAGCGAAATCGTTGGGAAACCTGCTGGCGTCGGGGAAGCCGTACATCTTGCCAAACTCGTAGGCGGCGATGGCATAAACTTTCTTTCCCGCCAGCGGAGGTAGGGTCAGCAGATTGTGCAAATATCCGGCCCGAAAAAAGTAGAACTGGTCGCCAAAGAGTTCGTTCGTGCCATACGCGCTGAGCCGGTTCGACCCACCGAGAAAGAATTGCGGATACCCGTTGCTGCTGGAACCGAAAGTGGTTCCACCTTCGCCGACCACAAACAACGACGCAGGCCGGGTAATGGGCTTGAAGTAGCCGATGCGCGCGTCCGCAACCGGAAAGCTATTCGTCTGCCCCGGGCTGGTGTCGTACCAGCGGAAGTTCGACTCAGCGTTGACTCCACTCCGAGGGATCACGGGATCGTCGGTATGGTCGTACAGCCAGCGAAATCGGGACGCGCCAGTGCGTCCACTCAAGGAGGAGAATTGGGGCGTGCCCAGCCGCAGCCTGGCGTCCAGCGTCCCCACTTCGTAGCCAAAACGAACTTCGCTGAAGCGGCTGAATCCGTAACCGATGTCGCCACCGATCCGGGCGCCGTTTAGCCGATACTCGGCGAGCGGATCGCTCTTCCGGTAGATCTTAAATGCGGAACTGCTGGCCCCCGCATGGGGTGAAAAGAACCACTTGCTGGCCGGAGAGAACGGCCGGTAGAGCTCGCTTTCTACCCCATAGGTGTTTCCAAAAATAAAATCCGTACGCCATTCTGAGCGGTATCCGGCTCCATCGAGGAAGGTCAAGCGAGTGGCGAGAGTGAAATCTACGTCGCTGCTTTCCGACCCATCCACCTCAAAGCCCAATTGCAGTGTGGGTGGCGCATACAACTTTTCGTGCATGGTCACCAGCAGTCCGTCCTGCCCGTTCTGTTGTGTGATCTGGTATCCGGCGGTATCGTACCGCCCGACTCCGGTCAGCCGCGTGAGCAGGCCTTCTAGTTGGTTCGTGTCGATCGGTTTTCCCGCCTGGGAGCGCAGAAATCGCCCTATATTTTCCTCCGCGACCGGACTTGCGCCCTGCACTTTCACAAATTGCGGAACCGGGATTTCGCTTTTCTGGTGCGCTTTTCGCTGTTCCATGTATTGCGCCCAGGCAACATCATCCAGCGCATAAGTCTCGAGCAGGCGCGATTTTTGAGCGGCGGCTTCAGTCCCCCGACCGATGATCTCTTTCGATTTCGTGTACTCGAGCGAGCTGAAATCCTGCAAATCGACTCTCACGACCAGGTCAGCCCCCGCCAGGCCACGGATCTCATTGCCCGCAACCACCACGTCGATCGAGCGACCCAGAATGGAGAAGAGCGATTGGATCTTGTCGGCCTCGGCGGGTGAGGTCTGCAGATGCACACCAATCACGATGTCCGCGCCCATGTCTCGCACCACGTCCGTCGGCAGGTTCCCAACCAGTCCGCCGTCGACATAAACGTGCTCTCCGTCGCGGATGGGAGAGAAAAGGCCAGGGATGGCCATGGTGGCGCGCATTGCCCGGGAGAGCGAACCATCCTTGAACACAGCTTGTTTCCCGGTGACCAGGTCGGTGGCAACGCAGCGGAAGGGAATGGGAAGATCGTCAAACGATTGGACGCCCGAGTAGGCCAGGGTTTCGCGGTCGATCAGAAGACTGATCTGTTGGCCCGCGTTCAAGCCTCCGGGCAAGACCAGACCTTGGCGCAGACCCAGCAGAATCGAGTTGGGAAACGCAACCTGATCTTCCTTTCTTCGAAATGACAGATCTTGGTAAGGGATTCCTCCGCCCAGAATCACATCCCAATTCTGCGCCTCAACCACCTGCCGAAGCTGTTGCGGATTTCTTCCGGTGGCGTAGAGGCCGCCCACCAAACCGCCCATACTGGTTCCCGCGAGATAGTCGATGGGAATGTGGTGGTCTTCAAACCACTGCAGCACGCCGATGTGCGCGAGTCCAAGGGCGCCGCCGCCTTCGAGCGCGACCCCAATCTTCAGCCTGGCCTTAGAGGGCGGCTTCGCTTCCTCCGCCGGTGTAGGAGTTGACAGTGAGACCGGACTCGCCTGAGAGGCAGGCGTCTCCTGCGCGGCGCTAAAACAGGAAAGCAACAGGACGAACATAAATGCTTGCAGGCTAGCGCGCATGAAGAGCTCCCTTCGAACGAATTACGAGGATGTAAATTGTGGGTGAACACAAGTCTCACCCAGCCCACGCATTCGCACAAGGCTCTCTATTTGCCCTTTGATCTTCTGACTGGTGTAAATTAGCTGGCGGATATTTGAGAGAGCGAATTCACGATGAACATGAAAACCATCCAGGGTCCGGCCATTTTTTTGGCTCAGTTTGCCGGTGATACAGCTCCTTTCAACAATCTGCACAATATCGCGCATTGGGCTGCCAGTCTGGGCTACAAGGGTGTGCAAATCCCATCCTGGGATGGCCGGCTGTTTGACCTGAAGCTGGCCGCGGAGAGCAAAGCCTATTGTGACGACGTGCTCGATACCCTCGCGACCTATGGTCTGCAACTGAGCGAGCTTTCCACTCATCTCCAGGGCCAGTTGGTTGCGGTGCATCCCGCGTACGATTTGATGTTCGATGGCTTCGCGCCCGAGCAGTTCCGTGGAAACCGGCAAGCGCGGCAAGAATGGGCGGTGGAACAATTACTGTTTGCGGCGAAGGCGTCTTCAAACCTGGGACTCAAAGCCCACGCCACTTTTTCCGGAGCCCTGGCCTGGCCTTACGTTTACCCCTGGCCGCAACGCCCTGCTGGGCTCATCGAGACCGCTTTCGACGAGTTGTCCGCGCGCTGGCTGCCGATCTTGAATGCGTTTGAGGAAGCTGGAGTGAATTTGTGTTTCGAGATTCATCCCGGAGAAGACCTGCACGATGGCATTACCTTCGAGATGTTCCTGGAGCGGGTGAAAGACCATCCCCGATGCAACATGCTGTTTCGATCCCAGCCATTTTGTGTTGCAGCAACTCGACTATCTGCAATTTCTCGATCTCTATCACGAGCGCATTAAAATGTTCCATGTGAAGGACGCGGAATTTAACCCGTCAGGCCGGCAAGGTGTCTACGGGGGCTACCAACCCTGGATCGACCGGGCAGGGCGCTTCCGCTCGCTCGGCGATGGGCAGGTCGATTTCGCCGGTATTTTTTCCAAACTCACGCAATACGGCTTCGACGGTTGGGCCGTGATGGAGTGGGAGTGTTGTATAAAGAGTGGCGATCAGGGAGCGGCCGAGGGCGCCCCTTTCATCGCCCGCCATATCATTCAGGCCGGCAAGCAATCATTCGACGACTTCGCAGGTTCCGGTGCGGATCAGTCAGCAAATCGCCGGATGATGGGGTTGGACTAAGGCTGCCGGCTGAGAACTGAGAACTGAAATCTGACGGCTAAAAGAGGAAACACCTGTGAGCCTGGAAATCAAGCAGGACGAAAAACAAGGACGCCGCCTCCGTCTCGGTATGGTGGGCGGTGGTCCGGACGGTTTCATCGGGGCTGTGCATCGTATCGCCGCTCGTCTAGACGATCGTTTCGAGTTGGTGGCGGCGGCGTTGTCTTCCGATCCTGCACGTGCTCGGGCCGCCGCTCTCGACCTTCACATCGTCCCCGGAGCGGGCCTACGGCAGTTTTGCGGAAATGGCTGCGGCGGAGGCGAAGAGAAAAGAGCGCATTGACGCCGTCGCCATCGTGACGCCAAACCATCTGCACTACGCTCCCGCCAAGGCATTTCTCGAAGCCGGCATCCACGTTATTTGCGACAAACCGCTGACCACCACTCTTGACGACGCTCTCGACCTTGCCCAGACTGTGCGCCGTACCGGCCTTCTCTTTGCCGTGACTCACAACTACACCGGCTATCCCCTGGTGCGGCAGGCTCGCCAGATGGTGGCCGAGGGCGAGCTGGGGCCGATTCGCGTAGTCCATGTCGAATATGCGCAAGACTGGCTGTCTACGCCGCTGGAAAAGACCGGTCAGAAGCAGGCTGTCTGGCGCACTGATCCCGCACAGAGCGGGCCGGCGGGTTCTCTGGGAGACATCGGCACTCACGCTTACAATCTCGCCAGCTTTTGTTACCGGCCTCAATTGCCGGGAGCTGGCTGCCGAACTTCATACCTTCGTGCCCGGCCGCCGCCTCGACGACAACGTTCAAATCATGCTGCGTTTTGCGGAAGGCGCCCGCGGTATGCTCTGGGCCAGCCAGGTCGCGACTGGAAACCAGAACAATCTGCGCTTGCGGGTCTACGGAGAAAAAGCGGGCATCGAATGGCGTCAGGAAAATCCCAACTGCCTGTGGTTTGCCGCGCTGGGCAAGACTCCGAGTCTGATCTACCGCGCCGGGCCGGGCGCGACTCCAGTAGCCGCGCACGCCAGCCGCGTGCCGGCGGGCCATCCGGAGGGATATCTGGAAGCCTTCGCGCAACTGTATGCCGACATGGCGGAGCAGATCAGCGCCCGTCTGGAGAATCGCTCGGCAGCTGCTTCCTCTTTACTCGTGCCCACGATCGAGGATGGCGTATCTGGCATGCGCTTTATTTCCGCCGTCATCGAATCGTCCAAACGCAATTCGGCTTGGACCGCATTCCCCGGCGGAAAGCTAACCCTCGATGTGGATTCTCGGCTTGGGTTGCGCTGATTATTCTCTAGTAAACCCCTTGATTAGCGCGTAGTGTCAAGGGGTCTCTTTAACGCATCTTCCCGCCGCGCCTCACGGTGACGGTTCCCTGCGAAATCAGACGGTACTTCCCGTTCGCAAGGAGCCGCTATGGCTGACAAACCTTCTCGCATTCGTGCGAAACCCAATGGTTCCGCTCCACCCATAATCGATGGGCAGCCGGTTGAGAATGAGATTCTCATCGGCTTACCGGCGAAAGAGCGCGAAGCCATATTTCCGCAGTTAACCTTCGTCGATCTGAGAACGCACGACGTGCTACATGAATCCGGTGAGCCCATCAAGTTTGGCTACTTCCTGAATACCGGGATGACTTCCATTCTGACCGTCCTGGCCGAGGGGAAAAGCGTCGAAGTGGGATTGACCGGCAAAGACGGTTTTGTCGGCTTGCCGCTTATCGTGGGTTTCAGCAGCGGTCCAACCCAGGCGGTGGTTCAGATCGCAGGCAACGGTTTCAGAATCGGCGCCCGTGGAATCACACAAGCCGTACGCCAATGCCCAATCCTGGCAAACCGGCTGCAACGCTATGTACAAATGCTGGGTATGCAGGGAACCCAGGTTGCGGCCTGCAATCGGCTGCACGAAGTGGATGAACGATTGGCCCGCTGGCTGCTGATGTGCCAGGACCGGATCGGTTCCAACTTCGTACCTTTGACCCAGGAATTTCTGGCCCACATGCTGGGAACGCGCCGGGCCAGCGTTACTGTTGCTGCCGGCATGCTGCAAAAGGCCGGGCTGATTACTTATTCGCGCGGTCACGTCAACATCGTCGATCGAATCCGACTGGAAGGCGCCACCTGTGAGTGCTATGCAATCATGCAGCAACAGGACAAGAGATGGCGGAACGAGCGACCGGGCGATTGAGTAATTGAAGTAGAGCCGCCGGGACGCCGGCACCACATTTCTGGAGCACAACCTGGAATTTTGTCTGAAAGCGCAGCCCGCGCAGGGGGGCTCTCGCTTACAATAGCCAGAATGCAGACTAGCGGACACGGAACTAGGATGACCCGGGACTGGAAACAGTGGGAGGGCCAGATTGTGAATGGCACTTTCCCGCTCCGCCAATATCTGGGCGGTTCCGCGCACAGCGCAGTGTTTCTTACTGAACGCCGTGGGCGAGAACCGCAAAGGGCCGTCATCAAACTCATTCCTGCCGATCCGGCAACCGCCGGAGTCCAACTTTCGCGCTGGGAAGCCACTGCCAAGGTGTCCCATCCCCATTTGCTCCGGCTTTTCGAGACCGGAAGCTGCCAACTGGACAAGTTGGTTCTCCTCTATGTCGTGATGGAGTATGCCGAAGATAACCTGGCGCAAATTCTTCCACACCGTCCGCTCGCGCCGGAAGAAGTCCGCGACCTGCTGGAGCCGGCGTTGGACGCCCTGACTTTTGTCCACGGCAAGTCGCTGGTCCACAGCCGTCTGAAGCCGTCGAATATCATGGCAGCGCAAGATCAGCTCAAACTATCGAGCGATAGCCTGTTTCGCAGCGGTGATCCGGCTGGCAGTCTCGGTCCGTCGAGCAAGTACGACGCGCCCGAGGTCGCGAGCGGGAATATCCTGCCGGCGTCGGACGCCTGGTCTCTGGGAATGACGTTGATGGAAGCCCTTACCCAGCGCCTGCCCGCAGTTGAAGGCATGACGGAGCCACTGCCCGAGACGGTGCCGGCGCCGTTCATGGGGATCGCACACTGCTGTCTGCGCCGTGATCCGCAGCGCCGCTGTAACGTTTCCGATATCGCTACCCGGCTGCAATCCGGCTCGTCGACGTCCCAGCGGCCTTCCACGGTCAGGATACCGGCGGCGTCCGCGAAGTGGCGCTACCTGCTTCCGGTCGCCATCGTGGTATTGGCTGCTTCGGCCCTGTTACTTGGTCCCAAGTTACTCAACTCCCGCCCCGAGGTTCAGCCAGCAAGTTCGGTCTCATCGCAATCGCCCGCTTCGCCTAACATCCAGAGCGCTCCGCCACGGCAGGACCCGACGCCACCACTGCCCGTAAGCAAACCTTCGGCGGTGAAGCAACGCGAAGAACATCAAACTCCCAAAGGCGCGGCTCCGGGATCCGCGCCCGCTGTGGTCGTCGCCAGCATCCCATCCGCCGGAGGCTCCGATCACGGCAAGGTCCTGCAGCAAATCGAGCCAGTTGTGTCCAAGTCGGCGCGGAACACGATATCGGGAACGATCAGGATCCGGGTGAAAGTGGCGGTGGACGCCGCAGGCAATGTCGAACGTGCGACGTTCGTCACCGAGGGGCCGAGCAAATATTTTGCCCGCCAGGCTCTGCAAGCGGCACAACAATGGAAATTTGCCCCAGCACTCGTGAACGGCCAGGCGGCTCCAAGCGCATGGGTTCTGCGATTCGGCTTCAGGAGATCAGGAACCGAAGTCGATTCCGAGCCCGCGAAACCTTAACGAAGAAACGTTACGGCCTTGATCTTGGTTGCCAGAGACGCTTCGGCGCCTTTCTTAACCACGCGGTCCGCAATGCGGATTCAAGTATGTCCGGCGCCACCTCCGCCAGGAGCACCCGCGTGGGGCCCTTTCGGCCCCATCCGCCGGGAACCGGGGAAAAAATCTTGGGCTCGTCTTCGACCATTCCGGCTTGCTCCTCCGGCGTGAGCAGCAGCACACCGTAACCTTCTGACTCAAGCGCCAACGTGGCGAAGATTTTTCCTCCCACGCGGAAGTCGGCGTTCCCAAAATGCGTGCCTTCAACTGCCTCGGGTAAGCTTAGAGCGATACGTCGAAAATTCGCTGCGGTCAAGCGGCGGCCTCCTCTAAACAATAGAAATCACACAACTAATTCGCCTAGACAATGATGAGGATACAACTAGGTGCGGGCAAGAAGACACACTGAAGATTGCCCCCGGTCAACCAGCTGCCAGGGGATCCATGCAACTTTATTGATGCGTCCCATTCAAAACTTTCATCCAATGAAGCCAGAAGCGGATTGACAGGCTTCGCGACGCTATCTACGATAAAGAGTTTATGTCAGCTTCCGGCCTAACGCGCTGCCAGTGTTGTACTTGTTGTTGTATGCGTGTATCCACTGGCGCCCGGGGGTTGCTGACCTAAGACTCATTTAGAAATCGGCAATTATACCCACCGCCAGTGCAACTCACTGGCGGTGGGTTTTTTTGTGGCCAAAAATCCTATGGCAAATGCATGGAACGAAACGAAAGCGCCAGCGGGTCGAGCGGCTGAAGCGGGAGAAAAATCCGTGGGAAGGCCTCGATGACATCCGCAAGTTCGCCCGCGAAGGCTTCGACTCCATCACGCCCGAATGGCTGGGTACATATTTCCGCTGGTGGGGAGTGTACACGCAGGGCGACGGCGCGGCGTGATCGGCGGCAAAAACGGAGAAGGGAAGGCGCTGCCGTTCTTCATGGTGCGTATTCGCATCCCCAACGGCCTGCTTCATTCTCACCAGCTTCGAACCATCGCCAGTGTGACCGAGAAATATGCGCGCGGAACCGCCGACCTGACGGTGCGGCAGAATATCCAGTTGCACTGGGTCACGATTCAAGACCTTCCCGAATTGCTCGAGGGACTTGTGGCGCGCCGGTCTCACCACCATGGGCTCCTGCGGAGACGATACCCGCAACATCACCGGATGCCCCCTCGCCGGTGTGGATGCCGACGAGATCTGCGACGCGTCGTCCGCTGGCGCTCGAAGCCAACCGCTTCTTCGTCGGCAACGGCGATTTCTACAATCTGCCGCGCAAGTTCAAAGTCTGCATCACCGGATGCCGCGTCTGGTGCGCCTATCCCGAAATCAACGATGTGGGCCTAACCGCAGTTCGGCGCGCGGCTGGAGATTCCGAAGTTGGTTTCTCGCTGCGCGTGGGCGGCGGTCTTTCGACCGATCCTCATCTGGCGCGTCCGGCTCAATGCTTTTGTGCAGCGGCATCAGGTGATCCCGGTCCTCAAGGGCGTCGCTGAGATTTTCCGCGAGAGCGAAAAGCTGCGGGAGAACCGGGAACGCGCCCGGCTCAAGTTTCTTTTCCTCAAATATGGCTGGACGCGCCGAGAGCTTTCAGGAAGAACTGGAGCGGCGGATCGGCTTTCATCTCGACCCGGCGGTCGAGGAAAAGCCGCCCGGCGGACATTTATCGCGATCACGTCGGAATCCATCCCCAGAAGCAGGCAGGATATTCCTACGTCGGGGCAGCCGTGTTGCGGGGGCGAATTTCGGCCCAGCAGATGCGCGCTGCGGCCGATGCCGCGGACCGTTTGCAGCCGGCGAACTGCGCACCACCAACATGCAGAACCTGCTGATCGTGAATGTGCCCAATCGCAACACGGCAGGCTCTGGCGAGCGAACTCGAAGCCAACAAGCTGCCGGTTGGCGGCTCGCCATTCTGGCGCGGCGTGGTGGCGTGCAGCGGCTCGGAATTCTGCAAGATCGCGATTACCGAGACCAAGAGTTTTTCCCGCTGGCTGGTGGAAGAGCTGGAAGAGCGGCTGCCGGGCTTCGAGCAGCACCTGAAACTGCACGTCACGGGATGCCCCAACAGCTGCGGCCAGCACTGGATCGCGGACATCGGCATCGAGGGCAAGAAGATCAAAGTGGATGGCCGCCAGCAGGATGCCTATTACTTCTGCGTGGGCGGCGCCGTGGGATTGCATCAGTCGGTGGCGCGTCCTATCGGGTATCGCTGCCTGGCCAGCGAAGTGCCGGACGCGATCGAACGCCTGCTGCGCCGCTACCTGGACGAGAGGTCTGCCCGACGAAAATCTGCGGCACTATTTTTGCGCGCCGCAGCGATGAAGAATTGCGCGAGTGTCTGGCGGGAAAATTTCTGGCGGCGGTCGAGCGAGATCCGTCGCCAGGAAAGGTGCCGCATGCGGTCGAGGGTTAGAAGGCATTGAGATTTTAGGGTGGAGCAACGCTTTAGCGCTGCATTGCAGACCCTGTGAGTGGCGGCTTCAGCCGCCGAGGTACGTGAACGGCAACACTAGGCTACTCCATGACACTGTTTCCGATGTTCATGAAACTCGAAGGCCGCTCCTGCCTGGTGGTCGGGGCCGGCACCGTCGGCGAGCCGAAGATCAACAGCCTAGTCACGGCTGGCGCGTCAGTCCGCGTGGTTGCCCTCCATGCCACGGCCGCGGTTGCTGAATGGGCGCAGGCCGGAGCGATTACATGGGAAGCGCGAGCTTTCAATAGCGTCGGACCTGGACGGCATTTTTCTGGTCATTGCCGCCACGAACTCTAGTGATGTGAACGCCGCAATTTTCCACGAAGCCCGGCAGCGAAACATTTTGTGCAATGTGGTGGATGATCCCGAACATTGCGATTTTTACTATCCCGCAGTCGTGCGGCGCGGAGATCTTCAGCTTGCCATCTCGACCAACGGCCAAAGTCCGGCGCTGGCCCAGAGGATCCGGCGGGAACTCGAAATGCAGTTTGGTCCGGAATACGCGAGATGGCTGGAGGAATTGGGACGGGACAGACAGCAACTGTTTGCCAGCAAGATGGACCCTGAGCAACGACGCCGTCTGCTGCACGAATTGGCCAGCCGCGAGGCCTTCGAAAAGGCAGAGGCGGCGGAATTCAATATCGACGCAAGTAGTCTGGAGAAAATGTCATGACCGGTAAGGTGTACCTGGTGGGAGCAGGTCCGGGCGATCCCGAACTGCTGACCCTCAAAGCGCTCAAACTTCTGAAGTCAGCCGATGTCGTGCTGCACGACGACCTGATCGGCCCGGAAATTCTCGCCTTCATTCCGTCCTCGACCGAAGTCCAAAACGTCGGCAAGCGCTTCGGACGAAAGAGCATCAGCCAGCCGGAGATCAACGCGCTGATGGTTCAGAACGCGCTACTGGGGTTGCAGGTTGTCCGCCTCAAGAGCGGCGACCCTCTGATTTTCGGCCGCGCTGGAGAAGAGATCGAAGCTCTGCGCACAGGCCGGCATCGAGTTTGAAATCGTTCCCGGCGTCACAGCGGCCTTCGGCGCCGCGGCGAACGCGAAAATTCCGCTTACTCATCGTCAAGTTTCATCTGCCCTCGTGCTGGTGACCGGCCATCATGCGGCCAGCTGACGAATTTGCCGACTGGCCGGCGAAGATGCCGACCGACGCGACGGTGGTGGTCTATATGCCCGGATACGACTATCGCAGCACGGCGCAACAACTTCTGCGGGCCGGCGTGCCGGGCACGACCCCGTGCGCCATCATCTCGCAGGCCACGCTCACCCAACGAGCAGGTTCATGTGACGACGGTCGAGGATCTACACACATCGCCACGACTACCCTCGCCGACGTTGCTGGTGGTTGGCGAAGTGGTGCGATTGGCCAAGCCAGCTGCGCTGCACCAACAGTTCGGTTGGCCGAGTGATTTTGTTTGCATCGGGTTCGGTCTCGTCGACAGGTCAGGAGCGTGCGGAGTGAGAGACCATGCAGAGCTGATACCGGCCGAAGCGGAAAAATGGCGGCCGGAAGAAGTATTGAGCTGGGCGTTCGCTACGTACGGAAAAGACGTGGCGATCGCATCGGGCTTCGGGGTTGAGGGAATGGTGCTGCTCGACCTGGCGTCGCGCGTGCGTTCAGACTTTCGAGTGTTCACTCTGGATACCGAATTCCTGTTTCCCTGAAACCTACGATCTGATGGATCGCGTAGAGAAGCGTTACGGACATCAAAATCGAGAGAGTCTACAGCACGCTCACACCGGAGGAGCAGGAGCGCGAATATGGCGCCGCGCTATGGAGCCGCGATCCTGACACGTGCTGCGGACTGCGCAAGGTTGAACCGCTCCGGACCAAGCTGACCGAATTGCGCGCCTGGATCACCGCCATCCGCCGCGACCAGACCTCCTCGCGCGCCTCAGCTCGCAAGGTGGAGTGGGATGCAAAGTTTCAACTGCTGAAGATCAACCCCATCGCCGACTGGAGTTCGCCGATGGTATGGAGTTATGCGCTCAAACACAACGTTCCCTACAACCCGCTGCATGACAAGAATTATCCCAGCATCGGATGCACCCATTGCACCCGAGCCGTCCGTCCCGGGGAGAGTGCGCGCGCGGGACGCTGGTCCGGGTCCGACAAGACCGAATGCGGACTGCACACGTTGCGCCCGCGGCTATCGCGCCGCTAGTAGAGATTAAAGTCAAAACCTCATTCGGCTGCGAAGAAAGCTAGCAGGAGACAAATCGTAAACCACCAAGGACAGGAAGGACCACGAAGGAATATCTGGTCTAAGCCCAATGTTTTCCTACGTGTGCCTTCGTGTCCTTGGTGGTTAAAGCCTTGGATCGCGCAAGACTCCACTGCCCAAAAAATCCATCCGACTCATCGAAATTCTCGATTGTACTTCCAACCGTAATTGACGATACACAGTGTAAAGATGAGTCCGAGTCACATGAACCACAGACCACGACGCCTGCGGTGTCGGCCTAGTCGCCCAAATCGGCGGAGCCGCATCGCGCGAGATCGTAGACCGTGCGCTCGAGGCTCTGATCCGGCTGGCGCATCGCGGAGGTGTGGACGCCGACGGAAGAAGCGGTGACGGCGCAGGCCTGCTCACCCGGCATTCCGGACAAATTGATTCGCAAACACGCGAGTAAGGCTGGCATCAAGCTGCCTGCTGTCTTCGGACTCGGAATGGTGTTCCTGCCGCCGGGTCAGGAAGAGGCGACCCGCGATGCCATCGAAGCTCAGGCCAAAAAAAGCCGTCTGCGAGTGTCTCGGTTGGCGAACAGTCCTCACAAATCCAGAAGTTGCCGGCCCCCGCGCTCATGCGGCCCTGCCTGTAATTGAGCAATGCTTCTTCGCTCCCCGATCAGAAACGCCGAATCTGGAATTTCTTCTTTTCCAACTCCGCAAGGAAGCAGAGGCCGTCGCTCCCTCCGGAACCTATTTCTGTTCGCTGTCCTGTCGGACCGTGGTTTACAAAGGGCTGCTGACGCCTTTTCAGCTCCCGGCGTTTTATGCCGACCTGCGCGACCCGGATTTTGAAACTCCATTCGCCATCTTTCATCAGCGTTACTCCACCAACACCCAACCCAGCTGGTCGATGGCGCAACCATTCCGGTTTGTGGCGCACAACGGCGAGATCAACACTATCAGCGCCAACCGGCGCTGGCTGCGCGCCAAGGCGCCGGCGCTGCAGCAGGAACTAAGATTTTCGGACCAGGTCCGGCTGCTGGAAGACAGGGTAAGCGACTCGGCCAGCTTCGATAATGGCTTTGAACTTTTTCTTCGCCGTGACTACAACCCGGCGGAGGCCATGCTCTCGATGGTTCCTCCGGCATGGGAGCGTTCACCCGAGGCGGCGCCCGAGCTGCGCAACTTTCTCGAGGAGCAGGCCCGGCTACCAGGAGGCATGGGATGGTCCGGCGGCGCTGGTCTTCACCGATGGTTGCACGATCGGCGCGAAACTTGACCGCAACGGATTGCGCCCGCTGCGATACACCCTGACCACGGACGGTCTGCTGGTGGTCGGCTCCGAGGTTGGAATCGCCGATCTCCACGGCAAAGAGATCGCCGAAAGACAACGGCTGGGGCCGGGAGAAGTTCTGCTGGTGAATCCCGAGAGCGGCGAGTTTGTCCGTCCAAGAGACTCGTTGCGGCTGCGAGAGGGGATTCGTGCCATCTCCTCGGTGCCGGCTGTGTTGGTAGAGCCCACCGACAAACCGTTTCTAGATAGGACGCCCGATCCGAAACCGACGATGGCGGCGCTGGGCTGGAGCGAAGACCAGTTCCGCCTGCTGTTCCAACCGCTGGTGGAGCAAGGTCAGGAAGCGGTCTGGAGCATGGGCGACGATGCGCCTCCGGCTTCGATGTCCAGCTTCAAGCGCCCGCTATGGGACTACTGCAAACAGCGCTTCGCGCAGGTCACGAATCCGCCGATTGACTCTCTCCGCGAAACTCATGTCATGTCCCTTAAAGTATTTCTCGGCCGGGCCGCCATCAACTCGCCGCTGCTCGACGGCGGGCAATTGCAGTTGCTGAAAAAGGAATTGGGCACGACTGAACGAATCGCCTTCACCTTCCTGGCCGAGGATGGAGTGGAGGCAGCGAAAGCCGCGCTCGCGCGCCTGCAGGCAGACATAAAGATGGCGTCGGCCAAATCTCCGGGACTGATTCTGCTGACCGATCGTGGCGTGGACCCAAAACGTGCTGCGCTACCCGCGTTGATTGCCCTGGCTGCGGCCTGGAAGTCAATGGTCGAGGCTGGCGCTCAGCAAATTCCGCTGGTGATCGAAAGCGGACAGGTCATCGATACTCATCACGTGGCGCTGCTGGTGGCGGCGGGCGCGAGCGCCGTGTTCCCCTATCTGGCGCTGGAGCAGGCGGCGCATATGAAGCCGGGAGGGGCAGCCGCCTATCGCGGCGCAGTGGAAAAGGGGCTGCGCAAAGTCATCGCGCGGATGGGTATCTCAACTATTGCGAGCTATCGCAATAGTCATCTGTTCGAGATCATCGGTCTTGATTCCGATGTGTGCAGCCGATTTTTCGAGGATGCCAGCTGTTCTCTCGCGGGCAAAGGCCTGACCGAACTCCTGCAGGATTGTCTCGATCGTCACGATTCCGTGTTTTCCATAACTTTCCCGACGATGACGATGACCACGCAATTGCAGGACCAGGGACTCTATCGCTTCCGCCATCAGGGGGAGCAGCATGCCGGTTTCGCCTGAACTGGTGCGGCGAATGCATCGCTACATCAAGTTTCCCACCGAGGAAAATCATCGCTGCCTTCATGGAACTCGGCCAGCAGAGAGAGCCAGTCGCGATCCGGGACCTGATGGAGATTGTCCGCGGACCAGCCGCTGCCGCTCGATGAGGTTGAAACCGAAGCTTCCATTCTGGGCCGCTTCAGCACGCAGGCCATGTCGTTGGGAGCGATCTCGCCAGAGACGCACCGCACTCTCGCCGTCGCCATGAACCGCCTGGGCGGCCGCAGCAATACCGGCGAAGGCGGGGAAGATCCCGGGGCCTACAGCCACGACCACGAGGCCAACAACCGGGTCAAGCAGGTGGCGTCGGCGCGATTCGGTGTCACCGCGGAATATCTGGTGCACGCCGACGAGCTGGAAATCAAAATTGCGCAAGGCGCGAAGCCGGGCGAAGGCGGCCAACTCCCGGCCAGCAAAGTTTCTGTATACATCGCGCGTTTACGGCATGCTGTGCCCGGCATGATGCTGATTTCTCCGCCACCGCATCATGACATCTACAGTATCGAAGACCTGGCGCAACTAATCTATGACCTGCGCGCCATCAATCCGCAAGCGCGCATCGGCGTGAAGCTGGTGGCCAGCGCCGGCGTAGGAATTATCGCCACGGGCGTGGCCAAGGCCGGAGCAGACGTCATCACCATCAGCGGCCACGACGGCGGCACCGGGGCTTCGCCGATTACTTCCATCAAGAATACCGGCCTGCCCTGGGAAGTGGGCTTGCGTGACGCTCACGCTGCGCTGGTGAAAACGGGGCTGCGCGGCCGGGTCCGCTTGCGGGTGGACGGTGGATTCAAGTTCGCGCGCGATGTCATCATCGGTGCGCTGCTGGGCGCGGACGAATTTGGTTTTGGCACCGCGTCGTTACTGGCGCTGGGATGCGTCATGGCGCGGCAATGTCATCTCAATACCTGTCCGGTCGGCATCGCGACTCAGGACGAGAAGCTGCGCACCCGCTTCACCGGAAAGCCGGAGATGGTCGAGACGTATTTCCGCGCCGTGGCAGCGGATGTCCGCGAATTGCTGGCGTCGATGGGCGCGCATTCGATTGATGACATCGTGGGCCAGGCGGAACGGCTGCGTCCGCGAACCATGCCAGCGGCGCGCACGCTGGGCGGGTTGCTGGATCCGATTGTCTCTTCCTCCCACCCGGCTTCCGTTAAGGAAGACTCGAGCCGTCTCTATCGCGAGTTGAACCTCACCATCGGTCGCACGATTGAAGACTCGGACACTCGGGCCGCACGCCGTCGTCGTTTTCGAATCACCAACTCTGATCGCTCCATCGGCGCTCATTTGAGTGGAGAGATGTTGCGCCACGCGGGGCCGCCGGCTGATGCTCCCGTGAAATATGAATTTGTCGGTAGCGCAGGACAGACCTTCGGGGGATTTCTGGTCAAAGGATTGAACTTCCGGCTGGTCGGCGAGGCCAACGATTACGTCGGCAAAAGTTTGTCCGGGGGCACGATTGCGATCACTGCCGGGGAAGAAGCGTCGCTGCGGGGCGACGTGCTCGCAGGCAACACACTGTTGTACGGCGCCACCGAGCGGAGAACTGTATGTCGCAGGCCGGGTGGGCGAGCGATTCGCAGTGCGTAACAGCGGTGCCCTCGCAGTTGTCGAAGGCGTGGGTCAGCACGGTTGCGAATATATGACCGCAGGCGTCGCCGTGATTCTGGGTCCCGCAGGAATGAACTTCGGCGCCGGCATGACCGGCGGCCTCGCCTATGCCTTGCGTGATTCGATTGGAGGATATGGATACAACCAGCAGTCGGTACGCCTGGCTCCGGTCGAGGTCCGTGAAGAAGTGTGGTTGCGCCGGGTATTGCGCAAACATCTGCGGCTCACCGGCAGCCCGCGCGCGGCGAGTCTCTTGGATGCCGATACTCCCCTGCCCTTTCTGCGGGTGGAGCCTCTGGCCCTGCCGTGTTCGGTGGCGGATACTTGGGCCACAATTCTCGCCAGGTTCAAGCGGCAGCTAGGTTCGGTGCAGGCGCCGACCGCGGTGTACGTCCCCCACTCAGCGGATCCGCGTGCCATCGCAGTGGTGTAACAATTCCCTTACTCCGGCGTCATCCTGAAGCACGTCAGTCCTGAAGAGCCTGCAGTGAACGAAGTCGAAGGGATCTTGCGCGCAGCGGCACAGGGGCTAGCGAGCCTGCGCATCAGCTTCGCGCTCGATCTTCGCAGGCTCAGGATGACCCATCACCGGAGAGAGAAAATTCCGACTCAGCCATCATCAAGCTCCCGCAAAACTTATCAATCCGCAAGATTGTCCGCTATAATCTTCCACTACTCATGGACTTCGACCAGCTAGTTACGTTTCTGGAAGTGGCCAAGCTGGGAAGCTTTTCCCGAGCTGGGCAAAAAGTTTTCCGTTCCCAGTCCGCTGTCAGCGCCCAGATCCGTCAACTGGAGCAGGAGTACGGAGATCGGCTGCTCGATCGTTCCGGCAAGGATGTAACGCTCACGCCCGCGGGCAGGGTGCTGTTCGCCTATGCCGAGCGTCTGCTGCAGATGCGGGACGAGTCCCTGCTTGCCGTAGCCGATCAGGGCACCAGTCCTCGCGGCACGCTGGTCATCGGCGCCAATGAAGCCACCTGTCTTTACGTGCTGCCCGACGTCTTCGCCAAGTACTGTCATCTGTATCCCGGCGTGCAGATCAGTATCTATCGCAACTTCAGCTATAAGATTGTCGAGAAGCTGGAGAACGGCACCATCGACGTAGGAATCGTGACCCTGCCGGTAAAGTCGGCCAGCCTGAAGACCCATTCCATTTTTCGTGATCAGCTCATGCTGATGGTAAGTCCGCAAAACGCGCTGGCCAAGCTCGATGTTGTGCCGGTGAGTGAAGTTGCCAAACAACCATTGCTGCTGCCCAAAACCGGTTACAGCCGCCGGGTCATGGACAAACTGTTCCGCCCATACGCAGCGCATCTTCAAGTCCGGATGGAATTACCCAGCGTGGGCATGATCAAGAGCTTCGTGGCTGCCGGGCTGGGAGTTTCGCTGATCAGCTCCAGCTTCGCCAAAGACCAGGTACTGGCCGGACGAGTCAAATTGATTCCCATCCGGGACCAGGAACTATGGCGGGAACTAGGGATTGCCTACCGGCGCGACCGGACCCACACCCGCGCCACTACCACCTTCATCAGTACGGTTCGACAGCTGGCTACCGCCTCCAAGTGAGCATTCGGGCTGGCAAATCACCCTAAAATAGAACCTGGGTGCCGAATCGAATTTGTCGATGCAGAGTATCAAAATTTCAAATTTCCTTTTTGCAACAGAAAATTGCTAATCTTCAGCAGAAGCCTCAGAAGCTTTGACTCGCGGTTACTTGCGGTCATCGAATGAAATTTGAACCCAGCTGAGGGGGTGCGGTATGAGAGAACTGGAAAGTGGATTGAACAAGATCCTGGAAGAGCATCAGCATGAGAGCGGACTCCATGTCATCGGAGGCAGGCGTAGACTGGTTGATCGGCTGATGCAATTCTTTGAAGAATTCAAACCGGAGCAACCGGACCCAAGACTGGGCCGAGAGCAGCACAACTAGAACAGGTCGCGAACAGCAACCATGAAAGCAACTTCCCAGAACGCTAAGCGAATTACACCGATGAGCATCACATCGACACGGATTCGCGTGTCTTCTGGGGGAGGGCACCTGGTGAGCTGAGAAACACAAAGCTTTAACGGCTGACAAGACCCACCGCCAGAGGCAAATGGCGGTGGGTTTTTTATTTGCCCAACGACCGGAGATCAACGAGCAAGAACGAAGGGGAGACAAAATGAAGGACCCGAGCGAATCGAGCAACGACGCATCGAACCAACATCCCGCATGTGTGGTGATGAAATTCGGCGGCACTTCAGTAGAGGACGCCGCCGCCATTAAACGTCTGTGTCGACTCGTGGAACGATCATGGCCTGATCGCCCCGTGGTGGTAGTCAGCGCTCTGGCCAGAGTCACCGACCAGTTAACTGAACGCCGGATGGGCAGCGGCGGCAGGCCAGTTGGATTCCGCGCGGGAAATTTTTCAGCTGCTTCGCCACCGGCATGAAACGGTCGCCAGCGGACTGGCGAAGGGCGACGAACGTCGGCGTCTGTCTCGTGCGCTTGCGACTGAATTCAAGGCCCTCGACAAAATGCTGCTCGCCATTGCGTCCGAGAAGGCGATTAGTCCGCGTTCCCAAGACAGCCTTTTGGGAGGCGGAGAATCTCTTTCGTCCAAGCTGGTGCAGTCGGCGCTGAAGTCTGCCGGAGTGGATGCCGCCCTGGTGGATCCGCGCGAGTGCATCGTCACCGATGCCGCACACACTCGGGCCACGCCGCTGTGGGAGGAAACCAATGACGCGCCTGCAGGCTGTTCTGTGGCCCTTGCTGGAATCGGGACGGGTCCCGGTGATAGGCGGATTCGTCGGCGCGACTCGCGACGGCATTCCTACCACGCTCGGTCGCGGCGGTTCCGATTTCAGCGCGTCGATCGTCGGTGCCGGCGTGCACGCCAAACGGATCGAGATCTGGACCGATGTGGACGGCATCATGACCACTGATCCGAATCTGTGTCCGGATGCTCGCCGCGTTCCACGCATGAGCTTCGATGAAGCGGCCGACCTGGCGTATTTCGGCGCCAAGGTGTTGCACCCGGCGACGCTGGTGCCGGCCATGCGCGGCAATATTCCGGTGTGGGTGCTCAATTCCCGCAATCCGGACTGCGCCGGAACCGAAATCGTGGCGCATTGCGAGGGCAGACGGTGTCAAAGCCGTCACTGCGAAGCCCGGCGTAGCTATCGTGGATGTCGAGCCGGTGCGCTGGTTCGCTCCCGAACTGTTGCGTGAGGTGTTCGACGTATTCGAGCGTCACCAGCACAGCCTTGACCTGCTGTCCGCCTCACGCGGCAGCCTGGCGCTGCTGGTGAGTTCAGTATCAGCACTGCCGGCGATTGCCGAAGAACTGAAAGGCATGGCCAACGTGCGTTGGGAAAACCACAAGGCCCTGGTCTGCCTGGTAGGAGAGCAGGTCCGCCGCCGTCCCGAAATCGCCAGCCAGGCGTTTCGCGCCATTGGTGATATCGACGTGCGCATGATCTGCCAGGGGGCGTCGGAGCGTAACATCAGCTTCCTGGTGGATGAATCATGCGCGGTGGAGGCGGTACAACGCCTGCACCGGTCGTTTTTCTCGAAATCGGAATCCGCATTGGAACAGGATCCTTCGCAGGCCATGTGCCAGGCCGAAGGCGCATGGCAGTAATGTGGCGCGAGCGTCCTCGCTCGTGCAGGAGCGGCAACAGCCCCGCTGATCTGCCAGGCTCACGAGTAGCTCTGAGCTCCAGCACGAGCGGCGACGTCTCGCGCCGGTGACATTCCCGATGACCCGCATCGAAATTTCTACTTGACACCCGGTCCATACCCATTATCATAGATGAATAATTATTCATGCACAATGAATAGTCATTCATGAGCAAGCCGCTGCGACAAAAGGTGATTCTGGAACTGCTGGAGCGTAGCTCGGTCGGCAGCCAGGAAGACCTGCAGCGTTCTCTGAGGAAGCGCGGATTGAAAGTAGGGCAGGCGACGCTCTCGCGCGACATTCACGAGCTTGGCCTGGTCAAGACTGGAGCCGGCTACGTGCTGCCGGGCGAAGCGGTATCGGAACCGGCGCTGCCGCCGGTTTCGCGGCTGGTAAGGGAGTTTGTCCTGGAAGTGAAGGCGGCGCAAAACCTGCTGGTCATCAAGACGACGGTAGGCAGTGCGCAGCCCGTGGCCGCCGCACTCGACGGCCAGGAGTGGGAGGAAGCCATCGGAACCATCGCGGGGGACGACACAATATTGATGGTCTGTTCCGACAACCGTGGCGCCAAGCAGCTGGCTGCCCGCATCCAGGAGATGCTCGCCTGATGGCGTCCAAGCTCAAAACCGCAATCCTGGGTGCGACCGGATATTCCGGCTTCGAACTGGCCCGCATTCTTCTGCGCCACCCCGGCGTGGAAACTCCGGTGATGCTTCAGCGTTCCGGCGAAGCTTCGCTAGAGGTCAATTTGGCGGATATGTATCCCGCGATTTCCGGCAATGGTGGATATCCGCTGCAGCCTTGGTCCTGGTCTGAGCTGCAGACGACGCGCGATCGAACTGCTTTTCCTGGCCACGCCGCACGAAGTATCTCGCGCGCTGGTGCCGGAAGCGATTGCCCACGGCATGCGCGTGGTTGACCTGAGCGGTGCGTGGCGCTTGCGACAGGCGCAAAACCGGGCCGTTTATGGCTTTCACGATGAGAATACCGTCACCGCGGCCGATCTCATGGCGAAAGCGGTGTACGGCCTTCCCGAACTGAATGGCGACCGGCTACCCGGTGCGGCGCTCGTGGCCAATCCCGGCTGCTATGCCACGTCGGTGATTCTTGCGCTGGCGCCGCTGCTGGCTGCAGACATCGTAGATCGAGAAAAGGGAATCATTTCCGATTCGAAGTCTGGGGTTTCGGGCGCGGGTAAGGAAGCCACTGCGCGCACCCACTTCGTTTCGGTGGCGGACAATCTTTCCGCGTACTCGGTGTTCGGACATCGTCACGTGGGAGAAATTCTCGAGCAGTTGAAACTGGATTCAGGTGAGCTGATTTTTACTCCGCACCTGCTGCCGATTCCGCGAGGAATCCTCTCGACCATTTATGTGCATCTGAAGCGGGAGATGAAACCGGCGGAAGTAGAGGCTTGCTTCCACGATTTCTATGTGGGCAAGCCATGGGTTCGGGTTTTCGCGACGCCGAAGCTGCCGCAGATCCAATTTTCGCTTCACACCAACTACTGCGACCTGGGCTTTTGCCTGGCGAAGGACGGGCGCCGCCTGGTGCTGGTCTCGTGCATCGACAATCTGCTCAAAGGCGCGGCCGGACAAGCAGTTCAGAACATGAACCTCATGTATGGGTTTAAGGAACAGGAAGGTCTGCAGTGAAGATCGTAATCAAGCTCGGCGGCGCGGCCCTCGAGGACAAGAACACGCTGCACAAGTGCGCTCGCGCCATCGTTGAGTTGGCGGAAGACGGCCACAAAGTTACCGTCGTGCACGGCGGCGGTGCCGCTCTCACTCGTACGCTCAAACTACTGGGCAAGGAAAGCGATTTCGTAAACGGTTTGCGCATTACCGACGCCGAGACCCGCGATGTCGCGCTGATGGTCCTCGCCGGAATCGTGAACAAGAGTCTGGTCGCCGCCATCGTCGCCGCCGGACGTCCGGCGATCGGGCTTTGCGGCGGAGACGGCATGGCCTTCCGCGCTCGCAAAAAGCAGACGCAGGGCTACGACCTGGGATACGTGGGAGAAATATGTTCGGTCGAGCCGCGCTGGCTAGAAGCCATCTGGGGGCTCGGAGGCTTGCCGGTGCTGTCTTCGGTGGCATTAGGTTCGGATGGCGAATATTACAACGTGAACGCGGACCAGATGGCGTCCGCCTGCGCCGTGGCCTGCCACGCCGACACTCTCATCTTCCTCACTGATGTTGCCGGGGTGAAAGACGCCGAGGGCGCAGTCATGCCTTGGCTCAACACCAAGCAGATTCCGGGCATGGTCGAGAATGCCGTGATCGCCGGCGGCATGCTGCCCAAGCTCGAAGCCTGCGGGCAGGCGCTACGGAAGGGTGTGGGCAGGGTGCGCATCCTGCCGGCGGCGCAGGCCGACACTCTGCCGCAGTTTTATCTCACCCGAGCTGGATGGTGGCACGGAGGTGATCGTCGCATGAGCCTTGCCACCGTCGTCCGTTCCGAAGCCAAGCTGCTGCTTCCCACTTATGATCGCCAGCGCGTGCTGTTTGAGCGCGGGCGCGGCGTCTATCTATGGGACTCGCAGGGCAAGCGCTATCTCGACTTCCTGAGCGGGATCGGAGTCAATGCGCTGGGTCATGCGCATCCCGTGATTCAGTCCACGCTGAAGCGGCAGGCGGGCCGCCTGATTCACGTGTCGAATCTGTTTTTCCACGAGTACCAGGCGGAGCTGGCCAAGCGGCTGACCCGGATCTCCGGTTTGGACAAGGCGTTTTTCTGCAACAGCGGCACCGAGGCCTGGGAAGGCGCGCTTAAGCTGGCTCGCGCCTTTGCGCGCACGCAAAACAACAATGGCCACAAAGCTAAATGGCGTCTGTTGGCGCTGGAGAATTCCTTCCACGGCCGCACCTTCGGCTCGTTAGCTACGACGGGGCAAGAAAAATATCGACATCCCTTCGCGCCGCTGGTGCCGGGAGTCGGATTTGTCGGCTTCAACGATGTTGACGATCTCAAGCGGCAATTTGACGGCAGCGTCTGCGCCATTTGTCTGGAGACGATTCAGGGTGAAGGCGGAATCCGCCCGCTCAGTCCCGAATTTCTGCAGACCGCGCGGCGGCTGTGCGACCGCACTGGAGCACTGCTGATTCTCGACGAAATCCAATGCGGGCTGGGCCGCACCGGGCGTTATTTTGCCTACCAGCATTACGGGATTCAGCCGGACATCGTCACCGTCGCGAAACCGCTCGCGGCCGGCCTTCCGCTGGGAGCGCTGCTGACCACCGATCGGGTGGCCAGCGGTATGCATCCCGGAATGCACGGCACCACATTCGGCGGCGGACCGCTGGCCTGCGCCATAGCCATCGAATTCTTACGCGTGCTCGATCGCATGTTGGGACACATACGCAAGACCGGAAACTACTTTCACGCCAAATTGGAAGGCCTCAAAGCCAGGCACGACGGCGTCAGCGAGATTCGTGGGATGGGTCTGATGCTGGGCATGAATCTGGATTCGGCCGACCGGGCGAAAGCAGTGGTCGCGCAGTTGCTGGATCGCGGCATCCTCATCAACCGGACCCAGGACACCGTGCTGCGGTTCCTGCCGCCCTACATCATTCAGAAAGCCCACGTGGATCTGGTGGTCCGTGCCCTCGACATGGCCCTTACATCTACCCAACCGAAGAAGAAGTTGACCAGCAATGCAAAACCATCGAAGGAGCCAATCACGGTGAGCAGCCAGCCATTCCAAACCACGCAGGTCGCAACTCCCCCGTCAACCACGAACTTTCCGGGCCGCGACCTGATCTCCATCCGCGATCTCAGCCCGATTGAGATTGAAACCATTTTCCATCTGGCGGGACTGCTGAAAGCGCGTCCCTCGAATTTCCGGACAGCGCTTGCCGGAAAGCAGATGGTGATGTTCTTCGAGAAGCAATCGCTGCGCACCCGCCTCACCTTCGAAGCCGGGATGGCCAGCATGGGCGGCAACGCCTTCTTCATGGACCAGACCGCCGGCCGGCTCGACGCGCGTGAAAAGTTGAGCGACATCGCCCACAACGTAGAACGCTGGGTGGACGCCATCGTGTTGCGTACCTACTCCCACGGCACCGTCGAGGGAATGGCTGAGCACGCCTGCATTCCGGTAATCAACGCGCTCAGCGATCTCGAGCACCCCTGCCAGGCGCTGGCCGATTACTTCACCTTGCTCGAGCGATTCGGCGATCTGAAGAAAATCTGCCTGGCCTACGTCGGCGATGGCAACAACGTGGCCCATTCTCTGCTTCTCACCGCGGCCACTCTCGGCTCCCGCATTCGCATCGCCACGCCTGAAGGTTATGGTTGCGATGCGCAGATCGTGGCAGAAGCGCGGCGATATCGCGCGCCAGACCGGCGCGGTCATCGAGATCCTCAACGACCCCCAACAGGCTGTGGACGGGGCAGACGCGGTCTATACTGATGCCTGGACCAGCATGGGTCACGAGCACGAAGAGCAGGAGCGGAACCAGATTTTCCCGCCCTATCAGGTGAATGAAACACTCGTGGCCGGCGCGGCGCCTCACGCCGTCTTCATGCACTGCTTGCCCGCGCACCGCGGGATGGAGATCACGGACGCCATCATGGATTCCGACCGTTCCGTCGTCTTCGACCAGGCGGAAAGCCGCCTGCACGTGCAGAAGGCCATTCTGTTGTTACTGCTCGGCGGCAAGGTGGGCCGCACGAATTCGAGGAACGCAAATGGCTGAAAAAGTTGTGCTCGCATACTCCGGAGGTCTCGACACCTCCATCATCATTCCCTGGCTGAAGGAAAACTACGCCTACGACGTGATCGCCATGGTCGGAGACGTTGGCCAGGGAGACGACATCGAAGCCGTCGTCGAAAAGGCATACAAGACCGGCGCCAGCAAAGTGGTCGTCGAAGATATGCGCGAGGAATTTCTTACCGGATACGTATTCCCCGCGCTAAAGGCAGGCGCGGTGTACGAACACAAGTATTTGCTGGGCACTTCATTGGCACGGCCGGTCATCGCCAAACATCAAGTGGAAGTCGCTCTCCGCGAGGGCGCAACCGCGGTCGCGCACGGTTGCACCGGCAAGGGCAACGACCAAGTCCGCTTCGAGCTTGCTTACCAGGCGTTGGCGCCGGAGCTCAAAGTGATTGCGCCGTGGCGGGAATGGACTTTGAAGTCGCGTGAAGATTGCCTCGACTACGCCGAAAAGCGAGGCATTTCCGTCTCTGCCAGCCGGGAGAAGATCCACAGCCGCGATCGCAATTTGTGGCACATCAGCCACGAGGGCGGGGAACTGGAAGATGCCGGCAACGCTCCGCTCCCTAGCACCTGGCAGTTGACCCGTTCGCCGCAGGAAGCCCCGGACCGGGAGGAGCAAGTCGTCATTGGCTTTGAAAAGGGAACTCCGGTTTCAGTGAACGGCATGAAGCTCGACCCAGTTTCACTGGTCGAGTTGCTGAATGAGATCGGGGGGCGCAATGCCATCGGCCGCATCGATCTGGTGGAGAACCGCTTCGTCGGCATCAAGTCGCGCGGGTGTTACGAGACGCCCGGCGGAACTCTGCTGATTGCGGCGCACCGCGAACTGGAAGCCCTGTGCCTGGAACGCGACCTCATGCACTTCAAACAACACATTGGACTGAAATATGCCGAGCTGGCCTATTTCGGTCTCTGGTTCACGCCGCTGCGCGAAGCGCTGGACGCATTCGTCGACAACACTCAGCAGGACATCACCGGCACGACGACGCTGTCTTTATATAAGGGCAACGTGTCGGTGGTTAGCCGCCACTCTGAGAATTCGCTCTACCGTACGGATCTGTCGTCCTTCACCATGGGAGACAGCTACGACCAGAAAGATGCGGAAGGATTCATCCGCATCCTGGGGCTGCCTTCGCGCTCGCGCGCCCGTCTCCGTGCGGACGCCAAGCGAAACCCGAGGTGACACGATGAAGATGTGGTCGGGACGATTCCGCCAGCCGCTCGATGCCGACTTCGAGCGCTGGCAGCGGTCGTTCGACTTCGACCGGCGCTTGCTGCGGGAAGAGCTGGCCGCCAGCCGCGCCCACGCCGCTGCGCTGAAGAATGCGGGAATATTGTCTTCGAGCGAGCTGATCACGATCCTTCAGGGTCTGAAGCAGATTTCTGAAAAGGCCGCCTCCGCGCCTGCCTTTCTGGAGGACAACGAAGCCGAGGATGTGCATCACTTTGTCGAAAAGCAACTGGTCGCAATGATTGGCGACACGGGATACAAGCTGCACAGCGGTCGCAGCCGTAACGAACAAATTGCGACCGATCTGCGTCTCTACGTTCGGGCCTCCATTGATCAGGTACGGGCCGATCTGGCGGAGTGGCTGAGCGTTTCACTCGATCGCGCCGAACAGGCGGGAAGCGCGGCCATGCCCGCTTACACGCACCTGCAACGTGCCGAGCCCGTACTCGTTGCTCACTGGTTGCTGGCCTACGTAGAAATGTTATTACGCGACGCAGACCGGCTTGCCGACTGCCGCAAACGGCTGAATCTCTCACCTTTGGGCTCGGGTGCCGTGGCAGGAGCGACATTGCCGCTCGACCGCCGCGCCATGGCAGAAGAGTTGGGCTTCGATGCTCCGACGGCCAACAGTATCGACGCCACCAGCGATCGCGATTTCATCATCGAGTTCGTTGGAGTCGCTTTCTCTTCTGGCCGTGCATCTGAGCCGCTGGGCGGAAGAGATGATCTTATTTTCGTCTCAGGAATTCGGATTCATCCTCCTGCCCGAGGCTTATTCGACGGGAAGCAGCGCCATGCCGCAAAAGATGAACCCCGATCTTCTTGAGCTTACGCGGGGCAAAGCCGCCCGCATCATCGGCGACGCGACAGCCCTGCTGGTCACGGTGAAAGGCCTGCCTCTGGCCTACAACAAAGACTTGCAGGAGACCCAGCAGCCCCTTTTCGATGCTGCCAGCACCGTGCTCTCGCTTGTGCCCATGGCTTCCGGCTGGATGAAGGCCGTGGAATTCAATCACGAACGCCTGCAGCAAGCCGCTCAGTCGGGATTCATGAACGCCTGGGCCGCCGCCACTTACCTGGTGCGGCGCGGAGTTCCTTTTCGCCTCGCCCACGAAATAATTGGCAAAGCGGTGCAAACCTGCATCGAAAGAAAGTGTGAGCTGGGAGATCTGCCCTTGGAGGAACTGCGCCAGTTGAATACCGCTTTTGATCAGGATTTCTATTCCTCTTTGACTCTGCAGGCTGTGCTTGCTATCCACGACGTGCCCGGTGGTACCGCGCCGGCGCGAGTTCGGCAGGCCGTCGCCGACGCCAGGCGGAGAGTGGAAAGCCATGCGGGAGGACATCCATGCGCACGCGTGAAGCCCTTCTGCCCGACGCAGAGCAGATACATGAACTGATCGCGTCCTACTCCCACGACGGAACCCTGCTGCCTCGCACCTTCGCCGAAGTCTGCGAGAACGTGCGCGATTTCGTCGTGCTGGAGGATCACGGCCACATCATCGGCTGCGGCGCACTTCATCTTTATGGACCGCACCTGGCTGAAATTCGCTCCATTACCGTCGATCCCGCACGCCAGGGTTCGGGAGGCGGCGAGCGCCTGGTCAAGGCCTTGCTGGCGCAGGCCGGTAAACACAATGTCAGTTCCATCTGCCTGTTTACCCGTATTCCGGAATTCTTCGCTCGTATGGGATTTGCCATGGCGCAGCGCGAAGATCTGCCCGACAAAATCCACAAGGACTGTTGCGTATGCCCGCGCTTCCATCAGTGCGATGAAGTGGCCATGGTGCGCGGGGAATTGCCCAAGTTCGCTATGCTTCCTCAGCCTGCCAATTGGCTGGTGAAGATCGAGGTATGAAAGTTCGGGCTCGTCCCCAAAACAACATATGCCTGCCCGCGGGGTTCACTTTCGCGGCGGCTTGCGCTGGAATCAAGGCCAGCGGTCGGCCCGACCTGGCGCTGGTCGAAGCCTGCCCGGGCACGACGGCGGCGGCCGTGTTCACGAAGAATCGCGTGGTGGCAGCGCCTCTCGACGTCGGGCGCGCGTCGTTGGCGGCCGGCCGCGGCAGGGTGCGGGCTGTGATCGTGAATTCGGGCAACGCCAACTGCGCTACCGGCAAAGCCGGCATGCGGGCGTGCCAGCAAGTCTGCCGGGAACTGGCTCGCCTGTTGAAAGTCCGCCCCAGCGAGATTTTCCCGTCCTCCACCGGCATTATCGGCGTTCCTCTGCCGGCGAAGAAGATAGTGGCGAAACTCTCCGGCCTGACGGCGGCACGCGAAGGGACGAAGCAGGGAATTGTTGCCTTCGCCCACGCCATCATGACCACCGACACCCGGCCCAAGTTGGCCTGCACAACCTTTCGTTCCGGAAAAATCCCAATGAATGTACTGGGCATCGCCAAGGGCGCCGGCATGATTCATCCCCACCTTGCAACCATGCTGGTCTATTTGTTTACCGACGCGGTCTCCAGTTCGGCCGAGTTGAAGCGGTTGCTGCGAGATTCCTGCGAACAGACTTTCAACTGCATCTCCATCGACGGAGACACCTCAACCAACGACACCGTGCTGCTGCTGGCGAGTGGCCGGAGCGGAGTGGGTTTGAAGCCACCATCGGTGCGAAAAAAGTTTTCGCAAGCGCTTCTGCAGGTTTGCCAGTCTCTGGCTGAGCAGATCGTGTCCGACGGGGAAGGAGTAAAACATGTGATTCGTCTCTCCGTCGAACAGGCGAGGAATCGCGAGGAAGCGCGGCGGGTGGCTCAGACTGTGGCTCACTCCTTGCTGGTAAAGACCGCATGGGCAGGTGCGGATCCGAACTGGGGGCGCATTCTCGCCGCTGTAGGAAGATCAGGGATCGCCATCGACCCGACGAAAGTCAGTATCAAGATCGGCGATCAAATGGTGTGCCGCAGCGGTGTCGGATGCGCGTTTGACGAGAAGGGGGCGCATCAAGCTCTGGCCCAACCGCGCTGCGAGATTCGGATCTTCCTGGGTCGAGGCGGCGACTCGATCTTGTTTCTGACCACCGATCTGACCCCTGAATATGTGCGTATCAACGCGGACTATTCCACCTAGGTGTTCAGGCTGCCCTTGTCAATTTTTTCTAAGCGATTGTCGAGTTCGTAACTACAGTATCTTCCGGATGGCGGTGGGTGGCGTGAGGGAGGTAATAATGAAATTACCCCAACGCGAAGGAGCGAACGGCAGACGCTGGTAACTCCCCATAACCGGCCAGCGTCTGCCACTCCTGTAAGGCTTCCAGGTCAACCCCAAACTAAGTCGAACCGGTTTTTTGGCCGGGAAAAAATGTTCCGCCTGCCAATACTGTCTCTACTGCCAGCACCAAATCCCGGCCCGCATCCCCCTTGGCGACCGCTCCGCGAATTCCATCCGTCTTGAAATGGGAAAAAAGGTCGTCAGACAGGTGCAGGGAGAACAAGATCACGGGGATCTGTGGTTTTTTCTTGGTAATCTGACTCGCGGCTTCGAGACCGTTCATCACCGGCATGGAAATGTCCATGATGATCACGTCGGGATGAAACTGAAGCGTCTTTTCCACCGCTTCCTTTCCGTTGTTGGCTTCAGCGCAAACGCTCCAGCCGGGCTGGACCTCAAGTAGATTGCGAATTCCCAACCGCATGACCTCATGGTCGTCGGCGACCAGAACCCTGACCCGGGGATGTGGTGAACCATACACCATCGTCGTTGCCATATTCATGTTTCGAGTCCGCCAGCCTCCTGAACCCATGCGCGAACCCGAAAGAACCGAGCTCTGCTTTTTGGCGCCTCAATGTCGTGTCAAACTGGCTGGAGTGAATTTAGTTGCGATGGCTCGAGCGTAACTGGATCGCTTCCCGAGGACAATGGCTCGGTCGTGCGTAACGTGGCACAAAAGTGTTAAGGAAAACTCTTACCGCAGGAGAAACCAGAAACTGGAAAGCAGAAACCAGAAACTGTGAATTTGCCTTCTCCAACTTTCCACGCACCCGACGATCCTGTATCTTTACCAGTCGAACCGGTTTGACTCGACCCGACCAACAGGCTATAGCTTAGGACCATAAAAATGAAAACCGCATTTGTTCGCGCTAGGGCGTTGGCAACGCTGTGGCTACTCTTGGCTCTGCCGCCGTTTCTCTGGCCGCAGGCACAGCCCGCTGCCGATCTCATCATTCTTAACGCCAAAGTCTGGACGGTGGACAAGACTCATCCCACAGCTCAGGCGGTCGCAGTGCTGGGCGACCGGATCGTAGCAGTTGGCTCCAACGGTGACGTCAAAGCCTGGCACGGCGTCCGCACCCGCATCGATCGACGCATCGGGCAAGCTATTGCTCCCTGGCTTCAACGACTCCCACGTGCATTTTGTCGATGGCGGCTTGTCTCTCGACAGCGTGCAGCTGAATGACGCCACCAGCGCCGCAGAATTTGCCCGTCGAATTGGCGAACAGGTAAAGAAGACGCCCAAGGGCGAATGGGTAACCAGTGGCGACTGGGACGAAACGAAATGGACTCCCGCCGCCATGCCCAGCAAGGAATTGATCGATCCTGTCAGCCTGGATACGCCCGTCTTTGTGAGTCGCTACGACGGCCACATGGCTCTGGCCAACTCCGTCACCCTCCGGTTGGCAGGCATTACTGCCCAAACCCCGGACCCTCCCGGCGGCGTCATCGTGCACGATGCGCACGGCAACCCCACCGGCGCGCTGAAAGACGCCGCCATGGACTACGTCTACAAGATCGCGCCGCCACTTTCGCATGATAAGCGCCTGCGGGCAGTCAAACGGGCCCTGGCTCATGCGGCCTCGCTTGGGGTCACCAGCGTGCAGCACATGAATCCGGAATACGCGGACATTGCTGTTTACGCCGAGCTGTTGGAGCGGGGAGAACTGACTGCGCGCATCAATGCCGCGCCGCTCATTACAGGTGTCGATGATCAGCTAAAAATTGGCGTCCGGCACGCGTTTGGTGGTCCATATCTACGCATCGGCGCGCTCAAGGCCTACGCGGATGGCTCGCTCGGCTCTTCCACCGCATACTTCTTCGAGCCGTTCAGCAATCAGCCTGATAACCGTGGCCTGCTTTCCGATGAAATGCATCCGGTTTCGCTGATGCAGGATCGCATGCTAAAAGCCGATGCTGCGGGCTTGCAGATTTGCACTCACGCCATTGGCGACCAGGGCATTTCGACCATCCTTGATCTGTATGGCGAAGTGGTGAAAGCCCACGGCGAGAGCGACCGCCGCTTCCGTATCGAACACGCGCAGCACATGGCGGCAAAGGATTTCGACCGCTTCGCCCAGTTACATGTGATCGCCTCCGTCCAGCCTTACCACGCCATCGACGATGGACGCTGGGCCGAGGAGCGCATCGGTCGCGACCGCGCCAGCCGCACCTACGCGTTTCGTACCTTCCTGAACCACGGGGTGCGTCTCGCCTTCGGCACCGACTGGAACGTGGCTCCTCTCAATCCGATGCTGGGGTTGTACGCCGCGGTCACGCGCGCAACTTTGGACGGCAAGAATCCCAACGGATGGTTTCCCGAGCAGAAACTCACGGTGGCGGAGGCCGTCGAAGCCTACACCATGGGTTCCGCCTACGCTGAATTTCAGGAGAACGACAAAGGCTCGATCACGCCCGGCAAACTGGCGGACATGGTTTTGCTCAGTGACGATGTTTTCAGTATTGACCCGGCAAAAATCCGCGACGTCAAAGTCATGACGACTTTCGTGGGCGGAAAGATAGTTTGGGATGCGACGAATAACTCCAGCCGCTGACCTTAATTAGCCGCCTGGCTCTGGTGCCAGTACCCCGGCCCATTTCAAGCCAGATTCCTCGTCAGCAGGAATTGTTTTGCACAGGTCAGGATGTACTAACGGCCATCTTGACACTGTTCCAATCGCGGCGTAACTTCCATTAAGTTTTCTATGCTCGGTACGGTCGTTTGAAAGCCGTGCCCGTAGCCACTTCTAGCCCGTTCGACTGAAGGCAGCGCCACCAAAACCCTTTGGCGGGGTCGAAACGGAAGCAGTCGTGCTTCTCCCAACTTATGAAGAAAACCTGGCTACGCCGGGAGTGTCTCTTCGCGTGCACGGAGGTGCAGGTTGAAACATGTAAATTTGCTGGCAGTTACGGGTCTCGCTTTGACCGTGATCTTGAATACAGGAACCATTGCGGCTCAGAAAGATCCCGGGCCGCGCGCGGGGGGTGCAGGCCGAGCCGAAGCCTTTGTCTGGGCTGAGTCCCGACCTGCAATCTTTTTTTAGCGATGCCATGAGTGACTTCATGGAAGTCGATTCGGTGAGTGGAACAATATCCGGGGAGGGCGGATCCGGGTTGGGGCCGACATTCAATGGCAACAGCTGTGCCCAATGTCATGCGTTTCCGGCGGTCGGCGGCAGCAGCCCAGCCACGAATCCGCAGGTCGAACTCGCCACCCTGGATGGTGCTCAGAATACCATCCCCTCATTTATCACCAGCAACGGCCCGGTGCGGGAGGCTCGATTCATCCGCAACTCCGACGGCTCGCCCGATGGCGGGGTGCACGGTTTGTTCACAATCACGGGCCGAACGGACGCGGAGGGATGCGATTTGAAGCAGCCCAACTTTGCCGCAGCAACTTGCCAATAACAATGTGATTTTCCGCATTCCGACTCCAACCTTCGGGCTCGGACTGGTAGAGGCCACCCCGGACTCAACTCTCCAGGCGAATCTGGCAGCAAATGGGCGGATCAAATCTCAGCTGGGTATCAGCGGCACCCTCAATACCAGCGGCAACGACGGCACGGTCACGCGCTTTGGTTGGAAGGCACAGAACAAGTCGTTGATGGTGTTCGCGGGCGAAGCCTACAACGTCGAACAGGGAGTCTCGAATGAGGCCTTCGACAATGAACGCGCTGCCGTCGCGGGCTGCGTGTACAACGGATCCCCGGAAGATGCCACCAAGATGCTCGACGACAACGGCAGTACCACGGGGACGGCGGCCCAGATGTCATCGGACCTGGTGAACTTCGCCGCTTTCATGCGTCTCTCCGCCCCGCCCCAGCCGGCTGCAATGTCGGCCTCGGCGACAAACGGCGCCAGCCTGTTCAACAGCGTGGGCTGCGCTCTTTGCCACACCTCTACACTGACCACCGGAAAGTCGAAGTTTGCCGGAATGTCAAGTGTTACCTATCACCCTTTTTCCGACTTCGCCCTGCACCACATGGGATCGCAGTTGTCGGATGGTGTCAGTCAGGGGGCGGCCGGCCCGGACCAATTCCGCACGGCTCCGCTCTGGGGTGTGGGCCAGCGCCTGTTTTTCCTGCATGATGGACGGACCTCCGACCTGCTGCAGGCCATACAGGACCATGCTTCAAGCGATTGCGGAGGCGCAGGCCGACGCTCGCGTTCTGCAGGGTCCTCGACATCAGGCTGTGGCTCAGAAGCCTACGATGTGGTCCGCAGATTTAATTCGCTCAACCGCTCACAGATGCAGGATGTGTTGAACTTCCTGCGTTCGTTGTAACGTGAGTTGTCCATGTATTGCGCCGGATCGCGGAGGGACTTCGTGAAGCCCTCCGCGGTCCGTTCCATCTTTAGTCGCAGGCTGATTCAGACTAGCTGCGTTCTATGGCTTCTCCTCACTTCGATGTGGGCCCAGGGAGGCCCTTGCGGACCCTCGCCCGCAATCCGTGCCCAGCTGGGAAAGATTACAGTGTTTGTGTCCAGTCCCTCCGACTTCGATCGGGCCCTTGCCCCGCTCCTCGCGTTGCGGCAGCGTGATCCGAATGATCTGTGGGTCAATGAACGTTACCAGGACGCTGTTCAGCAGTACGGAATCGAGGGTCACCTGAGAAAGCTGACTGAGGAATATCAAGTCCTCTCCATGCAGCACCCCGACGAGACGATGTACAGCTACCTGTACGCCCGCAGTCTGATGGGGCGCAACACTTCCGCCGCCGCTCAACAAATGACGGAAATTGTCGCGGACCATCCCGACTTTGCGCCGGCCCACGGTTCACTGGCGGAAATCTATGCTTCTGCGGTCTTCCATGATGAGTCAAAAGAGAAAGCCGCGCGAGAACGCTTTCTCGCCCTGTGCCCCGGCCCTGAGGGGCAGCGCGCGGCTTTGCAACAGCGGCCGGCAGGGTTGCCCGAGCCGAGTGTGTTGGTCGACCAGGCTGAGAGCCTGCTGACGCAATATGCCGACCCGATCCGCGTCGCAGCCATCGCCGAGCAGGGCGTTCGAGACGATGAATGGCGGCTGCAACGCATTCGTCCTTTCGACTGGTACACCGTAGATTACAAGCGTCAGGCCCAGCGCGACCTTCAGGCGAAGTATTGGAGAATGTGGAGCATCGAAGTTCGTTGCTACCGGCGCGCGGGTCAGCCGGAAAAAGCAGCGGAGCTGCTCGCCGTGATGGAGCAGCGCGCGGTGTCACTGCACAGCGCTACGGACCCGATTTATTGGGATGCTCTCGCCACGCTCATCCGTTTGTATGAAGAGGGAAAACAGAAAGATCTGGCGACTCAGAAGCTGAATTCGATGCAGGAGTTCCTGGCCATGCATCCCGACCCGCGCCATTCCGCACAACTCGAGGATTTACGAAAGCTGGCTGACATGCACTAACTAAGTGTTGCCTGCGAGGCGCAGCGAATGCCTCCTCATCAGCTTGGCTGCTAGAGTTGTCTTGAACACTTCAAGCTCACTGTCATCCTGAGCGCAGCAGGCTGATTCGCTAGCGAATCAGCTGTGGAGTCGAAGGACCCCTACCGATTGCAATGACGATCGTACCTGGGGGATTTTCTGTGCGGGATTGGTCGGGCCTCCGTCGGGTTGTGCTATCGAGATCGTTCGCCTGCGCGGCAGTTTCGCTTTCGCGAAGGAACCGCTCCGCACCGGATGACAACCGAGAAATCTCAGGAGGACAACGGAATCAGAGAGCCCGTGTGGAGGTCTCTGGCCGGAGCAAATCATCCATGGTTTCTCGCCGCCGGATGACCTTCACCGACTTCCCATCGACCAGCACCTCTGCCGGCCTCAGCCGCGAATTGTAGTTGGACGCGAGCACCATGCCGTATGCGCCGGCATCCAGAATGGCCAGCAGATCCCCTTCGTTGACTACGGGCAGCTCACGGCCACGCGCGAAAAAATCTCCGCTCTCGCAGATAGGACCGACCACATCTACAGTTTCGTGCCGCGCCGAATTCACATCTAGTTGCACCGGAACAATCTCGTGATACGCGTCATAAAGCGAAGGTCGGACCAGATCATTCATGGCGGCATCGACCACCAGAAACTGCTTGGGACCGTTCGTTTTCCGGTATAGCACCCGAGTGAGCAGGGCGCCTGCCGGCCCAACGATGGAGCGGCCGGGTTCGAGCAGCAGGTGCACTTTCAGTCCCCGCAGCGGTCGCAAGAGCGCGGCCGCATATTCCGCGGCCTGCCCGGCAAAACCCTGCGCCGATCGGTGCCTCGTAGTCAATGCCGAGGCCTCCACCTGCGTCGACGTATTCGATGCGGTGGCCGTCGTCTTGCAGCACGCGCACCAGTTCGGCGACGCGTTCCATGCTGAGCGCGAAGGGCTGCACGTCCGTGATCTGGGACCCGATGTGCACGCTCACGCCCGCAATCCGGAGATACTTTGTTCCCGAAGCCTGGGCATATAACTTTCTGCGCCTTGCTGATCGGGAATTCCGAACTTATGCTGCTGCAGACCGGTTGAGATATAAGGATGCGTGTTTGCCGGAACGTCAGGGTTCACGCGTAATGCGATGCGGGCTTTCTCCCGGGTGCGTGCCGCACACTCTGCCAGCCGCCAGAGTTCGGCTTCACTTTCCACGTTGAATAGCATCACGCCAGCTTTGAGCGCGGCCTGCATTTCCTCGGCGGTCTTGCCCACTCCGGAAAACACAACTCTTTTCGCGGCCCGACGATCCACGCGTAAGACCCGTTCCAGTTCTCCGCCTGAGACCACATCGAAGCCGCATCCCATTTCCGCCAGCAGCCGAAGGATCCCCAGGCTCGAATTCGCTTTGACGGAATAGCAGACGGTATGGCGGACTTTACGGAACGCGTGCTCGAAATCCGCCATGCGTTCGCGGATCGTCGATGCGGAATAAACGTAGAGCGGAGTTCCGTAACGCTCCGCCAGGCGTTCCAATGGAACTTCGTCACACTGCAGCGCGGCCCCAACCGGACGGCGGCGAAGAAATCCCTTTTGCACTTCGCGATAGGAAAAGGCCGGAGGACGGCCCTGCGCTCCGGTCTACGGTGCGGTTCACTTGCGTTTGGGTTCGCCTTTCACTTTGATGGCAACCACGGTTTCATCGTCGAAGGCTTCCTCTCCCGCGGCGTGTTCTGTCACGGCCTTGAACAGCGACTTCACCACGCAATCGGCAGAAATGTCGGCGCAACCCGCGATGATGGCTTCCGTTCGGCGGCGTCCAAACATATCGCCGGCTTTGTTGCGCGCATCCAAAATGCCATCGCTGAAAAATACGAACATGTCGCCAGGCTTGGCTTTGAAAGTGAATTCGTCGTACTCGGCATCATCAAACAGGCCGAGAGGCAGACCGGTGGCTTCGATGACCTCGATCTTTCCGTCGTGGCAATACAACGGACGAGGCAAGCCCGGAGTTCGCAATCTTCAACGAGCGGTTGCGATCATCCCACACGGCATAGATCAGCGAGACGAACTGGCCTTCAATGCGCCGCTCGCCCAGAGAAAAATTGACCGCGCGCAACATCTCTGCCGGGCCTGGCTCAATGGGAGCATGCGACCGCAGAATGCCACTGACCAGCGCCGCATAAATCGCGGCCGGTGCGCCCTTGCCGCTGACGTCTCCGATCACCATCCCCATTTGGTCGAGGGAATAGTTGACGAAGTCGTACAGGTCGCCGCCAATGGCGCGCGCGGGCGCGAACTTGGCGGCAACTTCCAGATTCGGCAGCTTGGGCAACGAATGCGGCAGCAGACGAAATTGCAATTCGCGCGCCAGCGCCAAGTCGCGTTCCAGGCGCTTCTCCTGCCGGGCGATTTCCTCGTACAACCTAGCGTTTTCGATGCGCGATCGCGACCTGAGCGGCCAGCGTCGTGACCGTGCGCTTGTGGTCGTCGGTAAAAAATCCCCGCTTGGTGTGCTCCAGATCCAGCACTCCAATGACTTTGTCTTTGTAAATCAGCGGCACCGCCAGTTCCGAACGAGTCTCCGGATTCAGCAGGATATATCGTGGGTCTTTGCTGACATCAGGCACCAGGACTGCCTGCCGGTGACGCGCGGCATACCCAACCAGGCCATCGCCCAGCGGAACGTCATGCTTGAGTTGAATGTTCTCCTGAAAGCGCAGGGAAAACCGGTGCTGCAATTTCTCTCCTGCCGCGTCTAGCATCAGGATGCTGAACATCTGATAGTCGATCAGGCGGCTGAGCAGTTCAGCAATGCGCTTGAGCAATTCATCCACGTTGAGAATGGAAGTGAGCTCGCGCGCGATCTCGTTCAGCAAAACCAACGTCCGGGCTTGCTTGGTGGTCCGAGTGTGTAGCCGGGCATTTTCGATCCCCACTGCCATGCGCGACCCGATCAGCGTCAGCAGCCGCTTGTGTTCGTCGGTGAAGCGGCCGGCCTCATGGGTTTCCAGATTCAGCACGCCGATGACCTTATTTTTTACGATCAGTGGGATCGCCAGCTCCGAGCGCACGTCGGGCGCACCCGAGATGTATTCGGGATGCTTCGACACGTCATCGACCAGGATGGCCTCGCGACGCTGTGCCGCCATGTCCGGTTACGCCCTCGCCAATCTTGATCTTTACCCGCTCGGCAACTTCGCGCGCATATCCGACCTGGAAACGGATTCGCAGGTCTTGCGCCTTCTCATTTACCAGCAGGATGGCAAAGATTTCGTAGTCGATGACTTTGCGCACCAGTTCGGCCACGCGGCGTAGCGTGGTGTCCAGGTCGAGGGTGGTGTTGACGACGTCCGCCACCTCGAGCAGCAAAGGCTCGACTTTTAACTGATCGGATTGAGTCAAAGCGCTTTCCACGTCTAGTTTCCTCGACCGTCAATGATAACAGCCAGTCTGGGCGCGAGCGTCCTTGCTCGTGCGGCAGCAACGCGTGGCCAGGCCCGTCTTGGCCTCCGCACGAGCAAGGAGGCTCGCGCCCACATTTACATCCGGCAGTTTTAAGCTTCCCGGGTACTACGCAAATGTCAGGAAGATTGCGATACTTCTCAGCGTAATCCAGGCCATAGCCGACTACGAATTCGTCAGGAATGCTGAAACCCACGTAGTCCGCCGTGATCGGTTGCTTTCGGCGTGACGGTTTGTCCAGCAGCGCGGCGATTTTGAGAGACTTTGGCTGGCGCGCCATCAGCATCTTCTTCAGATAAGTTAACGTGAGTCCGGTATCGAGAATGTCTTCCACCAGGATCACATTCTTTCCGATCATGGACTGGTCCATGTCCTTGGTCAGTCGCACTTCGCCGGTTGAGTCCCATCCCGATTTCAGTTCCTGGGCGGGGCTTGGCCGATTGCCATAACTGGAGACGCCGATGAAATCGAAGGTGGCATCGATCTTCAACTGGCGTGACAAATCACTAAGAAAGATGGCGGCACCTTTCAACACGCCCAAGAGCACTACAGATTGACCGGCATACTCCCGGTTGATTTCAGCGCCCATTTCAGCCACACGTTGTGCGATCTGTTCACGCGTAATGAGGACCTTTAGCTCAGCCATGGCGATTCATATTAAACTAAAGCAGTTGGCGATTGGCACTTGGCATTTGGCCATTACGTGTTATCGCACGATGCAGTCTTAAGGAGAGCACTTGCCATCACAGAAAGACAGCAACGCTGCCTGGCGCATGGGCGGAATCACTGTCGGCGCCGTTGAAGATTATCTCTACTCCCTGCTTCCTGCCCGCGACGAGGTATTGACAGAGATCGAAGCCGAGGCCGCCAAGCGGAAGATCCCTATTGTCGGACCTGCCGTGGGCCGCATCCTGTACCAACTGGCCCTGATGATCAGCGCCAAGCGTGTATTCGAACTGGGCTCGGCGATTGGCTACTCTACTATCTGGTGGGCTCGCGCGGTCGGCGAAGGCGGCCGCGTGATCTACACCGACGGTGACCGCAAGAAGGCCGACGAAGCCCGCCGCTATTTCGACCGCGCCGGAGTTTCCAAACAGATCACTCTCAAAACCGGCGATGCCCTCGAGCTTCTCTCCGAAGAGAAACAGCAGTTCGACATCATTTTCAATGACATCGACAAAGAAGACTATCCCCGCGTCTTCAAGCTGGTCCTGCCGCGTCTGCGAAAGGGCGGCTTGTTCGTGACTGACAACGTTCTTTGGAGCGGAAAGGTTGCGCAGAATAATCCGTTAGAGGCCTCGACCAAGGCGATTGTTGAATTCAACCGGCTGCTCTACAACTCAACCGATTTGTTCACGACAATTCTGCCTATCCGCGATGGCGTTGCAGTAGCCGTAAAAAAGTAACTAAGAACTGAGAATATCCAACTGAAAACTGATGGTTGTCTCGTCGTCTCTTTCCACGGACGAAACCCCTCACCTCCGACTAAATCGACTTCACCGGAATGAGCGTCAGGTCTTCCACCAATCCCACTTCCTTCTGAATAAATGGTTCGGCGTAAGTTATTCCACCCAACATGCCGTAAAAGCGGGCCATGGACTCAATCCGCGACCGGATCTCATCCCGAGCGGGGAAGATGCCCTTGCCTGCTTCCTGATCGCTGAACTGGGACTTGTAAGCCATGAGTGCTTGAAAGCGAGCTTCGAACTGGTCCGTGATATCGACCACGAACGTAGGCCGCACGTCGTAGTAGAGCGTGGCATAAATGATCTTGAAGGGCCGGTGCGGAAGAAGTCCCGTAGCGCCCGCATCGTGCCGGCTGTCCTGAGGGCGTCCCGCCCTCGGCGACGGTGAACCACGTTCCACGTTCGGGATAACAATCGCGGGCGAGTCGCCCGCGGCCACATTAAGGTCAACACCAACATCTAACTTGGCCAACCCGGCCAGGAAGCAGGCTTCGTACCCCAGCACCGATGCCGTGTAGTGGTCGGGGTGCCTCCCCTTCCAGTAAGGAAGTATCACCACTCGGGGCCGCTGCTGCCGCAGCACACGCACAACCCTCAGCCGATTTTCCCAGGTGTTCTCGACCCGCCCGTCGGGAATGTCGAGCGCCTGTCGCCAGGAAGTGCAAAGTATTTTCGCGGCGTCTTCCGCTTCCCGGGCACGATCCTCGGCGTTGCCTCGAGTTCCCATCTCACCCTGGGTAAGATCGAGAATTCCCGTGCGATGGCCGAGTTGCGCCATCTTCAGCAGCGTACCGCCGCAGGTCTGCTCTACATCGTCACGGTGAGCAGCCAGGGCAAGGATGTCGAGTGGGGACGCAGGCATGTCAGTCGGGAAAGGATACAGATAGGGTGGAGCGGATAGCAACCGGCGCGCTACGTTGTGTATCAAATAGCCGATTCTCGTCTGAACGGTTATCGCCGCAAATCTCGCCAACACCGCCGCCAGTGGGTCGCGGTCATAAATTTCATAGACATAGCGGTACAAACCCACAAATCCGGCTAGTACTTTCAGACTATATTTCTTGCCCTGACCATGTCTCCGGTACAGTCCGGCACACCCTGCGACGGTCCGCCAAACGGACCCGCAGTCGGGAGGATTTACATGGCTGTGCAAATCTCTGCCCTCAACCTGGGAACACCGTTGGTTGCCGCTGGTACATGGCGCAGCCGCACGTTCACCATTATTTATTCTCATGGTGGCGATTGCCGCAGTCTTCTGGGTGGATTCCCGTTATCCGGCCCTGCTGAAGCGGTACTACGCAGGGACCCAGGTCAAAGCTGTTGGAGCGCTCACCTTTGGCACTGTGTATCCCGTCGACCGCTCGATGCCGTATCTCAAGCGGGTCTGGCGGACGAGCATCAACTGGCTCGATGCCAACCGCGTCGGCATGACGTTCTCATTCCTGTTCGGCCCGGCCGCGCTGGCGTTTCTCGCTACGCTGAGGCGTCGGCGGACGAAATCCCGCTATTTGAATATCCTGATCGGGACTGCGGCGGGGTGCCGCTGGGAGTTTGCAGCAACTGCGTCGCCCCGATCGCGCGCGGACTTTACGCTTCCGGAATGGGCACGGAATCGGTGCTGGCCGCCATGTTCGCCTCACCCGCCCTTAACCTGGTTGTGCTGGCTATGACTTTCGCGCTGTTCCCATTGCCCATAGCGCTGCTTAAGCTGGCCACGGTCTTGTTCCTCATTCTGGTTTTCGTTCCGTTCGTCTCCGCCCGCCAGGGGGAGTCTGAGCCGCCGTTCAATTTCGCGGTGGAAATTCCTTCGAGCGAGACCTGGGGGCAAGCGCCTGCCAACGCGGGCGGTCCTATGTGAGGAGCTTCTGGACCGTGCTTCGGGTCGCGTTCCCTCTGATGATTCTCGCAGCTGTACTTGGAGCCTTCGCCGTGGAGCTCCCTCCCCAACAAGCACTGTCCGGCAGCGTCACCGTGATCGGGATCGTCGTTGTTGCGCTGGTGTCGGCTTTCCTGCCAGTGCCGATGGCGTTTGATGTGGCCATCGCCTATATCCTCATGGCGAAGGGCGTGCCGCTGCCCTATGTCGCCGTGATCCTGTGCACGCTGGGGATCATCAGTGTCTACTCCCTCGCGGTAATGGGAAAGACTATCTCCTGGAAAATTGCCGGCGCTACGTACAGTGTCGTCGTCCTGCTGGGGATTGCAGCCGGAGTGGCCGCGCACACGTTGGGATGAGCAGGGATCAGTCGAGGTTCCCCTGCTCCAGCACCACATTCTCGCGGACGATCAAGCGATGGGCCGCCATCTCTTTCAATTTTGGCAGGACGCGGCCGACGTGCTCATCGGTGTCAACGAAGATGATGATCACGGGCAACTTTCCTCCGGCATCCACAAGATGGCTGGTCTTCACCTGCTGTCGGCCGAGAAATCCAGCCACGGCATGCAACGCAGTCGCCGCATATACATTTTCCTGACGCAGATAATTGAGGATTTCCGCATGCAGTGGACGGTGATGCCACTGGTCCGACTCGTTCAGGTAAATCGTGACTTGGACTGCCATTCCATTCGCCATTTTACAGTACCCTTGCCAGCGCCATACCCGCCAATGCGCCCGCCAGGCACAGAAAATTGTTGCTGAAGAAGTTGGTGAACATCAGCAGCCATTGTCCTTGCTCGAAATAAGCCATGGTCTCGAAGGCATAGCTGGAGAAGGTAGTGAAAGCGCCGCAGAAGCCGACCACGACCAGCAGGCGCCAGCGGGGATCAATCAGTACCCGCTCCGTGGCCCAGATCATGAAGAAGCCGACAATCACGCTGCCCGTGACATTGATCACCAGCGTTCCGTAAGGAAACACCGGTCCCATGACCTTCGCAGCGTAACGGCTGAGGAAATAACGGGCATTGGCTCCGGCGATCGCCCCCAGGGATATGGTGAGGATGTCGCGCACGATGGAGTTCTCCTTGGTAGATTGGTAGGAGTCATCAGCCCACGGCGGGCGGTTGTGGCGAACTCCATCGCCGTAAAATGATTTTACCAGCATAGGTGCGAAATGTGGTCGCAGGCGACTCGGCCGCGCAGGACGGGCCGGGGACTCCCGTCCTCCATTAAGCGTCTCACTTTTTCCGTTCCACCAGAAACCGCGCCAGATCTCTTAAGCACATCCGCCCGCGATCCGAAGCCGTCTAGCGAGGCCAAAGCTGAATCAACCAGTACGCCAGCCTTCTTCACCGACTCGTCAACCCCGAACAACGCCGGATACGTTGCCTTCTCTGCCGCCGTGTCTTTCCCCGCCGTCTTGCCCAGTTGCTCGGAGGTCTGGGTCACGTCCAGTACGTCGTCGACGATCTGAAACGCCAGGCCGATGGACTGGCCAAACGATCGCAGCTTGCCGACCGCTTTGTCATCGGCTCCGGCGTAAAGTCCGCCGCTGACCACGCTGGCGCCAATCAGGGCCGCAGTCTTGGATCGGTGGATGTATTCCAGCATCGCGAGATCGGGTTTGGTGTGTTCGGCTTCAAGGTCTACAACCTGGCCTCCAATCATGCCCTCGACCGTGCCGGTTCCGTGCGCGATTTCTTCAATGATGCGCACCCGAGACTCTGCGGAGCAATGCAGCCGGGACAGTACTTCGTAGGCCTGGGTCTGCAAAGCGTCTCCCGCCAGGATGGCAATGGCCTCGCCATAAACTTTGTGACAGGTGGGCCGGCCCCGGCGCAGATCATCATTATCGAGCGCGGGCAGATCGTCGTGGATCAGGGAATAGGTGTGCAGCATTTCCAGCGCCGCGCCCAGTTCTTCAATACCCGAGGGGAGGGAACCAGCAACCATGCGTCCCGCTTCCATGCAGAGAATGGGACGGAGCCGCTTGCCGCCAGCGAACACGCTATGACGCATCGCCTGGTGGATCGAAGCAGGGTGCTGCGTGGCCGCTGGCAGCAGACGCTCCAACGCGGCGTCGGTCAGCGCCTGGCCCTGCTCCAGAGTCTGCTTGAGCATGCGGGTGAGTATAACAATGCCAGTGTGGGGCGGACATGTTGTCCGCCGCTTTCGAAGTTGATTTAGCTTTTTTGGTGTGCATTGTTGCTTGCGAAAGCCGAAGAATCTGATTGCCCAAAATCAAAATCAACGCGGCGGACAAGAGTGTCCGCCCCACGCAGACCGGTACGACTCACGGCGACAGTTTGCGCGGAGCTTTGTCTGTCGAAGGCTCGAAGGCTTCGGCCTGGAGCTTTCCGTTCTGCTTCAGCAGGATCTCTACTTTGCCTTCAGCTTCTTCCAGTTCTTTGCGGCAGGCGGCGGAGAGCTGCATGCCTTCCTCAAACAGCGTCAGAGATTTCTCCAGCGGCACTTCGCCTTTTTCCAGCTCCTGCACGATCTTCTCCAGACGCTGAAGGCACTCTTCAAATTTGGCCAACGGAGTTACTCCTGAAACTATTCTAATATCACGTGGTGCGCGTGGTGAGGTTCCCAGGGCTTCCAGAACATCCGCCGCCGAAGTATATCGTCCCGAGGGTGCGCTGATCTGCGCCCCCTGCACCATGTCCCGCACCGCGATCAGCATCTCGCGGGCGATGGTGATGCCTTCTTCGCGCGCCGCCTCCGGCGTCTTGGCCTTGGCCATGCGCTCCAGAATCGAGTCCGGCACCGAGACCCGCAGCTCGTTCTTCATGAATTCGGCGTTGCGCACGCTGACCAGCGGCCAGATTCCCGCGATCACGGGTATCTTGCAGTGCTCGATGCGGCGCAGGAAAGCTTCCAGCAGTTTGAGATCGAACACCGGCTGCGTGACCGCGCACTCCGCTCCCGCCTCGACTTTGTACTCGAAGCGCTTGATCTCCTCGTCAATATTGGGCACGCCCGGGTTGGCGCCCACGCCGATCACAAATGATGTGCCCGTGCCCAGCGGATTGCCGCCGATGTCCAGGCCGCGGTTGAGGTTGTGCACAATGTTGACCAGGCCGATCGCGTCCACGTCAAACACCGCCGTGGCGTCGGGATAGTTGCCCATCTTCGGCGGGTCGCCGGTGATGCAGATCAGGTTGTGGATGCCCAGCGCCGACGCGCCCAGCAGGTCCGACTGCATGCTCAGCACATTGCGGTCGCGGCAGGTGTAGTGCAGAATCGCTTCAATGCCGACTTCCTGCTGCACCAGCAGGGACAGGGCCTGGTTGCTCATCCGCGCCGAAGCCCGCGGACTGTCCGGAATATTGATGGCATCCACGCCCACCGACTTCAGAAAGCGCGCGCCTTCAATTTCCTTGCGAATGTCGGTCCCCTTGGGCGGGACAATTTCCACCATGGTCAGAAATTCGCCGGCGGCGATCTTCGCGCCCAGCTTTGGACCGTTTTTCCAGCGGAACCGCGGGCGCGGCCTTAACCACGGCCTCGCTCTTGGGTCCTTCGCGGGACTGGCCTTGGCTCTGGCCTCACCCACCCGCAACGCCGATTTCATGACCCGGATGTGTTCCGGCGTGGTTCCGCAGCATCCGCCCACCAGCCGCACTCCGGCGGCCACGAACTTGCGCGCATAACTCGCCATGTACTCGGGCGAGCACAAATAGATATTGCGGCCCTCGACCGAGCGCGGCATACCGGCGTTGGGTTGGGCCGCCAGGGGCAGGGAAGTCAGCGCACGGACGCGCTCGATCACATCCAGCATCGCCACCGGGCCTACGCTGCAATTGCAGCCCGATCACATCGACGCCCCAGCTTTCAATCCGCGGCGTAAAGCTCTCCGGAGTCGAGCCGTCCAGACAGTTTCCGTCTTCATCGATGGTGACATGGGCCACTACCGGAATCTTGGGATTCACGTCCCGGGCCGCCAGAATCGCCTGGTGAAGTTCCTCGACGTAGCCGAAGGTTTCCAGCATCAGCAGGTCAACGCCACCTTCGACCAGGGCCGCAATCTGCTCGCGGAAAGCGGTACGGGCTTCCTCGAATGAGGTCTTGCCCAGCGGTTCAATGCGGACTCCGAGCGGGCCCACCGAGCCGGCCACCCAAACGTCGAAACTTTTGGCCGCTTCTTTCGCCAGACGGGCTCCGGCCAGGTTGATTTCGCGGACCCGGTTTTCCATGCTGTGCCGCGCCAGGCGGAAGGAATTTCCACCAAAAGTATTGGTTTCAATAATCTCCGCACCCGCCTGCATATATTCATGATGCAGGTCGCGGATCAGCTCGGGTTGAGACACATTCAGCTCGTCATAGCAGCGATTGATGAAGATTCCCTTGGCGTAAAGCAGGGTTCCCGTGGCGCCGTCGCACAAGACCGGGGACTGTTTCAAGCGAGCTAGCAGATCGGTAGCCATCTATTTGAGAATACAAGATGAAGAATAGTTTTGCATCATCGCGAAAATGGATAGCCGGCTGGGAGTCACCGCGCCGTGCCTTCCTCGGGAACGCTCTGCTATAATCCCGTTTCTTGCATCTAACTCTCCATTCCTTATGTTCTTGGGAGCTCCGCGTTTGAAGCAATCCGCGCTCGCCATTCTGGTTCTGACCGCGGCCAGCGCCGTGCTGGTGTCTTGCGGAAGTAACTATAACCAACTTAGCACTCTCGGGCTCCGACAGAGGCCAATCCGGCCACCATCAGGGTGCACGTTTTCGTTTCCAATCCCTTGTTTTCCAACGGGACGTCAGCGGTCGCCAGTCCTGAACGTGGTGGATGGGCAACTTGATCTGATTTCCCCCAACGTAGTTTCCGTGGGGTCGACCAGCTCCGATGCCGGGCCAGATGGTTCTGTTTCCCAACAAGAAATTTACCGCTGGTTTTCAGTGCCTCGAACAACGCCATCAGCGTGGTCAACAATGTGTCCCAAAGCCTGCAGCGCAGAGCTCCGGAGGGACGACCGAGAGTGTCACGCTTCCGGGCTTCAGCGAGAGTATTGTGGTAGCGCCGGACAATGCTACCGGCTTTGCCGCTGTCGCCACCGCGCCCGTCACTGGACAGTCTCCCGGCGTGGTCGACGTGCTGGACTTGTCGTACGGCTGCCATTTCGGCGGTGATTCCGATTGCTGGCGCCCGTTATCTGGTGCCGAGCCACAACGGTAACCGCATTCTGGTTCTGGGCAGCCGTCGCGGATACGGTGACGGTCTTGACGCCCAGTTCGATTGGCACCAGCACCGACCCGCGCCTGGATATTCAAAGCTCGCTTTTCGATCACCCAGTCTGGGCGAGTTTTCAGCAGCGATGATTCGACCGCCTACATCCTGAACTGCGGTCCGGAGTGCGGAGGAACAACGGCCAGCATCACGCTCCTCGATATGAACAGCAACTTGCCCGGACCCACCATTCCTGTGGATGCCGGCACCATCGGACTGCTTTCCGGCAACACCCTCTACGTCGCCGGCACAAAGCCGGGGGCCAACACTGCGCGGGTTCGACGACCCCGACCCTGGCCACCACCTGCGGCGAAGTTTCCACGGTCGATCTGGGCACGATGACGGTCTCGGCCACGGCGACCATCACAGATGGCTACCACAACCAGATTGCGATGGGGGCGAACAACCAGCTCTTCATCGGCGCCCGTACCTGCACCAACATCAACATTCCGGCCAACGGCAGCAACCCGGGTGAAGTTCGGGGCTGCCTGTCCATCCTCGATACCAGCAAGTCGACCGTCGTGGTCCCGCCCGCCATCGGCGACGTTACCGGAATTCAACCCATCAGTCGCCGGACCGTCGTCTACGTAGTCCAGAACGGCGCAGCTCGACATCTACGACACCACCACCGACAAACTCCAAACCACACAGGTAGATATCATCGGCCAAGCCATCGATGTGCTAGCAGGTAGATTGAAAGACAGCTTCTAGCTTTCGGTCTAGCTCTTACAGGTCTGTCAGCTCATTGCAGCTTTCAGTCGGATTCAGCTCTCAGCGAATATGCTCCTTAGCCGCGAAGCGGTGCCAGAATAAAGCCCAGGGCGCAAGCCCTGGATAGCGCGCAAATCGGCCAAGCCCCGAACGGGCGAAAGAGCCATACGCAGAAAACCGTTGCATCGGACGACGATGAAGCGGCTCAATTCGAATTCGCCATCTGAAAAACTGACAACTGAAAGCTGAGAGCTGACAGCTAGAAGCTATTTCTCCATCACCAACTCATGCTGCTTTGACGCCGCGACCGCCTTCTCAGAGTACGGCAGCTTGAACGTGTAGCCTTCGTACCACGCCTTCCACTGATCCATGTAATACGGACTGAGAAAATTTCCCGCTTCTCCCGTCACCAGGTTCAAGGTGGTCTGGTCCAGGTCGGACAAGTCCACCGTCAGGCGCTCCGAAGGCCCGTGGCTGCGCGAGACCGCCTTCACCGTATAGCCGCTGCCCGACTGCGGCTGCACTCCGGGTCCAGTCCAGCGCTGCAACAGAGGAACTCTGCCCAGAATCGGGTGCTGGATCTCCACCGGACGAAACGCTCCCCACTTCCACGCCGCCAGGTCCTGAGAGCGCCATCCGGCGCCGCTGACCGCCGCTTCGACAGCTGCCGCCAGCAGCTCATCGTAGCTGCTATAGGCTTCCGGGGAGCCAGCGCTGGGGCTGGTGATGCACCACATTTTCCAGCCACACCGACTGCATTCCCCAGGAATAGGTTTTCCAATTCAGCAGGCCTCAATTTGCCTGGGATCCGTGGGTGCGGCGCCCAGCTTGGGTTCCAGCAGGAGGCGCGTCAAGTTCGGCGCGGGCCCGATACGCGATTGTCGGCGCGGCCGAATCCGCGGTCATTCGGCCATCCCATCCCCGCAGGATTTCGGCTGCCTGCTGGGCTCGCGGAGAAGGTTTCTTGGCGTGGTCCACGCTATAGACAAACCGTTCCGCAAAGAAACGATCGGCGTCGGAATAGATATCCGTCTGCAGCGCCAGCATGTCTGCCGCAGAGAATTTCTTGCCCGACTCCAGCACCCGATAAATTCTGGCGGTGCGCCAGGGAGCTTCCCACCCGGTGCTGATCGAGTACGGATAGCCATCCGGCGCAATGCGGCCATTTGCGGTCGCGATGATGCCCGATGGCGGATTGTAAACACTGGGCAACTTGTCGAATGGAATGTATCCCGTCCATTCATGCGAGTCGTCGCTTCCGTTTTCGGGAAGGCTGCCGTCGCCGGAGGCGCGAATCGGAATCTTTCCCGTGGCCTGGTACCCGATATTGCCATCCATATCGGCGAACACAACGTTCTGTCCGGGCGCGTCAAACACCGAAAATGCGCTGCGGAACTGTTCCCAGTTCTGCGCCGAATCCACTTCGAAAAAAGGATCGTGCGTGCCGTCGTAGAGCGTCCAGCGCAGAGCCAGCTTGCGAGTTTCACCCGGGACCAGTTCGGTGATGATCGGCCCATGCCGCGTGAGCGCCACATCCACCGCCACATCCGCCTTGCCCTTCACGTGAATGACTTCGCTGCGGTGCTCAGGCGTTTTCCATCCCTCGGGCGTCAGGTATTGACCCGCCGGGATTGAAGGTTTCGACGTAAACGTCTTCCACCGTGGGCCCGACATTGGTGAAGCCCCAGGCGATGCGCTGATTGTGTCCCACGATCACGTAGGGCAGGCCGGGCAAGGTGACTCCGGCGGCGTCGAAGTTGCCGCAACGAAGATGGGCTTCGTACCACAGATTCGGCATCTGGTGCCCCAGGTGCATATCGTTCGAGAGCAGCGGCTTGCCCGAAACCGTGTGCGCGCCGGAAACCACCCAGTTGTTCGAGCCGACCACCATGCGGGCGTCTGAATCCGATTCCCAGTGTGCTGGCAAGATTCTGAAACTCCCGTTCCCGTGCTCGCTACCGAGCTCGTCGGCGGACGCCGCGGAGGATTCTCCTCGTCTATGTCTCGATCGAGTTTCCGATCGAGACCGGGACGCAGCAACCGTCGGCGGCCGGTCGTGCCAGGAGGTGTTTACGTACAAATCGGCGGTCAGCTCCGGCCCGAGCTTGGCCAGTATCTTCTCGCGATCAAGCGCGTCGCGATAAGGATAATGGTTCAGGTCCTTCACCATCTGGGACGCGATCAAGGTCGAGTCCTCCGGCGCCCAGGGGCGCGGAGAATACCGCAGGATGCGAAACTCGATCGGCAGCCGGTCGCGATGAGATTCGATATAAGCGTTCACACCCCGCGCATAAGCCTCGAAGTATGCACGATCTTGCGCCGAGGCAACCTCAAGCGCCTTCCGGGCGGCCACTCTGATCCCCAGAATCCGCTGCTCCCGGTCGTGCGGAAGAAATTCATCGCCGAGAATCTCGGAAATTTCGCCGGCAGCGAATCGCCGCATCATGTCCATCTGCCACAAGCGGTCTTGCGCGGTCACAAATCCCTGCGCAAAGAAGAGATCGTCGAGGCTGGTGGCATCAATCGTCGGTACGCCATGCCCGTCGCGGATCACCGTGACCCGGCCGGAGAGACCGGAAACCTTCAAACTGCCGTCCAACTGCGGCAGGGCGGAGCGTGCCATGGAGTAGAACCACGCCAGGGCTCCCAGGATAAGCACCAAGACAGCGATCAAAACGAACGCCAAGGCCCGCCCAAGGCCGGAACGCTGACGGGGAGGGGAAACGGAAGTCGTGGTGGTCGCCATGTTGAGCTTCTGATTCTATGACGCGCCATCCGCTAAAACAAATGCAGGCAAATGTAGGCGCGAGCGCCTACCTCGTGCCACCACAAGCCGAGAAGTCGGACCGTGTGGAGCTGCCCAGACCCGAGCAAGATCCACAAAGCGACGGTTGTTCCGCCCGTTTCTCCATCACGAGCGAGGACGCTCGCGCCTACACTAAAATCAGAGCTCCGGCAGCGCCGCGCAGGCGTCGTGATCGGGAATCCCAGCCCCGCTCGAAGCGGCGCGTATCACTCCATCTTCGGTCGAACAGAATGTGCGCCGACCGCTTTGGTTGGGCGTAACCGGAGACGCGGTTACAAAGTATTGGGTGCCGTCGTCAGAACGCGTCAAGGCGAAAATATACCCGTTCCTGCCCGGCAAGCTGCCCGCGACCGCCAACCGATTGTCAATCAGGCAGGCCGTGGCCGGAGTGCTGGAACACGGGAGAGAGCCACCCAGAGACTGCAGATCGGGAGCGTATCTGAGTTTTTCAAAGGTGGCTTGATAGGTCACTTGTGCCGTGTTGATGGTGCGAAGCGAATACACTGCGGAAGACTCGTTCGCCGCATCCGCGCCCGCAGCAAGTTCGGGATCGCAATCGCCGCAATAATCAGTATGAGCGGAATCATGGCGATCCCAAGATACCCGAGCACCAGCCGGGCAATCGCCAAACCCTTGCCCCCCAAACGGCCTGCACTCTTCTTGATTTGTGAAAGAGAAACGTGTCCGAATACGACAGCCACGATGGAAAAAGGGGGAAAAAGAAAAGGGATCCCGAAGATGGCCAGGCCGCTGGTTTTCTCCGCGACGACCGATCCTGGCACGCCGGTAGACGTTTGCGGCGGAAGCCCGGCAAAGCCCACATTCGTGGCCGGGCTTGGCTGGCCGCAAGTAGAGCAAAACGTCGCCCCGTCCGGTGCTATCTGACCGCATCGAGAACAGACCATGCTAGTCCCTCCTTGCCGTGGCGGCCCGCAGGATTCTTCAGTCCCGCCGAAAATCGCTCCACCGTACTCCGGCAAGACATTTTTCGTCAATGTTGCTGCAGCCGATATCGTATTGATAGCGAAGGCCCTGCCGGGCTCAATCGCAAGAACGTAGCGGGCGTAGCCAGGCGGTTAGTGATTCTGTTTGCCTTGCAAGGCTGATTCTGATAACTTTCGCGAGGTTCAGGCAGGGCCGGACAGACCGTGTCCGGGGGCTGAGTTGCACAATCACGGGAGGGAACGTCAATGGCTTTTTGTAGCGGGTGTGGAACGCAGATCGCGGACGGCACGACCATGTGTCCGGCCTGTAGCAGTCGCACCGCGGCACCGCCGGCGGCCGCTGCCCAGGGCACGACGGGCGGAATGCAGGACAATGTCGTCGGCATGTTGTGCTACATCACCATCATTCCGGCGATCATTTTTCTGGTGATGGAGCCCTATAACAAGAGCCGCTTCGTGCGGTTCCATGCTTTCCAGATGATTTTCTTCTGTGTGGCGATGATCGCGATCTGGATCGGCCTGACCATCATCGGTTTTGTTCCGGGGTTGATCTTTATCACTTTCCCTCTCCACATGCTGATATGGCTGGGATCGTTCATCATCTGGATCATCCTCTTGATCAAGGCCAACCAGGGACTGATGTACAAGCTGCCGGTCATCGGTGACCTGGCGGAGAAGCAGGCCAACGCCATCGTAAGTTTGGAGCCTCGGCGAAGTATTTCGCCGCCGCTCTTCGCGTATTGCCGGTCTCCGCCGCCCCGTATGCCGGAGACCGGTTCAGTTCTTCCCTTGACAGATCCTCTTCGGGATGTCATTCCTATTAGCTTTTGGTTCGCATCCTCGCATCGCCGCTGCAAGCGCGGGAGGCAGGACCGTTGAAGGGAACGATTGAAAGTTCGGGTCTTCTATCACGACAAATGCTTTGACGGGGCTCGCTCCGCCGCCCTGTTCTCGCGCTTTTACCGGGAGCGGATCACGGAGCGACGTCACCTTCGTTTTCTCCGGCCTGCTGCACCGCGCCGGCTCGTTATTCGACGAAAAACAGTTTGATGGCGACGAAAACGCCATCGTGGACTTCAAGTACTCCAGCTCCCCCAAAATCACCTGGTGGTTCGACCATCATCAGAGCGCCTTCCTCACTCCCGAGGACGCGGCCCACTTCGAGCAGGACCAGAGCAATCGCAAGTTCTACGATCCCGATTTCAAGTCCTGCACCAGCTTCATCGCCACCATCGCGGAGCAGCGCTTCGGTTTTGATCCCAGCCCCGGTGGCCGACTTGGTGCACTGGACGGACATCGTCGACGGCGCGATGTATCCCGATGCCAAGACCGCGGTTGAAATGAAGGCGCCCGCCATGAAGCTGACTCTGGTCATCGAGTCGGCGCAGGACTACAGCTTTGTCCCGCGGCTCATTCCATTGCTGGCCACCCGGCCGCTGGCGGAAATCCTGGAGGAGCCTTTCGTGGCGCCCCTGCTGCCACCGCTGCTCGAACGCCACCAGCGCTCGATTGCGGTGTTCAAAGAGCGAATCGAGTCCAAAGATCACACCCTCTTTTTCGATATCACCGACCATGATCTCGAGGGTTACAACAAATTCGTGCCTTACTATCTGCATCCCGAATCGATTTACAGCGTGGGCCTGAGCAAGAGCAGCTTCCGGGTGAAAGTTTCCGTGGGCTCGAACCCCTGGGCGCCCTCCGAGCCGACCGTCAATCTGGCCAAGGTGTGCGAGCGCTACGGCGGCGGCGGCCACGCCCGGGTGGGCGCGATCTCGTTCGGTGTCACCGAGGAAGAGGCCGCCCGAAAGGCAGCGCGCGAAATTGTCGAAGAACTTCGCGCCAATGTGCGGGGCGAAGCAAGGTAGCGCCCGCCTGACAGCCGCCGGAACGGCGGCGCTACGAGAATCCTGTCATGGGCGCTCCGTCGAATCCTGCTCTGTCGTCCTGCGAACCGAACACCTGGGACGGACTGTCGGCGAAAAAATTCTGGTCCAGGATGCGAACTTTGAATTGCAAAAAGGCGAGGTGCTTGCCATCACCGGACCGAGCGGCTCGGGTAAGACTTCGCTGCTGCGGCTGCTCAACCGTCTCGACGAGCCCACGTCGGGCACGGTATTTGTCGAAGGCGTCGACTATCGCAATATCGAGCCGCGGGAATTGCGCCGCAAACTTGGCATGGTGACGCAACGGCCATATCTGTTTCCTGGCACCGTGGCTGAGAATCTCGGTTTCGGGCCGGCGCAGCGTGGTGAGACGTTGCCGCCCCAAGCCATCGAGGAACTGTTGGCCCAGGTTGGTCTTAAAGATTACGCCGGACGCGACGTCGCCAATCTCTCCGGAGGCGAAGCCCAGCGGGTTTCCGTGGCTCGCACCCTGGCCAATTCGCCGCTGGTGCTTCTGCTCGACGAACCTACTTCGGCATTGGACGAGGCCGCCAAACTCGAAGTGGAGGCTGCGATTCAGAAAGTGGTGCGCGATCAGGGACTGACCTGCGTGATGGTCACCCACGACGTTGCCCAGGCCGTGCGATTGGCCGGTCGGGCGCTGGTGCTCGAGCGCGGTCGGATCGTGCGCGCCGGTCCGGTAGGGGAGGTCTTACGTGCTTAGACTCTTTTTCCACTCCCAACTACAATTGGGTTTCGCCCAGGCCTTGGTGGCCGCGCTCGTGGCGTTGCTGGTGGTCGTGCTGGCTCGCCGCCGGGGGATTCATCTGGAAGGTGAGACCTTGATCGCGATGGTCCGCGGATTGGTGCAGATCATCGCGGTGGGATCAATTCTCGTCATTCTCTTGCGCGCTCCGCGCTGGACCAGTGGCATCCTGCTGGCCGGGATGATTGTGGCGGCAGGCGCGACTTCAGCGCGTCGCGCCAAGGGCATGCCCGACGCGTTTCGCGTCTCCGCCTGGGCCATCGCGGCCGGCGCCGGTTCCATCATTGCCCTGATGACGTCGCTGGGGGTGATTGATACCGCGATCACGTCGCTGGTTCCCGTAGGGAGCATGTTGATTGCGAACGCCATGAACACCAACAGTCTCGCGCTGAACCGCTTTCGCTCCGACGTGCTGGCGCACGCAGGCGAGATTGAAACTGCGCTGGCGCTGGGGGCGGAGGCCCGCAACAGCGTTTCGCCCTACGTGCAGGCGTCTTTCGAAGCCAGCCTGATTCCGGCCATCGATTCACTGCGCTCGCTCGGCATCGTATGGATTCCCGGGCTGATGGCAGGCATGTTGCTTTCCGGCGCCCGCCCAGTGTACGCGGCCATCTACCAGTTCGTAGTGCTGGCCATGATTTTCGCGGCTTCGGGTTTGACCTCGCTGATCAGTACCATGCTGATTCGCGGCCGGGTGTTCTCGCCGGCGGAACAATTGCTGCTGCAGCCAGGAAGGTAATCGCGGAATTCTCATGGACCACGTGGCCGTAGCAATCGTAGCCCACGCCAAGGCGGCGGAGCGGCATCGCCGCCGGACCGCCCTGCGCGCCGTGGCGTCACTGGAGCTGGGCAAGGGCCTGGTCGTGCTTCTGCTGGGCTTTGGCGCGGTGTCGATGGTCCACAAGGACGCCTGGGATGCGGCCGAGGCCCTGCTGAGATTCCTGCACTGAATCCCGATCGCCACCACTACGCGCAAGTCTTTCTGAACCTGGCAGACAATGTCACCGACGCGAAATTATGGGCGTTGGCGGCTGGGGCGGCGGCCTACTCTGTCGTCCGCTTCGTCGAGGCCTATGGGCTGTGGCTGGAACGGACCTGGGCGGAATGGTTCGCGCTGATCTCGGGGGCGCTCTATGTGCCTTTCGAAGTCTATGAAGTCGTGCGACGGACGACGCCCATTCACGTGGCCGTGCTGCTATCAATCTTGGAATCGTGTTCTACATGCTTTATCTAAGATTGTTGGCGCAGGCGGAAACTGCCAGAAACGGTCGGTCACACGACTAGTTTGCGGAAAACTAGCAATGTCATCTTAAGCTGGTGGAGTCGAAGAGCCTGCTCCGAGCTTGTCGAGGGGATCCCATGCATCTTGGTGCAGAGCTGAAGTGCGCGGGCATAGTTTCCGTGATTCCGCGGCAAGAGCGTGCAGCACCCAGGGGACTGCGGGTTTGCTTCACGTAGCGAAGCGGCCACTCGGCTCCGACAACAACTTACAGGCCTTGCCGCAGTTGCTAGGCTAGACCCCGCGTTTTCCCTTCTTTCATGGACGACGCGGGGTCCTTCGGGGGGGAAGACCATGAATTCTGCCGGAATAAGCGATGCTCGACCCAGAAAAGTGACAGGGTCGGTTTTCCGACGAAGAGTGCAAGGCCGTTCCAAAGCGGGTGGAGCAGGCCTTTAGGCCTGCAATAGAAATTCGCAACTGGATCGGGCTTCAGCCCCCGAGGTACCCAGGTGGTGAGAATGAAGGAATTCTCCGAAAAAAGCTACTGTGGCAGTGCACGAAGAATGCTGATCCGCGTTGCTATGGTTGCAGGAATCCTGATTTCTCCTCTGCACGCGGAACAGATCTCGCTCCAGGCAATCGTCACACCCTCGACCACGATCTTAAAAGACGGTCACCCGGTCACCTTCGCGCTGCACGGCTTCATCGAGTTCAAGACACTCGCCGTTTTGTTCCCCTACATCGAATCCCAAACCCAGCACTGGAAGACCGGCCTGGACAGTGCCGGGCGGCAGCATCTCGCCAGCGAACTGCTGCGTCGCGGAATCGAGAGCCGCGTCGTCTCCATGACCGACGAACGCCCCCTTGAAGCGCTGGTCACCCACACCACCGAAGAACTGCGGCAAGCCCTGGCGCAAGTGAAAGAACCGGTGCCGCCGGGATACGCCGAGGCGTTTCTCGCAGTGCAGGAGAAGTGGAAGCATTCGCTGAACTGCTGGAGCGCTGCGCCGTCAATTCCAGCGCGTGTGCTCTCCAATTGGTATCCCATTGAGGAAGGTATCCCGCTTTACGGCTCCACCTACGATTCCACGGAGCATTTCTGGCAGGCGGTGAAATATCACCCCGACATCACGGTTGCTCAGTTGGCGGAGTTGCTGGCCGTGCTCGAACACAAAGACTGGCGCCCGTGGCTCGGCCGTCTCGACGCCGATCCCAAACTGTATCTGCCCAACGCATACGCAGTAGAGTTCCTGCGCCATAACCTGGCCCCGGAACGGATCGCCTGGTTTCGTGGCGAACTGGCTGGTCACGGCTTGCGCTCCGACGATCATGCCCGCCTGATGCAGCAGCGCGGCGCCGCTCCGTTCCGCTTCAGTGCGTTCGAAGAAAAAGTCCTGTGGGGCGACTTGGCTGATCTGTTCCATCTGGCCTACGCTTTCTCGACACCCGACGATCCCATTCGAAAGATCCTGGCAGACCGCCACTTCGACGCCGTCTACCTGGGCGAGCGCAGAATGGGCTTCATCAGCCAAGACTTCCGCTCTCTGATGCTGGAAATCTGGCGAGTGAAATATCTCCAGATGCCCCGCTTCCGCGAAGTGATCAGCTCAATCCCCATGGAGATCCGCCTCTCCCACTTCCTGAACGACGGCGACTCCCCAGATATTCCCATCCCGATCTACATCGACTACCTGAACCAGATTCGCACCCTGGCCCGCCGTCCAATGTAGGCGCGAGCGTCACGCTCGTGCGAAGCGTGCAGTGGACACCAGAATCAGCGGTTCACTCGCGACCGATACTGCGTTCGATAATTACGGTTGCTAAAGTACTGGTTCACTGAATCTTGCTTCCATCGCGGTATTGCTGTTCCGTCATCGGGATGTCGTTTACGAGCAAATTCCTGCCCACAGGCCCACCGTGCATACATGTCCCTGCCATGTCTATCGTGTAACTGTTCGGCTCCGAAACCCAGCGTTCGACCACCGCAATGGGAACAGGTGAACACAATTTCTCACAGGCCAACGGTTATCAGTCTCCCGGGAAAATCAGGTAGCCTACGGGAAATACCGTATCGCGCTCCCCGACCTAATGTGACACCTTTAACCACATCCATGTCGTCCAGCCTCGAAGACCGCATACGTCTGCTCACTGATCGGGCCATCGCCGCCAAGACTCAGAACGAACTGGACGCCATTCTGCCGGAACTCAAAGCCGCTATCAGGGATCACATACGCTATCTGCGGGCCATCGCGGTTGAGACAGTTCCCGAGGCGTTTGGGACGCAGCGCAGGACGGCAGCCTAACCGAGTGCCAACGGCTGTCGATTTCAGGGGGTCGTAATGCCATGGCTAACGAATGGGAAAAGCTTTACAGGGCCGCGATAATCGAAACGGATGGGTCGAAATTGGAGAAGCGTATCGAGGCGGCAGAATTCGCGATCCATGCTAGACTTCACGAATTTTCCCTCAATCACGGCGGCACGCGTGAAGAAAACCGCGCTATCGCGGAGGCGCTAAACAGGCTGGACATTCTACGGAGCCAGGTTGCTGCGTGGAAATCAAGCCCAGCGGGTTAAATAAATAGAAGTGATCCAGAGCAGGTGCCGCTGACAGTTGAAAAGACTCCTCAGTGGAACAGTCGCAGCCTTAAGTTTAGAAGCATATCCAGGGACGCCCGCCAATCTGGCTGGGAGAGTGAGCGTCCCCTTTTTCTTCACCTTCTAAGAAACTGCGGAGAGAATAATTCTGGCGGTTTTCAAAGTAATATCGGGTGAAAACTGTAGATCCGTCGAGAAGATTCCGTTGGGCTCAGCGTTGTAAACTAATGCAATCAAACGAACGGCCCCGTAGCTCAGATGGATAGAGCAGCGGTTTCCTAATCCTGCAAAAACCGCGCCCAGCAGGCGTTTTCATGGACTTAGCTGGGCGTCACTGCACCGTTTTCGGCGTATTTCGGGCACATTCGGGAAGGATCTTGCAGTGGACTTTGCAGTACTCGCGGTGTCAACCGGATATGCGTAGAACTTGAACAGGGCTTGGGTGCATGTGGGCTACCGTTGGACTGAGTTGATCGGTGCTGCATTGAGCACTGGTTAATTTGTGATGTCGGTGCTCAACCGTCATCACACTCTCAAGGCCAAAGGATCCCAAAAGAACACCGTTTACTGACGTCGGGCTTAATTTACTTTGGCGCGACAAAGGGCACGGCGGTTTCTCCTAGGAACCTTCTGTTCAATTCGGGAAGCGCTTTCCGGGCCTCGAACGTCCCCAACGCTTCAAGTTGATCGATACCCTTCGCCGAGTCGAGCGAAAATTTCCCCTTGGGCACCGGAGGGTTAACTCGAAGTATCCGCTCGTGTCCAACTAGCATGGCTGCAGTGCCCATCGAACCGAAGGATTGCCCCGCAAGAGCGCAATCGAGGGCACGACGTGCCCATTGCAATTCGCCCGAACCACCACGCGACAGATCGGAAACCTCCTGTGTGCACCCGATGCTAAGCACTTGAATATCGGAGCGAGGAACGTCCAAGATTGTCACCGCCTCAACCACCGCCATGCCGGTCGGGTTGTTTGCCCAAACGCCCCCGTCGATGAGGAGCATCTCCTCAGACCTGTGAGTTGGAAAATACGTTGGCGCCGCCGTCGTCGCCAACGCGACGTCCACAGCTCGGACCTTGTAGTCCGTCTGCAACCGCGGATGATGACGAGTTTTGAAAACGTGTATCTCCGCGGCGCTCAGGTTGAAGGCGGGGATCAGGAGCCTGGTAGTTGCGTCTCCGAGCTTTTTCTCCTTGAAAGTCTCTTCAAGCGCTGCACGAAGTCTTTCGGCAGGGTATCGGTTCCTCAATTTGTCACTCAGCCAGTACCATGAGCTGGCCAGGCGACCTCCGTAACGGTCAAAAATCTGGGGACCGTACGATTTGTAGAACTCCAGAAGATCGGCCGGGCAGAGCCCGAGTCCCAGCCCGATCGCAATGATGCCGCCGGTGGAAGTCCCGCTGATGAGATCAAAGTACGACGCCAGTGGTGACGACGCTGCGCTCTGGACGGCTGTCAAAAATGACGCCTCGAAGACCCCTTTTATGCCGCCGCCATCCAAGGAGAGTATTTTGAACACAGTTTGTCCTCAGGCACTTCTTCTTGACGCGACGCGATACTCTCCTCCGCCGTACCACTTGCCCGTTGCTAGCCAGAGTTCGTAGTAGAGGAGCCACTCTGCGGCCCACGGGACGATGGTAGCCGAGATGGGCATCGAGGGAGCCCACTCATCCTCGGCGTGAAGGCAAAGGCAACCCTCGCGGAAAATGTGCACGACCTTATAGTCTTCTATACGTACGCACAGCTGAGGTTGGCGAACCCACACCTGCGGGTAGTCGCGTCGCCGGTAGACTATATCAATGACGTAGGTTTGGCAGAGTGGTGCCGGTTTTATCGGTCCGGTCCAGACCATACCCGCCTCGGAACGGTGCGGCACGAAGTCCCGATACTGTTGCCGCATGTCCTTGCACTGGTCAGACACGGTCAGTGCACGGCGCCTAATTCTACTTGCCATGGAACGTGTGCCGTGGCGTTGGTCGCACAACAGAAGAAGGTCCACGCGTTAAAATTCCTGCCGCCGAGATCGACAAAGCGTTCCTCTCCCTCGCTTCGTTCACCCTCTTTACTTGATCCTCGACAACCTCCACGGTCACATCCTCACCGAACAATTTCTCCAAGATCACTTTCACATTGTGTATGCCGCTCGCCTCGCCCAGCGCTTCCCACTGCGTTTTGAACTCACGGATAAAGTTGACGAAGGCAAGATATCGGCGGTTCTCTTGCCACGTTTCGCTGAAATCTTCCTGGGCGTTCATCGGGTTAAGGACGACAAGGCGACCTACCGCTGGCAAGCTCCGCAGAATGCGCGACAGAATATTGCCGATGGTCTCGTAGGCCGATTTTTCCCCTGCGAAGTGCAACGCGAACAAGGTGGTCAGGATGATCGATCGCGGACCGAGATCAGGGTTGCTAGCGAATTGAACGTCACGCGCGCGCTTTCCTAGCTGCACTGCGAGCTTGAGGGCTGCCTTCGCAGCCACCGCCTCTGCTTCCGGCAGCGGCGCGGCCTTGGCTAGGACCTCAGAGGGGCGGAAGCTGCAACGATCATCGAACCATCCCGCGTAACCCTTTGGGTTGCTGGCTTTCCAATCGCCCGCTTCGCAATCCGGAACGAGAACGCAGGTGCCGCCGAAGACCAGGTCGGGAATCGCCGGAAGAATATCGAGATGGAACTTTCCCGCGTAGTTCAAACGAACGCATCTGTTCTTACGCTCCACCAACGAGCGGTAGATCAGGTTCTCTTCGATTGCAGCCTGGACCAGGTCCAAGACCATGACCGGGTTGCGGACGGTCGCGGCGTTGATACTGAGTTCGCAGACGAGATCGATGTCGTACTCCTGCCTGCCTTTGGGTTTCACCGTCGTCCCTAACCGAACGGACCCTTGCGGGTATACTGTAGGGTGGAAGCGAGACAGTTGTTGGTGCTGATCGAGGTAACCACCGATGCTCTCGTATCGCTGCCTGGCCAAACCGTATTCTGTAGGGCTAAGCTGGAGCTTCTCGCAGATCGCGGCGAGAAACTCGTCGATGGAGTCGAATGCTATGGCCTTGATCGGGGAAGTTGCCATCAAATCCTCCCGCAGGAAGAACAACCGTCGATATACTGATAGCGTGTAAATGACTTCCTTTATAAGTACATCACAAGGCACTAGCCACCGTCAACTTTGGCGATATACCATTTGCAGCCAGGGAGGATCTTGAATGCCACCCGAAGATGGCATCCGCGCGTTCGTTTCGCAGAGAATCAAGGAAATCCGCACCGGGTTTGGGGAAACGGGCATTTCACAGGAGGCACTTGCCGATAAGCTGGGTGTCGCAGCGAACACGATCTCAAGGTGGGAGACGGGAACTTACGAACCAACGCTCAATGATTTGGAGGCTCTCTCCAGAGAGCTGAGCGTCTCGATCTTAGACTTCTTTCCACGGGTAGAGACTAAGGACGAGAAGACCAAGAATGTCGAAGCGCTATTGAGAACAGCGCAGAAATTAAACGCTGGCGATCTGCTCGAGCTCCGTCGGTACGCCGAGTTCAGGCGCGCCCGGACCATGTATACCCCGAAGAGTCCAGGCCGGAAGCGCAAATGACTCTATGTCGCGGTCGCAGTACTATGATGCGCTGAAAAACCTGGCCCGAGAAACCCGTGCTCAGTACGGGATCTCGTCGGTGCGGGTTCTACGTTCAGATCTACGCCGTATCTACAGTAATCAAGGCATCCGCATCGACCTGTGGGATCACAAGCTCAAGAACCTGCGGGGCGCCTACTTTAACGATGAGCTCGGTCCGACGGTCATGCTAAGCAAGGGCCTGCCGGAAGATCCCATGGTTTTCACCATGGCGCACGAATTGAAGCATCACCTCGCCGATTCCAATCTCTCCGTTTCCTATTGCGACTACTCAAACCAGACGGAACCAATCGAGATAGGAGCCGAGGTGTTCGCGGCCGAGTTGATCTACCCGGAGGGCGAGTTTGCCAGCGACCTTCAGGCGAGAGGTGTCACCATGGGTGGTTGCACGCCAGAAGTTATCGTTCAGCTCAAACACGAAACGCGAACAACGCTCAGCTACGCTGGCCTGGTGAAGCGAGCTGAGTTCTTGGGGTTCGCCCCGGTGGGCGCTCTTCAAGGAGTGAGGTGGAAGAAATTGGAAGAATCGATCTTCGGGTTGCCCATCTACAAGCAAATCATGGCGCGGCGCTCGGGACGATGATGAGGAGAAATTCGACAGGAAGGCGTGGAAGGCAATGCAAGCATGGGGGTACAGCACAAAAAGGGATGCCAAATTCTAGGGCCAGCCACCGGTTTCAGAACACCTTCGGAAAACACATTCCCGATACGGAAAAAGTTTGCGGTCACCTCGGGCTAACCTTCACCCTCATCCTCTTGGTTTTATTAGGCGACGTTTGGCCTCGGGATTGCACATACTGGGATCGTACCGAACCGCTAGGGCGCTGAAACGAGGTGCTGAGGCGGAGTCGGATGATTCGCAGTTCCGTAGGCACGGGCAACAGCCCGGAATTAGGGCACCTCCGCTAAAGGGGGTGTGGGCGCGGTCCGCAAAAGCGGAGTGCCGTCGGCCCCTCGCGTCATCGGTGTGCCGGTACAATGCACACCCCACGGAGAATCTTCCTAGGACATCTGGGAGACCTCTGTGTCCGAACACTCCAATACAAAACTCATTTTGAATTTGACCGAAGCCGCCGAGCTTCTCGGCATTAAACCATCACAACTTTACGAGCACACAAGAGCGCGCGCCCGTGCTCGTCAACGCATTCCGATACCGCACCTGCGGCTGGGGAAGAGAATTTGTTTCCGGCGCGACAGCCTCGAACGCTGGATTGCCCAGCTCGAGGACGCCGCGCCGACCTGTAATGTGGTGTCGGGAGGTGCGCGATGAACCCTCTCTACCTCGCCAACAACCGTGGTCTGAGTATTCACCCCCCGAAATGGCCAGCTCAGACCCTGTCAAGTCCCGTGGCAAAGAGCCGTTGCTCAATCGTTGGCCCGAAATGGCCAGCTCAGACCCTCAGAAGATCGAGGCTTGGCAAGCGCAATTCCCCGGCTGCAACTTTGGTGTGGCCGCGTCCGACGATATCTGCATTCTCGAATCGGATGACGTCAACACTCTACGGGACAAGCTGAGTCGCCAGTTGCCGCAGACGTACACGGTCCAAGCTAGAGCGAATCGGCCACACATCTACTTCCGGCAGACTAAAGAGTCTCGTGCAGCGGGCAATCTGGACCTCCCCGGAATCTTCGAGTTCAAACAGACTAACCGCTATGTCGTGGCGGAAGGCTCGATCCATCCGGAGGGTATGCAGTACACCTGCACAGTGGATGCTCCGATCGTGGAGATTCCAGACTGGCTTGTGGCTGACCTGGTGAAGTTGAAAATGGGCTCCGGTCTTCGCTTGTCGGCCCCTCTGCCAACTCAGGGTAAGAAGTACGGTGAAGGGGAAGGACGGCATCCGATGCTTATGTCCCAAGCTGCGAAGTTGTGGGATGGAAGCAAGACCGAAGAAGAAATGTTCGAGGCTGTACAGGCTCTGAATGAGCGGCACTGCGACCCGCCCAAGGAAGCCCACAAAGTTCTTGGGATGGTGCGCTGGATCATGGAACGAGAGCCGGTGGACCGCGGGCCGGTAGTGATGTTGGGCAGAGCCAAATTAGGGCATTAATATAGTTGACAGACTAGACGCGGGGCGATAATCTTCGCTCTGGTGGCGTGACAGGCCACTTTGCGCACACAGAACGGCGCGAACCTAGAATTTCACCTCTAGGCCGCGCCGGGTTAGTGATACACTCCGTTTGTAGAGCGAATTGTTAGCTCACATGGGCCGTATCCCACGCCGTCTGGCCAGATGAACGGGGATGCGGCCTTTCGCTGCTTGGTTATGGCCCCTCCCAGCATGAGCCGTCAGTTCTGGGAGACATTGGGGCTAAATCTCTAACTTCATCGTCGGCCATCCTTTTCAGTGCGTGGTCTCCTGCGTCGCAGAGCTTGCGCTCACCGTCCACTTCCGATCGCGGCGGACGAATCCCGGCTTGTTGAGTAGGTTCGCAATCGTCCCCTTCGGGATTCCAGATTTGTCGTTGATCGTCGCTCGGCTAGACGGGCCGTGCTCAACAAGGAATTTCGCGAGTTGATCTTTGCGGCTTTGGTTTCCATTCCCATTGCCATTACTGCTGCTAGTGGGCCGCTTCGCGGCGCCACCAGTGGGTACGGCGGTGCCGTTGAACTCAGCGAGTAGCATGCTCTTGATCTGCTGAAGATTGAGGATGCGCTGCTCGATGATGCCCACGGCTTTTTCAATGTCGGAATTCATCTGATCATCTCCCCGCCCACCATAAAAGCTTTGCGGGCTGCTTGATTGGGTTTAATGGATTGATAGTAACCCAGAATTTGGGACGCGAAGCAACTTTTTAAACTTTATTTTTGCACATGGGATTGCTCCAGAGAGATGATTTATCGCTTAGAGCGTTTCAAGCGCTTGGCTCGCTTGCGTCCCGGTGCGTGTGGATCGCCGTTCCTGGGTGATAATTCTTTGGAGACTCGCACCATTTCATCTAATTCTGGCTTAGGAACTGCCAGCACTTTCCGCATGACGGTCTTGAAGTGCTGAAACTCAGGCGTAGAGTCGAATGAGGCGCGCTTCACGCGATCATTCTACTCTTTCATCTCAAGCGATGGCTACCGTCGGGAAGATGTGAAGGTCAGCAAGAGAAAGCCTGAAACGTTTAATCCCACCACAGAAGTAATCTCTCGACTCGTTCTATTTCATCGCGCCATTATTGGACATTAATGGCACCCCCCACGTGCGAAGCGCAGGAGTGAGAGATCGGGCGAACGGGATAGTGACCACCTGCCCGTCCACGGATATTTTCCCTTGTAATCTGAGTAAGCGTTTGTTCTCGTATTGGGCCCTTAACACCTCGTTGCCATACAAATCCTCGACCACTAGAGTGCTTTTGTTAGGATGCCCCTTGATCAGATTCGGATTGACAACAAATCCTTCCTCATCAAATCTAACTATGAGCGACCCGTCTTTATTGATTACGTCAATGAATAACACCAATGATCCATCATTCGACTTTGAGATGCTGATTACATTCTTTCCATGAACCACAAGCACGGAATATGGGAACTTGTGCACTATATTAGTAAGGCCGCCGGTGACGATGAAGTAATCCTCACTGTCGACCTTCATGCCATCGCAGAAAAGCTCTGCCATAGATGGCATTGGGGCACTTCCAGGCAACAGATGGCCGTTCAGAGATTCGATCATTTCGCGTTGCTGATCAAACAGGTTTTTTTGTTCTCCCAGTAGCGCCGCGAATCTTTTGGTCTCTTGCCGATCTCTTCTGGAAGATTCTACAAGAGCCTGATTGAAATTCTGTTGTTCCTGATCAAGAATGTTCTTCACGTTTTTTGCCCCTTGCTGCAATAAATCGCTAACGTCCTTTTTCTCCTGTGTAAGCAAGTCCTTAAACCCTTGCGTCTGCGCGTCACTAAGTGCCTTCTGGGAATCAATGTAGTCCTGTCGATCCTTGTTGATGGCACGAGTTTCTACGATAAAGAGAAGAAATATGGTGGCTATCCACGCCGATCTGAAATAGACGCCAACCTTGTCCCAGCACAGTGGCATTAGGGTAGCCACGAGAGCGAGTAAAATTCCCGCCCTTCCAGAGTTTGGCGCTCGGAATAACCACCAAATTCCGACTGGGAGTGATACGGCGATGACACACAGGGATGAAACCTCGTGAATTCGAGACCTTTCCCGATCAGACATGACGCGTACCTCCGCACGCGACTACAGCATTGACTTCTTGTGCGAGGCGCTGTCATACTGAAATCCCAAGACGCAGTGCCTCAGGTCCGACTACTAATCGGGCCTTTTCTATTTTCCGCTATTGTTTAAAGTGCTACCATCGTGCGCTCAAAGTCTTTCCTCGCGTTCGGCCCTTCCTGGTATTCAGGTTCCTTAATATGGACTATGTTACGCGGCAGTTCATCAACCTCACTAAAAAAGTCCGCAAGGAATCGAGGAAATTCTTAATAGAACTGCGAGACTCGATAGAGAAACATACCCAAGCCGCAGAGAAGGCTGCCAATGCCCAGCAAAAACACGCCGAGGCCAATGAATTCATACTTGCCAAAATAAGCGAGCAAGCAACCCCCGCACGCAAGGACAAAACACGCGAACCATCCCACAGCCCAATAGAGTGGATTAAGTTGGCGGTATCGATCGGCACGTTGTTTGTCGTTGCCGCCTACACTGCACTGACTGCCTATCAATTGATCCAACTCAAAGTTAGTGCCGATGCCGCCAAGAGCGCCGCTGATACTGCCGCGAAGCAACTTGAAATGTCGGAACGGCCGTGGATAAAAGTCAAACTCGTCAGCCACGGTCCATTCACCTTTTCCAGTTCCGGCTACGCGAATCTGGGATTGCAATTCGCGTTGAAGAATGTCGGCCATTCTGTCGCAGCGGGGGTAACGATTGAGACCAGAATGTTCCCCGTTCTCGGTAACGAAGTTTTTACGAAATCTATCGAACACCAAAAAGAAGTATGCGCTATAGCGCGTGAGAGGAAAATAGACCCACAGGGATTGGCTGGAGGAGCGCTTAGTTTGTTTCCCGAGGACGAGTCTCCCTCTCCCTACACTGTTGACGTTGCTATTGATAAGCCAAGTATTGATTCCACAATTTTTCGCAAGGATCGGTTTTTCCCGGGTAGCCAGGAGATTTATCCAATCGTGGTCGGGTGCGCTGACTATCAATTTACTTTTGAGTCTGGGCATCATCAGACGGGATTTATCTACGAGGTTAGACAATTGAATCCCGCTGACCGTTTTCATCCAATGCTGATTATCGTCGGCCGAAATGTGGACGCGCCCAAATTGCTCGTCGATCGTTATTTTTTCGGTGGGTTTTGGGCCAACTAAGTGCGGGGCGGTTGCGAATAGCCCTGTCACGGCAAGCTCAAATTTATGGACTATTTCAATCAGCGGTTGATCGCTATTCTGACGAAATTCCGCGATGAACTGCGCACGCTGGCGGACAGATTGTCCATCCTGAGCTTCCGCGTCCAACAACAAACCAGTGCTGTAAATAAGGCCAACGATACCGCCCAGAAACAATATCAAAGCCAGCCACCAGTTATGCGGGCCGAACTTCATGTCCCAGAGGCCGAAAAAACAGCACGAAAACGACCACAGATAAAGAAGCAACGGCTTCAATACACTAGAGTCGCTCTTGAAGTTTTGACCTTGGCCGCTGTCATTTGGTATGCGTGCGAAGCCAGAAAACAGCGAGTAGCGATGGACAAAACATTTGGCCAAGTACAACAACAGACCACTTTGATGAGGCAGCAAATTGTCGGTACACAGGCTGCTTTCTTGCAATTCGAAATTCGCGATCCAGATCCCTCTACAGGGGGGCTGCCCGGTGGAGTTCATAATGTTGGGATGGTTACCGCTACCGACGTACATGTTCGACTGCAAGTAACCAGGCAAGAGTTCGAAACCGATGGAAGCCTGAAAACAGTAGGGACTCCGCTCATCTTTGATGACACACCAAACAGAATTAAAGGCAGTGGGACTTGGCCTGAATTCTTCTATCCGCACATTTGGAATGTGCCGTGGATTCATACCGAGAATCCATCTATTATCCGAGAGACGTGGCCTAAGGATTGGCCCGGGCATGACCTCACCGAAGCGCGTGGTCTCCTCACTTACGTTAATGGTTTTGGCGAACCCATCTCGAAGGACGTTTGCCTTGAATTGCTGCCACGTTTCAACATTAAGATTCAGAATGGAACGATGAGCATAGGTGGAATGTATCCTTGTGAGAATTTTAGAGCTGGTATCCCCATAGCGCGGGAGACTTGGGAAAAAGCAAAGCACTAGCCCTGTCACGGCAAGCAGCAGCAGATTGCAGCGTATTGGGGTTGAGTTTGGCGTACACTTCGCCTATCCTTCAGAATGAAGGACGGGCTCACGGCTGGCACCGTGCGGCTTTTTACGGCCTTACGAACTGTGTAAAAGCATTCTCTTCTGCTAGCTTACTGTACGGCATCCCGCAGATCTTCGCCATCGCCCACACGGCAATGGCGGAAACAGTGGCATCTTGGCTATCATTTTTGTTTCCCGCGCCCCTGTCGTTTTCTCAGGGGCGCGTTTGTAATTGGAGTTTATTGGCCTTGCCGGTGAGTTCATCGAAGGTGAGGCGCTTGCCAACGATCTGCTTCATCGCCGTGACGAAGCGCTCCGCATCTGTGGATTTTCGTTCGTTGTAACGAAAGCCTTGCTCATCAAGGTATCGAAAAAGATGGAACGGCTCAACGCTCACATATGTCCCAGAGATGCTGCGTTTCAGGAGGGACCAGAAATTTTCCAGACCGTTCGTGTGTACGCGCCCATCCACATATTGAACGGCGTGGTCTACGACCTGATGCGCATAGTCGGTAGCCAATCCTTCATATGAGAGCAGCGCATCCGTATAGAGTGCAGCGCCAGCTTCAACGTGTTTTTTCACTTCGGCTTGTAGTGCGCTCTTGCGGCGATTCGGAATCACTACCGTGCGGACTTTACCGCCGCGCTCCATGATTCCCATGACTGCGGTCTTGTCTTTTCCGCCTGTGCCAGTAATTCTGCGCTGGCGTTTGCTCACGTGCATGTTCCGTGCTTTGCCGCCGATGAAAGTTTCGTCGGCTTCGACTTCGCCTGACAACTTCTCGAATGTGCCGCTCTGCATTGCCAGCCGAATCCGATGCATCATGAACCATGCGGACTTTTGAGTGACTCCCAAGGCCCTACCCACTTCGTAGCTACTGATCCCATTCTTACAGTTGATGATGAGCCATGCGGCAGGCAGCCACTTTTGCAGCGCTATTGGCGAGTCCTCAAAGATAGTTCCCGTCTTGAGTGAGAACTTGGCATGGTCGTGTTTTCCATAGCACTTCCAGACCAGTTCTTTCGCAATCCAGAAAATTTTGTCCGAACCGCACCGTGGGCATGCGACCTTGCCGTCTGGCCAGCGAAGCTCTACCATGAATTCGCGGCAATGCTCAAACTCGTCGAAGTAAACAATCGCATTTCGAAGGCTGTCTGGCGTTTCCATGCTTAAATTGTGCCAGATTTAGTCTAGTCTGTCAACTATATTAATGCCCAAATTAGAAGCGCCGGCAGTACGAGGGACGGCTTACGATTTCCTGTTGGGGCCAATTGCCGGCGAAAAGCACGGTGTGTTTGCGCTTGGATCATTGCCTTTGATTCAAGGCTCGTCTGGTAATGGGAAAACCACGCTCGCGTTGCAGATGTTGAAGGCGCAGAGAGACCGGGCAGAAGTTTTCGGACGGCGGGGAACGGGACGAGAGTATTTGGTTGTGTGGCAGGACCGCTCGCAGCAGGAGTTAGAACGGCAGTTGGATGCCATGGGAATGCTCGGAGATCCTCCACCGTACGTGGTGGTGGACGGCTCCAAACCGCCAGCGCAGACGATAGCGGAAATCTATCAGGAAAGGGATGTCAAGCCAGAGGCCATGCTGGTCGAAGGTCTGGACATGTGGTCGGAAGATGCGAAGGACATGAAGCACGTCTCCACGCTGGCCACTGCTGTGCGCAGCGTAGGGGAACACTCCCACATCTCGATCATAGGCACCGTCGGTCAGCCAAAAATGAAACCCAAGGAGCAGTACACCGCGCCGCGGGATAGAGCGTTCGGCTCGTCAGCGTGGGCGCGGAAAGCGGACACGATTATGGACATCACGATGGATCAGGAGACGCAAGTCAGATACGTACAGCTATTACTTCGCACGGGAAAGTCCCAGCTCATGGAGTTTGAGTTTAGGCCAGGCTCGGGGTTGCTGCATCAGCGACAGGAAAGATTGGTGCCTAAGATTGTGGTCGGGGAAGAAAAAGAACTGACGGTGAGGGCGTTAGCGGGGGCACTTCACATCGGAAAGAATAGGGCGGCTGAGCTGCTGAGGCAGGTCGGCCAGAATGGGGCGCGTGAACTCTTGAGGCAGGCGGAGGCTGCCGACACGGGCGTCGCCTAAAGACTCAATGGTCCGAGGACAAGGACAGGCCGAGGACACGGCTTGTCCTCGTGTTTGTCCTTTGTCCTCGGAATTCACAACTGTATGATTCTAAAGCCGAAAATAGTTGTGGGTAGAATAGAGGACGTCCTCTATTCTGTCCTCGGTGAGCGCAAGCAGTGGCGAGCAGTTCAAGATAAGGATGACAAACGCTTTGGCAGGCGCCCTGAATGTGTCGAAGTTATTTATTTCTTCGATGAGATCGGCGGAAAGACTCACAAGATATTGCAGCGGTCTTGCAGTAGGCGTTACAAGTCCTTAAATCTAAATTACTTGCAAGTGAGCGACAGTTCTAGGAACCGTCAGTACCCCATCGTTTACCCGCCTTTTTGACCGAAGACGACGGCTGTAAGTATATGCATTATCAATGAGTTATATTCAGAATTTTCGGGGAGCAAGAATCACTTCAGAGCAAAAACGGAAGGCGGCGTAGATCCCCCCAAGGATCCCGCGCCACCGGCCGCGTCTTGGTGAAGAATGCTCTTTCTGCAACGAAGGTCAGGACCAGGGCCGAACTCCGGCAAGTTACTTCAGCTTCGCGTCCGCCTTGGCTTACTTCAGGAGGGGATGTCGGGGTCGGCGTCTTTCTAGACCGAAGTTCCCCGGAAAAATCTCGCATTTGAATCCCTAAACACTTCACATAGCGTGCTTTGCTGCTTTTGCGCTGTTTTATATGTACCCATGTAAGTTAACAGTTATTATTCATTTCCACAGATTAGTGTGATATACATTGGCCCATGTACATCGATATCGTGCCCAACCGCAACTCCCCGCCCGCCATCCTTCTCCGCGACAGCTCCCGGCAAGGCAAAAAGATTGTCAAGCGCACCCTCGCCAACCTCTCCGAGTGGCCTGCTCCCCGCGTCGATCTCCTCCGCCGGGTGCTGAAAGGCGAAGCCTTGCTTCCCGCCTCGGCGGCACTGGCGATCGAACGCTCCCTCCCTCACGGTCATGTCGCCGCCGTCCTGGGGACGGTTCGTCGCCTGGGACTGGAGGCGATGGTGGCGCGTACCCCTTCCCCCGAGCGCGATGTGGTGATGGCGCTGATCGTAGCCCGCGTTTTATCGCCGGCTTCGAAACTGGCCACGGCGCGCGGCCTGGATGAGCAGACCGCCATCTCGTCGCTGGGTTCGGTCTTGGAGCTGGAGGGGATCGATGAGGATCGGCTGTACCAAGCCATGGACTGGATTTTCGAGCGGCAAGAGAAGATCGAGAAGGGGCTGGCACGACGACATCTGGAGGAAGGCTCGTTGGTGCTCTACGACGTGAGCTCGACGTATTTTGAAGGCCGCCGCTGTCCGCTGGCCAGGTTGGGACACTCGCGCGATGAGAAGCCGGGGAACTTACAGATCGTCTTGGGTCTGTTGACGAACCGGAAGGGATGCCCGGTGGCCGTGGAGGTGTTTGAGGGAAACACCGGAGATCCCAAGACTGTAGCCGGGCAGGTGAACAAACTGCGGCAACGGTTCGGGTTGAAACACCTGGTGCTGGTGGGAGATCGGGGGATGTTGACGACGGCGCGTATCCGCGAGAATCTGCGCGGCGAAGCAGGCCTGGAGTGGATCACGGCGTTGCGCGCCAGCCAGATTCAGAAATTAGTTTTGGATGGAGCTTTGCAGTTGTCGTTCTTTGACGAACTGGACTTAGCCGAGATTACCCACCCGGCCTATGGGGGAGAACGATTGATGGCCTGCCGCAATCCGCTATTGGCGGAAGAACGGAGTCGCAAGCGAAAGGAACTTTTGCAGGCCACGGAAAAGGAGTTGACCAAGATTGCGGCGAGCACGGAGAGAAAGCGGCGACCGCTGCGGGGACGCAACGAAATCGGCTTACGGGTAGGCAAGATTTTGGGCCGCTACAAAATGGGCAAACATTTCCAGCTGCACATCGAGGACGCCAGTTTTCGCTGGGAGCGCAAAGCGGAGAGCATTGCCCGGGAAGCGGCGCTGGATGGGATCTATGTGATTCGCACTAGTGTGTCGGCGGCAGCCATGAGCAGCCAAGAAGTGGTGGGCCACTACAAGGGGTTAGCGGAAGTAGAGCGCGCGTTTCGCAGTTTGAAGAGCGTAGATCTGAAGCTGCGCCCGATTTATCATCACCAACCCGATCGCGTGCGAGCGCACGTGTTTCTCTGCATGCTAGCCTATTATGTCGAATGGCACATGCGCGAAGCCTTGGCCCCGATGCTATTTGACGACGATGATCGAGAAGGCGCGCAGCAACTCCGTCTCAGTGTTGTCGCTCCCGCGCAACGCTCGCTGAAGGCGCAGAGCAAGGCGCAGGATAAGCACACCGAAGACGGGCTACCCGTCCACAGTTTTCAAACCTTGCTCCAGGACCTAGCCACCTTGACCAAGAACCGGGTGCGGTTGGCGGAGCAGAGCTTTGACATGATCGCCACGCCGACCGCAGTGCAACAACGCGCCTTCGAGCTTCTCCGGGTTCAACCTCTTTTATAGCCGTACCCAGACAAAAACGCCTCCAAAACCGGTTAATGTAAACGAAATCAGCGGATTACCGCTCTTCGCAATACGGAACTTCGGTCTAGAGGGTGAAGAAGTCCTGACTCGCCCGATCATTCCAGAACACCTCAGGTCGGCGTAATGCTGACTCCTTGCAAGTCCGATGTCAATCCCGGAAGGCGGAACACTCAGCAAGCAGCCCGCAGGGACTAACAGGCAAAAGACAGTGTCACTCAATGTTTCAGGTCTGCCGTCCAGTTCATTACCACGCGCAGCGGAACGGCCGACTGATCGGTAGGGGTCAGCATTAGGAAGCGGCCGTCCGGTGCCACGTCATACTCTGTATTGTCCGCGCCGGCGTCAAGTTCAAACAAAGGCCGAGCGGTCTCGGTTTGAAAGTCAGAGCCGACCCGCGCAGACATCAGTTTGCGGTCGGGGGAGAGGAAGAAAATCTCCTTCCCATCGTGGCTCCATACGGGGGCGTTGCCTCCGCCGCCGGAAACTTGCCGGGCTGGGCCGTGACCAGGAAAAGGTTGCAGGTAAACCTCAGCACGACCCGACCTTTCCGATACATACACAACCGCGTGTCCGTTGGGTGCAAACCTTGCCGACTCAAAGTCAGCCATCCCAGTAGCAATTTGTTCGCTCTTGCGCTCCGCTAAGGAGACGACCCACAAACCCGAGTCCGCAGCGAAGGGGCATGTATAGAGCACGAACCGCCCATCCGGAGACCAGTCCAGGGGACGAATCATGTCGGGTGAATCCAGGAGTAGTTCCTCGGTCGGGGAGCTCTCCGCGTCTTTCAAGTACAGATGCTGCGCGCCCGACTTGTGGTAGGCAAATGCAATGCGTCGCTGGTCCGGCGAAAAGACCGCCCATCCTCCGCCAGGCGACGAATGCGCGGTCAGACGGATCCAGATCTTGCGGCTTATGTCGAATTTCCATAAATCGGCGCGATGTGTCCCAGGTTCAAGGCGCGCCAGAAGGAAGCTCTTACCGTCAGCCGACAGCCTCGGACGTTGAAACAGTCCGGGCGGCGTCACCTCACCCACCTTTTTGCCCCTTCGATCCAACCAGCGTAGCTGACCAACTGTCGGTACCTCTGGCTGGTACACCAGCACGCCGTTCTCAGAAACGGAGAAGCTGGTAAAGGCATCCCCTTCGCGATGAGCAACGCGCGATTCGCGCAGGGGAAATGCTTCCCCAGTCAGCTGCATGCGCTTCATGTCAAGCACTTGCGCCGTCAGGTCACCTTCGGGTGCAAAGACTACGTATCCAGGCGAAACATACCCGGCATTGGATGTTTTCTGCAGCAGCAGATGTTTTTCCGCGGAACCGAGCGAGCCCATATACAGCGCGGGAACGGTAGTTTCATCTTCCTTGCCCCGGGAGAGTATTACGTACAGAAATCTGCGGCCGCCGGGAAGGAGGGCTGGATATGCGTGTGCGTACTCACCCTGAGCGGAGTCGAGCTGGGTGACGTTTTCCTGTTTGCAATTTTCGATCCTGAGACTTGTGATTGGACTCACGCCCCCGGCCAAGGCGATACCATCCTGGTTCAAGGTCAAGTAACCCTTGTCGGTGTCGCACAATATTTCTGGACGATCGCGGGCAGGATCGAAACGCTTCAATTTGTGATTGGAGTGAAATGCGATGAAGCGGCTGTCCGGGGACCAGAATATCCACTCCGCGCCCTCGGTACCTGGCAGCTTTCGTGGCGCGAATTCATCGAGGCGTTGCATCCAGATCTGCCCGTCACTGGGGATGAAGGCGACCTGTCGGCCGTCCGGGGAGATGGCAAATTCCATCATGTCTGGAAAAACAAGCCCTGGGGGCGGGTTAATCGCAAAGCTTACCCTTGGCGGCGACTTAGGCGCGCGCTGGAGAAAACCGATCGCAAGAGCCATGGCGGCTACTGTCAGCAGTGCGACCAGCGCCCATGCGATCTTTTCCCGGCTGCGTCGCCGCGCGGCAACTGGAGCTGGCACACCTGCCTGCGAGCCGCCTTCCGCAATCCACTCCAGTTGGAGCTTCAGATCCTGGGCCGATTGCCAGCGGGAGTCCGGGTCTTTCGCCAGGCATGTTTTCACCACCCGTTCCAGTGCTGGCGGGGTCAGCGGCTGCAGAGACGCCATGGCGGGCGGCTCAGAGGCGAGAATGGCCGTGATAATGCTGGTCCGGTTGTTCCCGGAAAATGCTGGCTTGCCCGTCGCCATTTCATAGATCACTGCACCCAGGGCGAAGATGTCGGTGCGGGCGTCTGCCTCCTTGCCTTCCAGTTGTTCCGGCGCCATGTATTGAAAGGTGCCCAGCAGGACCCCCTTTTCCGTCAGCTTGTGGTCCTGTGTCTCCGCCAGGGTAAGGGTTTCGTTCGAAGGAGCCGCGGTTGCCGTCACTCTCGCCAGACCAAAGTCCAGCAGCTTGGCACCATCCTTAGTCAGCATTATGTTGCCCGGCTTCAAATCGCGGTGAATGATCCCGTGCCGGTGAGCTCTCTCCAGCGCATCGGCTATCTCGATGCCATATTGCAGCACCTGTCCGGCGGGGAGTGCCCCCTTGAGCAGTCGGTGCGCAAGGGTTTCTCCTTCCAGGTACTCCATGACCAAAAAATCCACACCGCTCTGCAGACCCACGTCGTAGAGAGCACAAATATGGGGATGTGCAAGACTGGATAGCGTGCGCGCTTCCCGCTCCAGGCGTTTGCGCAACTCCGCATGACGGGAGAACTCGGAAGGCAGGACCTTGATAGCTACCGTGCGCTCTAGTCGCGTGTCGCGGGCGCGATACACCTCACCCATACCACCAGCGCCCAGCGCCGCCTGGATTTCATAGGGGCCGAGCCGAGTTCCGGCAGCGAGAGTCATGGGATGCAAGGATCGTTCAAAAGCTCAGCTTCAGTCCGAACTGGAGATTGCGTGGGCTGAAAGTGCCCCCAGCCTTTCCGAATTCAGGGCTATTCAAACGATTGTTGCCGCTGGGGCCGTTCACTAACCCTAATTGGAAGTTGGTGTGGTTGAGAATGTTGAATGCCTCGGCTCGGAACTGTAACTGGAAGCGGTCGGAGAGCCGGAAGCTCTTGAACAACGATGTATCCAGATTCACGTAGGCTGGCCCCACGAAGGTATTGCGGCCCAGGTTGCCGACACAGCCCAGGCAGGGTGCGGAAAAGAAATTGTCAGGGAAGGTTGAAGCCGTCGGCCCACTGCTCGTGAGTTGCGTTTACGTGGTTGGCGATCGCATTGGGACGGTCATTGGCAACTCCGTCAAGGTTGTAATCCGAGCCGACGTTCACGCAGTTCTGGGGGTCAAACGTTGCGGCGCTGCACGCACCGGGAACATTCTCCTGCAAGTTACTGCTCGCGAATTGTCCTCCCTGGTAAGGGGACCAGTGGGCCCCCGTCTGGCGCGAGAAAATTCCGTTCAGCTGCCACCCCCCCAGCATTGTGCCCATGAAGTCGTGCCGGTCCCGCAGAAACGGCATCTCCCAGACAAAATTAAACGTCAGCCGTTCGCGAATGTCGTAAGTGGAGTTGCCACGATCGAGTTGGGGCAAGGTCTGGTCGGTTGAATAACCGTCACCCGCCCCAAAACCATTGGCGCTGGCTTGGCTGTTATGCCAACTGGATCCAGAATCGATGGAATGGCTCCAGGTGTAGTTGCCGCCGAACTGCAGGCCATGACTCAGTTGCTGTTTCAGCGAGACCTGCAGGCCGTTGTAGATGGAGTTCGCGACATTCTCCCACACCCGCAAGTTTCCGTAATTAGGATTCAACACTCCATTGGGGTTGTTATCGCTGATCTGGCTGCACAGCCGCCGGCCGAAGGTGTCTTTTACGCAAACTCCCTCCGGTAAGAGTCCGCCGGGAATCCGGTTGACGCTCTCGGCGCGCAACAGCTTGTGACCGGCCGTACCCACATAGTTGACTTCGACCGAGAGCTTGGGCCGGATCTCCCGCTGCACTCCAAGGAACCAGTTCTCCACGTAGGGATCTCGAATGCCCTCTGGGAAAACAATGGAGGTCAGTAGTGCGAGATGGGGATTGGAGGGGTCCCAGCCAGAAATGTTCCCCGTCGCCTGGGCTCCCACGCCGGCGTGCTGACCAGGGGGAGAGGGTCCCAGGAATGTCGGAATGCCCCCGGTCACCGGACCATACACGATGTTGCCGCTTCCGCCGCCCAGCATGTTCTTCGCATCGTCGAACGAATAGTAGGGCGGGTTCCAGCGGGTGTTGGAAAGCGGGTTATACAGAGTGCCCTCGTAGGAGATGCCGAAGCCCCCGCGCACCGAAGTCTTGCCGTTGCCCAGCACATCCCAGGCAAAGCCCACGCGGGGACCGAAGTCATTGTGATCCCCCTTGCCCAAAGTGTTCGCCGGCGCAAAGCCTCCCGGCCCGCACTCGCCGGCAAGAATCCCCCGTTGATCACCCGGACACGGAACGTTGGCGCTTTGAATTTGCCCTGCTCCCGTTGAAATGTTATCGATCAGGTGTTGTCCCGGACCCTTCAGGAAGGTCGTCGCCAGATTGTTCAGCTCGGTGTGGCGGGTGTACAGATCGTAGCGCAGCCCCAAGTTAAGGGTAAGGCGCCTCGTTACCTTCCAATCGTCCTGGAAAAAGAATCCATACTCCCAGTTCCGCCAGTGCCGGTTGTTCGTTGCTAACTGCGCAGGCTGACCGCTCACTAAGCCGGGATCGACCCCGGCGCTCTCGTCATAGGGTTGATCAATGGCGAAGAACAGCTGGTCGAAGAAGTAGTAGGACGGTCGTCCCGCGTTCCAGGCGCTGTTCTCGATATTCCGCCGAATCTCCGCCCCTCCCTTCAGACTGTGTTTGCCGTGGCTCAAGGAGATCACGTCCACGTAGTTGTAGATGTTCTCGTGAAAGAACTGCGGGTACCCATTGTAGGAACCGAAGCCAACGGTCCCGTCTGCGAAGCCAAGGGCTGGCACACCTGGAAGGCTTGCCTGCACTGAGAGGTCATTTCCCGCGTAGCCTGCCCGGAACTCATTCAGCAGCGTGGGAGTAAAAGTATGAATATAGCTGAACTGGAAGTTGGGGGTGGTGGTAGTCGAAGGGGTGTAGAAACCACGAAGTTGTGCCGGATCGCCACTGTAAAACCGGTCGGCAGCCTTGGACCAGTTAAACTGACCAAAGAGTCGATCCTTGCTGCTCAGGTTGTAGTCCAGCCGGAGGGACGCCTCATTCCCGTTGAACAGGTTCTCGCTCACTTGTGACTTCCCAGCGTTTAACACGTTCACCAGAAATGGAAGGTCACGCCCAAATGCTCCCGCCACCGGCGTCGGAGTAAGGTGAGCTATTCGGGCAATTCGCAGGCTGGTTCATGTAATCGATATCGCTCTGCTCTACGCCAAACAAGGCGGCAAACTTATTGGACATTGCGCTGGTAATCCCGGTATTCGCTGTTAGGGCACAGATAGTCACCGAAGTTAGCGAAACCGGAGCCGGAGAACTGACCCCCATTGACGTAATCGCGCAGCGAAAAAGCCGGGCTACCCGAGTTCGAGGGAGCGAAGTGTGAATACAACAGGCTGGAAATGGAATTGGGGAAGGTCGCGATCACCGCTTGCCGGAACTCTGATGACTCCGCCAGCACTTGTCCCGGGTTGGAAATGATAAACCGGTCTCCCTGGTAGGCAGCAAAAAAGAACAGTTTATTTTTGCGGATGGGTCCGCCTACCGTTCCCCCAAACTGGTTCAAGTGCAATGGTGTCTTCTGGCGCTGTGCCGGGTCGGCAAAGTGGTTGGCGAAAAACGGATTGGCGTCGAGCGCATCATTGCGAAAATATTCCCAGGCGTTCCCATGAAGATCATTGGTTCCCGATTTGGTCACCAGATTCGTGATCGCTCCCGCACTGTTTCCAAATTCGGCGGAGTTGTTCAGGGTTAGCAGTTGGAATTCCTGCACGGTGTCCTGAATCGGCTGGTTGACCGGCCCCCCGCTTAACCCCTTATTGGAAACCCCATTGATCACAAAGCCGTTGAAGTTTTCCCGAACGCCGTTGACCACGGTGTTCGCGCCATTCTCGAACATCGTGCCTCGCATGTTGGTCGCACCCGGCGAGTACTGGATCAGGTCATAGACATTGCGTCCGTTCAGTGGAAGATTGGCGATCTGCGTGGAATCCACGGTTTGGGCCAGGCGGGAGTTCTCACTGTTGATCATGACGGCTGCGTCAGTCACTTCTACAGTTTCCCGTCGCTCTCCGAGTTGCAGCTTGAAATCAACCCGGGCAACCGTCCCCGCATTCAATTCCACATTACTAGTCGTGTCGGTCTTGAATCCCGCAGCTTCCACTGTCAGTTGGTAACGGCCGACCGCCAGTTCTCCGGCGGCATAAATTCCTGCTTCATTGCTGTACACCACCAACTGATAACCGGTCCCCAGGTTTTTGATCGAGACCCGCGCGTTCGACAAGTTCGCCCCCGTGGGATCCTCGATCACGCCGGTGAACTGTCCGTTTTGAATTTGGCAGAGCACACAGGCGGGAAGCGCAAGGAAGAAGGTGAGAACCACCCAACACGGGCTCGGAACCCGAGGGCAACGGAGCATAATTCCTCCAGGGAACTTCCCTTTGCTTTGGGGGTTCCTAGAGCCCGAAAACTGGTTGGAGTCTATACCGGAACTCCCTTCCTGGAGCACAATAATTGAAGAAGTCTTTGCACTGGTCAGTTTGAGCTATTGATCCTTGCAAGCCTACGGCAGCTGCCAGTCTAACGCGTAGATTTCGTAAGTGCTGATGTCTCTCAGAGCCAGCGGAGAATCATCAGGAGCCAAGCCGGTCCAATCTCCGAAGCTTACCGAGGTTGGGCGCTTCACATCCTTCAGGCTGGTCACGCGTTCGAGCTTATGATCTTTGATTTGCACGCGATAGAACCCCGGCTCACCTTCGGCAGTGGAGCTGAAGTACACATATTTTCCGTCATGCGACCATGCTGGGTAGTTTGCGGTCGTTTGCGCCAGCTCTGTCCATTTCTGGGCTTTCACGTCAAACAGCATGAGATGGTCAATATTGGAAAGAGCGGCGATGTAGTTGTCATCCGGTGAAAGCCTGGGAAACCGCATGCCTTCAGAACCACTCAAGGTCGTGAGTTGGTTGGTCTTCAAGTTCAGCCGATAGATGGCGTTCGCAGGAAGTCCCGTCAATTCAATTCGCGCGTTTGCAAAAAACAACGAATTACCATCCTGCGACCAGTTGGGAAAAATTTCGTCGCGTTCGCCTTTGGTCACTTGTTTAGGAACCCCACCATCTGCCGACACGATATAAACGTGCATGCGTTTGCCGGGCACGAAGGCACCGAATGCAATCTGCTTCCCATCGGGTGACCATTGGGGCTGTACGACAACCATGGGGGGAGAAGTGAGCTGAAGCCGCTCTGTTCCGTCCATTTTGCTGCGCCACAAAGTTCCGTCCGTGGAGCTCATATAGGCAACCCATTGCCGATCCTTCGAAAAACTCAAATGAATGGCGGATATTCCTGAAAGATAGGGCAAGAACTGCTGAGACTTGGCATCGTACCGCACCAGTTCGCCAAGGGGAGCTCCTTGAATCGCAAAAAGCTTCTTCCCATCCCGGCTCGGCACCGAGGCCGACATTTCAGCTTGGGCCGGTGGTCAACTGTATTGGTTCTGGGTTGCGCTTGCGCAGAAATCCACTTTTTTCCCGAATAGCCCAAAGGGCACTTGCGTTGGCAACGTGTTCGGACTGAAAGACAAAGTAATTCCCGTCCGGGGTCCAGTTGCCGCAGCACTCTGCCGGCGGACTGCTCCAACCGGGCAACAAAGGACGCAAATGGGTCCCGTCCGAGGCCACTTCCCACAGAGACTGCGAACTGGTTTTCAAGTCTTCTACTGTGAACCGCAATACCTTTCCGTCGGGCGACCAGCGAGGCCACGACGCGGGGCCTGCTAAAGTCACGAGCCGGCGGGACTCGCTGCCGTCACGCTTTGCCAGGTGCAGTTCGTTATCATGCGCATAAACGATTTGCTCTCCATCCGGCGACCAGCTGGCATCATGGGCGAGAATGTCTCCCACACGTCGTGGCAAGCCGGCGGGCAGTGGCAAAATATAAATAGGCACGTCCCTTGGCGAATCGAATTGCCCAATCAACAGATCAGACCCATTCGGCGAAATGTCAGCCAGTTGAATGTCATCGAAGTGCGAGGGAATGGGTGCCGTTTCCCCACCCGATGCGGAGACTTCCGCAATCGTCCAGCCGGTCTTCTTAGGCATCATGAAGTACAGGCGCGTACCATCCGTCACCAAAGGAGGGAACTTCCGCTCCCTATCGTGCGTTAGAGGCGTGTAACCAAGCACTTTCGGTGCCGGTAGTGGCGCTCGAAACCAGAACCCGAGCGCCACAATCGCCAGGGTTACAAGCACGCCCAGCAGAGCGAGCCACCGCAGGTACGGCCACCCGTGTCTCGCCTCTGACGCCACAGTCTTCGGCACTGCGACAGATGGGTGTGATGCGGTTTGTTGCCTCAGTCGCTTCAGGTCGGCACGCATTTCCGATGCATGCTGGTAACGCAGCTCCCGGTCTTTCTCCAGAGCCTTGTTAATGATGTCTTCCAGCTTTGGCGGAAGGTCAGGGTTCAGGCGGATGGCGGGAACCGGATCACGATCCAGAATTTCGCGAAAGATAACTCCCGAGCTTTCCCCGCGAAAGGGCAATGTGCCAGTCGCCATCTCGTGAAGGACGGCCCCGAACGAAAACAGATCCGTGCGGGCGTCCAACTCCTTGGCTCTGACCTGTTCAGGCGACATATAGGCAACGGTCCCCAAAGCCGTTCCCGGACTGGTCAAGTTCTCCGGGCTCGCGGCGACCGTGGTTGCGCTCATGCGTCCAGTTGCTTCCTCTACGCCTCTGCCCACTTCAGTGACCTTGGCCAGCCCGAAATCCAGAATCTTGGCGTGTCCCCGCTGGGTTACGAAGATGTTTGCAGGCTTAATGTCGCGGTGAACAATGCCCTTTGCATGCGCCGCATCGAGCGCATCAGCAATGTCGATGCCGATTGACAACAGGGTCTCGGTCTCCAGTGGCTTTCCCGCAATGCGATAGTTCAGCGTCATCCCTTCCAGGAATTCCATTACGATGAACGACCGGCCTTCATGTTTTGCGATTTCGTATATGGTGCAGATGTTGGGATGGTTGAGGGCCGACGCGGCACGCGCCTCTCTGCGAAAGCGTTCCAACATTTGCGGATCTTTTGCAACATCCTCAGGCAGGAACTTCAGAGCGACAAACCGACCGAGTTCGGTGTCCTCGGCCTTGTACACCACTCCCATCCCGCCACCGCCCAGCTTCTCGACGATACGGTAGTGGGAGATGGTTCGGCCGATCATTTGTGGGAGAGGATCTCCTGCTCGCAAACATGCTAGAAGCAATGTGGAGAGCAGTCAAAGACTTCCGCTTGAACTGCCCCCGCGCCGGGGAAGGAGCTACGGGGGCGCGCGGTTATCCTGGTTGTGAAGCAAGTTACTTGTTCCACTTTGATGAATAGACCTGAACCACGCTGGTGTCGCTCATGATGGCGGGCTGCCCATCGGCGGTGAGGCTGAGAAAACCCTCCAATTCGTCAGAGCCGAAGTTCAGCCCGTCGAGTTTAGCGATCAAATCCCACTTTCCATCCGCGATCGACAGACGATACAATCCCGACTGCTCTGTGGTGACAGCCATGTAAAGGGACTTGCTGTCGCTGGACCAAACGTAGTATCCCCAGGGGAGTTCGAATTTCTTCAGCTCTTTCCAGGTGCCGGACTGCGTCGAGTACAGCATCATGCGCGATGGATTCTGGGCCATCGCAACCATGTATTTTCCATCCGGCGACCACGCCGGCACGTAGAAGCCCTCCGAACCGGGCATGATCGAAACCTTTCGGGTGGCAAGATCGAGGACCTTAACTCCAGGGAGTTCCTGCCCAGACCGGGGAAAATCGTTGAAGGCGATCGATTTCCCGTCGGGCCACCAGCTTGGAGCGACATCATTCTTGGGGTCTGCAAGCAGCTTTTCGGGGGTGCCGCCGTCGAGCGAAACAAGGTAGAGCTGGTTCCAGTCCGAAAAGACGATACTCTTGCTGTCCGGTGACCATTGCGGCATGGCGGAGTAGATATCGGTAAGTTGCAATTTTTGGCTCCCATCCAACCTACTGCGCCAAAGACGATGACGAGGGTAGTCCGCGTATACCATCCATTTCCTGTCGGGTGAGATGGCGAACGTCGAAGCAGCCAAACCATTCAGGAACGGCACAAATCGCTTCTGTTTCGGATCAAATACGTGCATCACGCCCTGGGCGATCCGGCCGATCATGAACAACCCGGTGCTGTCGCGACTGGGTGTCGTTGCCAATACATCAATCTGGCCCGCCGTAAGACGCACCGCGGTTGATCTTTTCCAGAACTCGAACCAGGGCGGCGGCATAAGTTCGTAAATGTTGTTGAGCCCTTCGTGGGATGAGATGAAAATAAAATGCTTTCCATCCGGGGTCCACTGTCCTATCTCTTGGTCGGCATCATCCGGCCAATCCATCGAGAGCCGGTGGGGATCGGTGCCATCAGCATTCAGTTCCCAAATCTTAGCCAGAGGAACGATCTTGCCTCCGAGGACGCTCACGCGAATATGGCGGGAATCGGGAGAAAAATACGGCCAGGCGACGCGTGCAGGCGCATCCCATATCTTTTTCAAATTCGCGCCATCTCTGTCACTTACATAAACAGAGTTCAAATCAACATAGGCAATCGAACGACCATCAGGAGACCAGCGCGCGTCGACCGCGATCCGGGTACCTACCATCTTCGGATAGCCTCCCAGAACTGGCACCGACCAGATCGAACCTCGTCCGCTCTCGTTATTCAGATCTGGCTTTAACGCGAGCATTTCCGATGCATCCGGAGAAATGTCCAGCATTCTCATTCCGGAGATCGAAACTCGCAGCGGGGCCGTGGGGCCGCCTTTCACCGACATTTCCACTGGCTGATCCGGACTCTGAAAATAGAGCCGGGTTCCATCCGTGACCAGCGGTCCATCTTTGAGTTCGGTAGAAAAAGTGATTTGTTCCGAATTTAGCGGGCCCGAAACGGGCGGGGGAGCATTCACAGCGACGATCAAAAACGCGAAGAGAGCCAGGGCACCAGCGGCCAATATCCAAAGTGATTTCCTTTGCAGCCAACTGTAGCGCGTGGAAAACGTATAGGTCGCCTTTGCCGCCTGCGAAGAACCGGTGGTCTGCCGCTTTAGCCGCCGGAGGTCGATCATCAAATCATTCGCCGACTGGTATCTGTCGGAGGCGTCTTTTTCGAGGGCCTTGCCGATGACCCGCTGCAGTTCATCTGGGATCGCCGGATTCAGCACTTTTGCCGGTTTTGGCTCCCCGCGCAAAATCTCGGCGATCACGCTGGCGGTGGACTCACCGGCGAATGCGCACCGCCCCGTAGCCATTTCGTATAAAACTGCGCCAAAGGAAAAGATGTCGCTGCGAGAATCCGTCGCCTTGTCCTGTACTTGTTCCGGGGACATGTACGCGATGGTCCCGACAATCTGCCCCCGAACCGTGATCGGGCCGGAAAAAGTAGGCGTATCGGCGGTGGGCACACTCTCCAGGTGCAGGTGCTTGGCCAATCCAAAATCCAGAAGCTTAGCGTCACCACGGCTGGTCACAAAAATGTTCGAAGGCTTGAGGTCGCGATGGACAATGTTTCGTCTGTGCGCCGCTTCAAGAGCATCGGCGATCTGCAAAGCCAGATCGAGAAACGTTTCCAGCAGCAGCGGACGTCCAGCAATCTTGGCTTGCAGGGTCTGGCCCTCCAGCAGCTCCATGGCAATGAAATATTGGCCGTCCTGTTCTCCGACGTCATAGATGGTGCATATATTCGGATGGTTCAGGGCGGAAGCAGCCTGGCCTTCCCGCTGGAAGCGAGGTAGGGCCTGAGGGTCTTGGGAAAGTTCATTGGGAAGGAACTTGAGGGCCACGAAGCGGTGCAGGCGCGTGTCCTCGGCCTTGTACACGACACCCATCCCGCCACCGCCCAGCTTCTCAACGATGCGGTAGTGCGAGATGGTTTGGCCGATCATCCGCCGAGCTCCGCCCCGTATGGATCAGCATCCTAGGCCGAGGTTATGATCAAGTCAACGCGTCCTATCATCCGAAGCACACAGGCTCGAATATGTAGGATCTGCAAATCATTTCCTCTTCGCGGCGCAGACAAGTGAAAGGATTGTCGCCGGTCATCTTGATAAGTTTTCTCCCGCAGGCTTGGTCTGCAAATACGAGCGGAGGAAGTCTTCGGCGAGTTGGTTCTCTTTGTCCTTTTCCGAGCGGCCTTCCGCGCTCTCGGCACGGACGCGAACGCAAAAGTCGCAGGGGCAGTCTGGTCGGCTCGTGCATTTGGATTTCGTAACCATTACTTCTCCAAAAGCCTCATGCCATTCAGCAAGGCCGCATGGCTTATTGAGCGTTTATACACGTCCGTCGTGGTGCTCATTAGTTTGTGCCGGGCCAACCCCTGAGCAAGAGCGGCATTGCCTCCGGACCGCTCGATTACCTCGGTGATCGCTCCCGGCCGGCCCGAACGTAACCCGCGCCAGTTAAGCCCTGCAGCCTTCAGGCACGGCGCAACAACCCGCGTCATGAGATTGTGCAAGTCTACGGGCGCCGGACCGTTGGCAAAGTGTCTCATCTCAGGCGCAATAATTCTCTTTTCCGGCAATACTCCACTCGAGGGGAAGAGCCATCCTTCGGACGGACTGCTGGATCTTTGCCGCCACAGTTCCAAGGGTACTCTTACGCGATCAACTAGCGGAATTGACGCCGTCGACTCCTGAGTTTTCGGCACGTCTAACCGATAGTTAACGTATGCTCGGCGAATGTGCAGCCATTCCTGGTCAACATCCTCCCAGCGTAGCGCCGCAATTTCCGAGGCTCGCATTCCAAGGAAGCAGGCAAGGGCAACGATCAGCTGGCAATCCACGCGATCAACTAACGCGGTTATCATGTCCTCGGCTTCGGCCCAGCTGTAATGAGGCACGCGCGGACCAGTAACGGCGTCGGCTGGGAATACCACGTCTGCCCAGGGATTTGACCGAAGATGTTGCCGGACCACCGCGTAGGAGAAGATTGTCGAGGCCAACGCGCTAATGTGCCGGAGCGTGGTTTCGCGTTGTGTTGCCGTCAGGCGCTGCAAGAATGCCGTGCCTTGGCGTGCCTGATATTGCTGAAGGGTCACCGTGCCGAAGTGCGCCTTCAGATGCTGCGCCCATATTTGCCGGTATCCCCGGACCGTCGAGGGTTTCTTGCGCGGCCTTCCACCGACGACTACTTCCTCACAGTAGGGTAGGTATCGTTGCCCCCAAAAGGCCGCAATGGTCATGTCCTCACCGGCGGAAGGCTCCTGCCGGTTGATGGTAAGCATGAATTCCTGCGCCAACAGTTTCACGGCCTTCGCTTTGCTAGAATAGTAGCGATCGTCTTTCGCGCAGAGCCGGTGTGACCTTTGAACCGGCCGTGGCTTTCCGCTTTTGCTCAGAGTCGTCCCGGTCACGTAGCGAACATAAAACGAACCCGATGCCTCGTAGATTGTGCCTGACTGAATCCGTGCCATCTCGCCCTCCCGACAGAGAGCAGGATAGCAGTATTTGCAGTAACTTTGCAGCAGATCTTTGGTAACTTATATAAAGTCTTTTGTTTTAAGTATGGCCCCGTAGCTCAGATGGATAGAGCAGCGGTTTCCTAAACCGAAGGTCGCGTGTTCGACTCACGCCGGGGCCACCATAGTTTCAATCACTTCGCGTCTCTCCGTCGGCATAGTTGTGTTCAGTTGTGTTCAATTCACAACGACCGGCGTGAGCACATCGGTGATATCAGCCTCCACCATGCTGCGAACGCTCTCTGGAATCGCCTGCACATAGACGTTGCCGGTGGTCTCAATCCTCGCGTGCCGCAGGTGCTCCTGTACGTCCTTCATGCTCGCGCGCTTTTGATTCCGAGTGGCAAAGGATCTCCGCAGGACCTGAAAAGTGAGAAGGTGCGGATCAATTCCCAAGGAGATCGCAATTGGCTTGATGCGGCGCCTCAGAAAATTCCCGCACCTCATAGGGGTTCCGGCCGAAGAAGGGAACATTAGCGCATCACCGGATTGCGGGTCGCTGAGGTCTTTCCATGCCTCAATTTCGCGGCGTAGCTCAAGGGGTAGGTACACAGGCGCACGGCTTTTTTTGGTCTTGGTCTTTCCCTCGTAGAGTTTTCCTTCCCATGCAATATTCTGAATTAGGAGGCTATCTCCCTGATAGGAACCCCAGGTCAATCCAAGAACTTCACTGGTCCGCATAGCACAAAACGTCGCTACTAGGAGAAGAAGCCTGTCGCACGGATCAATTACTGCTGCGAAGAGCTTGCGCAAGGCCTCCGGCGCCAATACCGGGCGTCGACTGGCTCTACATTCGGGAAGCGGTATTTTTCGCGCCGGGTTCTTTCCAATGAAATCCATGTCCACAACTTCCTCGAAAATGGCGTGCATCATCACGCGTACTCGGGCTACGACTGGCTCGGAGTACTTCTTGGCCAGCCGATTGAGCAGGGAAGCTATGTGGAATTTGTCCACTTCCTTGAGCGGAATGGCCCCGAGTACGGGCATGATGTGCCGCTTGATGTCGTGTAAGTTTCCCCTCTTGGTTGCGGGACGCCAGTTGCCCTCCCGCATCGGAATAAATCGCTCTTGGGTAAACCACTCGAACGTGACGCCGCCATCTTTGCGAGGCTGTGATCCCGTGGCTGCTGCAATTATCTTCCTGAGCTCTTGCTCGGCTTCCCACTTCCTCAACTTCGATTTTTCTCCGAGAGACACTCCGACATGGCGCCGCGTTTCTTTGCCGACCTCGTCGCGCGTGTAGATGTAGTAGTGGCCGTACCGGGGTCTTAAACGGTTTCCACGTTCCTCGACCCAACCCTCTTGATGGCGAGATCGCATCGAGCGCCTCCGCAGCTTGGGGATATGGGCCACTCTACGCATACTCCTCGGTGCAAATTAAGTGCTTATCTATGAACGCATCAACGTCTTGGGGCCGGAATCGCAGCAGTGCTCTCTTGCCACCCAGGCGCACGCAGGGGATCCGTGGGTCCCGCCGAGTCGCATGGTCGCGCACCCAGGCCTTCGAGGTGCCAAGCGTCTTGGCTACCTGATCCAGCGTCAGTAGTGGCAGTCGGGCCTGGGGCTTTCGGTCCAACGGTACCGTACCGAATTGATGCAATTCCGTGTTCATGTCAGTTCGCGCGAACCTAGCTGCTCACTAGAAAATCACAAGGCCGCCAATGTGGCGGCCTGTCCTAAATTAATTACTCTGCTATCGGTGTCACTTTGTCAAAGCTCGTCGAGCTCAGCTTGCACGTCGCACCGTTTTTCGGTAATTGACCCCTGAGCCCATCGAGCATAGGTTGTGTCTGACGCTTCCACTTCCGAAAGGAACGTTATGTTTAGCCGAGTCGTCGCCGTCAGGGCCAAGCCGGGAAAAGCGAAAGAGTTCGCCAAAACCATTCAGGACAAGATTATCCCAATCCTTAAAGGCCAGCCAGGGTTCGTGGACGTGATTCTCCTTTCGTCCAATACGGAGGCCGACCAGATCCTTGCGCTGAGCTTTTGGAGAAGTCAGCAAGATGCCGAGCGCTACACACACGAACAATTTCCGAGGATCAACGAGCTCATCTCTCACCTGGTCGAGAGTGCGCCGGTGTCCAGGACCTACAATGTCGATACCTTTACCAGCCATAACATCGCACCAGGCCAGGCTGGTTAGCTCGCGGTTTCGATTTCGTTTTGACATCACAATCCTCCAGAGCCGCTTCAAAAAACATTGTTTTTCGCCACCTCCTGGTCTACTTGCCTTGCACCATTTTTCGTTTCATCAGTTAATCGCTCTCTACAATGAACTGCTGCAAGGTCACGCTGTTCCCTGCGGTGTTGACTGAGCAGAACAAAATGGGCTGCACTACCAAAGACCCGTTCGTTGCCAGATTCACAGGTTGGGCAACTTGTGACGCGCTCTGCTCAAAAGGGTTAACCGAATTTCCGGCGGCACCAGCGAAGGACGGCCAGGGATGAACGTAGGTAGCTACACTTGCCCCAGGAGCTGCTGATCCCTGAATCACCCAGGAGTACATGAATGGCTGTCCCGTTAGGCTTGCAAATGCAGCTTGAGACCCACCTACAAATACCCAAATACTGATGTTCCACCAATTGTTAAACGAAAACTAGAACTTGGCGGAGACGCGGAAGAAGTCTCGGCAAAGCCGAGAGTGATCTTTAGAAGCTTGTTTGTGGTCAGGTAGTTCGCTGAGATGGTGTAGGTTGTGGCGAAGTTGGCCGTGGTGTTGTTGGGACAGGCAACCGTATCGGTGTTGCCCAGCTGAGCCGATATGACGGACCACGGATGCCCACTGATCCCAGCGAAGGTTTGTGTCGTAGAGTCAGTGCCCGCAAGCGTCAGAGAGTTGTTAATCGTCGCCGTCTTGCCATCGGCCACAGCCAACGTAGAACTGGTGGCTGGCGCGGTCACTGCCATCTTATTGATCGAGGTTGCAGTCGCCACACCCAGGGCAGGAGTGGTGAATGAGGGAGAGATTAGCGGAGCCAGCACATTGAGCGCAGACTGCAAGTCGGTCTGATCGGACAGTGTGCCGGTGATTGAGCCCCAGACGCCACCGCCGCCAGAACTCCTGTGTCCTCCGCTCGATTGCGCCAGAAGATAGACAGCGAACGTGATCAGGCACAAGAACGTGCCGACGATCGTCTTTGTTTTATTCATTTCAGCAGCCCTATTTCCGAATAGAAACTTCCGCGACAAAAATAAAGGCCAGCCTTGAAGGCTGACCTCTGATGAAGACGAGTTGTGCTGCTCTCTAGCCGCTCATCTGTGCGCCGAACCGCGAGTCAACAAACAGTTCTTTCTGGTACAGATTTTCCACACTCAGCCGCCCTTGCCGCAGAGTCGCTTACAGCCGTCCCGTTCGATGGGTTTTTGGAACGCCCCATAGGTTTCAAACTCTCACCCGGCTTTCCCCGCGGCAGATACTTCCACCGCCCCAGCCTCTTCAGTTCCTCCCGCAGCACTTGAAAGAACCTGCTTCGCGGAGTCATCGTGCGGACCAGGTTACGCAACCGTGTTTCGTCGAAATCTCGTCCCCAGTGCCTTCCCATTTCGGACCCTAAATGTCGATTTGCCGCCTAAACATACGGATGCGTTTCACGTTAAACACGAAAGAGCAGTAATCTCGCCGGTCATGCTTTTCCGCGCGTTGCCTCTCCCGCGGTCCTGTCACAAAACTGCAGCCGTCTTTCATCGAAGTAAACCGGCAAAGAGCCGATTCGTCCATTCCTGTTCTTCCCGATGACCATCAGTTGCTCTTCTGGCCGAGGTCCGCCGTCGTCCCCGACGGGAAGGAACGGCAACAGCACAACGTGGCTGTGATTTTCGATGTCGCCGCTCTCTTTCAGGTCAAGCATCGTGGGTTTCGTGTTCATCCCGCCCTCTGGCCGGCGAAGTTGCGACAGCATGACGACGCCAATCCGCTCGCTTTTCGCCAGTTCCCGTAGCGAATTAGCCACGTGACCGACCCGCTCTCGCAGCTCGCGCCCGGGCGCATCTACTAGCCGGAGGTAGTCGACGACGATGAGTCTCACGCCGTAGCGCCTGACATATAGCCTGGCGCTGGCGACTAGCTCTTGAATCTTTAGACTCGGCCGAGCGTCGACGTAGATCGGAAGCTCGCACAGGCTGGCTGCCGACTCCATCGCAGGTGTCACGCGCTCAGCCTCGTTTCAAGTAACTCTGCAGGTTGAGCGGGAAATGCGAAACTCAGGCAGCAGGAAGGCCCCTCACCAGACGCAACGAGGCGCGGCCGGGTTAATCTTGAACTAGGCGGCTTCGTTTCGCTTTTGATTCCAGTGATCGGCTTCGCTGTCAGCCTTGATTCGCTCCCATAGGCTCTTGCGGGCTGGGGGCTCTGGTTCCTCCGTACCATCCGTCATTGTTGGTCTCGTCTCACTTATACCCCCTTCAGCTCGCCCGCGCCATTGCAAGAATGACCGAGCCTCCCACCTTGTTACGCAGCGGACGAGCAGGATAATTCAAAACACCCCACCGTCGGAATATATTGGCGATGGGCTTCTCCTCATATGCCTCGCAGACGCGGAAATCCGAATTGGGGCAGTGGGCAACAGCCCCGCATCGCTCCCGAGTTCGAGGGGAAACTACAAGAGCTGGGCCTCACGAACGAGACCTGTGTCAGTTCGGTTCAATTGCGGACCTGGTGCGCACAAAACAAAAATCACCGCTACATCCCGGAATGGCTGCTGAAAACGTGGCAGAGGCAGTTCGATCCAGACCTCAGCAGCGCAGCTTGAGAACGCGCACCGGGGATTAGAACCCCTCGCCTCGTCTGTTGTTAGCCCACATTTCCTTTTTGAAAGTTCCGTAACTCCCCGCTTATGATGGCACGGTTCAGGGAGGACTTATGGACCCGAATGCAACAACCGACGATGACGTGACGGCGATCAAGAAACTAGGGGAGGAGTTTTTCGCGGGAGTAAACGCTGAGGATCTGGATAGGCGTATGGCAACGATGGACCCCGACGTTGTTATCATGCCCCCCGGTCGCCCTTCCATCGTCGGCAAAGAAGAAATCCGTCGCCTCTCCCACGAGTACTCTGCGACCTATGAAGAAAAATGCAGCCTGGTTTACGATGAGATTGAGACGGCAGGGCATTGGGGATTTGCTCGGGCGACTGTCAGCGCCACACGAACATCTAAGTCGGGCGGCGGGGTTGAAAAGATGAGCTTGAATAACCTTTGGATTGTCAAAAGGCAGGCCGATGGCGCTTGGAAGTTCTGGCGCATCATGTTTAACAGCTCAATCCCCCCGTAGACGAGCTAAGTTTTTTTCGCTTGGTGCCCGCTCGTGGCCATAATTTCGCCGGCTTTTGGGCAACGAAGGATCATGAGGCGCTCCGGCATGTCCGCCGAGGTTGCGACCGCTCTCGCCCGCGCGCGGACCCTCATCGTCACCACCTATTCCCCATGGCACTCATGGCGTGGAAGCATTGACGTAATGCAGCGCCGCTGCTGCTACTGAGTTCGAAATGCAAGTTCACAAGTTGAGACTCATGAAGCAAACCTGTGCCAGTTCCAGGGAATTGCGCGCGTTGGTGCGAGCGCAACAAGAACCGGTGCTACATACCAGAGTGGCTGCTCAACGAGTGGGGGATGCCGGTCGATCCAAACTTCGGCTGGTGAATCTGTGAGACCTTAGCGCCGTAGCCAAAACCCGGTAGTGGTGCAGTTTGAATATCCACAGAGTAGCGCGGCGCTCCGGTCTGTGGGAAACTAGATGCATGTCAGAGAAACGAACAAAAGCCGATAAAGGACAGCGAGAGGCTGATCAACTCGAAAAGAAGTCCTCCCACCGTCCGCCACAGAATCAGGGAAAAAAAGCACGTGAGGACTTTAGCCAAGCCGCTGTCAGAATCGTGGAAGAAGCTACCGAGAAACATTAGTCAGCTGATTGCGTCTCAGGCGCGGTGGCAGAGTACCTACGGGACAACCAAGTCCGCTACGCCCAAGAGTCGATCCGTGACGCCAGCCGTATAGTGGGCTACTTTGGAAACTCATCCCCGTCGCAGCGACCCACTGTATAGCCCGCCCCCATCGGCCATTTGATTACGTTTGGCGTTTCACAGTATGGACAAATGGCGCGTTGCTCTACTTCTCGCAATCCCTCGGTAGGCCCTTCGATCTTGATGCATCGTTTGCAGTGGATACAGTGCATGTTCTTTGTCATTCGGTTCCTCTGAGTCGCCCGATTGATTTTTGATCCATAGCCTCAGAGCATCAACCATTCAGCATCCAACACCAATCCGGTGGCCTAGAGGGGCGGCTTAGGGCGCCATGCCTTCCTCCATCCATTGTTTGAACAACCCTACCTGCTCCTCGGGCCACGCGTCATCACAGGGCATGCTACCGTCTTCTAAACGTGCATAGATCGCGCCTGCTTGCGCTTTGACATCTTCGTAGGACGAGAGATCGAGCCCGTATTCCTTCATACTGTCGATGTCGGGGCTGTCGCGAAACAGTGGCCGAATGTCAGCTGCGAAACTTAACGCCATTGGAGCACCCTCCAGCTAGTCCAGGCTGAGCCAACTCGCCGGTTTTCATGGGATGGCATGTTGAATTACGCCCGTTTCAAATGTCCCGCACCTCTGCCACGATGCCAGCGGTGAAGCTCAGCGTTTAAACCTGTCGTCGCGGTCTTGTTTCTGTCCATATTCGATATCAATCCGGCGCAGTTCTTTGAGATCAATCTTCTTATTATGTCGCCAGCTGTCGCGAAAGACGAACATGCGCAAGAGTAAGAATAGGGCTCCCCCGCAGAATAGGCCGACCACGATGTAAGCAATTACCCGCGCGGCCATTATTCCTCGCTTTCACGAACGCTCTTGCGTCGCCTCTGCCTTCGGTCCTAGGCAGCTCGATTCAACTCCCCGCACTTCCGACAGAAGCACTTGAACTCTGGTTTCTCGGGCGTCGCGGTGTGACCACACTTCGAGCAGATGAGCCAACCTTCCGGCTTCGACAACATAGGGCGGAAGTGATCATCTAGAACGCAGTAGGGGCAGCGTACGATCTCCTCAGCCATTTTTAGCCTTCCGCTGCTTCGCCCAGCGGGCCTGGGCGGCTTTCCGAGCGATCGCTTTACGCTGTTCCGGGGTGAGATTTCTGGCGGTAGCCTGTCCGCCTTTCCGCCCAAACTTGGCGAAGTACTCCCTGATTTCCTTCTTCGTCACGCACGCAGCCTAGCACGGTGCACAGGGGCTATGCAAGATTTGTATTGACAATGCTCACCCCCTCTGCATATAGTTCCCGTGTAAACGGGCTGAGCGAATGTTGGAAGCACTCACCCAGCCCTAACCAGTTCGCCTACATAGGAGGCAAACGGGGCTACCCACAAAGTACCACCGCTCTCTTCTCACGCTCAATTCCCCGCCGCAAACAATATCGACGCGAGCGAAATCGCAAATGAGTCCTTTGCCGTGGCCTACGAGTGCCCGATGGCCATCATTCAACAGCCAGTTAGGAAGTGGGAGAGGCCCTGGCGTCATCAGCGGGCAATCGTGCTGTTCGCCAATTCTCCCGAGCAAACGAAACTGCGACTCCACCTCGAAGGCCGTATGAGGCATGGAGAGCAGGTACTGCAGATCATCCGGGTGGGTGAGTGATGGCCAACTCAGTTCAGCGAGTAGCGATTTACGCCCGCGTCTCGACCTCGAACGGCCATCAGGACCCCGAGATGCAGTTGCGCGAGCTTCGCGAATTTGTCGAACGCCGCAGTTGGCAGGTCACCGGTGAGTATGTCGACAAAGGCATTTCGGGCTCGAAAGACTCCCGCCCGGCGCTGGACCGGTTGATGGCGGACGCTTCCCGCCGGAAGTTCGATGCGGTACTCGTGTGGAAGCTGGACCGGTTCGGTCGATCGCTTCGCCACTTGGTCAACGCTCTGGCGGAACTCGCGCCTCTGGGACTGACTTTCGTCAGCTTGCGCGACAACCTCGACCTATCGACGCCGTCTGGCCGCCTCATGTTTCAGATTATTGGTGCGATGGCGGAGTTTGAACGCGCCCTGATCCAAGAACGGGTGAAGGCCGGCCTACGTAATGCGAAAGCCAAGGGCGTCAGGCTCGGCCGTCCGCGGGTGTTTGTCAGCGAATCGAGGATTGACGCCCTTCGCGGCAGCGGCGCGTCCTGGCGCACGATCGCAAAAGAGCTGGGGATTTCCCTCGGCACTCTTCATCGCACCGCGCAAGGGCGTACCAAAAGCGCTACAGGGATTTTGGAACAGGCCTTGGAGAGAGCGACCTTGCCCTCTAATCCAGCCAAGCCATTTTTGGTCTCGCGCAACGACGATCCGCAGTTGCAGCTTCTCAACGAGAAAATATCGAAACAGGCTGCGGTCAAACCCGCCGGCGACGCATTCGGCGCCTTCGCGCTCGCGGCTCATCTGGCCGACCTGGCCATCGAGGCCGCTCTCGAGCTTGGACAGATGCCCGGCGTAGACACGAAAGCCCTGCAGCCAACCATCAAGTTTTGGAAAGTGGTACGCACCAGCCCAGAGCTGCAGCCTTGGCGTGTGTGGGAGCAAATCACACTCTTGCGGGCGCGCTGGTTGCCTTCAGGAGATCATCCCGCGTCCGGCGCTCGCCGCGGAACGGACTCGCCTATGCCTTCCATCGGCCGAGGAGGACAAATGAGCACGCGAGTCGAAGCAAGCGACCAAGAGGTGCGGGTTTTGGCCCACGTACGTGGCGCAGGCCTGAACTTCACCGAGAATCGTCGGATCATTCTGTCTGTCTTCTTGGCTGCCAGGAGCCGGTCACCATCACCGACTTGTGGCTTCGCGCAAAGAAGGCCGACCACCGAACTTCGCACAGCACGGTTGGGCGACTGCTAAGAGCCCTATTCGAGTGTGGACTGGCACACCGGGAAATCTCGGCTGCAGACGGCGTCCTTCGCTATAGACCGGTGAAGATGGAATGCGCTCACGAGCCTCAAGGAGGCCAAGGCGGAGTACGCGAAGCTGCAATAAACTCAAAGCAATTGCTCGGAATCTGTTTTGCTAAATCCGATGTGCATAAATTATTCCCAAAAATCCGCGTACCAAAAACCCTGCTGCAAAAGCGCCCCTAAGTTCACAGTTCCACAGCGCGCGCAGCCAGCGTTTCCTAGCTTGTTTCTGGAACGCGCGAGTCACGGCCTGCTTGCTGAAGATCCGCTCCGACAGGCACTGAAACAGCTTACTCCTCGAGCACCGCGCCTCCGAAAACCGGCCGGCCCCCCAGGGAGGTGTAGAAGCCGTAGAGCGCCATCGCGGCCATGAGCAGAATCGCGGTCACGCTGATGCCCGAATACCACGCAGACACCTGGAAGGTCAGAGGAAAGTTGCTCAGAATACTGTAGACAACTAAGTTCGCCACGAGCGCCAGCAAGCCGAAACGGATCATTACAAACACGGCCAGACTACTAAAGATCAAAGTGCCCACGGTGTCAACGGGATCAAACTGGCTGCCGGCTGCAGAGAAAAACGTAAACAAAAGAACCCACGCCACCGCTGCCGCCCACTCTTTGCGGAGCATGGCCCGAAGAAGAAACAGGACAAACAGAAATGCAAGCCAGAAAAAAGGTCCCCAGAGCACCGTGAGAGCCACATCGGCGATGATCGTCCGTGCGCCCAGCAACTGCCACTGCGGGCCCGAAGATGGTTGCGCCGGAGGATAGCCGAGCCAGGAGAAAACAAACCACGCCAGTCTTTGAACCGCGGTCGAAAACGGCGCCAGGAGACATCCCGCCAGCACGTCGCGTCCTACCAGTGGATCCCGAAAGCCTCCGGCCAGCAAGAGGCTCCAGGAGACCAGAGTGGCAGGCCAACGGCGGCGCACATAGGGCTCCAAGGCAAGATAGAGTACCCCCAGAAAACAGGACCATAGAAGCCCCCAGGCCAAGGACTCGAGAAAGAGCGCGAGTTCGTCAAAGTTGGGGACGTGATGGGCGCCAAAGAAACAAGCCACCGCCCAAACCACGAAAATAAAGGCCGCTAAACGAGTAGCTCCACGACGATCGCCCCGGCCCAGGTGGAGGTTCTTTCGGGCGAGCAGGGCGCCGCCTACCAGCACCGAGAGCAACAAAACTGTGAGAATCACCAGGCTCACCCGTTCGCCGGCGCTCGGCTGATACGGCTGCATGCGCTCAGGACGGGTCCAGGGGCCAATCAACTCGAAGTAGACAGGCCTGCCCCCGTATGCTGCCGCTTCAATCCGCATCGGGATATCGGGGCGTTCAGCCAGCCGCCCTGTCCATGCTGCGCGCGCGTCGCTGTAAACGGGAGGCGTCCACGTCGGCTGTGCCGGAGTCCACTTCGACGGATCGAGCCCCGCGGCAGAGAACAGCCGGGCCCAGTCCGGTGCTGACGGCGCGGCACCCTCCGGCTTCTCAACCTGCGGCTTTTCAACCTGTGGAGGAACTGCGATCAACTGCATAAGGCGGCCGCGCGGATCGAGCCTTACCAGCGTCATCCCGGACAAGTCCAATGGCGGGTCGTTCGTCCATACCAATCCCACTATGGGTACATTAGCGGGAAACGGAGAAAGAGCCGTGAGCGGTCGAGGGCTGCCGCGATACCAAAACACGAACGCCCCGGTCTCCAGATGGTCCCAACGCCCCTTCGATTTGTCGTGTTCCCCGATGTAGCGGAGAAAGTCGTTCCCCTCGTAGAACCCCATCGCCGAATCCACCGGCGCCTCGGAATAGCCGACGCTCTGCAGAATGTCCCGCGCGCGCTCGGCCAGAGCCTCCGGCGGTTTTTCCAGCGGCACACGCCGGAACAGCATGGTTTGTGCACCCATAAGAATCGCCGCCGTGACGGACACAAGCACTCCTGCGAGCACAAGCCAGGCCACCACAGGACGCAGGCCCTCGGTCGACCCCGACGCCGCGACCATCTCGGGTGATGGCGTTTCCCCTGCCGCCAGCGCAGCCGCGAGCGGGTCGCCTCCCGGAAACGCGGCGGCTACCTGCCGTACCGAAGAAGGACGAAGCGCGGGATCTTTTTGCAGACAGCGCAGGATTGCTTTCTCCACGACCAGATCAATGTCCTTGACCACCGACGATGGTGTCCTGGGGGAAGAGTCCCGATGCGCACGACGCCATTCGATCGGAGTGGTTGCCTGATAAGGAAGGCGTCCGGTGAACAGTTCATAAAACACGAGCCCCAACGAGTAAATGTCGCTGCGAACGCTGGCCTCTCCCTTTCCAATCTGCTCTGGAGCCATATAGGCCGGCGTACCCGCAGTCTCGCTCCGGCCCGTGGCATCCTCGTGGCTTAGGGCCAGACCGAAGTCCGTGATGCGCACTCGGCCTCGTCCATCGAGCATGATGTTGGCGGGCTTCAGATCGCGATGCAGCAATCCGCAATCGTGGGCGGCGGCGAGGCCGGCGCAGATTTGGTGCGCGGTCTCCAGAGCCTTGTCGCCGGGCAAGCGGCCGATGCGGCGCAACAAGGACGCAAGATCCTCGCCATCGATGTACTCCATGGTGAGGAAGTGCTGTCCATTCACTTCGCCGATGTCGTAGACGCGACAAACATTGGGGTGCGAAACCTGGCGCGCGTTTCGCACTTCGGCGTGGAACCCGGCCAGAGCCGCGGCATCCTTCTGGAGTGAAGCGGGAAGAAACTTGAGGGCTACAACATTGCCGAGCTTGAGATCCTCTGCGCGATAGACTTCGCCCATGCCGCCGCGCCCCAGCAGAGCGACGATCCGATACCGCTCGATGAGAACAGTGCCTGGCGAGAATCCTCCGTTTCGGGGCGGGTGCGAAGTTGGGGGAACTGCCGCAGGCACGAAAGCAGGTCCATCCGGCTCCAGGGTCGGCGTATCCAGAATAGATAGGGCGCGGCCGCACGAAGAACAAAAGCGGACGTTCTCAGAAGACGCGACCCCGCAGCCGGAGCAGTTAATCATGCGGACGGATTGTATCGCACCGCCCGGAGAAGGAGTGAAGTTGACTTCTCGCTTGTCTCAGGCTGTACATTCACGCAGTCTGTGCAGGCTCAGAGAGACAGGTGACCGCGAATCAGTTTGGGCGTTCGCGAGTTTTCGTATCTTCAAATCGCTTGCGAAATTCCGCGTAGAGCTCGTCGACATCGGTCAGGAAAGTGGCGAGTGCACCTTGCGCCCGGAGATCGGTCAGCACATCTTCGTTGCACACGAAGCGCAACGCGAAGGCTCCAAGCCCTTTTTCCACCATCACGAACATGAGCACTGGTACCTCTTTCGGCGCCTCTGATCCAGTCGGTTGCCCTTTGGAATCGCGCACTTCTTTTCCGCGTTTCATAGCGGCGCGATCATACTACGTGGAAAATCCGGTTTTAAGGCGAGTGGATGGGCAATCCCGGCAGCCGTGCTGGGGAAAATGGCGCAACATCGCATCAGTACTAATACCTGACAGGCTGGTTGGGTGGGGTCATGACTCGGTGATCCTGGCAATGGTGCGAGCATGAACCTTTTGCAGCGCGTATGGGCACGCCTTGATGTCTCAGAGCGCAACGAGCTTAACGTGTCCTTGCCCGACGACCTTAGAATCGCCAAACTCTGCATTCTCGAAGCGGAACAGGGAAATCCCGATCCATGGAGAGCGGCCTTCTGGAAGTACATGGGGATTACCCCTGAGAAGTGGCAGGGGATTTATGCCGAGCGCGAAGCGTATGAGAAAACTCTAGGCCCCACTCTCGCCGAGCAATTGAAAGACCCTCTATTCCTCGCATCGCTTGAGCCTTTTGTGCGCTCTGCATTCTTTACTCCAGAGCGGGAGATGAGGCTCAAGTTCTCGCCCGATCCAGTTCCATTTCCCGGAAAGAAGGCCGCTTGACGGTTGATCCTGTTGAAAGGCCGGACGCCATAGCACATCAAGTGAAACGTCTTATCAGTCATGGCTTTTTCCAGTCTGTCAGGCTTTTCAACTCGTCTACGATTTCGATCAACCTTTGAAACCGCCGCTCATTGTCGGCTGTTGCGGAGCCATATTTAGTGCCAAGCAAATATTTGCGATTCTCTTCAGTGAGTTTAGCTATTTCGCGCCGCAACTCTTTGATACGCTCAGTGATGAGTCGCCCCATAGGAAGCACCGTCCACGCATTTCCCCATTGGCTGTTTAAGACCTTAGCTTCTGAATCTTGGGTGCAATCGAGCGCACCTGCCGCAATGCTTCCTCGATAGCGCGGCGTTTGTGTTCCGCAACCAACCGTTCCCCCTCCGATTCCAAAAGACGGAGTATTCGATGGGCCTTATCAATAGCGGAAATTTCTTCAGCGTGCAGGCCGGGAACATCGCGCAGTTTGACTATGCGGGCTGCCATCTCGACCCGGGTGTCCTCGATCCGGCCCGGCAGCTTAGCACGCTCCAATCCCAAGATCGCCATCTTGTAAAGCTTGACCCATTTCTCGTGATCGTAGTCCTTCGACAATCCCATAAGCCCTTTCGTAAACGGTGATTCGATGCGGGCCGGGATATTCGCTGCGAGGTCGTCGAGGATGTTTTTGTGAAAAATACAGGGATAATTCCAGGTACTAAAGCTAAAGATTTTCGCAATCTGTTCAGAATTGACCATTCTCTCGCTTGAATTTGGTACATCATATCTTCGCTATGAAGGACCTCACTCGCAAAAAGTACCCGCTATTCGCTGTCCGACTTGTGGTGCTCCCCCGGGAGGGCGCTGCGAACTTGTTACTGGCCGACATCGCACCGAACCCCACCGCGATCGCCGATTGACCGCATCAAAACATGTGAAGAAGACTGGGGGATGACAAAAATGAACACCGTTCTTCCCGTACCGCCCAAAAGTCTGCGATGCCCCTTTTGCGGGGCCGGGCGAGGCAAGGCTTGTAAGACCACCGGTGGTCGTAACCTTCGCAATGCGCTCAGTGTTAGTGTGTCCCTTGTTCACGACGCGAGGATAACCAAAGCTGCGATGCTGGCGGCCCGCCTTGCTTAGTTCAACCGGGGCCAATCGGACCGAGTTCAACTAGGCCCGAAGGAATAACGGAGAACTCCAATGACGCTGACAACAATAGTTGAAGCCACCGTGGTAGTGATAGTCATAGTCTTCGCAGTTCGATTTTTCATGAAGCGTGCCTAGACTCCTGAAAGCCTGCGTGGTGTCCGTGATTCAAGGTGGTAACAATTGATCAGCTTTTCCGCGGGGGAAACCTGCACAATGCAAAAGTGGGCAGATAGAACCGCCTGACACGAGGCTGACGATGATAAATCCAGAACCCTCCCGGGGCACTTCTCGGGCAGTTCGAAGCTTGGCCCCTGATACTGGGCGGTACCAACACTCAGCGTGTACCAAGACCGAGATTTACAGCAAAGGGGACATCCTCGTACTTTGCACCAATCCTAAATGTCCCAATAAAGGCGCTAATTGGGCCCTGCAAGAACAACTCACTTAATGCAGTTCTGACCCAAAGCATCGTCCAAGATTCGGTGATCCTGGCGGGATTGTGACACCTGGACAGGGGAATTAAAAAACGGCCCGCTTCTGCGAAACAGAAACGAGCCGCATGGTGCGCCTCGATGTGGAGTAATTAGGCCCATAATCGCGCACGGACAAGGATTGTGTCTGTTCGAAATTGGACAGGCACAGCCCTTGATTCACGTAACTTTGAAGGCTGAACGAAGGCGACGCTTCCTCACTCCGCTGCAATGGGCTGAAACTTCTCGCCGCACTTTGGGCATTCCATCCGCTCAAAATCCACCCGCTTGACCAGATCCGGCGTGATGGTGAATCCGCACTTCGGGCAGGTCTTATCTAGCGATGCCCGAACTTTTTCCAGGTCGATTTTTCGTGATCTGGGCATCGGAAGATCAATCTAGCACCGCGGCGAAGTAAAGGCGTATCTCTTTTTTAAACTGTTCGCCCCATTTTCGCTCGCATGGCTGATAGGCTTGGTCCATGGCATTCCAGCCGATGCCGTTCTCTCGCAAACCTGCGCCATTCAATCATCCCGAATGGGTCTTCGAATTGAAGTACGATGGCTTCCGGTCGCTTGCCATCATCCATAGCGGTCGGTGTGAACTGATCTCCCGCAACGGTCACGCGTTCAATTCATTCTCTGGTCTGCGGAAGGGACTGACATCCCCATACCAGGGAAAACAGTGCTCGACGGCGAAATTGTCTGCCTCAAGTGGCAAGCCGCAGTTCAGTGACTTGCTCTTTCATCGGGGCGAGCCTTGCTTCTTCGCATTCGATCTGCTGATAGCCGATGGCAAGGACCTGCGGACGGAAAGACTGACAGACCGCAAGCACGAACTCCGTCGTCTGCTGTCGAAGGTGCCGGAATCGAGAATGCAATACGTTGAACACGTCGAGCAACACGGAAAGGCGCTGTTTGAGAGGGTCTGCAAACTGGATTTGGAAGGGATAGTTGCGAAGCATAGGCACGGGCCTTACGTCACAGAGCCCCAGCAGACGACGTGGTTCAAGATCAGAAACCGGAACTATTCTCAGATGGAAGGGCGGGAGAAGCTATTTGAGCGTGAACGTCACAAGGAGCCTGCCCCGGAATCGCATGGCTGTGATCTGGCTTGTGCGGAAATGGAGCAAGAATATGCAATTTAAAAATCAACTCGGGAATTGCACAATCGAATATGCAGCGTCGTGGTCAGATCAAAGCCTCCCCTGTGGGAAGCGTGCCGTCGCGCGATGTGCCGACTGTGGATCCTCAATCTGCTCGGATTGCTCGCTGGAATGTTGTGGACGTTCGTTCTGCGGGCAGTGCTACGACTACCATATGAAGCACGTATGTTTAAGGAAGCCCGTCCAGAGTGATCAGGGGACTCAAGACCGAACAGAAGTTGCGTAATTTCTCTTACCGCCACCACGCTCTGTCCAAAAAAGCAGGCACCTTGCTGATCTGACCCTGTTGAAACACCGCCAACTCTCTGGCGTTCATTGACTCGCCTAAGCTTCCGCCATAGCATGCTTGCACATGATCGGGCAGACTATATCGCACTACCGCATCGTCGAAAAGCTCGGCGGCGGCGGTATGGGTGTGGTGTACAAGGCCGAGGACACTCGGCTGCACCGATTTGTCGCCCTGAAATTCCTGCCCGATGAAGTAGCCAAAGACACCCAAGCTCTTGCCCGTTTTCAACGCGAAGCGCAGGCGGCCTCGGCTCTCAACCATCCCAATATCTGTACTATCTACGACATCGGCGAGGAGAGCGGCAAGGCCTTCATTGCTATGGAGTTCCTGGATGGCCAGACCCTGAAGCACTTGATCGGTAACCGTCCGATGGAGTTGGACACGCTGCTTTTGCTCGGAATTGAGATCGCGGACGCGCTCGATGCAGCCCACGCAAAGGGTATCGTGCACCGTGACATTAAACCCGCGAACATCTTCGTGACGGAGCGCGGCCACGCCAAGATTCTGGACTTCGGGCTCGCCAAGCTTGCCGTCCTTCCCAAACCCGCTGAGAGTTTGGGAACCTCGACCCCAACGATGGACGACCAGCACCTGACCAGCCCCGGCGCGGCTGTCGGCACAGTCGCCTACATGTCGCCCGAACAGGCCAAGGGGAAGGAACAGGACAGCCGTACGGACCTTTTTTCCTTCGGGGCAGTCCTCTATGAGATGGCGACGGGCACGTTGCCCTTCCGGGGCGACACCTCGGCCGTCATATTTCACGCAATACTGGAACGTGCTCCAACGCCACCCATCCGCCTCAACCCCGACCTTCCTGCTGAGGTGGAACGGATTATTAACCGTGCGTTGGAAAAGGATCGCAACCTGCGCTACCAGCACGCGTCGGAGATGCGCGCGGAGCTGCAGCGGCTGAAGCGGGATACGCAGTCGGGGAAGAGAATCGTGGTGGAAGGCCCCCCAGAAGAGGCTACAACCCCGAGCTCTTCTCAAAGATCTATCGGCACGGCTGAAGTCGTCCCCTTTCCGGTGTCGGCTTCGAACACAGGGTCGTCCGCGCACCACGAATCTGCCGAATTGCGCTCGTCCAGGCAAACTAGGACATCTTCCACTACGCGGTTTGTGGTGGTCGCGGCGGCTATCGTCGTCGCGGCGGTTCTGGCCTATCTGTTTCGTCCCGCTCTGCCGCCGCCCCGAATTACGAGTTACACGCAAATCACACACGACGGTCTGCCCAAGAGTTTCGCAGGCCAAGCCGTTGCCACAGTGCTTACCGATGGTCTCCGCCTTTACATTCAGGAGAATCTCAACGGTCGCTTCGTGGTCGGGCAAGTATCGGCGTCGGGAGGCGAAACGGTGACCATGCCGATACCCTTCCCCAATGTTGGGTTGGACAATATCTCACTCGACAAGTCCGAACTGCTAGTAAGCAGTTTTACCGGTTTTCAGGATACGCAGCCGATGTGGGTGGTGCCGGTGTTAGGTGGCACACCGCGGCGGTTCGTTGACCCTCCGGGCGGCGACGGTACGTGGATGCAGAACGGGGATCACCTGCTTGCCGAGGGAAACCAGCTCCTGGCGATAAGCAGTAGCGGCAGTCAGCGGAAACTGGCTTCGCTGCCGGAGAATTTTTTCGTCTTCTGGTTACGGTGGTCGCCCGATGGCGAAACCCTGCGCTTCACGGGGAATGGCCCGGCGGGTGAGTCGATGTGGGAGATGGGAGCAGATGGCAATAACCTTCATCAATTCCTCGCCGATTGGCGCGGGGAGAAAACAGTGGGTCTCGGCAACTGGACTCCAGATGGCAAATATTTTTTATTTCGAGTTGAACACAATGGCCGCGATGATCTCTGGGCAGTCCGGGAAAAAGGAGATCTGCTGCACAAGGTGAGCCATGAACCGGTGCGACTGACCGCGGGGCCACTGAGCTTCGAGTCGCCACAGCCCAGTTCGGATGGAAATAGAATCTACACGATCGGTTCTCAGCTGCGGGCCGAACTGGTCCGTTACGATGCCGGGTCAGGGCAATTCGTATCTTACTTGGGTGGCATCTCGGCATGGGGTGTGAGCTTTTCAAGTGACGGGCAATGGTTAAGCTACATCACTTGGCCTGAGGGCGATCTGTGGCGCAGCCGGGTGGATGGCAGCCAGAAGCTGCAACTGACCTCAGCCCCCATGTTTGTCGAATCCGCCACCTGGTCACCCGACGGCAGCCAGCTTGCTTTTACTGGCAGCACGCAGCCGGGCGAAGACCAACATCTCTTTCTCGTCCCGGCTGCCGGGGGTGCGCCACAACAAATTGCTACAGGAAACCTCAGCCCACACCGTGGGGGCTGGACTCCTGATGGAAATTCCATCCTTTTGTTCGACGCGAACTCCGCGGACAACTCTTCGATCCACTTCCTGGATTTGAAGACTATGAAGTCTACCCTTTTGCCTGAATCTCGTGGGCACCTCGGCGCAGTCCTTTCCCCCGACGGACGTTACGTAGCTGCCACGACGGTTGACGGTCAAAGGCTCTTGATCTTCGAAGTTGCGACCCAGAGGTGGTCGGAGCTAGCCAAAAGCAACGTCGGCTTCATCCAGTGGTCAGCCGATAGCCAGTACGTACATTTCGACACGGGATCTGACGCGGACCCGGCGATCAATCGTGTACGCATTGCTGACCACAAGCTGGAGCGGGTTGCGAGTCTGAAGAGTTTTAGGCGCGTGATCCAACCGTTTGTTACCTGGATGGGCCTCACTCCCGACGGCGCTCCCCTGCTCATGCGCGACACCGGCACGCAGGAAGTGTACGCACTCGATTTCGAGGCTCCCTGAAGACTTCCTACTTACCCATAGTCCTTCGCCCTCTGGAAAGACGCCGACCCCGACATTCCCATCCTGAAACAAGCCAAGGCGGGGTACGCAAAGCAGCAATAAAGTCAAAGCAATTGCTCGGAATCTGTTTTGCTAAATCCGATGTGCGTAAATTGTTCCCAAAATCCGCGTACCAAAAACCCTGCTGCAAGAGCACCCCTAAGTTCACAGCTCCACAGCGCGCGCAGCCAGCGTTTCCCAGCGTCAACAAACATTTGTTTTTGAACAACAGAAAAGGCTTCGAACACCAATCTACGGGGAATCTCCCGAAGCGCCTTAGGATGTCGGCGCCGTGCGACCCCATTGGGGCAGATTCGGGCCGGACGACATGCTGTATGTTTCCGCTGAGCTCGACCAGGCCGTGGACGTGCTCGATCCGCTTCAGCAGAAAAAAATCGGGTCGATCCCAACCGGACAACCTGAGTCTCACATGGTGGTGATGTCACGCGACGGACACCGCGCTTACACCGCGAACGTAGGCGCCGGAACGGTTTGGGCGCTGGACCTCGAGACTCGAAAGACGATCAAGGTGATTCACGTAGCCGAAGTAGTGCAGCGTATCTCAATATCGCAGGATGGACGCTGGGTGTTCACCTCCGACCAGAAGCGTCCCCGGCTGGCAGTAATCGATACCACGACCAACGAGGTCTCCAGCTGGATCGATTTGCCCGCCGTCGGATACGGCACCGCATCCACTCTCGACGGCAAATGGCTGCTGGTGACGATGCAGACCGCCAATCAGGTGGCCGTGGTGGATTTGTCACAGATGAAGGTGGTTCGCACCGTCCCAGTCGGCGCGGACCCCGTCCAGATTCTCGTGCGTCCAAACGTGGCTTACGTCTCCTGCACCGGAGACGGAAAGGTGGCGGTGCTCAACCTGGAGAACTGGAAGGTAGAAAAGCTGATCGAGACCGGTCTCGGTGCAGATGGCCTTGCCTGGGTTGAGAAAGCCTTAACCGCAAAGTCCGCAAAGTACTGAAGGCTCTTCTTTGCGTTCTTTGCGGAGTCCTTTGCGCTCTTGTGGTTAACCTTTTGAACTCGGCGCAGTAGGCAAGAACCGAGGCGGCTTTCGAGCCTTAGTCGCCTGCTCAAACCCGTAAGCGATCTTCAAGAGAACAGCCTCACTCCATGCCCGTCCGAAGAACGACACCCCAACCGGCAACCCCGAGATGAAACCTGCTGGCACGGTAATGTCCGGATATCCCGCCACCGCCGCCGCGTTCGAACTCCCGCCGCCCGAGTGATCGCCGTTGACCAGATCGGTGATCCAAGCTGGACTCCCAGTCGGCGCCATAATCGCATCCAGATGAAATTTATCCATGACGCCGTCAATTCCCTCGGCGCGTGAAAGCCGGTGATTGGCCTCGAGCGCGTCCAGATACTCTTTGCTGGTCAGCGGACCCTTGTCTTCGGCCTTGATGAAAGTGTCCTGAAGAAAATAGGGCATTTCCTTGTCCTTGTTGTGTTCATTGAACTCAATGATGTCTTTCAGAGAATGAACAACGGCATCGGGACGGCCCGCCAGATACGCATTGAGATCCGTTTTCAGCTCGTAGAGCAGCACCAGAAATTCGCTGTCGTCAAACTTGCCGTGGGATTCCAGATCGGCCGGATCCACCAGCACCGCGCCCTGCCGCTTCATCTCTTCCATCACGCCGTCCATGAGACTTATCCACGCTGTCGCTGAAACCGAAATATTTGCGCGCCACGCCAATGCGGGCGCCGCGCAATCCGTTGGGATCTAGAAACTGCGTGTAGTCCGCGGCAATCTTGCCGTCGCTTACCGCAGTCGCGCTGTCTCGCGGATCGGCGCCAGCCAGCGCGTTGAGCAGGATCGCGGCGTCGCGGACCGTCCGCGCCATGGGTCCGGCCGTGTCCTGGCTGTGCGCAATCGGAATAATGCCCGAGCGGCTGATCAAACCCAACGTCGGCTTGATCCCCACAATGCCATTGGCGTTCGACGGACACACCACCGAGCCATCGGTTTCGGTGCCTACAGCAAGGGCGCAGAGATTGGCCGCCGTGGCCGCTCCCGAGCCGGAACTCGAGCCACAAGGATTGCGATCCAGCGCGTAAGGATTTCGGGTGAGCCCGCCGCGGCCGCTCCAACCGCTTACCGAATGACTGGAGCGAATATTCGCCCACTCGCTGAGGTTGGTCTTGCCCAATATGACCGCGCCCGCCTCGCGCAATTTCTGCGCCACGAAAGAATCTCTCAGCGGACGTGAGCCCAACAGCGCCAAAGACCCCGCAGTGGTTTGCATACGGTCAGCGGTGTCAATGTTGTCCTTGAGCAGGACGGGAATGCCGTGCAAGGGACCGCGCACGCCCTTGGCTTTCCGCTCCCTATCCAAGCCCCCGGCAATGGCCAGTGCATCCGGGTTGAGTTCGATCACGCTGTTCACCGCTGGTCCGCGCCGGTCGATCTCTTCGATCCGCGCCATGTATTTCTGAGTCAGGGAGCGACAGGTAAATTTTCCCGATGCCATCCCTGCCTGCAGGTCCGCCAGGGTGAGCTCGTCAAGTTCGAAAGGTGTGACCTCTGGAGCGGCTGGCCTAGGTGCGGCCATCTCGCGGGCCCCAGCCAACGCAGGCAGCATCGCCGCAGCCACTCCGCCTAGTACGGTGTTCTGCAGGAAGCGCCGGCGGGACGATACAGTGTCAGCAGGAACAGTGTTCTCCGATTTGCGCAAATCTGGTCTCCTTGGATGGCGGGTAACGAAGCGGAATTATAGGCGATCTATCCAATGATCGTGTCGGCCAGGGCGCTACAGTGAGGAAACGATGTGATTCTTCCTTCGCGAACTTTGGGGTGTTTCTTTGCGATCTTTGCGGTAAAAAGCGTTTCCCGCTGCGCACCCTCTTCCTGCTTTCCTTTTGCCTAAGTGCCCGTCCAAGACAGCGAAACAAGGTGTTGTAGAGATTCCCCAGGCTGATACAATCACCCGTTCGTTTGATGAGAGACCATTCCAGTTTCCCGCCTGCTGAACGCCATCAAGAAGGAGTCTTAGTGTCTTATCCTAAGAGATTGCTGTTGTTGCTGCTCGCCTTCGCTGCCACCGGATCAAGCCAGGAAATGCCAGAAGGCCGGATGATGCGTTTTCCCGACATCTGCAAAGACAAAATTGTCTTCATGTACGGCGGCGATCTTTGGCTGGCCTCCAGTTCGGGCGGAGAAGCACGGCGCATCACGTCCGATGCCGGACGCGAGCTGTTCCCGAAATTCTCGCCTGACGGTAAATGGATTGCCTTTACTGGACAATACGACGGCAATTTCAACGTCTACGTAATGCCCGCTGAGGGCGGCCAACCCAGGCAGTTGACGTTCTATCAAGGGGCCGCCGCGCCGCTCAGCGACCGCATGGGCATCCACAACGAAGTGGTCACCTGGTTCCCGGACAGCAAGCGCATTCTGTTTCTTTCTCGCCGCGACGCCTCGAACGGCTGGACCAAGCGCCCATTCAGCGTGAGCATCGATGGCGGTTTACCCGAGCCCCTGCCGGTCAGCGAGGGAGGCTTGGGATCCTTTTCTTCGGACGGCACGAAAATCGCCTATAACCCAATCTTCCGCAATTTCCGTACCTGGAAGCGCTATACCGGCGGCCTGGCCCAGGCCATCTCCATTTACGATCTCAAAAACAATACTGTCGAAGATGTGCCTCATACGGAATGGACGGACTCCTTTCCCATGTGGCACGGCAATATCATCTACTTCAGTTCCGATCGCGGCCCGGAGCATCACCTCAATCTATATAGCTACGATTTGAGCAGCAAACAGGTCGAGCAGCTCACGCATTTCACCGACTTTGACGTGATGTGGCCGAGCCTGGGTCCCGATTCCATTGTGTTCGAGAACGGTGGCTATCTCTACACCTTCGATCTGGAATCAAAACAGCCCAGGAAGTTGACCGTCTATTTACCTGGCGATCGCGACCAGATCATGAAGCACTGGACCAGCGTTGCCAAAAACATCACCGACTTCGATATTTCGCCGGAAGGGAAGCGTGCCGTGTTCGGCGCTCGCGGAGACGTTTTCACCGTCCCCGCAAAAGAGGGCAGCATTCGCAACCTGACCCGCACTCCCGGCATTCGCGAGAAATCAGTAGGGTGGTCGCCCGACGGCCGCTGGATTGTTTACGTTTCCGACCGTAGCGGCGAAGACGAACTGTACATCGCGCCCCAGGACGGAATGGGCAAGGAGCAGCAGATCACCACCGGCTACAAGGGTTTCAAATACGCTCCCGCGTGGTCACCCGACAGCAAGAAGCTGGCCTGGTCGGACAAAGACTGTCGGCTTTGGTATGTCGACATCACCGGGAAAAAACAGGTAGCGATCGATCAGGGAAAGTACGGAGAAATCCTGAATTACTCCTGGTCACCCGACAGCAAGTGGCTGGCCTACGACAAGAATGCGGAAAATGGCTACTCGATAGTGCATCTCTATTCGCTGGCAGACAGCAAAATCACGCCCGTTACCACCAGCATGACCAACAGTTTCTCGCCCGTCTTTGATCCTGACGGTAAGTATTTGTACTTTCTCTCTGACCGCGACTTTAACGAAGTTATCGGCAATGTTGACTTCGAGTTTTCCAACCCGAAGACAACCCGCATTTATGTAGTCACTTTGCGCGCCGATGAGCCTTCGCCCTTCCAGCCTTTGAGCGACGAGACTCAAATCAAGAAGGAAGAAAACAAAGATGAGTTGCTGACTCCGCCCGGCCAGGAACCGGGTAAGTCCGCAGGTAAAGCTGAAGCCAAAGGTAAGAAGAAAAACGAAGCACCAAAGGAGGCAAAAGAAGCCGAGAAGAATGACAAAGACAAAGGCGACAAGAACAAGAAAGATGAAAAAGAAAAACCTAAGGAGTTTCGCATTGACCTCGAGGGCATTGCGGCGCGCATTGTAGCCCTGCCTATCGAACCGGCCGTTATGAACACTTACTTGGCCTCGAAAGGTTTCATCTTCTATTCGACTACGCCCATCCAGGGCTTGTCCGGACCGATCCCAGGCGAAGCTCCCGCCATCCATGTTTACGATCTGAAAGAGCGCAAGGACAAAGTTCTGATCGATGGCGTGCAGCGCTTTGCTCTCTCCTTCGATGGCTCCAAGCTGCTCTATGAAGCCGATGGCGGACGCGACGGCCACACCTACGGCATCATCGACGCCAAGCCGGACGGCCCCAAGAAAGTCGGCGATGGGGCGCTCAATCTCGGCGGCATGAGAGTGGAGGTAGATCCAACCGCCGAGTGGAAGCAGATGTTCAACGAAGTCTGGCGGCAGGAGCGCGACTATTTCTACGCCGCAGCCATGAACGGCGTGGACTGGGAAAAAATGCGCGACAAGTATGCCCAGTTGCTGCCGTCAGTGTCCGATCGCTATACCTTGACCTATATCATGGGCGAGATGATCGGCGAACTCTCGAATTCCCACACCTACGTAGGCGGGGGAGACTATCCCGACTTGCATCCCGTAAACGTAGGCTTGCTCGGAGTGGATTTCGAAGCCGACCAGGCTGCCGGTATGTACCGGTTCAAGAAAATCTATGCCGGAGAGAACTGGGAGCAGCAGACGCGCTCGCCTCTAACCGAACCGGGCGTGACCGTGAAAAAGGGCGACTATCTGATCGCGGTAAACGGCCGGCCGCTGCGAACGCCACAAAACCCCTACGAACTCTTCGTAAACACGGTCAACGAAAATGTCACACTGACCGTCAACCCCAAACCGTCGGAGGATGGCTCCCACACCGTGCAGGTAAAACCGATCGGGGATGAAAACAATCTGCGCGAACTGGCCTGGGTTGAAAGCAATCGCAAGAAAGTCGATGCCGCCAGCAACGGACGCATCGGTTACGTCTACCTGCCCGACATGGGGGGTGAAGGGCTGAACGAATTCGTCAAGCAATACTTCCCACAGATTCGCAAGGAGGGCATGATCATCGACGTCCGCTACAACGGCGGCGGCTTCGTCGACCAGCTCATCTTCGGGCGTCTCCGCCGGGTCCTGGCCGGGATGGGCTCAAACCGCAATTGGGAGAGCGGCACGGTCCCGCCGGTCGTATTCAACGGCGCCATGGCCTGCGTGACCAACCACTACGCCGCTTCCGACGGCGACATATTCAGCTACTACTTCAAGTACTACAAATTGGGACCGCTCATCGGCGAGCGCACCTGGGGCGGTGTCCGCGGCATCCGAGGCAATATTCCGTTGATGGACGGCGGCTATATCACGCGTCCCGAGGCAGCGCGCTACGATCTCAACAGCAAGTGGGTGGTCGAAAACCGCGGTGTCCAGCCCGACATCGTGGTCGAGAATCGTCCCGACCTGGTAGTCAAGGGACAGGACCCGCAACTGGAGAAGGCCATCGAGGTGGTGATGAAAGAGATCCAGGCCAATCCGAAAAAGCTGCCACCACGCCCCCCGGATCTACCGGCTTATCCCGAGGGCCCAGGCCTGTAACATCAGTGACGGCTCACGTAGGGGCAGGTGTCCGCAACTGTCCAGCCGGGCTAAACCCGGCAAACGATGCCTATTTCCCGAACGCTTCCTTATTCACCACATACGGCATTTTGGCCACATCGCCACCGTAGTTCCCCTCAAGCACATCAATCAACCCCTGCACCGTACGTCCCGCCATGCCCTTGTCCGGATCCGAAGAGAGTCGCGTGATGCGGCCGGCACTGGCGAAATGTGGAAACAAACGGCAGCGGTCTTCAATCGCAGGATCGCGCAACGGTGAATCCGCGGGCAGTGGCTCCTTCTCGTAAACATCCAGCGCCGCGCCCGCAATCCAATTCTCCCTGAGCGCCTTCGCCAGGGCGGCTTCCTCGACCACGGGTCCGCGCGACGTATTCACCAGGAACGCGGTCGGCTTCATCCTGCGTAGCGTCTGTTCGTTGAAAAGATGATAAGTGGGCGCGGAACTTTCCCCTTCGCGCAGCAGCGGCACATGCACACTGACGAAATCCGCCTGGCCCAACGCATCGTTCACGCCCACGTACCTGATCCAGTTCTTGGTTCTTGAAATACCCCGGGCGTGACGCAGGTCCATGTTTTCCTGGATCGCGCTCACATAGTCGTGATTCTGGTAAGCGGGGTCATAACACAGGATATTCATGTCGAACCCGGCGCATTTCTTTATCATGGCCAGGCCAATCCGGCCGGTGCCGATAATTGCGATTGTCTTTCCGGTAACTTCGTCACCGAGAAACGGCAGATAGGGATGCCAGTAGCCCCACTGGTTTTCCCGCGTCAGGTGTTCCGCCGTCCACAGTTTCCGCGCCAGAGCTCCCATGATGAAGAATGCGAACTCCGCCGTGGCCTCGGTGAGCACGTCCGCAGTATGGGTGAAGGGAATCTTGTACCGGTTGGCGTCGGCGCGGTTAATGTTGTCGAAGCCCACCGCAATCTGCGCCACAACTTTCAGTTTCCCCTTGCCGGCCTCGAACACTTCAGCGTCAATGGAATCGCGCAGGGTAGTGATCAGCCCATCGACACCGGACTTTACTTTCTCGATGATCAGGCCCTTCGGAGGCGCGTCCGGTTTCGGATAGATTTCGACTTCGTATCCCCGTTGGCGCAGCAAGTCAATCGCATCACCGATGTCGCAGGTAGCAAAAACACGAAATGTTTTGGTCATGATCCTCTCTGGTTGGAAGTGCTAAACGATCATACGTCGCTTCAAATGCTGAAGGCTGGACAAGGGAAAATGAACGATGCGAACGTCAATCGGCAGCGGTGTGAACTTCGGTTTTCTCCGGCCGCAATTCATCCCATCCGGGCAGATGCGTGTCCCCGGTAATCAACCTCGCACCCCGCTCGTAGGTAAAATAGGACCAAGCCCATTGCACCAGCACAATAATGCGATTGCGGAACCCGATCAGGAAGAAGATGTGAATGAACAACCACGCCAGCCACGCCAGAAAACCCGAAATGTGAATCTTGCCAAACTCGGCCACCGCCGCCGCACGCCCGATTGTTGCCAGGTTGCCTTTGTTGAAGTAGTGAAAGTTCTTGCGCGGCTCGCCCCGCAGTTCGGCGGCAATGTTGTGGGCGGTGGCTTTGCCCTCCTGTATGGCCACAGGTGCAACGCCGGGGAGCAATTTCCCGTTGTCATCCTTGAGCGTCGCCAGGTCTCCAATCACGAAGATTTCAGGATGACCCGGCAAGCTCAGATCGGGATTCACCGCCACCCGTCCGGCGCGGTCCACCGGCGCTCCCAGCTTCTTGCCCAGGGGTGACGCCGCCACTCCAGCCGCCCATATAATCACAGCAGCCGGCAGTTGCGTTTCACCCATGTGTACCGCTCCCGGCGTCACGTTGGTTACCATCGCGGACGTGTGCACCTCCACTCCCAGACGCCGCAACTGTTCCTCCGCACTGCGCGAAAGATCCTCGGGATAAGCGGGCAGAATCCGGGGGCCTCCCTCCAGCAGCACGATCCGTGTCTTCCGCGGATCGATGGTACGAAACTCGTTGGTCAGCGCCCGACGCGCGATCTCGGCCAGGGTCCCGGCCAGTTCCACTCCGGTCGGACCGCCTCCGACCACTACGAAATTAAGCTGCACCTGCTCTTTCTCGCTGCTGGCCTGGCGCTCCGCCAGTTCAAACGCCAGCAGCACGCGCCGCCGGATTTCCAGTGCGTCTTCGATTGTCTTCAAGCCGGGCGCAAGCGGCTCCCACTCATCGTGGCCAAAATAGGCGTGACTCGCTCCCGAGGCCACGATCAGGTAGTCGTAGGGAATCTCCGCATCCGGCAGCTTCACCACCCGGCGCGACAAATCGAAGTCCTGCACTTCCGACATCAGCACTTCGATGTTTCGGCGGCTGCGCAGAATCCAGCGAATCGGCGCGGCAATTTCTCCCGGAGACAACCCGGCTGTTGCCACCTGGTAAAGCAGTGGCTGAAAAGTATGAAAATTCTGCCGATCGATCAGCGTAATCTGGACCGGATCGCGCGCCAGCGTCCGCGCAGCCACCAAGCCGCCAAAACCGGCCCCAACAATCACCACCCGCGGATTGGATTTCTGATCCATGCCTCTACTTTATAAGATTCCAGTGGCAGCCATCGGGTCTCGAAAAGTCGACCGGTTTTCTTTGCGAACTTTGCGGTTTAAGATTTTGCTCGCTTTTGGCCCCAGATCAAATTCTTAACCACAAAGGACGCAAAGAGCCGCAAAGTTCGCAAAGAAAAACCGCGGACCAAGAGGGGCTATGCGTGCGCCGCCGAAGCCACCCTCTGCCCGGCCATCATTCCGTAATAAACCACAAACGATACCGCAAACCCCACAAACCAGGAATAGTCATACCAGAAACGCAATGCTGGAATCACCAGCCCTACCAGGGCCACGGCCGCGCCCAGAAATAACGCGGCCACAGCCTTCCAGTTGAATCCGCCGGAATACTCGTAAACTCCGCCTCGCCGATAGAGATCATCCACCAGCAACGACCGCTTCCGGATCAGCCAGTAATCGCAAATCATGATGCCCGCCACCGGCCCCAGAAACGCCGCATATCCGCCCAGCCAGCCGAAGATGAACGTCTTGTAGTTGTCCAGCAACTTCCAGGGCATGATGGCGATACCCATGAAGCAGGTGATCACGCCGCCGGTCTTGAAACTGATCTTGCGCGGCCACAGGTTCGAGAAATCATTTGCCGGCGAAACCACGTTGGCGCCGATATTCACATTCAGCGTGGCCAGTAGGATCGCAAGCAACGAAACGACCACTGCCAACCGCGAATGAAATCGGCTCAAAAGCTGCACCGGGTCCCAGATCGCCGACCCATAGATCACCACGGTCGCCGAAGTCACCAGCACTCCGACCAGTGAATAGAGGGTCATGGTGGTCGGCAACGCCAGCGCCTGACCGATCACCTGCGCTCGCTGGCTGCGAGCAAAGCGCGAAAAATCCGGAATATTCAGCGAGACCGTCGCCCAGAACCCCACGGTCGCGTTCAGAGCAGGAATCAAGAACTTCAGAAACTCCGAAAAACTCGTAAAGCGCGAGGGCGCGGAGAGCATCGGCCCAAAGCCTCCCGCTTGCACGTAAGCCCACCCGAGCAAGAGCAAGCCCACACCCAGCAGGACCGGCGCGCTGATGCCCTGCAGAAATCGAATATACTCAATTCCTTTGAGGATCACAGCTAGATTGATCACCCAAAACGCGAGAAAGCAAATGCCCGCGCTATGCGGCACGGATTTCCACGCGGGCCACACCGTAGCCAGCAAAACACTAATGGCCTCCCCTCCAATCCAGGTCTGGATCCCAAACCATCCACACGCCACCAACGCCCGCAAAACCGCTGCCACGTTCGCCCCCAGCACTCCGAATGATGCCCGCGCCAGCACCGGGAAGGGAACTCCGTACTGCGCTCCCGGATGTGAATTCAGCAGCATCGGCGCCAGCACAATGCAGTTCCCCAGAAACACGGTAAACACGGCCTGCTTCCAGTTCATCCCGCCCTGGATCAGGCTGGCCGCCAGCATGTAGGTCAATATGTTGACTGACATCGAGACCCAAAGCGCGGCGTAGTTGTACGTTCCCCATGTCCGCGCCCCGCGATCGCCCGAGGCCGCCTCACCGGGCAGAACTGTGGGCGCAAGATCAGGGTTGTAAAGTGGACTGGATTCGATTGCGGCGCGAGCGGGAGAAGTTGGCATTGACATTTGTGGAACTAATCTTATACACACCCTGTCCAGGGTTTGCGAAGCGAGGATAAATTAGCGTCATCGGGTGGCCAATTGCGATAGACTCGCCGGAGGAACAGCCATGGCAGACGACCAAGAGAATCAATCACTGAACGACGCACACCCCAAAGACATCACACGACGCGACTTTACAGCCATCCTGGTTGGCGCGGGCCTTGCCACGACGGTACAGTCAGCCGAGGCAAAAGGTCCTGAGGTAGTCGAAACGGACGTCGAGATTAAGACTCCGGACGGAACCTGCGACGCCGCATTCATCCAGCCGAAGTCTGGTTCCCATCCGGGAGTACTGATCTGGCCCGACGCATTCGGCTTGCGGCCCTCGATGCGCGCAATTGGGAGGCGTATTGCAGCCGAGGGATACTCCGTCGTTGTGCCCAATCCCTTTTACCGCGTGTCCAAAGCTCCTTTTACGGATGCCTCCAACTTCAACTTTCAGAATCCGGACGATATGGCGAAGCTTCGGCCGTTGATGGCGTCAGTAAACGCGCCCGGCAACGCCGAGAAGGATGCCACCGCCTACGTTGCCTTCCTCGATGCACAAAAACAAGTGAAGACGAAGAAGAAGATAGGGGCCCAGGGCTACTGCATGGGCGGGGCGCTGGTTGTGAGGACCGCTGCGGCATTGCCCGATCGCATTGGCGCGGGTGCGTCGTTCCACGGCGGAGGCCTGGTCACCGACAAACCCGATAGCCCGCACCTGCTCGCGCCCAAGATCAAGGCTCGTATGTATTTTGGAATCGCGGCAAGCGACGACTCGCGCCAGCCCGACGCCAAGGACAAGCTGAAGGAAGCCTTTTCCGCCGCCAAGGTCTCAGCCGAAATCGAGGTGTATCCCGCCCAGCATGGCTGGTGCGTGCCGGATATGCCTGTCCGCGACGGCGCGCCCATCTACAACAAGGCGGAAGCCGAACGGGCCTGGGCGAAACTCGTGGCCCTCTACAAAGCGGCTTTAGCCTAGTCGACCTCGGCGAACTGCCGCGACATTGCCGATCAATGGGTGCGATCGCCGGCAATATTCAGCTTGATAAGGTACACGCTTGTGCTCGCAGTGATGTAAAGCGTCTTGCCGTCCTTGTCGCCCCAAGCCACGTTGCTGACCACCTCTGGAACCTTGATGGTTCCGATATGTTTGCCTTCCGGCGAAATGATCCAGACGCCGCCCGGACCCGCACCGTATATATTTCCATTCTTATCGAGCCGTAGACCGTCCGGCACACCCTTCGCCGGATCAGAAGTGGGATCGAGAAATACCGTTCCATCCGTAACCGATCCGTCGGGCTGCACCTGATAGCGCATCCAGACTTTCTTGCCGGAGTCGGCGATATACAGGAATTTCTCGTCCGGCGAAAAAGCCACGCCGTTGGGTCGGGGCAGGTCTTTGATCACGAGCTGCAACTTGTCCCGGTCCGGCGGCGCGCCCGGCTTATGCTGCCGTGCCGCCGGCAGGCGGTAGACGCCGTTCACTTCCAGTTCTTTCATCGGATCGGTGTCGCTCTGGGTGGGCAGACCGTAAGGCGGATCGGTGAAGTACAGCGAGCCGTCAGATTTATAAACGAGGTCGTTCGGGCTATTCAGCTTCTTGCCTTGATACGAGTCCGCCAGAACCGTAATTTGTGCATGCGGGTCCACGGATTCAAATCGCCAGACGGTGCGTCCGGCGTGCCCTGCGACGCTGACCCTACCGTCCGCATCGAGAGTCATTCCGTTCGAACCAGGCTCCGGGCCCTTGAACGGCTCCGATCCTTTATATCCGCTGGGGTGCATGAAGACGCTGGCAGCCTGCCCCGGAACCCATTGATCGATATTGTTCGCAGGAATTTCGGCAAACAAAAGCGTACCCTGGCGAGTCCAAACCGGCCCCTCGGTCCACTTGTTGAAACCAGTCGCCACTTTCTCCAGCGTTGCGTTAGGAGGTACGAGCTGATTCACGGAAGGGTCGAGCCGCTGAATTTCTTGTGAGAGAGCCACCGCAGTAGCGGCCTCGATCATCACGATGATGAGAGAGAAGTATAGGCGAATGCGCATGCGACGAATTGTACCCGGTCAATGCGTCTAATGGCGAGTTTCAACCGTAACGTGGTTACAAAGGCCCTTGCGGAGACGACCCGTAGATGATCAGTCGAGAATCAAGAAGTTCTGGCTTATCTGAACACCGGCCGGGTGCGTAGCGGGAGCCGTCATTTCTCAGGCTCGCGAAACTCACTCCAACTGTGGCGGGCCGACGATTTTTTGTTAACCATGGTTATGGATTCTTCCGCTCGCGCTCCCAGACCGTTGTCGGCAAGTTTGACCTCAAGCACAGCCACAATCTCCGGATCCATTATCGCCCGAGCTTGCGCCAGTGCTGTATGAGGAGAGAACTGTGCGGCGGCTTTTACAAGCCACCAGTAGGCCCAGACCGAGGGCCACCAGGCTTTTAAAGCCAAGTTCGGGTCATCGGAATCTGTGTCCTCGTTTTTCAGTTTGTCCACCTGCTCCATTCCAGATCGGAACAGTTTGACCGCTAGCTCAAGCTCGCCCATTTCCTTCGCTATCGTCATGTCCTCGCCCAGTGTTCCAGTGCGTGGTAAGGATGTGGTGCGTCCTTTAGGGATGCGGCCATTTCCTCCAGGGCGTCCCTAGCGGCAGAAGGGCTCTTCTTCATCGTTGTGCGCGCGATTGCCACATAGACCTGAGCGCGGGGAAAAAACTCGTACTCGGCCCCATTGGATCCAAAAGGCACCGACTCTGGCAAGCTAGCCGCCGCTGCAATCGCCTGGCGGGGATTGTCCTCGGCCGAGCGGCCAATCTCTTTCACCCGAGCCTGGCTCTTTTCGAGGAGTTGGAGCATCTGGTCGGGAGGCGCCCCGTTGAACCCCCAGTGAGCCCTCGTTGCTCACCTTCTTGTGCAGGTGTATCTCTAATCGTGGGATCGAGCGACTGGATGCCATTCGGGAATTGTTTGAGCTGGAGCTGGGCTTGTTGTGAGTTTTCAGGATTTTGTCCGCTTCTTCGTCATCCAATTGCCGTAGTATGGGCAGCAGCTCGAACACACGAAAGTCGCGATCGCTCGTGAAGCCCACAAGTCTCGGAGGCGCCATTGAGAGTAACTCCGGTTCCGTGACCGGACGCGGCATCGAGCACCTGGTGAATCGCATCCAGAACGAGCGCTGGCAGAATATGCTGCCAAAAGCGAACGATCATGCCGGCAAAATCATCGCCCTCGACACTGAAGGAATGACTCTTACTGTCGCTAACCATGGCAAGCTGGAAGATGTCCTGTCTGTCGGCATCACGCGTCGGCGGGAGAGCGAGCATCAGTTCGGTAGCTTCGCGGTACGGGAACCTATCGTCCGACGCAAATCGACTCAACAAGCTGATGGCCCGGTCGAATTTCTTGGCAGCTGTCTCGTGGGAGACGATCGAGCCCACGAGATCTGCTCGAACTTCAGGTTCAGATTGTGGCAGTAGCGATTCGGCCTTCAATTCATCAACTGAAAGCAACTGCGTTAACGCCACCTCTTGCAGTCTTTGCTTTGTCTCCAGTTTGTACAGGGCCTCCCGGGTTTCCTGATCAAGTCGTTCGCCCTGCGACGCGACTCTCTGCCAGATGTCCTCGGTTTCGGTCATTGCCAAAGTGGCGGCAAACGAATCCACGAGCGCGGCGCGTACCTTTTCTGGCTCACACTTGCTGAGACCGGCGGCAACCTGCAGGTAACTCCTCATTGGGGGTCGGCTGCTGCTGCGCCGCCGAGAGCCGATTCCAGAACGGGGCACCACAACTGTTCCTTCGGAGTAAGCCACTTTCTCGCGGAACTGGTGGACTGCGACTTTGGAACCGGTTGGGCGGGGTGAGAGTTAGCAGACTGTGCCCATGTAAGGGTTGCCAAAGCCAAAACGAGAGTTACAGCAGTCTTCATGGCAATTGCCAGTCTGGACGCCGACAGCATAACAAACGGCCAACCGACAGGCCAGTCTGGCTCTCCCCGCACCGTAACTGTTGATATCAGCGTTTACACTCATCATCCGATTACCATCCATTGCTCCACTTCAACTTGATCTCAGCTCGTTCGTGTCTGATTTCGCGTCGCAGATTTCGAAAGACACCCATGTAGACGCGTCCCTAGTCCCCGGCCCCTCTTTTGCCACTCTGCGTCGTCAAAATGCCATAACTTTCCGGCCGCCGGTCGCGGAAGAATTGCCAAACCTTGCGGACTTCCAGAATCATCTCCAGGTCAAGGTCCGCCACCAGCACTTCATCCTTGTCGCGGCTGGCCTGGGCGAAGATCTTGCCCCGCGGATTGCAAAAGTAACTCTTGCCGTAAAACTCGCCGATGCTCCACGGCTTCTCTTCGCCCACGCGGTTGATGGCCCCGACAAAATAACCGTTGGCGACGGCATGCGCAGGCTGCTCCAACTCCCACAAGTACTCGGATAGGCCAGCCACCGTCGCCGATGGATTGAAAACAATCTCTGCTCCATTTAGTCCCAGGACACGAGCTCCCTCGGGAAAGTGCCGGTCGTAACAGATGTACACGCCGACCTTGGCATACTTGGTGGCGAACACGGGGTAGCCCAGGTCCCCCGGCGTAAAGTAAAACTTTTCCCAGAATCCGGGATGGCAATGCGGAATATGATGCTTGCGGTATTTCCCCAGGTATCGCCCGTCCGCGTCGATCACCGCCGCTGTGTTGAAGTACAACCCGGGAAGTTCCTGCTCGTACACCGGAACGATGATCACCATGTGGTGCTTGGCTGCAAGCTCCTGCATTAGCCGAACCGTGGGCCCATCCGGGACCGTCTCCGTCAGTTCGTACCACCGCGGGTCCTGCTCGGCGCAGAAATACGGTCCATAAAACAATTCCTGCAGACACAGAATCTGTACCTTCTGTTGGGCCGCCTGTTCGATCATCTCCACGTGCTTCCGCACCATCGCGTCCCGGATCTCGCCCAGCGAGTGCTCGGCGCCCAGCACATTACGCGCCTGAATAAGCCCACAGCGAACCATTCGTGGCATAGGAAAACACCTCGGCTGCAAGAAAGTCTGATGCGAAAAACTATAGCAGACGGGGATGCCGTAAGGGTTCAGCTTGAGCCGACCCTCTAAGCTAGGCGCCGATCCCAGGAAATACTGTCCCGGCGGTCTCCATCCGGACGTATAATCGTGCCAATCTGTCACCGGGGGCTTGCCATGAATCACCGCCTCACACGCTGTGTACTTCTCACCCTGACCTTGACCGGGCTGGCATCTGCCCAAGGCAAACCTAGCAGCGGCGGCGGCGGACGAGGCCCTTCTTCCTCTCCCGCCCCCAGCCGAACCACCGGCACAACCGACCCCTCAATGAATGGGCCCAACTCACCTTTCGGGCAAAGGGCTTTTCTGACCGGCAAGGTCGTGCTCGACGACGGCACCCAGCTTACCGAATCGGCGAATATTCAGACCATTTGCCGCGGCCGTAAACAGACGGTGACCCACACCGACTCCCACGGCGGCTTCAGCTTCGAGCTGGGCAACCAGGCGACCGCCGCCGCGGCCGGCATCAGCGAAGCCGACGTCGATTCGGTGGCCAACCCGGGAAGCAACCGAGGAGGGGGCCAGCGTGACTGGCGCGACTGTGAGCTGTTAGCAGTTCTCCCCGGATTCACTTCGCAGCCCATCGATCTGAGCAGCCGTCTTTCCACCCTGGAAAGCGCCGATATCGGCCGCTTGGTCTTGCACCGCATGGGCCAGGTCGAAGGTTTGACCGTCAGCGCCACCAGCGCAATGGCGCCCAAAGACGCTCAAAAAGCTTACGAGAAGGGACGCCAAAAGGCGGATAAAGAGAAATGGGAAGAGGCCCAGCAACTGTTCACCAAGGCGGTTGAGATTTATCCCAGATACGCTGTCGCTTGGTTCGATTTAGGCCGCCTCCAGCTCCATAGCAACGACGCTGGACTCGCGCGCCATTCTTTCGAGCAGTCCATCGCGGCCGATCCCAAGTATGTCAATCCCTACCGCGGCCTGGCGGAGTTGGATACGAGGCAACAGCTGTGGCCGGATTTGGTCACGGTTACCACCCAACTGCTGGCCCTGAACCCAGTAAACTTTCCCGATGCCTGGCTGCGTAACGCTTTGGGCAATTACTATCTCCACAACTTGGCGGAGGCCGAGAAAGGCGCTCGTCAGGGCATGAAGGTCGACGACCAGCACCAGGTTCCCAGACTGGAATACCTGCTCGGCATCATCCTGGCTCAAAAGCGCGAGTACCAGGAAGCCGCCACCCATATCCAGAACTATCTGAAGGTTGCTACTCAACCTTCCGACATAGAGGACGCCCAGAAGCAATTGGCCGAGATCACCCGCCTTTCAGCCTCGGTAAGCGACCCCGCCGACGCGGAAAAAAAGTAAGCCGCGAAACGAGGGGCTCATAGCGCTATCAGCTTCTTCGCGTTGTCATCCTGTGCGGAGTCGAACGACCCCTGTAGCCGCAATGACCTTCCCATCAAGGGATCTTTGCTGCGAACCTTCGATAGACGCCCGGAATCGTCGAGCTTCCGATTCGCCCCTCGGGACCGCGCTCGGGACAGGCTCTTCAACTCCGTGGATGCTTCACAAAGCGAAGCAGCCCCTGCCCAAAGATGCCAAACGCGCCCATTCCGCCAGTCCCAAATCCGATTTCCCAAGCCCCAGGTCATTACTCAGTAGGACCAAAGTCACAACCGGCCCTCTCCCCGCCTGCTAGAATCGAACGTGAGAGGGCTGATGCGCTGCGTTTTCCATCCCTGGTTCGTATGCGTGCTTATGATCGCCGGACCTGCGTCCTCGGCCGGCGCCGTGCCACCGCCTGCCGCGAAAGCGTTGGCGACGGTACAGAGCGTGAAGGTCACCAGCACCGCCGGCGGCGTAAACGTCGAGATTGCCACCAGCCAACCCGTGCCCCTGCGTAGCCAGGTCATCACCGATCCGGATCGCCTCATCCTCGATTTTCCCAACGCCCAGCCGGCCAACGATCTGCGCACCAAGCTGCTCAATCAGGGCGAAATAAAAGGCTTTCGCGTAGCCCGCTTCAGCGAAAATCCTCCCACTACCCGAGTCGTCATTGATCTAAACAGCCCGCAACGCTACCAGATTTTTCCCGATGGCAAGACGGTCATCGTCAAGCTGATGTCCGAGTCACAGCAGGCTGCGACCAAGGCCCACATGGACAACGTCTCCTATACGCCGACGCCGCCCAAGCCTGTCTCAAAGATGGAAGTCGACTACAAAGATGGACGGCTGCACATCTCGGCAGAACGGGCCAGTCTGGACGAGATACTCAACGAAGTCCGCCGCCAGACTGGCACCGACATCACTGTCCCGCCGGGCGCAGCCCAGGAACAGATCGTCGCGAATATCGGCCCGCTACCCATCCGCGAAGCGTTGGTGTCGCTGCTCAACGGCTCCCGCTTCAACTTCATCATGGTCGACTCGGACCGCGAGCCGGGAAAGCTGAAGAGCGTGATCCTCACCTATCGCAGCGGCGGAGGAATGTCGCAACCCGCCATCGCTTCCCCCGACCAGCCCGTCGCCAAAGGCGACGCCGAAGCCGAACCGCAACCGACGCCCGAACCGCAACCCGAAACGCAACCGCAACAGGAAGGCCAAGGCCAGCAGGAGAATCCGCCCCCGCAGGACAATCCCCCTCCCCAGTAGAGGAAACCGAAAATTTCTGACGATTTCTAATGTAGGCGCGAGCGCCCTCGCTCGTGCGGCAGAGGATAGACACTCGCTATCTCTACTGATGAATGAGCCGAACAGGAATGGGAGAGACCCCACCGCCGGAAACCGCGGGTTCCACCAGCCCCGGTGTTGCAGCCGGCAACATTCATGATCACGCCTTCGATCTTGTCCGTTAGGCGCGCCCGCAACGTTCTGTGTGATTCCCAGCTGCAGAAAGCCCACAATCGTCCCGGTTCCGGTGCAAGCCCCGCCTGGGCAGAGATTACGTTCCGGCAGCTGTGGTAAATCGGCACCGTAACAATCGAGTCACTGCGGCTGATGCTGGTGACACCTTGCAAAGCCGGATTCGGGTTATTGTCGCCTCCGGCTATGGTGACCGGCGGCGCGGTGCCACCATGCCGGTCGGAGACATCTTGCCCCTGGCCTGGTGCCCTGACCGTTCGCATGGATCAGGCATTGGGTTCCCTCGTTGGTGTGCGGACCCACGCCGGCGCCGGTCTGCACGGTGACCGTCTGCCCAGCTCCGATCGGTCTGGCCGCAACTGAATTGAAACGTTGAAGCAGCACGCGATGTTGTCGTGATAGTCGTCGCTACCCACTTGCGTGCAGGAAACCGCGCTGGTCGAGGGACAGACCGGATCGGGCGGGTTAATGGGGACATTCGCGCGGTAGTAGTTGAGGGTCCGGGGCTCGGCGTGTTGACATTCGGAGCTGCGGCCGCCTAGTGACATGAGTCAGGGTGATAGTCTTTCCCACGAACGAGCCGTTGTTCTGAATCGCTCCCGGTGGTGTTATCTACAAAGCGGCCTCCGGCCGCGCAGTCCCCTGGCGTCCGCATTGGTCGGGATCGCAATTCGGTATCAGCCAGGGTTTAACGCCCTGCATCTGAATCGGTGCCGTGGAGCCGGACGGGTTATACGCCTCCGCCACGGCAGTTGCGGTCACGCTATTGGCGGTGCCTCCCCAGATGCGTCCAAAGAAAGTGGGCAAGCCGGTTCGCTGCACCGTGACCGCAATTTGCGGATTCGCGGCGGTGGTAATGCAGTGATGGACTGAACCGCCGCGGGCTGTCCGGCCACCAGGTTTTGCGCCGCAGCCGCCTCAGCTTGCCGGTTGGCGGCCGCATCGGCGCCGGGAGCCGCGGAGGTTTGACAAATATCGGCAGCCGCCACGGGTAGTCGAAGCGGAGGTGTATCCGGAAGAGGCAAACATCCTGGCGCCCGCCAGGGCTGCCGCATCGGCCGCGCGTTGAGCCTCGCCGTGAGCCACATACAGGGTCGATACATCAATGGCCAACGCGGCCATGCCCAGCAATGCCAACAATGAAAACGCCACCAGCACGATGGTGATGCCACGTTCATTCTTGCGATGAGCCGTGTTTACGCGAGTCACAGGAGCCATCCTTCAATTCAAATTCTGCATGATCGCGACCGAGTTGATTTGCGAAGTTGCGGGATAGTTCGCGCCCGGCGCTATCAAAGGGACAACTCGGTTGAACTGCCACCGATAGGGATAGCTCAACGTCACCCTTGATGCCTTCAATGGTGTAATTCGCCTGAAAAGGCGGCGCCGGCAGAGTCGCAGTGTAGACATAACCGCGCTCGACAGTCAGCGTCAGCGTTCCCCCGCAACCTGCGTTGGCGGTAAACGTCCAGGCGAGCGAACCGCTGCCGGTGCCGTTCACGGTTCCAAGTCCGCAATCGTTAAGCCGGCTGGCGACCAGGTTGCTCTCGACCACATCGCGCACCGAGCAAATCGATGCCGGAGCACCGCAGGCTCCCGCCAGCGAAAGGTCGGTTGTGGGCTGGTTCGAAGCAAAGCGAGCGCCTTGCAAAGCCACATTGCCCACCTTCTGTTTGACCGTGAACGCCGAACCAAAATCGAACACTCCGACCGCCACCACCAGCAGCAAAGGAAGCGAAATGGCAAACTCCAGAATTTCAGCGCCCTCGTTCCCAGCAAGCGCGGCCAGCATCGCGGAGATTGGTCGCTGCGAAGAACGATGGCATCGAGAGCGACCGCAGCCGGAATATGCCCGCCAGCGACACCGCTAATCCTCCTGCCGAGCTTGCGCTTGCGCCGTCATGATGACGCCAGTAGTGATCGGCGTGAGCGTGGGTGGGCAGCACGAGATCCCGTTCAGCTTGAAGTTGTATGGGTACTCGAAGACTGACCACCGTTCCAAGCTTCGACTAGTGGTGACCCGGGATTCAGGACTCACATCCGGCTGCACATTGAAGTTCTGCACCTGGGCCGGATCAAGATGGGCCGCACTCAGAATCGGATTCACCACATTGGTCTGAATGTTGGCCGCGGTCTGAGGAGCGTTTCCGCAAGTCGCGCAATTGTGAGCCGCTGCCGCCAGCGCTCCCTCGCGCGCCGCGTGGTTGATCGTCGCATAAATATTGAACGCCCGCCCGAACCACATGATCCCGAACAGCAGCATGAACAGCAGCGGCAGCACCACGGCCGCTTCGGCGATCTCCGCGCCCGAGGTTTCCCGGCGAGCCTTGTTCCAAGATTTCATTTTCTGCCAAGACTTTGCTTCATACGCTGCCCCACGCCTGACCCGACAGTATAAAGAACCACCGCCACCGCCATCGCCACTCCAAACGGTATCTTCGAAGATTCCGGATTATCCAGCGAAACCTCCGGTCCGGGCAGGTGCAGGGTAAACAGGGCCGCCAGCGATGTGTCCAAGATTGCGCAACGTCTGGCCCACCCGTTTCTTCCAGATGATCAGGACTACCGCCATCAATCCCGCCACAAAGACCGTCCCCAGTAACACGGTAATCAGCCGCGACGGTCCTAAAAACGCGCCCAGCGCGCCTGCCAGCTTCCAGTCCCCAGCGCCCAGGCTTCTTATCAGGACGAAGGGCAGCAACAGCCCCAGTCCCAGCCCTGCTCCCAGCAGCGATTCTTTCGCTCCTGCCCAGCCCGTGGCAAGCGCAGTTCGCTGCGATTCCCAGCAGCAGCGCCGGCACGGTCAGCCAGTTCGGGATACGCCGCCAGCGCCAGTCGGTCCATCCGGCGACCAGGGCTGGAATCACAGCCAACATCCACACCCCCTGTTTCAGCATCGGCTCAACCACGCCGCCGGGTCGGGCGCGGGAGAAACCAGCCGGAATGTGGCACAGGGGGATGGCCATCCGATGTCCGGAACTGGCGGCCGGCGAGGGTCAAAACCAGCCTCAACTGCGGATTATGCTAGGTAACTGCCCCCAAGTCAACGAGAAGAAAGGTCAGTACGTAGGGTGGAGGCCGGGGGTCCCCGCCAGGCCGGATGGGCGGGACGTCCTCCCCGCCAGAAGACTCCAAAAGGAAAAAGGCCCGAAGATTCGGGCCTTTCTCGAAGCATCAATCCGTAGGTTACTGGTTCAGCGGGATGCCCGCCAGTCCGCTCCGCCACAATCTTGCGAGGCATTTTCCGCCAGATGCTTGGCCTGCGGCAGAAGGTCCAGCGCCTTGGTCACCTGCGGATCGGTTTCCGCCCGCACCTTCAGGCCTTCCTCCTGCCCAAACACATCCACGAAGATTTCGCTCTTGATATTGGACCGCACCCAGGCGTTATTTTCCAGCAGCTCCGCCTCGGTATACGGAACCTTCTCGTCATCGAGGAACTTGCGGAAATCCTGCAACACCACATCGTCTACCTCAAAATTCTTGGCCGGATGATGGGTCACGGCATAGTGCTTGGCGAAATTGAAGAAAGCGTAATGCTGCAGCAGCGAGTCCTGGAAGTTGATTGCTCTTCACCAGCGTCGATCTTGACGTCGGGCGTGATCCCGCCGCCGCCATAGACGGTGCGGCCGCTGTCGGTGAGTTTCACTTCACGGCTGGCAGTTGTGCGCGTTCTCCTCGCTCTCGCGATTGAAGTAATAGTCATAGAGCGAAACGTTGGAGTAATCGCGCTGAATCAGACGCATGCTCGGGGTGTAGTACTTGGCCGTGGTCAGGGCCAGCCCGGTGTTTTCCGAAAGCGGATACACCGTCTGCACCAGACCCTTGCCGAAAGTGGTTTCGCCGACGATCAATCCGCGATCATGGTCCTGAATCGCGCCGGCCACGATTTCCGCCGCCGAAGCCGTTCCCCGATTTACCAGCACCACCAGCGGATATTCCTTGCCGCCGTTGCCGTGCGCCGCGGTATACCGCTTTTCCTGGAGAAGCCCGGCCGTGGTGGGAAACGATCAGTTGTCCCTTGTGCAGAAACTTGTCGGCCACGCCCACGCCTTCGTTGAGCAGGCCGCCGGGATTCTGCCGCAAGATCGAGAATCAGTCCCTTCAGGTCGCCCATCTGGTCGAGCGCGTCGGCGACTTCGTGTTCCGTGGTCTCGTTAAAGCCGGAAACGTGCATGTAGCCGATGCCCGGTTTGATCAGGAAATGCAGATCGACGCTGTACCGCGGAATTTCATCGCGCACCACCGCGAACTCCAGCGGCTTGTCCGCGCCTTCGCGCAGAATCGTGATGTGGACCGTGGTCCCTTTGGGCCCCTTCAGCAGGTCGGCCACATCCCCGGTACTCATGTTGTCGGTGGGCTTGCCATCGACCGCGGCGATGATGTCACCCGGCCGGATGCCGGCGCGATACGCGGGCGTTCCGACAAAGGGCGCAATCACGATGACTTTATTGTTGCGCGGCCCGACCGTCATGCCCACGCCGTAGTACTTTCCGCGTTGATCTTCGCGCAGCAGGGAATAGGCCTTGGGATCGAAGAAATTCGAGTGCGGATCGAGCACGTGCAGCATGCCCGGGATGGCGCCGTTGTAGATCGCTTTGTCCGGATTCACCGGCTCGGCGTAGTTCTGCTCGACCACGTCATACACCGTGGTGAACTGCCGCAGGCTGTCGCGGACGTCGGAGTCTCCGCCGGGAGCGGCCGAAGGATTAATCTTTTGTCCAAAGACGATCCCGAGGAATCCGCAGGTAACTAGAATGAATACAACCAGGAAGAGTGCGCGACGAGAACTACCAACCATCATGTTTTCCTTCGCCGGGAGATAGAAATACACCCCGGCCAGCGCGTATCAGCGCAGTATAGCACGCAGTCCAGGCCGCCTAACCCGCCCTTCCGCCACTCAGAAGTAACCACCTAGGGCAACGAAATTGAACGGTTGTCCGGGCTCGAACCGCTTCTCATTGGATGCGCTGACTGAGGTTGCGGTTCCGTCTCCGTGTCGATCAGAGCGCTTCGCCGTATAACGTTCCACAAATGTAGAAAGGCCAACGGTAATGTCCTTCGTGCACCGGACCCATGCCCCTACGCGAAGTCGAAGGGGTCTTCCGGTTCATGAATTTGAGACTGCCACCACTAACCCGATTGCCGGCAATTCGCTCCGGCAGTATCATGGAAACATGAACCTGGGCTTCCCAGAGATGATCTTTCTCTTCCTTTTTGCCCTGATCCTGTTCGGGCCAAAGAAGTTGCCCGAGATTGGACGGCAGATCGGCAGGGCCCTCAATGAATTCAAGCGGGCCTCCAACGAATTCAAGGCGCAAATCGAGTCCGAAATCTCGCAGCTGGATATCGAACAACATCGCCAGACCATCCTGCCGCCTGGTCCAGGCGCCCGCAGGACGGTTTCCCGCCCGGTGGAGACTTCCGGCGGAATCGCCTCAGGTTCGCCCCGATCTCGTCAATCGAGATTTCTGTCCCGGAGATTCTGCCACCTCAGACATCTCGCTGGCCAAGGCCCCCGATGCCTGAGATGGCAGCCGAGCTTCCTCCCGCCGAAGAATCTCGCGACGGCCTTACCGCCATGAGCTTCCTCGATCACCTCGAGGAGCTGCGCCGCCGGCTCATCTATTCCATCACTTGCGGTTACGGTAGGGTTCTTCGCCTGCTGGAACTACCACGAATTCATCTTCGGCTACGTGCAGCGCCCGATCATGGAAGCCCTGCAACGCAACGGGATGGCCGAAAAACTGGTCTATCTCAATCCCACCGAACCCTTCAATCTTTACTTGAAAGTTGCGGCCCTGGCCGGGTTATTCGTGACTTCGCCCTTCGTGCTCTACCAGGTCTGGATGTTCATTTCGCCCGGCTTGTATCGCAATGAAAAGCGCTACGTATTTCCCTTCATGTTCTCGACCGTCCTGCTGTTTCTGTCGGGCGGCTTGTTCGCCTACAAGATGGTCTATCCCGCGGCCCTCAGCTTCCTGATCGAATACGGCAAGCAATTCCAGCCGATGATCACGATCGGCGAATATACCGACTTGTTTCTGACCATCATGATCGGCATGGGCGCGATTTTTGAGTTGCCCATTCTGGTTTTCTTTCTGGCGCTGATGGGCATCGTCAATGCCGGCTGGATGTGGCGCAATCTGCGCTATTCGATTCTCGTGATCTTCATCATCGCGGCCATCATTACTCCGACCACTGACATTCTGAACATGTGCATTTTCGCCGCGCCCATGGTCGCGCTGTACGTCGTGAGCATTGGCATTGCGTGGCTGGTGCACCCGAAGCAGCGCAAAGCCCGCCAGGCCAGAAAAGACCGATGAAAGAATACTGCGCACGCCGTAGCCACCTAGGGGCGGGCGCCCTCGCCCGCCCAGCCGCGCGAAGCTCGGCAAGTCGTCGAGCGGCTTTTCGCCGTACTACTGACCTTGCTATCTGCTGTCTCCCGCGGCTCCCGCCCAATCATTCAATGCCGCGCGCGCCATGCAGTACACTCGCGAGGTTGTAGCTTTCGGCGCGCGTCCTATCGGCAGCGCCGAATCACAAGAAGCTGGAAAACTACATCCTGGCTCACCTCAAGAGCGACCAGGTCGAAGAAGACGCCTTCACCGCCGACACTCCTGAGGGCAAGTTTCCCGTGCGAAATATCATTGCGAAGTTCCCCGGTACTCGCGAAGGCGTAATCGTCATTGCCGGCCACTACGACACCAACTACTGGCTGCGCAATACCGGCTACGTAGGCGCAAACGACGGCGGCTCGTCCACTGCCATCCTGCTGGAACTAGCCAACCAGTTCCGCGGAAAGAAGCGCGAAGGCTACAGCGTCTGGCTGTTGTGGACCGACGGCGAAGAGGCGGTCAAAAATTGGACCGCCACCGACAGTCTCTACGGCACGCGTCACCTGGCTGAAAAGTGGCAGCAGGACGGCACGCTTAAAAAGATAAAAGCATTTCTGCTGGCCGACATGATCGGCGACGCCGATCTCAACGTCGACCGCGATAGCAATTCCACGCCGTGGCTCGAAGACTGGTTTACCAGGCCGCCACCCAACTGGGCTACCAGTCCCATTTCTTCGCGCGCACCATCCCCGTCGAAGACGACCACTTGCCTTTCGTCGAGCGCGGCGTGCCCTGCGCCGATCTGATCGACCTCGATTACGGTTACGCCAACGTCTTCCACCACACGCCACAAGACACCCTGGACAAGCTCAGCCCCAAGAGCATCGAGATCGTAGGCAGCGTCATCCTGGAAACAGTCCGCCTGCTAGACAAGAGATAAAAACGATCTCAAGTCTGAGAACTGAGATCTAAAAACTGAAAGCTGAATTCCAAAATTACTCATCCAGCACCTCTGCGATTGCAGCAGATCCTTTGCTCTTTTCCCAAATTTCGTTTCTAATTCCGCCCTATGCGACGAGCCCGGCTGTCTGTCTTTCTCCTCCCCATCCTCCTCCTCTGTGCTGCGTTCGCGCAGGACCCGACTGATCGTGTAATCGCCGAAGCCCAGAAGCCCTCGGCGTTAGAAGCCAACCTGCAACGGCTGACTGACCAGATTGGCGGTCGCGTTCCGGGCACGCCAGCCATGCGGAAGGCTGTCGAATGGGGTTTCGCGGCCTTCAAGGACGCAGGCGCGGACAGCGTGCACACCGAAAACTTTTCCATCCAGGCCAGTTGGGCGGAAGGCGCAACCAAAATGACCGTGGTCGCGCCCGAGCCATTCACGCTGCGTACCGTTTCGATCGCCTGGGCTCCAGCCCTTACACCCCGTAGTCACGTTCCGGTCGTGGATGTCGGGGAGGGCACTGAACAAGATTTTGGCAAGGCCGGCAATATGACGGGCGCCATTCTGCTCGTTCACTCTGAAGAGATGCACACCTGGGATGACCTCTTCGCCGAATATCTGAAGGCTCCCGGCGTCATCGATCGCGCCGTCAAGGGCAACGCTCTGGCAATCGCGTTTCAGTCCACGCGCCGCAACGACTTGCTCTACCGCCACACCAACTGCCAGCGACGGCGAAATCGACCGCCTGCCCATGGTCCTCGTCGCGCGCGAGGATGCGGCACGCGTGGCGCGCCTGCTGGCCTCGGGGCAAAAGCTCGATGCCGACCTCTCCATCCCCAACACCATCGGTGGCCCCATCACCGCCGCCAACGTCGTCGCCGAACTTCGTGGCAGCGAGAAGCCGGACGAGTTCGTCATTCTCGGCGCCCATCTCGACTCCTGGGACCTCGGAACCGGCGCGCTCGACAACGGTTGTAACGCCGCTCTGGTCGTGGATGTCCTGCGTGCCATCAAGGCTTCCGGCGTGCGTCCCCGACGCACTATCCGCTTTATTCTTTTCTCCGGAGAAGAGGAGGGCATGGTGGGATCGCATACCTATACCGTCGCCCATCGTCCGGAGCTGGAGAAGGTTGCCGGAGTCGTAGTCTTCGATTCCGGCATCGGACGCGTCACCGGATTCTCCCTCGGCGGACGCCGCGACGTGGTGAATTCCGCTACCCCTCTGGTCGCTCCGCTGAAGTCGCTTGACGCTTCGACTCTCACCACCGACGCCGACTGGGGCACCGATAACTTCGACTTCCTGCTGGAAGGAGTTCCGACCTTCGTTGCTAACCAGGAAGAAGCCAATTACCTCCTCAACTATCACGCCATGTCCGACACTTTCGACAAAGTCGATCTGGCCGAACTCAGAAAACATGTGGTCGAAGCCAGCGCCTTGACCATCGGCCTCGCCAACGCTCCCGCGCCTCCCGGCCAGCGCCTCCATCACGCCCAGATTGAACAGACTCTTCGCGAAACCCATCTGGAAGACCAGTTGAAGATCTTTGGCATGTGGGGCGACTGGGAGAATGGTAAGCGCGGACGAAAAGACTAAGAGCGGAGCTTATGCTTGTGTGGGGCGGACACTCTTGTCCGCCGCCTTTGAATTTGATTTTAGATTTTGATTGGTCACTTACCAGGACTGAAGGTTAGATTTGGGTATAGAGTCAAAGTCAAAGGCGGCGGACAAGAGTGTCCGCCCCACACCGGAGAAAACTCTCTCACCCTGGGGCGCTGATTGCTACTGTTCTGGATCTTATTCAATCTCTTCGTCCTCTCCATGCTGGTGCTCGACCTGGGTGTGTTCCACCGCCGCGCCCACACCGTAAAGTTTCGTGAAGCGTTGGCCTGGAGCGGGGCATGGATCGCCTTGGCCGCGATTTTCGCAGTCGTGATTTTCTTCTGGCATGGACGCACGCCCGCGCTGGAGTTCGTTACCGGATACGTCATCGAGCTCTCGCTGAGCGTCGACAATCTTTTCGTCTTCCTTTTGATTTTTCGTTTCTTCCAGGTGCCGGCGATCCACCAGCACAAAGTGTTGTTCTGGGGAATCCTGGGAGCGCTCATCATGCGCGCCATTTTCATCGCCGCCGGCGTCAGCCTCATCCAGAGATTCCACTGGATCATCTACGCGTTCGGTGCCTTCCTGGTGTATAGCGGCATCAAGTTGTTTTTTCAGGAGGAAGCCGAAATCCATCCCGAGAAGAACCCGGTGCTGCGTCTGTTCCGTCGCTGGGTGCCGGTGACCAAAGATTATGTGGGCAACAAGTTTTTCGTTCGCAGCGCGGGACTCTATGCCACGCCATTGTTCGTCGTCCTGCTCGTGGTTGAAACCACCGACCTGCTCTTCGCCGTGGATTCCATTCCCGCCATTCTCGCCATTACTCGCGATGCATTTATCGTCTACACCTCAAACGTGTTTGCCATCCTGGGATTGCGCTCCATGTACTTTGCCCTCGCGGGCATGATGGAAATGTTCCGCTACCTGCACTACGGCCTATCCTTGGTCCTGATCTCCGTCGGAGCCAAGATGCTCTTGTCCCACTATTTCGAAATTCCGACCCCCGTTGCCCTGGCCGCGGTCGCAGGCCTTCTCGCCATCTCAGTAATCGCGTCAATGGCGAACCCAAAGAAAAAAGCCGCCGAGTAATTAGGCGTGAGCGCCGCGCTCGGGCGGCAGCGCCAGGAATGCAGAAAACCAGGCTCTTCCTCAATCCGACTGATTGAGTAAGCTATGATGACAACGATGAGCCGTGTAACCATCGCGCTTCCGCCCCGTCCCTACGACGCCGTAATCGAAAACGGCCTCCTCCAGCGTTCGGGCGAAACCCTGCGCGACCTCTTTAGCGTGATCTTCAGTGTGGCTGCGGGCGACTCGCCCGCGAAGCATCACAGGCTGTTCGTGGTCACGGTCCCGCCGGTTCGCCGCAAGTGGGGAAAGAAGCTGATGGCTTCTCTCTCAGCGGCCGGGTTCACCGCGAAAATCGTGGAAATGCTCAATGGCGAACGCCACAAGAAGCTGGCCACGGTAGAAAAATTGTCCGAACAATTGAGCCGACTGGGCGCAGACCGGAATTCAGTCGTCGTCGCCTTCGGAGGCGGCGTCGTGGGCGATGTTGCTGGCTTGGTAGCGTCCCTCTACATGCGCGGCGTCGACCTGATCCAGATTCCCACCACGGTGCTCGCGCAAGTGGATGCCTCCATCGGTGGTAAAACAGGCGTCAACCTGCGCGCAGGCAAAAACCTGATCGGCACATTCCACCACCCGCGCGTGGTCCTGATCGATCCCGCCGTTCTCAGTACCTTGTCGGATCGCGAATTCCGGGCGGGCCTCTATGAGGCGCTCAAGTGCGGCGTGATCGGCAAGCCCGAGCTGTTTCTCGCCTTGGAAAATATCGATACAAAGAAATTACGCAGAGACCCGGCCAAGCTGGAATGGATCATCGCAGAATCAGTCAGACTGAAAGCCGAAGTAGTCTCGTCCGACGAACGCGAAAACGGTCTGCGTCGGGTACTGAATCTCGGCCATACCATCGGACACGCCTTGGAAGCGCAAAGCGGGTATCGGCATTTCCTGCACGGTGAGGCAGTCGCCTGGGGCCTGATCGCGTCGGCAAAAATTGCATCCGCGGTGGACCTGATCGAAAATGCCAACGCGTCCCGCATCACCGACGCGGTGCGTGCGCTGGGGCCGCTACCCAAGGTTCAGGCGCGAAGCCGCGACATTCTTCGCCTGCTCAAATCGGACAAAAAAACCCGCAACGGCATCGTGCACTTTGTCTTGCCGCGCGAAATCGGCAAAGTGGAAATCGCGAACGACGTGCCCGAGCAGGTCGTGATCGAAGCCGTCGACGAATTGCGCCGCCTGTCACGCTAGCTGGGGTCGTGGAAGGGAACGATTCGACAGGTTGGGGAAAACCCATCGGCTCCGGACGAGGGAGAATCGTTCATTCGTTCACATGTGCGTAAAGGGGAAGGGTACCAGTTTACTCGTGCCACTAAGGCTCCGAAAGCGGTCGCGCTTTAGTGCCAAGGCCTGCTGTTCGCGCTGGGCTATCTTACGTAGCCTGTTCAGTTGCACCGTTCGGAAGCTCGTAACGAATTCGCAATGACCGATTCATCAAAATCCGCAGTTCTAGGCGCAGCCCCGGAAGGCGCCACCGACCCGCAGTCCGCCGCCCGCGCCGTGCGTGATATGTTCACCTCCATCGCGCCCCGATACGACCTGCTGAACCACGTCCTGTCTTTCAACGTGGACCGCCTGTGGTGGAGAAAAACAGCTCGAACCTTCGCGGACATTCTCTCCCGCCCGGACGCTAGAGTCCTTGACTTGTGTTGTGGCACTGGAGACATGACACTGGCTTTACGTCGGCAGGCAGAGAAGTCCACCGCGAGAATTCTGGGCGCAGACTTTTCCCACGCCATGCTGCAGCGGGCCAGCCATAAGGCCGCATCCACGTCTTTGCGTTGGATAGAAGCCGATGCTCTGCGCCTGCCCTTTCCCGACGACCATTTCGACCTGATCACCTCCGCTTTCGGATTTCGCAATCTGGCCAACTACAATGCCGGCCTGCAGGAGATCATGCGTGTCCTGCGCCCGGACGGAGAGTTCGGCCTTCTGGATTTCGGGGAACCCAAGGGCTGGGTGGGAGGAGGCTACCGGATTTATTTCAAACGCGTCCTGCCGGCAATCGGCACACTCATCTCAGGAGTGAAGGGGCCCTACGCTTATCTGCCCACGTCCGTAGCGCGCTTTCCCGCACCCGACGAAATGCTCGAACGCATACGCCAGATCGGCTTCCGCGAATCCTCCTGGACCCCATACACACTGGGCATCGCCGGCCTATACCGCGGAAAAAAGTAACCACAACTCACATGGGGACAGCCGCCCTCAGCTGTCCGGCCAAGCAAAGCTCGGCAGGGTTCTATGTAGCGCTGAAGTGCCGCCCCCGGCATTCCGCAAACCGGCGCGATTGAAGCTTCGAGGCCCTAATATTCTTAAACCTCGGCCGCCGACGGCTCAGCTTTTGCTACTGTCGTCTCGCTCTTGAAGCAATCGGCAAACGCATCCGCAATCGTGTAACGAATCACATCCTCATAGTTCTCGCCCAGAAACTTCCGCAGGCGATCCGTATTCATGATGTACTCGCCCGTCATGTAGGGTGCCGCCTCGGGCGGGATCGCCACAATCCCCAACCGCCACAAGGCTTTCAAAGCCATCCTGAACGCCAACTTGCTTGGCAGTCGCACCAACTTGGCCTGGGCAATTTCGACGCAGCGCTCAAAGGTCAACGGCTCGCCGCGTCCCGCCACATTGAGCACGGTCAATCTCTGAGCCTCCGGCTCAGTCTTCTGGAGAATGCGTGTGATCAGCCTGGCCATGTCATCGACGTGCACAAACTGGATCCGGTTCTCCAGATACCGCCGTCCTCTTGGCAGCAGGCAGGGCAGCCGTTTGCCCTGTCCTCTCATCCTGGCGGCCCGGTCGCTGCGCCCGCCGGGAGTGCCTCGAAAGGCGCCGACCATGTAATTCTCCACGCTGGCCCCGGCAAAAATATGCGGACGCAGCATATACGCGCTGCAACCTCGCAGCGATGGAGCCCGCTGCTGCACGACTCTGTCGCATTCCATCTTGTGCATCGCGTAGGGCAGGGTGTGGGCGCCCAGGGGATGCTCCTCGGTCGCTGGTCCCGTCAGGTCCGATCCGTAAACCGAAACGCTGCTGGGAAAGACAAATTTTCGGATGATGGTCTCTTCGTGATTGGCTTCGGTGATCGCTTCCATCACCCGCGCCGTTCCGGCCACGTTGATGTGCCACATGCGGTCGAGATCAAGCACGCCCGCCCGCACCGGATCCAGGACGAATGCCAGGTGGATGACCGCCTCGGCTCGCGACTCGCGCAGCAAAAGATACAGCTGTCGGCAGGACTCCTCCGTACCCACATCCATGCGCTCGAATTGCAGCGGGAGATCGGTCAGCGGCGGATTTACGTCCAGGCCAATCACGTTGAACTCGCCCAGTTGCGGCAGCAGGCGGGTTCCCAGATTGCCGGAAAGCCCCGTAACCACTACGGTTGGTTTCGCATCACCCATTTATTTGGGTCCGGGTTCAGCAGGCTTCGCCGCCGGTTTGGCGGCCTCACCGATTGGTGCATGGCCTTGCGGACCGTCCGCCGCCTCCGCGAAATAACCCGGGTTCAATTGCGGCGTGGCCGACTGCTGAATGGTTTGCATCGCGTCCTGCATGCGCTGAGAACTTAACGTGCTGACGATTTCTTCGCGCACCTTGTCCAGCGGCAGCGTGTCCTTTTCTCCCAACTTGTATACCAGGTAACCGTTGGGAATGGTGATCACCTGCGAGGTCTCTCCTGTCTTTAGATTGAAGATCTCAGCCTGATCGGCGGGCAGGCTGGAGCGACGCACCTTGCCCAGTTTGGTGGGAGGCTTGCCCTTGAATCCAGACGCAGCGATGGATTCGGCCTGCAGCTTCTCAAAGTCTTCCCCCGCCGCCGCTCGTCCCCGCAGCGTCGCCGCCAGGTTCTTCATGGCATCTTCAGATTCCTGTTGCGCTTTTTTGGCCGCGTCGTCCACAGGTTTGTCTTTGCTATCAGCGAGCTCCTTGCTGCGCGGTACGAAGATCCGTTGCAGATCGACTTCTTGAAACGCAGACTCATTGTTGTGGTAGTAGGTTTCGACTTCTTTGTCGGAAATCTTTTGCGCTTGCTCTTGCAGACTCTGGCTCAGCTCTTTGGTGAGAACCCCGATCCGGGCCACTTGCATGAGTTCCTGAAACCTGGGTCCCTGGTCCAGACCCATCTCGTGGGCTCTGTGAACCATGACCAGCGCCATTCCGTACTGGGTCGCCAGTTGTTTTCTCGCCGGTGGCGCAATCGTCGGCGCCACCGCAGCCACCAGCTGCTCGAACTCTGCGCGTGTGACCACGGTCTTGCAATCTGCTGCCTTGGACTTGTCCGCCGGCGGCCTGTCGCACATTCCCGGAATCGTGATCACGGCGGTACCCGGGCCAAGGTTTGGCGTACTAGCATTGTTCGTGCCGGCTGCACTGGTCGCGGTGGCTGCCTTCGGCGGCGCCGGAGGGGCTGCCGGTTTTGCCGCCTGTCCCCAAGCTACGGTGGCCAAAAACAACAGACCTATCCATCCCCGATGAGTCGTCAAAGAAAAATTCCTCCAAGGCCAGAGCGCTGGACCGCTAGGTGCACCGAGAATCCTAGCATAGAGCCGACTTCAGACCCGTGCTCTCCGGACACGCCCAGGGTGCGCCGCCGTCGTTGCGCTCTGTGCAAGAGTTGGAGCTGTCACGCTGAAACCAACGGACTTCTGGGTGGGCTCGTGCCCGTCAGGGCTTGACATCAAGCGGCTTCAGCCCGCCACAATCGGAGCTCTGCCATTTGCCGGTCATCGTGGTGCTGGAGTTGCGAACTTTGTCGCCCATCTTCGACACCGAGGTGGACTTCACAGTGTAGTTCTCGGGATCCGTGAAAATGGCCTCGCCGTCGGACTCATAGCCTGACTTTGGGCAGCTGGTGTGCCACTTCCATGCTGACGAGGTGCGGGTACTAAAGGTGGCCTTGCAATCAGTCTGTACATTAGCCCAGGGAGAATGCTCGAGCGTCTCGCGCGTATAGCAGACCTGACTGCCAGCGCCGCCCGTTCCAACCCCGTGCTGTTTCATCATAGCTTCGAACTGCGCGCGCTTTTCCGGGCTCATGTTTTTCATGCGTTCGCTCGCGTCCGGCATTTTCTGGCCGTTAACTTCGCGATCAATGTGGACTTGCCACAATCCCGGTTTGATCGGCGGCGGGGGCGGTGTGGTTTGCGCCTGCGCGGCAAGAGTCGCCGAAGCGATTGCAAAAGCTGCTATCAAGGCACGGCGGGCGAGAGGATGCATGAGAGTTTTCCTTGCTCGAGTGAACGGAGACATCGAGCCGAAATGATGAAGGTTTGACCAACGCTTCCGAGCGTTAGCCTAGGTTGGAGTTTGAGCCAAATAACAGAACAAACTCTACCTCAAGCTCGTTCAGATCCATAGCAAATACGGAATTCAGGGATGAGGTCCGGCGTCCGAGGCCTGACGTCGGACGCCCGCAGCTATAATGCCGCTATGTCCGGATCGTCCGCGGTCTACCGTTCGGAGTCCATGCGCGCCGAAAAACGTGCTGTGGCTGGACACTCCGTTCTGGCCGCGCTCGCCATCACCACCCTGAAAATTGTGGTGGGCGTAACCACCGGCAGCTTGGGCATACTCTCCGAAGCCTTGCATTCCGTGCTTGATCTGATCGCCGCGATCATCACCCTGATGTCAGTCCGAGTCTCCGACAAGCCCGCCGACGCCGACCACCAGTATGGACACGGCAAGGTAGAAAATTTCTCCGCTTTCATCGAGACCGGCCTGCTCCTGCTCACCTGCGTCTGGATCATCTACGAAGCCGCCAAACGCCTCTTCTTTCATCACGTCGAAATCGAGCCCAGCATCGCAGCTTTTGTCGTCATGTTCATCTCCATGGCGGTGGATTTCTGGCGTTCCCGCGCGCTCGGCAAGATTGCGGCCAAGTACGACAGCCAGGCGCTCGAAGCCGATGCCCTTCACTTCTCCACCGACATCTGGTCGAGCGGGATCGTGGTTCTTGGCCTGCTCCTGGTTCTGTTCGGACGAATCTACGGCATAGGCTGGCTACGCGATGCCGACCCCGTAGCTGCGCTCTTCGTGGCCGGGGTGGTTGTCTACGTAAGCTGGCGACTAGCCCGTAAGACGGTTGACGCCCTGCTCGACGCCGCTCCCGCGGGAGTGCGCAACCAGATTGTCGCCGCGGTTTCTACGGTGGATGGTCTGCTCGAAGTGGACCGTGTGCGCATTCGCCGCGCCGGCAATCGTTACTTCGCCGATCTTTCCGTCGGCGTGGCCCGCAACGTCACTTTCCAGCGCTCCGAGCAGATGGCGGAAGCCGTAACCAGCGCAGTCCACGACGTGCTGCCCGACGCCGACGTCACCGTGCACTCCGTGCCCCGCGCCTTGCGCACGGAAAACATTTTCGATCGCGTCCGCGCCGTTGCCACACGCTACAATTTCAACGTCCACGACGTCAGCGTGCAGGATTTCCAGGGCCACCTGCACGTAGAACAGCACCTCGAACTCGACGAACGCTTGAGCCTGAAAGAAGCCCACGACCGCGTGACCGTACTTGAATCCGAGATTCGCCAGGACGTCCCGGAAATTTCGTCCATCCTCACCCACATCGAGAGTGAGCCCGCAACCATTGAGGCCGGAGACGAGCTGTTACACGACGCGAAACTGGAAAGGCGGCTGAAGGCCGTTGCCGCCAAGTTCCCGGAGATCCTCGACATGCATGAAATCCTCATCAAACGGGTGCGCGGCCGCGTCTACGTCTCCGCCCATTGCACCATGGCGGACGACCTGCCCCTATCCCGCGTGCACGATATCTCCACCGAACTGGAAATCCGCTTCAAGCAGGAATTTCCGAAACTGTTCCGCGTCCTGATCCACCCCGAGCCCAGAACAGACAACCGGAGATAGTGGCACAGACCACGTAGGGGCGGGTGCCCCGCCCGCCCGGCCGAGCAAAGCTCGGCCGCTGTTTTTTGTTGTAACCTGCAAACTTGCCGATACAAACCCGCAAACCCGTCCGCGGCTACTTCTACATCGCCACCGCTACCTTCTTCTGGGGTGTCTCCGCCACGCTCGGGCGCGCGGCCTTCACCGGCCGTCTTCCCGGGCTCCATGCTGTAAGCTCAATCGACCCCTTAATTCTTTCGCAGGGTCGCGCCACATTTTCCTTCCTCGTTCTGCTCCCCATGCTGGCCCTACTCCGGGGGCGGAATGGCTTGCGACTTCCGGCCCGTGACCTGGGCCAACTCCTACTGATCGGCATTTTAGGCGTGGCCGCGTCCAACTATTTCTACTATTTGGCGATTCAAAGGACGAACGTCGCTACCGCAATCACCGTGCAATACACCGCACCTATCTGGGTATTGCTCTACACCGTTGCTCGCGGATTGCAGAAGTTCACGCTTCAGCGGGTCGCCGCGGTCGGATTGGCAGTGACCGGAATCGCCCTTGTCATTGGTGTGTTCGGCAGCCGTGGACTACTCCTGGACACGATCGGCCTATTCGCCGCCCTGCTCGCGGCTTTTTCGTTCGCCTTCTACAACATCGGTGGACACGACATCCTGGCTCGGCGTGATCGCTGGGTCGTGTTGCTGTACACCACCGCCAGCGCGTCCCTGTTCTGGCTTCTGGTCAACCCTCCGTGGAAGCTCATGGCCGACCACTATTCCGTCTCCCAGTGGCTCTTCCTGCTGCTGTTCTCGCTGTTGTCCGTGCTGGCTCCGTTCTCTTTTTATTTTGCCGGATTGCAGCACCTTGAGCCCACGCGCGCCATCATCGTCAGTTGCCTCGAACCCGTATTTTCAATCGTTATCGCCGCCCTCGTGCTCGGTGAGGTCATGCGTCCGCTGCAAATTGTTGGAATTGTCTTCGTACTTGCGGCAATCACAGTCGCGCAACTGCCAGACCGCCTAGTCGAACCTATTGAGTAGACGCGTTGCCCGGCAGTTCCCCACAGTGGTAACCTGATTCCGCGAGCGGGAGTAGCTCAATGGTAGAGTAGCGGCTTCCCAAGCCGTTGGTTGCGGGTTCGATCCCCGTCTCCCGCTCCAATTTACTAATCTTTCATTCTCCGAGGTAATTTCATGACTGAACCGACTTACGAAGAACTCAAAGCCCGTCTGTCCGAACTCGAAAAGCAAGGTGCCCGCCGAACTGGCAGCCTGGAATTCCGGGTCAGCGAAAAGGGTGGCGTTAGCGTGTACGGCCTGGGCCGATTTCCCGTGACTCTCTACTACGAACAGTGGACCCGGCTGCTCGAAGCCTCGGAAAAACTTCGAGAATTTCTTGAAGAAAACAAATCCAAACTGAAACTCAAAGGCCAATAGCTGAGAACAGAGAACTACGAACCAACAACTAGTTTCCTAAACCAGTACTCGCCCTTTGCTCAAAACTCGTAATTCCATGCCCACAGACGACATTCTCACCCTCCCCCCACCCCCAGCCGACGTACGTCTGACCTACGGCGCCGACCCAAATCAATTCGGCGAACTGCGCATTCCGAAATCTCAAGGTCCCTTTCCAGTTGTGATGAACATTCATGGCGGCTACTGGCGCGCGAAATACGACCTGAAACATGGTGGGCATCTGTGCGCCGCCCTCACCGCCAAAGGGCTGGCCACGTGGAATGTGGAGTATCGCCGAGTGGGCAACCCGGGAGGAGGGTGGCCGGGTACCTTTGAAGACCTGCGCAGCGCCTACCGCTACGTCTCGCAAATTGTCCAACGCTACAATCTGGATTTAACCAAGATGGTCGTTATCGGCCACTCTGCCGGAGCACAACTGGCGCTATGCCTGGCCAGTCATGAGCCCGCGATCAAGCGGGTCGTGTCCCTCGCCGGCGTGGTGGATTTGCAGCAAGCCTGGGAACTTCATCTTAGCGACAACGCGGTGGTAGATTTTCTCGGCGGCGACCCCAGCCGCGTTCCCGAGCACTACCGCGAAGCCGATCCCATGCAACTCAAGATTTCCTCAGCCACGCAATGGCTGATTCACGGCGCCTCCGACGACACTGTGCCACCGTTCCTAAGCCGGAACTATACCGAGCAAAAGAAAAAACGGGGCGAGAATGTGCACTATCTGGAAATATCCACCGCCGGACATTCCGACCTGATCGATCCCCGCTCCAACGCCTGGCCCAAAGTTGAAGGCACCGTGCTGCACCTTCTGGAATCGTAAGCAGTCCTTGGTCCTTGGTCGTTCGTCGTGGGCCAACGACCAAAGACCAAAGACGAACGAGCAACGACCGCTTTAAGCACAATTCCGCAAAACCAGCGCCGAGTTCTTCGATCCAAAAGCAATGCAGTTGCACACCGCATGTTCGATTGCCCTTTTCCGCGCAACATCCGGCACGTAATCGAGATCGCATTCCGGGTCGCGCGACTCCAGATTCATGGTTGGCGGAATCTGCCCGTTCTGCATGGCGACAATCGTGGCGGCCACTCCTGCCGCTCCGCACGCCCCTTGTGGATGCCCTATCTGCGATTTCAAAGCCGACATTGGCACCTGCCCCGCGTGTTCGCCCAGCACTAGCTTTAGCGCCCGGGTCTCGATGCGATCGTTCAACTGGGTCGAAGTACCATGCAGATTCACATAGTGCACATCCTTCGCCCCGATCCCTGCCTCTTTCATGGCGAGGCCAATCGCTCTCGCCGGCTCTTCGCCGCATTCCTGCAATCGCACCCGATGAAAGGCTTCGCAGGTCGAGCCATATCCGCTGATCTCGGCCAGGATCTTCGCCCCGCGCGCACGCGCGTGCTCATATTCTTCGAGCACAAACATCCACGCCCCCTCAGCCACCACAAAACCGTCGCGGTCCACGGAAAACGGTCGCGACCCCCGTTCGGGCTCATGGTTCCACGAGTCGGTGAGAATCTTCATCAGGATGAACCCTTTCACGATGCCGAGCGAGATGGGCGCGTCCGCCCCTCCGCTCAACACCATGTCGAGCCGCCCGGCTTGTATTTGCCGAACTGAATATCCGAAGCCATCGGTCGAGGAAGTGCAACCGGTCGTGACCACGTGACTGGGTCCGCGCAACCCGAAACGCACGCTGAGTTCGCTGGATAGAGTTCCCATCACTCCGGTCGGCACGCAGAACAAGCTCATCTGCTTGTATTGCTGATGAAAAAACAGCCGATATTGTTCCTCGGTAAATTCCTGCGATCCGCCGCCTGAGCCCAGAATCACGCCGAAACGTCGCTTTTCTTCAAGGGGGAGAGAAGGAGAGTCAATACCCGCTGTTCGCAAGGCTTCAGTCGCAGCCGCCAAGGCCAACGGCAGTACGCGGGACACATGTTTGCGTTCGCGTTTGTCCACCCAGGCCAGTTCGTCGAAGTCCACCACCTCGCCCGCGATCTGCACCTGAATTTCCGACGGATCGAAACGTGAGATACGTCGAATCCCACTTTTCCCCATCAATACAGCCTGGGAGAAAGCAGCGTTCCCTACACCGTTCGGGCTCACCGCCCCCATACCTGTGATCACCACGCGTCGCTTCAATAGCCACCCCAATCTTCGTCTGGATCGTTGTCCCAGAACTATATATCGCGCCAAAGCTCAAAGGCCAACAATCTGAGAACCGAGAACTGAAAACCAAAAACTGACTTCCAAATCCAGATTCTGATCTGTGCTCGAAACCGGCTAACCTGTTGGATGCCGTAACGCTGGGAACGTGGCCCGCAACAGACGATTCAATACCCGGTGCAGAACTGAAAATGCACGGGGTCTCGAGTCTTACCTCGCCAATCGCCTCCCCACTCAAACCCGGCCCGGCGAAAGATCTCAATAACCAGGGCATCCATAGCTCCAACCGTCCCCTGCAGGTTGGTCTCCGGGTTCAGATCGATAGCTATGCTCTAGCCGTGGGTCGACAGGTTCCTGTGCCGGTTCGCTGCCGAGGGAAGGCAAAGCATCCGCCAAAGCTCGTGATCCTTGTGCTCAGCCCCCATTCGTGAATGCGGCCGAAGACAGACGCAAAAACGCGGGTCATTCGCCGGTGGCATGTCATCTGGGTTATGGTTCGCGACGGATCCCACGAGAGCCTCAGTAAATACGGCAGGATCACCTTTGCCAGGAATTCAAGCTGCCAACGCGCCTCCAGTTTCCCATCCTCCGCGATGTATTCGGAGATGTTCCCGAACAAAGCTATGATTTCGTCCAATCCGCGCGGTGTTGCCAACGGTGGTTCATCTTCGGCCGCGGACAGAGCTTCACTCGTTACCACGGGGGGTTCTTCCATTTGATTGCTCCGCTTCGACATCCATGCGATCAAACAGGATCGCTGCCGGTATAATTGCGATTTCAAAATGGGGGGAAGATTTTGGCCTACGATGATCTGCGCGGATGGATCGCGGCGCTGGAACGCGCCGGTGAACTGAAGACAATTCGCACCCAAGTAGATCCCATCCTCGAAATCACCGAAATCACTGACCGGGTCAGCAAAGGCAAGCTCTCCAAATCTCCCGGCGGCCCTGCCTTGCTCTTCCAGAACATCAAGGGACATCCCGACTCGCAAGTCCTGATCAATCAGTTCGGGTCTGCGCGCCGGATGAATCTCGCTCTCGAGGTTGACGCCCTCGACCAGGTCGCCGACCGCATCCGTGCTTTCATGGACGTGAAATCTCCGCAGGGCTTTCTCGACAAAGTAAAAATGCTTCCCATGCTTGCCGAGATGGGCAAGTTCTTCCCCAAGACCGTATCTACAGGGTCCTGTAAAGAAGTCATCAAGCGCGACAACTTTTCCCTCCTAGATTTTCCCGTCCTGCAATGCTGGCCCAAGGACGCCGGTCGCTTCATCACTCTGCCCTGCGTAGTCTCGCGCGATCCCAAGACCGGCAAGCGCAACGTGGGGATGTACCGCCTGCAGATTTACGACGAACGCACCACCGGCATGCACTGGCAACGCCAGAAGGTCGGAGCCGAACACTATCGTGAGGCCTTGCGCACGGCGGCCCGGAACAATGCAGGCGCGAGCGTCCCCGCTCGGGCCACCGCCGCCGTTGACGTCATGGCCCGAACTTCTGGTGGCTCAGTTCTGGCGGAAGGGAATCAGCCGCCCGGCAAAATGGAGGTCGCGGTCGCTATCGGCACCGACCCCGCCATCACTTTTTCCGCGATCGTCCCGGCTCCGCCCGATGTTGAGGAATATCTGATCGCCGGCTTTCTCCGCCAGAAGCCGGTAGAGTTGGTAAAGTGCGAAACGGTAGACCTCGAAGTTCCCGCCGCCGCCGAGATCGTCCTCGAAGGCCACGTGCATCTAGACGAACTCCGCACCGAGGGCCCTTTCGGCGACCACACCGGCTTCTACTCTCTTGAGGATCTCTATCCTGTCTTTCACCTTTCATGCATCACGCACCGCAAGAACCCTATTTACTCGGCGACGATTGTCGGGAAGCCGCCGATGGAAGATGGGTGGATGGGCAAGGCCGTCGAGCGCATCTTTTTGCCGTTGATGCGGCTGACGATTCCGGAGCTTGCGGACATCAATCTTCCGGTCGAAGGCATCTTTCACAACCTCATGCTGGTTTCGATTCGGAAGTCTTATCCCGGACAGGCGCGCAAGGTGATGAACGCTATCTGGTCGCTAGGCCAGGCCATGTTTACCAAGTGCATCATCGTAGTGGACGAAGACGTGAACGTGCAGGACCTCGGCGACGTTACGCTGAAGGTGCTAAATCACATTGACCCAGAACGTGACATCGAGTTCACCCTCGGCCCGGTGGATTCGCTGGACCATTCTTCGCGGCTGCCGAATTACGGCTCGAAGATGGGAATTGACGCGACTCGCAAGTGGCCCAGCGAAGGCTTCGCGCGTCCCTGGCCCGACGAAATTCTGATGGACGAAAAAACCAAAGCTCTGGTGGACAAGAAGTGGAAAGAGCTCGGTTTGGAGTAGCCTCGGCCTACTTCTGCGGTCTCGACTCTGGCGGCACCAACCCCGCTACGCGGTAGTAAACTACCAGCTGACCGTAGTGTTCTCCCGAGTGCTCGACCAATTCGTAGGCCAGGTCCAGCAGCGGCAGGGTTTCATGCGACTCGAAACTCACAACCGTCTTTGCCATCCCGGCGTCGCCCCCGGCTTTGATGACCGCGGCACCATCGGCAAATGACTTTTTCAAGTACGCGACCACGGCTGCCTTGGTCATGTAGTGGGCGCGGGACTCGTCGTCGACCGGCTTTTCTCCCTTAGCAACGGCGGTGAACAGATCGTTCGACCCCGCGGCGTGCAGCAATTGCTCGGCAAAGCTGCGTTGCGCCGGCACCGGCTTGAAATCGTACTTGTCTTCGGGAAAATCCTCGGCCATGGCGATCAGTTTGCGGCCAATGTCGTTCCACGATTCCAGCACGGCCTGGGAGGAAGTGAGAGTTTTCAGACCCCCTTGCGCCCATGTCACCGAGGTGAGCAGGGAAGCGACGAGTACCGTTCTTGCCAAGCGGTTCTTCATGGGGCGAAGCATCCGACGAATTTGCCGCGAGCGTTGCGACCTGGCCCCTGCGGCCACACAAACTTACGCTGCTACATCGAGGGCGTCAATTCAGTAAGTTGTCATCCTGAGCGCAGTCTTTCGTTCCGCGAAGCGGGACGAAAGCAAGCGAAGGACCAATGCATTCTGCGCCACATTCCATTGCCTTCTGTCAGCCCGACACCCTGCTTGCAGTCCAACGTGAACAAGCTTGAGCAGGACCCGGGTAATTGAGCGCTGCAATCGCCAGAAAATGCATAGGTCATTCGTCGGGGACCCTTCGCGCAGCAAAGGGTCTCACTTCCGCAGGATGACAGAGTTTGAACGCTCACAGCTACATTTTCCTCGGAAGCAAGTGGCTTAAGGCCTGTGAGCTACCCAGATACCGCTCGCACGGTTCTGCTTTCATCAAATGCCACGCCTCGCGATACTTTTCGTAGAGCCCCCCACTACCGCTCCCCGACGGATAGAATCTCAGATCCCTGCGTGGCGCGAAACCTGCGACCGGGACCACATACATGCGCCCTCCGCGACCATGTAGGCGACCAGCATGTCAATCTGCTCCGCTGGTGACGCCTTCTTTTTACCGTTAATGCTTCCACTGGCTGTGACGGTAGTAGCTATGAGCGCGCTACATAGGTGGATTTCACCTGTACCCGCCACAATCGCTTTCCCGAATCCAGGATGAAGTCGTAACGCTCGCTGTCTCCGCACGGCTTGGCCACTCCAAAGCCCAGGCCTGCGGCTTTGAACATGAATCCCATTTCGGCCAACTCCCCCCTCTGTTTGACGAGTGCCCTTTTGTGCCTTGCCCTTTCTGTCCCGCCCGGCGCGCTGCCCGGGCGGGAACCTCCGCGCTGTTTTCCATGGCCTCAGCTTAAGAGACGCCGGCGATGGGCCTGCGTTTATTCTTTCGGGAGCGCACATCTCAGGTGCGCTGCGCCGCCGTGGGTAGGGCACGCATTTCGGATGCGCCGGGCGTGCTCTCGAACCGCGCCGGCGACAGCCTTCGACTGCTCACGGAACAGGCTCCTGAAAGGCGTGTCCTTTAGAGCTGCAGCCGTTTCGAGTTTTCCTGGACAATTTTAGGGCGACTGGGAAACCCGTGATCGCGTCCCCGCATTTGCCGGTGGCCGGCACTCCCAAACAAGAAACGGCGCGAGCTCGTCGCCCGCGCCGTGATATTCACTTTCTAGTTATAGGATAGCAATTTGAGCAGGGTGAATGGGACATGCCGGGCCAAAGTATTCTGCCCAGCGAATGAATGGGTTGAAGCGAAACGAGTCAGGGCAGGGATTGACAGGGCGCGGAGCGTCGCTGATCCGACCGGACGGGCAGTATCATTTCCTGGTGCCGCAACTTCTCCATGATGACACTTTCGGCCGGCTCTGTCGCGGGCGTGACCTCCTCGCCGCCGAATACCAATCCCGGGTTCTGCTCGAGCAGGCGGCACACGAGGCCTGTCTTTCGGAGTTTCATTTCCATCGCCTCTTCCGTGCCACTTTTGGCGAGACGCCGCATGATTTTCTTACTCGCCTCCGCATGGTTCGTGCCCGGCAGATGCTGGCGTCTGAGCGCAGCGTCACTGATGTCTGTTTCGAGGTCGGCTACGGAAGTCTGGGATCGTTCTCCAGCAAATTCCGCGCCCAGTTCGGCCGCAGCCCCGCGGAATTTCAGCGTGAGGTTCGCCGCATCTTCGGATACAGCGCTCCCTGGCGCATCCTGATGGTACCGGGATGCTTTCTGCAGGCCTGGGCTGTCGAATAGGGTCTCGAGAGTGCCCCGTCCTTTGCGCAGACGTCATCGAATAGCAAGAATCGAGAAGCATGGCCTGCCTCAGGTTCGCTAGTCTTCTTCGCGAAGGCAACCGGGCGACGGCACACCTGCCCCCTAGGAGAACAATCATGATCCAGAAAATGTCACACTCAATCATTCATGTCATTGATCAGGACCAAGCCAAGGATTTTTACGTGAGCAAGCTGGGCCTTGAAGTCAAGGTCGACCACTCGCTGCCCACAGGCTTCCGCTGGCTAACCGTCGCTCCCAAAGGACAGTCTGAGGTGGAGATCATCCTGATGAAGGTTGGCAGTGGCGGCGATTTCGTCAAGATGAAGGGCGCCAATGAGGGGAAGAACGATGCTAAAGACGTCGACACGATTGCCGCATTGTTGAAGAAAGGCATGTTCAGTGGCGGGGCGTTTCAAACTGCGGACTGCCGCAAGACCTTCGAAGAATTGAAGGCTAAGGGCGTGGAGTTCGTCTCTGAACCGAAAGATCAATTTTACGGGGTGGAGTCGGTGTTTAAGGATCCGTTCGGGAATTGGTTTAGTTTGACGCAGCCGAAGAATTATTGATGGTTGGTATGAGCCATGAATTTTGTACGAGTGGCATTACTCAGGACTTGTAACTCCTGGCTTGTCGCCGAGACTCCCCGCCCAAGCAGAGCTTGGACGGGCTTCGGTGGAGGAGTTTCCAATCGCGGTTTTGGCGACATCAAGAAAGTGGTCTCGCAGTTCATTCGCTTGTCTTCAGCTGGCGCATCGGCACTCTCGCGGACGTCGGTTCTGGCGACGCTACGAGCCAACTGGCTCAACGGGATGGCGTTAGGCGACCAGAAGTCAGTCGCGAAGGCGCTGATCAAATTGAATCTCAACACGGCCAGCGCGGGCGCAATGGCCGCCGCCACCGGAGTCGATGCGACCGTTCTGGAGAGCATCGCGAAAAAGCTCCCTGCGGGAACCGATCTCACCAATGAGGAAACCGAAGCATACGGCCGGTTCGACCTCTTGCTCACTGCGGTCCTCGATCAGGGATATCAGCGGGGAGATCAACGCTACAGAAACAGCGCGAAGCTGCTGGCGGTGCCGGTGGCGGTTTGCCTTGCGCTCTTGGGAGCGTGGGCCATTTCCACGCAGAGCCTCTCATCGCTCGACGCCTGGAGGGCTGTGTTCGGCGGACTTCTGGCGACTCCGTTGGCGCCCGTGGCCAAAGACGTGGCTAGCGCGATTCAGGAGGGAACTAAGCTGGCGCAGGCATGGAAGAAGTGACGTATTTCATTGATCTCCGTGCGGACTCCGCCGGCGGCAACCCCGTCGCCGATGCCAGCGGAGTGGTAATCCGCACCGACACACAACCCGACCCGAATCCATCGCGGCCGCTTGATGCCGAACTGGCGACGGCGGTCCAAGGCCGCGACGTGCTGCTGGGTACGCACGGCTTTCACGTGAACCGGGCAACCGGGATCGACAATCTTGCCCGCTGGAGCAAGTGGTTACAGCTGGGCAGCAACGGGTTCTTTGTCGGTGTCCTGTGGCCAGGCGACTCCCGCTGGTTGCCCTTCATTGATTACCCGCTCGAGGGCGACGAGGCGATCAAGAGCGGCCGCGTGCTGGCCGACTATCTTCGCCGCAGCTTTGCGGGGGTGAACAGTCTCTCCTTTGCCTCGCACAGTCTGGGCGCGCGCACGATGCTGGAAGCCATTCGGAGCCTTAACCAGGCGTTCCAGTTGAAAACGCTCAGGGTGATGGCCGCCGCCATTGACGATACCTGCCTGGTCAAGGAGTATCAGGACGCCGCGAAACAAAATGGGCAAGATTTCCGTGATGGCATCGAGCTGCGATGACGTCCTGAAATGGGCCTTCCCGGCGGGCAACCTCACTTCCGGCATTGTGACCCGAGGAGACCCTTACTGGCATGGGGCGTTGGGCCGCTACGGTCCGAATCCTGCTAACCAGCCGGCGAACCTGTGGCAAACGCCCAATCTTCCAGAGTTGTGGACGTTCGGACATCCCAGCTACATCAACGGCGATGGGGCAGTTGCCGGGCCTCTGCCGTTCCCTGTTCCTTTGACGGTGTCGCCTCAGGGAACGTATCCACCCTCTACGGCGCCGAACTGGCAGCAGGCCTGGGCCGCTGGCTTTGTTTCCACGAGGTTTGAGTAGATCTCTTTCGCGGCCGATTGCCCTCTTCAAGAACCCGCTCCGGGACCAGTGTCGCGTGTTTGCACTAGTATGAGGATATGGGAAATGGAGGCATCGTCTCGTATGTTTACCTCGCAGCCGATTGGATTTGTGAGTAGTCCGTACAAGGTCACGAGCGAGATTCCCAAAGGTCTTGGCGTTAGACACGACGCCAATGGCGTGTTCAAGATACTGCCCGAGTTTGAGCCGGGGCTTACTGATATCGAGGGCTTTTCGCATCTGTTTGTCATATGGGAGTTCGATCGCTCTCCCAGGGAGGAATTGCGGGGGGGCGATTTGCTGGCTTCGCCGCCTTCCGACAATCGGCAGCATGGGGTTTTCGCGACCCGATCTCCGCGACGTCCGAACCCGATTGGCCTGACTACCGTCGAGCTGCTTCGCCGCGAAGGGATCGAGTTGCATGTTCGGGGCGTCGATATGCTGGATGGGACGCCGATTCTCGATATCAAGCCCTACCTGTCCAGCATCTCGTCCGAAAAGCTACGCCGGGGGTGGCTAGCCGAAGCTGAGGCACGACAGAAGGGATGATGGTACAAGAGCTGGCCACCGTGCACTCACTGGAACGTATTGCAGGCTGCAATCGTTCCATCCTGGAAGCCGCGCTGGAACCACTCCGTACGTTGGGCGGAACTTCCGTGGGTGAAGGTCTCGGGATTCACCGTTCCTCTGGACATGCGCTGCAGACGATCGTCGCCGACCGCGGCTGCGGCCTTCAGACCTGAATCTATGTCGCTGGGGTCGAGGAGGTTGCGCTGCTGTGTGGAGTGGCCCCAGACGCCGGCGAAGCAGTCCGCCTGCAGTTCCAAACGAACCGAGAGCTGATTGGCCGACTGCGGGTTCTGCTGTTGTGCGGCCCGCACCTTGCCCTCGATGCCCAGAAGTTTCTGCACATGGTGTCCAATCTCGTGGGCCAGGACGTAGGCCTCGGCGAATTCTCCGGGCGCGCCGAAGCGTTGCTTCAGTTCGTCGTAGAAGCCCAAATCGATGTAGACCTTTTCGTCCTCGGGACAGTAGAAAGGGCCGGTGGCGGACTGCGCCGCGCCGCAGGCGGAATCGTAGGAATCGCGAAACAGGACGAGCTTGGCGTGTCGATAGGGCACGCCCTGCGCGGGCAGAACCTGGCTCCAGGTGTTCTGCGTGTCGTTCAGGACAAAGGTGACGAAGTCTACCAGGGGTTTTTCCTGCTGATCGCGGGCGGGATCGGGCTGCGAGACTGTCGTGCCGTCTGTACCCACTGACCCGGTACTTACGAGCGACAGAAAATCGCGTTTGAAAATCAGGCTAAGGATGAACAGGACGACGATGCCGCCCAGTCCCACGTGTAACCCTCCGGGCCGGAAACCGCCTCCGCCACTCTCGTCGCGGCGGTCTTCAACGTCGTCGCTGCTTCCACCGGGGGTCCAGCGCATGGCTAATATCCCTCAGGCGCGTCGCGGGCGTGCTCTCCCGGACGGTTATGTTGTTTTCGGCTTGACCAGATGGTAGATGCCGAGCAGCACAATGGCGCCTACGACGGACATAATGAAACCTGCGGCCTGTCCTTCCTGATACCAGCCTATGGCGCGACCCGCCCAGGTGGCAACGAAAGATCCGGCTATGCCGATCAGCATGGTGACGATGATTCCGCCTGGGTCTTTGCCCGGCATGATGAATTTCGCCACGGCCCCGATGACTAGTCCGATCAATAGCGTCCATAGCAGATGCATATGGTTTTCCTCCCACGCCAGAGTGGCCAGCGCCGACCAGCCCTTGGCGCGGCGGGAAGTATAGCTCAGAACGGTCGTCGACCGTCAGACCTCGGACTCAGCAATCCCCAAAAGTCGCGAGGTCTGATGTCCGAGGTCCGAAGTCTAAGGTCCGCCTTAAGCAGCGGCGGGGATGACCAGTTTCTGGCCAACCTTGATCTTGTCGGGATCGTCGAGGTTGTTGGCTTTGGCGATGGCCAGGTATTTGTTGGCGTCGCCGTAGAAATGTTTGCTGATCTTGGACAGGTTATCGCCCGGCTGCACGGTGTAATCCTGCGCACCCTGTTTGGCCTCGATGTCATGTTTCAAGTCGGCAAACGTTGGATCGACGGCCTTAATCGCATCCCAGATGCGGTTTTTGCTGGATTCCGAGACCGCGATGGCCTTCAGGTAAAGCTGGTTGCCATCCAGATTCAGGTTCAGAAGCTGAGCTCCTTCTTGCTGAATCTTGTCCAGAACCGGCTGATATTTTTGCTTGAGTTGTTCAAATTGGTCGGGCATGTGTTCTCCTCTCAACGATTAGTAGACGAAGTAAAGGGCGCCTACTCTGGCGCACCATGGGGATTTGCGGCCCTTCGTAGGTCTTGAACCGTATACCCTTCCGGCTGTGCAATACAATCGGGGCTTCCGGGAAAGTAATAGGGGACATTGCCTAGTCAGCCGGGTCGCCGCATCACCGAAGTTACCTCGAGATCCGATATCCCTGGGGCCCTCGGTTCGAGCTCGTGATACACTAGATCTGCGTCTAATACCACGGTTGTGGTGCGGTTGCTCTGGTTTGTATCTGAATTCCCGCCTTAAGTCCCTCCGTTTGTCTTCGGCGTAAATAAAAACTGGCAATGCTAGTTGCTGCTCACCCGGAAGCTTCGTGTGCGCGCCGCGATCGCTTCCGCCAACAGAAAAAGAGAAAAAACAATAATGCCGAGTTTTTCAGAATTACCTCTCTCTCCCTATACACAGGAGAGATTGTCGTCCCTTAACTTTTCCATTCCGACCCCGGTGCAAGCCGCGGCTATTCCGCAGGCCCTTGCCGGCAAAGACGTGCTCGCCACCGCTCAGACGGGAACCGGCAAAACGCTGGCCTTTCTGATCCCGATCATCGAGCGCCTGCTTCAGACCGGAAAGCCTGTTTCCGAAAAATCTGGTTCGGAGAAATCTGGAATCGCCGCGCTGGTGCTGGTGCCTACGCGCGAACTGGCCATGCAGGTGGTCGATCAGTACAACGCCTTGCGCGGGTTTAAACTGTCGCCCGCGGCCCTGGTTGTAGGTGGCCTGGCTGAAGGAAACCAACTGACCGCGTTGCGCAGAGGAGCTCGTCTGGTAGTGGCGACGCCGGGCCGGCTGGAAGACTTTCTCGATCGCCGGCTGATCACTTTCCAGACGCTTCAAGTACTGATCCTCGACGAAGCCGACCGCATGCTGGATATGGGATTTCTGCCTGCTCTTCGCCGGATTGCAAAAGTTCTGCCCCAAGATCGTCAGACGATGTGTTTTTCAGCCACGCTGGAAGCGTCAGTAGCTCATCTGGTCAGCGACTACACCAGAAGCCCGGTGCGCCTGGCCTTCGGCTCTACTTTGAAGCCGTCGGAGAACGTACGCGTGCAGGCTTTCGAAGTCGCCGCCGACCGCAAGCAGGAGATGCTCCACCGTCTGCTTTCGAAGGAAACCGGTCGCTGTCTGGTATTCGCGCGCACCAAGCGCGGCACTGAACGTTTGGCCAAGAACCTGAATCGCGAAGGCTTTGCTGCCGCCATGATTCATGGTGACCGCTCGCAATCCCAGCGTACGGCGGCGCTAACGGGATTTCAGCAGGGACGCTACCGCATCCTCGTGGCAACCGACCTGGCGTCTCGCGGCATTCACGTCCAGGACATCGCTCACGTCATCAACTACGATCTGCCCGAGGTGGCGGAAAATTTCATACACCGTGTTGGCCGCACTGGACGTGCCGGCGAACTGGGCGTGGCTTCCACCCTCTTCGCGCGCGAACAGCGCTCCGAGTTGCACCAACTGGAGCGAACCCTGGGAATCCGGATGGAAAGAATGCAAGCTGACGACGCCCCATTCGCCAGGCCCGAACGCAGCCGCAGCGACATCGAGCCGAGCGAAGCTCGGAGTGAAGAGTCGAGGCCAAGAATGGTCCGCCTCCCCGGAGAAGTCCTGCAAATCCAGATGGGCAGCTAAGAACCATCACGGCTCACGTAGGGGCGGGTGCCTCATCCGCCCAGCGGAGCAACGCCCGTCTCGCTGCCGCACGAGCGAGGGCGCTCGCGCCTACATCACATCCTTCCCGTATAATTTTTCTTACTTCAATCTGACAGGGAGGCAATCATGGCTAGCGTGCCAGAGGGGCTTGCGGAACTGAAACAGCGCCTGCGAGCCACGTGGATGGCAGGCGACTTCGGTGAAATTGCAAAACTGAATTCCCATGGGGCAGAAGACTTCATCGAACGGCTCCATCTCCAGCCGGGCACGAAAGTGCTGGACGTGGCTTGCGGCACAGGAAATCAATGCATTCCGGCCGCCCGCGCCGGAGCGGAGGTCATCGGCCTCGACATTGCCACCAATCTCCTGGAGCAGGCCCACAAACGCGCCGCCGCCGAAAAACTGAAAATCGAATTTATCGAGGGCGACGCTGAGAAGCTGCCTTACGAAGCCGCTCGATTCGATGTCGTAGTCTCGATGTTCGGCGCCATGTTCGCTCCCCGACCTGAGCTAGTTGCGTCAGAACTGCTCCGCGTCTGCCGCCCCGGCGGTATGATCGCCATGGGCAACTGGACTCCAACCGGCTTCGTAGGCCAGATGTTCAAGATCACCGCCAGCCATGTCCCACCTCCGCCCGGCCTGCCCTCGCCTCTGTTGTGGGGAGATGAGAAAGTGGTCACGGAACGCCTGGGCGGAAAAACGCGCCTCAAGATAAGCCGGCAGGAATTACTCTTCGATTATCCTTTTGCGCCGTCCGAGGCCGTGGCTTTCTTCAGAAAATATTTCGGTCCAACTCAAATGACGTTTGCGCGTCTTGATGAAGCAGGTCAGAAAGCGCTGGCCGCCGACCTGACCGCTCACTGGACCAAGAACAATCAAGGTGACCCCAAACACACGGTTGTTAAGGCGGAGTACCTCGAAGTTCACGCGACCGGTAGTCTAAGCAGGGCTACCATGGCTCTCGAGGGTGCCCCGTTCAAGTTCCGCTACGGCGGGAATCTTTCATCGGTCACAGAAATACTGGAGCTCAGGTGGACAGCATGAGACTGGCAGACAGGTGGGGACTGTCTACCGTCGAAGTTGGGCTTCCCAGGAAGAAAACCCCCGCCCAAGCAGGGCTTGGACGGGGCACCCCGGCGAGCCTTTTTTCTATTGCCTAAGGAGACGCTGAATCTTATGCGAGCAGACATCGTACCTGGTGCTATCTTTCCGGATTATGAATTGACCGATCACACGGGCAAGCGCCGCAAACTCTCGGAGCTGCAAGGACCTGACCCGATGATCGTGGTGCTCAGCCGCGGAGGTTTCTGCCCTAAAGATCGTCGCCAAGCCGAAGGGTTGGTCCAGCTTCATCACGAAATGGAAGTCGGCTACTGCCGCCTGGTCACCATCAGTACGGACAACCTGACCATAACCAACGAATACCGTACCGGCGTTGGAGCTCATTGGACTTTCTTGACCGATGCGGGACGCATGGTGCAGAAGGACCTCGATATCGCCGAGTACACGGACCCGACAAACAATCCGATGATCCCGCACACTCTCGTGCTAGAGCCCGGACTGATCGTCTTCAAGATCTACGGCGGCTATTGGTTCTTTGCCCGGCCGACCGTCGAAGAGCTTCGACAAGACCTGCGATCAGTGCTGAAGAAGTGCCGTCCCGATTGGGACATCACCCGTCCTGAACTGAAGGTCGCCTGGGAACGGGGCGAGAAAGACCGCTTCTATCCTTACGGCAAGAGCTACGCGAAGGTGTTCGCGGAGCAAGAGTGAGCAGGCCCTCAGTGCAATGATGGTCTCCATCACCCACCCTTTTCGCAAACTACGCGAAAGCGGGTGGCGTACCCGGCCAAACAGGAAGGTATCAAGTTAGCTGCGTGAACATTCTTTCCAGCGCGGGCGTCGAAGAGTCAGACGAATTGTTCATGGGGGAAGCTCTGCGCGCGGCCCAGCGCGCGCTTGAGGCGGGAGAAGTTCCAGTGGGCGCCGTCGTAGTTTGTGACGGCAAGATCGTCGGTCGCGGGGGCAATCGCAACCTTACCGATTCCGATCCCACCGCCCACGCCGAGATCGTCGCGCTGCGCGAGGCCGGTGCCGCGATCGGCAACCACCGCCTGGAAGGCTGTGAACTGTTTGCTACAATTGAGCCGTGCGCTATGTGCGCCGGCGCTCTGGTTCAGGCCCGGCTGAAACGCCTGGTCTATGGTGCCGATGATCCCAAGGCGGGCGCTATCCGTTCGGTGATGCAGGTTCTGAATCATCCCAGCCTGAACCATCGCATGGAAGTACGCGCCGGGATCCTCGGAGGACGTTGCGCCGAGCTGTTGCAAACTTTCTTCCGCCTTAGGCGGAGAGAGAAGTCGTCAGTCGTCGGTCCTCAGTCGTCAGCCACCGACGAATTTCCTGACGACTGAACGACCGACGACTGATTTTCGGAGAGGTGCGTGAGTGGTTGAAACGATCCGCCTCGAAAGCGGGTAAAAAACTCCAACGCCAAGGAAAATAAACAACTTATCTCGCCGAGTATAGCCCAAAATGCCGTATGTGCGGCGAATTTTGCACCCTTCCTGCACTTTTCTGTAAATCTTCACTTTCGTTCGACGCTTTGGGCACGTTAGTGGGCCACGCGGTCGAGCCGAACCTGCCAAAGCATTTCGCTGTCGGACCATCACCTAGATCTTCTTCGAGCCGATGAGCATGACGTGTGGTCGTGAAGAGTGCGCCACATTCCACCACGACCCGGTGTTTCTCTGGCTCACTGTCTATGAGCTACAGCAAGGTGAACAGCGTAACCTACTACCTCCGTACGCGGAAGCCTCTTGCTGTTCGATACCAGTTCGGAAAGATGGGCAGGTGCATTGCCATTTACCTTAGGATCCACGGGAGAGGAGGAGGATCTGTGAAGCTATCAGAAACGCTGAATGACTTCCTTCACGATCTCGATTCAGTCGAGGGATGGGCCGAGTCCGACAGGCATGACCGTGAGCTCGCAGCAGATTGTGAGGCGTTTACTCTTCCCTCGCGAGCGCTCATCACGTCAATTCTAAGGAAGTACCGCAAGGATCATTTGGAGGATTCGCTTGATAGCTATTACGTTCGAAAGGTCCTAACAGATGCGCCTAAGCTTGTGCAAAGGACGCTGCAGTTGGAGACTATGGCGACTCAAGAGATACCACAGACAAATGGGGCCTTTTATCTTCGAGAGGCTACCCGATGTTACATTCGTGGGTTCTGGGCTGCCTGCGTCGCGCTTTCACGGGCAGCTGTGGAGCAGGCTCTGAAGGAAGCCGTTGCGAAGGCGGTCGGCGCTACAGCCTCCGACTTCAAACTCTCCACACTAGTTGAGTCAGCTCGCAGACTGCGGCTGGCTGATCCGGCAGTTCTGAGCTTGGCGGACGAGGTACGGATAGCTGGTAATCGAACCGTGCACAATAAAGCGTCCGATCAACCCGAGGCTTGGGACACGCTGGTTAGAGTCAGAGCCGTACTGCTCGCATTGTATGAAGGACAAGTGCCGGACGTTCCGGAGATTCAGACCTAAAGAGCTGTTCCGCTCAGAGCAAAGAAACTCAGGCAAGATATTCACGAAAGAAGTTTGGACGTTTGGCAGTACAATCAACGGTAAATCGTGAGCCGCTCTTCGTCCCCGGAGGTTTTGCCATGCGGATTCTCATTCCCTGGAAGCCAGTCGTTGTTGTGTGGGGTTGCTGAGCGCGATGGGGTGGGAATATCAATTACAGTTGATGCAGGCTCCAATCGCTTGAGATTCTCATAGAGCACACTGTTCACAGCCCACAGTCGTCCTGCCATACTATACGAAGTGCTGCAACTCGTGCGCGTAGCATTCCGCGAGACCTGTCGGGTCGTCGCAAGTGCTGTGTCTGATGTAAATCAGGCTGTCAAAAGCAACCATCTTCTCAAAAGACGGTATCCCTCTCAACGTTTCGAGAGGGTGGAAAAAGCAATCAAAGAGATACCTCGGGAAAGAGTTCCTCGCCGCGACGGTCGCGTGGAAACCCCGAAAGTGCGGACCACCGCGGGTTTGCTATCAGGCATCCGTCATCTGAGCCTGCGAAGTAGCGACACAGACGTGTGGCGGGTAGGTCAAGCCATAGCGAAGTTTGTAGCGTTCGGACCTTGCCAGGATGCGGAGGAATGCCGGGTTGCTGTTCGTCACCCAATGACCGAAAGCGAAACCACCGATGAAGACGGCGACACCGGCAAGGATGGAATTGAACAGATTGAAGGCGCCCACAGCGCTTACGCAGACAAAGTAGAAGAGGGTCCGCTCAACACCTAAGTACGTGAGCGGCTTGTGCAGACTCTTGAAGACTCGATTTGTGCGACGTTTCTGCTGTGTTTTGTCGGTCATGTAGTTGCCTTCTTTTCAGAGTGGCGCGAACGGGATCAACGACAGATTAGGAACTGAAGCTACACGCCCCAAAGCCAACTCAGAACATTCACTGCGAGAACAGCGATGCCAGTTCCCGCGGCAACGCCGGCGAGAGCCTTTTTCGCACCGGGTTCACCATGCGCGAAGCCGTAGCCGCCGATCACAATTGCGACCAAACTTGCAACTTTCGCGATCGTTCCGGTGAAAAGGGTTTGGATTGCGTTGAAACCAGTATCGAATGGTGAACCCTGTGCCAGTGCTATGAAGAGCAGTAGAGTGAGCAAAGCGGCGGTTGTAAGCGCCGATTTCCACTGTCGAAGGTGTTTGATTGGGTGACTGAAACGGAATCTTACTGAACGCGGCATGTTCACCTCCGCAGCGCCTTTGATGCGGCTGCCTTTCGCGCAAAACTAACGTCACTCAATCAACAAGTCCAATGGCATTGGAGCGATCAGTTGTGCTGGAGAAGAACCTCTACGAAGGTTAGAGCGACCCTATGGAAGGAGTTGGTGTCGAAGTGCGGGTTGAGAACACCTTGTAAACGATTCGCAATTAAGGACAACAGCATCTGCGATCGCTCTGCACGTGGTTTTGACGGCAACAGTGCAAAACCTCACAGCTTTTTTCCCCTGAGAACAATGCGGGTGGTGACACTCACGAGCGCTAACCTAAGCATGAGTTCCTTTTGGATTGCCGACCAACGAGTAGCGCGGCGCCGATTCCAGGGTTTGGTGCTATGGGATTTATCGTCAATTGAGAATTCCTAGAAACGCTTGACGAAGTCATTGTGTAGTGGTACAAGTTGTACCATGACACAACGTACACCATCCGCTCGTGTTCGTCCTCCACTCACCGAACTTGAAAATGAAGTGATGCGCGCAGTGTGGGACGGTGGGATCTGTACCGTGGAGGCTGTACACCGGATTGTCGCGTGCAAGCGCGACCTAAAGGAAACAACTACTCGCACACTTTTGCGCCGACTTGAGCAGAAAGGCTATCTCAAGCACGAATCAGACGGACGAGCATATATCTATCGTGCTGTAGAACCTGCCCGTAGTTTAGCTGCACGTGCGGTTCGGCAGATTATTGATCGTTTCTGTCAGGGATCCGTGGAGGAACTGGTCAGTGGAATGGTGGAAGCCAAAGTACTGAATAAGGGAGATATCGACGCGCTTGAGAAATTCGTGCGGAATCGCCGTTTGGGAGGGAAATGATGGAACACCTATTCTTCGAATGCTCGGTTAGAGCGGCCCTCATCATTGGAGCCGCAGCTGTCATGCTCTTCGCCATGAAGGTGAAAGAGCCCACGGCCAAACACCAGATTTGGACAGGGGTGCTCGCGTTGATGCTCCTGCTTCCAATCTGGATGCCCTGGGGACCAAAGGCGTCGCTGAGGATGCTGCCTACCTTGACTCAGGCCAGTGCCAACCAGTCAAGGATTTCGACTGAAACCCTTCCAACCGGTGTCGCGTCCACCGCAATGAGCCCCGTGTCAGTACTTTTGGTAAGCATTTACCTGTTGGGGCTGTGCTTGCTGCTGTTTCGCCTGGGGATAGGTACGCTGCGGTCACGCAGGTTGGCTCGCGAAGCAGTTCTTCGCGAGGGTTTGCTTACCAGTTCGTTATGCGCAGCACCTATGACGGTGGGATTTCTCCATCCGCAACTGATACTTCCCGCGCAATGGGAGCAATGGCCCAAGGCTCAGCTCGATGCGGTTTTGACGCATGAGTCCGAGCATACCCGTCGCCGCCATCCATTGATCCAATGGTTTGCACTGTTGAACCGGGCTTTATTCTGGTTTCACCCCTTTGCGTGGTGGTTAGAACGTCATCTCGGCACTCTGGCTGAGGAAGCCTGCGATAGCGTTGTGCTAGCACGAGGACACGATCCGCGAGCATATTCGGAATACCTCATCGACGTAGCCCGCTCTGTCAAAAAGTCGGGAGTGAGACTCAATATTGCTGGGCTTGCCATGCCTGGGAATTCTTTGGCCCGCCGCATCCAGCGGATACTTGAGTCCGAGTCTGTCCCGCAGATTTCCCGCCCACGTATGGCATTGGTTTCGTTGGCTTGCTTGATCTTGTGCTCTGCCATCGCAGCTAGCACATTGGATCACGTCCAATCCTCCACTTCAGCGAATCCGACTCCACAGCAGGAATCTGTTAGGGCAGCACAGGCAGCGAAATTCATATTAGGCGACATCAAGATTGACGGAGACGTCCCCGACGCCAACAAAGTAAGGGACCGACTCCTCAATGCGTCAAAGAACCAAGTGTACGAGACCCGAGAGGAACTGACTGAAGAGGTAGCTGAACGCACCCGCGCAGACTTCCAGGAACGAGGATATTTTCGCGCAGAGATTCAGACACCCTCATCGCTGCCGCTTGGAGTTGCAGATGGTCATCAGAGCCTCCGCGTGATCGTTTCCATTAAACCAGGAGAACAGTTCCGGCTTAGAAACATTAGTATCCAAAGCGCGGCTCCGGATCAGGCTCTCAGCATTTCTGCGGAGACCATTCGAGAGCAATTTCATCTTCGCGATGGAGATCTATTCAACACCACGGAGATCCGGGAGGGATTGAACAGGGTGCAACAGTTATATGCAAGCCGAGGATATGCCAGTACCACAACGATTCCAGATACTGAAGTCGACAACGCTTCGCACCGCATTGATCTCACACTTCGGATTACGGAAGCGGCACAGAAACGTTAGCAGCAGTCGTGGGAGGATGGTATGCGTCGACAACTCGCAGTTGTAGTCCTGTTTTGCATTGCACCCGTCATTTGTTTCGCGCAGCAGAGTTCACACAAACTCTCCGATTATGCTGGCACGTGGCAGGCGAAATTCCAGGGCACAACGTTCATGACTATCAATCTGGTAGAAAGAAACGGTCACCTAACCGGATCGGCGGGCTTCGGCGACATTCAAGCCGATCCGAGTGGCGCAATCAAATCAGTCGATGCCCCAGCAGCCGACTCCGAATACCGGATTGTTAGCAGCCGGCTGCTTCCGTCACGTGGCTTGGAGATAACGTCGCACGGAGAGAATGAAACGATCATCGTAGTTTTGGAACTTATCAATGCGAAAGCTGGTTCTGCCCGATTCGGCAATCCACCAGGTGGCGCCTTTCTCTTAATCAAACCAATAATCATGCATAAAATAGAGCAGCATATGCCCCAGTGAGAACAGTGAAGGAACAGCGGTGTTGGGCCCGCCACGGATGGCTGCCAGCGTGGCCGCAAGCCAGATTTTCCTCGTTCATCATCAAGGGAGTCGTGATTCCATCGCCATTGTGAGCCCGTCTCAACTTGCTGCTGATCGACGCCCAACTGTTCGGGGTTGCCCTGCGACATTGCTCCGCGACACGCTGGGATATGTCCAAAATATCCGTTCCCCCGAATACTGCGCTTACACTTTGGGCACGGTCTAACCACGAGCGCCTGTTTCTGCGAGGCCGTCACTAGGAAGTTACGCTGCGTCGTTGTGGTGTCCAGACCATACTCATCGATGAGCCACTTCGCGACGGCTGGATCCATGAGGCCGAAATTTAATTCCGAACTGTGCTGACGACAGAACGCTTCGAATGATCGGTCGGTCACGGACGTATCCACCAGCTTGAGCTCGCCATCGGCAACCAATTTCCCCACTTCAACCGTAGTGACACCCAAGAGCTTCGCAACCTGCCCCCAGGAGTACCCCTCGCTCTTAGCCGCATTGGTTTCAGCTTCCATCCCCGGTAGGGCTACGCCTCCGTGTCTGAGACGAAATTCGGCGAGGGAGATTGCCGGGACCCGCGGGTCACGGACTCTTAGAAGACCACTAGCAATCAAACGCTGTAGCCGCCGATGGCTTACATGCAGAGTCTGCTGGATTCTTCGCAATGACCAGCCGTCCGTAACTCTTGCGCTTATCGCCCGGCCTTTGAGCCGGAAGCGAACTGATTATTCCGAGCGTTTGAGCCTTTTGGCAATAGCTTTGACCGGCTCATAGCCGGCGCGTACAAACAATTCTTCTTCCTCCTCCTAGTCCAAGGTCGTCGATCGCCCTTTTGCTTGTTTGCCGGCTTTTCGTCCAGCCAACCTTGACTCCGGGCGAATCTCGACACCGCGTATCCCGCGAGTCGCATCCGAAAATGCCGCCGAAAGTCGAACTTGCGGTCCCGCAAGGAAGATCACGCCCATGGCTACTCTACCAAGACCAGCCGAGCCATCCCGATCCCCATCCCTCGAAGTCCTGGAATCGTCTCCCTTTCACGTCAAACCCAAGCGTTTGCTCGACGTAAGCGATGTGGCGGAATGGCTTGGCGTCAGCAAAGGATGGGTACGCGACCACGCTCTAGGCCGCCGCAACCGCGGCTGCTCGCGATTAAACTTGGTCCGGCGAAGGGAAAGGGCCTGTGGAAGTTTCGCGAAGAAGACGTCCATCAGTTTATTCAGGATCAGCGGCGGAGATAGAGATCGTAAGGGCTGGCCTGTAGAAAACAGTCAGAGAGAGAGAGAGAGCAGTTGGAACAGCACTTCTCTACTTGGGCAATTGACTCTGCGATTGCGGTGTGGCTTGATTGCCGTGGCTCCAGCATCAACCCTGGCCAAAATTAGATTGTCGTTTCATACAAGATAAGCGCAATCGAGATTTCTCACCAATTGACCAGCTCTCCTTGATTTCCTACGAGCGAGCGCTACTACTCACAACGAAGTGCAATCATCGGATCGACTCTGGAGGCGCGACGCGCCGGAATTGCGCAGGCCAACCCAGACACAAAGCCGAGAAGAATGATTCCAGCAAGGAGAATGGCAGGGTCGCGCGGGTTTCCTTGTGCCCATTTCGCAATGATTTGGTTTAGGGCTACCGAAAGAGCTACACCTGCCAAGATTCCGGCGCCTAGGCTTACCGATGCCGACCTGAAGACCATTCGCAGCACGTCCGCACGCTGCGCGCCCAGCGCCATACGAATCCCGAATTCGATGGTCCGTTGTGCCACTGTGTAGGACACGACGCTATGTAGCCCTACGGCAGCGAGAGCCAGGGCGAGCCAGGCAAAAATGCCAAAAATCCAGGCCGCGACATGCTCCTGCTGCCACTCGGGTTCATAAGTGAGGCGAGTTTCGAGATCATAAGCGCCACTGATCTGATCCGGGTTAATGGCCCTCAACTGCTCGCGCACGGCATGTTGCAGCGTGAGGGGCGGAACCTCAGAGCGAACCAGAATCTCCGTGCCCTCTCCCATGCTGAATGTATAGGGCACGTAGACTGATGGTCTAGGGGCACTTCGGAGTCCATCATTGCGGGCGTCCCCGACGATGCCCACAATCTGGAACCAGGTAGCTCCGATATTTGGCGGCGACAGCACTGTGGCGGGATTGCCTTCGAGACCTCCCGATCTCAACGAGTGCCCAATGGCATCGCCATTCGGAAAGTAGCGCTGCGCCAGCGTACGGTTGATCACGGCTACATGTGCGCCTTTGTTATTCTCGGCGTCGCTCCAAATCCGTCCTTGCAGCACGGGAATGCGCAAAGCCGCAAAGTACTCCGGGCTAATCAGGTTGACCGATCCGATCTCAGACCCACTCGAATCAAAAAGCGCCCCTGCACCAGGGGCCATGGGTTTGCCCAGGACTTCAAATCCCATAATCCATCCATTCCGCGGCGGCGTCGCATCGGTGGAAATCGCCGCTTTGATCACTCCCGGTGTCTCCGCCACTTTCTCTCGCAGTTGCTCAAAATAGGCTGCACGCGCCGGCCAAGTGCCGTAGGAGCTTGCGCGTAAAGGAATTCCTATCGCCATTACGTTGTGCGGGTCGTAACCGAGGGGCTGGTGGATCAGCTTGGCGAACCCCTTCATTGAGGAGCCCGCAGCTGCGAGCAACAATAATGTCAGCGCTACCTGCGCGGTGATCAGCATGCTGTGGGCCTTGCGCCCGCGGACACTGCCGGCTAACCGGCGCGCGCCAGACTGCATGATCTCCCCGATGTGCGTACGCGAAAGTTGCAGCGCTGGCCAAAGCCCGAACAGCACACCCGTTCCGAGCGCGACCGTGACGCTGAAAAACAGAACCGGGAGGTTGATGCGAATCACGGCCTCGGAGGCGAACGTAGTTTGGGGCACCAGACGCAGCGTCAGTACCAGAGCGCCGTAAGAAGCTAGAACACCGAGCAACGCGCCAATCACCGCGAGAAGGAGCGACTCCGTGAGCAATTGGCGAATGATTCGGAAGCGGCCCGCGCCGACTGCGGTTCTCACAGCCAATTCATGTTGCCGCGCCGTACCCCGTGCCAGCAGCAGAATCGAGACATTTCCACATCCAATCACCAGCAGCAACATCACCGCGCCAAAAAGTAAGTACAGTGTCCCGCCCAAGGAGCTAACTACCCAGTCGTTCAGCCCATGCACATGGACCCTGAAGACATCCGGTAAATCAGTATGCCTCGAACTAGCGAACTGTTCCACGAGGGGCTGCAGTGCGGCTTCGGCTGTGGCGCGACTGACGCCGGGCCGCAGAAGCAGATCGACGATAGATGTGCGCCCCGGATCTCGCAACAGCTTCAGCGGGAGATAGACGTCGCCGTCATACCAAGTGAATCGCGGCGCCGCGACGCCTACGATCTCGAAGTTCCTGTGATCAAGTTGCAGAGTGCGGCCCACGACATCCGGATTGGACAAGTAGTGTCTCCGCCAAAACCTGTAGGAAAGAACTACAACAGGTCGTGGCTCCTGGCCGTCCACTGCGTCGGATAGCCAAAGTCCGCGACCCAGCAAAGCGGGCACGCCGAGATCCTGGAAATTATTCGAGATGAGGCTCACGGCGTGCACCGTCTCCGGAAGATCTTGCCCGGTCAGCATCAGAGCGCTGTTGTCCGAAGCCAGAACGCTTTCGACCACTGGTGATTGCCGCAAGGTCTGAATTTCGGCGCCATTTAGATAGACGGGGTCCCCGGAACCCGCTACGCTGTCGACCGTGAGTCGTACTATTCGATCCGCGGCAGGGTAGGGATAGGGATGCATCAAGACTGCATAAATCACGCTAAACACAGCGGTGGCCGCTCCAATGCCGAGCGCCAACGAGATGACTGCCGTCAGTGTGAATCCTGGACTTTTGATGAGCTGCCGTGCGGAATAGCGGAGGTCCTGAAGGAAAGTGTGCATAGCATCATTCCCAGAGGTGAGATGCGAGGTGGGGTAATGATCTCACAGATTACGTTTGGAGAAAGAAATGCTGGCGGAGAGAGAGGGATTCGAACCCCCGATACCCGTTAAGGTATACACGCTTTCGAGGCGCGCGCCTTCAGCCACTCGGCCATCTCTCCGAGCCGTTAATTTAAATTTATTTTATCAGGGAAGCCGTTAGCCTCTATTTCTCCTCGCCCGTCTCACTGAACTGAGCCCGACTCGTCCCCCTCCCCCAAGCCCAAGATGCGGTTTGTGACTTGGTTCACCATTCTGGCCACTTCCGGGTCCGAAATCTGCGTATAGATGTCCAAGGTGGTACGAATATCGCTGTGTCCGAGTTGGGCCTGCATCTCGGTGGGGTGTGCTTCCTTCTTGCCATGCGTGGAGAAGCTCCTGCGGAGCACCTGAAACGTAGGATGAAATGCGATCTCCAGTCGTTTCGCAACCGGGTACAGGCGCAGGCGCAGCCAATTGTCCGGATGAATAGGCGTCGCCAATGGCTTTCGTGCACGCGCTTGCATCCCAGGGAACATGAGGGCATTGGCGTCAGCGTTCGGACACTTCGCCCTCCACAAGTCAATCGCCTTGCGCACGGCTTGGGGGATCGCGACAAGTCGGTAATTGGTGCGACCGTAGCGGTTCTTGCGCTTGATTTTCTTGCGCTGCAGGCGACCACGCCACGCGGTATTCACGATAGTGAACACATTGCCGGTGTAGCATCCCCATGTGAGGCCGAAGAGTTCACTCGGCCGGAGGGCACAGAAGCAGGCGATCAGGAAGATGGCGCGGTCCCGGATGCCGTCAAGACCGGCCAGCAGCTTGACGTACATCTCGACGGGAAGAACCGGCTTTTCGGACTCCTCGATCTCGGGAATGACGGTCTTGCGCGCGACATTGCGCTCCAGGACCTCCTGGTCCACGGCCTCCGCCAAGCCAGCTTTGATCAGATCGCGCACATGGTACACAACCGTGTACGAGTATTCTTCCGCAGCCAGCCGGTTGAGCAGCATCTGCACCTGAAACTTGCTGACGTCTTTGAGTGCGACGTGCTCCAGGGTCGGATAGACGTGGCTGTTGAGATAGTCGAGGTTGGTGCGGCGCGTCGCGTCCAGCCAGTTGGCGCCGCGCATAGGGACGTAGAAATTCCGCATCCAATCGCCAAATGTGATGGTCCCGTCTGCGGCTCGGGTAACTGGACCGCCGTTGATGGCAGCGAGTTCCGCTGCCAGGATTTTCTCAGCGTCGGCCCGGTGCATCTTCGGCCTATAGCCCACTACCCGGCTGCGGTGATGTCGTTTCGCTTTGCCGGTTGTGGGATCGGTCAGGTAGACGTTGTAGTGGATTTCCCAGCCGCCGGCCTCGGTGGCGACCACCCGGCCTCTTTGATAACGCGCACGTCCGCGTGCCATGAAACCTGCTTTCTGCGCTGGAATTGTTGTTCAGCTTTCGATTTCGCGCAAACGCGCGATGAAGAGCTGTCACCCAGCCGAAAGGGGTGCCCCGCGGGCGAGATTCGGCAGTTGTTTCCGAAGAACTCGCTCAACGAAAATGGCGACGAGTTTTTTATTTGCACCTTTATTGCACCCTTCAAAACTCTAAGCCATTGACGTAGAATCCCTTAGATGCGGATTACGGGCCGCCTCGAAGCGGACATACCTTAACGGGTATCGGGGGTTCAAATCCCACCCTCTCCGCCATTACCTTAGTTATCTGGTACTTGCAAGCTGGCGACACCTACTCCTAATACCAGAATCAGGAAGGGTCACCGATGGCCAATCGCGAAGTCAACCTCACCAAACACATTGGAAACCCCGCATGGATGGCGGTACTGCCGCGTTTGTGACCTCTGCTTAACGGGCTAGTGTGAAGCCCTGATGTTGTTGTCGTGAATGGCAAGGAAGAGAGAGTATTTGCAAGGTGCTTATTACCTGGAATGGCGCGAAGGTTTTAAAACGAGTCCGCCTGTCGGTGGGCAACAGGGATGGAGCTGATGCCAGCCCCACGTCAGTGCAAAGAAGCTCAACGGGACGAGCTGAAACAACGGCGTGACTGGAGTGCCAGATGACCAGAATGGGCGTCGCTTCACTAGCGGGCCGCGGTCACTTGACTTCCTCGACCAAAAGATGCTGACCAAGAAGCCAGAGAACCCACCCCGCCTATTCGACGGCGCTGAACTACTTTCTGGAAACCCGCTCTAAGTTGAATGGAGAAGATGTTGATTGCTAGCTACCTCCTCAAGATTTCTTCTCAAAGGATGTTCAGACGGTTGTACAACAATTACTTCTGGCTGGGCGCGATTCTGGCGCTAATTCTAAACTATCGGGCTGACTCGGGCTGAATTACTTCAGCTACGCCCACTTAGTGGTACCGATCCGGGCTAAGCTAATT
>CAWDNR010000003.1:0-771119 GCA_963803655.1 Terriglobia bacterium
AGCGCTCTGCCTCGGGGACCAATGTGACTTCATGGACTTGTTGTGCGTCGGCATTGATGACCAAGAGCGCGACGCCACCGGAATGGTTCCGCAGACAGTGCGCATAAGCATAGAGATTCGGAGTTGATGCTATCTGTGGATCAAGAACTGTCGTACCCATGAGGCGTCGCCAAAGCAAAGCAGCCCAGTAATTCGGGCGTGGTGCGAATGTATTTTCGTCTAACAAGCCATAGTCGCTTGATGCCAGTGTGTTGTGCATAATCACTTTCACGCCACGCTGGGCGAGGCTTGCATGTTGAACAAGATATCGGAAGATGTCCAGAAAAGTCGACGCCCAGGGGTTTCCACCGCAGGCTGAATCGGCGGTTTCCGTAATCCAGAGTGATTTGCCCGGTTCGAACTTGTCTCGAAGGTCCGAGTAGAATGTGCCAATCTTTTCCGGTCGCGAGAGCCAGTCTTGAGAAAGTGCCGCTGCTGCCGTTGTCTGTGATGATGCGCCCATGCTTGCACACCGCTGCGAAATAGCGGCATAGAGATGGTACGAAAAAACGTCGAATACCGGACCGGCTGCGTGGAGCAGGTCTTCGGATTTCAACACTCCGCCAGCCATCGGTATCGCGAACGGTCCCTCGCCAACTGAACCTGGACCGAGAAATAGTGTATCGGGCGCTGTTTTCCGAAGGAACGAACGGAACACCTCGACGTCGCGGCCATAGCTTGCGGCATCGTATCCTTTCGGTGCGCCGCCCATCGCTGCAAATGTCGGCTCATTCATGAATTCGCTTGCCGCGATTCGTCCTCCAACAGATTTTGTGTACTCAAACAATTCCCAAGCCTGCTCGGAGGTCCACACGCCTTGCGCATCACGGGGTCCTGGTCCGGTTGCCACGGACGTGACGATCTCGGCATTCACCACATGAGAAAAATCAATGACACCTTTCCATTCCTGTCGCGTTAGGATTCCGCTGAAACCCGATGGCGCATTTGCCGGTGCGGCATTTTCCGAATCCTGAAAATAGGCACTATTGGCCCACGTGCCGCTGACTCGCACATATGCTGGGCTTAACGCCGCTGCCAATTTTCGCAATCGCGAATTTGAAAGATCAATGGGCGCTCGATATCGATAGAGGTTCGGGTCTATGCCTGCCGGAGTGAAACCTGCCTGAGGGGCGGGCTCCTGCGCTTTACTTTCGTTCGTGGTGCTCCTGTATGGTTTCCAAAATCTTCCGCCGATGACCTCCACCATTTCAATGTTGTAGGACTGAAATCTTTCATCGACCGTGCCTATGGTTGGCATCTTGGCCGGATCGAGTGACGCAACCTGTGCCATCAATTGCGTTGCTGGAAACACGACGGCCACTGTGCATAAAGCTATCGCTGTGCACATTCTCGAACCGTTGCTTCTCTTCATTCCATCACCTCCATTTGCGGCCGACAATTCATAGTTCGTCATAGCAAAGAGGCGTAAACTGCTCATGTACTTCCTATCCAATAGAATCAGCCATGCACAATCTACGGTCTCGGACGCCGTCCATGTTCATGGTGACGCATGTCTAGCCACAAAACGATTACCGCCTCAAAAAATGGGCCCTACATCGTCTCCGGTTCGGTGTCACTCAGGCTTGAGATAATCGGAGTCAATGCCGCGGGCGAGTCAACTGAGTGGGATGAGGGTAATGCTTTCCCGGCATCCCCGCAATATGCACTCTGCCGCTGGGAAATTCGAATAAGAAACCGTTCTGCTACGGCACGCATGCCAAGATCGGTTTCGACGGGACCGAAACTGCCAGTCGAAAGCCCGTCACGGAGCAGACGCAGGTGCTCGACGGGCCGTCGATGCAACTCGCTGATGCCCGGGTCTTGTGCGCGTTCGCACGCTTTTGCGATCCAAACGGCCAGGTTTGGAATGAGGTGAAAGACACCGATGATCCCAAGGTGCGATTGCAGTTTCTCCAGCAGGTGGGTAACTGCACTTCCGGTCGATTGATCGCGGTTGACAAACACGACGGAGAATCAATCGAGCCGAAACCGCCACATTCAATCGGATTAGTTGAGGATCCGGCGCAGAAGTGTAGCGGTCCGTTGTGGGTTCGTGGAGGTATCGCTCTCGTCGGCGCCAATGGCCAAGCCTACGAAATTCGCAATCGCATGACACTGTGCCGCTGCGGCGAGTCCGAGAACAAACCTTTCTGTACCGGAGCGCATGCATCCGACCTCCAGTTTCGCGATGGACTAGTTTGAACCCAGAGCTTTCTCACTGGGAGGCTCGGCGGCGGAACAGTACTCGCATATGCCCAAGGGAGGCGGCTTGACACCCCCAGCTCAGAGAAGAGTTGCGCTCGGAAGACAGGCCTTCTACCCAGTGTTTTAGTGGCCTAAGCTAAGAGCCAGTCAGGTATAGAATGAAGCCCCGGCAGGCTGATGGCTAGCACGTGCTTAGGCAACCTGTCCGAGTTCGTATTTTGGAGGATCACATGACGCAGAACAATCTTGAGCTCATGCAGACACTCGACGATTCATGGAACGCAGAGGACTGGGATACGTTTGAAAAGCGGCATTCGAAGGACACCACCGTCTTTTGGCCTGGTCAGGCCGAGCCAACAAGAGGGCGCGACAATCACAAGGCGGAGTCCATCGAATTTTTCAAGACGTTCCCCGACAATCATCTGATTAATCATCCTTATAAAGTGGAGATTGCTCAGGGCGAATGGACGTGCACTGTGGCGGATTTCAGGGGAACGATGACAGGTCCGATGACGATGCCAGGCGGAACGGTGATCCAGCCCACGAACAAGAGTTTCCACGTGGATTTCTGCACCGTTGCACGCTGGAACGAACAAGGTCAGATCGTGGAAGAGAATCTTTTTTACGATCTCATGGGGATGCTTAAGCAAATAGGCCTGATGCCGAGCCAAGAGCAAAAGGCAGCGTAACGACGAGCGATCCAACAATGGCCGAGCGGATGCCAGCGTTGTTCATTGGGCACGGGAATCCGATGAATGCGCTGCTGGTGAACCCTTATACGCAGCGGTGGGCATCGATCGGCGCGACCCTGCCGAAGCCGAAGGGAATACTTTCGGTGTCGGCCCACTGGTACATCGAAGACGCAGCCGTCACCGTGAGCACCGCGCCGAGGACGATCCACGATTTCGGCGGCTTTCCGCGCGAGCTATATCAGGTGCAATATCCCGCGCCGGGTGATCCCGACCTCGCTGCGCGCGTCCAGAAATTGCTTGCTCATGTGCCGGTGCGTCGCGACGACCGCTGGGGTCTCGACCACGGTACTTGGTCGGTTCTGCGCCACGTCTATCCACAAGCCGATATTCCAGTGGTTCAACTCAGCATTGACGAAACGCAACCGCCCTCGTTCCATTACGAAGTCGGCAAGCGCCTGGCACTCTTACGAGAAGAAGGCATTCTCATCCTCGGTAGCGGCAACATCGTGCACAACCTGCATGCCTATGCTTGGGGACGGCACGCACCCGAGCCGTACCATTGGGCGATCTCGTTTGAAACTCGAGTCCGCGAGCTGCTCCTCGCGGGAGAGTACAAGCCGCTCGTGAATTACGAGGATCAACTCGGCAGTGAAGCGGAACTAGCAGTGCCCACGCCGGACCATTATGTGCCGCTGCTTTACGTTGCCGGCACTCGCACACCATCCGAGCCGCTCACATTTCCTGTTGAGGGCGTAGATGGCGGTTCGGTCTCGATGCTCGCAGTGCAAGTGGGCTGATTAAAACTTAGGGAACACTCTGCCCGCAACGCGAAAGTGGTCCAGAAACGGGCTTCGAGACCATGAGCGGCCATCCGAACGACCATACTGATCGCGGCGTGGGAGGCCGCCAGTATGGCGCATCGGAAAACATCGAAACTCTCCAAGGCAAAAACAATACTTCGACTAGCCGATTTAGAGCAGTCGAAGAATGCGGTTCTTCACTCGCTCGGTGCGGCAAGCTCGCAAGAATCATATGGCCATGCCATCGACGAATTTATTGGATGGTATTGCTCTGAACCGCGTCTTTCATTCAACAGGACTGTCGTTCTTCGCTACCGGTTCTTCCTCGAACAGAGAAACCTCGCGCCGTCCACGATCAATGTGCGCCTAGCCGCTGTGAGGCGTCTCGCCTATGAAGCTTCTGACACAGGCCTTCTGAGCCCAGATCTCGCGGCAGGAATCCGTCGCGTCAAAGGAGCCAAGCGTCTCGGCGTTCGCATCGGCAATTGGTTGAACATCGACCAGTCCAAAACCTTACTCGGTAAACCGTCAGACGGCCTTCGAGGCAAACGTGATCGGGCGATTCTGGCACTGCTGATCGGATGCGGTCTGCGACGCGCGGAACTGGTGGCACTCAGAACAGGAGATTTTCAGGTCCGCGAAGATCATTGGGTGATAGCTGACCTGGTTGGCAAGGGAAACCACATTCGTACCGTTCCGGTTCCATTGTGGGTGAAACGCGCCGTCGATGCATTATGAAAGAACGCCCCGCTTCAGCAGAATGAAGCTGCGTGAGGTGTTGGTCTGCGCTCCAGACTCAGGATGGTTAACGTCAAGTTTTGAAACGGTGGTCCTAAGAAATGACAGTCTTACCTTGGGGGAAAGTAGACGTTGGCACGAATGAGCTTCCCCCCAAGGAGGCAACTCATATGAGTCGTGAGATTAAGTATATCGGCCTAGACGTGCACAAGGAAGCCATTGTGATCGCTGTCCTCAAAGAGGGTGGCAAGCTGGGGATGGAGTCCATCGTCGAAACCAAAGCCAGCAGCATTCTGCAATTCATCCACGGTTTGCGAGGCGAACTGCATGTCACCTGGGAAGAAGGGACTTGGGCAGCCTGGCTATACGACTTGCTGAAGCCGCACGTGCACCAAGTGCTGGTCTGCGATCCCCGCCGCAATGCCTTATTAAAGGAAGGCAACAAAAGCGACAAGATAGATGCGCGCAAGTTGGCCGACTTGTTGCGCACGGGCATGCTGCGCCCGGTCTATCACGGGGAACACGGACTGCGAACGCTGCGCGAGCTGGGGCGCAGTTATCAGACGATCAGCAAAGATCTGAACCGAGTAATGAATCGGATCAAAGCTCTGTATCGCGGCTGGAGCATTCCCTGTGCCGGTACCCAGGTGTATGCTCCGCGTTATCGCGAGGAATGGTTACACAAGATCGAGCACGTAGGGGTGCGCCGGCGAGCCGAGCTGCTCTATCAGCAGTTGGATGGATTGCAGACGTTACGACGAACCCTGCGTCCCGAGTTATTGGCGGAGAGCCGGAAACATAAAGCCGCGAAACTGCTGCGGCAGATTCCCTGCATCGGTCCGATTCGGGCCGCCCGCTTGATCGCACTGATGCAAACGCCACACCGGTTCCGTAGCAAACGGCAACTCTGGACCTACAGCGGGCTGGGCATCGAGACCCGCGACAGTGCGCAATACCGCTTTGTCAGCGGACAACTGCAACGTGCGAAAAAACCGCAACAGATTCGTGGCCTCAATCAGAATCACAATCACGAGATGAAAGAGATCTTTAAAGGAGCCGCGACCCGGGCTAGCTGTGGGGTGGGGCCGTTGCGCGACTTCTATGTGGCTTTGCTGGACAAAGGCATGAAGCCGGAGATGGCGCGTCTCACGTTAGCACGAAAGATCGCGGCCATTGCTTTGACACTTTGGAAAAAGGAGGAACGTTTCGACGCCGAACAACTGAAGCCACAAGCCGCTTGAGCGTTGCACGAACGCCAGTGATCCGCCAGGTTTTCATGCCGCGGTGGTGACCAGGTTCTGCGACGCTCGGGTTCGAGGGAGAGTATCCATGCACTCATTAGGCACCGTGTGCTGCTATCGTTCAGCACCGAGTCTCCGGGTCGATCCTATGCGCCGAGTAGCCGGCCCCCATTGCTGGGGGCCAGCCCTCTAAGAACCGGACTTGACAGTTTCCCGTCATCCGGCTCGAGCATTCGATAACGCCCCCCTGAAAAACGAGGACGCGGCCTTATTCATAAGACCTTCTCGATACTGATCTGCGGCCAACTCGCACGGCGGTGGAGGAAGCCACCATCGTGTGGGAAGCTGCACCAGCGGCTTGCGCCGCCATCATTTGCTTTGCTTCCTACATCGGTTCCACAAATGTTCTCGAGTTTGAACACCATCGCGAAGTCAGCTCCGTTTCCGGTGAGGTAATCTTGTCCCATCGAGCCGACGCAACCTTTATCTGCCCGATTACAGGGCAGCGTTCGCTTCCTCGCAATTCCGATACCCGCACCGCCATCGATCCACCTTACGGTTGATCTTCCCCTTGCGGGGAGCGATACGGGCTTACCTTGTTCCGTGGAGGTGACACGATAGAGTAGGTGCTCTCTGTACGCCGGCAGTGCTGTTCGCCCATGACGGAATAGAGGGGAACCTCCGTACCCACTGCGAGAGAAGCCTGTAAGCATCTTCGACTTCCTGTTATTGACGACGCTTTCGAGAATTTGCATATGCTCACCGTGCTATCAACCCTGGGCCCTCACCGCCTCGATGCTGGCAGATGCATCGTTACCTCGCGGTTTCGATGCCGATCTTTCGATCGCAGGTACGTTGTCGGAGCGCTTTCGACAGGTCGTTGCCTTCCCGCTGTAGCTCCTAGGGTACTCATCATGGGAGATGAGGTCCGGTCGAGATCTTCTTTGCCGGACAATCACTTCACACCGTTTTTCAAGTCACAGCCCCTCGGATAACCCAAAAAAGCCATAGGCCTCGAGCCTCACATAGGATGATGGTTGGCACTTAAGCCAACGCTTGGCTTGCGTAGCTTCGCAACCGAACGGCGTCAAGCGCCACTGCTCCATGAAACCGTTAAGTCAGGGAGATCAACTGGGGTTGGCATCGCCGCTGAAATACGCGGCGATCCAAAGCGGTAAAACCAAAACCCCCTCTAATAAGGAGGCAGGGCTGGATGTAAGTCACCACGCCCTGGTTTCCCGCGAGGGGAGGGGAGAGAATTTTTTTCTTGACATCCTCTTTAATAGGATGAGTGGACTGGGGCGGCCGCCATTACCGGAGGGACCATCTTCCGCAGAGTAAGTCGACTAGATAAGATTTGGGGCGATGGAGTCACACCCAAAGCGATCTGGCACGTGGTTAAAGCGGCCGCCAAACGTGCTGAGATCAAGAATCTGGCTCCCCACGACTTGCGTCGCACTTGTGCTCGGTTATGCCATCTAGCGGGCGGAGAACTTGAGCAGATTCAGTTCTTGCTTGGACACGCATCGGTTCAGACAACTGAGCGGTATATTGGGTGCAAGCAGAAACTCAGCCAAGCGGTAAATGACAAACTCGGCCTGGAAGACACCTAATGCGGTGCTGATGGCTTCCAGGCCGTTTCTGGCCTGCGGCTGAAAGTTTGTTCCGGGCATAACTTCCGAGTAGCCCCTTATTCGCAGACAGCGGGTCAAAGGATACGCGAAACGTCCGACCCTTTACTAGACGCCCAGGGTCGCCCTGGTTATGCTCAGAACGTTAAGACGCTGGTTCAATGCAAGTTTTCGACGGTATAAAGCACCGACGAGTATCTGGGAAAGGGATACGCGTAATATTTCAAGTCCGGCGTCGCAACGAAGAGCTGGTTTGCGCGCGAGCTGTAATTATCTGGAATACGTTTCCACGTTTCGCGATGTCCACTCGCCAAGTCAATCACGGTGAGTGTCAGTTCGTCACCAGTCTGCTCCGCTACTAACAATGCTTTCCCGCTTTTGACGAACCGGATCGGGTATTCGTTCGCGGACGCTGTTTTCACCGGGACCGGCTGGCTCTCATTCTCATGATAAAGAGAAATCCCGCCGCGCCCCTCTCGCAGTGCCACCGTATCCCCGCTTGGCGAGGGCACAGCATACGTATCGCGGGCATCCGTCTTCACCAAAACAGGAGCCCCTCCCGCCACCGCTTGCTTATAGATGTTCCACTTGTTCTGATCGGTCTGAGCCTCGTAAACAACCACGCGACCGTCGTCCGACCAGACGTAGTGATCGAAGGCGATCAGCCCGGGAGTAGGAAGGTCTTTTGAGTCACCTGGTCCGATAGGCTGAAGCTGAAGCGGCATCTTGGGACTTACGTGATTTGATGCGAGAACGACCCATTTCCCATCAGGCGAAATTGCCGGCGTGCCCACGCCCAACCGCACCGCAGGCGAACCGTCAGTGGCCCGGTAGTAAGCCAGACTGTTATTCTCGAGATAATAGATCTCTCCCGCCTCATAAATAGAGATGAATCGTCCATCGGCGGAGATCGCCGTCGCTTCGGTGTCGTCGAGCCATGAATAAGGATGTTCGGCCTTGTCTCCTGGAAACAGGCCCCTGATCTGCCGTCGCCAGGTCTCGCGGGACAACAGCACGCGCCCATCCTTCGAGATATCGTGCAAGCGTACCGAAGGTAAGCTGAGGATAGCTCTTTCCTTGCCACCGGGAGTCACCGCAAAAATGGTGTCGGCCCACCCCGACGTTTTGGTCCCGGCAAACCACACCTCCTTGCCGTCTGGGCTCCAAGCCAAGCCTTCGATGCTCGCGTCTGTCGAAAGTACCGTGTGGCTCCCATTCATATCCACCAAATCGACCGATCCGTCGTCGTTTCCGAGGATCGAGTGATTTTCAAACGCAATCCTGCTGCCGTCCGGAGAAAAACGAGGATGACCAATCCAACCCCCGCTCTGCTGAAACAGCACATGCCCTGGAGGGAATTCCAGCCGCGCGCCCTCGGGAGTCAAGACTGAAATCACCATCCGTTTGCCATCCGGATGCCAGTCGGCTTGTGCAACGTGTTCTGCCAGAGTGCGCGGCGATCCTCCGGCTAGGCTCACCGTCGCCAACGTCCCCCCGCAGGTTAGGAAATAAATTTCTTCACATCCCAGAAACACGGCCAATTCATCCGAAGATGAAACGGCAGCGACCTCTGCCGCGGGAATCCCTAGTGGCCGTGACTCCGGGCTGCCTATTCGCGCGACCGAGATCTGTGGTTGGACTCCTTCCCACCTCCCGCTATAAACGATAGTTTGTCCGTCGTGTGAAAAGCGCGCGCCCAAAAGCGTTCCGTCACGGAAGCTGATGTTTGTAAAGTGCGCGATCGGCCTTTCGCGCTGACTCAGAAAAAGCGCTGCCCCAGCGACCAGTACGGCAGCAGCGACCATCCAAGACAATGCTTTCACCGAAAATTTCGCGGTTTTCTCCGTACTGGAAGCCCTAAGCTGAGGAAGGTCCTCAGCGATCCACTCGAGCTCAAGCCTGACATCGTGTGCAGTCTGAAACCGATCGTCCGGATTCTTTGCCAGGCAAGAATTCACCACGCGCTCGAACGCCGCCGGGGTTAGCGGCTTGATTGTTCGGATGGGCGCAGGATCCCTTTCGAGAATTGACGACGCCAGGCTGAGTTGGCTCTTCCCATCAAATGGCCGCTTGCCTGTCGCCATTTCGTAGAGCACCGCGCCCAGCGCAAACAAATCCGATCGCGCATCAGCTTCTTTACCCTCGATCTGCTCCGGCGACATGTATTGAATCGTGCCAATCACCATCCCGGCGCTGGTCAGCGGCGACAGCGGAGTGGCCTCGCTCATGGTCTTGGCAGCCGACAACAACGGAGCGCTAGAAGCCGAGGCCAATCCCGAAAGCGCCGCCTTTGCCAGCCCGAAATCCATCAACTTTGCGCCGTTCTTGGTCAGCATGATGTTTCCAGGTTTCAAATCGCGGTGAACGATACCGGCTCGCTGCGCCGCCTCTAGCGCCTCGCAAACTTCAATCCCAATACTTAGCGATTCCTTCAGAGCCAAAGGGCCCTTTTTCATCCGGTCGGCCAGCGACTCACCTTCCAGATACTCCATCACCAGAAAGTCCACGCCATCCTGATGCCCGACATCATGCAATGTGCAAATCCGCGGATGATTCAATGACGAAATCGCCCGCGCCTCACGCTCGAATCGTTGCTTCAGATCGGGATCGGAGGAAAGATGGTTTGGCAACACCTTGATCGCGACATCGCGCCCGAGCCGTGTGTCGCGAGCACGGTACACTTCGCCCATGCCGCCCGCGCCGAGGGGGGAAAGGATTTCGTAGGGACCAAGTTTCGTGCCCGAGGTAACGGCCATGTGTGCGCGCAATTATAGCCTGCGCCGCACATTACACGTGGAATGCGAAGATCCTGGGTGTGTTGTCGGCAAACCGGAAGTGATCCAGAAACGGGCTTCGAGACCATTGCGCTCCAACAGACCCGTATGGCGCTTTCCATCGCGAGCTTTGAGGCAAAGTGTGGAACATCCTTGAAGTGTTCCACGCGGAAAACCGAGTGATAGACGATGTGTTTCAACCTCAGCTTCTTGGCCAGATCGTAGGCGATGAGGCCTTGCGTCAGTTCATCGGGCGAGACGGCGTTCAATAGGTAGAGTTTGTCCACTCCGTGCATTGCCTTCTCTACGGAAACCGGATCCAGCAAATCGCCACTGGCGACCTCGGCGCCCCGCGGCGTCGGAGTGCCGTCCTTCCGTACAAGCAGGCGAATGTCTGCCTTGCGCTTTTGCAGTTCCTTCACGACTTCTGCACCAACTTTGCCGGTGCCCCCAATTACTAGAATCTTCATCGCTCCTCCGTGTCTCTGCGCCCCCAGTTTGTTTCGTTCTGCCGTGCGCAGGTCTATGGATAGATGTTTCTTGCCGAACTCTGCTAGATCGATAGGCGCAAAATAGAATTGCGTCAGTGCAACACTGTTGCTAGGCTCAACGAATACACGCTGGGAGTGGCTTTGCATGAATGACTTGGATCTCAACGATGTACGCACCTTCGTCTCGGTCGCGCAGGCGGGCACGCTGACAGCTGCGGCGAAGGAGATGGCCTGTCCTGTTTCGACTGTGAGCCGGGCGTTGACTCGACTGGAAAAGCACATCGCGGTTCTGCTGGTGCATCGAGGTCCCAGAGGCCTCGTCCTGACCGATGCCGGGAAGGAATACCTGCAATCGTGCAGACGTGCGCTGCAGAGCCTTCAGCACGGACGGGACGTTTTGGAAGGCCACCGCTCCAGCCCAAGCGGGCTGCTGAAGGTAGCTTGTCCCGTGACCATGGCGCGCGACGCTATCGCGCCCTTGCTGAAGGAATTTCTGGAACGCTATCCCGAGTTACGCGTTGAAATCGAACCCTATGCGGCAAGTTGGGATCAGGAGCCGCGAGATGACGTAGACGTCTTCTTTAAACTGCGGGCGCCGAAAGACTCATTGCGGCGCGTGCGCCCATATCCAGGGACGGTTCGAGGACTTTTTGCCAGCCAAAACTATCTGAAAGACGCTGGAGATCTATCGACCCCGGATGACCTCCCACTGCACAACTGCGTCGGCTCCGGACCCTGGAAGTTGAGCAGGGGCAAAAAGGTGGTAACGCCCGATATTCTCTTTCGAGTGGTTACGAGCGATCCGACGGTTGCTCTGAAACTCGCCCTGGGTGGGTTTGGTATCGTCATTCTTCCGTTGTGGATGGCGAAAAGTCCGGAAGTTCGAAAGGCTCTGGTGCAGATTCTGCCGCAGTGGGTCCCGGAGCCGATCACTCTCTGTGCGCTATTCTCGAGCCCCTCACGGCTGACGCCAAAAGTGCAAGTGCTACTGGACTTTCTCGACGAATACCTGGGAACCGATCGTGACCCTCGACTGAAGAACGATGTTGCTGCAGGATATTTCTCAGATCGATCCCTTACCCCGACATCCGGTCCGTAACCATAGAGACCGGGACCAGGAACCGAACCCAGTTCATGGATGGAACGGCAAACCGGAAGTAATCGCATTAGAGGCACACACCCTCAAGTCCGATAGCCCTCGAAACGGGCTTGAAGGAGATCAATGCCGATCTCCTCGAAGCCGACTTCTGGACAACTTCACGTCCCGCTGGCCGAAGACCACCGATGCGATCCAGTGTCCGCCTTCGCATAACTTCCGGATAGCCCGTCAGATCGGCATAGGGGCCGCGGTCGCCCGCGGACCCCTGCCACACCACCGTGCGTACGGGTCCGTACACGGCGGTTCGAGTCAGTTACGCTAGCACCCCTCAATCAACATTGGAAGTCCGAGCGATTTGAAGTAGGCATTAGAAAGCCCCACAGAAAGGGCCTTGCTCTTCGCGAGATACCAAGGGCCACGACCGCTGCCGGCCGTGTTGCTGGCCAGACGCGGCCGAACCCCCAGTGCCAACAGAGCGGCCCGTCGACGGCGTGGTGTTTTCCACTGCCGCCACAAAGCGGCTCGAAGCCGCAACCGGACCCAACGGGTGAGAGAGACCAGCACCTCGGGGGTTTCGCAGAAGCCGAAATAGCTGCGCCAGCCTCGCATATAGGAGGCCAGTTCCTCTATCGTCTTCTGGATACTGACGCCCTTGGCCCGTCGCGTGATCTCTCGGATTCGTCGCTTGAACCGATCCAAGGCCTTCGGGGCAATGACTCGCTTGACCTCCGGGCCAGCTGTGAAGCTGAATCCGAGAAACTTCCGCTCCTGTGGTCGTGCCACGGCACTCTTGGTCTCATTTACCTTGAGCTTGAGATGGTGCGTGATGAATCGCGTGATGCTCTCCATCACCCGCTGACCCGCCTGCTCGCTGCGCACGTAGAGATTGCTATCATCGGCGTAGCGAACATAGCGATGCCCGCGGCGCTCTAGCTCCCGATCGAGTTCGTCGAGCACTAGGTTGCTTAACAGGGGCGAAAGCGGGCCCCCTTGTGGGGTCCCTTCTACGCTTGGGCTGACCAGCCCGTTTTCCATCACCCCGGCATTCAGGAATGCCCGGATGAGTTTCCGCAGCCGCTTGTCCTCGACTCGTTTGGCGATCTGTCCCATCAGTTTGTCGTGATTGACTCGATCGAAAAATTTCTCCAGATCCAAATCAACCACCCAGCTGTAGCCTGCGGCTATATACTTCTGCGCCTGGGCCACCGCTTGATGAGCCGACCGTCCTGGTCGGAACCCGTAGCTGTGATCGGAAAAGGTCGGGTCCCACTGTCGCTGCAGAACCTGCATGACCGCTTGCTGGACCAACCTGTCCAGCACAGTTGGGATGCCGAGTTTGCGCATCCCTCCTCCGTCCGGCTTTTCGATTTCCACCCGCCGCACGGGTTTCGGCTTGTAGGTCCCGTTCAACAGTTGTTCCCGGATGACTAGCCAGTGTTGTTGCAGATAGCCGGGAAGTTCTTCGACGGTCATCCCGTCGATTCCCGGGCTACCCTTGTTGGCCTTCACCTGTTGTAATGCTTGCTTCAGGTTTTCCCCCTCACATACTTCCTCCATGAACTGATTCGTGCTAGCTGGGCTTTCGGGTGCACGCACCGTCGGGAGCGATTCGGACGCTTCCCCTCTAGCTTGCCGGGCTTCACCCGTCGGCTCAGAGTGGAAGTCCAGAGTTATCTGGGTGTTCTTCTGCCGCATGTCGTTCCTGAGATCCATGTCCTACTCCCCTCTCCTTCTCGTTCGGGCCTTCGACCACCGTTCCCGGCTCGGCCTATCTGTTGCTCCGCCTTTCGGCGTTGGAGTGCCTCAATAGCCTTGCCGACGACATGGCCCACTACGCCCTCTGCTGACTTCTGCCTTGCGGTCAGGTTGCCTCTCGGCCGCCTCAGTCGCTTGCGCGACACAAGACAGATCTCCTGGGGTAAGCTCAGCCGCCTTCCGTGCACAGTCGCCGGATCTACGCTTTGCATCCTTGATGGATATGGACTTCGCAGTACGTTGCCCGCTCGTCCGACGCTCGCGCCTTATATCCGGTTTTTGTCCATCGACTCGCACGTTCGCTTTACGCTTCTTCCGGACCCCGCCTCGCGACGGTAGCCCTTGCGTTTTGCTAACCCTTCACCTCCATCAGTGGTTCATGTCGCTTCGCGACATCCGCAAAGCATGAAAATGGATTCGAACCGGGCTATGCTTGATGCATTCTGCGCGGGATGAAGACCGTACAACCTTGGAGCGAGCAGAGCCCGCCCATCAGTCTGGTCTGGACGTCGTTTCCGAATCCCAAATTGTCGCCTCGCTTGCGCGAGAGCACGCAGGGCAGATTGTTCCCTCTTTTCGATGTCCCTCGCGCAGGAGGATTAAGGAGTCACTCATGGAAAACATTTTTCTTCGCTGTGCCGGGTTGGATGTGCACAAAGCATCGGTCGAAGCTTGCGTAAGACGGATGGAACCCAGCGGCCGACTGCAGCAGCAGACGCGTCACTGGGGAACTATGACACGAGACATTCTGATGATGGCGGATTGGATGGCCGCACAAGGAGTCACTCACGTAGCCATGGAGTCGACAGGGGTCTACTGGAAGCCAATTTATAACATCCTGGAAGGCCGTTTCACCGTCCTGCTGGTCAACGCCCGACATCTGAAGCAGGTACCCGGACGCAAAAGTGATATTCGTGATTGCCAGTGGATTGCCCAACTGCTGCAACATGGGCTTCTGAAGGGCAGCTTTATCCCGCCACGCTCGCAACGGGAGTTGCGCGATCTGACCCGCCACCGGACTCAATTAGTGGAAGAGAAGACCCGCACCACTAACCGGATTGAAAAGGTATTGGAAGATGCCAACATAAAACTGGGGTCGGTGGCCAGTGAGGTGATGGGTGTTTCCGGTCGCACTATGATTCAGGCTTTGCTGGAAGGTCAGAAAGATCCGGCCCAGATCGCCGACCTGGCGCGGCGCAGCTTACGAGGCAAGATTCCCGAACTTCAGAAAGCGCTGGAAGGACACCTGACCGAGCACCACCGTTTCCTGCTGCGGCTGCTCTGGAAAGAACTGACCCAGCAGGAGGCGCTAATCGCGGAGCTGGAAGCCAAGATCGAGGAGCAGACGCGCTCTTTCGCGCCAGAGATTGAGCGTCTGGATGCAGTGCCTGGCGTGGACCGCCGGGTGGCCGAGGTGGTGCTGGCGGAATTGGGAGGGGACATGCACCCATTTCCAACCCATCGGCACCTGTCGGCTTGGGCGGGGATGTGTCCGGGCAATGAAGAAAGTGCCGGGAAGCGCCGGAAGCGCCGTATCACGCCAGGCAATCGGTGGCTGAAACGGACCCTAGTGCAGGCGGCCTGGGCGGCGAGCCACACCAAGAACAGTTACTTGGCCTCGCAATACCGACGCCTGGTGGTACGCCGGGGCAAGAAACGCGCTCTCATCGCTGTCGGGCATTCCATGTTGGTAATTCTCTACTATCTCTTGAAAGAGGGTAGGCAGTATGCGGATCTGGGCGCCGACTTTTTTGACCGCCTCGAACCCCAACGCCTCACCCGTTATTATGTCAATCGCCTCCAAAAGCTTGGTCATAAGGTCGTTCTCGAACCGAACATTACCGTCTGACCGAAATTTTCAGGGCAGGTTGGGTGGAAGGACTTACACCTCCTAACTGCTGAGCATGCCCAGCACACAACGAAGCCGCTCGCGCGGCGGACGCTACCGCGTGTATAGACATCAGCGTCGGAACTCTCTTGAACAATGGATGGCGCCGGGGGTAGGATGACGTGGATGGCTGCGAGAAGCTATACATCGATGAGCATCAATAACAACCTTTTGGCTAAACTCCCCGTCTGGCAAGGCTTTTCAGGCAGAAATCGATTGAATTCCCATAGCACCCCGCGTCCGCCGCACCCGCGAGCGGCTTCCTTCTAACGTTAGTGCTGTATCGGATGCGCCCCCACAGGTAAGTGTGAGGGGAAGGCAAGTGCGGAGGGCGCATCCGATACAGCCGTTTGAAGGAAGCCGCCCGTGGGCAGGCAATTATGCAGATTCAATGGTGTTGGGTTTAGGAGAAAGGCTTCGGGAACAGATACTGAAGTTGGCAAAAACGAAGGCAGGATAGGTTTGGTTGTAGTTTGCCTGCGGTAGCGGCGAGATTTTGAGCCGAGATCGGCAACGGACGGCTGGTTCGGGGCCCAGTTGGGCGCACCGCGCCGGCCGGTGGTGAGGTGCACCGTGGGAGGGATATTGGAATGGTAGTTTCATGCGGCGGCTCCGGCGAGACAAGGTGGAGAACGGAGCTGCAGCTGGGCAGCGGTGAGCCTCTCGATGACCGTCATGGGACCGCCACATCGGGGACAAAGCCAAAGCGGGCTGGCGGGCGGGACGCGGGACGTGTCTGCTTCGGTCTGCGGCGGCGCTACTGGGCCCAGTAGTTGGAAGCAAAGTGGCAGAAGAGTGATTCGGTTGCGATTGGCCAGAAAGCCGAAGTTACGGATGCGGACGAAGCCTTTGGGGAGTATGTGCAACAGGAAGCGACGCAAGAATTCGTCGAGCGATAGGGTGAGCAACTTCTGTTCATTTTGGTGAGCGGAATCCCGCCAGCGAAATGTGACTTGGCCATTGCTGAAGGAGACGAGACGATGGTTGGAGATGGCCACGCGATGGGTGTAGCGGCCCAGATATTGCAGCACATACTCGGGGCCACCGAAGGGACGCTTGAGATAAACCACCCAGTTTTGTCGGTGGAGTGGCCGTAGCCAGGCGGCGAAGGCTTTGGGCTGAGCCAGATGTTTCAGGTCTCCTGGGAAGCAGAGCCGGCGGTTGAGAAAGGCCTGCCGAAGAGCGGCGACGAACTTGCCGCGAAAAACCTTCCGTAACACCGGCTTCGGAAGAAAGTAGTTTTCGCGGGAGCGAATCCAGCGGGTGTGATCGAGGGAAAGGCCGCCGGAAGGAACGACACAATGGACATGGGGATGAAGCTCGATTTTTTGGTTCCAGGTGTGGAGCACGCTGAAGAAGCCGATCTCGGCGCCGAGATGCTTGGGATCACGAGCCACTTCGAGCAGTGTTTGGGCACTGGTTTGGAGCAAGAGATGGTAGAGGATCTTTTTGTTGTGCAGGGCGAGTGGTACCAGCTCATGGGGTAGGGTAAAGACAACATGGAGGTAGCGCGTGGGAAGAAGTTCTCGTTGGCGCGCGGCGATCCATTGTTCCCGAGCAGCCGTCTGGCACCGTGGGCAATGCCGATTGCGGCAGCTGTTATAGGAGATGGCGCGATGTCCACAGCGGGTGCAGCGATCGATATGTCCGCCGAGTGCAGCGGTGCGACACCGTGCAATGGCCAGCAGGACTTTAATGTGAGTCCAGCGGATCCAGTGGCGGCTGCGCCAGAAGAAAGCAATGCCCGCGCTGCGGACCAGGTCGGCCAACTCGAAGAGTGGCCGACTCATTTATTCCTCTAGCTTTGACGTGCCTTTCAGTTGGAGCGAATCCAGAGGACTCGCAGTGGCGCTGAGATGACGTTGTGAAAGATGGAGGTAGATGGCGGTCTCTTTCAGATCTTGATGTCCAAGCAGCAGCTGAATGGTGCGCAGGTCAGCACCGTTCTCTAACAGGTGGGTTGCGAAACAGTGTCTCAGCGTGTGCGGATGAACTCGATTCTGGAGGCCAGCGTGCTGCGCAGCCTCATGGCAGGCATTCCACACTACCTTAGTGGTGATGGGATCTTTGGCGGTGTGCCAGCGTCCGCCGGGGAATAACCAGCATGTAGGTTTGCGCCTTAGCCCGCGCCAGTAGTCGCGCAGGGCTTCGAGCAGCGTGGAACTGAGCATGACATCTCGGTCCTGACGGCCTTTCCCGCCGCGGATGTGGATGACCATGCGCCGGCTGTCGATATCGGGGATTTGCAAGCGAGTCAGTTCGGCACGCCGTGCCCCAGTGCCATAGAGCGTCATCAAGACAATGCGATGAAACCGAGTCCGGGCCGAGTCGATGAGGTGGGCCACTTCTTCTGGGCTCAAGATGCTGGGCAGGTGTCGCGTCTTCTTCGGATAAGGTGTCTCGGCCACGCTCCATGCTTTCTTGAGGGTCCGAGTGAAAAAGAAACGGAGCGCGGCCAGCCGTTGCGTGACAGTGCTTGCGGCGAGCCTGCGCTCGCGGAATAGGTAGGCTTGGTATTTACGAATGTGCTCCGGACCGAGCTGGTCGGGAGAGCGCTTAAAGTAGCGCGCGAAATCTTCCATTGTGCGGACGTAACTGCGTGTTGTAGTCTGAGCGAAATTACGACGCTCGAGTTCCTCGAGCATCATTTTGCGAAGGTGGGTCATAGGTTAGCTCCTTATGACCCCACCTTATTCCGTCCACACCGCTCCTGCTGACACTACGCACGCGAAAGCGTCTGCCGCGAAGCGGCTTCGTTCAAACGGTTTTATCGAAAGCGCGCCAGAGCATCGTCCACGCGCACCCGTTGTCAAATGCGCGCTTCCGATAAAACACTAACGTGATCCAGGAGCTATCGCGCTTCCAGAAAGTTTTGCGGCTACTCGTTCTAGACGCAGCTCATCTGCTCCGCTTCTTAGATGAACCGCCCATCATTCCTTTTGTTTGCTTGCTCAGAGTCTTTCAAGATCCGCAGCACTGAAAGCATTGTGCTCCAACTGCGTGTCGTCGTCGGCGCACCAAAGAAACCGTCGATCTCGCCAAGATATCCGATTGTCCTCATGTGGCGCCGGTACACTCCGAACACAAGCCGCTTTCTCGAGCCGATGATTCGTACAAACCACTTCTCACCTGGCGGAAATGCGATCGGAAGGGAAGCCTTGCCCCGACTGGCCTTCGACAAGATGCTCACAAAACGAACAACATCCTGGTCGAATGGCTCAGCCCCAAAAGGATTCTCCATTTCCAATCGAATAAGGTCACGGGCGTCGCAGAATGAAACTGCCGCTTCAAACGGCAGCTTTCGACGCAGTTCAGCAAGGAACTTGATGCGCGACACAGGTTTTCTAACGACAAGTGTTCCTGCAGCGCCAACGTTCACGACATCATAGGCGGCCAAGTCTCTTGCGAGCATGCTTGGGCGAAAAGTCCGGTGCCCTCCAACGTTGATCCCTCGGAGGAAAACAATCAGTGCCATGCTGCCTCTGTGGACGCCATTGTTATAGCATCAACAATTTCGGCGGTACCGCGTTTCCCTAGGTTGCTGGCAATCCAATTTGATCTCGAAACTCCGGGGCGTCTTGGCGGATAGACTCCGCATGGTCGGCAAACCTTCCCTAATCGATGAGGTAAGGTCTGCCCGTGATTCGACCGCAATTCGGCCACGCGCAACCAACGTCGATGGCGTCTCACGCAAGGTTCATTCGGCGAAGCAGGTCCTGGTAACGCGTATCCGGCCGCAGTTTATCGAACATCGGCTCGGTTTGCAGGGCATAGAGCTGAAAATCCCGGCTACGGATTGCCGACTCCAAGTGTGCGAAAGCGGCGTCGATATCCCCGAGCTGGGTGTAAATCAAGGCCGCGGGAACAGAGGAAACGTACCGCCCTTGTCTCACATTCTCAATCTCCCGCAGAAGCTCTTCCACTTTGTCTCTCTCTCCCGCAAGTACGTGGGCAGACCCGCGCCAGCCGTAGGAATAGTGTCCAAGCTGCGCCCATTGCAATTCTCGGATCGCGTCGGCGGGATTGCCGCTGCGCAGGTGGACCAATCCTAGAGCGGTATGCCCGAGCCAATAATCGGGCGCGATCTCTACCACGAGTCGAGCCTGCTCGAGTGCGCGGTCATAATCTTGCTCGCTGACCAGCAATCTCGCCAGGAAATAGTGATTGAGCGGGAGCAGCGGGTCGGCCCTGAGCGCCTGTTCCTGTTGGCTGACGGCCTCGGACAGCCGATTGAGTCCAGTAAGTACGATGGCACGCCAATGCGGAGTCAGGGCGGAGGCGGGGTTCAGTTGAATTGCCCTCTGCAGCTCTAGCAGAGCCTCGTCCCACCGGTATTCGTAAAGCGCCCAAAGCAGCGCTCGCACGCCAACCGCTTCTCCCAGCGTGTGGTCCAGCGAGAGAGCCTTCTCGGCTGCTTTGATTCCAAGGGGTGCACCTTCGCTCGCGGAAATGCTCCCGGTCATCGTCTTCAGGAAGTAATAGTGCGCTAGCTCGACAAGCGGCAGCGCATAGTTCGGGTCCACAGACACAGCCTGCTCAAACAAGTTTCGCGCCGTATCTAATCCTTCGGGCGTGAATTTCCAGAAATAGTGGCGGCCCTTGACGTAGAGGTGGTAGGCGTCGATATCAGCTGCTTGCCGCTGGACCCGCCGCGCCGCGGCTGCAGCGCCCAGGCGTTCCTTCAGGGCATCAACGACTGCTTGCGCGATCTCCTCCTGCACCGCGAAAACGTCTGTCATCTCCCGGTCGTACCTGTCCGCCCAGAGATGGCTTCCATCCGCTGCCGTAATCAACTGAGCCGTCACGCGAATGCGATTGCCGGCTCTGCGCACGCTACCGTCCAGGATATTGGCCACTCCTAGCGTCTCGGCGATGCGGCGCGCATCTTCCTGCTTGCCCTTGAATCCGAAGGCCGATGTACGAGCAATCACCCGCAGTCCAGGCACCTGCGTGAGCGCGTTGATAATTTCTTCCGCCAGCCCGTCCCCGAAATATTCGTTTTCCCGGTCCGCGCTGAGATTGGCGAAGGGCAGCACGGCGATCGATGCGCGCGCATCCTGTCCCAATGATGACTTCTCCAGCGCCGTTTTCACTTCCTCCATCGATCCAAAGCGCCGGGCGGGAGCTTTCTGTACGCACCGCGCGATGAGGCGGTCGAGATCGGCCGGAATACCAGTCCTCAGGTTGCTGGCGCTCGTCGGCTGCTCGTGTAGAATCGCCGCCATCAAGCCGGGAACGCTGCTGCCGCTGAAAGCCGGTTTCCCGGTAAGCATCTCGTACAACACAGAACCGAAAGAGAAGATGTCACTGCGTGCGTCAGCCGGTTTCCCCTCTATTTGTTCCGGCGCCATATACTGGGGCGTGCCCACAATCATGCCTGGCTGCGTCAATTCCACCGCGAGTGTCTCATCGCCCACCGCTGTGGTCGGGCAGCACATCTTGGCCAAGCCGAAATCCAGAAGCTTGACGCCGGAGCACGTCACGAGGATGTTGGCCGGTTTCAGGTCACGATGGATGATGCCTTTCCGATGCGCGGCGCCCAGAGCGTCGGCGATCTGAATGGCATATGCCACCGCCTCTTCCAGTGGGACTGGTCCTCGAAGCGGCTTGCCTTCCACGTACTCCATCACGATGAAATCCGGCCCGATGTCGTAGAGCGTGCAAATGTGAGGATGGTTCATTGCTGCGATGGCCCGCGCTTCCTGGTCGAACCGGTCGCTGAATGCCTCGCGGACCTTCTTGATGGCGACCGTGCGGTCCAGACGCGTGTCGCGGGCGCGATACACTTCTCCCATGCCGCCAGCACCCAGCAGCGCGACGATCTCATAGGGACCGAGCTTCGTGCCAATTGTGAGGGCCATCCGTGCGCGCCATTATAGCCCCGAGGAACGACGCTACTCACATGGTCGTGTAAACGCGCTCCCCGTAGAAGTCGGCGTACTCGGCATCGATTCGAGCCACCACGCGATAACTCCCGGTTTGTCGGCCAACCGGAAGTTATCCAGAAACGTTAGTGCTGTATCGGATGCGCCCCCACAGGTAAGTGTGAGGGGAAGGCAAGTGCGGAGGGCGCATCCGATACAGCCGTTTGAAGGAAGCCGCCCGTGGGCAGGCAATTATGCAGATTCAATGGTGTTGGGTTTAGGAGAAAGGCTTCGGGAACAGATACTGAAGTTGGCAAAAACGAAGGCAGGATAGGTTTGGTTGTAGTTTGCCTGCGGTAGCGGCGAGATTTTGAGCCGAGATCGGCAACGGACGGCTGGTTCGGGGCCCAGTTGGGCGCACCGCGCCGGCCGGTGGTGAGGTGCACCGTGGGAGGGATATTGGAATGGTAGTTTCATGCGGCGGCTCCGGCGAGACAAGGTGGAGAACGGAGCTGCAGCTGGGCAGCGGTGAGCCTCTCGATGACCGTCATGGGACCGCCACATCGGGGACAAAGCCAAAGCGGGCTGGCGGGCGGGACGCGGGACGTGTCTGCTTCGGTCTGCGGCGGCGCTACTGGGCCCAGTAGTTGGAAGCAAAGTGGCAGAAGAGTGATTCGGTTGCGATTGGCCAGAAAGCCGAAGTTACGGATGCGGACGAAGCCTTTGGGGAGTATGTGCAACAGGAAGCGACGCAAGAATTCGTCGAGCGATAGGGTGAGCAACTTCTGTTCATTTTGGTGAGCGGAATCCCGCCAGCGAAATGTGACTTGGCCATTGCTGAAGGAGACGAGACGATGGTTGGAGATGGCCACGCGATGGGTGTAGCGGCCCAGATATTGCAGCACATACTCGGGGCCACCGAAGGGACGCTTGAGATAAACCACCCAGTTTTGTCGGTGGAGTGGCCGTAGCCAGGCGGCGAAGGCTTTGGGCTGAGCCAGATGTTTCAGGTCTCCTGGGAAGCAGAGCCGGCGGTTGAGAAAGGCCTGCCGAAGAGCGGCGACGAACTTGCCGCGAAAAACCTTCCGTAACACCGGCTTCGGAAGAAAGTAGTTTTCGCGGGAGCGAATCCAGCGGGTGTGATCGAGGGAAAGGCCGCCGGAAGGAACGACACAATGGACATGGGGATGAAGCTCGATTTTTTGGTTCCAGGTGTGGAGCACGCTGAAGAAGCCGATCTCGGCGCCGAGATGCTTGGGATCACGAGCCACTTCGAGCAGTGTTTGGGCACTGGTTTGGAGCAAGAGATGGTAGAGGATCTTTTTGTTGTGCAGGGCGAGTGGTACCAGCTCATGGGGTAGGGTAAAGACAACATGGAGGTAGCGCGTGGGAAGAAGTTCTCGTTGGCGCGCGGCGATCCATTGTTCCCGAGCAGCCGTCTGGCACCGTGGGCAATGCCGATTGCGGCAGCTGTTATAGGAGATGGCGCGATGTCCACAGCGGGTGCAGCGATCGATATGTCCGCCGAGTGCAGCGGTGCGACACCGTGCAATGGCCAGCAGGACTTTAATGTGAGTCCAGCGGATCCAGTGGCGGCTGCGCCAGAAGAAAGCAATGCCCGCGCTGCGGACCAGGTCGGCCAACTCGAAGAGTGGCCGACTCATTTATTCCTCTAGCTTTGACGTGCCTTTCAGTTGGAGCGAATCCAGAGGACTCGCAGTGGCGCTGAGATGACGTTGTGAAAGATGGAGGTAGATGGCGGTCTCTTTCAGATCTTGATGTCCAAGCAGCAGCTGAATGGTGCGCAGGTCAGCACCGTTCTCTAACAGGTGGGTTGCGAAACAGTGTCTCAGCGTGTGCGGATGAACTCGATTCTGGAGGCCAGCGTGCTGCGCAGCCTCATGGCAGGCATTCCACACTACCTTAGTGGTGATGGGATCTTTGGCGGTGTGCCAGCGTCCGCCGGGGAATAACCAGCATGTAGGTTTGCGCCTTAGCCCGCGCCAGTAGTCGCGCAGGGCTTCGAGCAGCGTGGAACTGAGCATGACATCTCGGTCCTGACGGCCTTTCCCGCCGCGGATGTGGATGACCATGCGCCGGCTGTCGATATCGGGGATTTGCAAGCGAGTCAGTTCGGCACGCCGTGCCCCAGTGCCATAGAGCGTCATCAAGACAATGCGATGAAACCGAGTCCGGGCCGAGTCGATGAGGTGGGCCACTTCTTCTGGGCTCAAGATGCTGGGCAGGTGTCGCGTCTTCTTCGGATAAGGTGTCTCGGCCACGCTCCATGCTTTCTTGAGGGTCCGAGTGAAAAAGAAACGGAGCGCGGCCAGCCGTTGCGTGACAGTGCTTGCGGCGAGCCTGCGCTCGCGGAATAGGTAGGCTTGGTATTTACGAATGTGCTCCGGACCGAGCTGGTCGGGAGAGCGCTTAAAGTAGCGCGCGAAATCTTCCATTGTGCGGACGTAACTGCGTGTTGTAGTCTGAGCGAAATTACGACGCTCGAGTTCCTCGAGCATCATTTTGCGAAGGTGGGTCATAGGTTAGCTCCTTATGACCCCACCTTATTCCGTCCACACCGCTCCTGCTGACACTACGCACGCGAAAGCGTCTGCCGCGAAGCGGCTTCGTTCAAACGGGCTTCGGGGAAGTGAATGGAAAGAGGTTCAGGGCGGAGGGTCGGCAAACCTTACCTTACCGGATTACGGAAGGATTGCCCGTCACTCGGGCCAGTCAGACATGAAGGCCGAATCGAGTCAGCATTTCGCGTCGCCCAAGAGTTGTGACGTCCAAGGCTCTGCCGTCGAGATCCTGGACTACCCATTTTCTTTTCAGCGCAATCCTCAGCAAAGCCGCCCCCAGTGCTCCGCCGACATGGGGCCTCCGCTCACTCCAATCTAGGCAGGCGCACGCGAACCGGCGCCGCAGCCTCCGCGTCGCTTCGATGTCTATGCCAAGAGCCTCAAATGCGATCGTACCTTCCAAACTTAAGTCGTACGCGTTGTCGCTGCTGTTCGGAACGGCTGACAGCCACCTGAGTGCCTTGAAGCGATCATGAAGTGATACCCCCGTTGTGCCCGCCATGTGATCGTAGCAAGTTCGTGCGGCGCGTAGCCCGCTTGGAGTGTTTGGCACGAACTTTTCCCGACAGCCTCCGGCCCCGGCGAGCACACTCAGGCTTTCAAGCGCTTTGGCCACGTCGGGCCCTTCCAGGCTGTAGAAGCGATGCTTTCCCTGGATGAGCACTTTCACCAGATGCGCCATCTTCAGGCGATTCAGGTGTACGCTGCCCGTTGACGGACTCACTTCAGCCACCACCGAGAGCTCCGTGCTGGTTCGTGCACGGCCGTCCATCAAGCGGTAGAGTATGCGAGCTCTTGCCGGCTCGCCGATGGCTGCGGCAATTCTGGAGATCGCTGCGTTAGCGTCGTGTTGCCCAACATTCATACTTTGATGGTAGACGAATTATAGATTCCCGGCAATTGGCATACTAAGTGCGATAGATTCGGCGGTGCCCTTAACCAGGCAGATCAGACGTTGAGCCTAAAGCGAGGGGGCAATTTGCGAAAAATTTGGATGGTGATTGTATTGCTCGTTGTTACGGCCGCCTTGCCCCCTGCAGATCCACGCGCCCAGTGGAAGACACGATGGAGTTACGAAGGAGGAAGCGGACCCGAGCATTGGGGCGATTTGGATCCGGACTACGCTGCCTGCAAGGTGGGCAAGGAACAGTCTCCCATCGACATTCGAAACGCAAAAAAAGCCGAACTCCCCGCCATCCGATTTGAATACAAGAGCGGGCCGCTCAAAATCATTAACAATGGCTACACGGCGGTTCGGGTGAACTACGCTCCGGGAAACGGGAATTTCCTATTCGTGGGAGACCAGCGTTACGAACTGATGCAATTCCACTTTCACCATCCCAGCGAAGAGTCCATTCACGGTAAGCCCTACGATATGGTAGCCCACTTGATGCACGAATCGAGCGACGGCAAGGTTGCTGGAGTCGCTGTTTTTCTCAAGGCGGGCCGCGCGAATGCCATCATTCAGCAACTTTGGGAGCATATGCCCAAAACCCCGGGCAAAGAGGAACTGATCGCGGGAGCCGAGGTGAATCCCACCGGCCTGCTGCCCCGCGACACCTCCTATTACACATACATGGGGTCGCTGACGGCACCGCCCTGCACTGAGGGCGTCACCTGGTTTGTGCTCAGGACTCCGATGGACATCTCTGCAGGGCAGGTCAGCGAGTTCGCCGCGCTTTATCCGCGCGATGTTCGGCCCGCTCAGCCGCTCAACGGACGCATCGTTAAGGAGAGTCAGTAACCCGAAAATCCTCGCTAGCCGCGACGACGAATAGCGGCAGGAACCCCTGCTATAGAAATGTAATAGCCGTCTGGCTTTGGATCGTGGTACTGGCAGCCAGTTCCTCTGAAGTCGTGAACGAGGCTCTGCTGCCAAGCAGCAATTCTCCAGAAGACATTCGGGTGAGGGGCGAAAAAGGAGGGGAGCCGCCTCATATCGTCTTCGCTTCCGATCAGTCCACCGAGGAACTTAAATCAATGCTCTCGGAGCCGGGAGTCGTCGCAGATTTGATAGAGCTGAAGGCGGGTATCGCCCTCGCTCTTCCAGATTTAACCGCTGATCGGGCGAGCCTTGTGCGTGAATTGAAGCGTGACGGCATCCCTGTGGACTGCTTGGCTCACGCTCCCACCGGAACAAGGATACTACTTGAATGCCAGCAACGGTCGGCGAGCGGAAGGTCAATTTAGTGATTTTGAGAAGTGGACGACTGCCAACGATCTGCGATGGGCGGAGATTGGTCTGGACATTGAACCCAACACCCAGGATTTCGCGACATTTCTGCTTCGGAGCAGTCCCGATAGGGATCTATCGTTTCTCGGCACTAGTCCCGGCGATTTGTAGATCATTTCCCAATTGCCCGTGCCTCGCCCAGCAGGGTCGGCACGTATTGCTCGAAACACACGTTTTCGTTGATAGTCAGTGGACTGTGAGCAACGTGGAAGGATTCGTCTCCGGCTGCTATCGCAGCTTCGCCTACTCCGCCTTGGCTTCCTTCAGACATCTGAGTAAGTTTGTCAAGAAATTTTTTTACGTTTTTTCGACCGCCTCCGCGATCTGTCCACTGAGTATCCACAAGGATTTCACAGAGTTTTCGCCGTAGCCGCGGCGGCAGCCAGGTGAGAGCCGCGCCTGGCGAGCGAGGCCAGATATTTGCTCTCGTCATAGGCAACCCCGTCTTTCCAACAACGAAATACGACGCGAATCCATTTGCAAGCCAACGCTCGCAGCGCCGCAGGGTGGTCCTGGCCCTTGCTGCGTTGTTGCTGGTAGTAGCTTCGTGCCCACACCGAGTGCGCGATGCAGTGACCTGCCCATTCGTGAAAACTTTGGCGCAGAAACTTCGGGCAGGCCGGAAATGGACCCACTGCTTTTTCCCGCTGCTCTCCATCATCGGCGCGATCCCCGTGTACGTTTGCACTTCCCCTGCGCTGCCCTAGCGCTCGCGTTGCGAGCCAAACGCCGCCAACAAACCCGGGGCCATCACCGCACCCGCTCCCGGCCGCGAGTCAAAGATGAAAAAATCTGGATGCGCTGCCGCCGCCTCCTCGATCTTCTCGTCTAAATCCGCAATGCCCTGGACCAGACTGCGGATCAATTGCACGATCACTTTCACCACCGTACCCTTGGCCTCGATCACCGCTCGATCCCGAATGGCCGGAATGGCCTGGCGGATCGCCAGGATGCGGCGCTCGATGAGTTCTTGCTCTCGACAGCGCTGCTTACGGAAGAACGTCCGCAGCTTCGCCGGCGGAACTTTTTGCAATTGCTCCAGTGTCGGCCAGCGCTCCAGTAGCGCACACACCAGCTCTGAGTCCAGGTGCTCAAACCAGTCCAGGATCTGTGGGAAATAGATCTTCAGGTGGTGGGTCAAGCGATTGATCTGGGCTGTCTTCTCATCCCCCAGCTGCCGTCGCTCCTCCACCAGGTTGTGCACGCGGCGTGTTGCTTCTGTGTCTGGCGACAAACGGTGCAGCTTGTCGCGATGCTGCAGCAACAGGTCCAGCAGCAGATCGGCCTCTCGGAGATCATCCTTGCTGCCCGATGGATACAATGCTTTTCGCATCCTGGCGGCCATCGTCGACGGCACGGGGAACAGATGCAAGGGCTCATACTGGGTCAGCATGAACACCAGAGCTCCCCGCGATTGTTCCAACCCCACTGCGATCGGACGATGGCCGAAACGTTGACCCAGCTGACCCACCCACGCCTCCACCGCTTCCGGAGTGTGCTCCAGCTCTCCGCTTTCCCGCTTCTCCGAGTCCACGGCTTGCCAGCACCACACATGTTTTTGATCTGCCCCGTCGATACCTATAAACGCCGCGAATTGGGGCTCGTGCCCGATGCATTCAACTTCTGACATCGTGACTTCTCCTCCTGCAGCAACAGAATTACAGAAGCTGGCTTTGCTCCCCGCGAACTCCTTACCGTAGAGCCTTGTTACATCCAGACCTCATCGTTTGTGAAGCAAAGCGCATCCCGCGGCTCGAGACTCGGAAGGCAAACATCGAGTGTTTGGATGGGATACTCGTAGCAGCGGGACGCTTCTGCTGGCCGGCAATTCTACAGAGCCAGCAGAAAAGTTCATCCGCAGTTGCGCTCACAAGATTTGCACAGGAGCAGCGCGCGGCGACTGCTGTGGAAATCTCTGCTAAGAATCTGCTAAGAATCTCTCGTTCTGGGTCACTATAAGGATGGGAGTATCCGGGTCGGACGTCCTTCTACAGGCAGAAGAAGTCCTGATAGGCCATGGCCGCTGGCGTGAAGCATACGCTGAACTTTTCTTAAGGCTCACCGCGCTCTTGCCAAAGTCACTATTGCGCTCTATGGAACACGTAGAAGAACACCGCCACGCTGAAGGAAGCAAATGCATAGATGAACCACGAGAACAGCAATACCGGAGGAGCCAATCCCCGTAGAACATTGACGAAGTTGAAGACGAACGTCCAGACTAAGAGAACCGTTGCCAGAATCGTTCCGATCAGTGCCAGAACTGCTGCATTTTTGAGTGTCATGGTCGGAGTATGCGCGTTGCTATTATCGGGTGCAACTTGCTACTCGTTTCGGGGCGCTAATTCGTATGGTGGTTTGCGCCTGCATCGCCCAGGCGCGGAGGTTAAGCGTCCATGATGCGTCGCTGTGACGATGCGGATTTTGAACTGATTTGGGCCATCATCAACGATAGCGCTAAGGCTTACAAAGGGACCATCCCGGCTGATCGCTGGACAGAGCCCTACATGTCCCGCCACGAACTGCGGCGTCAAATCGACGAGGGTGTTGTATTTTGGGGCTACGAGGAGTCTGGGACGCTGGAGGCCGTGATGGGCATTCAACAGGTTCACGATGTGACACTTATCCGGCATGCCTACGTTCGCACCAGCAGCCAGAAGCGAGGAATTGGAGCAAAGTTGCTGTCGCACTTGCGAGGACTCACGACCGCCCCCGTACTGATCGGGACGTGGGCGGATGCGGTTTGGGCAATCCAGTTTTACGAAAAGTTCGGCTTTCAATCGGTTGGTCCGCAGGAGAAAGATCGGCTTCTGAGGAAATATTGGACCATCCCCGAACGCCAGATTGAGACCTCCGTGGTTCTGGCCGATCCAACGTGGTGGGAGAGTCAACGAAGGTGAACGAATACCCGTCGCGAGAGTTAATGTCATGAAACGACGGTTGCCTCACCAGCTAACCTGTCCCCCTTCTCCCGTTACCTTCTTCGGTTCCACAAGCGGCCAGCTACCCGGCAGCGTGCGAGATGCGAGCCTAGCGAAGTAATTGAGAAGTTGGAAGCTGCACGAAATCGTCCGCGCCGATGAGCCGGAGCACGACCCGCACAGGAATGGGGAACCGTCGCCGAGTGGGATCATACACGATGGTTGGTAAGGAAAGCTGATACTGCACGCCACGAGTTTCAAGCTGGCATGCTCCAGCGGAGATCACATTTCTGACCCATTCGCTTTCTCGACCGTAGGTGAGCGCGATGAGGAATCCCTCCGGCGCTCGAAAAACATTCACTGGTGTCCGGTAGACCCTGCCCGACTTTCGACCTACATGCGCAAGAATGCCGAAGCCGGGCAATCGGGCGGCGAATCGGCTGGTGATTCGGTTCGTAACAGCCAAGTTGAAGGCTGCTACCCACCTCTTGCGGAAGCGGATCAGGAGAATGGGAACGAGCACGAGCACCAGAAGCAAGATGACCCACGCGGTGATCCGCATATCCAATTGCCTATACCACTGCCGATACCCGCTCCATCGTTTGCTTAGCCGGAGCCAGCGCGATGAAGGCGACGCCGATGACAACAAGTACAACGGAGCCGATGAGTTCTCCGCGTGCGATCAGGTTACGGAATGCCTGCACCGCCATAAGCGCGGCGTGGGCAAAGCTCGACCATGCCGTGAATGCGATCAGGCTGCGACTCGCCGATGGGTTACGCACAGCCAGCAGCAAGAAGATGCCGAGTGTGACGTAAACGCTGAGCATCATCGCCAGCGCAGGCTCTTGCTTCACAAACATCGGGAACCACATCACAGATGATTTTCTGACCATTCAAGGACGGATGGCTCACTGGGTACTGTGCAACCCCTGGACGACGCAAACAGACCGCTCTCAAATGGCGCCATTGCGCCACGATGTTTGATTGTTGAGGGGGTATTCAAAAACTGTGTTGACTCTAAATGACTTACGAGCATCGATTTTTGGTATTCAAACAAGTTATTGATTTTGCGCGACTTAGAGATTTGAATTTTCTTTGATTAGGAGGACAGGGCGCTATCCTATGACATGGGGCGGAAAAAGAGAGGGCTCCGGAGCGAAGCCTAAGCCGAGACTGACTCCCGAGGAGGTTCAGGCCCTGATTCAAGAGCAAGGCGGCCTATGTGCTTTGTGCTCGGAACCTGGCAGCGTCGGCGGACTTGTTGTCGATATCGACGGCTTGAGGAAGAGTGTCCGCGGCATGCTACACCCGAAGTGTAAAGAGCTTCTAGCCTTGGGCCGCGACAACCCACGTCGATTCCAGATGGCCATCACGTACCTGGAGCAGAGAGCTGCTGCACCTCCGCGTTTACTTTTTAGATCCGCGCCGGCGGCCGTTCCAAAATCCCTCGAGTGACCGGGCGCTCCAGTGATTGGTTCTGCGGCTCGAGCAAAGTTGATTCCGAGCGTTCCATAAACATCTGTTTGTGGAACCGACCCACATCTCCGGGACTGTGCGTTGAGGGGTTTACGGCGGGACTTCACCAGGCAGTTCAGGCGCCGAGGGGTCGGGCATCACCGGTCGTCCATGAGGCAGGGTGACGCCATCCTGCAGCAGCAGGGCCTCATAGACAGGAGTGTTTCGCCAATTCCGAGACAGTCCATAAGCGATCATATTCGCAATCATGAGGGGAAGAATCAGGCCGTAACTGCCAGTCATTTCGAAAATAATCAGCACGGAGGTCATGGGGGCTCGAATGATTCCCGCGAAAACCGCTCCCATCCCCACCAGCGCAAAGGCCCCAACGGAATCGTTCGAATGATGGAGCACAGTAACGTCCACATAGCCGACGGCGCCTCCCAGCATCCCGCCGATAAATAAGGAAGGCGCGAAAATACCGCCCACTCCACCGCTGCTGTAAGAGCACACCGTGGCCGCCAGTTTCAGCAGGCAGAGCCCGATCATCACCTTGAGAGAAAGCGAACCGGCCTATGCTTGGGACAGTGTCTTGTATCCGCCCCCGGTGATTCCGTTCTGTTTGAGCCAGAGGATCGCAGTTGCGGCCAGACCACCGGTGAGCGCTCCGCCGATTGCCGGATGCACCCACTTGGGCACGGAGGTGAAGTTCTTGAAGCGATTACGCAGCCCAAGTAGGGAGTCCGTGAAGGTCACGGATGCCACGGCTGAAAGGACTCCCAGCGCGGCATACCACACGAGTGAGCTGGCGTGTCCGAGCGAATACTGCCGCTGGATCTCGAACACCGGATGCTGGCCCAGAATGCCCCGCTCCACGGCAGCCGCGATTGCAGCGGCCACGATTACGCCGGAAAGCATGGTTTGATCGAGGTCGCCGATGACCTCTTCCAGAGTAAAGGTGACGGCTGCAATGGGCGCATTGAATGCCGCGGCAATGCCGGCTGCGACGCCCACCGAAGCCATCCGGCGTTGGCTTTGACGTGAAAGCGAAAACGTCCGCGCCACGAGGCTTGAGATCGCGGCGCAAATCTGAACGGTCGGCCCTTCACGGCCCAACGATCCGCCGCTGCCGATCTGTGCGATCCCGAGGACGAACTTGCCGACCGCATCGCGAAAGGGCACGTGTCCAGCGTGCAGCGCATAGGCCACCTTCACTTGCGGTACGCCGCTGCCGACGGCACCCGGCACCCAATAGTGCAGGGCGAGGCCGACCAGCAAACCGCCGACAGCCGGCGTGAGAATAGCGAGGTAAATCCAGATCGGAAAAGGCGTGGCCAGCGCCCGGTTGATCACTAGATCTTCTGCCTTACCGATACCGACGTGAAAGCACACGGCCGCCAGGCCACACAGACCGCCGCTCAAGATGGTGAGCAGCAAGAGTCGCTGACGTTCGGTCGGAGTAAGACGAACGAAAAGGAGGTTGAGCCTTTGTCGGATGGTAGGGAGGCTGGCCTTTGCGGGCGGCGGCAATAAATCTCCTTATTGCGACGATTGGGGCGGTTCCAAAACGCGAATGTCTGGGCCGAACGTCACTCCGTGAGGAGATGCACCCTGTAACCCTATGCGTGACCCGCAGCGGCCGCGCGCTCGATGTAGTTGCCAGCCTCCAACTTCTCAAGGTTGGTGAGAGTAGCATCTCGCGATCGGTCTAAATCCGCGGCTATCCGGTTCGTTGGGACCGGGTCGCCAAGGTTGACGATGCCCAGCGATTTCCCACTGCCGTCAGGATTCTCAGCGGTCACATGCGCTAGCAGCCACAAATACTCCCAGATACTCGAGCCCATTCTTCGGCGGTGGTCCAGGACTCCGTCCGATACCGGTAGCATGCGCGCGCTGGCGGCCATCAAGGCAAACAGCGCATACCCGAAGACCTCATCCGATTCTGGATCGGGCACGCATGCAAGTCAATCACCGATGTTTACTCCCGCGTGCGAGAAGACATCGAATTTCGCCAGCTCTGCGCAGAGCAGTGTGGGCTGGGATTCGAGTTTCCGCCTGCTGGAAACGTCCAATTGCGCGAAGTTGCACCCAGAATCGAGAGTGCTCAGGTTGCGCTATGTGTTTGAGAAGAATGGTGCGCCCTGAGAGATTCGAACTCCCGACCTTCTGGTTCGTAGCCAGACGCTCTATCCAGCTGAGCTAAGGGCGCAATGAGGGTGTGACGGTCTGCGGCGACTTCGATTATAGCGAAAGCCTGGGAACTTGATAAGATGCCCGGCGCGGATCACCATCTCCACGGGCGGAGGCGCCATGAACTGGAACGGACGAACGATTGTTTTGGGCATCCTTTTTTTGACCTTGTTTTTTTCCGCTGGCCTCGACAGGTCGGCGCAGGCGCAGACGTCCGACACCAATCTGACGGGGGGAAGTGGAAGCGCCGCGGCTGCGCAACCGTTTGACGTCAAAGCCGCGGTGGATGCGTATCTTGCCAGTGTCCCCGTCGCCCAGCGGGCGCGTTCGGACGCTTACTTTGAAGGCGGCTACTGGCTTCTGCTGTGGGATTTTCTATCCACCGTGTTGGTGATGTGGATTTTGTTGCGCTTTCGGTGGTCGGCGCGGATGCGCGATTTGGCCGAGCGTGCCACACGCTTCAAGCCGCTGCAGACGGCGTTGTACTGGGTGCAGTTTGGCCTTGTGGTCTCGGTGATCACTTTTCCGCTGACGGTTTATGAGGGCTATTTTCGGGAGCACCAGTATGGGCTCTCCAATCAGTCGTTCGGGCAATGGATGCGCGACCAGGTGGTCGGGCTGGGGGTGACGGTGGTGCTGGGGGCCATTCTGCTGGTGATCTTGTTTGGCGTGGTCAGGCGGTTGGGCAAGAACTGGTGGGTGTGGGGCAGCGCGGTGGCGCTGATCTTTCTTGCGTTCGTGGTGTTGATTGCGCCGGTTTTTATTTCTCCGCTGTTCAACAAGTTTACCAAGCTCGAGGACCCGCGTTTCAAGGGGCCGATCCTGAGCCTGGCGCGGGCCAACGGGATTCCCGCCACAGAGGTGTATGTGTTTGACGCATCGCGCCAGTCCGACCGGGTGAGCGCGAACGTGAGCGGTTTTGCCGGAACCACGCGGATCTCGCTCAATGACAATTTGCTGAAGCGCTGCTCGCTGGCTGGAATCGAGTCGACGATGGGCCACGAAATGGGTCACTACGTGTTGAATCATCAGTTCAAGGGCCTGGTATTTACCGGGGTGGAAATGGTGCTTATGTTTGCTCTTTTGAACTGGGCTCTCAATGCCGGGTTGGCGCGCTGGGGAGTGAACTGGGGGATCAGGGGCATGACCGATCTTGCGGTGGTGCCTTTCGCGGCGCTGTTGCTGACGATTTTTTCCTTTGTGCTTACTCCGGTGGACAACACGATTACCCGCACCATGGAGTACGAAGCTGACATGTACGGCATTAATGCCGGCCAGCAGCCGGACGGAGAAGCGGAAGTGGATCTTATGCTGGGGGAATATCGAAAACTCGATCCGGGGCCGATCGAAGAATTCATGTTTTTCGATCATCCCAGCGGACGCACCCGAATCACGGCGGCGATGCGGTGGAAGGCCGAACATTTGCCGGGTGCGCCGCTGGGACGATGAGCTCGGGGGCAAGCGAGGTGTTTGAGACGGGGGCGCGCCTACATTGGTTTTGTGGCGCTAACCTAGGTTTTGTGGCGCTAACCTATTTCGCCCTTTCAGGGCTATCCACCTCGCCTTCTGGACCCAGGGCTTGCGCCTTGGGCATTGCGTCGCTGTGCGGCTGATCGCGGCCGCTCGAAGGTGATGGAAGCAACATGGAAAAACAATGACTTGTACCTCGCGGTCATGCTGTCGGCCAAAACTGGCTACGGTCAAGGGTTTTGGCGGATTTCCACAGGGATTCGGCAGGGTTCGTGCCAAGGGTTCGGCTCAACGTAAATCTTTCCCCCTAAAGGGCAATTCCTACTCGATTACTGAAGGCTTGGACGTAGCGTTTTCAGCAACTTGAGAGTGGCAACGGGGATGCTTTACATCTAAACAGACGAAGTGGCGCGCAACGGGGCGCTCCAGAGAAAAAACTTCGGCCAGAGGTTTTCTTGAGCGCCCCTTGCATTTTTAAGAGGAAACAGCCCTCCCCCTCTCCAAACGGCTGTTCTTCGGATTCGTCTTCCACTCCAAATCCAATCGGACTCAGTAAATCAATCGGACTTAGTTTGAGCTAAGGGCGCAGAGCCATTTGCGCCAAAACCAGTTGGTCGCCCAGATCCAGTCCGCTACGGCGCAACAAGCCAGCAATCACGGGTTCCTTGAAGCGCGACGCGTCAAACTCGACGCGAACGATGTGTTCCGCTTCGTTGAACGTAATTCGCCGGACGCCATACACTTCGCGCAGGTTGTCGAGGGCGCGCATGGTCGCCTCTCGCACAGGAGTGTGGTAGCGGTAAGCCACTTCCAACTGGGTCATCTGGACCTTTCTTGGGTAGGGCAAAGCATGACCGCGAAGGACGCCAAGGATGCGCAAAGTGCGCAAAGCATAACCTCATAACCCTTGGATCACTGCGATCCGTTGCCGTATCTGTTCTCCCTTTGAAGATACAACAATCGATTGTATAAGCGAATGAATCTAATGTTCTCCGGCTGATATTGCTGCGGCCGGCGCTGCCAACTATGGAAAACTCTGCCAAGTCTTCAACCACGGTGAAAGATCCAGTCTGCGGAATGAATGTGGAACCTTCTACCGCGAAGCACAAGCTGGATCATGCCGGGAACACATACTACTTCTGCTGCGGTTCTTGCCTGGAGAAGTTCCGCGCCGATTCGCAGAAGTACCTGGCTCCGCGTCCGACGGCAGCGGCGGGATTGCAGATCGTGAACCTCGCTGCTACCGCAAAGGCGACTGCGCTGAACGATGTCGTGGCCCCTCCGGCAAATGCAATTCCGCCATCCTCGGCTTCGTTAGTCCGAACTTCTGCAGCGACGGGCGCCTACGTCTGTCCGATGTGTCCGGAAGTGCGTTCTGCTAAGCCAGAGGCTTGTCCGCGTTGCGGAATGGCGCTGGAACCGGAGATGCCGACGTCCGCGACGCGCGTGGATTATACATGCCCTATGCATCCGGAAATTGTGCGCTCCGGGCCGGGCAACTGTCCGATCTGCGGCATGGCGCTGGAACCGCGCACGGTCCCCGCACAGGAAAAAGACAATCCTGAACTGGCGGACATGACGCGCCGCTTCTGGATCAGCGTGGCGCTGACCGTTCCGCTATTGGTGATTGCGATGGGTCACATGCTGCCCGGCATGCAGCGGCTTCTGCCTGCGGGGTGGCAGCCCTGGATTGAATTGATTCTGGCCACGCCGGTTGTGCTGTGGGGCGGGTCGCCATTTTTTCAGCGCGGCTGGACCTCAATTGTCAATCGCTCGACCAACATGTTCACGCTGATCGCGATGGGGACGGGCGTGGCCTATCTGTACAGCCTGGTCGCAACCGTCTTTCCGCAAATATTTCCCGCTTCGTTCCGCGAGATGGGCGGAACACCTGCGCTCTATTTCGAAGCGGCAGCGGCGATCACCGCGCTGGTGCTGCTGGGGCAAGTGCTCGAGCTGCGCGCTCGCACCCGTACGGGCGCGGCTATTCGAGCTTTGCTGGACTTGTCGCCCAAGATGGCGCGAGTGGTGCGCGATGGCCGGGAGCAAGATATACCGCTCGAGCAGGTGATTCCGGGCGATCGCTTGCGGGTGCGTCCGGGAGAGAAAATACCCGTGGATGGCGCCGTGCTTGAGGGTACGAGTGGCGTGGATGAGTCGATGATCACGGGCGAGTCGATTCCTGTAAGCAAGGGACCCGGTAGTCGCCTGATTGGGGCGACGGGGAATGGTACAGGGTCGCTGGTGATGCGCGCCGAACGGGTGGGAGGCGAAACCCTGCTGGCGCAAATTGTGCGCATGGTCAGCCAGGCACAGCGCAGCCGCGCTCCCATTCAGAGGTTGGCGGACCGGGTGGCGGGCTGGTTCGTTCCGGCGGTGATTGCGATTGCGATGCTGACGTTTGCGACCTGGAGTTTCTTCGGGCCCGAACCGCGGCTGGCGCATGCCTTGGTCAACGCGGTAGCGGTGCTGATTATTGCGTGTCCATGTGCCCTGGGGCTGGCGACACCGATTGCGATCATGGTCGGGACGGGACGCGGCGCTCAAGCTGGGGTGCTGATCAAGAATGCGGAAGCGCTTGAACTGATGGAGAAAGTGGACACGCTGGTAATTGACAAGACGGGCACTCTGACGGACGGCAAGCCGCGAGTGGCATCCGTCTTTGCAACGGCGGGTCGAGATGAAAATGAGCTGCTGCGCCTGATGGCCAGCTTGGAGCAGGGAAGCGAGCATCCGCTTGGCGCTGCGGTGGTGGAAGCGGCCAGAAGCCGCGGCCTGGTCTTGGGGAACGAGAGTGACTTTCAGTCTCACACCGGGCTAGGAGTAAGCGGGCGGGTGGACGGCCGGAAAGTTCTGATCGGAAACCCGCGGCTGTTGGAAGAGAACGGAATTGTTGCGGCGGCGCTGGTGCAGAAAGCGGAAGAGCTGCGTCGTGGCGGACAGACCGTGATCCTGATTGCGGTGGACGGCCAGGCGGCGGGCTCGATCGGCATTGCGGATTCGATCAAAGCTTCGGCGGCTCAAGCCTTGAGCCAACTCAAGCGTGAGGGCCTGCGAGTGGTGATGCTTACTGGCGACAGCCGCGCCACGGCGGAAGCGGTGGCCAGGACCCTGGGCATCGACGAATTCGAGGCGGAAGTTTTGCCCGGCAAGAAATCCGCGGTGGTGCAGCGGCTGCAGAAAGAAGGACGGACCGTTGCCATGGCCGGCGATGGCATCAACGATGCGCCCGCACTGGCGCAGGCCGATGTGGGCATCGCCATGGGCACCGGCACGGACATCGCGATGGAGAGCGGTGGCATCACCCTGGTGAAAGGCGACCTCGCCGGGATTGTGCGGGCTCGCAAACTCAGCCAAGCGACCATGCGCAACATCCGGCAGAACCTGTTCTTTGCGTTTGTCTACAACTCGCTGGGAGTGCCGGTCGCGGCCGGCGTGCTCTATCCGTTCTTCGGTCTGTTGCTTAGTCCGATTCTGGCGGCGGCGGCCATGAGTTTGAGTTCGGTTTCGGTGATTACGAATTCGCTGCGCTTGCGGAAGGTGAAGCTGTAGTCGTCGAGCGAGGTCAAATTACGGAGTCCTTATCAGCCTTGCTACGTTAGTTCCCAACTGTTGAAAATGGCCGACGTTCCACGTGTAGATCGTCTCAGCCTTGGCCTTTAGTGCGCAGCGGCCCAGCAGTGCATCGTACGTCAAACCTCCAACGACGCCGGTTTTCGCAGCGTCGGCAATGGCGGCCCAGTATTCTTCAGGGTCCAGCGCAATAAAGGTCATTCTGCGCTCCATGTCTTCCAGAAATAACATCGCCTGGTCTGCACTCGCTCGGTGGCTAGGGGGAAGGCGAGTTAGGGTCGAGTAAACCTCTGCGAGGCTATGAGCGCCACAGCAATCGTGCTTCTTGTCCGCCTTGAGATATGCCCTGAGGCTGGCTTCATGATGTATATGCTGGTCGATAAAAACAGGCACCAGGACTGACGTGTCAAAGAAGTGTCTCACCGGTGCTTGCCCAGGATTGCCCGCTCACGCTCGCGGCGAACCTTGCGGATGGTGTCCTCTACAGCACTGGCGGGAAGAGGAGCGTCGCCGTGAAGCACCCACACCCCTTGCTTTTTGTACATGCGCGCTCTGCCTTTCGCGGGGCGCAAAATGATATGGTCCTCGGAGCTTTCGAGTTCCAGAGAATCGCCGGGGCTGATCTGCAGGGCGTCACGCACGGGTTTGGGCAGGACAACGCGGCCAGCCTTATCGATGGTGAGAGTGGTATTCATAGTGGTATATTACCATTAAATATGGCAGTTAGAATGCCATTTCTCGAAAAGTGGGCGACTTCGGCATCTGAGCTGAAGTGGCAAAATGGAATCCTGTGAGCGCCGAGATTTCCCCGACCCCTTCTGCTTCGATCAGCAAGCCTGGGATATCGCGCGCCTGGCGATCGCTGCGGCATCGAAACTTTCGGTTGTATTTCGGCGGCCAGAGCATCTCCCTGATCGGCACCTGGATGACGCGACTGGCGACCAGTTGGCTCGTCTATCGGCTGACCGGCTCGGCCTTCTTACTGGGCGTGGTGGGATTCGCGGGACAGATACCCACTTTCCTCTTCGCCCCGTTTGCCGGGGTTTGGATTGACCGGCTCAATCGCCGCCAGGTGTTGCTGGTTACACAGATCTTGGCGCATGATCCAGTCGCTCGCGCTAGCCGTGCTCACTCTCGCCGGCCACATCAATATTCAGGAGATCATCTGGGCTCAGCGCGTTCCAGGGGTTGATCAATGCCTTTGATATGCCGGCCCGGCAGGCCTTTCTGGTGCAAATGGTAGAAGACAAGCAAGACTTGGGGAACGCCATCGCTCTGAATTCATCGATGGTCAACCTGGCCCGGTTGGTGGGCCCGTCGCTGGCGGGTGCGGTGATTGCGCTGTCCGGCGAAGGTTACTGCTTCCTGATCGATGGCATCAGTTACATCGCTGTCATCGCCTCGCTTGTGGCGATGCGATTGCAATCCGGGATAGTGAAACCTACCGTGGACTCTATGCTCGCCCAGCTAAAAGAAGGTTGGGCGTACGTTTCCGGATTCGCACCCGTGCGTACCATTCTGCTGCTGTTCGCGATGGTCAGCCTGATGGGTTGGCCCTTTACCGTGCTTATGCCGATTTTTGCCGGAAAGATTTTGAAGGGCGGTCCGCATACGCTGGGGTTTCTGATGGGCGCTGTGGGAATAGGGGCGCTGGTTTCGGCGGTATCGCTGGCTCTGAGAAAGAGCGTGTTGGGGCTGGGCAGAATGATTCCAATTGCAACTGCATCGCTCGGCGTAGGTCTGATCTTGTTTGGGATGTCGCGGATGTTCTGGCTGTCGATGGTTCTCATGTTGGTGTGCGGTTTCGGGATGATGCAACAGATGGCCGCCAGCAACACAATCATCCAAACCATTGTGGAAGATAGCAAACGGGGCCGGGTGATGAGCTTCTATGCTATGGCTTTCGTGGGGATGGCGCCTTTCGGGAGCTTGCTCGCGGGCGTTCTGGCTGATGCCATCGGCGCGCCTCGTACCGTGATGTTGAGTGGAGTGTGTTGTGTCGCGGGCGCCGTCTGGTTTGCCACACAAATGGCGGCGATCCGAAAGTTAATTCGACCTATTTATGTGGACCTCGGCATCCTCCCGGCGGTAAACGCGGCGATTCAGGACGGCGTAGGCGGGTGAAAACTGCCCGGAGCCAACCCCCGCTCCCCTCCGAAGTCGTCCCTCGAAGCCTTGGGCTTGCACCATTCTGGCAATTGACACTACGCGCTCGGTATTCAACAATTGCTTCAACATTGCAATCTAAACAGTGGAGGAAACTTTATGGCGGATGAGGGCGAGGTTCCGGACGCGTCGGAAGGTAGTGCGGGTAAGTGGATCCTGTTGGCGCTTGCGGTCATTTACGTCGCAGGCTCGCTCTATTTCATCTTTGATCTGCGCGGGCGTCTCGACAAAGCGAGCAAGGACCAGGCGGCCAGCAGCGCGCAGATTGCCGACCTGAGCAAGCGCATGCAGTCCGCTGAAGCCGACGATGAGACCCTGGCCACGCAACTAGGCATGACCAAGAAAGAGATGGCGGCGCGGTCCGCCGAGCTGATGCGGCAGCAGAAGGCTTCGGAAGCGCGTCTGGCGGAGCAGCAGAAGCAGCAGATCAGCGCGGTCAGTGGGGAAGTGGCGGGAGTCAAGACCGATGTCGGTGGCGTGAAAACCGATGTGGCCTCGACCAAGGCCGACCTGGAAGCTACCAAAGCAAAGCTGCAGAGCACGATTGGCGACCTGGGAGTGCAGAGCGGTCTGATTGCCAACACCCGCGGAGACTTGGAAGTCCTTAAGCACAAGGGCGACCGCAACTACTATGAATTCACTCTGATCAAAGGAGCCAAATCCCAGCCCATCTCCACCGTTGGATTGCAATTGAGGAAGACGGACCCGAAGAAGGGCAAGTTCACTCTAAACGTCACCTCGGACGACAAGACCATCGAGAAAAAAGATCGCAACGTCAGCGAACCCATCCAGTTCTATAGCGGACGCGACCGCATGCTCTATGAACTGGTGGTCTGGAGTGTGGATAAGAACAAGGCCACCGGATATCTGAGCACGCCGAAGGGTGCCCCCACGCCGATCACGGCGACCCAGTAAGGCGCATGTATCCCGGCGGTCATGTCCTGATCGGTATCGCGCTGCGGACGACAGTGATCTACGCCGTCGTTCTGCTGGGCATGCGGTTAAGTGGCAAGCGCGAAGTCGGGCAGATGACCCCCTTCGATCTGACCCTGCTGCTCCTTCTGAGCAACGCTGTACAAAACGCGATGACCGGTCCGGACACGTCGGTCCTGGGCGGTATCGTCGCCGCCTCGACCCTGCTGCTGCTCAACTACGTGATTGCTGAGCTTTCCGGCGGAAATCGGCGCTTCCGAAAAATGGTCCAGGGCCAGCCCAGCTTGCTGGTGCACGATGGCCAGATCATCGCCGCCCACATGGCCCGGGAGCACGTCAGCTTGGACGAGTTGCATCAGGCCTTGCGCGAACATGGCATATCAGGGTTGCCTGAGGTTGCGCTGGCGGTGCTAGAAGTAGATGGTTCGATCAGTTGCATGAAGTACGACGATATCAAGCCTACTGCATCAACCCACCTGGCGCGCAGAAAGATTCTCCAGAAGCACCAGTAGAAGTTCTTTATTTGTTCAACACCACGGGCAGCGGTTGGTCGTATGGCTGGATTGCCACGCTGAACGCCTTCCGCCTGTCGAAGTCGTCCTTGGTCACCGGAAAGGTCACCACGATCGTGCCTTGGGTCTGGCCGCCGGGAGGGATCTTGGTTTCCGGCGGTATCGCCGCCAGGGCGTGCTCCTTCAGCACCGGAAAAGCCTGAAAGTAACGGTCGAAGTCCACGGCGGACGCGGCTTCATCGGTGAATTCGCCACCGTCGGTTGCAATCTTTGCTTTGATGTCGTGGACCCACAGAGACTTCTCGCCTGAATTGTGCAGGGTGATGTTCACCGCCACCATGACCGCATGCTGGTCCGGAATTTCCGCGACGGCAATATTGTCCACTGAACCGTTGCCCTGAGGCTTTGCTCGATCCACGAAGGCAAAGATACCGAGGAGGACCGCGGCGATCCCTAGAACGATGGCTACAATCTTTGCCGGCGGAAGGTTGCGTTTCGCGGTGCCAAATTCTTCGGCGATATTGATTCCCGGACCAGGGCCCAGGTCCATCATTGGAGACGAGCCTGGCTCCGGAGTCGGCTCCGGGGCAGGAGGCGGCGGTGTGGTAGAGGGGATGTCTTCAGGCATGGTGGGCTTCGCCTGCCGTAATTCTATACGCTTCTGAAGCGAACGCTCCACATCTTCGCTACAACTTCCCGCGTCAGCCGGTTGGGCGCGGCGTATTGATCTATCTGAACAATTTCCTCGATCCGGAGTCATCCTTCGGGGGCTTCAGTTCCGAAGGATCGGACGCGCGCCATCCAGATGTTGGCCGCAGCGTACGATTCGCTCCACACCAGATCCCTCACAAGCTCGGGATGACGCCTTGAATAATCTACAAGGCCGACTGAACTCGTAACCAGCGCAGTTCTTGCCGCGTGCCGCGGCGCCTCGTATGCTGGTTCGTTCCTCGGACACGGAGGGTAGGGATGGATTCGAGAAGAGTGCGTTTCACCGCAGGCGTGTGCTTTCTGCTTTGTTTCCTGGCTGCGCTTGTGCCTGCCCAGCAGGAGGCGGTGGCGACTTCCGCGGTTCGCGCCGGGCGGTTGATCGATGTACGGACCGGGCGGGTGAGCACCAACGCTTACATCCTGATTGCGAAGGACCGCATTCTGCGGATTGCGGACTCAGCCCCGGTTGGCATTTCGACCGTTGACCTTTCCCGATACACGGTGGTTCCAGGGTTAATTGATTCGCATGCGCATGTGCTGGGGAACCAGAAGGACCAATCCTCCGCCGCCGGATTGCGGATGTCTTCGGCGCAAAAGGCGTTGTGGGGAGTGCACAACATCCAGACCTGGCTGGACCACGGATTCACCGCGTTGCGGGATGCAGGCGAAGACGATCCGGGATATGCACAACTGGCGCTGCGCAACAGCATTGACAGAGGGCTGATCCGGGGACCGCGAATGGTTTCCGCGGGGAACTTTGTTTCAGTGAACGGAGGGCATGGAGACGCGGATGTGCTGGCGCCCGATCAACAACTGGCACGGCGTCCTAACATCGCCGACACGGTTGACGATGTGAGTCGAGCGGTGCGGCGCGATATCAAATACGGCGCGGACTGGATCAAGTTGATGGCGACCGGCGGAGTGATGGATCCACTCAGCGATTACCGGGTCGAGGAGTTGAGCGAAGAACAGATGGCCAAGGCGGTCGAGGTGGCGCATCGCGCGGGAAAGAAAGTGATGGCCCACGCCGAAGGGGCGGAGGGAATCAAAGCGGCGGTGCGCGCCGGCGTGGACTCGATCGAACATGGCACAGTATTGGATGAAGAGGGGGCTCGGCTGATGGAACAGCACGGTACCTGGCTGGTGCCGACGCTCTTCTGCTTCCAGCACGATTTGCAGACCGGGCTCTCGCAGGGGCGTGATCCGGTCAGCTTCGCCAAGGGGGTAGCTATTGTCAAAGAGCAGGGCCCCGCGTTCAGGCGGGCGCTGGCGCACCATCTGAAAATCGCCTATGGCATAGACGACGACGCGGACTTTGTGTCGAAAGAATTCGGCGCGCTGGTGAACGGAGGCATGACGCCGATCGACGCCCTGCGAGCGGCGACGGTGAATGGAGCCGAGTTGTTAGGACGCTCGGATGAAATTGGAACGCTCGAACCGGGAAAGTTTGCAGATATCATCGCAGTGCAGGGCGACCCGCTGGCGGACATCACGGTCATGGAAAAAATCGTATTCGTGATGAAGGGCGGCGAAGTCTACAAGAGCGCCAAGTGAAATGTGGGGCGCGAGCGGCTGCTCGTGCCGGGGCCATGTGGAACTGGAGAGACGGGCCGGGCGCAGACACCCGTCCTCCATTTTGTTTAGTCAGGAACAGGCAGCGGGTTGCGTTCGGCAAACTGCCACTGGTGCCAGTAAGGGTAGATGGCCGTCTGCTCGCTGGCACGATCGAGAACTGCGATCTGCGATAGCGAGAGCGACCATCCTTCTGCAGCCAGGTTCTGGCGTAACTGATCCTCATTCCGGGCGCCGATGATCACCGTCGAAATGGTGGGCCGCCGCAGGAGCCAGTTCAGAGCGACCTGCGGCACGCTCTTTTCAGTTTCCCTGGCGACCTGCTCCAGAGCGTCGACAACTTTGTACAAATGTTCGTCAGCTACGGGCGGCCCGTTCTCGGCGGTCTGATGAAGGCGGCTGCCTGGGGGCAAGGGTCGGCCGCGCCGAATCTTTCCCGTCAAACGACCCCACCCGAGCGGACTCCAGACCAGGGCGCCAACTCCCTGATCAAGACCGAGGGGCATCAGTTCCCATTCGTACTCTCTTCCAATCAGCGAATAATAGACTTGGTGTCCCACGTAACGCGGCCAGCCATAGCGGTCGGCAGCGGCAAGCGACTTCATCACGTGCCAGCCGGAAAAATTGGAACAGGCTACGTACCGTACCTTACCGCTTTCGATCAGTTGGTGAAGCGTGCTCAGAACTTCTTCGACGGGGGTGAGCGCGTCGAATCCATGAAGATGGTAAATATCGATGTAGTCGGTGCCTAGCCGCCGCAAGCTGGCTTCGCAGGCCTGGATCAAATGATGACGTGAGGATCCCACATCGTTCGGCCCCTTACCCATGCGGAAGGTGGTTTTGGTAGAGATCAGGACATCCTGGCGGCGTCCTTCGACCGCCTTACCAAGAATTTCCTCGGAGAGGCCAGCGGAATAAACGTCGGCAGTGTCGAAAAGATTGACCCCGGCCTCGAGGCAGATGGAGACCAGTCGGGTGGCTTCGGCCACGTCGCTCGCGCCCCAGGCGCGAAAGAATTCGGTGCCACCGCCAAATGTGCCTGTGCCAAAACTAAGTGCGGGTACTTTCAGGCCGGAACGGCCAAGTTGTCGGAATTCCATTACGCAATAGATGCGACGCGGTCGGAAGCGATGCGCATTTTGTTCTGGCAGGATGGGCAACCGGTAAATCGGGGGAAGGAACGGCTTCGATGTCGCTCACAGGGTGCTTCGACTCCGTGATGGCTTCGCGAGGCGAAGCCATCACTGCGCTCAGCATGACAGCGAAACTCTCGTGGGCGAAGCTGCACCTTTTACCACGCATGCTTCATGGCTTTGGCAAACTTCTGCACCGGCAATGTATTCAACACGTCTTCTTTGGTGAGCCAGGCGCGGCGCGCCTGCAGTATGCCGAAGCGAATCTTGTCCATGTGAGAGGTGTGGTGGGAGTCGGTGTTGATTACGATTTTCACGCCGTGCTCTTTCGCCAGCCGGAGATGACGATCGTTGAGGTCGAGGCGATCGGGATAGGCGTTCAGTTCCATGGCCACCTTTTTCTGAGCGGCTGCCTTCAGCACGGCATCAATGTCAAACGCGTAGGCCTCGCGCCGGAGCAACAGGCGGCCGGTGGGATGGCCGAGCAGCGAAGTGTTGGGATTCTCGACCGCCTTGAGCAGGCGGTCGGTCATCTCCGCCGGAGTCTGATTAAAGTGCGAGTGCACACTGGCGATGACGATGTCCATCTGCTCGAGAACTGAGTCAGAGAGGTCGAGGGCTCCGTCGGCGAGGATATCCACTTCGATGCCGGCGAAAATTCTGATGTCCCCGAGTTTGTCGTTGACGGCGCGAATGCGCTGGATGTGTTCGACCGCGCGCTTGTCGTCGAGGCCATTGGCGAAAGCCAGGTTCTTCGAATGGTCGGTGATGGCCATGTATTTGTAGCCATGCTCTTTGGCAGCCTCGGCCATTTCTTCGATGGTGTTGCGTCCATCGGTCTCGACGGTGTGCATGTGAACATCGCCCTGCAAGTCGGCCTGTGTGATCAGCGTTGGCAGAGTGCGGGCCTCGGCGGCATCGATTTCGCCCAGGTTTTCGCGCAGTTCGGGAGGAATGTAGTCCAGCTTGAGCTTGGCGTAAATTTCTTCCTCAGTTTTTCCGGCAACCGGTTTTTCGGTGTCGAGTTTGGCCAGGCTGTACTCGCTGAGGGTGTAACCCATCTTCAAGGCGCGCTGACGCAAGGCCACATTGTGGGCCTTCGAGCCGGTGAAATATTGCATCGCCGCACCGAACGATTCGGGTGGTAGAAGGCGCACGTCGACCTGCATGCCGCCGCGTAGCCGAAAGCTGACTTTGTTCTCGCCGCGGGCGATGATTTCCATTAGGCCAGGAAGCTTGATGACATGTTCGATGAGCTTTTCGCGGGCGGCGTCATCGCAGCAGGCCTTGCCGGTCACCAGGATGTCGAGGTCGCCCACAGTTTCGCGTCCACGGCGCAGCGAGCCGGCTGGGGTTATTTTTTCTACTCCGGAATAGTCGCGAAGGTGCTCGATGATTTTATCGGCCTCTCGTTCGCCGGCATCGAGCAGGAAGCGCCCGGCGATGCGGCGATAGTCTTCGATGGCCTTGAGCAGTTTTTGCTCCTGCTTCTCCCCCATGCGGGGAAGCTCGCGTATCTTTCCCTCTCGCGCCGAGTTTGGCCACGCCTTCCAAATCACTCACTTGGTAGGCGCTCCAGATGAGGGCGATGGTCTTCGGCCCCAGGCCCTGGATCTTGAGCAGGTCGAGCATTGACGGGTGGTACTTCTTGAGCAGTTCCGCGTGCAGCGAAAGCTTGCCCTCTTTGAACATTTCCTGCAGGTTTACCAGCATGCCTTTGCCGATGCCGGGGATGGCGAGCACTTTCTTGGGTTCGTTGATCAGGTCGGCAATCTGCTGGGTTTGGGCCTCGATGGCTTCGGCGGCGTTGCGGTAGGAGCGAATGCGAAAGGAATCTTGGCCGTCGATTTCGAGCAGATCGGCGGTTTCGTAGAGTATGCCGGCGATGGCTTTGTTATCCATTGCGGTAAAGATTAAACAAGTTGGGGCTGAAGGGGAAGGTGGGGCGATTGAGGTAGATTGCTATGGGCGCGGGCGAGGGCAAGATGCCCTCGCGACAGCCGACGGGCCTGTCCTGGGAGGAGTCGAAGGAACGCCGGCGCGACCAAAAACCGGGCCGTCGGACAACGGTAGTAATCCCGAGAGGGCCTGGCTTCAGTCTCGTTAAGACGCTTTGGTGACGTTGGCGGCTTGCGGGCCCTTTTGTCCTTGGGTGACCTCGAACTCGACGTGATCGCCTTCCTGCAGACTTTTGTAACCCTCCGACGTGATCGCGCTGTAATGCACGAACACATCAGGGCTGCCATCGTCGCGTCCGATAAAGCCGTAGCCCTTGGCGTTGTTAAACCACTTTACCGTACCTTTCAAACGTTCCACGTACGCCCCCTGGGCACGTTCTCTTGCGACGCGAGGCCGTACCCTGCATTTCAGGCAATTGTGCTGCTAGAGAAGAGTACTGTCAAGACATTGCAGTACAGAAAGGCCGCTATCGGTGCGGCTTTGAACTCTCCCGAGACTGGCTCAACCAGAGGATGCCAGAAATCGTCTTGCCGTCCTTAATAGCACCGCGCATAACCATCCGAACGGCGGCCGAAAGCGGCACCATGCGCACGTGGATGACTTCATCCGGCTCGGGTTGAGCCGGGCCGGCGCGTAGGCCGCGCGCGAGGTACAGATTCATGGCCTCGGCCAAAAAGCCAGGGCTGGCGTAAAAGCGCAGAATGCGACGCCACCGCTTCGCGGTGTAGCCAGTCTCTTCGAGGAGTTCGCGTTTGGCGGCGTGCAAATCATTTTCACCTTTGTCAATTCGTCCGGCGGGCAGCTCCCAAAGCATTTGGCGAGCTGCATGACGGTACTGGCGTTCGAGCAGGACACGGGGCTCGGAGTCGCCCTCTTCGACCGCGAGGATCACTACGGAACCGGAGTGGTGCACAATGTCGCGCCGGGTGCGCACGCCGCTGGGTTCGAGAACTTGATCAGCGGTCACGCGGAACGCGGGTCCGTGGTAGACCTCGCGGGAGGAGAGCACGCGGGCCTTGATAGTGCGGGGCTTCTTTGGGGATGATTTGGGCATGGGAAATACTATAAAGGAGCAGGCGCTGCAGCGCGGCCGAGTCGATCCGGAGTGAAACCTCGTAAAGAGTTTCGTAGCGCCCGCCGGACAGCCGCCGCGAAGGGAAATGCTATGCTGCGGCGATGGCATTCAAGCCGCGGATCGCGATTGTAGGGCCGGGAAGGCTGGGGAGTGCGCTGGCACTGGAACTGAGGCGGGCGGGATACCATATCAGCGAGATCGTCTTCGGAGGCAGTAGTGCATCTCGCCGGAAAGCCCGCGCACTCGCCAAACTAGTACAGGCCAGGGCGACGGGGGCGCGATCGCGGCTTGACGGAGACCTAGTCTGGTTCAGCGTGCCCGACCGCGAGATTGCTCGGGCAGCGCGGCGACTCGCACAGGTGGTGGACTGGAAAGGTAAGACCGCGTTGCACTCAAGCGGAGCATTGTCGAGCGACGAACTGCGCGGATTGCGGCTTCGCGGTGCCTCGGTGGCTTCGCTCCATCCTCTGATGACATTTGTACAGCGATCGGTTCCTTCACTCAAGAATGTGCCCTTTGCGCTCGAAGGCGATCCGGCCGCGGTGCGCGTGGCTCGCAGAATTGTAAGGGATTTGGACGCGGAGGTATTTTCGATTTCCAGGAATAAGAAGATAGCTTATCACGCGTGGGGCGCGTTTACTTCGCCTTTGCTGATTGCACTACTGGTAACCGGAGAAAAAGTGGCGCGCGCGGCGGGACTTTCAACTGCCGAGGCCCGCAGGAAGATGCTGCCGATTGTGCGGCAGACTTTGGCCAACTATGCGGAGTTTGGTCCGGCGGGAGCGTTCAGCGGACCGATTGTGCGCGGGGATGCACTGGTTGTGAGACAACACCTGAAGGAGCTGAAGAAAATTCCAGAAGCGAGAGCTGTGTACGCGGCGCTGGCGCGGGCTGGACTGCGGTATCTTCCAGCGCGCAACGGAGAGCAGCTGGAGAAACAGTTGAGGAAGTAGCGTGTCGTTCGTGAACTTGGCGCGATGCAGCTTTCTTGAACTTGGGATTCGATCAGATTGTAGGAGTCCCCTCGGCTTCGCTCGGGGCAGGTTCCTCGACTCCGTAACTTCTTCGCGACGCGAAGAGTTACTGCGCTCAGGATCACAGAGACTTCAGCTCGCCATTAGTCTTTCGATTTTCCTGGAGCGGCCGGTTGCCTCATCGCAATCGACCACTACGGCGCAGAGGCGCACGTCGCCGGTGGCGGCTTCGAAGCGCGCGGGCATGTTGTTCAGGAAGCGGGCGATGATCATTTCCTTTTGCACACCGATTACGCTGTCGTAGGGCCCGGTCATACCGACGTCGGTGATATAGGCGGTCCCGCCGGGCATGATGCGCTCATCGGCGGTTGGAATGTGGGTGTGGGTGCCGACCAGGGCCGTCACCCGGCCATCCAGATACCAGCCCATGGCGAGTTTTTCGGACGTGGTTTCGGCGTGCAGGTCGACGAAAATCACTTTGGCCTTGATCTCCTTCAATAATTGATCGGCAACGCGAAACGGGTCGTCGTTCGCGGCCATGAACACGCGGCCCTGAAGATTGATCACGGCGTAAGGGACGCCGTTCTTGCTGCCCTCGTAGACGCCCCAGCCGGGCATGTCAGGCGCATAGTTCGCGGGGCGCAACAGGCGACGGGCCGGGCTGTGCTGGTTACCGTCGGCGCTCTGAAAGTAGTCGATGATTTCGCGCTTGTCCCAGATGTGGTTGCCGGTAGTGATGACATCGATGCCCAACTCGAACAGGTCTTCCGCCAGCGCTCCGGTAATACCGAATCCGCCGGCGGAGTTTTCTCCGTTCGCGATCACAAGATCAATGGCGTGGTGTTTCACCAGACCGGACAGACGATCCTTAACAATATTGCGTCCGGGACGTCCAAAAATGTCGCCAATGAAGAGAATATGCATAGTTGAAGATTATGTTTCGATGGTAACACGTGAAAATCGGTCGTTGGTCGCTAGTCGTTGGTCGTTCGTGCTACCCAACGAATACTCGCTGAGGGCCGACGACTAACGACCATCGACCAGCTCTGCTGTCTTCAGAAAATCGTAGTTACCGGAGGAATTCAGCGTCAGGTTGCGCACTCGCCTGGAGTGCACCAGCACGTTGTCGAAATACCAGAGATTGATGTAAGGCAGTTCGTCGGCCAGAGTGCGCTGGATTTCTGCGTAGAGCTGTTTGCGAGTGTTCTGGTCGAGTTCCTGGCGGGCCTGATCGACCAGCGCGTCGATTCGCGGATCCGCGAAGTATCCGCGGTTGGCGCCGTTGGGAGGGAACTTGGAGGAATGAAAAAGATATTCGAAGATGTCGGGGTCTTCGTTGCCCCCGACCCAGCGCAGGGAATAGAGCTGAAACAGGCCGTGGGTTACGTCGGAGAAGAAGGTCGCAAATTCGAAAGTGCGAATATCGAGTGCGATTCCTACCTGGCGCAGTTGCTGTTGCAGCACTGCCGCCATCAGGCGCGTGCTTTCGTCGGTGGACGATTTCATGGTGAGGTGAAAGCGGACGCCGTCGATCTCGCGATATCCCGCTTGCTCGAGCAACTGGCGGGCGCGGGCGGGATCGAGGTCATAGGCAGGCACGTCGCCGTTGTAGGCCCAGCTCTCCGGGGGCAGGACGCTGTTGGCGGGCCGGGCAAAACCGCGCAGCAGATATTCGAGAAAAGGGCGGCGGTCGATGGCATAGGCGAGCGCCTGCCGCACGCGCTCATCTTTGAGAATGGGATCGCGTAGATTGAAAGCCAGGTAGGCGAGCACCGTGCCGGGGGCGTGCATGACGGCGAGATTGGGGTCGCGCTCCAGGCTCAACACCATATCGGACGTCAGAGCGTTGATCGCGATGTCGGCGCTGCCCTTGCGCAATTCGAGCGCACGCGTGGTGGTATCTGGCACGACAATAAAGCGGAGATTCTGGAGATGCGCTTTTTCGCCCCAGTATTCGTCGTTAAGGCGAAGCACAACTTCCTTGTCGGGCTCTGCGGTGACGAAACGAAAAGGCCCCGAGCCGATGGGTTTGCGCGTGATCTCGTCACCGCTGCCGTAGGGCACAATGCCCATGGCGCCATCGGAGAGATTCCACAGCAGGGTAGCGAAAGGCTCCTTCAGGTGGAAGACGACAGTGTAGTCATCGCTCGCGTCGATGTGATCTACGAATCGATAAACCGCCGACTTGGTGCTACGAATCTTTCCTTGCAACAGAGAATCGAAAGTCCACTTCACGTCGCGGGCAGTCAGAGGGCGGCCGTCGTGAAACTTAACGCCGTGATGCAGGTGGAAGATGTAGGTGAGCGGATCGGGGATCTCCCAGCGTTCGGCAAGGCTTGGCGTTACGTTGAGATGTGCGTCGCGGGTAAGCAAGTCGTCGAAGATGAGGTCATCGATGCGCTCGGATTGCGCGTCCAGACCGACGCGGGGATCGAGGTTGGTAGGGCTGCTCTCAATGATCATCACCAGGGTGTTGGGGTCGGGCTTGCTGGCGCAGGAGAGGGTGACGGCCAAACACGCTACGAATGCGAGAGCTTGAAGCATTCGCAGCAGAGTCAAAAACAAACAGCAGGTCCCGCGACTCGTTTCGGCGCGCGAGCGCGCCTCCATCTTCGCTCGGGATGACAATTCTTTTTGGCGCAGCTCACGCATACGAGATCTTTCCCAGGATCACTGGCCGCTTGGCGCCGGTGGCGGAGGGAATATTTGACGGTCGACGGTTCCACGTCTGGTACGCCATGAGCGCGAAGGCGGCAGCTTCTTTGGCCTCGGAGGGCAGTCCGAATTCGTCGGACGCTCGAATGGTAAGGCGCAATGGCCGAAGTTCATTCGCCAGCATGGCGAGCAGGGTCGGATTGTTGGCGCCGCCGCCGGAAACAACAAATTCTCGAAAACTTCCGCGACGCGGTAGCACGAAGCGGCGCAAAGCATCGGCGATCGAACGCGCCGTCAAAGCTGTGGCTGTGGCGACCACATCCGCTTTGCTCGCCCGTCCACAACGTTTAGAAAAACGTTGCGCAAACTCGCGTCCAAACTCTTCGCGGCCCGCGGTCTTGGGCGGTTTGCGGCGAAAAAATGGCAGGCGCAGGACTTCGGCGACAACCGGCTCGAGCACCCCACCCGAGGCAGCGATCCGGCCGTCGCGATCGTAGGGCTCGCCAAAGAGTCGATCGGTAACTCCGTCGATCACCATGTTACCCGGGCCGGTGTCAAAAGCGGTAACTTGTTTAGGCGATGCTCCTGCCGGGATTGCCGTGAGATTTGCGATCCCGCCAATGTTCTGCACGATGCGTCCGACCTGTTGGTCGCGATAGAGCAAGTAATCCAGGAAGGGAACCAGGGGCGCGCCTTTGCCTCCGGCGGCCATGTCGGCGGGGCGGAAATCGGAGACCACCGGGACTCCCACCCGTGCAGCGATCGCAGCGCCCTCTCCGGTCTGCCAAGTCACTGCCAATTTGCGGCCCAGGAAGTTTGCCGGCTCGCCCTGGTGGTAGAGAGTCTGGCCGTGACAGCCGATCAGTTCTGCTTTCAGGCGGAAGCGGCGTTGGGTTGTGAGTACAGCTTCGGCGTAGAGTTCGGCGAGCAGGAAATTCAATCTCGCCAGGTTGGCCACACTGGCTCGCGTGGCGTTCATAGCTTCCAACACGGCTTGGCGGACCGGTTTCGGGTAGGGATATTCGGCTTGGGCCAGGAATTTGAAAGCGAGTTTAGCTGAGCCAGCGGCGCGCGGGCGAGTCGCTCGCGTCCACATGGTTCGGGGGGACATGACACGGATCAGGGCTACGTTGATGCCGTCTGCTGAGGTGCCGCTCATGACGCCCGCGACGATCATGGGGCCGAGACTCCCAACTTGAACAGACCGACCTGCTCGCTGAGTTCCCAGACCTGGCGCGAAAGTTTCTCCAGCTTGGCTGGCGTTGGGGCCGGTGGGCGGCGCTTCAGAGCGGATGATTTCTTCTTGAAGGCCATCACGCGGGCCGCGGAGTCCGATACCCTTTGGGCAAACTTGCGGTTGCTCTCAGCTTCTTTGATGAGGGCTTCATAAGACCGGGTGACGTACTCTTCGATATGACAGATCAAGCAGAGATCGCCGCCGGCACGGATGTGCTCGACTGCCGCTTGCTCGATGGGCGCAGCTTTTAACACGCCTCCCATTTCGAGATCGTCGGAGACAACCAGGCCGCGGTAGCCGATCTTTTTGCGCAGAACGTCGGTGATCCACTTCTTGGAGAGCGATGCGGGGCTTTGGTCATGCGTAATCGCGGGATAGTTGGCGTGCCCGATCAGGACCATGGGCAACTCACGGCGCAGGGTCCGGTAGGGGTACAGGTCCTCTGCCCAGATCTTTTTCCACGACTTGTTGATGGACGGGAGTTCCTGATGAGTATCGAGGTTGGCCTCACCCAGGCCAGGAAAGTGTTTGGCTGAACCGACTACATTGGCCGCGCGCAATCCCTTGAGAAATTCGCGCGCGTAGAGAACCGCTTGTTTTGCATCCGCCGAAACGGCGCGAGAACTCATCACAGTCTTTGACGCTTCGAATGCCAGGTCTACTACCGGCGCGAAGTCGGTATTGAATCCCAATGTCCGGCAGGAGTCGCCGATCACTTTGCCGTGCTTACGAAAAAGCTTACGGTCGCCGGTGGCGAAGACATCGGCTGCGGAAGGAGTGCGGCCAATGACGTTGCGAAAGCGGTCGACGCGGCCTCCTTCCATATCGACAGCAGCGAAGAGCGGGGTAGACACGCAGTCCCGGCACTCCTTGAGCAGCTTGCAGGTCTGCTCTCCGCCGGTGATGTTGCGAGCGAAAAGGATGACGCCGGCGGGTTGCAGACGCGTCAGCAGAGCGGCCAGTCCGGGAGACATTTCGGTGCCGTCGAAGCCAATGATCAGGAGCTGGCCGACACCGCGCCGTATGTCAGAAGAGCTGTTCTGTCGTGGCATTACTAATAATTATTTAGGTATCACTTTATTTATCAGATCTCGATTTTCTTAGCGTCCCGTGCGGTAAGAGGCTCCTAACCCCAAAGATCGCAAGCAATCCGCAAGGTCGCTAAGAAAGTCCTCCGAGAAAGAAGCTATACCTCACTCCACCTGCTTTTTCAGCTGTGCCAGCAGATTCAGCGCCTCTAACGGAGTCAGCGAATTCAAATCTACTTCCCGCAATTTGTCCAGCACCGCTTGAGACAAAGGCGTAAAAATGGTCAACTGCACGGCCGGTGGAGTTGAGCCCGGCGAGAGATGTCCCATCAGCTGACGTTCTGCGTTCTCGTGTTCGGACAGGACTTCGCGGGCGCGCACGATCACCTCGTGGGGAAGTCCTGCCAGTTTGGCCACCTCGATGCCGTAGCTGCGGTCGGCCGCGCCGGGCGCGACTTTCCGCAGGAACGCGATCCCGCCGCCGGTTTCTTTTACCGTCACGTGAAAGTTCTTCACGCCCGAGAGTTGCGCGGCCAGTTCGGTCAATTCGAAGTAGTGAGTGGCGAAGAGCGTCTTCGCCCTCGTCCTGCCATGGATGTATTCAACGGCTGCCCAAGCGATGGCCAGGCCGTCGTAGGTAGAAGTGCCGCGGCCCACTTCGTCGAGCAGGATCAGCGAGCGCGCAGTTGCAGTGTGCAGAATGGCGGCGGTTTCCGTCATCTCGATCATGAAAGTGGATCGGCCACGGGCCAGGTTGTCGCTGGCGCCGATGCGAGTGAACACGCGATCCACCAGCCCGAGCCGGGCCGAGCGCGCGGGTACGAACGATCCTGCCTGCGCCATGATCACTGTGAGCGCGGCTTGCCTGAGATAGGTGGACTTGCCGCCCATGTTCGGGCCGGTCAGCACCATGATTGCGTTGGTGGTTGAGTTGAGAAAAAGATCGTTGGGCACGAAACGGTCTCCGCTGCCCAGCTCCAATTGTTCGATGACCGGGTGGCGGCCGGCGACGATTTCGATGTCTGCGGAGTCGTCGAACTTGGGGCGGCAGTAGCTTCGCAGGGCCGCGATTTGGGCCAGGGCTCCCAGGACATCGATTTCAGCGAGGGCGAGCGCGGTCTGGCGGATGCGGCGGGCTTCTCCGGCAATCGCCGAACGCAACTCGGCAAAGAGGCGGCGCTCGATGTCTGCGATTTTTTCCTGGGCGTCAAGAATCTTTGATTCGTACTCCTTCAACTCTGGTGTGGTGAAGCGTTCGGCGTTGACCAGCGTCTGTTTGCGTTCGTAGTCGGGCGGGGCCAGGTGTGAGTTCGCCCTTGAGATCTCGAGGTAGTAACCAAAGATCGAGTTGAACTTTACCTTTAGGCTTGCGATTCCTGTGCGCTGGCGTTCGCGTTGCTCAATCTGTGCAAGGAATTGCTTGCTGTTGCGGCTCAGGTCGCGCAGTTGATCGAGCTCGCGATCCGTGCCGGGCTGAATTACGCCGCCGTCACTGAGGGAGATCGGGGGTTCTGGGATGATGGTGCTTTCAATGCGCTGGCGAAGATCGGCTAGTTCATCGACCGACGTGTGAAGCGTGGTGAGGCGCTCAGGGAACTTTTCGTCGGCTCTAACGACTGGCGCGGCCTGCGCGGCCGAGTCGGCCGCGACCACACTTGCAGTGCCGGTCCCAAAGCGTTCCAACGCTGCGCGGACCGCTGGTAGCTTCGCCAACGAAGCGGCCAGAGCCAGGACGTCGCGCGGGTTGGCGGTTTCTAACGTGACCCGGCTGAGCAGGCGCTCCAGGTCGAGGATGCCATCGAGCGCGCGCCGGAGTTCTTCACGGGCGATGGTTTCTTTTACTTGAACCTCGACTGCATCCAGACGGGCCTTGATTTCCGCGACTGTCGATCGACGGGCGCAGCAACCAGGAACGCAGCAGTCGTTTGCCCATGGGCGTTACTGTCGCGTCAATCGAACGGAACAGGGTTACGCCGGCATCGGTGCCGGCGAAGAGCGGCTCGATCAGCTCCAGGTTGCGCACGGTGACGGCGTCGAGCACCAGGCAGGTTTGACGCTCGTAGAATCCAATGCGGTCAACATGGCTTAGAGTTCCGCGCTGGGTGGAGCGGACGTAATAGAGGATGGCGCCAGCGGCGGCCGCAGCTGCCGGTTTGCCGGATAGGCCGAAGCCTTCGAGCGACAGGACTCCGAAATGGTTTTCCAGCAGCGGGATGGAGTGGTCAGGGGCGAAGATCCAATCATCGAGGGGAGTTTCGGCGTAGCCCCAGCCGCCTGCTGAGGGGACTGGACGGGGCCGAGCCGCGTCCCCGGATGGTTCGTGGCTCCGCCGGCTGCCCTCGAATAGCGGAGCCGATGACGCGTACAGGACTTCCTTGGGGCGTAGTTGCTGAATTTCTTCCTGGATTCTTTTGGCGGCGTCGGCTCCCTGAAACTCGGTGGCGCGAAATTCTCCGGTGGAAAGGTCGAGGGCGGCGAAACCAACACGCTCGTCGGTCTGCGCAATGGCCGTCAGAAAATTGTTTTCTTCCGAACTAAGAGAAGAATCTGCCGCAGTACCGGGGGTGACGACCCTTGTCACCTCGCGCCGCACCAGTTTCTTGGCCAGGCGCGGGTCCTCTACCTGCTCGCAAATTGCGACCTTGAATCCCTTGCGGATCAGCTTCGAGATGTAGCCTTCGGCGGCATGGTGAGGCACTCCGCACATGGGGATGGCGATGCCTTTTTCTTTATTGCGCGAAGTGAGCGTGATCTGCAGTTCTTTCGCGGCGAGGACGGCGTCGTCGAAGAAAAGCTCGTAGAAATCTCCCAGGCGAAAAAACAGCAGGGCACTGGGGTGCTCCTTCTTGATGGCGGCATACTGCCGCATCAACGGGGTGGACGGCTCGGTCATTTCAACTGGCTTCGTGCGCGGATTATAACAAACGCTGGGAAGCTCTTCGGGTGATGGAGATCACCATGAGTCCGTTTCTTTCGCTCCCTCCGAGCTTGGTGCCTGGTGCTGGCGAACCCACGGCTTGCGCCCAGGGCTACCTTCTTTCTCTTGCCGCTCCGCGGCTCGCTTCAGAAGCAACGGCGCGTATGCTCGCTCGCCCGAAGCGACGGTACTCCATATCCCAGTTGACGTGCCCTCGGTGCCGATGTTTTCCTTACACGCATGGAATTGCGTAAGGATCCGATTACGCGCTCCTGGGTGATTACGGGCGACGATGTGCCTGACCACGCGCCGCGGGCGGAAGGCTTTTGCCGGTTTTGTACGGACTCGCCGATACCGGCGCAAGTGGTTTCCAACAGGCCAGGGGTGGAGGGCGGCCCCTGGTCGGCGCGAGCAGTGGTCCATCCCGCGCCGCTTTATCGGATTGAAGGCGAGCCGACCCGGCGCGGCGACGGCATTTACGATCGCATGTCTTCGGTGGGTGCGCACGAAGTTCTGGTGGAGAATCTGCGGCACGACCGGCAGTTGTGGAATACGAGTGACGCGGAGATCGAACAGTTCCTGCTGCTGGCGGCGCACCGCATTCAGGACTTGAAAGGCGATGCCCGCTTCAAGTATGTCAGCATCTTTAAAAATCACGGATCGAATGCCGGTCAGGAATTCGAGCATCCCACCTCGCAGCTTACCGCGACTACGTTTGTTCCGCGCCGGGTGCTTTACGAACTGCGCGCTGGTCGAGACTACTTCAAGGCCAAGGAACGCTGTGTCTTTTGCGATATTATTTCGCAGGAATTGCAGCAGAACCAGCGAGTGATTGAAGTGCGCGGCGACTTTATCGCGCTCTGTCCCTATGCGCCGCGCGTGCCCTATGAGACCTGGATCATCCCGCGGACTCATGATGCGGCCTTCGAGCGCTTCGGCCTCGCCCGGCCAGCCACGATGATCGATCTGGCCGCACTGCTCCGGCGCACGCTGCAAAGAATCCGCACCGTGACCGGCGAGTTTCATCTCGTGCTGCACACTTCTCCCAATACGCTGTTTCGATCGAAAAGCCTGGAATATTGGAAGACTATTGATGACGACTACCACTGGCACATCGAAATCCTGCCGGTGATTGGAGGCAAGGCGAAGTCGTACACGTTCAAGGAAGTGTATTACTCGCCGGTGACCTCGGAGACCGCAGTCAAACGGTTGCGGGAAGCGAAGATTGAGGGGTAGAAGCGGCGTCGGACTTCGGATGTCAGACCTCGGACGTCAGACCTCAGTTCACTATAATCGCGCTCCAGATCATGGACTCACGACTAACGACCGACGACCGCTCTTATGACTCTCCGTCGCATGAAGACATACACCGGTGGCCAGGGATACGTCTATCAATATTATTTCGTGGGCCAGCGGGTGGCGCTGCCCGAGGCTGCGGAAACTCCGGCCAGCGAATATATTTTCGATGTCACCTCGGATCGCAAGACTACCTTTGCCGTCAGCGTTTTCCTGCCCGACGAATCTCTGCGAGGCTGGGCGGCTCGCCATGGACGCGGGCTGACTGAGGCGGAGCAATACGGCGCCGTCAAGATGAGGCTGTTTCAGGCCTTTGATGAAATCGGGGACATGATGGCGAAGGGGCGCCGGTTGGTTCTAAGTGAGGAGAATTTGGAAACGGCGCTGGGCGCTCTGGGCGTGCAATAGCTTGTGTCCGCTGGCCGACTGCGACTTGGACGCGTTTAGGGTGTTTCTCGGAGAGCAGGATGCCCCCGGACAGCCGGCGGGACGCCTGCGCTACGGGCTTTGCGCCAGCGCCGTGTTACTGGTTGACCTTCTGATGTTTCTGCCTCACCACTGGTGCAGACTATAATCACAGTTGCGGCCGGCATCGGCGCCGGAGCGGGCTTCGAAATCTGAGTATGCCAATACTGTGGCTGCGAGTTGCGCTTTGCTTCTACTCCGTGGGACTGCTTTACGCCCTGCTGGCTTTGACTCGAACTAGTTCGCTGTTGAACCGGGTGGCGCTGCCGGCCATGAGCCTGGGCATGGTGTTTCAATTTGTTTCTTTGACCGAGGCGGTCCTGATATCGGGACAGCTCACGCTTACCTCAGTTCACAATTCAGAGTCGCTGCTGTCGCTAATCGTGATGGCAGCGTTCATGATTGTTTATCTCGTGTACCGCACCAGCTCGCCTGGAATTGTCGTTTTTCCCCTGGTGTTTGTTTTGACATTCGTTGCGGCCACCACCCAGCAGCCCTTTCTGCTGGCGTCGCCGGGCATGCGCCGGGGATGGCTCTTCGCCCATATCGCGATGATCTTTGTCGGTTACGCGGCGCTGTTCCTCAGCTTCGCCGCCAGTCTGCTTTATCTCCTGCAGGAGCGGAGTCTGAAGGCGAAAAAGCCAGCTCTGATTCTGTTGCGGCTGCCGGCCCTCGAAGTAATTGATCAGATCGGCTATCGCTCGCTGCTGCTCGGCTTTCCCTTTATGACGCTGGGGCTGGTGGCCGGCAGCATCGTGGCTCAGGCAACCTACGGACGGCTGGACTTTCTCGATCCCAAAATTTTTCTTTCGCTGCTGATGTGGGCCGTTTACATGGTGATGGTGTTTACCCGCTGGAACGCGGGTTGGAGAGGACGCCGGGCCGCCTATCTAGCGACCGGCACCGTAGTGGCTGCTGTCATTGCCTGGTCGGCGAACTACTACAGTACGATTCACGGATTTGTCCAATCATGAAGTTTCAGCTCATTGGAGTGAATCACAAGACCGCGCCGGTGGAGGTACGGGAACGCCTGGCGATCCCTGAGTCGCGGCTGCCGGAGGCGTTGAAGCGTTTGGCTGCGCATCCGGGAGTGGAGGAGGGGATCATCCTCTCGACCTGCAACCGGGTGGAAGTGCTGACACAAACGAAAAATGGCGCGGTGGACCTGCACGGCTTTCTGCGCGACTACTTTCAACTGGATCCTTCCGACTATGAGCCGCACCTGTATGAATACCGCGAGAGCGAGGCGGTCCGTCACCTGTTTCGCGTGACTTCCAGCCTGGACTCCATGGTTGTAGGAGAACCGCAGATTCTGGGACAGGTGAAAGAGGCTTACGCCACAGCCCGCGCCGTCGGTGTGGTGCACTCGCAATTGGATCTGCTGCTGACCCGGGCGTTCGCGGTGGCCAAGCGAGTACGGACAGAAACAGCCGTAGGATCGTCTGCTGTTTCGGTCGCCTCGGTCGCGGTTGAACTGGCGAAGAAGATTTTCGGATCGTTGCAAGGCAAGCACGTTTATCTGGTGGGCGCGGGGAAGATGAGCGAACTGGCGGCACGCCATCTGCTGGCTCATGGTGCGGAATCTATTTTTGTGGCTAACCGCACTTACGATCGCGCCCAGCAACTGGCGGCCAGGTTCGATGGGCAGGCGATCCTGTTTGAACAGCTCTACGAGACCTGCGACCGTGCGGATATCGTCATCACTTCGACGGGGGCTCCCCACGCCATCTTCCGGCGGGAACACGGCGAGCTGTTTCTGGCGCGGCGGAAGAACCGGCCCATGTTCTTTATCGACATTGCGGTGCCCCGGGATGTCGATCCGGAAATGAACCGGCTGGATGGCATCTTCGTTTACGACATTGATGATTTGCAGCAGGCGGTGACCTCGCACGTCGATGACCGGAGAAAGGAAGCGGAGCGCGCCGAGGCCATCATCACGGGAGAAGTGGAGCGCTTCAAGGTCCGGCTGCAGACCCTGGACGTCGTCCCTACCATCGTCTCGTTACAGGACCACCTGGAAACGATTCGCCAGGCGGAGATCGACCGGGTGCGCGGCCGCCTGGGACCGCTCTCGCCGGAACAGGAACTGGCGGTCGAAGCGCTCACGCGCGGGATCATCAGCAAGATCATGCATACCCCGATCAGCACGCTGAAAACTGCGGTGAGCCAGCCGGAAGCCACCACCGTAGTCGATATTGTGCGGAGGCTGTTTGATTTGCAGGACAGAAAGAAAGAAAACGACAAGAAAGCGGCGAAGTCCTCTGGTGCAGACTCCGGAGCAAAAATTTAGTGGCTCTGTTACGCATCGGTTCTCGCGGATCGCAGCTGGCACTCTGGCAAGCCAATCACGTCAAGGCGCTGCTTGAGCAGCGGGGACACCAAATCGAAATCGAGATCATCAAAACCACCGGTGATCGCATTACCGATGTTGCTCTGGCGCAGGTCGGCACCAAGGGCATGTTCACTAAGGAAATTGAAGAAGCGCTGTCCGCGAAGCGAGTCGACCTCGCCGTGCACAGTTTGAAAGATCTGCCTACGGAAATCCCGGCCGACTTCGAGATTGCGGCGATCACCAATCGCGAAGATGCGCGAGATGTTTTCTGCTCGCACAAATACAGCAGCATGAAGGATCTGCCGAACCGGGCACGGGTAGGGACCAGCAGCCTGCGGCGGCAGGCGCAGTTGAAGGCGCTGCGCCCCGATCTCGATATTCATCCCCTGCGCGGGAATGTGGACACGCGGCTGCGCAAGCTCGAGGCCGGCGATTACGATGCCGTGATTTTGGCCGCCGCCGGATTAAATCGCCTGGGCAAACGGGAGTGCATACGGCAGGTCCTTCCAGCGAAGTTGATGTGCCCGGCCGCGGGGCAAGGCGCACTGGCGATCGAGATTCGTAAGGATGATTCGGCCGTGCACCGGCACATCGTTTTTCTGGATGACGACGCGGCGCGCCGCACGACCACATGCGAGCGGGCATTGCTGAACCAGATGGGCGGAGGCTGCCAGGTGCCAATCGGAGCGCTGGCGGAAGTCGTCAATGGACGGCTGTATCTTGAGGCGGTGGTCGCGCGTCCGGATGGAACGAAGGTGTTGCGGGAATCGGGCGAAGGCGATGATCCGGTGCAACTCGGTGAGTCGGTGGGCGAAGCGCTGCTCCGTAGGGGCGGCGACGTGATCTTGCGGGAAGTGTACGGAAAAGCAGTCGCAGCGCCGCAGCAACCCTGAACCCTTGGTATTGCTGTGGCCGCGGGCGACTCGCCCGCGCTAATGTGACCGATGTCTCCAAGGCATGAGATCAAGCACAAAATCAGGACAGGCGGGGCCATTGTCAGGTGTACGAGTGCTCGTCGGCCGGGCGCGCCATCAGGCGAGTGCGCTCTCTTCGGGCCTACGCGAGCAGGGCGCAAGGGTTTTGGAGATTCCCTTCATTGAAATCCGCAAGCCCCGGTCTTATGAGGCGCTGGACACGGCGTTAAAGAGTCTCTCTGAATATGACTGGCTTATCCTGACCAGCGTGAACGGAGTCGACGCACTGTGGGAGAGGCTGCGAAAACTCGGTTTGGGTGGCAAAGCCGTGTGCAACCTGAAGATCGCAGCGATCGGTCCGGCGACCCGGCAGGCTATCGAGCAGCACGGCGCAAAGGTAAACATTGTGCCCAAGGAGTATGTGGCGGAATCCGTAGTGGCAAGCCTGCGGCGGAAAGTAAAAGGGAAGCGCGTGTTGCTGGCGCGGGCGAAAGTCGCTCGGGACGTGATTCCCCGCGAGCTGCGCAAGCTGGGCGCGCGGGTGGACGTGGTAGAAGCCTACGAGACTGTGATCCCTCAGGCTTCGCGGCGACGGCTGCGGGCGGCGCTTCGATCATCTCGACGGCGGCTGGATGTCATTACCTTTACCAGTTCTTCTACCGTGCGGAATTTTGTGGCGCTGCTGGAGGAGAACCGCGGGTCGAGTGGGCCGCGTCTCCACAGGCACTAGCCTCAAGCGGCATCTGAAAGGAGTGCGGCTTGCTTCCATTGGGCCGGTGACTTCGTCTACTCTTCGGGACCTTGGGTTGCGGGTGGACATCGAGGCCGCCGAATATACGATTCCCGGCCTTATTAATGCCATTTGCAAGGGCGAGTGGTAGAGACCTGTCCGGTTGCGTTTGCGGTAAGGTATCTTCATGGGAGGTAGGTTTGGGAACACAGCGTCTTGTTGCGTCACTCGGTTTGATTCTGCTCGCTTCTTTCGGGTTTGCGACAATCCAATTCTTCCGATTTCCCGCCTGATGAACTCTTGCAGCGCATCACGGTGGATGGGCTGCGGGCGCACATGTCGTTTCTGGCGGATGATCTGCTGGAGGGCCGCGGCACTGGCACGCGTGGCTATCAGCTGGCGGCAAATTACGTCCGGGCGCAGTTTGAGGAGATGGGATTGAAACCTGCGGGAGTGAGTGGGTCGTATTTTCAAAACGTGCGTTTTCGCAGGATCGAATTGTTGCGGGACAAGAGCTCTCTTGTGTTGAAACGCGACAGTTCAACTCGGACCCTGACCATCGACAAGGATTACGTGATGGGAGGTGACCCGCTTTCTGCCGATACCACGGCTGAAGGCCAGGTCGTATTCGTCGGCTTCGGCGTGAGCGCGCCGGAATTCAACTATGACGATTACGCGGGAATTGATGTCCGGGGCAAAATTGTCGCGGCCTTGTATGGCGCTCCACCGAGAATGCCCTCCGCTCCGGGTGCCCATTTTTCTTCCAGCGAGCAGAAGTTGCGGATCGCGGCGGAGCACGGGGCGATTGGATTCATCTCCATCTGGGCGGGCAAGACCGAAGCAACGCACTCCGTTTTCAGAGTACGTTCGTTTTACCCGAGGGCCGGCCTTGCGCTGGCTGGATGAAAAAGGTGTGCCCAATGACGCACAGCCCCAGATCCGGGGTGTCGCGAGGATAAGCTCCAGCACCGCTGCGGCCCTGTTCGAAGGCGCACCGAAATCCTGGAAAGATGCGCTCCACGCTGCCGAGGATAGTCAGGCGCAAGCTTTTCCGCTGAAGGCCAGCGTGTCCATGCACATCGTCAGCCGTTATTCGGAAGCGGAGAGCCCGAACGTCGCCGCGATTCTGCCTGGGTCGGATCCTCAGCTGAAGAATGAATATGTCGTGTTCACCGCCCATCTCGACCACTCTGGGCATCGGAGATCCAGTGAAGGGAGACAACATTTACAACGGCGCGGCTGACAACGCTTCGGGCACGGCGGCGCTGCTCGAAATGGCCCACGCGTTTTCCGAACTGCGTCCTACGCCCCGTCGCTCGCTTCTGTTTATTGCTGTTACCGGGGAAGAAGAAGGCTTGCTGGGTTCCGATTATTACGCCCACAACCCCACGGTGCCGATGACACAGATCGTGGCCAACATCAACATGGACGAGGTCTCTTTTCTCTACGATTTCAAGGATATTGTGCCGCTGGGAGGCGAGCACTCGAGCCTGGGTGCGGTCGCGGACGATGTGGCCCGGCACATGGGTCTGACGGTGAGCCCGGATCCCTTGCCGGAAGAGGTTTATTTCGTTCGCAGCGACCAGTATTCCTTCATCCTGCAAGGCGTTCCGGCTTTGTACATCGAAGAAGGACTGCAAACGGTGAATCCCGCTCTCGATGGCAAGAAGATGCAGTTCGACTGGGAAGTTCAACGTTACCACCAGCCCAGTGACGACATGAGCCAGCCCTTCGACTTCAACGCGACCGTCAAGTGCACTCGGGTAGATTTAGCCGCGGGTTATGAGATCGCGCAGCAGACGGAGCGTCCCCACTGGAACGCGGGGGATTTCTTCGACAAGTTCACCAAGCTGGTGCATTAATGTAGGCGCGAGCGTCCTGCTCGTACTGCATCGTTCTTGCCGCACGAACGCGGGTGCTCGCGCCTACATGTCATTCCGTGAGGGAACAGCCGCAGTTTGCGGGCGGGACGCGCGCCTTTAGGAACTCGGAGACGCGCTTGTAGGCGTCGATCTGGTTCTCGACCCGGGCGAAGCCGTGGCCCTCGTTTTCGTACACTTTATATTCCGCCACTCCCCCGCGCTTCTTGACCGCATCCACCACCTGCTGAGCTTCTTCCTTGGGGCAGCGCGGATCGTTGCCGCCGGCCAGCAACAGCAGCGGCGCTTTGATCTGGTCGACAAAGAAAATCGGCGAGCGATCGTGGAAGAGGTCTTTGTTGTTCTCCAGGATCGCCCATGGTGGCGAGATCGGATTGTTGCAGCACCGGATCTTCGTTGGCGATTTCGGTGAACCAGTTGACGAAGGGCACAATGGGAACGCCCGCTGCCCAAACGTCCGGAGCCTTGGTCACGCCCATCATGGTCATGTAGCCACCGTAGCTTCCGCCCATCAGGACCAGTTTCTTGGGATCGAGATAGCCGGTCTGTTTGATCCAGTCGGCGGCGGCGAGAACGTCCTGCAGATCGCCTCCGCCCATGTCGAACAGGTTGGCCTGCTGAAATTCTTTGCCGTAGCCGGTGGATCCGCGATAGTTGGGCGCGATCACCATGTAGCCCTGATTGACCATGTGCTGGATGATGCGGCTGAACGAGTTCACGCTCTGCGACGGTCGGGCCGCCGTGCACGTAGACGACAGCTGCGTTCTGGCCGCTGCGCGCCATGTTGTAAGGCACGTAGACGAAGGCGGAGATGGTCCACTTGCCGTCGCGGCTGGGATAGTGCACCAGAAACGGCTCGACCATGTCCTCGGAGCGCACGCCTGCCACCAGCGAATTCGTGATCTGCTGCGACTTGCCGTCGGCCACGGAATAAACCCAGACATCGTTGGGCGATGTCGGGCCGTTGTGGTAGTAGAGCAGGCGTGCGCCATCGCGGGTGAAGGCGGAGTCCGCGCCGCCTAGACCGATTTACGCCTTTGGGCAGCGGCAGGGAAGTGGTCTTTCCGGAGGCGAGATCGTGCACGTAGATGTCGGTGTTGCCGTCGACGTTGGCGGTCCAGGTAACGGATTTACCGTCGGGAGAAAAATTGCCGCCTTCGATTTCCCATTTGTCCTGGGTGAGCCAGTCGATTTTCTTTGTGGCGATGTCGAGCAGACCGACGTTGTCGTAGCCATTGCCGGCGTTCGAGGTGATCAGCAGGCGTTTGCCGTCGGGAGAGAAATCGTTGGCAGCGTAGAGCTGCTTCGCCCTGGTGCGGCGTGAGCAGGGTGCTTTTGCCGGTCGCGACTTCGGCGACGAAGATATTGGAGTCTGTGCCCTTGGCCTGGTGCTGGGTATAGGCGATCCATTTGCCGTCGTCGGACCAGATGGGATTGACAGTTCATCTTGTCTTTGGGCGTGCCGGTGGTCAGGTGCTTGGTATCGCGCATCAGGGTGTCGAAGATATCGATTTCGTACACCGACGAAGTCTTGGGTTTCACCGTGTAAGCGAGATAGCGGCCGTCTGGGCGACCAGGTCGGACTTTCTTCCGAGATCTCGCGCGTGTTGGTGATGTTGACTACCTGCCCGGTCTTCGGCGAGACGAAGAAAATGTCCCACTGCTCGTCGCCGTCGTAATCGGAGATATAGGCGATCCATTTGCCGTCGGGCGACCAGGCGGGCGAGGTCTGGCGCTGGTCGCTGACCGTAAGTTGCGTGGGCCATCCGCCTTCAGCGGGCACCAGCCAAATATTATTGCGGCCGCTGATGTTGGAGACGAAGGCGATGGTCTTGCCGTCCGGCGACCAGGCGGTGGCCCCCACCGATCGCGTCATGTAGAGCCGTTCGATGGAAAGGCTCTGCTGATTCTGTTCCACATTTGCGTTGGGCTTGCTGGTGATCTGCTTGGGATCGGTGATCGCCTGCGGCGCGGGCAAAGTTTTGAGGCCAGGCTGAGAGTGCTCATAGAGATGACAATAGCGAACAGGATGAGAGTGCGCATTGAACGGTAGGAAAAGTGTAGCAGAGGTTTTTGTCATCCTCGGCGCACCTCAGGATGACATTTACTTTGCGTTTTTGTGGATCTCGACCGTGCTCCAGGTTTTGTCGGCGGCGTGGCAGATGTTTTCCAGCGGGCAATCCGCGCATTTCGGGCGGCGGGCGATGCACAGTTTGCGGCCGTGCCAGATGATCTGATGGGAGAACAGCGTCCACTTTTCTCGCGGGATAATCTTCATCAGGTCTTGTTCGATTCTCTTTGGGATCGTCGTTGCGGGTGAGTTCGAGACGGCGGCTGATGCGGTGGACGTGCGTGTCCACGACTACGCCTTCATTCTTCTTGAACCACGTGCCCAGCACTACGTTGGCGGTTTTGCGCGCCACTCCGGGCAGGGTCAGAAGCTGGTCCATCTGATCGGGAACCTGGCCGCCGAAATCACTCACGATCTTCTTCGCCGCGCCGACCACGGATTTCGATTTGTTGCGGAAGAAGCCGGTCGAGCGAACATCGGGCTGGAGTTGTTCGGGCTCGAGCGCGGCAAAATCCTGAACCGTAGGATATTTCCTGAACAGCTCGGGCGTAACCATATTCACGCGAACGTCGGTCGACTGGGCGGAAAGGATGGTCGCGACCAGCAACTCCCACGCGCTCTTGTGATGCAGGGCGCAGGTGACGTCGGGATAGAGACGTGTCGAGCCGCTTGAGAATCTCCTGAACCCGCTCGGGCGCGGTGGGATTGTAGGCCTTGCTTCGAGCCTTAGCGGGGGCGGTCGCACGAACCTTGTGTGGGACGGGCGCCCTCGCCCGTCCGCGGCGTCCGCAGGGCGCCTGGTTTTTTGGCGGCAGCGATCTTGCGGGTGCCTTCCTGGCGTCCGGTCTTGGCGGGTTGTCGCGGGGTGATGCCGCGGGGCATGCGAGGCTCCTCAAAATCGAGGGTCAATCTTAGCAAATTGTTCTGAGATATGGGACTGTGGGCTGATCCCGTTCAAGAAGCAGCCGTCCTGCGGACGGCCTGGACGGGTCGGAGACCCGTCCCCACACAGTCTCGCCGCCACGCAGTTCTTGCCCCGCACACTCCTTGCCCATCCTTTCGTAATTCTACGGAACCACGGCGGCACAATTGACGCACTGCGGCTGTCCCGGTACGCCTGAAAGAGATTTCCAGCGAACGCAGGGAGTTTCGACGTGGCGGTAAAGTCCATCCAACTCGGGCAGGTTTGGCGGAACGATACTGATGGCCAGGATTATCTTGTCACGAAGATGTACAGCGAAGTGTTCACTCAATATGCGTGCTGCGGCCGGCAGGATTGTCGGCGCCGGATGTGCCCACGGTTCGGGTGAAAGTGGCCAAGAACGCCGGCGGCGCCTCGCTGCCCGGATACACATTTACCCAGGAAGGCGCATTCTGAGTCCTGTCGTCCGTTGGGCGGCCCGGCTGGGTAAAGAAACCGGCTCCCTGCACCAGCGATCTCCCGTCTAACATGTTTTCCGCATGACCGAAAAAATCCTGGCGGTTCTGTTTGTCTTCATCAAGTCGGTGGTAGCGGCCACGGGCTACGGCGGGATTGCCCTGCTGATGGCGATCGAGTCGGCGTGTATTCCTTTGCCTTCCGAGCTGATCATGCCGTTTGCGGGTTATCTGGTGTATGAAGGCTCGATGAAGCTGCTGTGGGTGGCGACGGCGGGCGCGATCGGCTGCAACCTCGGATCGCTGGTGGCCTACGAAATTGGCTGCTACGGCGGCCGGCCGCTGGTGGAGAAATACGGCCGCTGGATTCTGATGGGCCGCCGCGAACTGGATTGGGCCGACCGCTTCTTTCTGCGCTGGGGATACCTGGCGGTGTTCATCGCGCGCCTGCTGCCCGTAGTCCGCACCTTCATCGCTCTGCCGGCGGGAATCGCCCGCATGCCGCGCGGGCGCTTCCACATTTACACTTTCCTGGGATCCTGGCCCTGGTGCTTCGGGCTGGCCTGGCTGGGCATGAAGCTGGGAGAAAACTGGCGGAGCTTGGGCAAGTACTTCCACCAGTTCGATCTGGTCATCGGAATCGTGCTGGCGGCCGGAATCATATGGTTTGTGCGGTCGCACTGGCAGAACAGAATTCGAACCGCGGCGTAGAGACCAGACTACATTTCAGATCTGTAGATTGCAGATTTTCGCTCCGTCGAAATGTTGCACTCAGAATCTGAAAATCTGAAATCTAAATCTGAAATCTTCACCTTGGAGATCAGCCATGAAACTACTTCTGCTGCCTCGTGCGCGTTGCTGATGAATACCGCAGCACTTGCCCAGACGCTCCCGCGGGATCGGATCAAGCCGTTCGTGATCGAGTACTACTACAAGACCAAGTGGGGACACGCGGACGAGTTCCTGCGGCTGTTCAAGAAGAATCACTATCCCCTGCTCAAGAAGGAAGTCGAGATGGGGCGCATGCTCAAGGTCTGGATGGATCAGCCGCGCTACCACACCACCGAAGACGGGCGCTGGGACTATCGCGTAACCATCGTGTTCAAGAACTCCACCGTGGCCAATGAGCCTTTCGACGAAGATGCATTGAAGAAGCAACTATTTCCCGATCAGCAGGCCTACGAGCGCGAGGAGCAGCGCAGGTTCGAGATTCTGGACGCGCACTGGGACTTGCCGGTGAAGAGTGATGGATTTGGACAAGTGAACAGACTTAACCACGAGGACACAGAGGATCCCAGGTGTAATCGCTTCCTGAAACTCCGTGATCCTCGGTGTCCTCTGTGGTTAAGAGCGCTTTGCCTAACCCGCCACATTGCCGTTCGCCTGTTCCGCAGCCGTTCGCTGGTCGCTGCGGTTGCAAATGCCGACTCAATACGAGAACATAACGAAGTTCGCCTTACATTCCCAACGGAACCTATAAGGAAGCAGCTTAAACATGCCGACGCGGCCGAAGAACGCAACCACGAAAGACAAAGACGGAGTCGAAGCAGCACAGCAGCGAGATCCAGGCGCCCAAGGGCAAGCTGGGAATCATGATTCCCGGCATGGGCGCGGTGGCCACGACGTTTGTTGCCGGGGTGGAAGCGGTACGCAAGGGCATCGCCAAGCCGATCGGATCGCTGACCCAGATGGGGACGATCCGGCTGGGCAAGCGCACGGATGCGCTGCTCTCCCAAGATCAAGGAATTTGTTCCGCTGGCGATCACTCAATGACCTGGTCTTTACCGGCTGGGACATTTTCGAAGACAACATGTACGCGGCCGCGTCAAAAGCCGGGGTGCTGGAGCGTGATCTGCTCGAGCAGGTGAAGCCTTTTCTCAGTTCCATCAAGCCGCGCAAGGCGGTCTTTGACCACAACTATGTGAAGAAGCTCGACGGCCCGAACGTCAAAAAGGGCAAGAACAAGATGGACCTGGCGGAACAGGTGCGGGCCGACATGCGGGAGTTCAGGAAGACTTCCGGCGCGTCCCGGCTGGTCACCATCTGGTGCGGCTCGACGGAAACGTTTATCGAGCCGACCGCCGCCCACCAGTCGGTGAAGGCATTCGAGAAGGCGTTGACCCAGAACGATGAGAACATCGCGCCTTCGATGATTTACGCCTACGCGTCGCTGATGGAGGGTGTGCCCTTCGCCAACGGAGCGCCCAACCTGACCGTGGATCTGCCAGTGATGCAGCATTTGTCGCGCGAGAACTGCGGCGCCCATATGCGGCAAGGATTACAAGACCGGGCAGACGCTGATCAAGACCATTCTGGCGCCTGGATTCAAGGCGCGAATGATCGGGCTGAACGGCTGGTTCTCCACCAACATTCTGGGCAATCGCGACGGCGAGGTGCTGGAGGATCCGGGGTCGTTCAAAACCAAGGAAGAGTCCAAGCTGTCGGTGCTGGAGCACATTCTGCAGCCGGAGCTTTATCCCGAACTGTACGGCAAGTTCACTCACAAGGTCCGCATCAACTATTACCCGCCGCGCGGGGACAACAAAGAAGGCTGGGACAACATCGACATCTTCGGATGGCTGGGCTATCCCATGCAGATCAAGGTTGATTTCCTGTGCCGCGATTCGATTCTGGCGGCGCCGCTGGTGCTCGATCTGGTGCTGTTTCTTGACCTGGCGCAGCGCAGCAAGCAGCTGCGCGGGCTGGGAATCCAGGAGTGGCTGAGCTTTTACTTCAAGTCGCCCATGAGCGCGCCCGGGCTTTATCCCGAGCACGATCTGTTTATTCAGCTGATGAAGCTGAAGAACACTCTACGGCACTTGAAGGGCGAGGAATTGATCACGCACCTGGGACTGGAATACTACTGAGTTGGACACGAGACATTAGACAGCAGAGCCTTAAGGAGATCAGGGAATGGCAGACAAAGATTGCGAAAACAGCGGATCGTAAGAAGGAAATGGACACCACCAAGAGCACGGATTGTCCCAAGTGCGGCAAGCCTACGCGTATTGTGAAGCGGGTGAAGGATCGCGAGCGCGGCGTTCCCGGAGGGATTTTTATTTCCTGCTCGGCCTGCGAGTTTTACGAGAAGCTCTAGCCGTCCTGGGAATCGGGTGAAGGGTATTGAATCAAACGGCGCAGGTTCGCCCGCACTCAGGGGCGGGCTGAACTCCCGGCTGTAGAGTTTGTCGCACAAACATTCTCTCGCCCTTTCAGGGCTTTGTAATTTTTCACTTTTCACCGGGGGCTCAACCAGGGCTCCATTCTTACGCCGCTTCGCGGCTAGACGCTGACTGCCAGGCTCATTTGCTCGAGGATGGACCGGGCTTCCGCGCCTGGATCTGGGGCCGCGGTGATGGGACGCCCGACCACGATGTAGCGTGGCGCCGGCTGAGATGGCTTGGGCGGGCGTGACAACCCGGCTTTGATCGCCGTGATCCTTGCCCGCCGGGCGCACGCCCGGAGTCACAATCAGAAAATGCTTGCCCAGTTCAGAGCGTAGCTCGGAAGCTTCCAGCGCGGACGCGACCACGCCCTGACAGCCGCTGGTGAGGGCCAGCCCCGCCAGGCGCAACACCTGGTCGCACCACCTGGCCGCGCACGCCAACCTTGTCGAGATCCTGATCATCCATGCTGGTCAGCACGGTGACCCCGAGAACCATCAAGGCCGGATTCACGCTACGGGCGGCTTCCACCGCGGCGCGGATCATCTTGCCTCCGCCGGAGGCGTGGATGGTGAGCATGCTGACGCCGAGCCCGGCAGCTTCGCGCACGGCGGCGGCAACCGTGCGTGGGAATGTCGTGATATTTCAGGTCCAGAAAGACCCGCCGGCCCGAGGCCACAAGGTCGCGCACCACGCTGGGCCCTTCGGCGGTGTAAAGCTGCATACCTACTTTGTAGGTCAAGGCGGAGTACGCCCACGGCCGCCACGATCTTCTGGGCGGCGGCCGCGGACGAAACATCCAAAGCGACGATCAGATTCTGTCTCGGATCGTACATCCTAAGGAAGTGTAAGGGATTTGAGGTTGCGGGCTAGTATTGCAGAGCTGCCATCATTTGCGGTTGGGCGGTCTTCGTCGTCCGGTTGTTTACGACGTCCAGGCGCACTCGCTGCAAGCCTTTCGAGTCGAAGTGGAGCACGCGCGCGGTGTTGTACGAGAGATCGATGATCCGTCCTGGCACGATCGGCCCGCGGTCATTGATACGCACCACTACCGCCCGCCCGTTACGCAGGTTAGTGACCCGCACCCAACTACCCAGGGGTAGTGTGGGATGCGCGGCCGTCAGATCGTACATGTCGTAGGGCTCACCGCTGGCCGTGGCTCGGCCCTGAAAGTAGCTTCCGTACCACGACGCCGTCCCAATTTGATACGGCTTTGTCCGGGCTGTCTTGCCCGGCAGGAGCGCTGCTGCCTTACTTCGGGTGTTCACGGACTCCGATTGGTTGGTCGCTGAGCCGCCCCTAGGCTGACGACCATTAAAACCGTCGCCAGTATATGAGCTATATGTCCTCGCATTGTCACCTCACATCTCTAGTCAGTCGTTCCTCCCCTACCATCGCCAAGGATTTGACAAGGCTACCGGGCGAGGGGCCACCTGTCAACCCGGATTTCCCTGTAGCAAGATGATTATCTAGTAATAGATATCTCACGTAACATACTGTTAATCTTGACTAATGCTACCCATATTGCTGTAGTCAATGACCTTACATGTTTACATAATAGTAAATAGCAGTCAAAAGAGTGCAGATCGGAAATTATTACCCGGTATTCATTTTCAATGGGTTACGAGCATTACCTCAGTTTGCGCCAAGGTAATATTTAAGTGTCGGGCGCTAGCGTCCTCGCTCGTGCTGGCATGCGCCATATGACGACGCCTCACGAGCGGGGCGCTCGCGGCTAGCATTTCGAACCAGAGTTTGACAGCGTTGCCACTTTCCGTTACATTGCCTTTATGGCCCAGTCTCCGCCCGTGGTTCTGACGATAGCCGGGTTTGACCCCTCTTCCGGGGCGGGAGTGACGGCAGACATCAAGACCATCGCCGCCCATGGCTGCTACGGCGTGGGTTGCATCACAGCTTTGACCGTCCAGTCGACGGCAGGGGTTCGGCGGGTGGAAGCGATCAGCCCGGAAGCTGGTGACTGACACCCTCGAGGAGCTGGGATCTGACCTGGAAATTTCTGCGGTCCATATCGGCATGTTGGGTTCGGGGAAAGTGGTTCGGCGCGGTCGAGTGATTTTCTGGAGAAGGCGGGGCTGCGCAATATTGTGCTCGATCCGGTTATCAAGTCGTCTTCCGGGCGCGACCTGATTGATGCTGCGGGTGCGCGCTTTCTGGTCGAACGGCTGCTGCCCCTGGCTACAGTCATTACGCCGAATGTGGACGAAGCCGCGGCCCTGACCGGACTTGCGGTCACCGAATCTCGAGCAAATGCGGTTGGCTGCCACCAGGCTTCACGCGATGGGTGCGGCCAGCGTGGTCATCACTGGCGGTCATCTCGAGAAGGCAATTGACCTGCTGAGTTTCACCAGCCGGCGGGGCGCGGAGCAGGAGGTTTTCAAATCCGACCGGCTAAGGTCGAACTCTACCCACGGCACTGGCTGCGCATTCGCCACCGCAATGGCATGCCATCTGGCGCGCGGCCGCGGATTACCGGAGGCCGTGCTGCTGGCGAAAGCCTACGTCGCAGCCGCGATTGCCAATGCGCATCCCCTGGGACGGGGCGTCGGGCCGGTGCATCATCTGTACCGTATGCATCAGCAGAGGCGGGTCGTGATCAACGATCCCAAGGCGACGGATTAGCCCACCACAAGCCCCGTAGGGGCGGGTTGCCTCACCCGCCCGGCCGAGGGCGTCCGGGCCTTGGCGGGGCGTGGCGATTCCTTGGTGTGCCGGGTTTTAACGCTTCGAGTCGGGGGACTTTTTTAGCAGCAGGCCGGCGGCGAAGGCTGCGATCGCACCCAGGAGCCACTGCATCCGGTAGAGCTGCACGGCCTGAAAATCGTTAAAGGTTTGAACACTGTAGATCATGCCGACGGCGATGCCGGCCATCACCAGGCACGCCATTCCGACGACGAACGCGACCAGCGAAGCGGTAGACAGTCCTAGCGCGCGCTTGATGTTATGGAACTGCAGATAGAGCGTCCAGTGCGGGGCGGCTGAGGTCCGCGCTTCGCGAGACGCTCCGCAGGCATGGCAGAAAAGCGAGCCGACCATGAACTCGGTTGCGCAACCGTCGCAGACTTCCACCATGCCCGGCGCGGGCCGCTTCAGCCGCGACTACGGGGGGCCGCCAGAACTCATGTTGCGCGTCATGCACCACGTCGGCCATAAGAAATCCTCGCTTTTGCACATCGCAAGCCGGTGACCAATAAGCTGAAAATCGGTAAGTCATTGAAACGCCGGTTCTTTGGCAACTGAACTTGGACGCAACCGTCGCAAACTGGGCAAGAATTACCGCTCGCACTAGGAAAGATGCGCTCGAATGATGATGAAAAGATAATTCTGAACGCTGATTATAGGCACACTTTCCTTGCGCTGCGGCTCGGCGAGTCTTAACTTTTGTGGTTCGCGGCAGTCGATCAGCTGGGCTTCAGGTAAACTAAAGTTCAGCGACCCCACGAGAAAGAATTGCTTTTCCCGCTTCCACGCCGCGTCGCTGTTCTGGTTAGTCTCCTGCTGGCTGCGTACGCGATGGCGGCTGCGCCAGACTCGAACTCTGAATCGCTTGCCTTCCGCCCTCACGATCCCCTGAACCTGACCGCGTTCAACCATTTCTACAACCTTGACTATGACCGCGCGGTGCAGGAGTTCGAACAGGTACTGGGACGGCATCCGGACGATCCCTTCGCGGTCAATCATCTTCTGACCGCGACCTTGTTCCGCGAGCTCTATCGCATGGGTGTGTTGAATACAGGCGAGTACGCCAACGACACTTTCATTTCCGCGCCTCACCGCCCGGCGGATCCAAAGGTCAAGCAGCAGATTAACGATCTGGTGAACCGGGCACTGCGGTTAGAGGAGAAGCGGCTGGCGGCAAATCCGAATGACGTGGAAGCGCTATACGCGCGGGGAGTGACCCGCGCTCAGTTCGCTACCTACACCGCGCTGATCGAACGCGCCTGGTTTTCAGCCTTGCGGAACGCACTGGGGGCGCGCCGCGATCATGAACGTGTACTCGAACTTTCTCCGTCGACGGTTGAGGCCAAGCTGATCGTGGGGGCACACAACTACGTGGTGGGAAACCTGCCCTGGGGAGTGAAGGCGGCGGCTTCGATGGTTGGATTGGGAGGAAATAAGGACAAGGGCCTCCAGTATCTGAAAGAGTGTGGCCAGGGCAACGGTGAGACCAGCATCGATGCGCAGATTCTGCTGGCGGTATTTCTGCGCCGCGAGCACCGCTACGACGAAGCCTTGCCGATTGTGCGCGAGCTGGTGCCGCGCTTTCCGCAGGATGTATTGCTGGCGCTCGAGGAGGGCCACCTGTTGCGCGCGGCCGGCCGGAATCAGGAGGCAGCAGAGGTTTACCGAAGAATCTGGCAGGCAGGAAGAGAAGGACACTATCCCGGACTGCACTATGAAATCGCAGCCCTCAGCCTGGGCGACTTGCTGCGCATCGAGAAGGACTACAGCGGAGCCGCGGCGGCTTACGAACAGGTAGGACAGGCCCCGCAAGCTGATTCGGAGGCTTTGCAGAAAGCCAATCTGGGAGCCGGGGAGATGTACGATCTGTTGCAGAAGCGTGATCTTGCCCTGGCGAAATATCAGGCTGTGTTGGCGGCTAATGCCAGCACGGCACCGGCCGAGACGGCGCGCAAACGGATGAAAGAGGCCTATCGGGAGAACTAGAATGGGGAACCTTTAGGTTCCCGGGCCCGTATCTCAAGCGGGAGGAGATCTATGTATTGCAACTACTGTGGCAAGGTCATTCAGGACGATGCCAGTCATTGCGCATATTGTGGCAAGCGTATCGGAAGCGTGGTCGCGCGCCAGCGATCTAATACGGCCTCGCGGGGATCGCAAGATTGCTGGAGTGTGTGCCGGGTTCGCGGAATACTTTGATCTCGATGTGACTCTGGTCCGGCTGGTGTGGCTGCTGGTGGGTGTGATGACTGGGGTTGGGTTGCTGTCGTATCCCATCGCCTGGATCGTCATGCCGGAAGAGCCGTTGAGAGTCGAAGCGCCGACTGGCTACCCTGCCGCTTCCTAGCTCACAGCGTTTTTGCGGTTTTCGACTAACGGATGATCCACATCAAGAGTGGCGACGCCGAGATTGCTTACCAGGTGCTGGGAAGCGGTTCGCCGCTCGTGTTGCTTCATCCCTTTCCTGTCCATCATGAATTCTGGTTACCTGCGCTTCAGGCCCTCACTTCTCGCTTTCAGCTGATCCTGCCCGACCTGCGCGGGCATGGTGAATCGGGCGTGGGCGAAGGCCCGGCCACTATGGAAAAGCATGCGATCGATATTGCCCGCATTCTGGATCACGTGGAGATTGGGCGCGTACCCTTTGTGGGAGTCTCCATTGGCGGCTATGTATTATTTGAGTTCTGGCGGCGATATCGCGGGCGGGTGGCGGCGCTGGCATTGTGCAATACAAAAGCGTCGGCTGATTCTCCCGAGGCTAAGGCGGGGCGCTTGCAGGCTGCCGCCGACGTGCTCGAACGCGGGACTGAGTCCTTCTTCGAGAGCATGGTTCCAAAATTGATCGGCCAGACTACGCGCGACAGTCGTCCGGATCTGGTGGATGGCGCGTTGCGCATGATGAGAAAAATGTCAGCCGGGAATGTCGCCCAGGTGCAACGAGGCATGGCTGAGCGACCGGACTCAGTGCCGGATTTGAAGATGATCAATGTTCCGACTTTACTCGTGACCGGGGATGAGGACATCCTGACCGGCCCTCCGGAAGCAGAGTTGATGCGACGAAATATTGCCGGCAGCGAATTGAAGATCATCCGGCATGCCGGCCATTATTCGCCCTGGGAACAAGCCACGGAAGTAGGTAAACTGCTGCGCCAGTTCTTCGACAATGTAGGCGCGAGCGTCCCCGCTCGTGCGTAGCCGTCCGTGGTGCCTGTAGCCGGTCCTGGCGCTGCAGCACGAGCGAGAGCGCGCCTACATGGGTTTGTTACAATTCTCTCGCCATGTCCTCCAACCCAACGATCGATACATTGCTGGTTCCCGAGAAAACGGTGGTCAACGCCAAAGGCGACGGGCCCGCTCTGGATATCAGCGGGGCGGCCAGCCGTGTTTTTCTTTTGACCCTGGACATCACCGACATCATCGAGCAGGAAGCTTTGGACGTGAGCATCTACGGCTCCGCCGACGGTTCGGCGTGGGACGCGAAACCCCTGATTGCGTTTCCCCAGAAGTTTTACCGCGGCCAGCATCCGCTGCTGCTCGATCTGACTGGTCATGCGGGGGCGAAGTTTATCCGCGCGCACTGGGAGGTCAACCGCTGGGGCCGGGGCACGGAGACCCCGATGTTTGAATTCCATCTCGCCATCCGGGAAGTGCCGCCGGATATTCTGAAGGAAGCTACGGCTGAGGCCAAAGCATTGGCGTAAAGATTGCAGATTTCCGATTGTAGAGTCCAGATTTCAAATCGAAAATATGCAGCGCTGAAACGCCTGCCGCGCCACACCAAGAAATTCAGGCATCAGCGATGAATTTGGTCCCTCCCATCGTTATGCGTCCCGCCCGAAATGTCGCCGGATCCTTGCGTCTGCCTGGCGACAAGTCGATTTCGCACCGCTATGCCATGCTGGCCGCCATGGCGGAAGGGTCTACACAGCTAGAAAATTTCTCTACGGGCGCGGACTGCGCCAGCACGCTGGGCTGCGTGAAGGCCTTGGGTGTCGCGGTGGAACGCAGCGAAAACAGTGTAGTGATTCACGGTCGTGGCCCAAAATTGCAGTCTCCGACAGGGCCTCTCGATTGTGGCAACTCTGGTTCGACGATGCGTATGCTGAGCGGGATCCTGGCGGGACAGGAGTTCAGCAGCGAGCTTACTGGCGATGAATCGCTTTCGCGACGTCCCATGGCGCGAATTATTGCGCCGCTTGAAATGATGGGGGCGAAGATCACAGCCCAGAACGGCGGCCGCCCTCCGCTGCGTGTCACGGGTGGAAAGCTGAGAGGGATCCGCTACAACATGCCGGTGGCTAGCGCGCAGGTGAAATCGTGTGTGCTCTTTGCCGGGCTCTTCGCAACCGGGGAGACAAGTGTCGTCGAACCCATGCGGACTCGCGATCACAGCGAACTGGCGCTGCGCGCCTTTGGGGCCGAGCTCGCGCCAGCGGGCGATGAGATCACGATTGCCGGCGGACAAAAGTTGAAGGCCATCGAAGCTGTGATTCCGGGCGATATTTCGAGCGCCGCGTTCTTCCTGTGTGCGGCGGGACTGTTTCCGGGATCGCAACTGACGATCGAGGATTTGCTGATGAATCCGACCCGGGCGCGCCTTCTGGATATTCTGATCCTGATGGGAATCGGAATCTCCGTTACCCAGCTGGAAGAGCAGCACGGCGAATTGCGCGGGACGGTGAAAGTGGAAGGGCGCGCGCTGAAAGGGGTCACGATTGGGGGCGCCGATGCGGCCGCGCTGATCGACGAAATTCCGGCGCTAGCCGCCATTGCGCCGTACACCGCAGGCGGGGTCGAGATTCGGGATGCGCGCGAGTTGCGGGTAAAAGAGTCGGACCGGATTGCGGCCATCGCCGCCAACCTCCGTGCCATGGGAGCGCAGGTGGAAGAACGGGATGATGGATTGAAGATTCCTGGAGGCCAGAGATTGCGCGGTGCGGAAATTGACTCGTTGGGCGATCATCGCATCGCCATGGCGTTCGCGGTGGCCGCGCTGCGAGCGGACGGGGAGACGCGGATTCGTGGAGCGGAAGCGGCCGTTATTTCTTATCCCGGATTTTTCGACGCACTGGAGCGCGTTGCCGAACGCTGATTGGTTTCGCGTTTCTGGGCGGGCAAGATGCCCGCCCGACAGCCGGCGAGACGCCGCGCTACAGAACCCTAACTTCCTACGTACCTGGCATAGAGGCTGCGGGCGACCGCTGTGTCTGTGGTGCCCTTGATGATGGCTCGACCATCGGGAAACAGCGTCATCTCGTAGGGTTCGGGCCAGAATTTCAGCACGAAATCGTTGTGCCGCACCAGCCCATGCGGTTGGAGACGCACGCTTACCTCTACGAAATCGATCGGCCGATGGCGCTCGTGGATCTGCACGGAGTTTCGTCCGCAGAGGGTGATGTGCGGACGGCCTTTCCCTGCGAGATGGATAAAGTCGCGCTCACCGCAGGCGCGACACCCGGGGCGCGGGTTTCCGGTTGCCACTTCGGCGCGTTCGTTGCGCCAGACGTCGAAGGAAAGCAGAGTCCGGCGGAGCTGCTGATCGGCGCCCACGATCAGCTTGATGGCTTCCGTAGCAGAAATAGACGCGGCCAGGTTTACCGCGGAGTTCAGAATTCCGGCGGTCTCGCAGGTTTCGAAGGGCCCGCGAGGTTGATCGGGGAACAGACATGCCAGGCAGGCGGTCTTTCCCGGCAGCACATTCAAAGTGACGCCGTAGCTGCCGACGGCCGCGGTGTAGATCCAGGAGACGGAAGTCTTCACGGCAAAATCATTGATGAGATACCGAGTTTCGAAATTGTCGGTGCCGTCGAGAACCAATTGCATTCCGTCCAGCAGGGTCCCGACGTTTGCGGGAACGAGATCGGCAACCACGGGGTCAATTACAATTTGAGAATTGAAGGTAGCAATCTTGCGGGCGGCGGCGATCGCCTTGGGCAGCGATTGGGCCGCGTCGGCTTCATCGAACAGGGACTGGCGTTGCAAGTTACTGGGCTCAACGTAGTCACGATCGATGACGCGAATAGTGCCCACGCCAGCGCGGGCCAGCAGGGAAGCCAGGGCGGAGCCGGTGGCACCGCACCCGACCAGCGCGACCCGGGCGGTTGCCAGCTTGTGCTGCCCTTCAGAGCCGATTCCAGGGAAAAGCACCTGCCGCGAATATCTTTCTTCCAGTTCCAAAGAGATCACCAGTTCCAGGGGTGCAAACCTTTATTATAGGTGCCGCTTACTTTCCCAGGCCAAATGCAACACTGCCTGATGCCTGTTCATCGAACCTTTATCACCTGCATGCGCGAGGAGCTGGTTTGCGTTTAGAGGGAGCGATTGGGACAACCCTGACAGGGCTGGCGCTCGCGGCCGTACTGTGCCTAAAGGCAGCGGCGCAATCGCCTCCGCGGCAGGGATTGCCCGAAGCTTCACCCCTTGCGGCAATCGCCAGCACTGCCTGGGGTTGGGGGAATGGCTGGGTACGAGGGCCTGATCGTCGAGAAGATTGATTTTCCCGATCTGCCCTCTGCGAATACGAAGCGTCTGCTGGACTTGATTCCGCAAAAGGCCGGTGCTCCCTTGGAGCGCGAGGGGGTGCGCGAAAGTATTCAGGCACTGTATGCCACCGGACGTTTTGCGGATATCCAGGCTGAGGCCGAGCAAACTGCGGACGGCCGGGCTGAGTTGACGTTTCGCGTGCGCGCCAATTTTTTTGTGGGCGAGATTTTCGTAACCGGGGAACCGAATCCTCCGGCTGCCAATCAGGTGGTGAACGCATCGAAGCTCCAGCTGGGGGAGTTGTTCACGCAGGAGAAGATGGATGGCGCGTTGACCAGCATCAAACAACTGATGGAGCAGAACGGCTACTACCAGTCCAACATCAGCGACGAACAGCAGCCCCAGGCCGAAACCCAACAGATGAATATCGTGCTCCACATCGCCGCCGGACCTCACGCCAGGGTCGGCCGCATAACCGTGACCGGCCAGGCAGGATTTTCGGAGGGGCAGATTCGTGATATTGCCAAGATGCACCCTGCGGACTACGTCACCGTACAGCGGGTCAGCCGTGCGCTCGACCGCCTGCGGAAAAAATATCAGAAGCAAAACCGCCTCTTGTCTCAGGTCGCGATCTCCAGCCGGACCTATCGCCCGGAAACCAATACCGTGGACTACGCCTTCGAAATCGAGCCCGGACCGAAGGTTCAGATCGTGGTCGAGGGCTTCAAGATCAGCCGCTCTCAGCTCAAGAAGAGCGTCCCGGTCTATGAGGAAAATGCGCTCGACGATGACTTGCTGAACGAAGGCCGGCGCAACTTGCTCAACTATATGCAGGGGCTGGGTTACTTCGACGCTAAAGTCACGGTGCAAAAGAACCCTGCATCCGCTGGTGAAATGCGGGTCACCTATGACATCGACGCCGGCGAACGGCACAAGCTCTTGAAGCTGGCGATCACCGGCAACAAGGGTTTCAGCGAGGAACTGATTCGGTCACGGATGCAAATCCAGGCCGCCGGCCGGTTTCTGGCGCACGGCCGTTACAGCCAGTCGCTGCTTAGCGCGGACGTTCGCAACCTTATCGCCAATCCGTATCAGGCAAACGGTTTTCTGCAAGTGAAAATTACGCCCAAGGTGGAAGACAACTATCAAGGTAAGCAAAACGACTTGGCCATCACGCTGCAGATCGAAGAGGGTCCACAGACGATGGTGGGAAGCCTGGAGCTCGCTGGGAAACGAAACGAAAATGGCTAGTCCGTTCCCCGATCTCAACATTTCTCCTGGACAGGCTTTTGGCTATTCCAAGGTCAACGAGGATCGCGAAATTGTTCTGAACTATTACTTCAACAACGGATTTCCCAATGCCACGTTCGAGGTCGCGGCCAAGCCTTCGGCCAGCAACCCGCTGCTGATGGATGTTACATACACCATCCATGAAGGTGACCAGGTCATCGTGGACCAGGTGTACACGGCCGGACTCAATCACACCCGTCCGGTTATCGTGCAGCGCGAAATCCAGGTCAAGCCGGGCGATCCGCTGAGCCAGATCGACATGTTGAACACCCAGAAGCGTCTTTATGATCTGGGAATATTCAGCCAGGTGGATACGGCGGTGCAGAACCCGGAGAGCGGCGAGAGGGAAAAGAATGTGCTGGTGAACGTGCAAGAGGCCAAGCGCTACACGTTTAATTACGGCCTGGGGCTGGAATTCCAGACGGGACAGCCGAGCTCGAGCAACAACCAACCCCTGGGAGAGACGGGGGTCAGCCCGCGGGTTTCGTTTGGCGTGACCCGGCTCAACTTCCGCGGCCTCGATCACACCATCACGCTCAAGGCCAACGTAGGAGGCCTGCAGCAGCGGGGCCTGATTAGCTATGAAGCTCCACGCTGGTTCAACAATCCCAACTGGCGGCTTACCCTGACCGCTTTCTATGACAACACAGTCGACGTCACCACCTTCACGTCCCAGCGATTAGAAGGTTCAGTCCAGGCTCAACAAATCATCAGCAAGACCAGCATCATGACCTACCGTCTTACCTACCGGCGGGTGCGGGCAAGCAATATCCAGAACACCGTAAGCCAGGACCAGATTCCACTGCTCTCCCAGCCCACCCGGGTTGCGATTCCCAACTTCAGTTACATCCGCAACAAACGCGACAATGATCTGGAGACCACCAAGGGAAACTACACCACGATTGACGGAGGCGTGGCGGATAGCCATTTTGGCTCGGAGACCGACTTCGGACGGCTGCTGATCCAAAATTCCAGTTACTATTCCATCGGCAGGAAGCGGAACTCCGATCAGAAATTTGTGCTCGCGCGTTCCACGCGGATCGGAGTGGAGACTCCGTTTGGCAACACTTTCATGCCCCAGCCTGGAGCACAATGCAACGAGCCTCAGCCGGGACAGCCAGCGTGCCTTCCGCTGGCCGAGCGGTTTTTCGCCGGAGGCGGAAATTCACTTCGCGGATTCGGACTGAACCAGGCCGGACCGCGTGATCCGAAGACTGGCTTTCCGCTGGGCGGCACGGCGCTGTTTATCAACAGCATCGAACTGCGCATGCCCCCGCCCACCCTGCCTTTCTTCCAGGACAACATCAGTTTTGTGGTTTTCCACGATGCCGGGAACGTGTTTACCAACGGACACGACCTCACCCGCAACCTGCTGCACTGGTCTCAGAAGGACCCTCAGGTTTGCCTGCAAGAGGCCACCGCGAAGGAGTGCGACTACAACTACATTTCGCATGCGATCGGGATCGGGGTGCGCTATAAAACACCTGTAGGTCCGGTGCGCTTCGATTTCGGATACAATTTAAATCCGCCCGCGTTCCCGGGCCAGACGACGACTGTGGTTAACGGCGTGACGAATACAGTCTTCGATCCCAAGCACGCGAGCCATTTCAATGTTTTCTTCAGCATTGGGCAGACCTTCTGATGGGACGCAAACTCTTTACGTTCGTCGGCACTTTGGTATTTCTGGCGACGACGTTCGCAGCCAGCCCAGGGGAAGTGATCGACCGCATTGTGGCCACCGTGAATGGCCACATCATTCTTTTGAGCGATTGGGAAGATTCGCTGCGCTACGAAGCCTTCAGCAGTGGCCGTCCGGTGGATCGTATGACGGCGGACGATCGAAAGTCTGCCCTCGATCACCTGATTGATCAGGAATTGCTGCGCGAACAACTGAAAGATTCAGATATCCAGCATGCCTCCCCGGAAGAAGTGGCCCAGCGTGTGGTGGAGATTCGCAAGCAGTATGCGGAAGCCGAAACTGAGCTGGGCTGGCACAGGCTTCTCGACAGCTACCGACTCAACGAGGAAAGTCTCAGGAGCCGCGTAGCGGCGGAACTCGACCTGATGCGACTGGTGGACGCACGGCTGCGGCCATCAGTCACGGTGGATTCCAAGAGCATCGAGAGCTACTACAACCAGGAGCTCTTGCCTCAGCTCCGCCAATCGGGCGGCCAAAACGTTCCTCTCGTAGATGTCACCGCGAAAATCAGGGAACTCCTCACCCAAAAGAAGATCAGCCAACTGCTGACCGCCTGGCTGCAGGACCTGCGGGCCGGAAGCGAAATCCGGGCCCAGGGACTGAGGGCCGGAGGCCGGAGCCAATGAGTGAGACCGGCGCGAAGCCGGGGCGGCGCCGGATCTGGAAATATCTGTTGTGGCTGATGCTGGCGGGCACAATGGCGCTGGCCGGCATTGGCTGGTACAGCACTACCGAGTCCTTCCGGAACCTGGTCCGCGAGCGTTTGATCGCCACCCTGGAGAGGATGACGGGAGGGCGAGTCGAACTGGGCAGCATTCACGTCGTTCCATTCCATTTTCAGATAGAAGTGCGCAATCTGACCATCCATGGCCGGGAGCAGCGCGGGGAAGTTCCTTATGCCCACGTGGATAGCCTGACGGCGCAAATCACGATCCTGTCTCTGGTGCGCACCGAGCTGGGGCTCAACTACGTAGTTCTCGATCATCCCGTTGTCCACATCATTCTTTATCCTGACGGCACGACTAACCAGCCAGAGCCGCTGGTTAAGCAGGTGTCGCAAGAACACCCGGTGGAACGGCTTTTTGCGCTCTCTATCAGCCGCTTCGAAGTGCGCCACGGCGAGATGATCTGGGGTGATCAGAGACTACCGCTCGATTTTGCGGCGCGGGATGTGTCGGCGGACATGAGTTACTCGCTCTTTCGCAACCGCTATGACGGAAACCTTCTGCTGGGGAAAGCCGATACCGCTTTCAGCGGTTATCGCCCCGTTGCCTGGACCGCTGAGGCGCACTTCAGCCTGAGCAAGAACCACGTCCTCCTGCGATCCCTTAAGGCGACCTCAGGGCGTTCGCGCTTCCAGGCCAAGGGGACGGTGCAGGATTTCAGCCAGCCCAAGGTGGACGGGGACTATGACATCAGTCTTGATCTGGCCGAGGCGGCAGCCATCGCCAGACGCCCGGAGATCCAGCGCGGCGGTCTCCAACTCACGGGGCACGGTTCCTGGTCGGAGCAGGCTTTTTCGGCGGTCGGCAAAGCCCTGATGTCAAATCTCGACTGGAAAAGCGCTCCGGTTGGAATACACGACGCCGGCCTTAGCGCCCAATACAACCTCGGTCCGAAGCGATTGTCACTCACGCAGATCGAGGGCCGCGTGCTGGGGGGAAGCGTCGCGGGAGACGCCGAGGTGACGAACTGGCTCAATCCGCAGCCGGCGAGCAAAAACGCGAAGGACAAGAGACCGGATCCGCAAACCGGAATTTTGCGCCTAAGGTTCAAGGACTTGTCCGCGGCGGAGATTGCGGCTGCGCTGGCCACGCCATCGCGTCCGTTTCAACGGATCAAACCTGCCGGTCTTGCCAGCGGAAACTTGGAAGCCAACTGGAAGGACGCGATTCGCAACACGGAAGCCCGGTTCGTGGCGGATGTGACGCCTCCGGCGCGGCCAGCGAACCCGCAATTTCCACTCACAGCGCACGTTCAGGGCGTCTACCGTGCTGGTCCCGGCGAGTTGGAGCTGGCCGAACTGACTGCCTCTACTCGTGCCACCCAGATTCACGCTTCCGGAACACTTTCGTCTACTGCGGCGCTCAAACTCTCGGTCACGACCACTGACCTGGGCGAATGGCAGCCGGTTTTTGCCGCGGCCGGGTATGCCGGGCAGATTCCGGTTACGCTGAAAGGGCACGCCTCGTTTAACGGCAACGCCACGGGCAAACTGTCCCAGATCGCCATCGCGGGCAATTTGCAATCCCAGGATTTCGAAACACTGATTCCGGCTACGTCCCACACGCCCGAAAAGATGGTCAATTGGAATGCGTTACGAGCAGATGTTCAACTGTCACCCTCGATTTTTGCCGTGCGTAACGGCACGCTGAGCCGCGACCCCGACTCGGTTAAGTTTGATTTCCACGTGCAACTTAACCAGAGGCGATTCAGCGATACCAGCCCGTTGCAGGCGCACCTAGACACCGAGCATGCTGATTTGTCGGGCATTCTTGCCCTGGCAGGATACTCATACCCGATCACCGGAACCGTCGACCTGCATCTGCAAGTGGCGGGAACGCGAGCTTCACCGCAGGCGCAAGGCCACGTCCTGTTGCGCGATGGCAGTATTTACGGCGAACCGGTTGAACGCTTTAGCTCGAACCTGGATTTCAACGGAGAGGAAGCTGAACTCAACAATATTCAGCTCACACACTACGAATCGAGTGTTAGCGGTGACGCCACCTACAATTCCTCCAGTCACGCTTTTCGTTTTAACCTTACGGGTAACAATTTTGATCTGACCCGCATATCGATTCTGCAGGGCGCTCGCATATCCGTGGCCGGCCGTGCGGATTTTACCGCCAGTGGCTCCGGCACTCTGGAACAGCCAACACTCAATACGGCGATTCATCTGCACGACCTGACGCTCGACCAGGAGCGCGCCGGCGAGTTCACCATTAACGCGGTGTCCCAGGGCGCAGACCTGCGCATTACTGGACAGTCCCAGTTCGAACGGGCCGAACTCAAGGTCGATGGCAACGTCCATCTGCGCGAGGACTGGCCCGCAGACGTTTACTTTCGCTTCCATCAGTTCGAACTGGATTCGATCTTTCGCACCTACCTGCGTGGAGCGTGACTGGGCATTCGCGGGCGGACGGGGAAGTGCACATGGTGGGTCCGTTGCGGCGGCCCCGCGAATTGCAATTCACTGCGAACGTTGACAACCTGGACGCCGACGTCGAAGACGTGAAGATCAAGAACCAGGGCCCGATCCGTTTTTCACTTGGTAACCAGTCCTTGCAGATTGACCAGTTCCATCTGGTAGGCGAAAACACCGACATTTCCGCCAACGGCAGGGTACATTTGACCGGCGAGCGCGAACTTGATTTGCAAGGCCCAGGGTCAGGTTAACCTCAAACTGATCGAGAGCTTCAATCCGGATTTCACTTCCTCCGGCGTGGTTTCGGTAGATGTAGCGGTCGCGGGCCCGTTGGCCAAGCCGGTCATGCAGGGCCGGGTGCAGGTGGCCAGCGGTGCCATCGCTTACATCGATCTGCCCAGCGCGCTGAGCGATATCAACGGTTCGCTCGTCTTCAATCAGGATCGGCTGCAGATTGAGAGTCTCACGGCTCATACGGGCGGTGGCCTGGTCACGTTTGGCGGCTACGCGACGGCATATAACGGAAAGTTTAACTTCGACCTTTCCGTGCGCGGGCAGGATGTGCGCCTGCGCTACCCGCCCGGCGTCAGCGCCATGGCCAACGCCGATCTGCATTTTGTGGGCAGTTCTGCGGCGTCTACGTTGACCGGAGAAATCATCGTCACCAAGCTGGCCATGACGCCGGGCTTCGATTTTGGCGCGGTATCTGGACCGCTCCCAGAGCTCTGCCATGGCGCCGACCAACCGGCTTCTGAACCGGATCGGCTCGATGTTCATATCGCCACCACGCCCGAATTGCAGATGCAGACTGCCAGCGTGCGGCTTTCGGGCGACGCCGATTTGCATCTCCGCGGCACCGCCGCGAAGCCCGCCATACTGGGACGCGCGGACGTCATCGAGGGCGAGGTGCAATTTAACGGGACCAAGTATCGCCTGGAGCGCGGCGACATTACCTTCATCAACCCGGTAACCACAACGCCGGTGCTTGACTTGCAGGCCACTACCCGGGTTCAGGATTACGACATTACGCTCAACCTAAATGGACAGATCGACCGGCCCAACGTGACCTACCGGTCCGAGCCGCCTCTGCCCACTTCCGACATCATCGGACTGTTGGCGTTCGGGCAAGCGTCGGAGGAATCGTCACAGCTGAACCAGTCCCAGTCGGCGTTCAACTCGGAGACCTCGAATGCCATTCTCAGCGCCGCACTGAACGCGACGGTCAGCAACCGGGTGCAGAAACTGTTCGGCGTCAGCCGCATCAAGATCGATCCCCAGGGCTTTACCACTGAAACCTCGTCCACCCAGACGGGTCCTGCGGTCACCATTGAGCAGCAGGTGAAAAATAATCTGACGCTCACTTACACCACCAACGTCGCGGGGGCGTCGCAGCAGCTTATCCAGGTGGAGTACAACATCACGCGCAACGTTTCCATCGTGGCCGTGCGTGACCAGAACGGTGTGGTCAGTTTCGACGTGCGGGTCCGCCAACGGAAGAAATAAGCCAGTGCCTGTTAAGTAGTACTTGTGTGGCGGGCGCTGGGTGGTGGCTTGCGTGCTCGCGGGCGACTCGCCCGTGCATCCCTGTCGCTGGCGCTGAAAAGGGATCCGGATCACAACAACCCAGCAGCCCCGCCCAGGATGAAACGAAATGAAAAGTGTCAGACCAAGCCTCGAGAGCGCGGGCGAGTCGCCCACGAGTACGCAAGCCACTGCACAAGCCACGGCATAACTACTCTCTCCGGGAGTATTCTGAACCGGCTTTGGCTGCCGAACTCCATCCCGATCATTTCGCGGTCGAACGTCAGCACATGGTGGAGACCCAGCTTCGTGGCCGGGGCATCCGCGACCAGCGTCTGCTGAATGCCATGGCGGGCATCCCGCGGCACGAGTTTGTGGAAGCGCGCTATCGCGATCAGGCTTACGAAGACCATCCGCTTCCCATCGACGCCGGGCAGACGATTTCGCAGCCCTACATCGTTGCCCTCATGCTGGAACTTCTCCAGCTGGACTCCTCATCGAAAGTGCTGGAGATCGGAACTGGTTCGGGATATCAGGCCGCTGTGTTGAGTCGGCTTGCCGGTCATGTCTACACCGTGGAACGTCACCCTGAGCTGGCACGGCAGGCGGCAGACACACTGTCCCGCCTCGGATTGACCAATGTCAGCGTGGTGACGGGCGATGGAAGCAGGGGCCTGGCGGAACATGCTCCATTCGACGCCATCGTTGTCGCGGCAGCTGCCGCGCAGAATCCTCCGGCGCTGTTTGAGCAGTTACGCGAGGGTGGGCGCATGATCATTCCGGTGGGCCCGCCGGAGGCCGCAAGAGTTGCAATTGGTGCGCAAACAGGCGGGAGAGGCGCTGATCAGTCTGCGAGAAGGGTGCCGCTTTGTGCCTTTGATCAGCGATGCGGACCGCTACTGAATTCAACCTCAAAATCAAGGTCAAAGGCGGCGGACAAGCTTGCCGCTGAGCGAAGTCGAGGGGAGTGTCCGCACCACATGGGTGTTGTGCTTTACAATTCTCTTGTGCCCTTGCTACGCAATCTGCGCGTTACTTTGGAGATGATCAAGTGGGAGCATTCTATTTTTGCGCTCCCATTTGCATTGTGCGGCGCTATGCTGGCGGCGAACGGGCTTGCCCGGGGGACAGCAGTTGCTGTGGATCATCGTTGCCATGGTCTCGGCGCGATCCGCTGCCATGGCTTTCAACCGGCTGGCCGACGCTTCGATTGACGCCGCCAACCCGCGCACCCAAACCCGAGCCTTGCCTGCGGGGACGCTGACGCCGGCGTTCGTCGCAACGTTCGTGGTAGTCTCCTGCGCTGCTGTTCGTGCTGGCAGCTTCTCGATCTGACCCACCTGGCGCTGTTGCTCTCTCCGGTCGCGCTGGCCGTGGTGTTGCTCTATTCCTATACCAAGCGTTTCACGCGCTGGTCGCATCTGGTCTTAGGTTTGGCGCTGGGTATCGCACCGTCCGCGGCCTGGATTGCGGTGCGCGGATCCTTCGATCCCCGCATTCTGCTGCTTACGGCGGCGGTCACGTTCTGGGTGGGCGGCTTTGACGTGCTTGTATGCCTGCCAGGACTACGAATTCGACCGGCAGGCAGGTCTGCACTCCATTCCTCGCTACTTCGGCATCGCACGCGCGCTCTGGATCGCGCGTTTGTTCCACGTGCTCATGCTGATTTTGCTGATGGGGCTGGTGGTGGCGTTCGGGCTGGGCAAGCTGGCGGTGGCCGGTGTGATCGTGGTGGCGCTGCTTCTGGCTTATGAGCACTCCCTGGTTTCACCCAAAGATCTTTCCAAGTTGAACGCCGCGTTTTTTACCATGAATGGCGTGATCTCGGTCGTGTTTTTTTTCTTTATCGCGGGGGACTTGCTGCTAAAGAAGTAGCCGCATGCGCGAGGGTGCAACTTTTTCGATTCGGCAGGCGATTGCCTGGTTCTACGCAGCGGGCGGGACGCCCTCAGGACAGCCCGCGAGACGCCGGTGCTATTTCGGCGAATGCGAATGGATACTCCCTGGGCGACGGGCAGACTGTCGCTTCCAGCCGTGCCCTGCGGTATCATCAAGGGTGATGTCTATCGGTGCATTCATTTCAGACCGACGACGTCCGCCTCGGGCCGGTTCATCGCAAGGTGGTTGCCGGCGAGCGACTGAGCGCGGATGACGCCCTCGCCCTCTACCGAACCGGCGACATTCTGGCTGTGGGCTGGATGGCTAACTACGTCCGCGAACGCATGCATGGCGACAAGACGTATTTCAACGTCAACCGCCATCTGAACCCGACCAATGTTTGCGTTGCGGCCTGCCGCCTGTGCGCTTTCGGGCGCAAGAAGGATGCGCCAGGCGCATACACCATGGCATTGGAAGAGGCTTTCGAGACCGCCGCCACCGGGTACACCGAAGCGGTCACCGAATTCCACATCGTCGGCGGATTGCATCCTGATCTGCCATTTCAGTATTTCCTCGACCTGATTTCCGGACTCAAGCAGCGCTTTCCGCAAGTCCATCTGAAGGCCTTCACCATGGTCGAGGTGGCATATTTGTCCAAGCGGGCCAAGCTCTCGATTCGCGAGACGCTGGAGCAACTGAAAGCCGCGGGCGTGGATTCATTGCCCGGCGGTGGCGCGGAGATTTTTGCCGATCGAGTGCGCCATATTATCTGCGATCACAAGATCGACGGCGACCAGTGGCTGGATACGGCGAAGCTGGCCCATCAGATTGGATTGAAGTCGAATGCCACGATGCTCTACGGCCACGTCGAGAACGATGAAGACCGCGTCGACCACCTGCTCAAGCTCCGCGCCCTGCAGGATGAGACTCACGGCTTCCAGACTTTTATTCCGCTGGCGTTCCATCCTGACAACACGCCGCTGCAGCATCTGCCGAAGACCAGTGGCATGCTCGACATCAAGCAGATTGCCGTCAGCCGACTGGTGCTCGACAACTTTCCTCACATCAAGGCCTACTGGCAGATGATGACGGCGAAGATCGCGCAGATTGCATTGCGCTTTGGTGCCGACGATATCGACGGCACGGTCATCGAAGAAAAGATCTACCACGATGCCGGCGCCACTACTCCACAAGGCATGCGCCGACAGGATCTGGTCCGCCTGATCCGCGAGGCGGGCAGGGAACCAGTGGAGCGCGATACTTTGTATCGGCCGGTCACACGCTCGGAGACTTCCGTGACCGTTGCGGTGTAGGTTCTCAGCAACCGCATGCGTGTTCTGGATACGGCCTTTTCCCCTGCTGTCGACACCGTTTCCTTGCTTCGCTCAGGATTACATCAAAAAAGAAGTTTGAAATTGCAGGCCCCACGATTTTGCCGTGGGTGTAGAATCCGATCAGTAAGGACGACAAAGCTTCACGGGACCCGCTACCCGTGTTCTGAGGCTTGGCATGAATGTCCACATCAGCTATAAGCTGCGGAAGACGCCCGATCTCGAAAAAGAAATCAATCACCTGGTCGAAAAACTACGCAAGAGGTTGCAGGTTTTTCGGCCCGAACTGTTGCACCTAAAGGGTGTGGTGGAGCAGAGTTCTCCGCGCGAGGGCACCACGGTGTCGCTGAACTTGCGCCTGCCCTCGGGTCAACTGGCGGCGCAGCGATCGGCGCAGATGCCGGTGGTGGCGATCAAGAATGCGTTCGACGATTTGTTGCAGCAGACCACTCGCCACAAAGACCTGCTGCGTAGTTCGCACAAGTGGACGCGGCGCCGATCGCACAAGTCTCGACCCGAAGCCCAGGTTCCGTTCGAGCAAACCCTGGCTTCGGTTCAGCCATCTACTGTCTCAGCCGAAGACATACGCTGTTACGTGAATGTGAATCTCTCGCGCCTGGAGCGTTTCGTCGAACGCGAGCTGTATTTTCGTGAGGCCGCCGAGCAGATGGTTCCCGATGCCATTACCAAGGACGAAGTGATCGACGAGGTGATCGCCGGGGCCTTGGGCGATGGCGGAGATAAGCCTGACAAAATGGCTCTTGAATCGTGGCTTTACCGCCTGGCGATTCACGCCATCGGCGACCTGCTGGCCCGCAGCTCGGATAACGTATTGTCCGTTCACCTGGAAGACTCGGCGCGGCTGCCGAACGTGCGGGCCAGCGACGAGCCCGAACTCCAGTTCCATCAGCCCGATGAAACGCTCACCAAGGAGAGCGTGATCGCCGACCGGCGTATCGCCACGCCGGAAGACATCGCCTCCTCCGATGAGATGGACATGCTGGTGCAGTCCGCTCTCGCAGCCGCCAAGCCGCGAGACCGCGAAGTATTTATTCTGCACACCATGGAAGGATTCTCGGTGGCGGAGATCGCAGCCATCACCGATCGCAAGCCGGAGTCGATCAACGCTTCAATCCTTGCAGCCCGGGAGCACTTGCGGCGATCGCCGCCGATCGGGAGTCGTTTTCAAAACAGAATGCTCCGGAACACGGGAACCGACTGACTTCCGCGGCGTTCATTTCTGTGGCACTCAGTTCTCGGCACCCAGGAGAGTGAAATGATTACCCGCGAAGATATCCGGGAGCTGGCGGCGTTTCAAAGCGACGGCGCGGAGTGCGCGATCAGTTTCTATTTTCAGCCGGCACCGCCCCGCAATAAATCGCACCACGAGCAGACCATTCTGGCCAAGGATCTGGTTCGCCAGGCCCTGCGCGAGGTCGAGAAGGGCGGCCAGAACGGGAGCGCACGGGCTGACCTGCAACGGATCCTCGACTTAGCCGGAGAGTGGCAGGGAAATCGGGCGCGGGCCAAGGCCGTGTTTGCGTGCGGCGGCAGGAACATCTGGCGCGAGGTCGATCTTCCGCCACAGTTGGCGAAGACTCAACTGTTCGTCAACCGCCGCTTCCACCTGAAGGAACTTGCGGCATTGCTGGGAGGACAGCCGCGTTTATGGGTGGCTTTTGTGGATCGTCACCGGGCGCGCTTCTTCGCTCTGCATCTCGACGAAGTCAAGGAGCAGGAGGCTCTTTTCCGGACGCTTCCCCGGCGCGGGCGCGGCGACGGGTTTGCGGGCTACGATGCCGGCCACGCCGAACGCAGCGTGAATGACGAAGTTCTGCACCATTTCAAAAACGTCGCCGAATTCCTGAAGCAGGGACTCGAAAGAGGGGCGTTCGACCGGCTCGTCGTTGGATGTCCGGACATCCACTGGCATGAGTCTTGAAGGTCAGCTTCACTCTTACGTGAAGAAGCGGCTCTTGGGGCGATTCGTAGCCGAGGTGGGCGGTGCCACTGAGGAGCAAGTGCGGGAGCAGGCTGACCGTATGTTGAGAGAGTCGCTCGCTCAACATCGGCACGAACAAGTGCGGGAAGTCCTCGGCCAGGCACGGGGCAACGGGCGCGGAGTGACGGGCCTGCGCCGAGTCTTGCGTTCGCTCGAGATGGGCGAAGTACAGGTGTTGCTGATAGCCGAGAACTATTCCGCGCACGCGGTCGAATGCACGAGCTGCGGCCATCTCGATGCCCACATGGTGCGCTATTGTCCGGTCTGCGGCCGGAGCACGCAGGAATTGGAAGACGTGTGCGAAGCAATTGTCCCGGCGGCCATCCGTCGCGATGTGGAACTGGTGTATGTGAGGGACGAGCCCGAGTTTGACCAGGTCGGCAGCATCGCCGCTCTGTTGCGCTTCCGCGCCGACCAGAGAAAAGGTGGAGCCGCCGTAGCTTCTTAGGCGGCTGGTCCACGATTCGTTTGGCTGGCAGAAATTCCTTTCGCCACAGATTTACAGGGATCGTCACGGATCCGATCAAGTGGAAGAATCCGTGAGGATCCGCTTTGATTCGTGGCCAATATTACTTTGAAGCTCGTCCGGTCCGCCGCGACCTAGGTGGGCGAACTCGTTCCTAATCGGAATACGCTTCGCAGCAAGGTGTCGACCTGCACGGACGTGCTATTCTTTCGGGTTTCCTGGAACTCTCTTTCAATCTATGGAGGAACGCAATGGCCTTTTCACGCCGTGATTTTATCTCGACTGCCGTGGTGGGAGCCGTATCCCTGGGGCTAGGGAAAGGACCTGGAGGGAGAAGACCGAAAGAAACCCGACGCAAGTAAAGCGGACGCCGCAGTAGCGGCGGGCAAGCGCCCGATTATTGTCAGCGCGGGCAACGGATTCGATTATCTCGACGATGCCTTCGCGTTTCTGAAAAATGGCGGCGACACGCTCGATGCCGCGCTCAAGGTTGTAAAAGGACCTGAGGATGACCCCAACGAGGACAGCGTTGGATTGGGCGGCCTGCCAAACGAAGAGGGCGTGGTGGAACTCGATTCCTGCTGCATGCATGGCCCCACGCGGCGGGCCGGGTCAGTCGGAGGCGTGCGGAACATCAAGAACGTCTCGCTCGTGGCCCAAGGCCGTGATGGAGCATACCGGACACGTGATGCTGGTCGGAGAAGGAGCCGAGCGCTTCGCCGTCGCCCAGGGATTTCCGCGCGAAAACTTACTGACCGAACACTCCCGCAAAATCTGGCTGCTGTGGAAGGAGACTCATTCCGACTGGTGGGGACCAGGATTATCCAGTCCCAACTGGAACAAGCGGCTGGCGGCGCCGCCCCACGCCGACGAGTTCCAGCGCCGCATCGAGCGCATGAAACAGGTGGCTTCGGATATTGGAATCGAACCCGAAGCAGCGAATGGTCGCAATCCGCAAAGTTCTGTTTCCTCCCACCGGCACCATCCATTGTTCCGCGCTGAATGAGAAGGGGGAGATTTCCGGCACAACGACGACCAGCGGCCTGGCCTGGAAACTGCCCGGGCGTTGCGGTGATTCGCCTGTCATCGGGGCCGGGTGCTATACCGACCAGGACGTGGGTTCGGCCGGAGCCACAGGCAGCGGGGAAGAAAACATCAAAGTCGCGGGCGCACACACCATCGTGGAAAATATGCGTCACGGAATGTCGCCTCTGGATGCCGGCATGGATGCGCTAAAGCGCATCGTGCGCAACTACAACGGAGACATGAATCGCCTACGCTTCACCGACATGACGTATTACGTGCTGCGCAAAGACGGGGCCTACGCAGGTGTCTCGCTGTGGGATGGATACGAGCCGGGCAAGCCACACCAGATTGCCGTGCACGATGGCACGCGGCGGGCGGAAAAGACCGTCAGTTTGTTCTCCGGCGTTTCGCAGGAGTGGCCGCCTGTGCTGGAGTAGGTTACAGGCTAGATTCTTCCTCGATACCGCCATCTTTGCATACGCGTTCGACGCCAAGGCGCCAGCAAAAGCCAGGCGAGCGGCCCAGCTAATTCGGCAGGCGGTGGATACTGGCAATGGGGTGGTCAGCTACCAGGTAGTACAGGAGTTCTTCAATCTCGCTTTCCGCCGGTTCCAACATCCCATGAATCTGGCCGAGGCCGAACAATATTTGGTCACCGGGTTCCGCCGGCTACAGGCCGTCCATTCGTCGCCGGCTCTCTACGTCGAGGCTACGCGGATAGCGGGAAGATATCGTTTGTCGTGGTATGACTGCATCATCGTAGCTGCCGCATTGCAGAGCCAGAGCAGCGTGCTATACGGCGAGGCTCTCCAGCACGGCCAGGACGTCGAAGGCGTGCTCATCGAGAATCCTTTTCTTTGAGCTCGCGAGGCCCTACACGAACCTCACTTTCACATCCGGCCCCTTCTCCAGGTGGATGCTGTCGATGAAACGCACTTTCCCGGTGCGTAAGGTCAGGATCACCGATGATGTTCGCGTGCCTTCGCCGAAGAAGCGCACGCCTTTCATCAACGATCCGTCGGTGACGCCGGTGGCGGCGAAGATTAGTTGCTTGCCTGGCGCCAGGTCCTCAGCTTCGTAAATCTTGTTCTTGTCTTTGATGCCCATGCGCGCGATGCGCTCTTCGAGTTCCGGCTTGTCAATCACCAGGCGTCCCAGCATGTAGCCGTTCAGGCATCGAATGGCGGCCGCTGTGATCACCCCTTCGGGGGCGCCTCCCGAGCCCATAACTGCGTGTACGCCCGTTCCGATGACCGCGGCTGCGATGCCGGCCGACAAATCCCCGTCCCCGATCAGCCTGATCCTGGCCCCGGCCTTGCGAATGTCAGCGATCAGCTTTTCGTGCCGGGGCCGGTCGAGGACGATGATTACTAGATCCTCGACGTCGCGGTGCATGCGTTTGGCAATGTTCTTTAAGTTGTCGATGGCCGGCGCGTCGATATCCACTGCGCCTTTGCAGGATGGTCCGACCACGATCTTTTCCATATAGCAATCCGGCGCGTTCAGCAGCCCGCCGCTTTCGGAAGCGGCCAACACCGTGATGGCGCCGGGCGCGCCCGTGGCGCACAGATTCGTGCCTTCCAGGGGATCGACGGCGATGTCAATTTCGGGAACTTCCGTGCCGTCAGGAAACTCGGCGCCGACTTTTTCGCCGATGTAGAGCATGGGCGCCTCATCGCGTTCACCTTCGCCAATCACGATAGTGCCGCGCATGGGGATGGAATCCATGGTCTTGCGCATGGCTTCGGTGGCCACCTGGTCGGAAAGCTTGCGCTCCCCCTGACCCATGGTGTGTGCCGAGGCGATTGCGGCAGTCTCCACCACGCGCAGAAATCTCGACGCCAGGTCACTTTCGATGTTCCGGCCAAAAGTCCTGGCCTTGGCTTCTGTCTTCACTACAGTCGTCATGAGTGCCCCCTGATCGGTAAAAGTTGTACACAGGCGCGGTCAATGAATATACCGCCGATGCAGCGGGGAAGGAAAGTTACGAGCGGGGAACAGCTAGGCTGCTCGGCTGGCTTCTGCCACAATGGGTGCATGGTTCCTGGAAACGGGCGCATCATGAGTAGGCCATCCTGCGGCTGCAAGCCGCGCCGGCTTTGGAAGAGTATGGCTAAGAATTGTGGCGCTGCCGCGGTTGTGCTGTCGGTCTTCTTCCTTTCGTCGTTGTGGGCAAGCGATGTGCCTCGCAAGCCGAAAGTTCGGGCGCTCACCGCCTTTGTTCGAATCGATCGTGACCACTATGCGCAGCAGGTTCAGGAAGCGCTGGTCGTGCTCCGTCAGGCCAAGGCCGCTTTCGAGCAGGGCGGCTACGAGGTCCAGACCGTCCGCGTTACGACCCAACCGTTTCGGCAATACATTCGGGGTTTGAATCAACAAGAAGTACTGCAGTTATTCAAAGGCCTTGATGATCTCTCAGCGAAGGAATCCTTCACCCTAAACATAGGACCTGCGGCGCAGAGCGATGGGGAGGATTCGGCGCCGATCGAGCTCCTCGGCAAGATTCTCGCGTCCACTCACATCAACGCCAGTGTACTCGTGGCCGGCGAAAACGGTATCGATTGGAAGAGCGTTCGTTCCGCAGCCAGGGTTATGAAGTACCTGGAAGAAAACAGTCCGCATGGGGAAAACAATTTTGGTTTTGCCGCGACTGCCATGTTGCTGCCCTACGCCCCCTTTTATCCCGGCTCTTACCACGACGGCGTGGGACATCAATTCTCTATCGGACTGGAGGGCGGCAATCTGGTTGCTGACGTGTTTGCCGCCGCGAACGGCGACCTCAGCGTGGCCGCACACCGTTTGTCGCAAGAACTGGGTGCGCACGCGAAGATCCTGGAAGCCATTGCCACAAAAGTGCAAAGCGATACCCGTTGGACTTACATGGGCCTCGACGCTACACCGGCGCCCAGTCTCGATTCCTCAATCGGCGCGGCCTTTGAGAATCTTACCGCTGGCAAGTTTGGTTCGAGTGGGACGCTGACGGCTGCCAGGATCATTACCGAAGCCGTGCGCTCGACCCCGGTAAAGCGTGTGGGCTATTCCGGGCTAATGCTGCCTCCCCTTGAGGATCCGGTGCTGGCCCAGCGATGGAGCGAAGGCACATACAATCTCGACTCTTTGCTGGCTTATTCAGCTGTATGCGGTACCGGCCTGGACACGGTGCCCTTGCCGGGCAACGCTTCACAGGCGCAGCTGGAGAGGATCATCGGCGATGTCGCCAGCCTCGCAGTGAAATGGCACAAGCCCCTAACGGCGAGGCTGATTCTTGCTCCGGGCAAGAAGGCGGGAGAACGAACGGAGTTTGCTTCACCCCACCTTACGAATACGATTCTGAAACCATTGCCGTAGGGCGTAAGACCGCACGTATGGGACGGACACTCTTGTCCGCCGCTTTTGATCTGGGTTTTGACTTGCGAATTGTTTGCGATTGTCGCCTGCTTAAAGGCAACGTCAACATCGACATTAAAAGCAGCGGACAAGAATGTCCGTCCCACACGGGCCTAGAACGCGTCAATCCCGGTCACGCTCTGCCCGATGATCAGGGTGTGAATGTCGTGAGTTCCTTCGTAGGTCTTCACGGATTCCAGGTTAGCCATGTGGCGAAAGATCGGGTACTCGTCTGCGATGCCGTTGGCGCCCAGGATGTCGCGGGCCATGCGAGCACATTCCAGGGCCATCCAGACATTGTTCCGCTTGGACATGGAAATGTGCTGCGGACGCGCCTTGTCTTTATCCTTGAGACGACCGACTTGCAGCGCCAGCAATTGCGCCTTGGTGATTTCAGAAATCATCCAGGTAAGTTTTTCCTGCACGAGCTGGTGGGAGGCGATGGGCTGATCGCGAAATTGCTTGCGGAACAATGAATATTGCAGAGCGCAGTCGTAACAGGCCATGGCGGCGCCGATGGCGCCCCAGCCGATGCCGTAACGGGCCTGGCTCAAACACATTAGTGGAGACTTCAAGCCTCCGGTTTTCGGCAACAAATTCGATTCCGGGATGCGCACGTCCTGCAAGGAAAGACTTGACGTGACCGAGGCGCGCAGCGACCACTTGCCGTGAATGTCCTCAGCACGAAAACCCGGGCGATCGGTTTCGACCAGAAAGCCTCGGATGTTGTTGTCTTCGTCTTCCGCCTTGGCCCAGATGATTGCTACGTCGGCGATGGAGCCGGAGGTGATCCACATCTTTTCGCCGTTGAGGACATATTCCTTGCCCGACTTTTTCGCTCGGGTCCGCATGCCGCCTGGATTGGAACCGAAGTCCGGCTCGGTCAGGCCGAAGCAGCCGATCTTCTCACCCTTCTGCATCACCGGAAGCCAGGTCTGTTTCTGCTCGTCGCTACCGAAGGCGTAAATCGGATACATGGCCAGGGAGGAGTGCACGCTGACGAAAGAGCGAACTCCGCTGTCACCTCGCTCCAGCTCCTGCATTACAAGACCGTATTCGACATTGGACATCCCGGCACAACCGTAGCCTTTGAGGCTGGCGCCGTATAAGCCAAGATCGGCCATGGGCTTGACCAGCTCCTTTGGGAATCGGCCGGCGCGGTTGCACTCCTCGATGATGGGGATGAGGTTGTCTTCGATGAATTTGCGGGTGGTGTCACGGACAAGGCGTTCTTCGTCGGTGAGCAAGGAGTCGAATTCGAGGAAATCAACTCCCCGGAACTTGATGGCCATCAGCTTCTCGTTTCTGTTTCTTCGCCGCGCAGCAGGGACAGGCCCTCAGGGAGTGGAAACTCTTGAAGGTAACAAAGGGTGGAAGGGCAGTCAAACAAGCTTGGGTAGGATGGTGGGGCGATGTGGAAAGGGGATGAGCCAGACATCGGGATGTGTTGGTCAAATTGCGATAATTTCAACAGGAACGCCGGGCGAGCTCTAGCTGCCCGACCCCGCTGCGTTCAAGCCACCTGGGGTAACTTCCGAGTGGGCGACCAAGACTAAGCCGCTGGTGCGCCGGACCCAGCATTACTATCCGATGAAGCGCTCCTACCCAGCGACGCCAAAATGGAGAAGGCCAAGTCGGTGCAGCGGAGCCGGTTGGTCTCAGGTTGGTGAACCGGGCCTATCACTGTTTCAGTGTCGCGTGATACGACGAGCAAGAACCGCTGCCGAAAGCTCCGGGCGTATAACGGGCTATTTCACGTCGACAAGAACGGGTTTTCGGAGACTCGAGAAGGATGGCTTTTGTACACAGGCACTTACACTCACAACTACTCGCGTCGCACGCCTCCGGAAGTCGCGAACGGCACGGAATCAGCCCAATCCGATTCGAGACCAATTGCACCTGCGCTCATATCGAGAACCCCGCGACGTACCGGCAGCCCGCTAACGATAGTTTTTACAAACCTTTTGCAAGTTCCGGACACGCTTTCGCCACACGGCATCTAACCTCTTAAGTAAGTTGCACTGAGGCCGAAAGACATGCACAATACTGCGGTTTGGCAGATACCACAATGAATGCAAGGCAGCGACCGATGTGGCAGGCAGGTCTGTCCGGCGCAATCTGCCTGGCATCGTTGGCCGTCTCTGTGCTGGCGGCTGATGCGCCGGCTCCTCGCACATCCCTGGATCAGGGATTTCGTCTGCTCTACAACCTTGATTTCGATCAGGCGCATCAGGTGTTTCTTTCCTGGCAGCACGAGCATCCTCAGGATCCGGTGGGACCTACTGCCGAGGCGGCGGGAATACTGTTCTCGGAATTTCATCGGCTGGGAGTGCTGGAAGGCCAGTTTTACGAGAATGACAAGAAATTTTTGGACCGCGACAAACGGGATCCGGACACTGGCGTACGCGACCACTTTAACGCGGCCCTGGCCCGTGCCCAAAGTATTGCGAGTAGTCGTCTCGCCACCAACGCCAAGGACCGCGATGCGCTATTTGCCATGACGCTTTCGTCCGGACTGCAGGCCGATTACGCTGCCTTGATTGAAAAGAAGAATATGTCTTCTTTGCATTACACTCGCGCGGCTAATGACTGGGCAGACCAACTGCTGGCGGTGGATCCGCATTGCTACGACGCTCGAGTGGCTACGGGTTTCAGCAAATACATTATTGGCAGCATGGCGGCGCCGGTGCGGTGGTTCTTGCGGATGGGTGGGGTTTCAGGCGACAAGAAGCAGGGAATCGTCGAGTTGCAAATGACCGCCGATCATGGCCGGTATCTGGGTCCGTTTGCGCGCATACTGCTGGCCATCGCTTATGTCCGCGACAAGGACAATAGCCGGGCCCGGGAACTGCTGGCCAGTCTGCGCGACGAGTTCCCCAAGAATACCTTGTTCACGCACGAAATTGCCCGACTCGATGCGGGGCATTGACCTTTGGTGCGAGACCGGTTGACCGACCTTCTTACGCTCCTTCGGACCTAGGTCATTCTCACGACGCGAACCCGGGGCTTGCGCCCCTGGGCTCCATTCTTGCGCCGGTGCGCGGCGGAAGCGCAGGCCGGTTCACTGGAAATTCACCCTGTTGTAACAATCCTGTAACATTCGCAGCGTAGAACTGCCCCATCAGACTAATAAGGAGGAACCATCGCGTGATTCGCCGCATTGCGCTTTTGTGTGTTGTTCTGGCTGCTGCCCGCTTTCGGTCAGACGACCGTGAATGGGGCCGGCGCAACCTTCCCTAATCCGATGTATCAGAAGTGGTTCAGCGAATACCACAAGGCTCATCCGGATATTCAGTTCAACTACCAATCCATTGGCAGCGGCGGCGGCATTCGTCAGGTTCTGGCACAAACCGTGGATTTCGGCGCCAGCGATGGTCCCATGACCGATGAGCAACTGTCCCAGGCCAAGACCAAGATTCTGCACATTCCCACCGTCTTGGGGGCGGTGGTCCCGGCCTACAACGTTCCCGGCGTTAGCGGAGAACTGAAGTTCACTCCGGAGGCGCTGGCTGGAATCTTTTTGGGCAAGATCACCACGTGGAATGATCCCGCGATCGCCAAGGCGAACCCGGGTGTCAACCTGCCCAACCAGAGCATCATCGTGATCCATCGCTCCGACGGCAGCGGCACTACCTACATCTTCACCGACTATCTCTCCAAGGTGAGCTCGGAATGGCAGAATGGGCCGGGGAAGGGAACTTCCGTGAAGTGGCCTGTCGGTCTGGGCGGCAAGGGCAACGAAGGCGTGGCCGGAATGATCCGCCAGATGCAGGGTGGAATCGGCTACATCGAACTCATCTATGCGGTGCAGAACAAGATTGACTACGGCAGCGTGAAGAACGCGTCCGGAGCTTTCGTGAAAGCCTCACTGGATAGCGTGACCGCGGCTGCAGCCTCCGCCAAGAGCATGCCTGCGGATTTCCGCGTCTCCATCACCAACGCTCCAGGCAAGGACGCCTATCCCATCTCCAGCTTCACCTGGCTGCTGATTCCGGAAAAGTCCAAGGAAGCGGCCAAGGGCAAAATCCTTGCTGATTTCCTTACCTGGATGGTGGACGACGGCCAGAAAATGACCGCCGAACTGACCTATGCACCATTGCCGGGGAATGTAGCGGAGAAGGTGAAAGGCGCCATCAAGTTAGTGCAGTAGTGGACGCAAGTCCCATTGTGCAGGTTTCAGAATAACACCGGTGCAGTTTAGCACGATCGAAGAGCCTGCCTGCAGCCGGCCTGCTATTTTATTCTCGCGCCATGAGATTCGGCGATGAATGCTGGTAGCCCGATCCATTCTGCTAGCTGTTCTATACTGATTTTGCATGAAGCGCCATCCTTGCCGAGTGCGGCGCTGCTGACGGTTCTGGTTATCTTTTTCCAATCTGTATGCTGCCGAAAAGGAATATGAAACAGGCCGGATCGTTAACGTGGAAAAGAAATTCCACGACTCGGGTTTTATACTACCTGGTGAATACTCCGGTGACTCAGGATGATCCGTACTATGAGGTCTCGCTGCAACTGGGCGATACGGTTTGTGTATGACTGCGAATACACGCCCCGGCACGCTGCCGACAACCTGCCTGACGGCTGGACGGATAACGCTGAAGTGCAGATTAAAGTTACTGATAAGCATCATGTGTGGGTGAAGCAGCCGGGTGGAATTGAACTGCAATTGATTGATCGTGAAGCGTATGCCTGCAGCCACCCAATCGACGGCTCCCAAACCCGCACCGGTTAAGAATTGAGCCGGAAGCGATTGTTCCGGCCTACGCTGTATCTTGCCTGAAGATCGGTCTTTCTGCTGAATCATGGCTCGCCTCGCGCTCGACAATCCGGCCAACTACATCAACCGGGAAGCCTCCTGGCTGGCTTTCAACCGTCGCGTCCTCGAAGAGGCGCAGGATGAGAAGAATCCTCTTCTCGAGCGTCTGAAATTTCTTTCCATCTCGGCCAGCAACCTGGATGAGTTTTTTGAAGTGCGTGTGGCCGGGCTGGTACAGCAGATCGAAGATGGATACACCGAAGCCGGACCGGACGGCCTCACCCTGGTGGAGGAGCGCGATGTGGTTTCCCGCGAGACCCACGAGTTCGTGGACGACCAGTACCGCTGCTGGAACGAAAGCTGCGCCCGGCGCTTTCTGACCATGGAATCCGCGTTCTAGGGCTGCACGAACTGGATTCGCGCGCCCGCGCCTTCATTGAAGAGTACTGCGAGAAGGAACTCGACCTGCTGCTTACGCCGGTCACGGTGGACCCGGCGCATCCCTTTCCGCGGGTCATCAACAAGGCGCTGTGCGTGGCATTTCTGCTGCGCCGCCGGCGGCGTTCGGCGCTGACTTACACCGGCGTGGTCACGGTGCCGCGAGCCTTGCCGCGACTTGGTACGGCTGCCCTCGGACGGGACCGACGACTTCATCTTTCTTGCCGATCTGGTGGCCTTCCACGCCTCGCGCATGTATCACGGCTACGATATCGTTTCCTCCGCGGCTTTCCGGGTCACGCGCAACAGCAATCTCTACCTGGCGGAAGAAGAATCGCGCAACCTGCTGGAATCGGTTCGGACGGAGTTGCACAATCGCCGCAAAGGTGACGCGGTACGGCTGGAGATCGAAGCCGATGCTGATCCCGAAATCATCGAACGCCTGCGCACCAACTTCGAACTCGAGCCCTGGCAGGTTTTTTCCGTCAACGGGCCGGTAAATCTGTCGCGCTTGTTCAATATCTACGAGCAGACGGCCCACCCGGAGCTCAAGTTCAAACCATTTTCTCCCGCGCGAACTCCGGCTGACCGCCAAGTCGCAGGATCTGTTCGAGGAGCTTCGCCGCCATGATGTTCTGCTGCACCATCCCTTCGACTCCTACGACGCGGTGGTTTCGTTCATCGAGTCTGCGGCCCAGGACTCGCGGGTGCTTTCGATCAAGCAGACGCTTTACCGCACCAATGAGCATTCGCTGATTGTTCCGGCGTTGATTTCGGCCGCGGAAAAGAAGGAAGTGACCGCGGTCGTGGAGCTGAAGGCGCGCTTCGATGAAGATTCCAACATTCGCTGGGCCCGCGATCTCGAAGACGCCGGAGTGCAGGTGTTCCACGGTCTGGTCGGATTGAAGACGCATTGCAAGCTGTCGCTGCTGGTGCGCCGCGATTCTGATGGCGTGACTCGCCGTTATGCCCACCTGGGAACCGGGAACTACAACGCGAACACGGCGCGGATCTACACCGACTTAAGCCTGCTCACCGCCGACCCGGAAATCACCGCTGCGGTGCATGACGTTTTCAGTTTTCTGACCGCATACGCCGAGCATCCCAACTACGAGCCGTTGCTGGTGGCGCCGCTGGACCTGGCGGAACGATGCCTGGGGCTGATCGATCGCGAGGCCGAGCACGCGCGTCACGGACGGCCCGCGCGCATTATCGCCAAGATGAATGCCTTGCTCGACAAGAACATCATCATGGCCTTGTATCGCGCCTCGCAGGCGGGCGTGGAAATCGACCTGATCGTCCGCGGCATGTGTGCTCTGCGTCCGGGCGTACGCGGGGTCAGCGATCGCATTCGCGTGCGCAGCATCGTCGGCCGCTTCCTCGAGCACAGCCGCATTTTTCATTTCGCCAACGGTGGCCAGGAAGAGGTTTATCTCGGCAGCGCCGACTGGATGCCGCGCAACCTCTACGAGCGCGTGGAAGTCATGTTCCCGCTGAAAGATGCGTTGGACCGCGAGCGCGTGCGGCATGAAATTCTGGACGCCTACCTGGTGGACAATGTGAAATCCCGCGTGCTCCGGAAGGACGGAGCCTACGTGCGGAGCTGGCAAGCGGAAGGCAAGCGCAAGCCGCCGGCCGGAGCAGACGGCATTCAGCGCGCAGGACTTTCTGCTTGGGACTGGCGGAAGGTAAACAGGCGCGTGGAATCCATGCCCGTGCCCGTCCGCCCGAAGGGCTCGCCGAGTCGCGGTGCGGAAGGGACGGTAAAGACCGAAATGATTCATCTATTTCCTGCGTCACGCCAGTGCCGGTGAGCCGGTCAGCAATCCCAAGAAGGACGAAAAGCGCGCGCTCGACGAAACCGGGGTCGAGCAGTGCGGCTACGTGGGACGCGCCCTGGCTGCTCTGGATGTGCAGGTGGACATCATTCTTTCCAGTCCCTTGAAGCGGGCGGCGCAGACCGCCTCACTGGTGGGCAACGAAATGGGTTACGAGGGCAAGCTGCAACTGGAAGACGCGTTGCGCCCCAGCGCCACGTTCGCGGATTTCCGCAAGATGCTCGACAAGTATGCCAGGCACGATGCCATCATGGTGGTTGGCCACAATCCGACGCCTGAGCGAATTTCTGGGCCGGTCGATCAGTGAAACCGGCTGCGAAGCGGCGATTGAACTCAAGAAAGGGGCGGTGGCCCGGGTGGAAATGAATCGCAATGCCGCGTCCCTGATCTGGTGCCTCACGCCCAAGATCTTGCGTACCCTCTATGCCGCCGCGGCGGAGAGCTCGCGGCCGAAAACTTCGCGGAAATAGGCTTTTTCTTTTTCCACTGCCCACAACTCCAGGTCCACGCTGGCGCGCGGCTTGGCCTGCAGGGCCAGCTCTACCTTGCCCCGGACCCAGCCGTACGCGGGCCCCGCGCACTGCGCCGCTGCGCCCCAGATTGAGCGCGCGTGCCAGCCGCAACAGAAGTGAGGCTTTGCGCACGCATTCCCGGTCGGCCGGTGGCAGGACTTTTAATGCACGTGTCTCCTGGCGCGGGCCGCGATTTGCCCAGGTATCGTGCCGTGGCCGCGATAATTCGCCTTTGCTCCGGCGTGTATCCCAGAATTTCCGAGTGGGCCATGATGTAGTAGGCGTGGCGATGTCTCCCGTTGCGATTCACATAGTCGCCGACCTCGTAAAGCATGGCCGCCGCGGAGAGCCATTCCGCATATTCGGGCGGCAGCCGGTGAAGCGATTTCAAGCGTTTTGAACAGGTGCATGGCGAATTCGCGGACTTGCAACGCGTGGTCCATATCCACGCGGTAGTGGGCGACGGCGGCACGGATCGAGTCCCAGCGCTCCGATTCGATGTGCTTTCCGGAGCGGGTGCTGCGATCGTACTCCGCGGCCATCTGCGCCAGCAGTCCGTCACGCAATCCCAGCGGAGAGTAGCGGAAACCCGGCAACTGGCAGCGCTCCAGAAGTTCGGCATAGACCACCGCGCCCGCGACCACGATCTCCGCGCGCCGCGGTCCGACCCCGGAGAGTTTCTTGCGCTGCTCCAGGGGCAGGCGCGCCAGCATCTTGGCGATGCGGTCGCATCTGGGTGCGCGAGACCGACGGTAGCGCGCGCGCCTTTCGTTTTGTACAAGCCGTGACAGACTGCGGCCAGGGAAGCGGCCGTGCCCGAGGTCGCGATCACGATTCTCGGCCGAGAGCGGGCGATCCGGTCGGAGATCCGCCCAATTTCTCTCTCCACGAATCCGCGCAGGCGCCGCAGTTCCGCTTTTCGGGGTGGATCGTGCTGCAGGAATTCGTTGGTCAGACGCACCGCGCCCAGAGGCAGACTCACGGTGTCGCGGATGTGGCCCTTGCCGGAAATGGTCAGCTCGCAGCTTCCACCGCCCAGGTCGACCATAAGCACGGTCGAGGCGCTGACCCGCAGACTTGAGACCAGGCCCAGGTGAATCAGCCGTGCCTCTTCCAGGCCGGAGATGATCTCCACTTTCCAGCCAGTGGTCGAGCGCACCCATTCCAGAAAGGCGCGCGAGTTGCGCGCGTCGCGCAAGGCGCTGGTGGCGACAACGCGCACCGTGTCCGCGCCTTCCTGCTGTACGGCACGATGAAAGCGGCGCAGCACTTTGACGGTATTCGTCAATGGCGTCGGGCGTACAGGAATCCGTTGCGGAACACGCCGTCCCCCAGTCGCGTGACCTGGCGATCTTCATGAATCTCGAGCAGGCGCCGCCCGGAAAGGCGGGAGATTTTCAGGCGAACCGAGTTCGATCCGATATCAACCGCGGCTAAGGTGGGCATGGCGAGGGGAATAGTTTAACGCCAGAAGACGGTAACGGGATGGCTGATTGCATGGTTTGCTATCCTACGCGGGTGCCGCGTGCCTTGCTTATCGATACCGACGTAGCCTCCGACGATGCCGTCGCCCTTATCATGGCCCTCCGCGCTCCTGACGTAAGGGTAGTCGCGATCACGACCGTGGCGGGAAATGTCGAGGTCGAACAGGCGACTCGCAACGCCCTCTACACGGTCGAACTTTGCGGCGCTAACGTCCCGGTCTTTCCCGGCGCCGCGAAGCCGCTATACCGCGTCCATCAGAGCGCGACCTGGTTTCATGGCCGCGACGGACTCGGAGATCACGGCTATCCGGCGCCGCGCCAGAAGCCGGAAAGGTTGAACGCCATTGACGCCATGATTGAAAGCATCAAGGCCAATCCCGGAATCGTGGTGGTCACGCTCGGACCGCTCACCAATCTTGCTCTGGCGATCACCCGCGAACCCCTCCTTGTGGCCCAGGTTGGGCGCTGTGTGGTGATGGGAGGCGCACCCTGCTGCGAAGGCAACGTGACCCCGGCGGCTGAGTACAATCTCTGGGTCGATCCCGAGGCGGCACAGATCGTGATGCGGAGCGGCCTTCCGGTGGAGATGGTGGGCTGGCAAACCTGCCGTGGAGAAGCCGTCCTCAACGAGGAGGACATCGCGCAGGTTCTGCGATTCAAGAATGAACTTGCACGCTTTGCCATCGAGTGCAACAGCCGGGCGCGCGAAGCCTACAAGGAACAGACGGGAGAGGACGGCATATCGCTTCCAGATCCGGTTGCGATGAGCGTCGCCCTCGATCCGACAATCGGAACGCAGTGGAGCGACCACTACGTGGACGTGGAGACCCGCAGCGAATTGACGCGAGGGATGACGGTTGTCGATCGCCTTAACGTGGCGGCGGATGAACGGAATCGGATGGTGTGGGCTGATGTGCTACGGCAAGGAACTAAGACCAAGGTCTGCTGGACCATCGACAGCCGACGCTGGAAGGAAGGGTTGTTCTCTGCTTTGCAGTAAGTTCTATGTCATCCTCAGCGCAGGCAGCGCGTTCGCAAGCGAAGGAGCTCGCTCAGGATGACAACTCGGTTGGAGAATCGGGATGACAATCTGGCAGGCCGTGCTCTTAGAGCATTCCGCCGGTCTTAATTTCGAGGATCGCCAGTGCCATCTCCAGCTTATTGACCGCCTGTCCTATCTCAGGATGTTCGCCAATCTTGTTCTGCAGAACCTTCAGCAGGCGATGAGCTCCGGCGACGTGTTCCACCGCTTGTCGCGCATCGGCGCCCGGTTTGGGTTCAGCTTGCGTTTGCATGAGATGCACCTCTATTCTGTATTTTAGTCCTGGCACCCGACCAGCGCATCTGGCGGGCGATTCCTTCGAAGGTTCGATTTAAACCGAGGTATCGAACGCAGAGGCGTGCCGAGGGCCAGCGGCAATCAGCTTTTCGATATTCTCTACCGACTGAATACCTCCACGGGCGCCGGCGGCGGTGCAGTTCAGCGCGGCGGCGGCACAGGCGAAGTCGAGCTGGCGGGACAGGGGCCAGCCCCGGAGGAGTCCGTAGATAAATCCGGCGTGAAAGATGTCGCCGGCACCGGTAGTGTCTAAGGTTTTCACCTGAAACGCGGGAGCGTAGTGGAACCGGGAGCCGTCCCAGGCCAGGACGCCCTCATCGCCCAGGGTTGCTGCGGTGAGGCGGCAGCCGTATCGATTGCGCACCGCGGGCAGCGACCGGCGCAAATTCTGGTCGCCGGTCAGGCGTCCCGGAATGTCGCGGCTAGTAATGAGATAGTCGATTTTATCTAACAGCGTTTCTATACCCGCATAGAGGTCATCCAGATCGGCGACCACGGGGACACCGGCGTCGCGCGCCCAGCCTGCGGCGACCGCTGCCGCGACGGTATCGTGACCGTCGACGTGAAGAGCGCGGGCATGAGTGATCCATTCCGGCCGGAGTTCCTCCGGTAGCAGGGTCAATCCATTGTCGCGCTTCCAAAGAACGGTGCGTTCGCCAACGTCGTCCACCAGGATGACCGCTTGCTGACTGGCGCATCCCGAGGCGGTGACGAGATGGGTCTCGACGCCCAGGCGATCGAATTCCGCGCGGTGAATGGCGGCGGCGCTGTCGTCGCCGATCTTGCCAACGTAGCGGGTGCGCAAACCCCATTGCTGGCAGGCCGCGACCGCGGTTGCCACCTGACCGCCGGGAAGGACGTCGGCCGAGCGAAATTCGACTTTCGATCCCAGCGCGGGATAATGCGGAAGACGAATCAGCGTGTCGGTAGCGTTCAGTCCGACACCGACCAGGTCAATTTTGGGCGATAGATTCACGATGGGGTCAGTTGAAGCGAGTGGTCCGCCAGAGTGCGGTGCCGCAAACCAGAAGTAGAGCTAATGTCGCGGCGATCAAGAGCACCGCCGGTCCCCAATGGAGAGACATGCGCGGAGCGCGGGCCAGGGTAGCAAAGAACACGAAGACGGCGGTGGCAACGGCCACCAGCATCCAGTCCCACATGGTACGCGGCGGCCTGATTTCTCCCGCTATCTGCTTTCCCTGCATGCGGGCCTGGACGTAGTCTTCCGCAATGTTGTAGCGCCGCGATTCGCGCCGTGCGGCTTCCTGCCATTGTGCCTGCTCCTTGCCTGCCGCGGACGAAAACGCAATGGCCCCTACTCCTAACATCATCAAGAGCGAACCTCCAACCACTTGCAGGTAGGTGGAAGCGCCGCTGCCGTGTAGCTCGCCAAAAACAAAAACGCCCCACAGCAATCCCCAGAGTTGATTGGAATTGGAAAGAGGGATGCCGCGGCTGATGCCCACGTATTTCGCGGCGTATTGCTGAAAGACATCGCCGATCACCCAGATGAAACCGCCCAGCATCAGCCAGAAGAGAACGTCACGCGCGCCGGTCAATTCATGCCAGAGCGGGGACAGGCCGAGATATCCCATGGCGAGAGCGGCCATCATCCCCAGTTCTCCGAAGGTGAAGAACGTGACAAAGGAAAGAGGATTCATGCCGGACAGATAAGCCTTGCGGTAAGGGATATACATCGTTCCCCAGAGAATACCGGCACCGAGAGCGGCCCAGACGCCGCGCATGGAATGGGCAGCGGGCGCCTGGGTTGAGGACGCAATGGCCAGCAAGGTCGCACCCACACACATGAGCAGCGCCCCGCCCAGCACACCGGTCCAGCGCCGCCATCCGGCCTGGCGCAACTCATTAAAGAAAATAAAACCCCAGAGTATGCCGAGAAGGCTATTGGAATTCCAGAGAGGGAAGGCGATGCTCAGCCCGATATCGCGGATGGCGAAGATGGTCATGGTGTTGGCCACGGCCCAGAGACATCCAGCGAGAACAGCCCAGATGATGAGATGAGGCGCTCGGCGGAGATCTGCGCGGACCGACGAGGTGCCCAGGATTAGAGCCGGTACACTCCAACGCGCGAGAAAAACTCCGGCCACCATGATCAGCGAAATCACAATCGGCGACACGCCCGCGGAGACGAGTTTCGTCGGCGCCTCGGCGGCGCCGAGCCAGGCGCCTGCGGTGAACCCGGAAAGGATGCCCAGCACCTGCAGCTTCCGCGGACGCGAAGCCTCCTGGGCCGAAGCTTCATGCGCGGGCGTCACGACAGATTGCATATTTCGTCAATTCTCGGTCAGCTGTTCAGTGAATAGATTCCAGCAGCCATAGACCACCGATCAGAACCGCAACCGGGACCCAGAAATGCACGTCAGTCAGCACACTGCTCAACCAGTTACGGGGTTGGTCGGGATTGTCGGTGCTCGGCATAGCGCTAGAACCAGTGCTTCATGAGCCGCTCGATTATAGCTGTCCTTCTGCTCCACGGATTGCTATGTGAAATTGGAGAGGTCAGGTGAGGCGGCGCGGCGTTCTGAAGAAAGCGATCACAAACAGAAGCCCCAGCAGTAAGTCGACGCAACCGAAGGTAAGGTCCGATGGATGCATGTGTCCTTGCGCGACCAGAATCGGTACGGCGATGCCGTAGCTGAGTTTTTCAAACACGGAAGGAATCATCAGGGACCGATGGCGTGCCGGGTCGGTGGCGATGATGAAGAATACGATCTGCCAGGCCAGTGCGGCACCGACAAATCCGTAGAAGAACGCCGGGTGCGTGATGGGCGGAGGATCCTTCTGGCCGATCAGATTGAACATGAAGTAGAGTGGGGTCAGAGTCAGCATCCCCCAGATGCCTGCGACCCTGAAGATGGTTTTGGCAAATTTCATGGCATCTCCGATTACGAGTTATTGATCATCAGTCGTGGTTGGACATTCTTGCGCCACTGATTCTTTCGCCCTTTCAGGGCTTTGTCATTCGCCGGTTTTACCCACAGCTGGCGGGCCCTGGGCTGCATTCTCGCGGCGCTTGGCGCCTACGTCGAGCCACTAGGATTTCCCCACGACAGCTTTACTCGTAGCGCAAGGCTTCAATCGGATCCAGGCGTGACGCGCGGAAGGCCGGCACCATGCCGCTGACCAATCCAACCGCCGCGAGGATGAGGGTGGCTGCGATCAGGGTGCCTGGAGCAATGATCAGGCGGATGTCGCCAGCCTCGCCGTTTTTGGCGAACGCACTATACAACGTCAGCCGTCCCACAGACAGAGCGACCGCGTAGGCCAGGATAATTCCCAGCACTCCACCGATGAAGGTGATGGTCAGGGCTTCCGCGAGAAATTGCATGAGGATGTAGCGCCGGCGCGCGCCCAGCGCCTTCTGCACACCGATCTCGCGGGTGCGCTGGGTCACCGAAACCAGCATGATGTTCATTAGGCCGACGCCGCCGATGCCCAGGGTCAGAGTGCCGATAAAACCCAGAAGGACCTTCAGGCCGAAGGTGATGATTTCAAACTGGTGCACCTGAGTCATGAGATTGAACACCAGTACGGCCTGGATGTCGCTCTGGTTGAACTTCTGCTGCACCGCCATCAGAGAGCGCACAGACTGCTCCAACTTCTCATACTCGGGAGTCGCGTACGTAAACCAGATGGAGTCGAGGTAATGGGTGTCTTTCAGGCCGCCCATGGTGGTGAAGGGGAGATACAGCGTCCGATTGATGTCGCTGTTTCCTTCCTGCATCTTTGGCTTGGCGACACCGATGACTTCGAAACTGAGACCGTCAATGCGAATGTGTTCTCCCAGCGCATTGCGTCCGGAGAAGAGTTTTTCCTTGGCCTCGGATCCGATCACCACCACCCGCGAGCGCTGCATCTCGTCTTCCGCATTGTAGAAACGTCCCTGCCCCACTGTAAGGGCGCGAATGGAAAGCACGTTGGGATAATTGCCGGTGACATTGAACGTGAAAGTTCTGGTTTCGTACTGCGTGCTCGCCTGCTTGCTGGCCTCGGGCGTGATCTGAGAAATCTGCGGAAGATTGGTATGCAGCACATCCACGTCTTCCAGGGTGAACCGGATGGCCCTTCCCGCCTTCTGACCACCGGCCTCGGTGGACGTGCGATTCGGCACAACGATCACCAGCTTGGTGCCGAAGTTGGCGAAAATGTTGGCGCAGGCCTGGCCAAAACCGTTGCCCCAGGCCAGCAGCATGACCACGGTAGCAATACCCCAGGCCATGCCGAGCATGGTAAGCGCAGTGCGGCGGCGGTTGTGCCGCATGGCGTCATAGGCTTCCTCAAGCAGATCGCGAAACATGGCTACTCCTGCCGCAGCGCTTCCACCGGTTGCAGCATGGCCGCTTTGCGTGCGGGATAAAGGCCGGCAACGACGCCGGCCAGGGCCAGGCTGCCGATCGCCAGCATCGCCGACATGGGTACAAGCTTGGGAGGATCGAACCCGCCCACGCCCTCTATCCTGCCCAGCATTGCCATCAGGATGGTGGCCAGCGCCATTCCGATCAGCCCGCTGCCTAGGGTTAGGATCAGTCCCTCCAGAAAGAACTGGAGCAGGATGCTGTGCTTGGTGGCGCCCAGGGCCTTGCGCAGCCCGATCTCGCGGGTGCGCTCGCTCACTGTCACCAGCATGATGTTGATCACGCCGATGGCGCCTAAGGCGAGCGTCACCAGCCCCACCGTCCCCAGGAACATGTTCATGGCATCGAAGATGGTCCCGACCATCTTGGATTCCTGGATCGTGTCCCAGCCGTCGAAGGCGTTCTGGTCTCTCCAGTCAAAACCGTGATTGCGGGCCACGATCTTGTGGACCTCTTCCTCGGCCAGCAGATGCTCATCAGTTATGCGCGGTTGATAGTTGATGTAAGAAATCGAGTTCGCGTGGTTTTCTCCCTTGAGCGGGAAGTAGGTGGCCATCACCTGGAAGGGGACGTAGCTGCGAATATTCAGCCAGGTATCGTTGCCGCGGCCGATGTGTTCCAGGACGCCGACAACTTCGAATCTGAGCCCGTTCAGCAGGACAAACGCACCGACCGCGGGGCGTCCGGGAAAAAGGTTTTTCACCAGCTGGTCTCCGAGGACGATCACGTTGCGCCTCTGCGTTTCGTCCAATTGGTTCAGCCAGCGTCCCTGCTTGATGGGGAGATAACTGATGTCGTTCAACTGCGGTTCCGTGCCCAGGATCTCGCCATTGGCGTTGGCGAATTCGCTGACCGCCCGGACGTCATCGCGACTGATGATGGGGGAGGCATTGCGGATGTGAGTTCCTGCGCGGGTGTCCAGGTAGTCCTGGTAGGTGAGCAGGTAGGAACGGGCGGAGTTCATGCTCCCCGTCATGGCTGGAGCGCGCCCGGGATAGAGAAACATGACGTCTTTGCCGAACTCGGCCAACTGGCGCTTGTTGCCCGACCGGAAACCCTCGCCCAGTCCTACCAGCAGCAGCAGGGACCCTACACCCCAGGCGATGCCGAACATAGTGAGGCAGGAGCGCAGCTTGTGTGCCCAAAGCGTGCGGAAGATCTGCGCGAAGATGTCCAGAAGCATGCGCACGATCTGGGACATTGTACAGTTTCTCCCCTCAAACAGAGGCGAGGGCCGGGTGTTAGCTCTGGACAGCTTGGTCCGGGGAACCTTCTTTGCCTACTTTGCGGAATCCTTAGCGCTTTGCGGTAAAGTCTTTGACCGCAAAGGATTTCGCAAAGTACGCAAAGGCTTGGGCGTTCGCGGTTTCCGGAAAACAGAACTCAGTCGAACTGGATCAATACAATCTCAGGCGTCGTACCCAAGCGAAGGGGTGGCCCCCAGGTACCGGCCCCGTAAGAGACATAGACGAGGAGATTGCCTAAACGTTGCAATCCGTAGACAAACTTTCCGTAGATGCGCGAAGTGATCCAGGTAAAAGGAAAGAATTGTCCACCGTGAGTGTGGCCGGAGAGCTGCAGGGAGAAGCCTTCTTCCTCGGCAATCTTCAATCGGTCAGGCGCGTGGGTAAGCAGAATGCTGGCGCGGTCACGATCGACGTCAGCGTGCCGTAGGACCGAGCGGAAATGGTCGTCGTTGGTTGAATCCCGGTAGTGCACGCCGACAATCTGCAAGCCATCTACCGTTACTTTTTCATTGTTCAGGACCCGCACGCCCGAGTGCTCGACCGCGTCGAGATATTTCATGGAATCGGTAAACTCTTCGTGATTTCCCAGAACAAAGAACGCCCCCAACGGAGCTGCCAGCCGAGCCCACGGAGAGGCAAGCTCCCGCACGCGGGCGACGGTCCCGTCATACATATCGCCGGCAATAAAGACGATGTCAGGTCGCAGCCGGGTGAGCGTGGTGACGATGCGTCGCATGAATCGGGAGCCGCGCACGTGCCCGAGATGAGTATCGGTCACCAGCGCGGCCACCCGTCCGTGCCATGATTCGGGCAGGTTTGGCAGCTTCACGCTGATTCGCTTCACTCGGGTCCAGGCGGCGTTGACGATGCCATACAAACTCGCTAATAGCGCCAAAGCGAACAGGACAACCACCAGCTCTCGCTGATCTGGATGAAGTCCAAGAAGGCGGGCTCCGCCGTAGATGCCCCAGCACCAGAGGGCGGCCAGAAAGCAGAAACTCAAAGTGCCGAGCCAGACGGCCGAGATGGTGTAAAGGATTCGCACGATCACGTGCGAAGATCGCCAGGCCAGAAGTGATGCCAGCACAAAGCTGACTGATAACAGGGCCAGTGTTATTTGGAGGACGGAAATTCCTGACGGAACGGGCGCGCCCCAGAAAAAAGTCCAAGTGTTGTATAGAAACCAGTGCGCCAAAAATAAGACGGTTTGAATGATTGCGACGAAGACAGCGATTCGAGACCTCAAGGTTTTTGTATTCTCCGACTAAGTTAGATGAGGTCCAGTGGCAATTGGATTGGCCAGGTCGAGGCAGCGGCCCCACAGTGTCATCCGGAGCGCAGGCGGCCTATTCGCTTGCGAATGGGCTGGGGGAGTCGAAGGACCCCTCTAGGAGGCTGCCTTCGCGGCCGTCGAAGGGGCCAACTCCCAAACGTGAGGAGGGGAGTCCTCGACTGACCTCATGATCTTCTTTCGGCGGAGTCGATTTGCTGCCCAGCGAACGTCGTATTGCCAAGTGTACAAAAGATTGCCGGAGTTTTTCAGCTCAGTTTCGTGCTGTTCCCAGATATGTTTGCATAAATCGACGAGCGAACCACTACCACCTAGCCCCGTGAGTGCATCGATCAGCCAACCATCCAAATCCTCTCGCGTTGCCATTTCAGCACCTCAGTAGGACGATAGCAGAAAACTCTACGAATTAACCAATCCCTGCCAGCCCGCACACGGGCGCAACCGGGGTGCCTTTTCCCGTCGCCATACACCGTCACCGCTCTGCGTTGACTTGCTTCTGGCCACGACCTAACATGCTCATCCCATACGGATGAGGTCCAGCTTAGGTGATCGGCCAAACCATCTCGCACTACCGCATCGTCGAGAAGCTTGGCGGTGGCGGGATGGGTGTGGTTTACAAGGCCGAGGATGTGAAGCTGGGTCGCTTTGTGGCTCTCAAGTTCCTGCCCGACGACCTAGCTAAAGACCCGCAGGCACTCAGCCGCTTCCAGCGCGAAGCGAAATCTGCTTCTGCCTTGAATCATCCGAACATCTGCATGGTCTTTGAGATTGACGAGCGCGAAGGTCAACCCTTCATTGTCATGGAGTTTCTCGATGGCATGACGCTGAAGCATCGCATCGGCAATCGTCCGCTGGACACGGACTCGATTCTCCCGCTCGCCATCGAAATTGCCGATGCTCTCGATGCGGCGCATTCCGAAGGCATCATTCACCGCGACATTAAACCCGCGAACATTTTCGTCACCAAGCGAGGGCACGCCAAGATTCTTGATTTTGGGCTGGCGAAGGTGGTACCCACGACCAGTTCTTCGAGCCAAATTGCATCCGCCAACACGATGACCGGCACAGTCGATGAACAACATCTCACTAGCCCCGGTTCTACGCTCGGCACCGTCGCTTACATGTCGCCGGAACAAGTACGGGGTGAGGAACTGGATGCGCGAACCGATCTGTTTTCCTTCGGCGCGGTGCTGTATGAGATGGCGACGGGCGCTTTGCCTTTTCACGGCGAAACCTCTGGTCTCATCTTCAAAGCCATACTCGATTCTGATCCGCCGCCCCCGATTCGTTTCAACCGTGACATTCCGCCCAAGCTGGAAGACATCATCAATCGTGCGCTGGAGAAAGACCGTAACCTTCGCTATCAGCACGCTTCCGAGATGCGGACGGAACTGCAAAGGCTGAAGCGGGATACGGAGACCGGGCGCATGCCATCGGCCAGTTCGGGACGAGTGGCAAGCCTACAGGAAAGCGGGACGCAGGCTGCCATAACGCAGGCAACTCCGCCATCGGGTTCCGCACCTGCTGTGACCACATCGGCTTCAACCGCCGCCGCAGCGAAACTGGCTGAAATTCCGTTATCCCAAAAGGCAAACCTCTGGAAGATCGCAATTCCCTCAGTTGTCTTGCTCGTCGGCTTAATTGCTAGCGGCCTCTACTATCGTTCGCACCGAGCCAAGCCCCTGACCGACAAAGACACCATCGTTCTCGCCGATTTCGCCAACACCACAGGCGACCCGGTCTTCGACGACACGCTCAAGACCGCGTTGAGCGTTTCTCTCAACCAGTCGCCGTTTCTGAATGTGCTCCCGGACAACAAAGTCGCGGTGACCCTGCAACTGATGACCCGTCCGGCCAGCACAAAACTCACACCCGAGGTAGCCGGCGAGCTTTGCCAGCGGGCGGGCAGTAAGGCATACCTTGCCGGGTCGATTGCCAGTCTGGGCAGCCAATACGTGCTGGGGTTGAAGGCGGTGAATTGCCAGAGTGGAGACTTGCTCGCGCAGGAGCAGGTTACCGCCGCGGCCAAGGAGAAAGTGCTGGACGCACTCGGTGATGCCGTAACCAAGCTACGCGGCAAACTGGGGGAATCGCTGGCCACGGTGCAGAAATTCGATGTCCCGCTGGCCGAGGCCACGACCTCCTCGCTCGAAGCCCTAAGAGCGCACAGCCTTGGCGAAAAAGCCTTTCGCGAGTCAGGTTCTACCGCCGCCCTGCCTTACCATCAACGTGCTATCCAGCTTGATCCGGGTTTTGCCATGGGATATGAGCAAGTCGGCAACGATTACTACGGTGTGGGTGAGCTAGGACGCGCCAACGAATATTTCACGAAGGCGTTCCAGTTGCGCGAGCATGCCAGCGAGCGAGAAAAGCGGGCCATCACCGCCGACTACTATTCGAGCGTAACCGGGGAACTGGAAAAAGCGGCACAGACATATGAAGAGGAGATTGCGAGCTACCCGCGCGACTACAGAGCACATCTCAATTTGGGCAACGTGTACGGTGAGCAGGGGCAGTATGAGAAGTCAAGGGAGGCGAATCGCCAAAGCCTCGACCTTGCCCCCGACAATGGCCTCCCGTACGCAACCCTTGTCAACAGCCTGCTCGCCTTGCAGCTGTTCGACGAAGCACGACAGACAATCCAGCAGGCGCAGGCGCGAAAGCTGGATAATGTAATACTCCGGAATGATCTCTATGCTCTGGGTTTTCTTGGCGCAGATTTTTCGGCCATGGAGGAACAGCAGCACTGGTTCACTGGCAAGCCCGAAGAGAACTACGGCCTTTCGCTCGCATCCGATACGGAGGCGTACGCCGGACATCTGCGCTACGCGCGGGAACTCTCTCAGCGAGCCATCGATTCAGCAATACGCGCTGACAGAAAGGAAACTGGGGCAATATGGCAGGAGATTGCCGCTCAGCGGGAAGCCGCTTTCGGCAACGCGACGGATGCGAAGCAGGAAGCGGCGCAGGGCTTAAGACTTTATCCCGCGAGTCAGGCTGTTGAGGTGGAAGCGACGCTTGCATTTGCGATGGTGGGCGATGCGGCGCGAGCCGAATCGCTGGCACGAGACCTGAACGAGCGTTTCCCGCTGGATACGCAGATGCAGTCTCTCTGGCTGCCTGCGATTAGGGCGCAATTGGCGCTGAATCGGAATAATCCGGGTGCGGCTATAAGTGCCCTTCAAGCTGCTTCAGCCATCGAGTTAGGGCAAATCGCTTTCCTCGCCAATCTTTCCTGCCTCTATCCAGCATACATTCGCGGTGAGGCGTATCTAGCAGCCGGACAAGGCAGCGCGGCTGCCGCCGAGTTTTCAGAGGATTCTCGACCACAGCGGCATAGTCTGGAACTGCTGGACGGGAGCGTTGGCGCATCTGGGAGTGGCTCGTGCCAATGCCTTGCAGTCGAGAACTTCGCAGGGCGCGGATGCAGATGCCGCCCGCGTAAGGGCACTCGCTGCCTACAAAGACTTCCTCGCCCTCTGGAAAGACGCCGACCCCGACATCCCCATCCTGAAGGGAGCCAAGTCGGAGTACGCGAAGCTGCAATAGCTCCTTTCCTGCGCTAGGCGTTGCGATTGACCTTCCTCACGATCCGACCTAACATTCCCGCCAGTGGTCACGCCCTCCCAACCCGTTGGGCAGACGGTTTCCCATTACCGCATCCTCCGCAAGCTCGGCGGTGGCGGAATGGGTGTCGTCTACGAGGCCGAGGACCTCAAGCTCGGTCGCTACGTCGCCCTGAAGTTCCTGCCCGACGACGTCAGCTCAACGACGCGCAGGCCCTCAGCCGTTTTCAGCGCGAAGCCAAGTCTGCCTCTGCACTGAATCATCCGAACATCTGCACCATTCACGAGATTGACGAGGCCGAGGGACGAACCTTCATCGCCATGGAATTGCTGGAGGGGCAGACACTCCGGCGCCGGATCAGTGGCAAGCCTCTGGAGATCGAGACGGTGCTCGATCTGGGAATCCAGATCGCCGATGCTCTGGACGCTTCCCACGCGAGGGCATCATCCACCGCGACATCAAGCCTGCCAATATTTTTGTCACCAAGCGCGGGCACGCCAAGATTCTCGATTTTGGGCTGGCAAAGGTCGTCGTCACGCCTGAAAGCATCGCCATGAGAGCCGCGACCATCGAGTCCGAAGAACATCTCACCAGCCCGGGGATCTGCTGTGGGAACCGTGGCCTACATGTCTCCAGAGCAAGTGCAGGCCAAGGAATTGGACGGTCGCATCGGATCTGTTCTCTTTCGGTATCGTTCTCTACCAGATGGCGACGGGGAGTTGCCCTTTCAAGGAGCCAGTTCGGGCCTCATCACGGAAGCCATCCTCAACCGCGATCCGGTGGCTCCCATGCGAGTCAATCCCGACATCCCACCGAGCCTCCAAGAGGTGATCCACAGAGCCTTGGAGAAGGACAGAAACCTGCGCTATCAGCACGCTGCCGAAATGCGGGTTGAGCTGCAACGGCTAAAGCGAGACACGGAGTCGGGCCGGAGGGCTTCAGCAAGAAGCAGAATCGGTCCTGACACCAACCACAAGTCATTTGTCCTCGACCGGCAAGCAGAGGGCACGGCTTCCTCCGTACAACGCTGCCTCCGCCCACAGCGAGTCTCCAAGATCATTGACTCGCTCGCAGTTTTGCCCTTCGAAAATGCGAGCGGCGATCCTGAGCACGAATACCTCAGTGACGGGATCACCGGGAGTCTCATCAATATTCTGGCGACGATACCGAAACTGCGAGTGATGGCGCAGAGTACAGTATTTAGGTATAAGGGCCGGGAAATTGACCCTCAAGCCATCGGTCGCGAGCTTAATGTGCGCGCCGTGCTCACCGGAAGAATGATGCAAAGCGGTGGCTCTTTGCGCATTGGGACCGAATTAGTCGATGTAGCCACAGGCTCTCAACTGTGGGGCGCGCAATACGATCGCAAGCCTGGCGACATCTTTGTGGTCCAAGACGAAATTTCCAACGAGATATCGGGAAAATTGCGGTTACAGTTGACCCGGGCAGAAAAGAAGCGACTAACAAAACACCACACGGAGAATGCCGAGGCGTACCGGCTTTACCTAAAAGGTCGTCATCACTGGAACCGGTGGACCGAAGAAGGGTTCTACAAGGCGATCGAGTACTTTCAGCAGGCAGTCGAGAAAGATCCCAGCTACGCCCTCGCCTACGCTGGTTTGGCCGATTCCTACGTGCTCCTGGGATGGAACAGCTATCTGCCGCCGAAGGAAGCATTCCCTAAAGGCAAAGCGGCGGCGAAGACCGCCCTGCAGCTCGACCCGGATCTCGCCGAAGCCCACACGCCTTTGGCGGCCCTGTTGTGGCTTCACGATTGGCAGTGGGAAGAGGCTCAGACAGAATTCAAGCGCAGCCTCGAACTGGGTCCCACCTACGCAACTGCCAACCACTGGTACGCCGAGTATGTGATGACCATGGGACGACACGAAGAAGCTATGGCCAGGATGAAGAAGGGCCAGGATCTCGATCCGTTGTCGCTAATTATCAACGTCGCAGTCGGATGGGCCTTCTACTTTGCCCGCCGATACGACGAAGCCATCGAACAACTCCGGCGAACTGTCGAATTGGACCCGAACTACCCCGTCACCTACTGGATCCTCGGCCTGTTACTCAGGAAAACGGGTCGCTATGAACTGGCCATCACCGAGGGTGAGAAGGGGGTGAAGCTGTCGGGCGGCAGTCCTCTGATGCGCGCGGCACTGGCGCACACTTTCGGCGCGGCTGGCAGGACAAACGAAGCATTTCAGATACTCGATGATCTGACAAAACTAGCAAAGCAAAGATATGTCGCACCCTACTTCTTCGCCGGAATCCACATCGGTTTGGGAGAAAACGATCGCGCGATTGAATACTTGGAGAAATCCTACGAAGAGCATTCCCACTGGCTCATCTATCTTCATATAGATCCGAGCATGGACGACTTGCGGGACAACCCACGTTTCCAAGAACTTGTTGCGGCGTGTTGGTCTTCCCGCGCTGACGACCGCGACTCCCGTCTGAAAGAAGCCAAGGCGGAGTACGCGAAGTTGCGGTAGCCTGCCGGAGGTCGGTCTTGAGTGCCCTTTGTTGCAGAAAAAGCATTCTTTACCAAGGCGCAGCCGGTGGCGCGGGTTCTCTGGGGGATCCCCGGCGGCCTTCCGTTTTGCTCGAAAATAATTTCTTCGCCGAAAGCACTAATAATTCGACCTACACAATTCAAGCGCACAGTCAGGTCGTAACAGATTGGGTACAAGGCTGCTTATGTGGTGCGGAGGTTAACGAGTTGGGTACAAAGGGTACGTACACGGTAAGGACCACACTGTAGACTAAGAGAATTGATCTTAGCTCACCTTGACTCGCCTTCAGACTTTTTTTTTTTTTTTTTTTTTTTTTTTTTTTTTTTTTTTTTTTTTTTTTTTTTTTTTTTTTTTTTTTTTTTTTTTTTTTTTTTTTTTTTTTTTTTTTTTTTTTTTTTTTTTTTTTTTTTTTTTTTTTTTTTTTTTTTTTTTTTTTTTTTTTTTTTTTTTTTTTTTTTTTTTTTTTTTTTTTTTTTTTTTTTTTTTTTTTTTTTTTTTTTTTTTTTTTTTTTTTTTTTTTTTTTTTTTTTTTTTTTTTTTTTTTTTTTTTTTTTTTTTTTTTTTTTTTTTTTTTTTTTTTTTTTTTTTTTTTTTTTTTTTTTTTTTTTTTTTTTTTTTTTTTTTTTTTTTTTTTTTTTTTTTTTTTTTTTTTTTTTTTTTTTTTTTTTTTTTTTTTTTTTTTTTTTTTTTTTTTTTTTTTTTTTTTTTTTTTTTTTTTTTTTTTTTTTTTTTTTTTTTTTTTTTTTTTTTTTTTTTTTTTTTTTTTTTTTTTTTTTTTTTTTTTTTTTTTTTTTTTTTTAAAAAAAAAAAAAAAAAAAAAAAAAAAAAAAAAAAAAAAAAAAAAAAAAAAAAAAAAAAAAAAAAAAAAAAAAAAAAAAAAAAAAAAAAAAAAAAAAAAAAAAAAAAAAAAAAAAAAAAAAAAAAAAAAAAAAAAAAAAAAAAAAAAAAAAAAAAAAAAAAAAAAAAAAAAAAAAAAAAAAAAAAATTTTTTTTTTTTTTTTTTTTTTTTTTTTTTTTTTTTTTTTTTTTTTTTTTTTTTTTTTTTTTTTTTTTTTTTTTTTTTTTTTTTTTTTTTTTTTTTTTTTTTTTTTTTTTTTTTTTTTTTTTTTTTTTTTTTTTTTTTTTTTTTTTTTTTTTTTTTTTTTTTTTTTTTTTTTTTTTTTTTTTTTTTTTTTTTTTTAAAAAATATTCCGACAATGAGGTACCTATGCGTAAATCCGCTTGCTTTATACTTGTGGTCCGTTCTTCTTTGCTCCTGAGCTGCTGTCTAGGCGCCGCGCAGACCAAGCCGTCGTTCCCAAGAGCCGCTATTGACTGCAGCGACCGAACTGGAATTCTCTGCACTGAGGTCTATGACTTCATAGGGTACGATGGCGCGTATACCGGCCACGACGAGCCGTCGCTTCTTTTCTACTCTGATGTTCGCGGCTCGGGGAACTCCAGCATTTACCGGTTGAGGCTACCGAAGGATCCGCCAACTCTGCCCAAGCAGGACGGGACCGGGGGAACCTTCAATTTCCAGCTTCATCCCGCCTTCTGGGTTGGTATGGCAATGTGCGACGATCAGTCCGCGCCCAATCCTGGAGAGGTCTACCCCGGTGGGGCCAAACATCCTGTGTAAGCCGGACAGCGATAACAACATCTACGATAGCTCTGATCCGACCAAGCGAAGTTACATTGGGAAGCACCCTGGAACAGCCTTCATGGAGATGCAGTTTTACCCGCTGGGAAGGCAATCATCAGTTGTGACACCGACCCGTTGGTGCGCCGCTCTAAACATTGACAGCGTTTCGGAAAACGAAAACACCGGCCTAGGGAACAATGACGCTTGTGGAGGGGCCATCGAGTATGTCAATTTCGCGTACATCCAGACGGACGGTATACCCTTCCCGGCAGGCTCACCGAGCCCGCTAGGTCCGTTTGTCTCGACGAAACAAGCGAACACTCTGTTCATGAACTCCGGGGATGAACTTGTGAGTGAACGCTTTCAGGATACGGCACACGGATTAAAAGTCGTCGTTGATGACCGGACAACTGGCCAGAGCGGATTCATGGTGGCTAGCGCCGCCAATGGGTTCGCTGAGCTCATGTATCGACCCGAACGGAACCAACTGATGATTTCGCGACCCACAATATCCCTTACGATTTCCACCCCATGTACGCCACCTCGACCGAGCACACTCGAGTGCCGTGGGCAGCTCATTCCTACAACATCGCCTTCTCCGACGAAATCGGGCACTTTGAGTATTGCAACGCGGTTGACTCAGAGGGTGGAAGTTGCACTCACGCACGGCATCAACGACTCCAGGAGGTACGGATGTTGATGACGGGGGCTGTTTCGACGCAACTTTTGCGGCCAGTCTATTGGATATAGTTCGGGATCGGAGGTTGTTTTGGCGAAGACGACGACTATGACGGTGTACCGTACCAGTTAGTGTGGCCGGGTACGCTCGGCAAACAAGAAGCAGGACAGGGCGCTCCATGCTCAGCCGGTGCAATTTACAAGCCCTGTTTTCTAGGACGACGAAAACGAGAAAACTCGGCACTATAGTCGGGTTGCCTTCGAAACGGACCTTCCGAGGATTGAATTTGCTACGAACCCGCCGTGTCAGCGCCACATTTCGAACCCTGGAGACGCCACATCCAGGTCGGGGCTGCGTGGATCCGCCAGCCGGGAGCGCCAAGTTTTACCCGTTCTACACGACGAAGGGGAGCGACGAAGGTGAGAACTGCATATGGCAGGAGGGAGGTGCTCACCTTCCGGGGACCACCGACACCTTCGGAGGGAGTTCGACCACCGAGTTCGGATCACTTATTGGCTCTTGGTTATCCTGCCGCGGGTGGAGTACCCACCTTCCGATTCAACGACTTTCGGCAGGGTACTAGAAAGAGAATCCCTGTCCCAGGGGCAATTGATCGGGCCCGAGTTCAGTCGTTGGTAAGAACGGAGCCAACAGAGTAAGAGGGGACGTTCCTTGAGGACGCCCCCTCTTGCAGATAGGGTAAGCCGCGACCGGGCAGGATCCCGCGAGGTGTGCCAAGACTTCTTCGCTCTCTGGGAAGATGCCGACCCCGACATTCCCATCCTGAAACAAGCTAAGGCGGAGTACGCGAAGCTGAAAAAGCCTGCCGGAGTTGCTCGGTTCGACCTTGGTTGCAGAAAAAGCATTCTTTACCAAGGCGCGGCTTGTGGCGCGGGATCTCTGGGGGGATCTACGCCGGCCTTCCGTTTTGCTCGAAAATAATTCCTTCCTGCGAAAGCGCTGATAATACTTACACAATTCAAGCGCACAGTTAACTCGTAACAGATTGGGTAGAAAGGTGCTTATGCCGTGTGGAGGTTAGTGAGACATCCAGACATGACGGGCGAAAACGTATCTCTCGCATTCTAAACTGGATGTAGGTGCCAACTAGAGACTCATCCGGAAAGGCCCCACCACCGGGAAGGATGTTCCAATCAGTCTGAGGGCTTTCCCAAGAAAAACAGGCGGGACCGAAGATCGAGCGATCCTTATCGGTGATAGAAAGCTGCCGTAGGTTCTGCTCCAGCGGTTGCACGCCTGGTCGGCTGTTTTCGTGTGTGATCCGAGCGCAAACCGGGTGGGCAGCACCTGTGCGCACGTCATATCAGGCTCCGCAGCATCTTTTCCACTTCTTGCCACTGCCGCAAGGGCAGGGGTCGTTGCGACCAATTTTGGGCGTCGCGGTGGGAAGCGTCTGCCTTTTCACGGTACGGCCACACAACCGCCTGAGCAATCCCTGCCGCTTGGCAAGCAGCGAGTCTAAGTCGGGACGGGCATTCTTCAACGATTTCAACAAGTCCTGTTCGGAACACTGAGGGTTCTTTTCTGGATCGACCCAACGCACCTTGCCCTCGCGATATCGGTAAGAGAACGACAGGGTCGGGCGCAGGGGTTTCCGTCCCGCTCGCTGGGAAAGTCGAATAAACGTGCGTATTCCGGGGCATGTGAATACTGATTCCGGGGCGATGTGAATAAAGATTCCGGGAGGATGTGAATAAGGATTCCGGGCATGTGAATAAAGATTCCGGGGATGTGAATAATCCGAACCGCGATGAAAGAGGCGTGGTTGGAACCGGGGTTGATATTGACGTTTCTGGATCGAGCTTTCTGAGTAGGAGCGGAAAGCGGCGCTGGACAACCAATGGGGATTTCTCCTCTGGCTGGAGGAGAAACCGAATGTCCCAGAAGGCTCTGTCCATGCGAAAAATCAAAGAAGTCTTACGTTTGCGGTACGATCTTGGTCTCCTGCAGAACGAGATCGCCCGTAGTTGTTCCATCGGCCAAGCCAGCGTTCATCGTTATCTAGAACGGGCTTCGGCGGCCGGCCTCAGTTGGCCTCTGCCCGAGGATTGGGACGATCGGCGATTAAATGAATTGCTTTTTCCCGCGGCACTGTCGGGTGGCAGTCCATCGGTCCGGGGGCCCGTGGACTTCGCCGCATCCACACGAGCTGCAAAGTAACCGGCATGTAACGTTGCAATTGCTCTGGGAGGAGTATCGCGAGAGCCAGCCCGAGGGATATAGCTATAGCCGGTTCTGCGAGCTGTATCGGCGGTGGAACCGGAAGCAAGACGTGGTGCTACGCCAGGAGCACCGTGCTGGTGAAAAGACTTTCGTCGATTGGGCCGGTGCCACTATTTCGATCTATGATCGCAAAACGGGTGGGCCCAACCGGCTTCGATGTTCGTAGCTGTACTCGGCGCCAGCACCTACGCCTTCGCGCGAGCCGCACTCGGCCAAGGCCTTTCCAACTGGATTGATTGCCACGTCCGGGCCTTCGATTTCTTCCAGGGCACCACGAAGTTAATCGTCCCGGACAACCCCCGGACCGGTGTCACTCGCGCGTGCCGTTATGAGCCCGACCTCAACCGCACGTATCAGGAAATGGCACAGCTTTACGGTATCGCCATCATCCCGGCGCGGCCCGAGAAAGCCCGGGACAAAGCCAAAGTGGAAAATGCCGTGGCTCCTGTCAGAACGCTGGCTCATAGCCGCACTGCGCCACGCAAGTTCTTCTCTGTCGCCGAACTCAACGAAGCCATCGAGGAACTGCTGGACCGCATGAACCAGCGGCCTTTCCGCAAGCGGGAAGGCAGGCGGGCTTCTTTATATGCCGCCCTGGATCGACCGGCGTTGCAGCCCTTCCGGCGGAGCGCTACGTCATGGCGGAATGGAAGACGGTGCGCGTCAACATCGATTACCACATCGAGATCGATCGACACTATTACAGCGTTCCCTATCAGCTGGTCGGGGAACAGCTGGAAGCCCGCTACACCGCCAACACTGTTGAGCTATTCCACCGCGGAAAACGCGTGGTCCTCGCATGCGCGCAACTCCCTGCCTATCACCACAGACGATTCCTGAGCACATGCCCAAGAGCCATCAGGCTCATCTGGAGTGGACGCCTTCGCGGTTGATTCATTGGGGTGAAACCGTGGGCGAGGCCACGGCCGAAGTCATCCGCACCATCCTTAACAGCAAGCCGCATCCGGAGATGGGTTATCGCGCCTGCCTGGGCATTCTGCGCCTGGCCAAGACCTATTCCAACCCTCGGCTGGAAGCGGCAAGCCGACGTGCTCTGCAAGTGCAGGCCTGCTCCTATCCCAGTCTGCGGTCGATCCTGAAACGATGCCTGGACGGGCAACCACCCTGGCGCAGGAACCGGAACGTCCGGCCCGCAGCATGAGAATCTGCGTGGCGGTCACTACTACCAGTCCCCCACCAAGTTCGTGCAATAATCGCCAATTGAGGAGGCATCGACATGTTGAATCAACCCACGATGGAGAAACTACACACCATGAAAATGCACGGAATGGCCGAGGCCTTCCGCGCGCAACTGGAAACCACCGAGTCGCACCAACTCAGTTTCGAAGAGCGCTTTGCCATGCTGGTCGATCAACAATGGCTGTGGAAAGAGAATCGTGCGCTGGCGCGCCGCCTGCGATGGGCCAAGTTGAAACAACGCGCCGTCATCGAAGATATCAATTATCAACATCCCCGCGGGCTGGACCGTAGGCTCTTGCGTACGCTCGCTAGCAGCGAATGGGTGCGCCAGAAACACAATGTTCTATTCATTGGTCCCACTGGTATCGGCAAAAGCTGGCTGGCTTGCGCCTTGGCACAGAAAGCATGCCGGGACGGATTCTCCGTTCTGCACAAGAGGACCAGCGAGCTGTTTCGCGAACTGGCCGTTGCCCATGTGGATGGCAGCATGGGCCGGATGTTGTTCCGGCTGTCGCGGATCGATGTGCTGTTGCTCGATGACTTTGCTATGGCTCCCCTGAAGGACAGCGAGCGCCGTGATTTCCTGGAGATCTGCGACGACCGTTATCAGCGCCGCTCCCTGATCCTGACCTCGCAGACGCCGATGGCCCATTGGCATGAACAAATCGGTGATCCCACCATTGCCGATAGCATCCTCGACCGCTTGCTCCATAACGCTTACCGCATCGAACTCAAAGGTGAATCCATGCGCAAAAAGCTTGGTCGCAAGCCCGACCAGGAGGATGGCCAATGAGTGGAGGAACTCGTTTCCAACTGAAGCAGCCGACCGGCTGGTTTGCCGCCGGCCGGGAAGTTCGCTGCGCCCTCGAACTGCTTTCCGACGCAACTTTCAAACTGTTTGTCTGGCTTTGCTTACACGCCGAGTAGCTTTTGCCGCCGCCGCCGCTTTGCTGCTGCGGCTGATCGCGCAGGACGTGGAAGAAAAGCCGGGAGGCGGCTTTCAAGTAAAGTCCGGCACCGCCAAGGATCGGGTCCTCAGTGTTCACGATCCGGAGATGCGGCATGGACGCAAGAGCGCCAGCAAGCGCTTCAACGGACACAAGGCAGCGGTGGCGGTGGAGATGGAGAGTCAGTTGATCACGGGAGTGGAGGTGCTGGCGGGCAATGCTGGGGATCAGGAGAAAGCTCTGGAGTTGGGGCGGCAAAGCGAACGAGTGCTGCAGGCGAAGGTAGAAGAAACCGTGGGCGATTGTGCCTACGGAGGCGGCCCGACGCGGCGAGTCTTTGCGGAGGAAGAACGAATCCTGACGGCCAAGGTGCCGGCCAGTCACAACCGCAATTGTTTTTCCAAGAGTGAGTTTGAGATCGATTTGGATCAGATGGAAGTGCGTTGCCCGGCAGGTCAGAATACGCGCGACTATCGCTCCGCCGGAGAAGGTCGAGGGGGCCAATTTCTTTTTCCCCAGGCCAGTTGTCAGGCCTGTCCCCTGCGCTCGCAATGCGTCCGTGGGCAAGGGCCGCGGAGCATCAGCATCCAAGCCGAAGAACGACTACAGCAACGGGCCCGCGCCCGTAACCAGACCGAGGCGGGGCGGGAGAGTTTGCGGGAGCGGGTGGTGGTGGAACATCGGATTGCGCGCCTGGTGGGATTAGGGATTCGCCAAAGTCGCTACTTCGGGAAAAAGAAAACCCGCTGGCAGGTGGTAATGGCGGCGGTAGTGGCGAACCTGAGTTTGGTGGTCGGGTACTGCCAGCGGCGGGCTCAGAGCACCGACGCCGCCACCGCAGCCCAGGCCTCGGTACAGCCCACCCACGTTTTTCTGGCGGCCCTTTCGACCTTTTGGGCCCGATTTCTTCGCCTGAACGCTTAAGCGCAGTGTTAGGCGCAGGGGAATGAATGCGAGGCGCACAACAAACCATTCAGTCGCGCGCACCTACCTCAGCACCGAAACGCCGGTTTTCGGATGGATTTCTAGCCTGTTAGCTGGAGCGGGCTCTTCGACTGCGTGGCTGCTTCTGGAGCGAAACCGCCGCTCCCCTCAGGATGACAGTTTCTTGCGCTGGTCAGGCCACGGCGGCGGCTGCCGTGGAACCTTGCCGCGAGGGCTCGCGGCCGGGCGCCATGACCGAAACCGGCTTCCTCCCGGCCAGCACGGCGCGGGTTTCGGTAAGAGTATTTACCGCCTGGCGGAACTTGGCGCGAGTAATATTTCGCAGAGCAGCCACGAGTGCAGAATCCTGCACCCCGGCGAAGAGCTTTTCCGCTTTGTCCGCCAGTTGGACCCAGTCATGCCAGTCGCCGATCACATCCTGCATGTGGTTGAGCAAAGCGATCAAGCGAGTGGCCTCCGCATCTTTGCCCGCGAGTTCCGCGACGTAACGCGCTCGCTTGCCGGCAATCCTGAACTGGTGCAAGGTTCTTTCGGTTACTGCGCCCTGATCAATTTCCAGATCGCTCAGTTTTTGCCGGGCCAGGCTCAGCGGGTCAGCGTTCTTCGGAATCTCCAGGCTGGCGACCGTTCGCTTCAGGCGCTTGCGTACTTCGGCTATAGTCTTTTTGTCGAGCGACTTCGCCAGCTTCTTTTCGCGCCTGGCGCGTTCCTCGGCTAGAGTGCGCATGAGTTGAGATTTGCGTCCTGGTTCCTGTGGAATTCTCAGGCTGCGCAAAGCTGCGCTCTGGACGTCGAGGTCGCGTACGCGCCCAGCCTTTTTTCGCAGGCGGCCCAAAAGCTTAAGCAGTTTCTTGTCATTACCACTGCGAGTCGCGCCCAAATCCGAAACCAGAACTTCCACTCTGCGGCTGGAGGTGCGGAATTTATGAACGCTCTCCGGAACCGGCTTTCCGGCGAGCTTCGACATTTGCCGGGCCAGTTTGCGGAAGGTAGTGCGAGTGTGTTCCGGATGTAGCAGCATAGGGTCAAAAGCCATGGGGTCTGAAAATACAGTCTGAACCAATACCGGTTGAACCTGAGGATTCAGAATCGGTGAAACCAGATTTCCGCGTCCCTGCTGGATGCTTCCCTGAGGCAAGGCTAAACGGTTATTTTAACACTCCTGTAACACGACCATGCTACCTTGCCCGAAATGGCCAATCGAGCTCTAGGAGCGCCTCGACTGACAGGTCCGCAACCCGTTTCGGAACAAGCAGTTACGACAGGCACTGGAGCCCACGTGCAATCGCTCATCACCGCTGGGGACAGTCGGCGGGCGGACGCCGCGTTTTTCTACGCCATGGTCGCGTGCGGCCTTTCCGTTCTCGCCATTGTTGGTTTGATTGTCTACGAGCTGGTTACCAAGTCGAGCCTTTCATGGCACGCCTTTGGCTTGAGATTCTTTTTTCGCAGCGAGTGGGATCCAGTAAACGACCAGTATGGGGCTCTGCCGTTCGTCTACGGCACCATTGTCTCTTCGATTCTGGCGTTGATCATCGCCGTTCCGCTGGCGGTGGGAGTCGCGGTTTATATCACCGAGATGTCGCCGCGTTGGCTGCGCGGAGCACTGGCCTTCACTACGGAGTTGCTGGCTGCGATTCCCAGCGTGATTTACGGATTGTGGGCAATTTTCGTTCTGGTGCCGTTGCTCCGCCAATACCTTCAACCATGGCTGGCAAAGTATCTGGGCTGGACTGGCCTGTTTGAGGGACCGCCATATGGCGTCGGCATGCTGGCGGCGGGAATTATTCTCGCGATCATGGTGGTTCCCATCATTTCCTCAATTACTCGAGAGGTCATGACCGCGGTTCCCCAGCAACAGAGGGAAGCTGTTCTGGCGCTGGGAGCTACGCGCTGGGAAATGATCCGTACTGGCGTTCTGCGCAACGCTCGCGCCGGTATTATGGGTGGCGTGATTCTCGGCCTGGGCCGGGCGCTGGGTGAAACCATGGCCGTCACTATGGTGATTGGCAACCGTCCTGAGATTGCCAAGTCCCTGTTCGCCCCCGGCTACACCATGGCCAGCGTGATCGCCAACGAGTTCAGCGAGGCCACGGGAGATCTTTACCTCAGCGCCCTGGTCGAAGTCGGTCTGGCGCTCTTTATTGTGACTATCATCGTCAACATTCTGGCGCAGTTTCTGGTGTGGACGGTGACTCGCGGGACTCCAGCGAGGAGCCATGCCTGAGAAGGTGATGCTTCCGGCCAATTTTGCTGATGCCCCCATCAGTCTGTGGCGGCGCGGTCTGAATGCCGTGGTCTCTCTGGCGGCGATTGGGGCCGTGGTTCTGGTACTCCTGCCGCTGGGAGCGGTGTTCGGCTATTTGATCTACAAGGGAATTGGCTCCCTCAACTGGGCTTTTCTTACGCAGATTCCCAAACCGCCTGGCGAGGCCGGTGGAGGTATGGCAAATGCCATCGCCGGATCGGTGTACATTCTCCTGATTGCCAGCTCGATGGGAGTTCCGTTGGGAATTGGCGCGGGAATTTATCTCTCGGAATACGGGCGCGGGACCCGTTTCGGCAATCTGATTCGCTTCACCGCGGACGTGCTCAACGGCGTGCCGTCGATCATCGTAGGGATTGTGGCTTACGGTCTGGTGGTGCTGAGCCAGGGACATTTCTCGGCACTGGCCGGCGGAGTGGCCCTCGCCATCATGATGGTCCCGACGATCACTCGAACTACCGAAGAGATGCTCTTGCTGGTGCCGCAAGCAGTACGCGAGGCGGCTTACGGCTTGGGGGTTTCGCGCTGGCGCACCACGCTCTCGATCACGCTTCGTACGGCCACCTCGGGCGTGATCACCGGCGTGATGCTGGCCTTCGCCCGGGTCGCGGGAGAAACCGCTCCGCTGCTGTTCACCGCGTTTGGCAACCAGTACTGGAACTGGAAGATGAACCAGCCCACGGCTGCCTTGTCGCTGCAGATATTCACTTATGCGATTTCGCCCTTCGATGAATGGCATCGCCAGGCTTGGGCAGGGGCGTTAATCTTGATTGTCCTTATTGTCGCTTCGGTCGGCGCAGTGCGGCTTGTAGCCAGCCGCGGTATGCTCAAGGGAGCGAACTGAAACTATGGGCGTTGGAATCCAAGTCGACAAGCTCAATGCCTGGTTCGGCAAGACCCAGGCCTTGTACGACATCAATATGACGGTGGCCGCAAACCACGCCACGGCGGTGATCGGTCCGTCGGGATGTGGCAAGTCCACATTCGTGCGCTGCCTGAACCGCATGCACGAAACGGTGCCTGAAGCGCGTGCAACAGGAAGAGTGCGGATTGGCGAGCTCGATGTTTACAACGGAACTTCAGCGGTGCAGATTCGCCGCCGCATCGGCATGGTTTTCCAGAAAGCCAATCCCTTTCCTACGATGTCTATTTATGACAACGTGGCCGCCGGATTGACGCTCAATGGCTTCCATGAGCGCAAGCGCCTGGATGAAATCGTCGAGCGTTCGCTGGCGCTTTCCGCGCTGTGGGACGAGGTCAAGGACACGATGCGCAAGAAGTCCGGCGCCAGCCTCTCCGGAGGCCAGCAGCAGCGCCTCTGCATTGCCCGCGCCATCGCGGTCGAGCCGCAGGTGCTGCTGATGGACGAGCCCTGCTCGGCTCTCGATCCCATCTCCACCGGCAAGATCGAAGAGCTTATCTTTCAGTTCAAAGAACGATTTACCATTGTCATCGTGACCCACAACATGCAGCAGGCGTCACGCGTGGCCGAATTCACCGGGTTCTTTCTCTTGGGCAAGTTGATCGAGTTCGACAAGACGGAAAAGATTTTTACCACCCCGTCTGACAAGCGGACGGAAGACTACATCACAGGCAGGTTTGGATAATGGCGCGCACCCGTTTTCTGCAAGGACTGGACGATCTCCGGGCACGTCTGCTGCGTATGGGCGGACTGGCCGAGCAGGCCGTGGATCGCGCCTGCCAGGCGTATATCGAGCGCGACCTGACGCGCTGCCGCATGGTGCTCGAGGGCGAGACGCAAATCAACTCACCGAGCGCGAAATCGACGAATTGGCCTTCGACCTTCTCGCCATGCAGCAACCCATGGCGGTTGACCTGCGCTTCATTCTCGCGGTCACCAAGATCAACGCCGATCTCGAGCGCGTAGGCGACCAGGCGGTCAACATCGCCGAGCGCGTAATGGACATGGTGGATCTGCCTAAGGCCGACCTTCCGGTGGACATCCCTCGCATGGCAGCGGCGGTTTCCGCCATGGTGCGGCGCGCCTTGGAATCCTTCATTGAAGGCAAAGCCGAACTGGCGCAAGCGGTTCTCGAAATGGACAACGTGGTCGATCGCATGAAGGACGAAGCCTTCATCGTCCTGGTGAAATCCATGAACGAGCATCCGGAGACGACTCGTCAAGCCTTGGACGCGTTGCTCGTGGCCCGCAATCTGGAGCGCGTAGCCGACCATGCCACAAATATCGCTGAGGATGTGATCTTCTGGGTACGCGGGGCCGATGTCCGCCACAATGTCGCGCCAGAACAGCCTGAGCATCAGGAAGTTACGGATACTCATTAAAGTACCGCTTCCCGCGTATGGAAGCTCGCGTCAAGCTTTGGATTCCGCAGTTCCCGGAATACGCCTCCGGCGTTCGCGCCCCTTACGGGGTGCCGAATCTCATCCATGCACCCGGCGAGGCCTCAGCTTTTCTTTTGCCCACCGCGGTGCTACAAGTTCTTCAGACTTTTCTGTGGAGGAGCCTTGAAGCGTCTGCCTGTCCTAATCTTCCTGTTCGTCATTTTTGTTTCTCCACTTTTCGCCCAGAACTCCGCCAAACCGCGCCAGATCCCGCTGCCCACCAGCAAGGTGCTGAACACGCCCTCGCCCGGACGGATCGCTGCGGTGAACAGCTTTCCCGCGATCATTGCGCTTAGCCCGGACGGTCGCTATGCGGCGCTGTTGAACAACGGTTACGGTACACAGCAAACGCAGGCGCACCAGTCGATCACCATTCTGGATCTCGACCACGAACCAGTTGAGTGATTTTCCCGATGCGCGCCTCTCGGACACCGCCCATCAAAGCTATTTCCTCGGTCTCGCCTTCAGTTCCGACGGCGCACATCTTTACGCTTCAATGGGCTCAATCACCGATCCCACGGGCGCGAAGTCAGGCAATACCGGCAACGGCATTGCGGTTTACAAATTTGAAAATGGCAAGGTCACTTCGGAACGTTTTCTGAAAATTGCGCCGCAGAAGATTGCCGCCGGGAGAAAGGTCGCCTTCGGAGTTCGCAAAACCGCGGCCGGAACCGCCATTCCATATCCTGCCGGGCTGGCCGTGATTTCAGGCAAAGGTAGCGACCGATTATTGGTCGCCAACAATCTTTCCGACAACGTCGTGGTGCTGGACTCGGGCGATGGACACGTTTTGCAGCAGTTCGACCTGAGCACGCACGAAATGATTCCGTCGTCGTTTCCTTATACCGTGGTCGCCACCCGCGACGGCCGCCGCGCCTGGTGCAGTTTGTGGAATTCCTCCCGCATCGCGGAACTGGATCTGGATAAGGGAACCGTTACGCGGTGGATCCCACTGCTGGAACCGAAAGATCCGATCGCCCCTGGATCTCATCCCACCGACCTCCTACTCAGCCCGGATGAGAAATCGCTTTACGTCGCTTTGTCCAACGCGGATGCGCTGGCCGTGGTCGATACGGCCTCGGGAGATCTGGTCCACCTCTCCTCCACGAACATTGCGGGACAGGAACATGCCGGGACTTATCCCAGCGCCCTGGCCCAATCGGCCGACGGCACGCGGTTGTTCGTGGCCGACGCCTCGTTGAATGCGGTTGCAATGTTCGACACCGTAACCTTGGCAAAGCCAGGAATCACTTTTCCCCTACCTCAGGAGGCCCTCGGATTCATTCCTACCGATTGGTACCCCAGCGCCTTGGCCGCGCACGGAGACGACCTGCTGATCGCCACCGCCAAGGGAGAAAGCACCCGTCCGAATAATGACATCAGCCAGCTCAAGAGTGAGCGCAGGCGCCGCGAGCATCCCTACATTCCCACCTTGATGTATGGATCGCTCTCCCGTTTGAACTTTCGCAGTGTGGAGAAGCATTTGCCGGAGCTGACGCAGCAGGTCAAGGAAAGCAATCTCTTCCTCTCCGACCCCGGCAAGATCACGTTTCGGGCAGGCTCGAACCCGATTCATCATGTGATTTACATCCTCAAAGAGAATCGCACCTACGACCAGGTCTTCGGCGATTTAAAAGTGAACGGCCGGCAAGTGGGCAACGGCGATCCTACGCTTACGATGTACGGCGAAGATGTAACGCCTAACGAGCACAAGCTGGCGCTGCAATTCGGCGTGCTGGACAATTTTTATGACAGCGGCGAAGTCTCCGGCGACGGCCACGACTGGTCGAATGCCGCCATCACCAGCGACTACAACGAGAAGACCTGGCAGATTACCTATCGCGGCCACGAACACATTTACGACTACCAAGGCACGGTTGCCGATGAGTTTCCTTTGGAGCTCGGTGAACCCGACGTCGACGATCCTGGCACCGGCTACCTCTGGGACAACCTTGCCAGCCACGGCCTCACTTATCGCGACTACGGAGAGTACATCGCCGGAGTGTGGTGCAAGGCAGCCGCCAAACCCGGCGCTTCGCCGAAGGAGGGCACGCCGTCTCCGTACAGCGTAGACTGCGAGCGCCCGGTGGTCCGCAAAGGCGAACCGCTGCCACCTGATGTCGGCCAGCCCCACGGTTCAGCCAGCCCGTGGCCGTGGGCCGTGCCCCTGTTGAAGCGCATGAAGCCCACCAAGGCCGCGTTGCGCGATCACTTTCACCCGCTCTTTCCCGACTTCAACACTTCCTATCCGGACCAGCTGCGCGCCGACCTCTTTCTCAACGAGTTCGATGATTTCGTTCGCGCCCGCATAGAAGGCAAGGGCACTGAGCTTCCGGCGTTCGTGCTTCTCTATCTCCCGGACGATCACACCAATGGCACGGCGCCCGGAAAGCCGCGCCCCGCGGCGTCGGTGGCAGACAATGATCTTGCTGTCGGTCGTGTGGTCGAAGCGGTTTCGCATAGTCCTTACTGGGAGGACACCGCGATCTTCGTGATCGAGGACGATGCCCAGGATGGAGCCGACCACGTAGACGCGCACCGCTCGACCGCCCTCGAGATCAGCAAGTATTCCCCGGGTTCTCTGCAACAACCCTTCGTGGACAGCCGCTTTTACACCACGGTGAACATGATGCATACCATGGAGACCCTGCTGGGTCTGCCGCCGATGAATCAGAATGACGCCTACGCCCCGGTGATGGCGCCATTGTTGTCCGGACCGGGGGATCAGCCGCCATTCACTGCAGACTTGAGCAATCGGGACAACGGGCTTATTTATCAGACCAACCCGGCCAAGGGACAGGGAGCTGCGGAGTCAGCCAAGATGAACTTCTCGCGGCCTGATGCGGTCAATACTGCGGAGCTCAATCTGGTTCTCTGGCGTGACCGCAAGGGCAGTACACCCATGCCGGCGCCCAAACACACTGTATTCCGGCAGAAGAGAACTACAGACAAGGACTGAGATGCTCGTATGGAGACGGGCCTCTGACCCGTCCAGCCGAGCGAAGCTCGGTCCGGACAGGTCGGAGATCCTGTCCCCACGCAGCGATTGCTACTTCGCCGCCGCATTTCCTGCATCGACATCGGCGAAGGAGAACGCCAGCGACACGTTGGGATATTCCTTGCCCGCCAGTTCCACGTAGGGATACACGAAATAGTTCAGTGGCGGGCCGTCCTGTGCTGGGCTCAAGCGCAGATCGCGTCCCATGCTGAACTGCACCCGGTTTACGTCATGTGCTCCGAAGAAATAGTCCCGTTTTTCCTGGTGCTTCCACGCTTCGGAGATGTCGACTGGCACCCAGCCGTGTTGCGGTTCGAAAAAATCGGACCAGCAGTGGTAGCCAGCGATCTCCGATGAATGTTTGTCCGGCGGCAGAGGAAATCCGATTTCGAAGCGTGCGGGAATCCCCTGGGAACGCGCCATGGCGATGAACAGCGAATGAAAATCGGTGCAGTTGCCTTTTTTGGCGTCGCAGGCATAGAGGACATCGCCGTGTCCCCAGCCCGTGCCCGTCTTGTCGTAACGCATGGTGGTGAAAACGTAATCGTAGATTGCCCGCGCTTTGTCGAGCGGAGTCGCTTCGCCTTCGGTCACCTTTGCCGCAAGCTCCGCAGGCAGGCCGGTGACGGGCACCAGTTTGTCGGGTTGCAGATATTCTTTGCGATCGCGATCCTTGAGTTCGACTTCGGCCAGATGCGGACGGGCGATACCCAGGGTCAGGCGCTCGTGGCGAACCACGTCATAGATGACTTCGAAGTGCAGCTCGGCCGCTTGTGCTTTCGAGCTTTCGGCGTAATACATCTCGTTGCCGAACCTCGATTCGTGAGTCTTCCTCAGCTTCAAGTCGCCGTTCGCCGAAACCACTTTCACTTCCTGAAATTCATCCGAGTGCGTCGCCGGAAACCAGACTCGCAGCCGCTCTCCTGCAGGCACATCCTTGACCGTAAAACCATAGTGGAATGTGAAGTGGCGAGTATTCTGCGCCGAGGCGAGTGAAACCGTAGTTAGCAATAGCGACAGCCATAGCTTGCGCAGCATATGGAGATCCTTTCGACTTTCCAGGTTAACAATGAATCACAGGGCAACGACGCACGGGCGTTTTAGCAGGAGGACCGTCAAGTAAAGCCGTGCCGTCTGGGTCGCATGGGCAGGATTGTATTCTAGTCGAAGCGGCCTGTGGACATCACGGTGTGGCTCCCGGCATCCTTTTTCGCTGCCGCACGAGCGCGGGCGCTCGCGCCTGCATTCACAGGCAGGGCTCGGTTAGAATCTGTGAGTGGCGCCAGCTATTCAATGTCGCGACCTGCGCAAGACCTACGATGGCAAGGTTGAAGCCGTCCGCGGGCTGAATCTGGAAATCGAAGCGGGCGAGTGTTTCGGCCTGCTGGGACCCAACGGGGCGGGGAAGACCACCACCATCGAAATCCTGGAAGGTTTGCTCGCGCCTACGTCTGGGCAGGTTACGATTCTGGGCAAAACCTGGAAGGAAAACGCGCGCGAGTTGCGTGAGGTGATGGGCATCTCGCTTGCAGGAAACGCGGCTATCGGAAAAATTGACTGTCCTTGAAACCATCCAACTGTTTTCGGGTTTCTATCGGCAGCCGCGTGCACCGCTCGAAGTGCTCGAGCAAATGCAACTCACCGAGAAAGCAGATGCCTGGGTAGGCAAGCTTTCGGGCGGCCAGCGCCAGCGGCTCGCAGTCGCGACCGCGCTGGTAGGTAATCCCAAGATTCTTTTTCTGGACGAGCCCACAACTGGGCTGGATCCGCAAAGCCGCCGCCAACTTTGGGACACGATTCGCGGTTTCCAACAGGCTGGAGGCACGGTGCTGCTCACGACGCACTACATGGACGAAGCCGAGCGTCTGTGTGATCGCCTGGCCATCGTCGATCACGGACAGGTGATTGCCGAAGGCACGCCGGCCGATCTGATCGAACGCCTGGGCGGGCACCACATGGTGGAATTTCAGGTAAGCGGCAATTCGAACGGCGTCGCGGCCGACATCTGGCGGGCGCTTCCGGGCGTCCAGTCGGTTCGACAGGACAATGGCTTGGTCTGTCTGAATGTGCATGAGCCACACCTGACCATCCCGGCGCTGCTGGTTGCGGTCGAGAAACAGGGTGAGCATCTGTTGCACCTGACCACACGCCAGGCTAGTTTGGAGGACGTGTTCGTTCGCCTCACAGGCCGCCATTTGAGGGAAGATTGAAGACCAGCAACACCCACGTAGGGGCGGGCGCCTCCACCCGCCGTGGTCGAGCGCAGCTCGACAGTTCCACTATTACCCGAGAGGCCGACCAATGACCGTCGCTCAGCAAGTTCCGCCAACACAGGCCTCGCCGGCTTCCCCGAAAACGCTCCCTCGCAACGGGCGCTGGTCTGGGTTCAGTCATCTCTTGATGGCGCGCCTTCTGGAACTCAAACGCGAGCCGGAAGTCATTTTTTGGGTCTTCGGATTTCCAGTGCTTCTCGCCCTTGGGCTGGGCATTGCCTTCCGCAACAAGCCAGCCGACGTTACTCCGGTTGCCATTGTTGCTGGTCCTGGTGCTGACGATGCTGTGAGCCTTCTCCAACGCTCGCCGCGCAGTTCTTCGATTCGTGCAGCCGTCATGCCGGAAGCGGAGGCATTGCAGGGATTCCGGCTGGGAAAGTATGACCTGATGATCGTGCCGGACGGCAAGGGTGGCTTTCAGTATCGCTACGATCCCGCACGGCCGGAGAGTGTACTGTCCCGCGCAGAAGTGGACGATGCCCTGCAAACCGCATCCGGACGCAAGGATCCGCTGCCGACTTCGGCGGTGACTTCCAGCGAACCGGGATCGCGCTACATCGATTTCCTGATTCCGGGGTTGTTGGGAATGAACCTGATGAACTCCGGCATGTGGGGCATTGGGTTCGCCCTGGTCGACATGCGACAGCGTAAACTACTCAAGCGCTTTGTGGGCACGCCCATGCGGCGCAGCGATTTTCTGCTCGCTTTGACCAGCAGCCGGCTGGTTCTGATGCTGATCGAAATCGTTCTGCTGCTTGGCTTCGGCGTGCTGGTCTTCCACATGCGAGTTCTGGGTTCGCTGTTCACCATTCTCCTGCTCAATACGGTGGGCGCCATATCCTTCGCAGGCCTAGGACTGCTCACCGCCAGCCGGGCGCAAAAACTTGAAAGCGTCAGCGGGTTAATGAATCTGGTGATGATGCCGATGTGGATCTTCTCTGGAGTCTTCTTCTCCTCTGAGCGTTTTCCGGCGATGTTGCAACCCCTAATCAAGCTGCTGCCGCTGACTGCGTTGAATGACGCTTTGCGCGCCACCATTTTGCAGGGCGCATCCCTGGGGGCGCAGTCTGGACGCCTGCTGATTTTGGTGCTCTGGGGAGGTATCTCCTTTGCGCTGGCCCTGCGCTGGTTCCGTTGGACTTAGCCTGGATTCCTGACGCCGCCGTCTTGTAAGCGCTTGCATTTCCATTCATTTACGGGCGCACGGGCAACTGTCCCATGTTAGAATCGATCCTAAGTTCTTCAATGAAAACCAGCGGCCCGTTGCGATACGCGCCGCCGTCAGGGTCGGTGCAAATGGCCTGGAGCGTAAGCGTCGGTGTCGCACTCCCACGGGCCTCGCCGACTCTCAATCGCGAGATTTGTAACTAATAGTTCTGGTATCAGGCCAGCAGTTCTTTCCGCCATTTCGCATCAGGTGTAGCTTTCGTCGTAGTTGCTTGCTGCACTCAGGAGCCGGCATGAAAGTGCTCGAGCGGCAGATCACTTACGGGCCATTCCTGGAGCGACTGCGTTCCGCTCCGGCCCGGGTCCTTTTGCTCGACTATGACGGGACGCTGGCACCGTTTCGTGTCGATCGTACTCTGGCTTTTCCCTATCCTGAAGTCCCGCCGTTAATCGTGCGCATCATGAGGAAAAACACTCGCGTGGTGTTGATCAGCGGGCGGCCGGTGCGGGAGATACTTCTGCTCAGCGGGATCTCTCCGCAGCCGGAAGTATGGGGAAGCCACGGCCTGGAGCGGCTCAAGGCGGACGGCCGCTATGAAGTCAGTTCGGTGCCGGTCCACAAGGACTACTTGCTGGCGGCCGAAGCCATCCTGCGTGATGCCGGACTCGAGGGCCAGATGGAAATCAAGCCGGGCGGGGTCGCAGTGCACTGGCGGGGTCTGGATACGGCCAAAGCAGAGAAAATAGCCCGGGATGTTTCCCGGCTTTGGAAGCCTCTGCTCGAACGGGCGCCGTTAAGATTGCTCGAATTTGATGGGGGTCTCGAAATTAGGGTTGCCGGCCCAGGCAAAGGGGACGCGGTTCGCGCCATCCTCAGAGAAGCAGGGCCTGGGGCAGCGGTCGCCTATCTGGGCGACGACCAAACCGATGAAGACGCATTTCACGCGCTTAAGGGCAACGGACTGACGGCGCTGGTTCGCCCTCAGTCACGGCCGACCGCAGCTGATATCTGGCTGCAACCACCTCGCGAACTGCTCCAGTTTTTCGAGGAGTGGCTTCGTGCTTCAGGAGGCGAAAAATGAACGAAATCAAGGGACGCGTGATCAATGTTTCAAACCGTCTGCCCGTTCTCATCCGGAAACATGCGGGCGGCGCCCGGCTGGAGCGAAGTTCCGGAGGACTGGCCACGGCCCTCGAAGCAGGTTGGCGCGATCAGCCCGGAGTTTGGATCGGCTGGGCCGGCACCGGTCCGGACGAGTCGATTGAACCGTTGCTGGTCCGGGCCGCGCGTCGCCGTTCGTACACTCTCAGGTCGGTGCGCTTTAACTGATGAAGATATCGCAAAATTCTATTCCGGCTTCGCCAATGAAATCATCTGGCCTCTGTTTCACGACATGCCTTCGCGTTGCAATTTCGATCCCGAGTATTGGGCGACCTATCAGCAGGTGAATCGCAAATTTGCGAATGTGGTCGCGGAAACCGCCCGGGAAGACGACTTTGTCTGGATCCATGACTACCACCTCATGCTGACAGCAGCGTCTCTGCGGGAAGCGGCAGTGCGCGCCCGTATGGGATTTTTCCTGCACATTCCGTTTCCGTCACCGGATATCTTTGAAAAGCTTCCGTGGAAGAAGCCCATTCTGAAGTCGCTGCTGGAATTCGACGTGATCGGGTTCCAGAGCGATCGCGACCGCGCAAATTTCGTGAGCTGTCTGGAACGCCTGTTCCCTGAAGCCGAGGTCGACCGCGGCGGATCGCATCTGCTGGTGGGTCTGGAAGGACGGCGGTCGGTAGTCGGCACGTTTCCGATCGGCATCGATTTTGAAGCGTTTGAGCACGATGCACAGCGTCCGGAGATCGCAGCCCACGCGGCGGAAATCAGAAAACGGGTGTCTGACGACGTATTGGTCCTGGGCGTGGACCGGCTGGATTACACCAAGGGAATTCCTGAGCGGCTCAAGTCATTCCGGCTGCTGCTGCGCCGGTTCCCTGAAATGCGCGGTCACATCACGCTGGTGCAGGTAGTCGTTCCCAGTCGCGAGGAGATTCCCAACTACAAGCATCTGCGCCGGGAAGTAGAACTGCTGGTCAGCCAGATCAACGGTGAGTTTACTGAACCAGGATGGGTGCCCGTGCACTATATTCACCGCAACCTGGGCCGGGAAGAGCTTCTTGCCTACTATCGTGCCGCCGACATCGGCCTGGTCACTCCGCTCAAGGATGGCATGAATCTGGTCGCCAAAGAGTTCTGCGCGGCGCAGATTGACGAGCGGGGCGTCCTGATTGTGAGTGAGTTCGCGGGCGCGGGTCCAGAATTGCGCAGCGGGGCCATCATCGTCAACCCCAACGATTTTGCCGAAGTGTCCCAGGCCCTCTACGACGCCGCCCACATGACGGCCGAAGACAAACGCAGCCGCATGCGACTACTGCGCCAGATCGTGAAAGATCATAACGTGCACCGCTGGATTCGTTCCTTTCTTCAGGCTCTTCCCCCGTCCGACCAGGCAAAAGGTGGTGCGGGCGGTGATCGCTGGTCGGAGCGCGCCGTGTCGGCGGTCGGGTCACATGCCGGATTGGCAGTGCGCGTCGACCACAAAATGCCCGGAGTGGCCTTGATAGCCTCATCCTTCTCGCCACGCAGTCGCGCGCGATACACGATGGGGAAAGATGCCAAGCTTCGTGTGGTGGGCACTGCCGCGGGCGAGGACTAGTCTTTTCGGATTGTTATCCTGAACGGAGTCGAGCGGACTCCTATAGCGTTACGAGCGCTGTTTTTCTGTCCGCAGGCACACCGAAAATCCTGCGATGACCGAGGTACGATTTGTCAGTAGGGGGTCCTTCGACTGGGTGTTTGCTTCGAAGCGAAGCAAACACTCCGTTCAAGATGACAGCGGGCTACAATACCGCTGATATTTCACTCCAACTGTTTTCCCTTTGTCTCGGGCAACTGTGTCGCGACTAAACATGCCAGCAGAAACGACACACCGCACAAAAAGAAAGCCCAACTCAAGCCCCTAGCCTGTCCCACGCGCCCGATGACAAACGGTGCGATCGAACTCAGGGTGCGTGCTCCGTTGTAGGTAAGACCGAGGGCGCGTGCCCGGACTTCAGTGGGAAAAATCTCGCTTCCGATAATTCCCGAGCCAGAAAAGAATCCTGTACCGAAAAAGGCCAGCACTGTGCCTAGCACCATCACGGCCCGGGGCGCTCTGGCCAGAGCATAAATTGGGACTATAAGTGCTGCCATGAACGTATATAAAATAAAAGACTTACGACGACCAAGATAGTCCGCGACCCAGCCAAAACTGGCGTATCCGGGAAACATTCCCACCAGATTCAGCACCACCAGCAGCGTAGTTGTTCCCATGACGCCAAAGCCGCGTCCGCCTTGCTCGACCGGCAAGGAGAGATAAGGCGGAATCCAGGTGAACAGCCCCCACCAAGCGAACATGCCGAAGAAATTCATGAACAGCAGTGCCAGGGTAGGTTTCAAATACGGAAGTCTAAAGAGATCGGCGAATCCCGTCTGCGGAGTTGTCACCGCAAGGTTGTAGCTGGCTGCGTCCGCAGCCCTGCCATGACGTTCCTGCCACATCTCCGACTCGGGCACGCCGCGGCGAATCCACAAGACGACCAGCGCAGGCAGAATTCCGACGAAGAACGCCATGCGCCAATCGGCGTAGTGCAGCACGATTCCCACGGCGAGCGCAGCCAGAGCGTAGCCAATCGCCCACGAACTTTGCACAATCGAAATGGCTTTGGCGCGCAACTCAGTGGGCCAGGTTTCAGCCACCAGGGTCGCGCCGGTATTCCACTCTCCTCCCATCCCCAGCCCGAGGATGAAACGGAAAACGGCCAGCATCAGCACCGAGGTGGCGAGGCCAGAGGCGAAAGAACAAACTGAGTAGGTAAGGATGCTCAGCATCAGGGCTCGTTTGCGGCCCAGGCGATCGGCAATGAACCCGAAGGCAACCCCGCCGATCCCGGACGCTAGCAGGGTGAGGCTGTTGAGCAGTCCAGCCGTACCTTTGGTCATGCCCAGGTCGCGCATGACGTGAGCCAGTACCAGGGCGTAGAGCATAGCGTCAAAAGCATCGAGCATCCAGCCCAGGGCGGCAGCCAAGAGCGTGCGGCGTTGATCCGGGGTGACCTGGGTGAACGGGAAGCCGAGGCTCGTTGGCATCGGACGGATTGTTAATGGTTAACAGCTAAATGGCAATTGAAAAGCTGAAGCACGGTCGGATGGTGGACGAAAACGCGATCTGCTTACGCCGTTTTCAAAAGATGGAAGTATCTGCGAGCCTTGTGCACATCTCGGGCGATCTGTTCACGCAGCGCTTCCACCGAGGGAAACTTGATCTCGTCACGCAGGCGTTGCAAGAAATAAATCTCCACTTCAGTTTCGGGCGCCAGTTCGATGGGATGGAAGTTCAGCAAGTGGCTTTCGACCGCGAATGATTCCGCCCCAAACGTCGGACGACCGCCCACGTTAGTGACCGAGTCGAAGCATTCCTCGCCGACGCGCGTGCGCGTGATGTAGACACCATCCCTGGGCACAAATTCTTCGTAGCGACTCAGGTTGATGGTGGGAACCGTGTATTTAGATCCGTATCCTCGCCCTCGGCCCGGAGTGGAGAGCATGCTGAACGGGTGTCCCAGCAAATGCCGGGCGCGGCTGATCCGGCCCTCGCTTAGAAGTTTGCGTACGTGGCTGCTGGAGACGGACTCACCGCGCAGTTTCATCTCGGGATAGACTTTGACCTCGAAGCCCATCTCGCGTCCGAACTCGGCGAGCATCTCCACATTTCCCGCGGCTTTGTGGCCAAAATGAAAGTTGAAGCCTTCGTGCACTTCGCGGGCGTGCAGCTGCTTCTTCAAGGATCTCTTCGGCAAACTGCCGCGGAGTCATCAGCGAAAGGTCGCGCCCGAAAGGCAGGAGCAGGACCGCGTCCAGACCGCTGGCTTCGAGCAGGCGCAGCTTTTCCGGAGTGGGTGTGATCAGCTTGAGCCCGGAGTCAGGCCGCAGGATACGTACCGGATGGGGCTCGAAGGTGACCGCCATCGCCTTGGCGCCCTGCTGCCGCGCTCGGCTCAACGATCTCTTTGAGCACGTGGCTATGGGCGCGGTGGACGCCGTCAAAGTTCCCGATGCTCGCCAAGCGTCGGGCCGAAGCCGGAGGGGACATCCTCGAGTTTGTGAAAGACTTGCATGGAAAGAGCTTCTAGCTCCTGGCTTCTCGCCAAATCCAAAACCCTGCCAAGGCACAGGACGCAGAATCTCAGGGTCCCTTTGCGAACTTGGCGGAACTTCTATGCGTCCTTTGCGGTTAAAGATCTTTCATTTCCCCTAAATCTCAAATTCCAGTTTCATCCCGTCGTACGAGAGCCGCACATTCTCCGGCAGCGACGCATTGGTTTCCTCATGCGGCAGATCGTGGCAGATGTGAGTGAAGAATGCACGCCTGGGCTTGACGCGTTCCACAATGCGCAGCGAATTCTCCACTGTCGAATGCGTGGGATGCGGTTTGTGCCGCAACGCGTCGAGAAACAGAATGTCGAGATTCTGCAGTTGATCGAAACGAGGCTTCGGGTACAACGCTGTGGTCGGTCAGGTACGCCGCCGACCCGAAGCGATAGCCGTAGATCTCGGTTTCGCCGTGGATCACGGTCACCGGCTCGAAGCGTGCGCCGAACAAGGCCAGGGGTCCATCCAGCGGCTTGAGTTCGACCTGGGGCAGTCCACCAAACTTGTAGTCGGCATCGAAAATATAGCGGAACATGTTGCGAATGAATGCAGCCACATCAGGACGGGCGTAGAGCGGCAGCTTGCCCGGCTTATGGCGAAACTCAAGGGCCGCAGATCGTCGATGCCGAGAATGTGATCGGCGTGGGCGTGGGTGTAGAGCACCGCATCCAGGCTGCGTATATTTTCGCGGATCGCCTGTTCCCGGAAATCAGGGGTGGTGTCGATAAGCACATTTCTTCCGCCATATTCAATCAGCACGGAGGGCCGGGTGCGCCGGTCGCGCGGGTCCGAATGAGCGGCAAACGGCGCAATCGCAGCCAATGGTGGGCACGCCCATGGACGTGCCGCTGCCCAGCACCGTCAACGTGGCTTTCATCGTCTCGCTGGGTTCGTGCCGGTCGCTTGCGGCGGCCGGGCCAGGGCGTTGGTTACTTCCACGTAGGCCATGCGAAGTTCGTAGAGACAATTCTGCAAAAAGTTTTCTTCCACGGGCGTGAGGTTGCCTTTCGTTTTTTCCGCCAGCAGGCCCAGCGTGTCGACGGTCTGGCGCGCGCCCAGCAGATCAATTCGCGGCTGTCCTCTTTCTTCTTGCATCAACCCCAGCTGCAGCATGGCGGTCATGTAGAGCGAAGCCATGAAGCGCTCGAAAGTCATCTGCCATTTCTTTGGCGGAGCGGCCGCTGAGTTCGACGCGGGCATCGAGTTCCTTGGCCGATTTGCGGTAGGCGTCGGCTTGTTCTTTTTGCTCAGCCGCGGTAGGGGGCGGTGGCGCGGACGGATCGAGCTCCGATGGACTCGACGCAGACTGATCCAGCGCAGAAGGCGCGGCCGCGATTGGGCAGGCCTCGGCCGCAACGCTGGGACTGGTTTTGCGGTCGACACTTCTTCTTCGCTGACTTCCCGGCGGAGTTCACCGTCGGAAGTGAACAGTCGCCGGTCGGTTACGGTAAAGCTTTCTTGTTTTTTCTCAGACATAATTCTTTCCTTCGACTTACTTGAAAATTTCGGCAAACGGCAGGTTCGCCACGGTGCCAGCGCTGCCGCCGGCCTCAACTTGCTTGCCGGGCGTCGCGACTTCGCGGCGGATATAACCCAACGCCACCCGACGCTCGCCGCCGGCGATGGGCAGGGAAGCGGCACTGGTGATTTCACCGACGTCTTTGCCTTCTACTTGAATCTTGCTGCCCGGCGGCGGGCAGTGGCCGGCGATCTCAAAGCCGGTAAATTTGCGGCGAACCTGGCCGCGCGATCGGATGCGCTCCACAATCTCCTGGCCGACATAGCAGCCCTTGGAAAAATTCAAGGCGCGTTCCTGCTCGGTCTCCTGGGGCAAGTCGCGCTCGCGGATGTCGACGCCATAGCGGGGAATTCCGGCCGCGATGCGCAACAGCTCGAGCGCCGCAGTCCCCACCGGCTTCGCTCCTGCCTTCGACCAGCGCTTCGTACACTCTTTCAATATCGCTCGGGGGCCAGCCAGAACTCGAAAGACTTCCACCTCGGATTATCTCCACGGACGAGGGTCATGCTGATTTGCTGCCACGTGATTTCGACAAATTGCAACGGCTTGAGCTCCGGCACTTCAAATCCCGCAGCCTGCAACGCTTCTCGAGACTTCGGTCCCGCGATTCCGATGGCACTCCAGCTGGTCGCTGACATTCGCAACCTCGACGTCGTCCATGATGATGTACTTGTCGAAGACGGCCAGGATTTTCTCCACCTGCGCTTGATCGGTATCGACGAGCAACGACTCTCCCCGATTGTAGGCGTACAAATCACCCAGAATATGTCCCTGCGGGTTGAGCAGAAAAGCGTACACGCCGTGCCCCGGCTCGAGATCACGGATATTGTTCGTGACCATGCCGTTCAGCCAGCGCCCGCGGTCGCTGCCGGTGAGCGAAATCTTGGCGCGTGAGCTGAGATCGTAGACTCCGCTGCTGGAAACAAGCGCCTGGAATTCCCCGCGTACGTCTCCAAAGTCGGCGCTTGGCGAGGCGGCGCCGGCGGTGCGTGCACAGACGCTTCCACGCTGTTATGTTGTGCCGTCAAGCTCATATTCTCTTGATTTGATTATAGCGGAGTGATTACGTTGTGGCGCGGGAGCAGGCCTGCGTTATGATCCGGCGTCCTGAATGGTACTTTACCCAGGAGCTGATCATGAAGATGGTTCGTGCGGTCGCAGTTGGATTGCTGCTGTTCGCCGGTAACCGCCGCCGGGGCTCAGTCGGAGGCGCAGAAAGGCGCTGGAGAAACTCAAGTCCCTGGTAGGAACCTGGCAAGGCAAAACCTCAAAGGCGAGTCGGTCGAAGATATCTTCAGCCTGACTGCCGGCGGCACGGCGGTCATGGGTGAAGACAAAATGGGAGCGGAAGAAATGCTCAGCCTATTCTATGTAGATGGCGACCGTTTGCTCATGACCCATTTCTGTCCGTCCGGCAATCAGCCGCGCATGCAGGCCACGATCTCGCCCGACCTCAAGACTATTTCGTTCGACTTTCTCGACGCCACCAACCTGCCCAACCTGCAAGCCGGACACATGCGCCATGCAGCCTATATTTTCAGCGACGCCGACCACTACAGCCAGGAATGGACGTGGATGCAGGATAGCAAAAGCACGACTTACCGCTCCGAGATGCAGCGAAAAAAATGATTTCTTGTGGCGTCCTAGCAGAACCCTTCGCCCGCTGTGACAGTTCAAGAATTTGTCCGGGCTCCGCCCGACTGGGCGGGCGAGAGTCCCCCCTACATGGTCGCTTCGGAAATGACAACCGCCGACCGAGTTGATAATCTTCCAACCCGTGAGCCAAAAGAAGCGTATCGCCGTTATTCCCGGGGACGGCATCGGCCCCGAGGTCATCGCTCAGGCCGTAAACGTCATTCAGGCCTCGGGCGCCGACGTCGAAATGACCCAGTTCGACTGGAGCGCCAATCGTTACCTGGCTGACGGCGTCACCGTTCCGCCCGACGGCTTCGCCATGCTGGAGCGGGATTTCGACGCCATCCTGCTGGGCGCATTCGGCGATCCCCGCGTGCCCTCGAACATTCATGCCAAGGAAATCCTGCTGGGCATGCGCTTCAGGATGGACTTGTACGCCAACGTGCGCCCGGTGCGCCTGCTGGACGCGTCGCTCTGCCCGCTGAAAGGAATCGAGCCGAGGGACATCGATTTCGTCGTGGTGCGCGAAAACACCGAAGGCGTCTACGTCGATGCCGGCGGCGTCTTCAAGCGGGCACGCCGGATGAAATCGCCGTGCAGGAAGACATCAACACGCGCAAAGGTGTGGAGCGAGTGATCCGCTACGCTTTCGAATATTGCGAGCGCCATAAGAAGCAGCGATGGCACAGCCGCGCAAGCACGTGCTCATGTGCGACAAGTCGAATGCCATGACCTACGCGGGGGGATTGTGGCAGCGGGTATTCAAGGAGGTGGGCCGCGAGTATCCGCAGATCACCTCCCAGCACATGTACGTGGACGCCCTCTGTACCCAGATGGTGCGCGACCCGCGGCAGTTCGACGTAATCGTGACCAACAACATGTTTGGCGACATCATCACCGACCTGGCCGCCGGTCTGCAGGGCGGGCTCGGCATGGCCGCCAGCGGGAATATTCATCCCGGAAAAACGTCGATGTTCGAGCCGGTGCACGGCTCCGCGCCACCGATCGCGGGCAAGAACATAGCCAATCCGTTGGGCGCAATTCTGACAGCGGCGATGATGTTGGCCCATTTGGGCTTGACGCCGGAGGCTGACAAGATCGAAGCCGCGGTGCTCGAAGCGGTGCGGCAAAAGAAGACGACGCAGGATATCGGCGGAAGCCTGGGGACGCGTGAAGCGGGGGAGTGGGTGCTGAAAAGCGTGGCCGGCTGACTCCAGCTTAGAATGAACGCCGCCACAGCGGCTAAAGCCGTCCCCTTCTCAGCGCCTGTTTTCGCACGGCTGGAAGCCGTGCGCTTCCACGGTGGTTCAATCGTCGATTCTCAGTGCAGTGGAGATTTAAAGATGTAACGCTCATCCCGCAAGAAGTGAAGGATTCCCGAAATGGTCAAGGCGGACGAGCTTCTGACCGCCGGACACTTGGCTCCCGACAAACTTAATTCCACGCCGCACTCAGCCTGCGCAAGCCTGCTAGCGCGGCCACGTATCTCTTATCCATCGCGTACGCCGCCGCGTAGCATTCTTTCGCTTTCCGCCAGTTGTGTTTGTGCTCGTACACCCGGCCCAGGTTGAAATGGGGATAGCAGCGCGCCTCGTAGCGTTTAGCGACGATGGCTTTCTCAAACCACGGAATGGCTTCGTCCCATTTTTCCTGTTCGATCAGATAAGCCCCGATGTCGTTGTAGGGATTTCCGAAATCGGGGTCAACCTCGAGGGCTTGCTGGCATTCGGTGATTGCGCGGTCGTAATCGCCAAGGAAGGAGTAGGTCCAGCCGCGGAAGGTGTAGGCCTCGGCGGTGGGAAAAGCATTGATGGAACGGGTGTAGAGGTCGATCGCTTGGCGGTACTCGCCGGCCATCTGCTGTTCGTAGCCTTTCTGAAAATACTCAGCGGCGGTTTGACGATGATCAGAGTCCGTCATAAGCAAGTTAAGTCCGGCGGCCTGTCAGCAAGGCCAGTTCACGCCATTTCCAGTGGCAATCCACGTCCCCGAAACCAATCTCACGCAGCCATCGCAGTTGGGTTTCCACGTCCAGCAATTTGTTCGAGGGATCTTCTGTCTCCGGCGAGTATCCGATGCGACGCAGGAATTCTTCGTGGAGTTCGGGTGTCGGAGAGGCTACGTGTTCGAGATTGCAAAATATTCCGCCCGGGGTCAGCACATGCATAAATCTCAGCGTAAAGCGCGCGCTTGCGTTCATGGATGAGATGATGAATGGCGAAGCTGGAAACCACGGCGTCGAATTGTCCGAGGTCCGGCAGAGGGTCTTCAAGATTGTGCGCCACAACGGTGACGGAGGCGTCGCCGCGAAAACGCGCGCGCGCGGCTGCCGAGCATGGCGGGAGAGAAATCAATGGCCATCGCCGTGCACTCGGATGGTCCAGTTTAACGAGTGCGAGCAGGCGTCCATCGCCGGTGCCGAGATCGAGGATGCGCCTGCACGCCCGCTGGGATAAATTCCAGAAGGGTCGCCTCGCCTTCAACCCGGTGCGGGATGGAATCGGCGCGGCCCAGGTAGTCCAGCGCGTGTTCAGTTGAGGTCCATAGATTAACGCTCATGCGGAAAGTATAAACTCATACTCAATGGCTAAATTAGACTGGTGGCAAGCGATGTCCCGCAATATCTCTTAGACTGATTCTGCTGTTCTTCTTCTGCTCGTCTTTCTGCCGGGCACAGCTGGGCATCCAGCAGGAGACCAGCACAAAAGCCGCGGGCGAGGCGCCCGCGACCACACAAGCAACCACACAACAAACTCCCCAACCAACAGCACAGCCCGGCACGGAAGAACAGAAGATTTCGCCGCAGGAGGCGGAGAAACTCTTTCGCTCGGTGGATGAGATTCTGCAGTTTGCCAGTCAAAGACACACTGTTTCCCATCAAGCATGAGGTCAAGCGCCAACTGGTCAGCCGCGACGAAGTGGAAGCCTATGTCACCAAGCACACCACCGAGGACGAAGATGCCAAGCGCTTGCGCCGCTCCGAGCTGGTGCTCAAGAAATTTGGACTGCTGCCGCGAGACTTCGACCTGGGAACATTTCTGGTGGCGCTGCTGAAAGAGCAGGTGGCTGGATACTACGATCCCAAAACCAAGACCGTGAATCTGCTGGACTGGCTGGGCGCCGACCAGCAAAAGCCGGTGCTGGCGCACGAATTGACTCATGCGCTGCAGGACCAGTCTTTCAATCTCGAAAAGTACATGAAGCCGGCCGACACCGATCTGGACAAAAAGAAAGAGATCAACGCGCAGGACATCGAGAACGACGAGATCAGCACCACGCGGCAGGCCGTAGTCGAAGGCCAGGCCATGGTCGTGCTCGTGGATTACATGTTGGAGCCGATGGGCCTGTCGACTGAAGGACTCGCCCCAGGTGGTCCAGGCTCTCAAAGACGGCATGCTGGTGGGCACCGCCGACGCGGTGCAATTCCAGAATGCGCCCATCTACATGAAGGAGGCGCTGACTTTCCCCTATCGCTATGGCATCGACTTCATCGCCGACCTGCTGATCAAGAGGTGGGAAAGACGAAGGCCTTCGCGAGCTCTTTCGGAATCCTCCGCGGACTACGCGGCAGATCATGGAGCCGCAGACTTATCTTTCCGGGGAGACAACTGGAGCCGATGAATGTGCCCGACTTCCGGCAGGTCTTCAAGAATTACGAGCGCTTCGACGTGGGCGCGGTCGGGCGAGTTCGACGTGGCGGTGCTCATCGATCAATATGCCGGCGCTGAAATTTCGAAAAACTTGTATCCGCACTGGCGGGGCGGCTACTACTATGCGGTTCGACCCAAGGGCGATCCGGCTGCGCCACTTGGTCTGCTCTATGCCTCGCGCTGGTCGAATCCGGAAAAGGCAGCCGATTTTGCCAGCGATCTATGCCACGGCGTTGAGCCAAGCGATATCTGCATGTGCGCGATGTGGCTGGAGGATGGTAAGCGGCCGACGGTTCAGACCGATCCATTGGACCATCTGACCGGCAAGCAAGCCTGGTTGACGGAGGAAGGGTCCGTCGTGATCGATGTGCAGGGCGACACAGTGCTGGTCACGGAGAGCCTGGATCAGAGCAACGACCGACAGATGGAGCAGGAGGTATTCGGAAGCGTGTCGCGGCCGGCCAATCGTGCGAGGCGAAGTAGTTCCTTCTGTATAATCACCACTTTGCCTGATTTCGCTATGCTCGACGATTCGAACTTCTGAGGAAACTCTTGGCCCAAGCAGAAATCGGAATCATCGGCGGCAGCGGGCTGTACTCGATGCCCGGCCTCACTAAGGTCAAAGAGGTGCGCCTGAAGACCCCGTTCGGCAAGCCCTCCGACGCCTACGTCCTGGGCACGCTTGAAGGCCGCAAAGTTGCGTTCCTGGCTCGCCACGGGCGGGGCCACCGCATTCTGCCCACGCGAGTTGAATTTCCGGGCCAATATTTATGGCTTCAAGCAACTGGGCGTCGAGCGGATCGTTTCGATCTCCGCGGTCGGGTCTTTGAAGGAAGAGCATAAGCCGCTCGAGTTCGTGATCCCGGACCAGTTTTTCGATCGCACCCGGCACCGCGTGGATACATTTTTCGGAAACGGCATTGTGGCCCACATTGCTTTTGCCGATCCCGTCTGTCCTCAACTCGCCGAGGTTGTGGAAGGCGCGTGCAAAAAAGCGGGCGTGACCGGCAAGCGCGGCGGAACTTATATCTGCATGGAGGGTCCGCAGTTTTCGACCAAGGCCGAATCCAACGTCTATCGCAGCTGGGGCATGGACGTGATCGGCATGACCAACCTGCAGGAAGCCAAGCTGGCCCGCGAGGCGGAAATCTGTTACGTCACAGTGGCCATGGTCACCGACTACGATTGCTGGCATCCGCATCACGACTCGGTGACCGTGGACCAGATCGTCGCTGTGCTGCTGAAAAATGCGGAGAATGCGACCAGGGTCGTGCGCGAAACCGTGGCTGCCATGCCCAAAGATCGCGCCTGCAAGTGCGGCATCGTCGCTGGCGCATGCCATTCTCACCGAGCGCAGCAAGATTCCCGCGGCCACCCGTCAAAAACTGAAACTGATTCTGGATAAATATCTGAAAGGCCAAAAAAGCATGAGCATCGTCGCAGTCGGCTCGGTTGCGTTCGATACCATCGCCAGCCCTTCCGGAAAAGTGCGAAGACGTTCTGGGCGGGGCAGCCACCTATTTCGCTTTGGCGGCCAGCTATTTCACCGATGTCCGCGTGGTCGCGATCGTGGGCGAGGATTTCACCCCCGAGCACGAGAACGTTCTGAAGAAACGCGGCGTGGACACGCGCGGCATTGAGCACGCCAAGGGGAAGACGTTTCGCTGGGGCGGGCAGTATCTCGACAATCTGAATGAGGCCAAGACCGACTTCACCGACCTCAACGTCTTCCAGAACTTTCAGCCGCACATTCCGCCGCACTATCAGGACTCGGAATTTCTGTTTCTGGCGAATATCCAACCCGAGTTGCAGGCGACAGGTGCGGCGAGAGATGAAGACGGTGCGCCTGACCGGCGGCGACACCATGAACTACTGGATCAACACCGCCCGCAAGCAGCTGACCGAAACTCTGAAGCTGGTCGACGTGCTGCTGATCAACGATACCGAAGCCAAGAGGCTGGCGGGAGAGACCAACTCTGCCGCGGGCCGCGCTGAAGGTGCTGGCCATGGGTCCGCAGGCGCTGGTCATCAAGCACGGCGAATACGGTGCAACCATTTTCTTCCGTGAAGGCGCGTTCGGCATCGGCCGCCATCCTTTTCGTGCGCCGGCGCTGCCCATCGAAGAAGTCAAAGATCCCACCGGCGCAGGGGATTCTTTTGCCGGCGGCTTCATGGGATACATCGCCTCGCAGGGAGAATTGAGCCGCGAAGTCCTGAAACGCGCGCTGTTCTACGGCGGTGTGATGGGATCGTTTGCGGTGGAGCGCTTTGGCACCGAGCGTCTGCAGTCGCTCACCCGCGAGGAAATCGACGCCCGCTTTCAAATCTTCCGCGAGCTGACCCATCTGGAATGAGCGCTCGGCCGATCCGGCGCTGGGACCAGTGAAACCGCCCTGCTGGCATGGCTTACCGCGTGCGTTTCGATTCTTTCGTTCCTGTTCTATTTCCGACGCGGCGACATACTGCTCTATGGCGACGCGGTGGCGCATATCAACATTGCGCGCCGCGTGTTCGATTCCCGCACTCCCGGCCTGCTGCAACTGGGGACGGTCTGGCTGCCGCTGCCGCATCTGCTGATGATTCCGTTTCTGCTTTCAAACTGGATGTGGAAGACGGGAGTCGGCGGATCGATTCCTTCGATGGCCGGCGTATGTCTTTGGGACGATCGGAATTTTTCGCCTGGTCCGTGATGGCCTGGGTTCGGCTGGCCAATCCGATCGCGATGATCAGGTTCGCCGCCTGGCTGGCTGCGATCATCTTTGCCGCCAATCCCAATCTGATTTACCTGCAAGCCACGGCGATGACGGAATCGCTGTACCTGGCGCTGTTCATCTGGGCGATGGTTTACTTCAACGAATTTGTGCGGGAAGTCTGAGAAGCCAGGAACAATCTCGCGCTCAGCTTCATCTTCGCTTGTCAAATGCGGTTTCTGCCTGGCTGGCGCGTGCCTGACTCGCTACGACGCGTGGTTCCTGGCGGGCGCGATGGTGTGTAGCCGCCCTTCCGGTGGCGCTCAAGGCGAAACGCCGGGGACACCCGATCCTGGGCAGGACTGAGAAAGTTCGTTCTCCTGGCGGCCGCCGCTCCCGTGCTTTGGCTGGCCTACAACGCGATCGTCTATCGCAATCCGCTGGAATTCGCCAACGGCCCATACTCGGCCAAGGCCATCGAACAGAGGAGCCCGGCGGCGACTCATCCCGGTACCCACGACCTTCCAACCGCCTTCAGCTATTTCCTGAAGTCGGCGGAGTTGAATCTCGCTGCAGGGAATTGGCAGAAGCTTTGGATTCTGCTGGCGCTGGCGGGAGTGATCGCCAGCCTGACTCGGAAACCAGACTCGAGGGCGAGCCTGTGGCCGCTGCTCCTGCTCGTGGATTCCCTCTGCCGTTCTACTCCCTTTCGGTCGCCTACGGCGGCGTGCCGATTTTCATGCCAGTGTGGTGGCCGTTTTCTTATTACAACGTGCGCTACGGATTGGAACTGCTTCCGGCGTTCGCGGTATTTGCGGCGCTGGCGCGTTGTACTTCGCTGCGCAGATGGTGCAACGTCGCGCCTTCCAGATTGCCATTGGCGACCGCATGCTTGATCTTCGTGGTGACCAGCTATGCCTCGATCTGGCGGACTCCAGTTTGTTTGCGCGAAGCCTGCGATCAACTCCCGCGGCACGCATCGCCTTAGAACGCGAACTCGCCGACTTCGTAAGGGCGTTGCCTCCCGACTCCACCGTGCTCATGTACCTGGGCGACCACGTGGGAGCGCTGCAGCAGGCGGGTATCCCGCTGCGGCGAGTCATCAACGAAGGCAACCATCGAACCTGGAAGCAGCCCGTCGACCTGGACGGATTATGGGAACGGGCGCTGGCCAATCCGGCGAAATACGCCGACTTCGTTGTCGCTTTCGAGGGCGATGCAGTTTCGACTGGCGTGCAGAAACAGGACCTCGTTCCGCTCGCGGTGATTCACGTCTCCGGCGAGCCCAAGGCGACGATCTACCGGACTCAGTGCCGTGGCCCGGTAATCATCTGCGTTAACTCGCGGCGCCGGAAGCCATCAAGAGACGAAGTTTTCCAGTGATAAAATCCAGCCACCGAAGCTCCCATGCCGACTCATGCAACACATGCACGACGTACTGCTGCAGCGAGATGTCCTCGGCTGGGATATCCCTGTTGCGTCTGATCCTGGCCGCGATCCTGGGAGGCGCGATCGGACTGGAGCGCGAATTCAAGCATCGCCCCGCCGGGCTGCGCACGAATCTTTTCATCTGTCTCGGCGCCGCGATGTACACCCTGCTCTCGGATGCGCTGGCGGTCGAGTTCCTCGGCGACCACACTCGCATCGCCGCGCAGATCATTCCCGGCATCGGCTTTATCGGGGCGGGCTCCATCCTGCACAATCGCGACAATCTGGTCACCGGCATCACCTCGGCCGCTACTTTGTTCGTGGTGGCTTCGGTCGGCATGGCCGTGGGCGGCGGACTTTATCTCACCGCGGTTTTTGGCACCGCGCTGATTCTGCTTTGCCTTTTCCTGCTGGGAAACGCTGAGCGGAGACTCAATCTCAAGCTGGCGGTGAACACCTATGAAGTAACCGGCAGCAGCGCGGACGAGATCAAGGCCGAAGTGAATCGCGCCTTGGAATGTATCCACGCCATGATGGAGAACGTCCAGGTGGCCGAGACCCGGCAGCATGTCCGCCTGCAGTTTGATCTGGAAGGCACGAACAAGGAGCAGGACGAAGTACTGCAGGCCTTGAAGCAATCTTCCTTGCTCGAGAGCGTCATCCCCCTGGGCCCGGTGCAGCCGGAATGACGTCGTCGGATCGGGTCGATTCCTTTCGTCAAGGCCAATGCCTGCGGCAATGACTTCCTGATCATCGATGGCTTGTATGTTCCGGCCGACATTGGCAGATTTCAGCGAGCGCATCTGCGACCGGCATCACGGCGTGGGCGCGGACGGCGTGGAGTGGCTGTTTCCCGCCCAGGATGCGGATATGCAGGCGCGGCTGTTCAACGCCGATGGATCGGAAGCGGAAATTTCCGGCAACGGCACCCGCTGCGTGGCTGCCTATCTGTGCTCGGCAGCAGGCCAAAGAAACGTTCGCCATCCGCACCGGCGCCGGGGTCAAGACTTGCACGCTCATCAGTCGCAACGAATCGCAGCTATGAGTTCGAAATCGCCATGGGCGAGCCGCAGGTCGGAGATGAATTCCCGATCAAGCTGGCATTTGCGGAGGTGCGCGGCATTCCGGTCTCCATGGGCAATCCGCACTACGTCGTGTTTGTGAAGGAATTCAGTCCGGTCTGGCAGGCCGAAGCGGCCGAAATCGGGCGTCATCACGATTTCAAGCAGGGAATGAACGTTGAACTGGTAATCGTTAAAGATAAGAGTAATGTCGAAGTCAGATTTTTCGAGCGCGGAGTCGGCGAAACGCAGTCTTCCGGGACCGGTTCTTGCGCGTCCGCCGTGGCTGCCATTTCGGCCAAGCGCGCGCAGTCGCCGGTGCGGGTGCACGCCCCGGGCGGGGTTCAGACCGTCCGTTGGGAGGAGGCTCAGGTTTTCCTTCGGGACCGGCACAACTGGTCTGCCGCGGAGAGTTTTTAGTTTAACGTTTTTCGTTAATCGGTGCTGAGGTTTCGTTTAGGATCGATCAGATGCCTTCAGTTCCAAAAGTTGCGCGCATCAAGCCGCCGGCGCTCCGACCCGGCGACACCGTGGGCATCGTGGCCCCGGCCAGCAACGTCAAACGCCGAACATCTGGAAGCGGGCTGCGCGGCTTTGCGCGAACTGGGATACAAGCCTTTCTACTTCGATTCCATTTTAGATCGGGATCTCTATTTTGCCGGCTCGGTCGACCGGCGAGCGCGCGAACTGGAAGAAATGTTCGTCCGCGACGAGGTGCGGGCGATCATCTGCGCCCGCGGCGGATACGGTTCGAACTATCTTCTGGAGATTCTCGACCTGAAGAAGATCAAGGCACATCCCAAGATTTTTGTCGGCTACAGTGATCTGACCACGCTGCTCACTTACTTCACGGATGCGGCCGGGATTGATTACTTTTCACGGGCCCGATGGTGGCGAAAGATTTCGCGCACGCCGACGGCGTCGATCTGGTCTCCTGGGAACAGCGCGCTGACATGGATCGTCGAGATGGGCGTTGGAGCCCGATGCAGAGGTGAAATCGCTGGTCGAGGGCTCGGCGGAAGGAATTCTTTACGGCGGATGCCTCTCCATTCTGGTGGCATCTCTGGGCACGCCCTATGAAATCCGCACCGCAGGAACGATCCTGTTCATCGAAGATGTCGCCGCCAAGCCTTACCAGATCGATCGCATGCTGATGCAATTGAAGCTGGCGGGGAAGTTGGCCGATGTGCAGGGCATCATCTTTGGTGAAATGCTGGATTGCATGCAGAAACCAGGACCAAAGATCAGGGCTATACGTTGGAAGAAGTCGTGTTGCGCGTGGTCGGCGACCTGGGCGTGCCCGTGGCTTATGGTTTGCGTTCCGGGCATGTTTCACGCGGCAACATCACTTTGCCTTTCGGCGTGCGGGCCGCGCTGAATGTCAGCGGCCAGCGGAGTTAACTGAAAATACTGGAGGCGGCCACGGCCGCGGCGGTTTCCTCACGGTCTGCGGGATGAGAACGAATCGCAATGCATCATCAAGTGCTCTGTGGATCAGAGTGTTCGATACGAAGAACGTGCAGGCAACTAGAAATATGAGCGATAAGCAAACATATCCACCTGATCGGCATCTGCGGCACGGCCATGGCATCGCTGGCCGGCATGCTCAAGCAGCGCGGCTTTCACGTGACCGGTTCCGATGCGGCGGCGTATCCGCCCATGTCGGATTTCCTGGCGTCGCTGGACATCCCGTTGCCCAGCCGTTTGCGGCCGCGAATCTCGAGCCGCGGCCCGACATGGTCGTAGTGGGGAACGCCATCTCACGGGGCAACGTCGAACTGGAACACATTCTCGACCAGCGCATTCCGTTCTGCTCGCTGCCGCAAATTCTGCACGACGAATTTCTGCGCGGCAAAGAAGTTCTGGTGGTGGCCGGAACCCACGGCAAGACCACGACCACCTCGATGCTGGCATGGATCTTCCACAGCGCCGGGCTGCAGCCCTCATTCCTGATCGGCGGGATCGCGGAAAATTTCGGCAGCAGCTTTCAGCTGGGCCAGGGCAAGCATTTCATTCTCGAAGGCGACGAATACGACACCGCATTCTTCGACAAAGGTCCGAAATTCCTGCACTATTTTCCCGACTCCATCATTCTGACCTCGGTGGAATTCGATCACGCCGACATCTACAAGGATCTGGACGCCGTGGAGACGGCCTTCAAGCGGCTGGTCAACCTGGTGCCGGGCCGCGGCCGCATCGTCGCTCTGGACACGGGAGAGAGTGTTGAGCGTTGTGTGGCGCGAGCGTTCTGTCCGGTGGAGCGATATGGAAGCACGCAAGAACGCCACGTGGCAGAATTACGAATCTGCGGCTTGATCCGGCTCGGCACTTCATGGTCAGTGCTGCGCAATGGCGAGCCTTGGGCTGATTTCGAGTTCTCTCTCGCCGGCGAATACAACGTGCTGAACGCGACTGCCGCCGCGGCGCTGGCGTCGGGATGCGGGATTTCCAAAGAAGCGATTGCCTCAGCCCTGAAAGCTTCAAAAGCGTGAAGCGGCGGCTGGAAGTACGGGCGCAGGTCAACGGGATCACCATCATCGACGACTTCGCGCACCATCCCACGGCGATTGCGGGCACTTTGAAGGCGCTGCGTCGCGCTATCCCGGCGCACGCCTCTGGGCCATCCTGGAGCCACGCTCGAATACCCTGCGCCGCAATGTTTTTCAAAACGAGCTGGCCAGGAGTCTGGCGGTGGCGGACGAGATTGTGGTGGCAAACGTATTCAAGTCGGAATCGATTCCCGAGCGCGAGCGCATGGACGTGGCCGCCCTGGTGGCCGACGTCCAAAAGCAGGGACGGCGCGCCCGCATCGTCCCCGACGCGGATGAGATCGTGCAGACTGTCGCGCCCGAGATGCGCCCGGGGGACGTGGTGGCGATTCTCTCCAACGGCGGCTTCGGCGGCATCTACGAAAAGCTGCCGCAACGGCTGAAATCGATGGCTGGAGGCGCCTCCGGGCAATCATCCGCTGAAGGCGTCCGCCAAAGCGTGAAGCGCTCAGCCCAGAGCGAGACGTGAGCTCTTCTCGTTGGCTTCGTTGTGCTGGTTGCGCTAGTGCTGGTCGCGAGCTCGGCGCGGGCACAGAATTCCCATCGCAGCCGTCGCCAACCGCGACCGGTCCGCTACATCGTTTCCCTGGCCGGTCGCGCCCGAGCATCTGGTTCGCGTGAAAATGATTCTGGGTCCCGGCTCCTCCGGAGCGCGATCTGCAACTGCCGGTTTGGAACGCGCTCTATCAGGTTCGCGATTTCTCGCAATACGTGAACTGGGTGCAGTGCCCGAAGCCGCGACGGACAACTCGCTCGCTGTCCGCAAGCTGGACAAGAAGCCGGTGGCATATCAGCGGCGTCGGCACTAGGCGGTGCTGAGGTTGAATATGAAATCTTTGCTGACCAGTCTGGCCCTTTCGGCGCGCAGTTGAATCCGCAGCACGCCTTCTTCAATCTGGCGGAGATCTTGATGTATCCGGTTGACGCGCGCGCTTCTCCGATGCGAGTGTCAGTTCATGGACATGCCGCCGGGTTGGCGGATCGCGACCGCGCTCGCCAATTCCTCTGGCGAGGGATTTCGGCGCGGAAAACTACGATCGCCTGGTGGACTCGCCGGTCGAAATCGGCATCTTTCCAGGAATCTGATTTTGACGAGGGTGGCGGACACTATCGCGTGGTGGTGGACGCAGATCCCGCCGACTACGACATGCAGAAAATCGTCCTCATGCTGCGCGCGCCTGGTTTCCGCGGCCACTGCCTGGATGGACGACCGGCCCTTTCAAACTTATCTATTTCTGTATCATTTTCCGCGAGGCGCCCGCCGGCGGCGGCATGGAGCACGCCTACTCGACCGCCATTGATATCAGCGCCAGACGGCTGGCCGACAATCCGCAAGCGCTGGCCGACCTGACCGCGCACGAGTTCTTTCATCTGTGGAATGTCAAGCGCATCCGGCCCCAGTCGCTGGAGCCAGTCGACTACACGAAAGAAAACTACACCCGTGCCATTGTGGTTCAGCGAGGGCGTCGACCACCACTGCGGGAAACATTATTCTGCTGCGTGCCGGCCTGCTCGATGAACCGCGCTACCTGAAGGGGTTGGCAGCCGAGATTGGCGAACTGGAACGGCGCCCAGCTCATCTGTACCCAATCGGCGGAAGAATCCAGCCTGGACGCATGGCTGGAGAAGTACGATTACTATCGGCTGCCGTCGCGCAGCATCTCGTATTACAACAAAGGATACCTGCTGGGCGTCTTGCTCGACCTGCAAGTGCGCGAGGCCAGCGCACGGCTCGGCCTCGATTGCGCGACGTCCTTGCGTGGATGAATCGAAAACTACGCCCGCAAGGGACAGTTCTTTCCCGACTGCAGATGGCGTGCGCCAAGCCGCCGAGGCTGTCAGCCATACCGAACCTGGGATGGTTTTTCCAGAAGTACGTTGCCGGCACGGACGAAATTCCGTGGGATGATTTCTTCAAGACGGTGGGACTGCATCTGGTCGGCGCGCACGATTTCCGATGGCCGATGTCGGATTCGTCGGCACCGCGAAACTTCGAGCACCACGCCCGTGGTGGCTGCGGTCACGTCCGGAAGCGCAGCCGAGCGTGCGGGATTGGCACCTGGGCGATGTCATCCTGGAAATCAATGGCCGGCATGCCGACGCCGATTTCGAGGAGCGGCTGGCGGAATTGCGCCCCGGCGAGAAGCTGCACCTGCGTGTGCGCAACTCGCGACGGCGAGCACGACCTGCATTGGAAACTGGCCAGCCGGCAAGAAGTTGAGTTGGATCTGGTTGACATGGACAAAGTCACTGCCGCAGCAAAAGGCCCGCCGTGCTGCCTGGCTCAAGAGGCGAAGTCGCAGAGATCCGGAGAAACTCGGCCGTGATTCGCACCATCGCTGATGCTCGCGTTCTGGAGCCTGGCGCTTCCCATGGCGGCCGTGCTGTGTTTTCCCTGGACTTTCCTCACCGGAGACATTCGCTTCCTCTACCGCGTGGCCATGTGGTGCGGCCTGGACCGGGGTGCGCCTCGCCGGGATACGGGTGCAAACGGTCGGACTGGACCGGCTGGATCCCAAGCGTACTTATGTGTTCATGTCCAACCATGTATCCAACATCGATCCGCCGATCATGGTGCCGCTGATTCCGCGCCGGACTTCGGTGATGGTGAAGAAGGAGTTGTTTGACTATCCGATCCTGGGGAAGACCATGAGGCTGGGTTCGCTGGTTCCGGTCGATCGCGGAAATCGGGACGCGGGCATCTGCGGCAGTCCGTGCAGCCGCGGCAGTACTGCGGCAGGGCATCAACATGACCATCTACATCGAGGGCCATCGCTCGTTTGACGGCAAACTACTGCCCTTCAAGAAAGGCCCGTTCTATCTGGCCATGGAGTGCGGGGTGCCGGTGGTGCCGGTGACGATTGCGGGGTCGCATTACGTCATGCCCAAAGGCAGATTTGCCATCAAACCAGGAACAGTGACCGTGATCTTTCACCCCCCGATCGAGCCGCAGGATTTTGGCAGCCGTGAGTGCCTGATGGAGAAGGTAAGAGCGAGCGATCGACAGCGGCCTGCCGGAATATCAGGAGGACTGACCACGGAAGGACCACAGGTTCACTGCAATTGTGAAGAAGAAAAACTTCCAGTTCTAGTCGTCCTCTGACGGTCTAATCCTTCGACTAGCTTCTTAGCCCGCACCGCCCTGAGCGATTTCCGGCAGCTTGGGCAGCACGGCCGAATACTTCAGCCACAGCTTGTGATCCACCGCGGGCGCGCCGCTGACGATCGCTCCGGCTTCGATGTCTCCCGCCACGCCGCTTTGCGGCGTCACGATGGCTCCATCGCCAATCTTGCAATGGCCGACCACGCCCACTTGTCCGGTGAGAATCACGTGGTTGCCGATATCGGTTGATCCCGCGAGGCCGACCTGCGAGGCCAGCAGCGAGTGTTCCCCAATGCGCGAGCCGTGACCGACTTGCACCAGATTATCGATTTTGGTGCCGCGACCGATCTGGGTTTTCTCCACGCTGGCCCGGTCCATGCAGGAGTTGGCCTGGATTTCCACGTCATCTTCGATGATCACCGGCTCGGGCTGCAGATCTTGTACCAGTGGCCGGAGTCATCCTTGGCGAAGCCGAAGCCGTCGGCTCCGATGACCGCGCCATTCTGCAGGAGCACGCGATTGCCGAGTCGGCAGCCTTCCCGCACCACCGCATGCGCATGGGCGAAGAAATTGTCGCCGATCCGGGCGTCGCGATAGATGACCACATGCGCCAGCAATACCGCATTTCGTTCCAATTTCAACGTCCTGGTCGATGACGACATAAGGTCCGATGTGCGCGCCCTCGCCAATCCTGGCCGAAGGATGCACCACTGCCGTCGGATGCACGCCCGGCTCATATCGTGGGGGGCTGGCAGAAAAGTTCCAGAGCGTGCGCGAAGGCCAGATAAGGGTTCTTGCTGCGCAGCAGGGCGGCGGGAACGGCGGGAAATTCCTCGGCCACGATCACCGCTGAAGCTTTGGTAGTCCGTGCCTCCCCCGCATACTTGGGATTGGCGACGAAGGTAAGCTGTCCCGGTCCGGCTTCCTTAATGCCGGCAACGCCGGTGATTTCCAGGTCAGGCGAGCCATTTTCCAGCCGCGCGCCAAGGGCGATAGCAATTTGAGCAAGTTTCATATGAGAGCAGTCTTCGGTCGTCAGTCCTCAGTCGTCAGCAAAAGACATCCTGGCTCCAGTGTAGTATGGGTTTTCCTGACGGCTGAAGACCGACGACTGACGACCGAAATCAGACAAGCCCGAAAACGGGAGCCCAGTAGATACACCGCTTCCAGGACGGCGAGCGAAATCAGCAGGGCTTCCCGCAGCTTCGAACGCGAAAGCGCGGTCTGCAATTTGCCGGGATGGGCATGCGCTGGCGCATCCCTCCAGGGCCGCGACATTCCTGCAAACCCCGCGAATGGCGCCATGCTGGTACCGATGCGAGACGAGCTCGGTCTGGCTGGCGTGGCGGTAAAGTACTTCCGCTCCGCCAGCGGAACTTTGGGCAGAGTGATCAGTGAAGACCAGCGCGCCAACTGCATCGATCCGGATTTCAGGTCGGCATCTACCGGAGCGGAAGTCAGCTGCAGCGGAGGCAGGCGCTCGGGCGCGACCCGATCGGCCAGGTTGCGCAGCAGGGAAGCTCCACCACATGTGTCCCATCTGATCGCTGACCAGTTCGCCCACGTCCACCGGCCGCGACTCCAGCTCCAGCGGCGGCAGAGACCTCCGGATTGATCACGTTGCCCAGGTTGGTGAAAACGGTCCGATACCAGGGCAGACTGACGGCGTCGCCGATCAGCATGCCGGTGTTTACCGGACGGGAAGTCAGGTATGCAGTGGCGGGAGTTTCTCCGGAAACAAGCGGTCGCGAAGATTGCCCAGCAGGGACTTCCAGAGCGGTCCGGTGACGCTCGAGGAAGCAAAAGATCGAGTTCCTGGTTGTCCTCGCCGGGGTTCCATAAATCCCTTACCTAAATGTTACACCGGTTGGAGTACGCGAACGAATAGCCAGGATCCCAACTTTTAACTCATCGAGCTGCCGGCAAATAAAACCCGTCCGCCAGCCCACCGTTGAACTTTAGAGGACAAGTCGATCAGGTCATTTGCTACTATGTGCAGCCTGGAAACGAAGTGCTCTTTCCAGCCGACATTGATCCTGCAAGGAGAATGAAATGAAGCTCCGACCTTTGCTTGTTACTTGCGTGACGCTAGCTTTGGCATCGGCCGCATTTGGGCCGTCAGGCCGCTCAACCTTCCGCGGCCGCCACCGCGCGAATTACGAAAGAAGTCAGACATGAGTTGCTGATGCTGCCGTACTTCAGCGTGTTCGACAATCTGGCCTACAAAGTGGACGGCTACAACGTGACCCTGATGGGACAGGTCACGAAGCCCACCTTGAAGTCCGACGCCGGAGAACGTGGTGAAGAGAATTGAAGGCGTCGAACACGTCGACAACCAGATCGAAGTCCTGCCCCTGTCCCCGAATGACGATCGCATTCGCCGCCAGCTTTATCGTGCGATCTACGGCTATCCCGCGTTGCAAAGGTACGCCATGGGAGTGCAACAATCGATCCGGATCATTGTGAAGAACGGAAATGTGACCCTCGAAGGCGTGGTGGACAACGAAACCGACAAGAACATCGCCAACATCCGCGCCCGCAGTGTGCCCGGAACTTTCTCCGTAACCAACAACCTGCAGGTGGTCAAGCCCTGACCTCGGGCGTCGGGCGTCAGACCTCGGCAGGTGCCTCGGCTATCTGCGTCCGAGGCCTGAGGTTCGACGCCTGCTGTTTCACTCTCCAAACATCGGCACTTGTCGGGTATCCGTAGGTGCCCCCTTGCGACGACGATGAGTTGCCCCGATCACGGCCAGCACGGTCAGTGACTCCAGGGCACTGCGAGGCACGAAAATCCTTTGTATGTTTGAGCGCAGGTCGGGAGGATTGATCAGGAATCCCTCGGCCGTGGTCAGGCTAAGGTCATTGGGCATCATGCCTTCCAGGACCTCGTTGTCTTTGAACTTGAGCCGGATCCAGAGTCCTTCAGTGCGCGGGCGGCTGGTGAAGGTCTTGCGGCTCAGCGCTTCGGAATCGCCGAATTCGCGGACAAAATACACCGCCTTGATGTCCTTAAGGTCGATCGCCACCACGTTGCCGGAGGTGTTCAGCAGTTCGAGTTTGCCTTCCCGGACGAAATGGGCCGGCGCAACGTGTCCGTTGATCGAATCCCGGTCCATTTTCCGGACCACGACTTTTTTATGGGTTGAGGGCATTTGAGATCAGTCGTCAGTCATCAGTCGTCAGTCTTCAGCTCGACGACCGACGACTGACGGCTGTTTTCAGGGATTCTCGCACCTTTCCCGCAGAAAACCGATTCCTTGTATGTTCCTTGTAGCCAAACCGTTAACCTTGTGTTATTTTCTGTAGCTTGCGGCGTCCCGTCTCGTATACTCTAAGCCTATTGGATAGAGTGACTTACGTAAAAGCTACCGGAGCAGTCTGTTTTCTCAGGGGTAAGGCCTGTGGAAAACTCATGCTGGTCGGTGGCGAACCGAGTTGCGGATCCGCGTCCTTAAGCAAGCATGGCTGATTACATTTACACCATGGAAATCCGGTTGACGCCGGACCAGCAGCGAGGCGTCACCCTGGTACAAGATATCGCGCGCACCGCCGGTATGAATATTTACCTGACCGGAGGCGCGGTCCGCGACATCATCAGCGGCTTTCCCATCCGCGACCTCGATTTCTCAGTCCAGGGCAATCCCCTCAAACTGCAAAAGGACCTCGAGAAGGCTGGTGTAAGAATTGCCGGCGTCGATGACGATTTCAAGACCCTCTATCTGGGCCTGCCTGGCAATGTCCGCGCCGAAATCAGCATGGCGCGCACCGAGCACTATGAGAAAGCTGGCAAGCCACCGGTAGTTTCGCCGGCCACCCTCATCGAAGATCTGCGCCGCAGGGATTTCACGATCAACGCCATGGCGTTGTCGCTGAACCCCGGTTCGCGCGGCCTGCTAATGGATCCGTTTAATGGCGCCGCAGATATCGAGGCCAAGCTTCTGCGTGTCCTGCACAACTATGCTTTTGTCGAGGACCCGTCTCGGCTGATCCGCGCTACTCGTTTCGCCGCTCGCTTTCACTGGCCGCTTGAGGAACGCACTCAGGCCCGCTTCGAGTCGGCCAAGGAAAATAATTATATCGAGTACATAACCCACAAGGCAGCGGGTTACGAAATTGAGCAGTTGGCGTATGAAGAAGACCCCTTGCACATCGTACGCGTGCTGGAGAAGGAAGGCTGGCTCAAGGTACTGAATCCGCACTGGACCAGCGCCAAGGTGGATACGGCGCAACTGGGTCAACTCCTGAAGACGCGCCAGCAAATGATGGAACTGGGATACGCTCCCGATCCGGCACCCGCGGTCATGTATTTCCTCACCGCCCGGCTCGGCGACAAGGATATCGCCGACATGCGCAAGCAGATTCCGCGTAAGGATCTGGTCGAGGCCTGGCGAGATCTTGAAGACCATGCGAAAGAGCTGGCGAAGCGCCTGGTGGGAAAGGAAGCCGCCACGCCCTCCCGCGCCTGGAAGCTGCTTTCGGAGGCGCGCCCGGAAATGATCCTGTTCCTCGCGCTCACCGCACGCCAGCAATCCGTAGCACAGAAGATTAAGAACTTTTTTACCAAGTGGCGGCAAGTGCAGCAGAAGATTCCGTTGCCGGAGATGACCGAGCTGCATATCACGCCGCAGCTTCCCGAGTATCCCAAGATTGCGCATGACGTGTTCATGCTGTTGCTCGACGGCAAGCTGCGTTCGCGAACCGAGACTTTGAAATTCCTGAAGCCCCTTGCGCCACCACCTCCGCCCCCGCCGCCACCTCCGCCGCCCAAACGGGGAAGGGCAGCGAAGGCCGCCGCTGCCGAAGCGGCCGCCGCTGCGGCCGCGGTAGCTGCTGCGTCGGCTACCGGCAAGAAAAAGGGAAAGGGCCAAGCCGCAGTTTCCGCACCCCCACCTAAAGGCAAAGCAGGAGCGGCGAAGACCACTGCTCTGGCAAAGCCGGAGAAGGCTAAGATTGCCAAGCAAGCGCCCGTCGCGACGAGTAAACCAGCCGTGACAGGTAAAAAAGATAAAGGCAAGAAGAACCGCTAAGATCTGTTGGTTCCCAGTATTCGTGCATACTGGCAAGTCTGAGAACGTCCAAACGCCGCCGTTTCGGCGGCCGGCGAGAGAAAACGCAATTTCACCGGCTTCGAGAGCCGAAGATGCCCGCGTGAATTCTCCGGGAGGAATGATGAAAAAGCTGGGGAAGATCTTGCTCTGGACCGCGATTACTCTGGTTGTCCTCTTAGCGATCGGAATAAGTCTCACCCTGGGATGGCGACCGATCCTTGGCGCTCGGGCACGTCCCCTCACTGCGCGCCAGTTCGAGCGCACGCCCCAGCGGCTGGAACGGGGCCGGTATCTGTTCACTTCGACAATGGGATGCACCGGATGCCACTCCGTGCACGACTGGAGTCAGCATGGCGGGCCGGTGTCGTCGGGTGGCGAAGGCGTCGGTCAGGTGATGTGGTTCAAGGACCTTCCAGGTCGCATCGTCGCCCCAAATATCACATCCGACGCCGAAACTGGCGCCGGCACCTGGACTGACGATCAGTTGGCTCGCGCCATCCGGGAAGGCATCGGCCACGACGGGCGCGCGTTATTTCCCATGATGCCTTACGAAAATCTGAGGCACATGTCGGATGAGGACCTGGCTTCGCTGGTGGTATACATTCGATCTTTGCCCCCGGTTCGGAACACACTGCCGCCGACGGAAATTATTTTTCCCGTAAAGTATCTGATTCGCAGCGTACCCCAACCAGTTACCGAGCCGGTCAGCAGTCCTGATCGCGGCGATCACTTGAAGTGGGGCGAATATCTGATCACAATCGCAAGCTGCAACGAATGTCATACCCCGCGGGCTCGGGGAGCGGCGAAGCCGGGGCTTGAATATGGCGGCGGCTTCACACTGGATGGCCCCTGGGGCGCGGTCGCCAGCACGAACATCACACCTGATGCCACTGGAATTGGCTACTACGACGAGGCGTTATTTATCCAGGCCATGCGCACCGGCTACGTTAAAGCGCGACAACTGAAGTCCATCATGCCATTCGGAGAATTCGGCGGACTTACCGACGACGATTTGAAGGCGATGTTTGCCTATGTGCGCACGCTAAAGCCGGTAAAGCATCGGGTGGACAATAGCCTGCCGCCAACCTATTGCAAACTCTGCCAGCTCAAGCACGGCGCGGGAGATCAGAACTAGGGCGGCGAAAGCGATTAGTTTCTAGCTCCTGGCTTCTAGCCATATCTCGAGTCGGGATGATTAGACTCGTGGCAAGCGCAAGCACCTGAATGAAGATTTGACAATTGAGCGCCCCGCTCAGGGCTATAATCCTCTGTATGCGGCGCTGGTTGGCCATTGCGGCATTGTCCGTGGCGTTGCTGGCGGTGCCTTTGTTCGCCCAGATGCATGCCGGCTCCCGGGGCGGGGCATCAATAGGGCACGGCGGATTTTCATCATCCGGCTTCCGTGGCGGAGCGGGCATCAGTTCTGCGCCGCACTTCGGGACAAGCTTCGGTACCGGCATACGCCAGCCGTCTTTCCATTCTGGCCCATCCTTCGGCGGGTTTCGGCGGCCTGGTTTCGGGCCTCGCCATTTTGGCAATCGCTTTTTTGGCAGGACGGTTTCGCCGGGCTTTTTTGGATACTACGGATATCCGGCCTACTACGGCGGCGACTTCTATTCGGCGGCGGATTACTCCCCGTCGTACGACTATTACGGCTCCTCGTACTACGCAGCACAAAATGACATCGCGCAGCAGCAACAAGACATTGATCGCCTGGAAGACGAGGTAGCGCGTTTGCGGGAACAGCGGGAATCGGGGGAGCGAGAAGCGCGCGATGCGCCGACACCGCAGGCGGAGGGCAGAGCTGTGGTATCCACGCCCACGCTGCTGATTTTCCGCGACAAGCACACTCAGGAAGTGCAGAACTACGCGATTGTCGGGGGCACGCTGTGGATATTCAGTGAGCAGCGGTCAACCAAACTTCCGCTGTCCTGGCTGGACCTCGAGGCCACCACCAAGGCCAATGAGGATCGCGGCGTAGATTTCCAAGTGCCAAAATAGGCCTCGCGGATTTGGGGGATTCAGTGTGGTCGCTGGCACCCCCGCCCGCGTGATTCTTCTGTGGATAAACTCCCCGTTTCGTCTCTGCAATTTCCCGTTAGAATAAGAGCAACGCAACCACCCATGTCTCAATTCGTCCACCTGCATCTCCATACCGACTACTCCATGCTTGACGGCGCCTGCGACGTGGAAAAGCTTGTCCAGCGCGTGGAAGAACTGGGCATGCCGGCGGTCGCCATGACCGACCACGGCAATATTTTCGGCGCGGTCCACTTTGTAAACGCAGCCCACAAGGCCGGGGTGAAGCCGATTGTCGGCTGCGAACTTTACGTCTGCAAGAAAGACGACCACAACATCGAGCGCACGCCTCCCGACGGTGACACCTATAACCATCTTCTGGTGCTGGCGGAAAACGAAGAAGGCTACCGCAATCTGGCGAAGATCACGTCGGAAGCCTCGTTGCGTGGTTTCTACTACAAGCCGCGGGTGAGCAAGAAATTTCTTGCCGAACACTCCAAGGGGCTGATCGGACTCTCGGGCTGCCTGAAAGGCGAAGTGGCCGAGCGCCTGATGGAAGATAACTACGACGCGGCCCGCACCGCTGCCGCGATCTACAGTGACATTTTTGGCGCGAACAACTTTTTTCTGGAGATTCAGGACCAGGGTCTGGAGCAGGAGCATCGCATCCATTCCAACCTGTTCCGCCTGGAAAAAGATCTTGGCCTTCCCATGGTGGCGACCAACGACAGCCACTATCTCTGCGAGGACGACGCTCACGCCCAGGACGTGATGCTGTGCATCCAGACCGGCAAGTCGATTCAAGACACCAATCGCATGAAGTTCCAGGGCACGGAATTTTTCGTCAAGAGTCATGACGAAATGCAGCGCGTCTTCAAAGACGCGCCGGACGTGCTCTCCCGCACCCTGGCTATCGCGGAACGCTGCAATATGCGGCTGGAAAAAATCAGCAATCCATTTCCGCACTTCGACGTGCCCGGATGGATTCACGCTCGACAGCTATTTCGAGCACGTGAGTCGCGAAGGATTTGCCCGTCGTCTCGAAACGCTGCGGCCTCTCGATGCCCAGGGACGCCTGAAGCACAATCTCGCGGAATACGAACAGCGTCTGGCTCGGGAACTGGCCATCATTCAGCAGATGAAGTTTTCCGGATACTTCCTCATCGTCTGGGATTTCATCCGCTACGCCCGCGAACGCGACATTCCGGTGGGGCCGGGCCGCGGTTCGGCTGCGGGTTCGCTGGTCTCGTACGCGCTCGGCATTACCGACCTCGATCCGCTGCAGCACGAACTGATCTTCGAGCGCTTCCTGAATCCCGAGCGCATTTCTTTGCCTGATATCGATATCGACTTCTGCATGAATCGCCGCGGTGAAGTCATCAATTACGTGACCAGCAAGTACGGCCGCGAGAACGTCGCCCAGATCATCACTTTCGGCACCATGGCGGCGAAGGCTGCCATCAAGGACGTGGGACGCGCCATGGACGTTCCTTACGCCGACGTGGACCGCATCGCCAAGATGGTACCAACCACCCTGAATATCAAGCTCGAGGATGCGATCAGGGAATCGCCGGCGTTGCAGCAGGCCTACGACAGCGATCCGCAGGTGCGCGAAGTTCTCGACACCGCCAAGAAACTTGAAGGCATGGTGCGCAACGCGGGCGTGCACGCCGCTGGCGTGGTGATCTCACCGCGGCCGCTCAACGAACTGGTCCCGCTGCACAAGACCAAGAACGACGAAATCGTCACCGCGTTTGACATGGTGGCCATCGAGAAGCTGGGTCTGCTGAAGATGGACTTCCTGGGCCTGACCACGCTCACCATTCTCGATGACGCGGTGAAGCTGATCGCGCAGACCCGGGATGAGCGGATCGCTCTCGAAGGCCTCCAGCTCGACGATCAGGAAACCTACCAGAAGGTGTTTCACAAAGGGCTTACGTCCGGCGTGTTCCAGTTTGAATCGCGCGGCATGCGCGATGTGCTACGCCGCTATCAGCCTAGTTCGATCGAAGACCTCACCGCCCTGAACGCGCTCTATCGTCCCGGACCGATCCAGGGTGGCATGATTGACGACTTCATCGATCGCAAGCATGGCCGCAAAAAGATTGAATATGAATTGCCCGAACTGCAGGAGATCCTGCAGGAGACGCTGGGGGTCATCGTCTATCAGGAACAGGTAATGCAGATCGCCAACCGGCTGGCCGGCTACTCCCTCGGCGAGGCTGATCTGCTGCGCCGCGCCATGGGCAAGAAGATCGCATCCGAGATGGCGGCCCAAAGCGGAACGCTTCGTCACCGGAGCCAACCAGCGCGGCTATCCTCCGAAGAAGATTGAGAAGATTTTCGATCTGATGGCGCAGTTCGCAGGTTATGGCTTCAACAAGTCGCACTCGGCCGCGTACGCATTGCTGGCCTACCAGACGGCGTATTTAAAGACCCGCTATCCGGTCGAGTTTATGGCCGCGTTGCTGACTTCCGTGACCGGTAGCACGGATGACGTGGTCAAGTACATCAACGAGTGCCGCGAAATGGGCATTGCCGTCGAAGCGCCCGATATCAACGTAAGCGACGCGAACTTCACGCCGCATGGCAGCGCGATTCGTTTCGGTCTGGCCGCAGTCAAGAATGTCGGGCACAACGCCATCGAGTCCATCGTCGCCGGGCGCAAAGAACTTGGCCGCTACACTTCCATCTACGAATTCTGCGAGAAGGTTGATTTGCGGCTGCTGAACAAGCGCGTCCTGGAATCTCTGATCAAGAGCGGCGCCATGGACGGACTGGGGCGCCGCGCCCAGCTCATGGCCGTTCTCGACCGCGCCATCGAAGGCGCGCAGAAAACCCAGCGTGATGCCGAAAGCGGCCAGCATGGCCTGTTTGGCGTCTTCCAGCAGGAAGAAGTTTCAGCATCCAAGAACAAGCTGCCGGACACTCCTGACTGGGACGAACACACACGGCTCGCCAATGAGAAGGAAATTCTCGGCTTCTTCATCAGCGGACATCCGCTGGAGAAATATCGCGACAAGCTGGAAGACTTGCGCGCTCTGAGCACAGAGGAAATCAGCGCCCTGACCAAATCCACGGGCAAGGACGAGAACATCACCACCGCTGGCATGATTACCAACCTTCGCGTGCTCAAATCCAAACGCGGCGATTTCTACGCTCAGGGCGCGCTCGAAGACATGGCGGGCTCGGTGGAAATGCTGGTATTCCCCGAGGCCTATCGCAAATTGCAGGAGAAGGTGAAACTGGAAGTGCCGGTGCTGATCCGCGGTGGCGTGCGCATCGAGGAAGGGGCAAATCCGAAATTGACCGTAAATGACATCAGTTCCCTCGAAGAAGCGAAAGTGCCGCTGCCCAATTCACTTCGCATTCGCGTCCCGCTCGAGACCGCGAATGAGTCTACGGTGGACGCTTTGTACACGCTGTGCGCCCAGACAAAAGGGCGCGGCCAAGGTGTTGTTTGACATGGAACGCCAGGGCGATTTCATGGTAGTGATGGAGGCGGAAGGCTATAATGTCCTTCCAGACCGCAACTTCATCGCCCGGGTCGAAGAACTGTGCGGCCGGGGCGCCGTGCGCGTAATTGACTGAAACGATAACCCTGGGTGAGGTCCCGTTTTAGTGCGCTGATCCGGGTTTGCTGGAGCTCGCATTTCAAGCTCGGTCGGTCTGGCTTCAATCACTCAGGCGTCTAATCAGGCTCCACGAAGAGCCGTACTGATATCTGCGGCAGATAAGGGTTCCCATTCAAAAGAATTCCAAGGCTGGGAGCGAAGATCGCACCATCAGCGCCCAATGAAGCGCTGGTGATGGCAGGAGCCGAGTTTCTTCTGTCCATGGTGGAAGCGCGGCTGGCCAGCAACGGCAACGGCGCCAGCCCGGAGCCGGGAGATAAAACCCACCAGGAGTTGGACAAAATCGAGCAGCAGATTGCCCGCTTGCAGGTGGCCGCCGGACCCGACGAAAATACTCAGCGCGAAATTCAGCTGTTGAGTGACCGCATTCAGACGTTACGCAGAGACATGTCATCTTCCCATTCCAAGGCCTGGGATAAGACCGAACTAGCGCGCCATCCCCAGCGTCCTTATCTGCTCGACTATATCGACCGCATCTTCACCGACTGGAGCGAAATCCACGGCGATCGCGGCTATGCGGATGATCCCGCGATCATCGGTGGCATGGCCCGTTTCCACGGCGAAGAAGTGATGATCGTCGGACATCAAAAGGCGCGTGACACCAAACAAAAGGTCTATCGCAATTTTGGTATGCCCAATCCGGAGGGCTACCGCAAAGCGATGCGGGTGATGAAGATTGCGGAAAAATTTGGCCGTCCGCTGTTTACCTTCGTGGACACGCCGGGCGCGTATCCCGGCCTGGGAGCGGAGGAGCGCGGCCAGGCGGAAGCCATTGCCCACAATTTGCGAGAGATGGCTCGGCTGCAGATTCCTGATCATCACCACGATTACGGGTGAAGGTGGAAGTGGCGGAGCGCTCGCCATCGCCATCGCCGACCGCGTCCTGATGATGGAGAACTCGATTTATTCGGTGATCTCGCCGGAAGGCTGCGCCTCCATCATGTGGCGCGATCCCACCAAGAAGGCACTCGCGGCCCAGGCCATGCGCATCACTCCCGAAGACTTGAAAGAGCTGGGCTGCATTGACGGCATCGTTCCCGAGCCCGAGGGCGGCGCCCACGTTGACCACGAAGCCGCTGCCGCGTTGCTCGATAGCACGCTGCAGAAACATCTCGCCGAACTGAAGCAAGGTACGATCAAAGAACTGGTTGCCACGCGCTATGACAAAGTTCCGCAAGATGGCGCAATTTTTTACGGGCGACGAGTAGAGATGGTCCACCCCTTAACGATTTGCAACGAGCTGCCGCGCCGCGATTCATTTTCGCGCTCCCCCTCCAGAGCGATGCTAGCCAGTTTGGCTTTCGCACAGCGCGTCTTGTTCAACTGCCGTCCGGGAAGCCGCCCCGGTGCAGAACCATTGGATAGTGCGGGAGTCCCTCGGGCCTGGGGGCCGCCGCCCGCCATCGGTTGGGGTAAGGTTCGAGCCCACGAAACAAGGGTGAGCGGTGCGCGGTGGCATCGCCGTCCAGGCGCTCGAGCGACTTGCGAAGATTGCGGACCACGTCCTTGCCAAAACGCGCCTGCCACCGCTGCTCGACGTCCAAGATCAACCGATGGTAGGCGTCCTGGGCAATTCTCCGTTTTGGGGTGAGCCGGAGTATCTTCACCCGACTGCCGACTGATTCCGGTTGGGCGACGGCCAAGCCGCGCTCCTCGAGACGACCCAGCGACATAGCAATCGCTTCCTTCGACACCCCAGATAAGCGTGGAAGATCACGGACGCGCGCTCCTTCCAGGCCGATGAGCCGCAGGGCATTAGAGCTCAACGCAAGAGACACACCTGAGTCGCGCTCAAATTCGATGGCGAACGCCAACAGGACTTTCGAAAGGAGAATCGGCAGCGTGCACTCGGATGAAGGGGCGAAGCCAGCGCCCGCTGGCCTACGTCGCTCGCGATCCGGACCGTGGCTGAGCAGGTCATATCCCAGGATCGGAAGATAATCAGGCAGATCGGGGTCGAAGTTCTCGACTAGCGCCTGCAATAATTCTTGAAGGCGATCGATGACGTCTTTGCCGAACCGTTCTTGCCAGCGTTTCTCGATAATGCCCGTCAATGGCTGCCACGCTTCCAGCGCCTTCCCGCCTCCCGGAGTGGGAAGGAAGGACCACCCAGTTGAGGACCGAGCGGCGGGAAGAGCTGTCCGACGGACCGGGCTCGGTGACGACGACATAGCCCCACCACTTTCCCATGCGAGACAACCAGGTGCGCATTTCTCTGTCATTGAATCCCATGAGCTCCTGCAACTCTCGGACAGCTATTCCATCGCCGGGGACGAATCGCATGAACATCAACCACATCACCATCGACACCAGCCAGGGAGAGGAGCGCGAACCTGTTGAGCCATGGTTCGTGGTGCGATGGGGCACCCGATGCTCGAACTCGTTGTCGAACTCGATCGTGAAAGCCACGAGCGCGTGCGACAGAAGTGTTGGCAGCGGAAGCCGGCCATTCCTGACTTGCAATGATAGAGCGTCAGGTGCCTTTCCCTCAGCGCCGTCGGACAACAAGTTCGATCACCTCGTTCTTACTCTGGTACGGACGTCGCGATCTCGGCTTTCTCCGGCTGTTCGCTCAGGTTTGCCTGCCGTATAATGAAGGGTTCTGACTTCATCAGTAATATTGGGCGGAGAGACTCCGCTCCAGGGACAAGGAAGGACGGGAATGGCCACCACGGATGTATCTCTCCACGCTGAGAGTCGCCCACCGGAACAAAAGCCTGTCGTAAACAACATGAGTATCCAAGTCGCGACGGTCAATGGGTCGGGCTCACAGAGTTCGAACACAGTCCTGTTGCGCAGTATTTTTCAAATGGGAGTTCCGGTCTCGGGCAAGAACCTGTTCCCATCAAACATCGCGGGCCTGCCCACCTGGTACACAATTCGCGCCAACAAAGATGGTTACATCGCGCGCAAAAAAGAAATCGACTTCGTCGTCGCCATGAATGCCGAGACTGCGCACGAAGACGTGATGTCCGTGGCCGCGGGCGCAGTCGTCGTGTACGACGAACCCTTGAACCTCAGCAGCCTGCGTTCCGATCTCGTGTTTTACGCGGTCCCGTACGACAAGCTGGTCGCCCCTGTCTGTCCCGAGGCCAAGCTGCGCAAGCTGGTCAAGAACATGATCTACGTGGGCGTGGTGGCCCAGTTGCTGCACATCGACATTGCGGAAGTAGAAAAAGCCATCCGCAAACAGTTCTCCAAGAAGGTGAAAGCGGCCAACCTGAACCTGGGGGCGGTGAAAGCGGGATACGACTATGCCGCGGCCAGCCTGTCCAAACGTGATCCGTATTTCATCGAGCGCGCGGACAAAACTGCCGGCAAGATCATCATCGACGGAAACTCCGCCGCAGCCCTCGGCTGCATGTTCGCCGGAGTAACCATGGTCGCCTGGTATCCAATCACACCGTCGTCGTCGCTGCCGGAGAGCATGATTGACTACATGAAGCGCTTCCGCATCGGTGCGGACGGCAAAGCCACATTTGCCATTGTGCAGGCGGAAGACGAACTGGCTGCGATCGGCATGGTGGTGGGCGCGGGCTGGGCGGGAGCGCGTGCCATGACCGCAACTGCCGGCCCTGGTATTTCGCTCATGGCCGAATTCGCCGGCCTCGCTTACTATGCAGAAGTCCCGGGAGTGATCTGGGACATTCAGCGCGTCGGTCCTTCAACCGGTTTGCCCACGCGCACCTCGCAGGGCGACATTCTTTCCACGGCGTTCCTTTCCCATGGAGACACCAAACACATCCTGCTGCTTCCGTGCTCCGCGGAGGAATGTTTCACCATGGCAGGTGATGCTTTCGATCTGGCCGAGCAGTTCCAGACACTGGTCTTCGTCATGTCCGACCTTGATCTCGGCATGAACAACTGGATGGCCCATCCTTTCAAGTATCCGGAGAAGCCCATCAGCCGTGGCAAGGTTCTGAGCAAAGCGGACCTCGATCGCCTCGGCGGCTTCGCCCGCTACGAGGACGTGGACGGAGACGGCGTAGGCTATCGCACTCTGCCCGGAACCGATCATCCTGCCGCCGCCTACTTTGCCCGGGGCAGCGGACACAATGAGAAAGCCCAATACAGCGAACGCCCCGACGACTTCGAGCGCAACATGGAGCGGCTCAACCGCAAATTCGAGACTGCCCGATCGTTCGTGCCGCGTCCGGAAGTTGATAGCGGTAAATCGAAAATTGGGATCATCGGATACGGCACCTCTCACTGGGGACTGATCGAGGCCCGCGACCAGTTGCGCCAGGAGTACACCATCGAGACTGACTATCTGCGTCTCCGCGCCTATCCGTTTACCCGCGAAGTGCACGATTTCGTGAAACAGCACGACCGGGTGTACGTGGTGGAGCAGAACCGCGACGCCCAGATGCTCACCCTGCTCAAGATGGACCTGGAGGCCGCGCTCCACGCCCGTTTGCGCAGCATCGCCCACATTCACGGCCTGCCGCTCGATGCGCGCTCGGTCACCGACGAACTCATGACCATGGAGGGTAAGTAAATGGCGACCTCAACGCCCGACAAGCCGGCTCCCGCCCCGAAAACCAATCGCATTGGATTGGCCGTGCTGGACTATCGCGGCGGCAAGACTACTTTGTGCGCCGGTTGCGGCCACAACGCAATTTCCGAGCGCATCATTGACGCGATGTACGAAATGGGAGTCCCGCCGGAGCGGGTAATCAAACCCAGCGGCATTGGATGTTCTTCCAAGAGCCCGGCCTATTTCATGGGCCGGTCGCACAGTTTCAATGCTGTACATGGTCGCATGCCCTCCGTGGCCACCGGCGCCGTGCTCGCCAACCGACACCTGATCGCTCTCGGCGTCAGTGGCGACGGCGACACCGCGTCCATCGGCGTGGGCCAGTTTATTCACCTCATGCGGCGCAATCTGCCCATCATTTACATCATCGAAGACAACGGAGTTTACGGATTGACCAAAGGCCAATTTTCCGCCACGGCCGACATGGGTTCCACGCTGAAGACCGGAGTGATCAACGACCTGCCTCCCATCGACACCTGCGCCATGGCCATCACACTGGGCGCGACTTTCGTGGGACGTTCTTTTTCTGGCGACAAGAAACAGCTTCACGCCATGATGAAAGCCGCCATCGCCCACAAGGGCACGGTCATGCTCGACGTGGTCTCACCCTGCGTGACTTTCAACGATCACGAGGGCTCCACCAAATCGTACAAGTATATGAAGGACCACGAAGAGCCGCTGCAGGAAGTCAGCTTCGTCCCCGCCTTCGAGGACATCGCCATCGACTACGACCCCGGTACTACCATCGAAGTGACCATGCACGACGGTTCCCGCCTCCGTCTGCGTAAGCTCGAAGAAGAATATGATCCTGCCAATCGGATCAAGGCCATCACTCGTCTGAACGAAGCCCACGAAAAGGGCGAAGTCCTGACCGGCGTGTTCTACGTCAACTCGAAAACTCCAACCTTCGTCGACCTGCTCAACATGACCGACGAGCCTCTGGCCACGCTGCCCGAATCGGCGGTGCGGCCGGGCAGGGAAGTGCTGGAACAGGTCATGGAAGAATTGCGATAAGTCGGCTGTGAAGCAAGGCTGAAGCGGACCAGCCTCAGTTCGGCCGCGCCGTCCCAGGGCGACCACGTTCCTTCGGAATCATAAGCCCTGTTACTGCAGCACCGGCCAGAGACAGCCCTGCGCAAATGAACATGACGATTCGGAATCCGAACACAAATGCCTCCTCAATCGATTTCTTGATGGCAGCCCGCGCATTGGGATCGAGACCAGTGGGCACCTGCAGGCCGGCGAGCTTGATCTCATCGGAGTGAAGCTCCCGCAAGACAACTGGCGGCAGCGAGAAGTGGGCCATACTGTCGTCTAACCGGTAACTAAATGCCTTCACTAAAACAATCCCAAGGACTGCGATAGCAAGGACGCCTGCTACGCGCGCCACTGCATTGTTGATACCAGACGCCGTGCCGACCCGGTCTTGATCTACTGAATTCATAACAACGGTGGTGAGCGGAGCCACACTTACCGCCATCCCGAATCCCAGAACAATCACCGCCGGGAAGAATGCCTTCCAATAGTTATCTCCCACCGAAGGCATAGCAAATAGAACGAAACCCAAAGCGACAATGAGAGGGCCAATGATTAGCGGACCTCTAGGACCATAGCGGGCCACAAGTCCCCCAGACCAGCGGGAAAGCAGGAACATAAGCAGGATCAAGGGAAAGACGGCAGCGCCGGTCGCCGTTGTGGAGTATCCCTGGACTTGCACTAGATTCAACGGGAACAAGAAAAAGAATATTCCGACAGCGGCATACAGAAACAGCGTGAGCAGGTTGGCTCCGCTGAAGCTGTGGGATTCGAACAACCGCAGCGGAAGCATCGGCGCAGCGATCTTAGCCTCGACCCATGTAAACGCAATGAGACACGCGAAGCCAACGATCAAGCTCCCGAAAACCAATGGATTTCCCCAACCCAGGTTGACCGATTCGATCAGGCCGTTAACCAGACCACCTAATCCTACGGTGGCAAGGATCGCTCCGAACCAATCAACTCGCCCTGCACTGGCGCTGCGGCTCTCCGGAATTCGCCCAACAGAAATGGCTATCACCGCCGCGGACAGCGGAAGATTGATGAAGAATACCCACCGCCAGGACGCATGCTCTATCAGCCAGCCGCCAAGCAGGGGGCCAACCGCAGTGGTGATCGCGGTAAAGCCGGACCATGTGCCGATCGCTTGGCCACGACTCTTCTCGTCGAAGGATGTGCTGATAATGGCAAGGCTCCCGGGCACGAGGAGGGCAGCCCCCACACCTTGAATGCTTCTCGCCATGATCAGTTGGTGAATGTTCGAGGCAAAGCCGCAATCCGCCGATGCCAGGGCAAAAATCATCACACCCACCATGAAGGTGAGACGGCGGCCGAACAAGTCACCGAGCGAGCCGCCGACAAGAATCAACGCACCCAGAAACAGGCCGTAAGACTCGACCACCCATTGCACGTCCACCACCGTTGCGTGAAAGGTGGCTTGCAGCGCGGGCAGAGCGACATTGACGACTGTGCTATCGATGAAAGCCAGGCTGGAACCGAGAATTGTGGCGGCGAGTATCCACGACCTAGCTTCCGCTCTACAGGGAGTTTCCGCACTCGGTGACCGCAATACGGCCTCATCGCAAGGCATTCTCATGCAGGCTATGGATGCCAGTCAGGGTACTTTAGGTTCTGAAGACCAGTGGAGCAGAGTTCGCACGACCAGCCAGTGTATTCCGAGTCACATCCCTGTCACTGATTCGACCACATTATTGGTCACTTCCCCGGATTCGTGTCCGGCGCTTGGCCCGACTTCGGTATCGAGGCGAGGCGGCTATTCAGGCTGCGCTCGAACACTGCGAAGCGGTCCACATGCGGAGTGGGTCGCAATTTTACCTCATGCCCAATTTCAAAGACCAGGTCCGCCTTTGGATCGTAGACCGGCCACTGCGCAAGACCCGGGCCATTGGGGTTGCCGGTCTTTGCAAATTGCGTCCAGTAGCCTGTCATTAGATCGACGAGTTTTCTGTCTTCAGCGTTGGGTTCGCCCCAGTGGCTGGGGAAAAACCATCCACTGAGAAATTTCATTTCTATGCCATGATATGCGCCGTGATCGGCATAATATTTTGCTCTCGCCGGATAAGTAAAATAGTAAAATCACGCTTTCTGTCCGGTGCGCACCGTATTCACGGCGAAGCGATGGAGGGGAAAGCCGAAGCCGTAGTCGGTGTCGAAGGCGATGAACGCGGGGCGAACATCGGTGGCGGTGATCGCTGGATACAGGCGAAACATTTCGTCGGCGTAATCCAGAAATTCGTTCTTCAAGTAGGCCTTGTAGTTGGCCAGGGTTGGGGCGGCCCGGAAGTCCTCTTCGACCGTAACCGTTCCCTCATCGGCGTTGCTCCCGACGATCACCGGCACCTTGGCGAGTCGTGCTTGCGCAAGGGCGGTCGCGGGTTGCTCGGTGAGTATCCAGCCGTCTATGGTTCCACCGGCCATGAAATTCACGGTGAGGTCATGATCCGAGACATCCATGAGTTCTTTCGGGGTCTTCGAACGCAGCCTGGTCAGTGCATCAGGGCCGTCCGGTATGCCCAGGTCCCGCATAAGGCGCAGGCCGATCTCTTCGGACGTGCCGACGCCACTGAAATAGTGAGCGGGAATCTTCAACTCGGGAGAGATGTAATCGCTGCAGGTACAGCTTTCTAAAATGGCGCGTTGAAACAGGCCAAGCGCCAGTGGCGATGACATAAGGTAGCAAACGTCAATGCCGCCCGCAGACTCGCCAAAGATGGTCACGTTCGCCTGATCTCCGCCAAATTTGGCGATATTGAGCTGGACCCATTGGAGTGCGGCAATTTGGTCGAGAATCCCGTAATTCCCCGAGGCATGGTGTGGAGATTCCGCCGTGAGAGCGGGATGCGCAAGGAACCCGAGCGCGCCCAAACGATAGTTGATACTGACCAGAACCACGCCCTTTCGGGCCAGCGTGGGGCCCATGGGTTGTTGCTGGGCAAAGCCGCCGACGTTGCCGCCACCGTGAATCCAAAACATCACGGGGAGTTTTTCGGTGTCGGAATGGCTACCCGGCATGTTGGTCGTCCAAACGTTGAGATACAGACAATCTTCATCAGTGTGAACGGTGTAATCAGGTTCGAGGGTCTGAACCATTTCCTTGGTTAACTCTTCGGTCTCGGGGTTTTCTGCCTGAGGACAAGCCGACCCGTAGGAGGTCGCCTTACGCACGCCCGGCCATTTTTCAACGGGCTGTGGGGCCTTCCACCGTCGCCCCGGTAGGCGGCGCGGCGTAGGGAATGCCTAGAAACATGAGTTCGTTCCGCGCTGTACCAAAGTGGGCTCCTTCGAGCATCCCGGAGTCGATGGTTGCAAACAGATGCGAATCGGTCGGCGATTGCGACCGTGATCGAGCGAAACTGACACAGCAGAAGACGACTAAGATGAGGCCTGGTTTCGTGATACGTTTCACGGCATACCTCGTGGCATATCGCGTGTTGTACCGGAATCGGTTATCAGAATACGCCTGAGCGCAGGGGCAACACACCGGTGGAGTGGATTGTTGGCTGGTTGCGGAAGCCCTCATCGCCTTTCAACCGCGCACACGTTCACCAAGACTGCTAACATTCCTCTGCCAACCCTTTGCTCCTAAACAGCGTCAGAGAACTTGCCGAAATGACGGAATCAAACGCCAAGCTGGTAAGCAAGACGCTGCTGATCGCGATATCACTGGTGGTGATCGCCGTAGTGGGTGTCATTGTGACCGGAATCCATGTCTCCAATCCGTACCTGCACAAGAAGGTTGTGGAAATGCTCGGGGAGAAATTCCACGCCGACGTGGAGCTGAAAGACTTTCACGTCTACCTCTTTCCGGGCGCGCGGATCGAGGGTTCAGGGCTGGAGCTTCGTCACGAAGGTCGCACGGATGTCCCGCCCATGATTTCAATTGGCGAATTCTCTGCCGAGGCCGGCATTCTGGGACTGCTCGGGAAGCCGTGGAAGATCGGGCAAGTCAAGCTCAAAGGCCTGGTCATTCAAATTCCACCAAAGGGCGAACGAAGGAAGCAGGATTGGTCAAAGGTGCGCGACGTCCCTGTCCTGATCGGAGAAATTGTGTCGGACGACGCCGAACTTCGGCTGCTACCCAAGTCCGCGGACAAAGATCCGCACGTATTCGCCATTCACCGTCTGGTGATGCATTCGGTCGGGCTCGATCGCCCCGCGAAATTCACCGCGCAGCTCACCAACGCCGTTCCACCTGGCGAAATCGAGACCAAGGGAAGTTTCGGGCCCTGGAGCCCGGACGACCCAGGCCAGACGCCGTTGGCGGCCGAGTACACATTCGACAAGGCTGACCTGGGAGTGTTCAAAGGGATCAGCGGCATTCTTTCTTCGACAGGCAAGTTCGGTGGAGTACTAGAGAACATTGAAGTCGAAGGCAAGACCTCGACCCCCGACTTCACGGTCACTATCGGCGGGCATCCTCTCGATCTGGAGACGGTCTTCAGTGCCACGGTGGATGGCACCAATGGCAACACGCTCCTGCACCCGGTGACCGCGCACCTGTTGAATACCGTGATCGTCGCCCAGGGCGGGGTGGTGAAATCCAAAGACAATAAGGGCAAGGAAATCACGCTCGACGTGACCGTCGACAAAGGGAGACTGGAGGACTTGTTGCGCCTGGCCGTAAAGACCACTCAGCCTCTCTTGACCGGCGCGGTCAACTTTCATACCAAATTTGACCTGCCCCCTGGAGAGGGCGATCTCGCGGATCGTTTGAATCTGAATGGAAAATTCGATGTGAAGCAAGCGCAATTCACAAGCCCGGAAGTGACCGCGAAAATCGAAACTCTGAGCCGCAAGGGTCAGGGCCAACCCGAAAACAAGGATGCGGGCAGCCGCGTGTCTCAGCTGAAGGGAAATTTTGTACTCGACAACGGCGTGATCACGTTCCGAGGCCTAACTTTCAGCGTCACCGGAGCTGAGGTCGCCCTCAACGGCAAATACGGTCTGGAGAAAGAGGACCTCGAATTCTACGGCAAGCTGCGCATGCAGGCCAAGATTTCGCAGACGACAACCGGGGCAAAGTCTTTCATGCTGAAGGCGGTCGATCCCTTCTTCCGCAAGAACGGCCTGACCGAGGTGCCCATCAAAATTACCGGCCAGCGGGACCACCCATCCTTCAGCCTCGACCTGCACCACAAAGACAAAGAGAAGGACAAGGGAGAGTAATGTAAACAAGAGCGGAAACGGCTAAGCCACATCCTTATTTCTTGGTGCCGGTAGGTTCCTCGGTGGGCTCTTGCGAGTGTTCAGGGTTTCCGCCGGGCTCGGGAAAATCGGTGTCCGAGGACTTCAGCAATGGGTTCTGATCGCGATGTCCAAGCTGACCCTCCATGGAGGTGTTGCCAGCCGGCTCCTGGGGCCTATCCTGCTCTACGGCGCCTTTACTGCGGTCCTGGTCATTGGCGAGAGCCGGGTCCAGATTGTTTCTGCGGTCAGTCATTGGAGTATCCTCGTTCCGGGCCGGGGAAACGTATCAGCCCAGTACCATAGCCTATCGGAAAACTTTTACCAGTGGGAAGGGTTAATCCTGTAGATTGGGACAAGAATGCAACGAGGGTGGTATGAAACATCTGATACTCGCTCTTTCGGCAATCCTGCTGTTGACTCTGACCGGTTGGGGAGAACAACTCGCTCCCGGTGAGCAGGCGCGTGCCAGTGTCGCCGGACACCGGCAAGAAGCCAGGGATAACGCGCGACGTCGTCACCACCACCGCAGCCGCCGCCATCATCGCCGTCATCAGGGGGCGTAATCGGCAGTTCCCGCGAGCCCTACTGCGGCCGCCGCGCCTCGGTTCCCGCCGTGGCTACTCCCAGCTTGCGCAGCCGGTCCCGGGCCTGCAGGGCTTCATTTGACTTGGGATAGCGTTGTACCACGTGGCGAAGGGCGGCGATTCCAGCTTCCTGCTGGCCCAACTCAACTAGCGCCAGGCCTTTTTTCAGTTCCGCTGAGGCCGCCTTGGTGCCGTCAGGGAAGCTCTGCAACACCTGGTCATAACTCTTAACCGCCGCCGCATAGTTGCCTTGCTTGAATTGGATGTCGGCCAGATAGAAGCTCGAATTCCCCGCCAGGTCGGTGTTGGGATAGAACTTCACGTAATCCCCGAATTCCTGCACGGCGAGATCGTTCTTTCCCGCCTGGTAGTCGCGCAGAGCATTGTTGTAGAGAACGTCGGGTGGGGGAGCGGCTGCCGCCTGCTGCTGTTGCTGGGTCTGTTGGATGGCGATGCTCTGTTGGGCCGCCTGCATGTCCTCCAGTTGCTTGCTCACCTTGCCCAGCCTCGCCTTGAGCTCATCCAGTGTGTCGTTCAAGGACTGGATTTGGCCCGAAAGCTGGTCCGCATGTGCGCCGCTGTCACCCTGTTGCTTCTGCAGGGTGTTCTGAAGATCGGTGACAGAGGTAGCGACCTTGTTGGCTCGGTCGGTGCTCTGTTCAATCAGGTGCTGTAACACCCCCATGCGTTCGTCAAAAGACTTCTGCATGAGGGCAATTCTGTCTTGCAGGTCCTGGACCTGAGTCTGCAGTTGCACCATGTCCTTGTTCACGCCCCACGCAGGCGTCGCACCGGCACAGAGCAGGGCCAGGATGGCAAGCAAAACGGGATATCGCTGGATTTTCATTGTCCAATACCTACGATGTGAAGAGTATGTATCGCTTCCCAGCCAGAGGACGAAGCAGTGATGTAGCGCCGGCGTTCCCCCAACCTACTCCGGACAGCCTGGCTGGCAGCCAATGTCTTTAGACTACCAGCCTTGCGAGGGCGAGACGCCCTCGCGACAACCGACGGGCCTGCCCGGAGCGAAGTCGAAGGGACGCCGGCGCCACAATTACTTTCCGTAGACGAAGTGACCACGCCGGTTCTGCTGCCAGCATTGCTCGTTCGATTCGGTGCAGAACGGTTTTTCCTTGCCGTAGCTGATGGTCTTGACATGGTCGGCGGTAACGCCTCCCTGGACCAGCGCATTACGCACGGAATTGGCGCGGCTATCGCCCAGGGCCAGGTTGTATTCCGTCGAACCTCGTTCGTCGCAGTGACCTTCCACCGTGAAGCTGATGTTGGGATGCTGCTTCAGGAACTCGACATCGCCCTGCATGGACGACTGCTGGTCCGCATTGATGTCGCTCTTGTCGTAATCGAAGTAGATGTCCTTCACGGTTTGTGAGAACAGTTCTTCCTCTGTGGCCGAGGCTTGCGGGGGCGGTGGGGGTGCCGCGGTGACGGTGACTCGCGCCGTGGCCGTCTGGGTCCCGCCCGCTCCCTTCGCGGTCAGGGTATAGGTGGTGGAGTCCGACGGGGTCACGCTCTGCGACCCGCTGGCTTGCACGGCGCCCACGCCGTCGATGCTGACGTCTGTCGCATTGCTCGTCTGCCAGGTCAAGGTCGTGGAGCCGCCTTTATCGACCGTGCTGGGGTTGGCCGAGAGCGAAGCTGTGGGCGCGGCTGGCGGTGGGGGTGGCGGCGGTGGCGGTGGTGCTACTTTCTTCTTGCAGGCGCCCAGCGTCATAATCGCCATCAGGGCAAACACTAGCATCATCCATCTGACTTTTCGTTGCTTCACTCTGCTCCTCCGTACTCTTGGTGCGCGTTGATTGCATTCGTCGCGCCCGGCTCAGGTCCGGAGAGGGGAATCGTGCTCCGCCTCGTCCGGGAATTAACTGCAAAACAGCAGAAACAACAAATTATGATTCCGGTGATTTCTTCGAACGCTCACTTCCAGCTCCAGTTGGGTTGACTATTAGCGCCCGCAAATGTCAGCTGCTTCTGATTGGTGCCATCGGCCAGCATGGTCCATATCTGTAGGCTTCCGGCTCGGCTGGATTGGAAAATGATGTGCCTCCCGTCCGGTGACCAGTACGGGAAGTCGTTGCGCCCACCATCGTGGGTGAGCTGCACCCACTGTTTGCTGGCGATGTCCATGATGTAGATGTCCTGCGCCCCCGGCGCTCCCGGGCCGTATTTGCGCATCCAGGAAACCACCAGGAATTGTCCGTTCGGCGACCACGCGGGAGAGACTGCATAGCCCTGGTCGGTGAGGCGCTGCACATTGGTGCCGTCGGCCTCCATGGTGTAGACCTGCGGCAGGCCAGTCCGTCCGCTTACCCAGGAAATTTGCGCGCCCGTCTTGCGATTCCATGCGGGAGAAACATCAGGGCCTTTGAACGACGTAATCCGCTTCAGGTTCCCTCCGGCAGAATCCACGCTGTAGATCTCAGGATCTCCGCTGCGCGAGGACGAGAAAGCGATTCTGGTTCCGTCCGGAGACCATGCAGGCGAAAGATTGGTTCCACCGAACCGGGGAAATGACACCAGGCGATCCAAGTCCAGTGAATACATCAGAATTTCCCAACCCGCCTTGGTCATCGAACTGAAAGCGATACGCGAACCGTCGGGCGAAACCCGGGGCGATAGCGAAATCGAACCTAGGTGGGTCACGGCGTGCTGGTTGGCGCCGTCATAATCCATCGCCCAGATTTCCTTGTGCCCGCTGCGGCTGCTGACGAAATAGATTTTGCTTTCCGCGATGCCGGCAATGCCGCCGCCCAGGCGGAAGATGATCTCATCGGCAAACTTGTGCGCTGTGGTACGGGCTGCATCGTTGGTCGCGGCGTCCTGATACTGTTTCCCCAGCACTTGCGGCGAGGTCACATTTTTCACATCGTAGAGCCAGCCCTGCACCGTCATGCCATTGCCGGACACGCCCAGATTGCCAAAGGCGAGCATGGCCGCATTCGGCGGGGGCGCGCTCCACCCCTCAAACTTCACGTCGGCGGGAGTTCCCACTTGTCCCAGGGGATAGAAACTCTTCGAAACCATGTCGAAGATGCCGGCATTGTCCAGATCGTTCCACAGAGTTTCATTGAACGCCTTGAGCAGTTCGGCGTTCTTGGCATCCTGAGTGGACGTACTGAAATCAGGAACCGCCAGCCGCACTTTTTCCACGCCCAACCCGGTGCCGGTTTTAATCCAGTCCTGGGCAAAGCTCGAGGTCAGCAAAAACAGAGGCAAGAGTAGTAGGAAAAATCGCTTCATTAATGAGGATGTCCTTTAACTCGCAACTGCTAACAGCGTAGAGCTAAAAGTCAGCTGCTATCTTTTGTAATCGAACCAGAACTCTACCGACACCTTATTCGCGGCATAATCGGAGGGCAAGGGACCAAAAGTGTCAATGCGCTGGATGGCCCGCGTGGCCGATTGGTCGAGCGATGGGACACCACTCGACTGCTCCACTTGAACGTTCGCGGGGTGACCGTCGCGCATGACGTCGAATGTGATGTACACCCGTTGCGCGGTCGAAATGCTCGGGTCCACTTCATATTTCAGCCAGTTTTCGGAGACCTTCTGCTGCACCACGCGCACATACCAGGAATAACGCGAGCCGAAATCGCCGCCCCCGCCGGTGAAACCGAAGCCACCCTTGGCGCCGTTAGCGCTGAAGCTGCCATACGGTCCGCTGACTGGCCCGCCCTGGCCGTAGGGAACAACGTTGTCGGATTCTTCCACCGCTTGGGGCTTTGCCTTCTGCTGAGTGGCACTGGTCTTCGGCACTGGCTTGGTCTTCGTGATTTTGTCCGGGATCGGAATCGCGTCCGGCAGTTTCTCCTCTACCGGTTCCGGCTTGGGCAGCGATTGCGTAATCCCTTTGGAATCGTTGGCCAGAACATTTTCCGTCTTCACTGGATTGGCCGGCAGCGGAACCGTGCTCACCAGGGTCACGCCCATGGCATCGCCGCCACCGCCCGCGCCCCAGCCTTCACCATGGCTGCGCGGCGCGACCACGGCGTAAAGCACAATGGCCCCTGCAATCGCAATGTGCAATCCGAGCGACCAGGTGAGGTTGCGGCCCCAGCGGTCGTGTTCGAAAAAGATTTCAGCGTTGGCTGCCATGCGCGTCCAGCGGTTGCGTAACGATGCTCACGTTGGTGATGCCTGATGATTTGACCGCATCCATGACGGTGGCGAAGGCGCCGAAGGGCACATCTTCATCGGCGCGGACGAAGATGGACTGGTGCTGCGGATCGCGGATTTTCTGTTTAAGCCGGGTACCGATTTCGTTGATGTTGATGGCGTCGTTGCCCAGAAAAACCCGCTGTTGTTTGTTGATACTGATCACCAGGCGCTCTTCGGTGATCTCTTTCACCGTCCGGGTCTTGGGGACACTTACCTCAATGCCGGATTGCAGCACCGGGGCAGTGACCATGAAGATGATCAGCAGCACGAGTACCACGTCCACCAGTGGGGTGATGTTGATATCGGCGAGGGAAGTTTGGGTCCGTCCGTTAGAAGCCGTAAAGGCCATTACCGCTGCACCCCCGGAGCTTCAGCCGTGCGATAGGCAGGCTGCGGCTGTTGGCGCTCTACTGCATTCAACACTTCCATGGCAAAGTCGTCGCCGCGGGCAGCCAGTTCACGAATCGACCCGCCAATCAGGTTGTAGGCAATAACAGCGGGGATCGCGGCTGCCAATCCGGCGGCGGTCGTAATCAGGGCCTCGGAGATTCCAGGTGCGACCGCACGCAGGGTTGCCGCTCCTGCCGTGCCCAAGCCGTGGAAAGCGTCGATGATGCCCCACACGGTCCCGAACAGGCCGACGAACGGCGTGACCGCCCCTGTAATCGCCAGCCACGGCATGTTGCGTTCAAATCGGGTGAGTTCTTCCGAGTTCGCAATCTGCATCGCACGTTGGATGGCCAGCGGACTTCGAATGATGCCATTCGAGGCAGCGCCCTGACGGCGGTACTCCTCAAATCCACCCTCAAACACTCCGACCAGCGGGCTGGGACGAAATTGTTCAGCCACGGCGCCCACATCCTGCAGGCGCTGGGCCTTGCGGAAAGCGCGCACAAAACGGCCGCTCTGTACCCGCGCCCGCCGCAACACACTCCACTTGGAGAGAATGATCGCCCACGAAACCAGGCTGAATATCAGAAGAATAAGTAAAACCGCCTTGGCGACAGGGCCGGTTTCGCCCACCAAGTCAATAATTTCGCCGCCGACCACTGCTGCCAGCAAGGGATACAGATTCATTGTTTTTAGGAGGATTCCTATTTCGATTATAGACCATGGGGGTGCGCGAAATGCGCCGATGAACACTATCTAGCAACCTCTCCCCTGTGCAAAAACGCGATGCCCTTCTCCGGCATCTTAGGAGATCGCAACCACCTGTTAGCGCCACTCATAAATATCCAAAGGAGGAGATAATGACGCATTGCGGCACCCTTCGTGATTATTGCTTCAAGGATGTCGATGAGGCCACGGACAACATCCGGGGCTCCAAGGTCGCCAGCTAGCGTGGTGCCGGCGCCGTTCCTCGCACCTCAAAAACGAGCAGCAGAATGTTTTACACAGACCTCTTGTAGGGAACGAGTGCAAATGAGTATCAATGCGGAAGCCCTTGAGGCCGAGTTGCGAGCAATCAATCTTTGGGATCGGCTGTTTGCAGAATCAGAACAGCCCGACACGATTGCCAAAGATGCGTGTGCAGCACGTTTCTTCCGCCGAGTGCAAGTCATCGTGCAATTGCAATGGCTGACTGCGCGCCGGGAGGACACCTTACTGCCTCCAGGAGGGAGAAAGAACTCTGTCATGAGCGCTCGCTGATCTGACGCTGCCTTCACACCGGCCAATACGCACTCCTCACGCCGAATTCATGCTATCCTGCGCTCAACTTCCTCATCTCAATTTCTGCATTCCAGGACGCCGGTGCTCATCGAACTGCGGCTAGAAAACTATGCGGTCGTAGACAACCTGGCGGTAGAGTTTGCGCCCGGCCTGAATCTGCTGACCGGTGAAACCGGCGCTGGAAAATCCATCCTCATTGACGCCCTGGCGCTTCTGCTGGGCGACAAAGCTTCCGCGGACGTGATCCGTTCTGGAGCGGACAAGGCCACGATTTCGGCTGTCTTTGAAGTCGAAGGTGGAGCCGAGAGGACGGTCGCTCAAATCCTCGAAAACAACGGCATAGACGAAGACCAGGAAAACAAATCGATCATCCTGCGGCGTGAGATTGCCACCGCCGGTAAAGGACGGGTTTTCGTCAATAACCAGCCTGCGACCGTCGCAGTCTTACGTCAATTAGCGTCGTACCTCGCCACCATTCACGCCCAGAACGAATCGCTGTTGTCCTTCGATGCATCCACGCGCCTCCGTCTGCTCGATACCTTTGCCAATATTCCGATCGACTCAACCTCTGAAGCCTTCTCAAAATGGAAGGCCATACAGGGCCGTATCGAAGAACTCCAGCGCGATGAGCAGGATCGCTTGCGACTGCTCGATCTGTGGACATTCCAGGCACGCGAAATTGAAGAAGCCAGGCTGCAGCCGGGCGAAGACGAACGCCTCGAAATCGAGAAGCGCGTCCTGGCCAACGCGGAAAAGATCCACAGCGCGGCCATGAATGCTTTCGATTTGCTCTACGAAGGCAACGCTTCAACGTCAGCGTCGTTGCGAACGGCGCAAAAACACATCGAAGAACTGGCTCGCTACGAGCCCAAATTTCAGGACACCATGACCACACTCGAAACCGCCCGCATCAGCGTGGAAGATGTCGGCGCCAGCCTGCGCGACTATGCCGGCGGCATCGAGGCCTCTCCGGAGCATCTCGCGGAGGTAGAAGACCGCCTGGCGGCCATGGATCGGCTCAAGCGCAAGTATGGCCCAACGCTCGAAGATGTAATCAAGCACGGCGCTGAAGTCAGCCGCAAGCTTTCCGAGATGGAGAACAAAGACGAAGTCCTCCGCCAGCTTCGCGGCGAGTTGGCGCAGGCGGCAGAGTCGTACCTGGGCGGGGCCCGCGCAATTTCGAAAAAGCGCTATGACGCCGCGCGCAAGCTGGAGAAACTGGTCGAGGCAGAAATCAACGACCTGGCCATGAAGTCCAGTTTCCGAATTGAAGTCAGCGGCACCGACGAGGAAGGGAACTGGGCAGTCACGGGCTTCGACCAGGTGATGTATATGATCGCGACCAACCCAGGCGAGCCGTTGCGGCAACTGGAACACATTGCTTCCGGCGGAGAATTGTCACGGGTGATGCTGGCCCTGAAGGCGGGGGTTGAGGCGGCATCCAGCAGGAAGCGGAGTTCGGGAGCGCAGCGCACCCTGGTCTTCGACGAAATTGACACTGGAATCGGTGGCCGGGCGGCCGAGGCCGTCGGCAAGAAGCTCAAGAGCCTGTCCCGGTCGAACCAGGTCCTTTGTGTCACCCACCTTCCCCAGATTGCCACTTTTGCCGACCATCACTATCTGATCGAGAAAAAGGCCACGGCAGGCCGCACTCGGACCAGCGTCCATCTGATTACTGGGGAAGAGCGTACCGAGGAAGTTGCCCGGATGCTCAGTGGCGCCAAGCTGACTGATACCTCCCGCAAGCACGCGGAGCAGATGTTGAAGACCAATGCGTAGACCTCGTCGGATTTAACTTCAGCAACAAGTCTTGCAATAGCTTCCCAAGTTAGCTAATATCGGTTAGCTAATCATGAAAACCATAACCATCCACAAGGCCAAGACTCAGCTCTCAAAGCTCATTGAGCAGGCCTGCCGTGGCGAGGAGATCGTCATTGCGCGCGGATCCGAGCCCGTGGTGCGCCTGGTGGCAATCCAAAACCCCAAGGGTGATCGGAAACCTGGAGCATTGAAGGGAAAGATACGCATAGGCCCCGAATTCTTCGAACCGTTGCCGCCAGAAGAATTGGATTCTTGGGAGTAACGGAGTATGCGTCTCCTATTGGACACCCATACCCTGATTTGGTGGTTGACCGAGAATTCCTCGTTGCCGGTTTCCGCACGAGAGCTTATCGGATCGAGAAATAGCCAGGTACTGGTGAGCACTGTTTCCGCGTGGGAAATTGCTACCAAAGTACGACTCGGCAGGCTGGATGTCGCGGCAGATCTGGCGAGGGACTTCGGTGGCTACTTGGCTCAGGAGCGGTTCGAGACTCTCTCGATCAGCACAGAACATGGCATCCGGGCGGGTTCGCTGCCAGGTTCCCACAAGGATCCTTTTGATCGCATGCTGGTCGCCCAGGCGCAGATTGAAAGTTTGGTGATTGTCAGCAACGACGCGTTGCTCGACGGGTACGGCGTGAGTCGAGCCTGGTAGTTACATTCCTGCTAGAACCGTTCACTGCCAAATTCCTTCCAATCGCTGCTAATCCTAAGCCTTTCTATGGCTTACGTTGACCAACTGGGTACTTCTCCGATACTCTATTGGCAACTACCCGTAGGGAACGTGTACCCTAAGAAGGCAGATTATGGCGTCATATCAGGACGAAAAAACGCTGCTTTTGCTCAAGCCCCGCGGTTTCTGTGCCGGCGTGGTGCGGGCCATCGATATTGTCCGCATCGCCCTCGAAGCTTTCGGTCCTCCCATCTACGTCCGCAAGGAGATCGTTCACAACCGCTTCGTGGTTGAGGAATTGCAAGGCAAGGGCGCCATTTTCGTCGACAGCGTGGAAGAAGTCCCAAATGGGGAGCGTGTGATCTACAGCGCCCACGGAGTCTCGCCCGAGGTGCGCGAGGCCAGCGAACATCGCGGACTGCGCGTGATTGACGCTACCTGTCCGTTGGTCACTAAGGTTCACGTGGAAGCGGTGAAGTTCGCCAAGGAAGGCTATTCGCTGATTCTGATCGGCCACCGCGATCACGATGAAGTCATCGGGACGCTGGGCGAAGCGCCGGTCGTGACCCAGGTCGTGGGCTCGCCCGAGGAGGTGGCTTCGCTGACCGTGGCCGACCCCAACCGGGTGGCTTATCTGACCCAGACCACCCTGAGCCTGGATGAGACCCGGGACATCATCGCCGCCCTGCGCCAGCGCTTCCCCAACATCAAGGGGCCGGCGGCACAGGATATCTGCTATGCCACCGAGAACCGGCAGGTGGCGGTGAAACATGTGGCTTCCGACGCCGACCTTCTGCTGGTGGTTGGCTCCGATAACAGCTCCAATTCCAACCGCCTGGTGGAAGTTGCGCGCAATTTGGGCACCGGCTCGCATCTAATCGATAGCTTCCGTAACATCCGGCCGGAATGGCTGGAGGGTGTGAAGACGATCGCGTTGACCGCGGGCGCCTCCGCTCCGGAATGCCTGGTCGAAGAAGTCGTGAAGTTCCTGGGTACCGAAGGCTTTGCCAACGTGCAGGAAGTCGAGGTCATGCCGGAGAACGTAAGGTTCGGTCTGCCGCCTGAAATCGTGGAAGCCATTGCAGCTGCTCCCAGCGGGAGCGGCTGTGGAGTAGCGATAGCAAACTATGGAAGATACCTCCTCCCCTATCCTCCGCGTCTGCAGTGCCGCAGATGCGTTTCGGGAAGAATTGATGATCTGATCAGCCGTGTGGCTGCGGCCATTGACGGCGCGCGCAACAGCCTGTTTTCCGAGCAGCACGAAGAAGGCTACTGGTGCGGCGAACTGGAAGCCGATGCCACGCTCGAAGCCGATTACATCGTGTTGCATGTTCTGCTGGGGACGGGCAATCCTGAGCGCCTGGCCAAAGCCGCGCGCTACATTCTCGAACACCAGAACGAGGATGGCGGATGGGGCATCTACTACCAGGGTCCCTCCAATATCAGCGCCTCCGTCAAATGCTATTTCGGACTGAAACTGGCTGGCTATACCGCCGATCATCCAGACCTGGTTCGCGCCCGCAAGAAGATTCTCGAAATGGGCGGAGTCACCGAGGTCAACACTTTTACCAAGATTTATCTCTGCTTCTTCGGACAGTACGATTACGACGCGGTCCCGGCGATTCCTCCGGAAATCGTTCTGTTTCCCAAGTGGTTCTGGTTCAACATCTACGAGATTTCTTCGTGGTCTCGGGCCATTCTGGTGCCGCTGTCGATTTGCTACGCCAAGAAACCGTTCAAGAAGATTCCCGAGGAACTGGGCGTCGAAGAGTTGTTCGTCGACGGACGCGACAAGTCCCGCATGCGTTTGCGCTGGGACAAGAAGCTGTTTTCCTGGCGTAACTTCTTTCTGTCGCTCGACCGCTTAACCCACTCGTTTGAGCGGGTGCACATCCGGCCGCTGCGCTCGGTCGCCCTGAAGGTGGCCGAAAAGTGGATGCTCGAACGCTTCGAGATGACCGATGGTCTGGGGGCGATTTTTCCGTCCATGATGAATTCGATCATCGCCCTGCGCTGCCTGGGATATTCGGTGGACGATCCCCAGGTGATTCGCGCCATGGATGAATTTGAAAAGCTGGGCATCGAGAAACAGGACACGTTCCGCATGCAGCCCTGCAAATCGCCGGTATGGGACACGGCATACGCCTTGTTCGCGATGGGAGAGAGCGGAGTTCCGGCCAGCGATCCCCGCATGGTTAAGTGCGCCGACTGGATACTGCAAAAACAGGTGCGTATTGCGGGCGATTGGAAAGTGAAAAACAAGCAGGGACAGCCCGGGGGCTGGTATTTCGAATTCAACAACGAGTTTTATCCTGACGTGGACGACAGCGCCATGGTTTGTCTGGGCCTGGGTCACGTGGAGCATCCCAACGGACGCTACCAGCGCGAGTCCGTACAGCGCGCCATTGACTGGATTCTCTCCATGCAGTGCCGCAATGGCGGCTGGGCTTCGTTCGACAAGAACAACGACCGCATGGTGTTCCAGCACGTACCCTTTGCCGATCACAACGCCATGCTCGATCCGGCGACGGTCGACATCACCGGACGCATCCTCGAAATGCTGGCCGCCTACGGATATGACAAGAATCATCCCGCGGTGAAGAAGGCGCTCAAGTTCATTCGCGACGAGCAGGAGCCGGATGGTTCCTGGTTTGGACGCTGGGGCGTCAACTACATCTACGGGACCATGCTGGTGCTGCGCGGCCTGGAGGCGATGGAGATCGATCACCACGAGCCCTACGTGCAGCAGGCCGCCGAGTGGCTGCGCATGGTGCAGAACCCCGATGGCGGGTGGGGCGAGACTTGCGGCTCCTACGACGACCCCAATACCAAGGGAGTCGGCCCCAGCACTCCGTCACAGACGGCCTGGGCCATTATGGGATTGCTGGCCGCCAAAGACACGCGCAGCGACTGCGTGGTTCGAGGCATCGCCTACTTGCTGCGCACGCAGAAGAAAGACGGCTCCTGGGACGAGCCCTGTTACACCGGCACCGGATTCCCGCGCGTGTTCTACCTGAAATACCACATGTACCGGCAATACTTCCCGCTGATCGCGCTGACTACATACAAGAAGGTAATGGCGGAGAGAAACAGCGCGTAGCGATCAGCAATTGGCAATTAGCACTTAGCAATTGGCCAAGCCCTTGGTCGCCCAGGTGAAAAAGCTAAATGCCAAGTGCCAATTGCTAAATGCTGGCTTTTCTCACTGGTGCGACGGGATTCGTGGGCAGTCACGTGGCTCGCGCTCTGGCCGTGCAGGGCGCCGATCTGCGGTTGTTGATCCGCTCCAGCAGCGACCTCAGGAATATTCAGGAGCTGAAGGCTGAGCGGGTGGTGGGGGATTTGCGCGACGCTGCGTCACTAAAAAAAGCCTTGGCGGGATGCGATGTGATATTTCACGTCGCCGCAGATTATCGGCTGTGGGTTCGCGATCCGGACGAGATGTATCGCTCCAATGTGGAAGGCACGAAGGCGATCCTGGAGGCGGCCCGCGAGAACAAAGTGCGCCGGGTAGTTTATACCTCGAGCGTCGCGACCATGGGATTCCAGTCGAACGGGCATCTCGCAAACGAGGACTCGCCGGTTTCCCTGGGCAATATGATCGGTCCTTATAAGCGCTCGAAATTCATGGCGGAGGAAATCGCCATCCAGGCCGGCAGATCAGGAATGGATGTGGTCGTGGTCAATCCGACAACTCCGGTAGGCGAGCGCGACATCAAGCCCACACCTACGGGAAGAATTGTCGTCGATTTTCTGAAGAAGAAGTTTCCCGCCTACGTGGACACGGGCCTGAATCTGGTAGACGTAACCGAATGTGCCCGCGGTCATATAGCGGCGCTGGAAAAGGGAAAAAGCGGCGAGCGCTACATCCTGGGCGGTGAGAATCTGACTTTGAAGCAGATTCTGGACAAGCTCGCCGTCATCACCGGACTGCCGTCGCCGAAGATTAGGGTCCCATATGTGGTTGCTCTGGCCACCGGAGTTGTAGATCAGGTGGTCACAGGACACATTCGCGGACGCGAACCTCGTGCCACCATCGACGCCGTCCGTATGGGCAGAAAAAAGATGTTCGTGTCATCAAGCAAGGCCGAGCGCGATCTGGGATGGAAAACTGTCCCGGTCGATGACGCGCTGCGGCGTGCAGCCGAGTGGTTCCAGAGCCAATGGCTATGCATAAATTGTGCGCCAGCAGGATCCCTGTGAGACCAGGTCTCAAACCCGGTCAGACCGAGCAAGACTCGGCAAAGTTTTAACATTGCCTAATCAAGCCAAAGTCGCCATCGTAGCTGCCCTAGAACGCGAGGTACGCCCGCTGATCAAACAATGGTGCTCGGTCGAGCGCGATTACGATGGCCGCAAGTACAAATTCTTCGAGAACGACCGTGCCGTGCTGGTCTGCGGCGGCATCGGCTCGGAAGCAGCGCGACGAGCGACCGAGGCCATCATCAATCTGTATGCACCTCTCCTGGTGCAGTCTGCCGGCTTTGCCGGTGCCCTGGATTCCACCCTGAAAGTGGGCACGGTGCTGACTCCAATTTGCGTCATCGACGCTAAAGATGGAAGCCGTATTGAGGCCGGGGTAGGGCACTGGGTCCTGGTCAGCGTCGACCAACCGGTCAGCGTCAAGCAAAAAGCCAAGTTGGCGGAGGCCTACTGGGCGCATGCGGTTGACATGGAAGCCGCAGCCGTAGCTCGTGCCGCCCAGGCCCACGACATCACTTTCGTGGGGCTCAAAGCAATTTCCGACGAAGCCGACTTTGAAATGCCGCCGATGGAGCGATTCATCGCGAGCGACGGACAGTTTCGGACCGGATCCTTTGCTGCTTACGTAGCTCTCCGCCCCTGGCTTTGGCTGCGAACGATTCGGCTGGCAAGAAATAGCTCCAAAGCGGCGGCAGCGCTTTGCGGATGGCTGGAGCAATACAACCAGGATCCCGAAGATTTGGTCGGTTCGGAGCCCGACTTGCATCCAAGCTCTGAAGGCCCGAACTAGCAAATTCGATATGGCCATAGCTGGACAACCCTTGATCGAAGAAAAGACGCAGACGATTCCCGCCACCATGCTGGCGGCCGTGTATCGCGGCGTAAACGACGTTCGTCTGGAGACCGTTTCGGTTCCCCAGATAGGCCCCGGCGAATTGCTCGTGCGTGTCCACACCTGCGGAGTCTGCGGCACCGATCTGAAGAAAATCGCGACCGGCTCGCATTCGGCGCCGCGCATTTTTGGGCACGAGACTGCGGGCGTGATCGCCGCAGTCGGCGCGGGAGTAAACGATTTTCATGCGGGTGATCGGGTTGTCGTGTTCCACCACATCCCCTGCGGAGACTGCTACTACTGCCGGCACAAGGTGTTCGCCCAGTGCGAGACGTACAAGAAAGTGGGATGCACGGCCGGCTTCGAACCCTCGGGTGGCGGCTTCGCCGAATATGTCCGGGCCATGGACTGGATTGCGCGGCGGGGCACGGTCCGCATCCCGGAAAATGTTTCTTTCGAGCAGGCCTGTTTTGTCGAGCCTGTCAATACCTGCATGAAGGGAATCGAAAGACTGGGATTGCAATCCGGCGAGACGGTTGTAGTGATAGGTCAAGGTCCCATCGGTATCATGTTGAGTGCATTGGCCAAACGGGCAGGTTCAACGGTAGTCACTTCCGATTTGTATCCCCAGAGGCTTACAATATCTACAACATACGGCTTGGGGAACAGCATTGATGCCTCGCGTACCGATGTCGTAAAAGCGGTGCGTGAGATGACCGCAGGGCGGGGTGCAGATGCAGCCATCCTGGCGGTCGGGGGGAATGGTTTGATCCGGACTGCGATGGATGCGGTACGTCCTGGAGGCCGGGTTTTGCTGTTTGCGCAGACGGTGCACGGGGACGCCACTTTTGATCCCGGAGCCGTTTGTGTCGATGAGAAAACATTGTTGGGGTCGTATAGCGCTTCGGTCGATCTGCAAGAGGCGTCGGTGCAGTTTGTGATGAACCGTGAAATGGATTTGGAGCGGTTGATTACGCATCGATTCTCATTGGTTCGCAGCGTCGAGGCTCTGAACCTGGCTGCCCATCCCCAACCCGAGTCAATGAAGATAGCGATTCAGCCGGGCAGCTCGTGGGAAGGAAGTAGAACGTGAACGGAAAGATGACAGCGGCTGTCCTCTATGGCAAAGAGGACGTGAAGATTGAAAGAGTGCCCATCCCGCGGGTTGGCGATGGTGAAGTGCTGGTCAAAGTGCAGGTCGCGCTGACCTGCGGTACCGACCTCAAGGTCTACCAGCGAGGCTATCACGCGCGCATGATTGTTCCGCCGGCGCTGTTTGGACACGAACTGGCCGGAGTCATCGAAGAAGTCGGGCACGGCGTGCGCGGCTTCAAGAAGGGCATGCGGGTGGTGGCGTTGAATTCGGCGCCCTGCCAGATGTGCTTCTACTGTTCCAAACATCAGGAAAATCTCTGCGAAGACCTGTTGTTCAACAACGGCGCTTATGCCGAGTACATTCGCATTCCGCGCCGCATCGTTGAAACCAACATGCTGGCGGTTCCTGCCGATGTCACCTACGAAGAAGCAGCCATGGTTGAACCTCTGGCTTGCGTGCTGCGCGGCCTGCACGAAACCGGGGTTGAGATCGGAGACACCGTCACCGTCATTGGCGGGGGCCCTATCGGCCTGATGTTTGTGCAGGTCGCCAAGGCCACGGGGTGCAATGTCATTTCCGTAGTGAAGCGTGATTCCCAGGTGGCGGCGGCCAAGCGCATGGGTGCGCACGAAGTAGTGCAGATCACCAAGGTGAAAGACGCGGTAGAGGCGGTGCGTCAGATCTCGCCGGAAAAACGCGGCAGCGATGTTGTGGTCGAAGCTGTCGGGCGGGCGGAAGCATGGGAGTGGGCCATCGACATGGTCCGCAAGGGTGGTACGGTCAACTTCTTTGGCGGATGCGCCAGCGGCACCAAAGTTCAGCTCGACACCAACCGCCTGCACTATTCAGAAGTCACGCTGAAGGCCACGTTCCACCATACTCCGGAAACGGTGCGCAAGGCTTTCGCTCTGATCGCGGAAAAGAAAATTCGCTCGACGGACTACATCACCGGAGAAGCGCCACTATCGCGGCTGCAGCAGGTCCTCCGCCACATGCTGAACCGTAACGGTGATATCAAGACGGCAATCATTCCTGGTCACTGAGGCCCGGTCGCCGAGGCTTGGTCACCGGAGCGACTTTCGACGACCCTGAGCGGTAGCAAGACGTAGTAGGTTACATATCTACAAGTGTTTTCGTGGACTGGTGGCTGGCATCGTCTGTTGTCGACGATGAGGACTTTCATTCTGTCGGGGGACGAAACTGACCATGTCATCCATCGCCAGCAACGACTCCCGCACCGCGCCCATTTCCCTGGGCTGGGACCGTCTTCCGCCGGAATATGCCATCCCCAAGCGGGCGTCTTCGAGAGTGGAAGCGCAGGAGTACTGCCGTCGTCTCGCCCGCAGCCACTACGAGAATTTCTCTGTCGCTACATGGTTTCTGCCCGAGCGTTTGCGCCAGCACTTTTTTAATCTCTATGCCTACTGCCGGATCTCGGACGATCTGGGCGATGAAGTCGGCGATCCGCAAGCCTCGCTTGCGATGCTCGACCAGTGGCAGGCGGAGCTTGATGCCTGCTATGCCGGCAATCCCCGGCATCCGGTTTTCGTCGCTCTGGAAGAGACCATCCACAAATTTGATATTCCGAAGCAGCCTTTCGACGATCTGCTGAAAGCGTTTCGTCAGGATCAGACGATCACGCGTTATGAGACCTTCGAAGATCTGCTGGGCTACTGCCGCTACTCCGCGAATCCAGTGGGCCATCTCGTACTCTATCTCTGCGGATACCGCGATCCTGAACGCCAGGCGCTTTCCGATTCCACCTGCACCGCCTTGCAGTTGGCCAATTTCTGGCAGGACGTGAGCGATGATTATTCCAAGGGACGAATTTATCTGCCCCTCGGAGATCTTCGTCGTTACCAGGTAACTGAAGACGACATTTCGGCTGCTCGCAACACGCCGCCATTCCGCGAAATGATGCGCTTCGAAGTGGAACGTGCGCGCCAGTGGTTTCAGCAGGGTTTGCCGCTGGCGGGACGAGTGGAGGGCGAGCTGGCCGTAGACATCGAACTATTCAGCCGCGGCGGACAGGAAATTCTGAACGCCATCGAGCGCCAGGGGTATGCCGTATTGGGCCGGCGCCCCGCCATCTCCAAAACCCGCAAACTGGCGCTGGTGGCTCGGGCGGCGCTGGGGAAGCTGCTGGGGAAGAAGAGTATGAGCGCCGCCGTGCAGCCCATGCCCTCTCCATCTTCGCCGACCGCGTCACAAATCGCCGTCGCGTATTCCGTATGCCGCAGCATTACGCGCTCGGCGGCAAAGAATTTCTATTATGCGTTTCTGGTTCTGCCCATGGCCAAGCGTCAGGCGCTGTGCGCGGTGTACGCCTATATGCGGCGCTGCGATGACATTGCCGATGACTTCAAGCTTCCCGCTGATGAAAGACGGCAAAGGCTCAATGCCTGGCTGGATGCGTTTCACCGCGCCGAAGCGGGTCATGCGACCGACGATCCGGTCCTGTTGGCCCTGACCGATACGCAGCGACGCTTCAAGATTCCCGTTGAACTGCTCGACCAGTTGGCCTATGGCACCGGAATGGACATTCAGGACAGTGCAAACCCCGACTGCGTCTGGAGCTGCTGAACTGCAAGTGCTTTACCGCACGCTTCAGCGATCTGCGCCAGTACTGTTATCGGGTGGCCTCGGTCGTCGGTTTGGTTTGCATCCGCATATTCGGCTATCGCGATCCTGCGGCAGAAGCGCTGGCGGAGAATCTGGGTCTGGCATTTCAGCTCACCAATATCATCCGCGACGTTAGGGAAGACGCTGACATGGGGAGGATTTATCTTCCCGCGGAAGATATCGAACGTTTCAAGATTGCGCCCGTCGGATTTTCGCCAGGCTGCGATTCCCGAGCGCCTCCGCTGGCTGCTGGCGGCCGAGGCGGACCGTGCCCGCGAATACTACAGCTCCGCCCGCGAATTGATGTCGCTCATCGACGAGGACAGCCAACCCGCACTCTGGGTCCTGGTGACTATTTACCGCCGGCTCCTGGAAAAAATCTCAGACCGCAAGTACGACGTCTTCGGCAAGAAGATCAGTCTCACAGTCCGCGAGAAGGTCATCATCCTGGGAAAGGGTCTGGTCAAACGCCTGGCTTGATGACGGAGCGCTGGACACAATCTCCAAAGGTTGCCGTGGTGGGAGGCGGACTTGCGGGACTGGCCGCCGGTAGTGCGCTGGCGGAAAGCGGTTTTCGCGTTACCCTCTTCGAGCGGCGCCCTTATCTTGGTGGACGGGCGTCTTCCTATCAACATCCCGGCACTGGCGAAGTGGTGGACAACTGCCAGCACGTTCTGCTCGGCTGCTGCACCAACCTGATCGAGTTCTACCAGCGCATCGGAGTTGAGGACAAGATTCGCTGGTATGAGCGCATGACCTTTCTCGAGCCCGGAGGCCGCGCCTCGGTGATCCAGCCCACGGCGCTGCCCGCTCCACTGCACACAGCGCCGTCGTTTCTGCGGGCTTCGTGCCTCAGCCTGGCCGACAAGCTCTCGATCGCGGCCGGTCTTGCCGCCCTGACGCCCATCATGCCACGCGATACCGGCGAATCCTTCCTGCAGTGGTTACGTCGCCATGGGCAAACGGAGCGGGCTATCGATCGCTTCTGGAAGACTGTCCTGGTCAGCGCGCTGAACGAGGAAATTGATCTGATCTCGGTCCCCTACGCCGCGCAGGTGGTGCGCGAGTCGTTTCTGAAATCCCGCGCGGCAGGACGCATGGGCGTACCTACGGTTCCTCTTACCGAGCTCTACAACCGGGCCGGCGATTACATTACCGCCCGCAGTGGCGAGGTACGGTTCCGGGCCAATGTGGAATCATTCCGAGCTGAGTTTGCCGATGTAAAGTTGCTTCTGCCCGGCGGAGAAGAGAGCTTCGATTTCGTAATCCCCGCCGTGCCTTTCGATGTGCTGTCGCGTCTGCTGCCGCAAACCACAGCAGCGGAGCCCCTGCGGCAGACGCTCAGCCGTTTCGAGACTTCGCCCATCACGGGCATCCACCTCTGGTTCGATCGCCAGATTACCGACCTTGACCATGCCGTATTACTCGACCGCACCATCCAGTGGATGTTCCACAAGTCGCGACTGCTGGTGGCGGCGGGGGCTGGAGGGCCGCAGCCGGGATGCCCGACTGGGGACGTCGGAGCCACGGAGACGAACAGCTACGTCGAGTTGGTGGTCAGTTCGTCGAAGACTCTGGTTGAGAAACCTCGTCAGGAGATTATCGATCTAGCGCTGTCGGAACTGCGTGAGTTTTTCCCCGGTGCGCGGGCGGCAAATTTGGTGAAGTCCACGGTGATCAAAGAAGTCCATGCCACCTACTCGCCTCGTCCCGGCATTGAATCGCACCGCCCGAGCCCAGAGACCGTCTGGCCCCGCATCTTTTTGGCCGGAGACTGGACCGCCACGGGATGGCCGGCCACCATGGAAGGTGCCGTCCGCAGCGGTTACGCCGCCGCCCAATGCGTCGCCCGGGTCGCCGGCCGCCGCGACGCCGCGTTCCTGGTGCCGGATCTCCAGGCCTCAGGATTCATGAGGCTCTTCGGCTAGCCGCGAAAGCCCGCCCTGAGCGAAGTCGAAGGGCGGCGTAAACAATGTAGCCCATAGCGCAAGCCGTGGGTTCACGGTGGAACAAGACCGAGCCCCAACGGGGCGAAAGAGGGGTCTCACCCGCCTGCCCCTGTGAATGCCTGGTCCGTTTCTTCCGCCCTTTCGGGGCCATGCCATTTCCCTGACTTTCACCCACGGCTGGCGCCGTGGGCTGCATTCTTTACGCCGCTTCGCGGCTCAAACCCCAACGTCGGTGCCGTCCTGAATACGAGACCGGGTTCTCGCGAACACTTACACCCCCCTGGGTGCGAGAGAATAGATTGGAGATTTTAGCGCGCTGCGGTGGCGGGCGCTTCCGGCGACAATTTCTTGTAAATCAAAGATTCCACCTGGCTCCACACCTTCGGATCGCACTCGATTTCGGTGTGCGCTTTTACCAGGATCCGGTCGAACCACGGATATCCCTCGCAAGTGATGGGCTTCGCCCCATAGTCGTAGCGAAAGTTTCCCAGGATTTCCGTATGTACCGGATCGGCGGCCCGAATCTGGGGTCGTCCGTGCACGATTCCATCCGGCTGGTAGAAATTGATCGCCTGCCCGACGTTGGCGGGAATCACGGAATCATTCTGACCGACCTTGGCGACGCTATCCACCTGAATGGTGAGCAGGACGGGAATACCATCTCTCTCCAACTTGCGTGCCAGAGTTACAGTTTCGGAGGCGCCCCAGCTATGGCCAAAGATGACGATGCGGGCATTGTGTTTTTCTTCCGCGGATAGCGTTCCGTCATTGTTCCTATCCAGACGCCGCAGAATTTCCTTGTAGGCCTGGTCCCGGTGGCGGTTGGCGAAACTTTGGACGTACACCCCTTCACGATATTCGTTGCGGAGGTGCTCGACCACCTGCACCGTACTATGCGCACGGGCGTCGTGCTTGACGAAGCCGCCGACGAAACCGATGACCATGGCTGGGGGCGTGGCACGAATCTCAATCGGAGTGACGGGTGCCGGAGCTCCAGCTTCTCCGAAGGCCAGGACAGACGACAGGAAGAAGAGCACAAGCCGGACGAAGGTACGCGTACAGCGCATGACAGGAATTAAATCATAACAAGAATCACAGGAGGCCGGGCTAAAATTTGTGGGTCACGAGTGTGACGCTGTGAATTACTTTGCGGTAGATGAGAATTATTCTGCGCTCGACAGCCTCCGCCGGTTTATTCGTTGCCGGAGAGGACACTGCCGTCCTGTCCTGCGGCTGCTGGCGCGATCTTGGCCAGGGCGCTGGCGCGATTGGAGCGGACGGACTGCAGCAAGCTCCAATCCTTCTTGAATTCCACCATGCTCTCACGGCTATGCTTGGGGCTTTTCAGGACATGCCCGACGCGGGCGAGCACCAGTTCGTACGCCAGATCTGCATCGGTGCCCGAACTGAAGACATTGTTGGCGCTCAGTCCTATCCGGGAAGATTCGTCTCCGTCGCCGAATTCCATCCAGAGCGCGCCATCGCGATCCGCCACAGGAGTTCCCGCCTCGTCCAGGCGGCGAAAGAACTTCTTCAAAGAGACCGTTCGTATTCAGAGGCCCATTCAGAGAGCCGGTCAGAGGTTGGTTCAGAGACACGGACGGGTTTTGCTCACCCGCGGACTCCGCGAGGATGTAAGCGAATGAAGCACGATACTGTTTCCATTCCTCGGACGTACCGACCATCTTCGCGCGCTGCTCGTTCTTGTCGGATTCGAGTTCTTCGACGAGAACATCGTTGTTCTCAGCCTTTGCCAGCTTGATTTGATGCTCGGCTTCCGTGGCCTCGATGGTTGGGTACTCCTCCAGTTCGCGTTGCGGATCGAAGCGTCCGGTGAGAATGTAGGACGCCGCCACAAACGGCACCACGTGATCGGCAAAGATCAGCATGGGTACCAGCAACTTCTTCGAACGAACCAGCTGCTCTGTTCCGGCGCGGCACTCGCTGCTGCGTTTGATGGTGCCGGGGACCTGCGCAAAGTGCAGCACCCGAAAACCCGCATCCGGATGCCGATGCGCGTAACGAGTGAACGAACGCGCAATCGCCTTCGGACTGGTCATGCCGAAATCGTTGATGTAATCGGGCCCGGTGGCGTTGGGAAAATAGGTGTTGATAATGCGCCGGGTGAAATCGGCGCAATTGCGGGTCATGCCATTGAAGTGGTTCTGGTTGGCCTCCGCATTGAATTGTTCGATCAGGGCAAGGTCCTGCTGGACCGTGGTGTCCACCACGAACATATAGATACTGCGCTCCAGGCTGGCTCCGACCATTTCCCGCCATTCTGCCTTGTGGCTGGTCTGGCAGGACTCGCTGGCGCAGTATTCGGATAGATATTTCTCGCGATATCTTTCCTCCAGCACGTGCTTGATCTTCTGCGACCCGACCAGCGGCCGGTAGTCGCGGATTTTCCACCCCGTAGAGATACACATTCAGGGGAACAATATTCCACTCGAAGGGCTGATCTTCGCCCAGGGTTATGTAGTTGCTGATGACCGAGCCCTGTTCGCCGGGCTGGCAAAGCCGGAGCTTCACCGGCGACTCGGGGCAGATGCGCGAAAAGTAGACCGCAGTATGGCCCGAGCCCGTGATCCTGGCCACGCTGGTGTCCAGCGACTCGTTCAGAACAACGCCTACGTCGCCATAAGCTTTGGAACTGGTTAGGCACGTCAGCAGGAGGACAAACACAAGAGAGAACGCAGGTTCACCCAGGAGGCCTCTGAGGCCTCTCATCGGCAGCGCCTGCGAAAATGATCTGTTGGCCGGCACATTCTCTCCCTAAAGTCCTCCGGGTTTCGATATTTGAACCCGCTAGATTAGGATTGTTTCGATTGGTTGGCGGGTTGTAACGGGTAGCCCTTAAACCCACTTCCAAAACTATGTACTTCTCTGCGAAGCAGCCGTGTTATCAATACTTTAGGCTGCGCCTATCCCCTTCTATTCTCCACACTCTGAGGCGTACGCAAAGGTAACCGTCGTCATGGACTTTGGTAACGATGAGGAGTGGGTCTGATCGACTCGCCAATGCAGGCGCGAGAGGGACATGAGGCGTCCCATTGTGGGATTCGGGTTCAGGAAGGGCTAGGCCGCCAGCAGCACGACACCGCCAGCCACCAGCAGGGCAGCTATCCAGCGGCGATGATCGACACGCTCATGCAGGAAGATCTTCGCGGCCACGGCATTGGCCACAAAGGTGAGGGAAGCGGAAGCCGGAGCTACCAGGCTCACGTCGCCCCAGGACAAAGCAAACAGCAGACTGAAAAACGACGCCGCCATCATGAAAATACCCAGCAGAAAGCTTGGACGCCGCAGGACTCGTCCCGCAACCGTCAGCAGTCCCGCGCGTCGCCAGAGTGCCCCCACGTCGCCCACGTTCTTCATAGCCCGTGATAGCAGCACGTCACCGGCAGTGGAGGCCAGCACCACCGCCAGAATCGCGCCCCAGGTATAGGCGTGTTTCATGGCTCGGCCCTCGTACCCACCGGCTCCGCTTCCAAGTCGGGCTGATCGTAGTGCGAGGGATGGCGAGTCAAAGCCGGACCTTGCGTGACAAATCCCACTCCTGCCGAGATGAGGCCAATCCCCAGCCACCGCGTTGCCGACACCTGTTCGTGGAGAAAAAATTTGGCAATCAGGGCCAGCAAGACATATCCCAGCGACGTAGCCGGCAGCACGTAGGTGAGGTCAGCCCAGGACAGGGCCGTCATGTAGGCGGCGAAGAATCCCAGCAAAAAGAAAATCCCCAGGGCGACCCAGGGATTCAAAACACTGAAAATGATGTCAGGAAGACCGTGCAGTGAGACGTTGCCCACCTGTTTCATGCCGCGCGCCAGCAAGGTGTCGCCAATGGCAGCGAACAACGTGACCCCAGCCAGCACCAGATACTTGCGAAACGTCACACGGTCTTTCGTTAGGCCTTGACGGGCTCGGCCACGGTCGCAGAGTCGCCTCTTTCACGTCTGTCTCTGACCGCCTTGTTCCGCGATGCTCGTAGTTTGAGGAAGCTCTTGGCATCTTTGTACAGACGCACGCGCTCCCCACTGTTGAATGCCGCCTTCTTCAATATGCGATAAATGGCTTTGGGCCGGAAGTAATACTCGTCGTAGAAACGATGCAGGGACTCCATGATTTCATCCGCCGGCAGCCCCGGATATTGGATTTGGGCCAGCTGGTGTCCGCCCTCATCCACCATTTTTGTGTCCGCCACCATGAAACCATTCTTCACCGCGTAGTCGTAGAGTTCAGTACCGGGATAGGCGTGCGCGACTGAAACCTGGATGGTCTCCACATCCAGTTCCTTGGCAAAGTTAATGGTGTTGTTGATGGTTTCGCGGGTCTCGCCGGGCAGGCCAAGAATAAAGTCTCCGTGGACGACCAAGCCCAGCTTGTGGCAATCCTTAGTGAACTGGCGGGCGCGCTCGATGGTGGCGCCCTTCTTGATGTTCTTCAGGATCTGCTGGTCGCCCGATTCATAGCCCACAATCAGCAGCCGGCAGCCCGCTTCCTTCATCGCCTTCAGCGTCTCGTAGTCAGTCGTAACGCGGGAAGTGCAGGACCAGGTGAGATTCAACGGCTTCAGTTTGGCGCAAAGCTCAACCGTGCGCGCCTTCTGAATGTTGAAGGTGTCATCGTCAAAAAAGAATTCCTTCACCCAAGGCCAGTATTCCTTGGCCTTCGCCATTTCGCGGGCAACGTCGTCGGATGAGCGCTTGCGCCAGGCATGACCGCTGGTGGTCTGAGGCCAGAGGCAGAAGGTACACTGCGCCGGGCAGCCCCGCGTGGTATAGAGCGACACATAGGGATAGAGCAGAAAAGGCACCGTGTAACGTCGCGGATCCAGGTCGCGATGGTAAACATCGGTGACGTGGGGCAGCGCATCCAAGTCCTGAATCTGCGGCCGGTCAGGATTGTGGACGACCACTCCGTCCTTGCGATAGGAAACCCCAAGGATTTCTTCCAGCGGCTTGCCGTGCGCGAATTCGAACACTGAGTAGTCGAATTCCTTGCGGCAGATGAAGTCGATGGCCGAGCAATCTTTCAACGTCCGATCAGGGAGCACTGTGACGTGCGGTCCCACAAAAGCAATCTTGATGTTGGCATTGAGTTTCTTGATGGCCTGCGCCAATCCGATGTCGCCCGGGAAAACCAGGCGTGCTGGTGTAAAGCACCAGAAACTCGTAGTCCTTTGCGGTCTGGATGGTCTCTTCCGCCGAGATATGGTGGGACGGCGCATCAATCAGCCGCGCTCCTTCCAGCATACCGGCCGGATAAGCCAGCCAAACCGGGTACCAGTACGACTCAATCTCGCGAGTAGCGGGCCAGCGCGAGCCGGCACCACCGTCAAAATTCTCAAACGATGGTGGATTCAGAAAAAGTGTTTTTAAAGGCATAATAGTGAGTGACTTATATTAACATTTCGGCACGAATTTTACCCGGAACCTAGGTACATTCAAGGTACATATGGGCGTTTCCCGAGCTTCGGCGACATTCCTCAAGTCCTTTCCAAAGCTACAGTTATGCAGACCCGCCAATCTAGTTGCCGGCGCCGACCCAGGCCTCCAGTTCGCCCGTGGCTCGTAACAGCGTGATCCTTGCCCGTTCCAGCTCGAAATTTGCATCCTGTAAAGAATTGTAACGCTCGCTGAGCTGCTCGCGCGCGTCCTGGACGTCGTGCCATCCAATGCTCCCCGCATCCAGGCGCACTTTCAGCGACTCCAGGTTCGACTGCGCCACCTGGTACTCGAGATCGGCCACCTCCCTAGCCGCCGCCATTTGCTCGACCGAACGCTGCAGTCTCAGAGTCTCTTCTGAGACCTGGTTCTTGGCGGTTTCCGCGTCCTTCTTCGCCTTCAATGCAGTGGCATCGGCGGCGTCCGCACGGGCGCGCTGGGTTGGATTGAAGACAGGAAATTTTATGACCACTCCGAGCGTGGCGTTGTGTCGCTGAAAACTGCCCGGTTGGAAAAACTGCTGATAGTTGTTGTAGGTGGCCAGCAGTCCGTACTGCGCAGCGAAGTCGACCGATGGCAACATCGCGCGATGTTCCCCGCGCGCCCGCAGACTCTCAGCCGTGGCGCGGTTTTCCGCCGCCCGTATGCCGGGACTTGCCTGCACAGCTGTTCCGGGGAGATCGTCCTGCTGCTTCACTTCCGGCAACGGGGGCATCGATTCCGATTCGGTTTCGATGGCAGCGGCCGGAAGCCCGGTCAGGTGTGCAAGCCGATTGCGGATGACATCAATCGCGCCTTGCGGTTTCGGCCAGGCGCAAGCGTAACCGTGCCGTGCTGAGATGCGCCTTGTTCTGCATCAGCGGACTATCGACTCCCTCCTTGATTCGTTGGCTCACCAGCTGCTCAGTTTGGATCGCTGCGGCGTGCTCTTCCTGCAGATGCCCTAACAACGTTTCCCATTTGTTCAGCTCCGCATAGCTCAGCACCGTGTCCTGGATCACCTGGTTGCGCTGGTCTTTCGACTGCAACGTAGCCGCGCTCCAATCCGTTTTAGCAGCGCGGACGAAATCTCGCAGAGCCGGGTTGTACAGACTGGACTGACTGTTGAGATTGACGATCGAGGGCGCCGAACCTTCGAGGCTCAACGGGTATCCCCACGATTTTCCCAGTCCGGAGCCCAGGACAAACTGCGGAATGTATTGGCTCCGGGCCTCGCGGTAGGAGGCAAAGACGCGTTGCTGATCGGCGTTGGCCGAGGCCGCGGTGGTGCTGTTGGCCAGGGCCAATTCGACCGCGCGTTTCAGCGGCAAAGGCTCAGCCGCCAGCCGGGGCAAGGCGAGAATTGCAAGCAGCAAAAGGGCGCCAATACGCGGAGCACAGCGAGGAGCAGGGTTCATCGCTTCACCTTCACGAGAAATTCGACGGGGCGGAAAATGGGATTGTAAACGACCGCAGAATAGGGGGATTGTGATCAATGATCCCATGTCGAGGCGGGCGCCCTCGCCCGTCCGGCAGGGCAAAGCCCGGCTGGCTTTTGCCTGGGCGGTCTTTCCCAAGCCGAACATGGAAACCTTGGCGAGCGCTGCTCTTCCACCTGGAGGAGGGCGTCCGGGCCTACGTGGATTTCACCGTTCAACGGCTAAGCCGGTCCAGAGCTTCCTGGGCACGCGAGAAATTCCTGGCCAGGGAAAGGGCGGCGCGATACTCCTGGGCTGCCCCCTGCTTGTCGCCTTGCTTTTCGAGGGCCGTGCCCAGAAGGTAGTGAGCTTTAAATGCCGGAGCTTCTTCGGCTTTGGAATTCAATGCTAAATAACGGCGCAGGTATTCGACTGCCGCCGGGAAATTGCGCCCGCTGCGAAGCAACACTTCTCCCGACTCCATTATGATTTCCGGCCGATCCAGCTGCGCCGAGACGGCATGCTGGATGGCGTCTTCCATATCATTCCAGCGCTCCCGATGCCGAAAGAACAGCGCGAGATTGAACCAGGTCAAAGCGCTGCCGTGGCTGGCTTCGATCGCGGCGCGGTATTCCTTCTCGGCCATTGCGAAATCCTTCTTCTTCTCCGCCATTCGGCCCTTGAGATAGTCTGCCTTCGCGGGGTCAAGGGCAGCCAGGGCCTGGGCCTGAGCCGCGGCCTTGTCACGTCCGCCACCGACGATTCCGGGCGCTTCGAGATAAAACTCGCCCAAATCGCTGCGGGCGTCCACGTTGTTCGAATCCAGTCGAACCGCCGTCTCGAACTCGGTTCGCACCTTGCCGGCAAGCGATGCCGCACTGAAGAAACTGGAACCATCCGCCTTCTCGCCGTAAATCCTGCCCAGCCACATGTGATAACGGCTGTTGTTGGGGTCGAGCGCAATCGCTTTTTCGCAAGCTGAAATGCCGCGATCCCAATCGCCCATGGAAAAGTAGGCGCGGCAAAGTAAGTTATAGGCTTCGGCGTCGTTAGGAGAGGCGTTGATCTTGGAGTGCAGCGTGGTGATGGCATCGTCGGCTCGTCCCGCCGCCAGTAGCGCTGGGGCGGAATCGTCCGCCGCCGCGAGGACCGTGGCGGAAAATAGTGCCACAACCAGAATCATGCATCTTGTTTTCATGTTTCGTGAACCTGCCTACCGAACCACTCTTACCGCCGTGCCTTCGCGTAACGGTTTGGAGTTGGTCGAAGCCAGCGCCACCAGCGCGTTGTCCGTGATTCCGTTTGCGACTTCGACCTGCGTCAGGTTCGAAATAGACGTCTGGATGTCCCGTCGCTGCAGTTCGTTGTTCACAATCTGGTAGACGAAAGTCTTACCTTCATCCAGACGAACCGACTCGCGGGGCACGGTGAGCGCATTCTGGTGCTCGGCCGTGACAATCGTGACCCCCACGTTGATGTTGGGCAGAAGTTTGAAATCCTGGTTATCCACGACGCAGGTGGTCTCGCCCACGTTCCGCGTCCCCAGCAGCTTCACCGTGGATGGTATGGTGCTGACCGACCCCTGCCACGTGCGTCCCGGCACGGCGTCCCAGGTGAGATCGATCCTCTGTCCGCGCGCCAGCCGTCCCACGTCAGGCTCGTCGACATAGGCGCGAACCAGCACTTTAGAAAGATCGGCTTCTTGCAACACCAGGTCCCCAGCATTAACGTACGCGCCCTGATGGACCGGCAGGGAATAGACAATGCCGTCGAAGGGAGCGCGGATATTCAGCTGACGGAGAATATTTTCAGCCGCCGCGTACGCGCTTTGCGCCTCAGCCGTCTGGGCTTCCACACGCGCGATTTCGGCTTGCGAATAGCGCTCTTTCTGTTTCTGCTGCACCAGTTTGAGGTCCGCTTCCGCGCCGCCAAGCTGATCTTCCGCCTGTTTCACTTCGCCGGGGGAAGCCGCACCCTGCTGCTGCAAACGCTTCAAGGCTTCGAGATTGCGTTGCGCTGTGTCGCGCTCGTTACGGGATTTCACCAGTTGGACCTCGAGCGTCAGAACTTCTTCGCGATTGCCGCCGCTCTGCTGAGCGCTCACGTCAGCCTGCGAACCACGCACCTGCGCCAGAGCCCGCGCTGCCTGGCTGCTGGCGTCCGCGTCATCCAGTTGCGCCAGGAGTTGTCCCCGTTTCACGCGATCGCCTTCTCTGACCAGCAATCTCTTCACCGTCGTGCCGACCGGCGCGTGGGCTTCAAAGCTCTGCAACGGTTCCACCTTTCCGTTAGTCGAGATCACGCTGCGAATCGTGCTGCGCTCCACAGTGGCGGCACGCACCGGAATTGCGTCGTCCCGCGACATGAACGACGCCAGCAGCAGCACGGCGACGGCAACGCCCGCTGCCCACACCAGCCAGCGATGTCGGCTGAAAAACCCGTTCCTGTTTGCGGTTAACGCCATATTGCAGCTAGATAATGTATCACCGCATACCTGAGCCGTACCTTAAGGTCCCTCAACTATAGATGCACAAGTTGCGGCCAGGAAGCGGGTATTCAGGTACGAGGGCGCCCGCGTCCCCCCGACCCGAAAGGCGGGCACAGTGCCCGCTCGACAGTCGTCTAATGGAGCGCTCCAAGGCCACCGCTGGTTACAATGAGGTCATGCCCAAACCACGTTACACTGAGGCCCACGCCCAAGCCGGCCTGGACCACAAATTTCCTGCGATCGAAACCTGGTCTAACCAATTTCCCGGCTATGAAATCGTGGTGGACGACCCGGAGTTTACCTCCGTCTGTCCGAAGACCAGCCTGCCTGATTTCGGCACCGTGACCATCCGCTATATGCCGGACAAGCATTGTTTGGAGCTGAAATCCATGAAGGAATATTTGCAGAGCTACCGCAATTTAGGAATCTTCCAGGAGAACATCGTCAATCGCGTATTGGAAGACGTGGTGCGTTGGGCACGACCGGTGTGGGCGGAGGTAAAGGGAGACTTCCGTCCGCGCGGTGGAATCTCGACAGTAGTAGTGGCGAGATGGCCGCGTCCGAAATGAAATACGTAGGGGCAGGTGTCCCCACCTGCCCCGTGGAGTGAAGCTCCGCAAGTCTCAGCGTGTTATATTCCTTCCCCAAGTGACCCAACGCAAACTCTATCCCTGGACCGCGCTGGTCTTGCTGACCACGCTGAACTTCCTCAACTACATTGACCGGTCTGTATTGTTCGCGGTGCAGCCCCTGGTGCAGACCGAATTCCGCCTCACCAACGCCCAGGTTGGATATCTCACCAGCGCCTTTCTCCTGTTCTACATGGTGGCGGCGCCTTTTGTCGGTCCTTTGGCTGACCGTTACTCGCGCAAGCTGATCATCGTGTTGGGTGCTGTGTTTTGGAGTGGGCTGACTTTGATGACAGCGGTCACCCACACCTATGGAGAATTGTTGCTCCGCCACACGTTGGTGGGTGTGGGCGAGGCGACGTTTGTGACCATCGCACCCACTTTTGTCGCTGATCTTTTCCCTGAAAGTAAACGCGGCCGCATTTTCGGGATCTTCTACCTGGCGATCCCCTGCGGTACGGCGGCGGGTTATCTGCTGGGAGGCAAACTGGGGCCGGCCATGGGATGGCGCTTTCCGTTTTATATCGCCGCGTTTCCCGGTTTCTTGCTGGCGCTGGCGGTCTGTTTTCTTCCGGAGCCCCCGCGAGGTCAATTCGACTCCCTGAAGGAAACTCCGGAGCGAGGAACACTACGCGGACTGGCGCGTAACCCTGCCTTTTGGGCGGTGACGCTGGGGATGGCTGCGGGGACGTTTTCTCTGGGGGGAATACAGGTATGGATGCCGACCTTCCTGTCGCGCGCGCGCGGGTACAGTCTGGAATCGGCGAATCTGATCTTTGGCAAGATCGTCGTGGTGGATGGCATCCTTGCATCGCTGGCCGGAGGCTGGCTGGGTGACAAGTTGCTGCCACGGATGAAAGGTTCCTACTACTTCGTCTCCGCGGTCAGCATGGGCCTGGGCGTGCCGGTGATGATCATCGCTCTATTCCACAAGGGGCCGTGGATGGTGCCGGCGATTGCCGTGGCTGCATTTCTGCTGTTGTTGAATACTTCGCCTCTCAACACCGCGCTGGTCAACGCGGTCGGTTCCCACATTCGCGCTACCGCCATTGCGGTTAACATTTTCCTGTTTCACCTTCTCGGGGATGTTCCTTCGCCAACGCTCATGGGATATGTAGCCGACCGCCGTTCGCTGCAGGCCGCCTTCATCCTTCCGGTCGTCGCGATGGCAATTTCGTCTGCGGTACTCTTTTATGGCATGCGCTTCGCTCCCGTGGTTCGAACTCAAGATGAACCCGGCTCCGCCGGAGTCTCGGCCGGATGAGTTATTTCCACTGGATTGCTGGATGCGCCCTGGGACTGGCCTGGCTCTGGCGTCTCGCCGATGCGGCGAGTGGGCGTGCCGAAAATCGCTGATATTTCTGGTTCCGACTGGGATCGCAGGCCGCCAGCCAATCCTCGCATCAGCATCATTGTTCCTGCCTGCAATGAAGTCGCTGACATCGAAGCCACGCTCGCTCGCCTGCTTGCTCTCGAATACGACAATTACGAAGTGATCGCAGTAGACGATCGCTCAACCGATCGCACCGGTGAAATCATGGAACAAATGGCGGCAGAGTCGACCCCTGACCGGCTCAAGGTTATCCACGTCACCGACCTGCCGGCGGGCTGGATGGGCAAGCCACACGCCATGTGGAGCGCGAGCAATTTGGCCAGCGGCGACTGGCTGCTTTTCACCGATGCCGACGTTCTGTTCAAGCCGGACGTTCTGCGCCGAGCCCTGGCATATGCCGAATCTGAACCAGCCGACCACCTCGTCCTGTTTCCCCGCATGATCATGAAGCACCCGAGCGAGAAGATGATGATTGCTTTTTTTCAGACATTGTTCGTCTTTGGACATCGTCCCTGGAAGGTGGCCGATCCAAAAACCAAAGACCACATGGGAGTCGGGGCATTCAACATGATTCGCCGGACGGTGTACGAAGCCCTGGGCACATATCAGGCTTTGCGCTTCGAGGTGCTCGACGATATGAAGCTGGGCAAGGTCGTGAAAAACGCCGGGTACGCGCAACGCAATGTTTTTGGCGCCGACCTCGATTTCCATCCGCTGGGCCAGGGGCGCGTGGGGCGTGGTGGATAACCTCACCAAGAATTTCTTTGCGATCATGTCATTTCAGTGGCCGCGAGCGCTGGCCTCGTGCTTTGCACTGGCCTTTCTTAACCTCATGCCGTTCGCTGGCATCTGGCTGGCGCACGGCTGGGCGCGTCTCGGATATGACGTCGCCCTGTTCTCGATGTTTTCCATCTACGTGGGAATGTCGCGGAAGTCGGATATTCCGCCTTACTACTTCATCCTGCATCCCGTCAGCACAGGGCTCTTTGTGTACACCATGCTGCGTTCAACGTTCTTGACGCTGGCGCGCGGCGGTGTCCTCTGGCGGGGAACGTTCTATCCGTTGGAGGAGTTGAGGAAAGGGATGGTGTAGAAGGTAGCGAACCGGCGTCCCGCCGGCTGTCCGGAGGGCGTCTCGCCCTCTGCTCGTTGATTATCTTCCAAGATCGTTGCGCCACAAAAAACTGGCGGGCGTGGCCCCCATCGGGCCGGTGGGACACCGACGCTACTTGGCTATTGTTCCGGATCCTCCGGTGCCTGGGTGATTATGTTCGGCGGTTGCCTTTTGGTGGTGTTTCGTTTTCCTTGGGGCGGCTGAAGTTCCCGCGCTGTAGTGGCCCTTCTTTTCGACGTCATGGTTTTTTGGCAGTGGGAATTCGGGCGTCAGCACCGCTGAGTTGCCGGTATTCTTTTAGAACGATTTCGATGCGTCCGTCGTATTCTTTGATACCTGTCCGTGGATCTCGACCATCCTAGCTTGTAATTGCCGTACATCGCCCACGCTCTTCGAGTCGCCGGGAAAAATCACGACGGTAAATGGGCATAAACGAAAATCATCGCAGAAGTCTAGAAAATGGACTCCTCGCTGCACCCTGCTTGACTCGCACGACCGTGCCGGTTACGCATTTGATCTCGCCCACATCTGTCCGGGCTTCCGCGACGGAAGGGCAGTCGGACAGGCAGGGCTGCTCAAGAGCGTGGCCACAACTAGCATCGAAAGTTGCTTGATGGCCAAGAGAAGTCCGGTCAGCGATTCTGCAGGCAGAGTCGACCCGCTAGGAATTGTAGGTGGAGAAACGACGAGCCGGGTCACCACAGGGAAAAGAAATCTGCAAATTTTCCGAAATAGAAACAGCTCGGGGCCGGACAGATACCGGCCCTCGCCAGAAATAAATAGAAGGGAAGCCTAGCTGAACGACTTGACTGCTCCGGCTTCGTCGTCTTTCACGTCGAAGACCGTGTACAGCTTGGTGATCTGCAGCAGGTCGTGAACTTTCTTGGTCAGGTTGAGCAGCTTGAGTTCGCCGCCCTGGTTGCGCACGGTGGTGAAAGCGCTGACCAGCTCGCCGATGCCCGAGCTGTCGATGTAGTTCACGTCTCCGAGATTGAGCAGGATTTTCTTCTGGCCCTTCGGAAAGCAGTTCGCGCACCACATCCTTCAGTATCACGCTGCCTTCGCCGAGAGTGATGCGGCCGCTGCAATCCACGATGGTGACGCCGTCAACCTGGCGCGTACTGGTCTTCATGCTCACTGGGAAGCCTCCTTAACGCCCTCGGATGGACCGTGGACGTGTTTAACTAGTTTAATTTCGGTGCCCGTCTGGGAGGGGCTGATCGACCACCTCGTCCATGAACGAGCGTATAAGAAAAATGCCGCGGCCTGACGTCTTCAAAAGATTTTCCGGCGCCAGGGGATCGGGGATCTTATCCGGATCCAGCCCTTTGCCCTGGTCCTTGATCGTGATCACCAGGTTCCCGCCGGTCTGCTCAAATGCCAGGCTCACCTTCTTGCCGGGATCGTAGGCGTTGCCATGGAGCACGGCGTTGACCGCAGCCTCGCGCACAGCCATGGCGATCCGCATGACCTCGTCATCGTCGAAGCCCGCTTCGGTCGCAATCCGGCTGGCTGCCTGCTCGGCGCTGTCGACGGTCTCCAGCGTCGAATCCAACGTGTAGGAGACCCGTTGTTCGGTCATGGCAAAGATTTTAGATTACAGCTTGCGGATCCTGGAATCTCCGCTGCCCTGCGTTTCTGCCGATGGCGATTGCCTAGCTATGGCCAAGAAACGGGCGGTTGCAGCGAATGCGGTAGTTTGCCCTTACGCCCCGGAAATGTCAACGCGGGAGTCAATTATACTCTGCGCTCTTGACCCGCCGCTGTGCACCGCCGGACACCGCGGCCGGCGTTCAGAGTTTCCGGGAAGATGCCGATATCTCAAGCTCTGGATTCTTGTCCGTCAGTTGAGTATTCTCGAAAAGCATGCTGGCCTTTGCGCTTACCGAACTGCTGGGCACTCCGGTGTTTGACACCGCCGGAAGCCGATGCGGCAGGGTGCGCGAAGTGGCCCTGGTTCCGCAGGAAGACCGGGCCCGGGTTGCGGTGCTGATCATTAAGACGAGCAGCTGGCGACCGCCTGCTGCCTTTCGTGTCGGTGACCTCGATCGACCGGCGGTATTCGCACGGACATTGCCCCTGGCCGGACTGGGCCAAGAGGGATGGCGCGGAAGGCATGCTCCTGCTGGGACGCGATCTTCTCGATCAACAGGTCATCGATGTGTTCGGACGGAAAGTCGTCCGGGTCAACGATCTGGATCTTCTTCAGGAATCCGTCGCCAACCGTCCGGTTCTGAAAGTGGGTTCGGTTGACGTAGGGCCCCGCGGCGCCATCCGGCGCTTGCTAAAAGGCGTGGTTCCCCTGGTGGCGTTGCGAGCACTGTTGCGGCAGATTCCCCCGCGAAGCATCCCCTGGGATTTCGTTGACCTCATCGAAACCGACCCCGCCCGCCGGGTAAAACTCAAGATCTCGCACGAGCGCCTGGCCAAGCTTCATCCCGCCGACATCGCCGACATCGTCGAAGATCTGGCTCCGGACGAACGCGAGGCCGTGTTCGAGACCCTCGAGCAGGACGTGGCGGCCGGAGCCCTGGAGGAAGTCGAACCCAAAGTCCAGAAGGCAATTCTCGAGTCGCTCGACTCGGAACGGGCGGCCGAGATTGTCGAAGAGATGGAACCGGACGCGGCCGCCGACCTGCTGGCCGATCTGCCCGAAGAACGCACCTCGGAAATTCTGCTGGAGATGCAGCCCCAGGAACGCAAGGAAATGGTCGAACTCCTGGAGTTCAAGGAAAACACGGCCGCCGGCCGAATGAACACCGAGTACCTGGCGGTAAACGTGAGCGCCACCGTGCGCGATGCCATCGAGGCCTTGCGTCACTTCGAGGGCGGGGTCGAAACCGTGAGCACTATTTACCTGGTGGACTCGCACGGCACGCTGGCCGGCGCCGTGCCCCTGGCCAAGATCGTGCTGGCCACTCCTGACACGCCCATGCTTTCGCTGACCCAGGAACCCCTGATCTCTACCCATGCCGGCTCCAAGGAAAAAGAAGTTGCGGAACTGTTCGACAAGTACAACCTCTCGACTTTGCCTGTGGTGGACGACAACAAGAAACTGACAGGAGTCATCACCTCCGACGACATCATCAGCCTGCTGCGCGCCAACCTATAAAACCGTGTGGGGCGGAAACCCTTGTCCGCCGTTTTTGATTCGGACTTTGGTAGCGAGTCGCCGGCGACTTATTTACATCCCACATCCTGCCGCGGTCCCCAGGCAAAATCGACTTCAAAGGCGGCGGACAAGAGTGTCCGCCCCACACGAGCTGGTTCCGGCAACGATTTCAGCTATCCAGATTTCCTCTATCGCATTTATGCTGATCGGTCGCTTGAGCGATCTCCGGGCCACGCATGACTTTTCTGAAACGCTGGAAAATCCGGCTTCTGATCTTCTTCGCCGTTGTCGGTCCGGGTTTCATCACCGCGAACGTGGACAACGATGCCGGCGGCATCTGGACCTATTCCGCGGCCGGGGCCCAGTTCGGGCACATGCTGCTGTGGACCATGATCCCCATTACGGTGGCGTTGATCGTGGTGCAGGAGATCGCCGCCCGCATGGGCGCGGTCACCGGCAAGGGCTTGAGCGACCTGATCCGCGAGGAGTTCGGATTTCGCATCACGTTTCTGATGATGATCGGCCTGGTCATCGTCAATTTCGGCAACGTGGTCACGGAATTTGCCGGCATCGCCGGCAGCCTGGAGCTTTTCGGCCTCAACAAGTACTACACCGTCCCGGTCTGCGCCGTCATCGTCTGGCTGATCGTGGTCAAGGGCCAGTACAAGACGGTGGAGAAAGTGTTTCTCGCCGCTTCGTTTTTCTACTTCACCTACATCATCGCTGGAGTTCTCGCCAAGCCCGCCTGGCTGGAGGCGCTCGAAGCCACCATCGTGCCCCCGCACAAGGAAATGTTTCTGCGCCAGGATTACCTGTACATGGTGATCGGCGTCGTGGGCACCACCATCGCGCCCTGGATGCAGTTCTACCTGCAGGCTTCTATTGTGGAGAAGGGCGTGACCAAGCGGCAGTACAACGCCTCGCGGCTTGACGTGGTCACGGGCTGCATCTTCACCGACATTGTGGCCTGGTTCATTATCGTGGCCTGCGCATCAACGCTTTACGTGCATGGCTACCACAAAATCAGCGACGCGAAAGATGCAGCCCAGGCCCTTCATCCCCTGGCGGGGGATTACGCCTACATCCTTTTCGCCATGGGATTGTTCAACGCGTCGCTGTTTGCAGCTTCGATTCTGCCGCTCTCCACTGCCTACGCGGTTTGCGAGGGGCTGGGATTTGAATCCGGAGTGGGAAAGCGGTTCAGCGAGGCCCCGGTGTTCTACTGGCTGTATACCATCCTGATCGTGGCGGGAGCGGGCGTAATCCTTCTGCCAAATATTCCCCTGGTGAAGATTTCCATCCTGTCCCAGGTAGTGAACGGCGTCGTGCTTCCCTTTGTGCTTGTCTTCATGTTGCTGCTGGTGAACAAGAAGGAAATGATGGGAGAGTACATGAGCTCGCCTCTTTACAACGTGATAGCCTGGACGACGACGGTGGTGATGGTGGGATTGACCCTGGCCTGGTTCTGGACGCTCCGGGGTGGCTCCGGCTAGGCCTATATGTTCGAGGAGATTTTCCCTTCGGCCAGCTCTCTTACCAGTTGCAGGTCGGCTTCGAGAAAATCGAACGACGGCAATTCCGAGCGCTGGGCCCAGCGCATGTCTTTGAAGATCCTGTTCTCGATTTCGCCTTTGTACTCGCGAACAGCATAGAAACGCAACTCCACCGCTGATCCGTTCTTATACTCGTGCCGGATGCGCGCCACCTCTTCGCCAATGGTGGCATCGATGCCGAGTTCCTCATCCAATTCCCGGCGCAGCGCATCGCGCGGCTGCTCGCCTTCTTCGATTTTGCCGCCAGGAAATTCCCATTTCAGCGGCATGGTCTGATGCCGGGTGCGCTGGCAGACCAGAATCTGGTCCTCCTTGAAGATCAACGCCGCGACTACTTGCTTCACGGTCGGTGAGGTAGGGCGCTGATAGCGGCGCGGTGATTCGGGTCCTCGACCGCTCTGGGTCGTGCGACTCTGGTCTTTCTCACTGCTCATCCGGCGAGCTTTTCCAGCTGTTTGCCTACCAGGGAAGCGCAATACTCCACTAGTTTGCGGTCTTCGTCGCCAAAAGCGGCGGGAAAGTGGCTGTCGATGTCCAGTTCGCCCACGACCTTGTTGCGGACAAACACGGGCACCACGATTTCCGATTTGGTTTCGGTGGAGCATGCCAGGTAACGGTTGTCGAGGGTGACGTCGTCCACCACGATGGTTTTGCCGGTGCTGGCGGCAGCCCCGCAAATACCCTGGTTGAGGGGAATACGGGTGTGCGGCGTCATGGCTCCCTGAAACGGCCCCAGCGCCAACATGCGGGGTTGCGAATCGGGCGGCTTATCCTCCAGCATGTAGAAGCCGACCCAGTTGTATTTCAGCATCCGATCATGCAGCAGCTTCACGATTTCCCACATGAAATCTTCCACCGATCCAGCCGCTTGATTGATGCGGTCGATTTCCTTTTTTACTTCTGCCGTTGTCGAACCAGAAGGCATAGGGAGCCCGGATCACTCCGACCGAGTGCGCGTCAGTTCGAACTCGCGTATCGGTGATACATCTTAGCCCTTCGGGTTGTGGAAAAGAACCGGGATGAATCGCCGCCGCCAACGCCCGCAGCCCACGGAAAGCGTCGGCGCAGGAGTATTCAGAAGCTCATCACTAATGCAGTACACTCGGCCCTTCTCGCACGGCATGCATCTGTTGCCATTTCCGGTCGCGGATGATCTTCTCCAGAGGAACGCGGTCGCCGGCGCCACACCATGCGGCAACGACCACCTCCGGATCGATCGCCAGAATCGATTCCGCCGACGATTGTCTCCCGGGTCACCCACAAACTCGCCGCCTGCGGCGTCCACCAGGTCTGCCACCCATTTCTGCGAGGCAATCAGAGGCTTGCCCCATTCTTCGCAGAAGACGCGAGGATGCTTCTTCCCGTTTACCTGCTGCTGGACCGTCGCGATCTCCCGCTGCATATTCGCGATCACCTCCTGCCCACGTGCGCTCGCGCCCACCACTCCCGCGATAGTTGCAATGTCGACGTAAATATCCGCCAACGTTTTCGGAGACAGGCCAAGAAAGCGGACACCCGCTTTCAGGATCTCCACCACAGCTTTCTCCTGGTAGGGAACTGCGGCGATCACCAGGTCAGGACGAGCGGCCAGGATCTGCTGGCTCTGCGCTGTCCACGAATCGGCGATGATGCTGCGTCCGCCACTATTAACTTCGGGACAAACATCGGCGCAATACTGGGTGCAGGCAACGACCCGGTCCAGTCTGCCAATCGCCGCCAGGATGACGGTGGCGCTAGGCTGGAGGCACACCACCCGCGGCGGATTGTAGTCGGAAGGCACTGCTGACATCGTACAGTCCCGGGGCAAGTGCCCGCTGCATCCGTTCTTTCGAGGGCAATTTTTTTACACGATCGTTTGCTACCCGCTACAATCTCGCGGGAGGTTTCAAGCTGCCATGTATATCCACATGTTCGCGTTTCGCTGGAAACCGGGCGTCACGGAAGATCAAAAACAACGTGTCATCAGCGAAATCCGAAAGTTACAAGGCCAAATCCCCGGCTTAATGGAGACCTCCGTCGGAGTAAACACTTCGCCGCGCGGACAGGGCTATGAATTGGGAGGCGTGATGAAGTTCGCCGACCAGTCCGCGTTGGACGCCTATGGGCCTCATCCGGTGCATCAGAAGTTGCTGAGCTGGCTGATTCCGCTGATTGATCCCATTGAAGTTGACTTCGAAGACAGCATTTAAATCCTGTCCGCCTGCGTCACGTTACAATCCTTTCGATGTACTCGCCCCAAGTCCTCGATCACTTTCAGCACCCGCGCAACCCCGGCGAGGTAGCGAATCCCAACGCCTCCGTCCAGATCGAAAACCCGGCCTGCGGTGATGTTTTGAAGCTGACTCTACGAGTAACTGACGGACGCATCGAGGAAATCCGATTTCTGGCTCAAGGATGCGTTCCCACGGTGGCTTGCGCGTCGCTGCTCACCGAACTGGTGCAAGGAAGAACGGTCGCGGAAGCCCGCCAACTGCGCCGCGAAGATCTGGTAGGCGCCCTCGGCGGTCTCCCCGGCCTCGACTCATGCCAGTCACCTGGCGATGGACTCGCTGGCCGCCCTAATCAAGCAACTGTGAACCGAGAACTATGAACCAAAAACTGCGTCAGGATAATAAACCGGCCATTTGCGCTCACCAGAGATAGTCAACAATTCTGGCGTCGGATTAATCACAAATGGATGGCGCGCGATTTCCAGCATATCGGCATCCCAGATTGAATTTCCGAAGACCGCGTCAGGTGTCCGCGCGATCACATCGCGTATCGCCTGCGGCTTGCCTTTTCCGCTGGGTACGCGGATGACCTTTTCCGTGACCTTACCGTCCTCGACGGCAACCGCCGCCGCCAGGATGCGGCTGGCGGGAATTCCAAAATGTTTCATTCCTGCCTGGATGACCCATTCGCTGGTGGACGAGACCGCCCAGACCTCACAGCCGACATCGCGTAATCGAAGCACCAGGGCTTTCATTTCGGGGAAAAACCCACCCACCATTTTCTCCTCGAAAAATTCTGCGGCCGCGCGCATCACGTCGGCCACCGCCAACCCGCGATTGATGGTCACCATTTCGGCGCACATGTCGTCTTCGCTGACCTTGCCGGCCAGGTAGTCCTGCGTAGCGGGCGCGGGCCCAGCGGACTACATCGTCGGAAACCAGGCCGCGTGCCAGTTCCCAATCGAAAAAGCCGAATCCCGCATCGCCTGCCCAGAGCGTGCCGTCACAATCGAAAACGGCGAGTTGGGGTTTGAGTTGCAATACTGTCCGGATGAAGTCGGCGGTCCTGGACGGAGTGCTCAATTTTCGGTTCTCTGGGTTCATTCTGATGGAAGGAGTTAACTCGCTTGAGGATTTAACAACGCCGCGTAGTCCTCGGGAGTATTCACATTCATGGCGACATGTGGATCATCCACTGGAGCATACCGCAGGTGTGCCTGATGCTGATGCTCAACTTCTCTTGCAGTGGCCGTTGCAGAAGCTTTGAGGAAAGCCTCGATCATCTCGCGCCCGGCCAAAAATGGATGCCCATGTCGTCCGCCGTATTCTGGCACTACCGCCCAGATGTCAGAGGCAGCGGCTTCAAATGCCGTCCGTAGACTGGCCAGCACCGCGGTGGCGACTGGCGGACGATCCACCAGCGTGATCATCACGGCATCCCGGCCCAGGTTCAGTACTTCCTGCAATCCAACACGCAGAGAGCTGAATTGACCGTCCTCCGGCGCCGGGTTTCGCAGCAGCGAACCCCCTGCCGCGTACACCACAGGAGCCAGTTGGGATTCGTTATTACCAACGACGACCACCACCTGGTCGGTGGCAGAACTCAGGGAGCGAATCGCAGCCGACAAAAAAGTTTCGCCCGAAAATGCCACGCGGTTCGCGACTGGAGGCCAGGGCAACAATGCCTTGTCCGATCCCATACGCGACGACTCCCCCGCCGCCAGTATTACTCCGCACCAACTGGGCGCACGACTCATGTAGGGAAGATAACAAACTTTGAGCGTCAGAGATGGCGGAATCGTTGGGACGGATCGGATGGTCGCAGCCTTGAAGAACCGTTCTTTCGCCCGCTGGGGCTCGCTCAATTTCCGCGTTCATCCACGGTTGGCGCCGTAGGCTCTATTCTTGCGCCGCTTCGCGGCTAGAATCCTCGGCCTTGCTGCACCTATTCTGATTCTTTCAATACCTCGGCTGCGGAACCAGCCCCCTCCCGCCTGCGAGAATGGAACCAGCTCATGTGCGGCAGATCCCGCTCCACACGCCGGCGCGCCGCGATCAGCTCAGCTGTAATCGCCACCGCGATCTCCTCCGGCGTGATTGCCCCGATATCGAGTCCAACCGGAGCATGCACCCGCTCGAACAGATTCACCGCAAGACCTTCCTTGGTCAGCTCCTGGAAAATGGTAATCGTCTTGCGCTTCGAACCGATCATTCCGATATACCGGGCCGAGGTCTGCACTGCCCAGCGCAACACCCGCATATCGTCGCGATGCCCGCGCGTAACAATTACCAGGTAGGCCGACTCATTCGGGGCGAGTCGCGCCATAGCTCGGTCGAAATCCTCGGCGATGATTTCCTTGGCCTCGGGGAACCGCTCGCGGTTGGCGTAAGCCGCGCGGTCGTCCACTACCGTCACATCGAAGCCGGCGCCTATGGCTACCTTGTAAAGACTTACCGATACGTGGCCGGCGCCGAAAATATAGAGTGCTGCTGGAGGAAGTACGGGCTCGACGAAAATGTCGAGTGTGCCGCCGCAGACCAATCCCGTGTCGTATTTGGGATCCTGATTGAGGTTGAAGCTCAGGGTGCGAGGCTTCTCGCTTTCCATGACTTCCCGCGCCGCCTGCCATATCTCAGCCTCAACGCAGCCGCCGCCAATCGTGCCCGCGATAGAGCCATCGTCGCGCACCAGCATCTTGGCGGTCTCGAAAGAGGGGATCGAACCGCGCACGTTCACGATAGTCGCCACCGCCCCGCGGCGCCCCTGCTGCCGCAGCTTGACGATCTCGTCGTAGATGTCCATTCCAGCCTGATTATCAGTCGGTTAACAGGGTAAGTCAATCACCGGTAGCGTCTTAATTCAGTGTTGCTCCATCCAAGGAGCACACAGTGTTAAGACACTACCGAATCACCGGAAAGGTCACCCGGAACAAACCATGCGGAAACAACGTTCCACACTTGGCGAGCCATACTTAGCGAGGGGTCTTAAATGCGGCGTCCGGCCAAAATCGCGGTAACAGCGGTTGCAATGTATCTCACTTTATCGGTGGCGTTTGGCGTTCTGATGGCCAGGTTGACCTTGTGCCCAATGCGTCTGCCGATGCCTTCCAAAGCCCGGATTGCCGTTATGTACGCCCCCTACGGTGCTGACCTGCAGTCCGTGGTCATTCAAGCTGCCGATGGCGTCGAGCTGCATGCTTGGTACAGTGTGCCGGAACATCAAAACGGACAAGCGGTCATCCTGCTTCACGGAATCGGAGACAATCGTGGCGGTGTAGCGGGATATGGTCAAGCGTTCCTGCGGCAAGGCTATCGAATTCTTCTGCCCGATTCGCGCGCCCACGGCGAGTCGGGTGGCGCCGTGGCAACCTACGGCCTGCGCGCAAGTGACGACATTCACCGTTGGGTTTCCTGGCTCTACGGTAAAGGTGCAAGCTGCGTCGATGGGTTTGGTGAATCGATGGGCGCCGCGCTGGTGCTGGAAAGCCTGCGCTCCGAGTCCAAGTTCTGCGCCGTTGTCGCCGACTCTGTCTTCTCCGATTTCCGCAGTGTTGCCTATGACCGGGAAGGGTATCTCGTGGGAGCTGGTCGCTTTGGTATGGAGCGCGTCGTTGGAAGAACGGTCGGACTCCTGCCTGCCGAGATTGGACTTCTCTAGGCTCGATGGCGCTATGGCGTGGATTTGCGGCGGGCCAACCCCTTGGACGCTGTGAGATTCTCGACCGTCCCGGTGCGGTTGATCCACGGCGAAGAAGACATCAATATTCTGCCTTGGCACTCACGCGCTTTGGCTCGGGCTAACCTAGCGCATGCGCAGCTTTGGCTAGTGCCAGGAGCAGGGCACTGCGGAGCGGTGGGGGTTGCACCCGACGAATTTTGGTCTCGAGTGCTTGGTTTCTTCGCACGACACAACAGAGCGCAACCGGAAACCGTTACCGGATGTTTCCGCAGAAGCCGGTTGGCGTACAACCCTAGCGATCGACAAAAAAGCCCCGGATCATCACTCCGGGGCTGCTGGCGCTTGACCAGCGGTACTAACGACACGGTCTGCCAAACCGTCTTTATAATCGACCGGGCAGAACGCGCTGTCAAGACTTACTTTAGTGAGCTGCGCGCGGAGGGCGGCGGAGTCGAACCGCAGTGGCGGATGGGCCGCTCACCGGTTTGGCAAACCGTGTCCCGTACCCACGGGCAACGCCCTCCAGACTTCGATCTGCCTTGCTCGACATTAAGCGAAGCCCTGGTTGCTGTCTGTGATGCGTGAACATCGTCGATGTTCCAGAATGGACTTTGAATGCGCCTGTGGTAGCTTGACTTCATTTCGGAGGACTCATGAAAGCCGTCCGCATCCACGAATTCGGTGGTCCCGAAGTTTTGCATTACGAAGACGTGCCCGATCCCAAGCCGCGCCGGGACCAGGTTCTTGTTCGCGTCAAGGCCTGCGCCTTGAACCATGTCGATCTGTGGATCCGCAAGGGCCTGCCCGGCGTGAACCTGCCGCATACCCTGGGGGCTGACATCGCCGGAGAGATCGCCGAGGTTGGCGAGTACGTCGCTGGCTTCAAGTCCGGGCAGAGGGTCTTGCTGGCGCCGATGCATTTCTGCAACCACTGCGTCAGGTGCGCTGCGGGACTTCAGAACCTGTGCCCGGAGTTCACGGTGCTGGGCCACCGCGTGGACGGCGGAAATTGTCAATTGATCGCTGTGCCCGCTGTGAACGTCATCCCCATTCCTGACCGCCTCGACTTCAATCTAGCCGCCAGCGTACCGCTGGTCTTCCTTACCGCTTGGCACATGCTGGTCGCACGCGGCAACATTCGTCCCGGGCAAACCGTCCTGGTCCTCGGTGCCAGTTCGGGGGTTGGGATCGCCGCCACCCAGGTGGCGAAATTGTTCGGCGCCCGCGTGATCACCACCGCGGGCGACGAGACAAAACTCGAGAAAGCCCGGGCGCTGGGTGCCGACCACGGTATCAACCATTACCAGCAGAAGATTTCCGACGAAGTGCGCAAGTTGACCAGCAAGGAAGGTGTGGACATCGTCATCGAGCACGTGGGTTCCGCCACCTGGGAAGAAAGCTTGAAGTGCCTTAAGCCTGCCGGCACGCTAGTCACATGCGGCGCCACCACGGGATTTGACGCCCGCATCGACTTGCGTTTTTTATTCTCGCGCCAGCTTTCACTTCTAGGGTCTTACATGGGTACGATGGGCGAACTGCACGAGGTGCTGGCCCATGTTTTCGCCGGACGTCTGAAGCCGGTGGTCGATCGCGTGTTTCCCCTGCCGGAAATTCGTGCCGCGCACGACTACGTGGAGAAGAGCCAGATGTTCGGCAAAGTTGTGCTGAATCCTTAGAAACTCAATCCCCAGAACTCGTCTTGATTGCTGGAAGTTGCCCCGCCCCGCCAACTTCTCGTAAGCTGTGCCGACTCTTCTGATTCCCCCTGGGAAGGTGTGCTGAAAATGGCCAAGGCAAAGGCAAGAGCGAAGTCCGTCGCGAAAAAACGCAAGAGTGCGAAACCAACCGGGCACAAGACTGCCGGATCCAAAGGCGCCGGTGGCAAGACAGCCACGAAGCGCCGCGCCGGTGAGATGGAACTGAAACATGTCCCCTGGCAGAACGTCGAACTGGAAGACTTGAACCCACTGCTGCAACGCCAATTTGTGGTCGGTCAAGGGATCATGGTGGCGCGCGTGCTGATGAAGAAGGGCTGCATCATCCCCTTGCACAGTCATCACAACGAGCAGTTCACGTATATTCTGGAAGGCGCGTTAAAGTTCTGGGTTGACGGCAAAGAGATCGTGGTGCATGCGGGCGAGGTCTTGACCATCCCTCCGCACATGCCGCACAAAGCGGAAGCCGTGGAGGACACGGTTGATCTCGACATATTCAATCCGCCGCGCGCCGACTGGATTAACAAGACTGATCAATACCTGCGCGGAGACAAGTAATTCGTCCATCCCGTATGCTAATAACTGAATGACTGACCAGGCCGCATTGGCATCCAAAGTGGAAACCGGCGTATCGCAATTACGCTGCATTGGGTGCGGAGTCGTGGGCGAAGAGGGGGCCAAGAGCGTCCGCTGTGCGCAGTGCGGCGATCTGTTGGAAGTGGCTTTTCCCGGCTGGAAAACAAACGCAGGAACGCGCGTCGCCGGACTGGACGCAGCCGGGCTCAAGCAACTCTGGCTGCAGCGCCGCACTTCCTGGAATGCTCTGGATGAAAGTGGAGTCTGGCGTTTTCGCGAAATTCTCCCCGCATTGCATGATTGGAACCAGGTCATCACTCTGCGGGAAGGGAACACGCCAGTGTATGAACTGCCTTCCTGCGGACGTGCCGCGGGAGTTGGGCAGCTCTTCGCGAAACACCAGGGCATGAACCCTACCGGGTCTTTCAAGGACACGGGCATGACCGCGGCCGCGTCCTTCGCCCGGCAGGGGGGCTTTCGCTGGGTGGCCTGCGCTTCCACGGGCAACACTTCCGCGTCCATGGCCGCTTACGCCGCGCGTGCCGGGATGCGTAGCTTGGTCTTGATTCCGCAAGGCCAGATCACCTGGGGAAAACTTTCACAGGCGCTGGACTACGGCGCCGTGACCTGCCAATTGAAGACCGACTTCGATGGCTGCATGCGCGTGCTGGATGAAGTGGTGCAACGCATGCCGGTTTATCTGTTGAACTCGGTGAACCCGTACCGTCTCGAAGGCCAGAAAACTGCCGCGGTCGAACTGCTGGAACGCTTCGACTGGCAGCCCCCGGACCACATCATCGTCCCGGGAGGGAACCTGGGGAATTCTTCCGCGATCGGTAAAGCACTGCTTGAGATGAAGGAGCTTGGTCTTATCGCAAAGCTGCCCAAGCTTTCCGTGATCCAGGCCGAGGGTGCCAACGCGTTGGTGCGAACCATGCGTGAGACCGGCGGAAAAAAGCTGATCTCGGTCCGTGCTGAAACCATGGCAACTGCCATCAAGATTGGAAGTCCGGCGTCGTGGAAGAAAGCGGTGCGCGTGCTCGAGGCTACAGGCGGCACGGTGGAGCAGGTGAGCGAGGTCGAAATGGCTTTGGCCAAGGCAGAAATTGGGGCGGACGGCATCGGCTGCGAACCGGCATCGGCGGTCACCCTCGCCGGATTGAAGAAGCTGGTCAAGCAGGGCTTCGTAAGGAGGAACGAATCCGTAGTGCTGATCTTGACCGGCAACCTGCTTAAGGACCCGGATTTCACGCTCAAGTTCCATCGTGGAGACCTGTTCGCAGGCACTGAGCACGAAGAGGAAGCAGCGGAGGTTCTGGCCCCTCGACAGCGGGCGCCTATGGTGCTCGACGCCAGCGCGAATGCTGTCGTGAAGGTGCTGGAGTATGCGGAGCAGACCGACCCGAGAAAGTAGCGATGTGCATGGGCACGTTTCTCAGCCGGTGCGAGAATCCCAGCGAATGAAAACCGCAAAGAAAAAGCGTGCCAGGAGCTCCCCCCTGGAACTCGTGCTGCCCGCTACGTCCGCCAACCTCGGTCCCGCATTTGATGCTGCGGCTCTTGCCTTTGGATTGTTCCTGAAAATCCGCGCCTCGCCCGCGGATGAATTTTTCATCACGGCGCGAGGGCGAGACGCCGAAATCTGCGGCCGGGTGGAAAACCATCTCATCCTGACGACCTATCGTGAAGTGTTACAAGAGGCAGGCAAACCGGTGCGGCCGCTCACACTCGACATCGACAACCAGATCCCGATCGGCAAGGGTTGTGGTTCGTCGGCCGCAGCGCGCCTGGCCGGGATTGCGCTGGCGGTGCACTTTGGCAAGTTGCGGTGGGCGGACAGCCGAATCGTGGGCGAAGCATCGCGGCGGGAGCATCATCCCGATAACGCGGCTGCCTGCTGGATGGGTGGACTGACGGTGGCGAGAATGTCTGCCGAGAGCGAGGCTCAAGTCGCCTGCGTGATTCCAAAAGGGAAGTGGCGGCTGCTACTCGCGGTACCGGACGAGGCGCTAGCCACCGAAGAAGCCCGCCGGGTGCTTCCATCGGAATACTCCCGAGCAGATGCTGTGAGCAACGTCCAGAATTCGATGTTGCTGCTGGCCGCCTTCGTGCAAGGCCGTCGCGACCTTCTGGTTTCGGCGCTCGAGGACCGCATGCATCAGCCTTATCGTGCCCCCTTGTGTCCGCTGCTGCCGGCGCTACAGAAACTCGCGGCAGACACTCCCGGCGTCCTGGGAGCGGTCTTGAGCGGAGCAGGGCCCTCAGTGCTGATTTTTCTGGATGACAAAGCCGGCGCAGAACGCGCCAAGGCACAAGTGCGGAGACAGCTTCGAGCCCACGGGCTCAAAGCGGAACTTGTCGCCACGGCAATCACCAAACAAGGAGCCGGCCAAGGCAAAGCCTGGACCCAGCGACGCGCCTAACCGCGGCGGCGCTCTTCTCCATCCGCCAGCCGGCTTGTGGCCGCAAGGCGGAAGAAATGCTGTTCAAAACTCAGATGAGGTTCGCTGGCAAAGCGATCCGCATAGGAATTCAGAGCTCTCTTGAAGTGCTCGATCTCGCGCCGCGCATCGCGCCCGAAAGCGGCGCTGGATGACGACGGCGTGATGCGACGATGTTTGCTGGTTTTCATTTCCACCACTCCTGGGACTCTTTCCCTTGCCGTTTCGCCTCGCCACACGGGCGCTCCCGGCATCATCCTGTGGAAGTACCAGTAACAGTCAGGCAAACCTCGCTACAGAATCAGGGGAAGGCAGTAAACTACGGTCAGCGCGGGGAAGTGTAAATGGCACTCTCGTGCCATATGGGGAAAACGGAGTCGGCTGAGGGATCAATACGCCGGCCTTCCTCAACCGACGACCTTGTTTGCTAGCGGCTGGCGGGCGGAATAATGCCGTTCAAACGCAGATATTCGACCATCTGACCGTAGTGGTCGAAGCAGTGGCCCACTGCCCCCGGGGCCAGCGCCAGGCGGGTCGCCGTGCCTTCACCGAAGGGATTCTTAATGGGGGCGACCAGGTTGTTCTCGTTGATGCTTAATGTCGCCTTATGAAGGTATGCAAAGGAATCCTTTAAGTATTTGATGATGTCAGCCTTGCTCTTGACCGAGTCTGGACCGTTCTCTCCGCCAGTGTCCACGGGCGACTTCTCCCCTAGAATGGCGGCGGCCAATATGTAGTTGACTGCGGCCACGTGCTTGACCTGTTGCTCGAAGCTGCGGACGCCCTTGAACTCACCGGCGGTCGGGGCGAAAGAGTACTTGTCCTCGGGCATGGCGTCGGCCGCGGGCACGAATTCGTTTTCGACGTTGGTGACGGAACGGTCGAGAACCTGGCTTACGGTCCGGGGTTCCGCGGGTTTGGCGGCTTGAGCGAGAGCGATGCCGTTGAGCAAGAGCAAACAGGCGCATACAGCGTGAAACTTCTTCATTGAGTTTCTCCTGTGCGCCGGTTAAACCGGCGAGGTGTAGTGAATGCAAAAGTCATACGAATGTGAAATAGCGACCCACATCGGCCCTGAGTCATGCGGAGCCGCTCGCGAGGGCGGCGTCGAAGCGTTGACAAGGGAACGTGCGGGCCGGGTATTCAGCCGCGTAAGACAATCACTCCGGGACGCCGACGCTGTAGGAGAAAGCGGAAGGCCCCATCCGGTGCACCGATATCGCGAGGTGCAACGGAGTCCCGCGCGGTCACAGACCCCGTGCACGTACGGAAGCACCTCGAACGGGAACCGGGAGATCCCAGGCTCGCCCAGGACAGCAGTTGCCCTGGGACGCATCGGGAAGTCTAAGGACGCACGCCGATGACGAACGGACCTGGGAAGTCGGACAGACCTACTGTACCGGGGAAGTCCCCGAACAATGCCGGGCAACCGGCAACGGAGGGGATGGAGGGAAGAGGCCTGGCCAAAGGGAACCTGCCCCAACAAAACGCGTCCCGGACACCGAGCCGGGAAGACGCGCTCAGCGCGTTGGAGCGGGTACGTCAAGCAGCAAAGAAGGATAAGAAGTTGCGGTTCACCGCGCTTCACCACCATATCTACGATCCGGAAAGGCTCCGCGAGGCTTACTTCTGCATGAAGAAGGAAGCGGCGCCGGGCGTGGACGGTGAGACGTGGCGGCACTACGGCGAGACCCTCGAGGACAATCTCCAGGATCTCTCCCATAGGCTGAAGCGAGGAGCGTATCGAGCCAAGCCGGTGCGTAGGACGTACATCAACAAGAGCGACGGGCGGAAAAGACCGCTCGGCGTTCCCGTGCTGGAAGACAAGATCGTTCAGCGCGCGGCGGTCGAAGTGTTGAACGCTATCTACGAAACGGATTTTATCGGATTCTCCTATGGGTTCCGGCCCGGACGCAGCCAGCACCAAGCGCTGGACGCGCTCTATACGGGACTGCTGACGAGAAAGGTGAACTGGGTGCTCGATCTGGATATCAAAGGCTTTTTCGATGGGCTTTCCCACGAATGGCTGGTGAAATTCATCGAGTACCGGATCGCAGACCGGCGCGTCGTGCGATTGATCCAGAAATGGCTCAACGCGGGCGTGCTGGAGGATGGGAAACGAATACGAGTGGAGGAAGGAACGCCCCAGGGCGGTAGTGCATCGCCGCTGCTGGCCAACGTTTACCTGCACTACGTGTTCGACCTCTGGGTCCAAGCGTGGCGTCAGAAGCGGGCGCACGGCGACGTCATCGTCGTGCGTTTCGCTGACGATATCGTGGTTGGATTCCAGAGCAAGGCGGAGGCCGACCAGTTTCGGGCGGAACTTACGGAGAGAATGCAGAAGTTCAACCTGGAGCTGCATCCCGAGAAAACGCGACTTCTGGAATTCGGTCCGTATGCGATCGACCAACGGCAGTGGCGTGGAGAAGGGAAGCCGGAGACGTTCAACTTTCTCGGATTTACGCACATCTGCGTGAGGAAGAAGAGCAATGGACGGTTCACGGTGTTGCGGCAGACGATCCGCAAACGGATGCAGACGAAGCTGAACGAGGTGAAAGCCGAGCTTCAGCGACGCATGCACGAACCCATCCCCGAACAAGGCAAGTGGCTGCGGGCGGTTGTGGGTGGACACTTCCGCTACTACGGAGTGCCCATGAACCAACCGGCGCTGGCGATTTTTCGGTTCCGAGTCGGCTGGTATTGGCATCGCTCGCTGTCGCGGCGGAGCCAGAACGGCCGCGTCCTCTGGGATCGCATGCGGCGTCTCCTCACTCGCTGGCTGCCTTTGCCTTCTGCCTGTCATCCCTATCCTCTGCGCCGCATGGGCGTTGTCACCTAAGGCAAGAGCCGGATGCGGGAAACCCGCTCGTCCGGATCCGTGGAGGGGGTCATGAGTAATCGTGATCCCTACTCCGACTGAATCGTGTGAGTTCCACACTTCAATGTAGACGCGAGCGCTACATTAATCTCGGACGACTGACGGCGTTAACTCCAACTGCTCCGACGTCAGGCGATGGCGGCGGACCGCCAGCAAGTCCCACTACCAGCGCAGCTGCTGAACACGAAAGAGCCGCGGGGACACCGACTCGCGTCGCCAGCGCTCCCCAAGTCGCGCTGCCCAGGGCCATGCCTCCCTGCAAGACCAGCAGGTACATGGACAGCGCGCGGGCGCGCAAGAACGACGGACACATGGTCTGGGCCGCAATGTTCAGGCAGGCCAGGATTCCGATCCATGCCGTGCCGCCGGCAAACAATACCAGGCACAAGCAGGGAAAATGTTTGGACGCGTCCGGCCGCGAAAGTCATGGCGGCAAAGAGCAGGATGTCGAAGGCGACCAGCCCGTCGACGGAGAAACGAGTGCGCACCCGAGGCAGAACGGCAGCGCCCGCGAGAGCGCCCAGGCCAAAGAATCCCAGCAGCAGGCCATAGCCGGTCGCGCCGTGCGGACGAGCGAGAATTGGCAGCAGCGCGGGCAGGGAACTGGCGGCCAGGCTGAACGCTCCGGTGCGGATCAGGATGGATCGCACCTGCGGGGCGCCCCGAACATAGCGCAGGCCGGCCACCAGGGCATCGCGCACGCGGCCGGTCGCAACGTGTTCGAAGTGAGGACGCTTCCAGCGGTACAGAAAAAAGATCACGCCGAAAAACGAAGCCGCATTGAGCAGGAACGCAACTCCGGAGCCGGCTGCCGCGATCACCAGTCCGCCGAGCGCCGGGCCGAAGGCGCGGGCCACATTGAACCCGACGGAATTCAGGGCCACCGCCGGGGCATGATTTTCCGCGACAGACAACCTCGGGCGTGATGGCCTGCCAGGCGGGGTCGTTCATGACCGCGCCAAGTCCGAGAATGAAAGTAAACAGCAAGAGCATCCACGGCGTCACATGGTGGTAGAGCGTGAGTATGCCCAGCACTCCGGCGGCGACCACCATCCAGCTTTGGGTGATGAGCAGAAATCGTCGCCGGTCAACCATGTCCGCCAGAGCGCCCGCGGGCAGGATCACCAGAAACACCGGAAGCGTGGTCGCAGCCGTAACCAGGCTGACCATCAACGGAGACATGGTGAGCTGGGTCATCAGCCAGCCCGCGCCAACGTTTTGCATCCAGGTTCCGGTGTAGGAAATCACTGCGGCGATCCAAAGCGAGCGGAAGAGGGGCTCGCCCAGAGGAGCCCAGGCCGAATTTGCCAGCCGCGGAGGCAGGCTCGCCGGCACCGGTGTTTTGATCGCTTCCGACATCGTCAGTGACTCGCGGTACCTCTCTGCCGCAACCGGCGGCTGACTTCAAATGGCCATTCCCGATTTCGCCATGCCCGCACCAGATAAATGGCGATGCCGGTAATCAGGATGACCAGCGCGTAGCGAACCTGCTTCAGCGAGTTGGTGCGGGAAACCAGCACAAAGATGAAGCCGATTGAGGCCAGCAAAGCGGGCAGCGGATACAGCCACATGCGAAAGGGACGAGGCAAATCAGGCCGCCGGATGCGCAACACGATGACGCCGATCGCCTGCACCAGGAACTGTAGCGTAATCCGAATCACCACCAGCGCGGCGATCACGTCGGCCAGCGAAAAAAAGCAAAACAGCACCGCCACTCCGCCCAGCGCCAGCAGCGAAACGTAGGGGAAGCGGTGTTGCGGATGCACCCGGGCGAACGCCTGGAAATAGTTGCCATCAAGCGCCGCGGCGTAAGGCACGCGGGAATAACCCAGCAGCAGCGAGAAGACGGATGCAAATGCCGTCCACATCACCAGGGCGGTGACCAGATTTGCCGCCCAAGTCCCGTAAATCTTTTGCATGAAAATCGAAACCACATACAAACCGCGATTGGATTGGCCGGTGTGGGTGATTTCCTGCCAGGGCACCACGCCCAGGATGCTGATGTTCATCAACACGTATAGACATCCCACCAAAAGAATGGATAGCAGCAGCGCCCGCGGGATGGTCTTGCCGGGATCCTTTACTTCGTCGCCCAGAAAGCAAACATTGTAGTAGCCCCAATAATCATAAGTGGCGATGAGCATGGCTGAGCCCAGCCCGAGGAAAAAATTGTGCGACAAGGTGAAAGCGCCGGGCGGAAAGCTGAAGGCGCGGGCTGGCATTGAAGTGGGCAAATCCCGCGATGATGATCCAGCCCATGGTGATCAGCACCCCGGCCAGCAGCAGCTTCGACATCCAACCGATGCTGGTGATTTTGCGGTAAAGCAGGACCACGGCCAGCACGACAATCCCGATGGCAACAAACGTGGCCCCGGACATCAGCCAACGCAGTTGCAAGGTGCCCAGCAACGGGAGATGCAATTCCCAGAGATGGTCAGCGTATTGATGTTCGAGTCGCGGGCCAGAAGTAGGACGCATAACCGGCCAACCCGATCGCGCCCGAGGCCACCGACAGCGGCGCACTGAAAGAAAGCTGCCAGATAAAGAGAAAAGAAATCAGCCGTCCCAGACGGCGAGGGCCGTAAATCTCGCGCAGATAGTTGTAGGATCCGCCCGACTTGGGCATGGCCGCGCCCAATTCCGCCCACACCAGGCCGTCGCACATGGCAAAGATTGCGCCCAGGATCCAGCCCAGCATGGCCTGAGGTCCGCCCATGGCGCCCACGATCAGAGGGATGGTGATGAACGGCCCCACGCCGATCATGTCGATCATGTTCAGCGCGGTGGCGCTGCTCACGCCAATTCCGCGGATGAGAGGCTGGGCGGAGTCGTTGGGCTGGGAGTCGTTGGTCGTGGGGCGAGTCGTTGGCCATCAGTCGTTGGTCGTTGGCCTTAGCCATAAGCTGCATTTGCAAGACGAGATTTTGCTTCTGCCGCGGAAGCCTGTCTGCGCTATGGCTTCCGAACATAGCCTCCGATACGGCCAACGCCAACGACTAAGGCGGCCAACGACCAACGACGGTCCTAATGTCCCGCACCCAACAGATTCACATACAGTCGAATTGCTCCAGGCACGCCGGCGGGCAGTTGGCGAAAGAACGCGTATCCGGTGTAGATATACGTGCCCTTGCCGTACTGTGCCCGCAGCAGCCCACCTTTGAGTGGCTGCTCGCCTGGATCATGAGATGACAAGAGAGGCCGGAAGTTACCGTCCCACTGGTCCATGAAATACAAACCCCGCTCCTGCACCCAGCCGTCGAAATCGCGTTGGGTTATCTGGTTGGGGTAGCGGAACACACTGTCATCGGGAGCGAGAATTTCTACCGGGGCTTCTTCGACTGAAACTCTGCTCCGGCTGATGGTCGCGGGGAACGGCGTGAAGTGGCCACTGTTGAAATCGCCAGCGCCGGCGTTGTATTGCACGATCAGGGTGCCGCCGGCCGAGACGTAGTCCAGCAATTTCTTGTTGTTGGTCGCGACATCTTTCTGCGTGTCGTACGCGCGGATGCCGAGAACAATCGTTCCGTATTGACTCAGGTTTTCGTTGGCAAGCTTTTCCGCCGGGAGCACCGTTACAGTCAATCCCGATCTGCTGGAGCACGGTCGGAATTTCGTCCCCGGCGCCCGGGACATATGCAACCTTGAGATCCTTTGGGACTCTCACATCCACGATACTGACGCGCTGCAACGCCGGTTGGTAATAGTAAGCGCTGGCCAGGTCTTCGCGAGTCACCAGGGTGTAGCCTTCGCTGTAATTCTTGCCGCCCGCGGCAAGCACGGCGCGAATCTGAGCGTGGCCTTCTTTCAAGCTGCCCGGAATAACTTTGAAGTCGAAATGTTTCTTGTCGCCACGCTCGCGTAACTCCACAGGAATTTCTTTGGGCTCGATCCGCCAGCCGCCAGGAGCCTCCAGACGGAGACTGCCGCTGGAAGTGCCAGTCAGGTTCGAACTCACGCCCACTTTCACGGTGCGTTCGGACCCATTCGCGATCGGAACAATCTGCTCACCCGGTTCCAGTTCGACGGAGAACGCCGGCACAACAGGCAGTGGACGTTTCTGCTCCACTCCTTGCTCGTCGGTAAACGCCACTAACACCGGCGCGGAAATTTCAGGCCGGGCCTTAGTATTCTTTGTGTCGACGCCCCGAGTTCGAGAGGCGAGGTCGGGGATATCGTAGTGGGCACTGACTCGAAATGGTGGCGGCGGAAAAGGCAGCGTCTGATATTGAGGCTCGTCGACGGTATATACGCCATCACGCTCCGGGTCGTTGCGATGTAATGCGGGCCGCGTGGGCGGAGTGTTCGCCGGCAGCTGCAACTGGAAATCGGTCTGGTAATCCTGCCCAGGCTGCAACGGAGGAACGTGCTCTCTCGCCGCGGTGTCGTTTACTTGACCTTCAAGAAACAGCGACCGCAGTTGCACCGGGTAGGTCGAGCCATTGTGAAGCTTTACCCTGACAGTGAATTTCTGTCCGGGAGAAATCGCTGCCAGCGGGTCTTCTCCGGTCGCGGGTGCGGAATTCGAGCCCGGTGGCGAAACCAGCGACGCCTGAAGCGAAAGATTGAGTGCAAGATTGAGCGCGATCCGGGCCTGCGACTCTTTCTCTCGCAGACGCATCAGCAAACCTTGCTTCTGGTCGGCAGTGCGGACATGATTTTCGAGACGACTGAGCGAGTCAACCACTGCCAGCAACGGCGCCGCCGCGCTGGCTGGATCTTTTTCGGCATCTTTTGCCGCCTCAGCTACGTTGCTCTCGATCTTGGCCAGCTCGCTTGCTCCTGCCGCATCGAACCCAGAACTCAAACTTTTCAAATTGGTATCGATCCCATCAAAGAAATCTTTTTCGTGGCCGTCTTTGTCCGCGGCCGGCGGCAGAACCGAGTCCACCAGTTTGTAGTAGGTATAGCGATCGCCCGGCTCAACCGACCAGCCACCTGCGCCCTGCGAAAGCTGATGTCGCAATCCCTCCATCGCGAATTGGATGTATGACATTGCCCAGCAAGGGATTCACGTGTCCCGTATTCAGCTTAAGGGTGTAGTTTTCCGCCGGACAGGTCGCAGCGGCAAAGCCGCAGACGTTGCCGATGTAAAACTTCCTGGCCTGCCAGGGTTGCAAGCCTTCCTTGAGTCTGCTCAGGGAAGCGCTTCGGGTCTGCCGCTGCTCGGAATGCCTCTTTGGTCAGAATAGCGGAAGCCTGGTGATGGCCGTGTCCATCGCGATCCGTGCCGGAGAAGCGCGCAATTAGCACATCGGGGCGAAAGGTGCGGATCACTCGCACCATATCGCTGAGCGGGATATCGTGGCCTCCCCACTTCTGAAATGTTTCGTCGGGATTCTTCGAATAACCAAAGTCAGCCACCCGGCTGAAGCGTTGTTCCACTCCGTAGTAGCGATCGGAAGCAGTGAGCTCCAGCGCGCGCAGCACGCCCAGGACGTCGAACAGATTGCTCCCCACCTTGTTCTGGCCGCCTTCTCCGCGCGTCAGAGTCATCAGCAGCGTCGCCACTCCCTTGCCGCGAGACTCGAGGGTCAACATGCCACCGTCTTCGTCGTCCGGATGCGCCACGGTTTGCATCAGGCGGGCTGTGGTTTGGAGGCGAAGCAACATCTCTTTCAAGCCAGCCGCGCCGGTGTCCGGGGGCAAAGGATCGATCGGACTGGGCGGGCTCGCGGGGGCCCGGGCCAGGGTCGGCGCCGCCATGGTGCTGAGAACTGTCAGCAGGGCGACACTCAACATCGGAATCAATTGTCTTTTCACGTTTCCCTGCAGGCGCACCAACCGAGTGCGCGCACGCAGAAATCGTGGGCCCAGAAATTCATGAGCAGCATTTTTCATACGTATGGGATTGTAGTTTTGGGAGATGAGAGGCAAGATTTTTCCTGGTGTTCCTCTGCTATATGGACTGTGCGGGAAACGAAGAGTTAGCCGCTGACCGTGTGCCTAATCCTACCTGAGTCAGTGGCCCTGCGGCGCGGTTGTCATGGCCTGCTGGCAATCATGCGCGGCGGTGAGCACCTCATCGAATTGCCGTTCGCGGTGCAGACTCCTTAACAAGGGATCCGATAGCAGGTTGGAGTAGGCACAATAGTTCAATTCGACTGCGGTCTTGAGCAGGTGGAGAGCAGCAGCATTCTTTCCGCAAGAGGCGAAGATAGCTCCCTGGTAGTACGCCAGCTCCGGGTCGGGATCCGAAGGCTGGCCGGTTTCTGCCTCATGCGCCATCCGGTCCAGTTCAGAGGCAGGCCGGAGACCGAGACAAGCTTCCATGAGATCGCGATGGTAATGGGGAATAGCCGACATGCGCTTTACCGCCTCGCGTGCCTCCGCCGTTTTTCCTTCCCTTAGCAGCAAGGAAGGAGTGACGTAGTTGGCCCATTCCGATCCCGCATCCAGTTGAAGGAAATCCCTGGCTCGGTCGAACTTGCTCAGTTCCATGAAAGGCCAGGTGCACGAACGGAATTGGTAATTCCCGGGATCGAGCGCTAGTGCGGTATCGCATTCGCGTGCGGACTCTTCCAGCATTCCGCCATATCGGAGCACCACGGCCAAAGCGAAATGAGCTTGGGCGCTCTCGGGGCGGCGCTTGACGAACTCTCGCGCCGACTCATAGGCCTTGGCAAGTTCACCCCGCTCCACGCGGTTGGTAATGAACTGGCCGGCCGCGAGCATCCGGTTGGGATCGAGCGTGAGCGCGCGTTCGTACGAAGAATTCGAGCGCTGGAAAACGTCCTCTCCGCCGTCCGAATAGGTTGCGTCGTAGTAGTAACGTAGGCCGAGCGCCTCCCAGGCGGGTGCGTAGGTGGGGTCCATGCCCACCGTACGCTCCAGCATCTTGATGGCCTCCTTATTGGGAGCGGCATCGTGGGGCGCGGCTACGCTGCGTAAGTAAAGATCGTAGGCTTCCTGATTGTTGGGCCGAGTGCTGGTCTCCAAAAAGCCTCCGGCTGCGCCCAGCATAGGCAGCAAACCCTGACGAACCTGCTTGGCAAGCTGTTCCTGCATGCCGATCAGGTCTTGCGTGGAACCAGTGAGATTGGTTTGCCACATCAGCCGTTCCGTCCCGGTCTCGATCGCCTCCACCGTGACCAGCAGGTGGGTTCCTTGCTTCTGGAAGTGACCGGTCAGAACTGTGGCCACACGAAGATCGCTGCCCCACTTGCTTGGGATCGAGGTCGGCGCCCACGTACTTTCTGGTAACGGTTGAAGGGCGAACGTCGAGAGTGCGGGAGTAGGTGAGGGTATTGGCGATTTCGTCGGCCAGCGCATAGCGGAGATAGTCCACGCTGAAATCTCCGTTGAGGTTCTGCAGCGGCAGCACCGCAATCGCGTTCTTCGCGGCCTCCATACTTCCGGCGCGATGTTTCAGAAACCAGGCTCCCACCGCTGCCAGCACGGTGAGCAACAAAGCCGTAACTGCGATCAATAGATAACTTTGCGGTTTGCTGGAACTCTGGAAGGTCTTGCTGGCCAGGCGCAAGGGAGAGGTTTCGCGCAAGCCGGTCCGGGTCAGTCCGGATTCGGTCTCTTTCTTCAGATGCTGCAGGTCGGCCTTCATCTCTGCGGCAGTGGCGTAACGCTTGCCGCGTTCTTTCTCCATCGCCTTCCCGATAATGCTTTCCAGTTCTTTGGGAAGCGTAGGGTTCAGAGTAAAGGGCGAGGGCGGTTTGGTATGCAGCACGGCATCCAGAGTCATGACCACGTTGTTGCCGGTGAAGGGCTTCTTCCCCGTGGCCATTTCATAGAGCACAACGCCAAACGAAAACAGATCGGTCCGTGGATCAAGTTCCTCGCTCCGCGCCTGTTCCGGAGACATGTAAACCGCGGTGCCAGGAATCACGCCCACCGCAGTCAGGGAATCTTCGATCGGCGTTTCCTCGCTAGTGGCCATCCGCTCATTCCGTAACAGTTTGGCCAAGCCAAAATCGAGGACCTTGGTTTGCCCGCTGGAGGTAAGAAAGATGTTGGCGGGCTTGATATCGCGATGAATGATACCCTTGGCGTGGGAAGCGGAAAGCGCATCCGCCACCTGTATGCCGACATCAAGCAATTCGTCGACGTCCATCGCCTTGCCCCGGATATGCTGCTTCAGGCTCTCCCCCTCCAGCTTCTCCATGACGATGAAGGGGTGGCCGTTGTGATCCTCGACCTCGTGAATGGTGCAGATGGACGGGTGATTGAGCAGGGACGCCGCGCGGGCCTCGCGCTCGAAGCGTTCCATGGCCTTGCTGTCGCCGGTGAGGTTGTCGGGAAGAAACTTGATGGCGACGTGGCGCCCGAGGCGAGTGTCTTCCGCTTCGTAGACAACGCCCATCCCGCCGCCGCCCAGTTTACCCAAAATGCGGTAATGGGAGACCGTCTGGCCGATCATAGTCGCACTGCTCGAACTTTGGCCAGACGTTTCGCGGTCCATGGCGAAGCTCAGCCCCTTTAGGCGGCTATGTTAGGCCGTGGGTGGTATCTGGTCAACTATTTGGAGGGCTGAGAGAGTTTGCTATATCCCGGGCGATTCTACTCACAACCCGGTCAATGAGTTCTATGAAAAGGGATATCAAGAAAAAACTCCGCCTCGACCGGAGTGGAGAGTCTTTCTCGAGATCCAGCCCACGGTAGTTTCACTTCTCTGGAGAGGTTTGGCTGGTTGTCCATTCTCGTGAGTTTCTCTGCTGATGGTGATGATGCTATCGAGTGGGAGAGAGCGGCAAGCAAGACTGGTTGCTTCAGAGGCAACCATGGTTCTATCCGAGGCTCGTGGCCTATGGCTATTTCTGGTTATCTGAGGGGCTGTGACTTGAAAAACGGTGTGAAGTGATTGTCCGGCAAAGAAGATCTCGACCGGACCTCATCTCCCATGATGAGTACCCTAGTCAATATGAAGTGAACCGGTCCCGATGCGCGATGCGTGGGTTACATTGTGAGTCGAGTAACTACAACGCAGAGCCACAAGCGGAAAGGAACCGGTTCCATGAAGAAGGTACGATTTTTGGGTTTAGATGTCCATGCCGAGACGATTGCAGTAGCGATCGCCGAGCCCGACGGAGAGGTTCGCTCGTTGGGAATCATTCCGAATCGAGAAGAGTCGATTCGCAAACTGGTGAAGAAGTTGGGGCCGGCAGAACAACTGCAGGCCTGCTACGAGGCGGGTCCGACGGGATACGTTCTCTATTGGCAGATGACGGCTTTGGGGGTGAAGTGCGAGGTGGTGGCGCCGACCCTGGTGCCGGTCAAAGCGGGAGACCGGGTGAAGACCGATCGACGGGACGCAAGCAAGCTGGCGCGCAGCTATCGCGCTGGGGATCTAACCGCGGTCTGGGTGCCGAACGAGGAGCACGAGGCGCTTCGGGATCTGGTGCGAGCCCGTGAGGTAGCCAAACAGGATCAGCTGCGGGCGCGCAACCGGCTCAGCAAATTTCTATTGCGCCACGGCCGACGAGCACCCGCAGGAATCAAGGCGTGGACGCAGAAGTTTCAGCAATGGATCAAGGAGCAAGTGCACTTTGAGCAGCCGGCGCAAGAGTTTACGCTGCTGGATTACCTGCACGAGGTTGAACATATGGCGGACCGTATCCGGCGACTGGAACAGGCTATGGCAGAGGCAGTAAAGTTGGCGCCGCCGCAGATGCAGGAGGTGATCCAATCCCTGCAAGCGCTGCGCGGAATCGCCCAGATCTCAGCGATCACGGTGGTAGCGGAGTTAGGCGAGATCTCGCGATTCGAGGGAGCTCGGCAACTGATGGGTTACAGCGGTGCGGTTCCCAGCGAGGACTCCAGCGGAAAGCGAATCCAGCGCGGCCCCATTACCAAGACCGGGAATACTCATCTGCGGCGGATCGCAATCGAGGCGGCGTGGGCCTACCGCCACCGACCGGCGATCGGGCTAGCCTTACGCAAACGACAGGAGGGGCTAAGCGAGGAAGTCAAAGAAATCGCTTGGAAGGCGCAACACCGGCTGCACAAGCGCTACCGCACCTTAACTGCAGCCGGCAAGGAAAAACAGAAAGTCATAACGGCGGTGGGGCGAGAGCTACTGGGCTTTATTTGGGCCATTGGTGTTCAGGTGGAACGGAACCATAAACGAGTGGCATAAACAAAAGGGCAAAACATTCCAGGAAGGAAAAAAAAGGAAGAGCAAAACCATGGAAGGTAGGGCGAGTAGCGGTCGAGCAGCACACGGCAAGGAGAATCCTCATCAGCTCCTATGCGACAGGCCTTATGGCCAGACCCGCGTCTCTAGTGTGAGGCAGCTCCCGACGGATCACGATTATGCGGCTCGACCCGCGAATATCAGGCTGATCAACCGTCGAAAAAGCGACCTCGATCGCTACCCGCTCTACCTTCGAAAGGCGAATAACCCATGAAGATGAAGATCAACATCAACATCAACATCAACACCAACACCAACACCAGTCCAATATAGGGATTGACAGTTCACTTCATATCAGGAGCTACAGCGGGAAGGCAACGACCTGTCGAAAGCGCTCCGACAACGTACCTGCGATCGAAAGATCGGCATCGAAACCGCGAGGTAACGATGCATCTGCCAGCATCGAGGCGGTGAGGGCCCAGGGTTGATAGCACGGTGAGCATATGCAAATTCTCGAAAGCGTCGTCAATAACAGGAAGTCGAAGATGCTTACAGGCTTCTCTCGCAGTGGGTACGCCGGTCTAAAACGCCGATTCCAGCAACACCAACTCACCTTCGCCGGAACTCTTCAACCCCTGGCCAACCAAAAGGCCTTCCGCTCCTTCTTGCGCCCCTTGTTCCCTCAGAACTGGGTCGTCTACGCCAAGCCACCCTTCGGCGGTCCCCATCCTGTGCTCGGCTATCTCGCCCGTTACACGCACCGCGTAGCCATCACCAACCATCGCCTCCTGGCTTTCGAGCATGACCAGGTTACTTTCCGCTGGAAGGATTATGCCCACGGAAATAAGAAAAGAATGATGACGCTCGCTTCGCAAGAGTTCCTGCGCCGCTTCCTGCTCCACGTCCTGCCCCGCGGCTTTGTCCGCATCCGCTCTTTCGGGTTCCTGGCTAATCGGCGGCGCGCCACTCTCTTACCCCTCTGTCAGCGCCTGCTCGCCGACCCGCCCTTGCCGCACCCACCCGCAGCCACTACTTCCTCACCCACCCAGCCCACTTGTTTCCGCTGTCCCAAATGTTCCACTCCCATGGTCATCGTCGAAAGACTTTCTGTACTGATGGCTGGGCAACTCACCACCAGGAGCGCGCTCCTTGACTCTTCCTAACCGACCAACCATGCTGCTCTCCACCGCGCGAGCTTCCGCTCCGACCGCCGTTGTGTCTCCACTCACCGAAATCCACCTCAATCCACCCCTTACTTTCCTAAATCATCCTCACCTGATCGCCTCTTCGGACCTAGCGACGCTCTCATCGACATCTTTTACCGGCCCACCCAACCAACCCATTCGACCACAAATCGCCAATCGCGCATGCAAAACCCATAGCTCCCCCGCGTCCGCCGCGTCAGCGGCTTCGTACAAATCCCCCTATCGCAAGTGCCCCGGCGGGATGCACTTGGGTCCACCCCAATCTCCCGCGCCGGCACACTTGTCGATAGGGTACTAAGCACCGGCCACCCCTTGGGGGTGGTTGTATGAGCCAGGAACTCGGATGCAGCAGTGGGTGGCTCTTCATCGGCCGGGCAGTCCCATCGTCGTCCATTACAATCCCACAGATCCCAAGACCGCCGTGCTTACCGCGACGGACATGCCCGATGGGGGACCACGGACACCCAACAACCTCAGGCTCCTTTTGATTTCTTCGGTTGCATGCCTGGGCCTGTTGACGATTGCACGGCACCTCCGCGACGTTGCCAGCACTCCTGAGCTCCGTCAATGATGCCTGCCTTCCCATGAAACGAACGGACGCCATGATCCGAGACCTTGCAGCTGAAATAACGCTATAATTCTGCCCACTCATGGCACTCTCCTCAGGAACGAAGTTAGGGCCTTACGAGATCCAGTCGCTGCTCGGTGCGGGCGGGATGGGCGAAGTGTATCGCGCAAAAGATGCGCGGCTGGATCGAATTGTGGCGATCAAGGTCCTGCCTGCGTCTTTCTCGGCGGATCATGACCGCATGCAACGCTTCGCGCAGGAAGCACGCGCGGCGGCAGCACTCAATCATCCCAACATTCTTTCGATCTTCGATATCGGAGACGAGCACGGCTCACCCTACGTGGTCTCCGAGTTGCTGGAGGGGGAAACTCTGCGCGAGCGATTGCGCAGTGGCGCGCTCTCCAGCCGCAAGGCGATTGACTACGGATTGCAGGTGGCGCGGGGCTTGGCGGCGGCGCACGAAAAAGGCATCGTCCATCGCGACTTGAAACCGGAAAACCTGTTCATCACCAGCGACGGTCGAGTAAAGATTCTGGATTTCGGCCTGGCCAAGCTGACCCGGCCGGAAGCCGTGAGCGGAGCCGATGCGCCGACGGTTCACGCGGTGACCGAACCGGGCCTGATCATGGGCACGGCCGGCTACATGTCGCCGGAACAGGTGCGAGGACAAGTGGCCGACCCGCGTTCGGACATCTTTGCCTTCGGCGCGATTTTGTACGAGATGATTGCCGGCAAGCGAGCCTTCCACGGCGAGACCTCGGCCGACACCATGAGCGCGATTCTGAAAGAGGAGACGCCCGAACTTTCCGAAACCGCGCGCAACGTTCCGGCCGGGCTGGAACGGATTGTGCAGCACTGCCTGGAGAAAAATCCTTCGCAGCGTTTCCATTCCGCGGGTGACCTGGCGTTCGACCTGGAATCGCTGACCGAGATTTCCGCCACCAGCAGCAAATCGGGCGCGCAGGCGGCGGTGGCACAGGCCAGAGGCACGGAGTCGCGCCGCAAGCTGGCTGGGGTGGCGGGTGCAATCGCGCTGGCGGCGGCAATGATCGGTCTGGGCTGGTGGCTCGGGCGAGGTGGCAGCGCCGCGCCCCTGGCGGAGTATCAGCAGATTACGTTCCGTACTGGTTCCATCGGCGATGCCCGCTTCACTCCCGACGGGAGCATCGTGTACAGCGCTTCCTGGGACGGAGGCGACTACCAACTGTATCTGGCTCGCACCGATGACAATGGCGCGCGCGAACTCGGACTCAAGGATGCAGATCTGCTTTCGATCTCGAAGAGTGGAGAACTGGCGATCCGGCTTAATACGGTGGATTTAGGCGGCTATGCCCGGGCGGGGACGCTGGCCCGGGTTCCGCTGAGCGGGGGAACACCGCGAGAAGTGCTGGAAAATGTGCAGGACGCGGACTGGGCGACGAACGGTGAAAGCATGGCGGTGGTCCGGTTCGTCCCGGAGAACAGCCACTGGCGGCTGGAGTATCCCATCGGCAAGGTGCTGTTTGACAGCATTAACTGGATCAGTCTTCCGAGAATTTCGCCGGACGGCAAGCGGGTGGCGTTCGCCGACCACGAGAACACCGGTGGCGACGACGAAGGTTCGGTGGCGATCATCGATCTGGATGGTCGCGAGAAGAAACTGGCATCGGGGTTTGTTTCGATAGAGGGAATCGTGTGGTCAAGCGCGGGCGATGAACTTTGGTTTACCGCCACCCGTACCGGCAGCGCGGAAAATCTTCGCGGAGTGACGCTGGCGGGCAAGGAGCGGATGATCACAAACGTGCCGGGAGGCATGTGGCTGCAGGACACGCGCAATGGACTGGCGTTGATGGTGACCCATCAAATTCGCATCGGAATTCGGGGCACGCCGCCGGGCGGAAAAGAGGAGCGTGAATTGGGATGGTTGGGATGGTCGATCCTAAGAGACGTTAGCCGCGACGGCAGAAAAGTTCTGTTCGAGGAAGACGGGGATGGTGGTGGGCCGAAGTACACGGTGTTTGTGCGCGACACTGACGGGTCGCCTCCGGTTCGGATAGGTAACGGCACGGGCGCGGCCATTTCGCCGGATGACAAATGGGTGATCACCAGACCGGCAAAAGAGGGTGCGCTGTTCGTAGTCCCTACTGGCGCGGGCGAGACCCGACAGTTGACCCATGACAACATAAGCTACGACAGCGTTCGCTATCTGCCGGACGGCAAACAGTTGCTGGCCAGCGGGATTGAGGCCGGACATGGCGCGAGGGATTACCTGATTGATCTGAATAACGGCAATGCCAAGCCCATTACGCCCGAGGGCATTGCAGGCACCGAACTGTCGCCGGACGGGCGCAAGGCCGCGGTGCTGGGGCCGGATGGCAAGTGGGGCATTTGGCCGCTTGACGGGGGAGCCGTGCGCCCGATCCCGCAACTTGACTCGAAATACGCAGTTACGGGCTGGACGCCGGATGGGGCATCGGTTTACGTGGTCTCCAACCATCTGCGTGAGAAGACGGCGAAGGTCTATCGGGTAGATCCAGGCACAGGAAAGATGGAATTGTGGAGGGCGTTCGGGGAGGGCATGGCGGTCGGAGTTACGGGCGTGGGCGGGCCTCACTTCTCAAGCGATGGGAGTGCGTATGCCTATGTCTATGGTCAGGCGCTCTCACAAGCCTACGTGGTGAAGGGATTGAAGTAGTAACTCACCTTGTTGCGGCCGAACAACGGGCCCCTTGTTTACGTATAGAATCCCGCCGAAGAGCCCACCCATTCCATATTGCGATTGTGGTCGACACCCATCATCAGGCCGCGGCCCATGCGGATGATGGTCATCACCGGCTGCAGTTCATCGAGCCAGATGTACATGATCCGCACTTCCGCTTTGTTGCCGCCAAAGGGAGTTTCCACCACCGACTCGAAATCGATTCGCTCCTGAAGAATGTACTGTGAACGCTGTTCCCGGGGGATGGCGGCCAGATCTTGCGGCGTGAGATTGATAATGACGCCCAGGCCGGCGAAAGAGAATAACGGTTTGACCACGTAGTGCTCCAGGTCCTTCGGCATCTGCTCCACCCGATCCAGGAACCAGGTCTTGGGTACACACTCGTGGTGCAAATAGGGGAGTGAGAACTTGCTCATGCGGAAGAACCAGTTCGGATGCCCCGCCCACTCCACCTCAACGTCATCGGTCAGCTGAAATGCCATCTTGAGATCCTTGCGCACCATCTCGTCGACGATGGCACGGTTGTAGATGCGCATGATCGGGAACCGTTTGCCGCCGATCTCGTAGAATAGGAACTTGCCCACCCTCCGGACGTCGGTAATCGCGACCGTCTTGATGCCCAAAAGTTTCTCGGTCACCAGGAAATCGGGCAGGGTTTTCTGATGCAGCGGGTCGATTTCCATCAGGATGACATGAGTGGGATCGTGGTCGGCAACAATGGCCCGCCGCAGCAATTTCTTGTAGCTTTCCCAATCCAGCCCACCCAGCAGATATTTCAGGTTTGGGTCGAGACCAAAGACTTCTCCGTACGATTGCGAGAGTATCGCCTGGTACGCATAGAGAGAAGGGAAGCCTTGCAGCTCAACCAGCTTGGGCTGCAGCTTGCCTAACTGGTCCCGCGCCAGTCCAAAATCCACCTGCACAAATAGCGGACGAGCGGGCTCATGCGGAACCCTGAACTGATCTGGAATCGCAGCCGAAGAGGCTTTGCGATACTCGATGCCGTTGAGCTGCTGGATCAGTTCCTTGCCGTACTCCGACATCTGGTCAAGCAGCGCTTTGGGGAGGAAGCAAGGCGTCTCGCAGACGCGAAACTTGACCGGCGTGCCGCAGCGCTCTTCCAAAAGCTTGAGCAGGCGCTGATACTTTTCCGGCATGTAGTTCGCGTTAAACTGCTGTCGAAGGGCTGGAATCATAGTCTTCTACAGCATTGTCATCCTGAGCGGAGTGGCTGCTTCGCTTTGCGAAGCGCCTACGAAGTCGAAGGACCTCTATACCCGGCACGGCGGCGGCAATCTCGCTAAAGAATGCTAGGCTTCCAGCAGGAACTGTCCGTTCTGCATGATCTGCGCCTCGTCTACCCAGATGTCGAAATTTCTACCCACCACATCGATATGCGTGGAAGAGTACCACTGCGCTCCGGTGTGTGCGCCATAGGGATTGCCGAAGGCGATATGTACGCCGGGATATTTCTCATCCTGCAGGATCTGGCCGATCACGTCTTTGAGTTCAATGTTCGTGCCGATGGCAAACTCGCCCACACGATCGCTGTTGTCGTCGGTATGGGTATAGCGCCAGAAGTCGTCTTCCAGTTCACGGTTCGCGGAATGGGCGTCGACCAGGCGGTTGCCTTTAACGTGAATCGTCAGCGGAGTCTCCCGCAGGCTGCCGAACTTCGCGCAGAGCCAGTCGCCTACGACGCCATCAATCACAAACGTTCCGTTGACTTCGCCTGGAGTGGTAAACACTTCGCCGCCGGGTAAGTTGCCCCATTTATCCGGACTGATAATGCCGCTGGTCTTGAGCCAACGATAATCCGGACTCAGGTCGGCGGTAAGGTCGGTTCCGGCGGGAGTCTTGGCCCGCACCTGCTTCGCGCGCTGTACGGTTTCGACGACCTTGGCACTGATGCGGTCCACTTTGAGGAAGTCGGCCCGCATGCCCTCCAGCATGATCTGATGGTTGATGTTGACCATGTGGGCATGGCGGATTTTGCGGCGGTTCACCACGTCGGTCATCTGCATGCGCGAGCTTCAGTTCATTGGCTTGCGCCTGCACCGCGAAGATGCTGACCTGGCTGGTCTCGAGATCGTCCATGATCTCACGCGGCAGGTCGGTCAGGGGCCGGGGAGCGAGCTCTTCCAGAATCCAGGCGCGGTAGGGGGCGCCTACTGTCTCCAGTTCGCGGACCAGGCTGGCGGCGATTTCCCTGGTCGCCTCGTCGGTAATGACTGTTACTTTCTCGCTGGGCTGAATGCGCAGGCACACGTTGACCGCATTGCGTGCGCCGGGAGTAAGTTCTGGATCGAAAGAGAGCGTGCTGAGCTCGCGTTTAGCTTGACTGGCAGGAACGTTCATTACCCTACTTTTCTAACCGGGAGCCTGGGCTTCCGTCTCGGCCAGTCCCAGTTCCGTTTCTTCGATGATGTAGTCCACGACTTTTTTCAGATCGCCGGTCTCACGAAATACCCGCAACTGGCGGTCGGCGCCGGTGCCGTTATTCAGGATCTCATGGATGTAGTTCAGCTCCTCGCGGGAATCGAGTTCGTCGACCACATCGTCGATGAACTCCAGATATTCCAGCACCAGTTCGCGGGCGGGAACTTCCGTCTGCTTGCCGAAATCAATCAGCTTGCCTTCGAGTCCATAGCGCGACGCCCGCCACTTGTTCTCCATGATCAAGGCGCGGCGATAGAGGCGGAATCCCTGGTTCGCGGTATAGAGCTTGTACAGCTTGGCGACGGTGGCCTGAATCAGCGCCGCCAGCGCAATGGTCTCGTCCACGCGCATAGGGATGTCGCAGACGCGGAATTCCAGCGTGTTGAAGAATGGATGCGGGCGAATGTCCCACCAGATTTTCTTGGCGTTGTCGATGCAATTGGTCTTGATCAGCAGCTTGATGAAATTCTCGTACTCGCCCCAGCTGGGGAAATAGTCGGGGATGTTGGTGCGGGGGAACTTATCGAAAACCTTGCAGCGATAAGATTTCAGCCCTGTGTTCATTCCCAGCCAGAACGGGGAATTGGTCGAAAGCGCCAGGATGTGCGGCAGGAAATAACGGGCGTGGTTCATCAACTGGATCGCGGTCTCGCGGTCTTCCACGCCGATGTGGACATGCAGGCCAAAAATCAGGTTGGCCCGCGCTACAAGTTGCAGGTCTTCGACAATGTTCTTGTAGCGGATGTCTTCCGTGATCTCCTGTACCCGCCAGTCGGCAAAGGGATGGGTGGCTGCCGCAGCCAACCGCAGGCCGTTTTCCCTGGCCAAAGCAATCATGTCGCGACGGAGCTTCTTGACCTCTTCTTTGGCGTCCTTAATATTGCTGCAGACCGAGGTCCCGACCTCGACCACCGATTGGTGCATCTCTGCCTTGACCCGCTCCTGCAGCAGCAGTTTGCCCTTTTCGATTATCTCGGCGTGGATATGGGAGCGCAGATCGCGCGTGACCGGATCAACGGTCTGGTATTCCTCTTCAATCCCGATGGTGAAAGTCGGAAGCATGGGCAGCCTTCCTGAAGCGGGGACTAGTATAGCAATCGCGACGCTGAAAGCCGAAGTAGTGCCGCAAAGAACGGCGTTACGCCTTTGCTTTCTTTTTCGCTCGAGTTCTCGTTTTCGCAACTTCCGCCGCATTTTCTCCCGCGAGAAACGACGCCCAGCGCAACTCTTGGACTGGATTCTCATCGCTAAGCGCTTTGGTTACAGCCATTTCAGCGACTGCATTCACGATCCAATCGAAATTGTCGCGGCCGACGGAATGGATGTCGGCGTCCGGCGCTGGATTGAGGAAGTCAATGGCGTACGGGACGCCGTCTTCCACCGCAAACTCCACCGTGTTGAGGTCGTAACCCAGAGCCCGACACAGCGTCTGCGAATCTTTTACCACCCGGTCCAGCAACTTGGGATCGGCAGGTGCAGGATTTTTCACATAGCGCTCGTGATGTGGAAGCTTTCGGATCGTAGTGCATGATGTGCACTTTTTCCTGTCCGACCACGTAGCAGCGAAAGTATTCCTTGAACTCGACGCCATGCTGCAGGGTCATGCACAGGTCACCGGTGTGGTTGTAGTGATGGAAAAATTCCTCCGGCGAATGAACCTTGTAGACATGCTTCCATCCCCCGCCGGAATAGGGCTTGAGGAAAGCAGGGAAGCGCACGTACTCAAAAATCTCTTCCCAGTTCAGGGGATAAATCAAGTTGCGCATGGACTCTTCGGTCGTGCCTTCGGGATGCTTATGGTGAGGCAGAATCACGGTAGGCGGAATGGCCACGCCCAGCTTGGATGCCAGTGCGTAGTTGAAAAACTTATCATCGGCGCTCCACCAGAACGGGTTGTTGATGACGATCGTGCCGGAGAGCGCGGCATTTTTCAGGTAAGCGCGATAGAAAGGGATGTCCTGCGAGATGCGATCGATGATGACGCGATAGCCGCTGGGGTCGGCCATCTTGATTCCGCCCAGTTTGACGAACTCCGCCCTCACGCCCTCGACCTTCATGCCGTTGATCCTTTCCACCAGCGCGGGCGGAAAAGTGTTTTCCATGCCGAACATGACGCCGATTTTCTTCACAGTCACCTCCCGCTCAGGATGACAGGCTCAAGAAAAATATTTTACTGCCATCCTCTCCCACAGCGGCCAATCGTGCTTTGAGTTGTCTCCCCACACGTCCAACCAGTGCGGAATTCCCTTGGCATTCAAGGCGGCTGAAAACTTGACGTTCTGATCCAGACAAATATCCCAGTCGGCCGATCCCAGAACGATGTTCATCTTCCTATACCGGCTGAGAAACCAATCATCAGTCATGTGCGGCAGGAAGTCGGGCGGACAGTTGAAGTAGCAGTCGTCATCGTAGTACCCATCCAGAAATTGATGAATATCGAAGGCGCCGCTCATGCTCACACAGTAGGTCACCACATCGGGATGCTTGAGCGAAAAATTTACCGCATGGTAGCCGCCAAAACTGCAGCCCGTAACCGCCAGCCGGGGTGCATTGTTCTTCCACCGCAAAAAGGGAAGCATTTCGTGCAGGATGTAGCGTTCGTACTGCAGGTGGCGCAGCACACGCACCCGGGGATGTACGCTCTTGTTGTACCAGCTCTCGCTGTCGACGGCATCGGGACAGAACACCTGCAGCTCGCCGGCGTCGATCTTCGGCGCCAGGGCCGCAATCATGCCCCGGTCTTCATACTCGAAAAACCTGCCCTGGGAAGTGGGAAAGACCAGCAGGGGCGTGCCTGCGTGTCCGAAGAGCAGCAGTTCCATATCGCGATGCAGCTCGGAGCTGTAACCTTTGTGGTATTCGCGGTTCATGATGGGCGAGACCGTCTATGGGAGCGGCGCGAAGTATCTTACCTGATCGTGCCGCGCCGAGCCACGTTAGAACCGCTGAGGGCGTGAGCTGACGCGAACCGCGTAGGGCAGATGAGACATCTGCCCCTACGTGGTTCGTTCTGCTACTCGTCGCGCTTTTTGGCCTCCCGTGTCGCAAAGGCCGCAAAGGAAATGTCCCCGACTGCGGAGGTTCACCTTGCTTTACACACTATGTTGTGTAACATATACACATGGCAACTAACTTAGCTTTGGATGACCGATTGATCGAAGAAGCTCGACAGGTCGGCCGGCACAAGACCAAGAGAGAAGCCGTGTCCGCAGCGCTTGCCGAGTACGTGAAACGGCGCAAGCAACTTCGTATCCTGGAGGTTTTCGGCACCGTGGATTTCGATCCGAAATACGACTACAAAGCCGAACGCCGCAGGAAACACTCATGATGGTGCTGGTGGACACTTCCGTCTGGTCGCTGGCCCTGCGACGAATGCAGGCGGATCTGAGCCGTGGAGAACAGGATCTAAAAACCGCCTTGCAAGAGTTAGTGCAGGACGGTCGTGCGCAAATTGTCGGCCCAGTCCGCCAGGAATTGCTTTCGGGAATACGGGCGGAGGAAACCTTTCGCAAGGTGCGGGACGCTTTGCGGGCCTTCGACGAACCTCAACTCCGGATCCAGGACTATGAAGAAGCGGCGCGCATGAGCAATATATGCCGCGCCCGGGGCATCGCCGGGTCGGCGATAGACTTCCTGATTTGCGCTGTTGCGCATCTTCGCAACTGGGAAGTCTTCACCACTGATCGCGATTTTATCCGCTACCGCAAGGTTCTACCGCTAAGGCTCTACTGAGGTTACGAATCAAGATAGTACCCTTTCCTTTTCAATACTTTACAAACCATCCAATGCCTGATTCCCCCGCTAAACCCTCGTTTTTCCCCTTTCATTGACATCTGCTCGGGCTTCTCCCGTGCCTTCAATAACATAAGGCTAGGTCAATCCATCAGGCAGAGGACGCTAACCGGCGCTTCTCGGGTAAAGGCCGTACCAGAACCGGGCAACTCTCGGTTCGGACATAGTTCAAATCGGGAATCTGCGGTGGGATTGGAGTTTGCCGCGGCATACCAGTACAGGAAAGCGAGAACGCATGCACAAGCCAGTGAAGTACGTGGAAAAAGCAGTCACAGTTGCCGCCAAAGGCGCGTGGGTGGTGTTCAACAGCCTGAATCAAGATCAAGCAGAACCCCTCGCCAACGCCAAAATGGTCGGAGAAGCCGCTGCTGAAGTCCTACGAAAAGACCAAGCCGCCCCTGGGCTGGCCGCGCTCCACTGACTCGCTGTGCCCCAAGTGCATCCCTGAAATCCGGCAGCAGATTCTCGACGGCAAGCTGCCTTACGAAGTGCTGATGAACGAGAAAGTCGGCGAGATCAAGGCCGAAATCGTCGAGCGCGACGGCAAGATTCTGATGGTGAAGGACTGCGCCATCCACGGCCACTTTGAAGACGTGATGTCGATCGACACCGACTTCTCGCGCCATCTGGAAGAAGTTTTCCCAGGCCGCGACATCCGCGCCCACAACGACGAGAAGCTGCATCATCACGGGTCGTCGACCGTGAAATATGGACGCGGCTCGGTGCTCACCATCGACCTGACCAACCGCTGCAACATGATGTGCGATCCCTGCTTCATGGACGCCAACCAGGTTGGTTTCGTCCACGAATTGAGCTGGGAAGACATCAAGACCATGCTGGACAACGCCATCACCATCAAGCCGCGCCGCCAGATGTCGGTGCAGTTCTCGGGTGGCGAGCCCACGCTTTCCCCTTATTTCCTCGACGCCGTCCGCTACGCCCGCAAGGTTGGTTACAACTCGGTGCAGGCCGCGACCAACGGAATCGAATTCGCCAAGAGTTTCGAGTTTGCCCAGCAGGCCGCGGAAGCCGGCATGCGCTATGCCTATCTCCAATTCGATGGAATCGGCAACGCCGCCAATGCCCACCGCAAGGTTGGCAATCTGTTCGACGTGAAGCTTGAAGGCAATCGAGAACATGCATAAGGCCGGTATCGAGATCGTTCCGGTCGTCACAATCGTCAACGGCATCAACAACGAGCAGGTCGGACGCATCATCAAGTTCGCGCTGGACAATCCCAAGACCATCGGGTTCCTGTCGTTCCAGCCGGTGTCTTTTACCGGACAGGGATGAAGCAGTCACAGACGATCGTCGCGAAGCGCAGCGCTACACCTTGTCCCATCTGGCGCACGACGTGAAAAACCAGACTGGACTCGGCGAGCCCTCGCGCGACTGGTTCCCCATCTCGTTCATGGGAACCTTCTCCGACTGGGCCGACCTGATGCACGTCAACGACTGCCAACAACGATTGGGGCCAATTGAGCTGTGGTTGCCATCCGAATTGCGGCACCGGCATGGCGGTCATGATCGACAAGGAAACCAAGGAAGCAGTGCCGGTGACGGCCTTCCTGCATGGCGACCAGTTGGCCAAGGACATTGCCAAGGTCAACGACGCGGCTCGCGGCAAGTTCCTCACCGTCGTCGGCATGGCGCTTTGCCTGATGAAGAACTACGATCCGTTCCAATCGCCCACGCACTTCAAGCTGATGGACCTGCTGAAGAAGTTCGACAAGAACTTCAACGCCACCGGCAAGAACTACGGCAAAGTCGGTCCGGACCGCACTATTGACGACGTCATGAAGCGCCGTCAGGACCGCTGGAACTTCCTGTTCATCGCAGGAATGTGGTTCCAGGACCTGTTCAACTACGATTTCCGGCGCACCGAGCAGTGCATCATTCCTTATGCCACCCAGGAAGGCGAAATTTCCTTCTGCGCCTACAACACGGGCGTGGGCTGGCGCAACATCATCGAGAAGATGCACATGACGGCCACGCTCACCAAGTGGTACGACGAGCATGGACGCCACGAAATCTTCGCCGGCGGCAAGAACGTGAAGATGGAATCGGTCGAGCACGGGCTGGTCCTGAAGGAAGAACTGGTCACCAACGAAGAGCAGCACGATCTGGACAAGCTGGGCATCGCCAAGAACTCGCGCGAAGAAAAGATGCGAGCGCGCGACGCCAAGCAGAAGGAAGATCCGGCATACAACGCCCGCATGGCTGCGCTCTATCGCGAAGTCGTGCTGAAGGAGAAGCCGGTGGTGGCCGAGAACGGCTTCATCCCGCTGGGCGCGTTGTCGACGCCGGCGAACAATGGCAACGGTCACGCTCCGGCGAAGTCGGAAGCGGAGCCGGTGCTGGGAGACTAGTGACAGTTTCGGTTTCTAGTTTCTGTTTCATGAAGGCCGCCACATCTGGCGGCCTTTTTCTTTTGATGGAGGGCGGGCGTCCACGCCCGTCGTCGCCGCGTGACGGGCGGGACGCCCGTCCTCTCAGATAATCTCCGCGCTTGACTTCGAGTTGCCGACTCTCGGAGATAGTCTCCGCCAATTGTCGGGGTCAGGCCCATTCTAGGTTCAATCAAAATCGAATCTACTTCGCGACCGAGGAGGTCAGCATCCATGAAAAGAATAGCAGGATTGCTGTTGGGGACGGTGTGTTAGTCGGGGGACTGGGCATTGCGATGGCGCAGGAGACGACTCCGCCACCCAAGGTGCTCTCCGTCCAACGAGAATTTATCAAACCGGGCAAAGCGGGGCGCCACATGAGAAAGCCGAAAGCGCTTTCGTGCAGGCTATGACGCGCGCGAAATGGCCGACGCACTATCTGGCGGTGAGTGCGATCACCGGCAAGCCACGAGTGCTGTTTTTGACTGGCTACGATTCATTCGAAGCTTGGGAGAAAGACGTTCGGGCAACGCAGAACAACGCGACGCTTTCCGCTGCGCTCGACCGGGCCTCCGTCGCTGATGGAGATCTGCTAAGTGATTCCGATGCCAGCGCGCTTGTCTATAGCGACGAATACAGCTTGCGCTCTGCGGTCGATATCCCCCACATGCGATATTTCGAGATCTCCCTGTACCGCGTGCGTCCGGGACACGACGGTGACTGGGACACAATCGTCAAGATGGTGAAGGCAGCCTACGAGAAGATTCCTGACGTCCACTGGGCCGTCTATCATGCGAAGTACGGTCAGGAGGGCAGTACCTACGTCGTCTTCACCCCCATGAAATCCGGCGTCGGAGATTGACAAGGGATTTGCTCAAGACAAGCAGTTCATGGCGAACATGGGTGAAGACGGCATGAAGAAATTCAGCGAGTTGCTGGCGGGGGCGATTGAGTTCAGCCAGCACAACCTGTTCTCCTTCAGTCCGGCCATGAGCTATGTTGCTGACGAATGGATCAAGGCCGATCCGGATTTCTGGAAGCCCAAGGCGAGCACGGCGGCAGCACCGAAGAAGGCGGAGGAAAAACCGGCGCAGTAATCAGAACCAATCCAATGTGATAGGGGCCGCCCTCTGGGGCGGCCTTTTCTTGTTTATGGAGCAGACCTCGTCCTCGTAACTGCGAAGCCAAACCCTCAAATCGGCCGAGACAAATCCGTGACAATCCGCGCCTCGAGTTGCGTTATAGTCGCGGTGTAAGTACCGCACTCAAAAGTGAAATCGATTCATGGCTGCCGTTCATGTTGCACGGTGAAAACGTCCGAATTGCTGGCGAAACTCCCGGCCATCGAGAAAATCGATGTGCTGGCTGCCAAACTGCCTGGATAGACGTGGCTAAGTGAATCTTAAGAATGAACTTGGCGGGTCAGTCCGATAGTTAACATAGGCCTGGGATTCTTGTACCACATTCGAAGATTTTCGCATCTAATGATCCTATGGACAACAATGCGATATTCGGTGAAAGATACAGAGTTATCGCCATTGACGATCAGAACCTCGTTCTCCGGGGGATCCGCAGCGGAGACGTCCTGACTATAAAAAACGCGGATCCGGAAAATCCCCTTACCGAAGCGGATTATCCGCCGGGGAAACTGATCGCGCTCAACGATCCGTCAACCGACAGCCAGAGTTAGTGCTGGATCCTGTGTGAGGCGGACATTCCTGTTCGCCGCTTTCGAAGTTGATTTGTGTCTTCGACGCGAGTCGCTTCGGGTTCTTCGGGCCCGTTTGAAAGCTAAACTTCAAGCCAAAGGCGGCGGACAGGAGTGTCCGCCCCACACAGCCCCTCGCGGCTGGAGTTACCTGGACTGCGGCCTTACAATACCCATCAAAGCGATTTCAGCAATCACCGTCCCGGTTAGGCTGGAGGGCACATGGGTCCGCGACGAGTCATGTTCATCCTGGCGGCAATAGCTTTTTGCGGTTTATTGCTGGGGGCCAGCAACGAAAGCCCCAGTGCTCCCAAGGAAGTCACTTTCAACCGGGACGTGGCCCCGATTCTCTTTAAAAACTGCGTGGTCTGCCATCGTCCCAACGACATCGCTCCTATGTCGCTGATGACCTATCAAGGACACCCGTCCCTGGACGCGGCCGATTCGTGACGCGGTGGTGACTCGCAAAATGCCGCCCTGGCATGCTGATCCCAAGGTGGGCGATTTCATCAATGATCCGCGGCTGACCGACGCGGAAATCGCCACCATTGATTCCTGGGTACGAACCGGGGCCAAGGAGGGGGATCCCAAGGATCTGCCGCCGGCTCCAGTGTTCGCGGAAGGCTGGCACATCAAGCCTGACGTGATCCTGACTATTCCCGAGTTTCTGGTGACCGCTGCGAGCATGGACGACTACGAGTACATCTATGTTCCCACCAATTTCACCGAAGATAAATGGATCCAGGCAGCCGAAGTGCTTCCCGGAGACCGGCGGGTGGTGCATCACGCGACCGTCTCGGTGATCGCGGCCAGACGAAGTGGCGAAGAAAGAAGAAGAGAACGCGAAATCCGACGCGGGAGAAGACAAGTACCACTACCGCACCGGCAGGGTCCTGCACATTAGGAAGGATGCGCCGGTGCTGACGATGGCTGCTCGTCGCCCGATGGCGGCGGAGTTCCGGGAGAGCCGTCTGGCTACGTGAATATCGTGCCGGGCATCTACCTGCCGGGGCACCTGGCGGAGACCCGACCTTCGGGCTATGCGCTCAGAATTCCAGCGGGTTCGTACCTGCAGTTTCAGGTGCATTACAGCAACCACAGTGGCGAAAACGTGAAAGATCGCACCAGCATCGGTCTGGTGTTTGCCAGGGAACCGGTGAAGCACGAGATTGCGCAATACGAAATCTGGAACAATCTCTTCCTGATTCCGCCGAATGCCGACAATCATCGAAGTCACTTCGTGTTTCACCCTGCCCAAAGATGTCACCGTTGTTGGCTTATACCGCGCACATGCACTTCCGCGGGAAGAGTATGAAGACGGAGGCCGTCTATCCCGACGGCCGACACGAAGTGATACTTAACGTGCCGAACTATGACTTCCGCTGGCAGGAAACCTATTTCCTGAAACACCAGTTCCTGCTGCCGAAAGGGACAGAGCTGGTGACCACGGCCACTTCGACAATTCGATCAACAATCCGCAGAACCCCGATCCTTCGAAGGCGATTCGCTGGGGCGAGCCCAGCGACGAAGAGATGATGGGTTTCTGGCTGCAATTTGCCGATCCCAAACTGGTGGATGCGAAAGCGGCGGTGGCGCAGGCAAAGTGATGCGGATCGGCGTTCCGCATAATTTCCTGATCCGGAGGCGTGCTTACCATGAACGTAACACGACGAAGTTTTCTGGTTACCGCAGGCGCTGCGGCCGCGACCCCGGTTTTCCTGTGCGCGACCGACAAAGCTGGCAACAAGCCCGCCATCCTTGGAGAAGGCGAGCATAAGTACGAAGCGCTCCACGACTGGGGCGAGCTGCCACACAACATTCGCTATGGCAACACTCACGGTGTCTGCGAGGATTCGCAGGGCCACATCTATGTCCATCACACGGTCAATGCCGCCAGCGAGAGCACGGACACAATGGTGGTCTTCGATCAGAAGGGTAAGTTCGTCCGCTCCTGGGGCCGGCAGTTCAAGGGCGGGGCGCACGGCCTGACGATTCGCAAAGAGGGAAGCGAAGAGTTTCTCTACCTTTGCGACTACCAGCATGGCATCGTGACCAAACGGACGTTGACGGGCGAGGAAGTATTCACCCTTGGGTATCCGGAGGAATCGGCCGCCTACAAGCCGAAAAGTGATGGTTCGGCCATAGCCTACAGGCCGACGAATATCGCCATCGCCCCCAATGGCGATATCTATGTTGGCGATGGATACGGATCAAGCTTCATCAATCAGTACAACCGGAAAGCCGAATATCATTCGCACCTTTGCCGGACTGGGCAAGGGGGACGACCAGGTCGATTGTCCGCACGGTCTGTGGGTGGACACGCGCCCGGAGACGCCGGTGCTGGTCGTGACCGACCGCGGCAACAGCCGCTTGCAACGATTTACCCTCGAAGGGAAGCGCATCGATTCCATTCAGGGCACATCGAAGATGCCGTGTTTCCTGCATGAGCGCAATGGCGACGTTGTGATCGCAGACCTGTTGAGCAAGGTGACCATTCTCGACCGGCAAAATAGAGTGGTCGCAAGCCTGGGGGAGGGCGAATATTCGAAGGCGGACTGGAGCACGGTTCGAACTCAGGCTCCGGGGACGTTCGTGCCGGGACGGTTTGTTTGTCCTCACGGCGCTTGCTTCGATCACGAAGGCAACATCTTTGTGGTGGAGTGGGTTGAGTCCGGCAGAGTGACGAAGCTGCGCAAGGTCGCATAGCCGTGTCATCCCGAACGCGGCTCGAGCCGCGCTGGCGCAGTGAGAGCACGTCGAGAGACCCCTACCAGGCCGTGGACATATCAGCTCATAGGGTCCCTACGACTGCGCGAAATGTTTCTCAAACGAAACTCTTCGCTCCGCTGAGGATGACAATGTGCTTTGGTAATGTGCGATTCCTGCCGGGTACCTGTCCCAAATCTCCTGATTCAAAACCTCCCAATCAGTGATAAAAGATCTAAGCATGAATTGCCCTGTCGGATTGTCGGGCACGCCCCTGTGATCGTGGTGGTGATGGGCGTAACCGGCTCCGGAAAGACGACCATCGGCGTGCTGCTGGCCCGGCGGCTCGGTTGGGAGTTCGTAGACGCTGATAGTTTCCACTCGGCGGCAAATGTTGAAAAAATGAGGCAGGGAATTGCGTTGGATGATGCCGACCGCGAGCCTTGGCTCAGGTCTCTGCACGAAGCCATGGAAGGTTGGGCCGCGGAGCACAAGAGCATGGTACTGGCATGTTCGGCGCTGAAGAGAAGCTATCGCGATGAGCTTTGCATCGGCGGGGAGACCAGGTTTGTTTACCTGAAGGGAAGCTACGACCTGATTTCCCAGCGGCTGCGGCAGCGGCATGGTCATTTTGCATCAGAAACCATACTGGCCAGCCAATTTGCCGCGCTGGAAGAACCGGACGATGCGATCACCGTGGATATCGATCATTCGCAAGAAGAGATTGTCGCCGAGATCGTGCGGCAGCTCGGTGTGGACCGCGATCATACAGGGTCATGATCCTGTGACTCGACACGTGCCTTCCCTATGCAATCGCTAACTGGAATTGACCTCGGCGCCAACGTCGTCGCCAAGCTTACGCGGCGGTTGCTGCCTTTCCTGTTTCTTCTCTACATCGTCGCCTACCTGGATCGCATCAATGTCGGATTTGCCGCCCTCCAGATGAAAGGACAGCTGGGATTCAGCGACAAAGTCTATGGCCTGGGTGCCGGAATTTTCTTCGCTGGATATTTCTTTTTCCAGGTGCCGAGCAATCTCGCGCTGGCTCGCTTTGGCGCGCGACAGGTGGATTGCCGTGATCATGGTGGTCTGGGGCGTCGTTTCCGCCTCGATGATTTTCGTCGGCACACCCCGAAGCTTTTACCTGCTGCGTTTTCTTCTGGGCGTGGCCGAAGCCGGATTTTTCCCGGGGATGATCCTCTACTTGCGGCGGTGGTTTCCTTCCGCGGCGCGGGCACGGGCGATCGCGTTGTTTATGACGGCTGCGCCGTTGGCTGGAGTCATAGGAGGTCCGATTTCCGGCCTGCTGCTGGGAGTGCAGCGCGGCAATCTGCATGGGATGGCAGTGGCTATTTCTGATCGAAGGACTGCCCGCAATCCTGCTGGGTGGGGTAGTACTCGTTTTTCTCACCGACCGGCCCGAAATCGCGACCTGGCTGACTCGGAGGAACAGCGCCGCTGGCTGGTCGAACAACTGGCTCACGAAGAGAAGGCCGCAACCTCGGGCCTCGAGCAGTGTCTTCTCCGCACTCGCCGAGGCCAGAGTGTGGATGCTCGTGGTGGTATATCTGGGCGTGACCACTGCGGCTTATGGAATAGGTCTTTGGTTGCCGAGCCTGTTACGCAATGTATCGGGCACGAGCAACTTTGTCGTCGGACTGCTTTCGGCGATTCCGTATCTGGCGACGATGTTGGCGATGGTGCTGGTGGGCAGCGCACTCCGATCGCACGCGTGAGCGAAAATGGCATCTGGCGGGGTCTGCGTTCGCGTGTTCGATCGCTTTGGGTTGCGCGGCATACTCGACTTCGACTACCGCTGATGTGGTCTTCCTGAGCGTGACCTTGATGGCGGCGTTCTCCATGAATGGACCGTTTTGGGCCACTTCTACCGAAATGCTGACCGAAACCTCGGCGGCGGCCGGGATCGCTCTGATTAATTCTTTCGGCAATCTCGGCGGCTTTCTCGGACCATACACCATCGGGCTGGTGCGGACTTGGACGGGAAGCTTTCGCGGCGGTCTGCTGGCGGTCGGGGCTCTGTTGGCGGTGAGCGGCACGCTGGCGCTTCTGGCCTACAGCAAGGATCCGAGTAAGATCTAGGCGCCTGCACCGTAACCATGCGGGATATGCGGAGCTTACCTTCTTCGCCCTTTTGACTCGATTGTTTACAATAGGCTTCGGCCCCGCAGCCGGGGACGGGCTCTAAGTATCAGGACAAAAACAATTTGGAACAGCCCTACCACAATTCAAGCTCCGCGGCCCCGGTGTACTGGCGAGTGGAAGGCAGTCTTGCGGACCTGACCACGGTCCGGCCGGTGGCCTTCTTCACCTGGAACGCGCAGACATTCCTGGAGCGCTGGGTGCGCCGTGGGCTGGTCTTGCTGATGGCGGTACTGCGGCCATTTCTTTATGCCGCCCACCGCGTCTTTGCCACCCGCGTGGTGCACACCGTGCTGCGCGGGAATCAGCCGCGACCGGCTCGATCTGCTGGGCGAAGAATACTTCAAGTATAAGTTGCAGACCTTACCTGAAACTTGATGGTATGGAGCTGCTTAAATCTCGTATCGAAGCTGGCGATGAGATCGTCCTGGTGAGCCAGGGCCTGGAACACGTGATGCGTCCGCTGGCGCAGCATTTGGGCGTGAAATGGGTGATCGCCAACCGCCTGGAATTCCGCGACGGAATTGCCACAGGAAGACTACTGGAACCCGTGGTGCGGCCACGCGGACTCTTCGCCGGCATCAACGGCTCCGGGCCCGATGGCAGGCGTGCCGGAGAGCGACTGGTTCGCGACCTGGGTCTGCCGAGCGCGGCAGGCTTTGGAAGCCGCCGTGGTTCCGGCCTCACGTGCAAGTCCCGGTGCGCGAGCGGCCGATCGTTTATTTCGACGGAGTACGCCATGCCGGCCCGCTTTCGGTTCGCCGGGCATTTTCCGGAAAGCATGTCATGCTGATCGGCGTGACCGGCTTCATCGGCAAAGTTTGGCTGGTCAACACGCTGATGGAGCTGCCTGAGATCGGGCGTATTTATCTGCTCATCCGGCGGCAGAAATCGAATCCGGCGTCGCGGCGCTTCGAAAAACTGGTGGAGGAGTCTCCGGTTTTCGACCCGCTGTATGCGCGTTATGGCGCAGACCTTTCACGATTTCTGCGGGAGCGGGTGGAAGTGATTGAGGGCGATGTTGTGCCAGCCCGGTCTGGGTCTCGCGCCCGAAGTCAGCCGAGTCGTTGCAAGAGAATCTCGACCTCATCATCAATAGTTCAGGGCTGACCGACTTCAATCCCGATCTGCGGGATGCGTTGGCCACCAATGTCGACGCGGCGGTGAACGTCACTGAATTTGTGCGTCAAGTCGGACCATGCCGGGCTTCTGCATCTTTCCACCTGCTACGTGGCGGGCGCGCGCGACGGTCGCGTAGGCGAGACGATGCGCCCCGATTACACTCCGGCGGGAGTTGCCGACTTCGACGCGGAAAACGAATGGCGCGCGCTGCATGCCTTCGTGAAGCAGGCGGAACAACTGGCGGAGAGCGCCGAGGTGACGGAAGAGCTTCGCCAGCAGGCTTTGAGCAAAGAGCACGCGGCTAAAGATCTGGGCGGCGCGGCGCTGGATAATCAGATCCGGAAGAATCGCTTCCGCTGGCTGCGCGAGCACTTGACTGAATCCGGCATGAAACGTGCGGCCGAACTGGGTTGGCCGAATACTTACACCCTGACCAAGAGTCTGGCCGAATCGCTGATTGCCAAGTACGGTCGCAGGTCTGCCCATTGCCGTGGTGCGGCCTGCGATTGTCGAAACCTCGGTCGCAAGAGCCGTTCGTTGGCTGGAATGAGGGCATCAATACTTCAGCTTCGCTCTCCTATTTGCTCGGGACTTCGTTCCGCCAGCTTCCGACGAACGAAAAGAAGCGGCTGGACATTATTCCGGTGGATTCGGTGTGCCGCGGCATGACGCTGATCGCTGCGGCGATCGTGGAGAGGCGTCACGAGCCGCTCTATCAGCTGGCCACCTCGGTGACCAATCCCTGCGACATGCGGCGTTCCATCGAACTGACGTCGCTGGCGCATCGCAAGCACTACCGCGCCCAGGAAGGCCTGGAATACTGGCTGCGGCTGCGCCTGGACGCGATCCCTGTCTCCAAGGAGCGCTATAACCGGATGTCGGCGCCGGCGCAGAAGGCGATTGTAAAATCCATTCAGCGCATCATGTCGCCACTGCCGCTGAAGAAGACTCCGCTGGTGCGCGCGGAACGCAACCTGGAGAAGGTGGAGAAGCTGATCAAACTATTCGAGCCGTTCATTCTGCACAACGAACAGGACTTCTCGGCCGACAACGTGGAAAGGCTTTCCTACGCGCTGCCCGAAGACGAGAAGGCTGCGTTCGGGTACAACACGCGATCGATCGACTGGTGGGATTACTGGATCAATATCCACATTCCAGCCTTGCGCAAATGGACTTATCCTCTGATCGAAGGACGCCCGCTGGAAGCGCGTCCCTCGCGCAGCCTGCAGCCTGAGGCTGTCCCGGAAAACGGAGAAGTGGTCAAAACCGGCACCAACGGAGCAACGTGGCGATATTCCTGACCGGTTCCACCGGATACATCGGCGCGCACGTCGCCGCCAACCTGCTGGAGCAGCACGGCGCTTCGCTGAACCTGCTGGTTCGCGCCCGCGATCCGCAGGAAGCGGCGGGCCGGTTGTGGCAGGCGCTGCAACTGCATCTGGAGTTCCCGCGATTCTACGAACACTTCCAGACCCGGATGCGAGTTTTTTGCGGCGACCTGACTGCGCCGCACTTTGGCCTCTCCGACGACGATTACGATCGCCTGATTCACACCACGGATTCGGTGATCCATTGCGCCGCCTCGCTGAATCGCAAGTCGGAAAAGAGCCTGCCTGAACGTGAACCTGCGGGGCACGCTCGAAGTGCTGCTGCTGGCGCAAAAATCGAATTACTATCACGGGCTGCGCCGCTTCAGCCAGGTGAGTACCGTGGCGGTGGCAGGGAAGCGTCAGGACGAAGTCGTGACGGAAGATCGTTCCATCGACTGGGACCGCTCGGACTACGATCCCTACGCCCGCACCAAGAAATTTACCGAGCACATGATGCGGCAGCTTCTTCCCGAGGTGCCGATCACGATTTTCCGGCCCAGCATAGTTCTGGGCGACAGCCGCCATCCCGAGACTACGCAGTTCGACATGGTGAAGGCATTCGTATTTCTGGCCGGCCTGCCGGTGCTGCCATTTCCGCGCGAAAGATAAAATTGACATCGTGAACGTCGACTTTGTTGCCGATGCGATTGCGGCCCTGCATCAGAAGGAAAATCCGCTGCATGACACCTATCATCTTTCATCCGGCGCGGATTCGCAGACTTTCCGCCAGTTGACCAGCGCGCTGGCGGCGGCGCAGAACAAGCGTGGCCCCATCTTTCTGCCATTTCTGCAGAGGCCTTTTGATTCGGTCGGTGAATTTCCTGTCGAACCGGCACGGTTCGCTCGGCCTACGGCGCCTCGCTGATGAAAGTGTTCATGCCCTATCTGGTATGGAACACAGTATTCGACAATACTCGCGTCACGCAGGAACTGGGACGAAAGCCGGTACCGTTCTCGCAGTACAGCTATCCGCTGCTCAAATTCAGCCGCGAGACCAACTTCACCTATCCCTACCGGGAGTGGCCGAGCACGAGAGCCGGAGGGTCCGCCGCATGATGGATCTGGTGCTGGAAGCCTGGGTCAGCAGCAGCATCGAAGCTGCCAAGCTGGGCTGGATGATGGGCAAAGGCAAATCATGGCAGCCCGGGGAAAAGTTGAAGCTGTTGTTTGCCGGCTATAACGGCACACGCAACATGGGTTCGGATGTACGGGTGTCGGAAATGTTGCGCCAGACCCGCCACATTCTAGGCGCGGAAAACACCGCTTTCAGTGTAATGACGCAGAATTTCAAGTTCACCGAAGGCTACTTCGAGGGCACGCGGCAGGTTCATCTGCCGGATATTTTTCCCCCGTTTCTTTCCGACGAAGTGCCCCGACATCACGGCGTGGTGGCGTGCGAGGGCTCGATGTTCAAAAGCAAGTTCGCCAACGCGCTCACCACCATGATGATCGGATCTTTGGGCATTGCGGCTGCCCAGAACAAACTTTCCGTGGGTTACGGCGCGGAAGCGGGACACATGGATCCGCTGATCGCCAAGATGTGCGCCCGCTATTGCCAGAATTCGCTGGTGATCACACGCAATGAAGAATCGCGGACCCTGCTGCGAGACCTGGGCGTACCCACCGAACTAGGCACCGACACCGCGTGGACATTCGATCCCGCCCCGTCCGAGTACGGGCAGGCAGTGCTGCGGAAAATTGGCTGGGACGGAAGCACGCCCGTGCTGGTGGTGTGTCCGATCAATCCTTTCGAGTGGCCGGTCAAGGCGTCGGTCGCCAAGTTTGCGGTGCGCACTCTGACTGGCGCTTACAAAGAGAGCCACTACCGCTCGGTGTACTTTCATAACTCCGGCCCGGCAGCCGACCGCGCGCTGGAACACTATCTGACCGCAATCGCCAACGCACGTCGCCGCATTCCGCAAGCAGCGCAAGGTTTTCGTGGTGCTGGCGGCGACCGAGCGTCTGGACGCGCGACCAGCAGGGCGAATTTCGGAAAAGCTTGGAGGCGTGCCCGTTCTGAGTTCCGAAGACTACAGCATGCATGAACTGGTCAGCATTCTGCGGGCTTGCCACATGATGGTTTCGTCGCGCTATCACGGCATAGTGACCTCGATGCCCGGGCTGGTGCCGTCGGCGGGAATCACCATGGACGAACGCATCCGCAATCTGATGCGCGAGCGCGGGCATCAAGACCTGTTGATGAACGTGGACGATCCGGACCTCGAGCCGAAACTGATGGCGGCCCTGGAGAAGCTGGCGACGCAAGGCGAAGCGATCTCGGTGGGAATCGGACAGACCGTGGTAAAGAATCTGAAAGTAATGGCCCGCATGGGGGTGTATTTCGAGGAAGAAGTGCAACGGCGCTATCCCGAGTTCCCACGCGCAAGGGAGAATGGAGCTGGGAAGATTACTTGCCGCCGATCAGCAAAGGCTTGAAGCAGTTAGTAGAAGCATTCGGCTAGCACGAACCACGTAGGGGCAGGTGTCCCACCTGCCAGCCGGGCAACGCTCGGCGGTTCTGGCGACACCGTTCGAGCGGAGCTTCACTCCGCCGGGCGGGTGAGGACACCTGCCCCTGCGCAAGCACATGAACTTTCTGGAAAATATTTTCGCCCAGCTCGACACGGCCGGAGATAGCACCGTCCTCTGGGAGATCCATGATCAGGAAGCTCCCCAGGAATTAAGCTTCGGGCTGACCGGTGGCGGACTCCTGACCCGGGTGGCGCAAGCCCGGGCATTCCTCCTGTCCAAGGGTCTAAAGAAGGGCGACCGCTGCGCCCTGCTTGCTCACAACGGCATCGACTGGGTCGCGCTCGATCTTGCCCTCATGGCGGAAGGCGTGATCGTAGTTCCGCTTTATGCGCGCCAGGCGCCTGCGGAGCTGGTAGCCATGATGAAGGACTGCTCGCCGGCATTGATCTGCTGCGGCGATGCTGGCGTTACGAGACGGTATCACCAAGCCTGGTCGGAGACGCCTCCGCAATATTTGTTCGACGAGATATTTTCCCATGCAGGCGCCAGCGTGAACGGGAATCCTCAACTCGCCGATTCGGACCCTGTCACCATCATCTACACGTCCGGGCACTTCGGGCGAAGCCAAGGGCGTCATCCTGACCGCGGGCAACGTCGGCCATATGCTGGGCTGCACTTCGGGACGTCTGGATTTGCTGATGGAGAGCAGGCCAGGGCAAGACCGTGTTTTCCATTATCTGCCATTTTGCTTCGCAGGTTCCTGGATCATGCTGTTGACTTGCCTTCTGCGGCGCAGTTTGCTCACGCTGAATACAGACCTGGGAAAACTGGCGGGTGAAATGCGCACGGCCGCACCGGACTATTTCCTTAACGTCCCGGCACTGCTGGAACGCATGCGCAAGGCGGTCGACGAACAACTCTGGAAGACCGGTGGCCTCGCGCTCGCAATTTACAGTCGCGCCAAAGCGGCATGGATCCGCAAGCGCGAAGGGCGAACGCGGTTCACCGACCCGGTTTGGCTCAGTCTGGCCGATGCGATGATCTTTCCCACTATCCGCAAGAAAATGATTGGCGACAACCTGAAAGCCCTCATCTGTGGTTCGGCGCCCCTGAACGTGGATACACAACTCTATTTCAATATGCTCGGTATTCCCGTACTCCAGGTTTATGGGCTCACCGAGACCACCGCAATCTGCACCATGGACGATCCGCGCCATGTCGAACCGGGACGCGTGGGGCCGGCCATCAGCGGCGTAGAGATGAAGGTCGGCGAGAGCGACGAGATCATGGTGCGCGGCCCGAATATTTTTCCCGCATATTGGAACCGGCCAGAGGAAACCTCCAAGTCGCTGCGGGACGGATGGTTTCATTCCGGAGACCAGGGAGAAGTTGATGCGGCAGGGAACTGGCGCATTATCGGGCGCATCAAGAACCTCATCATTCTGGGTTCGGGCCACAACATTGCGCCGGAGCCAATCGAGGATGAGCTGCTGCGAAATTTACCCGGTGCACAGCAAGCAGTGCTGGTGGGCAACGGACGCGGATATCTTTCGGTGATCGTGACTGGAAGCGTTACCCGGGAGCAGGTGCAGGCAGCGGTAGACGCGATAAATCCACAACTACCCCACTATAAACAGATACGAACATTTCACGTCCATGCAGAACCGTTCTCCATCGAAAACGCGCTGCTTACGGCAAACGGCAAGCTCAAGCGCGATTTGATCGCAGCCTGCCTGCAGAACGAAATTGAAGAAATGTATGCCGTCAAACAGGCCTCATGATGGTAGCGCCGGCGTCCCGCCGGCTGTCTCGAGGGTGTCTTTCCCTCGAAACGAACGGGTCAGTTCTGGCGGTACGGTTCGAGCTCGATTGAAGAAGATGAACCAATTCAAAGGCCAAGCGCTCTCCTGGGAGCTTAAAGACGGCGTTATCGAGCTGGCTTTGCATCGCGAGTCCCTGCAACGAGATCGGTTCGCTCACGCTCGAAGAATTGGAGAAGTTTGTGTCCGCGCTCGAGCTCATGCAAAGCCATGCCCACGCCCTGATTCTGTACAGCACCCTGAAATCGGGATTCTGCGCCGGAGCCGACTTGCGTGAGCTCTATCACGGCGCGCAAGGGATGGAAAAGCTAGCAGCCGCCCACGGCGTCCGGGAATTTCTGGAGCGCATCCACAAAGTGATGAATGCAATCGACAGCGCTCCGCTCACCACCATCGCCGCGCTCAACGGCGTAACTTTCGGCGGCGGGTTCGAGCTCGCCCTGGTCTGCGACCTGATCATCGCTGACAAAATGGTACGCTTTTGCTTTCCGGAATTGCGGCTGGGTTTGATTCCCGGATTCGGCGGTATCCCGCGACTGAAGCGCGATTTAGGGAATGCCGTGGTACGCGACCTGCTGCTTACTGGCCGCAGCTTCAATGCCACAAAAGCTCAGCAGGTTGGACTCGTGAGCCAGGTGGTCGGGGAAGGCGAATCCCTGAAAGCGGCTCGCGGCACGGCCGGTCAGCTCGGGAAGTTCGACCGCCGCACGGCAATCGCGGCCAAGAAATTCATTAAGCCGATTCCGTACGACGAGTTGCGACAGGAGATCGACATCTTTTGCGATCTGTTCACCCAGCCGGCGGTCGAAGCCGGACTGAAGAAGTTCGTCGAAAGCAAAGACGCCCAGCCCTACTTGCCCTGACCTCTTTCGACTAGAATGAGATGAAGCAATGACAGACAGTAAAAAAACGCTGGACGAAATCCTCAGCCTTGCGGCGGCGCAGTTCAAGGTCCCGCGTGAGAAGCTCACTCCCGACGACGACTTCTTCAAGACGCTCGGGATCGACAGCCTGCAAGCGCTGGATCTGCTCACTCGGCTCGAGCATCATTTCAATGTCGAGCTCCCTGACTACGAATTGCAAGGAGTCTCCGACTTCAGGACTCTCGCCAGCCGGATCCAGGCGAGATTGTGAAGGGCATCCAGCATCGAGTTTCTGCCAACACCGACGATAACTGCATGAAGAGCGAACTGCATGGAGAATCGGTTATCAGTTTCATCGTTCTCTGTTCTCAGTCATACGGCATGCGCTGAAATGGGTAGTGAACTGATAAATAGGCTTTTCTCCGCGCCGCTGTGCCTCTGTGGTGAAATAAGTCTTTAATGCTCAACCTCGACCAATACACCTGCCTGGGCGCAGCACTGCGCGAGGCGCTCGAGCGTTGGCCGAATGAGACCTGCCTGATCGAGTCCGACCGCGACAAGGAAAAGACCCGCCTTACATATTCTGATTTCAAAGAAATGGCGATGCCGCTGGCGCGTGCTCTCGAAGACGCTGAGATTAGTCCTGGCGAACGGGCCGCGATCATCATGAGCAACCAGTCGAAATGGCTGATTTCGGCGTATGCCATTTTCCACGGTGGTGGCGTGCTGGTGCCGCTCGACTACAAGTTGACCGCAGCCGAGCATCTGCAATTGCTGGCGCATAGCAAAGCCAAAATTCCTGGTGATCGAATATCTACTTGTGGCGCGCGATCATGCAGGCTCCGGAGTTCAAAGACCACAAAGTGCAGACCGTTCTGGTGACCGAAGCGCCGCCGGGGGCGGACCTTGCGGGAGCGGTCCGCTGGGAGGATTTTCGGCGCAAGGGTGATCCCGTGTTTGTTCCGCGCCAGCGTCAGGACGTGGCCTGCATCGTCTATTCTTCCGGGACGGGCGGGAGTCCCAAAGGATGTGTGCTCACCCATGAGAATTATCTGGAGCAATGCAAGGCGCTGATCACTCTGTTTCCTTTTTGGCCGGGTGTTCGCTATCTAAGCATTCTGCCCACCAACCATGCCATCGATTTCATGGTCGGCTTTATCGGGCCATTTGTTTGCGGCGCGTGCGTCGTGCATTTGCGGACCCTGCGGCCTGAATTCGTGCGAGACGCCTTCGTCCGCTACAAGATTACTTATGTGAGCCTGGTTCCCATGGTGCTCAAAAACCTGGAGCGAGGGCTCAGGGCCAAGTTTGATGCGCTGTCTAGACCCAAACGTTTCGTTTTGGAGCGATCGATCGCGGTGAACAAATTCTTTACTGGCTGGCGTCCCGATGTGCGTTTGAGCCGGGTGATGCTGCGCCAGGTGCACAAAGCCTTTGGCGGCGAATTGCGGGCCATGTTTACCGGCGGCGCATTCATGGAGCCGTCGACCTTGCAGTTTTTCTACGATCTCGGGCGTTCCCGTGGCCAACGGATATGGCCTGACCGAGGCCGGCACGGTGCTCACGCTCAACGATCTAAAACCGTTCCGTGCCGATACTGTGGGCAAGCCGCTGCCCGGCGTGGAATTGCGCGTGCTGAATCCGGACTCGGAAGGCATCGGCGAAGTGGCGGCGACGGGCAAGACCGTGATGTCGCACTATCTCGACGATCCCGAACTGACCGCCGAAACTATCGTGGATGGCTGGCTGCTGACCGGCGACTTGGGCCGCTTTGACGGCAGCGGGCATCTGCAACTCTTCGGCCGCAAGAAGAACATGATCGTCACCGAGGGCGGAAAGAATATCTATCCGGAGGACATTGAAACTGCTTTCGACGGGCTCCCGGTCAAGGAGTACTGCATCTTCGCGGCCAACTACATCTGGCCGGCAAAGGTCCTTGGCCACGAGTTGCTGATTCTGGTACTCCGGTTGGAGCAAGGGCAGGAGGGCCAAGCTCAGGAATTCAATGAGGCGCTGAAGCAGGAGATCGTTGCCCGCAACCGCCGCTTGCCCGATTTCAAGCGAGTGGGCGGATGCCTGGTCTGGGAAAAGGATTTTCCGCGCACCGCGGCCATGAAAATCAAGCGCGTGGCTCTCGCCGAAGAGATTCGCAAGACTCTCAGCCGCGCTGCCGTAGTTGAACTATAAAACACTATGAGCGACCAACCGTGAACGATTCCGAAGCGTTTCTTGCGGTGGTCAACCCGGCGGCGGGTGGAGGCCGCTGTCGCAAACTAGTTGGGCCCGCACTTGATCGTTTGCGAGCAGGCGGAATTAAGCTTGGAGGTGGTCGAAACCAGCGCTCCGGGCCAGGCAACTTCGCTGGTCCGCGATGCATACTCCCAGGGCTATCGGAAGTTTATCGCCGTCGGCGGAGACGGAACGTCTTACGAAGTCGTCAACGGGCTCTTTCCCTCGCAAGCGGTGGAACCGGCGACGCTGGCATTTCTTCCCCTGGGAACGGGCAACTCATTCTTGCGTGACTTCAGCGATCGCGGCGTGGAGTTCGCGATCGAGGCGCTGCTTGCCCGGCGCTCACTTCCTTGCGATGTTCTCCGGCTCACGCACCAAGCCGGAGTGCTGCACTACATCAATCTGTTGAGCATGGGATTTTCTGCCGACGTAGCCACGCTGCGCGCCCGCCGTTTCAGCGGTTGGGGAGAGGTGGGCTACCAGTCATCCATTTTCATCAGCCTGGCGCGTTTCCGGCGGCGTCCCTTTCCTCTGCGGGTGGATGGAGCCTTGGAGATCGACCAGCGGCCGTGTTTGTTCCTCACGTTCAGCAACAGCAAATTCACCGGTGGCACCATGATGATTGCTCCCAAAGCCGAAGTGAATGACGGGCTCATCGAGTACGTACGCTGGGGTCCGATCGGGCGTCTGGGGCTGATCCGCAATCTGCCGACGCTCTATGACGGCACCCACATCAACCATCCCCTGGCGGAACGGCGAGCGGCGAAGCGTATTGATTTCGAACTCGAGCGCACCGGTGGATGTCATGGTGGATGGCGAAGTACTCACCTTGCACTGCCAATGCCTCGACGTGCTGCCTTCCGCCCTGAACGTCGTGGTATAAGAAGGTTCCATGTCGAAAGGCAACACAAATCGCGAGGGGAAGGCGTCGTCCAAATCGTCATTCGCCTCGTAAGATCATTACCGCAGTACTGATCGTCGCCGCTTTTGCCGCTGTGATTTATCTGGGATTGCGCAAGCGCGGCAACCGCCTCGATGCCTTCGCGAAGTGCGTGGCCGCAAAGCAGGCGAAGATGTATGGCGCTTACTGGTGCCCGCATTGTGCCGACCAGAAGGAAATGTTTGGATCGTCCTTCCAGTACGTTCCCTATGTCGAGTGTGGCGTGCCCGGCTCGCGCGATGAGGCCCCGGTCTGCAAAGATGCCGGGATAAAGCATTTCCCCACCTGGCAGTTTGCCGATGGGGAACGCCAGGAGGGGACGCTAGCCTCTGCAGTCGCTTGGCACCAAGACCGGATGCAGCCTGCCATGATGTTGCCGCTGCGACGCCGCGCTTTGCCCGGCGCATTCTCTTGTTGATTGCGGTGCTGGCGGTGGGCGGCGCGCTGGTCTCGTCGGTGTCGCTCTATCATCACTACGGCACGTCGGCCACTGCCTACTGCGATATTGGACGAGAATTTCAACTGCGACATCGTGAACCGCAGCACCTACTCCACGATCTTCGGCGTTCCCGTGGCCCTGATAGGCATCACCGGATATCTGACTGTGCTGACGCTGGCGACTTTCTATCGCAACCAGCCTGAGGCCGTGGCAATGTTGGCGATCGGTTCGCTGGCAGGACTGGGCTTCGCGCTCTACCTTACTTATGTCGAAGGCTTTGTCCTGGCGACCTGGTGTATTTTGTGCCTGTCGTCGCTGGCTTTGATTTTCAGCATAACGGTGCTTTCATCGCTGCTATGGGTACACCGTGTCCACAGCACTGACTGACCTTCATGGAAGAAACCACACCATCCCCCGCATCAGGCAGTGAAGATTCTCCAGGCTTGGCGGGGGAGTTACGCTTGCACGAATTTCAGAGCCGGATTTTCCGCAACACGCGCATGCTTCGAGTGTGGTTGCCGCCAGGGTACAGCGCACCAGAAAACCAGGCCCGTCACTATTCTGTTTTCTATCTGAACGACGGACAGAATCTGTTTGATTCGGCGACCGCATACATTGGAGTTGACTGGCAAGCCGATGAGGCTGCGGATCGCCTGATTCGCGAAGGCAGAATTCCTCCACTCATCATCGTGGGCATTGATAACGCGCAGAAGGACCGCCCCAGGGAGTATTTGCCCTACCGCTCGTTTAACCCTCCGATCATGCGGCCGCAGGGCAAGCGTTACCCTGACTTTCTATTGAACGAGGTGATGCCGTTTGTCTATCAGCGGTATCGCATCGCTCGAGGTCCGGAAAATACAGGACTTGGCGGATCATCTCTGGGTGCGCTCATCTCTCTGTACACTGTGATGGACCGCCCAGGAATCTTCGGCCGTTTGCTGCTGGAGAGTCCGTCCCTGTTTGTCTCCAACCGACAATCTCTGAAATCCAGTCGTGCGTTTCGCCAATGGCCGGCCAAGGTATTTATGGCGATCGGAACCCGGGAAGCAGGAAATGAAGATCGCGATCGACAGGTAGTGGAAGACGTTCGCGAATTGGAACACGTTCTGCAGCGCGCCGGGTTGAGAGAAGACCGACTGCTGGTGAGAATTGACGAAGGCGCGACTCACAATGAAAAAGAATGGGCCAAACGGTTCCCGGATGCGCTGACTTTTCTTTTCGGCCTGGACTGACAACTGGCTCTAGACTTCCGCCAGTTCCTCTTCCAGCAACTGCTTATTGTAGAGGTCGCTGTAGTAGCCATTGCGCGCCAGCAATTCGTCGTGAGTACCCTGTTCTACGATGCGGCCGGCGTGCAGCACCGCGATCTGGTCAGCATTGCGCACGGTGGAAACGCGATGGGAGATGAAGATCGTGGTGCGGCCCCGCATGACTTCGCGGAGATGGTTGAGGATCTTGTCTTCAGTGTGAGTATCCACGCTGGAAAGGGCGTCGTCGAGAATCAGGATGCGAGGATTGCGGATGATGGCGCGCGCGATTGCCGTCCGCTGTTTCTGTCCTCCGGAAAGCGTAATACCGCGTTCGCCCACGAGCGTCCGGTATTGCTCGGGAAATTCTTCAATGTCCTGGGCAATGTTGGCGGCCTCCGCCGCCGAACCTATTTGCTCGTCGCTGGCGTCTTCCTCGCCGAAGGCGATGTTTTCCCGGACGGTTTCGCTGAACAGAAAAGTCTCCTGCGGCACGAAGCCGATCTGGCGGCGTAGCGGTTCCAGCGGAAATTCACGCACCGGCTCGCCATCGATCCAAACGGTACCGGGCGTCGGCATCGTAAATGCGGGGGATCAGGCTCACCAGCGTGGTTTTGCCCGAACCGGTGGGACCGACGATGGCCAGGCTGCTGCCCTCGGGAATCCGCAAGATTGATGTCGTGCAGAACGGGCACCCCGTTGTAGGCAAAGTTCAATCCGCGGAATTCGATCTCTCCCCGAATCTGTGTGGCGCGGGCGCCCTCGCCCGCAGCCGCGCTGTCTCCGGACTATCCTCGATCTCGGGCTGCTCGACCAGGATTTCGTTGATCCGGCCCATGGATGCGGTTCCGCGCTGAAAAATATTGATGACCCAGCCCAGAGCGATTACCGGCCAGGTCAGCTGCACCATGTAGGTATTGAAAGCGACGAAACCGCCGACGGACATGCGTCCCGTACAGGACTTCGCGTCCACCCAGCCACAGCACCAGCACGATGGCCAGGCCGAGCATGGTCTCTAGCGTGGGCCATAGCATGCCCATCAGGCGGACCAGTTTCAGGCTGCGGTTGATGTATTCGCGATTGGAAGTCTCAAAGGCCGCGATCTCCGGCTCTTCCTGCACGTACGCGCGGATCACGCGAGCGCCGGAAAAATTCTCCTGCGCCCGGGCGGAGATTTCCGAAAACATCGCCTGGATTTTCTCGAAGCGCTCGTGAATCTGCTTGCCGAAATACTGCACCGTGATGCTCACCAGCGGCAGCGGCAGAAAAGCATAAAAGGTCAGCCTGGGGCTGATCGAAAGCATGAAACCAAAGCGCCCGCGGTGAACACGATCGTGTTCGCCGAATACATGATGGCCGGTCCCAGTAGCATGCGAACCGCGTTCAGGTCATTCGTCGCCCGGGCCATGATGTCGCCGGTGCGCGTGCGCTGGTAGTAGGAGTAGGAAAGGCTTTCCAGGTGCCGGAACAGATCGTTGCGCAGATCAAACTCAATCTCACGGGAAATGCCGATCACGATCCAGCGGGTCAGAAACTGGAAGATGCCTTTGATCGCGGCCACGCCCATCAGTTGCAGAGAGTAAGTCAGCAGTTTTTCGCGAGTTACGCCGCCCTGCAGGCCGTCCACGGCGCGCCGCAGGACCAGCGGAAAAAGGATCCACACGCCGTTGTTGATGAAAACGCAGATTGTGCCGATGAAATAGCTGCCGCGGTACTTCCGCAGGTAGGGAAACAGTGGACGCAGGCTCTTGGGCAGCATGTGCTTCTAGTAGATGCCATTCTACCAGCACAAGGTTCACGTGTGGTGCGGGCGCCAAGCCGGCGGCGTCCGAGAGTTAGCTTTGACTCTCGCGGAAGTCGCGGCGTGACGCTGCCCCACACGGCTTAAGCCGAATCGCCCTGGAAGGCCAGCGCGCATGCCACCAGAAGCATGACAATCCAACCCAGAAGGAAAATCCAGCTCGAAGCGATCAGATAAATATAGGCTGCGTTCATGACGATGATCTCTATGAGGAACCGAGCGCCGGAAGGGTCCGGCAATCCAATCGATCCTGGCCGGTCAGGTGTTTGTAGTTCTCCACAATTTCACGAACAGCGTTCAGCCTGCCTAGAGCGGTCAGGTGGGTATCGGTGAGCGCCAGCTCGATCTCGGTCATCCAGCAATCGACGGCGGTCTGCACTCCCTGCGCCATTTCCTCGGCGATGGCCAGAACCACATCACGGTTGAGGGCTGTAGTTGCCACGGGGTTGGTTTCCTTTCCTGAACTGAAGGTAGTCGCCGGTCGCCAGCAGGTATGATTTGGATAAACATGAATAGCTGGCGACCGACGAATGTTTTTACTGGCTCTGCGTTTGTCCTGGCGTCTTTCCCTGCATGCGATTCATCATCCGTTGCTCGTGCTGGTTGATGAGCGTATTCAGTTTCGTTTTCTGATCTGGAGTCAGTACCTGCACCATCTCCGACCCGATGCGGGCGTACTGCACCGTGAGCTCGGTCATGGTTTGAGTCTGCTGCGAGGCCAGTTCGCGGGCCTTGGCTTCATCAAAGGTGCCGCTCATGACCAGGTCTCTCAACTGCGAGTGTCCTTGCGCCATTTGCAGCATCAACGGCTGGATCGCCGGCTTTTCTTTCGCCATGATGGCTTTCACCTGCGCCCGCTGCGCGTCGGTGAGATCGAGCTTATGCATGTAAAAACCCAACATGGGTCCGCCGAACATGCCATCGCCGCGCATGTGGGCGCGTTTTACCGTTTGCGATACTGCGATGGCAGCCATCACCGCCAGTGCCAAAACAATAGCCGCCGTCTTGAAATATCTTGATTTCATTTGCGCTCCCCCCGATGGCTTCACCCGCCGGAACCTTCCCATCCTCTGTAATCATTAGAAGCGCTCCAGGCGTGGGTGGCGGTAAAGAGTCGGTCAAACGCGAGTAAAGTTTTGTAAAGCGTAAATACGGGCAGATTGACAATTCTTTACCGCGAGGCACAGGGCGGTGTTGTAGAAGTACAATAAAGCCTGTGGATCGTATTCTCGTTATCGATGACGACGTAGAGCTGTGCAGCCTGGTGGGCGAGTACCTGGCGCCGGAAGGCTTTCAGGTCGAATCCGCAGCCGACGGAAATCGGGGGCTGGAGCAGGCCCTGAACGGAGAATTTCTGCTGGTGGTGCTTGACGTCATGCTGCCCGGCTTGAATGGATTCGAAGTGCTGCGGCGGCTGCGGGACAAGTCAAGAATTCCAGTACTTCTGCTGACCGCGCGCGGCGAAGACGTGGACCGCATCGTCGGTCTCGAAATCGGCGCCGACGACTATCTTCCCAAGCCCTTCAATCCGCGAGAGCTGGTGGCGCGCATCCGGGCCATTTTGCGGCGGACACGGTCCTCGGAAAGATCGGGCAATGGACAGCCCTCTGAGATCCTGCGCGTGGGTGAAGTTGAACTTGATCCGGCCACGCGAACGGTTTTGCAGAAAGGCAAGCCAGTCGAGTTTACTTCGGTCGAGTTCAATCTGCTGCACGTGTTGTTGCGCGAGGCCGGGCGTGTGGTTCCTCGCGAACGCCTGGTGGACATCGTGCTCAGCCGCAAGTTCTCGCCCTTTGACCGCAGCATTGACATGCACGTCAGCAAGATTCGCAAAAAGCTGGGCGAGTCCGATTCCGGCGTGGACCACATCAAGACGGTGCGCGGCGTGGGATACATTTTTACCCGGCCGCAGGAAGCCATCGCCGAGAAGGTCAGGAGCGGCGGGCCATGAAAAGTCTTTTTCTCAAGATTTTTCTTTCCTACTGGGTAGCGCAGGCGCTATTCCTGGCGCTGGCCATTTTGATTACTCTGGCGGTCCGCGAGCGCGGGGAGTCGGCGATCTGGGAAGCGCAACAAGCCACCGTCCTCAAAAAGGCGGTGCAGACCTATGAGCAAAGCGGCCCCGCGGAAGTGCGGCGTTACCTTGAGGAAGTCCGCGACTCGCTGCATACCGGGCCTACCTGCTGGACGATCAGGGACAAGATGTTTCCGGGCGCGATCTGCCGCGCTGGGCGGAATCGTTCGGAAAAGGTGTTGCTCCTCCGCGCCGCGACTTCTGGCAGCAGCGTGACCCCAAGCCCATTCCGCCGACAGGCGCTGGTTGCGGCCAGCGGGCACCGCTATACGCTGGTGGCGTTTCTGCCGCCCGGCGGACCTTTTGGTCCGGGCGGCGTTCCCGGGCTTGAGCATTCTCATCGGAATTATTTCGTCCGGGCTGGTGTGTTATCTGCTCGCCCGATATCTGACTGCCCCGGTGGTTCGGCTGCGGGCCGCTACGCAGCGGTCTGGCGGCGGGCGATCTGAGTGCCAGGGCGGGCGGGCTTGCCGCTCGGCGCCGTGACGAGATGGCGCAACTGGTGCGCGATTTTGACACCATGGCGGAGCGGCTGGAAGACACGGTGAACGCGCAGGCCCGCCTGCTGAACGACATTTCCCACGAATTGCGGTCCCCGCTGGCCCGTCTCAACGTTGCCTCGGCCCTGGCCCACCAGCGCGCGGGCGTGGAAGCCCACAGCGCCCTCGAGCGCATCGACCTGGAAGCCGAGCGCCTGAACGAGTTGATCGGCGGCCTGCTCACCATCGCCCGCCTGGAAAGCGGAAATGACTCGCGGCAAAAGTCGCCGATTCCTTTGGGGGAGATGATCGAAGGCATCGCCGCGGACGCGGATTTCGAAGCCCAGGGCCGCAATTGCGGGGTGGAGAGCGTCATCAAGGAAGATTGCGTGGTCGTGGGCGTGCCGATCCTGCTGCACAGCGCGATCGAAAACGTCGTGCGCAACGCCGCTCGCTACACTCGGGAAGGCACCAGCGTCCAGGTTTCTCTGGAGCGCGGACAGGGAGGCGGCGGTCCGGAAGCCGTCATCCGGATCGTCGATTCGGGTCCGGGCGTTCCTGAGGACGAGCTGGATAAGCTTTTCCGCCCGTTCTATCGCATCGACGATGCCCGCGGCCGTCAGACCGGCGGGGTTGGACTAGGGCTCGCCATCACCGAGCGCGCGGTTCGGCTTCACGGCGGAACGGTGAAGGCCTGCAATCGGCCGGAGGGCGGTCTGCAGGTCGAGATTCGTCTGCCGTCGACGGCGCCAGCGGCCAGCCAGGATTCTGCCAGCACCGTCGAACGGCAGGAGCCGGTGGAAACTAGCTCCAATCCGCTCACATTGAGACAATCCAACCCGATAAACCTGGGTGAGAGACAGCGGGCAACTTTCTTCCTCCAGCTGGTTCCAACCAGCCAGCGCGGTTTGCTCTTCCCGGTTATTCCTGATACACAAATGAGGGTACTTTGGACCTCGATCTACCGGCATGAGTCGTGTGCGGCCGGTCGGAAAGCTTGCGAGAGGACAGGGAGACAGAAAAGAATGGGGACGAGGTTCCGGTTCCTGGCAGGGATGGTGGTTCCAGCTTTGCTGCTCGGTTTGAGCGCCTGCAACGACAGCACTTCACTGTCATCTTCGGGCACGGGCGCCGTGTTTGTTGCCACCCAGGGAGATTCGTCCGTCTCGGCTTACAGCATCGATCTGAGCACTGGCCTGCTGACCGCGAACGGCGGACAGGTAGCCACCGGCAACGTGCCTTCGGCGATGCTCCTGGCACCGTCCGGGACCGCGTTGTTCGTCGTCAACAGTAATTCCGCGGTGCCGGCCAATAGCCAGGCTTGCACGTTGCCCAGCCCAGGGACCATCACCGCCTACACCGTGAATTCGGACGGCACGCTGACCGCAGGCAGCGGGAGTACGCAGCGACTGGGGTTACTTCCCTTGGCGATGGCCATCGACTCCGCCGGTCACTTCCTGTTTGTGGCGAATCAGGGCCTGCAATGCAACCCGGCTTCAGGCACCATTTCGGTATTCTCGATTCAAGATAAGACTCTGACCGAAGTGCCGGGCTCGCCTTTCTCGTCGGCTGCGCCAAACGCCCCGAGCGGTACCGGTCCTTCGGGCTTGGCCGTCACCCCTGACGGGAAGTTCCTGTACGTAGCCAACCAGTTCGACGGCACCGTCACCAAATTCTCGGTGGATACCTCCGGCGTACTGACGCAGGGGCCGCGTAGTGTCTGTGGGTACCACGCCTTCGGCCGCAACCATCACTGCCGACGGCGGCGTTCTTTATGTGGCCAACGCCAGCACAATATCTGGCCTTCGCCATATGCAATCAGATTGTGACCAGCTGCAGCGATCCGACCAGTCCGGACGGCAGTCTCACGCCGGTTGCAGGCTCGCCTTTTTCGGCGGGAATCGAGCCGGTTGCGATCGTCGCCGCGCCCTCGGGAAAATTTCTTTTTGTGGTCAACCGGCAGTCCAACCAGATTTCCGAATACAAAATCGCCACTGGAACCGGCGTCCTGACGCCCAACACCCAAGCCACGATTTCGACTGGCGCCACTCCCGTTGGAGCGGCGATTCGCCAGGGAACCACGACGATCACTGCGACCGGCGGCATCACCGACTACCTGTATGTACCCAATCTTGGAGCGTCCTCGGTTTCGGTCTACAGCTTCGATTCGACCGTGGGCACGCTAGGACTGGTGGGCGGACCGGTGACCACCGTCGGAGGTCAGCCCTCGGCGGTGGCGGCCGAGTAATTCAGTTTCTGGTTTCCAGTTTTTGATCTACCAGACAGTGCCCCGAGGGAGTTACGTCGGCACCTTGAGAATCAGATATCCGCCGGCTAAGCCGAAAAGCAAATCCGGGGCCCAGGCGGCCAGGACCGGCGGCAACTGGCTGACATTTCCCATCGACTCGGACAAGCGCGAGATCATGATGTACAGCAACCCGATGCCCACCGCCGTGGCGACGCCCGCGACCGCGCCTCGTTTTCCCGCAGCCAGCGCGAAAGGAATCGCCAGCACCGCCATGATGAGTGAATTGAGCGGGAAAGCAAATTTCTCCTGCAGCTGGACCTTGAGTCGTACCACGTCGAAGCCGCTCTGTTGCAGATCGCGGATATAGCGACGCAGGTCTTCCGAGTTCATTTCGGAAGATTGCCGCACTTCTTTCTTGAAATATGCCGGCGGCTCGCTGATCGAGGCAAACGTGGCTACGTCGAAAGTGCGGTAGTCGGTGATGGCGGAACCGTGCACGCTTCGTTCCCATCCCTGCGTGCATACCCAGCGTTGCAGCCGTTCTTCCCAGTGCGCCTGGTCGGCGTAAACCCGGGAGGTCAACTGGAAAGTCGCCGGGTCGAACTGGAAGACCGAAAGATTGCCGAACTGGTCGCGATCGGGATCGAAGAACTGGTAGTAGTAAATGGTGGAGTGCTGTCCGAAAATCCACTTGCGATCGGGATTCAGATACGTCTGTGCCGGTTTGCCCTTGATCAGATTGCGCAGCGCGTCCTGCCGCTTGTTGGCGTGCGGAAGATAGAACTGGTCGAAAAAGAACAGTCCGGCCGCCAGCAGCGTCGACACCACCAGGATGGGAACGATCACGCGGTAGATGCTGATGCCGGTGGCCTTGATGGCCGTGATTTCGTTGGACCGCTGCATCAGGCCCAGTGTGACCAGCACGGCCAGCAGAATACTCAGGTGCAGAACGTTGTAAAGAAAAAAGGGCGCGACGTTGAGCAGGTATTCGCCCACCACCAGCGGCGAAATCCGGTTGCGCAGGATGTCTCCCAGCAACTCGAACAGGGTGAACACCTGCAACAACATGAGGAACGATGCCACGATCATGGTCGAGATAGACGAGAAAATCCCGCAGGACGTAGTCGTCCAGGATCATGGGGAAGCTGGCGCTGAACACGCGGCGCCGGTTGGCGGCTCGCTGAAAGGCGTCCTCGGGCCGGTTGAAACGCAGCAGATTTTTTCCGCCTTGCGCCAGTCTGGATTTCAGAGGGTTCCACTTGGCGCGAAAAGAGCCAATCTCAAAAGGCCGGCGTTCCGCCCGCCACAACAGAAATGCGCCGCCCAGAAAGAAAACAATGTTGGCCAGCCACGCTCCCAGTGCAGGCGGCACTTTTCCCTGGCGGGCCAGCGATACTCCGATCAGCGTCACCGAGTAGTAAGCGAACACCAGCAGAATGGTGAGAACGAATCCCGCCGACTTGCCGCCTTTTTTCGACGACAGCCCCAAGGGAATTCCTACCAGGGCCAGCACCAGGCACGAGGTGGGCAACGCGAAACGGCGATGGAACTCGATCAGGTACCAGGGCGCCACATACTTCTTGACCTTGCGGGCCTGGCCCGGCAGGTCCCAGGTGAGCATTTGCGCCGCCGGTACCGGCTCCTGATCACGGTTGTCGGTTTGCGGGACCGGGATAGGTACATCGGTCTGGTCGAAAGTCGAAATCTGGTAATGGTCCGGCGGAGGCGGGATCGGTTTCGTGCGTCGATCCGTTGGTCAAATGAAGGTGCAGCACCTGCGGCCCTTCGCTGACCAGGATGCCTTGCCGGGCCAGGGTAATGCGCGGCGAGGCCGGGTTGCTGATGTCCGCGATGAAAACGCCTTTCCAGATGGCGGCGCCTTGCGCGGTTTTCACGTCCTGAACGTAAAGCACGAGCTTGGGAAAGCCCTCGTAAAAAACTCGCGGCTGCACTTCGAAACGACGCCTGCGAAGTCTTGAGCCGGTCTTCGAGCCGGCCCAGCGCCGCTTGCGATTCTGGCGCCAGGTACACGGCGTTGAACATCGCCAGCCCCCAGGCCGTCACGGCGAAGATGGAAATCACCCGCAAGAATGTCCAGACGCCGATGCCGCTGGCCCGCATGGCAGTGATTTCACTGTCGGCTGCAAGACGGCTCAGCCCGATCAGAATTCCCACCAGCACTCCCATGGGAATGGTGTAAGTGAAGGCGACCGGCAGGGTGAAAATGAAGATTTCCAGCACGCTGGGCAGAGGCGCGCTGTTGCGCACGACCAGGTCGAGAATGTGCCCCAGGTCCCGAGTGAACAGCACAAACGTGAACACCGCGATGCCGATGGCGGCATGGGAGATCACTTCACCCAGAATGTAGCGGGTCAGAATGCGCATGAGCCTGACTCAACGACGGGCTAAGCCGAGCATAGCACGGGGAACTGCCGGATCGCTCCCGGCGAGGTGCGTGCCATTTCCTCGCAAGGCACCCGGATGAGCAGGAGGGCTAAAGAACGAAGACTGACGACTAGAGACCGACGACTGTTTCTATTCGGCTTTCAGGAAGAGGGCCGAAAGCGGAGGCAGGGTCAAGCTCAAAGAGAAGGGTCGGCCGTGTGTGGGTTGAGCATCGGCGTGGACACCTCCCAGATTCCCCATGCCGCTTCCGCCGTATTCCTGGGCATCGCTGTTCAGAAGCTCCCGCCAGAATCCGCCGGAGGGCACGCCGACCCGGTATCCGTAGCGCGGTACGGGAGTGAAATTACACACGATCACAATTTCGTCGGCCGGCGATCGACTCTTGCGCAACAGGGAAATAACACTGGCGGCGGTGTCATTGCAGTCGATCCACTCGAACCCGGCGGAGTCGGTGTCGAGTTGGTGCAGCGCGGGCTGCTCGCGATAGACCTGGTTCAATTGCGCCACCCAGTTCTGCACTCCACGGTGCACCGGATATTGCAGAACGTGCCATTCCAGGCTGGTGTCGTGCGCCCACTCCCGCACCTGCCCGAATTCGCAACCCATGAACAGCATCTTCTTGCCCGGTTGGGCGTACATGTAACCGAACAGCAGGCGCAGGTTGGCAAACTTCTGCCACTCGTCTCCCGGCATTTTGCCGATGAGCGAACCTTTGCCGTGGACCACTTCGTCATGCGAGAGGGGCAGGACGAAATTTTCGGTGAAGCCGTAGAGCATGCGGAAAGTGAGTTGGTTGTGATGATAGCGGCGATGAATCGGGTCCACGGAGAAGTAGGAAAGCGTGTCGTGCATCCAGCCCATGTCCCACTTCATGCCGAAGCCCAGTCCGCCGACGTAGGTTGGCCGCGAGACCATCGGCCACGCCGTCGATTCTTCCGCGATGGTCTGAATGCCCGGATACTCCTTGTAAGCCTCGGTGTTGAATTGGCGAAGGAAGTCGATTGCTTCCAGATTTTCGCGTCCGCCAAACTTGTTGGGAATCCACTCCCCCGCCTTGCGCGAGTAGTCGAGGTAAAGCATGGAAGCGACGGCATCCACCCGCAGCCCGTCGATGTGATACTTGTCCAGCCAGAACAGACCGCTGGCCATCAGAAACGTGCGGACTTCGTTGCGGCCGTAGTTGAAGATGAAAGTTTTCCAGTCAGGATGAAAGCCCTTACGCGCGTCGGCATGCTCGAAAAGATGAGTGCCGTCGAAATAGGCCAGCCCGTGCGCGTCGGTAGGGAAGTGCGAGGGCACCCAGTCCAGAATCACTCCGATGCCGTTCTGGTGCAGATAATCCACCAGGTACATGAAATCCTGGGGCGTGCCGTAGCGCGAGGTAGGCGCAAAATATCCCGTGGTCTGATAGCCCCATGAACCATAGAACGGATGCTCCATGATGGGCATCAGCTCCACATGGGTAAAATTCATCCGCTTGACGTATTCCGCCAGGCGGGGCGCCGGTTTCGCGGTAGGTCAGCGGCCGGTCGCCCTCTTCCGGCACTCGCATCCAGGAACCGAGATGAACTTCGTAGACAGAAATCGGCGCTTGCAGCGAATCTCGTTTCCCGCGCGTTTCCATCCACTCCTTGTCGGCCCACTGGTAGTCGAGATCCCAGACGACAGAAGCCGTACGCGGCGGCTTTTCGTGAAGCATGCCAAACGGGTCGGCTTTCTCGCCGACGTATCCCTGATTGTGGGAAACGATGTGGTACTTGTACAGCGCGCCCTTGCCGATTCCGGGCACAAAGCCTTCCCAGATACCGGAACTCCCGCGTGCCTGAAGCAGATGAGATTGTGCGTCCCAGCCATTGAAATCGCCGACGACCGAAACCGAACTGGCGTTGGGTGCCCACACCCCAAAGTATGTTCCTGGCTTTCCCGCAACCGTAGTGAGGTGAGCGCCCAGCTTGTTGTAAATCCGGTAGTGGGTACCCTCGTTGAAGAGATGGAGATCCTGATCAGTCAGCAGGCTGGCATTGCTGCTTGGACGCGGGGCTAACGTCGATGTGGTTTCTTTGCTCATCCCAAAGTAACGCTCTTCCAAGTGTACCGGAGTTTCGGTTCGTGGTGCAGCTTGGATGGAGCAGTTCCAGAACCGTCAGTGTTCTACCTTTGCGTTCTTTGCGGATTCCTTTGCGACCTTTGCGGCAAAAAGCTTTTTCTCGCGGGAGGCGCGAAGGCTGGAGCAGGCCTTCAGGCCTGCATACCATTGCTGTCGAGCGTTGGGCTTTAGCCCCTGAGGTACTTCGGCGGCTGAAGCCGCACGGAAATACCGCATTCAATGCTGCACTAAACCGCTGCTCCCCGAGAATCAAAATCTGCCTACCATTCCGAGGGGCGCGCCACATACACGGCGAAGCCAACAGGCCGCAAGCTTAAGAGCATCAGAATTCCAAACTGACCCATCCGTGCTTTGGTAACGTCGCCCACCCCGCTTCAACCCTGCTAGACTGCTAGCTTCGATTTGGAAATCTCACGCTCATGCCCGTTCTGCGCGTTGTAGTTCTGTGGCACCAGCATCAGCCGTTTTACAAGGACCTGGTCACCGGCGAGTACCGGCTGCCCTGGGTCCGGTTGCATGCGCTCAAGGATTACTACGGCATGGTCAAACTGCTGGATGAGTTTCCCAACGTTCACCAGACTTTTAATCTCGTCCCGTCATTAATCACGCAAATCCAAGACTACGTGACCGGAGCGGCGCGCGACCCCTATCTGGACGTTGCCTCCAAACCCGCCAAGGATCTAAGTCCGGACGAGCACCGTTTTGCATTGCTCTATCTGTTCCAGGCCAACCGGCAAATCTGATCGGACGATATCCCAGGTACCGGGAGTTGTGGGACCACTTCCGCAATGTCGGCGGCACCCCCCAAGGCGCGGAGAAGTATTTCACGACGCAGGACTTCACCGACCTGCAGGTGCTCTCGCAAATCGCCTGGTTCGATGAATTTTTTCTGGACGACCCCGGCATCGCGGCACTCATTCAAAAAGGACGCGATTACTCGCTTGAGGACCAGAGCTTCGTGATGACGCGCGAACGGGAACTACTGGCCAAGGTCTTGCCTGCCCATACCGCAGCCGCACAGCACGGGCGAATTGAAATCTCGACCTCCGCGTTCTATCACCCGATTCTGCCCCTGGTTTGCGATACCAACATGGGCGCGGTTTCGAGTCCAGGCCTGCCTTTGCCCCAGAATCGTTTTCGCCATCCCGAGGACGCGCGCGAGCAACTACGGCGTGGTCTGAATCTGCATCAGGAGGTCTTCGGCATTCGCCCGCAGGGCGTTTGGCCGTCGGAGGGCAGCGTTTCGGAAGAAGTCCTGGCCATCGCGCAGGGTCTGGGCGTGAAGTGGATGGCTACCGACGAAGAAGTGTTGGGCCGTAGCCTGGGAGTTTCCTTCGGACGCGACGGCCATGGCCACCTGCCGGCTGAGTTAGCCCAGAAGCTATACACGGTCCATCGCTTCGAGAATGACCAAGCCCAAATGAATCTGATTTTCCGCGATCACACGATTTCGGACTTGATCGGATTTGTATATTCCGGCATGCCCCCCCAGGACGCCGCCCAACATCTCATGCGAAACATTAAGGAATCGGCTCAACCGGTTCTTGATACGGGACATGATGCTGTGGTGCCAATCATTCTCGATGGCGAGAATGCATGGGAATATTATCCTCAATCGGGCCGGGAATTCCTGCGCCGTTTCTACAATGCGCTGCAGCACGAACCTGGGGTGGAGGCGACTACGGTTTCCGAGGCCATCCAGCGGCACCAACATCCTTCCAGCCTCAAGTCGTTGGTTCCGGGCTCTTGGATCCACGCCAACTTCAACGTCTGGATCGGCGCGCCGGAAGACAATCGGGCCTGGGACTATCTTTCCCAAGCCCGCAATTTCTACGCCCAGGCCAGCCCCCGCGGCCAGTCGAGGCACAGCGGCAACTCGCTTTCGAAGAAATCTTGATTGCGGAAGGCAGCGACTGGAACTGGTGGTATGGACCGGAGCACCATTCTGCCAACGACCGCGAATTCGACGAACTCTACCGCAAGCACCTTTCGAATATTTATCAGCTGTTGGGCGGCCGGCCGCCAGACTATCTGTCCCAGCCCATTCTCGGCGGGGCCGAGCGGCCCGCGGTGTTGCCTCAGACGACTTACATCCATCCCCGCATCACCGGCGACATGGTGCGTTACTTCGAATGGATGGGGGCCGCTGTCTACACCGCCGACCGGCGCGCCGGTGCAATGCACGGCAAACAGTTTCTGCTCGACGCCGTCCACGCGGGAATCGACGAGTCTTATATCTATGGGCGTCTGGACTTTGTCGAGAATAGAGTCCCGGCAGAGAATTTCGAAATCGTGGTCAATCTCGAATCCTCGACTATGGAAGGTGCGCCGTCGCGACGCACATTGCGCCTCGACGTGGGCGTGGAAGCAGGCAAGATACGGAGTTGGAAAGTCAGCGCTCCCGAAGCGGGCCGCTTCTCTCGCGGCCTCTGACCAGCCTGCCGGTCCGGTCGCCGTCGCTCTGCTTCGAAATTTCGAATTCAAGCTTCCTCTGTAGTGGTTGCAAGCGGTCCCCGCTGGACCGAGTGCGACAAGCACACCTGCCGCACCAGCCGCAACCAAGCTAAGGCTGCGCTTCAGCCTGTGGCAGAACGGCCTGCCCGCGGACGCACTTCCGGTGGAAGGATGGATGGAACTGCGGTTATTGAGCGAAGAAGATTTGATCACGCAGTAGTAGAAAAAAAAGCCGGCACGAAACTCGCGTCGCCGGCATTCTTTCGACCCTTCGGGGCTCGTCGTTTCGCCTTTCACCCCGGGCTTGCGCCCGGAGCTACATTCTTCTGCCAGCCTTCGACTTCGCTCAGGGCAGGCTTTCGTGGCTCTCAGGTTCAGAGACCGACTAGCTTACTGACCGCTGGCTTCTGCCGTCATCGCTAGCGGACGGCTCAATTCCATCATCAACTCTGTCCCCGAAGGCAGCATCGCCCCACGCTTTTTGCCCAGCCAATGCGCAACCGTGAGGGTGGCGCCAATCCCTCCGCCGATCAGCAGACCCCTTGCGTGGTGGGCCAAGCCTCCGATGAGCATGCCGGCGCCGGTGCCCATGCCGATTTCGGTCAGATCCTTTCCATCCATACCGTCACCCTTGAATTGGCCTTCCGTATTTACATCGGTACCGTTGCGCAGACTGGTGTCTACCAAGTTCGCGTTTAGCATGTAGCGTTCGCCGTTGGGCAGAACCACGGTCTCGGGAAGAATTCCGATGGTGGGTTTGCCCGCGATGCGGCGCGGTTCGTTGACTTTGAGTGACGCGCCCCTGCACGGTCGCGCCCACAGGAATTACGGTCTTCCCGTCGAGCACTACAGCATCCACGACTCGTCCGGAGAAGGCATCGCCTTCCTTGCTGGAGAAAGTGGACAGCGTGTTTTCCAGTTTGACTTTGAATGCCGTGCCCGCGGGGAGAGCCATATTGGTCTGTGCCCCAGCCGCGACCGCCAGCAACGCCACAGCAAGTGGTGCAAGTATTTTCTTCATTCCGCCTCCTGAATTTGCATCGCAAATTTGCCGACCCGGTCGACCCAACCCGCTTCAACCGGAAACCGATAATTTCCTCACTGTCTTCATCACCTGATCGAACGGTGCCCGATCCGTCTGACTCTCTCCGCGATGGATGTATTCAACTTTCCGATTGCGATCGATGACCAAGGTCGCCGGATGTGCGATGTGGATCGCATCCATGCCCAGTTGGTGATACAGCCCATAAGCCTTGGTCACCGCGCGGTCCTCATCGAGCAAAAAGGGATACGACACGCGATGCGATCGCAAAAACTTCGCCGGCTTCCACATCCCCGCACTTTTCTCCGCCGCGATGTACACCAGTTGCGCTCCTGCATGCTCGATCTCAGTTTTCATTGGCTCCAACTGAGCCATGCGTTTTACGCAGTTCGGTCACCAGGTACCGCGCAGGAACTCCACGATCAGAGCGCCGCGCGACAGGAAACCGGAAAGAGAGAGAATCCCGTCACGGTTCGCCGCCGCCAACAGAAATTCTGGTGCCCGTGAGCCGACTGCCAGAGTTTCTGTGCGATCGGACATCCTGTTGCGACTCTAGAGCACAAGCCGCTGCTCGCAGCCTGTGAAAAACTCGAGGAACCAGCGTAGACACGGGCGGTGGGGAGCCCGTGTGGCGCGGGCGCCCCCGACCGCGAAACTCTCGGCTAGGGCAATGAAATAGTACATCTCTAACCACAGTGGGGACGGCCCCCCGACCGCTCAAAGCTCTGCTGTCGTCACGCGGGCGAAGGCGCCCGCGCCACACGCGAAAAAACCGATATAATCGCCAGTCTCACCACACAAACAGAACGAGGCCCATACAGCAATCATGGACGTCATCACCCAGATTCAGGAAATCCAGGCGCGGGAGATTCTCGATTCTCGTGGCAATCCCACGGTCGAGGCGGAAGTCACGCTAGCAGATGGAACCCGCGGCCGCGCAGCAGTTCCGAGCGGAGCATCTACGGGCGAGCACGAAGCAGTCGAGCTGCGCGACGGTGACAAGCAACGCTATGTGGGTAAAGGCGTGCTCAAGGCAGTGGAAAATGTGAATGGTGAAATTGCCGACGCGTTGGCCAACCTGGACGCCGCCGACCAGCGTGCCATCGATCAGAAAATGCTCGAATTGGACGGCACCGAAAACAAAGCTCGTCTGGGCGCCAATGCCATCCTGGCGGTTTCGATGGCGGCAGCGCGGGCTTCGGCCGCCGCCTTCGGCCTGCCGCTTTACCGTTATCTCGGCGGAGCCGGCGCCAACATTCTGCCCACGCCGATGATGAACATCCTCAACGGCGGAGCGCACGCCGACAGCAATGTGGACTTTCAGGAATTCATGGTCATGCCGGTGGGGGCGGAATCTTTTTCGGAGGCGCTGCGCTGGGGCGTCGAGGTATTCCATACTTTGAAAGGCGTGCTCAAAAAGCGTGGCTACAACACCGCAGTCGGCGATGAAGGCGGCTTCGCGCCGTCTGTGAAATCGAATGTCGAAGGCATTGAAGTGGTTCTCGAAGCCATCACCCAGGCAGGATACAAGCCGGGAGAAGAGATCGCCATCGCGCTCGATCCCGCGGCCAGCGAGTTCTATCAGGATGGCAAGTACGTCTTCAAGAAATCCGACAAGTCAACGAAGAGTTCCGACGACATGGTCCGCTTCTGGGCGAAATGGGCAAACGACTACCCAATCGTGTCGCTCGAAGATGGTTTGTCGGAAAACGACTGGGAGGGCTGGCAGAATCTCACCAAAGAGCTGGGAGGAAAGATCCAACTCGTCGGCGACGATTTGTTCGTTACCAATGTCTACGTTCTTGCAAGAGGGAATCGACAAGCACGTGGCCAATTCCATTCTGATCAAGGTCAATCAGATTGGCACGGTCAGCGAAACTCTGGACGCGATCGATCTGGCGCGGCGCAACGGCTATACGTCCATCATCTCGCACCGCTCGGGAGAGACTGAAGACACATTTATTGCCGACCTGGCCGTAGCGACCGGAGCAGGACAAATCAAGACAGGATCAGCCTCGCGCACCGATCGCATCGCAAAATACAACCAGCTGCTCAGGATCGAAGAAGAGTTGGGCGATGCGGCGCGGTTCCTGGGGCTGAAAGCCTTGAACTTTGGAGGGTAGTCAAGCGCTAAGATTCTGTGGGGCGGACACGGTTGCCCGCCCGCTTTTGACTTGGACGTTAAGTCCTGGAGACAAGTTCGAGGCTGCCGCAATCAGACAGGCCAAGATGTCCAAACCAAAACCGACTTCAAAGGCGATGACAATAGTGTCCGTCCCACACGATCCTAACTAGAATCCCATCGTATCGTCCGCCGAAGGCCCATACGTGGCAGGCAGGGGCTTATCGTTCAGGCGCAAGTACACGCCGAGTTGGGCGCGGTGATGCACCAGGTGATTGATAAACATTTGTCGATAAGCCAGAAAACGTGATCCGTCGAAGATGGGCTTGCCCTGAAAGCTCAGCTTCCAGTTCTGGGTCCACGCCTCATCCGGCATGTTCTTGAGCGCGGCGCGAACCTTGGCTGCGCCCTCATCGAAGACCCGCACCAGTTGGTCTGCGGACTCAAAGGCCACACGCTTGGCGCTGCCTTTGGAGAAATCAAGCTCGGGGGTGGTGAGGACAGTATGGCCAAATCCGGCCAGCTCGGCCACGTGTGGACCAAGTTTGTTCAGCGGCATTGATTTGGGATGAGGCCGGAAGTCCTCCTTACCCGCAGGGATGCGCTCCAACATAGTGCGCGTCGTCTTCATTTCAGCATCGAATTCAGTCAGTAGAAGTTCGCTTATGGGCATATATTTCTCCGTTCGTGTCGAACAAGACTTTGACAGCGATCCGTAACTTGAGGAAGTGGGAATGGATACAGGCCACCACGACTATATTATGCGGTCGCGGATTTGAAAACCTCTTCCCCTCGCCTATAATTTCTGTTCTTTCCAATTTCTCTTGTTCCTCTGCGCCTCCGTAATCAGTTTCCGGCGAGCCAGACACAATGTCAGGAGCTTAATGAATCGTCCCAAACCACTTGTGCTGGTCATCCTTGACGGCTGGGGATTCCGCGCCGAAACCAAAGCCAACGCAATTGCACTGGCTCGCAAGCCCACTTACGACCGTCTCCTGCGCGAATATCCCAACACTCTGATTCAGACCAGCGGCCAGTACGTTGGCCTGCCCGAGGGCCAGATGGGCAACAGCGAAGTCGGCCATCTCAACATCGGCGCCGGGCGCATCGTGCACATGGACAGCACTCGCATTGAGCTCATGATTCAAAACGGCGAGTTCTTCTCGCATCCTGTTCTGCTTAGCGCCATGAAGAACGCGCGCTCGGGCGGCCGCCGGCTGCATCTGTTCGGACTGCTTTCAGATGGCGGAGTGCACTCGTATCAAACCCATCTCTATGCTCTCCTCAAAATGGCGAAGCAAAACGGTGTTGACCGGGTCTTCGTACATGCCTTCATGGATGGCCGCGACACCCTGCCCACCAACGGCGCCGGATATCTGGAACAACTGCAACAGAAGATGCGCGAGTACAACACGGGAAAAATCGCCTCGGTGAACGGCCGCTATTACGCCATGGATCGCGACCGCCGCTGGGAACGCATTGCCAAGGCGTTCAATGCAATGGTTTTCGGAGACGGTGAAGGCGGCAAATATGTGGACCCGGTGCAGGGAGCGAAAGACTCCTATAACAAAGGTGTGACCGACGAATTCATCGTGCCCTTCGTTTGCGTGGACAATCGCGGCGAACCGCTGACCACCATACGCGACGAGGATTCATGCATCTGCTTCAACTTCCGCGCCGATCGCGTCCGCCAGATCACCCGGGCCCTGACACGCAACAGCGGCCTGAATCCGCAAGGGGGAGGCGATCTGCCTGGGGCTTCTGATCTTGACACTGCCATCCCCCGCGATCGTGTGCCCAAGAACTTGCAGTATGTCTGCATGACTCAGTACGACAAGAAATTTTCTCTTCCGGTAGTGATCCCGCCGGAGTCACTGGATAATATCTTGGCCAACGTGATGGGACAGGCGAGCCTCCGCAACCTGCGGGTAGCAGAGACCGAGAAGTACGCTCACGTGACGTACTTCTTCAATGGCGGAGTCGAGCAGCCATTTCCCGGGGAAGACCGTTTACTGGTGCCGTCACAAAAAGTCGCTACTTACGACCTGAAGCCGGAGATGAGCGCCACCGGAATTGCCGACGCGGTCATCAACGCGGTCGAGGATGGAACGTTCGATGTCATCATCGTAAATTTTGCCAACGCCGACATGGTCGGGCATTCCGGAAAAATCGAGCCGACGGTCAAGGCGGTCGAAACCGTGGACGCCTGCCTGGGCCGGATCGAGCCGGTGGTCCGCGCCAAGGGTGGCGCACTACTGATTACGGCCGATCATGGCAACGCCGAGATGATGATCGATCCCGCCACCGGTGGCCCGCACACCGCCCACACAACGAACCCGGTGCCATTTATTGTAGTCGCGGAGAATGAAAAGAAATTCTCGCTGAAGCCAGGCGGCTCCCTGCGCGATATCTCGCCCACGCTGCTGGGCATGTTAGGTATCCCTCAGCCAAAGGAGATGACAGGAAGCGACCTGCGTGTGCCGTTGAAGACAGTCCAGTAAGGCAAAGCGGCCACAGACTTTCACCGATTTAGCGGATAAACCTGAAGAATTGTTCCTGATCCGTGAAGATCCGTGTCAATCTGTGGCCCGCGTCTAAGCAGCTGCCGCTATTCTGCGGATCAGGTCTTCCTGCTCGGTCTTGCTTTCCGCGCCGATGGTGAAGGCGTCGAGCACGCCCAGCGACAGCGCATATTTCAAAGCCTCGTCCTGCCGATTGCGCAGGTCGCCCTGGCCGAGAATCTTCATGCCGACAATCCCTTTTCCGGCGGCCTTCATTTCGCGCAGCACGCTCACCACGGTGTCGGGATCGGCATCCATGTGCGAGCCAATCGGATTGATCCGCACCAGATCGACTTCGACCCAGGGCGACTTGGCCGCCGCGCGTAGCGCCTCAATGCTGTGGCAGGAGCAGCCATGGGCCCGGATGACTCCTTTTTCCTTGGCTTCGGAAAAAACGTCCATGACTCCACGGTAGCGCTCAGTCCAGTCGCCTTCCGTAAGACAGTGCATCAGGCAGATATCCAGATAGTCGGTTCCTAACTCTTTGCGAAAACGATCGATGTCAGCGCGGGCTTCGACCGGATCGCGCGCCCAAGTCTTGGTAAGCACAGTGACTTTGTCGCGAGAAATATGTTTGAGCGCTTCGGCCACATGAGGATGGCTTCCATAGGCATCCGCGGCATCGAAGAATCGCAAACCATTGTCATGGCCGTTGAGCAGGAGATCCGACAGACCTTTCACCCCGAGCGCAGTCTGATGAGAATGATGTCCGCTGCCGACTGTGCCGGTTCCCATGGCGAGACGACTGGTGGTGATACCGGTCTTGCCCAGCACCACAGTATCGGCCGCGTTGAACTTGCGCGGCAAAGCCGGTAACGCACTCATGGCCCGGGCCAAGTCTCGGGAGCCGATCCACGCCGCCCCGACTCCGCAGGTTGCTCGCGATGATGAAATGTCTACGCTTCATGGCCGCCTCCTCCTGAATGAACCGTCTTTAGTCACTTAGACGAAATGATCATCACTCCGGATATCAACCGTCTCGACGTCTTCGTCCGGACATGCGCAAAACAAAATCACAGATATTAAGCGCCCATTCGAATCAACCCTACCCCTGCGTCCGCACAAATTCAAGAGTCCGCTGTCAGCCGGTGCGGAGTTGCGAGGCTGATCAAGATTATTCCTGCATTTCTACAGTCTTTCCCCGACTGCGCGCATGCAACTCCGAGGTACCAATCCGGATCACAGTGAGGTCGCTGGGACGGGTTACTCAATGACTAACGAGGTGACTCATGCTTTGGACGATTTTTGTGATTCTGCTAGTTCTGTGGTTACTCGGACTCGTCAGTTCGTACACCCTGGGCGGGTTCATCCACATTCTTCTGGTGGTTGCAGTCGTGGTCCTTCTGATCCAACTAATAACCGGCCGCAGACCAGCGGTCTGAGGCAAGTTTTATCAGAGAAATCTGACGAGCGGCAATGTTGCCTTCGTCAACACATCTCAGCCTTTCTAAGGAGGAACACTTGAAAAGATCAATTGCAGTGTTCGTGAGCTTAGTCGCGATACTCGCCAGCATGGCTTGGGCCGATGCTAAAGAGGATTCCGTTGAGCGGTTGCGGAATTCCGGCGATGTGCTCAAACAAATCATGGACGCGCCGGACAAGGGCATCCCGGAAGAAGTGCTGGACAATGCGAAATGCATCGTCGTGGTCCCGCACCTGATCAAGGCCGGCTTCATTTTCGGCGGTAAACACGGCCGCGGGGTTGCCAGTTGTCGCACCGCGACGGGCTGGAGCGCGCCCGCATTCATCTCCGTCGGCGGCGGAAGCTGGGGTCTTCAGATCGGCGCTGAAGGCGTCGACTTGGTGATGCTGGTGATGAATGACAAGGGGTTGCAGCACCTGCTTTCGAGCAAATTCCAGCTTAGCGGGGAAGGCTCCGCTGCGGCCGGCCCGGTGGGGCGTCATGCATCCGCTGGCACTGACTGGAAAATGAATGCGGAGCTGCTGACTTACTCCCGTTCCAAAGGCGTATTTGCTGGCCTGACTTTGGAGGGTGCCGTGATCGAACAGGACGCGGATTCGACCACCTCCATCTATGGCCGGGATGTGGGTTTCCGCAAAGTCCTTACCGGCCACGTGACACCGCCTGCTGACGCAGCGCCCTTCATGGCTGCGCTCTCGATGGCGGGCCATCAGGCTGCCGCTCACGAAGCCAAAGAAGACATGCAGAAAAGAACGAAAAGAACGAAAAACATAAGAACTAAGACTGAATTATTTGCGGAGTCGCCGCTACGTCTACCAGCCCCGCCTCATGGCGGGGCTGTTTTTCTTAACCGCATCGCCCCTGCCCGGGCTCATGTACGCAGAACCACCGCCTGTGTTTGAATAGTGTTATGGACGCGATTGCACATTTCACTCGTCTCTTTGCCTATGATGCGTGGGCGAATGAGGAAGTGCTGGCGGGCTTACGCACTGCGGCTACGCCCCAGCCTCGCGCCCTGGAATTGATGGCTCACATATTTTCGGCAGAGCGCTTGTGGATGGAACGGCTCGAACAGAAGCCGCAGACGCTTCCGGTTTGGCCTAAGTTCACCATCGAAGAATGTGATAAGCAAGCGGCGGAGTTACCCTCACTGTGGAAGCTTTACTTGGCCAACAGCAGTGAAGCCGATCTAGGCGAAACGATACGCTATCGCAACAGCAAGGGTGAACCCTGGAGCAGCCGCAGGGATGACATCCTTATGCACTTGATCACGCATTCGGCCTATCACCGCGGCCAGGTGGCGATGACGGTTCGGGCCGCCGGTTCCACTCCGGCTTACACCGATTTTATCCACAGTATTCGCAAGGGATTCGTAAAATAGCGCCCATGCCAACCTCTGCGGCCAGCAACGGAAAGATCACGCCACTCTTCATCGTGCAATTCTGCGTGGTGCTGATCGTCATCGGGATTGTCGCCTTCCGTCCGGGTGCGTGGAAAGCTGCACGCTTCGCGGGGTTCTGTATCGCCGTCCCCGCCGCTGTCTTGCTCTTTACCGCGCGTTGGCAGTTGGGAAAGTCGTTTTCCGTGACCCCGCAAGCCCGAGAACTTGTAACCTGGGGTATCTATTCCAAGATCAGAAACCCGATCTACGTGTTCAGCGCTTTGTTGCTGGTAGGCGTACTGATTGCTTTGCAGTATCGTTATGCGCTCCTCCTCTTGCTGGTGCTGATTCCCATCCAGATGGCTCGCGCCCACCGAGAGGCGCAGGTTCTCGAAGCCAGGTTCGGCGAGGAGTACAGGAACTATAGGAAAGGAACCTGGTTCTAGCCGGACGCATCATACCTAGCAGGGACCAGGAACGACGGGACCAGGGAGTGAAAGATGAGCAAGGGCCTTTTCTTAGCATTTGTGATATTGGTCTTAGCCGCGACGTCGCTGGCACAAGTCTCTACGGAACCAACCACCGCGAATTCGCCTGGCCAGAACGCCCCTGCGAACGCCCAGAATTCCGCCCCGCCAGCCGTGCGCGCCACCGTCGGGAACTCTTCTTTCCGTCGAATTGTCGAAGTCGCTGGACGCCAGGAAAAGTAAGGCGAACGACCGGATCGAGGCCAGGACCGCGACCGATCTATTGGCGCACGGTCAGATCGTGGTTCCCCGCAACACGAAAATCGTTGGCCATGTGACCGAGACGAAGGCCCGCAGCAAAACTTCTCCAGATTCGATGGTAGGCATCATCTTCGATCGCATGCTACTGAAAGACGGACACGAAGTACCGCTGCAGGTGGGAATCCAGGCTATCGCCAGACCCTTGCAGTACGGTTCCGCTGCGGAAGCAAGTGTGCCTCGAGCTGATCGTCCAGCAGGCGGAGCTCCTACCATGCCGGGCCAACGCGCCCCCATGGGAGACGCTTCGACTTCGGGCGGCCCGTCTGGATATCCTGGCGACCTCGCACCCATTCCTGACCCCATGGGGCGGAACACTTCAACCGTCATCCCGCTCAGTCCCACCAGCAAGGGAGTAGTCGGCATAAAAGGCCTCTCCCTGGACACGTCAGGCCCGGCGGCCGTATTGAGCTCAAACACGGGGAATGTGCATCTGGACAACGGCACGCAACTGATTCTGCGCGTGCAGTGAGCTGTCAGGAAGCCAGCGCGTATCGCCTATCGGCCCGGCCAAGCAATGCCATCATCTCGTCCAGCGAAGCAATATCGAACTCCGACATCGCGTTCGTATTCTCCAACCTCTCCTGCACAGCCCGCGAGGGATTGAACAACTTGAATCGAATATCGTGATCACGGCACCAGCGCTGCAGGAACACCATCACGCCAATCCCCCCGCCGCCGATGGCGCGCATCTCGGTGAGGTCCAGCACAATGACGTTGGCATCGCGTTGCGAGGTAACCGCGTCACGCAGCTTGAACGCCTCGTCACTGCGGACAAACCGTCCTTCACATTCAACCACCGTCATTTCACCGACCTTATCAACATGTATGCTGGGCATGATTACCTCCAGATTCGATCTCCTGCGTGGTAAGAGCACGAGGATTGCCAAGGCCAAGGGCCCACGTTTTCTGCGGGATACGACACGGGGAAAACGAAGATGAGGAATTTCGGCGAGTCAGCAGGAAAATCCGCGCTACAGACAATGCTGTAGGCGAGTGAGTGCGTGTCGGGATGCACGTGACAGCCGGGGCCAGCCGTCAGGTTCAGAAAAAGGCGTACCCTTACGGTTTCGAGCGCAACTCCAGAGGCGACGGAATGAGCACGCAAAAGTTGGAGCAGAACAAACAGACAGTGACGGCTTTCTACGATCTGATGTTCAATCAGTGTCAACCCGCCGAGGCCGTCGACAAATACGTGGGAGACGTGTACATCCAGCACAACCCCATGGTCGCGGACGGGAAACAGGCGTTCATCGCCTACTTCATCCGCATGGCGCCGGAATACCCCGGAAAGCACGTCGAATTCAGACGGGTGATCGCAGAGGGCAGCTATGTGGTGCTGCACTGTTATCAGCAATGGCCCCACGACTCAGACTGGGCCGGGATGGGTATTTTTCGTCTGGACGAGAACGGGAAAATCGTCGAGCACTGGGATGTCCTCCAGCCCATCCCGCCGACATCTGCAAACTCCAACACCATGTTCTAGCGGGTGCCGCACCCCGCGTGCGAAAGGTGGGAAGGGACAATGTGGGCGCGAGCGTCCCCCTCGTGCAGGCACCAGCACGGGACGCCCAAGCCTGCCCCGAGCGAGGTCGAAGGGTCCGCCCAGCCGAGCAAAGCTCGGCAAAGCAAGCGTGTCCCAAAATACTCCTCTCCTTGTCATCCCGTCTCTAGCTAGCTCTTCACCTCCACCAGGTTGAGCAGGGGACTTTCACCCCCAAGCTGTCACACATGTTCGGACACCAAAACAAAAGCCCCGCGCTTGCGCGCAGGGCTTCGGTTCAAGCCATAAGCTAATAGCTAGAAGCTGCTCTTAGTACATGCCTTCCATACCGCCGCCGTGTCCGCCGCCGGCCGGAGCTCCCTTTTTCTCTTCCGGGATCTCCGCTACCAGGGCTTCGGTGGTCAGCATCAACGACGCGATCGAGCCGGCGTTCTGCAGTGCGGTGCGCACCACTTTGGTCGGATCGAGCACGCCCGCCTTGACCAGATCTTCATAATCGCCGGTCAGGGCGTTGTAGCCGAAGTTGTTGTCCTTCGAGTCGTTGACCTTGCCGAGGACGATTGCGCCTTCTTCTCCGGCGTTCTCGGAGATCTGACGCAACGGCTCAACCAGGGCGCGCTTCACGATGTTGACACCGATCTGCTCATCCCCTTCGAGCTTCAGCTTGTCCAGAGCGCTGACGCAACGGGCCAGGGCCACGCCGCCGCCGGGGACAATGCCTTCTTCCACGGCCGCGCGGGTTGCGTGCATCGCATCTTCGACGCGAGCCTTCTTCTCTTTCATTTCGGTCTCGGTCGCGGCTCCGACTTTGATCACAGCCACGCCGCCAACCAGTTTCGCCAACCGCTCCTGCAGCTTCTCGCGGTCATAGTCGCTGGTGGTTTTTTCGATCTGGCTGCGGATTTCCTTCACCCGGCCTTCGATCTCGGAGTGCTTGCCCTTGCCTTCGACCAACGTAGTGTTGTCCTTGTCCACGGTGATCTTCTTGGCTTGGCCGAGGTCGGAGATCTGGACGTTCTCCAGCTTGATGCCCAGGTCTTCGGTGATGGCTTTGCCGCCGGTGAGGGTGGCAATGTCCTGCAGCATGGCTTTGCGGCGATCGCCGAAGCCAGGAGCCTTGACGGCTGCGACTTGCAACGTGCCACGCAGCTTGTTGACGACGAGGGTAGCGAGCGCTTCGCCTTCGACGTCTTCAGCCACGATCAGAAGCGGCTTGCCGCTCTTCGCGATCTGCTCCAAAAGCGGCAGCAAATCTTTCATCGAGCTGATTTTCTTCTCGTTGATCAGGATGTACGCGTTCTCGAGCGAAACTTCCATACGCTCGGGATCGGTCACAAAGTAAGGAGAGAGATACCCACGATCAAACTGCATGCCCTCGACGACATCCAACTGGGTCTCAAGCGTCTTGGCTTCCTCGACGGTGATGACGCCATCCTTGCCCACCTTCTTCATGGCCTGCGCAATGATGTTGCCAATAGTTTCGTCGTTGTTGGCGCTGATTGTGCCGACTTGCGCAATCATGTCGCCGGTGACGGGCTTGGAGAACTTGTCGAGTTCGCCTTTGACGCGGTTGCCTTCCTTGTCGAGGCTGCCGCAAATTGCGGTGATTGCCTTCTCGATGCCGCGCTTCATGGCCATCGGGTTGGCGCCGGCTGCGACGGTCTTCACGCCTTCGCGATAGATCGCCTGGGCCAGAACGGTAGCGGTGGTGGTGCCGTCTCCGGCAACATCCGACGTCTTGCTGGCCACTTCGCGCACCATCTGCGCGCCCATGTTTTCGAGTGAGTCCTTGAGTTCGATTTCCTTGGCGACGGTGACGCCGTCCTTGGTGATGGTGGGTGAACCGAATTTCTTTTCAATGACCACGTTGCGGCCCTTGGGGCCGAGAGTGACTTTTACCGCGTCAGCCAACAGGTTGACGCCGCGGAGAATCGCCTGTCGCGACTCCTCGCCATGTACGATCTGCTTTGCCATATCTGAAATCTCCTATCGCTGTGATGGCAGGCTTGGCCTGCGAAATTAGAAAAACCAGTTGCTGTTTTCAGTACTCGGTTCTCAGTTAGCGGCGCGATCCGGCGAGCTCTTTCTTGGCGGCGCCGGTCAGGATGCCCAGGACTTCCTCTTCGCGCATGATGATGAAATCTTCACCATCCAGCTTGATTTCGGTGCCGGAGTACTTGCCGAACAGGATGCGGTCGCCCTCTTTCACTGCCAGGGGAAACACCTTGCCTTCATCGTTGCTCTTGCCTTTGCCGACGGAGATTACTTCGCCCTCCTGCGGCTTTTCTTTGGCGCTGTCGGGGATGATGATGCCACCACGGGTGGTCTCACCTTCTTCAATCCGCCGAACCAACAGGCGGTCGTGTAACGGGGTGAACTTTGCCATACTTGCTGACTCCTTTCGTTCGTGTTGAGTTAGAATCGGGTGTGATTGCTAAGAGAAACTGACCAACTGCTTGTTAGCACTCATTGTTGGCGAGTGCTAATTGTAGGCAAACGGCTGGGGCATTGTCAACCGGTTCGGAGTTGATACTCTGTAACATATTTAACAACAGTATCTTACACGGGATTTGTAATTTCGACAGCAAGGGATGAACCACGACGTCACTTCGTCGTTGGTTCCAGGTTGGTTCCAAGTGACAGCGGGAGCCAGCGTGCTTAGAATTGGAATCGGCCATGAGAAAGATCGTGATCGGCTTCGCAACCGCGGTTCTGCTGGCTACTGTGGCCTTGGCACAGGACGACATGGCGGTGCTGAACTTCATCGTCATTCGAGACTACAGTGGCAAGCCGATCCGCAACGCCAGTGTGGTCATGCATCCGGTGGAGAAAAACGGCAAGCAGGCGAAAGGCGGCCTGCAGATCAAGACCGATGCGGACGGCAAGGCCAGCTTTGACGGTGTGCCGTACGGCAAGCTGCGAGTGCAGGTGCTGGCGACCGGTTTCCAGACGTTTGGCAACGATTACGCTATCGACAGGCCGGCGGTGGAGATCACAGTCAAGATGAAGCGGCCAGTGGGGCAATATTCTATCTACGAAGACCATCCGGAGGAGAAGAAAGACGAGCCCGAGCCGCAGAAGCCGCCGGACAAGGATTCGAAGGACAAGCCGCAGTAGGGCATTGCAGATTTCGGATTGTAGATTTCAGATTTAAACTCCACGTTTCGAGTTTCCAATCTGAAATCTACAATCAGCAATCTCAAATTTCCTTTATGGATTACTTACTGAAGACTGAACCTACCGCATACTCGTTTGCCGACTTGCAGCGAGACAAGAACACCGTCTGGGACGGAGTGGCAAATCCCGTTGCCTTAAGGCATCTGCGTGAGATGAAGCCTGGCGACCGGTTGGTGATTTACGAAACTGGCGAGCGCAAGAGCGCGGTGGGGACGGCGTCGGTGGTTTCGGTGGATGCCTCAGATCCCAAGAATCCCCAGGTGAACATCAAGGCAGGGAAGGCGCTCGGCAAGCCGGTGACTCTGGCTGAAGTCAAGGCCGAGAAGCTTTTTGCTGATTCTCCGCTGGTGCGGCAGGGGAGATTGAGTGTGGTGCCGCTGAGTGCGGCGCAGTTCAAGTTCCTAACCGGCGAGTGACGGAACATCCCCACCCTGTCTCTCCAAAAAACGGACAGACGAGGATGGGCACCCGCCTCACTTTCCAGGGTCGTAGACCGCGGTTCCGAAACCATCCTTGCGCGCGGATTCCTGGGCATCAACCAGCGCTTTTTTCTCCGTGTCCAGTTGCTTTTGCAGGCGTTGTGCCTCCTGCTGCTTTTTCAGCTGATATTGGTTGTACTGGACGCCGTTGTAATAGCGATTGGCTTCGACAAAGTGAACCGAGTCGTTCAGTTTTTCCACCTGACTTTGCAGGGTCGCAACTCTTGACTTTCTGGCCTCGATCTCAGCTTTCCATTGTTCCGCAGTCTTCTTTTCGGCGCTGCGGGCGGCCGGCGCGGAAGACTCGGGCGCTGCATCGGTGTCGTCCGAAGAGCTGGCGGAGGCATCTGTAGACTCCGGGATCTCGTCATTGGTAACGACCTTGGCTGCGGCTTTCGGGTCTTTTGCCTGCTGCTTCTGCCGCTGCTCGCGGGCCACGTCACCCAGGGACTGCCCGTGGCCGGCACAGGTGAAGAGGAAGAAGAGGACGGGAAAGCAAGACGCCATTTTGTATATCCGCATGTGAATTTCTCTCGTTTCTCAGGTTGGAGAGAGGGCTAGCTTGTAATGTTACTTGCGGACATTTGAAAATGGGATGTTACGGAGGGTGCAAATCGATGGTGTACGAAAGTGGCGTCGGCGTCCCACTGGCTGTCTGGCGGGCTTCTCGCCCGCCCAGTGGAGCGGCCAGGGCGGGCGCCAACCAAAAAACTAGCTGGCCAGCTTGCGCAGGAATTCGCGCTCGTCCATGTGGTATTTGAAAGCCTTGTGGCCGTCGATGAAGATGACCGGGACTTCGTCGGTGAATCTGCGGCGCAGTTCGTCGTCGCTTTCGACATCAATTTCCCGCCAGGTAAAGCCCCCGCGCCGGTGCAACTTAGTCAGCGTTTCCTTGACGATCTCGCACAAGTGACAGCCCTTGCGGGAATAGACGACGACTTGGCGCGGCTCCGCCATGGGCGGAGTTTAGCAAGGGGGAAAGCACTTGGCAATTGCAATTAGCAATTGGCACTTAGCCATTTCCTTCGATGAACCGTGTCTCGCCAATTGCCATTGCTAATTGCTAAGTGCCGAACTGCAGCCCTCAATTACAATCCTCTGCATGGATCGCCCTCACGCCAAACCTCTCTCCGGCAAGGCCGTCCTCATTACGGGCGGGGCGCGGCGCCTGGGGCGGGCCATGGCTCTGGCGTTCGCTGAGGCGGGGGCGGATGTGGCTATCACGTTTCGCAACTCCGCGCGCGACGCCCAACATACTGTGATCGACGTTGGGAGCTTCAGCGGACGGGCCGTGGCTCTGCGTTGTGACATCACCGACAAAAAGAGCGTCCGGTCGGCAATCAAGGAGACGGCAAAGGAGCTGGGCGGAATCGACATCCTGGTTAACAACGCCGCCAACTACGAGACCGCCGAATTCGGAGAGCTCACGCTGAAGCAATGGGACGACATCTTTGACTCCAACACTCGCGGTCCGTTTCTGGTTTCGCGCGAAGCGCTGAAGCATTTGCGGGAAAGGCGAGGAAAAATCATCAACATGGGCTCGCTGGGCGGACTGCGTCCCTGGGCTAGTCATGCTCACTATTGTTCGTCCAAAGCGGCGGTACATATGCTGACCAAGGTGATGGCCAAAGCGCTTGCGCCCGAGATCGCGGTCAATTGCATCGCCCCGGGGATGATCGATCTGGGAGAAAAATCAGCGGCCGCATTCATGAAGAAGATGGCCCGCGAGACTCCGATGCGGCGCAATGGCAAGGGCGAGGAAATTGCTGCTGCGGCGCTCTTCTTTGCCACGGCACCGCACTTCATTACCGGACAAATCCTAACGGTGGATGGCGGACTGGGCTTGTAACTTGACTAAGTTGATTGTGGAGCGGACGACCCGCCCGCGTGCCGTCGCCACCTGTCCGCCGGCTGGATCTTGTGACCGACGCCGGCCAATCAGGCCGGAATAGCCGTGCCATCTTTCGTGGTTTCAGCCTAGGGCTGCTGCCTCGTGCTCGAAAAACCCGGCTACCCATAGGCAATGCAGGCACGCGGGCGAGTCGCCTGCGCACCACAGTTTGTCATGCCTGGAAGTTTGCGGTATCTTGACCAGTCTTAGCCCGCCAATGCCGGATCGAGTACTTCATGAAGAAATTGTTGGGAGCAATGCTGCTGCTCTTCGCCTCGCTGTCATGGGCGCAGGCCCGAATTGAGGACGGCGGCCACGAGATACAGCTTTGGACCGGCGGTGGCCACTCTGTCCCAGGGGGTACTTCGAACACCGGAGTGTGGAACGCCGGGCTGCGTTATGGGTGGATTCTGACCCGGCCCCACGGGCCTGGATTTCTTAAAGGAAGATTCGAATACGCGCTGGATGCAGTCCCGCTCTTTCTGGTATTCCAGCCTTCCAACACCGCGTTCGGAGCCGGTTTCAACCCGCTGAATCTGAAATGGAACTTTGCTACTCGCGGACGAGTGGTGCCCTACCTGGAACTCAGTGGCGGCACCCTGTTTACTAACCACGACGTCCCGACCGGGACTGACCGGGTAAACTTCACCTCTTCCGCGGCGCTGGGCACGCACTTTCTGGGAGACTCGCGCAACTGGAGCGTGGAGCTGCGGTATATGCATATCTCCAATGCGGGCCTGGGTGATCGCAACTCCGGCATCAACACGGTGCAGGTGCGTTTGGGAATCGGTAAGTTCTTTGGCAGCGGTAAAGCAAAACAATAAAGATTTTAGGAGACTACGTTGAAACGCAGAATCACACTGAGCCTGGCAATCGCCCTCATGGGTCTGCCGGTCTGCGCGCAAGAAACGCCAGCGGACTGGATTGCTGCCAGCAATAAGTACACGAATCTGCTGCTGGCGGTCGAAATGAAGCACACTCCTGAAGCTGGGTTCGAATGAGGGCTTGAGCCAGTTTGATACGGACGTCTCTCAACCGACCCTGGCCGATGAGGACCAGGAGCGGCAGGAGGCCGAAGCCGTACTCTCGACTTTCAAGAGCGCGGTTGGGCAGCAGAAGCAGAAGGAAGTGGCGCAGGACCTCCAGATCGTGATCCGCGCCGTGGAATTGCAATTCCGGGAGCTAGATTTCGAGCGCGCTCACAGAGTGGATTTTCTGAATGCGAGTCAAAGGGTCTTTCGAGGATTGCGGGTTTTGCTGGATGAGCAGACATCTTCGGAACGGCGGCCCGCGGCAGTGGTCCGCGTTCGCAAATACGCCGGGCTGGAACCTGGATACAAGCCGCTGGCTGAAATCCTGAAGCAGCGGGTGATCGAGCAGATAGCCAAGCCGGGCGTGGTCTATCCCGCGCGCACCGAGATTGAGACCGAGCTTGCACGCGACCCCAACTACATGGAGGGCATCGCTACGCTGCTCGAGAAGTACAAACTGACCGGCTGGCAGGAGCCTTTCAATAAGCTCAGGTCCCAACTGATCGACTACGACGCGTGGACGAAAGCCAATGTGCTGCCCAAGGCCCGCGACGATTTCCGTCTTCCGCCCGAGGAGTATGCGCTCAATCTTGAGGACTACGGCATCGACATTCCTCCCGGTCAGCTTGCCGCCATGGCACATCAGGCATTCAGCGATATTCAAGCCGAAATGAAGCCGATTGCGGAACAGGTCGCGAAAGAACGGCATCTGCCTTCGAGCGACTATCGCGACGTGATCCGCGAGCTGAAAAAGCAACAGCTGGTGGGCGATGCCATTCTGCCGTTTTACCAGGAGCGGCTGAAGCAGATCGAAAAGATCATCGTCGAGAAACAGATTGTCACCTTGCCGGACCGCCCGGCGCGCATCCGGATTGCCACCGCGGCCGAGACCGCGGCGCAGCCGGCGCCGCACATGGTGCCTCCGCCGTTCCTGCACAACACCGGACAGAAGGGCGAGTTTGTTTTACCTCTGAATATTCCCGCCGGACCGGGTCAAACTAGTTCCGAACCATATGACGACTTTACGTTCGATGCAGCGGCCTGGACGCTCACCGCACACGAGGCGCGACCCGGGCACGAACTGCAGTTTGATTCCATGCTCGAACATGGAGTGTCCCTGGCGCGGGTTCGCTATGCTTTCAACAGCACCAATGTGGAAGGCTGGGGACTATATTCGGAGTACCTGATCCGGCCTCACATGCCGCCGGAGGGACAACTGGTGTCGCTTGACTACCGGCTGATGCGGGCGGCGCGGGCGTTTCTCGATCCCGAATTGCAAGCGGGGAAGATTCAGCCGGCGGAAGCGTTTCGCGTTCTGGAGCAGGACGTGGTGCAGTCTCATGCCTTCGCCGAGGAGGAAGTGGAACGCTACACCTATCGCTCACCCGGCCAGGCCAACAGCTATTTCTATGGTTACACCAAGCTGATCGCTTTGCGAAAAGATGTGGAAGCGGCGCTCGGAACTAAATTCAACCAGAAGAAGTTTCATGACTTTATTCTGGCTCAGGGTTTGCTGCCGCCCGATTTGATGCGCAAGGCGGCGATGGAAGACTTTGTGCCCCAGCAGTAGGAACACTGGCTCCCGTCAAAGGCCCCATCCTGTCTCTCCAAAAAACGGAGAGACGAGGATGGGGTGTCTCTCGGTGATATTCTTTTCCGCGTATGTCAACTCTTGTCGAATGTGTTCCCAATTTTTCTGAAGGCCGTGACAAGGCTAAAGTCGACGCGATTGTCGAGGCCATGAAGATGGACGGCGTCTTCTTGCTCGATCGCGAGATGGATGCCGATCATAACCGCTGCGTCATTACGCTGGTGGGGGAGCGGGAGCCTGTCCAGGAGGCAGCGATTCGCGGCGTGGGCAAGGCGGCGGAGTTGATCGATCTGAACCAGCATCAAGGAGCGCATCCGCGGATGGGCGCGGCCGACGTTGTGCCGTTCATTCCCATTGACGGCATGACCATTGGAGATTGTGTGGCCATGGCGCGGTATGTCGGAGAAGAAATCTGGAAGCGATTTCAGATTCCGGTATACCTCTACGAAGCGGCGGCAACTTCGCCTGAGCGGCAGAACCTGGAAAACATCCGGCGCGGGCAGTTCGAGGGCATACGCGCGGACATCGCGAGCAACCCGGCACGCAAGCCGGACTTCGGTGAGGCGCGAGTGCATCCTTCGGCTGGGGCGACGGTCGTGGGTGCGCGCAAATTTCTTATCGCTTACAACGTCTTTCTCAACACTCCTGATGTTGAGATTGCGAAGAAAATCGCAAAGGCGGTCCGCTTTTCAAGCGGCGGGTTGCGGTTCGTGAAGGGTGCGGGATTCCTGGTCCGCGGGCTGGCGCAGGTTTCGATGAACCTGACGGATTTTGAACAGACTCCCATCCACCGCGTATTCGAAGTGGTGAAGCGGGAAGCGGCCCGCTACGGGGTCATCCCGCTGAGCAGCGAAATTGTTGGATTGATTCCAAAGAAGGCGCTGGAGTCGGCGGCGGAATGGTTCTTGCAGGTGGAGAATTTCGATTCTTCTTTGATTCTAGAAAACCGCCTGGCGGCGGTGATGGGCGGCAAGATGGCGATTGGCGGACTGCGGGCCGGGGTTGAGCCTTTTGTAGAACAGCTTGCCGCGCCTACAGCTACTCCCGGCGGCGGCAGCGCGGCAGCAGCCAGCGGAGCCATGGCGGCCGGACTGGCTACCATGGTGGCTTCCATGTCTCGCGGCAAGAAGGCTTACCTGCAGCACGAGCGCGGGTTGAGTGAGGCCATCGCCCGGCTGTCGCAACTGCGCGAAGAGTTGAAGAGCTGCGATCGATGCTGACGCGGAGTCGTACAACGCGGTGATGAAGGCCTACAAGCAGGCGAAGGATTCGGCGGGTGCGGATGGCGTCATTGATGCTGCCTTGAAGCAGGCGACCAGCGTCCCTCTGGGTGTGGCGGAGCGGGCAAGGGAAGTGCTGGGTATCGCGGAAAGGCTGACGCCGATTACGAATCCGAATATGAAGTCGGACCTGACCACAGCAGCGGCTCTGGCGCGGGCGGCGATTCAAGGCGCGCTGGCCAATGTGGAGATCAATCTCGAATCACTGAAAGACACTGCCTTTGCCGCGGAAACTCGAAAAAGGGCTGCAGCCCTAACGAGCTGATCCGCGCCGGTCATGCACCTCTCTGGTCATAAGACTTGCCCTTTCGTTTGGTCTTTCTTCGCCCAAATGGGCATACAATACAGTTATAAATCGCATCTAAACGCAAATATTCTTCGAGGTAGTCCATGAAAGCAGCCAAAGGTATTCTTTGTGTTCTTCTCGTGTTGAGCGCTACCGCGTGGTCGATGCCGCTGGGCAGCTCGGCGCGCACCGTGATTCCTTCTGACATCCAGCAGATCATTTCGGTGGACTATCGCGCGCTCAAGAATTCCGACACTGCCATGGCGCTGAAGGAACAGGTGCTGCCGCCCAGCCTCAAGGAGTTTGAAGGCGCACTGCGGGGCGTGGGCATTGATCCCGACAAGGACGTGGAGCAGCTTACGTTCGCTTCCTATCGCAGCGGCAAGCAGGGTGTGCGCGTGGTTGGCATCGCGCAAGGACAATTTCGCCACGGCCACCGTGCTCAAGAAGATGCGGTTGAGCAAAGTGAAGCCGATCAAGGTGCGCAATTCTGATATTTATCCTATGCCGGCCGGTATGCAGATGACGTTTCTCGATGACAACACGCTGCTCTTCGGTGATAGCGGCGCCCTGCGCGGAGCGCTGGATGCGCGTGACGGCTACTCCTACACACTCGACAGCAACACCGAGATCGCGGACATGATCGGTTCGGTCGAGTCCGGCACGGTGTGGAGCGTTCTCGATCAGCAGGGAACACAGAACATGCTGCACTCCGCTTTGGGCGACGCTGCCGGTCTGGCGGACTACGATACGGTCAAGAAGCGCATATTGGGTTCGCGCTACACCATGAACTTTGAGAGCGGCGTGAATTTTGATCTGGACGTGGTGACTTCCGATTCGATGACCGCGACCACGCTGTCCTCGCTGCTCAAGGCGGGGATGCTCTACAAGAAGATTTCGGCAACGGCCACGGAAAAGCTGGCACTGGATAACGTCACCGTCAACTCGGACAGTTCCAATCTTCAGATGCATTTCAAGGCTGACGATAAGCAGTTTCAGGGCTTGCTGCACTCGCCGTTGTTTGCGGCGGTCTCGAAGTAAGCGTGCGGCATTCCGAAACTTACCCGTGTCATCCTGAGCGCAGGATGCGTGCCGCTCGCGGCCGATCCGTGCGGAGTCGAAGGACCCCTATCGGCTCAACTGAACGCTGCCTTCTTGGATTTTCTTCGCTGGGCTGCAGGACGAGCTGTCGGATCGGCTTATAGACCGTTACGCCTGCATCCGCTGGCGAACTGCGAGGTTGGGCACGCCCTCACTTCGATAGCGGAATGTTTATTCCACGCATCGCCCGTATCGGCAAGACGGACGAGCTGCCAATAAGCGCTCGATCCGCGTCCCCTACTTAGCTTTCTGGGCTTTAGCTTTTTCTCTTTTTGCTCTAGCCCAGCCTTCTTTTACGATCTGGCGGGCCCGGCCCAGGGCCAGGGAATCCGGCGGGACGTCTTCGGTGACCGTGGTGGCGGCGGCGACATAAGCGCCCTTTCCAATGCGAACTGGGGCAATCAGGATGCTGTCGCTGCCCACGAACACTCCGTCTTCGATGATGGTTTTGTGCTTGTTCACTCCGTCGTAGTTGCAGGTGATGGTTCCCGCGCCGACATTTACTTTCTCTCCGACTTCGGTGTCTCCCAGATAGGTCAAGATGGTTTGCTTTCGAGCCTTTGCCAAGGCGGGTCTTCTTCAGTTCAACGAAATTTCCGACGTGGGCGTCTTCGCAAACTTCGCAGCCCGGGCGCAGATGGCTGTAAGGACCGAGCGAGGCGCGGGCCCTGATCACGGAATGTTCCAGCACGCAGCCGGTCTGGACCAGCACGTTGTCTCCGATTTCGCAGCTTAGAATTACGCTGTAGGAGCCAATTCGCGCGTCGCTGCCGACGCGGGTGGAGCCTCGGAGCTGGACGCTGGGTTCGATGACCGTGTCAGCGCCAACCTCGACGTCGTTATCGATTACGCAGGTCTCGGGATAAAGAATCGTGACTCCCTCGTCCATCAACTGCCGGCACTTGGCCAGGCGCATGTGCTGGTCGATCTCGGACAACTCGGCGCGCGTGTTGCCGCCCAGGACTTCGTAGGCATCGCGGGCCTGCACCGCCACCACGCGCTGCTTGGCTTTGGTGAGAATCGCGGCCATATCGGTGAGATAGAACTCGCCATGGTGGTTATCGGTGCCCAGTTTGTCGATGTGGCTGAAGAGCGGCTTCGCATCAAACGCGTAAAAACCGGAATTGACCTCGTGTATTTTCTGCTGCGCGGGCGTCAGGTTCTTCTGCTCGACGATGGCCTTCACGTCGTCGCTGCCGGCGTTCTTGCGGACAATTCTCCCGTATCCGCCCGGGTTTTCCAGCCGCGCCGTCAGCACGGTCATCGCAGCCTTCTTTGCAAGATGGAAATCGCGCAATTGCTCAATGGTTTGTGAGGTGATGAGTGGTGCGTCGCCGTAGAGAACGATGATGAGATCGTAGGGAGCGAGGGCTTCGCGCGCGACCATCAGGGCGTGTCCGGTGCCACGCTGCTCCGGTTGCAGCACGAATCCAATACCGGAGGCGGCCACCGCGCTCCGAACCCGGTCGGCCTCATATCCGACGATAGCGAACACGTCATTTGCCGGAACCACTTTAGTCGCCGCTGCGATCACGTGGGCCAGAAGCGGCTTGCCGCCGACTTCATGCAGCACTTTCGGATGTTTGGACTTCAGCCGCGTCCCTTTACCGGCGGCCAGAATGGCAATCGCGGTTCTGGGGAAACGAGGTTGACTGTTATTTGCTTTCCGCATTCGATCCAATATACCGCGAGAGGTTCCACCGAGCAGGGTTACGGTGGTTACTGGGGAACTAGGTACGGGCGGGGGACGTCCGTCCTCCATCGTCCACAGCATAATTTATGCGGGCTGTTGCCGGAGCCGGGGTTACCAGTTCCATCAGATCAGTGGTAATGCGGTCGGTCAGATGGCGGGCCACCATGTTCTTCTCGTCGAGGTAGTCGCCCAGAACCGGGATGACGCCGAGCTCTTCTACCGCTTCCAGGTCGGCAACAATCTGGTTGGCGCCTTCCAGAGCGTATTTCGCCTTCAGCGCCGGGGGCGCGGGGGCGCGATTGATGAGGGCGAAATCGAAGATGCGCTTGACCCCGGCATGGCGATTCAGGGCGCGTATGTGGTCGGAGGCCGTCAGTCCCAGACTCTCGTTGGCCTGCGTCATCAAGTTGCCCACATAGACTTTTACCGCTGCGGAATTGACCATGGCCTGGGCGATGCCGGGGACCAGAACGTTGGGGATCAGGCTAGTGAACAGCGAGCCAGGACCGAGTGTAATCAGGTCGGCTCGGGCCATTGCCTCCAAAGTCTGGGGTAGCGGCTTCACATCCGGAGGATCGAGGAAGAGCTGCTGGATCCGGCCGCTGCTGGCCGTGATGCGGGTTTCGCCACGAACCCTTCTGCCGTCTTCCATCAGGGCCTCGAGCTCAACATGGGACGTGGTAGCGGGATAAATGTGTCCGCGAGTAAGCAGGATTTCCGAAGACAGGCGGACGGCCTCGCTGAAGTCGCTGGTGACCGAGGTCAATGCCGCCAGAAACAGATTGCCGAAGCTGTGGCCTTCGAGGCCCGATCCTTTTACAAAACGATGCTGAAACAGGCGGGAGAGCAGGGCTTCGTCTTCCGAGAGCGCGACGATGCAGTTGCGAATGTCTCCGGGCGGGAGCATGTTGAGCTCCTTGCGCAGGCGTCCGCTGGAGCCGCCGTCATCACTGACGGTGACTACGGCGCACAATTCGCCGATCTCAGGATGGTTCGGCTTTGCCGCAGAGCGCTGGCCCGGGTAACGTAGCGCTTGAGTCCCTTGAGCAGGGTGGAGAGGCCGGTACCGCCGCCGATGGCGACGACGCGCAGACTGCGAGTTGGTAGTGCGCTTCCCCGCGACGAACGCTGCGAGCGCCGGAATCAGGCACAGCCACGGCTAGCCATTGTCCTCAGGGATTGCTGATTCCGAGGCGAACTCAGCCCCTGGATCGGGATACAGTAGCTCGGTAAAACGGGGGTCTTCCGCCAGGTTCTGGAAATCGGAATCGTTGCGCGCCTGGAAGCGAAGGGCTGCGTTTGCCCGGATGGCCTCATCCAGATGGCGCAGCGAATCCTCCAGATGGCCGGTCAGGCAATCGAGGGCGGCCAAGCCGTAGGCAACATAGTCGGCTTTGGGCACCTGCTTGGAAAGCTTTTCCAGATGTTCGCGGGCGGTGACGTAGTCGCCCACATTCATCAGCGAAACCGCGTAGTCGTAGTGCTCTTCCGGGTTCTTGAACTGAGTGGCGGATCGGTCCATATGCTGGTTGCAAGTATTGAGATGGACCGAGATCCGGTCCGCCAATTCCTTGCTGGCACCTGTAATGGCTTTCTGCAGCAGGCCCTTGGCTTTTTCAAACTTGCGCTCCTGCATGGCGCGCAGTCCGGCCTCGTAGTTTTGCACAGCCTGTGCAAAACGAGGATCCTCGTTCATCGGTTTTTTGGCGGTAGTCTTCTGCGCCATCCGCAAAACTCTTCCTGAACTCTTCGTAAGATCTCCTTTTTCATATGCTTGGAAGAAATCGGTTAAATCATGAATGCCACTCGTACCCGATTTCGACCAGCAGCTTTATGACTGATGGTCAAGGAGCCCAGAACCTCACCTGTGGAAAAGCTTGGATCACTTCGAATGAGCAGGTTATACGCGGATTCGCATATCCGTCAACTCGGCCCCAAGCGGTTTAACGCGGATCAGTTGATGGAAGCCGCCGTTTGCAGGTCTATCTGCTTCCACTCGCCCTTCATGATGCCCTGACGAATCTGGGTGGCGGTCTTTCCCTTTTTGTTCATGGAGTAGGAATAGTAGAGCTCTTTCAGGCAAACCGAACACTGGGCCCCATGTATGCCCTCAAAACAGCTATGAAGACTGTTGTGTCCCATCCCGCGGTCGCAATAGCAGTAGCAGGGTTGCTGATGCAACACGGCAGGAATTTTGGCCGCCAGTTCGTAAGCATGACTTTGAAAAGGATATTGTGCGTTGTTGCCCCACAGTTGCTCCCGGCCCAGAATCGGAGGAAGTGTGGAGCCCTTGGCGGGCGGTCCCGCATTGTATTTCGGCACGTCCCCATCCTGTTGGGATACGGCCCAGGGAGTGGACACCGCCAATACAACCAGACCTAGAAAGGCAAGGGTCAAACCGCGTTTAATCATGATTCAGACGCCTCGGTGTAGTGATTGTAACCGAATCGGGGTGCGGCGGCATCGGCCTCCAGGGAACGACGGAGGGTTTGGGGGAACCGGCAAGACCAGCTTCAACCCGGACGGCTGGGCCCGTATAATAGAAGCAGCATGCCGGAACAAGCCCGTCCAGCGGATTCGCGTTCCCGCCACGACAAGAGTTCCGCACTCGATTCCGTCTCGCACTTTGCCCGTGCTCTCGGTATGGCTGCGCGACCTGATCATCTCGCTGGCCATTTCCGCGTTCATTATTATTTTTCTGTACCAGCCGGTGAAGGTCGAGGGCACCAGCATGATGCCTTCGCTCGACGACCAGGAGCGCATCTTCGTCAACAAGTACGTGTACCGGCTGGAGCCGATCCAGCGTGGCGACATCGTGGTGTTCCGCTATCCGCGCGATACTTCGAAGAGCTTTATCAAACGGGTGATCGGGCTGGCGGGCGATCATATCCGCATTGAATCGGGCGAAGTATTCGTCAACGGCGAAGCGCTCGAAGAAGACTACGTGCCCGCTGCCTACGCCGACCAGCGTTCCTATTCCGAGATCGTGGTGCCGGCCAACAGCTACTTCGTGCTGGGCGACCATCGCACCATGTCGAACGACAGCCGCGACTTTGGGCCGGTTGGAATGTGGCTATATCTACGGCAAGGCCGTGTTCGGATATTGGCCGATGGATAAAATGGGAAGAGTGCGGTAGGCAGCTTTCAGCTTCAGCGCAGTATCTTTGCGGCAATCGAAAGCTCTCGACCGATCAGCTGAAGCTAGACGCAAAGAAAATCGAGATCATCGAAATCATTTGTTTCGCGATTTCGGCATCCCTGCTAAAATCTCTAAAATCCACTCCCTGGAGCAGGAATGCAAGCTACGCTTGCGCTCGAAGACGGCAGAGTCTTCCGAGGCAAAGGATACGGCGCCAAAGGCGAATGTTACGGCGAAGTCGTTTTCAATACTTCCATCACTGGCTATCAGGAAATTTTCACCGATCCTTCCTACTGCGGCCAGATTGTAGTTCTCACCAATCCTGAAATCGGCAATTACGGCACCAATGCCGAGGACAACGAGGCCACGCGTCCGTATATAGAGGGCTTGATCGTCCGCGAGTTCTCCCGGGTCAGCTCCAACTGGCGCTCGCAGCAGGTCGCGGAAGAATATCTCGAACAATTCAAGATTCCGGTGCTGGCGGAAATTGATTCGCGGGCGCTGGTGCGGCATTTGCGCGACCACGGCGTGATGCGCGGCGTGGTCTCCACGTTGGAAGATGACGCCGAGAAGCTGGTGGCGAAGGCCCGCTCGATTCCCAAGATGGATGGTACCGATCTGGCGAAGGTGGTCAGCACCAAGAGTACCTACGTTTGGGAAACCGGGGAGCGTTCGCATCTGCCGGACGAAGTCGTGGGCGTCAAGGACGAGCCGGCGCGGTTTCATGTCGTGGCCTACGACTACGGCATCAAGCAGAACATTCTGCGCAAACTGCGCGGCGAAGGCTGCAAGGTCACGGTGGTTCCGGCGCAGACTCTGGCGGAGGACGTGCTGGCGCTGAAGCCGGATGGCGTGTTCCTCTCCAACGGGCCGGGTGATCCCGAGCCCTGCACCTACGCGGTGGACAACATTCGCCGTCTCATGGGGCGCCAGCCGATTTTCGGGATTTGTCTGGGGCACCAGCTTACGGGGATCGCGCTGGGCGGAAAAACCTTCAAGCTGAAGTTTGGACATCACGGCGGAAACCATCCGGTTAAGCAGTTGCACTCGGGAAAGATCGAGATCACGGCGCACAACCATAATTTTGCCGTCGATCCTGATTCGCTGCCGCAGAGTGAAGTCGAGCTGACGCACATCGATTTGAATGACAATACGCTCGAGGGCATGCGGCATCGGAATCTGCCGCTTTTCTGCGTGCAATATCATCCCGAGGCTTCGCCGGGGCCGCATGATTCGCACTATCTGTTCAAGGATTTTGTGAAGATGATGGAGGAGTGGAAGGGGTAGCTGGCAGCGGACGAAAAAGCAGGTCCCTCCACTCGCCAGTTGATTCGCAAAGCGAATCAACTGGGTCGGTCGGGATGACAGGAATTGGTTGTTGAAGAAGTGCACAGTCGTGAGACGTAAGCACGGTGTGGCGATCTTACTCTTTCTCTGGCTGCACTCCGAAAATGGGCTAGCGTGCAGTTCCGCTCACGGCTATTTCTATCAAGGGACGGCAATACGTGGACGAATCGTCAGCTACACCTGGCGGCTCAGGGGCTTTGGGGATCAGTTGGCGTCACCGATGCAAAGCTGATGCTGTACGAGTATCGTTCTCGGCAAAGGTTGAAGATTTGAAGAGGATTGACACAGTGACCACAGATTCCGACACGGCATTTTCGACTTTGGCCCAATACCCAAAGGTCACTACCACCTCAGGATTGATGCCGATCAGATGGATGACTAGTTCGATGTCGAGGTAATAGACGCTGTGAGCAGAACTGACCGAATCATTGTTGACGTTTCACCTGTCGCGCCGGACTGCACGGGCGGCCACAAATTCATAGAGAAAAGACTGTAAATGCCGCGACGCACTGACATCTCGAAAATTCTGATCATCGGCTCTGGGCCCTATCATCATTGGCCAGTCGGCGGAGTTTGACTACTCCGGGACGCAGGCTTGCAAGGCGCTCAAGGCCGAGGGATTTGAAGTGGTGCTGGCCAACTCCAATCCGGCCACCATCATGACCGATCCGGAGATTGCCGACCGCACTTACATCGAGCCGCTCACGCGCGAGTATCTGGAAGAAATTATTCGCATCGAGCGTGAACTGTCAGCCGGCCAGGGATTCGCCATCCTGCCTACCGTGGGCGGACAGACTGCGCTCAATCTGGCGATTGAACTTTCCGACGGCGGCGTGCTCGAGAAATACAACGTGCAACTCATCGGCGCGAACGTGGCCGCGATCAAGAAGGCCGAAGACCGCCTCTACTTCAAAGACGCGATGCAGAAGATCGGGCTCGACGTTCCCAAGTCGGCGCTGGTGAACAATCTGAAAGATGGTCTCGAATTCGCCGGCAAGATCGGGTTTCCCGTCATCGTGCGGCCGTCATTCACTCTCGGAGGCAGCGGCGGCGGCATCGCTTACAACCGCGAAGAGATGCTGGAGGTGCTGGCCCGCGGGCTGGATTTCTCTCCCGTGCACGAAGCGCTGATCGAAGAGTCGGTGCTGGGCTGGAAAGAGTACGAACTCGAAGTGATGCGCGATCTGCGCGACAACGTCATCATCATCTGCTCCATCGAGAACTTCGATCCCATGGGCGTGCACACTGGCGACTCCATTACTGTCGCCCCGGCTCAAACGCTCACCGATCGCGAATACCAGTCCATGCGCGACGCCGCCATTGCGGTGATCCGCGAAATTGGAGTGGAAACGGGCGGATCGAATATTCAGTTCGGAGTCCATCCTACGACCGGCCGCATGGTCGTAATCGAGATGAACCCGCGCGTCTCGCGATCATCCGCGCTGGCATCGAAGGCCACCGGGTTTCCTATCGCCAAGATTGCTGCCAAGCTGGCTGTGGGCTACACGCTGGATGAAATTCCCAACGACATCACCCGCAAGACGCCGGCGTGCTTCGAGCCGACGCTCGACTACGTGGTGGTGAAGATTCCCAAGTGGCAGTTCGAGAAATTTCCCGGCGCCGACGAAAACCTGGGGCCCCAGATGAAGTCGGTGGGTGAAGTGATGGCCATCGGCCGCACTTTCAAAGAAGCGCTGCTCAAGGGCGTGCGCGCGCTCGATACCGGAAAGAAAGTTGGGCGCGGAGAAGATCGAGCCGAAGATCCTGACTCAGCGGCTGGTGACGCCGCATCCCGAGCGGCTTTCCTACGTTCGTTACGCCTTGCGGCAGGGACATACCGTGAAGCAACTGGCGAAGATGACTTCCATCGATCCCTGGTTTTTGTACCAGCTCAAAGAGATTAACGATATGCAGCTGGAGCTGGAAAAGCATCCCATGGAATCGATTCCCACCGAGGTGCTGCGCGGAGGCCAAGCGGATGGGCTTCTCCGACGGGCGGCTGGCCGGAGTCTGGCGGCTTGACGGCAAAGGGCGCGCAGGAAAAAGTCCGGCACCTGCGCAAGAAGCATGGTATTTCTCCGGTCTACAAGCGCGTGGACACCTGCGCGGCGGAATTTGAAAGCTATACGCCCGTACCTGTATTCGACCTACGAAGAAGAAGACGAGGCCACGCCGACCGAGAAAAAGAAAGTGATCATTCTGGGCAGCGGGCCCAACCGCATCGGGCAGGGAATCGAGTTCGATTATTGCTGTTGCCACGCGGCCTTTGCGCTGCGCGACGACGGTTACGAGACGATCATGATCAATTGCAATCCCGAGACCGTCTCGACCGACTACGACACCAGCGATCGACTCTACTTCGAACCCCTGACGCTCGAAGATGTATTCGCTATCTGCGAGCACGAAGCTTCTTCGGGCGGCTCCGGTGGGCGTGATCGTCCAGTTTGGCGGCCAGACACCGTTGAATCTGGCGCTGCCGCTCAAGGCGGCGGGCGTCAACATCATCGGCACATCGCCCGAGTCGATCGATCTGGCAGAAGATCGCAAGCGCTTCGGCAAATTGCTCGACGAACTTGAAATCCCGCAGGCTCCGGGCGCGATGGCAGCTTCGGTAGAGGAAGCGATCGAAGGCGCGAACCGGGTCGGATATCCCGTGCTGGTTCGCCCGTCTTATGTGCTCGGCGGACGCGCCATGGTGATCGCCTACGACGAAGAGATGGTCGTCCGTTACATGAAGGAAGCGGTCGAGTATTCGCAGGACCGGCCCGTGTTGATCGACCACTTTCTCGAAGATGCGATCGAAGTGGACGTGGACGCGTTTGTCCGATGGCGAGGATGTGGTCATCGGCGGCATCATGCAGCACATTGAGGAAGCCGGCATTCACTCTGGCGATTCTTCTTGCGTGCTGCCGGCGGTAGATATTCCCGAACCCCTGCTGCAGCGCATGCGCGACTATACCTTCAAGCTGGCGCGGGCGTTGAAGGTCGTGGGACTGATGAATATTCAATTTGCGATTCCGCGGGCGAGTGTAAATTCTGACGGGTCTTCGACCCCCCCCCTACACGGACCGTGATGGTGACAAGGTCTATGTGCTGGAGGTCAACCCGCGAGCTTCGCGGACCGTGCCCTACGTTTCGAAAGCGACCGGAGTACCGATGGCGAAAATTGCGGCGCGGCTGATGACTGGGCGCAAGTTACGTGAATTCCTGCCGGAGTTTATCGAGCGCGGCGCCGATCTCGACACCGGGCACTGCTACTACGTGAAGTCGCCCGTCTTCCCCTGGAACAAGTTTCCCGGCGTCGATACGGTGCTCGGGCCGGAGATGAAGTCTACCGGTGAAGTGATGGGAGTGGCCGACAACTTTGGTGAGGCCTTTGCCAAGGCCCAGACCGCAGCCGGCCAGAAGCTGCCCACACAGGGAATGGTCTTCATCAGCGTCACCGATCATGACAAGCCGGGAGTGGCTGAAGTTTCGCGCAAGTTTGTGGACATGGGCTTCAAGCTGGTGGCCACGGCCGGCACCGCCGACGTGCTTGAAGCCGCGGGCATGACCGTCGAGCGTGTCTACAAAGTGAAAGAAGGACGCCCCAACGTGGTCGACTCTGATCAAGGGCGAGCGCATTCACCTGATCGTGAATACGCCACACGGTGTCGATCCCTGGTTCGACGAGAAAGCGATCCGGCGCGCCGCAGTGCAGGCGAGGATTCCCACCATTACCACGCTGTCGGCTGCTCGCGCCGCTGCGGAAGGCATCGCCGCCTTGCAGCGTGGGGAGCTGCGGGTACAGGCATTGCAGCACTTGCACGCAGAGCGTACAGTGAAGGGCCAAAGAGGGTAGTTTCGCCTCGGAGGTATGGTATGGCGCAGGAAAATAGTGCTCTGATTCGCCGCTGGTTCGAAGAAGTCTGGAACAAAGGGCGGATGGAAGCGATCGACGAGATGGCCTCGCCCGACATAGTCGGTCATGGCCAGGCCCAGCATGACACCGATATCGGACTGGAGGAGTTCAAGCCTTTTGTGGTCGCTCTTCGCGGCGCGTTTCCCGATATGAAAGTCGTGATCGATCAAACCATCGAGCAGGGCGACAAAGTGGTCGCCCGCTGGACATCGACCATGACTCACAAGGGTGAATTCTTGGGATTCCCGGCGACTGGGAAGAAGGCCACCATCACCGGTACTTCGATCCAGAGAATCTCTAACGGCAAGATTGTAGAAGGCTGGGACAATTGGGACCAGTTGGGTCTGCTGGTGCAGATTGGGGTTGTGCCTGCTGCGCATTTTGTGAAGCCTGCAGAACGCCGCTCGGCCTAGCTTTCAAGTTCCTTGGTACGACCTACACCGGAGCGATGGCAGGGGTCCCCTCGACTTCGCTCGGGGCAGGCTCCTCGACTCCGCCTGGGCTTCGCATTGCGAAGTTCCGTCTCTGCTCAGGATGACAGGTCGTGCGGATTTGATAAGCTTCTAACCAACGACACTCTTATGCTGCTGAACGGTATTTTTCCTCCCATCACGACGCCCTTCTATCCTGACGGCAAGGTCTATTTCAAAAAGATCGAGCACAATGTTGAGCGCTACTCGAAAACGCCTGCGGCTGGACTGGTGGTGCTGGGCTCAACCGGCGAGGCCGTCATGCTGTCCGACGACGAGCGTCGCGAAGTACTGAAAGTTGCGCGCGAAGCCACCGCGCCGAACAAGGTTTTGATCGCCGGGACGGGGATCGAGTCGGCCGTCGAAACTTTACGGCTTACCGAGTATGCGGCTGAGCTGGGGTACGACGCGGCTCTGGTGCGCACGCCGCACTTCTACAAGAAATTGATGCAGCCGCCGAATCTGTTGGCCTTCTATCGGACTGTCGCCGACTCTTCGCCACTGCCGGTGCTTATCTACAACGTTCCGCCGTTTACCGGATACGACATGCCGGCGGAGCTAGTGATCGAGCTGGCAGGGCATCCCAACATCATCGGGATCAAGGAATCGGGCGGCGACGTGGAAAAAGTCCGCCGCATGGTCGAAGGTACGCGGCAGGTAAAGCGCTCGGCCACGGTCACCGAGACGTTTGACGCGGTCACGCCCCGCATGTTGAAAGCGTCCACGGGCGGAAACGGGCAGGGCGGGGAACTGGTGCAGGTGACGGCGCTCGGCGGCGGCAAGCCGTCGTCGTCCGGCGTGAATGTTGTAGGCGGAATCAAGATGCGGCAGAAGGAAGTCGGATTCCAGGTGCTGGCGGGGCTGGCCCAGAAGCTGGAACCGTCGCTGCAGGCGGGGGCAGTCGGCGCGGTATTGGCCTTCGCGGATGTGGCTCCAACCGCCTGTTACGAGATTTACGCCGCCTGGAAAGAAGGCGATGCCGCACTGGCGCGCCTGAAGCAGGCGCGAATCACCAATGCGGCCCAACGCGTGGGGAGCGAGCTCGGTATCCCGGGCATGAAGTATGGAATGGATCTGAACGGGTATTACGGTGGTCCCGCCCGCTTGCCGCTGTTGCCACTCACGGCCGATCTGAAACATGAAGTGGAGCTATTGCTGGCGGATATCCGGAACTGATGTTCGGAACTGGAGTCCGCAGTGCAATACTTTCAACCAAGGGATAATCGCGTGCCGGACTACAGCTTCTTTAAGCCAATCAGCCGAGAGGAATGGGAACAGGGCCTGGATGAGAGCATCCGAATGGGTCTAGCCAAACCCGGAGAAACCTACGAAGAATACCTGGCCGCAGCCGCCGACGCCTTCTCCGGGCTAGACATGGGCGACGACGAATGGCTCGCGCCACGAAGTTAAGACGCTAAAATCACGCTGTGAAACGGTTGTGCGATTCCAGCGAAGGGTTTAAACTCGTGGGGTCTAAATCTGAAATCCACCGGAAAGCGCCCGTATGTCCGAAGATCTGCGATTCGTTCGATATTCCGTGATCGTTCCGCTGTGGAATGAGCGGGAGAGCATCACGCCTCTATACGGGCGGCTCAAGGAAACTCTGGACGCGACTGGCCACACCTTTGAGTGCGTGTTTGTCGACGATGGCAGCACAGACGGCAGTTTCCCCCTGCTCCAGGAGATTGCCCAGGTAGACAGCCGGGTCACGGTCGTGGCTCTGCGCCACAATGCGGGTAAGTCCGTCGCCCTGGGCGCTGGCTTCAATGCCGCGCGCGGCGATTTCGTCATCACCATGGATGGGGACCTGCAACACGACGCGGCCGACATCCCAAAATTTATTGAGAAGCTGGAAGAGGGCTTTGACATCGTTTGCGGATGGCGAAACCAGCATGATGGTTCCTTCCTACAGCGGGTAGCGACCCGCTGCGCCAATTGGGTACTTGGGAAACTCACGGGTGTTCGAATCCATGACTGGGGCGGAGGATTCAAAGCGTACAAGCGTCAACTGGTTTCAGAAGTGCCGATTTATGGAGAACTCCAGCGGTTGATCCCCGTGCTGGCGCTGCGACGAGGTGCGATGATCTGCGAAGTTCCGATCACCACTGCGCCCAGGGAGCACGGCGTCTCGAAGTATGGGATGGCGAGTAAACTACCCGTCTTTTTTGACCTGCTCACAGTTCGATTCCTGCTGCGTTACCTCTCTCGCCCGCTGCATTTTTTCGGAACGGCAGGCGTGGTCTCAATCTTCAGTGGCGGCGCGCTCGGCCTGTGGATGCTGCTGTGGAAGCTTCTCTACGGCATGCGCATCATGACCGAGCATGGTCCCTTGTTGATTTTCAGCGCGGTGCTGATCCTTGCAGGCGTGCAACTTCTGGCGCTTGGGCTGCTGGCTGAGATGCAGGTGCGACATTATTACCAAAGCCGCGGCCGGCACACTCCGTATGACGTGGCCTGTGTCATACGCGCTCAGAGGAACGAAGAAGAAGTGTCAGACTGAACAGTCGATGGCACCTATTCTGCCCGCTTTAACTATCATTTATCAAAGTCCTGATCCATCCGCGAGGCCGGTCCACGCATGAGCCGCCATTACGAGTGGATCGTTATCCTCTTTGCGGCGGTTATTTTCCTCAGCGGAATTATCAGTCCTCCGTCGTTGATGGATGATGTGGACGCCTCCCAGGCGCTGATCGCGCGCAACATGCTGCAATCGGGAGACTGGGTCACGGCGCGGCTCGATGGCGTTGCTTTTCTCGACAAGGCACCTCTCAAATATTGGATCACTGTCGTTTTTTTCTGCGTGTTTGGGACCCACGATTGGGTTGCGAGAATACCCAGTGCTCTCTCTGCGATCGCACTTTGTTGGGTGACTTTCTGTTTTGGCCGATGGGCATTTTCACCGAAGGTGGGCTTTTATGCCGGACTATTTCTGTCCACCTGCATAGGACTGTTCCTGTTCACTCGGATCGTGATCCCAGATGTAATCCTGACGCTATCGGTGACGGTGTCGCTGTGTGCGCTTCTCCGCGCCCTGGACCGGGAAGAGGAGCATCCGCGCTTGTGGGCCTACACCATGGCGGCCAGTCTGGCGGCCGGACTGCTGCTCAAAAGCCTCATCGGGCTTGTGTTTCCGGTCGGCGTGGCCTTCCTGTTTCTGGTGCTCACGCGACGTCTTTTCGATCGCCAGGCTTGGCAGCGGCTGTATCCGTTCACTTCATTTTTGATTTTCATCGCGATCGCCGCGCCTTGGCACGTGCTGGCCATCATCCGGAATCCTCCCTACTTTAACTTCACCATGCATGCTGGACCAGGCCAGTACCACGGTTTTTTTTGGTTCTATTTCATCAACGAGCAAGTGCTCCGATTTCTGAATGCGCGTTATCCGCGGGATTACAACACGGTGCCGCGTCTTTACTTTTGGCTCTTCCACCTAGTGTGGCTTTTCCCCTGGAGCGTGTATCTGCCCACTCTCGTGCGCCTGAGCTACAAACCGGTGGACCGGCAAGGCCGCGCACGATTGCTGGCGCTCTGCTGGATTGGTCTTGTGATGGTGTTCTTCACGCTCTCTACGACCCAGGAATACTATTCGATGCCCATCTATCCCGCGTTGGCACTCCTGCTGGGATGCGGAGTTGCCGCCAACGACGATTCTATTCGTGTGGGAGCAAGAGTCGTATCGGTCGTGGCTGCGTGCGCCGTGGTCGCGATCTGCTGGATCCTGGTGAGCGTGCGGGGACTACCGACTCCGGGAGACATTTCGACAGCCCTCACGCAAAACTCCGATGCCTACACGCTTTCGCTTGGACACATGCACGATCTCACGCTCAGATCGTTCGCCTACTTGCGAATTCCCCTGGTGATCGCCGGTCTGGCCTTTCTCATCGGGGCCGTCGGAGCATGGCGTCTACGCGGCGAACGTGCGCTCCTCGCCATGGCTGTCATGATGGTGATCTTCTTTCAGGCGGCCCGGTTGGCGCTGGTGACGTTCGATCCTTATTTGTCGTCGCGTCCAATCGCCGAGGCTCTCAATCGCGCTCCGCGAGGAAAATTGGTCATCTACGGCAACCACAATGCGATTTCCTCGCTGCTTTTTTACAGCGAGGACAAGTGTCTTATGCTGAATGGCCGTTACTTCAATCTCGAATATGGCTCCTACGCGCCCGACGCCCCCCCGGTATTTATCAATGACGATGATTTTTCGCGCCTCTGGTCGCAGCCGGAGCAATGGTATCTGGCGTTAACCGACGACGACCTTCCGCATGTGCAGAAAATAGTCGCCCGCGACCATTTGCATTTAGTCGCGGCGGTCGGTGGCAAATCGCTGTTTTCGAATCTGGATATTGCACCCCCTTCTCTATAACTTCGCCTAGTCCAATTTTGCTTGTGCCTTCTTCTCTGCACTGCTATGATTTGAACGAACGTTCGAACTATGGCGACTGCATCTCCCTCCAATCGCAACTCACGCCGCGACGTCGTGGTTCGGCATCGGGGCCACGGTTAGAGACCCGTTTCGATCGCCGCCTGGCCGGGATTCTGGTTCATGCCACCCATGTTTTCTGCGACAAAGGCTATGCGGCCGCCTCCATGCGCGATCTCTCCCGCGCTAGTGGTGTCTCGCTCTCCGGGCTTGTACTACTATTTCGAGTCCAAAGAGGAGTTGCTGTACCTGATCCAGAAGCATACTTTCAGCACCATCGTGGATCGGCTGCGCCAGCGGTTGGATGAAGTCGCGGACCCGGCAGACCGGATTCGCATGTTCATTCTCAATCATCTCGAATATTTTCTGGCCAACCAGAAAGCGATGAAGGTCCTCTCCCACGAAGATGATGTATTGAAGAACGGCTGTGGAGCAGAAATCGCGGCCATGAAGCGCGAGTATTACCGTATCTGCGTTGACCTTATGGACAGCTACAAGCGAGCGCGCGGCCTGGAATTTTCCAGCCGGACCGCGGTGCTCAGCCTGTTCGGGATGATGAACTGGATCTACACCTGGTACAACCCTCGGGTAGACGCGGATGCTACGGAACTGGCGCGCGAGATGGGCGATATTTTTCTTCAGGGCATCGGGACGGCGCGAGCCAAAGGACCGCAGAAAAAGAGGCCTGCGGTATCGGGCTGAAAACAACATCTTAACCATTGCGAAAAGGAGTACGACTATGGCGACTACAGTGCAGCCGGCAAGCGGCGAGGCTACCAAACAACTGATCAACTACCGCGTCGATGCCGGTGTGGCGGTGATCGAATTATCTGATCCTCCGGCGAATACATATACCTATGAGATGAACCGGCAACTGGATGAAGCGATTCTCCAGGCGCGGATGGACAACGATGTGTACGTGATCGTGCTCACCGGCGCGGGCGACAAATTCTTCTCCGCAGGCGCAAACATCAAGATGCTGGTCAGCGTCGATCCCACGTTCAAGTACTACTTCTGCCTGCATGCCAACGAGACCTTGCTGCGGCTGGAGCACACGCCCAAACTGGTGATCGCAGCACTAAACGGACACTGCGTCGGCGGCGGACTGGAAATTGCCATGGCTGCCGACATCCGCATCGCGCGCCAGGATGCGGGCAAGATCGGGCTTCCGGAAGTGAATCTGGGCGTATTGCCCGGCACTGGTGGAACGCAGCGGCTGTCGCGCATCGTGGGCAAGAGCAAGGCGATCGAACTGATGGTGACGGGCAACACATTCTCTTTCGAAGAAGCGAAAGAGTTGGGGATCATCAACGACATTTACGAGCGCGATAATTTCATGGAGAACATCATGGAATACGCCCGCCAGTTCTGCCCGCCCAACAAGGCAGCAAAGGCCGTGGGGCGCATCAAGCGCGCGGTGCAGACGGGGTGGGAGATTCCGATGGAATCCGCGCTGGCGGTGGAACGCGAGAATCAGCAGCTCCTGTTCCAGAGCGAGGACGCCAAAGAAGGCCTGGCCGCGTACGTGGAGAAACGGCCGGCCGTATTCAAGGCGAAATAGTGAAAACGCAAACCACCAAGGACACGAAGTACCACAAAGGACTGCCCACCAGGGAGTCCCTTCGTGGTCCTTCGTGCCTTGGTGGTTAAGAGGTTTGGAGACTATGCCAGGCAAAGTAGCGAAAATCGGAACCTTTAGCGATTGGGTCGGACTCTTTGACGATTGGCGCAAAGAGATCGGCGTCAATCACGATGAGATCGCCAGCTTCAAGTTCGACACGCTCTTCGGCGCAATCGAGACCGAGGAAATCCAGTTCGGTTCCTACAAGGGCCGCCGTAAGTGGGAAAACCTGCGCCAGGTACCGACTCAGCAAATGCGCGACGCCCTTATCAACATGATCGTGTATCAGGGCGATACGGAATTCGCCAGCGTCGAGCAGCAGCGTTATCTGTTCGAAAGCGCTCCGACCGACTGGGACCGCCGCGCCATCACCCGGGTCATGATCGAGGAAATGCGTCACGGCTGGCAGATGTGCGCGCTGCTGGTGGACCACTTCGGTTACTCCGGCAAAGTCGAAGCGCAGAAAATGCTGGAGCGACGGGCGTTTGAGAACAAGCGTCTGCTGGGCGCCTTCAACGTGGAAGTGGACAACTGGATGGATTTCTTCACTTACACCGACTTCGTGGACCGCGACGGCAAGTTCCAGTTGCAGATGTTCAAGTATTCTGCCTTCGCGCCGCTTGGCCGTTCCATGTCCTACATGTTGCGTGAGGAAGCATTCCACATGGGAACGGGCAATGACGGCTTGCGCCGGATCGTGGAGGCGGGAGTGGTTCCGGGCTGGCTGATCCAGAAATATCTCAATAAATGGATTTCAAGTTCGTACGATCTGTTCGGCACCGACCATTCTTCATCGGCGCATTGGGCCTACGTCTGGGGCATCAAGGGACGGTACGACGAGCCGAAGAATGAGCAGGCGGCGGATCTCGATGACTTGAACGATTACAACCGGCAGTCTTTATCGCGACGAGGTGGCGGGATTGATCGCCCGCTTCAATAGCTTTCTAAAAGCCGGCCAGCCAAAGCTTTACGCGCCACATATCAAGTTCAACCGCAACATCGGGCGCTGGGCAGGGCAGAGATTTCATGCGCAAACCGGCGAGGCGCTGGACGACAGCGCTTACGAGCAGCACTTGAAGGAATATATGCCGTCGGCGGAAGACAAGAAATTGCTGCTGGACATCATCAGCAGCGAGAAGAGATGGATTGCGCCCAAGGAAGGCGCGCGCGATCCGCTGGCTTCGATTGGCGAGGTCCGGAAGTCGGCGATCAATTTGTAGGTTTTGCCGTGGCTGCGGCAGGTCGTTTCTTTAGAGACCCGGTTTTCAGTTACCAGTTCTCGGTTCTCAGTTGGTCTATGGCGATGACTAGTGTGATTTCGGAGAGGCGACGAGCAGGCTTACACGCCGGGCGAGTTGATGGTGGCCAGCGCCGCGCGCGAAATTCGCGACGGCGAAGTGGTGTTTGTCGGAATGCGGTTGCCGCTGATCGCGTTCGTCGTGGCTAAGAAAACCCACGCTCCGAATGCCGTCGGGACTGTTTGAAAACGGCGTGATCCGGAGTACGCCCTCGCCGGAACTGATCTACACCATGGCCGATCCTGCCAACATCACGAACGCGACCCAGTGCCTGGACATGCTTGGGGTCATGAGCCTGCTGCAATCAGGACGCGTGCATCTGGGTTTTCTGGGCGCCGCTGAAGTCGACCGCTTCGGCAACCTGAACTCGACCGAAGTGCGCGGAGCGAAAGGGCTGACGCGGTTGCCGGGATCAGGCGGCGCGTGCGACATCGCTTCACTGGCGCAGCGTTTCGTGGCGTTGCTGGAGCACAGCAAGGAGCGCTTGCCGGAGCGCGTTTCGTACGTCACCAGCCCGGGAAACGGCGATGGGCGCGGTTGGCGGCAGCGCGTGGGCCTGCCTCGCGGCGGTCCGGCGGCGGTGATTACCAGCAAGGCTGTGTTGCGCTTCGGCGACGACGGTGAGGCTTACTTATCGTCCACGCATCCGGGCGTAGAGGTCGAAGATGTATTGCGCAATACGGGATGGCCGCTGCGGGTGTCTGGCGAAGTGACGTCGACGCCGGAGCCGAGCGCGGAGGAGCTGAAGGCGATCCGCGAATACGACAAAGACGGCTTCTGGACGAAATAAACAATAGCATGGCAACCGCAACGCTTACGCAGATCACGAATTAGGCTCGACTTCCGGCCTCCGGCGGCGCGTCTCACGCTGCACCATCCGCCGCTCAACGTGATTGACATCGCAATGATGGATGAGCTGGCGCAAGCGCTGGCCGAGATCGAGGGGCGCGACGACATATCCACTGCTCGTATTGAGTGGGACGGGGAAAGTCGTTCTCGGTTGGCGTGGACGTTGCCGCGCATACTCCGGACAAAGTGGCGGACATGCTGGCCAAGTTTCACGACGTGATTCGTGCCTTGGTCGGCAGCGGGAAGGTGACGATTGCTGCGCGTACATGGCCATTGCTTGGGCGGAGGAGCCGAATTAGCGATGGTCTGTGACCTGGTTTACACCGCCGAAACCGCGTCGTGGGGATTCCCTGAAATCAAGCTGGCATGCTATCCGCCGGTGGCGGTGACGGCGCTGGCGGCTTTGGTCGGGCAAAAGCACGCGGCCGATTTGATCCTGACCGGTCGCAGCATTACGGGTGCGGAAGCGGCGCGCATCGGTTTGGCCAACCGCGCGGTTGCTGACGCCGAGGCTTGAACCGGCGGTCAAGGAGGCACTACAGCAGCTTTCGAAGCTTAGCCCGGCCGCACTGGCGATCACCAAGAAAGCGAACTATGCCTGGGACTCGATGCACTTCGACAAGGGCCTGGCGCGGGCGGAGAAAGATCTATCTGGAGGAGTTGATGAAGACGGAAGACGTTCACGAGGGAATCAACGCCTTTCTCGAGAAACGGCCGCCGGTGTGGAAGGGGAAGTAAGGCTCGCGATGTCCAAGCTCGTCTCTATGCGCGAAGCCATTGCCGAGTTGGTACCCGACGGCGCTTCTGTCGCAATTGGTCTGCAGATGGAGCAGATGATTCCCTTCGCCGCCGGCCACGAGATCATCCGGCAGAAGAAGCGCGGGCCTCACGCTGATTGGGCCGATCTCTGACATTCTCTTTGATCAAATGATTGCCGCGGGATGTGTGGAGCAGGTGATTGCCGCCTGGGTGGGCAATGTGATGATGGGCTCGGCTTACAATTTCCGCCGCGCGGTGGAGCAGGGTAGGTTGAAGTCGTCAACATGACGAATTTCACGGTGGCGCTGGCGCTGCAGGCGGCAGCGATGGGCGTGCCATTTCTGCCGACTCGAACGGCGCTCGGAAGCGATGTGGCCCGGGACAATGACTTCTTCGCCGAGATTGATTCGCCGTTCGGAGAAACGCAATCCGGCAATTCTTCGACTCGCCCGGGCGGACCAGACAAGCTGCATGCGGTTAGAGCGCTGACTCCCGACGTCGCGATCGTTCATTTGCAGCGTGCGGATCGCGAAGGCAATGCGCACTGCTGGGGAAACTTTGGGGTGATGATCGAAGCGGTTCGCGCGGCCAAGCGGGTGATTGTGTTGGCGGAGGAAATCGTCGACGCTGAAGTGATCGCCAGCGATCCCAATCGCACCGTGATTCCCGGATTTCTGGTCAATGCGGTCGTCGAGTGCCGGTACGGGGCGCATCCCTCGCCGGTGCAAGGATACTACAAGCGCGACGACGCTTTCTTCCGGCAATATCACGAGCAGACAAAGGGAAAGCCAGATAGCGAGGCGTGGTTGCAGCGCTGGGTGCACAGTGTTGCTGATCGCACGCGCTTACATGAATCAGTTGGGCGCGATGCCGCGTGGAAGAGCTGAGCGTGAAGCAGCACGCGTACGCGGCGCAGACGGATTTTGGATATTAACAGCTTCTTAGCTCATAGCATTTAGCTGAACGAGCCCAGAGCTAAGGTTGGGAGCTAGCAGCCAGGAGCTAGAGGCCAGGAGCGAGCTTTCATGGACTTCGAAATCAGTGCCGGACAAGTGAAAGCCATGCTCAAGCATGGCGACAAATTCACCTTGCTCGACGTCCGCGAACCGTGGGAGCTGGAGAAGTCGCACCTGGAGGGTAGCAAGAATATTCCCATGGGTGACGTGCCGACGCGTGCCCACCACGAGCTTGATCCTGACGAACACATCGTCGTGATGTGCCATCACGGAGTGCGCTCGTTGAGCGTCACAAACTGGCTGCGGCAGCAGGGCTTCGAGAAAGTACAGTCCATGCGTGGCGGAATCGACGGCTGGGCGCGGACGGTGGATCCGAAGGTGCCGCTGTATTAGAGCACGCTGCTAGCTTCTGGCTCCTAGCTGCTAGCTAGCTAAGGATTGGGCTAGAAGCTGATTGCCGATGAAAAAAGAACTCATTGAACTCCGCGTCAACGGCCGTGCCCATGAGCTTGCGCTCGAGCCCAGCGCGCTGTTGCTGGACGCTTTACGTCTCGACTTGCAGCTTACTGGTTCCAAACGTGGCTGTGACGACTCTTCCTGCGGATCGTGCACTGTGCAGGTGGATGGCATCCCTATGCTTTCCTGCACCATGCTCGCGGCTAGCTGCGAAGGGCAGGAGATCACGACCATCGAAGGCGTGTGTGAACACGGCAGCCTGGCCGCGATCCAGAAAGCTTACGGCGATTGGGGAGGTGCACAGTGCGGCTTCTGCACGCCGGGCTTCATCATGACGGTCAAACACTTGCTCGCGGTGACTCCCGACCCAACGGACGAAGAGATTCGGGGCGCACTGAGCGGGAACCTGTGCCGCTGCACCGGATACAACCAGATGTATCAGGCGATTAAAGCGGCCATCGTGGCCGAGCAGAAGGGAGTAGCAGCAGTGTCCGTGCCGACCCAATAGGCGGGTGGGACGCGCGCCTGACAGCCGGCGAGACGCCGGCGCCGCATAACCGAGAGCCCAATGACTGACTTCTCCATTATCGGGAAACCAATCGCGATGGTCGATGCAGCTGGCAAGACGACGGGCGCCGGCAAATACACCGACGACCTCAGCGTCCCGGGCATGCTGGTAGGAAAGATTCTGCATTCGCCCTATCCTCACGCGCGCATAACGCGCGTTGATACTCATCGCGCTGAGAAGCTGGAAGGCGTGATTGCGGTTGCGATCGGCAAGGACGCACCCAATACTTACGGCATTCTTCCGGTCGGCCACGATGAGCACGCGCTGGCCGTGGACAAAGTTCGCTACGTCGGCGACAACATCGCCTGCGTCGCTGCGGTAGATGAGGCGACCGCCGACAGGGCTCTCGAACTGATTGACGTGCAGTACGAGGTCCTGCCCGCTTACTTCGATCCTGAAGAGTCGATGAAGGCGGAAACTGACCTCATCCACGACAACAAGCCGCACAACCTGGAGAAGGATTATCATCACGCGTTTGGCGATCCCGACAAAGGTTTTGCCGAAGCGGATTATGTGGCCGAAGCCCGTTTCATCGCCGGCGAGGTGACTCATGCGGCCATGGAGCCGCACTCAACGCTGGCCAGTTTTGAGATCGATTCACAGACCGGAAACCCCGGCCGGCTGATCGTCTGGTCTTCGACGCAAGTTCCGTATTACCTGCAACACAAGCTCTCGCTGGTGCTGGAAATGCCGATGGCGCAGATTCGCGTGATCAAGCCTCTGGTGGGCGGAGGCTTTGGCGGCAAGAGCGAAGTGATTCCTCTGGAAATTATTGCAGCGATCGCGGCGCGTAAGGCGCGTGCGCCGGTGAAAATCACCTACACGCGCGAAGAAGTTTTCTGGGCCCATCGTGGACGCCCGCGCACGCTTATCGATCTCAAGACAGGCGTGAAGAAAGACGGCAGTATCACGGCTGTAAAAGCGCGTGTAGTGCAGGATGGCGGCGCCTACTGTTCCTACGGCGTGGTCACGATTCTCTACTCGGGAGCGCTGCTGGGGGCGCTCTACGATATTCCCAACATACAATACGACGGCTATCGCGTGCTGACCAACAAGCCGGCCTGTGGCGCTATGCGCGGCCATGGCACGGTCAACGTCCGTTTCGCTTTTGAATCGCAACTGGATGAGCTGGCGGCCACAATCAATCTCGATCCGGCTGAGATTCGACGCCGCAATCTGCTGAAGCCGCCTTGCATTACCGTCAATGGGCTGCGCGTGCAGAGTTACGGTTTGCCGGAATGTATTGAGAAAACGGTCGAGCGCTCGGGATGGAAAGACCGCAAGGGAAAGCTGGGGAAGGGGCGGGGCTTGGGCATCGCGTGCAGCCACTATGTGAGTGGCGCCGCCAATTCCATTATTCGTTCGGACATGCCGCACTCGACCGTCAACATCAAGATTGATCGTGATGGCGGGGTTGTGGTGTACACCGGCGCGTCTGAAATCGGACAGGGTTCCGACACTATGACGGCGCAGATCGCGGCGGAAACTCTGGGTTGCTCCTTGAGACGAATCAGGATCGTGGCGGCGGACACGGACCTTACGCCCATTGACATCGGATCCTATTCCAGCCGGGTGACGTTCATGGCGGGGAACGCCACGTTGCGGGCGGCTGCGGAAGTGAAAAAGCAGATTGCCTCGGCGGCAGCGCGCAAGATGGGTTGCGCAGCGGATGAACTGGTGTTTCGGGATGATGTAGTGCTGAAGAAAAAGCTCGCGGGCGACTCGCCCGCGACCCCACAGGCCTCCGCTGCCACACATACCCCTGCTCCCGTGCAACCCGAGGCTTCCGTGAGCGGCCGTGTGGAAGGGCAGATCCTGCGCGGGTCGTTGCAGCAGAAGCGCAAGGACGAAGGTCGGAAAGATTCGATGAGCTTTGAAGAAGCCGTGGTGGCTGCCATTGATTTTCACGGCACGCTGACCGGGACTGGCTCTTACGCGCCACCGGCCGAGGCCCGTGGTGGCAATCATAAGGGCGGCGGCGTGGGACCTTCGCCGGCATATTCCTATTCCGCGCAAGTGGCTGAGGTTAGCGTTGATGAAGAAACCGGCGAAGTAGCGGTCCACAAAGTTTGGGCTGCGCACGATTGTGGACGGGCGCTGAATCCCGTCTCCGTCGAGGGCCAGATCATCGGGTCGGTTTGGATGGGGATGGGCCAGGCCCTGACCGAAGAAATGGTCTGGAAAGATGGAATGCTGATGAATCCCGGGTTACTGGAATATCGCAGCCCGTCATCGGTGGAGTCGCCGGAAGTGGAACCCATTATCGTCGAGAGCATTGATCCCGAGGGACCGTTTGGCGCCAAAGAGTGCAGCGAAGGCTCACTGGCGGCGACGATACCGGCGATTGCCAATGCTATCTATGACGCAGTGGGTGTCCGGATGCATGAATGTCCTTTCACCCCCGAACGCGTGCTGGCTGCGTTGCGCGCGAAGGAGAACGTAAAGCCGATCAATTTGACTGAGGGTATCGATCCCACGAATCCCGCGGGATTTCGTGAGCATGGTGGATCGCTCTGGTTTAAGGGCAAAGGTCCGGAGCGGCATGCACTCGATCCGTCGCGGCGAGGAACGCCGCCCGAAGCGGGAGGTGATGATTGAGCCTTCCGCAATTCAAATTGCTTCGGCCGCGTACTTTGGAAGAGGCGTTGTTGCTATTGGCCAGGCACGCGGGCGAGTCGCCCGCATCCACACGAGTGGTGGCGGGGGGCACGGACCTGATTCCCTCTATGCGGCAGAAATTGTTTGAGCCAGAGTTTGTTTTAGATATACGGCACGTGGCCGGACTCAAAGACATTCGACAAACGGATGGCGGCGTTGAGATCGGCGCGCTGGCTTCGCTTACCGCAATCGAACAGTCGGGTCTTCTGCGTCGGCGCTATCTTGTGCTCACACAAGCGGCTGCGACCGTAGCCTCGCCCTTGCTGCGCAACATGGGCACGATTGGCGGAAACATCTGTCTCGACACTCGCTGCCTTTGGTACAACCAGTCGCTTACCTGGCGCAAGGGGTGTGGCTTTTGTATCAAGAAGGACGGCGACCTTTGCCACGTTGCTCCCGGCGGAACCAAATGCTGGGCGGCCTTCTCCGGAGACACTCCGCCGGCGCTGCTGTGCCTCGAAGCCGAGGTCGAAATCGCGAGCGCATCTGGAACCAGGCGTATCCCGCTGGATCAGTTCTACACCGGCGACGGCGAAGCGTATCGCAAGCTGCGACCGGATGAACTGCTGACCCGGGTACTCTTGCCGGAATCGTCGGCTGACTACCTTGGCGTGTACCGGAAGTTGCGGGTTCGGGGATCGATTGACTATCCCCTGGCCGGCGTCGCAGTCGTTATGAAGCGGTCGAATGGTCATATCTCGGATGCGCGCCTGGCTATCACGGCGGTGAATCCTGCTCCTCTGCTGGTGAAGGGCGCGGGCGAGCTGCTGCTGGGGAAAATGATGGACGAAGAACTGGCCGCAGCAGCGGGCGACCTGGCGGCGAAGATTGCCCGACCGCTTACCACGTCGGCGTTAACGCCGGAATATCGGCGAGAGATGATCCGAGTATTTACGAAGCGAGCCGTGCTGGCAGCGGCGGAGAATTGAGTTCTTAGTAGCGCTGCAGTCCCGGCGGCTGTCGTGGGGGCGCCCGCCCGCACCGCCGGGGACGAGACGCCATCGAGACAGCCGGCAGGATGCCAGCGCTAACTAACGCGACGTGAACAGGTGGCCCAGCTTTTTCTTCTTGGTCTTGAGGTAGTCTTCGGAGTGGGCCGAGGGTGCGGCTTCGCAGGGAATCCGCTCGGTCACGACAATCCCACCTTTTTCCAGGGCAGCCACCTTGTCGGGATTATTCGAAAGCAGACGAACGCTTGAAACTCCGAGCACTTTCAGAATTTCGGCGGGTAGCGTGAACTCACGGTGGTCAGCTTTGAAGCCGAGGCTTTCGTTGGCTTCTACCGTATCCAGCCCCTGGTCCTGTAATTCATAAGCTTGCAGCTTTGCCATCAGGCCGATGCCGCGGCCTTCCTGCTGCTCATAGATCAGGATGCCTGCGCCTTGCTCCGCAATCATCGCCAGCGCAATTTTCAGTTGTTCGCGGCAATCGCAGCGCAGCGAGGCGAAGACGTCTCCGGTAAGGCATTGGGAGTGGATGCGAAGCAACGGTGGCGCGGAATGGATGTCGCCCATGACCAGCGCAACTGCGTCTTCATCACGTCGCGACTCGGGAGTTCCAAACTCGCCGCGAAACCCGTAGATGCGGAACTTGCCCCAGCGGGTGGGGAAGTCAGCGGACGCTACTTGTCGAACCTGGTCAGAAGACACATCAACATTATAGCGGGATCGGATGGCAGGGTCCGTGCACTCCGCACGAGCGTGGGCGCTCGCGTCTACACTAGCCCTTGCCCAGGCGAGGGAAGTGGTAATAGACGTCCTGCTTGGACGCGATGGGGACGCCGTTGCGAGTCGCGGGACGAAAGCGCCAGTTCTCCAGGGCCTCGAGCACCTTGCCGTCAATTGCCGGATTCAAGCTTTGGACGACGACTTTCTGGACAATGTTGCCCTTGTCATCGATCGTGACTTCGACGACGACATCTCCCTGAAGACCGCCCAATTCGTCCGACGCGACGTGGGGATCAGGAGAGACAACCGGCAGCGCGGGGCGGACTTCTTCTCCAGTCAATGGACCTTCCAGGACGGTGCCCAGCGGCGAGCCCGCAGGACGGGCCTGAGCGGCCTGCCCGGGCGTACTGGTCTGGTCGTCCAACCCAATCTTGGGGCGTGGCAGCTCACGCTCGGCGGCCTTGGCAACTCTGGTACGGCGCCTCCACGTAAGATGTGCGTTCAACTGCTGTCGCGTGTCAACAGCGGATGTACCCGGAGAGGTGTCGGTTGTAATCTGAACCCGCTGGCTTGGCCAGTACAGATGCGCAACAGTCGTGCCATGATCGCCATTAACTACAAACGAGGGCGCCACGATTTTCGGACTCGCCGGGTGCAGGATCCATAGTAATAACAGGCCATGCGCGGCCACGGAAGAGTACATCGCCAGTCGAGGCTGACGAGTAACGGTCTGAATCGGCGTAAACATTCCTCTCTCATTAGACGTGGAAGCGCACGCCAGGTAAACATATTTTTCAGAGGTTCTTTTACCGTTACTCTGGATTGGTCTCCGGCTGGAAACGCTGTTAAAATTGCCGTACCGCTCGATCTGTTCACGCAGAAAGTGGGGCTATAGCTCAGCTGGGAGAGCGCGTCGTTCGCAACGACGAGGCCGTCGGTTCGATCCCGACTAGCTCCACCAAAGATTCAATCACTTGCAGCCTCGCCACAACTCCACTCTGTCTCAAACTGGTCCAAAACTTTAACCGAATGGCTGCCGGAATTTGCCTCAACAAGCTCCGAAGCAGAGTTGCATTTTTTGGTAAGAGTGCTCTCGAATTCAAGGAATGTGAACGAGGGAAAGACGTGGAACAGTTTATGCACTAGATGATTCGGAAGGTACGACCGCACTTGGGGCGTAGGTCCAGATTGATAGCAGGGAAGTCATGTGGGACGGCTGATGCCGTCCCTGATTTTTTGCAGCCGAAAGGGAATGAGTCATGACCGAAGCCCTCAAGCGAGGAAAGGGATCGAAGACGTCCCCCCACGCGGGTATCGACTTATCGGCTGGGCACCCGCGATGTACGCCTCGGTGTGCGACGAAATCAAAAGCTTCTCCGGGGGACACGACGATTTTCAAGACCCGGGACGCAGCTATGATCTGGCTGACAGCCGATTCGGGGGATGCTTGAGCCGACTCCGACACCTGGCGAAGAGCCTGCGATAAGCGAGAAGGCAAAGGGAGCATTAATTGCCCAGTACGGCGAACTTGGGAACCGTCCAACCAGAAGGGACTGGTTCAGGGGCAGTAGTTCAAACTCCGGCCGGCTTACCAAGTCCTAAGTTGGGACTGGTTTGCGCTGAACGTCCCACTGCCGTTGTTGCCGGATCTGGCTGAGGTAACCCAGCAACTCCTCATAAGGCATTTCGAGCGCTGGAACCGATAGCATCCACCCAGGAAAGAACCATTTTAACCACAGATAAGCCTGAACGAAGAGCAAGTTTACGCGAAGCCGAAGGGCTCGACTGATCAACTCATCTGCCTCCTTGGCCAGCGCCGGACTCGCCCCCACCCGGGCCAGATGCCTCAGCCTGATCAGCATGGCAGCGTTATCTTCCACCAGTTCCAGGATACGTAGCGCCACTCGGCAACGCGCTCTCTGGAGTCGTCGGAAATGAACCGGCGAAAACGATTCGCGGAGAAATCTTTCTCCCGACGGTTCGAGAAGAATCCTCAAGGCGACGAGATCGACCTCATACTTCTTGCGTTCCCAGTCGTCAAGGCTGCGAATCTCGGGCATCCCTGAACGAAGAATCTCCCAAACCAAAAACAGAGACAAAACTGCGCCGATCACTATGACTAACGTTGATACCATTGCTTCACGTACTCACTCAGGGTGTCATGCCAGCTCGTCAAGTCGGTATCTGGTAAACGATCCACCACTTGCAAGGCCGGTGGCCGCAAGAAATAAAAGGCCCAGATCAAAACGCCGAGATTATATGCCGCTGGCGTCAGCAGCACAAAGACTGTGTCCGTTACCAGATGCAGATGAGCGCGAAGCTCGAGCAGAACGAGATCCAGCGCCGAGTAGGCTCCGAATCCCGCCGCGATTCCCAGTGAATAGTGATGCCAGGCCAAGCCGAGGCGGGACATGAAGAAAATTAGTACGATCAACAAGCCTACCTGCAACACCCGCGCCGATCGCTCCATAAGGAGGATCGACTCGAGCAACCGGTCGGTCCCGCGCGGGTCCACACGGAGAAGTGAGAGTGCGAAGGCGGCGGCAACGAATGCCGCAATCCAGACTAGCTTGAAGACAAATTGCAGGAATTGATACGGTCGAAACAAATGCCAAAGAATTTCAAGAATTACTCCGAGGCTCAACAAGATTGCAGCTGCGTCTCCCCACCAGAAGACTGCGGAGTACAATTTTCCGGCGTATGGCAACAGCTGGAGGATGAACTCACGGGCAACGATGAAAACGGTATAGGAGAAAAAAATGGGAAGCAATTTGGTCAGGCCGCGCCGCAGCATGACAAATGCAATGGCCGCCTGGAGGGTGACCGGGACAAGCCACAGGACAAACAATATCAAGTGGGCAAATCTCATGGGCCGCACGGGCAGCCTACTCGCAAACCGGTCAGCCCACAAGTGCGATCAGACGGTTCCTACCGGCATCGCCGGAAGGTTATTTCCCAGGACAATTGCTGGGCGAGCACATCGGTGGCGGAGATCCGCCGTCGGCCAGAGACGACTTCGACATTGCGCCTAACAACAGCAGGGTAAGCAGCAGCAGGTGAGTCATCTTTTTCATGAAAAACAACCTCCTTGAGATCAAGCACTAGGGATCACCATACTTTTTGGCGGCGAGGGGTCGGGAAGTGTTCGAAAATCGCGCGGTCACGCGATTCAGGTCGTCGGTTTACCGACAGGAAGGAGATGTACGCATCAGTCTATGAACGACGAAATTGCGGTATTTCGCCTATGTAAGATCCGCCCGATAGGCACGGACTGCCAGGAAAAGTAACTTCTAGTCGTCGATTTTCCAACGCCGAGCCGAGAGCGATAGAGCGGTAACTGAGGCCGAGGCGCAAGCGCTGATATTCTAAAAACACTTTTTTCTGGAACGCCGGAAATGAGCAGTTCCTGCGATGGAAGATCAACTACTTAGCGGCTAAAGTTTTCTGGGGTTTTTGAAACTGCTTCCCCGGCTCCGGCATGAGCCTTGCCTAACCGATCGAAGAAAGTCAGCGACCGCGTCCGAGCCAACAGAAGCGCCCGCCAATGAGGGAGGCCGGATCGGGAAGAGCGCCACGGAGGCTCTTCGCGATCCGGTGACAGACTGAAACGGCCTCGCTACAACGAGCGCAGGAAGTTCAAGATATCCTGCTGCTGCGAAGGGCTGAGCGCATTGAAGTTGTTGATGACCCCATAAGCTTCTGAGCTGCAGTTGTTGGACCGATGGTGATCACGGTCTTGATCATGACCGCGGTCGCCAGTGCAGCCGGCGTGGGCCTCGATAGCCTGCAACAAGTCGGAGGTCCGTCCGTCATGCAGGAAAAATAGGCGCTGGCCGATGCCCCACAGTGGCGCTGTGCGAAACTCATCGCCGGTTGCTACTCCTTGGTTGATGCCATCGTCCAGAATGTCTCCCATGTGATGCAAAGCATAATCTGACAGCGGGTGATAGGTGACGAAACTCATCCCGGTAAAGTTAGACTGGGCAGTAGTCAGGTTTTCCGAGTGGCAGAGACTACACCCTACGGACTCAAATAGAGCCTGCCCATTTGAGGTGCTGGTCGTCGCGGCAATAGGAAGGGGAGGTGCCGACAATCGCATTGCGTCGGTAAACGCGTCTATGTCTGAGTCAGGATGTGAATCTTCTGGCATGCCATTAAACGCACATCCTGGAAAAGCGTTTCCTTCATCCGGGAAATTGTCATTCGTGATCCCCATTTCGACGTTGTAGGCTTCTCCCGCAAATATCTCCAATGACGGATTCTGTGCTTTCCACCCGAACTTTGTGATGTTCCCAGTGTTCCCGGAAGTATTGAACCTACCGTTTATGCCTAACTTCGACCTGGAAGATGCCGTAGCAGCAAGATTAGCTTTCAGTACTGCGTCGGGCGTATTTTCCACTAAGCCTGCTCCAAACAATGGGGTGGGGATTCTAAAGATTACGTTCTTTGCGTTTAGCTGAGTGGCAAAATTCGGCTGGGGTAAATTACAGCCAGGTGCATCTGTTCTCCCCGCAATAGAAAACAGGTCATGTACGCCTCCGTCCAGAGTCCCGTCGGAGTTTCTGATAAATCTAGCTTCTCTCACCGGGCCGTCCGGCATAATAAACGACGGAATCACATTCTTAGCCCCAGTCGATAACCCAGCCGCAATTTGTGGATTCTGTTGTGGCACTTGCGGGCTACTTGGGCTGGGACTCGTCCCGAGTGCCATTGGTTGAGAATGGCAAGACGCGCAACCGTTCGAGTTGAATCCCGGTCCCAGTCCTCCATTACCGTTCACTCGTGGAACGGAGTCGTTCACTTCCGTAAACTGGCCTAGGCCGTTGACAAAGATAGCTTGTTCCGTCGCGTTTAATGTTGGGTATGGACCACCGACCACTGGCGTGCCAGCGCGCGGCCCGGGGTCGTGTTGAGCCTGAAGCGCTCCAGTACTCAGGAGGGCGACCAGACTAATACACAGAGTTGCAACAAGGACGTTCCTTGGTTTCATTCCCACGCCTCCATGCACGGAGTAAGACACTCCGGCGGCTGATTGCTATCAATTTATGCAGGGAGAGTGGCGCTAGATCCGTGCTGGCACGACCGGGGGATGGACTGCAGCCGCGTTGTTAGCGCGAGCAAAACAGTCCCGAGGTAGGCCAAAGGCCTCCGGGCCGGGCTGCTGTTTCTTCCAGGTGCTGGAAGATTAGGGAAAACTTATGCCGCACTCTAGCACGATCCAAAATTGAGTCAAGGAGCCGGAAGTACATCGCTACCTGTTGGAAAAGCATGACCCGCACAGGATTTGGGACGTTATTGACGTTATTAATGATTAAGTGGCAATGCGCTGCCAAGAGTGAGGTCCAGTGGCACGGCCACGGTTTATTTGGAGAGCAAGACTACACAGCACTCCACGATGCGGCGAAACAACTGGCCTTGCGGTGATCCTAGCAGGTTGCGGAAGAACACGATTCGAAATGATCAAAAGGAAGTCCTTCGCCAACAATCGAAGTCGGGGTTCATGAGCTCATGAATGCAGTCTCCACGCGGGAATCAGGGAGTCGTAACGAAGCAACGCACTGAGAAGTATGTGGATAACGATGTAGATTGCCCAGATCGAAACGTAAGCCACCGCCATTTTTCGTGGCTTTCTTAAGACATACTAGAGTAGCAGCAGATCCAACGGAACCGGGGCGGCGACCACTGCCCAGAGGGGCGCACCCAGGCTCTCGACACTGTATCCGAACAGGCACACAAAACAACCAAGGGGAAGAAAGATGTACACCCGTTTGCAACAAAAGCCCGAGTCCCCACGATAGCGCGGTGAAGATTATCGCGATGTCCAGCAGAATGGGGGCGGGTAGCGCGTTGAGCATAGTGTTCCTCGTTGCAAGCGTCATTCCGCTCATGCTGCTACACTCGTCCCAATGTGGTCTACCGTCTGCCTCACCCTCCGGGAATCATAAGGGGGAACATGAGCGCAATTGTAGCCGATACGTTTAAGCCCGGCGCCAAAGTCCAGCAATCGGGAATCTACGATGTCCGTCACGATCCCGCGCATCAGATGAGCCATCAAGTCACGTGCGTCTCTGGAGAAGCATTCCCGACCTGTCGAGCATGCCACCACGGTGTTAGGTTCCGCCTAGCGATTCCTGCGATTCACGTCAAGAGTCATGAACACTTTAAGGCACAGTAGGCTAGATTTCCTTGCGGTTAAAGTAGAGTCCGACTGGGAGGACGGTATGTCAAGTCCAAACCGGTCGCGGCAAGAAACGACGGGGAACACTATCGCGATGAGAAAAAAAACGGCAACGCAGACGCGGCGAGAATTTCTTACAAATTCCACGGGAATAGTCGTGGCAGGAGTTGTTGCCAGCCCGGCGCCCCTGTGGGCCGCTGAGAACCGGGCTGGGTCGATGTTGGCCTCGCCAAATGCGACGCCGCGACGAATCATCCTCGATACGGATCCAGGCGTGGATGATGCCATGGCTATCTTTCTGGCTCTCCTTTCACCGGAGCTGAAGGTCGAGGCCATCACGGCCGTGTCTGGGAATGTTCCGTTAGAACTGACCTTGCCCAACGCACTGCGGCTGGTGGAAATCGCCGGGCGCACGGACATTCCCATCGCGGGAGGGGCAAGCGTTCCGCTGGTCCGCCGGCTGATCACTGCAAAGTATGTGCATGGAAATAATGGACTCGGTGGCGTCGATTTCACGGTGCCAAAGATCAAGCCCGCGGCGGAAACGGCCACCGAGTTGATTTCCCGGCTGGTTCACGAGAATCCGCGCCAGATCACAATAGTCGCCGTCGGCCCCCTCACCAATATTGCCACCTTGCTGCGCGTCGATCCTGAGATCGCCCGACTTATACCGGAGATTGTCATTATGGGAGGCTCTCTTTCGGGCGGGAACATCACCCCGGCGGCCGAGTTCAATCTGTACGTTGACCCCGAAGCGGCACGAATTGTGTTCGACGCAGGAATCCCGCTCACCATGGTGGGCCTCGATGTGACCGAAAAAGTCCTCTTGGGCGAAGAACACGTTCAAGTGCTTGAGCGGGGACAGAGCCCGATCAGCCAGGCTGCCGGCAAGATCATGCGTGCGACGCTGACAAGAGCACACCACGGAATTGACGCAACCGTTATCGCCATGCACGATCCCCTCACAGTCGCCAGCCTGATTGATCCCAAACTTCTCAAGCTGGCGGACTACTACGTGGAAGTCGAAACCGAGGGCGAACTCACCGCAGGCATGACGGTGGGGTACGCGCACGCCCCGGTCCGATATTCCGCTCCGATGGCTACGGCACCTCCCCTACAACCGGACCCCGACATACCATTTCACCCCAACGTAAGAGTCGCTGTGGGAGTTGATGTAGAGCGATTCTTCAACCTGTTGATTCCGAGACTGAGCGGGATCTGAAGATATCGGGACTGGGGCTTGTCGGAGAGAAATAAAGTGCCCAGAAGCCCCTCACACAAAAGCAGGCGCTGTGAGAGTTAATCCCGCAGTTTGGAAGTTCGGGTCTTGGGTTGCGGCCGTCAGACTCGTGGCGCTATGGTCACAGGTGATTGGATTTCGCTACGGCGATTGGCGTCAATTGCCTGGTTTCTTTATGTCAGTGCTCATATTGTCGGAGCTGTTCGTTGTGCGGCACTTGCGAAACGACGAGCCTCGCTGGATCGCGTATCTTGCTCTGATCATATTCTTCGCCAGCTATTTTTACTCATGGATCCTTGTCCGGTTGTTCCGAGTACCAAATGAGCTCAATCGCCCCTAGGCTTCTGTCATTGGTAGCCCTCTGGGAGTCATACGAACAGCGGAGGGCGGAAAGAGCGGCGTGAATGAAGCGTCCAGTGGAGATCGCGAGCGGGATTGGCGTATTTTCTACGTCTTTTCTGACCTTGATGGCACTATTCAAAATGATCTTTTATTATCAGCAGAGCGTCCAGAAAGGGCCGCTTATCTCAATCGTCTCACTAGTGTTGACCGGACTAGCAGTATTATTGTCCTTCGTTGGTGCCTTCATTCTTCTTTCATGGGCCAACAAACCAAAGTAGCCCACTGCCGGAAAGAGCCGCGTAAATAGTATGCCCACAGGTTGGCGTTTATGGTTGCTGATTGGTCTATGGGTCTTCTTTCCGATCCTGTTTCACCCGTGGTGGCTGCTAATGCTTTCCGTTGTAGCGTATTTCTTCTTGCCCTGGTTACTGCTCCCGAGAAAGGAAAATTCAAAATAGCCCACTACCCTATTCTCCCGCTCGTTGCATCGGATGCGATATGAAAACCGTGAGCGGGAATGGAAGCAGGGATTGGCAATCACGTTGCAGTTTGTCGCGGAGCCCTACGCCACCATGCTCTACACCGCTGTGTGGACGGGGCTTCGAGTCAGTGAACTGATCGGCTTGAAGTGGCGATGCATTCACCTCGATTCCATCTCGATCGACCAAAGGTGTTTTCCGAGGCGACTGGTCAGCACCAAAATCGGCCAGTGCGGCCACGATCGGGGTTTCCCCAGAAGTGATTGCTCGCATTCACCGGCTGAAAGCGCTAACTGTCAATGTCAAGGCTGGTAACGCGATACGGAATTACAAACTGGTGAAATCCTCCAACCCGGATGACTTGGTGTTTCAGTCGGTGAAAGAAGGGAAGCCGATGCGGGATAACAACATCCTGAAGCGGTTCATCAAGCCGGCCGCCAATAGAGTCGGGCTCTCGTTCGTCAACTGGCAATGTCTTCGGACCTCACACGCTACCTGGCTGGTGCAGGCCGGCGCCGATCCCAAATCCGTCCAAGGCCAGATGCGGCATTCCCGCATCTCGACAACGATGGACATCTACGCACAAATCGTTCCGGCCGCACAGCGCCAGGCAATCGTGAAGCTGTCGGAATTTGTAAATGAGTCTGTCCCAAAACCTGTCCCAACACTGGTCCAATAACTGGATGCTGAATGTGACAAAAGACGGCTAGCAACGGCACGACCCGTCGTTCGCAACGACGAGGCCGTCGGTTCGATCCCGACTAGCTCCACCAAAATGCGGCGAGAAATTCAGGCCGATGGCAGCGGAATGAGAAACGGCCTTCCTTCAGCCCTGCAAGAGAAACTCACTTAATGCAATTGCAAGGTATGTTTGCGTCTGGCTCTGTGGGTGAACATGACCCCAAGGGCTATTCCGGTGGCCGCTCCAGTAATTAAACCAAGGATGGTAACGCTGGTGATGGAGGGCGTGCTTCCCACCAACAGGAAACCGGCAACGCCCATACACAAAGTCCAAAGAACTATGCGAATGTTCATGGTGTACTCCAAACGGCAGCGCGCTGCCCTTATCGCCATTGCCGCAGGTGTACCGCAAAGGAGGGTAACCTTTCAATCGGGTAAAGATCGTATTACTGTCCCATTTTCAGCCCGCGCGGATTGACTGTACCGCAGAAGTCGATTGCCAGAACCCGAAATCCTGCTTTTGCGAGCGCTCGCGCCTGCTTCTCCCAACTCTCCTTGTCGAACCGGCCCTCCATGTGCCAGCACAATGGCGCGCTCGCCTCTCCCGTACACATCGGCGTAGACACGCCCCCGTCCTGGGTCGGAAAAGAAATGTGCTCCTGTGCGACCACGAACCCCGCCGCCATAAGAGCCGCAATGACTGCTCTAAAATAAACACAGATTGTACGGTACGAAGTGGCTCACGGGTCGGCGAGTCTTCACTTCTCGAGTGTTGCGGAACCGACCAATGTAGTCCAGTTTTGGGCTTCACTCCTTCTCCGGGCGGTCGGAAGCATGGAGGATGATACGGCGTCCCATCCTGCCTGTCCCTGTTCGATGCCTTAGACGGGGGAACCCGGGGATCTACTTCGAAAAAGCGCGCACGCTGTAGGCGATTGGCAAGGCGATCAGAATCATGTGCACCAGCAGGCCATGAATCAAGTCAGCGCGTCCTATCGGGCCGCTGGCATGGATCGCGGACAGGGGCACCACCACGAGGTTCATCACCAGGTACAAGGCCATCCCATAAAACAAGCCACAGATTAGCGGGTACTCCTTAAGGAAGGGAAGGTTGCGGCTGGCCGCGAAGTAGACTGAGGCCATCGAAAGGGCGATTAAGAAGTGCAGCCCCAGGCCGAGGATCCACGTGGCCGCGCCGCCCTGGAACGAGCTCCGGCCAAGCAGCCCGCTGGCGATTCCCTGCGGCATTCTCGATCCAAAAGTGTAGAAGGCAAGAATGGCATCCAGGGTTCCGGCGATCAGACCTCCGACCAGAATTGCCGGAACCGCCCGAGCCGAACGGTTGGCTGTTACTACAGTGGAAGAAGCGTTCATAGACCCTCGTTGCGCAACGCATTGAGATCCTTGATTTCGCTACGGAGTGTACGCGAGGTTAGACGGCGGTCCACGGCCTACGATAGCGCAAGAACAAACATTCCATCGCCCAATCTGGCCAAGTTCTAAGTAAGACTGATTCACCGGTGCGAACAACCTTTATGCGCTGCCTGTTTGCCGGGATCTGCCGATTCAGTATGAGCGGGTAGCCAATCCTGTCCTTTCGTGAGCGAAGCAAGCCGGGATCTCTCTCCCGGCTCTTCATCGTGTCATCCTAATTGCTACTTACACGAATCGCTGACCATCTTTACCGCCGTCACCTTCAAGTGCCCGTGCTCATCATCGGTTTTCTTCATGCCGCTGTCCTTTGCCGCATCTTTCGCGTCTTCTTTCAGGTTGTGCATCGCGGCGTTCGAGACAACGCCAGTCGCCGTTACCGTGTGGCCCACGTGCTCGGTAAGAGCGACTTTGCTGCTCCGTATCTCCCACGTGCTTCCATCAGTCCCGGTGAGCAGAAATTCGTTTCGCGCTATCACCTTTTGACAAGCAGCCGGTGACATCCCGAACGTCTGCCTTGTCCTTTGGATATCCAAACGTGCAACCCGCCAGAATCACACACACAAGCCATTTGATTTTCATATTTCTCCTATCAGGGTGAGCTATTCCGTGGACTGAGATGTCGAAAGGATGGAATGCGCCGTACGGACGGGAGAGGATTTGTGGGGATCTGTCTAACAGCGAGGGAAACAGCTAGGGAAATAGCCAGGCCTTCTAATCAATGGCTTCGGACTCTCGCCACCGATTTACGAGCTAAAGCGCCAGCCCCGGACGACTTCGACTAACGCCCTTACGCAGTCCCGCAATCTCTAATACGGCTAAGCGGGGCAATTCCGAAAGGATTTAGGGCATCTCTGATTGTCTTGCCGGACCAAGCGGGTTACGACAGATAAGAGCACACTCGTGACCGTGACCGTCAAATGGAAGGCGGTCTCTGATGGAAACCCATGACAAGGCGATCGGTTTCTCTGCAACTAGCATCTGCCATCTCCTTCATCTTACGCGCTTCTGATTACCAAGGTTATGTCCTTGGGGCCTCGATCGCTGCGCCAGCCACCTATCCGCGGGACAATAGGCAATATGAAATTAGAGGTGCTCTCGCTCATATTGCGGCTTGACTGCTTGTCTTGTGTGCTCACGGTTGTTTCGACGATTCTGGTCGGAAGGAGATGCTGGAAGGGCTGGGTGCTGGCGGCGGCGAATAGCCTGATCATCTGCGTCATAGGGTTAAGAACGGCGCAGCTGGGTTTCATTCCCGCGAACTTGTTTTGTATCGTGCTCTATGCCGTCAACCTCCGAACCTGGCGCAAGGCCGAGGTCTCTGATCAGCGTCCCCAAGATTCTGCGGCTCCGATCAACGCCTTCTTCCCATCGTCTACTGCTCCTACAAACTAGTGTCCGTCAGGCTCCCGGCCCATTCTTGGTCGCCGTTGGCACAGCCACCGTTGATGGTGTACGTCCCGGTGAAGGCGCTGTTGGTGATACTGCCGGTGAAAGTCACGACCTGTCCAGCCACAGAGATGTGGAGGCCAAGGACAGGTTGTCGCCAGTCAGGGTTCCAGTTAGTCCCATGGTGGCCAGGCGATCAAAACAATTCGAACCGTCGACATGCACTACACCGCTCACTGAACCGCTGGATTGATTGATACTGCCAGCAATCGTTAGGGCGAGGGTCCCCGGACCGTAGACGTTGTACTGAATTGCCAGTTGCTTACAAAATTCGATGCGAGCGGTTTGGATCGGGCGGTTTTGGAACAGGAATCATATTTCCCCGCTTTCTGCTTTTTTCCTCGCCGCCCCCGCATTCGCGGAGGAGAAGAATGACTGAAAGTCTTAAAACGACTGCCAGGAGTTTTATGAAACGTTCTCCATCCGTGGATTTTGGCGTTCTTGGATCGCATTGGCGAATTAGTCCATCGTCATCAGAACGAGCAGTTGCCTGGGTCTGCAACGTCAATCCGGCGATCCGCTGCTGATGATGAACCGTCAGCGTGCGCCGGGATGAGCTGGACAGCGATGGTGTGCGCCTCGACCATACCCTCGTTTCGGATGATGTGCACGTGGCCAGAGCCGGGATCGACAAACCCCTCTGGCTTCAGCGAACGGAATACTTCTGGCGAAGCCCCATCGCTGACGCACGATTTCAGACAGTCACAGACTTCGACGGGGTCGAGCAAGCGGCTGCGGTATCCCGCGACGGGCATTTCGTGGCGTTTCAGTCAGACCGAGACGGGCAGATGGATGTCTGGGTTACGCAGGTCGGATCTGGACAGTTCCACAACCTGACCCGCGGGAGCGCACCCGAACTCGAATCGATCCGCACCCTGGGATTCTCGCCCGATGGCTCTCTCGTTACATTTTGGGTTCGCAAAGAAGACGGCTCGAGCCGTGGCGACATCAGTATCTGGGCAGTCCCAACGCTGGGCGGACAACCGAAGCCGTACCTTGAAGGCGTGGCTGAGTTCGACTGGTCGCGCGACAGTTCGCGACTGGCGTATCACACGCCCGGACCCGGAGATCCTCTGTTCGTGTCAGACGGCAGTCTGCAATCCGGGGACCGGCCTATCTTCACTGCGCCGACGGGACTCCACTCTCACTTTCCCTTGTGGGCGCCCGACCAGTCATTCATCTACTTTGTTCAGGGTTCCCTCCCGGACAAATTGGACATCTGGCGTATTGCTCCAACCGGCGGGGTCCCGCAAAGAATCACGTCGCACAACGGGCTTGTGAGTCATCCGGTCTTACTAAATCGGCGGACTCTGATTGTATCTTGCCAGCGATGCTGATGGGTCAGGGCCGTGGCTTCATAGCGTGGATGTCGAGCGCCGCATTCCCCACCAACTGATCTCTGGTTTTGACCGGTATACTTCGTTGGCCGCCAGTGCAGATGGTGAGCCGTCTGGTTGTGACGCTCGCAAATCCGAAGAGAACACTGTGGCATTTGCGCATCGCTGATTCACTTGCGAAAGTGTCGGCTCCTGTTCCAATCTCGCTGTCGACCACCACAGGGTTCTCCCCGCGACTGGGTCCTAATTACCTTCTGTATGTGTCTGCGACCGACACGAGCGACAGTATCTGGAAGCTCCAGAACGGAACTGCCACCGAGTTATGGAGTGGTTCGGGAGCGCGAGTTTTTGGCGGCCCGGTAATCGCGCGGGATGGGGGGCATATTGCATTTTCGGTGCGGCAACACGGGCAGGCTGTCTTGTACGTCGTGCAGGCCGACGGCACGAGCGCGAGGGTTGTAGCTGATTCGCTCAACCTGCAGGGCGCCCCAGCTTGGGCGCCAGACGGCCAGTCGATCACCATCGCGGCGGACGATCACGGTGTCCCCAACCTCTTCCGAGTAGCCCCTCGACGGTCGTCCCCCCGTTCCTTTTCTCCGAGAGTATTCGATCGATCCCGAGTGGGCGCCCGACGGCAGCTTTGTTGTCTGCTCAGGACCCGATGTTGGCACAACATTTTCAGTGAAAGCCCTCACGACCGAGAACACTGCACATCGCTTGCCAGCCTTAACCCTAACGCGGGGGGCTCGACATTTGGCGCTCTTACCTGGAGGCCGAACACTCGTGTTCCTACGAGGAGAGATTAAGCACAAGAATCTCTGGCTCGTCGACCTCGAGACGGGTGCCGAGCGACAGTTGACCAATCTTCCTCCTGATTTCGACATTGGCGCGTTCGATATCTCACCAGACGGCCGTGAAGTTGTCGTGGAACGCGTGCAGGAGCGCTCGGATGTGGCGCTGCTGGATCTCCCCCGGCCATAGCTCGGCTTCAACCTCGCGGCGCCGTCGCGCCAAGGCGTCTGCAGCATAATGCCAGTCGCGTCCATCCGACGCAGTCACCGGACGAAAGGCTCACCTCGATCATCTGTCGGCCCCGGAGGAGCAGCTTCGAACTTACTTTGTTGCGAGAGAATTATGGGCAACCCCGTCACCAAAAGACAACGCGGCCGTCGGTTCGATCCCCGACTAGCTCCACCAATGTCTCGCTCGCCCCTACTGCTTCTTCGGGAACTTCATTTACGGGATTTTATTGTCTGCGACGAGTTGTGCGGCTATAGTGTGTGGGACTTTTACGAGCGTTGGAGAGCGCCTCCGCGGCGAAAGCGGGGCACCTATCTAAAGGAACAACATGCCACTGAGTATGAACAGCCGTCCCGTGGGCGATGTGATGATCGTGCAATGCAATGGGCGCATTGTGGCGGGCGCGGAAGTGTTCTCGCTGCAGGCACACCTGGGGGATGTTCTTCCCAATCATGGTGACATTGTTTTGCAGTTGGAGCAGGTGGAGTTCGTCGACAGTAGTGGGCTTGGGGCGCTGGTGCGCCTGGTCTCGACTGCGCGTGCCAAGGGCGGCGACATCAAGCTCTGCGGAGTGCAGCCACGATTGCGCAAGACGCTGGAGATGACCAGCCTGCTGCCGATGTTCGAGATCTACGATTCCGATGCAGAAGCCATTATCGCGGCCTACCTGGGCTCGCGCTATTCCAAAGAGAAGTCCGGCAACACACAATTTCGTGTTCTGTGCGTGTTCGATTCGATTAATGTACGCACCTTCCTGCGCGAGGTGCTCTGCCGCGCCGGTTATAGCGCCCTGACGACAGCCAACGTGCCCGATGCGAAAATTCTTTTGAAGGCCACGAAAGCGAAACTCGTCATCCTCGGTGCGAAGCAACAGTCTGTGCACGGCGTCCCGGCAAAAAAGCTGTTTGAAGAGATCGATCCTTCGGTTTCCCTGGTGGTGCTGGACGAGAACTTTGAAAAACTGGATCCAGGAGAAAGTGCCACGGAACTTCTGGAGAAGGTTCGCGCCATTGCACAGCCGGAAAAGACGGAAGTCTGAATCCTCATATCGTAGAATGCAAACTATGAACGAGGTGGACTTCCGCAGCGCCAGTCCTGAGTCGTATCTCCGATTTCCCAAAGATTTTCTGTGGGGCGTATCCACGGCTGCTCACCAGGTTGAGGGCGACAATAGCAATCAGTGGTCCGACTGGGAACTGGCGGGCCGGATCAAGTCCGGGGACAGTTGCGGCAAGGCCTGCGACTGGTGGGAGAACGCCGAGCGTGACTTTGATATCGCCCGCGACATAGGGATCCAGGCGTTGCGGCTCTCGCTGGAGTGGAGTCGTATTGAGCCGGAAGAAGGCTGTTTTGACCCGGCCGCACTGCACCGTTATCGGCAGATGCTGGAGGCATTGCACCAGCGAGGAATTGAGCCGATCGTTTGTCTGCATCACTTCACCCACCCGCGATGGTTCGAGCAAAGGCGAGCATTTCTCAGGGCGGATGCGCCGCAGCTTTTCGAACGCTTTACCCGTGAGGTCGTCAAAGCGGTTGGGGATCTGTGCCGCTTTTGGGTCACCTTCAATGAGCCCAATGTTTACGCGGCGTGTGGATATGTACTGGGCGAGTTTCCGCCGGGCCGCAAAGGACAATTGCTCAAGGCTCTACGGGTCAATCGCGTGCAGGCGCGCGCTCACGTGAAAGCGTATCGCGTGATCCACGAACTGGTTCCCGAGGCGAAGGTGGGCTGGGCCCAACACTATGTAGTGTTCGAGGCGGTGCCGGGGATGGCCAATCGCTGGGTCGCGGGTTTGCTGGACCGGCTTTTCAATCACACTTTTTTCGATCTGATCGAAACCGGCCGTCTTGGATTTCCCTTTGGTCTGCTCAATGGTCGCGACGACGAGGTCAAAGGTTGTTGCGATTTCGTCGGCCTGAATGTGTATGGCCGGTTTCATGTGGCGTTTGATCTGCGGAGTGCGAGGACATTTTTTGCCAACGTATTTGTGCCCGAGCACGTGCCGCAGGGCGACCCTGGCGTTGACCGGCCCTACGGAGAGGCCTATCCCCGGGCGATCAGCGAAGCAGTTAAACGCGCCGCGGGTTTGGGGAAGCCGATTTACATCATGGAAAACGGTGTGCCTGATGCCGAAGACCAGATTCGTCCCTGGCTGATCGTAAATGTCATGCGCGAATTGCACGCGCTGATCGCGCAAGGCTACGACATTCGAGGCTATTTGCACTGGACGCTGACCGACAATTTCGAATGGAACGAGGGTTGGAAGCTGCGCTTCGGGTTGGTCGCGCTCGATCCGGAAACCCAACAGCGGACGATGCGCAGCAGCGCGAAACTCTTCGGTGAGATTGTCCGTGGCAACGGGGTGGCTATTCCGCTGGCTGACCTCCCACTCTCGATCACTCTGCCCTAGCTGGATTAGCAGCGCAGCTTTCTCCGCCACCGGCGTCATCCTGAGGGACTTTAGTCCCGAAGGATCTCGCCCGCAGCACCACGCTTGCCGAGGGTACACGCATGTCCGCTTGACGCCAGATTCCTTCGACTTCGCTAAGGGCAGGCTCTTCGCAAGCTCAGGATGGCACCCTTGATTTAAGTGGCCGGTCGGCAATACCTAAGTAACGTTACTTGTTCTCCCAGCCTTTAATTCACGCAAAATTAATACAGCTTTGATCTCCCCTTAAGAGGAAGTTGAGATGCTTATGACGGCTAGACCCTCTCGTGTGTAGGAGGTTGGCAATGCATAACCTCACCATCGTCTTTCACGACGCAGGCGGCGGGCACCGGAGTGCCGCTGGAGCATTGAAGACCGTTCTCGAGGCGCAGTATCATCCCTGGAACGTAAAACTTCTGAACCTGCAAGAACTGCTCGAGCCGATTGACTTTGTCCACAGGGCCACGGGCTTGAGAATTCAGGACGGCTACAACCTGCTACTCAGGAAAGGCTGGACGCGCCTCACGCCGCCGTTGCTCTCGCTTCTTCAGCGCACCATTCAGCTGCATCACTCACGAATCGTGCGTATTCTGCGCAACTACTGGGCGCAGAATCCCACCGAGCTGGTGCTTTCCGTGATTCCGCATTTCAATCGCTGCCTGGCGCAAAGCATTTCCCAGGAGGTGCCGAACGCCGCGTTCGTCACGCTGCTCACCGATCTGGCCGACTATCCGCCGAATTTCTGGATTGTGCCGGAATCGGAATTTGTCATCTGCGGAAGCGCGCTCGCCAAGCAGCAGGCGCTGGCGATGGGACATCCCAAGGGACGAGTCTATGAGACCTCTGGCATGATTCTTAAGCCGTCGTTTTATCGGACGCCGGAAGTCGATCGAGTCGAGGAAAGAATCAAACTCGGCCTGCAGCCTGACTTGCCGACTGGGATCGTAATGTTCGGAGGTCACGGGTCGGCATCCATGCTCGAAATCGCGAAGAGATTGGACGAGAGTTCGAATCAGCTCCAGCTGATTTTCCTGTGCGGTCACAACCTGGAACTGGCTGCGAAACTGCGGGGCTTGGAGTTGACGAAGCCGACCGTGATTGAAGGGTTTACTACCAAGGTCGACTATTTCATGTCCCTGGCCGACTTTTTTATTGGCAAACCCGGACCGGGCAGCATCAGCGAGGCCCTGCAATTTGGATTGCCAGTCATTACCGAGCACAACGCGCGGACCATGCCCCAGGAGCGCTACAACGGGGCTTGGCTGGAAGAACATCGAATGGGAATGGTGGTGCGGGACTTCCGTGAAATCGGGACTGCGGTAGAGCAGTTACTCGCGGAAGCCGCGTTCGCAGACTTTCGACGAAACGTCAGCGCTTACAAGAATTACGCAATTTTTGAGGCTCCCCTGATCTTGGATCAGATCATGGCCGAGAAGGCTGTCGAATCAATGGATGTCATGTCCACGTTGGCGTCGGTCGATCCTTTTGCCAGTGTTGCCTGGGCTGGATTGACCTAACCTAGCAATGTCATCCTGAGCGCAGCCTGCCCATTCGCTTGCAAATGGGCAGGTGGAGTCGAAGGCCCCCTAGCAGCGTGACGGCTGGGGTGAGACGGAAGGCTTCCACCATATTCCGCAACGAAAGCGCGCCGTACACAGGTTCCTTCGACTGTGCAGCTGCTTCGCGAAGCGAAGCAGCCACTCCGCTCAGGATGACAAGCGTACGAAAGCACCAACCCCGCACTTAGCGCAGCAGAATGCCCACGATCGAAGCTGACATCAGGTTTGCCATAGTGCCTGCAATCATGGCGCGGAAGCCGAGTTTGGCCAGTTCACCGCGTTTGTTAGGCGCCAGCGCGCTGATGCCGCCGATCTGAATTCCAATCGAACTGAAGTTCGCAAAGCCGCACAACGCGAACGTAGCGATCGCGAACGAGCGCGGATCGAGCGTCGCTTTCTGCGCTCCCAGCATGCCATACGCCACCAACTCGTTGATCACCATGCGGGTTCCCAGAAGATTGCCGACGATGCCACACTCCTCCACGGAATGCCGATCACGAAGGCGATGGGAGCGAAGATCACACCGAAGACTTGCTCCAGGCTCGAAGGGAACCAGTGGGCCATATGGTTGTGAATCCCGCCGAAAATACCGTTCACCAGGGCGATCAGCGCAAGAAACGAAATTAGCATGGCGGCGATGTTCAGGGCCAGGTGCAGGCCGTCGATGGTTCCGCGGGTAATGGCTCCAAGGACATTTTCGTCCTTGGCAATCGCGTCAGGATCGATGTCGGTGACTAGCGACGGTCGGCTTTTCCACGCCTGTCTTACGGTGGGGGCTGGTAACGGGTTCTTCCGTTTCCGGCACGAACATTTTCGCCATCAGGATCGTGCCGGGCGCAGTCATGATGACCGCGCTGAGCAGATGCTTGGCCTCGACGCCATAGAGAATGTAAGCGCCCATGATTCCGCCGGAGACGTGGGCCATGCCGGCGGTCATGACCGTCATCAGTTCGGAGCGAGTCAACGTCGGCAGGTAAGGACGAATGGTGAGCGGGGCTTCGGTCTGGCCCATGAAAATGCTGGCGGCAACGTCGAGCGATTCGGCGCCGCTGGCGCCCATGCGGATCATGACTCTTGCCATCTGGCGGATGATGAACTGCATGACGCCGTAGTAATAGAGCACGGCAAAGAACGCGGAGATGAAAATTACGGTGGGCAAGACTTGGAAGGCAAAGATCAGTCCGAGCTGAGCCACCCTTCCTGCCCAGTTCCCCAAACACCAGTTGCGAGCCGGCGAAGGAATATTCCAGAAACTTCTCGACGCCGTGGCCCGCCCACTCCAGCAGATTGCGGCCAAAGCTGAACCGCAAAACAAAAAGCGCAAACAGGAATTGCAGGACGAGTCCCAAGACCACTGTCTTGATCCGAATCGCGCGGCGGTTGCTGGAAAACAGATACGCCAGGCCCAGCATGGTAGACCAAGCCCAAAAGTCCTGTCAGACGGCCCATTCGCGCCTCCCGGTCGGGCAAGTTGAAAGTTGAGTCGCACACAATCCGGACCAGCGAGGCTGGAACTTCTGCCGAGGGTGCGAGCTTGAACCGTCATGCCTGCGCTCCTTTTCCTGAAATGACGCGGTGGATCAACGGCCGCCGCACCGCCGGAGGCTTTCCGCGATACGATACGCCTGTTGCAGCAGACTCTGCGCGCTCGCTGAGCCGAGCGTCCGAGTTGTAATGAACGGTGCAGAACGGTTCGCCTTTCTGAACCGGGTCGCCAACCTTCTTGTGCAGGACGAGGCCGACCGCGGGATCAATCATGTCTTCTTTCTTTTCGCGGCCGCCGCCCAGCACCAGGCTGGCAATGCCCACTTGCTCGCACTGGATGGCCGGCAACGAATCCCGCTGGCTGGACTCAGCATCGGTATCCGATGCTGTGCCTGCGGCAGCCGCTTGGGATCGTCAATCGCGCCGGCGTCGCCGCCTTGTTGCACGATGATCTCGCGAAATTTCTTGAGCGCGCGACCGGTTGCGTGATCAGTCTCGTCCGCCAGCTGGCGTCCCTCCTCCACGCTCGGGGTCACGGCCCGCCAGGTAGAACATCCAGGCCGACGAGTTCCACTGAGACCTCACGCAAATCGGCAGGGCCCACCGCCGTTCATCACCTCGATGCACTCTTCGACTTCGAGCGCGTTGCCGACTTTCAGACCCAGGGGCTGGTCCATGTCGGTGATGAGCGCGACCATCTTCTTGCCCATGCGCTCGCCGGTTTCGACCATGAGTTCGGCCAGGTGAACGGAGTCTTTTTCGGTCTTCATGAATGCGCCCGCAACCGGTCTTCACATCCAGCACCAGGCCATCGATGCCCTCGGCCAACTTCTTGCTCATGATGGAGGCGCAGATCAGGTTGGGGCTTTCGACCGTCGCGGTCACGTCGCGCAGAGCGTAAAGCTTCTTGTCGGCGGGGGCGATCTCGGCGGTTTGGCCGATCAGGCCGCAGCCACAGGCTCTTGAGCACGCGGCGAAATTCGCCCAACGATAGATTGATGTTGAAGCCGGGAATGGATTGCAGTTTGTCCAGCGTGCCGCCGGTGTGGCCGAGCCCACGGCCGCTGATCATGGGTACAGTCACGCCCGCCGCGGCGACAATCGGCGCGATGATGAGCGAAGTCTTGTCGCCCACGCCGCCGGTGGAATGCTTGTCGATCTTGGCGCCGGGAATGTCGGAGAGATCAAGCACCTCGCCGGAATGCAGCATGGCGGAGGTAAGTGCGCTCAAGTTCGGACCGGTCATTCCGCGGATGACGTACAGCCATCAGCCAGGCCGCCATTTGATAGTCGGGGATTTCGTCGTCGGTGTAGGCGCGCACGAGGAAGCCGATCTCCTCGGAGGAGAGTTCACCACCATCGCGTTTCTTGCGGATGAGGTCGAGCGGGCGGAATGCGGGAGTGGACCGACTGACTGAGGCCGAGGGTTTGGACATCTGTCTCCAGGCGTTACGGACAGGGAAGCTTACCCTGTGGCATGGGTTGGTGGAAAGGGCCTGGTAGTCCGAGAAACGCGGAGCTTTGCTCCGCCGGACAGCCGAGGGCGGCTGTCCCCACTGCCGTCTCTCAGAGTCGAAAACCCTCCGGCAGCAGTTTCGTGATCGCCATCTGCTCGGTGCCGGATTGACCGCGAAACAGGATCAAAGCCTCGGGACCGAATTCGAAGATGACCTGGCGGCATGCGCCGCAGGGCGCGCAGGGACCATCGCGCTCGGTGGCTACGGCGACTGCCTTGATCCTCATGCCGCTTCCTTCGGCCGCGACTGCGGCAAAAATGGCGTTGCGCTCCGCGCATATGGTCAGGCCATAGGACGCGTTCTCCACGTTGCAGCCGTGAATACAGCGTACCGCGATCGGTAAGCACGGTCGCTCCCACCTTGAAATTCGAGTAGGGGGCATGGGCATTCTTGAAAGCGGCGCGGGCTGCGGAGAGCATTTCTTGCTGTTGATTCGGGTGCGAGCGTTGTGGGCATCGGGTAGCTCCTTTTCTTCCGGCCTGGGAGAATCTACTAGAGCTCGCAACCAGTGTACTGAGTCAGAAACCAGATGCAAAAAAGATTGTCGTCGCGACCGGAGCGCAGCGCGGCAAGCGAAGTGGAGGGACCTGGTGTCGTGGCGAGCTGATATTAGTTTGACGTTGGGGGCGTTTTCCAGTGGCACTCTACCGAAAATCTCTTGGGCCGCAGTAGAACTTTACCCGGCCCGCATGGTGAGTCATAAGTCCACATCGCGGACAGAGTTGCCCTTGGTTCCGATCGCCACGACATCAGGTCCTCCACTTCGCTTGCTGCGCTGCGCTCCGGTCGGGATGACAGAGTTGTTGAGATTGCTAGATCGCCGGGCACGCACCTCGCTTGATGAACTCACCCTGTCCGGCGCGGCCAAAGAATTTATCGCCTTCGACCAGAACACGTCCGCGGGAGAGCACGACGTCGGGCATGCCGGTCACCTTGATGCCCTCGAACATGGAGTAATCCACGCGCATGTGATGGTTCTTGGCGCTGATGGTGTGCTGGCGCTTGGGATCGAAGATGACCAGGTCGGCGTCGCTACCCACTGCAATCGTGCCCTTGCGGGGATAGAGGCCGAAAAGTTTGGCGGGAGTGGTGGCGACCAGTTCCACGAAGCGGTTTACGCTGAAGCGTCCCTGCGCGACGCCGCCCGAGTACACCAGGCTCATGCGATGTTCGATGCCGGGGCCGCCGTTGGGAATCTTGGTGAAGTCGCCGATTCCCATTTCCTTTTGTTCCTTGAAGCAAAACGGACAATGGTCGGTGGAGACTACCTGCAGATGGTCGTGTGTCAGTCCCTTCCACAATTTTTCCTGATGCCATTTTTCGCGCAGCGGCGGGGTGAAAACATACTTCGCGCCTTCAAAGCCGGGTACGTCCATGTTTTCGAGCGAGAGATAAAGATATTGAGGACAGGTCTCGGCGTAGACCGGCAGGCCGCGGTCACGGGCCTCGCGGACTTTCTCCAGCGCGTCGTTGCAACTCAGATGGACGATGTAAACCGGCGAGCCAGCCATTTCTGCCAGAGCGATGGCGCGAGACGTGGCTTCGGCTTCGGCCGTAGTCGGGCGAGTGAGCGCGTGGTACTTGGGAGCGGTCTTGCCCTCGGCCAGGGCCTGCTTGACGATCACGTCAATGGCCCCGCCGTTTTCCGCGTGCATGCAGACCATGGCTCCGGCCTTGGCTGAAGTGCGCATCGCCTTGAAGATGCTGGCGTCGTCGAGCATGAAAACGCCCGGGTAGGCCATGAAGAGCTTGAAGCTGGTGATGCCCTCGCGCACCAGTTGGGGCATTTCGGCCAGCTGGGCGTCGGGAAGGTCGGTGATGATGCAGTGGAATCCGTAGTCGGAAACCGCTCTGGAGGACGCCTTCTGCATCCAGGTGTCGAAGGCGGTGCGCAGAGACTGGCCTTTGTACTGGATGGCGAAGTCGATCAGCGTGGTGGTGCCACCGAAAGCCGCGGCGCGAGTGCCAGTCTCAAAATCGTCGGCGCTGGTGGTGCCGCCGAACGGCATATCGAGGTGGGTGTGGACGTCGATGCCGCCGGGGAACACATACTTGCCGGCAGCGTCAATCAGGCGCTTGGCATTTTCGCGTGGGAGGCCGCTGCCGAGCGCGACCACCCGGCCGTTCTCAATCGCAACATCGGCCTGACAAGTGTCCGCAGCGGTGACCACGGTGCCGCCGGTAATGATGGTGTCGAACCCCATTCGCTGATCCCCTGTGTTGCGAGAGTCCCGTCGGGGCGGGCAGAAGCGTGATGTATTCTATTCTACAAACCGGCGGCTTTGCTTCTCCTGAAGCCGCGAAAGAGAAGAGCAATGAAGTTCGGCATTACCCTCAAACCAGATATTTCAGTCGAGCGAATTGTCGCTCTCACCCAGCAGGCGGAAGCGGCCGGGTTTGAGTATGGCTGGATTTTTGACTCCCACGTACTGTGGAAGGAGCCGTACCCGCTGCTCACCCTGATGGCGAACGCAACCCGAAAGATGCGCCTGGGGCCGTGCGTCACTAATCCGGCAGTGCGCGACCTTACGGTGACGGCCAGTCTTTTTGCGACCCTCAACCTGATTTCGGGCGGGCGCATGGAGTTGGGCATTGGGCGCGGCGATAGTTCGCGGCGGGTGTTGGGCAAAAAGCCCGTCACGCCAGCCGAACTGGAGCGCGCCGTCGTCACCTTTCGCGCACTGACTGCGGGACAAGAAGTGCAATACGAAGGTCAGCCTGCCCGGCTCACCTGGGCAACCGGCTCTCCGCCGGTCTGGATTGCCGGTTATGGGCCGAAGGTTTTGAGCCTCGCGGGGCGGATCGCGGACGGTGTAATCCTGCAATTTGCCGATCCCGACTTGATTGCCTGGTGCCTGGGGTTCGTCCGGCAGGGTGCCAGGGAAGCGGGTCGGGATCCAAAGTCGGTTGAAATTATGGCAGCGGCCCCGGTGTGGGTGTCCGATGATCTGGCGCTGGCGCGGCAACGTGTCCGCTGGTTTCCTGCGCTGGTTTCCAATCACGTGGTCGATCTGATATCGCGCTACAAGCCTGAAGAACTGCCAGCGTCGCTCACTTCCTACGTGCAGCGACCGCGCCGGATACGACTACCAGCATCATGCCGAGGTGGGCAGTGACAACGCCCGCTTCGTGAGCGATGAAGTGGTGGATCGATTTTGCCTGGTCGGCCCAGTCGAGGCCCACCGTCAGAAACTCCGGAAGCTGGCGGAAGTAGGAGTAACGCAGTTCAATATTTATCTGATGTGCGGGGATGAAGAGCAGACTTTGGAGAGTTACAAGAGGGAAGTGCTGCCCGGGTTTCGTGGGATGGCTTGAGGTAGGAGAACGAAGTTCTTGGGTTTTCCAGATCCGGGTTTTCAGTTTTTAGTTCTCAGTTGTCAGCGCAAACGCGATCTCCGCTCTATCCGGTAACATGTCGGGTTGGGTGCGAACACACATTGGATTCGAACGCCGCGCAGATTGAAACCGGTTCCGATAAAACTGCGTCCCCCGCGTGGTTTCAATTTCTTGCCCCCTCCACGACGGATGTGATCTTCACCATTCTGCTGGTGACCATGAGCGGCGGCGCGCTGGCGTCCCGCCTCCTGGGGGATGCCAGTATTGGCTGGCATATTCGCAATGGCGAGCAGATGCTGCGCACGCACGCGATCACGCGGACAGACTCTTTCTCCGTGACCATGGGCGGGCAAACCTGGTATGCGTGGGAATGGCTGTACGACGCCGCGATTGCGGGCATTCACCACCGGCTGGGGCTCAACGGCGTGGTCTTCTTTACCGCGATCATCATTGCGCTGACTTTCGCCCTCACCTTGCGCTTGAGCTTGCGGCGCTGCGCTGATCTCCCGATGACCGCGCTCTTGCTCGCCCTGTCGCTGGGCGCTTCCATGATTCATTTGTTAGCGCGGCCGCATGTTCTGAGCTGGTTGTTCACCGTGCTCTGGTTCCAGATTTTGGATGACGCAGAGGGCGCGGATAGCCCTGAGAGTCGCAGGCGATTATGGTATCTGCCCGCTCTGATGACGCTCTGGGCGAACGTGCATGGAGGTTTTGTAATGGGTTTTGCGCTGCTCGGACTGTATCTGCTGAGCGGTGCGATTCGCTATTTCCGATGCCGTGATGAAGAAATGCATCGGCGCATTGCGAGGCGGTTGCGAACACTTGGAATCGTGACCCTGATTTCGCTGCTGGCGAGTCTCATCAACCCGTACGGCTATGAACTCCATCTTCATGTTTACCGATACCTTTCCAGCCGCTGGCTGATGAATCACATCGACGAGTTTCTCTCGCCTAATTTTCATGGCGTGGCGCAACAATGCTTTGTGGTGATTCTGTTGATCACAGTCGTGGTATTGGCGGGGGCTCGCCACAAGCCATCACTCTCACGGGTGTTGGTGTTACTCTTTGCGACTTACAGCGGCCTGTACGCTTCGCGCAGTCTGCCGGTTTCGTCTCTGCTGCTCACTTTGATTATCGCGCCGCTCTGGACCCGAGCGCTCGCCGACGCGCGCGACAACCGAAGTCTCTCTTTACGCCTGCGAGGCTTTCTTTCACGATGGTTGTCGTTTACCTCGCGTGTGGGACGGGTCGAACTGGGTTTCCGTGGCCATCTATGGCCAATCGCCGCCGTAGTTCTCGGGTTGTTGCTGTGCTCGCAGGCTGGTAAGGGGACGTCACGCGGGTGGACGGATGCACATTTCGACGCAGGACATTTCCCGGTGCAGGCCAGCGATGTGATTGCCCAACACGGCATTCACGAACCCATCTTCGCTCCCGACTCCTGGGGCGGGTACTTGATCTACCGTCTCTATCCTCAGAATAAAGTTTTCGTCGACGACCGTCACGATCTCTACGGGGAAGATTTTCTGCGGGATTACCTGAAGGCGATTCGGCTCACTCCCGACTGGGAGGTTTTTCTGAAAGAGAAGAAAGTAAATTGGGCGCTGCTGCCCGCAGAATCCTCGCTGGCGAACATGCTCGAAGACACCGGCCAGTGGAATCTCGTTTATCGGGACGGCGCTTCGGTATTGCTGGAACGAAAAGACAAAATGTAGGAAGTCTGTACCTTCGTGTCCTAGGGGTTTAATGCCTTAACGCTTTAACCACCAAGGACACGAAGGAGCATTGGGCGACTCTAGAATCGATCGTTGGTGTCGATATTGAATCCGAGGATGGCGTTGACCTCAATCGGTTCGTTTCCGCGCAGGACGGGACGAAACTTCCAACTGTTGAGCGCGGTCAGGACTTTGCTGGTCATGACCGCCGTGCCGGGTTCGAGCACTTGAGGTCGGCGCAGCAAGCCGCTGCGGTCGAGGACACAGGCAATCACCAATCGCGACTTAGGCAGTCCCGCGGGTAGATCGGAGCGCATGACTTGAGGTGCGCTCAAATCCTCAGCGTAACCGTGGGCGGCAGAGGTGGGGTCCGCAAACTGCATTACGGCCGTGCCCAGCGTGGTCGTTATGTAGATGGTGTAGACCTTGTCGCCCTTGAGAGCGCCGTAGAAATTAAATGCGCCACCTGAACGCGAACTAGCCACGATGGTAATGTCCGGCCCGTGATTCCCGGGGCTGGTATTCGAGCGCCCGGGGGTGGTAGCCGGCTTTGCGCCGGATCCGAAGCTGGGCAAGGTCAGGATGCTGCTGCTGCCACCTTTTACCGACACTCCGGGCATGGCTGGAGTGCCATTTGTGCCCGTGCCTGCGCCGCCAGGACCGGGATAGGGCGAAATTCCTCCACGCGCCATGGGATCCGATCCTGGGCCGGTGCCGTCCTTGCCAGCACCCGAGCCCGGACCGGAGAATCCGCTGCCCGGTCCATCGCCGCGACCGATGCCTGCGCCGCCGCCCGATCCGCCCAGGCCGGGTTTGTCCCCTCCGGATGGGGACATCGCCAAAGCTCCGCTTCCGCCATTGCCGGGCAGCCCAACTTTCGACCCGGGCTGGCTGGAAACGACCACGCCGGAGGCGCTTCCGCCGCCATTGCTGCTGGGTGGCGCAGCGGCCACGCCAGCGTCCAACGCCCCGCCTAGTCCTAAGCCGCGATTTCCTCTGCCTTGGCCGGTGAGCGAACCGCCTGAGACCGACGGAGAGGGCGGAACAACGGCCGTAGCCACACCTGTGCCCATCCCTCCAGCCGTCGAACGTTGGGCCGAACCGGCACCCAATTGCACCGTAGGCGGCACGACCGAAGTGCTGCCCAGCCCGCTGACGTTTACGACGTTGAGCCGAGGCATCACCCACCTGTACCGCAGGCGGAACGATCTGGTTCTGCAGGTCGCCGGGCACCGAAGCCAGGTCCAGTTCTCGCAACCTCCTGCGCCATCGTGGGCGGCGGTGCGACCACGCTTGGCGCCGGCATGGCGAGCCTCGGATTCACGTTGGTAATTTGTTCCGGAGCCGAGACCGGCGGCGGCACCACTTGCACCGCGTTCGACCCGGGAAGACGAAGGGTGGAGACCTCGCGCTGCGGTACCGCGGCGCTGGGCGGAACCGCTGCCGACGTTCAACTGAGGCGCTGGCTCGCAGTTGGTCGGGTCACCTGCGGGAGCCGGAGCCACCGCGTTCTGGGACAGTAGCGGAGCCCGCAGGGACGACCTCATTCCTTCCGCCGGGGCAGGGCCGGGAAGCGCTTTCACCGCGAGCAGGTTGGCCACAGCGGAATTGGACTTCGGCAGATCAAGCTTGGGTGCGTCCGCCACGGTTTCCCGCAGAGTGCTTCCGCGTGCTACCCGAATGGTTTGCGTAGGATGATGCGCCTCGCGGCCACCGGAACGGCCGGAACGGCCTGCCTCCGCGCCGCCTACGTCTTCCGTTCGCGGCAGTTCGTTGCTCGAGTAGTAGATGATGTCGTACTTGGGTTTAGGCGGCGGCTCGTAGGGTTGCATGCTGGCCAGCTTTGCCGGCACCACAATGACCGCAATCAGCAAGAGCAGCTCAAAAGCCCACGAAAGAAGCATGCCCCACCACGGAAACAGGCCGACCTGGGCTTCGCCAGCCAGACGCTCGGGCGACTTGCCCAGAGCCGGGCCGATTGCGGTGAGGAACTCGTCCCATCGCGAAGGCCATTCGACCAGAAAATTGGGGGCGTCGTTCACTCGTTGCCTGCCTGTCCCCGTGCAATCTCAATCTCATCCCCGACGGCGGTTTGGGTAGAACTCAAAGTGCTGCCCGGTAACTCGAGAACCGAGGTGGCCCGCAACCGAACCGGAGCAAGGCGCCAGGGCTTCAGATTTTCTTCCAGGTGGACAACAACTCTGTCGCCGTCCAGGTAAATCACGTCAATGGGGAAGCGCATGGCGAAAGTGTGTACACCGTGTGAAGGAACGATCCACAGGCCCTCTCCAGCGGGGAAGCTGCCGGCCTCCGTGCCCATCAAGCCACGGAAACGGGACCAGTGGGTCTCCGCGATGCGCAGATGCCGGGCCAGATAAGCATGGCGGGTTCGGTTCAGGGCATACCCCGTGGGAAGCGGTACCGGCATCACAACTCCTGGACTGGGCCGTGCAGCAAAGACATTTTCAGTGTACCGCCTCTGGCGCCAGGATACGGACCAGCTGGATGATGGCGGGTCCCAGAGTCACGAAGATGATGGAGGGGAGAACGAACAAGACCAGGGGAACGATCATCTTGATGGTGGTTTTTGCGGCCTGTTCCTCGGCGCGTTGCCGCCGTTCGGTGCGCAGCGAGTCGGAATGGATACGCAGCGCCTGGCTGACGCTGGTTCCGAAGCGGTCGGTCTGTACCAGCGTGGCTACCAGGGCGCGCACGTCGTCGACGCCGGTGCGTTCGACCAGATTGCGCAGCGCCTCGGCGCGGGGCTTGCCCGCCCGCATTTCGAGATTGAGCAGATGGAACTCATCGCTCAGGTCGGGATGGGCATGCCGCAAATCTTCGCCGACTCGCATCAGGGCCTGATCGAGCGCCAGGCCGACCTCGACGCAGATCACGGTAAGATCGAGCGCATCCGGCAACGCCAGGGTAATGCGCCGCTGCCGGTTGCGGATCATGCGCTTGAGAATGAAGCGGGGGATGAAGAAGCCAACTCCTCCCACTCCGACCATCCACAACAGAGTCGAAGTTCCCCCTTGATCGCGATCACGCCCAAAATCCCCACCAGGCCCAGCAGCACCCGCGCGCCCACATAGATCGTCAGATGGCGCGGCTCGCGATAACCAGCCTGAATCAGCCATTTGCGTGCGCGTGAAACTTCACTGGGTGAAAGGGGAAGGGCCTTGCTGAGGGGATCAAGCGCCTGTTCCAGGCGGTCCTTGAAAGCGGGCTTTTCCTTGGCCTCGGTTTTCTGCCAACCCAGGGCGCGCAGGCGGGAGCCCAGCACCGAAAAAGGAGCGTAGGCCGCGGCCCCGAAGGAAAACACCACCAGGGCGATGGTCAGAAACAATACGATTGCGAGTGCCAGAGCCATGCTTTAAACCTGAATCTGAATGATCTTTCGGATCACGAAATAGCCGATCGTTTGCAAGGTGATGCCTACGACGATCAAAAGGTGCCCGATGGGATCGTCAAACAGCGGGCGGATGAAACTGGGGTTCATGGCCTGCATGGTGACCACGATGATGGGCGGCAGCCCCATCAGCAGCATCATGGTCATGCGTCCTTGCGCGGTGTGCACCCGCACCTGCCGCATGATCTTGAAGCGTTCCCGAATCACATAAGACAGGTTGTCGAGAATTTCCGCAAGATTACCGCCGGTCTCGCGCTGCAACATTACCGCGGTGACGAAGAACTTTACGTCCACCAGGGGCACGCGTTCGGTGAGATTGATCAGCGCGTCGCGCACCGGCAGGCCGAATTTCTGCTCTTCATACAACTTGCGGAACTCCGAGGCGACCGGCTCGGCAAGCTCGTTGGCGATCAACTCCAGGGCGGTGGTGAAGGCGTGGCCGGCGCGCACCGCCCGGGCCAGGGTGTCGATGGCCTCGGGAAAAAGTTCCTCAAACTTCTGGAAGCGCTTGGTCCTTTTGTAGTTGGCGTAGGAGTAGGGCAGGAACGCTCCCAGGATCACGCCCAGCCAGGCAAATTGCGGGAAGCCGCTGAACAGCAGAACCACCAGCCCCAGCCCGGCCCCGCTGAGCAGGCACAGGAGCAGCACATTGCCGGCGCGGCTCTTTACATCCGCTTGTTCCAGCAAGGTCTGCAGCCTGGCGATCTGCGGGAACGGCGCAGCAGGTTGTCGAGCGCCGGAATCTTGCTCAACATCTCATCGCGCAGCAGCGCCAGTTCCTCGCTGGGTTCGCGTCTCCGCGGCCTTCTGTACGGTCGAGAGGCGTTCGCGCAGCAGGCGGGCTTTGGAGCTGCGCTCGTCCAACAGGGAAGCGACGACAAACACCGCCAGCGCGACCACCACGAACACCGCGATGGCGATCAGGATGAACATGTGATGTCCGGAACCGACTTTGACCCGGAAAAGCTCAATGTACCTCGGCGGCTGAAGCCGCTCTGCTCACTAACCTAAATGCAACGCTAAAGCTCTGCTCCACCCAAAATCTGCACGAAGGCTCTGCGCTAGACCTCCATCTGCGATTCGAACAGCGCCGGACGCAGGCGGCAGGCCGCCGGTGGCCAGACGGTCGGCAAATTTGGGCCGGATGCCGGTGGCGCGAAACGATGCCGCGCACCTTTCCGTTCTCGTCAATGCCCTGGCGATCGAAAACGAAAATGTCCTGCATGCAAATCACGTCGCCTTCCATGCCGGTCACTTCGGAGATGTCAATCACTTTGCGGGTGCCGTCGGAGATGCGCGAAATCTGGACCACGGCATGGATCGCCGCCGCGATCTGGTGCCGCATGGCCCGCTCCGGAATATTGAGATTGGCCATGGAGCACATGTTCTCGATACGGGCCAGGGCGTCGCGCGGGGTGTTGGCGTGCACCGTGGTCAGCGAGCCCTCGTGACCGGTATTCATGGCCTGCAGCATGTCAAAAGCTTCTTCGCCGCGGACCTCGCCGACCACGATGCGGTCGGGACGCATACGCAGACTGTTGATGACCAGCTGCCGCTGCCGCACCGCGCCCTTGCCTTCGATGTTGGGCGGACGGGTCTCCAGCCGCACCACGTGTTCCTGCTTCATCTGCAGTTCGGCCGCGTCCTCGATGGTGACGATGCGCTCGGAATTCGGGATGTATCCGGAAAGAACGTTCAGCAGCGTGGTCTTGCCGGCGCCGGTTCCGCCGGAGATCAGGAAGTTCAGCCGCCCTTTGACCATGGCCGACAGCAGTTCCAGCATGGGCTCGGTCAGGGTCTTGTTCTCAATCATGTTGCGGGCCGTGATCGGATCGCGGCCAAAGCGGCGAATGGACAGACAGGGTCCGTCAATGGCCAGCGGAGGAATGATGGCGTTGACGCGCGAGCCATCGGCCAGGCGGGCATCGACCATGGGGGACGATTCATCGACGCGCCTGCCGACGCGCGACACGATGCGGTCGATGATCTGCATCAGGTGCGCGTCGTCCTTGAAGCTGAGGCCGGTGGGCTCGAGTTTGCCCGCCCGTTCCACATACACCCGGTCATAGCGGTTGACCAGGATGTCGGAGATGGTGGGGTCCTTGAGCAAAGGCTCGAGCGGGCCCAGCCCGAAGATCTCATCCAGAATTTCGCGCGCCAGGCGCTCGCGCTCGGCAAAGCTGAGCGGAACGGCTTCGCTGTTGACCGTGTTCCGGATCAGCAGCAGGACTTCTTCGCGGGCCGCTTCGCTGGGCGTGCGCCCCAGTTTCTCCAGGTCGAGACGGTCAAGGATCTTGCGGTGCAGATCGGCTTTGACCTGCTGGTACTCGGCTCTCTCGAAAGTCTGCAAATTTGCCATATCTTCCTAGCCTAACCTAGGCTCACGCCGGTCTTCCGGGCGTGCACTCTAAACGCGTCTTGAACAGCGACCAGGCCTTGCGCTTCACATCGATGTCGTTCTCGGTCAGGACGGCCGCCAGCCCGGCAAAAGTCTTGGCCATCTCGCTGTAGGTCTGTTGCATGAGCGGCACGCCGCGATCGATGGCGGCGGACACCGCGAAATATTGATTGGGAATCTTCCACAACAGCTTGGCTCCCGGCGGCGGCTTCGGCATCGGCTTCGCTGAATCCGGCGATCTTGCGGAAACGGTTGAGCACCAGGCGCACCCGCTCCCGGCCTCCGGTCTCGCCCAGGTATTGTTGGATCCGGGTCGCGCTCCACAGCGACGCCACATCGGCATGGGCCACCAGCAGCACGGTCTCTGAAAAATTGCAGACCAGGCGGGTGGTCGCATCCATCCGCGACGAGGCATCGACCACCACGTAGCGGAAGTGGCCGACCAGCAAATCGAACAGACGGGCGAACTCTGACGGTCGCCGGTTCCACGACCAGCGGAGTGCTGGCGCCGGCCAGCAACTGCAGACCTCCGCTGTGCCGGGTCATGAAGCTTTCCAGCAGCGAGCTGTCGAGCCGATGCAGATTGCGAATCGCATCGGCCACGGTGAACAGTGGCTTCAGGTTCATGTGCAGGGCGGTGTGCCCGAGCGGCGCAATGTCAACCAGCGCCACATTGCCGTGGGCCGAGTGCAGCGCCAGGGCCAGATTCACGGCCGTGGTGGTGGCGCCGCTGCCGCCCTTGGCATTGACCACGGTGAAAACTTTCCCCCGAGGTCCTTCGCGCTCGACTTTGCGTTGCGCCGTGGACAGGCGGACGAAAGCTTCGAGCAGGTCGGTGGTGGTGGTCGGACGTTCGATGAATTCGCGCGCACCGGAGCGCATGGCGCTGACGATGATCTGGGGCTGGGACATGCTGCCCACCGCAAATATGACCGTGTCCCGCACTTCCTGATGGATCAGTTCAATGGCGCGCAAAGCCAGCGTGTGGTTGTCCGGCGGGCACGTCGACCAGCACGACATCGGGATCCGCGCTCTGCACCCGGCGCAACACCGGGTCCGAGACCACCACCGGAAAAGTGGCGCAGGTATGCACGACGCGCGCCACGCTGGTGCCGTCCACCAGCACCTGCAGCACGGCGCGCTGTTCGCTATCCTGCGCGATGATCACAACAGAAAGTTCGGGCATCGTATTTCTGGCCCCCTACTGGTCCTCATTCAACATTCTACGTGCCAGAACTATTGCTTGCTGATTACGCCGGTCATGCCCTTCACTTCTTGTCCCCCGACGGCTTCTGGCCGTCAAACTGTTCTTTCTCCATGAACGGCTTCGGCTGACCGGCAGGGGGGGAGCCTGGGTGCTGGCAGAAATGCGATGCGCCGTGCACAGAACCATCAGCTCGGAATTGGTCTTCTGCGCGCTCTTGCTGCGGAAAAAATTCCCCAGAATCGGGATGTCACCCAAGCCCGGGAATTTGCTGTACAAGATCGGTCACCCGATTATCCATCAATCCCGCGATCACAAAACTCTGGCCGTCCTGCAGTTCAAATTCGGTCTCCGCTTTGCGCGTGCTCAACGCGGGCACGGTGAAGCCGGAGATGGTGAGCGCATTGGTGAAATCGAGAGCGCTGACCTACGGCGCCACTTTCAAATGGATGTTGCCGTTGGGCATGATCACGGGGGTAAATTTCAATTGCACTCCGAATTCCTTGAACGAGATGGTGACCGCGGTAAAACCCTGCCCGGGCTGGACGATGGGGAAGGGAAATTCTCCGCCGGCCAGAAAGCTGGCTTCCTTGCCGTTTACCGCGATCAGATTGGGCTCGGCCAGGATCTGCAGCAGGTTCTTCTGCTGCAGGGCCTTGATCACCGCGCCAATAGTTGATGTCGGTACGAGCAAGAAAAAGATTGAGAGAGTCGGAGATCGATGGTCGTGGGTGGAGGCGGTCTGCGTTGTGGTGGTCGTGCTGCCGGTGGTGGTGCGTGGTCGTGGCCGTATTGTGGACCTGGACTGAGCCGAATTGTCCGGTGTGGCTGAGTGGCGATCGTGTTGCCGGGCCCGGGCATGAACAAGTTAATTCCCAGTTGCGTAATGGCGGAGCGGTCGACCTCGGCAAACTTCACTTCGAGCAGCACTTCCTGCGCCCCCACCGGACCGAAGGTCAGAACATTGACCACGTTTTTGGAGTAGGCCTGAGCGATCATTCCCGCACGCTTGGAGACGTCTTCGGTAGAGACATGGCCGGAGAGCACGATGGCGGACCGCGATGGCGAAACGGTGATCTGTTCGTCCGGGAAGACGCGCTTTTCTTCTTCCGCGCAGCGCTGACGTCCACATCGACGCGCAAGTCGAAGCTGTGCGAGCGCTCCAGTTCATCCCAGATCAGCAATGACACCTCGCCCGCAGCGCGCCCATGCACCAGAATCTGAGTGGGCGTGACCACAATGGCGTCGGCCACGGCGTCATCGGTGACCGAAACTCGCTTGAGCCGCTCGGTGGTGTTGATGAGCAGTGACTTGCCCACCATGACGCGCAAGGGAGCTGCGCCTTGGGCTGCGGCTTCCGGGGCCGAAGAGCTGGCCTCAGGGCCGGGAGCCTGGGCCGGCGCGGGCGCCGGTTGAGCGGCAGGTTGCTCCTGCGAGACAGCCGCGACCGAGGCCGTGAGTAGTAGCAGCCACAGACAGAACCCCTCGTACTACCGGGCTCATGTTCACTTCGTGTTTCTCCCACATGCGGGAGCGGATCGACATGTCGGGTTCCTCGGAATGCTGGCTTGCTAGAACTTTGTAACTTCTTCTCTCTTCGTTCCCTTGATCACTTCGACCGAATAGACCGAGGGCGGCGGCGCCTGGATCTTAACAGGATGTTTGGCGGACGTGCTTTGGGGTGCGGAGCGGCGGCCGGCGCTGGCGCGGGGACGCCTTTGTACAGCGCGCCAGTGTTCACTGAATCCAGCTCCTGCTGCTTGGTGTCCAACGGGTTGCGCAACGCCAGCTGGATCTTTCCTTGAGTGGTGGCCAGGGTAAGCTTCTGCGCATCATCGGGCGAAACCAGCAAGGTGATGACTGGCGTCAGTTGCGGTTCACCGGCGGTGTTGCGCTCCAGCTTCTGTCCGGTGGCGATAACCGCTACATTCTCCAGCACGGTGGTGGTCTGCTGGTCGGAAGCGCCGGACGGGTTGCCGGTTAGCAACACATCCACGCGTGTTCCCGGCACCACGAAGCCGGCGACGCCAATGACTTCATTTACCCGTACCGAAACCGCCCGCATTCCTGGCGGAATCAGGGACGGCATTCCCGACCCGGCGTTTTCTCCGGCCAGCTTGTTGGGCAGGAAAAATTCTCCCCTGGCGATCGGAAGAATTGCGCCGCGTCCCACAACCGAGGTTTTCAGATGAAAGATGTTGGACGGCAAAACGGCGACGGGAAAACGCACGAGCTTCACATCGCCGTCGGCAACCTTGGACCCCACGGGTATGTCATTGGCCGCTACCACCACTTCAACACCAGGCGCCGCGTCAGCGCCGGTTCGCGTTTGCAGCGTGCGATAAACGGCGTAGCTTACGATTGCGCCCAGGGTCAGAGCGAAAAAGCCAATCAACAAAAGCCGGGTGCGATTCATGCCTGCTCCTCAAAGTCAAAATGGCAATCGCCGGAGAGGCGACAACACCTTCCACAAGATTGGCGGTGCCGCGTCACGATCGCCGCACTTCGACTCACGGATTACTACTTCCTGATCTTCGACTCAAGGATTGACGTCGACACTACTTGCCGATCTTCGACTCAAGGATTGACGTCGACACTACTTGCCGATCCCCGGCGCGATTCCGGTAACGGAGCGAGATCCGTCGGTCGCTGGCGTGCGGCGCGCTCGACCTCGCACCCGCAGCAAAACGCCCGAGGGGCCGCCACGGCTAGCGCGCCGACACCAAATCTATTGGACCGAACTGGCGACTGAAGAGAATACGTTATTGGCATTGGAACCAATCAGCCGAATGGTCCCGACCACGATCACCAGAATCACCGCCAGCATTACCGCGTATTCCGCGATGTCCTGCCCCTGCTCTCCCCGCCACAGACTCATAGCCTTCGCTTTCATTTTGTTTGTCCTCCTATCGAATCAATCGGATGGGCAGCGAACCCCATGCCGATGCCGTTCGGACAGTCCTCTCCACTCTGGCGGCGCGATTTCTATGATGTTTCTGAATCAAGAGTTTACGCGCCGCTGGAGCGCGACTCCCGAATCCCCACGCTCATAATACCCTGCTGCCATCCTGCCGGGCGACAATTTCTTGCAGTCTTTCGCTGATATTAGCGTGCGGCGGACCCAGTATCAGGTCAACTGAGCGTCATTTCGTGGCTCAAGGGAGCGATGGGACCGTCTTCCCAAACGGAAGAAATGGTGGGTGGCGCTTGCGGGCGTTCTGGTTCCTCAACCCCAAGACCTGACCGGCACTGAGGGAAGACGCGAACCGCCGCCTGACTTACTGAATCGAGCTGCCTACCGAGGAGAAAACGTTGTTGGCACCCGATCCGATCATCCGAATGGTGCCTACAACCACCGCGAGGATTACGGCCAGCATAACCGCGTATTCCGCGATATCCTGACCCTCCTCCTCCCACAACCTATCCAAAGCACGGATCATGATTGACCTCGCTATACCTTGTGCGCAAACCGGAGATTGACGCCGAGCAAACAAACCCAATAATTCAGACGGAATGATAATGTCGACTGTGCAATGTTTTGCAGTTCAAAGTTGATGCAGGGGATTACCTAACTTGGTTCCTGCCTGGGAGGTTTATCGGCTCTGGGTCAGAATAACCGCCTCGGAATCGGCATAAACCCGCTTCCATTGAGGGCTGGATTGAAGGGCAGTGACCAGTGGAGCATCTGGCGGGAGAACCACGGTCCGAATGCCCCAATTCTGCAAGGACTTTCTCCAATTGTCAGTCAGGTAGTAACAGTCGCTGAAGTCCGTCATCAAAGCGTCGCCGTAAACATCGGCCCGACCGTCCATGAAGACGCGATATTGAGGGTACAGCTTCCAGATGAAATATCCGCCCCAGTTGTAGTGGTTCATCATCGGTCCGGGGAGATGCTGCTGCTGCAGAAACGCGGCCGCGGCCATGGGGAAGTGCTGCGCTTCGGTTTCGGCTTGGCTGCTTACCACGTGTCGAACCCGGAATACGGTGAACGCGGTAAAGGCCAAGAGCACAATAAAATTAATCACAAGGGTGCGAGGGGCCGCTCCGGTCAACGGCGTCCTGAATAGCCGGTTAGCGCTCGACCTCTGTAGCCAAGGTTGGGCCAGTTCCACGAGAACTGGGACAATCACCAGCACCAGGATCGGGATGTGCCGGATGGAGCGCAGCGCTGCCGGGATCGTGACCAGCAACAAAACGAGGTTGCGAAGGCGTGGGCACCGGAGCGATAACGCCAGGCCAGCGATAAGTGCGAGGACCATGAGCAGCAGCGGTAGGTACGTGGGGTCGTGGAAATCCGGAGAAAACCACTCATGAATGAAGCGGTGCATCGCCGTCGAACGCAGAGTCTCAAACGGGTACCAGTAAATTCGGACGCCGTTTGGATTCAGCGCAACCAGGATCAGGCAGAGCGCGAAGGCGGTCGCCAGCCCCTTGAACCGAGGCAAGAATTTCGGCCACGGTTCCGGACCAACCGCCGCTTCCAGAGCTTCACCAAGCAGAAACAGCACGATGAAAGCTAATCCGATGGGATACCCCGCATGCAGATTGACCCACAACAGCATCAACGGAGCGGTCCACCACAGCAGCTTGGGGCGATGTTCCGAGGCTTCGAGCAGAAACAGACAAATGCTGGCCAGCAGCAGAGAAAACATCTGCGGACGAACTCCCCAGGATGGAGACGAGGCCACCGCGCCCCAAATGGTCATCACGGCGGCGAGGTAGGGGCGGCCCGACGAACGCAGGAAGACCAGAAGAAAGGTGGCCGAGATGACGACTGCAAAGGCCACAGTGAGTCCGCCAAATCCCGCGACCCGATACAAACCGAACAGCAAGACTTCCGAGAGCCACTCGTGGTTGATCCAAGGCTGGCCGAAGCGGGTAAAGGAGTAAGGATCAGTGTGGAAGAGACCGTGATTCTGGAGGATCAGTTGTCCGGTGCGGAGGTGCCACCAGACGTCCGGGTCTGCAACGCCGCGAACCGCCATAGTGAACAGGCCGAGCGCGAGGATGGCTACGAACACCCGGCGAGTTTGCAGGAGGCTGGTCACGATCACGACAAGAGCAAACGCGATTGTAGCTCCCGGGCGGCGTTTTAAAACGCGCAGGGTCGCCTTACTGCCTATGGCGAGGGCCGGGCCTGCTTTGAGTGAAGTCGAAGGAACGCCCTCGCGACAGCCGGCGGGACGCCCGCGCTACTTTTTCGCACTATAATTCGAGCCTCGCTCTCATGCTGTCAAAGTCAACTCAAAGGATGCTTGTCCTCCATTTTGTCGGCATGATCGCATTGCATGGCGATGCACTCTCGCAGTCCAGGCTATCGATCCCCCAGGGGCTTCCAGATTTCAGCGGCGCTTACACCGCTGGACGGATCAACTCTCTTCGCGGGAAAACGGGCGGCACAGTATCACCGCAAGCATCGGCAGGTAGATGAACAGCACGGTCAAGCGTCCCACTTCCACAAAGCTGTGTGGGATGTGATACCAGCGCCAGACCCCGGCCCCCCAACTCATACCGGCTGTGAAAAGAATCTCCCGGCGTGACTTGGGAATGAGCCACAGGATAAAGGCGTCGAAGAACCACCGTTGCGGCATCATCGCCGTCAACACCAGGAACCAGGCGTCCTTGTCGCGGTGGCGCCACAGGGCCAAAGCCAGCAATGGTCCGGGCAAGACCAGCAATGGAATGAAGTGCTCATAATTCTTCAGTTGCCCCAGCCAAAGCAGCGGCCAGCGTGGCACAGCAACCAAGGTGAGTAGTGCGACTGCCGCGCAGGCCAGGATGCCACGCCGAGTTAAGCGAGTGAGCGCCACCGACAATCCGAGCTGGGGTTTGGCCATGGTCGCGGGCAGCAAAAGAGGGAAGAAGGCGCTAGCGAAAATCAGCGTCGACCACTGCACCGCAAACAACCCTCCCCAATAGGGATAAGCCAGCAATACGAACAGACGATGGTAGCCGTGGCGGGTTAGGCCAAAGGCGAGCAGGGCAGAGCTGACGCCGTAGAACAGCGCACCCGCGACCTCTGGTCGTAAACGGACAAATGGCAATGCGAAAAACGCAGCGGTCAGCGGATATTGTTCCAGTGGCGTGTCGTAAGGATTTTGCCCCGCCAAAAGACGCTGGGCTGCGTGGGTGGCCCAACCGAAATCGCCAGCCCCTTGACGGAAATGCAGCAGCAAAAAATAACAGTACGCCGCACTCGCCACGCCAATCGCCGCGGAGATGCAGATTCGCAATCGCAACGGAAGTTCGCCCGCATAAGTTGTAACATGGAGCGGCTTTTAGACACGATTGCTCAACGATTCCAGACTCGGGCTGCTCCTGGCGCTTCTCTTCGCCGGAAGCATGTGGTTCTACGTGCAGCGCGTTCTCGTGCCCTACCAGAAGGCGGACGCAGCCGCTCACGGACGGCCGCGAGGCAATCTGTCCGATCTTTATCCCCGCTGGCTGGGAACCCGCGAATTGCTGTTGCACCATCGCAACCCATATAGCGCCGAAGTCACGCGGGAAATTCAGAACGGATATTACGGGCGCCCGCTCGATCCGGACCGCACTGACGATCCCAAAGATCAGCAGGGCTTCGCATACCCGCTGCATGTGGTTTTTCTGCTGGCTCCCACCGTTGGTTTGCCGTTTCCTGAAGTACAGACCGGATTTCGCTGGCTGCTCGTAGTACTGACGCTGGCGAGCGTTTTGCTTTGGCTGCGGGTATTGCGCTGGCAGCCTTCAATCACAGTCACCGCGATCCTGATGGTCTTGACGTTTGGCAGCTACGCTGTGGTGCAGGGAATCAAACTGCAGCAGTTGACTCTGGTGGTGAGCGCGCTGATCGCAGGGTGCGCTGCGGCACTGGTGGCTGGGCATTTCGCGCTCGCGGGTTTTCTGCTGGCCCTGGCGACGATCAAGCCTCAACTGGCGCTGCCGGCCGCGGGCTGGCTCGGGTTGTGGGCAGTAAGCAATTGGCGTCGGCGTCAGGTCTTTGTCTGGAGCTTCGGGTTGACCACCGCGATTTTTCTCGCCGCCTGCGAATATGTCCTGCCCGGATGGTTTGGGCAGTTTCGCGAGGCCGTCGCCGCCTATCGCCAGTACACCGGGGGAGCCGGCTCGCTGCTCGACGTGCTGGCTACTCCGGCTTTGGGGAAAATCCTGGCTGGAGCGGCCGTGATCGCGGTTGCAGTTACGAGCTGGTACGTTCGCCATGCCTCCAATGAATCAGTCGCTTTCAGTACCCAACTGGCGCTGGTCCTGGCGGTGACCCTGGTGATCGTGCCCACCTTTGCACCTTACAATCAGGTGCTTCTCCTACCCGCCGTGTTCCTGATCGCCACGTCATGGAAAGACTTGTGGCGCCGGAGCACGCTTGCGCGCATGGCGTGCGGGCTAGCGTTGCTGGCGGTCTTCTGGCCCTGGCTCGCATCTTGTGGGTTGATGCTGGCTTCGCTCTTCTTAGCTGCGAGTTCGGTGGAGAGAGCCTGGACTGTGCCACTCTATACCAGTCTGGGTATTCCACTTGTAGTCTTGGGATTGCTTGCGGTGTGCGCCAGAGACCGATTGAAGGTCTCTTCGGCAGTCGATGCGCCAAAAGAGCGCGCAACGTCATCGCCGCCATCGAGCAGGTGTTGCTCAACGGCTTGCCTCCGCTGCGCTGTTCCACCTGCTCGCGCATCGGTTGACTCAGCCCCGACGAGTCCGATCCTTCGTGGCTGACCTCGACGCCCACGATGGCGCGACTCTTGGTGTCGGTCGCCAACTGCACGTTGCATGCCGGATTGAAGCCGCCATTCGGCATCTTCATCCGCCGTGCTTCCGCATCGCTGGTGCTCACCCGCGACTCCTTGTCGAGGATCTTTTGCCCCTGCTTCCCACTGGCCCGCCTTCTGAGCCGCTTCCGCCTGCTTCTGTTTAAGCTCCGGCAACTGCGCGATCGCCTGCTCCAGTCGTTGCTGCTTCTCTTCGGCCGCACGCCGCCGCGCCGCCTCCTGCTTCGCCGACAGCACCGCCGAAGATTCCGGATTCTCCATCTGCCGCCGCAATTCCTCCACGTGCTGCTTCGCTTGCGCCAACAGCTTTTGCAGGCGCTCTTCCCGGCGGAAACTGTCCGCCCCCGCGCTCACACGCACCCGCACTCCGTCCTGGCTCACCCGGCTCACCGACACCAGTTGCTTGTCCACCAATGACGCGATCACCTGCGTGAACAGCTCATCCAGCGCCGCTCCGTGGTCCACGCGAAAATCCGACAGCAGCCGGTGATTCACCGTCACCCCGCCGCACAGCCAGCGGAACGCCGCGCTCTCCTCGCTGCGCCGCGCCAACTCCCGCGCCGATCCAATGCCGCGAATACAGGCATACAACCACAATCCCACCAGCAACCGCGGATCGGTGGCGTCGCGCCCGGCCACTCCTGCGCGCGCCTTGATGGGTTCGGAAAAGCGCGCCACATCCAGCGTCTCGACCAGCGCCATCACCATCCGCACCGGATGCTGGGCCGGCACCAGATCGTCCGGACATTGCACCACCATCGCCAGCTGCCGCCGCTCAGGAACTCGTAACCGTAGCGCTGCCCGGTTTTCGGCTCGTTTCTCGCTGTTCGCTTTCATGGCTCATGCTCTCTTATAACTTTGTGTAACCATAAAACGCAGGAAAAAAGTCACAAGCTCTGAGCGCAGCCATTCCGCTCAGAATGGCAGCTTACGCGCGCTTGCCGATCGACTAAGAATCGTGATCTCCCTGTCGTTGTCACGCCCTGTCGGCCTTGCATTGGGCTGCGATCACAGGTTAGTCTTCTCCCACGCGGCGGCCACAAAACGTTTCGGAGGCGACATGAACCTCAAGATCGAGAAACGCCAGGTCGACGGCATCAATATAGTCTCGTGCCAGGGCCGTATCATGTTCGGAGACGAAGCCAACGCGTTACGCGATTTTCTGAAACAAGCTTTAACCGAAACCCCGCGCATGGTCCTCAACCTCTCCGGCGTGACCTATATTGACAGTGGCGGCCTGGGGACCCTGGTTGGGGTCTATTCTTCCGCGCGCGCGGCGGGGTTTGAAATCAAGCTCACCGGTCTCGGCCAGCGCCTGCACGACGTGCTGCAGATTACAAAGCTGGCAACGGTTTTCCAGGTTTTTGACAGTGAGCAAGAGGCGCTCGCCGCGCTGGATCGCGGGGCCGCTTGAGTTCTTGGTGTACCCGTTCCCGTGCGCCCGAACAGTCAGGACCGGGAAAACGGAGATCGAACTCTTTGTCTGCCGGAATCGATTCTCTGAAGACGAGTGAGAGCAGGCCAGCTAAATGACTTATCCACCCATCACAGGCCCGATTTCGTCCCCGGGTTCGGGGATTTTTCCCACTCTCGTTTTCGTGCAGGGGAACGACCAGCGCAACATCAACCTCGACCACACTCCGTTCACGGTGGGCCGAAAGGTCGATAAGGACCTGGTCATCGCCGATCCTCGCGTCTCCCGCGACCACGCCTTGATTACCTCGGAGGACGGACAATTCTGCGTAGTGGATCAGGGGAGCAAGCATGGAACTTTCGTCAATGGCGAAAGGATCCAGCGCAAGACTCTGGAGCGGAACGATCGGGTCGAGTTCGGCGTGCGCGACGTTTCTTACGTCATCTTCCATCCCCATCATGCCAGCTCCAACACGGCCCGCGAGTTCCTCAGCCAGATTTCGGGGATCCAGATTTCGACCGACACTACGGACCTAGAGAAGCTGACGCTTTTTCTCGAAGCGGCCCGCAAGCTGAACACGACCGGCGTGCTCGATGAAATCCTCGTCACTCTGCTGGATGCCACCCTGAAACTTACGCGCGCCGAGCGCGGCTACGTCTTCATGCGCGACGAAGAGGGCAACCTGCGTCTAGCCGCCGGGCGCAACTCCAAAGGCGAACCGCTGCTCGATGACACCACGATCTCTCATTCCATTCTGGATGAAGGGGTGAAGTCAAACTCGGAGTTCGTGATCACGGACACCAGCCAGTCGCTTGATCTAGCCGGCCGGCACAGCATAGTGGCTTACGATCTCCGCACCGTGATTTGCATACCGCTGCGGAAGCCGCAAGTGCAGACCACTCGTGACACGGCTGTGGTACCGACCGAAAGCTCAGCCGAGGTGATGGGCGCCCTGTATGTGGATTCGCGCTTCGCCTCGCGAGACATCTCGAGTGTGAGCAATGACATTCTGCGGGCCATCGCAACGGAAGCAGCCTCGCTGATCGAGAACGCGCGACTGGTGCAGGCCGAAGAAGCGTCACGACGCTACCAGCAGGAACTCTCCATCGCCGCTTCCATTCAGCAGCGCCTGATGGCTGTGACCATTCCTGAAGTCCCTTTTGCCACACTCCGGGGTAGAAATCTTTCTTGTAAAGAAATCGGCGGCGACTTTTTCGACGCGGTCAATACCGAAGAAGGCCTTGCGGTGGTACTGGCGGACGTCAGCGGCAAGGGAGTTTCAGCCGCGCTGCTGGCCTCGACGCTTCAGGGCATGATCTATTCCCAACTCACCGCCGGGATGCCGCTCATTGATATCGTGGTCGCCGCCAATCGCTTCTTCACCCACAAGCACATTGGAGAGAAGTACGCCACGCTGATCATCGCGCGCATTCGTCGCGACGGGGAACTGGAATACGTCAACTGCGGACACGTACCTCCTCTGCTGGTTTGCAACAAGGAAGTGATCCGGCCGCCTCATGGCAACCTGCCGGTCGGCCTGCTCGGGGACGCCACCTATGAGAGCGACCACGTCAGCCTGCACTCCGGCGATCGCCTGATTCTGGTCACCGACGGAGTCACCGAAGCGGAGAATGCTCGCGGCGACTTCTTCGAGGATTCGCGTCTGGAAACGGTGGCCGCCAAGAGCGCGACCCTGGAAGACATTTTTACCGCCGTGGCTAACTTCTGCGGCGGCAACCCGCTCAATGATGATTGCACCGTCGTCGAACTGGTGTATACGGGTTAAAGGTCTCAGCTCTCAGCTATCAGCTCTCTGCCGTGAGAAGTCCGATCTCACTCTGACCTGCCTGACAAGATGCGCCAGGCATCGCCCGCCGTAGGTTCGTGAATGCGGTGTTGTTCGCGCACCCTGGAGGCCCGACCCCGTGAAGAATTCGGTCTTGTGGTTGCTGATGGTCGCCCTGGTTGTAGTGGGCAAGGCATTTTGCCAGACCTCGGGCTCCGCGTCCGACGAAGTCGCACAGTACGTGAAGACGGAGATGGCGCGGCAGCACATACCCGGCATAGCGGTGCTGGTGTCGCGTAGTGGAGAAATCGTCCGGGCTCAGGGTTTTGGCTTCTCGAACGTCGAACTTCAAGTGCCGGTCAAGCCTGAGACGTTGTTCCAATCGGGTTCCGTGGGCAAGCAGTTCACCGCGACAGCCATCATGATGCTGGTCGAAGAGGGAAAGATCAGCTTGGATGACCCGATCACGAAATACTTTCCCGATGCTCCAGCTAATTGGAAACCGGTTACGGTACGTAATCTCCTCAGTCATACCGGGGGGTTCACGGACTACCCGAAAGATTTCGATTTCCGCAAAGACTACACCGAGGACGATCTTCTCAAAATCGTAGCCGGAATCCCGTTGGCTTTTCCGCCAGGCACAAAATGGAGTTATAGCAACCTCGGATATCTGACGCTGGGCATCCTCATCCACCGCGTCACCGGCAAGTTCTACGGCGATGTTCTCGAAGAGCGCATCTTCCACCCGCTCGGGATGCAGAGCACGCGCATCATGAGCGAGGCTGACATAATTCCCAACCGCGCGGCCGGCTATCGGCTGGTGAAGGGTCAACTGAAGAACCAGGAGTGGGTTTCGCCGACTCTGAATACCACCGCCGACGGCAGCCTCTATTTCTCGATTGTGGATTTGGCGAAATGGGACGCGGCGCTGTACACCGAAAAGCTTCTGAAACGTTCCAGCCTCGAACAGATGTGGACTGTGGTCAAACTCAACGACGGAAAACCTAATTCAGGAAACTACGGATTTGGTTGGGAGATCACAAGCTCCCATGGACATCGCCTCATCGATCACGATGGCGCATGGCAAGGCTTCAAGACGCAGATTTCCCGTTATGTGGACGACAAGCTGACGGTGGTCGTCCTGTCCAACCTAGCTGAGGCTAACCCGGGAAAAATTGCGGAGGGTGTGGCGGAAATCTATTTGAATGGTCCGGCAAGAGCAAGGTCGGCGGCTGGCCAATAGACTGCGCTGTCATCCTGAGCGGACTAGGTCGGTTCGTTTGCGAATCGACCTACGGAATCGAAGGACCCCTAGCGGCGGATCGATTGTGTGCGTCGAGGCTGGTTTTCAATCGATGCCCACGTAAACGGGTCCAAGAAGAGTAGAGATCCTTCGACTCCGGGTGACAACGCTCCCCACGACGACTCTCTTGATGATGACAACGTTTGCGATGGGTTCATGCGAAGCACCTCGATCCTGTGTTTTTCTCCCGCTCGCCGCCTCACTCGGGTATATTCTTTCCCGCCATGAATTTCACCCTGCTGGACTGGTCGGCCATCGTGCTGTATCTCGGCATCACTCTGATGCTCGGTCTCTATTTCCGCTCCCGCTCGGGCAAGAGCGTGGACGATTACTTTGTCTCCGGACGCAACGTTTCCTGGTGGCTGGCCGGCACATCGATGGTGGCGACCACATTTGCCGCCGACACGCCGCTGGTGGTCACCGGTCTGGTTTATACCCAGGGCGTCGCAGGGAACTGGCTGTGGTGGGCTTTCCTGCTTTCCGGGATGATGACCGTGTTTCTGTTTGCCCGTCTGTGGCGCCGCTCCGGACTCTTGACCGATGTGCAGTTCGCCGAGATGCGTTATTCCGGAAAACCTGCCGCGTTTCTGCGTGGCTTCCGCGCCATCTACCTTGGTCTGCTGATGAACTGTCTCATCCTGGGCTGGGTGACCAAGGCCATGACCAGCATCGTGGCGGTGACGCTGAGTGTAAGCGATCGCAACGCTTTGGCCATCTGCGTCCTGTTTCTCATCCCATTCACCGGCCTCTATGTCGCGCTGGGTGGATTGTGGGGCGTGCTCTGGACTGATCTGTTTCAGTTCGCGCTGAAGATGGCGATCGTGATCGGAGTCGCATGGTACGCAGTCGCTGCCGCCGGTGGCATGAACACCCTGCTGGCCCGACTGGCGGAAATGCGGACTGCAGCAGGCCCCGGCGCGGGCGATGCGACGGCTTTCTTTCCCGATTTCTCCCGGCCGTTTTCGCAAGAAGGTTTGTGGCTCCTGCCGGTAATAACCTTTGTGGTGAATATCGGATTGCAGTGGTGGGCCTTCTGGTATCCGGGAGCGGAGCCCGGTGGCGGCGGCTATATCGCACAGCGTATCTTCAGCGCGAAAGACGAAAAGAACGGTCTGCTGGCCGTGCTCTGGTTCAACGTCGCGCACTACGCTTTGCGTCCGTGGCCCTGGATCCTGACCGCGCTGGCGGCGGTAGTTCTGTATCCACACCTGGAGCATCCCGAAACCGGATACATGCTGGTGGTCAGCCAACATGTGCCGCCGGCGCTGCGCGGCATTGTGATTGCCGGATTCATGGCGGCATTCATGTCGACGATCGCAACCCAGCTGAACTGGGGCGCTTCTTATCTGGTATCGGATTTCTATCGCCGCTTCATCAATCGTGACGCCGACGACAAACACTACGTGCTGATCTCCCGTCTGGCGACCGTGCTGCTGGTGATCGCGTCCGCCGGAATTTCGGTTCTGCTGTCTGACATTCGCTCAGGATGGCAGGTCGTGCTGGAGGTGGGCGCGGGCACCGGCGGCGTCTACCTGCTGCGCTGGTACTGGTGGCGCATTAATGCCTGGAGCGAAATTTCGGCAATGGCGACTGCGCTGGTGGTGACCATCTGGCTGCGCTGGACTGAACCTTTCTCCGGGACAAATCCCGTGGTCTTTGCCAAAACGGCTTTGACCACGACCGTTGTCACCACTGTGGTCTGGCTCGTGGTTACCTACCTGACGAAGGCGGAGCCAGAGGCCGTGTTGTTGAAGTTCTATCGCAGTGTTCGCCCACAAATAACGGGGTGGCAGCCAGTTGCTCGCCGCGCCCCCGAGGTGCCGCCGACCCGCGACCTGGGCCGCAATCTGCTGTCCTGGGTGCTCGGCTGCCTGATGGTCTATCTGGCGCTGTTTGGTTTGGGACACGTGCTGATTGGGCCTTTCTGGGAAGGAGCAGGGCTGCTGGCAGTGTCTGCAATTTGTGCTGGCGCGCTCTACTCCAATATTTCCCGCAGTTGGGGAGCGGAAGTGTCGTCCTGATTCATTTATGTACGCGCGTCGCTCTGAGCGGAGTCGAAGGACCCCTGGCAGCTTATCGACCGTGCGCGTGCGGCCAGGATCACGAGTTTGCTTCGCGAAGCGAAGCAAACTCTCCGCTCAGAGCCTGTGACTTTTTTGCTGCGTTTTATGGTTAGACAAAGTTATAAGAGAGCATGAGCGATGAAAGCAAGCAGCGAGAACGAGGCGAGGGGCAGGGGGCGCTACGGTTACGAGTACCGGAGCGGCGGCAGATGGCGATGGTGGTGCAGTGTCCGGACGATTTGGTGCCGGCGCAGCATACGGTGCGGATGGTGGCGGCGCTGGTGGAGACGCTGGATGTGTCGGGTTTTGCCGAGCCCATCAAGGCGCGCGCGGGAGTGGCCGGTCGAGACGCCACCGATCCGGGGTTACTGGTGGGGCTGTGGTTGTATGCCTGTATTCGTGGGATCGGATCGGCGCGGGAGTTGGCGCGGCGCTGTGAGGAGAGCGCGGCGTTCCGCTGGCTGTGCGGGGGAGTGACGGTGAATCACCGGTTGCTGTCGGATTTCCGAGGCGAGCACGGAGCGGCGTTGGATGAGTTGTTCACGCAGGTGATCGCATCGTTGGTGGACAAGGAACTGGTGTCGGTGAGCCGGGTGAGCCAGGACGGAGTGCGGGTGCGGGTGAGCGCAGGGGCGGGCAGTTTTCGGCGGGAAGAGCGACTGCGGAAGCTGCTGGCGGAGTCGAAGCCGCACGTGGAGGAGTTACGGCGGCAACTGGAGAATCCGGAATCTTCGGCGGGATGGTCGACGAAGCAGCGAGCGGCGCGGCGGCGAGCGGCGAAAGAGAAGCAGCAACGATTGGAGCAGGCGATCGCGCAGTTGCCGGAGTTGAAACAGAAGCAGGAGGAAGCGGCTCAGAAGGCGGGGAGTGGAAAGCAGGGGCAAAAGATCCGCGACAAGGAGCCGCGGGTGAGCACCAGCGACGCGGAAGCGCGGGTGATGAAGATGCCGAACGGGGGATTCAATCCGGCGTGCAACGTGCAGTTGGCGAGCGACACGGAGAGTCGCGCCATCGTGGGGGTGGAGGTCAGCCACGAAGGATCGGACTCGGCGGGACTGAGTGAACCGATGCGCGAGCAGGTGGAGCAGCGGAGCGGAGGCAAGGTGGAGCAACACCTGCTGGATGGTGGTTACCTGCGCATGCGCCGACATCGAGCACGCGCACGAGCAGGGGGTGGAACTGTTCGTGCCGCCGAAGCCGGCCCGAAACCTACATCGGCGCGGCCGCGAACTGGAACCGAAGCCGGGCGACAGCGAGGCGGTTCTGGCGTGGAAGCGGCGCATGGCGAGTGCGGAGGGCAAAGGAATTTATCGGCAAAGGGCGGCGACGAGTGAAACCGTCCATGACTCATGCCTTTTCTCCTCGATCACGGGGTGGACCAAGTCGTTTTACTCATCTCCTAATCGGGATCGCAGCCGTACAGCTACACCATCGGAAGAGGAGAATGGGAACCCGATGGCGATCGACAAGGCACTGATAGACCAACTGCTGGCCGATTACAAGAAGCCGGAGGACATCATCGGCGAGAACGGCCTACTGAAACAACTCACGAAAGCAATCCTGGAGCGAGCGCTGCAGGCGGAACTGACCGACCATTTAGGGTTTGAGAAACACGATCCCGCAGGACACCACAGTGGCAACAGCCGCAACGGAATCGGTCGCAAGGCGCTCAAAGGAGATTTCGGGGAACTGGAACTGGAGACGCCGCGGGATCGGCAGGCGAGTTTTAAGCCCAAGATCGTGGCCAAGGGGCAGACCCGATTCACCGGCTTCGATGACAAGATCATCTCGATGTACGCGCGCGGCATGAGCACGCGTGAGATCCAGGGGCACCTGCAAGAGATCTATGGCATCGAGGTATCGCCAACCCTGATCTCCAACGTGACGGAAGCGATCGTGGAGGAAGTGAAGGCCTGGCAGAGCCGGCCGCTAGAGGAGATGTATCCGATCGTCTATCTCGACGCGATGATGGTCAAGATGCGGGACAACGGGCATGTGCAGAACCAGGCGATCTATGTGGTGCTGGGGGTGGATCGAGAGGGGCAAAAGGAAGTCCTGGGGCTATGGGTGGCGCAACAAGAGGGAGCGAAATTCTGGCTGCAAGTACTGACCGAGCTGAAGAACCGGGGGGTGAAGGATATCTTCATCGCCTGCGTGGATGGGCTGAAAGGATTTCCCGAGGCCATCGAAGCGCTGTATGAGCAGACCGAGGTGCAGTTGTGCATCGTACACCTGGTGCGGGCGTCGCTGAACTATGTGCCCTGGAAGCACCGCAAATTGGTGGCGGCGGATCTGCGGCGGATCTATCAAGCGGCCACGGCGGAAGAGGCCCAACAGCAACTGGAGGAGATGATGCTGAAGTGGACGGCCTATCCCAGCGTGGGCCAAGTGTGGCAACGGAACTGGGAGCGGATCACGCCTTTTTTCCATTATCCGGCCGACATTCGCAAGGCGGTTTACACCACCATCCATGGAGGCGTTGCATCGCTCGTTGCGCAAGATTATTAAAACGCGGGGCGCATTTCCCAACGAAGAGTCGGCGCTGAAGTTGCTGTTTTTGGCGATTCGGCAGGCGGCCAAGAAATGGACCATGCCGGTGAAGAACTGGAGCGAAGCGCTAAATTACTTCACCGTCCTGTGGCCCGAGCGCATGACCAAGCCAGGGAGATTGGCATAATGCAGTCTCAGGTTTTCTTCTACGTGGATATGCAAGGGAAGGGGAAAGGCCCCCTTCCCCTGCACCCCATCCCCAAAACCAACAACAACCGCAAAACCAAGAGCAACAATAAAACCAAAACCAAGAACAAAATCAAGGTCGTTTACACAGAAGACTTGACACACCGCTGAAAATGAGTCACATGGCTGTCAGGATGACACGACTCTCGACTCACTCGACTCTTACCGTGTAGTTCGCACCCTCCCAACGCTGTTCCTGCGGCCAGTAAAACGTGAAGACGATCTCGCGTCCTACCGCGAGCTGGTCGGTGGGCAGGTCTGCGGCGAAAACGCCTAACGGGTCACGCGTGGTTGTATCCTGCGTCGTCTGCCATCCATCGAAGCTCCAGTGCACCATGGCCGGCGATGGCAGCAGCATTCGCAACTTTTTTCCCTGGGGCATGGTGCGACATTTGTTGTTGAATCGCCATTCAAAGTGAGTGGCTTTCTGCCGTTGCACCTGGTAGCGCTGCACGGTCTGGGGCGGCTGGTCGAATATCTTGCCGTCACGCAATGACCTTCGCAGCTTCACGTACTCAGATTGTGCCCACACCAGTGGACACGCCGATCCTGTTGGCTTCCCGCGAAAAAGCTCGAACGCTGGAATATCCGCCGCATCCCAGACCTGCTCGGGGATCAGGCGGCCGCCCTCGGTCGAAAGCTCCATCACCTTGAGCAATTCTTCGGCGGCCTGCGGACGTCCCGCCGCCAGCTCGTAGTGCGCCCGCTCGCCGGCCAGCAGGGGCCACGGCCGCCCGATGCCGGTTCCGTCAAAGGGCGAGCCGTCTTCGTGCTCGCCATAGCCGTCGCCATTGTAACGATGCCAGCAGGGACCCTGGGGCAAGTTTACTTTGAGCGTGCGTCAATGATTTTGACGGTGTTCAGGATCCGCGGATCATCGGCCGCCCGCAGACCAAATCGCACCAGCGCGAGCGCGTCGGGGCTAGATCAGGTGCACGGCCCGCGACATGTTCTGTCCCGGCGGCCGGTTCTTGATGGGGACAAAGCCGTCGAGAGGCGACGGCGCGCAGTCGGATTCGGGCGGCGCGATCCGCACGTAGTAGCCTTCGACTCCGAGTTGCCGCGCCAGATCGGTGTCTTTCACATAGAGCCAGCGTTCAATGTTATCGTTCCAGCATCGGCAGTCTCCCGCAGATGGGTCGCAATGTCTTTTTGTCCCACCGCGTCGGCCAGATCGGCGGCGGCGAGCAGTCGCTGCGATTTCTACGGCCAAGGTGAACGGCGAGTAGCCGGCGTCTTCTTCCCATCGGTCCTGTTGGGTCACCGGACCATTGCGCAGCGAGAAGCTCGGCCGCTCGACTGCACCAACGCCCAGCAGCGCGAGAGTTCTCCCAGAACGAACGGAGAGTGCCGGCGCAGCATGTCCACCAGCAGAATCGGGAGGGCGGCTTCGTCCATCTGCATGCCGTGCCAGTACGGCGTGCCGTCGAGCCACATGTTCTGGGCCCAATGGCCGTCCGGCTCCTGCGTGACTTGCAGATATCGCAGCATGCGCCGCGCCTCGGGTTCGGCGCCTGCAGCCAGAAAACCAAACGCAGTTTCGACCAGATCCCGCGGCCAGACCAGATGATAGCCGCCCAGGTCTTCATCGCCCTTGTTGAATCCCCAGGGAATGGAAAGGCTGGCGATCACGCCGCCCAGAAAATCTTTCGATTCATGTGTCCGCATCACTGCCACGCTGGCGTGATACAGAGTCCACCTCGCGACGGGGCTCGTCCAGCTTTGAACGACTGTTGTGCCAGGCTTTCCAATGCCAGACGTAGTGCTTGCGTAGTTCGTCGAAGGCTTCCAGCAGACTGGAGCGCGCCTGTTGTCCGGCCTCCGACCGATGCCGCCGAACCCGAGGGCCAGAGTGAACGCCCCGTTCCACGCCGCCAGGTCGATCTCGCCGGTGAGGGCGACGTTGCCGTTCTCCGCGCGGGTGTAGTCCGAGGTCATCTGGTAATGCTGCGCGAGGTCCTGCCATCCGTCGGAGAATCCGACGAACCCGGCCGACAGCTTCAGCCAGGGAACTGAGCAGGCAAAGGCCAGGGCGGTCGATTCGCGCTGGGCGAATAGCATGGGCGTGCCTTTGTAATCGCCGACCCAGGCAGTATTTTCCCGGCCGCGATTCGCCAGGTGGGGAGCCAGCAGCGCGTACAGGCGAAAATCGGCAGCGTGCCCTGCAGCGGCACGAAGCGAATCCGCTGCAGCACGACATCCGCTAAGGATCGGAGAAGACTTCCTTCTCGATGCGGTAGCGTCCCTGCAGTTCTGTATTAGTTAGTCTGTAAACAGGAACTCCAGGCGCGATCGCATGGTTTTCGAACTTGCAGTTGCGCTTTTCTTCCGAGAAAGAACTGGAGCCATCGGTGACAATGAGACCCAGATCGCGGGTGCAAGCGTGATCGACGCGCGGATAGTAGACTTCGTTCAGGATTCCGTGGCTGAGCGTGAACCACACCCGGCTGTGCGGCTGGCGCGGTGCCGACGCCACTTTTGGCACTCGAAGTCCAACGCGGCGGAATTCCCGGCCAGCCGGGGGCAAAGCGTTCAATAAAGCCCTCACTCACGCTTTTACGTCCTTGTCCGCAACAATTCTTGCCGCATCAGGCTGCAAGGCGCATCCTAGGTGAAAGGATTCTACCAAGTCTCGGGAGAGGAACGTGTGGGGCGGACACTCCTGTCCGCCGCCTTTGAATTTGATTTTTGCTTGCGGCGTTGCCCGCTCAGTCAAAGAGGTCGAAGGGTTTAGAGAAGATCCAGGTCAAGAGCGGCGGACGGGAGGGTCCGCCCCACACATTTAATAACATTTAATATTGAGGGACAAATGAGGACGCTTGCGATGTGGGCTGCGGCAGCGGTCTTACCTGCCGCTTTGTGGGCTGCGGCCGCAGCCAGCGAGATCGACACTCAGAAATCGGTGATAACGGTGCGCGTGTTCAAGTCAGGAGTGTTTTCAGCTTTTGGCCACGAGCATGAAATCAGCGCGCCAATCAGCGACGGAAAATTCAGCGAAACTGACCGGTCGGTCGACCTGACTGTCGATTCGCGCCAGATGCGAGTCATGGATAAGGACGTGTCGGGGAAGGACCGGGCAGAGATACAGGGAAACATGCTGGGCCCAAAGGTGCTCGACACCAGCCAGTTTCCCGAAATACGTTTTCGTTCCACTGCGGTCGAACCCGCGGGCGATGGCCGCTGGGCGGTAAGCGGAGATCTTACCCTGCACGGGCAAACCCGCCCTGTAAAGCTAGAGGTTCGGGTACAAAACGGACGCTATCAAGGCTCGGCCCAGCTGAAACAAAGGGACTTCGGAATCGAACCCATCAGCATTGGTGGCGGGGCGGTAAAGGTGAAAGATGAGCTGCGGGTAGAGTTTGACATCGTAGCAAAACCGTAAATATTACCCTCGAAGGTTGAAAAAGCCGCTCTCGCCGGCGAGGCGTTCTTCCGGGGGAAATGGGTGCGGCAAAGGTCAGGTAACCCCGGTGCGGAATCCTGCGTCCAACTGTACATAGGTAAATCCCCGGCATCGGTGTTTCCTGGCGGGCGTATAATTGCGACAGGATCGTCGTGGGGCGGACGGGATAAGGGAGTCCATTATGAAGTTACGGCTCTTGGCACTATCGGCTGTGTTGTTAACGCTGAGTTATGCGGCGCCACGGAGTTCGGCGCAGGACCAGGGTAGTGCGGCTCCCCCTGCCCCCGATAGCGTACCCAAAAGCAGCGCTCCCGCACCTGCCAACCCGGCCGACCCGGACAAGGTCAAACATGACGGCGGCAAGGAAGACGTGGACGCCGTCGGCAACCGGAATGTGGGTTGCAAGACCGGCATGGGCAACTGGTATGGCGTGGAGAAACAGATCGCCATGGGTAAGCAGTACGCGCAGCAGGTGGAATCGAGCGTCAAGTTGATCCAGGATCCGGTGGTTACAGAGTACGTCAACCGGGTGGGTCAGAATCTGGTGCGCAACTCCGACGCCCAGGTCCCATTTACGATTAAGGTCATTGACTCTGACGATATCAACGCCTTCGCGCTGCCTGGCGGCTTTTTCTACGTCAATTCCGGACTGATCCTGGCGGCGGATGAAGAAGCGGAACTGGCTGGGGTGATGGCGCACGAAATTGCGCACGTGGCAGCCTGCCATGCGGCGCGTGAAAATACCCGGGGCAACCTGATGCAAATGGCTTCGATCCCTCTGATCTTCGTAGGCGGAGCGATCGGCTATGCCGGTTACGAAGCGGCCGGTCTGGCGCTGCCCCTGACTTTCCTACACTTCTCGCGAGGCTTTGAGGCTGAAGCCGACTATCTGGGATTGCAGTACATGTACAAGTCAGGATACGATCCGCAAGCTTTCATCGCCTTCTTCGAAAAGGTGCAGGCCCAGGAGAAAAAGAAGCCGGGCAGTCTGGCCAAGGCATTCTCCACCCATCCCCAGACGCCGGACCGCATCGCCAAGTCACAGGAGGAGATCGCGACCATTCTGCCGGCGCGGGCGCAATACACGGTTTCGACCTCAGAGTTCGACGACGTGAAGTCGCGGCTGGCGACGATTGAGAACCGCCACAAGATCTTGGACAAGAAGGAAGACAAGAACAAGCCGAGCCTGCGGCGAACCTCAACGCCCGACAAGAATGGCAGCGACGACAAGGGAACCAACGATGATGATCGGCCCACGCTGAAGCGGCGCGACGACAACAGCAGCAACTAAGCTCAGTTCCCACGCAAGATCCATCCGGCGGCTTGGGCCGCCGGTTTTCATTTAGCCGCAATTCTGTAAGGGGGAAACAAAAAAGCCGCGAGGAACTCGCGGCTTAGATTTGACTTCGGCCTGAAGCTCTTATGCCGCCTTATGGGCCAATGACGCGACGTAATTGCGCTGCTCTGCCGGCGAGGTGATGACCTTCATCTCCTGCCAGTCATAAGGAAATTCTCTGCCGCAGTCCAGACATGCCACATAGGTGCCGGTCAACTTTGTCGCCGAACTGCGCCGGAAACCGGGCCGCACTGAGATAGGAAAACTATAATGAGAATGTTTGCAACCGAAGAAAGTGTCGAATAATTCCGCGATCATGCTCCCTCCCCAACGCCCCCTGCTTCGCGCCAACCAACCGCTAACAAATGATTAGATTCAATCGGGTCCAAAAAGGTTCGACCGGGATAGGGAGGGAGACAATACAGAGGAGGGAAGGCGCGATCCGGCCGGGCTGCAAATGATTGCAGACAATGAAGAACCACGTGGGGACAGCCGCCCTCGGCTGTCCTGCGGCGCAGCGCTCCGCCGCTCTTGCCACTCGCAAAGACCGGTCGAGCTTCGCTCGACTGGACAGCCAGAACTGTCCCCACGTAGTCCGTTTAAAGCTCAAAAAGGCTGATTGCTGCAGCTGGGTCAAGCTTCCCGAGGGCCGGTCTTCTTGTGGGCCTCGCACTTGGCCACGATGGCGGAGCGGAGACGGTTGCGGAGGTCGTCAGGCAGTTCGTAAAGCTGGGAGTCGCGGTAGATCTCGATGGTCTTCTTGGTGGTGTCGCAAACCACGTAGCAGTTATGGCACCAAGCTAGATGGTCTTCCAATTCAGCCTTGGTGCGGTCGTCCAGGACGCCGTCCAGGTAGTTTGTCAGTTCCTGCAGGAATTCAGCGCACTTCACTGTTTGCCATCTCCGCTCTCTCGTTTCTGAAAGAAACGGCTGAGCCGTTCCCGCAACTGCAATCGCGCCCGCAGGAGCCGCGATTTGACCGCTGGAATACTGAGCTCTAATGCTTCAGCGGTCTCCTCGGTCGAAAGCCCTTCTACGTCCCGCAGAACAAATACCGTGCGGAAACTCGGCGGAAGCCCCTGGATCGTCTTGCTTAGGATTTCCTTCAGCTCCGCCTGATTGTATTGCTGTTCCGGGTTCGGACTCCAGTCCGCGACTTCGCGCGGGACCGAATCCTCCTCGGTCTTTACATCTTCGTCGAGCGAAACCATGCGCTCGGGTCGGCGGCGCCGCAACTTCATCAGCGCTTCGTTGACCGCAATGCGCACCAGCCAGGTATAGAACTTCGACTGACCCTGGAACTGTTTCAGGTTGGTGTAAGCCTTGAGGAACGCATCCTGTACCACATCCTCCGCGTCTTCGCGGTTCTGCGTGATGTGCTGTGCAATGCGGAAAACATTCCGGTCGTAGCGCTTGACCAGTTCCTCAAACGAGCCTACATCACCGCCCTTGGCGGCCTGAACCAGTGCCAGCTCGTCGCTGACCGGCTCACTTACATTTGGTTGGATGGCTGTCATCTTCCTTCCGATGCAACAATTTTCGCGCCCTGAGGCAAGCGGCAGAAATGTTATTTTACTTGGTAACCCAAGTTTCAGCTTATTTGTTTTGACGTATCTATAACTGGGCGGTTTGCGATAAATTCCAAGGGGCGGGCATCCCGCATTAGAACACGTCCTTAGGTGACCGGAAAACACGGGTCAAGTGACCCTATAATCAAGGTTTAACCGAGATGAAGGGCAAAAAAGCCGGATTCAGCGGCCGAACTGCTGAGCTGACCATGGCGGAGAGCACAGGAGTCGAACAAATCGTCGAGAAAGTGGTGTCGCAGGTCCTGGACAACCACGTCCCGGAGTTGCGGAGCGAGTTGGTACGACGGGTCATGGAGGAGCTTCCGCAAGCGACGGGTGGGACGACGGGGGGTGCTTCTGGAGAAGGTGGATCGGCCAATCTGCTGAAAGCGATTTCGGCCATCCAGTCAGGCACGACGCAGCGCGAGATTTTGCGCACGCTACTGGACAATACGGTGCGATACAGCGGGCGCGGGGCGCTATTCGTCGTTAAAGCGGGCGCGGCCACCGGCTGGCAGGGACGCGGCTTCACCAAAGATGGCGACGATGCCATCAAGGATTTTGCGCTCAACGTGACCGTCGGCGTGCCCGAGCAGGCCTTGCGATCACGGATGCCGTTCAGTGGCGTTACCCACGATATCGATCCTGAATTTGTCGCCAGATTCGGTGCGCCGGCCGACGACCAAGTGCTGGTGCTGCCCCTGCTACTGAAGGAAAAAGTCGCGGCGCTGGTCTACGCCGATGCCGGGGTTGAAGGGGGGGGAAAGCTGGACGCCGCCGCCGTTGAGCTGCTCGTGCTGGCGACCAGTGCGTGGCTCGAAGTGGCCTCGCTGCGCAAGCAAGCCCTGAAAGAAGAAAAAGAAGAATCAGCCGAGGCGCCTGGCGAGAAAGCTGAAAGTGCGCCTCCGCCGCCGGTGCATACGGCTCCAGCCCATTCAGATCCTTTCGCGGCGCATGCGCCGAAGCACATTGCACCGGTTCCCGAGCCGGTTGTTGCTCCGCCGGTTGAACTCGAACCACCCGTCGCGGTGGCTCAAGCCGAGCCGGTGGTCTCCGCTGCAGCCGCGGCACCCGCTCCCGCAACCGATGCTTTTGCCAACCTCTCGCCTGAGGACGCCGACGTCCATCGTAAGGCGCACCGTTTCGCCCGGCTGCTGGTGGATGAGATCAAGCTGTACAACCAGGTGAAAGTTACCGAGGGGCGCAAGAGCAAAGATTTGTACGACCGGCTCAAGGAAGACATCGAAAAGAGCCGAATCACTTACCAGAAGCGATACGGCAACACAGCCGCCGGCGGAGCCGATTACTTCAGCCAGGAACTGGTTCGCAGCCTGGCCGAAGACGACACTTCCATCATGGGCGCCAATTTTCGGCGGAATTAATCAGAGTGGTCTTTCATCGTTGGCAATCGGTCCTGCTTAGAATTTCTTTGATCGTGGCAGTCCTGTGCATCGATCTGCCTTGCTTCGCATCGCCTGCGGCCGCGCAGTCGTCTACCCAAAAAGTCCAGCCTCAACGGAAGAAAAGGCGGAAGGTCGCGGCCAGGCGCCGCAGCCGTCCCACGCCCCGGTCGCGCCGGATGCACGCAGCATTCGTTGCCTCCACGAGTCTGAAGCCCATGGCGCGGCAACTGCTGCAGGACCGAACTCCCGCCGCCTACACGGGCGTCGAAGCCTATGCCCGGCGTCACACCCAAGAAGATGCGGGCGCGCTAGCCTGGCTGGTGCTGGGATACGCTCACATCCTCGACAAGGACTACGCCAAGGCCGTGGATCCACTGAATCGCGCCAAACCTAAGGCGGGAGATTTGGGCGACTACATCAGCCTTTATCTGGGCACCGCCTACTTTCAGAGCGGGAAAACAGCAGAAGCCGTTACCGCGCTGACCGACTTCGAGAAGCAATATCCAGATTCGTTGCTGCTGCGTGATGCCGAGGTTTTGTACGGCACCGCGCTGCTGGCGGAAAACCGGTTACAGGATGCGATTACCGTGCTGGAAAAACACCGGCAGCCGCCACGAGCCGATCTGGAACTGGCACTGGGGCGGGCCTATGCCGCGGCAGGACAGTCAGTCAAAGCCGCCGAAATTCTTCGCAACCTGTATATCACCATGCCGCTAAGCCCGGAGGCCGGCCAGGCGGATGTCGAACTCAAGAAGCTGGCTTCGACCCCACAGGTGCCACCACTGGGCTTGAACGGACGCAGAACGCGCGCCGATCTGCTGGCCAAAGGCAAGCGCTTCAGCGATGCTGCGGATGAGTATCGCGATCTGCTCAGCGTGGCGAGTCCGAGCGACCGTCCCGATATCCAATTGGCGCTGGCGGTGGCGTTGCACAAATCGGGGCAAGATAAGGAATCAAAGAAGTTCCTGGAGACGCTGGACAGCTCGACGCCAGAAATCAACACCCAACGGCTTTACAACCTGGGAGAGATCGCTCGCGGCAGCGGTGATGAGGAAGGTTTTCTGCGCTACCTGGCAGAGCTGCGGCAAACGGCGCCCACCAGCTTATGGCTGCAACAGGCGTTGCTTTCGGCCGGCAATTTCTATCTGCTCAAACCCGATTACGACAAGGCGATTGATGCGTATCGAGAGTTGCAGCAACGCTTTCCCAACGCAGGCCGGGCTTCGTACGCGCACTGGAAAGTGGCATGGCTGAGCTTGCGCCAGGGCAGAACCGCCGAAGCCAAGACCGGATTTGAGCAGCAAATTGGCTTGTACCCGACATCGGCGGAAGTTCCCGCGGCGCTGTACTGGCGGGCTCGCCTGGCGGAAGAAGACAAAGATACCGGTATGGCGCATGCGTATTACCAGAAGCTTTCGGAACGTTTCCGCAATTACTATTACGGCGAACTGGCGCGCCGCCGTCTCCGAGAAATCAAGGCGGACGACGATCCCACGCACTACGCTTTGCTGGACCGTGTCCCCGCGATCGACGCCGGGACCAACATCACTACCGCTGATCCGCCGACCGACAACTTACGTTATCAGAAGGCGCAAGTTCTGGAGAACGGCGGGCTCCTGGACTTTGCCGTGCTCGAGCTGCAAGCCGCAGCCAGCGAAGAGGAAAAAGACCAGGGAGACTGGGTGGCAGCTGAGACGGCGAAGCTCTATGAGGACGCCGGGCGCTACGACGGAGCGATTCACGTCTTCAAACGCGCCGTGCCCAATTATTTTGCCGTGGATTTGCCCACGCTGCCGCGCCCTTACTGGGAAGCTCTCTTCCCAAAGCCGTACTGGCCCGACCTGAAAAAGTTCTCGTCGCAGAACGCGCTGGACCCCTACCTGGTGGCATCCCTGATACGACAGGAGTCCGAATTCAATCCCGGCGCCGTATCGCGAGCCAATGCCCTGGGGCTGATGCAACTGTTGCCCAAAGTAGGCAGCGCGGTGGCGAAGCAAGAAAACCTGCGGCATTTTTCTTCCGACCAATTGTTCACTCCGCAGATAAATCTGCAGTTGGGCACTCGCTATTTCCGCGAGATGGTGGACAAATTCGGCTCCTTCGAATACGCCCTGGCCGCCTACAACGCGGGCACGAACCGGGTAGATGATTGGCTGGGGCAGGGGAAATATCGCGATCCGCAGGAGTTTGTTGAATCCATCCCGTTTACCGAGACCCGGGAATATGTACAGGCCATCCTCCGCAACGCTAACGTGTACCGTCAGTTGTACGGGGCGCCGTAGAGTCCCGATAGGGCGGCGGGACTCTGGCAGGCGCAGAAACCCTGATTGTTAGGCAGAATAGATCGTTAACTCTTTGGTAAGCGCCCCATCTTCGGTTCATTCTCGAGGTTCATTCGAGACCGCCTTCCGATTACGTCTTTTTACAATCTTTTATTATTCCTCGCAGCCGTGCCAGGACTAAGATGTCGGACAGAGCGGAAGATACCTTCCGCGAAGGACTAGCTTTCTATTCCAGCCAGCAGTCACAACTACGTAAGGAGAGAGTCTCATGACAACTTCTGTGAAACCGGTTCCTGAGGGCTTCCACACCGCAACCCCGTCCCTGGTCGTTCACGACGCCGCGAAGGCCATCGAGTACTACAAGAAAGCATTCGGCGCCGAGGAACGTATGCAGATGCCGGGGCCGGACGGGCGAATCATGCATGCTGAAATAAAAATCGGCGATTCGATCATTTTCTTGTCGGACGAAATGCCCGGCATGGGCGGCAAGTCACCGCAATCTGCCGGCGCCTACACCGGGGGCATGTATCTTTACGTGCCCAACGTCGATGAAGTCTTTAAACGGGCAGTGGACGCGGGCGGCAAGGCCTCCGGGGGTGTAAACGAGATGTTCTGGGGAGACCGACTGGGTCACTTCGTTGACCCCTTCGGTCACGCTTGGACAGTGGCCACGCACGTGGCGGACCTGACCGAGGAGGAAATGGAAGAAGGCGCCCAGGAATTCTACGCCCAGATGGCTCAGAAGAAGTCGGCGTAGCTTTGCAAACACTTAAACCGCGAAGGACGCAATGCATTCCGCAAAGGCCGCTAAGGTTCTCTCGGCGACCTTTGCGGTTTTTCTTTGGCGATCTTTGCGGTTAAGCTCTCAGGCTGACTTTTCGGGCGCCGGAGACTTTCCGAAGAGGATTTCGACTACCAGCAAACCGGCGCCGACAACAATCGCGCTGTCGGCCACATTGAAAGCGGGCCATTGATATGGGCCGACGTAAAACAGCAGGAAGTCGACCACCCGGCCGCTGAGCAGGCGGTCCCAGAGATTGCCTACTGCCCCCCAAGAATCAGTGCCAACCCAATTCCCGTGCTGTGCATGGAGTGACTGTTCCGCCACAGCAGCACCGAAACGATGGCGAGCGCCACAATCGAGAACAGGACCAACGCGGCGATCTTCCAGTCTGAAGGCGAGTCGGCGAAGAGACCGAAGGCGGCCCCACGATTCTCCACATGAGTGAGGCGGAAAAATCCGGGGATAATCTGAATGCTATCGTGCAATGAAATATTCTTTGCCACGGCCCACTTTGCCGTCCGGTCGAGCCCCACCACCAGCGCGGCCATCAGGAAGTGGAAGCTACGTGTGGATTGAGTCGTCATTCGGGTCGATTCAAACCTGAACCGCAAGGATCGCAAAGGATCCCGCAAAGAACGCAAAGCAAGCCCTTTTCCGCAGTCGTTTTTGCCTTCACCCGCCGATCTCTTTCAGGACCGCGCTGCAGCGTTCACACACCGTGGGATAGACAGCGTTCTCGCCCACGTGGATGGAATAGTTCCAGCAGCGCTCACATTTCTTACCGTCTGCCTTGTTCACCTGGACACTGACCCCGCCGGTGCCGTTTCCTGATTTGCCTTGTTGGAGAGTGACCGCCGAGACGATGAATAGGTAGCGCAACCGGTCCTGGTAGCGCGTCAGGACCGAGAACACAGGCTCGGCGGCCGTCACCGTGACTTGCGCCTCAAGGTTGGCGCCGCCGATCAACTTGCTTTGCCGGGCCTCTTCCAGGGCCTTTAACACCTCGGTGCGCACTGCCAGCAGAGTGTTCCAATCCTCGCGTTGCTTGGGATCGTCGGCAGGAGTGGAACCACCCAGTATGTCAGATGCGGTGGGGAAGTTTGCCAGATGCACGCTGGCGGGACGGTCGGGCAGCGCGGGTAGATATTGCCACACCTCATCGCACGTGAAGCTGGTGATCGGTGCAAGCAGACGCACCAGGGCCTCACCGATACGCCAGATCGCCGTCTGAGCGGCTCGGCGGGCGCGTGAGTTCGGGGCATAAGTATAGAGGCGATCCTTCAACACGTCGAAATAGAACGCGCTCAACTCCACAACGCAGAAATCATTTATGCGATGGTAGATCTTGTGAAATGCAAACTCGTCGTACCAGCGGATGACGTCCACAGACATGGCGACCGTTTGGCGCAGCATGTACTGATCGAGGATGTCCATCTCGTCGAATGGGACTGCGTCCTTCCGCGGATCAAAATCGTGCAGGTTGCTCAGAATGTAGCGAAACAGGCTGTTGCGAATCTTGCGATAGCTCTCAGCCACCCGCTGCATCAGTTGTTCGGAACCAACCACGTCTTCGCGAAAATCGACTGAGGCGACCCAGAGGCGTACGATTTCGCCGCCCAGTCGGCCGGCGATATCGACGGGATCCACATCGTTGCCGCGAGATTTGGACATGGCTTGTCCCTTCTCGTCGAGCGTCCACCCTGGGGTTACAACCCCATGGTAGGGCGGGCTGCCGCGCGTGCCCATGGCACAGAGCAGGGAAGACTGAAACCATCCCCGATACTGGTCGCCGCCTTCGAGATACAGATCGGAGGGCCAAGGATAGCCGGGTTCGTCGTCGAGCAGGGCCAGATAGCTGGTGCCGGATTCCAGCCAGACGTCGAAGATATCGGTCTCGCGCTCAAAAGTTGTTCCCCTACAGTGCGGACACTTCATGGCGGCGGGAAGAATCGTGTCGGCTTCGGGCGTGTACCATGCGTCGGCACCGGAGCGAGCGAAAAGCTCCACCACCTTGGCATTGATGGCGGGATCATTCAACGGCTTGCCGCAGCTCTTGCAGAGAAAAACGGCGATGGGAACACCCCAGACGCGCTGCCGCGAGATACACCAGTCCGGTCGCGTGGCAATCATGTTGTGCATGCGTTCCTTGCCCCAGGCCGGGTCCCACTTCACTTTCTCCACGTCTTCCACTGTCCGGCTGCGTAGCGTCCCTCCGCCCGGCATGGCGGCTTCCATTGAAATGAACCACTGCTCGGTGGCGCGGAAGATGATGGGATTGTGGCAGCGCCAGCAATGCGGATAGGAGTGCACAAGCGTTTCCGTATGCAGGAGCGCCCCGCGCTTTTTGAGCAGCTCGATAATGGGCGCATTGGCGTCCCAAACCTTCCGTCCGTTGTACTCGGGGAGACCATTGCGCATGATCCCCTTTTCATCCACGTTGCTGGTAGCGTCGAGGCCATACTTGACGCCGGTGGCAAAGTCTTCCGCGCCGTGCGAGGGCGCGGTGTGAACCACGCCGGTGCCAGTGTCCATGGTTACGTAGTCCGCGAGCACTCCAAGAATCTTGCGATCGAGAAACGGATGTTGGAAGTTCAGCCGCTCCATCTTGCTGCCGGAGAAGCGCGCCAACTGCTTTACCTCTTGAAGATTGCATTTCTTGGCTACGTCCGCAGCTAGACGGGCCGCGACTATGTATACCTCGCCGCCCGATTCGAGCGCGACATACTCTTCATGCGGATGGAAAGCCACCGCCATCGACGCCGGAAGCGTCCAGGGAGTAGTAGTCCAGATGATGGTGGAAACTTTCTTGCCCGCGAGAGCAGGATCAATCTTCGCAGGATCGTCGAACAGCGCGTACTTCACCCAGACGGTTTGAGTAGTGTCGTTCTCGTATTCAACCTCGGCTTCGGCCAGCGCCGTCTCGTCGTGCATGCACCAATAGACGGCGCGCAGACCCTTGTATACGAAGTTGTTTTCATAAAAACTGAAAAAGGTCTTGAGCACCACCGATTCATACTGCGGAGTCATGGTGGCATAGGGACGGTCAAAACGTCCGAAGACGCCGATACGCTTGAACTGCTCGCGTTGCAGATCGAGAAACTTCTCGGCAAACTTGCGACACTCCCGGCGCACGTCGAGCGGCCGCATCTGCAGCTTCTTGCCACCGAGCATCTGGTCGACCTTGATCTCGATGGGTAGGCCGTGACAATCCCACCCCGGGACGTACGGGGCGTCAAATCCCGCCATGGTCTTCGATTTGACCACGAAGTCCTTCAGACACTTGTTGAGCGCCGTACCCAGATGGATGGGTCCGCTGGTGTAGGGCGGTCCGTCGTGGAGGACATAAAGCTTGGCTCCGCGCCGCGCCTCGCGAATACGCTCGTAAATTCGCATCTGCTCCCAGCGGGCCAGAGCCCTGGGCTCGTTCTGGGGCAGGTTGGCCTTCATGGGAAAATCGGTCTTAGGCAGATTGATGGTGGATTTCAGGTCCAGCGGCACTCGGTTGGTCTCTCCCCAAATGGTTGATTTTTTTCATTATAGGGAGCGGGAGAACGCACGTCCATTGACCGCTGCGTAACGGCTGCAGAATGACTACCGGAGAACGCCTGGCTGCGGACCCGGGTTGGGCGCCAGTGGGGCTCGCAAAAGCACTGTCGGAAAGACCGCGGAAACGTGTACAATTTTGCTAGGGTAACGTTTGCCTGTACGCAGCATCTAAAGACCTTGAGGATCAGCCCTCGAGGCGGGTTGCTTGCGCGAGATCGGATGACTAAAGTATTCGGTGCCTGGGAGCAACTTAGCAAGTAATGTGCTCATCAAGTTTAAGATAGGCTAGCGCCTAGAGAAAGCCGAATTCGGGTTAACTATGCCAACTCTCGACGTCAAACCCCGCGGCGAAGCCGAACCCGAACTCAATTTGTTGCTGTCAAAAAGCGTTTTAGAAGAACCCCTGTGGAAGTCGCTGTTTCAGAACCTGGACGAGTTTTTCTTTCCTAAAAAATTACCTCCGCTGGTGCTGACTTCGAAGCCGGTCCCGGTCAAGGATATTTGGGGTTTCTACGACTACAAGAAAAACGGGTTTTGGGGAACTACCGCGCTGCATGTGATCGCAATCGCAGCTATCGTCGGCCTGACGCTGCTGGGAAGGCGAATGGTACAGCCGATTGTGAAAGCGCACGAAGCCATTACGCTGGTTTCTCCCGACGATATTCCTCCGTTGGAGCCTTCGAAGACGGTCTCGGGTGGCGGCGGTGGTGGTGGCGATCGTGACAAGTTCCAGGCGCCCAAGGGCAAGTTGCCCAAGCAGTCGATGGAGCAAATCACGCCTCCGATGGTGGTAGTGCGGAACGATAATCCCAAGCTGACAGCCGAGCCCACGGTCGTGATTCCGCCGCAGGTGAAGATGGCGTCGAACAATCTGCCTAACCTGGGCGACCCGATGTCGCGTTTACCCTCCGGACCGCCCTCGAACGGAACTGGTTCGGGTGGTGGCATTGGTTCAGGGTCCGGCGGGGGCGTGGGAGTGGGCACAGGTCCCGGAGTGGGTGAGGGACGCGGTGGTGGAGTCGGCGGCGGCGTGTTCCGCGTCGGCGGTGGAGTGAGCGCACCGCGAGTTGTCTATCAGCCCGATCCGGAGTATTCGGAAGAAGCCCGCAAGGCGAAGTACCAGGGTACTTGCGTCCTTTGGCTGGTGGTCGGGCCAGACGGAAGGCCGCGAGACATTCGTGTGGCACGCAGCCTGGGTCTAGGGCTCGACGAGAAGGCCATCGAAGCGGTTAAGACGTGGAAGTTTGAGCCAGCCATGAAAGACGGGAAACCCGTTGCGGTGCAGATCAACGTCGAGGTCAGCTTCCGGCTGTACTAATTTCCTTCTTGCTGAAAAGCGGCCGCGAAATTCGCGGCCGCTTTTGTTGTTGCGCGAATCTCAAGATCTCGAAAGCGTTCCGAAGTCAACGAATGTGTCACCCTGAGCGAGTCTGGATCGTCCGCCTGCGGACGATCCAAGGGAGTCGAAGGGCTCCTAGAAGCAGCAATGACGCGCGGGGCGTGGGCTTGCGTTCAGTGCGTCTTGTAAAACACTTCCAGACGCAAGCACCGATTTAGCTTATAGGGCGCTTCGACTCCGTGGCGGCTGCGCGAAGCGAAGCAGCCACTCCGCTCAGGGTGACACTACTCTTTGAGTTCCACGTGCTGAATATCTTCGATCAGACTGCCCAGAAACTGCGGGCCCAGGCGGCAGAATTTTTCCACTGAATCAGTCACGAAGAATTTCAGGCGAGGTACTCGGCGGCGTTCAATTTCAGACGAAAGCTTCGGCAGTCCTTGACGAAGTAACTGGCTGACCACGCGGGCCGTGGAGTCGGCAGAATCGACGATGGTGACATGGCCGGGCACTAGCCGATGCAGCAACGGCTTCAGCAGGGGATAGTGAGTGCAGCCCAGCACCAGGACGTCCGCAGACTCGAAGTCGCCGGCAAACGCCTGGTCAAGATAGATCCGGGCGACCTGTTCGGCAACCGAATGTTCCGCCCATCCTTCTTCAACCAACGGCACAAAGAGGGGGCAGGCCTTCTCCGTGGCCTCGATGCCATGGTCTTGCAAAGCCTTCGCATAGGCATGGCTGCTTACGGTAGCCTCGGTGCCAATGATCACCACACGGCGGATTTGGCTGGCCGCGGCGGCGCGGGCGGCGCCGGGCTCTACCACGCCCACGACCGGAACGCTGGACGCTTGCGTAATCTGGCCGAGCGCCAGCGCGGTGGCCGTATTGCAGGCGATCACCAGCATCTGAGCGCCGTGCTGTTCAAGATATTGGGCCGCGCCAATCGCATACCGGGCAACGGTTTCGGCTGACTTCGAGCCGTAAGGGAGCCGCGCCGTATCCCCGAAGTATGTGTAGTCAGCCTCAGGCGCCAGCGCGATCAGCTGTTTGAGGACGGTCAGTCCGCCAAAGCCGGAATCAAATACACCGATGCAGGGTCGTCGAGGAGTGGTCATGCTTACTTGAAGCGCGAAGCCTGGACTCGTTCTTGCGCCGGAGTCGCCAGACCGCGCTCACAGCAAGGCCCGAGCGGGATCGGTGCGCCGTGGGGGCAGGTGCGGGGGTGGCCGAGGAAGCTGCAGATCTTGTCGGTGGCTTCGGGTGAGAGGATGTGCTCGAACTTACAGGCCTGTTGTTCAATCTCGGATTCGCTGTCGAGGGCGAGGCTATCGGTGAAAAGCCGCTCGGCCAGGCGGTGGCGGCGGATAATGTCGGCGGCACGCAGACGGCCGCGCGGAGTAAGTTCCACGATCATGCTGCCGTCGCCGGTGGACACGCCGGAAGGCTTGAGAGCATCGTGGCATGGGTTGACAAACGGCTTGTGATTGTGGACTTCCGGGGGATGCGGCCGGGTGGTTAGCAGGCCCAGAGCCGCCATCTTCTCCACCGCGATGCTGACGGGCAAGGCGCCGTGCACTTCCATGCGCTCGATTTCGGCAACCTCTCCGTGTTCCTCGACCGCCCATAGTTCTTCGAGGACTTCGTCGAACTGCTCTTCGTCAGCCATGGCAAAAACTTCCTGATCAGCGATCTTGCCGTGATGCAACTCGATGCGGCGATCAGCCAGGCGGGCAACAACCGGATCGTGGGTGACCATCACGATGGTGCGTCCCTGGCGGTGCAGTTCGCGGAGCAAGCGCAGGACAATCTCTTCGTTAACCGCATCGAGATTCCCGGTGGGCTCATCGGCCAGAACGATTTTCGGATCGTTGATCAGGGCGCGAGCGATGCAGACCCGCTGCTGCTCCCCGCCGGATAGCTGGGCTGGAAGATGATGGGCACGATCTTTCAATCCCACGTGGGCCAGGGCCGCGCGCGCCTCCTGCTCGTCGGTCATGCTGTGAAAGTATTGAGCCAGCATGACGTTTTCGAGAGCGGTTAAGTATGGAATCAGGTGGAATTGCTGGAAGATGAAACCGACTTTTTCCGCCCGGGCCCGGTTCAAATCCTGAGTGGAAATTCTCGCCACATCTTCGCCGTCCAGCCATATCTCGCCGGAAGTGGGCCGATCGAGACATCCGATCAGGTTGACCAGGGTGGACTTGCCGGAACCGGAGGGGCCCATCACGGCCAGCCATTCCCCGGATGCAACCTCGAGAGAAACGTCATCCAGTGCCCGGATGACGCCGCCATTGGTCTCGGCTCGGGCCGGATAGAGGCGGCTGACATGGCTAAGTTTGATCATGTCATTCTCCCCTCAGAATGTTAGCAGGTTGAACCCGCCGGAGCAGAGATATCGGCACAATCGCAGCGACCAGGGCGATGACTATCCCTCCCACGAGAACGACCGGCAATACGCTCAGACGCGGACTGACCGGGGCATGAAAATTCGCGTGGCCGATCCAGATGGCGACTGCTACTCCGATGGCAAAACCCAAGGTCGCGCCGATCGCCCCCAGCGCGGCGGCCTCGGCGGCGAAGAACCCCTGCAGCATCCGGCCCGAGGCCCCCAAGGCCTTCATGAGGGCAAAGTCGCGTCGACGATCCGAGACCCATCCCATCAAAGTGGAAAGCACACACACCGCGGCGGTAAGAATGATGACAACGGCAGCCACGAGCAGCGTGGCCCGCATTTTGCCCAATACAGTGGCCTCGCCCTCCGTGACCTGGCGGACGGGGTGAACGTCGGCCGCCGGAAGAGCTTGGTCGAGCCGTTGGATGACGGAGCTTACTTCTTGCGGGGAACCCGCAGCCGAGATCTCAACCGTTGAATACGGCACATGAGTCCACTCGGTAAAATCAGCGAGCGATACATACACACGACTATCTTCGGCGGCTCCAGTCCGCAAGGTACCGACCGGATTCAGCCGAATGGTGCGACCCTGAAAGCTGAGGTCGAACGGCTTGCTGGGCGCGCCGAGAACGCTCACGGCGCGAGCACCAACCAGTGCGTCGTGAGAAGCTTTCGGCCAATCAGTGACTGACCACCAAGAGCTGTCCAGCTTCTGCACTTGTTCGAGATCCGTTCCGGCGACAACCACCGAATGGCCGTCGGGCGTACGGGCGACGGCATAAGCAAAGGGAACTGCGATTCCACTCCCCCCTAAAACAGATCTGACCGTCGACAGAGTATCGGGCGGCAGGCTCTGCCCGTCCTTGGCCACCACGACGATGTTAGCGCCATAATTGCGAAACTCGCGGCGCAGCTTGGCCTGGACATCCACATAGAGGTTGAGCATCGCCGTAGCGACCGCGGCAGCCACCACCATTGCCACCAGAGCAGACGCTGCGCGCCCGCGCCGCAGGACGGCGGCCCGCACCAGCATGCGCAGAAACATTGAAGCGTGGGGCACAGCGGCGCGGCGCAGCGCAACGTGGCCAGTGTCGGGCGCGTTCACACGTCACCTCGCAACGCGTATACCGGATCAAACTTTACCGCCCGGCGGATCGCAGCTGCACTGCCGACAAACGTCACGAGCACGGCGATGGTCAGGATGACGGGCAACAGAACGGGTTGGATGGTGATCTGCGAATCGAAGATGGACTGTCCGATCTGACGGGCCAGGAGCGCGCCTCCGGCGAAGCCTGCTGCGCCTGCCAGCAGGGCGAGCAGCGTGGCCTCGGCGAAAAACAAGACTGCCACCGCCAGATTGCCGGCACCTAGAGCCTTCATCAAGCCAACTTCGCGGCGCCGCTCAATCACTGCAGTTGCCATGGAAGCGGAAACCGCCAGCGCCGAAGCCAGTAACGCCGCCAGCGTAATCAGGAACATGAGTCCCTGGATGCGCAAGAGCACGGTGCCTTCGTTCTGTGCCACCTGGCGAATCTGTTCGGCGTGCGAGTGAGGAATCGCCTCCTGCAACTGGAATGCAATGGACTGCGCATAAGGCGAGCAGTACCAGCGGTCGTACATCGCGGGCGATAGGCTCCTCGGATCGCGGCGGGCAAACGCATCTTCGGGTTTGGTTACGGCGCTGACATAGATGCGGCGTACGGCACCAGGCTTGCCGAGAATCTGTTGCGCCAGAGCAAGCGGCGCAACGATCTGATCATCTTCGACTCCTCCGGTCGAGAGAATACCGGCAACCCGTCGCGGTTGCCCTGCGATATCAATGTCCTGACCCGGCCTCGCGCCAAGTCTAGCTGCCAGATGATCACCGAGCAGGACGTCCTGCGAGTTGTCGTCCGGCCACGCGCCCTGTACCTTCCACCAGGGATGCGTGGTGCGAACACCAGTGATGAAATCCTGTTGTCCAAATACAACGTGCCGGGAGAAATATGTTCCCAGCAGAGTCAGGCTCTTTTCGTCAGCCAAGGCGACGCTCGTCGGCAACATGGGCGCGAAACCCACTATGTTGTTACGCCAGAACATTCCTTTAATCTTGGGCAGGTCTGCCTCGTTGAGGTAGGCGCCGTCGCTGGGCGGCTTCAGGTTCACACCGCCAATCTCGACGTCCAGCGTGTCCTCCTGAGGAGTAACGATCAGGTTGGCGCCGAAGGTGCGCAACTCGCGGCTGATCTTGTCGCCGATATCGGTCGCGACAGCGATCATGGCGGTGGCGACGCCCACGCCCAGCATGATAGCGACCCCGGCCAACAGTTTGCGCCGTTTCTGCCGCCGGAACGATTCGTAGAGTAGGCGCAAGAACATGAGTTATGGATGGAAAATGTGGACGCCCGCGGCGATGTCCGTCTCTCGGATGACCACCGCGTCGGCGGTTTGTTCAGCGCGCAGCGGAATCGGATTGCACCCGCCGGTCATGCCCACCGATTGTCCATTGATTGGGCGCGGCGCAGTTCTTGCAGACTACGCCGTTCGGTCCTTTGTAAAAACCTACGGGCCCGCAAATCTGGCAAGCGTCGAATACAGTGGCAACTTTGCCGTCGGGCTTCTTATAGAGCCAAAAGCGAACGGCGGTCCCGTTTTCCTTGGCCTCAAAGCGGTGGAGGTCTCCATCGGCAACCTGGCTCAGCGGAATGCTCACCTGGCCGCCCTGAAAGGTCACTTCCGTCGCGGGTGACGGGGCGCTCACGCTCTTGGCGTAGATGAATTCCGCCGTGACCATCAGGATGAAAAGAAACGAACTGGCGTAGACCGAAACCATCCACAGGCGCTCGCGGCGAGCGCTCCACAGAGCCTTGCGACGCTCGGCCGGAGAGTCGGGCAGGACAGCGGGCTGGCGGCGTTTGACCTCGAACAGCACCATCAGCGCCGCCAGAGCGACGATGGTGACGAAAAAGAACAAATCATTGCGGACGATTGGACCGATCAGGGCCATCTCCTCGCGGGAGGAGGGAAGGACACCGTTCTCAGAAAGCTCGTGCAGGCCCGAGATGATCAACTGCGCTGCCACGAAGAAGAGAATGGCAGTCGTGACCCGGAAGAATTTCTGCAGATTGATGCGCACACTGCCCTTGACGAACATCACCCCAAACAGAATGGCGACTGTCACGCCTGACAACGTGCCCAGGAAGCTGAGCAGTTCAGTAGAGTTCAGCGAAACCGCCCCCAGGATGAGGACGGTTTCGACCCCCTCGCGTAGAACCATCAGAAAGACGAATAGAAAGAGGCCAAACCTGGCATTACGGCCGGCCAGGAGGCTGACTTTGCCTTCAATCTGTCCTTTGAGCGCTCCTCCTGTCTTCATCATGAAAACGATCATGGTGACGACGAAGAAGGCGGCGATCAGCATGATCCAGCCTTCGAAAATGTCTTGGTTCCACTGGGTGCGGGACAGCAGGATAGCGATGCCTATGCTGCCGAGAAATGCTGCGATCAGAGCGGTGAAAACGGATTTGCGCAGTTCGGGCCGGCCAATCTTAGCCAGATAGGCCAGGGTGATGCCAACGATGAGTGCGGCTTCAACCCCCTCGCGCAAAGTTATGATGAATGCTTGCAGCATCTTGTGGACAACTCCATTATTGCAACTCAGTTGCAATTAAGAACGCCATCGCCACTGCGATAAGAATAGTCTCCCCCTGGTGCAGGCGTCAACGCAGCTTTAGGAGTCGGTGGGCCAATTCAGCACTGCCTGGTGACCTTTGCAGACTTTCGTGGCGAACTTTGCGGTTTAAGACTTGCATGATTCGCAGAAAGATCAAACTCTTTAACCGCAAAGTGCGCAAAGACATCGCAAAGGTCGCAAAGAAAACCGGGCACGGGATGAATGTGGACACCGCCGCCACCAAGACTGAAGCTATAGCTGCTTCAGAAATTGCTTTACTTCTTCCAGTTGCGGAAACAGTTTTTCTTCCGCCTGAAACTCGGCAGAGTGCACGCACCTGCGGCTGCCGCGCAATCTTACCGGATGCTTCAGATGGAGCATCTCGTGATACACGATGTACTCAACGGCGGAGCGGGGAACGCGGGGATGGTCGAAGATGCGACTGACGACGATGGCATTGTGCGCCGGATCGTAGTGGCCGAGGCTGTTGCGGGCGTGGTCGCGGCTCCATGTCATTTGCGGGCGAGCCAGGAGACCGTGGAAGAACCGTGCATTGAGGTCTTCAAATACCGCTTCCAAGTCATAACTACAGCCCTGAGCGGAGTCGAGACGCTTCCGTCCGCGCATCTGGCGCACCAGGTGAGCCTTCCGGCTGATATGGTGGCTGGAAACGTAACGGCGGTAACGAGCCGCAGCTTCGCGGTCAACTGGTCTGCGGTACATCTTGGCCAAGAGGATGTGGGCGATGGCTTGCAAGACTGTTGCGGGTGCGCCTTCCAGCAGGTCTGAGACCCGCACCAGCAGCTTGCCTTCGCGCATCCGAATGGTGTTCTTGATGCTGGTGAAAGCGAAGAATTCAACTGTCAGTTCGGGGATGACCGTGGCGGGGCGTATCTCGCCGATAGGCTTCCTGGAAAATGTGGAGAAGGCTATGCCTCACGTTGGAGGTAGATTAGCACGAGGAAAGTTCTCCCCTGCGAGACGGCCTTGCATGGGGAACGAAAAACCGGCCTGCTCCATGCTCTAAGGTCTTGCCGGCTTCTTTTTCAGCTTGGCGGCTTCTTCCTGTTCGCTCAAGAGCTGGCGATGGTCCTGCACACTACTATCCAGAGTCTCGAGCGCGTTCGAAAGCAGGAATTCGTATTGCTCCATCTCTTCCTTCTTGGCCGTGGCGTCGTCTCGCAGGGCCCGAAGCTTGGCCTGGAATTCGGTGTCCCCATCAATGACCAATTTCAGCACTTTGCGCAGGTCTGATTTGCGACCCACGTAGGTGTCGATGTTGTCGTTCAATTCGTCGTAGACATCGAGGAAATCCTGCAGGCCATCGTGGGTGGCCAGGCTGCGGTCGGTCGTCTTGGGATCGGACCGTGCCTGTTCGAGCGCCACCAGCCGCGCCCGGGCAAACGTGACGTACAGTTTGAGGCGCAGGTCGGGATCCATCGCGGTATCGCGCAACTGGTCGATTTCCGGAGAGGTGAGGGGATCGCGCTTCTGCTCAGCCAGCCCAGGTGAAAGCACGAGGAACACCGTGCACCACGCGAGGCTTACGCGAAGGAAAGTCATTTGCTCTTCTTCTTGCCGAACATGGCGGAGAGCAGGTCAGTCCGCATCTTCTCCAGTTCATCGATCGTTTGTTGAATCGGCGCCTGATCCTCAAAAGCAACGGTACGTTTGATATCTCCAAACTTCTCCGTCATCTTCCGCAGCGCAATTTCAGTATTCTTCAATTTCTTTCCGGTATCAATGGATGCATCCGTGGCCTTTTTGGAAAAGGTCACCACGCCGTGCAGAGCGGTGTTGCCTGCCTCTGCGTCCCCAGCGTTGTAGAGCTTGTCGGCTGCTTCGGCCTTCTGGCGGGCGATGTCGAGGTAAAGAGCCGGTCGATCTTCCGGTCGGGCGGACTCGGCCCGAGCGATGAGCTGATCTAGGCTCTCGTCTTTCCCGGTGACTGCGGGGAGAGCAACCGCAGTGAAGGCGAAAGCGGCCAGAGAAGCCGCAACCAGGAACACGAGAACCGATACCCGGAAGCGCATCATGGGTTATCTTTTGGGCTCGATCGTGATCAGACGATGGCGAGCCTGCCATTCCTGGTCGGGAAAGTTTCCCGTCGCGGTTTCGAGAAAGCGATGATAATTCTCCGCTGCCGGTTTGTATTCACGCAAGTGGTCATAAGCCGTGGCCCGCAAAAAGTAGCCAATCGGAAGCTCGGGCAGAAGCTTGGCGCGGGCATCCAGGGCCTTGATCACCAGTTCGTAGTTCTTGTTTTCGTTGGCCGCGGCGGCCAGCTCGCCATATGCAGGGCCCATGCTGGGCTTGAGCTGGATCGCAGCCAGCAGTTCCTGTTGGGCCTCAGGAAATTTGCGCTGATTCAGCAAGACTCGGCCCAGTCCGTAGCGCAAGTCGGGATCGTTGGGTTTGGTGGCGAGCAGAGATCGGTATTGGGCTTCCGCCAAATCGTATTTCTTCGCATTGGCATACAGGTCCGCCAGGTCGAGCTGCAAGGATGGATCGGACGGGGCCAGCTTCAACGCCACCTGTAGCTCGGCGAGGGCGGGCTCGTTCTGGCCGTCGGCGGCCAACATGCGGCCTAGTTGCATGTGTGCGCCCGCGTCGTTGGGATGAAGCGCGACCAGCTTGCGCAGAATCTCTTCGGCTTCGGTGTAGCGATGCCCGCGCATGTAGATATTGGCCATACCGGTAAGCGCGTCGGTGGACGAGGGATCAAGCGCGAAGGCTTGCTTGTACTCCTGCTCGGCGTCGGCAAAGCGGTTTTGGTTTTCCAGGATCGGGCCGGCGGAGAGATGGGGTTCGGGATCTTTTGGATCGAGCAAAGCAGCTTGCTTGTAGGCCTCAATTGCTCCTTCGGGGTTGCTGGACTCGAGTAGATGGCCCAGGGAAAGCCAGGCGCGGGCTTGCCCTTCCGCGACTCGCGCTGTGGGCTTCAGTCGTGTGGCAGCGCGTAGAAACTGTTCGGCGTCGGGCTGGTGCGCTTTTACCAGCATAAGGCCGAGATTCAGATTGGATTCGAAGACGCCGGGCTTGGCGGCCACAGATTTGCGGTAGGCGGCAATCGAGTCTTCAGTCTTGCCCAGCGCGTTGTACAGAAATCCCAGGTCGAACCAGGCGGCGTAGTTGTCTGGATCCTGTTCGACGACTTTCTTCAGCAACGGTTCCGCCGTGGAGTAGTCCTGTTTCTCGATCGCGCTCTCGGCCTGTAAAAGTTCTGGCGGGGAAGAGGGATCATCGACGGCGACTTTGTGATGACGAACTGTCTTGCTGGTGGTTTGGGCTTGTGCACTCAGGGCAAAGACCATGACGAGCGCGATTACACGGAGGCCCAGACGTCCTCGTCTGGACAGGCGAGTGGAGCTCGGCCGGTTTGGGGGCATCTCAGACTCCACGTGCCTGTAGCTCGCCACACTTGCCGAGCTGCGCTCGGCTGGGCAGGCGGGGACACCTGCCCCTACGTATGCGCGCTTACTTGCGGCCGTTGGTTGGTAGTCCATTTCCATTCAGGACCCGCGCCAGGAATTTTCCAGTGTACGAATTTGGCAGCTTGGCAATGACTTCCGGCGGACCGGCGCCCACCACGTATCCGCCGCGTTCGCCGCCCTCCGGGCCCAGGTCAATGACCCAATCTGCCGTCTTGATGACTTCGAGATTGTGTTCGATGACCAGGATCGATCCCCCTGCTTCAATTAGACGGCGGAAGGCAGAGAGTAGTTTGCTGACATCGTCAAAATGCAGTCCGGTCGTGGGCTCATCGAAAATATAAAGCATGCGATTGCGGCGACGGGTCGGACTCAGCGGAGTTGGATGGACGGCCGATGTCCCGCGAGGCCGGCTGCAGGTGCGCCGCCAGCTTCATGCGCTGCGCTTCGCCGCCGGAAAGCGTGGTTGCGGATTGGCCCAGGCGCAGATAGCCGAGCCCCACTTCCTCGAGCACGCGCAGTTTCTCCACGACTTTGGGCACGCCGGAGAAGAAGTGCAATGCCTCTCTTACGGTGAGGTTCAGAACTTCGTGAATGTTCTTGCCGCGATAGCGTACATCCAGAACTTGCGGCTTGTAGCGCGCGCCCTTGCACTCCTCGCAGATCAGTTCGACGTCGGCAAGAAATTGCATTTCCACGGTGACGGTGCCGTCGCCCTGGCAGGTTTCACAGCGTCCACCGGGGATATTGAAGGAAAAGTGCCCGGCGGTGAAGCCTCGCTTTTTGGCCTCGGGTAGGGAGGCAAAGAGATCGCGGATTCCGTCAAAGGCCTTGATATAGGTGACCGGATTGGAGCGCGGAGTTCGGCCGATCGGGGACTGGTCCACCAAGTATGACGTCGTCGATGAGATCGTCGCCTTCGAGTTCACTCCAGTCTGGGGAAGGCAGCGGTTCCCCGTTGGTCTGCTTCTTCGCAGCGGACAATGCCTGAAACAACACGTCATGCAATAGCGTTGATTTGCCCGAGCCGGAAACGCCCGTGATGGCGACCAGCATTCCTAATGGCACTGCGAAATCGATATTTTTGAGATTGTGCGCCCGCGCTCCGAAGATCTTGATCTGCCGCGAGCCCGGCTTACGGCGCGCCGGGGGAAGCTGGATCCGCAGTTCGCCGGAGAGGTAGCGGCCAGTGAGGGAACCGGGTGCCTTCAGTATTTCGTCATAGCTTCCGACCGCGATCACCTGGCCGCCGCTCTCTCCCGCGCCCGGGCCGAGGTCAAGAATGCGATCCGAGGCGCGCATAACATCGGGATCGTGCTCGACTACCAGAATGGTATTTCCCAGGTCGCGCAGGTCGTGCAGAATCTTGATCAGGCGGTGAGTGTCGCGGCTGTGCAATCCGATGGACGGCTCGTCCAGCACATATAACGTCCCTACTAGCCGTGACCCCAGCGAAGTTGCCAGCTGGATACGCTGGGCCTCGCCGCCTGACAAAGTCGAGGCCAACCGGTCCAGAGTCAGGTATTCCAGACCTACGTTAATCAGGAACTGCAGGCGCTCGTGAATCTCCTCCAGCAGCTTGTCCGCGATCGCGGACTCCTGATCGCTGAGCTTAAGCTCCGAGAAAAACTTTGATGCCTCCTCGACCGTCATGCTGGTGATCTCGCAGATATTCTTGCCGTTGATCTTTACCTGTTGAGCTTCGATGCGAAGCCGGGCGCCACCACAGGCCGAGCAGGTCGAGTATCCGCGATAACGGCTGAGAAACACGCGCACGTGCAGCTTGTATTTCTTGCGCTCGAGATGATTGAAAAATCCGCGTATGCCGAGGAACTTGCCTTCGCCCTCGACGACCATCCGACGCTGCTCGGGGTCAAGCTCGGCCCAGGGAACATCCAGCGGGATGCCGGCCTGTTTGGCGAAGCGTTTGAGTTCCGCGAACAGCGTTCGGTATTTGGGCTTGGTCCAGGGATCGATTGCGCCTTCATTCAACGACTTCGACTTGTCGGGAATTACCAGGTCGAGATCGAAATCGATAGTGTTGCCAAAACCCTGGCAGCGCGGGCAGGCGCCATATGGATTGTTGAACGAAAACAGGCGCGGCTCGGGTTCCTCGTAGCGCAGGTTGCAGAGCTTGCATTCAAAGCGCTGGGAAAAACGGAGGCGCTGGTCGGGCTGATCGTCGCGCGGGGCGGTTTCAAATATGACCTCGCCGGCCTCGCGATAGCTGATCTCGATGGCGTCTACGATGCGGGCGCGGGCGTCTGGAGACACGACCAGACGGTCGACCAGCAGGAACACTGGCTGGGTGAAGTCAACGTCGAGCAGCGATTCGGGGGTGGAGAATTCGAAGATCTGTCCGTTCTGATAGAGGCGGTTAAAACCGCGCTGGCGGAGTTCGAACAGGCGCGTTCGCAGCTGATCGGAGAGGACAGGGTCGGGATTGCTCTTACGGCGCGGGCGGGACGCCCCCGCGCCAGCCGGCGGGACGCCGGCGCTACTGTCAGGGGTTCGTTTCTTCGCACGAGGTTTGTCTTCGTCTTTGGGGTTGTTTGTCGGAACTCCGCCCTGTAGCGGGAACAGGGCATTCAGGCGGGTGCCTTCGCCCAGGGCCAGGACCGTCTGCTGTTACCTCGTCTACCGTGTCTTTCTTTACTTCCTGGCCGCATCGCAGGCAGAAGGTCCGGCCGACGCGGGCGAAGAGCAGCCTGAGATAGTCGTAGATCTCGGTGGCCGTGCCTACGGTCGATCGGGGGTTGCGGGTGGTATTTTTCTGGCGGATGGCGACCGCCGGGGCGATGCCGTCGATGGAGTCGGCGTCCGGCTTCTCGATGCGCTCCAGGAACTGGCGGGCATAGGCGGACAGCGACTCGACATAGCGACGCTGGCCTTCGGCGTAGATGGTATCGAAGGCGAGAGACGACTTGCCGGAGCCGGACACACCGGTCACTACGGTCAATGAATTGTGCGGGATTTCGAAGTCCACGTTCTTGAGGTTGTGAACCCGGGCGCCGCGAACCACTATCGTTTCCGTCGACATCAGTTAAGAAGGACCCGTCGCAGCCGCCTTGATCCCTGCCGAGGGCGCTCAGAAGGCTTCAGGAGCGACTGGCGAATCTTTCTATTATAAGGCAGGGGGAGGGCTGGTGCAGTGGGCACGAATACCGGACTTGCCCGGTTGGACTGGTCTGGCACAAAACAAAAGGCCCCGACGCATCGAAGCCTAGAACCCCTGTCATGTTGCTATTTAATGGCCGTGAAGGTAATCGGCAAATACGCCCCGGTGATTGCAAGTTCCTTTCTCATGGGAGCCGCGATCTTCGTCCTGAGCTTTGTTGTCGTGGATTTCGTATGGACACACTTTGTGGTCACCGATCTACAAAAACTTAGTATTGGCGATGGAGTAGTAGTGGTTGGCGGGGGATTCGTCTTTGGACTTGTGTTTGGCTTGGCAGGTTTTTGGTTCTTGTGCTTTATCGATTTTGGCCGCGTCGAACCGAAAAATAACCAATATCTTACAGCTGTGTTGATTGCCGTTCTCTATCCCGCTGCTTGCTGTAGCGGACTGCCATCCCAGCTCCCAGGGTCATGAAGGCGACTGGCGGAAGCAGCAATACTAGCACGCCTCGGCTGATGGCGTTCTGGCCTTCCTTACTGGTGCCCTTTGCGGTGCTGTAGCACATGGCACAACCCTGGCTGAAGGCAGGCGCCACCCACAGCAGCAGAAATACCGCGAGCGTGACGAGACGCAGCTTCATTTCGGTACCGTCGCTATTCCTACTCCCAGATGCAGAATCCGGAATGCGTCGGGCAGGAACACCAGCATCATGGCTAGACAAAATACCAGCGAACTCATCGTAACCCATTTCATCGCCGAGATCTCAAACTTCAAGTGCATAAAGTAGCCGATGATGAGTCCAGCTTTTAAGAGCGACAGCCCCATGAGGATCGACAACATCCGAATCGGTTCCATGTTCTGATAGGCCAGGTAAACTTCAATGCCGGTCATCAACAGCAGCGCGGCCCAGACCCACAGGAACTGTCCTTTGGAATGATGCCGCTGCTCTTCGGCCGATCGCTGTTCCAACGCTAACTGGGTTGCGTCCATCATTTGAAGTAGAGCTCCTCAAAAGTTTGTGGGCTACGAGTTTTGCGTTAAACAATCCTTGTCGACATCAGGTACACCAGCGGAAAAATGAACATCCAGACCAGGTCTACGAAGTGCCAGTAGAGACCCGCGACCTCGACATCCGAGGAGTCGTACACCTTGGGTTTCAACCAGAGAATGATCGAGATCACCACCGCTGCCACCAGCAAAACGTGGGCGCCGTAATGGAACGGGCTATAGACGGGCGTTCCCAGCCAGGCCACCAGCCACAATCCCAACAGAACCGGGATGAACCACTTGCGTAGCGCAACGACGCCCAGGTAGACCACGCCCAGCGTGACGTGCAACATGTGCATGCCGGTTAGTCCGAAGAAGGTGGCGGCAAATTGAGGCGCGGTCTTGGTAACGTTCACAAACTCGGCATTGCCTGCTTCGCCGGGAGGCGTCGGGAAGACCGGCAACGTCAAGCCTTCGGCGATCAGGTTGGTCCACTCGCGACCGTGCAGGACGACGAACCCAAGACCACATGCCATGGTGGCGAACAGCCAGAGACGCTGGGCTTTCTGGTTTCCCATGACCGCCGAGCGCACGGCAAACACCATGGTCAGCGAACTGGTGAGCAGAAACGCGGTCATCATGGTCGCGTTTCGGATGCTCTCGGAATGAAAAGGCGTGGGCCAGTTCGGCGTGGAGATACGCCCGTAGGTGTAGGCGTACAACAGGGCTCCGAACGTCAGCGAGTCGGAGAGCAGGAACAGCCACATCCCGATCTTCTTGGAATAGGTGCCGAACAGGGAAGGCTCGTAAACCCCCGGCACCTGCTGCATCGCAACATCAGACATGGATTGGTCTCCCGGTACTAAGTTAAACTAGTTACGGTCTTGCCTTCGCCCACTCGTCCAACACTGTCATCCCACCGAAACGCGGCGAAGCCAAGCGCAGTGGAGGGACCTGCTGTTTCGGCGATCTCAACCGGTCTCGCATTCGATATTCCGTCTATTTCTGTGCAGCACACTGCGCATCCTGGATGCGGAAGTCCGCGGCAGAGTCCGCAACAGCAGGTCCCTCCACCAACCGAGCTGCAAACTCTGGTCAGCGCACTATCGTACAAACTCCAGAAGCGCAAAAATGTAAAGCCATACCAAAGCCATGAAGTGCCAGTACCAGGCAGTTACGTCGACGACAATGCGCCGGTCTTCCACCGCCTTGTGAAGCATCGCCGTGGCGCCCGCATAAAGCAAGACCAGCAAGCCTCCAGCCAGGTGAAGGGCATGGGCCCCGGTAAGCACATAAATCATGGAACTGCTGGGGCTGGTGGCTAGATAGAATCCGCGATTCCCCAGCTCGCGCCAGGCCATCCATTGTCCGGTCAGGAAGGCGAGCCGAGGACGACGGTTAGCGCCGAGCCAGGGGAAGTTCCGATTCCCTCCCGATAGAAACTCCTGGAATGGATCGAACCGGAGCTAAAGCCGCCTGACGAGTGATTTGCCGCCGCGCCAGCTCCACCGTGATGCTGCTGAGCAGCAGCAGGAGAGTGTTCACCAGGAGCAATGCCGTGGGCAGATTGACCTGCAGCCAGTCGCGGACATAGCCGCCAGTGCGGTCGTCTAGCGTGGGCAGGCCCCGGCGCATGACGTAGACGCTGGTGAATGAAACAAACACCATGGTGCTGGCGACCAGCCCGACAATCAGTCCCAATCGAGTACGACGCAGGCGCTCGCCATGGTCGGAGGAACCATTTCCGCCGCGATCGCCACCGCCTCCGCCCGGGACGGGAGGACGCGTGCCGCCCCTCCCGCGGCCGGTCTTGGGATCCTTGACGACCGGATCCGTAGTCGTGACTGTTGAACTGAACGTCGCCATACTGAACTGTGTGGCCGCGGGCGCCTCGCCCGCGAGCTTTTAGTGTGTCGGATATGTTGCCGGGTCGTTCTGCATCACATAATCTTTTGGCGCTCCCGGAACGCTGTACTCATACGGTCCGTGATAGACCACCGGAGTCTTCCCGCCAAAGTTGTCATGCGGAGGCGGCGTTGCCGTAGTCCATTCCAGCGTAGTCGCTTCCCAAGGATTGTCGCTGGCCTTCGGTCCCTTGAACATGCTCCAGAAAAGATTGATCACAAAAATGAACTGCGCGGAAATGGTCAAGATCGCCGCGTAAGTAATGAACTTGTTCAGCGGAATCAGGTGTTGCAGGTAGGCCAGTTCAGTGAACTGGGAATAGCGCCGCGGCTGTCCCGCCATGCCCAGATAGTGCATGGGCATGAAGATGGCATAGGTTCCCGCCAGCGTGAGGAAGAAGTGCACCCGGCCCCACTTTTCATTCATCATGCGGCCGAACATCTTGGGGAACCAGTAGTAGGTTCCGGCGAACATGCCGAAGATCGCGGCCACGCCCATGATCAGATGGAAATGTCCGACTACGAATGCGGTGTCGTGCAGAGGAATGTCGAGAACCGGCTGCGCCAGGAACGGCCCGCTCAGCCCTCCGGAGACGAACAGGGAAACGAATCCGATGGCGTACAGCATCGGAGTCTGAAAGCGCACGCGCCCACCGCGGATCGTCCCCAGCCAATTGAAGGTCTTGATCGCCGACGGGACGCCGATCGCCATGGTCATGATGGAAAATGCAAAGGCTGAGTACGGACTCATCCCGCTCATGAACATGTGATGGCCCCAGACCATGAAGCCGAGGAAGCCGATCCCCATGATGGCGTAAACCATCGCCTTGTATCCAAAGATCGGCTTGCGAGAGAACGTTGAGAGCAACTGCGAGGCCACGCCCATGCCCGGCAAAATGGCGATGTATACCTCAGGATGTCCGAAGAACCAGAACAGATGTTGCCAGAGCAGCGGCGAGCCGCCTTTGTGCCCCATGATCTGGCCATTCACCACGACCAGCGGAACGTAGAAACTGGTGCCAAGGTTGCGATCCAGCAGCAAGCAGAATGCCGGCCGAAAGCAGGACGCCGAACGCCAGAAGCCCAAGGATGGCGGTAATGAACCACGACCATACCGTCAGCGGCATGCGCATCATCGTCATGCCCTTGGCGCGAAGATCCAACACGGTCGTGATGAAGTTCAGCGCGCCCATCAGCGAGGCGACACAGAAGATGGCAATACTGGTGATCCACAGATCAGCTCCCAGTTGCTCACCCGGCCCGGCGCTGGGCAGAGCGCTGAGCGGAGCGTAGCCCGTCCAGCCGTGCAGGGGAGCGCCTCCGGTGACGAAGAAGGCGGCGAGAATGACCACGAACGCGATGAAGGTAGTCCAGAACGAAAGCATGTTCAGGACGGGAAACGCCATATCCGGTGCGCCGATCTGGATAGGCAGAAAGTAATTGCCGAATCCACCCTGGGGCGCCGTGGTCAGCACGAAGAACACCATGATGGTGCCGTGCATGGTCAGCAGGCTGAGATAAGTCTCCGGCTTGATTTCGCCAATCAACGGCAGGACCGCGCCCGGCCAAACCATGTGGATGCGCATCAGCAGCGACAGAACATGCCGACAAACACTGCCGTCAGCGCCAGAAAGTAGTATTGAAGCCCGATGACTTTGTGATCCAGACTGAAGATGTACTTGCGAATGAAACTGGTCGGGGCCGCATGAGCATGAACTGCGTGTCCGTGAGAATCGTCGTGAGCGTCCTGGGCAACCATTATTGTTTCTCCGCCTCCCGAGCCGCCAGCCATTTGTCGAAATCTTCCTGGCTGACGACCTTCAGCATGCCGTGCATTTTGTAATGGCCGAGACCACAAAGCTCGGCGCAGGCGATTTCGTAAGTCCCCGATTTCGGTAGGCGTGAAGTGCATGTGGATCTCAAGGCCGGGAACGGCGTCCTGCTTGAAGCGCATGTTAGGAACAAAGAAGCTGTGGATCACATCCACCGCGCGCAACCTGAGGTCTACCTGGCGATTTACGGGCAAATACATGGTGCCGGTGACCACGTCGTCTTTCGCCGCGGGATCGGAGGTGTCCAGTCCCACCGCAGCCTCGTTGCCGGCGGAAGGATCCATCAACTTGGGACTGGTGGCGCCAAACTTGCCGTCCGCGCCGGGATAGCGGAAATACCAGGCAAACTGCATGCCTGTTACCTCCACAGGAATCGATCCCGGATCCGCCGGCGCAAAACGCTCACGAGCCCAAACATTGCTGCCCATGAGGTTCAGTCCGACGAAAAGAACGGCGGTAAGCACCGTCCAAACCACTTCGAGCTTGGTGTTGCCGTGGGAATACTCGACCTTCTTGGCGTCCTGCCGGTCGCGGTACTGCCACACAAAGAGACCCAGGGCGCCCTGCGCCGCCACAAATACGATTCCCATCAGCACATAGGTCAGGGCGAACTGATTGTCGATAAAAGCCGCTGCGGTCGAGGCGCCGTGAGGCAACCACCAGGTCTTGGCCACAAAGAAGTAAGTACTGAAGAAGGTGATCAACCAGATAATCGCGAGCAGAGCGAGGCCCATCTACCAGACCTCCTAAAGGTCGTGGAATTCGGACACCTGTACAGACTTAAACCCGTAAATCAAAAACAAATTCCTGGATCGCCCGGAAGTCTATCACAGCTATACGTGAGGGGCGCAAGGGTTAGATCGAAAGAAGACAACCACGAAGAGCAAGGTCGCGGGCGCTGCCGCACAGCGGAGGCGCTCGCGCCTACATTGCGCGGGCGGTATAGAATTTCTCGCCTATGCCGACGAAACCTCATGGCGCGCGGTCACGGTGTCCGCCTGCCGAAGAACCAGTGCTTTGCCTGCGGGCCGGACAATGCGGCCGGCATGCACCTGAAATTTACTTTCGACAAGCAACGCCGGATGTTTGTCTGCTGCTTCCGCCTGGATGAGCGTTACACCGGGCCTCCCGGACATAGTCACGGCGGCATCATCGCCACCATTCTCGACGAGGCGATGGGCAAAGTGAACAAGCTGCGACAGGTAATCGCGATGACTTCGCAGATGACCGTGGACTACCTGCGGCCGGTGCCGCTCAATCAACCGCTGCGCGTGGAATCACGCGAGGTCAGCGTGCGCGGACGGAAGCACGTGAATGTGGGCGAGATACTCAATCGGAACGGCGAAGTGCTGGCCCGCGGCCGCGCGCTATTCATCGCCATCGATCCCCGCAGGTTCGCAAAATTCGTGAAAAAGTAGGTACGAAAATGCTCTGCTCCATCATGCGCCGCCAGACGGGCTCAGCACGTCTCACATGCGAGCACTGCTGCGATCGGCATCGGGGCGTCACACTGCTCGCACGGACCCGGAGCGCGCCACCGGGGGAATGGCGACGCGCTCGACGATGTCCGAGCGGGCTTCGCTGAAGAGGGTGAAGAACTCCTCGTTTGGCGGCTGTATCCGCGTCCTGAAACCGAGTCATCATAGTCCGGTGTTCTCAATCCGTTCCCCTTTCGCGCCGGCAAATTTCGAGCGCCCGCGCCAGTTGCTCGACTCCGCGCCGCAACTCTCGCGTGTCCACGGCCGCGAAGCCGAGCAGCAAGCCTGGTCGCCCGGAGCGAAGACGGGAAGAGTAGCGGCTCAGAGGAATCACTTCGACCTCGTGCTTCGCTGCCTCCTCCGCGGCGCGCTCGGCCCGGATTCCCTGGCGCCAGCCAGCCCACGGTCTGCAGTCCGGCTTCGACGTCGGGGATTTCCAGCAACCCGCCGCCCAGCCGGGTGCGGGACGATTCCAGGAACACAGCAAGCCGTTCGGAATAAAGCTCGCGCATGCGTCGAATGTGCCGCGCGAAATGTCCCTCGGTGATGAAGTCACAGAGCGCGGCCTGATCGAGCAGAGGAGCATGACGCATGCTGACCGACTGCGCCGCTGCAAACCGATCCACCATGCCGGGCGGAACAACCAGATAGCGCGAGGCGCAGCGCGGGAAACAAGACTTCGTTGAAGGTGCCGGCGTAGATGACTACGCCCGCGCGATCCAGGCCTTGCAGAGCGGGAATGGGGCGTCCTTGGTAGCGATATTCGCTGTCGTAATCGTCCTCGAAAATCAACGTGCGCGAACGCCGGGCCCACTCCAGCAAGCGCCAGCCGTCGGCGCAGACTCATGGTGACTCCGAGCGGAAACTGGTGCGCGGGGGTTACGTAGATCAGCTTGGCGCGGGCCCAGCGTCGCCTGCCCCATTCCATGTCCAGACCCTCGGCGTTCACCGGAACCGGACAGACCTTGGCGCCGACCGCTCGGAAAACAATGTCCGCACCGGGATAGCCAGGATCCTCCACCCACACCGGGTCTCCGGGATCGATCAACAGGTGAGCGGCGCGCTCCAGCGCTTCCTGCACTCCAGAGATGATCAGCACCTGGTCGGCGGAGCACTTCACGCCGCGCGAGGCGTTCAGATACGCGGCGACCGCCTGACGCAACGGACGGTATCCCAGGGCCTCTCCGCCGGACAACAATTGCGCCGACGCGCGGCGCAGGCGTCGGGCGACCACCTGGGCCCAAAGCGTGGTAGGAAAAACATCGAGCGCGGCCTGGTTGGCGCGAAAGGCCCGGGTGACGCGCGGTTCGCCGCGCGGAACAACTGCAGGCGGCGGGCGTAAGACGACCATCTCACGCGCCGGGGCCCCGCGGCCCTTCCCGCGCTGGTGCGGCCCACCTGCAGCAAATCGTCAGGCAATACTTGGCTGACATAAGTCCCAGCCCCGACCCTGCCTTCCACGTAACCTTCGGACTTCAATTGCTCAAAGGCAGTCACCACGGTCGCGCGAGCCAGTTTGTATTCACGCGCCAAGTCTCGGGTGGCCGGCAGGCGGGCGCCGGGCACGATTCGGCCTTCCAGAATGGCGGACCGAAGTTCGTCATAGAACCAGCGGTAGAGAGGCGTTCCCGCGAGCGGTGCAGAAAGACTCAGCGGCAAAGATGTGGCCTGCTTGGGCATTTAGTTGGTCGTTGGTCCTTGGTCGCTCGTCGTTGGCCCTTACGTTGGCGGCGGCGTCGATTGTTGATCTTGGCCAACGACCAACGACCAACGACCAACCCCCTCTAAATTGGTATGTACAGAATAGCGTAAATGGACCTTATGGCAAGTCCAATCTGGAGTTAGTCTGTCATGGCAGAGTCTCGTTAGACGAGGAGAAGCCTCATGTCGCAGAACAATGGAAGTTCGACCAGCTTGCGCCTGAAAACCGGCCTGGCGGAAATGCTCAAAGGCGGCGTCATCATGGACGTCACCAACGCCGAACAGGCCGTAATCGCCGAAAAGGCGGGCGCTGTGTCGGTGATGGCGCTGGAGCGGGTTCCGGCGCAGATTCGCGCCGAAGGCGGCGTGGCGCGCATGGCCTCGCCCAAAAAGATTCGAGAGATCATGGCCGCCGTTTCCATTCCCGTGATGGCCAAATGCCGCATCGGGCATTTTGCGGAAGCCCAAATTCTTCAGGAGCTGGGCGTCGACTACATTGACGAGTCCGAAGTCCTGACTCCGGCCGATGAAGCCCATCACGTCGACAAGCATGCTTTCAAAGTTCCGTTCGTCTGTGGCGCGCGCAATCTGGGCGAAGCGCTGCGCCGCATCGCCGAAGGCGCTGCCATGATCCGCACCAAGGGAGAAGCCGGCACCGGCGACGTAGTCCATGCCGTGAAACACATGCGGCAGATCGTGCAGGAGATGAGGATTCTCACCGTCCTCGGCGAAGAGGAACTCTATGCCAAAGCGAAGGAGCATCAGGCGCCCTACGAACTCGTCCGCATGGTGGCCAAGGCAGGGAAGCTTCCGGTGCCAAATTTTTCAGCCGGTGGCATCGCCACGCCGGCGGACGCAGCACTCGTGATGCAACTGGGCGCGGAGTCGGTGTTCGTCGGTTCCGGCATCTTCATGCAGGATTCGACCACGTTCGCCGATCCCGAAGAGGCCGAGAAGCGGGCCAAAGCTATCGTGCTCGCCGCCACGCACTTCAATGACCCTAAAGTGTTACTTGAAGTAAGCGAGAATCTCACGGGTGCGATGAAGGGTCTGGCGGTAGCAGGCTTGGACGAAGCTCACATGCTGCAAACCCGGGGCTGGTAGCGCCGCCGTCCCGCCGGCTCGAGGGGCGGACGAGACGCCGCCAGACGGCGGGCCGGAGGCCGGGGCTACGAACAATCCATGAAAATTGGCGTACTTGCACTGCAGGGTGATTTTGACGCGCACCGCAAGCGGCTCGAAGAGCTGGGGGCCGAAGTTGTGCTGGTCAAGAAGCCCGAGCAATTGGACGAAATCGACGGCTTGGTGATTCCGGGCGGCGAGTCCGGCACATTTCTCAAGCTACTGGGCGAAGCCGGTTTCGAGAAGCTGAAGCAGTTCGCGCGCACCAAACCCACTTTTGGAACTTGTGCCGGAGCCATTCTGCTGGCGAGTGAAGTGGATAACCCAAAGCAGGCGGGATTGGGGGCGCTCGATATCGGCATTCGCCGCAATGCCTACGGCCGACAGCTCGACAGCTCGATCCGCGAAGGCCGATTTATCGAAGGCCTGTCTTAAGGAAAGCCCGGTGAATCACCCATTGAAATGGTCTTCATCCGTGCACCCAAGATCGAGCGCATCGGGCATGGAGTCGAAGTGATCGCGACCGAAGGTGCCGATCCCGTGGCCGTACGGCAAGGAAAAGCGATGGCGGCGACATTCCATCCCGAGCTTTCCGAAGATACCCGCGTGCACCGCGCCTTCCTGGACTTGGTGAGCAACGGGCATAAGAACGTAAGGCGACAGGGCGCGATCTCTGCCCAAGTCATCCTTTGTCGCTTCGATGCGATTGCTTCAGCACCGCGGAGAGCGAAGGGCCGCCCTTGAACATCCCGCGGGTTCTTTCAACGAGTGCTTCCGAAACCACTTCCAGACGATGCGGGCATTCTTCAGGGTCGCGCGGTGCAATTTTTCCTCTTGACAGCTCCCTATACGTAACGCTATGGTTACGCATTATGCGGAACCGTTCGGTTACATATTCGACGGAAGCTGCCTTTCACGCCCTGGCCGACCCAACCCGCCGGGCCGTGCTCGACCTGTTGCGGCAAGGAATCCAACCGGCAGGTCAAATCGCGCGGGCATTTCCGGTATCGCGGCCCGCGATCTCCAAACATTTGCGGTTGTTGCGCCGCGCCCACCTGGTGCGGGAAACACGTGAAGGACGACATCGCCTGTACCAGCTCAATCCTGAGCCGTTGAGGGCGGTGGATTCGTGGTTGCAGCAATATCGCGTCTTCTGGCAGGCCAATCTGTCGAACCTGAAGGCGTTTGTGGAGGCCGAGCATGCCCGGGAAACTGCCGGCTCGGGCGTAAAGAGGGAAAGACGCTAAACGATCAAAAGGAAACGAGTAATAGGAGCTCTGAACACAGCCATACCGGTCCTCGCGACCGATCTCATGAGGAGGAGTCAGATATGAAACCAGCTCGCATCGCCATCACTTTGCTTTTGGTCCTCGCGACGTCTGCGGCTTTGCCGCGTCGGCGGCGCAGAAGTCGTTCGAAGAACTCAAGTCGCTGGACGGGGCCTGGGAAGGCAAGGCGCCCGACGGGCAGACGGTCCAGGTCGCCTATCGGGTGACCGGGAACGGGTCCGCGGTCATGAGCGAAATCAAGGGCCACGAGGACATGATCAGCATGTTCAATCTCGACGGCGATCGCCTGCTGATGACCCACTACTGCGGCGCCGGCAACCAACCCCGCATGGTGGCCAGCACTTCGCCCGACGGCAAGACTCTTACGTTCGACTTCCTCGATGCCACCAATCTTGCGAGTCCGGATGACGGTCACATGACTCGCCTGGTGCTCTCGATGCCAGACGCAAATCACCACACCGAGGAATGGATCTACAGCGACCACGGCAAACAGGAGAAGGAAGTCTTTGAACTGTGGCGCAAAAAGTAAGTTGGTAAGCAGCGCAGGGGACGGGCGAGGACGCCCGTCCCTGCATTGAGACAGAACTATGAATAAAGCACCTTCATCTCAAATCACTCCGGATCAGGATGCCATTGTCGGGGAAGTTGAAATTGCCGCGCCTCCGGAGCAGGATTTCGGGCCCTTACCGATCCGGCGCAACTCATCCGCTGGTGGGGAGACGACATTTGCAAGACTTCGGTTTGGGAGATGGACGCCCGCCGCGGCGGAAAATGGCGATTTGAGGCCAGCGATCCCAGCGGAAAGATTGTGGTGAACGGAGTAAGCGCCTTCACGGCCTACGGAGAGATCACCGAGTTCGATCCTCCGCGTCTACTGGCCTACACCTGGTTGGGCAACTGGCACGATCATCCCGAACGGCCGTCCACGGCGCGCTGGGAGCTGTCGGCAACCAAGACCGGCACCCGGGTCAAGGTCACACACAGCGGTCTCGCCGACCAACCGGTTGCCCGCAAGGACTATGCGGGTGGGTGGCCGGGATTGCTCGAACTGCTCAGAAAATACTGCGAATAAGAAACGAGGAAACGGTTCATGGCTACCAGTGCAGTTACTCCCGACAACGATGCGGTCTGGCGGAAGTCTTCATAGCGGCGCCACCGGAGCGTGTTTTCCAGGCAATCACCGATCCCAACCAGATGCCCTTATGGTGGGGACAACAAGGCTTGTATCGCGTCACTGAGTGGAAGGCCGATCTGCGCCCTGGCGGCAAATGGCAAAGCGACGGCGTCGGAGCCGACGGCACAAAATTTCGGGTGGAAGGCGAGTATTTGGAGATTGACCGTCCTCGCCTGCTGGTTCACACCTGGATTGCAAGCTACGCCCCTGCGCTGAAAACGGTGGTTCGCTGGGAACTGGAAGCACGCGGGGTTCACAACTTGCACCACGCGGGCCCACAGAAAGCCGGGACGGGCACATTCCTGAAAATCCGTCATGACGGATTTGCGGGCATTCCGGAGCAGGCGAAGAGCCACGGTGACGGCTGGGTGCGGGTGCTCGGTTGGATGCAGGCTTTTGTCGAAGAGGGCAAGACGATCGACACGCGCAAGACTGCGGGAGTTTCGTAGCGCCGGCATCCTGCCGGCTGTCCCGAGGGCGTCTTGCCCTCGGCAGTGTGGGCGGAACGCCCACACGACAGCCGCCGGGACGGCGGCGCTACTCTACGCCGTCGCTCCGAAGCGCACCGACACCAGCTTCGAAACTCCGGGCTCCTGCATGGTCACGCCGTAGAGCACCGGCGCGATGCTCATGGTCTTCTTGCTGTGGGTGATGAGCACGAACTGGGTCTGCAGGCTCATCTCCTTCACCAGCTCGGTAAAGCGGCCGATGTTGGCCTCGTCGAGCGGCGCGTCCACTTCGTCGAGGATGCAGAACGGGCTCGGCTGATACTGGAAGATGCCGACCAGCAGCGCCAGGGCGGTCAGCGCCTTTTCGCCGCCGGAGAGCAGCAGCACGTTCTGCAGCCTCTTTCCGGGAGGCGAAGCCACCACGTCAATGCCGCTTTCCGCGCTGTTTTCCTCGTCAGTCAGGCGCATGAAGCCCTGGCCGCCGCCAAAAAGCTTGCGGAAGGTGGCCTGGAAGTTCTCGTTGATCTTGTGGAAGGCCTCTTCAAATTTCTGCCGTGAGAACGTGTCAATCTCTTTGATCGTGGCCTGCGTGTTCTCGATGGAATCGTAGAGATCTTTTCTCTGCGTCTCAAGAAACGCGTGACGCTCGGCGGTTTCCTTGTATTCCTCGAGCGCCATCATGTTGACCGGACCCATGGCATCCAGCCGGGTGCGCATATCGCGATAGATCTGGTCCTCGACGGTCAGCTGTTCGCCGCGGGCGATGGGGATGGTGGTGTCCGCCATCAGTTCGTGACGTTGGACGCCGAGTTCGTTCAGGCAGGTCTCCGCCATGTACTGCGCATCGGACTGCAGCTTGGCTGCGGCGGCCGAGAGCTCGGCGCGCCGGTCGCGCGACTGATCGAGCAATTGGCGGGCCTGATGCAGCGCCTCGTCAATTTCTGCCAGGCGGGCGCGTACCTGTTCCGACTCGACTTGCAGCAAACCGTCGCGGGTCTCGCAGGCATTGCGCTCGGCATCGAGATCCACCAGCCGGACGGCAATCTCCTGGTTCTCGGTTTCGCGCCGCAGTTTCTCGGCGACCGAGGATTCGATCTGCATCCGAAGTGCCACTACGCGCTCAATCATTTCCGTAACCAACGAATCGATGCGCTCGTAGCCCAGCCGTCGCGCTGCGATGACGCTCTTCAAGCGTGGCCACCCGCGCCAGGCGTTGCGAAGCGTCTTGCGCGGCCTGGTCGCGGCGCTCGCGCAGGCTGGATAGCTGCTCCTGGCCCGCAGCCGCGAGATGCTCGAGTTCGATGCGCTTTTGCTCAGCCTCGGCAATCTGCATTTGCAACTGGTCGAGCAGCGCGCCTTTCTCGCTGCGTTCAGTCTCCAAGCGTTGCAGTTCCTGACCAGACGTTTGCAGACGTTCATTCACCCGCGAGAATTCGGACTCCAGTTGCTGCAGCAGGTGGCCGGAAGTCATGGCCTGTTTTTCGGCTTCGCGTTTTTCGCCCTCAAGGCGGTCCAGCAGGGAAGTGAGATCTTTGATTTCGCGGCCCAGGGTCAGGACGCGCATTTCTTCATGGCGCAGCGCCTGTTCGAGCTCTCCGAGCTGGCGCAGCACGTCGCGCAGCTCGCGCTTCATCGAAAGCGGCCCTTCGGCGCGCTGTTTGCCGCCGGTCACGGTCACGTTGTGGAAGCATTCGCCCGACTGAGAAAGAAAGAACGCATCAGGATTTTCCAGCGCCAGCTCGCGGGCGAAGGCGGGGTCGGGAACGATGTAGCCGTCCCGCAGCTTGGGCAGAATGACTTCCAGCGACCTGCCAAACCCGTTGAGCACGCGAATCGCATTCTTTAGCGGGACGATCGGACGGTCCGGCGATGCACCTGGTGTGCGTTTTCGTCAACCGCAAAGGAAAACTTGGCTTGCGAATCCTCGGGATGCACCAGGAACGTCGCTCGGCCGTCCACGTCGGTGCGCAGAAGACGCAAGCCTTCGTCGGCCGCGTCCCACGACTTGACCACGATGTAGTTCAGTTCGTCGCGCAGAAAGTCTTCGACCACGCCTTCATAGCGCGTTTCCACTTCAAGGAAGTCGGCGAGCACGCCCGCGGGAGCCATCCCGCCCTGCATGACGCCCGATTGAAACAGCCGGCGAACCGACTCGGTGGAATATCCATGCTCGGCAATGACGGCTTCGAGCGAACCCTTCTTGCCGATCGCGGAGGCATACTCGGCGCGCAGGCTGTCGAGATGGTTCTTGGCCTCAGACTCTTCGTGGCGCCTGGAAATCAAGCGCCTGCCGCGTCTGGCGCAGTTCCTCGGTCAGTCCGGAGACGACGCTGCGAGACGGTTTCAAATTCCAGCCCCAATTGGCCGCGCTGTCCTCCGAAAGCTTCCATCTGAGAGGTTGCCGCAGCCATTTCCGCCTGCAGACGATGGGCCTCGCGATCGACCCCGGCCAGCCGCTCTTCGACTTGGGTGAGCTGGTTGCGCAGATTGGAAGCGACCGCTACTGCTTCCACAATCATGACCCGCGATTGTTCCTGCTGATGTTCCAGTTCAGCCAAGGCTACAGCCGCGCTGGTCGCTTCATGCTGACTCTGGGCCAACTCCTGTTGCGCAGCCGCCAGATCGCCCGCCGCGGAGTCGAGAATCTGGCGATTGGAATCGCGTTCCGCTGCCAGCGCCGCCAGCCGCTGCTGAGCCTGCGCCAGTTCGGCTTCGGACGCGACCACGCGCACCACCAGTTCCGCGCAGCGCTCCTCGTTATGACGACGCTGGGCCAGGGCACGATCGGATTCCAGCTTGAGCTGGCTCAGACGCTCGCGATTCTCGCGAACTTCGGTCTCGATGGCGTAGCCGCGCTGGGTGCGCTCGGCATGTTCGGATTCGGATTGCTGAACGGTTTCAGCCTGCTGACGCATCTCCTCCGAGATGGCGCTGATCTGCGCGTCGAGCGCCGCGCTCTCCTGCTCCAGCTGAGCAAACTTGCTGGCCAGGACCAGGCGCAACTTGGCCCGCATCTCTTCGCGCAGCTTGGCGTAGCGTTCTGCCTTGGAGGCCTGACGCTTGAGCGAATTCATCTGGCGCGTGACTTCCTCGAAAATGTCATTCACACGCGCCAGGTTTTGCTTGGCATCTTCGAGACGCGCTTCAGCCAGCCGCTTCTTGGTTTTGAACTTGGTGATGCCGGCGGCCTCTTCGATGATGGCGCGGCGATCAGTGGGACGGCTGCTCAGGATCTGCCCAATGCGTCCCTGCTCGATCAAGGCATACGACTCCGGCCCGAGCCCGGTCCCCATGAACAGTTCCTGGATGTCGCGCAGGCGGCACAGCTTGCCGTTCAGCAGATATTCGCTTTCGCCGCGTGCGAAACAGACGCCGGTTCACCACGATTTCGCCAGCCTTAAACTGTTGCTTGAACTGTCGGCGGCGAATCTTCAGCACGACTTGGGGCCCGGCAGGCTATCGCTTCTGGTTCAATGGAGCGCCGGGCGTCTACGCCCGTCTCTCCATCGGACGCGGTTACTACAGCCTCAATTTCTTCCACTCTCCCGGGCCGGGCCTCTTCGGTCAGGCGTTCGGTCTCTTCCGCCGCTTCGGCTCGGAGTTCGGCTTCGTCCCAGTCCTCAACCGGCCTCGGCATCTCATCCTGGATTTCCACTTCAGTGGGCTCGTGCGCATCGGCTCCGTCATAGACTTCGGGATCGATGAGCGTGAGCGACACCTCGGCCATGCCGGTAGGCTTGCGATCGCGGGTGCCGGCAAAGATCACGTCCTCCATGCGCGAACCGCGCAGGGTCTTGGCCGACTGCTCGCCCAGCACCCAGGAGATGGCGTCGGCGATATTGGACTTGCCGCAACCGTTAGGGCCGATGATGGCGGCCACGCCGTCCCCATGAAACTTGAGTTCGGTGCGGTCGCAGAACGATTTGAATCCGAGAATCTGCAGCCTTTTCAGTTTGAGCAACTTCTACTCCTTAAGGTCGCCGAGTTCGTGCGGCTGCGATTTTATGTGGCCGCGGGTGACTCGCCCGCGAACTGTAGCCGCTGTTCAGCCTTCTGTCAGGCGAAGCTGTAAGCATCATCAGCCCGGTTAACCAATTGGATTCCTCCAACACATCGCTCTGGTGAGGGCCGCCCAGGCTGGATCGGCGAGGCACAAATTAGAGCTACTGTAACGGCCAAATCATGCCGGGGTCAAGTACGAAAACACTATATCTGGTATGGCCTTGCGACTGACCGCGCCAGATTGAACACACAATGCAGCACCTGCCTGGAAATTGGGTGAGGAAGAGACGAAGGAAGGGAGAAGCGCGAGAGCCAGATAAGGGTAATCCACCTCGAGGGCAAAGGCAACGCTGGAGGAGCCAATTGAGGAACGGGTGGGGCGGACACTCTTGTCCGCCGCTTTTGACTTTGGCCTACGGGCAGTTTCCTAGTGTGCGCCGTCCAAACACGGCCGCAGATCTAGCCGAGCCTTGCTCGGCCTGGACGGGCTCGGTCAACTTCGCTCAGGACGGCTCCGCCCGTCCCCACACAGTCCATGCCGATTACTACTGGCCTAGCTTCTCGAAGAACAGGCAGATGGATTCAATTCCGCGATAAAAATTCGGGATGTGGAACTTCTCGTTGGGGGCGTGCAGGTTGTCGTCGGGCAAGACCGAAGCCCATCATCACAGACGGAATCTTCAGCACGTCCTGGAAATCGGTGACGATGGGAATCGAGCCGCCGGAGCGAATGAAGACCGTTTCTTTCTTGAACACATCGTGCAGAGCTTCGGTAGCGGCCTTGATGTATTTGTTATCCGTGCCCACCACGCAGGCCGGGCCTTTGCTCCAAACTTTGATGCTGGTCTGAATGCCCTTGGGCGTGAGCTTCTTTACATAGTTCTTGTAACGCTTGAGGATGTCGTCCGGATCCTGGTTCGGCACCAGGCGCATGGAAACCTTGGCCGAGGCTTTGGCCGGAATCACCGTCTTTGCGCCGGGAGCGACGAAGCCTCCGGGCATGCCGTGGACTTCGAGCGTGGGACGCGCCCAGGTGCGATACAGAACCGAGTAGCCCGGCTCGCCGGTCAGCACGGTCGAACCTACTTCGGTTTTGCGATAGTGCTCCTCGTTGAAACGGCAGCCGCTTCCAGGCTTTCAGTTCGTCTTTGCTGGGAGCTTTTACGTTCTTGTAGAAGCCCGGGATCAGGATCTTGCCCTTGGCGTCCTTCAGTTTGCTGATGATTTCGATCAGGCCAAAGAAGGGATTGGGCGCAGCGCCGCCGTACATACCGGAATGCAGGTCGGTCTTCGCTCCCACCGCCTCAATTTCGGTGTAGACCAGGCCGCGCAGCCCCACGCACAGAGTGGGGAGATCGGCGGCAAAAAGTTCGGTATCGCAGACCAGGGCGAAATCAGCCTTCAGCTTGGCCTTTTCCTTGCGCACATACGCGGCGATGGACTCGCCGCCAACTTCTTCTTCCCCTTCGATGATGAACTTCACGTTCAGCGGCAGCTTGCCGCCGTGACCCTTCATCAGGGCCTCGATGGCTTTGATTTCCATCCAGAGCTGGCCCTTGTCGTCGACCGCGCCGCGAGCGTAGATGTTATTGTTGCGCTCGGTCGGGCTCAAACGGCGGAGAAATCCATTCGTTGAGCGGATCGGGCGGCTGCACGTCGTAGTGCGCGTAGCACAGCACGGTCGGCTTGCCGGGAGCGTGAAGCCAGTCGGCATAGACCAGCGGATGACCCTTGGTGGCGAATGGTCTCGACGTGCTCGAGGCCGATGCGGCGGAGTTCGTTCGGCGACAAAGTCAGCCGCCTTTTGCACGTCGGACTTGTGCTCTTGCAGAGTGCTGATGCTGGGGATGCGAAGCAGATCTTTCAGTTCGTTCAGGAAACGCTGCTGATTGTCGCGGGCGTAGTCAACTGCGGGAGAGGCCATGGGCTATGCCTTTCTGGGGAGAAAACGCTTTAGTATATCCGAGGAGGCTCGGAGAGAGACGGGAAGAGCATGGACTGTACCGGCTGTTTCTTCCGCCCTTTCAGGGCCATTTCATTTCGCGCTCCTACCCAGGGCTTGCGTCCGCCGGCTACATTCTTGCGCCGCTTCGCGGCTTTGCGTTAGCGCCTGCGGGTTCAATGAGCGCCGTCCCGGCGGCTCTCGTGAGGGCGTCCTGCCCGCACGTGTGCGAAACTTCCGTTTAGCCGCCCTCGATAGAAGCGTCACACACCTTCACCAGACTTGTTGTGCTCGCCGCCGAACGCTAAGGGCAGGATGCCCCCGGACAGCCGGCCAGAGGCCGACGCTACGACGGGCCTATCGTCGCAACGATGATCGTGTAGGTCAGATCGCCAGAGCTGTGATGGGCGTGGTGATCATCAGTTATGTAGAGGCGAGTTCTGAAAACGGGCTGGCGAAAAAGCGGAGACATCACATTCGGGTTGGCCCCCAGTGACTATCTGTGCCATCACTTGTGCGGTAACCGGGGTCAATAGAATGCCATCGCGGAAGTGGCCTGTCGCCACGAAATAGCCTGGGGTCGGCGTGGCCCCGAGAATCGGCAGGTTATCGGGAGACCCTGGCCGCAGTCCGGCCCACGCTTCCAGCAGGCGAGCCTGGGCCAGCGCAGGAACCAAATGGATCGCCGCTTGGTGCATGCGCTGAATCGTGTCCGCGTCGGTGCGTTTGTCGTATCCGGCTTCTTCGACCGTCGCTCCCGCCAGAATGCGGCCGTCGCTGCGCGGAACCAGGTAAATTTCGGGAGCGCGAATGACGTGGCGCAGCAAGTCGCGAGATGCTCCCGCCAGCGATAGCATCTGCCCCTTGACTGGACGAGTCGGAAATTCATGCGGCGGCAGTTGCCCGGCCCACGCCCCCGCGCAATTCACTACCACACGAGCGGAGTAGCTGGTTTTGGCGGTGCCGACGCCACTCGCGCGTCCATTTGCCAGGAGCACCTCGGTGACGGCCGTTCCGGAAGAAATGTCCACGTCGCGATGACGGGCGGCTTTCAAGGCTGCCGCGGTAAGTGCCCGTGGATCCACGCTGCGCTCCTTCAGATAAATTGCAGGCAGATTTACGCGGCCGAGCGCGGGTTCAAGCTGGTTCAGCGGTGAGGGAAGCGGACTGTCCGTAGCCAGACTGGGGTGCTCGTGGAGGTGTTGGGTGGTGGCAAAAAAGATAGTGCCCTGGTCGCGCAGATCAACGTTGATGCCGGATTCGTCCTGCAGCTCGTGCACGAACTCGGGATACATGCGCGCGCTCGTGCTGGCGAGGGGTTGAAGCACAGTCGGCATTTCCAGCGGGAAGTCGGCCAACATACCGGCGGCGGCGTGGGATGCTTCGCGCCCGGGCTCTCCGCGTTCTACGATCAGGACGGTGGCGCCGCGCTTGCGCAGCGCGATGGAAAGCGAAAGCCCGATGATCCCACCGCCGATGATGATGACGTCCCACGTCTTCACGTTTGGATTGTAAAGCAGCGAAGAGGCCGGCCCGGAGGCAGCCGCCGGCGGCGAGTGGCATCAGGCTGGCTTTCGTTCCCCAGGATCTAGCCGAAGTCCGATTACTTTCAGCCGAACCCTTTTGGGTACGCCGCCTCTCTGCATCACCAACTTATAATCCGCGCAGGACTGAAAAACTGCCGTGCCAACCCCTCCAATCCCGATGCAGAAGTCGGCCGCCGGACAACCAGCTGTGCCCGCTCCTTCGGTCTGGGTCTACAGTCCCGGGCTCGATCTTATTGTCGGATGCGGCGCATGGTCTGCGCCTCTGCTCCTGCTTGCTTACTACGCTTCGCGGTCGAGCGCGCTGGGCTGGTCCATCGCGTTTTACGGATTGGCTTTGTTCTTCAATTACCCCCATTACATGGCGACGATTTATCGTGCCTATCACAACGCAGCGGATTTTCAGAAATACCGCATCTTTACGGTCCACATCACGGCCCTCATTGCGCTGACGTTGCTTCTGTCACACTTCTGGTTGCGCGCCATCCCCTGGATTTTCACGCTTTACCTGGTCTGGAGCCCCTGGCACTACAGCGGCCAGAACTATGGCCTGTTCATGATGTTCGCCCGGCGGGGGGGCGCGAATCCCTCAGCCCCGGGTCGACGAGCTTTGTACTCGGCGTTTCTGATTTCTTATCTGATTTTGCTTTTGAGTTTCCTCACCGGACCCTCGAGCGATCCATTGTTCGTCTCGCCGGCAATTCCAGAACGGATCAGCTCCGCTGCCGTTCTACTGCTGGGAGTGGCATTCGTTGCCTGTTCGGCGTACGGCTGGACCGGACTCGCAGAACAGGTGGGTTGGCGGCGCTTGTTGCCTGCTGTGACGCTCTTCTCCACACAATGCCTATGGTTTCTTTTGCCAACTGCGTTGTCCCTCGTCGAGGGACTGCGGGTTCCGCAGAGCCGCTATAGCAGCGGTGTGTTCGCAGTCATGCACTCGGCCCAATATCTCTGGATCACCAGCTATTACGCCCGCCGTGAAGCAGGCGTGAAAGGCTCCGGCGGCTGGCGCCCGTTCGCGTACTTCGCGGTGCTGGTGGCCGGCGGTATTGCCCTCTTCGTGCCCGGACCCTGGCTGGCCAGCCGGCTCTTGCACTTCGACTTCGGCGCCAGCTTTCTGATCTTCACGGCGCTGGTGAACATTCATCACTTCATTCTGGATGGCGCCATCTGGAAACTGCGTGACAGCCGCATTGCCATACTCTTGCTGAATTCGCGGGAGCGACTGTCAGACGCCACTGCCGAGGTCGGCAGCCGGTGGGAAAGCAGGGTGCGCTGGGCGTTCGGGACTTCACGACCAGCCCGCGCGCTGCGCATGGCGGCAGCGCTCGTTCTGCTGGCTTGGGGCAGTGTTGACCAGGTGCATTATTACCTGGCGCTGCATCAGGAGAGCTTGCCTGATCTGGAGCGTGCGGCAGCGCTCGATTCCTACGATAGTTCTCTGCAAACCCATCTCGGCTGGAGGGAACTCAAGGAGGGGAAATTCCAGGAAGCGGCGGCGGCATGGAATCAGGCGCTCCGGATAAACCCCTCCAATCCCGCTCCACGGGATGCGCTGCTTCACTATCTAACGCAGAAGGATCGCTTCGACGAAGCCTACGTGTTGACCAGCGAGTCGCTTCGCTATACGCCCAAGGATGTGAATCTGCTGGTGAACCACGGCATTCTGGCCAATCAATTGGGACATGGAGATGAGGCCATCCAAAGTTGGAAGAAGGCGATCGCCCTGGACAAGTCACAGGTCGCCGCGTATCTCTATACTGCGGGCGAACTGGATCGGGAAGGGAAGGCCGAAGCCGCAATTCCTTACTACATGATGTTTCTGAACAAAGTGGCGCAAGCCGGGGCAAGCAGCCGTCCGCCGGCACATGACTTGATTGCCATTGTCCTGCGGCTGGCACAGTGCCAGGTTCAGGCGAATCATTTGGACCAGGCAGCAAAAACTTACGAGCTGGCACAGAAAATCGCCGCCCCGGCCGGAGAAACAAAAATGGAAAGCGTGTCCAGCCTCGCCGAAGCGGAACTCAAGGCAGGGCAGGGCAAGACTGCGCAGGCGCTTCCGCTTTTTCAACATGCTCTCGAGCTCGACGGCAGGCTGGATGACTTACAAGCCAGAGCCAGCGATCTCTACAGTTATGGAGTCTTTCTGCGCGATGCAGGCTTGTCTCCGCGATTGGCGTATGCCTGTATTCTGAAGTCGCAGTCCTTGATGCAGGTCAAGAACACGCCAGAGTACAACTCTGTCGCTTTGGCGCGTGAAGACTTGGAGAAAAAGCTTCCGGCTCAAGCGGGCGTATTGCGACAGAGTCCAGATTCTGCGGTGCGCGAAGCTCTAGCCCTGACTCTTCCTTAACCCACTTTGTCGCAGTCTACCGGTAGTGTTCAAGGTAATACAGCGCCCCAAACGCGAGAACCAACGCGCCTGCTGGAACTGCCAATAGTCGAGCGCTGCGCAATGGCAGCCTCCAATCCGCCGTCGCGAGGAAAAGTATGATCATCGGCACCAGCGCCACGATTGACAGCTGAAAGATATGCGCCGCCGTGCCTTCGTCCGGTTGGGGCGGCTGAGCGTACCCACTCAGTACCGCAAGCAACGCTGTAAGAGACAAGACGATTAAGACTTTGCTGCTCGCTCGGTTGATTTGCTCGACGCGCATGGCGTTACTTCCTTAGTGAACTAAAGCTTGCCCAAATAATCCAGAATCTCGGGCGTGCCCCAATCGATGGGCCCAACGAACTTGCGCCGCAAGACTCCCTGCCGGTCGATGATGTAGGTCTCCGGAAACTTGAATGTCCCGTAAAGGTTGTTGCTCTTCTGGTCGGGGTCGCGCACGGTCAGCAAGTCGACGTTGTGCACTTTCAGGAAATTCCGGTAGGCGCCCTGGTCGGCATCGACGCTGATGGCCAACACCTCAATGCCGTTGCCTTTCATCTTCTGTTGCATCTGCACCAGGGACGGCATCTCGTCGATGCAGGGTGGACACCAGGTGGCCCAGAAATTCAGCACGACTACTTTGCCGCGCAATTCGTCGAGGCTGACCTTGCGGTCGCTGTCCTGAACCGTAAAACCGGGCGCGGCCGTACCGATATTGGGTGGCCGAGTGCCGCCGTAACAGCCGGTCAGCGTCAGGAAGAGGGCCAAGATGCCGAGCAAAACCGAAGCACGTCGCACAAAGTTATAATACCTAATTCGGCCTATGGTGGCGTCAGAGACAGTAGCGTGCAGGCCAACCGTGTCGGTGATCGTGCCGGCGCGCAACGAAGAGGCTTGCCTGGGCGCCTGCCTGGAATCGCTGGCGGCGCAGACCGGCGTGGACTTCGAAATCATCGTAGTTGACGACGCCTCGACCGACCGTACTCGCGAGATTGCCCAGTCGTTTCCGCGGGTACGCGTGGTGGACGCTGATCCGCCGCCGGCAGGGTGGACTGGAAAGAACAATGCCATGGCCGCGGGAGCGAGAGTGGCTGGCGGCGAGTGGCTGCTCTTCACCGATGCCGACACGGTCCATCTGCCTGGATCTCTGGCTCGCGCGGTCGCCGAGGCCAAGCAGCGCGGTGCCGCTTTGCTTTCCTATTCTCCCGAGCAGGAAGTTCACGGATTCTGGGAAAACGCCGTGATGCCCGTCATTTTTGCCGAGCTGGCTGCGACCTATCGGCCCTCGTCGGTCAGCGACCCGAGGTCGCCGGCCGCTGCCGCGAATGGCCAGTACATCCTGATCACGCGCGAGGCCTACGACGCAATCGGCGGGCACGCAGCGGTGAGCAGCAGCTTGCTCGAAGACGTGGCGCTGGCCAAGGCGGTGAAAGCTTCCGGCCGCAAGATTTTCTTTCGTTTTGGCGGTGACGCTGTCCGCACCCGCATGTACCGCAGCTTCGCGCAACTCCGCGAAGGTTGGACCAAGAATCTAGCGTTGCTGTTTCCATCGCCGGCGCGCCTTGCCCTCCTTAGGCTGACAGAGTTTGTGCTGATCGCAGGCGGACTCGCCGCAGCCGTTACGGCCATGCTGCGGGGCCACATCAGGCCCGCCGTGGTATCGGCAATTTTGGCGGTAACGATCTACGGCTTTCTTCTCAATCGAATTCGCAAGGCACATTTTTCCTGGAAGGCAAACGCGTTGTCGCTGGCCGGGCTCCCACTCTTTGCGTATCTTTTGTTGCGATCCAGACTCTCTCATAAGCAGGGAAGCGTACGCTGGAAGGGAAGGACATACGGAAGCAGCGCCAACTCCGCAGGGGCCGACGCCCTCGCCATTAAAACGCGGCGCCCAGCCGAGCGCCGATCGGCATAAGAAAGTAGAACGATGGTCTATCTCACTCGCAAAGCCGAATTCGCCGCATCGCACTACTACCACAACCCGGATCTCAGTCCGGAAGAGAACCAGCGGATTTTCGGCAAGTGCAATAACCCGAACGGCCACGGTCACAACTACACGCTCGAGGTCACGGTCAAAGGCGAGGTCGATCCTCGCTCCGGCTTTGTAGTGGACCTCAAGCAATTGAAGGAGGTTCTGCATCGCGAAGTGCTGGACGCCATGGATCACCGCTTCCTGAACAAGGAAGTGCCGGAATTTTCGACCCGGATTCCGACCACGGAAAACCTGGCCATCGCCATCTGGCAACGCCTGGTAGCGAAGCTGAACAAGGCCCAACTGCATCGCGTGCGGGTGTATGAAACTCCCGATCTGTTTGTCGATTTCTATGGTGAAGCATGAAGGCGCACTTGACCCGCCGCTATATGTTTTCCGCTTCGCATCGCCTGCACAGCGATGCCATGTCTGAGGCGGAGAATGCGGCCACCTACGGCAAATGCAACAACCCCTACGGTCACGGTCACAATTACGCGCTCGAAGTCACGGTCAGCGGCCCGGTGGACCAAAGCACGGGCATGGTCTGCAACTTGGTCGATCTGGATGGTTTTGTGCAGAGCGAAATTCTGCATCGCTTTGACCTGGAAAATCTGAATACCCGGGCTGAATTTATGCAGACGGTGCCGACAACTGAAAACTTGTGCACCGCCATCTACGATATTTTGCAGCGAGGCTTCACCCAGGCTCATCTGGAAAAGGTACGCATAGAAGAGACCATGATGAATTCGTTCGAGTACGCAGGAGAGGGAAAAGTAATTGCGTAATTGGGTAATTTGTAATCGAGCAATTGGGTCTGGCTTTTACGGGTCCGGGTGGTAGTGCAATTTCACAATTACCCAATTTCCAAATTGCTCAATGGAGTAGGACATGAATCCGACCACTGAAGTACCTTCGCTGACCAGCGCCAGCTTCGAAGATCTGGTGCGCGAAATGATTGTCCGCATCGGCGAGGACCCCGATCGTGAAGGCCTGGTGCGCACCCCGGACCGCGTACGCCGCTCCTGGGAATTTCTCTCCCGCGGCTACAAAGAAGATGCGGACGCGATGCTGCAAAAAGCGCTGTTCACCGTCACTTATGACGAGATGGTGATTGTCAAAGACATCGAAATGTTCAGCCTGTGCGAACACCACATGCTGCCGTTTTTCGGCAAGGTCCACGTGGCTTACATCCCCAAAGGCAAAGTAATCGGACTGAGCAAGATTCCGCGCCTGATCGAAATCTTTTCCCGCCGGCTGCAGATTCAGGAACGGCTGACCACGCAGATTGCGGAAACCATCCAGAAGGCGATCGAGCCACAGGGTGTGGGAGTCGTCATTGAGGCGCGCCATCTCTGCATGATGATGCGTGGAGTCGAGAAGCAACACTCCGCCGCAGTGACTTCATCCATGCTGGGCTGCTTCCGCAACGAACAGGAGACGCGCACGGAATTTCTGTCGCTGATACGAAACCGCGCGAACGGGGTCTAGACTTCAGACGTCAGACCTCAACCCCCTGGAATCTCGTCAGAGATCTAACACGTCGGCTACCGGGCTTTTGGATCAGCCGAGGTCCGGCGTCTGACGCCCGACCGTCCGGCCGGTCACCAGGTGCCGTAGCGATAACGCCGCGGGCGCTCGGGAAAGATTTTGATCAGGACGATTCCCGCGACAAATCCTCCCACGTGCGCCCAGAACGCCACTCCGCCGCTGGTTTCGCTGTAGTTCGCGATCGAAGTTGCGGCCCCGCTCAAGAATTGCATGGCGAACCAGTAACCCAGGGTGACCCATGCCGGCAAATAGAAGAGAAAGAAAATCGGGAACCAGATCAATACTTTTGCCCGGGGATACAAGAGGAAGTATGCGCCGAGAACCCCGGCAATGGCCCCGCTGGCGCCGACCGTAGGCACACGGGAATGAGGATTGAGGACGACCTGTGCGAGAGCAGCTCCCAGCCCGCTGAGCAGGTAGAACAGCAAATATTTGAAGTGGCCCAGATAGTCTTCAATGTTGTCTCCGAAAATCCACAGGAACCACATGTTGCCGATCACATGCATCCACGAGCCGTGCAGGAACATGGAAGTCAGTGTAGGAAGAAAAGCCGGCATCAGCCCCAGCCCGCCAGGTTCAGTCAGCAACGCCGTGATGTTGGCGGGCACCATGCCCAGCTGATAGAGCAGGACCTTGAAGCTCCGTGGAGTAAGAGTCGCCTCGAAAAAGAAGATCACCAGGTTGAGCCCGATCAGGAAATAAGTCACGTAGGGTGTGATGAATCGGGGCTGATCGTCGCGAATGGGAATCATGGGGGATCAAACAATCTGGTAATTTGGTAATTGAGTAATTGAGAAATTGAGCAATTCAAGAACCGCCAGGGATTCGCCTCAAGAGAGGACGAAACGCAGTGCGGCCTCAGAATTTTCAATTCCCCAATTACTAAATTACCAAATTACTTAATCTCCCATGAACGGCGTCCTCATCATCGATAAGCCGGCTGGCCTGACTTCGCATGACGTGGTCAACCGGGTACGCCGCATTCTGCAGCAACCTTCGGTGGGTCACTTGGGCACGCTCGATCCCCTGGCAACGGGAGTGCTGCCTCTGGTCACTGGCAATCTCACCCGCCTGGCCCAATTTTACGGTGCGTCGGGGAAGACCTACGAGGGCATCATCCGCTTCGGCTTCGCGACCGACACCTATGATTCCGATGGGGAAGCCCGCCAGCTCGCCCCAGATAGTTAATGTATCACTTGAACAAATGCAGAAACTTGCAAGTCCGTTTATTGGGTTGATTGAGCAAATGCCGCCGCCGTTTTCAGCCAAGAAGATCAAGGGAGTTCCGGCCTACAAGCTGGCCCGCAAGCACCAGGATGTTGCCCTAAAACCGGTGCAGGTGGAGATCAAGGAATTCGAGATTTTGGGAGTGGAGGGCGATCAGGCCAGTTTTCGCGCCCGGGTGGCGTCCGGGACCTACATGCGCTCCGTTGCCCACGACATGGGCCAACAGATGGGTTGCGGAGCGCACCTGCAGTCGCTGCGCCGTACCGTGCTGGGCGAATTCGATTTGAGCCAGGCCCACACTCTGGAAGAGCTGGATGCGGCGTGTAAGGCGGGCAAGAGCGAGGAGATTTTCATTCATCCGCGCCAGCTCCTGCCGGAGTTTCCGTGCGTCACTGCCAGCGAAGAAGCTGCGGCGCTTATTCGCAACGGGCGCGCGGTGAATTTACCGGAGCTTTCCCAGGCCCGGCAGGTGAAGGTGTTCGCCGGGCAAAGGGAACTGATCGCCATCGCGACACGAATCGCGGGAACTCTCTTCCATCCCAGGATCGTGCTGGCCGCGGAACCGGTGCGGGAAGTGGTTCCGCGAAATAGCTAGGCCCGGACGCGCCCTGGTCCGGGCGGGCGAGCAACGCTCGCCAGGGTCTTGCGGGTCCTTACCAAGGCAAAACCAGCCGCGCTTTGCCGGCTGGGCGGGTGGTGGGGCACCCGCCCCTATGTGGCCCTATTCCACAATCGGCGAGCAGCACGGCTTCTGGACTGGCTTCGGCTCCATCAACTCGACCCGTGTGAAATTGGGATCGTAGAGGTTGTACTGCCACTTGCCGTCCCGGCCAATTTTCGGTGTCTCCGAACTCTTGTATCCACGCTCGACCGCAACCTTGTATCCGGCCTGAATGTCGGGCACGCCCAGCGAAAAGTGGTGCATCACTCCAAGCCGGTGCGGATCCGGATTATTCACATTGAGCATATATTCGAGCCAGTCGGTTCCTTCGGGCACGCGCATGGCCACCCAGTCCGTGTCCGTGTCTTTCATGCCGCCGTGCCACTGCAATTTGAATCCCAGAATGTCCTCGTAGAAACGGTCGGCTGCCGCGCGGTCTTTCACCACCACGCCCACGTGGATGATGCGCGTCGAAATACGCGTGTTGGGAAGAAACTTGCCGAAGTTACGGCCGTGCAGGGAGTCCGGAAGATACTGCATGAACTCAACGTCGTGGCCGTCGGGATCTTTGACGTTGAAACCGAGGTTGCCGTCCTGCCTGGATCCGAGGTGTTCGGGCACTTTTACGCCTCGGCTGGCCAGGTAGGCCCGCAACTGCTCGGCATCGGTAGTCTCAAACGAAATATGAGACAACCGGTCCATCGCCGGATCAGTGAGCTCGGGAAACAGTTCAATGTATTGATGATCGTTGACCTTGAAATAGGTCAGCAGCAGGCCCATGCCTTTACCGGGCGCTTTGTCCAGGCTAAACGGCTCCTGGAAACCAAGAATTCCGGTATAAAACTTGCGGGCCGCCGCAAGATCGTCTGTTTTCAATCCAATGTGGGCGACGCCGACAATGGCAGGACGCACAACCGGAACCGCCGGTTGGGCCGAGCCCGGAGCAGCGGCGTCCTGGGCGAAAGATGTGCCGGCCAGAAGGGCGGCGAGGCAAATACGGCGGGTCAGGGCCAACTTGGGAGAGCTCATGGACACAGATAGTGCGGCGATTGCGGCGGGGCTGTCAAGGAAAGCCGGCCCCGTAACACAATGTCCGATAATAGATATTATGTCTACTAACAACTATGTCGTTGGCCGAGGATACTTGGCCGAGCGATAAAGTCAACGTTCCCATTCGAGTGATTGTTTCCCGGGCCATGAAAGCTTCTATTTTTACTTCTTTGCCTCCGATACGGGGTGGAGGCCAAAGTTTGTAATCGGGCCGGCTATCGCTACGGGGTGGAGTTTCTGGCGATCGACACTGCCCATGCATCTGGCGAGCTTTGCCACCATCTCCTGAACCGTCTGGTTCGAGCCGGGAATTCAAAGTCGGGTGCCGTGTCGCCGGCTACGCTTGCCGGGTTAGGATGGTCTGCAGGTCGTTGCGAAAGGATCGTAGAGTCTCGAGTCTCTCCGGCGTGGCGTCCACTACTTCCTGCTTAGCCTGGAAGACCTGGCGGCCCTGCTTCTCGGTCAGCACTCCGATGGCTTCTCCCATGCGCCAGCCGGGCGTGCCCAGCATTTGCAGCCCATCGACCGAAGGTACGAGCAATGCAATGCAGCTGTCGCGCACTACGCCGACGCACTTGGGAAACCGATCGAACTTCTGGAGTTCAAACCCGGCAAGATAAATACGCTGAAGTTGTTCGGCGGGGTCAGGCATGAAGAAAGCTTTTAGCCCCTAGCCTTTAGCTTCTAGCCAAGAGCTGACGGCTAAGAGCTAAAAGCTGTTCTACATCTTGTATCTGCCCAGGTCCTCGTCATTCAGGCCCTCGAGCCACTTGCGCAGTTCTTCGCTGGTGACGCGGTCGGAGACGTTCGCCGCCAGCTTCGAGTTCTTCAGGACATCGTCTTCGACGAAAATGGGGCAGTCCACGCGCAGGGCAAGAGCCAGCGCGTCGGAGGGACGGGAATCGATGCTGATCACGTTTCCCTGCCGCTCCATCCAGATCACGGCATAAAAAGTGTCTTCTCTCAGCTCCGTGACTACTACTTTGTGCACCTGGGTGTCCAGCCCTACCAGGACATTCTTGATCAGATCGTGAGTCATGGGGCGTGGCGTGCTGACTTTTTCGATCTCGAGGGCGATCGCGTTGGCCTCGTAAATTCCGACCCAGATGGGCAGAACGGCGTCGCCACTGGTGTCTTTCAGGATCACGATGGGCATGTTGGTGACTGGATCCATCATAAGCCCGCGAATTTTCATCTCGACTTCCATCGTGGCCCCCGGGGCGATTTCAGATTGAAATCTGCCCTTCTTCGCTCCTTATATCACCATTTCGCCCAACAGGCTGTTGGGAAAGCTCCCGGTGGTAACCACGGGAATATAGCTGCCCACCTCCGGAACCACTGCTGGGGGCGTGGTGAAATTCAGAGTCTTGTTCTGCGACGTGCGGCCGATCCACTGGCCCCGGGCTTCGTTCTTCCCTTCAACCATAACTTCAAGAATCTGCCCCACATGCCGCTGATACCGCCGTCTTTGGATCTCCCGTTGCTTCTCCTGCAAGACAATCAGCCGGCGGGATTTCTCTACGTCCGGAATCGCGTCCTCCAGCTGCAACGACGGCGTATTGGGACGGGGCGAATATTTGAAGCAGAAAATACTGTCGTACTCAACCTCGTCAACGAGGGAAAGAGTCTGCTCGAAATCCGCTTCGGTCTCGCCTGGAAAGCCAACGATCATGTCCGAGGTCATGCTGATTTCCCGCTTGGCTGCTCTCATCCAGGCAACGCGTTCCATGTACTGCTCGCGGGTATAGAGGCGTTGCATCGCGTCGAGAACACGGTCAGACCCGCTCTGCACCGGCAGATGCACATGGTCGCACAAGGTCGAAACCGAATCGATGGCTTCGACAATGTCACGACCGAAATCACGGGGATGCGAAGTCGTGAACCGCACTCGCCGAATGCCGGAAAGCTCGCCCACCGCGGCGAGAAGTTCGGCGAAGGTTTTCTTTCCCGACGGATCTTTGTACGAGTTCACGTTCTGGCCCAGAAGCTGGACCTCGGTGTAGCCGAGATCGGCCATTTGCCTGGTTTCCGCTAACACAGAATCAGAAGAACGGCTGCGCTCCTTGCCGCGAGTGAAAGGCACCACGCAGTAGGCGCAGAACTTGTCGCAGCCTTCGATGATGGTGAGGTAGCCTCGGTGAGGATTAGTACGGGCGGTGAATTCGGTCTCAAAGCACTCGTCGGTCTCGCGGTCGTCGAGGCCGGTAATCCGCTGCTTCCCTGCCTCAAGCTGCACCAGCATTTGCGGCAGATTGCGATACGACGCGGAGCCGCACACCATCGAAACGTGGGGCGCACGCTCGAAAATCTTCTCGCCTTCCTGCTGCGCCACGCAACCCAGAACTCCGAAGCGCTTGCCCTGTTTCTGCAGTTTCTTGTAGTCGGCCAGACGGTGGAAGACCTTTTGCTCTGCTTTATCGCGAATGGAGCAGGTGTTGTAGAGGATCAGTCCCGCCTCTTCGACGGTGGGAACCTGCCGGTATCCCTGGGCGAGAAGCGTGCCGACGACTTTCTCCGAATCGTGCACGTTCATCTGGCAGCCGAACACTTCCAGGTAGAACGTCTTTTGAGGATCCGGCGACATCGCAACTCAAGTATAACGCAGTCTTGTGCGGGCTCATTGCGACTTTACTTCCGGGTTTCCCATCCTTGCACAGGCGTCCTCAGTTTTTCCACAATTTGGGGCAGCCAAAAGCCTTGACCGGCGGGCAATGCCGGCGTCCACTCCTCATGTCAATTAAATTGCATGCGACGACGACAACGGTACGCCACGCGCCAGGAGACAAGCCGTTGACAAAAATTTCTTTAGGACTAGAATACGCGACGATTTCCGCCTGTAGAATTTCACTCATGAGCCCTGACCTTCTCGACTCCGTTTTGCTGCAGACCGACTTTCCCGAGCTAAACCTGCACGCCAGCGGCAAGGTGCGTGATGTTTACAACCTGGATGAAAGCCGCCTGCTGTTTATAGCCACCGACCGTATCTCCGCTTTTGACTTACGTACTGGCTACCGGCATTCCTCATAAAGGTCGGGTACTGACACAAATCTCGCTTTTCTGGTTCGATTTTCTTCGCAACCTTGTACCCAACCATCTCCTTACCGCCGACGTCAGCCAGTATCCAGCACCATTGCAGAAATATGCCGACCAGTTGCGGGGCCGTTCCATGATCGTGGCGCGCGCGGAGATGTTTCCCGTGGAATGTGTAGTGCGGGGCTACATTTCCGGATCAGCCTGGAAGGAATACAAGGCCACGGGCGGGGTGTGCGGTATCGAGTTGCCCAAGGGCTTGCAGGAGTCAGACCGCTTGCCTGAACCCATTTTCACGCCTTCGACCAAGGCTACCAGCGGTCACGACGAGAATATTTCATTCGCGGACATGTCCAAGCTGGTTGGGCCGCAGTTGAGCCAGAAACTGCGTGACCTGACTTTGGCGGTTTATGTGAAAGCCGCGGATTATGCGCGGCAAAAAGGGATTATCATCGCCGACACCAAGTTCGAGTTCGGGCGCACCCCGCAGGGCATCACTCTGGCGGACGAGGTGCTTACCCCGGACTCTTCCCGCTTTTGGCCGGCGGACAAATATGCCCCCGGGCGGGCGCAGGAGTCGTTCGACAAGCAGTATGTTCGGGACTATCTGGAAGAAATCCGCTGGAACAAGCGCCCGCCGGCGCCGGCCCTTCCTGCCGAAGTGGCGCGGAGGACGAGCGAGAAGTACGTCGAGGCTTACCACCAGCTCACGGGACTCGAGCTGGATGTTTAACCGCACTGGGAGCCGCAGGAAGGCGGCATGAACGGCGCGGACTGGGTCATCATCGTGGTGGTGTTGGCGTCCACCGTTCAGGCGGCTTACTCGGGCTTCTTCCAGGAGGCGTTTCACCTGGCGGGCCTGGTGGCGGGGTACCTGGTGGCGGCGTGGCAGTATCAGCGTCTGGCCGGTTGGTTTGAGAAGTATCTGAAATCGCCCTGGCTGGCCGAGAGTGCGGGTTTCCTGCTCATTTTTTTTGCCGTCGCGGCTGCCGCCGGGATCGCTGGACAAACTGCTCGTTGGGTCATGAAGAAGTCCGGTCTCAGGTTCGTGGACCGGCTCCTGGGCGGTGCGTTGGGATTTCTGCGGGGCTGCCTCATTGTGGCGGTGATTGCGGTCAGCATGACCGCTTTCACGCCGACATCGAGGTGGCTGGCAGGTTCTGAGTGGGCTCCGTATTTCCAGGCAGTAGGGCGAGCAGCCATCTGGGTCGCCCCCGCTGAATTGCGAGCCAGGTTTTATCAGGGACTGGATTTGCTGCGCCGTGTGCCGCCGACGGTCCCAGCCGGTGCGCTGCCGTCTCACGCACCGGTGAAGTAGGAAGTCGTAAAACATTTATTGAAGAATAGGCAGCTTTTCCGGCCAGCGATTCTTCGCGCAGAAAGAGAGATGCCGTGAGAGATCAGCTCGAAGCCCTTATCATGCAGATGTACCGCAGTAACATTCTTTATTCCGAAGCTGTGCGCGAATTCAAAAAGAAATTTATCCTGACCGTTCTGCAGGAGAACAAGGGCAACCAATGCCGCGCCGCGCGCGAGCTCGCGATGCACCGCAACACTCTGAGCCGCACCATTTCAGAGCTCAAGATCGACGTGCGGCAACTGCGCGATGGCGTAAAACGCCCACCCCGCAGCGCGCGACCGGTGGGTTATGAGAAAAAGGTGGCGCGCTAAGGTGCAGCAGGGCCTTGCCCTGCAATAAGGGATTTTAAGTGAGCTCGGGCATGAGCCCCTGCGGTGCTACTTTCCTCTGGCCCGGTAGCGCCGCGCGTCCTGGCTCGTGCGGATGCGGCTCTGGACGGGCGGGACGCCCGTCCTTCATCGAACGTTAAAAAATTAAGGCAGCCCTGAGGGCTGCCTTTTGTTGTATCTGACAAGCGTCGGCTTACTGCGGCTTTCTGTGAACCGGGGGCTTCCTCGCCGCTGCCGGCGCTGCCTTGGTCAGGAGCGCGCCTTTTTCCATGACCATGACGAACGGGCTGGGAGTGTAGGACACCGGAGTGCCCTCAAAGTTAATCTTGTCTCCCACCTTGGGCAGGCTCCTCGCCGGGATCGGTCCGGGGAACGAAAGCTCGATGTCGGCACGCTTCTGGTCGATGTCATCCACGCTGGCCGCCAACTCCAGCTTCGTAGGCGACGCACTGATGACCTGCACTTCCGCCATCTGCAGATTTTTGCCTTTGAGCGTACTCCAGACCTTGTCCTGGTCATCCTGCGTTCCCACCGAGAGCACCAGTTCCCATTCCGCAAAACTCATTTCTTCCGGTTTTTTTGTTTTCACCAGATCAGCCGCCTGCTGCGCCGGCGTGGGAGGAACATATTGCGCGATGGTGAACCCGGCAGGAGGTACAGGTGTGGTCTTGGTTTGGGCCAGCAAGTCATCCCAGCCTTGCTCCGAGCCGTGATACTTCACGTACCGGCTGCGGCCGAACTTGATGATCGACGCCTTCCCTGCCGGATCGGCGACCAGATTCGCCGCGCGCGCGATGAAAAAGAGTCCGTTCACATCGTCGGGAGGAGTGGCCGTCAGATACGAAAGAGCGAGAGGGTAGACATTCTCGACGTTGTTCGGGTCGGCTTCGACCGCAGGCCGCAGATACTTTTGGGCAGACGCATAGTCCTTCAGTTGCAGGGACGAGAACCCAGCGACGCTGTTCAGCAACCCGCTCAGCTGGGCCTTCTGCTTGGTGAAGTCCGCATCGGAAACGCCATCCGGCTTGGCCATCTTGGTGACAGCCTGTAAGCCGCGCTCGGCGTGCTGTTTGGCGTCAGCCCACTTCTGGGTGGCGCGCTCGTTGTAGGCGAGCAGCACCAGGGCGCGGGCGTTGTCCGGGTTAGCCGCCAGGAGTCGATTCGCCGTGTCGATGACCTTGGCCTGGTTGTTCGACTGCTGGTAGGTTCCCATCAGTAATTCCAGCGCGTCTTCCTTCATCACGCTATTGGGATACTGAGAAAGGAACGCTTCCAGTCCGCTGATTTTCGCGGCGGGATCGGACTGCTGCACCGCGCCGACGTAGGCGTTATATTCGGCGGGGTCTTTGATTTCCTTCTTTTGCGCTTGCGGTGCCGGGGATGCCTGCGGTTGGGACGCCTGCGGTTGCGGCGCAGCTGCATCCTGTCCTGATGCCAAGTTAGCCAACATCAGCAAAAGCGCCACTAGACTCGTCTTCATTCGAATCGCTCCTTAGATATTCGGGAAAAACGGCGACAGCGCCGAGGTATCGCCCAAGCCAGCCAGCGCGGGTCTTTCTAGAACATGCTGTGCCCATTCGGACGGGCTCCGGAAATACGCGGCCAGTTCCTGCAACTGTCTGCACGCCCCAGGCAGCGTTTCCGGTGAGGCGGATTATAAGTATGTGTCTCGTCTAAGGCAAGTTTGTCTTTACAACGGGTTACCACCTCGTCTTGTAAGATGCGGGCGAGGGGGCGCGCGTGCGGTCCAAATCGGGACCGGAAGGCGGCCCAGGAGGTTGTTGTCTTATGGCAAATGCAGCCGAAAATGCCCTGCATGGGCAGGTAGCCATCGTAACCGGCTCAGGCGGAGGGATTGGGGCCGCTATCGCCCGCCAGCTCGCCCATATGGGAGCGCTCACTTTTATTTGCGGCCGCCGGCGGGCGCCCCTCGAAAGTACAGCGGCGGCGATCGTGAAGTCGGGCGGACAGGCTGAAGTCGCCGAGTGCGACGTGACCGATCTGGGTGCGGTTGAAGCGCTCGCGGCGCTGGTAGAACGCAAGTCGGGGCGCGCCGACATCCTGGTTAACAACGCCGGAGTGGGCAGCTTTGCTGGCCCGCTGCACCAGATGTCCCCCGAAGCGTGGGAGCAGGTCATGAATACGAATCTGCGTGGCGTGTACTACTGCATGCGCAGCTTTGCTCCTATGATGATTCGCGCCCGCGTGGGACACATCGTGAACATTTCTTCCCTAGCGGGAAAGAATGCTCTGCCCAACGGCGCGGCCTACGCCGCGTCCAAATGGGGATTGAACGGACTGAGCTACTCGGTGGCGGAAGAACTGCGCGGCCACAACATCCGGGTCTCAGTGGTTTGTCCCGGATCAGTGCACACTGATCTGAGCCCACACCGAGGGAAAGATCCGAAGAAGATGTTGCAATCAGAAGACGTGGCTCATGTGGTGGCCATGCTCGTGACGCAGGAACCACAATCGTTCGTCAGCGAGGTATTGCTCCGGCCGACGCAGAAACCCTAGCACACCACTAAGATTTCAGACGGGCGATTGTGTCGTGGTCCAGTCCATCACGAACCACGTGGGGACAGCCGCCCCCGGCTATCCGGCGGAGCAACGCTGCGCTCGGTTCCTCAGAAAGAGGGAGTCGAGCTTGGTTCGACTGGACAGCCGGACGTAGCTGTTCCCCTCGTAGTTTTTGGCCCACCTTGCGACTGATCCACCGCGAGCGATTGACATCCCTATGAAGTCGCTCGCATCATGTTGTCGCGGAGGATGACCCTCATGGCAAAACAGCGCAAGAAGATTGAGCCTAAGCCCAGCCGTCCAGAGATGCCGGGCTATGGGCTGCCGAAAAGTTCAAAAGGGCTCCTCTCCTGGAAATGGGCCGACCAGCGCCTGCGAAAGAGTCACAACTACTGGATCATCACAGTGAAGCCCGACGGGTCTCCGCACGCCATGGTGGTCTGGGGACTGTGGCTGGACGGGGCTTTCCTGTTCAGCACCGGCCGGCATTCGCGCAAGGCCCGGAACCTGGCTGAAAATCCGCGCTCCGTGGTTTGCACTGAACAGGCGCAGGAGGCGGTCATCGTCGAAGGAATCGCTGAGATCGCCGAGGTGGCCGTTCGCCGTGAATTTCTCAAGAAGTACAAACCTAAGTACAACTTTGACATGGCGGGAATGGAGCAGGACATACTGTCCATGAAAGAGCCGGTGTTCTCGGTTCGCCCGCAGGTCGTCTTCGGGTTGTCTGAGAAAAAATTCGTGGGCAGCGCCACCCGCTGGAGGTTCAAAGTCTAAAACATACCAGCCCGGTCGATTTGAGAGACAATAGGAACCAGAGGTTCGGCGTGATGAGACTGGTTTCCTTTCCCCGCTGGCTGTCCGGCGCAGTCATCGGTGTGCTGTTGGGCGCATCGCTTCCCTCCTCAGCCGAAGTGCTGAAGATTGTCGTCAACGACACCATTCATCCCATCACCGAGGAGTACATCGCACGAGCTTTGGCGGAGGCCGACCGTAATAAAGACCAAGCCTTGTTGGTCGAGTTGAATACTCCTGGAGGCCTGCTGGACTCCACTCGCAATATCATTGAGAAAATTCTGGCATCACCGGTCCCGGTGATTATTTACGTCACGCCGGGAGGCAGCCGCGCAGCTTCGGCCGGGTTCTTCCTCCTGGAAAGCGCGGACGTGGCGGCGATGGCTCCAGGGACCAATACCGGCGCGGCCCATCCGGTCACGCTGGGCGGCGGCAAGGTGGACGACGTCATGAAAGAGAAAATGGAGAATGACGCCGCCGCGCTGATGCGGTCCGTGGTCTCCAAGCGCGGACGCAATGTCGAAGTGGCCGAGAGCACCGTGCGCCAGTCGAAGTCTTTCACCGAGCAAGAGGCGCTCACGCAGAAGTTGATTGATTACGTGGCGCCCAGTGAATCGAACCTGCTGCAGCAGATGCAAGGCAAAATCGTGAAACGCTTCGACGGGAAGACGATCACGCTCAACCTGGCGAACGAAACCATCCGGCCATTTGATATGACGCTCAAACAACGCATCCTGGCCTTCATCATGGACCCGAACATCGCGTTCATTCTTCTCGCCATCGGAGGCTTGGCGCTCTACGCGGAGTTCAACCATCCCGGTGCGGTGGTGCCAGGGACGGTCGGCATCGTGTTCATCCTGCTGGCGGTTTTCGCGCTGAATCTTCTGCCAGTACGATTTGCGGCTGTGGTTCTGATCTTCGCTGCGTTTGCCCTGTTCGCTCTGGAAGCTAAATTTGCCGCCCACGGCGTGCTTGCGATCGGCGGCATCGTCACCATGGTCTTGGGCGGACTGTTGCTGGTGGACGCTCCTATTCCGGAAATGAGAGTGCATCTTCTGACCGCACTGGCAGTGAGTATTCCGCTGGGCGGAATCACGGTGTTCCTGATGAGTATTGCTCTGAAGGCGCGGGCCAATAAGGTGGTAACTGGAGCGCAGGGACTGGTGGGAGAAATTGGCATTGCACAGACCGCTCTCTCACCGCGAGGAAAAATCTTTGTTCATGGCGAACTCTGGGATGCAATGTCCGCGAGCGGCGTGTCCGCCGGGCAGAGCGTAGTGGTTCTCGCGGTAGACGGATTGCAGTTGCGCGTAGAGCCCTCCGCCGCGGCCCAGCGCGCTCCGGCCGCGAACACGGTCTGAGTGTTGTGTTGGCATCTTGCGAGGCACCCCTATCTTCAGGGAGATGCCGTATCCTTGGCCAGGTTGCGGTACAATCCGCCACAGAAGCGTTCCTGAGATTCAGGCGCGGAGGCTTCGGATGGGTCTGTCGTTCACGGGCATCGCTATTGTCGTGGTTGTCCTCTATTTCCTCAGTTCGATCAAGATCCTGGCTGAATACGAGCGCGGCGTAATCTTTCGCTTGGGGCGCCTGTTGTCAGATGCCAAAGGGCCTGGGCTCATCTTTGTCTTCGCGCCGCTGGATCGCATGGTGCGGGTTTCGTTGCGACAGGAAGCCCTGGAAGTTCCCCCGCAGGACATCATCACACGCGACAACGTGACGCTTAAAGTGAATGCGGTCATCTTTCTCAGGGTGATCGAGCCGCGTAAGGCGGTGGTTGAAGTTTCCAATTACGTTTACCAGACTTCGCAGTTCGCGCAGACCACGCTGCGCTCCGTGCTAGGCGAGCAAGAACTGGACGAGCTTCTTTCTCATCGCGAAAAAATCAATCTTCGCCTGCAGAGCATTCTGGACACACACACCGCGCCCTGGGGCGTGAAGGTCACGAATGTGGAAGTCAAGCAGGTGGACATGCCCGAGTCGATGTTGCGCGCCATGGCCAAACAGGCTGAAGCGGAACGTGAAAAGCGCTCGAAGATCATTCACGCCGAAGGCGAATTCTCCGCTGCCCAACGCCTGGTGGACGCCGCTGCCCTGCTGGCCAAGGAACCGGTCAGCGTGCAGTTGCGCTACTTGCAGACTTTGACTGAAATTGGAGTGGAAAAAAACACAACCGTGATCTTCCCGGTTCCGGTGGACTTCTTCGCCGGCATGCAGAAACTCCTGGGCAACTCCGACGGCCCTAAGAGCTGAGGTAGGCTTCGGCCAACCGGCGAGGTGGAATGAGACATGGCGGCTTCTGAAGACACAGAGATTACGCTGGGCACGGGCAAGATGCTGGTCCTTTTTTTCGGCCTGGTGGCGCTGTGCGCAGTGTTCTTCGGAATGGGGTATTCGCTGGGTAGGAATTCGGCCGGTCCCGCTGGCGATTCTCTGGCGGCAACCGGCACATCCAGTGGCGTACGCCCGACGGCTGTGAAGGCCTCTGAACCACGCGCACCCTCTGATCTCACGTTCTACAAGGCAGTCGGACAGAAAGACCCAAATGGCGAGCTTGCTTCAAAGCCTGTCGACGCGCCCGCGAACGCTGCTGCCAAATCGGCTCCAGCCGACAACGATGCGCCTCCGGACCCTACCGCGGTCGTCTCAGGCCAGAGCAACTACTTCGTACAGGTAGCGGCAGTGAGCAAACAGGAAGACGCCGAGGCCTTGGTCGACGCGCTGAAGAAAAAGCAATATGCCGCCTTCGCCGCCAACACGGCGGGAGACAAGCTGTTTCATGTGCAGGTCGGGCCTTTCTCAGACATCAAGGACGCAGAGAGCGCCCGCGGCCAGCTGATGAAGGATGGGTACAATCCGATTCTGAAAAAGTGATGAAGCGGACGTCAGACCTCACCTACTGAATCTCTGCTCCTTCCACGGATCTCCGTACATGTGGTAGCCGTTTTGTTCCCAGAATCCAGGGGCGTCGTGGTCGAGGAATTCCAGGCCGCGCAACCACTTCACCGATTTCCAGGCGTAAAGATGAGGAACGATGAGCCGCAGCGGGTAGCCGTGCTCTGCGGTCAGAGGTTCGCCATCGTGGTGAGTGGCGAGCAATACTTCGGCGCGGTCAAGATCGGCCAGCGGCACATTGGCGGTGAATCCCTGTTCAGCGTGCACCAGGACGTATGAGGCTTCCGGCTTCGGATGAACGCGAGACAGCAGTTCCTGGAAGGCCACGCCGTCCCAGTGGTTGTCGAAACGGCTCCAGCGGGTCACGCAATGGAAATCGCTGGTTCGCTGGATTTTGGGCAGGGCGTGGAACTCTTTCCAACTCAGCCTGAGCGGAGAATCAACCAATCCAGTGATGCGGAGGTCCCAGGTCTCAGAGTCAAATCTCGGCACGGACCCGTAGTGCAGCACAGGCCACTTGAGCGTGAGCGACTGACCGGGAGGCAACAGGCCCTCGCTCTTTTTCAACTTTTCGAGCTCTCTACGGTCATCCCGTATTTGGACTATCGTTCGTTCAGGAAAGTTTCACACACCTCGTTTTAGTCCGAGGCCCGAGGTTCATATATTGACATCTGTCGATTCATGGTTTATTGCTTGCTGCCATGACCGAGCACGAACTGGATCGTATCTTCCACGCCGTCGCTGACCCCACCCGGCGGCGGATCTTGCACGCTCTCAAGGAACAGGGCGGATGTTCGATCGGCAAGGACGTGGGGTTGTGTGCATCCGACATTGAGCGGCGTATTCACCTGTCCCAGCCTACCATTTCGCACCATATGGCGATTCTGACCAAGGCCGGTGTGGTGGAAGCTAAGAAGCTCGGGCTTTGGGTGTGGTATCGGCGGAACGAGACAGCGCTGCGGGAATTTGGGCGTTCGCTGAAGAAGGGCCTCTGACGTTCGTAGCGCCGGCATCTCGCCGGCTGCTCGAGGCATCTTGCCCCCGGGGAGCGGCAGGATGTCGGCGCCACGAAAATCTGGGTCGGTGGTGACACGAGCGCGGGCGCTCGCGTCTACATTCTTGCGAGTCTCCACTTTGCTCTAGCTAGCGACGGCCGCTTGGGTCTTTTGCAGAAGGCGACGGGCCTGGGAAATCAAGTCGCCGACTTCGAAAGGTTTCACCAGGTAGGGTACGTTGTTGTCGTGCAGGAAGGCGCGAATCTCGGGTTCGACTGCACTGGAAAACGTAAACATCAGATGTCGCTCGAGGCCCGGATGGTTGTCGGCGATCCATCTGTAGACGTCGGGAGCGTTCCATCCGTTCGCCATCTTGCCATCGATGATCATGGCGTCGAACGATTCTTTCAGCAGCCTGGCCTTGACTTCGTCGCCGCTCATCAGGGTTGCGACCTTGGCACCAGCGCCAGCCAGGACGTCGCGCTCGAATTCGAGGACGGCCTCTTCGTCCTCAACCAGAAGGACGCTGCCCTCGATGACCGAAGCTCGCGAAGATGCGGGTATGCCGGCTTCCGGAGCGCTGACGTTGCCGTTCGCGGGGAGACGGACTTCGATGATGGCTCCGCCACCTTCGAGATTGCGCGCGGAAATATCTCCTCCGTGTTCCTTGACAATGCCGTAGCAGATGCTGAGCCCGAGGCCGGTGCCCTTGCCTACACTTTTGGTGGTGTAGAAAGGATCGAAGATGCGGTTCGGCTCCTTGATGCCCGGACCGGAATCCTGAAATTCAGTGACGACGGTTCCCTCGTGGGCGTATACCCGAACCTTCAAGATACCGACCCGGCCTGATTCCAGCATCGCGTCCACGCCGTTGTTGATGATATTGAGGAAGACTTGTTCGAGCTGGTGCGGGTCGGCGGTTACTGCCGGAATTGTGGACTCGATGTCGCGCTCCACCTTGATGTCGTTCACCTTCAAGTCGTAATCTCGCAGGGCCAGGGTTTCGTCCAGCACCTTGCAGATATCGACCTGCTCTTTCTGCGGCTTGCGCTGCCGGGCAAACGATAGCAGATTTTGCACCACGCGATGAGTGCGCTGGGCTTGCTTGAAAAGCTTGCTGACGAAATCGGCCGCGCGTTCCCCCAGCCCTTCGCTTTCGAGCAACTGGGCATAGCCGAGGATCGCGGTCAGAGGATTGTTCAGTTCATGGGCGACTCCGGCGATCAGCTGTCCCACCGCCGACATTTTTTCGCTCTGCAGCAGTTGTTCCTGGGTGTGGCGCAAGTCTTCATAAGCGCGGCAGGTTTCTTCGTAGAGCCGGACTTTCTCGATAGTGGTGGACAATTGCCGGCCGATGGCGACCAGCAGACTCTCGTCATTGCTGGTGTATTCGCGACTCTCCCGGCTGCTGATGCCCATGATGCCGATGGGCTTATCTTTCCCCCACAGCAACACCCATATCCATGACGCCAGACCATCGGCGCGAATGAATTCCGCAACCTGGGATGGCAGGTGCGGCAAGTAGTCCGCCGTGATCACTTCGGTGCGGGAACGGGTCACCAACTCGCCGAAGCCTTCGGTGAACTTGATTTCAGAAAGGCGGGCGCGTTCCGCGCTGCGCTGGCCCCAGCCGGCCCGGCGGCGGAAGGTGGTCTCATCCAGATCGCAAAGATAAATGGAACCAGTCTCGGCGCCGAGCAGCGAGATCACCTGGCGCAGAGTGAGGTTAAGAATTTCGTCCAGATCAAAGGACTGGGTGGCGATGACCGCCATCGCATTCAGCGCGTTAAGTTCCCGGTTGCGGCGGCGGATTTCGTCTTCGGCGCGCTTCTTCTCGGTCATGTCGAGCAGGAAGCCCTGGTAGCGCTCGATTTTTCCTGCCGCATTGCGGGTGGCGAAACTGCTCTCCATGGCGGTGAGCAGCGTACCGTCCTTGCGGCGCAAGATGACTTCAAAGTTGCGGACGTAGTTGTGCAGTTCTACTTCGCGACGGAACACGTCACGCTGTTCGTGGGAGGCATAAAGTTCGGCATCCACGTTGAGGGCCATCAGCTCTTCACGACTGGTGTGGCCCAGCATGCGGATAAAGGCGTCGTTGCAATCGAGCAGTTTGCCCTCGGGCGTGGCCACGAAAACGCCTTCCTGCATCTGCTCGAACAGGAGGCGGTATTTCTCTTCGGCGATGCGCCGGTCGGTGGTGTCGCGCACCACGTGAATCGTTCCTTTCTGCTTGCTTCCCTGCTCTACATACGAGGAAGTGGAGACCATGGAGAAGCCGCCGAAGCCGGGATCGGGCCCCTCGTGGAAACCATCCTCCGAATGTCCGCAGTAGGGACAGCCTTTCCACTCCCCGAGATTGCGGGGCAGCACGGTCTCGCAAAGCTGACCCACCACGTCGGCCGGTGCCTGGTTCAGACGCTCCAGCAGGGCATGGTTCGCTTTCATCACCCGGAATTCCGAATCGTGCAACAGGACCAGGTCATGGATGGAATCGAAGGTGTTGGTCCACTGCCGATGGGAGCGCAGAATCTGTTCCACCAGGCGCAGGTTTTCGACCGCCAGTCCCAACTGGTGGGCGGTGGTGGTCGAGAAATTCCATCTCATCGGGAGAGTAGTGGACGCGATGACGGCTCGCCCAGGGACAGCGTCCCAATGACCGATTTCTTGCCCAGCACCGGCACCATCACGACGTGATGAAAGCCTTCATTCTTGAGATAGGGGCGGACAGTTTCCGAGGCGGCGGAGGCCACCAGCACGACCGGCACAGTGCTTCCGAGCGTACGCTCAAAGTCATCGTCCACCGGGACCGAGAGTCGATCCTGAAGGAAGCCCTTGGAAAGGCCGATCTGCTGGGCGATAACCATACGATCGCCTTCCAGCAAACGGAACCAGGCCGCTTTGGCGCGCATAAGCCCTTTGAGTTCCTCGAGCGCGGTGACCATAATGGGCCCGTGGTGCTGGGCACGAGTGATGCTGGTGGTGAGCGCGTTCACTACGCCCAGCCGGCGCGTGTGTAACTTGTAATCATCGAAGACCAGCAACATCATGCTTAAGCCGGCGAGCAGGCTGACCATCAAGCCGAATCCTGCAGGAAGGTGCGAGCTTATGGGATCCCAGTGGAGATGCAGCAGCAGCATGCTGACGCTCAGCAGCCAGGGACCGATTTCCCATCGCGCCCAGCGGTAACGAATCAGGCGGAAGGCTGCGGTTACGGCGACGATGCGGTAGGCTACTTCCAGCGCCACGCGCAGGGTGATCGACTCCGGCCAGAACCAGACTCGAGCCACGGCAAAACCCATCACGGTTAACGTAATCAGCAACAGCGGCAGCAGCAGTCCCCGGGCGTGGGTGTAGACAAAGATCGCCGCCGCGAACAGACATACGGCCAACACAAACTCTGCCTGCGAAATTGCTGTCAGATAAGCGGGGATGGGCCCGGCAGCATGGTCCGCGAAGCGTCCAGCGGGACACAAAGTAGGCCAGCCAGCCCAACGTCCAAATCAGCAGATAGCGTTCACGAAAGGTGCGGAAAACCAGCAGGCTGGCGGCGAGCAGGACCAGCGCCGCCGACTCCTGTGGGGTCAAACCGGGGACAGTAAGGTCCCCCAACGCAAGCCAGGTAGAGAAACTCAATAGATTCATCGCGACCCGGGGGTGAGGCGCTCCTTCCCTTAATAGCACGCTTCCCCGGACGGACCAGTCGCCTTTCCCTGACCTTCTGGTTACTTTCGGAATCTCGGAACTGCGATAGAATTGGCCGTAGACTCTAGAAAACCATGCCAGTTGATCGCATCCTGGTTGTTGACGACGAGGAGACCATTCGCGAGATCGTGTCTTCCATGCTGACGACGGCCGGCTACAAGTGCCGGCAGGCGGCTTCCGGCATGGAAGCGCTGGCCCTGCTCGAATCCGGCGAGGAATTCGAGCTCATGCTGTCCGACCTGATGATGGCCAACCTGGACGGCATCGGCCTTCTGGAAAGAACCAAAGAACGCTTTCCTGAAATGCCCGTGGTGATGGTCACCGCGGTGCACGATATTTCGGTGGCGCTGGCCGCCATCCGCAACGGCGCCTACGACTACCTGCTGAAGCCTTTCGAACGCGAACAACTGCTGGCCACGGTGCGCCGGGCGCTGGAGAATCGCCGCCTGAAACAGGAGAATCGCGCTTACCAGACGGGACTGGAATCGCTGGTCGCGGCCCGCACCGAGCAATTGCAAAAGGCCATGGTTGATCTGGAGCGGTCCTACGACATCACGCTCGAAGCGCTGGGCGATGCCCTGGACAAGAAAGACGCAGAGACCGAGGGCCACTCCAAGCGGGTCACGGCGTTTACCATTGCCATCGCCCGCGCCATGGGATTGTCGAAAGACCAGATTGCGGTGATTGCCCGCGGCGCTTTTCTGCATGACATCGGCAAGATGGCGATTCCTGACGCCATCCTGCGCAAGCCCGGCAAATTGACTCCCGACGAAATTCTGATCATGCAGGAGCACTGTTACCACGGCTACGAAATTCTGAAGAAGATTCCGTTCCTCGGCGAAGCCGCCGAGATTGTCTACGCCCACCAGGAGACGGTACGACGGCACCGGTTATCCGCGAGGATTGAAGGGCGAGCAGATTCCGCTGGGCGCGCGGATGTTCTCCGTGGCGGACACGCTCGATGCCATCACTTCCGACCGCCCCTACCGTCCGGCGCAATCTCTGGCTGCGGCCCGCGATGAAATCGAGCTCTGGTCGGGACGCCAGTTTGATCCCGACAGTGGTCAAAGTCTTCCTCGAGATGGAGGAGAATATCTGGCCCGATCTGCGCAAAGAGGTCGACGCCCAGGTCCACCGCTTCGCCTATTCCACCAGCCGCCAAGAGTTCTTCCTAGCATTCCAAATCCAAGCCTTTGCCGCGACGACTCGCAAGGCTGCGCAAACGCCGGCGAAGAAAACCCGGTATTTAAGCTTGCGTTCATATAAGCAGCCATCAATGACCTGCTGCCGTTCAGCAGGCAGCAATTTCACCGTGCCTCACATCCAACCAAGCTGGAGGTCGCTCGAAGAGGTCAATCCTATGACTGCGCTTCGTTCGTGCTCGCTGTTGGTGTTTCGCTTTAGCTTTGGCGCTGGTGCCGCTCACGCGCACCAGGACGGAGACCACGATCAGAAACCGTCCGCTCCTCCTCACGCCATCGCCGACGGAACCACGTTTCTGATTCGCCTCGAAGACAAGCTCGACGTCAGCCGGGTCCAGCCGGGAAAGCATTTCAAAGCCAAACTGGAAGAAGACATGATAGGTCCGGATGAAACCATGATTCTGCACGGCAGCAGGATCAAGGGACATGTCAGCGCCGTGGGCAACGGCTTTCATCCCCGCCTGCTGCTGAGCTTCGACGAAATCGAAACTCAACACGGATGGGTGCCGCTGATGGCGACGATCACCGGCGTTCCCGGAGAGCACGGCTTGAGCCGATCGGGGACGAAGGCGAGCAATCGAGCGGGAAGCGACAGGGTGGCAGCCGAGCGTCGCGACCCGTGATTCCGGAGCGGCCGAGCGCGTGCCAGGGCTGGTGTCGGCGCCGCAGGTGTGGTGCGCGCCATCTTCAGCGACCACCGGCTGCAGCTGCAAAAAGGCACGATTCTCGAAGTCCGGCTGGATCGTCCGCTGGAGGTTCCCTGGCGCTAGCGGACAGGTCGTTTTGTAGCGCGGCGTCCTGCCGGCTGTCCTGAGAGCGTCCCGACTCTCACCGGCGCGCGAGGTCGAACCAGTCCCGCGCTGCATCGGTCAGACTGGCACTGCACCCTCCAGACGAGCGACTTCTCCGCATCACTGTGGCACGCCGAAAACAAGTTCCGCACTCAGGAGAGAATTCATGAAAACCGTCTTCGCATTGCTGCTTGCCTGCTGGCTCCGCCTGCTGCCTTCAGCCAGGATCGTCCGACCATCGCGGCACAGCCCAACACTGTCTTCGTCGGCGCTGACGGGAAGTTCGAAGCGAATCCCGACACCGCGCTGATGCAATTCAATATCTCCGCCCAGGAAGCGACCTCGCGCGAAGCTTACGACCACGCCTCCAAATCCGCGGAGCAGGTGCGGCAGATTCTGCGTTCGAACGGGATCGAACCAAAGGCGGCCGAGATCGGCTACTTTTCTCTGCAACCGGTTTACGACTACAAGACGGCGAAGCGCAAGCTGGTGGCATATCGCGTGAACGCGAACGTTTCGCTGAAGCTGAAAGATTTTTCCAAGATCGCGCCCATCGTGCAGCAACTCGCCGACGCCGACGTCACGGAAACCCAGTCACTGAATTACACCCTGGAGGACATGGATGCGGCCAAGAGCAAAGGCCGTGGACGATGCCTACCGGCGCGCGCATGAATCGCCGCGCGCTGGCCCGAAGCGCGGGCGCACACTGGGAGAGCTTTCCTATGCCTCGGTGGACACGTTTGAGAACGTGCGTCCGATGCCCATGGCTGGGGCCATGATGAAAATGAATGTGGCGGGCGCGCCGGCGCCCACCGAAGAGTTCACACCGCAGTCCATCTCGGTGACGGCGCATGTGAATGCGTTGTTTAGCTTTGAAGTAGAGTCTGTCGGCACGGAGGACGAGCGTCTTCGCCCGCCAGGACGAGCGAAGATCGCGCAGGATTCGTCCGTGGTCTACGCCTGGTGCAAGCCGCCCCGGACGGACCGTATTATTTTGGAATGCGGCTCGCATCCAGAGGGACTTCGCGCTGGATCACCATTTCCAGGGTGGTGCCGGCATCCATCCTGACGTCATTGCCGCGGGTTAGCAGGCCGATGGCAGTGCCGATGCCGCCGCCGATGCCGGCGCCGATCAGGCCCCCCTTCACTCCGTTACTGAGGCCGCCGACTACGGCTCCGGTTCCTGCGGCCGTGGCTACGGTCTTGGCTTTCTCTCCGGTCTGGCTGTCCTGGCGAATGGTGCCTTCCTCATCTTTCATCGATGTCTTTTCGGCCCCAGGGACATTCTCGACGGCGCCCGGCAGCACCACGGTGTAACCGCTGGGATAAATCAGCGTGCTGAAGTGCATAAGGACTTCGGCGCGGCCTTTGACCCGGCCACCGCGCTTGACGTTGCTGATCCTGCCCTGCACGTAAGTGCCGGAAGGAATCACGATGCGTTCGTTGATAACGACTGGAAAAGTGGTCACAGCGTAGACGGCATCGCCTTCGCGGGCGTTCTTGGTCGAGATGGATTGCTTGAGCGCCAGCGGGACTTTGGTGCCGGAAGGGATCGTAAGCTGGCTGGCGTCAGTGGTTGAGGCAGCGAGCGGGTCGGGAAGGGTTCCGGAATTGGCCTGAGCCGCGGCCAAGCCACACACTATGAAGATCACCATGATTGTGCGCATCGATGGACTCCCCAAAGCACAGGCCAAACGACCCAGCGTCAGCCTGGCCCAATATCACAGTACTATGCCAGTACGATGCAAGTTAAGGATCGAAAGTTTGTCAAACTTGGGGCCGATTCCCTACATGCTGGCAGAGCGCTGGTTTTCCCTGACATTTCCCATGAACTGGGACTGCAGGCGCTGGGCGCAGAGCTCGCCGCAGACGTGCAGAGTGCCTTCGCGCTGGGCAATCTCGTCATCCCAGGGACAAAGATAGAGCACTGGCCGGTTGAATTCGACGAACGAAGTCCACATCAGCCACCAGTGGTCAGTGAGGCCCTTGAGGGTCCCGCAATTGGGACCGGCGCAGCGATACATTAAATTTACGGGTGCGGGCGGTTTAACGGCTTTCATCCTCAACTCCCCAGGGTGAGCAAATAGGCCAATAGACATTCTAGCGGAAGTGAGCCACGACGGCTGAGTTAGCGCTACTTGTAAATCAGGTACTTCTGGCGGAGTTGGAGGAATTTTTCCAGCGGCTCGCGCCAGTCTTCGGCGATACGGCGGGGATCCTGGCCGGCGGCGATCGCGTCGTACACCGACTGGTTGCACAGCAACTCGATCATGCGTTCCATGTGATATTGTTCGGGATACAGCTTGTGCAGCGCGGAAGCCAGCTCAATGCCCAGTTCACCCGCGTCGAGAGCGTTGCGTTCAACCACGAAAATGTTGACCCCTTCACATTTCTGGCCAGAATAGTTGCTGGTGGAGGGAGTGAAGGTCACCGGGACAAAACGCACGCCGGAGATGTTTCTCGCGTTCAGATATTGTGCCAGTTCCGTGCCTTTGATCCAAGGCGCGCCCAGCAATTCAAAAGGAGTGTCGGTGCCGCGGCCCACGGAAACGTTGGTGCCTTCGACCAGTCCCACGCCCGGATAGAGCGTCGCTTCGTTGAGGCTGCGCATATTGGGCGAAGGATTGATCCAGGGCAGGCCAGTGGCGTCATACCAGTCGCCGCGCATCCATCCGTCCATGGGTACGACGGTCAGCCGGGCATTGATATTGCGCTCGGTGTTGAACATTTTCGCCAACTCGCCCATGGTCATGCCATGACGAACAGGCACGGGAAAATAGTTTACGAAGCTTTCACGTCCCGGATCAGGGATGGCGCCCTGCACGAAAGAGCCGGTGATCGGATTGGGCCGGTCGAGCACGATCATTTCGATGCCGGCCTTGGCTGCGGCTTCGAGGAAATATCCCAGGGTGGCCTCATAGGTGTAAAAGTGGCTGCCGACATCGTGGACGTCGAACACGACCGCATCGACAGTTTTTAGAACCTCGATAGACGGTCGGCGTTGGGCGTCCTTGGCGCCGTAGACGTTGTAGATGGGAACTCCGGTGGCCGCATCCTTCGAGTTCGCGATGTCGGTAGTGTCGAGCTCACCCGTAACTCCGTGCTCGGGGCTGAAGATTGCGTCCAGCGAGACGCCTGGGGCCTGGGCCAGGACGTCGATGGTGCGGCGCCCCTGCGAGTCAATGCCGGTCTGGTTGGTCAGCAGTCCGATTTTCTTCTTGCCAGCGGAGGCGCGGAGCACATCGAAGTTGTGGGCCTCGAGCACGTCGATTCCGCTCTGTACTGCTCCATTACGCGTAGCCACGCGGCGAGCGGCGGTCTGGGCTTCGTTGTATCCGGTGATGCTCTGCCAGCGCAGTTCGTCTTTTTCGGTGACGGTGAGTGGAAGGGCCGCAGCCACAGCCGTGGCAACCTTGGAGCGCAAGGCGATCGCGCTTCCCTTCCCCTGAGGATGGACGGCATTGGTTAGCAAAATAATGTAAGTCTGGGTCGTAGGATCGATCCACATCGATGTGCCGGTGAAGCCAGTGTGGCCGAACGATCCCACCGGAAGAAGATCGCCGCGATTGCTCGAAAACGGCGAATCGATGTCCCAACCGAAACCCCGGAGGATCTGCGCGGTTGGCGGTTGCTGGGGCGTGGTCATCTTCTCGACCATCTCTCCAGCCAGAATCGGGCTGCCGTTCAGCAAAGCGCGGGCAAACTTTGAGAGATCGTCAGCGGTGGAGAAAAGTCCGGCATGTCCGGCCACCCCACCCATGCGGCGCGCCCGCGGGTCGTGTACAACTCCGCGCAGCATCTTGCCCTGTTCGTCGTATTCGGTGGGCGCGATCTTGGGCCGCCAGGCCGCGGGCGGCAGAAAGCGGGTGTGAGACATCTGGAGCGGGGCGAAGATCTTCCGAGCACAGTATTGATCGAGCGTGCTTCCGGTCACGCGTTCCACCAGTGCACCCAGCGTGATGAAGTTCGTGTCGCTATAGAGAAACCGCGAACCCGGCGGATACACAGGTTTTTCGGCGAAAGCCAGACGGAAGCCGGCATCACGGCCCTGCCAGGGCGGGTCCAGATCAACGTCTTCACGCAGGCCGGAGAAGTGGGTCAAGAGGTTGCGGACAGTGATGTCATCTTTCCCATTTTCGGCGAATTCGGGAATGTATTTTGCCACCGGATCATTCACTCGGACTTCACCCTTTTGCACCAGTTGCATGACCGCTGTGGTAGTGGCGACAACTTTGGTAAGTGACGCGATGTCAAAAATAGTGTCAACCGTCATGGGCTCGCGGCGCGGCTCCAGGGCCCGATTGCCGAATGCTTTGCGGTAGACGACCTGTCCGTTGTGCCCCACCAGCAACACGGCGCCGGGAATCTCTCGGTCGTGGATGGCGTCAAGGACGATAGAGTCGAGGACAGCCAGGTTCGGAGCGCTGGAGACCTTTGCTGTGGCAGCCGAAGCCAGCACGGGAAAAAGGCTGATGAGAAACACAGCCGCGGCGAAGCCACACGTCTGCAGACGACGAGTTGGACAAATTGAGTGGATGCCTTGAATTTACACAAGCACCGCGGGATTGCTCAAGGAACTGAAGTAAGGGGGGTGCCGTTTGTGGCATCGCTGTGCCGGACGAGCATCCACTCGTCGCACCGAACTTCGTAGCGCCGGCGTCCCGCCGGCTGTCAGGTGGGCGTTTCGCCCACCTGCGCGGGCAAAGGCCCGCGCCAACACCGAAATGTAGACAAGAAACCAGAGATTTCTGCCTCTATCCAATAAATAGCCATTGGAATGGTTTCGCGACAGTCATGGAATTGGATGCGGTACGATGGGTCTGCGGAAGCTCAATGAACCCGACGTTGACTTGGACACATCTTTGGCGTTCATAATTGGGCGGATCGAGGAAGAAGCGATGCGATCAGGCCAGATACTGAGCGATGAGCAGCGTTTCTTGCTCAACCATTTACCGAACAATTCAGCGTTGCCCATCTGGAATAGCGCTGATCCAGAATGGCCGGCAGTTCTTACCACGGGACGCTGCATTCGAAAGACTCTGCGCAGTAACAGGAGCCGCGCACAACAGCGATGCGCGGCTCAATCCGGCATCAACCCTCGACTAGGAGTTTGCTGTCGCGGTTTTGAAACTCAACCGACGCCCGATGTCTTGGCTCTTGCGCGGGGCGAGCATGAAGGAGCGCAGATTTTGGTGGGACCGCTGGCTCCTCATTGCTGCTGCGTTGCTGGTCATAATCGGCTTCATAGCTCTGATCCTGATCGCGGGAAACGATCCTTGGACTCGATTTCAATGGACCGGCATCGGTGCGGGATGCACCGCGATCTTGATTCTTCCGCAATTTGCCTCACGACGGATCGAGGAAGGCAGTTGAAGCAAGTCTTTGAGAGGTGCCGACGGAGCCCCGCTTGCCGGCACACCAGCCTTAACTATTGTTAAATTGCCATTTTCACCAACCACGCCCAATGATGGGCCGAGTACTGAATATGAGGTTGCCATCGCAAAGCTCTGGAGTCGCCACCTTTACCCTTCCCACGAACTTTGTTATAACCCGAACATTGAGCACACCATCCCTTTGTCAGAGAGCTCTTCTTCGCTGAAGACCGGCCGCCAAGCCGCCACTCGCTTCCCTGCTCCTGCCTACGAGCAGCAGGATGCGATTTTTGCCACCACTTTTGACGTCATACGAAATGGCATCGCACAAGCGTCCTTTCCTGCCGCTTCCATCGCGGTTACCTGGCGAGGAAAATTGGTTGCGCTGAAAGCGTTTGGCCGCTTCACCTACGAACCCGCCTCTCCTCCCGTGACCATCGCCACCGTCTTCGATCTGGCTTCGGTTTCGAAGGCCGTAGCGACCACCAGTATGGCGATGATTCTCTACGAACGCGGACTCATCGATCTGGATGCGCCCGTGGTTAGCATCGTGCCTGAGTTTGCCGGTAGCGATGTGCGGCGCGGCGATGTAACTGTGCACATGCTGCTGGCGCACTCCTCCGGCTTGCCTGCCTATGAAAAGCTCTTCTTGAAGGCTAAGACCAGAGACGAACTTCTCGCGGCCGCATTCACCACTCCGCTCGCGGCGGATCCGGGCGCAAGAGCTGAGTACAGCGACATCGGCTTCATCATTCTGGCGACCGCGATGGAGCGAGTCGCCGATGAGAGTCTTGACCGCTTCTGTCAGCGCGAACTCTTCGGCCCGGTGGGAATGTTGCACACCGCTTTCAATCCACCGGCCGCATGGCGCGCCGCGATTCCGCCCACCGCGGATGACCGCAGCTTTCGAAAACGAATCATTCAGGGCGAAGTGCAGGATGAAAATGCCAGCGTGCTGGGTGGCGTCGCGGGACAGGCCGGCCTATTTGCGACCGCGGAGGACTTGGCAACTTTTGCTCACGTTCTTCTGCAGGGCGGACAGTCTCTCGTTCGCCCGGAAACTCTGGCGCTCTTCACTCGCCGGGAAGCAGCGCCGGCTGGCACTTCCCGGGCTTTAGGCTGGGACACCCCCTCCTCGCCATCCCAGTCGGGGAAATATTTCTCTCTCCATTCATTTGGACATCTGGGCTATACCGGCACCTCGCTATGGATCGATCCCGAGCGCCAGCTCTCCATCACTCTGCTCACCAACCGGACCTGGCCCGATTGCAGCAACAAAGCGATCAAGGACGTGCGCCCCGCATTTCACGATGCCGTGGTGGAAGCGCTGGAGAAAGCGTGTTGAAGCGGACGAGCAAGCAGGACGCAAGAGAACCTGAGCCAGCTCAGCCACCGAGCAGCCCAACCGTGCTTCGGCTGACCTGGATTTGAAGTCAGCGTTGGAAATAGTCAGCGTCATCAACGCCGAGGATGCCCTGGTGGTGGACGCGGTGCGGCGCGCCCTCCCGCAGATCGCACGCGCCGTCGGCCTGATCGCGAACGCTCTGAAGCGCGGCGGCAGGCTGATTTACGTAGGCGCGGGAACCAGCGGACGCATCGCGGCCCTCGACGCGGCCGAGTGCCCACCCACGTTCAACGTCGATCCGAGGACAGTGCAGTTCATCATGGCCGGCGGCCCCGCAGCCCTGGCCTCGGCGGTCGAGGCGAACGAAGATTCCCGCGAACTCGGCCAGCGTGAGATGAAGAAAAGAAAACCGGGCCGGAACGACGTGATCGTAGGAATCGCCGCCAGCGGACGAACCCCGTTCACCATCGCCGCCATCGAGTACGCCCGGACCAAGGGCGCCACACGATCTCGCGTGACCTGCAATCGCAATACGCCGCTGCAAAGGGCGGCGCACCTGGCCATCGTGACTGAAGTGGGGCCGGAGGTGATCTCCGGGTCGACCCGCATGAAAGCCGGTACGGCACAAAAAATGGTGCTGAACATGCTTTCCAGCGGGGCCATGACCCGGCTGGGATACGTCTACGGAAACCTCATGGTGAACGTCACTCCGCGAAATTCGAAGCTAGCGGCACGAGGAGTGAGCATTCTGCAACAGGCGGCCGGGGTGAGCGAGGAAATTGCCCGGCGAGGCTTTGCGGGCGGCAGGAAACAGCGTCCCCGTAGCGATTGGTCATGCTGCAAGCGCAAGTGGACCGGAGGGAGGCAGAGCGGGCGCTGAAATCGGCCGGCGGGCATGTGCGCCGAGCGATCGCGGCAGCGCGCAGTTTGTAGGCGGACCGTAGCGCCGCGCCCACCGGCTCGTCGGCCGCGGGCGAGTCGCCCGCGACCACACAACCACACTAAACCCCCACGGGCCGTGTCCTCCTGAGTAACCATTTCCCGCCCACTCTTTCCCGCCGTCGCCGTTACAATAGGCGGGCGTATGGACAAGTTCGTAATCCGCGGCGGCAATCCACTGCTGGGGACAATTCGGGTCAGCGGAGCCAAAAACGCCGCCCTGCCGGCCATGGCCGCCGCCCTGCTCACCGAAGATCCTGTCATTCTGGAAAATATTCCGCAGGTGCGCGACATCGAAACTACGCGCAAATTGCTGGCCGCCATGGGCGCCGAGGTCGAACTGGGATACGGCCGGGCGCAGCATCGCACCACTATTTGCGCCCGCAATCTGACCAGTCCCGAGGCATCCTACGAACTGGTCAAGCAGATGCGGGCTTCATCGCTCGTGCTGGGGCCGCTGGTGGCGCGCTGCGGCCGCGCCCGCGTTTCTCTCCCCGGCGGATGCGCCATCGGCGCCCGCCCCATCGATCTCCACATCAAGGGACTGGAACGCCTGGGCGCCAAAATCACGCAGGACCACGGCTACGTCGAGGCCAGCGCCGACCGTCTGAAGGGCGGCGAAATATTATTCGACCGGATCACCGTCACTGGCACGGAAGATTTGCTCATGGCTGCCACCCTGGCAGACGGAGAAACCGTGATGCAGAATTGCGCCCGCGAGCCCGAAGTCGCGGACCTCGCCGATCTGCTCAACAAAATGGGAGCGCAGATTGAAGGCGCGGGCACTTCGACCATTCGCGTTAGAGGTGTCAGCAAACTACATGGCGCGAAACACCGAATCATTCCCGATCGCATCGAGGCCGCCACCTTCATCATTGCCGGAGCCATGACCGGCGGAGACCTGAACGTTGCTGGCTGCGATCCGACTCATCTGGGCGCGCTGCTCGAAAAGCTGGCCGAAGTCGGAGTCAAAACCCGCCACACCGCCGATTCGGTGCGCGTCATGGGCGACGTTCCCATCCAAGCGGCGGACATCGTCACCGAAGAGTATCCCGGCTTCCCCACCGACATGCAGGCGCAATACATGGCGCTGGCCACGCAGGCCGAGGGCACATCGATCATCACGGAAAATATTTTCGAAAACCGCTTCATGCACGCGCTGGAAATGGTTCGCATGGGTGCCAACATCAAGATCGAAGGACGGCGCGCCGTGGTGCGCGGCCCCTCGCCATTGAGCGCAGCCGCGGTGCTGGCTTCCGACCTGCGAGCTTCGGCCTCACTGGTACTGGCGGCGCTGGTGGCGGAAGGCGAGTCGATCATCGACCGCGTGTATCACATCGACCGCGGCTACGAAAATATCGAAGAAAAGCTCAAGGGCGTGGGTGCGCAGATTCGCCGCATGGGAGAAATTTTGCCTAAGCGGGCAGCGGCCCCGGCGCGAATGTAGGCGCGAGCGTCCTCGCGTCCTTTCCAACAGGACCCGAGGGTGCCCCGTCCAAGCTTTGCTTGGGTGGGGGGTTGCAAGTCGGCATCGTCTCTGCGGCGAGAGTTTGCACGGCCCAAAACGCCCCCCAAGCGAAGCTTGGACGGGGCACCCTCGGGTCCAGTGACGGAGCGCGTGAGCCGCCGCGGCATGCACCTCGAGTACAATGTTCCCCATTCTGCGGAGGATTTTCATGCCATCGCGCCTTCTGTTGCGGGTCTTCGTGTTGCTGCTGGCTCCACTCATCGCCTACGGCCAGAGACCTGAGCTATCGAAGTCGGTGCAGGAGTTCGTCCGTGCGAATGCTCCCACGATGATCCTCACGCACGTGCGGATTATAGACGGTACCGGAGTACCGGCGGTCGAAGACCAGAACGTGGTGATTGAGAGCGGAAAGATCACGGCGATCGAGAAGGGTGCCGACGTAGCGGCGGACAAGAACACCGTTATTCTGGATCTTCACGGATACACGGTGATGCCCGGCATCGTCGGTATGCACGATCACTTGTTTTATATCGTGCGGCCGAATCTCGACAGCCGTCGTCATTTTGACGATCCAGTCCTGGTGACACAGATGACGTTCTCGGCGCCGCGTCTTTATCTCGCCAGCGGTGTCACCACCATGCGCACCGCAGGTAGCGTCGAGCCCTACGCAGACCTGAACCTGAAGCGCGACATCGATGCCGGCAAGCTTCCCGGCCCGCATCTGGACGTCACCGGACCGTATCTTGAGGGCAGCCAGAGCTACTTTCTTCAGATGCCGCACCTAACGAGTCCCGACGACGCGCGGCAGACGGTGGAGTACTGGGCCGATCGCGGAGTGACATCGTTCAAGGCGTACATGAACATCACACGCGCCGAGTTAAAGGCCGCGATTGATGCGGCCCACAAGCGCGGGATTAAAGTGACCGGCCACCTCTGCTCGGTGACCTACAAAGAGGCCGCCGAACTCGGCATTGATGACCTTGAGCACGGCTTTTTCGTGAATACGCAACTTGATTCAAACAAGAAGTTCGACGTCTGCAGTCAAAGCGAGGGTGATGAAACTCTTGCCCGCATGGATCCGGGCACTCCCGAGGCAAAAGATCTGATCAACACTCTCATCAGTCATCACGTGGCCATCACCTCAACTCTGCCAGTCTTCGAAGGGGATCTGGGTGGAGGGCGTCCACCGTTGCGGCAACAGGCGTTGGAGGCGATGACTCCGCAGGCGCGCGAGGATTTCTTCCTGCTACGGCAACGGCCAGCATCGGCGCCGGCACCGAAAATCGATCCAGCCTTGCTTTGGAAGCATGACCTACAACTGGAACACGCATTTTTCTCCGCCGGGGGATTGCTACTCGCCGGCCCCGATCCCACTGGGCGGGGCGACGTACTTCCAGGATTCGGGGATCAGCGCGGGATCGAACTGTTAGTCGAAGCCGGATTCTCGCTAGTCGAGGCGATCAAGGTTGCCACGCTGAACGGTGCTGTTTATCTAGGCAAGGACAAGCAGATCGGCTCGATCGCCGCGGGGAAGAATGCAGACCTGGTCGTGATCAAGGGGGATCCTTCAAAGCAGATTTCGGATATCGAGAATGTCGAGATTGTTTTCAAGGATGGGGTGGGGTATGACCCACAGAAGCTTTTGGATTCGGTGCGGGGACGGTACGGGCAGTATTGAGCGAGTGAGACCTAGTGGCCGGACGCGCTGACGAGTTTCGTGGGATCGACCTCTATTCTGAATCTGTAAGGAGAGTAGAGCGGCGCTGGCGACAAGGTCTCGCCCTTAAGCTTCCCTAGGCATAGGCCAGCTTTATTCTGCGGAAATGAGAACGCTTCCATAATTTTGCCCTCTTCGATCAGCCGTTGTCCTGGACTATCCATATAAGCAGCGGTCTGGTCGGCCCATCCTTTGCAGTAGTCGAAGTAACGCCTGGTTCTCCAGGTTTCCTGGTCCCAGTTATCTTCAATGCGTGAGAACAGTTTGTGCGCTACAACGCTGTCGTTTTCCTTGATGGCCATGTAGGCCAGAAGATTGAGGTTCGTAGCCGAAGGTCCGTTTTGCTTTTCGAGTTCAGCTACGCCTTTTTGAATACGGGGCCATGACATCAGTTTCAGATTGGTCTCGACGCTACAGTGGCAAATCAGTTCAGTTGCGATTTGAAAGTACAGGATGTCGCCCTTCACCCCGCCGACGCGGTCTGAAGCCTGCTCGGCGAACGTTTCAGCGTCGCCGTCCGCCCCGTTCCACTGCGGTTTCAGATAGTTTGCGTGGTCGCGGTAGTAGTAGTAATAGTCGGGCTCAAACAGAACCGCCTGATCGAGCAGCCCAGTGGCCCCGGTTAAGTCCCAATCTTCCGCCAGGGCGACCGTCTGCATGACCACGTACCATTCCGGACACTTGGCCTTGAGCCTGGAGGCCTGTTCCAGAACCTGCTTGGCTTTTCCGATACGTTGACCGAAAAGCTTCCATCCGCTTTGCGTTACCGTGTGGGAGGAGTCTGAGCCGCGCGAGGTTAATGGCGGCCTCCGCCGTGTCCGCCGCCGCCGAAACCACCACGGCCGCCTCGTCCGGGGCCACCTCGACCACGTCCTCGGCCACCACCGCCACCGGGACGACGGCCTCGATCTGGACCACGGTCTCCACCGCGATCAGGGCCACGATCACGATCCCCGGTACGTTCCGGGCCTCGGTCACTGGGGCCGGCTCCGGCTACCGGGGCGTCGCGGTTGAAATTGGGTTCGTCGTCAGCAAAGTCCGCGCCGCCTTCGATGGTCAGCGCGGGAGCATGAGCGGGTTCACCGCCGCCCTCTCCTCCACCATTTTCCGGTGGAAGTTCGCCGCCGCCCATTTTCGCGCGCTGCTCTTTGAGGATGGCTTTGCGCGACAGACGAATGCGGTTGCCCTCGACGGCCAGCACTTTTACCAGCACCTGGTCGCCTTCTTTCAGTTCATCGCGAACGTCCTTAATGCGGTGCTCCGCGACTTCGCTGATATGCAGCAGACCGTCGGTGCCGGGGATGATCTCGACGAACGCGCCGAAATCGGCCAGCCGCGTCACAGTACCGAGGTAGGTCTTGCCTATCTCGGCCGTGGCGGTCAGGTCGCCGATGATCTGCAGGGCCTTGGCTGCAGAAGCCTCGTCGTTGGAGGCCACGTTGATTTTGCCCGAGTCCTCGACGTCGATCTTTACCCCAGTGCGCTCGATGATGCTGCGAATCATCTTGCCGCCGGGCCCAATCACGTCGCGAATCTTGTCCACCGGAATCTGCAGGGTGTAAATACGTGGCGCGAAGGATGAAACCTTTTCTCGCGGAGCGGACAGGACGGCGTTCATCTTGTCGAGAATGAACAGACGTCCGCGCTGGGCTTGAGCCAGCGCTTCTCGCATGATCTGCGCCGTGATGCCTCCGACCTTGATGTCCATCTGCAGGGCGGTGATGCCGTCTTTTGTGCCGGCAACTTTGAAGTCCATGTCGCCGTAGTGGTCTTCCGCTCCGGCGATGTCGGTCAGGATGGCATAGCTCTCGCCTTCCTTGACCAGTCCCATGGCTACGCCTGCAACCGGCGACTTCAGAGGAACGCCAGCATCCATGAGCGACAGCGAGGCGCCGCAGACCGTGGCCATCGAAGAGGAACCGTTCGATTCCAGAATGTCGGAGACGACACGCATGGCGTAAGGCCATTTGTCTTCGCCCGGCAGGACATTCGAGATGGAACGTTCCGCCAGCGCGCCATGACCGATTTCACGGCGACCCGCGCCGCGCAAAAATGCAACCTCTCCAACCGAAAACGGCGGAAAGTTATAGTGCAGCATGAAGCGTTTTTTGGCTTCGCCTTCGAAGACTTCGAGGCGCTGCATGTCATCGCTGGTGCCCAGAGTCGTGGTGACCAGGGCCTGGGTTTCGCCGCGAGTGAAGATTGCGGATCCGTGGGTGCGAGGCAGGACCCCGACTTCGATCCAGATGTCGCGAATCTGGTCGAAAGCGCGGCCGTCGGGACGGCGCTTCTGATTGATGACCTGTTCGCGGAAGATGCGTTCGCGGAGGGTTTCGAAGTAGGTCTTGAATTTCTTCTGCGCGGCTTCGTCTTCCGCCGGGATTGCAGCCAGCAGCTGTTTCTTGAGTTCCCGGCCAGGGTGTAGACTTTCGGCCTTGGGGTGCTTCTGGGTGTCGAGGCGGTCGGTGAGATCAGCGCCGACACGATTCTTGAGGTCGTCGTAATAGGCCTGGTCGAATTCCGGTGGGGTGACCTGGCGCTTCGGCTTTCCGGCTTTTTGCCGCAGATCGTTGATGGCGGCGCAAATCTTTTTGATTTCAGTGTGGGCGAACTCGATGGCGTCCACGACCGTTTCTTCTTTCACTTCCTTGGCGCCGGACTCGATCATCACGATGCCGTCAGCAGTGCCGACCACCATGATGTTCAGCAGGCTCTCGCGCATCTCGCTGTAAGTCGGGTTGATGACGAACGCGCCATTGACCAGGCCTACGCGGACCGCGCCGATGGGGCCTTCGAACGGGATGTCGGAGATGGTGAGCGCTGCCGATGCGCCGTTGATGCCGGCGACGTCAGGATCGTTCTCGGTGTCGGCGGAAAGGACGAAAGCAATGACTTGGGTCTCGCAGCGGAAGCCATCCGTGAACAGCGGTCTTACAGGGCGGTCAATCTGACGACTGGTGAGGATTTCACGTTCGCTGGGGCGGCCTTCGCGCTTGATGAAGCCGCCGGGGATGCGTCCGCCGGCGTAGGTGTATTCGCGATAGTCAACGGTCAGGGGGAAGAAATCGATGCCCTCGCGGGGATCAGGGTTGGCGGTGGCAGTGGCTAGAACGACATTATCGCCAATGCGCACTACGACCGAGCCGTGCGCCTGCTTGGCTAATTTTCCGGTTTCAAAAGAGATGGTTTTACCGCCGGCAAGTTCAACAGATACTTCTTGTTTCATGATTCATTTCCTTTTGGCAGGAGGGCACGCACGCTGCGTCTCTGGAGAAACTGCACAGTTGAAGGGCAAGAGCCAGTAGCGTTCTGGGATGGCCGGAAACACACCGTTCGCGGCTTTTTCCTTATTTCGTGATGGCCGTCTGCGCGACGGCCCGATGATTCCGATGGTGGTCCGGCGAATACACCCCGAGCCGGGAACGGCCCCGCAGAAACCTATTTGCGCAGGCCCAGCTTATGCACAACCGTCTTGTAACGCTCGGAATCGTATATCTTGAGGTAGTCCAGCAGGCGGCGACGCTTGCTGACCAGCATGAGAAGACCGCGGCGCGAGCCATGGTCCTTCTGGTGCGTTTTGAAGTGATCCGTCAATTGGCCAATCCGTTCGCTTAGCAACGCGATTTGGACTTCGGGGCTGCCCGTATCGGTGGGATGCGTGCCGTACTGGTCGATGAGGGATTTCTTTTGCTCTCTGGCTAGCACTAACCTAGTGCACTCCTGTCTTCTAGTTTCAATTTGCTCGTAACGTGCAATTAAGGTAACACGCTGTAGACCAGGGTGTAAAGGTAAAGGGCAGAATGTACATGCTCCGAGGCTAAAAGCATCGCCGAAGCCTTGCTCGGCGTGATCGGGTTGGAAACCCGGTCCCACATGGCCATTGCCGAGGTGGCATGGGGCGGCATACCAAAGGATCATGCCGAAGTCGCATCTGAATTAGTATAGTTATGCCGGTAGCCATGACAGTGCGATGCGTTCAATGCGGCCAGGAGAATAATCCGCAATATCGATTCTGCGGCATATGCGGAGCTCCCCTTGGACCGCCACCGGCGGCAGTCCCGAATGACCCAGGGCGCGAGAGAGTCAGAGTCCCGGTGAGCGGTCCTTCTTTTTTGGGGCTGGGGGACGAACGGTATCGCGACTTGGATTACCTGCTGGAAGACGAGCCGGCCCAGGGCCACACGCGACTTTACCTTGCTTTGCTTCTGCTGGTGGTGAGCGGAGCCTTGCTGGCGTGGCACTGGCAGCGTGACGGCTATCCATGGTCGGGATATATTCCGAAACCGACAGTGGGTAGTCACGCAACGGCGAACTCGGCCCCGGTTCCGCCTCCGGATTCTGCGGCGGCGGCGGCGGCTCCGGTCGTGCCCGTTGAGCCGACCGCGAATCCAGCGCCACCGGAGGCCCAACCGCCAAGCGGCGAAGCGGCGCATGCTCCTGCTGCGGAGCCTGTCGGCAGCGCTACTCCCGCTAACGTTTCCGCCGCAAAGCCAGCTGAGCCAACGCCGCAACCCAATGAAATCCCTGATTCCGGGGAGACCGTCACGAAGGCCCCGACTGCGGCATCGTCGCAGGTAAGCGAGCCCGAGGCTACGGAACCAGCCCCAAAGGAGATGCCTGTCGCGCCCGCGGTACCAGCGCCGAAATCGGTGAGTCCCAAGCCCTCGCCCGCACTTCCTTCTCCCACCTTTGAAGACCGGCTAGTGGCCGACGGAGAAAGATATCTGTATGGACAAGGGGTTCCGCAGGATTGTGAGCGGGCGCAAAGAAACCTTCAAATCGGCGCACGACAATCGAATGCCAAGGCACAGACCCTGCTGGGCGCGATGTACGCGACCGGGCACTGCGTGAACCGCGATCTTCCTACCGCCTATCGCTGGTTCGCCAAAGCGCTACACGGGGACCCTGGGAATTCCCGAGTACAGCGGGACCTGGAAGTATTGTGGAAACAGATGACGCCGGAAGAGAGACAGCTGACCATGAAGAGCCAGTAGGGTCAGTTTTCCTGGAGTGGACGGCGTTGACTGGATCTACCTTCAGTTGCCAGTTCATCGTTCTCAGTTCTCAGTCGAGTGACGGGCGGCAGTTTGGGGCGAACTCATGACTAGGCGCCCGTGCTGACCATGGCTACGCCGATGCGCCTTACCTCTCCCATTTAGTACCTTTAGTACCTTCGCTTGGCAATATTTCACTCCCCCTGTTTCGAAGCCATCGCGACGGCTTGTCGAACCAACGAAGATACTGTTATGGTTTCGCACGCAGTGCGGAGCCAACCATCGTGCGTAACTGCTTGTTGGCCAAGCCGATGGTACAAAGCTAAGCAGGGCCCGACCAATCCGCTGAGGGCTTGCAACCGTACTTTTGAAAGGATGAGATAACGCTTTGTCCGGCGCTGAACTAAAGGGAGGGATGAGCGAGGCTTCGCTGGTGTGGGCGATACGCTCGGGTGACGAGAGCGCGATGGCCGCGCTCTACGACCGCTATTCTTCCCTGGTGTATGCGGTGGCGTTGCGAGTGCTGGGCGATACGGGCGCCGCGGAGGACGTGTTGCAGGAAGTGTTTATGCAGTTGTGGCGCAATCCCGCCGCGTTCGACTCGAGCCGTGGCAACCTCGGCGCGTGGCTGGCAGTAATTACGCGGAACCGCGCGATTGATGGTCTGCGCAGGCGGCGTCCGGAAACCGATATCGCGGACGTAGTGGTGTCAGTCGAACCCGATATGGCGGGCGACGCGGAACGGGCCCGTGCCATGGAGACGGTTCGGGGCGCGCTGGGCGGCATGCCGGTGCCTCAACGCAGCGCACTGGAGATGGCTTACTTTGAAGGCCTGACCCATACGGAGATTGCGACCAAGACCGGAGAACCGCTGGGTACGGTCAAGACTCGCATTCGGACTGGATTGCAGGCCCTGCGGAAGGCTTTTGCGGAATGAGCGCGCACGAACAATTCGCTGACGATCTGGCACTGCTGGCCCTGGAAGCACTTCAGGGCGATGAGCGGGTTACGCTCGAGAAGCATCTGGAAGGGTGCTCGTCCTGCCGTCGCGAGCTGGAGCGATTGCGCGGAGATATGGCTTTGCTCGCGCTTTCAGCGTCTGGACCTGCGCCGCCGCGACGCTCCCGCGAACGATTGTTGAAGGCGATCGCGAAGGAACCCGAGCACAGAAGATTGGGGCCGCCCGCCGATCTTCATGGACGCTCCTGCCCTGGTTGGCAGCAGCAGTGCCTCTATTGGTGGCGGGCTTCTTCTGGCAGCAGAGCGACCGTCTGGCCCAGAGGGTGGCCGGTTGCAGGACGAATCGGCGCAACAGCAGGCGCAGCTCGAGCGTGCACGGGAAGTGGTGTCCACGCTGACTTCGACGGACGCGCTGCGTGTGACACTGGTGGCAGCGCAGGCTCCGCCGCAGCCGCAGGGCAAAGCGATCTACGTGCGGGAACGTTCGAGTCTGATTTTCCTGGCCAGCAACATGCCAGCTTGCCGCCGCAGAAAGCTTATGAGCTGTGGCTGATCCCGACAAACGGAGCGCCCATTCCGGCCGGGAGTGTTCAAGCCCGATGCCCGTGGCAGCGCGACTGTGGTTGAACCGCCGTTGCCGGCGGCGTGGAGGCCAAAGCCTTTGCCATTACGGTCGAGCCGGAGCAGGGGTCGTCCGCACCGACCATGCCGATTGTGATGATGGGCGCGGGCGAGTAAATCTTTCGGAGGGTCGGGACAACCGCCCCTTCGACTTCGCTCAGGGCAGGCTCTCGGCTGTCCGGCGGAGCGAAGCTCCGCAGGTCGGTACCCACGCTTAAAACAGTCTTTGCCACAAAACCCTGTCGAGCTTCGCTCGACTGAACAGCCGAGGGCGGCTGTCCCCACGTGGTCGAGGGAGACTAGCCTTCTTCGCTTTCCTTCAGCTTCGCGATGACGCCAAAGTCTTCCAGCGTGGTGGTGTCGCCTTTCACGTCGCCACTGCTGGCGAGTTCGCGGAACAGCCGTCGCATGATTTTCCCGCTGCGGGTTTTGGGCAGCGTGTCGGTGAAGCGGATGTCGTCAGGCTTCGCCATGGCGCCAATTTCTTTGGCGACCCATTTCCTCAGCTCATCTTTCAGTTCGGTGGTGGGCTTTCTTCCCTGCTCCAGCGTGACGAATGCCGAGATGGCTTGACCTTTGATTTCGTCGGGACGCGCCACGACGGCGGCTTCCGCTACTGCTTCGTGCGCGACCAGCGCGGACTCTACTTCCATCGTGCTGAGGCGGTGGCCGGAAACATTGATCACGTCATCCACCCGCCCCATCACCCAGAAGTAGCCGTCTTTATCTTTGCGGGCGCCGTCGCCGGTGAAGTAGGTGCCAGGGATTTGCGACCAGTATTGCTCCACGTAGCGGTCGGGATCGCCGTAGATCGTGCGCAGCATTCCCGGCCAGGGCTGCTTGAGCACGAGAAATCCGCCCGAGCCTTCAGGCACGGGTTTGCCATCCATGGTGACGACCTCGGGAACGACACCCGGGAAGGGACGCGTGGCCGAGCCCGGCTTGGTGGCAATCGCGCCGGGAATGGGGCTGAGCATGATGTGTCCGGTTTCAGTCTGCCACCAGGTGTCGACGATGGGGCAGCGGTTGTGACCGATGAGTTCGCGGTACCACATCCACGCTTCGGGATTGATGGGCTCCCCGACCGTGCCCAGCAGACGCAGGCTGTCGAGTTTGTGTTTCTTCGGCCACTCGTCGCCCCACTTGGTGAAGGTGCGAATCGCGGTGGGCGCGGTGTAGAAGATGCTTACCTGGTGGCGGTCGATGATGCTCCAGAAGCGGTCGGGCTCGGGGAAGTTGGGCGCGCCTTCGTACATCACGCAGGTGGTGCCGTTTTGCAGCGGTCCGTAGACGATGTAACTGTGGCCGGTGACCCATCCGATGTCGGCCGAGCACCAGTAGGTGTCTTCTTCCTTGATGTCGAAGATCCACTTCATGGTGATGTAAGTGCCAACGGAATAGCCGCCAGTGGTGTGGACCACGCCCTTGGGCTTGCCGGTGGTTCCAGAGGTGTAGAGGATGTAGAGCGGGTGCTCGGCATCGAGAGGCTCGGCGGGACAATTGTCCGATGCCTTGGCCATCAGTTCGTGCCACCAGTGGTCGCGGCCAGACTGCATGTTGACCGGCGTTCCGGTTCGCTTGTAGACCACCACGTGCTTCACCGATGGACAGGACTTCAGCGCTTCTTCGACTGCGGGAAATAGTTTGACCTCGGCGCCGCGGCGGTAGGAACCGTCCTGAGTGATGACGGCGACAGCTTGAGAGTCGTGGATGCGATCGACGAGGGCGTTGGAGGAAAATCCGCCGAACACGACCGTGTGCGGGGCGCCGATGCGGGCGCAGGCCAGCATGGCGACGGGCAACTCGGGGGTCATCCCCATGTAGATGGCAACCCGGTCGCCTTTTCTGACGCCGAGCGATTTCAGGACGTTGGCGAACTTCTGCACTTCGCGATGAAGTTGCTGATAGGTTAGGGTGCGGACTTCGCCGGGCTCGCTCTCCCAGATCAACGCGGCTTTGTTCTTGCGGGCGGTCTTGCACATGGCGGTCGAGACAGTTGTAAGAAATATTGAGCTGGCCGCCGACAAACCATTTGGCCCAGGGCGCTTTCCATTCCAGGACCTTGTCCCACTTCTTGAACCAGTGCAGCTCGCTCGCGATTCCGGCCCAGAATTTCTCCGGTTGCTCGACCGATTCGCGGTAGATGCGCTCGTAGTCCTCCAGGCTCTTGATGTGCGCCTGCTGGCGGAAGTGCTCGGGGCATTCGAATTTTCGATCTTCGTGCAGGACAGACTCGATATTGCTGCGGGCATCGGCGGCAGGAGGCTTCTCGGGCATGCTGGTCCCTCGTGTTATTGAACTTCAGGAAAGCGCACTGCAGATTCTACAAGGGCGGGCGCGGAATGTCTGCATTGCGAGCGTAGCGTCATAAATGCGTCAACCACGAAGGACACAAAGGTACACGAAGATCGTGAAACCTTGTGAGCTCCTTCGTGGTGAATGCACTTCTCTACCGCTGCTCGGATCACGCGTCCAGAAATCTGTCCCGGTATTTCTCTTCGGGAAGCAGGCAGCTTTCGTATTTTCCGAAGACTCGGTAGCGGTGACGGGCCACGACTCGGTATCCCCAGTCGCGTAACGATCTCGGACAAATGCGCAGCACAAGGGAGGCGACGCGCCAGAAGGCTCCCAGTTCGCGCAATAACGAGAATCACGGCATCGGAGCGGGCGGCAGCCGTTGGCCAGATTCTTCGACGACGTAGAGGGTATCCATGATCATGAGGATCAAGGCCGTGATGCTGCAGGATTCGGGCGGCGTAGTCACTTTGCAGAGAGGCGAAACGGAAGTGACGGCTTGGTTATCGCGCTTGAGGACAAACTGCACCAGGCGATTGCAGAGTCCGCACACGCCGTCGTAGAGAAGGACCGGATTGGCGGGATCTGCCATGTGGGCGCGGACAAGAGGCACGGTTTTTGTGTGCCGTGATCCGTTACAACCATTCTTTCGCCCTTTCGGGCTGTGTCATCTCCGCGGTTTCACCCAGGGCTTGCGCCCTGGGCTGCATTCTTGCGCCGCTCTGCGGCTCGATGCGCTTGGATCCGATTTGCAGGTTAGCTAGAGGTGTCGGGCCTTCTCTGCAACTCGGGGACATATTCCGCGACGGTTCCCTTCTCCAGCAGGTAGTTGCCTGGGCCCTGTTTGCCGCGAACGGTGCGGGCGAACTCGGCCACGAAGAAACCGGCGCGTAGGGCTTCGGTGAACGCCCACCTGGTGGCTTCCCGCCACTCGCGGGCCAGGCCCGGGTCTTTTTGTTCGACGGCTCCGATGTCGCTGGGAATCTGGATCGCGATGCGCTGGCGAGCCAGCGCGGCGGGCAGATCGTTGCGGAGCGGTTTGCCGTCGCCGTTGAACTGGACCAGCGGCTGCAAGCGCGAAAAGGCGTCCAGAACCTCGGGCCGGTATTCCTTGCCTTGCAGGCGATCGCGCACTCGACGGCTGGCGAGCGGCCACCTCACCCACAAGCGATCGGTGCCGTTCTGGTGGAGGATGCTGGAAGTTTCCGGCCCGTAGAAATCGATCTTGTAGATATCGGAGACCACGCCCAGCTTGCCGAAGTTGAGGTGTGCATTTCGGCTCTGCAAGGGATCGAAGGTCCAGGTCATCTCGGAGACTCGCATGGCGAGAGCACGTTCACGCTGGGCCAGCTTGAGTTTGTAGCCCAGGTCGAGGTCGCGATAGGGCTCGACGGACCGCGAGCATGTGCGAGTGCAAGGTAAGGTGTCCGGCCTCCATTCCCAGAAAGCCAAAGGCGAAGCCGGCCAGCTTCGGGCCATCGAAGGCGCCTATCCAGACGCTGCCCGCTTCTTTGGTGGCAATCATCAGGGCCAGGGGCATGACGTCGCGATCGGCGAGTCCCCATACTTCTTGTTCGACTGCTTCGGCTTGCTCCAGATTCTTCGACGCTTTGCAGATCGCGGATGGTGACGGATTTTGAGGGGGCTTCGCTCATGGGCGAGGGCGTCCAATATACGCGAGGGGCTTGGTTGAGGCCAGTGGGTAACGGTTCGCCGTTGCAGGTCCCGGGGGCGGGCGGGACGCCCGCCCGACAGCCGGCAAGATGCAGACGCTACAAGCGGGCTTAATTCAGCATCTGCGGTAGAACTGTAGGGGCCCTTCGACTGCGCGGCTGCTTCGTGAAGTGACGCAGCTACTCCGCTCAGGATGACAGGGCGATGATTAGTTATCCCTGGACGCGGGTGGATTTGCCGCTCCAGAAAGCTTCGCGGAGTTCGCGTTTGAGCATTTTTCCGGTTCCTGTTTTTGGCAGCGGGCCTTCTACAAACTTGATCAGGCGGGGCATTTTGTATTTGGCAATGCGGGCTTTAAGCGACACACAGCAATTGTTCTTCGCTCAGTTGCTGACCGGGCTTCAGAACAATGATGGCGACCGGAATCTCGCCCCATTGCGGATCGGGGGCTGAGACGACCGCGCATTCGAGGACCGCCGGGTGGGCGAAGATGGCTTTCTCAACCTCGATCGAAGAAATATTTTCGCCACCGCTGATGATGATGTCTTTCTTGCGGTCGACGATGTGGATGTAGTTCTCTTCGTCCCAGACCGCCATGTCTCCGGTGTGCAGCCAGTCGTCGGTGATGGCGGCTTTGGTGGCGTCGGCCTCGCGGTAGTAGCCGTCCATCACATTGTCGCCGCGGACCACCACTTCGCCCACGGCTCGCATGTCGCGGGGTACGTCGTGCATTTGCGCATCAGCGACGTGAACTTCGGAGCCGACCAGCGGCCAGCCTGCGGCTGCGAGGTGGGTGAGCCGCTCGGTTTCGTCCGCGCAGGCCACGGTTGCCTTTGGTCTGGGCCGTGGTGACCACGGGAGCGGTTTCGGTGAGGCCGTAACCGGAACATACTTCGCAGTGGAAAGCCTGCTCCAGGCGGGCGATCAGTTCGGGAGATGAGGCGGCTCCGCCGGTGGTGATCACTTTCATGCTGGAAGTTTCGAACTTGCCGAGTTCAGGACAATTCAGGAGCGCATTGGCCATGGTGGGGACGAGGGTCATCGCGGTGGCCTTCTCTTCCTGGATGATGCGCAGCACGTAGAGCCGGCTCGAAGCGGCGGACCATGACGTGCCTGCTGCCCTTCATGGTGACGCTCTGCGGACGTCCCCAGCCATTGGCGTGAAACAGAGGGATGGTGTGCAGCTCCACGTCGGTGTCTTTGCAGGGAAAAGAAGCGAGTATAGCCAGCGCGTGCAGGTACAGCGTGCGGTGCGACAGCGTCACTCCCTTGGGTGTACCGGTGCTGCCGCTGGTGTAGAAGAGTTCGGCGATTTCATTTTCGTCGAACGAGAAAATGTCGGGACGCGAAATGCGGTCGCGCGCCAGCAGGTCTTCCAGATACAGATCTGCTTGCGGGACCGGCTGGTCAATCGCGACATAACGCCGGATGCTGGGACAGGCTTTTCGCAGCTCCTGAACCAGAGGGGCAAAATCGCTTTCGAAGACCAGCATGCTGGCGCTGGCGTGATTCAGAATAGTGGTCAGCTCGGCGGGCTGCAGGCGCACGTTGAGCGGCATCGAGATGGCCCGAATCAGCGGTGGTCCGTAATAGCCTTCCAGAAGCTGATGATTGTTGAAGCTGAGATAGGCGACCCGATCGCCCGGGGCGGATGCCCTCTGACAAGAAGCCCGGCGGCGAGGCGTTCGCAGCGCTCTCCGAATTGGGCATAGGTGAACGAGCTCGGAGCCGGAAACCACGCCAATCTTTTTTCCGTAAAGATCAACCGCGCGGTACAGACAGCGAATGGGCGTAAGCGGCACATTCATGGTCAGCCTTGCCAACTCTCTTAGGGGAAGTTGTCCGGAACCCCGCTGGGATGATACACGACACCGCGAGACAGCAGTCGCAGACTTGAAGGCGCTGCAGCGAAAGATTTGCGAGTTTTGTACGGGCGGGACGCCCGTGCTCCATTAACCCCTCACTCCAGCAGATCGGGTTGTTCGCGGACGATGCGCGCCCAGAGCGGTTGGAACTGGAACCAGCCAGCCATGTGCGATCCAATCTGCTGTTGTGTAACAGCCGCATTAGCCGTGTCGATCTTTATCGGAGTGCCGACGGCCTCGGCCATCAACTGGGCCTGGCAGCTTCGTTCCATGGTGATGAACCACCACGCGGCCTCGTCGACGGTGTGGCCTACGGTCAACAGGCCATGATTGCGCAGGATGATGGCTTTCTTGTTGCCCAGGGCTTCGGCAATGCGCTCGCCTTCCGAAGTTCTCATAACCACGCCGGTAAAGTCCGCGAACACAGAATGGTCATCGTAGAAGGCGCACACGTCCTGAGTGATGGGATCCAGCAAGCGTCCGAGCGAGGACCAGGTCTTTCCGTATAACGAATGGGCGTGAGCGGCGGCTACGACATCGGGACGGGCGGCGTGGACTTGGGAGTGAATGGCGAAAGCTGCGCCGTTGACCGGGTACTTCCCTTCCACGACCTCGCCGCGGTCGTTTACCAAGAATCAGGTCGGACACACGAATCTGGCCGAAGTGCATGCCGAAAGGATTGACCCAGAAATGATCGAGGTGTTCAGGGTCGCGAGCGGTGATGTGTCCGGCCACGCCTTCGTCGAATCCGAAGCGCGAGAACAGGCGGAACGCGCCGGCCAGGCGTTGCTTGCGATGCTGGCGCTCCTCTGCCAAGCTGGCAAACGTGGGAGGTGCGGGAATGTTGAGAGGGTTTTGCGTGGCTACAGCCATGGGCGCCTCCATGCGATTGCCGGACAACTATAGCGCCGGTGCCGGGGGCCCGCAATGGCCGGAGTGAGACAGTTGAAAGTTGTTGGAAAGCGCGACTTGCAGTCGCTGTTATTGCCAGACCAAGGCCAACAATGTAGCGCTAAAAGCGTGTGCGAACCTGCTTGCGCCCGGTTGGGGCTCGGTCTCGTTCCACTTTGACCACGGCTTGGCCGTGGGCTATATTCGGACGCGTTCTGGGGCTGAAATCCGATGTCGCGAGGGTAGTAACGGATAACCCACTCCGCGACGCAACAGGGCTTCGGCTTCCCTGGCCTTCCTGATCTTGAATTCCACGAGACCGAAAAGACAGCTTCACGGGCGTTGCCCACATCCTTTAGCGATTGCAGAGTGAAGCGGGCGCGGATTTTAGAATCGGCAGGAACCGGCGCCGGGAAACGGACGCGGTTCAATCCATAATTTACGGTCATGCCGACGCCACTTTGAATCTGCAGCGCCTGCTCCGACAAGATGGCTGAGCAGCGAGAGCGTCAGAAACCCATGCGCGATGGTGGTGCCATAGGGCGATTCCCGTTGCGCCCGATCGGGATCAAGATGGATCCACTGGCGATCTTCGGTGGCTTCGGCAAATTGGCGGATGCGGTCCTGGGTGATTTCGAACCAGTCGGTGATGCGCGATTTCGCGGCCCACAAAATCTTTCAGAGCATCGAGATTTTCGATCAACCAGAGGCGGCATGGAATACGTTCTTTCGCTAAGCCGGCGTTTTGGTTCCGCGGGCATCCAGCAACATGTAAGTCACGAGAGCCGTGCCCAGCTGGTTGCCCTTGCGCGTCGGTCAGGTCAACGCTTCCGACGCAGAGAGTTGAACCAATACGAAGAAGGCGAGAGCGGGCAAAGATGCGGTCCTTCGTCAGCGGGAAGAAAATAATTGATCTTCATTTCGACCGTGGTGACCGGACGCTTGCCGCCGAAATGACGGTTAAGCGCCATGCCGACCGCTGCATCGGCCAGGGTGGCCGCGACGCCTCCGTGAGCGACGCCAGAGCTATTGGTCAGCTCATGACGCAGGGCGCACTCGATGGTGACGCCGTCGCGATGGACGCGAGTAAGTTTTATTCCGAGCAGCGCGGCAAACGGAACCTTGGGCAGGAAGTCGCGAATCTGTTGCGCGGTGAGTTTGGCATGGTTCATGGTAAGAACTTCCAGTGTTCAGTTATCAGTGGTCAGTTGCCAGTTGGCCGCTCGAACAGGCCCGCTGCGCCCTGGCCGCCGCCTACGCACATGGTCACGACGCCGTAGCGCGATTTGCGGCGGTCCATCTCGTTGGCGATCGTTCCCACCATGCGCGAACCGGTCATGCCGAAGGGATGGCCGATGGAGATTGATCCGCCATTCACGTTGAGTTTGTCCATGGGGATGCCGAGACGGTCGCGGCAATAAATCACCTGGACCGCGAAAGCTTCGTTGAGTTCCCAGAGGTCGATGTCTTCCATTTTCAGTCCCTGGCGACGGAGCAGTTTGGGGACGGCAAATACTGGACCGATGCCCATTTCGTCGGGCTCGCAACCGGCGACCTGGAAGCCGCGGAAAATCAGTTTGTACGGGATGCCGAGTTCGTCGGCGCGCTGGCGCGACATGAGAAGAGTGGCGGAAGCGCCGTCTGAAAGTTGGGACGAATTCCCTGCGGTGACCGAGCCCTGGCCGCTGTTGGGATCGAAGTGAGGCTTGAGCGCGAGCAATCCTTCGAGCGTGGTGTCGGGGCGGTTGCATTCGTCGCGGTCACAGCAGACTTCTTCGGTGCCGATTACTCCGCCGGTTTTTTTATCGAGCACCGCTTTCGTGACTTTCATAGGAGCGATTTCGCCGGCAAAAAAGCCTTCCTGCTGGGCGCGCGCGGTGCGTTGCTGGCTGATCAGCGAATATTCATCCTGGGCCTGGCGGCTGATCTGGTAGCGTTTGGCGACGACCTCGGCGGTTTCTCCCATCACCATGTAGATGCCGGGATATTTCTGCTTGAGCGCCGGGCTGGGATCGTTATCGCGAACTATGAGGCTGATGGTTTCTACGCCTCCGCCGATAGCGGCCTCGGCGCCATCAGCTCACGATCTGGTGAGCGGCCATGGCAATGGCCTGCAGACCGGAAGAGCAGAAGCGGTTCACGGTGATTGCCGCAGTCGAAACCGGCAGTCCGGCGTGCAGCGCGGCAACCCGAGCGATGTTGTGGCCTTGCACGCCGTGGGGTTGGCCGCAGCCGAGAATCACGTCTTCGATTTCGTTCGGATCGAGTTGCGGGGTCTTGCGCAGAACGTCCTTGATGCAATGGGCGGCCAGATCCTCCGGCCGCGTCATGTTGAAGGAGCCGCGAAATGATTTCGCAAGGCCGGTGCGCGAACTGGCGACTACTACGGCTTCTCTCATGTTAGTCGATCGTCGTTGGCTTCGAACACTATGGGATGGTTCAAAAGGCTATCCGGCTGCAACTTTTTGTTTATCCAAGTCGGCGAAGGTACGGCCTTCCGCGGCCAATTGTTTCAGCAGCGGGGCGGGTTCCCAGAGTTCGCCATGGGCGCGATGAAATTCAGCTGATGCGCTCGTAGACTTTCTTTAGTCCGACGGTGTCGGCGTACCACATGGGGCCGCCGCGATAGGCTGGGAAGCCGTAGCCGTTGATGTAGATGATGTCGATATCGACCGCGCGCAACGCGTATCCCTCTTCGAGAATGCGCGCGCCTTCGTTGACCAGGGCGTAGATGCAGCGATCGACGATCTCTTCTGCTGAAATCTCGCGCTGCGGGATGCCGGCTTCAGCGGACCATTTTTTCGTCAGCGCGGCCACTTCCGGATCTGGCGTTCGGCCGGCGATTCTCGTCGTATTTGTACCAGCCTGCGCCGGTCTTCTGGCCGAAGCGGCCCATCTCGCATAGATTGTCGCCCGCGAAGGCTTGACGGACGCCAGGTTTCTCCAGATGGCGATATTCCTTGCGGATGCGCCAGCCTACGTCGAGTCCGGCCAGATCGTTGGTGGCGAGCGGGCCCATGGCCATGCCGAAATCGTAGAGCGCCTTGTCGACCGCTTCTACGCTGGCGCCTTCTTCCACCAGAAAAACCGCTTCGCGGACGTAGGGATGGAACATGCGATTGCCCACGAAGCCGCGGCAGTTGCCGACCAGCACGCCGATCTTCCCTAGTTTTTTTGAGAGCTGCATGCAGGTGGCGATCACTTCTTTGCCGCTGGCTTTGCCACGCACGATTTCGAGCAGCCGCATTACGTTGGCCGGGCTGAAGAAATGCGTGCCAATGACGGACGTGGGCCGCGAGGTGGCGGAAGCGATCTCGTCAATATTCAGCGTAGAGGTGTTGCTGGCCAGGATTGCTCCCGGCTTGCACACGCGATCGAGTTCGCCGAAGACCTCCTTCTTGAGAGCCATGCCTTCGAAGACTGCCTCGATCACCATGTCCGGCCTGGCTGAAATCGTCGTAACTGAGGGTGGGTTTGATCAGGTTTAGCCGCTCATCGACGGATTGCTGGGTGAAGCGTCCGCGCTGCACTGACGTGGCATAGTTTTTGCGAATGTTGGCGAGCCCGCGGTCGAGGGCAGCCTGGTCGGCATCTTTGAGCAAGACGGGAATACCGGCGTTGGCAAATACCATGGCGATGCCGCCGCCCATGGTTCCGGCGCCGACGACCGCGGCGGAATTGATCGGAATGGGTAGATGTTTCTTTTGGAATATCCGGAACCTTGGCCACTTCACGCTCGCCGAAGAACACATGGATGAGAGCCTTCGACTGATCGGAGTAGAGACAATCGATGAACAGCTTGGCTTCGACCTGGCAGCCTTCCTCGAAAGGTAACCTGGTGGCGGCTTCGATGGCGTCGATGGCGGCGAGCGGCGCGATCAGGTTGCGTTGCTTCTTGCGGGCGGTTTCGCGGGCAGCAGCAAAGATCGGCGCATTTTGCTCAGGCGCACCCAGCTTCTGATTGCGTTCGCGAGTTTTAGGGGCAGGCTTGCGCTGCGATCTCGCGTGCGAACGCAACGGCGCCTTTTAGCGAGATCACCTTCAATCAACTGATCGACGATGCCAGCTTTGAGCGCGTCTGGCGCCTTGACCGGGTTTCCATCCGTGCACATCTCAACTGCTTTGGCGACGCCCGCAAGCCGCGGCAGGCGTTGCGTACCCGCAGCTCCGGGAATGAGGCCGAGTTTCACTTCCGGCTGTCCGACTTGGGCGCTGGGTGCGGCCACACGGTAGTGGCCGGCCATGGCCACCTCCAGGCCGCCGCCGAACGCAGTGCCGTGAATCGCCATCACCACCGGCTTGGAACAGTTTTCTATCTTCAGCAAGAGCGGGAGCAAACCTGGGCCGGTTTTAGCCTTGCCTGAGGTCATCTTGGTGAATTCTTTAATGTCTGCGCCGGCAATGAAAGTGCGCCCGCCTCCGATGACTACTGCTGCGGTTACCGCGCTGTCTTTGTTGATCTGATCAATGGCCTCGGAAATTCCTTCCGGGACACCTGGGCTTATGGCATTCACCGGCGGGTTGTTGATGGTGATGATGGCGATGTCGCCGTCTTTCGTGAATTGGATGAGGTCGCTCATTTAGGTGCTTTCCCTCCAGAGGGACGCTTAGATTGTAGCCGTGATCGAGATGGCTGTGACCCAGGGTGCCGCAACCCCGGCCATGACATAGACCGGTCTCTGCCATTATCCTTGATCTCCTCTATGGCGAGCACCTCCGCGAACCCAGCCGTTCCTGACCGACGGCAATCTTTCTTCGCCGGTGGCATGTTGATCGTTCTGGCCATCGCTCTGGCCAAACTACTCTTTCATTGCTACTTCAACAATCGCTACGGATACTTCCGCGACGAGTTTGATTACATGGCCTGCGGAGATCATCTCGCTTGGGGATATGTCGACCAGCCACCGCTCATTCCTTTCTTGATCCACGTCTTCCGGGCGATGCTGGGAGACTCGTTGCGTAGCGTGCGCTTTATCCCGGCGTTGGCGTCTTCTCTTCTGGTGGTGCAAGCCGCGGTCCTCGCCCACGAACTTGGCGGACGTCGATTCGCGCTTCTACTCAGTGCGGTGACGATCCTCGTCGCGCCGCAGTACCTCTCCAACGGTAGCTTGCTGGGAACAAACTGTCTCGAACCGAATCTTTGGATGGGTTGCGCCTATTTCGCGATTCTCGCCATCAAGCGCAATGATCCTCGCAACTGGGTCTGGTTCGGCATCGTCGCAGGCCTGGGCATGGAGGAGAAGTATTCTATCGCGCTGTTCGGCTTCGGCATCGTGGTCGGCCTGCTGCTCACGGAGCAACGCCGCGTCTTCGCCGACAAATGGATCTGGCTGGGCGGGCTCGCGGCTTTCCTGGTTTTCCTGCCCAATTTCCTGTGGAACGTTCACTACCACTGGCCTTTCGTCGAATTGATGCGGAACATCAAGGCGGAGGGTCGCGATGTTGTGCTGGGCCCGTTGCCATACTTCTTCCAGCAGACGTTGCTGGTTCTTCCTCTTACCGCGCCCATCTGGATCACTGGCTTGATTGCGCTCTTCTTTTCGCAACGACTGAAGATCTACCGCGTGCTTGGCTGGAGTTACCTGGTCTGCTATACCGTCTTCTTCGTTCTCCACGGCAAGAATTACTACCTTGCTCCGATCTATCCGATGCTCCTGGCGGCGGGCGCGGTGAGCATCGAAAACGCGATCGACCGGCCGCGATTGACCTGGATGAAACCGGCGATCGTCGTGCTGCTGCTCGCTGCCGGCGCCCACCTTGCCCCCGTTGTTGTGCCAATTCTGTCTCCGGATCGATTCATTGCTTACATGAAATACCTGCCGATGAAATTGCCGGTGATGGAACACAGTCACGAGCGAGCAGTTTTGCCCCAGTGGTACGCCGACCAGTTCGGCTGGGAAGAAATCGTGGCCGAGACCGCGCACGCCTGGAACCGGCTCACTCCGGGAGAGCGCGGCGATTGCGGCATCTTCGCCCAGGATTACGGCCAGGCCGGCGCCATCGATTTCCTTGGCCGACGTTACGGCCTGCCTCCTGCCCTCAGTGGCCATCAGACCTACTTCCTCTGGGGGCCAAGAGGATATTCAGGCAATTGCATGATTGTTCTCGACGACCGCAAGGAAACGCTCGAGCAACTCTGGGAGAACGTCGAGTACGTGGGCACGTCGGCAGACAATCCCTATGCGCTGGAGCGTGAAATCGACGTCTTCATCTGCAGGGGCGCAAAGTTCGGCACGCTCGCGCAACTCTGGCCGTCCGTGAAACGCTGGCGCTGATGGAGTTTGCTCGAACCTATGACAAGCGAGGCTGCGCATCGCTTCTAGTTCGACGCTTTGTCCTCAGGCGATCAGCTCATCTTCATCGCGAGTTTTCGCCGACGCGGGTTGTTGTATGTGCTTAAGAAATGCATGATGGGCGCGGCTGCGAAAATGCTGCTTGAGTTGTACGATGTCCACGCGGCGACATGCCCCCTCATCGGCGAGGGGGATGAAGCGGCATCCCGGGCGAGACTCGACTGCCATTTGCGGCACCACCGAAACCCCGGTGCCGGCGGCGACCATGGGCAGAATTGTGGTGAACTGACCGCTTTCGAAGACGACGTTGGGATCCAGTCGGGCGCGTCCGCAGGCAGAACGCGTGTTGTCCCGGAAGCAGTGGCCTTCCTTCAGCAATAGGAATGGATCTTTTTCTACCTGCTTGAGATGGATGGTCGATTGTTTCGCCAGGCGATGGTCTCGGGCACCACGAGATACAAGCGTTCGCGGAGAACTTCCTCAGAGAGAAAATTGCTGCCTGCGACGAGCAGGGCCAGCAACACCAGGTCGGGCACTCCGCCTTCCAGGCGATCCAGAAGGTCGCTGGTGAATTCCTCAACCACGGTTACTCGAATCCGCGGGAATTTGCGGTTGAAGGTGACCAGGCAGGTTGGTCGGAAATAGGGCGCGACTGTTGGGATCGAGCCGATTACTAACGCGTGGTCGGTTGCGGACATTTCCTCGATTTCCTGCTGCGTCAGCCAGCTGCCGCAAGATGGCCTCGGCGCAAGGCTGGGTTCGTTCAGCTGTGCACCGGCAAGCCGCGGTCCGCGTTGCGTATCCGTAGCCACCAAGCGAATGAGATGCGCCAGTTTCGGCGGCAGAAGAAGCTTCCTGCACCGTATTCTTAAACCCTGAGCTCGGACCCTCCAGTTACAATAGTCGGTCGAACAAATCGAGGATCACTTATGTCATCTTCCCGGCTGGTTGCGCCGAAAACTGTTTCCGACGAGATACCTGCTGTACCCCTGACCATTGAAGGCTACAGCGTTTTGCATCAGATGATGCGTGTCCGCTGGGCCGCGTGGCGGCAGCTGGGCGCGGCGGAAAAGGCGGCGAGCGTCGAGGAGGCGGCGGGCGTTCTCGGCCGGATGGAGCAGAATTCCGGAGGACAATCCGGCTTATTTTCATTGCTCGGGCACAAGGGCGATCTGATGCTGGTTCATTTCCGGCGATCGTTTGATGAATTGAATCTGGCGGAATTACAGCTGGCGCAGCTGCGATTGAGCGATTTTCTGGAGCCGACGACCTCTTACTTGTCGGTGATCGAGCTTGGGCTGTACGAATCTACGATCAAGGCTTATCGGGATTTGAAAGATCGCGGCATTGAAGCGCACTCAGACAAGTGGAAGCGGGAGATCGCGGAGGTGCTGGCGCGGCAGAAGGAGGCCATGCATCCGCGTTTGTTTCCGGAGCTGCCCAAGCATCGATACGTTTCGTTTTATCCCATGGATCGACGGCGGGGCGAGGCCAAGAACTGGTATTCCCTGCCCATTGAAGAACGGGCGCGGCAGATGAACGAGCACGGGCTGATCGGAAGGCGATATGCGGGGGAAGTGCGGCAGATTATTACCGGGTCGATTGGGTTCGACGATTGGGAGTGGGGAGTGGACCTGTTCGCGGATGATCCGCTGGTGTTTAAGAAACTGATCTACGAAATGCGATTTGACGAAGTGAGCGCGGTGTATGCGTTGTTTGGGCAGTTTTATTTAGGCATGCGGTGTCCGGCGGCTGGTTTGGGGCAGCTGCTGAGTGGTGAGTTGCCGGTCGACCAAGGCTATTAACTGCAAAGGTCGCAAGACGTCCTTTGCGCAAAGAAAACTTTCTGCTTCTGGGTTTCTTGCGGTAATCTTTTGACTTCTGGAGCATACATGGCAACGCTTGGCCTTATTGAATACAAAGACGCGAGCCCGGAAGTGCGATCGGTTTATGACGACATCATGGCAACCCGCAAGACTGACTGGATCAATAATTTCTGGAAGGCGATCGCGCATGATCCGGCGATGCTGAAGCGCACGTGGGAAGACATCAAGCAGATCATGGCGCCGGGGGCGCTTGATCCGGTGACGAAGGAGATGGTTTACCTGGCGGTGAGCGTCAGCAATCAGTGCGGGTATTGCATTGCTTCGCATACGGTTGGGGCCAGAAACAAAGGCATGACCGACGGCATGTTCAAAGAGCTCATGGCGGTGGTGGGAATGGCGAACGAGACCAACCGGCTCGTGGCGGGATACCAGGTCGAGATCGATGAGCAGTTTAAAGTCTAAGGGATCAGTCTAGAAAACCAGTCTAGGAGAGACGATGGCGCATGAATTCACGACCTCCTACTTGCGAGACTCGCTCTCCCTGTTCCGTTACTACAAGAAGCTGACTGAGCGAGCCATGGAGCAGGTCACCGAGGAACAACTTTTCGCCGTTCTGGACGGCGAGATGAACTGTATCGCAATCATCGTCAAGCATCTTGTGGGCAACATGCGATCACGCTGGACCGACTTTCTGATCAGCGACGGTGAAAAGCTGGACCGCAGGCGCGATACCGAGTTTGAGAATCCGCCGGCGACCGAGCGCGGAGTTGATGAAACTGTGGGAGGAGGGCTGGAATCGCGTATTCACCGCCCTCGAGCCGTTGTCCGATGCTGATATTCATCGCACGGTCATGATTCGGGGAGAGGCGCATTCTGTGATGCAGGCGATCAACCGTCAGATCGCGCATTACGCCTATCATTGCGGACAGATCGTGTTTCTGGCCAAGCACCTGCAAGCTGATCAATGGAAGTCGCTCACGGTGCCGCGCGGTAAGTCGGAAGAGTTCAATCAGAGGGTGGCGGCCAAGGAAATCAGCCAGCGTTAGTGGCAGACCTCGGGCTTTAGACCTCGGACTTCAGACCTCGGACCTCAGTCGAACTGGACTCTTAGTGCGCCTTCTTTCTGGCTCTGGGGAATTTGTGTTCGTGCAGTTTCATGTCCACCTTACGGCCCCGGAAAGTGACCCCTTCGGCCTCCAGCCGGAATCGTTGTTCGAAAGCGTAATCTCCGCGCAGCTTTATAGCGCCTCCGGCGCCCAGCACGCGTTGCCAGGGCAGTCCCACCGCTCCGCGAAGCGCCGCCACTACCTGGCGGGCAGCGCCTGGAAATCCGGCGGCTTTCGCGACCGCGCCGTAGGTGGAGACTTTTCCTCGAGGAATGCTTCGGATGGTGGACGTGATTTTGTCGCGCATGTTTGGTTTCGGGGATGGCATGATTTTCATGGGTTAAGTGTCGATCGAGAACCTCGTGTGGCTGAAGCGGGTCGATATTCAACGGTTGCAACGGCCTAAACCCTTAAGCCGAGCTTCACTCGGCGAGGCAGGCGTGACACTGCCCCTACGTGGGTCGTGGTGATTTCTTCATAGAGCGATCCAACCTTCCCTTATCAGCCAGAGCGAACCGGTCGAAATCAGCGAGCCAGAGGATTACGCCCAGGAGCAGCGGCCGATGTCCCACTTTTTTCACAGTTGCGACGGAGATGCCGCTGCCAATCAGATAGAGCGTCGCGGTGAGGCCGATTTTGGCGGCTCTGGACAGAGACGCCGTATGTGGCTGCGCCGGCGGGCAGATAGGTGTTGCACACCGCGGCCAGGCAAAACAAAGCGATGAACCACGGCCACTGGATTTTCGCTCTGGCATGCTTGATCAGCGCGGTGGCGATCGACATGGGGACAATCCACAAGGCTCGGGCCAGCTTCACCGTGGTGCCCACGGCCAAGGCGACGGCTCCGTATTTGGCTGCCGCGCCAACCACTGAACTGGTGTCATGAATCGCGAGCGCGGCCCAGAGGCCGAACTGGGTCTGGCTAAGATGCAGGGCGGCGCCGATGGCTGGAAAGGTCAGCAGCGCGACAGAATTGAGAACAAATACCGTGCCCAGCGAGACTGCCATCTGCTCGTCACTGGCGCCGGTGATGGGGCCCACGGCGGCGATGGCGCTGCCGCCGCAGATGGCCGTGCCGGTTGAGATCAGGAAAGCCGGCGTGCGCTCCATCGTGAGCAGCGCGCCCAGAGCCATGCCGACCAGCATAGTGAAGCTGATGCTAACGACGGTGTAGACAAATCCGCTGCGGCCGGCGCGGATCACGTCATGCAGGTTCATGCCGAATCCGAGTCCTACTACGGAAGCCTGCAGCAGGTAGCGCGAAAGCTTCTTCGCGCTCTGGTCAAAGGGATGGGGAAAAGTGAAGCCAAAGACCAGCCCCAACGCGAGGGCCACCGGCGGTGAAACGAATCCGCTGGCGGCAATCGCGAGGCCGAGGAGAAAAACGGCTTTAGGGATCATGCTGACGGGCGCGAATTGAGAAACCTGAGCTTGAGAATCAAAGAAACCGCAAGGTCCCTCGATTGCTCTCGCCGCGCGAGCGCGCCTTCCGCTGCGTTCGGGACGACAATCTGCTTAACACGGAGAGCACTAAGAACTAAGCAGCCCTTCTCGAATGACTCGATGGCTTTTTCCACGCTGTCGTACACCTCGAAGACCGTCAGCAGTTTGGTGACCTGCAGCAGATCGTCCAACGCGCTGGGTGAGATTGGCTAACTTCACCGCGCCTCCGGCGTTTTGCGCCGTGGTGTAGAGCGCGACCAGCGTTCCCAACCCGCCGCTATCGATGTAGGAGATGCCGCCCAGATTCAGGACAATCTGGCTGTTCTCGACGATGAGTTTCTTGAGCGTATCGCGGAGCAGCGCCGATTCTTCTCCGAATACAATCCGGCCATTGCAATCGACAATGGTCACGCCGTTTTCAATTCGAGTGCTAAGTTTCAACTGCATGCGGCCTCCCGGTCTGGCCTCAGCCGACCCAGCCCAAAAGCCTATCCCTTGGGCGCATTCTGCGCAAGGGGCCTTTCGCCGGGACCTTCAAATTGCGTTTTCTGGACCAGACGGCAGGGTAGTTTGATACATGGCGGACAACCAAAGCTTGAACCACCAAGGACACGAAGGTTCACGAAGGAAGACATTCGCTTCAAACTGCGGCCAGGATGACTGCGCCTGAAAGCATCACGTATAATTGAAAGTTCTCCACCACATGAGCTATCAGGTTTTAGCCCGCAAGTATCGTCCGCAGAAATTCTCCGAGGTGATCGGGCAGGAACATGTTACCCGGACCCTGAAGAACGCCTTGGAGCAGGGCCGGACGGCGCACGGGTACATTTTCAGCGGACATCGCGGGATCGGCAAGACCACGGTGGCGCGTATCCTGGCCATGGCGCTGAACTGCCGGTCTTCGGACAAGCCGGTGACGGAGCCCTGCGGGGTGTGCGAGTCGTGTACGGAAATTCGTGCCGGAAATTCCGTGGACGTGATCGAGATTGACGCCGCGACCAATCGCGGCATCGATGAGATCCGCGAGTTGCGCGAGGGCACCCGCTATCGTCCGGCGCGCGACCGCTTCAAGATCTACATTCTCGATGAGGCGCACCAGATCACCGATGCGGCCTTCAATGCCCTGCTGAAGACGCTGGAAGAGCCGCCCGGGCACGTGGTGTTCATGCTGGCGACGACCCAGCCCGAGGACATTCCGCAGACCATCCGATCGCGCTGCCAGCATTTCAGTTTTCGCGCCGTGCGGATTTGAGGAAATTCTCAACCAGCTCAAAGATCTTGCCGGCCGGGAAAATATCGAGGCCGACGAAGACGCGCTGGCGTTGCTGGCCGAAGCCGGTGACGGCTCGATGCGTGATGCGCTTTCCATTCTCGACCAGGCGATTGCTTCGTCCACCGGGCGGCTGACTGCCGAGCAGGTGAGGAATCTGGTGGGCGCGGCGCCTTCGGGCGTGCTGGAAGAAGTGATGCAGGCTGTGGCCCAGGGATCGAGCGAAGACCGTTTTACGGCTGGTGGACAAGCTGATCAGCGAAGGACATAGCCCCACGCATTTTGCCCGGCAGATGGTGCGGTTCCTGCGCAATGCCGTGGTGGCCGGGTGGCCGGGGCGACTCTTCCCTGCTGCAGATTTCGAGCGACGAACGGCGAGCGAGTGGCCCGCATAGCCGAACTGTTTGCGGAAGAGGACCTGGCGCGGCATCTGCAAATCATGCTGCGCACTCACGGCGAACTCGGTTATCGGCAGGAACAGCGCTTTCATCTGGAGTTGGGATCTGTTGAAAATGGCGCACGCGCAGCGCTTGCTGCCGATCGAGCAATTGCTCAGCGACGCAGCGGGCAGCGCCGCGCCGCGACCCGCGGGCAAGCCCGTCGGTAGTACCGGAAATCGTCGCAAAGAGACCAAGCGACCCGAGTTGACTTCGACTACGCGCTCCACGAATGTTTCGCCGTTCGCGGCCGATTCGGCGCGAAAGAGCGGATCCAAGCCGGAGCTTTCCGCGGAAAGCGCTCCGCTGTCGGGATCGCACGCGGTTGCAGGAGGAGCGGCAGCGAGCGTGGTGATGGGATCGGCAGCGCCGGCCGCGGTTGTCCAGCAGGCGCCGGAGATCATCTCCTGAAATCGCAGCGGGCTCCGGAAGAACGTCCCGTTGAGCTGCGCGGGGCCGTGCTGAACGCGTTGAGCGGGGCAGGCCATCGCATCCTGATCAACATGCTGGAAACTGGCGAGTGGCAGGTGGAAGGCAACGAAGTGGTGATCAAGTTGGCGACGTCGGCGACGGTGATTGAGATGTCGCTGGGCGCGGATGCGAAGCGGCTGATGATTGCGACCGCCAGCGGAGCCCTGGGACGTGCCGATGAAGCTGCGGGTGGTGCCGGGCGGAGTGGCTCAGAGTCGCCGCCGCGACCGGTATCAACGCAATGGCGGCGGTCGAGGCCGCGCGGAGCAGGACCCCGTGGTCCGGCGCATGAAAGAAAAATTCGGAGCGGAGATTCGGACGATTATCGACTACAAGGAAAAGCGCTAGATCAGACGAGCGCCGAGAAAGCCGGGGACATACGCCATGGGCGGATTCAACCTGCAGGAACTGATGTCGCAGGCCAAACAGCAATACGAAACACTGCAGAAGAAGATGCAGGAGACCGTGGTTGAGGGCTCTGCCGGCGGCGGCACGGTGACGGTCAAGATGGACGGCCGCAAGCAGGTGTTGGGCATCAAGATCGATCCGGAAGCGGTGAAGGCAGACGATCTCGAGATGCTGCAGGATTTGATTACGGCGGCCATCAACGGCGCCGGGCGAAAAGTTGACGAAGCCATGCAGTCCACGATGGGCGGAATGCTGGGTGGAATGGGAATTCCGGGACTGTGAAGATCGAGTAATGGGGAAATTCAGTAATTGAGTAATTTGAAAACGCAGATTGCAGAAGTACTTGATTTCCTTCAATTACGCAATTTCTAAATTACCCAATTACTCAATTATCCTATGTCTAGATTTGCTGAACCGATGGTGCGGTTGATCGATTCGCTGAAAAAACTGCCCGGCATTGGGAGCAAGAGTGCGCAGCGGCTTGCCTTTCACATTCTTCGCTCCTCCGATGAGGACGCCGAGGGCCTGGCGGCGGCGGTGCGCGATGTGAAGGCCAACCTGCGCCTGTGCTCCAATTGCAACAACATCACAGATGTAGATCCTTGCGTGTACTGCAGCAGCGCGACTCGCAATCAGCGCATGGTGTGCGTGGTGGAGGAACCTACCAACATCGCTTCCATCGAGAAGACCAAACACTTCAACGGCGTCTATCACGTGCTGCATGGATCGATTTCGCCCTTGCACGGCGTTGGGCCGGACCAGTTGCGGATTGCGAACCTGATGCGGCGCGTGGATGACGGGCAGGTGGATGAGGTGATCCTGGCCACCAATCCCACAATCGAGGGCGAGGCTACGGCGACTTATCTTTCCGGCCAGCTGCGGCGCGCGGGGCTCAAGGTCACGCGGATCGCGATGGGGATTCCCGTGGGCAGCGACATCGAATATGCGGACGAAATCACCATGCTGAAGGCGATGGAAGGGCGTCGCGAACTCTGATGTTGTGCCCCTCCGTTTTCCCTCCTGAGCAAATCTTTTCTCTCGGGTTGCGGTGCTGGACTCGCAGGTCGGAACGGAATAATTTACAAAGTATTACACAACAATGACTTATGAGCATTATGCTGAAGTTAGAGATTAGGTTGGCATTGGCAGCGCGCTTGCAGTAGGTAGGGCATGTTCCTCCCGTCTCCGTTAGTTTTCCCCTGGCACGAGAGCCCGATGACATTTCTAGTCACACTGACCCCAGGGATCTTCTTGCCAGTTCGCGCCACGTGGTGATGTGACCAATTCTCAACTCGACGCCACTTAAAACCGGGCCAACCAGCCCGGTTTTTTTGTGCGGACTTCGGCTTTCAGCCCACGGACCTCTCGAACTTCTGTGGCGCTGGCAGCACTTTGCGTCGAGCTTCGCTCGACCGGACATCTGGGGACAGCTGTCCCCTACGTGGCTTGTGGTGGTTCTAGAGTGCTGCTGTCCAAGAAATAGTTGCGCTCTTGCTGCGTGGGCTCGATGCCGGTCGGCCAGGAGCCGCCGTTGTATTGCTGCATGCGGTTTTTCCACTTCAGAAATTCAGTGATGGTTTGAGGCTCGATGCGGATTTCCACGCGACGCAGGCTGGCCAGTAGAAGATTCATTTCATAGGCCAAGCCGGCGGGGCTGCGGAGCTCGCGCGCGGAGCGTCGGATAACTTCGACCTTGCGCTTGCACACCTCCAGGAGGCCCCAGCCGGGCGGCAGTTCCTTCAGGTTGAGCAATCCTGGAAGGGTCAGATAGAAACGTTCGCAACCCAGTCCCAGTTCCTGCTTTTGCCGGAAAGGCTTGTCGCGGTCGGCGAGGAAGTCGGCGCGAGACAGTTTGCACTCGATCAGGACGGAGTGAGAGGCGCGCTTCCATCCGATGGCGTCAGGCATTTCTCCACTGACGCAGGCCTGCTCAGAGAGAACCACCCCACAGCGGTAGGCGCGTAGCCATTCCACGGCTTTTTCTACCAGTTGCGGGTGAGTCATGGTGTATCTGTACGCGCTGGCTGCGGAAGATGGAAGTGCCTGAGTAGGGTCATGTTCATGCGGCCGGCTTTTGCCTGCTAACGGCTGGTTTTCGCTTTCGTCAGTTTTGGCTTCAGACTCGATACCTTCATCGGCTTGACCATGACTGGGCGTCGATAAACGGTTTCCAGAAGATGGCGGGCGGCGGCGATTGCTTCTGCCTGGTTATCTCTCGGAGAATAGCCTTGGGCTGCGATCAGCAAGACCTTGTCTCCTTCATTCCCGTTCATGACCCGCAGACGCTTGATACGACCGTCCCGGGACGCGTCGAAGGCGTTGGCCAGGCGGAGAATCGCCGCCAATCTCGATATGTCTTGCCTTTGTTGCAGGGACAAGCCGCGCAGAGGCTTTTGCCCGGCGCGAGGCAGCGCGCCGCGATGATAGCGGGCGATGACTCCAGCTGTAAGCAAATCCTGGGCGCGCCATCCCAGTGGAGGCGCGAGCCGGCGGATCATGCGGTAGGTGGCTTTGTGGCGACCCTTTTCTTTGTCAGATCTGCCTATGTCATGCAACAGCGCGGCGGATTGCAAGATGGCGCGCTCCTGAGCAGGAGGTCTTGACGTCTTGCTAATGGCCGTCAATCCGTCGTAGAGCTGGAGCGTGAGGCGGGTAACGTGCCGGGAGTGTCTGAAGTCGGGATCAAGCAGCGAGGCCCAGAGCCGTAGGCGAAGCCAGGGCGGCGGATTCGGTTTGCATCCGGTCCGGAAGCTGGCTACGCCAGACCTGCCAGAGGGAATCTTTTATCTTTGTCTGTGCCATCTTTGCCCAGCGTCTTTTTGCGGTAGGTCTCAATTCGGTGGGCGCGCTCCTCATTAATTCTGCTCTGCCAGCGGGAGCGGGCGTCGCTATCGGGGAATACGTTGGCGCGCATGGCGGCGGGCCAGAGAACATCGAGATCGTGGACCTCGCCGAGCACGTCCTGCATGTGCTTGAGGTCGTCGCTCCAGGCAGCGTGCTGGCCGGGCAGGAAATTCTCCACGATGTAGCGAAAGCGCTTGATGCCGATACGAAGCTGGTGAAACGCTACGGCAGAGCCGCTGCGCAGGGCCTGGCGGTGCAGTCGGTGGCCTTCGGTCCAGCGCTCGAGTGCGAGATGGCGGAAGACCAAACTGCCGGGGCGGAATCGTGCCATCCTGGTGGGGCAGCGAGCGGCTCCAGCGCAGCCACTGTTTGCGGTCGAATTCGGCCAGGGCCTGGACGGCTTCCTGTTGCAGCGGAGTCTCGCGGGCAGCGAAAGATTGCAGCAACGGCGCGGTGACAGGATCGCCGGGGCTGTCCAGGCGGTGCACCCATTCCTGCATCACATGAACGTCGCGCAGCTCTCCCAACCTGCGGAAGAGGCGTTTCCCTGCTTTCTTCATCTCCTTCCAGGCTGGATAAGGGTCGATGGCGGCGACGCCATCGGCCATGGAGCAGCAGCGGCGGAGGGCCACACGCAGGTCATGCACGGGATCGGGCGCAAAGGCGACGCTGGCGCGGTCGCATTCTTCGAGGACGCGCTGCATCCAGAAAGCAAGGCCGGATTTCTTTTTGGCGGGAGTGGTCGGCATGGTCGGCGTGGGCATCGGGTTTCAGTTTAGCGGCTATCAGGCCATGCTCGTGTTACGGAAATATGACACGGGTACCTGAGCGGCTAGAAGCCCCTCGCCAAGAGGGCGCTTAAGGCTGCGCTAAAGAGCGGTTCCACCCTAGAATCAGCGTCCGAAACCCGGCTTTCTCGAGCTGTGCCCACGGAAGGCCAATGGGCTGCAATTACCTCCGTAATGTGTATCTTCTCACGCTTTCGCATTACCCTTAGCCGGTAACCAGAAACAGTAATTAAGAGGAGCCGCGTATCCAAACGGCAGACACAAGTAAAGGCAGCAGGGTTGCGTCCGCCCGGGCGTTCGTCCACAGTCTGAACATCCTCGTGAAGTACGTCCGCCTGTATGGTCTCGACCACAAACGCACCGAAGGCCAGTTTGCTAATTACCTGGAAGGAACTACAGGATGGCCTGCCGAAAGGGGCCGAAGGGTCCTTCCTGCTGGGCGTCTCGGAAAACAAGCTGCTGCTGGACGGAACTCCGCTGGAGACGGGCCAGGCGGAACGCAGCTTCGCGCAATTGCTGACGACCGCAGGTCTGGCCAGCATCCATTTTTCTAATCAGGTCACCAAGGAAGAATTTGTCCAACTGGTGCGGGCATTCGCTCTGGGCGGATCCAGGGCCCAGGACGTGATTAAAGAGATCAAGAGCACTTTCGGCGACAGCAAGACGGCTTCGATCCGCATCAACGAAGTGAGGTTTGTGGCTGCCGATCCCTCGACCGGCGAGATCAGCATCGCGGCCCAGATTGCGGCCCAGACGCTGGGCCCGGAATTCAAGCAGTGGCTCAATGATCCGCAGAAGCTTTTGCAATTGATCGCGGCCGCGGAAGGCGCGAAAAGCGGCGGTGCTCCGCGGCGGGGCTCCCGTGGGCAGCGTTCCGAATGCCGGCCCCGCAGTGGAGGGTGCTGTTCCAGCTACTGGCGGCGGGACTTGGGCGGGCGGCGTCGTGCCCTTGCAGGAAGAAGAAGTCATCCAGACCATCCGTCTGCTGACTCGATTTGGAGAAGTGGGCGGCGATCCCGGCGCCGACACCACGGCCTTACAAAAAGAACTGACCACGGTTGACGCCAATACCAAAGTCAACCTGCAGCAGTTGCTGGGAAGTCTGGCGGCTCAGGCCTCCGTGCGGAGCAAACGGACAATACGCCGCTGCTGATGAAGGCGGCGGAGCACATGGCCATTCGTTTCGCCCTGGAACGTTTTCAGAAGGGCGAAGTGAAGGTCAATGCGGTCCATCAGATGATGGAGCACATGAGCCGGCAGATGGACACCCTGCGCCAGATCTTGAAGCTCCAGGAAGACAAGATGAGCAAGGCCGGCATTCTGGTGGAGTCGCATGCCGACATCCTGGACCGGATGTTCTGGGCGGAAGTGCCGGAAGCGGGCAAGAAGAGTGTACTGCTGTCCCACGAGGCGCCCTGCGTGCCGCCGCGCAACGTGCGCCAGTTTGTCGAGATATTGCTGGATCGTGGCGACAAGGAAACCGCGGTTGCCATTCTGCAAAACTACTTGAACTGTCTGGATGCGAAGGACGCCGAGCCGCGGCGCAGGATCGCGACCGGCATCAGCCAGCTGGCGGACCTGTTCGCGGCCGCGGGCGGGGAGTTGATGGCGCTGTCTCATCCGCAAGATCGGCGAGCTGATGGGCCAGGAATCGGATCCCGACCTGCAAAGCATGCTGAGCGCCGCCTTCGTGCGCCTCAGCACAGAAGCCAGCAGCCATAAGCAATTTGGCGCCTTGAACGAACTCTGCATCGCGATGGAAAATATCGCGCGGCAACGGCCCGGTGCTGGCGACCGAACTGCGACCCCGAATCGGCGTGGAAAACCGTTTGCCCGAGTTCATCGAAGAAGCCATGTACCTGCCGCAGCTTCCGCCCGATTTGCTTCAGGTCCTGCGCCGGACCTCGCAAGCGGCGGTGGAGCACCTGTCGGACAGATTTTTCCGCTGCATGCGGCGTGAAGAGTGCGACCGCATCATGGACATTGTGAAGGAACTGGGAGCCCCGGCCCTGCAACAGCTGCGCGAGATGGTGCGCACCGGCCAGCCCCGCCAGGCGGCCGCGGTCGTGGGCCTGCTAAGCCGACTCGATGTACCCACTCTGCTCGAGCTGCTGCCCGCGCGTCTGCCCGAGTGGAACCGGTTCTATCACGACGTGGTGGTGCGTCAGATTGCTTACGGCGCGGCCCACGATCGTGGACGTTCCTTGCTGGAGCTGCTGGAAATTCTTGACTCGCTGGTGCTGCCCCAGGCCATTGATGAGATTGGCATGAGCGGCGACCGCACTGCGGTCCCGTCGCTGATGGTCATGGCCGAAGCGGGTGAAGCCGAGGGACGCTCTGCGCTGTTCAGTTGAAAGCGGTAGAGTCGCTGGGCCGGCTGCGGGAAAACGATGCGGTGCCGGTGCTGCGCAGCCTGCTGGAAGCGAAGAAGATGTGGAGATGGACCCATCACCGGGAATTGCGGGTCGCCGCTGCCCAGGCCCTGGTCAAGATCGATCCCCGCTACGGCAGCCAGGTCATGGCGGAAAGCGGACTGGAACCGGGAGAGTTGGCCATCGCACCGCTGGATTCGGCGCCCGCCTGTCCCTGGGTAAGGCAACGGCGCTACGAGCGCATTGTGCTGCGTAAGACGCTCCATGCGACCATCAGCAGTTCCTGGGGAAAATCCAGCATCCTGATCCGCGAATTGAGCCTGGGCGGCGGCATGGGCACCAAAGAGGACAATCTGCGCGTGGGCTCGGAAGCCAACATCGACATTTCCGCCGGCGGTCCGCCACATACGCGGACAAGTGCTGCTGCGGCGCGCCCGAGTCAACGAAGTCGGATTTGAGATCGTGAATACCGACCTGGAGAGCCGCTACCGGCTGCGCCGTATACTGATGGACTCTCTGGAAAACTCGTCTGGGACCAAGGAAGGCGAGTGGGACGGAAAGCGTAAGCCGCAACCGATGTAAGCCGCTGAATCATCTGATTCAAAAAGAAAAGCCGGGTGCCCCATCTTTTTCGCGTATTTTGTAGGTCTGCCAGGAGCTTTTCAGTCTTGAGAGAACGCTCTACTTTACCTTGACAATGATGATCGCCAGCGTGTAGAGCGCGAGGGACTCGATCAGAGCCAGACCGAGAATCAGCGCCAGCTGAATGCCAGGACGGGCCGCGGGATTGCGTCCCAAGGCTTCCGCCGCTGATGCCGTAGCTTTCGCCTGGCCCAGCGCGCACAAGCCCGAAGCAATCGCCATGGAAAATCCGGCGGTAATTGCCACCCAGTTGGTCGCCGGCCGCTTCCGCGCCCTGAGCGAACGCAGGCACGGCGAAGCAAAGCAATGAAAGTGCCATGAACAGATAACTCAGTTTCGCATTTTGTTTCTCCTCGTCCTATGAATTACCGCCAGTGGGTGGTTGACGTCCATGCTGATGCAGACGCCCTCACGCTGAACGGCGGTTTCCACAGTTTCCAGTTTCTGGTTTCCAGAAGTTACGAGAAACCGGAAACTCGAAACTGGAAACTGCGATTTAGTGTTCTTCCGCCACCGCGCCCGACAGATAGACCATGGTGAGCAGGATAAAAATATATGTCTGCAAGAACGACACGCCGATGTGCAGCCCCAGAAATACGACCGGCACGCCCACCGAAACCATGGAAAAGAAAGCCATCGTGACCAGATCGCCGGCAAACATGTTCGCCCAAAGGCGGATGGTGAGCGAAAGCACTGCGGGCCAGATGGCTCACGATCTCGATGGGCAACATCAAAATCGAAAGCGGAATCCGAATGAACAGAGACATGCTGGCATCAGACGGCCCCAGGAAATGCGCGGCGTAGTGTCCCACTCCCTTCTTGCGGATTCCCTGGGCGTGGTAGTAGATGAACGCGCAGACGGCGCATCCAAGAGGAACCATGGGTACTGCGGTCGGTGATTCGAAACCTGGAATCAGACCGAGCAGATTGCAGAGAAGGATGAAGAAAGCCAGGGTCATCAGGAAGGGCGTGAAGCGCTGCGCTGCCGTGCCCGATAATTTCGTGGCTCTGGCCCTCGACGAAGCCGTGCGCGCCTTCAAAGACGTGTTGCAGGGCGCTTGGCTTGTCCACCGACAGTCTCGAGCGGACCAGGACGAACAGCAGCACCAGAAACAGAAACACCAGAAGCTGCATCGCCACCGGCGTTGGTTATCGGCGCCTGAGGATATTCGAGGATCAATGTGGAGGGCCCGCAGCAGCCCCGTGACCGGGCCGGCAAAGAGATGGTTCAGAATTTCGGTAAACCAGAGTTGTTCAGGCATGAAGCGAGCTTCTAGCTACTGGCTTCTAGCTTCTGGCTCTTACCGCCATTCAAACCCCAATTATCTTCGGGATTCAAGCTAGAGGCCAGAAGCTAGTAGCCAGAAGCGATTTTCAGATACCGCGCGCCAGAGCGACCCACAACTCATAGGCGGCTTCGCACGCGATGGCCGCTACGGGCAGGAACAGGCCCGCAAATAACCCGTAGAGACTCGCGGGAGAAACAGTGAATATAACATAGGCTCCGAGGCCCATCAAAACGTAGCGAAGCAGGAAGCGCAACACCACTCCCCGGCTGGATTGGGTCTGGCCCGGCTGAGTAGCGCGGTCTGCCAGGGCGCGTCACGACTCGCTTCAGCCAGTGGAAATTCAGGTAGGCGACGGCACTTCCGCAGGCGAATCCCAGGGCTATGCGCCAGCCGTAGCGCCACCAGGCAGCCGCGCTCACAGCAGCGCCAGCACGAGCATGAAGCGAGAGATGCGATCGAGTGCGCCGGAATAGAAGGTTTCGCTGTTCGGGTCGGTGGTCACTGATTTCGAAGACTCGGTTTCGAAGAGAAGGGTTCGGCGGTTGTCATGGGCGGACCGTCATTTGGATTCCGAGGATAGCGCGGCCCGGATCAACTCGACGAAACCGGCGACGATGCCCACGATCAGTCCTGCGATATAGAGCCAGGTCGTGTGCAGCCAGCGATCGAGGGCTACGCCGATCAGCCAACCGGCAACCGTTGCCGCCGGGAATACGAAGGCCAGCTGGCTGTACTTGGCCAGTCTGGATCCAGGTGCTTCTATCTTTTTTCGAATTGTCGTCCTGAGGAGACATAGCGACGGGGGAGGATGCTTCAATTCCCTGCTCCGCTTCCCTGAATAGTGGGTCTTAGCGTACCAGACTGGCAACCGACGTGGTTTGGGCGATGCCTAGCGACCAGTTCACGATGCGGATGAATTGTTCGGGGAAGATTCCGATGTAGACCGTGGCAAAGGCGGCAACGCCCAGGGCCAACCGCATCCCGACGCTGATTGGAAGAGGGGTCTTGTCCAGGGCTTCACGCATGAACATCTGGTTGGCGATGCGCATGTAGTAATAGAGTCCGAAGACGGCGTAGAGCACGGCCAGCGAGGCCAGCACGTAGTGGCCGCTTTCGATCAGGCTCAGGAAGATGAAATACTTTCCGTAAAAGCCAGCCAGCGGCGGGATCCCAGCCAGCGAGAGCAGGAAGATGAGCATCAGCACGGCTTCGGTGGGGGCGCGGAAATAAAGGCCGGCGATGTCGTCCATCTCATCGCCAATTACGTTGCGCTGCCGCAGCGACGCGATCACGCCGAAGGCCCCCAGGTTCATGAAGGTGTAAACCAGCAGATACAGCAGAATTCCCTTGAGGCCGTCGAAAAACGCTGGCGCCGGGTACGGGACTGAAGCCAGCGCGACCAAGCCCAGCAGCATGTAGCCGACGTGGGCGATGGAGGAGTACGCCAGCAACCGCTTCAGGTTGCTCTGGGTCAACGCAGCCAGATTCGCTCCCGTCATGGTCAGGATCGAAACGAAGATCAGCAAGGGCAGGTAGACAGTCCGCAACGGATACAGACCCCAGAGGAAGATGCGCAGCAGCATGGCCCAGGCCGCGGCTTTCACCGCAACCGACATGAACCCGGTGACGCTGGTGGGAGCGCCTTCGTAGGCATCGGGCAGCCACTGGTGAAAAGGGATGGCCGCGATTTTGAAGAACAGGCCGACCGCGGTAGTCAGCAACGCGATCACAGCAATCGGGTCGATGTGATCGGGATGGGCCGCCGCGAGACGGACCAGTCCGCTCCTGATGCCCAACAGGCTAGTGCTTCCCGTCAGCCCATAAAACAGGGACAACCCATAAGCAAATATGCCGGACGAAAATGCGCCCAGCAGCAAATATTTCAGCGCGGCTTCATTCGACCGGCGGTCAGTGCGCAGGAATCCGACCAGCACGTAGGTGGAAATCGCCATCAGCTCCAGGCCGATGAAGATTAGCACCACATCGAAACCGGCGGCCATGCACATCATGCCCACGACCGAAAACAGGAGCAGCGCGTAGAACTCACCGTGGTTTTCGTGTTCGATCTCGAGATAGCGTATCGACATCAGGATAGAAATTCCGGCACCGGCAAGGAACAGATACCAGAAGTAAATGGTGAAGCGATCCACCACCATCGAGTTTAGGAAAGCCGATTCGCCCGGAACTCCGGCGGCGTTCAAGGCCAGTTGAATTTTCACCACTCCCGCGGCAGAAAATAAAATACCGACCAGTGCCGTGACCGCATTGATCCGCTTCCATTGAACGGGCAGCATGAGGTCCAACAGCAATATGCCCAAGGCGAACAGGGTCAGCAGAAGGACAGGGAGGGCCATCAGGTAGTCGACCCGCCCGAAATTTTGTGCCATGTTGCCGGACACTTATTTAGTTCCCCTCGGCTGATTGACCGCCGTCTGCACTGCGGCGGTGTTCCCTTCCGAATCTGCGGGCTGAATCGCAGCATTCACGGGCTGGACACCGGGATAGTCCTTTCCCCGCACCGTGTAAACGATCTGATTCACCGGTTGCTCCAGAATCTGGAAGAAAGGTTTGGGATAGAGGCCGATCCAGAACGCAATGATGACCAGGGGGGCGAACGTCAGCAGCTCGCGCGGCGTCAGGTCGTGCAGTTTTTCGTTCTTGGGATTGGTGACCGTTCCGAAGAATACTCGCTGGTAAAGCCACAGCAGGTATGCAGCTGCCAGAATCACTCCCGGAACCGCCCACGCCGCCCACTTCCAGTTCTCCATGAACGTGCCCTGCAGGATGGTGAACTCGCCGACGAATCCGTTCAGGAGCGGCAGTCCCATGGATGACAGAAACATGATCATGGTGATCGTCGCGTAGACCGGCATGACATTGGAAATGCCGCCATACTCGGATATTTCGCGAGTGTGGCGACGCTCGTACAGAATGCCGACGATCAAGAAGAGCGCGCCGGTGGAGATGCCGTGATTGATCTGTTGCAGCACCGATCCACTCAGGCCCGCGGGATTCAAAGCGAAGATTCCCAGAGTACAGAAACCAAGGTGGCTGACGGACGAGTACGCCACCAGTTTCTTCATGTCCTTTTGCATCAATGAAACCAGCGCGCCATAGATGATGCCCACGATCGACAGAAAAATCATCCAGCCGCGAACTTTGGGATGCATGACAACGTCCGGGAAAAACGGCAGTGCGAAGCGGACGAAGCCATATGTCCCCATTTTCAGCAGGACGCCTGCCAGAATGACCGAGCCCGCAGTGGGCGCCTCGACGTGGGCATCCGGCAGCCAGGTATGGAATGGAAACATCGGCACCTTGATGGCAAACGCCAGAAAGAACGCCAGGAACAGCAAGATGGCAAATGTTGAACCATACGCCGGATCGTGGAAGATCAGCGGGGCCGTCTTATACAAAGCCTGAATGCTGAAGGTGTACTGCCCGGTCTGATGGAAGTTGTAGAAGTACAGGAACAGGACAGAAAGCAGCATCAGCACTGATCCGAACAAGGTGTACAGGAAAAACTTGATGGCGGCGTAGAGTTTTCGCGGGCCGCCCCAGATGCCAATGAGCAGGTACATGGGGACCAGCATGGCCTCCCAGAAAACGAAGAACAGGAAGAAATCGAGCGCCATGAAGACGCCCAGCATGCCAGTCTGCAGGACCAGGAACCAGATGTAGTATTCCTTCACCCGGTTTTCGATTGCGGTCCACGAGGAGAGGATCGAAATCCAGCCCAGCAGCGTGGTCAGCATGATCAGCAGGAAGGAAATGCCGTCGATGCCCAGGACATAACCCGCGCCGATCGAAGGAATCCAGTTGTTGGCTGCGCCCTCCATGAACTTGAAGCCGGGTTCGAAGCGCTGCGCCCAGAACCACGGCACCAGCGGAATGGAAACCAGCAGGCCGGCCAGCGCAAAAATGTTTGCGATCCAGCGGATGGCGTCTTTCTTCTCTTGAGGGACAAAGATGAGCAGAAGAGCGCCGGCCAGCGGCGTGAAAAGAATGATCGAGAGAATGTGATTGTGCATAAAAGCAGTCGTCGGTCGTTAGTCGTCGGCCCCTAGCTGCAAGCCTTCGTACTCGCTATCGCACCGCATAATAAAAGACAAATCCTACTAACCCGATCACCATCACCAGGGCGTACCACTGCACCAGGCCCCACTGCAGCAGGCGCAGCGGATAAGACAACATCCGGGACAGGATGGCAGGGCCGTTTACCAGGACTCCGTCAATGATCCACTTGTCCCACCAACTGGAAATCGTTCCGAACTAGGCGCGTCATCCAGCCCCCTCCGTTGACGATGCCATCGATCACGTGCGAATCGAACCAGGACGAGGCTTCGCCCAATCCCATCACGCCCAGGCGCACGTCTCTCACCTTGCGGCGGCCGGTGAAGGCAATAGTCGTAGGCTTCGTCCACATAATACTTGTTGAGCAAGACGGTATAGAGTTGCGGCGTTGCCTCCGCGATCGGCTCCTCGTAACCTTTGCCGGCGTCGCGATAGGCCTTCCACGCCATGCCGAATCCGGCCACGGCAGCGGCGACGGAGAAAGCCATGAGGAAATATTCGATCGGATTGGTGTGCTCTTCTTCTTTCTCGCCCGCGGCCAGTTGGGCGGCTCTTGCCTTCGGCCTGGAACACCTCTGCTTCTCGGGCGAAGACCGGCTCCAGGAATTTCTCGAAGCGATTCGATCCACCCAGGCTGTGCGGCCAGCCCAGCCATCCGGCGCTGACCGCGCAGAGGGCAAGAACGATCAGTGGCACGGTCATCGATTTCGGGGATTCGTGGATATGATGTTCCACCTCGTGGCTCATGCGCGGCTGGCCGTGAAAAGTGAGGAACATCAGGCGGAACATGTAGAACGCGGTCATCGAGAGCAGTGGCGTAACCGACCAGCCACAACAAACGGTAGGCGCCGCCCTCGGACGACCAGGCTTGCCACAGGATTTCGTCTTTCGAAAAAAAGCCGGCGAAAGGCGGGATGCCGGCGATGGCAAAGGTCGCGATGAACATCGTCCAATGAGTAATCGGGATGCGGCGGTGCAGGTCGCCCATGTTGCGCATGTCCTGCTCGCCGCTCATGGCGTGGATGACCGATCCGGCGCCGAGGAACAGGAGAGCCTTGAAAAAAGCGTGCGTGAAAACGTGGAACGCACCGGCGGCGAATGCGCCCACGCCGAGGGCGAGGAACATGTATCCCAACTGCGACACGGTGGAGTAGGCCAGCACGCGCTTGATGTCGTTCTGCACCAGCGCGATGGATGCCGCGAACAGCGCCGTGAACGCGCCGATGAATGCCATCGTCTTCATCGATCCGGGCGCCAGCACAAACAGCGCATTCGACCGCGCCACCATATAAACGCCGGCGGTGACCATGGTCGCGGCATGGATCAGGGCGGAAACCGGAGTGGGACCTTCCATGGCGTCGGGCAGCCAGACGTAGAGCGGAAGCTGGGCCGACTTGCCGCAGGCGCCGACGAATAGAAGCAGCGTCGCTGCGGTGATGATGGGATCGCCGATGGCGAAGTGTCCGCTGCGCGCCATGTGGGTAATTTCGGTCAAGCGCAGGGAGCCGAAGTACCAGGCAATGGTGAACATGCCCAGCAGGAAGCCGGCGTCACCGATGCGGTTGACGATGAATGCCTTGTTGGCGGCGGTGCTGGCCGAGTGGCGATGAAAATAGAAACCGATCAGCAGATACGAGCACAGGCCCACGCCTTCCCATCCCACGAACATCAAGACATAGTTGTTCCCCAGGATGAGCGTGAGCATGGAGAACATGAACAGGTTGAGGTATCCGAAGAAGCGGTAATAGCCGCCTTCGTGCGCCATGTAGCCGGTGGAGTAAATATGGATGAGCGTGCCGACTCCGGTGACAAACAGCAGCCAGATGGCGGACAGGGGATCAAGCAGGAAGCCGGCATCGGCATGGAATGCAGCCGGAGTGCCGTCATGCTTGACGTAGTTCATGTGGCCGGTGTCGGTGCCCAGCCAGGTGTAGACGATTTTCTCGAAGGGCTTGCCCGGATTGTCGTGGGCGTATCCGGTGTATTGCCAGACCGCGCAGCAGGAGAAGACAAATGCCAGCGCCACCGCCGCCCACGCAGACCGCGCTGACGGTCGCCTTCTGCAGCTTGCGGCCGAAAAAGAACATGATGGCCGCGCCGAAGGCGGGGAGCAGCGGGACGAGCCAGATGTGGTCGAGGAAGAACATTTTTAGTTAGCTTAGCTCGCTACTAGCTTCTGGCTTCTGCTAGCTCGCCAGAAGCTAGGTAGCTAGAAGCTCACTTACCATTTCATCAAATCCACTTCGTCGATGTTTACCGTCTCTTTATTGCGGAAGAAGGCGATCAGGATTCCCAGGCCGACCGCCGCTTCCGCGGCTGCGTCGGTGATCACGAAGATTGCGAAAATCTGTCCGTGCAGGCCCCATATCCGCGAGAAGGCCACCAGGTTCAGGTTCACCGCATTCAGGATCAGCTCGATGGACATGAGCACGATGACCACGTTGCGGCGCGTCAGCACGCCGATGACGCCCAGAACGAAGAGGGCGGCAGCGACGACGAGATAGTGAATTGTGGATATTGGTGCCATGATTGCGACTTCTAGCTTCTGGTTCCTGGCTCCTAGCTAGTCGTTAGAAGCTAGCAGCCAGAAGCTGCTTTTCAGATTCTCTTCTTCGCCATCACTACCGCTCCGATGATCGCCACCAGCAGCAGCAACGAAGCGATTTCAAACGTGAACATGTAATTGCCGTAGAGCAGGACCGCGACCTGCTGGGTGTTGGACTGCTCCGGCATCAGAATTGCGCGGTCCGGAAACAGCGCCCTGCCCTTGACGTACACCAGCACGAACAGCGCACCCAGGGCGATCGCCGCGGCTAATCCGACCAGCCATTGCTTGTTGAACTGCTCTTCTTTCTGCGATTTTTCGATATTGACCAGCATGATCACGAACAGGAACAGCACCATGATGCCGCCTGCGTAAAGAATGATTTGCACGCCGGCCACGAAAGGGGCGTAGAGCATCAGGTACAGGGCCGCTTGTCCGAGCAGCGACACGATCAGGGCCAGCGCGGAGTGCACCGCGATTCTTGCGGGTGATGACCAGCACGCCGCTCAGCACGGTCACTGCTGACAGAAAATAGAAGAAGAATGTTGTGGCTACTGGCGCCATAATTTTCTCTCCGGCTATTCAGGCCCGGACGCCCTTGCCCCTCGCCGCTACCTCACAAACCCTTGCCGGGATTGGCTCGGCTGGGCGGGTGGGGGCGCCCCCTACGCGTTTCGTGGTGCTTTAAAACACAATTCCTGCGATCGCCGTCAGGACTAGCACGCCGATTCCTAACGGCAGCAGAATTTTCCAGCCTACTTTCATCAGTTGATCGAAGCGGTAGCGCGGGAATGTGCCGCGATACCAGATGTACATGTACATCGAAAACGCTACCTTGGCGCTGAACCAGAAAATGTCCTGGATGCGATCGCGCACCGGTGGGATGAACAGTGCCACAGCTATCAGGGCCAGAACCGCGCCGAATCCGCCCAGCCCCATGGTCTGTATTTTGAAGTACGGATGTTTGGGCATGCGGGCGGTGCTGTAAAAAGTGATTGCGGCGAGGAACAGGAACGTGAAGCCGGGGACTAGCGAGAACACCAGGTCCCAGGTCTCGCCGTCGAGCGCGCTCGGGAATGGGCGCATCCACCCGCCCATCCACAACGTCACCGCGATGGACGAGACTGCGATCATGGCCGAGTATTCCGCCAGGAAGAACAGCGACCAGCGGAATCCGCTGTATTCAGTGTGAAAGCCGGCAGTTAGTTCGGACTCGGCTTCTGGCAAATCGAAAGGTGCCCGATTGGTTTCCGCCACCATCGCGACTGCGAAAATAAAGAACGCGATCAGGCCCAGCGGAAAAAACTTGAAAGCGAACCAGATGTGCTGGGCCTGCTGCGCCTGCACGATACCGATCATGCTCAAGGTGCCGACGCCTTCTTTATTAAGGCTGGTCATCAGGACTGCCGAAATCACCGCCAGGCCCATTGCGATTTCGTAGGAAACCATTTGGGCGCTCGAGCGCAGCGCTCCCATCAGCGGGTAGTGAGAGTTAGACGCCCATCCTGCCATAACCACGCCGAGCACGCTCAGGGACGAAACGCCCAGCATGAACAGTACGCCTATATTCATGTCAGTAACGGCGTGAGTGGGTCCGAAGGGCACGACAATGAAAACAGTAAACGCAGTGATGACGACGATCAGGGGAGCCATCCAGAAGACCCACGGATCGGCCTCGGCGGGCATGATGTCTTCCTTGATCAGGAGCTTCAAGGCGTCGGCAATGGGCTGCAGCAGGCCATGAGGGCCGACTCGCATCGGACCCAGACGCACCTGCATGTGAGCCAGAATCTTTCGCTCCAACCAATTCATGGCGATAACCGCGACGGAAAGCCCCAGGAAGATCAGGACTATATAAACAAAGGCCCAGAACAAATTGCCGGCTGCACCCGGCGTAAGATCGCTCTTGAGATAGGAGGTGATGTAGTCGAGCATCAGCGATCCACCTCGCCCAGCACGATATCCAGGGTTCCGATGACCGCGATGACATCCGCCACCAGCGCGCCGCGCACCATCATGTCCAATGCCTGCAGGTTTACGAAAGACGGTGGCCGCACCCGCACCCGGTAAGGTTGAGTCGAGCCATCGCTTACGATGAAATATCCCAACTCGCCTTTTGGCGCCTCGATCGAGTGGTAAATCTCGCCCGACCGGCGGCTTCATGACCTTCGCAACCTTGGCCATGATGGGCCCATCGGGAATTTTGCCGATCGCCTGGTCGATGATCCGCAGCGATTGCCGCATCTCCTGCATACGGACGATATACCGGTCGTAGGTGTCGCCATTCTGGCCGACTGGGATGTCGAAATCGAAATCGGCGTAGGCGGCGTAGGGCTGGGCTTTGCGCAGGTCCCACTTCACACCGCTGGCTCGAAGCACTGGTCCGGTCACACCCAGCGCGATGCATTCTTTGGCAGAAATCTTGCCCACGTCCTTCGTGCGCTCGAGCCAGATCCGGTTGGTAGTGAGCAGTTCTTCGTACTCGTCAATTTTGGGGGTAACGAAATCGAGGAACTTTTTTACCTCGCGCTCAAAGCCTTCGTAGGTTTCGTAGGAACATCCGCCGATGCGGAAGGCATGCGTGGTCAGGCGGGCGCCGCAGTACTTTTCGAAAATCTTGAGAATTTCCTCGCGGTCGCGGAAAGTGTAGAAGAGGGGAGTGATGGCACCGATATCGAGCGCATGGGTGCCCAGCCAGAGCATGTGGCTGGCCAGACGATTCAGTTCGGTGAGGATCACGCGAATGTATTGGGCCCGGCGCGGAGCTTCCACGTTCAAGAGTTTTTCGACCGCTTCGCAATAGCCCAATCCGTTCGAGACCGCGGCTACGTAGTCCATGCGATCCACGTAGGGATTGAACATGGTGTAGGTGCGGTGCTCGGCAATTTTCTCCACTCCGCGATGGAGGTAGCCGATCACGCATTCGGTGCCCAGAACTTTTTCACCGTCCAGCTTGAGGATGACGCGCAACACGCCGTGAGTGGCCGGGTGTTGCGGGCCCATGTTGATGATGAGCTCGTTGGAATCGAGAAATGTTTTCTCGTGTTGTTCCAGTTCTAGGTGGGAAGTGCGGTCGATCGTTGTACGGTCCGTCATTGCCCGCTCTCGATCCCCAGGTTGATCTGTACCCACTCTTGATCCTGTTGAATGATGCCGTAGTCCTTGCGCAGCGGGTGGCCCTTCCAGCCGTCCGGCAGCAGGATGCGCTTCAGGTCAGGATGTCCTTCGAAACGGATGCCGAACATGTCGAAGACTTCGCGCTCCAGCCAGTTGGCGGCCGGCCAGATGGGAACCGCGCTGGGCACTGACTCCACCTCGGTATACGAGGCTTTGACCCGGATACGTTCGTTGTGCGGGAAAGAATAGAGAATCCAGACTACTTCGAACTGCTTGTCTCTATCCGGATAGTGGACGGCGGTGATATCCACGCAATAGTCGAACTGCTCCTGATCGCGGAGGACCTGTAGCACTTCCGGAATGAGCGACGAATCAGCGACGATGTATTTCTGCCCGAGATAGGAGTTGGCTTCACGAATGCCCGATCCGTGCTGGCCCCGGAGTCTGGCGATCATAGGGGAATCCCATGGAATGGGTGCGGGGCCGGTCGGCTTGGGGGGGGCGGCATGTTCCGGTGCTTTCGGAGGCGCGGGCTTTTCCGGGGACGACTGAACGCTACCAGAAACAGGTTCGCCCGCCGAGGGTTTCGGCTCACCAGTCGGCGGCAGGTGCGGGGGATTTTGTGTCCTCAGGCATAGCTACGGAAGGTACAAACCTCCGGCGCCACGGGCGTTTAGAAGAACGTTAACTTTTAACAGCTTGCAAAGTAAGTGTCAATCGCGGAGGTGACGGCGATAGCGTCCTAAATTCATGAACCACGAAGGACACGAAGGTACACGAAACGAAAACCTGAAATTTCGCCGCTTCGTGGTTTATGTATTTGTTCCTGTGCTCAACTTCTGTGCGCTGCCTGGTAGCTTTCGATCAATTCACGAATTCGGAGCGCGTCGGCCTTGCGGTGGCCATGGCTGGTGATGGGATCGCTGCCACCGGAGGAATCGATGCGAATATTTGACCAGATCAGTCCGGTCGAAATCTGGACGGACGCAACCTTTCCCAGAGCGATGCTCTCTTCGTTGCTGCCGAACAAGCGGGATTTTACCCGGCTGACGTGTTGTGGAGTGACGATGATGCGAACCGGGAAAAACAGATTGCCTTTGGTCCAGCGGCTGGCGGTGAAGGTCTCGGAGTTGGGGAGATTCGCCATTAAGGGGTCGTCGTGGATAAACCCAAAACCTCACGGAGCTGCGCTCCGCCGGGCGGACGAGGGCACTCGCCGCCCCTACGTGGCTATACCCATTCCAGGGCGCCCTTTTTCCAGATCCAGATGTACCCTATGACCAGAATGACAAGGAAAATCAGCATTTCGATCAGGCCGAAGACGCCCAGCGCTTTGAACTGCACCGCCCACGGGAACAGGAAAATGGTCTCCACGTCGAAAACCACAAACAGGATGGCAACGATGTAGTAGCGAACCGTGTAGCGTCCGCGGGAGCTGTCTATCGGATCGATGCCGCACTCGTAGGGCATCAATTTGGTTTTGCTGGGATTGTCGGGACGCACCAGTTTGGCGGCCAGCAACGTGACGGGAATCAGGATTCCTACAAACGCGATGAAGATGAATATAGGAACGTAGTTCTGCGGCATCGAACTCCTCGCGCCAATTTGCCTGTCGAAGGTTAAACCACTAATACTACCGCTGACTTCCTTTCCCTTCAAGGTATAGGCTTGAGGACTGTGGCGTCGAGACCCCAATCAACGAGACAACTTGGGCATAGCCCGGCGCAGCGGCTGGCGTCAAAACCCGGCCGCCACACGCGGATCGGGCAACTGATCCGGGCAACTATTTGTAGGTTACAGTTGAGCTGGCCAGATTGTCGCGGTGAGCTGACGAGTCAACCATCGATTCGAACGCCTGGCCGTTCATGGGATTTGTCTTAGCCGCATCCCGCAACGCTGCATTCAATTTGTCCAGGCCATCAGCGTTGGGCGCGATCACATCGATCCAGAACGCTCCCGGAGCTTCCGTGTGGATCGCTTCGGTGTCGATTTCGTACTCGACAATCGATCCGTCGGCCAGGAGCTTCTCCAATAACGGTGCGATAAAGCTCTTGCTGAGTGTCTCGATCGCGTGTTCAGGCACATCGGCCTTCAGTTTGTAATATGCCACGCGGGAATACGCGGCCTTGTAAGAGCCAGGGCGCCAGTTGTAATACCGGCTGACGAAGATGCCGTCGAAGTGCTTGGTGGCGCTGGCGAGGACGGGTGAAGTTGGCGTACCGGACTTGTAGAACTTGTCCAACACGTTCAGCATGGCAGCCATGGACATCGCCGACCACCAGTCGTCGTGCGTTATCCCGTCCGCCGTATGCACCAGATTCAAGTCGTTGCCGTAGCCTACGATGGCTCCGTCGGCTAGTGCCTTGTCCAGAATTTTCTGCTCAGCTGCATTGTTCTTTTCCATTTCCGCCCATTGTGCGCGGGGAATATTCCAAAACCCGACGTAACTGTACATCGGCGGTTTTTCTTTCGGTTCGTCTTGCGCGCGAGCCGGTGCGGCCGAAGCGCCCATCATCGCAAGCATGCACACGCACACCAGGATCCCCCCTGATTTTCTATTCATCACTTGTTCCTCCCCAACGAGTCACCACCATTCACGCGAGAACGCTGGTGCTATGCGAAATTGCTGTTCTGCGGTTTCGCCCGGAACCCTACACTCGCGGCGCAGCAATGTCAAGAAACCGGGACCCCTCCACTCCCCCGGCCTGACGGAATCAGGCTATTTCAGGCTTGAGGCTGCGGGAAGACCTGGTCCATCCCTGATCACCTATGTCAAGCCAAGGGCTGTCGGGTGCGTGGGCTGATAAAGACCGACTTCCCCGCCGCTGGGGAGGCGGATCGTTGTCTTTGTTCCCCAGTCCTCTTCTTCGACCGGGGAGCAGTTTACGCCTTTAGCCTGCAGAGATTTCACAAGCGCGGACACGTCGTCGCACATCAGGTAGAGGACTGAGCCAAGAAGTTGCCGTCCGCCGTGGAGCTGACGTCGCTCGCCGTCCGAGGGGTGAATCCCGACTTCCGCGGGAGGCAGCGCGAAAATGAGCCACCCGCCGCCGGCATCCACTGCCGGAAATCCGAGAATATCGCGGAAGAACGCGCGGTCGGCTTCGGGATTGTCGCTGTAGAGGAGAACATGAGCGCCGGTAATTGCAGGGAACATAGGGGGAAGTCTATCAAAGAGGGGTGCCTTAGCCGAGCTTCGCTCCCCCGGCAGCCCGGGCGGCTGTCGCCACGGGTCGTGGGGCCGGCGATTAAAAAGTTTTGACAGGAACTGCTACATCGGCTATCTTTTGACGGATGAGTTTTCTTTCCCATCTCCACCATCACCATCATGTGCACAACGTGTTGGCGGGGGTGTCCTGAGATAGGTTAGAACTCAATCACCAAGATTCGGCCCGCTGACGCGATTCGCGACAGCGGGCTTTTTGTTTCTAGCCACAAATTTGGAGAACCCATGAGTCAGGAAATTGATTTCGACAAAATGCAGGGGCTGCTGCCCGCGATTGTGCAGGATGCAGCCAGTGGCGAGGTGCTGATGTTGGGCTTCATGAATCGGGAAGCGTTTGACCAGACACTGCGGGCCGGATATGTCACGTTTTTCAGCCGCACTCGCAACCAGCTTTGGACCAAGGGTGAGACTTCCGGCAACCGGCTCGAAGTGGTTTCGGCCGCGACCGACTGCGATCGCGACACCGTTCTGCTGCAGGTGCGGGTGCAGGGGAAAGGGGTGGTCTGCCATAAGGGTACGCGTTCCTGCTTCACCGGGAACTCTGCTCTCTGAACAAAGAGTCGGCTCAGACCGAAGGATCATTGCCATGAAGCTGTGCATTGGTATCCCCAAAGGCAGTTTGCAGGAGGCGACCCTGCAGTTGTTTGCGCGTGCTGGACTCAATGTCTACACCAACGGCCGATCGTACTCAGCAAGCACCGCCGATCCCGACGTCGAATGCATGCTGATTCGCGCCCAGGAGATGGCCCGTTACGTGGAGCACGGCGTGCTTGATGCCGGGCTGACCGGGCTCGACTGGGTCATGGAAAGCGGCCTCGAGGTCGTGACCGTCGCGGACCTGATCTACGCCAAACAGAGTCGTGGCAAAGTGCGTTGGGTGCTGGCCGTGCCCGAGGCTTCGAGTTATCAGCGCGCGGAAGATCTGGCGGACTGCATCGTCGCCACCGAGCTGGTGAACGTCACGCGGAATTATTTTGGTAAGAAAGGCGTCAGCGTACGAGTGGAGTTTTCCTGGGGAGCGACCGAGGTGAAGCCTCCAACGCTAGCGGACGCCATCGTGGAAGTGACCGAGACCGGCAGTTCGCTGCGAGCCAATCACCTCCGCATTATCGACACCCTGCTCGAATCCAATACCCAGATCATCGCCAACACATCCTCGTGGAAAGACATCGGCAAGCGCCGCAAGATCGAAAACCTGGCCGTGATGCTGCGAGGCGCAATGGAGGCCCAGGGCCGGGTCGGGCTGATGCTGAACGTCCGCAAATCGGACTTGGCTGCGGTGCTCGGCGTGCTGCCAGCGCTGCAGAAGCCCACGGTGGCGACGCTAAGCGATGATGCCTGGGTCGCGGTGAACACCATTATTGAAGAGTCGGCGGCCTGGGAGATCATTCCCCGGCTGAAGGCGGCGAATGCCGAGGGCATCGTGGAATATCCGCTGAACAAGGTGGTCATGTGATGCGGATTCTTGAAGGTCGTGCCGCCGAAAGTTACGTGCGGAAACTGGAACAGCGTGGGCAGAAACTCGACGCGCTGGAGCCGCGAGTGCGCCGCATTGTTCAAAGCGTGCGACGCGGATGGGGACCGGGCTCTGAGGCGATACGCGGAAAAGTGGGATGGTCTGGGCGCCGGCGATCCGTTGCGCGTTTCGGAAAGTGAGATGCAAGCCGCGCTCGAGGCTGCACCGCGGGAACTGCGACTGGCGCTGGAGACTGCGGCGGCGAGCATTCGGGCGTTTCTGCGAGTGGCAGAAACCTGTGGAGTGGGAACGAGTGAAGCAGGGTCGGAGGTTGGGCCAGTTGGTGCGCCCGCTCAGTTCCGTCGGATGTTACGTGCCGGGCGGACGCTATCCCCTGCCCTCAACTTTGCTGATGACGGTGATTCCGGCGCAAGTCGCGGGAGTGAAGGATATTCGAGTGGTTTCGCCTCGCCCGGCGCAGGCTACGCTGGCGGCTGCGGCGCTGTTGGGAGTGCGCGAGTTCTACCGCGTTGGGGGCGCGCAGGCGATTGCGGCGCTGGCCTACGGCACCAAGAGCGTTCCTCGAGTAAACAAGATCGTCGGGCCGGGGAATTTGTTTGTGACCACGGCCAAGAAAATTGTGGCTTTTGATTGCGCCATCGATTTTCTGGCAGGTCCGACGGAAGGAGCTGATTCTTTGTGACGACGGCGAGCCTTCCTTCGTCGCATCCGACCTGGTGGCACAAGCCGAGCATGATCCGGACGCTTTGGTTCTGCTGGTCACCAAGTCGCGGACCCTTTGCACGTTCGGTTTCGCGGTCGGTGGCTGCGCTGGCCCGGGGAAATCCGATTGCCCAGCAGGCGCTGCGAAAACATGGGGCTGTGCTGCTGGCCGCATCTTCAACCCAGGCGATCGACTGGGCAAACCTTATCGCGCCGGAACATTTGACGACCACTCGCGAGAAGCTGCCGGGCGTCGTCAGCGCAGGTTCAATTTTCCTTGGAGACTATTCGGCGCAGGCAGCCGGGGACTACGGGTCCGGACCCAATCATGTATTGCCAACCGGAGGCGTTGCGCGGTTCCGCGGAGGATTGAGCGTGCTCGATTTCGTCAAGGTCATCACCGTGCAGGAACTCTCGCGCGCGGGTTTGCGGAAGATTGCGCCCTCGATCCTGGCTCTGGCTGAGGCCGAGGGGCTTCGGGCCCATGGCCGGTCGATCGAGTTGAGGTGCGACCGTGCTTGAAGCGCGCCAGGCCGTCCGAAAGTTGAAGCAGTACCAGCCACCTCTGGGTGATCGGTCTGGGTTGCGCTTGGACTTTAACGAAAATACCCGCGGATGTTCTCCGCGGGTGATTGAGCGTTTGCGACAGCTGCAGCCGGAGCAGATGGCATGCTATCCGGAGCGCGAGCCAGTAGAACGCGAGGTTGCATCGTTTCTGGGATTGCCACCCGAGCAGGTGTTGTTGACGAATGGTGTAGACGAAGCGATCCACCTGGTTTGCGAGGCGTATCTCGAACCGAAAGACCAGGCGCTGATTGTGGTCCCGACCTTCGCGATGTACCAGATCTGCGCGGGTGCGACAGGAGCACGGGTCATTTCGATTCCCGCCGACAAAGATTTTAGTTTTCCCACCGCCAAAGTAATGGCGCACACAACTGCGCCGAAGACACGCCTGATCGCCATCGCCAATCCGAACAATCCGACGGGCGCGGTAGCGTCGGTAGAAGATTTGCTGCTGATTGCCCGCAGCGCGCCCCAGGCTGCCGTGCTGGTGGATGAGGCCTACTTCGAATTCTACGGGGAGTCTCTTCTGGAATACGTCGGCCAGGTGCAGAACCTCTTTATTGCGCGAACATTCTCGAAGGCTTACGGGATGGCTAGTTTCAGAGTGGGCGTGCTGGCCGGCGCGGCAGAGCAGGTGCAGAGTCTGCGGCGCGCGTGCTCGCCGTATAACGTGAACGGCGTGGCGCTGGCGTGCTTGCCGGCGGCGCTGGCCGATCAGGAATATGTTCGCCGCTACGTTGCGGAGGTACTGTGCAAGCCGCAATCGGTTGGAAGAGGAATTCCGTGCCCTCGGAATTCCTTTCTGGCCGAGCCAGGCAAATTTTGTGCTGGCGCGGATCGGGCCAAGCCACGCTGATTTTGTCCGAGGGATGAGAGCGCGCGGGATTCTGGTGCGCGACCGGTCTTCCGATTTCGGTTGCGATGGCTGCGTTCGCATCACGGCAGGCTGGCAGGAACACACGGAACGCCTGCTGGACGCGCTGCGCGAAACGCTGAAGGAAATTGGCTGGGAAGAAAGGACGCCGGCATGAGACGGGCCTCGATCGAGCGAAAGACGCAGGAAACCGCGATTCGGGCGGTGCTCAACATTGATGGGCGGGGCCAGTACAAGGTGTCGACCGGCATCCGGTTCTTCGATCACATGCTGGAATTGTTTGCCCGCCACGGCGGATTCGACCTCGAACTGCGGGCGCAGGGCGACCTCGACGTGGACCAGCACCACACGGTGGAAGACGTAGGCATCGTTCTGGGAGAGGCATTTCACAAGGCGCTGGGGTCGAAGCGCGGAGTTCTGCGCGCCGGATATTTTGTCATGCCCATGGATGAAACCCTGGGCCTCGCGGCAGTCGATTTCGGCGGGCGCGCATCCAGCGTCGTCGATACCAAAGTACGCCAGCGGCTGGTGGGCGATCTGCAGGCTGAACTCGTCTACGACTTCTTCGAAGGCTTTGCCCGGGGAGCGCGCGCCAACGTTCATGCGCGTGTGCTGTACGGGCGCTCCAACCATCACAAGATCGAATCATTGTTCAAGGCTTTCTCGCGGGCGCTGCGGGCGGCCTGCTGGCGTGACCGGCGGATGGCTCGCCTGTTGCCCAGCACGAAAGGGTTACTGTGATCGCTATCGTCGACTATCAGGCCGGAAATCTTGCTTCGGTAAAAAAGGCATTCGACCATCTCGGGTATGAGTCGACGATCACTGCCGACGCCGCGAAGATCGCGGCGGGCCAGCAAGATCGTTCTGCCGGGCGTGGGAAATTTCGAGGCCACGACAGCGCTGTCGGGCGCCCTGCAGGACGCGGTGGTGAAGGCGATCGATCGGCAGATTCCTCTGCTCGGTATATGTCTGGGTATGCAATGGATGTTTGAGTCGAGCCGCGAGGCGCCCCAACTTCGCGGCCTGGGTCTGTTCGCGGGCGAATGCGAGAAGTTTCCTGCTGCGGTGAAATCGCCGCATGTGGGATGGAACCAGTTGCAGGTTGGCGGGATCTTCGCGTCTGCTACGCGGACTTCCCGAGAATTCTTTCGTTTACTTCACCCACTCCTACCGGGCTCCGTTGGTCGAAGCCACCGTGGGCAAGTGCGAGTATGGCGGGACCTTTTTCCGCGGTGGTGGAGCGCGGCGAGCTTTTTGGTGTGCAGTTTCATCCTGAAAAATCAGGGACGGCGGGGCTCCAACTTCTACGCAATTTTTGTGAACTGTAGGAACTCGAATCGCAGAATGTTGACCAAGCGAATTATCGCCTGCCTGGATGTGGACGCAGGACGCGTGGTGAAAGGCGTGCAATTTTCCGACCTGCGCGATGCCGGCGATCCTGCGGAACTGGCGTTGACCCACGGCCGCGCCGGAGCCGATGAAGTTGTGCTGCTGGATATTTCCGCGACCTACGAGAATCGCTCTACCCTGCTCGATGTAGTGCGCCGGACGGCGCGTCAGTTGTTCATTCCATTCACGGTGGGCGGCGGCATCCGTTCGCTCGATCGAAGCCGCGGCCGTGTTTGACGCCGGGGCAGACAAAGTCGCGGTCAATTCCGCGGCGCTGGCGGATCCCGCGCTGATCGGCCGAATTGCCCACCGCTATGGGTCTCAGGCAGTGATCGTCGCCATTGATGCTCTGCGCGTCAGCAACGGCAACGGGATGTCTTTCGGAGTGAAAGCCACAGGAGGCCGGCACTCTACCGGACGCGACGCGGTGGAATGGGCTCGCGAGGCGGAGCAGTGCGGAGCGGGCGAAATACTGCTCACCTCGATTGACCGCGATGGAATGCGCGACGGCTTCGATTGCGAATTGACGCGGGCGGTGGTCGAGCGCGGTCAACATCCCGGTGATTGCTTCCGGAGGCGCGGGAGCGGCGGAACATTTCGTGGACGTTTTTCGCGACGGGCGAGCAGACGCGGCGCTGGCCGCGTCCATTTTTCACCTGGGCGTTACGCCGATTGGCGAGCTCAAGCAGGAGTTGCAGGCCGCCGGAATTCCCATGAGGTGGCCATGCTGATCCCTTCGATTGATCTGATGGGAGGCAAGATCGTTCAGCTGGTGCAGGGAGAAAAGAAGGCGCTCGAGTTCGATGACTTCGAACCCTGGCTGGAGCGCTTTGCTCGATATCCGCTGGTTCAGATTATTGATCTCGATGCTGCGATTGGGCAGGGGGACAACCGGCAACTGGTGCGGTCACTACTGCGGCGGCTGCCTTGCCAGGTAGGCGGGGGAATTCGCACGGACGAGAAAGCTCAGGAAATGCTCGACGATGGCGCTTTACGTGTGATCATCGGATCGTCGTTGATCAAGGATGGAAACATTCAGAGCACGTTTGCCGAGCAGCTTGCTGGCCAGCTAGGCGCAGAGAAACTGATATTCGCGGTGGATTCGAAGGGCGGGAGAGTCGCGATCCGGGGATGGCGGCAGCTTACCGAGATTTCCGCGGCGCAAATGATTCGTGCTCTCGAATCCTGGTGCGGCGGTTTTCTCTATACCCACATCGATACGGAAGGGCTACTGCTGGGTATGCCTCTCGAGGTGGTCTCTGAACTCCGCAGTGTAACTTCTAGACGACTGATTGTGGCCGGGGGCATCAGGACACAGGAAGAGGTGGATCGCCTGGACGTTATGGGCGTTGACGCGGTGGTTGGAATGGCCATCTATCTCGAATTGCTGAAAGTCTGACGATCGGGAAGTGTCCTTTCTCCTCGCTTGTTTATAATCGCTGTTCACCGTTTGCGGCTCTTGTGTGCTCATTCGTTGGCAATCTCTAAACAAGGAACCTATTGGCACTCGACGAGAAAATTTACGAACTGCGGCGCGAGAAGCTGAAACAGATTGAAGCTCTCGGACAGCAGGTCTATCCCCGCAAGTACGAATTCACCCATACGATTCCGCAGATTCTGGCGGAGTACTCGGAGGAGACTGCCGAGCAACTGGAGAGTCCGCGAGTCAACGTGCGCGTCGCGGGACGCATCATGGCCATCCGGCTGATGGGGAAGGCCGGGTTTGCGCACCTGCAGCAGGACGGACAGCGGCTGCAGATCTACGTTAAGAAAGATGCAGTCGGCGACAAGGGGTTTGAGCTGTACAAGCTGCTGGACCTAGGTGATCACATCGGAGTCAGCGGATATCTGTTTCGCACTCGCACCGGGGAACTCTCTGTGCACGTGGAAGAAATCACATTTCTCTCCAAAGATCTGTTGCCGCTGCCGGAGAAGTGGCATGGATTGACCGATGTTGAACTGCGCTACCGGCAACGCTACGTTGACCTGGTGATGAATCCTGAGGTGCGCGAGGTGTTTATCAAACGCAGCAAGCTGGTGCAGTCGCTGCGGCGCTTCATGGATGCTCAGGGATTTGTCGAAGTGGAAACGCCGATGATGCAGCCGATCGCGGGCGGAGCCGTGGCGCGGCCGTTTGTCACGCATCACAACACTCTGGACATGGATCTCTTTCTGCGCATCGCGCCGGAGTTGTACCTGAAGCGACTGACCGTGGGTGGGTTCGACCGGGTGTACGAAATCAATCGCAACTTCCGCAATGAGGGGCTGGGCTGGCGGTGGAATCCTGAGTTCACCATGCTAGAGTTCTACCAGGCTTATACCGACTATCGCGGCGTAATGGATCTGACCCAGCAACTGATTGAGCAGGCTGCGAAAGACGTGACCGGCGGGACCAAAGCCAAATGGGGCGAGGAGGAGATTGACTGGGCAGCCTCGAACTGGCGGCGGATGACCATGCGTGAAGCGATCATTCAGCACTGGCCGGAGGCGGCGGGTGCAAAGCCTCAAATGTCGGATTTCGCGTCGTCTGAAGGCGGTGGAGAATCTGGTCAAGCGTTTCAACTCAGCGCACGCCGCATGTCGCTTACGATCCCAAGGAACCGGCGGGAAAAACAATCGCTGCGCTGTTCGAGGCAGCGGCGGAAGAACATCTGATGCAGCCGACGATTATTTACGAGTTCCCTACCGCCGTTTCACCGCTATCCAAGCAGAAGCCGGACGAGCCGGATTGGACCGAGCGCTGGGAAATCTTTGCCGGGAAGATGGAAATTGCCAACGGCTTCAGCGAATTGAACGATCCCGAAGACCAGCGGCGGCGGTTCGAGCAGCAATTGCAGGAGCGAGAGCGCGGCGATGATGAGGCCCATCAGATGGATGAGGATTACATCCGGGCTCTGTCCTATGGCATGCCGCCGGCGGGAGGAGTTGGCGTCGGAGTGGACCGGCTGGCAATGCTGCTGACCGACTCGCACACCATCCGGGACGTGATTCTGTTTCCGCTGCTCAGGCCGGAGAAAGCTTCCACTACAGACGACACCGAGGCGTAGAAGTCATCTCACAAGCCCGGGTGCCCCGCCCTCTTTCGCGTTTTGGCCAGCTCGCGACAATGAAAGGCCGCGGCTTCCCACAGGTCGACGGTCTGAATTTGTTGACGCCTCTCCAGTTCGTGCCAGCACATAACTCCTGGAGATTGGACCAGAAATCGATAGAGGATTGTTAAAATAGAGTGCGTATGAAACAAACGAACGTCACCTGCTCCCGTGACGTTCCGACGATTTGAGGTCAGAGTGCATGTGCCGAAATATCAAAACCCTTTTCAATTTCGATCCTCCCGTTACTGATGACGAAGTTCGAGCGGCTTCACTGCAATTCGTGAGAAAGATCAGCGGCTTTAACAAACCATCCAAGGCAAATGAAGACGCCTTCCTGGCTGCGATCGACGAAATTGCCGGTGTCGCGAGTCGTCTGCTCCGATCGCTCGAAACCAACGCCCCGCCCAAGAATCGGAAAGAAGAGGCTGCAAAGGCGAAAGCTCGCGCCGCCGAGAGATTCGGGACTTAGTTTTTCCGGCGGAGCCTGCGTGCGTAGGTCTGTACACTCAGATGACTATTGTTTCGATTGTTATTTTTTGTACTGTCTTGGAGAACAACACTCTTGTAATTTTCGTTCCTGGCGATACGTCTAAAATCGGAAGTCTATGCGCTTTGACTTCGACTCTGAAACCCGACGGCGGCTGGGCTACCGATTGATTGATCAGATTGACTCTTTCTTCTCTTCCCTGCCCGATCGTGCCGTGCAGCTTCCCCTTGAACAACGGAGCTACGGGCCACTTCACGATGCGCTTCCGGAAAAGGGCGAGGATGCGGGGCAAGTGCTGGACGAACTGTGTCGCGAGATGGTGAAGCAGGGCTTTCACGTACCCAGCGCTAACTATTTTGGGCTGATGAACCCTACACCCACGTATATGGGAGTGTTGGCCGAAGCGTTGGTGGCGGGACTTAATCCGCAACTGGCGACGCTGGCACGGTCGCAACTGGCGTCGAAGATTGAACTGGAGACCATGCGCTGGGTCGGCGAACGCGTGGGCTGGCCCGGGGAATTCAACGGGACCTTCACCAGCGGAGGCAACGAAGCCAATTTCAGTGGCTTGGCCTTGGCGCTGGCGTTCAAATTTCCCGACGCGATAGAGGAAGGCGTGGCTGCGATCGGCAGCCAGCCTGTTCTCTATGCGTCGGCGGAGTCGCATCATTCGCTCGACAAGTCTGCTGGTTTGCTGGGAATCGGACGCAAGGCGCTGCGGCGTATCGCGGTGAACCAGGCGGCACAACTGGATCCGGAGATGTTGGAGCGCACCATTGTTCAAGATCTTGCGGTGGGGCGAAAACCATTCTGCGTTGTAGCGACCGCGGGAACCACCAACTCAGGGACCGTGGATGACCTGATCGCGATATCGGAAATCTGCCGGCGACATCAGTTGTGGTTGCACGTGGACGGCGCGTACGGGGGCGTAGCGATTTTTTCCGATCAGCACCGCAATGTGGTGAAAGGCATCGAGCGGTCGGATTCGCTTACGGTCGATCCGCACAAGTGGATGGCCATGCCTTTTGCCGCAGGTGTGATCCTGACCAGCCATCCCGAGATTCTGGAGCGAGCGTTTTCCGTGGCCGCGCCCTACATGCCCAAAGCCGCGGGGGCGCAGTTGCCGGACAACTCCCGCATCAGCACGCAATGGACGCGACGGATGAACTCCCTGAAGCTCTGGCTGACCTTGCGGGTGCATGGGCGGCAGGCGTATGAAGAGCTGATCGATCGTCAGCTCAAACTGTCGAAGAGCTTTGCCGGCTGGGTGAAAGTGTCGGAGGATTTTGAACTGGCGATCGCGCCCACGCTTCCGATCGTAACCTTTCGGCTGAAGCCGGCCGGACTTAGCCCGCAGGAGTTAGTTGCTGACCACGACAGGATCGTGGAAGAAGTCACGCGCGACGGCGGCCGCTGGATGTCGGAGACCAAGCTTCGTGGCCAGAGCGTGTTGCGCATGATGGTGATCAGCTATCTGACCGAGGAACGGCATCTGCAAGGCTTAGAAATTGCATTAGCGAATGCCGCTAAACAACTGATACCTCGAGTGAAAACGAAGGCTTAGTCGCGGCGGGCTGGTGATCGAGGTATCCGATAATGCACTAGAATTGGTGCAGTCTCCGGCCTAGACTTTTCTCAGTTCGGGCCAATTACGGGCAGCGCTATCGTAGCGTCCTTACTGCCTCCTGGACGCTGGGTCGATAGCGCTTTGCTTTCTTGCTGGCATCACCCGCCTGAGACCTCACTTTCCCGCAGTCTGCACGTGTTCGTCCCATTTCCAGGCCGTCGCGACAATTTCGTCAAGCGATCGTTTGGCCTTCCAGTTCAGCAGCTTTTCAGCACGCGTCGGATCGGCAACCAGTTCCGGGGGATCTCCGGCGCGCGGCGGCGCCATGCGACTGGGCACTTCGCGGCCAGTCACGCGCTTGATGGCGGAAAGGACCTCGCGAACAGAACGTCCGCCGCCGGTTCCCAGATTGACGGCCTGCGAAGTTCCGTCCGCCAGATATTCGAGAGCCAGCACGTGGGCCTCGGCCAGGTCGCTGACGTGGATGTAGTCGCGCACACAAGTGCCGTCGGGAGTGGGGTATTTATCGCCGAAAATATCGAGCGCCGGTCGCTGCCCGCGGATCGCTTCAAATGCCGAGGGAATGAGGTGAGTTTCAGGACTGTGCATTTCCCCGATGGTTCCGGACTCATCGGCCCCGGCAGCGTTGAAGTAACGAAGATTCACATAGCCCAGAGCGTAAGCGGGGCCGTAGGCCTCAAGGGCCTGTTCAAAAATCAATTTCGTGACGCCGTAAGGATTCACCGGAACGCGCGGCAGGTCCTCGGACATAGGCAGTTTTGCCGGAGTACCGTAGACTGCGCAACTGGAAGAGAAAATAAATTTGCGGACTTTCGAGTCGAGGACGGCATTCAACAAGGAAACTCCACCCAGCACATTGTTCTGAAAATATTTTCTCGGATTGACCACCGATTCGCCTACGTAAGCGTGGGCAGCAAAGTGCATGACGGCGTTAACACGCCGCAGGAGAGGCGCCAGCTTGCTGGTGTCCGAAATATCTCCCACGACCAACTCGAAGCCCTCGGCGAGCGCGGCGTGGCCTGCAACCAGATTGTCATAAATGATGGCTTCATAGCCGCGGCGCTTGAGCGCCAGCGCGGCGTGGCTGCCGATATAGCCTGCTCCTCCGACCACTAGCACGGTCAATGGTGCACTTCCTGACTTAGAATGTTTTAGGTCGATTTCGCAACGATACGTGCCCAATCATTCGGCAGTTTAGCAGACGTCGGCAGCGCTTGGATTTTTGAGGCTCCCTTGAAACGAAAGAAAAGTCTTTACTTCCCTTTGCCAGGTCCGACTCTCTCACTCGGCTCGGGCGCCTTATCCGGAGAAAAGTTGATACTTAGATAATCGATGAATGTGTTGCGGTCTTCGGGGTCAACGACCGCTCCCCATTTGATCATCTTGTCGACTTCCTTGGACCACGCCCTGTTGCTTAACCGCTGCTGCACGATGATGCGCGAGTCGTGGCACTCCGTGCAGGCGGTGCGCACCTTCTTCTGAACAGGCCCGGCTGGCAACTCCGGAGACTGGGCCGGCACCGACGTTGGAGCAATCCAGCACAGCACCGCAATCGCCGACGCCCACGGCTTGAACCTGTTATGGCATGACATGGATATTCACCTGATCGATTGCGTTGAAAAGGTATCCACTCGGATTCCAGGCAGCGGTTTGCGGTTGCGTGCGCCCCTGATCATCGGTCGCGCGGGACATAATCGTGTACTCACCCGCTTTTGGAGCGTTCCAAGCGTAGTCCCAGAGCCGCCATGCGTAGCGGGACTGCTGGGGGCCGAGGCGCGCGGCGTGCCACGTCGTTCCCCCGTCGACGGAGATTTCCACGCGGGTGATGGCGGTTTCACCTGCCCAGGCCGCCCCGTGAATATTCAACGCACGCGACTTCAGGGATGAACCGTCCCCCGGCTGCGCAATAACGGACTTTACGCCCAGCGAGGTAATGGGATGAGTATCCTCGGGATTGACGTCGCCGCCGGGAGAAATCGAGTGATTGGGCAGTGCGGTATCCCGGCTTCATGAAGTTTCCTTCAAATTCCTGGTCAAGAACCTTGATCTCCGTCAGCCATTTGCAGGACGCGGCTCCGATCCATCCTGGCACCAGAGCGCGTGCAGGAAATCCGTGATGCCGAGCCAGGGAGGCTCCGTTCATCTGGGTAGCAATCAGCGTATCCTGGTCCATCGCTTTCTCGATCGGGATGCTGCGAATGAACGGCGGCACTTTCCCGGGAACTTCGTCGAGACCGCGAAACATCACATGCTTGCCGGTCGCTCTTACTCCAGCGCGCCGCAGCAGGTCACGCAAGAGCGGACCGGCAAAGCGTGCCGTCCCCACGGCTCCGCGTTGCCACTGCACGCCTGGAACCTTGGGTTGTTGAAAGCCGCGTCCGTTTCCTGCGCATTCCAGAGTGTTGGTGACAGTGCGTGGCTCCAGCTTTGCTAGGTCCGACAGACTTACACTGAACGGGTTCTCCACTTCCCCGCCGACGCTCAGCCTCCATCCCTCAGCATCCAGCGTGCTGGGCTCGTGCATATGATTGCGGACGAAGAAATGTGGCACGGGCGTGAGCCACGAAGCGAAGAACTCCGGAGGCATCTCCAGGTCCAGAAAGCGGGCCGAGCGCACGATCATGCCAGCCTTGCCCGGAACTTCCACAGGGGAGTCCGTAGCCCATGTGAACCGGGGGAGCAAAACGGCTGCCGCTACGCCGGAAGCCGCTGTCAGAAAATCTCGCCGTAAAATCATTTAGGTGTCATCCGCCGTACCCGCACCAAGAATAAGTTCGAAACTTATTCACTCCCAAGTATAAGACCGCCAGCCGGCAGGAAAGCCGACTGGCGATTTGATTGTAGAGCATCTTCTAACTACAAATTCAGAATGAATAGATCAAATCAAACTGCATACGCTTGAGGTACGGTTCCTGCTCACCGGCGGTGGTCCCCGTTGCCAGTATGGCGTGCTGCAAATTGCTGTTCAAGGTGCGACCGTACCAGAAGGTGTAGCTGGCCATGGTGTTTGCCCGCACTTTCCACAGCGCGTACCAGCGATTCTGCAGCATGTTGGTGGGGGCGCGCTGATCGCTCTCGGCGAAGGACGCGATGGCGGCGTCCTGCTCTTCCCGCAGCCACGCATATCCGACCTGGATATCATTTTTGGTTTTGGTTTGGCCTACACTGATGTCGGCAAGGTAAGTGTGGGACTGCTTACCCAGGCCGGTCAGGACGACTCCATTTCCGGTTGCCGCAAGGGGATGATCTTTCGCGTCCAGGTTGTTTTCATACTCCAGCAATAAGTTGATCGGCCAACGGTCCGAACCCGTCCTGATCTGGTTATTCAGGATGAAATCGGCGTACAGGAATTGGGAGTAAAAATGTGGCTTGCCACTTGGGTCGTTGTAGGTGGCGTTGGTCAGGTTGTTGGCGGCAAACGCGCACGGGGGCACGGTCGGCAGGCCGCTGCCCTTGCTGCAGCCTGGGCCTTCCCCAGGAACCGGTAGGCCGCCCGTAGTCGTGGTCGCCTGTACGGCGAAAGCGCTGGCCTGAAGGATTGAGTCAGGATTATTCCATTTGATGGCCAGGAAAGACGGCGTGGTGGTGAGGCGACCAAGTTGCAATTTGCCCGATACCTGACCGCCCAGGGCGTAGGAGTCAGTTCCGGTGGACGATTCGTTAAACAGCAGCTGCATGAAATCCACCGCGAGATTCTTCACGACCGGGATATTCAGATCCCAGGAGAGCTTTTCATTGAAGCCTTCGGGATTGATGTCCGGGTCGCCGGTGACCTGGGTGCGGTTCCAGGCGTAGGCAAACTTTCCGCCCGTTAGGGAAAGCCACCGATGCGCAACCGGGTTGTAGGTAATGTAGCCTCGGTCCAGACCAACTGTTTTTCGGTCGAAGAAATTGGTGAAGGTCTCGTTAGTGGTGGTGGGATCGCCCAGGGAACCGGTGGCCAGGGCAAAGCCTCCGACAAAGTCTTCGTTCAGCTTGCCGTCCACGCCAAAACGAACGCGGACACGGCCACGGTTTCGATCAGCTACGCCGTCCTGGAAAAAACTCTCGCCCCGTACCCGAATGTCGCCGTTGAATCGGAAGCGTCCCAGGATGTCCTGCAGCGCGCTGAGCTTTTTGTCTTCATCCTTGGACTGTTTGTCGACCACCGAAAGGGCAGTTTTCGCTTCCGCGGCGCTGCTGGAAGCCTGGTCGGCCAGGCGTTGGGCCTCGGTGGCTGACTGCTGCGCTTGCGCCGCCGTGGTCTGTGCCTGCTCGGCGCTGCCCTCCACTTTCACGGCGGAGGCGTTGGCCTGCTGGGTTGCATCGAGCAATTGCTGCAGCTGGGACTTTAGCTGGTCCAGTTGTTGGCGTTGCTCGTCGGCTTGCTTTTGCTGTGCGGCTAAAGCCTCGCGCAGCTCCTGTACTTCTTTGGCGCTCACGCGCACTTGACTGGCAGGTTTTTTGCGAGTGGCCTTGGGGTTTGCACCCGTCTGCGCCGTTGCGCTGCTGATCACCAGAATGAATGCACTGAACCACAAGAACCGTTTCATTGTTTCTCCATTTCGTTATTGAGTTTTGTTGTGCTTTCTTACTACTCGACCCGGGGCTAGGCGGAATAGAAAAACAGTCAGATACAGATTTATTGTTATGTTGCTGGGAAATTGTGTGAGCTGAATTGCTAGCTAGTGGTTGAGACGACAACAGCCTGTGGAAGGCTGGGAGTGAGACGCACGCGGGTGCAGCAGCTGATGTCGGGGAACCCGGGGCTTGAAGTTGGGTATCAAGGTCTGGTCGGTGTAGCTTTTCTTAAACGTTTATACTGTTGGTTTCGTTATCCCTACTATCCCTATCAGATGACTTGTATTTAACACAATGCAGGCCCGCAATGCAAGTGATTGAACGGCCTGGGTAGTGGGTCAGTTTCACCGGGCAACCCGCAAAACCAGTAACCACCAAGGACACGAAGTACCACGAAGGCCTTGGTTTCAGGCGTTTTCCTTCGTGTACCTTCGTGACCTTCGTGGTTAACGCTTTTGCCGACTGACCCACTATCAACACCCGAAACTGAGCCACTACCATTGGCATGGGTCAAATCACGGAAGGCAAAGCAGCTAGTCTTCCCGGCTTCGACGAGGATTTCCCGGCACCACCATGGGCAAGACTCTCGCATCCGAACCCTTCTTTTTGCCCAGGCGCTTGCCGGCCTTGGCGAATTTCGGGTCGACGATGTCGGCCAGGGTGGTGTGCTCCAGGATCTTGGCCGCGGCATCGCGGACCTCGAGGAAGACCTGGTAGAGGGCGCGATGTTCGAGATCGCGATCAATCAGGCTGCGGAGCTGCTCGGCATCGCCAAAAGGCGCCAGCGGCCCATCGATCAGTCGGATAATCTCGCTGAGATGAATCTCCGAAGGGGGGCGGCGCAACTGGTATCCGCCCTTGGCGCCGCGCACGCTCTCGACGATGCGGGCGTTCTTCAATTCGAGCAGAATCAGTTCCAGAAATTTTTCCGGGAGGACCTCTTCATAAGCGATGTCACGAATGCGGATGGCCCCCTGGTTGTAGTGCCGGGCCAGCATCATCATCGCTTGCAGGGCGTAGAGGCCTTTTTGGGAGATTTTCATACGGCTTCATCATGGCATAAAACCCTATCGCGTTACTAGGGTTTGGTCGGGCACGTACGATCTGCCAACTACGCTTTCGCTTATAGGGCCCCTTCGACTGCATGGCTGCTTCACGAGGCGAAGCAGTCATTCCGCTCAAGGTGACACGCGCGGGAGGGACTAGTTTACGCGCAGGACCTGCATGGTGATGTTGTCCGGGCCGCCCCGTCTTTTGGCGGTGTCAACCAGAGTGTCGCAAATCTCAGCCGCGGTCTTGCCCGCAACGGCGGTTTGAATCTCATCCTCGGTGAGCAGACCCCACAGACCATCAGTGCAAAGTACCAGCACATCTCCTGATTCAAGAGACATGGGTTGGGCTGGAGCATCGGGAGTGACGCTGTCACCTGCTCCCAGCGCGGCGGTCAGGATATGGCGTTGAGGATGAGACTCGGCTTCCTCGGCGCGGAGAACGCCGTTTTCGACTAGCCGGCTGACGTAGGAGTGATCGTGCGTAAGGCGAGAGATGGAAGAACCACGCACCAGGTACAGGCGGCTGTCCCCCACGTGCGCGAAATAAAGCTGGTGTTCAAGCAGGGCCATCGCCGTGCAGGTGGTTCCCATACCATGCAAATCGGGATACTTGTCGGCGTACTCCTGGATGCGATGATGCGCGGCCTGGAAGCCCTCGAGAAGCCAGCTGCGGGGATCCCCGGCGTTCCCATTGGAGTAGACCTCTTCGATGGCCTCAACCGCGATACGGCTGGCTTCCTGGCCACCTTCGTATCCGCCCATGCCATCGGCCACGATGGCCAAACGGCCCTTCCGCGGGAACTCCGGATCGCTGGCCGGTTCCCAGTAGGAATAGCGGTCTTCATTATTTTCTCGCTGGCAGCCGACATCGCTCAAGCTGGCCAGCTCAACACCGGGCCGAACTTTCATTCCACCCCTTCTACTGCGTAAATACCCCAGCGGAATTTGGATTATACCGGACAAGGCACGAAACGATACCGAAGGTTGGCCTGATGTTCGGTTATCAGAATCAGGAACCACGGCGCCCGTCTGCGATTGTGGATTTCACCCACCGTGCCCTACAATGCCTCCGTCGGGCTCGAGAACCAGGAACTTCTCAATAGAATGGCGACGGCAGCGACGGTGAATGGGCAAGTGGGGCATGAACAGATCGGCAAAGCTGCCGGTCCATGCGTGATGGTGCTTTTCGGTGCCTCGGGCGACTTGACGAAGCGCAAGCTGGTTCCTGCTCTTTACAACCTGGTGAAGGCGAAGCTGCTGCCGAAGACTTTTGCCGTCGTGGGCGTCGCGTTCGACGATTTGACCCGCGAGAAGTTTCGCGACCAGGTGACCACCTTTCTGCAAGCCGAGGATCGGGGCACCGAAGACTTTCAATGGTTCACGGAGCGGCTCTACTATCAACGCGGCGAATTCGGCGATCCGGCCACGTATTCAACTCTGGCGGCACAGCTCTCCGGCGTAGACCGGGAGCACGGCACCCAAGCTAACTATCTGTTCTACCTGGCGACGGCGCCGAAGTTCTTTGCCCCAATCGTGCAGCAACTGGGTGCGGCGGGACTATCCGACCAGAAAGCTGGATGCTGGCGGCGGGTGGTGATCGAAAAACCTTTTGGTCACGATCTGGACTCGGCGAAGGCCTTGAACCGGAATATCAAGGCGGTGCTTGCGGAAAACCAGATTTATCGCATCGACCACTACCTGGGCAAAGAGACGGTGCAGAACATCATGGTGTTTCGCTTCGACAACGCCATCTTCGAGCCTATCTGGAACCGGCGTTACATCGATCATGTGCAGATCACGAACGCGGAGACGGTCGGCGTGGAACTGCGCGGCGGGTACTTTGACACGGCGGGAACCCTGCGCGACATGGTCCCCAATCACATCATGCAACTGCTGAGCCTGACCGCCATGGAGCCGCCAGTGTCGTTTCAGGCGGACGCCGTCCGCAATGAGCAGGCGAAGATTCTGCGTGCGGTCCAGCCGTTGGACTCAGAAGATGTGCTCTATTCGAGCGTGCGTGGGCAGTATGGCGAAGGAAGCATCGCAGGAGAAAAAGTGGCGGCGTACCGCTCCGAACCCGGAGTGGCTCCGGAATCGAAAACCGAGACTTTTCTGGCATTGAAGCTGAATATCGACAACTGGCGATGGGCGGGTGTGCCGTTCTATATCCGCACCGGGAAGCGCCTGGCGCAGCGTCACACTGAAATTACGATCCAGTTCAAACGCACTCCGTTCGAGATTTTCCGCAACGCTCCGGTCCACAATCACAGCAACCAACTCATTATGCAGATACAGCCTGTGGAAGGGATATCGCTGAGCTTCGGGGCCAAGATTCCCGGCCCGGTGTTGCGCGTGGGATCGGTGGACATGAGCTTTGAGTACACCAAGTATTTCGGCGCGGACGCGTACACCGGGTACGAAGTCCTGATTTATGAGTGCATGATCGGAGACGCGACGCTATTCCAGCGCGCCGACATGGTGGAAGCGGGCTGGAGTATCGTGGACCCGATTCTGGATGTGTGGCAGGCTCTGCCCCCGCGCAGATTTCCCAACTATCCCTCAGGCACATGGGGACCGGCGGAATCCGACGAATTGCTGACCCGTGACGGCCGGCAGTGGAGGAAAATCGAACCATGATTCTCGCAGGCGATATAGGCGGAACCCGCACTCTACTGGCCGCCTTCAGCACGGAAGGCAGCAAGCTGCAACGCGTCGTCGAAAAGACCTACCCCAGCCAAGAGCACGGAGGTCTGGCAGAGATCGTGGCAGATTTTATCAAGACGGAAGGCATTCCGGTGCACAGCGCGTGTTTCGGCGTGGCGGGCCCGGTGCGTGGCGGACGCAGCAAGATCTCGAATCTTCCCTGGACCATTGATTCGCGCGAACTGGCCACGCAACTCAAGCTAGATTCGGTGGGGCTGATCAATGATCTTGAGGCCTATGCCTATGGAGTAGATGTGCTGGAATCGAAAGATCTGGTGACGCTGCGGGCAGGATCGGACGACGCCGAAGGAAATCGCGCAGTGATCTCGGCGCGAACCGGCCTGGGTGTGGCCGGACTCTATTGGGACGGATTCCGGCATCATCCCTTTGCCTGCGAAGGCGGGCACACGGATTTCGCGCCCCGGAACGAACTGGAAGTCGAACTGTTCCGCTACATCTTGAAAAAGCACGGCCACGTGAGCAGTGAGCGGATACTTTCCGGTCCCGGGATCAAGAACATTTACGACTTCCTCCGCGATACCAAGAAGGCTGAAGAGCCGGCTTGGTTGAAAGAGCAGATGGACAAGACGCACGATGCTCCGGCGCTGATATCGCAGATGGCCCAGGAAAAGAAGGCGCCGATTTGTGAGCAGACTTTCTCTATTTTCGTGAGCCTGTATGGGGCCAAGACCGGGGACTGCGCGTTGACGTTCATGTCCACGGGTGGAATTTTCATTTGCGGCATTATTGCCGCTAGAAATCTGGCCAGGATGCAAGAGCCAGCGTTTATGGAAGCGTTTCTGAGCAAGGGACGGATGCGGGGATTACTTGAAGAGATGCCGGTCAAAGTCGTGGTGAATGACGATTGCGGAATCATGGGCGCCGCGCGCTACACACTTATTCAGAAGGCATTTGGCAAGCCGAAGAGCGGGGCGGCATAGGTTGGGGCTTTTGGGGGTGGCGGTGCTCGGAGACATTAAGCAATTAGCAATTGGCACTTAGCAAAGTGTCAATTGCTAATTGCTAAGTCCTGCCTCAGGAATCCTGGAGCAGTTGCGAGATGCCGTCCAGGGGAATCCGCACCCAAGACGGACGGTTGTTGAGTTCATATCCCAGCTCATAGACGGCCTTGTCCAGAAGATACAGGTCAAGCAACAGCGCCAGCTCTTCCCTGCCCTGGGGAATGAAGATTGCGTTCCCTGAAACTGCCAGATACGTTTTCAGAAAAGCTGCAGATACCCATTTTTGCCAGTAGGGGGCCCAGTGTCCCAGGGCTTGCAGTTCTTCCTGGGGCGATCTCTTGCTGTTTGCCTGGAGCAGGGGCGCATATGCTGCGTAGTGAAACGAGCGCAGCATGCCGGCAACGTCCTGGAGCGGCGAACGCTTCTTGCGCCGTTCTTCTAGCAGCCGCGCGGGCTCGCCTTCGAAATCGATAATCACAAAGTCGCTCCCCGTGAAGAGGATCTGGCCGAGATGATAGTCTCCGTGGATGCGAGTAACCATTGCCGAAATCTCGCGCCCGGTGAGAAGTTGAAAGCGGCGGCGGGCAACTTCTTCAAGCGGGAGAACACGCTCAGCCTCCTGCCGAGCGTGGTTCGGCATTTGATCTTTCAGGCGGCGGAGCAGATCGAAGTTGGCCGTCAACAGCTGCACGGCGGAGTTTGCGAAGGCTTGCAGGGCCCCTTCGGAGAATGGTTGCGGCGCGAAATCAGCGTCTTCCGGAACCGATGCCAGGGCCAGGTGAAGCTCCGCGGTTCTACGACCCAGCAACGCGGCTGAATCGAGGTAGGGACCGATTCGTCGTGTGGCCTCATCCGGTAACGCCTGGGCGCACAGGGTGAGAAGCGGCGCCCGAGGAATTTCGTCGGCCTTGAGACTGCCTAAGTGTGGTACCTTCCCGTAGTAATCCGCAAGAGCTTTCAGAGTGAACTGCCAGGCATCGCCCTGATTTGCGATGTAGGCCTGCAGCATGCCCAGCACAGCGCTGGCCCCCATTTCCTTCCGATATTCAAGATATCCGGCCAGCGGAGGCACATTTCGATACGACGTCTTCCCGGTCAAGAAAGAACCGATCTCCAAATCGGGGTTCAGACCTTCCTCCAGGCGGCGAAATACTTTCAGCACCAAACGTTTTTGATAGACCACCGAGGTGTTGCTTTGTTCCGCGTTCATCACTGATGGCGTTAGCGGGCCTTGCGACGGCTGCCACAGGGACTGGAGCACGGGGGTAGACACTGCCCGAACCCGGCCCCGGGCTCCGCGCAAGGACACACCGCTTGCGATGGCATCGAGTAGTTGGGCGAGAAATTTATGGTCCGTCAGGGCGTCCTGGAGGATGATCTCTTCAGGGAAGTTTCCCGGTTGAATTCTCAGCGACGAGGAGTCGCTGAGTCGTGCTGGCCCGTCCGGCACGCGCATCAGGGGGATGTCGTAGGTCTCCGCGGATCCGCTGGCGTATTTAACCAGTGCAACAATGAGATAGGAGCGGAGCGTGTCGGAATGGAACGGAATGATGTCCGAAACCTCAACGGAACGGATCGTGCGAGCCTTGCCGCCGAACCAGCGTTGCTTTGCCAGGAATTGCGGCAGAGCGATGGGCAGACTGCTTTTCAGAGCTTTTAGAAATAGGTCTTCCGGAGATGCACTGGTTGGCATGGTGAGTCGTAAGACCGCAGGATCTTAATCAGCTACCTCATTGGCTAAGGGTGCATGACAGGAAGATTCTTAACGCAGCGCTGAAGTGCTGCTCCACCCACCAAAGCGTAATTTTCGCTAAAGTTCTAAAGCGGTGAAAGCTCGTCCTCCCGTTCTTGCCCCTCCTTTTTCTCCGGGGCGAAGCGAGCTTCAAGAAATCTTCTGGCTAGGTCCTGTCCACCGAGACCAAAGGCAATGGCCAGGCCCAGCATTACCGCTCCGAGCACGATGGCAAAAGCCAAGAGCATGGTGGAATCGGCGAGGCCGAGCTCTTCGAAAACCGCTGACGCGGTGAATACGGTTATGAGAACCCGAGCCGCGGAGCTCAATAACCGCGGCGAGGGCATATTGGTGTTGACCGCCCAGAGCAAGGCGGCGCGCGAGAAAAAGCTGGCCGCCAACAAGCCGATAAACATGAAAATGAGGGCTACCAGCAGGCGTGGGAGAAAAACGAAGAAGCGGGTCACGTATTCCTGCATGCCCAGGATGCCAAGCGCGCTCACGCCCACGAGAATGAAACCGAGCCAGGCGGTCCAGAAGGCGAAGCGGCTGACCAGTTCCGTCGAAGACGGCAGTGCAGCCTTGTTGAGCAATTGGGTAGCCCCGGCCCCTTCGGAAAGCTTGTCGAACTTGATGAGACGCAAAAAGCTGCGCAAAATCCACTTGACGAGGTATGCGATCACCCAGCCTACGAGCACGACGATCAGCATCACCATCAGGCGAGGCAGGAAGCGCGCAAATTCGCGGACTAATTCCTGCGTAGCCTGAGACAATTCATTTACAATCATTTCCCGCACAGTGACCTCACTTCCTTCCGTTCCACAGTTCCACCAGGGACGGCTTCAAACGTTCACACGTCATACAAAAGTCTTCGACGTTCTGCTCTACCTGTTCTCCCGAAGCTTCACGGTTTTCGACCAGAAACGTGAATGCCCTACCGCGATAAAGAGGCGCCAGGGCCTGGACAACATGGTCCCGGCTGATGACCGCCTTGTGATACGAAGCGGCGAATTCATAAACAGTGCGGGCCCAGAGCTCGTCTCCAAAAAGAAAATCGCCTTCGTCGAGAGCGGCGGTTCTTTGCAGTTCGGTAAGCGTAGGCGGCGAAAGAATGGACTTGAGCACGGGCTCCAGCTCGGCTACTCCGGAGCGGAACATGCCAAAGCAGACGCTTGCGGTTTATCCGCAGCGGCTCCAGGGTTACTTCTTGTGCCACGCCCAGAGTGGGGATGGGCTGCGAATCGCTTTTCGCGCTCCAGATGGAAAAGTTGGGTTCGAGCGACCAGAACAGAGCGCCCACGGTCTGGCGCATGGCGGCGACCAGGTCGGCGGAGCGGGCGTCCACATGAGGTTTGACGCCGAGAAAAGATTGCGCCAGGCGAAAGCCTCCGGTGATGGCAGAAATGGTCAACGCAATCTCCGTGCCGGTCTGACCGACTTCGTGAGTCCAGATTTCCTGCGCGAGAAAATGGCTGGCCAGCTGCCCGGAGAAGGAAAATTCAGCCGCGTAACGGTTCTCGGACTTGCTTGCCGTAAAAGGCGCGGGTCATGGGATAAACCAGGTTGCGCATCAGCAATCCATCAAACTTGTGGCGGCGATAGAGCGGGGTGACAAAATCAAAGTTGCCCTGGTAGACCGGCCGCAGCAGGCGCTCGATCCATTCCGGCTCGATGGTAGTGGATTCGGGCGAGACCACGGCGCAAGCGGAAACGCGCAGCAGTTCCGCCGAGGCCAGAATGGTGCGCAACGCGGTGCCCGTTGCCGGACCTCCGGCATATTCCGCGCTGATGCTGTGCAACGTGCGCAGTGCGTTCAGGTCAGTCGAATGCTGCAGGTCGTTGATCGAGGCGCCCCGGACCAGGTCAGGCGTCTGATCTCGCGAGCCCCCGTCCGCATTGACAATCACGGCACGTTCGCGCGGGAAATATTTGAGCAGGCCGGCACGAATGGTCTGCACCACCTGACCGACGGTAGCGGCGTTGTTGTAGGTGGGAACACCCACAAGGACGTCCGCTTCACCGACGTCGATCAGCTGGCGAAGAAACTCATCCGTAAGAATGCTTTCCTCGGCCAAATCGTGCCTCCGTTTAAAATCTACCGCCGCGATCTTTTCTCGACGACCCGCGTCTCAAATCTTGCGCAGACGGAACCAGTAGAACTGGTATGGACCCAGGGTCAGAAGATAGGGCAGATCCCCGACCCGGGGGAAAATGTTTCTGCCGAACATCTCGATCAGGATATTCCCTTTGAAGCGGCGCAGATCAAGTTCGACAGCCTGGGCGGTGCTGGAAAGATTGTTCACCACCAGGATGGACTCTTTGTCCAGTTGCCGCACGTAGGCCAGAATTCTGTGATTTGCAGGATAGAGAAACTCGATCGAGCCCCGGCCCAACACAGGATTGGCCTTGCGCACCTTGATAATGCGCTTCATCCAGCACAGCAGCGAGTGATCAAAACGCTTCTGCGACTCGACATTCACCGCCTGATAGCCGTAAACCGGATTCAGTACGAGCGGCGAATAGAGACTCTCTGGATCGGCGCCGGAAAATCCGCGCATTCCAGCCTCCCTGCCACTGCATGGGGGTCCGCACACCATTGCGATCGCCCAGATAAACGTTGTCGCCCATGCCGATTTCATCGCCGTAATAGATGATCGGAGTACCGGGAAACGACATGAGCATTCCGTTCATCAACTCGATGCGTCGGCGATCGTTGTCCAGCAGGGGCGCGAGCCGACGACGGATTCCGACGTTGATGCGCATGTGTTTGTCGATTGCATACTGGTCGTACATGTAGTCGCGCTCCACGTCGGTGACCATCTCGAGGGTCAGCTCGTCATGGTTGCGCAGGAACAAGCACCATTGGCAGGATGCCGGAATCTGGGGAGTTTGCTTGAGGATTTCAGTGATGGGCTTGCGATCTTCCAGCTTTAGGCCCATAAACATTCTGGGCATGAGCGGGAAATGGAAAGCCATGTGGAATTCGTCGCCCTCGCCGAAGTAGGCGCGCAAATCGGCTGGCCACTGGTTGGCCTCGGCCAGAAGCATCTTGCCGGGAAAGTGTTGGTCCAGCCTGGCGCGCAGTTCTTTCAGAACGGCGTGGGTCTCAGGCAGGTTCTCGCACGATGTGCCTTCACGCTCGACCAGGTAGGGGACCGCATCCAGGCGGAATCCGTCCACCCCGAGTTCGAGCCAGAACTTCATCACCTTCCACATTTCTTCGCGGACGGCCGGATTGTCGTAGTTGAGATCGGGCTGATGACTGAAGAAGCGGTGCCAGTAATATGCTTTGGACACCGGGTCCCATGCCCAGTTGGATAATTCGGTGTCCACGAAAATGATGCGGACGCCCTGGTACTTGGAGTCCGTATCGCTCCAGACATACCAGTCGCGTTTGGGGTTGTCCCGCGACTTCGAGACTCTTGAAACCACGGATGCTGGTCGGAAGTGTGGTTCAGAACCATTTCCACGATTACGCGTATCCCGCGATCGTGGGCCGCCTGAAGGAAAGTCTTGAAGTCTTCGAGATTGCCGTAACTGGAATGGACCGAGGTGTAGTCGGCGATATCGTAGCCGTCGTCGCGTAGAGGTGAGGGGAAGAACGGCATCAGCCAGACGGCGTTGACGCCCAATTCCTGAAGATAGTCGAGCTTCTGGGCCAAGCCGCGAAAATCGCCGATTCCATCGGCGTTGGTGTCGAAAAACGTGCGCACGTGGACCTGGTAGATGATCGCGTCTTTGTACCAGAGCTGGTCCTGAGACATGGGCAAGGGCTTTTCTCTCCTGCAAATTACTTCTTAGACAAAATAGTCGACCCCGTTTTCAGTGCGCACGCGCCGCCGGATACGAAAGATGTGAGCGGGCAAGCGCTGGGGATTGAGTTCGACATAATTTCGCGGACCACGCCAGACATACTTCGCGTCGCGTCAGCAGATCGTGCATCTGATAGGGCTGTCGCGGGTCGAGGTGGAACAAGTCCAGCGGCAGATCGACCATCCCGGATTGCGTTCGCTGCGGATCCAGATTCACCACTACGACGATAATGTTCAGCAGATCACCGCTCCTCTTGCTATAAGCGATGATCTGTTCGTTGTCCACCGCATGAAAACTCAGGCTCAAATCACTTTGCAACGCAAGGTTTTCACGCCGTATCTGGTTAACTCTTGTAATCAACTCAGCCAGACTCGCGGGATTGTCCAAGTCCCAGGTGCGGAGTTCATATTTTTCCGAGTCGAGATACTCTTCGCTTCCCGAGCGGACAGCGCGGTTTTCTCCCAGTTCGAAGGCCGGGCCGTAAATTCCATAGTTCGCCCCGAGAGTGGCAGCCAGCGCCAGACGGATCATGAAGGCGGGGCGTCCACCTTGCTGCAGGAATTCCGTAAGGATGTCGGGAGTGTTGGGCCAAAGATTCGCGCGAAAGTACTCGCGGACATCAGTTTGCGTGAGTTCATTAAAGTATTCGATGAGCTCACGTTTTGCATTGCGCCAAGCGAAGTAGGTGTAGGACTGGGTGAACCCGAGCTTGGCCAGTTCGTACATCACTTTCGGACGAGTAAAAGCTTCCGCGAGAAACAGCACGTCGGGATGGCGGTTTTTTATGTCCGTGATCAGCCAGTCCCAGAAATCAAACGGCTTGGTGTGGGGATTGTCGACGCGAAAAATACGAATACCCTGCTCGATCCAGTAGAGGACCACGCTGCGCAGTTCTTCCCAGAGTTCCCGGCTCTTTTCTGTCTCGAAATCAAAAGGATAGATGTCCTGATATTTCTTCGGCGGGTTCTCGGCGTATTGCACGGTGCCATCCGGACGCATGCGGAACCAGTCCTTGTGTTCCTTCACGTAAGGATGGTCGGGCGCACACTGGTAGGCCAAGTCGAGCGCTACTTCTAGCCCCAATTGCTTGGCGCGCGACACGAGTCGCTTGAAATCCGCGAGCGTCCCTAACCGCGGATCGATGGCCTTGTGACCGCCCTCCTTTGCTCCGATCGCCCAGGGGCTGCCCACGTCGTCCGGCATGGCTTTTTCGTCGTTGTTCTTTCCTTTGCGATTCATCCGGCCAATGGGGTGAATCGGAGGAAGGTAGAGAACATCGAAGCCCATGCCGGCAACGTAATCCAGCCTCTTTATGCAGTCTTGTAGAGTTCCATGTCGACTCGGTTCGAGAGCAGAGGAACGCGGGAACATCTCATACCAGGCGCCGAAACGCGCCTTTTCGCGATCGACGATGACCGCCAGTTCCCTGCCGTACGTGCTAGCCCAGCGCCGATCCACATTCCGGATCATGAGAGCTTTCAGATCGGGGTCTGACGATTTCTCTACTGCCTTCGCCATGTCGGTTGCGGCCAGCTTCCTTATTTCTTCGGCTGCAGTCGCGAGCAGGGCTCTGTCGAGGCCGCTGGCGCGGGCCGCGGCTGCTTCGATCAGTTGGACCCCGGTTTGGATGTCGACCGATATGTCTTGTGCCCCTGCAAACTTCTTTTCCAGATCGCGGCTCCAGGACTGAAAGCGGTCGGTCCAGGCTTGCAGGGTGTAGAGATGGCGGCCTTGAACCAGGACACTGAACTCTCCCTGCCAGCGATCGTTGGACTGCGGCTCCATGGGGACTTCATCCCACTCCGGCTGAGCCGCAGGCCGGTGTCGCAAAACGGCGTGCAGGATATCGTGGCCGTCGGTGAAGATGTCAGCGGTAACTGAAACGGGGTCACCGATGGTGCGCTTGATGGGGAAACGTCCACAATCGACTTGCGGCTCGACGTTCTCGATGACCACTCTGCGGAAGGCGGCGGGCTTGATGATGTTGTTTTCTTCGCCCGTCATTGGCAGTGCCGACCTCCCAGCGTTGAGTTCCAGGCCATTGGTTGAAGACAGGCGAGGTACATCAAGGACCCGTCGGCGTGAGAAAACAGTGATTATTTGGCCTGTTTTTCAAATTTATCACATGCCATGGCGCAGCGGGCGCGCGCTCGACACTCTTCTGGACAGGGTGAGCCAGATGAGGCAATGGGTCCGCAACGCATGCTTTCAACGCGTCAGTTCACATATATGGCGGCTTCAAATCCAGCCAGCGACACACTGAACTTTGGACCTGGAGTTACCTTTTCAACCGGCCGTGGTTCCGTGCTGCCACCGTAGACCGCGTCTCCTGTCCATAAAATAAGCCGCCCCGGTTGGGAATCGGCAACAACCGGAATGATCTGCGCCTCAGCAGAAAAATTTAAAATCAACAGAGCGCTTTCGCCCGCCGGGTCAGTCCGTTTCATTACCAACCACTTGGCTTGCTCGTCGAACTGAATTTCCGTGAGATCTTTGCGGCAGTTTCCCAAGCTGGGGCGCTGCTTTCGCAGGGAAATCAAATCACGGTAGAGACGAACAATCTCGGCGTGAGGAGAAGTCGAAGTCTTTGACCAATCGAGCTTGCACCTCTCGAACGTACTCGGGGCTTGCGGATCGGCGAAATCGCTTTCGGAGTAGTGCGAACCGAGTTCTCGTTTGCGTCCTTCGCGCACTGCAGTAGCCAGACCGGGATCCTCGAAGCTGGTGAAGTAGAGAAAAGGCGCAGTCTCTCCGTACTCCTCTCCCATAAATAGCAACGGCAAGAAGGGCGAGCACAGCGTCAGGACCGCCGCCAGCTTTTGCTTTCCGACGGAAACCAAGGCTAGCGAGCCGTCTTGCCGCGACTGGTATTCGCGATCTGATCGTGATTCTGGATGAACCCGACGAATTGCTCTCCCGGCCGGTCCTTCGAGGAGCTGCCGTAGTGGCGCTGGCGATAGTGTGAATATCTCCAGTCGAAGACGAATCCATCGCTAATGGATTTTGACAGATCGGCCAGCGCGCCGAAATCCATGAGGAAACCTTGCCGCTGGCCGGTGAGGACAGCATAGAGCGCATGGTGAAAATCGTCGTGCCATTGCGCGTCTAGGGCGTATCCCCCCTTGGACCGCGGATTGATGATGCGGACATCTTCGAGATCGCTCTCGGCAATTATCCAGGCCTGGCGCTTCAGCCGCCGCGCCTGACTGTGAAAAGCATCCGACAGTTCGTCGAGAATGTGACGAGCGCCGAAGTCGTAGATGCCGTGGATGGCGTCCAGGCGAAGCGCGTCGACATGATATTCGGTGAGCCAGTACAGGGCATTGTCGATGATGAAGCGGCGGACGCCGTCACTCTCGGGATCCGTCAAAATTGATCGCCTTTCCCCAGGGCGTGTGATGGGTGTCAGTGAAGCAGGGAGCAAACTCGGGGAGATAATTCCCTTCCGGGCCGAGATGGTTATAGACCACGTCCAACACGACCGCGAGCCCTTGCTGATGACAGGCGTCGACCAGTTTCTTTAGCCCGGTCGGGCCGCCATAGGAAGATTGGGGAGCGTAGAGGCTGGCACCGTCGTATCCCCAGTTTCGATTTCCGGGAACTTCCGCCACCGGCATAATCTCCATTGCCGTGATGCCGAGATCACGAAGATAGCGGGAGGCGCGGAATGACGCTTTCAAAGGTCCCCTCGCCGGTAAACGTGCCGGTGTGGAGTTCGTAGATGATGAAATCTTTGAGCGGAATGCCAGCCCACCCTTGATCCGACCAGCGAAACGACGCGGGATCGACAATGCGAGAAGAACCGTGGACGCCTCGCGGTTGCCAGCGGGAAACGGGATCAGGGCGCTCGCGCTCGCCGTCCAGAACGTAAAAATAATCTGTCCCTTCGCTGACCTGGGGAACTGATTGCAACAAATTCGGAGTCGTCCGAAATCGGAGACCGCGTCATGGGAATCGTGCGAGGATGTTCTCCCAGAATGCGAACTGCCAAATCGTCAGATTCGGTGCCCAGACCCGGAACTCCGTGGTGTCGTCGCTGCGAACCGATGCGCCGAAATGTAAGTTTCCAGCCGCCTTCGGTCGGACTATTCGGCATCGGCTGGGCCCCCGACATTGCCTTCAACGTTGACCAGCATCGCGATGGGCAGGTGCGAAAACACTTCAGCAACTGGAAGGACGACATCGCCGTCCCGACGCACTGGAGAGACTGTTTTTCCGGTAAAGATGTCGCGATACGTGCCCGCGGGGAGCTGCTTGCGCAGGACGACTTCCGCATCGCCCCAGGTTTCCGCACCGACTGGGACACGGGCGTGCGCTTCAAGCTGAGCGAAGAAGCGTCCGGCCAACACCAGGACCGTAGTGCCTCGGAAGGAGCGGGCGAAGGCAATCACGTGCTTGTTTTTCTCTCCGGCGGCGCGCAAGGGCAAGTAGCTCCCCTTGGCAAACAAACCGCGGTGTTCCCGACGGAAGCGCAGGGCGCAGCGAGTTACATGAAGTTTCAGACTGCCGTCTGCCGGCTCGGCAACCAGCCGTTCGACGAAGGCAGCCGGGTCCCCGGCCTCGGCGTGCCGAAGCCGTTTGAGCATGCGCCTGTAGGCGCTCGTAGTCAACCGGGCGGCGATTGTCCGGGTCGGCAAGGCTGAAGTTCCAGACTTCCGTTCCCTGATAAAAATCCGGCAGGCCCGGTGCCGCGATCTTCAGCAGAGTCTGCGAAAGCGAGTTGAACATTCCGGCATTCGCGATCTTCGACTGGAACGGCGCAAAGTGTCGAGAAACGTTTTGCTCGCTGAATGGTCAAGGACGGCGTCGAGAAAGTCATGAAAAGCGGCTTCGTATTCGGTATTCGGATTGATCCAGCTGGTATTGACTTTCGCCTCGCGCAGCGCCTTCTCCATGTAGGTGTGGATTCTGCCCGACAAAATCCGCGTACTCCGGCGCCGTCCGTCGGACTGAGGGGCCAGGCGCCTAGCAGACGTTTGATAGAGGAAGTACTCTTCGTTCGCGCTGGGGACGGATTCCCCGCCACTTGGATTTTCTTGTCCTGATTCAAGCGTTGCCAGGCGCGGATCGCGCGATACCACTCCGCCGGAATTTCCGACAGCACATTGATGCGTGCCCGGACATCTTCGCTTCGCTTGGTGTCGTGCGTGGAACTGGCCAGCATGGCGTTTCGCCAGGAACTGGCGGCGGGCCGCGTTCTTGCTCGTGGAAGTAGGCAAGGGCAACTCCGAAGTTTATCGGGAGACCCACCGACTTCGTTGAGCGAAAGCAGCGGACAGTAACGATAGAAAGCCGTATCTTCCAGTCCTTTTGCCATGACCGGCCCGGTGAGCTGCTGAAAGCGCATCACGAACAAACGACGCTCGGCCCGGTCGGCATCGCCGATGCTGTCCGGGTCTTTCAGCAGCAGCAGTTCCTGAATGAAATCGAAGACCGATCCACTGGTGGCCGGATTGCGGCGCTTGGCTGTCTTGATGGCGCTGCGAATGTATCGTTCGTCCTGCTCGTCAGGATGCTGGGTGTCGGTACGGATGTAGGTTCGGTACACCGGGAAGCAGGCAATGACTTCACGCAGTGCATCCCGCAGACTTTCCAGAGTGAAATCGCGCGAGCGGCGATGTTGCTCGGAAATCCGGTCCAGACGGCGGGAAAGCACGTTGAGCTCGCTGGACATCGAAACTTGCATGACCAGACGCTTGCTCTCATAGATGAGGTCGGAATAGGTCTGCGACCATCCTGTGAACTTCCGGTAAAGGCGCTGGAAGAAGCGCTGCCTTGGAGCCGTCCACGAAGAGTCCGTTGAGAAGATTCAGGAATCCGTAGCCGGTGGTTCCCTCGATGGCCCAGCCCGGACGCAATTCTTCGTTGCCCAGCAGAATTTTTTCTGCCGCCACGTAGATGCGCCGGCGGACTGCCGTTGCCAGAGCCGTCGGCGGAGCCGTTCGCCCGGGAGAGGGGCCTGGGCCTGCAGATCCTCGAAATAATTTAGCGGATCAAACAATCCGTCGGGATGGTCGATGCGAATTCCCGAAACCAGTGCATTTTTGGATGAGCTCGAAAGGGATGCGATGAACGACGGCGAATACCTCAGGGATCTCCACCCGGATCGCAGCCAGATCGTTGATGTCGAAAAAACGGCGGTAGTTAATTTCGTCGGACGCAACCCGCCAAAAACTCAGTCGATAGGCTTGGTCGTCTAGAAGCTTTTCCAGGGAGTCGAAACTGTGCGGGTCTCCCTTGCTGCCGTTGATAATGGCCAACACTTCCTTCAGACACGCCCTGATCACATCGCTGTCCTCGACCAGGGCCGCCAGTCTGCGCCTGATGACTTCCTTCTCCCGCTGGCGCTCCCGCACTCTTGCCAGATCAGTGTCTTCGCGCGGCGGAAGATGGGAGATCGCCATGATAATGCTCTCCAGTTCCAGCACGTGACCTTCGGTATCGGGGAGCCTTTCCTTTGCCTTCACCAGGGTTCTTTCCAACAACGGCGCCCATGAACGCGGAGCCAGGGGAAAGTGGGTGCCCGAGTGAGTCCAAAGCAAATCCGCCGCCGTCGTAGAGCGCGCGAATGGATTGACTCTCCAGCACCAGGCCAAATTGGTCGGGCAGAAAGGGCAGCAGGACTTTATTGGCAAGCTCTGATTTAGGAGGGTTCCAGTCGATATCGAAGTGGCGAGAATAATCCGAGCTGGGCCCATTCTCGAGCACATCCCACCACCAGAGGTTGGAAGGGTGTGTGATGCACATGTGGTTGGGCACAACGTCGACAACCAGGCCCATGCCGCGCTGCTTCAAGCGTTCGGCAAAGTCGGTGAATTGTTCCTCCGAGCCAATTTCGGGGTTGAAACGGGTGTGGTCGGTGACGTCATAGCCGTGGGTGCTGCCGGGATGGGCCATCAGAAACGGAGAGGTGTAGCAATCGGTGATTCCCAGATCATGCAGGTACGTGACTACCGCGGCGGCCTGGCAAACGTAAAACGCCGGTTGAGCTGAAGACGATAGGTGGAACAAGGGACATACGCCGGTTCTAGTGAAGCTCTGCTGTTCACTCAATGGCCTCGATCACAATCTGACGCAGCTTTGCCTCGACGGGCCGTTGCGCGTCCGAATGCAGTATAAACAGATAGCGCCAGTCGTGCGGAACCCGAAATTAGGTCGTCGCATCAAAGCACCGGAACAGTTGCGCGATATGCGGGTCTTGCTGATAACCTATGCTGACTAGCCACAAGGGACGACTCCGCAAAGATGCGAGACCGATCGGGGCGGTTGTTCGTGGAGATTCTGTCCCGAAGACTCGATAATGAATCTAGATTGCCCTACTCGCCCCCCTCGCGCGCGTACTGAGGCGACAATCCAGGAGACTTGATGGAACGTTACGTATGCATTCATGCCCATTTTTACCAGCCGCCACGGGAAAATGCCTGGCTGGAGGCGGTGGAAATACAGGATTCCGCTTATCCCTACCATGACTGGAACGAGCGGGTCACAGCGGAATGCTACGCGCCCAACAGCGCCTCGCGGATTCTGGACGGCGATGGCAGAATTCTGCAGATCGTCAACAACTATTCGAAGATCAGCTTCAATTTCGGCCCCACCCTGCTTTCGTGGATGGAGCAGAAGAGCCCGGCGGTGTACGAAGCGATTCTGACCGCCGACCGGGAGAGCCAGCGGATTTTCTCCGGCCACGGCTCGGCGGTGGCACAAGCCTACAACCACATGATTCTTCCGCTGGCCGACGCGCCAGGACAAGTACACGCAGATTCTATGGGGAATCCGGGATTTCGAGAACCGATTCGGCCGCCATCCGGAAGGAATGTGGCTGCCGGAGACTGCGGTGGACCTGCAAACACTGGAAGTACTGGCGGAACTGGGCATCAAGTTCACGATTCTTTCTCCCTACCAGGCCGGACGGGTGCAGGCCGCTCGGCGGCACGGGCGTGGCGCAAAGTGGACGGAGGCAGAATTGATCCTTCCATGGCCTATGCGGTCCGCGTGGGCTCGGGAAAATCCATCAATGTCTTTTTTTACGACGGGCCGATTTCCCGCGCCATTGCTTTTGAGGATCTTCTCGCCGATGGCAAGCGCTTCTCTGACCGGCTTCTGGGCGCATTTTCCGATGCCCGCACCTGGCCCCAGCTGGTTCACATCGCCACTGACGGCGAGACCTACGGACATCCATCGCGCTTACGGCGATATGGCGCTGGCCTTCGCCTTGCACCATATCGAGTCCAGCCAACTCGCCAGGCTGACCAACTACGCGGAATATCTGGAGAAGCATCCGCCGACCCAGGAGGCCAAAGGATCGTGCAAAACACTTCGTGGAGTTGCGTCCACGGGATCGAGCGCTGGCGGAGCGATTGCAGTTGCAACTCAGGAGGCCACGCCGGCTGGAACCAGCAGTGGAGGGCACCGCTGCGGCAGGCCTTCGACTGGCTGCGCGATAAGCGTCGCTCCGCAATACGAGACCGAGGCCAGAAAGCTCTTCGAGAGTCCATGGCAAACCCGGGATGCTTACGTCGACGTGGTTCTCGACCGTTCACGCGAGAATGTAGTCCGCTTCATGACCGCGCAGGCGAAGCGAGAGCTTTCGCCTGCAGAAATCGTGACCGGGCTCAAGCTGCTTGAACTGCAGCGTTATCTGATGCTGATGTACACCAGCTGTGGCTGGTTTTTTGACGAGCTTTCCGGAATCGAGACGGTTCAGGTGATTCAGTACGCGGGCCGCGCCCTGCAACTGGCCGGGCAATTGTTCGCGGAGGATCTGGCCACGCCCTTTCTCGACTTGCTGGCGCAGGCCCGGAGCAACCTTCCCGAACAGGGCGATGGCCGATCCATTTACGAGCGCTATGTGCAGCCCGCGATGGTGGATCTGGAAAAGGTCGGCGCTCACTATGCGGTCAGCTCGCTGTTTGAGGAATACGGGCAGAACACCCGCATCTATTGCTACGACGTGGGCGGATGGACTACCGGACGTCGCGCCAGGGGAAATTGCGGGCAGTACTGGGGCAGGCCAACGTCACTTCGGAAATCACGTGGGAGTCGGACCAGATCACTTTCGGCGTCCTGCATCTCGCGGACCACAGCGTGATTGGCGGAGTGCGACAGTTTCAGGGAGAGGAGGCGTATCGTGTCCTCGACCAGGAACTCGACAAGGCGCTGGGCAGCGGCGATCTGGCAGAACTGGTGCGGCTGATCGAAAAGAACTTCAGCTCGGGTACTTACACCCTGCGATTGCTCTTCCGCGATGAGCAACGAAAAATACTGGGCATCATTCTGGAAGAAGCGACCAATGAGGCGCGCGCCCTGTATCGCAATTTTCATGATGAGCACGCCCACTTGATTCGCTTTGTTACCGACCTGGGTGTGCCTCTGCCCAGGCGCTTCCGGCTGGCCGTCGACTTCACCCTGAATTCGGACCTGCTGGACGCGTTTTCCGTCGAAGAGGTTGACCTGAACAAGTCCAGAGAAATCCTGGAGGAGATTCGGCGCACCGGCGTGAAACCCGATGCGGTGACTCTGGAGTTTGCCTTGCGCCGGACGATTGAGCGGTTGTTCACCCGATTCGTTGCCGATCCCATGGAGCCGGGATTGCTCGCGCGTTTGCAGGAAACCATCGAACTGGTTCTCAGCCTGCCCTTCGAGGTACGCCTGTGGGAGGCCCAGAACACTTACTACCGCATGATGCGCGAAGTTAGCCGAGCGAAGTGCAGGAACGTGCCGAGCACGGAGACGCTGAGGCGCAGGCGTGGTTGGACGGGTTCGTCAAGCTGGGTGAAAAGCTGAAGGTGAAAGTGCAGATCAATACCGCGGTTGGTGCTTAAAAGTTAGTGGAAAATGTTAAGGTGTCATCCTGAGCGAAGTGGCCGCCTCGCTCGCGAAGCAGCCACGCAGTCGAAGGACCCCTATGAGCAGCACGCTATGGCCACGGAATCACGGAAACGATGCCCTCGCGCTTCAACTGCGCGCAGGATGACATTGCGGGTTTCGTGCAATCTCTAAACTCGTGCCCTTCCCAATCGCATAATTCCTACGCACCCGCGTCCTGGCGGGCGCGCTGGATGTCTTTCACGTCGCCCATCGCAATGATGATGGCCTGACTGCCGACCACTGAATTGTCCGGCGGATTCACCAGCAAGTCTGGAAGAGTCTTCCGCCACCGGACGCTTCAGGCCAAGAACAAGAAGGTTGTAACGGCCCTTCAGATTCAGCTCATGCAACGCGCTTCCCGCCCATGGGGAAGCGGCTTTTACCTCGATTTCCTCGACGCGCAGGGTCTTGCCTTGCTCCTTCAGCATGAGATCGAGAAATCCGACTACATGCGGACGGATCAGTTCGCTGGCCATGCGCAGACCGCCGATCTGGCTGGGCGAAACCGTGGAATTGGCCCCGGCGCGCAGCATGCGCTCGGAAAACTTGCGCTCGGCGGAGCGCGCAATAATGCGCATTTTCGGAAAACGCTGGCGCACGATTACGGTTACGACCAGATTGTCTTTGTCGAGCGGCAGGGCGGCAATCAATCCGCTGGCGCGATTCAGTCCCGCCTTCTCCAGAACGTCTTCCTCGGTGGCGTCGCCTACGACGTAGAGCATTTCGTGCAAAGCTTCGGGGTGCAATTCTTTCAACTTCTTGAGATTTTCTTCGGAGAGGTCCACCACGACGTGGGGAGTATTGGTTTTCTGCAGCTCAGCCACCGCGTGCCGGCCGGTGTCTCCCAAGCCGCAGACAATGTGGTGGCCGGTTAGCTCGTTTATATGTCGCTGCATTCTGCGCCTCCAGAAAGGGTTGGTGAATTCCACTTCCACCAGGAAGGCGGCCACCACAGAGAAAACATAAACCGTGATCGCCACTCCGAACAGCACGATGCCGATATTGAATACACGCAGAGCGGGATTATGGCTGGTGTCGACAATTTCTCCATAACCCACTCCGGCCAGCGTGATGACCGCCATGTACAGGGCCTGGAGAAAAGTGACGGATGGGCCGCCGATCACGCGATATCCCGTGGTGCTGACCACGATCAGACCCAGGAGGAGAGCCAGCGCGAGCAGAAGCCGTTTGCGCAGGGCCATGACGCTATTGCCGCCATTCGTCGATCAGGTTGGCGACCAAACCACTCCAGCCGGTTTGGTGACTGGCGCCCAGACCCATTCCGTTGTCGCCGTGGTAATACTCGTTGAAGAGCAGGCATTGGTTCCAGTGAGGGTCTTCCTGAAACTTGTTGTAGAAGCCGAAGCAAGGCCGTTTGCCGTCGGCTCCGCGTTTGAAAATCGAAATCATGCGGTTGGCAGCTTCGTCCGCGATTTCATGCGGCGTGACTGGCTGGTTTTTGCTGCCGGCGGTAGGCAAGGAGAATTCCCGCCCGACCGCGTCGCCAAAGCGCAGGAACGAGTGAATCAGCAGGTAAGAAGTTGGGAACCAGACGGGCCCGCGCCAGTTCGAATTTCCTCCCATCAGTTTCACCGCAGCCTCCGCGGGCTCGTAACCCATGGAGCGATCGCCAAACTGGAAGGGATGCTGCTCATGATATTTGGACAAGCTTCGGATGCCGTAGGGTGACAGGAATTCTTCCGGGTCCCAGATACGCTCCAGCAGGCGTTTGAACTGATTGGGGTCGGCGATCGAGAGCACGTAGCGCTTCTGTCCCTCGCCTACGGTGTAACAGGCGTCTCCCACCAGGTCGGGGCGATTCTTGATGAACCACTCCACGTCCCGCAAGAAGCCGGGATGAGCTGCGAGTTCTTCGCTTTCGAGGACTTCAATGGCGTATAGCGGAATCAGTCCCACCAGCGAGCGCAAGCGGAATTTCTGGAATTCGCCATTGGGATAGCGGAGCACATCGTAGAAGAAGCCTTCCTGCTCGTCCCAGAGCTGGTAGTTACGGCCGCCCATTTTCTTCATGGCCGCGCCGATGTAGATGAAGTGCTCGAAAAATTTGGTGGCCACACCTTCGTACACTGGATCCTGGTTGGCCAACTCCAGGGCGATGCGCATGAGATAGAGACAGAAAAAGCCCATCCACCCGGTTGCGTCGGACTGTTCCAGGATGGCGCCGTTGGGAAACTTTTCACCGCGGTCGACGACAGCAATATTGTCCAGGCCCAGAAATCCGCCTTCGAAAACGTTGTTGCCCTGGCTGTCAACCCGGTTCACCCACCAGGCAAAATTCATCAGCAGTTTGTGCAGGCATTTCTCCAGAAAGACGGTGTCGCCCTTGCCGGTACGCTGCTTTTCCATCTGATAAACGCGCCAGCAGGCCCAGGCGTGCACCGGAGGATTGAGATCGGAAAACCCCCATTCGTATGCCGGGATCTGGCCGTTGGGATGTTGGAACTGCTCGAACAGCAGCACCCACAAATTTTCCTTGGCAAATTCCGGATCGACCAGCGCCAGTGTGGTGCACTGAAATGCCAGGTCCCAGGCCGCGAACCAGGGAAATTCCCACTTGTCAGGCATGGAGAGAATGCGCATCGAGTTCAGATGGCGCCAGTGAATGTTGCGCATGTGCTTGCGTGACTCAGGCGGAGGGAATTTCGGGTTGTCGCCCTCGAGCCAGCGATTCACGTCCCAAAGATAAATCTGCTTGCTCCAGAGCATTCCGGCCAGGGCCTGGCGCTGGATTAGTTTTTCTTCCGCAGTGGCCGCGGGCGGATGCACCGCGGCGTAGAATTCGTCGGCTTCTGCCTTGCGCTGACGGACGATTTCATCCACATCGTTGAGCGGGGTGGGCAGCTTTTCCGGAGTCAGCCGAAGCCGCAAAACCATCGACCCACCCGACGGGACCGTCTGGCGGTAGTGAACGCACGCCTTGGTGCCGGTCTGCTGCGGGTTCAGGCAGTCCTCGTGGTGAATAATGCGGCGGTGAAACGCGTCTTTTACGTGAGGCTTGCGGCTCTGGGCGCAGCCGTAAAGGCGGACCGCATTGCTCTCATTGTCTGTGAACAGGGCCTCCCCGCCCTCTGGAGCGTAAAGATATTGGGTTCCCAGTGAGTAGGGAAATTGCAGATTGCGCAGGCTGGCGGTGGCGTGGGAACCGTCGGCCACGAGGGCAACGTGGTTCCCGGCCTCTTTCAGTCCAATGGAAGGTTCCGCGCCCGGCGTTTCGGTCCAAGCCCAGGTGTTGCGGAACCAGAGATGAGGCATCAGGTGCAGCTCGGCAGCTTCCGGCCCTCGATTGATGGCCTCGATGCGCACGCAAATGTCTTCTGGCCCGGCTTTCGCATATTCGACAAAGACATCGAAGTAGCGGTCTTCATCGAAGATTCCTGTATCCAGCAATTCGTACTCGCGCCCACCCACTTGTCCCCAGCGACGCCGATTTTCTTCGATCAACTGTTGGTATGGAAATTCGCGCTGGGGATACTTGTACAGCACCTTCATGTAGCTATGGGTGGGAGTGTTGTCGAGGTAAAACCAGTATTCTTTTACGTCTTCGCCGTGGTTGCCCTCATTGCCCGTAAGCCCGAACATGCGCTCTTTCAGGATAGGGTCGCGGCCGTTCCACATCACCAGCGCGAAGACCAGAATCTGGTAGCGATCGCAGATTCCTGCAATGCCGTCTTCACCCCAGCGATAGGCTTTGCTCCGCGCCATGTCGTGGGTAAGGAATTCCCAGGCGCAGCCATCGGAACTGTAGTCCTCGCGCACGCTGCCCCAGGAACGCTCGCAGACGTAAGGTCCCCACTTGCGCCACGGTGGGACCATTCCGTCATAGGGCTCCAGCAGTCGCTGATGCTCCTTGCTGAGAGGCTGATTCCCACGTTTGGCAGTCATAGAAGATTCAGGTCACGGTTCATCTTGTGGCGTTGGCCCGATTGGGTGCGGAGGTAAGGTCATTCAACCCGTACTCGATGAGGTCGCCGACACGTTCAATGCTTATGTCAGCGGGCGGGTACGCAGCCACAATATTGGGGTCGCGCGCATAATGTCCTTGCCGCGGGAAAACCGTAGTTACGCCGTTGCCCCAGGCTTTCTTGATCGCGGTAAGAATGCGCACCTTATCGTCCACCAACACGTAATGATCCGCTGGGTACCTCTGTCGAACGTCTTCGAGTTCGTGTTCTTTGTGGACGTAAATGAGCACATGCCCGTTGACCGCATCAAACAATCCCGATCGTCGGATCTTGTGCGGCTGGAAAACCACGTCGCCGTCGGACAAAATTACCGGTTGACCCCACTGCGCTACGTGTTCCAGCACATCCAGAGAATTGGGAAATAACCGATTGGCGAAATGATATTCGATCAGGAATTCCGATACGGCCAGCAAATTCGGGTCTCGCGGATACTCTGTCCGATAGCGCTGCAAGGCGCCGAGATAGTCTGCGTAACCCAGTTCGGTGCGTAATTCCTCAAACAGGGCCCAATATCGCCGCTGGTGATCTTCCCCGACGCGATTTGCTAGATACTGCTTGAGGTCAGCAGAGACTCGATCGTTGTCCAGCAGGGTATTGTCGACATCGAACAGGAATACAACCGCTTTGGACATCAAAAGCCTGCCTTCCGTGCGCGATGAACCAGCTCTAGATTCCCAAGTCTGCTTTCGGGCGCCACATCCGGAAACCGCCAATGAAGGCGTTCTCATTCTCGCCCAGCCGTGTGCGTGGCGGCAGTTTCGTAAGTCGTTTGGAATTTCCGCCGCCGAGCACAACCTCATCGGCACATAAAGCCGCGCGAAGGTCGCTCACGACCTTGAAGACATGGTGCTCCCATTTTTTCTTGCCCAGCCGTTCGAGGCCGCGAATGCCAAGGTAGTCCTCGTAGGTCTTGCCTTTCCGATACGGCAAATGACCCAATTCCATTGGTTCAAGCCGGCCCTCGACAATCATCGCGGAGCCCAGACCCGTACCTAGGCCCAGGAAGAGCATACGTCCTTTGCGATAGCTCCCTAAAGCCTGCATAGCTGCATCGTTGATGATCTTTACCTCGCGGCCAAACGCCTTCTTAAAGTCGAAGTGCATCCAACCGCCACCCAAATTGTGCGGCTCTCGAATTGGATGCCCATGTACGACAGGGCCAGGATAGCCCATGGAGATCACATCGTAATCCCAATCCTTGACGGTGTCCTTGACTTGTCGTGCCATGTCCGACGGTCGAAGTTTCGGACCCGACGCGAACTCGCGCTTCACTTTCTGACCGGTCGCGAGGAGTTTGACATGGGTACCACCCACATCAACGACCAGGATTTTTCGCTTAGCTTTCATCCAGCCTCTTACCCCTTCTTGCGCTCGGCGTGGCCGCCAAACTCGAAGCGCATGGCCGAAAGCAGCTTGTGGGCGAAATTACCTTCACCGCGCGAGCTGAAGCGATCGTAAAGCGCTGCGCTAAGTACGGGTACGGGCGCGCCTTCGTCAATGGCGGCGGTAATGGTCCACCGCCCTTCTCCGGAATCCGACACACTGCCCGAGAAACTGGCGAGGTCGGGTTCCTTTGCCAGTGCGCTGGCGGTCAGGTCGAGGAGCCACGAGGCCACGACGCTGCCGCGACGCCACACTTCCGTCACATCCGCCAGATTGAAATCATATTGATAGTGCTCAGGCTCGCGCAGTGGAGTCGTCTCCGCATCCACGGACCGGGATTTCTTACCGACATTCGCATGCGAGAGGATGTTCAACCCTTCCGCATACGCCGCCATCAAGCCATACTCGATGCCGTTGTGAACCATTTTCACGAAGTGTCCGCCGCCGGCTTCACCGCAATGCAGATAACCATTCTCTGCCGTGCCCTGGCCCGGTTTGCGACCCGGCGTCGGCTCGGCGTTGCCTCGTCCCGGTGCGAGAGTGCTGAATATTGGGTCGAGACGCTCCACTGCTGGCTTTGAACCACCAATCATCAGGCAGTATCCGCGCTCCAATCCCCAGACTCCTCCGCTGGTTCCAACGTCGAGGTAGTGAATTCCGGATTTTGCCAGTTCTTTCGCTCGCCGAATGTCGTCGATGTAATAAGAATTTCCGCCATCGATCACGACATCGTCTTTTTCCAGATGGGGGGTGAGATCAGCCAGGGTAGCGTCGACAAACGCCGCTGGAACCATTAGCCACAGTGCTCTCGGGCGACTGAGCTTGGACACGAAATCAGCCAGTGAGGAAGAGCCGGTAGCCTGCTCTTTGACCAGACCCTGGACGACCTCCGGACTCCTATCAAACACTACGCACTGGTGTCCGCCCTTGATCAGGCGTCTCACCATGTTCGCTCCCATTCTTCCGAGACCAATCATTCCTAGTTGCATTTTGCACTCCTCATTAGCGAATAGCGGTTGGACATCGGGGACAGAAACGAAGGCTGGCCGGAATTAAGCCGCCGTCGCTTTCGCGTCGGCGTCAACGCCAGGCCGATGGGGAATTTATCCTCGACAAGTCCAAAGATAAATTCTCGCTCGGAGACTGTAGAAATCTTGTGTCTACCGAAATAACTACGGCGATACGCATCGGGGGAAAATCATACATGCCCCTCGCAAATGCCATAGGCAACGTTTATTCAACAAATATTATTGCTCGCTTTGAGACTAAATTGCCTGTCTGCAGCAACCCTACACCCGCTCACATTGCAGTCATCGGTGCGGGCTAGTTCCCGAGGAAGCGCTCCAGGACTTCGACATCGCTTCCGGCCAGATCTAGGTATTTCTTAGTTCTCGCTAAATCTCCGTGCTGGATCGCCTCTTCCGCCCGGAACAAGTTTGCTTTCATGCTGGCCTGGCGGGCGGCCATGTCGCCACGAAGGCCGAAGCCTGCTGAATTCTGCTGCTGCTGCAAATGATCCAGGCTGCTGTTCACCGCCGCCGCGCGGTTGGAGAGTTGGTCAGCCGCTCGCTCCAACTCGTCCAGCTGGGCTGAATCGCTTGGAGCGGCTGGCGACGTTGGGCCTGCATCAATCCGCGGTAGCACGGCCGCCTCGCCCGCAGCGCCACCGTTCTGGGCGGTGAGCCTCTTAGGGTTGGGACGAGTTGGTTTTACAGAGGACAAATCCGCTTGCGCCGGGTGCGATTGTTTCGTCTCACGAGCAGCCGCAAGGGGAGCCTGCGACGGTGGCGGATTCGAGTTCTCCACGGAGGCCGTGGCCGCCGTCGGGAGCGCGGGCGGTTGCGTTGAATCTGAACTCATCGTGCTGGCGGCCGCAGCCGCGGAAGGGACCGGTTGGTTGGGATGAGCGCGGTTTGGGGGGAGTTTCTCTGGATTCGGGGTGACCGACGTGCTACGGGCGAGTTCGGGCGTGTTGGCTTGCGTCTTGTGGCTACGGGGACCGTAAAGTCCAGCAATGACCAAAACGGCAAAGACGATCAGCGCCCCCATCGTTATGTATAAGCCACGATGGCGGTTCGGCTGGGGAACTGGCGGGAAGGCGGCCGGCGTAGCTTCCGGAGCGGCGACCCTTGCATCCGGGGCAGAATCCTGGCGGCCCGCGGCAAGGGTAGGTGCGTTCGGCAAAACATCAACTGTTGGTATGGAGTTGTCCGAGGTGGCTGTTCCCAGAGCGTCCTGCGGTGCGGTGAGTGAGGGCGAGGAGGTTACCCGTAAGTTGCTCAAGGCACTGTTGAAGGCATCCGCAGTCTGAAAGCGTTTTGTTGGCTCTTTGGCAATGGCCATGAGAATAATTTCGTTCAGCGCCAAAGGTAGTGCGGGATTGAGTTCGAGAGGCGGCTTGGGTATCTCTTTGATCTGTGCGGCCATGAGGGCATAGCCGCTGGTGGACGTGAACGGCCGCTGACCGGTTACGAATTCGTACAGGCACACGCCGACAGAATACAAGTCGGAGCGCCCGTCGGTAGCCTCGCCCTTCACTTGTTCGGGCGACATATAGTTCAACGAGCCCAGGGTGGTGCCGGTCCTGGTCAAACTGCGCTCATCGCCGGCATGGGCAATCCCAAAATCCATCAGCTTGATTGTGCCCTGAGGAGTCAGCATCATGTTGGGGGGCTTGATGTCGCGGTGAATGATGTGTTGGTGGTGGGCGTAGCTGACCGCCTTCAGCACCTGGCCGGTATAATTCAGTGCGTCGGGCACGGAGATAGGCCCGTTTTCCAGATGTTCGGCCATGGTCTGGCCTTCGACGAACTCCATCACCATGTAGAGTTGGTTGTTTGCTGTGAACGCGGTTCGAAGCGCAGCAATATTGGGATGGTCGAGGCTGGCCATGAGCTTGATCTCGCGTAGGAAACGGGCAGCCAGCTCCTGCCGTCCCGCCAGGTCGGGGAGCAGAACTTTCATGGCTTCGATGCGGTCGGAGATGACGTTCCGCACTCGCCAGACCCTGCCCATGCCTCCGCAGCCCAACTCGCCAAGAATCTCGTAATCACCGATTCGCTCGTTGGTCTCGCCGCTCATGTGAAAACTCCGTTTTCAACTGCTGCCTTCCGTTCGCTGAGCCAGCTCGCAGCCGCGAGCTAAGAATTATGCGCCGCTGGATTCCTGGGGGTCAAGGCTATTGATCCAACGGTGTCAAAGCTATTTAGAAATGTCCCCATCGTTAGCGAATTAGAAATGTCCCCTTTTTGGTATTGATGTTGAGCAGAACATGGCAGTGGCACAGTGTGAGCGGGGTTGGGGGGCGCGGGGGGAAGGGGCGGCAATTGAGCCCCTTCCATCCCGCCCAGCGCTTGATTGAACTCGACTGTACGGATCTGCCGGTCCTGCGTTTTCCAAAGAAAAACTTCGCGCCAGGGTGGCCTCAGAGCGACGAACTCAAACTCGGTCGACCGATAGCATCCCCCGCTTTGGCCTTCGTGTTTCTGGTGGCAGCAAGAATTCACAGCGAAGCTTCCATGCTTGCGACAATGCGCAGCGGCGGCATCTCTATTTTTTTTGGCCCAGGTCGGTTTTCGGTAATCTTGTCGCCAAGGATGATCTTGACTCGGCTTGCGCGGCTTGGCGAACAATCGCACCGCGACGCTGTGCTTGGTTCTATCGTCCACTTCACATTTTCTGGGCAGCGGTTGGGCAAGCTCTCGGCAGGCTAGACGCTGCCCGCGGTAGTACACCTCCATGGCTCCATCCTCCCATTCACATACCAGAGCCTTGCTTTTCGTGGGTCCGTAACGTCGCTGCCCAACAGGCTGCAGTTGTAAATAGCGGCCCTCATGGCGGATCACCCAGTCGTTGCTGATCCTGCGCTCGCTCTCTAAGCGGAAAATCTGACCCAGTTCGCGAGCCCTGGGCTTGCGCCCGTGATAGTCTTCTGGCTTCGCTGGCACCCGCGCAAAGCGTCGGTTGTGCTGTGGCAGATACTCTTTTTCCAGAAACTCATTCGCGGCTGCGTAACTGGCGATCCCTTTGCGCCGCAGTTTTTTGATCATTCGATCTTGATGGATCCCGTGATTTCTTTCGACCCGCCCTTTGGCCTGGGGCGAACTCGCAGCAATGATCCGTATGCCCAGCTTCTGACACATGCGTCCAAACTGGGTAAGCGGGACTTCGCCCCGTAGCTGCTCGCCGGGCGTGGCCTTTCGCTTGTACACGTTTTTCCAATCGGTATATAGCGTTTGGGGGACGCCATGTTTCTCGATCCAGGCACGCAGCACCCCCGCAGCCGCCCAGATCGTCTCTTCTTTCCCCATACGAGCCAGGGTATGGTTCGTGGCATCATCCACCATGTCCATCAAGCAGCCGCGTGGACCACGATCTTCCAGCCAATCATGAAAACTGCCGTCCAGCTGAACCAGTTCGCCGAAGTGCGCTTTGCGCTCTCTTCGCTGGCAATGTTTCTTGCGTTTCCGCTGCCGGCTCCACAGCCCTTCTTGCAACATCCAAAGTCGTAAGGTTTCGTGATCCAGCACGATGCCGTCCTCTTGGCTCAAGTGCTCGGCCGCCAAAGTCGGCCCGAATCTCTCCTCCTCCGAACCGGAATATTTTTTTCTAATCAAATTCAAAACTCGGCGGCGCAGTTTCAGCCCCTTGCTGCGATTCGAGGGCCGGCCGGCATTCCCATGCTTGAGCCCTTGGCTGCCTACCTGCCGATACCTTCGCCACAATCTTTTCGTCTGGCGATAGCTGAGCTCAAGGATCGCCGCTGCATCTCTCAGCTTCACGCCCCCACTACCCACTCGCCCCATCACTACCACACGATTCAGCTCACAACCGCTCATGGCTGTCCTCTTCAACAGACCTCCTCTGGCTGGAGGTCTCAGTCTAAGGGGACATTTCTAAATAGTTCGGGAGGGGACATTATCATTAAGTTTCAACAGACTATTGATCCAACGGTAGTGTCTGAAAAGTGCGTTGAAGGCTAAACAGCGAGCGGTTCTTTTAAGCCACTACCGATCCAAGAGTAGTAGCTTGTTTCAACAAATCCTTCACCAGTCAGACTGTCCGCCCTGATGAGTTGCTGGCCACAAGTAAAGACCCCTAGGACTCCCTACTTCTTAATTCGGTGGGCATTCCTTGACGGACTTGACCCTATAGGCGAAGAAGTCGCCTTCGTGTTTGGTTTTGATAGAAATGCGCTCAGTATCGACCATTCTCCATACCCTCTCATAAACCTCGGCGCTGATCAGGATTTCACCGCCCGCTGCCGCGGCACCGTAGCGTGCGGTCCGATTCACCGCATCCCCGATGATGGTAAATTCCATCCGATCCAACGTGCCCACGAATCCATGCACGACTTCCCCGCAGTGGATTCCAATGCCAAATTCACGGCAAGGCTCGTGTTGTTGCCGGCGCACTTCGTTCAGCTTCGCGACCGCGGCTTGCATCTCAACGGCGGCGACGACCGCATTTTGGTAGTGATTGGGATCGTTCTCCGGACTTCCAAACACGGCGAGAATCGCGTCCCCGATGTATTTGTCAACGGTTCCACGGTGCGCAAAGATCACCGGCACTGCCACCGCGAAATAGTCATTCAACATCCGGACCACATCATCGGCATCCATTTCGCGCGCCGAATTAGTAAAGCCACGAATGTCGGCGTTCAAGACCGTCACTTCGCCGCGTTCGCCACCCAGCCGAAGACGACCTTTATGGGCAAGGAGTCGTTCGGCCACTTTGGGGGAGAACTGCCGCAGCAGATTTGCCTTCGCGGTCGACTCCTGGCGGAGCATGGTTTGCAACTGGTGGTTGGCGACCGCCATGGCGGCGTACTGTGCCACCACGACCAGCAGGTGCAGGTCGGTCTCGGTGAAACTTGTTTCCTCTTTTACCGTGCCACTGCAGATCACTCCCAGCGCTTTTTCCTGCCAAAGCAGAGGAGCATACATACCCACGTCGATCTGTCTTTGCACGATGGTCATGTTCACGTTGCTTTCCGCGTTCTTTTTCCAGATGAATGCCTTACGCTCGGTCATGGCACGTCGGGCGAGCGTTTCGCTTAGGCTGGGTTCGCGTATGGAGTTGTGCGACTTAAGTAACAGCGCGTCAGTTTCGGGATCGCGGAGCACCACCGCCCAGGTCGCGCTCTTCGGAATGATTTCAACCAACCGCTCGACAATGGCTGGCAGAAGGCTTTCCAGCTTTGTTTTGCCACAAAACTCAATCGGGAGATCACAAATCGCCTTGAGCTGCCGCGCGATTTCGCCCTTGGCAACCAGCGGCGCGACCCCAAGATCGGTTGCATCGATGTCTTGCGCGATGGCAATTCCCGAGGTGACGCTTTCCTCGCTGGGGATCAGCGCGGTGCCTTCTTCAAGGAAGCTGGTTTGCCCGCCGGCCGACCCAACTTCGAGGGACTGAATCTCCAGCGTTGTGTCCCCAACTTCTAAAACATCGTGCAGTTGAAGTTTTTGCTTACCCTTTCCCTTGATGTCGGCATCGTTCAGGCGGGTGCCGCGCGAGCTGTTGCGATCTTCGATCCACCAGGTCTCGTCTTCAAACCAGATCCGGCCGTGCATGCGGGATACTCTCGCGTCGGGCGTCAGGTCAAGGCCAATGGGGAACTTGTCCTCCGCGCGGCCAAAGGCAAAGTCCCGCTCGGAAATCTCAGATGTCTTGTGTTTGCCGTGATAAGTGCAGAAAATGCGCATCGGAGGGGATCATAATCCCCCTTGCAGGGCCAAGGGAAATTTATTCGCAGCGCATTATGGTTGACCGCTTTGAAGCGAAATGGCCTGCGCTCTGCGGCAGAAGGATGCAAGCCTCATAACGCATTTCAAAATGTATTGCCGAGACCGATCAGAGGCGCAGGCTAGAGTGCAGCCCCCTCGTCCAGCCGGACCAGCACGTTGGCCGTAATCATTAGCTTCGAAACTTTGGAGAACAGGCGCAGCTTAATGGCCATCGACGCATTTGTAATGTTGTAGGATTGATTCCTTTCGGAGACGCTGTTATATGTCACCGTGTCGGGATTGGGTCGAGCCGGAATGCTGCACGCTTTCGCCGCAGAACCTCACGAAAACAATGCCTACCCGCTCCAGCTACCTATCAAAATGGTAGGGATCCTCGGCTTCAGACCGGCGCTCCCAGGCCAGGATCTCGTCGATCTTGGTCAGAACGAACAGGCCCCGATTGCGATTGAGTTTGGGCAACATGGGCGCAATCCTATTACGTAAGCTCGTCAAGCCAACCACGGTCATCTGCTCCTGGATGCCGCACCAGCGCCGCTTCGGTCAGGTCCGGCCGCCCCAGGCACAACCCTATATATAAGGACAGCTCGTGCAGGGGTTCTGGGAGAAGCGGATACCACTGTGAAGCAGAAACTCGGCCGCTTCGATTCTCCGCATCGAGTCCTGGACCAGATGGCCGAACTCTTCGCGTTGTTCGTCGCTGATGGTTGTCCGGAAATACTGAATCTCGACCAGGCGCTTGCGGACGAAGACGACCTGAGCAACGTCTGCGATACCGGTGACCCACGAATCGCAAACCAGCTGTGGATCCAAGGCCAGCAATCCGCAGGTTCCTCCGGGTTGCGGCTGGCGGTAGTCTTCCATTCCAGCAGGCATTTTCGCGTCGGGCGTCAGGTCGAGACCAATGGAGAACTTGTCCTCTGCCCAGCCAAAGGCAAAATCCCGCTCGGAGATTTCAGAAGTCTTGTGTTTGCCGTGGTGGGTGCAGAAAAATGCGCATCGGAGTAAATCAATCATAGCCCTTCTTTGCTCTGGCGAGGAAACCGTTTATTGAGTGCGCAGATAAGTCGTTTGGTGCAGGCGCGAGGGCGCAGGTACCCGCAGAGAGGGCAAGCCTGAATCGCAACCTCGGGAGCAAATCAAAAAATCGGGTCCTAGCCTGGAGGACTAATCGCTAACGTCCCTTCAACTATTATTTGAGCAGTCGGAACTTCCGATATTGTATAATCCCCGAAATTTTGGGTTTGGGGGTGGATCGTGTTGAAGAAAGTTTCGCTTCTAATTCTGCTTTTATTACTTTGCCTTGAGCGCCCTGTTAAAGCTCAATCGAGCTCCCCCTTTGTGTACCAGGTCTTACCGTACGCGACAGTGCAACGGTCGGGCTCGCTGGCAGGCACAATCCCGAGTGTCTATAGCTACAGTGGACAACCCTGTTCTCTGGATGCGACTGGAGCCCCGGGGTGCACTGGTGCCCAACTTACCACCGCGCCGAACTATAACGGTACACATGCACTCTTTGGATTGAGTAGTGCGCTGAACTCCAGCGTCGCAACCGCACTGTCAGTGATACCTCTGGCTTCTCCGGCATCTGGCGTAGTTACGAAGCATGACCCCGTGACCGGGGCCGACCTGCCCAGCAGTACCTTGGGGCCGATCTTCACCGAACGTGCCGAGACGATTGGGAAGCATAAGTTCTATGTCGGAGTCTCGAACCAGGATTTCCATTTCACCTCCCTTAACGGACAGCCCCTTCGCCAGCTTAGAATGCTGGATCCGGGCGGTGTTGCATCTCAGATTCAGTTTGAAGGAAAAGTCGTCACCACAGCTCCCAGCACGTATGACGTCGGGATGGATGTTCGGCTCTCCCAGAATGTGGCGTTTCTCACCTACGGTGTAACCAGCCGTTTCGATGTTTCGGTCGGGCTGCCGGTGGTTCACGCGGCGGTTTCGGCAGCTATACCTGGGGCAGGCATTTTCGCTGGCGACGGATTCAACAACAACCACAGTGGCAACTGCTGGTGCGTAGACACGTTTACCCCAGGTTCCCCCCCGGTACCCAGGCAGCCCCCAATGGACAAGGGCTGATACTGGGGCAGGGCAATTTCAACAATACCAGTCTGGGGAAGACCGGGTTTGGGGACATGCTGCTGCGATTCAAAGGGACCGTGCTCGATAGGGGCAAGGTTGCACTCGCAATCGGAACCGACTTGCGGTTGCCCACTGGTGACGAGCGAAATTTCCTGGGCACCGGTGCGACAGCAGTCAAGCCCTTTGCTGCGTTGTCGCTTCTTAGCAAACCATTTAGCCACGGCATTGTATTCTCCCCTCACGTTAACGTGGGCTGGCAATTTACTGGAAAGAGCATTTTGGGAGGACAAATATCTGCCGCAACCGTGACACTGCCTAATGGCCCGACCAATCTTGCCCCTCCCTTCACTTCGACCAAGGACTACCTCCCCGACGTCTTCTCCTGGGCGGTCGGTACGGAAGTGGCCCTGGGACGACACAACACCATCGTAGTAGATATTCTGGGAAACCAAATCGGCTGGATTCACGGCATTCAGAACATGAGGACTGAATCTGTGTCGCAATTGTTCCCGCTTCCACAATCTACCGCAGATACGGCTAAAAACGTAACTGCGTCCGGCCTGGTGAGCGCGGGACGCGTGTCATTCGGTGAGTATAGCGGGGCATTCGGCTATAAGGCTCGGATTGTCGCTAATCTGGTGGCCACATTCAACATGCTGGTTCGATTTGACAGCAATGGCCTCACCGCTCACCTGACTCCGCTCTATGGGTTGGGCTATACGTTCTGAGCCAGAGTCCAGCTCCGGTTTGGCGCGGGAATTGCCATCAGTGATTACTGCCCAAACGGGTCGCTAATAAGCCAGCGGTTTCCGGTCCTGAACAGGTGAACCTTGACCGGCTTTCGATTCGATGTGTTTTGGCCTCCGGGCACGGTTGTTTCAGACATCAGGTCACATGGAACCAGTGCAGCGTCTCCAGAAATGGCAGGGGCGCCGGTTGGTTGCAACGTGAAGACCAGCTTAGATCCCGAGACACGCAGCGCGTCGAGATATCTCCCCGTGGCGCTCGGCCAAATCTCTTTCACGGCTCGCGGCTGCTGGTCTTGGAAGGCCCTATTAAAACTGTCCAAAGCTGCTTGTATGCCCTTTTTTTCGGCCTCTTGAATGGCGACCTGGTCCCGTCCGGCACCCTCATCCACAGACTTAGGCAGGGACGTCTCCTGCTTCGCCACAGGCGGTGGTGGCGGTGGGGCGACTTGCGAAGTCGTGTTCCTCTCGTTGATGTCGCTTACGTACTTCCAGGCCTCACTTGCATGAGGTCCACCATTCTGAGCGATCCCCTTGAAGCTGTCTCGCGCGGCGTCTAAGCCGCTCTTGTCACTCGCGGCCAGAGCTTGCTTGTACCTTTGCACGGTTTGCTGATAGTTAACATCGTCCTGCTGTCGTGCTTGCGCCGCCGCCTCAGCCTTGTCAATCTCCGCGGATAGCGAAGTTGCGTCCCCACCAGCCTGCTTTATTTGGCCCACCTTCTGGCGCGCGGAAGGAAAGTTTCCCTGTTTCACGTAAAGACGCGCGTCGGCTTCAAGTCCGGAGACTTGCCGAGCCAGTTGCTGTTTGTCCAGCGCGTTCAACGCAGCTTGTGCGTTCTGCCGCAAACGCTCGGCCTCCGACTTTCTGGGACCTCCAAGCTCAATAATCTGATCGCTCAGCGTCGAGGCTTTAGTCAGGCTGTTCCGGTCTTTCATCGACACGGCCTGTTTTGCCTGGGCCAGCAATTCTTCCTCATGCTGGCGCTGGGGAATGATCTGGGTAAGATATTTCTGGGCGTCATCCCTTTTCAGTCCTTGTCCTTCCGGCAGTTTCACAATCTTTTCGAGGGCGGTGCGTGCCGGGTCGAAGCGTCCGTGATCGACATCACTCACCGCTTCTTGCCATAGCTGCTCCTCCTGCTGACGACCCTTCCGCAGGGTTTCATCGTTCATCTCCGCCTGAATCGCGTCCTGCTTCTTTCGGATTTCGCTGGACAAGGGGCCATTCAGCAAACTCCCATCCTGGACGGCTCGCGATGCCCCGGCCAGGTCGCCCGCGGCACGACTCTTGTCGGCTGCCGCCAGGGCCTCCCGCTGGCGCAATTCAAGAGGATCCACCGGGGGCTGAACTGGCGTCTGCTTGGGCACGGCGATCAGCACCGCTTCCTTTTGTCTGTTTACGTTGGCCAGACGCACCCCGCCCCAGACCATAATCAGCGAAATGGCCGCGATGGCCACGACTGTCGGCCGCTTCCAGTAGGGGATCTCTGCAACTTGCGGTCGCCACTCCGCCGCGGGTGGAGGGGCGGCTGGCTTTGAAATTCGGGGAGTCGCAGGCGCGATGGTACGAGTTCGGGGCGGCTGAGATGGATTCGCAATGGCAGGGCGTTTGACAGAACGAGCGGGAAGCTGTTCCGGGACTGCTAATTTCGCGGCGCTGGGTTGCGAAGCGCTGGGCTTCGGGGGTTCGGCCTTAGGCGCAGCTGGAACTTCAATGACCGGAACAATGACCGGAACTACAGGCGGTGCGGGCGGCGCCGCAGGCGGCCCAGACAAAACGGGTGGCTGGAACGATGCCTGCGTAGCCGGAGTCATCTGGGTCTGAGTGTTAGGTTCGGCTACATCCGGGAGAACCGGCGGCCCCATCTGCCACGCGTACTCTTTCGAGATTCCCGGTCCTTGGGGTGGGGGGTCTGGCCCAGGTCGGGGTGGCGTGCTCGAGCGATCGCCGGCGCTCTTGATGTCATCCGAGATACGCTCAACCCGCGGATCGAAGGAGTCCAGGACATTGGTCTCCAGCGCTGTTTGCAGCGCCTGCGTGGCCTCGGGGAGTTTTCCGTCGTCGACCAATGTCCGAATCGTCTCAAGCTCTTTCTCCTGCTTCCTCCTATTCTCCCGCGCCTTGAATTCCACTTCAGCCGAACTCAATAGCTGGGTAACCGCCGTATCGGGACCGAGAGTGACGAGTGTCTGTTTCGCGAGTTCGATCGCTTCACTGAATTTCTCGCGATTGATCCTGACCTTGATGTCACGAATCCGCTGCTCAATGGCTTTGCGAGTTTGAAATTTCCGATCCTGCAGCTCGGCTTGTTGCTGAAGCAGCAACAGATCCTTGTTTTCCGGGAAAGTCTTCAAAGCCTGTTGGGCCGATTGCACGGCATCTTGAAAACGATTGGCCGCGAGATGGGATTTGACACGCTCGCATGCCTTGCCCAAAAGTGATTCGCGTTCTACCTGGCTTTGTTGGGTGCGGGCAAACTCGACGAGTCGAGCCAGATCCACGTCGTTAGGAAAATCCATTCTGAGCTTTTCTGCCCGCTCGATCACCTCCGCATATTTTTTTCCGTCCACCAGTTCCTTGAGAACCGTCCACTCCTGCCGCAGCCGTTCCGCTTTGCCTTGCTTTTCTTGTTCGCCCTGGACCAGCGCCAGCAGTTTCTGCACCGACGGGTTTTTGGGGTCGGCGGTGCGAAGCGTATCCAGCAAAGCCTGGGCGTCCGCCAATCGGCCAGCGGCCAAAAAGCCTCGGGCCTCGGCGAGCTTTTCCTGCCGTTGCTGCTCGGTTTGATCCCGAATCGCTGTGTCGAGCAATTTCTTGATTTCATCTTCATCGGGAAAGCTTTTGCGCAGATCGGCGACCAGCTCAATGCATTCCTTGTATCGGCGTTGCGCCAGAAGACTCCGTGCGGAATTCAGAACTTGCAGCTTGCGCTGCTCCGCCTGATCGGAGCGCACGGTGGCAATCAGACGGGCAACTTCGTCATCCTCGGGATGCTCCTGCTGTACTTTTGCCAGCAGCACGATAGCTTCTTCGTAGTGGCTTGCCGCCACCAGATTGCGAACCTCAGCCAGGCTGTGGGCCTTACGCTGTTCGGACTGCTCTTCGCGAAGGGCGCTGATCAAATCGGCAATTTCCTGATCCTGGGGAAACCGCTTCCTCAAGTCCGCCAATACCAGATTGCATTCTTCATAGCGGCGTGCAACCAGAAGCTGGCGGGCCTTCGCGACGTGTTGTTGCCGGCGCTGATGTAGCTCGGCCTCCCGGGCCGCTTCCAGCAGCTTCGCGATCTCGGTTTCACCCGGGAACTCCTGTTGCAGCCGGGTCAGCAGGGTTATGCACTCGTCGCAGCGCCGGCCGGCCAGCAACCTCCGAGCCTCTCCCAGACCCTGGAGCCTGCGCTGACTCGCCTGGTCTGCGTGAACTTCATCCAGGAGGACTGCGATTTCATTGTCGGCGAGAAACTGTTTCTGGATCTCGAGGAGCAAAGCAATGGATTCCTGATGTCGGCCAGCCGCCAGCAGACTTCGTGCCTTTTCCAGGCTTTGCCGCCGCCCCTGCTCGGCCTGCTCTTCGCGCGCGGTTTCGAGCAGCCGGAGAATTTCTTCCTCGCCCGGAAACTCGCCCTGCAATTCGCTCAGAAGTTGAATGCAGTCGGAATACTTTTGCAGCGTCCACAGACTGCGTGCCTGCCGCATCGTGTCCAGAAAACGAATACGGCGGTCGCGTTGCGCTTTTTCCTTTACTACCTGTTGCCGCAACGCCGTGGCTAACTTGTTGGAGGGTTCGATCTCCGCAACTTTGGCGAGCAAAGACTCGGCCTCCTCGGGCAAGCCCTCTGCCAGCCGCAGTTTGGAAGCTTCCAGGTATTGCGAGACCAGTTGGGAGCGATCCGACTCCCGCTGCACCAGTTGCTGCAGCTCCTGGGCGGGCTCAAAGCTGGGATCCAGACGGAGCGCATTTTCTGATTCCGCTCTTGCCTCCTGAATTCGTCCCTGTTCGAGGAGGGCGCGACCCTTCTCCACTATCTCCTGCGCCTTCGGGCGGATCAGGATGCGCCTGAGCTCGGTGTTAACTTTGTCCAACAAACTTCGGGCCTGGGTATTGGTCGATTCAACCTGCAGCGCCTGACGAAGGATGTCTCGAGCCTGGGGGTAGTCTCCTTGCCGAACCAGTTCGTGACCGTGCTTGACGAGTTTGGCCACGGTCGCGGACTGAAGGCCCCTGCAGATCGGATCCAGTTCCAGCAGCAAGTCCTCCATGCTCTGGTACCGATCCATCGGAGACTTTTGCAGAACCTTACAAAGAACTACCTCCAATTCCGGGGGGCTTTCGGGAGATACCATGCAAAGCGGCTCGGGATCCTGGTCGCAAATGGCATGCATCAGGATTGCGGGTGCGTCTCCCCGGAATGGCCTTTGATAGGAGATCAGTTCGTAGAGCAAAACTCCGAAAGACCAAAGGTCGGAACGTTCGTCCGCGTGTTCGCCGTGATATTGCTCAGGCGCCATGTAGGCAAAGGTCCCGATGAGCATTCCGGTCTGGGTCTTGGAAGTTTTCACGACCCGCGCAATGCCGAAGTCCACTACCTTGACGATGCCTTCCTTGCTGAGCATCACGTTGGCGGGCTTGATGTCGCGGTGAATAATTCCGCGCTTGTGGGCGTAGTCGAAAGCACGGCAGGCCTGGATGGCATACGTCAACTTCAATGAAAGAGGCAGATCGGGCCGGGTGCCGATCAGTTGTTCCAGGCTTTCACCCTCCACCAGTTCCATCGCAATGTAGGGCGTGCCTCCTTCTTCACCCATGTCATAAATCGTAACGATATTGGGATGTTGCAAGCCTCCCGCGGACTGTGCCTCGCGGTAGAATCGCTGCAGCATATTGGGATCTTCGGCCACGCCCTTGGTGATGGTCTTGAGCGCTACCAGCCGATTGATAATGGGATCGCGGGCGCGGTAAACAATTCCCATCGCGCCACGGCCCAACTCTTGAATGAGTTCGTATTTGCCGAGCTTATTCACCGGGTAAGCACCCGTCCGAGCAAGGAACAAAATTTCGGCAGGTAACTGAGGTAGGGATCGGGTTCAGGGTCGTCTGACCCGGGTCTGCGGGGTTTATTCCACTCCCCACTCGAGCTTTCCAGGTTGTCGTTGTCCCGATTAACGCCAAGTTCGCGCTCCAGGGAACCGGTCGAATAATCCCCGTCACGAAGTCGACTCCTCCCTCTCGCTTGCGAAACCTGGGGAAGGCCAGCAGGCTGAGAACCCACAGGGGAAAGCCCTTCGAATTGACTGCCATGGTTGCAAAAAGAGGCTGGCATGTCAATTGAAGGGAATCGAACTTGCGAACGAGAAAGTCTAGGGCCTGCGGAAACCCTCTGCCTTTCCCCTTTAGCAAAATAGGCTGTTATCTCGTCAAGGTTTCTGGCAATATAGCTTCCGCCCGGCCCCGGGCGGAACGCAGGTTTCGTGCAGGTAGGCCGGTTTGCAGCGTCCAGGTCGGTATGTCCCTGCTCCCCAGTTAGGTAGTCCGAAAGGACGACGTGGCCGTAGACGACATGGCCCTAACAGTGAGATTGTCGAACGCCGCTCTGGTAGTCATCGCGCTGATGGCGAGCCTAGGCTGTGGCGGAATCGGAGCGATTCCGCCGGCCCAGACCACGACCCAGCTTGCCTCCTTGAGTATGAGCGCGGTGGATACTGCGGTTAAAGCTGCGGCCGCATCTGTGTCTGAGCCGATGGTCATAGCGGTGGTCGACCGCTCAGGCAACATTCTGGCCATTTATCACAAGGCGGGTGCGCCGACAACGGGAATTGGGAATTTTGGGGCGGTCGTGAGCGCCGACGAACTCGCAGTGGGACTGGCCCGCACTGCCGCTTTCTTTACCAATAACCAAGCTCCCCTCTCCTCCCGCACGGTACGGTTCATCAGCGGCATTCATTTTCCTCCAGGAGTATCGAATACTCCGAGCGCGGCGCTTTACGGGATTGAGAACACCAATCGCGGATGTGGCTTCAACGTCACTTTTGCACCGGGCAAGGCCGTTCCTCCCGCCCGTTCGATCGATAACACCTCCCCTGGGCTCGGAGTCATTACCGGCAAAGCTGATGCGCTCGATAGCGATCCCATTGCGGTAAATCCTGGCGGCGTCCCGCTGTTTGCGGGGGGGAGGCCGCGGGTGGCATTGGGGTGGTTGCGGCCAGGTCCGACGTGGCCGAGTTTGCCGCCTTTACAGCGGCCGGCGGTCCACCGCTTTTGCTGTCCGTTCCTTCACCAGGAGCCGTAATCATCGATGGCATCACCCTTCCCTTCGTCGCTCAAACGACTCAGCCGACAGGGACTTCCACTGGCACAGCCGACGGCGCTTATGTCAAAGGTCCGACCGCAAGTCCAGGTCCAGTTCCGGAGGGCGATCTCGTGGTTGCGCACGACGGGCCCATGGGCGGTCTTACCGCAGCCGAGGTCCAGAAAATTGTCGATCAGGCAGTAGCCACCGCCAACCAGACGCGGGCAGTCATTCGCCTGCCGCTCGGACAACGCACCCGAATGGTGATCGCCGTAGTCGACCTGGATGGGAGCCTGCTGGCTTTGAATCGCATGCGAGATGCGACCGTGTTCAGCATTGACGTGGCTGTAAGCAAAGCGCGCAACATGATCTACTTCAATAGCAATGCCGTCAGCCCCCTGGATCTACCCGGAGTGCCTGTCGGAACTGCCGTGACCAACCGGACCATCAGTTTTGGCGCCCAGCCATTGTTCCCTTCGGGAATCGATGGCTCGCAACCCGGCCCGTTCTTCCCGCTTTATGTGAACGACATCGCCCATCCCTGCACCCAGGGATCACAACCTGCGACCGCGAATCAGAACGGCATCGTCTTCTTCCCGGGCAGCGAGGGACTCTATCGCAATGGCCAGCTCATAGGAGGACTCGGAGTTAGTGGCGATGGAGTGGAACAAGATGACTATGTCACGGCGGGTGGGGCTAAGGGCTTTGAACCGCCCACGAACATCCGTGCGGACCAAGTCCTGATTCGTGGGGTGCGGCTCCCCTATCTCAAATTCCCACGCAACCCAACCCAGTAATTCGTTGATGCCCACCGGGGACCCGAATTGTACCTGAGTGCAACTCGGCGACCTACGGAGTCGGGAGATTGACGCGTAATTTACTAATCTCACTGTACATCTGTCAGAGACGACGCCTGGGCGCGCGGCAAGAGCGCGCCGACTTTTTGCATCTGGGCGGCAAACCGCGGCGCGCTATAGGCAGACGGACTTTGGAGTTGCTGAAATAGATTGTCAATGGCGGCCCGCAGTTCCTGCTGGTTGGCGACCTTTTCGTTTCTGGAATACGCCAGTAGGAGCGAATCCAGCGCCATGGCAGCCTGTTCGGCGGAACGCTCCCCCTGCGCCGAAATCGTATCCGCATCACCCGTGATGGATTGGAGTAGCCGCACCGTGAGCGCCTGATCGTAAGGTTGAGCCTGCACCCTTTGCGCGATCCTATCCGCCAGTTCCGCCGCGCTTTTTGCCTGGGCGGCGACCTGATCTCCGGTGCCTGGCTTCCCCGATAGCACCTCGATCTTGTCCAACGCGGCAACCAGTTGCTTCGCGGTAGACGGGTCGACCGCTTCCGCGATATGCCGGAAGACCGCGTATCTCGCCGGGTTCCAGACGGGAGCCCCAGGGAGCCGGCCGTCATAACCCTGGGCTTGACGCCAGCTAGCTTCGGGTTTGGTAAGGCTGTGATGACACGCAAAACATTCGTACTCGGAATATTCGGGCCAGTTCGGACCCGAAGCCCGGCGATCGAGTCGATGCAGCGCTTCCCGCAGTTGCACGGTCTGCCCAATGGCGAGTTCCTGAACGCTTAACCAGGGATTTGCGCCCGGCGTGGGTCTCCAGTGACGCGGCATGACCGAGCTGAACGATTCGAGCTCAAAAGTGAGATCAGGATGACCAGCGGCAATCATGGTGTGGTCAACCTCTTTTTCCTGCGTTCCCAGATGACAGGTCAGACATCGGTCGGTCCGTCTGGCCAAGTCCCGGGTATCGTACATGCCCAGCTTAAGCGACTGTTCGTGAGTCCAGTTCTTGAGCGTATGCGGACCCAGCCACCCCACCGCCGGACCGTGGCAACTTTCACAACTCACGCCATCGTCGATGGACTGAAAGGTTTGCGCGCGCTGATCGGGCCGCACATTTAAGGCATGGCAGACGAGACACTTGTCAGACTTGTTGGGGGCTTGCTCCAGGCCAAGAATCTTGCCTATCCGAAGGGAGACGGGATTGGAAAGAACGGTATAGGCACGCGAATGCTTATCTTGTGCCGCCCAGATGCTGTACTCGTTTTGGGCGATGCGGACCAGACCCTTGGGCTGCACTCCGCCATGGCAATTGCTCGACGCGCAGGAACCGGGCCCGCTATACTTGCCGGCCTCACCGGGCATTGGCTTGGTTTGCGGCTGCTGCGGCTGCGCATTTTCGCGAGGTTTGACCTGAGCCATCGACGACAGGTTCAGGGCTGACAGGCAGCCGAGAACTAAGGACAGCAGAAACGATTTCGCTCGCATGGCGATAACCCTCCGGCGTTGCTGGCCAGCAGCATGTCCCACGGCAAACCGACGGAGAAATACTCTACACCAAATCTCCCGCTTTTCCACGGCGTCGACAATTTTTGCCACTAAAGGGGCGTTCCCGAACCTCTGTGCGATTCGAGAATCCGCACCTAGTCAACGGTGGCTATGACCGTGGTGCGCCACAGGTGTCGCGTAGAAGATACCTTTCAGCCCGCAGGATTTCAAAGCGTTTGGAGGCTTCATTCCCGACCAACCTGCGTTATCCGCAATAGGCTTTTTGCAAGCCTGGTTCTGTGGACAAATGCCAGTCGATTTGGTATGGTATTTCTCCCTTTTTCCAATGAAGGCTCAGGCACCGCGAACGCCAGGAGATCTGCGTGTTTGACGAACTTAGGGCCATCCAGGCTTCGTTCGGATATTTGCCCACCGATCAACTCCACCAGTTGTCGCGGAAACTGAAAATACCCGTCAGTCAAATCCACGCAGTCGCCAGTTTTTACCCGCACTTCTACCTCAAGCCCCCGCCCAAAGTCGATGTGCGCGTCTGCGCCGACATGTCCTGCCATTTGCGGGGTGCCACGCGGGTGCGGAAGTCTCTCGACCAGGCGTTCGCCGGCCAGGGTCAGGACGCGATCACGATTCGCGATGTGTCTTGCCTTGGGCGCTGCGACACGGCTCCAGCCCTCTCGATCAACGATCGGATCTATTCGGGAGGCACCCCTCAGCAGGTGCTCGACCTGGTACGCGCCACCACGGAAGGCAAGCCCTTGCCGAGTTCGCATCACGAGCATCATCATCGGCAGCGTTTGACAACCGATCCGTACAGCGGCGTGAGCACCTACAAGGCAGTGCGTCGCTTCGTCGAAGGGCGTGACTTCAAGGCGGTTTTGGAAATGCTCAAAAGCAGCGGCCTGCGCGGAATGGGGGGCGCAGGCTTCCCTACAGGCACAAAGTGGGAGATCGTCCGCAACGCAGCCGGCACGCAAAAGTACATCGTATGCAACGCCGATGAGAGCGAGCCGGGCACGATAAAAGACCGTTTCATCATGGAGAATCTTCCTCATCTGGTGATCGAAGGCATGATCGTGGCGGGTTTGGTCACCGGGGCGACCAAAGGGATCATTTACATAAGACACGAGTATGAGGAACCTCGCGAGGCGCTTAAGGAAGAAATCCAACGCTGCTATCGTGAGCGCGTGCTCGGGTCAAGTGTAATGGGATCCGATCTGGTGTTCGATCTTGAGATTTTTGTCAGCCCGGGCGGATACATTTGTGGCGAGGAGAGTGCGCTCCTGGAGGCCTTGGAGGGCAAGCGCGGGGAACCTCGCAATAAACCTCCGTTTCCCGGGACAAACGGGCTCTGGAACGCCCCCACCGCCATCAACAATGTTGAGACCTTCACCTTGGCTACGACGATTCTGGTCAACGGTGTGGACTGGTATAAGAAGCAGGGCATCAACAATGTTGCCGGTTTGAAATTCGTAGGCATCAGCGGAGACGTAGTGCGTCCAGGAGTTTTTGAAGTGCCAATGGGCACGTCCTACCGCGATCTTATCTACAAGTATGCCGAGGGCATTACCAACGGCAAACCCCTGTTGGGGTTTGCCCCTTCCGGGCCGTCGTCAGGCTACCTTTCGGCTTCGCAGGTGGATCTACCGCTTGACTTCAACGCATTGGCTGCAGCGGGTTCCATGGTGGGTTCGGGCGCAATCGTAGTTTGCGCCGAGGGACGTTGCATGCTCGACATGGCATTGAATGCCACTCGTTTTTATCGCAATGAATCGTGCGGAAAGTGCGTTCCCTGCCGTATGGGTTCGCAAAAGCTGGTGGATCTGTTGACCCGTTGGACTCAGGGCAACTCAGCGAGCACCGACATGCAGCTGATCCAGGAACTGTTCAAGGTCATGCGCCTCACATCGATCTGCGGCCTGGGGCAGATCGTCCATGCTCCGCTGGAGTCGGTGATAAAACATTTTCCTGCGGTAATCGATCAGCATCTGAAGGCCAAACACTGCCCGGGCGGCGTGTGCTTCGAGGGTCAGGGGACGATCAGATGAAAGAAGAAGACTTTTCAGCAACCTACATCCCCGAGCAGGAAATCCGGCTCACCATCGACGGGAGGCCCGTGGTCATTGGGCAGGAAAGAGGCGCGACGACCACGATCTTCGAGGCTGCGCAGAAGTGCGGCATCACCATTCCCACGCTGTGCCACCAGCAAAACGAGAAACCCGTGGGCGTATGTCGCATGTGCGTGGTGGACATCGGCCAACGGGTGTTCGCCGCCTCCTGTGTGCGAACGATCGAACCCGGGATGCAGGTGAAAACGGCGACTGACGACGTCAAGAGCGTTCGCCGCACACTTCTAGAGTTGCTGATGGCCGACCATCCCTCGCCTTGCGCGCGACAGAAACTCTCGAACGATTGTGAACTGGAGCGGCTGGCGTCAGAGGCGGGGATAAAGACTTCGCCATTCGCCCCGCGCGCGACTCCGCGCGGACACGATGATTCCTCTGTTTCCATCGCGGTAGACCACGAGGCGTGCATTCTCTGTGATCGCTGCGTGCGGGGATGCAGCGAAATTCAGCACAATTTCGTGCTGGCACGGCGCGGCAAGGGATATCAGGCAGGCATCGCGTTCGATGACAATCTGCCCATGGGAAATTCAAGCTGCGTGAGCTGCGGGGAGTGCATGGTTTCGTGCCCCACCGGGGCGCTGACGAACAAAAAGGTCATCGATACAAAGCTGGGAGGAGACTCGGTCGCCCTCAAGGAATTACAACACATCGAAGTGTTTCGCGGGGTCTCCGGCACTTTCCTGAACCTGAACAGCAACGCGATCCGAAAGCGCAGCTACAAGGCGGACGAGATCATTTGCAAAGAAGGCGACTATGGCTCGACGGCCTTCTATATTCTTGACGGGAAGGCTGAGGTCTATATTTCTTCGCCCATGGCCCAGATACAGACCCGAGGAAAAAAAGACTTCTTTCGCAAGCTGAAGTCTGTGCTTGCGCTCAGCAGCCAGCAGCGGTCCCGGAAGGATCGCAGACCGGATTTCATTCCGATTGATGCGCCGATCGACTTGGCTTACGACAATCCGGTGGGTGAGCTCCAACCCGGCGACCTGTTCGGCGAAATGACCTGCATGAACTATTATCCGCGCTCTGCCACAGTGCGGGCCAAGACCGACTGTACTGCGCTCGAAATGCTGCGGAACGTGCTGGACATCATGCGGCGGAATCGCGCGTTCCGCGCCCGGGTTGAACAAGGCTATCGGAAGCGCGCTTTGGAATCCCACCTCCGCGGCATTCCCATGTTCTCTTCGGTCACCCCGGAATTTATTGCTTATCTACGAGATCGCGTGGAACTGCGAACGTATTCTCCCGGGCAGGTGATTTGCCGCCAGGGAGAGGCGGCCCACAGTTTCTTCCTGGTGCGAATCGGCTTCGTCAAAGTCACCGAGTCCCATCCCGGTGGAGACCTAATCCTGGCGTATATCGGGCGGGGCGGTTTTTTCGGTGAACTCTCGCTGCTGGGTGGCGGGATTCGTACCGCAACCTGCACCGCGCTGGACCACGTGGAGGCGGTGCGCATTCGGCTCGAGGATTTCAATCTCATGCTGCAGCGCTTTCCTGAGGTCCGCGCCGGTCTTGAGGCCGTGGCCCGCGACCGCATCGCGGAAAATCGCCAGCGCTTTCAGCAGATTCAAAATGTGCCCGTGGACTCGTTCCTGGCCCAGGGACTGATGGAAGCGCAAAGTCTGCTGGTGCTGGATCTCGACCGATGTACTCGATGCGACCAGTGCGTGCGGGCTTGCGCGGACGCGCACGACGGCGTCAGCCGTCTGATCCGCGATGGCTTGCGGCTGGACCACTACCTCGTGGCTACCTCGTGCCGGCAGTGCAAAGACCCCTTGTGCATGGTGGGGTGCCCTGTCGGATCGATCCGCAGGCGGAACAGTCTCGAAATCACAATTGAGGACTGGTGCATCGGTTGCGGCTTGTGCGCCAGCAACTGTCCCTATGGAAATATCAATATGCATCCCTTCGAGGTGCAAGCCGACGATCCCGCAAGTCCCGGCCGAAAAATCGCCCAGGTGACGCACCAAGGCCACGGCTTGCAACCTCTGTCCGGATCACGATGAACCCAACTGTGTTTACGCATGCCCGCATGACGCGGCACATCGGGTAAATCCTCGTGATTTCTTTGCCGACTTGGCAGAGCCGGTTGGCAAAGGAAGACGTTAGCCGTGATCATCGACCGGAGCCATCGCGTTTGGTTTATTGGATCGTTGCTCGCGTTGGCGCTGGCTGGCTTGCTCTATGTCCCGTATGCGCTCACCACGGTAACGGGTACGAGCGGGGGCAGTGCGGTTGGCCTGATGTATGGCAGCATCGGCTCGGCGATGATGCTTTTTGCCGGACTGTTGGGCGCCCGCAAGAAGTTCCCTACCTGGCGCGTGGGCCGCGGCACCTTTTGGATGCGGGCCCATCTTTGGATCGGATTTCTGAGTTTTCCATTTATTCTCTTGCACGCGGGCTTTCGGATGGGTGGCGGACCGCTCACGCGAACCCTGATGGCACTATTCGTGGTGGTCTTTCTGAGCGGCATCTTCGGCGCGATTTTGCAGCATTTCATACCGCAGGTCATGACCCAACGCGTAACCATGGAGACGATTTACGAGCAGATCGACCGGGTCCTGGAACAATTGGTGCAGGAAGCGGGGTTGATCACGGCGGATGTAGGCGCGGCGCTTGAGCAGGAGATGATACAGGCGGAAGAAGAAGAGAAATTGGCGCCCGTCGCAAGCGGGGGACGCAAGGCCGGCCAGGCATCGGAGCCGGTCGCGGACGAACGCGCCAGCGGAATGGTAACGACATTCTTCGAATCGCAACTCAAGCCCTTCCTGATGTCCCGGCATAGCGAGAAGCATGCGCTGGCCAATCCGGCGGAAGCCGCTCCCCTGTTCCAGCAGCTGAGGGTTTTGGTTCCTCAAACCCTGTGGCCCAAATTCGATGATCTGGAAAATATCTGCGAAGAAAAGCGGCAGTTAGAGCGCCAGCGCCGCCTGCACCACTTTCTTCATGGCTGGCTTCTGGTACACATTCCTGCGTCTTACGCGTTGCTCGTTTTGGGTGCAATCCATGCCGTCGTGGCCTTGAGGTTCTAAAGCATGCCCCGCGTTCGCACCACGAAAGCGCTGGCGAAACGCATTGACCTGCAGTACTTCACCCATCGCGATCTATTCCGCAAGTGGCGTCTCTGGCTTTCCGTGAGCTTGCCCGTCATCGCGATCACCTGGGTTGTAATCTCGCGGTCGTCCGGCAGTGAAAACATGTACAGCCAGGGGTCTCTTTCTTCGGCTCACGCTGTCCTGACCAAGAATTGCCAGGTGTGCCACGTGCGCGGCAGCAACTTCCGCGCTCACGTGCCCGACACAGCCTGCCTGGGCTGTCACGATGCTCCGGTACACAGTCAATGGCAGACCTTCACTCCCGCCTGCAGCTCTTGCCACGTTGAACACCTGGGGCGACCGCGGCTGGCGGAAACCGCGGACATCGGTTGCACCCAGTGCCACGCTGATCTGCAAACCAAACAGGGTGCTCCGCCGATCGATCCGCATGTGAGCAACTTCGACAGCCGTCATCCGGAGTTTGCCGCGTTGCGCGACCGGCATTCGGACCCCGGAACCGTCAACTTGAATCACTTCGCCCATCTTCAGTCAACCGTACGAAGACCTGGCGGAGGACCGGTCCAGATGGTGTGCGATGACTGTCATCGCCCCACCAACTCACAGCAGCCATGGCCCTATTCGGTCGCGGAAATCCAGCCGGCTTCCCAACAACCCGTTGATGTTGGCGTAGCGGATACCCAGCAGAGAAAGCGCCGATCCATCGCCGCCGGGGCAGGCGCGTACATGACCCGCATTCGATATGTGAATCAGTGCGCCGCGTGCCATACCCTGCAATACGACTCGCTGATACTCCAGCCCGCACCGCACGATCAGCCCGCAAGTTGTCCATTCCTTCATCATGAACAAATACCGGGACTATATTCAGGCGCATCCCGAAGCTCTCCGTTTACCCGCGCAGGAGATTAGCCCGGGCGTGGATCTGGAGTTTGCGCCTGAAGCGCTGCGCCCGACCCGGACCGAACCAGCGCAACTAGCGAGCTCCCCCGCCGAATGGGTGCAGCTTCGCACCCAGGCAGCGGAAGAGCTGCTGTGGAGCAAGAATTGCAAACGGTGCCACGCCTCGACCGAACACGAAGGCACGGGCCTGCCTCAGTCGGTCAAGGCCATCGTTCCGCCCCGATGGCTTCCGCGTTCGGAATTTGATCACGAAGCGCACCGGATGCTGGCTTGCCTCTCCTGCCACACCCAGATTCCAAACAGCCACAAGACCTCCGACATCAATATCCCGAGCATTGCGCTGTGCCGCCAGTGCCACAAGCAAGGAGGGTCCTCGCAGCTGGCCGCCGAGGGCCGCTGCTTCGAGTGCCATAGCTATCACGATTGGCGCAAGGAACGCCGGATCACCGGCATCATGGAAATGGCGCAACCGAAGACGTCCAACCCTGGACAACAGCCATAAATCAGACCGCTGGAAGCTACGAGATTATTACTGCGGCTTCGACTCAGCCATCGCAGGCTTTTTCTGCGCACCATCGACAGGCGGGCCTGGTGGATCGTCAGTGACGGTGTAAAGGTCTCCGTCCCGGAGGTAGAGTCCCTGCATTTCTTTGCGATTCAGCGGCCGCGACCCACGCCGGCCGAAGACTGCGAGCTGGTTGCCCGTTTCATCTACTGCCCGGTCACGATCGATGCCCCGCGACACAGCAAGCGCCGGCCCGGACGTGCGGTAGCTCGCGATCAGCTTGGGGACCGGGCGCGGGCTGAAGCCGCCGAATTTCGGAGTTGCCTGGGGAGAGAATAGCTGGACAACCTGCAGGCCATTCTTGCCGTCCGCGACGAAAGCGAACAGGCTTGAACTTACCATCCCCAACTTTACATCGTTGGTGTCGTTCAGTTTACCTGATGCGTTAAAGACTTGATCCAGAACCGGCTTCTCCGGCTGTTCCACGTTGACGATAGCCACTCCCTGCCTGCCGGCGGCAACATACGCGTATGTCCTTGCGAGGTAAATATTGCGCGCATCCTCGAGCGGCAACTGAGCGTTCTCGACCAGTACCGGCGAGGCGGGATGGGTAATATTAAGGACCTTCAAGCCATTGTGGTCGACGACGAAAGCGTAGCGGAATTGAACCGCGATGCCACGAGCATCCTCCAGCGCCGGAGTCCCGATTTGCGCCGTGATCTTAGGCGCGAGCGGATTGTCGAGGTCCACAACCACCAGCCCCCGGTCGCAAAGCACGTAGGCAAAGGTGCCGACGAAAGCTATGCGGCGAGCGCCGTTCAATGCGCCGTCGGGATTGAAGGCCAGCGCCCGCTTCAGGAAGTTGTTGCTGGGATCGCCATCGAGCAGGGTAGCCACTCCCGGCGTCTTCGTGTCCGGGTCCGGATCGCCGATAATCACCAGGCCTTCAAACTTGTCCGCCACATAGAGGAAGCCGTACATGAGATGGATCGGCTGCTCTTCGTTCTCCGGCCACCGGATTCGGACTGGATCGATGGCCAGCGTACTCGGAGAGGCAATGGCCTGGGCATACTTTGTCTTGACGTAAAACTTCTGCCCCAGCGGTGAAACCGGGGCCGTGATCATCCGTTCCGAGATGTCCTTATTGTCAATGTTCGCGATGTCGAAGACCCGAACGCCGCCTTCGCCCATCGCCGCGTAGAGATATTCGCCGCGAACTTGCAAATCAAGGATGTTTCCGGGGTGGCCATAACTCGGGGCCAAGCGGCTTCCTTTTTTCACAAAACGCTCGTAATCGGCAGGGTAGACAATCTTCTGGAAGTCGCTACCCAGAATCGTGGGAGGTTCCTCATGCTCCGCCACGGCGACCGCGTCATACCCCTTGTTCCCGCTAGCGATGTAAATATAGCGGCCCTCAAAGTTCATAAACCCAGCACCCTGCAACAACACCTGGGCCAACCATGCGTTGTTATCTCCCCTGGCGGAGACGTGGCAATCGGAGCAGCCGCGAGTCTCCTTGGTGCGTACAGTGTGGGGCACAAACGGACTGAATGACTGACCACTGAAGCCTTCGGCCGAGACGGTCTGCTGCTGGTAATATCCCCAACCGCGGTCGGGGTTCTGCGAACTCACCAGCACGGCACACGCGGAACGCACCGGCGCGATGCGGTTGCCGGTAACCGTCCCATCCACTCCCAACATGTACATGTCGTCGCGCAAGATCTGGAAGTTGTAAGAGGTATAGTTCCGGGTCGTGAGCCCTTCGTTGTGCAACATGGGCATCCGTTGGTTTGCTGTCATCTGGAGATGACAACCAAAGCATGTCGGCAACCAGGCGGAGTGACAGCTGTAACAGGTCATCTTACTGTTGTCGTGCGCGAGAGCGGTGGTGTCGTTGCCTTGCCCCCAGGTCTTGCCATCCATCTGAATCGTCTTGGCCAGCCTTGCCTTCTCGTTGTAGTTGGGATTGCCGGGAGTCACGGAATCGAGGATTTGGATAATCTCCCACTCCTTGTTCTGTTCGAGCATGGAGCGCTGGAAAAGCCGACCCTCTTTCCATTCGAACTGGCGTTGTCCCCACGGCGTACGCATCAGTTGAAGGTTGGTGCCACCTTTCGGCGATGCCGGGCCGGAAGTAATCAGGGTAGCGCGGGCATTGACTCTGCCGTGACAGTCCACACAGTCGATTTCGATGGCATTACGGGTTTCACCATAGAGCTTCCCGTTGCCGTGGCTGTCCTGCGTGAAGTGACAGTCGACGCAATGCATTCCCTTTTCCAGGTGAATGTCCTTAAGGTGCACCGCCTTGGCGAATTTGTCCGGATCGTCGGAGGGAACTATCTTGTTGTTCTCGTCCAGCAGATCGCCGTGGCGATCTTTTTTGTAGACTGCCCGGAAGATCCAACCATGGCTGTGGAAGTCGGCGAATTGAGTGTGCTTCAGGGTCTTGGCGAACTCCGGACTGCCGACCTTGTCCAGGAAGCTGAGGTCTGACCACAAGCCGCGTTGGGCCGCCCGCTCGGGATTTCGAAGCTGTATGCGCTGCTGCTCCACCGGGCTGGGATTGTGCTGCTTGGCGGGATACATCTGCTCCCCATCCATCTCATTGTCCCACCAGGTGTATCCGAAATAAGTGGTCACCATGTTCGTGCCGGGGTGCATATGGCAGACCATGCACTGGCTCGACGGGATGGAACGGGTGAACTGATGAATGATGGGATGGCCTGATTCATTCTTCGGGATGGTGGGATCGACCGTGGAGGTAAAGCCCGAATGACCAAAGCTTGAGTATGACCCGGAGTGTTCGGGTGAGTTGTCGTTCGCATACACCACGTGGCAGGCGGTACATCCGCTGTTGCGATAGTCGCCAGGTTCATCATTGGTTCCGGGTAAATGGAGCAGCGGATCAAGCAATCTGGTCTTCTGCAATCCCAGAAAGACCGGATCGGTGCGGTTCAGAGTTCCAAATCCTCGCTCGCCCAGTTTTACGTCCGGCCGGCCAGGCCGCTCATCCAGCTGGGGAATTCCGAGTTCGGGTTTCTTTTCCCCTCCCCGCTCAAAAATCCGCAGCACATTGCCCGGCTGCGAGATCTCCCAGCGCTGAATCGGTTCCAGAAATGGCAGGACCCCCTTGAGCCGGGTTTCCTCGGGGGTGGGCGGCGGAAACGTGATCAGGCGCTGCGGCAGACCGTCTTTCGAGTAGCTTTCCCCGAAATGAGGCGTCTTCATGGGAAACGCGCCATTGTTGTATAACGCCGCGCCCCACAGCATGGCGCCGTGGGTCATCATGCTGGTTCGTACTTTTTGTACTTCGGGAGCGTGGCATCCGGAAGCGCCGCAGGTCGTGGAGGCTACGCGTAAATCGCCGGGATTCACAAACCGTATGTAGTCCGAATCTTCCTTGAGCCAGTCGGTGTACGCGCGGACTGGATTCGCGCTATTTCCGCTCTGCAACACCTTGGGCTTCGGATGCGCACGCTGCTTGGCACCTTGATACTCGGGGGACTGAGGAGAAATGCCGGCCGCTACGCTGACGGTCGCATCCCCGCCGTGGCAGTCGGTACATCCGATGCGAACCGCGGGAGATTTATGCATGGACACGCTGTCGGTGGCCGTGTGGCAGCTCTGGCAGCCGGCTGACTTGGCATCGACGTCGTCCTGCGATTGGCGGATGCGAAGCCCCTGGCCCTGATCATCCGGTGCGGGCATCGGAGTTTCCGTCTGGGCGCCGCTATCCTGCTTCGCCGGCATATCCGGCGAGCTTGCCTTGACCGCACCGTAAAAAGACAGCGCGGCCAGGGAGACGAGAACCCCAACCAGAAAGCGCCGGACACTCAGTCGCATTCACGCCCCTTTGGCAAGACGATCAGAACTGTACCCGCAGATTCGCAAAAGCAGAAACTAACACCCTGGAGTCGTAAATATTGCGCAAGCCGCTGTCCGGCACCAGGGCAGACACACCCGTGGTCAAAACGATGTTTTCGGTTAAAGGAGGCCGATACGATACACCGATTCCGAAATCCGTGCCGATGCCGCGCTGCACCGGCGACTGGAAAAGGAGATAAGCCAGCGGCTCCGTGCGATCGAACTGAAGATAGCTTGCGTTCAGAAATCCGCGGAGTTTTGGGGACACGTCAGCATCAATGCCCGCATTGTAGACCCGGATTCCAGGGTTGACGAAGTTGGATTGGCCCTCTTCCTTGCTCGATCGAAGCGAGGGCAACAGACTGAACGGTGTCACCAGCGCAACTCCCGTACCAGTCAGCCGAATACCTTCGCTATCGAAGAAGCTGAAGGGTCCACCCGCGAATTGGGTATCGTCAACGATGGAATCAAATCCCCGAGCGGTCCCGGACTTGCGAGCGACTCCAACATTCTTTTCGGGATCTCCCGAGGCCCAGAACGCGGAGACACGAAATCGAAGCCAGTCCTTATCCACGGACAATTCCAGAGCGCCCATCTGAGCGTTGATATCCACCGGGCGTTCCGCGATCGGATTGAAGTCATCGGTGCCCAGGACCTGATAGAAAGCGTGGTTGATATTCAGGCGGCGAATATGCCCGTTTCCCGTCCAGCCCAAATAATAAGACCTGATGTTGTGCGGTTTCGGTATCCCGTTCTCCATCACGACGCCGCCGATGGGTGCCGGACGCACCAGGAAACCATTCTTGTCGTAATGGATGTCGGCTTGATCGAAATTGGAGTGGAAGCTGAATTCGGTGGTGTAGCCCTTGGCCAGGAAATCCTGCACGTAGACGTTTGCCACTTCAACCTGCTGGTGCCGGGCATCGAAGGTATTCAAACCGCTGTTCGTGTCCTTCTCCAGCATATAAAAATAGGCCAGGTTGTAACTGATCCGGTTCGACCGCAGATTGCCGAAAATCCGAACCCCGGGCTGGTCATCGGAAAAGATGAAGCCGCGAAAATCGCTAGTAAAACCCTGGATACCCGCCCGGACCGAGACAAAGTCGAAGTTAGGACTTAAGTCATGAATCTTGGCCTCGACAAAGGCTTCCTGTACGCCCACGTGAGAGTCAAAACGATTCGTGCCTCCTCGCACATCGACGTTGACGATGCCTCGCTCTTGCGTTTGCAGGAAGTTAATGTTGAACGCAGGTGTGAAATGCACCCGGAAATCGACCGGACGAAACGAAGTGTCGCCGCGAAAGAGATCGAACGAGAGCCGAAACGTTTGATCCACGAACGATTGTTGTCCGCGTCCGAAAAAGTCGCGACTGCCGGGCCGTTCCGAGGCAACGTTGCTGGGAGTCGGAAGCCGGCGCGCGTCGAAACCCGTCAGGCTCGTTCCAGTGAAGTTGAAAAACCAGCGCTGCCCAAAGATCGGATAATCTCCCTTGAGGCGGTTGCGATTGAAGGGATCATACCAATGCGATTTAGAGTATGGAAACTCTCCTTTCTTCCCGTAGCGCCGCCATTTCGGCACTTCGACTTCCCAACGATCCGGTTCAACGGCGAAGTTGTCAGTTTCCGCCGGCACCACCTCCACCTGGATTGGGACCAGCGTCACTTCCGGTTCAGGCCTTCGCAGCCCCGGATATAACCCTGTTTCCTCCTCTGGCGGCGGTGCCGCCGTGCCCTCCGGCCCAGGTAGTCCCGATGGTCCCTTGGTCATGGCAGGCGCGGAGGACGCTGATTGCAACTGCAGATCCAGAACCTGCAATTGTGCGGACTTCAGGCTTAGATTCGCCGACGAAGGGGCGAATCCGGTTCCGGCGACCGTGACGTCATAGTCTCCGACTGGGAGACTATTAAGCCGGTAAATACCCTCCGAGCTCGCGATTGCGGAAAACTTCTTTTGGCTGGCCCGACTACGAAACTCGACAACCACTCCCGTCACGGGACGTCCGTCCTGATCGCGAATCGTTCCGGCAACAGCGGCCGTCTGCAGAGATCTTTGTCCGGGTATTCGACGCCCTTGCTGTGCGGAAGATAACGATGACAGACCGAGAACCAGAAGAATCGCGGCAAGAATTGAAGTGCGCGACAACCTCTGCCGATTGCACCGGCTCGCAGCGAAAGCGCCCTTCTTCGGCAATAGGTTTTTCATCAGCGGTCCGCCGAGAATGGCGGGATAAAATCTCACATATCCGTTTATGCCGTCTGTATCCTTTGGCCCACGCGCGCCTCGAAATAACTCGGCGGCGTCCCTTCAGTCGAATGTTCCATGGAGCACCGACGAGCTCCGTTACCCTTAACCTTCGCAACCTCCTGGTTCCAATACTGGTGATACATTTCCGGATGTTGTGCAGAATGTCCGCGCTTAAATGGCAGGACGCCAACCCCTCAAAGTAAGGGGAATCTTATCTCCGTGTATGGAAATGTCAAGTTCGCGTATTGACCGGCGATGGCCGGATTTCACTCCTGTGTTCCTTTGCGTTCTTGGCTGCATCTTTGCCTAACTTTGCGGTTTAAGAAGTGTCCTGCCTGGCTGAGATTAGAGTCTTTAGCCACAGAGTCTCGCCGAGATTCAGCAAAGAACGCAAGGACCTCCGTGACTCTCGATTCACACCGCGTTGGAGGAAGGCGTGATCAGACCGGTTACATCAAAATAAGTCCACTCCGCCGCCTGATCGGGGAAAATCAATTCAAGTTGGTCGAAGACCCTCCCATCCGCAGCCGGAGTGCTTCGCCGCTCCCGGCCCAATTTCCAATCGCGACCGTAGCAGTGAAACAAAAACCAGTATTCCGCATGGATGGCGATGGCCAGGTCGGGAGCCCGAATCGTCACTGCAGTGGCCAGGGAGTCGCCCGGACCGCCACTGCAGGTAACGAGGATTTGTTCTGGAACCCGCTCCTCCCATTCCGCGCTGAAGATCCCGTTCCACGCCGCCATAAACCCCAGATCTCCGCCCTGTGCCGCCTTGGCCAGAGCGATCGCATTGGCGCGGGTGAAGACGCTGAAGGCTGGTTCAAGCTGGGTTCTCAGGAAGTCGGTCTTCCGCTGGGCCATCAGCACGTGCTGAAGGACGGAGAAGATGTTGTTTATCGACTCCGCGGCATCGCCCTTCAAATTGCGCGCGAAGGCAAGGAACCAGGACTGGGGCTGCCTGGCAAGTAAGCCGATCTCCTGCCAACGCCCGGCTGCAACGTAGGTGGCGATCCAGCACACCTGCTCGTTATCATTGAGAGTGAATCTGGGAAAGTGTTCCTCCGCGGGGACCTTCACGAGTTTCCTCCTCACATGCCCGTCGCGGGCTCTCTTCAAGCACGATAATATAGCTTTGCTACGCAGTTAAAACCGTTTCCCAAAAAATCGCTACCTGGGCGGACACCGACCAGAACCTTCGCGACATGGTCTGAAGCTCGGTCTGGCGGCGGTTCCAAAGCCGCCTGATCCAGTAGGAGGCGGCAACTCGCACACCGAGTGAAGACATATTCCCGGCAATTTGACCGTCGAGGGGGATGTGGTAGAACTACGGACTCTGTGCGCGTCGGCCTCACCTTGAGGCGCGCACATCCTGGACCATTGCCCGGCACGCGTGACGGGTGAGGACTAGAACAACCGCTCGCACCAGCTTTAATTCCAGGCTCTTGGTAAACTTCTCGGTCGAAGGAAATGAACATATGTCCCAGCCAGCCATAGGAGTAGAAGGCGAGCGGATCGGGCGTTGTGGCGATCCGTGCGCAATGGTTATTTTCGGCGCCGCCGGCGATCTTACCCGCCGCAAGTTGATCCCGGCGCTTTATAACCTGGCGAAACACAATCTCCTGTCGCGGGAGTTTGCCATGGTTGGCGTCGCGCGGAATCAGATGTCTACGGACGAATTTCGCGCCAAGCTGGTGCAGGACCTGAAGGAGTTCTCGGGCGAAGCGATTGATGCCGACTTGCAGGAGTGGTTCCAGCGCCATGTCTACTACCTGACCGGCGAATTCGGAGACCCGAGCACCTACCAGAGGTTGAAAGACCTTCTCCAGAAAGTCGACAAGGACCACGCCAGCCACGGCAATTATTTTTATTATCTCGCCACCGCGCCTGACTTCTTCGGCCCCATCGTGGAGCATCTGTCCGCCGTCGGCCTGATGACCGAAGAGAATCACCAGTGGCGCAGAGTAATCATCGAAAAGCCGTTTGGCCGGGACCTGGAGTCGGCAAAGACGCTGAACCAGCAACTCCTGAAGGTCGCGAGCGAAAAGCAGATTTATCGCATTGACCACTACCTGGGCAAGGAAACAGTACAGAACATTCTGGCTTTCCGCTTTGCCAACGGAATCTTCGAACCCATCTGGAACCGGCGCTACATCGATCATGTGCAGATTTCCGTGGGTGAAACCGTTGGGGTTGAAGGAAGAGGAGGCTACTACGATACGGCTGGCGCCTTGCGCGATATGGTGCCTAACCACATCATGCAACTCATCAGCCTGACCGCGATGGAGCCACCCATTTCCTTCCAAGCGGATGCGGTGCGCGACGAGCAGGCCAAGATACTGCACGCGGTGCAGCCCCTGAGTTCAGAAGACGTGTTGACCCGAACCGTGCGCGGACAATATGGCGAAGGTGAAATGGCGGGCGAGCATGTTCCGGCGTATCGCTCCGAGCCTGGCGTGCCGCCCGATTCGCGGACCGAAACTTTCGTGGCGGTGAAGCTGCAAGTGGACAACTGGCGCTGGGCGGGTGTTCCCTTTTATTTGCGCACCGGGAAACGCATGGCCTCGCGCGCCACATATATTGTCATCCAGTTTCGGCGCGCGCCGTTCGTGCTCTTTCGCGATACGGGAGTGGAAAAGCTGATGCCGAACCAACTGGTCCTGCATATTCAGCCAGAGGAAGGGATTGCGTTACGTTTTGCCGCCAAGACGCCCGGGCCAGTGATGCGACTGGGAACAGTGGACATGGACTTTGAATACTCCGACTACTTCGGCAAAGAGCCCAGCACAGGCTACGAGCGCTTGCTGCACGATTGCATGGTGGGCGATGCCACCTTGTTTCAGCGGGCCGATATGGTCGAAGCGGGATGGAGCGTGGTCAGTCCGATGCTGGACCTTTGGAAGGCGCTGCCGCCACGCAATTTCCCCAATTATGCCTCCGGAACCTGGGGCCCGAAAGACGCCGAAGAATTGCTGGAGCGTGATGGACGGCACTGGCGCAACTTCGACCAGTAGGTAGGTGGTAGCCGCTGTGCGGTGTGTTGTCGACGACGTTACCTAGATCCGGGAGTTCTTGCGAGGAGGCCGCGACTCGAGCGTATTACTGACGCACCCCAAGCGAGAGACTCCACGAAGTGGTCCTGTCGCTGCCCGCATCACAGCAGTTCGGAGTTATATTTCCGGAACAGTGCTCGAAGCACTGTCGGCGTGCGATCAACCGTTGCATGGATTTCCTGAATCAGCCGAAAGGTATTCGCGGTCATTACCAGCAAATAGCGAAGGCGCCCTGGACCGGGATTCCAGTATGTGTGCGGTGTACCGCTTGGCGCCAACACGGCAGCGCCGGAATGAGCTTCGATCTCACTATCGCCCACCTGGACCCGGAGAGTGCCTTCGAGGACATACCAGACTTCGTCATCGCGATGGTGGAGATGTAAGGGAGCGATGAGACGCCGTTCGTTGGCTCGGCCGCCCGCATCTTGCCACTCAGCAACCACGAAACCGTCAGCTGTTGAACCGATCGTGTTTCCAAGGAGCGGCGGAGCGGGTGTCGGAGATGTCATATCAAAACCTCCTCGCGCAGTATTACACGGGTTCTCAGCATAAACGCCTGTTTCTAGCAGCTACAAGAAACGGGCGGCCCAGCGAACAGAAACTGATGGCAGAGATCGTTAGAGAAGCTTGATTCTCCCACGTCGATTGCGACGAGCAAAGGCTCTTTCACAAGCCGGTAATCGCCTTCATACGCGTACACGCGACGCTTGGTCGGCACAATGGTGCCATCTATGACACGGTAGTCCGACGCGTAGTTGAGCCCGGTGGCACCGCCAAGAATATGCACCGTGTAGTCGTGCCGGCGCCATAAGCTATCGGGCCCGAAGCAAGAAATCTGTTCTCTCGGGTGGCTCTTCACGGTATCGGGGAAGGTCACCTTCAGCCGCCGCCAGGTTTCGCCCTCGACTTGAATCGACGGAGTCTCCTCAGTTGTGAAGCCTTTGTACGTGTAGCGGAACGGAGCGTTGAGGTACGTACCTCCACAACGCTTGCCCGACGAAATAAACCACATGAATGTCATTCCACGGCATTTCTCTCTGTTGCCCTTGAAATGACTCTTCCTGGGTTATCGCGGGCCTCGGTTAGGGTTCCGTCCGCGGTTTCGATCACAATGCGGTTCGGCTCGAAAATCGCCCGCTTGTCCTGGCCGGGGAAATCCACCGTGACGCGTTCGATCCGCGTCTCTGCAGTCAACACCACGTTCTTGAGAAAGTCTCCCTTACTTTTGACATACCAGATCGCGCCCGTGATGGATGCCGCAACCTTTATAGCCTTCACCTTGTTCCAACGGTTAAGGCCGCCGTGTGCTTGGAGCGCTAGATTCAATAGTTCGGTCATCAATCTCCCGGTGGGCGTGTGGTTTGAGAGTGTTGCCCGTCGCTGGTTCCTAGAGCCCCTGGCAATTACGGTAATGATCTGGGTGGATGCAGGTGCCTGTTAACCGCCAACCAGGATAATTCGCGGCTTTAGTCGAGGACCGACCCTCTCTCGCGGAGTTGAAGTGTTGATGGCCGCCGTAAACCGCGAACGATTCAATGGATGAGATGGCCCCCCCCGATCTTCATTGCCGCCGCAGTGCTTGGTCAGCCCGGATCTGGATGTACCAGCCTAGAGAATTGGCGATCGTGAATTCATCACGGGATGGCGAGATCTAAGCTACTTGCTCTTCATTACGTAAACGCCATCCCAGTCAGGTTCAGGCGCAGTCTCCAGAAATTCCAGTGCGCGCTGCAAGAAGATTTGTGTTGGTCCGTCGTCCGGATAGGACGCGAGAAGTTCCCCGAATCTGCCCGCCGCGTCGCGCCAGTTCTGCGCGTGATATGCCTTCATGGCGCTTTCGAAGCGGGTAATGAGCGCTTGGTATTTCGGTCTTGCCGCCTCAACATCCATTAATTCGTAAACCACGACCGGCTGATGCTTGCCTTTCACTCGAATGCGATCCAGTTCGCGGCAGACAAAATGATCCGCAACTTGCTTGTAGGTGCCCTCGCTGATGACGATGCGGCAACGATATTGCTTGGTCATACCCTCCAGGCGCGAAGCCAGATTGACGTTGTCTCCCATGACCGTCCATGCCAGTCGCTTGGCCGACCCCATGTTCCCGACATTCACCGGGCCGGTGTTCACACCGATTCCGATGGCGATTTCTTTCCGCCCTTCTGCCTGCCACTTTGCGTTGAGCTTCTCCAAGCCACGGATCATTTCGAGAGCGCAAGCGCAGGCACGCATGGCATGGTCGCTCTGCGGATACGGCGATCCCCAAAACGCCATGATTGCGTCGCCGATGTACTTGTCGAGCGTGCCCAGACTCTTGAAAATCAGTTCCGTCATTTCTCCCAAGTACTCGTTGAGGAGGCGCACGAGTTCGTCGGCGGTCATGCCCTCGGAAAGGCTGGTGAAGCCGCGAATGTCGCTGAACATAACCGTCAAGTCCTTGGTCTCGCCGCCGGGGCGGATGTATTTCTGGGGATCTTTCTCGATCAGCGCAATCACTCCGGGCGACAGATACTGCGAAAAGGTCTTGCGAATTTTCCTCTTTTCGCGCTCCTCGAAGATCATGCGAAAACTGGTGATCACGGCATAGTTCGCCACCAGCGTGCCTGCGGGGATCACAAAACTCAGCCACCGCCCCATCGAGACAAAGGTGAAATAGACAAACCACCCAAATACGGCCAGGGCAAATACCAGGGAGAGGGTTGAATAGAGCGGCTTGATGCGCGCAAACCAAGCGCCGAACACGAGGCCAAACAGCAGGATGAAGGCGGCGTCAGTCAGATCCTCCCGAATTCCGCGAGTGAGGAACGTGCTCCCTCGCTCATTGTCGTGCAAAAGGTTGTCGATGATGTTGGCGTGGACCTCGACACCCATATAACTAGCGTTTCCGCTTTGGAAGGGCGTGTTGCGCAGGTCACCGATGGCCATGGCAGTGGCGCCGACCAGTATGATCTTGTCTTTGAGCGCGACCGGCGGAACGGTGCCGTCAATTACGTCCACCATGGAATATTGCCGGTAGGTCCGGTAGGGTCCGGTGTAATTGATGAGCGCGGTCCCGTCGCGCGACGGGTGCAGCAGGTGTTTGCCAAACTGAAGGCGCTCCAGGCCGGTCTCGGCGATGTAAGCGGCGATTTCCTGGTCGGGAATTTTCTCGTATTCCCGGACGGATTGCAGAGCAAGCGAGGGGAAGAAATCCTGGTCCCGGTAACGCATAATAAGGAGTGCGTGACGCAGGGTGCCATCGGGATCGGGATTGATGTCGATGAATCCGTAAGACGACGCGGCTTCCGCCAGCTTCGCGATGTTGGCCTCGGCGCCGGCGGCGACCGTGCCGCCATTCTCGATCCAGGCCTTGCCCATGTCGAAGTCGCGGCCCTCTTTATCGTGGGACTTGACCTTGAGCACCTGGGGAAATGCCTTGGCCCAGGCGACGTTGAAATATTCTTCAGCCATCTTGGGATCGGATGATCGGGCTCGCTGCTCGTCCAGAAATAAATGTCCCAGCACGACGTTGCCGGATTGCTTCAGCGCGGCCGCGAAGACGGCGTCCTGATCGCTGGCAATTTCGAGGTCCCTGAATTTCTTTCACCAAGGACGGCGGAGCCCCAGGCCCGATTTCTGCCTGAAGTTTTCGCAATGCTTCCAGCCCCGAGTTGCTCTCTGGAGTGGGGAAAGTGGCGTCGAAAGCGATTACGCGCGCGCCTGCGTCTGCCAGGCTTTGGACCAGGCGGGCATACGATTTTCGCGGCAGAGGGAATGATCCAAGCTTCTGAAGTGTTCTCTCATCAATACCGACAATCACGATGCGATCGTCGTGCGGCCGAGTGCCGCGCAGCGCGAATCGCAGATCGAGGGTACGAAGCTCGACATTCTGAAGAAACAGGAACCCGGCGCGACGATTGCCGCCAATACCAGAAAACGCAAACAGCAACAGGCCGGCGAAAGTCACGAGTACGGCCAGCACGAGATCGACCGGACGGGCCGAGACTCGACCCAACCGAGCCGACCATCTCCGTTTGGCTTGCGGCATCATCCCGGCCTGGTCGGGTGAGAGTTCACCACGCTAAACCTTATGGACACTGCTGCCGGGACACACCCACGGGGCAGCCGGTTTGCGGAGGCTGTGCCTTTCCAGTGGTGGTGCCGCGATCCACGGCAAAGGTCAGACCCACGGCTGCCCCGGCGAAAGCGCCCATCAGCGCAATCCAGTGCCACGAGTTTGTCAATCCAGCTGTTGCGGGCGGAGGCAGGTTCGGAACGTCGGTTGACTCAATGCTCGCGCGCTGCACATCACCCGGCGTCGGCTGCAACTGGTATCCGCCCGGTGGCACCTCGGTGGTGATTTCGACCATCTGGCCCGCCGCCAGAGTCACGACATGACTGGCGTTGGAGGAACTGTTACTAGCATGGGCGCCCCCCAGAGGCGTGACTGTTACCACGCCGGTATAGCAAATGACCGTGGTCTTGTTGCCACCGTACTCGACATAGAAATCCGTGCCGATTACTCCGATTACGGCGTTGGGGGTGTGCACTTCGAACTTGCCGTTGGGCTGCGTGATCTTCACCACCTTGCTGCGCAGACGGCCCGCATTCATCTCTAGTGAGGTCTGCTGGGAGGCGGCATCATGCTGCAGCACGCGCAATTCACTGTTCGAACCCACGCTCAGGATGGAACCGTCATCCAGGCCAGCCCGCACGCGGCCACTGGTGGCAGTCTTGAGAAGATCGTTCCAGTCGAGTTCGTCCTTGGCCTTGGTAACTTGTTCGTTCTTCGTCGCGGCGGGAATCAAAGCGTTGATCTGCCCTGCGCGTTGCCCCCCGGCCGGCGGTGCACAAATAGCAGGCAGCGGGGACAGCAAAAGACAGAGTGCTCCAGCAATCAGACGTTTCGGCGTGTCCACGGCGATTCCCTTTCCCAATCGAGATCTATTTTCGGCTTACGCGAATTGTGCCAGACCCCTTAGGAAAGTCAACGTTCCCGAACCTTGGGAGTGACCGGTGTGGTTGCACGAAAGTCTTGGCCCGTTCGTCAAGCAGGCCAGGGACAACCGAAACACTCGAAGTTTTTGAGTTGCAAATCATGACCTGCGTTGGATAAGGTTCTACCTCACCCCGCAGGCTGTTGCGACTACGATGATCACGGACTGCCACATCCATATTCAGCCGCTCGAGATGTTCAAGCCGGAGGCGCTGGCGCTCATAAAAAACAAGCGGCCCAACTACAACCAGATCGTTGAGTTCTGCCAGTCACCCAAGGCGTTCCTGAAGTATCTTGACTCAGCCGGGATTGGGCGCGCCGTCCTGATCAATTACGTTGCGCCGGAAGTGATTGGCTTTAGTCCGGAGGTCAACCAGTGGGTGGCCGACTATACTAAAGCCAATTCCCGCCGTCTCATCTCGTGTGGTGGCCTTCATCCCCGGCATTCCCCCAACATCATGGTGGACGTCGAGCAGATTCTGCGGCTGAAGATCCGCATGATCAAGATCCATCCACCCCATCAGCTGCTGTTTCCTAATGACTACCTTCATGGAGTGAAAGAGTTGGAAATCATTTACCGGGCGGCGGAGGCCAACGGCGTTCCCGTGATGTTCCACACCGGCACATCGATTTTTCACGGCGCCCGCAATAAATACGGAGATCCCATTCATATCGATGACGTCGCGGTCGATTTTCCCAAGCTGAAAATAGTTCTGGCGCACGGCGGCCGGCCGCTCTGGATGGAAACTGCATTTTTTCTGTTGCGACGACATCCCAACATCTATCTGGACATCAGCGGCATCCCGCCGAAGACATTGCTCAAATACTTTCCGCGACTCGACGAGATCGCAACCAAGACTCTCTTCGGCACCGATTGGCCCGGCCCAGGAGTTCCGGACATCAAGAAAAATCTGGATGATTTCATGGCTCTGCCCCTCCGCGAAGAAACCCGACAACAGATTCTGTCAGGCACGGCTTCGGGAATCTGGCCCGAATAGATTAGAGTTCAGGTTCGGGTGAATCGTTCGATCAGGTGTCGATGCTGAGGATAGAGGCGGACCAGCTCCGCCCGCTTCCCCAACTCAAAGTCGGCGAAATCGAAACCGGGCGCGACTGTGCAACCCGCCAGCGCGAACGCTCCGGGATCTCGAACGTGGGAAGCGAACCAGTGGCCCGCCTTGACTGCTGCCTGCAACACATCACCAGCCTCGGGATCGCTGCCCAAATGGATTGCCGAGTAGCCGCCGTCAGGCTCGATCACATGTATGGTTATCGGGCTGCCGGCATAAAAGTGCCATAGCTCATCCGACCGCAGCCGATGGAACGCGGAAAAGTTTTCTCCGTCCAGCAGGAAATAGATCGCAGTCGAAACCAGCCGCGGGCCCGTGAACGGCGGCGGCAAACCTTCCCTGGGGATCGAAAGCCCCGAACGGTAAGTCTCGCGATAGTACCCTCCCTCGGGATGAGCAATCAGGCTTAGTTTGTTGATCCAGTATTGAGCGGATTTCGGCATAAGTTCTCATTTTAGGCGAGTGTGTACTGCCTCGCTGGTGGGTCGACCGCAACGCATAGTCTGGACAAAACTTGCGACTTCGCATTTGCGGGTGCAAAAACCTTGCCATGAATCGCCTTGTGCTGGGTGTGTTGTGCGGAGTCGTCTTTGGTTTGATCGACATCCTGATGACGGTTTTCGGGAAACATCCCGATGTGACCAGGACCATGCTGTTGCAAGCTTTCTCCAGCCGCCTGGCGATCGGAATTCTGGCCGCGACGGTTACGCTGCCGGTACATTCGATTCTCGCGGGAGCCATTGTGGGCCTGCTGTTCAGCCTGCCGGATGCGTTTGGACTGAATTCCTATGTTGGAGTTCTTGGCACCGGTCTTCTTTTCGGTGCGCTGACGGCATGGGCGGTCAAGATTTGGGGAACCTAGAATGGCGGTTTCCTACAACCACATTGCAGGCCAAAGCGTGGAGCGGCTGGCCGCCCTGAGTGACGGGGTTTTCGCGGTTGCGATGACGCTCTTGGTACTCGACCTCCGCGTGCCTGCGATGGAAGCCATGCACAGCGAGCGCGAACTGTGGCGCGCCCTAGTCGCGCTTTCCCCGCGCCTTGTCATGTACATGATGAGTTTCATGACGCTGGGCATTTTCTGGATCGGTCAGCAGACGCAACTCAATCACCTCGCCCGCTCCGACCGTAGTCTTTCGTGGATCCATATCGTGTTCCTCTTCAGGGTTTCGATCACACCTTTCTCCACCACTCTTCTGGCCGAATTTCCCAAGTACCGCACCGCACTTCTCGTCTACTGGTGAATATTCTCCTTTCGGGAAGCACGTTGTACTTCAGCTGGCTGTGTGCGTTGGGAACGGGACTAGTCAAACATGACCTGCCATCCGAGGTCTCGTGGTTGCCCAATCCCTCTATGCGTTCGGCGCCCTGCTCTGCGTCTTTAGTACTTACTGGAGCATCGCATTTATTTCCTGGTGCAACTTAGCGTCGTGATTGCCCCATTTGGGCGGCGTTTGCGCTCCTGATCTTGCCGGTAATCTTTATTTTGGCTTGACGCTGAAGTGGCTGGCGATGCATTGCCACCTTTCATCCAGGTTCATCCAGGTATCGGTGAAGCGACCGCGGCGTTCCCACGACTTGCCTTTGTCGACTCCCTTTTCATAGTAAGCGCCGGTCACTACCGCGGTGTTTCCGTAGTAGTGGACCGCCATGCCCGTAGACTGCAAAGCGACAGGACGATAGGACTTGTCGGCCACCGATGCGATCATCTGTGCCTTGTTGTAGAGCGTGCCCTCGGCCACGGTCATGACGAAATCATCCGCCAGTAGGAGCCGGACAGCGGCCGCATCATTGTTCATCTCGGCCCGGTTCCACAGGTTCTCCATCGCAATGATCTTCGACGAATCCTGTGCGACCGCCAGAAGCGGGACGATCAGCCCCGCGCACAGCCCCGCGACAATAAGAAGGATGCGTTTCATAAGAACTCCGGAGTCGGTTTCGAGGTCAAAGTATATAGCGACTGGATGAGGTTTCGGCGGGGCGGGCGTTACAGGGACAGGGCTACAACCAGAACCAGCAAGCGCGGATGAGTTAGCCTATTTCTTTTTGGGAGCGGAATCGCCTTTTGTCGCCAGAGTGCGAACATAGGTCAGAACGGCATGGATTTCGTCGTCGGTGATATTGCCCTTGAAGCCCGGCATATTGTCTTTTCCGTCGGAGATGATCTGGGTGAGCTCGGCGTCCGATTTGCTCTGGACTTCCGTCGAGCGTAGATCGGCTACCTTCAGGCTCTTGCCTACAGCGGTGCCGCCACCGTCTGGCCCGTGACAAGTCTGGCACTTCGATTTATACACACCCGCACCAGCCGCGTTGTCCTGGCTGGCCGCCGGGCTCGCGGCCAGCATGGCGACAATCAAAAGAGCGGCAGCGAGCGACAGAACAGCAAGTGGCAGTTTCCTGCTTTGTAGTTTCATAATCCCCCAAAGTTTTCGGTAACCGGTCGCGATTCTTGCCCGCCCGACCCTGTGAAATCATGTCATTCTAGTGGTTCGCGTCAGCCAAATCAACGGGCACGCAAGCTGGGCACTGCTACAGTTTGAAAACTGTAGCAGTGCCGGAAGCTAGGTAGTCAGCTTCACGAGACCGCAAAGCCCACCAAGCACAAGGACATGAAGTATCACGAAGCCCTATTTCTAGGATCTCCTTCGTGTACCTTCGCCCTTTCTGGGTGAAGGTTTTGCAAACTCACACGCCACCGGAACCTGTCCGTTCTGGTGGTCGCTCCCACTTCTCAAGTTCAGCCGCGTACGAACGCGTGTACGCCAGCGGGCAGACGCTGTTAATTTCTCCACTTACGATGGCGCGTATTGGGCCCCCCAGGTTCCTGGGTTAGGAAATGGAAGATGGCCTCGCATGAGTTCTCCTCTTCGGTTCCCCGGCGCGACTTGCCGCCATGGAAACTGGAATACGAATCCGCCCTCCAGGAAACTGATCACGAGATTCTTTTCAAGGGCATTGAAGTTGCCGAGGCCGCAATCCCCACTCGCCGCGAAATCCTGAGTCCCGACGGTGTCGCTGAACGGCAGGAAATTAAGCTGGCTCTAGCCAAGCTGCGCAATCTGAAGAAGGAAGTTTTGAAGTGTTTGTGAGCCAGACAGGGCCTCTGCTGGCCCAATCCCCTGCTGCCCGCACAATCGGCGAGGCGTTGCCCTTTCGAGTGGAAAGAAGTGCGAGCCTCGCTCTCTTCTCCGATGTAACATGAGCAAGTCTTCTTGAAGTAATTGATTAGGGCTGAAAATAATGAGGAAGTGCCTGCTGTTCTGTCTCTTGGTGGGGCAGCTTTTCGGACAGACTAACTCGGGAGGACTGCGGCTCAAGGTTGTGGATCCGGCTGGGCTGGGCCTGCAAACTTCGGTGGAACTGGTCTCCGAAGCAAATCACTTCCGCCAGACCTATGTCACCGACGAGGCGGGCACACTGGCGGCCAGAAATCTGCCCTTCGGCATCTACCGCGTCGACGTGAAACGTTCCGGCTTTGCTCTCTACCAAAGTGTAGTAGAAATTCGGTCGGCGACTTCAGTCGAACTGCGGGTTCAGTTGTCGGTCGCGCCCACGCAGACTGCGGTCGAGGTCAGGGACTCCGATACGCTGGTTGATCCCCATCGTACGGGGACTGTTAATCGGGTGGGAAGCGACACACTCGAACATCGCAGCACGGCGCTCCCGGGTCGCTCGGTGATTGATCTGGTGAATTCGCAGCCGGGCTGGCTCCTGGAATCAAACGGGGTGTTACATCCGCGAGGCTCGGAGTACCAGACACAATATGTGGTGGATGGAATTCCGCTGACTGACAACCGTTCGCCTTCATTTGCCCCCGAGATTGAGGCCGACGATGCGGAGTCGATGACGATTCTCACCGCCAACTTCCCTGCCGAGTATGGGAGAAAACTTGGTGGAGTGGTTGAGATTTCCACCGCCCACGATTCACGGCCGGGCTTTCACGGCAAATTTGTCGCCTCGAGCGGCAGCTTCGGCACTGCCGACGGCTATCTGATGGTGCAGCAGGGTTGGGGTAAGAACACGCTCGGAGTCAGCGCGGAAGGCGCCCTCACCGACCGCTACCTCGATCCACCGGTGCTCAACAACTTCACCAATCAAGCCACGACCAGCAGTTTTGCGTCGCACTATGAACGTGACCTTACGGATCGCGATCGCCTCGGCTTTATTGTTCGCCACGAGCAGACCGTGTTTCAGGTCCCCAACGAATTTTTACAACAGACCGCCGGACAACGCCAAGATCGTAGCAGCGACGAGACGATCGGCATTCTCTCCTATCAGCATGTTTTTTCGTCCAGTGTGCTGGGTGATTTCCGCTTGATGTCAAGAGATGATTTCTCCGGCCTATCGTCGAACCCTCGATCCACTCCCATCATCGCAGGGCAGCAGCGCAGCTCTCGCGAGGTCTACATCAAGGGCAATATCTCGATCCATCACGGCATTCACGAGATCAAGGCCGGCGCTGACATGGATTATGGTTCGATCCATGAGCAATTCGACTACGCAATTGCCGATTTCCGCCAGTTCGACCCAGGCACGCCATCGACTTTCAATTTCATGGGTCATGGACTGGATCGCGAGCAGGCTTTATATGTCCAGGATCTGATGCGCCTCGGGCGCTGGACATTGAGCGCCGGGTTGCGTTGGGACCACTATAGCCTGGTGGTCCATCGAAACGCACTGAGCCCCCGGCTTGGAGTTGCCTGGTATTGGCCGCGGGCTGATTTGGTGTTCCACGCTTCGTACGACCGCGTTTTCCAGACGCCGGCGTCGGAAAATATTCTGCTCGCCAGTTCGGCGGCAGTCGTCGCGCTTGATCCGCGAGTATTGCGCCTTCCGGTCGAGCCTTCGCACGGGAATTTTTATGAGGTGGGTGTCACCAAGGGATTTCTTGGAACACTGAAGCTGGATCTGAATTATTACGACCGCACGTTTGACAACTACGCTGACGACGACTTGTTGCTCAATACTGGAGTGAGCTTCCCCATCGCTTTCCGCCGCGGAGCTATTTACGGTACCGAAGCCAAGCTTGATCTTCCAAACTGGGGTGGCCTCTCCGGTCAAGTGAGCTACTCCAACATGGTGGGCTTCGGCTACACCCCGGTGACCGGCGGCCTGTTCGTTGGCGATGATGCTTCCCACGCCCTGGCGAATACCGGACGCTTTCCCGTGTCGCAGGACCAGCGAAATACCGTAAGCACCCGCTTTCGGTATCAGCTTGTGTCGCGCGCCTGGGTGGAGCTCGGAGGAGGCTATGGGAGCGGCCTGCCCACTGAGTTCGATGGCACCGTACAGGATGCCATCCAGCAATTCGGGCAGCAGATTGTCAATCGTGTGAACTTTGAGCGCGGCCGGGTACGGCCTTCCCTTTCGCTGGGAGCTTCGGTAGGCGCCGAAGTGGTGAAGCGAGAACACCTCCTCATGCGCTTGCAAGCCGACGTGCAAAACTTTAACAATCGGGTCAACGTGATCAATTTTGCCGGCCTCTTTTCGGGCACCGGCATCGGACCTCCGCGTAGTTACAGCGTTCGCCTGGGAATCGAATTCTAGCCAGTGCAGAGACGCATCTGACTCCCCAACGCTGCGACAGTTTCCAGACAGACTGTGCCCGCTGTCTTCCTTTTTCGACTGGACAGCCGAAAGCAAACGATATAAAAAGAAAGCGCAATCATAAGCCTCTGGTGTCGGAAAGAAAAACGTGCTCAACGAAGAACGCAGACGGGCCATCATCGAAATTCTGGAACGGGACGGCCGGGTGCTGGTCACGGACATGGCCCGGAAATTCGACACCTCCCAGGTCACCATCCGGAAAGATCTCGAAGTCCTGCATGCGCACGGCTTGGTGCATCGTACCCATGGGGGCGCATTGCCGGCCCGCGAAGGCGCGCTCGAAGACCCGACCCTGCGCGAAAAAGAAAAGCTGCACCGCAAGGAGAAGATGCGAATTGCGGCCGCCGCGGCGGCCCAGGTGAAGGAAGGCCAGGTGGTGATTCTCGATTCCGGCACCACCACCACGGCCATCGCGCGGGCGTTACGGAACTTTCATAACATTACGATTATCACCAATGCGTTGAACATCGCCGCCGAACTGACCGGCGCCCCGGTCGAAGTGATCCTGACCGGCGGCACGCTGCGCAAGAACTCATTCTCGCTGGTGGGTCCGATTGCGGAGGAAACTCTGCGCCGCTTGAATGCCGACATTCTCTTTCTCGGCGTGGACGGTTTCGATGTCCACTACGGGCTGAGCACGCCGAATCTTCTCGAAGCGAAAGTGAACCGGGTCATGGTTGAAGTGGCGAAACGCACGGTGGCGGTGTGCGACTCCAGCAAGTTTGGGCGGCGGAGCCTGTCGCTGATTGTTCCACCCACAGCCTTGCAGGAGATCATCACGGACCACGGTATTCCCAAATCTGACTTAAGAGCCCTGAAGAAGATCGGGGTTGAGGTGACGCTTGTCTGACCAGTCGACGATTGCGTCGTCAACGCCCGCACATCCGGGCGCCTCACTTCCTAGCTGAAATCCTGTCCCCGCCGCAAGCTTCTGGGGCCGCTGTCTGGAGGGGTTGGAGCTCCAAGGATCGCTGGATCAAATCCAGCAGCCTTTCTGTGTACCCAACACCTTCTTCAACACCTGCGCATTTGCGGATCCCGCATCAGGTTCGTTCGGAGACGTAAGCCGCAACAGCGTGCAGGGGCCGGGCTACCAGATCTGGGACTTCTCCGTGTTCAAGAATTTCTCGATCACCGAGCGCACCAAGCTGGAATTTCGCGCCGAATTCTTTAACGTGTTCAATCACCCCAATCTGCAGTTTGCCAAGTCGGGGCCGCAAAACTCGATCAACACGACAACATTTCGGCACGCCTCAATTTGGATTCCTGACCGCGGCTCGCGATCCGCGTCAGATTCAGTTGGCACTGAAAGTGTCGTTTTAGGTCTACCGGCCAGTTCACGGGTTAGGAGAAGCGGTGCCGTGCGACAGGGACTTCCGTGCAGAGCGGTAGCCTGCTCCACGCAAACACGTTCTATAGAATGGTGGGCCTCATGAGATACCATCTGTCGACGCTGATAGTGTGTCTGCCTCCTATGCTTTCGCCCCTTCCGGCAGCGGCCCAGGAATCTCCTAACCTCACCGAACTGCCAACGGATGGAGCATGACTTCTGCGAAGAATGTCGGCGTCGAAGATTCATTGGTTTCACAAGCTGCCTTTGACGCTTCTCATTGGTACGCAGCGCAGCACATGCCCGCCACGGTTTTGCAAATCCTGCAAGAGAACGGAGTTTACAAAGACCTGTACTTCGGCATGAACCTGGCAACTCCTGGAGAGCTCTGGAAACAGGATTGGTGGTATCGAACTACATTTACCGCTCCGCCCGGCCGGGAGGTCTACTCTCTCGTCTTTAAAGGGATCAACTACCGGGCTGATATCTGGCTGAACGGGCATAAGGTGGCGAATCGCGCGACGGTTGTCGGTATGTACGATGAGTTCGAATTCAATGTCACTGAATTCATCGTGCCCGGCGGATCCAACGTTTTAGCGGTGAAAGTGACTCCTGAGCAAAGCCTTGAAGGAGAAAATGGCATCGAGCTGGCGGATAGCTGGCTGGACTGGATCAACTGGAAATACCTGGGCTACCACGATCCCCAGAAACATCTGGATATCCCGTTCGTGCCCGACAGGAATGCGGGAGTATGGAAGCGGGTATTTCTCAGCAGTACGGGCGCGGTGACGATCCGAAATCCCTACGTGGCAAGCGATCTCCCTCTTCCGGCGACAAGCCCGGCAACGCTGACCGTCTACTGCGACTTGAGCAACGACACAGCCAAGCCAGTATCGGGCACGTTGTCCGGAGAGATTTCACGCCCCGGGAAGAGCGACGATCCGGTTCCAACAAACGGTACGACTGTTTCGAAACCAGACGACGGAAGTCGCATTCACACCGGCCCAGTACGCCCAGCTCACAGTGCAGGATCCCGATTTGTGGTGGCCTTACCAATGGGGTGAGGCAAAACTCTATCATTTGAAATTGGACTTCAAAGTCGATGACAAAACTGAGATATCTGACTCTCAGGCGATCGATTTCGGTATTCGCAAGATCACGCAGGCCCGCGATTCGGACAACAGCTTTCCCGACATCGGCACCGGCGGCAACTTCTACCTGCAAGTCAATGGACGCGATTACCTGATCCGCGGCGGCGTGTACTCGCCCGACCTGCTGTTCAGAAGCGACCCTGAGCGGGACGCGACCATCATGCATTACGCCAAAGATCTTGGCCTTAACCTGCTGCGGTGGGAGTTGAAGATTGCCGACGACACCATGATCGAACGGGCCGATCGCGAAGGCATGCCGGTCATGCTGGGATTCATGTGCTGCGCGCAATGGGAACATTGGAACCTATGGAACTGCCGAAGACCAATGGGTGGCCCGGGCCAGCCTGCGGGCGCGCATTCGCGAGTTGCGGTCACATCCTTCGGTCGTGATCTGGGCCAACGGAAGCGATGGATTGCCGCCGGATCCGGTATTGAACGACTATCACCAGATTCTGAAAGAGGAACACTGGCAGAATGCAGTGGTCGATACCGTCTCGCATGTGAACCGCTCGTGGAGCGGTATCCACATGGCGGGTCCGTATGTATGGCGGCCACCTTATTACTGGTTCAGCGACCAGTACGGTCCGGCGCGCGGCTCGTCGGCGGAAGAGGGAGACAACGAGACGATTCCTCCGCTCGAAAGTTTGAAGAAATTTATTCCCGCAGACAAATTATGGCCGATCAACGAAGACTGGTACTTCCACTCCGGGGCCAACGAAGGCAACAATAGCCTGGAAAATATTCAGCGCGTGATCGACAAACGGTATGGGCCCTCGGCCAGTGCGGAAGAATTTTCCCGCAAGGCGCAGCTCGCTCACTATGAGGACGTGCGCGCGCAATATGAGACCTATGCCTCTCACTGGGCCGATCGCAAGATGATGATCCACTGGATGATGAACAATCCCTGGCCATCATTTTTCGGACACCTGTTCGATGACTACTTCAAACCGGGTGGAGGATATTTTGGCGCAAAGAAAGGTCTGCGCCCGCTCAACGTGGTTTGGGATTACTACGCCAGCTGGGGACAGAAGTCAAGCCAATTGTATGTCGTCAACCAGACCGCTGAAGCGCGCAACAAACTGAAAGTGGCGGTGGAGTTCTTCAACCTGGACGGAACCCGGAAGTACTTCACCGAAGTCGGCGGGTTCAACATCGGGCCGAATACCTCTCGCGAAGCCATGACAGTGCCCAGAATTCCGAATCTCGGTCCTACTACCTGGTACGCGCCGCGTTGATGACCGCGACGAGCGAGGTGCTGGCGGAAAACGTGTATTGGGAATCCACCACGGACGACGATCTGGGCGAGCGCCAAGAGCGATGAACAGTTCAAGACCAAGCCTGTCCAGGTGGGCGAACATGTCAGCTCTGAACACCATGCCCCGGAGCGATCTGGATGTTCCGCCCAGGTCTCTGAGAATCGAACGGAGAAAAGCAGGTGACCATCACGCTGACGAATCCCGCCAACCACGTGGCATTTTTTGTGCGTGCGGAAGTCACCCAGGGAGCCGACGGACAACGAGATTCTGCCGATCACCTACGACGACAACTATGTAACGATCTTTCCGCACGAAATCCGGACGATAGTTGCGACGATTTGTCGATGCCCGGTTTAGCGGATCGGTGCCAGGGAGCCTTACGCCGGCCCTGCGGGTGGAGGGCTACAACGTTGCAAAGAAAGTTGTGTCGCTAAAGTAACCGCGCCCTGGTTACCAAAGAAACCGGAAGAACTGCGCAAAACCAAAGTGTGCATCCGAGTAGCCCATTCGGGCCATTCCCAGTCTTCCCCGCTGTGGGTAGGATGTTCTTGAACAAACTTTCGGGGGAGGGCTTGTTCGACGAGCGTCCCACGACTCAAACGAGTCTGGGACGTTTTGTTTTGTGGCCCTCAGAAGACCGTCCTTTGGTCCCGGAAAGAATACTAAGCCCATGCACATGTTGCGACGCATTCTTCTCGTTGTATTGTCTCTCGGCGCCGTCACGTTGGCGCAAAGCTCTGGTTCGTCCGACGACCACGCGGGATCGGCTACGCCTACGTTCCACGAAACGTTCTCCGGCGGAACTCTGGATAAGACTAGATGGTTCATCGACACTGGACGGGCTCCAGGTAATATTGCTGGGGTAAACACTGGCACACTGAGCGCAGACCACGTCGACCTTTCCTCGGGCATGCTGCGCCTGAAGCTGACCCAGAGCGTTTCTGGTTCCCTGGCCATTTCGACTGGAGCGGAGATTCGCTCGAAACAACTATTCGGGTATGGGGCGTACGTGTGGATAGGGCGGGCAGCGTCAACCTCGCCCACGCCTCGCGGCGCAGGTTCAGCCGTTTCAGGCTCAGTCACCGATGTCTTTAACTTTATCAACGACAGCGAAACGGAAATTGATTTCGAATATCAGGGACAGTCTCCATCGACGCTTGAAATGACCAACTATTCGACGGTGTCGCACAGCCAGAGCACTTCGACCCCAGTCGCCGGGCGCGGACAGCGGTTTTCACGAGTACAAATTTGTCTGGAGTGCCGGGAAGATTGAGTTCTATGTTGACGGGACCCTCGTTTCGACCCACACGGAACACATTCCTTCCGCGCCCGCAGCGGTACTGATCAATCTTTGGGGCACGAATTCCACTTCATTTGGCGGAGTGGCGACCCCCGGCGCCATCAGTTATCTCTACGTGTCTTCATTTTCGTACACGGCTTCCCATTAATCCCTTTGCCACTCGCGCCGGACCCGCAAGGGTCAACTGATATAGCATCTTCGAATCACTTCATTGCCCGCCCGGGTAGCGAAACTGGCAGACGCACGGGACTTAAAATCCTTTCCAGGGCTTCTGCATTGAGGTGCACGAAGATGCAAAACGTCGCAGCACGCAGTATTCATGCGGAACTCGATCCTGCCGAGTGGCACCTCACTGTTCCAGGGACAGTGCCACGACACGATGGCTCCGGTGGGGATAGATGTCAGAACGGCAAGAGTGGCTAAACCACGAGTCGCTTGCGACGACGCAGAAATACCTCGAAGGAAACGGAAAAGCATTGGAAGAGATGAGGCTGCCATTTTAGCTACCAACACTAGAGACCTTCGAATGTTTCTCGAACCACTTTTGCAATCAGAACTCGGCGAGCCTGCAGAAATTCCTCGTACTTCATCTCCTAGAAATTTTCGGTGCCGCGGCGATTGCCTGGAGACCCTAGAAGCTATATGACACTCCAATCAGAGGAACGGGTCTTGAGTGCAGGCCGGCGTCATTCACCCGGAACAGAACATTGGCCGTGAACAAAAGCCTTCCCACCGGATTGACTTTTCCGCCCACCGCGATGCTGGCCTGATTGATGGTCGCTGTCGAGGTGACAATATTCGAATGCGTTGCGCCTGCAGCGTCTGTAAACGTGGAGGGCGCAATTTTCTTTGCGTTGACCAAGGACTGGCCCAGAAAGTCCGCAGAAAGCGTGACACGATGCGTGACCCCGGCATCTGCACCGGCGGAATAAGTAATGATGTCGGGCAAATGCGAGCTGGTATCAGTGGTAACGTCTCCCGCCAGCACCGAATCGCCGTTCCTTTGATAACCGAAACTGGCGTGAGGAGAGATACGTCCCGCGTAGGAAAACGCCGCGAAAGGCCTCACTCCCCAGGTTCCGGACCCAAGGAAATTTCTTTCGTCACCACTGGGGACGTGAACATCGAGACCGACCGCCAAGCCGGCCTTCTCACCCTTTAGAGCCTGGAATTTACCCCGGAAAATCACATCGCCAATGCCCGAGGATGTGTTGTTATTGAAGAAGCTGGCATGCGCCGCATCTACTAGATGCTCGTGAGCATCCGAGCTCGCCGGGTCGAACCGGTGAACGCAACACCTTGGTATGTCGCTAGCGGTCTCGAAACTGTCTATCGTGGCATTTGAAAATACGGACATGCGTACGTCAAGAATCGGAACCGCTACCGAAAGATCAAAGCGATTGGTCACTCCAAACGTCCCGACTGCCGTAACCTGATGTACTTTAAGGTCGATTCTGTTTTGGGTTGCAATAATGTCCTGTTGAAACGCCGGCTCGCCATTGACGCAGGTTAGAGGGGAGCCGGGAGTGCAAAGTTCAGCTTCGGTTTCATGCTGGAACACGGCACCGAAATTTTTCAGATTTACCCCATCAGCTTTATCGAAATTGAAATATTGATAGCTGAATCCCACGAACAGTTTGTGTTTGCCGATGGTGTCGGCGCGTTCCGTCAAGATGGGGCCGAAGTTCTCGGTCTCACGGGTGACCACCCCCAGGGATGGATTGAAGGAGAAAATAAAGCCCGAGGCCGGGGAGGTGAAAGGCAATTGACTTAACTGGGTACCAATCTCCGCATTGAGCGGTGAAAAGCTCTGCACCGCAGAACTGCTGAAATGGGCTGCGTGGCTGAACTGCGCAGTAGAAAAGAGCGGTCCGCCATGGTCAGATCCTACCAGCCCACCGCCGCCGTACACCTGGGGGACCAGACAGATCAGATCACCTGACCGGGCCGGTATGTTGGCGGTGCTGGTGGAGAACGCTGTGGGACAGGGCCCCTGCGCCAGTGACGAGATTGACGACAGCACGAGACAAGACAGAACCATCCCGAGGGCTTTCGACATTTGTTCTCCTTAACTTAGGCCAGCTTTAGCGTATGGATTCGATGAGCCAGTTTCCCGGGCCCGCCTTCTTCAACTGCATGGTCACCTGAGCCGAGGTCTTTTGTTGTTTGCCATTGATGATGAAGTTCAGGGACTGAGTAAACGTTACGGTCGACGAAGTTCCGTCAGTTTCAGGTTCGCCGACCAGATTATAGGCTAAGCTCACGGCTCGTGCAGTCTTGAAGAATACTCCCAAATTTGAGATCTGCCGCGGGCCCATGGCGGGCCAAATGGCCTGTAATTCAGCGACGCTCTCCTCCTCGTATGCTTTCTTGTAGCGTTGCAGCACTGACAGCACGGCAGCCCTTTCGTCCACCGCCTCGACGCGTGCCGGTGGCTTCGAAGCCGCAAGCTGATCTATCGCGGAGCGGGCCTGTTCCGCGTGCTTGCCATTCGGAAACCGGCTCAGGTAATCGCGCAAGCCGGTGGCGTCGTTGGCTTTGGCAGCCCGCTGCCATGCGAGATCATCCAATTTGGCGGCCGCCTGATCATGGAAGCCTCCGCTCGAGTACTTCTTGACAAAGTCTTCCAGGACGCGAGGGTCACTCGTATTTTGCGCTTGTTGCCAGTCCAGCTTGGCTATCTCGCTTTGAGCATCTCGCGAGTGCCTGCCATTTGGATACCGGTTTTGATAATCGCGGAAATCTGCAGGGGTGTTAGTCTCACTTGCTTTCGCCCAGTACAGATCATCCAGCTTCGGCTCGGCTTCGCCGCGGTGCGCCGAATTAGGGAAACGTTGGAGGAATCCTTCGAGGGCGCTGATACTTCGCGCATCTTGAACCTGTTGCCAGGCGTTATCATCGGTAGTATTTGGCAGAGCAGCAATCTTGAACTCGGCGCCGTTTAGCTTTACCAAGGTTCCTTGCGCGAAATGGCGGGTAATCGCATCGGTCTTTTGCGAGTCGGTCATCATTGATATCTCATGATCGCCTCCCGGCACGTCTGCCGAGAAAGTCCCGTCAGCACCCACTGCGCCGTTCTTCTGGCCGTCGACCAGGATCTGCGATCCCGGGGTTGCTCCCTGAATCGAAAGGCGAGCGTGCGGCGGTGCGGGGGTTTCGTGCCCCAGCCGCATATCGATTTTGTTCTCGCCATTGCTACTCACCAACGTTCTTACACTTCGGCTCACGTAACCCGGCCTCTCCGCACGGATCTCGTGTTCCACCGGGGGTAGAGAAACGCGCAAAGTGCCCCGACGAGCGTTGTTCTGTTTGACGCCGTCGATGTAGACACTGACATCCTTATTACCGGTTTCTATAATGAGGCTTCCGTTCGGGTGACCCGGTTTCGGGATCAGATGGTCGGGGGGCACGGGCACGGGCGTCAGAGCCGTGTCATTGAGAGCAAGTTCCTTACCTCCAGCGATGTCGATGTGCAACTCTTTGCTTTGGTAGCCATCCTTCGCCAATTCGACTTCGTGCGGGCCAGGCTTCAGCGGGATTCTGACGGCTCCATCCGGGCCCACGGCATAAGTTGTCTTTTCGACCCCGACAACCGTGCCGGGGGCGGCATTCCGAACCACGAGCGTGCCATTTCGGCCAAGGAAGTGCGTCATCACGGCAATGACGACCACAATCACAACGGCCGCAGCGACGGACAACCAGACCTTCGCTCCCCCCACTTTGGCCACAAATTCCGGGGGGACCTTTTGAATGTCCTCCGTCTTGAGCGCAGCTGGCTGCTTTTCCTTCGCCTGACGCTCCTGCCGCTGGTGTTTCTCTTCTTCCGCTCTGGCTCGAGCTTCCTCTTTTCGTTTTCTCAGCTGCTCCAGGCGCTGTTTCTCGGCTTCTTCCCGCTCTTTCTTTTCCGCCTCACGTGCAGCTTTTTCTTTTTGCTTCCTTATTTGCTCCAGGCGTAGCTTTTCAGCCTCGTCCTGTTTTCTTTTTTCCGCTTCTCGGGCGGCCTTTTCTTCGCGCATCCGCTGCCGTTCTTCCTCCTGACGCCTCCGTTCCTGTACCTCGTGTCTTCGTTCCTCCTCGCGCCGCTTCAGTTCCTCAGCTTCGGCGATGGATTTCTCCACAATGCTCTTCATTTTGAGCAGACGCGGTTCGCCGTGGAATTCCGATAACCCTTGTTGTAAACGAGTCAGTGCGCCTTGCAGGTCGCCAGCAGAATGCAGCCGTTTCGCCGACTCCTCGTGCGCAGCGACTTGCTTTTCGTCTTGCCGGGCTGCTTCGACGGCACGCAACTGCAATTCGAGCGCCTGCTTGTACTCCAGAAGCTGCGGTTCGTCTGGATAAGCGAGTAAGCCCGTGGCGAGGTGGCTGAGAGCATCGTTCAAGTCGCCGGTCGATTCAAGCTTTCGAGTCGAGACCAGATGCGCTGCTATCGCGGACTCCCGCTTGCGACCCTCGAGAACGGCACGGATTTTCGTCATCTCGGAGGATCTAGGATCCAGTTGAGCGGCCAGATCGACCAAATTTTCGGCAGATTGCCACTCGGTAGACAACGCAGAATCAGCCGCGTGGAGCAGCGCGGAAACTGCCTGTTGGCGGACCAGTAGATCGGCGGGCCCTGAGTCCACGGCACTTTGAATTGTTGCCGCGCCCTTGCTCCATTTATTCTTTGCAAAGAGCTTCTGGGCTTCCGCAATCAGGCTCAGTGCTTTTGTTCGGCCGTCGGAGACCTCATTGGATGCTTTCTCCAATTCCAGGACCTCTGAATCAGAGGGGAACTCAGCTTTCACCTGGCTCAACAACTCTGGAATTCGCTCCAGTTCGTAGGCGGAAAGTGCACTGAGGGTCTGTCCAATGAGAGTGGTCTTTCGGGCGGCCAGCTCCTGCCGCCGCAGCTCCCGCAGTCGCGTCAGCGAAATCTCCGTTGCGGAATCGCCCGGATCCAAGCCCTTGACTTCTAGCCAGACGTCGATCGCCTGCGTGTACTGCCGCGCCTCCTCCAATTCTTTGGCCTTCTGCACAGACTTCCCCACACGCTGAGCCAGTTCTTGCAAGCCCGCGAGCTGACATTGCAGAGTCGCTTCATCGGGAGTAGGTGCGAACCGCATCTTCCAGAATGCGGATCCTTGCCTCAAGCCCAGATTCGCGCTCAAGTTGCCCGGCGACGGCCCTGAGATGTTCCAACCGCAGTGCCTTTGTTTGTGCGAGGCGCGCGCGTTCCTCCTGTTGACGCTGCAGCTGTTGGAATTCGCTCTGCAGCGCCTTCAGACCAGGATTGTCTCCGAACGATGCGAGATTCATGTCGACCGTCTTCAGAGCGCCCGACAGATCCCCCGAGGCCTGAAGCCGGCGTGCCTCTGACGTCGCGTCCTGTATGGTCTGCTCCCGTTTCTTTTCGCCGATTCGAGAGCGCAAGGATGCTGGAACACCGGTTCCGACCCGCACGGCGGTAAGCCCGTCTAACAGAGCCTCGGCTGATCGCCAGTCTTTCTCCAGTGCAGACTCGGCAGCTCGCAAGGCCACCTGGATCGCTTGTTCGCGCAACCAGGGGTCCAGAGCCGCTAGCGAGATGGCGCGAACGCAAGCTTCTCCTCCTTGCTTCCAGGAGCTTTCACCGAAAAGCCGCCGCGCTTGGTTGAGTAGATTCTGCAGCTCAGTTCGGCGTGCGACCGATTCGTCAAGCTTCTTCTTGAGCTCAGCCAAAGAGCGGTCGTCGGGAAATTCGGTCTGAGACCCGCGTAACAAATCGGAAGCCTCGAGATGCTCGCCCTTTCTTAACAGCTGCTCGATTTGAATCTTGCGTTGCTGAACCAACGCTGCCCCAGCCTGCGATCGGAGCTTTTCGAATTCGTTCCGCAACTCGGCGGGAGCCACGCTGGCCAGGGCCATCGCGGGCTTGAGGCGGTCGATGACCGCCCGGTATTCCCTGGCCATCAGCAGCATCCGGCCGTCAGCCATGACCAGTTGCAGCTTTCTGGTCGCGTCCGAGGAGCGGCGATTCTGAACCTCAGCGTTCGCGCTTTGCAATTCCGGCGTGTCTCCGCAGGCGCTCTTGGAGTTCTCCAGGACGCGAAACGCTTCGTCGAACTTGCCGCCCGCGGACAGCTCGCGGGACTGATCGATCGCGTTCTCCATGCTTTGCCAGCGCTTGACATCGCGATACGCTTGTTGCAAGAGCTCGCTGCAGTCCGAATTTCTTCGGAACGAACTCGGCTGCGACTCCAAAAACTTCACAGCCTCCCCAGCCTTTCGGCTCTGCAACAGTTTCTTGCCGGCCGAGAGCGTGCCTTCAAGGCGCTTTTGGTATTCGGCCGCAGCCTCTCGAGCGTGGGTCAGCGCAATATCCAATTCTTCCTCGTGCCCCTCAGGGAGGCCGGCTTCCAGCAGTTGCACTGCCCGCTCGTATTCGTCGTTCTCGATCAGCCCACGGGCTTTCTCGACGACCGCCTCAACGGCTTTCTTCCGCTGGTCGACCGCAGCTTCTTCCCGGGAAAATTGAAGCAGTTCCTCCAGGTCCGCATCATGTTGAAACTCCGCAGTGGCGGCTTCCAAAGTACTGATGGCTTGGGGAAATTCTTTGCGGCGGAGACATTCCTTGGCGCGTTGCAGCAATTCGCCTTTTCGTTTCTCGGCGCGCTCGCGCTCCACCGTCTCGCGCACGATCACTTGCAGGGACTGCAAGTGCGGATCGCTTCCGACCCTCTTTAGCGCCGCCTCCAGCAGTCCTACGACCTCTTCGCTTCGTCCGGCCTGGAGGAGGGCACGAGCTTGCGCCAGCTGCTCATCAATAAATTGCTTTCGTTCGCTGACTTGCCTTTGCTTTTCTGCCAGCACCTTAAGCTTGAGCAAAGTACGGTCTTCAGGGAATTTGAGCAGTCCCCGATCAATGGTTTGACCGGCGGTCACGAAATCGTCACGATCGAGCGATTCTTCGATTTGCTGGTTGATGGATTCAAGTTCCTTGCGATTGCGCTCCTGTGCTCTTCCGGCACTCGCCGATTCCAGAAGGGACTTTACCTCCGGAGCGTTGGGATCCAGGGCTTCCGCTTCTTTAAGGACGTTGAGGGCGGCGGTGAATCTCCGGGACGCAATTTCCTTGCGCGCGGATTCGACCAGGCTATCCACTTGCGCTCGACGTGTTCGCTCGTCCCATTCCCGTTGGATCACTCGAAACAGCGCCTTCGCCTGGAGGTCGTTGGGGGCGAGTTCAAGCGTTTCCTCCAACACCTTCTTGGCGACGTCCAAATCGCCGTCCTGGTGCGCCGCCTCGGCCCGTTGAAGGAGGTTCTGCAATTCTTCCGCCCGCGTCTTGGCTTGCTGGATGCCGGCCTTCAAAGCTTGTAAGCCGGCATCCGTCTGGTGCAGGTTGAGGGCCTTATCCACATAGCCCAAAGCGGCTTCGAATTGTTGATTCCCATACGCCTCTTCGGCTTGAGCGCGGAGCTGCTTGATCTGTACTCCGATCTGCTCCTGTTCAATGCTTTGCTGCACCGACCGAAAGAGTCGAATCGCGCCGGTGTGCTGCCGGTCGATCTTGAGAACTTGTAGGAGCAGTTCCTTCGCATTGTGAGTAAACCCGCGCGCGAGTAGCGCTTCGGCTTCTCGCAAATGGCCCTCAACCATGCCTTCCTTCAAGCGATCACGAACCTGAGCCAGATCGAAGCCCAAGTCCTCCACCGTCCGATAGCGCTCCTCGCGGTCTTTGGCGAGCGCGCGAAGGATCACGCCTTCGAGTTCGGGGGGACCATCGGTGATGTATTTGCTAAGCGGAGGAGGAGGATCATGGATAATCTTCAGCAGGGTTGCGGCCGTACTGTCCCCGTCGAATGGCAGCGAATAGGTGAGCAGCTGGTAGAGCACCACTCCGGTGGAGAAAATGTCGGTTCGGGTGTCGATGGGCTTGCCGTTTACCTGTTCCGGCGACATGTAGCCGAGGCTGCCGATCAGCTGGCCGGTACGAGTGACGGTCTTGTCTCCGATGTGGGCAATTCCGAAGTCGACGATCTTGATGCCGCCATTCTTGAGCACCATGATGTTGCCAGGTTTGATATCGCGATGAACGATCCCGGTGTGGTGAGCGTAAGCCAGACCCTGACAGACGTCGCAAATGAAATTGATCTTTGCCAGTAAAGTGAGAGCCCTGCCAGAGGTGATAACGGCGTCGAGAGTTTCCCCTTCCAGATACTCCATTACCAGGTAAGGGCTGCCTTCCAGATCGCCCAGATCGTAGACAGTAACGATGTTGGGATGCTGCAGATTCGCGGTTGATTGAGCCTCGCGATAGAACCGTTTGAGCAAGTCAGGATTGTCGGAGAAAGCACCCGTCATCATCTTGATCGCCACCAGCCGGTTGAGGTGAGGATCGGTGGCCTTGTACACCACTCCCATGCCACCTCTTCCGAGCACTTCGATGACGTCGTACTTGCCGATTTTGGATGGTTTAGCGACCACAGGTGTGCACGCAACTGAACTAGGGCCGGCAGTATCACTCCTTGGGGTCGGTCCTAATGTCGGAATTCACCCCTCACCATTAACGGCGGTGGGCCAGCGTCCTCATCGCAAGCAATGTCCACCGCAAGAAGGCCGGTTCGTGCATGGTAGCACCGCGTGCGGCGTTGCCCGACGCTATTTTCCTACGAAGCAGGAACGCCCGCAGCCTCTCCCGTACCCTCGGCGGAAACCTCACGCCACTTGGCTTTGGCCGCGTATCTTCAGGTCGCGATTGAGGCTAAAGTCCCCGCCCAGACCCTCTTTACAGGCAGACCATGGGAGTATAGGCTTTTGGGTTAGGGTGTGTTTACCCGGTCGAATGCAATCTGACGATCGCTGGAAGAATCGTTTTCCCAGCGATGTATGCAATGAGCTGGATTTCTCTTAAGCCGGGGCGGCCTCTTTGAGGCTCACCGAAAAATACGAACTCGTCGAACCCGTCACCAGGGGAAGGATAAATTCGTTTATTGCTCGCGATCTGTCCACCTCCGAGCAAGCCTTGGTGCATTTATTTGAATGCGCGGGAAGCAGGTCCGGACAGCCTGCGGCGCTTTGGGTATTGCAAGCCTTCCGCTGCCTTGCTCCCAGCCCGCCCGGAACGGTGATCGAGGCGGGAACCTCAGAGAGCAGTTTGCTTGCGTATGTGATTACGCGGATGCCCAGTGCGTCGGCCTTGCGAGCCTGGGTGCAAGCCTACAAACTCTCTACGGAAACCACTCAGGAGTTCGACGAGGGTAAAACTACCGGTTCACTCGGAGAGATTATGCGTCAAGTCGTCGAAGAGGACGTTCAATCTTGTTCTGAGCATCCATTTGAGATTCAAACCCAATTGGTGAATGAGCCTGTCGCGCCGGCAACATCCCGCGCCGAGGGAATGAAAACGCAGCAATCACGCGGGCGCAGAGACTGAGTGTGGCGCAGATCGGACGTTCAGCGCGAAAGAGGAGATCACAATCAAGAAGTTCCGAACCGCCATCGCCTGATTTACGCACACATCCAAAAATTGATCCAGGCCCCGGATACGCTCCGGGGCCTTTTTCATACAATCCGAGGCCCTGCCATCATTCCAATCGCCGATTCGAGTTCGGCGGAGTAGTATTGGGCCGGGTCCAACCTTCATGCCTAACAAACGCGGCAATCCCAACTGGGGACGTCCCATGCCGCCCGCTTCGGTCCTCTGTACGGAGTTCGAAATGCAGGTCAGGCAGCTGCGACTCACGGTAGAGACCTGTGTCTTCTCGGCGGAGCTTAGGAGTTGGTGCGAGCGAAATAGAAATCGGTTCTACATTCCTGAATGGTTGCTGGATGAGTGGGGATTCCGCGTAGACGCAAACCTCAGCGCCTCCGCGTAAGCCTGGGCCTTCGGCCCCGCCATTCTGGCCCGTCTTGGTCGATTCTCGGACCAAAACCCGCTTCCCGCTTGACTTTTGGGGCTTTCCTTTCTGTCATGCCTTCGCGGGTCCGGGTGTTCCTCGATCATTTCGGGCTTCCAACTTCTTCATTTTCATTGCCTTCGCGGTCCTCAATTGACCCGCTCCGCCGCCATTGCCTCTTGCTTTACCGCATTTTCCGCAGCCAATCTCTTCAGCGCTTTCCGCAGACAGTCCCAGCAACAATCGCCATTCACATAATCCGCAATCGTGTCATCGACCTCACGCTTTGCTTTTTCCCGAACCGTGTCGTCGAACTCGCGCCTTGCTTTTTCCGAAGAGTGTTTTGCTGCCCTGCGTTGTTTGTATTCCCCTTTCATTTCACGACTCCTTCGGCTATGTCGGGTTACCCGATATTTTCGACTTGCGGCAACAGGTCAAAGAATCTGTCCCCGCGTCTTATGGCAGTGGTGACGCTTGTGAAATCAAATGCCTCCGGCCCGACCCGTCGCTCTCCTTTGGCGATGGCCGCGATGGCGGCCTTTTCCCACGCTCTCTGACACGGCCACGAGTACAGCAATTTCAGCGTCGGTGCCGCCGTCTTGTGCTCGGCCAGGCGGTCATTGAGCCGATCCGAAAAGCCGAGTTTGATGCGCTCGGCTTTTAGTTCCGGAACCAATTGCACGGCGTAGAGCTTGCCGGATTCCCTTCTTGCCGGTTGCATTTTCGTCTCGGTCTTGGACTCGACCGTTGTCCCGATGACCGCGCCGTTGCGCAACCTGGCGCAAATCTCTTTGATTGTTTGGGCATCTTCCGGCGAAACGGCACCGACTTGGCGTCCGTCAATTACCACGTCGTAAACTCTTACCTCCGCGCGTGGCGGCGGCGAAAGTCACGGAAACGGGTGAGTACTAATTAGTTTTCCAGAACTGGTACTGACAAATATTGTCCGTGGAAGCACTCCGCCAAATGTTAGAGCCGTGCACGTGTTTCCTCACCTGGCCGAGAACGCGCCTCGACAGGGTTTCGTGGAAGATCAGAAGTATGCCAAGCTTGCCAGGCACGCTGATGAACTGTGGCTGAAGGCAATTCTGGCCACAGCTTACGCTTTCGGATTCCGCAAGAGCGAACTCCTGTTACACATGAAAGTGCGGCAGGTTGATCTAGAGAGCCGCACTATTCGGCTGTACTCGGGAACGACGAAGAACAATGAGGGCCGAATGGTGAAAATGACCGCCGAGGTCTACGGTTTGTTACGCGACTGCGTTTGTAACAAAGCGCCAACAATGAGCCCGTCCGGGATTTTCGCGGGGCATGGTACTCTCTCTGCGAAAGAGCTGGGCTGGGCAAGTTCGTGACCGGCGAAGACAAGAAATCGAAATGCGAGGGTCTGCTCTTCCACGACTTGCGTCGGTCGGCTGTCCGCATATGGTGAGGCGCGGAGTATTGAAATCAGTCGCCATGCGCCTGTCCGGGCACAAGACCCGAAGCGTCTTTCACGCTATGACATCACTATCCTTGGCGGCATTGAAGGCGCGGCAACCAAGATTGAGCGGGGCAGCAAAATACCCGAAAATCGAACTGACACCACAACTAGCACCAATGATGATGGCGATGCTACTCCAGAAGCCCCCGTGACGATTAACTATCTCATCTGTATTGGTTTGCATCTCAATGCCCGGGTGGCGAAACTGGCAGACGCACGGGACTTAAAATCCCGGGCCCCGAAAGGGGCGTGACGGTTCGATTCCGTCCCCGGGCACCAGATAAATCATAGCCGTCTCAAGCCCTTCAGTTAACTACGCCAATGGTTGATTTAATATCTGCTGGGGTGTCAGAAGTCGAATCATGGCTGAAATCATGGCTGTTCTCCGACGGAAAGGGAGTATGAGGCCCGGTGGGAAACGCTGCCTTAGCCTCGTACCCGGAAGTCTGGTCACTGCGTTGATGACCTACGTGGCCACCTGCGAGAGCGGCAAGCCGCAGTAACAGCGCAGCACTAGAGCCGTGCTTTCACCGCACAATGACAGTCAAGCCGCTCGGCGGAGCGGGAGGCTGAGAGGGAGGTGGTTGAGAGACACCCTCCCCTTCTTCTGCTGTGAAACTACTCAAACCGTATTTCGCTCGCGCCGCACCCGTGCATCCTGAATTCGGGGTGTAGTTGAAGCCCACGCCCGGAGCACCACTGCTGAATTTAGAGTCAGTGGCTTGCAGTTTCTTAACGTCGTTGACATAGGCCGTGATGACGTTGCCGACGATTGTAGCTTTGATGACATCGCCGTTATGCACCACTACCGCGGCCATATCGAGAACGTCAAAATGTCCCGCGCCGAGCGGCCCGTCCCACCTCACAATAATCAGACTTCCGAATGCAACCGAGAACGAGATTTCATAGCCCGTGATGCTGTGCGGAGTGATAGTGGTGCGTAGGCGCAGCTCGATTTCCTGCCCACAACTCAAAGTGGGGGCGTTTTCAAATACCGTTCCGAATGCGGTCTGGTTCGGTGCCCATGTCTGTACTGAAGCGTAGCCGTTGAGTCACTGTAGTTTGGGATGCCGGTCTCCGTGCCCATCGCTTTGCCGGGCGTGGTAATCACGTTCGTCCAGTCGAGGCCAGTGGTTCCGCCGTTCGTCCACTTCCCACTTTCGGAGATGGGATTCTCCGTTCCAGGAAAGAGGGTAGTATCACTTTCAGCGAAGCCCCCGTTGCGAGCAGCAAAACAGTGACAAGGACGAACGCCTTGGCTGCCGCGTTGATGTTCGGGTACATCGGAACCTTGTCCGGGTCGTTGTCGGAGGTCATCATGTCGTCAATCATCTCCTCGGTGAACAGCATCACTCCTCCTCGCCCACGGCGTAGACCTCTAGCCGCTTCCTTCCCGTGGGCCGCCCAGCCGATTACCCAACACCGGTTTGCCTTCTCGCCGAGCTATTCAAGTATCGACTAGTCGGCTCTGTTGAATACACTGTGAATTCACACTCTGCTTACTAAAGTAACGGCCCGCAGTGACACCGATTTGAAGGTTTACACGTTCCCTTCCAGCAAGATCAGGGACAAGCCTTGATATTGTGGGCAGATGCCCAAGCAATCAAGAACAGCACGAAAAACCAGAAAACAATCACGCGTGTACCAAGTAGAAACCAGAGGGCGCGTTTCCTGAATTGGTGAATGCGAACAGAATGAGCACACCCACAAGACAGCAAGAACCGCACTCACCTTGATGGCTGTATCGGTATTGGCGGGCCTCACAAGCCAAGGTGTGCCGAACGCGAGGGCCGCGACTGAACGAAATCCGGCGATTCCCAGAACTCTGTACCACCGTAAGCGCTTGAATTGATTGAGCGCGAAACGAAAGTAGTCCTTTAGAAATCCGATGGCTCTGGCCGCCAAGAATCATGGCTGAATCATGGCTGTTCGGCGGGAAAAGACGGGCAAAGATGGCAGGAATGGACAGGCTCAGAATGCGGTAAGCCACTGAAAACTTTGACTGGCACGGGGTTTGCGAGGGGAGGCGGCTAGGACTTAAAATCCCGAGCCCCGAAAGGGGCGTGACGGTTCGATTCCGTCCCCGGGCACCAGATCGTCGTGGATTTGTTCAGACTGTCTTCAGTGCCCGGCCAATTCTCTGCAAGCCTTCGCGGAACATTTCGCTGTCCACTCCCATCCCGATGCGGAAATGGTTGGGCAGACCGAAAAACTTGCCAGGCACGACTGACGTTTCATATTCCGTCCGCAGGCGGGTCAGGAAATCGTCAATGCTGCCATGAGCCAGGCGCAGGATGGCAGTCGTGCCAAAATCGGTGCGGGGAGAGGAGACACGCTGCTGACTGGACAGAAACTCTTGCAGCAGTGCGCGATCTGCTTCAACGATCTTTCTTGCGCGTTCGCGAATGTGGTCAAGATTTTCGAACGCCACGACGCTTAGCAGTTCCGCGGGGTGCGCTGGGATGGACGCAAACAGGTCGTTCAGCCGCCACATGGCGCGCGCCAGATCGGGTTCGGCCAGAATCCATCCGCAACGCAGGCCGCTCAGACCGTAGACTTTGGTCAAACTGCTGGTGACTACAAACTCCGAGCCCAGATGGTAGGAAGGCTTCGGAGTGTCGGTGTAAACAGCGTCGAGATAGACTTCATCCACCAGCACGCGCGCTCCCACGCTGCGTGCCAGATCTCCAATTTCGCGCAACGTCGCTTCTGACGCCAGGACGCTGCTCGGATTATGCAGGTTGGTGAGAACGATCAGTTTTGTCTTGCGCGTGATGACGCGCCGAACCTGGGCCGGATCGAGCGCGAACCCACTCTCCTCGGTACGTGCAAAATGCTTCACGGCCGCGCCCAAATATAAGAGCGTCGACGTCAGCAACTCATAAGTTGGCTGTTCGATGAGAACCTCATCGCCCGGACCGATCAGCATGGCCATCGCCAGGTGGTTGGCCATGGAGGTGCCGGCGGCCGCGACCACGCAATCGGGATCGACTCCGCATTTCTTCGCGATGGCCTGCTGCAGGGGAGCGTAGCCATAGGTGCTGTCGCCGTCGATCTTCAGCTGCTCGATGGATACTGGGAGTTCATTCAAGGGAAACGATCCCACGCCGCTGGTCGCTAGATTGAATCGCGCACGGCCCTGGGTTTTCGCCCACAGCATGTAATCGGAATGTCGACGTCTCATAGGTTTCGGCTGCGGCGCGTTTCTTCGCTTAGCGCGGCTCCAATACAAATATACCGGGATGCCAGCCAGCAGAATAATCAGTCCGATGGCGGAGTTCGTGGGGAAGGTCGCGGTGGTCGTGATCACGATGGCGGCGCAAGCCAACACAAAGAGAGCCGTGGTGTAAGGATGACCCGGTGTGAGATACGGCGTCTGGAGTGAGTCTCTGGCTCTCCGCCGGAACACAAACAGCGATGCCGCGGTCAAGCCAAAGGAAATGAAATCGACGGAGATCACGTAGTTCAAAATCTGCTCGTAGCGCCCGGACAGGGCAATCACGGTCGCGGTCACGCCTTGCAGCACGATGGCCACGACCGGAACTCCGGTGCGCGGAGAAAGCCAGCCGACACTCTTGAAGAAGAGTCCGTCCCGCGCCATCGCATAGTAAACCCGCGGCGCAGTCAGAATTCCCTGGCTGAGAAATCCCAGCGTGGAAACGGCTATGCCGAACGCAATCCACCGCGCGCCTCGTTCACCCAGTGCAGCGCGCATCACCGCCGACGCGGGAGTTCGGGTCGCAGCCAGTCCGTCGGGGCCAAGGACGCGCAAGCAAACAAAATTGACTGCGAGGTAAAGTGCCACAACCCCAATCACGCCGATCAAGAGTCCACGGGAAAGGTCGCGCCGGGGATCGCGCATCTCGCCAGCTACGAAACTTGCGGTCTGCCATCCGCCATACGCGAAGGCAACCGGAATCATAGCGGCGCCAATCGCGCTTCCAAGTCCCAACGAGACCGGCCGGTCGAGCAAGGGCAGGACTCGCACCGTGCCGCCGCCCCACAGGATTCCTGCCACGACCATGGCCGCGATGGCGGCGGCTTTGAGCAGCATGAGAGCGCTTTGCACATTGCTGCCGGCACGCACTCCGAAGCAATTAATCGCCGTCAAACCCAGCAGGGTCACGGCGGCAATCAGGCCATCACTGGCGGATAGGCCGGTGATTTCTCGATAGTACCGGCTGAAGGTGACCGCGACGGCTGCCATCCCGCCGGTCTGCGTCACCAGCAGCAGAACCCATCCGTAGATGAACGCGACGGAAGGATGATAAGCCTCACGCAGGTAAAGGTATTGGCCACCCGCGCCCGGCAGCCGAGATGCGAGCTCGGCCCAGATGAAAGCGCCCAGCAGGGCAAGCCCGCCGCCGACAAGCCAGACTCCCAGGATCAGAAAAGGAGTGTGCACGCGCAGCGCAACCACGTAGGGATTAATGAAAATGCCGGAGCCGACAATGCCGCCCATGACGATCATGGTGGCGTCGAATACTCCGAGCAGTTGCCGAGGTTTGACGGGATCCAAGAGATCAGCTCTAAGGGAGCCGTTCTCCGGCGCCAAAAGAGTCACGCGTGGACCAAAACCACCTGACCCCGCACATCACAGGCTTGGACCATAGCGTTAGACGACGAAGCTGCGACGAACATCCGCGCGTGATAGGCTTCTGGCGTTGGTTTGTACGCCGCCGTGGGGGCCCATGAACGACAATCGTCCTGCTCATTTTGACCTGCAAGCGGCCGCAAGACAAACCATGCTGGAACATGGATTCGAGCCGGACTTCCCTCCAGAAGTCGCCCAGCAGCTTGCGGAACTGAAAGCTCATCCACCACAAGTAGCGCCCGGCAAGGACATTCGAGATCTGCGGCAACTGCTCTGGTCATCCATCGACAACGATACCTCTCGCGATCTCGACCAGATCGAAGTCGCCGAACGGTTGTCCACCGGCGAGATCAAAGTGTTGGTGGGAATCGCCGACGTGAACGCCTTTGTCCGCCAGGGGTCGCCGATCGATGAGCACGCGGCGAAGGAAACCACCACGGTCTACACCGGCATCCGGAATTTTCCCATGCTGCCCGAGGAGCTCAGCGCCGGCGCTTCTTCCCTGCTGGAAAGCGGCGACAAGCTTGGCGTAGTAATCGAGTTCGTAGTCGCACCGGATGGTGCCGTGAGCTCCAGCGACGTCTATCGTGCTATTGTTCGCAATCAGGCTCAGCTGGCCTACGATTCCGTAGGGGCGTGGCTCGAGGACAAAGGGCTGGCTCCCGCGAAAGTGGCGGCCTCAGCCCCTCTGCAGGCCCAACTCAAGCTGCAGAACGAGGCAGCGCAAACACTGAGAAAGCAACGCTACCAGAATGGAGCCCTGAACATAGACACCGCCGAAGTGCGTCCCGTGGTTCTCAACCAGCAAGTAGTGGACGTGGTGAACCAGCAGAAGAACCATGCCACCGAGCTGATCGAGGACTTTATGATCGCGGCCAACGGAGTCGTGGCCCGCATGCTCGAAAAGGTTTCATCTTTGCGACGCATAGTGAAGACACCCGAGCGCTGGGACCGGATCGTGCAACTCGCGGCTACCCACAACGAAAGACTGCCGGCGCAGCCCGATTCCAAGGCGCTTAATGATTTTCTGCTCAGACGCAAAATTGCCGACCCAGATCATTTCGCGGATCTGTCGCTCGGCGTCATCAAACTCATTGGGCCTGGTGAATATGTACTCGAACGCCCGGGCGATCCGGAGCAGGGCCACTTTGGCCTCGCAGTCCAGGATTACACTCACTCCACGGCCCCGAACCGGCGCTTCGCCGATGTTGTCACGCAAAGGCTGATCAAGGCCTTGCTCGCCGGCCAGCCGGCTCCCTATTCCGACGACGAACTGGCAGCCATCGCCCGCAATTGCACGCTGAAAGAAGATGCCGCGCGCAAAGTGGAGCGGGAGATGTCGAAGCGAATTGCGGCAGCTGCTATGAGTGGAAGAATCGGAGCAATGTTTGATGCCATCGTTACCGGTGTTACGCCGCGTGGGACTTTTGTTCGCGTGCTGCAGCCGCACATCGAAGGATTGCTGGCGCAGGCACAAGGAGTGGATGTTGGGGACCGGTTGTGCGTAAAACTGACGCGAACGGACGTACAGCGCGGATACATCGATTTTGCTCGCGCCTAGCGCACGTCACTTTCTCGATGAATTCACCAGTGTGGTATTCGGATAATAGTGGTCGAGAATCTCGCGGAAGGTGGCACCGGATTGCGCCATGGCTTTCGCGCCCGCCTGGCAGAGTCCAATACCGTGTCCCTCGCCAGTTCCTTCAAGAACCACGCCCCTCGCGTCTCTGTGGACAATGAAGTTGTTGCTGGGTACGGCGTCCCAGCCGAGGCGGCGATCGATGTCCAGCCGGAAAGCCTCACTGTGTTCGCGCAGGTCAATATTAAGGGTGTCGGCCTGCGATAGGCGACGGACCCACTGCGACGGATGGCGAACGCAGTAATCGCAGACTGCGGAGAAGTATGGATAGCCGTGACTCGACAACCCAACCTCCTGCGGAGTGTGGGTGCGCCCGCCGCAACTGCGAGTGAACATTGCGGCCACGGCATGGTCATGATAAGCCAGCACCAGACCTCGGGTTGCGAAGGTGGCGCGGGACGCGTTGCTTTCGGAGGGCGGCGGGTCGCGAAGAAACTGACAATGGGTGGTGTCACAGAAATCAAAATCGTGATGACGTCCTCGTACCGCAATGAAGTATGAACGGGTCGCCACTGCCTGCGCCTGCAACGCTTCAAGCGGCGCATCCGGCGCACTCTCCGCTTGAACCACTGACGCTACCGCCGTCTCCAGGTCCATGCGGACAACCGGAACCAGAATGCCGGCAACGGCCTTGACCTCGAGCACACCGTGGTAGCGGCGGCTGATTTTTCCGGGAATGGTGAGCACGAAATCGGCCGCGCCGTCGTTTCGGTTACTCGCGTGGAAGCTAGACGTTCGGAGCGACTGATTGCCGATCAGACAGGCCACATCGGGGCCGGAAACTGTTATTTCTGCGGTGTCTGTTCCGGAGCTCCTCTCAAGCGCGAAGTTCTTCTCCCCCGCTTGGACAATAGTCTGAACCATCATGGCCTGCCCGGGAGCGGCTTTCAGGGTGATCTCGTGAGGCCGAAAGAGCCCCAGCACTCCGATGCGGACATCCTGCGCGCCAGCGGCCTGAGCTGCGAGCAGCATGCACGCCAGCTACCCTTATTTTCAGCGACACTCGCGGATCACTCCTCGATCCGGCGCAGCATACGTCCCGCGATCAACGCTGCCCTGGCACCAGGAACTCCATGCACTCGGACCATCAGCAGCAATTCTGGCTGCTCGGCTGGGAATAATGCGACCACAAAGCCGTCCCCCGGAGCATGGTCGTGATGAGTGCAGGCGGCGGTTCCGGTTTTTACCAGCGCGCTCGAGTGCTTCAACGCGCGATTCACTTCTGCTCCCGTACCCTGCCGGGCGGACTGCAGCCATTCCGGCCACCACGTTCTCGCACTCCCGGCTGATCGCGACGGCGATTCAGTTCCAGGTAAGCGCGCGCCATGTGCAGAGGCGAAATCAGCCAGCGATTTCCTACGCCGATCAGGTCCGGACCCGACAAGTCAGGAGCGGGTGGGTCTAGTCCGAGTCTTTGTGCCGAGGGGATGACATCCGCGCTGGTCATGCCTGCGGTGAGCATCCGAAAATACGAATTGCAGGAGTCAGCGATGGCGGAAGTGATGCCGATCTCGCCGTGTCCTCGGGGCAGCCAGCAGCCGCCCGCGTCTCCGCGGCACACATGCGTCGGATAGCGAAACTGATGCTCTTCGCCGTAGGCCAAGAGCGATGAAAGGTTTCACCAGCGAACCCAACGGAATCGGTTGGTCGGCATCACCATCCCACCGAGAGGCGAGCAAGGTCCCAGTCTGGACATCCAGGAGGAGAAAAGAGACATCCCTGCCCGGTAAACTCGCGTTGCAGAAGTTGGGCTGCGGATTGCGCGAACAGCGAATTTCCGGGCATTTTTTCTGCGAACGCGGCCGGAACAGACCGGGTAGCAGTCGGGAGTCAGGGACAACGACGCCAAGCAACAGCCATAGTTCGAACTTGTTTACTGGGACCATTGGTACGTGACCGTTTGCAGCACCTTGTCGCCAGCATCGCGAACCACAATCTTCTCCGACGAAACCGCTGCCAGCGTTGCACTGAGGCTGGCGATATTCTCCGAAAGGAATTCGGGTGGTCGTTCGTCTCCCGGAATGCCCGATGGACTCAGGTCCGGGCGATCGACTGCGGTCACCAGGCGGGCAAAGTTGTCTCGCTCGCGTTTGTGGTTGAACTCCGCCACAAGTACTGCAGGCTTCAAATCGGATTTCCGATTCACGTTCGACAGCATGCCGTTGATCAGCGCAGGATCATCGGAAACCATCAGATATTTGCCTCGGACTGCGGCCACGAGTGGATGTAGGCCGTCAAGTTCGTAGTAGCCGCTACGTCTGCCTCCAAGCCACGCCCAACTGGCTGGCGGTCAGGCTCGGCCGAATGAAGCTGGTCAGCGCACCACGGACGGCGGTTTCATCCCAATCGGAGCTTCCGGCCAGTGCAACCGCCGCGTGAATTCTCACGAACACGCCGGCGCGTGTCGCGTTCGGTGGACTGCATGTGAAGAACCGCGTTAACCTGGCTTTTTTGCAGCAGATCCTTCAGCGCGAGCTGTCCCTTCATCGTCGGACGGTGTGCTGCATCGGAGTCTGGTCGATTCGCGTCTCCAGATCAGAACTCGAGCCTGTCTCGCCTGACGTCAGTTGCGCTTCGGGCGCGAGCTGCTCCGGAGGAGCCGGCCCCGAGTGCGGAGCCAGGATTTTGGTTTTCAGAGCATCGAGACACTGATCTATCGATGGACAAGGTTGCAGCTTCGTAGATGCCGACGCCCTCCGGCACCAAGCGGACGAGATCTGACACCGCTTTGCCGTTGTCAGCGGTCGAGCCGGCCTCGCCGGCACCTTCTTCAGCAGGACACGTTCCTCGCGATATTCCTGGCCGGAGCCGAAAAGATCAGAGACTGCTGCGGCGTACGATTTCATTCCGTAATATTTTGTTGCACCCAGTAGGAACGGAAATAAGGGCTAGGCACAATTTTTTCGAGATTCAGAACCATGCGCAGGTCCCCGGTCGGCCCGGCGGCAGCCACGGACTGGGCAAACCAGGGCTCAGCTTCGATGTGTTTGGTTCTTTGCTTCCCGCCATCAACTGCAAAGCGCTAGCCATCAAATCTTCACGCGTTGCAAGCAGTAGATAGTTTTCGCTGACGGCGAATTCCACTTCCCGCTGCGATTCGGTGTCGCGTCGCAGATAGAACGTTACGCCGCCTGCACTGCGGGTCTCGAACTTCGCACGCGTCTGCCACAGCTGGCTCTGCATCGAATTCGCCGAGGGCAAGCGAGTGATGTAGATAAACTGTAGTTTTCCGATGTCGTAGAGCGCGAGCGCACTCTCGCTCCCTGCCATTTGTGACAAGAAAGTTCATGTCGGGCGGAAGGTCGGCGGCGGTGGCGAATTGTTTTCCGGCATCATTCAAGCGCAGGAGCAGCCGGGAGCGGGAAAAGACCTCATAGTTGCTGCTGCCCAACCATGCCTGCTTCTGCGGCGATTTGTTCCAGTCCGCTAGCAGCGCAGAGAAATCCTTCGCTTGAAGATACAGAAGCGCCCCGGACGGAACATATCTGGACAGCGGCGCCTCAGCCTCGGGCGTAGCGGCTGCCCGATACGCCGACCCAGCTGAGCCCCATGCTCACTGCTCCGATCAGGAGGAAAAACGTTATCGGTTATTTTTCTCATTTCCGCGTTCCTCCTTTCACAGTCTCTTGGCTGGTGGCGCGGAGCGAGCCAACAATCGGGGACGAACCAGGCGATCCTGCTCCAGCGCTTCGTGCAGGATGGGCTGTCGCGCTGCGTTAAGCCGTTGGCGCCGTAGCCGGGCGCTTACCTCTGTGATCGTGCTGCTGATTTCCTTGCGGCGGGCGGGCATTTTTCCAGTCTGCGTGCGATGCGCAGATAACGCAACGATTCGTCCAGGCGATCGAGCCTGATCATCAACTCGCCTAGGTCCACGCCATCTCCGCCTGTTGGATGATTGGCAGCTTGAATCGGACCTTCCGCCTGATCCGACCCATTTTCGTCGTCGCCATCGCTTTTGGTTTCGGCGGCGATCTCACCGTCACGACCAACCAGTGGTGAAACTGGGCTGAAGAACTGCTGGCGAAGAAGCGGCTCGATCACGCCGCGAGCGAATTCATCGGACCGCATGCCCGCCGCTGCTAGGAACAACGGGATGCGGGCGTCGTCGCGGGCTGGAGTATCCGCCAGCGCGTTGCCGAGCAGTTGGACTTTCACACGTGAGTCAGCGGCAAGACTGGGCCGCTCTCAGCCGGGCATCGGAGAAGAAGGGTTGGTCCGCCACGGATGGAGCAATCGCACTCGGTCGCCGCCTGCCAGAAGATTCAATTCCGCGCTTCCCAGTTCAACGGGGTGACCGCATACCAGCCAAAGCCAGCGCCGATTGGGTTCGCATGCTGTAGGAGACATCCCGAGCCCGATGCAATGGCGGCAAGAGTCGTTCTGGGCTGAGTCCACATCCTTGACCCGCGGCAACTTTTGCCTTCGCCAGCCGCAACCGGTACGCCGGCTCCCAGGGCGACGCTTTTACCAGTTGCTCAAGAAACTCGATTGCCTCGGCGTTGTGTCCCGTCTTCTCCAGCAGGGCTGCCGCGGGATCCAGGTTCTCGAATGGATTGCCTACAACCACCACCAGGCGCCGCAGCAACTCAACAGCACCCGGCGTGTCTCCGGCAGCGATGCGAATTTCGGCCAGGCCCAGAAAATTCGCGGCCTCGAGCTTGTGCTCTTCAATTTCGCGCGCAAAAACAAACTCCAGTACCTTGCGCGCCGATTGTTTATCTCCGGCGTCAAACAGCTGCCGCGCCGCCGCCCGCAGGACTTCCGAAGCAGGCGCGGTCTGGGGATCTGCGCGATAGCCGTCGATCTTGGAATCGAGAGTTCCCATCTGCGCCGCAACCTGCAGTTCGAGCGGAACGATGGCCGCCGCTTCCAGGGTGCGGCTTTCCGTGGAAGAGCGCGAGCAATCGCGTCGCCGGCCATCGGCATATTGTCTCGTCGCGACCAGGTACTTGATCCATCGCACCTGCCACGAACGCAGAGCCTGTTGCGCGCTTTCTTTCTGCGGGCCCTTCCGCCTTCGAAACTGCGTCTTGCTTCGCCTGCAGGATGCGTTGATAGATCGGTGCACGCTGCGCCAGAGGGATCCATGAAGCCTCGACAACGTCGGCCAGCACCGCGCTGGGATCGTGCGCGGCCGTGGTCAGGTCAAGCAGCCAGTTGGTCGCTGCCGCCGGGTCTGCCGCCGCAACATAAGCGCTGTGCAGCAGCGCGTTGGAACGATAGTTGCCGTTGCGGCGGAGATAGCTGCGCAGCAGCGCATCCACATCCGGCTTCAGATCGTTGAAGAGTTTTCTGCTGCGCAGGTGTTCGCAGGTTCGAGAAAAATCCGCCCAGAAACTTTCCGGCACCCGGGCGCTGTTGACCTGTTGCTCGAGCGTGAAGAAAACCTGTTTCCATTGAGCGATGGCCTCTGCACGCGCGCCTTGTTTGTAATAGGCCAACGGCCAGGCGGTCGTGCACATCGGCTCTACCGGGCGCCAATTCCAGCGTGTGTTGATAGTCGGCAATGGCGTGAGCGGTGTCTCCGCTGTCGAAGTAATAGTCCGCCACAGTCAGGTATCCGGAGGCGCTTGCCGGGACTCTGCTCCAGTATCGCGGGAAGAAAATCTTCCGGGTTGCCTTGTCTGGTCACGCCGAGCGTATTCGCCGTAGCGCGAGCCGTAGTAGAACCAGACATTCCCGGCGAGTTGTTGACGCTCGGTCAACCGGCTTCGCCAGACGCTCGGCGATGGTGTCATCTCCCAGAGCGGAGAGGAACGCGCCGTTCACTTCCGGCGTTCTTTCCGCAAAATAAAGTCCGACCAGGGCGTTGTACGCACTTCGACCAGACCGGCGTGACGGATGCGGCCGCGCGACGAAACCAACGCATGCGCCAATGCCGCGTCTCCGTTGGCTACGACATAGTCGGCAGCGTCTTGTCCGGGGATGGTCCAGACGGAAGCCCGCTGCACCAGCTCATTCGGCTTGCGAGCCAATAACAGCTGGAATAGACGTGTCTGCTGCTCGACGTGCCGCCGCATCGCCAAACGGCATCGCCGCGCGAAAGCCCGAAGCTCATCCTCGGGATCGCCGGCAGAGCTGATAAGCTTCCTGGGCCGCGATCCAAACCGCATATCGCAGCTGGGGCTCGATCCTGGGCAGCGAATTGCTCCAGCTGAGCGCCCAGCTCTGCGAATTTCAAACGCCGCCGCTGCAATTCGACAAATGGCTGCATGCGCGCAGAGCAGGAGCGGCAGAATTCGTCCTCGGCTCCATCATCAACTCATAGCGCCAGCGAGCTTCCAGCTCGGCCAGCCCCGCGCTTTGCGCCAGCGGAACAGCGAAAGCCTCCACATCCGCCAAGCTCATGCCGGCGCGCCTGGTTTCTGCGAACTTGGCGAAAACAACTTTCTCCTCGGGAGTAAAGTAGGTGGCGACCGCATTTCCCATCTCGCTCAGAGCGAGCCGCATGCCGTCGCGAGCGGTCCTGACACGGTTTTCCTGGGTCCGTTCGCGCCATTCCCTGTCCGTGATGGCGGCGATGCCCTCTGCCGGGCCACCTGTTCCTTGATCACAGGCAAAGCCGACGATGCATCAGCCAGTGCGTGTCTGCAACGTGGCGTAAGCTTTCTCCTGCTGGCGGAGACGAGTCATGATGCGGGCGTAGAGTTCTGGCCCCAGATTGCTGCTCGGTCGTGGCCAGCAAATCAGCTCCGGCGGTGCTGACTCCCTGTTCGGCAAAGCTCCGCGCCTGGGTCAACATGCCCCACGATTCCAGACGGCGCGCGACCTCGAAATACTTTCGCGCGTTGTCCGGAGGTACATCGATCAGCGCGGTCTTCAGCGCTGCGACTACGTCATCGGCGCGTCCCTCGCGTGCGCGGACTTCTGCAACCTTTTCCATCCACTTCGGATCTTTGAAGGCCAATTGATATACGCGCTCGTAGTCGGCGGCCGCATCATCGAAGCGCATCAGGCGTTCTTCGAGGCCGGCACGCGCCACCCGCAAGTCGACCCGGTCAGGCCGGACCGTAATTGCCTTGCCGTAACTCTCGATCGCCGCCGGATATTGTTCCAGGTTGGTTTGGATTTGGGCCAACACCATCGGCCAGCGATAATCGCGCGGCGACTGAGTAACCGTCTTTGCGTAGAAATCCAGAAGTTGCTGCTGCCGCTGGTAACGCAGAGCATAAAGAGCGGCTTCGGTCACCAGGCCTGCATCTTCAGGAAAATTGTTGATCAGCTCGATGTACTGGTCAACCGCGCCGGCATAGTCCTTCATGCGGGTCAGCGCGGGAATCAATCCCCGGCGCAGCGTGGCAATTCGTGGTCTTACGCTCATCGCCGGAGAACGGCGCGTTGCGGAAGAGCGCGATCTTGTCCAGATAGAACTGGCGCAACCCTCGATCGTCGCCAGCCTGGGCATAGGTATCCGCCATCGCCGCCAGATATTGGCCATCGTAGGGGGAATCGTTCAGAAGCCTGGTCAACAGCTCCCGCGCCTGCTGGTACTGGCCTGCGTCGGTCGACTTGCGCGCCGCTTCAAACGCAAATTGCTTGCCCAAATCCGGATATGCGTCTTTCGAGGCTTGCAACAGCACCGCGATCGCTTGCGGGTACATCTTGATTCGCCAGTAGAAATCCACGGTCGAGCGCACAACTCCCAGGATTTTGGGGTTCTCGCGGTACAGGGCCTCGACATTGCGCTGCGCGGACTGGAAGTCTTTCCGGCTTTCATACAACTGGACCAACCGGTAGCGCAATTGCAGCCGGTTCACCGGGATCGGTAGTCAGCGCCGCCTGTTTTTCCAGTGCGTGCTGGCGAACTGCCTCCAGCGATTTCTGCTCAGCCAAGCTTCGATCTCTTCCGCTTGCCCGATGGAAGTAGTGCTGTTGGCAACCGAGTCGAGGAGGGTCTCCATGTCCGGTTTGCGGTTCTGCGCTTCCAGCACCCTGACCCGCAGATATACGGCGGCCATGGGAGGATTGGGCGAGAGTGATCAGCTTGGCGGTTTGCTGGTCGACCTGGTCGCGCAGCTTCGGCCTGCGGGCCAATTCGAGCAGTCTCGATGTCGGCAGGGGAATTTGCTCCTCCGCCAGCGCGCCCTTTTACGTATTCGTCGATGGCGCGAGGATAGTCTCGCTGATTTTCGTAGATGGCGCCGGCTTCATAGCTGTAGAGATTTTCGTCCCCAAGTTTTTTTCTGCCTTCATTCAGCAGGCGGAGAGCGTTGTCAAAATCGAAATAGTCCCAATAAATGCTGGCCGCCTCCAGATATCCGCTGGACTGGCCCGGAGCGACCCGGGGAATACGATCCCAGTAGGGTGCGGCTTTGGCGAACAGATCGCGGTCGGCATAAATGTCGCCGATTCGCGACATGATTTCCTGTTGCCCGGATTCGCCTGCAGCAGATTGTCTTCGATCTTCACTGCAATATTCGTGTCTTCGGGCTCGAAATAAGCCAGCGAGCGAAACACAGCGGAGGCGGTGTGACCAGTCTCAAAATCAGCCGGATATTGTGCTGCCAGAGCTCTGAAGCACGGGCGCGCTGTCCTCGAAATGCGATCGCCACAGCTCGGCCTGCGCCAGAAATTCTCCCGCCGCTGGATTCGCATGGACCACCTCGTCCCACTGACTTTGGCCTGGCTTGGCCGCAGCGGGCGACTAAGTCGCAGCGCGCTCAGTTCGGATTCCAGTCCCCTTTCGCTGACAGGTATTCGAAGAACTGGCTGCGCAGGTCGGACTCCTCAAACCAGTGCTGCCGCAAGAGCGATTGCCAGGCGGCATCGTCATAGGTGTGGGAGTCGTGATACGCGCTCAGCAGATTGCGCACGAAAACCGGGTTGTGCGGGAAGCGCTGGTTCGCGTACTGGTTCAATCGCAGATACAGCGCCGGGCGTGCCGCCATACCCTACGTTGCGCGAAATATTGTTCCAGATCGGTGCCGCTGAAAGTCTTGACCGCTTCCTGCGTGAGCTTTTCGAAATCGGCGTCTTTCTTGTAGCGCAGGTAAAAGCGCGCCAGCTTGTCGTACCACGAGCGCTCGGGGAACCGCGCCAGCGCTCGCCGATAGATTTCCTCCTGCTCGGTGCCCAGTCTGTTCTGGTCCAGAAATACTGCCAAGCGTTCATAAAGGCCGGGATCGTCCGGGTTGCGGTCGATCTCGCGCCGAAGCACGGCCAGCGCTTCAGGAATTTGTTTCAACTGCACCAGCCGGGCCAGGTAGCGCTCCAGCACTCGCGAATATTCTGGCGAGCGCGCTCCAACCTGGTTGGAAGCTGAAGCTGTGTGCGACCTGAAATGCTTCGGTTCCCTGCTGCGCTGCGGAGCGAGTTGCCTCTGTCGCCTGCGGTATCGTTCTGGGCTTCGCGATCCGACGTTTCCTGATCCACCTGCGATCGAGTATCCGCACTACCGCCACTTTTCCCTAACGGCATCTTCTGCGCCTTCGACCGCCAGTTCCTGCAGAACGGAATCGTAGATAGCGAATTCTTCCTGTGGTTTTCGCGGTGCGCGCATAGGCATCCGCCATAAGCAGGGCGACGTCGGTGCGCTGCGGAGCATTGGGGAAATTTGCCAGAAATTCACGCCCGCCGCGAATCACGGCTTCGCTTTCTCCGGAACTTGCGTAGAACTCCAGCAACTTGGCATGCAGTTCCGGGCGCTCGGCGGAGTTGGGGAATTTCGCGTCCAGCAGAGTCAGCAATTCAGCCGCGCGCGATCGATGGAAATACGGGATGGCGCGTTGTTCTTCTTCCGAGAATTTTGCCGCCGGGGAGGTTGTGTTCAGGATCAGAGAAAGAATGCCGTTCAGATAGCCGGGGCCCTGGTCCATGGTGGCGATGTCGCGATACATGGAAAGTTCTCCGCTGCCCAGCCGAATCGGGCTTTCAGGAGCGGTGAGCAGCAGGTTGGTGAGCGCGGCGAGCGCCCGCTCCTGCGCATCATTCATGCCCTTGCTGTTGTACAGGGCAAAATAGTAGCGGGCCGACTCAGGATAGGCGTGAATCTCTTCCAGCAGACGAGCGCAGACGTAGAGTTCCTGCCCCGTCCAATCCGACTTGCTGGCCTCCTTGTGTAAGCGAAACGTAGTGACCGTTTGCTGCGCCGCATCGAGCTTGCCCTGCTGCTGGTAGTAATAGAAGAGGCGCGCCATCGCGTTCAGGTCTTCCGGATTCGCATTCAGGGCCGCCCGTGCCTGATCCAGAAACTTGCGCAGGCTCTGCGTCTGCGTGAGCAGATCGAAATAGCTTTTGACCAGTTCCGGCGCCCACAGCGGCTGGAAGCTCTGTTCGTACACGGCCAGTCCCTGTTGGACAGAACCTCTGCCGGTACTCAACCATGGCTTTAGCTTTTATCGGGAAAAATCTCGTCAGCCGGAAAATGCTTGTGATAGTCCGCGACCAGTTCCTGCGCCGCGGCATAGTCTTTTTGCGCTACCAGAAATTCCAGAAAACGGGCGTAAAGAGACTGTTCTTGCGGATAGCGGGCCAGCCAGGCGCGATACTGTGCCACTGAGAAATCCGGCGGCAAACCCTGATCGTGAATGACGCTGAAGATGCGTTCAAACGCCAGCCAGGAGCTGCTGCTCGGTCGGAGCGGCCAGGGCCTCCGACGAATCGGCAGGAGCATTCGCCACGACAGACAAAGCCTTAATCTCATCCAGCGGCCGAACCCGCCGATGATAAAAATCGGCCAGCGCAATCTGAGCGCCGAGTTTTACCGGAGGTATTCTCCGCATACTTTTTCCAATCCGACTCCGCCGCGCTGAAGTCGAGTTGCTGTTCATCTTCCAGCGCGCGTAACGAATAGAGCTCGGCATTCTTCGGCTGAGCTTTGATCAACTCGCCCAGTGCCGGGCGGGTCTCGCCTGGAGGCCGCCGAAACAGCACCGCGCCGCCCGGCAAAGACATGGCGCGGAAGAGCGCCGCTTCAATGGTCGTTCCAGCTTCGACGTTTCGAATCCACGAGGGCAGCGCACCCCGCGCGGCGACCAGCAAACCCGCCAGGGTAACGAATGCCGCGATTCCGCTGACCCGCAAGAATCGGCCTTCGAGACAAATCACGGAAGGACTTCAATCTGCACCTCCTGCGTCCCGATGTTGTGCGCGATGTCTTCTGCGGTCACCGTCAGTTTGTAGGTCCCCGGGACAGTCTGTTCGGAAATGACCAACTGTCCTGCGTTGATGCCAGCGCGTGCATCCCAATTGAGCGAAACCGGCGCGGCGCTCTTCCAGTCGTGCGACCAGCGTCCGTGTGCTCTGCGAAGCGCTTGCCTTCAGATTTACTGTCTGGCCGCGGTGATAACGCTTGGTATCGAGCTTGATCTGAACCACGGGCGGCTTGCTGGCAATGACAAAGGTCTTGAACTCCCGATAGGTGTGGCCTAGCGCGGTCGCGCAAAACCAGGCGGACGGTGTAGGTGCCATCCTGCATATCGTCGGGAGCGAGAAATCGCGTCTGCCACATATCTTCCCCTGACAAATAGCGGAGCTTTTGCACCAACCCAAAGGGAAACAGCGCGGTCACCGACGAAATAGATTCGTCGGTCTTGACCCGCAGCACAGGATCGCCGGGACGGATCACGCGGGGCCGCAACAGCGCGCGCGGCACAGCCAGAAACGACGTGTAGGGCGTAACAAACTTGTACTGCCGGGCCAGGCGGATGATTTCATCGATGCGTGGCCTGGTCTTCCCCTTCGCGCTGGATTTTTTCCAGCAGAGCGTCCACGCGCGCCCTGGCCCATAGCCGCGGAAGTTGTGCGATGGCCGAGAGATTCGCGGGGCAAGTTGGCTTCGCTTGACATCTTGCAACGCACGCGCCGTCGCGCACACCGTGGACCGTGAACGTTACGTTCTCTTCCGCTGTCTGATATCGTCCCACCCAGGAAGCGAGTGAACCCGAGAAGGTGGAATCCTGCAGCGGGTAAACCGTGTCCACCGCCGACTCCGGAGCGACAGCTAAATTCAATTCGCCGACGGGGCTGCGTCCGATCTTGGACAGGAAGGAATTCAGCTTGAACTCCGCGGGCTCGGTGGAGAGCACGTGCTCGAGCAATCCGTCCTGGCGGGCCAGCACGCTAAGCAGCGGCAGATTGGCATCGTCGCCGACGCCTAAAACATAGGTGCGCGGACGCTGGTTCTCCGGCAAATGCTTCCAGCTTTCCGCATACCAACTGGCGAGCTTGCCGTTCTGGATAGGTCCGCGGGTGGCGCCGCCGTCGCTCAGCAATATCAGATAAGGGCTGGTGCCTCCGGACGCCGACACTGCTGCAAGCCCGGCCTGAAGTGCCGCTGCAGATCGGTGCCGCCGCGAAGCTTGCTGGAGCGGACGAAATCCAGAGCGCGTTGCACGCTGGCGGGATCAGCCGCGACAGGCGCAGGCTGGAACAATCTGCACCTGATTGTTGAACAGCAACAGATTGAAACGGTCGGCAGGCCGCAGCGTGCGCAGCAAGGTCTCCAGAGCCTGGTAGCTGCGCTCTAGCTTTTCCCACTGCATGGAGAGCGACGTATCGAAGAGGATGATCAGCGTCTTCGGAGCACCAGACGCCGTGTTTCCGGGCGCGCCAGGAGCTGAATTCTTGCCATAGCCAAGCAGTGCTTCAGCCTCGAAAAACCCTGGCTCATTCGTGCTACGGATTGGGGCAGTCTCCGTGGGCGAGGGCTGCCCGCTCACTGGATTTCTGTAGGTCAGCACATTCAGATTGTCGGCGCCCGGCAGGATCGAGGTCGTAGGTCACAACAAAATCCTCCGACAGATTTACGTTGTCACCTTCGAAGTGTCCTCTGACCAAGTGAGGGGTAACTTCGTCGAGCCTTAGCGGAAATACTTTCGCGGTCGCCTGAAAATTAGAGGTCGCAGGCTCCGAATGCAGTTCGAAATTGATTCGGAGATGCCGCGCCACCTGGGACGCGTATGCGTCCGGGCGAAGAGGAATCGCAAAATACGATTTCAGATTCTCAACCGGGATGGATTGGTGATACTCGATCTCCAGCCGCTTGGTTCCATGTGGCTGGATGGGTACGATGCGCGCGCTGAATACCGAGCTGCGTTTGGCTTCTTCCGAGCCGCGTTCTCCCATCTGCAATAGCCCCGGATCGATCGCCTGCTGTTTGAGTTGGGTGTAAATATCTTCTGCCCGCTTGCGCTCGAGCACGACCGCTGGAATTCGCGTCGGTCCGTCCCATACTGCGAAATCGGAAACCGTGGCCTGGCTGGGCAGCGCGAAAATGTAGTTTCCTTCTTCAATCTTGCCGGTGTGGTTGGCAAAAATCTGCCGCACAAACACGCGCGCATCGCCATTGTCGATGCGGATGGTAATTTCCATCTCTTCGAGAGAAAGGATCGCCGGGTCAGGCTGTGCCTTGTCGCGTGGAATCAGAATGCCCGCATCTGCCAGCAGCAGCGCGGGGGCGAACAGCAACGCGAAAACGTGAGCATCGTGTTCTTCATGGATGCAGCTTCTGCTCCTCGATACGCGAACCAGACCGTTATCCGTACCCACATAGAGATACCCATTGGCGAGCGCGAGCGCGGTCACGTTGGTGGAAGGTAGTCCTCCCTCGACTGCGAACCAGCGGTCCGACTGGCGTTCATACACATACAAGGCCGTTGCCCAGCGTGCCGGCGAATACGTGGCTCGGCGTGACCAGCATGGCATTGGGATTGATCTCGAATGGCCCGGTGGCATTTTCGAAAGAGTGAAAGTGTCCTGAGCGGTCGAGTCCGAGCACACCTGCGCCATACGTTCCAACCATCCACTCGCTGCCAACCGGGACTACGGCCGTGATCCAGTTGTGCTTGAGTCCAGGCGTGGCGGTCGTGTAGCTGACTTGCATGTCGCCTTTCTCGAGTTGCGAAAGGCCACCCAGCGTGCCCGCCATCAATTCATCACCCGAAACGCCGAGCGCGTACACATGGTTATTGACCAGCCCCTGAAATGCATACATGCTGCGTGCACCGGTGGCGTCGAGAAAGGTCAATCCAGCCGGAGTCGCCAGGGCCAGGCCGTCCTGGTAAGACACGACGTCGGTCACGTGGTCGGCGATGAGGCCATCGGCGCGAGTGAGGACCTGTTCCTGACTGCCGGCGGTATCGAAGCGCACCAGCCCGTTGGCGGTCGCGACATCGATGGTTCCATCTTTCGAGTTGGGCAGGATCCGATTCACGCAGAACACGTGCTCGTTTTCGATGTGAGTAGCTGGCCCGTGATCGGACTCCAACCGGTCGAGGCCGCGATCGAAATACCCTACCCAGATGCGGCCTTTGCTGTCCGTGGCCAGCGCGGACACATTGCGGTCGCTCAACAACGCAGCGCCGGGCCGCAAGACTGGTTGCCAACCGAAGCCGTGAGCTCCCATGCGATAAAGACCACTGCGGGTCAACGCAAAAACAGCGTCATCCGTGGCCAACAACTGATGGACTTCCGCCAATTCTGATGTGTCCGACGGAGCAGCGTTGGGGCGGTGTCTTCCCTCGAGCGGAATGGCGATTACACCCTGATCTTCAGAGCCGACAAAGAGCTTCCCACCGTTGAGCAGCAACGCGGTGGTAAGAACGCCGTCAGCCAGCGTGCGGGAAAAACGCCCACCCTCGAACACCGCGATGCCGAGCACGGTACCGACGAACGTCGTGTTCCCTGACACTGCGATCGACTGCACCTGGCGGTCGGGGAGCCCCTGCTCTTCGCCGAAGGAGTCGCTCTCACCTGCGTGCCAGTGGAGCACGCCCCGATCGAGGGTTCCAACCCAAAGATCCGATTCGTTGCCAGCGAGCGTTGTGACGTAAAGATTGCTTAGGGTCGGGTGAAGGACGGTTATTTTCTTTCCGTCATAGAGGAGCACGCCACGCTTCCGCGTTCCAATCAAGAGATGTCCGGACGCTGCGGACAGGAGCGAGGTGACAGTGCGCGCACTCTGCGTCCTGGGGAAAGATCTGGCGAAATACGCGGCCGTTGAATACCAGCAATCCATGCTGTGCTGTGGCGATGACGAGTTCCGGTTCTCGGGAGTCTGCCAGCACCGCCGGAGCCATGGCGACCAATGGAGACGAGGGCAATTCTCGTCCGACCGCATAATGCTTGAGCAGTATCCCGCTGGCGTTGTATTGCGAGAGGCCGGCCGGGCCCGCGATGTACAGGTCGCCGAGGAACCGGGCGGCCTGGAAGAATACCGCCGGCGTACTGATCGATTCGAAGTCTTGTTCCTGCGGCTCGGGAAGTGGCCCTGCGGTAAAGCGTATCTCACCCTCCGACCGAACTTCCTGGGTGGCGGTGTGCAACGCTCGAGATGCTCTCCAACCGACGACACCGGCAAGCAAAATAAAGAGCAACAACAGCACTGCCGCAACCGCTGGCCACGACCTTGTGAAGCTCCAACTCATAAGTTCGCACACTGCCAGAAAGATGAACTATAAAACTCGAGGGACAACAGCGTAATCTTGTTGCAGCAAAGCGGCCAAACTCATCCTAGTTGATAAAGCTAGACTTACTCAAAGCAAGAGGGATCGAACGTGTGTCAACGGTCGCACACTGTGTATAGAAAGATGTTAAGGCCCGGGCGCCAGGAGGGCGGCTACTTCGACATCCTGTCGTTCGGCTTGGTCAACAACCCTCGCTCACGGAGCCAGTTCGCCAGCAAGACTGGCCATTCGCTCAAGGTTGGATCGCCCAGGTCGAGACCAACTCCGTGAGGGCCCTTCTCGAACACATGCATTTCTACCGGGACACCCGCTTTGTGCAGCGCCAGGTAAAAGTTCACACTGTTTTCCGGGGGCACCACCGTGTCTTCACTCGTGGTGAATAAGAATGTGGGCGGAGTCTGGGGAGTGACTTGCAGTTCGTTGGAGAGTTCCTGAACCAGCTTCGGATCTGGATTCTCGCCGAGCAGATTCTTGCGGGATCCGCCGTGAGCATAGGGCCCTTCGAAAGTGATGACCGGGTATCCCAGGATGACAAAATCGGGCCGGCTGCTGGCATGATCGATCGAGTCCGCCGCCCCGGAATTCCCGCTGTCAAAGTGGGTTGCGGCTGTCGAGGCAAGGTGCCCGCCCGCCGAGAAACCCATCATTCCGATTCGATCTGGCGAGACTTCGAATTCCTTGGCCCGGCTACGCACCAGGCGGATCGCCCGCTGCGCATCTCCCAGTTCGATGGGATGGTGATAGCGCGGTCCCAGACGGTACTTGAGGACGAACGCGGTGACTCCCATGGCATTGAACCAGTTCGCCACTTGCCGGCCTTCGTGGTTGTCAGCGAGCATTTCATATCCGCCGCCCGGTGCGACAATGACCGACGTGCCTGAGAGGTTAGATTCCCACGGGAGATATATCGTGAGGGTAGGCTTATCGTTATCGCCTTGACCCAGCGCTCCCGGAGCTCCGTTTTCCCACAGCGGAATCGTCTGCGGCTTCGCCGTGAGATCGTGGCGTACCTGGCCAGAAACGATGGCCGTGGAAACAAGACAGAAAACAAAAATGCTGGACGGTCCTATCATGCCGAATCCTTTTTTAGTGGTTTTAGTGGCCTGATAACGGCCTCGACAGCTGGGCTGTGATCAATCTTTCGAGAACAATCCTGGGGCTACGAATGTCGCTAGGACTCGCTGCGTGTCGTCCACTCCGCATCGAAACGCGCCCGATCGTAGAATGATTTCTGAGTCCCGATTCCAGTCGTTGAGAGTCCGGCGTACAGGTTGGCGCGTCGCACAGCCTCTCGCTCGGGAAGCCCTTCTCCCAGGAACACGGCGAAGCTGCCGATAAAAGCGTCACCCGCTCCTGTGCTGTCAATACTCTTTACGGGAAACGCCGACAGGTGCTCCACGCTTTCCTTCCCCGCGAGCAGCGAGCCGTTGGCGCCGAGCGTAATGATGACGCGGCGGATGCCGTAGCCCAGCAGTTTCTCGGCACATTTTTTCGCGTCCTCTACATTCTTTACCGGCATTCCTGTAACGGTCTCGGCTTCACTTTCGTTAGGGACAAAATAATCCAGGCCCTCCACGAATTTGAAATCAATGGGCTGGGCGGGAGCCGGGATTAAGAATGCAGCGAATGCCGTGCTTTCGGGCAAAAGCGATGGTGTGATAGACGGTCTCAACCGGAATCTCGAATTGAAGGACGATGCAATCGACGGCCTTCAGCAGGTCAGCGGCGGCATCGACGTCGGCCGGCTTCAACTCGTCGTTCGCGCCTTTCACCACGAAAATTCGGTTTTGTCCGCTGGGCTCGACAAAGATGGGCGCCACGCCGCTGGACACGCCTTCCACTTGCTTTACGTGCGTGGTGTCGATGCCCAGCTTCTTGAAATTTTCAATTGTCGCCGGACCAAACAGATCGCTGCCCACTCGCGCCACCATGAATACGGCAGGCTCCGCACAGCCTGGATGCAGTCGCCTGATTGGCGCCCTTACCCCCAAATCCCAGATCGAACTTCTGGCCGAAGATGGTTTCGCCGGGCTTGGGAAAGCGGTCCGCAAAAGTAATCAAGTCAATATTCGCGCTGCCCACCACCGCGATTCGAGGAATTTTTGCCATTGTTTTGAGACCTTGCAGATCGATCTGATCCAGACGCGATATCCAAAGATTGAAGAAGGCCGAGTCTATTTAGTGGCTCAGATTGTGTCAATGTGGATTTCGAAAACGCAATCGACAAATAAAGCAATGGCAGTTTCGCCAGCGATCCGAGAAGCGTAGTTCCGCAACGGAAATACTGGTTTAACTTGGATTTTCTATGACCGAGGGCTGGTTCGGCGACGAATATCTCATATCGTTCAATGCGGCGGAGATCGCGTCGGCGTCTGATCGCTATTCGATCTCACGTTTTATCCCCGGCTATCAGCTGATTGGCTTGCGCGGATGGGATGACCTCATTGTAAAAGACTCTGTTGGTCTCGTATACACGGTGCCTAGCGTCCCCATGGATTCGGGATTTCTCTCCCGATACTTCTTCCCGAGGCAGAGTCGAGTCTGGTTCCAGATGAGCGATTTTTCGGGAAGATAAAGTGGTATGTGAAACCAATCGTGTTCGGTGGCGACCCCAAGTTTGGAGAAAAATGTTATCTGGGTGAACCACGAACAACACGCGCAGGCTGTCGGAGTGGTGGAACGACCTCTAGCGCTCAGTGAAGAGCCAACCATCTACGACCGCAGAGGAGTAGAACCGGTTCTGGTAGCTCACTCGCCATACGGCACCCAAATATTCTTCACCTGGGTAGCATGCTGGAGGAACCAGCGGCCTTCGCCCTGCTTCACATCAAACCAGTCGATGGAGCGGCCTTCATTGGTAAACACCTGCTTAAGATTTCCAATCGAGTAAGCCTTGGCGGCAGCGGCGCTGGCTTCATCGGCAAAACACCAGATGGCATCCACGTCGTCGTGTTCGGCCAGAGTTTTCAGAAGCTGGGAGGTGTAGCCGGTGACGATGTTGACCGCTCCGCCGGGCAGATCGCTGGTATCGAAAACCTGGTACAGGTCGGCAGTGATCAAGGGATAAGTCTCGGAAGGAACGACGACGGCGGTGTTGCCCGCGGCAAGCACCGGCATGACCAGCGACAAGAATCCCAGCAGCGGCGCCTGATTCGGACAAACGATTCCGACCGTTCCGAGCGGCCTCATTCATGGCCAGCGCGACATTGCGGAACGGAGGATTGTGCACCGCCCCGTCAAACTTGTCCGCCCACGCCGCGTAAGAGAAGATGCGCTCGATGCCGAGCGACACCTCGGCACGCGGCTTGAGTTTCTCCCACCACCGCCGCCAGACGGCGCGCAATTTCTTCGCCGCGCTGCGAAAGATTTTCCGCAATGTAGTAGAGAACCTGCGCGCGGTTGTGCGCCGTAGTCTTGGCCCAGGCCGAAGCTTTGTGTGCCGCCTCGACCGCGTTGCGAATGTCTTTGCGATTGCCCAGCGGGGCCTCGCCCAGAAGCCGGCCATCGGCGGCTCGCACTTCCATGCTGTAGCCGGAGTCGGGCCGGGCTTGCTTGCCGCCGATGTAGAGCTTTACGGTGCGGTCGATCGCCGGCGTGGCTGGATCGGAATCGTCCGTTGATTTCTCGGCGGGAATGGTTTCAGGGCGGGCAGCGCCGGAGCATTCTTGAACCAGGCCGGCTCCAGATACTCAAGCAGGCCTTCCCTGCCCGCCTTCGCGGCCGTAGCCGCTTTCGCGGTAGCCGCCAAATCCGCAGGACGCGTCAAAAAGATTCGTGCAGTTGACCCAGACCACTCCAGCCTTGAGTTGCGAGGCCACGTGCAGCGCGACATTGATGCTCTCGCTCCACACGCATGCGGCCAGACCATACACCGTGTTGTTCGCCAGCTCGACCGCCTCGCTGGGCGTGCGGAATGTCATCGCGGCCAGCACCGGACCGAAAATTTCCTGCTGGGCGACGATCGACGTGGGATGCACATTACTGAGCAACGTCGGCGGATAGTAGAGCCCGCGCGACGGCAACTCGATTTGCGGCTGCCAGCAGGTTGCGCCCTCGGCGACTCCCTGGTCCACCAGCCGCTTGATGCGGTCGAGCTGCACCCGCGCCACGATCGCGCCAATGTCGATGGACTTGTCGAGCGGCGCGCCGGCGCGCAGCGTGCTCATGCGATCGCGCACCTTCGCGATGAGTGGTTCGGCAATGCTCTCCTGCATCAGCAGGCGGGAGCCGGCGCAACAAACTTGTCCCTGATTGAACCAGATGCCGTCGACCAGGCCTTCGACCGCGCTGTCCAGATCAGCGTCTTCAAGAATGATGAAAGGCGATTTGCCGCCCAGTTCGAGCGAGAGCCGCTTGTGGCTGGTCGCCGTGGCGCTGCGGATGGCGCGTCCCACTTCGGTCGAGCCGGTGAACGCGATCTTGGCCACGTCGGGATGCTTCACCAGCGCTTCGCCCGTCGAGCCGTCGCCGGTGACGATGTTGACGACGCCCGGCGGCAGCCCAATTTCCTCGCAGATTTCAGCGAAGGCCAGCGCGGTCAGCGGAGTGAACTCCGCGGGCTTGAGCACCACCGTGTTTCCCGTGGCCAGGGCCGGCGCAATCTTCCAGGCCAGCATGAGCAAGGGAAAATTCCAGGGAATGATCTGCCCGACTACGCCGCACGCGGTGTAGCCGGGAAATTCCTGCTCCAGCAGTTGCGCCCAGCCGGCGTGGTGATAGAAGTGGCGAACGACCAGGGGAATATCGATATCGCGGCTCTCGCGAATCGGTTTGCCGTTGTCCATCGTCTCCAGCACGGCAAGGCGGCGGGAATGCTTCTGCACGGTTCGCGCCAGCGCGTAGAGATAACGAGCTCGCGCGTGCGGAGTGAGGGCCTGCCACTTTGGCAGGGCGGCGCCCGCGGCTCGGACTGCGGCATCGATATCTGCGGCCGATCCCTGGGCAACGTCGGCTAGCTTCTCGCCGGTGGAGGGATCGGTGGTTTCGAAGTAATGCCGGCTTCGGCCGGCTGCCGCCATGCGCCGTCGATGAAATGTCCGAAGCGGCGGCCGTGATGGTCGAGCCAGGCCAGGACCTCTTTCGGATCCTCGGGCGCTGGGCCGTACTCCATGGCGACGAATTTTTCAGCAATGCTCATATGCAGCTCAGTAGGCGATCGATTCTGCTGGCTCGGTCATCGCCGATCACCGCTCTACGCGATGGGATGGCGATAATCCGCCGAATAGCGCCCGGTCGCGTGGTGTTCCAGTTGCCGTTCAATGTCGTTCAGCAGGCCACTGGCTCCGAAGCGGAATAGTTCTGCTCTCATCCACGACGGGCCGAGCTCCTCTTTCATCAGCGCCAGCCATTCGATGGATTGCTTCGCCGTGCGGATTCCGCCCGCCGGCTTGAAGCCCGACCGCCATTCCGGTTTCCTGCGCATATTCGCGAATGGCGCGGGTCATCACAAAGCCGACCGGCAGGGTCGCGTTCGTCGGCTCTTTGCCGGTAGAGGTTTTGATGAAATCCGCCCCCGCCATCATGGCGACGAAGCTGGCGCGAGCCACATTGCGCAGACGTGAGCAAATCGCCGGCGCCCAGAATGACTTTCATGTGAGCCGATCCACTGGCCTGTTTGAAAGCCGCGATCTCGTCGTAGAGCGCCTGCCACTTGCCGCCGAACACATGGGCGCGAGTGATGACCACATCGATATCGTTCGCCCCGGCCTCCACCGAACGACGAATCTCCGCCACCCGCTCGGTCAGCGGAGAGAGGCCCAGCGGGAAATCCGGTGGAAACAGCGGCCACCCGCACCCCGCTGCCTTCAAGCGCCCGCACCGCCGTTTCCACAAAGGTGTGATAGACACAGACCGCGGCAACTTTGATGTCCAGCTCTTCAATTCCCAGCCGCTTGACCAGATCTTCCTGAATCGGATGCCGGGCCTTCGCGCACAGGCGGCGCACCCGCTCTTCGGTGTCGTCGCCGGAGAGCGTGGTGAGATCCATGCAGGAGACGGCGCGCAGCAGCCATGCCGCCTGCCAGTCTTTCTTTACCGTGCGGCGGGCCACGTGGCTTTGCGCCCGGCGTTCGACCGCGCTGGTGTTGACGCGAACCTGCTGCACCCAGTCGAGATTGAGAGGGATACCGCGGTTCGAGATCAGCGGACGTCCGGCAAGCGTGGCGATGGTGTCCACACGATCGCTCACGCTCGCTTGCCAGCTCCATAACTGCTTTGTTCTCGACTGACATGCTGTCGGTTGTAATTGTACGGCACAGCGTATGTGGGCGCGAGCATCCCGTGCCTGCGCCACAGCCCATGTGGCACAGCCGCCGTGGCTGCGCAACGTCGAGTCCTGACTGGCGGCCGAGGGCGCGTCCGCGTGTGCTGTGACGGGACTTTCGCAGCGGACTTTAACCTTGACTCATTTCAGTCCGAAAGCTAGGCTACGTCGCTGCTTCGTGTCTGGAGAAAACCGTTCTGAAACGTTTGAATCCTTCATCTTTCACTCATGTTGTAGCTCTACTCCTAATCTGGCTGGCTCGACGCGACTCCTGCCTCGGCGGCTGCAAAAAAGATCATTTTCGACACCGATCCTGGAACCGACGACGCTCTGGCCCTGATGCTCGCGCTGAATTCGCCGGAACTGGACGTGCGCGCCATCACGGTCGTCCCGGGAAACGTGACTGCAAGTCAGGGCCTGGAGAATGCGCTGCGGATGGTTTCGCTCGCCAACCGTTGCGACATTCCAGTCGCCGCCGGAGCGCAGCATCCCCTCTTTCAAAAACTGGTCACGGCCGAGTTCTGGCATGGCAAGAATGGTCTGGCGAATGTCGAACTGCCGCCCAGCAAATGCAAAGTGGATTCGCACTTCGGGCCGGACCTCATCATCCAGATGGTGCACGCCGCTCCTCACGAGATCACTCTGGTTCCGGTGGGACCACTGACCAACATCGCGCTGGCTGTCCTCGAAAGATCCTTCCATTGTTCCCTTGGTGAAGGAAGTCGATCCTCATGGGAGGATCGATCTCCGGTGGCAACGTGAACGCCGCGGCCGAAGCCAATATCTACAACGATCCCGAAGCCGCTCAGATCGTTTTCCAGGCAGGCTGGCCCTTGACCATGGTTGGACTGGACGTGGGGGACAAGACCCTTTTCTCCAAGAAATATCTTGACCAGTTGAGCCAGACTCACGGTCCGATGAATGACTTCATCTTACGCAGTTGGAAAATATCTGATCGATCTTTCCGCGCAGTTCGGATTGCCGGGCACTCCTATGTATGATCCTCTCGCGGTCGGCGTGGCGATTGATGCGACGCTGGTCAAAGTCGCCGGAGATGCATGTGGACGTCGAGACTCGCGGCGATTTTACCCGGGGTGAAACAGTGGCCAATCGTCACGGCTACGGTGGAGCGAAATGTGCTTCACGGCGATCGTTACGTGATTGAGGGAGTGGACAAAGTCACGCCCAACGCCAAAGTTTGTGTCGATGTCGATGCCGACCGTTTCCTGCAGCTTTTCGTTTCCAGAATTAAAGGCAAGTAGCGACAAGCACCAAGGAGAATCCATGTACACGCCGCACAGTCTGGAAATCGCGCTGTTGATGATGATCACGAGCGCCATCTGCTGGGGCTCCTGGGCCAACACCTTCAAAGGCGTAAAGAATTATCGCTTTGAGCTCTTCTATTGGGACTACGCTCTGGGAATATTTCTGGTCTCGCTCATCCTCGCCTTCACCATGGGGAGCACGTCGGCGAGCGATCCGGCAAGTTTTCTGAACAATGTTCACTCCGCCGATGGCTCTAACATTATTTATATGTTGATCGCGGGGGCTATTTTCAATCTGGCGAACTTGCTGCTGGTCGCGGGAATTGACATGGCCGGACTCGCCGTCGCTTTTCCGGTTTCCATCGGGATCGCTCTGGTGGTCGGGGTCGTTTCCAGCTACGCGCTACAGCCCAAAGGCAACCTGGGTCTGCTGGCAGCGGGTGTCGCCTGCGCCGTGGTCGCAGTCATTCTGGATGGAAAGGCATACGGCAGTCTCGCCAGCGCAGGGCGCTCGGTCTCGAAGAAAAGCATCGTTACTTGCATCGTCTCCGGAGTTCTTATGGGACTCTGGGCGCCCTTCGTGACTCGCGCAATGACTCACGGAAATCCTCTGGGACCTTACAGCGTGGCTGTTTTCCTCACCCTGGGCGCGCTGCTCTCCTGCTTGATCTGGAATGTTTACTTCATGAAGAAACCGCTGGTGGGCGAGCCGGTCAGCTTCAGCGGCTACTTCAGCGGGCCGCCGTCCGGACACGTTCTCGGTCTGCTCGGCGGATTCATATGGGGCCTGGGGATGGTGTTCAATCTGGTCGCCGCAAGTTTTACCGGAGTGGCGATTTCTTACGCCATCGGCCAATCGGCTCCCATGGTCGCGGCGCTGTGGGGCGTGCTGGCCTGGAGAGAGTTCAAAGGATCGGGTAGCCGGGCTAAAATATTTCTGGTTTTCATGTTCGTTTTCTACGCCCTGGCGATTCTGCTGGTGGCCCATGCGAACGGATAAGTTTTCAACTACTGACTCAACACTAATGATGAGGGTGTCCTTTGGGAAGCCCGGATCGACGCCAATTTCTGGAAGCGATTGCGACCGTCGGAGCCATGAGCACCGGAGCGATGACCACCTTGTCTGGAACCATCAGCGCTGCCTCCGGTGCTTCCGCGGTGCGCTGGCCGAAGCTCGCGGGCAGTCCGGTGCTGGACAGCCTTCATCCCGTGATTGAGCACTCCCGCGATGTCCACACCCACGTCGACAAGATCGTGGAAGTTGCCCAATGGATGGCCTACGAAGAACTTCCCATGCCGGACTATCAGCTGCCGTTCGGCGTGGGACAAGGCAGCGCCGATGACGTGATTGATTTCATTCTTACTGCCGATTGCGTGGACACGGCCTTCACCGATTTTTCCACCCACGTGAAGTTCCAGGTGGACTACGCCGGGCGGCACTGGTCGGATTCCGACGCGCTCTTCGCCTGCATGAAACGGGCGCATGGACAATGGAATTCCGATTCTCGACGGCAAGTTTCTTGCCCAGGTGACCCGGCCTGAACTCGAGCGCATTTTCGCCGGCAATATCGAACTGCCCATGCTCGACGAAAAGATGCAAGTCTGGCATCAGGTGGGCACAGTGCTGGCCGAAAAGTACAACGGCCGCTTCCACAATTTTGTAAAGTCTTGCCCGCCTCGCCTGTATGACAACGGCGCCGGAATCATCGATCGCATGGTGAAAGAGTTTCCCCGCTTCAACGATGTCAGCCCGTACGACGGCGCCACCATCAAGTTCTACAAGCTGCCGCAACTGGGAATCTGGTTGGTTTACTCGGCGCTAAGAAAGAACAACCAGTTCCCTCTCGAAGACGTCAGCAAGATGACGGCGTTCGCCGACTACATCGTTCCCGTCGCCTTGCGGCTCCTGGGAATCGTGAGCTACTCGACCGAAACTTGAGCATGCCATCAATACCTACCAGATGATTCCGCGCGACAGCCAGGAGGAAGTTGAGATCCGGGCGCACTGCATCTACGCCACGGCTCTGCTCTGCGAAGAGGTCAACAATATTCGCCCGAAGGACCAGCAGATCATCATTCCCCAGATCGACGCCCGCCTGTGGACCCACTATCACACCACCTGGTGGCCGCATCATTTGACCAAAACGATCATGTACTGATCGCAATCCCCGGGAGCCGCATGGACTATTCTTTTTTCTTTCGCCACTTACGATCGGCCGCAATTGTGTGCATGGTGTTCGCGGCGTGCTTTGCTTTTTCCGACGAATGGAAGGCCCGCCACCCTCTGGTTTCTCCGACCGGAGTCATGAACCTGACCGAACTTCCGCTGGCGGATGAAATTTTCTTCGCTGGGCCGCAAGATCCGGCCGACGCCGAAGCCTGGCGCACGGGCCTCAAAGTGTGGCGGGCCGACCGCCTCACGCGTCTGCGTTACGATGGCTCACAATATGACCGGCCCGAACTGGCGTGGACCCAGCAAGTCTTCTCCCAAGTACAACTGCTGATATGGGACCGAAATTTTTATGATCCGGAAACCAGTGAATACACCGTAGACCGGTTTCTCGCCGACACGGAGGGCCGCATCGGCTCTATCGACGCCGTCCTGATCTGGCCCGTTTATCCCAACCTCGGAGTCGACGACCGCAACCAGTTCGATCTTCTCCGGGATTTGCCCGGCGGCGTTCCCGCGCTTCGCCAGATGGTCGAGAAGTTTCACGGTCGCGGTGTGAAGGTGTTTTTCCCCATCCTCGCCTGGGATACTGGCACCCGCGACGAAGGCTCATTCCCCTGGGTCGCAATCTCGCAGTTGCTCAAAGACATTGGCGCCGACGGCGTCAATTTCGACACGCTCGAGAGTATTCCCGCGTCATTCCGGCTGGCTTCTGACGCCACGGGCCATCCTCTTGCGTTGGAACCGCAATTTGATATTCGCGATGAAACGCTAACCTGGTCCAACATCGGCTGGAACGACTGGGTGACCTGGGAGGGCAAGGAGTATCCCTTCGTGCCGATGCTGAGCAAGAGCAAGTGGTTAGAGCCGCGCCACATGGTAAGCGTCACCGATCGCTTCACGCGGGACAAAACTGACAGTCTGCAGCATGCTTTCTTTAACGGACAGGGCTACGCCACGCTCGAAAACCTCTGGGGATTCTGGTATGGCACAATCCCGCGTGACGCGGAAGCCATCCTGCGTTTCACCAGAATCGAGCGGGCAATGGCCGAGAACTTGCGCAGTCGAGATTGGGAGCCGCATTCCGAGCACTCTGCAATCCGGAGTTTTCGCCAGCAAGTTCCCTACAGTGACCACCACCCTCTGGACCATCGTGAATCGCAATGAGTACGACAGCGCCGGCGAGCAGCTTCGCACGCCGCACAAAGCGGGAATGCACTACTACGATTTATGGCACGGCACGGAACTCACTCCGGTGGTGCGGGGCAACGAAGCGGCCCTCAGCTTCACCATCGACGGGTTGGGCTTTGGCGCGATCCTGGGAACGGATCACCCAGCCACCGGCCCGCTGAAAAATCTTCTGACTTATATGGCCGAGCGCTCCAGGCGTCCGCTCTCAACCTACTCACGCGAATGGAAGCCGGTGCCGCAAACCATGCTCGAAATCCCAGCCACAACGAGGGCGCAGAGTACACCTCCGGGAATGGTTCGCATCCCTGAAGCTGACTACGACTTCCAGGTGCGCGGCATCGAGATTGAAGGCGGCAACGATCCCGGCGTCGATGTGCAATATCCGTGGGAAGATGTTCCGCGACGCTTCCATCGTCACCGGGTTCACGTGACGAGTTTCTACGTCGACCGCACTCCGGTGACCAATGCCGAGTTCAAGAAATTTCTGGATGCCACCAGCTACCACCCGAAGGACGACCACAATTTTCTGCGCGACTGGAAAAATGGCAGCTACCCCGAGGGCTGGGAGAAAAAACCTGTAACCTGGGTCTCGATTGAGGATGCCCGCGCTTATGCCAAGTGGGCGGGCAAGCGTCTGCCCCACGAATGGGAGTGGCAGTTGGCTGCACAGTCCATCGATGCCCGCCTCTATCCCTGGGGAAACGAGTGGAAATCGCAAGTGGTTCCTGCGCCCGACCGTGGCCGCACCAGGCGTCCTCCGGAAAACGTGGATGAGTTTTCTCAAGGCGCGAGCGCACTCGGCGTGCTCGACCTGGAGGGGAGTGTCTCGCAATGGACTGACGAGTATCGCGATCCCCATACACGCGCGGCCATCGTCCGCGGCGGCGCATCCTATCAGCCCACAGGGTCGATCTGGTATTTCCCGCAGACTTACCGGCTTGATGAACACGAGAAATACCTGCTGATGTCGCCGGGACGCGACCGCGCCGGAACCATCGGCTTCCGCTGTGTCGTCGATGCACAATAGCTTCAGCCGGTTTAGAGTACGAAGTACAGCCTCTTGCTGCGGAAATCCAATGACCCTGACGATTCAAAGTCCACTCTGCGCGTTGTTTCTGCTTGTATTGGTTCTGCCCTTGCTCCGCCCAATTCCCACCGATGCCGCGACAAAGGGCAAGTACCTGGTCTACGTCGGCACCTATACGAACCACGGCAGCAAGGGTCTTTATGCCTTTCGCTTTGACGCCAGAACGGGCCAGGCAACCGTGCTGGGTCTGGCGGCGGAATCGGCGGACCCGGTCTTCTTCACCGTCGATGCCAGCGGACATTTCCTGTATGCGGTCAACGAGATTTCGACTTACGAAGGCCAGCCTACCGGGGCGGTGAGTGCGTTCGCCATCGATTCGGCAAGCGGCAAGCTGTCGCTGTTGAACCAGGTGTCGTCACGCGATGCCGGGCCGGCCCACATTACACTGGATCAGGCCGGAAAATACGCCCTGGTATCGAACTACCCGCGGGGCAGCGTGGCTGTCTTTCCTGTGTTAAAAGACGGCCGACTGGGCGAAGTTTCGGCCTTCGTGCAGCACGGGGGCCCGGGCGGCCCGGACAAGGAACGGCAAGAGGGACCGCATGCCCATGCGATGGCTTTGTCTTCCGATAACCGTTTCGCCCTGGTCGCTGATCTCGGGCTCGATGAGTTGTTCACTTATCCTCTTGACTCCTCCAAGGGAACCCTGGGACCAGACCCGCTCATCACCAAAACCAAACCCGGCTCGGGTCCACGCCATCTCGTGTTCAGTCCGAGTGGAAAGTTGCTGTATGTGATCAATGAATTGCAGTCTTCGGTCGCGACCTATGCTTACGATCCGGCGACTGGCGGGTTGCGCGAGCTGAGCACGATTTCTACGCTACCGGATCGATTTTCTGGCCCCAGTTTCGCATCCGAAATCGCGCTGCATCCCTCCGGCAACTTTCTTTACGCCTCGAATCGCGGACATGACAGCATCGCCGTTTTTTCGATCGATCCGATAAAAGGAACTCTGACCAAGGTTGAAGTTGTCTCGACGAATGGAAAAACGCCGCGCAGCTTTGCCGTCGATCCGACGGGCTCCTGGTTGTTGGCGGCGAACCAACAATCGGACAATGTTGTGGTTTTTAGCATCCACCCCAAGACCGGACGTCTCACTCCCACCGGGCAAGTGCTCCAAATCACTTCGCCCGCGTGCGTGGAGTTTGTGCCCCTGCCGTAAACTGCAAGGTCTTTCGTGGCACCGCCATCCCAGTGACAGTAGCGCCGCCGTCCCGCCAGCCCGATGGGCGGGCTGAATGCCGCCGGACAGCCGGCGCGACCTCGGCGCTACAAGTTTGGGCAGGATCCGCGAGTCTTAGCAAACCGTCGGGAAAGACGGGCGCTGACGGGCGAAGTGTCGCTGTACAAAGCCAGAGCGTTCGTATAGAAATGCGAATTGCGGTGGGGAGCCAACTTGTATTCCAGGCCCAAGACGCTCGACGCAGCGGTTCATGTGCTGTCCCAGGAGGGGGGCCAAATTTTGTCGGGCGGCACAGACTTCTTCCCCGCACTGGGTGATCGACCCTCTCCCGATCGGGTGATTGACATCTCCGGCCTCGACGAGATCAAAGGCATCTCATTCGAAGCAGACCACATCCGCATCGGCGGCCTTACCACCTGGAGTCAGGTCGTCGCAACACCTCTTCCCCGAAGCTTCGACGCTCTCAAGAGCGCCGCCCGCGAGATCGGCGGAATTCAGATACAGAATCGCGGTACGGTAGCCGGCAATCTCTGTAACGCCTCCCCTGCCGCCGACGGCGTACCTCCTCTGTTGGCGCTCGACGCAGAAATAGAGCTTGTCTCCGCTGTGGGAACGCGTCGCGTGCCCCTGGGCGACTTCATCGTGGGAAATCGGAAGACAGTTCGCGGTCCCGATGAGATCCTGGCTCACGTCATTGTTCCCCGAAAGCTCGACGCCACCTCCGCCTTTCTAAAGCTCGGCGCCCGGCGCTACCTGGTGATTTCGATCGCCATGGTCGCGGCGGTGGTGAAGACGGACGATGCTGGCCGTGTCGCTGAGGCCCGCGTCGCAGTCGGGTCGTGCTCGGCTGCCGCGCGCAGGCTCACCGCGCTCGAACGAGCTGTGGTCGGCATCCCGGCACGCGCCGGATTGGGCGCCGTTGCATTGGCGGAACATCTGGCGCAGCTCTCCCCGATAGATGATGTCCGCGCGACCGCGAGTTACCGGAACGATGCCGCGCTGACTCTGGTCAGGCGCGCCCTCGACGCCTGCGTGGGGAGTTGCTAATGTTTGCGACGACACATCCCCTCTCCGGCTCTGAGACTTCCATCGCATTTTCTGTAAACGGAAAACAGGTGACCGCGACAGTCTCGCCGATGGAACGCCTCTCCAAAGTGCTTCGTGAACGCCTTGGGCTGACAGGAACCAAAGTCGGCTGTGACGCCGGGGACTGTGGCGCCTGCACCGTCCTGCTTGACGCTAAACCTGTCTGTTCCTGTCTGATTGCGGCGGGTCAGATCGAGGGACATCAAATCACGACGGTGGAAGGGCTCGCCATCCGCGCGCCGATCCATGATCGGTTGCAGAAATCGTTCCTTCGCCACGGAGCTGCGCAGTGTGGTGCATGCACACCGGGCATGCTGATATCAGCCACCGCTCTTCTGGAGCGCAACGCCGCGCCCACAGAAAGCGCAGTCATGGACGCGATCGGCGGCGTGCTCTGCCGCTGCACGGGCTATCGCAAGATCATTACCGCCGTGCAAGATGCCTGCTCTGGCAAGATCGCTGAACCGTCGCCTATGGCCGGCAATGCGGTGGGCTCCAGGCTCGTCCGTCTCGATGGTCAGAGTAAGGTGGATGGCGCCGAGATTTTCGGAGCTGACGAAATTCCGGCTGGAGCCTTGGTCGTCCGTGCCATCCGAAGTCCCTATCAGCACGCGCGTTTCCGTTTTGGCAATCTCGACGTTTTCATCGCCGCGCATCCGGGAATCCATCGCGTTCTGACCACGAAGGATATCCCTGGAGAGAATCGTTACGGGGTGATTGCGCGTTTCGCCGACCAGCCGGTATTTGCTGAAATTGAAGCCCGATTTCGAGGGGAAGCTATCGCCGCAATCGTCGGCGAAGCCGAGGCCATCGAAGCTCTGGACTACGCAAGTTTCCCGGTCGCATGGGAAGAACTGCCCGCGTTGACTACGATTGCGGAGGCTCTCGCCCCCGAGGCCGAACGTATCCATGCCAACCGCGAGAACAATGTGCTGGTCCGAGGCCGCGTGGTTCGCGGCGACGTGGAAAAAGCCCTGGCGGAAGCTGACGTGGTTGTCGAAGACGAATACGAGACTGGCTTCATCGAACACGCCTACATCGAACCGGAAGCCGGTTTTGCCCGGCGAATAAACGACCAGATCGAGATTCAGGCCTGCACCCAGGCCCCGTACATGGATCGCGCCGATATCGCACAGATTCTTGGGATCGCTCCCGAGGCAGTGCGCATTATTCCGACTGCGGTCGGAGGCGGGTTCGGCGCCAAGCTTGATCTTTCTGTCCAGCCGTTCGTTGCGCTGGCCGCCTGGCATCTGCGCCAACCGGTACGCATGGTGTATTCGCGAGCCGGAATCGATCGTCTCGACCACCAAGCGTCACCCTTCGCACATCCGAGTTCGGGTGGGTGCGACTCGCGACGGCAAGCTGACGGCAATGGACTTCACTGCCGATTTCAATACCGGAGCCTACTCTTCCTGGGGACCGACGGTTGCGGCACGTGTTCCCGTCCACGCCTCGGGCCCTTATCACGTGCCGCACTATCGCGCGCTCACCAGAGCAGTGCACACGCATCTCGTGCCAGCGGGGGCTTTCCGCGGTTTTGGCGTGCCGCAAACGGCTATCGCGCAGGAACAGCTTTACGACGATCTGGCGGACCGGCTCGGGTATCGACCGCCTGGAATTCCGAATTATGAATGCGTTGAACAATGAAACTCCCACGGTCACCGGCCAGGTTCTCGGCGAGGGCGTCGGAATTCGCGCCTGCTTCGAGGCCCTGCGACCCAGGTGGGCTGCCGCATGCGCCGAGGCTGCGACCTTCAACGCGAAAGCCAGCGGCCCGGTCCGGCAGGGCGTTGGAGTCGCCGGCATGTGGTACGGATGCGGCAACACTTCCCTGCCCAATCCTTCCACCATTCGCGTGGGATTGAAAGCAGACGGCCGCGATCGCGCTTCACCAGGGTGCGGTGGATATCGGACAGGGCTCCAACACCATCGTGACTCAAATTTGTGCCGATGCACTCGGCGCTCCCATCGATCGCTTCGATCTGGTCTCGGGCGACACCTCGATCACCCCAGACTGCGGCAAGACCTCTGCGTCTCGCCAGACTTTCGTTACCGGGAAAGCCGCTCATATGGCCGGAATCGAATTGCGCCGGGCCATACTGCGCTTAGCGGATGCGTGTGAATGCGCGGTCATTGGCTTTGAAGATGGGGCTGTCACGGTTAAGGAAGACGGCAAGCAGCGTACTATCAGGCTGCGCGACCTGCCCCTCGAGAAGCACGGTTACGTGCTCACGGGGGAGGCGACATTCGATCCTCCCACCAGCCCGCTGGACGAAAACGGTCAAGGCACGCCCTATGCCGTCTTTGGATTTGGCGCGCACCTGGCCGAGATAGCGGTCGATACCGAACTGGGCACGGTCCGCGTGCTAAACATCACTGCCGCGCACGACGTCGGCCGGGCGATTAATCCAACGCTGATCGAAGGACAAATCGAAGGCGGTGCCGCACAAGGCTTAGGGATGGCGCTGATGGAAGAGTTTTTACCCGGCAAAGGCGAGAACCTTCATGACTACCTGATTCCGTCGGCTGGCGACATGCCGCCAGTCGAGTCGATTCTCATCGAAGATCCTTCGTCGATTGGCCCGTTTGGCGCCAAGGGGATCGGCGAGCAGGCAGTGATCCCAACCGCACCCGCAATTCTCAACGCGATCCACGATGCGATTGGTGTACGTATTCGCCGCGTGCCCGCAACGCCCGACCGCATACGCGCTGCCATCCGGAATCGGGTAGCGCCGGCGTCCCGCCGGCCCGATGGGCGGGCAGGATGCCCGCCAGACAGCCGACGGGACGCCGGCGCTACAGCTGCCCAGACGGAACAGAAACATGCCTGAAGACGACGCCATCCGATGCGACGCCTGCCCCGTTCTCTGCTACATCAAGCCGGGAAGGACGGGCGCATGCGATCGCTACGCGAACGACAATGGACAATTAATCCGCATCGACCCCCACGTGGTTCTCGATCGCGCCGTGTCGCGCGGCGATTCCGTGGTGCCCTTCCTCGATCGCGATCGCGAATGGGATGGCACCATCGTGACCGGCCCGGAGAATTTCGTCACCGCCATCGGTGCGGGCACTACTTATCCCGATTACAAGCCCGCCCCCTTCATCATCTCTTCTACCGTCCAAGGGCGTGGACATGGTCACGGTGGTCACCGAAGGGATCTTCAGCTACTGCGGCGTCAAAGTGAAGATCGATACCGATCGGCATCTCGGTCCGGAGACAAACCTCGTCCGGGCCCAGGGCGAACCCGTCGGACACGTCACCACCAGCGAATACGGTTCCCAGATGCTTTCGCTCGGAGGCGTCCGACACCTGACCGGCGGCAGCCGCAAGGAAGGCACGGTAACCTGCGAGACGCTGCTGAATCTGTGCGACCGCAAGCCGGTGGAACTCACCATCGATGAAGGGGCCAAGGTGATTGTGCAGGCGGGCAAGCCGCCGGTGGTTGATGGCACGCAGGAAGAGCGTATGCGCGTGGGCTGCGGATCGGCCACCATCGGCATGTTTGCCAAGCAATGGTTTGGCAAGGTGGATGAGGTGGTCGTGGTCGACGACCACATCACCGGCGTTCTCTCCGAGCATCAGGCAGGAAAGTTGTTGGGCGTGCGGGAAACAGGCATCAAGATGAAGGGACACCGCTCGACTCCCGGCCGCTACTTTCGAGTAGCGGAGCCGGGAACCGCGTGGGGCGGTACGAATATCGCCGATCCTCTTTCTATTCTCCAGAATTTCAACCCCAAGATTGCCTGGCCGAAACTGCGGTTGTTCATGGTGAGCACCACGGGCGAGCACCACGCATATTTTGAGCTGGATGAATCTCTGCGGCCGGTGGAGAAAGAATTGCCCGCTCTGCTCAGCGAATCGGTCGCCCGCATCAAGGAAAATTGCGAACCCGCGCTCTGCACCGTCCTCTTTATGGGAGGTGCCGGAGGGTCGCTACGGGCGGGTGTCACGGAAAATCCGGTAAGGCTTACCCACTCAGTGCGTGACGCACTGACCCGGGTCACCTGTGGCGGCGCACCGGTTTACGTCTGGCCTGGCGGCGGCATCACATTCATGGTCGACGTTACCCGGATGCCTGAACATGCCTTCGGCTATGTGCCAACGCCAGCGCTGGTTGCGCCTATAGAGTTCACCTTAAAGGTTAAGGATTACGCAGCTCTGGGCGGCTATATGGAGCACGTTCGCTCGCTCGATTCCATCCTGGACGGAAAGGGCCGCCGCCGACTCTCCGCCAACCCGGAGAATCCCTGGCCGCTGGCGCCGGGAAAATCGCCGAGGCCAGATCCGAGGTCGGATCAATGAGAACGCGGGCCCAGGTACGATTGCTGGAAGATGGCCGTCGACTTCATCTCCACGATGGCCCCATCGATCTGATCGTCGAAGCCTTTGGGGAAACGACTGAGGTCGACGCTGCCTACCGGGCCGCGGCCGAGCGCTTCGTCAACGTGCTCGATGAACTCTGCAGCGAGCTTACATTTTTGCGACGAGCCACACGAACCAACGGCCCGCTGCCATCGAGGACTATCGCGAGGCGGATGGTGGCGGCAGTCATGCCCTACTGCGAACGGACTTTCATTACGCCCATGGCGGCTGTGGCAGGCGCCGTCGCGGAGGAAATTCTGGGGTCTATGACAGCAGCGGGTAGGTTTTCGCGGGCTTACGTAAACGATGGCGGGGACATTGCATTGCATCTGGCGCCCGGCGAGCATTTTGTTGTGGGCATGGTCGAGAGGCCAGATCATCCGTCGCTTTTCGGAACCGCGACGGTGGATTCGGCGCAGCCGGTGCGAGGTATCGCAACCAGCGGTTGGCGCGGTCGCAGTTTCTCGCTGGGCATTGCCGACGCGGTTACAGTTCTGGCCGACCGTGCGGCGATGGCTGACGCGGCGGCAACTATCATCGCCAACGCGGTGGACTTGCCCGGCCAGCCCAGTATTGTCCGCTTGCCAGCTTGCATTCTCGCGCCGGACAGCGACCTCGGCGACCGGTTTGTCACCCAGGGAGTTGGCGAACTTTCCTCCGCCGAGATCACCGCAGCACTCGACGCCGGGGCTGCCGTCGCCCACTCGCTTCTTGCCGACGGGCTCATACGCTCTGCGGCGCTGCATCTGCGGGGCAACACTCGCGTCGTCGGTCGAGAGCAATTGTCAACTTTCGGTAGGCTGGAGAACTTGGAGTTAGGGTGGAGAAGCGCTTCAGCGCTGCATTAAAGATTGCTGTTGATGGCGGCTTCAGCCGGTGCGGTATTTACTCTGCATTTTTCCGCAGCCTGTTCAGTCATAAGGACCCCAGGGGCTGAAGCCCTCAAACTGTTTGAGGTGCGTAATGCAGGGCCAAGGCCTGCTCCGCGCGAATCAGGGTTGCTTCACGGGTCAGTGAAAATCGAAAGGGTCACAGGAGTCCGGTTCATGCCTGAGGTTCAGGTTCGCAAGAAATTCACGGCGGTAGAAGAAATCTTTCACGAAGGTGGCCCGGTCTCGTCCACGCCGCTGCGGCGTGCAGCCGTGCTGGCGGTCGTCCGCAATCCTTTTGCCGGCCAGTATGTCAAAGAGATTGCAGGTTTCATGGATGACCTCAAACCGCTGGGCCTCGAAATGGCACGCTCCTTGGTCGCCGCACTGGGCGGAGATCCCAAAGTGGTTGAGGGTTACGGCAAAGGAGCCATCATCGGTTCAGCCGGCGAACTCGAGCATGGCGCCTTGTGGCACGTGCCCGGCGGCTACGCAATGCGCGAGATTCTGGGCAACGCGAAAGCCATCGTGGCATCTACCAAGAAGGTTGGAGGCCCTGGCACACGGCTCGATGTGCCCATCACTCACATCAACGCTTCCTATGTAAGGAGTCACTTCGATGCTATGGAAGTCGGGCTGGCCGATTCCCCGCGTGCCGACGAAATCCTGCTCGCTCTGGTGATGACTACAGGCCCGCGCGTTCATGCCCGCGTCGGTGGCCTCAAAGCCTCGGAGATCAAAGGAGAGGACGGGTTGCGCTGATGGCCGAAATAGTGAAAGCCAGCATCCGCAAGATTGCAACGTTCGTCGAAGAAACCCGTACCGAGATGGGACGGGCTGTCGATCCGCCGACTCGACGCGCCGCCGCCGTCGCCGTGATTGAGAATCCCTACGCGGGAAAGTACGTTGAAGACTTGTCCGAACTGATGACGATCGGCGAGGAGTTGGGAGAGTTGCTCACGCTTCGCGCGGTCGCGGCCCTGGGTACTCCCGCACCCAGCGTCGAAAGCTACGGTAAGGCTGCTGCCGTTGGGGAAAATGGCGAGATCGAGCACGCTGCGGCGATTCTCCACCCCAAACTGGGCGCGCCGGTACGGAAAGTTCTTGGTAAAGGTGCTGCACTCATACCATCCTCGAAGAAGCGCGGTGGATTGGGAGTCGTTCTCGATATCCCACTCGGCCACAAAGATGCGGCTTTCGTCCGAAGTCACTTCGATGGCATGGAAGTCAGAATCAACGACGCTCCTCGGGCTAATGAAATCATGGTTGCAGTCGCAGTAACCGATAGCGGCCGCCCGCTGCCGCGCGTAGGAGGTTTGACCAAGGGCGAGATCAAGGGCGAAGACGGCCTGCGGTAACCACCTCGAGCTACGGTCTGCGACTCCTGTGCTTCTTTGCCCATGACCTAGTAGCGCCGGCATCTTGCCGGCTGAGACGCCCCCCGGACAGCCTTCAAGACGGAGGCGCTACGTTGCCCCCCGCGTAGAATACTTCTGGCTGTCGCCACTGGGGTTACGAATGACTTTTCGCCGCTTTGCCATTTTCATTCTTACGTCCCAATTTCTCTTCTCTGCATTCCTCGCGTCGCAGACGCACAGAGTAAGAGCCGACCTGCTCGTCGCCGGCGGCACGGTCGTCACCATGGACGGATCCCGCACCATCTTGGACGACGGCGCCGTAGCCGTGAAGGGTGACACGATCATTGCTGTGGGCCCGCGCAGTGCACTGGAAACCAAGTACGACGCCGCCCAGACCATCGACGCCCAAGGCAAGCTCGTCCTGCCCGGCTTCATCAACGGCCACACCCACGTCCCCATGACCCTGTTTCGCGGCCTGCACGATGACGTGACCCTCAATGACTGGCTCTACAAATACATTTTCCCGGCCGAAGCGAAGAACGTGAACGAGGAGTTCGTCCGCTGGGGCACGCGCCTGGCGGCAGCGGAACAGATTCGCGGGGGCGTCACGACTTTCGCCGACATGTATTACTTCGAAGATGCGGTGGCTGAAGAAACCAAAGCCGCTGGCATGCGCGGAGTGCTGGGTGAAACCTTCATCGATTTTCCCGCGCCCGACAATAAAAGTGAAGCCGAAATGCTCGCCTATACCGAGGGGTTCCTGAAGAAATGGCAGGGCGATCCGCTAATCCATGCTGCGGTGGCACCGCATTCGATTTACACTTGTTCGCAGAAAACGCTTCAGGATTCAGCCGCCCTGGCGCGGAAATATCATGCGCCCATCCTGATTCACACGGCGGAGATGAAAAAAGAGTGGGACGACAGCCGGAAACAAAATGGAATGTCGCCAGTGCAGTATCTGGACACGATCGGACTGCTCGGCCCGGACGTCGTGTCCGCGCATTGCATTTTCGTGGACGAGGCCGACCGGAAGACGCTGGCGCAGAAGCAGGTAGGCTGCGTGCACAACCCCTCCAGCAACATGATGATTGCCAGCGGCGTTTCTCCCGTCGCCGAGATGCGTGCTGCCGGAGTTGCCTGTCGGGCTGGGCACCGACGGCCCCGCTGGCAGCAACAACGATCTGGATCTGATGGAAGAAATCGACCTCGCGGCCAAGCTCGCGAAGATCACGAAGATGGATCCCCTGGCTCTCAATGCGAAAGCAGTGGTAGAAATGGCCACCATCGACGGCGCCCGAGCGCTGCACATGGAGAAGGAGATTGGCTCACTGGAAGCGGGCAAGAAAGCTGACCTCATTCTGATCAGCCTGGACGAACCCAACGCCGTGCCCATGTACGACATTTACGCCCAGGTCGCATACGCGCTCAAGGGCAGCGATGTGGAGACGGTGGTGATCGGCGGCCGTATCGTGATGCGCAACCGAAAACTCCTCACGGTGAACGAAGAGGAAGCCATGGCTAAGGCGCGAGAGTATAAGAAAACCATCGCCGCATCGCTCGGCATGCAATGAGGGCCAGTAGCGCCGGCCTCCAGCTGGCCCGATGGGCGGGCGAGATGCCTGCCAGACAGCCGGCGGAACACCGGCGCTACACGATATCGATCAATCCGCTGACTTGTCGGCCAGGTCGCGATCGCCGCTGCGGCGAGTAGCCACTGTCACCATGTCCCGTCCTGCCGACTTGGACTTATAAAGACACTGGTCCGCCGCTTTCACCAGTTCTTCAGACGTTTGTCCATGCTCAGGAAAGCAGGCCACACCGATGGACAGGGTAATCCTCCCCAGAGTGTGGTTCCTGTACTGTATTTCCAGTTTCTTTATCTCTTCGCGCAGTGCGTTGCCGCGTATGGCGGCATTCTCCGCTGACGATTCGGGCAGGATAATGGCGAACTCTTCTCCTCCGTACCGGCAAATCACGTCATCCACCCGGAAGAGTTTGCGGAACAGGTCTGCAATGGATCGCAAAACCAGATCACCGGCGTCATGACCGAAGGTATCGTTGAAGCGCTTGAAATGATCGAGGTCGATGAACAAAACCGATACTGGATGGTTCTTGCGCACAGCGCGCTGCATTTCCCTCTCGAGGGATTCTTCCATGAAACGACGATTGAAAAGCCCGGTTAGCGGATCGCGGATGGACTGGTCACGAAGGGTTTCGCGAAGACGCAGGCTGGCCAGTGAAAGGGCGATTTGTCCAGACACCGTGGCCGCCAACCGCTGTTGAGAATCCTGCAGACTCTCGGAACTGGAATTGGTTTTTGTCTCTGCATCTCCCGCAAACTCGAGATGTAGAATGCCCAGGGTATCTCCCTGTCCAACCATAGGCACGCATAAGCATATGTTGGTTGAACCCCCGGCCAGGTGCGAGCAGTTGATACCCCCCGCCAGCTCGCTCCACTGCGGCTGGCCACGGCGCAGGCCCCAGCAAGTGTCAGGAGAAAACAGCGGCTCGGAGACGCTGGCGTTGCCCCAACACACGGCGGCCTCCAACAGGTTGCGCGACGACTTGAACAGATACAACGCTCCGGAAAGAGCCTCTGGCAACAGTTTCTGCACCGATTGAGCCACCACGGCGCAGGCCTCCTGGGTTGTCCCGCAACACTCGAGCAGATCTCCCATCTCGCTCAACAAAGTCATCTGCTTGGTTCGTAACTGCAACTCTGTGACCAGCTGATTCAGTACTTGCGCGTGTTGGCGCTCGGCCTCGGACGCTCTAATCTGCTCTGAGATGTCCTTGTAGATCATGTAGGAACCTTGCAGGCGGCCATTCACAAGTAGGGGGACGGCATGTACTTCCAGATCCAGGATGTGTCCATCCTTACGCCGCCGCCGAACCGTCGTGTGCAAGGTCTCTCCAGAAATGACTTTCTCAATTGAAAGAGTGGACTCGGCCTGGGCATCATCGCGTACGAATATGCATCCCAGATCACTGCCAGCAAGTTCTCCTTGAGCAAAGCGAAACAGCTGATCGAACGCGGCATTCGTCAATTCGACCCGGCCCTGCTGATCCAGCACGACGATTCCGAACGGGCTGTTCTCTATCAACGAATTCAGATGAACGGTCTGTTCTTGAAGATCGAGCGCGATCCGGTGTCGCTCGCTCACCGCAGATCCTACAATCAATCCGACTCCGGAAATCACCAGCATAAGAAGGCCGATCTTGGAAGCGGCACCGGCCACGGCCGGAAAAACGTGCATCGCCACAACGATGCCGAAATTGAGCGCCAGCAATCCGCTGACAACCCGACGAATTCCCTGCCGCATGGCAATCCAGATGATAGGCACAAAGCTCAAATAAAATAGTTGGAGGGAACCCAGGCGAGGTCCGAACATGACCCAGAGAATCGCCACAATCGAGGCAGCCTGGCCAAGGGCTTCCGCTATGTCAGCGGCACCGACACGGATAACCTGGTTGCGGGCACGCTCGCGTTCCTGGTTAGGTTCGACCCTCTCCGGCGAGGGCTGCTTTCTCAGCCACGGGCACACGTGCACCAGGAAAAATGGGGCGACCCCCAGCAACCCGATTCCATCACCCGCGAACCATGTCCATGAGGCAGTCCAAAACTCGCTCCAGGCGATTGATTTGTCCGCAGCCAAACACGCTACGCCGATCGCGGTCGCTACCACTGCCGCGCTCATGGTCACGAAAACGTAGCGGACGACATCCCGACGACGTCGCAGTCCCAAGTCAATTTGCAGCGGACCCCGCAGAATGTAGGCAGCCGTGCAATAACAAGCGGCAACCCCGACAGATCCGACCGTCTCACCGAACGATAAAGGAGATTGGTGATAGACCAGTGCGCCCGCCAGGGCGTCAGAGAAACAGACCAGCACAGCGTACCAGGGACTGATGCCCAACAGGACGGCCAGAACGAGGCCCGTGGCCGGATACCATGCCACAGAACCAAGCTTAGAAATGAGAATGACTGAAGGCTGATTCAGTGCGAGATACAGTAATACGAAGACGATCGAAAGAGTTGCGTGGCGAATGATCAGGCGACCGCTATGCATCAATCAATACCAGTGCCCAAGCAGTCCGCACCAGCGTCGCCGGCTCTCGGCTACGTCACCGGCGGTTCGAACCGCTTATTCGCGCAGGCACTTCCCCTATGACATACAGTCTATGAGAGTCTTTCCAAGATCAGACTTCTCTGAAAGTCACCTTGGCGCACTTTGGTAACCAGGACGCGGGGTGACGTCGTGGAGTACTTGCTAGCCCAGCGCCATCTCTGGCGAGGTTGTTGCCGGAGGTGTGTTACGGCTGCGCTGAGCGCTCACCATGCCGTCAACAATCACCATCCCGATACCCGGCAAGTCTCCGCGCTGAATGCTCTCCAGTACGGTCTTTCCTGCCGAATGCTGGGCTTTGTCGATCATCACAAAGGTAGCGTCGCGACCGGGCGCAATCAGTCCGCAGTCCAGCTTGCGAATCCTCGCCGTGTTGCCGGTGGCAAAACAGACTGCGATCTCCGCGGATATCTCGCCGAGCGACGCCAGAAGCGAAATCATGCGTAGAATGCCCAGCGGCTGCACCCCCGAACCGGCCGGCGAATCCGTGCCCAGGATCACCCGGTCAAGTTGCTTCAAGTCCTTTGCCGTGCGCAGCGTGAGCAGGGCAGCTCGCTCATTTCCATTGTGGACCACCTCTAACGCCCGTGAAGATTTCTCGCACAAAGTCACGATCTGATCATCGGGCAACGCCGTGTGGCCGCCGTTGATGTGACCAATGACATCGGCGTCTGCCGCCAGCACAATGTCCTTGTCAATCAAACTGGAACCGGGAATCGAAGGTCCCCCCGTATGGATGGTGCTCTGAATCCCGAATCTGCGTGCCCAGGCCACCATCTGGCGGGCCGTGGATCCATCTTTCACACTTCCCAGGCCGACCTCCCCCAGCATGGTGACGCCGGCCGCCGCCAGGTCTTTGAAATCCTGCTCGACCATCCCGTGTTCGATCACCGGAGCGCCGGCGTGGATCCTTACGCCGCCGGGTCGAAACGCGGAGAACGCCCGCTGGGCAAAAATTGCCATGGCCTTCAGTCCAACTACATCTTTGGGACGGCCGGGCGTGTGCACTTCACCCGCGGAAATCATGGTCGTGACTCCGCCATGCAGGTAGCTGTCAATCCAGCCAATCTGGTTCTGGCGTGGCGTCCAATCTCCGGCGACCGGATGCACATGGCTGTCGATCAACCCCGGGGCCAGGGTGGTGCCTTTGGCATCGATGATCAGAGTCGCGCCGTCGGAATCGATATCTTTTTCCTTGCCCACCGCCGTGATCTTCCCATCAACTGCCACCACGGTATCGGCGTCGAGAATCGGCTGCTCCAGATCGCCGCTGAGCAGCAGACCGATATTCCGGATCAGAAGTCGCGCTGGAGTTTTCTGGGCGAGCTCATGGTGGGCCATCGGTCACACCTCCCTAGCCTGAGACATTTGACGGAATTCCGTTGTCCGCAAACAATGTTATAAGCTTGCTTGCATCACGGAGACCAGGCGGAACGCGTATGTTATCTCGCAATCTCATTTTCTGGGAAGTGGACGTCCAGGCCGATTTCATGCTGCCGGGCGGTAAGCTGTATGTGCCCGGGGCCGAAAAATTGCTGCCCAACATTTGCCGGCTCACCGATGCCGCCCGGCAGGACCGCGTTTTTCTGGTCTCGCATGGCTGCTATCACCCCCAGGATGATCCCGAGTTCGCCATATTTCCCCCGCATTGTCTCAAAGGTACGCCTGGCGCAATGTTGGTGCCGGAGGCGTTGACCGAGCGTGTCATTACTGTCCCGAACGAAGCAACGTCCACCCTGCCGGAAGATTTTTCGCACTACCAGCAGATTGTGCTAGAGAAGCAGACGCTCGACATTTTCAGGAGCACTCACGCCCACGAACTGGTAAAGCGACTGGGCCCGGATGTCGAATTTGTCGTGTTTGGCGTGGTCACGGAATTCTGTGTGGGTTTGGCGGCCAAGGGCTTGATCGATCGCGGTCGGCGCGTCTCTGTAGTTCGGGATGCAATCGAGACCCTCAATTCCGAGGATGGGAACCGGACCATTGCGGAACTTCAGGAGCTCGGGGCAACTTTCATCACCACAGACCAGGCCCTTACACGGCTTAACACCGCAAAATGACAAGCCGCTGCTGTCCCGTCAAACGGCTTTTCCAGGTGAGTTGCGGTTGACACTTGCGGTCGAATGGCAGTATCGTTCTGCGCACCAGATTTTAGATCAAATCTGTATTCTCAATTGATCCGTTGTCCGTGACGACAACAACGCCAACTAAGCGCGAAGTTTTGTGAACAAGGGACACGAAAAGTCTTGAATGTAGACTTAGTGTCCGGGTATCGTCGCGTAATCAAGGACTTGGATTGCGTGGGGCAAGACCGCGTCCCGATCGCCACTCGATGAGGACCGCACGGGGGATTTTGATGCTCACTAAGAAAGCACTGCTGGTAGTTTTCTGTTCGCTGGTATTTCCCATCTGCCCGCTTCTGTACGGCCAGGCCACGGCAAGTTTTTCGGGCACGGTTACGGACAAAACCGGCTCCGTAGTTGCGGGAGCGAGCGTAAAGACGACTGCGCAAGGGACGGGTATCGTCCGCGAATCAAAGACTGACGATACCGGGCATTACCTCATCCCTTTGCTCTCCGTCGGTGACTACACCATCCGGGTGGATTTCCAGGGCTTTCAGAGCGCCGAGCAGAAGGACCTGCGTCTCCAGTTGGACGAGCATCGCGAAGTGAATTTCGCCCTCGCGCCCGCGTCGGTTACGTCCACCATCGAAGTCAGCGCAACTGAAGTGGCGGTGGAGACCACCAATCCCACGCTGGGCCAGGTAATCACCGCTCATCAGGTCTCCGACCTTCCCTTGAACGGCCGCGACTTTGTGCAGTTGGCAACCCTGACGCCCGGCACCACGCAGGAGACCAATCCCAACAGCTTCTTTAACGGCGGCGCCAGCAGCGAAGTCTCGGCTCGCGGAACGTTTTCGCTTTCGGTCGGCGGATCGCGGGTCCAGAGTACGGATTGGCTGTTCGACGGCAATGACAATAACGAACTGACCGCCGGCGGCATCTCGATTTTGCCTTCGATTGATGCCATCCAGGAATTCAAGGTTCTGACCTATAACTACTCGGCGGAATACGGCACCCGCGCAGGTCCGACCGTACTGGTGACGACAAAATCAGGAAGCAACGCGCTGCACGGCTCTTTGTTCGAGTTCTTGCGTAACACCAAGCTGGATGCGCGAAGTTTCTTTGCTTCGAGCCGGGAACAATTCAATCTGAATCAGTTCGGAGGGTCGCTCGGCGGCCCGATTCAGAAAGACAAGACTTTCTTCTTTGCTGACTACGAAGCCAAAATGCAGCGCCACGGCATACCGTTCGTGGGATTGGTTCCGCACAGCCGCCATGTTGACCGGTGACTTTAGCCTCGATCCGTTCGGCAACCCTCGAGGAAGCGCAAGTTTTCCCAACCTGAAGAATCCTTACGCTCCCACTGCCGCCCCCTTTCAGTGCGACGGCGCGGGAAACGCGGATTCCGGCGCTGGCTGATGGAACCCAGGCAGCGGGCGTGCCCTGCAACAAGATCCCGGCGAATATGTTCGACCCGGTCGGCGCGAAAATGATTCGGCTTTATCCCGCGAACAATGCAAACAACGCGCCGTTGGGCTTTAACTACACGAATGTTCCGGTCAGAAGGCTGAACGAAGGCAAGTTCGACGTCCGCCTCGACCACACCTTTTCCGGCAAGGATTCGGTGTTTGCCCGCTTTAGTTACGATCAGGCGGTCTCGTTCGTTCCCGGCGGTTCCCCAGGATTCGCCGAGCAGAACCCTTTCGCGAGCACGCAGGACATCACCAACCACGGACGAAACGTGGCGATATCGGAGACCCACATGTTCTCCGATCGCACCATCAACCAGTTCAATGCGGGCTTCAATCGAATTTTCAACCACATTAAGTCTTTTGGGGACAGCACCTGCGAGGCGGCAACTCTCGGCATTCAGGGCGCCGATCTGGGGAGCAAGTGCAGCGGCATCACTGGCTATCCCGCGAGCCTGAACCAGTCAACCCAGGATTGCATCGGTTGTGGCCTGAGTTCGACCCAGATGTCCGGTTACTTTTCTCTCGGGGATCGCGGTTTTGCTCCTTTCCAGGGCGGCACCAACGTTTACTCCGTTTCAGACACTCTGGACATGATTCGCGGCAAACATGACGTCCGGGTAGGCATGGGGTTCCGCGCGAACCAGATGAATGTGCGGACCAATGGCTTCCAGGACGGCTTCCTCATCCTGAATGGTGGCAGCGGCTCATTCACCGGCGATGACGTGGCCGATCTGCTTTTGGGCCAAATCAGTGGCGGAATTCACGACCAGACGTTTGACGGCGCCACCACCGGACGCCGCTGGAAGATGTTCCGCCCCTTCGTGCAGGACGACTGGCGGGTCACTCCGAATTTGACGGTGAATATCGGTGTGGCTTGGGCCCTGGTGACGCCCGAAAGCGAAGCCCAAGGTCGCCAGGCGAATTTCAACTTCTTGACCGGCAAGTATCTGGTGGCAGGAAACAGCCCGCAGGCCGCTTGCGCCATCTGCATTCATAGCGACGGGGCTGCGGGCGTCCAATTCGACAAAAGAGCAGTAGAGCCGCGGATTGGATTGGCATGGAAGCCGTTTGGAAGCCAGAACACCGCCATCCGTGCCGGGTATGCGATCTATCACGATTCGGCCTGGAGCCAAGGCGCGCAGGGCCTTTGGCAGAATCCGCCCTACTACGCCGAAATCGATCAGTTCGGGTTCTTCCCTGGCGGCCCTTGTCCCTTCGGCAACGCTACGTCGGCAGCACCGCTGAACTGCGGGCTGCAACTTGCTCTCCTCCAACCCAACCTTCAGCCCTTTACAGCGCAACCCGATCCCTCGACTTTTACCGGAACCATTCAGTCGCAAAACCTTAATTTCAAACAAGGAACGGTACAGCAGTTCAACATCAATGTTGAGCGCCAGTTGCCCGGCAACTTTGTCCTGACCGCTGGTTACGCAGGCTCACGCAGCTCCCGCATTCTGGTGGATGGATTGAATGAAAACGTGGGCTCTCCGGGCGCGTGCGGTGGCAAGGTTCCGGGTTATACCTTTGGTTGCGGCCCGGGCGGATCAGCTTTCACCGCGCCCTACGGAGAGTTCACCAACGTTTCCAATATCACCGACAATGGCGCGGCGCGCTATGACTCCCTGCAAATCAAAGGGGAGACGAAGAGCGTGCGGCACGGTCTCTACGCGCTTTTAGGCTACACCTGGTCCCGCACTTTCGACTCCGGTTTTCCCGACGGAGCCGGCACAACCCCGGGTGCGATCTACTGGCCGTTGCCCGGAACTCAGAGAGCGGATTGGGGATTGTCTCAAATCAACCTCAATGACCAATTCACTGCTAGCATTCTTTACGAGTTGCCGTTTGGCAAAGGCAAGGCATTTGGCAGCAACATGGGAGGCGTGGGCAACGCGATTCTGGGTAACTGGCAAGTCAACGTAATTGAAAAGGTCACTTCTGGATTCCCGCTCTTCGTGGTCGCGAGCGCGAATGGCAACTTCAGCGGCTCCGGAGTGAACTTCAGCTGGAACGGCAGCAGCCTGAACCGTCCCAATGAAGTCGGCGACCCAAACAAGCCGGGGCCGGTGGCCGCGAATCCAGGTTGCGCCGCGCCCGCACAAGTGCATACGCTGGCGAATTGGTTCAATTCATGCGCTTTCGAGGACGCACCCGCGGGAGAGCTAGGAAACTCCAGCCGCACGCCGCTTTATGGTCCGCGCTTTGTGAACACGGATTTCTCCGCCATCAAGAACTTCCCCTTGTCGTTCCGCGAGGGAATGTTTCTGCAATTCCGGGCCGAGTTCTTCAATCTCTTTAACCACGCGCAGTTCTATCTGGGTGGCGGCGCCAGCCAGATGCAGGACGTGGATTCGTCGTCCAGTTTCGGAGTCGTAAACGGGACCGTGAACAACCCCCGCGTGATTCAGTTCGCTCTAAAGCTCAACTTCTAGGGCACGCTGACTGTGCGATCTCAATTGGGGCAGGTTGAGCAAGCTGGAGGAATCCAGCGCCGTGTTCAGCCTGCCCTTTCTTTTTCTGTCGAACCCGAGGCCGAATGACCAGATGCAACAGGTTCGCCCTGGCATTCCTGTGGGTGCTGCTGGCGAGTTCCTCCGGCTGGACCCAGCAGCGGCGCAAGGTAATCATCAACCAGGACGGCTCCGGGCCGGGCGGCAGCAACATGCAGACTCTCGCGCTTCTGATTCAGTCACCCCAGGTTGAAGTCCTCGGGATCACTGTGGTCAGCGGAAACCAGTGGCGTGACGAAGAGGTAGCGCACACGCTGCGTCTGCTTGAGATCATGGGGCGCACCGATATCCCGGTAATGCCCGGGGCCGTCTTCCCTTTGGTGCGCCGCCGGGAAGAAACGCAGATGTGGCAGCAGCGTTTCGGCAAAGTGGCTTTCGCAGGCGCGTGGGATGAGAGATGGTGGCACGATCCTTTTGTCGTTCCGCCCCTACCCGAAGGCCAGCCCAAGACCAAACCCTCGGACGAAGACGCGGTTCACTTCCTGATTCGCAAGGTACGCCAGTTCCCGCATGAAGTGACGATCTACGAAGGCGGCCCGATGACCAATCTGGCGCTCGCCATCTCCATCGATCCTCAATTCCCCGAGTTGGCGCAACAACTGGTCTTTATGGGCGGAAGCCTGGCACCCCAGACCGACGACCCTGAGTTCGTCAGCAATCCTCGACACGAATTCAATTTCTGGTTTGATCCGGAGGCGGCGCAGATCGTACTGCGCGCGTCGTGGCAGAAAATCGTCTGCACCCCGACTGACATTTCAGTCAAGACCCGCCTGACGCCCGCGATGATCAAGCAGATCGACGCCAGCGAGACACCGTTGGCACATTACATCGCCCGTTTTTACCAGACCGGCCAGGGTGGCGAGTACATGTGGGACGAACTCGCAGCCGCCGCCTGGATCGACCCTACCCTGATCACCCGGCAGGAAACTCGTTACATGGCCGTAGGCCTCGACCGAGGCGCTGGCTACGCCAACACGCTGACCTGGACAGAGAAAGACAAGCCGAAAATCACGGCGGCCTGTTCGTGCGGCCCGATCTTTCCGTCATTCGCGAAAACTTGCTCCCTCGCGAGACGGTACAGCCTGTGCGTTTCCGCGAAGCCATCTCGATGGGAACGAGGCTGCAAGGAAGAAAATTCCATTCGGCAGCATCGATGTGTTGATGACCAACCCACCATTCGGGTCTGAGATTCCGATTACTGATCCGGCGATCCTCGCCAGCCACGATCTCGCTCGGCGCTGGAAGCGTAATGGAGACCAGGTCGCCGCGGAGTCTGGTCTCCAGCATGCTGTGGCGCCCGAAGTCCTTTTCATAGAGCGTTCGGTCAAGTGGCTGCGGGAGGGCGGGCGGATGGGTATCGTTTTACCGAACGGCATTCTTGGTAATCCGGGAGACGAGCACATTCGCCGTTGGATTCTCCGCCATTGCTGGGTCTTGGCATGCGTTGAAGTGCCCTTAGAGGCATTTATTGTTGAGGCCAATGTCGGAATTCTTACAAGCTTGTTGTTTCTCAAGAAGAAAACGGAAGAAGAGATCAACGCGGAAACCCTTGGCAGGAAAATTGACTACCCAGTTTTCATGGCAGTGGCCGAAACGGCAGGCGTGGACCGACGCGGGAATACTTTATACAAGCACACACCCGAAGGGGACGAAATCGTAGAGGAAGTCGAGTTCGAAGAAAGCGTTTGGCTCGGTGGCAAGGAGATTAGGCGCAAGCGCGACCAAAGGGGTCCTGTCGCTCGATGCCAAGGGCGGAGCACTCGTCCCGAAAGAGTACCGCAATGGATTTTTCAAGAGCCTTGGCGGGGAGTTAGCAACACGCGGGATTCCGAAAGCAGTGACCGAACGGATGCTTCAAGTCGCCGCTGAGGTATGTGAACCTTTTAGCGGCGGTGATGATGAACGAGACAAGGCGATTCAGAGCGTCGTCAATCGGCTGCGGGTCGGGAATCTCTGGCTCGGACGATCACAGATTCGTAACGCAGAACCGAGTTCACTGGTCAATGAACACCCGGGTTCACTGGTGAGTTCACTGGCAAAACCGACTCGGTTGTCCATCTTACGCCGTGCGGCCAAAGGGCTTCCTTGGGGTTCAGGTGATTTACCAAGTCATCTTGTCAATTCTCGGCTCCGTGACGCTATGTCACAGGCCCATCTTGACTGCGGCACCGAAGTGGACTGGAAGAAAGCCGTCTCGACCGCCCTCAAAGGAATTGGAGCGAAGTCACGCAAGTTTCGCTCACCCAGTGGTCGGCTCATCTGGGCGTGGTCGCTTATGAACAAGCAACCCCAACCCCAAGACCAAGAGCAACCCCAAGCAGTACACAGTAATGTAGTGAACTTCACTGGTGAAAATAAGGACTTAGCGGCTTTTAGGTCGGAGCGACCGACTGGAAATCTTTGGTCCTTATGAGTCGGACGTACACGACAAGGAGGCAATGGAGCCCGTCGCCGATACGTGCACCCGACAGACTGCAGATTTACGCGAAGTGCGTTATTGCAAACTCAGGCCAAGAGGCGAATACGGTGCTGATCAGGACAGGGGCGATCCCTTCCGTTGAGGCGTGAAGGCCGGCATGTGATTATTGAACTCGAACCACAGGTCCAACAGCAGTATGCGGCACCTGCCGCGAAAGTAAATCCACATAGGAGGTATATGCAATCATGTAATCCCCAAAACAATACGGCGGAACCCATGTCACTGCCTGACCGAATCGAGCGGATCGGCCGTGCTTTGACAGCAGACGAACTCGCCAGCATGTTGACCGTCTCGAGAATCACGATTTTTAAGCAGGCGAAGGCCGGCCGGATTCCATCGTTCCGCATCGGCACCTGTGTACGGTTTGACCCGAAGTCGGTCGCACGATGGCTGCGAGAGATGTGACGAGAGCCTCGATTCTTCGCCGAGACCCCTGGATTCGCCGCGAACGCCGACGGCAGCCTTTTCAGAACGCCCCTTTTGAGTATTTACAACGCTTTACAAGCTGCCGAGGACTGCCTTAGTACGTCGTAAGTCCTGTAAAACGGAAACACCACAGGTGAGAACCACAGGTGATTTTTTGGGACCGCCCTTAGTTCGGATCACGGTGGTCACAAAGGCAGATTTAGGCGAGGTTGTTCCCTCTAGGGTGCTCCCCAGGTTTTAATAGCCCACTTGCACTGCGAGCATCGAAACCGAACCGCCATCTACGCCCTCAACAGGAAACGTGAGCGGCTCGGATGGTGTGCGAGTGCCGGCAACGTAAAGCAGCGGCACATAATGGTCCGGCGTGGGCACTGCTAGTTCCGCTTCACTGCCGAGCTGATCCTCGTAATTCACGAGCGGCTTGTACTCTCCCGCGAGGAGCAGCTCGCGGACTCGAGTTTCAAACGAGATCGCCCAATCGTACGGCTCCGGTGCGTGCCGTCCCCAAGCATAGGCATGCAGGTTGTGCACGATGTTGCCGCTACCGAGGATGAGAATGCCTTCCTCTCGTAAGAGCGCCAGGCGCTTGCCGACTTCGTAATGGAATGAGGGTGGTTGCGTTTCATCAATGCTGAGTTGAACCACTGGAATATCAGCTTGTGGATAGACGTGGCGCAAAACCGACCAAGTACCATGGTCGAGACCCCAGCGGTTGTCGCGGCGCACCTGCACAGGTGCAAGCAATTTCTGGACGCGCGCAGCGAGGTCAGGATCACCGGGCGCGGGATACTGAACCTGATACAGCTCGCGCGGAAAGCCACCGAAGTCGTGGATTGTCCTCGGCGCGCTGCTCACGGTGACGGCTGCGTCTTCGATGTACCAGTGTGCCGAGACCGAAAGTATCGCCTTGGGCCTCGGTAGGGTCGCACTGATAGCTGCCCACTGCTTCGTATAAGGGTTTACCAGCAGCGCATTCATCGGATTGCCATGTCCGACAAACAGCGCTGGCATCCGCTCGACCATTGTTTGATCGCTCGTCGTTACGCCGCCTTTTGCGCTTGGTCCGGCATCACGCCTATTTGCTTCAGCATGCCCATGAAATCGTAAAAAAGATTCTCTTCCACGATCTGGCCCTGGTCGTTCCAGCGCGCAACGGTGCAGAAATCTACGTGGAAGCTCTTGCTCGTGGGAGGAATGAAAGCTCCATCAGGCATAGTCATCGGACCCTTCATGGTTCCAGTGAAATCGGCAACCGTGCAGGTCCACTCGCCCTGGCCCAACATGATTTTGTAAGGATTGTTGACGAGGTGCTGGTCTGGGAACATCTTGAAGAATGCAATCGCCTCCTGTTCGTGGGCGTCTACACCGTGGGTGGGCGGCTGATTCGGCCAGCGCACGATGCAATCCTTCGCGTGATATTTTCGAAAAGTTGGCAAGTCCTGTGCGTTCCAAGAATCGTCCAGCTTCTTCATATTTTGCAGATTTGCTGTAGCATCCATAATGCAACTCATGTACTTCTCGTCGAAGTATACGCTTCAAATCTGATTCGAGTGGTCCTCAGTCGTGCCCTGCGCGCGGGCACTCCTCAGCCGAGGAAATGAGACGCTTCGTTTACTCTGAGTTTCCGACGTGCACACGCTGCAGTACTTGCGCCTTGACCGGCAACAAATGACCGTGCTGGTCTATTCGGGTTGCCAGCCTAGAAACGTGATGCGCGTACCAAACCCAAGGACAATTCATTAAGAGCCTGTAACAAAACTCCCCTTGTACCGTGGTAGTATCTTCGGCATTTTATTGCTCTTTGGGGGACTCTTGACATGGCTGCCGCGCTTGTTCCTGATACTTTGTGGGGTTTGATCGAACCGCTTCTCCCAATGCCTTTGCCCAAACCGCAAGGTGGCCGACCGCGCCTGACAGACCGGGTTTGCCTCGCGGGCATTATTTTCGTGCTCCGAACCGGTATTCCCTGGCAGATGCTGCCGAAAAGACTGGGGTGCGGCTCAGGTATGACCTGCTGGCGACGATTGCGGGACTGGCAGCAGGATGGAATTTGGGATTTGATCCACTTCGCATTGCTGGATTGGCTTTCGCGTGATGGTCAGATCGACTGGTCGCATGCTGTTGTCGATAGCTGTTCGGTGCGTGCGGTTTTTGGGGGCTGCTGACTGGACCAAATCCGACAGATAGGGCTAAGCGTGGGAGCAAGCGCCACTTGATTTGCGATGGTCACGGCATCCCCTTGGCCATCAAACTGACCGGAGCCAACTGTCACGATTCAACCCAGGCTCTACCTTTGGTTGACGGTATTCCGCTGCTCCAAGGCCCGCGTGGTCGGCCGCGCTGTCGCCCGGATAGAGTGCTAGGGGATCGGGCCTACGATGCCGAGCGCATTCGGCGTGCCTTGCGAAGGCGCCAAATCTTACCTCGGCTCGCAATGCGCAATACGAAACATGGTAGCGGGCTCGGGCGATGGCGCTGGGTCGTGGAACGTACCTTCGCATGGTTGAATCAGTTTCGCCGTCTCCGCGTACGCTATGAGAAAAGGCCAGACATGCACCTGGCATTTCTGACCCTCGCGTGCATTCTGATTTGTTGGAAGTTCCTGCAATTTCAGCCCCGGAGGTTCTCGGGTTAGCGCACGATGGACCCAGAACGAATTCGGCTTCCCACGAGGGCGTTTGTCAGGAGCGATCAGGAAGCATTACTGCCGGTCATTCGAGAACAATGATCCGTATTGCGCTGCGGGCAAGTAGCGCGCCACCAACGCTACGAGAGCCAAGAGGAGCCTGTGTTGTTCCCTCCTTTCCAGGACCGGACTGAGCGATTGCCCGCGATCAAGGTGCGGGCAACCTCAAAACACCAATTTACCGGTTACCATAAGCGCTCGTCCCGGCGGGCCCCCGTACGCGCCATAGGGACCGCTTGGATTGGTCGTCGTAGAAGTGATCAGGCCTAGGCCAGGGAACGCAACGTCCGAGTTCGGGTGGCGAAATTCGGATGGTTAAAGAGATTATAGGCGCTGGCGCCGAATGTGAGCTGCATGCGTTCACGCACCGGAATGGTTTTGAAAAGCGACGAATCAATATTGAAGAATCCCGGTCCGCGGAACGAATTCCTTGGCAGATTTCCGAAATTTGCTTGTGGGGCTGGGGGCGCGAACTGGCTGGCCGTGAGACAAGGCATATCAACTGCTGAAGGGCCGCAAACGGTGCGGGTGTTGGGGCCAGTCACATCGGCCAGCGCGACTCCACCAAACGTAGCCGACGGGAAGGCATCGCTGTTAGTGACGCTGAAGGGAGTCCCGGTGTGCGCGCTCAGTTTGGTTCCAACCGACCAGCGTCCGAAGATTGTGTCCATCAACCGGTTCTTGAGCTTGGGCATTTCCCAGATGAAGTCTCCGGTGAGATTGTGGCGGACATCGTAATCGGCGTTGCTGTAGTTCAGTGACCTCAGGCTGACCGGATTGATTTGACCCAGCAGCGCGGAACCACTGAAAGCCACCACCCCGCCGTTAGATACCGTGTCCAGGGCGTGGCTCCAGTCGTAACTGATCTGCCCCTGAAAGCCGTGAGCGAACGCCCTCCGGAAATTGATCAGCAGGGCGTGATAGTTACTGTAACCATTATTGGTCAGTTGTTGAACCACGCCGAAGCGCGGATCCGGAGTTTCCGCTGGCAACCCCGCAAAGCCGTTGGGGTAGAAGGTAGGGTCCGCGCTCGCATTCGCGTTTGGGTCAGTGACGAATATGTTGTAGCCATGATTGCCCATATACCGCAACGCAAGAACGTTATCAGCCCCGAGCTGCCGCTGGATCTCGAAATTCCATTGGAGAGACTTTGGGCTGCGCACGGTTGATGGGATCGAATAATACTGTGGCGGAGCAAACGGCGCGGGAGCGGCCGCTTGCTGAATCTGCGTCAATGTGTCGCCGCCGGCAAATCCGCTCTGAAACGCATTGGCCGAGGCAACTGCGATCGCCGGTGCGGATCCCGGTCCGCCTGCATTGATCAGGCCGGTCTGAATCTTCGCGAAGAAAGTGTCGGGCGGATTTCCACCGTTAGTGTCCGCAAAGATGGCGGGATATAAGTCAGAGAATAAGCCTACGCCGGCCCGAAAGACCGTGCCGCGCGACCAACCCGGACTGTAAGCCAGACTGAAGCGCGGCTGCGGGACTAGCGGCTCGATGCCATAGAATGCGTGTCCCTGGCCAGCCTGGATGGACTGGTTGTAGGGAACCGACAGACCTTTGCTCAGATCCGGGAATGGTTCGGTGAGCCTGGCAAAGCAGCGATTCACGCAGTACGGATTACCAGTGCGCTCAAACCGGAGGGTAGTCGTAACCTTCAGATGCGGAGTCGGTGCCCATTGGTCCTGAACGTAGGCTCCGAAATTGTAGAGGCGAAGGTGAAGTACGGGGTCGGGGTTGGCGCTAAAGGTCTGTGAGAAAAAGCTAGGGCTCTGTCCCGTGAGCGCTCCGCCAGCGAACTCGTCCATCCCAAAAAGAGTGAATTTCCCCACGTCGACGTGCGCGTAGGTCAGGTCGGCCTCGGGATTATAGCGATAATTCACGCCTGCTCTGAAGAAATGGCCGCCGGTGCCGTAGGCGATGTCATCGATGATCTGAAACTGATCGGCCCTGCGTCCAAACGGAACCGCGTTAGGTGGGCCAAGCGCCGTAATTGGGCCGCCATTCGCTCCGCCGTCCCTAATTGCAGCCATCCGGACTGGAAACGCCCGGCGGGCGGCGGCCAAGTCCGGAATGGAAACCACATAGTTGTTGTAAGTGACGGACCCAATCAAGTTGTTTACGAGGCGAGGCGTAATCATCAGTGTGTGGTTCACCTGCCCTTCATAATCCGGCTGCCGGGCGAAGGCGTCGAAGAGCGGGCTGATGTAGTTGGGTGTGACCGGCAAGTAGCCATGATCCGTCTTGAAGCGGAAAAACAGCCTCTGGTTCGCGCTCACGTTGTAATCCAGGCGGCTGGAGAGGAGCCATTCCGAAGTCGGCTGGGAAGCGGGGGCATCCCAGGCTAGCACGCAAGGCACATTGACTCCGAATATGGTGCCCGTTCCAGTGGGAGTGCCGGCGAGCTTGCCGCAACCCAGTGCTCCGGAACTGTCCTGAAGGAGACCATTGCCGGTTGTAACCGGAACGGCACGATCGACGCCGGGGGCGTTGTTGTAAAGGTCGAACATCTTCTGATAGAAGGAAACCTGCGACGGCTGGATACTTCTGAGGGCGTAGCTCTCGAGCGCCGGCGAGGGAATGGCGACGACCAAATTGCTGGGCAACACGAACCGGAGTCCCTCGGTGTCGGCGAAAAAGAACAGCTTGTTCCTGACCACCGGCCCGCCGAAAGAGGCGGCGTACTGGTTTGAGATGGCCAGCGGGCGCGGAGTGCCATTGGCATTGGCGAAGAAATCGTTCGCGTTCAGCACGGTACCGTTGTAGCTGTACACCATGTTCCCGTGGAAAGCATTCGTGCCCGACTTGGTGACGTAATTGACCTGCGCACCCGCCTGACGCCCGTACTGGCCCTCAAATGCATTCTGTATGACCGAAGCCTCCTGGACTTCGTTTGCGCCGAGCAGCATTCCGGTCGTGCCGAAATTATTCACGTTGAGGTAAGGATCCATGTCGTCGATTCCATTCACGGTGAATAGGTTAGACACGCTGCCCACACCCTGCACGACGAAATTCCCTGCGCAGCCGGGGCAGGTTTGGTTGCTAATGACCACGCCCGGCGTGGAGTACGCAACCGCCACGAGGTCCCCGCCCGGCAATGGCAAAAGTTCGAGTTGCCGGGACGAGAGTGTGTAGACAAGATTGTCATTATCCGGGTTTAGCAGGGGTGCCGCGTCCGTCACCAGAACTACCGTTCTCGCACCTTCCAACTTGAGATGGAGGTCCAGGACCTGCACTTGCCCGACGGCCACGACCAAGCTTTCCGTATCCGATTTCAGGCCCTCCGATTTGGCGGATATCTCATATGCTCCGGGCTTTACGAAGGGAAAGTGAGAAACTCCGGAAGCGTTGGACTGAACCGCGCGTGATTCTCCGGTATCGGTGCTCTTCAATTCGACCATCGCACCGATGACCACCTTGCCGACGGGGTCGACCACAGCGCCCGTAACTTCACCCGTGGCAATGGTCTGGGAAAAAACTGCCGGCGCTGCCAAGATGATCAGACCTAAGGCACACAGCCTGATTGATAGCATGGAGTTAACTGACGTGCCCATCATCATGCCCTCCCGTCGCTCGGCGGATTGTTATCTTGCTAGGGCCTTTGGGCAGGTTCTTTGGAATGGTAGGGACCGACGCCGAAATGTGGCGGAGTATACCCGAACACAGGTCCGCAACGCGACCAAAAAATTCGATATTCCCCGCGGATCTGGCGAAATCGCTTTCTCCTCCTTTGGGGTGGCAGAGCGCCGGTTCACCGAGTGGGGCAAGCCGCCTTAGCCCATCACCTCGGTCAATGGCGCCTAACGGTGCACCAGGGAGGGGACCTGCAGCCCCGACCTTGCTTCTCGCCCCGCAGGAACGCGATGTGTTCCCCATGCGGCTCATCCATTTCACGATGAAAAACGGCAGAAGGCACATCGCCCGCATGAACACAAAACCATCTTGCAAATTCATGCCCACGCCTCCTGCTCTTTGGAAAAGGCATGCGCCATTGGCACATCGAGTTCCTGCGCTTGGTTTTCCGTCTTCTCCATCCATTGCCGGTCGCGTTCTTTTTAAGCCTGCAGGGCAGAAGGGATTCAAGGCGGGTTTGTGCAAATTGCCAGTGATGGGGAGGGCGCTACGCAGCAATCCCGCATCCCGCTGGCTGGTGGTGCGCGGACGAGGCGCAGAACTTTTTCCTCACGCCCCAAATGCAGGAAAATTTACGGATATCCTGACAATGGCGCGTTCGCACTACTGTTCGCGCAATTCCTTCTCGGTACTGCAATTCGCCAAGCAATCAATCCTCCCTTGCAGCGAGGCAGCATCGACTCCTACGTGCGCATCGTCGGTTATGGCACGAAGACCATATCGCGAGTCACAGCGCCTACCGAAAATGGCGAGCCTGTGATAGGCGTCAGCGCTCCCGTGCTTGGGTCCAGAGCGAATCCTGCCACCTCTTGGGGCACGATGCTGACGTATACGAATTTACCCGCTGGGTCCACGGCGATTGATGATGGTTGGGCATTGTCCCCAAGTGGGATCGGTGTTCCGGTCACAGGTGTCAAGCTGCCGGCCGAGTCGATAGTGTAGGCGGACAGGCTGTTCCCTCCGGTGTCGCCGACGAATACGAACTTGCCGCTTGGGTCGATTGCTACCGGTGCAGGTTCATTGCCACTGGCGAATGGAGATCCGGGCACGGCAGCCAGTGCGCCAGTGCTAGCATCTAGCGAAAATACCGACACGTTGCTTGTCCCCTGGTTGGCTACGACCACAAACTTCCCGTCCGGGGTAACTCGTATGCCCTGCGGGCTATTCCCGCTGCTACTGGTGGGTGAGCCCAGTTGCAGTCCTGTCGCACCGCCATTGGGCTGCCGCACGATTCCCTCGATCTCTCCCCCAGAAGTGCCGTCAAAAGTTAGGCCCATCCAAGATGGGATGTTATTTCCGAAACCAGCTATGACCAGATCGTGCGCTGCCCCTGGGAGTGTGACCGTCGGGCTCAACTGGGTAAGAGCGGCATTGATCCCATTGATGCTGAATGCAAAAAGCTGAGCGGTATTGGCACCCGGATCGGGGATAACGTAGAGGTTACTTTCCACGGCAGCGAGCTTACGGGGAGCGATCGACAGCGCCACACTACTGGAAAAAGTTAAAGTGCCCGTTATCTTATCCACAATGAACGACGCCACATTGGGTCCACCGACACCTGCACTCGTGGCGTACAGCACCATGCCCCCGGAATCAGCTGCCAGTCCAACGTCACCAGCGGCAGCTTGGTTGGTGACCGCCACAGACGGTAGCGGAGTCAGCTTACCGGAATTAGGATCAACGCCAAATCCGTGAATTACACCGACATTGTCACCAACATACAGAAGTTCCGTACCCGCAGACAGCGGTGAACCACCGCCATTCGAGCCACCACCGTTGTTGCTGGTGCTTGTGCTGGAGCCACCGCCCCCACATCCCGCTAGCACGCCAAGTAAGAGAAACGCACCCAACAGCGAAGTTCCCCACTTCATAATTATTCTCCTTATTTGCGATTGGTTCTGCCTTCCTGAATTACATGCACTTAGGCCGCATAAGACGTGGGCATATGGTCAAAATCAGCAAAGCGACCCATTTCATAAAATCCTCTTTTCTGTCAGGGATTTGTCACCTCAATGCGAAAACTGTTGTAGTACTGGCCGATGAATACCCAAGTAGTAGTTCTCCCTTTCGGTGAGTAGTAGTACAAGTTGGCGGCGTTCGCATTGGGCGCGCTGGCATTGGGCACAATGGTCCAACTGAAGCACTGGCTGTTGCTCACCTTGTGGCAAGTGACTGTGACCACCCCGGTCGGGGGGCATCCCGTTGAGGGACATATAGGCGTGCCGTCGCCAGCGCCGCTGAATGGGAACGGGCTCATTAACAGCTTGTACAGGGTGCCGCCTGAATCGAAGTTAATCCCTAGTTTGCAGTTGCCGCTCCAAGTGGTGACATTCTGTAGCGGCACCGTGTTGCCCGTTTGGTCGAAGCAGCGACTGAGCGATTGCACACCCTGCGAATAGTAGCCAGCCGGCGGACCCGCGGGTTCTGATGAGCCGACGGGATCGTTAGGGGTGATCCAGAGGGTTCGGAGCGACTGCTTGAGGAGACTTATGTCCAACTCGCCGTTGACAATGGCGCTGGGATAGGTGGCCTGTCCGGACCCATTGTAATCGTCGCTCCTCATGAGGAGTTCCACGCCTCCACCATCGTAGTCGTACACAGTAGTAGTCACGCTGACGCTGCTGCTTGTCGGCTTGCTCCCTTGCGTTCCTCCGAAGGCCGTAACCCCCACGACGATTTCTGCTAACAGTACTGACATTCCGAGAATCCGTCTCATATCTCCCCCTCCGGGCGACTATGGTTCATCTCCCTTTGATTTTTTCGCCCTCTACAAGTAAATGCGGAAAGTGATTCGAAAAACTGCCACGTCAGGGAAGGGTTCTCAACGGCGCAAAGTGTCGCTAGGGGCGAACCGGCATGGTAGAATTCCGCCAAATTGGGGGGCGCTTGGCCCTCCTGCATGTGCCATGGAATTATCAGGTTCGCGGGAGATAACCCGGCTGCTCCAAGCCTGGAGCCAGGGGACCAGAGGGCGCTGGACGAGCTGACTCCTTATGTCTACAAAGAGTTGCATCGCGTGGCGCATCGCTACATGTCTCGCGAGCCGCGCGGTCACACGCTCCAGACAGCGGCGCTCATCAACGAGGCCTACGTGCGGCTGATCGATAGCGGAGACATCAACTGGCAAAACCGAGCTCACTTTTTTGGCGTGTGCGCGCACCTAATGCGTCAGATTCTGACCGATTTTGCGCGGTCGCGGCACAGCAAGAAGCGAGGACGCGACGTTCAATGCGTGTCCTTGGATGAATCCCTGGAAGTGCCGCTCGAACCTCCTACACTGATACCACAGTGAAGGGATCATCGGAATGCCCAACCGCGAAGTCAACGTCACTAAATGAGTCCAGACCGCCAAAGGTCCGCGTTATTGCCGCGTAGTACTCTCAGCGAATGGCCGCATCAAGCCAGATGTTGTGTTAGTGAACGGCCGGGAAGAGAGGCACCCGGAAGGCGCGTACTACCTGGAGTGGCGCGACGGCGCGAAGCGTATCCGTCTCTCTGTCGGCAAGAATGCAGCCGATGCCGGCGCCCGTCGCCAGCGCAAAGAGGCCGAACTCAATGCTCTGAACAATGGCGTAGCCGTGGCGCCAGATGGCCAGAATGGGCATCGGTCACTAGCAGCCGCGGTCACCGACTTCCTTGACGAAACTAAGCTCACAAAGAAGCACGGTGCAACCAGTTGAAATCCAGTTTGATCTGGACACGGACAAGTTTTATCGGATGTTTATCGGCTTGATGAGCGCCCCGACGCGGGCCCACTGATCCCCAAAGATCTTATCCACAAAAGACGCCAAGAACTCCGCCAGGATCGCAAGGAATTCCTTTGCGCACTTTGCGAGGCCTCTTGCGTCCTTTGCGGTAAGGCTTCTAACGAGACTGTGCCGCCGAAGCCGGACTCCGCAACGTATACACAAACTGCCGGCTCTCACGCCGCTCGCGTTCCACTTCCTCGTCCTTGCTCTTCGATATTTGGTTGTAACGTTGAAGCTCCTCGTCAGCTTTCAGTTTATCTCCCGTCCGTTTGTAAATCTGCGCCAGACGGTAGTGTGCCTCCTCCAGTTGCGGGCTGGCGTGGATCGCATCCTGATAGCTGGAGATGGCGCGGGCAAAATCCTTTCGCTCAGCGTAAAGCACGCCCAGCTGCAGAAACCCAACACCGAGGTTCGGATCAAGTTGGACGGCTCGCCTCAGTCGGGACTCTGCCTGCGCCACGGTTTCGCCGTCATCCGGCCCCTTGCGCCGCTTCCAGAGATTGACTCCGTAGTAGTAATTGGCCAGCGCATTTTCTGGCTGCAGCTTCGCAAACCGTTGCAGCCTCTCGACCGAGCATTCTGACTGGTTGGTTTCGACACTCTGTATCTTGCCCAGAAACAGGTACGGCTGTGGGTCCCCGGAATTCAGGTCGGAGGCTTCGCACAGCCGCTTTGCGGCTTGATCGTACGAACCGTTGCTGTACCAAGCCACCCCCAGCGCCACCAGCATCCGGGGGGACCGCGGGAACAGACGATTACCCTTGTTGAAAACTTCGATGGCCGGTTCGGCCGCGCGATGCAGCAGAAGCTCGGCTCCCCAGTCGAACAAATTGGGTTCACTGGCGTTCAGTTGGGCTGCACTCTGATACTCGCGGACGGCTTCGAGGGGATCACCCAATTTTTCTGCGATGTCGCCGAGCAAGTGATGCAGCTCGGCTTGATCCTGTTGAGTAAGACTCGGCCGGGCCTTCTCCTGAGCAGTCAGCAAAGCTCGCACATTGGTGCGTGCCTGCTGATAATGACCGGCGTCCGCATAAGCGAGCGCCAGCAGGTAGGAATTTTCATAGTTGGCGGAATTGACCTGTGAAGCGCGCTCCAGATAGGCAACCGCTTCCGGAGCCTTTCCGCGGTCAATCAGTAACTTCCCCAGACGGTGATTTGCATCGAAGCTTCCCGGTTCGTGCTCCGCCATCGCACGAAGAGACATTTCAGCAGGGTCGACGGATACACTCGATGCTGGCGGCAGGCTACTGGCCGAGGGCTTGTCCCCCGAGACGCTCAGAGACGCGATGTCGTTAGCCAGCGATTCTTTTGTTCTGACAATCGTATTCGAACCATGCCCACCAAGATTGGTGCCATCGGTGACGCCGGCCACGGTAAATTGTGGTTCATCGAAAAACTCCGGCGGTCCTTCTCCTGGTTTACCCAGCGAAGACGCTTGAGGACCTTTAGGAGGTTCGAGCGTCAGATCAAATCTCTTCGCTTCCTTCGGTCCCAGTATGCAGGGGCCAACCGTGGCCTCGATGTATCCGGCCATCTCCACGCGCAACATATAAATGCCTTCGCGAAGACCGGAGAAGCGATAACTCCCACTTGCGTCTGCGTGGGCGGATAGAGTCTGCGTGCCGTCCTTGACCTGCAGATATACGGTCGCACCCACAACCGGGCGACCTGTTGAATCTTGGACTGACCCTTGCAGGGTAGCGGAATCGGAAGGATCAGGGGACGGGCTTTGAACAGCTTGCCCCTGGATCAGCGATGGGGTGAGAAGCGCAGCCACCGCCAAAAGGTAGGTTGCGACCAAGATTTCCAAATACTCGAATTGTTTTACGCTCACGCGGAAACAGCTCATAGGAGAAAGCAGAAACTGCAAAAGTCAAAACAAGAGCAATCGCGCGCCACTCATTCTAGTCGGTAGGTTCGGCGACCGCAATCAGCGCAGTCCACGAGCCTAAAACGTTTTCGTTCCGTGCCGATCATGGAAAACATACGTGCCGCCTAATGCGGCAATGGCTCAGTTTGAATTCTTCTCTCTTTTTTTATGAGGGAGTCATCCTGAGCTTGCAAAGGATCTGGCGCGAAGCGGATATGTACACTGGCGTTCGATGGGCGGTACCCGCGAGATCCTTCACGACTCAAGTCGTTCGGGATGACGTCGGTGTAGGGGGCTTGTTCAAACTGAGCCGCTACCACGAATGCCAAGAGGTGGCGGTGTTTCTTGACGGGCGTTACAATGCAAGATCTTCCAGAACAGGCTCGGGTTTCCTCACCAACGGTCCGAATGCAATTCGGGAATCCTGATTAGCCCGCGAAGATGAATCACAAGAAGAATCCGTTTCCAACTCCGAGGGGAATGATGAAATTCGGCCGAGTGTGGGTTGTGGCAGCGCTACTGCTGACATGCCTTATGTGCTGGGGACAGGAAAAACGCAAGATAATCATCGATCAGGACGCCGCCGGACCCGCCGGGACCGACCAGCAGTCGATGCTGCTGCTGATCCAATCTTCGCAGACGGATGTCCTGGGCATCACCGTCGTAACCGGCGACGCATGGCTCAAGTCCGAAGTTGCGCACACTCTGCGCATGCTCGAACTTATCGGTCGAACCGATATCCCCGTGGTGGCGGGAGCAGAGTATCCCCTGGTCCGCCGAAAAGACGAGACCGAACTCTGGGAACAGCGATACGGTTACTACAGTTGGCTGGGCGCCTGGACTCCCAGGCTTTATCATCCACCAGACCAACTTGGTGATATGCCGGAGGGCAAGCCCGCCGCCAAACCGCTTGATGAAGACGCGGCGCATTTTCTGGTCCGCATGGTCCGCAAATATCCACACGAGGTCACGATTTACGCGGGTGGTCCCATGACCAACCTGGCGCTTGCCATCTCCATCGACCCCGAATTCCCACAGTTGGCCAAAGAACTGGTCTTCATGGGTGCCAGTTTGAATCCGCAAACTACTGACCCCGAGTTCATCAACACTCCGCGGCGCGAATTCAACATCTGGTTCGATCCCGAAGCGGCCCACATTGTGCTGCGCGCGCCGTGGAAAAAGATGATCTGCACGACGGTGGACATCTCAGTGAAGACCAGAATGACGGCTGACCTGGTCAACCGCATCAAAGCCAGCAGCTCGCCGGCGGCGCAGTACGTCGGCAAATATTCCCGCCTGTCTGGCGAATACAACTATCTTTGGGATGAATTGGCATCGGCGGCATGGATTGATTCGAGCCTGATCACCAAGACAGAAACCCGCTTCATGGACGTGGACCTGGGCCGCGGCGCGGGCTACGGCAGCATCCTCAGCTGGAGCGATCGTGACAAACCGAAAATCGATCTCCAGCCCGTGGAAATACAGGTCGATCTGAACACCGAAAAGTTCTACAAGATGTTCGTGGACCTGCTGAGTGCGCCCACGCCACCGAAGCCTTAACGCGTGGCGCCAATGGAGGCCGCGCGTCCCCGCCCGGCTGGACGGGCGGGATCGCCCCGTCCTCCATGAGTGATCACTAGTGCAATTGCTGGAGTGCCTGTTGCGCTGCCGAATGTCCCGGATGCTGCTTCAGTAGATTGAGCAGCACGCTTCTAGCCTTGTCTGGCGTGCCTTCCAGGGCGTACACCCGGGCCAGGTTCATGTACGACTGATCGAAGGCCGGCGCAAACCGAATGCATTCTTCGAAGCTGGCCACTGCTTCATCCCGCTGTCCGGTCCGCAGGTAGAGTACGCCGAGGTTGTTCAGCGCTTCGGGATAGCCCGGGCGAGACTTCAACGCTCGCTGCAAATACTCATAAGCCCGGTCATTGTCGTTGAGCTGCGCGAAGACCATCCCCAGACTGTAGTTCGCCTCCGGATCCTGGGGACCGACCGCTACCGCCCGCTCCAGCACGACGCGGGCTTCATCCCAATTTTTCTGCTGGCGATACGCGTTGCCGAGGTTTTCGAGCGCGATCAAATGATCAGGATTGAGTTTGAGCGCCTCCTGGAAATACGGGATCGCTTCGGCAGTGTGCCCTTCGCGCGTTGCCAGAAGACCAAGGTTGTTCCACGCGTTGGCCAGAGTATCGGGATAGCCGGCTTGTAGTTTGGCCGCGCGCTCGAAGTTTTCGCGCGCCTCGCGGGTCTTCTCCTGTTTCAGATAAACGCTTCCCAGCCCATACAGAGCCTCGGCACTCGCTGGGTCATCGCTCCGGGCCTGCCGAAATGATGCTTCGGCCTGGTCAAGATATCCTCGCTGAAAATATACCGACCCGTAGTTGAGATAATTGCGCTTGACATCCAGGGTATCGAGTACACCGGAAAATGGCAGCGCTCTGGCCAGTCTTTCGGCTGCGGTTCGCGGAATGTGCTGAAAGTCCTGCTCGACATGTTCCGGATTCGCCGGGCCCTGGTAGACCTTGACGATTTCTCCGCCACCGTTAATGAGAAACGAGGTTGGAAGACTCAGGTCGCGATGCCGATCAAAAAGATAACGATAGAGAATGTTGTAGGTGCCGGCCAGATCGTCCGACCCCTGCAGGATGGGGAATGAAAGATGGTTGTCGCGTGCGTATGCTTTGACTTTTTCGGCGTCCATTTGACCATCGAGATTCACCGTCAATAGCTGAAGACCCTGGGCAGCCCAACGCGCATGCAGCCGATTGAAGAGTTTCAAGTCTTCCCTGCAGCTTGCCGATCCTGCAACCCAGAAATTGAGCAGCACCGGCTTGCCCTGAAATGTGGCCAGAGTTCGGATCTGGTTCGTCAGGTCAGGAAGGGCAAAATCCGGCGCAGCCACAGGCGCGAGGAGCCAGGTTTCAACGATGCTGGGGAGCTGTTCGGATTCATCGGAAACGGGCTTACCGGAGGGCACGGCTTCGGCCGTGCCGTGCCGAGCCGTGAAAGACCTGGGCTTCAGCCCCTGAAGACTTGCTTTGAATGCCTCCATGCGCGATGGCTCCGAACCTTCTTCCACCCACACACGGTGGTTGAGCGGAAGGTCATGGAGTTCCTGCACCAGCCCGCTCGGCCAGCGGATAGACGCTCGCACCGGGCCTTTGGTCTCTCCCAGTGCCGAAGAACACTTCCTTGGTGTGCTGAGAAAGAAATCCCGATCCGGCTTGCAGCATGCGCGTTTGCCGACCAGCGTTGGTTTCCAGCGTGACTGCCGCGCCGATCGCGTCCCGATTACTCTTGCTGCCGCGCAGACGAAAAGCGATCGACGGAGCCAGGTCTTTCATCACGTTCTGCAAAAGCCTCAACTGCGGGCCGTTGCGGTTTTTCAGGAACACTTCCAGGCGGCCATCATGATCGAAGTCGGCGAGTGCGAACGCCCTGCCATCCTCGACAAAATCCAGGCCCACGCGCGCCCGAAACGTCGGAAAATGTTCCATCGCGATTGTTCGCGTAGAAGACGTTCCGTTCGTATCCGCTCCATGTGCCATCCGAGCGGATGAGTTCGTTAAGCGCGTTCCAACCTTGTTCGTAGTCGGGGGAAGACTTCGCCTCTACCGGAGAATTCGCCACCACTTGCCGCCAGAAAAAACTGTTCAGGTCATCGCGCGCCGGGCCAGACACCATTCCGTTGGCAATGTACAGGTCAGGAAAACCATCATGGTCAAAATCCCAGGCGTCGCTTGACCACGCCCAGCGGCCCATTTCAACCCCTGCGGACGCCCCGTTGTCCTGAAAAGTGTCGCCGCCGATGCCGCGAAACAGAGAGTTCCCCATGGCATGTTTCCGGTAAAGGGCGCGCACTTTTTCGGGCGCATTTTTCTGAAAGACTTCCTGGGTCGAGACGCGCGTTCCTGCCGCCGACCACATGTCGGCTACGTAAAGGTCCTCGACGCCGTCGTTGTCATAGTCGAGCCAGCACACGCCCATGCCCGCGCCGACGTCTTCCACTGCCGCCTGCGGCGCGACGTCGGTAAAGGTTCCGTCGCCGTTGTTGCGGTAAAGATTCTTCCTCCCAAAGTCATTCACCACGTAAAGGTCGGGCCATCCATCGCGCTTGTAGTCGCTCCACCCGCAACAAAAACTGTAGCGGGTATTATTTTTGTCGAGGCCCGTCTCGGCGGTAACGTCGCGGAAAGTGCCGTCCCTCTGATTGCGCATCATGAAGTTGGGCGGGCCGTTTTCCGCGTCGTAATAAGGAGAGGGATACTTGTACTGGTCGGTGCCCTGGTAATAGAGATAGAGGCAGAAATAAATGTCCAACCAGCCATCGCGATCATAGTCGGCCACGGCTGCGCCCGTGAACGTTCCTTGCGGACGATAGGCAAACCGAAACGCGTCGGGCTTTTGGCGGAACTTGCCGCCGCCCTGATTGACAAACAATAACGGCCCACTGGTGCGCACCACGATCAGATCCTGCCGGCCATCATTATCGAAATCGGCAAAAAGCGCACACGCAGTATTTTCCAGGATACCTACTCCGGAAGCCTCCGTGATGTCTTCGAAAGTTCCGTCACCCCGGTTTCGATAAAGGCGATTGGGAAGACCGGCAGGCTGGCAAACATAAAGGTCGTCAAATCCGTCGTCGTCGATATCGCCGACTGAGACCCCGTTGTGTCCGTAGACATCAATGCCGCACGCCACGTCGAGAACGGTTCGCCAGTAGTCGGCTCCCCGGAGCAATTGGGATGAGTAGGACGCATTGCCGGCCAAAGCCTGCGCCGTGATGTCGGCAAAGACTGGCGCGGCGGACCGGCTCCGGGTCTCATCAGACAATCGCCAGTGGCGCAGACGAAAACCGCCAGTGGCTGATGATTCCCATTCCAGTTCCCAATACCCCACGCGCTGTTCGCGGTAGAAGTCTTTGCCCGCGCCCACCAGTTCATATCGCACAGTGGTTCGCATCTGCCTGGGGAAATTGGACGCCGAAAGAGCCGAGGACCCGGCGTCAATACTGGTCACCTGAAATTCGGCAGTGACGAGCGCCGAGAAAGAACCCATGACGGACCGCAACTCCCCGAGAAATGTGTCCCTCTCGAGGGCAGGCTCCCGTGCGAATTTGTTTTTACGGACTTCGACCGCCGGACCGGAGCGCACCACGTTCGATTCAACCGGGCGGAACGAACATCCCGAAAAACTTGAAGCGAGACTTTTCTCTACCGCCCGCACGTCTTGTGGAGACCCCAAAAGGCCTGCGCTCCATTCGGCAAGAATGGCGGCAATCTGGTCTTGATATTTCTCTGTGACGAAGTCGTCGAGGCCCGGCTGCGTCTTGAGCAGCGTCGCCTCCAGCGGTAACTGGGCGCGGTAGTGAGGATGCAGATGGAATTCGCTGAGGGGCGAGGTCAAGGTCCGCGAATCGGAAGCGTAAGCGAAGGGAAACGCCAGACCGCGCAAACCAGCCGGGACGAACGCTGCGGAGGCGCCCTGGCAGCACCACATCAAGAAATTGCGGCGGCTGAAGTCCGCGAGATCACGACCCGGAGAAGATCGACTGGACGCCGCATCTTCCCTGCCCGACTCAGACTTACGCCCCTTGGACATTCCGGTGTGAAACCGAAACTAACACCCTGTTCACAACCGGTCAAGGTTGCCACGCCGCCGGGAGCGGGTTGCTGCTCATCTGCCAGAAGCAACCCGGGCACAGCCGCCCCCGCTGTCCGGCGGAGCCATGCTCCGCTGTCTTTAGTTTCGGCAAGAACCGGGTCGAGCCTCGCTCGACTGGACAGCTGAGGACAGCTGTCCTTACGTAGTTCGTGCTGCAAACATCGGGGGTTTGTCTAGGCTTGCTGGGCAAGAGCATCCTTGCGGCTCCTCTGCACCAGCCAAACCACCGTTGCGAGCATTCCGAGCCAGCCCAGAAAACTCACGATAGCGGCGATTCTTGTGTCGTACTGCAGTACGCCTAAGCTGGAAAAAATGGTGTGCCAATCGTGCTCCACGTAATCGGAGTCGCCGGCGGTGACCAGGGGCAGAATCATAACCCGCGCGTCCGCCATGTAGGTTGCTGTGTAGAGCCAATTCTCGAAGAAGAAAAATGAGCAGAAGGCGAACGCCGTCGTCTGTCTTTGGCTGAAGAAGTATGCCGCCAGAAGCAGCGGTACCAGCCATTGCAGGATTGTGCCTCCCCAAAGTCCGAGCGTGGGTCCAAACCAGCCGAACAGCAAATGTCCGCCTTCGTGGACCACTAGATTGGCCAGATCGATAAAGAGAAAGGCGCCGTGCTTGCTAAAGGCGTATATCAAGAACCCCACATAAAAGACAAGCCAGACCGCTACAGTGTAGCGTGAGGTTGGCCGCCAGTCCTGTTCCTGCCAGTACTGGGCAAAGAGGTTTTGCAAGTACTCGCCCATCGGCGCGATTGTAGCGGCATCGCGGTCCGCAAGACAGGTTACTGCGGTGCTCCTGCGTCGGAGTGCACTAGTGAGTGGACTCGACAAAGTTGTCGGCGACGTATAATCACGGCAGGCGAGTCTGTTCCAAGCACTATGTGGATGAAAGCTCATCAATGGATCGTGACCCTGGGGCTGCTGGCCCTGGTGTTGGCGGCTGCCGTGGGCCTGATTTTGACTCGTCAATCGGCGCAGTCCAGCTCCACTGGTTCACAAGGGCGCAGACCTCCGATCGTGGATGAGCAACCGCTGCTGACTGCCCGCGCAATGGTGCCCCTCGCGTCCGACTGGGAAGAACAGCGATATTCGCGCCAGGCATTGAAGTTGGCCGATCATGCCGTAGATATCGCTTTCAGTTACGAGATGCGCCAGGCCACCGAGCATCCCGCTCCGCCAACGCCCGAAAGCAAGAAACTCTATGCTCACGCCAATCAAGCTGACGCGGCTGTCAAAGCCGATCACGACAGAATTGACCAGCTGCAGAAGCAGCTCGCCAGCGCGAAAGATGATCGCGGACGAGACACCCTGCAGCAGCAAATCGATTTGACTAAGGCCCAACTGGAACTCGACCAGGATGAATTGGAAGACGTAAAGGGAGAGTTGATCCGCTCCGGCGCCGACCGCCTCAGCAGGATTCAACGCCAGTTCAACCGTCATGAGGCAACCCAGAAGGAGTACGAGACCAGCAATTCTCAGACCGGAGCTGGCAATCCCAACAGCAATCTTCAGACCGGTGCCTCTGCCGCGATCGCGCAGTTTTCCGCCTGGAACACCTTGCGCGGCAACCAAGCTCGATTGCAGCAGGCCTTGGACGAAGCCAGACAAGCCGGCAATAGCCTCAAACAACACCACGAGACGCTACAAGCCCAGGTAGGCATGGAAGTCTCCAACAAGGAGGCGATTGCGCAGCAGGCCAAGAGCCAGCTCGACGCCATTTCCGGCAACGGTGGCAGTTCAACGAACAGCACGGCATCGGCAATCACCTCGTTGCATCAGATTTCCGTCGACCAGAAAGACCTCAGCGATTTCGCCAAGCGCGTCCAGGACCAGGACGATCTGGCCACGGCGTACAGCAGCTGGATCGATGTGGTCAAAGTTCGTCAGCGCGCGGTTGAGCACGAGATGCTGCAATCCGCGATGCTGATTTTGCTGGTGCTGTTTGGCGTGTATCTAGGCAATCGGCTGGTCGATCATTTCTTCGTGCGACTGGCGGTGGAACGCACCCGTCTGCATACTCTGCGCGGGGTCATTCGCTTTGCTGTGCAGGCGTTGGGCTTGGCCCTGATCCTGTTCATATTGTTTGGCCTGCCCAACCAGATGTCCACGATTCTTGGGCTCGCCGGCGCCGGACTCACGGTTGCGTGCAAAGACTTCATCATGGGATTTATTGGCTGGTTCCTGCTGATGGGCCGCAATGGACTTCGGGTGGGCGACTGGGTGGAGATCGATGGAGTGGTGGGCGAGGTAGTCGAAATCGGTTTGCTGCGCACGGTGTTGCTCGAAACCGGAAACTGGACTGACAGCGGACATCCGACCGGCCGCAAAGTCGCGTTCGTAAACAGTTTCGCGATTGAAGGTCACTTCTTTAACTTCTCGACCACCGGGCAATGGCTCTGGGACGAAGTGGAGATTCTTGTGCCGGCGAGCCAGGATCCGTATCCCGTGATTGATGCCATCCAGAAAATGGTCACGGAGCAGACCCAGGCCAACGTGGTCGCGGCCGAGCAGGAGTGGCAGCGTGCCGCCAGTCGCTACCGGGCGCAGCCGGTTTCAGCAGCGCCGGCTGTCAGCCTGCGTCCGACGAGTGCCGGAATCGAAGTGCATGTGCGATACATCACGCGGGCGGGCGAGCGGCACGCCATGAAAACCCGTTTATATCAGGCCCTGGTGGAGTTGCTGCACGGCCGGCAGGACGATTCAGCAGCGGCCAGCGCAAAGGCCGCGCGCTAGAAACTGGCCTGCCCAGAACCACCGCTTCGTTCCGCTACATCCCTTAGCAGCCCTTTTTTCGTCGCGGCCGGTAGGTGCGAGCCATGCAGGATCTCGCGCACCAGGGCAGGCGGCAGCGAGCGCGAGAATTCCACCGCCCGGCTCAGTGGCGTCTTCCCGTTGCGCAACAGGGCAATACGGATTTCCCACCGCGGCGACCACTTCGCGTGGTAGCAAACGGCGCTGACGAACCCCTCAGGCGCATCACGCTGCATCAGCGCTTTGATGATGGCTGATTCGGTCAAATGGGAATTTTCCAGCGCGGCGTGAACCACACGCGGCTCCGGATCGAGCAGGAGAGTAGTAGCAACGCGTCCCGAAGCGCGATGCGCCAGCGAGAGCCGTTCCCCTTGCGAGAGCCTTTCCAGCCGGTTGATGAGCGATTCCTCAGCCGCCATCTTGATGTCGGCAGGCACGGCGGGTGTAAGCGCTACTCGCATGAGGTCGAAACTAAACAGGTGCCTCACCATGGGAATGGAAATGTGTCGCGGCGTCCTGGGATGCTCCACCAGTGCCAACTTCACTTTGCGACTTTTCATAACGCCGCTGTTCCGGCTCAGGCGATCGAGCACCTGGGTGGGCAAATCGGTCTGCTTCAAAAGGACGAGGGCAATATCTTCGGTAAGCGCGGGGTTAGATGCAGCTTTAGCTAGCGCTTCCGGCAACGTGCTGCGGACAGCTTCCAGTAGAGAAGCAGGAAGGGCTTCGGGGGCGGTGCCGGCCGCGATCGCATCGTCGACAGACATGAATTTTCCAGGCGCGTGCAAATTGCATCCTTCGCTAACCGCGAAGCGGTGTCAGAGTGCAGCCCAGGCGCTCCACCGAAAATCTACTTCGCCGCGCCCTGGCGCGCCAGTTCCAGTGCGCCCCGCACCGGCTCAATCACGCTTGGATTGAGGGTGGCATTAGGATGCTCCGAGCAAAGACAATTGTAAAAAATCTGACGTACCAGCGCGGAGCTTCCGAAGACACCGCCGGACATGGCCACAGGGACAGTGCCAGAGTTCGGAAACAGCCGCCTGAGTAGGATTCCCGCCAGGTTCGCGAGTTGAGTGCCGGCCTGAGTCAGAACATCGCGCGCTAGGCGATCGCCCGAATCCGCCAGGGAAAGCACGGAGGGGAACAGAGCCGCGAAATCCGGCGGCGGCGTGGCGTTGGCGGCCGGGACCAATTGCTGCACCGTTTCCACGTGCCAGGACTTCAGCAGAATCTCGATCAGGCGCACATTCTCAACGGGTTTCTCGTCCCAGGCACCGATGGCGGCGGCAACCGCCGCGCGGCCGATCCAGTGGCCGGATCCTTCGTCAGAGATAGCGAACCCCCAACCGCCGGCGCGCGCAGTCTGACCTTCGCGGTCGCGTCCATAGGCGATCGAGCCCGTGCCGGCGATCACGATCACTCCCGGCCCGTTGCCGAAAGCGGCCTCAAGAGCGATCACCATGTCTCCGACAACGTTGATTTCGTCGGGCTTGATCTCGCCCGAAATGACTTCCGAAACTATGCCTCTTACCAGTTCGCCAATCTCCGGCCGAGCGGCGCCCGCAAGCCCAACGCAGACGCTGCTGATCTCAGACGGCGTGATGTTGGCGACGGTACAAGCTTGACGAATAGCGGTTGTCAGCGACTCACGCGCTTGCGCCTCGCCGACCCGGACCACGTTGCTGGCCCCACCCGTCCCCGCGCCCAGGACCGAAGTTTCGTCGCCGATCAGGCAGGAAGTCTTGCTGCCGCCGCCGTCGATGCCGAGGAACATGGCCACGAGCGTAGTTCTACCATAAGAGTTTGCTGTCGCACCTGACACCGAAGTACCAACGATTCATTACGATTTTTCGAAAAAGCTTGACGAGATAGGTACCCCGCAACAGATCGGCAGACCTCTGTCGGCAAACCCGCTACTCTGGGATGGTGCAAATGTAGCACCGGCGTCCCACCGGCTGTCGCAAGAGCATTTCTGCCTTCGCTGCCTGGTGGGGAATTGCCTCCGCCGGCACGCGGCCGAGGGGGCCCGCGCCACACGGTTCATTTATGGTTCTGGACAAGCTCGACCTCGCCATCATCGCGCTCTATCTGGCCGGGATCACGCTGTTTGGATTGCGTTTCCGCAAAAAGCAACGCACTTTACGCGACTACTTTCTGGCGGACCGAAATATTCCCTGGTGGGCGATTGCGCTTTCGATCGTCGCCGCGGAAACCAGCACCCTGACCATCATCGGAATTCCAGGTCTGGCTTACGACACCGATTTCACATTCTTGCAGGTGGTAATGGGTTATGTCGTAGGCCGTGTGATCATCAGCTTTGTCCTTTTGCCCCACTATTTCCGTGGCGATCTGTACACCGCGTACCAACTGATTGAACGCCGCTTCGGCAAGAGGCTGCGTTCTTTGACAGCCGGCCTCTTTCTGGTGACTCGGGCTGCGGCTGAAGGAGTGCGAGTTTACGCGGTTTCTATCGTGGTAGCCATTGCATTCGGCACGGGCGAGATCGCCTCCATCGCAATCATCACGACGCTCACGCTGATCTATACCTTCGAAGGCGGGCTGGCGGCGGTGATCTGGACGGATGTGGTGCAGACCGCGATCTATGTGGGTGGAACGCTGGTGGGGCTGTTCACAATTTTGCATCTCGTTCCCGGGGGCTGGCCGGCGATTCATCATCTGGCGGAGAACGCGGGCAAACTGCGGGTTTTCGATTTCACGTTCGACTTATGGAAGCCATACACGTTCTGGGCGGGATTGGTCGGCGGGACTTTCTTTACCCTGGCCAGCCATGGAACCGATCAATTGATTGTGCAGCGCCTGTTGGCTGCACGGAACCAGCGGCAGTCCGTCGCCGCCCTCGTATCTAGCGGAATCGCAATTCTGCTCCAGTTTGCCTTGTTCCTCCTGATTGGCGTCATGCTGTTCGAGTTCTATCACGTGCCCTCGGCGAGTTTTGGCAAGGCAGATAGGATTTATCCGACCTTCATCGTCAGCCAAATGCCGCACGGGATTTCGGGATTGCTGATCGCAGCGATCCTGGCGGCGGCGATGTCAAATCTGAGCGCTGCGCTTAACTCGCTCTCTTCCACTTCGATCATCGATTTCTACCTGCAACGACATCCACAGACGGACGAACGACGCAAGATTCGGCTCTCCCGCATCGCAACCCTGTTCTGGGCCCTGCTGCTGTTCGGGCTGGCGGTGTTGTCGCTGCACAAGGTCGGACGTGTCATCGAGGTCGGATTACAGATCGCATCGGTGGCTTACGGCGCTTTGCTCGGAGTCTTTCTGCTGGGAGTGCTGACCCGACGGGCCAACCAGATTGGCGCAATGGTGGGAATGCTGTTTGGGTTTGTCACTGAGTTATACCTCTGGCTGGATACGAAGGTGCCGTGGACCTGGTACGTGATGATTGGGACCGTCGTAACGTTCGGGGTTGGATACGCGGTCAGCTTGATGGCGCCGAAGGAAAAGCTTTAACCGCAAAGGTCGCAAGGAAGTTCTGCCACGAGAGCGCGAAGTTCATCCCGTATATACTTTCCCCTCCTGTTATGGCCCGTCCCACAGAACTTGCCCGCGATCTTCGTTTGAGTCATGCCAGCGCGATTGTGGTGGGCACCATCATCGGAAGCGGAATCTTTCTGGTGCCGGCCGAGATGATGCAAGCTGCCGGGTCGGCGAAGCTGGTTTACCTGGCTTGGCTTGTGGGCGGACTGCTTTCTTTCTTCGGGGCGCTGACTTACGCCGAACTGGGCGCCATGAAGCCGCAGGCGGGTGGCGAGTACGTTTACATCCGCGACGGCTACGGCCCCCTGGCTGGGTTTCTTTATGCCTGGACCTGGTTCCTTATCGCGAAGCCAGCATCGATTGCCACGCTGGCCACCGGTTTCGTACGCGTGCTGGGAAACTTCCCTGCCCTGAGCTTCTTCGCCCACAACTTCGTCTCTGGCCCTTTTCCGATTACTTACGGACAGCTCGTGGCGATCGCCGCAGCCACGCTGATTTCTATCCTCAACTACATCGGAATCAAGAAGGCAGGCGACTTCCAGCTGGTGTTCACTTTCCTGAAAGTCGCTATCATTCTCAGCATCGTGGTGATCGGGCTCAGTTACAGCGGCGGAAGCTGGCGGAACTTTGCGGGAAGTTTTACCGGGGCCAAAGGCGGCATGGCCGGGTTCATGGCTGCGCTGGTGGCCGCGTTGTGGGCTTACGACGGCTGGAATGACCTGAACATGGTGTCGGGAGAAATCAGCAATCCGGAACGCAACATTCCTCGAGCTTTGATCTTCGGTGTGGCACTGGTGGGGGTCTTGTACATGCTGGTGAATGCGGCGGTGCAGTATGTGCTGCCCGCTGCGGCCATCGCGGTTTCGCCGAGGCCCGCTTCGGATGCCATGGCAATCGTGCTGGGAAGTCTGGGGGCAGGCATCGTGTCAGCCGGCATGGCGCTCTCCATGCTCGTGGCCATGAATGGCACCGTCATGAGCGGTGCACGTGTGCCTTACGCCGTAGCCCGGGACCGGTATTTCTTTCCCGCGCTGGCGGAAGTGCATCCGCGCTTTCGCACTCCTTCGGTTGCGATTGTTGTTCAAGTCGTGCTGGCCATCGTCCTTCTCCTGTTGGGGGGCGGTTTCCGCCAGTTTTTCTCGCTGGCGATTTTCGCCGAGTGGCTCTTCTACATGATTGCTGGCACCACCGTGTTCGTTTTTCGCAGGCGCGACCCGCAAGCTGTCCGGCCGTATCGGGTCTGGGGATATCCCGTGGTTCCTATCCTGTTCGTTCTGGCCTCAGCCGTCCTGCTGTACTTCACCTTCAGGGACAATTACCCCAATTCCGCTATCGGTTGCCTGGTGATTCTGGCCGGCATCCCCGTGTTTCATGTTTTTGCCCGGCGACGTCGCGCAGGTGCCTGAATCTTGGGCTAAGGTGCCGATTTTTCAACAAGTTCCATTTCAGCATTACCCGAGTTACTGAAGGACACCCACGCAGGGCACGTTTACCCTTCCCGCTTTCTGCCGTAGCTTAGAAACTCCACCCGGAGCATTTCACCCCACGCTCGGGTCTCAATTTTGGAGCTCATTGCATGGCTACATCTGTCGGCTTTCAATTAGGAATTCTGCCCGAGCGCAAGATGGATCGGCGCGCGCTGGCGGCCAGTTACAGCTTGTTGATATTTCTGGTGATCGTGATGATCAACATTGGCTGGATCTGGCCGGACCATCTAGACATTCGGCGGTCGTATCACGTTACCGAGTTGATCCCGCTGCCCAGCTTGCAGCCCCAGCCGCTTGAGATAAAAACTCCGCCCCGCACACTGCAGGCCAAGCTGCTGCCCAAGGTGCCGGTTTTTGACACTCCCAAGCTGACTGTGCCCCGGGAGATTCGCGCGCCGCGTCCGCAACCACCAGACGTAGCGCCACCCAAGATCGAGGTCAACTCGTTTACTCCTTCGGTGGTGAAGCAGGTCACCGGCGGGGCCCGTCCGACATTGATTATCCATACCGGGGAGTTTGGCAGTTCGGCGACGCCGACAGTCAATGCTCCGATTCAGAAAGTACAGACTGGAGGCTTTGGCGATCCTGATGGTCTAAAAGGAGAGGGCAAGCCCAATGCTCACCTGATGGCTGCCAGCACAGGTTCATTCGATCTGCCGCCCGGAACGGGAAATGGAAACGGAGCAGGCGGAGCCAAAGGTATTAAGGGAACAGTCGCGAGTGCCGGCTTCGGCAACGGGATTGCACAAGCTGGACAGGGTGACGGTCGCAGCAACGGGCGAGGCGCTACGGTCCAAACTGCGGGATTTGCGACCCAGCAATTCAACCAGGGCGCTGCCCGACCACAGCAGGCGGAAAACGGACCTGCAACGACACCTGTGGAGATTATTTCCAAGCCCAATCCGGTCTACACTGAGGAAGCTCGGCAGCTCAGGCTGCAAGGCGAAGTGCTATTGGAAGTATCATTCGGGGCCAACGGACAGTTGCACGTGAATCGCGTAGTGCGGGGCTTGGGTCACGGCCTGGACGAGGCCGCGGTCTCGGCCGCCAACAGGATGCGATTCAAACCTGCCCAGCACGACAACCAGCCAGTAGATTCGACGGCGATTGTGCATGTCGTCTTCCAATTGGCGTATTAGCAAAGAGAGAGGATTTGAGTCATGCGTACTTGGAGATGGATGATCACCGCTTCCTTGCTGATCGTGTTCAGTGCGATGGCACAGCAGACCGCTGCCCCCGCTTCCTCGTCCGCGGCGCCGATGCCGTCGGCGCAGCCCTCGCCGAACCCGGCTCCGGTGGAAGGGCTAGCTACCGCTCCGCAACCTGCGACCGTCGCGCCCACCACCATGGACCAGGTGGTCGACCGGGTCATTGTGCGCGAGCACGCTCTCATCAGTTTCCTGCAGACGCGCACCCCCCTGGTAGAGACTTACCTGCAGAACCTGCAACTCGATCCGCAAATGGGGCCGGCGCCGCGTGAGGACCACTATTTCTTCGGCCGTCTGGACCTGAGCGACTCCGTCGACCGGCAGGACTATCTGTCCAAGGATGCAAGCTTCCAGAGCCACATGTTGGGCGGAGTGACCAAGCTGTTCAAATTCGAATACAAGCCCATCGGGTTTTCCTGGATGATCTTCGCCGACCGCGACGACTTTGACCGCGCCCACTACGATTTTAAATACGTGCACCGCGAGTTTCAGGGGGATGTACGTTGCATCGTCTTCGACGTGATCCCCAAGAAAGATGCCGGCAAGGGCCGCTTCGTGGGCCGCATCTGGGTGGAAGACCAGGATTTCAACGTCGTCCGGCTTAACGGCACATACGCGCCCCGACCGCGAAACGCCCAGTTCTTCCACATGGATAGCTGGCGCCTGAATCTGATCCCGGGCTATTGGATCCCGACCTACATCTACAGCGAAGAAGGCGATTTCAGTTCCGGCTCGAAGGACAAATTTGCCTTCAAGGCCCAAACCCGAATCTGGGGTTATGACCTGAAAAAAAACAACAAGGAGGACGAACTTACCCAGGTGCTGTTGGATTCCAGCGTAAAAGACGAAAGCCCGACAGCGCAGGATGCTTCGCCGCTGCAGGCCCAGCGGGCATGGCAGCAGCAGGCGGAAGACAATGTGATCGAGCGCCTGCAAAATGCAGGATTGCTGGCCCCTCCAGGTGAAGTGGACAAGATTCTATTGACGGTTGTCACCAATCTCGCAGTCACGAACAATATCGATCTGCCCCGCCCGGTCCGAGCCCGGGTGATGCTGACTTCTCCTTTGGAGAGTTTCAGCGTGGGCAATACCATTGTCGTCAGCCGCGGTCTGATCGACGTACTTCCCGACGAAGCCAGCCTGGCCATGGTACTTTCGCATGAATTGGCGCACATCGTTCTGGGGCACAACCTGGGTAGCCGCTATGCCTTCAATGACCGTATGCTCTTTTCCGATGAGTCGACTTACCAGAATCTGGGGTTCAGGCACATCCCGGAAGAGGAGGTCGCCGCCGACAAGAAGGCTATCGACCTGCTGAAGAATTCGCCGTATGCGCAGAAACTGGATTCAGCCGGCTTGTTTCTCAGAGAGTTGTCCGAACGAGGGCCGGCCCTTTCTGCGCTGCTGACACCGCATTTGGGAAACAGCTTCACGGACCCCAAGGGCGGTATCGAACGGATGGCAACGCTGATGACTTCGGCCCCGGCCCTCGAGCCGAACAAGCTGGACCAGATTCCTGCGTTACCGCTGGGTGGACGGGTCAAGGTGAATGCCTGGGATGACCACGTGGAGCTGATCAAGACTTCTCCGGTGGCAATCACTTCAGCCCGTGATAAGATGCCGTTTGAAGTGACGCCATTTTTTCCGCGGCTTACCCGTTACGGAAGCGGTGCAAATCCAGGGGCGCCGACCAACACAGCCAACGCGAGACCAAGCACTAACTAAATTCGGAGGACGGGCGTCCCCGCCCGTCTGCGTAAGACGCTCCACAACACGTTGAAGAAAGCGCAGGCCGGGACCGGAATTTATTACGGGATCCGGCTTTCGTGTTTTTGGGCTTAATAACACGTTGTTTACAATGTGATTCGACCGCTTAGATTGGAGCCAAGATAGCGAAACCGTTTGAAATAGTTGTTGAAGATACATTCCACTTCGAAAACGGCTCAACTGCGTTCGCGGGCATGATCGAGACCGAATCAGACTACACTGGACCTTGCGATTGCGAAGTTATTCTTGGCAACGAAGTTAAGGCATCGATTTGGATAGATGGTGAAATGATGATGGTGAAATGGTGAAAAGGAACAAAACGCCTCATCGAGCAATTTCGACGACACGATCGATAGACCTCAGTGCACCGGACTTGAGAGAGGGAGTTCATAATTCGATCGAAGGCGTGATTGGGAGAACCTTAGCGAGAATGGTCGGGGACGGTACTTAAAACTGTCACCTCGGCGCCGGCAATGAGAGGCCTCGCAACGCCCTCCCACAACTTCGACGCACGAAACCGCTTTCCCTCCACCCCACGGAAAATCGTACTCACGTCGAGCCGATACCATTGCTCAGTCCTGCCGGGCAAGTATATGTAACCGTCGCCTGAGGCCGGACCATATTCATAGAACACTACGTAGATGAGTCGCTCATCCGGCAATTTCCCATAGAAGGACACTTCGGAGCGTTGAAGTCCTTTTGGGGGCTCTCTTTGATAATGATTTTGGATGTGATCGCTTTCGCAAACATGGTGGCAGGGACTGCCAAAAGGAAGAGAGGGACAAAAACGGTAAGCAGACGCTGAACAGCTCGACAGTGCCATCACGGTTGTGCGATGGCACCGCGCGTCCTCTCGACGTTTAGGCGTTTGCCGAGACCGCGCTCGATGTTGACGCTGTCGATGGCTGCAAGGGCCCGTTGCCCTCGGTAAATTGCGGGAAATCCTGCTGCAATGTGCTGTACGCCTGCTGGGCGGCAGTGAGGTTACCCGACTGCAGTTCCTGGCCCAACTGCTCCAGCAGCTGGCTGACCCCGCTGGCCGCACCCCCGCCGCCAGCGTGGTGATGATGGCCGTGCTTTGCCACAACTTGATTCTGGAAGTCCTGCTGAATCTTCGCATAATCCTGCCGCGCAGACGAGACATTCCTCGACTGAAGGTCCTGCGAAAGCTGCTTGAAGTCCTGGGCGATGGGATTCGCGCTCTGCAAAAGCGAAGAAACACTGCTTGACGATCCGGACGGCTGCAAAGCCGCAAAGTCGGTCTGCGCCGCAGGCAGATTCCCGGATTGCAGGTCCTGGCCGAGTTGTTGGAACACTTGCCGGGATTGCTGCAGCTTGCTCTGAGCGCTCTGAATGCTGTAATTAAAAAGACTGCTGCTCAAAATGCCTGCCACTGACATCGCTATCTCCTCTCGGCGGAACGATTCAGCCTGGAACCTGATCGATTGTTCTCGCAGGGCTTCGTTTGCCGGTGTCGCAAGTTCTCAACGGGATGAAGCAAGACGTGGGCCAAACCCAATCAGATTCCCGCGCAGCGAAATCTACACAAGATCCAAGACTTAGCTGACGTGTCGGAGCAGGTTTTTTCGGAGGTACCGATATGTAGGCAAAGTCTGCCCACGCCAAACCAGGCAAAGGTTGCCGGGTTGCTGGGTAACGCTAGGACGACGCCAGGTTTTCTTGCGACCTTTGCGGAATCCTTGGCGTCCTTTGCGGTTAAGGCTTTTCCTCGCGCTTTCCTTTACCCGGCAACCCCACCGGATTTTCCTGAGTACGCTCGCGGAAGCCGCCGCGTAGCCCGCTGGCCAACGACACGCTGGACTCGCCGAACTTGTCGCGCAGCCGATCGGCGGCCGATAAGGCTTGCTGCCAGCGCTGGCGGCGTCCGTCTTCCAGCAAGTCTCCCTGCCCGGCCTGGGCCTCGAATGACGAGGCGTGGACGCCGAGGAGCCGAACCTGTGCGCCTGGGCGCCAGTTCTTGCGAAACAGTAAGCGGATTTGCTCGAAGATTTCGTTGTCGAGTTGGGTCGGGGAAGGCAAAGAGTGAGCTCTTGTGATGGTGCTGAAATCTTTGTAGCGCAGTTTGAGCTGGAGAGTACGGGCATGCAGACGGCTTTCGCGCAAGCGGCGTCCCACCATCTCTGAAAGGCGCATCAACGTGGATTCTAACTGCTCCGCGCTGGCCGTATCTTCGTTGTACGTGTGTTCATGGCTGATCGACTTGGGATCGGTGTCGGCTCCGACTTCGCTATCGAACCAGCCGCCGGCATCTTCGCCGCGGGCTTTCCCTGCGAGCGCGAGTCCCCATTTTCCAAAGCGTTCTTCAAGAAATGCCTCATCGAAACGAGTCAGGTCTCCTACCTTTTGAATGCCCAGGCCGTGCAGGCTCTGTTCCGTGACTTTGCCGACGCCGGGAATCTCGCGTACGTCCAGCGGAGCCAGAAAATTCGCTTCCTGTCCGGGCACAATCCAGAGGACACCGTTGGGTTTGGCGCGGGCCGATGAAACTTTAGCGATGAGACGCGAAATACCAATCCCGATTGAGCAGTTGAGCTGGGTCTCGGTCTTCATCCTCTGATGAAGCTGGTGAGCGGCGCGTAGCGGCGGGCCATGTAGCCGTTCGGTGCCCGTCATATCGAGATAGGCTTCATCAATCGAAGCCATTTCGACCTGAGGTGAGAACGAAGTTAGCACCCGGTGCACCTTCTCAGAGCATTCCCGATAGCGATCGGGATGGCCGTTCACGAAGATGGCATGCGGGCAAAGCTTGGCTGCGGTGCGTAGCGGCATGGCGGAGTGCACGCCAAACTTGCGCGCTTCGTACGAGGCCGCGGAAACCACACCTCGCTCGTCGCGCTGCCCGCCCACGACCACCGCTTTGCCCTTAAATTCAGGATTGAACAGTTCTTCCACGGACACGAAAAAGGCATCCATATCGACGTGGAAGATCGTCCTGGTGAAGCTGCTCATGGGAATGCGGATTGGAGCGTGACTCATTTTACCAAGGCGGAAGCGCGCGGATTGTGGAGAGTGTCCGAAATTCTTAAACCACAAAGGAACACTATGGTTCACTAAGGAAGTCCTTTGTGGTCCTTCGTGTCCTTTGTGGTTTAAGAATTTACGAGCCCCATTAGCCATCCCCAACCAGATTTCGTTTATAGTCTCTTGAATTTCGTTTCGCAGGTCAAAACCCCATGACTTTGCTCCGCTACTCCAAGTTTGTCTTGTGCATTGCGTTGACCACCGGCTCGTATGCCCAGGAGCACGCAACTCCCCGGCCCGATGCGCCAGACACACAAAAACCCGTCGTCGGCGTGGCTCGCAATACCAAACCGCCCTCGTTGGACGGAAGAAAGGCTCGCCTCGCGCTGCTGTCGCAAATCAGCTCAAAATCTCCCAATGGTGCGTCGTTCATGGCGAAACTTGAGGACCCGGTTGCAGTGCAGGGCAAGCCCGTGCTCCCCAAGGGGACGCTGGTGGAAGGCCACCTGGAGACGATTCCGGCGCGCTGTATGATGCGCCGGGGCGCCCTGCGCATGGTGTTCGATCGCATCAAGCTGCCTGACGGCACCGTGCAACCCGCCCGCTTCGAACTCTCCTCAACCGAGAGCAATTCCGCCAAGACAGACAGCGAGGGAACCGTCCATCCCACCGTGAGCAAGAAACGTTTGGCAATTCAACTGGGTGGTACGGCTCTGGTGGCAAAGCTGGCTGACGATCTCTCGGAGGAAGCATTGGCAACAACGGCCGACAGGGCACGCTGGTACGGCTTGGCTGCGAGCACTACGTTTCTTCTGCTGCAAAAGGGTCGCGAGGTGAAACTCGAGCCGGGCGAGGTAATCGAAGTTGATTTCTTACGGGACGGCTCCGCCTTGCCCATGGACTCGTCGGGCAACAGGTAATAGTGCACAGCTTTCGGTGGAGCTAGACCAGGGCCAGACTTGGACTTCCGCTGGTGGGCCTCACCTCTGTCGATGCTCCCCGTCCCTGCCGGACCCGTTCGTAAATCCGAATGTATTCCTTCGCCGAAGCGCTCCAGGAAAAGTCCTTGGTCATCCCATTGCGCATGAGTTGCTGCCAGGAATTTTGATCGCGGAAAGCCCGCAGTGCTTCTTTAATGGTCAGTAGCAGAGCTTCACCGTTGTAATCCGTGAATTTGAAGCCGGTGCCCTTGCCGGTCCGGGAGTCCCAATGTTCAATGGTGTCGTCGAGGCCGCCGGTGGCGCGGACGATGGGGACCGTTCCGTACTTCAGGCTGTAGATCTGGTTGAGGCCGCACGGCTCGTATTTGGATGGCATCAAGAACATGTCGCTGCCCGCTTCAATCTTGTGCGCGATGGCATTATCGTAGGCCACTTTGACCGCAATTTTCTGGGGAAATTGCTTGCTCAGGCGAAGGAACATCTCTTCGTAGGTCTTGTCGCCGCTACCCAGCGCGACGATGATCATCTCCTCGCGCGCCAGGCGTTCCATGATCTGGGCGATAAGGTCAAAACCTTTCTGGGCCGCGAACCGGGAGACGATGCCGAGTACAGGCAGGCGCAAATCGGCTTTGGCCATGCCAAAGGTGGTGAGCAAATCTTCCTTGCACTCGGCCTTGCCGGAAAAATCCGTTGCGGCGAGTAGCGCGCGTCGATGAACCTATCAGTCTCGGGACTCCACTCGTCGTAGTCCACGCCGTTCAGGATGCCAGTCACGGTTGAGGACCGGGTGCGCAGCACTCCTTCCAGGCCAAAGCCGAACTCCGTCGTCTGGATTTCCTGACTGTACTTCCTGCTGACCGTGGTAATGAAATCGGAAAATATCAAGGCTCCCTTGAGGAAGTTCACGTTGCCGAAAAATTCCATCTTGGAGATGGTGAACAAATCCCAGGGCAGAGTGAGCAGCGGCAAAGTGTCGGGCGGAAACAGCCCCTGATATCCCATGTTGTGGATGGTGAAGACGGTGGCCACGTCGCGGAAGGCCGGGTCTTCGGCGTATTGCGTCCGCAGGAGCACCGGAACGAGTGCGGACTGCCAGTCGTGACAGTGAAAGATCTGGGGCACACCCAGAATCTTCGAAGCTTCCAGCACAGCGCGGGAAAATAGAGCGAAGCGCTCCGCGTTGTCGGGATAGTCGCCGGCGGAAGTACCGTAGAGCGCGTCGCGGTCAAAAAATGGAGGGTACTCGACAAAGTAGAAGCTCACCCCGGAGCGCTCACCGCCGCTGACGATGGAACAGAAGCGATAGCGGTCATCGAAGGGTACGGTGACGCTCTTGACCACCGTCCGCGCATCCTTGAGCAGGGTCTCGCGGTAGCGAGGAAGATAGACGCTCACCTGGTGTCCGGCGGCAACCAGGGCCCGCGGCAACGCACCCACTACGTCGGCCAGTCCGCCCGTCTTGGAAAATGGCACACATTCCGAGGCAGCAAAAACTATGTGCATGAGGCCGCTCCTTATAAAGTGCCAGCCCCGGCGGCGCCGGCACACGCTATCATAGGGTGCTGCTTACAGCATACTCTGCTGCCTGAGCCAACTGGCAGAATGAACTCGCCAGTTTAAACGCCGGAACGCCGGCAGGAAAGCGGGTCAACGTGACAACAATCGCGGCCTCGGGGAAGCGCCACGGCAGACCCAAACTGGGCCAGCACTTTCTGGTGGATTCCGGCGCTACCGCCCGCATCGTGGAAGCCCTGGGAGATATCTCGGAGAGCACGGTCCTCGAAATCGGCCCCGGACGCGGCGCTCTCACCGCCATGCTGGCAAGACGAGCCCGGCGGTTGATCGCGGTCGAAATCGATCGGGTGCTGGCAGCCCAGCTGCGCATGAATTTCTCCCAGGAGCCGAACGTGGAGATCATCGAGGGCGACGTCCTGGCCATCGACTTTCACACCCTGTTCGGACCCAAGCCAGGAAGCACGCGTCCGGGTATGAATCACCAGCCCGAACCCGCACGTGTGGTGGGCAATCTTCCCTACTTCATTACGTCCGACATCCTGTTGCGGCTGTTTGAATTCCGGCAGTATTTCGAAACCATCGTGCTCATGGTGCAACGAGAGGTCGCAGAACGATTGGCGGCCGCGCCGGGTGGGAGCGACTACGGCCTGCTTTCGGCCACGGCCCAGCTTTACGCCCGCGTGGAAGAATTGTTCACGCTTCCGCCAGTCTGCGTTTTCGCCGCCACCCAAAGTGGAATCTACTGTGGTGCGACTCAGGATGGCGCCAAAGCTCGATAGCTTGCGCGTTCCCGAAGCCGACTTTATCAATTTTCTTAAACTATCTTTCGGACAGAAGCGAAAGACTCTTTCGAACAATCTCAAAGCGCAATACGGGCCGAAACTTTTGCGGGCAGCGTTCGAAAAAGCCGGCGTGAAGCCGACAGTGCGTGCGGAAGCGTTAAGCCTGGAGAAGACTGCCGCGCTGTTTCGCGCTCTGTCAGGTGCAGGTGGCCTGTGATCCTGAGCGGAGGACCCGCTCGGGATGACACCGGTTCCCGTGGCTGCGGAGAGAGAGCAGCAATGGCTTCACCGATCCGCCATCCCGCCGTAGCTGGGCGCTTTTACCCGCGCGATCCCGATGATCTGCGGGCCGAGGTAGCAGTCCTATTTATCGTTGCCCCGGGAAACCGTTTCAGCCCTGGGCTGCGTGGTGCCCCATGCCGGCTACATTTACTCCGGACATGTAGCAGGCGCCGTCTATGCTCGCCTCGATCTGCCTCGGCGCTGCATTCTGATGTGTCCAAACCACACCGGCATGGGGCATCCGCTGGCCATCATGAGCACGGGCGCGTGGGAAACACCCTTGGGCGAGGTGCCAATCGACTCGCCGCTCGCGGCCGCTTTGAAGCAGCGCTTCCCACTCCTGGGAGAAGACACGGAGGCGCACGCGCGGAACATGCGGCCGAAGTGCAACTACCGTTCCTGCAAGCCAAAAATCCGGACTGCGTGTTTGTCCCGATCGCTCTAGGTACTGCTCGGTACGAGGTGCTCCAGGCCTTGGGCGTGGTGATCGCGGAGGCAGTGCAGGCGGCGGGCGAACCGGTGCTGCTGATCGCATCCAGCGACATGAACCACTATGAGAACGACGCAGTGACCGAGGCGAAAGATCAGAAAGCCATCGAGCGCATCCTGGTCATGGACCCGCGAGGTTTGTTCGACGTGGTGATGAACGAAAACATCAGCATGTGCGGATTCGGACCGACCGTCGCGATGCTCACCGCCGCCAGGCGGCTGGGCGCAACTGGCACGGAACTGGTCAGGTATGCGACTTCAGGAGATGTTTCGGGCGACCGCGAGCGGGTCGTTGGTTACGCGGGCATTCTCGTCCAATAGTTCCACAAATAAGAGAAATTGATCGCGAGGGCCCAGTAGAGCCGATTACAGCTCTGCACGCTAACGGGTCTTTCGCTCCCTGGGGCTTGGCTACGCTCGTGCTTTGGACCCAGGGCTTGCGCCCTAGGCTACACTCTTGCGCCGCTCCGTGGCTTTCCCTCACGCGGCGGAGACGTTCACAACCCCTCCGGCTCACCGCGACATCCATCCTATTCGAGCTCGATCTCGGTTTCCTGCTTGCCCTTTGCCAGTGCCGGAGCCTTTACCGGTTTGGGTTCCGGGGCCTCTCCGAGGAGGTCGGAGAGCTGCAGCCGCAAATTGCCCGGGTTCGTGGCAGTAGGCCATGGCGGTGTCGTAGTCGATCATGTCCGCGCGAATCAGTTTTTCGATTTCCCCGTCAAAGTGCTGCATGCCCTCGGTATCTCCGTCGCGCATGGCGTCCAGCAGGCTCTTTCCTTCTACTTCGCCCTTGTCCAGATACTCGCGGGTGCGGAGGGTCGATTTCAGGATTTCGATCGCAGCCACGCGTCCGGCTCCCGCTTTTCGCGGGAGCAGCCGCTGCGAAACAATGTAGCGGAAGCTTTTTGCGAAACGGTTGCGGATGGTCTGCTGCTCGGCCAGTGGGAATACTCCGATGATCCGTTCCACCGTTTTTGAAGCATCGGTCGTGTGCAAGGTAGAGAGCACGAGGTGGCCGGTTTCCGCCGCCTCCAATGCGATTTCAATCGTCTCCTTGTCGCGCATTTCACCCACCAGAATGACCTTGGGAGCCTGTCGCAGGGCCGCGCGCAGCGCCAGGGCGAAGCTGGGAGTGTCGCTGTGCAACTCCCTCTGGTGGACGATGGAGCGCTTGTGGCGGTGCATGAATTCCACGGGATCTTCAATGGTAAGAATGTGGTACGCCTTGGTCTCGTTAATCCGGTCGAGAATGGCTGCCAGAGTGGACGATTTTCCCGAACCCGTGGGGCCGGTGACCAGCACGATCCCGTTCTTAATGTCGGCAATGTGAGCGAGTTCCGCCGGCAGCTTCAGTTCGTCGAAGCTGGGAATGCTCTTGGGAATCACCCGCATCACGATGGCGTGGCTGCCTCGCTGGACGAAGACATTTACCCGAAAACGTGCAGTGCCCGGCAGGCTGTAGGAAATGTCGCACGATCCCTGATTCTGCAGCGTCGTAATGGCTTGCTTGTTGTCGCCAATCAATTCTTGCGCGATGCGTTGCGTGTCTCCTGGCACTCAGAACCGACAAGCCCGGCATTTTCACCGGGACCAACTGGCCGCTGACCTCAACATGGGGATGGCTTCCGGGAGAGAAGATTAGATCGCTGACGTGGCTGGAGACCTGCAGCATGGCCAGCAACAGGGCTGGCGTAGGTGGAACGGTTGCGAGCGGCGTTGGGGAGGGGCGCCCGGCCCGGTGTGGCCATGAAACCTCCAGGTATGTTTGGGTGATTCCTATAGCCTACGTGCCGGTTGTCAGGCCTCAAGTGACGTGGTAATTGGTACTGTCGATTCCTATGCTGTGTCAGCTGGGCGGGATTGGAGTTCGCTCACTTCGATCCAATAGCAAAAGGGCGACCCGAAGGTCGCCCTGCTTTTTGCGTTCCGGCGAACTTACCGAATGACCTGGAAATCAGCGCGGCAGCCATGGTCCACCCAAATACCGCTGCGATCGTAACCCCAACTGTGCCTTGCCGGCATGAAGCGTCGCTGCGCTGTTTCAATAGCTGAACCCCGCCTCGCGTGTCGGCCGGGCAGTAGTGGCGGTGCATGTCATCCGACGAGCAGGAGATCACTTGGTCTTGCCCTCCCTGGTAGTCGTTCCGGTCCCACTGGTATCCTGAGCCCGATCCCGGTCTCGACTCGCGATCAGGGTCCCGGTTCCAGCCGCTCCGGCCTCCTTCCACCGAGAAATCAGCCCGGCAACCATGATCGACCCAGATCACCCTTCCATCGGAGCCCCAACTGTAGCCTTCCGTGCAGGGAGACTCGCTGCGCTGTCGCTGCAGGCGGACTCGGCCGCTCGAATCCAGATTGCAGTAATGCCGTTTGCCATCGTCGGAAGAGCACGAGACCGTTCCAACGCTGCCCGGTGCGGGTCCTCGGTACTGGTACTGATCGATGGTAAAATCAGCGCGGCAGCCGCGATCTACCCAGACCCCTCCGCGGTCAAAGCCCCAGCTATGCCCTGGTTGCAAGGCGAACCGCTGCGTTGCTTCAGCAACCGCACTCCGCCTCGCGTATCCGCCGGACAATAGTGCCGATGGCCATCGTCGGAAGAGCAAGTAAGCGTCTGCGCCGAGCTGCGCGGACAGAAAATCACGAATGCGGCCACAACCAGACGCGAGTCGCACCCAAGTCCTCGCATTAATCATTCCGACCCCCTGAAAAGTGAGGAAAACAGATTAGAACTCCAGTTCCGTAGGAGTCTGGGACCGTTAATTCCCCTATTTATGGGAAGGACCGTGCGAGCCGGCAGCGGAAGATGAAGACCCTCCCCCACCGCTCATCCGTGGACTCGCACTGGCGGCGGCAGGCGCAGAGACTCTGGCGCCTCCCGCTGGCAAGCGTACTGCGGACCCTGCTGCCGGACCGTGCATGCGTCCCACTCCGGGACATCGGCCGCTGAACCTGCTGCGAGACCCTGCCCAGATTGCGAACACTTCCTCGCGCCACTCCCAGGCCTGCCGAATCGCCCCGTAGTTCCGATCCGCCCTGGATTACACCACCGCCGCCTGCTGGAGCCCCACGGCTGACCATCAGAGTCTGTCCTGGCGTGGCGGGCGGCCTGGGTACATTAAAGAGCTGCGGAGGGTTCACGACGTGAAGGCCAGTGTTCCAGCCCGTCCAGGTCCGTCCCGGCTGCCAGAACCAGCCATAGGAGGTGACGTAGGTCCAGGAACCGTAACGATACGGCGTCCAGCCCCAGGGGTAGCCGGATACCCAGGCATATCCCGCCCCGGGATACCACATCCAGGCGCCGTTCATGAACGGGTCCCAGCCCGCCCCGACCAGATAAGGCTGCCACATCATCCCGTAGCCGGGCATGTTGTAGAAGCTCCCGTAATAGTTCAGGTCACTGGCGCCATAGCCGTAGGGCGAGTAGCTGTTCGCGCTGTATTGCTGGTGATACTTATCCTGCTGCTTGTCCCAATCGTCGTAGGGATCCGGCTCCAGATTATTGGCAAGCGTGTAGGGACTTGTTCCCGCCAGATCGAAGGTCACGCTGTGCTTCTTCTCGACGTCCACCTTGCCCGAGGCGCCTTCGACTTCAACCGCACCGTTGAAGACAGCCACCGTAGCGCTCGCGTCTTTCAGTTCGACGCGCAGGTGGGAAGGTTTCTTGAGGGTCAGGTTTTGCCGTCCAAAACCGAAGTTGAACTCTTCCCCTTTTTCGCCCTTGAAATTCAGGTATGCGGTTCCTTCCTGAAGCTCCACGCTCGAGGCGCGGGCGCCGGAGTCATGCAGGGCCAACTCGGGAAATTCCAGGACAGAGCCGGGTGTAATCGCAGGGTGCTGCCGTCATCAAACTCGACCTCGGCTCGCGCGTCCTGTCCGGTGCGCAATTTGGCGCCTTCGGTGACGGGCAAATTAAGGAAGGCTTTTTCGTAGCCCTGTCCGAGGTTGCGGTCAATCTGAACATCGCCGTCTACCTGGCTCAGGCGCACGATACGAGCTTGCGAGTCTGCAAAAGACGGAACGGTTAGCCAGAACGACAAAACCACCAGAATGCATGGAGTGGACAATCTGCGAATCGACATCTGGGACCTCCCGAGACGACCCCGTTACGTGATTAGAACACCTTTCGGCCCCCTTGGTTGTCAACAAATCGCGTGAAGAGCCGAAAATCGACGCCGACTGAGACTAAGGCTTTGGGGGCCCAGTTCGCTCAATCATCCTCTGGGCACGGGCCCGGACGGGATTGATCACGGATGTGTCAGTGACAATGCGCTGCAAGATCGGCACCACGGCTGCGATCTCCTCCAAGTCATTCCGGCTGGCCATATCCTCCATGCGCTTCAGTTCCTCGTCCAGCGCCAGCTTCTGATAGTGATGGAAATACTCGCAGCCGGCGTCCAAATTCCAGCGTGGTAGAAAGGCTCTGGAACAGCTGCGTAACCTGCTGCACCGCAACCACGGTGGAGTAGTTGTAGGTGGCGTCTCGTACTGCGACCGGAGTCCTTGTACGTCAGGGTTTTAACTCCCGGTAGAGGCGAGGTTCCTTTTCCGGGAATCGATCTCTCCCTGAAAGTAGTGTGCGCGCTCGGCTAGATCGAAAATCCGCCGGCGGGTCTCGCTGGACACGGAAAAGTCCAGGTGGAAGGGATCGCCCTCAGAATCGGGACTGAGCTTGCCATCGGAATCGTACGTGGAATGGCCATCGGAGGACACCGAAATCACGTAGTGCGAGGGCTCGGAGCCGGGGAAATCCAGAGTGAAGGTTACAACTGCCTGCTCCTGCGCCCATGAGGCAAGCGGGGAGCCGATGACCAGGAGCAAGAGACAAAGCGTTCGATGTGAGCGCGAGCGTCTCGCTGGTGCTGGCACGATCGGGGCGCTCGCGCCACATTTTTACCGGTCGCCATGCAGAACAGATTATGCCAAAAAAAGCGAGCGGACGGTCATCCGCTCACGGCGCGCTGACGAACCAGCGTGGCGGAAGTGTGAAGATGGCAGATGGCAATGGCCAGAGCATCCGCGGCATCGGCGGGCTCGGGTACCTCGCTGAGGTTAAGCAGGCGGGTGACCATGTGCTGGACTTGCGGCTTCTCCGCCCTGCCATAACCCACCACGGCGGACTTAATAGACAGCGGCGAATACTCGGACACTTCCAGTCCGGCCGAGGATGCGGCCAGCATGGCCACTCCACGCACTTGGCCCAGTTTGAGCGCGGACTTTACATTCAGTGCGTAAAACACGTCTTCGATGGCTACGTTGTCAGGCCGGTGTTCCTCGATGATTGCGCCCAGGCGGTCAAAGATGATTGCCAGCCGCCGGGCCAACGGGCTACCGCGGCGAAAGCTTGATGGCGCCGCACGTAAGGCAGACCAGCGTGTCGTCGTGGCCGAGTTCGACCACACCGAAACCCGTGTACTCGGTGCCGCAATCAACTCCCAGCACGCGCATGGCAGAAAGTTTATCTCAATTTTCGGGTGCCACATGTTGGCATTTGGCGTTCGTGATGGAACGGGTCAGCTCGCAGTCACTGACCATCTCGAGTTCTCAACAGCATCTGGGCCGGCGCGCCTTAGTGACCTCGTATTCCTGGCGAAAGGCGGCGTAGGCCGCGCGGGAAGATGCCAGTTGCCTTTGACTCAGGAATCGCGCATAGGCCGACTCGTCGAAAATTTCGCGCAGGGCAGCAAGGAAAACCTGAGCACACGACTTGAGTTGTTCAGTCAACCGCCGGATCGATTTCATCCTTGCTCCTCCGCAAAACGCGTGGCCACGAACGGCGACTCTTTTACCCTGGCCTGCTTGCGACCGGAAAGCACCCGCAGCCATTCCACCGCCGACTCGATCAGGATCAATCCCACCATCACGATCAGGGCGCCGGTCACCACCGCATCGAGGCGATCGTTGAAAATCAGCCGGGCATTCGCGCCGGCACCGGAAGCCAGCTGCGCAGCATGCGACAGAAAGCCGATGCGGGGATTGGGATCAAAAATCTTGTGCCAGAGGCGGTGAAGGTCACAGCCACCAGCCACACCAGCGGGCCCAGCGTCACTGCGGCGTAGCGCGCTTTACCCATTTTGATGATGATGGTTGTCGCCACGCACAGGGCAACCGTGGCCAGCAGTTGATTGGCGATGCCGAACAGCGGCCACAACGAGTTAATCCCGCCTAGCGGGTCTTTGACGCCCTGCCACAGGAAATATCCCCAGGCGCCAACGATCAGCGCGCTGGTGGCGAGAATGGAGGGATACCAACTGGTGCGGCCCAGCGGTTTCCACACGTGTCCTAAGGCGTCCTGCACCATGAAGCGGCCGACGCGTGTGCCGGCATCGAGAACGGTGAGGATGAACAGGGCTTCGAACATGATGGCGAAGTGATACCAGATCGCCATCAGCGCCTGTCCGCCCAGGCTGTTGGAGAAAATGTGGGCCATTCCTACGGCGAAGGCAGGCGCACCGCCGGTGCGGTTGTAGAGCGTCTGCTCCCCCACGGACTGGGCCAGCGAATGCATTTCGGCGGCAGTAATCGGAAATCCCCAGTTGCTGATGGTCGCGGCCGCGGCTTCTGGCGCCTGGCCAACAATTCCCGCCGGACTGTTGATCGCGAAGTAGATTCCCGGCTGCAGCACGCAGGCGGCGATCATCGCCATGATGGCGACCATGGATTCAGCCAGCATGGCGCCGTATCCCACCATGCGGGCTTCGGTCTCGCGCCGGATCAGCTTCGGAGTGGTGCCGCTCGAGATCAGCGCGTGAAAGCCGCTGATCGCGCCGCATGCGATGGTAATAAACGCGAAAGGAAACACATTTCCCGCGAACACCGGACCCGAGCCGTCAATAAAACGGGTGAGCGGCGGCATGTGCAGCGTGGGACGGAGCGCGACGATTCCCAGCGCCAGCAGGCTGATGGTTCCCAGCTTCACGAACGTGCTCAGGTAGTCACGCGGAGCCAGCAGCAGCCAGACCGGCAGCGCGGAAGCGGCGAATCCGTAGACGATGATCAGGATCGCCAGCGCCGGAGCTGAGAAAGTGAACCAGCGTGGCCACCGATGCGGTTTGTGAGACCCATTGTCCGCCCCAGATCGCCAGCATCACCAGGACAAAACCGAGCGCGGAAGTCTCCAGCACTTTGCCGGGTCGCAACGTGCGCAAGTAAACGCCCATCAGAAGCGCAATGGGAATCGTCATAGCGATCGTAAACGTGCCCCATGGACTGGCCTTGAGCGCATTCACCACCACCAGTGCGCACACTGCCAGCAGGATCACGATGATGCTGATCACGGCGACGTAGGCCACCAGCCCGCCCAGCCGGCCGATTTCTTCGCGCGCCATCTCGGTGAGCGACTTGCCATCGCGCCGCACCGAGAACAGCAGAATGACGAAATCCTGCACGCAGCCGCCGAAGACCGCGCCGGCCAGAATCCAAATGTTCCCGGGAGATATCCGAATTGCGCCGCCAGCACCGGGCCGACCAGCGGTCCCGGGGCCAGCGATGGCGGCGAAATGGTGTCCGAAGACAACCCACTTGTTGGTGGGAACAAAGTCGCGGCCGTTTTCCAGCCGTTCGGCAGGGGTGGCGCGCAGGGCATCCAGGGTCAGGAGCCTTGGCCGCAATAAATTTGCTGTAGAAGCGGTAGCCCAGAGCGTAAGTGCAAACGGCTGCGACCACCAGCCACATGGCATTGATCTGCTCGCCGCGATGTAAGGCAACTGTGGCCAGCGCCAGCGCGCCCAGCAGGGCGATAGCAAGCCAGATCAGAATGCGCAATGTTTTCGGCATGGGTTCGTGTGATTTGACAGATGATATTGTGGCGAATCCGTCGCCGAGGCGCAATCGGCAAGAGAGGCTCCGGCTGGCATCTGCGGAGCGTGACACAAAAATGGACTATTTAATGGTAATCTTAGTGTTCCGTTTGCAAGCGATTAGAGCGAAGTATATCGACTGGCAGCGGCGCGGTTCAGCTCAGCCACGGGAACCCAGGTTAACGATTTCTACGCGCATTGAGGAGCAGGCGATGAAAGTTGGCATACTCACCGGCGGAGGCGACTGCCCGGGGTTGAACGCAGTGATCCGCGCCGTGGTGCGCAAGGGTTGTTTTCACTACGAAGACGAATTTGTGGGATTTCTCGAGGGCTGGCGCGGAGTAATCGAAGACAAGAGCATGCCGCTGGATCTGTCCAGCGTAGGTGGAATTCTGCCTCGCGGGGGCACCATCCTCCGCACCTCGCGCACCAACCCGGCGAAGAAAGCCGATGGACTAGAGAAGTGCGTGGCCACGCTGAAGCAGCACAAAATCGAGGCCCTGATTGCCATCGGCGGCGATGACACGCTTTCTGTGGCTCAGAAGTTGCACGAAAGAGGCGTTGATGTGGTGGGCGTCCCGAAGACCATCGACAACGATCTCGCCGGCACCGACTTCACCTTCGGATTCGATACGGCGGTCAATATCGCCACCGAGGCCATCGACCGGGTGCACACCACCGCCGAGGCCCACAACCGGGTGATGGTGGTGGAAGTCATGGGAAGGGATGCCGGCTGGATCGCGATGTACAGCGGCATCGCCGGCGGCGCCGATGTGATTCTGATTCCTGAAATACCTTTCGATGTTGACAAAGTCGCGGAAACCATCCGCTTGCGGCACGCGCGCGGCCGCTACTTCAGCATCGTGGTCGTAGCCGAAGGCGCGAAATTCTCCACTGATGTCGATCCCAAAGCAAGGCGCGCCCATTGTGGTCGACATGGGCAAAGACGAATTCGGGCACGCCCGGCTGGGCGGAATCGCCGCCATCCTCGCCCGCGAAATTGAGCGGCGCACCAACTTCGAAACCCGGACCGTCGTCCTGGGACACGTGCAGCGCGGCGGCTCTCCCAGCGCCTTCGACCGCATGCTGGCAACCCGCTATGGTTTGGGCGCGATCGACATGGTCCATCGCGGCGAATTTGGCTGCATGGCAGCCCTGCGCGGGAACAAGATCGTTTCCGTGCCCCTCGCGGACGCCATCTCCAAAAACCGCACTGTCGATCAGGAAACGATTGACGTAGCGTCCGGCATCCTCGACAAGTTGACCTCGGACAAGGCGGCGGTAGGAAAGTAAAGCGGACCTCAAACGTCGGACGTCGACGAAATGCCTGAAGGCCGACAGCTGAGGTCTGAAGTCTGAAATCCGAGGTCCGCAGTCCGATGCCCGATGAACATGGCCTGCCTCGCACCCTCATTGGTCCTGATCACCGAGTTAGTTCTGGTGCTGGCTGCGCTGGGATTGATTTTGATTCGCTCCAGGAACAAACCTGGAGACTTCCATTCATTCCATTCCATCGAACGAGGTCTCTTCCAAGCTAGCGCGCAGAAAGTTGCTTAGCGTGGTAGCGGTTGGTTTGTTCGTTCTGGTGTCACGCGCGGCCTTGATTCCCCTTCTTGGCATTCCCGAACCTCGCTGGCACGATGAGTTTAGTTATCTTCTGGCAGCCGACACCTTCGCCCACGGCCGCCTGACGAATCCTCCCCATCCGATGGCGACGCACTTCGAAAGCTTCCACATCATCCAGCATCCGACCTACATGTCCATGTACCCACCGGCGCAAGGCCTGGTTCTGGCTTTGGGCGAGCGCCTGGGAGATCCCTGGATCGGGCAACTGCTCATCACCGCGCTCATGTGCTCCGGCCTGTGCTGGATGCTTCAAGGTTGGCTGCCTGCAACCTGGGCGCTGTTCGGCGGACTATTGGCGGCGCTGCGCCTGGGAATTCTCAGTTACTGGATGAATGGATACTGGAGCGCGGCGGTTGTCGCTCTGGGAGGGGCGCTGGTGGTGGGCGCGCTGCCGCGACTGCGGCGACAGGCAAAATTTAGAGATGCGACGTGGCTGGCCCTGGGACTTGCGATCCTGGCCAACAGCCGTCCCTATGAAGGTTTGCTGCTCGGCATCGCAGCGGCAGTCAGCCTGGGGGCATGGCTGGTGGGTCCAAGGCGCCCCACATTTTCTGTTACCGTTTGGAAATTGGTCGCGCCGGTTTTCATGATTCTCGCGATCACGCTGGCGGCAACTGGTTATTACTACTATCGTGTTACCGGAAACCCCTGGCGTATGACCTATCAGGTCAACCGTCAGATGTATTCGGGGGCGCCGTATTTCCTGTGGCAGGCGCCGCGACCCGAACCAGCCTATCGCCATGTGATCATGCGCGAGTTTTACCAACGCGAATTCAGCGTCTATGAACGGAGCCGGACGCTGGCAGGATTCCTGCACAACTCGGGCGAAAAGATTTGCTCGTCGTGGAATTTTTATCTCGGCCCTCTGCTCACAATTCCGCTGCTGGCATCGCCCCGGACATTTCGCGACCGTCGCATGCGCTTCCCCCTATTCGCGTGTGCTGTGCTTTTCTGCTCGGCATGATGGTTGAAACCTGGACCTCGCCCCACTATCTGGCCGCCGCCACCGGGTTGTTATACCTGGTCTTGATGCAATGTATACGCCACCTGCGACTGTGGCGCTGGCGTGGGCGACCCTTTGGCTCTGCCCTGGTTCGTGCCATACCTGTGATTTGTTGTGCCATGATTCTGCTGCGGGTCACCGCGGTGGCTGCGCGGGCCCCAATTGAGCCCGCCTGGCCGCGCGGCAATCTGGAGCGTGCCGCAATCGCGCGCGAACTGCGGGACCTGCCAGGACAGCACCTGGTGATCGTGCGCTACGATCCGGATCACGATCTTGACCGGGAATGGGTGTACAACGCCGCAGATATTGATGAGTCGAAGATCGTTTGGGCCCGTGACATGGGTGACGTGGACAATGAAGAATTGTTGCAGTATTTTCACAATCGTCAGGTGTGGCGATTGGACGCGGACCAGTCCTCGCCGAGGCTGGAGCCGTGAAACCTGCATTGTGGCTGACCGCCGGGCGCGTTCGTATTCATGGTCTGCTTCTCGCACTTTCTCTCTGGACCGTCTATGCCGTAGACATGTTCACGCCGGGGTTGCTCGACCGTAACGGTCTGGTCAAAGGCACGGACTTTCTTACATTTCTACACACTGGGAAGCGTCGCACTGCGGAGCCGTGGAGATCTTCTGTACAACATGCGGGCGCAGGCTGAACTGGCGCGCGTAGCTTGTGGCGGGAGCCCCAGACAGCGTGTATGTCCCGCTTTACGGGCCGCAGGTTTCATTGTTCTTCGCGCCGTTCGCAGGGCTGTCTTACAGTTGGGCGCTGATCGCGTGGCTGGCTCTGAACGTCCTGATTTACGCCTTCTGTTGCTATGCGGTGTGGAAGAATTGCCCCAGTCTCCAGAAATATCGCTGGACAGTTCTCATCCTGGCAATTGCTTTTCCTGGATTCTTTCACCTGCTGGCCTGGGGACAGACTTCCGGTCTCGCGCTCCTGTGTTTCACCCTGGCATATCTCGCGCTACGACGCGATCATGCTCTACTCGCAGGAGTAGCCATTGGTTCGCTCGTCTTCAAACCACAGTTGGGACTGGCCGCGGCGGGCGTCTTTGTGTTGGCGCGCGAGTGGAAAGTTGTCGCAGGTGCCGTGACGGCGGCAACTGCCCAACTTGCGGCGGCCTGGATGCACTACGGCATCGACGTCATGCGCCGTTACCTGCATGCGCTGATAAATGTTCGAGAGCTTCTGCCGTTGCTGGAGCCGCGGTTGTATCAGACCCATTCGCTGCGCTCTTTCTGGTCTCTGCTACTGCCGTGGCCGCGCATCGCGTTTGCCTTGTATGTGGTCACTGCGATTGGAGTACTGGTGTTCGCCGTTCGATGCTGGCGAAACGAAGCGTCGCTCTCAATTCGCTTCTCGGCGCTGTTGTTTGCCACGGTGCTGGTGTCACCGCATTTGACCGTGTATGACCTGGTAATCCTGGCACCGGGCTTCCTGCTGCTCGGAGATTGGGCCATGGCACACCGCGAACCGTTCGCATTCTGGATTCAGCAGCTCCTGTATGTAAGCTATCCGTTGTTCTTGATCGGACCGTTGGCGCGGATTGCTCACTTGCAGCTTTCGGTGATGGCGATGACCGTACTGTTGTGGATCTGCTGGCAAATATCGCTGCGCAGCCTGTGGTCAGCGCCAACCACCTCAGTCGTCAGCAACCCGGCACAGAGCTGAAGATTGACGACTGACCACTACTTTCCATGAAGCGTATAGCCATCGCCGAATGGCTCGACACGGACTCCGGCACGCCCGCTGAAGTGGCGGCTTCGATCGGAGACCTGCGCTTCATCAATCGCTGGTTCGGAGGTGTCGCTACCACCGAAGACATGGTTGGACGCGTGGCCCGCGAAACCAACCAGTCCTCCCTGTCGCTGCTGGAAGTTGCCGCCGGATCTGGATACGTCCCGGAGACTGCTCGCCAACGCCTGCAACCTCGCGGGTTGCACCTGCAAGTCACGCTGCTCGATCGCGCCGCATCCCATTTGAGCAGCGCAAGCCGGGCGTTGGCAGGGGATGCTCTCGCTCTTCCCTTCCGAGATGCAAGTTTTGATGTGCTGAGCTGCACCCTGTACGCCCACCATCTGTCTCCGCAGGAGTTGGTGCGATTTGTCGACGAAGCTCTGCGAGTCTGCCGCGTCGCCGTGCTGATCAATGACCTGGTCCGGCACCCGCTGCACCTATCGCTGGTGTATGCCGGGATGCCGCTTTACCGCAGCCGGCTCACGCGGCATGACGCGCCGGCATCGGTCCACCAGGCGTATACGCCGGAAGAGATGCAGGCCCTGCTCGCGCAATCCAGGGCGGCAAGAGTGGAGATTCGTCGCCACTACCTCTTCCGCATGGGGGTGATAGTGTGGAAGTGAAGTTGATTTAATTAAGATGTCATCCTGAGCGAAGCCAAGGACCTGTTCATTTTGCATCTCAACAAGCATCAAGTGCATAGATCCTTCGCGGCCTGAAGGCCACTCAGGATGACAGGGTATTGAATGCTGATGGCTGACAGCTGAGAGCTGACTACTAAGTGCTGAGCTAAGTGCTAAGTGCTGAATGCTTTACGATCTGATTGTCGCCGGCGGTGGACCGGCAGGTACTGCGGCCGCCATCTCCGCCGCTCTCCGGGGCGCCAGCGTGCTGCTGTTGGAGCGCGGACGATTCCCTCGTCACAAAGTGTGCGGTGAGTTTGTCTCGGCCGAATCGCTCAGCCTGCTCAAAGAACTCGTGGATTATCAAAATGCCGAGCTGTTATACGCCGCGCTTCGCATTCCGCGCGCCCGGCTATTCCTCGACGGCCACATCCTTCAGGCGAGCATAGATCCTCCCGCGGTCAGCATTGCCCGCTTCGACCTCGATTCAGCCCTCTGGCACTCCGCTGAGAGCGCCGGGGTGGATGCACGGCAGCAAGTGATAGTGCAAAGCATTGCCGGCTCCGGCCCGTTCCGTGTCGTCACAGCCAGCGAAGAGTTTGAAACCCGGGCCCTGGTAAACGCTTCGGGACGCTGGTCGAATCTGAATCTTGCCCCGGCGGAGAAGGGAGCGCACCATGAGAAATGGCTCGGGGTGAAGGCTCATTTCGCAGAGCCGAGATCCGAGCCATCGGTGGATTTGTACTTCTTCGATGGCGGCTACTGTGGGGTTCAGCCGGTCGGCACCGTGCGGGTAAATGCCTCAGCCATGGTACGCGCCGATGTGGCCAACTCTCTGCCGGAAGTATTTGCCCAGCATCCCGCACTAGGCGATCGCAGCCGGAATTGGACTCTGCTCAGCGATCCGGTAAGCACCTCGCCCTTGATCTTTCGTGATCCGCAGCCAGAACGAGACGGTGTTCTCATGACGGGAGACGCTGCGGGCTTTGTGGATCCATTTGTGGGCGACGGGATTTCGCTTGCGCTGCGCAGTGGCTCACTGGCGGCGCAGTGCCTCAAACCCTTTTTTGCCGGCGAGGCTTCCCTGCCCGATGCAGTTCAATGCTATAGCCAGTCCTACAAGAAATCGCTGCTACCCGTGTTTCGCGCGTCCTCGACAATTCGCCGGATGCTTCGGTGGCCAGGATACGTTCGAAGACCGTTTCTCTCTCTTCTGGAAAGTAGTCCCTCTATTACCAATTACCTGGTGCGCAAGACACGCTAAGGTTGATGCGCGAGCGCCCCCGCTCGTGCGGCGTCACCACGAACCACGTGGCGCTCCCAGTAGTGATCAGCTTATAGGGGTGCTTCAACTCCGTGCGCTTGATGACGACGGCGGAGGCGTGGGACTAGCGCACGACCAGGACTTCGCGGACGTTGTCGCGGGCGAGAAAGAATTTGATGTTCGCGAAATCACGGAAGAGATTTTCAATGTTGCGGTTGTTGAAAACGCGCTGCAGGCGGAATTTGCTGGCCGGGCCTCCCTTTTTTCCGTCGCCGCGCGCGATGTGCTGCATCTCCAGGATGTCGCCGCCTACGATGTGGTAGCGGTAGCAAGGCGCATCCGGGCCCGCTTCCTGGGTGTGAAAGAAGGCCATCAGCATGCCTCCGGGTTTGAGCAGCGACCAGAGCCGGCCGATCACGGGCTTTACCAGGCTCTCGTCCAGATAGTCGGCCAGGTTCCAGCACAGCACAATATCGAACTGCGCCCCCGGATAGACCAGGTTTTCTTCCAGGAAGCGTTTGCTGTCGAGGGCCGGTTTGCCCGCCTCATCTTTGATAGCAAGTGACGGATCTGTTGACGAAATCAGCAGGTCGTCGCTGTAGATCTTGTGTCCACGCTCGGTGCAATAGCGGATATTGGCGGGAGACGTTGATCCCAAATCGAGTATGCAGAGCGTCTCTTCTGAGTCCAGCGATTTGATCAGTTGGGCAAGACTGCTGGAGCGGCGTGTGAGCTTCGCTCGCTGGGCCGCCGCCGAGTCCTGCGCGGTGCTGTCTGACGAACCAAAAAATTTCATCAAGCTGTGTGCAACTGACGCCGCTGGCAACTGCTGGGCGTCTGGTCCATTCGCTCACCGCATCGCGAGCCGAAGAAGATCGGGGCGGGAATTACTTGCCGTCGCTGGGGTTCGTTTTTACAGCCACCGTGGAACCGCCGCCCGCAGCCGCAGACGCGCTGGCAGCCGGCGCCGGCTTGGCCCCGTCTGTCTTCGTCATGTCCTTCTGGATATCGACTTTGCCCTTAAAGTACGCGCCCTCTTCAATCGCGATCCGCTGGGTGGTGATATCGCCCACGGCGATGGCTGACTTGGCCAGTTCGGCGCGCTCAGAAGCACGAATGTTTCCATCCAGTTTGCCCTGCACGATCACGCCCTTGGCGTTTACATTGGCGCGAACCTGCCCGTGGGGACCGATAATCAAGCGGTTACCCGCGAGCTCGATGCTGCCTTCCACCTGGCCATCCACGTACAAGTCCTCACTGCCCGAAAGTTCCCCTTTGATGATGACGGACTTCCCAATATGGGCGAACTCTGCCGTCTTCGGCGTCTCCATGATTTCGGCCTCCTTAGGCACATTTACCAAACCAGACGCGCACGGGAATCCCAAGTCACCTTTGACTTGCCAGGGCCAGAAAAGCTAATTGAAAGGAAACCCCGCAACCCTTCGCGAACGCCATTCGTGCTTCATCGAACTATATCCCACGGCGATCACCGGGGCAACCTACCAAAGGTCGAACCGGCCTCCGGACCCGTTAGCTTTCGCGGTTCCGGATTTAGCCGAGGACGCTTTGTTGGAGGCCATTTAGACAACATCCCGGCTTGGTTTTTCGTCTAATCTAGCAGGGGCGGGCGCTTGATCCCATGAAACCAATCCTGGTCCGGACGGCCGTGCGAATGCTGTTGATCTCCCTTGCGCTCAACCTGGGTAGCAGGAGCGCGGCGCAAGGGCCGCCTGCGCTCACGCCGAGCGAACTGGTCAAACGCGCGGTCGAGAACGAAGTCAGGAATAACAACCAGGGTCCGAAATACATGTGCCGCCAGCGCAAGGAAACGCCGGCCGGTTCACAGACCAAACTCATGGTGGAAACCCGCGATGCCATGGTTGGCATGGTGGTGGCGAATAACGACCAACCCCTGGATCAGGAGCAGCGGCGAGCCGAATACGGTCGCATCGAGCGCTTCGTCAATGATCCCGCTGAGTTGGAGCACAAGCGAAGACAGGAAAAGGAAAGTGCCGTGCGAGTCGCACTAATCCTGAAAGCATTGCCCGATGCTTTTCTGTATGAATACGACGGAACGGAAACCGGCAGGCCCGGTGTGGGCAGACCCGGCGACCCGCTTTTGCGGCTCAAGTTCAGTCCCAATCCCAGGTATGATCCGCCCTCGCACGTGGAGCAGGTTCTGGTTGGTATGCAGGGGGTGGTTCTGATTGATGCACAAGAGGAGCGCATCGCCAGAATCAATGGCACTCTTTTTAAGGATGTGGGTTTCGGATGGGGCATCCTCGGCCGTCTCGATCGTGGAGGCCGTTTTCAGGTCGATCAGGCCGTAGTCAGCGACAACCACTGGACCATCGCTCGCATGGACCTGACTTTCACCGGCAAGATGCTTCTGTTTAAGAGCATCAATATCAAGTCGACGGAGATCTATAGCGATTTCCATCCCGTGCCCGCGGACCTGACTTTCGCCCAGGGCATCGAACTGTTGAAACAACAGCAGGCCGCAGTCGCACAGAATCAACCGCCCAAGTAACTGCAGCTTGTGTGGGCGGACACGCTTGTCCGCCGCTTTGACTTGGACTTTCGGTGTGGCAAGACTCCCCGTTGCAACCAGGCAACGATTATAGGAACCCAAACACGAAAATCAACGTCAAAGGCAGCGGACAAGCGTGTCCGCCCCACACATCAGAAAGTCTCTTTCCTGACGGCGAGTTTCTCGATCAAGTCCTCGCGAATCCGGTAACCCGTTCCCGGCTCATCGCTCACCGTGATCGCGCCCTGAGCACTCACTTCGACCTCGGGTTCGATGATGTCTTCCGCCCAGTAGCGTTTCGAAGCGGACACGTCACCGGGCAAGCGGAAATTCTGCATGCGTGGAGAGCGCGATATTGTGGGCTCGGCCGACGCCGGTTTCGAGCATTCCGCCGCACCATACCGGGACGTTGTTGTCCTGGCAGACATCGTGCACTTTTCGGGCCTCGCTGAACCCGCCCACCCGGCCGACTTTGACATTCACGATGCGGCAGGCGCCGGTTTCGACAGCCGCCGCCGCGTCGCGCGCATGGCGGATGGATTCGTCCAGACAGATGGCGGTTTTCAGTTCGCGCTGCAGCCGGGCGTGGTAGTAGATGTCGTCATTCCACAGGGGCTGTTCGATCATGAGCAGATTGAAGCGATCAAATTTACGCAGGTGCTCGACCTCATCGAGGCGATAGGCGGAGTTGGCGTCGCAGCTCAGTACAATATCAGGCCAGCGCGAGCGAATTCGCTCCAGCACGTCTATGTCCCAGCCCGGCTTCACCTTCACCTTGATGCGGCGGTAACCGGCTGCGAGTTCGATTTCGATCTTGTCCAGCAGTTGTTCGATCGAATCCTGGATCCCGATGGAGACGCCGCATTGGATCTCGCGAGTCGTGCCCCCGAGCAGCTTCCATAGGGGCTGCTGTTTCTGTCTGGCCTCCGCGTCCCAGGCTGCGTTTTCGATCGCCGCCTTGGCCATGCGGTGTCCGCGCACTTTGGCCATCAGCCCGGCAACTTCGTGGGCGGCGGCCAGCGGGCGTCCCAGGACCGCCGGCGCCAGGTATTGTTTGATGGTTGACCAGGCGGTCTCAATCCATTCCGAACTGTAAAACGGATCTTCGGCGGCGACACATTCTCCCCAGCCTTCGACTCCATCGCAATCGGCCGTGAGCAGCAGGATGCGGCGGCTATAGACACGTCCAAAGCTGGTCTCAAAAAAGTGGACCAGCGGCATTCGAATTTCGCGCAGTGTAATGGTTTCAATCTTCATTAGAGCTTCAAAAGAATAAATCCATTTTTCTTCCCACCGCCCCAGCAGGAACTTACCCGCCTCCAGCTGGATCGCGTTCGTAGCCCAAAACTGCCAGGCCATCGGAAAACGCCTGCAAGAAATCTCTCCGGTTGCAATCCTGAACCTCCTGGGCGCGTTCCCGCGTGGCCGGAGCAGCCTTCCATCTGTAAATTTCAGCGGGAACTGAAATTGTCTTTCAGAGTCTCAAACTCCGGCTTCGCGTGCTGCACGCAACAGACTCTCCACCCGATTCGACTTCAGCCACCACTCCGCGACCAGACGATCGATGGGCAAGACCACCCTGTAGAGGCGATGACGTGATTCCGTACTGATTGACGTGATAGCGGCGCGCGATCGCGCCCAGGCGCTCGATGTTCAAGTAGGCATTCTTAATTTCCAGCGGATCAAATGTCCACTCGATCAATTCAAAACCCCGGGCCAGTGCGTCCTCGCGCTGAAAGAGCTTGATTTGACGTCCCAGGCCAGCGTTGCGATATTCGCTACGCACCGCCAGCATCTGCGAATGGAGGTAGGAGTGTCCGCCCCGCGAACCTGGCACAGACAGTGCGAAGGCTACCATCTTCCCATCGTCGAATGCGCCGATGACCTGCCCGCCGATCTTCTCTGCCACCACAAACATGCGCAACGGCACCAGTTCCGCGTCGGCGAAATTCCACACTTCCTTTTGCAGGTTGACGCAGGCAGAGATTTCATCCAGGTTGTGGCACTTGCGGATCACCATCTTGCCGTCGGTCATCCTGCCTCGCGCTCGCTATCTTGACCGTTTTCCTTCAACTGAATCTTCGCCTGCTGCCACAGGGACTCCAGCTCCGTCATCGATGCCTGCTGCGGACCGCGGCCGCAAGCGCGCAACTGCTCTTCCATCCATTGAAACCGGCGCTTGAATTTTCGATTTGTCTTTCTGAGCGCCGACTCGGGATCGAGCGACAAGATAGCGCGCAATATTCACCAGCACAAAGAAGAGATCTCCCACTTCCTCTTCCAGATGCTGCCTGAGAGGTTCGGGGACCTGCTGTCCGCCTGCTCCCGCAACACCGCGGCCGTGCGGTCGCGGGCCCGGCGCCGGAAATTCTTTCAGACCTTGCTGCAATTCCGCCGTTTCCTCCTGCAGCTTTTCAAACAGGCCGTCCATGTCCGGCCAGTCGAAACCTACTTGCGCCGCCCGCGAGCTGAGTTTGTAAGCTTCCATCAACGCCGGCATTGCCGTGGAAACTCCCGCCAGCACGGATTCGGACGGAGTTCGAATCCTTGTTGCTATCGCCGCCTCCCCGTTTTTTTCTTTTCTTTCTTCTGCCTTTAGCGCCTGCCAGTTCCGCAGCACCTCGGATGAAGTCTCAGCCTTCACATCGCCAAAAACATGCGGGTGCCGGTCTACCAACTTGGTAGCAGAGGCGATCCAGGACCTCGTCGATCGAGAATATGCCCTGGTCCTTTGCCATCTGCGCATAGAACAAAACCTGGAGGAGCAAATCGCCCAACTCGCCCGGGAGCTCATCCCAATCCCGATTGTCGATGGCTTCGAGAACTTCGTAGGTTTCCTCAAGGGTGTAGGGCTTGATCGAATCGAAGGTCTGTTCCCGGTCCCACGGACACCCGCCCGGACCACGCAGGCGGGCCATGATAGAAACCGCGCGTTCGAAGCGTTCTCCAGTGGTTGGCATGCGGCCCAAACACTGTAAACGACAGGCGCGTGAATGGGCAATGAAGGCCGCAACTCGCGAAGTTAGCCCATTCGATTGCGAATGGGCTAGCGGAGCCGAAGGACACCTAGCAGCTTGGCGGCGTTGCGTCATTCTTACGCGGAGTATCAAGCGGACGCGCGAAATTGCGCCGCAATTCGGCGGTGCCCGGGAACGTTCATAGGGCTCCTTCGACTCCGCAGAAAGTTCGCGCGCCAAACTCTCTGACCTGCGCTCAGGATGACAGGCTTTCCGTGCGATATTATGTCTAACGTAAATGATTTCCATACAATAGTTTACCCAGTCATTAATTAAGTTCACTACAGATGCCGAAAAGCATCGTAAAACCCATTCGGCGAGGTTACCCCTCTAACCGATGTTATCTTTTCCCGCATCCGGAAACCCGGGCAAGCTTATCCTAGGAGGTGTCGCAACCGGCCTCCTGCCTGATTTCGATATGAACTACGCTCCCCCAATCCGGCGCCCGCTCGAAGGTGAACGATTCCAGGTCATCGTGATTGGCGGCGGGATCAACGGTGTTGCCATCGCCCGGGAGTGCGCTCGCGCCGGGCGGCGCACCCTGCTGGTGGAGCAACATGACTTCGCCGCCGGCACCACCAGCCGCGCCACCCGCATCATCCACGGCGGCCTGCGCTACCTGGAGCACGGCGAGCTCGGACTGGTCCGCGAGTCTCTGCTCGAACGCCGGCGCTTGCTGCAAGAGCGACCGCACCTGGTGCATCCCATACATTTCCTGCTGGCGCTGGACCAGAACAGCGGTCGCAGCGCGCTCGCCATACGCACCGGCCTGTGGCTGTATCGCCGCCTGGGCGGGGGCAAGCTTCAGGCGGGATCCAGCCGCGAGGATCAGCAAAAGCTGGAGCGGCTGCTCGACTCGGGGCGGCGCTGGTCGGTGTTCAGTTACGAAGATGCCCAGTGCGAATTTCCCGAGCGCCTGGTGGCGGAGTGGCTGGTCGAGGCCATGGAAGCGGGCGCGGTGGCGCGCAATCACACCCAGGTGCTCGCCGTGGATGTTCGCCATCGACGCGTAGCCGGCGTGCTGTTGCGAGACCAACTGACCGGGAAAGAAGAGCGCGTCGAGAGCCACCTGGATCATCAATGCCACCGGTCCCTGGGCGGACCGGCTGTGCCAGCGCTCCCGCATCGAGACCTCGCAGCCCATGGTGGGCGGCGTCCGCGGCTCGCACATCGTGCTGCCCCGCTTCGCCGGTGCTCCCAATGCGGCGGTGTACACCGAAGCCGTGGACAAGCGTCCGATTTTTGTCATTCCCTGGAATGAACAGGTACTGGTGGGCACGACAGAAGTTGCGGACCAAGGCGATCCGGCCAAGGTCCAACCCTCGCATGAGGAGATCGACTACCTGGTGCGCTCCTTCGTTCACCTGTTTCCGCAGGTCAAGCTTTCGGCCGGCGGATATCCGCTATACCTTTGCCGGGGTCCGGCCTCTTCCCTTTGCGCCCAAGGAGAACGCCTCGGCGGTGACCCGCAAACATTACCTTCACGATCACGCTCAGGATGGCGCCGAGCACATGATTTCCGTGATTGGCGGCAAATTGACCACGGCGGCGGAACTGGCGCGGCAGTGCGCGGCCAAGATTGGGGCGTCGCCGAAATCTTCGCAGGACGATCGCCATCGCCTCCGGCGGAAAGCGCCGCCCTGCTGCTGGACCAGTGGGTGATCGAGATCGGCGGCGCGGGCGGAATTAGCGAAGGCACGGCCCGCGGCATCGTCGAATGGCACGGCAAGCGCGCCCTGGATATCTCGCGTATGGCGCAGCGCAGCCCCGACCTTCGCGCCCCGCTTTGCTCCCACAGCGAGCACATTGTGGCCGAGGCAGTCGACGCCTTTGCCGGCGAGTGCGCGGTCACGCTGGGGGATGTGCTGCTGCGGCGAGTGCCGGTCGCGTTAGGCGCCTGCTGGTCTCCGGCCTGCAGCCGGGAAGCCGCCGCCCGCATCGGCGCCGTCATGGGATGGGACGATGCGCAATCCGCTGCGCAACTGGAGGCGTTCGAAATCGAGCGTGCCGCATTCTTGCGCAAGCCGGCGCGCATGAACGCCGTTCTTGAAGCCGCCGCCGACTAGTGCCTTGTTCTCTTGAGGCCACCACAACCACGTGGCGGACTTTCTCATCAAATTTTGTTTTCTCTGAAGGTACGCACCAGGAGTTCGGTGTCATCGGAGATGATCCCGTCGACGCCCAAGTCAGCCAGGCGCAGCATGGCTTCCTGGTCATTCACAGTCCACACGAAGATTCTGAGGCCGGCACTGCTGAATTTCTTGCACCAGCGACCGGTTCACCAGCGATTGGTGAGGAATCACGTAGTCGACCGGAAGCTGGCGCCAGCGGGCAAGTTGGGCCTGAGGTTTCGCAGATGATACCGATCGAAACCGTGGAGCTGCGAGCTTCCAGTTCCATGACGACGTCGGGAATAAAAGAAGAAACTACATAGCCTTGCCTCGGCGGAAATTCGCCCAGCGCAGTCAGCACCTTCGATTCCAGGTCTTTCACTTTAAGCTCGATGTTGAGGAAAGCGCGTTCGCCGTAACGCTGGATCACCTCATTGAGCCGCGGCAATTGGGGCAACTGCTTGGCCCGAGCGCGAGCGAGGGTGAGCTTACCGACCTTGGGATCGTGGCAAACCACTGCCGATCCGCAGGCCGTAAGACGAACGTCAAACTCAAAACCGTCGCAGCCGTGCTCGAGCGCAAGATCAAACGAGGCAAAAGTATTCTCCGGGATTCCGGTGGACACACGGGCTCCGCGATGGCCGAGAAGGAGCGGAAGGCGGGCCATTGCGCATTCTAAGCCTGAATCGATTTAGCCGCGGATGAATTTTTTGTGACCAAACTAGTCCAAATCGAAATCCCGGATCGGTTTTCCCGTGTCCGGAGACTCTTTGGCCTTCTTGACCGCTTCCTGGAATTTCTTCTCCAGCAAGCTCGGAAGCGTGCTTCTGCGCCTCTACCGACTGCCGGAAGATGGAATCGCGGCGGGTGTCCTGCTCCTTCATGGCCCGGGCGGCCTCTTCGATGTCGGCGAACATCTTGGGCTTGACTGCGGCGGTGTGAGCGATAACTCCCTGGATTTCGGCGTCCACCTTAAGGACGGCATTGCAACAGGGGCAGGTCACCTCGAACGGGGGGACGTTCTTCGGCATGACCGAATCATACCGCAAAACTGCTAGTCATGACGCTGCAGCTTGATGGGGAAGATCTTGAACAGGTTAAGCATTTCCCAGCCCAGAAGAACGATGGAGACGATCACCACCAGGATGGCAATGGTTTCTCCGAAATTCAGGCGGTTGCGGTTGGGCTCAAAGCGCCGGGCGACCAAGCCCAGAATATTGAGCGTGGCGAAGCCGAAGACCAAGGCCCACAAAATGTTAAATATGTCGCCCTTCTTGCTGAAATCGTCGAACAGGAGCAAGCAACAGGAACTGGAACGGAAAGCGGCACTCCAGCCGCGTCAGGGGTGAGGGGAGAGAGGCCAGCAGCGAGGTCAGGGACGGGGGCATGGGTGCGGTGTTTGAACGCCAGCGGACGGAAACCTAACGGCTTACCAAAAGGAAAGATATTACGCTTTTCCGGTCACGAAGTCAGCCGCGCGGGCAAGTTTCGCCGTTGTGGCGCGGAATCTGCTAATAGACCTCCGGAAAAGGCGCGCTCTTCGTTCGATTCTCGCTGGGATAGAGCGTCGCCGGTATGAAGCGACAGCTCCGCGCAGACAGCAGTTACAATTTACCTATCATGATGGACACAGCCAAACTCTTTGTGTTCTTGACTGCAGCTTTTCTCCTGGCCATCGCGCCTGGACCGGGAATGCTTTACGTTCTGGCGCGAAGCTTGGCGGGCGGGAAACGAGAAGGCGCGCTTTCCGCAGTCGGCACGTTTGTCGGCGGCATGGTGCACGTTTTTGCTGCGGCCGCCGGGGTTTCAGTAATCCTGGCGAAATCTGCCGCAGCATTCGCAGCGGTGAAATATGCCGGCGCGGCCTATCTGGGTTTCCTCGGAATTCGAATGATTCTTGAAGCCCATCGAGACACGGGACAGAGCCAAGATACAGCCTCGACCGATGCCACACCACCCCGCCGAGAGATCTCGTCGCTTTCGCAGCACCTGGGCAAAATAGGATTCGCTCGACTCCGCGCAAACATTCGCGAGCGAATGATTGCGCACGGCTACGGGATGACAGAGTAATGAGTTGACGACTGCGCAACGACGATCAGGACGACGATGAAAGTGAAATGATCTGGTGATCCAGGCAGTCGGTGCGGAGGGTGTCATACAGGTTGCGCAAGAGTTCGGCTCCGTGGCGCGCCACAAAATATACGCCGCCAATCTCTCGCTCCTGCAGGACCTTGTTGGGATAAAGGGCGTTACTCAGCAATTCGGCGTGACGTCCTAGAATTTCGCTTTGCCGCAGCTCCGCCCGAGCTGCCCGCGAGCGCAACTGCTCGAGCTGGTGCTGCATCTTCGAGCCGGCGTTCGCGGCGGCTTCCACCAGAGTTTTGTCCAGACGCTCCAGCGATTGCTGAATCGAGCCCAAAGACTGCTTCAACGACGATTCCGCCCGATCGAAGGCGGCTTGCAAGTCGGACGGCAAGCGCATCGCTTGGCCAAAGTCTCACGCAGCGCGTCAGGGCCCTGGAAGACGTCGGGAACCGACAAACCGTAACGCTCAAGTAGCGCTTGAGGTTTGGCTTCTACGATGGTTGCGGAAAAGCGTGGAAGAATTGGCGTAGCCCGTCCCAGCAGCGCTTTATAGACCACCGCGCCCTGGCCGAAATACGCGATTTCCGCGGCCCCGCCCACGTAAGCCAGCGTGGGCAAAAGGTAATCCTGCACGACCGGCCGGAGCAGTACGTTGGCGCTGAACTGCTCAGGCTCGGAGGCAATCGGCGCAGCATCTCCGCCTCCGGAATGGTCTCGTCTCTGTCCAGAAATCTGACCACGAAATTGGCGCCGCTGGCATTCGACTGGCGGTGAACCGGGACGCGAGCCCCGTCGCGCAGCGTAAACAGAAGCGTGGACGAGGGCGTCACCTTGACCTGCTGGTGATAACCCGCGGCTTCCAGTTCCCTTCCGCGCGCCAGCAGAGCGTCGTCCAGTTCCGCGGCGCGCTCGATGGCTGCGCTGTAAATGGGTGCGGCAATCCGATGAAGTTCCGGGTCCGAGGCATCGAGCAGGATCACGCCCCAGTCGGCAAACAGCCGTGAAAACAGGCGGGCGAACGCGCTGCCAAAGTTCTCTCCCGGGCGGTACGACGTCGCGCAGGAATTTCGTGGCTTCGGAATCGCCCAGACACGCCGGCGGCGGATTCAACCAGAGGCTCGATCTCGGGACCAAAGGTTACCGTCCCGACCGGAGCATCAGGCAATCCTCGAGTGGTGGACGAAACTTTCTGCAGCGAACCATCCGGTCCCAGAATCGAAACGTGACTGATCTCATCCAGGTCGTGGTCGGTCGTCGCCAGCCAGAACACGGGAACGCAGTCAGAACCGGCAGCCGTCGCTTCTTGGGCCAGCTTGACCGTGCTCAGCGCTTTGAAGACGGAAAATAGCGGACCGCCGAAAAGGCCGACCTGTTGCCCGGTGACAAGCGCGGACGCGCCGCCGCGCAGACGAGCAATATTCTCCAGAGTCTTGGGCGAGGCATCCCAGGCCCGGTTCTGCCGTTCCAGAATATCGGCCACACGCGTCCGCCGCGCCGAGTCATAACGTCGGCGCAGCTGTTTCGTCTTTCAGCCACTCGGAAAAATGTGGGGAGCGGCAGTAGAAAGGCTGGATGGAAGGAGACCAGGAAAGAAAATCGGTGAAAAGCTGCGTCGTATGCGGAATCTGGCGGAATGGCAGACACTGCGCCTTCACCGGCAGCTCTCCTGACAGCGCTTCTTCATACAGGGTTGGACGAAGAAAATCATGCGTTGGTCAACACCCCGATTCGTACAGACTGCGTGCCCGTACTTGAGATGTCAGAAACCGCCGCAGGATGCAAAAGCTCTTAAATGCTAGGCGCGAGCGTTCCCGCTCGTGCTGCTAGAGGAACGGACCAGTCCTTGCCGGAGGTTACTGTTGCTGCTGTTGCTCCTGCTGCATGTTTTTGGCAGGACGCGGCGGCGGTTCCTGCGCCTTCTCGACCAGCAGGGACCACTCTTCGGGAACGGGAAGCCCCTGCTCGAGTTCAGGCGGATCGACCGAAGCGGTCACGCGCACGGCGACCGACAACTCGCTGGGAGTTTGTCCGCGGAAGATTCCGCGAGTCGGCGGCACGTCAGCATAATCGCGTCCGATGGCGGTGCGAATGTGGCGGTCGCCCGCCAGCAGACAGTTGGTGGGATCGAACCCGACCCAACCTAACGGTGGCAGAAACGCTTCTACCCAGGCGTGAGTTGCGTCGACCACCGAGCGGTCGTGGTCTCTGGGCGCTGCGATAGAGATATCCGCTGACATAACGGCAAGGGATTTTCAGCCTGCGCACCAGGGCGATCATGATGTGGGCAAAATCCTGGCATACGCCATGACGGCTCTGCGATGGCCTCATCAATCGGCGAGTCCACCTTCGTGCTCTTGGGCACATATTCGAACCAGTCGTAGAGCCTGCTGATTCAGTTCCCGCAACAAGCTCAAGGGGTCGTCTCGCCGGCAAACTTCCAGCTGACTGGCGAGATCGAGCAAAGCCGGCGTGGGCTGGGCGAACTCGCTGGGAAGAAGCATCTCCCAGTAATCTCCCATCTGCACCATGGCATCGGCTTCGGCCCAGGCGTCGGGCGGCAACGAGGCGGGATCTCGGGCGACGGCTGCATATCGAGCAGCGACTCGGCCACGATCACCAGGTAGGAATGCTGTCCCGGAATGTCAAAATGGTGAATGTTATTGCCCACGTGATCGCGATAGGCAAACACCCGGCAGCGCGGGCTCACCGCCAGGTGAAACGTGAGACAGCGCTGGTTGCCCTCACTGCGCGGATGCATCCGCGCTTCCATCACACTCTCGCTCACCGGAGAGGCGTAGTGGAATTTCGTCAGATGCTGAATCGAATAGAACATGAAAGTACCTCGGGTCCTCCTATCCCGCCAAAGCGGTCTGGATCGCGTAATTCACGTAAAGCTCGTAGATAGTCTCGTGAATGTCCCGGCACTGGCGCAAAATATCCTGCAAATACGCGCCTACGTCCTGCGACAGGATTTCGGAAATCTGTCCAAAACTGAGCGACGCCTGCAATCGCCCCGCCAGCCTGGTCAACTGCGCTGCCCGCCGCTTTCCGCCTTCCCCATGAATGGCTTCCAGAGCGCGTTGCAGACTGATCGATGGAGTAGCGCACGGAGTGCGGAAACTCCGGGTTCAGCAACAGAAATTCGATGATCCGGTCCGGACTGATATCCGCGGTATAGACCTTGCAATAAGCTTCAAATGCGGTACACGAGCGCAGCAGGCCGATCCATTCCAGATACTCGGCGGCTTCTGGCGTCTGATCGGGATGCCCCCAGAACTCGCGATGATACAGGCCCAGCAGAGTGACCGTGGCGCAGGCGCGTTCCATGTAGCGTCCCACCTGGATAAAATGCCAGCCCTCGCCGTGGCTCATGGTCGAATCGGTGACGCCCTGAATCAGGTGCACGCCCTCGATCACGGCCAGCAGAAAATCGGAAGGCAGCACATCGTCGGTCTCGTTTGGCTTGTGCCGCGTCACCTGGTGAAACAGATGGTTGAGCCTCTGCCACTGCTCGGAGCTGATCTCTTCGCGCACCTGGCGCGCATTCTCGCGGGCCGCGGCCACGCAGGCGGTGATCGATGAGCGATTGCCCGGATCGAAGGTGAGGATCTGCGCCACCTGGTAAGCGTCGCCGCTCCAGGCCAGGTTGGGCGGATTTCCCAGCGCCGCCAGAACCCGCCGCCAGCGCCGGTCCGCGCTGGAGGTAGATTCGTCCAGCATCAGGTTCAGATTCACATCCAGCAGACGGGCGGCGTGCTCGGCGCGCTCCAGGTAGCGGCTCATCCAGTACAGGTTGTCAGCGACTCGAGAGAGCATGGCTTATTGTTCGCTTATGGTTTAATACCCAGGTATCTTTGCTGCCGCCGCCCTGCGATGAATTCACCACCAGCGATCCGCGGCGCAGGGCCACGCGCGTAAGCCCGCCGGGAACAATCGTGACTTTGTCTCCAAACAGCACATAGGGACGCAAGTCCACGTGCCGGGGCTGCAGAGTGTCATCGATAAAACAGGGGGCCCGCGAAAACGTGATCGTGGGCTGCGCAATATAATTTCGTGGATCGGCGACGATGCGATCGCGAAATTCCTGCCGCTGCGCGCTGGTGCTGTGCGGCCCGATCAGCATGCCATAACCGCCCGATTCTCCCACTGCCTTGACCACCAGCTTGTCGAGATTCTGCAAAACGTGGTCGCGCTGCGCCGGGTCGGTGAGCAAATAAGTTTCCACGTTATTCAGCACCGGATCTTCATCAAGATAATACTTGATGATCTTGGGCACGTAGGCATACAGCGCTTTGTCGTCGGCCACGCCCGTGCCAAACGCGTTGGCCAGAGTCACATTTCCCGCCCGATAGGCGTTGAACAATCCCGACACGCCCAGCACCGAGTCCGAACGAAAAGCCAGCGGATCGATAAAGTCGTCATCCACCCGGCGGTAAATCACGTCCACGCGCCGCAGTCCGGTGGTGGTCCGCATGTAGACCACGTTGTCGTGCGTGACCAGATCGCGTCCTTCGACCAGCTCAATCCCCATTTGGCGCGCCAGATAAGCGTGTTCGAAGTATGCCGAGTTGAAAACTCCCGGACTGAGCAGCACGATGGTGGGCTCCGGCCGTCCTTCCGGCGAAAGCGACCGCAGCGTGCTCAGCAAAGCCTGCGTGTAATGCTCGATCGGGCGCACGCCCTGGCGGCGAAACAGATTGGGGAAAATCCGCTTCATCACCCGGCGGTTGGTCAGCATGTAGGAAACCCCGCTGGGCACGCGCAGATTGTCTTCGAGGACCACGAACTCACCGCTCGGCATCCGGATCAGGTCCGACCCGACCACCGCGACGTAAACATTGCGCGGCACCTGCAAATCCGCGCATCTGCCGCCGGAAATGCTTGCAGCTGTATACGATCTGCGCGGGGCACAGTGCCGTCGGAAAGAATGCGGCCCTCGTGATAGATATCCCGCAAAAACAGATTGAGCGCGGTGATGCGCTGGGTCAGACCGCGCTCGATGCGGTTCCATTCCGCGCTGGTGATGAGGCGAGGCAGGAGATCATAAGGAAAGATCCGTTCGGTTCCTTCCTCGCGGCCGTAAACCGTGAAGGTGATGCCCTGGTTCAGAAAGGCGAGGTCAGCGGAATGTTTGCGGCGGCGGATTTCGTCGGCGGGCAAGCGAAGAAAATGTTTCTAATAAAGGAGCGTAGTGCGGACGAGGTTTGCCCGAACTTTCAAACGTCTCGTCATAGGCGTCATCGACGAGATAATTCTGCAGAACCGGGTGGTCGAAGCGGCTGATTTCCGCCAAACCCATGGCGAAGTATAAGGTGAGCCATTCCGGCTAGGCAATAGAGTTGGTGTGGAGCTTCGGGGTCGGAGCCGGCGGGATGTGCTGCGCCCGCCCGGTGCGCCGCAAGACAATGGACTTACAGCGGGATGGCGCAGCTTTATCGATAGCCCGCATCAGCAAAATAGTGGCTTACGTCAAGGCCGGTATCAACTGGACCCCGCCCAAGCATGGCACACCATACGAGCCCAGTTGCGGTTCCTCAGCTTCGCAGAAGACTCTACCGAGCTATACCCTTCGCTGTATTTCCGCCTTAAGGGCTAACACTCTCGTACCGCTGCTCTTCGTTTTGGCCAATGCTACAGTCTGCGCTGATCGGCCTAAGGGCCTTGGTGTTTCTGGAAAAGGAGTCACACATATGCTATTTCTGTTGGGCCTTCGGACAAGGGCAAAGTCCCTCGGACAAGTTGAACGTTCGTGTTCCAAATGCGCGAGGCCAACCGTGCATAACGCGGTTGAATCGCGGCGATGGTTCACCCTGTTTTTTATCCCGGTAATCCCTTTGGGCGGAAACCAGGTGGTCCGGTGCGGGGTTTGCGGTTTGACCACAAAGGCCTCGCCCGAATTGAAAGATCAGCTTGCGACCCGGGCAATGGCCGCCAAAGCCTGAGCCTGTGGAGAGGGGTTATGAAGCTCTCCCCTCCACCCTGACCTCTGCCTCGTCCCAATTCTTGCGCTAGTTTGTCAGAAGCCTTCCTTCCACGGGACTAATGCTTGGCTTTGGAAAAATCGGCTACAGCGAACACGACTCCATTACGCTCGGCAGCTCCGGCGCCGATCGTGTCCATGTCCGCATCGAGTAGATTCGCGCGATGATTGGGAGACTGCATCCACTGTTCGCTGATGTTCTCAGCATTCGGTCCGGCCGCGACGTTCTCCGAGAGCCAGCTGAAACGAGCCCCCGCTCGCGTGACCCGGCTGGGCAGACTTGGTTCCCCGGGAAGCGTGTGCGAGATCGCCTTCTGCGCCGCCATCGCTTCCGCATGCTGACGGGCGGCAGCCGCTAGGGCTTCGTCCCACTTCAGCGGAGGAAGTCCGTTGGCCGCCCGCTCCCGGTTAATGGCCTGAAAAAGTTGCTGTTCGGCAGTTTCCGCCCTGGGCTGGGCAAATCCGGATGTTTCTGAAAACACTGCGCCCACGATCAAAGTGGCGAGGAGTAGAGTCTTCAAAAAAGTGGTCATTCCATCTCCTGGTTTATGTTTTGACCTGTTTATTATGATGCTCTACCCGCGACCTTTCCCAGTTGAAAGCTTAGGTTCCGGCACTCCCCGGTTGAGCACCTTTTGTAACCGTAGCTACATCTAATGATATGTTTGACTTCCAACGGGTTGACCCCTAAATTGGAAGATGACTGGAGAGGCTCCTTGAGCCAAGTTGTCTGTTCTTTGTTCTTTGCAGGCCATTCCCACCAGTGGGGGCGTCACGGCTTCGACGGAGATGCTTGCGGCCAAGAGGCATGCCGGGGTGCACACACCCGTAATCGCGTGCAAAATGATAATTGCCAATCAAGAAATGGCATACGCAGCCTAATTAATTAGGCAGCCGTCTTCCGCAGCTTCGCCCTTGGGCTGCGCGCGGACGTCACACAGAGGGCTGGTCTTCCCGGCTACGTCTGGGTCAGGGAGACGAGATCTTCAGGCTAGCGGCTGGTGTTTCTTGTCCGTTCTGAGCAGCAGCCGCGAACGTCCCAGGGTAATGCCTGGGGCATGAACCGGAATAAGCATGTAGTCTCTTGACCAGTAACATTTTCGGACGCGGGTTCGACTCCCGCCGCCTCCACCACTTACATAGTACTGATAATACAAGATTTACTATCTACATTCACGTCGCGTGCTAATTACGTGCTGTGGTGGTAGAATTTTTGTGTGATCGTCAGCGTTTGGACCCGACATTTCGAAGACTGCGAACACAGGATTGACCGCAACTACCGCCGCTGCGCCTGTCCCAAACATTTGAATTGGGCCTTCGCCGGAAAACAGTTCCGACAATCCGCTAAAACCGCCTCGTGGGAAATTGCGACGCGCAAAGCTCGGGCTGTGGAACTTGAATACCAGCAGCGGGAGCTGGGGGGGACGCCGAAGAAGCAGGAACTGGTCACGCTGGAGAAAGCCATCGAAGCATATTTAGACGACAAGCGCAGCCAGCAACTCAAAGACACGACCCTCACCAAACTAAAAACAATCTTCAAAAAGCAAATGCTTACCTGGTGCCACGCTTCCGGGATTTATTTGCTGGCGGAGTTTGATCTTCCCTACCTGCGGCAGTGGCGTGGTAGTTGGACTGACGGGCCGCTGGCGATGAAGAAAAAGCAGGAGCGGGTTCGGGGCTTCTTCTATTTTTGCCAATCGAACGGCTGGATTCAGGACAACCCGGCGAAAAAACTGTCACGGATCAAAGTGGATCAAAAGCCGACCGATTATTTTTCCAAGGAAGAATTCGCCAAGATTATTGACGCGACGTACGTCTACGACTCAAAGACTGTGGATGCACGGGAAATGCAGAACAATGCCACGCGGCTCCGCGTACTGACATATCTCATGCGCTACAGCGGTCTCGCTATAAGAGACGCTATCACTCTTGAGCGATCCCGCCTCAGCGACGACGACAAGTTATTTTTGTATCGTGCAAAGACCCGCGTACCTTTCTACGTGCCTATTCCCCACTTCGTGGCGGAAGCCTTGCGGAACATCCCACCCGGCCCCAAACCCAACCCACGATATTTTTTCTGGACCGGAAATGGCAATCCAAAGTCTGCTGTCGCAGATTGGCAGCGAGCGTTTCGAAAGCTTTTCAAGATTGCAGATATCCGGCATTCCGACGAAACCAAAAAACGCTGCATTCCCCACATGCTCCGCGACACTTTTGCCGTAGAAAATTTGCTGGCTGGTATTCCGTTGGATCAGGTGTCTCTCTTGCTCGGCCATTCCAGCATCAAAACTACTGAGAAGCATTACTCCCCGTTCGTCCAAGCACGGCAAGATCAACTGATCGCGTCGGTAAAGCAAGCGTGGCCTGCGATGGGAGTAGAGGCGGGATAGGCTGAAGATCGGCGGGATCACCGATGAGAAAGATTCTACGGCTTCTGACTTTCTGGGTTTCTTTTCCGCTGGCGGGTTATTTCGGATTTCTCTTCCTGCGGTGGCTGTTTGCGATGAGGGATTTTGGAGACCCCGCAGTGGCTGGTTTTCATATTGCAGCGACTGTGTGGGGCTTTAGATGTTTATCAGCGGTGGGGGCAGTGGTTTCGGCGACGGTTGCTGGCGGTTTGCTTCATGGGCTGATCTGGACAAACAAAAGTCTTACGCCCCGGCGTAACGATAAATGTCAACGTGTTTGCTTCTTCGAGTGTCTCTCCATTTCTCCGAGTCCGTCAAAAAGTTGATCCGGGGAGACTCAGAAGCGTTTTCACAGCCTTTCTTGCAGCGAGGGTCACTATAAGGATGGGGATGTCGGGGTCGGCGTCTTTCCAGAGGGTGAGGAAATCCTTGTAGGCACTCTTGGCTTTGGCGGTGTCGCCGGAGAGGACATAGGCGCGACCGAGTTGGAACCGCGCGAGCGCCCCCAGCGGGTAGCTCATCCCCATCATTTTCTGGAACTCAGCAACGGCCTGTTGCCCTTGACCGGCCTTCAGGTACGCCTGCCTGCGCACGTAGATCGGGTAAAACGCTGGTTGTGTGTTCATGAAGGCTTGCGGAACAGCGAACTCATACCCGGAGGTTGCTGCCAGCAGCTTTAACGCCTGCTCGCCCTGCCCCCGGCGTGAGCGCAAGCATAGCGCGTATCGTCGGGAGCACATTGCTCTGCATCACCGTGTCCAGTGGAAATTCCTGATTTAGGTTCTCCGCCAGCTTGGTTGCTTCCGTCGTGTTTCCGGCTCGTGCCAGAGCCATCGCCGCCCGCACTCGCACATCGCGCCCCGGTGTCAGTGACAGGGCGGCTTCAGCCTATTTCGAAGAATTCCTTGGGTGAACGCCTGTAGTGCCTCCAGCGATGAAGTAGTGGCTTCGTCCAGCGGCTTATCGTGCTTCTTCACCGAGGCTAGTGTCCGGCGTCAAGCATTCTTTCCGGTCGGGAGGTATGATTGTCGCCCATCAGGCCAGTGATTCACCCAGCTTGCCGCGCAGCGTACTGGCTACCTCACTGAGTGCCTTCACAACCTTCTCGCGACCCTCGGCCTCAACCTCTGCGCTGCCCAGAGAATCTCCCGTCTGGCAATCCGCTGACTTCAATCCGATGAGGTAGTGGCTTCCAAGGCTGGTAATCGAGCCCCCCAACAGAGCCTTCGAATTTGTCCGCTGACAAACCTCCCGTGCCGTCTCCTGCGTGATGCGTTCTCCGGGTTTGTGGTTCATCAGCCCCAATGTTGCAGTCATCTTCTGGTCGGAGAGCACATTCAACAAAGGCGACTGCTCCAGTTGGATGGCCAATGCCTGCCTCAGAGTGTCATCAACAACGAGTCGCCCGTGTGGTTATCGAAGTCGGCGAGGATGATCGTGTCCTTGTCGGTAAGTTTCCCCTTCCGACGATGCGAGAAGAAATAGCCCACAGCTGCGAGTAGCGTCACAAGCAAGACTGCGGCAACTACGATCCATGTGCTGCGCCCGGCCTTCGTCGCTGTTATTCCCGTTTCTTGTGCTGCCGATTTGCCGGATTCCGTATCCCGCTTGAGTCGTTGCAGGTCCGCCCTCATTTCCGAGGCGTGCTGGTAGCGTAGATTCCGATCTTTCTCTAAGCATTTATCGATGATTCGTTCCAGTTCGGCTGGGAGATCGGGATTCAGCCGCACCGCAGGCGTGGGAACCGCGTCAAGAATCGCTTTGAAGATGACTCCAACGAAAACAAGTCCGTGCGTGCGTCTAATTCCTTGGCTCGCACTTGCTCTGGCGACATGTAGGCGATGGTGCCCAGCGCACTGCCGGGACTCGTTAGATGTGCCTCGGACTCGATGGTCGGGGCGCTCAGGGCAACGCTTTCCGGCTTCAGGGTAACCTTCGCCAGCCCGAAATCGAGAATCTTCGCCTGACCTCGATTCGTCACGAAGATGTTCGCGGGCTTGATGTCGCGATGGATGATTCCTTTCGAGTGTGCCGCATCGAGAGCGTCGGCGATCTGGATGCCCAGATCGAGCACCGTTTCGATCTCCAGCGGCTTGCCAGCAATCCGGTGCCGGAGCGTCTGTCCCTCCAGCAGTTCCATGGCGATGAAGGTTCGCCCATCGGCCTCGTCGATCTCGTAAATCGTGCAGATGTTCGGGTGGTTCAGCGAGGACGCAGCCTTGGCTTCCCGCTGGAAGCGGCTGAGGGCTTGTGCGTCGTGGGCAAGTTCGCCGGGAAGGAACTTTAGGGCGACGTGGCGACCGAGCTTGAGGTCTTCCGCCTCGTAGACTACACCCATTCCGCCGCCCCCAATCTTGCTGAGGATGCGGTAATGGGAAACCGTCTGCCCGGAGGGTTGGGAGGGCGTCGACACTGGGTAGACATGTTAGGGGGGTATAGCGGGAAGGTCAACGTCTCTTGGAGTCGAACGAGGCATTGGGAGAGATCAAAGGCAAGATCGTCCGAAGGGCATTCCGAGATTCGATTGGCGGTGGGACGGAGGATGACACCACCACACCGAAACTCTCAAGCTACCTTCTTGAGCGCGTCAACCACAATCGATTCGCCGCCTGACAATACTCTACTTTCCTTGACCGTCTTTTTATGGGTCGCTTCTCGCTTCCGGGGGTCTATGCGTTCAGCACAGACAACTGTGCGGAGGAGGCATACACCATGAAAGCGGACCGATTCGTCATCAGGCCGAAGTTGCTGGTTGCTTTTGCCTCATTAGCTCTGCTTCCGCTTGCGGCTGGAGTTGCCGCCGCAACAAGAGCCATATCCGGAATATGGTCAGGTCATCGCGACTCGCCTTGGAGCCGAAGCCGTGGGAAGCGCCGACAGCGTTGGTTCCTTGAAAAGATGGATTTACTGGGTGGACTGCGGTGACCTCTACTACGATCTTCAGGGAGGCAGAAAAACCGTCTCTCACCGTCGGCCAGAATGTTACATAGCAAAAAGCCTATCTGGACGACGGCGGCAAGAACGTGTGAGCCTTCGTTTTCTAGCGGAGAGGTTTTTCAACAGACGGAGCGAGAGTTCGGTCACAGGTCGAACGCAGAGAGCCGAAGGGCAACCTCGACGGGTTCCTCCTCCGTCTGGCATCATTTCCCGTAAAACGAAGGCCCAAAAAACGGAACTCGGGACAGCGTGGAATATCCGTCCCGAGCCCATCCATAGCTGAGTCATGCCGCGCTCGTACCGGCCCAGGTTCCGACTCTCATCAAACCCACGACGAACCCCGTCTCAAGCCGCAATGGCAGAGCTCGACTTCTGTTTCATCGCCTCGACCTGTTCCTTCATACTCTTTTTCATCTCTTTGACCGAGGGCTCAGCTTTGTGGGTGGCGATCATCCAGCTGTAGCCGTCGGGATCGACGACGGTTCCGCAGCGATCTCCCCAGAACATATCCATCACCGGACCTTGGGCGGTGGCCCCGAGACCCGTGGCTTTGGCTACTACTTTGTCTACATTTTCTACGTAAAGGAACATAGTTGCCGGCGAGCCTCCAAGGGTCTTGGCGCTGCGTCGACCCATCGCGGAATTCTCAGGTCCGAGCATCAAGGTTGTGCCCCGCAAGGTCAGCTCGGCGTGCATGGGTTGGCCGTCCGGGCCGTTCATGATGCCGCGCTTGGCAAAGCCAAAGGCCTTTTGATAAAACTTTGCCGCTGCCGGAACATCAGAAACGGTCAGCGCGGCAGAGACGGCTCCATAGTTTTTCTTATTGAGAGGGTCAATCTTTTTGGGCATTGGATGCGTGTCCTTTCGAAAAGCGCCAACATTCTAGCAGAGAAGTTTCTGCGCGTCCCTGGAAATACCCGCGCCAGGAAGGCCATGAAGCACGCTCCCCCTTAGGCCGCTGGATCCCACAAGAGAAACTCGCACAGTGCGCGTTTCAGATTTTCTCGGCACTCGCTCTCCTGTACGTGAGGCAGAGCCTGGATCGCGGAATGGAGAACAAAATAGAGGTTGCCGGCGACCAGCGCTTGGCGGTTGATCTCGGGAGAGAATAAGTGCGGGTTCGTACCGGAAGTTCAATCACATGGTCTGCCATAATTCACCTTGTGGCCAGTAAGCAGCGAACGCGGTGTTGCTATCTAAAGTTAGCATATTTCGCCTTCCATTCGCCATAAGAACGCTTGCTAGCTTCCTCAGCGCCTTCCTTTATGTATATCGCATATCTGGACTCGTTGAAGTAGTGCTGCAAGCCCTTGACTCCGGACGTTTTGGTCAGACTCTGCGCTCGAGGGAGGGACGGTTCGGATCGAGAAGCAGCCGCCTCAGTTAGTGAAAGTGATCAAAATAATCGATAGTAGCGTTGCCGAGGCCGCGCCGACCGTCACGGCCCACGTGCCCTCGGCAGCAGCTGCGGGTGAGATGATCAATCTCTCGGCGCAGGCTGTGGCTGGCGGGGTGCACGCAGTCGCGTATCACTGGGACTTCGGTGACGGCACAAGCGCGGACGGCTCCAAGTCGTCTCATTCCTACACCAGAGCGGGCAGATTTCGCCATCCGTATTACAGTAGATGGAGTGGATGGCGTACCAGCCCAGCCAACCTTCTCGATCAAGGTAACCGGCGCTTTGAGAGCAACGCCCAGCCTTACCGAGAATCGACGCTTCGTAGAGCCCACCGACCGTTCAGCGATTTCCGAGGCGATATTTGGGTGGTCGCGTTAGCGGCCGTGCGATTTGTTTGCTGACCCCTGGATTGCTTCCCCGAATCACGTTAGTGTTTTATCGGAAGCGCGCATTTGACAACGGGTGCGCGTGGACGATGCTCTGGCGCGCTTTCGATAAAACCGTTAGAAGGAAGCCGCTCGCGGGTGCGGCGGACGCGGGGTGCTATGGGAATTCAATCGATTTCTGCCTGAAAAGCCTTGCCAGACGGGGAGTTTAGCCAAAAGGTTGTTATTGATGCTCATCGATGTATAGCTTCTCGCAGCCATCCACGTCATCCTACCCCCAGCGCCATCCATTGTTCAAGAGAGTTCCGACGCTGATGTCTATACACGCGGTAGCGTCCGCCGCGCGAGCGGCTTCGTTCTGACGGGCCACTCTGAAGTAATCCCAAGGTAAGAGTTGCCGACAATCGGCCCGGAGCCCGGTCTGTTGCGTCCCAAGATTCAATGCGCCGCTAAGGAGTTTTGGAACGGCCTTGGGTTATGTCCGATAAAAATGTACGGGTTTCGGTCCCTGTGACTTCGCGGCGTTCGCTTAGGGTGCCATCAGGAATTACCACCGCCACCCAAGGCGTCTTCGGAGAGACTACATGGGTGTGCCAAAGGGATTCTCGGACACCTCCAGAAGTCAGGTTGATCTCCTGCTTGCCTGGTTCGTCCAGGGTGAGATTGTCGCTGCGCATCGTGAATGTGTGACGACCGGCGCCTTCGGCCGAGACTCGCAATACGACTTCATTGTGACCGAGATCCTGAGATGTCACTTTGAAGTCGAGCACGCGGTCGGGACGCAGATCGACATCATAGAATCCGCCTGGGAGGACGGTAAGACTCGTGTGCACTGAACCCTGCCGCACCTCGTAGAGACCTTCCGGCAAATGAATATTGAATTCGCCGTCCCGCGAACTCGAAGTCGCGGTTGTCACCTGACCACTCCTTTGTTCGTGGAACTCGACCGGCTCGCGGCTCGCAGGATTGGCCGTTCCTCGCACGGTGGCAGCCACACTGATATCTTCCATCAACCATATCCACTGCCCTACCGGTTGGGTCCACACCTCTTTATAGGTCCAGCAAATCTGGGTGGGCCAGTAAGGGGAGTCGTCGAAGCCTTTGGTTTCAATGCCGACCGGAAGCGCGCCAACCATTTGGCCAGAACGGACGCTGTACAGCGGCGTCCAGTCGTATCCCTCGCCGTACATCACACTGGCGGCGAAAGGATTACGGCCGACTAACCATTGAGCCTGTTTCTGAGCCAAGTCTTCGGCTTCTAGATCGCCTCGCAACTGTCCTGCCGCCGAGAGTGCTTTGGCTTCCGAGAGCAGAACGCTGGAGTTGCCACGAAAATCAAACCAGACCGGGAATCTGCGCAGATAGTTCTCGCCACCAAGCGAAATTCCGCGCCGCACCTCTTGCACATAGGCATCGCGGTCGGCGGCCCGAAGCGGGGTCCAATTTTTGGATTCGGGGATAAGCCGCGCTTCGCTCTCGCGATATACCGAGGCTGGTAAAACCGCATAGGGCTCATCGGCGGCAGCCGCTGCTTTGAGATAGTACTGTGAGTGCAAGACGACTGCCGAATACCACTTCATCCAGTTGTCGTGTTCCGGCAACGCTTCGCACAGACGGATGAGAGCGACGATCGGCTCCTGCTCCTGGCCGATGTGAAAACGATGGAAAAGATTGTCTCGCTTCGGGCTGGTGTAGAAGTAACCGGTCAACGGAATCGTCCAGGGCTGCAGGGTGCGCTCCTGAGAAGTGAGCACCAGATCACCCAAGACAACGGCTTCAGCTGCGTAGCGCTGGTCTCCGGTTGCCTGGTAAAGCTCGACCGATGCGACCACGCCGAATGAGATACGCTCTAATTCATCCTGTGCTCCATAGATTTCAGCGAGTGGGGGTGCCGTCTTCAGGCCATCGACCGCATACTTCCAATCCTCTTCCGCGATCACGAGGCTGCGATTCGCCAACTCTGGATCGATGTCCTTCAATACACGTGCCGCCAAGGCTTCCACTCCGCTTACCCGGAAGTTCCATTCCGGGTTATTGACGGCTTGTCCGAATCGATCATCGGCCGTGCCCATAATCCCATCGGTCCAGTAACTAACCAATTGGCCGGTGCTGCGATAGCCGTCGCCAAATCGCGTTTTGAGCACCCAATTCAAGCCCCACCGCGCTTCTGCTAGGAGACGATTGGAGAGAACCGGGTCTTCGTCGTGCCGCTTCAGACTGTCCGCAAGCGACAACAGGGCATACACCATTCCGGGCGTGTTTCCGGTCGCAGAAAGGTCCCCGGCATCGTGGTATCCACCATTGACGACAACGCGCTTGTCATCATGAGTTGTGTAGATATCCTGATGACACCTGCCGTGAATGCCTGGAATTTCGGTTCCGCATCGCTCGCTGTACATGAAGTTGATCGACTTCCAAATGCTGTCGAGCCAGGCGTCATCTCCAATGCGAAAAGATCGAGTGAGTGTATCTCCGGCTTTGATCACGTACGTGCCTGGCTCGCGGACTGCAGAAAAATCCAGCACTTGATAGTTGCCCAACGGAGTGGTAGTTGCCTCGACCGGTTTGGTCAGAACGATCTGGCCAGTCTGTGGGTCAATCACAGAGAACTCGCGGGCTGTCAGATCACTGGCGATCGCGGACTTCGAGGAACCTGTTGTGTAGCCGCTGTGGCTGAAAGCAATCCTTCCGGGCGCCACATCCCATCCCTCCACGTGATCGGCCACCACGTTCTGTAATTCCAGTTGATCGATGTCTAGGATCGTCTGGTCGCCGGGTTCGGGAAGCTTTTTGGGGAGGCTATATGCAAAATCAAGCGCAGTGACACGATCGCGATCGAGTGGAGCGATTTCCCACACGACATGGTTCCACACGTGGTTCTTGAGAATTATCGATTCGTGACGCCCCTCGTTGTATTGGTCCGGCAGCTTGTGGGAGCCGTCATTGTGGAGCGTGAGGGAGCACGAAATAGCGGGCGCACCAATAATATCGGGGTAGACCCAGAGCGAGATGCGGTTGTACTGGCTCCAGTCTTCGCCGGGAAACTTTCTGGTCGCTACAAGATCTTCCCACTCCCCGCTACCGTCAACCTGGGCGACATTGGTAGTAGAACGGATTCGCAGCGACTGCCGGCCATCTTTGACATGGACGCCGGTTAACGTCATCTCTCCCACGCCGGTGAACGACCAAGTGGAGAGGCCCTCCATGCTGTCCAGTACACGCGAATTGAGGACCTTCTTGTTCAACCATCGGAATTCAGCGCCGTCTTCATACCTCGCCTGCATCGGCATCTCGGGAACCTTTTGCTGTGCCGTCAGAGACACGCCCAAGCAAACGATGCCCAGGACCGTCGTAATGCTGAACCGGCGTGCCTTGCTCGGCCATCTGCTCCATATTGACTTGATATCCATGATCGGGCCCTTGTGCCTCCCTGCGATAACAACACGACCAATTGATCTGCAGAAGTTGACCTGTTTGCACTATTGCTTCAAAAGTGTTGGAAACAGCATCTCTTCGTCGGGTAGGTCCCATGATACAAGCCCCAAGCCGTGCGATACCGGCAGAAGTAGAGTTGTTCGCAGCCCATTTGCGGCTGTCTCTCGGATTGCTTCCGTATCACGGGCTTAACTGGCCAATCGTGATGCCCGCTTGAGCTTAACTCTCGCAGAATCTAAATCTTGAACGCGCGTGCACAGATTGGACCAGTTAAGCCGAAAATAACCGGCCAAACTGTTTGATTCAATGACACTTACGGTGTCAAACAGTTTGGACCGGTTATTTTTAGCAAACGGGAAGTGATCCCAAGGTAAGATTTGCCGACCGTTCGGGAGTTGATCGGTTCGCTCAACCCTACCGCGTTTGAACGAAGCCGCTTCGCGGCAGACGCTTTCGCGTGCGTAGTGTCAGCAGGAGCGGTGTGGACGGAATAAGGTGGGGTCATAAGGAGCTAACCTATGACCCACCTTCGCAAAATGATGCTCGAGGAACTCGAGCGTCGTAATTTCGCTCAGACTACAACACGCAGTTACGTCCGCACAATGGAAGATTTCGCGCGCTACTTTAAGCGCTCTCCCGACCAGCTCGGTCCGGAGCACATTCGTAAATACCAAGCCTACCTATTCCGCGAGCGCAGGCTCGCCGCAAGCACTGTCACGCAACGGCTGGCCGCGCTCCGTTTCTTTTTCACTCGGACCCTCAAGAAAGCATGGAGCGTGGCCGAGACACCTTATCCGAAGAAGACGCGACACCTGCCCAGCATCTTGAGCCCAGAAGAAGTGGCCCACCTCATCGACTCGGCCCGGACTCGGTTTCATCGCATTGTCTTGATGACGCTCTATGGCACTGGGGCACGGCGTGCCGAACTGACTCGCTTGCAAATCCCCGATATCGACAGCCGGCGCATGGTCATCCACATCCGCGGCGGGAAAGGCCGTCAGGACCGAGATGTCATGCTCAGTTCCACGCTGCTCGAAGCCCTGCGCGACTACTGGCGCGGGCTAAGGCGCAAACCTACATGCTGGTTATTCCCCGGCGGACGCTGGCACACCGCCAAAGATCCCATCACCACTAAGGTAGTGTGGAATGCCTGCCATGAGGCTGCGCAGCACGCTGGCCTCCAGAATCGAGTTCATCCGCACACGCTGAGACACTGTTTCGCAACCCACCTGTTAGAGAACGGTGCTGACCTGCGCACCATTCAGCTGCTGCTTGGACATCAAGATCTGAAAGAGACCGCCATCTACCTCCATCTTTCACAACGTCATCTCAGCGCCACTGCGAGTCCTCTGGATTCGCTCCAACTGAAAGGCACGTCAAAGCTAGAGGAATAAATGAGTCGGCCACTCTTCGAGTTGGCCGACCTGGTCCGCAGCGCGGGCATTGCTTTCTTCTGGCGCAGCCGCCACTGGATCCGCTGGACTCACATTAAAGTCCTGCTGGCCATTGCACGGTGTCGCACCGCTGCACTCGGCGGACATATCGATCGCTGCACCCGCTGTGGACATCGCGCCATCTCCTATAACAGCTGCCGCAATCGGCATTGCCCACGGTGCCAGACGGCTGCTCGGGAACAATGGATCGCCGCGCGCCAACGAGAACTTCTTCCCACGCGCTACCTCCATGTTGTCTTTACCCTACCCCATGAGCTGGTACCACTCGCCCTGCACAACAAAAAGATCCTCTACCATCTCTTGCTCCAAACCAGTGCCCAAACACTGCTCGAAGTGGCTCGTGATCCCAAGCATCTCGGCGCCGAGAGCGGCTTCTTCAGCGTGCTCCACACCTGGAACCAAAAAATCGAGCTTCATCCCCATGTCCATTGTGTCGTTCCTTCCGGCGGCCTTTCCCTCGATCACACCCGCTGGATTCGCTCCCGCGAAAACTACTTTCTTCCGAAGCCGGTGTTACGGAAGGTTTTTCGCGGCAAGTTCGTCGCCGCTCTTCGGCAGGCCTTTCTCAACCGCCGGCTCTGCTTCCCAGGAGACCTGAAACATCTGGCTCAGCCCAAAGCCTTCGCCGCCTGGCTACGGCCACTCCACCGACAAAACTGGGTGGTTTATCTCAAGCGTCCCTTCGGTGGCCCCGAGTATGTGCTGCAATATCTGGGCCGCTACACCCATCGCGTGGCCATCTCCAACCATCGTCTCGTCTCCTTCAGCAATGGCCAAGTCACATTTCGCTGGCGGGATTCCGCTCACCAAAATGAACAGAAGTTGCTCACCCTATCGCTCGACGAATTCTTGCGTCGCTTCCTGTTGCACATACTCCCCAAAGGCTTCGTCCGCATCCGTAACTTCGGCTTTCTGGCCAATCGCAACCGAATCACTCTTCTGCCACTTTGCTTCCAACTACTGGGCCCAGTAGCGCCGCCGCAGACCGAAGCAGACACGTCCCGCGTCCCGCCCGCCAGCCCGCTTTGGCTTTGTCCCCGATGTGGCGGTCCCATGACGGTCATCGAGAGGCTCACCGCTGCCCAGCTGCAGCTCCGTTCTCCACCTTGTCTCGCCGGAGCCGCCGCATGAAACTACCATTCCAATATCCCTCCCACGGTGCACCTCACCACCGGCCGGCGCGGTGCGCCCAACTGGGCCCCGAACCAGCCGTCCGTTGCCGATCTCGGCTCAAAATCTCGCCGCTACCGCAGGCAAACTACAACCAAACCTATCCTGCCTTCGTTTTTGCCAACTTCAGTATCTGTTCCCGAAGCCTTTCTCCTAAACCCAACACCATTGAATCTGCATAATTGCCTGCCCACGGGCGGCTTCCTTCAAACGGCTGTATCGGATGCGCCCTCCGCACTTGCCTTCCCCTCACACTTACCTGTGGGGGCGCATCCGATACAGCACTAACGTTTGTCGCGAGTAACCGTTGAGGGCACCTCCGGTGCATTGAGAACGGACACGCAAGCTGAGAACATCCGACGGCGGAAAAAATTGTTATGGACAACCCTCGGGTCGGTTTGGAGCTTGACGGACATGATCTTCCCTCTCGCAAGGGACACACGACAACAATCGCCGCTCTTCGGTACTTCCCTCTCAACGTAGGTTACAGCGAATGATTTTGACACAACCGAACCTCTAATCCGGAATTCCCTCCTCTTGATTCCACAATAACTGGGTCCCGAGACAATCAAAATCGCTGGCTATCGCCGGAAACGGGGCATATTCACTGAAAAGCAAATTAGGATGTTCAAAGACGCCTCACCAACAGCACACTCTGATCATCCATTTGTTTTCCGAACTTCCTCGCCTCCGCGAGCAGCATTTCGCAGAGAACCTTCAGCGACTCTCCAGAATGCTTCGTCACCTGTTGTTTCACTCTTTCGAGGCCGTACTCTTCCTCGTTCTCATTTGCGGCTTCGGTCAGCCCGTCCGTCAAGAGAACTGCGATATCACCGCTTGAGAATTCCACGTGAGAACTCGCGAACTGTTGCTCTTTGAAGATTCCAATGGGTGGGTTGGGAGTGGAAAGTTCGCAGACCGATCCAGTGGCGCTGCGGAAGTGGAGAATGGGCAGGTGACCTGCAGTCGCGAAATGGAGATCATTCGGCTTCCCAAGCGACACGAAGGCCAGCGTCACAAACATCTCCGCCGCTATCAATTCGAAGATGACGCGGTTCAAATCTTCGAGGAGCATTTGCGATTCGGATGAAGTGGCGAGCCTCATGCGCACGGCGCTCTTGACCATAGCCATCAATACGCCGGACGGCACCCCGTGGCCGGAAACATCTGCCAGATAACCAATCCATTTGTCGCCGTCTTGCACTAGATCAACCAGGTCGCCACCCATTTCCCCGCTGGGAGCTGACACCCCATAGAATTCGTCCCGTGAGGCGCGCCGAACGATCGGAGGTACCAGGCTGCGGTGTATCTGTTCGGCAAGCTCAATTTCCGTCTGGACCCGAAAATAGCGCAGACCTTGCTTTCTGACGAATCGAACGAAGAAACCATACCCGAGTAAGATGGCAAAGAGGCATCCAATTACATCAACCCCAGCGGCCGTGCTAGCGACCTGGGCCCAGTCCACGGCGAGCGATCCCAGATGGGGGGTAAGTACGAGAGCCAGAACCACATGCACAGCTACCAGGACCGGCAGAAGCTTAGGCGCCCGCATGAAGCAGAAGCCGTAAGCAACACCGATCGCCCCACCCATGCAAACCAAAAAAATGATGTGCAGGGTCCGACCGGGCCTCGGATTGGCCAAGTCGAGTAAGAATCCGATGCCCGAAAACGTGAAAAAGACGGCTTGCAAAAATTGCAACCGTGCTTCCCACGGCATTCTGTCCCAGATTCTTCCCGAGCTTGCAAAATAAGTGAGGCGCATGCTCAGCGCATGATAGAAGAAGAAGAGGCTCGGGAGAAGACCCGATGAGTCATGTGCCCTGCTCATCCCGATTCTCTTCGATGGAACTCAAACGACGCGCGCTGCAACCAATTGCGTCACGCACTCGATGTGTTGCTGCGGATTCTCCACACTACTCCTCAAAAGTCGGGTAGTGTTTACCGGGGATTCAGCGGGAGGTGGAATGTGCCGGTCCGGCTCACTCCTCACGCAGCAATACCATCGGATCAACCGAGAGCGCGCGTCGCGCCGGAATCCACGTTGCTAGCAGCCCCAGCAAAGACATAGCCAGGACAACACCAGCCAGGACCAACGGATCGCGGGGCGTTGCCTGATACACGATGAAAGCCAGCACCCGGCTCGCCAGAATTCCGAGAAACAATCCTGCGGCAGAGCCCAATGCTAGCAATTTGAAAGGTCGGCCCAAGGCTGCCTGTAAGACTTCCTTTCGCTGCGCGCCAAGGGCCACACGAATTCCTAATTCTCGCAGCCGTTTGCTCACCGAGTAGGCAGCCATTCCGAAGATGCCAGTGACTGCCAGCATCGCGCCCATTACGCCCATCACTCCCAGCGTCAGGCTCGCCATCTGGGAGGGGAACAGAACAGTCGCCATTTCGTCGTACCGCTTTTCAATCTGAACCGGCAGCCCTGGATCCAACTGCCGCAGTGTGCGCCTGATGACCTCTCCCAGTTGCTGGGGATCACCGGTCGGACGCACTACCACCCAGTTCGAGTTCGAGGGCCACTGCAGGATGGGGAGAAACACCGCCGCGTGTGGATCTTCGGTTAGCTTCCCGTACTTTCCGTCCTCCGCAAGACCCACCACTTGGATGCGGGTTCCATCTGGCATCTTGTAATAACCGCCAATTGCATTTTCTAAAGAGGCGAAGATTTTACGCGCAAACTCCTGATTCACTACGGCAACGCGTGGCGAGTTTTGGTTGTCGTGCCAGGTGAAAGGCCGGCCGGACAGCAACGTGGTACCCTCCGCGTGAAGGTATTCGGGAGAGATGTGGTACACGTAGGCATTGGTGGCGGCATGCGAAGGCCGCAGATCGGTCGTTCCATCCGTAAAGACATCCGAGCCGTTGGTGTCATTTAAGAGTAGCGCATCGGTTAATCCAACAGACTCTACGCCCGGAATCGCGGCGACGGCATCAATCAGGCGCTTTTGCATGGGGGGTAATCGATCGCCGTTGTAGCCTGCCATGTGCAGATCGGCACTGGCCAACATGGTCCTCTGCGGTTCAAAACCAAAATTAGTGTGAAGCGCGCGCTGAAGCCCGCGCACGGCAACCATCGAAGAAGTGACCAGCACAGCGCAGATTGCAATTTGCACCGCCAGCAACATGTCTCGGGCAGTAATCCGCCTCCCCACTCTCGCGGTCGATCCCGCCTTGACCACCTCATAGGGATTGGTGCGGAGTACCTGGCTCACCGGGACTGCGCCAAAGAGGAATCCGCTGACGAGGCTCAGTGAGAAAGCGATTCCATAAACAGTCGCGTCCGGGTTCACGGGAGCGTGCATGGGGAAATTTCCAAACGGCTGCCACACGCTTAGTCGGCGCAAAAACACCACACTGGCCCACAGTCCAGCGGCGCCCCCACCCAGTGAAACCAGAACGGCCTCCGTAAACAGACCGCGCAGAATTCGGTTGCGGCTGGAGCCGAGGGCGAGCCGCAGTGCAACCTCGCGGGAACGGTCAGCTGCCCGAGCGGCAAACAGGCTACCCAGGTTGGTACATGCGGCCAGCAGAATCATTCCTGCCAGCAGCATCAATCCGGCAAAGAATGCCTGAAACGGACGGCTGAACTGGTCACCCAGAAGGTTTGGGCTCACCAATGAGAAACTCGTTTGGTGTTCGTCCTTGGGATAAGTCTTTCCCAGATACGCGCCGATCGAGTTCAGATCAGCGATTGCCTGTGCTGGAGTAATTCCCGGCTTCAAGTGTCCCATAATTCCGAGAACCGAACGGTTTGCACGATCGTTCAAGCCGGTCCAACCTTCTGTCTGCTCCTGGTTGACGATCGGCACAAAAAACTCGGAGGAGAAAAACACCAAGGTCCCGCGAAATCCAGGTGGCGCTACCCCGATGATGGTAAACGGATGCTTGTTGAGCTGAACCGTATGGCCCAGCACGCCACGATCATCGCGAAAATGGCTGTGCCAATACGCGTAACTCAGAACCATATAAGGAGCACTGTTCGGACCATGCTCATCGGAGGCGTGGAAGAAACGGCCGAGATACGGATGTATCCGCAATACATCAAAGTAGTTCCCGGTCGCCTCCATACCCCAGACCCGGGATGGTTTTTCACCCGTGTCTAGGGCCACCTCATCGATGCTGTACGCCCCCACCCCATCAAAGCTGTGGTTGCGATCGCGCACATCGAGATAGTCCGGATACGACTGACCCAGATCCTCGTCTCCGGCGCGCTCGATTCCGTACAGACTGTTCGGCTCAGGTACGTTCAGCGGGCGCAGAATCAGCCCGTTCATAACACTGAATACGACGGCGTTTGCAGCAATGGCCATTGCCAGCGTAAAAACGGCGGTGAAGGTGAATCCGGGAGACTTGCGCAACTGGCGCAATGCATAGCGAAGATCCTGGAACCAGCTGATCATTGAACACCTCCATCTAGATCTACCCAAAGATATTTGAAATTTTGATCTCCATCGGTTCTTTGTCCGATGATCTTGTTCTCGACGCAAGAGTCAAAGGAAGAAACCGATGGAGACCTTTGCAAAGCTGTTTGGCAGCCTGCTGGCCTTGGTATATCACTGTTTCGATCGCATCGTCATCCTTGGCCATCTGCCCTTGCTCACCCGCCCCGAGAACATCGTCCACTTTTTTCGCGACATCCACCAAGTGAGTACCATCAGCAAAGAGGCCTTGCGTCAGCGAACCGACGATTACCATCGCTGGGTGGAAGCCTTCGCCAAGAAACGTAAGATTCCCATGGAGTGGGCCGAAAAAGGGGTCCGCAAGGAAGACTACATTCATCCCCACCTGCGACGAACGGAGCGCCGCCATCAGTTCGGAGTCTATTTCATCCTCAAGAGCATGGAACTGGGACCCTCCTTCCGTTCCGCCGTTCCCAAGTTTCCGGTCGACGATCCCCATTACCGCATCCTCGCCCGACAGCGTTCCCGCTACACTCACTATTACTTCTACATTCGCGACGAAGTGCTGGGGCCGATCGCCTTGTGCGTGGGATCGTTCCTCCCCTTTTCCGTCACCTACTATCTCAATGGCCATCACTTCATCGAACGCGAACTGGAGCGCGCCGGCGTGCCGTTCCGTAAAGACGACAATGCCTTTCTCTGGGTGGCCGATCAAAAAGCCTTACAGGCGGCGGCCGACCGTCTCAGTGCCCAAGTCATTCACAAGCAGCTTGATCATTGGACTTGGGTGGTAGGACCAAAGTTTTCCCAGAAAGACCGAGCCGCTATCAATCTCAGTCGCCACTACTCCCTACAACAGGTGGAATACTGTCGGAACTTCATCTTCCGACGCAACTTCCCCATCCACAAACTGTTCGAGCGCTCCTGCGACTTAGGACTATTCCGCCTCACCGCCGACAAGCTCTCCCAGATGTTCGGCTTTCGTCTCCACAAGCGACTGCGGGGCAAGCTCACTACGGTCTTGGAAAGAATGGAACATGGCCATCACGTGCTGCGCGCCTGCGCCAAGAATGCCGTGCTCCGCATGTACGAGAAGTTCTCGACCTTCTTACGCTTGGAGGTCCTCAGTAACAACCTGCGAGACTTCGGACTGAAAAAATCCTTGGATAACTTAGAAACCGTCCGTCAGACTCTGGCTACCGTGACCGACCGTTTCGCTCAGTTCGAGGCCCAAGCTCTGGACGTTCACGTTGACTTCCCTCTATTCCAGCGTCTGGCTCTGCCCATCCCTTCTGGAAACACCAAAATCCCCGGCATTAAGATCCAGGACACCCGTATGCTCCGCCTGATGGAAGTCCTGCTCCACCGTGGTACCCAACTGGGCGGATGGCGCTCCCGCCAAATCCATGAAGCCATCCTCTCCGCCTTCCAACTCACCCCCGAAAACTACACCCTCACCCAACTCCGTTATGACCTGCGCAAGCTCAAAGCACATACCCTGCTAGAGCGCGACGGCTCCCGCTACGCCTACCGGCTCACCCAAAAAGGCATCCGTGTGGCCCTCATGTTCACTCTCTTTCACCAGCGCGTCTGCGGCCCCTTGGCCAACAGCCTGTTCCACCGCCAACCCACCCAACTCCACACCCCCACCAGCAAATTTCAAGCCGCTTATGAAAAAGCCGACGCTTCGATTCAACAGCTCATCGATCTACTTGCCGCTTGAAACTCTGAGAGATAAATTCTCAGATCTGAGGTTCAAGAACTAAGGTCGCTCCTGCAGTTGCTTTCAACACAATGAGGCTGACGTCATCCTGAAAATGTTCGCCACTATGCTGCGATGCCGCGCGCATCAATAAACCCATCAATTCTTCGGCGCTAGAACTGCGATTTTCCCGCGCGATACGGATCAGGTTGTTTTCCCCGAACCATTCCTCATCCGCATTGCAGACCTCTACCAACCCGTCGGTGAAAAGCAGCAATTTGTCACCGCTTCGCATCTGCAGTTCACTCTGTTCGTAGAGCCAGTGGGGGAACTGTCCCAAGACCGCTCCTGCCGCATTTAACTCCGTGGATGTGCCGTCCGCTCGGATTAACAGCGGCGGGTTATGGCCAGCGTTGCAACACGTCAGGCGATTGTCTACGCTGTCCAGCACAGCATAAAAGAATGAAATGAACTTCCCCACCGGCGTTAGGTCACACATGGTGCGATTTAGCTGGTGACACAGTTCACCCGGCGCCAGCCTCTGTCCGATCAGCGGTTTTAGCGCGGCCTGCAAGCTGGACATCAGTAGAGCTGCCGGCAGGCCCTTGCCCGCCACATCAGCAATGCAAAGCACAGTGTTTCGCTCACTGATACGCACGATGCTGTAGTAGTCGCCACCGACGAACCGCAACGGCTGTGTGATGGCGGCCACCTCATAGCCCTTCACCTCGGGCAATTTCTTGGGCAGCAGGCTATCCTGAATCTCGCGGGCCTCCTGCAGTTCTTCGTCGCGCTGCCGTTGCACCCGCCGCTGCGCACGTGCCGACGAAAGTTGGTCCTGCAATTTTTGCAGCAGATCCTGATTCTCCCAGGGCTTCTCGATAAAATCCGAAGCGCCACGCCGCATAGCCTCGACGGCCAGGTCTACACTGCTCCAAGCTGTCATCACCACCACCGGAAGCAGGCTATCCATGGATCGAATCTGTGACACCAGTTCCAGGCCTTCTCCACCCGAGACGGTATCGCGGGCATAGTTGAGGTCCATTAGGACAGCATCGAATTGTCCCGTCTCCAGGGCCGGCAACACGCGGGCTGGATTTGTGACTGCTTCCGTCGCCAATCCGCAGCCGCTTAACAACATGTGTAGGGCGTCCAGAACGTGCATCTGATCGTCGGCAATTAGCACGCGGCCCGTCTCGGATCGCGTCACAGGATGCGTTTCCCGCATTGCTACGGCGTTCATGTCCTAGTCGATTGCATACTGTGAGCCAAACTCCCACTTCATACAAGCTGTTCATTTCAGGGCGCAAATCGAAGTTATGTCATATAACCGAAATGCTGCGGCTTGTGCGGTTATGGAATCCGCTGTCCGGAACCGGACAAATGGCTAACAAGTTCGAAGAAAGAGGGTTGGGCCGTTAATGACCGCGAGCGCGTTCCTCGGTATGATCCTCGATCAGAAGGAAAGCTCGGGCTGTTTCGTGAAGCCGGGTAATCCCGGTGGGCGGACGCAACAAGAGAACCTAGATCAGTATTCCACCCATTCCGTGAAAAATGCGGCTAAGGCCGTGCGCCGCGACGTCAGCCCATCGTAATAATCAGCCCAAGTGGCAATCTTGCCATGGTCGATCTGTACGATCGAGACCCGGGCAGCGAAATTGAAAGTTGCCGGGTGAGTCCGTCATGGAGAGGTTCCATGATCGTAGTTTGGAGTCTCCATGTGGCGATCACGTCCTCGTCGTGGACGAAGACGGTGAGTTCGCACTACAACTGCTCCGGCCCCATCACCAGCGGTTGTGCATGACCGAAGCTACTTCTCAGCTGATAGTCGGCAATCCCGCTTGGCATCGATTCTGGACGGATTACGAGAAACCCTTCCATAATTTGTATATAGGGAAGGGTTGCCGACAACACGTCCAGAATCGTTGCATCCTCTCCAACGCGCCGCACAGGCTATAATGGCGCGCACGAATGGCTCTGACCTCTGGCACGAAACTCGGTCCTTATGAAATTCAATCGCCGTTAGGCGCTGGCGGAATGGGCGAGGTGTATCGCGCACGCGATACACGGCTCGACCGCACCGTCGCCGTCAAGATTCTCCCTTCTCACCTGTCCGAAAACCTTGAGGCCAAACAGCGCTTCGACCGCGAGGCGCGCGCCATCTCTTCCCTGAATCATTCCAGTATCTGTACGCTCTACGATGTCGGCCACCAGGGTGGAGTCGATTATCTGGTCATGGAATTTCTCGAAGGCGAAACTCTGGCCGACCGTTTGCGGAAGGGTCCGCTTGCGGCCGAGCAGTTGCTGAAGTACGCGAATGAAATCTGCGAAGGCTTGGAGAAAGCCCACAAAACCGGCGTCATCCATCGCGATCTGAAACCCGGCAACATCATGCTGACCAAGACCGGCGCGAAGCTGATGGACTTCGGATTGGCCAAGACCACACCAGCCGAAGCGCCTCACGCCTTAAGTTTGACGATGACCTCGTCCGGGCCATTGCCCGCCCAGCCGTTGACGGCGCAGGGAACGGTGCTTGGGACATTCCAATACATGTCGCCGGAGCAGGTAGAAGGCAAGGAGGCCGACGCGCGCAGCGATATCTTTGCGCTCGGTGCGGTGCTCTATGAGATGGCTACAGGGAAGCGGGCGTTTGAGGGCAAAACCACAGCCAGCGTTATTGCCGCGGTGCTGGAAAGGGATCCTCCACCCGTCTCGACCGTGCAACCGGCGTCGCCACCGGCGCTGGATCGAGTCGTGAAAACCTGTCTGGCCAAGGATCCCGACGAACGCTTCCAGAATGTGCACGATGTCAAACTACAATTGAAGTGGATCGCGGAAGGCGGATCGCAAGCCGGAGTGCCCGTCCGAGTCGCCACCCGGCGCAAGAACCGTGAAAAGCTGGCGTGGTTGCTGATGTTCGGATTTGCGATTCTTGCCGCGGCTTTTGCGGTTTGGGCGTATCTCGCATTCACGCGGGTCAGGGGCCGGGCCGGTATTGGCGTTTGTTCCTCCGCCACGCGACACGCGTTTCCTTGCGTTCGGTTTTGGGTCGGGGCCCGCGGTGGTTTCTCCCGACGAAACAAAACTGGCATTCACGGTGATTGATCAAAGTGGTTCCATTAAGCTGTGGACGCGGTCGCTGAAAGCCAACGATGCTACAGCGGTTCCGGGGACGGAAGGAGCGGCGGCACCATTCTGGTCTCCAGACGGCCGTTCGCTCGGGTTTTTCGCTGGCGGCAAATTGAAAACCGTGGAGTTGAACGGCGGGAACCTGCAGACAGTGGCGGACAGTTCCTCGATTGGAATAGCGGCATGGGCCGCGGACGGCACCATACTGTTCCAGCCAGCATCGAGTTCGCCACTTTTCCGTGTTCCCGCGGCCGGCGGACGGGCCGTTCCGATGCAGGCTTTAAACGCGAACGATTACGCAGAGAGCGATCCCGCGATATTGCCGGACGGGAAACACGTTCTGGTTGTGGTCAGCGACAAAGCACAACACAGGCGTATCGAACTCCGGTCGTTAACGTCGTCAGAGGCCAGGGTCGTCCTCGAGGATGCGCGGCAACCCGAATATGCCGGCGGATTTCTGTTTTTCATCCGGAACCAGAAAATATTCGCGCAACCTTTTGATCCCGGTTCCGGGAAAGTTTCCGGCACGGCGACTCCTGTGGCAGATGCCGACTGGTATTCGCTGGCGGGACCGTCGGTGCTGGCATTTCAATCTGTTTCGCATGATACGCGGCTGCAATGGTTTGATACGAGTGGGAATCCGACGGGTACAACCGGCCAGGTTGCTTATTATCTTGCTCCGAAAATTGCTCCGGACGGCAAGCAGATGCTGTTTCTGACGGAGGACCTCCAGAATCTAGACGCAACGGATTTGTGGTCGCTTCCCGCGGCCGGCGGGGTCAGCCGGCGGATGACATTCGGTCCGTTCTGGAAGGGTTGGAGCGTATGGTCACCCGATGGAAAATACATTGCCTATGGTGTGGAAGCTCCGGGTAAAGTCAGCATCGTGCGCAAGCCATCGGACGGGTCGGGCGCCGAAGAGACGCTGCTGACACAGGGACCAGAGATCTCGGCCTCGTCGGTTGTGGACTGGTCGCCGGACGGCCGGTACTTGTCCTTCGACGCTTTCGACATCAATCAGGGGCGGAGGGCACAATGGATTCTCCCGCTGTTCGGCGACCGGAAACCGTTTCAGTGCGCTCCGGTGGTTGGCGGCAATCAGTACGATGGAAATTTTTCGCCGGACGGTCACTGGTTAGCCTATTTTTCCGATGAGACCGGACAGCCGGAAGTTTACGTCGTTCCGTTTCCGGGGCCGGGTGGTAAATACCAGATTTCACATGGCGGCGGATGGATCGTTCGCTGGGACAAGAAGGGCGATCTCTTCTTTTTGACCATTGGCAACCAATTGATGAAAGCGGAATTGAATCTGACCGGACAATCTTTGCAGGTGAAGGCTCTCCGCCCTCTCTTCCAGATGAATCTCGTGGACACGCCCGCTCCTTTGTTCGACGTGACCGCGGACGGCCAGCGCTTCCTTGCAGTAACCCCTGCCCGAGCCGAATCCAGCTCGATCAGCTTGCTGCTCAACTGGCCCGCACTACTGCACAAGTAATTTATGCGCGTGAGGATCTAACAGCTGCCTTTAAAGCGAGGCGTCAGATAAGGAGTCCGCTTCGCGGAGTCTAACAAACGCGTTTGCCTCGTTAGTCACGACAGCTCTGCCCGGTTTACGCGCTACTCTTCACAATCCGGTTAGGGAAGGGTTGCCGACGATACGCCCAAAATGTGGCGACCGGCACTTCTACGGCTGGTGACAACCAAGGGGGTTTATTGGGACGAGTAAATTGGTGGGCTCCCGCACTCGTGCTCCGCGCTGACCAAGTTCAGCGAAAATTTTTTACCAGCATGATGTTGGATTCTGCGAATTCGTCTTGAACGTAGAGAATGGATTTTCCGTCGCGAGACATAGCCAATCCCCAACCGGGCTCCTTCTCCAGGATCCAGATGGGAGTGGTTTTGTGAGTCGCAAAATCGAAGAACTGAATTGTCACGTTAGGTGACTTATCAAGTCGGAGGAAGTAAATGCCGTCGGAGGTGAGCGCCCAATTCGGCCAGCTGCAACCCTGGACCCCAGCCAACACTTGCGTCTCTTCCCCGCCCTCCGAGGGCATTCTCCACACGCCTCCCAGTTCGTATTTGGAGTAATAGAGGAAGCGCCCATCGAAAGATTCGACTCCGGAAATTCCACCGTTCTTAGTTATCTTGGTGGGGGAGCCGCCCTGAACAGGCATTTTCCAGAGCTGAAAGGGTTCACTGCCACGCTTGGACGCGAAGTAGATCCACTGACCATCGCGCGACCAACTGGGAGAAAGGTTATCGGCTCCGGGAATGGTGGACAAGAGCCGAGGCACCCCACCGGGTACTTCGACGACGTAAATCTCGCTTAACTCTTTGGGATGAAATTCGAAGGCGATGTAGCGCCCGTTGGGGGACCATCTCGCCCGTCCGGCCGTTCCGTGCAAGGACGTAAGCTGGTCGCAAGTGGAGCCATTGGTTGCACATGCCCAGATATCCCAGAAGCCAAGGCGATTCGACTCGAAGGCAATTTTCTTTCCATCGGGAGACAAATCCGGGCGCATCTTGTCGCCCTTCTCCGAAATCAAGACGGAGGGCGGCTTTTGATGGTGCCTTTGATCTTTCAAGGCAAGGCGCCAGATGTTGAACTTGGTAACCACCTGCTCGTACACCAACTGGTCACCCTTTGCCGGGATCGACGGCCAACCTGCCTCGCCCAGCGGACCAGCAACTGGTCGAGGTACGCCTCCGGACGCCGGTATTCTCCACAGGCTCTCCGGACCTCCACGCGTGGAAGAGAAGACGATTTCGCGACCGTCTGCCGTCCAGGCGGGAGGACCGATGATGGGACGATGATCGAAGGTCAAGCGCCGGGCTTCGCCACCCGCCGCGCTGATGACATACACATCGTTGCTCACGCCGGCAACAGTGGAGCGGACGAAAGCGACCTGCGAGCCGTCTGGGGAGAACGCGGATTCGGAGTCGCGTGATGCCCGGGGCGGCGAGGTCAACGGTCTCGTGCTGTAGTCAGTGAATGACAGCAATGAGATCCAGGATCGAGGCGGATCGACAGCACTGGCCTCAGGGAACGCTAGAAACTTCCCGTCAGGCGACCAGGCGAGTCCTGTTCCCATTGGAGCGGGTCCCCTGTAGACGCGGTGTTCGGTGCCGCCCAGAGCAGGAACGACAATGATCGAAAACGTGTTGTCAGCGTAACGAATGAACGCGATTTGTCGGCCTTCAGGCGACCACGTAGGACAGCAGTCGCCTGGATCGCTAGTGAGGCGGAGAGAATTCTCGCCCCCAACCAGCGCGGTGTAGATTCCGGTATTGTGGGCGCCATCGCTGTCGCGAAATGCGACTTGCTTGCCGTCTGGAGAGAAAGCTGGGGTGACTTGAAACCCCCGTAATCCAACCAGCGGCATAACCTCGATTGAAGGTGGCGGCGTTTCCGTGGTTTTCCGATAGAAGGCCCAGAGACCAATCGCCCCGAGCAGAACCAGGAGCGGGATGCCGCCGATCCACGTTGTTACCCTGGCATATTTGCCAACCGGCGTTTTCTTGTCGAGGGCTATGACGTCAGGGACCCTCGAGACTGCAGACGCCGACTCATCGAAAGCGCCAATGAATCGATAACCCCGCCTAGCCACAGTCTCAATGAAGCGCGGCCTGTCGGCGGAATCGCTGAGCGCCTCCCGCAGCCTGGCGACGGCGCTGTTCAGGCCATGATCGAAGTCGACAAACGTGTCGGCGGGCCAAAGGTTCAGGCGGAGCTCGTCGCGCGTTACCACTTCGCCGGATCGCTCCAACAGTAAAGACAAAACACGGAAGGGCTGTTCTTGTAGCTTGACCAGCTGACCTTTCTTACGCAGTTCACCCGCCCGAAGGTCGACCTCGAAGATATCAAAGCGAACCGCTACTGAAGACAACCCAGAATCTGGCATTCGGTCACCGCTAGTTGGACGAGGGTTTAACACGGGCGTTAGCCCGCTTTCGAAATCGCGCGGCGTATTCGCGTGATCTCTGTAAGAAGTCCGCTGTTTTGAGCCACTTGTCCCGTTACACACCCGTGTAGACCGGGTGTGCGCTGTTGCATTGCTGGCGAGCTCGATTGATGCAAATGTTCGAGCAGAACGAACTGAGTAGAGCGAACCGAAGATCTGGAGTCTCTCAAGGACATGATTATGAACTCTCGAGCGCTTTTTACAGGTACGTTGTTAGCAGTGGTTTGGTTCTGCTCTCTGACGAACGTCGCCCAAGGCCAGGCAAGTGCCGGGCCCATACGAAGCGTGGGGACGGATGAGGCGAATCCCTCTTCTCTTAAAAAGGAAGCTCAAAACGGGGATGTGAAAGCGGAGTACTTGCTAGGCTGGTCCTACATGGGCGGGACTGGCGTTTCCCAAGACTACCAGGAAGCGGCGAAGTGGTACGGTGAGGCCGCGGCGCAGGGGTCCGCCGATGCGCAATTTGGGTTGGGTTATCTTTACGAACAAGGTAAGGGCGTCGGGCGAGATTACCGCCAAGCCTTGGCGTATTACACTGCCGCCGCGAACCAGGGCCACTCGACAGCCGAGAACAATCTTGGCTCCATGTACGAGCGCGGGGAGGGGGTTCGAAGGAATCCGCGACAGGCCGCACGTTGGTATCGCGCCGCTGCTAATCGCGGTAACGTTACAGCCCAGTGTAATTTGGCATCCTTATACTTTCGCGGCAGGGGCGTTGCGCGAGACTATGCACAGGCAGCCATCTGGTTTCGGGCCGCCGCCGAGCGGAGTTACGCGCCAGCCCAGGATAATCTTGCGTGGATGTATTACAACGGCACCGGTGTGACTCTCGACTACTCGGAAGCAGCGAAGTGGGTGCAACGGGCCGCAGAACAAGGATACCCCAGGGCGCAAATCGACCTCGGGCACCTGTACGAGCAAGGAAAGGGAGTTCCGCTGAATTATGTCAGCGCCTACACGTGGTACAAACTAGCGGTGATGGGAGGGGATGAACGGGGTCGAGCAAGAATGGAGAGCCTGTCACGACTGATGACGCAGGCACAGATCAGCGAGGCCAACAATCGGGCTGCGCAAGTCCCTGGATCTCGTTTGTCACAACAGGAGGTGAGCAACTCAAACGATATCAAAAGCTCATTTGCCGAGCAAAGGTGAGATGGGAGACGGGCCTTATGCAAATTGAATGGAGCGAGGAAGAGGTGTTGAAGTGGGCGGGAGTCGGCAGGGAAGCGGAGAAAGAGGTCGGTGAGGGTGTGGGAGGAGGAGTCGATGGTCGAAGACGGTGTGAAAAAGGGCGCGAAGTAGGGATCGGGTCGGGAGCAGGGCGGACGGGGGCGGAGCGCGGTGAGCCGTGCAGAGTTTTCGAGTTGTGGGCGAGCCGTTTCATGGCGGAGTTGTGACCAACAGAGGTGGAGAACGGAGTTGGATTTGAGCAGCGGTAAGTCGTTCGATGACCGCCATTGGTCCGCCACATTTGGGGCAGCGCCAAAGAGGATCCGATTCTTGAGTGGAGGTTTCCGGTTCGATCTGCATTGGAACTGTGCCCAGTGCTGCGAAGCACAGCGGCAGTAGGGTGGAGCGTCGGCGGTTGGCAAGGAGACCGAAGTGGCGGATACGAACGAAGCCTTTGGGAAGCAGATGCAACAGGAAGCGGCGCAGGAACTCATCG
>CAWDNR010000004.1:0-935488 GCA_963803655.1 Terriglobia bacterium
ACCAGCCCGTCCTCATGTCGAGGCTGGTGGAGGTGGCGAAAAACCACTCATCCTAGTCGTAGACGACGATTCCCGCCCGGGAGCTTCTAGCTAGCTACCTGGATTCGGAATATCGGACCGTAATGGCCGAGTCGGGAGCCGAAGCCGTCCAGAAAGCTCAACAATTACTCCCAGACGCGATTACCTTGGATGTATTGATGTCGGGCGGTAATGGTTTCGAGACGCTGGTCGCACTCAAAAAATCCCCCGAGACCGCAAAAATCCCGATCATTATCGTTTCCATCGTGGACCAAAAGCAGGTGGGCTTTGCTTTGGGTGCGGCAGACTATCTCGTCAAGCCGATTCGCAAACCCACCTCCTGGAAACCATTCGCAGGCATGTGCTACCTCAGGCGGACGATGATACGACCATACTGCTGGTCGACGATGACCCCAAAACTCTGGAGTTGTTGGAGGAGACCCTGCGGTCAGCCGGATACGAGACTCAGAGCGTGCAAAGCGGGGCCAGAGCTCTGGAAGTGCTCTCCTCTAAACTCGTGAGCGCAGTCTTACTCGATCTGCTGATGCCGGGCATGGACGGTTTTGAAGTCATCCGGCACATACGGAAAGAAGCCACGTTGAAAGAACTGCCGATTTTTGTCATGACGGCCAAGAGCCTGACGCAGAGATGAATTGCTCTTCTCAATCGCGAAACTCAGGCGCTGTTTCAAAAGAATGGCTCCTGGCAACAACAGCTCATGGTCGAGGTTAGAAGGGTCGTTCAGGGCCGCAAGCTGGCAAAATCTGCGGGGCAGTCATGACAAAGTCCTCATTGCCGAAGACAATGCGGTTAACCGGGAACTGCTCCGCGAGTTGCTCGAGGTGCGTGGACACACAGTGGTGGAAGCCTGTGACGGCGAAGAAGCGCTTCGCATGATTGAACAGACTCAGCCGGACCTACTGCTGCTTGACATCGGCATGCCGGTACTGGACGGATTTGCGGTCGTACGCAAGATCCGTGAGAATCCCCGCCTGGCCCCACTGCCTGTGGTGGCTGTTACCGCGTATGCGATGCAAGGCGACTGGGAAAAGATCTGAATTCAGGGTTTGATGGCTACCTGTCGAAGCCCGTCAATGCGCGTTCACTTAGCGAAGAGCTTGACCGCCTTCTGGGCAAACGAGATTGTCGAGATGCCCCTCCGAATCAGTCGCACGAGAGTCAGGCGGATTAGGAAGCCCACGGGCAGCTGGCAATGGCAAGTAGTTGAGGTCGACAGCTAATTCGAGAATAGCGCTCTGCAGCGAACGGTGCCGGCCGCACCGCACATCTTTTCGACCGAAACTGAGAACGCCATGATCCTTCGACAGCCGGCGCCGCCCCCTTGGATCCAGAAACAATTCGGGGTTAGATCTCTATCGTTTCAATTTTGAGGTCAACAATCTAAAACCCTTTCAAACGCTCGACTCTTTCCAAACATGATTTTGTTTCGAATACATATTTCCTGTTCCGATACATAATCCCCCGGCCGAGTATCAGGATTTTGCTGTATTGCCAGCAAGCCGGTTTGATGCCATTTGTTAAATACTGGCCGGAGAATGGAGCGAGGGTCAAGACCATGTCATTAGGATGCATGCGGCTTCGCCTCGAATCTGGCAACGGTTCCCCGGCGAAAGAATACCGCATTGAAGACGGAAATGTTGAAGTTCGAACGCTTGATCCAGAGGGCGGATCTCATCGACGCACTGGGAATGAATGGTGGCGGGTTACGGCCGAGCAACTGAGTATTCACGTTGAGAGCAATACTGTGGTCGCTCAGTGGCTAGAGCGTCGCCTCGGCTGGAGACGCCTATTGCAGGCATGTGTGGGCCAAGAACCGAGTATGTGGAAAGTTGCCGAGAACACAAATCATCCAGCTCTCTGATTCCGCCATTCGACCTGGCCACGCTCGACGAAATGATCGCTCTGCTGGCCTGTGGCGATAGCCGACATGCCCTCGCTTCCTAAATATCAAATCTAAGGAGCCGCCTTATGCTAGCAGATGTATTGGAAAAACCGGCAACGGTCGAGAACCTTCTTCGCGAGGCCTCCAAGATTAGGTCTAGGGTCACTGATGCGGTGGAAGATGGTGTCCGGTCGGCAAGCCAAGCGATCAGGCATGGTCGCTATGCTGCCGAAGACGCAATCGAGGAAGCCAAACACACGGTCAAGCAGAGGCCATTACAGGCATTGGGCACAGTTTTTGCGGCCGGCATGTTGGCAGGGACCTTTTTCACTTCGATCGGATTCCGTCGTCGTTGAGTGCAGGCCAACAAAGCATTGCAAGCCGTCTCAGCGTCTCGGAGGGACCTGGAAGACTGTGTCCGAGTTGTCCAATTTCACGGGAACGAGGCGAGTGTGATCCGCCAAAAACGGGGATTGACTTTTCCGAAGCGGGAAAGCACAATCTTTCTAGTTTGGAATCGCTCCCCTGCCTCTCTTTCTCCCGTCGCGGTTGGCGCGACCTCCCGATTTTGTGTCGGACAGGAGGTATCAAATGAAGAAGTTCGTTCGATCTCTATGGAACGATCAGGAAGGTCAGGACATCGCGGAATATGCAGTGATGTTGGCTGTCATTCTCGTGATCGTGGTTGGCACGATTCGGTTGGTCGGGTCGAATGCCAACAACGTATTCTCCTCGGTGGCCAGTTCGGTTCAGTAAATCCAATCTAATCTAGTTGGAATAGCCCTGTCACGAGCAGGGCTATTTCTCTGTGCTGTTCTAGCCCCATCGGCGAGCGGCACTGTCTCGCGCTGAAGAGTCCGCATACCTAGCATGTTCCTGCGTCATGCAGAAACCCTTGGGCGTGTCTCCGCGCTCGAAATTCCACACTTAGTTTCTTATGTGCCACGGGTAACCGGACAGAAGGCAAACCTGCCGTTTGAGACGGTGACCGTCTCCATTGTGATCCACGCCGGCCCTGCCGCGTAGTTCTCTTCCTGCCATCGTTGCCAGATTCGACTCTACAGTGTTTCCTGTAGCGCAGATTTCGTTAGTGGCCTCCCGAAGCCCTGATCGGGAGAAGGCCATCGGCGTTACTTCTGCTACGACAGGCCTGCGCGTCAGCGAAGTGCTCGTCCCAGCGGCTTTTCTTCCCCTAGGAAGCCGGCTGCCAGGTCTTTGAAGCTTTACGTGAAGGCAGCAAACCTGCAGGCGGCGTTTCAGGGACTGAGCCATTCCGTTGTCGAGGCGAGGAGGGAAATTCAAGGTCAGGCTCAAAGCGTCAGCAGAGAGGTAGCTGTTTAGCTGTTTAGCTGTTTAGCTGTTTAGCTGTTTAGCTGTTTAGCGGTTTAGCGGTTTAGCGGTTTCCGCTTATTCTGCCGGATGCTTCCATACCACCTTCAGGACACCTCTCGAATACTGGATACCGGTGTTGCCTGGATGCGAGCACTGTTCGTCATGGCCCTGAGTGTTGAAGCTGTAGCAAACCTTGGTGTCTGAATTATTCGGGTCAGGGTTGCAATGAGCGTACTGGCAGCCCGCGCGATCGCCAGTTAAATCGAAGTGGGCGGAGACGATTGTCCATCCCGGTGGTTTGTCCGGGGTGCAAAGAGTTGCCCAGCCTCCAAAGTCCTTGCAAGCACCGCTTGCCAATTCGTTGCTGGTATAGATTTTCTCGGGTTCAATGACTATCTGGGGCGCAGGAGCGGGGGCGGGTTCTTGGTGTGGGCCCGGGCGTACCGGACCGTTGCCCGCGCGATTATCCGGCACGTTGCCCGGATTGTCTTTCTGATGCACGAAGACCCATGACGCAATGCCGAGGGCACCGATGAAAAACGTCAGGTAGATCAACTGCCGCAGGAGCGAGTAAGCCTGGTTGTTGTCGAGCTTGGGATTGATAGTCTTCAGAATTTGCCGGAATATCAGGAGAACAAGGCCTACGCTGATGCCCGCGAGACCTGCGTATTTTCCGAGAACTTCGAATAGCTTCTCATCCATCGTCTTTCGCTACTCCGGTTCCCGTTAATTATGGCACAGCGGTGGAAAGGGGAAGGAGCTCGGAAATGGTGGTTGTGGAGCAAATGCTCGGTGGCTACAATCCGGTCGAGTGGAGACAACATGCCGGAAGACGATAAGTGTCACCGGTGGCGCAAGATAGCCATCGACCAGCTGGGTTACAGCCTCAACCTTACAAAGACCTTCGATATCGCAGCGCTCGCTTACTGCTTCTCGCTTCTGAACGACAAGGAGTTCGTACCCACCGGCGGAGCTAAGGAGTGGATGATTCTCGCGCTGGTGACACTCGGGATCTCCGCAGTGTGCGGCATCATTTGCGTGATCAACCGGCTGAATGACTTTCGTGGCACGGCAAGGCGGGCATGCGGCCATGAACAGAAGCCGATGAAAGAGGAATTACGGGGTTTGGGCAACTGGACCTGGGGCTTGTTCTATGCCCAGCTTGTTGGCTTTGGTGTCGGCGTCGCAGCGGTCGGAATTGCGCTCGTACATACCTACGGAAGCAAGTTGCTCTGAAGCATGGCGGAAAAAGAAAATAAGTGTACCCTTCAAAAAACAGTTGGGCGAACATGAATTTTCTAAAGTGAGTTCATTGACACGTCATTTCTGCGCCCAAACTTTCCCCGCTCGATGCGGACTTTTTATTGCCTTCTCCACAGTGGAATTTGCTGCTAGGCATCCGTCGAATCATTATTTCGTCCTTTCGCCCTTCAAAAGGGCGAAGGACTCATGTAGGACCTCGATCATCTTCATGCGGCATACCGGGAAGAGCTAAAGCAACGGAAGGTAAGGAGGATGGCTCGGCTGAAACAGAAGGCAATGGAAGAGGCTATACCGCGACCGCTGGCTGCAGAAATACAAGGGGAGATGTGTTAGCGGGATAAACCCAGCGCGTGCTCCTTTCATCCCATAGAGTCGCTGCTGTGCTGCGTTGATGTCGCGAGGGCATGGGGTTGGAATGAAGCCTGGGCATTTCATCATAGATCCGCCTATGTAGACGACGGCCTCGAAGAGTCTTATGAACACCGCCCCACTGCTTAAAGAAGAACGCTACCTTTTCGTCACGGCAGATGCGAAGGATGTTTTCAACCCACTCCTGTTTCATTGGTCGGGCGCCGCGGCCGCTCTCTCCTCCGACGATAGCCCAATGGATACCTGAAATATCGAAAGAGCCCAGCTCCTCAAGCAAGGGCTCAATGGAAAGGAATCTGACATCCGCTGGAGCTTTTCGAAGATGCTCCACCCGTGGGAGCCCATAGCGCTTGTCCTCAACGCTCACCCCCCACCAGATATGTGGGTGATGTGCTGCGAAGCGGAGAGGACCATTGAGCATGTCCCTTAGCCGCTCGGATCTTTTGGTCAGAACCTGATAGGTATGCCAGTTGGCCTCCACCATTACTCTGACAACGTCTTCGATGTAAGCATCGGGAACTTCCGGCTGGAAGAGATCACTCATGCTATTCACGAAAACGGTGCGGGGCCTGCTCCACAAAAAAGGCTCTGACAACTTCTCACGCACCAAGCGCAGATCGAAGCCTTGCTCGTAAGGGTGGCCAGGAACGCCACGGAATCGTTCAGCGAACGTCTCGGCGTAACAGTGCTTACAGCCGGGGCTGATCTTTGTGCAACCCCTCAGAGGATTCCACGTAGTGTCTGTCCACTCGATTTTTGAATTCTCACTCATGGTCGCTCCGTAGGCCGGCCGCCGATTTCCATAGTAGCAACTACCAGCGCGAAGGCAAGTGTCGCGATGTCGTCAGCGCTTTAGCAGTAACTCCTTAACCCTTTGTCTTTTCACAAGTCCTGCCGGGCCGTCGCGAGTTCCCTCAGCCCACTTGGTTACCTGTCCCAATCGGATTCTGTGCTCCACGGTCGGCCGTGGGACTGAGATGGTGAACTCTGTCAATGTGCTCGGAGGTTCTGATAGCGCATCGGAGCGACATTCCACGCCCGCAAGCGCGACCGCTTCATAGACAGAGGTTGCATCAACTCCGACTGTGTGCACTACCTCCGTCCGAGTCCGTAAAGGAGACACGGCAACGCGCCATGAGGTACAGTGTACCGTATTCGCTTTTTCTTCGCCAATGATTCGTGAGCGAGGCGGCTCCGATAAAGTTATCAGTTTGTAGCTTGACTCGCAGGTTGCGTCTGGGACAATTGGAACTTGAGCCAACAAGAGATGTTCGGTGGTCCATGGACTCAGCAGAAGCTGGAGATCCTGAGCAAATATCTTCGCGCCTATAGGCTGATATTTGACCGAAACGAGAAAGCGCGATTCTTCGAGACCAGCTACGTTGATGCCTTTGCCGGCACCGGCAAAATCCCTCGGCCGAAGCTGGAGGGCTTTTTCAAGGATGACCCGGACTTGCTGAAGGCTGAAGAGGACTTCCGCAAGGGAAGCGTAAAGCGCGCGCTGGAGGTTGACCCTCCCTTTCACCATTACGTCTTCATTGAGAAGGATTCAGCGAAATGCAAGGAGCTGGAAGCCCTCGCACAGGAGTTTTCTGCCCGCGACATCAAGATCATTAACGAAGATGCGAATACGGCTCTGCTGAGCTGGTGCGCACAATTGGACACCAAGGAGGAGCGGGCAGTCATATTTCTGGACCCGTTCGGTGCGTGCGTCGAGTGGAAGGTGATTGCGGCCATCGCTGACACGAAAGCGGTAGACCTGTGGATTCTGTTCCCTTATGCAGCTATCAACAGGATGCTTGTGAGTGACGCTCTGCCGCCAAAAGCCTGGGCGGATCGACTGACGCGTATTTTTGGGACTGATGAATGGGAGAAAGATTTTTATTCCACGAGTTCCTGGCAGTCGCTTATAGATCCCGAGAAGCGCGTAGAGCGAACCTACAAGACTGCCGATCAGGAGCGAATAACAGAGTTTTTCATGAAACTCCTGAAGGAGAAGTTCGCTGCGGTAGCGAAGCCGGGATTCCTCTACTCCAGGGGGCTGCTCTTTGTCCTGATGTTTGCGGCAGGGAATGAAAAGGGTGCCAACGCAGGAGTGAAGATCGCGAACGATTTGATGAAAGGCTTGGGCCAGTAGACAGCCCCCGACACCATACAGTTATTCCGGTCAGCTATCAAAAAGATCCCGCAAAGTCTTGGACTGGTGTACATCCACAAAATAAGCTCCGTATTCCGGTGACGGTTACGTCAAGGCTGTCGTCAACTGAGAGTTTCCCGCAGGGGCCCGATAAGGGCGGAGTGGAGTCACCATGTCAACGTCAATCGGCACCGCTGCCAGACAGCTCCCTCAACTTGTGAACACGCGCAGAGCAGCGGAAATCCTCGGTCGTTCTGCTGCCACGCTCAAACGATGGCGCTGTGAGGGCGTTGGACCAAGTTGGATAGAAATAGAGGGAAGAGTTAGCTATGATGTGGCAGTTCTACTGGACTACATCCGGAAGAACACACGAATGCCTTCCGTGCGGGCAATGCAGGAGGACACTCGTGGAGTTGTTTAGGAAAAGGAAATCGAAGTTTTACTGGTACGACTTCACGGTCGGCGGACGGCGCTACCGTGGATCCACCAAGGAAAGCAACAAAACCAGAGCTGGTGCCATCGCGGCACTGAAACTGGCGAACGCCAGTGAAGGCAGAGACCCGCTTCCTCGGAAGGCTCCTGGGCTACAGGAATTCTCTGGACGTTTCTTGGAGTGGGTCAAAAACGTGAAGTTGGAACACAAAACGAAACTCTACTACCGCGACGGCTGGCGACTCCTAGCCGCAAGCCCGATAGCAGGAATGCGATTGGACAAAATCATGGCAGACGACATTGAAGCTCTCAGCTTCACCGGATCGCCATCTAATGCCAATTCAGCACTCCGTACCCTCCGGCGGATTCTTCACAAAGCTGAAGAATGGGGAGTGATTCGAAGCGTCCCCAAGTTCAGATTGGTAAAAGAATACGGCCGATCTTTGAGGCTTGACGACGACGCTGAAAGGAAACTGTTGGTTGTAGCAGAACAGCCCTTACGCGACGCCATCATCCTGATGCGCGATACGGGGATGAGAAATGAAAGAGAGCTTTACCGTACGCGCATTGAAAACATAGATTGGAACGGCAAGGTCATTTTTGTCCCGGACAGCAAGACTCCCAACGGGAGACGTCTAGTGCCCATGACCGATAGGGTTCTAGATCTTCTCTTGGTGCGTTGCGGCGAACGGCGGGAAGGATGGCTCTTTCCCTCCAAGCGTTCTAAATCGGGCCATCTCACAACCCTAGCGAAGCGATTTCGGGAAGCCCGGAAAAAAGCCGGCCTTTCCGAGAGCTTGGTCTTGTACTGTGGGCGGCACGACTACGGCACTCGGGTTTTGAAGGCTACGGGGAACCTGGCTGTTGTCATGAACACGATGGGGCACAAGGATGTGAAGACTGCCATGCAGTACCAGCATCCCGAAGTGGAGCTCGTCCGTCAGGCCCTCAACCACAACAACCGTACTGAGAAGCATGCAACGGTTCAGTAAGAAAAAAGATTTTACGGCACACTTTGCGGCACACCCGCAAAACGATAACTCGGTAAACTATTGAAAAGATGGTGAGCGCGGAAGGAATCGAACCTTCAACCTACTGATTAAGAGTCAGTTGCTCTGCCAATTGAGCTACGCGCCCGTCTCTGGATTGAGTTTCAGCCCCGGGGACCCGCCGATCTTGTCGCGGGTTGCGGGCGATCGCTGCATGCTGCAGCTGGGAAGCTGCTTGCCGGAACCACTGCTTGCCGGAACCATTGGATCAGCTGACTGCAAACAACGTCAACGAATATAACACAGGGGATTGCAGCCGCACCAACAGCGAGAGATCGCGGACTTTACGAGCGATGGATTACGAACGACGTTCTGCGTTGGAGAGATCGTTGGCGAACGGCGACACAGCGTCCGCGATACACGCGTTGGAGCCGACTGGCCTCGGAGCGATGGGCGGACGGCGCTCCAGGGTTCCAAGGATAGGGGATTCCCATCCGTTCTCCTCCGTCAGCGGGACAAAGTGGGGCTCAACGCACATCGCGTCGATCACCCGGCGTTGCCGGGAGGTCAACACTTGCAAGGGCAGCACTTTAAAGTGACGGAAAACCCACAACAGATAAATCCGCTGCGCCAATGAAGGCTTGATGTAACGGGCCCCCAGCGGGGTGAGCACGCGCAATACACCAGCAAGCAATTTTTCAATCCACATACCGGGGCCATCCGAACTTATTGAGATCGTGAATACAAATCAGAAATCGCCGGCATCAGCAATTTCTTAACCTTGCACCGACTGAATCTGGGATTGCCTTGAACCTTAGCAATTCAAGGGCCTGCATTATTGCACCAAAACTCATGCACTTGTCATCAAAAATCTCACCCATCTTCCGAGTTTCTCCGCCGGGCGTGAACCCGTGTGTCGGCGACGCCCTGCTGCGGGCTCATCGGAGACGGTACAACCTCATCCTGATCAGATATTTAGCTGGGGATTTCGGGCAGGATCTCGATGCTGCGAATGCTGGCGGCCACGCCAAAATCTCCGCCGTCTTGGCTATCTTCTACTCTTACCACCGAGGCCCGGCAACAAACCCACTGCTTTGCGCCGTGGGTAATTTCGGGCGGTAAAATCAACACCATCTCCAACTCGCTCCCGGCGACGATGCGAGAGTCGGTATAAAGAAAGATGCCGCCGGCGTTCAAATCGCGAGTGAAACCCGTGGCCTCGACCGTCCCCTTCTGCACTTTGATGGAAACCGGCACGCGCGCCGCGAGGCGTTGCCCGGAACGGCGTTCACGCTTGACGTCCGTCATGAGAAATGGAGCCTACCACAACGGCGCGGTCGCGAATATCGATTCTTGAGAAACGACCGTTTTCAAAGAGGAACATAACGCTTGCTTATCCGCCGTCTGGACGCCGGGAGCGAACAGCGGGCACGACCAGGGCCTGTTCCATTGTGGGAGCATTGTTGGCTCGCAGTCTGACTTCGATTTCGTGCCGTTTGTTGGCGGCGCCAGTGATCGAGTAGGCTCGCGACAACAATTCTAGAGAGAAAGGATTATCTTCGTCTTCTTCCAGGTGGACGATCGCTTCCGGAGTCTTCTGCTGGCTCATCAGCAATGTCCCCGCCGCACCATGATACGAACTCTGCACCACCGCGCTGCGTGTGCTGCCGGCCAGGGCCTCCAATTGCTGCAGGGCTTGCGCGGCCAGTTCGTGGTTGCCGGCATGATCGGCACGGACCGCGCGGTAGCGCAAGATCCGGGCTCGTTCGTCTTCACGGTCGGATTGCGAGATACTTGTGGTCGGGTGGTTGAGCGCCTCTTCGGCAGACGCCAGGTGCTTCAGGGCCTCGGCATCGTCGCTCTGGTAGAGGCTCATCATGCGATGCGCTTGCGCTTCGGTCAGGTCAAACCCCAGGGTATGGGCTTTCTCGGCGACCGCAGCAAAGGCCTTGTCGGCTTCGGCAAAATTGTTCTCGCGCACCCAGGTGGTCGCAGTCTGCAGAGCGTAGGCCACGCGATCCGCTGCCGTGTACGCATTCTGGATGGCCTTGTCGTACTCCGCCCGCGCCCGCACCTGGTTGCCCATCAGCGCATACGTGTCCGCCAGACCGAGCTGCGAATAATCGAACCAGGGATCGATTTTCAGCGCCGCCCGATAGTGCTCGAGCGCGGCATTGAAGTTGCCTGACATGCGCAGGATTTCAGCATACGAATCCTGTGGATTGGGCAGCGTGGGCAGCACTGCAACATAGCGTTCCATGACTTCGAAGGCTTTGGGATACTCGCGGCTTTGAGCGTAGCAATAAGCCAGATCGTTCAGCGCCGGTGGATAATTCTTGTCGATCGCCAGCGCCCCCTGCAGCGTCTTTTGCGCCTGTTCGTAGCTGTTCTGTCCCATCATCCAGTTCCCTGCCAGGTAGGCCAGATGCTTGTCTTTGGGAAACATCTCCAGCATGTCGTTCATGGCGGAGATGCCGGCAATGAAATTGTTTTCCCTTACGCTGGTGATCCACTGAATTAACAGACGCTCTCCGGGAGAAGCCTTGGCGGCCAGCAACTTGGCCTTTTCCTGCGCCGCTTTCGCCTCTGCCGGATCGCTGCTGTTATATGCGATAAAGACGTAAGCCAGGGCAAAGTTGGGATCGGCCTGAACGGCCGCCCGCCAGCCGATGTTGGCCCGCTCCAGATACAGATTCTCGTAATCCGTCAGAGCCCGTCCAAACAGTTCCCGCGACTTGGGCGAAGAGGTGGTGACTGGCATCTCCTTCGCCGCACTTTGCTTGATGTGATGGGCCTGCAGCGGCAGAGCCAGGGCAAAACTCAACAGCAAGGTTGTGAGTCCGCGGCGGCGCATTAAAGGTCTCAAATGAAGGGCTGGTGTAGTGAACCTAGCACGTGCCTGTGAGCGGTCAAAAGTGCCAGCCGAGGTAACCGGGCTCATTGGTTGAAACGAGCCGATTGGATCGTAACATACGGTTTTTAATATATTCTGGCGGATTTCCTTTCCATACTGCGTATCTATGTATCTATGCGCTGTCACCAACCTCGGCAATAGATTGAAAACAAAAATGTTACGGAATTAACGGACTTTGGCCCGATAAGTGACTAAAGTTCTTCAACTCTGAACAAAACCAACAAATGTTGGGGCGAAAAAAGGAGACATATGCGGCGATTTCTCAGATCTGCGGTGGTCATCTTATTAGTGGCGGGCTTTAGCCATGCACAGACGTTCCGAGGCGCAATTAACGGTAGTGTGGTTGACCCGTCCGGGGCGGTCGTCTCGGGGGCCCAGGTCAGAGCCATCAATAACGGCACTGGGGTCACGCTCGTTACCGCTTCGACCAGCGAGGGCCAGTTTGCGTTCCAGGATCTACCGCTCGGTTCCTACAAAATCACAGTGACTTCGCCTGGCTTCCAGGCCGTCAATGTCGACAATGTCTCGGTCACTGCAGGCGCGGTCTACACTTTGCCGGTCAAGCTCACCATGGGACAGCAGACCACGGCCATTGAAGTCTCCGCGGCGGCGGTCACTGTGGATACGACTACTGCAACTCAGAACATGACGATTCCTTCCACCGTGGTTCAGAATGTTCCCCTGAATGGACGGGACTTCACCCAGTTGATCGCGATCGCGCCGGGCTATGGCGGCTACTCAGTAGGCGGCTTCGGTTCGTTGAATGGGACTCGCGCCAACCAGATGAACTGGCAGATCGACGGCGTGGACAACAACGACTTCTGGCACAACATTCCCGCGGTCAATCAGGGCGGCGTTTCCGGAATTGCAGGCGTCATCATGCCGATCGACGCCACCGACGAGTTCTCGGCGCAGACCCAATCGGGCGCCGAAGCTGGGCGCAATGCAGGCGGCACGGTAAATCTGGTACTCAAGTCCGGCACCAACGGCCTGCACGGCAGCGCATACTACTACAATCGGAATGAATTTTACGGCGCGGCCTCACCCTTCTTCCAGCCCAGCGCGACTAACCCCAAAGCCCCCGCGCTGCGCAACTACAACACCGGATTCAGCGTCGGCGGCCCCATTTTCAAAGACAGGACTTTCTTTTTCGTCAGCTTTGAAAAACAGAGGTACATCATCGGCCTCTCCGGATTAGCGACCGAACCTTCTTTTGCCTGGCAAACCAAGGCTCTGGCTTTGCTGACGGCCCACGGGATCACACCGAGTCCGCTTTCGCAAACATTGCTTGGCAATCCGAACACCAACACTTCGCCTATTCTGTGGCCCTCGCTCATTAATAATCTCCCGGCGATCACGAATAACTTCTTCAGTCCGATTGCCTCCACCGGATACAGCTACAACGGTGTGGCCAAGATTGACCACAATTTCAATGAGAGAAACCATCTCTCAGTCCGCTGGTTTGGGGGACAGGGAAGCCAGACCGCGCCGCTCGGTGGCAGCCCGGCGCTGGGAACGGCCAGTTCGAATCTGCAGTTTTACTTCGAAAAAGCCCCGATTCACGTCTACAACTATGCGGCCACGTTTAACTCCGTTCTCTCTCCGCGGATGACGAATCAGTTGCTTTTCGGAGTCAACTACTTCAACCAGACTTTCAGCGACGCCAACAACAGCTTCAATACCAAGGCTCTGGGCTTGTTCCTGAGCCCGGATGCGACCATCAAGGGACAGCCCATCCTGGGCGCCCCGAATATCGCCATCACCGGCTTCGAGCAGATCGGCCTTACTCCGCCTGAAGGCCGCAACGATATCACCGGAATGCTGGCGGACATCGTTTCCTATAACGTCGGTAGGCACCAGTTGCGTTTCGGAGGCGAATTCCGGCAAGGACGCGTGAATGAGTTCTACCACCGGCGCGGGACAGGGAAATTCGCCTTCGACGGAACTCAGGGTCCATGGGCGGGAACCTGCGCAGCCACCGATCCCACCTGCGCTCTGGCTGATTTTCTCGCCGGCGACGTCTCGACCTCGAGCATTGCCGTTGGGAATCCGGAACGCTTCGTTAGGGTCAACGGTTACAATTTCTTCGGCCAGGACTCCATTCAAGTCACTCGCAAGCTGAACCTGAATTTCGGTCTCCGCTACGAATATTTCGGACCGCTGTATAGCAACAACAAGGACTTGGCGGTCTTCATCCCCGGCAAGGGCATGTTGATCCAGGGCAACGGAATCGATTCCATCTTCCCGCCGGATCGCAACAACGTCGCGCCGCGTTTTGGCTTCGCCTTCCAGCCGAGGGCCGAGGGTGATCTGGTAGTGCGCGGTGGCGTTGGCGTCTTCTATGACCAGATCAACATGAACCCGTTCCTCGACTTCCGTCCTCCGATTTCAGGTGCGGATGGTCTCGAGGACAATCCCGTGGGTCCGGGCGCGGTCTCGAACTTCAGTCTGAACGGCTACAACTGGGATGTCGCCCAGGCCGGCGGCGCGTCCGTCTTCCCTGGAGTTACGCTTTGCCCCAGCCTGAATTTCAACACCGACCCCGGATGCGGCATACCTCAAGCCAACGGAGCCAATACTTACAACGTGTACTCCGTCAACCAGAATTTCCGGGCTCCCTACTTCTTTAACTACAATTTGCAGGTAGAAAAGAGTCTGGGCAGCGCCGCGGTATTCGAGATCGGTTATGTGGGCAGCGAGGGCCGGAAGCTCAGCACCATGTTGAACATCAACCAGCTGGGCGCGGCCACGACTGGACGATTCAATGCTCAGTTCCCGAACGTCAGCTCCATCCTGCAACTCAACAGCACCGGTACGTCGAACTACAATTCTCTGCAGAGCACCCTCAGGATCAGGGCCTGGCACGGGCTCAGCACACAGCTTGGCTACACCTGGGCGCATGCTCTGGACGTGATGAGCGAGTATCGCGGCGTCATTCCACTGGACAGCTATAACCTGAAGGCTGAGTACGGCAACGGGGATTTCGATACCCGGCACAACTTTACCACCAGTCTGACTTACGAAGTGCCGGGCTCATCGCACGGTCCCAAGATCCTCACCCACGGCTGGCAGGTAAGCAGCCTGTTGTCCTTCCATACCGGACAGCCGTTCAACATCTCGGGTGGCTTCTCCCGTCCGGGTTGCGACCTGGTGTCTGATCCGTTCGCCGGCGTCTCCCATACCTTCTCCGCGGCCGCAGGAGGCGAACAGTGGGTCAACCCGGCAGCCTTCAATTGCAAGACTCCGACCACTTTCCTCGGCAACCTCACCCGGAACAAGTTTTATGCGCCGGGATACGGGTCCGTGGATCTTTCGGTGTTCAAGAACATTCCGATTGGCGAGCGCCTGAAAGTACAACTCCGGGCGGAAATGTTTAACCTGCTCAACCGGATCAACCTCGCATCCGGCGGCGGCTCGGTCGGTTCGAATGGTTTCGTGAGCGATACCATCGGCGACTTCAACGGCGCCCCCGGCATCGGCCCCGGCGAAGCCTTCAACCTGCAACTCGCCGGAAAGATCATCTTCTAATAAAGATCATCTTCTAATAAGGGCTTGCCAGTTTCTCATCGGCGGATGCGCCCAGCGCATCCGCCCTTTTTTGTCTCTCGACGATGTACCACAAACCACGTAGGGCCGGACGCCCCCGTCCGCCCAGCGGAGCGAAGCTCCGCCTGAATCCTGGACAACTGCACCGGGGGGCGTTGTGCATGGCAGAGCACAGGCACAAGAATCGTACGCCGACGGGCAGGCGCGAGCGGGAGCCCTCTCTTTCGCCCGGTTGGGGCTTGCTCTTGTTCCATCTTCTACCCACGGATTGCGCCGTGGGCTACATTCAGTCGCGGCGTTGCGGCTCAAGTCCGAATACTGGATCGCAGTGTCAGCACAAAATTCGGCTCCCAGGCGCACATCTGAGCTTTACGTCAAAGGAAATGAAGGAGCCCTGAATACGCGAAAGATCAGCTGCGGCCCAGCGCTCTGGTCTGGAAGATTCCTGCTGCCCATATGCATTAGCAAGGACGCCGTGGCATCTATAGAGCTTGAAGTGGCAGAGAACCGCCTTCTCAACACGAACCCGAACGGAGAGCTGAAGACTGATGACTGGATTCTAGAAGGTAAATGCAACGCCGCCGCGCACAGTCCGGGCAGACTGCACCAGATAAACTGTGCGGCCATCCTGACCCAGGACCGGAACATATCCCTGAGCCAGAAGATTGCGTATATCCACCACCGCATCCATATGGCCGGGAAGAAAACCAGTTCTGGGAATAGGCTGGCGCAGGAAAACGTTGAGGTAAGGATCGGACTGTCCCGCCGACTGGTTAAACATGTCGACCGGCGTCAAGGCCTGCCCGCTGATCCAGCGATAGGAAGTAATCCAGCGCGTGTGCATGCCCGGCAGCGTGCCACTGAATTTCGCCGACGCGGTGTGGCGATTACGCACATAAGTGTCGCGGCGCGCGTCCTGCAGGGCAATATCGGTCCTGCTCAAATCGAGCACTCCGCCATACCCATAATCCAGAGTCGCGGTCAGGTCGGACGCCAGCTTGCGCTGCAAAACCACGCGCATTCCGCGAGCGTCCAGTTCCTTGCCCCGGTAGGTAAACGTCTCGGAGTAGATGTCGGGCAGAACGTCTCCGCCTTCTACCGAAGCCTCGCCGACGCCGGTCAGCGCCGGATCCGATACACGATCGGAATACATGGCCACTTGCAGATTGGTGTCGCCCATGCGATGAGAGAGCGAGAGTTCGTGGTGGTGAGCCCGTTCCACCGTCGAGGAGAAGCTCGCCATGCTGACCCGCGGACCTGACTCGCTCAGGTCAGCCGGCGCCGAGTCGAAACCTTTTTCCCTGCGGCCATCCGGTTCCGAAGTGGCGTAACGATATTCCAGCACGGTATTGCGCGAGAGACGTGCAGATCAGCCGAGCCGAACGGACGAAACGCGGTCACCCGTCCCAGGAACTGAATGGTCTGCAATTCGCTTCCGAAGCGTAGTTCCAGAATATCTCCCAGCGAGAATTCATCGGATGCGGAAAGCGCCATCGCCTGCAGCGCCGTGCCGTAACCGTTGACCCCGGGCGCGGCCAGGCGGCGCATGGTAAACGCCATCGTCCGGTTTCGACCCATTCGCCAGCGCACGGCTGTAGGAGGCGCGCAGCACCGTGTTGGGCGAACCACCGTTGTAGCCGACGTTGCCCTGCAAGGCCACGGTTCCGGAAGAGAAAAGCGACCTCTCAACCGAAAAGCCCGTGTTCATGTCGGACGAACTTCCGAAGCCGCCAGAGGCAGAGCCCGCTACGAACGACAGCGTACCCTTCAGATCATGTTTGTCGCTTCCCGATTCCGCGGCCGACGTCAAAGAACCATCGGGCAGCATCCGCAAGATCGGACGATTGGAGGCTGAGCGCAGCACCCACTTCCAGTCATCATCGTCGGCCGGGCCGCGCATCGCGGGCAGTTGGATCGCATCGAATAACCCGCTGAGCTTGAGATTAACCAGCACACTGGTGCCCGGTCGCAAACCCACGCGCTCGCGCAACGCAGGCAGGAACAACGGTGAATATGCTTTTACGCTGTAAACGCCGGGCAGCAGACCGCTGGCCGAGTAGAAACCATTTTCGTCGGTGAAGACCTTCAGATTGTGGGCTGCCGAGCCCAGCACTTCCACCATGGCTCCCATTTGAGGGACACCGGTGGCGCTGCGCACGTAGCCCGAGATGGAGCGGACCTGAGCGGTCGGCCGCCAGCGCCGGAAGCGCCAGCGCAAACCCCAATAACCCGAGCTTGAACCCGAGTCTACCCAGCATTACTCCAACCACCTCGTAGGAGACCAAGCTCTCCGGTTTACTCGACGGCAAAGGTCGCCGACGGGTCCACGGTCTGCTTGGAAATATTGTCGTTCACCTTGATTTGAATGCGATAGACCCCGGGATCCAGACTGGAGGCCGAAAGAGGTTTTTCCAGGGTCACTTGGTCGCCGATATTTCCCATCTGGTCCGTGGATTCCACCGTATGAATCACTGCCTTGTTGGTCGCCGCATTGATGACATCGTACTCAACCGTCGCCGAGGGTTTGTGGGTCTTGTCATCCACGCCAAGATTGTAGACTTGCATCCAGAAATAGACTTTCTGATTGCGCTTGAAAACCACCGGCTTGCCGTTCGCGGACGCGACCCGGGGCCGTATCTTGGTGTTGCCGATGACAAACATGTCCGGTGCCGATCTCTTTGGTTGAAACCGGCGACATAGTGTCCGCCACGATCAGCGATGAGGACGACAGACGGTCGTCGTCAAAGCTGGGTACCGGCAGCCGGCTGCTCCACAACCCAGAGCGATCTCCGTTCACATCTTTTACCGCAACGTCGATCCGGTAGAGGTTCGGCCGCAGCGGTAGCGCCTTCCAGTACACCGACGAGTTTTCCGTAACCTTTGGCAGCAATTCCGCCGGCACATCTACCTGTACCGTGTCTTCGAAAGTCTGCACGATCTTACCGGTGAGGGTCGTGACCCGGCCGAAAATATTCACCGTTCCGCGCTGCACTCCGTCTTTGTTAACAAAAGTAACGTCGCGATTTTTTACCTGGATCGTGATTGGCACCAGCACCGTGTCACTGGTCACTCGCACAAAGTCAGTGCGCACATCGAACGGCATCAGGTTCACGCTGATCTTGTGGCTGACTACCTCTTCCAGGTCCTTGAACTTCACCGCGGGAGGTTTCTGCAGCTTATAGAACTGCTCCAGGCGATCAAACTCTTTGGTCTGCTAGATCATTGCTGAATGGGCCGGTCCCCAACCGCTCCAAGCCGCCGCCACTGAATCGGTCCGCCTTGCTCGCCATACCCATCTGCTCGTACAAAGTCAGTCCGGCATTGGGTGTATTGAGAAGTGCGTCCTTCTCTGACCGGTCCATCGTCATGTGGTAGTCGCCGCACATGCAAGTGTCCACAAACTCGATGATGACTTCCTGTCCTATGCCCTCGAGGTAGCGATAGCGCCAATCTTCAAATGGGAACGTGGAAGTCTCGCCGCCGCCCTCTTCCATCGGGCGTTCGTAAGACCCACCCGAAGGATGCGACTCAATTTCGTCCGCCGGGCCGTACATGATATAGATTCGGCCGCGATCGCTCTTCCAGCCCGGGATGCCGGCGGCAAAATGTTCGTTGGCGTAGGCCATGCGCCGGTAGTGCTCTTCCTTGAATTCGTTCTCAATCGTGTCCGGCGTGGGATCGCGGCGTTGCCAGAAGGCTTCGATGAACTGGTCGCGCTCTTCATCGTTCGAGAGCAGCTTGAACGCCTTCTGCTCTTCATCCGTAATGATCCAGCGCACGTCTTCATCAAGCCACTTCTTGTAGGTCTTGCTTAACTCGATCTTCAGTGATTTGGAATTCTGTTTCTTCTGCTTGTCGGTAAGTGGACGCTTCAGCGGATCGGCTTCCGGGTTAGCCTTTTCCTGGGAAGATGCCGGATCGGCGGATGGACTAGCAGCGTCCGCTTTTCCTTCCTGCGCGGAGGCAAACGACAGCATCGCCAACATAAGTGACCGGTAAAACGAGAACTGCGAAGAGGCGTTTCGGAAACCCTACCCGGGACATGGAGGCACTCCTTACGACGTACAACCCTTGGGAAGCTATTCTATGACTTTAGTGCGGCCAAGGCAAGACCAACCCGAGCCCTCTAACCGATTGTAAAGATTGTAAAAATGGCATCCTGAGGGCCCATTCTTGCCCCCCAAGCCCCCTTAACGCCTGCAGGAACAGTTTCGTCGATTCTCCGCCCGGCTCCAGCTATAATCGACCTGTTATCAACATTCGCAGCGGCCAGTTCCGCTACCTATGTCTGGCTGATCCGGTGATTCCGCACCATAAATTGGTTCCGCAGGAACTTTTGAGCCCGCATCACCGTATCTGATGGCGTGTGCTCGGTTACGCCGCGAATTCCAGGCGTAAGGGCAGCCGCCGCTTCCGGAAGTAGCGACTGTCGAAATATCACGGGGAGTAATGAGCACAGGCAAAGAAAATACTGATCGGCAGCGGAATCGTTATCGCCGTACTGGCGATTTCGAGCATTGCCGTTTACCAAAGCCATAAGGGCATGGTCACGGTCCAGACTGGAAAAGCGGGCCGGCAGGATCTGGCCTCGATTGTGAGCGCCTCCGGCGAGATCAGGCCGAAGACCTACGTCAACATCGGCGCCAATGCCTTCGGCAAGATCACCCGGCTTTACGTCAAGGAAGGCGACCGGGTCAAGAGAGGACAATTGCTGGCACAACTGGAAAACGTACAGTCCTCGGCCGACGTGAACGCCACGCAGGCTTCCGTCGAAGCGTCTGAGACCGATTCGGTCGCTGCGGCCGCCGCGCTGAATACGTCCGCGGCCGACCTGAACCGCGCGCAATCGGACTTCGAACGCGCCCAGCTCGATTGGACCCGCGCCCAGGGTCTGTACAAAGAATCGCTGATCGCCAAGTCGGAATTCGACAGCCAGAAAGCAGCGTGGCAGACGGCGCAGGCCGGGCTGGCACAGGCCCAGGCGCGCGTCGCCCAGGCCAAAGCGCAGAAGGATTCCGCCGATCGCCACATCACGCAGAACCGCGCTAATCTGACGCACGCCGCCGACGTTTTGCAAAAGACCACGTACGCCGCGCCCTACGACGGCATGATCACGAACCTGCCCGTGCGGGAAGGCGAGACGGTCGTCATCGGCATCCAGAATTCCCCAGGCAGCACGCTCATGACTCTGGCCGACATGTCCGTCATCACTGCTGAAGTCAAGGTGGACGAAACCGACATCGTCAACGTAAGACTGGGCCAATCCGCGGAGGTCAGCATCGACGCGATTCCCAAGAAGACTTTCAAAGCGGTCGTAACGGAGATAGGCAACAACGCCATCGTTCGCTCGACGGGCGTGTCCACGTCGCAGCAGACTTCGGCCAGCCAGGAAGCAAAAGATTTCAAGGTCGTGGTCACCCTGCAAGACCCGCCGGATAATCTGCGTCCCGGACTCTCCGCCACCGCCAAAGTCACCACAGCCACGCGCGGCAGTGTCCTGGCGATTCCCATCCAGGCCCTGACGGTTCGCACGCGGGCCGATTTGAAAGCCGGCAGCGGCGAAAAAGATGCGGTCCAGGCCGCGGCGCCGCAGACCGAAGCATCCAACCTGGCGAATGCGGACAAAGAAGAAGTACAGGGAGTCTTTGTCATTCGTGACGGTAAAGCCCAATTCCTGCCCGTGCAGACGGGGATCACCGGCACCACGGACATCGAGGTCCTGAACGGTCTGAAACCGGATGACGAAATCGTTACCGGCAGTTACAAAGTGCTGCGAACTCTGCGGCCGGCCACTAAGCGTAAAAGTAGATAACACGGCTCCCAAGAAGGAAGACGAGAACTAGCCGTAGGTCCGGTCGTTGGTCGTTAGCCTCTAGCGATCGGTCTTGTGCACTTGGCCAACGACCAAAGACCAACGACTAACGACCGGCTCAGTTGGCCGTCCAACGGGCAGCCGACCGCATCGCAACACAGAAAGATCGGAGCGGGCAGGTGTCCCGAGAGGACCAGGAGAGAAAAATGGCAACCGCAGAAGTCATCAACATTAAGCAACCCGTGGTGTCGGCGCCTCCCGAGTCCTGCATGATCTGCACCGAAGATCTGTGGAAGACCTACGACATGGGCTCGGAGCAGCAGGTGCACGCGTTGCGCGGAGTCAACATACGCATCCAGCGCAGCGAATACGTCGCCATCATGGGACCCTCCGGCTCCGGTAAATCCACGCTGATGAATCTGATCGGCTGCCTCGACACGCCCAGCAAGGGCCACTATTGGCTGAACAGCCAGCTGGTCAGCGAACTCGATGACGACGAACTGGCGCGCATTCGCAATAAGGAAATCGGTTTCGTGTTCCAGACTTTCAATCTTCTGGCCCGCGCCACCGCACTGCACAACGTCGAACTGCCGCTGATCTACGCCGGCGTCCCCGGCGAAGAGCGCGTGGAGCGCGCCAAAGCGGCGCTGACATCGGTCGGCATGGAAGCCCGCATGATGCACAAGCCTAACGAGCTCTCCGGTGGCCAACGACAAAGGGTGGCCATCGCCCGCGCCCTGGTCAATCGCCCGTCCATCATCCTCGCCGACGAACCCACCGGCAACCTGGACTCGCAGACCGGCAACGAAATCATGGCCCTGCTCGATCGTCTCCAAGCCAACGGCAACACCATCGTGCTGGTCACCCACGAACACGACATCGCCGAATATCGCGCACCGCGTGATCCACATCAAGGACGGTGTGGTAGAGAAGGACGAGAGGAAAGCGGGTCGGTAGTCGTTGGTCGTGTGTTTCAGCCTATCGTGCGCATTTCTCCTCTCGAGGGTGCCCTGTCCAAGCTCCGCTTGGGCGGGGGTTTTAGGCGGGTAGACGCACCCTCACCATAGGAACAATCCCAGCTCGTGCACGTCGATCTCCACCGGACCCTCTTCGCCGCTCAGGTAGTGGCGAAAACTGCTCCAAACCCAATCCTCGGGCCGCACGACCAACCCACGATTTACTGGATTACGGTGTATGTAGCGAAGCTTTTCCACGAACTTGCACTCGCTCCAAACATTGAAATCGTAGTAGCGGGCCTGCCAAGAACGGGTCCGCCGCGCGTAAGGCCATCCTGTGCGCAACACCCAGCTTCAGGGATTGCATGGCTTGTGCCAGCGTGCCGCGCTCGGGCTCGTTTACCAGCAGGTGCACATGTTCTGGCATTACTACGTATCCGTGCACGCAAAAGCCGTGTTGATGTCGAACTCGTTCCAGCGCGGATTCGAAGATGGTGCGAGATGCGATGTTTCCTAAATTTGGACGCCGATGATAGCAGCTGAAAGTAAGGAAGTGGAGCTGACCAGATTCGTAGAAGCGCTTCAGTCCCCAAGGCATAAGCTTGGACGGGGCACCCTCTGGAGTTTGAAACAATTCCTACTGCTTGATCACGGTGCCGTCGCGCTTTCGTATCTCTCCCCAGCCGCCATTCAAGTTGTCTGGGCCGGAGATGAACGGAGACTTGGCAGCTGCCTTTTCGTCGATCTCGATTCCCCATCCGGGCTTCTCACTTACCCACAGATATCCGTCTTTCATTTCGGGGCAGCCGTGAAAGATTTCCTGCGTCTGCGCATTGAAAGGCGAGTACTCCTGAATGCCGAAGTTGTAGCTGACGATGTCCAGGGTGACATTGGCCATGTGGCCGACTGGCGAAACGTCGCCCGGACCGTGCCATGCCGTTCTGACGCCGTACTGTTCGGCCAGGATCGCAATTTTGCGCGCCGGAGTGAATCCGCCGGCCTGCGAAACATGCACCCGGATGTAGTCGATCAGTCGCTCTGCGATCAGCGGCTGCCATTCGTGCGGGCTATTGAAAAGTTCGCCCATGGCGATCGGCGTCGCGCAATTCTGGCGGATTTGCCGGAAGTAGCCCAGATCTTCCGGCGAAAGCGGGTCTTCGAGAAAAAACATTTTGAATTTTTCGGCGTCCTTGCAGAACTGCACCGCCTGGTTCGGCAGCAGGCGTTCGTGCATGTCATGCAGCAATTCGACCTCTTCGCCCAGTTCCTGACGGCAAACTTCCAGCAGCTTCAGCGCGCGGCGGAAGTAGTAGGCCGGCTCGAACAGCGGTTTATCATGGAGCGCCTTCAACGGCGTTCCACTGCGGCGCGCGCCATAGCCAGCCATTCCCGGCACTCCCACCTGAACCCGCACGTTGCGGAATCCCTGCTCCATGTAACGCTTTGCATTGTCGACAACCTCCTGGAACTCGGCGCCGTCGGCGTGTACGTAAGTGTCGACGGCCTCGCGGCACTTGCCGCCCGCAAGCTGATACACCGGCATGCCCGCCTGGCGGCCTTTGATATCCCAAAGCGCCTGATCGATCCCGCTGAGGGCGTTGTTCAGCACCGGGCCATTTTTCCAATAGGAGCTGTCGTAGCAGGACTGCCAGATATCTTCGATCCGGTCCGTCGTCTTATTCAGTAGGAACGGTTTCAAATATTTCTCGACCGCCGGCTTGACCAGATCGGCGCGTTGCGTAAACGTGGCGCAGCCGTAGCCGTACAGGCCGTCCTGGTCAGTGGTGATCTTAACTGCCGTGAGCCGCACACCCTGGGGTTGGCATTCGATTACGCTGATGTCCTTGATGCGCGGCGCGGGCATTCCACGCGTAGCCCGTGCCACTTGCTCTTGCGCTTGTAGGAGGGGCGTGGTGACGCCGAGCAAACCGGCGCCTGCTATGGACTTCAAGAAATGGCGGCGTTGTAGGGTCATGGTCGGGCCTCTTGTAACGTCAAATCCTACCTGAAACCAAAGTCGGCGGCGCGTGTGTTGAAGATTTCATGCTCTCCAGGGTGCCCCGCCCAAGCTCTGGCTTGGGCCGGGGTTTTCTGCGGACAGGAAGCAAAACTCACGGTTCGGAAAGGCTGAAGTTCGTGGCGCGCGTGAAAACACCCCTGCCCAAGCAAAGCTTGGACGGGGCACCCTCTGGAGTCGGGATATTCTGAGAGCTACTGCTGCGTGCTGACCACCGGCTTCACGTTCGCCGTGTCTGTCGGCAGCGTTGGCGTGCGCTGCGAAGAACTCGTGGTCGTAGAGATTGCGATACATGCGCCCGGAAATTTCTGCGGCTTTAGGACCAAACGTTGGACGCCCGCCCTGCAAGAAGACAACAACAACGATGCGTCCGACATCAGTCTTGGCGTAGGAGGCAAACCATCCGTAGCGGGTGCCGGCCTTGGAGCAGGTCCCGGTTTTTCCGAGAATCTCTTCCTCGTTGAAATTGACCCGGAGGCTGCGCGCCGTACCGTAGCTCACCGCTGCTGCCATGCCGTCGGAAATCTCGGGAATCAGCGGAGCGATATCGAGGTGACGCTTCACTCGCGGTTCAAAGTTGGCCACTTCGTCCGCCGCGGTGGGATGCTGCAGGTAGTAAAGCGTACCGCCGTTGGCGATAGCGGAGACCATGGCGCCCAATTGCAGCGGGGTCATGGAAATGCCTTCGCCGAAAGAGCACATCTTGCCTACCCCGCCGAGCTTGGAAGAAATCTCTTGCTGCGGGTAGGTCCCGAGTTGCTCGCCCGGAATGTTGTATCCAGCCAGTTCACCCAATCCGAACTGGTGAGCGTAGAAGCTGACTTTCTCAAATCCCAACTGGCGTCCCAGAGCCTCAAAGTAGGCGTTATTGGAATGGGCCAGAGCGGTGGTCAGATTCATTCGGCTGCGGCGGCCCAGAGCGATTTCAGTGTCTTTCGTGATCAGGTCTTCGCTCAATGCGGAAAGAGCGACAGACAGCTTGATGGTCGAGCAGGGTTGCGCACCGCTCGAAAGCGCCAATTTCTGGTTCACCATGGCCAGCACCCGGCCGCTGGTCGGCTCGATGGCCAGCACCGTACCGTTCATATTGCCTAGAGCATCAAGGGCGGCCTGGCGGACGACGGGATCCTCGCCAGCGGTTACATCGCCGTCGAAATTATCGTTCATGAACGAACTGGCGGTGAAGCGTTCGTAATAGCGACGGCGGTGACGGCGACCGGTTCGCGATGCCGAGACAGTGCGGGCACGGCTACGCGATAATCTGGTCAGGCGTTTCCTGGCGCGTGGGGCCTCACTTACTTTCTGTGATTTGGGTTTTTTCCGGTCAAGGAACGGGTACTGACCGTGGCTGCCATCCCATACCGGGAAGGACCGCGAGAATGAACGCGACCAACAACCCCAGCACTGCAAAACGTTTCCTAGAAATCACTGATTGTTTCCCCATCCCCGGTTCGGATACCTGATTTGATGCACGAGCCCTGCCAATATGAGCAGGCATTAGCCCTGCGCTTGTAATCCTTACGATACTAAGGGACTTAAGGCTCGCCGTACATTAAAAAATCGGTTTGTTACCATCCGACGAATCAAATGTGTAACCTGATGAAATTGAATGGCTTATTTCAATTTTCGCCTTTGATTACCGCCCTTTCGTAATAGGAAAGCATTTGCCCTGTGACGACTACGTTTAGGAAAAGTTTTTCTCTTTTCTCCCAGAATTTTTCCCATGGACTGCCGGGATTTCGGCAGATGCAGATTGTGGCGACGGGTGTGCCTTCCTTGGGATTTCTTTGCGACCTTTGCGGCGACTTTGCGTCCTTTGCGGTCAAGAGCTTGAAGCGCAAAGGACTCCGCAAAGTGCGCAAAGAAAATCGAACTGACCAGGCTCGCATTCTGGGGCTGTGAGAATCTACAATCTTCAATCTGAAATCTTTTTCAGACTGGACTCTCATGAAAGATTGCTTGTTCTGCCGCATCGTTGCCGGTGAAATTCCTGCCAAGAAAGTCTACGAAGACGAGCACACTTTTGCGTTCGAAGACATCAATCCGAAAGCGCCCACGCACATCCTCGTCGTCCCCAAAAAACACATTCGCGGCCTGAAGGAAGCGTCTGCCGAAGATGCGGAGATCATTGGCCTATGCCATCTTGCGGCCGCCCACGTGGCCCGGGAGCGCGGCATCGAAAACGGCTATCGCACGGTGTTGAACGTGGGGCCCGGCGCCGGCCAGTCGGTGTTCCACCTGCACGTGCATCTCTTGGGCGGGAGAGATTTGAAGTGGCCCCCCGGATAGGACCGGGTCAATGTGGGCGCGAGTGCCCCGTTCGCGCGGCAGTGAGACGAACGACGGGCGCAGGCCTACGGCGCTGGACTTGGACGGGCGGGGACGCCCGTTCTCCATTGACTGTTAGTTCGTCGCTTCGGCTTCCGGGGCGCCGTGACGGCGCAGCAGTTGAGGCAGGTTCTGCGAGAAAGCCGAGCGCGGCAGAACCATGTCGCATCCCACCTCGTGCGCCTTCATCTTCAGGTCGCCCTGCACGTGCGACAGGAAGCCGATGATGGACGTCCCCTTCTTCAATTTCGTCTTGAGTTTGGGGATCAGGGTCAGAGGCTTGGCGTTGGCGTTGTTCATGTCGAAGATAATCAGCGACGGCTTCTCTTCGCCGTTCAGCTTCATGTGATCGAGCAGGTCTTTCTCCGTTTTGACGAATTCGACCTTCACATTCAGCTTGCGCGCCGTCTCCTGGATCTTGGCCTGGAAGAACAGATCGTCGACAAAGGCAAAAATGCGGGAGTTGCCGTTGTCGCCCTGGGGCAGCGGCTCAGGCTCGAGCGGAGCGTAAGCGGGAGCGAAGCCGGGACGCATCCGTCCTGGTCTCGATCCATTGTTCCCGCCCAGCGTGGCGCGGTAGCTGTGGTCCATGGGTGCGCTGTAGATGCCGCTATGCTGCTGGCGGTCGCGGCCGTTCGGCGCGCCACCACGATTAGGCGGACGACGCCCGCGTCGCCGCTTGCTTCTCCCTCCACCACCGCCGGAGGGGTGTCCGGGTCCTGCATTCATATTGTTCTCGTTTTATCGTTGCATTCGGTCCGCCCGCAAGGGGGGACTTTGATTTTGCCGATCCTCGATGTGCAGATCGCTGACAATGACCGCTTTCTGGTAAAAACCTCGCCTCGGACACAGGCATGCGCCATATGCCGAAAACCCCGTGCGGCTGAAACTCACGCGTGAATGACTTTTTTCCGTATGGCGTCTGGAGCCAGGGGGCGCGGAGGGCCAGCTAGAGAGCATGGCCACTGGAAACACCTACAATGTTACCGCTCTCAGTCAAGGGAGCGCAAGTCCTAAGTCAGGTAATTTTGCACAATGGTAACTGTAAGAGCCGGGCTCTGATCAGAATCGCAGTGACGACAGGAAGCCCGGAGGCCGCGGTAAATCCGTGGGCTGGCGGGAAAATTATCCTCCGTTCATCTGTCGCGCCCATTGCATCCCCTGCCAGTAGACTTCCGCCACCTCACTCTCGGTGAGGTTGAGAGATTTGGCTATTTCCGAAGGGTTCTGCCAGTCCCCGGATTCCTGTGCCAGCATCAGCTGATAGAGTGGGCGCAGGTAGCTGGTCCCGCCCAGAAGTACGGCCTTGGTTTCCTGATCGAGCGGCACCTTCTCGAGCACGTCGGTCATGGGAAGTTCCAGGATGGAATCCATGAGAGAGAGCAATCTGAGCAGGAACAGGTCGGTCTCTCCGTGCTTGATTTTGGGAGAGAGTAATTCGCAAAAGCGGGCACGAACCAGGGCGGAGCGCACGAGATCGCTTGACTTGTTTTGCCCCGCCGCCAGCGTGACCACCAGGCGCACCCAGCGACGGACTTCGCGTTCTCCCAGCATCGAGAGCGCGTGCCGCACCGAGTGGATCTCGCTGGCAAATCCGAAGCTGGCGGAGTTCATGTAGCGCAGCAGGCGATAACACAGCGAGGCCTCGCCCTTGATGGCGTTTTCGATCTCCCGCGACTCCAGTTCGGGCTTGGAAACTAGCTGCAGCATCTTTATGTAGTTGAGCTGGTTGCCGGGGACAGCGTGTGTTTTCACCGTCTCCGGCCGGCGGAAAAAATACCCCTGCAAGTAAGCAAAGCCCGTCTTCTTGGCGGCCATGAATTCTTCGCGTGTTTCCACCTTCTCGGCCAGCATACGGCAGCACCAGGGTCCGTAGCGCTTGACCATGGCAGCGCGCTCCTCGGGTGAAGTACTTCGGACATCAACCTTGATAATGTCGGCGATATCCGTCAGCGGTTCCCGTTTGTCCCCGGTCGCGAAGTCATCAAGCGCGATCATGTACCCGCCCTCTTTCAGGCGCTGGCAGGCAGCCATGACCAGATCATCGGGTTCGACGCTTTCCAGGATCTCGACCACGGTCTGACTCGACGGCAAGAGGGTCACATAGTCCTTCAGCAGCATGTCACGGGTGCAGTTGACGAAGGCGTGTCCGCCGTTGCAAAGCACGTCGAGTCCCATAATCAGCGAACTGTCCAGCATGATTTTCGAGGCCGCCTCGGCATCTTTCGGGCAAAAATAATCTTCGATGCCGTCGCGGAACAGCAGTTCGTAGCCGAAGACTTTCTCTTCCCTGGTGAGAATCGGTTGGCGAGGTACAAAACGCAAACCGGGCCCGGGAGCAATCTTGGCCACACGAGGATCGGTTGCAGGAGCAGGAGCGTTCACGCCCCCTGATCGGCAATCCTGGGGGAAAAGTTCAAAGCCCCATTATGATGGCTGGATGCGCCACGAAATTACTAGCGATCTCCCCACTCTCATCGACCGCGATGGCATCGCCAGCGCCTACAAGACCATCCGTCCCCACATACGACGAACCCCGGTTGTTGAGGCGGACGGATCCGATTTCGGGCTTGACGGCATCACCCTGGTGTTCAAGCTGGAGTCTCTGCAGCATTCCGGCTCCTTCAAAGCGCGGGGCGCCTTTGCCAACCTGTTGATGCGCAAGATCCCTCCTGCGGGCGTGGTCGCGGCCTCTGGCGGTAATCACGGCACCGCGGTCGCGTTTGCCGCCATGAAGCTGAAGAAGCCAGCCAGAATCTTTGTTCCTGAGGTGGCGTCGCCAGCAAAGCTGGAACGAATCCGGGAATACGGCGCCGATCTGGTCGTGACCGGCAAACGATACGCCGATGCGCTGGCCGCGAGCGAGGTATGGGCTGCGCGGTCGGGCGCGCTCGCCGTGCACGCCTACGATCAGGTGGAGACGCTGCTCGGCCAAGCCACCGTAGGCCTCGAGTTCGAAGAGCAGTATCCCCATCTCGATAGTCTTGTCGTGGCCGTTGGGGGAGGCGGGCTGATCGGTGGAATCGCCGCCTGGTATTCCTCGCGAATCAAGATCGTCGGCGTGGAACCGGAAGCCGCGCCCACGCTCACAAAGGCGTTAGAGGCAGGTCGTCCGGTCGATGCCGAAGCAGGCGGCATCGCCGCCGACTCGCTGGCCCCGAAGAGGGTAGGCGACATGATGTTTCCCATCGCGCAAGCCCACGTGCAGAATGTCTTGCTGGTTTCGGATGAGTCCATTCGGGATGCACAGAAAGCGCTGTGGAAAGTCTTGCGACTGGTGGCCGAACCCGGCGGCGCAGCCGCTTTCGCGGCCCTTATATCACGGCGGTACCGGCCGCAGCCGGGAGAGCGCGTGGGCATTTTGGTTTGTGGCGGCAATACCACAGCCGTTGATTTTGGGTAGTAGTGTAGGGCGGACGCTCTTGTCCGGCGCTTTTACACAGACTCTAGCGTACTAACAACTCACTTGGCCCTCTGTAGCCACGATCAACATCTAAAACCACAATCAACTGCAAGAGCGGCGGACAAAAGTATCCGCCCCACACTGATCTACTGGACAGTTAGGGCTGCCGCGGTGGTGCGCGACGTCGAGCCGCTGCTGGCCTTCACGGTGACGCTATAGCTGCCTGCGGGCGTGCCTCCGGTCTTCGTCGAACCGCTACTGCTGCTGCCTCCGCCACAACCTACGCCGGCAGCAAAAAATACCAGCAGCATGAGTCCGAAGCCGGCCAGATGGCGACGCCGGCGCGAGGGCACGCCGAGAACGAAAATGCCCGCCAGCAGGCCGCCACCAGCCGGCAGCCAGCCAAAGCCGTTTTGCCGGAGCCCAGATGACTCGCCCGATTGCGCGTGCGGCGCCACAGTGGAAATCGTCAAAGTAGCGGTGCCGCTCGTATTGGTAGGGCTGAGCGTGACCGAAGTGGTTGAACCAAAGGAGCAGGTAATGCTCGCAGTTGAGGCGGGAGGTGTGCAGGTAAGATCCACCGTGCCACTAAACCCGTTCGTCGCTGTCACCGTAATGGTCGACGTCGCGGACTGTCCGGGGGTGGGGACCGTAGCTGGACTGGCTCCGACTGAAAAGCCCGGTGCCACGACAAAGCCGGGCCACGAGGTGGCTAACAAGTTGGCGTCGATGGACCCGAGTCCGGTGACCAGGTCGTAGCCGGTGCCGGCGCTGAAACCGATTTGAAAGGGCGCGGTCGTCGGACAGCGCGATGCAGCGGGACCGGTGGTTGGCGTACCAGACGTACACGGCACGATGTTGTTGCCGGTCGTGATGTCGTGAAATGCGGTGGGCGTTGATACTGCCAACGTGTAAAGTGTGGGGTTGATGTTGCCCAGACCCGTTGAGGATTGGGTCGCCTGGTTGAGGATAGCGACAATACCGGCAAAGGTCGGAGCTCCGACCGACGTTCCGCCCACAACGTTCAGGTTTCCGGTTGCGTCACGGAATCCATTCACGCAACTGCCCTGCGCACAAATCATCGTGGGATCGTGAGCCGGTGACGCGTTCAGGGCGATGTCTGGGACGTCGCGGTGACCATCGTTGGGAGTCAGGGCGACCTGCCAAGTCGGCTTGGTGAAAGTGGTACTCGCGCCGCCGCCAGTGGCGGAAAATGTTGCCCCCGCCGTAGTGTCATTCCAGCCCGTTTCCGGGATGTAGCTTAGCGCCGAACTCAGAGCGTCCGTACCGCCTGTTGTGCCGCTCCAGAAGCCCGTGGCGCCGGCATTGGTATTCGGAGCGGTTCCAGTTATTGCGCCGGCAGCGTCTCCGGTGAACTCGCTGCCTCCAACTCCCGTGGCCTCGGGGATGGCCGCCGGCACATCGACCGCAAGCCCATGAGTCGCGACAGTTGCCGTCTGGGTTTCGCAATCAGCTGCTCCCGAATCGCCGGCGGGACCGATGAGCGTCTGACCTTGTACATTCCCCTGCTGGACCGATGCTCGAAAAGCGGAGAGACCGGACCCGAACTGCGCCTCGCATATTCCGTAGCTGCTACTGATAACCGGCGCCAGGTTGTTGTCGATTGCGAACGTTATGGCATCGAAGGCGCCGCCGTTCGGGCTGGAGAAAACGAAGATGATGTCGGCATTACTGGCCACTGCGCCGGACCATTCGAGATCGAGTATCGACTCGACCTGATCACCACTGCTGAGAATTTTCGGAGTCCCGCCTCCAACCTGGACAAATGTCGGGTCCTTCTTTGGCAAACCAGCGGCGGCGCGGAAGGCATCGAGATCGGTCGTGCTGTTGTTGGCAGCGATCAGAGACTGGCCGACTACAGCGATTTTGACCCCGGTTCCATCGAGGCCCGCGTTGTATAGCGGCTTCACATTGTAGATGGTGGCAAAATCCCCGGGGGCCACGAAATGGTTTCCCGTCACATGCGAAGTAAATCTCGGCTGGGCCACGTGTACTCTGGGCCTCGGCCGGAAGTCGTCCAAGCCTCGGACACTCAGCACGGTGCCCGAAAGCGCTGCCGGCAGGGAAATTTCGGTAGCGTTGGCGAAGTGGATCTCGCCGTCCACTAGATAGCGGTTGAATTGAGTGCGTAAGGCGCTTTCCACCTGGGCAGCGTTTCCGCTGAAGAACACGCTGGTGCGGGCGCGAGAATGTCCCTCGACGGTCAAGCCCTGCGATGTCAACCAGGCCGAGACTTTGGCAAGGTCATCGTCACTCATCCCAAAGCGCGCGGCGTACTGCTCCGGAGTCAGCCACTTGCGATAGTTCGCAGAGTGCGGGTCCTGCTGTTCCGCCAGCAACTTGTCCAAATCAGCTTGCTGCGCGGGCGACAGTTTGAACACAATCGAGGCATGGTTGATCTTCATGCTGCCTTCGACCCGGCCCTGATCGAACTCCGCACGGGCCAGAGGATGAGGAGCCGAAAGCATTACCGGCTCGGTGTCCGCAATATTTTGCGTGATGCGGTTTCGAACCTGCGCTGAAGCAGCAACAGCCAAGACTAAGAATGTGAAAATAGAGACAACGACACGTTTGCGGAATGGGCAGACCGGGATCCGAGGCATTCACTGCTCTCCTGTTTGATATCTAAATTTGCAGCATTGTGCCCGTGGCCGGCACCGCCAATGTGAATATGGATTCAGGTTATCCCAGCAAAGGATGTCCGCCAAGTTACGCTGGGGAAACGAAGTCATGTCTCACGGTGTGCCTGTCAGAGAAAATCCATGCGAAAGTAATCGCCGGTAACCGTTACCGCTGCGACCGGTTCGCTTGTCGTTGGGCCGAGTTCTCGAAGTGGGCAACGGAAATTTCTAGCCGGAGGCAGCAAGAGCTGTGTGGGGCCGGGTCTCTGGCCCGGCCATGCCGGGCACGCTCGGCTGTTGGGTTTCAACCAACCGAGACCGTCGAGCTACGCTCGACCGGACAACCGGGGGGGCAGCTGTCCCTACGCGGGCTGTGATTGCGGTTCCATCGCACCCGGAAGGATGGATGGTGGGCGCTGTAGGATTTGAACCTACGACTTCCACCGTGTGAGGATGGCACTCTACCGCTGAGTTAAGCGCCCGATCTCGAACTGCCGCTATATTCTAGCAAACGAACCAGTTTCGCGTATCCAGAGACCATGATAGCCTGATTTCTGCTGCGACTCCGGGGCCGGTCCAGCGGTCTCGGTGTTTCGCCAAGTTAAGACGCATCCGATGGCCCCCGAGCCCAGACCCGCTAAAGTACCCGCAGGCCATAGTACCGAAGGCACTTCCGTGCCGGTTTCCGAGGCGGCGGAGGCGCAACTTTCGGCTTCTCCAGGGGTTCAATCAGATGTGAGCAGCGTAGCCATGGATCGCGGGTTGCTTACCATGGGGGGCGTGTCGCAGCCGGAGACCATTTGAAGCGGACACCACTCTGCCCGAGCGGTGGGCGGAGCGATGCCGAAATCATGCTGCAGGTGAAAGCCGGCGATGATTCGGCTTTCGAGTATCTGGTGCAGAAGTATCGCCGACCGATGGTGAGTTTCATGTTCCGCATGGCGCACAGCAATGCGGCGGCAGAGGATCTGGCCCAGGAAGTTTTTCTGCGCGTTTACCGCTCGCGCGAAAGCTATGAGGCCAGCGCCAAGTTCACGACGTGGCTGTATCGCATCGCCACCAACCTGGCGGTGAATCATGCGCGCGACACGCGCCACGAGCGTCGCGGAGAATACGGTCAGTCTGGACGAACCGGACGAGGAGAGCGGCCACACGCTGGACCTGCCCGACCGAACGCCCAGCGCCGAGGAAACGATCGTGCAGCGGGAGCGCCTGGCTGCGATTCGTCAGCGGGTGCAGGCCCTGCCGGAGCGGCAGAGGATCGCAGTGCTGATGCACAAGTATCAGCAGATGGAGTATCGCCAGATTGCCGATGTATTGAAGCTGAGCGAGTCCGCCACCAAGTCACTGCTGTTTCGCGCGTACGAAACGCTGCGCGAACAGCTCAAAGAGTTTGTGTAAAGGAAGCAGTTATGAAGTGCAATCGAAACCCGCGAACTGATGCCGGACCTGGCCGCCGGACTGACCGCGGTCACGCCCGAAGTAAAGGCCCATCTCGATTCCTGCGCGGAATGTGCGGGCAAGCTCGAGGCATTCCGCCAGACCATGTCCCTGCTGGACGAGTGGCAGGCGCCGGAACCTTCGCCGTATTTTGATGTCCGCCTGCGGGCGCGTTTACGCGAGGAAAGCGCGAAGGCGTCTGCCGGCTGGCTGCGATGGCTGCGTAAACCCGTGTTGGCCGCGTCGTTTGCCCTGATCATGGTCGTGGGCGTGAGCCTGGTTCGGATGAACAGCGGCGAGAGCGGGAAGAACCCGACACCGTCCCTGGCGGCGGTGGGGTCGCAGGCCCCGGCAGAGCCGGGCACGGCCGTGGGCGATTTGCAGGCGCTGGAGAAGAACCAGAATCTGTATTCCGACTTCGATGTGCTCGACGATGTCGCCGTGCAGCAGGATGTGACGGCAAATCCATAAGGGATTTCTTTGCGTCCTTTGCGTCGCCTTTACGAACTCTGCGGTGATCGATTTTGGTCGCAGAGTAGCGAGGTGCGAATCGGGAGAATCAGAAACAGTGTACGGACTGAAGTCCATCACGATGACGGTAGCGACGGCCGGCTTGATGTTGGCGTCCGTGGTTTTGCCGTGTGTGGCTCAGACCCGTTTCGCTGAGCGACGCCAGGCGCGGCAAGAAGCGCGCCAGCAGGCCGCCAGCACAGGGCAATCACGCCGGACAGTGGCTGCGCCGTTACAAGGATCTCCCTCCCGATCAGCAGCAGAAGGCGCTGGAAAGCGATTCCCAGTTCCGCAGCCTTCCACCCGTGCGCCAACAGATCTTGAGAGAACGCTTGCAGCGCTTCAGCAGCCTTCCGAGGCCGCAGCAGGATCGTATCCTGCAACGCATGGAGACCTGGGAACACCTGACTCCGGCACAGAAACAGCAGGCGCGGCAGCTCTATTCGCAGCTCAAAGACCTGCCGCCTGACGCGCCGGCAAAAAGTGCGCACCGCGATCCGGGACCTCAGCGTCATGCCTCCCGGCCAGCGTCAGCAGGTCATCGAGTCGGATCGCTTCAAGAGCGAGTTCTCGCCCCAGGAGCGCGGACTGCTCGGCAGCGCGTCGCAATTGCCCCTGGCCCCAGCCGAGAATGGGCCGAACGAGACCGCCCCGGAAGACTGACCACGAACATCCCGTCCCCTCAAGAGACGGACTCGCTCGCGCCTACATGTCCTCCCCCGTGGTTCGTGCGGGCTCCCATTTGAATGCTTCTATCAGGCCGGACTATAATTCCGCCGAATTTCAAACAGGAGGCTTATGGCCGAAACACGGAAAGTGATTGATTGTCGTCAATTCCCTGCTGAGAAGCCCTGCTCGATTGCCATTTCCGGAACTGAGGAAGAAGTGATCAGCCTGGCGGTACTGCATGCCGGCACGGTCCACGGTCATGCCGATTCGCCGGAGTTGCGGGAACAGATTCGTTCCATGCTTCAGGATGACAGCGCGGCCAGCGAGGCCGCTTAACTTAATGTAGGCGCGAGCGCCCTCGGTCGTGCTCGTCGTGGCGCTGCCGCATGAGCGGCGCGCTCGCGCCTACATTACTTCACCGCCGCGTCCGCTTCGATTTTTTCAAACACGGCTTCCGCCCGCAGCAGCGCTTCCTGAACGTTGGCGCAAATATTTTCTCGTCCCACCACTTCTTCAAATTCTGCCTGATGAATCATCTGCGCCGGCTGCTCGCGCGCGCCGCACAGGATCAGCGTGCGTTTCGTGGCGTGCAGTTGTTTGGCTATTTCCTCGAGCGCAAATAGTCCGGTGGCGTCGATGGCGGTCATATTGCGCAGACGAATAATCACGATCGGCGGCAGTTCGTGCATTTTTTCCGTGACCACTCCGATCTTGTCGGTGGCGCCGAACAGAAACGGCCCGTGAATGCGGAAGATGGTGGCGTAGTAAGGAATGTCTTTGTCCTGCAAGATATGCAGCCGTCCGTCTTCGACGTAGTCGCCGGTCACCTGGGACACGGTGGTGGTCTCGGCCACGCGAGCGATGAAGAGCAGCGCAGCCAGAATCATTCCGGCCTCGACGGCTACCGTAAGATCGGCGAAGACGGTCAGCCCAAACGTGACCAGCCACACGCTGATGTCGGTCTTGGTCAGGCGCAGCAGTTGCGGGATTTCGCGCCACTCGCCCATGTTGTAAGACACGATCATCAGAATTCCCGCCAGGGCCGCCATGGGGATGTAGCTGGCCAGGGGTGCGGCAAACAGCAGCACACACAACAAGGTGAGCGCGTGGATCATGCCCGCGACCGGCGATTGCGCTCCGGAGCGGATATTGGTTGCGGTGCGAGCGATGGCGCCCGTAGCCGGCAAGCCGCCGAACATCGGCGAGAAGATGTTGGCGATTCCCTGGCCGATGAGTTCAACGTTGGGATTGTGCCGGTCGTTGCTCATGCGGTCCGAAACCACAGCCGACATAAGCGACTCAATCGCTCCCAGCATCGCCACCGTGAATGCCGGTCCGAGCAGGCCATGGACCAAGCCGGCGTGCCAGTGCGGCAAAGCAAAATGAGGCAGGCCGCTGGGAATTCCGCCAAAACGCGTGCCGATCGTTTCCACTGGCAGCTTGAGCAGGTACGAGCCAGGGTCGCGCCCAGCATGGCGATGATCGCTCCGGGAATCCGGTTGGAGATGGCACGGCACAGCAGCATCGTCGCCAACGGTGGCAGCCGCCAGCAACGTGGCCGCGAGAGAAAATGTGGGCGCGGCGTGGACAAGGGCCTTCATCCGCAGCCAGAATTCGCTGGGAACTTTGGCCAGGTGCAGGCCGAAGAAATCTTTGATCTGGGTGCTGGCGATCAGCACCGCAATGCCGTTGGTAAATCCGATGACTACCGGGCGCGGAATAAATTTTACCGCCGTACCCATGCCGGTCGCGCCCAGAACGATGAGTATGGCGCCCGCCATGACGGTGCACATGTACAGTCCGTCAATGCCATGTACGGCGACGATGCCTGCAACCACGACCACAAAGGCGCCGGTGGGCCCGCCGATCTGGGTTTTCGATCCGCCCAGCGCGGAGATCAGAAATCCGGTGACCACGGCGCAGTAGATACCTGCTTGCGGGGTCAGTCCCGATGCGATAGCGAAAGCCATGGCCAGCGGCAGTGCGACCAGGCCGACCGTGATTCCGGCGATGATATCCTTCAGAAATTTGTTCAGGCTGTAGTCGCGGAGGCAGAGGACGGACTTCGGCAACCAGCGTTCGTCCAACTTTAGGGAAATGGCGGACCACATATACACCATTATGCCAGCCGCGGGCCTTGCGGTTGAGTGACGAGAAGGGAACAAAAGTCTGATGTGACCAGTGTGGCGCGGGCGCCCTCGCCCGCGGCTTTTGACTTTGGGTTTTCCGAGCTTGCTACGATCCCATACACTGAAGGTCTCTTACCGACGGCTGGAGACACCCTGCATTCCCGCGTGTAATGAAGGACACGTCGCTCGGGCGAGGACGCCGGCGCCACACAATCGCGCCTAGAGTTCCGGATTCACCCACAGCCAGCGATAATCCTCAGGCTTCTGAACCAAGCGCCCTTACGGGATTTTTGCCGGATATACTCGCGCTTCTCCTTCAGGCTTTCATCTGAGCGCAGCACGTGATCGAATGATTCCTCTTCCCAGACTGGGCCGGATCGGTGAAGGAGGAGTTTGTTAATACGATGGGAAGTCGCGCCTTTTTAGGCTTTGCATGATTTCAAATAATCGAGAAAGGCCAACCGTGTTCATCTCGCAAAGCCGCAAGCAGCAGGTGGACATGATCGGGCATCACGACTGCGGCAAACAAGTCGACTCGTACTCCGCGCTCCCGCAGACAGTGGTTCAGGACAACATCGCGTGCTTCCTCGGGTAGGACCAGCGGGCCGCCGGTACAGAAAGTAATAAACAGAGGTACGCCGGATTTTTGAAAGTGCGGGAGGCGGCGACGATACTGATACTTCGGGGGTGACGGGATATGGGTGGGGGTGGGGATGGAGCTTTTGGAAGCGGGCATAGTTGCTTCCCCGCTCCTTTGCTACTTCATCAGTTTCGATATTTCTTGTCTGTGACGGATGAACATTCTGTCGGCAGCGGAATCGGAAAACTCACGGTTTGGCGACGGACGCTTTCACGCGGGCGGGGGCGCCCGCGCCACACATGCTGAATTAGACCTCTGGCGTCATCGCTCGGGCAGCAAGTTCTTGTGTGGCTTTCAGGCGGGCGACTGTGCGTTCTTTCCCCAGTGTCATCATGACGGCGAACAGGCTGGGGGCGACTCCCTGGCCGGTCAGCGCGACGCGCGCGCCGTTGATCAGCGCGCCGGCTTTCATCTCTTTTTCCGCGGCGAAGTCGCGCAGGAGCCTTTCCGTTCCCGCCTCGGTGAAGGTTTCGTCCGACGCCGCGTAGCGTTCCCCGAGTTCCACCAGCATCTGGCGGACTCTTTCATCCGCCAGGAATTTCTCCGACCGCCGCGGGATCGGGTTGAAACGTGTCGGTGAAGAATGCTCGGAAGGATGTGGCAAAATCTTTCAGGCTGCGGGCGCGTGGCTTGAGCAGGTTGATGGTGCCAAACAGCCAGTCGCGATCGGTGTGCGCCGGTTCGAGCCCCGCTTTATGCCACTCTTCCTGAATCAGCGGCAGCAATCTTTCCGCCGGATAGGCGCGGATATATTCCGTGTTGAACCAGTCCAGCTTGGCGCGATCGAATACCGCGTTGGAATGGGAGATGCCGTTCAGATCGAACAGCTGGATCAGTTGCTGGTCGCCCAGAATTTCTGTGGAGGTGCTTTCCGGCGCCGGCTTCAGGCGGGGTCCATCCCAGCAGCGCCAGAAAATTGCGGAAAGCTTCGGGCACGATGCCTTCGTCGCGATAGGCGATCACGCTGGTGGCGCCGTGACGCTTGCTCAGGCGCGTCTTGTCGGGGCCGAGGATCAGCGGCACGTGGGCGAACACCGGCAACGGCGCGCCCAGCGCCTGGTAGAGCAGGACCTGCTTGGGGGTATTCGAAATATGGTCGGCGCCGCGGATGATGTGGCGTGATGCGCATGTCCACGTCGTCGGTGACTACGCTCAGGTGATAGGTGGGGCCGCCGTCGGAGCGCAGCAGCACGAAATCTTCCAGCTCGGTGTTGGCGAACTCGACCCGGCCAAAAACGGCGTCATCGAAAGCGGTGCTGCCGGACTCAGGCACCGCAAAGCGCACGGCCGCGGATTCTCCCGCGGCCCGACGCCGGGCGCCTTCCTCGCGAGAAATCTTCCGGCAGGTACCTTCGTAGCGCGGCGGACGGCCTTCGGCGGTCTGCAGCTGCGCGGCGCTGCTCCAGTTCTGCTTTGGTGCAAAAACAATAATAGGCGTGTCCGGAGGCCACCAGCTTGGCCGCGCTCTGGCGATAAGTCTCCATGCGCTGGGTTTGATGGTAGGGACCTTCGTCCCAGTCGAGGCCGAGCCAGCGCATGCCCTGCAGAATGCCTTCGACCATTTCGGGCGTGGAGCGCTCGAGGTCGGTGTCCTCAATGCGCAGGATGAGCGTTCCCCCGTGATGGCGGGCGAACAGCCAGTTGAACAGCGCGGTACGGGCGCCGCCTACGTGCAGATATCCGGTGGGCGAGGGTGCGAAGCGGACGCGCGGGCTGCAAGGGCAGAGGGCGGGCTGATGGAGGGGGACATTACGAAAGGTGGTGTCCTGATGGTACGGGCTGAGGAAATGTAGCGTCAAGCCGCCAGCGCGGCCGAAGTTCGATCCAACTCACTTGATCCGGAAGAGGAAACTGCGGCTGACCGACGTTCCTCGCCCGCTCCACAAGACTATTGTCTTGCCGGAACCGCTGTGAAACCATTGATAGTTAGAAACGACTCATCACTCTGGCTGAGGTAGCTGTTTTCGCGCCATGAACAGCGTCACGATCAGTTTGCTCGTAGTACCGGCCGTGGTTGCTCTGCTGCTCTTTCTGGTCTTCACTTACCTCTACGAGCAGACCCGGCAGGACTACTTCCGCGCCTGGCAACTGGGATGGGGAGCTTACACGCTCCACTATGTCCTCGATGCCTGGAGTGCGTTCCGCAATCCCTCCGCCGTGATCGCGCTGCTGGCTTCGCTGCTTCTGGCAGCGATGGCGCTGTGCATATTCATTTCGACTCGCCTGATGCGCGAGAAGTTCCGCCTGCGCTGGTATGACGTCGCGGTCGGCGCTGGCGGGAGTCGCGCTCAGCCTCTGGAATTTGAAGCAGCAGATGGTGGGCCGGTTGTTTCATCCGGAGATTGCTTCCCGACTCCGCGCTTCCGCCTGGAAGTGGGCGTGGCCCTGGTGCTGCTCTACTGTTCCTTTTATTTTTACCGCTACGCGCACCGCAGAAATTCGCTGGCCTTCACTCTGCTGGCGATGGCACTGGCGTTGTGGTCGGTGCTGATGCTGTTCGGACAATTCAGCAATTCCTACCTGCAGCTTTCCGATCTGCTGGGCCCGATCCCGCAACTGGCGCTGGGCATCGCGATGGTGATGGTGCTGGCGGAAAATGAGCGCAGCGCGGTGCAGGAAAATGCCCTGGCGTTTTCTACTTTGGGCGTCGATCCCACGCGCCTGCTTTCCGCCGAAGACCTGGTCCCCAGCATGCAAAGCATATCTGGACCGCCTGGTCGCGCCCTTGCCGGCGGGCGGAGCCGTGATCTGCATCTCGGAGCGCTGGCGCGCCGTGCTGCCCTCGGTGCAGCGTGGTTTTTCGCCGGAGTTCCTGGACCGCCTGGAGAAAAGCGGAGCCGGAGAATACGTCTGCGAGCTGGCCTACCGGCGCGGCGGATTCGTGACCTTTCGCAGTGTGCCCGGAAATGCCCGAGCCCTTGCCGGCTTTTCCCGGCGGACGGTTTCTGCAATTCCGCCAGGTGCATGACCGAAGAGCGTATTTACAACGTCACGGCCGTGAGCCTGCAGACCCGGGAGCACAATTTCGGCGTGATCCTGTTCCCGCATGCCGCGCGCCGGATGTTCGGCTCATCGAACCTGCGGCTGCTCATCGGGCTGGCGCTGCAGATCGGCCTGACCCTGGAAAATTATGCGGTCATGCACGATGCGCAGCGTCGCACCAAGGAATTTGCGCTGCTCACCCAGATCGGACAGGCCATCAGCTCGCGGCTGGACCAGGACGAGATTCTGCGCACAGTCCAGAAAGAGTTGGGCCAGATCTTTGACACCAACGACTTTTACATTGCGTTCCAGGAAGGCGATGAAATCCGTTTCGAACTGGAAGTGGAGAAGGGCGAGATTATGCCCAAGCGCTCGCGCAAACTCGCCAATGGCTTGAGCGAATTCATCGTTCGCAGCGGGCAGCCGCTGCTGATCCGCGCGGAACTGGAGAAGACGCGGGAGCGGTTGGGCGTCACCTTTCTGCCGCCGCGGCCCGCCAAATGTTTTTGCGGCGCGCCCATCCTGCTGGGGGGCCGGCCGGCTGGCGTCATGGCGGCGATGAACACGGAACGCGAGTACGCCTTCGAGCAACGCGACCTGGAAGTGATGCAGACCGCGGCGGGGCAGGTTTCGGTCGCGGTGGAGAACGCCCGGCTGTTCGCCGAAGAGCAGCGACGCTCCCGCCAGCTGGCTTTCCTGAACAGTATTTCGAAGACTGCGATTTCGAGCGAGGATTCCGAGCAGATGATGGCGGACATCGTCGGCCATATCCAGAAAAATTTCAGCTTCGACCACATCGGCATCGGCATTCTCGACTACACCACCAAGGAGATCGAAATCAAAGCCGAGGCCGGCATCACGGCGCAGGCGTTGGGCAAACGCATCCCGCTGGGAGTGGGCATTCTCGGCCGGGTGGCGCGGACCGGTGAGAGCTGCGCTGGTCCAGACCACGAGCGAAGGCGCAACTGCAAGGCGTGCTGCCGGGAGCGCGCTCCGTTCTTTGCATCCCGATTGCCTATGGCGAAAACTTTCTCGGCGTGCTCAACGTGGAAAGCCACAAGGAGGATGCCTTCAAGCCGGCCGACCGGCTGATCATGAACACGCTGGCCGACCTGCTGGCCACTGCGCTGCACAATGCTTTTGTGTTCCAGAAACTGCAGCAGCAATCCATCACCGACGGGCTCACGCTCATCAAGACGCGGCGGTTTTTCTTCGAAGCGCTGAGTTCGGAATTGAAGCGAGCTTCCCGCTCCGGCCGTCCTATCTCGGTGGTGCTGATGGACCTGGACAAGTTCAAGAGCGTGAACGACACCAAGGGACACCTGGAAGGCGATCTGGTGCTGACCCGGGTGGGGCGACTCCTGGAACAGAAGTGCCGACAATCAAACGTGGTGGCACGCTACGGCGGCGACGAATTCATCATTCTCATGCCGGAAACCGGCGTGGAGCAGGCGCAGGTCCTGGCGGAACGTCTGCGAGTGTGGATTTCCCAGGACCCGATGCTGGCCGAGCACCACATCACCGGCAGCTTCGGAGTGGCGAGTTTCCCGGTGCACGGCTTTTCGATGGAAGAGATTGTTCGCGTCGCCGATGCGGGCATGTACATCTCCAAACGCAAAGGGCGGCGACCACGTATCCACCGCCGAAGAGCTCTCGGGAGGTGAAAGCGCCGCAGTCCGCCGGCAAATGATCTCGGGATACATCGAAGGGTTCCTGCAGCGCGAGCACACCGGCCCGGAGCACGTGGAAGAACTGATCTCCACCTTGAAGAAGATGTGTGGCGACGAAGCCCACACCGACCATGATTCTGCGGGAGGCCATTGAGACCTTGACCAGCGCCGCCGAATCGCGCGAACTGAACAGTGCGGGGCACGGCGAGATGGTGGCGCGGTACAGCGAGATCATCGCGCGCTCGCTGGGCCTGTCTGCTGGAGGAGATTGCCGACCTGGCCTTTGCCGCCCGGGTCCATGACGTGGGCAAGCTCTTTGTCCCCGAACGAATCCTGAACAAGCCCGGCCCTCTGACTGAAGGCGAATTCTATGTGTTGAAGATGCACGCCGAGGTGGGAGGAGAAATTCTGGCCACCCTGCCCGAAGGTAAGAAACTGCGAGAAGCGGTGCAGCACCACCACGAATCCTTCGATGGCGGAGGCTATCCGGATGGCTTGCGGGGAGAGAAGATCCCTCTCTGGGCGTCGCATCATGGCCATCACCGACGCGTATGTGAACATGACCAGCGAACGCTCGTTTGCAGCCGCCAAGACCAGCGAACAGGCGCTGGCCGAACTGGAAAAATTGAGTGGCACGCGCTACGACGGCATGCTGGTGCGCATTCTGATTCGCGAACTCAAGGCGGAGAGAACGACCAGCTGGGGAAGCTGATCTGGGTCGGATGCGCCCCCCAGCACGAGCGAGGATGCTCGCACCCACATTTTCCAGCCCACTTGCCATTTCCCAGCTGAAACTGGAAACTATCTCTGCATGCCTATCCCTCTCTCTCTCTCTGGCAAGGTTGCCCTCATCACCGGCGGTTCACGCGGCATCGGCGCGGCTGCGGTCCGCATGTTTGTCCATGCGGGGGCGCGCGTTCTGTTCAACTACGAAAAGGCTAAAGCTCCATCCGAACAACTGGTCAAGGAGCTCGGACAGGAAAATTGTGCGGCCATGGCCTGCAATCTCTCGGGTACGGAGACGGCGCAGGAATTGGTCGCGGCGGCGGTGAAGCGCTTCGGGCGGCTGGATATCCTGGTGGCCAATCACGGAGTCTGGCCTCCGGAGGACGCGCCCATCGACAAAATGTCGGACGCGCAATGGCGCAGCACCATGGCCATCAACCTCGATAGCGTCTTCGCCCTGGTCAAGCACTCGGTGGCGCAGATGAAAAAGCAGGGGAAATCGGGCGCCGCGGCCGGACACATCGTGCTGGTCAGTTCGACCGCGGGACAGCGTGGAGAGGCGTTTCATTGCGACTACGCCGCCACCAAGGGAGCCCTGATCAGCATGGTCAAGGGGCTCTCGACGGAACTGGCGCGCGACGCGATTTACGTCAACACCGTGGCGCCGGGCTGGGTGGATACAGATATGTCGGCGCCGGCGCTGAACGATGCCAAGACCAGCGCTCGCATCTTTTCGGGGATCCCGCTGGGGCGGGCGGGCAAGCCGGAGGAGATCGCCGGGCCCATCCTTTTTCTGTGCTCGGAATATGCCGGCTTCATCACCGGCGAGGTCTTCAACGTAAACGGCGGGGCTGTGCTGGTTGGCTAGCTCTAGTGTAGGCGCGAGCGTCCCGCGCTCGCGCCTACTTGATCGTTTCTCTGCATCTAACGTTCTGAATGATGAAGGTCTTCCTCTCCATTCTTCTTTTGGCCGCTATGGGCCTGGCGCAGACCGACAGTGCGCCGCCCTCACAGTCGATTCCGGTGGACCAGGAAAATGCTCAGAAAGCCAGGGCCGTGCTACAACCAGCCATCCAGGCTCTGGGCGGATCGGCCTATCTCAATATTCAGGACATTACCCAGGAAGGCCGAACTTATAGCTTCTATCACGGCCGGCCCAGCAGTTTGGGTATCCTCTTCTGGCGTTTTTACAAATTTCCCGACAAAGACCGCATCGAGCTTACCAAGCAGCGCGATGTGATCTACGTGTACCAGGGTGATAACGGAACCGAAATCACGTACAAAGGCCCGCACCCGGAGGATCCCAAAGATCTGACTGAGTATTTGCGGCGACGCCATTTCTCACTCGACTGGGTGCTCAGAAAGTGGCTCTCGGAGCCGGGCATTGCCCTTTTCTACGAAGGGCAGACGGTAGCGGAAGAAAAACCGGTCGAGCAAGTCACGGTCATGAATGCACACAATGAGGGCGTGACCCTGTATTTGAATACCGACGATCATCTGCCGGTCAAGAAAACCTACTCCTGGCGGGACACGACAGACAAGCAACGCAACATTGAAGATGAGGTCTATGACAATTACCGCGAGGTGCAAGGCGTCATGACTCCGTTCACGATCACGCGTTTTTACAACGGCGACATGTCCGGCCAACGCTTCTTGACAGCGGTCAGCTACAACCAGGGCATCAGTGATTCTCGGTTCGAGGCTACCGCAGCATCGGGGCCAAAGAAACCCTGAGCCGTCAAAAATCTTGAAACCAACATTAAACCGACGAAGTAACACCTTAGTTACTGCCAGGAACGCAAGCCTTCGTTAAACATATTTTAATCATATAGATAGTACGGTATTGAATTCGTCATTCTGCTTCTTATGACCACGACTGTGGCTAATTAGCCACAGTCGAACCCGCGGCAGGCAGGATAGATTCGTCATCTAACAACCGACAGCCGACCCCCGTTTGATACACGAACAGACAATCCGTACGGCAGTAGAATGCAGCGGTGTCGGACTGCACAGCGGTGCTCCAGTCCACTTACGGATACGGCCTGCGCCTCCCGGATCAGGCGTGATCTTTCGCCGCACTGATCTCGACGGCTTTGAGATGGAGGCGGTGAGCAAGAACGTGGCCCGGGTCAGCTACGCCACCAGCTTGATGAAAAAGGGCGTGCTGATTTCCACCACCGAGCACCTTCTCTCTTCCCTGATCGGTTGCGGCATCGACAACGCCATCGTCGAGCTGGACAATCTGGAGCTCCCCATTCTTGACGGCAGTGCGCTGCCCTTTGTAGAGGCCATCCTTAGAGCCGGCATTCGGAAGCAGCGAAGACCTCGCACTTATCTGCGCATCCGCCGTGAACTGGAGGTGCGCGAAGGTGACAAGTTCATCGCGGTGTATCCGGCCGACATTTATTCCGTTTCATATGCCATCAATTTCCCCCATCCCCTGATCGGAAAAGAGACGTTCAGGGTGGACCTGTCGGACGGGAATTACCGGACGCAGATCGCGGCGGCTCGAACGTTCGGATTTCTACATGAGGCCGACGCCATGCGGCAGCAGGGCCTGATCCGGGGCGCGTCGCAGGAAAACGCGATTGTGCTCACCCGCGAAGGTCTGATGAATCCGCCGCTGCGCTTTCCCGATGAGTTCGTGCGGCACAAAGTTTTGGACCTGATCGGAGACCTGGCGCTTCTAGGCAAACAGATTCTAGGCAACGTAGTCGCCGATCGAGCCGGACACGCCATGCATACCGCGTTGGTCTCCCGCATCCTGCGCGACCGAACCCTGTGGGAAGAGACCACGGTGGAAGAGGAAGAAGAAGCAGTCGCTCCGTTAGTGCACGCCGCAGTCCAACCCGTTGTCTGAGATGACCACGCAGTTGTTCTCGGAAAACCCGGCTCTGGCCTGACCCCACTCGCGCCCAAGAACTCAAGCCCCGAGAAGTTTAGGACAGTACCGAGATTTGAGATTCTAGGTTTTTCATGATTTCGAACACACCTATTGCGTTAGCGCAGACGCACTCTTCTCCTTCGAGAGAGTAATAATCTTTGTTCGCTGATTTGTGTCCAACCCAGTGGCTCGGTCCGTTCGTCTTCATCATTGTGGTGGCGTTGCCCACCAGACATCTCTCCGCTCACGGTCGATCATGATGTGTTAATCAAACTCCCCTCCCTCGGGGAGGCGGGTAGCTCATTCAGTAAACCCGGTTATGGCAAGGCAGGACCACGGTTGCAATGGAGCATCCCCGCATGGGCTTCCCCTGGCGGCCGCAACTTTCCTCGGCGGCAGAACTCTTCGTAATTGATCTGATCGCGTAGCATGATCCCCAGCCGGATGCCCAACTTGCAGGCCACTGCGATCCTCGCCTTGCCGCTTCCTTTCTGCATGAGCTTGCGCCGATAGAAGCGTTTCAGCTCCGGGTCTTTCCCGACTGCATGCAGCGTCGCTTCGGTCCAGCGGTAGCGCAGTCGGGAATTGCCTTCCTTGGTCACTTTCCTAGTCGTGGGCGCTTGCCGCGGCTGTGCTCGCACGGGATCATCCCGATGGAGCAGGCTCCCTGGAATCCGCCTCGCTACCGGGACGCGCAACAGCTCAAGACCGGTCAAGATTGCACAGTATTCTGTCCTGTTGCCACCCATGATGATGGTTAGAGGCTATTGACATGGAAGAGAAACAGGAATATCGCGCGTCTCACGAAGACCGCGAATCTCAAAAACTTGTGGACCGCATCGAGAAAAAGCAGGCATCTCAAGAAGCCGCCAGAGCAGAGGACACCAAGAAAACCCTCGACGATTACGCCAGAAAAGTAGGCAGTTAGGCGGCTCTTGGGCCACTAACCCCTCGGATCGTAAGGCGATGTTTCAACACCGTGCCAGAGGCTCGGCGTCAAGCTGCCGCATCATCAGTGCGACTTGGCCTCGATGGTAAGTGGAGTGGTTCGCCAGATGTTGCATGAGGTGCGCCAATCTGATTTGTGTCGTGCGAAACGGAAGCATTTTGTCCAAGGATTCGTTTGTCACCCGATTCAACTCGACCTGTTTTTTCTCGATTTCCACCCACTTTGACCGCACCGCAGCCACGTTGGGAAATGCATCTGGATTGAATAGGGCGTCCCGTCGCTTTCTCAAGTCTGCCCAGAGGGCGGAACTACAGGGCGGCTCTTCCCAATACGCAAGCCAAATCCACTCGCCGCCGATGATGTGGACGAGCGTATCCCGCACGGAACGAAAGCTACCACCCAGATCGTGCGTGAACTGCTCAGCCTTGAGCGCAGAGACCGCCTGCAAAACCCTGTTGTTCGCCCAGCGGTCGTATTCGTAGAGCAGCTGAATATCATCTTCAGTCATGCTAACGGCGGATCGCCGGACCCTTTCGTCTGGGAATTCTTACCTTGCCTCGGGTATTCGGCGAAAACGGAGGGGCATTCCCGGCAACCTTGGCGATTGTCCCCGAGTGACGGGCTCGGAAATAATCGTTGCAATCAGGCGACTACGCCAGCTAGCGTCATGCTCAGACTACTAGTCCGCGGGGTGAGGCGTGGTGTCGTTGGGGTCCCAGTACGACCCTTCTTCAAGGAGCTTTTCCAGTTCGGCCCGGGCGTGCGCCGTCAGTTGGGCGGCATAACTTTTTGCCGACTGTTGATGCTCAGGAGTCAGTTCCGCGACCCGGACGGCCAGCAGCGGCGCGTCCTGTTCCAGCATGCGTACCAAACGTTGGGCGCGATCAATTCTCGTGTGAATCGACAGCATAGGGACCTCGGTTAGGATTTCCTCTCCAGCGTGATGGGCAAGCCAAAAATGCGCAAGTCTTAAGCTGGATACGCTCAGAAGCCTTGCAGGGCGGGAGGAAAATTGAGGACAAACGGAATCAGCGGGACGACGGGGCTATCTTTTCGCTTTGCTCGGCCAGCCATCCATCCAGTTGGGCCCGCGATTCCTTGTTCATATCGACGAAGCGCAGGCCGGCGCGGCCGGATTCGTCGATCCAGGCAATCTGGATCTTCGGCTCCAGGGGTGTGGCGGCTCCGGGAAGCTTGAAAGACACGCTGGAGACAGTGCCCTTGGGCAGCGGCCCGCGGAAGCAAACGGCCATGCCGCCCTCGCTGATGTTGGTCAGCGTTACCTTGAGTTTCTGGCCTTCGCTAAACGAAATCGTGGCCGACATTTCCACCGGATGCCGGAAATAGCGGCGCCGCTCGCTGATCATGAAATTGATCGCGGCGCTGAGGCACCGTTTGGCATTCAATGCCGAAACCGGTTTCTGCAGTACAAAATTTGCTCCCATCTGGAATGCCTGCTGCGTAGTCGTGCTGCCGTTCAGGATGGCGAAGGTGACGGAATTCTTGTTGCTGGCGCTCTTACGCAGGCCTTCCAACACACCCAGGGCGCCCTTCAGGTCGTCACAATCTACAATGATGGCGTCGAACTTCTCGGTGCGCAGAATTTCCTGGCCGGAACTGACCCCGCCACAGACTTCAACCTCGACGGAAAGCTTCTCCAGGGCGGGCTGAAGAACGCGAATAACCTCGGGATCCCGGCTGAGCAGCAGCGATTCCAGGGGCATAGAACTTTCATGGTAGGCTGCGGGTTCAATGGCGCGAAAGTGACTAAAGTCATCGGCGGCGAGAACTACGACACGGGGGGTCCGTTGGCCTGCCCCGACATACTTCTCTGGAAACCAGAAACCGGAAATGGGAAACAGGAACCCAGACGCCTATGCATAAGCGGGTCTACCTTTCGTTGGGCTCAAATGTTGGCGATCGCGCAGCCAACTTAAGGACGGCCATCAACCGCGTAGGCAGCTTGGGCGACGTGATGGCAGTCTCGTCGTTCTACGAAACTGAACCGGTCGAATTCGCCGCCCAACCCTGGTTCCTGAATTGCGCGGTCGAATTGGACACCGAAAAGATGCCCAAACAACTGCTGGCAGGGGTTCTCGACATTGAAAGGGAAATGGGAAGGCGGCGAGTTCAGAAAAAAGGTCCGCGCACCCTCGACATCGACATACTTTTGTTTGGCAACTCGATCATCCAAACCAAGGGCTTGACCATTCCACATCCAGCCATGCACGAGCGCCGCTTCGTGCTCGAACCCCTCGCTGAAATTGCCCCGGAGGCGCGGCATCCGGTAATCAAGCGCACAGTGCGCGAACTGAGAGACGCGTTGCCGCCGGGGCAAGCGGTAAGGCGGGCGTCGGAGCTCAGACTTCAGACTTCGGACCAAAAACATCGGGCGCATGGATATTAAGACGCAGCGGTGGGCGATATGAAGGTCCGATCCGTCTGAAGTCCGACGCCCGATTTAAGGCACAATGAGCCGGCTGCCGACTTCTTCTGGCGCGGCGATCCCGGATGGCTTTTCCGGAAACTGGGCTATGAGGAAGTCGACGAAGGCGCGTGATTTCGGCCTTCCCGAGGTGCGGACGCGGGCCATGCGCACCAGGAAAACCAGTGCGCGCAGCACTTCCGAGTCGCGTAGTTGCGCGTATCCTACGTGCTTTTGTTCGGCCTCGCGATATTCCTTCACCATGTTTTGCACTTCCGCCACCACCGCCTGCTGCGGGACGCTGGCAATCGGATTGTCATAATGCAGTCCTGAATTGACCAGTGTCTCCCAGGTTTTTGTCAGCGAGGTGAGGGCCGCGATCAGATCAGCATCCTTCAAACTGTGGTCGGTGCGAACGCTTTTGGCCAGAGCGTACGTCAAGCCCATGATCAGATGTTCGTGCTGGTAGAGAAACTGGTCTGTCGACCTCCACCTGCACGAAGAGGTCGGCCGGGTTCAGGTCCCTCAGGCTGCGCGGCTTTCTCATGCTCGCGAGCCTGCTGCAGGTACACGCAGTCGCTGGGACAATCGAGCGTCACTTCGCGCTGCTCGCCGCAACATTGCGGACAGATGCGGCCGTGGATGGCCGGACAGAAGCGCTTCTCCTTACGCTTTTCGCAAAACGCACAACTCACAGGATGAGTCTCCGAAAGCTATTATGACATCTGAAGTGTAGGCGCGAGCACCCGCGCTCGTGCGGCAGCGGCAATAGCCCGTGGGGCAATGAGAATGCGAGGAGCAGGGAGCACAGGGACGCTCGCGCCGACATTGGCGATTGGGCCATTTTGGGACATCAATACGCGCTTGAATGCGATTTTTGCGGTCTTTTCAGAGCTCGATCTCAAGAAATCCGCATAAAATGCGGCTGAAACGGTCACTTTTCCACAGAACGCTGGTATAAGATAGCCCACACCGTAGGAAAATTTCAGTGAATTCAGAGGAGGCTTCATGGCTTCAGGTTTGACCAAGACACAGCTCGTCCGCCATCTGGCGGAGAAGCTCGAGAGCAACAATAAGACCGCCGCAGCATTTCTTGAGCAACTCACCGAGGTCGCCGTTAAAGAGACCAAGAAGAATGGCATCTTCGTGATCCCTGGACTGGGCCGCCTGGTGAAGGCTCATCGCAAGGCCCGCCTGGGACGCAATCCTCAGACCGGTGAACCCATCCAGATCAAAGCCAAGACGGTGGTGAAGTTCCGCGTCGCCAAAGCAGCCAAGGACGCCATCGCGCCCAAGAAGTAGTTTTCGTTTCCCGTTCTGTATGAAAGGCCGGCTGAGAAGCCGGCCTTTGGTGTCTGCGGCGGAGAATTCCCTCGGCGCGGGTGCCCCACCCTCCTCGCGTATTTTGCGAGAGGGTGGGTGGTCGTGACGATGATGCAGGGTTATCGCAGGAGTTACAGGAAAAATCCCCAGCAGCACACGACCGTGGAATCCCACCCTTCAAAAAACGGAGGGTGGGGCACCTTCATTTTATTTCCCATATTCGTTCTTCACTACCTCTCCGCCCTTCATCACAAACTTCACCCGCTCGAGCGTGGTCACGTCCTGCAGCGGATCGCCATCCACGGCGATGATGTCGGCCCACTTGCCCGATTCGACTGCGCCCATCTTGTCTGACCAGCCCAGCAGATCGGCGGCATTGATCGTGGCCGACTGAATGGATTGCAGCGGAGTCAGGCCCAGCTTCACCATGACGGCAAACTCATGCGCGTTCAGCCCGTGGGGATACACGGCCGCATCGGTGCCAAACGCCACTTTGACTCCGCTGGCGAAGGCGTGGGCAACGTTCTTGCGGGCCGCCGGCATCACTTCTCTGCCTTTTGCGATCATCTCCGGCGGAACGTGCAACTGCTCCGCGTTGGCCAGAAACCAGTCCGCCAGATAGAGGGTCGGCACCAGGTAGGTGCCGTTCTTCTTCATCTCGGCGATGCGCGGCATCGTCAATATAGGAGCCGTGTTCGATGGAATCCACGCCCGGCCTGCGGAGGCCCAGAGAATGCCCTGGGCTCCGTGCGCATGGGCGGCGACCTTGCGTCCGAGGCGATGCGCGTCGGCCACGATGGCTTTCATCTCCTCCAGCGTGTATTGCGAAGCCTGGGGATTGTCGCCGTGCGAAAGCACGCCTCCGGTGGCGCAAATCTTGATCAGGTCGGCGCCGTACTTGATGGTCTCGCGAACCTTGTGCTGCACGCCTTCCACTCCGTCGGCCACGCCTCCCGCAGTGTCGTGGTATTCGAAGGGCAGCAGGTTTTCGTCGCAGTGCCCTCCGGTAATGCCGAGAGGCGGCCCGCTCACCAGCATGTGCGGCCCGGGAACATCACCCGCGTTGATGGCATCGCGCAGCGCCACGTCGCTATAACCCTCGGCGCCCACGTTGCGTACGGTGGTGAAGCCGGCCTCCAGGGTGAGGCGGGCGTTGCGCGCGCCGATCAGGGTCGACCGCGGAATGGAGATGCCGAGCCCCTCGTAGCCGACATCTTGCGGATCGCTGGTCATGTGAGTATGCGCATCGGTCAAGCCGGGCAGAACGGTGGCGTTCGCCAGATCGATCAGGCGATCACCGGGCGAGCGACTGGCCTGCGCGAAAGGACCGACGCTGACGATTTTGCCTCCTTCGATGACGATGGCCTGGTCGTTGAGGGTCTTACCGGTGCGGACGTCCAGCAGTTTTCCGGCGTGAACCATGACTCTGCCGGCGGGCTTAGGGTGTTGCGCGATTGCAAGAGCGGCTTAAGACAAATGACAACAGAATAAGTTTGAAAACAAATACTCCTGGCTGCTTGCTTCATCTGTTCCTCGTTGAGTTGGCTTTGCGAGTTCTACCTGCGGGCTTAGCGCCCGGGACTACATTATTCTGGCGCGGCTTCACGGCTCGCAGGTCATCCCGGTCTTTTTTGGGTGCGGCGTCCGTCCAGGCCCCACTCTTGGCCGGCATCGGCCACGAAAAATATCATGAACAGAAACAGCAGCGGCAGGTGGTCGAGTTCGGCGCCGAAGTAGTGCCACACGGAAATTCCCTGTCCGGGCTCCCACCAGGTGGCGAGCGTCAGGCTCAGCATGTGCAGCGCGCCCAGGACCGACGCCGGCCGTACCCAGATTCCCAGCAGCAGGCACACTCCGATAAACAATTCGACCACTCCGACCAGGTATCCAAAAAATACCGCGTGCGGCAACACCAGGTTGGCCAGAATCGGCTGGTAGAAACTCACCGCGCCGTTCTGGATGAAGCCCTGGAGATACTGCTGGAAACCGCCGTGGGTAAACTCGGGGCCGAAAACCTTGTACTGGCCGAAAAGCAGAAAGAAGGCGGACGTGGCCATGCGAACGACGGCGATGGTTTTAGGAAGGGCGCCGGAAATTTTGCGCATCAGGCTTTGTATTTTACCCGGATGTTGGACTCAACGAGGTTCACGAACGAAGGGCTGATGCCAGGCAGCAATCCACACTGTGGCGTGCCCAGGCCGGTCTAGCCGCCGGGTCCGTCATTGGTGACGTATTGCTCGAGCGAGTCCAGTTCGTGGCTGAGATCATCGATCCGCTGCTCCAGCAGGTTGCGGATGGAAAGCATGCCCAGCAGCTTGCCGGAATCATCCACTACCGGCAGATGGCGAAAATGCCGCTCCAGCATGATGGCCAGCGCCTCGCCCGGCCGTGTGGATATCGTCGCCAGCTCCACCGGCAGTGGTCATCAGTTCCCGCACGGGCGTCGCCTCGGGATTGCGGCCGGTAAGGGACAGCTTCCGCAAAACGTCGCGCTCGGTAAAGATGCCTGCCACCCGGCCTTCGCTGTCGACCACGCCCACGGCTCCCACATGCCGGTCGAGCATCAGGCGGATGGCGTCCGCCGCACTCACCTCGACTGGCACCGAAGCCACATCTGCATCGCAAAGTTCCAGGACGCTCATAGGCCCCCTTCGTAAGACCGAATTCCGAGACTCCGCTCGCGGATCGGGAATTCGACGATCACGGAGAATTCCGCATTATGACGTGCGCGATACCAGTGTCAAGGAGATTCATTACTCACTTTACCGCAAGGTGGGCAAAGAATACCGGAAAGGCCGCAAAGAGGATTCGGTCACTTATTTTCGTTCCGGAACACTCCGCCATCCTTCATCACAAACGTTACTTCTCCCAGGACATTGATGTCGCGCAGGGGATCACCGTTGACGGCCACGATATCGGCGTAGGCACCCGGCGCAACTACGCCGATCTGGCCTGTCATGTCGAGCATCTCCGCTGCGCGCGAAGTCGCACTTTTGATGATATCCATGGGCGTCATGCCAAACTCGGCCATGCGGGGAAACTCCTGGGCAATCGGTTCTGTCCATGGCATTCCACCTATGTCAGTGCCGAAAACGATTTTCACCCCAGCCTTCACCGCCTTCTGGAACGAAACTCCATGCTCCGATGCACGCTTTCGATCACGCTGGCCGCCGGGCGTATCGGCCGGGGCCCAGTCGTGATAGTAGGGAGCGAGCGTAGCGCAGTACCACGTACCCTGCTTCACCATCTGCGCAATCTGCGCGTCGGTGATTTCAAGGCCGTGCTCGATCGAATCACACCCGCCGTCCAGGGCGCGCTGCAAGCCGATTCCGTTGTAGGCATGGCAGGCTACCTTCTTGCCCCAGCCGTGGGTTTCGTCCACGATCGCCTTCAGCTCTTCGACGGTGAGGGTCGGCTGTGAAACCAGCTCGCCATTCTTTCCCACCCAGGAGCGATGAGTCATGTAAACCTTGATCCAGTCGGCGCCGTGGTCGAGTTGTTCACGCGCCGCCTTGCGTGCCTCGACCGGACCGTCGACGAGTTGCGCACCCTTAGGCATGTCGAGCTCGGGCGCGTAGCCTTCGAGGTTGTAGCCACCGGTGGTGGAAATGGCGCGGGTAACGACGAACAGCCGTGGGCCCGGGATATAGCCGCCTTCGATCGCCTCCTTGATCCCAACGTCGCCATAACCCGCCCCTTCGGTCTCGAGATCGCGCAACGTTGTAAAACCCTGCTCCAGCGCTCGCCGGGCCGCAACCGTGGCCCGCGCCGCTCGAAAGGCCAGCGGATATTTCAGGATGTTGACGTCATAGCCCCCCTGCGCCGGGTCTTCTCCCTGCAGGAAGATATGAGTATGGGAATCGATCAGGCCGGGCAATACGGTGGCGTGCGAGAGGTCGATGGTACTGGCACCCGCGGGAATTTTCGCGGTGGCAGCGTCCGAGACGCTTTCAATGCGGCTGCCGCGAATCACGATGACCTGATCGCGACGAGGCTGGTCGGACTTGCCATCAATCAGCACGCCCGCGCGAATGACAGTGATGGCCGGCGGCGGTGTGGTCTGGGAAAGAACGGGTGAGACGAGCAGTCAACGCAACGATCAGGCTGAGTAGAGAGCGCATGTCCACCTCTTCGATTCGGGTTCGGGTGCGGCATGATACATCATGGTGACGGAAGCTCTGCCGGGCGTCCGAAGCTGACAGCTGTGCGGGCGGGATCGATCGCCGGTTCGTCGACGGGACGTCAGCCTGCCGATGACCGCATCGGCTTCGATCTCCACCAGCATTTCGGGCGATATCAGCGCGCTTACCTGTACCATTGACGTCGCCGGGCGGATGTCGCTGAAATAACTCCCCATGCGCCTTGCCGATTTTTTCCCACTCGGCGATGTTGATCACGAACATTCGCGTACGCACGACATCTTTCAGAGTAGCGCCCGCCTTCGCCAGAGCCGACTCGATGTTCTTCAAAATCTGGATGGTTTGAGCGCGTACGATCGCCTACTCCGACGATCTTGCCGTCCGGGCCCGTGGCCGTGGTGCCGGACACATGCACGTATGAGCCAACCTTGACCGCACGAGAGTAACCCACAATTGGTTCCCACTGGGTGCCGCTGGAAATGTTGGTTCGTTCCATTTTGCCTCCGTCAATTCATTGTAACCGGCGCATAACATGCGACAATTGGCAGCCAACGCCGCCGTCTGCCAGCAGTCATCTACAGTGAATCGGGCGTGAAACCTTTGATCGCTCGCGGGGGTTCTAATTAAATAGGAAATATCGATTTGGGTGACTTACAAAAGTCACTTGCCTTGGCCATCAGGCTGAGGTTAAGTAGAGGGACGAAGTGCGCGATGGAATCCCGCGCCACTCGGGGTTTCGAAGAGGAGGTGAGATCCAGAATGATTCCGGAATCGCATCCCTTGCAGCAGCTGTTCGTCGAACTCGTGGGCCGGCACTATGCCGAGGAGATTGGTCTGCGCGATCCCCAGATCGTGAACTACGTCGCCCACCTGATGGCCGAGTTTTGCGATGTCGAGGAATTGTTCAGGGTCCGCAACGCCGACGGCCGGCCGCTGACCGATGTCGGCGAAATGCTGGTGGAATCGAATCCCGTGTTCGGGCCCGCGCCTTCTTTCGATCGCGAGCGCCAGGTGCGCAAACACATCGGCGACTACACTCTTTTCTTTACCGGCATGTTTCCCGAGAGCATCAACCACTTCCGCCTGCGCCGCAACCGTCTGGAAAATTTCGTCGACTGGATCAAAGCCGGCAAAGAAAGCTACTACATCGTTTCCAAGTTCGAACATTTCGAATACGCCAAGGTGGCGCCCCTTTTCGCCAACCTGTCGCAGAACTTCGAGCAGTGCGTGTACGGGCTCAACCTGGTGAAGAACGACCTGCAGGAGATGCAGCACCCGCTGGTGCAGCGGGCCACTGAACTGCTGATGTAGTTGGGTTGGTGGAATTTTTGCTGCTGTGATTCAGCAGTTTCCCGGGAGATTGCAGGCGCGACTTTCAAATTCCAGCTGCTGTACCCTTGCTCAACTTGCGGTCTGACTTCGCCGCGTACATCTGGTGGTCCGCGCCATCGAGCAGGTTGTCCAGAGTCTTTCCCTCCGCCCATTCTGCGACCCCGATGCTGAGACTCAACTCGAACTTTTCCAGATGTCCCGCCCGGTTCCATTCCGCCAGACCCGCTCTTATTCTGTCGACCACATGTCGGGCGTCGGCGCATGAGGTGTCCGCCAGAATAACCAGGAACTCGTCTCCGCCATAGCGAAATACCGCGTCCGAGCCACGGACGGAGTGTTTCAGCAGGGCCGCTGTATTGGCCAGCACAACGTCGCCGGTCAGGTGACCGAAGCGGGTGTTCACAGCTTTGAACTGGTCCACATCGATCAGCATGAGAGTGAGGGGCTTCTGGGAACGCCTGGCCTGACTCATGAATCGGCCGGCCATCTCTTCGAGAGACTGACGGTTGTAGATCTCGGTCAGGGGATCGGTGAAGGATTGCTGCTCGGCCAGTTCCTGCTGGATAGTTCGTGAGATCAGCTCTTCGCGCAGGCGGCGAATTTCCATGCGCCTGGAAACCAGATAAGTGTTCAGCAGAGTCAGCAAGAGCTACCAGGCCCAGTACCAGGGGCCGCGATACGGTGAGTTCAAAGTGAATGTTGCCTTGCTTGAGAAAGGCCGCAGGAAAAAGTACGGCCAGAGCCCGGCACCGACCAGCAGGCCGGCAAGCGAGATGATCAGCCACAGTTCTCCATCCCGCTTTTCCAGCTGCGAGAGCTGTTGGCTGACTCGCGCCAGAACAGTTTCGGTTTGTTTATGCATTGCGCAACCACTTCAGAAAAGTTCGATCTAGCGCCACAGTTTAGCTTCTTATAATGTTTCGCGCTCCGGTACGAAAGTAATGGAAAGCTGGGAAATAGGCCTTATCGGCAATGACTTCGGGTCAGAGCAGAGTGCAGATACGTGGACATGGCCGTGCACCAGTTGGTGGTTGTCGAGTCGTTATGCGAAACTGTTGATCCGGCGACGCCCTAGAGGGCCCTTAGCTCAGCGGTTAGAGCAGTAGACTCATAATTCTACGGATGCCCCTATCCGGTCAAATCGTAAAACTCCGCGAAGCAAAGAAAGCGCTTAAAGACAAAGCACTTACCTGAAGCCGACGGTACTTCCGTAATCAGCGAAAGAGCATCTACAGTCACCCTCTACACTCAGTGACACGAAGTGGTAAGAATGTTCCCACAAAAGGGCAAATCTTCTTCCCCGCGCGGCTCGCCGCTGTTAACCACCCCACCGCAAACCGACGGCCAACCAAAAATCTATTCCCCATGCTGCTCACGTCCTTACGTCATAACCACCTGTTAACTACCCCTTTGTTTACTGACTTTTGGTGTCCCTCTTGCAACAGTACCGGCGTTGTCAGCCATGGCGGGCTCATCCTCAGGGGAGGAGATAGGGCCCGCCCCTTCTGACAAAACACTGGAGGGATTCTATGTACACGCTGATAGGGCCGTTTCACTTGTTGGAGTGGGTGGTGATGTTGGTGCTGTTCGGTGTTCCGTTCTTACTCGTCTGCCGTTTGCTTTGGAGATGGGGTAGCAAGTGAACGAGCACGACCTGTACGTCAATCAGTGGATTCGCATTCACGAGGCGAAGGTCCACAAGAAACGTGATGAGAGGCTAAGCCGCGTGGTCCTTCACGAGAGGCTGTGCAGCGTAAGACTAATCAAGAGGAAACGCAAAGCCGTGACGGCTAAGCCTGCCGCGCCGAGACCGGGCAACACTTCAGTTTCTCCGAAGCAGCTTATCCAACTCAACGTGCAACTCGCAGACGAGTCGAGGTTCCTGGTGAAACAGGGAAACGGAGGGTGGAGAAAAGGGATAGTGCAAAGCCCTTGGGTGAGCGCATCGGACTACGCCGGCAAACTGCTTTGTGCGCGGATGGATAGATCATTCCGCCTACAGCAACTCGTCCGGGTGATCCTGCACGATCGGAGGGGCGCATGAATGACCGCGAAGAGGCCGGCGGTCTTGTGGTCGGTGTGATCGGCGGAAGAATGGCTGAGGCCGATCTCGCCGGCTAAGCCCCGTCCGAAATCTTCCGCCCCTCGGTGAGCTGATGGACCGCTACAAGTCTCTGCCCCGCCCTCTGGCCTGCCTAGATCACGCACAATACCGACAAGGCTACGGTGCGGCTCGAAACGCTGCTGAGAGACTCATGGACCGGCAGACGTATTGGGATTGGTCCTGGCGAACGAATGAGGACGATTGGAGCAGCGCGGCGCCCTTCAGGACACCGATCTATCCCGCTTCCCGGTTCAAGTACGAGGATGAAGGACAGATGCGGGAGGTCCAGTGCGGAGCGTGTGGGAAGACCTTCGAGGCCAAGCGGAAGGATGCAGTGTACTGCGGCCCTTCGTGCCGGCAGTATGCCTCGCGGGGCAGGCGTTGAAAACAAAGGAAAATGCTGTCACAGATAAAGGCCGTTTTCCCGAATAAAGAGAGAGGGAGAGAAAATCATGAAGGACCGAGTCAAGGCAACGCTCCGCAACTGGCTAGGCGTCACCCAATCCATATACGTCGTGGGAGACACCCTGGCGGATCACAAAGCTCATATCACCCAACTGGAGGCAGACCTCGCGGTTCTGTTGGCCTACGTCCAGTACTTCCAGCCGATCGCGGATACGTACTTCGCCGGGACTGGGCCATTCAATGAAGCCGCCATCGCAGACGAAGGCCGGCGCATGGATGCCGAATTGATTGCCCAGGGCAAGCCTGCACGGTATGAGGAGCCGACGCGATGACTCCCGAACAGTTGCAAGACGATCACGATCTACAGGAGTGCCTTGGGTCCCAAACGTGGGATGGCGAGATAGCGCGCAAGTTAAGAGCCGAGTTCCCCGACGAGTCGGCAACCGAGGTTTTGAGGCGCCTGGACATAGCGGTAGATGCCGAGCAGGAGCGCAGGAACCGGCGGAAAGCCTTGGGCGTGGCCTCTCAACTTGAGGACTGGATGCGAACCCAACCGGGACCCGTCACAGCGCGGCAGATTCGCGAACATTTCAACCGGCCACAGCAAACCGTCCATAACTGGCTGCTGACGTTGGAGAGGGCAGGGAGAATCCACGGCATCCGACCGACGGAAATTACGTGGGCTGTGAGGGAGTGATTACGACACGGACCGAGTGGGTACCACTACCCATACAGACATATATATATCTAGGAAGAACTCGGCAAGCAAAGGACTTAAAGAAAAGGCAAAAATGGGTTGGGTAGGCTACCCAACCCAACTTTAGGAGAGCCGACCACATTGACCAAACGCCCCTATGATCCCGCCCGCTACCGCCGATGGTATGAAGCCAACCGTGCACGCAAGCTCGCCCAGGTCCAACAGTGGCGAGAGGATCACCGTGAGGAACGCAAGGCGTGGCTGACAGAGTATTACGCCACTGGCACAAACGCCGCGAAGTGCCGCAAGTGGAGACGCGACCACCCGGATTATGACCGCAAGCGATGGAAGAAAGACGGACCTAGGCTCAATGCTGCCCGTCGCAAAGGACCTAGCCTCACAGGCTCAGCGCTGCTCGAGCGCACCCTCCTAACCCAGGCCCGAGCCCGTTTCCAAAGTTTGAAGGCCTTTCCGCCACCCGTGCCCGTTCTGAACGGAATACGCCTGACCGACACCCACATCCCTTTGAACCCGGTTGATTCCTCTACCATCAAGGCTGTGGGCTACGACGAAACTACCGGAACGATGGCAATGTCTTTCCACTCAGGCGGCCTTTACCACTACCAAGGCGTGACGCCTGAGGGTTACAAGGCTTTGCTGCATGCCTACAGCAAGGGTCAGCACTTCGCGGCTCACATCAAATCTCGATACAAGGGAGTGAAACAACCCCTGCCCCCCGTTCGCGCCGCTTACGACCGCGAGGACGCCTCAGTATGAGCGGCCTGCCCAACGTTCGAGTCTCGCGCGCTCTTCCGGGAGCTATCTTTTTTCAGAAAAAAGTGAGGCCGGGTAGGATCCCCCGGAACTTTAGTAACCTACACTAGCGACATCCCACAGCACGATTATTCGAGTGAAATTGTTTTTTGCACGATTTCCAGCCAAACCGCTGATTCCAAAGCCGATAAATCAAACAAAATAATCAAAGAAATTCAAAGAATAATCAAACAATCTTTGAATTCGGGAGGAATTCAAAATGAGTCCACGAGGCGGTAGTCGCCCGGGGTGCCGGTAGGCCCAAAGCGGGGGTATCCCAGGTCCACCCAGATGCCCAACGAGGCTCTACGGCCCTCCAGGCGCCAAGAAACAGCCTTCCAGAGCCGAAAATTCCAGATGCCCGCTGCCCACGATGCGGATACCCCGAGTCGATGGGCTGCCTCTGCGCCTCCCCCCTCCCATCGATCGAGATGGTGACCCTGGCTGTCACCGAAGAGGAATCCCAGGCGTGGCAGAGAGAGGCTTTGTCCTGGGCATTGATTAACGGTGACGGAGCCCAGGGAGCAGGCGCCCAAACGCTCTATTTCACCCAAGAAACCGGACTGGTAGACCCCGCCGAGGAAGCGCGCCGAGCCGCCCGAGAAGAACAGGAGAAACAAGATGCAGCCTTTGGTCCGTATGCCCTATGAACCCGCCCCTGTAACCCCCCTGAGCGCCGAAGGCGTTCTCGATCAGGTTGACTCGCTGTCAATCTACGAGAGAGCCGCCGGCCTCAAGACGCCCGACTTCCCGATCTCAACCGACCAGAACGGCTGGCCGACGGTGGAGATTCCCGGTGAAGGCGGGTTGCAGAAGTTCTCGGCGCCGAACCTCCCCTGCCTAATCGCCAAGCTGGCCCGCGCCCAGTTCAATGCGACGGCCCACATCCGGAAACTCAATCACGCCCTCAAGGAAGTTGTGGACGAGACCCGTCCGGATCCCATCCGTCCGTTCACCGAAGACCCCCGCTTCGTCACAACCGGAATTTAAGGAGACCCATGTCCTACCTCACGAATAGAGCCCGACAGATTGAAGGCACCCGACCCCAACCCCGTACCACCATCGAGTGGGAGCAGACCCTCAAGGACCGGAAGAATGCCCGCATCCTCGCGGAGTCGATTCGCCGACAGAAAGAGATAGGGGAGCTGACGTCAGCCCCACTCCCCTCGGCCAACCTAGACCCCACGGAGCTGCTCTCAACCGAGGAGCTGCTCGCTCTCGACCAACAGAAGCGCCGGGAAGCCCACATCACCGAGCAGACCAAGAGGACCCTGCAGGCCACCGGCACTTGGCTCCTGAGGTCTCATCCGGAATTTCCCGCCACCGAAGAAGCCGGCGCCAAGCTGAATGAGTGACTACAGTCGCGGCCTCACAGCGACGTGGAACACCTTGGAAATGGCCTACGCCGCCCTCCTGGCCGATGGTTCCGTGACCCCCAACTACACGCGCGCGAACAAGAACGCCCACGAGGAGCACGTTGACCTCCTGAGGGCGAACGGCATTCGCGTGGATGCGGTTGACCCCGCAAACATGGCGAAGGAAGAACTCGAGCAGTTCATGACGGCTCAACCCCGACCGACTCTCGCGGAAGCATTCCTGCCGGCAGAACCTACCCTCACCACCGCTCAGGAAGCGGATATGACCCGCCGGCTGAGAGCCCGTGGCCTCGGCGGTTCTATCCCGATCGAGATACGCCTTCGAAGTCCCCGAAGTCCCCACGTTCGACAATTTCTAAAATCCCCTCTTCACAAGGAAAATCTATGTCCACCATCCCCGGTCCCATGCCCGATGCCGACATCACGGCAGCGCCAGAAGTTCAACCCTCTCCCACGCCGGCACCCCCGGCACCACCAACCCCGACCGACGCCGCGCTCATCAACAGCGTCGCCTCTGCCGCCGCGCAAAATACCGCGCAGCCCGTGCAAGGTAAGCCTACCCTTTGGAAATCTATCGTCCAAGGCGCCCTGGCCGGTCTCGCAGGCGCCGTCAGTTCCAAAACTTCGGTGGTGGTTTAGCCGCGGGTGCTGCCGGAGCCCAACGCACGGAGCAGCAGACCATCCAAAACCAAGCCGCCCAGGCAGACCAAGCCTCGCAGATTCGTTTTCGTGATCTTCAATCGGCAACGATGGCCGCGCACCTCTCCAACCTAGATCAGCAGTTTGCCCAGCAAGAGCAATCCGCCCAGGACACCTCACAAGAGCATGCCGACCAGCACGCGGCGTTCATGCGGGATAACTTCGGCACCAGCTTCGATGTTATCCCGAACACTCATGAAGCCGCGAACGCTTATTTACAGCAGGCGACCAACAACGATCCCAACGGAGCACACGTCCCCGCTGGTGTCATCGTTGGTCCACACGCGATTTATGTGCCGAAACAAGATGACAACACACCCAACCAACAGCTCCAGCAAATCCAGAAGATCGGTGATGCTCTTGGATTGCCGGAACCGGACCAGAAGACGTGGAACTCAATGAACCCCGGACAGCAGAGTGCAGCCGCGGCCTCAGCCCAAAATTTCTTCCTAGGCCGCGACCCGAAGGACGGCAGTTTGCATTCTGAAAAGGACTTGCCGGGAGTGATCGCGGACTACCAGACCAAACTGGACGCCTACCAGCAGCGCGACGATGCCGACCCCCGTGTAACAAAGGTGATGCAGTCCACCGTGGACAGCCTCTCAAGTCAGCTCAACGGATACACGAAGAATGCCGCGGCTCAAGCTTGGAGCGAAGGCTAACGCCGAAGTACCGGCCAAGATCGCGGTGCAGAAAGCCGCCGCCGAACGGAAAGACAGCGATCCCGTTGTCGCAGCCGATCCGCAACAGGGCAACGTGGTCATGACGCGCGGTCAAGCTGAAGACGCCGGCTTGTTCCATTACAAGGCCGACCCGGCGAAAATCAATTCCACCGTCGCTGGCTTCAACGATGTTCAGAACAAGATTAACGGTCTCGCCACCATCGTGAACTCACCGGACGCCGGCAAGATCCAGACCAGCGTGGCCGGCAGTCTGCTCAACGACAAGGGCTACGAACTTCGAAGAAGTCGGGGTTCACGTACCAACCGGAATCTTGAACGCCAACGCTTACGCTTCCGATCTAAAGCAGGCGAACCAAGCAACGCGGGACTTCGTCACCGCCTACATTGGAGCGAACGAAGCCATCACACAACTTCCGAGACTCCAGACGTTCGGACAAGAGTTCGAGGATGACTCAACAGCAGATGGAAGCGGCGCAGAAGCAGCTTCCGCAACCCGGTGACGATGCTCCGATGATGAAGCAGAAACTCGACGCCCTGCAGGGCATTCTCGATCCCTTGCGGAAGCAGGTTCCCAAAATGCCGGGAGCTTCGCTGATCCCATCCTATCGGGAAAATCAGTAACCACTTGGCCGCGGTGTCACAGCCGCGGCCCACTTTTTCAGAGAGGAAATTTATGCTTCGTACATTTTGTGTCATCCCCAAAGCCGTCAATCAGCTCAGCGCCCTGCTAGATGCTGTGCGCGCCAAGGGCTATCAACCTCACAACCGCTCCGAACATGTGGAGTTCACCAGCTCCGACTCATTCGAGGCGGTTCAACTCGCACTGTCCGACGTGCAGACCATTCGCTACCTGTCGTGGCAGTTCACGGAGAAACCATGACCGACTTCAACACACAATGGGGATGCAACCACCCCGACGGCAAAGACGCCCGACAGCTCGGCGCCTACGACAAAACGCAGATCAAAGAGACCGACGCCGACTGCGGGGCCCCGAAAATCTCCCCCTCGGACTGGACCAGGAGCGGGTCTTTCGACTCGAAAGAAGGATTCGCGCCCTTGACCTACTCGGGTAATTTCACCGCGGAGGAGCTTAGAGCAATCAATCTCCGAACAAACGGCGGCGACGTGCTCACCGGCGAGTCCCAAGGCCACCACAGCCCAACCGCAGACTTCGAGCAGCAATAATTCACTCGCTCCGAGAGAGGAATCACCCATGCCTAAATACAGCCCACGCGTAACCACGCACACCACCGTCCGCACCGGCACGGCCAAGCAGCATCTCGCCGCCGCGAAACCCGGCCCGCAGCGAACGAACGGCAAGAAGAAATAACGACATTCCCGCACGTGGTCAAACGATAGGAAATTCCATGTGCTGCGGGAGCGACAGGAGCGAACTGAAAATCCGCCCTTACTTTCTCATCTTTCGGTAGTCTTCCACCAACGGCATAATTCCGTGCCCCCAACAAGGATCCCCGGGTTTGCATTCTATGCATTCTTCGGGAGTAGGAAAGGCGCCGGGAGCCGTAAGCTCGCCCTTTTCACGCTGTTCGAACATGCGGTCTATAAGCCGGTGAAGCCGCTTGAACAAAGCGGGGTTCTCGGTCTCGGGCATAGCCGCGAGAGTGGAATAGTCATCTAGAAATTCTTTAGTGGGTAAGTCTTGGGCATTCATCGGAGTATTTTACTCCAGCAGAGCGATCGCGGCATCCAGCCTCGCAGCCGCGGGGTGAACGTATCGCTGCGAAATCACGATGCTGGAATGACCGGCCAGTCTTTGAATCGCGAATGCATCGGCGCCACGCTCACCCAAACGTGTGCAGAACGTGTGCCGGGTGGAGTGCAGCACACACGCCTCAGGCAGTTCCAACCGTTTGCGGACCTTCAAGAACGTGTGTGAGAACCAGTCGCCGGTGATGTGAACCGTCTGCCGAATTGTGAAGACATACGGGGTCTTGGCTGTGGCTTGAGCTCTACCAAGATCCGCTCGGCTCTCTTCGTCAACGGCACTTTTCGGCGTGAGAATTTCGTTTTGCCCTTGATGATCTGGACCCACCGCTCCGAGAAGTTCACATCCGTCCACGTCAGGCCGATGGCTTCACCGCGGCGAAGGCCGGTGTCTACCAGGAATGGCACGATCTTGCCGATCAGTCCTTCCTCTTTCTCAAACTTTTCGATGGCCTCGTCGGTGAGCACGTATTCCCGCTGATGTTCTCCGGGTAGCAGCTTTATTTTCGGGACCCTCACAATGAGCGTTCAACTCCACGGCCAGATGCAGAGCCCGTCGGAGAGTCCGAAGATTGTGATTCACGGTGACAACGGAGATGGTTCCCCCGCGGCCATTTTTCTGTTTTCGGCGCCAGGATATGAAGTCTTGCACCACCGCGGGGTTGATCCGATCGAGCCGGCAGTCACAGAGAGTGGGGAAATCGAGCAGGGGTTGTAGGTTCCTGATGTAGAAGGTGAACGTCTGTTTAGATACGCGACCGGGCTGCGCGTTGAGGAATCTCGCTGCAAACTCGTTGAGGGTAGGTGCCGAGAGTCCCGCGAGTCCTTTAACCAGGTCTGTACGCTTTGCGGCTTCGATGGAGCGCGCCTGATGCTTGCTTCGCATCTTCGTGCTGAACTGATGTACACTTCCATCGACTTCGATGCGTGACCACCAAATGTTCCCGCGCCGGTACAGGCTCATGGGTTACGAAGGTAACATGGCCTCTACGTTTTCTTCTACGGCATTTTTTACTGTCCGCAAGATGTTGTAAACACAGGCGGGCCCTTAGCTCAGCGGTTAGAGCAGTAGACTCATAATCTATTGGTCCCAGGTTCAAATCCTGGAGGGCCCACCAAGCCACACAGCGTTTTCCCTCTGAAACCGGGGTTGCTGCATGTTGCCGATGGCCGTTAGAATCACAACGTCTCGCGGGGAAGATCGATGCCTCCCACGTTTGGCAACGGAAAAATCTGCTATATAGAGATGCCCGCTACCGACATTGCGCGTTCTTCCGACTTCTTCAAACGGGTCTTCGGCTGGAACATCCGGAAACGCGGCGATGGCAGCACCTCCTTTGACGACTCGACCGGCGAAGTAAGCGGCACCTGGGTACTGGGGCGTCCGCCTGGAGCAAAACCCGGCCTTCTGTTTTACATCATGGTCGACAGCGTGGCCGCCACGCTTGATACCATCGTCGCCAACGGTGGCGATATCGTGCAACCCATCGGCGCGGATGCGCCGGAGATCACTGCAAGGTTCCGCGATCCGGCAGGAAATGTGATCGGCCTCTACCAGCAACCGGCTTGACGGAGCATGATTCGAGGCCTCACGCGATGGATGGGGCTGCCCATTTCCAGCCCTTCGGATGTACACTCTGCGGTCTATGGACAAACTATCGCGACGCACGATGCTCAAGGGTGCTCTCTCCGGAGTCGCAGTGGCTTCGGTCCCGTCGCCTTTCCTGGTCGGAGCAGACCGCTCCGGTGCAACGCAAAGGGCGGATCAAGCAGTCGGTTTCCCGCTGGTGTTACAAGGAGACGCCGCTCGACCAGCTTTGCGCCTATGCGGCCCAGATTGGCTTGAAGGCGGTTGACTTACTCAACCCTGAGGAATACGACGTGCCGCGGCGCTATGGCCTGGTGTGCAGCATGGCTTATGCCGGCGGCGGGGAGCTGATCAGCGCCCTGAACCGGATCGAGAACCACGCCCGGATTGAAGAAGGCTTTCGCAAGTACATTCCGCTGGCGGCCAAGGCGGGAGTGCCGAACGTGATCACTTTTTCCGGCAACCGCGCTGGCATGTCGGACGAAGAAGGCGCCAGGAACACAATCGCCGGACTCAACCGCGTGAAGAAGATTGCCGAGGACAACGGCGTCGTCATCTGCATGGAACTACTCAACAGCAAGGTCAATCACAAAGACTACATGTGCGACCACACTGCCTGGGGGGTACAGGTGGTGCAGGCGGTGAACTCGCCGCACGTCAAGCTGCTCTACGATATTTACCATATGCAAATTATGGAAGGAGACCTGGTCGCAACCATCCAGGCGAATATCCAGTGGCTCGCGCACTTCCATACCGGGGGCGTTCCCGGCCGGCATGAACTCGACGGGACCCAGGAAGTGCAGTGGGATGGAGTAATGCGCGGCATCGCCGCCACCAGTTTCCAGGGCTATGTGGCGCACGAGTTCGTGCCCACACGCGATCCCCTAACCTCGCTGCGCCAGGCCGTGGATTTGTGTGATGTGTGAATCCAGTCGTCAGTCATCGGTCTTCGGTCGTCGGCAAAGCCGACCTCTGCCCGGTCCCTTTTCTGAGAGCTGACAGCTAGAGCTGAAAGCCGTTCTCGCCGACGACTGACGACCGGCTCGCCTCCTTGTGAGATAATTTTCTTTCCCGGATTGCGAGGAATTTCATGGCTGAGCACAAGGTCTTCTGCGTCAAGCTGAAAAAAGAACTACCCGGTCTGGATGAGCCTCCGTTCGACACGGAACTGGGCCAGAAGGTCTACGATAACGTCTCGCTTGAGGCCTGGAAGGGCTGGACGGAATTCTGCAAGATGCTGCTGAACGAATATCGCCTCAACCCCGCCCGTCGCGAGGACCAGGCCGCGATCGTGAAGCAGATGGAGCAATACTTTTTCGGCGAAGGCGCCGCCCCGCCCAAAGAGTACGTGCACCCGCCCGAAATAATTCGAATCAACATAAACACGAGCGCTTCACGAACCGCGAGGGCATGTCGCTCATCTGCCCGGCGGAGCGAAGCTCCGCTATTCGCACCGGCAAGAGCTTGTAGAGCTCGCTCGACTGGGCAGATGAGACATTGCCCCTACTGATTCGTGATCCCATTACCCGATTACTGCCCTGTTTTTTGTGCAATTTTCATCACCCCGTAACATTCGATTGTTACAACTTTAGGTGATGAGTTCCGCCGTCTACGACACGCTCATCCTCTCCGACCTGCACCTGGGGTCGGAGATCAGCCGCGCGGAGCAGGCCACGCGGATGCTGCGGGAGAACCGTTTCCGGCGCCTGATCCTGCTGGGCGACATTTTTTCCGACCTCAATTTTGGCCGCCTGACCAAGCCCCATTGGAAGTTTCTCGGCTACATCCGCAAACTCTCCAACCCCAAGCGCGGAATTGAAGTGGTCTGGGTCGAGGGAAATCATGATCGCGGGCTGAGCAACGTCATGTCTCACCTGGTCGGCGTCAAAGTCTACGAGGAATACGAGTGGGAGTTTGAAGGACGCCGCCACCTCGCCATCCACGGCCACCAGTTTGACCGGTTTGCCAGTCAACAATCTGCTGCTGAGTAACCTGGGAACACTGGTGCATCTGCAACTGCAGAAGCTCGATTTCAAAGGCAAGACCTTTTCGCGTTTTCTGGATCGCTTGAATGCCCGCTGGTTGCGGCTTTCCGCGAAGGTGGCTTCGGGCGCCATCCTGCATGCCCGGATGCGGCAGGCGGACCGGGTTTTCTGCGGTCACACCCACCAGGCGCAATTCTGCGAACGCGACGGCATGGCTTACTACAACTCCGGCAGCTGGACGGATTTTCCGCCGACCTACTTGACGATCGACTCCGAGGGAGTTCGCATCCACGAATACCATGAGCAAACCGAGGTTCCAGAAAGCGCCGAGATTGATTCCAAGCCGGCGGAACTCGCTGACGAATCAGGATTCCTCGAAGAAGACTCGAATACGAGAATGTCGGTTGACGCCACCTGCCCCAGGCGATAACTCCATCGCCGCCTTTCAGAAATGCAGGACAACTCCGGTGGACAGACGAAAATTATTCTGCGTACCGCTGAAGAAACGCGTCTGCAACATGTCGGCCTGCACGCGCCAGCCAATTCCGTGAATCAGCCGATAGTCGATCCCTCCGCCTAGAGCGGTGGCAAACGAAGTATCGGACTCGGAAAGGCCGGACGCGCTGTCGTGTATGTGCGAAACCCCGAATAGAGCGTGGGCAAAGGGAGTCGAATTTTCCCACCGCTACCGACACGCGCGGGCCAAGGACCACGCTATTCACGCTTGTGTTGACCTTCGAGGCCGAAACAGCGGATATATTCTGCGATCCATAAAGGCCGCTGAAATCGGCTACGAATCCGACCCAGGGAAGGACTTTACCCTCTAGAGATCCGTTCCAAGCCGTTCAGGTTAGTCCGGCCGGCGGAGGAAAAGTCGGCGCTGCCGTAGGAATATCCGAAGAAGACGTTTCCCCGGGTAGGAATCTGAGCCGAGGCCGCGGCCGGCAACAGCAGGAGAAACGCGATCGTGGTGAGTTTGGAGAGAGTGATTCTCATACGTTTTAGATGTGAGGTTCAGCACCGCGGTTGTGTAAGCGCGAGCGTCCTCGCGCGTGCGGGCAGCTACCCGCAGCCAGGTGGGGACAGCCGCACTCGGCTGTCGTCGAGCAAACGGCGACAGATTTTGCCGGCACCAGAAATGGCGGAGCGCTGATCCGGCGGACAGCCGAGGGCGACTGTCCCCACGTAGTCCGTGGCGGTTCCTAAAATGCACGAGCGGGGCTCGCGCCTACATTGAAGTCAATGTTCGCGCTGAAAGCGGTAAGGACCACGGCGTTCGAGCGAGAACGCCTCCGCCACCTTCAGAAAGGCGCGGGCCGCGTGGGACAGGCTGGCAGCCTGGCGATAGATCAGCCGCAGTTTCCGGTGCAGACGCAACTCGCGCACCGGAATGTGGACCAGTTCGCCGCGCGCCAGTTCATCTCTCCACGCTGATTGCGGGCAGCAGCGCGACCCCGTTTCCCATGGCCACGAAGCGCTTGATCGCCTGCAGGGTGGGCAGTTCGATGTCCATGTGCAGCGGTGTCTTGTGACGCTTGAATGCCTGGATCACTTTCTCGCGATAGGGCGAAGGGACAATGTGGGCAACGAACGACTCCGCGCCCAATTGCCGGATGCTGACCTGGGCTTCCGCCGGCAAGCGGATGCGTGGGCGGCACCACGAAAAGCAATTCATCCAGATAGACGACGATGGAATGCAGTTGCGGCTCCTGCGGATCATACGTGAGGACGCCGAGTTCCGAGTTGTGGCGCAGCACGTCTCCGGGAATGTGGCTGCCCAGCGAGCGCTGCACCGCGATGCGGATCATGGGATGCAGGCGGCGGAATTCGGCCAGCACCGGCAGCAGGTAGAGAGCGGTGAATTCGTTGGCCGCGATGCTCAGTTTGCCGCGATGCAGCTGGCGCAGTTCTCCGAGCGCGCCGGTGGCATCGTCGCGCAGGTTGAGCAGGCGCTCGGCATACTCCTGCAGGACGCGCCCGGCATCGGTCAGCAGGCCGTCGCGCGAGGAGCGGTCGAAGAGAGGCTCGCCCACATCCTCTTCCAGCTTGTGAATCGACTGGCTCACCGCCGATTGGGTGCGATGCAGTTTTTCCGCCGCCCGGGAAAATTTCCCCTCCCGCGCCACCGCCAGAAACACTTCCAACTGTCCCAGAGTCCATATTGCTTGCCCTTAAGAAAACTGCAAATAGCATTAATATATCTTATTAAGTAAGCGTATCTAATACTGTAATTATAATAATTATAAGATTTGCTACCGAGCTGCGCATTCCACGTAGCGATGACAGCTCGTACCCGTCAGGAGGGCCTGACCATGGAACGAGCACGGATCACGGTATTCGACACCACGCTTCGCGATGGCGAGCAGTCGCCGGGATGCAGCATGAACGTGCAGGAAAAGCTGCGTCTGGCGCACCAACTCGACCGCCTGGGCGTGGACGTCATCGAAGCCGGCTTTCCCATCGCCTCGGAAGGCGACTTTGCCGCGGTGCAGGCGGTTGCCGCGACCATTCGGCGTCCCGTCATCGCCGGCCTGGCCCGCGCCTGCGCGCCGGACATCGAGCGCGCCTGGCAGGCGCTTAAAGGAGCGGCCCGGCCGCGCATCCATGTATTCCTGGCCACCTCCGACATTCATCTGCAATACAAGCTCAAGATTTCACGCCAGCAGTGTCTGGAACAGGCGCGCGATTCGGTTCGCCTGGCTAAGTCGTTGTGCGCGGACGTCGAGTTTTCTCCCGAGGATGCCACCCGCACCGATCATGAGTTCCTGTACCAGGTTCTCGACGCGGTGGTGGAAGCCGGGGCGACGACGCTGAATATTCCGGACACGGTCGGCTACAGCATGCCGGCGGAGTTCGGCGAGCTCATTCAAAGCATCCGACAGCGAGTGCGGGGCGTCGAAAGAAGTGACCATCTCGGCCCACTGCCACAACGATCTGGGGTTGGCAGTGGCGAATTCGCTGGCGGCGATCGCCGCCGGCGCACGCCAGGTGGAGTGCACGATCAACGGCATCGGAGAGCGGGCGGGCAACGCTTCGCTCGAAGAAATCGTGATGGCCATGCGGGTGCGGCCCGACCGCTATGCCGTATGAAACCGGCGTGGTCAGCGAGCAGCTTTTTCCGGCGAGCCAGTTGCTCAGCGAAATGACAGGTGTGCCGGTGCAGCCCAACAAGGCGGTGATCGGACGCAACGCGTTTGCGCACGAAGCCGGCATCCATCAGGACGGCATGCTGAAGAACCCGCTGACGTACGAAATCATGACGCCGCAATCGGTGGGCGTGCCGGATTCCAGACTGGTGTTGGGCAAGCACTCCGGGCGTCACGCGCTGGGGCTGCGCTGCGAGCAGCTTGGATTCCAGTTCGATCGTCGCGAGCTGGATGAAATCTATCGCAGGTTCGTGGTGCTGGCGGACAAGATCAAGCACGTGGAGGAGCATCATCTGCTGGAATTGATTCAGCAGGTGCGCGAGCGACGCGTGACATGGGGAAGCCCCTCGCTTCCGGACCACTGGGCAGGTTATTTCCAAAACCCTTGCCGTCCTCGGCGGAGGAATGCCGTTCGCTGCGGTGGGCCGGCATAGCCGAAGGACCTCTATCTTCGCTGAGTGCAGGAATATCCCTTGTCGCTGGCCTCAGGATTCTGGAATCACGCCGAGCTCGCTAGGCCTTGACGGCGGCAGCTTCCGTCCCAACGCTTTCTGGATGACAATTCCTCGGCGGCCGATTCAGCCATACAATAACCCCATGCTCCTCAACCTCACTGTCCTTCCCGGCGACGGTGTCGGACCGGAAGTTACCGACGAAGCCGTCCGCGTTCTGGAAACGATCGCTGAAACCTTCGGCCATAAGCTCATCGTCACTCGCAAGCCGGTCGGGGGCGCCGCTCTTCTCGTCAGCAAAGACCCGTTGCCCGCGGACACGCTGCAGGCCTGCCTGGCTTCGGGAGCGGTGTTATTGGGAGCGGTCGGCGGTCCGTCATTCGATAGTTTTCCCAGCCATCTGCGGCCGGAGAGCGGGCTGTTGCGGTTGCGGCGCGAACTGGGCGTGTTTGCCAATCTGCGGCCGGCGCTGTGCTTCGCCGGGACTGGAAGATTCTTCTCCGCTGCGAGCGGAAGTGGTCCGCGGCACCGACGTCATGATCGTGCGGGAACTGCTGGGCGGCATTTACTTCGGGGAGCCACGCAATACCCAGGGCACTCCCGGCAATCGCGTGGCGGTCGACACCATGCGCTACGGCGAAGCCGAGATTGAGCGCATCGCGAAAGTGGGTTTTGAGCTGGCGCGGTCGCGCCGCCGCAAAGTGACTTCCGTAGACAAGGCCAACGTTCTGGATTGCTCTCGCCTGTGGCGCGAGTGGTGACCCAGGTGGGCCAGCAGTATTCCGACGTCAAGCTGAACCACATGTATGTGGATTCGGCGGCCATGGCGCTGGTGGCGCGTCCCGCGGATTTCGATGTGGTGCTCACGGAAAATATGTTTGGCGACATTCTCTCCGATCAGGCAGGCGCAGTCGTGGGATCGCTGGGCATGCTGGGCTCGGCCAGCATCGGGGCTCGGTCGGACTCTACGAGCCGGTGCATGGCTCTGCGCCGGACATCGCCGGGCAAGGCATCGCCAATCCCGTTGGGCGCGATTCTGGCGGCGGCGATGCTGTTGCGCTACTCCTTCAAGCTCGAAACTGAAGCTGCCTGCGTTGAGTCTGCCGTGGCTGCGGTCCTGGCGGCGGGATCCCGAACCAAAGATCTGGCGAAGGCGGGAAGAAAGCTTCCTCAGTACATCCGCGATGGGGCAAGAAGATTGCCGAAGCGGTCCGCGAGCGGGCGAAATCTGCCGGGCAGAAGGCCGCCAGCTGACTGTCGTCCCATTCTTGAACCCAGTCCGACGAGATTTCCACAAAGTTTTTCTGCCTCGAACTGCTGCGCTGCTAGACCTTCGGGAGTAGGATTAATCCAACAATATTTTTCCGCCCGAGAGGAGGCAGAGATGCTCTCCAAATGCGCCAACCCGGGCTGCCCGGCGACTTTTCTTTATCTGCATCAGGGAAAGCTGTTCCGCCTGGACACTAGCGTCGAAGTTCTTGCTCGTATTCCGGTCCGCGAAGTGACGAGACCTTCGCGGCGCGTCGAATTTTTCTGGTTGTGCGATGAATGCGCTGCGGAATTGACGCTCGGCTACAACAAAGAAACCGGAATCACGGTCGTGCCCCGGGTCAAGGAACTGGCACGCGCCCAGACGGTGTAGGGAATGCCCTTCGATCATGCACGGCGCTCGCGCCTACATCAGGCCACTTGCTTCTGTTTTTCCAGCATGGAGAAGAATTCCCGGGTGAGTTGTTCGTCCCAGTATCCCGATCGAGCTTCTTCGCGCATGGTGATGGCTGCCTGCTCATGGCTGAGCGCGAGCTTGTAGGGTCGCGCCGTCCGCAGGGCGTCGTAGACGTCCACCACTTGCAGCACGCGCGCCAGCAGCGGAATCTCGCCTCGATGCAGGCCGTCGGGATAGCCGCTGCCATCGGAATGCTCGTGATGACTGCGAATAATCGGCAGCACCAGGCGCAATGACTTGAGCGGCCGGCAGATGGTCTCTCCGGTGACGGGATGCTGCTTCATGATGACCCATTCTTCCGGCGTGAGATTCGTGCCCTTTTTCAGGATTTCATCCGGCACCGCGATCTTGCCCAGATCGTGCAGATACCCGCCGCGGCGCAATGCCACGATGGATTCTGCATCCAGGCCCAGGTGAGCGCCCCAGGTCGCTGGCATTGTGCGCCAGCCGTTCGCAGTGGCCTTCGGTATAAGGATCACGACTCTCCACGCTCAAGCCCAGCGTGCACAACACGGATTCCGCTGTCTCCAGTTCGTCGGTAAACTCCTTGAGTTTGAGCAGAGACTTGACCCGGGCAAACAGCTCCTCCGGGAAAATTGGCTTGTGCAGAAAATCGTCCGCCCCGATTCGATTCCCAGCAGCCGGTCCTGTCGATCGGTCAGGCCGGTAATCAGAACGAACGGGATCAGGCGGGTGGCGGGGTTCTCTTTGAGTTCCCGGCACAATTCGTATCCTGATTTACCCGGCATGACCACATCCGAAAGAATCAGGTCGGGAGGGTGGCGGAGGATCTCAGCTTCGGCGTGAATCGCATCCGGAACCGCCACCACGTCATAGCCGCGGGTGGCCAGCAGTTCCTGCATCAGTCCCATGATGTCCTGATTGTCGTCCACCACGAGAATTCGAGGCGCAGATCGCCGAGTCAACACTTCACCCATGTCTTTGTAAGACACGGGCGGGAAGAAATGGTTGTCAGTAGTTTTTGCCGGAGGCTCATCGGACGGCCGGAGGTGACGGCATTTATTGTAAACGATTTCTGAGGCGGCGAAGGTGCTCACGGACCGGCATTCCCGATTAGGAACAAAATTGCGGTTCGTGTGTCGCGCTGCCCTTGTTTGGCGTGCGTCCGAATGCGTAGGCTGGCAACATGCATCGTTTTTTGTCTTTCATGCTCTTCTGTCTTGCATGGCTCACCGAGCGCCGGCGCCGCCAAGCCGCACGTCATAAGTTTTGGCAAGTGGACGACGATCAAGTGGTGCGTGGGTCCGAACGAAGGCAAGTGCCTCGACCTGAAGGTGCGCGCCCTCTACGTCGACGGCCGAGCTAGAGAATCCACTGTGGTCGCATCCCATGAAATCACCGAGCGGCTGTTTGTGGTCCGCCGCGCCTTCCGAGTGAACGATAGCTTGCCGGGCGAGACGGCGGCTGCGCCGGGTTGGGTGTGGCAGCGCGGAGGATGGCTGCTGGTGGACCGCATGACGGGTCACATCTCGAGCGATCGCTCTGCCTGAATTCGATGCCTATTACTTCTGTGGCCAGCTGGTATCGCGACTACGCTGCTATTGCGGCGTCTCCGACGACGGCAAGAAACTTTTCGCTATCGTGTTCCAGGTGGGACGCCGTAAACCGGTCCTGAAGAAACCTCTGGGCGATGCCGGCGGCGATGATGCGCCCGATTCAGAGTGTCCGCACGCCGGTTTGGGAGCGGCGGCCCGTCCGGGTGACTTTTGAACCGGATGAAAACCAGAAGTCCACATACTCGGTACGCGGACATGCCGCGGATTTGGTGAGCGACGACGAGGCGGAGGAAGAAAAGGTTTCGCAGTAGGGAAAGCGGGAGGGTAGGACTTAAGTCGTGCCCTCAGGGCGGCCAAGAGGATGTCGGTTTAGCTCGCCAACGAAGTGACGAGAATGCTCATGGCCCCGAGCATGCTGCCAGCGGCCAACAAAGAACGGAGGTCTTCGAGATTCGTCGCATGCCGCTCGCAGTAGCCCTGCCAAATTGCTTTCATGCGGTCTATGGAAGTGACATCGAAGAAAGGCAGAACATACGAGAGGCCGATTCCGCCCTGTTCGTTCCTATGCCGTTCGCGCTGGCGAACAACAGCTCCCTCCACTCCACTCGCTGCGCTCCGCTTCGGTCGGGATGACAGAGCGATTGTGGCTGGGGACGCTACCGGGCCTGACTTCTGCCTGACATAACTGTATCCCGCCAACAGGAGCAGTGTGGTCGCCACCAGTACATAGTTGCGCCGGCGGGTACGGATCTCCGCCGGCTCCGTAACACTTGCCGCCAAGACGGCGCCCAGGCCAGACCCGCAGCCAGGCCTCCAAGATGGGCGGCATTGTCGATCCCAGGCACCAGGCCAAAAAACAGGTTGTAGGCGGCGAACATGACCAGACTCTTGAGAGTGGGCTTCAGGGCGTCTTTCGCGATCGGAAGTTTGCCCAGGTACAGCACGGCGATCAGCCCGCCCGCAAGTCCAAAGATCGCGCCGGAAGCTCCCGCTCCGATGCCCTGCGGATGCCACCACAGGCTGGCCAGGCTGCCGGCGATTCCGCTGGCGGTATAAACCAGCAGGTAGGTCCAGCGATCGAAGATGCGCTCGGCCAGCCTGCCCAGGTTCCATAAGCACCACATGTTGAAGAAGATGTGGATGATCCCGATATGAACATAGTTCGAGGCAAGCATCCTCCAGGGCTGCGACTCCGAGGGACAACGGCGCGTAGTTCGCGCCCCACGTCACCAGTTGCAGGCGCGTCGGCGACATGGGTGACACGCCCGATAACACCATGCCGAGAAAGACGAGACGTTGATCCCGACGATGACCTGAGTCAGCAGAGAACGGCTGGCTGATTCTGACTGGCGGGGGAGACGTCGAAGCGTCAATTGAGGGCGCAGTGACGATCCAAGTCGGCGCGGCAATCGCGGCAGAGAGAGATAGATTCCGCTGCCGACGACGGCAATTCGCGACCGCAGCGAACACATTTTGGCATGGAGTGATGGTACGGTACTTCACCGGGCGTGAACAGGTTCACCGAATGGAGCGAAGAACAATCCCAGCGACGCGAGTTACGATTCGACTATAGGGGTCCTTCGACTCCACGGATCGTCCGCCAAGCGGACGATCAGACTCGCTCAGGATGACTCAACTCTGGATGAATTAGTCTCCCATCGTCTCGACGGCGAGGCATTTCCTCAGCGACTGTCTTTGCGGTCACCTGCGCGCTGGTCACCAGGGCGACGGAAGCGACCACGATTGCGCTGCCGGCCAGGATGTACCCGCTCACCCGTTCATGCAGAACGAGCCAGCCGAGGAACACTGCGACCACCGGATTGACGTAGGCATAAGTAGAAACTTTCGAAGTCGGCACATGATTCAGCAGCCAGATATATGCGGTGTATCCCACCCAGGACCCGAAGACTACGAGGTAGAGGGTCGCGGCAATTCCGCGGGCGGTCCACACCACGCGCGAAGGATCGCCCAGCGCGAGTGCGACCAGAAAGTTCGCCACACCCGCCGCGATCATCTGCCAGGCAGTGGCGGAAAACGGATCAATGTCGGGGGACTTCCATTTCTTCGCCAGCACCGAGCCCAGCGCCCAGCTGAATGATCCGCCCAGCAGGCTGATCGAAGCCCAGAACTGAACTCGTCCCCAAAGCGCTGGTCGACCGCGAGATCGGGCCACAACAACACCAGCAGCCCGGCGACGCCCAGGCCCAGTCCGATTTTTCCTCGCGCCGCGATGTGGTGATCGCCGAGCAACAGCGAGTCCAGCACCAAAAACCAGAGCGGCGTCACCGCGATGATCAGCGCCGCCAGGCCGGACGCTACATGCATCTCGGCGTAGGAGAGCGTGAGATTGCCGCCCACGAGCAGCAGCACGCCCACGACTGCCATCTGCGCCAGTTGCGCTGGCTGTAGAAAATCTTGCGCCCGCGCAGTCCGCAAAACGCCAGCATGAATACGCCCGCGATCAGGAAGCGTATGCCGCACATCAGGGCGGGGGGAATGTGCTCGACCGCGATGTCAATGCCGAGATAGGTGGATCCCCAGAAGAAATAGACCAGCGCGAAGGCGAGGATCACGGCGAAACGATGCTGGCGCTGGGTCTGGGTCATGGGTTTGGTCGTTGGAAAAACTAGAACTTAGAACATATCAGACGGTTTGGAGTGGCGATTGGATTCTGACTCTGCGCAGCTTGTTGATTAATCAGGCGCATCCGTTCCCGGCAAACTCTGTCATCCCGACCGGAGCGAAGCGCAGCAAGCGCAGTGGTGGGACCTGCTTTTTGTGCCACTTGCAGCACTGTCCCGTCCGAAGTTATGGATGCATTGATTTCTGACGAACGTCGCGAGCGCGGCACTCCTCAACAGCAAGTCCCTCCACTGCGCTCGCTGCGCTTCGCTCCGGTCGGGATGACAGATGACAGAAGTAAGAGCGGGAATCGAGGGGGTTACGCCACCGGTCAGCTCAGGCTATAATGAGCAAGGAATGTTGACCGATGCGCCATCAGAAGCCCAATTCGCACTTGCCCGTGTGCTGGCTGACTTCCTGGTGTGCCCGCGCCGTTATCTGGCAGTGTTGCCCTCGCAGGCGCGTCCCAGCTTGTTCGGTAGCGACTAGTTCTCCCAATCCTCCCAAATGATGTGGCTTAAGGGCTGAATCCGCCTTTTTCGGCGCGACCGCCCGGCCGACGAATCGACCGACCGAAGACTGACGACCGCTTTCCGGAGGATCCAATGACCACCAAGACTCTTGCAGGACCCAGAATCAAGACCGCTCTGCCCGGCCCCAACGCCAAGCGCGTTCTCTCGGGCGACGAGAAGTATATTTCGCCGTCTTACACCCGCTCCTATCCGCTGGTGGCCAAGCAGGGCCGCGGCATCGTGGTTACCGATGTCGACGGCAACGAATTTTTCGATTTCTCCGCCGGCATTGCCGTGACCTCGACCGGACACTGCCATCCCGATGTGGTGGCCGCCATTCAGAAGCAGGCGGGCGAACTGATCCACATGTCAGGCACGGATTTCTACTACGAGAGCATGATCACGCTGGCGGAGCGGCTGTCGAAGATCGCTCCCATGCCCGGGCCGCACCGGATTTACTACGGCAACTCCGGGCACGGAAGCAGTTGAAGCCGCGCTCAAGCTGGCCCGTTACCACACCAAGCGGCAGAACGTCATCGCCTTCTTCGGCGCGTTTCATGGACGCACCATGGGCTCGCTCTCGCTTACCGCTTCAAAGCCGCAGCAGAAGCGCCGCTTCGGAACCGGCGTTCCGGGCGTCACTCACGTGCGCTATCCCGACGTGTACCGCGGTTGCGAAGGCGGTGCGCAGGACGCCGAGGCCTTCGCGCTCGGCTGCGCGCGCTTTATCGAGGACAAGCTGTTCAAGACGACTCTGGCGCCGGAAGAAGTGGCGGCCATTTTTGTCGAACCGGTGCAGGGCGAGGGCGGATACGTAGTCGCGCCCACGGTCTTCATGCAGGAACTGCGCCGCATTTGCGACAAGTACGGCATTCTGCTGGTGGCGGATGAAGTCCAGAGCGGCGCTGGCCGCACCGGCAAGTGGTGGGCCATCGAGCACACCGGCGTGCAGCCCGATATCGTCTGCATGGCGAAAGGGATCGCTTCCGGCATGCCGCTCGGCATCACCATGAGCCGCGCTGACATCATGGACTGGGTGCCGGGCTCGCACGCGTCAACTTTTGGCGGCAATCCCGTCTGTATTGCGGCCGCGTTGGCCACGCTCGACGTCATCGAGAAGGAAGGATTGCTGGCGAACTCCACCGAGGTCGGCAACCACATGCTGAAGCGCATGGCGGACTGGCCGCGCAAGCACAAACTGGTGGGCGATGTGCGGGGCCGCGGATTGATGGTCGGCGTCGAAATCGTCAAGGACAAGAAGACCAAGGAGTACGCGCGCGGACGAGCGCGACCGCATCATCGAGCTGGCCTTCGAACGCGGCGTCCTGTTTCTGGGTTGCGGCCCGAGCACGATCCGCATCGCGCCGCCGCTGGTGGTCAGCAAAGACGAAGCCGACGTCGCAGTCGATGTACTCGAAGAGTGCATCGCCTGGTAGGCAAAAACGCGTGAGCTAGATGCTCACGATCTCGATGGAGGACGGGCTGTCAGGCGCCTCGTCCCGACGAATCGCGAGCGAGGCATCGAGAATCTACGCTGGAGATTTCATGAACACGGAACCGTCGAATTCATCTACATCGCCCCCGCCGCCACGGCGCCCGCACTTTCGGTGAAGGAGGCCCTCGCCATTCCCGGAGTCGGGTTGGAAGGAGACCGTTACGCTTTACGCAAGGGACTTTCTACAAACCTGAACCGGATCTTCGAGCTCACGCTGATCGAGGCCGAAGCCATCGAAGCCCTGAAGCGCGACTACAACTTCGAACTCCCGCCCGGCGAAGCGCGGCGCAATCTGGTCACTCGCGGCGTCGCACTGAATCATCTGGTGGGACGCGATTTCCAGATTGGCGAGGTGAAAACACACGGCATTCGGCTGTGTGAGCCTTGCGATCACCTGCAGCGCTTGACCGGACGAGAACTCATCAAAGGACTGCGCCACCGCGGCGGACTGCGCGCGCAAATCCTGACCCAAGGCACGATCCGCATTGGTGACTCGTTAAGCTCATAAGGACTAGCACTTGTGGGTTTATCCTTGACACCACAACTTCAGGGAGCGAAACTCGAAATAGAGATCTCTCTAAATTTTTGGCATGGATTCTTACTCCATCCTGGACAATAGTCCTTCCCAGGCAGCGCCGGAAACTGCCCCGCCGAATCTCGTCCCGTTCGAGTCTCGGTTCCTCAAGCCCGGTTCCTCCAAGAACGGAACTGAAGCAGACGCCGCGCCGGCGGCACGCGAAGCCTTGCGCTTTCCCGGCGAGGATGGCGGCAAGTCGCTGAGCCAGATGGCGCAGCGGGACCTCGACGCCACGCTGCAGTTGCTGGCGGAGCGGGCACAATACATTACCGGAGCGTCCGGAGCCGCCATCGCGTTGCGCCAGGGCGAGACCATGGTCTGCTGCGCCAGTTCGGGTCCCTCGGCGCCGGAACTGGGAGCGCACCTGCAGATCGATTCCGGTCTTTCGGCTGAAAGTGTCCGCACCCGGCAGATTTGCGTTGCGACGACGCGGAGAACGATCCGCGGGTGAACCGCGAGAGTTGCCGGGCATTCGGTATCGCATCCGTGGTGGTGATGCCTCTGGTGCGCGGCGAAGAAGTGTACGGTGTATTCGAGCTGCTCTCCGGACGGCCCCGCGCTTTCGAGGAACGCGACTTCGTGGCTCTGAATCGCCTGGCGGAGATGATCCAGACCGCGGTGGAACATGCCGAAGCCGCCAGGCGCGCGGAAGCGGAACTGGGACAGCCCGAAGTCGTAGCCACCGCAAAAACTGCCGAGGCGCACAGCGACGAGCTCGAAGCAGATTCAGAAAAGCGGGGGACAGACATCGAGAAGGGGTCCACGGCGGAGCCAGCCAAGCTGCATTTAGCCGAACCCCATCCAGGCGAATCCCGTGAGCTGGTTCCAGGGCTCGCGGTAGCCCCGGCTTTGGTCGAGACTCCCGACCGGGTAGCGAGTCCTGACGAGACTCACGCAACTGCGGACCACACCAATTCGATTTCGACCATCGCCTTTGGGAATCTCCGAAGATGTGAGACGTGCGGCTTCCCCGTATCCGAAGGCCGAAGGTTATGCCTGGATTGCGAAGCAGCAACCCCGGACGCGGTTGCGAGTGTCGATGGTGATGCCGAATTTTTTGGTGAACTGGCCGAGTCCAACCCGAGCTGGGTGCGATCGCACGTGTATCTGATCGCGACCGCGGTAGTCGCCGTGGCAACCATCATATTGTTGGCTTGGCGCCTCTAGAACAGACTTCTGTGCCGCAGTCTTCTTTCGCCCATCCAGGGCTTTGTCTTTCCCCTGTTGACCCCGGGCTTGCGCCCGGGGCCGCACCCTTTCGCCGCTTCGCGGCTAACCATCAGCGTTCTATTTCACCAAGCGGTAAAGATCCACGCCGCCGTTATAGTTGGGCACGTAGATTTGGCCTCCGTCAATCACCGGAGGATCAAACTTGTTGAACAGGAACTGGACGCCCCAACGTTGCGAGTCCCATAGAACCTTCAGCGATCCATCCGCGGCGAGATGTACGGCGTCATAGACGAGCAAGCGCCCGTTCACGACGTGAGCATTTGCATCACCATATGGGATCGTGCAGACCAGGATCGCTGAGTTAGGATCCGCTCCATTGCTTGATCCGGAACAAAATCCACCGGGCATTCCTCCGGGAGGATTCCCCCGCACGTCCGCGCTCGCGTATTCGTGGCTTTGCGCAATATAGGTCAGATTTCCGGTCGAACTGACGGCCCATTTATGCAGTTGCGAATTCTCGCCCCAGGCGAAAATCGTCCACGATTTCAGCACCGGGTCAAAGAACTGCACCGGCGTCATGTGGAGATGCGCGGTGTCGCCCCAGGGAAAGAAGTTCAATGTACGAGGATCGGTCGGGCAGGGATCAACCGGCCCCGGGCTCATGGTCAGCCAGACAGGAGGCGCTGCGAGTTTGGCGCAGTTCGCCTTAGGGTTTGCGAGGTCTGCGAGAGTGGTCCCGCCAAGGCTCGCCGTTTTGATCGGGTAGGCGATTCCGTCTTTTCCGGCGGCGATGCAAACGCCAATGGAGAAAATGCAGGCCGGCCCAGCCGATCCCCAATCTTCATCCGACCAGTTGCCGGTGGCCATCTCCGGGAAGACGAGAAGAGTCGGGGTGCCCTGTTCGCTCACCATCGTCACCAGTCTTGCATTCTTCAGCGACATGTTCATCCCGCCACCCACAGGCTTGATAGCTTCGGAGGGAGCGCTCATGCCGGCCAACTTCACTGCCATGCGCCGCCGCCTGCCCGGTTCTGGCGAGGTCAGTCCATGGCGTCCAGTGATCGACCACCTGCAGCGTGGCCGGCACTCCTGCCGAAGGAGGCGTGTATTTCAGTTTCAGGAACGACTCACCCCACTGGTTCACGCCATCGAAATCCCCATTTCCAGTGATGACGTAGAGGTAGCCTTCCGCATCTGCCACTGCGCCTTGTCCAGCCATCCATACGCCAGCGCCCTCGCCCGCTGTCAGCGCCAGCATCGCGGTCAGCGTGTTGCTTGCCACATCGAAGGCAAAACAAAAGCCGGAGGCAACACCCGCTTCGGTTTCGAAGATCGTCCCCGAACACCCAAATACCGTCTTCACGCCGTTGACGTTCGTCTCCACGAGGGAGGATCGCTGTTTGCGCATCGCCGCGTTAAAGTCTTGCGTTCCACTCTTTCCCTGGATCAGCACGGGGGGAACGACCTGGCTTCCATCCGCCACGTTCAGCACAAACATGAAGTAACGCGCCGTTTGCGGGTTGCCGGTTTTGTCTGGCGAAACCCAGCAGACCTGATACAGGCGCTGCGTGTCTGGGTCGATCACCCCGGTCGAGAGGCAGCCCCAAAATTGATTGATTTGTTTGGAGTCGATGCTTCTAGCTCCGGTTACTGGCATCCCCAGCCTAACCTGCCAGATGCCGGAGCCATCATGTGCGTCCACTCCACGCACTACGTCAGCCATCGAGGGAAGCACCATCACATCGCGGATTCCGCGCACGGTCTTCACATTCGGCAAGATGAGTGGCTGCGCTTCCACCCCCCTCGCATCCCCGATAACCGGAATGATCGTCGCTCGGATAATTCCCTTGGACTCAACCGATGCCTGCGTCAGTTGAGTCTCGTGCAGATTCCAACCGCTTCTGGAGTTGTCCGCAGAGCGGGTGAGCCACGGCACCATGGGGGATTGTGGCAGGCAGTTCCCGGGAAGCGCGAAGAGAAATGTGCACGCGAGCAGGCACACTTTACAGAACTTCATGCGCCCTCCGACCAGGTGGTCCCAAGCGCGAATCGGATGAAACAGCGATTGAGCTGAGCCCTGTCATCCGAGCCGCTAATCAGGTCCGACCCGTCGTGAACCATTACGAAACTAATGGTGTGGCCAGAACGTATCACAAGACCAAATGCAGTTCAACGCCACCGCACCGGCGGAATTTTGCGCAAGGCTATGGGGCTCGGAGCCCGGCGCAACAATGGTTAGGCACTGTCTAAGCCCGGCTCTCACATTGACTTGACCATGAGCGCAGCCTACCATCGGGACATCATTTTTGGAGCTCCCTGGCTGATGACGGGCGAAACCATCTCCCATTACCGCATCCTGCATCAGCTTGGCGGCGGGGGCATGGGTGTGGTGTACGAAGCTGAGGACCTGAGCCTCGGCCGGCACGTTGCTTTGAAGTTCCTGCCCGGAGAGTTGGAGAAAGATCCGTCGGCGCTGGAGCGTTTCCAGCGCGAGGCCCGGGCCGCCTCGGCTCTGAATCACCCTAATATCTGCACGATCTACGAGATCGGGCAGGCCGACGGCCGCTATTTTATCGCCATGGAGCTGCTGGAGGGGCAAACCCTTAAGCAGCGCATCGGCAAGCATGCCCTGGAGATGGATGTGCTGATGGAGTTGGCCATCCAGATCGCGGACGCGCTCGAGGCGGCGCACTCCAAGGGCATTATTCACCGCGACATCAAGCCGGCCAACATTTTTGTCACTAGCCGCAACCAGGCCAAGGTCCTGGACTTCGGACTGGCGAAAAAGACGCTGAAGGCGGAAGCCGTAGTGGGTGGGGTCACCGGCGGCTCCGAGGTTACGGTGGACGAGGAAATGCTAACCAGCCCCGGATCGCACGGTAGGAACCGTCGCCTACATGTCCCCTGAGCAGGCGCGCGGGCAAGGACCTGGACACGCGCACCGATCTGTTTTCGTTCGGCGCGGTGCTGTACGAAATGGCCACGGGCGCGCTGCCTTTTCGTGGGGACACGTCCCCCGTTATCTTCGAGGCCATTTTGAATCGTCCTCCGGTGCTGCCGGTGCGGTTGAATCCCGACGTGCCGCTGCAATTGGAAGAGATCATCAACAAACTGCTGGAGAAGGACCGCGACCTGCGCTACCAGAGTGCAGCCGAAGTGCGGGCGGACCTGAAGCGGTTGAAGCGCGACACGGACTCGGGCTTGATCTCCGCCGCGTCGAGTTCCGCACGCTCCGGGCGCCGCGCGAGCGGAAGCCCGGCCGGATCTGGAATCTGGTAGTCATGGCGATCGTTGTACTGGCTGTCCTTGGACTGGCAATGACCGTCTTCCTGCGCCGGACCCGGGCGGTGATGACGGAGCGGGATGCAATTCTGGTCACAGATTTTGTGAACACCACGGCCGATCCGGTTTTTGACGGTACTCTCAAGAAAGCGCTGGCGGTGGATCTGGAGCAGTCGCCCTACTTGAATGTCTTTCCCGAACAAAAGGTGAGGCAGACGTTGCAGTTCATGGGACGCACTCCTGATGAGCGCATCACCGGGGACGTGGGGCGCGAGATCTGCCAGCGTGTCGGCATCAAAGCCATGCTGAACGGTTCGATCGCCAACATGGGCAGCCAGTATGTGATCACCCTGGATGCGGTAAACGCCGGCACGGGAGAATCGCTCGCCCGTGAAGAGGTGCAGGCGACGAGCAAGGAATCAGTTTTGAATTCGCTGCATGCAGGCGGGTTCCAGTTTGCGCAAGAAGCTGGGAGAATCTCTGGTCTCGGTGCAGAAATACGACAAACCGCTATCGGAAGCGACCACTTCATCTCTGGAAGCGCTGAAGGCGTTCAGCCTGGGAGACATGAAGCATCAGAGTTTCGACGAACTCGCCGCCCTGCCGCTCTACCAGCACGCGGTGGAACTGGATCCCAATTTCGCCATGGCGTACGCCCGCCTGGGGACGGTGTACAACAATCTGGGACAAAGCGAACTGTCGGAAACCAACCGGCAAAAGGCATTCGAACTGCGGGATCGCGCCAGCGAGCACGAAAAGCTCTACATCATGTCGCACTTACTACGTCGACTCCGGACAACTCGACAAGGGCATCACCGCCCTCGAACTTTACAAGCAGACTTATCCGCGGGATTCGATTCCCTATAACAATCTCGCCGCGGTTTACATCCAGATGGGACAGTTTGAGAACGCGCTAGAGAATGCGCGACAGGCGGTGCAACTCGATCCCGATAGCGCGAGCGGATACTCGAACGCGGGTTTTGCCTACGCCGGTTTGAACCGCCTTGACGAGGCCAAGGCCACGTTCAACGAGGCCCTGCAGCACAAGGCTGGCGCGGCGTTGGCCCACTCTTCATTGGCCATGATTGCCTGGTTGCAGGGCGACCAGGCTACCATGGAACGGGAATTGGATTTGATGAGGAACGATCCGCAGAGCGATTTCACCGAAACCGGGATGCGGTCAGCGATGGCCGCCTATGGCGGGCAAATCAAGGCGGGACGAAACTTCGGACAGAAGCAGAGAGAAGCGGCCGGACGGCTGGGCTTCAAGGAAGCGGCGGCCAACGAATATGCGCAAGAAGCGTTCACTGAAGCCACTCTCAGGAACAAGGCCCGCGCCCTGGAAGATGTAGCCCAGGCCCTGAAGCTGTCCCAGTCACGCAATGTGGTGCTCTACTGTGCGAGCGCCCTGGCTATGGCAGGCGAAGATGCGCGCGCGGCGAAGCTGGCCGACGATGTCGCCCAGAAACGTCCTTACGATACGCTGGTGCAATTCGTCGCCGTGCCGCTGATCAAGGCTCAGATTGAACTGAATCACGAAAACCCGGGCAAGGCGATTGACCTGCTCGACAGCGCGCTGGTGTACGCGCGAGCGAATTCTGGTGTGCTGTATGTTCGCGGGAATGCCTACCTCAAAGCCGGGCGCGGCAGCGACGCGGTGCAAGCCTTTCAGCGCCTGCTGGACTTGAAAAATACTATCAACATCGATCCCATCATGCCGCTGGCCAAAGTCGGCCTGGCCCGCGCCTATGTCCTGGCGGGTGACAAGGCTCGCGGTCGCGTGGCCTATCAGGATTTCTTCGCTCTTTGGAAGAATGCGGATCCGGACATCCCCGTGCTGCGGGAGATCAAAACGGAGTACGCCAAGCTGCAGTAGTCAGGGACCGGTGAAGATATGTCGCTGCCAGCCGGTACACGTCTAGGACGTTACGAGGTGGTCGGACTGCTAGGCGCCGGGGGTATGGGCGAAGTCTATCGAGCAACCGATCCGCAGCTGGGCAGAGATGTCGCGATCAAGGTACTGCCTCAGGAAACGGTCGCCGACCCGCAGGCTCTGGCCCGCTTTCATCGCGAAGCTCGCATCGTTGCGGCACTGTCTCATCCCAACCTGCTCTGCGTTTATGATTTCGGCGAACATGGCGGTCTCACATACACCGTAACCGAACTGCTGGAAGGCGAGACCCTGCGCGGGCGTCTTAAGCGCTCGCCGCCCGACTAGCGTGGAGCAGCGGAGATTGCGGCAGCAATCGCCGAAGGCCTGGCTCCCGCCCACTTCCAGGGCATTGTCCACCGCGACCTGAAGCCGGAAAATATCTTTCTAACTCAATTTACCGATGGCTCGCCAGGCCGCACGGTCATTCTCGATTTCGGTTTGGGCACGCTGGACGCCTGCCGGTGTTCAGCAAGAAGAAACGGTGCTCACCGGAGCCGGCCTCGCCATGGGGACTGTCGGGTACATGTCTCCCGAACAGGTGCGCGGCGAGGCCGCCGGCACCGCCAGCGATATCTTTTCCCTGGGCTGCGTCCTTTACGAGATGCTTGCCGGCCATCCCCCTTTTCAGCGGCCTATTCCGGTGGAGGCGCTGGCGGCGATCTTGCGCGACGATCCCGCACTGCTACCGACCGCCCTCCCTCCTGACTTGATCCAATTGACGGCAGAGTGCCTGGAGAAATCGCCCGAACGGCGTTGCCGATCTGCCCGGATCTTTGCGTCATCTCTGCGATCAATCCTTTCTGGGAAGTCGTTGTCATCGCCAACAGTCGCGCCAGCGTCCGGGCCAACACTCGGGCCAACCTCCATTGCGACCCCGACTCCAACGCAAGAATCATTGATCGATTCCCTGGCCGTGATGCCCTTTCAGAACGCGAGCGGCAGTCCGGATACAGACTTCCTCAGCGACGGGATCACCGAAAGTCTCATCAACGCATTCGCCCGCCTGCCGGGGTTGCGTGTGGTGGCGAGGAGTCGGGTGTTCCGCTACAAGGACAAAGATGTCGATAGCGAGACCTTGGGTCGGGAACTCGGCGTGCGCGCGTTACTCACAGGCCGTGTCCTGCGACGCGGGGAGACGCTGAGAGTGCAGGCTGAGCTTGAGGACGTCGCCTCGGAAACCCAACTCTGGGGTGAAAGGTTCCAGGGAAATCTGGCGGACATCCTGAACTTCGAAGAGCAGATCACCTCGCAGATTACCGCTAAACTGCGGCCGCGGCTGAGGAGCGGAGAAAAGCCTCCGAAGCATACGGGCGATCCGCAAGCGTACCGTTTTTATCTGCAAGGACTACACCAATGGCATCAGAGAACTGGCGATAGTCTGGCCAAGGCGCTGCATTATTTTGAGCGCGCCATTCAGGCGGACCCGGAATACGCGCTGCCTTATCAGGGCCTGGCGGAAACGCTGATCGTGCTTACCTTCTTCAATGCCGGCGTGCCGAAAGAATATTTGGAGAAGGCGGCTGCAGCCGCGGCCCGCGCGGTAGCGATCGATCCGGACTTCGCACCGGGCCGCGCGGCGCTGGCCATGACGCACGGCTGGCTGCATCGCGACTGGGCGGAGGCCAACGCCGAAATGGATAGAGCGGTTCAGCGCGACCCGAACGACGCTCTGGTTCATGACCGACGGGCATTGGTATTGCTGGCGCAGGGACGCGCCGATGAAGCGATCGTGGCGCAACTCCGGTCGCTCGAAATCGATCCCCTATCGCTCAGTTTGCAGCATCATGCGGCGTGGTGCTTCATGCTGGCGCGTCAGTACGAGCGCGCGGCGGCGCAGTCCCGCCAGTTACTCGAACTCGATGATCGTTATCCCTTCGCGCATCTCTGGCTTGCCGTCTCCATGGAAAGGCTTGGCCAGTACGACGCCGCAGAGACAGCGTTCGCGCAGATGGGGTCTGACTTTGGTGGTAACCCGGTGTTCCGTGCGTTTACCGGGCACTTGCTCGCGGTCACGGGACGCGTCGAGAAAGCGCTCGCCATCCTCGAAGAAGGAGAACGGCTGTGGGAGCAGAAATACTTCGAGCCATTCGCGCTGGCACTGGTGTGTGTTGCTCTGGGGAAAACCGAAGCCGCTTTGGATTGGCTGGAACGCTCTGTAGACGTGCGCTCGTCCTGGCTTACTGTGCACGCTGCCCTGGACTCGCGCCTGGACCCGTTGCGCGGCCACGCCCGTTTCCAGGCGCTGATGGCCCGCATGGGCCTGAAGGGTTGAGGATTTCCGCTTGTCGAGGACGGGCGTCCCGCCCGTCCTCCATTGCTCCGGCTAACAGTTTTCTATTGAGCGAGTCTAAGCCTCGTGGAAAAGGATATGATTCAGGCGCGCAGTGCGCTTTTCCGCGGAGTTGCTCTCGCCGCTCTGGTACTGGCTCTACTTCCCTCATTCATACAAGCTCAATCTCCGCCACCGCCGACAACGATCAGGCTCGGCGATTCGATCGTTGACGGGTCGTTCCTCAAACCCTACAAGAATGCGTGGAAAGTTGTTTATGCGTTTCCGGGTAAAGATTCATTCCTGGTTGGCACCTGGACGGATGAACTCGCAGCGATGGACGTCAATGGACGACACTTGCTCAAACGTACCCAGATGGCCGACTACGCCAAGTACAACATCGTGACCACTTATGTAAATGTGTTTGACCCAAAGACCATGGCGCCGGTCTCCATGGACTTCAAGCGAAGCGACACAGGGGAATGGGCACATCGTGATTTCGACAGTGCTCGGGTGAAATATCGGCGGGGAAGCTCCGTTGATGAAACGAAGAATGACGCCGGGCAACTGGAGATGAAGGAACCTGTTTTTGACTACAACGGAGGAATGTATGGAGTGCTGCTGGCGGCGCTCCCCCTCAAAGAAGGCTTCAAAGCTACGCTTCCCACGCTCTCGGAAGACCGCGACGAATTGGATTGGATCACAGTCGCGGTGGGCAAGCAAGAACTGGTGGACGCGGGACCGGGCACACAGGTGATGGCCTGGCCGGTTGACACGGAGGGGAACTACGCCAACAAGAGCCACAGCATCTTCTGGATCACGAAGGAAGCCCCATATGTCATCAAGCTCGTGACCACAATTCCCACCGGCAAGTGGGTGACGGTCACGATCAGCATGATTTGATATCTGGCCGGTTCATTCCTTCTCTTCACTCTTCCAGTTTTTCCCTTCAGTGCAAGCGCTACCGAACGGGAAGGGGCCGGTCTCGAATTTACGCGGGCTTTCAAGCCCGCAATCGGGCCGGCGGGACGCCGGCGCTACACCGATACATAACATCCCACGAATGATGCAGTGTTTATGCGGGCATTCGTACGAGATCTCATAGCAGAAAAACGAAGTGTGTCCCGTTTTCAATATTAGTTTCCATCGCGCAATCACAACTGCAAGTGAACACGAGCTCTCACCAGACGATGTTGTGGAATGTCAGTTGCTCCTATGCATATTCGCTGTCAGTTGAGAATAAAACGTAACGCACAATGACAGTGCGACCTCAACAGTGTTTGCGAAGTGTTTCGTTGTGCTCCGGGTTTCACACTTTAAGCTTGGGAGAGAATGTATGAATCGATGTATATCGATGTTAAAAGCGACAGCCTTCGGACTGGCTTTGCTGGGATTGATCGCGGTGAGTTCGAGCGGAGCCTATGGCCAGGCCATCAGCGGCAACCTCGTAGGCACGATCAGCGATTCTTCCTCCGCGGTCGTGACTAACGCGAGTGTCGAAGCCACGAAAATCGACACTGGAATAACAACAACGACAGCCTCGGGCAACACGGGTGCATACCGCTTCGAAAATCTTCCGGTAGGCACTTACAGGATCGTGGTGAAGACCACCGGTTTTAAGACGGCTGTCCAGCAGGTGGAGGTAGTGCTCAACCAGACGGGTACTCTGAACTTCACGCTGGCGCTGGGCTCGACCAGCGAGACCATTGAGGTCTCTGGCGTGGCTGCGACCATCGACACCACTTCGGCCCAGATTCAAACCAACTATGACGCGCGGTTTTCTCAGGACTTGGGCATTACCTCGACCGGAGGAACTGGCGCAGGCGTGTTGAACCTTTCCCTGCTGAGCCCGGGAGTCGCCCAGTCGAGTGCGATGGGAATCGGAGTCGGGCCCTCCGTGGGCGGCCAGCGGCCATATAACAACAACTTCACGGTCGAGGGTGTTGACAACAATAATAAGGCAGTCACCGGCAACCTGATCACGGTTCCGAACGATGCAGTGGACAATTTCACGCTGCTGGCGAACCAGTTCGACACCGAGTTTGGCCACTCGTCCGGCGGGCAGTTCAACACCACTATCCGGAGTGGGACCAACACTTTCCACGGTTCGCTTTATGAGTACTTCAGAAACCGCAACCTGAACGCTGTGGACAATGCCTTCGTGCTCCAGGGCCTCACTTCCAATCCCCGTTTTGACAGCAACCGCTACGGCGCCACATTTGGCGGTCCCCTCATCAAGAACAAATTGTTTTTCTTCAGTAATTTTGAGCGCCAAGGTATATCGCTGACCGCCACAGCGGGCGGTCAGGTATTGACGCCTACGGCGGGCGGCTTGGCGGCGATCGCCACGGACCCGAACCTCAGTGCCACCAACTTTGGAGTATTCAAGCAATACGTGCCAGTAGCGGCCAGTGCGAGCGGTTGTCTCCCATACGCCTCGGCTCCGGCGAGTGGCTCATGCGCGGCTGGCTCAGTCCCGATCGGTGCGGTTTCGGTCGCAAATCCCGCCTTTCAGAACTTTGAAAACTACGTCCAGAGCGTCGACTACAACATATCTTCCCGCGATCAGCTGCGCGGTCGTTACATTTACAACAAGCTGGATAAAGTCGACCAATCTGCGAATTTGTCGGCGTTCTATACGATTGAGCCCTTCCGCTTTCACCTGTTTACCCTGGGCGAGTACCACACCTTCAGCCCGTCGATCATCAACGAGTTTCGAGTAGGCTTCAATCGGTACTACAACACTCTGCCGGACGGGAACTTCAAGTACCCCGGGTTGGATGCCTTCCCCAATCTCATCTTGCTGGATCTCGGTGGCAACGGCCTTCAACTCGGACCTGATTCCCAGGCTCCGCAGTTCACCATTCAGAACCTCTACCAGGGCGTCGACAACATCACCTGGACCAAGGGCGCTCACACCCTGAAGTTCGGTGGTGAATATCGCTGGTACATTTCGCCGCAGAGCTTTACTCAACGTCAGCGCGGCGACTACGACTACAACTCCACACAGAAGTTCCTGGAAGACATCTCGCCGGATAACTTTGGCGAGCGCAGCCAGGGTTCCGTGACTTACTACGGCAACCAGAAGGCGGTCTACTGGTACGCCAATGACAACTGGAAACTGAACTCGCATCTGGCACTGAACCTTGGAATCCGCTACGAGTACACGACGGTCTCCACCAGCGAGGCTCAGCAAACCCTGAATGCCGTATCGAACACGCCGAGCATTATCGTGCCGGGCTCAGTGAACCAGCCCCTGTTGTTCGACGCGCCGCGGGCTCCCAAGAACAACTGGGCTCCTCGCGTTGGTTTCGCCTACTCACCGGGAAATAACGGCACAACCTCGATTCGCGGCGGATTTGGGCTAGCCTACGATGTGCTTTACGACAACATCGGCATTCTCGCGGTGCCTCCACAAATCGGCGCCACGCGTGATGTCGACCTGACCGCCCCCACGCCGGGCTTCTTGGCGGGTGGTGGCTTGCCGGGAGGTGGAACAGGAATTCAGGTGCTCGACGGGCCCACTGCACGCGCTCTCACGTCCAACTGGATACCGCCTGACGTGAAACAACCCTATTCAATCAACTGGAATTTGGGCGTCCAACATTCCTTCGCCAAGGATTTCACCGCCGAGATTCGTTATGTGGGAACGCGCGGTGTCCATCTGGATGTCCAAAACAGAATTAACCGCAGGGCGTTGGTTTCTCCGCAAGCCTTCTTGCCGACTTTCCTGCAGCAACCATCACAGGCGCAGGTGGACGGTTTGACCACGACGCTGGCTGGCCTGAGAGCTCCGGGCTCATTCATACCGGAATTTGCCAACGCCGGCTTCAATCAAAACAACATCGTGGCGGATTCACCCAACGGCTATTCCATCTACCACGGACTGCAGACCCAGCTCACCCGGCGCTTCAGCCACGGGTTGATGTTCCAAGCCGCCTACACCTACAGCCGCAACATCGACAACAGCACGGCTGACTTCTTTTCCACCAGCCTCACGCCTCGCCGTCCGCAAGACTTCCAGAATTGGGACGCTGAGCGGTCTGTATCTCCTCTCTCACGAACCCACCGCTTCACCCTGGCGGCGGTTTACGATTTGCCTTACTTCAAACAAGGCAACTGGCTCATGCGGAACATCGTAGGTAACTGGGGCTTCAGCCCGGTCTATACCTATGAGTCACCCCAGTGGGCGACGGTACAATCAGCAGTGGATGCCAATCTAAACGGCGATTCCGCCGGCGATCGGGCAGTCTTCAATGCCGGTGGCATCCCTGGAACAGGGTCCGGAGTCACTCCGCTGTGCCAGAGCGCGATGCCAAGCTTTGGCGTGTGTGGAGAACATGATTTCGACCCGACCGTCGGGCCTGCTGGACCGGGGAATTTTGACTCGTTCCCGTTCCTCGTGGGCTACAGCGCCAACAATCCCAAGGCCCAGTACATCGTTGCCGGCGCTGGTGCTTTGGCTACCAGCAGTCGCAACACGCTGGCGACGGCACCGACCAACGATTTTTCAGTCGCGACCTATAAGGACCTCAACATCACTGAGCGGGTCAAATTCCGTATCGGCGCACAATTTGCCAACCTGTTCAATCACCCCCAGTTCATTCCTGGGAGTAATCCTGGACAGGGACTGGGAGTGAATGACGTTACTTCGTTCATCACTGGACCGAACAGTACGAGCTATTTGAACTACCTGACTCCTGGCAATGCCATCTTCAACAACCCGAGGGCGGTATTTGCCAGCAACGCTCGCACCATCGGACTTGTGGCCAAATTCACCTTCTAGCCTCTCGCACAAAGCAACTCTACTGGGGCCCTTCGGGGCCCCTTTTTTGTTGCTGGAATTTGGTAGCGCCGCCGTTTCGGCAAGGCTTGCCCTGAGGGAAGTCGGAGGGATGCTGGCGCTACTACTGCAGCACCACCACCAGAATACGGCCGTCGGAGTGATATCCGCCGCCGGTGGCATTTTTGGCTCCCTGCACTGGATCGGGGGGCAGGTAGTAAGAAAGGCTCTTCACCTTGCCAGAGGTCTGCAGGGTCTGGCCGATATTGTCGCGCTCGCCGTCCACCGCCGGATCGATCTTGTGGGTCACCTTTCCGTTGCGCTGGTCCTTTTCAAACCCGATGTCGTGGGTACCGGCCCCGGCCCAGAGAGTTTGTCCGTTCCAGGTAACCGGCGCTTTCCAGATCCTGAAGTGGTGACGGCTGGCGACGACGGAGTACGCCTGGGCCAATTCGTACCCGTAGTCCTGCTTGCGCCCGAACAGGTAGAGCTGGCTCATCGGCATCTGCAGATAGTCTTTCTTCTCGTAGGTCTCGAGCACGGCTTTCATAACCGCTTCCTTGTTGTCGATGTCTGCAATGCGCCAGCTGGCGGCGTCCAGAGCGTCCTTTACCTGTTGCTCGGAACCCACCAGTATGAAGTTCACCATGTCGCCCTGATTCTTGAACTCATCGTTGACGCGCCGGGGCAGGCCGTCGATGTCCTTTTGCAAGGCAGAATCCAACTTTGCCGACGACACCTTCAGCGCTACCGGAGTTGACGCGGTAGTCGCAGAAGTCGGTGAGACCACGTCACTCCCCGCCGATGCAACCGAGGAAGAAGAAGCGGTGGAAGGCGTTGCGCCGCTGCCGAATTGTCCAGAAAGAAAAACCTGGGCAGCGCTGGCCAGTTTCGATTTGATGTCTTGCGGCGACGCTGGCGTTTGCGCTCCACTGGATGAAGCTGCGGACGTCGACGTCGCAGACGTCGAAGTGGCGGTCAGTGAGTTGCCCGCCACAGGCGCAGCTGCCGCAGTCCCGGACGTGATATGGATCTTGACCGAAAAGCTGCCACTACATGGCGGCGTGCCGGAAGCGTTTACTCCAAGGTAGAGATGGCCGGACCCGTCGACTTTGAGCTGCTTACCACTGCCGATCAGGACCGGCACACCCTGCGACTGCAGCCTGGCGATCAACGCTCCGGCTGGAGCTGAGACCACGGGAAGACCCGAACTGGCTGCGCCGCTCACGCCCGCCGGATCGCAGCTCGCCGCGGAACTGGAATTGATTTGCAAGGCCTGCCCGGCCTGCAAGTCCACGCCGGTATCGGTCCAGGGTTGCGCGGTCGAAATGGTGAAAGAGTAATCTCTGGCGGCTACGGCAGCTTCGGACTGCGCCCAAGTCACATTAATAATTGAGAACAGTCCTAGCAAGACAGCGAACCCACTCGTCACCAGGGAAGAGAATTTCATAGCCAACTCCAGAGTGGGCGCTGTCGCTGTGGTCGATGACCGAAAAATAATATCCATTATCGCCCGGGGAGTCGAATCGCGGCAGATCGGAAAGTAGCGCCGCCGTCCGGGCGGCTGTCCGGCGGGCATTCCCGCCGGGCCTCCGAGGGCGCGACGCCCTCGGGACAGCCGGCCGGAGGCCGGCGCTACTTGGTTGCGCTGCGCTATCGGGCCAGTGCTGGCTCCAATTGGCCTGACTTCAGGCTCGCGTAGCGCTTGTTAACTTCCTCCCAGTTGACCACGTTCCACCAGGCCGCCAGGTATTCCGGACGGCGATTGTTGTACTTGAGGTAGTAGGCGTGCTCCCAAACATCGTTGCCAAGAATGGGGAAAAGGCCCTGGGAGATGGGGTTGTCCTGGTTGGGGGTGCTGAGAATCTGCACCTCGCCGCTGCGCTTGCCGGCCAGCCACGCCCAGCCGCTGCCGAACTGCTTGACGCCGGCATCATTGAACTTGGCCTGGAAATCCTTGAAGCTGCCGAAGGATTTCTGGATCGCCTCCGCAATGGGGCCGCTGGGATCGCCTCCACCTTTCGGCTTCATGATTTTCCAAAACATGCTGTGGTTGACGTGACCGCCCCCGTTGTTGCGCACGGCGGCGCGAATATCTTCCGGTACGGCGTTCAGGTCGCGAATCAAATCTTCGGCGCCCTTGGATTGGAGATTCGGATGTTTCTCGAGAGCCGCGTTGAGGTTCTTCACGTAGGCCGCATGATGCATGTCATGGTGCAGCTTCATGGTGGCGGTGTCGATGGTGGGTTCAAGAGCGGAATAGTCGTAGGGTAAGGGGGGTAACTCGAAAGCCATATGTTTTTCTCCTCTATAACAGTCTCAGATGATGGTATCGCGACTGGAGATTCAGCGCGAAAATCTGTTAGTTTTCGCCGGATCAGCTGAATAGAGATGGTCGAGGGTCAGGAGAGGGTTGCTTGCGGAAAGCCGCCCCAACGGAGGCCACGGATTTTCGCGGAAGTTCTCGGATGTATCTTTTGATGTTTTCGGGTTTTGGTGGATCCGTGTGAATCCGTGCAGATCCGTGGCGGCTTTTCAGGGAAGGGTTTTACTGGCTTAGGGCGCGCTGCAGCTGCTGGGGATCGGTGGCGTAGCTCAAGGCTGCTTCCGGGTCCACAACGTTCGCCCGGACCAGTTTTTCGATCTCCTGGTCGAAGCTCCGCATGCCTTCCGTGGCGCTGTTCCTAATGGCATCCAGCAAGTTGGCACCAGCCGGATCCTCGCAATCCTGGTAGTGTGCGGTGCGCGGGGTGTTCTTGAAAACCTCCAGAACAGCGACTCGGCCGCCGCCTTTACGCGGGATGAGCTGCTGCGAAATCACGTAGCGGAGGGTCTTGGCCAGACGGCCGCGCAACGATGACTGCTCCAACGGCGGGAAGGCAGAGACGATGCGTTCCAAAGTCTTGACCGCATTCGGAGCGTTTAGGCTGGAAAGGACCAGGTGGCCGGTTTCCGCGGCTTCGAGAACCATTTCCATGGTTTCGCGATCGCGCAGTTCGCCCACCAGGATCACCTTGGGCGCTTGCCGCAACGCCGCACGCAAGGCCAGCGCGAAGTTCGGGGTGTCGCTGTGGAGTTCGCGCTGATGGATGGTCGACTGCTTGTGATTGTGGAGAAACTCAATCGGATCCTCGATGGTGATGATATGGCAGTTCTGCTTCTCGTTGATACGATCCAGCAGCGCCGCCAGTGTCGAAGATTTTCCTGACCCGCGCGCCCCTGTCACCAGGACGATGCCGTCCCTGAGAAAAGCGACGTCCCCCAGCTGAGGCGGCAAACCCAGAGCGGAGAACTCCGGAATCGTAGTTGGAATCACCCGCATTACCACTGCACAACTGCCGCGCTGGATGAAAACATTCACCCGAAAGCGAGCCAGTCCGGGCAAACCAAAGGAGATATCGCAGGACCCCTGTTCGCGTAACACGTTGATGGCCTGCTTATTGTCGCCGATGAGATCGGAGGCGATGCGGCGGGTATCGTCCGCGGTAAGCACGCCCAATCCCTGACCCTGGACGGCCATCAGCTGTCCATAGACTTCCACCTGGGGCGGACGGCCGGGCGAAAAGATCAGGTCGCTTACTTTGTCTGTTGCACCCAGCATGGCAGCCAGCAGGGCGTGCGTGGCCGCCGCGCCGGAGCTTGATGCCGGTTCGAGCGTAACCTGAAGCGGTGCTGTGCCTGGTGCAGCCATTTTCTTCTTTTAGCCAGGAAGTTAGAGCCCGGACGGGGGAGGGCTTTCGAGCCTGCGGGTCGTAGTCCTGATGCTTTTCTTTGCGATCTGGATCAACTGTAGCGAAAACGATGGCGGCATTCTACGAAGAACGTCAGGGACATAGACCTTGGTAATGTAGGCGCGAGCGCCCATGCCCGTGCGGAAGCGTCCGGGGCGCTGCCGCACGAGCGTGGGCGCTCGCGCCTACATAGACAACAAAGAGGGCGGCCCGCCTGGGCCGCCGCGATGATTCGGATGGCAGATTATTTCTTCGTGGTTGCGGCCTTCTTCTTCGAACCGTAGCTGGTTTCGATGCTGCTCCCGATGTATTGGAGCATGCTCTTGGCGCCATCGGCGAACTGCCCGGTGGGCTGCAGCTCGAGATATTTGTTCAGGGCTTCTTCGGTGCCGGCGGCGGGAATCACCTTGCCGGTCTTGGGGTCGGTTGTGGCTTTGTTGATCAAGTTCACGCCCTTCTGATAGTAGGCCTCCGCCTTGGTCGGATCGGCCGCGATCGCCTTATCGAAAGCCGCATTGGCTTCGTCCACCTTGCCACTATTGGTCAGCACGGCTCCCTGGTTGTAGTAGTACTGCGCCGCACCGGCAGGATTTTGTTGCGCCGCCAGGTCATAGGCCTTGACCGACTCGTCGAGTTGACCGGTGCGGGCATCGGCCTGGCCCAGGTTGTTGTAATAGGCGGCCAGAATTTTGGGATCATCGGGCTTGGCGCCGGCTTCCATGTTTTTCTTTTTGAGGTCGATCGCTTTCTGGTAGTCGGTGACAGCCTCGCCATATCGCTTCGTCTTCTCCGCCGTGTCGGTCTGCTTGGCAGCCGAGCTGAGATAGGCATCACCCAGACGGGCCCAGAGCAGGTCGCGCGTCGGATCGGCTTGCGTGGCCTCATTGAGAGTGGTGATCGCAGTTTCGAAATCGCCACCCTGCATGGCCTGATTGGCAATGGCCAGCTTTTCGTTCAGCGACTTTACCGTGTTGGTCTCTTTCGCAGCCTTGGCTTGCTGTTCCTGCATCGCCTTCAGCTGCTCCGGGCTAATGCCTTTCTGCTGAGCCGCCTCAGTCTGGGATTTTTTCAGATCGAAATCGAGCGTCGCTTCATCGGCTCCCACCGGAAAGCCGGATACCATGTCCAGTTGCTTACCGTCCTGGGTCAGCGTGACTTTGTACTTGCCGGGTTCGATGCCCAGCGAAAAGTACTCGCCCTTTTTGTTCGTCTTCAGGTTGTACTTTCGTCCGTTATCGGTGTTATTCCATTCGAGGTTGGCGCCCACGATCGGATTCCCTTGTGCGTCTTTGCAGACACCCTTCACTGTCCCTGTAGCTTGGGCGAACACCGGGGGTACGCACAGCGCTGCCATTGCCGCCACTAGCACCACCATCAGCAAACGTTGCTTCATTTTTTGGCCTCCCGGCTCACAAAACTGTATTGATGTTGATGTCACAGCGCCGGCTTCTGGGCGGGCGCGACCCTTAAGCTCTCTGCGCCAGCGCCGCGTAAGGAATCGGGTCAACGCTGCCCGCATCCTGAAAGGCTCGCAGGCGCAGAACACAGCTGTCACAAACGCCGCAGGCGCTGTCCTCCCGGCTGTAGCACGACCAAGTTAAATCCAAGGGCGCGCCCAGTTCAAGGCCCAGGCGCACGATTTCCGACTTGCGCAACTGGATCAACGGTGTAACGATTTCGATCCGCCCATCCTTCGTGCCCAGCTTTATCACCTCATTGAACGCCTGGTAATAGGCGGGACGGCAATCGGGGTATCCCGAACTATCCTGCTCGACCGCGCCGATGTATATCTGACCGGCCCCCAGCACTTCCGCCCAGCTTACCGCGGCCGACAAGAAGTGGGCGTTGCGGAAAGGCACATAGGTTACCGGAATATCGGGTCCGATGGCGTGGGATTCTGGAACGCCAATGCTTCGGTCGGTCAGCGCCGAACCGCCAATCGCGGAAAGCGCCTCGTTTTTCACCAGTAGCCGGTCCCGAATCCCCAGGTGATCGCAAATGGCGAAGAAAGCCCGGCGCTCGCGCTCTTCGGTACGCTGTCCATAGCTAACGTGCACAGCGGCCGCGTCGTGGTCGCGTGCCGCCAGCGCGGCACAGACGCAGGAGTCCATCCCGCCACTTAAGAGAACAACCGCGCGTTGTGTGTCTTTCACCATGACTTAGATGTCATTTGGAACCGGATCGTCTTCCCACCCTAAACCCATGAAACCAGGCCAGATAAGGTCAGATATTTCAGATTGCAGATTGCAGATTGCAGATAACGATCGTGTCCGGTTGTGGCGTTCAATCTGAAGTCTACAATCTGAAATCGTCAATCTCCTAGACTCCCTTCATGGCCGGATCCCAGACGAACTTGTGGATCTGCAGTGACAATCGGGCCGGAACTCCGTCCGCGAGCATCCACTCCGCCAGTTCGCGCGGATCCAGCAGGCAGCCAGAGGCGTCACGGGCGCCGCTGGCCTGCTTGCTAAAAGCCGGCGAGAGCAGCACCGAATTTACTCGCCCATCGAGATGGTGGCGAGATACAAAGTCACGCGCAAACTCGTAGTCAACGCGATCACTTAACACAAACTTGACCTCGTCCTCCGGATTCAGGCAGTCGAGGTTCTCCATGTGAAAAGTGTCGGCCTCACCCGAGTTCGGACATTTTACATCCACGATCTTGATGACCGTCTGAGGCACACGCTCCAGTGGACGTTCGCCGCTGGTCTCGAGGAGAACCGTGTAGCCCGCGTCCAGGAGGCGCTGCATCAGCGGCACCACCTCGCGCTCCTGCAACATAGGTTCGCCGCCAGTGACCTCCACCAACCCGCCACCTGGGCTCAACTGTTCCACCTCTTCGATCACTTCTTCCAGCGTCCGGCGATGACCGCCGGTGAACGTGTACTCGCTGTCGCACCAGGAACATCGCAGATTGCAGCCCGTAAGCCGTACAAAGACGCAAGGCAACCCCGCATAAGTGGACTCGCCCTGGATCGACTTGTAAATCTCGGTAATCTGCATGAAGCTGTTCCCAGTTTCTGGTTTCCAGTTTCTAGCTTGCGTTGTCATCCTGAGCGACCCTACGGTTTCGCTCGCGAAACGACAGGCGAGTCGAAGGACCCCTATAGCACAAATAAACGGCTGAGATCGCCGGAACTCCTAGCCCTCTTTACTGGCCTAAGCTACTCCGAGTAAGTCGCGGTAGTCACATCGGTTTCGAATACGGTGACATTCTTGACCCGGACCCGTCCCTGGGTCACGCGATCCAGATTTACGTTGGTCTCGTCGTAAAAATATTTGGCCAGATTCTCCGCCGAGGGATTCAGCACCTTGAAGGGTTCGAGATCGTTGATCATCTGGTGGTCCAGTCGGTCGATGACCGGTTTCATTGCTTCTTTTAGCTCTCTGAAATCGAGCAACAAACCGGCTTTGTCCAGTTCCTTGCCGGCCAAGGTCACCCGTACCTTGTAGTTGTGCCCATGCGGATTCTCGCACTTGCCCTTGTAGTTGCGCAGGTAGTGCCCTGCCGCAAACGAATCTTCGACCGTCACCTCGTACATGAACCCTCTTGGCGAGCGGCGCGAATACGGACCGAACCGCAGCGCATGATCTAACCTTCTATTTTACCTCGATAGAGACGCCACAGGCTGATCTGACCGACTATGTACCGATCTTCAGCAGTCTTTGCGAACTTCGCAAAGGAAAAGCAGAAGCTACTCGATCCCGAAGAACTCTTCCACCTGCTTCAGGTCGGTGGTCCGCCGATAGGGCGGGAGGCTTTCCACGAACACCTTCCCGTACTGTTTCTTCAGAATACGGTTGTCCAGCAGCACCAAGAGACCGCGATCGTGCAACGAGCGGATCAGGCGTCCGAAACCCTGTTTGAGCGTAATCACGGCCGCCGGAACTTGGTATTGGAAGAACGCGTTTCCACCGTCGGCGTCGATGGACTTCACCCGTGCCGCAACCACCGGATCGCTGGGCACCGCGAATGGCAGGCGATCAATGATCACGCAACTCAGTTGCTCGCCTTGCACATCCACGCCCTGCCAGAATGATGAAGTCGCGAATAATACGGCATGTGGAGTCAGCCGGAATTCTTCAAGAAGCGCAGTCTTGGGGGCATCGCCTTGCAACAGCATGGGGAATTCCAATTCGCCGAGGAGGCGCTGGTACACATCGTTCATCTGCGCGTAGCTGGTGAACAGGACGAAAGCCCGCCCGCGTGTGATTTCGAGCAGACGTCGAATGCGGTCGGCCGCCTTAGCGGTAAATTGCGGGGTGCGGGGATCGGGCAGGTCGGGAGGCACGTAGAACAGTGCCTGATTTTCATAATCGAAATGCGAAGGCAGGACGGCTTCACGGGCGTGCTCCAGTCCCAGCCGCTGGCGCATGTATTCGAAGCTGCCGCCCACGGCCAGCGTCGCCGAGGTCAGCACGGCGCATTCGAGTTTATCGAACAGGCAGGTCTTCAGGATCGGAGCCACATCGATGGGAGTAGCCTGGAGGAAAACATTCAGCTTGTCTCTCCCGCCGCGCCGGCGCTCGATCCAGAAGACGGTGTTGCGGTCTTCAGACTCCATCAGGAAGCCGAGCTGTACCTGCAACTCTTGAGTGCGGCGGGCGAAGTTGAAAACTTCCTCCGGTTTGGACGGCAGGTTCTCCAGCTCCGACCCCAAACGCGTGAGCGACTGCTGCAAGCCCAGAAACTCGTCGCCGTTTTCTTCCATGAACTCGCGCCGGCTTTCGAATGCGAAACGGCCGTCGCCTGTTGGCAACAGAGCGAAGAAGAACATCGCCCGCTCCCGCAGGCTCTTCAGCGCGCCCGAGAGCGAAGCGGACAGCATATGGTTGCGTTGCAGCGAGACTTCCACATCGCGGCACAACTCCTCGAATCTCCCATTGCTCACCGAAACTCCGAAATAGCTTCCGGCAACATCTTCCAGTTCGTGGCCCTCGTCAAAAATGACGGCCGCAGCTTCGGGCAGGATTCCAGCATCGGGCGCATACTCGGCCTGCTGCTTGATCGAAAGGTCAGCGAAAAACAGGTGATGGTTGACGATGATGATGTCACTCTCCATCGCCTTGCGGTGCATTTCGGTAATGAAGCAGCGGTCCCAGGCACTGCATTTTTGCCCCAGGCAGGTATCGGAGCGGGCATCGATCTTATGCCAGAGTGCGCTGGCTTCGGGAAGCGAAGCTAGTTCGGCCCGGTCCCCGGTTTGCGTTACCTTCTCCCACGCGGCGATGGCGCGGTAGTGTTCGATCTCCTCCAGGCCGCTGAGCACGGGCTGGTCGGTGAAGTCATAGAGCTTCTTGCGGCACAGATAGTTGTTACGTCCCTTCATGTAACAGACATTGAGCTTGCCTTCGCCGTTGGGAAAGAGCGCTTGCTCGAGAAAAGGGATATCTTTATGGAAGAGCTGTTCCTGCAGATTCTTGGTTCCGGTGGAAATGATGATGCGCTTGCCGGAACGAATGACGGGCACCAGGTAGGCCAGCGTCTTGCCCGTTCCGGTGCCGGCTTCGACGATCAAGTGACGCTTCTCTTCGAGCGCGTGCTCGACCGCTTGCGCCATCTGCAGCTGTCCCCGGCGGAATTCGTAGGCCGGGTGGGTTCGCGAAAGCACTCCGCCCGGAGCGAAGAACTGGTATAGAGAAACGTCGCGTTTCCTGGCGGCGGAGACGGGCTGGGGGGCGGGAGGCACAGAGTCACTATAATAGAGACCGTGTAGGGATGGGTCTCTGAACCCTCCGGGCTGCGGCGGTTGGCCGCAGCGGCTGGGAACTTTGAGCTGAGAACTGCCGAGCTGCGCTCGGCCTGCACGGGTCGGAGACCCGTGCCCACAACGGTCTGTGCCAAAGAAGTGCCTGTGCAGATTTGCCCTAACACCTTATGACCCATCCGACTTTGACCTCACCATCGGCTGCGGCCGCTGCCGGCATGCCTACCGTCGCTATCGTCGGGCGTCCCAACGTCGGTAAATCCACGCTCTTCAATCGCTTGGTAGGCTCGCGTCGCGCCATTGTTGGCGACGAACCCGGCATCACGCGCGACCGTCTCTATGGCGAAGCGGAATGGCGTGGACGCCATCTCCGCATCGTGGATACAGGGGGCATTCTCCCCGAAGATAAAGACTTCATCCCAGCAGAGATTTTCCGCCAGGCGAAGGTCGCTCTGGTAGAAGCCGATGCTGTCATCATGGTGGTGGACGGCCGCATGGAAATGGCATCTTCGGATATCGAACTGGCTCGCCAGCTAATCCGCTCCGGCAAGGCGCTCTTCCTCGCCGTCAACAAAGTTGACACCGAGAAGCAGCAGAGCCTCACCGACGAGTTTCATCGTCTTGGAATCCGCAAGGTGTTCCCTATCTCCGCTGAAAACGCCCGTGGCTTGGATGACCTGCTGGACGCCATCTTCGAGATATCGCCGTTGCGGCATCAATTAACCATAGAGGCAACTGAGGACGCGGAGGAAACAGGAGAATCTCAGGGGACCGAGTCTCACGAGACCAAAGTGGCGATCATTGGGCACCCCAACGTCGGGAAATCCACGTTGCTGAACCGGCTGACCGGCGCCGAGCGTTCGATCGTCTCGCCTATCCCTGGAACTACACGTGACGCCGTCGACGAGATCGTCGAGCACCACGGCAAGCGTTTCCGCTTCATTGATACCGCTGGCATCCGGCGCAAGGGTAAGACGCACCTGATGGCGGAAAAGCTCTCCGTCGTGATGGCGCGCAAGCACCTGGAGGCCGCCGACATTGCGCTGCTGGTGATCGATGCAACCGAAGGTGTAAGCCAGCTCGATGCCGCCATCGCCGGATACGCCCACGAGAGTGGTCGCTCCATGATCATCATTGTGAACAAGTGGGATCTGGTCGTCAGCGGCAAGGAACGCACCGGACGGCAGACAAAAGCCTCGCGCATGCAGGAGAACAAGCGCCCTGCCGATCGCATAGCCTACGAAGAGAGATTGCGGGATGCGCTGAAATTTCTCAGCTATGCACCCATACTGTTCGTCTCCGCCTCATCCGGAAAAGGTACCGAGAAAATATTTCCCACGCTCGAAGAAGTGGCCAGCGAACGACGCAAGCGCGTCGGAACCGGCGAGATGAATCGCTTCCTCAAGCACGTTGACTTCGAACGCGCTTCGGTTCCCGCGCGGCAGCAGGTCAGAATTTTCTACATGACCCAGGCCGCGGTCGGGCCTCCGACGTTCGTGATCTTCACTGACCGCAAGGTGAAGCTGCACTTCGCCTACCAGCGCTTCCTGGAAAACCAGATTCGCAAGGCCTTTGGATTCCTGGGCACGCCGATCTGGATCAAGAACCGGGCCCGGGGCTAAGTTGCCTCCGGCCTGCCCACCGTGCGCTGCTAGTCAAGGTCTTTCGTCAGCAATGCGACCCGTTTGATGCCCGCGTTGTGAGCTTCGGCCACGACCTGTGCCACATACTCAAAGTCCAGACCTTCATCCCCTTTGACGTACACGACCTTCTCCGCTCGACCCAGGAAGATTCGTTCCAGGTTCGGTTCCAGTTGCTCCCAAGGTACGGGTTCCTGATTGATTTTGAGCAGTGGAAACTGACTCCGCGCAGTCCATATGATTTGAATCACGATGGTGCGCTCGTTCTGAAGAGGTTGCTCCGGTTTGCCCGGTTGAGGAAGAAGCGCATCGACTTTGTACTCCTTCGTTGTCGCCACAATCACCATGAACACAATGATCAGCACCAGAAGGACATCGATCAGCGGCGTGACATTGATTCCGGGCCGGGACGGACCACCGCCTGCCATTGAGAACGCCATACGGGGTTGCTCCTCTCAGGCACGCGCGTGTCTGAAAAGATTAGACACTCCATATGGGTTCGGAGTTCCCCGGGCGGAAGATCATCCGATCGGCTCGGGCGTCGGCAGCAACGGCGGCGGATCTGGCGGGGGCGGTGGCATCCCAGGGGGCGGCTTAGGATGCAGCAGAGCGTCCAATGCGGGATATCGCGACGCGAGGAAATAAATGGAATATGCCGGAAAGAACACCACGGCCGGCACCGAGATCAGAGAGATTACATACAGCAACGAGAAAAGCGCAATGGCGCCCACGACAACCGCCAGCGTGATGGTGTAAAGGTTCCAGGTCAGTCCAGCCGCCATGCCTCCGATCACTGCCACCGCACCCAGTCCGCCAACCGGAATAAGAAACAGCAGGATCACGATGGCAGATACGATGCCGAGAATGATCGCGGCACCAATCGCCATCACGATCTTCATTCCGATGTAAGCGGCATAGCCGCCTGTTTCACATTTGATCCGGGGCCACAGCCGCCGCCATCCCTCGATGGCGCTAATTTCTTCCAAGGCCATTTGCGGGACCACAAAATCCTTGGTCATGACGTGGATCACCAACTGCGCAACCACGAAAAGCAGAAGCACAAAGAAAAGAGCCATGCCACCCAGAATGAGCGGGATCATGTGCTCCCTGGGATTTCTGAGCCAGCCCACAAGGAAAGCAAAACCCGCCGGGATTCCGACCAGAATGGTCAAACCCGCAACCGAAGCCAGAGCCAGCAAAATCTGCCAGAAAAAAAAACGCCGCCCAGGGCCCTGCCTCCGGCTCCAGCTGTGCCAGATGCGGCATTCCTTGGCCACCACACTGTCGAACAGAACGAAACGCATCACGCTGTTCACGTACAGGAACAAGACTAGCAGCACGAACCCGGCAACGATGAGCACCGCGATCAGAGAAGCGTAGAGCATGGGATTGACCGCGGGCAGGGCGGCGAGTAAATGCTGAGAATTATTAGGGCGTGTCGGCATCTGGAAGCTACCGGGGCTGCAGCCTCCACCGCCTGAGCCCATTTCGCCGGCGAGCAGGCCGACCAGCCCTAGTTTGGCCCACTGGCTGGCCCGGAATGGCCGCACCAGTTGCTGTCGGGCATGCTCAAAAGCCGGAGAAATCGCATCCACGGCGGAAATCGGCAAAGGACACCTCAGAAGATCGCGGTTCGCAGCAAGGTACTGCGAAGCGGGAGTTGGGTCAATGGGATTCTTGGTCCTCTGGAAACTGCAGATTTCAGATTGTAGATTTCAGATCGAAAACCGAATTCTTTCAGGCTCATGCAGCTCAGGATTTTCAATCTAAAATCTGCAATCTGCAATCCAATCTGCCTCTCACTCGTAGCGCAGCGCCTCCACCGGGTCGAGCTTCGAGGCGCGCAGCGCGGGCACCAGGCCGCTGGCAACCCCTACCGCCAGCAGTACCAGGCTGGAGAGCATGACCGTAGCCAGGGAAATCTGCAAATGGATGTCGGCCTTGCCGGAATCGTCTTCAAATAACGGGCCCATGAGCGGCAGCGTGCCCACGGCGGCTGCAATCCCGTAGGAAAGCAGAACCCCAGCTGCTCCGCCTAACAGCATAATGAGCAGGGTTTCGGCCAGAAACTGAAGTTTGATCTGCCACTTCTTGGCGCCCAGCGCGCGGCGCAGCCCGATCTCACGGATGCGCTCATCCACCGAGACCAGCATGATATTCATGACTCCGACGCCCCCGATGCCCAGGGTCAGCGTGCCTACAAACGTGAGCAGCACTTGCAGTCCGATGGTCAAGCCGTCAATAACCGGGCGGAACTCGTCGCGTCCGAACATCAGAAATGCTTTCTTGTCAGTGGGAGAAAACTGTTGGCGGGTCGCAATGGCGGCCAACACCTGCGCCTCGGCCCTCCTCTCAAACTGGGGGGCAACCGGCTCGAAGACCATTACCGCAGCATATTTCGTGTTCCATACGTCGCCGGCGGCGCTGTACGGGATCCACGCGGAGTCGTCGTCGCTGGAGAAATAGTTGCTCAACTGGATCTTGCGGGCCATCACGCCAACTACGGTGAAGTGCACGCCGCCGATCTGCACCGTCTCGCCCACCGCCGGCCGGCCGCTAAACAACTGCTCGCGCACCCGTCCCCCCAGAAATACCACGCGCCGCCGTTCCAGTTCGTCACCGGTAGAAATCCAGCGCCCTTCGGACGGGACTTCATTGCGCATCTCGCCATACTCGGGGCAAACGCCGCGTATCGCAGCCGTCCCCACCATCCGCTCGCCATAGCTGATGCCGGGCCGATTCACGGTTTCCAGGCACACATGTTTCACCAAAGGAGCAGTTTCCTTGACCATGTCGAGGTCAGCCTGCTCCAGACGCACTTTCTTGCCGGCACGCTGTCCGCCGGGTTGCTCGCTGGTTTGCTGCGGCCAGCAGATGACAACACTCTTGCCGAAAGCATCGAACCCGCCCACCAGGATGCTGCGGAAACTGCTGCCGTAAGCGATCAGGAGCGTGACGGTCGCAATCCCCCAGACGATGCCCAGCATGGTCAGCAGGCTGCGTGTGTAATTGCGCCTGAGCGCGATCCAGGCTTCGAGAATGATTTCAGTCAGCATTTTGACGACGATTACTTTTCATGTGGGGACGGGTCTCCGACCCGTCCAAGCCGAGCGAAGCTCGGCAGCGATCTTAAGCTGCCTCTGCCGCGCCAGCGCGGCCTGTCCGGCTCAAAGAGCCGGACCCACACAACTTAACCTCCCGCTTCATAGCGTAGCGCTTCGATGGGGTCGATCGACGCCGCCCTGCGGGCCGGATACAAGGCCGAGAAAATCGCGATGATTCCCAGCAACACGCAGGCCACCAGTCCGGACTGCCACGTCGCCACTAGCCCGGCAAAGAAATCCGGCATGGGCAGCAAATTCACCAGGAAGCAGATGCCGTAGGCAATTCCCATCCCGATGGCGCCGCTGAGGAACGCGATCAACAGCGCTTCGAAAAAAAATTGCTTGAGGATGGTGCGCGCCGGGGCTCCCAACGCCTTGCGCACGCCGATTTCGCGGGTCCTTTCCCGTACCGCGACCATCATCACGTTCATCACACCCAGACCGCCGAGAAAAAGTGTCACGATGCCAACCGCGCCCAGAAAATATTTCATGCCATTGGTCATCTGGCGGAAAGCTTTGGCTTCCTGCACCGTGTCCCAGATGGGACAAGCCTCCTTGTCGCGGGGATCGAAGTTATGCAACCGTCCTAGCACGGTTTTTATTTCGCGCTTGCAGGCCTCATGCTGTTCCACCGATCGAGGCGTGACCAGCAACTGGTCAAAAGTTGTTGAAGTGCCGGGAGGCTTGTCAGGGAAATCACGCCGCATGGCCGCGAAAGGGATAAATATTTTGTTTACATCCCAACCGTCGTAGCTGGAATCCTGCTTCTTGGTTGCCATTACGCCGATGACGGTGTACGGGAACGCATTCAGATAGACACTCTCGCCGACCGGATTGCGGCCGGGAAAGAGTTGCTTGGCCGCATCGCTGCCGAGGAAGGCCACGCGACGCGATTCTTTCTGATCGTCCCAGTTGTAAAAGCGGCCTTCGCCCACGTCGAGGCTGCGAATGTAACCGAACGGGGGATGAGATCCGGTCACGGTGAACGCGGCATTGTTGTAGCTACTGTGCGCGCGGACGTCGTTTCGCTCCAGCTCCGGAATTGCGTATTCGCAATCTGGCGACTCCGACTGGACCGCGACCACGTCTGCGTCTTCCCAATGCACTTCGCGTCCCGCGCGCGCCCCGCCAACCTGCATACTGGTGCGTCCGTGAAATACGATCAGAATATCTTTGCCCAGATTACGGGCCTGTACTTCCTGCCCTTGGCGCAGCCCTTCTCCGGCCGCCACCATCAGAACGATAGAGACGATGCCCCAGGCGATTCCGAACATGGTCAGGAACGTGCGTAGCTTGTGGGCCCAGAGCGTACGCAACACATCGCCAGCAAGATCGCGCAAGACCATATGGTTATGGACGCACACGCCGCCTGAACGTAAGCCCGGCAGGCGCACCGGCCCCTGAATCCATATACGAGAGTCGGCCTGATTTTGTTCATGGCGAGTGTGGGGCGGGCGCCTCGCCCGCGCTTGCAGTTGACTGTGAGGATTGCTGCTGTTCTGGGGCTGTGAATCGCTTGTGTTGCCCGAATCCAATCAAAAGCGGCGGGCGAGGGCGCCCGCCCCACACTTTTCGAGCCACGCATCAAATTGTTGCAATGCCAGCTCGCACTGCTGCCGATGCCGTTCCTGGCGATCGCGAACCTTCTGTTCCAGCGGTGGCAGAAGGTCGAAAGTGATGTTCGCGGGCTGGAAGTTGCGCGCATCGGCGTGGGTTACGTAGTGCACGAGCGAGCCGAAGGCGGTCGGACGTGGAGGGGACGCGGGGTCTGCTCCGGAAGCCAGCCCTGCAGCGTGAATCCCCGCCATCAGACCGGTGGCGATGGACTCGACGTATCCCTCCACTCCGCAGATCTGTCCAGCAAAGAACAGTGACGGGTATTTCTTCATCTGCAACGATTCGGACAACAAAGTCGGCGCGTTGATGTAAGTGTTACGGTGGATCTGTCCGTAGCGCAGGAACCGCGCATTCTCCAGGCCAGGAATCAATCGCAGCACGCGGGCCTGATCTCCGAATTTCAAATGGTTTTGGAAACCCACCAGGTTGTACGAGTCGGCCCGCAGGTTCTCTTGCCGAAGTTGTACCACGGCGTAGGGAATCCGTCCGGTGCGCGGGTCCTTCAAGCCTACCGGCTTCATCGGACCGAAGCGCAGCGTGTCACGGCCCCGGCGCGCGATTTCTTCAATGGGCAGGCAGCCCTCAAAATAGTTCAGCTTCTCCCAATCGCGCTCCTCGACCGATTGTCCCGCAATCAACGCATCGCAGAAACGGTCGTACTCCTCTCTTGACATGGGGCAGTTGATGTAATCAGCCGAGCCTTTGTCGTAACGGGCCGCAAGATACACTTTGGACATGTCGATGGAATCGGCCTCGACGATCGGGCTGATCGAATCGAAGAAATACAAATGGGCTGCCCCGCTCAGGCGGGCGATCTCCTGCGAAAGCGCGTCCGAGGTCAAGGGCCCGGTGGCGATGATTGTGATCTCATCTTCGTTGACCTGCGTGACTTCTTCACAGCGGATCGTAATCGACGGCTCGCGAGAGAGCGTATCGGTGACTCGGGAGGCGAAGGTCGTGCGGTCTACAGCCAGCGCATGGCCGGCCGGGACGGCGCACTGGCGGGCGATCTCCAACAGCAACGACCCCGCACGCCGCATTTCTTCTTTCAGCAGCCAGGGCGCCGTGTTCTCGCTGTCAGATTTCAGGGAGTTCGAGCAGACTAACTCTGCGAAATCCGCAGTCTGATGCGCCGGCGTCGAGCGCGCGGGGCGCATCTCCCAAAGCTCGACCGCAACGCCGCGACGGGCGCACTGCCACGCGGCTTCCGATCCCGCAAGGCCAGCGCCAATAACGCGTACGGCTGCCGTCGTCGCGCGTGTCATCGTTGCGCACCTCTGGCCACACGTTCCAGCGCGTCTCCGTCCAGGCTAATACTTTTCCGGTCGTCCAGAAACGTAGCGCCCAGGCCCTTATAGAACTCGATCGCGGGAGTATTCCAGTCCAGCACCTGCCACCGCACGCCAAAGCACTTCTGCTCTTCGGCGATCGACGCGACGCGGGCCAGCAGTGCCCTGCCAATTCCCTTTCCCCGATATTGGTCGCGAACGTAGAGGTCCTCCAGAAAAAGTCCGGCGCGACCTTCAAAGCTGAAGTAATACTCAAAGAAAAGGGCATAGCCGGCGGGTTGGCCCTGCCATTCCGCCACCAGTACGCGAAATTTGGGGGATGGGGAAAATCCGTCACGCAACAGCGCCGCTTCGGTCGCTGCCACAGGCAGACGCTCGAATTCGGCGAATTCATGAATGAGTGTATTCAACACGGGCACGTCTTCGGCACTGGCATGACGAATTGAAAGCATCTTGCGAGTTCCTTTGCACGCACGATCACGGCCGTCACGAGTATGTGTTCTATTATACGGACATTGATTCTCAAGGCTCCGGAGGCCGTCATGGCACGCATCGCTGTCATCGAACCCGAGCAAGCCGCACCCGAAGTGAAAGAAATCTACGAACAGAAATTGAAGGGCAAGCCTGGCAATGTGCAAAAGGCGCTGGCGCACCGCCCCGATATGCTGAAAAACTTCCTCGGATTTTACGCCAGCGTCGGCCGCTCACTGGATCGCAAACTCTACGAACTGATCTACATTCGGGTGTCGTTGATCAATGGCTGCCGCTACTGTCTGCAACATCATTTAGCTTCGTCCAAACGCGTGGGCCTGACTGCAGAAGATTGGGGTGCCCTCAAGCAGGGAAACTATTCAAGCTACAACGAAAAAGAGAGAACAGCTCTGACTTACGCCGAGAAGTTAACCCGGTCGCCACATGAAATTACTGACAGTGATTTCAACGAGCTTACGAAGCACTTCGCCGAGCCCGAAATCGTGGATCTCCATTTGCTCGCGGGCCTCGCGAACCTCACCAACCGGTTTACCGATCCTCTGGGACTGGAGTTGGAAATGCCGGAAGAGAAAATCTAGCCACGGATTTACGCGGATCTCACGGATAGATCAATTTCTTTTTCAAATCCTTATCCGTGTAAATTCGTGATGATCCGTGGCCTAGTTTTTTGCGCTAAAGAATCAATCTCTCGTCTCCCACGCGCCGGGTTACGTGCTCGCGGTCCAGATATTCCAGCAAGGGAATGGCATATTTTCGGCTCACTCCGGTCAGGTCCTTGAAGCGAGCCACGTCGATCTTCGGCGACTTCGCCTTTTCCGACGACATGCGCTTGCGCAAATCCAGCAGCACATCGCGATGGAAGACCAAGTCCTCAGAGATTTTTACCAAGACTTTGTCGCGCAACAGGAGCGTGACGATTTTCTGAGTGCGGGCTTTGTCCACCTTCAATCCAGCCAGAACATCCTTCAACGCGGGAACTCTAAGGCCCGCCGAAGCAAATGCTTGCTCAATGATTTCGCGGGATTCTGCCTCTTCGTCTTTCATGACCACACCGCGCCCCGGCAGATGGATGACCTCTCGACTAGCCTCCAGTTTCTTCTCCCGGACCAGCGTCTCCAGGGCGGCGGCGAACACTTCACTCGGTGCCTGCGCCTGGTCTCGCAGTTCTTCCTTGCTGATCCCGGCGACCAGCGGGTTCCTCTTCTGGAAGCTCGCAACCGTGCTGATGACCAACAATTTCAATTGATCCAGCGCGTGCGCGTGTACAACCAGGTCACCGACTCTACGGACTTCGGCCTGACATGCACGAGTCGGCCAAGTGTTTTTCGATCACCTGTCTGGGCCATCCGGTTTCTGCCACCAGTTCCGCCAGAGCAATTCCGTCATGACCTCGTCGCGCGATGCGGGCCCGAAGAATCGATTGAGCATCACCGTCCGCCAGAGTGTCCAGAAACGCTCCCCGCCCAGGCATGCGCGGAATCGGCGACGCGTCCAGCACCACGCCGCCGCCGATCGTCACGACCGGCGAGAACTGGCGCATGATGAAGCGGTCCCCCGGCAACAGTAGCGTAGGCTCAGCAAGGCGCAACTGAGCCAGTGCGGTCTCTCCTGGGACAACTTGTTTCTGGTCAAAGAGCACGACCGTGGCGATAGTTTCGAAAGTGTAGGCATGCAGATGCACACGCGCCCGGTCCTTCAAGGCCTTTGCCGAATGCAGTAGTGTGAGAGACACGTCCACACAAGAGGTGGAATGAAAAGTCGAGTGCGGCGCCAGCACCATGCCGCGCGCCAACTCTTGCGTGGTCACGCCTGCAGGGTTCAAAGCCGTACGCTGGCCAGCAACGGCTTGTTCAGCGGCCTGTCCATGCACCTGAATTCCGCGTACGCGCACACGCTGGCCCGCGGGAAAAACTTCGAGCTCGTCTTCTTTGCGGATCGTGCCGGAAACCAGCGTCCCCGTCACCACCGCGCCGAAGCCTTTCATGGTAAAGACGCGGTCGATGGGGAGACGCGCCAGTGCGGAAGAATCTCGCGCCGGAACCTCACCGGCGGCTCTTACCAGAGCCTGCTTCAGGTCATCAAGACCCGCCCCGGTCAGCGAACTGACGGCGATGATGGACGAATGAGTGGGATCAAGAAACGAATTGCGGAGAAACTCTTCGACCTCCAACCGCGTCACGTCCAGAGTCTCGCAATCCACCAGGTCGGATTTGGTCAGCACGGCGATGCCCCGGCGCACGGAAAGCAGACGGCAGATATCGAAATGCTCGCGCGTCTGCGGCTTGATGGATTCGCCGGCGGCAATCACCAGCAGAACGAGATCGATTCCTCCCACTCCAGCCAACATGTTGCGCACAAAACGTTCGTGCCCGGGAACATCGACAAAACCGAGACGCAGGGTTTCGCCGTCCGGCAGGGCCAACTCCAGATGCGCAAAGCCAATGTCAATGGTGATGCCGCGACGCTTTTCTTCTTCGAGGCGATCGGCATCAATGCCGGTGAGAGCCTTTAACAGCGCGGTCTTCCCGTGGTCGATGTGCCCGGCAGTGCCGACAATGACAGACTTCATCCCGGACAGTATAGTCGGCGGCAGCCTTACGCTAGTTCGACATTGCCAGGTGGCGCCGGCGCTACTTTGCATCAACCGAGGTGGCGATGTCCCGCCGCAATATTGCCCCGCGACGCGTTATGAGCGGGGAAAATCCCACTCAGCAGACCTACAAGGGCGGCGACCCCGAGCACACGCAGAAGAGTTGGCCCGCTGATTCTGAGCAGCCCCGCCAGAGAAGCAGCGGGAATCAACCGTTTCATACCCCAGATCAAGCTGTAGGCCCCACTCGCGCCGAGCAACCCGCCGGCGATCGACAACGCGACCACCTCTCCTACCAGCAGCGACAGTACCTTACTCCCGGTAAAGCCGAGGGTTCGCATCACCGCGACCTCGCGGGTCCGCTCTCGAATCGACATCGCCATGGTGTTCGCCGAAACCAGCAGGATAGCAAACACTACCGCCACGCAGATGCTGAGGATGAAAGCCTTCACATTACCCAGCACCGAGATGAAGTCGAGTTCCAGGGCTTTTTCACTTTCCGTTGTTGTCGGGGTGGGGGAGTTTCGAAACCCCCCGTCAATCGCCGTTTCAATACGGGGCACATTCTGGGGACTGTCCGCCAGTAGAATATACATGTCGTCTTTTGCGTATGGCACCGCCTCTTCCACGTATTTCCAGTTAAACCATATTCCTCGCGCGGGCACCGGAGGCTTGTAAATGCCGCGAATATTCAATTCCAGATTCACAGGGAAAAACTTGCCTTGAATCACAATCCGGTCTCCCAGCTTCCAGCCTTGCTGGCGGGCCAGAGCATTCTCGACGATCGCCCCGGCGCGATCGTTCTGCCATGCAATCACCTAGTCCTGTCGAATCTCGTAGTCCCAATAAACCTTCAAGAATTGCTCGGGATCCGTACCTCCCTGGGGAAAGCGGTTCTTGGATTTACCGTCGTTGTAGACGCCGTTAAAGATATTCAATGGAGCCACAGCCACGACTCCGGGAACAGACTTGATCTTCTGCCGGTAGTCGTTCGGCATGGAGTAGCTGAAGAATATGTGCGTCCGGGTAAAGATACGAAGGGCAGAAGCCGGACCGAGGTCGTCGATGTAGAAGCTGTGCCATAGCGTCAGCATGACCGTGAGCAGCAGAATGGAGAATGCGATACTCAGGATAGTGGGCACGGCCCGACGCTTGTTCCGCAGCGCGTTCTTCGCGACGAGCCCGGCCAGAGTCATGACGGTAGCTCACGAGTGGACGATACTTATGTCAGATAGACACCGCAGAGCGCAGAGAAGTGCCGGAATATGCTCCGATCAATCTGCCGGAACCACGGCCCAGCCGTAATTCTGTAAACACCCTTTCCTCCTCTCGCTCCAGATGCGACAATAGAGCTTCCCCATATGACCACTTCTCCGACCTTGGTCCTTACTCCCGAGATCATCCGGGAGCACGGGCTTACTCCCGACGAATACGAAAAGATCAAACAGCTGCTGGGCGGACGCGAACCCACCATCACCGAGTTGGGCGTCTTCAGCGTGATGTGGAGCGAGCATTGCTCCTACAAGTCCTCGCGTGTGCACCTGAAACGTCTACCGACGCGCAGCCGCCTCGTGGTGCAGGGGCCGGGGGAGAACGCGGGCATCATTGACATCGGCGATGGCTGGGCCTGTGCCTTCAAGATCGAATCTCACAATCATCCCTCGTTTATCGAGCCGTTTCAGGGCGCGGCCACTGGCGTGGGCGGAATCTTGCGTGACATTTTCACCATGGGCGCGCGGCCCGTGGCCGTGATGGATTCGCTGCGCTTCGGTCCGATTCAGGCGTGTGGAAGCGTCGGCCGTCGACAGCCCGGCACGGGCAGGGCGCCCGGCACCTACACAAGCGCAAGAAGTTCACAGGAACCAATCCGTGCTTGAAGGCGTGGTCAGCGGGATCGCCTCCTACGGAAATTGTTTCGGCGTGGCCAACCTGGGCGGCGAGACCAAGTTTGAGCCTTGCTACTCTGGCAATCCGTTGGTCAATGCTTTTGCTCTGGGACTGGTCCGGCGCGATCAGATTTTCTACGCCAAAGCTGCGGGCGAAGGCAATCCCGTGATTTACGTCGGATCGAAAACCGGACGCGACGGCATTCACGGCGCCACCATGGCCAGCGAGGAATTCAGCGAAGCCTCCGAGGCCAAGCGGCCCAACGTGCAGGTGGGCGATCCTTTTCTCGAAAAGCTTCTGCTCGAAGCCTGCCTCGAGGCCATGCAGACCGGCGCGATCGTCGGCATACAGGATATGGGCGCGGCCGGGCTTGACCTGCTCGACCTGCGAAATGGGCGCACGCGGCCATGTGGGAACTGAAATCGAGCTCGACCTTGTGCCCCAGCGCGAAACCGGCATGACAGCCTACGAAATCATGCTGAGCGAATCGCAGGAGCGCATGCTGCTGGTGGCGCAAAAAGGCCGCGAGCAGGAAGTCTTTCGCGTCTTCGAAAAATGGGGACTGGACGCCGTCGAGGTCGGCCGCGTCACTGCCGACGGCAAAATGCGCGTCCTGCAGCACGGAGAAGTCGTCGCCGAAATTCCCAACCAGGCCCTCACCGACGACGCGCCTGTCTACAAGCGTCCGCTCGAGCGCTGGGAGCCACCGGTGCCTCGCGAAATGCCGGAGCACGTCAAGCTGGCGGAAGCTTCCGATCTCACATCCAATTTGAAGCGGCTGCTGGCTACTCCCAATATCTGCGGCAAGCGCTGGATCTGGCAGCAATACGATCACATGGTGCAGACCAACACCGTGGAAGGTCCGGGCGCGGGCGATGCGGGAGTGATTCGTATAAAAGGCTCGCAGCGCGGGCTGGCCATGGCACTCGATGGCAACGGGCGCTGGTGCTATCTCGATCCGCGGCTGGGCGCCATGCATGCCGTGGCGGAAGCGGCGCGCAACGTGGCTTGCGCCGGCGCCACTCCGATCGGCGGCACCAATTGCTTGAACTTTGGCAATCCCGAGAAGCCTCACATCATGTGGCAGTTTTCGCAGGTGATTGATGGCATCACCAAAGCCTGCGAGGAGCTGGAAATTCCCATCACCGGGGGCAACGTCAGCTTTTACAACGAAACTCTGGGCGAAGGAATTTATCCCACGCCGGTGCTGGGCGTGGTGGGCATTCTCGAAGATGTACACAAGGCGGTGCGTCCGGATTTCCGCGAGGCGGGACGCGCGATCGTTCTCTGCGTGGCGCGGAACCGGGCGACGCGACCGACGCAGAATCCGAATTCGGATCGTCGGAATATGCCAAGGAAATTCTGGGCGCGGTCTGGGGCTATCCGCCGGAGTTGGAACTGGAAAAAGAAGCCGCCTTGCAGAAGGCGCTGGTCGAAATGGCCCAGATCGAAATTATGGATTCAGCTCACGACTGCTCCGACGGCGGAATCGCGGTAACGCTGGTCGAATCGGGACTGGTTAAAGGCATTGGAATGAATGTCGATCTTACCTCGTTAGGGGTTACCGCCGGAGTTTGTTCTGTTTGGTGAGGACGCGAGCCGCGTCGTGATCTCTTGCGACCGCGATAACTTCGCCAGAATCCAACAAGTAGCGTTAAAATATGGCATCGCGGCAGAGTTGATTGGAGAGACGGCGCCCGAGCGAGTTGAGATCAAGCTCGATGGCCGGGTGGTGGTGTCGGCGCCGGTTTCGGAATTGCGCGAGGTATACGAGGGTGCGCTGGAGAAGGCGCTGCGGGCGGAACCGGAGCCAGTGGCGGCGGATTAGAAACTGCCGAGCTTCGCTCGGCGGGCAGGTGGGACGCCTGGCCCTACGTGGGCTGTGAGGCTGAGAGCTGAGGGCTGAAGGCTGACATGTTCGACAAATTCCATGACGAATGCGGAGTAGTCGCGATCTACGCTCATCCTGAGGCGGAGAAGCTGGCTTACCTCGGGCTGCATGCTCTGCAACATCGCGGGCAGGAATCAGCGGGCATCGTCACCTCCAACCGGGCTGACATTGCGCGCTCATCGCGCCATGGGATTGGTGGCCGACATCTTTACCGAAGATGTCTTGTCCCAGGTTCACGGCACGCTCGCCATTGGCCACACGCGTTACTCCACCGCCGGCGATTCAGCTCTATTCAATGCTCAGCCCATCATGGTGCAATCGAACAAAGGCATGATTGCGCTGGCCCACAACGGCAACCTGGTGAATGCGCAGGAAATCCGGCATCGCCTGGAGGCCCAAGGCTCGATCTTCCAGACCAATAGCGATACTGAAGTCATCGTTCACCTGATCGCGCTCTCCAAAGAACAGACGTTGCCGGACGCGATGGCCGATGCGCTGCGTCGCGTCGAAGGCGCGTTTTCGCTGGTGATGCTCAGTTCGGACCGGATTTTTGCGGCCCGCGATCCGCGCGGTTTCCGTCCCTTAGACATGGGGAGAATTCCCCGTCTGGAAGGGCAGCGGCAGGACACGATCGTGTTTGCTTCCGAGACCTGCGCCTTCGATCTGATCGGCGCTACCTATGAACGTGAGGTCAAGCCGGGCGAGTTGGTGATCGTGGGACCGGAAGGCATCACTTCGCGGTTCTATGCTCCAGTGGCCGCGCAGTCGAGTTGCATTTTCGAGCATGTGTATTTCTCGCGGCCCGACAGCATGGTGTTTGGACGGCCAGTGCAGGTCAGCCGTGAAGGTCTGGGACGGCAACTGGCGCGGGAAGCTCCGGCCGAAGCCGACTTGGTTGTGCCTGTGCCGGACTCTGGCGTGACTGCAGCCGTGGGCTACGCCGCCGAGAGCGGCATTCCTTTTCGCTTCGGACTCATCCGCAATCACTATGTGGGGCGCACCTTCATCGAGCCCCGGCAAAGCGTGCGCGACTTCGGAGTGAAGCTGAAGCTGAACCCGGTGCGAACATTGCTCGAAGGCAAGCGGGTGGTGCTGATCGACGACTCCATCGTGCGCGGCACGACCAGCCGCAAGATCGTACGCATGATTCGCAACGCGGGCGCGAAGGAAGTGCACATGCGCGTCTCCTGTCCGCCCACGGTTTCGCCCTGCTTCTACGGCGTGGATACACCTTCCAAGAAAGAACTGATCGCAGCCAACAAGTCGGTGGAAGAGATTCGCGAATTCATCGGTGCCGATTCCCTGGCTTATCTCTCGCTTGAGGGAATGAAGAAAGCCTGCGCTGACGGCGAGAAGACTACCTATTGTACTGCCTGCTACACCGGCTCGTATCCCACGAAATGGGTGGACGTCGACGAAATTCTGCCCGCCACCATCAGTGAACCCTAGTAGCTTGGGGTAAGAATTCCGTTCGCTACGCAGTCTCGAGCGCCGAAGTTTCCCCAAGACAAGAACTCCAAAGAAACACTCTGTCATCCCGACTGGAGCGAAGCGTAGCGGAGGGACCTTGCTGGTTAATGTCTCCCGCCAGCATCGGTCCTACGTGGTTCGTGCCGACACCACTCTTGGGATCCCCTGGAGATCGTTCGTGATTCCTACTTCATTCCAGCCTGCAAGCGACTCCCGCACGCGATCCGCAATCGTGCCGCTGATCTCCATTACCAGCCAGCCTCCGGGCTTGAGGGTCCCACGGGCCTGCGGGATGAGGCGTTCGATCACTTCCAGTCCGGTGGCACCGGCAAATACCGCGTCGCGCGGCTCATGTTTGCGGACTTCGAGTTGCACCTGGTCTTCTTCCAATTCGCCAACATAGGGCGGATTGGAGACCACAAAGTCGAATCCTCCGCGATCGAGACCCTGCAGCAAGTCGGTTTGATGGAATTGGATTCGAGATTCGAGTTGGTGGCGAGCAGCGTTTGCGCGCGCGATTTCCATAGCTGCGGGCGAAATTTCAGTTGCGTGGATTTCTGCGCGGGGCAGTTCTTGGGCCAGGGCCAGCGCAATGCAACCGGAACCGGTGCCAACATCGACGATGCGGAGAGAGTCGTCGGGCAAGAGTGCCCGGTCCACGCGAGCCCGCTCCAGCACAGTCTCGATCACATGCTCGGTTTCTGGACGGGGAATGAGCACGGCCGACGTAACGATGAAGTCCATTCCCCAGAATTCCTGATGTCCGGTGATGTATTGCGTGGGTACACCGCGTTCGCGCTCGGTCAGGGCCCGGTCATAGCGGTGCTGGTCGTCCGCGGAAAGTTTGCGTTCGGGATGGGCATGAAGATAAGCGCGGTCGCACTCCAAGGTGAACATGAGAAGGAGTTCGGCATTCATCCGAGGCGAAGGGACATTGGCAGCCGTGAGGCGCGAGATGGCAGAGGCTAGAGCGTTGCGGAGCGTCACCTGGGTATTTGAACACAAGATTCCTGGGGTAATGTGGCGCGTACTCCTGTCCGCGAAAAGACAGTGGCTTATCATGTGTCTGATTTTCTGACCCACACCCCTGTGACTGCCGCTGCCGTCACGCGGGCGGGGGCGCCCGCGCCACACAAACATGACCATCACACTGCAGTGGTGGCTTCCGTCTTTAGTTTCTCCGACTGATAGTGGCTGACCAGCGCCTCGATCAGCGGCTGTAGTTTGCCGTCCATGACCTGCTCAAGCTGATGAATGGTCAGCCCGATGCGGTGGTCGGTGACCCGGTTCTGCGGGAAATTATAGGTGCGAATTTTTTCGCTGCGATCGCCCGAGCCCACCATCGCCTTGCGTTCCTTGGCCAGCGCGTCCTGCTGCTTTTGCATTTCCATCTCATAAAGACGGGCACGCAGCACCCGCATACCCTTTTCACGGTTCTTGATCTGAGATTTCTCGTCCTGACAGCTCACCACTGTGTTGGTCGGAATGTGGGTGATGCGCACCGCGGAATAGGTGGTGTTCACCGATTGTCCGCCGGGACCGGACGAGCAGAAGGTATCGATGCGGAGGTCTTTGGCTTCAATCTTGATGTCGACGTCTTCAGCCTCGGGCAGGACCGCAACCGTGACCGCGGAAGTGTGCACCCGGCCTTGCTGCTCGGTGGCGGGCACGCGCTGCACGCGGTGCACACCGCTTTCATACTTCAGCCGCGAAAAAACGCGCTGGCCTTCGATGATGGCGATCACTTCCTTCAGGCCGCCGACCGAGGAATCCGAAGTCGAGAGTACTTCGACTTTCCAGCCCTGCGTTTCCGCATAGCGGGTATACATTCTGAACATTTCGGCCGCGAATAGCGTGGCCTCGTCGCCCCCGGTACCGGCACGAATTTCAAGGATGACATCTTTTTCGTCGTTCGGATCTTTGGGCAGCAGCAGCACTTTGAGTTCTTCTTCCACGCCGCTGACACGCGCCTCCAGCTTTTCGAGTTCTTCCTGGGCATAGGCTCGCATCTCGGCATCTTTTTCGTCCGCGAGAACAGCCTTGCTTTCGGCAATGCCGCGCGTGAGGTCCTTATATTCACGATATTTTTCGACGATAGACGAGACTTCGCTGTGCGCCTTGGCCGTCTTCTGATACCTGGCCGAGTCGCCGGCGATCTCCGGCGACGAAAGCGCCTGCGTCAATTCCTCGTAACGGGCTTCGATTTGGTCGAGTCTTTCAAACATAAGTCGTCGGTCGTCGGTCGTCAATCTGCAAGGCGCGGCGGATTTTCATGGTCCAATTCTAGTACTGAAAGGGTTTGGAGAGAATGTTTGCGGGGGGACCGCTAGGCAATAACCAGTTCGCCGCCGTGCTGCTTTTCGAGAGCCATGGCATGGTCGAGCGCGATGATGGCGCACTCGGCCTGGTCGTCGGACGGAGGCTGAGTAGTGATACGCTGCAGCCAGAGGCCGGGGGCTGTCATCAGCGCAAACAACGATCCACGATGCTTGGCGGCGAAACGAATGATCTCATACGACAAGCCCGCGATTACCGGCAGCAGCGCGATGCGCATACCGAACCTGGCCCAGAAGGTGGTCACTGGGAACACCGCGGACACCAGGATGTACACCATGATCGAGATCAACATCACGGTCATCAGAAAGCTGGTGCCGCAACGGGGATGGTAGGTCGAATACTTCTGCACCGAGGCGGTTGTTAGCGGATCGCCGTTCTCGAAAGCGTAAACCGTCTTGTGCTCCGCGCCGTGATATTCGTAGACCCGGTGAATATCACTCCACAGCGAAACTCCCCAGATGAAGAGCAGGAACAGCGCAATTCGAATGACGCCATCCACCAGGTTGAAAATGATCTGCTCGCCAAACACAGGGTTCACCCGCTTCAGCTCGGTGGCCGCCAGTAGCGGCAGAAACTTGTACATGAAAATAAAAAACCCAACCGAAATGAGGATGTTGACCGCAGCCATCCAGCCCGTAATTTCCAGTTTCTTCTTGTTCTCGGTGGGCTCGGGTTGCAGTTCATCGAGCGCGACGTTGGCCGAAAACTTCAGCGCCCGGAAGCCTAGGGTCATCGCATGACCGAGCGTGACCACACCACGAATCACCGGCCAGGCCATCCACTTGCGCTTTTCGGACAACCGCTCCAGCGGCTCGCTGTGGGTCGAGACTTCGCCGGAAGGCTTGCGGCAGGCGATCGCCCACGCGTGCGGAGAGCGCATCATAACGCCCTCGAGCACGGCCTGGCCGCCGACCAGGGTTTCCTCGCCGCCTTCAAGTGCGGGTAAGAGCTGAACGGCCACCAGGAAACGCCACCAGGTTCGCAAGAAACGCATAGCCGTTAGATGATCCTTCCAACTGTTGAGGCTCAAACCACAAGAGTACCACAGGCGGTTTCGTTTAGGATGGCACATGGGTCAGGTAAGTGATTAAAGCGACTGAAGTTAGAGGGGTCGCAACGTTGGCGCGAGCGTCCTCGCTTGTGCGGGGGCCATCGCGGCGTTCGATCGTCGAATCAGGAAAACTGAAAATGCAGGAACCAGGGACGCACGAGCGGGGCGCTCGCGCCTACATGAAATGACATGATCAAGCTAGCTGAAGCCGGCGAACGCATCGCCGCTACCACCAAGAAACTCGAAAAGATCGCGATCGTCGCCGAATATCTAAAGGCTCGCACTCCCAAGGAGGCCTCTGTCTCCGCGGTATTTCTCTCCGGTAGACCGTTCCCTGTCTGGGAGGAAGCTACGCTGCAGGTGGGCGGGAGAGTACTGTGGAGAATTGTCGCAGAGCTTTCCGGAAAGAGCGAAGCTGAGTTGACCGCCGCCTACCGCCAGCGCGGGGATTTGGGAGCGGTGGCTGGTGACGTGCTTCCTGACTGGCCCCGAGACAGTAACCTTAGCGTCGTCGAGGTGGAAAGCAAGTTCCGCCAGATCGCGGCGGCCCGCGGCGCGGCAGCGAAAGCCGCACTGGCGCGAGAGCTTGTGTCGAAAGCCACTCCCATCGAAGCCAAATACCTCGTGAAGATCATGACTGGCGATCTGCGCATCGGCCTGAAAGAGAGCCTGGTGGAAGAGGCGATTGCCAAGGCCTACGGCGGAACGTTGGGCGAAGTCCAGCGGGCGAACATGCTGCTGGGCGACATTGGCGAGACCTTGAAGCTGGCGGTGGCGAACCAGCTGGGCGAGGCGAAATGCGATTGTTCCATCCCTTGGGTTTCATGCTGGCCAGCCCGGCGGAGTCGGCGGAGCAGGCTCTCAGCTACTTTCAGAACGCTCTGGTGGAAGACAAGTACGACGGCATCCGAGCCCAGGCGCACTGTTCGAACGGCGAGGTACGAATTTTCTCGCGCACTCGCGATGAGATCACGGAATCCTTTCCTGAACTGCCTGATGTGCTGGCCGGTTTGCCAGAGGACGTAATTCTCGATGGCGAGATCGTGGCCTGGAGCTACGCCGCTCTGCACGATCCGCCTGACGACAGCGAGGTAGCGCCGGCGTCTCGCCGGCCGTCCAGTGGGCGTCCCGCCCACCGCTCAGGAAGTAGCGCCGAAGACACGGCCTCCGAGACTGGCCGGGCGCTCCCCTTCAGCACGCTGCAGCAACGCCTGGGACGAAAGCAAGTGAGCGAGAAACTGATTCGGCAGGTGCCGGTGGCGTACCTGGTCTTCGATGTGCTCTTCGCTGGGGGCGAGCTGCTGCTGGAGCGTCCTCTCCTCGAGCGAGAGAAAATTCTCGATGCCCTGCTCGCAGCGCCAAGGGAATCTCAAGCCAGTCCACGCCTCTCCTCGGGCCAGATCCATTTCGAATTCGGTGGTGACCACAGCGAATCGAATACGCGCGTGATTCGCGCACCCGTGTTTCAAGCTTCGACGCCGCAGGAACTTGATCAACTGTTTGCAGCGGCGCAGGCTAGGGGCAACGAAGGCCTGATGATCAAAGATCCCGAGTCGGCCTACACCCCTGGAAGGCGCGGAAAATCATGGCTGAAACTCAAGCGCGAACTAGCCACGCTCGACGTAGTGGTCACGGCGGTCGAGTACGGTCATGGCAAACGTATTGGAGTGTTGAGCGATTACACTTTTGCCGTCCGCGACGGGGACAAGTTGGTCAACATCGGCAAAGCCTATTCCGGATTGACTGACGCGGAGATTGCCGAGATGACCAAATGGTTTCTCGAACACACGCTCGAAGATCAGGGTTTCCGGCTGGCGGTGGAGCCGAGGATTGTGCTGGAAGTAGCATTCAACAACATGATGCGATCCGACCGGCATGAAAGTGGCTACGCATTGCGCTTTCCGCGGATTGTACGATTGCGTCCTGACAAGTTGCCGGAAGAAGCGGACACGATCGAGAGGGCCATGGAGATTTACGAAAGCCAGACAGACAATTGATGTCTGCGCGAGGCGCTAGCCGGGTCTTTGACCCGGCCCGGACGGGTCGGAGACCCGTCCCCACACACGCGGAGGAGGCCTCTAGTGCTTGTGCTGGTGCGCTTCTTCCGCCACCGGAATCACGCATCCGTGGGCCACTTCGCAGTCCACATTCTCGAACTGAATCGTGGTGTGGGCGATTTGAAACTGGTGCCGCAGGCATTCCTTTAAATCGCGCAGAATGCGTTCGCTGACGGACGGCGGAATATCGGCGATGGAAATGTGGCAGGAAAGAGCTCGCGTCTCTGACCCTATGTTCCATACGTGCAGGTCATGAACATCGTTGACGCCGTCGATCTCGCGCATGGCGGCCTCGACCTGTTCCAGCTTGACGCCGCGCGGGGTTCCTTCCAGCAGGATGTTGAGCGTTTCGCGCACGATGCCGAAGCCCGACCAAAGGATGAGGACACCAATCGCAACGGAAAGCACGGGGTCGATCCAGTACCTGCCTGTGGCCATGATGATCCAGCCACCTACGATGACCGCCGCGGTCGAAAGCGTGTCACCAATTTCGTGCAGTAACGCGCTGCGGATATTGACGTCGCTGCCGGCGCGGTAGAGCAACAGCGCGATCACTCCGTTCATCAGTACGCCGGCGGCGGCCACGCCGATCATTACTCCTGCATGCACGTGCTCGGGGTTCTGCAACCGCCGGAACGCCTCGTAAAAGATGAAGCCCGAGACCACAACCAGTGAAACCGCGTTGACCAGAGCGGCCAGCACGCCCGCCCGGTGGTAGCCATAAGTCTTGGTGGAACTGGGCGGGCGGGACTGCAGGTAGACCGCAGTCAAGGAAAGCAGCAGGGCAAAAAAGTCCGACAGGTTGTGCCCCGCCTCGGACAACAGCGCCAGCGAGTGAGCACGGATGCCGGCAACGACCAGCAGCACAATGTAGGCTGCGGTCACGACTAACGAAACCCTGAGGACGCGGGAGGTCGTTTCGTTTCGGCCGGGGCTGGCGTGCACGTGCATGAGTTCTAGTTTAGGTCTGCGAGAAGAATGCTTCAAGCAGCAAGATTGGCGGCCATCAGAAATTACTGTTGATGTACCGCACCTTCCACCAGTCATACCGCAGGTTGTAGCGATTCAGGCCTTCGCCGATGCGCAGGATTCCGGTCTGGATGCGATTGGCTACAGCCCAGTTGTCCTTCATCACCGCGCGATCCTGGCGAGTGCCCCGGGCCTCGGCCCTTTGACTTTGCATACACTTTTCGTAGTTAGTGCCTTCCTGGCAGACCTCGCTGCTGTAGTAAGTGTTCGATTCGCGTAAGGACTGCAGCTGCATGTTTTCCCGAAAGAGCGTAGCCAGCATGGAATCGTATTCGCTGTACCACTCGTGAACAATCTGCTCGGTTTGCTGATCCGTATGCTTTGCCTGGTAGTCGCCGATGGCCAAAACGATATCTTGATAGTTCTCAGGCCCCTCCAAACTCAGCTTGGGCAAGGGCCCTTTTTGGCCATCGAGGGTTTCTTCCGTGATCACCGCTTTGGCCCGACCTGCCTTGTTTTTCTTGGCCTCTTTGGCGATTTCCCCCAGCGATTTGACCGGTTCTTGCGCATCGTTGCTATGCGGATTCTCCTGCTGCGCGGAGAATGCGCATGTGGTCGTCAGGAGGCCGAACAGCAATGCGTTGGTTAGCAATGCCTTTGTGTGATTCATCCAAAGCCTTTCCACACCGGCAAAATCAGGAATGCCGCCGGTCGTCCTCACGTTTCGTCTGAAATGCTAGCATCGGCGGTTTGCGGGAAAAAGTTACTGGAGTGTCGGGCGCCTTTCATCCTCACCCGTAATCGCCCCGCTCTGACAATTGCACTACAATGCTCCAACCTACCTCGAGTGAGGACAGGCAGCGCTCGGGAACCCCGACTCAAACCATGCAGACTGCGGAAGTCGTCATCATCGGCGGAGGGATTGTCGGCTCCAGCATCGCCTACCATCTGACCGCTGCCGGATGTAAAGACATCCTGGTGATCGAGCGCGAAACCGCTCAGGGCAAGGGATCCACGGGCAAGAGCATGGGAGGCGTTCGGGCCCAGTTCTCCACCCCGGTAAATATCCAGATGTCGCTCTACTCGATTCCCTTCTACGCCAGCTTCGATGAGCGACTGGGGCATCCTGCGGGCTACCGTCCGCAGGGATATCTGTTCTGCGCCACCCATGAAAAACATCTGACCCACCTGCAAACCAATTATCAGAAGCAGGTAGCCATGGGATTGAAGGGCGTGCAGTTGATCACTGCGGATGAAATCCGCACCCGATTCCCACAGCTACGTGCGGACGATATCGTAGGCGGCAGTTTTTGCCCAACCGACGGCTTCGTTGATCCCTATAGCGCGATGATCGGCTTTATGACCTGGGCCGCCGATCACGGCGCCAGATTGTGGAAGAATACCCGCGTGACCGGCATCCGGCTCGACGATCAAGGCGCCGCCGTTGTCGAAACCGCCGAGGGAAATGTAGCCACGAGAAAAGTGGTGAACTGCGCAGGCGCGTGGGCGGCAGAGATCGCGGACATGATAGGCCTGGATTTGCCCGTCGAACCGTTGCGCCGCATGCTGGTTCCGACTGAACCCTTCGACCAGTTCCCGCACAGCGCTCCCATGATTATCGACATGTCGAGCGGCTTTCACTTCCGGCCCGAAGGTTTGGGATTTCTGCTGGCGTGGAATGATCCCGAGGAAACACCGGGATACAAGACCGATTTCGATGCCGCATTTATCGAGAAGATCCTGACCCGCGCCGCGGACCGCGTGCCGATGTTTGAGAATCTCGCGGTGAATCCGAAACGCGCGTGGGCTGGGCTCTACGAGATGACGCCTGATCACCATCCGATTCTGGGCCCGGCTCCGGGCCTGCCGGGATTCTTTCTGGCCAACGGTTTCAGCGGGCATGGGGTCATGCATGCCCCGGCGACGGGAAAGATATTGTCGGATCTGATCCTGACCGGCAAGACCGATCTGGTGGACGCGTCATTACTCGAGCTGTCGCGCTTCGCCGAGGGCCGGATGATCGAGGAGACGGCGGTATTGTAGGAAGTTCTTTGCGTCCTTTGCGGAGTTCTTTGCGACCTCTGCGGTTAAGGTCGTAAATCGCAGAGGGCTGAATCGACGATTCGATTCGAAGGATTTATGCCTGTTCAGGAACAGAATTTCTGGCTGACCACGGTTGATATTCCTCGAACCGATCCCTCGCGCCCGCTGCCCGAGAACGCGGATGTAGCCGTGATTGGCGCCGGCTTTACCGGACTTTCAGCCGCGCGAACCCTGGCCCGTGGCGGGGCCAACGTCGCAGTCCTCGAAGCGGAAACCATTGGATGGGGCGCCAGTTCGCGCAACGGCGGCATGGTCCTCACCGGGCTCAAACTCGGAGTCAACAAACTTATCTCCCTGTACGGACGCGAGCGCACGCAACGTATGTATGCAGCGTCACTGGCCACAATCGACTGCGTGGAGCAACTGGTCAGCGACGAGCGCATCGACTGCGACTTTGCCCGCAGCGGACATCTCGAAGTCGCCTGCAAACAGAAACATTTTGACGACTACGCCCGCCAGACGGACGTAATCGCACGCGAGTTCAACCACCAGTTGCGCATCGTGCCGAGGCACGAACTGCAGTCCGAGATTGGGTCGTCCATCTATTACGGCGGCATGGTGGATGAAGTCAGCGCCGGCCTGAATCCCGCAAGATACGTGGCCGGACTCGCGGTGGCCGCGATGAAAGCAGGCGCGGCAATCTTCGAAAATACACGAGTGCTGAAGATTGAACGCGAGGCCCGGCAAGGGACGCAGGGCTGGCGAGTCGCCACTTCTCGCGGCGCTCTCTGGGCGCGCGATGTGTTCGTCGGCTCCAGCGGCTACACCGGCTCGGCAACACCGGCGCTGCGCAAGAAGCTTATCCCCATCGGCTCGTACATCATCACCACGGAAATCCTGCCCGAAGCGTTGGCGCGCGAGTTGAGCCCGCGCAATCGCATGATTTACGACTCCAAGAATTATCTCTACTACTATCGCCTGACTCCTGACCATCGCATGCTTTTCGGCGGCCGGGCGGCATTTTTCCCCGAAACCGAGGATTCGATTCGCCAGAGCGCGGAAATCCTGAAGCGTGGAATGATCGATGTCTATCCGCAATTGCGCGATGTGAGAGTCGAATTCGTCTGGGGAGGCACGCTGGATTTCGCTTTCGACATCATGCCGCACGCCGGACAGATGGATGGCATCTACTATGCCGTCGGCTATGCCGGACACGGGGTCGCGATGGCCACCTGGCAAGGCCAGCAGATGGCCAAGATGATCGCGGGCGAGAAGACGGAGAATCCGTTCGTGGGAATTCCGTTCCCAGGCGCGCCGCTTGGTCTCTACAACGGCAAGCCCTGGTTCCTGCCATTTGCCGGCGCATGGTACAAGTTTCTGGACTGGGTAAGTTAAGGGCTGCGTCGAAGAACTGTTCTAGTCACTTGCAGGCCATGCTCTGGAACTACCGCCGCGTTCCGGGCAACAACCCCGTCCTCGACACCTCGTTCGACACACCGAGTCACAGTTTCTGCAGCCATCCGGGAAGGAGCGAATTGAGCGAATATCTGCCTGGGCCCATCAAGAGGAGTGCAATCGCGAGCAGTAACTGGGTGAAAGCGTATTCAGCACCTCCCTGGCTGACATCGAATCCATGCGGCAGATGAACTAGAAAAATCGCACCCAGCATAACGGCGATGATGCCTACAGCTCCGACTCGAAACAAAACGCCACTCAAGACAGCTAATCCCCCGCCGACCTGCGCTAGTCCCACCAGGTACGCGAGGAAGAACGGCCATTGATGAGAGGAAGCAAACTGTTGTGGCCCGGGGCCTCCGAAGGCTCCGAACAGAATGCTGCTTCCGTGATAGAGAAACGCCATAGCGCTGGCGACTCGAAGCATGAGAAGTGCCGCGCTAATTGGCGCCGGTCCGGGAGCGTTCGATGGAGTGGGTGCGTCCATTTTCTGTTAGCCTCTTCTTGATTTGATTCTTTGTCGACATCGAAAATGTATCGCCGTCGAGCATGCAGTCGTTGTCGTCGAGTCCGGAGAAGGTATAACGCGATCGGGACTTTATCCGGTCCGTTGCGACTCAGCGCGACCAACACCTCCACGACCAAGCGCAAAGTACACCACCGGCCCCGCTGCCATCGCCACCGGCCCCCATATCAGTCCATAGCGGTCGCTTCCCAGCAACGCGACTACGCTCATGGTTGCGACTGCGACTACGGAGTAGATCAACCCCGCACGTCCGCCGGGAATTACGAACGGGCGCGGCATGTCGGGTTTCTTGCGACGCAGTTGCCAGGCTGCGAGTACGGTCATGACTGTGGTCGCCACCCTCAGCCAGTTGTAGATGCTGATGAGTTCCACCAGTGAATGCAGCGCCAGCAAGCCATACACCACGGCAGAGGTAATGATGGCGATCCATGGCGTTCCGTAGCGACGATGCTGGCCAGTCAGTACGTGCGGGAGATAGCCATCTTCAGCCATGGCGAACGGCATGCGCGTTGACGCCAGGATGGTGCCATTGAGCAGTGCGACCTGGGTGATCATGGCAGCGGCAAACATCCAGGCCCCGAGCCAGCGCCCTCCGATGAGTTGCGCAGCGGTGGGGAAAAATCCAGTATGCCAGCTCTGCCAGTTGCCTAACGCAGCCAGCGAGACCAGGGTCGGCAGAAAGTAGGCGGCAATGGACATCGGCACCACCACCGCTAAAGCCAGCGGATAGCTTCGCTTCGGATTGTCCACCTCTTCAGCGACGGTCGAACACTGCTCGTATCCCGAATACAGCCAGAGTCCAAGCGCCAGTCCTACTCCGAACACGTGGAAGGGCGGCTGGTGCGGAGGGATCGCGGGAACGAATGGATTGTGATGCCACTTGGCCAATCCGACCACGACCAGCACCAGCACAGGAAGCAATATGAAAAGTTCGAGTGCGGTAGCAAATTTCCCTACCATCTGAATGCCGCGCACATTGATGTAAGTAATCACTGCGACCATGGCGAGGGAGACGACGTAGTGCCGCCCTCCCGTGAGCTCGGGAAAATAGAAGCCCAGGTAGTCGGCGAACTGTACCGCGTACACGCTGCCCAGCAGGAATGACGCGCACCAGTTCCACCATCCCGCGAGAAAGCCCCAGAAATCGCCGAAGCCGGCGCGTACCCAGCGATAGAAGCCGCCTTCGACCGGCATGGCGGTGGTCAACTCAGCTGATACCATCGAGACCGGAATACACCAGAAGAACGGGATCACCAGCAGAAAGATCAGAGTCATCCCGGGGCCGGAAGTGGTGACCATGTCCTCAAGTCCGAAGGGGCCTCCGGTGCAGTAGGAGAACATGACCCAGACGAAGTAGAAGAGGCCGGCTTTGCGCAGGGCGGACGTCGCGGTGTTGGGCACGGGGTTGGATTATACGAGGGAAAGCGATTTCAGATTTTAGATTGACGATTGCAGATTGAACTTCTACGACGTACGGTTTGAGGTTCGAATCTGAAATCTAAAATCAACAATCTGAAAGTCGTTTTGCAGAGCCGAGGCCGCGCCCCACCCATTTGCCCATCGGCATAGGGGGAGTGGTCGCCCACTCTCCGCCGAGTAGGCCCAGGGAATTTCACCCCGAGCCTCTCACTGAATCGGACTTAAGCCTCTCAGCTTATCCGGCTCGTGCCACCCACGGAAGACTGCCGTCTTCCCCCGATATTGAGTTCCTCCGGCTTTCACCGTTGACTCGGATCAGTACGCGTGACCGGCTCCCTTTGCTCCTCGGGAATTACCCCGGATCAACGCTCCTGCGAAGCAGTTCGCCCCTGGCTTGCGCATTGGTACTTTCGGCCTCACGGGGCTTCCGCTTGTGCCTTTTCCCTTGCCATCGCAAACCAAGTTCTCAAGTTCCGTACGAAAGCCCGGACTAGAGTCACGCCCCCTGTACACCGGACATCGCACGGCCAGTAAGTAGGTTGCTTCCGTGCTCCTCCCGGCCCTGGCAGGCAGTTCCGGTTCTGATGTCGTCCTCGTGGTGTTTCGATGCGTAGTCGGAGGTTCATTTGCATTCGTCTCTCTAATCCCTACATGACGTGATCTGGTGTCACGCCTTTTACCATGACGTTCACCACCGCAGCTTTTGACTGAAGCAGCTCACGGCTGTTTGAAGCCTCCCCCTACAGGGTGGCTCCGAAGGGCCCGCCTTCATCTTTCGTACAGCATGACCCTTGCGCGTCTTCTTGACACAACCTGCCACACCACCGGACATGCGGGTCCCGCATCCGGCGGTTCGATAAGTTAGTCCCACCGATGAACGGGCAGGCTGAGCGTTCGCAGTTTGGGGACGCCGTGCGGGTTTCACTTCTCTGGTCAGCATCCTTTGCGGCTTCACCGCGCCGTGCCCACCAAAGGCCCGCCGAAGCGGGATGGCTTAGTGCACTACCCTCATCGAGACCCAAGCACTACTTGCCCTTCCTATCGTTCGGGCCTTCGTCGCTGTGGCGACTACTACGCCCTCTGCTGACTTCTGCTGTACGGTCAGAACACCTTACGATGTCCTCAGTCACGATTCCGTGACGCACAGCAGATCTCCCGAGATAAGCTCGACCGTTTTCGACACGCGACCGCCGGATTTACCACCAGCACCCTTGATGGATATGGGCTTCGCGATCACTGGCTCGCTCGCCCGGTACCGTAGGCCTCTTCATCCGGTTCATGTTCATCGGCCCGTATCTTTGCTCCACGCTTCCTTCGGACCCTACCTCACGGTAACGCCCTTGCGCTTCTACCCTTCACCTCCATCAGTGGTTCATGTCGCTTCGCGACATCCGCAAAGCATGAAAATGGATTCGAACCGGGCTATGCTTGATGCATTCTGCGCGGGATGAAGACCGTACAACCTTGGAGCGAGCAGAGCCCGCCCATCAGTCTGGTCTGGACGTCGTTTCCGAATCCCAAATTGTCGCCTCGCTTGCGCGAGAGCACGCAGGGCAGATTGTTCCCTCTTTTCGATGTCCCTCGCGCAGGAGGATTAAGGAGTCACTCATGGAAAACATTTTTCTTCGCTGTGCCGGGTTGGATGTGCACAAAGCATCGGTCGAAGCTTGCGTAAGACGGATGGAACCCAGCGGCCGACTGCAGCAGCAGACGCGTCACTGGGGAACTATGACACGAGACATTCTGATGATGGCGGATTGGATGGCCGCACAAGGAGTCACTCCCGTAGCCATGGAGTCGACAGGGGTCTACTGGAAGCCAATTTATAACATCCTGGAAGGCCGTTTCACCGTCCTGCTGGTCAACGCCCGACATCTGAAGCAGGTACCCGGACGCAAAAGTGATATTCGTGATTGCCAGTGGATTGCCCAACTGCTGCAACATGGGCTTCTGAAGGGCAGCTTTATCCCGCCACGCTCGCAACGGGAGTTGCGCGATCTGACCCGCCACCGGACTCAATTAGTGGAAGAGAAGACCCGCACCACTAACCGGATTGAAAAGGTATTGGAAGATGCCAACATAAAACTGGGGTCGGTGGCCAGTGAGGTGATGGGTGTTTCCGGTCGCACTATGATTCAGGCTTTGCTGGAAGGTCAGAAAGATCCGGCCCAGATCGCCGACCTGGCGCGGCGCAGCTTACGAGGCAAGATTCCCGAACTTCAGAAAGCGCTGGAAGGACACCTGACCGAGCACCACCGTTTCCTGCTGCGGCTGCTCTGGAAAGAACTGACCCAGCAGGAGGCGCTAATCGCGGAGCTGGAAGCCAAGATCGAGGAGCAGACGCGCTCTTTCGCGCCAGAGATTGAGCGTCTGGATGCAGTGCCTGGCGTGGACCGCCGGGTGGCCGAGGTGGTGCTGGCGGAATTGGGAGGGGACATGCACCCATTTCCAACCCATCGGCACCTGTCGGCTTGGGCGGGGATGTGTCCGGGCAATGAAGAAAGTGCCGGGAAGCGCCGGAAGCGCCGTATCACGCCAGGCAATCGGTGGCTGAAACGGACCCTAGTGCAGGCGGCCTGGGCGGCGAGCCACACCAAGAACAGTTACTTGGCCTCGCAATACCGACGCCTGGTGGTACGCCGGGGCAAGAAACGCGCTCTCATCGCTGTCGGGCATTCCATGTTGGTAATTCTCTACTATCTCTTGAAAGAGGGTAGGCAGTATGCGGATCTGGGCGCCGACTTTTTTGACCGCCTCGAACCCCAACGCCTCACCCGTTATTATGTCAATCGCCTCCAAAAGCTTGGTCATAAGGTCGTTCTCGAACCGAACATTACCGTCTGACCGAAATTTTCAGGGCAGGTTGGGACGGGACTCTCACCCGTAGCTGCCGAACATGCTCGGCGTAAAACTAAAAAGCCTCCTGCTTGCGCGGGAGGCTTTTCAGGGGAGGGCTTGGGGCCGTACTGGTCCGTCGTCCTGAATTAATTTATTTCGGCGGCGCTGGCTGGTCCTGGCTCGCGGGAGCCGGGGCAGCGCTGGTCGAGGCCAGCGTCTCGAGATCATTCTTCAGGAGGCTGATCTCGACGCGTCCACCGCTGGTGCGCTTGGCTTTTGGATCATCGGTAGTTGCCGTGGGCACCGGAGCATTGCCCATGCCGACCACGTAAATCCGGTAGACCGGAATCTCGTGATTGAGCACCAGGTAACGCACGACTGCGTCCGCCATCTTCTGTGAAGTGGCGATCGCGGCCTGGCCGTGTCCGGAAGAGAAGCCCTGCACTTCCACGATGTAACCGCGCTGATCTTTCAGCGGCGTAGCCATATCGTCAAGCGCAGCTTTCGCGTTCTTGCTAAGCACGCTCTGGCCGGGACGGAAACGAATCTCGGTCTGGTTCGAGGCCTTGTACTGATCAATGTTGCCGACGACCTGCTCGACCGTGGTCAGGCGGGTATTGGCCTGGGTTGCGGTCTGCTGCGCCATCGTGGCCTTGTTGCCGGCATCAATCGCGTGCTGGTCGGCTTCGTTGGCCTTGGTTGAGGCCAGGCGGATACCATCCTGGGCGCGCGAATCGGTGTCCTTGATCATCTTGCTGTTGGTGGCAGTGAGGTCATCCAACTCGTTTACGCGATCACGGATGGGTGCGGTCTGCCGCTGCACATATTTCTTGCGGGCAAAGGGATTGATCTTGCCCCAGAAACCTTCATGCGTGTCAGGCTGCAAAGCCGGCTTGCCGCTGGCGCCAGCCGCTGCAGCGGGTTGGTCTTGCGTGGTTGGGGCGGTCTGCTGCGCTAAGGCTGGAAGCGCGAGCATAACGGACAAAAGCAGCGCTACGAAAAGGCGATTCTTCATTTCTAGGTCCTCCAAGTGGGGGAGCATTTGCTCCGCTCTAGCACTAAGCCAAAAATAACGGCGTCCCTTTGCTGCGCGACGCCTGCTCTGTATATAACAGGTCGAATGCCAAACCAGCGCAAATCTAAGTCGTTCGCCAACAACACATTGTAACGCCGCGAGAGGGCGCAGGTTAGCGAAAAAGAGCTGGGGCGGGTAATTTTGGCGGAATCTGATATAAAAACTGCGTGTGCGCCCGGCTGCAAGAAATTGCAGTATTCCGGTACCCCCCATGCCCGCCAATCACGTTAAAAGGCCGGCCGTCCCTTTGCGAGGCTGGATTTCCGCTGTATTTTCTTTGCTTTTGCTCGGCTGCACCCGCGTCGAAAAACTGGACTTGACGCGGTTGACGTTGCCCCCTGGTTTTCACATTGCCATCTTCGCCGAGGCGCCGCACGCACGACAGATGGCTTTCAGCCCGGGCGGCGTCCTGCTGGTGACCGATACGAGCGATGGCACCGTGCTGGCCTTCCCGGATGCCAAACACAGCGGACGCGCGGAGCAGATGGTGCCTGTGCTCTCCGGTCTGAACGCGCCGCATGGCATCGCGTTTCACAACGGAAAACTCTACGTCGCCGAGATCAACGCAGTGCGGCGCTATGACTGGGACGAGGCCCAATTGCGCGCTGGCAACGAGAAGAAGATCGTGGACCTTCCGGGCAGCGGTGGCGGGCACTCGACCCGCACGATTCTTTTCACCAATGGCAAGATGTACGTCGCCGTCGGATCGAGCTGCAATGTCTGCATGGAAGATGACAAGCGCCGCGCAGCCGTGACCGAGTACACCGAAGACGGAGGCGGCGAACGCACTTTTGCCTCCGGCCTGAGGAATGCTGTGGGGTTGACGGTCAATCCCAAAACCAACACCATCTGGGCCACAGACAACGGCCGCGACTGGCTGGGCGACAACCTTCCGCCTGAAGAGGTCAACGATCTGGGTCCGAGCGGAGGCAACGCCGGCTGGCCGTATTGCTATGGCAACCGCGTTCCTGACCGCTCCCAGAGCAAAGACTACGACTGCTCGAAGACCATTGCTCCCGCGGTTGAGATGCAGGCGCACTCGGCACCGTTGGGATTGTTGTTCTACAGCGGCGAAATGTTTCCAGCGGAATATCGCGGAAGTTTGTTCGTGACCTTCCATGGCTCGTGGAACCGCAGCGCGCCCACCGGATACAAAGTGGTCCGCATAAAATTCAACGACAAGGGTGAACCGCAGGGCCCGCCGGAAGATTTCATCAGCGGATGGCTGCGTCCCGGAGAAACGAAGAAGGGCGTATGGATGGGACGGCCGGTCGGTCTGGTCGTCGGTCCGGACGGCGCGCTGTACGTCACCGACGATTCCGCTGGAGTGGTCTATCGCGTCACCTGGGAAAAGTAAAAGGACAGGTTGCCCACCAGCAACCACGTAGGGGCGGGTGCCTCACCCGCCCGGCGGGGCAAAGCCCGGTCGCCCGGAGGTGGACGTCCGGGCCTACGTGGTTCGTGATGGCCACCGAGTCAGGTTCCGCAGTACTTTTCGTGCTGCTCGTAGATAAAGTTATCGGTCATGCCCGCGATGTAGTCGCATACCACGCGTGCGAGTGGTTCCAGTTCCGCTTTTTCCTGATAGCTGTTAGGCAGGCTCTCTGGTTTCGCCATCCAATAATCGAAGAGCTGGCGAATCACACGCTCCGCGTCATTTTTTTCGGGATCCAGCGCGGCGCTGAAGTAGAGATTCTGGTAGAGGAACTCCTTGGTGCCGCGCCTTTCTTCCTCCACCGTGGGGCTGAAAGTGGAAAGGCGCCGAGGGTAGGCCCGCACGTCTTCCAGGCGGCGGATGCCGGCGGCCTCGATCTGGTTCTGGAGGTTGCGGATTAAATCGCCGACCATGCGATCGAGAATCCGCTTCAGGGCTTCGTTGAACTTCAGCTTCTCCACGACGTCGGGATAGGAGCGCTCGGCATCGGCATAGAAGCCATCGAAGGCGGGGACGCCGCCGCGGATCTGCGGGAGCGTGAGCAGTCGGGCCTCGTAGCCGTCGTCCAGATCGGCCGTGTCGTAAGCAATTTCGTCGGCGAGGTCGATGAGCTGGGCTTCAAGTGGCGGGCGCTGATCGAGCAGATATTCCCGCAACTCGGGAAACTGCTCGACGGAATAGTCGTGCGAGTGTTTGATGATGCCTTCACGCACTTCGAAAGTGAGGTTGAGCCCACGAAAGGCGGCATAGCGCAACTCGAAGTCTTCGACGATGCGCAACGCATGCAGGTTGTGGTCGAAAAAAAGACCGTGTTCGCGCATGACGGCGTCCAGCGCTTTTTCGCCGGCGTGTCCGAAGGGTGGGTGGCCGACGTCGTGGACCAGGGCGAGGGCTTCGACCAAATCCACGTTTAGGCCAACCTGGACAGCAATGGTGCGAGCGATTTGCGCCACTTCGAGCGTGTGGGTCAGGCGATTGCGGAAATGATCGGAAAAACGCCGGGTGAAGACCTGGGTCTTGGCTTCCAGCCGGCGGAAAGCGCGCGAATGGATGACGCGGTCGCGGTCCCGCTGGAAATCATTGCGATAAGGGTGCTGGGGCTCAGAAATGCGGCGTCCGCGGGATTGCTCGACCCGCACGGCGTAATCGGCCAGCATGGGGCAAGTCTAGCATTTTCGATGTAGGCGCGAGCGTCCCGCTCGTGCGGCAGCAATGCTGCATTTTCAGGCTTCCTGGTGCCATTTTCGGCGGCTATGTCTTCTGAGACCATGTTTCCCCGCAAACTTGATTGATGCCCTGCACGAGCGGGACGCTCGCGCCTACACTGTTTCCCTCAGCTTCAGGCGCATCTCGGTTGTGGGTTCGAAGCCCAACGTTTCATAAAGCGGCCTGCCGTCGTTGCTGGCGTGCAGGTAAACCGCGGCGAAACCCTCTTCCCGGCACCAGTCGATCATGGTTTGCATCAAGCGCCGGGCAATGCCCTTCCGCCGGAACTCGGGATCGACATAGACATTCAGAATTGTGGCACGACGGCATTCGAGATCATAGGGATGGCTGGGCCAGGGATTGATCAGAATCGCTCCTCCCGCAATGACCCGTTCTCCGAGCACCGCCAGCCAACCGCGGAAAGAACCGTCCGCCAGGGCCGCTGCTAACATACGGCGCACAGGTGGATTGCATGGATGACAGGGCATTCGCATCCGTGTATCCCATGGCTTCGTACATGCCGCGGCGGTGGTGCAGAATTTCGGGGAGATCGTTTGGCGTGGCCTGACGGATGAGCGGTACTTGGCCCATTTATCTGCTCCAGAATCACTAAGAATACAAAAAGAAAGCCGAGCTTGCGCTCGGCCTGGACAGGTTCCTTCGACCTCGCTCAGGACGGGCTCCGACCCGTCCCCACTCGGCTTGGACTGGCTACTTGTTGTCTGAATCTTCTTTCGCCAGCTTCATCTTGGCTGATTCCAGCTTCTTCTGCACTCGGGCTACGTCATTCTGGTCGACTTCGGCGGCCACGGTTTTGTTCCACTCCGATATCGCCCGCTCCCAATGTGCCGCGGCCAGCTTGAGGCGTCCGGTTTTCTGGTAGAGGTCGCCGAGATGGTCCTGCACCGTGGGATCAGTCCCGATGCGTTGCGAAGCTTTGATCAGGGTGTCTTCCGCAGACTCGTATTTGCCCAGCTTGAAGTAGGCCCAGCCCAGCGAATCGAGATAAGCGCCATTTGCGGGATCGAGATCGACCGCCTTCTTGATGAGGCCGAGAGCTTCGTCCAGCTTGACCCCGCGGTCCGCGAGCATGTAGCCCAGATAGTTCAGCGCGGTGGCATTCTGGGGATCGCCAGCCAGGACTTTACGGAACATGTCTTCTGCTGGCTCATATTTCTTCTGGCGTTCCAGGGTCGAGCCGCGCAGGAAGTAAACATATTGCTTGTCTTCGTCTTTGGTTGAGAGTTGCTCGGCCTTGTCCAGAGCTTCCTCAGCTTCGGGCCAGCGCTTCAGACGGCTGTACATTTGGGACAGCGTAATGTAAACGTCGCGATCTTCGGGAGTGCCCTTCAGCAGTGACTTAACCTGCTGCAATCCTGCATCGGGCTGGCCCATGTCGGAAAGCTGGGCGGCGTACACCATCTTCAGGCTGCGATTATTGGGCAGCTTCTGAACCGCTTCCTTCGCCGTGTCCGTGGCCTGCTGCCACTGTTTGCCTTCGCGGTAAGTGTCGATGATCTGCTGGTAGCCGCGTTCGGCATTCTCGTCGCCCAGCGCCACCATCTTTCTGAAAGTCTCAATGGCCTGGGTATCGTTCTTGTTATCGCGATAAATCGTACCCAGACGCTCCAGGAACACTGATCGGTTGTTCTTCTCGGGCTGGGTGTAGCTGTTGTCCGCTTTCTCGGTCTTCTTGAGCAAGTCCTGCAGGACCTGGATCGCTTCGTCGTAACGGCCCTGCGCCTGGTACACGGCGGCCATGTTGTAGGGCACTTCGATCGAGTCCGGCACCATGGACCCGGCCTTTTTCAAGCTCGTCCAGCGCCTGGTCGAATCTGCCGCTCTTGCGGTAGATCTCAGCCATGCGCAGATAGGTCTGCGCATCCTCGGGACTGGCATCCGCGATGATCTTGTACTGTTCGAGAGCGGCATCGGTCTGGCCGTCGTTCATCAGGTTCTGGGCCAGTCCGCGAATGGCGTCGAGATTATCGCGGTCGAGCTCGATCGCTTTCCTGTAGGCAGCGATCGAGTTCTTGTACTGCTTCTGTTGTTCGTAGGTATAGCCGAGAGCCGAGTAGAGCTTGGCCGAGCGGGCTGCGTCCGGGATGGAACTCAGGACTTCGCCGGCCCGAGCAGTGTCGCCTTCTTCGTTATACAGGTAGGCCAGCGTGGTCACGGCCTCTTCGGAATCGGGCTCCAGCTTGACCGCGGTCTTGAACTCGTCTTCGGCCTTCTGCAGATCGTTGTTCAGCCGGTAGAGGCGTCCCAGCAAAAGGTGGTCGTCCACATTGTCGGGTTCGATCTTGATGATCTGCTCGTACTGCTCGATGGCCAGCTTGAGAACGTTCTGCGAGCCTTGTCCCGCCTGCGGATCGCCCAGCGAGCGCAAATAAATGCGGCCCAGCAGTTTATGCGCTTCCAGGTTGTTAGGATCACGCTTGAGAATGTCCTGCGCCTCGAGGACGGCATCCCGAATGCGGCCGGTCTTGGCGTAGAGCTCGGCCAGCGCGGAAGTCAGGTACTCGGAGGTAGGATCGGCGTCGATCGCCAGCCGATACTCCTCAATGGCTTTATTGGCCAACTCGCTGCGACCGTACACCGCCACCTGTTCCTCGTACATGTGGGCCACGGTGTAGTGGTAATAGGCCGCAGCCTTGTCCAGCTTGCGGGGCGCAGACGCGGTGGTCGGTTTGGAATCCGCAGCCGGAGTTTGCTCCGCGGAAACAGCAGGGATGACCAGCAGCAAGATAAGAGTGCAGTAAATACTTTTCATCGAGAACCTTCGGCTTCCCAGAACCATAGCGATTGGATGCCGGACCGCTGCTGGTGGGTGCTCTTCTAATTGTAAACCGTGCTGGTAAGAGGCGGTGAAAAAGGAGATCGCAGAACCGTGGAGGTAATGATCGGAAGTACAGGGACTAACAGGAGCAACGATTGGCAAATTGTAAAGAATTGTTATAAGCCAAAGACGTGCTGGCGGCAATCGAGCAATCGAAAATCCTAGTGTCTGAAGTGCCTTACTCCAGTGAAGATCATAGCCAGCCCCAGCCGGTCGGCGGCTTCGATGACCTCCTGATCGCGAACCGACCCTCCGGGCTGAATGATTGCCGTAGCGCCAACCTTGGCGATTTCCTCAACCCCGTCTGGGAAGGGGAAAAATGCGTCGGAAGCGGCCACGGTTCCCTGCAGCGGCAGAACGGCTTTCATGGCGCCGATCTTGCAGGAATCCACTCGGCTCATCTGGCCCGCGCCAACACCGACGGTTTGGCCGTCGCGCGCGTATAGAATGGCATTCGATTTCACGTGCTTCGAAACTTTCCAGGCAAACAACAGTGCGCGCTTCTCCTCGGGAGTAGGTTGTCGTTTGGTGACCACCTTGAGATCGGCTTCGTGAAGCGACGCGCGTATCGGCGTCCTGCACCAGGATCCCGCCGGAAACATTTTTCAGCACCCATTTCTGCGGAGCGTTACTGATTTCCACCAAGCGCAGATTCTTCTTCGAGGCGAACTTGGCCTTGGCGGCTTCGTCAAACCCGGGAGCGGCGATGACCTCCAGAAAGAGCTTGGCCATTTCTTCCGCGGCCTCGCCATCCACTACGCGATTCACTCCGATCACCCCCCCGAAAGCCGACACCGGATCGCATTCCAGCGCTTTCTTGTAGGCCTCGGCGAGAGTCTTGCCGGTGGCAGTGCCACAGGGGTTGGTGTGTTTGATGATGGCGCAGACGGTGCTGGTCAAATTCCTGTGCCAGGTCCCAGGCCGCCTGTAAATCCACGATGTTGTTGTAGGAAAGTTCCTTGCCTTGAATCTGGCGGCCATTGGCCACGCCGGTGCCCGAGCCATCGCTGTACATCGCAGCCTTCTGGTGCGGGTTCTCGCCATAGCGCAGGTCCATGACCTTGCTGAAGGAGAGGCGGAGATTCTGGGGAAAGCCAGCTTCGGGATGAAACTCGAAATGGCCGTTGGCGCTGACCCGCTCCAGGGTGGACGCAATGGCCGAATCATAGGCGGCCGTGGTGGCAAAAGCTTTTTGCGCCAGGTGCCACTTGGTGGCCGCGGAGAGCGCTCCGCCCGATTTGCCCATCTCCTCGGCCAGCGCAGTTGTAGTCACTGGGCGAAGTAACGACCGCCACGTCCTGAAAATTCTTGGCGGCGGAGCGGATCATCGACGGCCCGCCGATATCGATGTTTTCGATGAGGTCTTCAAAAGGCACGCCTGGTTTGGCCGCTGTCTTCTCGAAGGCATAAAGATTGACCACCACCATGTCAATCGGCGCAATGCCGTGCTCGGCGACGGCGGTGCGGTGCGAAGCCATCTCGCGCCGGTGCAGGATGCCTCCGTGCACCTTGGGATGCAGGGTCTTGACCCGCCCGTCGAGCATCTCGGGAAAGCCGGTGAGCTCGGAAATGTCTTTTACAGCAACGCCGGAGTCGCGCAACAGTTTCGCGGTGCCCCCGGTCGAGATGAGTTCCACGCCCATGCCGGCGAGTTTACGGGCAAACTCCACCAGTCCCGTCTTGTCAGTCACGCTAAGAATGGCACGCTGGATCTTCGTCTGGGTCGCGGACATGGCAGACCTCGAATGAAATGGGAATGTGCCTGGGAACGGCAGAAGCAAATTCTATCAGCACGTCGTTGGCCCTTGGTCGTTGGTCGCTAGCCGAGAGCGGAATTTTCCTAATGTCGCGACTCTCTGCGGCCTCTCGGTCGAATGTCGGTAAGGAGGACCAGGAGGAACGTATGCCGTAATTGGCAAACGACGAACGACCGATGACCAACGACTAGGTTTTCGCTTTGGCCTTCAGTTTCACTTGGCCGTTTTGCATTTCGACAGTGTATTCGACCGCTTCGCAGCCGTACTGCTTGCGGATCTGTTCGGTTTTCTTTTGCACGAACGCAGTAAAACTGTCGAGATTGCCGGAGACGGCTTCTCCCGATTTCTTCTTGGCTTCGGTGAGCGCCTGGTAGAGTTTTTGCACTTGATCGCGTTCTGCGCGCGCATCGGCGCACTGCATGCTAAAGGGTTTCTTTTGCGCTTCGGCCGCAGCGGTGTGGTAGCCGCCGCGGCGCTTGCGGTTGCAGCGTGGCCTACTCCATAGACCTTGTGTTCCGGTACATGTTCTTCCACGCGCACACCCTGCACCGAAAGCAGCGCATCCTGAGGACGGCGGTAGCCTTCTTCGCGAATACGGTTCTTCTTGCGCCACAGGTCGCTGTAAATGGCGTAGCGCTGCGCTATTTCGTTGTAGCGGAAGCGTTGTGAAAAACTCATCCGGTTGCCGTCGCTGAATTTACGCAGCAGGGAGAGTACCTTCCACTCAATGTCGGTAGGGGGGCGCTTGGTCGGATTGCTGAAATAAATCTCGTACTCGATCTTCAGCCGGCGCAGCTGCGAGTCGAGGACGGTCAGTTCTTCGTCGATGGTCACCCGGGATCTCCAGCCGACAGTCTAGAGGTTACCTGGTGTCTGGACGAGATTCCGGTTGGCCACGAAGGGGATGGAACGAAAGTACCTAAAGGCGGACTTCGGGTGTCAGACCTCTGCCCTCAGACCTCAGCGAGGGCGCATGCCCGAACCGGCGAATGATTGCGAATCGAGGGATTCGCTGAAGTCCGGGTCTGACGCCCGACGGCCGACCTTATTTCGTCGCCATCTTCTTGACCATGGCCAGCACCAGCTTGCGGTCGCTGTCGTTGAGGCTGACGGCGTAGCGGCGAATCTGGCTCAGGAAGCGGACTTCGTCGTCGGACAGTTGAGGCAGGTTCTTGGAGCCGTTGGTGTGTCCGGATTCGGAGAAGAACTGCGAAAGCGCGATTTCCATGGCGCCGGCAATTTTCGCCAGCGTGTCGAGCGACGGAATGGTGTGTCCATTCTCAACCCGTGACAGGTAGCAGCGCAGAAGGCCGGTGCGCTTTTCGATGTCCCCCTGGGACATACCTCTTTGCAGCCGGTAGTTTCGGATGGTCTCGCCGATGTTCATAGAGAAAGCAACCAAAACAGACCCCCGTGGATGAGCTGCATAGTAACCAGAGTAGTACCTTCTGGCAAGAGGAATTTCGTTGCACCACAACCGGTGATGGAGTAAGAACGCGAACGGTTACAGTTCCAGTTCCATATACAACGCTCCTGCAATCGGATTGGGGCGATAAGCTTCGATCTCCTTGAATCCGAGTCGCCGGTACATCGCTACCGCATTCGGCATCACCGGCTCGACCGTATCGAGGCGCATCTTGCGACACCCGATGACACGGGCTTCGGCGATCACGGTCTCTGCCAGCGCACGTCCCAGGCCCCTACCCCGAAATTGCGGACGGAGATAGAGTCGTTTCATCTCACAGATTCCCGGCGTCCAACAAGTGCAGCGCAACGCAGCCGGCCAGCTGGTCCCGATACTTAGCCACCAGAAGGCGCCCGTCGGGCGGAGCGTAATCTCCGGGGAGACTGGCGAGTTCCTCGTCAAAGCTTTGAAAGCACAGACTGAAGCCGAGCGACTGTGCGTACTCAAGAAAAAGTTCGCGTGCCTGTTCAATCTGCGCAGGTGATTCCACCTGCGTCATGGTAAGTCTGGGATTGCCCACGCTGTCCATCCCTTGCGTCTAACCCATCAGCATGCCGCCGTTCACGTTCAGCACGTGCCCGGTAATATACGAAGCTTCCTCCGAAGCCAGGAACGCAACCGCATTCGCGACGTCCTCGGGTGTGCCTACACGCCCGAGCGGGATCATCTTCACTGCATTCTGCTTGAAGTCGTCGGCCAGTCCCGAGGTCATGGCGGTCTCTATAAAACCCGGAGCCACGGCGTTGCAGGTGATGTTGCGCGAGCCAACTTCGCGGGCGATGGCCATGGTCAGCCCGATCAACCCCGCTTTTGAAGCCGCATAGTTGGCTTGGCCGGCCTGTCCCATTTGCCCAAAAATCGAGGTGATGTTGATGATCCTTCCCCAACGTTGCTTGAGCATCGAGCCGATCGCCTGCTGGGTGCAGAGATACGCCGAGGTCAGGTTGGTGTTGAGGACGGCGTCCCAGTCAGCGCGCTTCATGCGCATGACGAAGTTGATCGCGGGTGATACCGGCGTTGTTCACCAGGATGTCAATCTTGCCGAGTTGGGTGATTACAGCCTTAAAGGTGGACTTGATTTGCTCCTCATCTCCAACGTCTAAGGGAAACACAACGGCCTTGCCTCCCGCCGCCGCGACTTCATCCGCCAGTGTCTGCAACTTTTCCTGGCTGCGCGCTGCCAGCGCCACAGTAGCCCCGGACTGGGCCAGTTTCAAGGCGCAAGCCCGGCCAATGCCTTGCGACGCCCCGGTCACCAGCGCAACCCGGCCTGAAAGAGCCATGAATTCTCCTGATCGACAGAACGGGAATTATACCGGGTTCAATCTAGGCGCAAGCGTCCGGCTCGTGCCTACATTGGTTTCATCTCGCCATGAAACAGATATCGCAATAGCGGCGGCGCCAGGATCGTGGTCACCGCAGTCATGAACACCACAATGGCATACGTAGACGGCAAAACAATCTGCGAACGCAGCCCAACCAAAGCGACAATCAAAGCGACTTCGCCGCGAGGCATCATGCCCACCCCAACCTGCAATGCACTCAGCCGGCCTTCGCGCCAAAGCGGCAGGCCGCATCCGATCACCTTGGAAACGATGGCCAGAAAAGAAATCACAATCGCGGCATATAGCACATTTCCCGCAAACAGATGGACATTGAGACGCGAACCGATGGTGAAAAAGAAGAACGGCGCAAGAAACTCGGTAATGCCTCCTACGCGCGGCAGCAAATTCCAGCGGGGAGCGTAGTCGGCAAACATGAGCCCGGCGAAGAAAGCGCCGATGATGGCGGCCATGCCAATCTTCGCTGAGAGCCAGGAAAGGAACAGGCAAAGCGCAAGCGCCACGATCAAGGGAGCATGCTGGGTGGACAGCCGATCCATCCCGGGCTGGATCCTGCGAACAATATGCGGCGCCGCAAAAATCATAAACAAGGCGAATGCGGATGCCTCGACGACCAGGACACCAAGATGCACCCACTCCAACCCGCCGCCCGAAGCCAATCCCGCCACCACCGCCAGCAGCACCATCCCCAGAATGTCATCGAAGACGGCTGCGCCCATGATGATCTTGGCCGCGCGCGTCGCCAGTACGCGCAAGTCGCCCAGGACTCGCGCCGTGATTCCTACACTGGTGGCAACCATGGCCGCGCCCACGAAAATCGCCTCGCTGGTTGCGTCCCCGAGCCATTTCATGTAAGCGAATCCCAAAACGAATGGCGCGACGACTCCGGCGACCGCCACCAGCAGCGCCTTCCGTCCCACCCGGATCAGATCTTGCGGGCTGGTTTCGAGCCCGGCGCTGAAGAGGACAAAAATGGCGCCGATTTCCGCTACCGAATGGATGGTGTCGCTGGGATTGATCCAGCCCAGGGCAAAAGGGCCAAGCGCAATTCCGGCCAGAATCTCGCCCAGGACTGAGGGCAGCCTAACCCGTTCAAACAACTCTCCCGCCACCTTCGCGGAAACGAAGATGGCCAGGAGCTGCAGCAAGAGCTGATCGGCAGCATGCGGCATGACTGCACCGCAGCATAGGGCAATCAGGTTACGGTCGCAAGAAACCCGAGTAAATGTAGGCGCGAGCTTCTTCGCTCGTGCGGGACGCTCGCGCCTACATTGGGCGTTACTTAATGTGGCAGGTCGCCAGCCCCCGCTTTTCCAGATATTGCTGGTGATAGTCCTCAGCGGGATGGAACGTCACCGCCGGGACGATCTGGGTCACAATCGGCTTCTTGAAGCGCCCTGACTTCTCCAATTGCTCTTTGGACAGCCGGGCTTCGCTTTCCTGCTCCGGGGTATGAAAGAAAATGGCGGAGCGGTACTGCGATCCATAGTCCGGACCCTGGCGGTTGAACTGGGTGGGATCGTGGTTTTCCCAGAATACTTCCAGCAGTTTCTCGTAGGAAAGTTTGGCGGGATCGTACTCCACTTCGACGGCCTCGGCGTGGCCGGTGCGGTCGCTGCAAACGTCCTTGTAAGTCGGATCGGCGAAGTGCCCGCCCGTATATCCAACCCGGGTTGCGGTGACCCCCGGCAATTGGCGAAACGTGGCTTCAACTCCCCAGAAACAGCCTGCGGCAAACGTGGCTTTGGCCATAGGAACAAGACTCCTTATCTGAATTATATCGATATCCATTAGATGGATTGGCGGCCAAAAAGTGGCGGGCCGCATTCCACGGGCGATGTTTCCAGTTTGCAACCGGCACAACTCGGAATACTATGGCTGGCCGCAATTTCGCCTGCACGGAGAAAGATGTCATGACCTTGATGAATGTCAAGCTGTGGTCGGTGCTGGTCGCGGGCATTGCCACCATGGTGTTGGGCTTTCTCTGGTATTCGCCCATGCTGTTCGCCCGGCCCTGGATGGTGGCCATGGGTTACGATCCGGAAGACAAGGCCAAAATTCAGGAGATGCAGAAGAGCGCGGGCCAGAGCTATGCCATCTCTTTCGTCGCCAGCCTGGTGTCGGCCTTCGTTCTGGGCAAAGATCATCCACGTCACGACGGTGAACACCGTCCTGTACGGGATGAAAATCGGCTTTGCCATCTGGCTTGGCTTTGTGACGACCGTACAGCTCACCGCAAAACTGTTCGGCAACCAATCAACCAAATTGTATTTGATCAATACGGGATATCAGTTGGTGTGCTATCTGGCGATGGGAGCGATCCTGGCAGCGTGGCCGCGGTAGTCGGTAGCGCCGGCGTTCCGTCGACTTCGCTCAGGACTTAGATGGCCCGCCGGAGGCCGGCGCTACCCAAAACACTCTACTCCATCACCATGGCGCCAGTTAGATTCTGCCACCCGCCGCGATGTGTCGTTCCGCGCACCAGGTTTCCAACTCGCCGGCGATCTTCTCCGTGGCGACCGGGTCCCAATAGCTGGCGGTTCCGATCTGCACCGCGGTGGCTCCCGCCAGCATGAACTCCACAATATCGGCTGCGGTCGAAATTCCGCCCATGCCGATGACCGGAATCTTCACCGCTTTCGACGGCGTCGTAAACCATGCGCAGGGCAATCGGCTTGATGGCCGGGCCCGAGAGCCCGGCGGTAACGTTGGCGATCCGGGGCTTGCGAGTTTCCGCGTCGATGGCCATGGCCACGAAAGTGTTCACCAGCGAGATGCCGTCAGCGCCGGCTTCCTGGGCCACGTATGCCATCTGCGCAATGCTGGTGACGTTGGGCGAAAGCTTCACAATCAGCGGGCGTCGGGATACGTGCTTGGCTGTGTTCACCAGTTCATCCAGCGATCGCGGATCGCTCCCAAACTGGATGCCGCCGGCCACGGTATTGGGGCAGGACACGTTCAGCTCGTAGGCAGCAATGTCCTCGCCTTCATTCAGGATTTCAATGGTGCGCTCGTAGTCTTCCCGGGTGTAGCCAAACACATTGGCAAAGACGACGATATTTTTCATCTTTCGCAGTTTGGGCAGCTTCTCGTCGATAAAGGCGCGCGCGCCAATGTTCTGCAGTCCGATCGAATTGAGCATGCCGGCCGGCGTTTCGTACAGCCGCGGCGGCGGATTGCCGGCCATCGGTTCCGCGGACAGTCCCTTGACCACAAAACCGCCGAGCTTGTTGAGGTGCACCACGTCCTCGAACTCGACGCCGTAGCCAAAGGTCCCGCTGGCCGCGATCACAGGATTTTTCAACTGGATGCCAGCGAAGCTGACGCTGAGATCAGGAGCTGGCAGTCGGGGCCGGAGACGGTCATTGCGAGAGCCTCCAATCGTGTAGCCGACGTGCGGCATTTCAGATCTGAGTCTCGTACCCTCGACTGTGGGCGACGCTCCGATCGTCGGCCCGCCCATGATGGAATTCGCAGCCGCGATGCGCCGGAGCCAGAATTTCGGTCAGAACCCGGCCAATGGAGTGGGTGGGAGCATTGATGCCGAGCAGCGAAGCCAAGGTCGGCGCCAGATCGACGGGCTCGGCGTGGGTACGATAGGTTCCCGCCTGGAAGGGCAGACCATAAAAGGCCAGCGGGCACATGGGTGTCGTAGGTGTAGGGGGTTGCGTGATCGGTCCCGCCCGAGAAGCCGATGGTGTAACGGCGGCGGAACCCCCAGCACATACCATCCGCCAAGCGGCGAGTAGCTATGCAGGTACTTTAACCCGAGTTCAGTGTTGGGCGACATCGCCGCGCTCCAACTGCGAGCGCGTGTAGTAAGACCGCAAGCCGGCTTGCTTCAGCGCCTCACCCACGTCGCGCTCAGCGTCTTCTTCCTTGATCTTCAGCGGCGGCGAAAGCCTCGGATTCAGCCATGCCAGCGGATAGTCAAGACCCTTGACGTATTCGCGCGGGATGGGAAAACCGAGTGGACAGGACACTATTCAACTGCGCCCGCATTTTGTCGCCCGGAACATTCGCCGCCGGAAGGTGTAGCCCGACCGCAACCTTGGGCAGGGGCGCAATTCCATGATCGGCGGACAGCGCAATCCAAACATTGGCTAGCCCGATCTGGTGTCCCAGAAACTCGAAGAACCCGCCAGTTGCCGGTCTGTGGCCAGGGCCATGGCCTGCATCTCCGCAGAATCGGGACCGACCTTGTGGCCGAGAATATCGTTGGCCGACAGACTGATGATCAGCAGATCGGTGGCCGGGCCATTGCCCAGCTTTTCATAGGTGATCAGTTCGCGCGCGAATTCAAATTCGTAGTCGTTGGCCAAAGGCGTGGAGCCGACCAGTTCGTAAAAGCTGCCTCGCTTCCCTTCGACGGGCTTGGTGGTGCGGAGGACGTTCCCGTTGCCATCCTTCCATTCCTGGTTCAGATACTTCTCCGCCCGCTTGCTGTCGTTAAAATCCTGGGCCCACTTGGGAAGTTCGCTGCGATAGTAGGTGGACGTGATCCAGCCGCCAGTGTCGCGGTCGATCCAGTAGGCGCCATCGGCCGCGAAGCCGGCGGGGAGGACGGAAGCGCGGTCCTTGAGCGCGATGCCGAAGACTCGAGACTTGCCTTGCGTCGCCAATTTAAGTTCGTCTCCCAGGGTGTCGGCGAGCAGGTTATGGGGCGAAGCTCCGGGTGCGCCGCCCGCAATGCCAACCAGTTTTGTCTGGTCATCGTCCGCCGCCGCGACCATGGCCTTTTTCTGCGGGTCCCACCATTCGTTGGCCATGATGCCGTGGCCGTTCGTATATGCCCCGGTCAGCAGGGTCGCGTGCCCGGGCGCGGTCCGGGTATTGGCGTAGTCATAGTTGCAGTCGGTGAAGTTGGCGCCGTGTTCCAGCAGAAGGCGAAAGCCGCCTTCGCCCCACTGATCGCGATAACGCTCCAGATAGTCGCCGCGAAACTGGTCGATGACGATGATGACAACGAGCTTGGGCCGCGCGTTGTAAGCCGATCCGAAGCCCGCGCCGGTGAGGGCAAGACACAGCAGAAATCCCAGGATCGAGGAGCGAAGAGAGGATCGCATTGCGGGGTAGTTTACAGCGTGGAACACTCCAGACCAAATGTGGCACGTGTGGTCGCGGGCGACTGGCTCGCTAGGTCAGAGGTCTAAACAAAGGCCGCGGGCGAGTCGCCCGCGACCACACGTGCATTCTTCGCCTCTTTTTCGATACAGTAGTGAACTCCCATGCTTGATCTCAACTTCGTTCGCGACAACCTGCCCCTGGTCGAGGAGAAGCTGCGCCAGCGCGGCATGGATCCCGTGCAGGTATTGAAGAGATTTTCATCAAGTCGACACCCAGCGCCGCCACGCCATTACCGAAGCCGAGACCATGAAAGCCCGGCGCAACCGCGCCTCGGAGGAGATCGCCAAGCTGAAAAAGAGCGGTCAGGACGCGACTGCGCAGATCTCTGAAACCAAAGATTTGCGGGAACAGATCCAGCAGCGCGAAAAGGCCGCGGCAGAGTTCGAGGCCGGCCTGCGGAACATTTTGGCCGGCATCCCCAATCTGCCTCACGAAAGCGTGCCGGTAGGGAAGACGCCCGAAGATAACGTTGAAGTGCGGCGCTGGGGCGCGCCACCCAGATTCGATTTCACTCCCAAGCCGCACTGGGAACTGGGCGAAGAACTGGGCGTTCTTGATCTCGAACGCGCCACCAAGCTCTCCGGCGCGCGCTTCGCCGTGTACTGGGATCTGGGAGCCAGGCTGGAGCGGGCGCTGGCCAATTTCATGCTCGATCTGCACACCCGCGAGCACGGCTACACCGAGGTGCTGCCGCCTTATCTGGTGAATTCGGAGTCCATGTATGGCACGGGAAATTTGCCGAAATTCGCCTCCGACCTTTTCCGCGTGCCGCACGGCGAAAAAGATCTCTGGCTGATTCCCACCGCGGAAGTCCCAGTCACCAATCTTTACCGCGACGAAGTTCTGGACGCCTCTCGCCTGCCGATTTCTCTCACCGCTTACACTCCCTGCTTCCGCAGCGAAGCTGGTTCCTATGGCAAGGATGTGCGCGGCATTATCCGGCAACATCAGTTCCAGAAAGTCGAACTGGTCAAATTTGCGCGGCCCGACACTTCCTACGAACAACTGGAAAAGCTGACTCATGACGCCGAGGAAGTCCTGCAAAAGCTCGGCTTGCATTACCGCGTAGTTGCGCTTTCCACCGGCGACATGGGATTCTCTTCGGCCAAGACGTACGACATCGAAGTGTGGCTGCCGGGTCAGCAATTGTTCCGCGAGATTTCTTCCTGCTCAAACTTCGAGTCGTTCCAGGCCCGCCGGGCGAATATTCGCTACCGTCCGGAAGGCAAGAACAAGACCGAGTTTGTTCACACCCTGAATGGAAGCGGGCTGGCGGTGGGGCGCACGTGGGTAGCGATCGTGGAGAATTTCCAGCAGGCCGACGGCAGCGTTCTAATTCCGGAAGCGTTACAGCCTGCCATGGGTACGGATCGCATCCGGCCAAAGAAGTTCTAGTTATGGCCGGGGTTAATGTGGTGGGGTCTCATGTGGCCGCGGGCGACTCGCCGGCGTTGATGTGACCCGGCAAAGCGCGGTTGCCAAGCTGAGTAGGCAAAGCCTAGACTTGTCGGGAACGACCTGCCGGGATAAAGATTTGACCGAAGCCAGGATGACGACCACCATTGCCGACGCGCCCGCCGTGCCCATGAGCAGGATCTGGCGCACTATTCGTGATTTCATCCTTTGGTCGTACGAGCGTGGCACCCTGCAATATGACGTCATGGTCACGCTCATCCTCTTGTTCGTGTTTTTCTCGCCCTACTGGATCAACTTTCACGATAAACCAGTCGAACGCAACCCGCATCCAAGCGGAGTAGTTGTGACCCCGGAGATAGGTGGCGGATTCATTTACCAGATTGAAGGCGCTGCCATCTCGAGCGCAAGCGCAGATGACGCGACCGTGCGGCAACAGTTGCTGCGCATTGTAGAACCCATATCCGGCGAGGTGAGCATCACCAAGTACGAAGTTCTACGCGATCGTCAAGGACGCGTGCTGACTTACAAAGTGTGGGCGCAGAAGGAATAGGGCTACCGCTCCCGCTGTGCCCGGCGAGGCCAACATGAAACGCGCGCGGTCACTTTGCCGCTGGGTCCTGTCAACCGTTTGTCTGGCGTCGCTGCTCGCGGCCCAGCGCTGCCGATTCCCCATCGGACGCGGCCCTGAATAAAGTTCTGGCTCAGATGGATAGCGCCGCCGAACAATTCCACACCACGGAAGCCAGCGTGGTCTGGGACCAATATCAAAAAGTGGTGGACGAACACGAGGAGCAAAAGGGAAGAGTCTATTTTCGCCGCGCCGCCAACGAAATCCAGATGGCGGCTGATATCACCGAGCCGGACCAGAAATATGTGCTATTCAATGGCGCCAAGATACAGGTTTACCAGCCCAAGATTGATCAGGTAACAATTTATCCCACCGGCAAGAATCGTGAGGCGTTTGAGAGTTTTCTGGTGCTGGGATTCGGCGGCAGCGGCCATGACATGCTGAAATCCTTCGAGGTGAAATACCTGGGGAAGGAGGCGGTGGACGGTATGGACGCCGAAAAGCTTGACCTGGTTCCCAAAACGGCCAGCGTGCGCAATAACGTTGACCACATCGTCCTCTGGATCGACCCCGCCCGCGGGATCTCGGTGCAGCAGCAGTTTTTTTTCGGAACCTCGGGTGACTTTCGCCTGGCGAAATATTCCAGCATCAAGGTGAACGAAAAGATTCCCGACTCCGTTTTCAAGCTCAAGACCACCGGCAAAACCAAGTTTATCTCGCCGCAAGGCTAGCCCGTCAGAAACCAGCCGAAAGCCTTCCACAAATAATTGGGGGCTGAAAAACCCGAAGTGGGCGGTATACTGTTTTTGCGCCGTTTTGTCGGTTGGAACTTTATAGACCCCGGAAACCCAATTGCATGGCCAAGGTTTTTACGATCCCGGTTCCTCCCAAGATTGGGCGCAAACGCCGTGAACGCACCACCGACCCGCGTTACGTGGACGGTCAGCGCCTGCTGGTGGAAGCCATGAAGTACCTGGCGCAAGCCGATCCCATCGCCAACCGCGGCGCCATCGAACTGCTTTCCGAACACGTTCGGACCCGCTTCCGTATGAGCGATTCTCCCCTAAGTTAGCTTACCGATACGGAAAAAACTGCTTGTAGCTATGCAAGATTCCGATGAGGCTCCATCATTCCATGAACCAAATGTCAGTTCTATGACCGCCGGTCAAGCCAACCGTGTCATACGCGCCCTGTTATGTGCAGCAAATTCTTCTTGATAGTCTCGTCTCGCGCCGACTAAACTCCCGCCTAACAACGTGATAGTACACGTCGACTGTGCTAAGGGGGAATCATGGGACGACATCTCATCTTCAGCCGAGGGTTGTTTTTTCTGCTCCTTGTCAGCTTGTGTCTTGCCTGTCCGGTCTTTGCGCAGAAGATCACGGGAGACATTGCCGGAGTTGTAACTGACAGCTCGGGAGCGGTCGTACCCAACGTATCTGTAAGCGCACAGAACCTTGGCACCAAGGTGACGCGTGCCGTCATGACTAACGAGTCGGGAAGTTTCCGCATCAATGATCTTGCCATCGGCACCTACAGGGTCGCGGTCTCGTTGGCGGGTTTTAAGACGACGCAACGCAATGTTGAGGTTTCCGCCGGCTCGCTCACCAGCTCCAACTTTTCCCTGGAGGTGGGTCAGCGCAGTGAAACCATTGAAGTTGAGGGCACGGCGCCCTTGGTCGAATCCTCCCCCAATAACAATAACTACGTCGACAATGCCAAGATCGAGTCGGTCCCTCTGAATGGACGCGACTTTAACTCTCTGCTGGCCATTACCCCCGGCGTACAGCGCACCCCGGGTGGAGGCTTTCTGGCCATCAGCATCAATGGCGCGCGCACCACATCCAACAACTACCTGATTGACGGCTTGTATAACAACGACCGCTACTACGGCGACTCCTCCGTGGGCCAAACGGGAGTGGTGGGAATTCCGGCAACGCTGTTTCCGCCCGAGGCCATCGAAGAGCTCGGGGTGCAGGAGACGCCTTCGGCTGAGTTTGGAGTCAAAGGCGGCGCTCCCATCAACATGGTGATGAAGAGCGGCACCAATTCCTGGCACGGTACAGCGCAATGGGTGCGCCACACCAACTTCGCCGATGCCATCAACTATTTCTCCAAGCATTCCGGTTGCGATAGCGTTCCTGACCCCTGCGTGCCCACCAACATTCGCAACCAGCAGTTTGGCGGAACCATCGGCGGCCCGATTTGGAAGGACAAGACCTTCTTCTTCCTGTATTACGAGGGCCAGCGCTACCAGTCCGAAGGCGTAGTCAACCGCACCGTCATTTCCGATGCAGACGTTGCGACCGCGAGGACAGCTATCGCCAGCGCCGGTCTGACGACGACAGCTGCCGGCGAAGCCCTGCTCGGTTTCTTCCCCCATTCACCGACCGGCAACCTGGTGTTGAAGACGCCGACCACCGACAGCATGAACGGATTCGGGGTAAAGGTGGACCACCACATCAATTCCAGTCAACTCGATTTCGGCCCGTTACATTTTTGGGGACAGCCTGCAGAGCGCACCCTCGTTTGCCGGATTACCCGCAGGCGGCAACAATCCAGCCAATCTGTTCAATTCGGTGGCCCCTTCGCGTACCCAGATGGCGGGCTTCAGCCACACCTGGAATATCGCGACCAACAAGATCCTGGAGAGCCGCTTCGGCTGGCAACGCTTCGCGCAGATCATTACCATCAATAACATCGATCGATCCCAAGAGCCTGGGGATCGACACGGGTCCGCTCGACAAAGCGGATTTCGGCGTTCCTTACGTCTATCTCTACAACTTGGGCTACGGCGGCTACATCGGCGGAGTGCAAGGGTATCCGATTACCACTCGTCCTGACCAGACCTATGATTGGTCCGAGCACCTCAGCTGGGTCAAGGGAAACCACAGCATCAAATTAGGCGGTAATTACCAGCAGGCCTACACCAACAGCCTGCGCAACCGGGCCAGAACCGGCCTGGCGGCGGGCTATGCGTCGGACAGCGTCGGTGAGATCGAACAGTTGCTGCTAGGTAAGATGGACCTCGCGGATCGCAACTTTGGCGACACCCACCGCCACATCACTCAGAAGTCGGTGCGGATTTTACGGCCAGGACGAGTGGAGAGTGCGGCCCCGCCTGCTGCTGACCTTCGGCTTGCGCTGGGAAATGAATCTTCCTTTGTCTGAGAAGGACAATCTCGGAGCCAATTTCTTTCCGGACCGCGGATTGGTGGCACTGGGTAAGGGCATCAGCAGCCTGTATGACAAAGATCCTTGGGATTTCGGTCCTCGCTTGGGTTTTGCCTGGGACATTTTTGGCGACGGCAAGACGGCATTGCGTGGTGGCTACTCTCTGACCTATGACGTGCCCAACTTCGGCGCCATCGCTGCCCCTTACACCTTCTCTCACGCCCGGGCGGGTTCGTTCACCGAGCCTTTCCAGGGGCAGTTCTCATCCAACTCGGTTTCGCTATCGGGTGCGGCGGGTGTCCCGGTGACCGATCCCACAGCGACCTGCGTGGATCCTAACAATCCGAGCGGAGGCGGGGACTACGTCTGCTTCGACGACGCCACTTTCGGCCCGGTTTTTGGCACCAGTCCTGCAGGTGTGCAACCTTTCAACGCTTTTTCCATCGTGAAAAACTTCAAGACGCCGCGGGCACACAACTACAACCTTAGTATTCAGCGGCAAGTCACGCAAAACCAAGTCCTGACCATAGGCTACTCGGGCAGCTACGGCCAGAAGCTGTTGATGTATCGTGATTTGAATGCGAGCCCGATCGGCGGTAATGGAGTCAAACCTTTTGACAACGTCTTCGTTAACGCCAACGGCCCCGAGTTCGATCACATCGTTCAAGCCACAAACACGGCGCAGTCGCGCTATGACAGCCTGCAGGCCACCTTCGCCAGCGCAACTGGCACGGCCTCAACCTCACCTACAACTACACCTGGAGCAAGTGCTTTGACGAAAACTCGGTAAATCGAGGCGGGGCGGGCGACTTTCCGCAGGCCAACAATCCGTTCAATCCAAGAGACTCACGCGGTCTGTGCGATCACGACGTGACCAACAATTTTAATGTGAGCGGCCTGTACAGTTTCCCCACGCTCCCGAAAGTAAGTAAGTTGATCGGCCAAGGCTGGCAGATCAGCACGATCTATACCGCGCTCAGCGGACGGCCTTTCTCGGCTCTTATTAACGGCGACCCCTCGGGACAAGGCCTGAGCCAAACTGCGCTCCGTGCTTCCTATGACGGAAGTCCGATCCAGTACAACTTCCGCAATCCAGACGCCTACGTAGTGGAGAATGTGACCGCCGAAGACCAACTCGATCCCTGCGGCAGGCAGGGCAATCCCGATCCCAACAATCCAGGGCTTTTTTGGGCGGGCAGGCGCTTTCACCTTTCTTTATTCCCTGTGACGGGACCATCGGTACCTCCCGCCGCAACATGCTGCGCGGTCCGGGCTTGAGCCAGTGGGATGCGACCGTCATCAAGGACACCAAATTCGGTGAGCGTTTGACCATGCAGTTCCGCTGGGAAGTGTTCAATCTGTTCAACCATGCGAACTTTGCGCCGCTGGTTTCAAATAACACGGTAGGCAGCGGTTCATTCGGAACAAATTACCTAGACGCCAGACGTCGCCGTCGGCAACCCGGTGATTGCCCAGGGTGGCCCGCGGAGCATGAACTTCGCCATCAAGTTCATGTTCTAGCCGGTGTCCCATCCCGATTTCAGGGAGTCTGCCTGTGGTAGACTCCCTTTTTCATTTCTATGGCAGTCCGGCGCCCCGCTTCATCCTTCCTGCTGTTTCTCTTGCTCGCCCTCAGCCCCGTGGCAGCCCAGCGCCCGAAGGTTCCGCCTCGCCGTAGCCCCTCGCAGCATCCCAATGTCATCCTGATCACACTCGACACCACTCGCGCCGATCGCATTGGGTTTTTGGGTTCGAAACGGGGACTGACCCCCAATCTGGACGCGATGGCGCGGCAAGGAATTGTCTTTACCCGCGCCTATTCGCACGTTCCCTTGACCACGGCTTCGCACGCGACGATTCTTACCGGAACTTACCCGCAGTTTAATCATGTAAACGATTTTGGCGTGCCGCTCTCACCCAATCTGCCCTACTTGCCCGAGCTATTGCATCAGCAGGGATACCAGACGGCAGCATTCGTAGGATCGCTGATTCTCGATCCGCTGGACGGCACCGCGCCAGGTTTTGATCGTGGGTTTGAGGTTTATGATGCGGGTTTTCATCTGCGCCGCCATGGCGCCGACCGCTACAAGACAGTCGAGCGGCGGGGCGGGATGGTGGTGGATCACGCTCTGGCATGGCTCAGCCAGGCACCCAACAAACCGTTCTTCCTATGGGTTCATTTGTATGACGCGCATGATCCGTATGATCCGCCCTCGCCCTACAAAGAACGCTACGCTTCGCAGCCCTACGATGGAGAGATCGCTTATGCCGACGCCTGCGTCGGCAAATTGCTGGACGCGTTGCGCAAACATGGTCTCTATGATGAAACCCTGATTGCGGTGATGGCGGATCACGGGGAGTCGCTGGGAGCGCACGGCGAGAATACGCACGGAGTTTTTCTGTACGACGAAACCCTTCACGTACCCTTACTCATCAAGCTACCCCTCAATCGTTCGGCGGGACGGCGGATAGAAACTCGCGCCGGCCTGGTGGACGTCGCTCCGACCATACTCACCGTCGCCGGAGTCTCTCCACCCGCGGAGATGCAAGGACAGTCGCTGCTGCTGTCCCTTAAAACGGGGACGGATACGAGCGCCGGCGGCTCGCCGGAAGACCGTCCGGCTTACGCTGAAACTGATTATCCTCATCGGGCTTTCGGCTGGAGCGCGCTGCGCGCACTGCGTACCGGAAAATATCTCTACATCCAGGCGCCCGAGCCGGGAGCTTTACAACCAGTCGACCGATCCGGAGGAGAGCCACAATCTTGCGTCGAATGCCCAGGCGGTCACCGACACGCTGGCGTCCCAACTCGCGGACTTTCGCAGCAAAACCAGCCAGACTACTGGTCGACCTGGCCAAACCCGATCCCCAGACAGATGCAAAAGCTACAATCCCTCGGCTACGTGGGATCGGATGCGAATCCGGCGAAGGACGAACAGAAGCTCACGGGGATCGATCCCAAAGCTCGAATCGAAATCTCCAATCTGCTGCACGATGCCATGCTCGACATCGAAGATGCGCGCTATCAACAGGCTATCCCGCTACTGCAGCGTGCGCTCGAGACTCAGCCCGATATGCCGGTGGCGAATATGCAGTACGGAATCGCCCAGGCACGTCTGAAACATTTCGACAAAGCGATCGCGCCGTTGCAGAAGGCGGTGGCGGATGCAGCCGGACAATGGCATGGGCCACTACGAACTGGGGCTGGCGCTATTTGAAACCGGAGACTGGAAGGCGGCTGCGCCCGAGTTCGAAGCTGCGGCGGCGCGCGCTCCGCGCTGGGCCGATGCCCATTTTTCGCTCGCGGCGGTCTATGCCCGCATCGATCGCGTTCCCGACGCAATGACCGAACTCGACAGCACGCTGGGTATCAGCCCCGATCACTATCGCGCCAACCTGCTGCGTGGACGAATTCTTTCCTTGCAGGGCAATCCTCTCGGGGGGCTGAACAACCTGGAAAAGGCCACTCAAGTCCAGCCTGATTCCCGCGAGGCGCATCTGTTCCTGGGCGACGCCTATGCGCAACTCGGACGGGAAGCCGATGCGGAACGCGAACACGCGGTTGGGCAGAAATTGGGCGAGCCCGCCAACCCCTGAGCAAGTACGTGCTTCCCCAGCAAACCAGCAGAGGCGCCCCTGGCTCCTTCCAGTCTCTGGAACCGTTGTCGCCCGCGGCTAAAAGAAAGCTTCAGCGCGAACTGGATAATTGCGCGGATCGCGGGCCTGCGTCAACTGCCCGAAGCTTGGGTTAAACCCGAAGACGATCGACGAATTGCCCGCGAGCAGAAACTGGGTGTGATTGAAAACATTGAAGAACTCAGTACGAAACTCCAGCGCGCTCCCTTCGTTAAATTTGAAGTTCTTGAACATTGAAAGGTCAACGTTGTTGATCCCCGGGCCCCGAATGGAATTGCGTCTGGAATTGCCGAAGCCGTGTGACTACAGGTCAATCGGGCTGTTTTGTGTGCTTCTGGAGAAAGGCGGCGGCGAGAATGATCACCCCCGGATAACACTCCAACGTGTAACGGGGCTCGGGATTCTCCAGCGTGCTCAGAAAGATTGATCGCACCAACATGAACGTAAGCAACAGCCCAAGGAACGCGATGGTCCGCACCTTCATCAGCCCGGCGACGGCCATCCCAACATAGACCAGACCGACGATTCCGAGCACCACCGCCAACGCCGACCACTTCGGGTCGTCGTTGAATTCCCACCAACGGGAGTCGGAAGGCAGAGTCTCGGTTCGCGGGCGCAGCCACATGTCCGTGACGCGCAGCAGCGGAAGCCATAGGTAGTAACGCAACGGCGCCTGCCGGATGCGCTGGCTGGCCAAAACCGCGAACCTCGCATCCAGTTCCGGAGTGACGTGGAGCACCTGATTGTAGTCCGCCAGCAATTCTTCGGTCTGCTGGCGTTGCGCTTCAGAATCAAACGCCCGGCTGGGAAGCTTGGCGGCATCCACGGTGTCTCCCGGCACCGGCCAGTAGATTTCCTCGACCGAAGCATAGTCGGCGATCCAGGTCTTCACCCAGCGATTGAATCCAGCGGGAACGAATTCATCTTCTTCATTGGCGTAACGCGGCGCCAGCGCCTGGAAGCGATGCATGGTATGGAGATTGCGCCAGGCCCAGGGAACCAGCGGCGCCAGCGAGATGAGCGCCACGATCAATCCAACACGCAATAAGTGAGACGAAACGTGTGGCCGCGGGCGACTCGCGCGCGCTTCTCTTCTCCCGACATGCACCCACAAAAGCGCCAAATACAACTCAATCGTAATCAGAAGCAAGCCCCCATCAGGACGCAACAAAATCGCGGCGCCGATGGCGAGTCCGCATCCCAGCCACGGCCGCAGGCGACTCTCGTCCAGCGTCTCCAGCCCTGCGATGGCACAGTCGAAAGCCAGTGCGGTGAAAAAAATCTCAAGCGTCTCAGTCAGGGCGGCCGCCGCATAGCTGGCTAGAAACGGGCACAGCGCCGCCAAAAGAAACGCCGCTCTCGCGACCCTGGCCGAAACCAGGCGCCGCGTCAAGTCCGCGATCAGAAAACAAGTCGCGATGTCCACAAACATCTGTAGCACCAGGACGGCGCGGTAGTGCTCCATACCAAATATGGCAAACACCGCGGCCAGGAACGCGGGGTACCCGGGCAAGCGGATGTAAGTGGCAGAAATTTCGTCCCGGCCGCTCAGGCCGTAGATGCCGTGCTGCAGCCAGTTCTTGGCGATATCGCCGTAGACGAAGGAGTCGTTGGTAACGGCGGGGAAACGAAACAGGAACAAGAGCCGCAACCCTAGAGCGGCGAGCGTGACCCACAGAAAAAATCGGAGGTGTTGGCGCACGAGTTGGCGCACGCTAAGAATATACCTCAGCTTTAGGAAGGGTCGTCATCTGCCGCCAGTCGTGCAGGTTGACACTTTGGCGAACTCTAAGGAGTCTCTTTGCGGCTCTTTAGGGTCAAAGCATTTGACCGCAAAGGACGCCAAGGAAATCGCGCCCAGGTTGCAAAGAAAAGCCCGGCGAGCGGCGGCCACGGATCATTCGAATAGACCTTTTCTTGATCCGTGCTAATCCGCGCAAATCGGTGGCCGAGGAATTCCTCATCAATTGACCGTCTGAATGCCTCGGCTTAGGATGGATAGACCTTAATCTTCATGGCGCAACCTGTTTTTTACGATCCCCGCAGGGCTCGGTGGAAGCGAATACGGCTGGCTTTCGACGTCATCGGCGTAAGCATTACGCTGCTGGTGATTTTTTTCGCCTACACGGCGTTGCGCAATGAGCCTTTGCCTGAACTTCTGCTTGGCGCCGCAGAAGAAGCCGTACCGGGCGTTGAAGGAGAAAGAGCGGGAAAAGGCGAAAGAGCGGCGAAAATTGGCGGCCCTACTCCGGGGCCACTCGAGGTCGAAGTCGACGCCTTCGCAGGTGAAGTTGAATCAGGAAGAAGGTATCCGCGCCGCATTTTACGTACCCTACGACGCGGCCAGCTTTTCATCCTTACGGGAATATGCGCGACAGATCGATCTGCTCTTTCCGGACTGGCTCCACGTCATCTCACCGGACGGCCGGCTGCAGGGCATCGATGAACAGACCAATAAGTTCTTCGACGTGATGCAGGACTCCGCCGTCCGCCCCGTGGACGACAAGGTCATGCCGTTTCTGAAGTTGGAAGACACCGGTATGGAAGTCTTCCCCATGGTCAACAACTTCGACGGCATCGACTGGGTGGACGTTAGCGCATTTCTGAACAATCAGGACGCCCGCGAACACTTCCGCCAGCAGGTTGCGGCATTTCTAGCCACGGACGCTACCATGGCCTGATGATCGACTTTGAAACCCTGGGCCAGGAAAGCGCAGCCAGGCTATCTGGCACTGCTGAAGGAACTTTCGGATGATCTGCATGCCAAAGGCATGAAGTTGTACGTCAGTCTGCAGGCACGCAACGAGGAATACGATTACGCCGCGATCGCATCTCGTGTCGACGGCGTGGTACTGATGAACTACGACGAGCACTATCCGTCGCCGGGCACGCCGGGCCCGGTGGCGTCACAAGACTGGTTTACCGACAATCTCAAAGCGGCCAGCAAAGTGATCCCCAAAGACAAGCTGATCTCGGCGATCGGCAATTACGGCTACGACTGGGTGCACAGGCCGAAGCACGGCCCGCTGCCGCCTGGAGTAAAAGACACGAACGTCACCGTGCAGGACGCATGGCTGGCGGCTCGCGATTCGGAAGCGGACGTGGATTTTGACGGCGACAGTCTCAATCCCCACATCAGCTACCTCGACGAACACGATCTGCAGCATGACATCTGGTTTCTCGATGCGGTGACCGCGCTCAACCAGATGCGCGCCGCCCAGTCCCTGGGCATTCAGACTTTCGCGCTCTGGCGGCTGGGATCGGAAGATCGCTCGCTGTGGCGGGTCTGGGACGTTCCGGGCGAGGCCGGCGCGGAAAATAAATTGAAGGACGTTCCACCCGGCCAGGATGTGGACATGGAGGGCAACGGCGAGATCCTGCGCATCGAGGCCCGGCCGGCCGACGGGGAGCGGAGCGTCACGCTGGACCAGGCCACGGGTATCATTACCGATCAAAACTTCGACTCGCTGCCTGAGCCCTACCGGGTGGCGCGCTACGGATCCAGCCCGGACAAAGTCGCCATCACCTTCGACGATGGCCCGGATCCGGAGTGGACACCCAAGATTCTGGATGTGCTCAAGCGCGAACAGGCGCCGGCTGCCTTTTTTCTGATCGGGATTCAAGCCGACAAGTTCTCCGACGTCACCGACCGCATCTACCGCGAGGGACATGAGATCGGGAACCACACTTTTACCCATCCCGACATCAGCAACATTTCGAAGGGATTCATGCGAGCGGTGGAACTCAATCTTACCGAGCAGCTTTTTGCCAGCCGTCTGGGCATTCGCACCATCCTGTTCCGTCCGCCCTACTCGATTGACGCCGAGCCTGACACCGAGGATCAGGTCCGCCCGCTCGAGACCACGCAGGACATGGGCTACATCACCATAGGCGACAAGATCGACCCCAACGACTGGCGTGACAACCCGCGCCACAGCGCCGATCAGATCGTCGCCGATGTGCTGGCCCACCTGCCGCCCTGCGCGCCGAACGACATTCACTGCGGCAACATCATCCTGTTGCACGATGGCGGAGGCGATCGCGAACAGACCGTGCTGGCTCTTCCCAGAATCATCGCTGGCGTGCGGGAAAAGGGATTGAAGATCGTTCCGCTTTACGAGTTGCTGGGTCGAACCCGGGCCGATGTGATGCCGCCCATTCCATCCAACCAGCGCTGGATCGCGCGCTTGAACCTGTTTGGATTCGCTCTCTTCCCGCTGGCGTTCAACGCCATGACCTGGATTTTCTTCGTCGGCGATGTGCTGATGACCGGGCGCCTGCTCTTCATCGGCGCATTCGCCATTTTCGACCGGCTCTGGCCCCGGCGCTATGGAAGTCCCGGCGACGCGGCGCACTATCTTCCCCAGGTTGCGGTGTTGATCCCGGCATACAACGAAGAAAAAGTTATCGCGCGGACCATTCGTTCGGCGCTGGTCTCGACCTATCCCAACCTGCGCGTCATCGTGATTGACGACGGCTCCAGCGACAAGACGCTGGAAGTTGCGCGCAAGCCGCGTTTGCTCGCGAAGAGGCCAGCGGGCAGAGTGCTGATCCTGACCAAACCCAACTCGGGCAAGGCGGATGCGCTTAATTTCGGACTGGAGCACCTGCGCGGCGAGGAAATTTTTGTCGGCATTGACGCCGATACGGTGGTGGCTCGCCGATGCGATTTCCCGCCTGGTCCCTCATTTTCTGAACCCCAAGGTGGGCGCGATCGCAGGCAATGCCAAAGTCGGCAACCGCATTAATCTCTGGACGCGCTGGCAGGCGCTGGAATACATCACCAGCCAGAACTTCGAGCGCCGCGCCCTGAACACCATGGGCGCGGTCAGCGTGGTCCCGGGCGCGATCGGCGCCTGGCGGGTCTCGGCGGTGCGCGAAGCCGGCGGCTTCCACACTGACACCGTGGCCGAGGATGCTGATCTCACCATGGCGCTGCTGCAGCTCGGATATCGCGTCGAATACGAAGATCTGGCGCTGGCCTACACCGAGGCCCCGGTGAATGCGCGCGGCTTGATGCGCCAGCGCTTTCGCTGGTCGTTCGGCATACTGCAATCGGTGTGGAAGCATCGCGCCGCGTTTGCCCGCAAAGGCGTGCTGGGCTGGATTGCGCTGCCCAACATTGCCATTTTCCAGGTCCTGTTGCCGCTGGTCTCGCCTTTCATCGACATCATGTTCTTTGTGGGCACGGTCTGGTATTTCATCCAGAAGTCCTTTCATCCCGAGTCCACCGATCCGGGCAGCTTTCAGCGCCTGATCGTTTTCTTTGTGGCTTTCCTGGTGATGGACTTCCTGGCTTCCGCGATTGCATTCGCGCTGGAACGCCGCCGCCCGGAAGCGCCGGAGGATCCGTGGCTGCTCAGCCAGGTCTGGTTGCAACGTTTCGCCTACCGGCAATTATTCTCCCTGGTGTTGTTGAAGACGCTGAAGCGCGCCGCGGAAGGCCGGCGCTTCGCCTGGGACAAACTGGAGCGCACCGCCGCCATGAGTTACCAGCCGTCAGAAAATCACGAGTCAGTGAAGGTTCCGTAGGTGCCCGTAGCGCCAGCCGCCAGCCAGGTCGACGGCGCTACATTTCCCGGTGCTACAATGAAGGAGTCTTACATCTACCCGCCAGCATCGAATATCTCCGAGGTGCACTCATGGCAACCGTTGAAGCTCCGATCCGCCCACAGATTCGTCTGCACGAAGGCCCGTTCGTAAACGAGCCGCTCGTCGATTTCACCAAGGAAGAAAATGCCCGCCGGATGCGCGCCGCGATCGAGAAAGTGCGCGGCCAACTGGGCCGCGAGTACGACCTGATCATCGGCGGCAAACGGGTCAGGACCAGCGACAAGATCAAGTCCATCAATCCAGCCAAGCCCTCGCAGGTCGTCGGACTGCACCAGAAAGCCGGGAAGGAGCACGTGGAGCCCGCCATGCAGGCGGCGCTCGAAGCTTTTGCCAGCTGGAGCCAGACTTCGTTTGAAGAGCGCGCCAGCTTGCTCTTTCGCGTTGGCGATGTGTTGCGCGAGCGCAAATTTGAATTCTGCGCCTGGCTGGTTTTTGAAGTGAGCAAGAACTGGGCGGAAGCCGACGCCGATATCGCCGAGACCATCGACTTCTGCCGAATACTACGCTCGTGAAGCACTGCGACTGTCCCGAACCGAACTGCCGGTGCAGATGCCCGGCGAGCGCGACACACTCATCTACATTCCGCTGGGCGTGGGCGCGGTGATTCCGCCGTGGAATTTTCCCTGCGCCATCATGGCGGGCATGACGATGGCTTCCATCGTCAGCGGCAACACCGTAATTCTGAAACCTTCGAGCGATTCTCCGACGATCGCGGCAAAATTCGTCGAACTGCTGGAAGAGTGCGGCATGCCGGAAGGCGTGGTGAATTTCTGTCCCGGCGCCGGCGCGAGCTTCGGCAACGCGGTGGTGGCGCATCCCAAGACGCGGTACATCGCTTTCACCGGTTCCCGCGAAGTTGGACTCGACATCAACAAGAGCGCCGCCACGCATGCTCCCGGCCAGATCTGGATCAAGCGCACCATCCTCGAAATGGGCGGCAAGGATGCCATCATCGTGGACGCGGACGCCGACGTCGACTCCGCCGTCGAAGGCGTGGCCCAGGCCGCATTCGGTTTCCAGGGCCAGAAGTGTTCGGCTTGCTCGCGCGCCATCGTCGACGAGCGCATCTACGACATATTTCCTGGAGAAGCTGAAAGCGCGGGTGGAGAAAATCACGGTCGGCGATCCCGCGGAAAATGCCAACATGGGCGCGGTGATCAACGAAGGCTCGATGAAGTCGATCCTCGATTACATCGAAGTCGGCAAAAAAGATGGACGCGTCATCACCGGCGGCGGCCCGGCGAAGAACGCCGGCGAAGGCTACTTTCTGCAGCCCACGGTCATCGCCGATATTCCGCCGAAGTCGCGCCTGGAGCAGGAAGAAGTTTTCGGCCCAGTGCTGGCGGTGATCAAGTCGAAGAATTACGATCACGCGCTCGAAATCGCCAACGACACCGAATTTGGCCTGACCGGCGCGGTCTACACCAAGTCCCGCGAGAAGATCGAGCGCGCGATCCGCGAATTCCACGTGGGCAATCTTTACATCAACCGCAAGTGCACCGGCGCGACGGTCGCTGCGCATCCTTTCGGCGGCTTCAACATGTCAGGCACCGACTCGAAATCCGGCGGCCCGGATTATTTGTACTTGTTTACGCAGGGCAAAGCGATCGGCGAGAAGATCTAAGATTCTTAGAGAAGCTTGAAGCCTGTTCGAGTCGACGAGCAGGCCGCGAGCACTCGCCCGCGACCACACAGCACCGCGTTGGATAAATTTTGTTAACACTTCTGTAACAGAATATTTCTGCAAACCTTGCCCAAGATTCATTTAATTCCTCATAAGTTGCGCGAAAAGGTTTTATCACGGTGATCGAAAATTGCTATTGGACAGGCCTGGTATCGTTCCCTATGGTTGAAGCATGGCTACCTCATTACCATTGACGATTCTTCTGTAGATTTTCTTCATGAACTGGGCAGCAAATGGCGTCGGCGGACGCCTTGCATGAGGTGCTCGCGCGGGTTGTGGATTTTGCATCGGCCCTGGTGAAGTGCGATTCCTGCTTGATTTATGTCCTGGAGGACGAGGAACTGTTGTTCGGGCCTCGAAGAATCCGCATCCGGATGTGGTCGACGTCTGAAACTGCAACGTCGGAGAAGGCATCACCGGCTGGGTGGCGGAACATCGCGAGCCGGTTGCGGTCTCAAAAAATGCTTCGAAAGATCCTCGCTTTCAATTCTTCCATGAGTTGCCCGAAGATACTTACGAGGCATTCCTGTCCGTGCCTTTGATGTCTCGCGGGCGGGTGGTGGGCGTGATCAATCTGCAGCATCGGCGTCCTCACGTGCACAACCAGCGGGAAATCCGGCTCATCTCGACCGCGGGTTTTCTGGTGGGAGCGGAGATCGAGATGGCGCGGCTGGAAACCGAGAACACGCATCTTTCGCAGCAACTGGAAACCCGAAAAATCGTGGAACGCGCCAAAGGCATTCTGCAGCGCGACCTTTCGCTGGATGAAGAGCAGGCCTACCTGGCCTTGCAGCGGCAGAGCCGGCAGACGCGCAAATCCATGCGGCAAGTGGCCGAAGCGGTAGTGCTCACGGATGAATTGCGGCGCAACTCCCGAACCAACTAAAGCAAGGCAGCGCTATCTACGCCAAAGAATACCTGGCGGAAGCTGCTACCAAGAAAATGCGGAAGCGGCCAGCTGTCCGCTTCCGCATTCCTTACTTGGCTGGTTGAGAGTCGGCGATCGGCCCCAATCCCGGCCGTTTCTGCAAGCTGGCCGTCGCCAGCTTCGGCGATGCAAATTCCAGCCTCAGGCCGATATCTTTCAGTCCAACGCACTCACGACTGATTCTCCGCCTTCTCTGGTGGAGAATCAGACTGCCGGCGTCTATGAGTGTTTCCGTCAGAGATCGCCTGCGGCAAGACGATCGCCACCTGGAACCACCGACCTGGCGGACCGTGACTCGCGCCGGCGAAGCTATGAGAATCCAGGGAGAACGCGTAGTCCCCTGGAGGCAGCACGCGCCTGCCCAGCGGACTTTGTGAGTAAGAGTGAAAGTTCCGGTTAGCGGTCTGCGCATGGGCCGGAATTGCAGAAGCGCCCATGGCGCCAATGGCCAGAACAAGCACTCTGAACAGCGAAAATCTCCGAATTGATTTCATGACCTGATCTCCTCTGTGGGTTGTCGCGAGCAGACACACCGGCGCCTGCGCCGAAAGATGCATCGCTCGCGGGGTTTGAGTTGGGACGACGAGGTCAGGAAGAACTACAGGATCGGAACAACAGGGGTGAAAAGCGAACTTCAGAGTCCGCACCACTCAGCCCTGCAATAGTGTTTCTCGCAGAGCAGTGGACATTGCTACTGTGCCAGCACCGGCCGGCGAAGTCCAACTCAAAAAATGAATTGCAGTATTCACGCAGGCGCGGACGCCCTCGTCCGGGCGGGCCAGCGCAAGCTGGCCGGTTCTTGCGGAGCTCCGCCAGGCGGGCGATGGCGCCCGCCCCTACGTGTTCTGTGGCGCCAAAAAAAAAGGCCGCCCGCGGGCGGCCTTCTCTTACCAAGTTTTTACGACGTGACTCCGGCTCCCGCCTGGGGCGTTGCCGCGGCCGCGGTCGCTGCCGCTGCTTCGTTCAGAATGCGGTGATGAATGGTGAACAGTGCGAGCTCCAGCCGGTCGGAGACGCCGATCTTGTCATAGACGTTGCGCAGGTAATTCTTGATCACCTGCTCGGTGGTCCCCAGCTGGGACGCGATTTCCTTGTTCTTATAGCCCTGCACGATCAGAGCGACGATGCGCAGTTCTTTCGCCGTCAGGCGGTCGCGCACCCGCAGCCCTACCATATCGTTCTCGGTCAGCTCGCTGGGCACGGCAATGTCCTGCACCCAGTTCTCGCCGCGAGCCACCTTGCGGACACAATCGACCAGCGCTGCGCTGGTCACGTTGCGATAGACCACGCCGTTCGCGCCCGCGCCCATGTAGCGCTGCGCGCTCTCGCCGGTGTCGGCCAGCACCACCACCCGGGTTTTCGCTTTGTTGGCGGCTTGCAGGATGCCGTTGAAATCGGAGTGGAATCCGCCCGCAACTACCAGAACGGCAGCGCGAAATTTGTCCAGGGCCATGAACATCTGCTCCTGGGTTTGCGCCTGCGCCACAATGCGCATTTCGTCCTCGACCGCCAGCACTTTGGCGATTCCTGCCCGGAAGATCGCTTGATTGTCGGCCAGAATCAATTTCAGCATCTCTTCAGCTCCTCGCCTCTAGTGGCGAACGAAATCGTAGGAGTCAATCACGCAGGCCACGCCGCGTGCCTCCGTGGGACTGCTACCGGCGGGCTCGTCGGTACGCACTACACGACCCCGGCACTGGATGACCACGCCTTCTTTGGCCCCGGTCATCTCGGCCGGTAAAGTAATCTCGAACTCGACGGTTGAGCCCATCTCCAGAGCTGCATCGGCCTTGATGTACACTCCGGCAGCGCTCAGGTTTCCGGTGAGACCGCTGTGCTCGCCGCCGCCTTCTTCTTTGTGAATCTTGATCGGTAATTCCAGGGGAAATCGCTTCCCCGTCCGCGCGTCGGACACAAAGACCTCCTCGCTCCTGCCCATTTCCACCTGCGAAACCCAGCTCCATGCCGGATTTCCATGAATGTAGCCAGAACGATCTGCTTGCGCGGTTATATCATGGAAGACACCCCCCGCAACAGCCTGATAAGGGCCACTGGCAAGGGTAGGAACTAGGTTCCCCCCAAGTTCGGGACCAAATTTTCCCGGATCCGGTTGCCAGTTATCGGTTGAAAACTACGCACCCTCAGGCGGGAAGGACACCTTTCCGGTCCAGCTTAAACGCAATTCTTCGGCGGTCGGGGTCTGCAAGCAAACTTAGACCTCTGGTTGGCAACCAAGACCCCGTGAAACCGCACTTGGGATACTTTCTGCCTATTCTGCTTCTCATAGCCACTGGCGCCGCTGGTCAGATGCTCCCTGAGCGACCCGCAAAAGCATTTGGGAATACTCCCGTCTCGTATCAAGCGATCACAGGCAAGGAGCGGTTGAATTGGGAGATCAAGAGCACGCAGGTCCGGCAAGCCTCGCCGCCGGTCTGTTCTCGGCGGGCTTCGGCACTGCCCATGAACCGCCCCCGGGAATACGAGCCCCATTGGGAGGGTTTCGGCAAGCGTTATGGGATGCGGTTCACCGGCATCGCCACCGGCAATGCCATGGAGGCAACGATTGGCGCCCTCTGGGGAGAAGACCCAAGGTATTTCCGCGCCACCGGCCAGTCGTTTAAGAGGCGGATGAGGAACGTTGTGGTGCTGACTTTCGCCGTGCGCCGGACTGGACGGTGATCTGGCTCCTGCTTATGCCCGATACATCGGCATTTCGGGCAATAATTTCCTTTCCAATACCTGGCGGGCTGACAGCGAATCCGGCGTGGGCGACGCCTGCCTGCGCACGGCGCTCGGTTTTGCAGGACGGATGGGCGGCAACGCCTTTGCCGAGTTCTGGCCCAGCCTCACCAGGCACCTTGCTTCACTCGCGAACCGGTGATTGACGGACAAAATCTCAACGCAGAATCAAAAGCGGAGGACCCAGAGTGTCCGCCGCCGTCTTGAGCTTTGATCCTGCTAGAACGCGCTGCCGCCGCCACCGCCAAAGCCGCCTCCCGAGAAACCCTCCTCCGCCACCGCCGCCAAAGCCTGAGCCACTCGAACTCGAGCGCGGCGCGGAAACGAACACCTGATGCATATCCGACGCCATGTTATGCATCGAACTCGAGAAGAATATCGGATTGAAACCGGTCATCCCGTTGGGGGAGACATACCAACTCGGGCGGGTTCTGAATGATTCCGGCAAACGCCTGCGCCCAATGGTGCTCCACGCCAAGCGCCATCGCATAGGGCAAGTATTTCTCAAACGTGTCCGGCGGCATGCGCTTCAGCCGGTCGGCGTCCACGCGGTTCATGAACTCCTGAAAGCCCAGCACTGCGACCCGGGTGCGGCCGCCCTGCACCGTCTTGGCCGACATCTCGCGCGCGAACAACCACCAGACAATCGTGGAAATGATTCCGCACCCAATCAGAAGAACAACGGAGTTGAACACCTGCTTTGTACCCGGTGAACTGCGCAATGAGAAATGGAGCGACGATTACGAGAGCGGCGCCAACGCTGTAGCCGTTGGCCGAATCCGGATCGAGCAGATACATACCCTTGTTCTTCAGCGCCGACTTTAATGTCCTGCCTTATGACGGGGATCGCAGTATAGAAACGGTTCTTCAGGCTGGACAGTTGGGTCTGTTGGCCGCCGGCGAAAATATTTTCCAGCATCACCCGCTCGTGCGGCGCCAGACCCTGCCATTCGGTTACCGGCTTGAGCGAGTGAAAAACGTAGTCCTTGGAATGGAAGATCAGGAGGCTCGTGTCGACCGTCTCTTCGATCTTCACGTAGCCGCGCACCGCCAGATCCACAATGGTGGATGTAATATCGCGGGGATGAATGGTGTCATCGATCAGCGTGCCTGCCTCAGCGGGAGAAATGCCGGGTGGAGGTTCATACATGGGCGCAACCGAGCGTCCAGGGTCAGGATCGCGGCCTTTGTACCACCACAGAACGAACATTACGCCGAAAGTGACGAACGGCAGGAACACGACGGGATTGCTGCCCAGAAACCAAAAGAATCTGGTGATCGCGCCCGGCTCTTGCAGAATGCCCTTGGGGATGAAGATGTCGATCGTCATTCCCCCGCGCATGGGCAGCGGGTTGCTGGTCTCGAAGGCCACGTCGGCGCCGTTGATTTCGGACGTAGCATCGCGTTGGGCCGATCCGTAAGCTCCGGTGAACGCCTGCGCCCGCAAGGTTCCCGCTGCTGTCTTCGGCAAGTAGACATGCGCCTCGGCGTGATCAATCGGCACCGGCCAGTCGTTGCCGGTGACATTCCAGTAGAACTCGTCGTGGTCTTCGAAATAGCGGATGCCGTTACGGACGATGTAGCTGATTTCTACGGTCCGCGTGGCGTCCACCGCGTCAGGAATGTAGATCTTCAGATCGCGGTAGCCGCCGGAGGTTTTGGATTCGTACTTCAGCTTCTGGCCGGCAGCCGTCGGTGACCGCGATGACATCGAGAAATAGCGTGTAGTTCGTGCCTTGCGGGCCGGGATACTCGACGGGGATGGTGCGGTGGATGCCATGCCATTGCCCGATGAAGACGAGATTGATGCGTTCCTTCACCACGGCAGATCCGTCTTCACTGATCAGGATGGTGTCCTGGAAGTCGGCGATCCGCCAGCTCTGGGCGGAGAGGGGAACGGTTAGTCCGAAGAGGCAAAACAGAAAAAGCGACAAGAAGATGGATCGCAACGCTATCGACACTAGCCGCGAAGCGGCGCAAGAATACAGCCCACGGCGCAAGCCGTGGGTTAAAAGCCGACCGAGATTGAGCCCCGGAGGGGCGGAAGAATCGTTCAGAATCGACAACTCCTGGGCGGCGGTCTTCGTAGGTCCGTGCGAACCGCTCTTTCGCCCCGTTGGGGCTCGCGCGGCCTCTGCTCTGGACCCACGGCTTGCGCCGTGGGCTATATTCTCGCGCCGCTTCGCGGCTCAAAGGACCTCGACTCCGCTTAGAACTTCACCGCCACTGGCTCGCGATCGGCCGCGGCCACTTCGAAGAACTGGCGTTGCTGGAAGCCGAACATTCCGGCGAGAATGTTCGTCGGAAACGACTGGATCTTCGTATTCAGGTCGCGCACCACGGCGTTGTAGTAGCGGCGGGCGTTCTGGATCGTGTCTTCGGTCTGGCTGAGCGAGCCTTGCAATTGGGTGAACTCCTCGGAAGCCTTCAGCTCAGGATAATTTTCCGCCACCGCGAACAGGCTCTTCAGCGCGCCGCTGAGCTGGTTCTCGGCTTCGGCCTTGTCGCCGGGTGTGGTAGCCTGCATCGCTTGCGAGCGAAATTTGGCGATGTTCTCGAACGTGCTTTTCTCGTGGGTGGCATAACCTTTTACGGTCTCGACCAGATTGGGGATCAGGTCGTGCCTGCGTTTGAGTTGCACATCAATGTCCGACCAGGCGTTGTCGCAGCGGACACGCAACTGCACCAGGCTGTTGTACATCCCAACCAGCAGGATGACGATGACCACCAGAATGCCCAGGAAGATTAAAGCCATGAGCGTCTCCCTTGCGTGGAAATGGGGAACAGGGGCGACGGTAGCACACGGCGCACTCCGGTGCAATCGCATGCTCGCCACCGAGTGGAAATACAGAGTATCGAGGTCTCGGCTCCGACAGTTTAAGATTGTTTCGAGGTGGAAATATCCGCTACGCCTGGAACATCGCGAAATGGCTGCCCGTACTGTTGATCTCCTGTTCCGCAACGCGTCGCACACGCCCAGACCTGCCTGACCACGAGCGATATGGACGAGGCCACCTCTTCGGCGCTGGTGAACACCGCGACGCGCTTCTATGACATGGCCGCGCGGGGAGACTCGGCGGCGCTGCGGCAGAATGCGATCGCCAGCCTGGCATCGGATTTTTCCGGCATTGAAAACGCGGTAAAGGAGAACCAGGCCAATCTGAGCGGAATCCGACCGGTGCCCCGTCCGCCGTTTCTGCTCAAGGCCGAAGGGACAGCGCCGCTCGAGCGTGCCGAATTCCTGTGCGGCGTGTTCGGAGCGCAGGGACAGACCCGCGACAGCGCGGTTTTTGTGATTCCCAATCTGCCGCCAGGCAATTACGGCATCGCAACTCTGGACGCGCCTTCCCCGCAGGACGCTTATACCGTGTCTTTCGTTTTGCAACAACAGGGGCACGACTGGAAATTGGGCGGATTCTACGCCAAGCCCGCTCAGATTGCGGGTCATGACGGCACCTGGTTCGCCAGCCGGGCACGTGAATTCAAAAACAAAGGACAACTTCGGAATGCCTGGTTTTACTTGGCGAAGCGCGAGAACTGCTGGTCCCCGTACCCTTCATGGCCACCGCCACAACCGACAAACTGTACGACGAGATGCAGGCAGTGAAGCCGGCTGACCTGCCTCCGCTGGATCTGGCAGCGGGCGGAAAGACTTTCAAGGTCACTGATCTGTTTCCCGTCCCGATGGGCCGCGACTTCGACTTGGTGGTGAAGTACCAGTCCGCAGATGTCTCCGATACGGGAAAGACTTTTCAGGACAACCTGGCCGTGATGAAGTCGCTGCTGGCGAAATATCCGGAGTGTCCGCGATGGCTTTGCGGGAATTGTGGTCCGCGCGGTGGAGCCCTCGGGAAGAGATTACGGGTCGATGCTGCCGATGAAGGACATAAAGTAAGTTTCGGAATCAGTTTCTAGTTTCTGGTTTCCAGATCTGATAAACTGCGGAGCTGAAAACTGGAAACAGAAACTGGAATTGGACTAGGCTCGCCGCAAATGCGGTCACAGTCTGGGTAACTCGCTGACTATGCTGTAAAACACATTCCTTCGGGTCTTTGTCTTCCCTCAGTCGAAGAAAGACGGGAGCGCGCAACTTCATGCCGCCTTCCGCGCTCTCATGCGTCCATTCCGAGAACTTGATTTCCGCCACCAGTTCAGGCTTTACCCAGTGCACGGTTCGCAGCGCCTCCACGCCGTGCGGAAAGGGACTGCGCTTTGTCTCCAGCTTCTTGAGCGCCTGCCAGATCTGCTTGAGCGTCGCCTGATCGAAGCCGGTGCCAGCCTGGCCTATATGAATGAGGTCTCCTTTCTTGTCATACAGGCCCAGCACGATAGAGCCGAAATATGACCGGCTGCCCTCCGGCTCGGTGTATCCGCCGATGACGCAGTCCAGGGTTTGAGTAATCTTGATCTTGAGCCACTCGCGGGTGCGGCGCTCCTCGTAGACACTGCTCCGGCGCTTGGCAAGAATGCCTTCCAGTCCCTTTTGCCTGGCCGCTGTCGAACAGCGCCTTGCCTTGGGAAAAATGATCGGAGTAGCGGACAGGGCCATCCAGGCTGGTAATTCTTGCCAGCAAGTCTTTGCGCTGTTCCAGTGAAACTCGCCGGAGATCGTATCCGTCGAGATAGAGCAGATCGAAAACGTAGTACAGCACGGGAATATCCTGGCGCGAGCCCGTGCGACGTCCCCCTGACCGAATTCCCGTACGCTGTTGCATCAGGCTGAATGACGAGCGGCCCTGTTCGTCGAGGGCTGCGATTTCGCCGTCAAGAATGGCAGTCTCCGCCTGGATGAAGGACGGAACACTTTGCAGCTCCGGATATTGGGCGGTGAGGTCGTTCTGATTGCGTGATACCAGGCGAACTTTGCCCTTGGCGATGAAAGCGATCGCGCGGTAACCGTCCCACTTGATCTCGAACAGCCATTCGGGATCGTCGAAAGGAACGTCGACGGAAGTTGCCAGCATGGGGTGGATGGCGGTGGGCATCGGACGTTTGACGCTGCCCGCTAAAGCTTCAGCCTCGGAGGACACAGAGGACACGGAGGAAGACTTCCCGGTTCGACGCCTCTCGGTCATTTGCGGAACCAGCTTACGGTTCTTATCTTTTTCGTTTTTTTTTACTTCGCGTTTCTCGGCGTCCGTCGGCAGTTAGGTTTTTCTTGCTCTTCTTGTCAAACTTGGCGATCGCATCGGCTAGCCAGGGCGCCTTCACCGCTCCGCGCGATACCGGACGGCTGCTCGTCCACTTCGCCGAGCCCTGGTCGCCTGCGATATCGGCCATGCTGCGACCGGTCAGCACCGACTCGTCGTACTGGTCGATGTCGTAGCCCTTTACCACCGCATCGTCCTGCTTCTTGATCAATAGCCACTCTGTACCTTTGGTGCCGGGACGGCGCGAGCGCATATGGATTAAGGCGAAATCACCATTGAGCTTTTTGCCGTGCAGCCGGATCTTGAAATCACCCTTTTTCAACATGGCGGAGGCTTCCGCGTCGGTTCCCGGAACAAATTTTCCCTTCACCGGCTCGGGCGACAGTGGCTCCCATGTGCCCACGTCCCAGACCATAACCGTGCCCGCGCCATAGTTGCCTTCAGGAATGGTGCCTTCGAAGTCAAAGTACGATACGGGATGATCTTCCACCTGCATGGCCAGGCGCTTGTCCGCGGGATCGAGGGAAGGGCCTTTGGGCACGGCCCAGGATTTGAGCACGCCTTCCATCTCAAGACGGAAATCGTAGTGCAGGCGGGTAGCGCGGTGCTTCTGCACCACAAAACGGTGCTGGGATTTTTTCCCTAGCTTGGGAGGGGGTTCGGGGGTTTCTTCGAAACGGCGTTTGCGTTTGTATTCGTCCAGGGACACAGATCCATTCTAGCTCTCACCGGAACGAAATTCGCAGCACCGAGACGCGGGCCGTAACCCCAATTGACCACAAAGGACACGAAGGCGGAACCGGACCCTGTCCTTCGCGGTTCAAGATTTGGGGACGGCCAGAAGCTTAAGACTGCCCCGGGGTCAAAATTCGCCTCCCCGGGACAGCAAGGATCAGGCGGCCTTCCCAGCGGCGATGCGCTGGGTAGTCCAGGTATCCACGTTAAAAGTGTCGACCACAGGGTCGCGCTTCAGGCTGGGTTTGAGCATCTCTGCGATGCGGTTGTAGTGCTCGCGATGGTAGCGGTCCGCATCCTGCTTGCTGTTCCAGAAGCTGACGGAAACAATCCGTTCGGGATCGTTTTCAGAGACCAGGCCGATCAAGTCTACAAAGCCCGGCTGCTTCTGTAAGATGGGCAGCACGTCGTTGCGCAGCTTATGGGTGAAGTCATCTTTCTTGTCCGGCTTCACATGGCATTCCACAAAGCGCGTAAACATGAGGGTAATCTCCTTTCGCATTTGATGGAAATTAACTGGAACCAGCCCGCCGCCAAAACAGCTCAACCCACCAGCCAGAACGGCGGGGAAGATTGGTTGCCGCTATTTGTCTACCAGGAGAGCGATGAGATGGAAATTATAGTCCCGTCGACGAGCCGCAGTTTTGCACAGGCAGCCATCCATGAAACGTGAGTATCCGGACTCGCCGCTCGTGGGTGTGGGCGCAGTCATCATTGAGGATGGCCGGGTGCTCCTGGTGAAGCGTGGGCATCCTCCGCTAGCCGGAGAATGGTCGATCCCCGGAGGCGTGCTGGAACTCGGCGAGACTCTGCGCGAAGCGGCATTGCGCGAAGCCCGGGAGGAAACCTGCCTCGTGGTTGAAACCGCTGACCTCCTGGGAGTTTACGATCGGGTGCTGCGCGACGACGACGGCCATACGATCTATCATTTTGTGCTCGTCGATTTCCTTTGCTGCCGAGTTGGCGGAGAAGCGCAGGCCGCCGATGACGCCGATGAAGTTCGCTGGTTCACTCCGGCCGAGGCCGGTGGGCTGCCGTTGGCCGAGGACACTGCGGAAGTCATCCGGCTCGGGATTTGAGAAGTCCGGGCGGTGAGTGATAGCGCGCATGCTGCTCGGCGTGCTTTTGCAGAGCAGGTATAATCGGCGTCCATTGGGGTGGCCATGCCTCTCGCTGCCGGCACACGCTTGGGTCCTTACGAGATCGTCGCACCCGCCGGAGCCGGCGGGATGGGTGAAGTCTATCGCGCCCGCGACACGCGGCTGAACCGCGAGTCGCCATCAAAGTCCTGCCCGACCATCTTTCCAGCAATCCTGAACTGCGCGAGCGTTTCGAGCGTGAAGCTCGCGCCATTTCGCAGCTCTCGCATCCTCACATCTGTGTTCTGTACGACATCGGAAAGCACGAAGGCGCCGACTACCTGGTGCTGGAATACCTGGAAGGCGAAACTCTGGGCGTGCGTGTCCGCGCGGGGGCCGCTTCCCGCAGACCAGGTGCTGAAATATGGCGCGCAGATGGCGGACGCGCTGGATAAAGCCCACCGCCACGGCGTGGTCCATCGCGATCTCAAGCCTGACAACGTGATGCTGACCAAGTCGGGCATCAAGCTGCTCGACTTTGGCATGGCCAAGCGTCTCGGAGCCGTGGGCGTGGCCTCGTCAGGCGCCGCCACCATGACCCACAGCCCGTTGACCACCGAAGGCACGCTGGTGGGAACCTTTCAGTACATGGCTCCGGAACAACTGGAGGGTCAGGAGGCGGACGCCCGCAGCGACATCTTCGGTCTGGGATGCGTTCTTTACGAGATGGTGACCGGACGTCGCGCCTTTGAAGGCAAGTCGACGGCAAAAGTGGTGGCCGCGATCATGACCACCGAGCCTCCGCCGTTAACCACTCTGTCGCCCTTAGCCCCGGCCGGTCTGGAGCGGGCGGTCAAGAAGTGTCTCGCCAAAGATCCTGACGAGCGCTGGCAGAACGCGGGTGACCTGGCCAGTGAACTCAGATGGATTCTAGAAAGCGGGTCGCAGTCTGGAATTGCCGCCCCGGTCGCAGCTCGCGGTCGCAGAAAGCTCCTGGGTTGGGGAGCCGTGCTGCTGGCGACGACCCTCGGAATCCTGGCGGGCTATCTGTTGCGACGCCCGGTCGCTGAGCCGATGCTGAGGGTAGCCGTCAACCTTCCGCCCGGCAGCAGCCTGGTTCAAGGCCTCCCTGCCGTGTTGTCGCCCGATGGACGAATGGTGGTCATGTCTCTGGTCGGTGCCGACGGAAAATCGAGGTTCTGGATCCGTCGCCTGTCCAGTGATACGGCGCAAGCAATGGTGGAAACCGAGGGAGCAATAATGCCCATCTGGTCCCCGGACAGCCAGTATGTTGCGTTCTTTGCCCCTGATGGAAAGCTCAGGAAAATCGCGGCGACTGGCGGAGAGCATGCCGAAGCGGTGGGCGGCGAAGCCTGGGTTGTGTACGGTGGCGCCTGGAGCCGGGAAGGCTCGATCGTCTTTTCTTCAAGTCGATTGGGGTTCTATCAGGTTCCGGCTTCGGGTGGAACGCCGGTGAAAGTTCCGATAGCAGAGAAAGACATAGGAGACTATCGTTGGCCCAATTTCTTGCCCGACGGCAAGCATATTCTGGTGACGTCCAACGAAGCATCGGGGGGGATTCTTGCCATCTCCCTGGCTACCGGGCGAGTTCAACTGGTACTGCCGGGTGAAACCGGCCCGGCACAATATGTCGAGCCGGGATATGTCTTGTTCCTGCACGGAGGCGCCTTACTGGCGCAGCCCTTCGATGCTAGCAATCTGCGCACGACCGGGAGCGCCCAGGTCATCGCCGAGGCGGTATCCACAGGCACAGGTTTCTCCGTGTCCGGCAACGGGCTGTTGCTATATCAACGCGCATCCCAGGCGCAACTGACCTGGATGGATGCGGCGGGCAAGAAGCTTTCCACGGTCGGTGATCCCGGTTACCTGTCACTGCCTTATCTTTCTCCCGATGGCCGGTATGCGATAGTGACCGTGGTCGCGCCTGGACAAAAAAATCAGAAGCTCTGGTTGTACGACCTGAACCGTGGCACCGCCAGTCCGTTTACCTTTGGCGAAGGAGATGATGCCTATCCTGCCTGGTCTCCCGACAGTCAGCAAGTGGCCTTTTCTTCTACGCGGGGTGGGAGCCAGGAAGACATTTACGTCAAACCCGTGGGAGGTGGTAGCAGCGAGCAACTGCTGCTTGCCGGTGAGGGCAGCAAGGAGCCTGACCGGTGGTCCGCGGACGGCCGGTACATTCTCTTTGATTACATCGGCAAACAGACAAAAGCCGCCGATATCTGGGCGTTGCCGATGTTTGGTGACCGCAAACCATTTCCCGTTGTCCAAAATCCGAGTACTGACTATTGGGGAATGTTCTCGCCGGACGGAAAGTGGGTAGCCTATGAGTCGGACGAATCTGGACGAGGCGAGATTTACGTGGTGCCATTCCCGGGGCCGGGAGGCAAGTGGCAGATTTCAACCGGAGGCGGGCTCCAGGCTTTGTGGCCGCCGGGCAATGAGCTCTTTTATTACACCATCGATGGGAAACTGGTGGCCACGGAGTTCTCTACCCAGGGCCCGAATTTTGTTGTGGGAAGATCCCGGTTGCTGTTTGGCGGTCGCTCCCTCAGCAATATTTCTGGCGCCGATGTGAACCGCACCGACAAACGCTGGCTTTTGCTTTGCCCGTCGGAGAACCCAATGCCTCTCCCCTGATCCTCACCACGAATTGGACTGCCATACTGAAGAAGTGAAACGGAAGGAAAAAGACTTGCTTTGAGCGGGCAGGCGCTCCCGAGACACTTCCTCATGGCCTGGTTCTTTATATTGTTTCTGGTCTCCGGATTCTGCAGCATCCTCTACGAGATAATTTGGCTGCGGCTGGCGATGGCTCAGTTCGGAGTCACCACCGCCCTGACCTCAATCGTGATCTCCATGTTCATGGCGGGACTGGGACTGGGTTCCTGGGGAAGCGGGCGGCTGATCCGCAAGTACGAAAGCAGAATCAGGATTCCCGCGCTTCGCTTATACGCGCTGGCGGAATTTTTGATCGGTATGTCGGCCTTGCTGGTTCCGTACCAGTTGCTGTGGGGGCGAAAACTACTGGAGCGGACGGGCGTATCTTCTTCCGGGGCCTACTATCTCGGGTCCGGCGTTTGCGTCGCTCTCACCCTGGTTCCGTGGTGCGCCTGCATGGGCGCGACCATACCGCTGGCTATGCTGGCGATCCGGAAAAGGCGGACGTCGGAGCGACGGATCGCAGCGCTCGTTCAGCTATCTTTACCTGGCCAACGTGCTGGGCGCGGTGATCGGGGCGAGTGTGCCGCTGCTGCTGATTGAACTCTACGGCTTCCGGGGCACGCTGAAAATTGGAGCGGCGTGCAATGGTCTGCTGGCGCTATCGGCGCTGGTACTCAGTTTGGGAAGGACAGCGCCGGAGCCGAACAGCCTCACGCCAGACCGAGGCTCCGGCGCCAGACGCCGTCGGCCAACTCTCTGCCCGCGGACGGATCAAGCCTCTCGTTTTGCTCTTTCTTACCGGACTGACCAGCATGGGAATGGAAGTCGGTATGGATCCGGCAGTTCACGCCGTACGTGGGCACCGTGGTTTACGCTTTTGCGTCCATCCTGGCCATCTACCTGGCCTCGACTTTTATCGGATTGCAGGTTTATCGCCTGTGGAGCCAGAAAGATCGAGCGCGAAGGCAGCTTGATCTGGGTCCTGCTCGGATTGTTTGGGCTCTTGCCGCTGGTTGCGGCCAATCCGGGCATCCATCTTTCCCGATTGTTACGCCTGACGCTGGGTATCGCTCCATTTTCCGGCGCCTTGGGATTTCGTCACACCCCTGCTGGTGGATCGCTGGTCGGGCGGCGATCCGGGCAAGGCAGGGAAAGCTTATGCGGTGAATGTTCTCGGTTGCATTCTGGGACCGTTGCTCCGGCTTCCTGCTTCTGCCCCTGATGCGTGAACGCTGGGTGTTGTTTGTGTTCTCCCTGCCCTGGCTGCTGATGGGCATCCGTCCGGACTGGTTTTCGAAAAGGTCAAGCTGCGCCTCGACTGGCAAGCCGGCGTTTCTTAGTGTCGTAGCTGCTGGCGTCTCGCGCTGGTCATTCACTCAGCGGGATTACGAAGATCAATTGGCCGCGGTCAGGTACTGCGCGACAACACAGCAACCATCGTCGCCACGGGAGAAGGCAGAAACAAGCGACTTGCTGGTCAACGGAGTCGGAATTACCGGGCTCACTCCGATCACCAAGTTCATGGCGCACTTGCCACTGGCCTTTCTGGATCATCCGCCACAAGAGCGCCTTGGTGGTGTGTTTCGGCATGGGCACAACCTACCGTTCACTGCTTTCGTGGGGCATTCCGGTAACCGCGGTGGAGTTGGTGCCTAGCGTTCCGAAAGTGTTCGGCTTCTACCATTCCGACGGTCCGGCAACTGCTGGATTCACCGCTCTCGAACCTCGTCATTGACGATGGCAGGCGCTACCTGGAACGGACGTCCGCGCAATATGACGTGATCACTATCGACCCTCCGCCCCCGGTGGAAGCCGCAGGATCAAGCCTGCTCTATTCGAAGGAGTTTTACGACATCATCAGGCGCAGATTGAGCGCCGGAGGCATTCTGCAGCAGTGGCTGCCCGGAGGAGACGCGGTGGTTCGCGCCTCAGTGGCCCGCGCGCTGAAGGAATCCTTTCCCTACGTCCGCGTTTTCCGCTCGGTGCAAGACTGGGGTTACCACTTTCTCGCCAGCGACCACCCCTTGCCTGGTCGCACCGCCACTGAATTGGCCGAGCGTCTGTCTGCCAGGCAGCCAGTGATCTGTGGAGTGGGGTCCGGAGACAACGCCGGAGCGCCAATTCGCCGATGTACTCAAGAGAGAGTTTCGCTTGACCAGATGATTGCGGCCGACCCCGCATGCGCCCGCCCTGCAGGACGACCGCCCACAAAATGAGTACTACGCCATTCGCCGTCAACGGGCAAAGGCCGAGCAGTAGAAACGGGACCATCACAAACAGGCCGATACTCGGAAAAGAAGAACGGCCCGCGCATTTCTCAATGTGCGGGCCGCCCGGTGCACTGTTTGGGATTGACCAAGAGGTGGTCACTCTAAACGTGACCCCTTCGGTTAACTCCGGGTCCCGACGCGACCTGCACGCCGGGCGGAATGCAACCCTAAATCACCGGTAGTCGTGCGATGGTTCTTAGAGCGACCGCTCTAAGTCTCAGCCACCTCACCTGGTCTTTTACTACTCCCACTAGAATCAGAACTTGTCATCAGACCACCTCCTTTCCGGTGTAATCGCACATTAGTACGAAATGCCGCGGCGGCGTCAACCGGCACGAAAGTGGGGCGTGATGAAAAGTTGGGTTCCTTCGCGTCCTTTGCGGCTATGCGGTTGACTTTGCGGGGCAAGATCTTTCGTCGCAAAGGACGCAAAGATGGTCCGCAAGGTCAAAGACTTCAGTAGCGCCAGGAAGCCAGATCAGCCCCGGCAGGCGCGGTTTTTTGTATGCGCTCAAGGATCTTGGGCAAGTACATGGTGTGGTAGTGCAAGCGCGAAAGATAATTGGGAAGAGTGGGATCGCCATTCCAGCAATGTTCCGCGCGATCGCCGTATTTCACTTCCCCATCGTAGGGCGGGTTCCCGGTGGATTTCAGAAAATCTTCCAGGTAGTAAACCGCGTCAGTTCAGAAAATAAGTATCGGCGAGAGCCGACGTAGATGTGAAGTTTGCCCTGCAGTTTGGGCCCGAGCGTGGCCCAGTCGCGCTGCAGAATAGCGCTTAGATCGTAGTGCTCCTTCCAGTATGCGGCGACGGTGTGGTCGATGTCGCCGGTTTCCTTGTTGAAAATCTGTTTGGGATAGCCATCGTCGCCAACCGGGCCGTAGACGGCCTGCCAGATGTCGAATTGTTCTCCCGAGCGGGCGTGCGACCCAAGAGCGAGTTCGTACTGGTTCATGCCTTGCACCGTGCCCAGGGTGCGTCCCAGATAGTCGCGCATGGCGGGCTGCTCGATTTTGCGTGTGCGCGCCCAGCATGTAGAAGGCGTTCGATCGCTGTAAATGTTGACCGTGGTATAGGCGCGAAAATCCACCGGGTCAGGGCAGGCCACGAACACGCCGTTGTAGTGGTCGGGATAGAACACTTGCACTGCCAGCGATTCCCATCCGCCCGTCGACCCACCATAGGCGAAGCGCGCCCAGCCTTGTCCGATGCCGCGGAATTGCTTCTCGATAGCGGGAATGAGTTCGGTCTCGATGGCGTCACCGTAAGGACCGAGGTTGGCGGAGTTCACCGCGTAGGAATCATCGTAATAAGGGTTGGCGTGATTGATGTCCGCGATCAGCACGCGCGGGAAGCCGGGCGCAGATCCACTGTTGATAGAACTTGTAGGCCTCCTCCTGCTGAATGCGGTTGTAGCCGGAAATGTGGAAGCGTTCGCTGTAGTCAGGCTTCAGGTTGGGATCGGGCGGTTCGGTACGAAAGCCGCTGAAATCGGCATTGAAGTGGTCTTCATTGATGATCAGCGGAAAATGAACGTTGGGATGCGCGTCGAATCCCTCGGGGACCAGCACGTTGGCGCTGAGGAACATGGGGCGGCCCCAGAACTTGGTGAGCAGCACGCTCTGAATCTTCAGGTGCCGAATGTACTTGGTGTCCTGCGGCGGCGGGATCGGCGGGATTTCCTGATCGAACACGATCGCGACCGGCCCGGCGGAAGGTCCGAGCGTGATCTTCCGCGGAGTGGAATAGAGATTGCCAGGTGCAATGTTCCAGTGCTGCCCTTCCCCACGATCCATGGGTAGCTTGACAGTGTGGCCATCGGAGCGGTGAAAGGTTTCGTAGCGATGCAACACCGCCTGTACGTAATACTCTCCCGGCGGCAGGTCGCGCAGACTGCGGATGGGATAGCCGGCGGCGAATTCGTCCACCACGACAGTTTGGCCTGGCTGCATGCCGTCGACGTCCACGCCGAAGATCATTTGGCTGCGTACGGAGTCGTCGATCTGCATACGAGGTTCGGCAGATGGGTCGTTTGAAAGAAGAAGAAAGATGCGACCCTCGAGCGGCTTTTCGCTGCGATCCCTGGGAAACGAAACCGAGAAGCTGGGGCCGGCCGCGTGCGAGAAGGACGCAGAAACCAGAACGCCAGTGATCAACGCAATAAGAACCCCACTCCCTCTGTGAAAGAACATTCGGTCTCCTAGTGATTTGGGCAGCAAAATCCAGCGGATTGTACAACGAACGATTCTGGATTCCCATTCACACCCGCGGGTGCCCCAGCCTCGGCGAAACCAGGGTGGGAGGCAGGGACTCGGGCCCCATCACGCCTTGCTTCGTTCAGTACTGGATCACTCCAACGGAGGCACAATGTCGTCCACGATCTCGACGTGGTGCTTCATCGAGCCCATCCAGTCAGACCGAAAACTGGCGAGGTCGGAACACCTCCGCGCCCGGTCTGCCAGGCCGGGTGATGCGTATCGGTTTCTTGTTCCTTCATGATCGAAATGATTCTAAGTGATGTTCAATATAAACGGTCGAACCGACAGTTCAGATTAGACCGAGTAAAACCGACGCCCCCGCAGGTCATGGCCAACAGGAATCTACCTGCTTCTCACCCGCCTTCCTACACTTGAAGTAACACCTCGGTAACCGGAAATCTGTATGCGCCGGATTTTTCAGCCTTTCCAGCGGTAAGCGTCAGGTTGAGGCAGGCCGATGTGGGCCGAGCACGCGATAGGCAAATTCGCGGGCCATGGCATCTAAACCAGTGGGACGGAAATAGAAAGCCGGGATGAGCGGGAAGACCGTCGCGCCGGAGTCCGCGGCCCGGTACATGTTTCGAATATGAATCTTGTTAAGCGGCGTCTCGCGGACACAGAGCACCAGCGGACGTTTCTCTTTCAGGCAAACGTCGGCGGCTCGCTCGATCAGTTGGGACGCGATACCGTTGGCGATGCGGGCGAGGGTGCCCATGCTGCACGGGATGACGACCATGGCGTCGGCGGGATAAGAGCCGCTGGCGATGTTGGCGCCGATATCGGCATTGGCTTGTTGCTGGATTTTCCGCTGCCGCCTTCGCGGCCCAGAATTTGTCCGACAAGGTTGCTACGGCCGCGTACGCCGAGTTCCTCGGCCATGACACGCAAGGCGCTGTCGGACGCGATGAAGTTCACGGTCTTGACGCGTTGGTCGCGTTCCAGCGCCAGGAGCAAGTGCTTGAGGAACAGCGATCCGCTGGCTCCGGTTGTGGCGACGGTAAGGTTCTGCGGCGGGTGATTGGGCAACCTGGACTCCCGACGAATCTTGAGCATAGGGAGCGCGCAGAGAAGAAGTCAAGGTGAGCCAACATCAGCCGCGGAGCGGCTCAAGAATGTAGCCCAGGGCGCAAGCTTTGGGCAGGCAACAGAAATCGGGTAAGCCCAAGACGACCAAAGAAACGGCGCTATGGCATCCACCTCCAATTTGCGGCTGCGACGGAGCGAAGCGCAGTTGCACGCGCTGGCGGGTGTCGAACGCGAGATCCGGATCAACGATCCCAACGGTCGCCGCAAATACCTGCAGGATTTCAGTCACGCTTTCCGATCCTACGAATCTGTCATCGACCGGCAACAACTAATTGCGGACATGCGCGGCGCTGACATCGTCCTCATCGGTGACTACCATGCGCTTCCCGCTGCGCAGCGTTCTGCCGCCACGCTGCTTGAGGAACGGGCCCAGCCGGGAGACCGCCCCGTGGTGCTGGGACTGGAAACGATTTTCTCCCGTGACCAGCACATCCTCGACGAATGGTGGCGGCGCGAGATTGACGCCGAAGAATTGCAGCAGCGCATCCGCTTCGATCTCGACTGGGGCTATGACTGGGCGCCGTTCTACGAATTACTGGTAACCGCGCGCGAGCACGCCGACGCGATCTACGGGCTGGACTGCATGCCGCGCGAAGATCTGCGCAAGATCGGGGCGCGCGATCGCCATGCCGTCCACAAGCTCTCCGAAATCCGGCAACGCCACCCCAATGCAGTCATCATGGTGCTGTTTGGCGAGTCGCACCTGGCACCCGGGCATCTTCCCCGGGTGTTGCGGGAGCGCTTGCCGGAAGAGCATGTGCTCACGGTCCTGCAGAATGTGGATCCGCTCTACTGGCGGGCCGCCGGCGAGCAGCATGAACAAGTGGAAGCGGTGCGCGTGAGCCATGACGTGGTCTGCGTATTCAATTCCACGCCGCTGGAAAAATACGAGAACTATCGTCTTCACCTGAGCCGCTGGGGACGCACCGAGGAAGAAGGTCCTGACCTCGCGCCCACCATCTACAACCTGATTGACAGCCTGCTGCGCTTCCTCGATATCAACCGCTATTCTTCGCACAACGGCACGCAACCGAAATTTCTGGTGGACCTGATGCCGGAAGTCTACTGCCGGGCGTCCGGCGCGCGCTTGCGCCAACAGCTCTCCCGCCACCATGCCACCGAGGAAGAAACCGAAGCTATGGTGCGCTACGTGGACGAGCGCGGCAGCGTCTATCTGCCGCAGGTCAACGCCTTCTACGTGCGTGAGTTCAAGATGATGTATGCGGCGGAAGAAGCCGCGCGTTTCCTGCATCATGCCTGCCGCGGTTTGCCGGCGCGCGGAGGAAGCGTCAGAGGCGTCCGCGGAGCGCGACGTTTCTATGCCCAGACGATTGAGTACGCCCTGGGCTATTTCGGCTCGCGCGTGTTGTACCCGGCACGCCCGCTGGCCGAAGATGCGGGAAGCCGCGAATTGCCGGGCGAAGCTCCGGAATCCGAAGGCAAGAAGACGAAGCCAGCTCCCAGACTGCTGGGCTACATGCTGGGCAATGCCTTGTACGACGCCTATCTCAAGGGACGGGTCACCCGCGGCATGCTGCGCCGGTTGTTTCTAATTCACCTTGACGAGCCGGGCAAAGCCAAAGAAGCGTATCGGGAAATCGCCGCGAGAGTTCGCGGCACACGGCAAGAAGCTGCCAGCCTCCGTGACCAGATAAGATTTAGACAAGTAGCGCCGCTGTCCCGGCGGCTGTCCGGTGGACACCCCGCCGACCGAGCGAGGGCGAGACGCCCCTCGCGACAGCCGGCCAGAGGCCGGCGCTACTGGAACACAAATGCTAATCTAGACTCGGCTTTTGCTGAATGCTGAGCTCTTCTTTGAACGCCGAATCCATCCGCGAACTTTTCGATCAGGTCCGCCAGGGCAAGCTTTCCCCCGACGCCGCCGTGGACCGCGTTGCGCCATCTTCCATTCGAAGATCTGGGATTCGCCAAGGTGGACCACCATCGCGCCCTGCGCGCCGGGATGCCCGAGGTGATCTTCGGGCCGGGCAAGACTCCGGCTCAAATGGCATCTATCTTTTCTCGCCTGGCGAAGCACGGAGGCAACATCCTGGCCACGCGGGCGAGCGAAAAACAGCTGCCGCGGTAAAGAAAAAAGTGCCGAAGGCCGAGTATCAGGCTCTGGCGCGCGCGATTGTTCTGCGACGCGACAAGAAAAAATATGGCAAGGGAATCATTGCCGTCGTGTCGGCCGGGACCAGCGACATTCCAGTGGCGGAAGAAGCCGTAGTCACTGCCGAAATGATGGGCAACGACGTCGAGCATCTTTACGACGTCGGGCGTCGCCGGAATTCATCGCCTGATGGCGAATCGCGCGTCGCTGACGCGGGCGCGAGTAGTGATCGTATGCGCCGGAATGGAAGGCGCGCTGCCCAGCGTAGTCGGAGGACTGGTCGGCGTTCCCGTGATCGCCGTGCCCACCAGCGTGGGCTACGGGGCGGCCTTCAAAGGCCTGGCGGCGCTTGCTGGGGATGATGAATTCCTGCGCGTCGAATGTCAGCGTGGTGAATATCGACAATGGATTTGGAGCGGGGTATGTGGCCTCGCTGATCAACCGGCTGTAAGGGCAGCGCCACTGCACGTGCAGTGGTGGTCCCCCAATTCACCGACAAGTGACCTGCTGCAAACAAAAAAAGGCACGGCCGAAGCCGTGCCTTCCTCCGATCCGCTCCCTGTACGAGCGAGGCCTCGCACCTACATTACGAACCTTTGACCACTTCCAGATTGTTCTGCACGCTGAACACGCCGAAGACCTGGTTTGCCCGGATGCCGGCGATCTGCTTGTCCATCGTGCGTGGCCACCGTGCCGTAGAGGCTCAGCTTGCCGTTGTCCACCACGATGCGGATCGGCCTGGCCGGATCACTGGCATAGCGGCCCAGCACCGGGTCACGATAGATGGCGCGCATGGCGCTGATCCGAATCCGGTCGTCGAAGCCTGAAACCGGCGAGACCTTGATGTTGTCCACCACGTCCTTCACGCCGGGCATGTCATTCGCCAGCGCCAGGGCTGAGTCGCGGCCGACATCGGTGCGGGTTTCGCCGCTCAGAGTGGCGATGCCGTTCTTCACCGAGACCTCGATAAAGTTGAACTGGTTGTCGTAGCCGATGCGGTCGTAGTGCAACTTGCGCTCAAGCTTCGCCTCGAGTTCGGCGTCCGGCGCGGACGAGCTCACGGCGATCAAGTTGCGAACGCCCTGGACTTTGTCCAGCTTGCGGACTTTCTTGGCCGCGTCCAGCTTCTGCTGGTAGAGATCAACCGTGCCGGACAGCGTCACAATGCCGTCTTCCGTGCTCGCCTGCAGGTTGCGAAAATCCTGCTTCTTGGCCAACTGCTGCGTTACCCGGGTCTGGATGTCGCTGTCATAGCGGGCGCTCGTGGTCTGCGCCACCATGCCGACACTGAGTACACCTACCACAAGAAACGCAGCCGTGGCCCTGAGAATGTTTTTCATAAAATGAATCCTCTCCCCCGGCATTGATTAACCGGTTAGTTAATTGTTGGGATGCGTCGGGAGGGCGACGGGATGCCACTGGGTCAACGGCTCGAGGGCGCGGCTGACTTCATGCCTTTGTCGCCGGGCCGACGGGCTCCACGCCTTGCAACCGCCAGACGAATGCTTGTGGCACCTCCAAACATGACGCTTGAACAGTAGTCGTTATAACGAGTATATTGGATGGTGGCCAAGAGCATCCAATCCGAGATTCAGCAGACCAAGCCGTTCAGCAACCTCGAAGAGGAAGCCATGGTCGCGCTACAACGCACAGCAGACCAGCTGCGGTGGCGCCTGAGCGAGATGCTGAAGGAACACGGCCTCTCACCGACCCAATACAATGCCCTGCGCATCCTGCGCGGCGCCAGGGACGAAGGACGGGCCTGTAGGGAGATTGCCGAGCGCATGATTAATCGCGATCCCGACATTACCCGCCTGGTGGACCGTCTGGAGCGTCGGGGACTGGTTGCGCGGAGCCGTGAAGACCGGGACCGAAGGGTGATCACCACGCGCATTACACCGGCCGGCGTCGAGCTCCTGGAGTCCCTGGACCGCCCCATCGCGGACTTTAACCGAAAGATGCTGGGCTCCCTTGGCGAGCCGCGGCTGCGGACACTACTCCAGCTTCTCGAAGCCGCCAGGGGACAGGCGAGCTAGTATCTGGCACTAAGTCGTTATAACAGCATTTGTTGTATAGGCTTAAGAAGAGCACCCTAGCCAGGGTATGAGAGCGTCCGCGCTTGTGAGGGCGGACTGGAAGAGTGGAAGGCCGCCGGCTTGACGACCGTAAAGGTGTAACTTACAGCATTCATCATCCGAGGGTCGGTCCGCCGCCCTCTGAATATTTTCTGGGATGTCAGGTAATCGGCCGGCAGGGAAAACGCTATCGGAGGAGATCTCGATGAGCAACACTTCGAACCAGTCCTGGGCTTTCACGATCTTTCGTGTAGTTGTGGGCAGCGTGTTTCTGGCCCACGGTATCCAGAAGTTCTTCATGTACGGTCTTCACGGGGTGGCTGGAATGTTTGCGACAATAGGCGTGCCGGTACCGGCGGTGACCAGCGTCCTGGTCGCACTGGTTGAGCTTCTGGGCGGCGCCGCGCTGATATTTGGGTTCTTGACGCGTTGGGCGGCCGCGCTCAATGGCTTCGACATGGTGGTTGCGATCCTGCTGGTCCACCTGAAAAATGGCTTCTTCAATCCGATGGGCATCGAGTTCCCGTTGACCTTGCTCGCGGCCTGCGTTGTGCTGGCGATCCATGGGCCCGGAGCGGCGTCGGTCGACGGAGCTTTGGCGAAACGGGAGTGAGCCCAAGATTCACGCTCGGGGCTGACAGACACCGAAGTCCCTGGATATTGTTTTTGTTTCCCAGACCAGCGGCTTGCCAGCGTCCTTCGGCTTGATCTTTTTGCCCTGCAAGGTCATACGATCTCCCGGCTTGATGTCTGTCGTGTCGCCGGAGAGCGCGTAAGACCGTTTGTCCTTCTCGTCCGTCACGCTCATCCCGTTCCCTGCCGGCGTGACGCATCCCGTAATCGATCGCTTTTTAGACGATTCGTGAATGACCACGTAGGCCACGATTACCACGGCTGCAACCACCCCCACAATGACGCCTGCGATCGTCCCGTTGCTTACGATCTTGCCCCCTCCTGACTGCGCTTGAGCACTCGTGGATAAAGCCAGACTCAAAGCGACAATCAGAACCCCGCACCAGAAGTATTTTGAGGTCACGTTGTGCTCCGCCTGGGCGGAATTTTTGCGATTGACTTTCCGTCCGACCGACAACGTACACCTGAGCGCGGGTGATTGCAATTCTTAGGGGGATTTGCTGCGGCGTTTCTTCGGGGCTGCTCGCTTCGTATTCCGCTCTCCATCGAATACCCGCGCGAAGATTTTGTCGATATTTCTCAGCTGACGCTTCAAATCGAAAGCGCGCTCAATCTGCTGGCGGGGCACCCGACTCGTGATGTTTTTGTCCTTCAGCACCAGTTCCCGGAAATTCCGCCCTTCCTCCCAGGCGCGCATGGCATGGGTCTGCACCGTGCGGTAAGCGTCCTCGCGCGAGACTCCGTGCTCCACCAGATCAAGCAGGAGTTGTCCGCTAAACACCAGGCCGCCGGTGCTTTCGAGATTGGACTTCATGCGTTCCAGATACACGAACATGGTGTCGAGCACATTCGTGGTTTTCTGCAGCATGTAGTCCACGAGGGTGGTGGAATCTGGAATGATGACGCGTTCTACCGACGAATGTGAAATGTCGCGCTCGTGCCACAAGGCCACGTTTTCAAAAGCTGCCTGGGCGTTCGAGCGCACCACGCGGGCCAAACCGCTGATCTGCTCGAGGGTGATCGGGTTGCGCTTGTGGGGCATAGCCGACGAACCCTTCTGCTTTTCGCTGAAAAACTCCTCGACTTCGCGCACTTCGGTGCGCTGCAAGTGGCGAAGCTCGGTAGCGATCTTGTCCAGAGTGCAGGCGATCACGGCCAGCGTGGCCAGATACGCGGCGTGACGATCGCGCTGGATCACCTGGGATGAGATGGCAGCGGCTTTCAATCCCAGCCGCTCGCACATGCTCTCTTCCAGTTCGGGGCTGAGGTGGGCAAAGGTGCCTACGGCTCCGGAAAATTTCCCCACTCGCATGTCTTCAGCGGCGTTGCGAAAGCGCGCGATATTACGCTGGGTCTCGGAGTACCAATTGGCCAGCTTGAAACCAAAAGTGATGGGCTCGGCGTGAATGCCGTGAGTGCGGCCGATCATGGGCGTGTCTTTGAACTCCCAGGCTCGCCGTTCAAGTACAGCGGAAAGCTTTTCCAGATCGGCGGCAATAATCGCGGAAGCCTGCTGGATGAGCAGAGCCTGCGAAGTGTCGACTACATCGTTCGAAGTCAGGCCGTAGTGAAACCAGCGGGCGTGCGGTCCGACGATCTCGGCCACGGCGGTGGTAAAGGCGATGACATCGTGGCGGACTTCAGCTTCAATCTCGGCGATTCGGTCCAGGTTGAAGTCGGCCCGCTCGCGAATGGCTCGCGCGGCGTCCTTGGGCACCATGCCGGCTTCGGCCAGGGTTTCAGTGGCCGCGACTTCCACCGCCAACCAGGTGCGGAAGCGATTCTCGTCGCTCCAGATGCGGCCCATGTCGGGGCGGGTGTAGCGTGGAATCAAGGTGCGCTCCCTGCTCGGTCTGAGAAATGCGGGACTAGGGATTCTAAATGGAGGAGAAGGCTGGTGGCCAGTCGGGCGGCTACGACACCTGGCCCAATGCGGAATCAGTAGTAAGTGAGTATTCGGTGGCGCACCCCGGCTGGAGTGCCCGGGCCAGAGCCTCGACTCGTGGTCTGCTGCGACCAGTTGCCATAGCTGTCGCATTGGTAGCTGTAGTGGACTTCTTCAGGAGGAGGCAAAGGCAGACGCTCCGGCGTTGCGCTCGGGGTCTCGCTAGGGGTGAGATTGCCTGCCTCGTCGAAGGAGCAGGAGACACCGGCGGGCACGACGGCGTTGTCGGCAACAGTTGTGTATACCTCCACTGCATCGCCACGGTTGTTGTACAGGATGGTGGTCGTCTTTTCGAATACAAAGTTGGTCTCGGGCAATTGCGTCACACGGCCTTGAGCATCGTAGCCGTAGACTTTACCAGCCTCGCGTTGCCCGCGAGACATGGTCGCCATCGCTTGTTCATCGCTTGCACTTGGGCAGGACTGATCTGGCTCCGCGCCTCAGGCGACATCCTTTCCAGAAATAATGCTGATGGGTTTTCCAGTGTCGGTCTTTCCTCACTGATTAGCCCGAATATTGCGCACTGTCAGGCCAACGCGATCACATCGATCTCCACCAGAACGTCTTTGGGAAGGCGCGCCACCTCCACGGTAGATCGGGCGGGAGGCGCAACATTGAAAAATCGTCCATAGACTTCATTCATGGCCGCAAAATCGCCTATGTTCTTCAGGAAAACCGTAGTGCGCACCACTTTTTTCAGCCCGCTTCCCGCCGCGGTCAGAATTGCAGAAAGGTTCTTGATGACGCGATCTGTCTGCGCGGCCACGTCTCCATCGATTACCTGCTGGTTCGCCGGATCGATGGCAACCTGCCCGGAAACGAAGACAAATCCGTTCGCCCGAATGGCCTGAGAATAAGGTCCAATCGCCTGCGGTCCTTCTTTGGTCACAATCACGTCGCGCATGAAGCGCCTCCAGGGCGGTAGCCACCGACTATGAAGATTACCGCAGATGCGCGAACGTCGTCAGGTCAGGGAGCCGAATTCCAGAAACTGGTCGAAGACAAACCCAGCTATCAGTTTCAGGTTCTCAGTTCCCAGTTGGTTGTTGCCGACGACCGACGACTAGATCTTCTGCAGTCTTTGCACGTCATGCACTCCGGGAATCTTACGCACGCCGTTGACGATGTTTTCCAGATGCTTCAAGTCGGCGATGTCGAGCACGATATCGACGTTCGCCTGTCCATTGTTGGTGCGGGCTTCGATATTGCGGATGTTGGTCTGGGTGTCGCTGATCACGGCGGTTATTTGCTTCAGCATCCCGAAACGATCGTCGCAAAAGACGGTCAGCTTCACCGGATACGCGCTGGGCGTTCCGTCGTCCTGGGACCATTCCACATCAATCCGGCGTTCCGGTTCATACAGCAGGTTGGTCACGTTGGGACAATTGATGGCATGGACCGCGACCCCCTTGCCGCGAGTCACGTAACCGACGATGGCCTCGCCTCGAATCGGATTGCAACAGCGGGCCCGGTATACCAGCAGGTCGCCGTGTCCCTTGACGCGAATGGCGTTGTTGTTCTGGTCGCCGCCGAAGACGCGCCTCACCACGCTGGCGAGTCCACTTGGCTTTTCTTGGTCCTCATCGGCCAGGGGCGTGCCGGCCGCTGGCGCCATGCGTCCCAATATCTGTCGCGCCGAATATTTGCCGTAGCCAATGCCCGCCATCAGGTCGTCGGGACGCCCCGCGCCGTAGTCGGATGCAATCTTCTGTAATTCTTCATCCTTGATGTCCTTCAGCGATACCCGATATTTGCGCGCTTCTTTCTCGATCAGTTTGCGGCCGATCTCAATCGCACGCTCCCGCTGATGGACGTTGAGCCAATGTTTGATCTTGTTGCGAGCGCGTGACGACTTGGCAATCGCCAGCCAGTCACGGCTGGGCTTGTGCCCGGCCTGGGTCAGTATCTCCACGATGTCACCGCTGTGCAGCTTGAAGCGCAGCGGGACCATGCGCCCGTTCACTTTCGCGCCCACGCAACTGTGGCCGACTTCGGTGTGGACGGAATAGGCAAAGTCTATCGGCGAAGAATCGCGGGGCAGGACTACGACCTTGCCTTTGGGAGTGAAGGTGTAAACCTCTTCGGGATAAAGATCGATCTTGAGCGTGGACAAGAACTCGCTGGGATCGGAGACGTCGCGTTGCCACTCCACTACCTGGCGCAGCCAAGCCAGCCGCTGCTCGTCCTGCGCTGAGACCGGGCCGTCTTTGTACTTCCAGTGCGCGGCAATGCCCTCTTCCGCCATCTTGTGCATCTCTTCGGTGCGGATCTGCACTTCGAACGGTGTTCCCTCCTCCGAAATCACGGAAGTGTGCAGCGATTGATAAAGATTCGGTCGGGGCATGGCGATAAAGTCTTTGATCCGGCCCGGCACCGGCCGCCACAGGTTGTGGATAATGCCCAGCACCGCGTAGCAATCCTGTATCGATTGCGTGATCACGCGCATGGCGTAGAGATCGTAAACCTGCTCGACCGTAATGTGTTGCCGTTGCAGTTTCTTGTGGATGCTGTACAGGCGCTTGATGCGGCTTTCCACGGTCGCGGTGATGCCCGCCTCTTTCAGCTTGTCGCGAAATACCGATTCCACCCGCGCCAGGAAAGCTTCTCCCGCCTTGCGTCGCGCCTCCACCGCATCGTGGACCTGCTGATATCCGATGGGGTCGACGTAGTGGAATCCCAGGTCTTCCAGTTCCCCTCTGATTTTGCCCATGCCCAGACGGTGGGCGATGGGCGCGTAGATCTCCAGCGTCTCGCGGGCGATCTTCTGCTGGCGTTCGGGCGGCAGATGCTCCAGGGTGCGCATGTTGTGCAGCCGATCGGCCAGCTTGATGAGCACGACGCGGATGTCATCCACCATGGCCAGCATCATCTTGCGCAGGTTTTCGGCCTGCTGTTCTTCGCGGGTGGCGAAATCGATGGCGCTGATCTTGGTGACGCCCTCCACGATGTGCGCCACTTGCTCGCCGAATTCCTTGCGGATATCGACGACCGTCACCGAAGTGTCTTCCACCGAGTCATGCAACAGCCCGGCGGCGATGGCAACCGGATCCATCTTCATTTCGGCCAGGACCAGCGCCACTTCCAGGGGATGGACCAGATAGGGTTGGCCGGAGGCGCGGCTTTGCCCGGCATGATGTTTCTGGGAAAACTCGTAAGCTTTGCGGATAAGTTCGAGATCGTCGTTGGGCCGGTTGGCCCTCATTCGGCGCATCAGTTCACGGAACCGGGTCACCGTGAGCACATTGGTCGCGAACTGTTGGCGTAGGGTCGCCATGCTGGATTATAGCGTGCTGGGCCGCGGGGAAGGCCGATAGCCCCGGTACGAATGGCCACGACCGAGATGGTTCCCGCACGAGCGAGGACGCTCGCCCACATCGACCGGGTTCCATGTAGACGCGAGCGTCCTCGCTCGTGTCACCACTACCCTGAGGCTCAACCCAATCTGCTAGAGTTGAGGCGCACGCGGCCGCCATGAGTCCAATGCGCATCCTCGTCAGCGGCGCCTCCGGCCCGATTGGGGCGGCCCTCCTGCGTGCGCTAAAAGCCCAGGGGGCCGCGGTCACGCGTTTGGTGCGAAACTCAGCTACGGGTAACGACCAGATCGTATGGGATCCATCCCGTCCGCTATCGCCTGATTCTGTTTCCGGCTTCGACGCAGTCATTCATCTAGCTGGAGAGTCGATTGTCGGCCGCTGGACCGATGCCAAGAAGCGACGCATCCTCGACAGTCGCAGCCAGGGCACGGGCCACCTGGCGGAAGCGGTAGCGAAAGCGTCGCAGCGCCCGCGTGTCTTTATTTCGGCTTCAGCGGTGGGCTTCTACGGAAACCGTGGCGATGAGATTTTGTCCGAAGATAGCCCGTCGGGCGCGGGCTTTGCCGCGGAAATATGCCGGCAATGGGAAGCCGCCACGCAACCCGCGGCCAAGGCGGGAATCCGCATCGCGCAAATGCGCATTGGAGTTGTGATGAGCGCAGATGGCGGCGCTTTACCGAAAATGCTTACTCCGTTTCGCTTAGGTCTGGGCGGCCGGCTGGGCAACGGACGCCAGTGGTGGACCTGGGTCTCGGTGCGGGATGTCGTAGGCGCGATTCAGCACGTGCTGAACCACGAGTCACTCTCCGGGCCGGTCAACGCCGTCGCCCCAAATCCCGTGACCAATGCGGAGTTCACCCGGATTCTGGCTTCCGTCCTGAACCGCCCCGCGATTTTCCCCATGCCCGCCTTTGCCGTCCGCCTGATCTTCGGAGAGATGGGCGAAGAGCTTTTTCTGGGCAGCCAGCGTGTGGAACCGGCCAAGCTCGCGGCTAGCGGATATCAGTTCCAGCATCCGGATTTGAGAGAATGCGCTGAAAGAGATTTTGCAGCGGTAAGTTCTCACTCCCTCTTGCGTCCTTTGCGGTTAAAAGGCTTTGATCCCGTCGCAATCGAGCAAAAACCTTGAACCGCAAAGGACGCAAAAGGAACCCAAACTCGACTCTCCTAAGTGGTGTGCTGCATGTCTTCGATCTTCCGGATTGCCTCGCTCTGAACTCTCTTGTCACCTCCGAAGCCGCAAATCCAGGTTACATCAGGCTCGCGGCGGAACCACGTCATCTGGCGTTTGGCATAGTTTCGATGGGCCTGTTGTGCCGCCTGCACAGCGCCTTCACGCTCGAACTCGCCCCGCATCAGGGCCACGGCTTGTTTGTAGCCGAGAGCGGACAGCGGGCGTGCGAGCTCCGCCGTATTTCTCGAGCAGGGTCAGAGTTTCTTCCGATAGTCCGTCATCGAACATACGCTGCGCGCGCTGGTTGATTCGCTCGTACAAAGCCTTGCGGTCGGGATCGAGTCCCAACCGCACGATGCGAAACCCCTGTAACGGGTCGCGGCCCTGCTTCCACATTTCGCTCATTTTTGTCCGCGACGCCAGGCAGACTTCAATCGCCCGTAGCAGCTTGGGTGTGTCGTGCACATGAATTTTCCTGGCTGCGGCAGGGTCGAGCCGGGTCAGGAGCCGATGCAGATAGCCCGGCGGCCCCTTCTCATCAACCCGCTCGCGCAGCCGCTCGCGCAGCTCCTCCGACCGCTGCGGACCGACGAACAGGCCCTCCAGCAGGGCGCGCAGATAAAGACCGGTCCCGCCGACCACAATCGGCAAAGCTCCCCGCGCCTTGATTTGCTGGAGGACTTCACGGGCCTGGCGAGCGTACTCGCCAGCAGTGATGAAGCCGCATGGGTCCACGAAATCGAGCAGGTGGTGAGGCACGCGGGCCCGCTCGGCTGCGGTCGGCTTTGCGGTCCCAATCTCAAACTCGCGATACATGGCCACGGAATCGCAGTTCACGATCTCGCCGTGGAAGCGTTCGGCCAGCGCCAGGGAAAGCGCAGTCTTCCCGCTTCCCGTCGGACCAAGCACCACAAGCAGCAGCGGATCCGAAGGCGCGGTCAGCGGGCACCCCAGGCGATGTGATGCCAGTAGCGCGTGCAGGGTAAGAAGCAGAATGAGCGCTCCGATAATCAAACTGCCGGCGGCTTCAAGTTTGTAGATGCGGAGTTTATCGGGGCGCTTACGCGACGGCTGCTGATCGGGCTGCGGGCTGACGGCTGACACGAGAGTATTGTAGCGCCGCTCCGGGTTGATGGAGGCGCGAGCGCCTCGCTCGTGCGGGGACCAACCAGCAGCCACGTGGCAACGCCACGGCAGCGATGCCTCAGTTTGAGTACGAAGTAGTGGAAGAAACCCTGCCGAGCTTTGCTCGGCTTGGACGGGTCGAAGACCCGTCGCCACTGAGTCCGTGGGGAAAGGAAATTCGCGAATGCTAAACTTCCTGCTGCCGTGTCGACACCACCGAGCAGTCCCGCCAGAAAAGCCCTACGCTTCGCAGTGTTCGAGGTAGACCTGGCAGCCGGTGAACTGCGCAAGAATGGAACCCGCATTCGTCTGCAGGAACAGCCTTTTCAAATCCTGGTCTATCTTTTGGATCGGGCCGGAGAGGTGGTCACGCGCGAGGAACTCCGCCAGCAGTTATGGCCTGCCGACACCTTTGTGGATTTCGATCACAGCCTGAATACGGCGGTAAACAAGCTGCGGGAAGCGCTGGGAGACTCGGCATCCAACCCACGCTATGTGGAAACCCTGGCGCGGCGCGGATACCGCTTCCTGGCTCCGGTGCAACCGGCAGAGGCAAAGTCGGCCGCACAGGATTCTCAGTCTGCGCTGCCCCGAGAGGCCGCAGCTCCGCCTGCGATGCGGGCGGCCTCGTTTCATCGAGACCTCGATGTTCCTCTCCCGCGCCGCAGTCTGATCCGCAGCCTCTTCGGGCTGGTTCAATTGATGTATCTGATCTTTTACGTGAACGCACTGTTTCGTCTAACCGCAATCGATCGGATCACGGGCACGTTTTTGCCGGCATGGGAAGCTCGCGCCATCTTTGTCACTGTGCTGGTGACGGCAGGAGTGGGTATCCCGCTACGCTGTTACCTGATCTCTGCGGTGGCGTTCGATCATCAGGGGCTGGGAGAGAAATTTCAGTGGATGTTCCCGGTCATACTGGCGCTGGACCAGTTGTGGGCCGTGGCTCCGTTTCTTCTCGCCGAAAAGATCGGGTTTGGAGCGGCTTTTGCCGCCACGGCTGCGCTTCTGTATGTGCCGTTTTCGGAGAGAACGCTGGTGCAATTGGCGTATCGCTGGCCGATCGCCGGACCCTGACTTGCCCGACAATTCGGGAACCCTGCTCACGAAATCTGCGTATCAGCGTCTGAAGCCCAGGCAGGCTTTAGATTTTAGATTTCAGAAATCTCCGCGCTTCAATGTCCGCAAGGAGAGCAATGTTTCGAACCGCATTTGCATTGGGTGTTCTGGCCTTGATTGCCACATACCCCACGGCTTACGCGCAGAGCGCTTTACCTGCTCATCTGCCCGTCTTCGACGTAACCTCGATAGATACCAGCGTGGATCCGTGCACCGATTTCTTCACTTATGCGTGCGGGGGTTGGCTGAAAAAAAACCCCATTCCGCCCGACAAGACGAGCTGGGGCGCGGTCGCGAAGCTGGCGGATGACAACAAAGGGCTGCTGCGCGAGATTCTCGAAGAAGCGGCGCGGGAGGTCCCGACCGGGAACCGGTAAAACAAAAGATTGGTGACTACTATGCCGCATGCATGGACGAAAAGGCGATCGAGACCGCCGGAGCAAACCCGCTGAAGGACGGTCTGGCGCGGATTGACCACATGCGCTCCAAGCGGGACATTGCCAGAATCGCTGCCAGCATGCCTGGCCTGAACGTCCCTTTCAACTTCCAGTCTGATCAGGACTACAAAAATTCCTCCCAGGTCATTGCGGAGGTAGACCAGGGTGGGCTCGGGCCTTCCGGACCGCGACTACTATCTCCAGACTGATCGCGAAGTCGGTGGAACTTCGCCAGGCCTACCTGACCCATGTTCAGAAGATGTTCGAACTGCTGGGCGACGCCCCAGGCGTCGCGGCCTCCGAAGCCCAAACGGTATGCGAATTGAGACCGCGCTGGCCAACGGATCGATGACCCAGGTGGAGCGTCGCGATCCCAAATTGCTTTACCACAAGATGACGCTGCGACAATTTGGAGGCGCTCAGTCCATCATTCCGTTGGAAGAAATACTTTTCACTGGACTGGCCAGCCTGGGCTGCAATCCCTGAATGTGACGGCGCCGGATTTCTTCAAGACCATGAACGCGACTCTGAAGAAAGAAAACCTGGCCAGCTGGAAGGCTTACCTGCGCTGGCATCTGGCTGCACGCGAATGCGCCCTACCTCTCCTCGGCATTTGTGAACGCCGACTTCGATTTCTTCGGCAAGACCCTGACCGGTGCCCAGGAGCTCGAGCCACGCTGGAAACGTTGCGTAAGTTACACTGACAACGACTTGGGCGAGGCGCTGGGCCAGGCTTATGTGCAGCGCGCTTTCCCTCCGGAGGCCAAGCAACGCGCCCAGAAGATGGTTAAGCAAATCGAAGAAGCCATGGAGCAGGACATCGAGGAGTCTGCCCTGGATGTCTCCGGCAGACGAAGCAACAGGCAATGGAAAAATTGCATGCCGCTGGCCAACAAGATCGGGTATCCCGACAAATGGCGCGACTACAGCGCGCTTGACCATCGCGCGCGACGACGACATGGGCAATGTGTTGCGTGCCCGCGTGTTCGAGTTCAATCGCCAGATCGCAAAGATCGGCAAACCCTTGGACCGCGGCGAGTGGGACATGACGCCACCTACCGTGAATGCCTACTACAATCCGCAGATCAACGACATTAATTTCCCCGCGGGTATTCTGCAGCCGCCCTTTTTTGATCCCACCGCGGACGATGCCCCGAACTACGGCGACACCGGCGCCACCATTGGACACGAACTGACTCACGGCTTCGACGACGAAGGCCGCCAATTCGATGCCCAGGGCAATCTGCGCGACTGGTGGACGGCGGAGGACGGAAAGCAATTCGAGCAGCGCGCCAGTTGCGTCTCCGACCAGTATTCGCAATATGTAGCGGTGGATGACATCAAGATCAATGGCCAGCTGACCATGGGCGAAAATGTCGCCGACCTGGGCGGAATGATGCTGGCTTACATGGCCTGGAAGACTGAAACTCGCGGCAAGAAACTGGATTCGATCGACGGCTTCACCCCAGAGCAGCGCTTCTTCATCGGCTACGGACAGGGCTGGTGTTCCAACACCCGCGACGAATCCAAACGCATGTATGCCACGATAGATCCGCACTCACCGGACAAATATCGAGCCAACGGAGTAGTTTCCAACACGCCGGAATTTCAGCAGGCCTTCCAGTGCAAAGCAGGTTCAGCGATGGTGCGGGAGAACGATGCAGAGTCTGGTAAGGCAGTCGTCGTTCGTCAGTCGCTCACGATTGCCTGCACCAAGGAGTTGGGTTTTGGCTAACGACTGACGACCGACGACTGCCTTACTGCAGATCCGACTTGTCCGGGTTGTAGTAAAAGTGGAAGCGTAGCGCAAGATATTGGCCGCCGAACTCGGTAGGGCAGTGGTGGAAAAGGCTTGGATGCGGTGATTCCGCCGTAGGCAGCACGATCCAGCGCGACATCTCCGGAAGTGCCGACAATCTGCAGCCCCGCGACCTGGCCGTTCTTCAGGATGGCAAACTCAATCGAGACTTTCCCCTTTTTCATGAGCGGCGCGCGTGCCGACTCGGGGATGATGCGATACCAGTTTTCGCGCACATCGTGCAGCACCCGGGCCAGGTAGGGACCGAAATCCACGCCCATGGTGTCGCTCAGGACATCCATCGGTCCGATCGCTTCGCCGCCTTGCTTCCCTTGGCCCAGGCCGTAGTCGCCGTTATCGCCGCCGTATCCGCCACGATTGGACATGGCCGCGCGAGCCGCCTGTTCGATGGCCGATCCCGCGGACATCGCGCCGGTGTTGAAATTTGGCGTGGGACGTTCCGCGGGTGGGGTTTGCAGGCGCGCGGTCTGGTTCTGATCCGGCGGTGGCTGCGGCGAGGGCTGTGCCTGCGGGGCTTGCGGGCCCTGGCGCTGCGGGCGCCGGCGCAGCGGGCTGCGACTGGGCCTGCGAGCACCTGGTCGGCTCCGGGACGTGCGCTGTCCAGAATCTTCTTCAGTTCCTTGCGATCCAGTTGCGGCGCCTTCGAGGTCGCGATCCGGTCTTTGTCTGAAATCATGTTGGTGTCCGGCCGCTTGGTCAGCTTCTGCTCGTCCGGAGGAAGCTCCAGGTAGGTGAGATCTTTCTCCTGCATCAGGTCTTGCGGGCTCACCATGATCACGGAACGCCTGTGCATCAGGCCCTCAAGCCTGCCCGAGTTGACGCCAGGATCACGATTGCCAGGTGAACCACTACCGAAATCCAAAAAGCTTCCCGTTGACGCGAGCGCGAAAGATCGTCCTGCAACTGAATCAGCAGGGCGGGAACGTCGTGCATCTCGAGTGTAGGCGGATTCCCAACCGCTGGCGTCGTATAGATCGCCACCCGGGGGGCGTGGGCGATTGCGTTGCTGGGACGGGGTTTCGCGGCGGGATTTCAGTGGTTGACATCGACCTGCTGGCTTATTCCATTAGACACGGCTAACCCAATTTGAGTTGCTGTGCAGAGTGCATCGTCCTCGGTCTTTAGTTGTTGGTCTTTTAGTCGTTGGTCTTTAGCGGTTGGCCCAAGCAAAATTTCCGGCAGAACGATGCCGCTGAAGGACCGTCGACTTTGACCAGCGACTAGCGATTAACGACCAACGACTGATCTTTTCTATTTTCGCATCTTTCTGGAATATCTGCGAAAAACCAGCGTGTACAGGCACTTAAGTTCGTACCTGACTGGTCAATAAAGGGTACCCTGAAGGTCTGCGATTGATTGTCAAGAAGTGTAAAACAAGAAATCCCGCTGGGATCGTTGCGTAACAATCACTTACGTGGATCTTGCCGAAGGCATCAGCGCAATTGTTCGAGTTGAACTTTCTGGCCATGTTCCCGCATCGCCGCCACGATGTCGAGAGCGACCGCGAGGGCGCGCCGTCCGTCTTCAAATGAGACCAGCGGTTTGGAACGCCTCCGCACCGCCTCCAGAAACGACCTGAGCTCGGCCCGCAGAGGTTCTTCCGCCACGATCGCCGGCTTGGCCACTTTGATTTGCGGGATTGACCGAAGGCGTTCCCGCCGACTCGCCCGCCTCGCCCACGCTGAACACCAGCACTTCCTGGCGGCTGTAGTCGAGAGAAACATATTGCCTCGGTTGAAAGAAGCGCAGCTTGCGGACGCGCTCGGTCGAAACCCGGCTGGCAGTGAAATTGGCCACGCAGCCGGACTCGAATTCCATGCGCACATTGGCGATGTCGGCTTTGCCGGAGAGAATAGGGAGACCCACGGCCCGAATTTCCTTCACCGGCGATTTCACCAGCCAGAGCACGATATCAAGATCATGAATCATGAGATCGAGAATGACGTCCACATCGAGCGACCGGGGAGTGAATATGCTGAGCCGGTGAACTTCAAAAAACATGGGCTGCGTGATGAGCGGGGCCGTGGCTCGGACCGCCGGATTGAAGCGTTCCAGGTGTCCAACCTGGCCGATCCGATTCAGACTCTGCGCCAGGCTGACCAGTTCGTCGGCTTCCGCGCAGCGAAGGGGCGAGCGGCTTTTCAACCAGCACATCAACTCCGGCTTCCATCAGGGCCCGGGCGGTCTCCAGGTGCTGCACCGTGGGAACAGCGACGGAGGCCGCCTGCACCTCGCTGTGGGTGGTAACCAGTTGCTCGACCGATCCGAATCCGCGGCAGCCGAATTCGCTGGCGACAGCGTCGGCGCGGGTCACGTCGGGATCCACAACCCCCACCAGGCGGACCGCTTCGCCCTGCTGCGCCAACTGGTGATAGATGCGGGCGTGGTTGCGTCCGAAGGCGCCCACGCCGACCACAGCCACGTTAATAACGTTGTCGTCCAGTTTCTCAATTCTCCTGGATCAAGGCTTCTCTTTGCGAACTTTGCGGAGTTCTTTTCGTCCTTTGCGGTTAAAGCTTTTGACCGCAAAGTTCGCTAAGGAACATCATCGCGCGGCCTTTTTCAGCAGAGCGATCTGGCCGGCATGATAAAGCTCGTGCTGCACGACGCCGCTGAACATGTAGTAGAAGTTGTAGTAGTTCTGGGTCTTGCCTGGAACCTGTTCCGCAGGCGCGAATCGGGAAAGGCGGCAACTGCCTTGATCAGTTCGTGATGAGTCTTCTTGGTGGTCTCAATCGCCTGGCTCCACGCGGCTTCGCTGGGTCTTTGACATCGGGAAGTTCTGCTCGTCGCGTCAGGGTTACCGCGGTGCCGCCGATCCGGCGGGTGACCGACGTCATCCCAGGCGGCAATATGGAGAAGAATCTCCCAGATGCTGTGAGCGTCTTTGATCGGCCGGGCGGCCGCAGTTTTGGCGGTCACGTCTGCCAGCAATTCAAGAACGGAATCCCCGTGCCAGGCGCTGCCTTCGAAGGCGCGGCGAATTTGATCGGCGAGGCGGAAAGTTTCAGTCATGGAAAACTCCAGATTGCCATATCGAGGATTGCGAGGAACGGACCAATGTGTCAATCAGCCACGATCGTAATGCCAGCCGAATCGGCGGCCGCGATAATGGCGTTCCCGTCCAGCAACAGGCATTTCCCTGCATCGAGTGCCAGGCAAGTGGCTCCGGCCTGGCGCATCACTTCAATGGTCTTCACTCCGACCACCGGCACATCAAAACGCATGTCCTGATTCGGTTTGGCGATCTTCACCACCGTGAGTTCGCGGCCGAGCGTGGACGCGTCTCCTGCCAGGGATCGCATGATTTCGCCCGGCGCGCCCGATCGCGGCGTCGGTGCCCTCCATGGCTTCGACCGCCACGCAGGCTGACTCCGCGACCACAACCGTTTGCCCGATATCATACTGCGCCAGATGACGGGCTACTGTGCGTCCATATTCGATGTTCTTCTTTTCCTGCGGGCGTCGGCGCTCGCTGGGTGAGAACGCCCGCCTTGGCCAGCAATGGCTCCAGGAACGACGTTGAATTCTCCAGCGTGATGCCCTCCTCGGCCAGCGTCTGGGCGACCGCGCCGAGCAGTGAATCAGTATTTCGCGTACCCAGCGAAAGCAGCAACTTGGCCAGCTTCCAGTCGGGGCGGATGCTGGAGAAAATCTGTTTATGCTTCACCTGTCCCGCCATGATGGCGCGCCGCACACCTTCCCGCTGAAAGGTGTCGATCAGCCGGACAACTCGCCCAGCGAGAGCCAATGCACCGCCGTCGGCCCCATGCGGCTCAATTTCGGGAGACGCCTCTTCTTTGATGGCGGCGACAATGACGTCGAATCCCTGAGCGCGAGCGGCATCCAGCACCAGCAAGGGGAAGCTTCCGTTTCCGGCGATGAGACCGATTCGCTCCGGCATGTTCAAAATGCTCCCGTAACGACGCTGCTGACCGAAACCGAACTAATAGAGCGGGTTGAAAAACCCCAAACAACGTTCAGTGATGACGCCCCACGAAGAAGCAGACACTTCACGCACGGCGACTGACCGAATCAGACGCATGCTTGATTATGCTTCGCGTCACGTAGCACAATCGTTCAACCGCGAATCTCCCGGCAGGATCGCCTGGGACATCTTGTTATGTCTGAGACGCCGTCCATCATCCAGCACCCGTCAGGACACATGTGGGGAGCTGCAGTCCGAGCAGCGGCGAGGCATCGTTTCAAGTTCTCGCTCCAATGTGAAAGTGGTTTCAAGGCCCTGCTCAAAGCCGGCCTCGAAACCCACAAAGTCGGTTTGTACGAGTTTACCGAACGCAAAGCCGAAGCTCAGGCCAACGTCGAGAAACTGGTCCGGGCCATGATCAATGCACAACTGACGAAGGACCCTACCAGTCGACGTTCTCGATGAATGGACAATCTTCCACGTTCTCTACGAGGAGAAGCTGTGTCCCGGGCTCTGGCCGATCTGCTAGAAGCCCTGATTCGATCTTCGGCCAGCCTATTTGATCACGCCGCGTTCCGAGGCTTCGATGAATCTTATCAGCATGTCCACGTCTTCGCCGCGGTCTGGCTCGGACTTCATGCGCTCCAGCGCCTGCGAAGTGTTGAGCTTGGAGGCGAGCAAAAGCTTGTAGGCATGGTGAATTTTGCGAATGCGTTCCTTGCTGAAGCCTCGCCGCTCCAGGCCCACCGCGTTGAGACCATAAGCATGGGTGTCTCGCGCCGCCGCCGTCTTCGAAAAAGGCAGCACGTCTCGCGTAATGGTGGTACCGCCGCCGATGAATGAGTGCGCCCCGATGCGGACGAAGTGATGGACCGGGCAAAGCGCTCCCACCACCGCCCACTCGCCCACCGTGATGTGGCCTCCCAGGGTCGCGGCATTGGCCAGGATGACGTGGTCGCCGATGACGCAATCGTGCGCGATATGGGTATAAGCCATGACCAGCGTGTGGTTACCCACCCGAGTCACTCCCCCGCCCTTGACCGTGCCGCGGTTGATGGTGACGAACTCGCGAATCTCGTTGTGGTCGCCGATTTCGAGGCGCGTGGGTTCACCGGCGTAGGTGATGTCCTGCGGCGCCATCCCGATCGAACGAGAAGGGGAAGAAACCATTGTCCGCGCCGATCTTCGTAGGGCCCTCGATGGTGACGTGCGAAAGCAGACGGCAGCCTTCTCCCAGTTCGACTTCCGGGCCGATCACGCAATACGGGCCGATTTTGCAGGAAGGGTGGATTCTCGCGCCGGCGATCAACGATGGCGGTGGGATGAATCGCCCGCGGAAGATTTCGCCGTGGATCTAGCGCAGCGATGTGCTGGTTGGCTGCGGACGTTTCGCCATACAGGAGCTTATTCCGGTTCGTCCGTCTCATCTGAACCCGGCGTCATCCGACCCGCCGCGCCCGCGGGCGGTATCCACCAGTTGGCAGCTCACGACGGCTTCGGCCACGCGCTTGGCGCCGACGTAGACGATTCCCTCCATGCGGACGGCAATCATGCGCGGCCGCGCCCGCCAGTTCTTCAGCTCAACTTCGATGCGCAGCTGATCGCCGGGCACCACGGGCCGGCGGAATTTTGCCCGCTCGATGCCGGTGAACATGATGAGTTTGTCGCTTCGGGTCTTCCACTTCGGTGAGCAACAATGCCCCGCCCGCCTGCGCGATGGCCTCTACGATCAAAACCCCCGGCATGATCGGGCAGGTTGGGAAAGTGCCCGGCAAAGAATGGTTCGTTGATGGTCACATTCTTGATGGCCACGATCCGCTGCTTGCGCTGGATCTCAATCACGCGGTCGATCAGCAGAAAGGGAAATCGGTGCGGCAAAATGTGGAAAATATCGACGATGTCCAGCGTGGTCTTTACCGGCGCCGGGGCTGCGGTCGCTGGGTGAGCGGTGTCGGTCATTTTCTCTCGTCAGGTTCTTATCGTTGCTCGTTAGGAGCGAAGATTATACTGTACCGCGACTCAACTTCGGCGGAGAGGGAGAAGCTTGGCAAGAGAGGAAAAAAGGAATCGATGAAGAAACTAAGAAGAGGACCCAGAAGAAAACCAGGCAAACATCAAACTCCAAACGCAGCCGCCGCCCCCACCGAAACCGCCAATCGTCTGCGCTTCTTTACCGAGCGGAAAGACGCCATCACCGAAACCATCCGCCAGTTGGTAGAAATCGAATCGCCCAGCGACAACAAACCGGCGGTGGACCAACTGGGCGCACTTCTGGCCGGCCGCTTCGAGAAAATCGGCGGCCACGCAAAATTCCATCGCGCTCAGGACTTCGGCGACCATCTGCAAGTGGATTTTGCCGCGGAGCGCAGCGGCAAGCCAGTCCTGCTGCTGGGCCACATTGACACCGTGTACCCGATGGGAACGCTCTCGACCATGCCATGCCGCGTGGCCGACGGACGGCTCTGGGGGCCGGGTGCGCTCGATATGAAGTCGGGCATCGCGCTCATCCTGCATGCCATTGAAGGCCTGCGCACATGGCACAACGACAGCTTGCCCCGGCCGGTCACGGTGCTTCTGGTTACGGACGAGGAAGTGGGCAGCGATTCCTCCCGCCGCATCACCGAAAGCTTGGCCAGGAAATCCGCAGCGGTGCTGGTACTGGAACCCGCCTACGGAATGAAGGGGGCGGTGAAGACTGCCCGCAAAGGCGTAGGCGAGTACACCATTACGAGTGACCGGGAAGGCCGCGCACTCCGGTCTGGATTTCGACAAAGGCGAGAGCGCGATTCGTTGAAATGGCAAAACAAATCACAGCCATCTCCAAACTGGTCGACCTGAAGCGCGGTCTCACGTTGAACGTGGGACTGGTCTCCGGAGGCACTCGGACAAACGTGATTCCTGCGCAGGCAACGGCTTCTCTCGATGTGCGCGTGGCGCACATGAAAGACGCTTCTGTAATCGACCGCCAACTCAGAGCGCTCAAAGCCTTTCAATCGCAAATGCAAGCTGGAAATCAAGGGAGGCGTAAATCGTCCACCGATGGAGCGGAGCGCCGGTGTAGCGATGCTGTACCAGAAAGCTGCGGAGATCGCCAAACAAATGGGCTGGAAACTGGAAGAAGCATCAGTCGGCGGAGGCTCGGACGGAAATTTCACCGCCAGCCTGGGAATTCCCACGCTGGATGGCCTGGGAGGAGTTGGGGAAGGCGCCCACGCCACTCATGAGTCCATAATAATTTCCGAATTACCCCGCCGCGCGGCACTGCTGGCGGAACTGATCGAGCACGCTTAGTGTAGGCGCGGGCGTCCCGCCTGTGCGGCAGCGCCTCGATCGCTTCGCTGAGCACAAATATCGCCGCAGGGAGATATTTTGACTCCGGCACCGGGAAGCCTAGAATTTCCACAGGGTTCCTCGCCAAGTCGCAATGCGCTCTGCAAGCGCTTGGCAGACCCGCTAGGGAGGTTTCGCATGCCTGGAAAATTGGGGTTGCCGGAAATTCTGGTCATTTTGGCCATTGCGCTTCTGATCTTTGGACCAAGCAAGCTGGCCGACCTGGGCAAAGGGTCTGGGCGAAGGCATCAAGAATTTCAAGTCGGCCGTAAAAGACGGCGAGCAGGACCCGGACAAGAAGACCTAAGGCAATCGCAAACACTCTTCCAAGTGTTCGGGCCTATTTCTCCATCAGATTCCGTGTTCCTGCAGCATCCTGTACACCAGCGCTCACCGGTAAACCCACCACATTGAAATAATCTCCTTCAACGCGCGGAATCCAGCGCGAGGCCATGCCCTGGATGGCGTAAGCGCCGGCTTTGTCCATGGGTTCCCCGGTTGCGATGTACGAATGAATATCGTTGTCGGTGAGCGTGGTCATGGACACCAGGGTGGTTTCGGAACGTGTATCTTCAAAATCAGTTTTGAGTTTCTGGTTCTCAGTTCTCAGTAGCGGCCCCACCAGGCAAACACCGGTGATGACCTGATGAGTTCGTCCGGAAAGCAGCCGCAGCATGCGCATGGCATCAGCTTCGTCACGGGGTTTGCCGAGAATCTCGCCCTCGACGACGACGATCGTGTCTGCTCCCAGAACAACCCTGCCGAGCTGCTGACGAAGTACAGACTGAGCTTTCTCCCGCGCCAGCCGTTCTGCGCAATCGCGCGGGCTTTCTCCTGCCTGAGGTATTTCAGGAATATTGGCGGGGTGCACGGTAAACGGAATACCTGCGTTGCGCAGCAATTCTTGGCGGCGCGGAGAGGCGGAAGCGAGCACAATCACGCTCAGATTGTAGCGGACGTCGGACGTCAGACCTCGGATCTCGGCAAAGCAAAGCCCGGCTGAGGTCCGACGCCCGACGTCCGCCGTGCCCCCTGTTAGAATCAAACATTGACCGCTGCACCCATGGACGCTGCATTTCTGCGCAATTTTGCGATCATTGCCCATATTGATCACGGCAAATCCACGCTGGCCGACCGCCTGCTGGAGTTGACCGGAGCCCTGACTGCGCGCGAGATGCAGGCCCAGGTGCTGGATTCCATGGACCTGGAGCGGGAACGCGGCATCACCATCAAGGCGCACGCGGTCCGCATGATGTACACCGCGCAGGATGGTCAGACTTACCAGCTCAACCTAATCGATACGCCGGGCCACGTGGATTTTTCCTACGAGGTCTCGCGCTCGCTGGCGTCCTGCGAAGGCGCGCTGCTGGTGGTGGACGCTTCCCAAGGAGTGGAAGCGCAGACGCTGGCCAACGCCTATCTCGCCATCAACAACCGCCTCGAAATTATCCCGGTCATCAACAAGATCGATCTGCCCAGCGCCGATGTGGAGCGCACCAAGGAGATGATCGAAGGCGCGGTCGGCCTCGACGCCTCCGACGCCGTTCTGATCAGCGCCAAAACCGGCTTGGGCGTGCCCGATGTGCTCGAAGCCATCGTCAAGCGCGTGCCTCCGCCCAAGGGCAATCCGGACGCACCGTCTGCAAGCGCTGATCTTCGACTCCTGGTTCGATCCCTACCGCGGCGTGATCGTGCTGACCCGCGTCTTCGAAGGCACCATCCGCAAGGGACAAAAAATTCGCCTGATGTGGAATGGGCGCGTGCTGGAAGTGGAAACGCTCGGCGTGCTGACCCCCAAGCCGGTGGAAGTGGAGGAACTGCGGGCGGGCGAAGTTGGATTTCTGATGGCCAACAGCAAGACCGTAGCCGACACGAAAATCGGCGACACCATTACCGACGAGACCAATCCCGCCATTGAGCCGCTGCCCGGCTTTGAAGAAATCAAGCCCATGGTTTTTGCCGGACTCTACACCGTGGACGCGCACGAGCACACCCAATTGCGCGAAGCGCTGGAAAAATTACGGCTCAATGATTCGTCTTTCTTCTTCGAGCCGGAGAGTTCAGTGGCGCTGGGCTTCGGTTTCCGCTGCGGATTTCTGGGCCTTCTGCACATGGAAATCATCCAGGAACGGCTGGAGCGCGAGTTCAATCTCGAACTGATCACCACCGCCCCCGGCGTGCGCTACAAGATCACCAAGACCGACGGCACGTTGATCGAAGTCGACAACCCTTCGCGCTGGCCGGACCCGAGCGAGATTGCCAAAGTCCAGGAACCGGTGATCCTGGCCACGATTCTCACCAATGAAGAATACGTCGGCGGGATCCTGAAGCTGGTGGAAGACAAGCGCGGCAAGCAAAAGACGTTTGAGTACGTCAGTTCCTCGCGCGTGATGCTGCACTACGAGCTGCCGCTCAACGAGATCGTGCTGGATTTCTATGACCGGCTGAAATCGGTTTCACGCGGCTACGCTTCGCTGGATTACCACCTTGCCGGACTATTGGGAATCGCCGATGGTGAAACTCGACATTCTGGTGGCGGGTGAACCAGTGGACGCGCTCTCCATCATCGTGCACCGCGATTTCGCCTACGAACGCGGCAAGTTGCTGGTTTCCAAGATGCGGGAACTGATTCCCCGGCAAATGTTCGAAGTCGCGATCCAGGCCTCGATCGGGTCCAAGATCATTGCCCGCGAAACGGTCTCGGCCATACGCAAGAACGTGATCGCCAAATGCTACGGCGGCGACATTTCGCGCAAGCGCAAGCTGCTGGAGAAACAGAAAGAAGGCAAGCGGCGCATGAAGCGCATCGGGCGCGTGGATATTCCGCAGGAAGCGTTTTTGGCGGTGTTGAAGGTGGGCGAGGACAGCTAACCAAGAGTCAAGAGCATAAACCACGAAGGACACAAAGGTACACGAAGGAGAACAGATAGATCGGAATTTCCTTCTTGAATTTCGTGCCCTTTGTGGTTAAGTCCTTTTGCCGGAAACCTACTCGGTCCAATCAAACGAGCGCGTCACCGCTTTCTTCCACATCCGGTACATCTCGGCACGCTTCGGCTCGTCCAGGCTCGGGTTCCAGGTTTGGCCCACCGACCACCTTGCGCGCAGATCGTCAGTGCTTTTGTAGAAACCAACCGCCAGGCCGGCGGCGTAGGCCGCGCCCAGCGACGTCGTTTCTTTGATCAGAGGCTTGACCACCGGGCGGTTCAGGATGTCGGCCTGGAACTGCATCAGCAGCGTGTTGTCCACCATGCCGCCGTCCACGCGCAGGACATCGAGCGCAATGCCAGAATCTTGCTCCATGGCTTCGACAACCTCGCGAGTCTGAAATGCAGTTGCTTCTAGAACAGCGCGCGCCAGGTGCCCTTTATTGACGTAGCGGGTCAGACCGGCGATTACGCCGCGGGCGTTGTGCTTCCAATAGGGCGCGTAGAGGCCGGAGAACGCGGGAACAAAGTAGACGCCGCCGTTGTCCTCCACGGTGCGTGCCAGGGTTTCAATCTCGGGGCTGGTTCTGATCAGGCCCAGGTTGTCGCGCATCCATTGCACCAGCGCGCCGGTGATGGCGATGCTGCCCTCGAGCGCATATCGTGCCGGCTCCTTGCCGAACTTGTAGGCGACAGTGGTGAGCAGTCCGCAGGTGGAACGAACGGCGCGTTCCCCGGTGTTCATCAGCAGGAAGCAGCCGGTGCCGTACGTGTTCTTGGCTTCGCCGGATTTGAAGCAGGTCTGGCCGACGAGCGCGGCTTGCTGATCGCCCAGAATTCCGGCGATCACAACGCCCTCCGCGGCGCCGATTCGCACCGTTCCGTAAGCTTCGCCGCTGGAGCAGATCCGCGGCAACATGGCTTCGGGAACGCGGAACGCATCCAGCAATCCTCTGTCCCACGAAAGGGTGTCGAGGTCCATGAGTTGGGTGCGGCTGGCGTTGGTCACGTCGGTGATGTGAAGTCCGCCGTCCGGGCCGCCGGTGAGGTGCCAGGTTAGAAAGGAATCGACGTTGCCGAAAATTACGTCGCCGGCCTCGGCTTGCTTTCGGACGCCGGGCACTTGATCGAGCAGCCAGCGGATTTTCAAGCTGCTGAAGTAGGTGCTGAGCGGGAGCCCGGTCTTTTGGCGAAAACGGTCGGCCCCGCCTTCGCGGGAGAGTTCGGCGACGTAGTCGTCCACCCGCGTGTCCTGCCAGACCAGGGCGTTGGCCACCGGCTTGCCGGTTTTCCGGTTCCATAGCACGGTGGTCTCGCGCTGGTTGGTGATGCCGATAGCGGCCAGGTCGGTGGCGCGAAGGTTTCCTTGTTGCAGAGCTTGCGCAATCACGTCCTGCGTCGCCTGCCAGATTTCCTCGGGATCGTGCTCGACCCATCCCGGCTGCGGATAGATCTGCCGGTGCTCTTTCTGTGCGGCTGTCACGGTCCTTCCCGGACGCGTCAAACACGCAGAAGCGCGTGCTGGTCGTGCCCTGATCGATGGCGCCGATGTAGTTGGCCACGGCGGCTATGGTAACGGAGGCTGGGGCGTTGGGCAAAGAGCAGATCCGTTCATCTTGATCCCTGCACGAGCGAGGCGCTCACGCCCACATTTTTATGATGGAAGACGGGCGTCACCGCCCGTCCCGGCTCTAATGCTTGGCGGAAAACTGGAAGGCTATATAGAACAGTTGCACGATGGTCAATCCGACGATCACATAGGTCGCAATTTCCATCCGTCTGCCCGATTCGCGCACGCTTTTCACTACTTCGGCCATGTCGGTCGTCGCTTGCACCAGCTTCCCGGTGAGCTCGTCGAGGTGGTCGGTGGCGCTGCGCAGCTTGTCCAGCACGCGTGAGGTATCCACAAGCGCCGTCGCCGCCCGCTCGCTATTCCGCAGATCGAGCTCGGTTTTGCAGGCCGCCCACCACGGACTTCCAGGCGGGTTGTCGTACATGCGCTGGCGAATCTCCTCCGAAGAGCGCGAGCGGAGAAGTTGCACCAGTGCCTGGACCGTGTCGCTGGTCTTGGGATCGAGAGTCGGAGTCGCCATAGTTGAATAAGAGACATTTCATGATAGGACCCGTCGGTAACCTTGGACAGGTAACGGAAGGCCAAGCAGATTTTGCTCGAGGACGAAACAGAGCCTTGAACGACAACCGTAAGGGGTGCCCAAACCCTTGTATTGCAAGGTTTCAGGACAATGACAGTCTCATTTCGAGACCCTAATGCCTCACGTCCGTTAAGCCGTTCGTTCCAGTTCCGCCCGGTCCCATTTCGCCAGGTTGGCTCCAGCTTCGTACGTGCTTTGCAGAAATTCGAGCAACGCCGATTTGGGTGAAGGATCCAGACGAACGTCGTCGTACATCAGGAAAAATTCTTTCATCTGCGGATGATAAAACGCCTTACCGGGACGAACCGGGCGCTGCCCGTAGCCCGCGGGCTCCGGGGCGGCGTAGGCGTAGAATGCCGCTCCCTTGATCTCGCCGCCCCCCGGCCAGAATCCCGCGCTGATCACTTCATGCGAGTAGGCCTCGCGCGTGATCAGGTCGGCTCCTTCGCGCTCCGGGGCGCGCCGTCCGGAAAAGCGCGTCACGCACAAGTCGAAACTGCCCCAAAAGAAATGCACCGGGCTGTTCTTGCCGATGAAGCCGGAGCGCGAAATTCCTTGAAAATGCTGTCTGCCACCAGGAGGATGCGCCAGAACCGGGTCACGTATTCGCGATCGTAGGATGCGTGCTGGGTATCGCGATCGAAAGCGATCGGGTTGGAAATTTCGACCGGCATGTGCCAGATTTTCACCTCGATGCCGAGAGAGGCCAGCGCCGCCATGAACTCTTTATAGAAATCGGCCACCGAGCGGGGCGCGAGTGGAATGGTCTTGACCGGATCCTGGCTGGTCCGGATCACCAGGTTGTGATGGAGAAAATCAAACTCCACTTCGAAGATGCCATCGCGGTACGGGATGGCGGAAGTAGTGAGTCCCCGCGCGCTGATGTAGAGCGGCACCTCCCACCAATGATTGACCAGCGGACTCTGCGCCAGACGGACCTTGCCCACGATCTGGGTCCACATATGGAGTGTGGCATAGGTGTCCTGCCAGGCCTCGAGTGGCAAAGCGGGCCAGGATTCCGGCCTCGCGGTGAAATCGTCGTGGCCAACGAGCGCCCGCGTCTGGCTGCTATCTTTTGCAGGTTCCACTGCCACCTCGTTTGATCAGGGTACTCTCCACCTATTTTGCGGGCAACGGTGCTGGCTGACCGGCGCTGGCCTGGATTAACCTCCCAACTGATGGGGCGACCATGATCAGCAATTGGGCCTGCGGCTTCCTTGCCTGTTCGACCAGAGCGAGTTGTGTCGCTACCCACGGGGCCGGGGCCGGTTCGCCTCGGTCGAGATAATCAAGAGCGGCCAGTCCCGCAGCTCCGAGCGCCGAGAGGTTCTGCGAGATGGGAGTGACTTCCTTTAGCAGGAGAGATTTTTCATTCTGTGGTTGAAGTTCAGCCTGATTGTCGCGCCAGCGGCTGAGCAACTCTCTGATCCGAGCTTCCGAACCCGGCTTGGGAGTACCGCCAACCAGTTCGTTCACCGCATCGGCAAACTGCCTCGCGGTCGCACTTTCCGGACGCACCGCATCCACCACGCGATTCAGCGGCGAAGCGCTGGTCGCTGGGGCTGGCGCGGTTTCTTCCCGGGTGTAGTCTTTCACCGGTTCGAGGACATCAGCCAGGACTCTGAGGGCTGCGATGTCGTTCGTCCCAGCAATGCGACGGAGCATGGGAGCGTAGCTGGAATTGTGGGTCAAGCCGAACCCGTCCAGCCAGTCGCTCACTACCGACAGACGCTGGTACATCGAGTTCACATCGCGTACGTCCTGCGGCGACCACAATCTTTCGGCGATAGCGGCGGTACGGGGCCAGATGCGGGAGTCAATATTCTCCGGCGAAACGTACTCCGCCCACATGCAAGCTTCGCCGCCCAGAATGCGCTTTTGTTCCTCCGGAGTCAGGCTGGATGCGGCCCCACTCAGCGGCTCGGTCGAGTAATGGCGTTCCGCCGACCACATCAGGTCGACGTAATAGCCGGACGACAGCAAACCGCGATAACCCTGCTTCGCCGCCTGAGCCAGAGAATCGGGCCCGCGCCACGACTGAATCACAATGCTCTTCGGCAAATCGGGCCGAAGAATTTCATCCCAGCCGAGCATGGTCTTTCCGTGTTTGGCTACAATCTTCTGCACCCGCTGGTTGAAATACGCCTGCAGATCGTTGTTGTCTTTCAGATCGTGGGCGCGCATAAACGCCTGGATTTTGGGATTCGCAGTCCCACTCCTTGCCGTTTACTTCGTCGCCTCCGATATGAAAGAACTGATCGGGAAAGAGCCCGGCCATCTCGCCAATGAATGCGTCCAGAAACTTGTAGGTTTCCTCCCGGGTGGGATCCATGGCGGGATCGAAAACGCCCCACTGGCGCTCGATCTGATACGGTCCCGACCCGCTGGCCAATTCGGGATAGCCCACAAACCAGGCGGTCGCGTGCCCCGGCATATCGAATTCCGGAACGACGCGAATGCCGCGCTCGCGCGCATACGCGATCACGCCGCGGACTTCATCCTGGGTGTAGTAAAGCCCATCCGAACCCATGCCCTGCAGCTTGGGGAATTTCTTGCTCTCAATCCGGAAACCCTGATTTTCCGAGAGATGCCAGTGGAATACGTTCAGCTTCACCGCCGCCATGCCATCCAAATTTCGCTTCAGGACGTCGAGCGGGATAAAGTGGCGGCCGACATCAATCATCAATCCACGCCAGGCGAAAGCGCGGACTGTCTTCGATCGAAACTGCTGGCACCGCGAAACCCGCACCCGTAGTTTGGACCAATTGCAGGAAAGTCTGCAGTCCACGCATGACGCCGAGCGTGGTCGGCGCGTTCAGCTTGGCGCCGGAGTTGCTGATATCCAGCCGGTACGATTCATCTTCGCCCAGTTCCTGCACATCTCTTGGTTCCGCCTGCCGCCTGAATGACGAGGGTCGCGTTGGCGGAATCCGCGACTTGCATGTCGATGGGAGGCATTCCGATTTGCCGGCCGAACTGCCCCAGGAAAATCTCTACAGCACGATCTAGTCGCGCCTCGTGACGGCCGGCGATGGAAACCGAAAAGGTTGGACCGATCAGCAACTGGCCGCTGCCTATCTGCACTTTGGCGGGCAGGGGCATCAGATTCAACGACTGCCGGGCCTGTGCCTCAACCCCAGAGGCAAATAACGCGCATAGCATCACAGCCAGAATAGTCCGTACCATTCGTTCTCCAATAGCCTTGTGGTCTGATGATTACGAGGGCATCACGAAGTGCGAGCATAGTAGAACGGTCGATGCTCTGCAAACTGTCGATAGGCCGATATGCGGCAAGGGTTGTCAGCATCCCGGTTGTGCAGCGTTCCGGAGGACGTCTGACACTAGCCCCGGCGTTTCAACGCCGGGCGGACTGGCCAGATGATCCCCGCCCCGTTGGGACGGCTGAAATGCTACCAGCGGCGTTGGGGCTTCGTTTCAGGCGTGTCTACGGCACGCGCCTCTTCCTGGCAGCCTACCCGCCACTGAAGTGGCGGGCTACTCTCGAGGTCCCTCCCGGAGCTAAATTCGTCTTCTGGCACAATGGTGTTGGGTTTTGAAACTGGACGCTACTGGGGCAGAAAATGTCAGAACCGAACTACCCTTCGGCTACCATCTCGCTGTAGCAGCCCAAAGCTACGCCCCACAGGCAAGGTTCGGAGGCCAGCCTCTGCAAGCCGAGTTCGCCGGCACTGTGCGTGCCGTGCGCGCCCGTCCAGATCACGCGGAACTGGGCTTTCTCCTCATCAAACTGCACTTCCAGGATTTCTCCGGGCTTGATCTGGCGACGCATGCCTTGAATGACCGCGCCGGTGCTGCTCAGGTTCTTGACGCTGGCCAGCTGCATAAAGGGCAAGTCATGTGCGTCCACGCCCCAGATTCGTACCGGCAAATGGGCTGCGACCCGAGGATTGCGCCGACGATCCATCCCGTCCTCCTTGATGCTGCGAGGATGGTACGGGGAGGACATGGAGAAGAAAACTTACCGGGGTCACGCTCGGCTGGTGCCTCTGGTCACGTAGATAACTACTGTTAGATACATAGTTATAGGCTGAAACTCCCATCTGGCCCTCAGTTCATATCGGGAAGCGAGCACGATCCCGGCCCGCGCGGGTCGCCACAGGAACCGCAGGCGCCCGACGAGGATGCGGCGGCCGAGTTGTCTTTGGCGCTGACAGCAAACACCGAAAGCTGCGGCGCCAGCTTGCTGCCGTGGCACTTGGGACACTCCGCCTTCTGCTTCCCATACACCAAGGCTTCAAATTGGTGATCGCATTCCTTACAGATGTACTCGAAAATCGGCATCGCGTTGACTCCTTTACCGACAGCTTGCGCCGCCAGCACCATTTAAAATCATCAGGTGGAGACTGTGCAAACGAAAACGCCGCCCTTCAGAGCGCGGCGTGGCCTTAGCGGCGGACATCGGCAGACGCTGGCCAGCTTCTTTCTCTCCCGCCGAATCGCGCTGCCACCCGCCGAGGCACGATTCATCGAAGTCGAACCTGGAATCCAGGTTCTCGTCCACTGTCACTGGCAAAGCGACCGGCAGAAGGCCCTGACACTCATCATCGTACATGGCCTCGAAGGCTCGAGCGATTCCACGTACATGCTGGGGATTGCCGCCAAGGGCATGGCTGTCGGCATGAATGTTGTGCGGATGAATCAGCGTAACTGCGGCGGTACGGAAGCACTGGCCCCCACTCTCTACCATTCGGGCCGCTCGCAGGACGTCGCCGCAGTGGCGCAAAATCTGATCGCGCAGGACCACATCTCCCGTTTTTCCCTGGCTGGATTTTCCATGGGCGGCAATCTGGTGCTGAAATTGGCAGGCGAATGGGGAAGAGCCGGTCCTCGTCAATTTCGCGCGGTGGCGACGGTTTGCCCGGCGGTCAACCTCGCAGCCTCGGCGGACGCTCTGCATCTGCGGAGAAACCTCTTGTATGAGCAATACTTTTTGTGGAAGCTGAATCGACGGTTGCGGACCAAGGCCCGCTTATTTCCAGGGGCGTTCGACACATCACGCCTCCGTGGCATTCGCAGCCTGCGCGAGTTTGACGACAGGATCACGGCATTCTATTGCGGATTTACCGGCGCCGCTGATTACTACGACCGCTCGGCAGCCGCGCATGTGATCGACCGGATCGCGGTGCCCACTTTTATTCTTAACGCGGCCAATGATCCTTTCATTCGCATCCTTCCAGAAACCCGCCAAAAGATCCTGGACAATCCCCACATCACGTTTGTCGAGACCAAAGACGGCGGCCACTGCTCTTATCTCGCCGACCCCAACGGCGGTAGCGACGGCTACTGGGCGGAATCCCAAATTGTAGAATTCCTGCGCGCAATGTAGACCCGAGCGCCCTCGCTCGTGCAGTCGAGCAACGCTCGACTCGCTTTCCTATACAATCACGCCGAATGAGGTTTCTGCGGTCGATCCGCGTCGCCATCGTCCTGCTGGCGCTCCCGCTACTGCTTTGGGCAGAGCCGGTCTCCCAACTGCATCCGACGGACTACGTCAACGATTTCGCCCACGTTCTTGACACGACCACCACTGCGCAACTGGATAACATCTGCCAGCAGCTTGACCAGAAAGCACACGCCCAGGTGACCGTGGTCACGGTGAATTCGCTCGACGGTTCGGACATCGAGAGCTACGCCGTCGCCCTATACAAACAGTGGGGCATCGGCAGCAAGGCCACCAACCACGGCGTTCTCATCCTCCTGGCGGTGCAGGACCGGAAATACCGCATTGAAGTCGGCTACGGACTGGAGCCGATCCTGCCCGATGGCAAGGTCGGAGGTATTGGCCGCGAAGCTGTCCCGCTGCTCCGGCAAAATGACTACGCCGGCGCGGTGTCGCTCATGACATCGAGGGTCGCCGATGTCATCGCGCAGGACGCCGGCGTAGAACTGACGGGGGACCGTCCACAACTTCCGTCGCAAACCCAGGGCCGACCTGGATTGTCGGGAAAACAGTTACTCATTCTTGCCGTAGTTCTTCTGATCGTTCTTCTGACTCCTCTGCGCAAGGTCCTGTTCTGGATGCTGCTGTTCGGCGGAGGGGGAGGCGGGGGTTATGGGGGCGGCTACAGCGGCGGTGGAGGCTTCGGAGGCGGTGGCGGCGGGTTCGGAGGGTTTGGTGGAGGCAGTTCCGGCGGCGGTGGCGCCAGCGGCAGCTGGTAGGCCGTAGCGGGTTCTTAAGGGAGCTCCGGCATCCCCCCGGCTGTCTCGAAGGCATCTGGCCCTCGGTGTGTGGGGCCATCGCTCTGCCGGGGTTCGAGGACGGACGGGCGGGGACGCCCGTCCTCCACTGTAAGGAGAAACGACGGCGCAGAAAAGCGGGAGGTTTCGGGAATGGTCGCAGAAAAACAGATCGACGAATTCGTTAGCCGTATAAAACAGGCCGCGGGACAGAACCTTCAGAGCGTCATTCTCTACGGTTCAGCCGCCACCGGAGAATTTCAGACCGAATTCTCCAACCTGAACCTGCTCTGCATTCTGCGGGAGAGCTCGTTTTCCAAGCTTTCCGCTATCGCACCGGTGGTGGAATGGTGGCATCGCCAGAAACATCCCGCGCCGCTGGTCATGACTCAGGAGGAACTGGAGCATTCCACCGACGTGTTCTCGATCGAACTGCTCGATATGCAGCATCACCACCGCGTGCTCTTTGGCGACGAACTTTTGGCGCCCTTGCAGATTCCCATGCAACTGCATCGGGCGCAGCTGGAATATGAACTCCGCGAGAAACTCATCCTGCTGCGGCAACGCTTGCTGGAGGCGGGAGACAACGACCGTGCCCTTTGGCAGCTGTTACTGGGCTCGGTATCGGCATTCACCACTTTGTTCCGGCACGCGTTGCTGGCGCTGGGCGACGCTGCTCCCCATTCCAAGCGCGAAGCCATCCAGATTCTCGCCACCCGCATTCCATTCGAGCCTTCGGCCTTCCTGCAATTGCTGGACATCCGCGACCACAAGGCCGATCGCAAACAGCTCGATGCGAAAGATGTTTTCACCCGATACCTGGCGGCTGTGCAGCACGTAACCACCGCAGTCGATAGAATGCTGGAGAGTGATAAATGACAAGTGACACACGCGTGGGGACCGGCTATGACCGTGTCTGTGACTACTTGATTCAGGAGGAAGTATGGTCAAAGTTTTAATCGTGATCGCGATTCTGGCACTAATTGCTTTCGTAGCCTTCGGACAATATGTTGGCGTCCGCAACACCCTGGTGACCAAGAATGAGGCGGTAAAGGCCTCCTGGTCGCAGGTAGACATCGTGCTGCAACGCCGCGCCGACCTGATTCCCAACCTGGTCGCAACCGTGAAGGGCATCGCGCAGCAGGAGCAGACCGTTTTTGGCGACATCGCCAAGGCCCGCTCGGCATTGCTCTCTGCCGGTAATCCCACGGACAAGATTGCCGCCAACCAGCAACTGGACGGCGCCCTGGGCCGCCTGCTGGCGATCGTAGAGAACTATCCGCAGCTGAAGTCGAACGAGAATTTCCTGCGCCTGCAGGACGAACTGGCCGGCACCGAAAACCGCATCGCGGTCGAGCGCAAGCGCTACAACGACACGCTGCAGGACTACAACACTTACATTCAGCATTTCCCCAACAACATTTTTGCCGGTTGGGCAGGCTTCAAGCCCAACGAGGCTTATTTCGCTGCGTCCGAGGGATCGAGACAGGTGCCGACGGTGAATTTCGCGCCCCCCACCGCTCCCCAATCCGCTCAACCCCAGGCCACGCCACAGCCCGCTCCCGCGCACTAGCGTGGAAGCTGATTTCGCGGTCGAACTGGGGGCTGACGACGAAACCCTGGAATTGCCTTGGGCCGCTGATGGCGGCCCACAATACTACGATCTGAAACGTCAGCCCGAACTTCTGTTAAACGTCGAAGAGGCCGGGCGCGTGCCGGAACTGGCTGAGTTTCTTGCCGCGATGAACTCGCCCAGCGGCATTCTGGAAACCGCGAAGTGTGACACCTGGTCGAGCACGGAGATCAATCCCGAAGAGGAGATCTTCGGGGCTGCATGCAAATTCTGCTCCTACGTGGACATCCTGTTTTCGCGGGAGAGCTCACGCCATTCTTTTGCGGAGCATGAGCAATTCGCAAAACGCCTTACGCAACTCCTGAAACGCGTCCCCGAAATTCCCGCGGCCGCCGAGTTTCTGATCCGGCGTTGCTTTTACCACTCGGGGGCTGAGATTCAGGAGGGCTTTTACATCACGCTCTATCTGTTCGGCTACGGAGACGATGAGCCCCAAGCCCGCCAGCGCTGGGCGATTGCCCTGAGGCTGGTAGAGAACGCCATCGTGTCGACAATGTAGGCGCGAGCGCGGCACGCTCGTGCGGGAGTCATCACTGTCCTGCTCCGCTTCAGGATGGACGGGCGAGGACGCCCGTCCTCCATCGAGTCCACGTCGTCCCGCGTCGTTTCAGGCTGGTACGCCAGATCGACAGCATCAGCATGGCGAGAAAAATTACCAGCAGGCCAAACGAAGCTGGCCGAAGGTCGGCCGCATGCTTCGGCAGAATGGAAAGACGCCCGTACACGAATTCAATGTGTACCCAATAGACCAGCAGAGAGGTCTGCCCCAGTTGTATCAGCGGACTGAATCCCCACTGACCCGCGCCCCAGCGGCACCACACATAAGTCACAGCCAGAATCGCCAGAAGCAACCCCACCCGAATCAGAAAGAAATTCGGACTGGTGTGCCAGAAGTCATAGACCGAATAAAACTGCTCAATTCGCGAATCCATCCACCGCGCCAGATAGATCAGAACCACTCCGGCCGCAGCCGGTTATCGCGAACGCCGCAGCTTCACGCTGGCGCGCCCAATCACTGAGCAGGAGGAAACCGACGGCCAGACCGGCAAAAGCGAAAGCCGTCCAGGGGAAGATGGGGAAAAGCCACGACTGCGGTTGGCCCAGATTGTGCACGCCGTCGATGTACGATTCGATGGGCCAGGGCAGCCAGTGCGGGCGCCACGTGGTCCAGAGCGGCGGCGTCAGCAGCGAAATCAAGAGAGCCACTCCGCCGGCAGTCAACCCGAGAACCTGCCGGATGCGGGACGTCCGGCCCACGTTCAGCACGATCCAGCACACGACGCCCATCAGTATCATTGAGATGCCAATCGTGTTCAGGATGTCCACACGCAACAGATCGCTCCAGGGTGCCCATCCCCAGGCGATGACATATTCCTGCAGCGCGGAAGAGAAGCCCCAGGCCCAGAATTTCCGCGCCGCGCCGGATGGTCGTGCGTGCGATCACGTTCGGCGGCGTGCCCTTTTTTTGTAGTTTGTCGGTCACCAGGGCAAAGGAAATCCCCGCCAGAAAGAGAAACAGCGGCGCCGGCAACGTCCCACCCAGCTGCGACCACATGAAAAACGTCGTCTTGCGCGCCCCCACACTTAGCCAGGAGTCATAGCAGTGAGTTTGAAACATCAGGACACAAGCGAGACCACGCATCCAGTCGATGTAAGCGAGACGATGTGGGGGGAGAGTGGGCATGCAACGCGAAAGTATATGCCACGGACCACCTAGGGACAGAGGTCCTCATCTGTCCGCTCGAGCGAAGCTCGACTGGGTTTTTTTGCAGGGCCGCGAGAAATAGTGGGATTTCGCTCCGCGGGCAGATGAGGAGATCCGCCCCTACCTGGTTCGTAAAGCCCTTCCATTCGCGCCAACCCTTCAAATCATCGTAAGATGTCCCTGTGCCCGACCAACCCAATCTCGCCTCCAAACGGGCCTTGCTCGACGAGCATCTCCGCGGCCTGGGACGAACCCTGGTCGCCTACTCGGGCGGCGTGGATTCGGCCTTTCTCGCCTGGGCGGCGCACCAGGCTCTAGGCAGCAATATGCTGGCCGTCATCGCCGATTCGCCCAGCTTGGCCCGCACCCAACTGGCAGATGCGACTGCCTTCGCCGGCGAGCAGGAAATCCCTCTGGAAATCATCGTGACCAGCGAACTCGACCGGCCGGAATATTCCCGTAATGACGCTTCCCGTTGTTTTCATTGCAAGGACGAATTGTTCACCACTATGGAGGAATTTCGTAGCCAGCGCGGCTTCGATTCCATCGCTTACGGGGTGAATCTGGACGATCAGGGCGACTTCCGTCCCGGCCAGCGGGCTGCCGAACAGCATCGGGTAGCCGCGCCGCTGCGTCAGGCTGGACTCACCAAGCAGGATATCCGGGAACTATCCCGCGCCGCCGGCCTGCGCGTATGGGACAAGCCTGCTTCGGCCTGCCTGTCTTCGCGCATCGAGTACGGACGCGAAGTCACGCGTGAAGCGCTCGGCGTTGTCGAACGCGGCGAGGATGCTCTGCACGCTCTTGGGTTCCGCCAGGTCCGGGTCCGTCATCATGGAGATATTGTGCGCATCGAGATTGGGCGCGAAGAACTGACCCGGGCGCTGAGTCCGGAGATGGCCGCGGAATTTACCCGCATCTTCAAGGCCCTGCAGTTCAAATTTGTGACTCTTGACCTCGAAGGCTTTCGCTCCGGCTCAATGAACACGTTGCTGGCAGTCGAGATCCTGACCGGTGGACGCTGACTTCGCAGCCCGGACAAATGCGCCCTTCCAATCTCTTCCCGCAACGGCCGGATCTTCTCGCCCTGTGTGAGATAATCGTGGTTAATCTTCAATGTACAGGCGGTTTCTAGTGACGTTTTTGCGGCGTGCCACACTTGTGCTTTTATTCGTATGCCTGGGCTGCTCCGCTCAGTCGATGTCCCCTGAAGTGGCTCGGCGAATCGAGCAACAAGTGCGAATTTTCTACACCATTCCAGCCCGCGTAAAAGTCAATTCTGGGGCCGGTCAAGTCCAGTGAGTTTCCGAACTACGACGCGTTGACCATCACCTTCGATGGCGGGCGAGAAGAAGCAGACCTACGATTTCCTGCTGGCCAAGGATGGCAAAACCCTGCTCCGCATGACCAAGCTCGACCTGAGCAAGGACCCCTTTGCCGAGATCATGAAAAAGATCGACGTCGGCGGACGCCCGACGCGCGGCAACAGCAAGGCCAAGGTGGTTGCGGTCAACTATGACGACTTCGAATGCCCCTTTTGTTCGCGCATGCACCAGACCCTTTTCCCTGACCTGCTGAAGGAATATGGCGACCGGGTGTTATTCATCTACAAGGATTTCCCGCTGGCTGAGATTCATCCCTGGGCCACGCACGCCGCGGTGAACGCCAATTGCCTGGCGGCGCAAAACCAGGACGCATATTGGGATTTCGCCGATTACATTCACGCCAACCAGAAAGAAGTGAACTCTGAGAAGAGTCCCGACGGCCAGTTTGCGACGCTCGATCGCATTGACCATCGAGCAGGGACAAAAGCACAATCTGGATGGGACAAAACTTCAAGCCTGCGTCAAAGCGCAACAGGACGATAAGGTCAAGACTTCCGTTCACGAGGGCGAGGCGCTGGGCGTGGAGGCTACTCCTACTATGTTCGTCAACGGCGAGCAGGTGGATGGAGCCCTCTCGATTGAGCGAGCTTCGCGCTGTCCTGGATCGCGCCCTGGTGCAGGCGGGAGAGACGCCGCCAGCGCATCCCGCGCCTGCCCCGGCCGCTACGTCGCAGCCGGCGAGCAAATAATCCCTGATCTTACGCATGATGACTGGCGAATAGCAGATCGGGCCAAAGTATCGATCCTGGCAATGTGGAGGACCTGATTTGAAAATACACGATCTTTTGCGTCACAGGCTGGTTGCGCTTTTTGCCGTCTCCCTCCTGATTTTTTCTGCCGGCTGTAGTTCCAAGCGCGCCGGCGACGATGTCGCCGCCACCGTGGATGGCCGCAAGATCTACCGGGCTGACGTGGAAAAGTATTACCAGAACCAGACCGCTGGTTCTGAACAGGTGCCGGTCGGCGAACAGGCCACCAGCCTGCGTCTCAGCATTCTGAAAGAGTTGATCGACAACGAAATCCTCATGCGCCGGGCGGAGAAGCTGGGACTGCTGGCCACCGACGAAGAGGTGGACGGCAAGCTGAACGAAATCAAGTCCCCTACACCAAGGAACAGTTTGAGGCCCGCCTGAAGGAAAAGAAGATCACGGTGGACGATTTCAAGCGCGACCTGCGCCGTTCTCTCACCGTCGACAAAGTGCTGAACAAGGAAATCACGTCCAAGATCAACGTGACCGACCAGGACATTACGAACTACTACAACGCGCACAAGGCGGAATTCAACCTGATCGAGCCGCAGTATCACCTGGCACGCATCCTGGTGACCACTACCCCCAATCCTCAAGTTCACAACCTGAAGAATGACAAGGCGCAGAATGATGCCGATGCCCGCAAGAAAATCCAGATGATCATGAATCGGCTGGACAGCGGCGATGACTTCGGCACTCTCGCCATGAACTACTCGGAGGACGCGGAGACTTCGGGCAGTGGAGGCGATCTGGGTTTCGCCCCTGAATCCTCGCTCCGCAACACGGATCCCGGCACCCGCGACGCCGTCACCAAACTGAAGCCCGGCCAGTACAGCGCCCTGATTCCGCTCGCCAACCCCATGAACAAGCAGGTTGCGGGATACCAGATCGTAAAGCTGATGTCGAAGGAGCCGGCAGGACAGCGCGAATTGGCCGATCCGCGGGTGCAGCAGGCCATCCGCTCCCAGCTCCGCGACCGCCGCGAGCAACTGCTCAAGGCCGCGTACTACGAGGTGCTCCGCGATCAAGCCCGGGTAGAAAACAACTACGCTCAAAAAGTGCTGGACGGCAACGGCACTGCGCAGTAGTTAGACAGTGTGGTGGAGGACGGGCGTCCTGCCCGTCCCGAAACAAGCTACTCCACGATCGCCAGCACATCACCAGCGTTCACTGCCGCGCCTTCCGCGACCGCTAATTTCCGCACTGTCCCTTTTTTCGGCGATCTGATTTCGTTCTGCATCTTCATCGCTTCGACCACCACCACGCCCTGCCCGGCTTCCACCGGTGAGTTCTCCCCGACCAGGAACCGGACCACCTTCCCCGGCATGGGAGCCACCAGGGGCCGCGGCCCTTTGCCACGGTCGGCGCGAGCCTTGCGGCTGCGCAACGATCGCGGGTCAGACACCTCAGCCGTATAGGGCTGATCGCCCACCCAGATTCGCAAGTCCGTTGCCAGCCGCTCGCGCCTGATCTGGTAGGCCTTGCCGTCGATCAGGACTGACAGGACATCAGGCTGCACCAGCACCGCATCGATCTGGACTTCGCGTCCGTCCACCAGGCAGCGCCAGCGGGCCGGCGCCTGGTCCAGATCGAGGTCTAGACGGAAGGCAGTTCCATCGATGGTGACGTTGTAGATCATGAAGAACAGTCTCATTGGAGGACGGGCGTCCCCGCCCGTCCAAACCAGTGGCTCGTGCAATGACGGGCGAGGACGCCCGTCCTCCATCAACTAGCGCTACATCAGACCTTCGGTTCTTGCCGCTCTTTTCCAGCTTGAGGTTGTGCGGGCTGGTTGCGCCCTCTTGATCGCGCCGTGCCATTGCCGGCCGTTTTCGACGTCGAGTCCAGCAAGGTGAAAACTGCAGCGGCGATAGCCGCGATGTTCACGCGTTCTTTTCCTTGGTTCGTCAGCTTCGGAGCTAGGCTTCGACCTTCAGCAAACGCTCCAGATATCCCGTATCGATTTTGCCGGAGCGAAAGTCTTCATCAGCCAAAATCCGCCGAAACAGCCCAAGGTTGGTCTTGATTCCCGCCACGAAGTATTCCTGCAGGGCGCGAGCCAGCCGGGAAATCGCCTGCTGCCGGTCCTGCCCATAGCCAATCAGCTTGGCCAGCAGCGGATCGTAGTCAATGGGCACGGTCCAGCCCGCATACACTCCGCTGTCCAGCCGGATTCCCGGCCCGGCCGGAGTCAGGAGCAGTCTCGATCGTTCCCGGGCTGGGGAAGAAATTGTTGTCCGGATCCTCCGCGTAGATGCGGCATTCGATGGCATGCCCTCGAATGAGAACGTCTTCCTGCCGGAAAGGAAGCTTCTCTCCCGCCGCGATGCGAATTTGCAGATGCACCAGGTCGAGCCCTGTGATCAACTCCGTTACCGGATGCTCCACTTGCAGACGCGTGTTCATTTCCAGGAAATAGAAATTCTTCTCCGCATCCACCAGAAACTCGACCGTGCCCGCGTTGCAGTAGCGGCGGCCTTGGCCACCTGCACCGCGACCTCGCCCATGCGCCGTCGCATTTCCGGATCGACCAGCGGCGAGGGCGCTTCCTCCAGCACTTTCTGATGGCGCCGCTGAATGGAACACTCGCGTTCGCCGAGATAAACCGTGTTGCCGTGTTCATCCGCCAACACCTGCATCTCGATATGCCGCGGGTTGAGTATCGCCTTCTCGAGGTAAACTTCGCCATCTCCGAAAGCCCGTTGCGCCTCGCTCTGTGCCGCTTCGAGCGCGGGTTGCAGTTCCTGTGCGGTATGCACCAGGCGCATGCCTTTGCCGCCGCCGCCCGCCGCTGCTTTCAGCATGACGGGATAGCCGATTTTCGCCGCCACATCCTTCGCCTGCTGTACCGACTCCAGCGCCCGCGAAGTTCCGGGCACGAACGGGACACCGGCCTTCTCCATCTCCTGGCGCGCCCGAGTCTTTGATCCCATCATTTCCATCGAAGCCGCGCTGGGCCCGATGAACTTTATGTCCTGCGCCGGCACAGGCTTGAGCAAACGTCGCATTTTCCGAGAGAAAACCGTAGCCAGGATGAATCGCGTCCGCGCCGCAGCGTTTCGCGACCTGCAGAATCTTGTTGATGTTGAGATAAGACTCAGCCGCAGCTGCGGCGCCAATGGGGTAGGCCTCGTCCGCCATCAGAACATGCAGAGCGGCGCGATCGACATCGGAAAAGACAGCAGCCGAGAGAATTCCCAGCTCGCGGCAGGCGCGAATCACCCGCACCGCGATCTCTCCCCGATTGGCGACAAGAATCTTCTTGAACATAGTGTAGGCGCGAGCGCCCCGCTCGTGCTCCCTCGGCACGGACTCCAGCCTAGCGAAGGATTTTGTGCGCGTCCAATTTGAGCAGGTGTAGCGGAGGCCGACCGTCAAGCTGACGACTGAAGACCAACGACTGCTTTTCCCAAAATACGAAAGCCTCTTCTATCCAGAAGAGGCTTTCGTGAGCCAAAGAGTTATGCGCATTCCTACTGGCTGGGCATAGTGATGCCCTGGCTGCCCGGCTGCTTTTCGGCCTTGGCCTTCTTGGTGGCCATGGTCTTGTCCACCCACTCGTCGGCGGTCTTCATGTCCGCCGCCCGGGCGCGCCGCGTCATCGCACTGCAGGTCTCCCCGCTCCCGGTACATCAGGTTCAGGTACGCCATGGCGTCGTCGTAGTCCGGCCGCAACTGCAGCGCCTTCTGCAACATGGCAATACCGTCCTCAATGACCGCCGTGTTCTTCTCCCGGAGCATCTCGCAGACTTTCTTGTTGCTCTTGTCCTTCATGATCCACTCGTCCGGCTTCAATCCCGCTTTGGCGCGTTCTTCCATGCGAGGTTGGTAGCTCTGGGTCCAGTCGATGACCGCCACCGAGTAGTAAGGTTCGGGATCATTGGGGTCGAGGTCAATGGCTTTGCGGTAATAGGTCTTGGCGTCCTCAAATTTCTTCATCTGCAGGTAAAGGTAGGCGATCCCTTTCACGCTGTTGATGTTCTTGGGGTCGCGCTCGAGCACGGCGCTGTACTGGTCAATGGCGTTCTGTCCCATGCGATTGTTGTCTTCGGCATCGACGCCGGGAATATATTGCTGGGCAAATGCCGTCGCCAGGTAAAGGCGGGCATTCAGCAGGCTGGGATCGAGCGACACCGCTTGCTGGAAGTGATTGATCGCCTCTTCGTACTTGGCGTTCTTGTAGGACTGCACGCCTTTGTTAAGCTGGTCCCGCGCCCTCAGCTTGCTGCAGCCCGTGGTGGCTAGCATTGCCAACCCGAGCGCCGTCATTGCCAGCATTCGTACGCTTGTTTTCATTGCGCTGTAAGTCTCCCTTGCCAGAAATCGTCAGGCCTATGGCTATGCCAACGGACGACCAGCACGCCCCGGTGCAACGCGCGTGCGCGGATGAGAATGGGCGGAACAACGTCCGCCGCACAGACGGTTCCAACAAAATCTGCCGGGCTAGTTGCCGGCTTCAATCTTGGCCGTAATCAGACCCACTTTGTCGACGCCCGACGCATGCGCGAGATCAATCACGTTGGCCACATCGGCAAACGGGACAGCGTCGTCACCCTTGACGAACATCACTTTTTCCGCGCGCGTCTTGAAGATGTCGGTCAATCGGCCCTGCAGGTTGTCCCAGGTCGTTTCCTCCTGGTTGATTTTCAACGCGGGCGGCTGACCTGCTCCCCGGTCAATCAACTGCACCACGATGGTGCGGTCCGGGGTGGTGTTCTTGGGCGCATTCGGCGGTGGCGGTTGGGGCACCAGCGCATCCAGTCCCTTGGGGGTTAACGGCGTGATCACCATGAAGATGATGATCAGCACCAACAGCACGTCAATCAGCGGCGTGACGTTCATGTCCGCACTCTGACCGCCGCCCGATCCCATTGCCATTCCCATAACAATTCTCCTCGAATGTCTTCTCTGCGACCAGGCTACGAATGCCTGGCTATTGCCCGCCGGCGGGCGTGGTGGCCGGCGCCGCTGCCGGGGCCGGAGTCGCGGTCTTGCGCTGCTCGGTCAGCAGACCTAACTGGTCTACTCCCGCTGCGCGCACATTGTCCACGACCTCAACCACCGATCCGAACCGAGCGCGCGCGTCGGCCTTAACGAAGACCCGCTTGTCCACGCGATTCGCCAGGCGGTCCTTGACCTTGCCGGTCAGCTGATCGGCTGGTAGCTTGTCGGTCCCGAAGTAGACCGTCCCGTCGCGCATGACCGACACCAGCAAGGCGTCTTCTTTGTCAGCGTCAGGCATCGACTCCGGGTTATTGACCTTCGCCATGTCCACGCTTACACCGTGCTGCAACATAGGCGTGATCACCATAAAGATGATCAGCAACACCAGCATCACGTCCACCATAGGTGTCACGTTGATGTTGGAGTTGACCTTGATTCCCTCGTTCCGCTTGTTCAACGCCATAAACTCACTTCTCCTAGGCGGTCGCTTGTCGCCCGCCTGAGCTGAGAATGATTCTCAGCGCCTCCAGCTTCTCGAACCTCGCGCCGTAAACCCCAGGCTTTAAACCCGGCGCCGGGAATTTACCCGGCGCCAGATTGACAACTCTGAGGCTGTAGCCCTGAGATTGAGACCTAGGAGCGGCGCAGTCCTCGCCGCTTCAGGAAGTAATCAATCAGTTCGCTCGACGAGTTATCCATCTCCACGTCGAAGGCTTCCACGCGTCCGGTCAGATAATTGAACATCATCACGGCCGGAATGGCCACGAAGAGTCCAATCGCGGTGGTCACCAGCGCTTCCGAAATACCGCCGGCAACAGCTGCCAGACCGGTGGCCTTTTCGGACTGAATGCCCTTAAACGCGTTGATGATGCCGACCACCGTGCCCAGCAGTCCCACGAACGGGGCTGTTGATCCGATGGTTGCCAGACCGCCCAGGCCGCGCTTCAGCTCGGCATGGACAATGGCTTCGGTGCGCTCGAGAGCGCGCTTGGAGGCTTCGATGGTCTCGCCCGGAATCTCGCCGCTTTCCTGGTGAGCGCGGAATTCCATCAGGCCCGAGGTGACAACCTTGGCCAGGTGGCTCTTCTTGTTGCGCTCCGCAACTTTGATGGCTTCTTCGATCTTGCCATCGCGCAGGGCGCCGGCCACAGCGGGAGCAAACGCACGCGATTGTTTGCGCGCGGCACTGAACGCCATGGCGCGATCAATCATGACTCCGATTGACCATCCCGACATGACGAACAGAATGATGACCACTGCTTTCGCCGGAATACCCATCTGGTGCCACAGCGAAATCGGGTCCCAACCCACTGCTGCCTGCTCCTGGAAAAACCAGGCCGCCATAGTGGACATATGTGTGTAAGTAAGTGCTGCTAGATTGGCTACGAACATGAGTTGCCTTCCTCCTCAGAACTTGTCAGATTGCAAAACCAATTTCGTGCTGTGAAACTGCCTTCCGTTAAATCCACTCTGGCACACCGGAGTCTAACCCCCGGCAAGGGTAAAGTTGACCGTAATCTGAGTTTCCACTTCCACCGGCTCGCCGTTCAGAATGTACGGCTTGTACTTCCACTGCTTCACTGCCTCGATCGCAGCCGGAGCCAGCATGGGGTGGCCACTGATCAGGCGCAGGTTCTGAATCGAACCATCCTTGCTGATTTCAGCCTGCAGCAACACTGAACCTTGGATGCGTGCCTGCCGCGCCAAGGGTGGATAAGCCGGCTGAATTTTACGCAGCAGCAGACCCTGGGTCACACCTTGCGAGACCCGCACGCGCTGCGGAGTGGCAACTTTGGGCACGGCGATGGGGGTCGAATTGATAATGCCGCCGATCACGCCGCCCATTTGTCCGCCCGCCGCGCCCGGGACGCCGCCAACAACGCCGGCCATGGTGGAGACCGGAGGCGGCGCTTCTTCTTCTTTGATCATTTGAACTTTTTCCGGGATCTTGGTCGGGGTACGCAGTTGGCCGTTAATGATGTCAGTCTGAATTTGCTTTACCACCTTGATGGGGGTCGCAGCCGGTGGCGGCGGCGGGGGCGGTGGTGGCGGGGGCGCCACCAGAAAGGTCATCAGCTGGGTTTTGGGCAGAGCTTCGGTAAACAGCAGCGGGATTAGTACCAGCACTCCGACCAGTGCAATCTGGAAACCAAACGACAGAAAAGTAGTCAGGCCGCGCTTTGTCTTGAGCCTGCCACCCGATTCAATGAGGCTATCTTCAAACATGAGGACCCTCCTGCAAGACCCTACTTATGTTTAGACACCGCCCGCTCGTTCTTTGCTCCCGAACTGATAAAGCATTTCGCGCCCAACACAATCCGCTTCAAACCATTGAAACCACACTCGAATCTGGCAAAACCCGCTCTACTGGCCGCTCGCCACCTTACCCTTGCCGGCCGTGGCCTTGCCCGGCGTCGGCTTGCCCTTACCGGCTATGAGCGCCACCGGCTTGCCCCGGTTCGTCCGCCAATCCTGGTAAGCCACCAGAATGGGCGCGGCGATCGCGATCGAAGAATAAGTCCCAATCAGAATTCCAATCACCAGGGCGAAAGAGAAGCCATGCAGGACTTCGCCGCCGAACAGGTACAGCGCCAAGACCGTCAAAAACGTCAACCCTGCGGTCAGGATCGTCCGGCTCAGGGTTTGATTAATACTCCGGTTTACGATTTCTGACAACTTCTCTCGCCGCATCAATTTCAAGTTCTCTCTGATGCGGTCAAAGATCACGATGGTGTCATTGTTCGAATAACCGATCAAAGTCAGGATCGCCGCGATCACAGTCAACGAGATCTCTTTGTTGGCTAGAGAGAATGCGCCTACCGTGATCAACGTATCGTGGAAAACAGTAATTACAGCCGCCACACCATATATCCACTCGAAGCGGAAGCCCAGATAAATCAGCATGCCGGCAAGCGAATAAGCTACCGCCCGCATCGCCTGGCCTTTCAGCTGTTCGCCCACCTGCGGCCCCACGATCTCTACTTGATAGACACCAAAATCGGAAAGAAAGAATCCATCCGGCAAGGCCGCAACCACCGTGGGATCGGTCGCGTTCTTGAGTTCATCAAAGGAGCTCAGAACCCCGCCCTTGGTCTTGTCGCGATAATCAACGATGGCCTTGGCCGCTGCCGTGTAGCGCTGGCCAGCATCGGTGCCCGCACGCAGGGGATCTTTCTCCAGCAGGTAGTTGGCTAATGTCAAAGAACTGGTGTTGTTCAAGTCCAGCTTGCCCGCCGGAGCATTGGTCTCCAGCGCACTGATGATCTGAACCTTGCCCTGATCGAGCGCCTTCTCGCTGGTCTCCCGCACGTCGAGGTCGATCAGCACTTCGTTGTTCGTGACCACACCCAGCCGCTGTATCTTTGCCTGCGTCAAACCCACTTTTCGCAGCGCCTCGTGGATCGCTTTGTCATCTGGCGGGTGCGAGAACTTCACGTAGACCAGGGTTCCGCCCCGGAAGTCTACGCCCAGCGGTACACCATGCCAAAACAGCATGGAACATACTCCCGCCACGCTGAACAGCAACGAAAAGGCGAGAAAATACCACTTCTTGCCCAGAAAGTCTATGTTTGGATTTCGAAAAAATTCCACGCTGTCGTCAAACCCCTTCCAGGCCCGTGTGGGCCGGGCAAAGCCCGGCTGTTCCGTCCAAAATCTAAATGCTCAATGCCTCTCCGCGCTGCTTACGGCTCAAAAGCCAATCAAAGATCATGCGGGAGACAAACACCGCAGTGAAGAGATTGGCCAGCAAGCCAAAGGTCAAAGTGACCGCGAAACCTTTGACTGGACCGGTTCCAAACAAAAACAGTATGGCCGCTGACACGATCGTGGTGACGTGGGTGTCCACGATCGTGATCCAGGCATGCGCGAAGCCCTGCTCCACCGCCGAGGAGGGTGTCTTCCCGTTCCGCAGTTCTTCGCGAATACGCTCAAAAATCAGGACGTTAGAGTCCACACCCATGCCTACCGTCAGGATCACGCCGGCAATTCCGGGCAGGGTCAGAGGTAGCGCCGAAGTATCCCATGAAACCCAATAGAATGATCAAGTTCAGGATCAGCGCAAGGTCGGCGTTGATGCCCGCGCCGCGGTAGTAGATCAGCATGAAAATCAGCACGGCCAGCATGCCGATAATCGCCGCCCGAACTCCTGCGCGGATCGAATCCGTTCCCAGCGACGGCCCCACCGTTCGTTCTTCCAGATACTTGATACCAGCCGGCAGGGCGCCCGAATTCAGGACCAGGGCCAAATCTTTCGCCGCCTGGTCGCTCATGCCGCCACCGCTGATCCGTCCCTGATCGTGGATCTGCTCGTTGATGGTCGCCACTTCCCGTACCCGATTGTCCAGGACAACCGCCAGCTTTTCGCCCACGTGCGCGCCCGTAAACGCGGCAAATTTTCTGCCGCCTTCATTGGTGAGGACAAAACCGACGTCAGGCGAGTTCGTATTCGTGTCGCGTCCAACCGAGGCGCCGCCCGACCGCAGATCCGCGCCCGCCACCGCCGAACTGCGGGTTACCAGGTAGAACTGCTCGCCCGCTTCATCGCTGGTCTGGCTGCCGACGCTGCGTCCTCGCAGCAAGATGGAATCTGGAGGCAGCACACCATTGTGCTGCTGCAAAGCGTCCTGCTCGCTGGAGTAGGGCCCGCCCAGCACCTGCTTGATTTCCAGCATGGCGGTAGACTGCATGATTTCCTTCACCCGCGCGGGATCGTCCACCCCAGGGAGTTGCACCAGAATCTGGTACTGGCCCAGACCGTGCTCCTGAATTACGGGTTCACTCACACCCAACTGGTCAATGCGGTTGCGAATAGTTTCTATCGCCAGACTCACGGCGCGGTTCTTCAGTTCGGCCAGAGCCTGCGGCTTCATGGTGAACGTCCAGGAATTATCCGCCCCCGAATTGAGGTCATATTCGGGCAGCCGTTCGCTTACGTCGGAGCGCAAATCCGAAGTGGCCTCCGGAGGTACGCCTTTAAGAACGATCTGGTCAGGATGATTGACCGGATCCGGCTTGGTGATCTCGGTGTAATTGATCTTGTGGGTGCGCAGGTCTTCCTTGACCCGCTCCAGCGCCCGATCGGAATCTCCGTTCACCGCGTCGTTGACCTGCACTTGCAGAATCAGGTGAGTGCCGCCCTTGAGGTCGAGCCCCAGGTGAATGCGTTCTTGTATCGACGCCAGCAGACCGCTGCCTGAAAAGTCCTTCGGAATTCCGAAGATCCCGAACAGGAACAACACCAGGGTTGCGACGACGAGTCCGAGCTTCCAGCCTAAAATCTTGTTCATGGCCTGAGGGTTAATTTCTTTTCTTGTAGCGCCCGGTTTTAGTAGCGCCGGCCTCTGGCCAGCTGGCTCGGGGCATCCTGCCCCCGCTCTGAGGACGGGACGCCCTCAGGACAGCCGCCGGGACGCCAGCGCTACGTGAGTCTTTATGCTGCTTTACTATTCTTGTCCTCCGGCGCAACCACCGAGGCCACCGAGGCCCGTGTCACTTCGAGGCGTAGATTGTCCGGCGGTACGCGGAGTTGTATGTAGTCGTCGCGCAGCGCAATGACGGTCCCGCGCAGTCCGCCGCTGGTCACGACCTTGTCCCCTGTCTTCAAATCGTTCAGCATCTGCTGCCACTTTTTCTGGCGGCGCTGCTGGGGCATGATCAGGAGAAAGTAGAAAATGGCGAAGATGAAGATCAGCGGAGCAAATCCCAGCCAGCCCCCCGCCCCGATCGTCTGCAGCGCCAGTATGTTTACGATGCTCATAAAACGATTCCGCTTCCACTCCAACAAAGATCAGCACGACGCCTGTCGGCGCGTCCTGGCCCTGTGCATTTTACCGCAGGAGTTTCTCGCTTCCTCAGGCCGGAGATTCTTTTTGCTTCAGGCATGCACCGGGGATGCCGGACTATGGTTTTACTCCAGACTGCTCCCCGGAAAGAAGTTGGGCCCTGTTCCCAAGCGCAATAGAATGACGCACCGCCCGCATGGTGTCAAGGTAGAAGCTGAGGTTGTGGACGGTATTCAGCACTTGGGCCAAAACCTCGTTGGCGGCATAAAGATGGCGGAGATAAGCCCGGGAGTAGCGCCGGCAGACCCGGCAGCCGCAGTTGGGATCGAGCGGGCCCCGATCAGAGGCAAATCTGGCCTGTTTGATCGAAATCCTGCCCTGGGAAGTAAATAACAAGCCATGCCGCGCCGCCCGTGTGGGAAGGACGCAGTCCATCATGTCGATGCCCGCATTGGCATATTCGACGATCTCTTCCGGCGTGCCCACGCCCATGAGGTAGCGCGGCTTGTCCGCGGGAAGATGCGGCAAGCGTAGCTTCGACCATTTCGCGCGTGACGGCACGCGGCTCGCCTACGCTTAAGCCGCCGATGGCGTAGCCAGGAAAGCCGATCTCGACTGTGCGCTCGGCCGATTCTCTTCTTAATGCCGGCATCCATGCCACCCTGCACAATGCCGAAAAGCGCCTGGGTCTGCGTAGGGGCAGGTGTCCTCACCTGTCCAGCCGAGCGCAGCTCGGCAAGGTTTTGCCCGGCGATCTTGTGATCGTCACCGCCGCCGGCGAGGTTGCGCTCGCCCGCCCAGGTGGGGACACCTGGGCCTACGTGGTCTGTGGCCCACGGCACTTCGTCTTTTATGCGCCTCGAAAGTATTTCTTGCTGCGCGCGGCCCAGCGCAGCGTCAATTCCATCGACTGCCGCGCCCGCTCCCGGTCCGCCGGAAACTCGGTGCATTCATCAAACGCCATCATGATGTCCGCACCCAGGCCGATTTGCGCCTCCATGGCGCTTTCCGGAGTGAAGAAATGCGCCGACCCGTCCAGGTGCGAGCGAAAAGTCACGCCTTCCTCGCTCACTTTGCGCAGTTCGTTCAGGCTGAAAACCTGAAAGCCGCCTGAGTCAGTGAGAATGGCGCGCGGCCAGGCCATGAAACGATGCAGTCCGCCCAACTGGCGGACCTGCTCCACTCCGGGCCGCAAATAAAGATGGTAGGTATTTCCGAGAAGGATTTGTACACCCAGTTCTTCCAGAATGTCCTGCGAAACGCCTTTGACTGAGGCCACGGTCCCGACTGGCATGAAGACTGGCGTTTCGACGATCCGTGCGGCGTGGTCAGCCGGCCGGCGCGGGCAGCGCCAGAGGTAGCATCGATCTGAAAGGGAATGGGCACAGATCGGGATTGTAGCAATCGAGCTTGAAGGGCAGCATCAAAAGGCGTAAACCACGAAGAACATGAAGTGTCACGAAGGGCTTCCCAAAACCTGGGCTTTCCTTCGTGGTACTTCGTGTTCTTCGTGGTTTACGTTTTTCGGGAACACTAGCTCGCGGTCAGCAGAATGGGCTCGCCTTGGGTGATCACTAGAGTGTGCTCGAAATGCGCCGACGGCCGGCGATCCGCGGTGCGCACTGTCCAGCCATCGTTTGCTACAAACGCGCGTCCCGATCCGGCAGCGATGATCGGCTCTACCGTAATCACCAGGCCTTCGGTCAGAATCTGGTTGGCTTCCGGATCGGCGTAGTTGGGTACACGAGGCTCTTCGTGGATGGTGCGTCCAATGCCGTGTCCGCCCAGGTCGCGAATCACCGAGAAGCCGCTGCGGCGCACTTCCCGTTCGACCGCGCGGCCAATCTCGAACACGCGGAACCCGGCGCGCGCCACCAGCATGGCTTTGGCAAAGGCCCGTTCAGCACAGGCAATCAGGCGCCGATTCTCTTCGGTGATTTCGCCGACAGCTACCGTCTCAGCGGCGTCGGCCATGAATCCATCTTTTTCAATGGTGACATCGAGCTTGAGCAGGTCGCCGGCTGCAACCGCCCGCTCTCCGGGAATGCCGTGCACGGCTTCATCATTCAGGCTGATGCAGTTGACGCCGGGAAACTTGTAGACAAGTTGCGGCGCCGATTGCGCGCCCTGTTCGCGCATGACCGTGGCGCCGACCGCATCGAGTTCGGCAGTGGTGATGCCGGGACGCACTGCCTGCTTCATGGCTTCGAGCATGCGGCGCACAATCGCGCCCGCGGCGCGCATGCCGGCAAGCTCTTCCGGACCATTGATGGACATGCTTCTATCTAGCCTATCGCATTGGATGAGAAGCGCGGCGGAAAAGCAGTGCCGAGCGTTGCTCGGCCCGGACGCCGGTCCGCTGCGACTACGGCTCGGGAGCAGGTGTCCGCTCCGATCTCCGCGCAGCTCGCGGTAGCTCGCTTACGAACCGGTAATTTTCAGGCGGAGTTCTTCAGGCAGGCGCTCGCGGATTTCTGCAGGCAATCGGTCGTGGACGCGGCGCGCGCCGAGCTTGGCGGCATCCACCACCGCCATGGGCGCCGGCGTGGCCACCGCCACTCCCAACCAGATCAGGGCCGAAAGCGCGAATCCCGACCAGCGCGGCCACTTCCAGCCAGAAGGCATGCCGGGGATTGAGATGGAGGATAACGCCAAAGGCCATGAGGAAGACCGCGCCGGAAAGCGAGGCCAGAGCGATCAGCGCGAGGTCGATGTTGCGGTGCAGATGCTGGCGGGAACGGCAGTGGGCGCAGCCGTCAAAGTGTTCGTCGTAGTCTTCCCGCATCTCGGGCGCGAGGCCGGAGATGTCATACCGCCAGCCGGCAAGAATTTTTCCAACAATGGGATCAACGCACTCGCTCATAGGAGCTACAACATAGGAACTACAGCTGGATCGCTTCCATCGGCTCCGATTGTTGCGCCAGCATCACCCGGTTCAGGCAGCAATGTCTGGCGTAGTCCCAGGGCCTTTTCCGCTGTGCCCAGCGCGAGCTCGGGATGGTTGTTGAGCTCCGATAGATGCGCCAGCACTATGTATGATGCGTTCCCATCATATTCGGTGCATAAGAATTTCGCGAGCTTGTCGTTGGACAGGTGTCCGGTCGGGCTTCCGACCCGCTGTTTGACCGACCAGGGATACGGTCCGCCCCGGAGCATTTCCAGATCGTGATTGGACTCGATGACCAGCACATCGCAACCGCGCAGCTGATCACACACGTTGGGCGGCATATATCCCAGATCCGTCGCGATGCCCACCTTGATCCCGTCGGCCCGGAAAGTCAGCCCCACTGGATCGGCGGCATCATGCGGGATGGTGAACGGAGTGATGGCGATGTCGCCGATTTCGAAACGGCGGCCGGCGGAGAAAATCTCGAGGCGTGCCAGTTGCGGCAGCTCACCAGCATCATCGCGCAGCGACCTTGCCCAAGCCTGGTGCGTGGCGCCGGTCATGAACACCGGCACCTGAAATTTTCTGGCCAGCACCGCCAACCCATAAACGTGGTCGGAGTGTTCGTGAGTAATCAGGATGGCGGAAAGAGTGCGCGGATCGTCGCCCTGGGCGCGCATGCGTCTCACGGTCTCGCGGCAGGAGATTCCCGCATCCACTAGAATCTTTGTGCGCGAACTCGAAACGATGGTGCTGTTTCCCCGGCTGCCGCTGGCCAGCACCGAAACCGAAACTCCCATGTGCGAAGAATACTCGCGCGGGCTGTGGAAACGCGAGTAACTATTGGGATGGCAGCTCTTGGCTCTTATGCTTTTAGCTCTTAGCTTAGCGCCCTGTCCTGAGCGGCGCTGGATGATTCGATTGCGATCGCCTAGCGGAGTCGAAGGACCCCTAGCTAGCAGCTTGATCGGCGTTTGCAGCGGGTTTGTGCGCTACCACTGGCGAGAAAAACTCGCCTGGTCTACAAACGATCGCTCATCGGAATCCTTCGACTTGTTGCTCTTCGCGCTTGCGCGAAGAGCAAGCTGCGCTCAGGCTGACAAGAGCGTAGAAAGCTGAGAGCTGACGGCCAAGAGCCGCACTCTTCACTTCCACAATTCCCGCAATCCTCTTCTCGCTGTCGCTCCACCGTAGGCTCCGGCAATTCCTGTCAGGAAGCCGAGAAACGATTCGTAGATCTGGGCGCGATAAGGTTTTTCGGTCAGCACGGCGTAAGCAATCAATTGAACCAGCGGGACGAACACGGCCACCGAGCAGTGTCCATCGCCAGGGCCGCCGCGGACGAAGCGCGCCCAGCAGCATGGTCGCCGCCAGCACGAAAAGCGCAGTGAGCAGCAAGTCGCCAAACTTTACGTCGAGAAATCCGGCACACACTCCGAGCCCGGCTCCGAGGGCATAGATGCCGCGATCTCTTGTGTTCGCTGATGGGTCCAATCCTGCCACCCTGTTCAAATTTTCGTTGTGGAGGACGAGCGTCCACCTAGTATTTGTAGAAACCTCTGCCGCTCTTTTTTCCCAGCCAGCCGGCATCCACCATTTTGATCAGCAGCGGACAGGGCCGGTACTTGGGATCACCCAGGCCGTCCTGCAGCACGCGCATGATGTCGAGGCAGACATCGAGCCCGATGAAATCCGCCAGAGTCAACGGGCCCATGGGATGCGCCATACCCAGCTTGAACACTTCGTCGACCGCTTCGGCGGTGGCCACGCCTTCCATGACCGCGTACATGGCCTCATTCAGCAGCGGCATCAGCACGCGGTTCGAAACAAAGCCGGGCGCGTCGTTCACTTCGATCGGCGTCTTGTCGAGCTGCAATGCCAGATCGCGCACGGTCGCGAAAGTTTCCTGCGACGTGGCCAGCCCGCGAATGACTTCCGCCAGTTTCATCACCGGAACGGGATTGAAGAAATGCATTCCGATAATTTTTGCCGGGCGCCGGGTTACAGCGGCCAGCCGCGTGATCGAAATCGAAGAAGTATTCGTGGCCAGAATCACTTCCGGACGGCAAATGCGGTCGAGGTCGCGGAAGATTTCCGCCTTGATTTCAAATTTCTCGGTGGCGGCTTCGATGACGAAGTCGCAGGGCGCAAGGTCGCCGCGCTCGAGCACGGGCGCGATCCGCTTCAGCGCCGCGGCTTTGTCTCCCGCGGTAATTTTGCCTTTGGCCAGTTCGCGATCGAGGTTCTTGCCGATGGTTTCGAGGCCGCGATCAAGGAATCGCTGTTCCACATCGCACAACGTCACCCGATATCCGCTGCGCGCGAAAACGTGGGCAATGCCGTTGCCCATGGTTCCCGCGCCGATCACTCCCACCCGTTCGATTGGCATAAATATCGCTTCTCCTTCGCCTTGGTTCGCCCTTAAAGCGCGCTCAGTCTATCACCCCCAAGTGATTGCATGGCTTAGATTTAAGGTTCACTTAAGGTTCAAATAAATAGGCTCCGCAGTACAGCCAATTTTGATTTGCGTTGGCATCCGACGTTTTAGCAAACCGGTCCCAGGTGTCGACTCGAGGGCAGGCGTGATCGCAATCAAGCCCTTCGAACGATGGTACCGGGTGGGAGGAAATATGCGCAGCATGAGAATGGCAGCACTGGCAGTCGCGATCACGCTGATGTTCAGCGGTCTCGCTTTGGCCCGCGACCACGACATCACAAGGATCAATGGACAAACAGTTGATCATCACGACAAGCAAGTCAGACTGCGATCACGTCGGATCACGAGCATGACAACGCGAAGACCGATCAGCACTGGATCGCGAATCACGCGACCGCGAACGCCGAACGTGACCATCGCGACTGAGTGTGGAACGTATCGCCAGCATGACGGCAGTCTATCGACGATGATCCACGGTCTACAACCGCTATCCCAATGGCGGGTATGGCTATCCAGGCAGCGGTGGCTATCGGCTATCCCGGCGGCGGCTATGGCTATCCTGGCGGTGGCTACGGCTATCCCAGCGGCGGGTATGGCTATCCCGGCTCAGTCTATGGCGGCGCCGGCGACGGCCGGAACGCAGGCTACAGTTCGGCTATCAGGATGGCAGCTACATGGCCCGCAAGGACAGGTCAGAGAACAAGCGCGTTCAATCCCAATCCTCGCAATGAGTATCGGCAACCCCGACTCACGGCTACAACAGTTCGTTCGGCGACAAGAACTACTACCGCGCCTCAGTACAGCAGTGGTTATCGTCCGGCTACCAGGCCAACTATCGCGGAGGCAAAGAGGCTGGGGATATTAGAAGCAGCAATTGGCACTTAGCAATTGGCAACAAACAAGAAAGGCCGCCAGAATATGGCGGCCTTTTTCCGTGTTAAATCGTCAGAATCAAACTTCGCTCCGGGACTCGGAATTCCGATTCATTACGTGCTATGACTCGCGAGCCACAAGCCAAATGCTAATTGCCAAGTGCTTCGCTTCACTCCCGCTCCAGATTCTCATCCACCGCGACCTTGCCGCCCTTCTGCACTTCGATGACGCGATGCACCGGCTTGTATCCCGAGAGCGTGATATCGATCACGTAGGTGCCGGGGTTGAGGAAGAAGTCGACCGGTGAGAACTTGTCCAGGATGCGGTTGTTGACCGCGACCTGCGCACCCTTGGGCTGGGTCTTGACGTTGACCGCACCCATGCCCGCCGTTTCTCCGCCGCCGAACAGCTTCTTGAATTTTCCCCCGAGCTTGATGTCATCGGCCGAGCCCAGAGCTTTGAGCGTGGGCGCGAAATGGAAGATCTGGCCGGCTTGCAGGCTGGCGCTGGAGGTTTCCTCGAGGTAGCCCTGCTTCTTGATCAGGAAGGTGTGCGGGCCCGGCTTATCCACCGAGATCTGCGCCGGAGTCACTCGCCCGGTATCTTTTCCGTCGACGAAAATCTGAGCTCCGGCGGGCTGGCTGGTGATGGCGGCCGCAGCAGTAAGCTGAGCCAACTGGATCACCAGAAATGACTTGCTGCCTGAAGCCACGTCAATGGTGCGGGTTTCAGACGCGTATCCGGCGCGGGCGACCATAACGCTATGCTGCCCCGGGGCCAGGCCGGGCAGATTAAAGGGCGTAATCCAGCTGGGATCGGTGCGTCCGTCGACATGAACCTCCGCGCCTTCCGGAGTGGAATTGATGGTCATTTGCCCGGGAATCACGGCCGGGGCAGAAGGCTGGCGCTTTGGTTTTCTTCTTGTTGTTCCGGTTGTACTTCGGGGTCACGGAAACCGGAGGCGCTTCCCGGCCAGCTGCGATCTGTTCTGGTTGTGCGTGCACCGGAGCCTGGACCGGAGGTTGAGCTGCATTCCAGCGCCGGTTTCGGACTGGCCTCGGCCGGTGCCGCCGCTGCGGCCGGTGTCTCCGCCGAGCCTTCGTCTGCTGAGTTTTCCGAATGAATGCGATAGGCGATCATGCCCACCACCAGCAGAATGATCGCTACGGCAGCCCGCGATCGAATACAAGAAAAGCTTCGGCGGGGTCTTCTTGATCTCGGTCACCGCTTTGCGCGCCACTTCCCGCGGCTGCACTTTGGGTTTTTCAGGTTTTTCCCGTTGAGCGCGGCTTAAGGACGCCGGCGGCTCCGGGTCGAATTCGGGTTCCACCGACGGGCGGAGGCGGAGGCGGTGTGTAGATTTCTTTCAGCGGCGGCAGTTCCGTCATTTCGGAAAAGCTCGGACCCCGCACTGCCATCTTTCGCGGCTTCCGCCATGGATGGATCAACCCGGAACGCTGGCGTCTCGGCAGGCTGGTTCCACGGCATCAGCCACCGCGCTGGCTCGCTCTTGGAATGCGGTTTGCGCGGACGGTGCCGCCGGGCCTGAGGCAGCTTTCGGCGCCTTCGCCGGCTCGACTGTCGAAACTGCGCTCGCACTCTCCCATCCCGCAGCCGCAGCAGCGGCTTTTGCCGGAGCACTTTTCTGAGGACTCGCGGGAGATAACGCTGTCGGAAGCGCGTTCAGCAACCGCCGACCGTTTTCAGCGCTGGCGGCGGTGCGACCGGGGCGGCCGCGGCTCTTGGTCGCCTGCGGCGCGTTCAATCCCTGCGCCGGCTGCGCCGATTTCTTGGCCTCTGCCTTGGTCGTACTCTCCTTGCAGCGCTCCAGATCGTTGACCAGTTCCTGTCCGCTTTGATAGCGCTCTTCCGGCGCCTTGGACAGCGCCTTCATGATGACTTCGCTCAGCACGGGATGAATCTTGCGGATTGATCTGCGATCGGAGCTGCCGGCAGTGGCTTCGACAATCGCCTGCCGCACCTGGTCCGCATCGTCGCCCGGAAAGGCTTTGCTCTCGGTCGCCATCTCGTACAGGATTGCGCCCAGGCTGAATATGTTGGAGCGGCCGTCCACCGGATCTCCCCGCAACTGTTCCGGCGAAACATAGTGCAGAACGTCCGGCGCCTTGCCCGAAGCCTGACAGGTAAATGCGCCCATGCAGGAGACTCCGAAGCTCAGGACTTTGACCGTGCCGTCCCAGGTGACCATGATCTTGGCCGGCTCCAGACTGTAGTGCACGACGTTATGCGAGTGCGCATGGTCCAGTCCCTGACAGGTCTGGCGCACGATGTCCTGCAGGTCCCAGATGGAAAACCCTTCTTTGCGGGCCAGCATGGTGGCGATGCTGTTGCCCTGCACGTACTCCTCGGCGGCGCAGCACTGGCCGTCGATGTCTTCCAGACCGAGAAGTTGTGCGATGTTGTGGCTGCTGAGCGGCTTGGTGCCGGCGGCTTCCTGCAGAATGTGATCCACCAGCACGTCTGCCTGCTCGTCCAGCATCTGCAGCCGGATGGTCTTCAGGGCAATCGTCTGCCCGCTCTCCGGATCGGCGGCCTTGTAGACCGCGCCAATCTCGGAATGCGTGATTTCGCTGAGTATTTCGAAACGTCCAATCTTGTTGGCCATTGCTCCCTAAGCCCCGAAAAAATCAACAGACAGGCGGTCTTGTGGAGAGACGCCAGGCTGTCGTCCAATGGGGGAAAGGTGCGAGCTAGGATATCGCGGCTGAATCAGGGATGGGAGTTACGAAGGTAAGCCGTCTTTTGAGTGGTTGCGGTGGTCTACGGAGCAGGACGGACGCTCTCAGACTTGCTGGACGCTAAAAGCGAAAAGAAGAGGTCGGTAGAGACATGGAAACGTAGGGACAATTTCCTTATGTGTTCGGTCGTCAGCTTGCGCTTACCACTAGGACTGCGGAAACGATGCGGGCCCAGGCGGCTCGAAATCCACAGAAACAACTCGCAGCGGAAAAACGTACCTAGAATGACGCCATTTTGGGGTCAAAGGAAATCACGGCTTACATAAGCCCACACAAGCCGTCCAAGCTACGAGAGGATTTCGGCCCTTGAACATCCGGGAAGTCTTGCGGCAGACCGCTTCTTCCATCGCCGCGCACAAATTGCGCAGCTTCCTGACCATGTTCGGGATCATCTGGGGAATCACTTCTGTCATTTTGCTGGTCGGCCTTGGCAAAGGATTCAGCCGCGACCAGAAAGAGCGTCTCAAGACCATCGGCGTTGACCTCGCCATCATCTGGGGTGGACGCACCAGCGAACAGGCCGGCGGTTACGCGGCCGGACGCCCGGTGCGCCTGTCCATTCAGGATGCGTACACCATCAAGAACGAAGCCTACCTGATCAAGACCGTGAGTCCCGAATTGCGCCGCGACGTCGCTGAGGTCAGCCGCTACAACGCGGCCTCGCGCCCCGTGCGCGGCGTGTGGCCTGAATACCAGCGCTTTCGCTCGCTCAAGGTGCAGGAAGGCCGTCTGATGAGTGAGGACGACGAAAAGGAAGGGCGGCGCGTGGTTGTGCTCGGCGTGGAGTCGCGTGACCAGTTGTTTGCCGGCAAGCCCGCCGTCGGCGAAACGCTGATGATGGATGGCTCGCCCTACACCGTCATCGGCGTGCTGGAGAAGAAAAAGCAGAACGGCAGCTACGGCAGCGGTCCGGACAATACCCAGCTCTTCGTTCCTTACACATCCATGGCCCGCGATTTTCCGCCGCCGGAGCAGGCCCGGCATCTCCAAGGGATGGATCAACAACCTGGTGGTCGAGGTCGCCGATCCCGAACAGCACGAAGAAGCGATGCACCAGATCTATCAGATTCTGGGACGCGAGCATCACTTCGATGCCAGCGACAAAGACGCGCTCTTCATCTGGGACACGCTTGACGGCTCGAAGCTGGTCGAGCGAATTTTCGACATCATGACCATCTTCTTCGGCGCGGTGGCTCTGATGACGCTGGCCCTCGGCGGCATCGGCGTGATGAACATCATGCTGGTCGGCGTCACCGAGCGCACGCGCGAGATTGGCGTGCGCAAGTCTCTGGGCGCGACCGCGCGCGATATCCGCAACCAGTTCTTTGCCGAGTCGGCCGCGCTCATGATCATCAGTGGAGCGTTCGGGCTCGCCATCGGGGTTGGAATCTGCCTCGCCGTCAACAATTTGGCGTTGCCGGACATTGTGCCGCATCCGGTGATCTCGCCGCTGGCGATCATCGGCGTCGTTGTTGACATTGGGGTTGATCACGGTGGGTGCGGGAATGTATCCGGCACAGCGTGCCGCCGCGCTCAGCCCCGATCGAGTGTCTGCGTCAGGAGTAGGAAACGGTAGCGATATGCGGATCAAAGAACTGATCCTGCAAAGCTGGGAAGCGCTCTCGCGCAACCGCCTGCGTTCCATCCTGACTATGATGGGCATCGTTTGGGGACTCACGACCGTCGTGCTTCTGCTCGGCTATGGCGAAAGCGTGAGCCAGGGCGTGCTCACCGCATTTCTTGGGATTGGGAACAACGTCATCATGATTTGGCAGGGCCAGACCAGCATGCAGGCCGGCGGACAGCGTGCCGGCAAGCGCATTCACTTCAAGTACGAGGATCTCCAGGCCATCCGCGACGAAGCTCCACTGGTACGCCTGCTCAGCGCCGAATGGGACGACCCCTTCGCCTACAAGTATGGCGACAAGGTGATCTCCGTCTCTTCCAAAGCCGTGCAGTATCCCTATCGCGAGATTCGCAGGCTGAACATCGCCGAGGGCCGCTACTTCGAGGAGAGCGATTTCGCGGAACACCGCCACGTTCTCATCTTTGGCCCGAATGCGGCGAGGAAAGTGTTTGGCAATCGGGATCCGGTCGGCGAACACGTGACCATCAACGGCCAAACCTGGGATGTAATCGGGCTGCTGCAGTTGAAAATCCAGGATTCCTCCAACAACGGTCCCGACAATGAGAACGTCTTCCTCCCTTTCGAAAGCTGAGCGATATCAATGACCTGCGCGATCCGGAGATGATCGTGTTCCAGCCGGTCACGGCGCTCCTGCACACGGCGGCGCTGGGGCAGGTAAGAGAAGTCCTCGCCCGACGCCACAATTTTAATCCCAAGGACGACAAATCCAGTCCGGAGTGGGACACGGTCGAAGATGCGAAAGACATTCAACAGTTCGGCATCGCGCTGCGCCTGATCCTCGGGTTCATCGGTGTGCTGACACTGGGAGTCGGGGGCGTGGGCGTGATGAACATCATGCTGGTCAGCGTCACCGAGCGCACCAAGGAAGTGGGGTTGCGCAAAGCGCTGGGCGCGCGCAATCGCGACATCGCGTTTCAATTTCTGGTGGAGGCGCTGGTGCTGACCTTCGCCGCTGGAGCGGTGGGGATGCTGGTCTCAGTCGTGCTGGCGCACGCCATTCCGCCGATGCCGCTCTACTCCGAGATGTACAAGACAGTCAATCACGAGGGCGACATCATCCTGAAGACTTCGAGCAGCGTAATGCTGATGGCTTTTGTGATTCTCACTTTTGTCGGCGTCACGGCAGGCATGTGGCCGGCGCTGAAGGCCGCGCGCATGCAACCGGTCGAGGCCCTGCGCTGCGAGTAGCGCCTTTAGGGTGCCAGTTCGTAATAATTTTTAGAGAACGAGGCCTGTCCTCGGGTTAACGGCTCCTACGCGGGTCCCATGTCCGGGTGGAACTTTTTCACCGCAAAAATAGTGAGCACGATGAAAATCGCCATCACCGCCAACTGGGCGACCAGGAATGGCGGCTCAGATTGCGTGGGAGCCATCGCTTTCAGGGCCGGCACCTTCTCGAAGGACTGGAACACCAGGACGAACACGTTGAGACAGAGGGCAATCATGGCCGTGACTACGTAGATCCATCGCCATTTACCCACCATGTGGAAGCTGTAGCGCGCCAGAACCGCAATCGCCAGCACCACCAGCGAAATGATAGCGACCTTGTGTGAAGGCAAAAGGTGGATGAAGGGAAAGCTGAAGCCGGTCATGCTGGTCAGCACTGTGGTCAACAGAAAGACGGCCGTCAAGCCGTTGACCCGTTTGGCTGAGAACATCCCGAGAAGGACGGCGAATCCAGAGCCGATTCCCACCAAACTAATGAGTACATGCACCGTGGTAAACGTCGAGAGGGACATGCCTAGCATCATGTTGAGGGTCCTTTCCAAACAGGGCTGAGATATTACAGAGAGGCGGGGAAAAATTCCATAACGCGCGATTCGTGCTGGCAGGTGTCTTGCGACGCAGGGGTGACGGCGGCAGAGAAACGCTAGGCCGCCCGGATCGAGGTCAGCCAAGCCCGTAACAACTGTCGCACCTTGGCCCCCTCAGGCTTGCGCCGCAGGGCATCGATCACGGCCAGGCGCGCCCGATTTCCGCGACCGCGAAATCCCACCCAGTAGGGGACATAAATTTCGCCGGCCACCGGTTCGGCGGTGATTTGCAAATTGCGCACCCGGAAGAACCCGGTGCTGAAAAGCAGCCGCTGCACTTTGGCGATGACGACCTTATCGGCCTCGGCTTCGCCCAGGAGTGCCTCGGAGCAATTCCGCGTCTCAAGATAAGTCACCTCGCGCTCGCCCGGTAGTTGTTCGAAGTGGTAAAGGTCGAGCGACCCGTTCACGGCATCGAGGCCAAATACGCGCAGGTCGCGTTTTCCGCCGTTCAGGATCTCAACTTGGAAGAGGCGGAAGGGAATGTAGAAGTCGGCCACGGAACGCAGCGGACCGAACGCGGTTTCGCGCAGGAAGTCCAGCATGCCGGAAGAAAATTGCTGCATCGCTTCTTCGCGGGTCACGTTGGCTTTCAGGCTGCGGATACGCGCCATTTCTGGGGTCCCGGAAAAACTGCGGTAAACCGAATGCGCTACCGGAAATGGAACCAGAGTCCGACCACGGTAGCAATCAGCGCCAGGCTGAATATGACGTTAAGCCGGTGCTCGGCCGCTGTTTCCGCCGCCGGTTTGTGATCCAGGGCCCGTACCGGGGTAACGTCCATCTTGTCGTCCACGGTCGCGAAAGTCAGACCGGCCAGCTGCCTCCGTTCCGGCGCCGGCGTCACCAAACTAACTCCGATCAGCACCACGCAGCAGACCACGAACATCAGGATGGAATAATGCAGAAAGTTCATGTCCACCAAGCCGCGCAGGAACGCATTGTCGAAAGCATGTCCGCCGGCCGCCCGGTCCATCAATTCAAAGACGAAGCGAGCTGTGCCCATGACGAAGCCGGTCAGCAACGAACTGATGGCGCCTTGGGCGTTTAGCCGCGGCCACAGAATTCCCAGGACGAAGCAGGCCGCAATGGGCGGGCTGATGTATCCCTGCACGCTTTGCAGATAGATGTAAAGCTGGCTGCTGATCAAATGTATGAAAGGCACCCAGGCCAGGCCGAGCACCACCATCACTCCGGTCATCACCCGACCGAAGCCCACCAGTTGCCGCTCGGTCGCGTCCGGCTTGATCTTCTTATAGAAGTCGAGCGTGACCAGGGTTGAAGCCGAATTGAATACGGAACTCATCGCACCCATTAATGCCGCCAGCAGCGCCGCGATCATCACGCCCACTAAACCTGTGGGAAGAAGATTGATGATGAGCGTGGGATACGCGATGTCACCGTTCAGCACTTCGCCGTGCGGACCGAATTTGAACAGGTCGCGGTAGAGAGCGACGGCGATCAGGCCCGGCAACACCAGCATGAACACGGGCAGTATCTTGAGAAAGCCGGCGAAGATAGTGGCGGCTTTGGCGTGTCCTTCATCCTTGGCGGAAAGCACGCGCTGCACGATCACCTGATCGGTGCACCAATACCAGATGCCGAGAATAGGCGCGCCGAAGAAAATCCCCGTCCAGGGAAAGTCAGGATCGCTCATGGGCTTGACCATGTGGAAGTAGCTGGCGGGCAGGGCAGCGCGCAGGCCTTCGAACCCGCCCACCTGATGCATTCCAATCACGGTCAGGATGACCGCGCCGAAAATCAGGATGAGAGTCTGTACCAGGTCGGTATAAATGACCGCGGCTAGACCTCCGGCGATAGTGTAAATACCGGTGGCGATGACCAGGATCACCGCCGCTGTCAGCGGGCTCCAGCCCACCACACGCTCCAGCACAATCGCGGCTGCGTAGAGGTGCACGGAAATCTTGGTGAATACATAGGCTAGGATGGAAATTCCCGCCAGGTACACGGCGCAGGACCGGCTGAAGCGCCGCTCCAGAAATTCCGGCATAGTGAAGACGTTGGAGCGCAGATAAAACGGGACGAACACCCAACCCAAGACCAGCAGGATCAAGCAAGCCAGCCATTCAAATGAGCCAACGGCCAGTCCCGAACTTGCGCCGGAGCCCGCCAGCCCAATGAAATGCTCGGTGGAGATATTCGAAACGAACAGCGACGCCCCGATGGCGAACCAGCCCACGTTCCGGCTGGCCAGGAAGTAGTCGGTCGAGGTGCGTTCCTTGCGCGCGAAGTAGAAGCCGATGGCGAAAATGACGACGAAGTACACCGCGATGATCGCGATGTCGATGCCAGTGAGGGACTTGTGCGTGAGATGCGCTGCCGTTTCGCCCATAATCCTCCATTTACCGCGTTACCGCGCCTTGAGTGCGGGAACCGTGCGCCATGCTAGTGCATTCAGTCCACCCAGGCAACCGGGAACGTGACAGCCGGGTCCGGGGAGTAGCTCCCAAGATATTGCCACGGTCTCATGGCAGATTTCTACGGACCTGACGACGGAACAAAAATAAAACAAAAATAATAAAGAGCGGAGCTGTCGATCTGGCGGTCCCTCGTTCGACATACTAGGTAGAAGGAGACGTAACCATGATTGCCGCAATCTGGAATACAACACAGGCATGTTATGGAACATTTTCTGCGTCCAAGCCGTAACTTTCTGAGTCCCGCGAACGTTCTATTGATTTAAGGGGACTGAGTTTGCAACTTTTGACAGTGGTTGGTTGCCGAGGCCCGACTTTTTCGTCTATTCTGTTGGGGCTTGGGTGACGGTCCCAGCCGGCCCTGTCCTCTTTGAGTCCTGGAGTTTCGCCTTATGACCCTGACCCGTTTTGTCACCAAGAACGCCTTTCGCAATAAGCGCCGCAGCATCCTGACGGTGCTCAGCATCGGCGGTTCGCTGTTACTGCTTACTTTTCTGATCACGATCTGGCGCAGTTTTTATGACAGCAAGCCGAGCGAACAATCGGCGCAACGCCTGATCGTTCGCCACAAGGTGTCGCTGGTATTCAATTTGCCCAGCTATTACAAACAGAAGATCCAGGCCATCCCCGGGGTGAAGGAAGTAGTGAACCAACAGTGGTTTGGGGGCCAGTACAAGGACGATAAGCCCGGTAACTTCTTCGCCCAGTTCGGTACCGATCCCCAAGAGATCATGAGGGTGTACCCGGAATTCAAGATACCTGCCGACCAACTCGAAGCCTGGCAGCATGATCGAGCCGGAGCCATTGTGGATGTGGGCCTAGCCAAAAAGTTTGGCTGGAAGATCGGCGACCGTCTCAATATTACAGGGAAGATTTTCCCGGTGAATCTGGAATTGACCATCCGCGGAATCTTCACCCCGCCGGATCCGACTCAAGCCATCTATTTCAATAAAGACTATATCGACGAGGGCTTTCCTAAACTCAAGGGCAGCGAAGGCTTCTACGCCGTCCTGGCCGATTCACCCGATTCTGTTACCCGGGTGGCGCAGGCCATCGACGAGGAGTTCCGCAACGCTGACCGTCCCACCAAGACCGAGACCGAACACGCTTTCCAGTTGGGCTTCATCGGGATGCTGGGCAACATCAAGGCCTTTATCATGAGCATTTGCCTGGCCGTCGTCTTTACCATCCTTCTGGTGTCGGCCAACACCATGGCGATGTCGATTCGCGAACGCACGCGGGAAGTCGCAGTCTTGAAGACGCTGGGTTTCACCCGCAACAGCATTCTGGGATTGTTTGTGGGCGAGGCGGTTTCGTTGTCCCTGATCGGAGGGCTGGTGGGGTCGCTGCTCTGCTACTTCATTGTGACCGGGATGGCGAGCCAGGGTGGAATGTTCACTGGCATGAAGGTCACTCCGATCACCATCCTGGTGGCGCTGCTGATCGCCGCCGTGGTGGGATTCGCCAGTTCCTTTGTACCTTCCTATCATGCCGCCAAGGTCAACATCGTGGACGGCTTGCGTCACATCGGCTGAGCGAATAGGACAAAGCACTGAAGGGCGAGAATAGAAATGGCAATCCCTCTTAGCTACAACGTGCGTAACCTGCGGCTGCGGAAGAGCCTCACTATCATGACTGCTCTTGGAATCGCGCTCACGGTTGCGACTGCGGTTTTCATCATGGCGCTGCTGGCGGGTCTGGGACGTGCCTTTGCTACGACTGGCGATCCGTTGAATGTACTGATGCTGCGCAAAGGTTCGGACTCAGAATTGGCGGCCGGCGGCGTTTCGCGAGATGCGATGCAGGTCATTAAGGACTTGCCCGGCGTCGCCAAAAACAGCAAGGGCGAGCCTTTGGTGTCCGGTGAAGACATCCTCGTCGTGGTGTTGCCGCGCAAAGGAGGGACGGGAGAAACCAATGTCACCACCCGCTTCCTGACTCCGCTGGGCATTGAGATGCGGCCGCAGATCCACATTACTCAAGGACGCTGGTTCACGCCGGGACAGCGGGAAGTTGTGGTCAGCAGTTCGATCAATCGGCGATTCGAGCACGCGAATATCGGCGATGTGGTGCATATCGGCAAAGGTGACTGGCCTGTCGTCGGCATCTTTGACGGCAGTGGCACGGCGCACGATTCCGAAATCTGGGGTGACATCAATCAGCTGGTCACCGACTTCGAGCGTTCGGTGTACTCCTCGGTACTGGTGCGGGCGACGGACCCGACTGCGGCGCAGGCGCTAAAAAACCGTGGCAATGACGATCAACGCCTGGAGCTCAACGGCCTGCTCGAACCTGATTACTACGCTTCGCAAACCAAGTCGGGAGGGCCGATCAAGGTGGTGGGCTGGATTGTCGCCTTCATCATGGCTGTTGGCTCCTGTTTCGCCGCGGCCAACACCATGTATGCCGCCGTGGCTTATCGCGGACGCGAGATTGCTACTTTGCGCGTGATTGGGTTTTCGCGTCCCAGCATTTTGACTTCATTCATGCTGGAATCGCTGCTGTTGTCCCTGCTGGGTGCCACGCTTGGCATCGTCCTGATGTTGCCGTTCAACGGCATGACCACGGGGACTCAAAATCAGGTGACGTTCAGTGAGGTCGTGTTTAGTTTGCAAATGACGCCGGCGGTAGTGATGGCCGCAGTCATATTTGCCCTGATCATGGGAGTGGTAGGCGGGTTCGCGCCCGCTTGGCATGCCTCGCGACGAGACATATTAAGCGCATTGAGGGACTAGGCTAGCGCCGGCCTCCGGCCGGCCCGATTGGGGGGCAGAGCCTGCCCGGAGCGAAGTCGAAGGGACAACGGCGCTATAAGAATATGCCGATTGATGCAAAACACGAAGACCTGCGCAGCCTGAAAATCGATCGCACCGCGCGCACGGGAGGCGAAGGCGAACCTCCGGTCTGGGCGCGCCGCTACATTCTCATCGGGATCGCGGTCGTGGTGCTTTTGGGCGTGGTCACGCTGTCCTACCGCCTGTTCTCGCACGACGCTCCGGAAGTGGAAGTGGCACGCGCGTCGGCACAGAGCAGCGAAGTGGGTGGCGTCGTGCTCTCCGCCAGTGGCTACATCGTGGCTCATCACAAGATCAACCTGAATTCCAAAGTGACGGGCCGAGTGAAGTGGATCGGCGTGGAAAAGGGAGACAAGGTCAAAGAAGGCCAGGTCTTGGTGCGCCTGGAAGATGACGAGTTCCGTGCGCAGTACGAACAAGCGAATGGCGCCGCCCAGAACGCGCGGGCCTATCTGGAAGAACTGCAGAACGGATCTCGTCCCGAGGAAATTCAGCAGGCCCAGCATAATCTCGATGAAGCCCGAGCCACGCTGGTCAACGACAAGATCACGCTCGATCGCACCCGCGGCCTGGTGACCGAAGGTGTGCTGTCGAAACAGGCGTTGGATGATTCCACCGCAAAGTTTGAGGCCGACCAGCAGCGGGTGAATTCTCTCGACAAGGGTTTCCAGCTGGCCCGGATTGGTCCGCGAAAAGAAGAAATTGCGCGCGCCCGCGGCGCTCTGCAGCAGGCCCAGGGACAGGCGGACTATGCCAAGTCGCTGCTCGACGCGACTGTGATCCGCGCGCCGGTGACAGGAACCATTCTTGAGCGCGCCGCGGAAAAGGGCGAGCTTGTGACTTCAGGATTTGCCAGCACGGCCGAGGGCGGTCCGCAAGGCCTGGTCGTCTCCCTGGCCGACCTCAACGATCTCCAGGTGGAACTCGATATCGCGCAGGACGATTTCGCGCGGCTCAGCCCCAGGCAAAAAGGCGTGGTCACAACGGATGCCTTCCCTGACCGCAAGTACGACGGCGTGATCGCTGAAATGTCGCCTCAAGCCAACCGGGCCAAAGCCACGGTGCAGGTGAAGGTACAAATCGTTTCCCCGGACTCTTACCTCCGGCCCGACATGAATTCCACCGTGAAATTCCTGTCGGATGAAGGCAAGCCTACGAGTTCGCAGCCGCAGGGTGTTTTTGTGCCCACCCCGGCGATTCGTGATCGCGATGGCAAGAAATTTGTCTTCCTGTCATTTGATGGCAAGGCCACGGCGCGGGAAGTGAAAATTCTGTCGCAACGCAGCGGCGGCGCGCTGGTGCAAGGCCTCAATGGCGGCGAAGACGTCATCACCGCCGGGCCCGCAGATTTGAAAGATGGCGAAAAAATCAAGATCAAGGGACAATCATGAGCACAGCGACAACGATTCCGCGTACCGCCACGCAAACCAAGGTGGTGCAAGCCCGCAACGTCAGCAAAGTTTTCAAGCGCGACGCTTTTGAGGTCAAGGCGCTGGACGATGTTTCCATCGAAATCGGGGGCGGCGAATTTCTTGCCCTGATGGGCCCCTCGGGTTCAGGCAAGACAACTCTGCTGAACATGATCGCCGCCATCGACCGGCCAACTGCCGGCGAGTTGCTGGTGCTGGGCGAGAATATCTTTCGCTTCAGTGATTCCCAATCGGCCCACTGGCGCAATGAGCATATCGGTTACGTTTTTCAAACGTTCAATCTGATCCCCGTGCTCACCGCGTTTGAGAACGTCGAGCTGCCGCTCCTGCTGACCAAGCTCTCCGCCCAGCAGCGGCGCGACCACGTGATGACTGCCCTGAAACTGGTTGGCCTGGAAGAGCGCGTCGGCCATCTCCCCAAGCAGCTCTCAGGTGGACAGGAACAGCGCGTGGCCATTGCCCGCGCCATCGTGAGCGATCCAACCTTGCTGCTCGCGGACGAGCCGACCGGCGACCTCGACAGCCACTCCGCCACCGAGGTGCTGGAAATCCTGAAGCGTCTGAATGAGGATTTTCAGAAAACCATCGTGATGGTGACCCACGATCCTCACGCCGCTTCCTACGCGCACCTGACTCGGCACCTGGAAAAAGGAATGCTGCTGCCAGGATGACCGAGCGTGTGGGGGCGGGTCTTGGACCCCCAGGCCGAGCGCAGCTCGGCAGGAGTTGCTACGGCAAGCGGAGAAGAAGCCAATCGGTTCTGAGAGGAGACCAAAGCCAGTAACCGCGACTCCTAGGGAAGGAAACGACTTCAGTCGCGTCGTCGATACCGAAAGGGTAGGTTTTCGTTAGGTCGTCCTGGTTCTCGGTTGCCCACGACCTCTAGCGGGCGAGGCGCCGCGCTCCACGCAAATCTCATTACAGGTTGGAAATGGGGAGACTGCCGCGGGCCGGAGCGAAGCCGCTGTCGGCTGGATCTGCTACCCACTGCCATGCCCGGCGACCGTTTTCCCGCACCACAGTTCTCGCTTCGCCGTATTCCACCAGCCGGTTGAGCACCGTGGTGACCGAAGCCAACGGATCTTTGTGGCGGAGCAACACCGGCGGAATCCGCTGTTGAATGTGTTCGCACACTTCGCGCGCGCCCAGCGGACGCGCCGCTTCCATCAGCACCATGCGGCACGCCTTGGTGAAGCCGGGCTGGCGACCGCCGCTCTTGCGATCCACCAGCTCGAGCAGTTCTTCGCTGAGAACTTCATCGCCGAACAGGTTGGCCAGTCCGACGATGGTTTGCTTCACCGTCCCGATGCGCTTCATCACATCGGCGCGCTGGCGCATGAGCTGGCGCAATTCCTCGTGCGCCGCCTTCACCACTTCCTGTACGTGAGGATCTGAACTGCCGGGGAGATTTCTGTTCCCCGCGCCATTGCTGCCACTACGCCCGATGTCCATGACCCACCTTCCGGCGCCGAACTGCCGGCCTGCCCCCTGCACGGCTCGTAGCGCCCCGTTCCAGGCGACACCACCCCTTAGGCTTCTATACGTGATCGCCCGACTCTTGGTTCCATCGTTGATGCAAAATTCCGCACAACATACACGGTCCCGAAAATTACTCAGCATCGATATTCGCGTTCTGCTGGCTTAGACGTGGTCAGTCGGGAAAGGTTAAGGCGAAGAAATGTAAAATCAGGAGGTCAACTGATGTTCAGATTGATTCACAATTGAGCCCGGAAAAACCGCGCTCATCAAGGTATGTCGCGTCCTTCGAGCAATGCGGATTTTCATATTTTCGAATGCGAATTTGCTTCCAAAGTTGGGATTCCGCGTCGCCACACTGAATCTGCGCTATCTCCCTCCCAGCACAAAACGGATATGCATTGTTAAGCGTCGGGCCCCATCCAAGGCGAAAGCCCCGGGACAAAGCAGGTTCGTCCTGGCCCCGTCTTCCTTCTTGACAAAACCGAAACAACTGATAAAGTTCGACTTAATTGTCTCTATTTCTAGAGAGTCTCCAGGTGCTGACGAAAATGAAGAACGTTTATGAGGTTCTGAGGCAGAAAGAGCTTGAGCTGTCCAGGCTGGAAAAAGAGGTGGAAGCGTTGCGCGTAGCCGCGCCGCTTCTGTCGGAAGACAAGGAAGCCGGCAATGACAATAAACCGACTTTGGCCTCGTCGACTGCGCCCCAGCAGCCCATCCGTATTCCGCAGCCAGCGGTCAATACCGCGCCGCAAGCCGCCCGCGCTGCCGGGTGGGAAGACACTGCCAAGCGCTGGCCCTAGCCCAGTCGCTGGCGAAAGACCTGTCGCCGACGGCAGGGGACGAATCAATCTGGCCCGGAGCCTAGCTCCGGGCTATAACTTTCTGGGAGCGAACGGGGACGCGAGCGCTCGGTTCGTGCTGACCGATGCGGGCGGAACGAAGGTCGAGGCGCGGGCCACCGGGATCGAGTCGGCCAATACCGGGTCGCGCATACCGAGTCAAACCATATCCAGTCAGATCAGATAGAGACCGACCGTATCGGGTCAACTATGAGCGCTTCGGGACAGCCTTCATCGGGGTTTAGCGGGGTTCGCCGGCGCATTCCCCGTTATTCGGTGGCTATCCCTGTCGATATCACGGTGCTGCGTTCGGGCGCGCCGGCCAGCATTCCGGGACGTTCTCTCGATCTCGGGGAAGGCGGCGTGGCCGCGGTTCTGGCGGCGGAACTCCAACTGGGCGAGTGGGTCGCGGTCGAGTTCCTCTTGCCGAACGCTGGGCAGTCGCTCCAGACCAAAGCGGTGGTACGGCATCACAATCACCTTCGGTGCGGCTTCGAGTTTCTGGGGCTGTCCGGCGATCAGCGATCCATGATCCGGCGCTGGGCGGGAAACAGCCAGCCTCTGCCGATTCTAGAACCCGCCTCGACGGGTTCTTCTTCTCCCCCCACTACGACCCCTGTTCCAATGAAGATGACAGCACCGCTGCCCGCGCCGGTCATGCCGCGCCGGAAGCCTGTGCCAGCCAGCAATCAGGCCCTGGATCGCCTGCTGCGGCTGACCTTGGCCCTATTGCTGGTGGTTGGGGGCTGGGCCGCGTGGCAATGGCACCGCGGGTGGCAGCAATTGGAATCACGAATGGTAAGAAAAGACGTCCATGCACAACCGCCCTCGGCCAAGGTTCCCGCCGAAGTGATGGAGCGGTTGCTGATACGCAGAGTTGACCCGGTCTATCCGGAAGCCGCGCGCCGGGCCAATGTCCAGGGCGTAGTGGTACTCGACGCGGTGATCGCGGCCGACGGCTCGGTGGTGAATATTCATCCCGTCAGTGGCAGCGACGCACTGGTCTCCGCTGCGATGGACGCAACGCGGTGGTGGCGTTTCCGCCCGTACCGCGTCCGCGGCGAACCCGCGACCGTTGAAACCACGTTGTCCATCGAGTTCCGGCCCTAAGAGCTAAGAAGGAATGCGGTCGCGGGACCTTTGGGAACGCGATTCCAGAAGGGCATGACTCCAAGAGACTCGCGCAAGAACCAGCAGCGTCATCCTGAGCAGTCTGTTCAATTCCGTTAATTGGATCCGATCGGTTTTGCTGGGATTCGCCTGTTCGTGCTTTGCTTCCTCAGCCCGTCATCTGCGACACTGACTGCACGCAACCCTCATGGGCAGAATCCACGTTCTTTCCGAAAACGTTGCCAACCAGATCGCCGCCGGCGAAGTAGTGGAGCGTCCGGCTTCGGTGGCCAAGGAGCTGCTCGAAAATTCTCTCGATGCGGGCGCAACCCGCATCCGGGTTCAGGTTGAAGCCGGCGGCAAGAAGCTCATCGAGATCACTGACAACGGCTGCGGCATGGTGCGCGATGATGCTCTGCTGGCTTTCGAGCGCCATGCCACGTCGAAAATCAAGCATGCGGAAGACTTGCTCAGCGTGGCCACTCTGGGTTTTCGCGGAGAGGCCTTGCCTTCGATCGCCTCCGTCTCCCGTCTGCGCCTGGAAACCCGCGCCCCTGACGAGGCCTCTGGAACGGTCGTCGAAATCAATGGTGGCAAGATTTTCAAAGTAGAGGAGGCAGGGCTACCGGCGGGAACTTCCATCGCCGTCCGCGATCTCTTTTTTAATATTCCGGCGCGAAAGAAATTTCTCAAAGCCGAGTCTACCGAGCTTTCCCACATCGCTTCTTTGGTCACCCACTACGCCCTAGCCCATCCCGACAAGCATTTCGAGTTGCACTCCGCCACCCACGCCATGCTGGTCGCGCCGCCGGTCGCGGGATACAGCGAGCGCGTGTATCAGGTCTTCGGTAAGGAAGTTCTCGACCAACTGATTCCCATCGCCGCGGTGCAACCGCTCGAACGTATCGGACTGCCGCAGCCTCCGCCCTGGCGCCGAAAGGAGCCAGAATATGGCGCGGACAATCCTGTCCGCGAAAAGCCTGAGAACGAAAAACAAGCCAGCGATCCGGTCGAAGAAACGGCCGAAGAAGCCGCGCCCTTCGGGGAATTCCGGGTGCACGGCTTCGTCTCCAAACCCGAAATCCAGAAACTGAATCGCAACTCGATTTACGTTTTCGTCAACGGACGCCTGATCCGCGATCGCCTCCTCCAGCACGCTATCGTCGAGGCCTACCGCAACATCCTGCCGCCGACGGTCTTCCCGGTGGTGCTGCTGTTTCTCGACTTGCCGGCTGGCGAAGTGGATGTCAATGTGCATCCTTCGAAAACTGAAGTCCGTTTTCGCCAGCAAAGCGTGATGCACGATTTCGTGCGCGAGTCAGTTCGCGCCGCCCTGATGAAGGCACGGCCGGTACCTCAGTTCGCAGTAGAAATCAGGGCCCACCCCAGTGCCAGCCCTTCGCTAGTCGCAGAAACGCTCGCCGGAGAACGAGCGGCTTCGCCGGATGTCGCGGCCTGGCGCTCGCTCCATATGCTGGGAGGGTCGCAGCCGTTCAGTTTGCAAGCGCCGGTTCCGCCGCCGGTCAGCGAGCGCTTCCAGTTCGGAGAAGGCATTTCGGTCGACGGCAACGCCGCTCTGACTCTGGTGCGCGCTCCTGAGCCGGTGCCCGGCTCAGTTGCCAACGACGGTTGCGCTCCACCCATTCCCGACGAAGTAGAAGCTCCGGGCGATCTGGCTCCCGCACTGGCCTGCCTCAAACCGCTGGGCCAAATTCGCGACTCTTTCATCCTGGCGGTGAATCCCGAGGGCCTGTGGATCATCGACCAGCACGTGGCCCACGAACGCGTGCTGTTCGAGAAGATCCTGAAACAGCGGGCGGCCCAAAGAGTCGAGAGCCAGCACCTGCTACTGCCGCTGGTGATCGAGCTCACGCTGGCGCAGCAGGCCGTCTTCGCGGACATCGCCGACGAACTGGCCAGGAACGGATTCGAAGTTGAACCCTTTGGCGCGCGCAGCATTGCGATAAAGATCGCTCCCGCCGGAGTTGACGCTTCCGCGGTCGAGCACATGCTGCATGAACTGCTCGACCAGTTTTCCCGCGAAGAGCAAGCCCTGAACCTGGAGAAGATTCGGGCGCGCATCGCCGCCTCCATCGCCTGTCACGCAGCCATCAAGGTCAACATGCCGCTGGAGCAAGATAAAATGGAATGGCTGCTGGCGGAGCTGGCGAAAACCGACTGTCCCATGACGTGCCCGCACGGCAGACCGGTAGTTCTGCGATACTCCATGAAGGACATTCAGAAGGCGTTTAAGAGAATTTGAGAATTTGAGCTTCTAGTTACTAGCTTCTGGCTAGTAGCAAAGCCTCAGCAACAATGGCCTCAAGCCAGAAGCTAATAGCTAGAAGCTGCTTTATGACTGACCAGGAACTCGACCAACTTCGGCATGAGAAGTGGCACCTGAACGGCGCCCCTCTGCGTACGCTCGACGATGCCCACCGGTTTATTGAATTGGTCGGATTCTGTCTGATGTATCCCATGCGGAAACCGCTGCTGGCTCCCACTTTCATCGGTGCATGGACGGGATCGGACAAACATTTGCCTACGCAGCAGCATGCCTATGCTGATCCGCGGGCGCAGCAGGCGACCGAAGTCATGGTCCGCCTGCTGCGCAATCATGACGCCTATGAAGCCAACCAGTTCGAAGAGAACAACGCCTTCCTGGTGGCAGGGTCGATATTTCCTTATTTCTACGCGCTGGTGGGGGAACGGAATCCCAAACAGGCACCGCAGCCCAAACCGCGTTCGGAATATTCTCCGCTCGCCTGCGACGCCTTCGAACTGATCCGCCGCGCCGGGCCAATCTCGAAGCAGCAGATGCGCGAAGACCTGGGGGGAAGCGTCTCGTTCGTTGCCCTGGATCACGCTCTGGGCGAGCTTTGGTCAAAGCTGCGCATCACCCGGGTGGATTACAAGCCAGAAGCAGGCGCATCGTGGGACGTGCTCTACCGCTGGGCTCCAGATGCGGTCCGCGAAGGCATCGGCCTGTCGGTGGGTGAAGCGCTTTCGGCGCTGTTGTCGAAATACCTGGACTGCGTCATCGCCGCCGACCAGCAGGAAGTGGAATCATTCTTTGGCAATTTTGTTCCCCGCTCCCGGGTCAAGGAAGCGATCAACGCCCTGCAGTCCGCTCGGGAACTCGATTTCATTCGGGTAGGCAACCGCTCGCTGATCCAGCTCGCGCAACCCAAAGCGCCTGTGATTGCGAAGGACCATCTGGGAACCAACAATCCTCGTCCGACGAGGGTCGCTCCACCACATGAATGACGCCGTCGCAGGCTCGGCCGTCTTATCAGATACGGTTATTCACAATCGGCGAACACTTGTTCCGTCCGAGGGTCAAGAAAGTGGCTGAGGAAGTCCTCAGGACTTCTGGCTTAGCCAACTTGGCCTCTCGTTCGTCTAAAGTCCGACTTGGCCCCACCATCAATTGAAGAGCGCAGGTCATGTGCAAACTGTCGAAGAACGCCGACTTCCGGGCAGGGAGACAAACCAGGGATTGTCGAGGAGAAGGGGTTCACTTCTAACGGCGCTTGAGAGACTCAAGCGCTTCGAGCGTACGCGGCCAATCCGATCGCAAGAGCCGGGACAAGCTTCGATCGGCAAGAACTTTTCCACCAGTTTGGCATCGCGCACAATAGTTTGTTTCATTGTCTGCGTAGCGGATTCGCTGGATCTCTTCGCCACACTTCGGACAAGGCTCTCCATAGCGTCCATGCACAGCCATTTCCTTGCGAAACGCAGTCACCTTTTCTGGGAAGCCAGCCTCCGCTTCTGCGCGCAGCCGGTCTATCCAGAGCTTGAGGGTGTCGCGGGTCGCAGCGAATAGCCTTTCCCACTCCTGCGGCTGCAGCTTGTGCGTCAAGGTGACAGGCGACAGTTGGGCTGCGTGCAAGATTTCATCCGAATACGCATTGCCGATGCCACTGACTATGCGCGGGTCGGTAAGCGCTCTTTTGAGCGTGCGATTTTCGACCGTGAGGGCGTTGCGAAAAGAGTTGAGATCGCTCGCGAGGATGTCAATGCCTCCCGGATCCACCGAACGTAATGCCTCCTCGCCGGCCAGAACCGCTAGCGATGCGCGGTGCTTTGTGCCGGCTTCGGTAAGGACGAGAGAGCCAGCGGCAAAATCGAAGGCTGCCAGACTCTTGCGACCCGCCAGGTTTGCTCCGGGTGGTCGCCAATGCAGTCGGCCGGCAATCATCAGGTGAAGCACCAACCAGAGATCACCTTCTACTCCAATCGCGATTCGCTTTCCGATTCGCCGCAATTCTCGCACGAGGCGTCCTTCCACATCCGTTACCGGAGGCTGCACGGTGCGAAGCAGAAAAGGGCTGGCCAGTCGAATGTGCTCGATCCGCTGCCCGACGATGCGTCGTTCCAGGGCGCTAATGTAAGCCGCAAGATCCGGTAGTTCGGGCATGCTTATAAGTACTCTCGAGAGCACGTTCTTGTGAGGTGTGCTGGAAAGGCTCCGGTCTTCGCGGACGAGATCTCTCCACACGATCCGCAGGGAGTGCGGCTTACACAGCCTTCAGGCCTTCGGCTTTGGCCAACTTGGCCTGTCGTTGGTCGAAAGTCCAAAATTGCTCCGCCTTCAATTGAAGAGCGCAGGCCACGTGCAAGCTGTCGAGCGTGCGCAACCCCAGCTTCGGCCCATGGCGGCGAGCGAGGTCCGCGCAGAGATCGAAGGCGTATTCGGGCAGAGCCGCTTCAAGCCATCTTCCGGCAGACCGGTCAGCTTCAAGGTGAAGGTATATCTTTTGTGCTTCACTCGGCGTCAATTTTCTGCGGAAAACATGTTGCGCGATGGCGTGCGTCCATTCGGCGAGATGTATAGGCGTGAACAAAATACTCGAAGCGGCCAAGACCCGCTTCCGAGACTCCGCCGAGTGCTGGTCGGTGACGTACAGAGAAACCAGGAAGCTCGAGTCGACGTAAACCGTCAATACCGCCCCCGCTCTTTAATGACCAAGTCCGCCCCTGGCAAAATCCGGTCGCCCAAAACCTTCTTTGCGCGCGCCGCAAAATCGGGCCACTCCGCCTGGGGTTGAGCCGGCTGGTCTGCCGGTACGATGCGGGCGATGACCCGGTCGCGTTCCCGGAGTTCCACGGTGTTCCCCGCTCGCAGCCAGCTCTTGAGGCGACGAGTGTCCCGAAGCTGGCGCAAATTAAGAGAAGGCATGGCATCAACGTGACACATTATGTGTCACATTGTCAAGCTGGCATGGCCGGACAGACGTCGATGTCGGTGGCGACAAAATCCGTGCCCTTAGCCAGCAGCGGTTCGCCGGAGGACTTAGCCAGGGCATAGGCGAAACAGTCTCCGAAGTTCAACGCCGCGGGGTGGCGGCCTTTCCCATATTTACGCCATGCCGAGCGAGCAATTTCAGCTTGTTCGCTGTCTACCGAAACAATCTGCAGATTTGCGCGGACAAGAAAAAGGTCGAACTCCCGGCCTGCAGACTCGCCACGTCTGGTTTCCAGCACAATTCCTGTTTCGAGCACGTTGGCCGCGGAGATCATCCTGCGTCTCAGACTGAAGAATGGAGTCGAGGAACGCTTTGCGCTCTGGTTCGGCCAGAAAAATAGCAAGCAGGGCAGATGTATCGATGACCATCAGCGTGGCGTCCCATGCTCGTCATAGCCGAGGATTTCGTCATCGGGGCGCGAGTCGAGAGTCGGAAGAGAATCTACCCGCCGCAGCAGATCTTCAACCTGGCTGGCCAAAATATGGCTGCGCCGCCCTCATCCTCAGCCGTTCCCAGCGCTCCTGAAGCGCCTTCTGAATAGCCTCAGTCAGCGACTCGCCGGTTTCGCGGGCTACCTGCCGAGCAAGGCGTTCGGTTTCTTCGTTCTTAATGCTGAGAGCCATGCAAGCTCATTATATACCATGTATGACATTTATATATAATTATGCCTATATATTGTATATTATTGATATATAATTGCTTACGTATGTATATTCTAAACTCACAGAGATGGCGGCTCATTCCCACCGAATGCATTCCCCACGGGTTCTTGGAACAAATACCAGACGATCATCGTCCTCACGATCACTCCCAATCCACCTGAAGCCAGCTGTGCCGACGCGAAAATCTAACATCGCGCTGGAGACGCTAGGCAGTAGCATCACGACGCCGATCATTGCGACCAGAATGGCCAGCCACCGGGCCCACCGGTGCAGCCGCCAGAGCCCGAGCGCGATGACGGCGCCCAGCCCCGCCATGAGCAGAAACATGTAAGGACCGGCGAGTTCGAGCCCGCCCAGCAATTCCGCACCCGCCGCCATGGAGACCAAGTCCGGGACGAGCCAGCATGGTGAGCCCGACCGCCAAGAGGTAGCCGCAGCCAGAAGAAACGCGACCGCCACAGCAGTTACGCCGGCGGGGCGCTCCACCTTCATTTCTTGTGTTCTTCCGGCTTCTTTTGCGCCGAGGGCGGCAGCAGGCCGCTTCAGCCGGAGATACATGGCGGCAGCGCCGTAGTGATCCGCCCAGCTTCCGGCTAGAGCCAGCGCCGCCCAGGCACGCGGCCGCGTCTTGCCGGCGAAATCCTGGATCGGGTCGCCGAGCTTCGCATCTTCGGCTTTGGCGAGCGCGGTGCCGCAGAAATCGAAGGACGCGCTTACCGCAGCGACTAGCTTGTCTTTGGCGGCAGTTTCCGTCAGCTCCTCCGGCTTCGGCTGGGGAACGTCTCCGACTTTGGAGCAAAAGAAATAGTTGGCTTCGACGATGTGGGCCGCGAGATGTCCGAAGGACATCTGATCCGGCGTGGGCTTGAAGCCGAATTTCTCAGCGGGCATTTCGTCAATCGCCGCCACGGTATTCTTTTGACGGCCGGCGAGAGAGTCGCGCAGCACGTCGGTGACGGGATTCTTGGATTGCTGGCCGAAAGCCGCAGCAGATAGCAGGAGTACGGCAAGGATGCAATTTCATGTTGCCTCCAGAAAAGCGGTTCTAAGGATAACCCAAACGGGCAGCGCCGGCGTCCCGCCGGCCCTATGGGCGGGCAGCATGCCCGCCAGACAACCGGTGGCGAATGCTAGCACCCCTAGGTGCAGGTGGCCCGATCAAGCGGCAATTCTGGCATTCCTGGGGTTATGTGGCGATAGCGAATTGGCGGGCAGAATGCCCCCGACGCCGGCGCTACACTGGGATTTCTGGTGTGGCCTCAAGCAAGGTGCGCGTATACGGGTGCTGTGGCTGCTCCGTAATCTGCCGCGTATCACCCACCTCGACGATTTTTCCGCGATACATCACTGCGATGCGCGTGGCGAGATAGCGCACCACCGGCATGGAATGCGAGATAAACAGATACGTCAGTCCAAATTCGCGCTGCAATTGCGCGAGCAAATTCACGATCTGCGCCCCCACGCTGACGTCGAGCGCCGAAACCGGCTCATCCGCCACAATAAATTTCGGACGCAGCGCCAACGCGCGCGCGATCCCGATGCGCTGCCGCTGTCCGCCACTGAATTCGTGCGGAAACCGGAGCAGCACGGACGGATCAAGGCCCACGGCACGGAGCAACTCCGACACGCGGACGCGGCGTGCCGTCAGGCTCATGGCCTCGTGAATCACTAGCGGCTCGCTGATGATGTCTTCCACATTCATGCGGGGATCGAGCGAACCGAAGGGGTCCTGAAAGATGATCTGCATATCGCGGCGCAGGCGGCGCATCTCGCGATGACTGGCGGCGAGCAGATCGCGGCCCGCAAAGCACACGCTGCCGGAAGTCGGCTCGATCAGCCGCAACACCAGGCGACCCAGCGTACTCTTTCCCGACCCCGATTCGCCCACCAGGCCAAGAGTTTCGCCGGCGTGAATATCGAGCGACACATCGTCGACGGCGCGGACTTCCCCCTTGGCGCGTGCGCCGAACATCGACTAGCCCAAGGGAAAAACTTTCGTCAGATTGCGAATTTCGACGAGAGGCAAATGTTTACACGTGTACTGCGGCCGGCTTGCTGGCAATCAACTGGCGCAGCACAAACTGCAGAATGCCGCCGTTGGCGTAGTACTGCGCCTCCTGCGGCGTGTCGATGCGCACCAGCGCGTTGAACTCTTTGGTCTGGCCTCCGCTCGCGGCGCGCACTTTCACCTGTTTGCCGGGCGCGAACTTCCGGACCAGTTCGCTGACAGCCAGAAATCTCAAAGATTTCTTCGCCCGTCAGGTTCAGCGACTTGCGCGCTTTCTCCTGCCAGCGAACTGCAGCGGCAGAATGCCCATACCCACCAGGTTCGAGCGATGAATGCGTTCGTAGCTTTCCGCGATCACCACGCGCACTCCCAGCAGCAGCGGGCCTTTGGCCGCCCAGTCGCGGGAGGAGCCGGAACCGTATTCTTTCCCGGCCAGGATCACCAGCGGCACCCCTCGGCAATATATTTCTCGGAAGCCTCGAAGATTGACATCTCCGCGCCATCGGGCAGATGACGAGTGAATCCGCCTTCGAGGTCGGGGACCATCCTGTTGCGCAACCGAACGTTGGCGAAAGTGCCGCGCACCATGACTTCATGATTGCCGCGCCGCGATCCGTAGGAGTTGAAGTCGCCAGGTTTTACGCCATGCTCGATCAGATATTTTCCGGCCGGGCTGTCCTTCTTGATCGAACCGGCCGGTGAAATGTGGTCGGTCGTAACGCTGTCGCCGAGCACGGCCAGCACGCGCGCGCTCTTGATGTCAGCGACCGGCGCAGGTTGCAGCGACATATCGTCAAAGTATGGCGCGCGGCGAATGTAGGTGGAATCTCTTTCCCAGGCATAGGTTTCGCCTTTGGGCACGGGCAGTCCGCGCCAGCGGTCGTCGCCGTGATAGACCTCGCCGTAGCTCCGGGTAAACATGTCGGAAGAAATTGATTTCCGAATGGTCTCCTCCACTTCGCGCTGCGGCGGCCAGAGGTCAGCGAGATAGACCTGGCTGGCCATCTTTACCTTTGCCGATGGGATCCTTGCGCAAGTCGAGATCAATGCGCCCGGCCAGGGCGAAGGCCACAACCAGCGGCGGCGACATCAGATAATTGGCGCGCACTTCGGAGTTGATGCGGCCTTCGAAATTCCGATTGCCGGAGAGCACCGAGGCCACAACCAGATCCTTTTCGTCGATCACTTCCGACACTTCTTTCGGCAGAGGCCCGGAGTTTCCAATGCAGGTCGTGCATCCATATCCCACAATGTGAAACTTGATTTTTTCGAGATAAGGCAGCAGCCCGGCTTTCTCCAGATAATCGCGGACCACTTTCGAGCCGGGAGCCAGCGAAGTCTTTACCCAGGGCGGGACGGTCAATCCCTTTTCGACCGCTTTCTTCGCGACCAGGCCAGCGGCCACCATCACCGAGGGATTCGAAGTGTTGGTGCACGATGTGATCGCCGCGATCACCACGCTGCCATGGCGCAGCGACTTCTTCACATCCTGACGGAACGTGTTCTTCAAATTTATGGTTATCGACGCCGATCGCAGTCGGACTGCCGCCCTCCTGCTCCCAGCGATCGACCTGCTTGGGAACGCTGCCCGAAGGCGCGCTGCCGGAAGCTACGGCTACGGGGCCTGCCACCTGCGCGGAAGACTTCGGCTTTATCAGCGAGGGCAGCGCGACGCGGAATGAATCTCCCGCTTGCGAGAGCGCCACCCGGTCCTGCGGACGCTTCGGCCCGGCGAGGCTCGACTCGACCGTATTCAAATCAAGCGTCAGCAGTTCGGAATACTCCGCCTCGGGCGTCTTCTCGTCATGGAACATGCCCTGCTCGCGGCAGTAAGCCTCGACCAGCGCAATCTGTTCTTCGGAACGGCCGGTGAGCCGCAAGTAGGTAAGACTCTCTTTGTCCACCGGAAAAATACCGCAGGTGGCGCCGTACTCGGGAGACATATTGCCGATGGTGGCGCGGTCCGCCAGCGAAAGTTCCGGCAGTCCCGGGCCAAAATACTCGACGAACTTACCTACCACGCCGTGCGTGCGCAGCATCTCGGTGATGGTAAGCACAAGATCGGTCGCAGTCGCGCCCTCGTGAAGTTTGCCGGTCAGCTTCACTCCCACCACCTGCGGGATCAGCATGGAGACTGGCTGACCGAGCATCGCGGCCTCAGCTTCGATTCCGCCGACCCCCCAGCCTAGTACGCCCAAGCCGTTAATCATCGTGGTGTGCGAATCGGTGCCAACCAGAGTATCGGGATACGCGGCGCGCCGGCCGTTCGTCTCCTGCACAAACACGACGCGCGCCAGATATTCCAGATTTACCTGGTGCACGATGCCGGTATCGGGCGGCACAATCGCCAGATTGCGAAACGCCGTTTGTCCCCAGCGCAGGAAGGCGTAGCGCTCCTTGTTACGGATGAATTCGAGCTCTGCATTGAGTTGGAAAGACTGCGGCGTGCCGAATTCATCCACCTGCACCGAGTGGTCGATCACCAACTCCGCCGGCTGCAGAGGATTGATCAAAGTGGGATCGCCCGAAAGCCGCTGCATGGCGTCGCGCATGGCGGCCAGATCCACCACCGCCGGCACGCCCGTAAAGTCCTGCAGCAAGACCCGGCTGGGTGTGAACGCGATTTCCTTGTCGGGTTTGGATTTGCTGTTCCAGGCGGCGAGAGCCTTGATGTCATTCGCGGTCACGTTGCGTCCGTCTTCGGTCCGCAGCAAGTTTTCCAGCAGAATGCGCAGCGAGTACGGAAGATGTCGAGTGGAGATATGCCTTTTCGTCCAGCGCCTTAAGACGGTAAATTTCGTATTCCTTGCTGCCCACACGCAGGACGGAGCGGCTGCCAAAGCTGTTCATAAAATCATTGCCTTCCTCTACTAGTTTAAAGTTTAATCCTTGCGCTCGGAATTTGCCGCACCGGGAACCATCACGAACCACGTAGGGGCAGGTGCCCTCACCCGCCCAGCCGAGCGAAGCTCCGGCAGTTTTCGAAACAACCACTGACCCCCCGGCGAGTTGTGCTCGCCCGCCCGGACGGGGGCGTGGCCTACTTAGTTCGTGCCACCTTCTAACCTCCACCCCGCGCCGCCTCCACCGCCCGCAACACCGCCTGCGCCTTGTTCATGGACTCCTCAAACTCGCGCGCCGGGTCAGAATCCGCCACAATTCCCGCTCCTGCCTGGAGAAACGCTTTCTTGCCCTGCATGAGCATGGTACGGATCGCAATGCAGGAGTCCAGGTTGCCATCAAAATCCGCATACAGCACCGCGCCTCCATACACCCCACGCCGAGTCGGCTCCAACTCTTCAATGATCTGCATGGCGCGAACTTTCGGCGCGCCGCTTAGCGTGCCGGCGGGGAAGCACGCCGCGAACGCATCGAGCGCATCCAGATCAGCGCGCAGCTTGCTTTCGAGCGCTGAAACGATGTGCATCACGTGCGAGTAGCGTTCTACATACATCAAATCTTTCACTTTCACTGAACCGTATTCGCTCACCCGACCCAGATCGTTGCGCCCCAGATCGACCAGCATCACGTGTTCGGCGCGTTCCTTCTCGTCGTGCAGCATCTGCTGTGCCAGCCGCTGATCTTCGCCTTCGTCGCGGCCGCGCGGATGCGTGCCCGCGATCGGACGATATTCCAGCTTGCTTCCCGTCACCCGCACCAGCATCTCCGGGGACGAGCCCAGAACGTGCGTGTCCCCCATGCGCAGAAAATATAAGTAAGGAGAAGGATTCACCGTGCGCAATGCGCGATACACATCGAAGGGCGCAACCGACGGAGTAAACTCCAGCCGCTGCGAAAGCACCACCTGAAAGATGTCTCCCGCGGCGATGTACTCCTTGGCGCGCTCCACCGAATCTACGAAGCGTTGCCGTGGCGTCCCCGCGTGCACTTTCAGCTTGCCCTTGGCCGGATGCGACGTCTTGTGCCAATGTGCCGGACGCAATCCCGCCGCCAGCTTTTTCTCCAGGACAGCAATGTCGGCGGCGGCCCGGTCATAAGCCCGCCGCGGACTCTCGCGCGAGACATCGACCGTGGCAATAATGTGGATTTGATGTCGCAAATGATCGAAGGCCAGCAGCCGATCGAAAAACATCAGTATGCAGTCGGGCAGGGACAAATCATCCGTGGCATGTTCACCGATATTTTCCCATTGCCGAACCGCGTCATATGCGAAGTAGCCCACCGCGCCCGCGGTAAATGGCGGCAGCCCGGGCACGGTAGCGGGACGATGCTGCCGCAACAATTCCTTGATAACTTGGATCGCGCTGCCCTGGCGCTTCTCCTGTCGTTTGCCACGTTGCACCACGATGTCTTTGCCGCGCGCCCGCACTTGCATATAGGGACGCGCGCCCAAAAACGTGTAGCGGCCGATCTGCTCGCCGCGCTCGACGGACTCGAGCAGGAAAGCGTCGGGCTCGTGGGCTGCGATCGCAAGAAAGGCGGAGACCGGCGTCAACAAATCGGCTGCGACCGATTTCACCACCGGCACCAGCGTGGCGTCTCCGGCGAGCCGGGAAAATTCCTTGTAGTCGGGACGAAGCATGGGCGGCGTCATTCTGAGTTCAGTCATTATAGAGAAGCTCGCGCCGCCTCGTGGAACGCCCGACAAAAGAGTCTGTAAAATCAAACTGAGAGCTCATCCCGACTTCTTATGCCTGCAGTGTCCCGCCGTCCGCCCGGGCCCCCGCCCCGATTCCTGATCGGCAATCTCCCCTTGTTCAGTTCCGACCCGCTGGCGATCTATACCCGCTGGGCGCGCGAATTTGGCGATATCTTCTATTACCGCGCAGGATGGATTGACGTGTATTTTCTGAACCATCCCCACCTGATCGAGTCGGTGCTGGTATCGCAATCGCAGAATTTCGCCAAAGACAAAGTGATCCAGAACAGCCGCTGGTTTCTGGGCGAGGGCCTGCTGACCAACGAAGGCTCGGGATGGCTGCGGCAGAGGCGCCTGTGCCAGCCCGCGTTCCATCGCGAACGAATGTCCTCATACGGCCACACTATGGCCGCCTACACCGAGGAGATGCTGGCCACATGGCAGGACACCGAGATCCGCGACATCCATCAGGAAATGATGCAACTCACCATGCGCATCGTGGCCAAAGTGCTGTTCAGCGTGGAAGTAAAAGAAGACACGGAAAGAGTGGCCGGCGCGCTCAACGTGCTGATGCGCCACACTTCCGGAGGCCGCATGATTCTGCCTCCCATCCTGCGCCATCTTCCGGTGCCTGCACTGATGCGGGTCAAGCGGGCTGTGCGCGAGCTGGATGAAATTGTGAACCGCATCATCCGCCAGCGCCGTGCCAGCGGACACGACACCGGCGACCTGCTTTCCATGCTGATGGCTGCCCGCGACGAAGATGGCAGCGGCATGACCGACCGCCAGCTCCGCGACGAAGTCCTGACTTTCCTGCTGGCCGGGCACGAGACCACCGCAGTTTCTCTCTCCTGGACCTGGTATCTGCTCAGCCAGCATCCCGAAGCTGAACTGAAACTCCGAGAGGAACTGAGCGCAGGTTCTCGGGGCCGCCCGCCGCAACTGGAAGACCTGCCTCGTCTCCCTTACACCGACAAGGTGGTGAAGGAGTCCATGCGCCTGTATCCGCCGGCCTGGAGCCTGGCCCGCACCGTGGCGAAAGAAATCGAGGTTGCCGGCTACCGGCTTCCGGTGGGATCGAACGTTGTCATGAGCCCGTGGATCCTGCACCGCGATCCCCGCTTCTTCGGGCAGCCCGAGCAGTTCAACCCCGACCGCTGGACCGCGGACGCTGCCCAGCATCTCCCCAAGTTCGCCTATTTCCCTTTCGGGGGCGGCCCTCGCCTGTGCATCGGAGCCTCTTTTGCCATGATGGAAGCGAATCTGCTCCTGGCGGCGATTGCCCAGCGCTTTCGGTTGCGCCTGGTTCCCGGACACCCGGTGGCCGCGTTGCCCAGCATCACTCTCCGCCCCCGACACGGAATGCGGATGTCGATAATCTAGATGTCCCTGAACGAAGAGCCCCGTTGGGAGTAACCAGCGAAAGGATTGACGTATCGACTCAACCGTTGGAAGATGGCGAGTCAGCTCAAGTCTTTCCATGGGAAAGTATGCGTATTAAGTTCTGGGGCGTACGCGGGTCCACGCCGACTCCCCAGCCCGAGAACCTGCGCTATGGAGGCAACACCTCCTGCGTCGAAGTTCGCCTGGGCGACAGCCTCTACGTCTTCGACTGCGGCACCGGACTGCGCGCGCTCGGGCAACAGCTTCAGCGCGACTCCGAGGGCAAGGCGGTTCGCGCCCACATTTTCGTCTCTCATTTTCACTGGGACCACATCCAGGGTATCCCGTTCTTCGGCCCGCTCTACGACAACCCGGAGAACTGTTTCTCCTTCCACTCCTCCAGCCGCACGCGCACCCTGAAGAGGGTCATGGAAGAACAGATGGCCGCACCCTACTTTCCCGGTCGATATGAGCGAGATGAAAGCCCAGCGCGGCTTCTACAACCTCGAGCAGGGCAGAGTACCCTTGGACGACGTGATGGTCGAAGCCATGTGGCTCAATCATCCCCAGGGCTGCATGGGCTATCGTTTGGAAACCAAGGATGGCGTGCTGGTCTATGCCACCGACAACGAGCCCGGCGACCCGGCTTTCGACAAAAGCGTGCGCAAGCTTGCCGCCGGAGCTGATGTCTTGATCTACGACGCGCAGTATTTGCCGGAAGAATATGAAGCCCGCAAGCGCGGATGGGGACACAGCCACTGGCGCGAGGCCGTCAACGTGGTCATGGAAAGCGGCGCGAAAGAGCTGATCCTGTTTCACCACGACCCCGACCACGACGATTCCTGTATCGACAAAGTGGTCGAGGAAGCGCGCAACCATTACCCGAAAGTGCGCGCGGCGGCCGAAGGTTTGGAGATAACGCTGTAGCAGTCCGTCACCCTGAGCGGAGTCGCTGCTTCGCTTCGCGAAGCAGCTACGTAGTCGAAGGGCCCCATCAGCTGAATCGGCGATGGCATCTCAAGGACTCTGTCCAACTGTCGGCAGAAACACTCGTACTGCAACGGTATTCTTAAGACACTCGACTTTCCACTGCTACGGTCGCTCTACATTTTCCGTACGATCGTCTCGCCATAATTCCGCGATTCGCGAAAGGATCATTAGGCGCATTTGTTTGGGCGGGCGGCGCAGTCACAAATGTAAACAGTTTGGCTCCCGCAACTGTTGTTGCAACGAGAAAATGTCGTATGAACTGCAACGAGACTATGTCACCCCTTATCGATTAAGTAACGGCCGCCAAAGCCGGGCGGCCGGAGAGATTGTAGATGCGAGGCATCGGGGTTTTTCTTTTCTGCGCGGTGGTGATGGGCGCAGGGCGGCGTTCGGGGTGTTCTTCGAGGGGGAGGGAGCGTCCGCGATTGCCGCGCTGGACCCAGCCCACCGAATCGAGCCCGATAGCGGCGTTTGAGTCGCTGCACCTGGCGTTCACTCCGTTGCAGCAGACGGGAGGCTTCGCGTACGCTCAACCTCCCGCCCGCTGCATTCTCAATCACTTTCACCCGTTGGAACTCTTTCTGACTCATCGTCACCATCCTTGACGGGGTGACAAAGTCTCGTTGCAGTTGAGGGGTGGCATTATCTTGGAGCATTTACAGTTTGGCTCCCGCAACTTGCCTCGCCGCCCCGGCCCTGCATATACTTTGAACGTTTGCCCGCCCACTCCGGGATGTATCGCCCGGCGCCGGCCAGCATCTTACTGTCTGACCGCACCAACGGAGACCGCCATGGCATTAAAGACCATTTCCCTCGAGCAGGAAATCAACCCGTGGGAGGCGCAAGCCGCCCGTTTTGACTTTGCTGCCCAGAAGTTGAACCTGGACGAGGGCTTAATGAAGGTCCTGCGGTATCCCACCCGGGAAATCATCCTGCACATTCCGGTCATGATGGACAATGGCCGCCTCGAGGTTTTCACCGGTTTTCGGGTGCAGCACTCCATCGCTCGCGGTCCGGCCAAAGGCGGCCTGCGCTACTCTCCCGACGTTACCCTGGACGAAGTCCGCGCCCTGGCCAGCTGGATGACCTGGAAGTGCGCCGTGGTTAACATTCCGTTCGGTGGCGCAAAAGGTGGAGTGATCTGCGATCCCCACAAGATGTCGCAGGGCGAACTGGAGCGCATGACCCGCCGTTATACCGCGGAGCTGATCGAGTTTATCGGGCCGGAAAAAGATGTGCCCGCCCCGGACGTGAATACCAACGAGCAAACCATGGCGTGGATGATGGATACCTACTCCATGCACATGCGCCAGACCGTAACTGCCGTCGTCACCGGCAAGCCCATCAATATTGGCGGCTCGCGCGGCCGCCGCGAGGCCACGGGCCGAGGCATCATGATCGTGTGCGAAGAGGCGGTCAAGAAACTTAATCTCAGTCCCGAGTCCACCCGCGTCATCGTGCAAGGTTTCGGCAACGTGGGATCGAACGCTGCCCGCCTGATGGCGGAAGCCGGCTACAAGGTGATCGGAATCGTCGAAGTAGACGGCGGCCTGGTAAATAAAAACGGAATCGACTTGGAGGCGCTTTGGGAATTCCGCCAGCGCAACGGCAGCATCCACGGATTCACCGGCGCTTCAGCCGAGGACCCGGCCGAACTGCTGGTATCGGACTGCGAAATTCTCATTCCCGCGGCCACTGAGAATCAGATCACCAGCCGCAATGCCGACCGAGTGAAGTGCAGGATTCTGGCTGAAGGCGCCAACGGTCCCACCACCGCGACCGCTGACGATATTCTGGCGGACAAGGGCGTCTTCGTGATTCCCGACATTCTCTGCAATGCTGGCGGCGTGACCACTTCTTATTTCGAGTGGGTGCAGGACCGCCAGGGATATTTCTGGAAGGAATCCGTGGTCAACGAGCAGCTCGAACACATCATGAAGGGCGCCTTCGAAGATGTAGTCCGCTTCTCGGAGACTCACGGCGTCAACAATCGCATCGCAGCTTATATGCTGGCCATCGATCGCGTCGCCTACACTATCCGCCAGCGTGGGATTTACGCCTAGCTACAAAACGAGCCACAGACCACGAGCCGACTCCGGCTGTCCGGCGGAGCACGGCTACGCTCGGTTTGGCTTTCATCGGCAAAGCAGTCGAGCTTTGCTCGACGGGACAGCTGAGGGCAGTGTCCCCAGGTGGTTCGTGTAAGACCAGCCGCTAACACTCCTCATCAGGTTGACCCCTACGGTTTGAAGTGTCATTATGTTGCCCCGCTGGCCAGCCGGGAAGCACCACAACGCCCGTGAGGAGAGCTTCCGCCGTGTGTCAAGGCCGGCCCGAAACGAGAGAGGAAATCATGAGCAGACTGCACATCAGGCTCAGTACGTGGACGATCACGCTCTGCATGTTTTTCGTGCTGACCGGGATGTCCGCCATGGCCAAGCCCCAGGCAAGCACGCCCGACGACCAAGCAACGACCTCAACTGCCAAGAAGAAAAAGAAGAAAGCGAAGCCTGCAACGGATGCCAGCGCGTCGAGCGATCAGACCGCGGCACCACCGATACTTCGGCCGCTCCGGCCAAGAAGACGAAAAAGAGCAAGAAGGCTACCGCAGCCGACGCCGCGACTACCAGCTCTGACACTTCGGCGGCAACCAGCAACACGGCGTCCAAAAAATCCACAAAGAAGAGCAAGACGGCAGCCTCGGCTGATGCCGCGCCCGCCAGCTCCGACACTTCAACAACGGCCACGACCGCCGGCACCAAGAAAACTCGCAAGAGCAAGAAAGCCGCCGCGGATTCCAGTACGCCACCGGCAGCAGCGCCGGGCGCGACTCCTGCTCCGGCCGCAGCGAGCACCGACACTACAGCTGCCCCGGCCAAGAAGACTCGCAAGAGCAAGAATTCGGCCACCGCCTCGGGCACCGCAGCTGCGGCCCCTGCTGCCAGCGCGGCTCCAGCCAGTCAACCCGCCTCCGCCCCGGCACCGGCGCCAGCTCCGGCCAGTTCCATGGCTGCGCCGGCGAACTCAATGGCCCCAGCTCCTGCAGCCAAGACGGCTCCGGCAAAGACTGCCAAGACGACAACTTCACCGGCTGCTTCCGATCCGCAAATCGCGTCCGCCAAGGCGAGCGGCATGGTGTGGGTCAACACCGATAGCGGCGTCTACCACAAGGGTGGCCGCTGGTACGGTAAAACCAAAACTGGAAAATTCATGAGCGAGGCGGATGCCAAGGCCGCCGGCTTCAAGGCATCAGAAAAGGACTAAAGGAGAAACTATGAAGAGCAGGAACCTGACTACTCGAATTCTGTTTTCACTTTTCGCCATAGTGCTGCTCGCCACCGTTTCGGCGGCACAGACCGCGCCCGCCAAAAGCTCCAAGAAGGCCAAGACTGATTCCGCCATGGCAGCTCCGGCGGATGCCGATCTGTTGGACATCAATTCAGCCACCAAGGAACAATTGGACGCTCTGCCCGGCATCGGCGCGGCGTATTCCCAGAAGATCATTGACGGCCGTCCCTATGCCAAGAAGACGGACTTGACCCGCAAGAAGGTCATTCCCGCCGCCACCTATGCCAAGATCAAAGACAAGATTATCGCTAAGCAAAAGTAGTTTCGCAGACTTCAATCGCCGGGAGCTTCGGCTCCTGGCGCGATTTTTCAGCAGAAAGTATTGGGAGGCATTATGAATTTTCTGGAAGATATGGCGGGCAAGGAAGTCAGCGGCATGCTGGCCAACAGCTCGAATCCGCTCGCGTCCTCAGTGATGCAGATGATCAATAACCAGCCCGGCGGGCTTTCCGGACTGCTGCAGCAATTTCACGACAAAGGTCTCGGCGGCCTGGTTACTTCCTGGGTCGGCACGGGCCAGAACCTTCCCATTTCCGCCGATCAGCTACAGCAAGTTTTGGGCAGCGAACAGGTAAAGGAATTAGCGGCCAAGGCGGGAATTTCGCCCGATGCAGCCAGCTCCCACCTGGCACAACTGTTGCCCATGCTGGTCGACAAACTCACGCCCAATGGACAAGTTCCACAGAGCTCAACGCTGCTGGAAGAAGGAATGGGCATGCTGAAAAATCTGGGACTAGGCAAGACCGGCACGGATGCGTAATCCAGGATCGCTATAGCAACGGAGAGTCCTCGAAGGTTCAACTCACAAAAACATGAACCACGAAGGGCACGAAGTGTCACGAACGCTCTAGTCTCAAGGGCTTCTTTCGTGCCCTTTGCGGTTAATGGTTTCCCAAACTAACCCACGCCACCCTATTTTGCTTCATTGATTCCCTCTGCAGGGTGGAGGATAATGAATTGTTGCCAGCCTTCTCTCTGCCCCCTGGCGGCCCGTGCCTGCGGTGAATCTACCCAATTCCATCACGCTGACTCGCATCTTCAGCATTCCACTGCTGATCTGGCTTCTTTCCACCAATCATTTCCGGACGTTCAACGGTGAGCAGGAGTTGCTGGCTTCGGCGCTGTTCATCGCCGCCTCCATTACCGATGGGATCGATGGATATCTCGCCCGCCGCCGCGGCCAGATTACGACCATGGGCATGTTGCTCGATCCCCTGGCCGACAAACTTCTTATCGCCGCTGCCTTCATTGCCCTGGTGCAATTTAATCCCAGCCTGGTTCCGGCCTGGGTCGCGGTAGTGATCATCGCGCGCGAATTTCTGGTGAGTGGCTTGCGTTCGATCGCTGCCTCCGAGGGTTTCACCATCGAAGCCAGCGAACTGGGCAAATTCAAAATGCTGGTGCAGATTGTTTCCGTGGTCGCGGTCATCCTCGACCACCATTGGAAAGAATGGCCGGTAGGGCCTTATATTTTCCCCGTTCACTGGATCGCTCTGGTCGCCATATGGTTCATGGTTTTTCTGTCGCTGACGTCGGCGCTCGATTATTTTGTCGCGTTCTGGTCAAAGATCGATCGTCATGTGGTCAAGCGCCGCCGCCGCGCCTTCGTCCTCAGCCGACGGAGAAAACGCGATGTGCCCGCTACATGATGACCGTTCCACCCGCTTGACCAGACTCTCTGGCAGCCCTCAGCCGGACGAATTTTCTCCTGAAGAACGCGCGCTGCTACTGCGACTGGCGCACGAAGCCATTACCGCAACCCTCGATCAGCGTGAGATATCGCTGGCCCCACCTTCCGCGCACTTGGCTGAACCTCGTGGCGCCTTCACGACTCTTTACTACCGACGTGGCCTTCGGGGCTGCGTCGGTTATGTATTTCCGGTGACGCCGCTGTATCGCACCATTGCAGAAAGCGCGCGCGGCGCCGCCTTCACGACTCGCGCTTCTCACCCGTAACCCGGGACGAAGTCCGGGAACTGCAAGTCTCCATCAGTGTCCTCTCGCCGCCCCAGCCCATTCAGGCGGACCAGATTGAAATTGGACACCACGGTCTGCTGGTCAGCCTCGGTCCCTATCGCGGCCTGTTGCTGCCGCAAGTGCCGGTCGAGCACGGATGGGACCGCATCGCCTTCCTCGAACAAACCTGCAGAAAAGCCGGCTTGCCGCTAAACGCGTGGCAGACCGGCGCCAAACTGGAAGCCTTCACCGCCGAAGTTTTCGCTGACCCCAAGTGACTGTGGACTGAGTGGTCGTGTCGTCGCGGGCGACTCGCCCGCGTCTTTGCTCGGCACAAAAAAGCAGGGAGGCCGAGGCCTCCCTGAAACAAGTTTCTTGCTGCGGGAAAATTACTGCGGATCGAGTTCCACGTTGTCGCCGACGTGCACATCCTCGAGGCGAAAACACAATCATACCGGTCGCGGTCGTCGGAGTAGTATTGATAACCACGATCTCTCCGATCGCGCGCCTCGGCATATCAGCAACCCGAATCGAAGGTCCCTTGGTCTTGCTGAACATGTGCCCTTCGATGGACGGCGGGTACTTCTGCGTGTCTTCGGACGCGGATGCCTTGAACGAAAGCGAATCAACCGGATCTCGCAGGTCCGCTTCGTAGGTACGCACCGCTCGGAGATAGTCGCCTACCTTGAGTCCTTGGTTGGCGCCTATGTTCATATAAACCTTCGAGCCGTTTCCCAACAGAAGATCGAAATCCTTGGCCAGCACAATTCGGCCGCTCGCGCTGCCGTTGCTCGGCAGGAACCGGTCAAACCTCTCCGGCAGGTGGAATGCCACCGCGGGCTTTTCCTTAAAGGGTATTGCATAATCGCCGGGGACGATGGTCTCGCAACTGAACTCAACGTGGGCTATCGCCATTTTGCCGCGGGTGTCGACAATGCGCACCCAGCCCAGTTCAGAATAGGGCTGACCCATGGCCTTCAGCATCGAATGTTGCCCGGCAAACAACTCATACCGGTTCGGATCCACGAGTTCCCGCACAATCTGGTATTTCTGGCCCGTCTGGTAGCCCTGGCCGGTCAGGAAGATGGTGTCGTTGGTAGCGAACTTGGTGGTGTTGGGACTCTCCAGCCCGCCCGCCACGAAATTTGCGTTCGGCATCAGTTCTTTGCTGACGAAGCCGCCACAGTACAGATCAGCATTGGTTGGGGTCTGGATCCGCTCAATCGGAAAGGTACCCGTCGTAATCTGGGTGTTTTGCGGAGCAGCCTGGTCTGCCGGAGTGGAATCGGCTTGCTGCGCAGCTGCCGCCACCGTCAGGCACAGTAACAGCAACAGTCCTGTTTTCTTCATGTTACCTCCAAAATCGAGGCCGGGCCCCGGCCGGCTTTCTCTGCTAACTCCTGCAAATAAAAGGGCTTTCAAGTCGCACAGTAACAAGGGGATAGGGGTCGGTCAAGGTTACGCTGGTGTTATCGTGGGTACGTTAAAAAGTTTGCGGGCGTCCAATTGCGATAATCCGTTGTTGCATCTGCAATTACGCGCCTGTAATATCCCCAGTCGTTCTCCGATCATGAATGCTGCCCCCAACAGCTACGTTGCCAGATTCCTGCCCCTGCGGCTTCCCCGGGTCTGCGTGGCTGTGACCGACTCCGATCCTGCGGCTCTGGTGGATAAGGCTGAAGCGCTGGTCCGGGATAACACCTTTCTGGAGTTCAGGTTAGACTATTTACCCCGGCCGGCTCTGGCTCTCCCCCGAATCAAGCGCTTTATGGAATACCATCCCCACCTCACGGCCATCGCTACGTGCCGACGTACCGCCAGCGGGGGAAAGTTCAAGGGCTCGTTGGCAGCTCAGTTGGACATTCTGGGAAAGGCCAGCGCATCCGGCTGCCAGTTGCTCGATATCGAACTGCAAAGCGCTGCCAAGTGCAAACCCGAACAAGTGCAGCGTCTGCGGAGCAAATCCGCCTTGATTCTTTCCTACCACGATTTCCGGGCCACCAAGAACCTGGAACAGACCCTGGAAAAAATGGTGAAGATTCCCGCCGACTTCTACAAGATCGTCAGCACGGCCACGACTCTCTACGACAACGTGACCATGATGAAATTTCTGGAGAAGTTTGGCGACCGCCATTCTCTGGTCGGGCTGTGCATGGGCGAACAAGGCATCATCAGCCGGTTGCTCGGAGTGCGAGCCGGCAGTGTGTTCACCTTCGCCGCGGTCAGTCCCGATGAGAAGACCGCGCCCGGTCAGGTCGTTGCCCAGGAGTTGCGCAACACCTACCGGATCGAGCAGATGGACGCCGCCACCAGAATCTACGGCGTCGTCGGCGATCCTGTCGCACATTCGCTCTCGCCTGCCATCATGAATGCGGCGTTGCGCCGCGAAAATGTGAACGGTGTCTATCTCGCACTGCATGCCAAGACGCTGAAGGATCTGCTGAGCTGCGTCCGCGATATTCCCATCCACGGCCTCTCCATCACCATGCCGTACAAGGAAGCCATCCTCAAGCATCTCGATAACACCGATTCGCACACCACCAAAATTGGCGCGTGCAATACGGTGGTGCGGGCGCAGGACGGAAAACTTTACGGATTCAACACCGACACTGCTGGCGTGGTACGGCCGCTGGAACAGCGGATCACGCTGGAAAAAGCGAAGATCCTGGTGCTGGGCGCGGGCGGCGCGGCGCGGGCCGCGGTTTTCGGACTCAAGGAACGCGGAGCCGAAGTTTACATTCTGAATCGCACTGCCGGCCCGGCGCAAAAGCTGGCCCACCAGGCCAGGGCGAGGATCGCCAAGCGCGCCGACCTGAAAAAGCTCACCTTCGATGTCATCATTAATGCCACGCCCGTCGGCATGGGCAACACGCGCGAGTCTCCATTGAATGAAAATGAAATCAACGCGCGCTATGTCTTCGACATGATTTACGATCCGGCGGAGACGCGGCTCATGAAGCTGGCTAAAGAGCGCGGCGCGGAAGTGATTCCAGGGATCGAGATGTTCGTCCACCAGGCGGCACGCCAGTTCGAGATCTGGACGGGCAAGCCCGCACCCTGGGACGACATGCTGCGCGTAGTCACGCTCGCGCTCAATGAGCGCACTGCCGCCCGCCAAGCCGCCAAGTCCTAATGTGAGGCACGCGCGTCCTCGCTCGTGCGGCCAAGCATCGCTCGGCGAAGATTCTCTTGACTCCGAACCCCAGGCGAGCTCCGCTCGCCTACCCGGACGGGGGCGTCGCGGTCTACGTAGGTATGTGGTGGCGGATGCCCTGGTGCGTGCCTGGAGCCAAAAAAATGCGCCGGCCCGTGCAGGGCCGGCGCAATTCATTTCTGGCTAGTACGGTTTGAAGTCTTGCCAGTAGGTCAGATTGACTACGTCCTGCAACATCGGAGTGCCTGGAGGCAGCTTGGTCGGATCCAGGAACGCCGAGTCGAAGTAGTAGTTCCGGTTGGGCGCGCCATACACGAGATTGCAACACTTGAAGGTGCCGGTGTTGTATTGCGAGTAGTACAGGCTGACCAGCGAACCCCGATAGCTGAGCGTGACCCCGCCCCAGTTTTCGAGATAGCGCAGGAAGTTGTGCACGCCGCCATCAGTACCGAAATCGTTGCAGGCCGCCGCACAGTTATTGGGCTGCGGGAAGTTAATATTTTTTCCACCCGCGATCGCCAATCTGTAATAGGTATTGGTCGGGACCCGGCCGGCCAGGTTCAGAGTATTGTTCATGCTGTTCAGGTCCGACCACGCGTTCGAAAGCAAGGTCACTGAATCGGCAATGACTGACGCAGCAGAATGGTTGACGTCGTTCGTAATGGTGGGAGTGCCGATGGTGGTATTGTTCCAGAAGGGATCGGTGACATCGGAATTGTAGTTACCCCAAATATAAACAGGGTTCTCCGAAGCCACGGTGAAACCGCCTACACCCCAACTCGCTGCACCCGGCGTAGGGCAGGTTGTTCAGGCCTCCATCGATCAGCCGCAACACGTGGCGCGCGCCGGTAACAGCGTTCTGTCGTCCAACATTTAGGCAGTTGACTGACTGATAAGGATTGTTAGTCGTCGCGGCAGCGCCGAGCCCAAAACCCCAACCCACGGGTTGGGCGCCCCAGTTGTCTTTAAGTCCGTTCTGGTCGACGTCTTCGGGAGAAAAGGCGTAGTACGTGGCCGGCTCGAGATTGTTATCGGGCGTGCCTGTGGCTGAACCGCGGTTGATTACATCCTCGAATCCGTACTCTCCAGTAGTGACATTCGCCACCGGAGTCGCGTTCGGATCAGCGACCATGCCGCGACGATCCGAGAAATACAGCAGATAGCCGTTCTGGCTGCTGTTTTCCACCGATGGTCCGCTCGCGCCGGGGCCGATTCCCTGTATCCATTTCTGCAAGTTGCCCACGTCGATTTCGACGGCATTCATGATCCCGTTCACGTAACAAGCAGGATTGGCCATGCCGGCGGGGGCCACGTCGCGGGGGAAGCCCTCCCGGGGATCGTAGAAGTTGATGGGATACCAACTGAATCGGCTGGACGTTGTCAGAGCGGCCGGCGCACCATCGATAGTGTTGAGCGGAGCATCCTTCGCGGCGGTTATGGTGCCACTGGCATCGCGGTCCGCTTGTTGCTGGAAAATCAGGATTGCGTTCTGGTGAACTCCGTTGGTTTGCGGCGCGGTCGGTGGCGCTATCCCTCGGGCGAACCCGCGAGCCAGCCACTCCGTGGTGATGCCAGTCCAAACTCCCGCCGTATTCTTGTATTCGACCCGCAGCCAGCCATCTACCAGGCTCCAGGGATCGCAGGTACTCCCGTTGGCTGGGACGGTGGGTTTCACCCAACTCAGGTCCTTAGCGCCGGTGTTGGGCATCGCGTTTGCGGTGGCCATCGCGAACCTGGTAGTTCCGACACCAGTCACCGCCACCGGAAAGCCGGTCGCGGGCGGGCACGCTCCCCCCACTGCCCGGTTCTCAAGGTTCACATCCTGGCCGTCGCCAAGCGGACCACGTTCCGGATGCAGGTCCGCCTGTGAGCTCGCCAGCAGGACCCTGATGTTGGCCCGGTTGTACTCGCGCGACGATCCCAGCGCTGAACCGGGTAACTCAGCAGGATCGATGGTCTTGCGTATGATCTGAATCTGATCTTTGCCGCGCTGGTCGCGCCCTGCACAAAAGGAAGAGTGAGAGGGGCGACTCCCAGCGATAGGCCGTTGCCCAGGAACTTATTGAAGTAGGTGTTGGAAACCGTGCTCCAGTCGTTGGGTGAGGCATTCGAATTGAGTGCACCAGCGCCCGTCGGGATTCCACCGTTCCAGCTGGCATTGCCAATGGGGAACGTCTTGCAGGTGGCCTTTACAATCGCCTGCGCGACCGTCCCATCGCAACCGCCTCCCTTGTTGAGTACGAAGACGCCGCCTTGATAGTTAACCCCGTCGGTGAAATTGTTGGCCAGCCGGTCGCGGATGATTTCGCTTTACGGCCGTGATCTTGTCATCAAGAACGAGACGGTGCCATTGCCTTCGGCCAGGAACAAGTTGCCATTGGTGTGCACCCGGCCCTTGAAAGTCGAAATGTCGGGCCGGCGAAATAACTCAAATCACTATCGGAAAAAACGCCAAATTGGAAAACCGGGATGAGCGCCACTTCCACGCCCCGCGTCATATTCACTGACTGCGCCACCGGGCCGGACTGCGCTTACGTTCAAGGTCAGTGGGATGATTTCCGCGGTGAGACCGGCATTGGATCCGGCACTGATGACGCTGGTGTGGCTGGCCGGGTTGCCGTTGGCGTCCGGCGTCCAAGTGATGCTCTCCTGATACGCCATGGAGCCAATCATGGCGCTGGTCGGCGTATTGTTGGTCAGGGCATTGAGTTGCAGGGGGGTGGGCGACTGGGACTGCTGGTACAGCGCCGCCAAATTGGCGGTCAGCAACTCCATGCCGGATTCGGCGCCGTAATAGGCCTGGTTGGTTTCCAGATCATTGCTGCCAACCTGGCCTGCGCCCTGGACCATAAACAAAAGGCCGGCCGCGATGGCCGGACAACAGCACCAGCACCAGCAAACTCGCGATGAGCGTAAATCCCCGTGATCGTCCCTTAGCCCTGCCATAATGATGATCTCCTGAAGCTACGTCTTCTCTCCTGAAAGACCGTCTTCAGTGACAGCCTTATTGATATCGATCCTTGAAACGCCAAGCTGCGCGTACTCACGGAAGTGGCCAGAACCGTACTCCTGGATTTGTTTCCATAATGAAGTCAGCGTTTGCCCCATGACCTGAATGTTTACCTTGTGAATCTGGTTAGGGGAGAAAGGAGCGGCCAGAGGATTCTGGATGCCGGAGCAGTTTGGACCGTTGGTGCCGTCGCACACGTCATAGGTGATGGCCAGATCGATTACGTTATCGGCGACCGGCATCGGCTTCTGCCCGTTGACTTGACGCATCAGCCGGGGCGCCTGTCCGGTAGCGGCCGCCGGAACCTCGATGAAATAAGTGACCGCCCATATCCGGGTCGCAACGGTCGCGCCCCCGCCCATGATGTACTTGATGTTTGCGTTGGCTGCGCCCGACTGGTTCATATTCAACGGGTCCCCGTTGGCGAATGCCAGGTTGGTGCTTAGCCCCCACCGGCGTGATCCCGGTGATTTCACCCACAGCGTTGCCGGCGTTATTTTTAGCAGGATCAGATCGCCCACTTGAAGTCCGGTGGGGGACTGGATGGCGGGAAAGCCCGCCGGCGGAGCCGCGGGAGGCGTGAACTTCACCAGCATCTCCATTCGGGTTCGTGGCGACGGGAAACGTGACGGTGTACTGATTGAGCGGGAAGGCGTAGTCGGCATAGACCGCGGTGATCGCGTCCGACACGTTCCCGGTGGCCGCGTCGATGATAGGCGGGTCCGCCGACTTCAATGCCGTTGCCCACGCCCGGAATGATGCCGTACATGTAGTTGGTCCGGATAGGTGTTGTTGGCCAGCCAGGCCTGGCCGGTGTCAACAGCGAAGAATGAAGGCGTCGATCCGGCGCCGTAAGGCAACGCCAGGCCGCCCGAGGGCAGACCCGGAACCGGCCATGCTCACATCTTTCGCTATCAGGTTCAGCGAGGCGCGAGCGTTCTGATGCATCTCCGACGACTGCGTCACCAGGTGCGTCGCATCCATCCCGCTCTTGAACAGCTGCGTGGTGGCCGCCGAGAACAATCAGTCCCAGAGCCATGGCGACTAGCAATTCCATCAGACTGAAACCGCGCGCGTTTTGTTCGGTGGATCTCATGTGTCTCCTCTTAGCGGTACGAAGAAATCAAGGACTGCACCTGATAGGTCTTGTACCAGCCCTGCGGTACCGGATAACGCACGCTGACGGTAATCTGTCGACGTTAGGGTTTCCGGGCACGTTCGTAATCGGAACCTGCCGGGTGAAATTTCCCAGGTCACCAAGACGTCCTGCGGTGGTGTTTTTGATCACTCCGCTCGGGCCCGGCAACCGGACCGGAACGGCGGGAACATCGTCGCCAGTGTTATCCAGGCCGTCGGGACCGGCATCGGTCATGGCCGTAAATCCCACCGTGAATATCCCGTTGCCCGCGCCCACGTTCTGGATCTTGTCAAACGTGATCTGGCCGGTTTGGCGGGCAGTGTAAATGCTCTCCACCGCTTCTGCCGCCTTTTGGCGGGCGATGCTGTCGTTCTGCACCGACTTAGTGTTGCCGATGGCCATGGCAAAGGTCGCCAGTACAGCCAGCAGTCCAATCATCAGCACCACGATGGCGATAAGAGTTTCGAGCAGGGCGAAACCCTGTTGCTCATATTTCTTGGCCGTCAACACGCGATTCCCTGTGGTCATTGTTGCGAACCATATGGCCCCCCCACTCTTAATCAGACGCCATCCCCGGATCCTGCCGGTCGCGCCGTACAAAGTGACGGCCCGGGAGCTGAACAGATCTCCGTTGCGGGCGACGTACACGATTCCGCTGTTCAAGTTTCCGTTGACGTCGTGCGCCGAACCGTCGGGCATGAACATGACCTGGTTCTTGATCCCGCCCCCGGCGACGCCTTGATCAAGATCGATGGCAACGGTTGCGTTTCCGAATCCGTCCGGTACCGTTGCCGCACCATTGGGTAACCCGGCCAAGGTCTGAAACTGAATGTCGTTGGGCAATGTGACGGCGGTGACTTGCGCCGCGGCGGAGAGGGCCGTTCCGGCATCCCACCGGAAGATCTGAATGCTCTGCGCGGTGGGCGCGATTGGCGTAATAGCGCCGGCTGGGGCTGCGACTCCAAAGCACACGATGTACTGCTTGCGTTCGGCGATGGCGCGCTGACGAGCCATTCGCAGCGGCATCATGGCATTCTCGAAAGCCTGAATTCGCCCGGGCGTCCTTCAGGGCCGGTTGCAGCGCCATGAACCTGATCCCGGCCACAATCATGCATCACGCAACACACGATCATCAGCTCCAGCATGCTGAAGCCGCGGGTGCCGCATTTCGCGGTTGAGCTGCGATGCGAAAATTTCATCTTGTGATAACCCTTCATTGCCCCGCCCAGCCTCCATCTGCCGCCACAGTCGGCGGACATCCTGAAACCAGAACTGTGTTGGGAGAGATTGGCCGGAAGCGGGGGCTCCCATGCAGCCATCATCGTAGGGTCAGTCGGTGCCTGCGTCAAAACACGAGAGTCATACGCCGGAAGGGTTTTATTTGTACTTTCGTAAGTAACCGATTTCGGGGTTACCGACACTGCGGAGCGGGGTGCAGCACGCCAACTGTGGCGATCTTTACGACTGAGCGCCGGCCGAACGGGCGTAGCCGGTCACGCTGCCGCTCATTCCGGGACGGGAGGCATTGTCCAGAAACTCGGGGTGAATTTGCAGACGGCCATCGGGTGTGGGGAGAGGCAATTTCGCAGAATCGTCGATGTACACTCCCGCGGACTCCATCAACTCCCGAACATCCATGCAGTAGACGGCACAAAGACTCATTATCTTGGCAATGTGTCGCGGCAATTTGCCCATGGCCTCGTAGTCGGAAAGCATACCCAAGGCGATCGCGTACTCCCGGTTTCCCAGGATTTGAGCCATAACGCGACTGAGCCGATGCGCTGCCCGGAAGGTTAAACCTGCACGCCTGCGCGAGATTCGTAGCAAGTCCGAAAACCTCATTCTCTCTTCTTGTTGCTGCGAGGGGAAAAACAGTTCGAGGTTCATGGGCTCAGCTTTGGGTTGCAGTTCCCCCTGCTCCCGCAGACGGAAATCCATATCTACGAAACCGAGAATCCGCGCTTCCGTCGGTAGACGTAGCGGCCAGCGTCCCCAAGGCGGACGACTCGGCAGCAACACGATTTGGCGATCGTCAATCCATCTCAGCTGGCAGCACGTCAGTCCATGGGGTTGCTCGACCAGCCATAGGAGGTGACTCCTGGCGCCACGAGCTCGGCGAGCATAGTACCGATCGACACGCACAATGCTGCCGGGCGGAAGCCTGGGGCAAACCAGTGCATCATTAGTTCCGATCTTGGCGAACAGGTAGTGGCGGTGGGCGCCCCACTCGTTCAAGTGAGAACTGGTAGATGAGCTCGCGCCTCTCTCGTAACCAAACGAAGGTGGGGGCAAGAACGGCTCGAAGCAGTCTTCCATTGGGGTAACCAAAACCGTGCGCTCCGGGTGCAGCCGAATTTGCAGGCGGGGAATCTGCTGCAGATCAAAACCACACATTCGCAACCAGTCAACGAATCGGTATCCCGTACTCTCGCTCAAGGCCACGAGCTGACAAACATGAGGCGTGACGCCGCTCCTCAGCTGGTACAGGAAAGTTGCGGGAATGAAATATGACGAATTGCTTCCATAACGCCGCCGCGTGGCCGCGGAAAGTTGAGTGATGGTGCGCCCTTCCTGGCTCAGAATATTCCTGATGCTCTCGGCTCGAGCGTCCCAGCCACACTCCGGCGTGGCATCTTCGCCGGCTTCACTCCAGCGAAACGCGGGCCCCGCGCGTGGTATCCGGAACAGACCATGAACTGCGGCAGACGCATCCATTCATCGATACTAGCCCGACTTTTTGCTCCGTCAGCAGAGACCGGTGCTACCTCTCTTGGTGCGTCCCTGTTGCCGCTCAAGAGGCTTGGCGCAGAGTAGCGTGCCTGCGACTGGTTTGCGCTGCTGAACTCGGCACGTCAGAACTTTCCCCAAACTTTCAACAAAGCAATATTGAATTCAGGCGCTTTCGTGATGACATTTGCTTTCTGCGGACCAGACGGCCGCCGTGACGGAAATCAGATGCCCGGCTTCAGCGCGGAGTGCGCGACATCACCACTAGCAGTGAAGCCCCATATTTAAGGCTCCGAGCAACATGCCGAACAAGGCCCGCGTGCCCAGAGGGTCCAACGGCCGGCCCAATACATGCCACAGCCTCGACGAATCGAGAGCCGCAAAGAGACCAGTCCCCGGGCCGCGCACGGAGCCAAAACCAGTAGCGCCGCTGCCCCAGATTCGCGGTTGCGGCAGCCCGGAGCAAAAAAGAAGTGTCTTTGCTGAAAAGCATGTTTTGCTGAACTGGCCGAAACCAGCGACCAGCATACTTTTCCGGGTGTTCTAGGTTGGGGTCAGGCTCCCCTCGTCGGTTGACCGACGAAGCGAGCCTCAGTGCATTGCTGGCGTCAATCTCAATTTGCCGCCTGCCAAGGTCAGCGAAGAATCTGGAATCAAGGCAGAATCGTCATCAAGCCACAAGTTTTGAAACGTTCAAGCCACGATTCAGTCTGTCGGTAGACCGACGACAAGTAGTTTTCCATCGCGCGTTTTTCGAACACTTCGGATTTCCTCCCGCGAAAAAAATATGCTGGGCTATATCCCACGGAGGATGCTTCCCATGAAAAGGGTTGTTCGTTTAATGCTTGCGACGCTGGTGCTGCTGGGTGCTACCTCAACCGCTTCATTTGCCGACGGCGGGGCTCCGCCACCCATGTGTTCACCGGGGCACTGCGGCGGGAAGTGAGCCATAGGACGCGCAAAGTAAAGATCTAAATTACTTGTGGGCCGTCTGGTTTGCGCGTAGCCTGCCAGTGCGGCCCATGAACTTCTCCCGGCTGTCGACTTCCGTACTTTGGCTCTTGCCTTTGGTGATGCTGGTTGTAATCGCCTTCGTCATCTGGCGCCGGGGACTGGTTGGACGATTCCCCCTTTTTTTCAGTTACACCCTCCTGCTACCAGCACGAGATGCCGCCCTCTACTTTCTGCCACAACCAGGGGACCGCTACTCAAGTGTCTATTGGTGGGGAGAAGGCGTCGCAGTTCTGTTGTCCTTGGGCGTGGTTTTCGAACTGGTCGGGCATTTTGCCCGGCCGTATCCGTTCTTGAGATTTCTTCTGCGGGCGCTCTCCGTGGCCGGCGTTATTGCGGGCGCATTGGCTCTCGCCTTGCTCATTTGGGGCGAAGGCCCCAGTGGAGCGGACCTGGCTTTCGAATGGATCATCCTACAGGAGCGTTCCGCCCGGTTTCTGCAAGTGTGTCTGCTGATTGTGGCGATCGCAATGATGTCTCGCCTGGGACTCACCTGGCATCACTATTCCGCTAGGAATCGCAGCAGGTTTCGGTGTGTATTCGGCCTTGGACCTGATCCTGCTTGAGCTTCGTGCCCACCTCCACGTCGTGACGGACACGGCCTTTGTGTTACTACGGCCGGCGGCATATAATCTCGGCGTCTTGATCTGGGCCTTTTATTTCCTCCGGCCCCAGAGCGGGAATCCGGTCGACCGTTTGCCTGGCTCCGACTTGGAGAATTGGAACGACGCACTAAGTGAGCACGTTGACAAATGGTATCGACGATAACAATTCTGTTGGCCAGCGTTTTGTCTTTGTATCTAGTCTGGACGATTCTTCGCCCTGGCGTCCCCCGAATCACTAGTCTTGCAGACTGGGAAGCAAGAAATCACGCAGTCAACCCGGAGCTGTTTCGAGTGCTGCTCGATCCCGCTGAAGAACGATATCTTCGCCAGTCGCTGCCCTCGAGCGAGTTCCGGCTTTTCCAAAGGAAGCGCATTGCATTGGCCCTGCGCTGGCTGGATTTGGTAGGAGAAAATGCCTCTATGCTATTGAAATTGGGGCAACTGGCGAAGACGGAACCAAGTCCCATGCTGGCCAGCGAAGCGGAGGACTTGATCCGGGGCGCGCTTCGGCTTCGTGTAAACTTATTGCTGGCTCAACCCTACTTGTGGCTGCGATGGTTGTTCCCGGGCTGGGCGTTGTCGCTGCCAGGGGTCGAAATACAGTATGAGGAATTGCTCACGCACCTCGGCCGGATCCGGCAACAACGACAGTGGGACGTCGAGCAAGCATTGATGACAGGGTAAAGATTCATCGGGTTGCGAGGAGCGCCCCCAGTGCAGGTGGTTTGAATCTCTGTTTATTCCATTTGAAAAGTTTCGCGGTTGCTGGGATAGGGAGAAGTTTTTTCTCTTACTTTCGTGGGGCATTTCAGCGGACCATGGAGGGCATCCTTCATGAACCCGCAAATTGGCGGTTGAAACGGGGAATTCACGGCCACCAACATGGACTCGGGCAAATGGATTAGGGAGTTGCGCGAAGAGCGATTTGTCAAATCCAGCGACATCGAACGTATCAGCCGATCGATTGCCGATGTCAAGGGCAATGCTGATTTTTATGTTTCACACTCAACCCTGGCCGATATCGAAACTGGCTCGGTCCCCAGCATTCACAAGCTCTTTAGTTTAGCCGCCTGTCTCAAAGTTTCCCTGGAGGAGCTCCTCCTCGTTTTCGGGATTGACGTGAATGATGTCCGGCAATATGCCGGCCAAGTTGAACCAGGCCTGCCTCGGCTTGAGACCACGGAGGTTCGGGAACCTGGTTTCCGCTTTCAACTGAACTTCGACGCCAACTTCAACAGTCACGAGACCAGCCTGCTCAAACTAAACCCGCAGGAGTTGGCCACTCTTCCGGCGGCTCTGCGCAAACGCCTCGATCCCAGACGATACCGCTACGCCGTCGTGGGCCTCAAAGATTACACTATGGGCGAGTTGATTCCTCCCGGATCTTTGGTCGAAGTCGACGTAATGCAGAATGCAGTTCAGGTTTCTGACTGGAAGACCATCCGTGAACGTCCGGTTTACCTGGTGTGGCACACCGATGGACACAGCTGTTGCTGGTGCCAACTGGAAGGGAAGGAACTAACGCTACTGCCGTATCCGCTTTCTCGCCAGCCCGTAAGACGCTTCAAGGTGCCGCGAGAGGCCTCGGTAATCGGCCGCGTGATCAACGCCTGGCTTCCCTTTGACCAACTACCGAGCGGCGCGCCGACGCACTAGCACTGCCGGTCGCCCGGCACTTGGCGGCCCACGATTTCCAATGCGATCGCAACATTCAGAAAGTACAGCTCAGTGGACGTGGCCAGCGCGCTCACTGGAACCGTAGCCCGGTAAGCCTGCAATGACTTCCAGGTTTTCAGCACAGTAAGGATTTCGCCCCGGGTATAGCGGATATATTCTTGCAACTGGACCACGTAGTCCGGCAATCGCGTGGTCAGCAGGCGACGAAAGACGCGCTCATGGCAAGCCCGCAATGCCACATCCGCCGCCTGAACTCCGCTCTGTTGTGAGAGCTGCGGATGGAGATACGTTCCACTATTGCAGTCTCGCAACGAGGCCAGGTAAATCATTCTGGTCAGGTCGTTAGGCAAAGTCTCCAGAACGGTTCGGCTGACGTAGTCAGCAAGACTGTCAAGGCGGGATACTGCCTTGAAATCTGCCGAGGATTGACCCGAAGGGAGAATTTCAGGAGGTAAAACTTCAAAGGGCGCTTTCGAATCCAGCCGTTTCTGCTCAGGCGGAGTAGTCATTCAATTTATCCAACCCGCAAAAGAAGCATTACATCTCTGGTTCCATGGCGTAACCAGTCCGGTCAAAAATCGCATGCTTGTCTGGCGGGTTCGTACCGGGGGAAAACACTTATCCCGGCAATTGTACTCTGGTGGCTTGAGGTTTCAAGCTCAGATTGTTCAGACGGAAGCGTCTCTACTCGATTTTCACCAGCCTGACTCGGAGTCACGACGCCGAGGCTACAAGTGTACGTGCGGACTCTGTCCAGGATTCCTGCGCCGCGGGGGAGGGCCTTTAATGACCTTGACTTCGAATTGCACCGGCAATTTCTTGGGAGGATAGCAGGCGGCATTGTCGCAGGCCTGGTATTTCAGTTCTCCGCGAATCATATACTTCGCGGGAATTACCTCAGCCAGCGGACGCACCTCCACCACTACCGGAAACTCTCCGCTATAGACGCTCAATTTGTCTTCTGGGGCAAAAGCGAAGCTCATCTCGGAGCCTGCGGGATAGGTGACCCTTCCGATCACAATATCCGTTGGCGCACTCAGCTTGAGCACGGTCGGGATCAGGAATTCAGATTTAGGATGGTTGGAATTCACATGAAAGCCCGAGCCAACGTGAAAACGCAGATTCACCGGGTTCGACTTCCCCCGGGTGATGGTAACCACGGGTGACGGCGTCATGGAGACGGACGGAGCCTTTCGTCCCGGAATATCCTGGTTCGCAGAAGGATCAGTGGGACTCTCCTGCCCGGCCGCCAGCACCGCCAGCAGAGCTAATCCGGGCACGACCTTGCGCAGTATGAGCATCAGAGGAAATGTTAGAAGGCTTTGGATCCGCCCGCTACGTTACTTTTGCGCCTGCACGGCCTGGCCCTCGGCCAACGCCTTCTTGATACTATCCTCGATTTCGCCCCGGCCCTTCAGCCCGAACACTTTATCTACGACCTTGCCATCGCGCCCGATGTAGAAGGTTGCAGGCAGAAACTGTACCCCGCCGTAGGCGTTTCCAACCTCTTCTTTTCCCACGAGGATGGGATAGTTCACGCCCAGGTCGTGGGCGAACTCTCCAATCTCCTTGGGACTGGCGTCGTCCATGGCCACGCCGACAATCTGCAATCCCTGCGGTCCGTACTGCTTTTGCAACTCGGCAAACCAGGGCATCTCAATCTTGCAGGGCTGGCACCAGGTGGCCCAGAAGTTCAGCAGCACGCCCTTGCCGCGAAAATCGGACAGACGCACGGTCTTGCCGTCGAGCGATTCCAAAGTGAAATCCGGCGCAGCCTGACCAGTCATGCTGGGGCCCGCGCTCGCGGTCTGACCAGCATTTCGCCGCGCCATCTGAAAGCCGAACACAATCATGACGGTCACCACCATGGCAACCACGATAATGACCACTGGATCGCGTTTCACGACAAGCTCCCTCTTATATTACCCATCAAAGTGCGAATCGATTCAGAAACGATAAATAGTTCGAGATGATGGTGAAGCGCCCAAACACCAGCAACAGGCCGAGCACGATCAACAAACCTCCGCTGGCCACTTCGAGCGCATGCATGTGCATGCGAAAGCGCTTGTAGAACTTGAGAAAGCGCTCGATGCCCAGCGAAGTCAGCAGGAAGGGCACGGCCAAGCCCATCGAGTAAACCGCCAGCAACAAGATTCCCTTGGCTACGGAATCCTGGGTCGCGGCAAAGCCCAGGATGACGGCCAGGATCGGGCCCACGCAAGGCGTCCAACCAAAAGCGAAGGCAAAGCCGATCAGGAATGCTCCCCAGGGTGTGCTGCCGCCCTTCACGCTATGCAGGCGCGCGTCGGTGTATAACGCCTTGATCTTGAACAGGCCGGTCAGGTGCAATCCAAACAGAATGATGACCACCCCGGCCACCTGCGCCAGCACTGACTTGTAGCGCGCCAGTAACTGCCCGACCTCGGTTGAGATCGCGCCGAGCGAAATGAATACCACGCTGAAACCCAGTATGAAGCCGATGGAATTCAGCATCACTCTGCCCAGAAGGCGGGATTCCTGGGTTTTCAGCTCCTCCACGCCGGCTCCCGAGATCAGCGAAACGTAGCCTGGAACCAGCGGCAGAACGCAAGGCGAGAGAAAGGAAACCAGCCCTGCCAGAAACGCCGCAATGGGAAGTGGAAGCGTGGACATCGGGATTTATTGTACCTGCTGCAGCCAGTGAGCCCTAATCAATACCGGGACCGGCTACGAGTGGTGCCGGCGCTACAAACCTAGGGGTAGCCGTCCCGTGTGGCCGTTGCCGATCTCTCTCAGAAAAGATGCGTGGGGAAGTTCGAGGTTACATGCTATTTGCTCTTGGCAGCAGGAGGAGGAGGAGCAGGCGGTTGAATCTCTGCCGGGGGCGACGCTACTGCCTTGCGGAGGAACCCGGGCGGGATGGCCGCCGTCAGCACCGTACGATCGTCATGTTGCTGCACTTTCAGTCCGTCAAAAAACGCTTTCACGTCAGGATCGCTGCCCGGCGTTGAAACGGTCCCCTCGGCCGCGTGAAAGAGTTGGAGAAACGTCCCCACCTGTTCGGTCAATCGCTGAGCGTCGTCTTTACTGCCGGTGAAGGCCTCCGCCCGGAAATGCACCCGCCCCAGGTACCGTGCCGACGCCACCACAGTGGCCGGCTTGGTGAACAAGAATGACAAGGCACTCCGGCTGGCTAAGCTGCCGCGGGATCCACTTTGAAGATGGCCCAGCCCAGGCTGGCAAAGGGAACATACTTGTAGTACCGGCGCAACAGTGCAGGCCCGCCAAAGGGAGAAGCCAGCTTGCGCGACCGATCTATGATGCCGCGAATCACCAGGGGATCGTCGTGGTTCGACGCCGCCACCGTGTCGAAACCAAGAACCGCAACCCGCAAGGTGCGGCCCTCGAGCGGAATGTTGTAAATATCCACCGAGCGGTAATTCTCTACCGATCCAGAAATCTTACCCAGATAAGCCCGCAGCCGCTCTCCTTCAATCCTGCCTACAAACACTTCCGAAAATCGCGGCGGGTCTGGAGTCGCGGGGTTGGCATTCTTTTTGACCGCCGGATAATGGATGGCGAAAGCTGCCTGATCGAGGTCGCGCTCAAATTGAAACCCGGTCGCCTCGATGAACTGCTGGTATTCCGGTTCATGGGGAACGTCGGGTATTTGCCCGGCGATGTTGGCACGGCGCACCCATTTCAGATTGACGTAAAAATAGCCGTCAGCCCCGGGAAGCAGGCGGGCAGGTTCCGGTGGGGCATGCTTGCGCAGCACGACTGCCAGGGCGATGGCGGCGATGACCAGCACCACGCCAAACAGGATGGGGAGTCGACGTCGTATGCGCATGAAATATGACGTTCGCAGCGCCATACGCAGGCAGCGCCAGCGAGGTCAGGGAGCAGCAATCATATCAGGTTGTAATGTAGGCGCGAGCGCCCGCTCGTGCGCGAGTGCCACAGGCCCAGCGGAACCAGAATCTGTAGAGATGTGGTATCCGGATTTTTCCGTCGGCAAAGGGAACCACGGTCCTTGCCGCTCCCGCATGAGCGAGGACGCTCGCGCCTACTCATTGCAGTTTGGCGTACTCGGCCTTGGCTTCTTTCAGGATGGGAACATCGGGGTCGGCATCTTTCCAGGCCGCAAAGAAGTCCTGGTAAGCTGCTTTCGCTTTGGCTTTATCTCCCTGCAGCGCGTAGGCCCGTCCCAGATCCCAGCCGCGCCAGGGTATAGAGCGGGCTGGTCGGATCGATGCCGCGATGATCCAGAATCTTCTGATACTCGGCGGCCGCCTTGGCGCCATCCCGCAAGTGCAAATACGCTTCGCCGCGAACGTACATGGGCCAGTAGCCGGCGCCGTTCGGAGGCGAGCCCATCTCGTACGGCGTGGAGACTTCCAGAGTGTCAACGGCTTGTGCGGCTTGGTTGGCGTCGTATCTGGTTCGCCGCCCGCGCGATCGGCAGCCAGACTGTGTTCACAAGGTGTCGGTCGGAGAATCCTTGGCCAGCTTGTTCCATCAGTTTCTGAGATTGGCTGGCGTCGCCGGCTCGGGCCAGTACGTCAGCCGCCGTCACTGCGCGTGTCCCGTCGGTCGGACGTGGCAGCGCACTGCATTCGCCTTCTGTCGCGCCGAGGGCCTCATTGCCAATCTCAGCCTCGCAAACCGCGTCCAGCAGTCGAAGGATGGAGGACAGCTCCTTAATGCCGAATCTTTGAGCCAAACTCGACGCCCTGCGACAAAGCTCTGCCTGGCGTTCTGTATCTTCCCTACAGCGCATTGACTGTTCCCCTTGAGCAGGAACAGGACCGGCTCAAGCGAGTCTCCTTTGGTCGCATCCATGGCGCTATGCATGCCAGCTTCATCCCCCCGCATGAAACGCCAACTCATAGCGGGAGATGGAGCCAGTCGAGCTCACCCAGATTCTGAGCAGCGGCTCGATCGAGAATGGCCTTGGCTTCATCATAGCGGCCAAGGTGCTCATAGGAGTCGGCTGCGTCCTGATTATGCGTAACTATCCTTCGGGTCCAGCTGCAGGCTTGGTGGCACTGGCCAGAGACTTCTCCTGCTGCTCCGGTCGATCGAGTAGCCGAGGGCCAGGTTGTCCCATGGGACTGTGTCGCGGGGATAGGTCTGGCTTCCACTGCTCATAGATCGCGAGGCTCTTGTCCAGCTCTCCCGTCACCTCGCTGTAATAATGAGCTGAGATATACAGCTTTTCGCGCTCACTGGCGCGATCCTTGAGATCGAAGGCCTTGGTCAGGTTCTCGCGTTGCTGTGTGGCTTGGGTCAGGTTGCCGTAAGCCACACCCAGCGTCGCGTAGGCCATGGCAAAATTCGGATCCAGTTCAATAGCCCGCTTCAAATGAGGAATGGCCTTCTCATCAATCTGCTTCTGATGCTCGGCCTGTCCCAAAGTGAAGGCCTGCAGGGCCTCCAATGAAGACGTCGTCGCCTGTTCCAGCGGAGTGGCGAACTTCTGCACCGAACCGATCGACTCGCCCAGTTTTTGCCGCAGATCGGATGCCGCCTTGTCCAGCGACTTCAGGACCTGTTCCTTACTCTCCGCCTCCACTTGCGCCCGGCCCAGCGAATCGCCGTTCTGCGCGTTCACCGCATTCAGATCAACGACGTAATGGCTGCCCAGTCCCGAAATCGAGCCGGTCAGCATGGCCTTCACGCCTTCCCGCATGCAGATTTCTCGCGCCACATCGCTGGTCACGCGCTCGTCGGGAGACCGGCCCATGAAACGTAACGCCTCCTGAATCCGCGATTGGGGCAACACATTCAAATATGGCGACTGCTCCAGTTGCACCGCCAGCGCCTGCTTCAGGGTTCCATCGAAAACGCTGTCGCCGGTCGTATTGACGAAGTCCGCCAGCAGAATGGAGTCTTTCTCGGTCAAGGCCTGTGAGCGGCGCGAGTAGAAAAAAATTCCGGCAGCGACTGCGGCCAGAAGCGCAACCACCGGCACTGCAATCTTCCACAACTTCCGCGGCGGCTCGGCGCGCAACTACCGCCACCGGTACGCTTGACGCCGACGCCGCTCTTGCGGCGGCCGAAGATCGCCGACGCCTGGCGGCGTTGCAACTGAAGCGGAAGAAGGAGGGGCAGCAGATTCCTGAGCGCGCCGGCACGCTGCCAGAACTGACCGCGGCCACAGCGCGCCCCGTCTCCGTGTCCCGCTTCAGCCGCTGCAAGTCGGAGCGCATGTCAGCGGCGTGTTGATAACGCAGATTGCGGTCTTTCTCCAGCGACTTGCTGACGATGCGTTCCATCTCCCCGGGCAAGTCCGGATTGAGCCGGATCGGAGGCGTGGGCAGCCGTTCCAGAATTGCATTGAAGATCAGCGCCGAAGTGTCCCCGCGAAACGGGAGGGTTCCGGTCGACATCTCATACAGCACCGCGCCAAAAGAAAACAGATCGCTGCGCGCATCGAGTTCCTTGCCTTTGGCCTGCTCGGGAGACATGTAAGCCACGGTCCCCATGGTCGATCCGGGACTGGTCAGGTGGTCTTCGCTCATGGCGGTCGCCTGCGAGAGCACTCCCGCCGCGTCCACGCTGCCGCTGCCGACCGCAGTGACCTTGGCCAATCCGAAGTCCAGCACCTTGGCATGACCGCGCTCGGTGACGAAAATGTTGGCGGGCTTGATGTCGCGGTGAATGATGCCCTTGGCATGCGCGGCGTCGAGCGCATCGGCAATCTCGATCGCGAGCGCGAGCAGCGTGTCCATCTCCAGCGGACGCCCGGCGATCATGTGCTTCAGAGTCACGCCGTCCAGATATTCCATGGCGATGAACGCCTGGCCATTCTCCTCGCCGATGTCGTAAATGGTGCAGATGTTGGGATGGTTCAGCGCCGAAGCCGCCTGCGCCTCGCGCTGAAAGCGGCCGAGTGCCTGGGGATTCTTGGCCACTTCATCGGGCAGAAACTTGAGTGCGACAAAACGATGCAGCCGCGTGTCTTCCGCTTTGTAAACCACACCCATCCCGCCGCCGCCAAGCTTGTCGACAATGCGGTAATGCGAAATGGTCTGGCCGATCATGGTTTTGCCAACCCCAAGGCTGGCGAAAGAAGATGCGGCTGCCATGTTAGGTAAGACGGAGTTGCAAGTCAACGCGAGGCGGGGGTAGTGTGCAGCGACGGCAAAAGTGACCTCGGTAACGTTCGAGTTAACATCCATGTACTAGAAGGTTAACGTGTGGAGCGAGGTGCGGGGGCGTGTGGGCGGGGCCGAGGGCGGGGCGAGCGGCCTGCAAGGTGGAGACCGAGCGATATGACAATCGCTGCTAGTCTCCTGTCCCAGTGGTTCGTGTCATAAGTTAGAGGCGGTCGTGCGCTGCGCGTAACGAGCGATGCTGGCCAGGATTTGGTCCGCGGTTTTGGTCCAAACGAAGGGCTTGGGATCTTCATTGTGCACGTCGATGAATTCGCGGATGGCCGCTTCCAGGTCTTTTACACTGCGGAACACGCCCCGTCGAATTCGCTTGTTGGTGAGTTCGGCGAACCATCGCTCCACCAGGTTGATCCAGGATCCGTAGGTGGGAGTGAAGTGGACATGAAAGCGTGGACGTTTGGCGAACCATTTCCGGATGATGGCAGTTTTGTGGGTTCCGTAATTGTCCACAATAATATGCACATCGAGTCCAGCGGGCACTTGCGCCTCGATCACATCGAGGAACTGGCGAAATTCCTGCGAGCGGTGGCGGCGGTGCAGTTGGCCAATCACGCGGCTGGTCTTCAATTCCAACGCGGCAAACAGCGAAGTCGTGCCATGGCGTTTGTAGTCATGCGTGCCGCGCTCCACTTGCCCCGGCCGCATCGGCAACAGTGGCTGCGTGCGGTCTAACGCCTGGATTTGGCTCTTCTCGTCGACACAGAACACGACTGCGTGCTCGGGCGGGTTCATATACAAACCCACGATGTCGCGCACTTTTTCAATCAGTTGCGGGTCCGGCGACAGCTTGAACGTGTCCGCTCGGTGCGGCTGCAATCCGAAGGCATGCCAAATCCGGCTAATTGTCATCCGGCTGAGTCCGCTCGCTTTGGCTAAACCGCGCGTGCTCCAGTGGGTTTGGCCGCGAGGCGTGCTTTCTAGAGTTTGAACCACTAGCTTTTCGACCTGATCATCGCTGATCTTGCGTGGCGCTCCGGGACGTGGTTCGTCGTATAGCCCTTCCATGCGCGCTTCCAGGAAGCGCGACCGCCACTTGCCAACCATGCCCAACGAACAGCGCAACTTCTTGGCGACCGTCTTGTTATCCAGTCCTTCGGCACAGCCCAACACTACCCGAGCGCGACGAGCCAACAGGCCTTGGCTGCGCGTCCGGTGGGCTAACGATTCGAGTCGCCGGCGCTCTTCGTTGGTCACAATCAAGGGTTGCTTGGGACGTCCGGTTCGCATCTGAGCCTCCTGCATTTTAGATGCAATCCGGGCCCGACTTAGTTCACTTATTTCTGGGACATGAGACTAGCCTAGCGCATGATGAAGGAATGCGTTCAGATTGCCTAGGGGCCACGGACGGCGACTTCCAATTGCTCTTTTCCTAGTAGGATTAAGTACCGCTGACCTGTGCCATCCATTACGACTTCCGGCAAACGAGTCAAATCGAAATCTACTTCACTCACCTTTTCTTTGAGCAGCGAAACGAGCCGCTCAGCGTGCCCATATCATTGCGGGAGAGTTTCGCTACGTGGGCAAGGACACAGATCGCAAATGGGAGGAAGGTGACGACATAAGCGTGCTGGAGTTCAAGGCTACCGAGTACGGACGAGCAAGAATGGTGGTCGCAAGCGCAGAGGTAAAGAGTGCCATCAAAAAAATTGGTATCAAGAAGTGTGCTCGCGAAAGCGGATTCACGCGAATTGTCTAAGGAAATTGCTTCGCGGATTGTCCGTGAAGCGCAACTCGTACGATCAATTCGTGAGATGGCTTCAGAGCTACCGGTCACAGTACACGCCCACTTATCAGGCGACACCGCGTAAATTGGCACTGCCAGCGATGCGAACGGCACTTGGCAATCCGGTTCAATGAGCGCAATAGCGATTTTACGTCAACAAGTTGCCCCGATACGCAGGGTGTGAAAGCCTAGATGACATCGCCAAAGATCATGTTACGCACACTGACCGCCGCGCAGATGGCAGCGGGCAGAACAAGGTAGACACAGATGATCGTCAACATGGTTGCTCCTTGGGGAACGAAATACCATTACATGTCTGGAATACACACGAATGTAACAACTGTACAGTTACCTTCGGGACGAGCCTGGTACAGTTACCTTCGGGACAAGCCCCAAAACGGGGGAAGTGACTTGACGCCTGAGGCCATGAGGGGTCCCTTTAAGGCTCATTCGTCGAACCAGTTCCCCTCTCCCCGGGAGTCGAAGAAGCTTCCGCCTCAGCCGGGTCAATGGAAATTACGGCGGTCCCAAGGTACGCGACCGCCTCTGCCAGCTGATCCGCCAGCACCAGCTCGACGTATGTGGACTTCGTCCCAATTCAGAAGTCCCAATTAAGAAAATCACGGGCTGCTGGCGCGGAAAGTGACCATCTGCATCACCCAGATACCAGAGGTCAACGTCGCCGTCGCATTGTAACTTCCCGCGCTACTGACAATCTTGTCTTCCGATATGCCGCCGAAAGCGTTGATTATCCTGCTGGTGAATCCGCTTCCCGCCGACGTAAATACGCTGGTCGGATTGCCTGCCCCAACGATCAACTCGCTGGCCGAAGTCGTAGTTGCAGATCCGCTGTTCGCGGTCGTCCCACTTCCCGTGGCGGCGGCGCGCACATCCAGAGGATTCGCTGTATCCAACCCGCTGTATTCCAGCACATTCACATTGGGGTAGCTGGCAGTTTGGTTGAACTTCACCGTTATCGTGTTACTTCCGCTGGCGATGTTCTTGGCGTAGTAAATCGCGGAAGTCAGTCCCGTAACTTTGGTCGGACCCATGGCCAGGGCGTAGGTGTTTCCTTTGCTGTCGGTGACCGAACTCACTGCGGAAATCGTATCGCCCCACATCACCGCCACCACGTTCAAGTCTCCCCCATTTTGCCCAGCGGGATAGGCGATGGCCACCGAGGACCCCGATCCTTGCGTCGTCGATTTTCCCTGCACGTAACCGATCGTTCCGCCGGTAGTGACGGTATAGCTATAACCGTTCGCCAAGGTCCCACTTTGGCCGTTGCTGTTGGTCACCACCACATTCACAGTTCCGGCCACGTGTGCCGGTGTGGTCGCCGTGATGGATGTGCTGCTGACTACCGTCACACCAGTGGCCGCCGTAGTGCCCAGCTTCACGCTTGCTCCCGACAAGAATCCGGTGCCGGTGATGGTGACCGCAGTTCCGCCGTTAGCCGAACCCGAGGCGGGCGAGATGGCAATTACCGTAGGCGGATTGGGTGAGCGGAAAGTAGCCATCTGCATCACCCACAACCCTGTAATGTTGGTGGCCGTGGCGTCGTAGCTTCCGCTGCTGGTAACAGTTTTATCTTCGGCAATGTTGCCGAAGATGTTGATCATCCGACTGGCGAACCCAGATCCCCCTGCAGTGAAATGGCGGGCGCTATTGCCCGCGCCAAAGATCAGCTCGTTCGCTGAAGTCGTAGTGGCAGAGCCGCTGCTGGCGCTGGTCCCGTTGCCTGCTGCCCCCGCCGTCACATCCAGGGGATTCGTCGGATCCAGTCCGCTGTACTCCAGAATGCGTACGTCTGGATAAGCTGCCGCCTGGTTGAACTTGACCGTCACCGTGTTGCTACCACCGCCAATATTCTTGGCGTAGTAGATCGACTGTTGCAGGTCGGTGGTTGCTGGTCGGACCCACCGCCCAGAGCATAGGTGTTTCCCTTACTGTCGGTGACCGAACTGATCGAAGAAGTGTTGTCGCCCCATCCCACGGCCACGACATTCAAATTGCCTGCAGTCTGTGGGTTGAGGTAGGAAACCGCGACGGACGAGTTGGAAGCCTGGATGGTGCCAGGCCCGGAGTTGCCTTGTACGAAAGGCGGACTGCTCCTAGCCACAGCCGTGTAGTTCGAGAACCCGTAACCAGCATTCGTTCCAGCACAGAATGCAGAGTTATAATGACCAAGATAAAACCCCATGCCGGGATGCCCAGTCGCGTACCAGTAATCCGTGACCTGGGCCTTCTGCACCCCGTTGATGTAGGCGGTAATGACGTTCCCAACGATTGTGGCCTTAAATACGTCTCCAGTCTTGACCGCGTAGGCAGGGCCTAGAAGGTTTGCGAGATATGTGAAGTCACCATAGGCTCCATTCCATCTGACGATAATCAAATAGGAGCTCGAGTCGTCGGCGGCCTTTACAGTAATCTCGTACCCGGTTGCGACGTGAGCCGATAGGTTACCTCGAAGAACTAACTCAATCTCTTGATGGCAGGTGTCATTCGTGCTCGAGGTCGTTGATCGTCGCCTGGGCTGTCTGATCCGGCCCCCAGGTGCCGCTTAGCAAAGCCCATGAGTCCGCAAAACCCGGTGAACCCGCTGTTCCTGGCATGGTACCGAAGGCAAACCCAGGAGTTGTCTGGACGTTGGTCCAATCCAGACCAACCACCCCTCCATTGATCCATTTTCCGCCCTCGGAAATGGGGTTCTCAGTGAGAGGAAAATGGGTAGTGTAGGTTTGGGCCACTGCTACGGCAGCCAGCAGAAGAATGGCAACTAGATATTTCATTGACAGCCGTTTCGACCATCTTCATCCTGCTCATATTGAGCCTCCCACTTGCGTCGGATAGTGCAGAGAGGATGATTCATCATGATCCTCTGCACGCTGACTGGGCCGGACCCGCGATTCTTTAAACGTCGCGGCGAGGAGCAGAGGTGGGTAAGCCACTGCGGAACGGGGGGAGTTACTTTTCGAAAAGCGGCGCGCCGAGGTCGGTGCCACCCTCTCCTCTAAGAGAGTTCTTGTTGGGACCGGGGGCCGAGCAGCTTGACATCTAGGAACAGCTGCTAAAGGGGGATCGGAAATCTTGCGCGAGAGGGAAGATATGCCGCGCACCTAGATGCAGAGAATCTACTGCTGGACTACGCGGGCCGGGAATGGCCCTTTTGTGCCATTGGCCCGGCTGGACTCTGGACGACCCCGACACAGCAGTCAACTTGACCTGTAAGGGGTGAACGGCTGTTGGAGGTGATTCGATCATCTGCCGCACATCGGACCGTTCTAAATCGCATCAGAAAATTCGCCCCTTAACTGTCGCAATCGCATTATAAAAGGGCGCTTTCACTCATCCTATGACATTAACTTCCAAAATCTTTTTCGTTTGCAAAGATTTTTCATGGCGTCTATGCGGCGACCCCGGTTAGTTGGGCTGTCACAGGCGTGAGCTGGGCAACTGTGGAGCGTAACGCACTGAGGATAGCCACGATGATCCTGCGACCGCCGGAGGTTAGCTGGTAACGGTGTGTGCCCACGATTTTGGTGATCAGGGCGTGAGCCCGCAGCAGACGAAGTTTGCGGCTAATCCAGGCAGAGTGGCGGCGCCTCTGTTGTTTGTCGTCGGTAGTCTGGGGGAAGAAGATGGCGCGGAGATCGCGGTTGCGGAAGCCATGGATAGCGAACTCGCCGTGGTTGATTGCGGAGAGGAGTGCTCGGTCGTCGGCTAAGGGACGGAGGGCACGCACCCGACGGCCGCGCCATTGCCGTGGTTGTTCCAGTCGCTGGAGCAGTTGGTCGAGGGTAGTCGTGTCGTCGACGGTAGCGAAAGCGTCCAGATACCGTGCTGCAGCTTTGTGGGAGAGCTGGGTTCGGCGGTATAAGTCGGCAATGCCCCGGCGCAGTCGACGCCAAGCGCGAGGTCCTTTGGGGTCTCCCTCCTTGCGTCGGTAGACGCGGAAGTCATCGGCGTTATGGATGGTGGCCTCGGCGCGCAGGACGCTGCCTTTCGGAGTATAGGCCTTGTCGTAAAGTTTCACGGAGTTGCCATTGACGCTGTGCTTGATACGTACTCCCTCGGCGCGGCGTTTGAAGTCACTGACGACTTCTCCGGAGAAGTCCTGGTGTAGCTGGCCGTTGGAGTTGATGTGTTTACCGAGAAAACGCATGACGTCAGGGCTGGAAAAAGTGGTCATGGCATGGTTCACCCAGCGTGGATAGAACTGCCGTAGGTAGGTCGCATGGTGGAAAACCACATCGAGAGCCCACTCGTGCTGGTAAGTAGACCAGTAATAGGAGATGGGGTGTTTACGGAAGATCTCGCCATGAATCGGGTTGAGCTGGCGAGCGATGCCGTTGAGCAGCTTGGGCCATTTAATTTTGAGCTGACGATCCATCAAGCGCTGAGCTTTGGTCCAGTTGGCAATGTAAGGGAAGCAGTTATCATGCTGCAGGTACTCCAGACCGGCGGCTTGCATCTGTCGCGCCAGCCATTCCCGTCCGTTGAGGCAGATCTGAATGGAGAACGGGAACCAAGTTTGGATGCGGGCATTGAGAAAGCCGAAGACAGGATGGACCTGGTAGTGGTAGAGGAACAGGCATTTGCCAGGGCGTAGCTTCAACTCTAGTTTTTTCGTCATTCGATTGCGATGGATCTCGAACTTCCAACAGGGTTCGAGACAGCTGAGCACGCACACCAGGCCGGCGCGGACGCCATCTTGAGCCAGGATGTCGCGGGCGATGGTCTCTTTGTTGAGCTGACTGGAATTGAGATACTTCACCGGGCGTCGGCAAGCCTTGGCTGCAGCCAGGGAAGCTTCCTTGACCCGCTCGGTGACCTTCTCCACGTGGTCGCCAAAGTTCTTGAGGAAGACTTGGTTGGTCCAGAGATAGCTCATCATCCCCTGCGGAGTGCCGATGGAGCGCAGGTGTCCACGAAATACTAAGCGGTCAAATCCTGACAGTGTGCCGGCGATCTTGTCCTGGTGTTTGGCGATAAACTCATGCATGGGCGTTTTCCTCCGTATCGTTGTTGGTCTTGGAACAACCTGTAATGATACGCAGACGGGGAACGCCCGTAACGCAAGCGGTCAGCAAGCGCTAGTAGGATTTAAGGGATTACAACGAAGGGTTTGTGCATCGGCTAAAGCTGATTGCTCACTGCTGACAGCTTGAAAGCTTACGACAGTGTTTGGTTGCGGCTATGCCGCGCTGTGAAAAAGGATGTCAAGGAAAAAAGCATCTCCCCGCCCCTCTGAGAGATGCGGGCGTGGTGACTTACATCCAGCCCCACCTCATTCCTCACCTCATTCTTAGAGGGGTTATTGGTTTGGTCGCTTTGGCTCGCCGCACTTTCCCGCGGCGATGCCAACCCCAGTTGCTTGTCCCAACTCGACGGTTTCATGAAGTCAGTGGCGCACGACGCCGTTCGGTTCCGAAGCTACGCAAGCTAAGCGTTGGCTTAAGTGCCAACCAAGATCCTATGTGAGGCTCGAGGCCTATAGCTTTTTTGGGTTATCCGAGGGGGCATAGGATTGACCCGGAGACTCGGTGCTGGACTACAGCACACAGAGTGCCTGAATGAGTGTATGGATACTCTCCCTCGAACCCGAGCATCGCAAGAACCGATTGGGCTACCACCGAGGCATGAAAACCTTGGGCGATCACCTGGGTTCTATTCGATGCTCAAGCTGCTTGCGTCTTCAGTTGTTCGGCGTCGAAACGTTCCTCCTTCTTCCAAAGTGTTAACGTAATGGCCGCGATCTTGCGCGCGAGCGTCAGACGCGCCATCTCCGGCTTCATGCCCTTGGCCAGCAAACCCGCATAGAAATCGTGGAACGGTCCCCTGCCACAGCTGGCCCTGGTGGCCGCACTCTTGAAGATCTCTTTCATCTCATGGTTGTGATTTCGATTCAGACCACGAATCTGCTGGGGTTTCTTGGAGCGTTGCAGTTGTCCGCTCACAAAGCGGAATTGCGCACTGTCGTGGGTCTCAATGCCCAGCCCACTGTAGGTCCATAGTTGCCGCTTGCTGCGGAACCGGTGCGGGGTTTGCATCAGCGCGATCAAGCGGGCGGCTCGAATCGGACCGATGCAGGGAATCTGGCGCAGCAGTTTCGCGGCCTTATGTTTCCGGCTCTCGGCCAAAAACTCGGGTCGGACGTTTCGCCGCAAGATCTGCAATCCGTCCAGCTGTTGATAGAGCAGCTCCGCCCGGCGGCGCACGCCGGCTTGCGGAATCTTGCTCAACCATTCCTCTCGACAGCGCACAGCATAAACCTGGGTGCCAGCACAAGGAATGCCCCAACCGCGATACAGCGCCTTCAGTCGATTCATCACGCGCGTCAAATCTTTGCTGATGGTCTGATAACTGCGCCCCAACTCGCGTAGTGTCCGTAGTCCGTTTTCCCCGTGGTAGACCGGCCGCAGCATCCCGGTGCGCAGCAAGTCGGCCAGCTTCCGCGCATCCACCTTGTCGCTCTTGCTGCCCTCCTTTAACAAGGCATTGCGGCGCGGATTGCACACCACAATGTGCTGCACCTGCGGCTGCAGCAGATCATACAGCCAGGCGGCCCAGGTGCCTTCTTCCCAGGTCACATGCAGCTCGCCCCGTAGACCGTGGAGGAACTGCAGAATGCTGCTGGCTCTGGTTTCGATGACGGACTCCATCACCAGCTTCCCGCTCTCATTCAGGACGGCGATCACAATCGCTTCCTTGTGCACGTCCATTCCGATATATTTGACGTCGTAACTCATTCGAGTTGCCTCCTTGGGGGGAAGAGTATTCGTGCTAACGCTTATCTTCCCCTCAAGGTCAAAATGCCATTCTCTCGCCGATTTGCCTATGTCCTTCTGCAGTCCTTTCGCACCCCATTCACCATTGCAGTTACTCCCAAGCGCCGCCGTAGCGGAGCGAAGCCCCTGCACAGCGCAGCGGAGCGGAGGCGGCGCCCATCACAACCGCGACCTTCTGAAGCAGGGGCGCTTTTTCATAATGCATTGACCGGGAGCCCGCATGCCCCTGACACATTCGCACTCCAAAGCCCCGGTTTCTCGTCCCGCCCTGGAGGTACGGCTACGCGTGCGCCAACGTCGATACCGGCTGCATTCGGCTCCAACACCGGCCGGTCTTCCAAACACATCCCTTTGTTTCGCCTCCGCCGCTTGGATTTCACTTTCGACGACTGCAGATTATCGCCCTGTCTCTTGTTCACTGGTCGCTCGCTTTCTGATCTGCAAGCAACGGCCAAGCTGTGCAATCGAAGGTACTCTTCCAAACGGAATCAGTTGGCTCACGCCAACTGTTAACCACTGTTCTGCGCACGAAACTTGGAGCCACGCTGTTGTTCGGTGTTCTACAACCCACCACTGCCACTACGGCCTACTTCCATTGCCTGTCGCTCCATCTCAGGATGCAGAAATGGCGCGGCCAACACAAGTTCCTTTCCGCTTTGCCCCGACCACCCGGACGGGCCCCTTGCTATTGAAAAACTCACACTCTAGAAGTGCGCAGAAATTTCATCGCGCTAGGGTGCCCTTTAAACGACGTTCTCGATTTTGGTGGATATTTTCTATCCCTCGACCGGGACAGTTTTTTCAAAAGAGGGAGTTTTCAACAGCCACGTGATTTCGTCAACAACCAACCTTTGTCTGCCTTCACAGAGACTACTGGCCTCCGTCAATGCGGTTGAGAGCGGCCGCTCCGTGAATCGAAGACAGTCAGCACGAGGGCCGCGATACGCCTGTAAAGTTACGTAAATCATTCAGTATTTTGTCCATCCTTTCTTCCCCCTTTGTTACTCTAACGCCAGTGGGGAGGAGACTTGGCAATTTTTAAAATCTTGGTGGTTCGTTCTTGCCTCTGTGTCTTTCTCACGATTGCCAGTCTGGCGGGGCAAGCTCCGCCTCCGGCACAGCAAACGCCGAGTGCCAATCCCTCCCAACCGCCCCAAGCTCAGTCGCCGGATAAGAGCAAAGACAACCGCGAAATCAAGCGGCAAGAAGAAACCGGGACATCCAACGATAGGCTGTTCTATGCCTTGCCGAACTTCCTGACCGTGGAGACCAAGAGCGTCCCTCCCCTCACGGCCGGGCAGAAGTTCAAGGTAGTGACGCGCGGCTCATTCGACTACATCCAGATCCCTTGGTACGGTTTCTTGGCCGGGGTAAGCCAGGCGGAAGACAGTGAGCCCGGCTACGGCCAGGGTGCCGTTGGCTATGGAAAGCGCTTTGGGGCATACTTCGCTGACGGCACCATCGAGAACTATTTTACCGGTGCCATCTTACCCACCGTGCTCCACCAGGATCCGCGGTTTTTCCAGTCGGATAAAGGGGGTTTCTGGCACCGTACCGGCTACGCAATGAGCCGGATCTTCGTCACTCGCACCGATTCAGGAGGCGAGCAGGCCAACTATTCCGAGATCGTGGGGAGCGCGCTTTCGGCGGGCATTTCCACCTATAGCTACCATCCGAGGGGCGATCGCAACGTGTCCAACACCGCCAGCGTATGGGGGACTCAGGTCGGGTACGACACAATAACCATCGTGGTCAAAGAGTTCTGGCCCGACATTCGCCGCAAACTGCAGAAGAAAAAATAGGGCGCGGAGTTCTTGATCTCAGGTGACCTGAATTGCTTTGAGTACACGGTCTCGCGTCCTTCGTCCTGCAGTTTCACCACGGACTAGTTTTTCTATGGTGTGTTGACTCATCTTTGTCAAGTGCATCGTTTTTTGTATGCCCATGTTGCGGATTCCATCGGCTGTAGACGGTCAGGAACGACCTTCTCTTCTCTCCCGAAATTGCACCTTCGAGTACTGGAATTCATACGTTCAGCCATGACTGTTACAAACACGATCCCGTCAGCAAGAGCGCTCCGCGAGGATGGAGCTTCGATGCAAAGTCCTCGCGGGGGACGAGCTTCAGTTCGCTCAATCCGCTGCCCTTCACCCCTACCAGTTGGTGATTGAACCATCCGGCCGGAAATAGGTTTGGGCGCGAGCCGTGACCGGCTCTGTGATTTCGGCGATCTTGGTCAGTTGTTTGAAATCCAGCTCAACGCCCAGGCCCGGGCGCTCATTGGGATACAGCTTTCCGTTCTTGAAGTCCAGGCACACTGGCAAGTGGGGCAGGGTGCGTCCCTCATAGTTGTACTCCATGAGGACTGGCGCCGAGAACGTGCCCAGACTGTGGACCAGGGCCGCGGTCGCGATGGGTCCGGTGAAATGCGGGGCGATGCCGACAAAATGGGTTTCGCAAATGGCGGCGATCTTCATCATTTCGGTAATGCCGCCGACGTTGGGCAGGGTGGCACGCACAAAATCAATATCGTGATTTTCGACGAGCGCGTTGAAGTCCCAGCGGTTGCCCCATTCTTCGCCGGCCGCCAGAGGAACATTCACCTTTTTGCGCAAGATCGGAATGTCCTGCAGGAAGGCTTCGGTACGAACCGGGTCTTCGACGAAGAACGGAGCCAGGTCCTCGATCTCGTTGCAGCCGCGGATGGCGTCGGCGAGGTCGAAGCGCTGGTGGAAATCGATAAGCCAATCGCCGTCTTTGCCGACGCCTTCTCTCGCCTGCGTACATTCCTCGCGAAGATGGGTCACTCGCTCTCTGGTGTTGTAGGTGGTATTGGCGGGAAGGTCCATGGCGGCGAAACGGAAAGCTCGATAGCCGGCTTCGATAGTGGCGTGGGCGCGTTCCTTGATGCTCATCCCGGCCGTGATGCCCGGAATAATGCCGGCAGTGTTGTAACACTCACAGAAGTTGCGGACCATGCCGCCGAGTAGCTCGTGCACAGGCAGGCCCTGCACCTTGCCCTTGATATCCCACAAGGCCAGATCAAGCGCACCGATGGCATGGGTCTTCTCGCGCCCTGCGGGATAGAAGAACGCTCGGTTCATGTCCTGCCAGAGCAGTTCGATATGCTGCGGATCGCGCCCGATCAATCTGCCGGCGGACTGGGACAGCGTGTCTTTCGATCCGCCTTCACCAATGCCGATGATTCCGGCGTCGGTCTCGATGGTGACCACAACGTCGCTCTGGTTGAATAGCGGATTTGGATTTGGGGGCAGGTAGACTCGCACCCGCGTGATCTTCATCTTCGGAAGAGCGGCAAACACGGGCAGAGCACCGGCAGCCCCTGCGATTGCGCCGGCTGCCAAGGACTTAATAAATGTCCGTCTCTTCATGGTGGTTGGAACGAACGAAACGAGGCTGCCATGTTAGGTGGGGCACAGTAGCAAGTCAACGCGTGCAGCCTGCCGCTGATGACGTCACGCATTCAGATTTCAGAAACCCTTACCGAATCGGCTTGGCTCGCACCCTCTGGCTTGCACTTGTGCGCATTGAACTGCTGTTGAATCACCGCCTGCGCTCGTGCTTGCTGCCCCGCCGGCTGATGTTCTGCCTGGAACTGCACCCGACAGCTCTCGCAGATTCCGATCACAGGAACATTCTTGACTCGCTTCACGATGCGAAGATTGCGCTTGGGCATGAATACAGTCTCCCACAGTTTTGTCCAGCAACCGCGCATTTAGTGAGCCGTTTAGCCAACCAGCTGGACGCCCGACACCAGACTCAGGGGAAATCCCAGCGTTGAGTAGTGACAAATCAACTTATGGCGATGTCCGACTTGCTTGGGTAAGATTATGCTCGAAAGCCAAGGAGCAAATATGGCATTCATCGACACCAGCAAACTGCCCATTGTCGAACGGTTACCCGGCTGGAGAGGCCGCTATTTCGATTCCCCAAGCATGACGTTCGCGCACTACGAGTTCGACGCGGGCTCTTCGATCCATGAGCATTCCCACCCTCAGGAAGAGGTTTATCACATCATTGAAGGTGAACTGGAACTTGCCATTGCCGGTTTTACCCAACGTTTAGGCCCGGGCTTTGTTGGAGTAGTACCATCCAATACTCTCCATGCTGTAAAGGCCATTTCGAGTGGCAAGGTTATCGTTGTGGATTATCCTTTGCGGGACCTCGCCTTGCACAAATCAACTCTGCGCTAGTGCCGGAGCCCCCTCTCCCCTTGCACGCAAAATGCCGTTATGGTAACTTTTAGAATTGTCTCGGACATTAGGAAGGGATCAGAGGGTGTGTTGTCCTCGAAAAGGGACAGGCCCGATCTAAAACCTGCTGGCGTAGCTCAGTTGGTAGAGCATCTGATTTGTAATCAGAGGGTCAGGGGTTCAAATCCCTTCGCCAGCTCCAGCATTGGTTCCGGAAGGCAGGATATTCGGCGCGGCGGCTTGACAGAGTTTTCCAACGGCACTCCATAAGGAATTTTCCAAGTGTGGTGTTTGCGTGCGAGGGCATAGTCGCGCGCGCTTTTCTGTTCTTCACTTTTCGAAGAGTCCGTCTGAACCATCTTCCGTGGCCTAGATGTCTGCAAGGAATGCCGGAGAAGCAGGAAGGCCGAACTGTTCTGCAGTTCTGCACAGGTGGGTGAGTGGTTAAAGCCAGCAGACTGTAAATCTGCCCCTCCTCGGAGGTACGAAGGTTCGAATCCTTCCCTGTGCACCAGAGACTTGAAGTGAATCGTCTCTACATGGCGCTGGCCGCGTTCGTCGTCCTGGGAGGGTTGTCGTGGATGACGCTGAGCGATCCGCGAATGCGTTTCGCCACGCTGGCGGTTCTGGCGATGTTCGCGTTAAAGACCTGGCTGCGGCGCAACGATGTGATGCATCCGGACGTGATGTGAGTCGTCGGGAAGACGATGCGGCAACGAGTAGGCCGATGTAGCTCAGTTGGTAGAGCACTCCCTTGGTAAGGGAGAGGTCACCAGTTCAATCCTGGTCATCGGCTCCACGAAATTGAGTTGTGAGATTTGTTGAGCGAATGGAAATCGGCGGCCGGGCCAGGATTTTTAGCTGAGGGCTGACGGCTGATAGCTGATGGCTGGTTTAAGCGGGAGTAACTCAGTGGTAGAGTCACAGCCTTCCAAGCTGTTGGTCGCGGGTTCGATTCCCGTCTCCCGCTCCAGAGTTTTCTGACGCAGGGCACATGATGGTGAGCTTTCAGCCAACTGTCATTCGAGTTGAGCGAGAAAAAGAATTCGGGGAACTGAGAGGCGCGATCGATCGCGCCTTGGACTCGGGAAGAGTCGAGAAGTTCCTCAAGCGGGTGCGCAGAAGCGGTGCGCGGATACGCGATCTGGAAGTGATATTGGCCAGAGGCGTATTCGAAAAAGTTGATGACGCGGTGGCGAAACTGGGAGCGCAGAAGTTGTACCAGGCGCTGACAGTTTCCGACCAGGCGCAGATGCGGGAATTTTATTTGTCCAGGGTGGAAGAGGTGGAGCCCGCGCTGCGAACAAAGTTTCAGCGGCTTGTATCGCTATTACTGAAGGCAAGCGAACAAAGCAGAGCGAGATATGGCGAAAGAGAAATTTGAGCGGAATAAGCCGCACTGCAACGTAGGGACGATTGGTCACATTGACCATGGCAAGACCACGTTGACGGCGGCCATCACCAAGGTGTTGCAGAAGCACAACCCGAAGATCGTGTTCCGGTCGTTTGATTCGATTGATAACGCGCCGGAAGAAAAAGCCCGCGGCATCACCATCGCGACGGCGCACGTGGAGTATGAGACGGCGAACCGGCACTACGCGCACGTGGATTGCCCCGGGCACGCCGACTACATCAAGAACATGATCACGGGCGCGGCCCAGATGGATGGCGCGATTTGGTGGTGGCGGCAACCGATGGTCCGATGCCGCAGACCCGCGAGCACGTGCTGTTGGCACGGCAGGTGGGCGTGCCTTACATCGTGGTGGCATTGAACAAGTGCGATGCGGTGGATGATCCCGAACTGCTCGACCTGGTGGAACTGGAAGTACGCGAGCTGCTGAAGAGCTATCAGTTTCCGGGCGACGATGTGCCGGTGGTGCGGCTGTCGGCGCTGGGCGCGCTGAACGGGGAAGCCAAGTGGGAGAAGCAGATTGACGAGCTGATGGCGGCGGTGGACAAGAGCATGCCGCAACCGGCGCGCGAGCTGGACAAGCCCTTCCTGATGCCGATTGAAGATATTTTCTCGATCTCGGGCCGGGGAACGGTGGTGACGGGACGAATCGAGCGGGGCAAAGTGAAGGTGGGCGAGGAAGTGGAGATCGTGGGCTTCCGCGAGACCCGCAAGACGGTGGTGACGGGCGTCGAAATGTTCAAGAAGCAATTGGACGAAGGACTGGCGGGCGACAATGCGGGCCTGCTTGCTGCGCGGCATCGCGAAAGAAGATGTGGAGCGCGGCATGGTGCTGGCCAAGGGCGGATCGATCACGCCGCACACCAAGTTCAAGGCCGAGGTCTACATTCTGACCAAGGAAGAAGGTGGGCGGCACACGCCATTCTTCAAAGGCTACCGGCCGCAGTTCTATCTGCGCACGACGGATGTGACCGGAGTGGCGGAGTTGCCGGCGGCGACCGAGATGGTGATGCCGGGCGACAACGTGCAGCTGGTGATTGAGCTGATCACGCCGGTGGCGATGGAAAAGGGCTTGCGCTTTGCCATCCGCGAAGGTGGCCACACGGTGGGCGCGGGAACCATCAGCGAGATTATTCAGTAAGCGTGGTTCTGAGTCGGTGAGTCGGACAACGAGCTGAGGATTAAGAACCCAGTGATCAGTTACTGGTTCTCAGTTCTCAGAGGTTTGAGCTAGAGGAGCGTTAGGAGCTGTTTTATGCCCCGAGAGATCATTACCTTGCAGTGCGGTGATTGCAAAGAGCGGAACTATTCGACCACCAAGAACCGGAAGACCATGACGGAGCGGCTGGAGCTGAAAAAGTTCTGCCGCATCTGCCGCAAGCACACGCCGCATAAGGAAGTGAAATGATGGCGTTTAGCGGGTTCGTGATTGCGAAGCGGGAGCGCGCTGGCGTCATCCTGAACGTTCAATTGCGAAGGATCTCAGATGAGTTACAGGGGCGTAAGCTCAACGGTTAAACTGTCGGTCTCCAAAACCGAACTTGGGGGTTCGAATCCCTCCGCCCCTGCCAGAGTTTGAGGGAAGACAAGGCCAGGCCGTGATGGGAGTCGAGACGAAGAAGATGGGAAATTCGATCGCAGCCGCGGGTGGTAGTTTCGGCGATCGCCTCAAGTCCTGGCCGGAGCGGGTCAAGACGTTCTACAACGACGTGCGCACCGAGATGAAGAAGGTGACCGCGCCCTCGTTCAAGGAAGTGCGGGCCACGACGGCAGTGGTGATTGTCACGGTTTTCCTGTTTGCTGCGTATTTCTGGGTGGTGGACCTGGTGATCGGGCACGGGATTGACTCGGTGTTCCGCTATTTCGGGCATCACTGAGTTCAGGAAGGAACGAAGTGTTGCAGCAGACCAGCACAGAGCCATCTATGCAGGACGAAGAAAAAAACGAAGCCGGGGCGGGCGGAGAAAATCTCTCGCCCGAAACTGCTGGCGCGGTCGAACCGCCGCGCAATCCGAACATGAAGTGGTACATCATCCACTCTTATTCGGGTTTTGAGCGCAAGGTGAAGGAATCGCTGGAATCGCGGGTCCAGGCCTTCGGACTGCAGGAGCAAGATCGGTAAGGTGTTGATCCCGACCGAAGCCGTCACCGAAGTCCGCAACGGCAAGAAGTACACCGTCGAGCGCATGTTCTATCCCGGCTACGTGCTGGTCGAAATGGACATGGATGACCACGTCTGGCATGTGGTGAAATCCACGCCGCGGGTCACGGGATTTGTAGGCACCGGGCAGCAGCCCACGCCGCTTTCCGAGGAAGAAGTTCAGCACATCGTTTACCGCGTGGGCGAGGCCAAGGACAAGCCCAAGCTCAAGGTCAAGTTCGAAAAGGGCGAGACTGTGCGGGTCACCGAGGGTCCGTTTGCCAGCTTTGCCGGCATTGTGGATGACGTCAACGAAGACCGCGAGACACTGAAAGTGATGGTCACGATTTTCGGACGGTCGACACCGGTGGAGCTCGAGTTTAATCAAGTGGAGAAAGTGGCTTAGAAGCAGTTTCTGATTTCTAGTTTCTAGTTTCCGGAAAGAGCGAAGAGAGATCATGGCTAAGAAGGCGACAGGTTCGGTAAAGCTTCAAATTGCGGCGGGCAAAGCTACGCCGGCGCCTCCGGTGGGACCCGCACTGGGACAGGCGCAGATCAACATCATGGAGTTCTGCAAGCAGTTCAACGCGCGCACCGGGGCCAAGGAACTGGAAGGGCTGATCATCCCCGTGGTGGTAACGGTTTACAGCGATCGCTCGTTTACCTTTATCACCAAGACGCCGCCGGCATCGATTCTGCTCAAGCGCGCGGCAGGAATCGCCAAGGGGTCGGGCGCGCCCAACAAAGACAAGGTCGGGAAAGTTACGGCCAAGCAGGTGGAAGACATCGCGCGGCAGAAGATGCCGGATCTGAATGCGGCGTCGGTGGAATCGGCAATGAAGAGCGTGCGGGGAACAGCGCGCTCGATGGGCATTGAAGTGGTTGGGTAGGGATTGAAATGGAGGCTCGGGCGTCCCCGAGCTGGACGGGTGAGATCGCCCGTCCTCCATCGCAAAGACATAGTCGAAAATACTACGGTCCACCAGAGCAGCGGCGGACGGTGGGAGACAGGAAGAAAGCATGAGAAAAGCAGGCAAGAACATTACCAAGGCGCGGCAGGCGGTGGAAGCGCGTCCTTACCTTCTGAAGGACGCAGTACCGTTGTTGCAGAAGGTCAAATACACAAAATTTGACGAGACGGTAGAAATCACCATGCGGCTGGGAGTGGATCCCAAGCATGCCGATCAGATGGTGCGCGGCACGGTGGTATTGCCCCACGGCTTGGGAAAGTCCAAGAAAGTGCTGGTGATCGCCAGCGGCGACAAGATCAAAGAGGCGGAACAGGCCGGCGCGGACTTTGTTGGCGGCGAGGAGATGGTCGAGAAGATCAACAAAGAGAACTGGACCGACTTCGACGCGCTGATTGCCACTCCCGACGTGATGAAGTCGGTGGGACGGCTGGGCAAAGTCCTTGGACCCAAGGGCCTGATGCCGAATCCGAAGACCGGCACCGTTACCTTCGACGTCGCCAAAGCGGTGCAGGAAGTCAAAGCCGGCAAAGTCGAGTTTCGTACCGACAAGACGGCCTTGGTGCATGTGCCGGTGGGCAAGATTTCGTTTTCGCCGGACAAGCTCGTGGAGAACGCTACCGTCGTCATCAGCAGCGTGATCAAGGCCAAGCCGACCGTAGCCAAAGGCAAGTACATCAAGGGGTGTTACCTGAGTTCGACCATGGGGCCTGGAATTTCGATTGACACGGCCCAGGTGGAAGCGGCGGCGAAGGCTTAGTAACGAAGCGGCCTGAGCGCAATGTTTGCGCCTAATTTCGACCGCGTTACAGTCGAAGCGCTTATGGCAGGCCGTCGAGATCCTTCGGCGACGATGAAGCATGTCGCCTCAGGATGACAGAGTAACAAAAGACATCGAGGGATTGACCATGGCGGTTAGCAGAGCGAAGAAAGTCGAGCAGGTGGAGAAGCTGGGAGCGGAGTTGAAGAACGTTTCCAGCCTGATTATCGCTACCTTCAGCAAGCTGACGGTGACGCAGGATTTCGAATTGCGCAAGACCTTGCGCAGTTCCGGGGCCAAGTACCGGGTGGTGAAGAATACGCTGGCCAAGCTCGCCGCCAAGGGAACGGCCGCGGAAGAAGCGCTGAAAGGGCTTTCCGGTGTGACTTCGCTGGCCTACACCTCGGGCGATCCGGTGGCGCTGGCCAAGGCGATCTCGAAGTACGCCAAGGACAATCCGGAATTTACCTTCAAGGCGGGCGTGGTTGAAGGCCGCGTGATCTCGATCAAGGAGATCCAGGCGCTGGCCACCATGCCGTCCAAGGAAGAGATCCACTCCAAGCTGCTGTTCCTGATGAGCGCGCCGGCGCAGCGGCTGGTGACGGTGATGAATGCCGTAGGCAAGGACCTGGCGGTGGTCATCAACCAGGGCGTGGAGAAGAACAAGTTCAAGGAAGCCTGAGACTGTGTGGCGCGGGCGCCATCGCCCGCGACCGGCGATTCGGGCTTAAACGATTTCTGGTGGCATAGTGAAAGCGCGGGCGAGGGCGCCCGCGCCACACATGTCCGGGAAGTTATCAAGAGCGGGGGTTGCGCGGTCCTGAGAGTCGTGTTGTCTGGCACGGCGACCGAGGGTTGAGCGCACTGGAAACCCGGCTTGTGATGAGCGGAACGATAGACCAAAAATTTGAGGAGACTAGACAATGGCGGATCTGCAGCAGTTGGAAGAACAAATCGTAGGCCTGTCGCTGCTGGACGCGGCGGCCTTGGTCAAAAAGCTGGAAGAGCGGCTGGGCGTGTCGGCAGCGGCGGCGGCCCCGGTGATGGTGGCGGGAGGCGGAGCTGCGGCGGGCGCGGCACCGGCCGAGGAAAAGACCGAGTTTGCCGTCGTCTTGACTGCGGTGGGGGCCAATAAGATCAATGTAATCAAGGCCGTCCGCGAAGTTACCAGCCTGGGTCTGAAAGAAGCCAAGGATCTGGTGGATGGCGCTCCCAAGACGATTAAAGAGGGTGTCAACAAGGACGAGGCGGAGACCATCAAGAAGAAGTTCGCCGACGCCGGCGCGACCGTCGAAGTGAAGTAGTGAAGTAGGGACGGCGGAGCTGGTTAAACTGCAAGGTACAGCAGATCCTTCGACTGCGTGGACGTCTTCCCTGAGCGAAGCGTCCACTCCGCTCAGGATGCACGGGAGGGAGGTGGTAAACCCCTCCCGAAATGTGCGCTTGCAGCAGCAATTTTAAGTGGTGAACCCTGGGAAGCGGTGGTAGCATCTATATATCGTCTGCTTCCCACTTCACGGTTAGGCGACTCTCCACTCCAACGATCCGGGGAAGCGGAGCTGAGTCGTCCACGAGTTGGCAAACTGTTCCGCGTGCAGCGGAACGGAAACAGGCCTGAGAACTGGCGCGGAAAGTAAAAATTCAACTGACGCTAAGCGCTGTGACTGGCGCCCACGGGGAGCTATGCCCTCGAGGGCGTATTCGTGTCTGCGGCGCACTAGCTCGGTGACCGTACATAAGCGGGTCGTCTAATCGATGACCTGCCCGGACGGGACGCGGTCCCGTCACCACGCATGTGCCTTTCGCAGCCTGCGGCTGCGCTTGAAAGTTTGGGAGCCTCTGAATGTCGAAGAACAACGCCTACCGTACACGATTTGATTTTTCAAAAATTCCAGCCACCATCCAGATTCCGAACCTGATCGAGGTTCAGAAGCGCTCCTACGAACGCTTCCTGCAGATGGATCGGTTGCCCAGCGAGCGCGATGACGCCGGCCTGCAAGCCGTGTTTCAGTCGGTGTTTCCGATCAGCGATTTCCGCAACGTCTCGCAGTTGGAGTTTGTCGACTTCGCTATCGGCAACTGGGAATGCAAGTGCGGCCACCTCAAGGGACTGCATCACCTGCGCACCACTTGCAAAAACTGCGGCTCGACCGTCATTACCGATCCGTTTCATCCCGGCGACGTGTTGTGCACGAAGTGCGGCACCTACAACGCGAACACTCCCGACTTCTGCAACAAGTGCGGCGACCCGGTCGGACTGCAGCTGAAGTATGACGTGAGCGAGTGCGAGGAGCGCGGTATGACTTACTCCGCCCCGCTCAAGGTCACCATGCGACTTACGATTTTCGAGAAGGATGCCGAGACCGGCAACCGCTCCATTCGCGACATCAAGGAACAGGAAGTGTTTTTCGGCGACGTGCCGCTGATGACCGAGAACGGAACGTTCATCGTGAACGGCACCGAGCGCGTGATCGTCAGCCAGTTGCACCGTTCGCCTGGCGTGTTCTTCGAAACCGCCAATAACCGCACTTACTTCCTGGGAAAGATCATTCCCTACCGCGGATCGTGGGTGGAATTCGAGTACGACCAGAAGAACGTGCTGTACGTGCGCATTGACCGCAAGCGCAAATTCCTGGGCACGATTTTCTTGCGCGCGCTTGGTTTACGTTCGGGCGAAGACATTCTGCGGACGTTCTACACCGTGGACCGTCTGGTCATTCGCGACCAGAAGCTTTACTGGACGCTCGATCCCGCCAGCGAGAAGCCGACCAACCTGCTGGGCATGAAGCTAGCCCACAGCATCAAATCGAAATCAGGCGAGGAAATCGCGCACTCCGGACGCAAGATCAATGCCCTCACGCTGAAGGAAATTCAAAAGGCAAAGATCAGCGAGATCGAGATCGACGTTTCGGACCTCGAAGGCGCATGGGTGGCTAGCGACGTCGTCGACACCACCACCGGCGAAGTTCTGCTCGAGGCCAACTCGGAGCTGACAGCCGACAAGGTTTCGAAGATTCTCGAGTCCGGAGTGGTCGAGCTCAACTTGTTCTTCCCGGAGCGCGACGATGTGGGCACGGTGATCTGCCAGACCTTGAAGCGCGATGCGGTGAAGACGCCGCAGGAGGCGCTCATCGAAATCTACCGCAAGCTCCGGCCGGGCGATCCGCCGACTCTGGATACGGCTACCGCCCTCTTCCACGGCATGTTCTTCGATCCGCGCAAGTACGATTTCTCCCGCGTGGGCCGATTGAAGTTCAACATCAAGCTGTTTGAGAACCAGGACGCCAGCAAGCTGGATAACCGTACGCTCGAGCCGGAAGATTTCTACGGCACGATCCGTTACCTGCTGAAGCTGCGCAAGAACATCGGCACCGTCGACGACATCGATCACCTGGGCAATCGCCGGGTGCGCGCCGTCGGCGAACTGCTGGAAAACCAGTTCCGCATCGGACTGGTGCGCATGGAACGGGCGATCAAGGAAAAGATGAGCGTGTACCAGGAAATGTCGACGGCCATGCCGCACGACCTGGTCAACGCCAAGCCAGTGATGGCTGCGATCCGCGAATTTTTCGGATCGTCGCAGCTCTCGCAGTTTATGGACCAGACCAATCCGCTCTCGGAGATCACGCACAAACGGCGCCTCTCCGCCCTGGGGCCGGGTGGTCTGTCGCGGGAGCGCGCGGGCTTCGAAGTCCGCGACGTGCACCCCACGCACTACGGACGTATCTGCCCGATTGAGACTCCGGAAGGTCCGAACATCGGTCTGATTTCGTCCCTGAGCTGCTATGCCCGGATCAACGACTACGGATTCATCGAGTCGCCCTACCGGCGAGTCAAGGGTGGACGCGTGCTCGACTACGTCAGCATCGTCAATGCCGGCGACAGCGACCACAAGGTCGGCGACCACATGGAGAAGCACGAAGCCGAGAAACTGAATGGCGAGTTGAAAGAAAAGAAGAAACGGGCGGCCGAGCTGGAACCGTTCTCCTTCTATCTTTCGGCGTGGGAAGAAGACCGGCACACCATCGCGCAGGCGAACGTGGAACTAGACGACAAGGGGAAGATTGTGGGCGACCTGGTGAATGCCCGCAAGGCCGGCAACTTTGTGCTGGTCAGTCGCGATGAGGTGGACTATATCGACGTCAGTCCGAAGCAGCTGGTTTCGGTCGCTGCATCGCTGGTGCCGTTCCTTGAACATGACGACGCCAACCGAGCTCTGATGGGCGCCAACATGCAGCGTCAGTCGGTGCCTTTGTTGCGCGCGGAAGCGCCGATTGTCGGCACCGGAATGGAAGGCGTCACCGCCCGGGATTCAGGGGCTGTGATTCTGGCCAAGCGCAACGGGATCATCGATTCGGTGGACTCGGAACGCATTATCGTGCGCGTCGAGGGTGAGCATCATCCCGGACAGCTTTCGCGCGAGGTGGGCAGCGACATTTATCAGCTCACCAAGTTCAAGCGGTCCAATCAGAACACTTGCATCAACCAGAAGCCGATTGTGCAGAAGAACCAGCGGGTCACCAAAGGACAGGTGATTGCTGACGGTCCTTGCACCGATCATGGCGAGCTGGCGCTGGGACGAAACGTCCTCGTCGCTTTCATGCCGTGGCGCGGCTACAACTTCGAAGACGCGATCCTCGTTTCGGAAAAGCTGGTGAAAGAGGATTACTACACCTCGGTGCATATCGAGGAGTACGAGATTGAAGCCCGCGACACTAAGCTCGGTCCCGAAGAAGTCACCCGCGATATTCCCAACGTCAGCGAATCCATGCTGCGCAATCTGGATGAAGCCGGCGTCATTCGCATCGGGGCTTCCATCAAGCAGGGCGACATTCTGGTGGGCAAAGTCACGCCCAAGGGCGAGACCCAGCTGACGCCGGAAGAGAAACTACTGCGCGCCATCTTCGGCGAAAAGGCTGGCGACGTGCGCGATGCTTCGCTCTACTGTCCGCCAGGAATCGAAGGCGTGATCGTGGATGTGAAGATCTTCTCCCGCAAGGGTCAGGAAAAGGACGAGCGCGCCAAGTTCATCGAAGGCACGCAGATCGCGAAGCTCGAAAAGAACCTTTCGGATGAAATCCGGATTCTTACCGACGAGCGCCTGAAGCGTCTGGAGAACATTCTGGGCGGCAAGGAAGTCCAGGCCGATCTGCACGACGAGCGCACCAACAAGCGCCTGCTGACCAAGGACACCGTGCTTGATCGCGACACGATCGAGCGCATCTCCACCCGCAACCTGAAACGCATCAAGTATGCGGACAAGGATCCCGCGGGTGAATGAACAGATCGACGAGATCGAGGAAATGACCTCGCGCCAGATCGACGTGCTGAAGAAGATCGTCAACGAGAAGAAAGACAAGCTGACTAAGGGCGACGAGCTGCCACCGGGCGTGATCAAGCTGGTGAAGGTTTATATCGCCATGAAGCGCAAGCTGAGCGTGGGCGACAAGATGGCCGGCCGTCACGGCAATAAAGGCGTGATTGCCCGCATCCTGCCCGACGAGGACATGCCGTACCTCGAAGACGGCACGCCGATGGAGATCGTGCTCAATCCGCTGGGGGTTCCTTCCCGAATGAACGTGGGACAGATTCTTGAAACCCACCTGGGATGGGCCGGACACGAACTGGGCAAGAAAATCACCGCGATGCTGGCCGAGAACACCAAAGAAGAAGCGATCCGGCGCGAACTGAAAGCGCTGTTCAAGGACACGACTCTGGCGGACACCATCGCCGACCTCAGCGATGAGGAGTTGATGGCTGTGGCTCCGACGCTGACCAAGGGCGTGTATCATGGGATCGCCGGTGTTCGACGGATCACGCGAAGGCGAGATCAAGGCACTGCTCAAGCAGTCGGGCTTGCCGGAATCGGGCAAGACGTACTTGTACGACGGCATGACCGGCGACAAGTTCGAACAGCCCGTCACAGTCGGCTACATCTACATGCTGAAGCTGTCGCACCTGGTGGACGACAAGATCCACGCCCGTTCAATCGGGCCGTACTCGCTGATCACCCAGCAACCTTTGGGCGGCAAGGCGCAGTTCGGCGGTCAGCGCTTCGGAGAAATGGAAGTGTGGGCTCTCGAAGCGTACGGCGCGGCTTTCATCCTGCAGGAGCTGTTGACCGCGAAGTCCGACGACGTCTACGGCCGTACCAAGATTTACGAGGCCATCGTCAAGGGCGAAGCGGCCATGGAGCCGGGCGTGCCGGAATCGTTCAACGTGCTGATCCGCGAGTTGCAGTCGCTCTGTCTGGATGTGGAGCTGATCAAGGCCGGAGAGAAGAAGCCGGTGTTGAGCGCGGCAGCGGACTAAGAAGAGCGGTCGTTCGTCGTTGGTCGCTAGTCGTGGGCGACCTCGAGCTGACCTCCCAATAGGATTGAAGTAGGTTTAGAAATTGAGAAACGGATCGACGGTCGCGCTCCTGGGCCGTCGAGATCCTAGAGGTGTTTCGCTAGCAGACTAACGACCAGACGACTAGCGACCGGTTTCAGGAGCCGCGTAGCGGCGGCGTACGACCGCGGGAAAGCGGAGGACCACCTTGTATCGTTCTAGCCCTTTTGACATGGCAAACCCCATCGCTGACTTCGACGCCATTCGCATCAGCCTGGCCTCTCCGGAGAAAATCCGGAGCTGGTCGCATGGCGAAGTGACCAAGCCCGAGACCATCAACTACCGGACCTTCAAGCCGGAGCGTGATGGCCTGTTTTGCGCGCGCATTTTCGGTCCAGTAACCGACTGGGAGTGTTTGTGCGGCAAGTACAAACGGATGAAGCATCGCGGAGTGATCTGCGACAAGTGCGGCGTGGAAGTAACGCTCTCGAAAGTACGGCGTGAGCGCCTGGGCCACATCGAGCTGGCTTCTCCCTGCTCGCATGTGTGGTTCTTCAAGGGACTGCCCAGCCGTATCGGGCATCTGCTCGACATCTCGCTGCGCGATCTGGAATCCGTTCTGTATTTCGAGGCCTACGTGGTGGTTGAGCCTGGGGATGCGCCGGTAAAAGATCACGAAGTCATCAAGGATGAAGCCAAGTACCGCGAACTGGACCAGCAATATCGTCCCGCGGGCTTCAAGGCCATGATGGGCGCCGAGGCCATCAAGGAACTGCTGAAGCGCGTCGAAGTGGAAAGCTTGTCCGGCGAACTGCGCGAGAAGATGAAGCATGAGAGCTCGCTGCAGAAGCGGCTCAAGTATGCCAAGCGCCTGAAAGTGGTCGAGGCGTTCCGCAAGAGTGGCAACAAGCCGAACTGGATGATTCTGGATGTGATTCCGGTGATTCCGCCGGAATTGCGCCCCTTGGTTCCATTGGACGGCGGCCGTTTTGCTACCTCCGATCTGAACGATCTCTATCGCCGGGTGATCAACCGCAACAACCGGTTGAAGAAGCTGATGGACCTGCACGCACCCGAAGTCATCGTGCGGAACGAAAAACGCATGCTGCAGGAAGCCGTCGACGCCCTCTTTGACAATGGACGCCGTGGCCGCGTGCTGCGTGGCGCCAACAACCGCCCGCTGAAGTCGCTCTCCGACACGCTCAAAGGCAAGCAGGGACGCTTCCGCCAGAATCTGCTGGGCAAGCGCGTGGACTACTCCGGACGTTCCGTCATCGTTGTCGGTCCCGAGCTCAAGCTGCACCAGTGCGGTCTGCCTAAGAAGATGGCTCTGGAATTGTTCAAGCCGTTCATCTATCACCGGCTGGAACAGACCGGGCACTGCACCACCATCAAGCAAGCCAAGGAAATGGTGGAACAGCAGGAACCGATCGTTTGGGACATCCTGGAAGAGGTCATCAAAGACCATCCGGTGATGTTGAATCGCGCTCCTACTCTTCACCGTCTGGGCATTCAGGCATTTGAGCCGGTGCTCGTGGAAGGCAAAGCCATTAAGATCCATCCGCTGGTTTGCACGGCGTTTAACGCCGACTTCGACGGTGACCAGATGGCGGTGCACATTCCGCTGTCGCCGGAAGCCCAGGTTGAAGCCAGCGTGCTGATGCTGTCATCGCACAACATTCTGTCTCCCGCTTCCGGCCAGCCGATTACGGTGCCGACGCAGGACATGGTGTTGGGCCTCTACTACCTGACCAAGGGCAAGCCGGGCGCCAAGGGCGAAGGCCGGGCGTTTGCGAATATCGAAGAGGTTCTGCTGGCGCTCGAAGCGGGCGCGGTGGAGACGCTCAGCCCGATTCGTCTGCGCTACACCGGCGAAGTCATAGACCTGATGACAGCCTACGACGATCAAGAGATCATCCACACCGAGCCAGTGAACTCGGACCGTGGCTTCCTGAATACGACCGTCGGCCGCGCCATCCTGAACGATCATCTTCCCGAGGGTATGCCGTTCATCAATGGGCTGCTCAAGAAGAAGGGTATCGGACAGCTGGTCACGTACTGCTACCTGCGATTTGGCCTGGAAGTCACAGTCAAGATGCTGGACGAGGTGAAGGACCTCGGGTTCCGCTATGCCACCAAAGCGGGACTGTCGATCGGCATCGACGACATGGTCATTCCGGACAACAAGAAAACGCTGGTGAAGGACGCCGAAAAATTGGGCGTGGCGGTCCAGCAGCAATACCTGGACGGAGCCATCACCAACGGCGAACGCTACAACAAGGTGATCGAAATCTGGTCGGCGATTACGGAAAAGGTCGCGGACGAGATGTTCGGACAGATGCAGCAGCGCGATAAAGAAGGCGCGCTGAATCCGATTTACGTCATGGCGGATTCCGGCGCTCGCGGATCGAAACAGCAGATTCGCCAGCTCTCCGGAATGCGCGGACTGATGGCCAAGCCGTCGGGCGAAATTATCGAGACCCCGATCACGGCCAACTTCCGTGAAGGGCTCACCGTGCTCGAGTACTTCATCTCGACTCACGGCGCCCGCAAGGGTCTGGCCGATACAGCGCTGAAGACGGCCGATTCGGGCTATCTGACGCGGCGTCTGGTTGACGTTGCCCAGGACGTAATCATCAGCGAATACGATTGCGGCACCGTGGACGGCATCTACGTGGCCGGTATCGTCGAAGCCGGCGAGATCATCGAGCCCTTGCGCGACCGCATTGTGGGCCGGGTATCGCTCGAGAAGATCAAGGACTACGACGGCGGCGTGATCGTCGACATCAACAACGAAATCACCGAAGACCTGGCCAGTGCGATTCAAGCTGCCGGTATCGAGAGGGTGAAAATCCGCTCGGTGCTGACGTGCGAATCGAAACGCGGGGTTTGCGTGATGTGTTACGGACGCAACCTGGCGTCGGGCCGGCTGGTCGAATTGGGCGAGGCCACGGGAGTGATCGCGGCGCAGTCCATCGGCGAACCAGGAACCCAGCTCACGATGCGTACCTTCCACATCGGCGGTACGGCGTCGCGAGTCTCGGAGCAATCGCGGCTGGACGCCAAGACCAACGGTACCGTTCGCTTCATCGGACTGCAGACAGTCAAAGCCAAGTCGGGCGACCTGGTAGTCATGAATCGCCAGGGCTCGATTGCGGTAGTCGACGACAAGGGCCGGGAACGCGAGCGCTATGCGGTCGTGTACGGTGCCAAGTTGAAGGTCAACGAAGGCGATCAGGTCGCACTCGGACAAGTCATGGTCGAGTGGGATCCTTACACCTTCTCGATCCTGACCGAAATCGGCGGCACGATCCAGTTCAAGGACCTGCAGGAAGGGGTCACGCTGCACGAAGAAGTGGACGAAGTGACTGGATTGTCGCGACACGTGGTGGCGGATTCGCCCGACGAGAAGCGCCAGCCGGCCATCGTGATCAAGGGCAAGACCAGCAAGCGCTACCTGATGCCCTCACGCGCTCACCTCATGGTGCAGGACGGCGACACTGCTCATCCGGGCGATGTGCTGGCCAAGATTCCGCGCGAGACTACCAAGACGAAAGACATCACGGGTGGTCTGCCGCGTGTGGTCGAATTGTTCGAGGCGCGCAAGCCGCATGAAACCGCGGTCATCAGCGAAATCGATGGCACGGTCAAATTCGGCGAAGTCTCCAAGGGACAGCGCAAGATGTACGTGGTCGCTGACAACGGCACCGAAAAGGAATACTCGGTACCGCGCGGCGTTCACATCAACGTGCAGGAAGGCGAACGGGTCAAGGCGGGCGAACCGCTGATGGATGGCCCGCTCAACCCGCACGACATCCTGGCCGTGCTCGGCGAAAAGGAACTGCAGTCTTACCTGGTGAACGAAATCCAGGAAGTGTACCGGTTGCAGGGCGTGAATATCAGCGACAAGCACATCGAAGTGATCGTTCGCCAGATGATGCGCTGGCGTAAGGTGGAAGACGTGGGCGATACGCAGTTCCTGCTGGAACAGCAGATCGACAAGTTCCGCTTTGCCGAAGAGAACGAGCGCGTGATCGCACAGGGAGGACGTCCGGCGACGGGCCGGCCATTGCTGCTGGGCATCACCAAGGCTTCGCTCTCGACGGACTCGTTCATTTCGGCGGCGTCGTTCCAGGAGACAACGCGCGTGCTGACCGAAGCATCCATTCAGGGCGCGGTCGACCACCTGCGTGGACTGAAGGAAAACGTCATCGTTGGACGGCTCATCCCCGCCGGCACTGGCATGGAGTACTATCGCAATGTGCGGCTCTCGCCCGAGATGGAAGAGGCCGCCGCCAAGGTGCAAGAAGAGGTTTCGCAAGCCTACGAAGAAGCCGAGCGCGCGCTCGAGCTGATGCGTACGGAAGGCGAAACCGAGGAACTGACGGCCGAGTAATTTGAGGAAGAGCGAGGGGCGGATGGTCCGATTCGTCCGCCCTCCACGCTTCCCGGTTTGGTGCTCTCGTTCTGCGGCCTTGAGTCATCCCCATGCACGCTAACCCACAGCGATTGCAAGATCAGGAACGTAGCGGCAGTTCTCAGTTGCATACGGTGCCCCCGCGCAATACTCTGGGGCCATTCATGTTGCGTTTCCTGCGCCTGCTTCGCCTCGCCTTTTGGCGCGCGTTTCAGCATGACGCGTTCGCCACCGCCAAAGCCGCGGCCTATTCTTCCATCCTCACTTTTTTCCCCACTCTGCTGCTACATCGGAACCGTGCTCGCCACTTCGCGCCAGACCGAGGCCTACCTGCGCGAAATTTCCGACGCCGTAGGCAAGATTCTTCCCGCGGGGGCCGCCACTGCGCTGGCCTATCTGCGAGGCACAACGCAGCGCTCGGTGGGAGTGCTCATCACCGCTTCGCTGATCACGCTGTGGACCGGGTCAGGCGTCATGATCTCCTGGATGGAAGGGTTTCGCCGCTGCTACGAGCTGCCCAAGAGCTGGGGGCTGGTAAAGGAGCGGCTGATCGCGTTCTCGCTGGTCATTCTTGCCGGTATCCCGCTGACTTTCTCCACCGTGCTGGTGGCCTTCGGCAATCGCATTGAAACCCAAATCCTGTTTCAGATCGGACACGAGTTTGGTTTTTTCATCCTGCTGATGTGGACAGCCATCCGCTGGCTGATTGCCGGACTCACCAGCATCGCGGTGATGGCGCTGATCTATCACAACGCGGTGCCGCGCACCCAGCCCTGGCATAGCGTGTTGCCCGGCGCCACGCTGGCGTCGGCGCTGTGGTTTTTCGCTACCACCTTGTTTGGCTGGTATCTGCAGCGCTATGCCGACTACAGCATCCTCTACGGCTCGCTGGGCGTAGGCATCGCGTTGCTGGTGTGGATGTACATGATCTCGCTGGTGGTGCTGGTGGGGGCGGAGTTCAATGCCATGCTCTTTCCGCGGGCCCGGCTGGGAATCGAGCTGATCGAGTCGAACGCGCATCTGAGAAAACCTTAACCCGTCGATGTAGGCGCGAGCGTCCCGCTCGTGCGAAACTATTCAGTATTGCTTGTTTGTGGGATTGAACCCGGTGAGTGCCACGGCACTCGCAGTGGTAGGGTTCTGCGCACTACGGTCACATGGGTGGGGATTCGCATCTTTTGGATTCAGGACGCACGAGCGTGGACGCTCGCGCCTACATGAAACGGGAGAACTTGAAACCAGGCAAGCCGGATCTCGTTTCGGGTGATTTGTCGGCGGAAATCGCCACCGCGGCCACTCGCCGCGCCAAGATTATCTGCACCATCGGTCCCTCGTGCAACACCGAGTCGCATGCTGCGTGAAATGATGCGGCTGGGCATGGACGTTGCCCGGCTGAACTTTTCCCACGGCACCCATCCCGAGCACGCGCGCAATATCGCCCGGCTGCGCCGCGCCGCCAAACAGGAAAACCGCACCATCTGCATCCTGCAGGACTTGCAAGGCCCCAAGATACGCACCGGTCGGCTCAAAGATCACGAGCCTGTGACGCTGAAGACCGGGTCACTGGTCACCATTACGCCGCGCGACGTGGCCGGCACTCCCAACCTGATCTCGACCACGTTTCAGGGGCTGGCGCAGGAAGTGCGGCCAGGTTCGCGCATTCTGCTTTCTGACGGACTGATCGAGCTGCGGGTGACGCAGGTGCGGGGCAGCGACGTGGAATGCGAAGTGGTCAACGGCGGGCATGCTGGCCGAGCATCAGGGCATCAACCTGCCGGGAGCGGCGCTTTCGATTCCCGCGCTTACCGCCAAAGACCGCGCCGATCTTGAGTTTGGGCTGAAGCACGGCGTGGACATGGTGGCCTTGTCGTTCGTGCGCTCGGCGGCGGACGTTCGCAGCGTGAAGGAGATCATCACCGGCGCGGGGCCAGGATGTGCCGGTGATCGCCAAGCTGGAAAAGCCGCAGGCGCTGAAGCGGCTGGAAGAAATCTTCGAAGCCTCGGATGGCGTAATGGTGGCGCGCGGCGATCTGGGCGTGGAGATGCCGGCGGAGAAAGTTCCGGTGATTCAGAAGTATGTCATCCGGCGCGCCGCGGACTGGCGCAAGCCGGTGATCATCGCCACCCAGATGCTGGAGTCCATGATCGAAAATCCGCGACCGACGCGGGCCGAGGCCAGTGACGTGGCGAACGCGGTGTTCGACGGCACCGATGCCGTCATGTTGTCGGCAGAGACCGCGACCGGCCATTATCCTCGCGAGACCGTGGCCATGATGGCCAGGATCGTGGTGGAAGCGGAGAGCAACATGGCGGAGTTCACCCAGCCGCGACGCCGCCAGCAGCGCCGGCTTTCGATCGCGGAAGCTATTTGCGAATCCATCGCGCACGCCGCCGAAGATCTCCACATGGGTGCGATCGCCGTATTCACCGAGACCGGAAATACTGCGATCCTGATCTCAAAGTACCGCCCGCTGGCTGAGATCTATGCCTTCTGCCGAACGCTGCCGGTCTGCAATCGCCTGAACCTGTTGTGGGGCGTACAGCCGGTGGTGCGCGACCAGGCGCTGACCGCGGAAGAAATGCTGTTGGCGGCGGAGCAGGAATTATTGCGCCGGGGGCGGGTCAAGACTGGAGACGTGCTGGGGGTGGTGGCAGGAACGCAGATGGCGTCGGGGTCGACCAACTTCATGCGCCTGCACCTGGTCACGGCCGAGGAGGAGCGCGGAATCTCGCGGCAAAAACGCCGTACGACGCGCGGGAAGCGGCACGCTCCCCGTCGGCGGAGCAAGGGTTCGCAATGAAGTAGGGGCTCCTGTCGTCGCGTCGACGCAGAGAGCTTGTATTTCAAGACCCAGTTGTTAGTTCTTAGTTCACAGTTCTCAGTTTCCGTGGCCCCCTGCGCATGACAACTGCCTGCCAAACCCTTAGCGATGATCGGCTGATTCCGCCGGTGCGCGGGTTTCTTCATCGTCCGGCGACACGGCGCTGGTGACGGTCTGGTGCTGGCACATGGCGCCGGATCGAATTCCAATTCGTCCCTCTTGATAGCTGTGGCGGGAGCGTTCGCGGGTCCGGAATGACTGTGCTTCGTTGCGATCTTCCCTATCGGCAGAATCGGTCTTATGGTCCGCCGCGCCCCGGGGACGCTGAACGCGATCGGGATGGGCTCAGGAATGCAGTTACAGCTCTGCGAAAACTGGGCTGCGGGCGGATATTTCGTGGGCGGACACTCTTACGGTGGGCGGCAGGCGACGATGCTGTGCGCCGAGGAGCCTGATCTTGTGGCGGGGCTGCTACTGCTTTCTTATCCGTTGCATCCGCCGCGCAAGCCGGAGCAGCTTCGGGTGCAGCACTTGCCTAAGTTACAGGTGCCGGCACTGTTCGTGCATGGGACGCGCGATCCCTTTGGATCGGTCGAGGAAATGGAGTCGGCGCTGAAGATGATTCCGGCGAAGACGCGAATTGTTGAGGGTGGAAGGGGCGGGGCACGATTTGGGATTTAAAGCGAAGGCGATGCCGGAAGAGTTGGTGGGAGATGTGGTACGGGCGTTTTCCGATTTTTTCGGGGAGTTGGCTGCCGGTAGAGATTGACGACCTTGCACGAGCCGGGGTGCCGCTGCCTACGTGGATTTGCTAGTTTACCCAGCCGGATTTTGAGCCGCCGTTTTTCTTTTCTTCCTCGGGCGGGATGTAGTTGCCTTGTTCGTCGAATTCTACGGTGCGGTTGTGCTTGCGCATGTAGACCTCAAACTTGCGGGCGGCACGGCGGCGCTTCCAGCGGTAGTACTGGTTGCGCAAGCCGAAGAAGCGCTCTGAGATGCCGAAGCGGGGGAGGCCGCCACGGGGGATGAACTTTACGTAGATGTATCCGAAGAAAAGACCGCCCAGGTGGGCGACGTACGCGACGTTGCCGCCGCCCTGGATGGCGAAGGCCAGAGTCACGACGATCAAAATGGCGACGAAATACTTGGCTTTGAGCGAGAAGGGGAACGGAATCATCAGGATTTCGTTTTCGCCGAAAACGATCCCAAACGCGATCAGAATAGCGAACACTCCACCCGACGCGCCCACGGTCGGGATTGTGGGATTACCCAGCACGTGAGTGTAGGAAAGCGCGGTGGTGGTCAATGCCGCGCCGATAACTCCGAAGGAATAGAGCTCCACGAAGCGGCGTGTGCCCCAGGAGCCCTCGAAGGCTGAGCCAAACATCCAGATGCCCAGCATGTTTCCGAACCAGTGCCAGAATTCAAAATGCAGGAAGCTGTAAGTGACCAGCTGCCAGAGGGCTCCGTGGACGACGGCCTGAGGTTCGAGTGCAAGGTTGTCGCGCACCCAGCGGGCGACGTCAATTAGAGTCATCCCGAAGAGTTCAAGCAGCAAGAAAGACAGCGGTGTTGATCGCGAGCAGCCAGGTGACCGCTCGGGTAAAGGGCGGCAGGCTCAGCGTCATTTCTCGGCTTCGTACCACGATTGGCTCCGGTCTTTCTTAATGAATCAGCGGTTGTAGCTAATACTTTCTCACCTTTCGGGCTGGGGCACCACCGGCAGGCTGCGGTGCCCTGCGCCATCGACTGCGCGCACGGCAAAGATCACATTATCCTTCGAGAGCGGCAGCGTGGCATGGGTTACATTTCCAACTGGCTGTGCGTGTTCCCATTCCGGGCTGGCGGTGTCGCGCCACAGGACTTCGTAGGAAGACGCCGCTTGGCGAGGCTTCCCAGGTAAGAGTCGAATCGTTTTCCAGCTCCTTGGTTTGCAGACGAACCTTGCGCGGGCGGCGCGGGCGCGGACGCGAGAGAAGCCAGCGCCGCAGCGTTTACCCGCGCCACCTTCGCGACGTAATCGAAATTAACGAACTTGGGCAAGTCGCCGTATTCGATGCCATTTTCCGTGCGCACGTTCTGGTGCTGATGGTTGTAGTCCTCGCGGTATTCGGTGAAGCGGACAGCTGAGTAACCCTGCTCGTTGAAGGAAATGTGGTCTCCGCCGCGCAGATAGCGGTCCAGACGGAAGACAATCAGGGGCTTGGCAGCGGTTTTGTAGGTGCGGCTGACTTCTGCGATGTAACGGGCCAACTGGCGCGATGCGGAATCGTTCTCACCGCCCAAGTTGCGGATCCGGCGCACTTCTGTGTCGGTGGCGGCGAGCGGTACGCCTTCGGAGAAAACGCGCACAATGCCTGGATCCTGCTGCGGGCTGCGATCGCCACCGACGATGTCATTGTTGAGAGCGGCTTCGATGTTCCAACCCTGGTCTTTCGCCATCTTCGCGAAATGAGCGCTGCCGTTCAATCCCTGCTCTTCGCCGGCTACGGTCAGAAAAATAATGGTTGCGGGAAACTTCAGCTTACTCAGGACGCGGGCGCACTCCAGGCTGACGGCGGTGCCGCTGCCATCGTCGTTGGCGCCGGGAGCGATGCCGCTCGCGTCCAACGTGTCGCTGTTACGCGAATCGTAGTGGCCAGTGACCAGCACGATGCGTTTTGCACTTTCCGGATCGGTGCCCCTCAGGACCGCATAAACATTGGTGATTACGGTGGGCTTCGGAATCCGGTCGCCGGGGTTTTCGGTGAAGCTGTCGGTCTTGACCTCGAGGCAACCGCCGCAATCGTGCGAATAGCGTTCGAATTCCGCTTTGATCCATTCCCGAGCCGCGCCTATGCCGTGGCCGGCCTTGATAGAATCCGGGTCTTGGGCGGAGAGCGTGAGGCGGGTTTGAAAACTTACCAGCTTCTCGATGTTGGCCTGGATCCGCTGCGCCGAAACATCGGCCAAGGCGGCGGTGATTTGAGGATCCGCCGGCGGCCTGGGTTCGAGCCTATCGGCCGGCGCGACGGTGCGGTAGGGTACAGACGTGAGCGATGTGGCTAGCAGTGCGAGAATTAGGCAAATTCTGGGATGAAACATGATGTCCACAGGGTAAGCTTATGACCGCAACATTTTCCGGTGACCAGCCACTTGACCTCTGGCCCCGAAGAAACTAAATATTAACAGGAGCACTCTTACCAGGACACCCGTCCAGCCCGGAGGCCGTCATGATTTATTGTCCCGAATGCGAGACCAACCTCGATATTGACGAGGAGGAAGTTGACGAAGGCGAAATCGTTTCCTGCCCGGAGTGCGGCACCGATTTCGAAATCGTTACGGTTAGCCCCATCGAACTGAAGCCGGTGGAAGACGCGGTCATCGATGAGGAAGAGTTAGAGGAAATGGGGGACGGGGACGATTCCTAAGTCTGCCCGTATGCCGGTGTTTTCCTCCCGAATCAGCCTAAGGTTCCTGACCGCACTCCTTTGCTTCGTCGCCCTCCCTATATTCCCCCATAAGGTGTTAGCCAATCCGGCCGCGCCGGTGTACCAACGGCCCGACCAACCCTACGCCCTCATTTTCGGGACGGTCTGGGGGCCGGATGACCATCCGTTATATGGTGTGAAAGTGAAGATCCGCCGTGCGGACCAGAAGAAAGCGCACTGGGAGCTGTATTCTGATCACCATGGCGAATTTGCCCAGCGGGTGCCTCCGGGCCCGGCGGACTATCTGGTCTGGGCAGACTTGAAGGGCTATAAGTCGGCTTCTGGCAAGGAGTTACATCAAGACGAAGAGGTCAAGGTCCACGTCGATAAGGATGAGCGCCAGGACATCGGTTTGCATCTAAAGCAATAGCGCGTAACGCGGGTTTCCGGGGAGGAACCTCATGAAGAAGCACGCGGCGGTGGCTCTAATGGTTCTTGTGATGGGTCTTGCCGTAGCCAGCCTGCCCGCTGACGCCAAGGACAAGAGTGGCGACTCCGGACGTCTGTTGACTGGGAGAGTCGTCGACAAGCAGGACGCTCCGCTTCCCAGTTCCGTGGTTTATCTCGCCAATACCCGCACCCGTGCAGTGAAAACTTTCATCGTGGGCCAGGATGGCATGTACCGCTTCCCGGCACTCTCGCCCAACGTGGACTACGAGGTCTACGCCCAATACAAAGACCGCAAGAGCGACACTAAGACAGTCAGCCAGTTTGATACTCGCCCGACGGTAAACATCAATCTCAAGATTGATATGAAATAGGGTCTTTACAATGTGGGCGCGGGCGCCCCGCCCGTGCGTCCCTGTTTACTGGTTTGTTTCTTCTAATAGAATGCCGCCTCCTCCGCGAGTGAGGACGCTCGCGCCCACATTTTTGATTGCTCCTCTATGGGTCGATTCAGTAGCATTTATGGGTCGATTCAGTAGCATTCTCTTCAAGTTCAGTATGAGCCGATCGGATCCGACGGGCGCGCTGCTTCTGGGCACGGGAGCGGGAGTTTGGATTTTCTTCAAGGGCTTCCGCGTGTTTCGTGAATTCAAGATCGTCGCCGACACGCCCTGTATGCCCATCCGCAGCATTCCCATGGGGCTGGTGCAGGTGCGCGGGCAAGCTCTGACCGATCAATTGATTCCCAGTCCCATCACCCGCACGCCCTGTTGCTTTTACCAGGTCAAGATCGAGCACTACGAATCGGGCGAACATGGAGGGTGGAAGCACTATCGCACGGACATGGACGGCGCCAAGTTCTACGTACAGGACGAAACCGGCAAAGTACTGGTTGATTCTTATTCGGCAGAATACGATTTGCCGGAAAGTCCGCCCAGAGTTGTAGATGGCGCCCACATCGCGCCTCTTATGGGAACGGGAGCAAGCGACCAGGAACTGCTTCAGTATGTTCAGACAGCGGGAGTTCACCACCTTGCCGACAAGATGCAGCACTGGCTGGAACACAAGGGCCCTCTCGACGATCCCAAGCACGAGCAGGGGAGGCAGACTCTTCTGGAGATTGCCCGGGCGCTGCCCAAAGCGATGTCTGGCGGGGCAAGCGTCCCCGGCCTCATCCCGGCTAGTCTGCTCGAAAAAATCAAGGCGTCACCACCGCTGGCTGATCCGCAAAAGGAAGCGCAGCGGCAGAAATTTCTACAGCAGCTTCACGAGACTGGCACGGTGCCCATGCCGTCGATATCGGTATCGGTCTCCTCGGCTACGGGCCGCTACCGTTTGCGTGAATTTCTCGTTCTGCCGGGGCAGGAGTATCACGTTACCGGGACTTGCGTGGAGAACCCGGATTCGCGTGACGCGCATGACCGGAACATGATTGTATTGGGACAGAATGAGAAGACCTTTCTCATTTCGTGGAAGGCGGAGCGGGAGGTGCAGCAAGGTCTGCGCAAGCGTGCGCTAGGGATGGTGTTTGGTGGGGCGGCACTCGCGCTGTTCTGTTTGGCTTTGCTGCTCGGGCATTTGCATTTGTACTAGGGCTGAGTTTGCATAGTGGAAGGAAACAGCCTAAACACACTGGCTGCCGATGCGCTTATAGAGATCCTTCGACTGTGTGGCCGCTTCGCAAGCGAAGCCGTCACCTGGCTCAGGATGACAGGGGAGTGAAAATGGGTGTCAGCATTGTTGCGGCTGCACTGATCTTCTTCGTTGTGGCGGGGCTTCTGCTGTACCTGATCATCATGTACAACGAGCTGGTGCGCCTACGGAACGATAATGACCGCGCCTGGGCGAATATTGACGTTTTGCTCAAACAACGCCGCGACGAAATCCCGAACCTGGTAGAAACCGTTAAGGGCTACATGCAACACGAGCGGGAGACGCTGGAGTCGGTCACGCAGGCGCGGGCCGCGTCGATGAATGCGGCCAGCATTGGACAGAAAGCTCAGGCTGATCTGATGATGACAGGGGCGCTGCGCGGGCTGTTCGCGGTGGCGGAGAATTATCCCCAGCTGAAAGCCAACGAGAATTTTCTGAAGTTGCAGAACCGTATTTCAGAGCTGGAGGAGCGCATCGCCGATCGCCGTGAGTTTTTCAACGATGATGTGAATACGTACAACACCCGCATCCGGCAGTTGCCGGAGGTCTTCCTGGCGAACCTGATGGCTTTGCCGCCGCGGGAGTTTTTCAAGGTGTCGGATGAAGACCGGAAGCTGGTGGAAGTGAAGCTGACACCATAGGCTAGTGTGGTCGCTCGCGACCACACAAAGCCCTAACCACACTTGGCGACTTAGTTGTTTTCGCTGCCGGCGCGCTTCCACGACATTAGCTCGCCGATGGTGGAACCGCCGGTGCTTGATACCGGTTGCTTATAGGCCTCGACTTCGGAACGGGAGGCCTCCTCGCCGACTGCCTTGATACTCAAGCCGACTTTCTTTTCTTCCTGATTCATCTTGATGATTTTGAAGTCGTGCTCGACACCCGGTTCCAGGGTCAGGGGCTGGCCATTCGCATCCACGGCTTCGCTGTTGTGGCAGAGACCCTCGATGCCCTCGGCAATTTCTACGAAGGCGCCGAAAGTCGCTACCCGTAGAACTTTGCCGTGCAGCACGTCGCCGACGTGATGCTGTTCGAAGAAAGTCTCCCAAACGTCGGGCTGGAGTTGCTTCACGCCCAGGGAAAGCCGCCGCTTGTCCGGCTCGATAGCCAGTACTATGGCCTTCACCTTGTCGCCCTTCTTCAGCACTTCGGAGGGATGTTTGACGCGTTTGGTCCAGCTTAGATTGCTGACGTGGACCAGGCCGTCGATGCCTTCCTCGATTTCGATGAATGCGCCGAAATCGGTGAGGTTGCGCACCCGGCCTTCGACCGTGGCGCCCACCGGATATTTGTCATGCAGCGCGTCCCAGGGATTGGCCGCCAACTGGCGCATGCCCAGCGAAATGCGGCGCTCCTGCGGATTAACGCTCAGCACGACGCAATCGACCTGATCGCCAACGTTGACCAGCTTCGAGGGATGCTTGATGCGTTTGGACCAGGTCATCTCGCTGACATGGACCAGGCCTTCGATGCCCTGCTCGAGTTCGACGAAGGCGCCGTAGTCGGTGACGCTGATGACGCGTCCGCTGACGTGCGCGCCGACAGGATAGCGATGCGACGCATCCAGCCAGGGGTCGGGAGTGAGCTGCTTGAATCCCAGCGAGACGCGTTGCTTGTCTTTGTCGAACTTGAGGACTTTTACCTGGATCTGGTCGCCGACATTGACCAGGTCGCGAGGATGAGTGAGGCGTCCCCAGGACATGTCGGTGATGTGCAGCAGGCCGTCGATTCCGCCGAGGTCGACGAAAGCGCCGTACTCGGTCAGGTTCTTCACAACTCCGGTGAGGATCGTGCCTTCTTCCAGGTGCTCCAGAGTCTTGGACTTCTTCTCGTTCTGTTCCTCTTCCATCAACTGCTTGCGGGAGACGACGATGTTGCCGCGCTTCTTGTTGAGCTTGATAACTGCGACTTCGATGGTTTCGCCCTTGAGAACGTCGAGGTTGCGCAGAGGACGCAAGTCGGCCTGGGAGCCGGGCAGAAAGGCCTGGGCGCCCAGAATATCGACGGTCAGGCCGCCCTTGATGCGCTCGATCACTACCGCTTTGATCGGCTTCTTCTCGTTGTGCGCCTTCTCAATCTCGTCCCAGGCGCGCAGCCGTTGCGCCTTCTGGTGGGAAAGATTGATGTAGCCTTCCTCGGTCTCGCCCTTGTCGCGCATGACGGCGATCTCGTCGCCGGGCTGGAAGCGCGGCTTGCCGGAGTGATCCATCACTTCGGCAATGGGGAGCATGCCCTCGGACTTGGCGCCGATATCCACCACTACGTGGGTGGCGGTTATCTTCAGCACGGTGCCCTTGATGACCTTGTCTTCGCGAGCGGCTTCTTCGCTCTCGGTGGTGAAACTCTCGAGGGCGGAAGCGAAGTCTTCGGTGGTTGAGGGTTGCTTTTCGTCCAGATTCTGGGTCGAGTCGTTATGGCTCGAGTCGTTATGGCGCGAATCAGTGTGCGCAAACTGGGGCGGTTGGGGGGAGTCGCTGTTTAAGGTCGAGCCCTCCGGGGATTCCACGGGTCGCTCGGCAACTGAAGTCGAAGACGCGGAATCCAGGTTATGGGCGTTGTTGTCGTCAGGCAAGGTTGATGGCCTCTCTCGGGTTTTCCACGCACGCGGGTGCGGGGACGGATGCGGGGCGATTAGCGGACGGCTGGCGTTAGTCTAAGGTTGTGTTGAGCCCGCCCTGGCGGACGGACTGGAACAATCCCAGCGGTCGGACGTCTCTAAGCAAACCCGCGTCCAAAGGGAACTCTTCGACTATAGCAACCGCTTCCGAACAGTGTCAAACGGCAAAAAATGTAGGCGCGGGCGTTCCCGCCCGTGCGTCCCATTGCCCTGCATTTCCAGTTCTTCTGCTGCCGCTCACTGGCTGCACGAGCGGGAGCGCTCGCGCCTACATTCCACTTCTGCTACTCTGCCCTGCCTATGGACTACCTTTGGACTCCCTGGCGTTACGCCTACGTGGCTGGCATCGATAAGACTTCCGGCTGTGTCTTTTGCGATCTGCCACGAGCCGGGGATGACGCCAAAACCGGCATTGTGCATCGCGGCCAGCACAGCTACGTCGTCCTTAACGCCTACCCGTACACTGCCGGGCACGTAATGATCGTTCCCTTCGCCCATCTGGATGAACTGCAAAAGCTGCCAGTGGAAGCGGCCCACGAAATGATGGACCTCGCGCAGCGCATGGAGCACGTGTTGCGCCAGCTCTACAATCCCGAGGGGATCAATCTGGGGATGAATATTGGCAAGGCGGCCGGGGCGGGAGTGGCGGGGCACATCCACATGCATGCTCTGCCGCGCTGGGTGGCGGACGCGAATTTCATGTCGGTGGTGGGGGAAACCCGAGTCTTGCCGGAGAGCCTGGAGACAACGTACGGAAGGATTAAGGCGGCGATGGCGGAGTAATTGCCCGTGTGCGAAGACCGGAGTCTCATCAGACCCGGTCCCACACCGCGACAGAGATGGCTAGCTGAGCAGTTCCTGCATTTCTTTCTCGCCAATTACTTTCACTCCCAACTCTCTTGCTTTATCCAGCTTGGATCCGGCGTCGTCGCCAGCCACTACGTAATCTGTTTTCTTGCTGACCGAGCCCGAGACCCGGCCGCCGGCGTCTTCGATCAGTTTTTTGGCTTCGTCGCGCGTGAAGTGAGCCAGGGTGCCGGTAAGCACGAAGGTCTTGCCGGCGAGTTTGGTGCCGCGTTGTTTCTTGATTCCGGTCAACCGCAAGCCCAGATCCTGTAGCTGCTTTACCAGCGCGCGGTTCTTCGGCTCCTGAAAGAATTCCACGATGCTTTGCGCGATGCGCGGGCCGACCTCGTTTACTTCCTGCGAGTTCTTCTTCGCTGGCCTGCATCAGAGCGCCCATGGAACCGAAATGCTCAGCCAGGAATTGCGCCGTGCGTTCGCCGACGAAACGGATGCCGAGGCCGTAGATCACGCGCTCGAGGGGCAGCTTCTTGGAGCTTTCGATCTCATCGAGAACGTTCTGGGCGGATTTGTCGCCCATCCGATCGAGCGACAGCAGGTTTTCTTTGGTCAGCTTGTAGATATCGGCGACGTCCTTTACCAGCTTGCGGTCGGTGAGTTGAGTGACCAGAGCGTCTCCCAGGCCATCAATGTTCATGACGCCGCGCGACGCGAAGTGCAGGATGGTCTCGCGGAGCTTGGCGGGGCAGTTGGCGTTGACACACCGGTGGTCAGCTTCGCCTTCGGTGCGGACGACGTGGCCTCCGCAGACGGGGCATCGTTCCGGCATGTGGAACGATTTGTGGCCGCGGGGATGGTCTTTGTCTTCGACTACGCGCGTGACTTTGGGGATCACGTCGCCGCCGCGTTCCACTTCCACCCAGTCGCCGATTTTTACGCCGAGGCGGTCGATCTCGTCCATGTTGTGCAGGGTGGCGCGGCTGACCGTGGTGCCGCCGATGGGAACTGGCTTCAGCGCCGCCACCGGCGTGAGTTTCCCGGTGCGCCCGACTTGCACCAGAATGTCTTCGATCCTGGTGATGCCCCCACGCGCTGCGTACTTGTAAGCGATGGCCCAGCGTGGGGCTTTGCCGGTGTAGCCGAGTTCCTGCTGCAGGGCCGTACGGTCTAGCTTGATGACTATGCCGTCGATTTCGTAGGGCAGCTTCTCGCGCTTGGGCTCTTCCTGTTCGATAAATGTCCAAATCTGTTCGAAGGTTTTCGCCAGCTTGCGTGTCTGGTTGACTTTGAAGCCGGCAGCGTCCAGCGCATTCAGAGTTTCCCAGTGGCGGTCAAAGTGGGTGCGGCCGTTCTTCAGCAGCATGTAGGAGAAATAGTCGAGCCTGCGCTGAGCAGTGATGCTGGGTTCGAGTTGGCGGACGGTGCCGGCCGTGGCGTTGCGCGGGTTGGCGAAAACTGACAGGCCTTTTTGTTCGCGTTCTTCGTTCATTTTCTTGAAAGCGGCGATGGGCATGAGCATTTCGCCGCGGACTTCGAAATCGGGGGGGATTCCGGCTTTCTTCAGCTTCTCCAGAGGGATGGAAAGCGGGATGGATCGAACCGTGCGTACGTTGAGAGTGACGTCTTCGCCGATGGTTCCGTCGCCGCGGGTGATGCCGCGGACCAGTTTGCCGTTCTCGTAGTGCAGGGCCAGGGACATCCCATCGAGCTTCAATTCGCAGACGTACTCGATGTCTTCGCGGCCGCTGAGTTCGTGGACACGCCGTTCCCAGTTGCGGAGTTCGTCCTCGCTGTAGGTGTTGTCGAGCGACAGCATGGGCGAAGAGTGAGGCGCTTTGACGAAGCCTTCGCGAGGCTTGCCCCCGACGCGCTGGGTGGGAGAGTCGGGAGTAACCAGCTCGGAGTGTTCGGTCTCGAGGCCTTTCAGCTCGTTCATGAGCTGGTCGAATTGGGCGTCTGTGATCTCGGGATCGTCGAGCACGTAGTAGAGGTATTCGTGGTGGCGGATTTTCTCCCGCAGTGATTCGATCTTCTTCTCGATCCCTTTGGTCGCTGTCGGCATGACTGAGAGATTATATTCGGGAAATGGGCAAGGACTGTTGTGGGGAACGCCTCCCTCGGCTGTCCGGCGGAGCGCACGTCCGCTGGGGGGAAAGTGGAAATCTGTCATGAGGCCTGGCAGACATCTGGCGAGCTTTGCTCGCCCCGACAGCCGAGGGCCGCGGCTGTCCGCACGTGGCTGGTGGCGCGCCGATCAGGCCCATGGGGAATCGAGTCATGCACATGCTTGAAACAGACCGGCTGCTGCTGCGGGAATTTGTTCCTGGCGACGTTGATGCGCTGGCGGCGGTCATCTCCGATCCCGAGACTATGCGCTTTTATCCGGAGCCGCGAGACCGAGCTGGAGTTGAATCATGGATCGAACGCAACCGGCGACGCTACCGGGATGACGGTCATGGACTTTGGGCTATGGTGTTGAAATCAAGCGGCGAGGTTATCGGCGATTGCGGGTTGACTCGGCAGACGGTGGATGGAGTGGATGAGATCGAGATTGGCTACCACGTGCGCCGCGATTTGTGGGGGCAAGGCCTGGCACCGGAGGCGGCTCGGGCTTGCCGCGACTATGGTTTCGCTCGGCTTGGCGCGGAACGGCTGATCTCGCTGATTCGGCCGGAGAATTTGCCTTCGCGGCGGGTGGCGGAGAAAGTGGGGTTGAGCTGGTGGAAGGAAGTAATGTGGAGAGATTTGCTCCATTGCGTGTACGCGATACGCAGAGGCTGAAGGGTGTTAGGCACGGGCAGCCCTACGGCTGCCGGCGACGTTGTATGAAAATTGACGTCCGGCTAGTAAACATCCGGCGAGCTTCGCTCGCCCGGACAGCCGGGGACGGTTGTCCCGACGCAGTTCGTGATGACTACACCAGGTCGGCTACTTTCAGCTTTGCGGGGCCGCCTTTCCACGCTGCCTGGAATTGCTTCTGTACGAATCCTGCATCATAGTCGCGCTTCTGCGTCTTCAGGGCCTCGTGCAGTCCGAACAGCGAACGGGGGTTGCGTGGGTTGCGGTCGAGATCGGCGCGGAAGACCTTTTCCGCGCCAGCGGCGTCGCCATTCATCAGCAGCGCTGCACCCAGCGATTCGCGAACCGGGAAGAACCAGTCGGGAGGTTCGCCGTATTTCAGCGTATCCTGCAGCGCCACGGCGTCGGTCAGCACGGTGATCGCGCCGGCATTGTCTCCCTTCGCCATGGCAATCTTCGCGCCCAGCACGTCCTGTGCGATCTTCAAGATGTCTTTGGTCTTGTTGTTGATGGGCGCGTTGAAGATTGCGTCTTCGGGGGTAGTCTTTTCCGCCTCGGCAATGATTGCGTAATCCGCCTCAGCTTCTTTGACCTTGCCGGTGCCGGCCAGCGCCATGCCCCGGGCAAAGTGCCAGAAGACGGTGGTGACCTGCATGGCGGGATCGGGCTGCGGCATCTTGAGAATATCGGCCCACTTGTGAAAGCGGATATCCACCGCCATGGGGATGGTCATGAAGCCCTCAACCATGGGCATGTCTTTTACGTAAGGACCGACGTGGGCAGCCAGCATGTCCGCATTCTTTTTGGCTTCCTCGTAATTGCCGTTCATGGCGGAACACATGGCGATGAAGTGCAGGTTGTGGCTGTAGTACATCGCGGGATAAATGCCTTGCACTCCGGTGGCTTTCAGGTAGGCCCGATCGACCGCCGCAGCCTGCTCGTTGGTTTTGACCGCGGCTTCGTAATCGCCGGTGCGGATGTAGACGTGCGCCGGCATGTGCACGATGTGTCCCGCGCCCGGCGCCAAGGCAGCCAGCCTGTTGGCTCCGGCCAGGGCCCGGTCCGGGTTGGCCGAGGCCTCGGTGGCGTGAATGTAATAGTGAATCGCGCCGAGATGATTGGGGTCGCGGCGCATCACCGACTCTAGAGTGGCCACAATTTCGTTCGTGCCCTCCCGCGGCGAACCGTCGACCAGCCACAGCCCCCAGGGATTCAGGTTCATCCCGGATTCGGCGAACAACGTAGCGGCATCGAGATCATCGGGAAATTTCTTTGACACCTCGCGCATGGCATCGTGATAGGCCTCGGCCGCCTGTCGGCGGTCGGCCTTGGGATCGGCGGGGAAGCGCAGAGCCATGGCCTGGATGTAGGCTTGTTCGGCGGGCGAAGCGTTGGTCGAGAGATCCACCGCCTTCTGGATGGCGACGTGTGCCGCCGCGAAACGCTCGTCACTGGCGGGGTCGTTATAGTTTGGGCCGACTGCTTCCGCGACTCCCCAATAGGCGATGGCCAGCTTGGGATCGAGTTCTGTCGCACGCTGAAACGATCGTGCTGCTTCGTTGTGGTTGAAGGCGTAGATCTGGCGCAGCCCTTGGTCAAAAAATTGCTGGGTTTGCGGGTTACTGGTTGAGACGGGGTGATGAAGATCGCCATAGCCGGACATCAAAGTGGCGGGCTTCGCCTGCTGGTGCGCCGAATGATCCTGCGCTACTGCAAGGCTGCACATCGCAAGGGCGAGTGAGAGGACGAGTACGTGCCTCATTTGCGTTACCTCCCGGAAATTTGACGAATGTCAAAATCGAGACAGAAAGGGGGCCCCGTGCAGACAGTAGCTTAGTCAAAAGATACCGAAGTCGCAACCTGGCTGACACCTGAAGGGAATTCGTTTTCAGTACAATCCCATTGATCTCCATGCGCAAGGCCGCGCTCTTCTACAACCCGCTCTCTGGCCGTCGCCGCGAGCGGCGACGGGCGGATGTTCGAGCGGCCTCGGCCGTGCTGCACCAGGCTGGAATCGAGGCCATGGCCGAGCCCACGCGGGGACAGGCAGACGCGGCCGAGCAGGCACGCCACGCCATTGCCCAGGGTTGCGACACCATCCTTGCCTGCGGAGGCGATGGTACGGCGCATGACGTTCTGCAGGGGATGGTAGGAAGCCCTGCGGCATTGGGCATCATTCCACTGGGCACAGCCAACGCCTTGGCGCACGACCTACGGCTGCCGCTGTCTGCGGTCGGCGCAGCGCGGGCTCTGTTGACTGCGAAGCTTCGGCGTATCGCTCTGGGCCGTGTGGAATATACGGACCTTGAAGGCAATCGTGGCTTCCGCTTCTTTACGGTCGCCGCCGGCATCGGTGTGGATGCGCACCTGTTCTACAAATTAAACCCCTTGGTCAAGGGTCACCTGGGCATGGCGGCTTACTACGCCAAAGCCACGCGACTCTGGCTGACCCATCCCATGCAGAAGTTTGCGGTCGAGGTCGATCGGGACGCCGAGCAGAATAACGGGCAGGGTTCCGCGTTGCAGGTCTCTCAGTTGCTGGCAGTTCGTATCCGGAATTTCGGCGGAGTGTTGCGTGAGCTGGCGCCAGGCGCTTCGCTCGATCGCGACGACTTGCGGATGGTATTGTTTCGCACTTCGAGCCGTTGGGCTTATTTGCAGTACATCATACGGGGACTGGTGGGAGCACGGTGGCGGGTGAGCGGAATCGACCTGGTGCACAGCCTGAAGATAGATTGCCAGCTGCTGGGTGATGCGGCCGCGGATTCTCGCATCTTCGTCGAAGCGGACGGCGAACTGCTGGGAACGCTGCCGGCGGCGATCAGTATCGTGCCCGACGCGCTGGCGTTACTAGTGCCGGCAGAAAGCAGATAACCACCAAGGACACGACGGTGCACGAAGGAATTCAAACAAAGGGTCTTACTTCGTGTACCTTCGTGTCCTTGGTGGTTCAGGCCTTGCTCTGCCTGACACCGGCTCGCGGTAGGGTGCTCAGATGAAGCTTCGCTAGTGGCAACCGCATCAAAGAGAATTCTGATCGGGACACCTGCAAATTGGAACCTCTTACTCACTTTCTTACCGGAGCCTGCCTCGCCCGTGCCGGGTTCAACCGGAAGACGGCGCTGGCTACGGCCACGATGACGCTGGCGGCGGAAGCGCCGGATATCGACATCATCGGAAGTTTCAAGGATCCAGTCTTCGGCTTCGCCCACCATCGCGGCTTCACCCATTCGTTTCTCGGACTTCTGCTGGTGCAAGCGGTGGTGGTTGGGCTGATCTATGTCATCTGGCGCATGCGCGGGCGCAGGATCAAGGATCCGAATATGCCGCCGCGCTGGGGTTTGCTGTTTTTGTTCGCGTATCTCGCAGGCCTTACTCACATTCTGCTCGACTTCACCAATAACTACGGGGTTCGCCCATTCTGGCCTTTTTCTGAGAGATGGTATTCGTGGGACATCGTGTTCATCGTGGAGCCGTTGCTTTGGGTTTTGCTGATTGGCGGCCTGGTGGTGCCAGCACTCTTCTCGTTGATCAATGACGAGATCGGAGTACGCCGCAAAGGGCCCGGCGGGACGTCTCGCGGCAGTGGTGGCGCTGCTGGGTGTGATCGCAGTCTGGGGTGTCCGGGATTATGAGCACCGGCGAGCAGTCAATGCGCTCGATTCCCGACTCTATGACGGGGATGATCCGGTACGGGTTTCTGCATATCCCAATTGGCTGAATCCGTTTCGGTGGTATGGCGTGGTTGAGACTCGTGACTTCTTCGCCACCATGCCGGTGGATTCTTCCGTCCCTGATGTGGACCCCGAGGGTCGAATGGGGATTCGACGCAAGCCGGAAGAGACTCCGGTGACGTTGGCGGCCAAGCGGAGCGAACTGGGGAGAGTGTATCTGGATTGGGCGAAGTATCCCGTGGTTGAGACCGAACAGATCGAGTCGGGTTACATCGTTCGCTTCCGGGATCTTCGCTACTACGATCCGAACCAGACGCGTAGGGATATTCTGGGAGCGCGGGTGGAGCTCGATCGGTCTTTGAATGTTATCGGCGAGAGCTTTGGATCCCGCAGCCGGAGGCCGTAGGTCAGGACTGTGTGGCCGCCGGCACTCGCCCGCGTAGGCCGCCAGTCAAAATCAAAAGCCGCGGACGGGTCGCCCGCGACCACATAGTCAACACTGGCTTGACGCGGCGGTCGGGGCGAGCCACAATCATGGTTTGAGATTTTTGAGGTGATCATGCTGGCTTACTTGTTTCTGGCGCTTGCCGTTGGCGGTTCGGTTCATACCCCATCCCTGGATGTTTACCCCTGTGGTAGGGGCGCTGCTTTTCTTCGGAGCGCGCGGCTCGCGCCTCTTCCTGTGGGTGCCACTTCTGGCGATGATGGCCTCAGACGTCGTTCTTACTAAGGTGGTGTACGCTTACCCGTTCGTCTGGGACCATTTCGTGACCTGGGCGTGGTACGCGGCGGTATTGTGGCTGGGCACCAGGCTGCGCGCGAATGCGAAACCGCTGCCGGTGATTGGTGCGGCCCTGGCCAGTTCGGTTTCCTTCTTTGTGATCAGCAATTTTGCGGTGTGGGCGGCGTATGACATGTATCCCAAGAACTTCGGCGGGCTGATGACTTCCTACACGCTGGCTTTGCCGTTCTTCCGCCACGCGGTGGAAGGGGATTTGCTGTTCACGTCAGCCTTTTTTGCGACGCCGGTGGTGCTGGCGGCATTGTCGGAGGCGTTCAGCAGCGACCACGCGGCTGCGGCCTAGCGCGGAATCTGGGCGCCCCGCTCGTGCGTGGCAGTCCCTCGTCCGCCGGGCTCTCTAAAGCCTTTACTCAAGCTCAAAGATATTTAGAATGTCAGCGCTCAATCGGCTGCAGCACGAGCGGTGCGCTCGCGCCTACATTTTTCTTTTCTTTAGGCGGATCACTACCAGCCAGATTGCCAGTCCTACCGCGACCGCCGCCAGCACCCATGGCCAATGCTCTTTGAACACGCTTCCGAAGATGCGCACGAACTGGGGGCCGAATACCAGCGTGAGGATGGACAGCACCAGGAAGCGTACAAAGCGGCCGGCGAAAATGGCCAGCAGGAAGTGGGTGAACTGCATCTCGGAGACCGCCGCCGCCAGCGCGAACAGCTTGAAGGGAGTGGGCGGAGGCAGCATCGCGGGAAACATCAGACTCCAGAAGGGATGCTTCTCGAAAGCCTGGTGAAACTTGTCAAAACGCTCGGGAGAGATGCGCTTGCGCAGCAGTTCTTCGCCACCCAGATATCCGATGCCGTAAATCACGATGCTGCCCAGCGCCGATCCGGCCGAAGCCATGAGCACGTACAGCAGGAAGCGGGAGCGATTCTGATACACGTACGTCGCGACGATCGGATCCATGGGCAAGCCGAGGGCGGCGCCGTCGAGGGCGGCGATGACGAAAACGCCCCAGGCGCCGAGCGGCTTCAGCAGCCCCCAGAGGAACGCGGTGTAGCGCAGGAAGATGTGCTTGATCGTGTTCAAGGCGTAAGCCTAGCAGTGTACGCGAACCAGCGACATGTAGGCGCGAGCGGCCGCTCAGCGACTACATTAAGCGGTATGCTTCGTGTTTCCGATCAGCAACTCCAGGGCGTGGGGCAGCAGATCGATGACCGCTTCGAGCGACTCGGCGGCGCCGCGGGGGCTTCCCGGCAAGTTCAGGACTAACGACTTTTCGCGCACTCCGCAGACTGCCCGGCTTAGGGCCGCCAACGGCGTCTTCTTTGAGCCCTCGAAGCGCATGCGTTCGGCAATGCCTTCGATCAGGCGGGTGCAAACCGCGCGGGTGGCTTCCGGCGTGACGTCGCGCTCGGCGATTCCGGTTCCGCCGGTTGTTACGACCAGGCGGGCTTTGCGCGGCGAGGCGAATGATTGCCTTTTGGATGGCGGTCTGATCGTCGGCAACGATTTCTGTGGCGACAACCGCAAACTTTTTTCGCTTGAGGATTTCCGCGACTGCGGGTCCGGAAAGATCGGCGCGTTCGCCGCGGGCTGAGGAATCGCTGACGGTGAGGACGGCGGCGGTCAGAACGCTCAGGAGTCGAGGAGGACATCTTCCTCTTCTTCCTCGGCGCCGCCCTCGTCGCGCTTGGATTCGTCGAGCATGCGCAGGCCTTCCATCAGCAGGCCCTGGGTGTTCAGCGTGGTGGTCTGTTTGCTGGTCTTGCCTTCGAAGTTGATCTGGAAATTGCCGCCGGTCCAGCGCAGGACTTTGAAGACCGCCTGGTCGCCGGTGAGCGAACCGTAGGCGGCGTGCGTCACCTGGCCTTCGCTGAAATACATTTCGCATTTTTCGCTTTCGTTGGTCAGGGTAAGAGCGCAGCTCTTGCGTCCCATCTCGAGCGACTGCACCAGGTCAATCACATTCATCTGCGACAGGCTGCCGCGCAACACTCCGTCGGAGGGCGCGGTCTTAGCCATCTTTTCCAGCGCAATCTTGTCGATCACGCGCTTGATGCGCTGGGTTGCTTCCTTCAGGAAAAACGGCTTTTCGACGAAATCGTCGACCGGCTCCTGACTGGAAAGCTTTTCGCTGATGTCGGCCTTGCTGGCCAGCAGGATCACGGCAATGCCGGCGGTCTTGGGACGGCTCCTTGAGCCTCTCGACCAACTGGTGGCCGTCCATGCCGGGCATGCGATAGTCGCTGACCAGCAGATCGGGAGGATCATCGACTGCTTTGAGCAGGGCGTCGGCCGTGTCGCTGGAGGTGGTGACGCTGGCCAGCGGGGTCAGCGCGCCGTGCAGCATCCCAGGACCATGGGATTGTCGTCCACCAGCAGGACTTTGACGTTATTCGGCATGGCAGGCTAGGTCTTCTTGCGGACGCGGGTGTAGTCGCCGCTCTTGCCTCCGGATTTGTGCTCGAGCACGATCTCGCGGATTTCGATTCCCTTGTCCAGCGCTTTACACATATCGTACACGGTCAGCGCGGCGACGCTGGCCGCGACCAGGGCTTCCATCTCGACTCCCGTAACCGCCGTGGTGATAACTTTTGAGCCAATAGCGACGCCATTTTCGCACAGCCGCATGGTCACATCAACGTGCGAAAGCGGCAGGGGATGGCACATCGGGATCAGATCGGAGGTGCGTTTTGCCGCCATGATGCCCGCCAGGCGAGCCACTTCGAGCGGATCGCCTTTGGGATTTTTGGGCAAAGCCTTGAGCACGGCGGGTTTCAGCACCACGAAGGCGCTGGCGGCGGCTTCGCGTTTGCTGGCGAGCTTTGGCGGAGACGTCCACCATGCTGGCGCGGCCGGCGCGGTCGTAGTGAGAGAGCTTGCGAGCCATCGCGAAAGGCTATCTTACGGCAATGTAGGCGCGAGCGCCCCCGCTCGTGCGGGGAGTGTGAGACAGCCGCCCGTGTGGGTGCTTGGCATCAGTCGGACAAACGACGCGCCGAGCGGGACGATCGCCCTTACATTAACGCATCAGGACGGGACCCATTCGCCTGCCTGAATCTGCTCGCGGTCTGGGGAATCACGATATAGCAGTTGGCTCGCGCCATGGCTGCGATATCGCCTGATCCTTGCCATGGTGCCAGTTCCACTTCGGCGCGTTCGAATTCTCCCGACAGGATCGCCGGAAGGAATCGTCTTCAGGCCGGTTTTGGTTTTTATTTCGGACTTCAGGCAGGCATTCAGAAATACCAACTTGCGCGGGGGCATGCCGGCCAGCGCTTCCAGCATCGGGCGGGCGAAGAGTTCAAAAGTCACCATGGTCGAAACCGGATTGCCCGGGAGTCCGAAGAAATAAACATGGGCTTGGGGAGATGGCGGCAGTTCGCGGGCGCAGGCGCCCGCTGCCACATGGGATTCTTCCGAAAACTATTGGCTTGCCCGGCTGGATTCGGGCTCCGGTAAAGAAAAATTCTGCCTGGAATTCCGCCAGGACTTGTTCCACCAGGTCGTACTTGCCCATCGAGACTCCGCCTGCCAGCAGCAGCAGATCGGATTCGAGGCCGTCGGCGATGAGTTCCCGCAAGCGTTCAGGCTCGTCGGGCGCGATCGGCAGCAGAACAGGCTCTCCGCCCGCGGCCTGCACCTGCGCGGCCAGCGAATATGAATTCGAATTGCGAATCTGGGTGGGTGCGGGGGGAACATCGATGTCCACGATTTCGTCGCCGGTGGAGAGGATCGCGACTTTGGGTTTGCTGTAGACCAAGAGGCGGCTTCTGCCGACCGACGCCGCCACGGCGATGGCGGCGAAATCGAGGCGTGCTCCCGGGAGCAGCAACCGCTCGCCGCGCTTCGCCTCCGACGCGACGGGGGCGACGTTGTCGCCGGCGGCGACCGACTTCATGATCTGGACTCGGCCGGCCTCGCGCGAAGTGTATTCCACCATCACGACGGCATCGGCGCCTGGCGGCGCGGGTGCGCCGGTCATAATGGCCGCGGCCTGGCCGGGTTGCAGCTGGGGACATCTTCGGATCGGCGCCGGCCTTGATTTCTCCGATCACTTCGAGGGTGGCGGGAAGTGGGGAAAGATCGGCGGCCCGCACCGCATAGCCGTCGCGCATGGCCCTGCGGAACGGCGGGAAATTGCGGTCAGCGAATATCGGCTCGGCCAGAACCTGTCCAGCGCGCTTCCAGCAGCTCTACCAGTTCCTTGCCGCGAGGACGCAGCTGCACGGCGTGATCTTCGACCAGGTGACGCGCTTCCTCGAAGCTGAGGATGAGGGACGGCTCGGGCACGGCGGCCATGCAGGAGATGATACGACACCACGAACCATGGAGGGGCGGACGCCTTCGTCCGCCCAGTCGAGCGCAGCTCGACAGGTTTCTTCCCATCCCAAAATACAAAATAGCGGCGCCTTGCTCCGCTGGGCGGACGAGGGCGTCCGCCCCTACGTGGTTCGTGGCGCTTCTTTACGTATTGCCTCGGCTGGTAACCCGGTTCCGGTTGGCATTGAGCATCTCTTCGGCTTCGAGGACAATCAGTTTACGGATTTCCGCGTGTGGGGGAGAGCTGTGCTTTACCGACGTACATTTGGAGTCTGGCTGATGGTGGCCAGTGTGATTACGCTGGCCCCGGCCAAGGACATGGCCCTGGTTTCCAACAAAGCGAATGGTGTAGCTGACATCAGCATGTCTGAGCTGGTGAAGATCTGCAAGGGTCAGACCAACCACTGGCCCAAAGGCAAACCAGTCACCTTTTTCAGCCTCAATCCCACGTCGAGCGAGATGAAGATGGTGTTGGAAAAAGTTTATGGCATGTCGAGCGACGAGGTGAACGCACTCATCACCACCGCCAACCATGGCCGAGCGAATCATCCCGCCATCGTGGTCGTCAACTCCGACAAAGATCTGGTGGAGGCTGTGGAGTCCACGCCGGGCGCAGTCGGGCTGGTGGATGTATACTCGATAACCGGTGGCATTACGGTATTGCGGGTCGAAAGCAAACTGCCCCTCGAAGCGGGATATCCATTACATGGGAATTAGCCGCCTGGGTACGCGTAGCGCCGCCGTCCACGCGGCTGTCCGGCGAGGGCGAAACGTCCTCGGGACAGCCGGGAGGCCTGCCCTGAGCGAAGTCGGAGGGATGCCAGCGCTACGCTAGCCGCTACATGAGCAGCCCCCTCAGCGACCCCGAGCCTGATTCCAAAACATCGCGCCGCTTTCCTCGCCACGCGCTTGATGTCCGCGTTTCGGTACACGCCTTTCGCGCCGGAGAAAGCGTATCTTTTTGGGGGCGAACGAGTGAGCTTGGAGAAGACGGCATTGGCGCAACCCTGACTGGCGAACTGCAGGCTGGGGAAGTCATATCTATGGAACTGTCGTTGCCGAAGACGCCGTTTCCCATCAAATTCCGGGCGCTGGTGCGATATCGCGACGGATTGCGCCATGGCTTTGAGTTTCTAGCCTTGAGCGCGGCTCAGCGCGAGGAGATCCACCGGGTGTGCGAGACCCTCTCCGCCGCTACTTAGCGGTTGGTGGTAACGGGATAATCGTCGCTACGGTGGGAACAAGTACTCTTGAATCAATGGACTTTGGTTGCGCATCGGGGACGGCGATGCAACTTTCCCCGGCCAAATGCGTCCTATTCAACAGGGAATAGAATTCAAGCAATCCGGTACCGCCGGTTGGGGCGTAGACCTGTCAGGAGCTTCCCCACATGCTGATCAAGAAGGCAGCCGACATTTCGTCCTCCGAGATCACGCCCAAAAGCCTGTACCTGAATCGGCGGAAGTTTCTGGCTGGGACGGCGCTGGCGGGCGTGGCGGCGGTGGCGGCTGGAGTGGGATTGCACGAAATGGCTTCACCCTCGTCGGTGGCACAGGCCAATACCAAGATTGACGGCTTACAGAAAAGTCCGTTCTCGACCAGCGAAACGATCACTCCTTACAAGGACGTCACCAACTACAACAACTATTACGAATTTTCGAGCGACAAGTACGAACCGGCCGGTCTGGCCAAGAATTTCAGGACGCGACCGTGGACCGTCACCATCGACGGCGCCGTCAAGAAAAAGCAGGTGCTCGATGTGGACACGATCATCAAGATGGCCTCGCCGGAAGAGCGCATTTATCGCCACCGTTGCGTGGAAGGCTGGTCGATCGTCGTGCCCTGGGTCGGATTCTCGCTTAACGAATTGATCAAACGCGCCGACCCTCTGCCCAAAGCGAAGTTTGTGGAGTTCACCACGCTTTTCGATTTGCAGCAGATGCCGGGCCAGCGCAGCCAGGTGCTGCAGTGGCCCTATGTCGAAGGCTTGAGGATGGACGAAGCCATGCATCCGCTCGCGCTGCTGTGCTTCGGCATGTATGGCGAAGTGCTGCCCAACCAGGACGGCGCGCCGCTGCGCATGGTGATCCCGTGGAAGTACGGCTTCAAGAGCATCAAGGGCATTGTCCGCATTCGCTTTGTGGACAGCCAGCCCCTCAATACCTGGCATATATCCGCGCCCAACGAATACGGGTTCTACTCCAACGTGAACCCACAGGTGGATCATCCGCGCTGGAGTCAGGCCACGGAACGCCGCCTGGGAGAATTCCGGAAGCGGCCGACCTTGATGTTCAACGGCTACGATCAGGTGGCGTCGCTCTACTCGGGCATGGATTTGAAGAAGAACTTCTAGGTTTGATGTGGGCGCGAACGTCCCGCTTGTGCGGCAGCGCCGGTGCAGCTTGCGCACGAGCGGGGCGCTCGCGCCCTACATTGAGAAGCTTATGGTGCGATGGTTCAAGCCCGTTGTGTTTCTTGCCTGTCTCGGGCCGCTGGCGCGGCTGGGATGGAAGGCTTACATGGGGCGGCTGGGGGCCAATCCCATCGAAGTCATCACGCATTCGACGGGCGACTGGATCCTGATCTTCCTGCTGGTGACGCTCTCCATCACGCCGGTGCGCAAGCTGACTGGGCAGCTGTGGCTGATTCGCTATCGCCGCATGTTCGGGCTGTTTGCGTTCTTCTACGCGGTGCTGCATTTCCTGACTTACATCTGGCTGGACAAATTTTTCGACCTGCACGAGATGTGGGCCGATGTCAGCAAGCGCCGGTTCATCACCGTCGGCTTCACCGGATTCGTCCTGCTGATTCCGCTGGCGCTGACTTCGACCACGGGCTGGATTCGCCGCCTCGGAGGCAACCGCTGGCGGGCGTTGCACCGTCTGATCTATGTCAGTGCGATCGCCGGCGTGATCCATTACTGGTGGCTGGTGAAGGCCGATGTCAGCAAGCCGGCTCAGTATGCTTTCGTGCTGTCGTTGCTGTTGGGATATCGCGTGGTGGCGTGGCTGGTGCGAAGGAATACGGAAAGAAAGGCGGCTTCGGTTGGGGTGCGGAGACGCGGAGGTTACGTAACCATAGGGACGGGCGGGTGCGCTCGATCCTCCACCGAAAGTTGACAACTTTCTGTGAGTATCCGGGTTGAAGGATGGAAGGAGCCCGTCTTGCTAGCCGCTGAGAAGGAGTTGTCTGCGCTGCACATTTGTCTATGAAAACTTCATATCTGTGCCTGGGCCTGCTTTCGCTTCTATTTTGTGCCGCTTGTGGATCGAGTAATGGTGGAGTCCCGGGATTCATTCCGAAGGGAAATTTTTCCAATGCTAGCCTTAGCGGGCAGTATGTCTATCAGATCGAGGGGTTCGATTTCAGTAACCTCAATAGCGTGTCTCCGCGTACCGCGAAGCGGGGGTGTTTACGGCCAACGGCAGCGGGGTCATCACCAGTGCGACGGACGATTTTTCCGAGGGCAATGGCGTGGTCACAACGGTCAGCACCGGCTCCTATACCGTCGGCAACGACGGTACGGGCACGTTGAGCTTTAACAACGCTCTGGGGACGATCACTCTGGAAGTGACGCTGGTCAGCGCTTCCAAAGTTTATATGGTCGAGGGCGACACGCTGTTGAACGCGGGCGGACTGGCGGAGAAGCAGGACTCGGCGGCGATTGCCGCCGCTCCCGCCGGAACATTCGTTTTCCGGGAGCATGACCTGAACTCAAGCACGCTGCAATCCGTGGCCAGCGTGGGCGCTTTCACGGTTGGGGGCGGCGTCGCCAGCAACGGGAACAAAGATGTCAATACCGGCGGAGCGTTCAGTTCCCTGACCTTTACCGGTTCGTTCACCGCTCCCGACACCACCACCGGGCGCGGCAGCGGAACTTTTACCGACAGCGCTCTCGCCACCTCCAGCTTCAATTACTACATCGTGGATGCCAATAACGTACGGTTTCTTGCGGCCACCACCGGGGTCGTGGGAGACGGCCGGGCTGAACTTCAGAGTGGCACGCCCGCGCTCTCCGGCAGCTACGCCTTCGGGAGTAAGGGTGACACCGGTTCGCTGGGCGGGGTAAATATGGCTGGCCGCTTCACCGCCAGCGGCAGGAACCATCACCGCCGGGTGCGCGCGACTCAGTGCAGGACGGCGGCACCGCAACCAACGTCAGTTTCACTGGAACTTTTACTCAGGCCGCCAGCGGCCGCGCCGTGCTGAGCCTCAGCACTGCCGCAAACAGCAACTACGTGGTGTGGATGGTCAGTCCTACCCGCGGCCTTTTCCTGGTCAATGATCCCAACACAGTCCAGGACGGAAGCCTCGATCTGCAGCAGGTCGCTTCGTTCTCGAATTCCACGATGAACGGACAGTTCGGCTTTGTCATGGACGGATTCGACGTCGGGCAGGCGGCGAAGGACCGGGTGGGCACGCTGCAGTGGGATGGATCCGGAAAGCTGATCTTGAATGAATTCACCAACACCGGCGGGAACCCCCAGCACGGCCACGCTGTCCGGAAACTACGCCGTTTCGGCGAACGGGCGGACCGGGGGCTCGATCGGCAACCTCTCCAGCAATCTTGATTTTTTACCTGATCTCGGGCACTGACGCTTACGTGGTGCAGAACGATTCCAACGTGGAGCTCAACGGAACCATCAGCAAGCAGCAGTAGTGGGCGATGTGGGCGCGAGCGTCCCGCTCGTGCGGCGGTTGGTACAGCTTTTCAGAACGTACGAGGTTATGCAACACTGGCGCACGAGCGAGGGCGCGTGCGCCTACCTTGAATCGTCAGCCTCTTTCGAAGGCGTGCTTCTGCTTCCAGCTCGGCAAGGGCGGCGCGCATGTCGGCCTCAAATTTTTCCGCCTGCGCCATCAGGGACGCATTGGCCGAAGCCCACTCGCCTTCGAGAGTCAGCAATTCCTGGTCGCGCAGTTTCTGTGCCACCTCGAGCAAGTGAGTGGGCGAGGTTTCCAGAAACAGAGCTTCGGTGGGATCGCCGACCCAAACCGGTCCTCCGGCGACTTTGGTCTGCCAGTAGACTTTGCGTGCCACCAGCAGGGCTACATTTTCGTCCGTCGCTTTGCCAAACACCCACTTGCTGCGCTTGAAATCGTAATAGCGGCTGGAGAACTGCACCGGGACTCGCTTCCCCGACTTCAGGAATTCAATCTGCCGGCGATCGACTTCCTTGCGCAGCGCATTGATCACCGGAGCTTCGATGTCTTTCGGGTCCAGCGAGGTCATCACTTCATACACGGTCGCGGACAGGTTGACCGACACAGGCGCATGGAGCCCTTCAGAATTTTCCAGAGCGATGTCGGCGTGCAACACCCAGAAATCTGCTCCCGAGGTGGACTTGCGGAACGGCCACTCCAGATGGAACGAGAGCGGCAGGCCGCTGAGGCATACGTAGACCTTCTTTTCCTGCACTTTGTTCGGTTGTTGAGGGCTGTTCATAATGAGATTGATTCGGAATTGGTATTTTAACTGTCGCCGCTCCACTTTGGGGCTTGCAGACAGGCAAGAAATTGGATCGTGAGTGGCGTAAAACGTCGGTGCGATCGTGCTTCTTTTTACCACGGTAACCTCGGTGGTTCTTGCCAATTGTGAGGCAGCCCTAGCCGAGCCTTGCTCGGCCTGGACGGGTCCCTCGACTTCGCTCAGGGCAGGCTCGACCGTCCCCACAACGTCTGCTGAGGGTAAGGCATAGAGTTCCACTTTAGAGCTCAGGGGTTGGCGCACGATGGCCTAGGTGGGGCTTGAATCGGCATTTCTTTCCACCTGTTTACTAATGGGATTCGTATCGAGATGTAGGCCTCGATCAAGTCTCAAAATGAAAAAGGCGGTCGTTTGGCCGCCCTACTTCATTCGGATGCTTCTGAGGATCGCGGGCGAGCCGCCCGCGATCACACTAAAACTGGACCACACTGAATCAAAAGCAGCTTATCGACCTGACGCTGCTCCTGCCGCCTGGGGATGTATCGAGGCGATTTTCTCCAGGAGGGCATTCATGCTTCTGCCGGTTTCGAGGGTAGCATCGACCGCGGGATGACCTTCTCCGTCCGTGTGGGTGACCAGGAGGCGGGTCTCGGGCTGGGCCTTCTTGACCATGTACGCCAGATGGTGCCGGTCGTTCTTGGTCAAAGTGGGGCCCAGGATGACCAGGTCGAATTTCTCCTGCTTCAGCGTGTCCTGCACCTGCTGACGGCCCTCTGCCTGGGTGACATCGTAGCCCGCTTTTTCAATCGTAACCGACTGTGCAGCAAGGACTTCCGAATCGCCTTCCGCGTACAGAATCCTTGGTTTTGACGAAGATTTCGAGGTATTTGCCATAGTGGATTGAGGCCGGCCTTTCTCTTCCCGGCTGACTTGCCACGTTAGCAACCCCCTGCTGCCCTGAGAACGTCACCGAAGACCAATGAGAACCTCACGGAAGACCAAGCCCGACGGGGACGGAACGTCCCCAAGGCGGAGGATATCGATTGTCGAAGGGAGACTTTAAACACCGAGCTTTAAACAAAGCGCTAAACGGCTGTTATAATCCGCCAGTCCCACCGGCCTATCCCTCGGGTAATCTATCCAACCGAAATTTTGGAGGAAACAATAATGAAGAGAATCTGCACCCTGCTGTTCGCTTTAGTCTTGTTGGCTTCCGTTTCTCCGGCACAGAATGCTCCGGCTCGCACCGACCTCTACCACGTCCACTTCGCCAAAGCCGCGCTTGGTAAGGGTGCCGAGCTAGGCGAATATCTAAAGATGGCCGATCCCAACGTGCCCATGTCCGCACATCACATCGTCCTGCGTCACCAGGACGGGGAAGACTGGGATTACGCGGTCATCCAGCATCTGGGAACCAAGACCACCGTGGAAGCCGCCGGCACCGCAGTGCCTGCGACCGTGCGTGACCTGTACGCCTGGCACACAGACAGCTTTGTCAACGGCCCCGGCTGGGCTGATTTCACCAAAGCTCTGGGCATTGACGAGGGCTCGGCTTCGAAGAGTGGCGGCTCGGTCTACGTGATCTCCGTCTACCGCGCCGCTCCCGGGCATCGCGAACATCTGGAAAAATCACTCACCCAGAACCCTCGCAACGACACCTCCGCTGGAACCGTGCTGATGCAACACGTTGAAGGTGGCCCGTGGACTTACCTCACCGTGGTCCGCTACGGCTCATGGCAGGACTTTGCTACTACTGAAAAAAATGGCGTGGCGGATACGCTCAAGCCTGACGGTGGATGGCTGGGCCTGCGCGAGTACTCCACGTATCACAACGACACACTGACTGACCGCATTGCTCCCTAGAGCGATACGGAGTGACTTGGAACAAAGTTATCGATCTGGAGTGGCACAAGATAGCCCGGCTCCCGCCGGACAGCTTGACGTAGGCGCGAGCGTCCACTCTCGTGCACGGCGCACGTTCGTGGCGCTGCCGCACGAGCAGGGCGCTCGCGCCTACATTACTTCCGGCGAACTAGTTGAGACCTTCGACCAGGTACAGGTCGGCCAGGGTTCGGTGGAATCCATAGACGAACGTCTTGCCGTCCGGGGTGACCAGGATCGGGCCGATGGTGGCGACGCCGGCTGGGTCTCCCGGTACCAGTTGCTTCCAGAGCGTTCTTTTTCCCGTGGCCAGATCGAGGCGGTAGACTTTGGCGGGAACTTCTCCGGACTGGTAGACGAAAAGAGCTTTGCCCGTCCTGGCTCCAACTGGTAGGGCAGATCGCCCGCCTCGAAGTCCCGAAATCAATCGAGGGTCGCCGTGGCCGGAAGTCGGAGTAGAGATATCCTTTCAGATCGGGCCCTATCGCCGCTACCATCTGGCCGTCCGAGCGAAACCGCGAACGCGGTTCCGTTCACGCCTTCAGGGCGATCGGCAGGGGCTTGGCCACCGCCCGATGTCCTGCACATACAGCCGCACTCCGCGGCCCGGTTCGTTCCCTGAAAACACAAATTGCTTTCCATCGGGCATCCAGCGCGCCGCGTTGTGGTTAATGGTGTCGTTGGTCAGGGGCCGGGCTTCTCCTGCCTTGGTGGGCAGCAGACGAAATTGCGCGGGAGTGCCTGGAATCTGAGCGATCGCCCACTTCTGGTCCGGCGACAAGGCTTCCGCCGTTCCCTCACCCAGCCGAACCGCTGCCGAACCATCGGTATTGCGAATGTATAGGGTATAGGTCAGCTCTTGCGTCTTGCCGTAGCGGGCGCCACCGCCCACGCCTTCCTCGTCAAACAGGACGGACTTGCCGTCGGCCGAGAGGTCTCCCGGGTAAGAGTAGTCGAGCCAGGAGAGATCGTGTTCCTTGCCGCCGTCGGCCGAAGTGCCCATCAGTTCCCGCCGCCAGCTGGCGCGCCCCATCAGGATGCGTCCATCGTGGAAGATGTCGAACAGCATGAGCGTGCCTGGCATGCGTGCCACCAGGCGCTTTTCTCCCGGCGAGGTTCACCGCCGACAAATCGCGGTCCAGGCCGGTTTCGGTGGCGGTGAACAAGACTTCCTGCCCGTCCGCGGACCAGGCCAGGCCTTGAACGCTGTACCAGTCTCCGGAAAGCTTTTTTCTTGTTTCCCGAAAGGTCGACGATGGCGACCGAGCCGCTGTCGTCGCCCTGCAGAGGGTGGTCGAGATAAGCCACCATGTCGCCCTTGGGAGAAATCCGGGGATGGCTGATCCAGCCCCCGGTCTCGTAGAGCACTTTGCCGATGGGATATTCCAGGCGGTTCCGGCCACCCACATCGCGCACGACCGCCAGGTTGCTGCCGTCCGGCGACCAGTCCGCCCACTGCACGTTTTCGAGCAATTCCCGCGGCGCGCCACCCGCCAGCGGGGCGCTGGCCAGCGTGCCCACATTCACCCAGGTGCCGGTGCGATGGCTGTTAAGGGCGACGGCCATTTCGCCCGTGGGCGAAACCGCCAGCAGCTGGGTATGCTCCAGTCCAAGAGACCGCGATTCGGCCGCGCCGGGACGCGCGCTGAAGATTTCTACCGGATTGCCCTGCCACGCCGCGCTGTACAGGATGGTCTGCCCGTCCGAAGCAAATCGCGCCGAGCGGATGTCGCCGCGCCGGAACGTGATCTCGTGATATCGCGGGTTGGGTATGGCCAGCCGCCAAAATGGTTTTCCGGCGAGCAATCCAGCTCCCGCTCCCACCAGCAAAGCAAGGCCAACCAGGACCGCGGTGAATTTGTGCTCGCGCTTCGCGGGCGACGCGCGCTCGTGAGGTTCGACCGCGACGGACGGCTGGGAGGCGGCACTGACTCCGGCGCGGGAAGAATCCGTGTCGCGCTTCAGCCGCTTGAGATCGGCCCGCAACTCGGCTGCAGTCTGGCACCGCAACTCGCGGTCCTTCTCCAGAGTCTTGTTGAGTATGGGCTCCAGTTGCGCCGGCAATCCTGGGTTCAACTGCGACTGGCGATGCGGGCACCTTGTTCAGGATCGCTTCAAAAATTACGGCCGAGGTGGTCCCCGAAAAAGGCTGCCGGCCGGTCGCCATTTCATAAAGAACGACGCCGAATGAGAACAGGTCCGTGCGTTGATCCAGTGTCTCTCCTCGCGCCTGTTCCGGCGACATGTAGGCCACGGTCCCCATGGCCGTGCCGGGGTTGGTAAGTTGATAGTCCGCGGCTACCGCCGTGACGGCGGTGGCTTCATCGGGCTTGTGCTTTTGCGGCGTGAGCTTCGCCAGGCCGAAATCGAGGATCTTGGCTTGCCCGCGTTGCGTGATGAAGATATTCGCGGGCTTGATGTCACGATGCACGATCCCGCTGGAATGGGCTGCGTCCAGCGCGTCCGAGATCTGGATGGCGATATCGAGCAGCTGATCAACCTTGAAGGGACGGCCCGCGATCCGGTGCTTGAGCGTCTCCCCTTCCAGGAGCTCCATGGCGATGAAAGGAACATCCTCGAAGGTATCAATCTCGTAGATGGTGCAGATCTGCGGGTGGTTCAGCGCGGAGGCGGCGCGCGCCTCCCGCTGAAAGCGCTCAATCGCCTAGGGATCGCGGGCAGAATCCTTCAGGCAGGAATTTCAGGGCCACAAAACGGCCCAGCTTGGTGTCCTGGGCCTTGTAGACGACTCCCATGCCGCCGCCGCCGAGTTCTTCCACGACGCGGTAGTGAGAGATGGTTCGACCGATCAAGTTAGGCGGGCTCCCGAGCGTCGATATTAGTTTCACCGCACGGCGAAGTCAAAAAAGAGGCGCGGGCATGATCGTTATAGCAATGGCGTCATCCCGAGCTTGCGAGGGATCTGGCGTGTGTCGCCACGCTGTGACCCATCGTTGGGGTTGTGCGGACGTCCGACGCCTGACGCCCGGCGCCGGTCCTACTGTCTCAGCCCCATCCAGCGCTCCGAGAGCACAATGGAATTTCCCGGATTATGCGGGTCGAAGCGGACGGAGGTGGGAAGTCCGAGACGGCAGGAGTGGAGATTGATGAGCTGGCGCAGATAGGTCACGTCCTGCGAGGCTTCGTAGGAAACTCCCGCGACGTCGTACTGGTAAATCAGAAAAGTGGAGGGCTGCGTCGCGAGTACCGGGCATTTCCTGAACGTCGATCACCGTGCCATCGGTGATGCGGCCGATGCGATCGAGCCAGGCCCGCCGCTCCCGCTCCAGGTCTTCGGCGGTCTTCGGCTTGCGGCGCAGCAGGAAGTAGGCGACGGCCAGAACGCCGACAGCCACCAGAATCAGAGCATAAAGACGAAGTGAGATCATGATTTACGCGATCGGATCAGCCGGGCGTGCGGCGTCCCACAAACAGAATAAGGCCTGAAGGAGAATCGGGGAAGGTGATTCAATGTGGGCGCGAGCGTCTCGCTGGTGCTGCGCCAAAGACTGAGCGCTCATGCATTTATGGGAGTTACCGCGAGCAATCTCTACCTGCGGAGCGAACAGCCGCCTCCGGCCGTCCGGTCGAGCAACGCTCGACAGATCTCGCTAATACCAGAAATAGCGAAGCGTTTTCCGCCGGACAGCTGGGGACGGCTGTCCCCACGTGGCTAGTGACTGGCTATCCGCACGAGCGGGGTGCTCGCGCCTACATTTCAGATCACCGGATTGCTTAGGGTTCCTATTCCTTCCACGATCACTTCCATGCGTGTCTCCGGCAACGACCGGGCCGACACCCTGGGGCGTCCCTGTTGAAATCAGGTCTCCCGGCATCAGCGTCATGATATGGGAGATATAGCGGATGACGACATCGAGCGGGAAGATGAAATCCCGCGTGTTGCCTCGCTGCCGCACCGCGCCGTTGACTCGGGTTTCCACGCCAATTCCCGCCCAGGGATCGATTTCGTTCGTCACCAGCGGTCCTACGGGGCAGAAAGTGTCGAAACCCTTGGCGCGGGTAAATTGGACATCTTTCTTTTGCAGATCGCGGGCGGTTACATCGTTCACGCAGGCGTAACCCAGAATGTAGGGACGAACATCTTCGTCCGTCGCCAGTTGATAGCAGGTTTTGGCGATCACCACTCCAAGTTCGCCTTCGTAGTCCACCCGCTCGGCAATATTGGGCCGGCGAACCTGACCGCCCGGGGCCAGCAACGAGGAGGGCGGCTTGAAGAAGATCAGCGGCTCGGTGGGAACTTCGTTGCCCAGTTCGGCGGCATGTTCCCGATAGTTGCGTCCAACGCAAACGATTTTCGACGGGCAGACCGGGAGGAGGCAGCGTGGCCTCGGCCAGCGGAAGATGGTCCATCCGCCGGGTGGGGACATCTTCAAGGTCTCCACTCGCGTCCTGCGGAGAGCTCAAAAAAAGGCGGGTAATTTGCTCCACGCCTGCTACGGATTCTACGAGCCCGTAGTGAGGTTGGTCGTTCGATTGGAAACGGCAATATTTCATAGGACCTCGAATAACAGCTGTCAGCCGTCAGCTCTCAGCTTTCAGTCAAGACAGGTTGATGCGCCTTCCAGCAAAATCCAGCACGACCTTGTATGGCTGAAAGCTGAGGGCTGATAGCTCTCTATGGTACCTGCTCACTGGTCTCCTCCGATTTCGCGCTTTCGTTGTTGCGCTCATCCACTGCGGATACCGAGTAGAAATATTTCTTCCCCGATTGCACTTTCGAGTCGCGAAAGGCTGGAGCCTTCACCGGTTCGGAGTTGAGCTTCACCGGCGGTTCATTTTCTTCGTGACGGAAAATGTTGTAGCCGGCAAGGTCGGCTTCGGTGTCAGGAGACCATACCAGGTCGACGAACGGCGCTTGGCCGACACCCGAGAAAACCGCCTGCAAACCGGTGGGAACGGCGGGCGGGAAAACATCGTGGGCGAAAACCGGGACTGCCGGAGTGTCATCGCCTTCAACTTCAACCTCGGGCTTGCCTGGCGCGGAAACAACGGTCACGACCGTGGCGCGGTAGTCGTAGTGCTTCTCCCACTCGAAAGTCTGGTCGAGAAATTCAGGCGCCTGGGCCGGCTGACTTTGCGCGCAGTCCGTCAAGTTCGCGTCGCTCGACTTTGGCGTCCGTCTGCTTGCCCTGCTCGCGGCGATAGATCCGCAGCTTGTATTCGATCCGGTTGGAGGCTGCTACGGTCGGTGGACAGTCCCACGAAAGCAGCACTCCATCGCTCTTGACCTCGGCGCGGAAATGATCTGGCGGAGGCAGGGTCGGGGCGGACGGGACCTGCACCTGGTTGGAGAGCCCGGCGCTGCGTCCGCTTTCGTTCTGTACCGACACCGCATACGTGATCTCCGCGGTGGGATCTTGTTTTTGCAGTTCTTGCGAAAGGATATCGGTATAACTGGCCTGAACTTTCGGGGCAGCGCGCCTTTTCCGCTTGATAGCGAAGTCGGCGAGGGAAACTGGGTGGCCGGAATTTCCATAACCGGATTCTTACAATCTGCCACGGGCACTTTCATGCTCCGGCAGATGCGGGTCACACCGCGGTGGCGCACGGTCTGGCGGTCGGTGGTTTTGGCCGGCACGGTCCAGGCGAGGTAAACCTTGTCGCCCTTGCGCGCCGCGCGCAGATCGGTGACCGGCTTGGCCAGTTCCAGAGCAGGCGGGATGGGAACACCCGGCGCGCCGCAGGAAACCAGCACCGCAAGGCCCAGCACGCAGATCAGAATGCTCCAATCGGATCGCTTCATTGGGGGAAGAAACAGGGTAACAGACGGCGTACGGATTCCCCCGGCCGCACTCGACGGAAGGAAAAGTTCGGCCGATGGTTATAGCACAAGATCCTTGACAGCTTCGCGGAAGACGCGAGTGTGCTGATCAACATCGTCGGGATCGGTCTGGGGGCACATCAGCGCCATATTGTGGAATGGAGTCAGCAGGATGCCGCGATTCATGGCGTATAGATGCATAAAGCGCTCCAGTTCAAAGTCCATCGCATCGTGGGCCTGGGCGCCATTCTTGGGAGGCGCGGGAGAAAACTGATATTCGGCGCGGCAGCCCAGGCGCGTCACGTGCCACGGCATACCGAACTCGGTGATCGTCTTCTGTACTCCGGCGGCCCAGCGTTCGGCCGGAGGGATCATGCGGGTGAAGGCATCCTTGGTGAGCACTCTGGTCAACGTTGCCCGCATGGCGGCAAGCGAAAGCGCGTTGCCCGCCAACGTTCCGCCAATGCCGCCAGTATCGCAATCCTCGAGAGCCTGGTCTTTAGCGATCGAGCTTGCAACCGCTTCCGTAAATCCGTAGGCCGCACCGGGTACACCGCCGGCGATGGCTTTTCCAAAAATGAAGAAATCAGGATCGAGATTTTCCGCGCGCGTGTAGCCGCCCGCCCCAGTACAAATGGTATGGGTCTCGTCGATGATGAGCAGAGTCCCGAATTTTTCGGTGAGCTCGCGCAACGCCTGATGGTAACCAGGTTCAGGATGTACGATCCCCACGTTGGTCATGACCGGCTCGGCCAGCACACAAGCCACATCGCCGGGTGCGAGCGCTTGCTCCAGCGCCGCGACGTCGTTGAACTCAACCACCTTCGTGGTGACCGCTGGATCGACGGGAGGCCCGATGTTTCCGCGACGAGCCTGCGCGACGCCGTCTTTCAGGGTGATGAAACTTTCGTCCACGGTGCCGTGATAGCACCAGTTGAAAACCAGAATCTTGGGGCGCCTCGTGATCTGGCGTGCCAGCCGTACCGCGAAACGGTTGGCGTCGGTGGCGGTGAGAGCGAATTGCCAGTAGGGCAGGCCGAAGCGTTCCTGTAATTCTTCAGCGACAAAAATCGCATCTTCTGTAGGCAGCATCAGCGTGATGCCGCGCTTCATCTGTTCTTCCACCGCCTTCACCGTCGCGAATGGAGAGTGCCCGGTCATGGCTCCGGTGTCGCCCAGACAGAAGTCGATGTAGCGGTGCCCATCCACATCGTAGAAATGCGCGCCCTGAGCCTCGCGAACGAAAGGCGGGAAAGCGCCGGCCCATTTGATCATCCAGTGCATGGGCACGCCGCCCAGCAATGATTTACCCGCGCGTTCGAACAAGGCCTTGGACTTGGGACGCTCGTTCACGAAGCGCTGCTGCTCGCGCTGCATGAGCGATTTCAGCCGCTGCCGATCGATGGCTTTCATAGACATTGCTAAGTGGAGGACGAGCGTCCTCGCCCGTCGGAAACGAACGCTTGAGTCTAAGCAGCCCGGCAGCGTTATGCAAGCCAGCCTAGATAGGACGCTTCGCTTGTGAAAGAGTTGCATCCACAATCCGATTCGGGAACTTCCGCGAAAACCCTTAGAAGGTGGACTAGTCCCCTGTAGTGGATCGGGCTATTGATTTTGGTATGCTGCGCAAATATGAATACCGCCGCAAACTGCCCCACCATCAGCCGGACTTCAAGGCGTTTTTCATAACTTTCTGCACGCGCGATCGCTGGACTCCACCGAGTCGGTGCGTCAGATCGTCATCGACACATCTCTTGCGGGGAACAGTAGGAAATTCCGCCTCCATGCAGTAGGGGTAATGCCCGATCATGTGCATACGGTGCTGGGGCGAAATATGACGCCGACGGTCCGGTCAGCATTACTGAGATCATGCAAGCAATAAAGGGTGCATCTGCACACAGGATCAATAAGGCTCTTGGGCGAAGAGGGAAAATCTCGGAAGAGGAGTCATTTGACCGATCTCTTCGTTGGGAAGAAAGCGTCGTGGACAAGGTCGACTACATATTTGGGAATTCAGTCGGAGCTGGGCTCGCCACCAATCCGCTGGAATATCGCTGGTTGTGGAGGGAAACGGAGACCACATGAGCTTTCTACAGAAAAAAGTACGGGCGGGGACGCACGTCCTCCATTTTCTCTTACAGAATGTAGCGCGACAAGTCCTGGTCTTTCACGATGTCCGCCAGCATCTTGCGCACGTAGTCGGCGTCTACCTTGATGTGTTCGCCTTTCTTGTCGGGCGCGTCGAAGCTGATTTCATCGAGGACGCGCTCCATGATGGTGTGCAGGCGGCGGGCGCCGATGTTTTCGGTCCCTTCGTTTACGCGAAAGGCGTAGCGTGCGATTTCTTCCTGGGCCTCGCGGGTGAATTCCAGCTTCACCCCTTCGGTTTCGAGAAGGGCGACGTACTGCTTCACCAGTGAGGACTTGGGTTCGGTCAGGATGCGGATGAAGTCTTCCATGGTGAGCGATTGCAACTCGACCCGAATGGGGAAGCGGCCCTGCAGTTCCGGGATCAGGTCGCTCGGCTTCGAAACGTGGAACGCTCCGGCTGCGATGAACAGGATGTGGTCGGTGCGCACCATGCCGTAGCGTGTGTTCACCGTAGTGCCTTCGACGATGGGCAGGATGTCGCGCTGCACGCCTTCGCGGGAAACGTCGGGACCGTGGCCACTTTCGCGTCCCGCGATCTTGTCGATTTCGTCGAGGAAGATGATGCCGGAATCCTCCACGCGATCGATAGCCATGCGGGTGACCTGGTCCATGTCGATCAGGCGCTGCTCTTCTTCCTGGATGAGATACTCGAACGCTTCGTTGACCTTCATCTTCCGCTTCTTAGTGCGCTGGCCGAAGAGGTTGGGCAGCATGTCCTTGATGTTGACATCCATCTCCTCTACGCCCTGGTTGGAGATGATTTCGAAAGACGGGAAATTGCGTTCGCGTACGTCAATTTCTACCGTGCGGTCATCCAGCTTGCCTTCGCGCAACTGCTGGCGAAGTTTCTCGCGGGTGCGGCTTTGCGATTCATTGCTGGCAGAAGAGGCTGTCGTCCCTTCGAGCACCATGCCGCCCGTGGATGCCTCGGCAGGCCGAGGGGTGGCAGGGGGAAGCAGAATATCCAGCAAGCGCTCTTCGGCGTTGAGCTCGGCTTTGTCGGAGACGTCTTCGAGCTTTTCTTCGCGAACCATCTCGATGGCGATCTCGACCAGGTCGCGGATCATGGACTCGACATCGCGTCCCACGTAGCCGACCTCGGTGAACTTCGAAGCTTCCACTTTGAGGAAAGGCGAGTTGGCGAGCTTGGCCAGGCGGCGGGCGATTTCGGTTTTGCCCACGCCGGTAGGGCCAATCATGATGATGTTCTTGGGAATGACTTCTTCCGCCAGCTCGGGAGTGAGCTTCTGGCGGCGCATGCGATTGCGCAGGGCGATGGCGACGGCACGCTTGGCGTCCTTCTGGCCTACGACATGCTTGTCGAGCTCGGCGACGATTTCTCGCGGAGTTAGTTCGTCGAGTGCGATTTGTTCTTCTTCAGCGGCAGCGGGGAGATAAATGGCCATAAAATCGGACTTCGGACCTCGGGCGTCAGACCTCGGCAAGAAATCGCTGACGTCCGAGGTCTGACGCCCGACGTCCGCGCTTAGAGTTCCTCAATCGTTACCTTGTCATTAGTATAGATGCACATTTTGCCCGCAATCTTCATTGCTTCTTCGGCGATCTGGCGCGCGGTCAGTTGGGTGTGCTCGGCCAGCGCTTGCGCGGCTGCCTGGGCATAGGGGCCGCCGCTGCCGATGGCGGCGATGCCGCCGTCGGGCTCGATCACGTCACCCTGTCCGCTCAGCAGGAAAGTCTGCTCCTTGTCGGAGACCAGCAGCAGGGCTTCCAGATGGCGTAGAAATTTGTCGGTGCGCCAGTCTTTGGCGAGCTCGACCGCGCCCTCGTCCCAGGTTGCCGTGATACTGCTCCAGCTTTGATTCAAAGCGGCTGAAGAGGGTGAAAGCGTCGGCGGTCGAGCCGGCAAATCCAGCCAGGATTTTGTCCTGATACAGGCGGCGAATCTTCTTGGCGGAGTGCTTGATGACGCCTTCGCCGAGCGTGACCTGGCCGTCTCCCGCCATGACGACGGTGCCGTTGCGGCGAACGCTAAGAACTGTAGTGGAGCGAATCAGACGCTTCGTAGGCATGAGCGCAATTCTTGATTATAACAGCGGTCAGGATGTAGGGGCGAGCGCTCGCGCTGGGCCATCGATCGTAGTGTCTGGGACCTGGCATCAGTCAAAAGCCGAAAGTGCGGAGAACAGGGACGCACGAGCGCAGGCGCTCGCGCCTACATCAAGACCCTCACTGCAGTGCGATCAGCGGCACCGCCAGCAGGGCGGCGAAAATGCCAACTGTTTTCCAGCGCGTGAAATGCTCGTGCAGAACGACTCGAGCCAGCAGAACAGTGATCACGGGATAAAGCGAACTCAGCACCACCGCAGTGTCCAGGCGGCCGGTCTGTTCGGCGCGGATGAAGAGCGCGGTGCCACTGACGTCGAGACATCCGGCGAAGAGGGCGAGGGCGGCCTCGGCTGGCTGCAAACTCGGCCGCGACCGCGGCGAAACAGGACGATCACGGCCACAATCACCAGGGACGCGACGCGCGAATGCACCGCCGACCATAAGGCGGAGCTGTCGCCGGCGCGATCGATGCAGATGAAGAATCCGGCAAAGCCGACTCCCGCCAGGGCGGCCATGGAAATCCCGGTATAACTGCGGGCCGAGCCGTCGGGACGGGAGATCAGCCAGATGCCGATGCCGGCGAGCAAGAAGCCAGCGATGGAGAGCATCCCCGGCAGGCCTTGCGTGATCATGGCGAATGCGGCCGGGATGGCGGCTCCGAGAACCGCCGCTACAGGCGCCGTGATGCCCATATCTCCGCTGGCCAGAGCGCGATAAAAAATAGCTAATGCGGTTCCACCCAACGCGCCCGCGAGCAACGCCCAGTGTCCGGCTCGAAGCCGAGGGATATGGAGCGTGAGTGAGCAGGGCGAGCGTGAGCATGAGAACGAAACCACCGGCGTGCGACAGCAGGGTGATGATGAAAGCGTCGGAACGCTTTGAAGCATAGCCACCAGTGAAGTCACTGGTGCCCCAACACAGCACTGCCGCCAGGCTGAAGCCCACGGGGACAAGTTGTTCGGCGGAGATCAATGCGAGTTTTCTCCCTGCGCTAGTTTCGCCCGGAGGACGAGAGTAGCACGCGATAAGAATGCCGTGGTCGGGCCGGGCCTGGGTCTCGACGGCGTGGGCTATGACGTAGGCGAAAGCGTCTCTGCTCGTGCTGCAGCGCTGCGGACGGTTCCGCACGAGCGGGGACGCTCGCGCCTACATTAAGCCAAATTGACTTGCTGAAGCTCCGCGGCCTAACATGGCCGACCTACACATACAGAGCACTTATGATCGGCCAAACCATCTCGCACTACCGCATCGTGCAGAAACTGGGTGGCGGCGGTATGGGTGTGGTGTACGAGGCGGAAGATTTGCGCCTGGGCCGGCGTGTGGCCTTGAAGTTCCTGCCTGACGAACTGGCGCAAGACCCGCAGGCCCTGGAGCGATTCCGGCGCGAGGCGCGGGCAGCGTCAGCGCTCAATCATCCCAATATCTGCACTCTCTACGACATTGGCGAAAACGAGAACCGCCAGTACATCGTGATGGAGTATCTCGACGGGACAACCCTGAAGTATCGCATCGAAGGCAAGCCGATGTCGGTGGAGCAGTTGGTCGACTTCGGGGCGCAGATTGCCGACGCGCTGGATGTGGCGCACAGCGCGGGCATTGTCCATCGCGACCTGAAACCGGCGAATCTGTTTCTCACCAAGCGCGGGCAGGCAAAGATTCTCGATTTCGGCTTGGCGAAAGTTGCGGGACGGCCGATGCCGGAACTGGAGCCGGCGGGCGCGTCGTTCGCGACGGCCGCTGTGGATGCGGCGAACCTCACCAGCCCCGGCAGCACCGTCGGAACCGTTGCCTACATGTCTCCGGAGCAGGCGCGGGGCGAGGAACTCGACGCCCGCACCGACCTGTTTTCGTTTGGCGCCGTGCTCTACGAAATGTCCACCGGGCGCCAGCCTTTCACCGGCAACACTTCTGCGGTGATCTTTGACGCCATCCTGAATCGCGCGCCTACCGCGCCGGTGCGGCTGAATCCGAATTTGCCGGCAGAACTGGAACGCATCATCAATAAAGCTTTGGAGAAGGACCGCGACCTGCGCTACCAGGTGGCATCGGAGATGCGTGGTGACCTGAAGCGGCTGAAGCGCGAGATTGACTCGGGCCGGAGTTCGTCAGTGAGCGTAGCGACGCCCGGTAGACTCGACGCCTTCGGGGCCGTCGGCGATGGTAGCGCCGCCACCCGCTCCTCCGATACAACCGGCGCCATCCATCTCCGGACCAGCTTTGTCGGCTTCAGCGGCAGTCCCGGCGACGGCGAGTCGAAAGCGCGGGTACATCGCTGCGGCGGCCCTGGTGGTAGTGGCAGCTGGAGTTGGCAGGATTTTTCTACACCCGCAGGGCTCGCACGCTGACGGAGAAAGATTCCATCCTGCTGACCGATTTCGTCAACACCACTGGCGATCCGGTTTTTGACGGCACGCTGAAGCAGGCCATGGCGGTGCAACTGGAGCAGTCGCCGTACCTGAATGTGTTTCCCCAGGAGCGGGTGCGGGACACGCTGCAAGTTTATGGGCCGCTCGCCCGATGAACGACTCACTCCCGACCTGGCGCGTGATGTCTGCCAGCGCGAAGGGATCAAGGCCGTCCTGAATGGCGCGATCAGCACCATCGGCACCCAGTATGTCGTGGACGTGAATGCGGTGAACTGCCAGACCGGCGATAGCCTGGCGCGCGAACAGGTTCAGGCGGACAAGAAAGAGCAAGTGCTGGCAGCGGTGGGGAAGGCGGCTTCGAGTCTGCGCGGCAAGCTGGGAGAGTCGCTGGCTTCCGTGCAGAAATTTGACGCACCGGTCGAAGAAGCCACCACGTCATCGCTGGAAGCGCTCAAAGCCTTCAGTCTGGGCGAAGACCGAGCGGAACGAAAGGCGATCCGAGTTCTCCGCCATTCCTCTTCTACAAACATGCCATCGAACTGGATCCCAATTTCGCCATGGCTTATGCGCGTCTGGGCCAGTCCTATGCCAACACTGGCCAGAGCGCTCTCGCCGATCGAAAACATCAAGCAGGCATTCGAGCGGCGCGAGCGCGCCAGCGAACTGGAAAAGCTCTATATTTCCACTCACTACTACGAAATCGTCACCGGGGAAATCGACAAGGCGAGCTGAGGCTTATCAGCTCTGGAAGCGCACCTATCCCCGAGATTCAATTCCCACCAATAATCTCGCCGTCGATTATGCGGCCTTGGCAAGTACGATCAGGCCTTACTCGAAGCCCAGGAAACCATTCGCCTCGACGCCCAATAGCGCTTTCAGCTACGGAGACATGGGCGGCGCTATACATGGGCCTGGACCGCTTTGCGGAGGCCAAGGCCATGCGCCAAAAAGAAGTGGCCGCAACTGGACGCGGCTTCCGACCATGGCGACTTTACACCTGGCCTTTCTCGAAGGCGACAAGGCGGCAATGCAGCGCGAGGCGGATTGGGCGAAAGGCAAGCCGGACGAATTCTGATGTCTGCAAGTCGTGGCCGAAGCCACGCCGCATCGCGAGGAAGGCTACAGCAGGCCAGAGAGAACTACAGTAAGGCAGCCGATCTGCGCGCGCGGGCAAAGTTCCATGAAAATCGCGGCCCGGACATGGGCATTCAAGCCGTGGACGAAGGCCTGAGTGGGAAATGTTTCCCAGGCGCGGGATGGAGCGTCGGCGGCGCTGGCCATAGGCCGAAACCGGCCTACCATGATCCTTTGTGCGTCGGCGTTGGCTGCTGGCAGGTGACACGGCGAAGGCGAGCGCGATCGCGGACGAAGTGAGCCAAGCTCTTTCCGACTTCACACTTTGATCAACTCTGTCTGGCTGCCATCCATCCGGGCACAAGTTGAAATCGACCGCGGCAATCCTGCGAAAGCGATCGAGTTGCTTGCAGGCGGCAGTGCCTTACGAGTTCGGCTGGCCTGCGCGCGTCATGCCCAGTTATGTTCGCGGCGCAGGCCTATCTCTGCATGCGCCAGGGTACGGAAGCAGCGGCGGAATTTCAGAAAATTCTGAACCATCGCGGAGTCTGCGTGACTCACCGGCGTGCTCGCTGGCGCATCTGGGGTTAGGGCGCGCTCGCGCCTTCTCCGGTGACAATGCCGGCGCCCGCACCGCCTACCAGGATTTCTTCGCGCTGTGGAAAGACGCCGACCCGGATCGTTCCCATCCTGAAAGAAGCCAAAGCGGAGTACGCCAAGCTGCAACAGTAAATGTGAGCGCCCCGCTCGTGCGGAAGCCACCACCGGCTACGTGGTGGCAGCCGCCCTCAGCTGTCCGGCGGAGCGAAGCTCCGCTATTTCTGACTACCGACAAACATCTCGAGCTGCGCTCGACCAGGCAGATCAAGAACATCTGCCCCTACGTGGTTCTTGGCGATTCCAAAAGCGCACGAGCGGGGCGCTCGCGCCTACACTACGTCTTTGATGTGCGTGGCGATGTACCACTTGTTGCCGAAGGGATCGGTCACGCCGCCGCTGCGATCGCCGTAGGGCTGGTCCTGGGGCTCGGAGATCGATGTCGCGCCCGCTTTCAGAGCGCGCCTGTACAACGCGTCGCAGTCCTCCACGTACAGATAGAACATCGTCGGCATGGGCTGGTACGGGCCGTGGGCCTCGCCCATCTCCATGTGGGCGTTGCCGATTCTTACCGTGGTGTGATGGATCACTCCGTCGGGCGACGTATACCGGCCAAGTTCCTCAGCTCCGAAGGCGCGCTTCATGAAGTTGAGCACCGGCTCGGCGCGCAGCGGATGCAGGTACGGTTGCAGCGTGGGCGCACCCTCCGACTTGTAGGTCTCTCCCTTGTAGGTCGCGATGTACCAGAAGTTCCCGGCGGGGTCTTTCACGCTGGCGGTGCGCTCGCCGTAGTCCTGATCCGCAGGCTCAGTGATGGAAGTGGCTCCCGCTTCCAGGGCGCGAGCATACGTCGCATCGCAATCGGGCACATAGATGTGGAATGCGCTGGGCACGGGAGTGCCGCGCCACTTCATTCCGGCGGCGCCGCCGCCCACCATCAGCATGGAATCGCCGACCTTCACTTCGCAGTGCAGGCCGCCTTCGGAGCCAGGGCCGCTGCGGAATGTTTCTTCCGCTCCGAACGTCTTGGTCATGAAATCAATCAGGCCGTCCGCATCCTGCGCGACCAGGTAAGTGGTGAGAGTGGAGTAGCCCTTGGGGATCGGGTTGACTGCCGGCTTCTTTTTGTTCTGCTGCTCTCTCCATCATCGCGCGGAAGCGGCGGTGCATTTCCTCGAGCGACATCTCTTCTTTCACCGTAGAGACGCTCCAGGTATATCCGAAGGGGTCGAGCAAGTTGTCCCGTAGCGGTATCCGTAGAACTGGTCGGTGCATCGGGCCCTGCAGCTTCGCGCCGGCGGCAACGGCGTGCTCCGCGAAGGCGTCCACGTCGGGAACGCAGAATTGTCATCCTCACCGGCGAATTGCCCAGGGTCTCGGCGCTGTAGGCGTCCGCCCTCGGGCCACTCCTCGGCCAGCATGATGATGGAGTCTCCGATCATGATCTCGGCATGGCCGATTCCCATTCCGTTCTCGAAGCGGAAGGTCTCTTCTCTGGCTCCAAACGCTTTCTTGTAAAACTCAATGGCTTTCGGCCGGGTTCTTGAAGGTCACGCGGGGATGCGACGGTTCGAACTGCAGCGACAGGTTCAGTTACGGTTGCCATGGATGATTTCCTTTCCAAATCAGATTTGAGACGGGCTTTGAAATCTTCGCGCGGGAGCTGGCGCAGCTCGGCGGCGATGTGCAGCAACGGCAACAGCTCCGGATCTCCGGATTGAACGGTCACAACCCGCGCAGCCAGAAGTTGGGTTACCGCCTGGTCGAGTTGGTCGATCAATTTGCGATTGGGCAGCTTGCGATTCGGCAGAGAGCGCTTAGGCATTGGCACCCTCCATGCGGGCGCGCAGGTTCTGCAAGGCGCGGAACTGCAGCTGTTTCACCGCGCCCTCGCTGCGTCCCAGGGCTTGTGCAATTTCACGGATACTTTTCTCCTCGGCGAAACGCATTCCGATCACGCGGCGTTGGTCTGGCGGCAAGCTGGTCCACCAGGCGAAAGAGCCGCGCGCACTCGATCGGCTTCCTCGAGCTTGGGCCGCGCTGTCCAGGTCGGGAAGATCGGGAAGCTCCTGACCGGTGATCTCTTTCGCTCCGCGTTTTGACCGATCGACAATCATGTTGGCGGCAATCCGCAACAGCCAGCCGGCGAAGGGCACGCCCCGCCATTCAAAACTGTGGATATTGGCCAGCGCCTTGTGGAACACATCCGAGGTCAGGTCCTGGGCCGCATCGCGATCCCCTACGCGCCTGCGCGATGTAGGCGTATACCCGCGCGAAATTCAGTTCGTACAGTTCGGCAAAGCGGCTGGGGTCTTTTTTGGCCGCTTCGACCAGCAGGCGGTCGTCTCCCGAGGGCAAGCCGGACGCTTCCTCCCGGGGCTTTCTCGCTGCCGGTCGTCTGACGGCCATCGTGCCTCTAACTATATAAACTTTCGCGGAGCGAAAAGGTTACGGGCGAAAATTTGGTATTCAGCGTTTGAGGGTGAAGACTCTTACCGCACAGGACGCCAAAGAAGAACGCTGCTGGGACATGCGGTTTCGTCTCTGGCGCGTGTTAGAATTTGCTACTCAAGCAGTTAATGCGAGAACCCAGGTTGATTGAACTCGCACCCTCGATTTTGGCGGCTGACTTCGCCCATCTGGCGGACCAGGTTCGTGATGCCACCGCGGGCGGCGGCACGGTCGTCCACGTGGATGTCATGGACGGTCATTTCGTCCCCAACATCACTCTGGGACCTCCGCTGGTGAAGTCCCTGCGCAAGGCGACCGAGTTGCCCCTCGATTGCCATCTGATGATCGAGGACCCGGACCAGTTCATTCCCGAGTTTGCCGCGGCTGGCGCCAACTGGATTTCCGTGCACCAGGAGGCTTGCGCTCATCTGAATCGCACCCTGCATCTGATCAAGACCACGGTTGCCTGGCCGGCGTGGTGATCAATCCGGCGACTCCGGTGGAAACCCTGAGCGAGGTGCTCGATCTCGCGGACTATATACTGGTGATGTCGGTGAATCCGGGTTTTGGAGCCCAGAAGTTCATCCCCGGGGCGGTCCATAAGATCCGCCGCCTGGCCGATCTGCAGGGCGCAGCGTGGGTTTGGGCTATCGTATTGAGGTAGATGGCGGGATTGACCTTACGACGGTGGCCGACGTGGTTCGCGCAGGGGCCGAAATTCTGGTGGCAGGCAACGCCATCTTCGGTAAAGGCGATCCAAAGATTAATGCGCGAGAAGTTGTTGAAGACTGCGGTGGAGGCGACGCTGCAGAAGGTCTAGGTTTCAGTCGTCAGTCGTCGGTCTTCAGTCGCTCAGCACGAGAAGTCCTGACTGACGACCGACGACTGACGACTGTTCTAAGGGTTTCTATGTCACGTCGTATTCCGGTCATTTTTCTGCTGGGCGTGCTGGCTTTTGCCGTCGGCTGCACCAACAAGAAGGTCAACAATCCGCTGTCGAACGTGGGCTCCAAGCAGCCCGACAAGGTCCTGTTTGATCGGGCCATGGATGCCATGAAGCACAATCGCTTCGATGTGGCGCGGATCACCCTGCAGACCCTGATCAACACCTATCCGGATTCGGAATACATCGCCCGCGCCAAACTGGCGGTGGCCGATTCCTGGTACGCCGAGGGCGGTGCGACCTCGCTGACCCAGGCGGAAATCGAGTACAAGGACTTTGAGACCTTTTTTCCCAACATGCCGGAAGCGGCGGAAGCGCAGCTGAAGATTGCCAACATCCACTATCAGCAGATGGAAAAGCCGGACCGCGATTACACCCACGCCATGCGGGCCGAAGAAGAATACCGCCAGCTGATCCTGCAATATCCCGGACAACAAGAAAGTGGTGGAAGAGGGCAAGAAGCGCCTGATGGAAGTGCAGGAAGTGATCGCGGAGCGCGAGTTCCGGGTAGGACGTTTCTATTATCTGCGCCAGTCCTATCCGGCGGCCATCGCGCGGCTGCGGTCCCTGATGGACAAGTATCCTCTGTACAGCAAGGCCGATGAAGCGCTCTGTTCCTTCTGGGTCAAGCCTACGAAGGCGAGATCGCGATGGTGCGGTCGCGACCGGGCAACGAGACTGCCAAGGCGCGCATGATTGAGGAATTTACCAAGAATGCGACGGACGCCTACTCCCGCATCCTGACCCGGTATCCGATGATGGACCGGACCGAGGATGCCAAGGCCCGGCTGGAAGCTTTGCATCAGCCCGTCCCCAAGCCGACCAAGGCCGCGCTCGCCCAAAACAAAGCGGAAGAAGACAGCCGCCGGGAGAGCCAGCACAGTTTCCAAAGTGATGGGGAATTTCCAGAAGCACCCCGACGTGGCCCAGGCGGCCAGAGTCGGCGAGCCCACCCTGGTGGATCCGGAAGTGGTGAGCGCCACGGCAGTGGTGCAGGAGGCGACCCGCGCCATGATGGGCAGCGCTCGGCCCCGGGGGAGAAGGGCTCGGTGGCGATCGAAACCTTGGGCAAGGCGGGCGCCGCGGCCCGACCAGCCCGCGCCGCGTTCAGACACGCCTGCGCCCGAGACCGTCCGTCCAGCCGCGCGGCGGACAATCCCGCATCGCAGCTCCGCCCGCTGCAAGATCCCAATGAACTGAAGCCCAACATGGCGGCCGACCCGAACGAACTGAAGCCAACGTGGACAATGCCGCCCAGCCTGCGGCGCCCCTCCACGCAGGTCAACGAGATTCGAGCCCGGGCAGACGAATCGGCACAAGCCGCCGCCGACGGCAAGCAGCAAGCCAGGCCGACGGATCCTCAGCGACGCGCCAACGACAAGGACGTTGAGGATCGCGACGTCTTCCAGCAAGCACAAGAAAAAGAAGGGCCTGCGGAAGGTCGTCCCCTTCTAGCATTGTCGCCCGAAACGCGGGTTATCGTTCGAGTACGTCGAATTACAGGCGACGCGGCACTGTTAGCAAGCCAGGGGCCGCTGCTACCCACTCGTCATTGACCACTGGTAACGTGCTTACTCTCTTCTTGTCATTGACTTACGATCCGGCACCAATTAACTTCAGGCTGTCTCCCCCTCACCAAAGGAAATCCCTTGGCGCGAAGAATACTGCTTGCCGACGACAGCGTGACTGCCCAGAACATGGGCCGCCGCATCCTCACCGATGCTGGCTACGAAGTCGTCACGGTCAATAACGGTTCGGCAGCGCTCAAGAAAATTGCGGAAAATAAGCCCGACATGATCGTGCTGGATGTCTATATGCCGGGCTACGGCGGCCTGGAAGTTTGCCAGCGGGTGAAGGAATCCCCGGAGACTGCAAGGATTCCGGTATTGCTGACCGTAGGCAAGCTGGAGCCGTTCAAGCCCGACGAAGCGCGGCGCGTCGGCGCCGACGCCTTCATCATCAAGCCGTTTGAAGCGACCGAACTGCTGACGGCACTCACCAAACTCGAAGACAAGATTGTCGCTGGACCTCAGCCGCAGAAGTCCGGCCGTTTCGCCAAGGCGCTGGCAGCGGTTGAGCAATCTACCGGTGACCGATTCGGCGACAAGGAAACCGGTTGGAAGAATCGCCTCACCATCCCGGGGCCAAATGTCAGGCCTACGCACGGGGGAAACAGAAACGCGCGAAACGGTGGCCGGCCCCGCCCGCGATTTTGATCGCAGCGAAGCGGCCACGCTGGTAGAAGCCAGGCAGGAGTTTGAGCGTCCGATTCCAGCAGGCCTGCCGGCCGACATCACGCCGGAGGAAATCGCCGCCATTACAGCTGCAGCAGCGTCGTTCGACGGTAAAGCAGGACATCCCACGATAATCCCGGAGGGATCCGCGTCGGACACTGTAGCTAGTATGCAGGCAGCCTCCGCGGAGACAACCGCCGCGCACGCCAGCGAGCCCGAGGTTCCTGCGGCAACGCTGGCTTCCGCAACAGAATCCGAACCCGCAGCCCCCGTGGAAGTCGTTGCCGAGGCAACACCGGCAGCGGCTGATGTTGGTCCCGAAGCCGTCGCCAGCAGCGAAGTCGCGCGAGGGGAAGAACATCCTGCCACAGTCGAGCCGCCTGCGACAGCCGCAGAAACTGCTTCCGCACCCCAAGCTACTTCTGAAGCGCAAGTTCATGAGGCCGGGAAATCTTCCGGCGGCGATGCCGAAGTCATGGCGGCGATTGCTTCCCTGGCGCCTTCCAATGGCAATGGTCATGGCGGCGAAAGCGTGCCGGCGTTAGGAGCAAACGGATCCGGTCAAGCAGTTCCTGTGGCAGTGAGTTCCGTTGCCGTCGAGGCCGGAAGGACCGGACCGCGGTGGATCGCCGAGTCGGTTGCAGTGGCGCTGGAGGAATCGGCGCCGACGCTGGAACAGGAGATGGAACTGGCCTCAGCGGCCAAAGTGACAGCCGAAACCGCGCGCAACGATTTTGCTAGTGCTACGGCAGTTGAGGTTCAAGCTCCAGTTCCGATGGTCGAAGTCGTCGAGCCGGCAGTCGCGGCGGCAGTGAGCGTCGCGGAAGCAGGTGCCAACACGGAATCAGTTCCGGCTCCCGCCGTTGCCGAGACCGTCCTCGCAGAATCTTCGCTAGTTCAAAGCGCCGAGCCAGATGTGCCGAAAGAAGAATCGGCCTTTGCCGCTGCCGCTGCGGCAGGTTCGAGCTCGGACCACGTACCTTCGATGGAAGCGGTGTCTTCCGCAACCGTTTCGCCAGAGATCTCAGCGAGTGCGCCTGTAGCCAGTGTGGAAGCCCCGCCGCAGCGCGAAGCGGAGCTGGCCGCCGCCTGGCAAAACTGGAAGCAGATTCGGGAATCATTTGTCAGTGCGCAGCCCCCAGCGCCGGTTGCGGAGGCGCCAGCCGCCGAAGCAAGCACGCCTCCGGAAGAGGCGCCTGCGCCCGCGGACCCAGCAGAAGCGGAAGCGGAGACCGCCGAGGTCGAGGCAGCCCCCAGTGAGGCTCCGGGAGAGTCCACCGCGATCGCGAGCATCGTCGATACCATGCTGGCTGAATTGAGACCCAAACTGGTGGAAGAGATTGCCAAGAAGATGAATTTAGAAAAGAAAGAAAAAGAGAAAGAGAAAAAGAAGAGAAAGTAAGACCTGCCCGCCAATCTCAACTACAACTCTTGCAAGCGCGATCCGTCCCGAGAGCCAAACTTCCGGGAAAATCCTCCGTGTCATAATCAGACAACAGAAGGAGATTTGATGAACGTCCTGATTTTCGGCGCCACCGGCATGGTGGGCCAGGGTGTGCTGCGGGAATGCCTGCTTGACCCGGATGTACAGCTCGTCCAGACGATTGGTCGGACTTCTACCCGAGTGCGACACGCAAAGTTGCGTGAGATTGTGCAACAGGACTTGTGGCATTACGCGGACATCGAAACCGATCTGTCCGGCTTTGATACATGCTTCTTCTGTCTTGGGGTGACGTCTTCGGGAATGGCGGAAGAGGCCTACGCGCGCGTGACCTATGACATCACGATGGCGGCCGCGGATACGCTTTGCCGCCTCAATCCGAAGATGACGTTCATCTATGTCTCAGGCGCGGGTACCGATAGTTCGGAACATGGACGGGCCATGTGGGCGCGAGTCAAGGGAAGAACTGAAAATGCGCTGCTGCAATTGCCATTTGAGGGGGCGTACATGTTCCGACCCGGCGTGATCGAGCCCCTGCATGGAGCACGATCCAAGACAGCCTCCTATCGCGTCTTCTACACCTTTACCAAACCGTTGCTGCCCGTGCTTCGGTGGGCCTTTCCTAATTACGTTCTGACTACGGAGCAGATAGGTCGCGCTATGCTGGCTATAGCCCGACATGGTTTTCCCAAGCGAGTTCTGGAGAGCAAGGATATGCGGAGCGCGGGTCATCGCTGACTCCAGTGGCGGATCGCGATTCCTCCGGTTAGAACGAATAGATCAAGTCAAACTGGTGCCGCATGAGAAACGGTTCCGTCTCGCCGGGCGTTACTCCCGGCGCTAACACGGCGTGCTGCAAGTTGGAGTTCAGCGCACGCCCGATCCAGGCGTTATAGGCAGCCACAACATTCGATCGAACCCGCCAGGAAGCAAAATGTGGTGCTCGATCATGTTGTTAGCCGCGCGCTGTTCACTCTCCGAGAACGTGGCCAGAATCGAATCCTGCCCCGAGCGCGGAATCCATAGCCGAATTGCAGGTCATTCTTGCTTCTGATCTGGCCGATACTGCTGCATTCCCTGTACGGTAAGGTTTTTCAGCAATGGCGTCTTCAGGTCCCAGGAGAATTTCTGGTTAAAGCCTTCGGGATTGATATCGGGATCGAGCGTAAGCGATGTGCGGGCCCAGGTGTAGCTGTCGCGTCGTTTTCAAAGAACTAAAGTGTCAAAGAAATGATTGGTGGTTTTACTGCCTGGGAATGGCAAAGCCGTACTTCTGCAATAGATCTCTGATCGGCAAAGACTGAACGAACTTCAGGAACTGCTCGGCGACGTCCTTGTTTTTTGACGAGCGCATGATGACACACGCTTGTTCGATGGCCGGGTAGTCGCCGGCCGGAACTTCAGCGTAGCGGCCTTTGTGTTTCATGTTCGGAGACAACGCGAGAGAGAGCGCCACAACGCCCACATCGGCAGATCCCGAGGCCACGAAGGAAGCGGTCTGGGAAATATTTTCTCCCAGCACGAACTTGTCTTTGACCTGCTCGTAGATATTCTCCTTCTGCATGGCTGCGACGGCAGCCTTCCCATAGGGCGCATGCGCCGGGTTGGCGATGGCAATCTTCTTGATGGATGGGTCCAGCAAAGCCTTCAAGCCGGAGCTGACGTTCAGTTTGGAGGCGTTCGGCACCCAGACGACAATCTTCCCGATCGCATATTGGTAGAAAGTGCCCGGTTCAGTGAGTCCAGCGCCGTCAAGCTGCCTGGGATAGTCGAGGTTGGCGGAGAAGAACATGTCGAATGGCGCGCCATTCTGCAGTTGTTGAGCGAAGTTGCCGGAGGAACCGTAGATCAGCTTCACGGTCTTTCCGGATTCCTGCTGGAAGCGCGCCCCGACTTCCTGCATGGCAAATTGCAGGTCGGCCGCAGCGGCAACGGTTATCTCCTGCGCAGCGCAAAGCCGGCCGCCCAGCCCCAAGAAGAGAGCAAACGCTACGAGCAGCCTCTTGAGGTTCATGGTTCTACAGCTCATGGTCGACGCTCCTGTGACAGCGTGTAATTTCCGCGAAGCGAGATCAACTGGTTTAATGCAGATCGACTTAACCTGTCAATTCGACTCGAATCGCATCAACGTGGGGCGGAACAGGGCAGTTTAACGGCGAGTGAGGAGCCGGAATCTCTGCGAGAGAAAGTCTTATAGGCGCAGGATCGTCACTTCAGTGGACTTGATGAGGGCAGCAGCGACCTGTCCTTTTTCCAGCCGCAGTTCGCGGACGGCGTCCGCTGTGATCACCGATGTGATTTGCTGGCCGCCGATCGACAGCGTGACCTGGGCCATGATGCCATCCTCCTTGATGTCGATGATGCGGCCGATCAGCTGATTGCGGGCGCTGATTCTGCGAAACTGGGCGCGACGTTGGGGAAGTGGCATGCGCTTTTCGGCAAAATGCAGGTGCTTGTCCAATTCGCTTTCCGGAATCCGGTGATGCCCGCATGACCGTCTGGACTTTTCGCGTGTGGATCCATCGCTTCAGCGTGGAATAACTGATGCCGAGCACCTTGGCAGCATCGCGAAGTTGCACCAGCTTGGCATGGTTACTCACGAGTCAGTTCCTCCAGCGAAAATCCTCAGTGTCGCGTCCATGATAGACGCTTTGCGCCATCATTGAGAATCAGGATTCCGGGACATTCGCCGTCTCTCGTTTGACAGGGTGGAAGGAGCGGACGGCAAAAATGAGGAGGAGGAATCGTCACAGGCAAACGTGGGACAGAGGTCTGGGGCCTCTAGAGAATTGTATCTAAAAGTTTGTCGATGACCCGCGCCACTCCCTGCCCCACGCATATCCGCGCCCGGTGCTGTGGCGGGGTGTGGCATTAGGCGGCGGAATTAAGGCCAGCGTCTTTGAGCTCGGAGGAAAGCTCGGTGATTCGCCGTTGCCTTAGGCGATATCCGTCCTGCTGAGTCTCTGTCCATTTGTTGATGGGAACCGCTTCCAGCAAATCAAGCTGTAAGTGGGACAGACGCAGAATCTCAGCGGCAATCTTCGCGATTTGAGTGCCCAGCAAGTAATACTCCAAGCGTTTTATATAGCAGGGATGAGGTGAATGTACGATACAGTACATTCCGTATTTTGAAAGATTGCGCGAGGGAAAACCACTGAGATCTGAAGCAGCTCCTTCGCGATTCGATGCTTGCAAGATCGTCCTAGTTGTTGTCAATCCCCCTCGCGTCGTTTGACGGGGGTAGTGTATACACTCACGTACCACCTACAGACTCGCAAGTCGCCTACGCCTCTCACACGGAGGCCCGACGGCAAAATGCTCCCTCCACCCCGCTCCGATCGCGAGCCTATGGACCGCTCCAGTTCCCTGGCGGACTTAAATCGCGCTTTGGACCAACTTTTCACGGTGCAGATAAGCGCCTGATAACAACGCTCATAACGCATGCTGACGCAATTTTATTTTGGTGAAATGTTGCGGGAAAGATTTTTTCAACAGGCACGGCTGTCAACAGTTGACTTCCCGTTTGCCCGTAACACGCTGCCTCGAATTGCACGTCTCGCGGTCGAGCCCGTTCCTTTCCTCTCAACTCTACATACACGATTTACCGGATTGAATCTGTCCACCGCTTGGTATCACATCAAACATGAGGGACGGGAAACCCGCGAGACACCGGCCATAATGCCTCTGCCGTGGTGTTTCCCGCGTCCCACTGATGCTGTCGCGGTTTCTTCCGACCCAATTAAGAAATATTTTCGTCGCTCCCGCGGCATGTTCCTTTCGCCCTCCAGCCCGGAAACGAGCGAGGATATGTTCACACACGTAGTCGAACTCACGAGCAAATCAGGAAATCCAAGGTAGCCACTGGAACATCCGTGTTGCTCGACATACATCAATCGCGGTTCGTGAAAATTGCTGAGTGATGCGGCGCGCTTTCATCCAGAGCGAACGAGGCATGCTGTCACAAAGTCCCACTCAGTTCTCTTTTAGCGAGTACAACAGACCGATGTCTCTGAAATGGCTTGGTCAAGAATGAGGGAGACAATTATGAAAATCGTAGTCATCGGTGGTACTGGACTCATTGGCTCAAAGCTCGTTAACAAGCTTCGTGAACAGGGGCATGAAGCAGTAGCGGCAGCACCCAACACCGGGGTCGATACTCTTACGGGCGAGGGGCTGGCCGAAGCCATGAAAGGTACTTCGGTAGTCGTTGACGTATCAAACTCTCCCTCCTGGGACGACGCAGCAGTGCTGAAGTTCTTTGAGACATCAACTCGCAACCTCCTCACTTATGAAGTGGCCGCAGGGGTAAGACATCACGTTGCGTTATCGGTCGTAGGAACCGACCGGCTGTCCGAAAGCGGTTACTTCCGCGCCAAGATCGCTCAGGAGAAGTTGATAAGAGCGTCATCGATTCCTTACACGATCGTACATGCGACGCAGTTCTTCGAGTTCCTCAAGGGCCTCGCCGACATTTCCGTCGTCAGCGGCAAGGTGCATTTGCCACCTGTGCTTTTCCAGCCGATGGCTGCCCACGATGTTGCGAGTGCCGTAGCAAGAATCGCAGTAGACCCTCCGGTAAATGGCGTCGTCGAAATTGGAGGCCCGGAACAGTTTCGCATGGATGAACTAGTGCGGCGGCGTTTGGCCTCGCTCAAAGATCCCCGCGAAGTCATCGCTGATCCCAAAGCGCTTTACTCTGGGGCGAAAGTCAGCGAGAGAACGCTGGTTCCGCGCAATAACGCACAACTCGGCGAGACGCGTTTCGAAATCTGGCTCACTCAGTCGGCAGCACAAATTCCGAGTGCGGCGTAACTGCGAACTACCGACCAATAGACACGACGCCTTGAAATGGCGTCGGTCAAACGAAGGGTTAATTCATAACGTTCACAAAAATAATTTTGGCGCTAGCGTGTCTCATGTCCGGCTTGCTGGAGCACAGGAGGCTAAGGTAACGCAGCTCCTGTCGAAAGACCTGTCAAGGCTCTTTACTCCAGGAAAAAGCAACCGTCCGGCGTTTACGCTTAAAATCTGGGCGGCGACTTGGGGTAGGAGTAAACACTTTCAACAATCTTGCGGTTTAGGGCGATCGAAGTGTTGTCATGTCTCATCTCATGAGATGTGTTCGACTTGGCGGCTGTAGTTGATGTTGCCTCGTGTGGTCATTGTCGGTGGCGGCTTCGGAGGGCTCTCCGCAGCCCGTGCTCTGCGCAACGCTCCAGTTAGTGTGACGCTGATCGACAAGCGGAACTATCATCTCTTTCGACCGATGCTGTACCAGGTGGCAACGGGGTTGCTTTCTGCGGATGAAATCTCCGGCCCTTTGCGTTCAATCTTCAGTCATCAGAAAAACATTGATGTGATTTTGGATGAAGTCACGGGCATCAACTCAGATCGACGCATCGTTCATCTCACACGAGGTGACTTGCTGTACGACTTCCTTATCCTTGCGACTGGCATCCAGTACAACTATTTTGGACACGACGAATGGCGACAGTTCGCACCAGGCCTCGAATCGCTCGATGATGCAGATGTCATCCGCGGCAAAATACTGCGTGCGTTTGAGCGAGCCGAGGAAATGGCCTCGATCGAACAAGCTGGGCCTGAGGAAATTCGCCGCGAGCTGACCTTCGCACTCGTTGGCGCGGGAACCGTTGGGGTTGAGATGGCCAGCACACTCGCCGAAATGTCGCGCATGGCTTTAGCGCATGACTTTCGACACATAGATCCGACGTCGGCTCGGATTCTTCTATATGAGGCGGGGCCTCGTATCCTACCCGCGTATCCTGATGACCTTTCAACCAAAGCGCAGCAGCACTTGGAGAGTTTAGGCGTTGAGGTCTATACCAATGCTCTTGTTACAAGTGTAGATTCGGAAGGAATTGTCGTTGGCGGACAGAGAATTCCGGCCGGCACTGTACTGTGGGGGGCAGGAGTTGTTGCGTCTCGGGCGGGGCGCTGGCTAGAGGTAGAAACACACAGCTCCGGAAAGATCGTTGTTGGACCAGACCTTTCGGTGCCGGGACATCCGGAAGTCTTTGGAATTGGCGACACCGCTCATGTCGTTGCTCCGGTTCGAAATTTGTTGGGCATCAAGTCTAAAGCTCCCATGGTAATGCCGGGAGTAGCTCAGCCTGCTATCCAGGAGGGCAAGTACGTCGCTGATGTCATTCGGCGCCGTGTGGCAGCACACGGGGAACCTGAACCATTCTGGTACTGGGATAAGGGTGATCTCGCCATCGTAGGCCGGACATACGCAGTAGCCGACTTGCGGTTTGCAAAGTTCGCGGGCTTTCCAGCATGGGTCCTCTGGGCGATCGTGCATATTTACTTTCTAATTGGATTTGCCAATCGGCTCTTCGTCTTGCTGCGATGGGGACTTGATTTCCTGACGAAACGTCGCGGAGCCCGAGTCTTGTCCGCGGAGCCGCCCTCGGCGCAGAGATTCATCGATCCCGCGGCTTGATACTCAAGGAGCGCTGTGCGCGCTCACTCTGAACCGCACGAGTTCATCCAACCTGCAGGTCCCTTGGACTGGTGGTTGGGATGCGCTGCAGCTCTTAGTGCAGGCTGACTTCTGATTCCGAGTAGAGGAGAACTCCGTGGGCTGTAGGCTTTCCTTGGCTCTATCCGCCGTTTCCAGCTACGTGCGCGTTTAGGTCCACCATGGCCCACCAAGTTCTCCCCCCTCACAGACCCCGCCGTGCAGATTTTCCGCAGCGGGTTCCTCAGGCGCTACTCCCCTTGCCCGCCCAGGCGTGCATGATCCGAGGTTTCAGCAACGGATACTGGCGTAGGATTGCCTCAAGCCGTTCCCATGTCAGCCTTCGTCCACGTGTGCGGCGACTCAGCCATTGCCTCCAGATACGCCGTACCGTCTGATGGAACCGCCAGATACCGCGGTAGTTCGTCGGACGGCCGTAGTACTGGTAGTGGCCGCGGAGCTTTGCATTCAGGGTTTTCTGCTGCTTGCTCACAGGATCGTGCCGGTGTTCGCGACACCAGTCGGCGATCGCCTTCAATCCTCTACGGAACCGCTTGGCGATCGTTTTCACGTGTACTGTGAACTTCCCCTTTCGGCTGCGGGCGCAGATATGCGTGAAGCCTAGGAAATCGAAGGTCGCGGGCTTCTTTCCCTGTTTCTCCGCGTTCCTGGCTGCATCGCGTCCGAACTCGATCAGCCGTGTCTTCTCCGGGTGCAGTGCCAGACCGTATTTCTCGAATCTCTTCGGCAGGACACTCATCACCTTTTCCGCGTCCTCCTTGCGCTCGAAGCACAAGATGGCATCATCGGCAAAGCGGATCTCGTAGGCTTCCCCCTTGAGCCGGGGTTTCACCACTTCCTCGAACCATTCGTCGAGTATGTAGTGCAGGTAAATGTTGGCAAGGAGTGGACTGATCGGTTGTCCTTGCCCGGTTCCTGTTTCGCTTACGAGCAGTCTGCCTTCTTCGATGACTCCGACCTTGATCCATTTCTGAATCAGGCGGAGCACGCTGCCGTCGCTTACGCGCTTCTCAACCATCTCGACGAGAATTTCCCGAACAATTTTGTCGAAGTATGCTCGGATATCTATCTCCAGAATCCATCCCGTGGGCCGGGTACAAATGACCCGTCTCACTTCGTCCAGCGCCTGGTGTTGCCCCCGTCCGGGTCGAAACCCGTACGAGGACCCGAGAAAGTCCTGCTCGTAGATGGCATTCAGCAGGTCCACCGCAACTTTCTGAACGAGCTTATCCTCGAGGACGGGAATCGAGATTGGCCTCTGTTTCCCGTCTTCCTTCGGGATATACACTCGCCGCAACGGCTGGGCCCGGTACTTGCCTTCTTTGAGCCGCTGATGCAACTGGCGGATGTTCTCATCGACGCCCGTCTCATACTGTGCATATGTGACTCCGTCGATTCCGGCACTGGCTTTCTTTCGTAGATGCCGAAAAGCTGCAAACAACTTCTCGACTGTGATCAGGTGAGCGATTGAGAAGAAATGTCGCTTCGGATCTTCCTTAGCGAGTTCAGCTATTCTGTCGATGTCTGTGCACATGGCGATCCGAGTTCTGAGTCTCGGTTATGTTTCCTTTCAACAGATTCGTACGCCTGCTCCCCCCTTCCCTCGGATGGGTACCGTGGCCGCTCCCTTGCGGGAAGCCCTGCGGTTCCCCACCTTCATCGGTAATATGGGGTCGTAAGACTGCTCAGCATCCGTCCGTACCCCTTTGGTCGACCCTTGGGTGCACGTACCTTCCGTCGTAAGAGGCATTCCTCTTGATGTGGGAGGAGATGAGGAGCTCTCTTGAGTTCCTGGACAATCCCTTTGGAACCATGCCCCGGGCTAGAGACCCCGGCCACTCCAGCACGACCTTCGCACTAACGGTCGCTGCCGGATCCTGCCTTCCGCTCAGATAAAGGCGTCGGCGTGGCAATGTTAACAATTTCGGGGCTGAATCCTCGCGGCCTGCTTCCTTGCTGTCTACGCTTCGCACCCACCAGTCACCCGGTGAATGGCAAGACTCGCTACTGACCTGTCTGCTCGACTTTTAGTCAGGTGGGACTTGCACCCACTGGACTGTAATAAAAGGTTTCACTAACTCGTCATCAGATCCTCCTCTTCCAAGCTTTCTCAACGCGATATCCGGTTGCTTCAGCAAAGCACCAGATGTTGCGCAAAGACTGGATCTGTGCCTTTAGAGCTTGCGGTTTGCTTAAGCAACCGGATAATCAGAGGCTGACTAGTTGTGCTTCTTTCAGACGCTTTCTGTATGGCTTGGCAGCCTTCTCGGCTTCATTCTCGTCGGTACTGTTGGCCGCCAGGTGTCCCAACTCATGTGCCATCCAGTACTCGCGTCGTTTGACGGGGTTAGCTACTTGCACCGGAAAAAGTGTCCCATCCCGTAACTTTCAAGTAAGGAGAGCTAAACGGCGATGGGAACGAGAACATCGCGAAACAACGAAATGCAAGGCGGAGAAAGCAACATTGGGGCGCCCAAATGGAGCCGATCGTTCCAAGATCAGCGCCCGACCCGATTCCAGATCAAGAACCGACTGGTGCCTGGTTGATTGTGGCAGGAATTGGCGCGTGCCTGCCCGGAGTCGGGCTAGAGGGGTGCTCGCGGCTCTGGGCGGGGCCAACGCGTCCTTGGATTTTGGCCCTGATAGGCCATCCGCCTGATTCGGGCGATTCAGACCCGACCCGTATCAATGAAAAGTGACGCGGCAACTTGGGCACTAGCCGCGCGGAGTTTTGCCGGATGCTGCGGGCAGCAAACCGCCCAAAGGCGACCCCGGTCGCACGCGGCAGTCACTAATTTCTTGTTTGACTTTGGGGTAAACCGATCCGCCTCAGCAAGGAAACAAAACGTGGGTCGGATCGCAGTTCATCAAAGATCGGGTTAACCCCCAGGTAAGTTATTCCATAGGATCGCGCCTCAACGGCCTTTTCAAGCGATCGCAGCGCCATGTCAGCATCCCCTGCATTTGCATAACTCACAGCTGCCTCAAAGGGTTCTAGGTTTCCACTGGCGACGTTTTCGGGCAGAAACGGGGTCAATGCTTTCCAAAAACCTCTTAGCCCAGAGTCTCTCGCACCAGCCTTGGCGGCTGCAATCATGCCAGGTGGAACGCCCCCCAGTTGCATAGCTTGTAGAGACGTCGACACGGCTTCCGAATTCATTCCTTTCGCCGCGTAGACATGTCCGAGGAACCAACGTGCTGCCACGGAGTTGGGATCCAGATCCAGGTTCGCTTTGCACTGGGCGATCGCCTCGTCATACCGGCGCCGCGAAAAACAACATCTGGCAGAGATCGTTGTTCACAATTACGCCGAGCGGGTCCAACTCCCGGGCGTATTGCATCTCGTGAACAGATTGTTCTGCTTGGCCCATGCTAGCGTAGTAGTTACCCAGTCCTTCGTGGCCTTCAACTCCATTCGGGCTCAGCTCAATCGCACGTTTGAATTCAGCGCCCGCGGCGGCGAAATCCAGTTCGTACTGTAGCAAGCGCCAGCCCTGTACGGCGTGTGCCGCGGCGAATTGGGGATCGAGTTCAAGAGCCTTGGCTACCAAGAGCTTAGCCTTTGGATCGGCCACTTTTTTAGGGATGGCTCCCATGTTCCCGAGGATTTCATAGCAGCCAGCAAACTTGCTGTACGCAGGAGCATAGTTAGGATCTTCATCGATTGCCTGTTGGAAGTAGTCGACCGCCTTGCGTATTGAATCAGGCGTGAACCTGTTCAAAAAGTACTCGCCCCTCAAGTATGACTGATAAGCCTCAAGGTTGAGGGGTCGCTCGACCCCGACGCGTATCTGCTCATGCGGAATCAGTGTCATCCGGACCTGCTTCGCGATTGCATTTGCGACTTCGTGTTGCAAGCCCAGTACATCCTTCAAATCACTCTGGTAACTTTGCGCCCACAGATGTTTATCAACGGGCGCCTGGATCAGCTGAGCAGCAATCCTTACCTGACTGCCCGAACGCACGACCGTACCTTCCACAATAGCATCGACATTGAGTTCACGCGCGATCTGAGGCAAGGGCTTGTGAACGCCCCGATACTGCATTACCGACGTACGGGAAATTACGCGCAATGAACCGATCTGGCCGAGGTTGGTGATCAACTCGTCGGTCATGCCGTCAGCGAAGTAGTTTTGAGAAGGATCCCCGGAGAGGTTTTCCAGAGGCAACACAGCCAAAGATTGAATATTTGCTTGAGAATTAGTATTGGTGGAGGAACGGGTTCGCCAAGCCAACCTCCAAAGAACGAGCATTGCTGCGGCCATCGCTAGCACTAGCAAGGACACCTTCGCAGCAAGCCGCCACGACCGGCCTTCCCGGGCCGACGCCGGCATCGGAGCCGAGACGCGGCGTGTCGCCTCTTCTTCCGTTCTTGTGGTTTCTACCTGGAACAGCCCAGAATTGTTGGCAGAATCAGCCGTCACCGGTTTTACCGCCGCGATGAACCGATAACCTCGCCGTGGGATGGTCTCAATAAAAGTCGGACTATCCGCAACATCTCCCAAGGCATAGCGAAGCTTCTTCAACGCGCTGTTCAGGCTGAGGTCGAAATCAACGAAGGTGTCGGCCGGCCAAAGACGTTGCCGTAGTTCTTCCCGTGTGACCACCTCACCCGGGCGTTCAAGCAGAACCACCAGGACTTGAAACGGCTGCTTCTGTAGTTTGACCCTGAGTCCAGTCTTGCGTAGCTCTCCGGCTTGGATATCGACGTCGAACACCCCGAACCGTACTACCTTCGGCGCATGGGCTGACTCCGACATCAACTCGCCTCTGGGCTGTAGAGTTTACCACTGCTGATTCAGTCTCACCTGCCCGGTTTCAGGTCACACCCGGCTGTATCAGCCTCAAGGTCCGCCACTTACGAAGTCATTACTTGCCCTCGTACCGGTCACCCGCAGCCCATTGTCAAACTCGGGCGGTTGGGGAGAGAGTACGCTCCGAAGCACGACCTGGGCACGCTACCGAAGAGGTTTGGCGCTGAAAACCGATCTAATTTGCGGGGCATCCTGGTCGTCTGCGTGGATATGGATCACAGGATCTCGGCGCGCTCTGGCCATCGCTTTGTTATTAGCACTGGGGACTCCTACTCTTTCGCAGCCCTCGAATCAAAGAGAAATCCCATTCGAAAACAGTCGCGTGTTCGGATTGGTCTTGGTCAAGGTCGAAGTTAACGGAAGACCAGCGGTCCTGATTGTTGACACCGGCGCGAGTCAGACGATCATAAGTTCAGAGCTTGGAGATATGCGACCGAGTCGTCTGGAGAACGCAGTCTCCACCAGTAAGGGTTCTGGTTGGAGCGGCACAGGAGTCTTCGCAACAGCGACTCTTAGGGTTGGACCCATCACCTGGCGGAATCACAGAATCTTGGTCATGGACACGCGCGACCTTTCAAGGAGCTTCGGGCAAAAAATAGACGGCATGCTGGGCATTGATTTTTTCAAAGAGTTCGAAATCGTGGTCGTTAACCTGAAGAATCACAAATTGATACTCGAACCGTGAAAGTGTTGTGCCTCAACGGCGCGCGCATACCCGCCTGCGTTCCGACCCGCTCGCACCCGCACGCCCGCAGAGCGTCGTCATCCCACTCCACACCATCCCAACCCGCCCAGCCCGCTCTCACCGCTCGCCGATTTGCGTCTTTGTCGTGGTTGCGGGAAAGCCATCAGCGCTGGTGGCCAGCATTGCTCTAATTGTGCCGTCAGTCTTGCTACTCAACGGTTTGCGATTGCATCTCGGCTCGGACGGGCAGATGCGCACACTCCCGAAGCTTTAGCCAAGCAGGCGCACTCGCAACGTCGGCATTCAAAAGCTCGTTCGTCGTGGGATGAATCCAGCCAACCGGCGCTTTCTCTATGTACACTCTTCTCGAGGGCGTCGCTCGATAGGCTCCGCGATGAACTCGGCCATGAAGATCGGTAAGCCGATCCTCTAGTCCGTGTTCATACTCCTGCCAAGTGACACCGTCCACTCCAGGTGCGGCCTTCCTCTTGAGGGAGTAAAAGCTTTCCCGCAGCAGATCCATGGTCAGATGGTGGAGCAAGGCGGTGAACTTCATCTCCTTATTTTCCCTTGCTGCTTTCCGCACGCCAGCCAGCCCTTGGGACACGCCCTTCCCGCTCTGCGTCGGGTACGTGTTAGGTTGACTAGCGTTCTCCTTGATCAGCGGCCTTCCCTCCCCACTCTCCGCCGGCGATGTTCCGTCTTTGTTCGAATGGTTCATAGGTACTATGCCGCTGTGTGACTCCTCGCAGACGTACGCGCGGGCCTTGTGGCACTGGCCTTCGCCCGCCGACCTGCGGCCTGGTTGAGCCGGAGGTGTTTCCGAGGTCTCCCGGTTCTCGTGCATGAAGTTTCTAGGCGTGTCTGGGGTCTTCGACTACGCCGGACTGGACAGGAGCTCGCGCTAGCGCGCCTGTTCATGTTGCCTTCCGTGCATTACAAGGACGTCGGCGTCCGGATTGCATCTTTTGTAGGGTCGAGGACTGGCGCCATGCTCCGTAGGTTCAGCCTAGCTGGGGCTCCCCGTTTCCTTTGGGAGTGCCTCATTAGCCAAACCGTAAGTTGGTTTCCAGCCCCCGCCACTTCGAACGTAGCGTGCGGATTTCCCGCACTACGCTCCCCTGTTTGCTTCAGGTCAAGACTTATACGCCGCCTGGGACAGGAACAGCTTTCGCGAGTGCTGGCCGTCTCAGCCTATAGTCGCTGTATAGTCCGAGTATGCGGTAGATCCACTCGCTACTCCACCGGTTCCAGCCCTGGCCTTTGCGTAATCTGGACCGCATCAGATGACGCCGGATCTTCATTTCTACCCAGTCTCTGATTTTCGAAAAGCACCGACCCGAATGACCGATCCGAAAATAGTTCACCCATCCCCGGAGGATGGGATTGATTAACTTAATCACCTCCCCCACGGGCTGGCTGACGTGCTGCCGGAAGACTTCCCTGAGCTTGGCAAAGAGCGTCGTTCGTTTCTTCATCTTCGGCACAAATTGCGGTCGCCACTTCTGGTTACGGCCCAGAACGAGGCGATATTCAAATCCCAGGAACGCGAAGCTTCCGCCTTTCCTCAAATCGATTGTCCGACTCTTGTCTTCGTTGATCTCCACTCGTAGTTTCGCCAGTTCCTCTCGCAGTCGCTTGTCCACCGCCCTCATGAGCCAGTCATGCCGCGGATGGGAGTCAATTAAAATCACCATGTCATCCGCAAACCGCGCGTATTGCACATGGGTATAGTTTCCGCGCCGCGTGGTGTCTGTCGCCTTCTCCAGCATTTTGTCTACCTCATTGAGATAGACATTACTGAGCAAAGGTGAAATCACTCCGCCTTGCGGGACTCCTTTCTTCCCAGTCGACTTCAGGATCCGGTTGAGTAATCTCATCACCATTGCATCCTGTATCCGTCGAGCCACCTTCTCCAACAGCCGATAGTGCTGCACATTGTCGAAGTAGGCTCGCAGATCAAGATCAATGACGCGAGTCTTCCCTTCCATGATCGCTTTATCCACTTGGAGTACCGCTTCCTGAGCTGTTCGCTTCGGTCGGTATCCGTACGACCCCGATTGGAAATCAGCTTCGAAGATCGGCTCCAGGATGAGCTTGAGCGCACCCTGGACCACACGGTCACGAATAGCGGGAATCGAAAGAACGCGAACCTTATTGCCCCCGTCTTTCGGGATCTCCTTTTTCCGTACCCGCATGGGTTGATACGTGTCGCGGACCAGTTCGTCCTGAATCTGTTTCAGAAAACTCTCCACTCCGCTTTCCTCGATGGCTTCAAACGTGACCCCATCGCTTCCTGAGGCTCCGTCGTTACTTTTCGCCATCTGGTAGGCTTCTTGAAGCGTTTCCATCTTGCAGACGTGAACGTATAGTCCCCAGAAACGCCAAGTCAGTTCTGCCTTCGCCTTGACGTATAGACTCCTCCTCAGGTCCTGCAAACTGATGGGTGTCTTTATCATTCCACCCTTGCCTTCCTTTTTGTTGGAGTCATTACAAACAGCAGGGCCCCTTCGCTCCACGGCCATTACGCCGTTTCATCGTACGGGCCCATCCGCCACCCTCTCGCCTTCCTTCCTTTTCCCGGTGTCGCCGGTTATAGGTCGGACCTGCTCCAGAGATTTCTCGCTGGGACGAGGAGGGCTTCTCCAGTTGCTTAATGCGTCCTTGCCATCGTGCTGTCGCTAACACCCCGCCAAAGTGGTTCGCCGCTTCGGTCAGTTTGCGACGCGCCATGCTGCCTTCACCCAGCTACGAAGGTTTCGGCCTTTGGGGTGACTATTTTTCGAGGCTACCTTGCGTTTACTTTCGTTACGGCCCGATGACTTGCTCACCATCCTGAAGATGGCTTTGTCAATAGACAGAGATTCGGTTTCCCTCTTCCCCTCTATCCAAGCTACGAGGTTTCTGACTTTTACCTCGGTGAGTCTACCTCCCACTGAACACATCAGTTTCCTTCTTTTCCTGGATGTACCGGAGCTGAATACCCACCCCGCCTATCCTCTATCTACGCTTCGCTGTGTCCCTCGCGGTAACAGCGCAAGACTCGAGGCCGAGCGGATCGGTTGGGATAGAACTCCAGCGCGCCAGCTGTAGGTGGAGGGTTACCAAGCCCGCTCTTTCGATTGCGAGTTGGGTTCACAATTCCGCCATCTCCCACGTGAGGTTCATTGTCGGCTCTGTGTCCGACCACCCCGCTGAACGACGAAACCACCAAGACCCAGAGTCCCTTTGCGCAATGTCGGCGTTACCTCCATCGCAGAGACGTGTACCGTCTCTTCTGAGGGCGTTACCCCTCATTCATCGCTCCTACGGACTCATGCGCCGATCCCGTCACCTCTCCTCACCTTCGGCCGTAGCCTCGTTAGAGGAGTCTCTGCAGGTTGCCATCAGCCCCTGTTGCCAACGGGACCTTCTCGACGTTATTCTGCGAATCCTTCCTCAGATGCCTGAGCCCCTACCACGGCGGTCCCACCGAGTGCACTTGCCTGGTTCTTCCTCGGCGTCATCGGCCTTCCCCTGGAGTAGCTCGGGTCGGCTTCCCGCTTCATCCCGCGAACACGATTTTCCACGGACGAGATTTTCGAGGCTGCAGCTATTCCGTTATGTTCAGGCCTCCAAGTTTGCTTGCCTCCCAGATCGTTCCTACCGCTGCAAGTTTCCCTGCAGGGCAGCTGAGGCGTTTACGTCCGAGCAGAACGTGCGTCGTTACCTTCGCACGCATCGGATTTGCTAGCCGCCCGACTACAGGCAATTGGCGGCGCGAGGACTTTCACCTCGCAAGATTCCCAGCCTTGTCGACTGCTCCCTACTCCTTTCTCGTAAGGCTCTTTCATCCTCTGCTTCATGCCGGTTTATCCCGGCGCACTGTAATGGCGATATTTCAACAGTTATGATCTATTTCTTATCCACACGGACGACCAGATCGAGACCAGGCGCAGGTTTCCTTTGCAGGTATTTCCCAAGAAACTGTTCCACCAGGAATCTGGTTGTTTCTACTGCTAGAAGTGCGGATTCCAACGAACGGCTGTTCGATCGAGACTCGAGGGAGAAGCGCTGTTGAAGCAGTCGCTTGTCGGTGAAACTCATGTGGTCAGTTCCTGGAACCACCACGTAGTACGTATCCGACTCGCTCCCCGAGTACTCCCGGGCTCGTCCCTCACCCGACGCGTGTTCCTCGGTTGCAATAAAGAGAAGTGGCTTGTGTAACTCAACTGGCCGAACATCCTGATTCATGCCCGGAAAAGTAGACCCGTCCAGGTTCACGCCCGCCAAAATACGCGCCTCTTCCTTCGTTGCCAACGCCGCTGTGGTGCCGCCCATGGAATGGCCCACAATTCCGATCCTCGACATATCTATCTGACCACCCCAGAATTTGCCGTGTGCATTCATTTCCTGAAGGCTATCGAGGACGAACCGCACATCAGCGACTAGGACATCTTCGGCAAATTTGCCAATTGCGACGCCCTGCGTTCTTCGATCAGCGTTCACCGGCCAATACGGTTTGGACGTGACCTCGTGTCCGTCCGGAAACACCGCAATTAGAGAGTCTGGCGGGTGATTGGTCGCTGCCACGACGAAACCATGGCTGGCCAACCCTTCCGCGAGAATGGTGTAGTTTGCCGGCACGACCCCAGAGCCATGTTCCAGAAGAACAAGCGGAAAAGGCCCACCTTTTCCCATGGTTGGGTCAAAGCTGGCATTTGTGTGGATGAGGTGCGCAAAATCCGGCTGCAGTTTCCAGTCTGTCGCCAGTGCGGCGGCGGTCTTTTTGTCCACGTATGGCGCGGCCGTCGACCCGTGCAGCGAGGGATACCAAAAAGTGACGATTAGATCGCGGTTGCGGAGTGCATCTCTAAGCACTACCGACCGGGTGCCGACCGCGTGACAGCCATCAGGTGGGGGAAGGCGAAATATTGCTTGATGATTCTGGGCGGCCAGCGGAGTGGCTAACAATGACATCAGTAGCAGAAGGCAAGCGGACCAAAGTACAGACTTGGCCATTACTTTGCTCCTTCGACGGTGGTCAACGTAGCGTAGACGTGTAGACACATGCGAAGTGAGCGTAAGACTGGAGATAGTTGATGACATAACGACGTCGGCCTCGCGACGACCCGAGTAGACTTTACGGTATCCAACCAAAAAGCTCGGGACGAAGGAGGCCGAGATGAAGATTTTAGGATGCGATCTACATGCAAAGCAACAGACGATTGCGATGGTCGACACGGAAACGGGCGAGATCACCGAGAAGACGCTGAGCCATGAAGGCAATGAGGTGCGAGAGTTTTACGCTGCCTTGGAAGGTCCGGTGGTGGTGGGCATCGAAGCCACCGGAGCCATGCGGTGGTTTTTGGAACTACTGGAAGAGTTGGGGATCGTGTGCCGGGTGGGTCATCCGGCGAAGATTAGGGCCGCCGAGACCCGGAAACAGAAGCATGATCGGCGGGATGCCCGGCTGATACTAGACCTGCTGACCAGGAAGGATGGCTTTCCTGAGATCTGGATGCCGTCGATCGAGCAGCGCGACTTACGAACCCTGCTGCGGGACCGACATCAGTGGGTGAAGATGCGAACGCGAGTACAGAACACATTGCAAGCCATGGCGCTCAATCACGCACTGCGGCGAGGCCGAGGTCTGTGGACTGCAACTGGGCAGAAGGCACTGCAAGCCTTGTCTCTGGCCGGCTACACCAAGCAAAGGCGGGACGAACTGCTGCGCTTATATGTGCAATTGCAGCAGCGGATCCAGGAACTGGACGGGCAAGTAGAAAAACAAGTCCAGCAACGGCCCCAGGCGCTCCGCTTGTTGACGCATCCAGGTGTGGGACCAGTAACGGCATTGGCGACGGAGGTGTTCCTGGGAGACCCGAGCCGCTTCGCCAACGGCAAGAACGTAGCCAGCTACATCGGAATGATCCCATGTGAACACACCAGCGGTAAGCGGCAGCGGCTCGGGAAACTGACCAAAGAGGGCAACTCGTTGCTGCGCTATCTGTGGACCGAAGCGACGATCCATGCGGTAAGAAAAGATCCGGAACTGAAACGCTTCTATCGTCGCAAGCTTATCCAGAAAGGGATGGGCAAAGCGAGGATTGCGGCGGCGCACAAACTGGGTATTCGCTTGTGGATCATGTTACGTGACCAGATTGACTACCAAGAGTTCTGCCGCCGCGGAAAGCAGCGGCAGTGCGGGGAAGCCCATGCGGGAATGCCAAATTACAACAGTGGTCCTGCATTGCAGTGACCGGGTAACTGAATAGGCTACTCGCCTCCCCGAACGGGGGGAGTTCGAATAAGTCATCATGATCGAACGTGACCGGAGAGATGTCTGGTGGGCAACGCCACCAAATCTGATGAAGTGAAAACGGGCCGAGCCATTTGGTTGGACACAAATCATCGACGCAAGATCGTTACTCTCTCGAAGGGACCCAGTGCGTGTGCGCTGACGTGAAAAGTGTGTTCGAAATCGTGAAAAAACAACCCCAAGTACCTTGACACGGCCGACGTCGTTAGAGATGTTCGAAATCGTGAAAAAACAACCCCAAGTACCTTGACACGGCCGACGTCGTTAGAGATGTTCGAAATCGTGAAAAAAAACCCCAACGTTAGAGATGTTGTAAACGCATTATAAGAGGGCGTCCCTTTAGGAGTAGATTATGAGCGCGAACATCATCCCCTACGAAAGGAACACCCTCCATGAATAGCGAAAAGTATATTGGGCTCGACGTTCATCAAGCAACCATCTCGGTGGCAGTATTGGATTCCACTGGCAAGTTAGTCATGGAATCCATCCTGGAAACAAAAGCCGCGACCATTCTGGAGTTCTTTGCGGGGTTGCGCGGAACTTTGTCGGTCACCTTCGAAGAAGGAACCTGGGCCGCGTGGCTGTACGACAGATAGGCAATCGCGCCTTCCTGCGAGAGGACCACAAGCTTGTAACCCGTGTGCTGGCGCAACGCCTTGAAGGACTGTCAGACAAAGCACCTACCCGCAGAACCGGATTGGATCGGAATACTATCCGACGCTGGCGGCGCGGCGAACGAATCCACTCAAAATCGAAACTGAAACTATTGAAGTCTGCTTCCGTCTGAAGTGGTAACGACATTTGGAGAGTAGGGTTGCGCACCCTAGGATGCGCGCGATCTCTCGCCATTGGAAGCGCAGGAGCGACGGCCTGCGAGCGTCGTCTCTCGATAGGTATCGACGTTGGAACAAACAGGGGCCGAGGCATTTGACTGCAACTTGCAGTAAGGGTATACAGCCTCATGCCAATAATCCAACTCGAAAGAGGGCACGCCTATGAACCGAGAGATCGTTTTCGATGTTGCAGTGGTTCTTATGCTTCTGTCGCCCGCCTCGGCGCAGAAGTCACAACCCGAATGGAAGACGCTGGGGCCTGGTCTGCAGGTTCTCAGATTGTGGGAATCGATTGGGCCTGAAAAACCCCAGATTGCTATCCTTCAGCTCACCAGCGAGAAGTATAAAGAACTCCAGGAGGACCCGAAAGCCTTTGTCGATGGCCACAATATCTTTTACGAGAGAGTGCGTCCAGGAGCGAGTCTCATCGAGTTGTTAGGGGCTGCCGAAGGATATGCCGGTGCGTGGGCGGTGACGTGTTTTCACCGTGAAAGCAAAGCGCGCTGTGCCTCGTACCCGGTGGAACCCAAAGGGTCTCAAGATCAGCAAGAAAAGCCCTGAATAGGTTGGGCTGGCGAACAAGTGCGGAATCCGCCGTACTCAGGTTCAGACTCACCGGGGAAATGCCAGCCGTCGCAGTAAGTCTTCTAAGCGAGGATCTGACCGCAGCGGATCGATTGCGGGACTTACCTTGATCCATGCCAAATAAGGGTCTCGCTCGCGATAGCTCTCTTCCAACGACGCAAACGCCTGATCGTTTTCGCCTAACGAAGCATAGAGAACTCCTAAAAAGTATGGCGGGGTGTGGCTTTGACGAGCCGTCGCTTGCAAATCTCGTAGTACTTTTCGTGTTTCCCCTCTTTCTCCGGCTGCGACATAAGCTCGCCCCAAGCAAACGGCTCGATCCGGATCCTGCCCAGAAAGAGTCATTGCTGTCCGACATTCGCGGATGGCTTCCTGATACATCCGTTTTTCAAGATAGGCCGAACCCAAACAGTCGTGGGGGTTGGCAGCGTCAGGCTCAAGGTCTAGTGCCTTTTTGCACTGCTCGATCGCTAGGTCGTTCCGCCGCGCGAAATACGCAACCCAGCCAGCGCTTGTGTTAATGGGAACTGAAAGAGGATCTAGCTCTTGTGCGGTGCGGGTTTCTTCCCAAGCCTCGCTTGTGCGGCCAAGCGCGGACAAAAAGACGGAATAAAACCGGTGGGCTTCCGCGTAGCTCGGGTTAATTTTTATAGCCCACTTGAATTGTTGTTCGGCTTCGGCCCATTCCCAATCGGAGTACTCAATCCCCGCCAACGCCAGGTGTGCCTCCGGGAGCGTATTGTCGAGTGCTAAGGCCTTCTGTACGTACTCCCTAGCTTTGGCCATAGCGACCTTCGGTGGGAGAGAATACGTTGCTCGATAGTAATCGGCAATACCGAGGTAAGCCGGGGAATATTTTGGATCTATCTCTAGCGCTTGGTCGAAATACTCCTTGGCTTTCTCTAGTTCTTGCCCAGTGAGGCGGCTCGAATGGAAGCGACCACGCAAATAGGCCTCATGCGCCTGTGGGTTCACGGAACGCACGTTCCTAAGAGCCTCCTCCTCGGCTGGCAAGAGTTCCACAGCCAAGGCTTGCGCGATACTTATCGCAACAGCATTTTGCACAGCCAAGATGTCTTCAACTTTTCGCTCATAGCTCGAGCTCCAGAGCTGGGTCTGGTCGTCCACATGAATGAGTTCGGCCGTAATGCGTACCCGATCACCGACCTGCTGTATGCCGCCTTCCAGAATATAGTTCACGCGCAGCTCCTGCCCGACCTGGGAAATCGCCTTGTCTACGTTCTTGTAGCGCATCACGGATGTCCGTGCGATCACGCCGAGTTGCTTGGGACTCAGCCGCCCTAGTTGCGCTATCATCTCTTCGGTGAGGCCTTCACCAAAATAATCCTGCGCAGGATCGCCGCTATTGTTTTCAAAGGGGAGCACAGCCAACATGACCTTTCCGGCTCGCGGTAGTGGGCCATGCGAGTAGTGTTGCCACGCCCAAAAACCCCCTATCGAAGCTAAGGCAACCAATATTCCGGCTGCAGCGAGCAGACCCGTGCGCACCGGCAGCTTGCCAGGTTCCTTCAACTGCATAGTCTGCGGCTGGGAAAGTCGCCGCAAGTCCACCACCACTTCCTTGGCTGACTGATAGCGGTTTTCGGGGTCCTTCTCTAAGCATTTCTCGATGATCCGGGTCACCTCTGGCGATGCCCGGGGGATTCAATCTGGCGGGCGGTACTGGAGGTCTGCGCAAAATGGCACCAATCAGTTGCGAGCGTTCCACCTCGGCAAACGGACGCTGGCCGGTGGCCATTTCGTATAGCACCACACCAACTGCGTGAATATCTGTTCGGGAGTCGATCTCCTCGCCTAGCAACTGCTCCGGTGCCATATAAGGCAAAGTTCCTACCATCCCTCCCGTCTCGCTAATGCTCTCCGTCACAGCAGTTCCCGAGACTGGACGGCGCAGCTTAGCCAGGCCGAAGTCTAAGATCTTCAGTCCTCCTTCTTGCGTTAATCTCAGGTTGCCGGGTTTAAGATCACAATGCACAACCCCACGTTCATGGGCTGCGGTTAACCCTTCGGCCAATTGCAATCCCAGCCGTGCGACTTGTTTCTCCGGTAGCGGGCCAGAACTCAGTTTTTCGCTGAGGGGCACTCCCGCGATGTACTCCATGACGAGAAAGTCCACACCCCCCTGTGTGTCGAAGTCGTGGATGGTGGCAATGTTAGGATGATTCAGCTTCGCGAGTGCTAATGCCTCCTTGCGGAATCGCTTTCGGGCAGCGTCGTCCGCCAAGGTCCCGACGGGCAGTACTTTAACAGCCACATCGCGGTCGAGTTGCCCATCGTGAGCTCGGTAAACCACACCCATCCCGCCCGCACCGACTTGTTCTAAGATCCGGTAGTGGCCAAGGACATGGCCGACGAGTTGGGAAGGAGCGGCCATTGAGCCAGAATGTTAGGCTCATAAGAGTAAAGAGGTCAATGAAGGCGAAACTTCCGCAAATCCGTTTTAGCCTGGTCAACTTCCGTCCGGCGGACCGAACCGTAAAGGCGCTTTGACTCCGGGGAAGATCTTATGCTCGACCGAACGAGCGGCTAAGGTCTTGGAGGTGGGGAAAGGGCGAGCGTGGCATTTTCAATGGAACAATACGCAAAGCTGCGCCCCATGCTTTGGCACCTGACGCATCGCCAAAATCTGGACCTTATTCGGACGTCACGTATCCTCCTGCCCGCCGAGCAATTGACTACTGTACCTCTGAAGGGCGTCCGTCGCGGTAGGCAGATCCATCCCGGCGCTCCGGTGCTCAGGGACCAAGACCTTCTTCATGAGAAGTGCATTGAGCTCTCCGATGGTTTCTCCTTTGCCGATCTACTCGGCGATTTGAACAGACGCGTGTTCTTCTGGCCAGGCGGCCGATTGGGCCTGGCCGACACTCGATAGATCGTTACAGTAATTCTGACGTCGTCATCCGATTGTCGTTTTTTGAAGTTGAAAAAGAACATACCCCGTATTTTTCTCGCTGCAATTCTGGCGCAACGCGCATGCAGCACGGCAGGTGGGTTCCCCGAGGCCCCGACACTTTCCTTCAGGCGCTACACTGCGACTTCCCTCCATCGAAAGTTGCGGAGATAACTTTTCTGCAACCTGTCAAACTGCCAAGGGATTGCGAGGTGGCCCGCTCTTTGGGTGGACCTTGGGAGATTCTTTAGATGAATCGGGATCAGCCGATGCGCTGGAGTACGGAATCAAAGCTGGACAAATCCAACGGCGAAAAACGAGTGGTCTCACGAAAACCGCTGTTTATTGGGTACTTGCGCATATTTACTAACTTGATAGGGGTGAGAATTCCTCCCGCTATGTTCTAACCCCTCGCGTCGTTTGACGGGTTAGGAGGTAGGAGAAAAAAAGTCCGTCCTCCATAGTAACGAGTCAGTAAACAGGAGCGTATGGTCGAGGTGTTGGAGCGCGCGAGTGATCAGCCTTGCCTTCGAATGCTGCCTAAGCTGATACCGTCGGGGTATACTTCACCAGGCCCGCACGTCATCTGGGAAAGCCACGAGAGGGGAGAGACTCATGTGGCACCGCGGCCCATTCGCAACAACCCGAATCTGCCTGTACTTCGTTTTCCTCATTCTTTCGCTGGACGCGTCGGCACAAGTGCAGAACGGCGAGATCACCGGCACCGTCGCTGATCCATCTGGCGCCGTAGTCCCAGACGCAAAGATCGTTCTACAAAATCTGGGTACACGCTATGAGGTCCAGGCCCAGACCAACAGTCAGGGGACCTATAGCGCCGAGGAACTGAGCGTTGGCGCTTACACGATCCGCGTTGAGGCCCGCGGCTTTAAGACCGCAGAGGCTAGCAATCTAGTCCTCAACGCTGGCACCGTGCTGCGCGTCGATTTCAAGTTGCTCCTGGGAGAGCGCGCGGAGATCGTAGAAGTCACGGATGCTGTCGCCCCGGTGAACACAGAGACCTCGCGGCTCTCCCAGACCGTGGATTCCACGCAGATTGCCAACCTCCCGCTGAATGGCCGCAATGTCTACGACCTGATTCAGTATGCGCCGGGCGCGACCAACGTTCGGGGCGCCATTCTTGAAAACGGCGCGAACACGGTGGTGAACGGCGTGCGGGAGAACTTTAACGGATTTCTGCTAAATGGTGTTTCCAACAAAGGCTTGAGCGGGGGAGCCGTCAACCAGCCCATCCAGGATACGGTGCAGGAGTTCCAGTTGCTGACGCTGAACAACTCAGCAGAATTCGGCAACAGCGCGGGCGCCATCACGAATTTGGTGACCAAGTCCGGCGCCAACCAGTGGCACGGCAGCGCGTGGGAGTACTTCCGCAATGACGCGCTGGATGCGAATCCATTTTTTGCCAACCACTTCTCTGACCCGGCCGCCCGCCAGAAGACACCCCTGCACCTGAACCAGTTCGGAGGAACCCTCGGCGGCGCCATCAAGAAAGACAAGCTCTTTTTCTTTGCCGCCTACCAGGGCGACCGCTTTATCACTTCCAATCCCGGATTAGTGCTGGCGGAATCGCCCGAATTCCGCAGCGCTGCCATTTCGACCTTCCCCGATTCGGTTGCCGCCCTGCTCTATTCCAACTTTGTCCCCGCCCATAGTGGCACGGAGTTTGAATCCCTTCGCGACTACGTGGCCAGTGGCGTGTCTGGATCATTCTTTACCAACTTCGCCGGCTACCTGTGTCCGGCCAACACGGACGGGACCGGTGCGATGGCTAAGAAGTTCGCCAACCTGTTCGGCGTGGAGCAGGCAGATATCGATCAAATGAACCAGGGGAGTTGTCCCGGCGGTTCGATCTTTGGCGCTCCCCAACCAGGGGCCTTCAGCCGGGATGCCAGCTTTCTGGTCAACGTACTGAACGTGGGCAAGTCGCAGGTGAGTGAAAACCTGTTCAATGGCAACGAGGCGTCCATCAGGCTGGACTACAACTTGGACTCGAGCGATCGGTTATTCACTCAGTTCAATTGGTCGCGGGCGGCTAATCAATTTTTCGTAGTCGGGGACAATTCAGTGCGAGGGTTCCCCACTCCCTCCGAGACCACGACACCCAATTTCCAGTTCAGCTACATTCATACTTTTACACCGACTTTGCTGAACGAATTTCGCGCTGGGTACGCCGGCAATGACTCCTCGATCACAGCTACTCTGCCTGGCGTCCCGTCCATCTTTTTTGATGATGGTAGTTTGGGATTTGGCTCCTATGCCGGCTATCCGCAGATCTTCCACGAGAACATTTATACCTATGCGGACATGGTGTCTTTGAGTCACGGGAAACACAGCGTAAAGATTGGCGGAGATTTGCGCCGCAACCTTGAAAACAGCGAGTATAACTTCGGACGCCCCAGTTATTATTTTTTCGATCCTCTGTTTTTTGCTATCGATGCTCCGTATCTTGAGAATGCGGGCGTGGACCCCGGCATCATCAGCGGGGCGCCGGCGCATCTGGCGACCAACATCCGCCACTGGCGTAACTGGGAAGTGGGCGCCTATGTACAAGATGATTGGAAAGTCCGGAAGCGCCTTACTCTGAACCTCGGCCTTCGCTATGACCTTTACACCCGCCTCACCGAACTGAATAACCTGGCCACAACCTTCCTCAAAGGGCCGGGGCAGAATTTCATCGATAACATCACCACCGGTGCGGGGCAGATCAAGAGCGCCAGCACGCCTTGCCCGGGCAACCTCCTGGCCACGATTGCCGGGGTGTGCGGCCCCGGGGGATTCGCTCCCTCCAAGACACTAGGCGCGGGAGATCACACCGATTTTGGCCCGCGCCTCGGCTTCGCCTGGGATGTGTTCGGTGATGGCAAGACTTCTTTGCGGAGCGGGTTCGGAATCTCCTATGAAAGTACGCTGTACAATCCTCTGTCCCTTACGCGCTGGAATCCGCCGTACTACTCGGTCGACTCGGTCACTGGCCCGTTGGGCGTAGTCAATGGCACGGCGCAGACCGGCAACGTGGTCTATGGCCCGTTGGGGGGTGGCCAGCCAACCTTTTTGGGGCCGGCTCCGGCGGCGCAGCATGCGGGCAGCGGAGTGCAGGCCACGGGCAACATCGGCGGTTGGGATCCTACAAATCCCCACGTAGAAGGACTGACGGCGATCGTATTCCCGGAAGGCCTTCGCGACCCCTACGTGGAGAACTGGTTCCTGGGGATGCAGCATGAAATCCGGCACGGACTGGTGGCCGAAGTTAACTATGTGGGCACGGCTGGGCATAGAGTGTTCCGCGCGGAAAAAGTCAATCGAGTGCCAGGAGGGCGACTGCCGGAGGGAACTTGCGTCACGGATACTTTTGGCCGCAAGTTGTGCAGCCAGATCGACAGCACGGTGGTGAACGGGTTCGAGACGAATCCGCAAGGAACCCTGAACCCCAACTTTGGCATTCTCCGGGTTTGGAGAAATGTAAACAACTCTATCTATAACGGGCTGCAACTTTCCCTTAAGGAGCGACTGGGGCAGAGTTTGGCCATCAGCGCAAACTACACCTATAGCCACGCGATTGACAACGGCTCAGGGTGGCACAATGGCGGAACAACCGTGAATGGCTCCTCTGGGGGAGACGCGTCCAGCACCGACCCTACCCTTCCTGGGCTGGACCGGGGAAATTCCACCTTCGACGTCCGGCAGCGGCTGACATTCAATCACGTCTGGCAGCTTCCGTTTTTCAGGCAGGGGCATGGCTTCACCGCGGCGGCATTGGGGGGATGGCAGTTCAATGGTATCTGGACATTTCAAAGCGGCGTTCACTGGACACCCACTAACACAAGGCCGGCACACCTGAATGAACTGGTGCCGGGCGCCTGCGCTGCACCGACCTTTGATCCAGCCAACTGCGTCAACATCGGCGGAGACTACAACCTGGATGGACTCTCCAACGAACGGCCGAACGCGATTGCCAATCACGTGAACGCGAGCCATGACCAGTGGGCCAACGGTTTCAACCTGCCGGCGAATTTCTTCTCTGCACCCTGCCTGGGCTGCGTCGGTAATATTGGCCGCAACACGTTCGTCGGGCCCGGGTACTGGAATGCCGATGTATCGATGTTTAAGAACTTTCGTCTCTCGGACCGGTTCAGTCTGCAGTTCCGGGTGGAAGCTTTCAACGTGTTCAATCACACGAACTTTGCATTAGCCTTCACCAGCGGTGCTGCCCACAATGACGTCAGCCGCGCGCGGTTCGGCGAAGCGGCAGACACGTTCCCTCCGAGGAATCTGCAGTTCGCATTGAAGCTAAGCTTCTGAACCGAGCGAAGTAAATTTGCGGCGCGCCCTGGGGTGTAGAATCGGCTCGGCGTTCGTCCAGAAACAAAGCGGCAATCTGACAACTTTCTAGCTCCAGGAGACTCGATTTGATCGGCCGCACGCTCTCCCACTACCACATCACCGCGGCGATCGGCGCGGGCGGCATGGGGGAGGTGTATCGCGCCAATGACACGAAGCTCGGCCGTGACGTGGCTCTCAAGGTGCTGTCTGCTCAGATGGCCCACGATCCCAACCGCCTCGTGCGCTTCCAGCGCGAAGCTCGTTCCGTCGCCGCCCTCAACCACCCCCACATCGTCACGATCTTTTCGGTGGAAGAAGCCGAAGGCGTCCACTTTCTCACCATGGAGCTCGTCGAGGGACAGTCACTCGAGCGCCTCATCCCTGCTGGTGGCCTCCCCGTCGAGCGAATCGTCGAGATTGCCAGCGCGCTTGCCGACGCGCTCACCGCGGCTCATGAGAAAGGGATCGTGCATCGCGACCTGAAGCCCGCCAATGTGATGCTGACCGACGACGGTCGCGTCAAGGTGCTGGACTTCGGCCTGGCGAAAGATGTGCGCGCGGACAAATCCAGCGACGCCACGCAGACGTTTGCCGGGCAAACTGCGATGGGCGTGGTGATGGGCACGCCAACTTACATGTCGCCCGAGCAGGTCGCGGGCCGGGTGCTGGATCACGGGACTGATATCTTCTCGCTCGGCGTCATTCTCTACGAGATGGCGAGCGGCCGGCGCCCGTTCGAGGGCGCCTCGTCGGCCGAGCTGGCCTCCGCGATCTTGCGCGACACACCACGACCGCTGAGCGAGTTCCGGGCCGACCTTCCGGAAGAGCTGGGCCTGTTGATCCAGCGCTGTCTGGAGAAGGACCCCCAAGACCGTTTCCCGTCAGCGCGAGAGCTCCGCGACGCACTGCGCGGCGTAACCGCCAGCGCGCCGTCAATCCGCACGGCAACTGTACCAGCTGCACGTCCGGTGGTGGAGGGCAACTCAGGCGCTGCCCGCGCCGAGGAGGGGTTCTGGGTTGCCGTGCTGCCGTTTAAGTACAACGGCGCGAACGCTGATCTCACAGCTCTGGCCGAGGGGCTGACCGAGGAAATCGTTACCGGCCTGTTCCGCTTTTCGTACCTCCGGGTGATTTCGCTTAGTTCGACCTCGCGCTATGCTCATGGGGCGATCGACGTCCGGTCCGCCGGTAAGGAACTCGGCGCACGCTACGTGATGGAAGGTAGCCTTCGCCAGGCCGGGACCAAGCTGCGCATCGCAACGCAACTTGTGGACGCGAGCTCAGACGTCAATCTTTGGGCTGAGACGTATGAACGTCCCTTCCGCCCCGAAGCTATTTTTGAGCTCCAGGACGACGTCGTTCCACGGATCGTCTCTACCGTCGCCGACACCCACGGCGTTCTGCCGCACACCATGAGTGAAGTTCTTCGCAACCGGAATCCCGACCAGCTTACCCCCTACGAGGCAGTGCTCCGCAGCTTCGCGCATTTCCAGCGTGTCAACGCCGAAGAGCACGCCGCGGCGAGGGCTGGCCTGGAACAGGCCGTCCAGCAGGCTCCGGACTACGCCGACGGCTGGGCCATGCTGTCGATGATGTACAAGGAGGAGCACACGCATGGGTTCAACCTTCGGCCTGACTCGCTGGGACGTGCGCTCGCAGCTGCGCGGCGGGCGGTCGAGGCCGCCCCCTCCAATCACCTGGCCTATCACGCTCTGGCCGCAACCCTGTTCTTCCGACGCGAGCTCCCGGCTTTTCGAAATGCGGCAAAGCGGGCTGTCGCACTCAATCCCATGGATGGGTTCACCATGGCTTATCTGGGCTTCCTGATAGCGTATGCTGGCGACTGGGAGCGCGGCTGTTCGCTGGCGGAACAGGCCAGGGGCCTCAATCCTCATCACCCCGGATGGTACTGGTTCCCCTCGGTTCTCGATGCTTACCGCCAGAGCGACTATCGCGGTGCATTGGACTTCGCTCTCAAGGTCAACATGCCCGGCTTCTGGCGTACCAACGTCGCGCTCGCGGCGGCTTACGGACAGCTTGGCGAGCTGGAGGCGGCGCGCAACGCCGTGCAACAGCTCCTTGCCGTAAGGCCGGACTTCGCCGTCCTTGCGCGGGAGGAACTCGGGAAGTGGTGGGATGCAGAGCTCGTCGAGCATCTGATCGAAGGGCTCCGCAAGGCGGGGCTTGAGATTGCCAGCCAGAACGGAACGACACGCGCCAATCCTGCAGGGAACAAGAGCACAAGTGTCATTCTAGGAGTGTCCAACAAAACCTCCCTTGGCTGACCCTGAGGGAAGCCAAAGCGGAGCATGTGGATCTTAAAAGCGAGACTGCCATGAAATCTCATTCTCGATTCCATCACGGAACCGGGTATTTACGAACTGACGGGTTTATTCGACATACTGCTTAGACTGGAGCGGGCACGTCTTGCGAATATCTGCTCTACTGGCGATGCTCACTTTTTTGCCGGGGGTGGCGTTGTCCCAGGGGCCCGCCAGCTCTGCCGCGACATTCCAAAGTGGCGGAAAGCCCATCCGAGCGGAAGTCTTTTACCCTGCAACTTCGGGACGCAACCCGGCAGTTTTGGTTCTCTATGGAGGGCTCGGGATGACGCTCCGCCCGGCGGGGTACCGCCACTACGCTGCGGACCTCGCCAAGCACGGCTACTCTGCCTTCCTGGTGCACTATTTCGACCGGACGAGCGAAGAAAAACTCGGCGAAAACTATGGCCCTAAGCTGGAACTCTGGCTCTCCACTATCCACGACGCGATCGGATTCGTAGCCAAGGACTCGAAAGTCGATCCCAGGCGTATCGGTGTAGTGGGATTCTCGCTCAGTGCAGGTCTCGCGCTGGAAGCAGCTGCCCAAGATCGGCGAATCAAAGCGATTAGCGAATATTACGGGGGCCTCGGCGATGATTTCCCAAAGAACGTGACGCGCATGCCTCCCGTCCTCATCCTGCAAGGCGATGCAGACACGGGCATTCCGGTGAGCGAGGCTTACAAGCTGCAAAGCTTTCTCCAGAAGATTCATGCGCCTTGTGAGATGAAGATTTATCCAGGCGTAGGTCACGTTTTTGACGGCAACGGCGACACTGCTGAGGGGATCGACGCATGGCAAAGAACGCTGGCCTTTTTTGATCACTATCTGAGCAAAACTCCAAAGTGACGATTCCTGCTTAATATCCTCCCCGGATTTCTCAGGCGGCGACTGTTTCGGTCAACACTCCACCATCCATGGCACGCGCTTGAGTGCTCCCTCAGTGCCGGGCGTAAATAATCAAGATTGTTCGGAGAGAAGATTTAAACCCCGGCCCGGTCCCGAACTACGCTCTGTGCACCCAACCGGCCCATCGTTGCACGATGGATATTAAATTGGTACTGATAGACGCCCTTGTGCTTAAAGTTGTGGTCTACAACGCTTTCGCCGGGTTTGGCTGCCGAACACCCACCAATTGCGCCAGCGCCTGCCAATGCCTAGGATGAGGACGGTAGTCTTCGCGAATCCTTCCTGCGTACCAACGTGATACCCCGATCCGCGATGCGATCGCTGAGGTTGACACTTGCGCGAGGTGGGGTTGAATCTCCTCGGTGTACACCTGATCGGTAAGCCAGGCTGGCTGCATCGATGCGTCCCAGTCCGAGCATGCTTGTGCGTGCCGTCGCCGTGATGCCCCATGTTTGGCACGAGCTTCCGCGCTGCGGGCAACTACGCGGCGCAGGCTCGCAGCGCTAATCAGGCGTTTCGTTGCGGCGTCAACAGCACAACCAGCACAGTGGGTACTCTCATTCATGATCGTTTTTCCACATCCTCGACAGGAATGATCCGTCTCCGGGAGATCGACTGCAGCTATCCAAACTTTGCCCTTGGCCTCAGTGCGTCGCTGCTGAGTGAGACGCGTCGGAAGAACTGAATTGCCAGTGCGTTCGGATTTCGTGCTAGCCCAAAGAGTTCGCGCCACGTATTCAGCCCACGGCGCCACCAGCTTTCCCCATGCCGTGCAAGTCTCGCCGAGGTGCGTGCACATTTGGGACATGAGGCGGCAATTACCAGTGGCGGTCTCGAAAAAGTCAGCCCGTCGCAACGGCTCTTTCGCGATCCAGTCAAGTAACCACGTCTCAACTTGGGGTCGTATGGGTTCGAGGACGTCGAAAACGAGAGAATCACGGTTAGCTGTGTCGGTGTGCAGACCTAATCCCAATCCAGCGTCCATGCCAAGGGCCGAGATCGCCAGCCTGCTTTCGGCTTCGAGCAAGGCAAAGCAATAGTTAAGGATGGCATGAACTGGTGTCACGGCGAGTCGGGGTCCGCCACTTAGAGGAGATTGCCTACTTCCGACAAATCGCCAGCGTTCCGGGATTCTTGGCAGATCAGCTTTTGGCCAAGTCACTGGAATGTCATGCCACTCACGAAAATACGATGCCGCCGCGTTTGCTTCGAGATTTCGCAGCGCGTCAAAGCTTCTCGCCGAATTCAGCTTATTCCGAAAGCCAGTGATCGCATCCGCGGCCACCCGGTAATCCAAGCGCTCGCGGAGCACTTGTTCCTGGCCTTGGAGTTTCGCGTCAATGAGTCGGCGGCAAATCTCAAGTCCTACACCGTTGCTAGCGGCGAAAGCTTGAGCGCGTCTCAATTTTGCATCCGACGATCCGACTGGCCCGGTGACACATAGCACTTTGCCATTGCGCTCAAGAAAAGAGAACGCAACGTCCTTTGACGGAGCGACTGATTGGCGTTGCGAGCCTTGGCCGCGTAGCCGCACTCACTCCGGCAGCTCGTGCAAAACATGGGGCGACACGGCGAAGACATGCAAAGGCATGCTCGGAATGGGACGCATCGACACAGCCAGGCTGGCTCACCGATCAGGTGTATAGCGAGGAAATCCAACCTCAGCTATCGCAAACGTCAACCTCAGCCATCGCATCGCGGATTGGAGTGTCACGTTGGTACGCAGGCCGTATTCGCCAAGGCCATCGTCCTCATCCTAGGCATTGGCTAGCGCTTGCGAAGCTAGTAGGCATATGAAGAGAGGTATTGCTTGAGCTAAACTCGCTGACGAGCTTTGACAATAAAAACGACGTGAACAAGAAAGACCTCAGCGAGCGCGATATCTGTTCCAAGTTCATTGGCCCCGCTGTGAAACGCGCGGGCTGGGACGGGATGATGCAGATCCGTGAGGAGGTCAACTTCACCAAGGGGCGCATCATTGTCCGGGGAAAGCTCGTCACTCGTGGCAAGGCCAAGCGCGCCGATTACATCCTTTATTACAAGCCCAATATTCCGATCGCCTTTCCGGAGGGACCCCAAATTTCCAATTGAGCCACTACTCGTAGCCACCGTTACGGAGATGTATGTATGTTACAATGTCGATAACCTTCCCCGTTTGGCGTCTAGCCGACCCTCTGGAGCGAGAAAGCTCGAAATCAAGTTCAGCGGTTCTCTGACTGTCTCAGCGAGGTAAAGGATGTGTTCGAAGTTGCAGCGATCTCCCCGCGCTTTCGGACTTTACAGCTCAATCTTCCTGTTCGCCCTGGTTTCCTGTTTCGCCCAAGTCCGTAATGAGAACGATCCTCGCGTCGACCCTTCTGGACGCACCCCACGAGCGTCGCTTACGTCTGTAGCGAAGGAAGCGACCCCTCAAAGCGCTGTGAGACTAATGGAGGGCGTTGCTCGCTCAAGTTCTACGTCCCTCAAGCCGTCCCTACCCACGAGCCCTCAACTCCTCCAAAACCACATTTTTTTTGAGCATAATGACGGTCAGGCGGACAGCCAAGTTCTGTATCTCAGCCGCAGTTCCGGCTACTCGTTGTTTCTCACCCGCACCGGTGCCACGATCGTCCTACCAGGATTGCAGAAGAAAGCATCCGCCGCCGTGACGCAGCCAGCACGACACTTCAGGCTGCGTTTTGAGAGCACGAATCCGCAAACCGAAGTCACCGGAATCGAGGCCTTACCCGGTACCAGCAACTACTTCTCCGGATCGGATCCCAAACTTTGGCACACGCGCGTGCCCCAATTCGCCAAAGTGCGTTATTCCAATCTTTATCCTGGCATTGATCTGATTTTCTATTTTCGCGACGGCCAACTCGAATACGACGTTATCGCCTCGCCCGGGGCTGATCCGAGTGCCATTTCTTTCCAGGCCGAAGGCGCGAACACTTCGTTGACTCGTGAAGGGGATGTTGCCCTCAAGGTTGGAGCGCACGAAGTGGTCCGACTGCGGAGGCCCTACGCGTATCAGCCTGGCTCCGAAGCCAAGGCGGTGCCCGCAAGTTATTCCCTGCACCATGGCAAGCTGTCCTTTGCCCTGGGCCACTACGATCGCGGACGGCGGGTGGTGATTGATCCGGCGCTGATTTTCTCGACCTTCATCACCAGCAATTGCACAACCTGTTTGGATGTCATCAACGACATCGCTGCCGACAACACCGGTGTCTATCTAACCGGTCAGACAAATGCGGCGAGTTTTCCAGCCACTGAGAACGGCCCCACGCCGGGCACCGCACAGAACGGCGGCCAGACCTTCATTCTGAAGCTCGATCCAACCGGCTCGCAGATTCTCTATTCGGTTTTTCTGAGCCGAAGTGTAGGCCAGTCGATCGCCGTGGATGCACTAGGTTCGGCGTATGTGAGCGGATCCGCGTACTTTCCCACTGCGAGTGGAATTCCTTCCTTTCCCCTCACAAGTGGCGTCTTTAGTGGTACGGTTCCTTCCAACGTCATGGGCTCCGCTGCATTCGCGGCGAAGCTAAGTCCAGATGGCTCGACGATTCTGTACTCAACGTTGCTGCAACAGCCGTTGCCCAATCCTGTCACCTTTCCTCAGGTAGTTAGTCCGAGCAAGATTGCAGTAGACTCTACCGGAGCACTTTATATTGGCGGCGTGGCGGCGTTGCTTGGGAACCTCAGCACTACTTCCAGCTGGATGCCCCTTCCGGTGACTCTGGGAGCCTTCCAGACCACTCCGGGCGGTGCGTTTGTGCTGAAGCTAAATCCGGATGCGACCGGTCTAGCCTATGCAACCTACATCGACGGCACCAGCGTTCCAAATCCCGGAGGTTCCGTCACCGGTATCGCAGTAGATTCATCCGGCGACGCCTTTGTGACGGGCTTTACTCCCGGTAATAGTTTTCCAACCACTGCTGGAGCTTTTCAGGCATCAAGTCCCACCGATCCGGCGTACTACACTGGATTCGTAATGGAACTTAACCCGGGCGGAACTGCCCCAGTGTATTCCACATTTTTTGGCACCCCCGGTCAAAGTAACACCCAGGTTTTCGGCCTCGCAGTCGACTCCCACGATCAAGCGGTCATCGCTGGTTTTTCAACCGGCAGTTTGCCTGTCACTCCGAACGCCTTTTGCGGAAACTCTGCGGCGCAAGACGGTTTCGTGGCCAAGTTCAAAGCGGATGGATCAGGGCTTCTCTACGCCACAACTCTCTGCGGCAGGAACGGTGGCGCCGCTTCCGTTGCGGTGGACTCGACGGGCGCGGCCTATGTGGTGGGAACAACCGATTTCCCGGCGGCGTTCCAGCCAATCCTCCTGCAACCGATTCAATGCTACCCTCCAAGTGGTTCTGGCGAAAACAACGTTACTCTGAAGGTTGATACCACGGGCACTCTCCAATGGTCTACGTTCTTGGGCAGTTACAGCGTTGGCTCGATTCCCGCCCACAGCAAGATAGCTGTTGACGGCACCGGTGCCGTGTACGTTCTGACTTTTTCAAATTTGCCGCCCACTCCTGATGCGCTCGGACCTCGTTCTCCCAACCCGGGCGCTGGGCAGCCAAGCGATCAGGAAACGGGCAACTTCCTGTTGAAGATTGCGCCAAGCTTGGGGGCACCCGTTCCGATCGTCAGTCCGCTCCAGGTGTCGTTCGTGAGTCAAAACGTTGGAACTGCCAGCAGTCCTGTGGATGTGCAGGTGGGCAACTTCGGCGATGTACCGACCTCGCCCGCGGTTTCGATCGCAGGTGATTTTTCGGAAACGAATAACTGCTCGGTTGCCGTGCCGGGTGGGCAAAAGTGCGACATCAATGTGGTATTCACGCCCACAGCGACGGGAACTCGAACCGGCACGCTCACAGTGACCTTCGGCGGGAATATTCCATCACAGACCATCCCGTTGATCGGAAATGCCGGGGCATCGGCAGTCAGCCTCTCCCCGACCTCCCTTTCCTTCGGCGATCAGGCAAGTGGGACTACCAGCGGGGCTCAGCAAGTAACCGTCACGAACAGAGGGACGGGCCCCTTGATACTGTCATCCGTGCAAACCACCAGCGAATTTGCAGCCACGAATACGTGCGGCGCCCCCGTCGCGCCAGCAAGCAGTTGCACGATTCAAGTTACTTTCACTCCTTCGGCTTCGGGAGCCCAAACCGGGATTCTGACAATTGCTGACAATGCTCCGGATAGCCCGCAAATTGTGGCGCTTACCGGAAACGCTGCGAGCCAAGGCCCGCCCCCCAGCATTGGCCTCGGTGTGCCCCCGGGCGGCTCCGCCTCAGCCACGGTCACGGCAGGCGCGACCGCGACCTACGCTCTCTCCATCGGAGGCTCGGGTGTAAGCGGTACGGCTTCGTTAACCTGCACCGGCGCGCCCACCGGCGCTGTGTGCTCGGTTCCCGGCACAGTTCCGCTTGACGCGGCCTCCGCCTCTACCTTCAACGCCAACGTCACCACAACATCCCGATCGCCGGTAGGTTTCTACCACCGTGGTTCGGCACCCTGGCTTTGGGCGCTGGTAATTTTCGGGTGTGTAACTTTCTTCAAGGCAAGGTCGACCCAACAATTCCCATTATCGCGCTTGCGTTTCGCACCACTACTAGTCCTGGCAGTCGCACTTTGTTCCTGCGGAGGGAGCAGTCCCACCTCGCCGGCCCCCACGCCCAACCCCAACGCCACCCCAGCAGGTACCTACACGCTTGTCATAACTGCCAAATCCGGAGCCAGCATGCAAACTCAGAACCTAACTCTTACGGTGAAGTAGCTGCTTGATTCCGGGCGCTCAGCGAATGGAGGTGTTCGTGATCGTGTCCGGCGAGTACGTTTTCTGGTCATGCCCGAGATGCGGCAAGCCTTTCCACTACGTCGCACGCTGGTACGGCAGATGGAACAATTCGTTTGCTCGGCGCTGCGTTCACTGTGGCTTGCCAAGAGCTTCTTTTCAACCATCCGCGTATTCTTCAACGACATTGTGGAAGACGTTATCGACCGCAAGGCTCTTCTCAGCGTCTCCCCCAATAAGGAGGGACATCTCGAATTCAAAGTTGAAATTCTCGACGAAGCCGGCAAGACCACCACCGCCGATAAAGGCCACACGTACCGCAAACTTCTCTGTATCGCCTTCGACATGGCGCTTATCCGCGCGCACCTAGACGAAAGGTTCCCCAGGTTCGTCTACCACGATGGCGTTTTCGAATCTCTGGATGACAGAAAGAAAAAAAATCTCCTCGCCGTCATCCGTGCATACGCTGATATAGGAATTCAGTCGGTTATCACGCTGATTGATTCCGACCTACCGCCGAGAACAGAAAAAGAGGGTCCGGTCTTCACGACCGTGGAACTCATTCTCACGCTGCATGACGAGAACGAACAGGGTAGGTTGTTCCGGATGAAGCCGTGGTGATCGCCGTCTTTCCAACCTCCTGAAACGCCACCGTGTTCAGGATGCCGTTGCCAGTCAGGCGATTACGCCACTATACCGTTTTCCTTTCACATTTCCTCAACCCGCCTGCCGCGCGAAGACTACTCAACTCAGATCCAACGTAACTCCAGCCCAACATTTGTTTTGGCCACGCCCCGCCAACTCAAAACAGAGCAACACAGCTCAACACAGACCAACACCAGCGCGTCATTGCGCAGTTTCAACTTAACGCAACACAACTCAACTCCAGCCCAGCGCATCAGCTCAACGCAGCTTCAGCTCCAACGCAACTCAACTCCACGCCAGCGCAACCCGTCACCCCGGGCCCGCGTCAACTCAACTCAACTCCAGCGCAGCGCAACTCAACAGCGCGAGCGAAGCGAGCGCGCCGCGTCACACTGCAAGCGTCATCTCCTCATGAAAATGTGTCCAGTGTAGTGTCTGCGAAATAACTAGGCAGTTATCATTGTGGGTTCCGTTTTCTGGACTTGGGGCTGGTGCAGCCGGGCTGGATCTGCTCCAAAGTTCGGCGACAGCGGGTGAGCTTTTCCTGAATGGATTCGACGGTCGCGGTCCACACGAAGGGTTTGGGATCCTGGTTCCAAGCTTTGAGAAACGCCTCGATGGACGCCTGCAGGTCGGCTACGCTGAGGAAGACGCCGCGGCGGATGGCCTTGTTGTCCAGGTGGCCGAACCATCTCTCGACAAGATTCATCCAACTGGAACTGGTGGGGACGAAGTGAGACACGAACCGGGGATGACGTTTCAGCCACGCCTTTACTTTCGCGTGCTTGTGCGTCCCGTAGTTGTCCATGATCAGATGAAGCGGGACATCGCCGGGGAACTCGGTATCGAGTCGGCGCAGGAATTTCAGAAACTCCTGATGCCGGTGTCTCTCATGGCATTCGCCGACGACCTTGCCCTGTAAAGTCTCCAGAGCGGCGAACAGGGTGGTCGTGCCGTTGCGTTTGTAATCGTGGGTCATCGTGCCGCAGCGCCCCTTCTTGATCGGCAACCCAGGCTGTGTGCGATCCAATGCCTGAATCTGGCTCTTTTCGTCGACGCAGAGTACGATCGCCTGTTGCGGGGGATTCAGGTACAGACCCACGACATCGGTCATCTTTTCCAGAAACTTCGGATCGCGCGAGAGCTTAAAGGTCTCCGTGCGATGCGGCTGCAGATTGTGGGCGCGCCAGATATTGTTGACCGTGGACTTGCTGACGCCCTGGCTCTCTGCCATGGTCCGGCAACTCCAGTGCGTCATCCCCGCCGGTTTGGTTTGCAGGGTCGCATCCACGATGGCGGCGATCTTGTCGATTGGATAGGTGGGCTTTCGTCCCCGGCCGGGAGCAATGTCCCACAGACCGTCCAGGCCTTCGTCACCAAAACGCTTTCGCCACAGAATCACCGTGTTGCGATTCACCGAAAGCCGCTTGGCAATGGCGACATCGGACTCGCCCGCAGCGGCGGCCAGAACGATACGGCAGCGCAAAGCCACCTGCTGTGGCGTGCCGTGCGCCGCGGTCCACTGCTGGAATTTCTGCTGCTCCACGTCGGAAAGCTGACACGACTTGCCCATGCCCCAAGGATAACGCGGATCCAGTCATTATGTCTAGTTATTTGTTGGACACTACACTAGCAGTCAGCTTTTACTACTTAGTTACTAGTGATGTGTCGTTTCAAAGTACTCTGTCTCCTAACCCCTCGCGTCGTTTGACCCTTGTTTTCTCTGGCCTGTAATATCAAAGGTCAAGCCTTTACCACTCAGCACTTAGCATTTGAGCACCTGACATTTCAGCCCGACCCTTCACAGACGGGCTTTGGCGAAATGCCAAGTGCTAGTTGCCAACTGCTCTGAACACCATGCCTCACGAATTATCCAAATCATACGAGCCGGGCGCGATTGAAACGCGCTGGGCCGAGTACTGGGTCAAGGAAAAGCTTTTTTCAGCGCCCACGCCCGCGCCGGGAGAGACGCGGCCGGTGTTCACCCTGCTGCTTCCGCCTCCGAATGTTACCGGACGTCTGCACATGGGACACATGCTCAACCAGACGCAGATGGACATCATCGTGCGCTGGCATCGCATGCGCGGATTTCTGACTCTGTGGCTTCCCGGCACCGACCATGCCGGCATCGCTACCCAGATGATGGTGGAGCGGCAGCTGGCGAGTGAAGGCAAGAAGCGGCGGGACCTGGGACGCGAAGCCTTCATCGAGCGCGTTTGGGAATGGAAGCGGCATTACGGCGGCGCGATTCTCGACCAGATGAAACGGCTCGGGGCGTCAGTTGATTGGGACCGCGAATACTTCACCATGGACGAAGGACTTTCGCGCGCCGTGCGCGAGGTTTTTGTCCGCCTGTATGAAGAAGGGCTGATTTATCGCGGCAAGTACATCGTCAACTGGTGTCCGCGGTGCGAGACCGCGATTTCCGATCTCGAGGTCAAGCACGAAGAAGTTCAGGGCAAGCTGTACGAGATCCGATATCCGGTGATTGGGACGGACGAATTCATCACTGTGGCGACGACCCGTCCGGAGACGATGCTGGGTGATACCGCGGTCGCGGTGAACGAGAAAGACGAACGCTACAAGCATCTGCACGGGAAGAAAGTTTTGCTGCCGTTGATGAATCGGGAGATTCCGATCATCACCGACGAGCTGGCGAATCCTGAGTTCGGCACCGGTGCGGTGAAGGTAACGCCGGCGCACGATCCCAATGACTTCCAGGCCGGCTTGCGCCACAACCTGCCGCAGATCGACATCATGGACGAGCACGCTCACATGAACGAAAACGCCGGCCCTTACGCCGGGTTGAGCCGCTATGCCGCGCGCGAGCGCGTGCTCGAAGATCTTGCGCCAGCAGTACTTTCTGGTAGGCGAGAAGGATTACACCATCGCGATCGGCAAGTGCGATCGCTGCGGGACGGTGGTGGAGCCGCGGCTTTCGACGCAATGGTTCATCAAGATCAAGCCCCTGGCCGAGCGGGCGATTGAAGTGGTGGAGAACGGCGAGATCACGATTGTCCCGGAAAACTACAAGCAGATTTACCTGAACTGGATGCACAACATCCACGACTGGTGCATTTCGCGGCAGTTGTGGTGGGGGCATCGCATTCCGGCGTGGCATTGCAAGTGTGGGGAAATTATTGTCGCCCGCGAGACGCCGGCAAAATGTTCGAAGTGCGGCGGTTTGGAGCTGAAGCAGGACACTGACGTGCTCGACACCTGGTTTTCGTCCGGGCTGCTGCCGTTCACCACTCTGGGCTGGCCGGAAAAGACGCGCGATCAGGAAGTTTTCTATCCCACCACGCTGTTGATCACCGCCTACGAGATCTTGTTTTTCTGGGTAGCTCGCATGATCATGTTCGGCTGTCACTTCATGCCGGGTCATCGGCAGGATCCGGTGTTGAAGCAGGCCAGCGGCTGGGCGGACAAGAAAGATGACAGCGTGCCCTTCCGCCAGGTTTACATCCACGCCCTGGTGCGCGATGCCGACCGGCAGAAGATGTCGAAGACTAAAGGGAACGTGATTGATCCGCTGGATATTATTCAGCGCTTCGGTACCGATGCGACTCGCTTCACCCTGGCGGCGATGGCGGCGCCGGGCACGGACATTGCATTCAGCGAGAGCCGCACGGATGGCTACCGCGCCTTCGCCAACAAGATATGGAATGCGGCCCGGTTCATGTTCATGAATGTGGATAGAGCCGAGCAGGCCGGAGTATGGAAGCAGCAGGAATTCTTGAAAAGTCTGGAGGGTCTTGCCGGTTTCCGGGCAGCTACTCTCGAAGATCATTGGATACTCTCGCGTTTTCATCGGGTAACAAAAGACGTCAACGAAGCCTGGCAGACGTATCGTTTTCACGAGGCCGCGAACCGGATCTACGATTTTTTCTGGGGCGATTTCTGCGATTGGTATATCGAACTGGTGAAGCCGCGTCTCGCCCCTGAGAACGGGACCGAGAAGGCGTCCGCGGGCATTGCGTGCGGTAACCTGGTTAGTTTGTTTGAGGCATCGCTGCGGCTCTTGCATCCGGTCATGCCGTTCATCACGGAAGAAATCTGGCATTCGATTTACGATGGAAATCCGCCGCTAAAATCGATCGCGCTGGCCGCCTACCCACAGGCGGATGAGAAGCAGTTCGATCTGGCGGCCGAGACCAGCATGGCAATTGTGCAAGACCTGATCGTCAGCGTGCGCAACTTGCGGGCTGAATTGAAAGTGGAACAGAAGCAGAAAGTTCCAATTCAGGTTTACACGCAGGATGCGGAGATTAAGTCATTGTTGGGACAGAATCAAAGCGCCATCGAGCGGCTGGCCAACGTGGAGAGCGTCACCTTTGTGGAGAACTCGCTGTCGAAGCTGGCGGGTGCTCGTTCCACGGCCCGATTCGATGTGCACGTAGTTTACGAAAAGAAGATTGACGTTGCGGCTGAGTGTGAACGGCTGAAAAAAGAGCTGGAGCAGATCGAGAAGGAGATCAGCAACGGCCAGCGACAGTTGTCGAACGAGCAGTTTCTGGCGAAGGCGCCGGCAAAAATAGTCGAGGGGATGAAAGAGCGGGCGCAGGAATTGTCCGTGATGCGCGAGAAGACGAAGAATAAGCTCAACGAATTGGGGTGCCCCTAAGAAGGGCGGTCGAGCGAAGCTCGACATTAAGACTGGGTGAGGACAGCTGCCTCCAGCGTAAGCAGGATCTTATGGAATGGAATGGACGGCGGATTACCGCGATTGTGGAGAACGCGCTGCTGGAGGACCGCGCCACCAGCGACGCCACCACCTACGCGTGCATCGATCCCAACCAGCGCGCCGCCGCAACCATCATCGCAAAACAGGATTGCATTCTGGCCGGCTTGGGCTGCGTCTCGCGCATTCTGGATGTTTACGCCGTGCTCGATGGAGCTGTGACTTCGCACTACGAGGTCACCAGCCATCCTGAAATCTTTGACGGCGTACGCTTGCACAGCCGCCAGACCATCGCGGTGGTGAGGCACAATGCGCGCGTGGTTCTTTCCTGCGAGCGTGTGATTCTGAACTTCCTGCAGCGGCTGAGCGGTATCGCCACCCTGACCCGCAAATTTGTGGATGCGGCTTCCGGAACTCGCGCGCGCATCCTTGACACGCGAAAAACCGCACCCGGCCTGCGTATGCTCGATAAGTACGCCGTGCGGTGCGGCGGCGGTCAGAACCACCGTCTCGATCTCTCGGACGGAGTGCTCATCAAGAACAATCACATCGCGCTGGCCGGAGGTATCGCGCTCGCTCTGGAGCGGGCACATCGGAACCGCCGGGGCTCGCAGCCGATCGAGGTGGAAGTCCGAACACTGGTGGAATTGGAGGAAGCCCTCGTCCGTGGCGCGGAGGCTGTCCTCTTGGACAACATGCCGGTCGAACAGGTGAAGGAGGCAGTTGCGCGCTGTGCGAAAGTCGAACGGCGCATTCCTGTGGAATGCTCTGGAGGCATTACGCTGGAAAATGTGCGCGCCTACGCCGAGACCGGAGTGGACTTTATTTCTGTGGGCGCATTGACTCATGCCGCCCCGGCGGTAGATATGAGTTTGCGCGTGATGCCAGTATAAGAAGGGAGCGACGGAGGACGGGCGTCCCCGGACGCTCGTCCTCTGTCCAGATTTGTTCTTTCCCCTCTCTCTCCCGCATAATTCCCTGCATTACGAAAGACGCCACAGGCCGGAGTTCGAGGAAGACTCCGCGGGCGAGTCGCCCGCGACCACACGACCCTGCGCCGCAGCGGACGGATTTGCGACTGGGGAGGATTGTGCGGTTGCTGATGGAGAATGCTACCGTGGTCGTGAGCGGAACCAAGATCGCCGACGAAATTGGGACGGGCCGTTCCGAGGTATGGCGACTGGTGCAGCAACTGCGCACGCTCGGAGTTGAGATTGCCGGGCATCCTGCAACCGGGTACCAGCTTAAATCCGCACCCGATTTGTTGCTGCCCGACATGCTCACGCCGGCGTTGAAAGGCACGATTTTTGGCACGGACGTTCACCGCAACTATCATCACTATTACAAGATCGGCTCTACCAACATCGAAGCCATGCAAAGCGCTGGCGCGGGCGCGCCCGAAGGCAGCGTTTTCGTGGCGGAAGAACAAACCGCCGGACGTGGGCGCGGCGCGCATCAATGGGAATCGGCGCCATCGGCGGGGATCTACTGTTCGGTGATATTGCGTCCGGCATTGCCGCCTTCCGAGGCACTGGTGCTTTCGCTGGCCGCGGGACTTGCGGTGCACTCGGCAGTGCGGCAGATCGACTCCAGAGTCTTGCCCGATCTGAAATGGCCTAACGATCTTCTGCTAGACGGCAAGAAGTTTTGCGGCATTCTGACCGAGATGAATGCGGAACCGACCCGCGTCCGCTACATTGTGGTGGGCATTGGGATTAATGTGAACCAGGCGAAGTTTCCGGTGGGGCTGCAACCGATCGCAACCTCTCTGCGGCTGGTCGGCGGGACGGAATGGTCGCGGGTGGAACTGTGTGCGGCTTTGCTAAAATCTCTCGACCGCGAATATCGTGATCTGCTGGAGAAGCCGGGCGCCCATGAGTCGATTGTGAAGCGGTTTCAGGAATGGTCGTCGACGGCGCGGGGACGGCGCGTGCGAGTGGAAGAGAATGGTGGTTTTGAAGGAGTGACAGAAGGCCTTGATCCACGCGGGTTCCTGCAGGTACGGACGCCAGAGGGTTTGCGGACGGTACTGGGCGGGACGGTGATGTTGAAGTAGACAATATTGCTTATGCTTCTTGTTCTTGATGTAGGCAACACGAACACTGTGCTGGGGGTGTTCGCTAAAGCTGCGCGTGATGGTGGTGGGGAACCGCAACATCACGAGTCGCTGGTGGCGAACTGGCGCGTTGCCACCATCGCCACCCAGACAGTAGACGAATACGGTGTGCTCTTCCGCAACCTGTTTGCCATGGACAAGATTGAAGTCAAGAGTGTCCGCGGCATCATTATTTCTTCCGTGGTGCCGCCGGTCGATTCCACTTTGCGCCAGGTCTGCGAACGTTATTTCAGCACCAAGCCGCTCTTCATCGAGCCCGGAGTCAAGACCGGAATGCCAGTGCTTTACGAAAATCCCGCCGAAGTCGGCGCCGATCGCATTGTGAATTCCGTTGCTGCCTTTGAGAAATTTGGCGGGCCGTGCATCGTGGTGGATTTCGGCACCGCGACCACGTTCGATTGCGTGTCCGCAAAGGGAGAGTACCAGGGCGGCGTTATCTCTCCGGGCATTGGGATTTCCGCCGATGCCCTCTTTGAAAAGACAGCGCGGTTACCGCGAGTGGCCATTCGCAAGCCGGCGCGTGTGATTGGCAGCACGACCGTCGGCAGCCTGCAATCCGGGCTTTACTACGGCTACCTCGGACTCGTGGACGGAATCCTGGAGCGGCTATTGGGAGAAATGGGACAGGAAACTACAGTCGTGGCTACCGGGGGATTGGCCTCGCTCATCGGGAAGGGATCGAAATACATCAAGCACGTGGACGATTTGCTTACCCTGGACGGCCTGCGCCTCATCTGGGAACGCAACACCGACACCAAGTCCACTCCCGAAGGCGCGTTTGCGGAAGACTCTCCCGCCTCGACAACGCCTGGCCGCAAGCCCCGGCCTCGCTGAGTCGTCCGTGGAAAACTACTTCAATTACTTCACCGAGATCGAAGAGCAGTTTCAACGGCGCCGCGGTGGCATGCTGCTGCTTTCCACTCTGGATTGGGCATTGATCGAAACCTGGAAGGATGCTGGCATACCACTCGAAGCTGTGCTGCGCGGGATCGATGGCGCGTTTGAGCGCTACGAGAAACATCCCATGCCCCGCAAGGTTAACAGCCTGGCCTATTGTGCCCAGGAGGTCCTGGCCGCTGCCGAAGAGATGAAGGAAGCGGCGGTGGGCGCGTCGAGCAGCCATACGACGAATGCAAAGCCGACGGGTTTTCAGACAGATGACATCGTGGCTTTTCTGCGGCGCAATGCCGACCAACTGCTCACGGCCAAACTGCCCGAGCGGCCCGGAATCTCGGGGCTGGCGGCGGCGCGAGCAACCGCCGGCACATTGCGTCAACTAGCTTCCGAGATGGACAATGTATCGCCGCGCCTGGAGGACCTTGAGCGGCGCCTCACGGTGCTGGAAGAGAAGTTATTCGCTGTGCTGCTGGCTGCAACCTCCGATGAGGAGATTGTCGCAGTGCGGGCCGAGGCTGATCGCGAACTGAGTCCCTACCGGCGCAAGATGCCGGCGGCGCAGATTGATCAATTACAGAAGCAGTATCTGCACAAACGATTGCTCGAGAAGTATGGGCTGCCCCGATTGAGTTTGTTCTATATGTAGGCGTGAGCGTCCTCGCGCTCGCGCCTACATTGACCCTGTAGAATTCTAGCTTGCGTCTCAACATTGAAAAGCTGATCTACGGCGGCGAAGGCCTGGCCCGACTTCCTGCCGACGAACACGGCCCTGGCAAAGCCGTGTTTGTGCCTTTTGTGCTGCCCGGCGAAACCGTGGAAGCTGTTCTTCGCGAGCAGAAACCCGGGTTCGCGCGCGCCCAACTGGATGGAATTCTCGCCGCCTCCCTTCGACGTATCGATCCGCCATGCCCATACTTTCAGCGTTGTGGCGGATGCCACTATCAACACACCGACTACGAACATCAGCTTGAGATCAAAGCTGCCGTTCTGAAAGAAAATCTGCGCCGCATTGCCAAGTTGGAATTGGATACGGAACTGCACATCCATCCTTCGCCGCCGTGGAACTATCGCAATCGCTCCCGCTTCAAAGTACAGACCGCGCCGGCATTCGCGCTGGGATACTACAAATTCAACTCGCACGAACTGTTGCCCGTGGAGGAGTGTCCAATCAGCTCGCTGTTAGTCAACCGCGCACTGGCTGCGGTGTGGCAGTTGGGACGCGCGGCTAAAGTTCCGGTTGGGATTCAAGAAATCGAATTCTTCGCCAGTGGCGATGACGCCAAATATTGGCAGAAGTTTATTGCTCACCCGAAATCGCCGCTGATGCGGAACCATTCGCTGCCGAGTTGAAGATCGCTCTAGCGGGAATTTCTGGCGTTACGTTTTTTGTGGCTCGGTCTGTGAAAGCGGAAGTAATGGGCGATCCGAAGCCACTCTTCCGCACCGGCGTCGGCAACCTTATATATGCGACCAGGCTTGCTTCCTACCGGGTCAGTGCGGGAGCGTTTTTCCAGGTCAATCGTCATCTCACTGATGAGTTGGTAAATGTTGTTGTTCATGGGCGAGGAGGCGGGCAGGCCGGCGCTGCGGAAACTGCCCTTGATCTCTATGCTGGGGTTGGGCTTTTCTCTTCCGTCCTGAATCGGGAATTTGAACGTGTAATTGCGGTTGAGTCATCACCGACTTCTCATGCCGATCTGCTATACAATTCGCCCGCGAACGTGATGGCGGTCCGCGCCACCGCGGAGCAGTATCTGGAAAACGCAGGTGATAAGTTGCGCCCCGAGTTGGTGGTGGTGGATCCGCCACGCAGCGGGTTGGGCGAGAGGGTGATTAAAGGATTGATAACGTTGAAGGCGCCTCGCATCACTTACGTTTCGTGCGATCCCGCAACCCTCTCGCGCGACCTGGCTCGCCTGCTCCAATCCGGATATCGAGTGGAGGGGGCGCATCTGGTGGATCTGTTTCCGCAAACCTATCACCTGGAAAGTGTCTTCCACCTCGTCCGCTAGCATAGGCCATGTGGGGACAGCCGCCCTCGGCTTTCCAACGGAGCAGCGCTCCGCCAGTTATTCCTGGCGAACCGTGTCGAGCTTCGCTCGACCGAACAGCCGAGGGCGGCTGTTCCCACCTAAACCGTGGTGACTCCGCAACCCAACTCGTGACCTGCTCTCTCTACAACGCTCGGTGGGCGGCGGCCCTTGCTCTGGGCTGCGTTGGCCTTTGCCGCTGGAATTGCGACTGGCGTTCACGCCTGGCGCCCGCCACTCTGGTAGGTGGTGGCATAGATCGTCTTTGCCTTGTCGAGCGGGTACTTGCTCCGGTGGCGGGGTAGGCTGGCGTTCATCGTGGGATTGGGTACTCTCTTTTTCCTCGGCGCGCTCATGGTTGAGGTGCGCACGCCTGTGCGGACAGTTCCGAGTGGCTGCGATTTGCCGACGGAACCGAAGTTATGGTCATGGCCCTCGTCACCAAAGAGGCAACTCTACAGGAGGATGGTCCCGGCAGCCTCCGGCAGAGGAAAGAGGTTGAGACCGAACAGATCACCCGAGGCGACGAGAACCTTGCCGTCAACTCCGGCTTGCGCATTAATATCTATCAACAAGAATTGAAGAGAGACTCGGATCAAGAAGCACGGGCATCCGCGACAGAGAAGTTCCTGCCCCGCTGGGTGAAGCCCATGTGTTGACTCGCCGCACCCGATCTCGATGGAGCAGTCACTTCTATCTGGACGGCAGTGCCGTCATCCCTAGTCTTGCTCGGGCGGAAGTCCACTGATATCGATTTCCGCGGTTTCATCGCCTGGCGCCTGGCGATAATCTTCGATGACGCGACGTGCCCGCTCAGCGTCCTCTTCGCGCACCAGGATAACTGTGCCGCCGACTCCGGGAAGAATGTCTTGCTGGGCGGCCAGCGAAGTGATGTCGGAGTCGATCCCGGTGGACTCCAGCAGGCCATGCACGACCAAAGCTTCGGATTCCTGCTCCGTATCGAAAATTCGCACCAGCTTTTCATTCGGATTCGGGCGCGCGGCGGGACGTTGTTTCATAGATCCTCCGTTTGGGGCAGCGGACAGGAGCAGGCACCCAGGCCACTTGAGCACCCTGATTGTACCCCGGGTTACGCGGGTAATCGAACCGTACACTCCAGAGAGGTTGCGTTCGTCACCGAATGCCGACAGAATAGGCGAATAGGATGAGCGCAACGTCCGGTTGCAGCGGCGCATCGAAACAGGAGGTAACCGCGCACGTGCGCTGCGTGTTTTAGAATAGTCTGGGGGCCTAATGAGTACCTGGGAGCGGGCTGAGCTCTCTGCACATCTGACCGAGAAGGAACAGGAAGCCCGGAACATCCGGCGACTACAGCTCATGATGAGCATGGTCATGTCGGTCATCAGCCAGGACCGCAACCTCACCGTGGAAGAAGCGTCAGAACTGGTAGCCGGCACCAAACGCGCGGCCCTAGCCATGTTTCCCGACAAAGAATTTGTCTACGACATCCTCTATAAGCCTCGATTGCAGCGGCTGATGAACGAGCGCTTCCGGCTGCAGTAACGAGATATCCTTTCGCGATGGGTTCGTGGTAAAGACATCGATCCCCTGAAGCCTGAACAGGCTTAGAATGATGCTCGTTTGCGTCCAGACGAATCCAGAAAAAGGTGCACGCTATGAAGACATGGCAAGTTCTTGGTTTGACGGCTCTGTGTCTTGCACTTGGAATGATCATTGCGGTTCATTCTTCCGCAGACGACCAAACCAAAATTGGCGATGTGAATGAGGCCCGAGCCATCTCAGAGGCCGCCGAGGGAGACAACTGGTTGCTGAACGGACGCACCTTTGATGAGCAGCATTTCAGCCCTCTCAAGCAGATCACCGACAAAAATGTCAGCGGCCTGGGCTTGGCATGGTTTCTGGACATAGATAGCGGAATGGGCATCGTGGCCGAACCGATCGTCGTCGATGGCGTTATATATGTGAGCGCGCCACTGTCGGTGGTGTATGCCGTGGATGCGGCTTCGGGAAAGTTGCTGTGGAAGTTCGATCCCAGGATACGGATGAACCTCGCCATCAATGGTTCCTATTCCGCGCGAACCAATGGCGGCGTGGCGGTGTGGAACGGAAAAGTGTACGTGGGCACGGGGGATTGCCGCCTGATAGCTATCGATGCCGCCTCGGGAAAACAGCTTTGGGAGGCTGCCGTGTGCGACGCTACTCAGACCGGGATCACAGGCGCGCCTCATGTGGCCAAAGGAAAAATAGTCATCGGATACAACGGTTCCGACGACGGGGTTCGGGGATCGTTGGTCGCTTACGATGCGGACACTGGTAAAGAAGCGTGGCGGTTCTGGACGGTCCCCGGAGATCCCGCGAAAGGATTTGAAACCAGAGCGCTCGAAATGGCAGCGAAGACCTGGTCTGGGAAGGACTCATGGAAGATCGGGGGCGGCGATGTCTGGACTGCGATTACGTTCGACCCCGTAACCGGCCTGGTGATCTTTGGTACTGCCGGCGCAGGCGTCGACTATGGCGAGCTGTCATCGATCAAGGTCGCCGGGGACAAACTGTTTGCCGGGTGCATCATCGCGGTGAACGCGGAAACCGGAGAATACGCCTGGCATTTCCAGACTAGCGCCCCGGGACTGCAAACCGAGAACAATCACATCCTGATCGCCGACCTGGTTATCAATGGCGAGAAGCAGCACGTTGCAATGACTGCGCCCAAGAACGGCTTTTTCTACGTGCTGGATGCGAAGACCGGAAAACTTATTTCAGCCAAACCTTTGGTCCAACTGGCGTGGGCCAATTCGATCGACTTCAAGACCGGGCGTGCGGCCGAAGTGCCGGCCTCCGCGGGTGGCGGAAAACAGTGGACGGTCCACAACTGGTGGCCCATGAGCTACAGCGCGCTCACTGGACTGGTGTATGTCCCGGCGACGGACCGGAAGTCCGTGTCCAATACCGCGGTGCAGTCGGGAGAATGGATGCGTGGCACCGAAGGGAGGCTGATCGGGTGGGACCCGGTGCGCGAGTCTGCCCGCTGGTCCGTGCCGGAACCCATCGCAACCAATGGCGGCGTCCTCTCGACCGCAGGCAACCTGGTTTTTCAGGGGCAAGGCTCCGGAGAATTTGCCGCCTATGCCGCCGACAGCGGGAAAAAGGTGTGGTCAATTCAAACCGGCTCGGCCATCGAGTCGATTCCAGTGACGTTCAGAATCAAAGGTGAGCAGTACATTTTGTCTCCGGTGGGATGGGGATCGGGATCGAGATTGTTCGCCCCGGCCTGGACCATGGCGACTCCCCAATCAAAACGCGGACCCGTGCGTCTCCTGGCTTTCAAACTCGGAGCCACGGTACGTTTCCCCGTGCCGCCGGATGTAGTGCCACCCGTTCCAAAACCTCCGCGGCAAACTGCCAGCCAGGAAATAATTCACAGGGGCTCGGTACTCTACGGAAAATTCGTTTGTGATGGTTGTCATTCGCCGGACACCGATGGCAGCGGCGCCTGGGTGCTCAACGGCGCGGTCCCCGATCTGCGCTATGCGCCGCCGGAAGTTCATCGCGACTGGTACGGCATCGTCCTGGCCGGCACTCACTGGGACAAGGGAATGCCAGGCTTCGCCGATCCTCCCAAATTTGCCTTCCCCAATCTGAAGATGACGGTAGAAGATGCGGATGCAATTCACGCCTACGTGATTGACCAGGCTTGGAAGGCTTATAACAAAGAGCAGGTCGCGCCCCAGGCAAATAACGGGAAAGATTAGTCTATCTCGTTCGTGAGAGTCGCCCCCGCATGCGAACTTCGGGCCGTCGGATGTGAGCGGGCAACTGTGTTGTGCGCTTCAGCGAGGCCAAAGCCAGCCGAAGGTGCCCGCGGTCAACATGCCGTAGACCAGCCCGTCGATGACTTCCTTGATGGTCATGCCCACGGTTGTGCCTTCCAGATTCCATTGCTCAGCTGTCCCAGACCATAGGCCAGGAACGCAGCGGTGCCGGCGACGCGAAAAACCGCCAGATAGCTCGCGCCCGGCGCCACCGTGTGTTCTGTGAGATAGGCGACGAAGACGCCGATAATCAGGCAATACGCCAACCACATGCCCAGGAACTTCGGCATGACGGGTGGGCCGCTGGGAAGTACGGTCATCATCCCGACAGGTCCCTGCTTGTACTTCTCGATCATGGCCGGCGACTTCATTTCTTTGTGGGAAGTAAACGGGAAGTGATAGTAGCCACGCTTCAGGCCCGCGGTCCGCAAGGCGGCGAGGACCAGGGCCTCATCGGGGATCTGCTGGCAGTCGCTTTTGTGGTAAGGCAGGACCGTGTGCATGATGGCGCTGGCAACAAACACTATGATTGCCGCAAGTAGGATCGGGAGCCAAAGGGTGATGAGAGGGACCATGCGTTGTCTCCTTCGTACTGTGAGGGCGATTCCAGGATTTCGCATGCGAGGCTACGCCCGCCCGAAGGGGCGGTCAAGACTGAAAAATCTCATCTGGCAGAAGGGCCACTCAGATCGCTTGTCCTCCTCGGATTGACCCCTCCATCATCACCGGTCTAGACTCGCTTCCGATGGAGTCTTCCATGAAACGTGCTGCCCTGCTATTGGCTGTATTGTCCCTGTTCGGAATTCTCGCGCTGGCGGATGAAAGTCATCACCACGAAGATCTGACCGCGGAGCAACTGGGGACCGTGCATTTCCACGGTTTCCTGTACTGCGTCCTCGCAGAAGGCATTTGAACGCGGCGTCGCGCTGCTGCATTCGTTCTGGTACGAGGAAGCGGAAAAAGAATTCGTGCAGATCGCAAAGGATGACCCGGCCTGCGCCATGGCTCATTGGGGCGTGGCCATGAGTTTGTGGCACCAGCTCTGGGACCATCCCAATGCCGCCACCATCAAGCGCGGCATGGCGGAGCTGAAGAAGGCGCAGTCGCTGCATCCCCGCGACGGATCGCGAGCGCGACTACATCGCGAGCCCTGCGCGCGTTTTACCGGAAGAAAGGCGATCACGAGGAACGCGCCAAGGCATACTCGCAGGCGATGGAAGGCGTCTATCACCGCTATCCCGACGATCGCGAGGCGGCGGCATTTTATGCGCTGTCGCTGCTGGCATCGGAACCGGACGGCGACACCACATTCGCCAACCGGAAAAAAGCGGCCGCCGTGCTGGAAACGCTTTTCAAGGAGGAGCCGAACCATCCCGGCGTGGCGCATTACCTGATCCACAGTTATGACAAGCCGCAACTGGCCGAGCTGGGGCTGCCTGCGGCGCGTAGCTATGCCAAAATCGCTCCCGCCGCTCCACATGCGCTGCACATGCCGTCGCATATTTTTGCGCGGCTCGGGCTGTGGCAGGACGACATCGACTCCAACCTGGCATCCATCGCCGCCACGCGCAAGACTGCGGCCATGCACATGGGCGGCGAAGGTCATCAATTTCACGCCATGGATTTCCTGGTCTATGCCTACCTGCAAAGCGGTCGCGAGGCCGATGCCCAGCGCGTCATCGAGGAAGTGAAAGCCTTGCCGCCGATGAAGGACATGTACGGCGTAGGCTATGATCCGCACGCCTATGCGTTGTCGAAATTCCCCGCGCTGTATGCTCTGGAACTTCACCATTGGACGGAAGCCGCCGCCTTGACTCCCGCCCCAGGCGCGGACTCCGGCGACAAAGCGATCACCTATTGGGCGCGGGCTATAGGTGCGGCTCGGTCGGGCAATGTAGCCGAAGCACGAAAAGATATCGCCGAGTTGGAGTCCATTCGTCAGGAAATGCTGAAAAACAAGAAGACGTCCTGGGCTCAGGTAGTGGAAGACGCGCAGAAGGAAGCCGGAGCATGGGTGGCACATGCCGAAGGCAAAGACGAAGAAGCAGTCAAGACTTTGCGTGCCATCGCCGCGGAAGAGGAATCAACCGGCGACGAACCCGAGGACATTCCAGCGCGGGAGATGCTAGCCGACTTGCTGCTCGAGACCAAACATCCCGACCTTGCGCTGGCGGAGTATGAGACTGATTTGAAATTCAATCCCAATCGCTTTAACGGGCTTTACGGCGCAGCCAGTGCCGGCTGAAATGGCCGGGAAAAACGAAAAGGCCACAGCCTACTACGCGCAATTGGTGAAAGTGTGCGACGGGTCGAATTCCGAACGGCCGGAACTGGAGCGGGCAAAAGCGTTGCTGGCGAAGAACTAGGACCGGCTGTGTGGGGACGGGTCATAGACCCGTCCAGGCCCGCGCGAAGCTCGGCGGGGTTTGTACCTGCAGCTTCTGTCCGGCTTTGATTCTTGTTACGAATCAGTAGACTGCGGCAACCGATGAGTCCGCCATCGTAAATCTTGCCGAGCTTCGCACGGCTTGAACGCCTCCCTTCGACTTGGCTCAGGGCGGGCTCCGCCCGTCCCCACATCGACAATGCCGATTTCCTAGTGCCATACGAGCAGCTTGGCCACAAGAGCCGCCAGCATCGCCGCTGCACCCAGCGTGGCGTTGTATTCGCGATGCTTCCAGTACAAGTCCCAGGAGAACGCTCCGCTATTGTTGCCAGAAGCGCGTACTCGCGGGAACAGGCGCGGCACATGGCGGGCGTAGTCTTCAAACTGCGGGAAACGCTCCCGCAGGAATACTTCCTCGGCGCGAATCACTGGAAGATAGATCGCAAAGAAGAGAAGAATGATTCCCGCGACGATCCACCAGCTTCGCGAGGCCAACCCGAACCCGATCGACAGAATCAGTGAACCGAGATAGAGCGGGTTGCGCGTGTGGGCGTACAGGCCTCCGGTAGCGAGTTGCTCGTTTTTCTGCAGCTGCCCCGAGGCCAGCGCCCGAATCACAAGCCCTGGAATCACCAGAGCGGCGCCCATCAGGATCGATTCCACTGTGGGCTTGGCCAGCCAGAAATACAGTATGGCAAAGGCAAAACCCAGCGGGACTCGGACCCGGCGCGCAATGGCAGACCAGCTAGCCATGACCCTCCCTCAGCAGTTGCCGGGCCGCAGCAACTACTTGCCCAGAGGTGATTTCAAGCAAGCCATCATCGGGCCGAAGCACATGGCTGTAATTGGTGGCGCTGGCGGGGCTGCGCAGCACGATACTGCGAGTACCGAAAGGACCGTTGCGCGCCGGATCGGTCGGCCCGAAGATCCCGACCACCGGAATTCCAAGCGCCGCCGCAAGATGCATGGGGCCGGTATCGCCGCCGATGAACAAACGGGCGCGACGAGTGAGCGCGATCAGCTGGGTAAGCGAACCGGTAAATGGTTTCGGCCGCGCCGCCGCTGGCAGTTTCCACGGCACGGGCGAGGTCTTCCTCTCCCGGACCAAAATTGATCAGCGGTTTCAGACCATTTTCCGCCAGTTGCTTGGCCACTTCTCCGTAGCGTTCGGCCGGCCATTGCTTCGCTCCCCAACCGGCGCCTGGATTGAGCAGAGCGAATTCCAGCGTGCCTTGCGCTTTCAGTCGGCGGTCGCACTCCTGCTCGGCAGCGTCATCGTGGGGAAGTTCGACCTCCGGAATTTTCAACGCGCCGCTCGGCAACAGCCTCGGCGAGCGACAAATTCTGTTCCACAATGTGTTCGCCGCGAGCGATGACCTGCCGTGTGTAAAACATGGTGGCCAGATTTTCACGAGGCTGGGCCGCCCCGTAGATGACCGGCGCTCCCGACCACCGCGCCAGCAACGACGAGCGCACCGCACCCTGAAGGTCGACGGCAGTTTCATATCGTGCCGCCCGCAAATCGCTCACGCTGGCTGCGATCCGCTCCCAGGTCGAGACGGAAAAGGGCGCGGAACGCCACTGCCGGGTGTTCACGGTGTGGATTCGGTCTACCAGCGGACGCTGCGCCGAACGCGGGCCGGAGCGAGGCATGGGCAAAGTGCACAGCAATTCCGCCCAGCGTTCTTCGATCAGCCACCCCAGCATCGCCTCGGGAAATGCTTCTCGCAGCGCCGCCACGGCGGGAAGACCATGAATCACGTCGCCCATGGCGCCGAGGCGCACGATCAGCAGCCGATCGATCTTCTGTTCGACAATCGCCGGGCCCTCCGCATTTCTGGAAGAGGTCTGGGCTGGCGATGACCTGCTCACGAACGTGCCCGCCCCAGGCGCGAGCGGATCATCTCAGTGGTGGAATGGTCTTTGGGATCGCCCACAATTTCCACTCGTCCGCCGCAGGCGATCACTTCGTCGCGCTCGGGAACGGTTTCGGCCGTGTAGTCCGTGCCTTTGGCGTGAACGTCCGGGCGGATTTCACGAATGATCGCGCGTACATCTGACTCAGGGAAAATTACCACGGCGTCTACATCGGCCAGCGCAGCCAGAATTTCAGCGCGTTCCTCGGCCGGCATCAGCGGACGGCCTTCGCCTTTAAGAGCGCGCACGGAAGCGTCGGAGTTGACGGCTACGACCAATCTCCCGCCCAGTTTTTTGGCAGCGCGCAGGTAACGTACGTGTCCAACGTGCAGCAGATCGAAGCCGCCATTGGCCAGCGTGATGGAGTCGCCCGCTCTGGCGCCATTTCGCCACTTGCTGTTGCAATTCCTCGCGAGTGAGAATCTTGTTTGCGATGGTTTTTGTCCTGGGAGTCTTCTCCGTCGAAATCGCCTAGCCAGAATCTTCTAAACCAAAATCAGTGAGACCGAATCGCCGGCGGTGCTTGATCCAGCGCCTGCAATAGCTCCTGTTGCGATACGGTCGCCGTCCCTCGCTTCATGACTACGATGCCGCCGGCATAGTTCGCCAGGTGGGCCGCGTCTTCCGTGCCGGCCCCGGCGGCCAGGGCAGCGGTGAACGTGGCAATCACGGTGTCGCCAGCGCCGGTGACATCCGCTACCTGGTCGGACCCGAAAATCGGAATGTCGGCCGGCTTGTGACGGTGAGTGAAAGCCACCATGCCATCACGCCCGCGTGTGATGACCAACGACTGCAGCTTCATCTGCGTCATCACTTGCTCGGCCGCGGCGCACAGCATGCGCCAATCGTTGCCGATCCGCATTCCCAGGGCGGCTTCGACCTCAGGCTCATTGGGCGTGGCCGCGGTCACGCCGGAATATTGCAGCATGCGGTAGCGCGAATCGAGCACCACGGGCACTCCACGCAGACCACCTTTGTAGCGAACCGCATTCAGGATCGCTGGTGTGGCTGCTCCATACCCGTAGTCTGAAATGAGCAGGACGTCCGAGGCGCGAGCATACTCCCGCGCGGCCAGCACCAACTCGCGTTTCAAATGACGGTCGGGCTCGGCCTCAGGCTCGCGATCCACGCGCACGACCTGTTGCCGCGCCGAGTGCGTCGAGCCTGCCAGAATGCGGGTCTTGGTTACGGTTGTATAACTCTTGTCCTTCAAAACGCCGACCACGGGAACGTGTTTGTGGCGAAAAGCCTTGAGCAGCAGGCGGCCGGGTTCATCGTCGCCGACCACACCGACCGGGAGCACATTGACGCCCAGATCCGCAAGATTACAAACGGCATTGGCGCCACCTCCCGGAACCACACTGCGTTCGCGATGTTTAAGGATTAGGACCGGCGCTTCGCGTGAAACCCGGGAAATCTCTCCGAAAATAAATTCGTCGGCCACGAGGTCGCCGAGCACGGTGACCGTGACTTTGGGGAAGGCTTCGACGATCTTCCTCAGACGCTCGGTTTCTTTGAGGTGCTTGCTCATTTGTGTCAGGGCCGGAGCTGTCACTGCCGCAACTCCGAGGGCGAGACACCCTCGGGACAGCCGGCAAGATGCCGGCGCTACAAGAACTTCGATTTTCTCACGCCGAACGTCTTCTCTCTGCAATCCTGGCCAGCATGGTATCCACAGCGTTAGCTGCGTCGATCAGTTCCATTTTGACGGGACCACGGTGAGCGGTGCCAGCGCGGCCAGATAGCCGCCCAGATTGACTGCGTCTTTTTCTGTCGTCACGAAACCGTCAGCTTCGCTTCGCTGTTGTAGATTCTGCAAATCACGAATGTCCTGCTCGGTATAGGCGTGGTGGTCACGATAAAAGGCTTCAGCAACCGGTTCAATGCCGGCAGTTCGCAGTTGCGCTACAAAATTCTTCGGCCGTGCGATGCCACAGAAGACGACTGGCCGAGACGGAACGTTGGTGGGAACAATCCCGCGACGCGCCCTCCAGACCAGTTTCTGCTCCAACGGAAACGCCTCCGAGGACGCGCCGCTGGTAAGCACAACCGCATCGGCCCGACGGAGCGCGGTCAGCGACTCCCGCAGCCGTCCCGCGGGGAGCAGGCGATCACGAGCATCTTCGGGAGTGACGAGCACGATATCGAAATCGCGGGCAAGTGAGCGATGCTGAAAGCCATCGTCGAGCAGATGGAGTTGCGGTCCGAACTTCTGCTCGGCGAAGATGCCGGCGGCGTGGCGGGCTTCTCCAACAATGACCGGAACATTCAGACGCCGAGCCAGCAGCAGGGGTTCATCGCCGAAATCATGAGGTGAACCGGGGGGCTCGACGAGGGCTACGCCTCGAGTCTTGCGTCCATAACCGCGCGAGAGGATATCGAATTTCACGCCGCGCGCTTTCAGCAGCTCACCCAGCAGCAGTACAAAAGGCGTTTTGCCCGATCCGCCGACGGAGAGGTTCCCGATACTCACCACCGGGCCGCTGAGTCTCTGGGCGCGAGCCAGGCCGCGATCATAGAGCGCGTTCCGCGCTCGAACACCGAGCCCGAAGAGTGAGCTAAGCAGATTCATTCTTGTTCGTTGCCACAGAACGCGTGGAGACGGGGTTCTACCCCGTCCGGGCCGCGGCTAGAAGTGTGTATCAGGTCCTGGCGATCCAACCTCTGCATGGCCTCGCCATGCCTAGGGCGGGTCAGAGACCCGCTCCCACACGCTCTGATGAGGCTTCCTACAATTGTTCCAGTGCCCGCAGCGTCCTTTCCGTTGCGCCCATTTGCGATCGCAAGGTTTCGGATCCACGACGGCCCAGCGCGATTCGCTCGCCTTCATTGGACAAGAGGTCCATCAAAACGAGTGGAAATTCCGCGGCTCCGACTACGCGGACACCATTCCGTCTTTGAAACATACCGACGATGTCGCGGAAATTGTCTGTGTGATTGCCGACCATGATGGCCACCCCGTGCTGCGCCGGTTCGATGATATTGTGTCCGCCGCGAGGAACCAGGCTTCCACCCACGAACGCCACGTCGGCCAGCGCATAAAGGGACGTGAGTTCGCCGATGGTGTCCACCAGAAAAACGCCGCCCGCGATGGCATCGCCGCTCCACAAGGAGCGTCGCCAGAAACGGATGCCAAGCTGTTCCAGCAGTTGAGCAACTTCACCGAACCGTTCGGGACGGCGCGGCGCCAGGATCATTACCGCCCGAGGATGGCTGGCGAGCACGTTCTCGAAGGCGCGCAGCAGCAGCCCTTCTTCCCCTTCGACCGTGCTGCCGCAGACCACCACCGGCCCGGCGCCGGTATGCTGAAAATTCGATCGCAGGCTGCCGACAATCGGCGGAGGATCCGGCGCGTTCACATCGAATTTCAAATTGCCGCTGATCTGCACGCGGTCGCCGGGCGCGCCGATGTCGCGCAACCGGGAGGCATCCTCGGCGGTTTGTGCCAGAAACAAATCGACGTTCAAGAGAACTCTCTTCAGGATGCGCCGAAAGCGACGGTATCCCGGGCAGGGAACGATCGGAAATGCGCGCATTCACCACGGCAACGCGGACGCCGCCGCAATGAGCGAGCCGCAGGAAATTTGGCCAGAATTCAGTTTCCGCCAGAACAATCAGCCGCGGCCGCAATACCGATAAATAGGGTCGAATTGCAAATGCGAAATCCAGCGGGAAGTAGAAGACGTTGTCTTCTCCAAAATGCTTTGCAGCCAGCTTCCGGCCAGTGGACGTCGTAGTCGAGACCACCACTCGATAGTCTTGGAAACGCTGGCGCAACTGACTTACCAACTCGCTGACCGCCAACACCTCGCCGACCGAGACCGCGTGTACCCAAATTGCTGGCGTGGACTGAGTCTGCAGCCGAGACGGAACTTTCCCCAGGCGTTCGCCCAGTCCTTCGCGGTACTTGCCATGGCGCCGCTTGCCAAACATCCAATAGGGCAGGCTGGCCAACAGGCCAGCTGCCAGCAGCGCGCTATAGAGCAAGTACATGAAGGAAGAGACATTCTAACCGCAAGCTGCACCGGGCAAGGCACCAGTATGCAGGCCGGGAGCATCCTATAATCAAGCATCATGTTAAGAGGAGCTTTGAAGATATACGTAAGCCCGGCAGTGGCGATCGCCGCCATCGCCCTAGGTCCTCTGCTGTGTCTGGCGGCAAAAGAATTCGTCATGCCGCAGGCCGAGCCCGCCAAGACCTATCCTGCGCACGACCAGCATCCGGCTGAGACGGTCGACAGTCGCAGTGGATCCCTACGATCTGGCGGAAAAAACAACCATCTTTTCCGTTCACTACAGCGAGCTCGGGTTCCTTCCCATCTTCGTTGTGGTGACCAATGACGGCGGCCAGCCGGTCGAGTTGTCCGGCATCAAGGCTCAACTAGTCACGGTGAACCGCGCCAAACTTTCTCCCGCGACACAGGAAGATATCGCCCGTCGTATTACCCGTCCCTCGGCAAACACGAATCGCTATCCGATTCCATTTCCCACCAAGAAAGTGAAGGGTGGAATGAACAAGCAGGCGATTGATGAAATACAGAACGCCCAGTTTGTAGCCAAGGCGGTCGAGCCGCATAGCACGCAATCTGGATTCCTGTTCTTCGATGTCTCCGACATATCCGTACCTTTGGCTGGAGCGACACTTCTACCTTACTGGCGTGCGCGATGCCAAAGGGAACGAGCTGATGTATTTTGAAATCCCTCTGGAGAAGTATCTGAGCGCTCCCGCCCACTAGTCGCATTGTGACTGTGCGGGCGCCAAGAGTGTCCGCGCCCCACACCGGCAGCTACACTAGTCAGGCTTTATAATCGGGGATTATGGTAGCCACGCCTGAAGTTTCCATAGCAGCGGCGTCGAAGTATGAACCGGTGATCGGGTTGGAGGTGCACGTCCAGCTCCTGACCGCGACCAAGATTTTCTGCTCCTGTTCCACTCATTTTGGCGATCCGCCCAACACCAACGTTTGTCCCGTTTGTCTGGGATTGCCGGGAGCGTTGCCGGTGCTGAACCGCAAAGCGGTGGAGTTCGCAGTGCTCGCGGCCATGGCGTTGAATTGCCGCATTAACGAGACTTCGATCTTTGCGCGCAAGAACTACTTTTATCCCGACCTGCCCAAGGGCTACCAGATTTCGCAGTATGACAAGCCACTGTCCGAGCATGGCGCCATCGAGATCAAGACCGCCGGCGGTACGAAGAAGATTGGCATCACCCGGCTGCATCTGGAAGAAGACGCGGGCAAGAGCCTGCACGAAGGCTTCGCCAACTCTTCGGAGACGACGGGTATCGATTTGAATCGCAGCGGAATGCCGCTGATCGAAATCGTCAGCGAACCCGACATTGCTTCCCCCGAAGAGGCCTACGAATATCTCACGCGCCTGAAGGAGATCATCCTCTACACCGGCGTCAGCGACTGCAATATGGAGGAGGGCTCGCTGCGCTGCGATGGCAACATCAGCGTGCGACCGCGCGGGCAGAAAGAGTTTGGCACGAAAACGGAAGTGAAGAACGTCAATTCGTTCCGTTTCATCCGCGAGGCTCTGGAGTATGAGATCGAGCGGCAGATCGGCGTGATTGAATCCGGAGGCAAGATCACGCAGGAGACTCGCCTTTACAACTCCGATCGAGGGCAAGACTTACGGCATGCGGTCCAAGGAGCAGGCCCACGACTATCGTTATTTTCCTGAGCCCGACCTGCTTCCGCTGGTGGTAGATGCGAAATGGCAGAAGGAGATCCGCGACACGCTGCCCGAGCTTCCTGAAGCCCGGCGCAAGCGGATGGTTGCGGACTACGGCATCACCGAGCAGGACGCGCAGGTGCTCACGCTCACCAAAGTCATTGGCCGACCAGTTCGAAGCCGCAGCGAAGGCGGCCAAGAGTCCGAAGCGGGTAGCCAATCTGGTGCAGAGCGAGTTGATGGGACGCCTGAAAGCGAAAGGCCTGGAAATCGAGCAGTCGCCCATCTCGATGAAGGGTGTGGCCGCATCGGCCGACCTGGTGGAAAGCGGCGCGATCTCGGGCAAGATGCTCAAAGATCTTTACGACCTGGCTTTCGACCGCGGGAAAGATTTTTCGGTTGTTTATGAAGAAGAAGGCCGGCCGGAACAGTCCCGCGACACGTTCAGCATTGGAAAAGATTGTTGATGAGATCATCGCGGCCAACCCCAGACAGGTTGAGCAGTACCGCGCGGGGAAGAAGACAGTTGTGGGGTTTTTCGTCGGCCAGGTGATGAAAGCTTCGAAGGGCCAGGCGAATCCGCAGCTGGTGAATGAGTTGCTGGCCAAGAAGTTGGACTAGAGGCCATGCAGGATTGTGTGGGACCGGGTCTCCGACCCGGTCGGGCCGCCCAAGGGCCGCAGCTTTATGCAGCCGAAGTACGAGTACCGCCGTCGTCTTCCCCACATCCAAAAAGACAATCGGCCAATTTTTATTACTTTCACTACAGACCGCCGCTGGAAACTTCCTGCTGAGGCCAGAGATATTGTCCTTGCGTGATGTCTGAAGGAAAACGGCAACAAGTTCGACCAGCATACTGCGGTGGTCATGCCAGATCATGCCCATCTCTTGTTGAGCCCGTTAAGAGGTGCGGATGGATGGAACTTCAGCTTGCCCCAGATCATGGATGCCATCAAAGGTGCTTCTGCCAGAAAAATCAACGTTCTGCTCGGCGGGTCTGGTGCAATCTGGCAGGAAGAATTCTTCGATCATGCCTTGCGATCGAATGACAGCCTTGCGGAACGAGTTGATTACATTTGTCAGAATCCTATGCGAGCGGGGTTGGTCAGAGTTGAGGGTGAGTATCATTGGCTGGGGAGGGGTGCTATTCCGGTTCTCTAGCGGCGAAAGGCACAGCAGCCTTCTAGGCCGCCTGACCGGGTCGGAGACCCGGTCCCAACAGACTCGGGTAACCACGCGGTCAGTACCTTCCGTTATGTAAGGCTTCCGCCTCTACCTCGGTAACATGGTCCTAGCCGCAACCCGAGGTGTGCGATGAAGAAATGGAGACTCGACCGCATCATCAGCGTGGCCACTTTGGTCACGTCCCTGATTGCGCTCATCCTTGTCCTGAAGAGGCCGACGCCGGTGGCACAGCCGCAGCCAGCCGCGACCGCCGCAGTCAACGCGGAATCCTTTCAGCAAAAAGTCCAGCAGCTCGACCAGCCCAAGGAGCCCGGTCAGCCGGCGGCCGAAGTTCGCATCAACTCCGACGAAGTAAGCGCTGCCCTGGCGCAGGCAGCCGGACAGATTCCAATGGCAGCAGCTTCACAGGCGGTACCAGGCGTTGGGTCCCCGGAAGCGGCACTCGCGCCCGGGCAGCCTGACGTCAAAGACTACCAGGTGAGTTTCGACGGCGATGTCGCGCATGGCCAGTTTCTTACCCAAATCGCCGGCAAGGATGTGTGGGTCACGCTCTCGGGACATCTCGGGTCCAAGGACGGCTATGCAACGTTCGACCCTACTGAATTTAAAGTGGGTGACCTGAATGTTCCCGTGTCACTGGTGAACGACGCCTTACAGAAGAAACTCAACGAACAAAGAGACCGCCTGAAGCTGCCAGAGAACGTAGGCGGGATGAAAGTTGAGAACGGCGAACTGGTGATGACCCAGAAATAGATTGGCCAGCCGCAACGCTGCAACCGGGCCGTAGTGCAGTCGCTCACTTACTTCAATGTAACTTCTCGCAATAGCATTGTGCTGACTATTTCCCGCATCCCACCCGCTTCTCGCCGAGCTGTTGGGCAGCTTGCTTTGACCCTAAAATCTTGTCTCGTATGGTTTCCCCTTTGGCAGTGAGGCCATCCAGGGCGCCAAAGTTCTTGTACTGAAGTCCAATGGCTATGTCCCAGTCCTGAGGATCGTGCTTGGTAGTGTTAAGAAATACCTTGTAGTCCAGGATCAGGTTCTCTTTCTTCATTTCGTCATAGATTGTCTTGGTATTGGCCTGCAGTGTGGTCAGATAAGCATCCATCTTGGTGGGAGCGACGCGAATGAGGGTTACCTGCCAGATCGGGCCCTCGGTGTAGTGCTCCTGCGCAAACGCTTGTAGCGCGAACAACAGAAATAGCTCCAGGGCCGAAGCCGTGCATTTCTTCATGGTAGAGCTCTCCTTAGTGAATGGCTGATTCCGGGCGAATGATATGCCGCCGCGGTGGGGCGTCAAGCGTGCAGAGGATAGTGCTTCACTGACCTGGCGTTCCCTGGAACAGCGGCCACAACCGGTCACCGATCACGCGGTACAACACAAACGCGCTACCCGTGTCAGAAACTTGCCGGAAGAGCAGCTCACCTCGCCCGTCACCATCGGCGTCCACCGCGTCGATCAGTTCGAGGCGCGACAGGACGTCGAAGTGATGCGTGTCCGTCACGCTGGCGAACACCTTGTGCACGTCACCATACATATCGTCGCGCGCCACCAGCGTGATGATGTATTCCAGATCGGATGTAGTATTTGGACGGACCGGCATCCGCGCCTTCGCGGTCAGTACCACTACCGGCTCATTGCTGTTAGAGAGATCAAACGCGTGTAGCTGTACGTCTTCGAAGCTGGGCGCTGGGGGCTTTGCCTGGCTCCCCGGTCGGGATGTATGGGCCGCGGGCTGTGCTCCGGCCGATTCCGGCTGCGCCGCCCACGCCCGCACTTCATCCGCGGCCAACACCAGAATCTTCTTGCGCAACTTCTGTTCTTCCTCGGCCTTGAGGCTATAGTCATAGGGACGAGGGTCGGGACCACCAGCATCCGAAATAGCAGGAATCAGTTGGAGCGATTCCGATGCCGCCGGCGGGCCCGACGACTTGTGCAGGTCTTTCCCGGTTGTCGGTGACGTCGTTGTCGACACCGACGCGCTTCGTTTTTTCAATTCAGCCGGAGTCGGCGCGCCTCGCTTCAGCATAGGCCGATCCGGATCTTCGGCGGGCGCTGATGGGGGCGGAGGCGCGGATCCCGCCTGTGCCGTGGTCGCGGCGGGCCGCTTCAGGACTGGACGGTCCGAATCTTCTTCGCCTTCAGGACCTGCTGGTGCAGGTGCCGAAGCAGCAGGAGCGTTGGCCGGTGCAGGCCGCTTCAGCACAGGACGGTTCGAATCTCCATCGGGGTCTGGAGGAGCGGGGGGAGTCGATGCGGCAGGAGGAGACGCGGGCGTCGGGGGAGCGGGAGAGCTCGAGGTACCAGGCCCCGCGGATGGAGTATCCTCCCCAGACTTGGCTTTGGGGCTGGCGCGCCTTAACACCGGCGGACCTTCGGGTGGCTCGGGTGCGGGCTTCGACATGACAGCCTTTTTCTTGGCAGCGGCGTCCTTAGCAGCTGCAATCGCGCTGGCTGACTGCCAGGTTCCGGCTCCAAGCCAAGTGTTGTTGCCCTGCAGGGCTCCGGTGACCGTAAATAGTCCCAGGGACACTCCGGTGCGGAAGCCTTCGTACACCGTGCCACTCTCGAGCGCCATGGGAACAGGCGCAGCCTTGTAGGCGCTGGCATCGTAATACTCGCCGTCGTACAGGATGGTGATGGGAATCAGGTGGGCTTTGCCGCTAGGCGCCAGCTCCACCAGACCCAAGGCGCGAGGCCCTTTGATCGCCTTTTTACCCGAGACAGACTGGGCCCCTGCCATTTGAACGGAGACCAAAGCCAATCCCGCCAGGATGACGCCCCACCGTGCAGTGCGATATAACTTGGTGGCACCAAGCTTTGCTGAACCGAGTTTTGCGGAACCAGGAGACGCTGCCATGGCTATCGATATCAATGATAAAGCCCCTGACTTTACTTTGCCTGACCAGAATGGAGAAGAAGTTTCGCTCAACGCTTGTCGCGGAAAGTATGTAGTGCTATTTTTCTATCCCCGCGCCGATACTCCCGGCTGCACCATCGAGGCCTGCGAGTTCCGCGACTCCTATAGAAAGATGCAGAATACCGGCGCCGTGCTGCTGGGTATTTCGCCGGATACGCCGAAAGCGCAGAAGAAATTCGAGGAAAAGTACGAACTGCCTTTCACGTTGCTGGCAGATGCCGAAAAGAAAGTGTGCAACGCGTACGACGTGATCAAGGAGAAAAACATGTACGGGAAGAAAGTGATGGGAGTGGCGCGCACCACTTTCATCATCGGCCCGGACGGCAAGATCAAGCACATCTTCCACAAAGTAAAGCCCGAAGGACACTCGGCAGAAGTGCTGGCCTACCTGAAAAGCGTCATCAAGGGCGCCGCGTAGGCACGAACTCAACCCAAGGCAGGCGCGACCGTCTCGCGCTCGCGCCTTACATTGGATCTCGTCCGGGCCTACCCGAGCTATTTCGCGATCGTTGTAAAGGTCAAAGCCGCCTCCGCCGGAACCACAGCCTCTTCCTTGCCCGTAGCGACCGCCACGCCAGTGCCGGCTCCGGCTCCGACGCCCGCTCCGATCGCGGCACCTTTGCCTCCACCCGCTAGGGCGCCAATCAACGCCCCGGCCGCAGTCCCACCGCCAATTTTCGTAGCATTGCTTTTGGTATGGCCCTTACCCTTGACGGAGTGAGCGTGGGTCGCGATGGGAACCATTCGCCCATTAACCTGTACGCTTGTAAGCCGAAGTGTAAGTTCTCCGGGAGCGTGCAGCCGTCCGCTAGACTTTGCGGAAGTCACCTTGCCTCGCACCGGCGCGCCGGTTCTGGCCAGGGTTTTGCCATTGACCACAACAGGGCGGGACAGCGTAGCGTCAAATCTGTCCCCGGCTTTGGCTGTACCGGAACTGATCTCTGATCCCACGCGCACCGTGAGCGTGGTCCCCGCGGGAATGGTTTGGGCCTCCGCGGCCAGCGCCATCAATATCAGCAAAGAAACAATCTTGAGCAATTTCCCCAGCATGAATCCTCCTTCAGGATTGTGACCCGTGGCGCTATTATGCGGTGAGGCGATGAGGATAGCCAAGAACAGAAATTCGTCCGCGCTGGTCCCGCTTCCCTGCGACTTCTACGCCCGCGATCCTCGCCCTGTGAGCCGCGACTTGTTAGGCAAGGTCCTGGTGCGGCGCCAGCAAAGAAAGCTCCTGACCGCGCGGATTGTGGAAGTGGAAGCGTATCTCGGCGAGAATGACCCTGCCGCACATTCCGCCAGCGGACGCACCGCCCGCAACTTTGTTCTCTTCGGTCCGCCCGGCCTGTCTTACGTATACTTCATCTACGGCAATCACTATTGCTTCAACGTCTCCTGTCTCCCCGACGGAGAGGCAGGAGGTGTGCTGTTCCGCGCCCTCGAGCCAATTTCCGGAATCGAGCAGATGGCGGAAGCCCGAGACATTTCAATCGACGCAACCGCCGATTTGCGCAAACTGACCAGCGGCCCCGGACGCCTCGCCGAGGCCTTCAGCATCACCCGAGAACGCGACAACGAAAAAGACCTGACCAGCCCGAAGTCCGACCTCTTCATCGTGGACGATGGCTTCCGCCCGCGACACATCGAGATCACGCCGCGCATCGGGATCACCAAGGCCGCCCAGCGGCCGCTGCGCTACATCATTGCCGGAAACAAGTTTGTTTCAAGGGTTAAGAACAGCATCCTCCGGCATAAAGGGCGGCGACCCGCGTAACCTGACCGCACGCGCGCTCGGAGGAAACAATAGGTTCATGTCAGGAGTCTAAAGAGGAAGTGATGCGCCGTACCAAAATAAGAGCGATGTCCCCAGCGGGCAAAATGTGCATCTCTGTATTTACCCCGGTGATGGTGGTCGTGGTTCTCACATTATTGCTGACTGGCATGCTCGCGGCCCCACCTTTCCACGGCAGTTTAATTGACCTGCCCCGAATCGGACATCCGACAATCATGCAAGGTGCAGGCAGGAGAAGCGCTCTAATCATCTCAGTTCTGCGTGACGATATGATTTATTTTGGCAACGATCACTCGTCTTCAGACCAGTTGCCCACCAAGATTCGACAGCGCCTACACCAGGGGCAGAAAGCAAAGTTTATATCCGGGCCGATGCTCACGCTCGGTGTGGGAGTGTGATGGAGGTTGTCGATCAGGTAGGCTCCGCCGACATTCAAGATATTGCCTTCTTGGTCGATCAAAAAGTAGCTCGATCCCCCGTTCCCTTGGTTGGCCACCCTGCGCCCTAGATCTAGCCTCCACGCAACACAATGTTGTCGATCAGCCTCACGTTGCCCACGAAAGCCGCCACCGCCGCCAGCCCGCCACGAGAGAGATCATCAACCGGGTCGAGTGTCTCTGGATTCACGATCTCGAAGTAGTCGAGCCGCACCAAGGGCTCATGCGTGAAAGTCTGCTTCCCGGCCTCGATCAACGCGTGCGCCTTGCGCTCACCTTGATCGAATCGTCCTTGCACTGCCGTAACTGAGCGATAGAGCCCTAGGGCCGACTTGCGCTGTTGCGCGTCGAGATAGGAATTGCGCGAGCTCATCGCCAGACCGTCCGGTTCGCGCACGATCGGACAAACGACCACCTGCACTGGAATATTCAGATCGCGCACCATGCGGCGAATGATCGTCGACTGGGCGGCGTCTTTCTGCCCGAAGAAGGCCCGGTCCGGTTCCACGATGTCAAAGAGCTTTGAAACCACAGTAGTCACGCCGCGAAAATGTCCCGGTCGCGAACGGCCGCAGAGCTTGTCGCTCAGACCTTCGACCGTGACATAGGTGACGGCCCCCGGCGGATACATCTCTTCCACGCTGGGGGCAAAAATGAAGTCCGCGCCTTCCTTCGCTAGTAGCTCGCGATCGCGATCAAAATTTCGCGGATACTTGACCAAGTCCTCGTTAGGGCCGAACTGGAGAGGATTCACGAAGATTGAGACCACGACCAGATCGCACTGAGCCTTCGCCGCGCGCACTAGCGAGAGATGACCTTCGTGGAGCGCTCCCATGGTAGGCACCAGCCCGAGATTCTTACCTTCGCGCCGCCCCGTGCGGCTGGCGGCACGCACTTCGTCGATGCTATGGCAGACTCTCATGACTCGACGATGCGGCCCATTTCAGGCCGAGGGAACCCAGTTGATGAGCACGTGCATGCTCTCCAGAGTTCCGGCCACGATAGCCCGGTTGGTGCGAATCTTCACGTCGTCATCCGCCGATCCCCGGACGCCATTTTCAGTCACGGCCACCACACGCCCGTAAGGCCACGCTGACGAAGGTAGATTGCCCAGTGCCTGAGTCAATTCTCCGGGCTTCAATATGCGCTCCAGATGATCATCGGTATCGAGCAGCGCGACCCCGTCTACTCGAATAATCAAGTAAGGATTCCGCCAGCCCTTCATATCAATCAGGCTGCGATATTTCTCCGGAGTGGGCTCGGGGATGGCCAGAATGCGCGCCGTCGCCAGCATCGCGGGATCGGACGCTTTCGGGCTGGCAGAGCAGGAAACTAGCACGGCGACGGCTGCCGCTATAAGACCCAGACGCGTGTGTCTCATTCGGGCCTCTAGCGCCTCATCGCCTGCTTGCGTTCTAGTACCGTTTCAAGCGTGGCCCGCGTTTCCTTCGGCAGGTGATAGGACTCTTCATCCGACGGATATTGTCGCGTAGCCACATCGGTGCGGAAGGTTTGCACTGCGCCCGTAATGGCCGCGCCCACATTCGCGTACCGCCGTACGAACTTTGCCGGATGCCCAAAGCTGAGATTGAGAATATCGTGCAAGACCAGCACCTGGCCGTCGCAATCCGGTCCAGCGCCGATACCGATGGTCGGAGTCTCGACCTCGGCGGTAATCATGGCCGCGACTTCTCGCGGGATGCCTTCGAGAACAAGCAATGCCACGCCCGCGCGGTCGAGCGCAACCGCGTCGCGCATGAGCTGCTCTACGCCGCTGAGATTTTTGCCTTGCACCTTGTAGCCGCCCATCACGTTGACCGATTGCGGCGTCAGGCCTATGTGTCCGGCCACCGGAATCTCGGCATCGATGATGCGGCGGATCAGGTCGGCACGCTTCTCGCCGCCTTCGATCTTCACCACTTCCGCCCCGGCCTCTTTCACAAAACGCGCGGCATTGCGGATGGCGTCGTTGAGGTCAGCCTGGTAGGAGCCGAAAGGCATGTCCGCCACCAGCAGCGCATGCTTCACGCCGCGACGGGCAGCGCGGGTGTGGTGCAGCATTTCGTCGAGCGTGACCGAGAGCGTGTTCTCATAGCCCAGCATGGTCTGGGCCAGAGAGTCGCCGACCAGAACAATGTCAATGTCGGCCTCGTCGATCAGGCGCGCGCTGGAATAGTCGTACGCGGTGAGACAGGTAATCGGTTCGTGGTGAAGTTTCTTCTCGCGGAGAGAAGCGACGGTAATCTTGCGGCGAGGTTCGTCGACGGGAACCAGACTCACGATGTCCTCCAGTGCCCCTCCGCAACCCGGCGGATAGAGCCTGTCTACATCTTGGATGCTACGGAGGTTATTGTAGCCGCAAAGAGTTCGCAGGTCGAGAGGAATGCGGGCGCTATAAACGCCCACGTAGGGGCGGGTGCCCCACCCGCCCAGCCGAGCAAACCTCGGCATTTCTGCGAGTTAACCGTGGTCGAAAACGATCAAGTAAGACGTGCAAGAGATGTCTTACTGCCTAGTAAGATAAAGCCATGGCAGCCTATCGCACTGTCCTGAGCTCCAAGGGTCAGGTAGGGGCGAGGTCTTCTACATCGCATGGAGACGCCACGGCGAAGCAATCGCTCGCGACGTCGAGGCGAAGTTGCGGGGCTTGCCCATCGCCGTCATCGCTGTGGACCGGGAGCGAGCCCGTCGCAGCGGGGCCCTTAAAGAGAACCACAGCCTGGGCTACGCGGACGCCTTCGCCGCCGAACTGGCTATCGAGCAAGGCGCGTGGCTGGTCACGGCCGATCCTGAGTTTTCGAAAGTCGGGAAAGCACTATCGGTTTATCCACTTCCGCGGCACGAGAAGTAGCGGGGACGAACCGCATCGAGCCTGGGTAGAACGATATCTATCTGCGGCACCCTCCCGGCGCCCGCAGCATGAGCGTGACGCTCGCGGCTTCATTAAGGATGCATTTGCCTGCCGATGCCATTTGTCGCTACAATAGACGACAAATGGCAAACGAACTGCAAGCCGTGCTGCGGCAGTTGGGCGGCAAGCGCGTTCTGGGACGGTCGCTGGCCAATGACCGCGATCTGCGGGAAGCGATTCGCGAAGGATTTCCGCACGCCGTGCTGGGCGAACTGATGCAGGCCGCGGGCCTGACCCTGAAAGAGCTGGCCGGCGCACTCGACCTTTCCGCTCGCAGCCTGCAGCGCCGCCGCCGAGGACGCCTGGCCCGCTTCGAATCCGACCGGCTCTACCGCATGGCGCGTCTGCTGGCATTAGCCCGCGAAACCCTGGGTGATGGCCAGCGCGCCAGCCGTTGGCTCAAGCGCACCAATCGTGCTTTGGGAGGAGTAGCGCCTATCGCCGCGATTGACACTGAACTCGGAGCGCGACAGGTGGAAAACATTCTGGGCCGCATCGCCTACGGTGGCATGAGTTGACCCGTGTCTTTCGCGTGCTGCGGGCGGCCTATGCCCGCACACCGTTCGACGGAGAAGGCGCCTACCGCTATGGCGGGCGCTGGTCGAGTCCGGGCACGCGCTTGGCTTATACCTCCGAGCACCAGTCTCTCGCCATGCTGGAATATTTCGTTCATCTTGATCCGCAAGACGCTCCCGATGACCTGGTGCTGGCCATGGCTGATGTTCCTGACAACCTGTCGCGTGAGCGAATTCAGCCCGGCGAGATGCCAGCTGATTGGCGGGGAACTCCAGCGCCTCCCGAACTCGCTCAGATTGGCGACGAGTTCGTAAAGAAAGCGGAGAACTGTCTGCTGCTGGTACCTTCAGCTCTCGCCGTGAATGAGAACAACTGGCTGATTAACCCGCAGCATCCGGAGTTCAACAGAATCGCGCTGCACCCGACGGAGCCTCTGCGCTACGATCCGCGGATGTTCCGCCGCAGGTCGGGCCGTGCGAGACATTGACTTCGGCCGGCTACGCCTCAAGCGGGTAACTGCCCTTTCCCTTGAACCTCACTACCCCAGGTCTCGAAGCACCTGAAGTTGCCCACGAATCTTTGGTTGGATGTTCAGATTGAGAGGATGCGACGACTATCGACCAAGGACTACCTTCACGCGCTGGCTGCTTCCTGGCTCCCCAGCGGCAGGAAATATTGCGTCCCCTTGATCGGCGCCGAAACCTTCCGCAGCAACTCCTGCAAATCCTGGTTGCGCTCGACGAAGTCAATATCCGAGGTATTCACGATCAGCAGATCTGACGAGGTGTAGTGGAAGAAAAAGTGTTCGTAGGCCTTGATCACTTCTTCGAGATAGTCTTCGTTGATGGCTTTCTCTCCCGGCGCGTTCTTCTTTTTCAGGCGCTTCTTCAACACTTCGGGCGTGGCCTGCAGGTAGATAACGAGGTCTGGCGTGGGCAGTTGCTCGCGGAAATAGTTGTAATAGCGGTTGTAGGTTTCCAGTTCCTGATCAGTCAGATTGAGGCAGGCGAAAACCTTGTCCTTTTCGAAGACGAAGTCGGTGACCACGGTTTTCTGCGAGCGCGAGCCCAAATCGAGGGCGCGAAGCTGCTCAAAGCGGCGAATCATGAACGCGAATTGCGCCTGGAAGCCCGCCCCGGGCTCGCCTTTGTAGAAGGCGCCAAGAAAGGGATTGTCCTCTGATTCCATGACCTGCTGCGCGTTGAGACGCTCGGCCAGGATTCGAGCCAGCGTGCTCTTGCCGACTCGTATGGGACCTTCGACTGCAATATAGCGGGGCAGCTCAAAAAGATTAGCCATGGGTTAGCGGGTCGAGGAATTGAAGTTCCTTCGCAGCATATCTCGCTTGAGGCTTGGACACAATTGTGGAAAGAGTTAACAGCGGTGTCGATCATCTGGCGATCAATCTGAAAATCAAGAAGATCGTCGCCGTACAACAATTCCAGGGCCCGTTACATCAGATGGTAAGAACCATTGCGGCAGCGTCAGACGGATTCCACCACAGATTTCCTGTATGATTCAGTTGTTCTTGCCTTTTACCTCCGGTGGCGATGGAGTGTAGAGCCGAGAAGAAGGAGATAGGCCCATGCGGTACTCAATTTGGGCGCTCTTCCTAACGTTAGTCATGTCTGGCTTCAGCCCAGACTCTCAAGGTTCGTCCCGCAGGATCCGCTCAATCTGCTCCCGATTCCAGCCTGGCAGCCACGCCTGCCACTTCCATGTCACTCAGGATTCCGGCGGGAACACCGCTGAAAGTAGCGCTGGACGAGGAAGTGCGAGTTCGGAAGGTGGGTCAGCTGGTTCATGGGAGAATTGCGGAGCCGGTATACGCGTTTGACCAGCTCCTCGTTCCGGTTGGCAGTGAAGTCAATGGCAGAATTGCGCAGATCGAGGCAGTCTCCAAAAAAGAGGCGCACGATCGCCGCACTGAACGCGGATTTTTCACCTTATCGGGAGGTTCGCCTCGACTTTGATGAACTGGTGCTGGGCAATGGCCGCCACCTGCCTCTGAAGACGTCCGTTTCCCGAGGGTCAAGTGGGGTTTTGCAGTTTGTTCCGGCCGGTGCAGAGAAGAAAAAAGAGGGTGTAAAGGACGCGGGCAAGAACCTGGCGTCGCGGGAAGTAAGCGAGGCCCGACAGGAGGTCAAGCGAGAGTGGGAGACCGTCAAGAAGCAACTGCACGATCCCGCGAAGATGCACCGTCTCGAAAGGTACGGTGTGGCTCAACTTCCCTACCATCCGCAATACATGGACTCGGGCACCAGCTTTAACGCCGATCTTCGGCAACCCCTTGAATTCGGAAGCGAGCCCCTCAGGCCAGACATGCTGTCTGCCATCGGAACTCAGCCTCCCTCGGGCAGCGTGGTGCACGCCTTGCTGGTTACTCCTCTGAATTCGTCCAGCGCGAAAAAGGGAGACCCGGTCGAAGCCGTCATCAGCCAACCCCTGGTGGTTGGAAATCACTTGTTACTTCCGGAAGGAAGCCAGATCAAGGGTTCAGTGCTTGAGGCGAGGTCAGCTCGCAGGCTGGGTCGGAACGGCCAACTCCGGATCGTGTTCCACCAACTGATGCCTCCCGGCGGGATTCAACAACCAGTGGAGGCAAGCCTGGAGAGCGTCGCCGTAGCGAAAGGTGAACACTTGAGCCTAGACTCCGAAGGCGGCGCCCAAGTGACGACGCCGAGAACGCGATATCTGACCACCGCGATCTCTGTGGCGTTAGCTAGTTCGACGATGGGAGACCACGACCGCGACGGCGGCATCCATGGAGCCGACGGCGGAAATGCAGGTCAAGGTGCAGCCAACGGAGCGTCGGGATTTCGTCTTTTGGGCACGATCATTGGAGCGTTCGCACACTCACGGGTCGTCTCTTCGGGTTTCGGCTTCTATGGCGCGGCTACGTCTATCTACTCCCATTTCCTGGCTCGGGGGCGCGATGTGGACTACCCCAAAGACATGTCAATGCTGATCGGAGTGGGAACTCGCGCGCCAACTCAAGCGAGCACTGCGCCACGCTGAGCGGTCGGCCTCACTCCGGAATGCCCTCGATAGGGGCTCCATTTACAATCGCGACATCATGTTGGGCTACCTGATCGGCGCGGTTGCCGCTGCTGCTTCTGCTGCGGGCTACCAGTCCATGGCGCCGACTGGGCAATGGTTTGGCCGTACCTTCACCGGGCTGGGCCACGGATCGAAGCAACTGGCCCTCACCTATGATGACGGTCCCAACGATCCGCACACCCAGCGCTTGCTGGACGTGCTGGCCCGGCACAAAGTTCACGCCACGTTTTTTCTGATCGGACGCTACGTGCAGCAACGGCCCGACATTGTTCGTGAACTGGTGAAGGCCGGGCATGTCGTCGGGAACCATACCTTCAGCCATCCTCTGCTCATCTTCAAGAGTGCGCAGGAACTCAGATCGCAGCTCGACAATTGCGATCGTGCTCTGACCGACGCCGTGGGCGAACACTCCAATCTGTTCCGGCCGCCTTTTGGGGGGCGGCGTCCTGTCGTGTTGCGCATCGCACAGCAGATGAGATCTCGAACCAATCATGTGGAACGTGACCGGCTACGACTGGGCCGCAACCTCCGCGGAACAGATCGAACGCAAAGTAACGAGCTGGGTCCGAGGCGGCAATGTAATCCTGCTGCACGATGGCGGACATCGTGTCTTTGGCGCCGATCGTTCCTACACGGTTACCGCGACGGATCGGTTGATTTCTCGATACAAGTCGGAAGGTTATGAGTTCGTGACGATTCCGGAGATGATGCGAAAGGCAGTTGCCAGCTCTCAGTTCTCGGATCTCAGTTGACTCGAACTGATGGTCGCAAACGCCTGTTTCGCTGCTGCAATCGTCTGGTGGACGTCTTTTTCCGTGTGAGCTGCGCTCAGGAACGCCGCCTCGAACTGGGACGGCGGTAAGTACACGCCCTTGTCCAGCATGGCGTGGAAGAAACGGGCGAAGGCTTTGGTGTCGCACCGGGCTGCCGACGTCCAATCGGTCACTGGACCATGGCTAAAGAACCAGGTGAACATGGATCCGACCCGATTGCAGCAGATGGGCACTCCCGCCTCTTTGGCTGCTGCGGTAACTCCTTCGGTCAACTGCGCACTGCGTAGTTCCAGGCCGGTGTACAGGGTGCTCTTGTGACTACGCAAGTAGCGCAGGGTAGCGACGCCGGCGGCCATGGCAAGCGGATTTCCGGAAAGAGTTCCGGCCTGATAAACCGGGCCGAGCGGCGCGACCATGTCCATGATTTCGGACGGCCCGCCATAGGCGCCGACGGGGAGTCCGCCGCCAATGATTTTTCCAAACGTGGTGAGGTCGGGCAGAATTCCGTATCGTTCCTGCGCTCCGCCGAATGCGAGCCGAAAGCCGGTCATCACTTCGTCGAAGATGAGCAGAGACTTGTCGCGAAGGGTAATCTCACGCAACGCATCCAGATACAAGGGACTCGGCGGCACGCAACCCATGTTGCCGACCACGGGTTCCACGATCACGCACGCGATCTGGTGGCTGAACTTCTTGAAAGCCACCTCCAGCGCGTCGGTGTCATTGAATGGAAGGGCCAGCGTCAGCTGGGTGAATTCTTCCGGCACGCCCGCCGAGCCGGGAATCCCCAGCGTGGCCACGCCCGAACCTGCTTTCACCAGCAACGCGTCCGCGTGGCCGTGATAACAACCTTCAAACTTCATGATGTACTTGCGTCCAGTGTAGGCGCGGGCCAGGCGGATCGCCGACATGGTGGCTTCCGTGCCCGAGTTGACGCAGCGGATTTTTTCCACGTGGGGAAAGGCCGAGATCACGATTTCGGCCAGATCAGCTTCGGCGGCGGTTGAGGCCCCAAAACTGGTCCCATTCTTGGCGGCGGTGGCGATGGCTTCGGGCACGCCGGGCGGGGCATGACCGAGGATCAGCGGTCCCCAGGAGCCCACGTAGTCGATGTACTTATTTTCGTCGGCATCCCAAAGATGAGATCCCTGCCCGCGAACGATGAACGGCGGATCGCCCCCCACTGAACCAAAAGCTCGCACTGGAGAATTGACCCCACCGGGAATCATCTGCTCGGCGCGTCTTTGCAACTTGCGTGAAGCGTCAACTTTGCGGGCCATGGATGCAGTCACTGCGGACTGACAAATATAGCAGTCCCGGGCGTTGCAGTGCATGAGACCCTGGAATTCACCGGAAATTCATTTGTCCGCAATATTCCTGCAACATGAATGCACTACCTTCGCGGCAGTGACATGCTCTTCTAACCGGGAGAGCTAAGGACAGTCTCGGGGGGCTCCGGGCTGTCTTTTTTCTTTTCGTTGTCTGTACAATTTCGTTGCGCCATCCAGAAATTGAATGCTCCCACGCCGTTGATCGGCCTGTAGTTCGATTCGCGCGTCCCGAGCAGAAGATCCGAATGCAAACAGCGATCCGCAAACTGGGGCCAAGCAATGCTCGGTAGTTCTGCCCTACTTCTCCACCTTCACACCCTTCCAGAAGGCCACGTAGCCCGTGATCTGCTTTGCCGCCGCTTTGGGCTCGGGATAGTACCAGGCAGCATCATGGTTGCGCTTGCCGCCGACTTCGACATCGTAATAGCTCGCGGTGCCCTTCCAGGGACACACCGTATGCGTCGCACTTGCCTTGAAATGCTCCGTTTTGACGGCGTCGGGCGGGAAGTACTGGTTGCCTTCAACTTCCACACACTGATTCGACTCCGCAAGCACCGCACCTTCCCAGATTGCTTTTGTCATAGGACCTGTTTAGATTGCAGAACGGGAAGGCGGTCGCAATCTTTGAAGATCTCTGGCGAATTCCAAACTCCGGTTGTCGAGGGTCAGGCCTTCAATGGCCACTCCATGGTGGGGCGACTCAAGCGGGTACTGGTGTGCTCGCCGAGCGCGGCGGGATGGAACCAGCCGTCCAACGCGGATCGCTGGCGTGAGCTGGGTTTCCTTCATCCGCCGGATTTCGCCACCGCTCAGGCACAGCATGACGAACTTTGCCGCCAACTCGAATCCGCCGGAGCCGAGGTGCTCCATCTATCCGCTGCATCCGATCTTTCGCTCGATGCGGTCTACACTCATGATCCCTCTCTCGCTTCTGATCACGGCCTCATCGGCCTGCATCCCGGCAAACCGAACCGCATTCCAGAAGCGCAACGTCACGTCGGGTTCTGCGCGCGTATTGGAATACCGAGGTTGGGTCAAATTCAACCGCCAGGAAAAACTGAAGCCGGTGACATGGTGTGGCTCGATTCCACCACTCTGCTGATCGGCCAAGGTTATCGCACCAACGCGGCCGGAATCGCGCAGATGGGTGCCATGCTTCAGCCTCATGGTGTTCAAGTGCTCTCGGCGCCCTTACCGTACGGTCCGGGCCCCTCGGCCTGCTTGCACCTGATGTCACTGATGAGCCTGCTCGACGAGCAGACCGCGTTGGTAGATTTGCCCTGGCTGGCGGTCGAGACAGTCGAGTTGCTGCAATCCCGCGGCTACAGATTGGTTGAGATCGAATATTCCGAGCGCGAAACGCTAGCCTGCAACGTGCTGTCGCTGGGCAACAAGCGCCTGCTCGCTCTGGAAGAAAATCAGAAGACCAACCACAAGCTTCGCCAGGCGGGATTTGATGTTCGGACTTTTCCCGGCTCCGAACTGTGCGTCAACGGCGGCGGCGGCCCCACCTGCCTGACCCGCCCCCTATTACGATCCACGCCTTAATATAGGCGCGAGCGTTCCGCTCGTGCGGCGGGCGACACCGCGACTCTGCGCGCACGAGCCGGACGCTCGCGCCCTACATGAATTTAACGCTTTCGTTCTCCGCCCTGTTAAAATCAAGCTGCATGGTTCTCCCCTTCGTCCGCGATCTTTTCACGGACGTAGAAAAGTTGCCCGCTTTTTCGCGCGTGGCCTCCCATCTCAAAGAGGGCGCGGGGCGGATTCGTGTTTCTGGACTGATTCCCACCGCAAAAGCTTTGCTTTTAGTCATGATGCAGAAGGTGGCGGGGCGTCCGCTGATTGTCGTAGTCCCGGATAATCGTGCGGCTGAAGACCTGGTCCCCGTGCTGCAAGCTTTTTGTGAGCTTACCGGAGCCGCTGCTCCCGAATCCGTCGTCTCACTTCCCAACCACGACGTCCTGCCCTTCCAGAATCTGTCCCCCCACCCAGAGATCCAGGAAGAGCGGGCGGTTGCGCTGTGGAAGATTGCCACGGGCGCAGCGTCTTTCGTGGTTTCGCCGATTGCAGCTACCGCTCTCCGCCTGCGGTCGGCCGAGTATTACGCCGATCTGGCGCGGACCGTGCGGCGTGGCGAAACGCTCAACGTCGATGTGCTGCTGCCTCACCTCAACACTGTTGGCTACCATTCCACCGATGTTGTGGAAATGCCCGGAGATTACGCCTTGCGCGGCGGCATTCTCGATGTTTACTCGCCGGAAGACGAGCGTCCAGTGCGCATCGAGTTTTTCGGGGACGAGGTCGAGTCCATACGAAAGTTTGATCCTGCAACCCAGCGCTCTTCGAACTCCACGGACGAGGCACTGTTGCTTCCGCTGACCGAGACTCCCGTCAGCGAAGAACTGTTGGGGGCGGTGCATGCCCGGCTGTCGGGGAAGCGCATCACTGGCAACGAGGAAATCATTGAGCAGGCCGTGCGCTCCGGCGGCGTGACCGTCTTTCCAGGATGGGAGTTTTATACGCCCGTCGCCGGCGCCAATCACACTTTGTTCGATCTGTTGCCGCGTGCCCTGGTGCTGACCGAACGAACTCGAAGCGCTCAGGACCGAGTTCGATCACGTCTGGTCCCGCATCGAACAGGCCCACGAGAGCAGCGGAGTAGGCAACCTGGTCCGGCCCGCAGACTTATATCTCTCGCCGGAAGACTGGTGGCAGAAACTATCCAGCCTGCCTGGGGCCGACGTGGAACATCTTGAAATCGAGCGCAGCGATGATTCTGCGGCGGCGATTTCATTTCACACTCAACCGACGCCACGCTTTCACGGCTCGGTTCCGACGATGCTCGAGGAAGTAAAGAAACTGATTGCGGACGGCAAGCGAGTCCTGATTGCCGTTCCCAATACCGGCGAAGTCGAGCGCCTGGCCGACATTTTCAGCGAGTACGCTGTTTCTTTTCGCCTGGGCAGCCGAACCCGCAGTGGAGAAAGTTATGCCGACGAGACTTCATATTTTTCCGGTGAACTGCTCACCGCCACGCTGGCCAAGGCTTATGTCCCAGATGGTGTCACATTCCCCGATGCCAACCTTTCCATTCTGGGCGCGCGTGATTTATTCGATGAGTCGGAAGCGGTCGTCTCTCGTCCTCAGCGCCACAAATCGAAGACTTCCGCATTCCTTTCCGATTTTCGCGACTTGCAGGTGGGTGACTACGTGGTTCACGTCGAGCACGGCATTGGGCAATATCAAGGACTAAAGGAGATCAACCAGGGCAACGGCAATGCGGAATTTATGTTGCTCGAATATGCCGAGGGCGCGCGTCTTTATGTCCCGCTAACCCGTCTCGATCTGGTGCAGAAATACCGGTCATCGGAAGGGGCCAAGCCCGTACTGAACCACCTGGGCACGGCGGCCTGGGCCAAGACCAAAGCTCGGGTGCGCAAGGCCATGCAGGACATGACCGACGAACTGCTCAAACTCTACGCCGAGCGCAAGACCGCCCAGGGCCATTCCTTCTCAGCGGATAACGAATGGATGCGGGAGTTTGAAGATACGTTCGAGTTCAGCGAGACCGAAGACCAGGAAACCGCGATTGCAGACGTCAAACGTGACATGGAATCGACGCAGCCCATGGATCGTCTGCTCTGCGGTGATGTCGGTTACGGCAAGACGGAAATCGCCATGCGCGCCGCCTTCAAGGCCATCAGCGACAACAAGCAAGTCGCCGTGCTGGCGCCGACCACGGTTCTCGCCTTCCAGCATTACGAAACATTCAAGCAGCGCTTTGCTGCCTTTCCCGTCGCTATCGAAATGATCAGCCGCTTCCGCTCGCCCAAGCAGCAAAAAGAAATTCTGCAAAAGGTGGAAGCCGGCAAAGTCGACATCCTGATCGGCACTCATCGTCTGCTCTCGAAAGACGTGAAGTTCGCCGATCTTGGATTGCTGGTAGTGGATGAAGAACAGCGTTTCGGCGTCCGTCATAAGGAGCGTCTGAAGCAGATGCGCAAGCAGGTGGACGTACTGACTATGTCCGCCACTCCGATTCCGCGGACCCTGCATATGTCTCTGGTCGGACTGCGCGACATGAGCGTGATTGAGACTCCGCCCAAGGACCGGATCGCGATACAAACCGTAGTCGCCAGCTGGGACGAGAAACTGATCCAGTCCGCCATCGAGCAGGAGCTCGAACGCGGCGGCCAGGTCTTCTTCGTGCACAACCGCGTAGACAGCATCTGGGAGATCGCTGCCAAGCTTCAGGCGTTGGTACCGCGGGCTCGCGTCATCGTCGGTCACGGACAAATGTCGGAAGGCGAGTTGGAGAAGGTGATGTTCAAGTTCATGCATCACGAAGCCGACATCCTGGTGTCCACCACCATTATTGAAAACGGCCTCGATATCCCGCTATGCAACACCATTCTCATCAACCGGGCCGATCGCCTGGGGCTCTCCGAGCTTTACCAGCTGCGCGGCCGCGTGGGCCGTTCGAATCGCAGAGCGTACGCCTATCTGTTGCTCCCTGCCGAGATCGAACTGACTCCCATTGCGAGGCGCCGTCTGGCAGCTCTGAAAGAGTTCTCCGACCTTGGTGCGGGCTTCAAGATTGCCGCCCTTGATCTCGAACTGCGCGGCGCAGGCAACCTGCTTGGGGGCCAGCAGAGCGGACACATCGAAGCGGTCGGATTCGAGCTTTACACCCAAATGCTCGACCGCGCCGTCCGCGAGATGAAGGGCGAGGCGGCCGCGGACGAAGCCGAGACCCAACTCAACCTCGGACTCAATATTCGCATCCCAGTGAACTACATTCCGGAAGAGAACCAGCGCTTGCGGATGTATAAGCGCGTGGCGGGGGTAGAATCCGACTCGCGTTTGAACGACGTTCGTGCTGAACTGGAAGACCGCTACGGCGAGACTCCGGCTCCGGTGCGGAGCCTTTTGGAATACGCGGCGCTCAAGTTGCTGGCGATGCGCGTCGGCGCGACCGTCATCGAGCGCAAGCGCGACCTAGTGACTATCAAGTTTCGTCAAAATGCAGAAATCGATCCCGGGAAACTGGCCAAGTTTGTTTCGTCCCAACGGGGCGCGCAGTTTACTCCGGATGGCACGCTGAAGTATGTTTCGAAGATGGTTTCTCCGGCAGAAGTCCTGACGCAATTGCGCGGGCTGCTGGAAGAGTTGTCACCAGCAGCCCAGGCTTTGCCGTCTGTACCGTCGTGAATTTAAAAACCCAGGCGCATTCAACTTCAAAATGCTCAAACGACTGTTCGCACCCACGCTCTGTCTCCTAGTTCAGCTCTCACTGTTTTCTTTCATCGTATTGGCCCAGGCGACGATGGCCGCGCCGGCACAACCCCAGGCTGCCTTCGACAAGTTGGTGGACGAGTATTTCAATTTCTATTTTCAATTCCATCCCACCGAAGGCACACAAGCGGGCCTCCACCAGTACGACGCAAAGTTGGAAGACTTCTCGCGTGCGGGCATTGATGCGGAGGTCACGGGCCTGGTTCAATTCCAGAAGAAGTTCAACTCGATTCCTAGCAGTCAACTGGCCCAGGAATCGGTGGGCGACCTGGAGGTTCTCACTGCGTCCATTCAGGCAAGACTGCTGGAGCTGCAATCCATTCAGAAGTGGAGAAAAGATCCCGACGTCTATGTTTCGAACCTGAGTTACAGCGTCTTCATGATCATGAGGCGAAATTTTGCGCCACCGGCTGACCGGCTGCGGTCCGTAGTGGCTCGTGAACGAGAGATTCCGCGAGTTCTCGAAGCGGCGCGAGAGAACGTGAGCAATCCGCCCAGGGTGTACACCCAAGTGGCCCTGCAGCAAATGCCGGATAACATCGAGTTCTTTCAAAATGATGTTCCAGCGGCGTTTCGGGAAGTGCAGGACCCCAAGTTGCTGAGCGAGTTCAAAGCGAGTAACCATGCGGCCATCGACGCTTTGAGGAAGTATCAGGACTTCCTGCGAACCGACCTGTTGCCGGCCTCCAACGGCGATTTTCGCCTGGGAGCTGAGAATTTCCGGAAGAAGCTGCTGTACGACGAGATGGTCGAGATTCCTCTGAATCGTCTGCTCGAGATCGGTTATGCAGATCTGCGGCGCAACCAGCAACAACTCAAAGAGGTGGCCGCCCAGATTGATCCGCATCGTACCACAGCGTCGGTGCTGGCCGATTTGCACCGCGACCATCCACCGGCAGACCAGTTGCTGCAGACGTTCCGCGATACCCTGGGCGGCCTGCGGCAATTCATCGAGCAACACAAAATCATTACCATCCCATCGACGATCCCGCCTATCGTCGAGGAAACTCCGCCTTTCGCGCGTGCTCTCACCACCGCTTCCATGGATACGCCCGGCGCGTACGAAACCAAAGCCACGGAAGCCATGTTCAATGTGACCTTGCCCGCTCCTGACTGGAAGCCGGAAAAGGTCGAGCAGTGGATGCAGGGATTCAATCACGGCACGATCACGAGCACCGCCATTCACGAGGTCTATCCCGGACACTACACCCAGTTTCTTTGGCTCCAGACGGCCCCCACCAAGACGCGCAAATTGCTTTACAACAACAGCAACGCTGAAGGCTGGGCGCATTACACCGAGCAGATGATGCTCGACGAGGGTTACGGCGACGCACGACCCCAATCTGAGACTGGGGCAATTGCTAGACGCGTTACTGCGCAACGCGCGCTTCATTGTCGGCATCGAAATGCACACCGGTAAGATGACACTGGAACAGGGACAGAAATTTTTCGTGAATGAAGGTTTCCAGGTTCCACCTGTCGCCGAGGTGGAAGCCAAGCGCGCTACTTCCGATCCAACGTATCTTTACTACAATCTGGGCAAGCTCCAGATCCTGAAGCTGCGCGAGGACTACCGAAAACTGCAGGGCAGCAAATTCACGCTGCTAGAATTCCACGACCGCTTCATGCGGCAGGGTTCGGTGCCCATGAAGATCATTCGTAAGAGCATGTTGGGGACTGACAGTCCGACTCTGTAATTCTGTCACGGAATTAGAATCATCCAGTTGTAGTCCGCCCGCTTTTCGATTGATGCGGCGAAGAGAAAGTCAGACATGACAAAAAAAGTTCGCAAAGCCGTTTTTCCCGCTGCTGGCCTGGGCACCAGGTTCCTGCCGGCCACCAAGGCGCAGCCCAAAGAGATGTTGCCCTTGGTGGACAAACCCATCATTCAATACGGTGTCGAGGAAGCCGTCGCCGCCGGCTGCGATCAGATCATCATCGTCACTGGACGCGGCAAATCGGCCATCGAAGACCACTTCGACGTCAGCTACGAACTGGAGAAGATGCTGGAGGAGCGCGGCAAGACTGACCTGTTGAAAATCGTCCGCCAGATTTCCGACTTGATTCACATCGCGTATGTGCGGCAGAAAGAGGCGCTGGGCCTGGGCCATGCCGTCCTTACCGCGCGCGAACTGGTCGGCGACGAGCCGTTTGCAGTTCTCCTGGCGGATGATGTCATCGACGCGGAGGTGCCCTGTCTTAGACAATTGATGGACGTCTTCAACAAGACGCAATGCTCGGTCCTCGCCACCCAAGTGGTCGAGGGTCCGGGCATTTCCGCGTACGGAGTGCTCGAAGGCAAGCCTGTGCCCGGATCGAATGGCAAGTTGTACGAAGTCGTAAGCCTGGTGGAAAAGCCGCGCGCCGAAGAAGCACCGTCGAACCTCGCGGTCATCGGGCGCTACATTCTTACTCCCACTGTTTTTGAGACTCTGTCGGACATCAAAGCGGGCGCCGGGGGCGAACTGCAACTCACAGATGGGCTGAGACAGCTACTGAAGAAAGAGAAAATCTACGGCTATGTTTTCGAAGGCAAACGTCACGACACCGGTGACAAGCTGGGATTTCTGAAAGCCACGGTGGAATTTGCGCTGAAGCGCCCCGACTTGGGTGGTCCACTGCGGCAGTATCTGAAGAGCTTGAATCTGTAATGTAGGCGCGAGCGTCCTCGCTCGTGCAGCCTCGCCACCGACGCAGCACGAGCGAGGACGCTTGCCCTTACATTAAACCTACGAAGCCCCCACGGTAATCTTCAGCTTCCTCGATTTCTCTTCCACGCTGTTCGCCAACTTTTCCTTGTGCGCGGCCAGCTTTTTTTCCAGCGGGACGTTGGAGAGCGCCAGAATCTGCGCCGCCAGGATGCCCGCATTGGTGGCCCCGGGCTTGCCGATGGCGACCGTAGCCACGGGAATGCCGGCGGGCATCTGCACCGTCGCCAGCAATGAATCCATTCCCTGCAACGAAGTGGATGGAATCGGCACGCCAATAACAGGCAGCGAAGTGTGCGCAGCGATGACGCCCGCCAGGTGCGCCGCGCCACCCGCTCCAGCGATGATCACGCGAACCCCGCGCCCGGCCGCTTTGCGGGCGAATTCGGCAGTGCGTTCAGGAGAACGATGCGCTGAAGTCACGTCGATCTCGTATTCAATCCCGAACTCTTCCAGCGCTTTCGCCGACTCGCGCATGATATCGAGATCAGAGTCGCTTCCCATCACAATCGAAACCCGAGGCTTTGTGCTCATGAATGTCCTTTGGTCCGCAACGCGGCACTGAAAGCGCCGCTCTTCCACGGTGCTGTTATAGCATTGCTCGACCGGCGCGCTCTCCGGAAGACCGTCAACACAGCCCAACTATTTTCTGAGCGCTCGGGCCGCGATATCCGTGCGGTAGTGCGCCCCTTCGAAACCGATCTTGGACGCAGCCGTGTACACGCGGTCAAGCGCGGTCTTCAGGTCCGCCGCCCGCGAGGTCACGCCCAGCACACGCCCGCCGGCGGTGAAAAATGCGCCGTCGCGCCTGGTGGTGCCGGCATGGAAGACTTTCACACCTTCCACGTTGCCCGCGTCTTCGAGGCCCATAATTTTTTTGCCTAATTCGTAGGTGCCAGGATATCCCCCGGAAGAAATGACCACGCATACGGAGGCGTCCCGCGACCAGCGGAAATCTCCCTCACTCACACGGCCTTCGATCGAGGCCTCAAGCGCTTCCAGCAGGTCGCTTTCGAGCCGCATCAAGATGGGTTGGGTTTCGGGATCACCGAAGCGACAGTTAAATTCGAGCACCATGGGCCCGCGCGCGGTCATCATCAAACCGCAGTAGAGGATGCCTTTGTATTCCGCACCTTCCGCCTTCATGCCAGCCACTACAGGACGCGCGACATGCTGCAGCAGCCACTGGGTCATCTGCTCGTCCACGATGGTGGTTGTGGAGTAGGCGCCCATGCCGCCGGTGTTGGGGCCGGTGTCGCCGTCTCCGATGCGTTTGTGGTCCTGGGCCGCCACTAGGGGGGCCACTCGCTCGCCATCGCTCAAAACCAAAAATGAAAGCTTCGTCGCCCTGCAGACACTCTTCGAGCACGACTCGCCGTCCTGCTTCGCCCAGGGTTTTTCCGCTGAACATTTCGGCCGCCGCCGAAGCCGCCTCTTCCTTTGTCCGGCAAATCACCACGCCTTTGCCCGCAGCCAGACCGTCTGCTTTCACCACGACGGGCGCATGAAAGTGCGGCAGGGCCGCAAGAACTTCGTCGATGGAGTTGCAAATAGCAAAATGCGCCGTGGGAATGTGATGCCGCTGCAGAAATTCCTTGGCGAAGCTCTTGCTGGACTCCAGTAGCGCCGCCGCCTTGCTCGGTCCGAAGACGCGCCAACCTCGGCGTGTAAATTCGTCCACCACGCCCAGGGCGAGCGGCAGCTCGGGCCCAACCACGGTTAGGTCCGGGCGGATCTGTTCGGCTACGGCCACCAGCGAGTCAAGGCTTTTCACGTCGGCCGCCAAGCATACGGCTTCCTCAGCGATGCCGCCGTTGCCGGGCGCGCTATAAACCTGGGAAACCCGCGGAGACTGCCGCAGCTTCCATACCAGCGCATGCTCGCGCCCGCCGCTTCCGATGACAAGAACTTTCATAGCCGGAGACTGACAAGGTTAGGAGGACGTGCGGGCGATGTCAAACGGGGGGATTGCAGGTCGAGACTGAAAGATTTTAAGGTAGGCGCGAGCATCCCGCTGATGCTGCGGTGCCTGTGGTGCTGCGGCACGAGCGCGGACGCTCGCGCCTACATTGACTTAAATCCCCTTAACTATGCTTAACGTATAATGCTTCCCAGATGATCACTGTCTCCAAAGAAGATTATCTCAAGGCCATTCTCGAGGCCGAAAGCGAGGGCGAGACTGTCATTTCGGCTACGCTGGCGCACTGGCTTTCGGTTTCGCCGCCCGCGGTCACGATGGCGGTACGGCGCCTGAAAAGAGACGGCCTGGTCAGGGTGCAGAGCAGCGGAGAGGTGAGCCTCACACCCGCCGGACGCAAGATTGCCCGCAAGCTTACCCTTCGCCATCACTTGATCGAACGCATGCTGGCAGAAATGTTTGGTATGGAATGGTACAAGGTTCACGACGAGGCCGAGCGCCTGGAGCATGCCGTATCCCCCGATTTTGAGGCCAAACTGCTGGCCAAACTGGGACGCGGCGGGGCCTGTCCGCACGGCAATCTCAGTGAACTGGAAAGTCCCACCAGCCGGCGGCGGCGCGGGTTGCTGCTTCTCGCCCAGGCTGAGGCGGGAGGTCACTATCTGGTCAGCGGCATCTACGAACGCGACCGCCGTCTGCTGGAATTCCTCGAGCAGCGCGGAATCCGCCCCGGAGCCCAGGTGCACGTTTCCGGGCGAAACTATGACCACACCCTGACGCTCGACACCGATGCCGGGACTGTCGCCCTGGGCGGTACGGCCGCCGAGAAAGTTTGGGTAGACGGCGGCCGGATCGTCGCGGCCGAGCGCCAAACCAATTCCAAAAAGTAATTAACCATAGTTTACGTTTTTGTGTATACTTACGCTAATGTTGTCGCCGCCGGAGGTGCCCGCCATCGCCAGCCCCGAGACTAGCCTGGACAAAGGCTGGCGGCATGCCGTCGCTCGTCCCAGTCTGCCGGAAATTTACCGGAGTCTGCCGATCCCACAATCGGCCGGTTTTCTGCGCAAACTCTTGGCTTTCGCCGGACCGGGTTACCTGGTGGCCGTGGGCTACATGGATCCGGGCAACTGGGCCACGGACCTGGCTGGCGGCTCGAAATACAATTACTCGCTGCTTTCGGTCATCATGCTTTCAAACCTGATGGCCATCCTGCTGCAGACCCTAGCCATCAAGCTGGGCGTCGTGACGGGGCGCGATCTGGCGTCCGCCTGTCGCGACCACTTCAGCCGTCCGGTATCGTTTGTGTTCTGGATCGGGGCAGAGATCGCGATTGCCGCCTGCGATCTGGCCGAAGTGATCGGCTCGGCCATTGCTCTCAATCTTTTATTTCACATTCCGCTTTTGTTGGGCGTGTGTCTCACCTCATTGGACGTTCTGCTGATTCTGTTTCTGCAGCAGAAGGGTTTCCGGTTGGTCGAAGCGCTAGTCATCTCTCTGATTGGGGTCATCGGCGTTTGCTTCGGACTCGAGATTCTCTTTTCCAAGCCGAGTTGGCTGGGCATCGCACACGGCTTCTTCATTCCTTCGGCTCAAATTATTCGGGACCCGGGAATGTTGTATATCGCGATCGGCATCCTGGGGGCCACGGTGATGCCGCACAACCTGTATTTGCATTCGGCCCTAGTGCAGACCCGCAACTTCGAACGGACTCCCGCCGGCAAGCGGGAGGCGATTCGCTTCGGGACCATCGATTCCACCATCGCCCTCACCTTCGCCTTGCTGGTAAACGCAGCCATTCTGATTGTCTCGGCCGCTACGTTCTACAGCCACGGATACAACGACGTAGCCGAGATCAACGATGCCCACAAATTGCTCACACCGCTGCTCGGAGTGACCGGCGCCAGCACTATGTTCGCGCTGGCCTTGCTGGCTTCCGGCCAGAACTCCACCCTGACGGGCACGCTGGCCGGTCAGGTCGTCATGGAAGGCTTCCTGAATATTCGCCTGCGACCCTGGCTGCGCCGCTTGATCACGCGCGTGGTGGCGATTGTTCCGGCGGTCATCGTCACTGCATTTTGGGGAACGGGTGGCACGGCCAAACTGCTGGTATTTAGCCAGGTGATCCTAAGCATGCAGCTCAGCTTCGCCGTCTTTCCCCTGGTTATGTTCACCAGCGACCAGCGAAAGATGGGTGAGTTTACCAATGCCTCCTGGCTGACGTTCCTGTCCTGGTTCACCGCGGTATTAATCGCGGTCCTGAACGTTTGGCTGCTGGCGCTGGCCTTCCGCGGAGTGTAGTACAGGAGTTTGCGCAGCACGAAAACCTGAGCCAACAAATATCAACCTGGGAGAGCACGAGGTCACTCGTGCCGCCAGGTCGCGAAAACTCAGCGCCCTTTAGCGCCTGAGGTCCGGTGTTCGCGTGTCGTCGCACACATTCGTGGGTGTGGGGCCACAGCGTAGCGGGTTACCACTAGCTCGTGGTGCAATCCCGGTTTGAGACTCTTCGGCTCGAAGCTCAGCAGTAACGGTTGTGGAGGTGATTGGTGATAGTCCGGGGGGACTAGAATGAATTGCGATCTTCATGACACACCCCGAAGCGAAGACGGCGGTCATTGACCGAATCGTGAGTAGTCGCCTGCTTTTTCTTAAGCGATGACCGCAGCGCGTTTTCCAGTCTTTGCCACTGTCCCAAGGAACACCCAGAGAATTTGCGCTATTTGGGCGGCGTATGCTCGAAAGGGAGCTTAGTGTAGCGCGCCTTCTCTAATTCGATCACGAGCACCACTCTCTCCTCTGGGCTGCGAAACGGGAACGGCTTGCCGGTGTACTTGAGCGAGATTGGGTCCATGTACTTCAAGTCGCCATCCGGGCGACGCTCGACCACACGCCCTCGAAGCTGGGCTTCCCTGTACGGGTCGTGGAAGTCGACGATGGAGAGTGAAACACGCGGATCGCGCCTCGTGTTCTTTCCTTTGAGCGAGCCTTCCCCAGTACAGATCAAAACGCGGTCATCTTCACGGCCTACCCAAACGGGCACGCTCTGCGGTGAGCCGTCAGGCATGAGAGTGGCGAGATGGGCAAAGTTGGGGCCATCTAGCAACGCTCTTACTTCGTTGGAAAGTGGAATCGCCATGGAACCTGTCCTTGCGAGGAGATTTTGACCAAATTTATCACTTCGACTGGTCCTGGCGCAGGTCCCTCTGCCGGACGAAGCTCGAGAACCTCTGAAGGCGGGTTGGGTTTCAGTGCGTGTGGATTGGCGAATTCCCTGTCGGGTCTAGCAACTCGAGATCTGCGCTAGATCCTCAGAAAATTCTCGACCAACTTCTTCCCTCCGTCGGTCAGCACACTCTCAGGATGGAACTGCACACCTTCGACCGGAAACTTCCGATGCCTTAAGCCCATGATCGTGCGCGACCCGTCTCGCTCGGTGGTGTAGGCACTCACCTCCAGATCGGCGGGCAAGTTTTTTTCTTCGACAATCAGAGAGTGGTAACGCGTCGCCGTCATGGGAGACGCCAGACCACCGAAGATCGTCTTGCCGTCGTGCTGGATCTGGCTGGTCTTGCCATGCATGAGGTGAGGGGCACGTATGACATTGCCTCCGAACGCCGCGCCAATCGCCTGATGCCCCAGGCAAACCCCCAGCAGCGGCAACTTGCCGGCGAAATGGTGAATCAGTGGGATGGTGATTCCAGCTTCCTGCGGTGTGCACGGACCTGGCGAGAGCACGATCCGTTCCGGATGCATCGCTTCCACCTCCGCGGGCGTTACCCGGTCATTGCGTCGCACTTCGACCTTGGCCCCTAGCTCGCCCAGATATTGGACCAGGTTGTAGGTGAACGAATCGTAATTGTCGAGAACGAAAACCATAGGCCGGGCCGCCAAGCTTCTAGCTTATACCAGAGTTCGTCGGAACCTTCCGAGTTGTCGGCATACTCTCACCGATGCGCATTTTGCCGTATCTCAACGCCACACATGCCGAAATACTGGCTTGACACGCCGGAGCCAAAACGCCATGCTATTGCAGTTTTACGGAGACCTCATGCCCGAGTCTGAACCCGAAAAGCGCGCTACGCGCCGTTTTGCACTGCGGTTGCCCGTGGCCGTCACTTATTCAGACAACGGATCGCAAGAGAAAAGCGCTCAGACTCGAGACGTGAGCGCACGCGGTATTTGCTTTTACGTGGATTCTGCGATCGCCCCAGGGTCGATCATTGAGTTCACGCTGACCCTCCCGCCTGAAATTACCCTGACCGAAAGCATCCGGGTGCGTTGCAAAGGGAAAGTTGTACGAGTCGATGATGGCGACGGCAAAGTCGCCGTGGCGGCCGTGATCGACGAGTACGAATTCCTGGCCGAGCCGTAGTGGAGCTCAGGCGCGGGCGTCGGACCTCGGCAAGTCCCTGCTTCTTACACTTTCACGACAAGGCACTCATTTGACGGCCAAACCCCAGCTCCACCCGAAAACCACAGTTCTTCCGACCTCCAAGGCCTCAAAGTCTAAAGGCCGAGGTCAGAAGTCCGAGGGCTGAGGTCCGAGGTCTGACGCCCGACGCCCGACCTTTTGTCACTTCACCACGACACGCCACGGTGATATCGTTGCATTAATAACCCTTGTCTCCGAAAGTGAAGTCTTTGCCCCGTATCGGCTGCCAACTTGTGTGGTTTTCTTTGCTGGCGGCTACGCTGGGCGCCGGCTTTGGCCAGGCGCAGACGCCGGATGACCCTCCTATCCATAAGGGGCCGCCCGCAGTCCTGCGTTCGGTGAAAATGATTTCCGACGCGGAAGGGCCCGCGCTGGAGATCATCTCCAGCCAGACTCCTGATTCCTCGATCGAATTCCTCGACAGTCCGCCCCGGCTGGTCATCGACCTGCCCAACACCAAAGTCTTGTCGCTCAAACGGCTCGAAGTGGGCAGCGAGCAGGTACGCGCTGTGCGAATCAATCAGTTTCAGCAAACGCCGCCGGTGACTCGGGTTGTCGTGGACTTGGTCCATCCCGTCGGTTACAGCAGCGACAGCAAGGACCAACGCCTGCTGGTACGCATGCACCCCATGGCCGAGGCCAGGCAGAACATCGAAACCCCGTCTGTGCCCGCTTTCACCAAGGGCGTTCAGCCGGCTTTCGTACCGGTCGTTCCGGGGAGCTCCGGCGTCGTGGTGGAAGCAGGGAGCCGTTTGTCCGCCGATTCTGCAGTGACCGCAGGCCCAGATACGACGATCTTGCGACTGGCTCGGGGCGGCGAGGTCCGCGTGTGTCCCAAGACAACTCTCTCCGTGACTCCTTCCGAAAATGGCAGCGACCTGATGCTGGGTATGAGTACCGGCGCGCTTGAAACTCACTACACGCTGAATGCCTCCGACCGATTCCGTGGTCACGCCCGACTTCCGCATGCTGCTCGCCGGCCCGGGTGAGTTTCACTACGCGATCAGCGCCAATCCTCGAGGGGATACCTGCATTCGCGCTTTGCCCGGAAACACGGCTTCTGTGATCGTTTCCGAACTTATGGGCAATGGCACGCTATCAGGTGAAAGCCAACGAACAGATTTTCTTTCGTTCGGGGCGGCTCGACCAGATGGAGACAACGGTGCCCGACGACTGCGGATGTCCTCCGCCGCAAATCCCGGCGATGCGCGCGGCAGCGCCTGCGCCCGCAGTTTCCGAGAAAGACCTGCCACCAGACAGTGCACCTGGCGCAACCTGGAGACGAGGCCAAAACGGTGCCAGCTCCACAGTCAGCCGCAAAGATGCCGTCTCAGGACGGACCCCAATCACAGGTGACGCTAACCGCTCCTCCTCCCGAGGTGGCCGAGTTGCCAGCTCCTTCGCCCAGCGCGGCCCATGCGCAGGTAGAGGCCCCGTTCGTCTTCCGAGCCAGCGACTTGCCCCCATCACCGCCAGATCTAGCACGCGAAATTCTGCCCTTTTCGCGTGCAACCAGTCCCTCGCCGCTGCTCACTATGGCTGAACCGCCGCCCGATCCCCAGCCGCGCCAGGGCGTCATGGGCAAGGTCAAAGGCTTTTTCGCGTCCATCTTCAAATAGGACCTGGGACGTCGGGTTAGGTATCCTTTTGCTGATCGGCGGCGTCTCACCATGAAATCATCCCGATTGGTTACGCGGGAGCGACCATGACGGCAAATACACCGGCATCGATTTTCCCAGGAATTCTCAGCGATAGCATCGGCCTTTACCGCACTCGGCCAGAAAACTTTCTGGCCTCATTCCTCGTCCACGCGATCGCAATGGCCCTTCTGTTCTGGCTCGCGGCTTGGATCACGGATCGCACCAACGACCAAGGTCCGATGGTCAGTCATGCCATCAACGTCGGCCCCATCTCATTCTTGCCGCAAAATCCAAGCGGGCATGGCGGAGGCGGTACGCGCGATCCTCTGCCTGCCTCCAGAGGTGCTTTACCGACTCTGACGCTCGCCGACCAACTGACTCCGCCGGAAGCGGTGCCTTTGAACCCTGATCCGAAGCTTCCGGAGCCGCCCAGCGTGATGGCATTGTCAGAGGTCAAACTGCCCCAGCTGGCACAACTCGGCGACCCGCTCTCTAGGGTTCAGGGATTGCCTTCGAATGGTCCCGGCGGTGGGGGTGGAATCGGCAGCGGATGCTGTGGAGGTGTGGGTCCGCGCAGCGGACCAGGCTTTGGACCTTACGACGGCGGCAACGTGTTTCGCCCCGGCATTGGCGGTGTGACTCAGCCGCGCCCCATCTATGAACCGGATCCCGACTACTCCGATGCCGCTCGCAAGGCGAAATATCAGGGCGCGGTATTGCTGTGGCTGGTAGTCGGTGCGGATGGACTACCGCACAACGTCCGGGTGCAGCGCTCGTTGGGGATGGGTTTGGACGAGAAAGCGATCGCAGCCGTAAGCACCTGGCGATTTCAGCCCGCCACTCTCGACGGCAAGCCTGTCGCGGTAGAAGTCAACGTGCAAGTGAGCTTCCGGCTCTACTGAGCACGGACTTCGGGCGTCGGACCTCAGACCTCGGCATTATTTATGAAATGGAGGCACGGGCGTGGCCGCCCGTGCTTACGTCGGACGAACAAATGCAGCCATAGCCACATCGAGCGCGCGGAGGGCTAGAGTCCGAGGGCCGACATCCTCTTCTAGCGGCGCATGGCCTTGGTCAGGGGAGCCACTCTTTCTTTGACCACGTCCGCGATTTCCGCGCCGCGTTCCATGGCTTCTTCGGCAAATTCTTTCGCGTCGTCCGTCCACTCGTCGACCGTTTCCCGGGCGGTGTCAAATTTGCGACGCAGGTCTTTTCTCATCTGCTTGCCCGCTTTGGGGGCGAGCAACATGCCGAGCAGGGCACCGGCGCCCAACCCGATCAGCAGGAAGGTCACAGCGGTGCCCGCGGCGCTGCCGCGATCCGAAGCTTCGTAATTTCCAGTGCGCATAAAATTCCTTTCAGACTCGATTTCGTTTTGAAGTTCTTTTGTCTGATTCTAGCTGTCCGTTCCGGGTTGGCGGGTTTCTTTCTGCGTTTTTCCGGGTAACAGTTTGGGTGCTGTTCCCAAATCAGCTCAAGCCCGTGTAAAATAAAGAGTTGGAACCCCGTATCCGGCGGAAAATGTGGCCTGCCCGCCTTCCGCCGACGTAATCGCAACAGCTTAAGGAGACTTACCCAGCAATGGCTATCCCCGCCACCCAGCTTCGCCCCGGCATGATCATCAAACACAACAATGATCTGCATTCCGTGTTCAGCGTTGAGCACCGCACTCCCGGCAACCTGCGCGCCTTTATCCAGGCAAAACTGCGCAACCTGCGGACTGGCGCTATGTTCGAACACCGTTTCCGCTCCCCTGATCCCATCGAAAAAATAACCGTGGATGAAGTCGAGATGGAATTTCTGTACGCCGACGGCGACAGCTACTACTTCATGGACACCACTAACTTCGAGCAGACCCACCTGACCCGGGAGATTCTGGGCGACGCCGTCAACTACCTGATCTCTAATCTTCAGATCAAAGTGGAATTCTTCGATGGCAAAGCGGTAGGAATCGAACTGCCCCAGACCGTCGAGTTATTGGTGATCGAAACCGAGCCAGGATTGAAGAGCGCCACGGCCTCGAGCGTGACCAAGCCGGCCAAGACCGAGACTGGACTGGTGGTGCACGTTCCGCCCTTCATCAACGAAGGCGAAAAGATCCGCGTGGACACGGCAGAAGGCGCGTACCTGTCACGGGCATAACCTAGGTGGTCATCCTCAGCGGAGTCAAAAGACCCCTAGAGTTACAATGCCGCCGCGGCGTGGGATTTCGCGAGTGGCCAGAAGTTGGCAGCAAACCCATGATCACCGGCGCCGGTCTTAGCTTACACTCCGCTCAAGGTGACGGATAGTAGTGGTTAGAGTTAGATGACCTCCGCCGAAAAAACTACGCAAGCCCGTCGCTTCGTCGTCCGCGGACGAGTGCAGGGTGTCGGCTTTCGCTGGTTCGTGGAACGCGAGGCGCACATCCTCGGCATCGCCGGCTGGGTGCGCAACAACGCCGACGGCAGCGTGGAAGTTTTAGCCATGGGATCGCGCGATCAACTGCTCGGGCTCAGATCGCGTCTGCGAGCCGGACCCCGCGCGGCTCGCGTGGATGATGTCGAGGAGGTCGAAACCAAGCCGGTCGCCGGCCTCACAAGTTTCCGCATCGAAGGAGCCTGGTAAATGCCGAACCCCGCGCCGCAGCAGCCGCGTCTCAACTGCGAGCCGCTGAAAAAGCTGATCCGCGAAGTTCCGGATTTCCCCAAGAAGGGCATCCTGTTCTACGACATCACCACTCTGCTCAAGGACAAGCTCGGCCTCGCCATGCTGATCGACGCGCTATCCGAACACTACCTCACTGCCGGTATCGACCTAGTGCTGGGCATGGAAGCGCGAGGCTTTATATTCGGCCCCGCAGTCGCCTATCGTCTGAATGCGGGCTTCGTCCCCTTGCGCAAGCCCGGCAAGCTGCCGGCCGCCACTGCCAAGTTTGACTATGCCCTGGAATATGGCACCAACACTTTGGAGATCCACAAGGACGCGATCCAGAAAGGCCAGCGCGTGCTCATTGTCGACGACCTGCTGGCTACAGGCGGAACCGCCGAGGCGACAGCAAAGCTCGCCCATTCATTAGGAGCCGATATCGCCGGCCTGGGATTCGTGGTCGAACTCGACTTCCTGAACGGGCGTGACAGGCTGAAAGAGTATGACGTATTCTCGCTGCTGCACTATGACGAGTAGCAATAGCTTTTGCGGACTCAGCCATTCGAGTTTCATGCTGACGTATCCTTCGACTCGGTAAGAACTAATACGCCTGTCTTCGGCAGATAGCTCTTTCTCCGGAACCAGTCCTCCATCGCCGCTTTCAATTCCTTGACAGGAACGTGGGTTCCGATTTCCATGAGCCCATCGGCGACTGGCAGGGTGTTGTCAAACACGCTGGCGTTGGTGAAATTGCGCATGGAGAAACTGTCCAGCCACCTCATCGGACAGGGCACGCGGCGTCCGTTCTCTTCATACTCCACGCGAATCCGGCGGGCAAACATCAGGTAACAATTTAACCACAGAATTCATTACCACAGTCCACGTGGGGACCGCCGCCCTCGGCTGTCCGGCGGAGCGAAGCTCCGCAACTGTGTCCGGGGGCAAAACCGTGTCGACCTGCACTCGACTGGCCAGATGGGACATCTGCCCCTGCGTGGACTGTGGTGGGCCTAAGCTGTCAAGGCCTAAGCTTGACAGCCGCCTCTCACCGGCATACGCTTCCGCGGCGTATCTGGAGGACCTATGGGCGGTTTGATCTACATCATTCTGGTGGGGCTGGTCGCAGGCTGGGCTACAGGCAAAATCATGAAAGGCGCGGGCTACGGTGTTCTGGTCGACATTTTGCTCGGCATCGCCGGCGCCATCTTCGGCAGCTGGGTTCTGCGCCTGCTGGGCATCTATACCAGCGGTGGGCTGATTCCGAGCATTCTGGTTGCGATTCTGGGCGCAGTGCTGCTGGTCGTGATCGTGCGCGCGTTAAAGAAAGCGTGAGAATGCTAGTCTGATCCCCCAGAGCCGATCTGGACCAGGCCAGCCGGGTGTGACTGTCCGTGCGCCGCGTTCGTTCCAGCGATACGGATTCACCGATCCCGATCGCAGTCGATTCATCAGCGAGCCGATGGCCGTCGAGCCGCGAACCAGGTGGCCGATGCTCAGCGGGCCCACGAGCTTTCTCTGCTGCACATAATGCAGCCCGCTTGAAACCACGCAGCCACACTGGCTGCAATCCGGCGTGCCGCCAAAAATGCAAGGCTCGACCCGCGTCGTCAGGTCAGCCGAGAAATTGGTCGACATCTTGGAGAAAAGACATTCCTGCGGATTTTTAGGCGGCTCGAGCAGAGCTTGCCCGATACCCGGATTCATCAGCAGCTTCGGATACGCATCTCTCAGCTCCGGCAATTCCCGCGCTACCCGTTGCCGCTCTTCCATCGTGAGCATTTCCGGGGTGTGTTCGCCTTGCTGCGGGCTGTAAAGGCTCACCCAGATCCGCTTCACCTCGGGTCGCGCCTGCCAGAACGCCAGATATTCTTCGAGATATCCGGGGCGCTTCATCATCGGCCCGGTGATCGTCCAATGAACGTTCACCTCGCGGTCGCGGATGTTTTCCAGGATGCGAGCGTAGGTCGCCGGCTTGCGGCGCGGGTCGTGGTGCTCGGGCAGGCCATCAATGGAGACCGCCACCCGGTTCCGCCGCAGTCCCATCCATTCCATCAGGTATGGGAATGATCCCGCTGGTCACCACCATGGTGAAAATATTCTGCTGGCTCAGTGCAGGCAGGATCTGGCTGAGTTCGCGGTGCCGGATCATGGGTTCGCCGCCGACCAGGGAAACGTGGCGCGGCCGGTGCTTCTTCACCAGCCCCAGAACTCCGGCCACCAACGCGTCGCCACGCAGGTCGGCAAGTTCGGTTAACTTCTTTTCGCCCCCCAGATGGGAGTCGCCGTAGGCGTAACATCCGGGACAACTTAGAGGGCACTCGCGGGTAATTTCGATCGAAAGCATGGGAGCCCGTCCGCTGAGGATGCTTCCCCAGGCGGCAAACAGTTCTCCCACGGTCATTCCGGGCCGTGATTGAGACATATGGTTTTTTCGGTTAGATGCTGCGGACGGTCTGACTAGACCGGGAAAAGAGACCTGACAGCAACTCGGAAGTGCCAGCTTCGGTTCGCGCGCAGGAATGGAACCAGAAGGACAACGATCCCGGAGCGCAAAACCGTAAGCCTAATGATTACAGCTTCTTAGAGGCCGTACGCTGACGGTCTGAACCTCGGCTCGGTCTGAAACCGTCGCCTGCAAGCATTCCGGCCGCTTCTCTGGCAGAATGGAATGTACGAATAACGATTGTCACAGCGTTGACACTTACACTCCCCGTTCAGGATGGCTATGAAAACTGCACGTTCGCGTGGTCCACTCACGCGCAATATACATCTCGTCAAATGGGTCGAAAAAACTGCCGAATTGACCAAGCCCAAGGACATTCACTGGGTGGACGGCTCGCAGGCGGAATATGACAAGCTCTGCCGCGAAATGGTGGCCAGCGGCTCATTCATCAAGCTGAATGAAGATTTGTGGCCCGGGCTGTTTCCTGGCCCGCTCCGACCCCGGCGATGTGGCCCGGGTCGAAGACCGCACCTTTATCTGTTCCTTGTCGAAGGACAACGCCGGTCCCACCAACAACTGGGAAAACCCCTACGTCATGCGCCGCAAGTTGAAGGAGAAATTCAACGGCGCCATGCAGGGACGCACCATGTACGTGCTGCCCTTCAGCATGGGTCCGGTGGGCGGGCCGATGTCGCAGATCGGCGTGCAGCTCACCGACTCGCCCTACGTGGTGGTGAACATGCGCATCATGGCGCGCATCGGGATCGACGTCTTCAAGGAAATTGATAAAGACGAGCAGCGCGTCGTGCCCTGCATCCACAGCGTGGGAGCGCCGCTGGCTCCCGGCCAGAAGGACGTTCCGTGGCCATGCAACCCGGACAAGTACATTGTTCACTTTCCCGAGACCCGCGAAATCTGGTCTTACGGTTCGGGCTATGGCGGCAATGCGCTGCTGGGCAAGAAATGCTTTGCTCTGCGCATCGCTTCCAACATCGCGCGCGACGAGGGCTGGATGGCGGAGCACATGCTCATCCTCGGCGTGGAAGATCCGAAGGGCAAGAAAACCTATGTGGCGGCGGCCTTTCCCAGTTCCTGCGGCAAGACAAATTTTGCCATGATGGTCCCGCCCGAAGGGACTTAAGGACTGGAAGATTTGGACCGTCGGAGACGACATCGCCTGGATCAAGCCTGACGCTCAAGGCTGTCTGCGCGCCATCAATCCAGAATACGGATTCTTTGGCGTGGCGCCCGGGAACGTCAAAGAAAACCAATCCCAACGCGATGGCCACGCTCTCCCGCAACACCATCTTCACCAATGTGGCTCTCACTCCGGAAGGTGGTGTGTGGTGGGAGGGCATGACCGACGAGCCGCCCGCCGAGTTGCAGGATTGGCAAGGCAAACGTCTGGACGCCGGAGATCGCGAAAGAAAACCGGCGCCAAGGCGGCGCATCCCAATGCGCGCTTCACCGCCCCGGCTTCGCAGTGTCCGACCATCGACGCGGCCTGGGAAGATCCCACCGGCGTGCCCATCAGCGCCATCATTTTCGGCGGCCGCCGCGCCACCACCATTCCGCTGATATACCAGGCTTTCAACTGGAGCGCCGGAGTTTATGTCGGAGCCACCATAGGATCGGAGACGACCGCCGCGGCGGCGGGAGAAATCGGCAAAGTGCGCCGCGACCCCATGGCCATGCTGCCCTTCTGCGGTTATCACATGGGCGATTATTTCCGCCACTGGATCAAAATGCAGCGCTCGCTCAGCCGCACGCCGCGCATCTTCCATGTGAACTGGTTCAGGAAAGACGCCGACGGCAAATTCGTCTGGCCCGGATTCCGCGACAACATGCGCGTGCTCAAATGGATCGTGGACCGCGTCCACGGCCGCTCCCAGGGTAAGGAAACGCCTATCGGCTGGACTCCGCACTACGAAGACATCGACTGGAAGGGTCTGGATTTCCCGAAAGAGAAATTTGAGAAATTACAGGCGGTCGATCGGGCAGCGTGGAAATCGGAAGTGATCGGTCACGAAGAACTGTTCATTCTTCTGCACGCGCATCTTCCGCCCGAGATGATTTACGAGCGGGAATTGCTGATTTGCCGGTTGTAGACAAGATCGCGATCAAGAAAATGGAGGACGGGCGTCTCGCCCGTCTTAGCGGCCATGGGCCGGGCGGGACGCCCGTCCTCCACCAAACTAAGTTACAGGCTGGGCTTCCGGTTGATTCACCACTGCTTCGAGATGCTTCAGCGTCTCTTCCACCGTCAAGGAATACATTTCCCGTCCCACGCCCTCGCCGGATTCCAGCGCGGTCTTCAGATAGTGGCCGGCAATTTCCACCGCGAGCTGTCGGTGATCACCTTGCCGGTGCGCTTCTTGTATTCCACCCACGCCGGATGGGGCAGCGCAACCCAGAGCGTGCGCCCGTCCACCAGAAACTTGATGTCGACGGCGTCGGCGTGGCGCGTGGCAATGGCGACGACAAGCGCCTGATAGACGCAGTGCACTTGCTTCTTGCTCCAGCGATCGACGGCGTGAAAGTCCTGATACATGGCTGCAAAAACTATATCCGACCTGATTAGGGCGGGCAAATCGCAATGTAGCGCGCCGGCGCGTCCGTGACGTCCCGGCCGCAGGAAGTGAACGGGCTAAGTGCCGCGTGCAGGTAGCGGCAAATGCATAGGTCTTCGCTGCGCTCAGATGACATCATGCGAGCGTGAATTATGATGTCTGGTCGAAAAGCTGATGGCTGAAAGCTGACGGCTGAAAGCTCCCATGAAAAACCTCGGCATCCTACTCTCCGGACGCGGCTCGAACTTCGAAGCCATCGCCCAGAACGTGGCTGCGGGCAAAATCCCCAACGCTCGCATTGCCGTCGTCATCTCCAACAAGCCCGACGCCGGCGGCCTCGAAGTCGCAAGACGCATGGGACTCGAAGCCCTGGTCATTCCATCCAAGGGCAAGCCGCGCGAAGAGCACGATCGCGAAGTCGTCGCCGCCTTGCAGCAGCACAAAGTCGATCTGGTCTGCCTGGCGGGATACATGCGCCTGCTCTCGCCCTGGTTCGTGCAGCAATTTCCGCGGCGCATTCTTGAATATTCATCCTTCGCTGCTGCCCGCATTTCCCGGCCTGGAGGCGCAGGAGCAAGCCTTCGCCTACGGCGTGAAGGTTACCGGCTGCACCGTGCATTTCGTGGACGAAGAACTCGACCACGGAGCCATCATCGTGCAGAAACCGTGCCGGTGCTGGACACCGACGACGAGCACACCCTGGCCGCGCGCATTCTGGAGCAGGAGCACGTGGCGTATTCGGAGGCGATCAAATTGTGCTCGAGGGGAAGTACGAAATCGTCGGGCAGAAGGCTTGTGACGAAGATCACAGCCAGGTAGGCCGTTCGGCACATACATTTCAGGTTTGCTGGAACTCTAGTCGATGCCGGCATCGTGCGGCGACAACAAGCCGACACGCTCCTCGACGAAACGAATCAGCCGGTCTCGATATTCGTTGCCTCGCTTGCGGACAGCTAAGGGTCTGAGAGCTCTGCAATCGCTCCTCCCGCCGCTATAATCTTTACCCTATGCCCACGTTCCCTCCCGTTGACGAACAACTGGCTTACATCAAAAAAGGCTCCGCCGAAATCGTGAAGGAGTCCGAGCTTGCGCTCCAAGCTGGAGAAGTCTCTCGCCTCCGGCAAGCCGCTGCGCGTAAAAGCCGGCTTCGATCCTACCGCGCCCGATCTTCATCTCGGCCACACCGTGCTCTTGCGCAAGCTCAAACATTTTCAGGACCTCGGCCACACCGTCATCTTCCTGATCGGCGACTTCACCGGCATGATTGGCGATCCCACCGGACGCTCCGCCACTCGTCCGCCGCTGAGCGCGGAAGACATCATGCGCAACGCCAAGACCTACATGGCGCAGGTGTTCAAGATTCTTTCCCAGGCCAAGACCGAGACCCGCTTCAACAGCGAGTGGTTCGACAAGATGAAGCCCGCGGACTGGATCCGCCTCACCGCCAAGTTCACGGTCTCGCAAATGCTCGAGCGCGAAGACTTCCACAAGCGCTTCCAGGAAGAAAAGCCCATCGCCCTGCACGAACTGCTTTACCCGCTGGCCCAGGGATACGACTCGGTCGCGCTCCAGGCCGACGTCGAACTGGGCGGCACCGACCAGAAATTCAATCTGCTGGTCGGCCGCGAAATGCAGCGCGCCTACGGACAGGAGTCGCAGGTGGTCTTGACCACGCCCATCATCGAAGGCCTCGACGGCGTGCAGAAAATGTCGAAGTCGCTGGGCAATGCCATCGGCATCCAGGAACCGCCGCTCGAGATGTACGGCAAAGTGATGTCCATTTCCGACGCGATGATGTGGAGATACTACGAGCTGCTGACGGATGTGCAGCTTCCGGAAATTGAAAAGATGAAGCGCGAGTCGCACCCGATGGAAGCGAAGAAAGATCTGGCGCGTCGCATCGTGACCGATTTTCATTCGGCGGAAGCTGCGAAGAAAGCGGCGGAGGACTGGGCGAAGCAGTTTCAGAAGCGTGAAACCCCGGACGTACTCGAAGTGGTGACCGTACAAATCGATAAGATCGCTGCGGGTTCGGGCGAGCCGATTGGGGTTAAACCTCCGCCGGCCGATGTTCTGGTCTTGGCCGCAGATCTCGGACTCGATACAGCCGTGCCTGTAAGAATCGACAAATTACTGGCCGAGGCAGGGCTCGCCGAGTCGGCTTCGGACGCAGGTCGCAAGATAAAACAGAAGGCGGTCGCAATCGACGGAGAAACCGTTGAAAAAGTGAAACTCGCCGTGCCACGTCCTTCCCGTCCCTTGGTTGTACGCGCTGGACGATCTATCAAACAAGTCATGATCGCCTGAGGCTCGCTGGCAGAGCTATCCTGCGTCAGAAACAACCGAGCAACTCCTGCCTAAACCGCGCCGATTTTACATCATTACCGCCGTCACACATTACCTGCATTCCCTCCTAAATAATTGATCCCTATAGACAGTTGGGCCCCATTGCCCTTGGCCACCGGGTGGAGCGCGGACTGCATCTTAACGTCGGGTCATGAGGCCTTCCGCGCGGTATCCAGGCGGCGGGCCTAAATTTACAGTTTTGGGGGAACCTGACATGAACAGAACCATTGCTTTACTGCTGACAGTAGCCTTGCTCTCGGCCGTGTGCCTGGCCCAGAGTTCTGCCGACATGCAAACTGGAGCGGCGGCTTCGCAAGATACCTCAGTCTCGGCGAACAAGTCCGGAGTCCAGGCCGGTTCGAATTCCTCGGCCAAGGCTATGCAAGGGACCGCCGTTTCCGGAAAGAACGGTCAAGCGCAGGCCGCGACTGCGGGTCAACTGCAGGGCGGCAGCACGGTTCAGGCAGAATTGACCAAACCAGTCGATGCCCGCAAGAACAAACCGGGCGATGAAGTCGTGGCCAAGACCACGCAGGACATGAAGTCGAACGGCCAGACGATCTTGCCCAAGGGATCGAAGCTCGTGGGCCACATTACCGAGGTGCAGGCGCGTGAGAAGGGAGAGCAGGAATCCCACATGGGAATTGCCTTCGAACACGCGATCCTGAAAAATGGCACCCAGGTTCCCATGGCGCTTACCCTGCAGGCCATCGGCAGCTCCCAGGCGAATGCGTCCGCAGCCAAGGACGATTCAGAGATGGGAGGTTCGACGATGGCGGGTGAAAACCTGTCCGGAATGGCAAGCACTTCCGGATCCGGGGCAACACGCGGCGCTTTGGGAGGAGTGACCTCGACCACCGGGCACGTGGTGAACACGGCCGGGGGCGCAGCGGGCGGGACCGTGCATGCCGCTCACTCCGCGGACGCCGGTGTAGCGGGTGGCCTGAATTCGACCAGCCGTGGCGTGGTTGGACTTCACGGCTTGAATCTGGCGCCGGCAACCACCAGCTCTGCGAACGCTGGCTCGGTGATCAGTTCGAGCACCAGCAACGTTCATCTGGATAGTGGTACTCAAATGATCCTCAGCGCAAGCGGTCAGTAGGACCGCGCCAAAGACGCAGGGGGATCTTCGATAGACAGCATCGACGGAACTACCGGGAACCGATTTCTGTTGACCGATTGTGGCGGGGGCAGACATACGTGAAGCGGCTGTGTGGATATTCTTGAGCACACCGTCGCCCTTGTGGCGCTCCCGCTTCGTCTAACAATCCTAGTTGTGGCATCACTGCTCTCTTCTGGCGCTCAAAACTACTTGCGTGTTAATCCAACTCAGCGGCCGTGAAGGTCCTCTAAAACCTCACACGTGTAGTAATCTATTTCCGGGCGAGAGGAGGGTGTATGAAGAATTTCAGCGGCTTTCTAGCCGTGTGGTTGGTCGTATGTATCGTGAGTTTGGCGCAGGCATTGTCCGCGCAAGAACGGGCTGAACAACCGAGAAGTCAACCGCACAGCAGTCAACCGCGGCAGGGCATGACACATGAGCAGGGAGTTGGCGGCGGGCATATTCCGCAGCATGGCCCACCTCCAACCAGAACTCCGCCTGCGCCCCGAAAGCAACCTCAACCCCAGCAAGGTGAGCAGCGGCGCACTTATCAGGATGCGCAGGGGCATCCGCCCGCACCGCACGTTCACGCGGAGAACGATCGCTGGATCGGACACGACACGGGGAGGAATGACGTTCACTATCATCTCGACCATCCCTGGGAGCATGGACGTTTCACCGGAGCGATTGGGCCCCAGCATATTTGGAGGCTGCACGGAGGCAATCGCGATCGCTTCGACGTAGGCGGATTCTTTTTTCAGGCGGCACCGTACGATTACGATGCCTGCGCCGATTGGCTCTGGGACAGCGATGACATCGTGATTTATCAGGACCCCGACCACGATGGATGGTACCTGGCGTACAACGCGCGTCTGGGGACCTATGTGCACGTGATGTATCTGGGCCCGGGCTAGCGGCTGGAGATTAAAAACAGAGCGGACTTTGCATCCGCCTTTTTTTGTCGAGGCTTTCCGGACAGTGAAGCGGGCTGCCTTCTTCAAGAGTGGGCGCAGCCATGGCTCCTTGCTTTGAGAAGCCGGAGAGTATCAACCGGTCCAAAACGCCGGCACGATTACTTTCAGCGCTGCCCGCTCCACCGTCACTTCCACTGGGGTGGAGCAGATGTGCTCGCCGTCGGCATACACCTGCGATGGCTTTTCGGTTTCGATCCGTAACCGGTCCGCCTGAAAATACTTAACCTCGGGGAGGTTCAAGTGGCGGCCGGAGTAGACAGACGGAAAAAGCCGCAGCAGGCGAGGCTTTGCCATGGCCTCGACCACGCAGATTTCGAGTTTGCCGTCGTCGAGCCGGGCTTGCGGCGCGATCAGGATACCTCCTCCATAAGCGGGGGTGTTGGCGAACGCGACCACCATCGCAGGCCCGTCGTGACGAGTATCCAATCTGCTCGCAGGATCGTTTCGCGAGGCCTGGACCTTCACCGCCACGGGTTGGAAGCCGGACAGCGCCGGCAGCAGGCTAAGCAGATAGCCGCCACGGCGGCGCAGGGCGCGAGGAAGCTGGTTGGCGCGCCGCGCGACCTCGGCATCGAGACCCACCCCACCGACAGAACAGAAGTAGCGCCCGTGGGGCTCGGGTACATTTGCGGCTGCGGGTCCGCCGAACGAAGAAAGGGCTGAGATCACTCCCAGATCAATGCGGCGCACATTTTTCTCGTCCTTCTCGTCGGGTCCCCCGCCGGGGTCCTCTCCTGGGGCTTCACCATGTCGCTGCCACGAAGCGAACTGGCGCCATGCAGCCAGTGCGTCGTCTACATTACGAAGCTTCAATGCGCGCGCAAAATCATTGCCGCTACCGTGCGGGACGACGAGCACGGGGAGTTGCAGTTTGACCAACTGCGGCAGATGACGGTGCACGGTGCCATCTCCGCCAAAAATCAGGATGGCATCGGCATCCGCTGGGTTCGAGGGCAACCCGAGTTGCCAGACTGCATCCGAATTTCGTGCGAACGGATTCAGATGCTTGGTCGAGGAACCCAACCCAAGAATGGCGGCAACTCGCATTTCGCCGCCCGAGATTAGCAAACTTTAAGCCGCGAACGTAACTGTAGAGATTTTTGCGCGCGCGATGGACTGCAAATTGCAATTTGGATAAGTTCGAGAAGAAGGAGACCTGAAGGCCGAGTTCTGAGTTCGCGGAGTACCAAAAGGCATGACCTTAAGTCACTTGAATTTACGTACTGGAATTGGCGTAATCAGCTTGAGAACTGTAAGAATGGTAGGCATTGCGAGGCGTCAGCCCTTTCGAGTTTAGAGAGTCGAACTGGCAAACTTTATGAATCTGGCCTAATCGTTAAATGCCACTGTTCTAAGCCGCTTCCTAGAGAGAGAGTCTTCCCAATCATGCGCTTGCAAGCTGTCGCCGTAGTGTGTCTGTCTTTAAGTTGTGCGCTTACCCTGGTGGGATGTGGCGGAGGCATGGCCTCGACTCTTTCACCCAGCGCGGGGGTTCCGGCAATCATGACCCATCCTTCAAGCCGGACGGTAGCGCCTGGCCAAACTGCGACGTTCTCGACCTCGGCCACAGGCGACGGCCCTTTGACCTACCAGTGGCAGAGAAACGAGTTGGCGATTTCGGGCGCGACTTCGGCCAGCTACACCACATCTCCAGTCACGACAGCTGACAACGGAGCCAGGTTCCGCGTGGTAGTCAGCAACCCCGTTGGCAGCGTGACCAGCAACCCAGCGACCCTGTCGGTGAGCGCGGCGACCGGGGGCGGAGCGACCGCCGCCGTCGACGTGGTGACGTACCACAACGATGTCGCCCGTACCGGGCAGAACCTGAACGAAACCGTCCTGACCACCGCGAACGTCAATTCCACCACTTTCGGCAAACTCCGCTCGCTCCCGGTGGATGGAAAAGTCGACGCCCAGCCGCTTTACCTGGCCCAGTTGGCTATCGGTGGTGCTACCCGCAACGTGCTCTATGTGGCGACCGAGCACGGCAGCGTCTACGCGTTTGACGCCGACGCGGGCACTCTGTTGTGGCAGGTTTCGACTCTGGGCTCGGGAGAAGTCACCAGCGATGCCCGGGGATGCGACCAGATCACACCCGAGATCGGAATCACCGCCACGCCCGTGATTGATCGCAATGCAGGCACGCACGGCGTGATCTACGTGGTGGCCATGTCAAAATCCGGGTCCACTTACTTCCAGCGCCTGCACGCCCTTGACGTCACCACCGGAGCGGAAATGTTCGGCGGCCCCAAGAACATCACGGCTTCATTTCCGGGCGCTGGAGACAACAGCTCCAACGGCAATGTGATCTTTGATCCGGCGCAGTATAAAGAACGGGCTGCTCTGCTCCTGCTGAACGGAGTGGTGTATACCACCTGGGCGTCGCACTGCGACATTCGGCCCTACAACGGCTGGATCATGGGATACAACCAGACCTCGCTAGCGCAGACCACGGTCCTCAACGTCGTCCCCAACGGTAGCGAAGGCGCCATTTGGATGGCGGACACCGGACCGGCCGCGGACGGCTCGGGGAACATTTATGTCCTCGATGCCAACGGTGATTTCGGTACCACCCTCAACGCCGGTGGATTTCCCAGCAACGGCAACTACGGCAACGCGTTCCTCAAGATTTCTACTGCGGGCGGGCTCGCCGTAGCGGACTACTTCGAGATGCAGAATCAACAACAGGAGAATGCCTCCGACGCCGATCTCGGCTCGGGAGGGGCGCTGGTGCTGCCCGATCTCACCGATAGCAACGGAAACGTCCGGCATCTCTCCGTGGGCGCAGGTAAAGACGGACACATTTACGTGGTCAACCGGGACGCGATGGGCAAGTTCAACGCCGGCAGCAACAATATTTATCAGGAACTTTCGGGAGTGTTAGGAGGCGGCATCTTCAGTATGCCCGCCTACTTCAACGGTACGCTTTACTACGGTGCAGTTGGAGACGCGATCAAGGCCTTCAAAATTACTAATGCCATGCTCGCGACCGGCCCTGCCAGTCAGACCAGCAACACCTTTCGCTATCCGGGCACGACTCCCAGCATTTCGGCGAACGGTACCAGCAACGCCATCGTATGGGCAGCCGAAAACACGACTCCGGCGGTGCTCCATGCCTACGATGCCAGCACCTTGCATGAGCTCTACAACAGCAACCAGGCCGGCAGCCGCGATCAGCTGGGAGCGGGCAACAAGTTCATCACTCCCACCATCGTGAATGGCAAAGTCTACATGGGGACGACGGATAGCGTGGGAGTGTTCGGCCTCCTGCCCTAGGCATCCGGGTCATCCCGGGCTTAGTCTCAACGGGTAAAAAGGCAGCGCACAAAAAATTGTGCCGCCATTGGATAACCGAATCAACTGCCCACTAACATCTTTCCTTTTTCGTCTTTCGTTACGTAGGCCCAAGGCATGCTCGCATCGTGCGTAAACATGGTCAGCCACTTCTTCGGCAGGGCCTCTGTGTAATAACGCTTGCGGCTTTCGATGGTCTCGATCGGGTACAAGTCATAGGACATCACCCAGTTCAGGTCGAGGTGCGCGCTGGTTGGAATCAAGTCAGAGATGTAGCACGCGGTCTGCCCGCCGCTCTGGACCAAAACGGCCTGCATGTTTCGTGTATGTCCGGGATAGACGCGCACCGAGACACCGGGAACAATTTCCGCGTCGCCGCGCAGCAGCGTCATCTGTCCGCTTTCGACCAGCGGGTCGTAGTTTTCGATGATGTAGCTGACCGCGTCCCGCTGATTTTCGTGCGCGTGCTTCCATTCCCCTTCCTGCACATAGTACTTTGCTTTGGGAAAAGCGGCGGCAATTTGACCGCCGTTGCGGACTGTGTTCCATCCGCAATGATCGAAGTGCAGGTGAGTGTTGATCACGATGTCAACATCTTCCGGCGCAATGCCCGCCACGCTGAGCTTTTCCAACAACTGGGCGGGTTGGCCGTAGATCTTGACCATCCGTTCGGAAAGCTTGTTTCCCACGCCAGTTTCGATCAGCACGGTTGCGGACCCGGTGCGCACCACCACCGAGTTCAATCCCAACCGCACCAGGTTATTGCCGTCCGCTTTTACTTTCCGCTCCCACAAGGTTTTGGGGACGACGCCGAACATGCCTCCGCCATCGAGGTGGTAAATGCCGTCGGAAACGGCAGTGAGTTCGAAGTCTCCCAGGGTCATACGTTGCATGGATGGTTGGCCTCATTAAAAGCCTATCACTGGTTGCGTAGGGGCGGACGCCATTGTCCGCCCGGCTGAGCAAAGCTCGGCGGTTTGCGCTCCGAGCTTGCATGGCGGCCGGCCAAGCAGGTCCCTCCACTGCGCTGCGGTCGGGATGGCAAGGGTAGGCGGCGCGGACCATCCAAACCTTGGCGCGCGCCGCTCGCCTGGATAGGTGAGGACAACTGTCCCTACGTGGCCTGTGACAGACAGCGGTTCTGCCGGCTGTGCGTGCTAAAATTGCACCAGCCCAATGCTTCCAGACGTGCAACACCTCATGGAGCTACAGCAGGCGGACCGCGAAATCCTCCGTCTGAATCAGGAAGTCGCCGCGCTGCCCAAACGCGTGGCCGCCATCGAGGAAAAGCTGGCCGGAACCAAGGCCGGTCTGGAACGGGCCAAGGCCGCAGTCAAGGCCGACGACGCCACCAAACGCAAGTACGAAAGTGCCATCCAGGATCAGCAGGGCAAAATCTCCAAGTATCGCGACCAATCTCTCGCCGTAAAGACCAACGAACAGTACAAGGCTCTGCTGCACGAAATCCAGTTCGCCGAGCAGGACATCAAGTCCAACGAAGACAAGATTCTGGAGTTGATGCTCAACGCCGACGCCCGCGACAAAGACGTAAAGGCCGCCGAGCTCGAACTGAAGGCCGAGATGGCGGAGATCGAGAAAGAAAAAGCCGCCGCCCGCGAACGCACCGCCGAAGACGAAAACCTGCTGGCGGAATGGAATGCCAAACGCAATCAGGCGCGCGCAGGAGTGAACGAAGACCTGCTACGCCAGTACGAACGGGTGGCCAAATTTCGCGGCTCGGGCCTGGCCGAAGTGCGCGACCAGAAATGCATGGGATGCCAGGTCATGCTGCGCCCGCAGACTTACAACGAAGTGCGCAACGGACAGATCATAGTCTGCGAATCCTGCCAGCGCGTTCTCTACTTTGATCCCGCAACCGGAGTGGCGGTAGAACGGCCCAGCCTGACCGCGAAGCGCCGGGTTAGACCCAAGACCCACGTCGACAAGGCCTGGTTTTACCGGGCAGATTACAACGATCTTGGCGAAGTCTTCTTCGCTTTTCTGAATGCGGATGGAAGCGCCAGCCGGCGAGTGTATGACGCCCATACCGGCAGAAAAATTGGTGACACCGAGAATCAGCCCGGTGACTTCAGCATCGTTTTCGCCGACGACATCAGGTCTGGAGTGCGCCTCCACACCACGTTGGACCTGCAACAGCTTGAGGACTGGGCCGCAGAGTTGCCCATGACCGAACTCGACGAACTGCATGCCGACCTGAAAAAAGCCCTCCGCGAAGCCCCCGTCGAAGCAGCCGCGTCAGAACACCCAGCCGCCAGCTAACCGTAAGCCAGGATGTCCGCCACGAACCACGTAGGGACAGATGTCCTCATCTGTCCAGTCGAGCGCAGCTCGAGAGGTCCTTGCCTGCCGCGAAAACTAGCGGAGCTCCGCTCTGCCGGGCAGATGAGAACATCTGCCCCTACGTGGTTCGTGGCGTTGTTCAATGCAAGGTAAGATCATGGCATGCCCTCAAAGTCGGCCGCTTCGTCGCTTCCGGTCGTAAAGATTTCGCGCCGCGGCGCGCGCCGCCTGCAGGACGGCCATGTCTGGGTCTACCGCTCCGACATCGCCTCGGCCGACGGCGTGGCTCCGGGCGCGGCCGCGGGCATCACCGATGAGCGCGGAAAATTTCTGGGGACGGCCCTCTATAGCAGCTCCTCGCAGATCGCGATCCGCATGATCTCTCCGCATCCGGTAAATGACCTGCCTGGCCTGGTGCGCGAGCGCATCCGGTCAGCCGTAAGCTATCGGGCACGCGTGGTGCGCGACAGCGACGCCTATCGTGTGATCTTCAGCGAAGCCGATTTTCTTCCTGGGCTGATCGTGGACCGCTACAACGACCTGCTTTCCATCCAGGCCCTCACCCAGGCTATGGACGCAGAGCCGGTCCGCAGCGTCATTGTCGCCGCGCTCAGCGAACGTTTGAAACCGGTGTCCATCGCCGAACGCGTCGATCCCCGAATCCGCGAATTGGAGCAGTTGCCGGCTCGTCCCTCAGGCCTGATTCAGGGAGAAAAGACCAGTACCGTCGTCACCATGAACGGAGTGCGCTTCCACTACGAGGCGCTTGAAGGCCAGAAAACCGGCTCATTTCTCGATCAGCGGGAAAATTATGCAGCGGCTGCGCGCTTCGCCAGCGGCGAGGCTTTGGACGTCTTCTGCTACCAGGGCGGCTTCGCCCTGCATCTCGCCCAATCCTGCTCCAAGGTCAGCGGCGTGGACAGTTCCCGTCCCGCGCTCGAGGTGGCTGACCGCAATGCCACGCTGAACGGCCGCGACATTGAATGGGTCGAGGCCAATGCTTTCGATCTGTTGCGGGACTACGCCGACGCCGGGCGTCGGTATGACACGATCGTCCTCGATCCGCCGGCCTTTGCCAAGAACAAGAGCAACCTCGAAACCGCCCTTCGCGGCTACAAAGAACTCAACCTGCGCGCGCTCAAGATGCTGCGTCCCGGCGGGATCCTGATCACTTGCTGCTGCTCCTATCACGTCAGCCCCGCCCAGTATCTGGAGGTGGTGGGAGATTCGGCCCGGGATGTCCACAGAAATCTTCGCATCGTGGAAAGCCGCGGACAGGCCAAAGATCATCCGATCCTGCTAACTGTCCCGGAAACCGAATATTTGAAGTGCCTGGTAGCCTGCGTAAGCAATTGAAATTAAATCAGATATCAATATTGATAATATTAGACTAATATTTTATGCTTCCTTTACGCTAATCAACCATCTAAACCATTGATTTCGGATAACTTCAAGACTTTACAGGAGAATTTGATCATGACCGTACTAACCCGTTTCTACCCTTATCGTGAGTTAAACACCCTGCAGGACCGCGTGAACCGCTTGTTCCATGAGTCGTTCAGCGGAGGGCGGGACGAATCTCTGGCTACCTCGAGCTTTGCTCCGGCGGTTGACGTCTACGAAGACGAGCACAACGTCACGCTGAAGATCGAAGTCCCGGGGATTGACGAGAAAGACATCGACGTTCGCGTCGAAAACAACACTCTTACCGTGCACGGCGAGCGCAAGTTCGAGAAGGAAGAGAAAGAAGAGAACTACCGTCGCGTCGAGCGGCAGTATGGCAGCTTCTCTCGCACCTTCACACTCCCGAACACGGTGGACACCGAGAGCGTCTCGGCCGACTACGAAAAGGGCGTGCTGAAGATTAAGTTGGCCAAAAAGGCCGAAGCCAAGCCCAAGCAGATCAAAGTCAACGTCGGCGGAGAAAAGACTCTGGAAGGCAAGGGTCCAAGCAAAGCCGCCTAAAACGGCAATATCCACGTAGGGGCGGACGCCTCGTCCGCCCCATCGAGCGCAGCTCGACCGTTCATGACGGGAGTCGGCTAGAGGGCCGCCTCCCGTTAATTTTGTACTTGCGTAATTTGGGGATTGAGTAATTTGAAATCCGGTCCCGGTGGGTGCATGCTTAGGGTAGTCAGCCTTTCAATTACCGGATCACCCGATCGCACAATTACCAAATGGAGTCTTCATGGCGATTCGTTGGGAAAAACTTACGGTGAAGGCGCAGGAAGCAGTGCAGCGGGGCAACGACCTCGCCTCCGAGCACGGCAATCCTGAACTGTTGCCTCTGCACCTGCTGGCTGGCACTGCTCGAAGACAAAGAAGGCATCATTCTGCCCGTGCTGGAGAAAATCGGTATTGGTCCGCAAGCGGTGTTGAGCGGGACGTATCGTGAGATCGATCGCCTGCCCAAAATCTCCGGCGGCGGAGCCCAAGCCACGCTCTCCAAGGCCGCCAACGACCTTCTCGAACGTGCGTTCAAGGAAGCGGCCAATTTTAAGGACGAGTATGTGTCCACTGAGCATCTGCTGCTTGCCATCACGCACCTGAAGCGTGACCCGGCACAGGAAATTCTGGCGCGGCAGGGCGCGACCTACGATGCCATTCTCAAAGCCTTGACCTCGGTGCGCGGGTCTCAGAAAGTCACCGACCAGAATCCTGAAGCCAAGTATCAAGCGCTGGAGCGTTATGCCCGCGATCTGACCGAACAGGCCCGGCGCGGAAAGCTCGATCCGGTCATTGGACGTGACGAGGAAATTCGCCGCGTGGTGCAAGTGCTCTCTCGCCGCACCAAGAACAATCCGGTGCTGATCGGCGAGCCCGGCGTCGGCAAGACCGCCATCGTCGAGGGCCTGGCCCAGCGCATCATTTCCGGTGATGTGCCTGAGGCCCTGAAGAACAAGCGCGTAGTGTCTCTCGATCTGGGCGCGATGCTGGCGGGCGCGAAGTTTCGCGGGGAGTTTGAAGATCGTCTCAAGGCGGTCCTCAAGGACATCGAAGACTCCCAGGGCAAGACCATCCTGTTCATCGACGAGTTGCACACTCTCGTCGGCGCGGGCGCGGCTGAAGGCGCGATAGACGCGTCCAACATGCTGAAGCCGGCGCTGGCCCGCGGCGAGTTGCGTGCCATCGGCGCCACTACGCTGAACGAGTATCGCAAGTATATCGAAAAAGATGCCGCACTCGAGCGCCGCTTCCAGATCGTGTTCGTCGGCGAGCCCAATGTCGAAGATACGATTGCGATTCTTCGCGGACTCAAAGAGCGTTACGAAGTGCATCACGGCGTGCGCATCAAGGATTCCGCCATCGTGGCTGCAGCCACCTTGTCGCATCGCTATATCTCGGACCGCTTCCTGCCCGACAAAGCGATCGACCTGATTGACGAGGCTGCGGCATCGCTGCGTATCCAGATCGATTCCATGCCCACCGAAATCGACCAGTTGGAGCGCCGGGCGACCCAGCTCGAAATCGAGAAGCAGGCCTTAAAGAAGGAAAGTGACGCCAACTCCAGAGAGCGGCTGGCTGGAATCGAAAAAGAGCTGGCGGACCTGCGGGAGAAGTCCAACGCGCTCAAGGCAAACTGGAAGCGCGAGAAGGATTTGATTGCCCGCACCCGGACGCTCAAGGAAAAAATCGAGCAGCTCAAGATCGAAGAGCAGGCAGAGGAACGCAAGGGTAACCTCCAGCGAGTGGCGGAAATCCGCTACGGCCTGCTGGTGCAGGCGGAGGAGGAACTGAAGAAGCTGACCGCCCAGATGGACGGCAAACCAGCGGACGGGGGCGCCCGTTCCACACGGATGTTGAAAGAGGAAGTGGACGAAGAAGACGTGGCCCGCATCGTTTCTAAGTGGACTGGGATTCCGGTCTCAAAAATGCTCGAAGGCGAAGTCAAGAAGCTGGTCACCATGGAAGAGCGCCTGCGGCAGCGCGTGGTGGGTCAAGACGCCGCACTGGAGCGCGTAGCCAATGCCATCCGCCGCTCGCGCGCAGGCTTGAGCGATCCCAAGCGACCGATCGGATCTTTCATTTTTCTGGGACCAACCGGCGTCGGCAAGACCGAACTGGCGAGGGGCTTGGCCGAATTCCTGTTCGACGATGAGCATTCCATGGTGCGCATCGACATGTCGGAGTATATGGAGAAGCATGCGGTCTCGCGGCTGATCGGGGCGCCCCCTGGCTATGTCGGCTACGAAGAAGGCGGACAGTTGACCGAGCAGGTGCGGCGACGCCCCTACGCGGTGGTCCTGTTCGACGAAATCGAGAAGGCGCATCCCGACGTTTTCAACGTCCTGCTGCAGATGATGGACGATGGCCGACTGACCGACGGCAGAGGCCGCACGGTCGATTTCCGCAATACTGTCATCATCATGACTTCGAACATCGGGTCCGCCTTCCTGCAGTCTGAAGGATTGCGCTCAGAGCAGGAGTTCGACGAGGCCTCCAAACAAGTGATGAACGCGCTCCACGGCCACTTCAAGCCCGAGTTCCTGAACCGCGTGGATGACATCATCATCTTCCGCCCGCTGGGCAAGGAACAGTTGGTGAAAATCATCGAGTTGCGGTTGGAAGACGTTCGCCGCTTGCTGGCGGATCGCAAGATTTCCCTCGAGCTGACCGAGGCGGCAAAAGACCTGCTGTTCATCGAGGGCTTCGATCCAAACTTCGGGGCTCGTCCACTGAAACGCGCGATTCAGAAGCTGGTGCAGGACCCGCTGGCGTTAAAGATTTTGGACGGCGAGGTCTTGCACGGCGATCACGTGGTTGTGGATGCTGACAAGAAAACCGGCAAAATGGTGTTCGAAGTGAGCCAGCGAGTGGGTGAGAAGCAGCCGACCAAGACGGGTAGGTAACCATTGCAGCGCTCGAGTCTTACGCTCTCAATCTGCCGCTCCTCAATCTGGCCCGGGAAACGCCTGATTGTTCTATTCCCGCACCAGTTCCACACGCCGGTTGCGGGCGCGACCGGCCAGCGTGTCATTCGGTTCTTTGGGCCGGGTGGCGCCAAAACCCTGAGGAGTGAGGTGGTCTGCGGCGATGCGATAGCGAGTCACCAGTGCCAGCTTCACTGCCTCGGCGCGACGCTGGGATAGATCCAGGTTGTACAGATCGCCGCCGATATTGTCGGTGTAGCCTTCTACGCGCAGTTTCCAGGCCGGATTGTGGTTGAGCGCGTCCGCGATTTCGCGCAACACCGGCTCGGATTCAGGTTTGATCTTGTCGCTGGCGAAATCGAAATAGATGCCGTAGACCTCGGCCTGTCCCTTCTGCTTCAGTTCCTGTTCGATCTGCTGGCCGCCACCATTGCCAGAACCAGTTTGCGCGGCCGATGCGCCCGCAACCTGGGCAGCAGCCGGTTGAGGAGGATAGGAAATCTTAACCAGTTGCAGAGTGTCGCTGCTACCCAGCTTCCAGGCCAGGGCCAGCGGATTGTCGAGGTCGTCGAGAAAGTAAAAGTCAGCCAGGCCATCATCCGTGGCGCATTGCGCATGCACGGCGGGAAGCGACACGCGCTGATCGTTCAGCAGAACAGGGAAAGCGGCCAGACCGTTGCCTGCACGCTTGAGTGTGCATTCGTCCTTTCCCATGGTGGCCAGGCCTTTCGCTTCTTTCGGCGTCCCCGGGGCGCCGCCCGCCATCTGGCCGAGAGCGCCGAGCAGCGAGCCTGCCATTCCCTTCAAACCTCCCGTGCGGAAACTGAACTGGGTTTCGCCTTTGTCCTTCAGTTCAGCCAGAACTTCGCGGGAAACGCTGATCGCTGTTGTTCCCGGCATGACCTCCGGCTGGTTAGGGCCAAACCACTGCAGGTAGTCATGGGCGGTTTGCAGGTCTTGGCTGCGAACCGTGCGTTCGCCGGAGATGGAGCCGCTGGATTTCGGAGCCGCGTCGCCGCTCAGTTTCTGCAAACCCTCCAGCGGATTGGGAACATTGTCGGCACGGTAGGAAAGGCGCACCGCGGATGCGCTCACCTGCTGGATCTGTTTGATGGATTCGTAGTCGCCGCCAAACTGGGCGATAGCGGTCACCACCGCAAGTCCAGGACGCAAAGGAATTTTTGCTCCGGATTCAGTTCCGCCAGTCGAAGGCGTCCAGGTGGGGAAAGAAAGCGGCGCCGCAGAGGACGCGGTGCTTCCGGAATTGCCTCCGGTAGTTCCGGGAGAAGACCCGCGTGAGGAGCCCGAAACGCCTGATGAGGATCCGACTCCAAGAGCTCCTGCCAGTTTGTTGAGGTCGTTCGACTTGTACGCCTGCTGGATTTCGTCGGCTTTCTTCTTGGCGCGGTAACCGATATAAACGCAACTCCCCATGACAGCCAGAACAACCAGCAAAATAAAAACCAGAAAGCCCACCAGAACCTTCATCAGGACATTACTGCCCTGCGTGGCGGGCCGAGCCAACGGCGCGTTCGTGGCGGACGTAGCCGTGGGCAGAGGCTGAACGGAAGGAGAGGCTGGAGGCACCGGAGTCGCTCCGGGAGCCTCCGGCAAGCGAGCGCCACATTTGGAGCAGAATTTGCCCGCGCCAACCGGGGAACCGCACTGCGCGCAAAACGGCATGAATCTGGCTCCAATCCTCTCGTGCATCTGTGGCGATCAGTCGCGGCCTTAGAAAATAAGAACCTGGGACTACAAGCGCTCCGCGATCTTGCTCGCCATCTTTTTGGCCGCGTCCGCAGTGACGCCAGATTCGCCGCGCAGGTCAATATTCACCATGACGTCGCCCTTGCGCATCATGAGGGCAGAGTTCCCGGGAGCCAGGTAGGCCTCATCGCCGATGCCCTCCACCGACGTGAAGGTCTCCATGCCAGAAATATGTTTCATCGCGCCGCGAGCAATGCCCATGGTGATGCCGCCGCCCTGCCAGGTGTACTCGACGTCGAAATGCTGGCCATTGCCGTAGCTGTATTCGCACGCAGCAGTGCCGCGCTGCTCTACCGACGCCACCGTTTGGCCCAGGGCATCCGAAGCTTCACTGGTGGACAACATGGCACAGGGCTGCCGTCGGCCGGTGTAGGGCTTTGCATCCGTGTGCACCGATTGTGCGAACTCGTGAGTTTTCTGCCTAACGCGGTAGGCGAAATAAGCACAGCCACCCGCCACCACCAGCATCAGGAACATGAAAAGGGCCAGGATTCCGATGATGATCTTCACCGCCGTGTTGCTGCCCGTGGAAGCCGGGGCAGCGGGCGCGGGAGGAATTACAGCTCCAGCCTGCGCGCCGGGCTGGGTGGCACCGCACTTGTTGCAGAATCTGGCTCCGTCCGTCAGCGGATTCCCACAACTTACACAGAATGTAGCCATTTATGGTCCCTCCATCAACGGGCGAATGTTACGAAGCCAGAGAGTGCCCGTCAAGAGCATTCGGGAAGCGGTTTCCTGTTTCTGGTTTCCAGTTTCCAGTAAGAGGGTTCAGACCCACAGACAAGTCTCGGAGTTCTGGTGTTTAGTTTCTTGCAGCTCATTATCCACCAATCTAGCCGAGAGCAACGCGAGGAGACAAGAATGGGCTGCTCATATCGAGACCTAATCGTCTGGCAAAAGCAACGACCATGGTGACCGAGATTTATCGTGCCAAACAAGGTTTCCCTCGATAGGAAATGTTCGGCTTGACCAGCCAGCTGAGACGATCAGCCGGGTCCGTCGCGAGTAATATTGCCGAAGCGCAGGGAAGATTGTCGAAGGGGGAGTTCCGGCAGCTTCTCGGGCAAGCATGGGGCTCGCTGATCGAGATGGAAACTCAGCTTGTGATAGCGGGAAACTTGGGCTTTCTGAGGTCCAATACGATCGCGGCATTGATAGACCTCTCCGGGAAAGTAAGCCGCCTTCTACACGGGCTGATGAAGTCTCTTCAACCAGCCGAACCTACGGCAAGAACTAGAAACCAGAAACTGGAAACTGCCCCAAGTGCTAGACTATGCCATCTGTATGGCTGAAAACGGACGTTCGCGAACTCTGCTCTGGATCGTAATCGGGGGAGGAGCTTTCTTCCTCTTTGTGCTGGCGGTATTTACGCTAGTCTACCTCGCGCTGCATGCGGGCGGAGATAACGCTTCACTGCGCGCCAGTTTTGGGGACAAAATTGGCGTGGTCGAACTGGAAGGCGTCATTCTCGATCCCAGCACGGTGGTGCAGCAAGTCAAGAAATTTGGCGATGACGATTCCATCAAAGCCATCATCATCCACGTGAATTCGCCGGGGGGGGGTGTGGCCGCGTCGGAAGAAATTTACCGCGAGGTCAAACGGGTCCGCGACGAGAAGAAGAAACACATTGTGGCTTCGATCGAAACCGTGGGCGCCAGCGGCGCTTACTACGTTTCTTCTGCCACCAACAAGATCTATGCCGATAATGGCAGCGTGGTGGGATCGATCGGCGTCATTTCCGAGTGGGTCAACTACGGCGATCTCATGCGCTGGGCCAAACTGAAGCCCGAGGTGCTGACCGTCGGCGAATACAAGAGCACGGGCGATCCTTCTCGCGACATGACTCCAAAGGAGCGCGCCTACCTGCAAACGCTGATCGATAACATGTATGGCCAGTTTGTCAAAGCTGTAGCTGAAGGCCGCCACGCCAAGGTGGACGACATCAAGTCCCTGGCCGACGGCCGGGTCTGGACTGGTGAGCAGGCCCTGTCCATGCACATGATCGATCAGATCGCCGACTTCGAAGCTGCCGTGGACGACACTGCCAAGGCGGTCGGCATAACTGGTAAGCCCGTCCTGGTGCATCCCGACAAGGACCGCAAGACCTTGCTCGATCTGCTATTTGGGGATGTCTCCCAATGGTTGCCCAGCCGGGAGAAGCTGCTGGATCAGCAACCGGGTTCTATTATTTGTGGAAGTAGAAGCCGTGTTCTGAGCCGGTCACGTGATACCTGGGACCTGATCTGCAGGACTAGGGCGCTGACATTTTGGACTAGGGGCCCGGAAAAGCTTCTTGCATAAAACCCCTGAAATTTGAGAAGTTTATACAGGATTGCGGCCCCTACCAGTGTCGCTATCCCATATAATCCAGACGGACTGAGGAGCGTATGACAAAAGCCGATCTGATCGACGAAGTCTCCAAGCTGGCGGAATTAACGCGCAAGGACAGTGAAGTCATCGTCGAGACCATCTTTGACAGCATCGTGCGCTCGCTACGCGTGGGCGACAAAATCGAGATCCGCGGTTTCGGCAGCTTCCGCACCCGCCAGCGCAAACCGCGTGTCGGCCGCAACCCCAAGACTGGCGAGCGGGTTGAAGTTCCCGCCAAGAAGATTCCGTTCTTCAAGCCCAGCAAAGAGTTAAAAGACCTGGTCAACACCGGAGGCGGCCACGCTCCAGCGCCGCCGGCGCCGGCAGCCCCGGCTCCTGCGTAAAGTAGCAGTTATCTCCATGCCTCACGTAGGGCGGACGCCTCGTCCGCCCAGCCGAGCAAAGCTCGGCTACTCGAACCCAGGCACAATCTCAACGATCTCTCCCGAGACTTTCCCATCGTTCACTGTTAACCGCCCGATGGTCACAGGCAACTGAAATCTCCTCGGCCCGGCGCTGCCCGGATTGAAGTACAGCACGCCGTTCTTCATTTCCTGCCTGGGCACATGGCTATGTCCCGAAACAACAATCGAAAATCCCGCCGCCTCCGGCTTCAAATCGATATCTCGAAGATTGTGCAGCACATAAATGGAGATGCCGCCAACCTCAAGCACATTGGTCGCGGGAAGTTTCTTCGCCCAAGCCTCGCGATCCACGTTGCCGCGAATGGCAGTGACTGGCGCTATCCCTTCCAATTTTTTCAGGATGGCAGGGTCGCCAATGTCCCCAGCATGAATGATGTAGTCGGAGTCCCGCAAAGCGGCCAGAGCTTCAGGACGAAGCAGCCCATGGGTGTCAGAGATGAGGCCAATGATCGCCCCGGTCCGCGTAGGGGCAGGTGTCCTCACCTGCCCGGCCGAGCAAAGCTCGCCTCCAACGCCGGCGCCACCCACAACCAGCGATATTCTTCCGCGGAATGCACTAATCCCTTTCTTACCGGATTATCTAAGACGTAAGCGATCTTCTCATCAAGCTTCTCTGAAACGCGCAACACTCGATCGAATGACTCCTCTTGCCACACTCGTCCAAGCCTACCAAGCTGCCGGTTGATTAGGTGCGCTGAAGTGCCCTTGATGGCTCTTTTAGTTCCGGCCAACGAGAATACTTCTGCTCTCTCAAGATCTGGTAGGGTGTAAAGATCATGTAAACATGATCAGGCATGAGGACAACCGCGCGAAGGTCGTTTGTCCACTGATTCGCGCGCTTGCATGTTTCCATAACGATGGTGCGCGCTGACTCGGCAATGTCCATCGCTGGTAGGCGTAGAAGGTTAGGAAGTGCGGGCTTGCAGTCGCGCTGGAGATGCGGCAGGTTGCGGCGGTAAAAGGGCTTTGGCACGAGGGAATTCCAAGCCCGACTTTCGTCGGGCTGGCAGGTGGACACTGCCCTACGTGGACTGTGCCAATCTGGAACTCACAGATGCGGGCTCTTTTCCGCGATTAGCTTCCTGATCTTCTCCACGAACTCCGCAGCTGGCATGTCTTCCGTCTTCTCTTTGCCACGGGTGCGGACGTTCACTTTGCCGGCCTCCGCTTCTTTATCGCCCACCACCAGCAGGAACGGCACTTTTTGCATCGCATGCTCGCGAATCTTTGCATTCATCTTTTCATTGCGAGAATCCACATGCACGCGCACGCCAACTTCTTTCAACTGTGTGGCAACTTTGTTGGCATACTCCGCGTGGCGCTCGGAAATCGGGATCATCACCGCCTGCACCGGCGACAGCCAAACGGGAAACGCTCCGGCATAGTGCTCAATCAGCACGCCGAAGAAGCGTTCGACCGAGCCGTATAATGCCCTGTGCACCATGACAGGCTGCTTGCGCGATCCGTCTTCGGCGACGTATTCGAGGCCGAAGCGCTGCGGTAGATTGAAATCAAACTGCACCGTGGAAAGCTGCCACAGACGCCCGATGGCATCCACCAGCTTGATGTCGATTTTCGGTCCGTAAAACGCCGCTTCGCCCGGGATGGTGGTGTAATCGATGTTCAGTCGCTTGAGAACTTTCTCCAGGGAATTGGTTGCAAAGTTCCACTGCTCTTCGCTACCCACGAAATTCTTGCGATCGGCGGGGTTCCAGGTGGAAAGCTCGGTCTGGAATTTGTCGAAGCCGAAGTCTTTGAGCACATCGCGGGCAAACTCGACGCAATCTGCGATCTCTTTTTCAACCTGCTCCGGCGTGCAAAAAATGTGGGCGTCGTCCTGGGTGAACCCTCGCACCCGTAGCAAGCCGTGCATCACACCCGAACGCTCGTAGCGATACACCGTGCCCAGCTCACCCAGGCGCACCGGCAGATCGCGATACGATTTCAGCGAGTCTTTATAGATCAGAATGTGGAACGGGCAGTTCATGGGCTTCATGCGATATTCGGCATCGTCGAGCTCCATGACGTCGAACATGTTCTGCGCGTAGTAGCCTTCGTGCCCCGAGGTCTGCCACAACTGCCGCCGCGCCACGTGCGGCGTGTACACCAGCGAGTAGCCGCGCTTCAGGTACTCGGAGCGCATCCAGTCTTCCATCTCTTTGCGGATGATCCCGCCCTTGGGATGCCAGAAAATCAACCCAGGCCCGGCCAGCTCCTGGATGGAAAACAGATCGAGCTGCTGGCCTAGGACGCGATGGTCGCGCTTCTTGGCCTCTTCCTGCTTGTTGAGAAAATCATCGAGGTCTTTCTTCGAGAAAAACGACGTCCCGTAAATGCGCTGCAGTTGCGGGTTCTTCTCATCGCCCAGCCAGTAGGCGCCGGCAATGTTCAGCAGCTTGAAAGCCTTGATCCTTCCGGTCGAAGGGATGTGCGGGCCGCGGCAGAAATCCAGAAACTTGCCGGTCTTGTAAATCGAAATCTTTTCATCGGGCTTGGTGAACTGTTCGATGAAGTGGCACTTCATGAAGTCGCCTTCGCCCTTGAACTTCGCCAGTCCTTCGTCGCGCGGCAGAAATTCGCGCGCATAGGGAAGATCCTGCTGCACAAGCTCCTGCATTCTCTTTTCGATCTTCTGCAGGTCTTCCGGCGTGAACGGAGTAGGACGATAGAAATCGTAAAAGAATCCAGTGTCAGTCGGAGGCCCGTGGCCCAGCTTGGTCTCAGGAAATAATTCCAGCACTGCCGCCGCCAGTAAGTGAGCAGACGAATGCCGGTAAACTTCAAGCGCCTCAGGATCGCGTTCGTTCAGCAGGCGAAGATCGGTGTCTTTCTCCAGCGGCCGGGTAATGTCGATAAGATCGCCGTTGGTTTTGGCCACAAGCGTGGCGTCGGCCAGCCGCTGGCCAATTGATTTAGCGATATCGAGCGCGGTCGTCCCCTTCGGGACTTCTTTCACGCTTCCGTCAGGAAGCTTGACATGAATGTTGTCTGCCATAGGTTAGGTGCGAAGTGGAATGTTTTCAGTTTATTGGAGGCTTCGGAGCGGGTCAAACGGATGCCGGCGGAGTGCGCGCCGGTTTTGAACTCGGAAGTCAGGGTTTATGTTTGCCCCAACTCAATTCGTCCGGGATTGGCATTATCGTCTTTTACTGCTTCTGTCAGCTCCCGCATACGCAACTCCTGTGCGGACCATTTACCAAGCTCCACGGAGCCTTTGATCATGTCCTCGAGCTGCTCTTCACTGACAGTCACCTCCGCACTGGAGCTCTCACCCTGTACAAATTGCGGATATTTGCTTGGAGCAGGAAAGGTCGAGCATATCGTCTCCCCCCTACCATCTTCCCCATCTCATCCCTTTCCAAGTACGCCCACGGCAATTTAGCATCGTGTGTAGACATGGTCAGCCACTTCTCCGGCAGCGCCGGCGCGGAGTAGCGCTTGCGCCTTTCGATGGTCTTGAACGGGTACAGGTCATAGGAAATCCACCCCGAGGCGCCATCTGCAGCGCCCCAGGCGTGTTTCCAAACTACATGGCTCGATAGGCGTGTGGTTGCTCAGCACATCCCCACAGTTCTGTACCCTAGTGAGGCAAGTGGTTGGCTTCTCCCAGCGTTTCCCTGCACAACGAGCAAGAGAGCCTTTAACGTGCTGATGGGTTGGCCCTTAAATTCGGCGCCATCGAGTTGCCCCTTGATCTCTGAGGCGAGCGCATCGCGCCGCGTGGTGAGCGACTGTATCTTTCCCTCAATGGAAGTGTAGGTGGCGTCGTCTGGATCGCCCGACGCCAGCGCCTTAGTGGATGCCCTGAGCGTGGCCATCGCGAACTGGCCGAAGGGCGCGTTCAGCTGCTTGTAGGTTTGCGCCAGCGTGGTGAAGCCAGGACTTATCCTCACGGCGAAGGGCAGGGCACTGTTTTCCAGGACCTCGGAGACGACGCGTCCGTCATGGACATAGTCGTCCTTCAAGCCCACTAAGTTCAGGATTGTCGGGCGTACGTCGGTGTGATCGGACCAGGTCTTTCTGTCGATTCCGCTGTCTTCGACGCCCTGGCCGACGTAACCGACCCAGGTCGTGGCGATCTCGTTTTGAATGTCACCGTGGTTCCAGGCGAAGCTTTGAGTGGTCCGCGCCGGAATGGATGCGCATGCGTCCGGGGTCGCGCACGTGGTTGCGCCGGTGGCGAAGAAGAACCAGTCGGGATCGGCGAATGGGGTGAAGGTGGGTGTGCGGAAGGGATCAGCCGTGACCATATGCAGCGTCTTCATGCCGACATGGTCCACTTGCGCAACCATGATGTTGTTCTCGACCACGCCGGTGTAGGGGTTCAGCCAGTTCAGATGGCCCATCTCCCGCTCCAAGGTACGGACGACAGGGTCTGTCTGGTCGCGGATAGGTTGAGTGCTGGTGCCGTTGACGTACACCGTCGGTGCGTCATCGGAATGAACGGAGAACGCGGTGGCGTCGCCGAATTGGGTGAAGACCATCCGCCGCAAGTCGGCGTTGATTTCGCCTACACGGTTGTAATTGCACGGCGTGGTCACGCCATCGCAGCCCGCGGGAGTCGGTGCATCGCCTACAAAATGATCGCCTTCATCAACCGTAAAGACAAACAGCGTGTTGCGCTTGTTAATTCCGTCGGCGGCGAGCCGGTCGAAGAATTTCTGAAAGGCCTGATCGTATGCCTGCAGTTGCTGGGTGTAGCCGACCTCGCCCGGACCGTAGGCGGCGTGGATGCTGCCCGAAATGCCGTGGGCATCATGTGCGTCCGAGACGTAGGCATAGGTAATGGGAATGCCGGCTTCCTGCATCTGAGCGATGCAAGGGAAACGGTGGCTTCCATGCCATCGAAGCCAGGGAAGCCGACGTGTCCGGTCGCGTCCTGGATCACATTGCCGTCGAGATCAGTCATGAGTCCGGTCGGCTTGATGATCGGGTTGACATACGCGGCGCCGAACAGACCATTGAAGCCGTTGTAGCCGCCCGGCTCATCCGTCAGCACGTCTGGCCGCGCGGGGCCGAGGCCGCACACAGAGCTGAATCCTTTGCGCAGTGCACTCCGATGCCGACAAAGTCCGCAAAAGCTTGTAGAGGATTCGACGCAACCTCTGCCGCCTCGGGCGAGCCGGAGCCGAATGCGGTTGGGATGTCAATCGCCGTGTTCTCGAGGATGGTGTTCGCGGTCGCGACCGCGCCGAAGTCACACCCAGCGCGGGTGAAGGGCACCCATGGCGCCGGAGCGATCTTGCCGTTCTCGTTGATCATCTCGGGTGTCAGATCGGTGGTGCTGCCCGCCGGATCGAAAAGCGGCGCTGTCCAATAGGCGAAGGCGACGCCGGTCCGGGTGGTGCCGTCAGTCTTGAAGTAACGGAAGCTGTTCGATGCCGGCTCTCCCATACGATCCGGGTAAACGCCCGTGAGTGAGGACAGGATACCGGTCGCGGTATGCGAGATTAGCACCGTGTGATCATTCGCCATGAGCACGCCATTGTCCTGGATGAAGTTGAGCTGAGGCATCTGCTCAAGGTCCGAGGGCACGTCCGGGTTGTCGCGGAGGAAGTGGGTGTTGTCGAACTGCACGTAGATCAGGTGTTTGATACGTCCGCTGGGTGATTTCAACTGACACTTAGTTTGTGCCAGGCAGGTGCCGCTTATCAGGGTGAGTAGGACTCCAACCAATACGAAAGGGGCAGCAAACAGGACGGACCGGTTGAAAGAATCTCATAGAACCTCCTGGTGTTTGGTGGATGACGGGCGGCGTTAAGGTAAAGTAGGCCGAGGGCTGGTTGAAATCAATCAGGGCAGGTGAATTTTTGATTAAATTAAAATGACGGAGTGCGTTATTTTCAGCGCACTGTCCCACGAGGGGCAGCCCGCTTCTTTATCAATCGGACCGGATACATTGACAGACATCCGTCTACCCAAACAAAATCGCGCGCCCGGGGCGCGCGATCAAGAGCAGCGACTAACGCCTTTCGACCAGCGACTAACTTGTCTTGCTTTTCAGCACCTGAATCGCCTTGTGCAGTTGTTCGTCCTGTTGCGGAGGCTGCTTCTTGTCTTCGTCTGCCGGGGCGGCGTTGTCGTCATCGTCGGGAAGTGCTGCGTCATCGTCGGTATCCGCGATCACAATGTTCGGAGTTACCGCACTGTCCTGGATCGCCTTGCCGCTAGGGGAATAGTACTTGGCGACCGACAGAATCAGTGCCGAGCCATCGGGAAGGGGGATCACTTTCTGGACAGAGCCATCGCCGAAAGTCTTGTCGCCGATAACGTCTCCGCGTGCATTTTCCAGCATCGCGGCAGCGACCACTTCAGCGGGTCCGGCTGTGCCCTTGTTCACCAGCACGACCAGGGGCAAGTTGGTAATCGCTTTCGAGGCGTCAGCATTGAAGGCCTGCCGAGGATACTTCTGGCCTTGCAAATAAGTGATGGTGCCGTGATTGAGGAACAGGTTGGCGACCGCGATCCCTTCCCCTTCGTCTCCCTCGGCGCAATTGCGCAGATCGAGAATCAGCTTTTTGGCTCCGGATTTTTGCAGCGCCCGTACTTTGGCGGCAACTTCCTGCTCTTTGCCCTTGTTGAAAGCGTCGACCTGGATGTAGCCGATACCGTCGTCCACCATCTTGTCAGCGACCGCTGGCACGCTGACGATATCGCGGGTGATGACCATTTTCTGAGGCTCGGCGCGACGGGCACGAACCACGGACACGTTCAGGTTTGAACCGGGTTGGCCCAGCAGCAGATTGTGGATTTCAGCCAGCGACATCTCGCGCGTGCTCTTGCCCTCAATGGCCTCGAAGATATCGCTGGCCTGTATGCCGGCCTTGTCTGCCGGACCGCCAGGAATCACCGAGATGACCGCGGCATAGCCAAATCGTTTCGAGACGGCTGCCCCGATCTCGCCTTTGGCCTCGGTCTGATTGGCCTTGTACTCTTTGAACTCGGAAGCCGTCAGGTAGCTGGAGTTTGAGTCCAGCGATTCGAGCAGGCCGTGCAGCGCGCCGTCGGTTACCAGCGGGATGTTGGGTTCTTCCACGTACTCGCTGCGCACCCGCGAAAGGACTTCGCTATAAACCTGTAATTGCCGATAAGAGCCATCGTTGTTGGAGGCGCGAACGCCGTCCAATCCGCCTACGTACATGAACAGCAGAACAGCAGCGGAAGAAACCACAATTGCGAGCTTTGTCTTCATGGACATCGGATTTATTCTTCTTTGGAAGAGAAATTATTTTCTGAGCTTTACGCGATTATTATATCTGCTTTGATGCCGGTTTCCTGCTCTTTGCTTCGCTCAAAAATGACCGTCGGTAACTGGGTGGTTCGGATTCTGGCTTCGGGCGCCGCCAATCTCGGCAGACGTTCAGACAAAAGGACTTACCTCGTACTTTAGCACAGCCATTTGGTGTTATATTTCTCCCGCCTCAAAAGGGGGACACATGCGGTTTCGTCTGGAACGATTTCAACTGATATTGATCATCGTGGTTACAGCCGCGCTCATCGCGGGTAGTGTCGCCCCCGCGCCGGCGCAGGCGGGAGAATGGAAGCAGCTGTTTGATGGCAAGGATCTGGTGGGATGGAAGCACGTCGGTCCCGGCGAAATGACGGTCGAAGATGGACTGATCCGTACTCACGGCGGGATGGGGTTGCTCTATTGGACGGGCGGGAAGCTGGGCGATTGCGTGCTCCGCGTCGTATTCAAGATGCGAGATGAGAACGATAACTCGGGAGTTTATATCCGTATTCCGATCGAACCCCGAGAAGCGTGGATGCCGGTGCATTACGGATATGAAGTGCAGATCGACAACCATCCCGAAACTTCCCAGGAAGATGACTATCACATCACTGGAACGCTGTATTCGATGACTAAGCCGCTGGCCCATGCGGGCAAACCCGGGCCGGAGTGGAACACCATGGAAATCACGCTGGATGGCCCTCACACGACCGTCGTGTTGAACGGGGTGAAAGTGACGGAGTTCACCGAGGGCGATCCGGTGCCAGCCAAGAAATTCCCGTTTGAGCCGGAACGTGGGCCGCGTCCGCAGGAAGGCTACGTCGGCCTCCAGAATCACAGTGAGAATGACGTCGTATTTTTCAAAGAAGTTGCGCTCAAGATGTTGAAGAAATAATACAGTTCGGGTCCGGCGGTTAAATCTTCTGCTTGTGGGTGGAGGCTTGATGAACAGGAACGGTTTTTCGCGTCGTGAATTCATTGGACTCAGCGCGGCCGCGGCTGGCGCGTCTTTGGGGCTGAAGACAATCTTCCTGGATCCGGACCCGCTCTGGGCCTTGCCGCAAACCGTGGCGGCTAGCGACCAGGTGCGTTTTGGCATGATCGGTATCGGCATGCAGGGATCGGGATTGCTGGCCAATTCGATCGAACTGCCGGGAGTGCAGTGCGTGGCAGCCTGCGATCTCTACGACGGGCGTCATACTCTGGCGAAAGAGATTGTCGGTCCGAATCTGCCCACCACGCGGCGCTATCACGAATTGCTGGAGAACAAAGAGATCGATTGCATCGTGGCCGCCGTACCTGACCACTGGCACAAGCAGGTCGTGGTCGATGCGGTCAGCGCGGGCAAGGACATCTACATTGAAAAGCCAATGTCGCACACCGGAGCAGAAGGTGTCGAGATGTTGGAGGCAGCGAAGAAGAACGGGCGCATCGTCCAAGTCGGCTCGCAACGGGTCAGTTCGGTGATTTGCGCCAAGGCGAAGGAACTGGTGGCGCAAGGAGTGCTCGGCGATTTGATGCTGGTCGAGGGTTCGCTTGGCCGCAACGATCCTACCGGAGCCTGGGAATACCCGCCGCCGACCGATCTTTCCCCGCAGACGCTCGACTGGGATACCTGGCAAGGAACCGTGCCCAAGCGGGCCTTCGATCCCCTGATCTTTGCGCGCTGGCGGTGCTGGAAGGAATATGGCACCGGCGTGGCCGGCGATCTGCTAGTCCACCTGGTGAGTGGAATGCAATATGTGCTGGGTATCAACGAGGCGCCAAAGCAGGCGATGGCTATGGGAGGGATTCTGCGCTGGAAGGATGGCAGGAACATGCCGGACGTTCACTGCACGCTATTCAAGTACGGCGACGTTCCCGTTTATATGCGGCTCAGCCTGGGAACGGAGACGCCTGAGACTTATCGCTTTCAGGGCTCGAAAGGCATCCTGGAACTGACCGAATACAGCCTGACCTACACTCCGCAGGCGGGCGTGGACACCAGCCCCAGCTATTATACATCGGGCTTCCCGCGGGCCATGCGGGAGGAATATTTCAAGAAATGGCACCAGGAGCACGATGCCGTGCCGGGCAAGGAACCGGCGATCGAAGGCACGACCTATCGCAGCGTTTCCTGGGACGAGGAAAAACCGCATCTATGGAATTACTTCCAGGCGGTAAAAACGCGCAAGCCGGTAGTGGAAGACGCCGTGTTCGGTCATCATGCAGCTCTGGCGTGCCACATGTCGAACCAATCGTACTTCCGCAAAAGCGCAGTGACCTGGGATGAGGAATCGAAGACGATCAAGAGTTAGAAACGGACCTCGGACTTCGGGCGTCAGCCTTCGGATTGGCTGACGTCGGCGCCTAAGGGCCGACGTCTGTTTTGAGGTGGCGCAGCGCCGCAACCACCTTGTCCATTTTATTTTCCTGGAACAGTCGGATCGCCGCGATTCCGGCCGCGCCTGCCTCCATGCAAGCTCCCGCATTTTCCAACGTGATACCGCCCAGTGCGAGGACTGGAATCTTTTCCAGACAAGCTTCCCCCAGGGCATCGCGACCGGTGGGAAGTGCGCGCGTTTTCTCCATGAGAACCTTTTCGAAAACTGGCCCGAAGACGGCGAAATCCGCGCCTTCCTTTGCGGCGCGGGCAACCTCAGACCGATGGTGACAGGAAACGGCAATGCGAACCCGAGTACCTGCGCTACATCGAATCCAAGTATTTCGTACGTCAGCGGGAGAAATGTCATCCGAGCGCAGATGCACGCCGTCGGCTCCGCAGGCCAGAGCAACGTCTGCGCGGGCGTTTATAAGGACATCAGTCTTCAGTTTATTGTTCTCTGTTCTCAGTCGGCGTACGAGGGCGTGGGCCAGGGTCTCGAGCTCGCGAGCGGACAGGTCTTTCTCGCGCAGTTGGATGTAGTCGACGCCGCAGCGAGCGGCCTGCACCATGGTTTCCAGTAATCGAGCGCGACGCGAGTCTTCGTCCCCGGGGAACTGAGAGCGATCGGTGATGTAGTAGAGAAGCAAGTCAGTCGTCGGTCTTCAGTCGTCAGTCTGCCGTCAGCATCCTGACGACGGAAGACCGACGACTGACGACTGGTTATGGATTGGTCTTGGCAATTTCCGGCATGACTTCCGGCGCCTTCGGCTGTTGGGGTCCGAGGTGATACTTGGTCAGACCGTCGCGCAGAAACTCGAAGCCTTCTTCCGGCGAATCTGCCATGTGGAACAAGTCCAAATCAGAGGCGGCGATGGTGCCGGCGTCGATCATGACGTCAAAGTTAATCAGACGCTTCCAGTATTCGCTGCCGTAAATCACCACCAGGATTTTCTTGGCCAACTTTTGGGTTTGGGCCAGGGTCAGGATTTCAAAAAGTTCGTCCAGCGTGCCGAAGCCGCCCGGAAAGATCACCAGCGCCTTGGACAGATAGGCAAACCAGAACTTGCGCATGAAGAAGTAGTGAAACTCGAAATTAAGCGCCGGCGTGATGTAAGGATTCGGATCTTGCTCGAAGGGCAGATTGATGTTGAGGCCAATGGTCTTGCCGCCCGCTTCCTGGGCCCCCAGATTGGCGGCTTCCATGATGCCGGGGCCGCCGCCGGTAGTCACGACGAAGCGCCGGCGACGAGCTGGAATCTGCACGGACCATTGGGTGAGCAGGAAGGCAAGCCGGCGTGCGTCCTCGTAGTAACGCGCCATATTTACCGAAGCCAAAACCTTTTTTCGCTCGGCCGCAGGTGGCGCTCCCGGTCCTTTTTCCAGCTCAGCGAGATTCCGGTTCGCTTCTGCCTGGCTGTGAAACCGCGCTGAGCCGAAGAACACCACCGTGTCCTGGATCTGTTCGCGCCGGAAGCGTGACAGAGGTTCCGTGTATTCGGAGAGGAGACGGAACACACGGCCGTCCGGACTGTTCAGGAAGGCTGGATTCTCGTAGGCCAGGGTCGCAGGCTTGAGTTTACTTTCACTCATGATGAGATTGTCTTTCCTTCAGTGCTGCTTTTCGTCGTGGAAGTGAACTGCTTCCCAAAATCCAATCCAGATATCGAGCAGTCCCAGGCCGCTGCACAGGCCGCGCACAAAACCGTTGGAAACGAAGGCCCGGAGGCCGGGAGAGCCAAGCAGGAAATAATTATCTGTCCATTCCGGCCTCCACGGCAGGATGACCAGAAGAACTCCCACGGTAGCGCAGAAAAAAACGAACAGCAGTATCAGAGTGCGGTGCAGCCAGAGCTGAAAGCTGGTCTGATGCAGAGATTCGGGAGGCATTTTGTCGATGGAAGAATCCGGGCTGGCGGTCACATCGCGCTCCAATGGGTCGTGCACGCGACCGGTCGGTGCTCTCCGGAGCCTGCTCCCAGGCAAAGAAAGAAACCCATTGTGCCATTCTACGACTTCAGAGCTTTAATGCGCTCGGCGACATCCCGGTAGTCAATGTTGCTGCCGTAGACCTCCATGAAATAACTCAAGGCTGCGGTCTTGTTGCCGGAGGCTTCATAGGAGGACGCCAGCTCGTAGTTCAGGGCAGTCCGGGTCTCTTCGTCAATGTTGGGGAGTTTGAGCGCTCGTTCATACCACCGGATGGCCGCCTCGGCCACGCCTTTGTCGAGGAAGCACTGGGCCAGCCAGGTATAAGTCTGCATCAGTTGCGGGAAGTTGTGACCGCGATCCACGGCCTGGCACACTTTCTGGAGCTCACCGATGGCTTCATCCAGCAATCCCATTTCGCGGAAGGCTACGCCCAGGTTGTAGTGGGTCTCGGGATCTTCCTGGGTGTTGGCGGAGTCCTCTTCCAGTTCGTGCTTCAGCTCGCCGAACATGTCTGCCAGATCCACGCTGGCAGCGCTCGCTTGCGGCGTTGCCGGCGTCACTTCGGGCGAGAGCGTCCGCTTCTTGGTCGGCTGATAGGTGAAAGTCGGGGATGCAGCTTCCATGGTTGGAGCTGGAGCTGGAGAAAAAGCTGGGGCTGGAGCTGCAGCGACGCGGCATGTCCGGAAGCCGCGGCTATCGACTCGCGAGCAGCTCGAGGTTGCACTTGCGGTGCAGGCGGCACCGGAGCGGGGGGCAAGAAGCCGTCTCCCAACGAAGCTTCCAGGTCGGAGACGAACTCGCCGAGTACGCCGGCGGGCGCTGCTTCCGGTCTGGCTTTGGCGTATTCGGCCACCGTTGGCTCGGGCGCGGGCACAATCGGACGGACCGGCAGCTTGAACTCTTCCGCCGGAGCGGGGCTGGGGTGCGAAACGAATTCCCGGTCGACCGCGGGCTTTGACCTTGCGGGATGCGCGCGCTCGATCTCTGGTGCGAACGGAACTTCGTCCGCCTCCTCGACCGAAACCTCTTCTACCGCCTCAGGCGGTTTCGGGCCGGCTTGGGCTTCGGCAGCCTCAATTTCCTGCCACACCGCCGCCAGCTGGGCCGCGCCGGGCTTCAGCTTTTCCAGTTTGGTGAAGACCACGCGAGCCTGATCAGCCATCGAGTGCGCGAGATAGAAGCGGAGTTCTTCGACAGTCTCCTTGATGGTCTCGGTGCGGGCATGGTCGGCGTCCGCATCCGGAGCACCCGCTTCCTCGGCGAACGAAGCTGCTTTCGGTTCATCCGAGATCTGCGTTTCCCATTCGGCGGAGATATCAATTTCGCTCTCCGGCAGCGGCTGGTTCAGAACGAAGCTCAAATTCGCTGGGTTGGGGTACCGTCGAGGATGCCGCCTTGTGAAAGAAGAGTCCGGAAGCTGAAGGCTCGGAGGTCGAAGCGGAAACATCCGTCGCGCCGCAGCGGCGAAATGATCGAGGGCGGGCGGGGCAATGGCCGCGGGCGCAAACGGCATCGCCGGCGCGGCTGTGGCCTCCTTCGCTTTGACGGGCTTCGCGGAAGTCCGTTCTTCGTACTTGCCGGCCAGATCGCTATAGCGGCTGGCTTCGTCGGGATGTCCGGCGTCGTGATAGAGCTGTTCCAGATTGCGGCAGCAAACCGCGGCTTCGCCGAAGCGGCCCGCCCGGGTGTGCAACGCGGCCAGACGCTGGTTGATCCGCAGGTCGCGGGGAGCCTTGGGCAGAGCGGACATCAAGGGTCCCAGTGCCTTGGCCGGCATGTTGTAGGAAACGAATAGTTCGGCGTCGGTCAGAGCGGCCCGTACTGCCAGAGCGACGTCGTCCGCATAGCGCTGGTCGATGAACGGTGCGGTGGCTTCGAGTTCCTCCACCAGGACTGCGCCTTCTTCGGGGGTAATCGGTCGCGAGCCAGAGGCGGCGCCGCCCAGTTTGGCCAGCACCTGCTCATAATTGCGAGTGTGCAACTGGTTCTGCGGTTCCATTTGAGTAAGCTTCAGATAGTAGTCACGAGCTTTCTCAAGATTTCCCGCTTGCACGCTGGCATGCGCGAGCAATTCGTAGAGTTCGGTGATGTGAGTGGTGTCGCCGGCCTTTTGCGAGAGATCGAGAAGGATCTCCAGCGAGGGCACATCTTCGCGCATGTGGCCGATCAGCGCGTGCAGGCTTTCAAGAACTTTGCCTGAATCCGTGGCCACCAGACGATCGCAATATTGCTGGTAAACCTGCAGCACCTGGGTCGAATGTCCCGCCGCCATGAGCGCGTCGGCGTAGCCGATGATCGCGCCGGTGTCGTTGTGCACGGTGCACAATTTGGCTGCCAGGTTCCCCGCTTCCGGCAAGCGTCCGCTTTGCAGGTAGGCTTGCATCAGCGCGCGCAGTCCGTCGGGATGGCTGTCGAGATCGGCTACCTTCTCCAGGTTCTGGATCGCACCAGCCATGTCGCCGGAATCGAATGCGTTGCGGCCGCGCAGCAGCAGAGCATGACTGTTGCTCGGATCCAGCGTCAGCATGCGATTCAGGATTTCTTCGGCCGGGCCCAGTTGGCCGCGCGCCCGCAGGCTGTCGGCGGCGGCGGCGAAAAGCTGCCAGGCCTCCGTCTTCTTGTTAAGCCGGATATAAACCTCGGCCAGGCGGGTGCGCATGGCGACGTTTTCCGGATCCATCTCCAGCGTCTTCTGGAAAATCCGTACGGCCTGTTCCAGTTCGCCGGAGCGCAGAAATTCTTCCGCTACCTGCAGGTATTGCGCCCGGGCATCATTAAAGAGTCCCTGCTGGGTATAGAGTTCGGCCAGTCGAAGCACGCTCTCCAAGGTGGGCTTCAGCTTGGTGAGCTTCTTGTACATGGCGATGGCTTTGACGGTGAAGCCCTGTGCGGCATAGGCGTCGCCAACGCTCTTGAACGATTCGACGGCCTTGTCGCCCTGACCGAGACGAGCGTAGAGGTCTCCAATAGTATTGGAGACAGTGAGTTCCTTGGGGTCGGCTTTGAGAACTTTTTCGTACTCAGCAATGGCATTCTGCAGCTTGCCCTGCTGGACGAACTTCTCCGCAGCACTGAGAGCCTTCTGTTTGTTGAAGCCAAAACCGAACGCCATAAGATTGCTGACTCCAGCTCCCGGTTTATTTCCCGCCAGAAAACATCTTCCGTGAGAAGGTTCACCGACGGGTTGGCCACCCGATCGGCCATGTCTGCCGATCATACGAGGGATGGTCTTTCGGACAAGGGTCATTGTAAGACGTGTTACCAAGAATCGTATGGTTACTAAGGGTTACCGAAAGGGAGTGTACGACCGAGTTACGTCGGAAACCACCGTGCTAACTGGAACTACGGGCTAATAGCGGAGGACGGGCGTCCTCGCCCGTCGGGAATCAAACTGAGTAACAAGCGCGCGCCGACATCGTGTTGTTCCAGCTGAATACGACTGTGCCGGACGAAGGCGATTCGGGAAATCTGCCCAAGAACACCTCCAAAGTGCACCAGCCCGCCACAGTCTGTCGTGCTACTGATTCCGGGATGTAGCGAAAATACGAGTACTGCTGTGAGCAATTCGCGAAAAGCGACGGGCGGGACGCCCATCCTCCATGACCATGCTCAGGTTTCCTAAGCCGTCACTACTTCTGGCGGCTTGGTTCTTGTAAGATTGCGCCCAGCAGCATTCAGCGTCCCGGGGGGCACGCTGGGTTGGTGAAACCTCGCTTCGCTAACTTCGCCGCGTTCCTGCCAGGAAGTAAAGAACCTGATTTGGGCCCAGGCATGCTTTACCCCCTGCGGCAATGAGGGGAAACTATGGGCAGATGGCTGACGTGGGTATCGCACCGCGCCTTACTGGCTGGGCGTGTTCCCAGTGTGGCTGGACTTTTCCAGTGCCGTCGATGCTAACCGATAAGGAAGCTAAGAGCGCGTACGACCGGCTGGCTTCGAGCAAGTTTCAGGAGCACGATTGCGCGGTGCACGGCGAACCGGCGGTGCTTGCCGACTCTGAGAGTTTCGCGGCCCGCGCCAGAAAGCTGGTGACACGGGGTTTCAAGCCGAAAGACGCGGCCCAGATTACTTTGCAGGAAATTACGTTCGAGAACCGCAACGATCCCAGCGCTGCCAAAAAAGCCCAATCCGATGCGGAAGACTTTCTTCGCCGGGTGAAAGACGGGCTGATCTGACGCTGGCGCCCGATCGCGCTGGCTCGGATAACGGATTTCGACTATTGGCAGTCTCGATATTTCCGGTATAACCTCAACTTCGCGGCCGGCACTCTGCGGCGAAAACATCTCTGGAAGGCAATGCGATTCTTATGACGTGGATCCGCACTATTCCGGTCTCCCAAGGCGACGAAAAGCTGCGCCAGGCCATGGAGGGACAGAAGTCTCTTTATCCCAAGGAGTACGCCACTCCGGTCCATCCCACGGAAGGCGGCGGGGCGCTGATCACTGAATCCCACAGCCTGATCCCCGACGCCCTCTACCACGCCTTTGCCACGTTCGGCGTGCTGATGTCTCCCGACCTGCCGCTCTCCCGGCGGCAGCACGAGATGATCACCACGGTGGTTTCAGTCACCAACCGGTGCGTTTATTGAATCGACTCACACGCAGAGTTTCTGCGTCGGGTGACGTTGGACAAGGACCTGGTCGATGCGCTGGAGAAGGACTACACCACCGCGCCCATCACCCGCAAGAGCGGGTGATGCTCGACTACGTGGTGAAAATCACCAAGGATGCGACGAGAGTCTGGAAAGACGATCACGAACGCCTGCATGCAGCCGGTTTCGACGACAAGGCGATCCTGCAGATTACGCTAATCGCCGCCTGGTTCAACTACATCAACCGCGTGGCGGATGCGCTGGGCGTGGGGCGGGAGTAGAGATTGGCGGTGTAGCACCGGACTGTGTAGGGGTGGGGTCCCAGACCCGCCCGCCATCACAGTTCTGCGCCTGCACCCGTCCGGAGCAGTTGGCCTCACCCGACCCTTGCACAGCTAGCTACTCCTGCACTCCAGAGCTATTGTCTCTTTCCTGCCAGCGGCTGCGGCGGGAACCTATTGCTTCCTGCAAGCAGCAGATCGGCAGAGTTCTCGCGCTCCGCGATCCACTCCCAGACCCGGCGGCCATTTGCATCCAGCGAGCAGCGGGCTTCGGTGTAGTCGGCCAGCCGGTTCAGCACTGTGGTCACCGAGGCGATGGGATCCTTGTGGCGCTCCAGCAGCTCGGGAAATCTCTGCTGCAGCGCCTGGCATACCAGCCGGGCGCCAAGAGGTTTCTTGGCATCCATCAGGACCACGCGACAGGCCCGCGTGAAGCCCGGCTGGCGGCTGACCGACTTGCGATCCAGAAAGGTGAGCAGTTGGTCGCTGAGTACGCAGTCGCCGAAAATATTCGCCAACCCGACCAGGGTCTGCTTGATCGTGCCAATTCGCTTCATGAGTTCCGCCCGCTGCTCTAGCAATTCATGAAGCTCTCGTTCCGCAGAGCGGATGACCTCCTGAACGTGGAGATCAGCCGCTTGCGATTGTCCGTTGCTTCCGTTCGTTTCGGTATTCATCGAGTCCTCACTTTGTGATTCGCGATGATCAAGTGTCTAACGCGGATTGCCCGCTTCGGCAGTTTGGACGTGTCCGGAGCGCTTCCGCGACAGCAACACTGGCTGACTTGCGACTGGAGGACCTGCTGGCCCGTGGAGTCGCCTTCCTGCCAGACCTGGGTCAGCACGTGCTGGCCGCCTTGGCTGTCGAACCGCAGTTTGGGTGTGAGCCGGCTCTGGTCAACGCTTGGACCGAGTGGGTCAATACGGTGGTCAGCGTCGCGGCCTTCGGAGTCGCGCAGCTCCAAGAACACAGGCCCGACGAGCACCACGGAATAGCGCCCGGCAGGAAAAGTCTCGCTGCCCACGACGAAATCGAATGGAATGTTTGCCTTGATGATCCGCTCGATGCGTTGCGCGTGGGCGGTGGAGCCCAGCGTCAGGACACCCAGAAGAAGTGAAGCAAGTGCGCGTCCGACCCGGTTCTTCATAACAACCTCCCCTTGTTTGTCTACCGTTTTCGTTCGACAGCGACTCTCGCGGATTTGCCGACCATCACGAGAAGTCTGCAGCGAAGGTTGAGTGCTCGCTATCCGGTTCTTGTCGTCAAATCCGATTTCCTGCGTACTACCGGGTTGGACGAGATTTGCTGACCTATGAGATTGATTGTTTGTTTTCATTCAATCAATGAACTACACTCATGTGAATATGAGTCCGAAACTGGAAGTCCGACACCTCAGGCTGCTGGTGACCGTTGCCGAAGAAGGCAGCGTGACCGAAGCGGGCAAGCGCCTGCACCTTACGCAGTCCGCGCTGAGCCATCAGCTACGCGATGCGGAGGAAAAGCTGGGCACGGCGCTTGTTTCTGCGGCTGGGAAGAAAGATGGTGCTGACTCCGGCGGGTGAGCGGCTGATCGCGTGCGCGCGCCGTGTGCTCGACGAACTGAGCGACTACCGAGGGGCAGATCGAAGGACTGAACGGCGGGGCGCGGGGCGAGATCCGGCTGAGCACCGAATGCTACACCTGCTATCACTGGCTGCCCCCGGTGCTGCAGAAGTTTCACGGCAAGTTTTCGAAGGTGGAAGTAAATATCGTTGCCAGCGCGACGTCGAATCCGGCGGCAGCTCTGCTCGAAGGCAAACTGGACGTTGCCATCATCAGTTCTCCGCCACGCAACAAGAGTCTTCGGGTGACTCCCATGTTCGAAGACGAACTGGTCCTGGTGATGTCCCCGAAGCACCGCCTTGCGTCGGCGAGCCAAGTCCGGCCCAAGGACCTGGAGACGGAGACCATTCTGATCTATCCGCCCGCGAGAAGAGAGCACGCTGATTAACCAAGTTGCTGAAGCCGGCTGGAGTGGAGGCGCAGCGGGTCATCGAAGTTCCACTCACCGAAGCGATTGTTGAGTTGGCTGGAGCCGGCACTGGCATTGGATTTCTGGCTCGCTGGGCGGTGGCGCCCGCCGTCGAAGCGGGCAAAGTTGCGATTCGGCCCCTGGGCGGTCGCGGTTTCAGGCGGCAATGGTACGCGGTCACGCTGAGGAATCAGCCCACGCCGCCGTTTCTGACGGAGTTTCTGAATTTGTTATCGAACTTCTGTCCGAAGAACGCGCGGCGCATGTCGGCGTAGTGCGAATCGAAATATTCAGGTGTCATCCTGAGCGAGTTTGACCGTCCGCTTGCGGACGGTCAGGCGAGTCGAAGGACCTTATTGCTACGGAGCAATACGCCGCATGTTCATGCCAGGCAGTCAGGAGTCCTCTCGACTGCGTGGCTGCTTTCGCGATAAGCTGAAACAACTCCTTCGCTCCAGGACGCCAAGCAGATGCAATCACAGCTCTCTAAAGCGATACCATCCTAGGCATGGAGCGCCGCTCCGTTGTCGAATACCTCGAAGACTTTCTGCGACGGGGGCGGGAGTGTGCCTACATTCAGCGTCGCGGGTACCGCACCGAACGCTGGAGCTACCGGCAGGTGGCCGAAACTGCGTTCCGTTTTGCCCGCGAACTGGAAAAGCGTGGAATCGGGAAAGGCGAGCGCGTCCTGCTGTGGGGGCCGAACTCGGCGGAGTGGGTGGCGGTATTCTTTGGTTGCGCGCTGCGCGGCGTGATCGTTGTTCCTCTTGATGATGCCGGGCGCAGCCGATTTCACTCAGCGCGTCTATCGGCAAGTGGATGGAAGGCTGCTGGTGTGCTCGCGTGAACATGTCCTGCCCTCATTCCCAGTCGTGACACTGGAAGATCTGCAGAGACACATTGTCGGCTCACTCGTCTGCGCCTTACGATGCGGCGGCGATCGGTCCTGCGGATATCCTGGAAATTGTTTTTACTTCCGGGACTACCGCCGAACCCAAAGGCGTGGTGATCACGCACGGCAACGTGCTCGGGAACATCGCGCCGCTGGAAACGGAAATTCAAAAATATCTCGAAGTACGAACGCCTGGTCCATCCCGTTCGCTTCCTGAATCTTCTGCCCTTGAGCCATGTGTTTGGCCAATTTCTGGGAATATTTCTGCCTCAACTGATGGGGGGTACCGTGATTTTCCAGGATGCGCTCAATCCGAGTGAAGTCATTCGCACGATCCGGCGCGAGCGCGTGTCGGTGCTGGTGGCGGTGCCGCGCATGCTGCAGTCGCTGAAGGAGAAAATCGAGCGCGATCTGGAGGATGAAGGGCAGCTGGAAGCATTTCCGGCAGACGCTTTCAAGCTGCGGAAGGAAAACATTTCCTGCACCGCTGGTGGATCTTCCGGCGGGTGCATCGCCAGTTCGGATGGAAATTCTGGGCGTTCATTTCCGGTGGAGCCGCGCTCGATCGCGTGACCGAAGAGTTCTGGGGACGACTGGGATACGCCGTCATCCAGGGCTACGGGCTGACGGAAACGACCTCCATCATCAGCGTGAATCATCCCTTTCGCCTGGGCAAAGGATCGATCGGGAAAGTGCTGGCGGGACGCGAAGTCAAATTGGCTGCGGACGGCGAAATTCTGGTCCGCGGCAGCGGCGTAGCCGCGCGGATATTGGACCGGGCACGAACTACAGCCGATGACTGGCGGAACAGGGCTGGTACGGGACCGGCGACATCGGCGCCCTCGACAGCTGAAGGCAATCTGTATTTCAAAGGGCGCAAGAAAGATGTGATCGTCACGCCCGCCGGCATGAATGTTTATCCCGAGGATCTCGAGGCCGCGCTGCGCCGGCAACCTGAGGTCAAGGATTGCGTGGTGGTCGCGCTGCCGCGAGATGGGAACGCCGAAGCCTGCGCGGTGATGATCCTGCGCGAGGGCAACGCTGATCCCGAGCCGGTGGTGAGACGCGCGAACGAAACTCTGGCTGAGTACCAGCGCATGCGGCACTGGTTCGTGTGGCCTGAAGACGACTTCCCGCGCACCTCAACCCAAAAGCCGCGAACCAACGTCAGTCCAGCAAGTTGTGCAGGCGCGATTGGGAGCGACGCCTGCCGGCCAAACCGGATCGAGTTCGTTGGCCGAGTTGATTGCGCGCGTTAAGGGGCAATCCGCCGGAGGATAGGTCAGGAAGTCCGATCTCGAAACTGATTTGAATTTGAGTTCCCTCGATCGCGTGGAACTGCTGGGCGCGCTCGAAGACCGATATCAGGTGGACTTGAGCGAGACCGGATTCGCCGCGGTGAAGACGGTCGGCGACCTGGAGCGCATGCTGCACGGCAAGCTTCCGTCGCGGGTGCCCTATCACTATCCAGCATGGGTGCAGCGCTGGCCCGACAACCTGGGTGCGGCTGATCGTTCATTATCTGCTGTTGCGTCCGGCGGTATTTCTCCTGGGATGGCCGCGCATTACCGGGCGGGAAAATCTGCGCGGCCTTCGCGGCCCGGTGCTGGTGGTGTGCAATCACATTGACGACGTGGACGTCGGTTTCGTGCAGACCGCGCTTCCCGCCCGCTTCCGGCATCGACTGGCAACGGCTACGGGAGGCGAGGCGCTGGAGGCGCTACGCACTCCGCCCCCTGGACGAAGGTTGTTGGGCAGGGTCTACGATCGCGTGAAGTGGACACTGGGAGTGTCCTTGCTCAATCTGTTTCCCTTGCCGCGTGAGGCGGGTTTCCGCGAGAGCTTTGCTTTTGCCGGAGAATCCGTGGACCGCGGCTACAGCATTCTGGTTTTTCCCGAAGGGCGCCACACCACTGACGGCAAGATGCGCCGTTTCGCGCCGGCGTGGGACTGCTGGCCAACAACCTGGCGATACCGATCGTGCCCATGCGGATTGACGGGCTCTTTGAAGTGAAGAAGGCAAAGAAGAAGTTTGCGCGGCCTGGGAAGATAAAAGTGAAGATCGGCGCGCCGGTCCGGTTCCCTCCTGACAGCGCTCCGCAGTGGATTGCCGCCGAACTGCAGGAAGTGGTGGGAAATTTGTAGATCTTATGGTTGCTGAGTCGCTGCTCAGCCTTGTTTATTGATCTTGTTACCATCGCTGGACAAACCCTCAGAACAGTCTCCGCATCGAAGGTTTGGGCGTGTACTATTTTTTCAAGGGTGCCGAGCTGCGCTCGCCTAGGACGGGTCTCTCGACTGCGCTCAGGGCGAGCTCCGATCCGTCCCCAACACGAACGGTCTACAAGAAGAAATCTTCCGAGGAGGTTGCAACACATGCATTTCGATATGAAGCAGGTATCCCGAGTGGCGACAGCGTTCGTTCTTTCCGCGGTTTTCACTCTTCCTCAGAACCTTCTGGCACGAAGGGGCCGCGCACGTAGTGAGTCCCTCTGACCTGCAGCAGGCGGCGGTGCAAGCCTCGACGGTGCGCCAGCAGAACGCGGAACAGGTCCGGCAATTCTTCTCGTCGGAGAAAGCGCAACAAGGCGCTACGATCGGCCCACATAAACCCGGAGCAGGTGAAGAACGCGGTCTCCACGCTCGACGACGCCGAGTTGGCGCAATTGGCTTCGCGGGCGCAGAAGACGCAAGCGGATTTCGCCGCGGGCACGCTCAGTGATCGCGACCTGATCATTATTCTTGTGGCCATCGCCGCACTTATCCTGATCATTGTGGCGGTGCGATAGGTCGGCAAGATGATCGGCAAGATGTTGGGTCGCGTTGGCGTGATTTCCGCCGTGTTGCTCGGGGTCTGCGGTGCGCTGCTGGCCGCGGATTTTCCTGGCGTCTGGCTGGATGTTCCTTTCGTAAAGCAGGAGAAGGACGGTTGCGGCGCGGCCAGCATTGCGATGGTGATGCAGTACTGGCAGGCTCAGCAGGGACAACCGGCGAACGACAGTTCCGACGCGTCCCAGATCCAGCGCACGCTATATTCGGCCAAAGCCCACGGCATTTTTGCTTCCGATATGGAGCGCTACTTTCAGGAGAATAGGTTCCGCACGTTTACAATTCGCGGAGAGTGGGAAGATCTCAAACAACATCTGGACAAGGGACGGCCACTGATCGTAGCCTTGAAGCCCGTCGCCCTGAAGCCTGCATCTGGCGGCGCATTGCATTACGTGGTCGTGACTGGCCTTGGACCAGAGATGGTGATGGTCAACGATCCTGCCCAACGCAAACTGCTGCAACAAGACCGGCCAAGCTTCGAACGGGAATGGAGCGCGGCCGGAAAATGGACGCTGCTGGTACTGCCTCAAACCCAATTGCGCTGATCTCAATCGTTGCCTTCATATTTCTTTTCAACTTTGCGTTGCTGGCTAACCCCCAAGCATCGGATGACTCCCTAGCCGACAGAGCCCGCCACCTTTCTGACGAGCAGCGCTGGCTGGAGATTGTCGGCCTCACTCAATCTGTACCGCACCCTTCGGCTGAACTCGATTTTTATTACGGAACGGCATTGGCCCAGTTGGGCCGTTGGGACGATGCGGGGCGCGCATTTGCAGCCGGAGCGCGGCTCCAGCCTGGCGATAAACGGTTCCCTCTGGAACTGGCCGGGGTGGCGTTCAAGCAGAAACGTTATGCGGCCGCGGCGCGCCACCTGCGGCGAGCGCTGCATCTCGATCCCACCGATTCCTATGGCAACGACTTCCTCGGCACTGTCTATTTTCTGCAAGGAAACATTGAAGCCGCGCTCAAGTATTGGAACCGCGTGGGCAAGCCACGAATTGTCCGAGGTACGAAGCCAGCCCACGCCGCAAGTGAATGCGGCGTTGCTCGACCGCGCTATGGCCTTCGCGCCGGCCAGCATTCTGCGTCTGCCCGATTTGCTGACCACCGAGGTTCGCGTTCGCGGGCTGGAAATCTTCCCTCGTTACCAATTTGATTTGCAGGCCCGCAGCGACGGCAAGTTTGACATTCTTTTCCGCAACCGCGAGCGGGACGGATGGGGGCAGGGCAAGCTGGAGAAATTGTTTCTGCTGCTCCGGCGGCCTGCCGTTTCAGAGCATTACACCCGAGGTTTACAACTTGCGTGATCAGGCCATCAATTTTGTTTCCATGTATCGCTGGGACGCGGAGAAGCGACGGGCTGTGGCGCAACTCTCAGGTCCGTTCAAAGCGAATCCAAAATTTCGCTATGGACTGCTTGCCGACTTGCGCAATGAGAACTGGAATATCAGAGACTCGTTTCAGGGGCCCGCGCCTTTGCTGGGGAGCTTCAACCTGCGACGAGAGGCATTGGCTGCGGATTTCGCTTCCATGGAAAGCGGGCGCTGGCGCTGGTCTGCCGGGGCCGAGATTTCGCATCGCGATTTCCGCAGCGTGCTTCCGGGAACGGTTCTCACTCCGAGCCTGTTTGCCAAAGGCTATCAGCTCAAGCAACTTACGCAGGTGGACGCCGAACTCTGGCGTCTACCGGAGCGGCGATTGACGATCGAGGGCGGAGCGTCCTCGCAGGCGGCGCGCGTCTGGTCGCAGCCCTCGCATTCTTTCGAGAAGCTGCAAGGTTCATTGCGCTTCCATTGGTTCCCGCACTCCCAAGGCGATGACTACGAAATACAGCACCGGATCAGGGTCGGCAAGACATTCGGAGAGGTTCCGTTCGACGAGTTCTTTATCCTGGGCCTCGAGCGCGACAACGATCTGGAGATGCGCGCGCATATTGGGACCCGGGACGGCAGAAAGGGCAGCGCTCCACTGGGGCGAAATTATTTTCTCTCTAACTGGGAGGCGGACAAGAACGTGTATCGCAACGGGATCTTCACGGTGAAGTTGGGGCCGTTTCTCGATACTGGCAAAATTACCGATGCATCGGCAGGGCTGGGCTCGCAGAAATGGCTTTGGGACCTGGGGGCGCAGGCCAAAGTACGAGTCTTCGGAATCGGAGTTGCTTTTTCTTACGGCAAAGACCTGCGGTCAGGAAACAACGCTTTTTATGTTTCAATGCGGTAGAGGCTGGCGGATTTACACAAGAATGTAGCATTATAATGTAGCGTTATAATGAGGCGCCATGAAAATCACAAGATTATTTTCCGTCGCCATTTCGCTGGTTCTCGCCCTGTCGATCACGAGTGCAGCCAAGACCACAGTTGAACTCAAGGACGCTCAGGGCAAGAGCGTAGGGACGGCCGTGCTGTGGAGTAAAATCGGCAAGAAAGCATCGTCGGGAGTGTTCATAAAGGCGAACCTTCATGACCTGCCGCCCGGGGTGCACGCTTTTCACTTCCATTCCAAGGCGCAGTGCGATGCGCCGGACTTCAAGTCGGCCGGTCCGCACTTCAATCCAGACGGAAAGAAGCACGGCCTGGAGAATCCCGATGGCCACCATGCCGGCGACATGAACAACTTCACGGTAAACGCCAAAGGCAAAGCTAAATTCAGGGTTGTGAACAAAGACGTAACCCTCGGCGACGACAGTCATTCCCTGTTCAGCAATGGCGGTACGGCCCTGGTGATTCATGCTAAGGCGGACGATATGAAGACTGACCCGGCCGGAAACGCAGGAGACCGTATTGCCTGCGGCGTAATCACGAAATAGACGGCACAGCGCGAAATAACACAGTTTGAACAGGTTATGCACAACCTACGGGCGCCAAAATACAGGGAAGACCTTATAGACCATGTAGTTTGACCCCGACAGCGTGCTTAGTCGTAGTTCCCTTCTACCCGCCACTGTCCGCTGAGCAAATCCCGGACCAGACGGTAGAGCGTAATGCCGCTTGCTTCCTGCAAAGCGATATCCCACTCGTCGCGTGCCCATCCTTCCTGCTCCCACCAGTCTCCGGAGGTACGCCAGGGACCGGCAGCCCATAGAATTTCACCACAAATTTCCTTGCGCTTGAGACAAGCAATATGCGCCGGCCTGCCTTCCTGCAGGGTTATGGTGGCGCGCAAGGGTGGTCGGAAGATACGCATGGCAGTGACCGTGACTTCGTTTTCCTTTTGAGATTCACCGGGTTTGTCATTCCGAGATGCTTTTTTTGGCTTGCGAGCAGCCTGTTCCTCCAGCTGAGGGGCAAAGCGACGCATGCGGAATGCTTCTGGACGGTGAGTGTCCAGCAGTTGCAGAGATCCGACTTTATTTTCGCCAACAATTCCCGCAATTCTCGCCAATGTGAGTTCGAGTTTTTCCGGCTCCGGGGATGGAGGCCGAAACAATCCGCTCTGCGCCGCACGCGGCCGCACAGGTTCCGCCGACAAATGAATCTTCACGATGGGAGCGCCGGGTGGGTGCGCATTCAAATCAAGTTGCAGCAGCTTTAGGAAAACTTTGGCGTCCAGCAAGGGAACGGGTAAGCGCAGGGTGCGGTGGAAAATTTGTCGAGCTTGCGCTCGACCAGGACGGGCGGGGGCGCCTGTCCCTACGTGGTCTGGGGCGCATTCCAGGGTCAGATCCAGATTCAGCTCTTGGGAGGCTAATGCTCGCGCCCCTAATCGGGCACATAACTGGTCCAGTAACCGGGCCAGCAGAAACGCCAGCGGTTCGAGCAGCACCAGGGGATATTCCAACTCGATCGCCTCTTCAAAAACCAACGGCGGCTCGACTGGAACCAGCGATCGGGAATTGCGGCCACGCGCCAACTGCTTGCAGGCGAATGCCTTCCTGCCCCAGGCGCTCGCTTAAAGCGATCTCAGGCAGAGCAGCCAGGGCATGGAAATTTCGAATGCCCCAGCGCTCCAGAACTTCCAGGGTCTGCTGATCGTGACCTTCGGTAAACAACACTTCCAGGGGAAGATTGCCCAACTGCTCGGCTTCCTTTCCTTCGGGAATCACGATCACTCCGGAAAAGCCGAGAGCAGCGAGCACGGCCGTATCCGGATTGGAAGCCACGGCAACGTTGGCTTCGAGGCCGAGATCGGAAGCGCGGCGCGCCACATCCCGCGCGATTTTCGGCAGCGGACCGAAAAGCGGTTCCATGCCGACGAGATCCAGGAGCACAGTGTCACAGCTCACATCTTCCACTCGCGGCGAGAATGACTGGGCGCAATCGAGCAATGCGGCGTGGGCGGCGGCCTCCTGTAATAAGGAGCGCGGGCGCAATACCAGATCAGAGCAGGCTTCCACCTGAAGTTTCGTCATTCCCGTCGAAACTCCGGCGCGACGGGCCTTTTCGTTCAAAGCAAAAACCGTTTGCAGCGGCGCTTTGCCCTCGAGCACGGCCAGAGCTTGTGCCCGCAAGTCGGGCTCGGCACGCAGCAGCGCCTCCACCGGAAAGTCAGGAACGAAGATGCAGGCGAAAGCAGTCATTAGTCGTTGGTCGTCAGTGAAAAACTGTCAGCTATCAGCTTGTAGCGCCGGCGTCCCGCCCTCGCAGCGAGCATGCCGAGCGCAGTCGTCAGGAATTAGCAATCTACGCAATCCGTACTGCTTTTGTGGCAAATGCCGTAGTGACGAATTGCGCCGGTTTTCGCTGCATGCGCGAACGTAGCAGCTCTCCTTCAATCTGCAGTCCATCCAGAAGTTGCGCGTGTGCCGGCCCAAGTTTTTCTTTCGGCTGAAAGCTGAGAGCTGAGAGCTGACGACTTTTTCTCGGCCTGCAGCCTGATCAGCAGAGCAGCACAAGTCTGAGCACAGGGTGCCTGGGCCACGACCAATAGCACCGTAGCGGTGGGTTCGACGGCGCGCTGAAAGCGAAACCAGGAAGCCAGCGGAATACGCCGCGCCGCCGAGTCCGGCACATCGCCAAGATCAATCGCCACCAGGCCAAAACCTCCGCTTTGCAGGAGCAAATCAGTGACTCGCAGCGCCTGCTCGAGCCGGGCGTCAGGACCCGGACCTCGGACCTCAGACGTCGGGCTTCGGACGTCGAACTTTGGAACTGGGGTCCTGGGTCTGAAGTCTGACGTTCGAGGTCCGAAGTCCGATCTGAGGTCAGAAGTCCGAGGTCCGACGCCCGACGCCCGGCTGCAGCGTATCCACAGCAATCTTTCCAATTCAACTCCCGTTGCCGCTGCCGAGACAGCATCGAGCGCGTCCGTGGTGTCTACCAGGGCGCAGACTTCCTGTCGCCGGGTAGCAGCTGCCAGGGCGGACAGCAACACGCTGGTGCGTCCGGAAGAGGCTGGCCCACAAATTTCGCTCAGACATCCTCGGGGCAGCCCGCCGGCCAGTTCATCGATCTCGCGAATTCCGCTGGAGATCATTTCCGGCGTGGGCCGCACCTCAAGCCGCGATGCCGGAGTCACGCCCGCAAGCTTGGGCAATGCCGCCAGGCGTTGTAAAACCAGCGCCGGTTCCTTCCGGGAAGCAAAGACAACAGTACCGCCCGTGGGGGCGGAAAAAGCCAGTGAAGACATCTAGGGACCTCTGTATTTTCAGGGAACGCCGAGGCGGCTGGCCGAGGCTGCGAATCGCATATTCGCTTTTTATTCGCTAACAGATATTTAGCTCCCGAGGGAAAGATTGTCAAGAGAGAAGGTGCAGCTGGCGGGAATACGAGTTTTCTGACCCAGGAACGAACCTCGATAAACGAACCCAGATAAAGAGGCCATCGCTCTATGAAGAGGCCGCGCTCTCTGCACTCCGATCGACTTTTTCAGATGAGTGCCGGGCCGTTCTTCGTCTGGTTGCTTTGTTATAATGACTGCTCTCCGGGGGCGCTATCGTCTAGGGGTTAGGACGGAAGATTCTCAATCTTCAAACACGGGTTCGATTCCCGTTAGCGCTACCAACTTCTCATTCTCAGACCGTCGGGCGCCAGCTCTATGGGTTACGGGCAGAGAAAATGCGGACCGCCAACGGTCCTCGTCAGAAGACGCTGTGTTATCCGTGAGAAAGGTTCGGAGACGATTTGATGCCTTCCAGAATCCACTGGGGCACGGAGAGCGATCAGGCAGGACTAGCAATCATCACAGAAGCCAAAAAGATAAAGAACGGTGTGAGCTTTCCGTTGATTTTGGAGTTAAGGACTTTAGGGAGTGCCGCGCCCTAAACATTTCTTTGCCGGGAAAAATAGTGGCAAACATCTTCCACTGTGGAAAACCGCGTTCCACTCCATGGGGCTAATCGGCTGCTGTGCTTGGACTTAACGATGGCATCGTCCTTGCAACCACAGGGTTGCGGAGGCAGTCCTGTGAAGATTTCGGTTGGAGGCACCATTCTGGCGCTGGCTGGGTTACTGGTGTGCAGCGCCTGTGGTGGAGGCAGCATGTCGTCTGCTCCGCGTCACACATCTTCCACAACTTCCAGTGCGTCGGACCCGATGACCGTTGGATTCTCAGCGCACGCTGGATATTCCTGCACAACCATCTCTGGCGCCGATTTCTGTCCGGGCGAAGAGTTCGACAAACTGGCAGTGGTTCCGGCCAAGGGCGGCATAACTATTACGCGGATCACATTCCTTTACGCGCTCGGCCGTCCGATGTTGAATGCCGAAAATTTTCCTCCCGGGCCCCAACCGATGGTGGCGCTGCCCTGCACGACTCAGCCTTCCATCAACATTGGACAACCCGGCAGTCCCGCGTACAGCTTGAATTTGAAGTCGGGCGGCGATGCGAACTACCCTCTGGATGCGAACCCGGCACTGAACGACAGCGGACCGATCGCGGTACACCTATCCGGAGCAACCGAAGTTTATTACGGCTACGGAAACCCGCTGGACACCGTCAATCCACCGAACTACGGCTGCTGGTATGGCGAGAAAGATGGCGACGTTCAGGGCAATCTCACGATTCAGTACACAACCCCTTAAATTGCCCGCGCGGTCCGAGCGGTGCAAAAGAATGCCGTCTGGTCGGCATATGGGCCGCAAATTGCTCTTACCCGGACATTTACCCTCTAAAGTTGCATGTTTGTGAACAATAGCTGATCTCATCTGGTCGGGAACCGCCTTTTGGCTCTCCGGAAGATAAGTTCATGTAATAACAGATCTCTTTTTGTGCAAATTTCTTCACACTACGCCCTTCAGGGCGGGCGGGTCCCATGATTCCACGACCTGCCTGGTTTGGCAGCCGGCGTGCACTCTAGAAGGTCTCCAATGCTCATTTCCTCCCCCCGAGATTGAAATCACAGATTCCATTGAGGAGCACTTGAAAGATTCCAGCGTCAGGGTAGTTCGACATCGTCGTCGCCGGCACAGCCGAAGGAGCGCCAGAACCAAGTTTCTGGTGGCGCTCTTATTTGCGGCGACTGCAGCGATAACTTGGCAGTTTGCCCGGCAACGACCGGCTTCGAGTGTGTCGTACGCGTCTCCGGCAGTTGACCGGATCAAGTTGAACGAAGCTGACCCGTCCTCAACCGCGAGTCGCGCATATTCTTCGTTCATGGACTCGCGCCCGGGCCGCCCAGCGTACTTGTATTCCGTGATTCCTGGCGGGGTAGCGAGTGCCGAAGAACTGCGGCAGGCCATGGAGCACGATCCAGTGGTGGCGCAACAATTCGCGGGTTTTGATTTCGAACGTGCCCACCTGGTGCAGGTTTCCGAGCAGCAGTCGATGCATGTCGCCTATCGCATGGGAGACAAGGTGTATTGGACTCGGAAGAAGGTGGCGCTGCATAGGGGTGAAACTCTTATCAGTGACGGAAAAATTGCGGCACGTACCCGGTGCGGAAATCGGATCGCGGTAGCTCCGCTGGGTCCGCCCGCGCTGGCGGAGCCCGCAGAGGCAGACCTCGATCAGCCCCTTTTCTCCAATGACATGGTGACCCACGAAGTTGACCCGCAGCCCGAGACTTACGCGGCGATTCCGATGGCTGCGCCGGTCGAGGGAAATGCGCTGCAGCCCACCAAACGCAAGGCCGATCCCATTCTTTATCCTGCCGTTTTTCGGCTTGCCGGGCGGCGGTTCTTCGCATCCGCCACTGGCGGTTACTCCTGAACCTGCCACTCTGCTGCTGTTTTCCGGCGGGCTAGCCGGAGTGTATTGGAAGTCGCGCAAGTCGAGGCGTAAGCGATAGATGCAAAGTCTCGCTTGGTTCGGGCCCAGTTTTCCCAAACGCAGAGCCCTGGTTTACGCTCAAGCTGGAATCCTTTGTCTGTTGGCCGCGTGGCTGTACGCCCCATTTGTCTTTCAACTGGCAAGTCAGTGGTGGCAGGACCCGAACTACACCCATGGGTTCTTTGTGCCGATGTTTTCGCTGTTTTTGCTTTGGGAGAGGCGCGCGAAACTAGCCGCGTTGCGAATTAAGCCGGCGTGGCCGGGTTTGGTCATGATCCTGGTTGCCCTCTGGCGCTGATCCTGGGCACGATCAAATCGGAATTTTTCCTCTACCGCGTATCAATCCTACTTTTTATTGCGGGCGTGGTGGTCTTTCTTGCGGGATGGAAGCATCTGGCGGCAATTTCGTTTCCGCTGGCGTTTCTGGTCTTGATGATTCCTTCCTCGACCTTGCTCGAACACATCACGTTTCCGCTTCAGATTATTGCCTCCAAGACCGCGACTTTCCTGCTCATGCTGGCCGGAGTACCAGCGGTGCGGGAGGGCAATATTATTCTTTTGCCCGGCGCTCAGTTAGAGGTGGCGGAGGCTTGCAGCGGGATCCGGTCGCTCTTTTCGCTGCTCACACTGACCATCGTTTACGGGTATCTGGCGGAAACGAAAATTGGAGTACGAGTATTGCTGGCGTTGATGGCAGTCCCGATTTCGATCTTGGCCAATGCTCTGCGAATCGCGTTCACCGGTCTGGTTGTGGAGAATTGGGGCGTGGAACGCGCAGAGGGGACGGTCCACATGCTTTCAGGATGGCTTGTCTTCGTTGCCTCGCTGGCGTTGATTTTCCTGCTCCACCGGTTGGTGCAGACTCTGTGGTTGAGCCCGGGCGAAGCCGGAGTGCGGGAGGAATACGCATGATTTCGAGGAATGCGCGTTTCGCGATCGTCGCGCTGCTACTGGCCGGAACGGCGTTGTTTCTGAAAGCCCTCGACCGCTCTCCGTCTGTTTTGCCTCGGATGTCGCTGGCATCGTTCCCGGTTGAATTGAGAAGCTGGTCGGGAACGGACATTCCAATTCCCAATGAGACTGCAAAGAGTCTCGGCGCGGGGGAGTTCCTGCAGAGGACGTACAGAGACCCGGCGAGCAGCGGAGCTTACGTTGATCTTTACGTCGGATACATCCCAAACCAGCGCGCGCATGTTCCGCCACCTGCCGCAAACTTGTCTGGAAGGCTCGGGTTGGACGCCGGTAGAGTCGGGTACAACTACGCTGGCGCTTCCCGGCGATGCGCCTTTTTCTGCCAGTCGTTATCTGATTGCCAAAGGAGACGATCGTCAGCTCGTGCTGTTCTGGTATTCGGCTCGTGGCCGGCGAGTGGCCAGCGAAGACTGGATGAATGTTTACCTGGCCCTCGATTCGGTTCGCCTGAACCGAAGCGACAATGCGCTGATTCGAATGAACACCGAGTTGCAGCCAGGAGAAAAACCGGAAGATGCCGAACGCCGCCTGCTTTCGTTTGCGGGGCTGGTAAGTCCGCTACTGAAGAACTACATTCCGCTTTGATCGCCAGATGGGCGGCCGCGGAGATCCAGGTGTTTTCCGGTCTTGCCGTCGGGTGATCAGCGCGGGCCCTCTTCGCGGATCTCTGGAGTGTTGGTCAGATTGATCACTTCGCCACCCTCACTCGGAACGGCAAAGATATCCCACAGTTCGTGGCCTGCTGTGTCCTGCTGGAACAGGATCCACTTGCCGTCAGGGGACCAGGTCTCGCCATACTACCTGTCGTCCGACTGGGCCAACTGCATCCGCCATCCGCCGCTGGCGTTTACCTTCCACAGATTCGATCGCCGCGATATGTCGGTGGTGAATACAATCTCGTTGCCGTCCGGAGACCACGATGCGTTGGAGACAGAGCGCGTGAAATACCGATCGTCAGTGGTTGAAGCCTTTAGAGCTATTTGGCTTTTGGGTTTGGCGGGCTCGACGATCCCGCTGCCTTCGCGAATGGTGAGGATCTGGTTGGCCTTCACCTGGGTGAAGCGTTCGATCTTCTGCGTGGTTGGCCACTTGACCTCGATGACATCCACAGTTTGGGCCTTCCCCAGGCCGAAGTGCAGACGCAGGTCGCATTGCGACATGACGCTGGAGCCGCTGTGAACTTCATCCATCTGGGCATGGTTGCCGGTCACCACGCGCACGCGTGCGCCGATGGCGGTGCGATTGCATTTGGTGCCGATCAGCTTGATCTTGATCCAGTTCTGCATGTTGCCGCCGTCATTGCGCAGCAGCGAAGGCAAGTCGTTCATATTCAGAATCAGCGACGTCGATGTCGCCGTCGTTGTCGTAGTCGCCGAAGGCGGCGCCGCGGCTGGAGAAGCGCTCGTTGATGCCGGGCCCCATCTCGGCTGAAACGTCTTTGAATCGCCCATTGCCCAGATTCTTGTAGACCAGGCGCGGGTTCTTGAAGGTCTGACCGATGTCGTGGCCTTCGATTTCCGGATAGACGTGTCCGTTGATCTGCATGATGTCGGGCCAGCCATCGTTATCGTAGTCGAGGAAGCCGCAGCCCCAGGCGACGTAGCGGTTATTGATTCCGATTCCGGATGAAAACGTGACGTCGGTGAAAGTCCCGTCGCCGTTGTTGTGATAGAGGTTGCAGGTGTCGTCGGCGAAGTTGGTTTTGAAAATGTCGAACCATCCGTCGCAATCGTAGTCACCGACGGCCACGCCCATGCCGGCCTGCTCGTGGCCGTTCTCGCTGTAGGCGCATCCGGCCATGACGGCGATATCGGTGAAAGTGCCGTCGTGGTTGTTGTGGAACAGGATGCTGGGTTGCGAGTCCACCGCGACATAAATATCCGGCCAGCCGTCGTTATCGAAATCGTAGGAGACCGCGGTGATGGAATAGCGCGGGCCGGGTTTCAGGATGCCGGACTTTTCGGAGACGTCGGTAAAAGTTCCGTCCCCGTTGTTGTGATAGAGAACGTTGGTGTCGCCGGGGAGACCGCGCGGGCCGCACATGACGGGAATGCCTTTCCACTGGCAGAGCAGGATCGTCGGCGGACGGCGCCTTTGCCGGATCGAGTTTGATGTAGTTGCACACGAAAAGATCGAGGTGTCCGTCGCGGTCATAGTCGAGCCAGGTGCAGCCGGCGCCCCAGCGATATTGTTCGTCGTAGACTCCGGCTTTGCGGGTGACGTCGGTGAAAGTGCCGTCGCCGTTGTTGTGGAACAGGATGTTGTGTCCCCAGAAGCAGCAGAACAGGTCGTCCCAGCCGTCGTTGTCGTAGTCGCCGACGCAGACGCCGGTCTGCCAGCCGGTGCGGCCGAGGCCGGATTTTTCGGTGACGTCGGTGAAAGTGCCGTCGCGGTTATTTTTGTAGAGATGCGAGGTTGGGGCCTTGCCGGGCGGCCAGTTGGCATCGAGGCGCGTTCCGTTGGTTAGGTAGATGTCCAGCCATCCGTCGTTGTCGTAGTCGAAAAAGGCCAGTCCGCTGCCTTTGGCTTCGATGATGTAACGCTTGTGATCGACGCCGCCCCAGACGTTGGGGGCAGTCAGGCCGGCTTCGCGTGGCCACATCGACGAACGTGACTGGGGAAGCCGCGGGAGGATTCGCAGCGGGGCGGTTTGGAGGACGGCCGAGTTTTCCATTTCCAGAGTGGAGTGGTAAGCGCGTCCAGCAGCGTGCTGCCGAGGACGATGAGAGAAGAGCCGAGGAAATGGCGTCGCGGGAGATTCATGAGAATCAGTTGCCAGTTTTCGCGTTGTCAGTTGTCAGAATAACGGCCTTGCTGACGACTGCGTCCGATTCTCTTCATCGGCCTCTGGTACCTTTCGGAAACGGGTGCGGCACGATTCCTGTGCCTTCTTTGACCGCGATGATCTGATCGACGGGCACGTTCGTCAGTCGATCTACCTGACCGCTGGGCCAGGTGATTTCCAGAGAATCGATTTTGTGCGCTTTCCCAGGCCGAACTGGATGCGCGGGTCGCTGGCCGACATATAGCTCATGCCGCCTTTGGCCTGTTCACGTGCACGAAGTCCTTCAGACGTCAGTTTCAGCGAAGCGCCGATGCCGTCGCGGTTGGAGCGCGTGCCGATCAGCAGGACTTCCAGCCAGTGATTGGCAGTTTCCGCCGTCGTTGCGCAGGAGTGACGGGATAGTCGCCGCGATTATTGATGGCGATGTCGCATGTCGCCGTCGTTGTCGAAGTCGGCGGTGGCGAGGCCGCGGCCAGCGATGGGGCGCATGAAGTCCGGGCCCAGTGAATCTGAAACTTTGTCGAACTGGCCTTTGCCCAGATTCCGAAACATCAGCAGCGGTTCCTTGTAAGATACTTCGCTGTGGTAGAGCTGAACGTTGTCCAGCATGGCGCCGTTCAATTGCAGGATGTCGGTCCAGCCGTCGTTGTCATAGTCCACGAACTTCATGGACACACCGCTCAGCAGGACGGCCTTGTTGCCGATGCCGGAGCGAAAAGTGTCGTCGTTGAAGGTGCCGTCGTGATTGTTGTGGTAGAGACGGTTCAGTTCGAAATCAAGATGAGTGATATAGACGTCCTGCCAGCCGTCGCCATCGACGTCGGCGGCGTCAATGCCCATTCCGGCTTCGTAGCGGCCGTCCTCGCTGGCCGCCATGCCGGAAACGAACGAGACGTCCTCAAACGTTCCGTCGTGCTTGTTGATGAAGAGAAAATTCGGCCAGGAATCGTTGGCGATGGCAATATCGGTCCAGCCGTCATTGTTGAAGTCGGCCAGCACCACGCCCATGCCCTTGGCTTCGGGCTTGCCGACGCCGGACGCGTCGCTCACGTCGGTGAAGGTGCCGTCGTGATTGTTGTGGTAGAGCTTGGTCTTCTGGCCTTTGTAGTTGCCGGGATGGCAGTAGGAGCGGTAGCCGGGCCGGCGTTCGCCGCACCAGATGTTGTTCTTCGGCGACCACTCGATGTAGTTGGTGACCAGCAGATCGAGCCAGCCGTCTTTGTCGTAATCGAACCATCCCGCGCTGGTCGACCATCCGCCTTCGTCGGCTACGCCGGCTTTGGCGGTGACGTCGGTGAAGGTCCCGTCGCCGTTGTTGTGGTAGAGAATGGCGCTGTCATAGCCGGTCACGTAGAGATCGGGATAGCCATCGTTGTCGAAGTCGCCGACGGCTACGCCCTGGCCGTAGTGTCCCTGCCCGCCCACGCCGGCTTTTTCCGTAACGTCGGTAAAAGTGCCGTCGCCGTTGTTGTGGTAGAGCGCGCAGCGCAGGGGCTGAGGCGGCTTGTAAATATCGGTGGCGGCAGACTGCACGAAGAAGAGATCCATCAGGCCGTCCTGGTCATAGTCGAGCCATGCCACGCCGGTGCCCATGGTTTCGAGGTAGTACTTTTCGTCGGTGGCCGTGGCGTCCTGCAGAAAAGTGATTCCGGCGGCTTGGCGAACATCGGTGTAGCGGACGGGGATTCCGGTGACAGGCGGTTTCTGAGCCTGGCCGGCAAAGGCCAGCAGGCTGACAGCGGTGGCAATGACAAAACGTAGTGCGAGGATTGCGCTGTACGCGGTTCCGAGAACCAGCCCCTTGCTTGCTTTCGATTCTTTCCCCATTTTCGGATGGCCCTTCCCGGGTTTTCTTTTGATCATTGTCGCCGGTCTCAGAGGGTCCGGTCAGCGAGCGACAGCGCCAGTTGAAGCAACTGCTGCCGGGCGTCCATCGACATCGGGTTCCTGGTCGGAAGAGGTTTTGCCGGGGCCCGGGACAGGACTTCTTCGATGCGATTCACATCAAGGCCGCCGGCATTGCTGCCCTTTGAAGCGATTCAGCACTTCGCGGGCTTTTTCGATTTGTCCGGTCTGATAATAAAAGACGCCCAGCGTGGAATAGCTTCCGGGCCACTCGGGCAAGAGTTCGACAGCGCGTTCGAGACGTTCGGCGGCTTGCGCGGTTTTGCCTTCGAGAACCGAGACAATTCCCAGGCCCCACAGAATTTTTCCGGAGCTGGGAATTCGGGCCAGGCCTTTCTGCAAGGTTTGCTCCGCGCCGCTGACATCCTTCTGCGAAGTTGGACCAGGGTGAGCGAGAGATAGTACTGGTCATTGTCAGGATTGCGGCTGATCGCGTCGCGGAAAATTTCTTCCGCCTTAGCAGTGTTGCCCAGATGGGCGTGGATGTCGCCGAGCAGAGCCAGGAATGCGGCGTCCTGCTGGCCTGCGGCCGAGACTTGCTGGAGCGGCTTCGAGAGCCTGAGCATAGAGTGCCTTTGCGGAAGTAGGCGTCGGCCAAATCGAATTTCACATCGTCGGAATCAGGATTGGCTTGCAAGCGCCGTCTGAAAATGCTGGATAGCGTCGTCGTACAAATGATAACGGGCGAGCAGCACGCCCACGCCCGGTCTGGGTGCGGTAGTCGCCCGCGCTTATCTGGTCGAGCTGCGCGATCGTGCTTCGGGCGTCGTCACGCTTTCCCAGTTTCAGATAGGTTTCCGCCAGCAGATAAAGGTCTTGGGGGCGGTCCGGATGTTTCTTGATCTGCTCCGGCAGTTCGGTCAGATCGAGTTGAGTCCGGGCCTGGGGAGCGAGGTTGGAGCGGTTGTCCAGATAATCAAAAAGATGCTGATACGGATACGGACCCGGTGAAGAGTCTTTGGAGAGGGTCTGGAAGACGCTCAAGTCCCTTTGCGCGGCCTCGGTCTGATGCAGGCTTCGCTCGACCATGGCGAGCTTGTAGTATCCGGAAGCCGGATCGCGGCTTACTTTGACGTATCTTCTGAGCAGGGTTGCGGCTTCCTCAAATTTCTTGTCGGCGATTCGCAGATTGGCCAACTCCAGCAGCGCTTCGGAAAAATCCGGATTTGATTTCAGCGCCTGCTGAAACAGTCGTTCGGCGGCTGCATGATTTCCCTGACGCTCCTCGATGTAGCCCATGTTGAACAGGCAGGAAGCGTTGTGGGGATCGAGCTTGAGGCCCTCCTGAAAATATTGTCCTGGCCTCGTCGAAGCGTCCCAGGTGCCGGTACGAGAGTCCCAGGAATGCATAGGATCGAGCCGAGGGATCCAGATCGATCAGAAGTTTGAACTCCTCGATCGCCTTCTCCACTTTTCCGACATGAAATAGCTCTCGCCCAGGGCAGCGTGGAGATCGGCTCGTTTCGGAGCGACTTTCAAACCGGATTCCAGCAGAGGGATCGCGTCTTCGAAGTAATTTTGCGACATGCTGACCCGGGCGAGAAGAAAGATGATGTCCGTATCTTCAGGAGCCAGTTTATGGGCGCGCGCCAGCAAATCCAGAGCGTCCACGGCTCGGGTCTGCTCGGAATAAACCTGCGCCAGCAAGGTAGAGGGCTGCAGGGGAATCGGGCTTCAGTTTCAGCGCGCGATTCAAGACCACTTCGGCCTTCGCGTAGTCGCCGCTGCGAAGATAGGTTTGTCCCAGGTTGAAGAGAATCTCGAATGTTTCGGGCTGCAGCGCGTTGGCCTTTTCCAGTTCAAGCTGGGCCGGCCGGTACTGTTTGGCTGCGGCCAGCAACACGCCCAGCGTGAAATGCAGCTGGACGTCATCTTTGTTCTGAGGCGAAAGCTCGCTGGCCATCTTCAAGCCTTCGGCGGTCCGTCCAGCTTGAAGGTAGGCGCGGATCAGGTTGAAGCGAGTCGCGGCGTTCGCGGGGTGCACCCGCTGAAAGTGGACAATGGCCTCGGCCGGCAAATGCCTGGCCAGCAGGACCAGACCCAGATTGTAGTTGGCCATCGCTGTTGGTGGGATCAAGACGCAGGACCTTGTCCGAACTCTTTCTCCGCGAGGTCGAGTTTTTCCTGGGCGACATACACGATTGCCGAGGTTGTTGCTGAGTCTTGGTGGAGTTGGGATCGAGCTTCAGCGCGTGCTGGAATGCCTCGCAGCGCGTTGTGCGTAGTCTTTCTCGCTGCTGTAGACAATTCCGAGCAAGTTGTAGCCCTCCACACTGGAGGGATTCAGCGCGAGCTGTTCCTGTATTTTCTTTTTGGCTTCCTCGACCGAACCCTGGCGAAGCAGGGTTTCCGCTTCCAGGAAAGGTGACGGGTCTTTCGAGGATGAGCCGCGGGCTTGGCTGCCGGCGTTGGAGGCGGACTGCTGCGCGGCATATCCGGTGACAAAGATGAAAATGAATGATCAGTGCAAGGGATCTCCGCGTAAAGCTGGTCGCCTGCGGCTCGAGCATTCCTGGGTGAGTGCTGAAATGAGGCGCCAATGACACATCTTCCCAGTATGCCTCCGCGGGCGCTCTCTAAGATTGACAAGTGTCAAAAGGTCAATTTAGCATTTCCAGCGCCTGCTGAGCCAACTTGTGCTGAGGTTGCTGGCGCAGCAGCGCCTGCAATACCTCTCTGGCTTTTTCCTTGTCGTTCAAAATGACGTAGAGGCGGGCCAGATTGAGATAGGCCTGGTCGAAGTTCGGGGCAACCTGGATGCAGGTCTTAAATTTTTGTTCTGCTTCCGGATAGTGCTTTCTCACGAACAAAGAGCACGCCCAGATTGTTGAGCGCGTCGGGATAATCGGGCCGCAAGCTGGCGGCTCGTTCCAGGATATTGCGCGGCGCGGTCGAATTGGTCCTGGCGGGCGTAAAGCATTCCGAGGTTGTAGTTGACTTCGGGATCGTCCGGTTCGAGTTCGAGGGCGCGGCCCAGAAGTTTTTCCGCTTCCGCAAAGTTTCCCTCCCGCCGATAAAGGTTGCCGAGGTTAGCGAGCGCGATGGCATAGTCAGGCCGCAGCTGCAAGGACTGCTGAAAGTTGCGGATGGCCTCGTCCGCCTGACCTTCCTGGGCATGCGAGCATGCCGAGATTGTTCCACGCTTCCGGATAGTCTGGACGCAGCTTCACCGTCTGCTCGAGATATTGGCGCGCGTCGACTGAAAGCATTTCTTCGCAGATAGAGCGTTCCCAGGTTGTAGTGGGCTTCGGGATCGTCCGGCTTGGCGGCGATGACTTGCTTGAAAGACGCCTCGGCCTGCTCGAGATAGCCGTGCTGGAAAAACGCCACTCCATAAGTAAAGTCGTTGCGCTGGAAGCGTTTCCTGGTAGAGTGTTCCTCCCAAGGGCAGCGCTTTGCGCATGCGATCGGCGCGAGTATGTCGGGACTGATCGTAGGTCATCTCTCGATCGCCGTCAGCCGTTCGGGATTCAGGATCCCTTGGTAAACCTTGACGATCATGCCGTCCTTATCGAGGAGGAAAGACGTCGGGAGAGGGAGATCCCGGCGGCGGTCGAACAGGTAGCGATAAACGATGTTGTAAACGCCGGCCACATCCTGGTGTGGCGAGCAGGGTGGGGAAAGAGAACTTTTCTCTGGTCGACGAACAATTGCACAGCGCCGCATCGCGCAGGCGTCATCGTAACGCCACAATTAATGCCCGCGATGCGAAGACCGCTGGAGGCGAAGTCGGACTGGCGACTGCTGAAGAAGCCGCATCTGCTCGACGCAGGACGGCGCAGCTGGTGCGACCAGAAGTTGAGCAGCAGAAAGCCGCCGCGGAACGACCGCAGATCCCACATCTTGCCCGTCAGGTCTGGCAGGGAAAAATCCGGAGCGCTCAGGGGCTCGATCAGCCAGGTCTCGACCGACGATGGCAAAGGCTCCAGCTTCTGAGGTCTCGCCCGCTCGCGCATAAGAAGGAGGCGAGCCGCGAAGGGCTTGGGCGGAAAATCATCGGAGCCTTCCTGAATCTCGATGCGGCGGTTGACAGGCAAATTTTCGAAGATCTGAGTTAGGCCGCTGGGCCAGCGAACAGTGGCGCGGACGGTGCCCTGCCACTTTTCCGACTCCAAAGAAAAGCTCCTTGCTGTGCTGGGACAGAAATCCGGAACCCGGCCTGGAGATATTTGGTCTGGCGATGGCGTTCCTCGCCTCGACGGTCACCGCCGCGCCGATCGCATCGCGATTGCTTTTCTGTCCGCGCAGGCGGAATGCGATGGAGTGGCCAAGATCCTTCATCGCGTTGCGCAGAACGCGGAGTTGCGGAGCGTTCCGGTTCTTCAGGATAACTTCCAGCCGGCCGTCGTGGTCCAGGTCGGCGAGTACAAACGAGCGGCTGTCGTCGGGAAAATCCAAACCGACCGCGCCGGAGACTTCAGAAAACGTGCCATCCCGGTTATTGGCGTAGAAAACGTTTCTCTCAGGACCGCCCAGGAGGAGTCCGAGCGGATCAGTTCGTTGATGGCGTTCCATCCCTGCTCGTAGTTCGGACGACGGGTTGGAATTCTGCGGCGACTTTCCCACGACCTGTCGCCAGAAGAAGCTGGAGACATCGCGCGGGTCAGGCCCGGAAATATAGCCGTTGGCAATGTAGAGGTCGGGGTAGCCGTCGTGGTCAAAGTCCCAGGCGTCGGAGGACCAGGCCCAGCGGCCCATCTCAACTCCCGCCTGCGTCGCTCACGTTTTGAAATTTTCCGTTTCCCTGATTTCGATACAGGGAGTTGCCGCGGGCGTGCTGGCGGTAAAGTGCGCGGATATTCTCGGGGTCTTTTTCATGAAAGATCTTTTGCTCCGAGACCCGCATGGCCGGCGGCGGACCACATGTTCGCAACATAAATATCCTGATTTCCGTCGTTATCGAAATCGAACCAGGATGCGCTCATCCCGGCGCCGGCGTCCTCGACGCCCGCTTCGCGTAGAGATAGCGGTAAAGGTTCCGTCGCCGTTGTTGCGATAGAGATTGCTGCGTCCGAAGTCGTTGGCCACGTAGAGGTCGGGCGAGCCGTTAGCATTGCAGATCGCCCCAGGCGCAAGCGAAACTGTAGCGATCGTTCTCCACATTCAGCCCCGCAGCCTCAGTGCGATCCTGAAAGGTGGCGTTGCCGTCGTTGTGCAACAGGAAGTTCGGAGGGCCGTTGCGCGCATCAAAATAAGGAACGGGATAGTGATACTGGTCCAGACCCAGGTAGTAGCTGTAGAGACAGAAATAAATGTCGAGACGCCCGTCGTGATCATAATCGGCGATGGCGGCGTGGGTGAAAGTTCCCTGGGGAGGTCTTGCAAACTTGAAGGCATCGCGCTTGAGCGAGAAATTTCCAGTTCCCTGGTTCAGGAACAGCAGAGGACCGCTGCCGCAAACCACCAGAAGATCCTGGACTCCCTTATTTTCGAAATCGGCAAACAGGGCGCAGGCCGTGTCATCAAGCACGCCCACTCCGGATTGTTCGGTCACATCCTCAAAGGTTCCGTCGCCGCGATTGCGATAGAGGCGGTTGGGAAGTCCGGCGGGCTGGCAGACGTAGAGATCATCGAATCCGTCGTTGTCGAAATCTCCCGACCGCCAGGCCGTTGTTGCCGTACACGTCGATCCCGCATGCTCCGTCCAGAACCGTGCGCCAGTGGTCGACTCCGCGAAGCATCTGATTTTTGTACGATGCCGTCTGGCCTAGAGCCTGGGCAGTAACGTCAATGAACATTGGCTGCGCGGGCGCGAGCGACGAGTTTCTTCGGTCGCCTGCCATCGCAGGGCTCGCCAGCCCCGGGCTTCATCGTGCGCCCAGCGGGTCAGCCAATGTCCCACGCGCTGTTCGCGTGCCATGTCCTTGCGCGTGCCGACCAGGTCATAACGAATGTCGATATCGAACTGAGCGCGAGGAGCCTGCGGTTTCCTCGATGCCGACAATTTCGAATTCAGCGGTCTCCACTCGCGACATCGCAGCAAGATAGGTCTTGATTTCGCGGAGAAATCGTTCGCGGCCCGATACCGGCCATGATCCTTGGCCGCGAACCGTCCTTCGGAAGACATCGATGCCATTCCCCGGACGCTGGGCGATTTCCTCGAGTTGGAAGCAGCGAAGTGGCTTCGATGGAGGCGTCGAGGAATTTCGCTACAAGATGGCGAGCGCGGGTGGTGCGGTCTCTGAGTGCCAGGCTCCATTCGCCGAGAAGCTGCATGATTTCAGACGCATATTTTTCCGTGATGTATTCGTCCGCGCCCGGGAGCAACTTTGAGGCAGAACATCATCCAGCGGAGACTTCGCGGGATAGTGGGGAGTCAGGCGAAAATCAGCGAAGGGAAAAGAGGAGAGTCCGATCCCTGGGCGTTTCCGATGAGAACGGCCGGAAAGGGCGATGCATGGAGGGGCGCGGGAAGAAAAAGCACAGGCGCCCAGCGGATTCCTCTCAAAAAGGTTCGACGTGAAAACGGGCGGCGGAAAATGGGTGGTCTATCATGGTCTTTGTGTGACGCGCCATCTCAAGGACCCCGACAGTGATGGCCCACCGAGGCGCATGTTAGCACCCGGCATGAAGTTAATCCAAACAGTGGCGGGGGCTGATTCCCAGGGCGCAGCAAAGTTGTTCCCACGGGGCAGCAGGAATCCGATCCGAGGAAAAATACCATTAGGAGTTGCCGGGTTGAGGAGATTTCAATGTCGAAGAATGGCGAGTTGGGGCGCTAGTGCAAAGATATTAGTTTTATTCTTGACAAGTTCTCAAACCTGTTCTAAGGTTTACCCGGTTCGATAATGTACACGTTTACATTCAATCCGGTCCTGCTGCCTCAGCCGAGAAGCTTAGGAGAGAAGGTCATGAAACCAGAGACACGTTGTCCTGGATGCTGCGAATCTCGCTGGGGATGACAGTCGGCGCAACTGCTATTCAGCCCGCGAATCCATCCACGCCCAGGTGGACACGGGCAGCATCCTCGGGGACGATCACGGACCCTTCGGGAGCGGTGATCGGCAACGCCACCGTCACACTGACGAACGAAGGCACGAACGCCTCTCTCTCGACCACAGTAGGATCGGATGGCGGGTACAAATTCACCCCGGTCAGGATCGGCAGCTATAAGGTTACCGCTACCGCCACGGGCTTCCAGACCACGAGCAGCGCAACATCGCGGTCAACGTGGGCAGCGTCCGTGGTGGTCAATTTCGTGCTCAAGCCCGGCCAGGTGACGGAGACGGTAGAGGTAACGACTACCACTCCGGTGCTCGAAACCCAGGAAGCTTCCGTCGGCCAAGTGGTCAACTCGCGTAACGTTAACAACCTTCCTCTGAACGGCAGAAACTTTACCTTCCTGGCCCAGTTGGCCGCCGGAGTGAACACGCCTCAGGCGGACACGCGAGGCAACGCGGCGAGCGGCGCCTTTGCGGCCAATGGTTCGCGGCCGGCGCAGAACAACTACCTGCTGGACGGAATCGACAACAACTCGGACACCGTGGATTTCCTCAACGGCACGAATTTTGTGGTGCTTCCTCCGGTGGACGCGATTGCGGAATTCAAGGTACAGACGACGGACTTCAGCGCCGAGTATGGCCGTTCTGGGGCCGCGGTGCTCAATGCCACGATCAAGTCCGGCACCAACAGTTTCCACGGCGCAGGCTGGGAATTTTTCCGGAACGATAAGCTGGATGCCGCCGACTATTTTGAACGCGTCGGCAACACCACGAAAAAAGGCGAACTGCGGCTGAATCAGTTCGGCGTGGCCATCGGCGGGCCGGTGATCAAGAACAAGATCTTCTTCTTCGGAGACTATGAAGGACTGCGCCGCCGCCAGGGATCACCGCACACCGGGAGTGTGCCCACTGCTCTGGAGCGAAGCAGCGGTTACACCGACTTCCAAGAATGATCACCGGGCAAACGGGCACACAAGACGGACGCTCCTCGGTCGAACCATGCCTACCGGGACGATTCTGGATCCTGCAACGACGCGTGCAGTCTCGGCGGGAGGTTTTGTCCGCGACCCCTTCGGTACCTGCCCAGCCAGTACCGTGACCTTTACGCTTGCTGCCTGCAACCTGAACATTCTTCCCGCCGGGCGGCTGGATCCGAACGCCATCAAGTTGTTGAACCTCTATCCAGCGCCAATCAACGGGGCGCTTTCCTCTAACTTCACGGCTTCTCCGGCCATCAGCGAAAACCGCAACGCCTTTGATACCCGGCTGGATCTCAACCTCAGCGACAAGAACCAGATCTTCTACCGATTCAGCTATGTGGACGACCCGCAGTTCATTCCCGGCATTTTTGGGGGCGTAGCCGATGGCGGCGGTTTCCAGGAAGGTCCTCAGACCGCGCTGGCGCAACAGAGCGCACTGGCTTGGACCCATGTGTTTTCTCCGACCGTGGTTAACGTTGCGCGGGCCGGGCTGAACTACCTTCACACCACGCGGGTTTCGCCGTCGGCCAATGATCTGAGCGGCCTCCCGGCGCAGTTTGGCATCCAGGGCATCCCTCAGGACCACGAAAATGGCGGGCTTCCTGCGTTCGGAATCCAGGGTCTGCAGACTCTGGGCAGCAACGCCTTCCTGCCTTCGGATGAAGTCAGCTCCACCTTCCAGGTGACCGATGACTTCACCAAGATTTACGGCAAGCACACTTTCAAGATGGGTTTCGAGTTCCAGCATGTCAAGTTCTCGACCCTGCAGCCACCGTGGTCGCGCGGAGAATTCGATTTCGACGGTGTCTATCACCAACATTCCAGGCGCTGAGCCGTCTCAGCGGAGAACACGGGTATCGCGCAATTCCTGCTGACCCCGACGCCTCGACCGTGGGAGGACCTGACTTCGTTGGGGGCCCGGGCGCATTCAAGACAGGCGGCAACGCCGTATTCGTCTCCAACATCTCGCTGACCGACAACGGAAAGAACTACTACGGCAGCTACATCAACGATGACTGGAAAGTCACCCCCAAACTGACCGTCAACCTCGGCGTGCGCTGGGATTTCTTCGGTCTGGTGTTTGAGCACCACGGGGCCCAGGCTAACTTTGTTCCGAGCGGGCCTCCGACAGGTAGTCCGTTGTACCTGCTCCCGGAGGGAGCCAACGCTGCGAACCTTTCCGCCAGCTTTAACACCTTGCTGGCCAAGGATGGCATAGGGCTCGTGATCGGTAACAAGTACGGTAAAGGACTGGGGAATTCGCAGAAGGACAATTTCGCGCCCCGCTTTGGTTTCGCCTACCAGGTCACACCCAAGCTGGTTGCCCGGGGCGGGTTTGGTATGTTCTACAATGGGTTTGAGAACCGTGGATTCTCGCCAAACCTGGGAGAGAACTATCCTTTCCAGTTCAACTTCCAGTTCGCTCCGGCGAATGACAATACGCCCATCACATATCCGGGGTGCACCAGCCCATCGGCAACTCCCATCGGAAGTGCAACCTGGAGACTGGATTTACCTGCACTCCGCTCAGTCCGACTCTGGTCAACGCCAGGGCCTGGCATTGCGCGGAATTCAGTTTGATTACCAAACTCCTTACTCCATGGGTGGCAACTTCACCTTGCAATATCAGTTGACTCCCTCGATGTCGCTGCAGGCTGGCTACGTGACCTCGCTGGGGCGCCATTTGGAGGTTTTCCCGAATTCCAACAACGTGACCCAAATCTTGCCGGCGCGGTGCAACGCAAGTGATTCCGTCCATTCCCGGATTTCGGGCAAGGCTCCAGTTACGCGATAACCAAAGGCGCCAGCCACTACCATGGCCTTCAGGTCAAGCTGGAAAAGCAGTTCGCGGCTGGTTTGAATTTCCTGGCTACATACACATGGTCCCAAGGCGCTCGGACGCCGATCGACTTACTCAATAACAATCGGAATGGCCAAGGCTTCCGCGCTCCTGACGTTCCAGGGGCCGGGATCCACTTTGACTATGGCTTGGCTGATTTCGATATTCGGAACGTATTCCACTTCAGCGGTGGTTACGAACTTCCCTTCGGGAAGGGCAAGCGCTTCATGTCCACGGGGGGCTCGCGAACGCTCGTGGCTGGAGGCTGGAGCATCAACTGGGCCGCCACACTGCAGGGTGGCCAACCGTTCGCCATTCCTTGTCCGACGTCCACAACCGCAGGGACAACGTTGCCGTGCTATCGTCACTGGAAGAGCCCGTACGCTGGGCTGCAACCAACGTGACCGAGTTCCTGAACCCGGGAGCATTCAACCAGCCCTGTGTGTTGGGAGCTGGCGGAGTACCCACTGCCGCGCCAACAGGATGCGTTCCTTTGTCGGGCCTTGGCGCCCTGGGCGGCGACCCGACGCAGGTTGCCGGGCCGGGATTTCATAGGCTGGATTTCTCGCTATTCAAAGACTTCCAGCTCTCGGAGCGCTTCAAGTTGCAGTTCCGTTCGGAGTTCTTCAACATTCTCAACCATCCGAACTTCAACGCTCCCGGATTTGGCGGCAACGGCGTTGTGGCTATCGGCGGCGCCGACAACTACACCAGTTCGAACTTTGGAGAGATCGGGTCTACTCGTGATGCTCCCTACGATCCGAGACAGATCCAGTTCGCTCTGAAGCTTTACTTCTAATTGCGTCATGAGCAAAACTGGGCATCCCAATTGGCTGTCCGGTTTGCATAACTATACGGCTGATGAGGGAAGGCCCCTCGAACCGGCTTGCACGGAGCAGGACTCAAACCACCTTCCGCTGCTGCGCCTGTCAGGGGCGTGGTGGTGAGCGGAGAAGGAAAAGGCCCGGAAGCGAAATTCGGGTCAGGTGACTTCTAGGGAGAGGAACGCAAGTGAACCACTGCCGTGTCGAAAAGAGCTAAGACGATGTCGAAACCAGGGTAGTTAGAAGATCCTGGGACTAGCTCCGGCGGTACCTGCTTACGGACGGAGCGGCATCCGGCATACAGGTGGCCTGAACCTAGAAGAGGCGGGCGTATGGAACATGAGAACCTTGGCATCGATGCTAACGGAGAAGCCACAAGTGGACTGAACCACGAGGGCGAAAGTACGGATGCGATGCTGAGGGGCGGACTGCCCGGTAGTAGCGAGGAAGCGGAGTAATGTCCGTGGAGCGAAGCGGGCAGGCTATCCACGTCGGAGCCATAATGGGCCAACTGGAAACAGGAGGAGCCCGCCGGTTTTGACGGAGGGCGGCAGCTCTCATCGGATGGCACGAGCCGGATGAATCGAGAGGTTCAAGTCCGGAATTCTGTGAGGGGCTCGGGGTGAAATTCCCCGGGCCTACTCGGCGCTAGCGTAACATTCCTCCCCTAACCCTTGGTGCCCACCTGTCGCGCGGTGCGGTGCTAACATACGAGCCGTGATCATCAAACACCGGGCACGGTGGTTTGTCTTGCTGTCTCTCTTGGCATGCCTGCCGGTGCCAGCAGCCGGCGGTGATCAGAGCCAGGGTCCGGATCGTCGGGCCTTGGATCGCGAGTTTCAGGCTGCCGTAGCCCAGTATGACTCGGGGCAGTATGCGGAGGCTGCCGTGCGCCTGGAACGTATTCTGCGACAGGTTCCGGAGAGCTTCGAAGTTCACGAGCTGCTGGGATTAGTCTATTCCGGGCAGTCCGAGGACGCCAAGGCCAGTCCTCACTTCGAGAAGGCGGTACGCCTGAAGCCGGACTCCGCGGCCGCCAGAACTAACCTGGCTGGGAATCTTGCGCGGCTGGGGAAGCAAGACCTGGCCGAGGTGCAGTTCAAGAAAGCGGTCGAACTCGAGCCCCGGAATTTTGACGCCAACCACAACCTCGGCGAGTTTTATGTCCGGTCGGGAAAGGTCGTGAAGGCTGCGCCGTTTCTGGAACAGGCCCAGCGAATCGATCCTTCTTCCTACGACAACGGCTACGATTTGGCCTTGGCTTACCTTCTGACCGGACGGCAGGCAGACGCGCGGCAACTGGTCGATGATCTTTTGAAGCTGAAAAATACGGCGGAATTGCACAACCTGCTGGGCGAGATCGAAGAAAAAGACGGAAAATTCGTGGCCGCGGCGAATGAATTCGAAATCGCGGCGCACATCGATCCCAGCGAGAGCAACCTGTTCGATTGGGGAAGCGAGCTCCTTCTACACCGCACGCTCGGCCCCGCCATAGAGGTCTTTCAGCAGGCCAGCGAGCGCTATCCCAAGTCAGCCCGGCTGGTGATCGGCCTGGGCATGGCTCTGTACGCGCGCGGTAACTACGACGACGCGGTCAAGTCCCTGTTGAGGGGTAGCTGATCTAAATCCTTCCGATCCCGACTGCTACCTCTTTCTCTCCAAGGCCTACAACAGTTCACCTGGCCAGGCAGACGAGGTCATCGAGCGATTCCGCCGTTTTGCGGAATTGCAGCCAGCGTAACGCGCGGGCCCACTACTACTACGCGATGAGTTTGTGGAAAGGGAAGCGGGCGCAGGATCCTGGCCTGGATCTCCATCAGATCGAAGCGTTGCTGAAAACGTCGATGGCGCTGGATCCCAAGTCGGCGGAGGCGCACCTGCAGCTGGGAAATCTCTACTCTGACCAGAATAAATATGCCGAGTCAATTCCGGAGTATGAGCGTGCCCTCGAGCTCAGCCCGGACTTGGCGGACATCCATTACCGGCTGGGGCAGGCTTACGTTCACACCGGCCAGAAAGACCGGGCACAGCAACAATTTCAGGTGTACCAGCAACTTCGGGCCGAGCACCTGGCTGAGATCGACAAGCAGCGGGCTGACATTCGACAGTTCGTGTATTCGGCGAAAGATGGCCCGTCCGCCAAGTGATCGGTTTAATGTAGGCGCGAGCGTCCACGCTCGTGCGGAAGTGAAGACGAACCAGGACACGCGTAGCTCCCGCACGAGCGAGGACTCTCGCGCTTACATAAGGAACAAATGAGCATCACACTTTTCATCACTGACCGCTAGAGCTCGAGCGGCTGCCGCAGCCTCGGGTCCACGCGAACTCGCCCGGCAGCTGGTCTGCAACCGCCGCGATTTTTTGCGGACGCGCCGCCGGGCTGGCCCTGGGGAGCGCATTGCTGGGCCCGAGCGCGATGGTCCGAGCGGCGGCACCCCGTAAGAAGAGAAAAGTAGTGGTGATTACCTTCGGCGGCGGAGCGCGCGACCAGGAGACATTTGCGCCGGAAGGGCAGGAGAACATTCCGCACCTGATGCGCGAACTCATCCCGCAGTCGGCTTTCTTCACCCAGGTGGTCAACCGGGGAATCCTGGGCCACTACGTGGCCACCGCCAGCCTGGTCACCGGGGTTTACGAGACCTTCAATAACTTTGCCGCAGTTCCCCCGGAACACCCGACAGTGTTCGAGTATTTCCGCAAGGACCTGAGGCGCCCGAGTTCGGATGCGTGGGTGGTGGCTCCCAGCAACGGTTTCAACCGGATCGGCGAGAGCAACCATCCTTCGTATGGCGGCGGATCGGGCGCAACCGTGATTCTTGCCGAAGCATCTGTTGACGGCGGCCATGTCGGGCGCCACAGGCGATTTCGACCACTTGCTGCGCGACAACTACGAGACGCCGTTCTACGCGCCCGAACTCGGGGGCCGCGAGTTTGAATTGCAGCAATTGGAGATGATGCTGAAGCTCTCGGTGGACGACTTCAGGGCCCACGCGCGGACGTTGTCGAGCCCGGACGAACTTTCGGTGTATATCGCGCGTCAGTTGATGCGGCAGGTGTCGCCTAGCCTGTTGTGGATCACCATGCACGATATCGATATCGCCCACGCCGGAGCTTATTCGCTCTACATTGAGGGCATCCGGCGCACCGACCGTCTGTGCGCTGAACTATGGCAGGCGATCCAGACCGAGCCCGAATACGCGGGCAATACGACCCTGTTCATCCTGCCGGATTTCGGGCGCGATTCGGATGACGATTCCGGAGGCAACGGATTTCAGCATCATCGCACCGGCGATGCGCATCTCCCGCACAACCTGGATGATGGCTCTGGGCGCGGGCGTGCGCCCGGGCGTGGTGTTTCGATCGCGCCATGGAGTCAACCGATCTGGTGCCGACGATCGGGTCGATGCTGGATTTTTCCGCCTCGCTGGCGCAAGGCAAGCCGATACCGGAACTGTTGTAGCGTTATGCTTCCGAGCGATCTCAAACCGGAGCAGTTCAATGGCTATCCGCCAGAGGCGCAGAAAGCTGATCACGGGGTACGTTGGGCCTTTGCAACGGCTGCCGCTGAGCTTTCGTCCCGAGCCTGCTGCGCGAGGTCATCGACTACGATTTCAAGTTCCCTCCTGAGCGCAAGGCCATCGAAAAGGAACTTGCGAATCTGAACTCTCTTTCACCGGAGCAGTTAAAAGAATGGTTCCAAGGATTCGCCCAGATCAGTCGTGTCCACGAAGCTCGAAAGTGTTGATTGGGTAAACTCACCGGGTTTGTTTGTCGAACAGCTGTCGGCGCACCTATGGGCCACCCATCAACTGGACGCCTTTCGCCAGGCAGCGACTGGACTACGCGAGCCGCCTGCGAGCAGCGGCGCCGCCAGAGCCGCCTCCGGTGCCCCGCCTCGGAATTGCCGTCATCGGACAGGGTGCGAGTACTCACGACGAGCCTCTCTTTCGCAAACTGCGCGCTCATGGCGGATATTTCAGCCGGGTCAATCCGGAGAATGGACTGGAAACGCTGCTGGGCGCGGTCGCCGCCAGGGCCAAGGCGCATCCCACTCCGTACAGTCACTGGTACATCGACGGAGGTCAGGAAGCCAGATCACGATCCTGCGCTTACCTGCGTTTCCTACAACGCGTTGGAGCCCGCACGCGCGGTTCTGTTGCGCAAGATGAGCGGGGAGATCGGAAAGGCCGGAATGGGACCGGAGATGCTGCGTACACTGCTGGCGCAGATGCGTCCCGCGGATCTCGGCATGGGCAAAGCCGGTTTGGGTAAAACAGAGGACGAAATGCTCGATCGTTTCCAGGTCAAGCTGCTGACCGAGGGTTCGGGCACACAGATTTTCAGCACGACCTTCGCACAATGGGCGGCGCGCGAAACCCTGCGCCGGGCCCAGCCGCTGACCTTGCTGGTCCGCTTCGCCCCCCGCCAGCGGCAGAAGCCGATGAACGAGTTGCTGTCCGGAACTCGAACCAATACCGAACTTGATCCGGCGGGCTCACTGGTGGATGCCGACATGGGTTCCTACTACACATATCTGAACCAGCAGCGGCTGTCGGGAGCGGAAAAGTCTTCGTTCCTGGTATGGTTCGAAGGGCACAATGAAGCGCTGGCGATCGGCCCCGCGATGCCGGGCGGAACGCAATCCTCCAGTCCAACCGATCTCAAGCAGTTACTCACCTGGATGGGCTAGCCCGAATGTCTCACAGCGGGGGAGGGTAGCGGCGAAAAGTAGCTCGAGCCGGCGACGGAGGCAGGTCAAGATCCGAAAATTATCGTGTGGACCTTCATCGGCGGTCTTGCTGGCCGTCCTCGCCCCGGGGGTTCCGATTTTTGGTCAGGAAAGAACATGCCATTCCCCCGACTGGTGGTAGAGCGCAACAGGTCTCGCTACTTCCTCCCTCTCAGCAGCGCAGAGCTGCAACTTGCAACTGCCGGTGCACCTGGCGAAATAGTTCCAGGTAAGGATAGCCGCTCGACAGCGACACCCAGATTTTGCGTACCGTGATGCGAATCTGGGCCCCGATCTTGAGCAACTTTAAGCGCACCGTGTTGCATTGCGCTTTGGCCAGTTCGGTGCCCGCCAACCCCAACCGCCGCAGAGCCTGCATCAGCAGGTAGGCCACGGTAGAGAAGTAGAGCCGGATTTGATTGCTCCGTAGCCAGGACGTGCTGGTGCGATCGGCAAACAACATCATCTGTTCCTTTATCCGGTTCTGTCGGGTGAAGGACTGGCGCGGTACCTACTAGTACGGACTCGGTCCGTTTCCAGCCCCTCCCCATAAGAACTGCTCGTGAGGTTTTCCCTCAAGCAGCTCACCCAGCGAGATTCATCCAAAGGGTTATGCGTCTGTTCCGGTGGTGACCACTTTCACGTGAAGCTCTCCGCGCCCGGGAGTGGGCGGAGCGTCCAATCCCAGTACAACCCGAGAACGTTGTAGAGATACTCGTTACTCCATCGCCTCCACCCGATACTCGTCTTTTGCCGTCGTTTCCGTCGAGTAAGCAGGGTGCGGACCTTCATCTCCAGGTAGTTGTGCACTTCGCTGAAGGCACGACTGGAGTTGCCAACCCGGAAGTAATGGACCCAGCCGGCAACCACGGCGTTAATTTGCGCGACAAGCATCTGGATCGGGGTTGCACCTCCGCGCCGAATGATGTCGCGTATCTTCGCTTTGATTGCTTTGCGGGCTTTCTTCTTCGGGGTCATGTGGATGATAGTGTCCGTCCCTCTGGCTCTTACGAACACGACGCAGGTCGAATCCCAGGAATCCAAAGGCTTCTCCATTCAGTGTGTTCACCACCTTAGTCTTCTCCTTGTTCAGCTCCACACCCAGCGGTGCAAGTTGTTCTTGGAGTCGTTGCAGGGCACGTTCGGCCCAGCCCGTTTACTCGAGTGGCCACTGACGGTAATGACGATATCATCGGCGAACCGATGGTAGTTCACTGCCTCGTAGGATCCCTCCGTTGTTTTGCGACGGATCGCGTCAAAGGCCCAATCCACCTCGTTCAAGTAGATATTCGCTGCCAGTGGGCTGAACGGACCTCCTTGCGGGACGCCGGTCTTGCCTCCGACTTTGATGATCTGCTTTACCAGATGTAGAACCTGCGGGTCTTGGACTCGCTTCGCGATCTTGCCTAACAGCACCGAATGTCGAATCGTGTCGAAGGAACCTACGACACACTACCCGTCATCAGCACCTCCCCGAGAAGGTCACTGTTGTCCGCGCTCGCCATCCGTTCGAAGGCCAATCGCTCAACGTTTTCGGGGCGATGCATCGGAAAGGTCGGCTCCTTCTCGTTCTGATCTTGCCCGATGGCAGTAAATCTTTGATTCCTGCCGATTGGACCGACCTAGCCTCGCCCACACAATCCCTCTCTGCACCGACCGCGACAACACTCGGCTCTCTCGAAAACTTGCTTCACGCACGAGCTGTCGTCGATGCTCTCCTCGGCCGCCTCGCTCCCGTCACCGGCGAGGACGGAAATTCCACGACAACAAGGAGAGCGCCCTTGCGAGAAAAAAATCGAAGCCTCTTCGATCTTCTCCTCGACGAAACCTATCCCTGGGAAACGCTCACCGAGGAACACAAAAACCTCGCCATCCAGATCCTGGCACGACTCATCGTCCAGGCCGCTCGAGGCAGCGAGGAGAAGGGAAAGAATCATGAATGATGCGAGCAAAGTAAAACCCAGTCATATCCAGCGCGCAGCTTTCGTCTACATTCGCCAATCCAGTCCTGCGCAGGTCGAGTACAACCGCGAATCCACAGCTCGCCAATATGCTTTGGTCGAGAAAGCCTGCCAGCTGGGTTGGGCCAAAGAACAAGTGATCGTCATTGACGAAGACTTGGGAGTGTCCGGCTCCGGATTCGCCGAGCGCTCCGGCTTCGCACGCCTGACCGCGGAAGTGGCGCTCGGCCACGTCGGCATCGTGTTCGCCCTGGAAGTCTCCCGTGTGGCGCGCAACAATGCCGACTGGTATCGTCTGTTCGATCTCTGCAGCATCACCGACACTCTGGTCGGAGACAGCGACGGTCTCTACCATCCCGCGCTTTTTAATGATCGGCTGGTGCTCGGATTAAAGGGCATCATGGCGGAAGCAGAACTTCATATTCTTCGCGCACGACTCGAGGGTGGAATTCGCAATAAAGCCGCACGTGGGGAACTGCGCCGCGGCTTGCCCGTGGGCTTCGTGTGGGGAGAACAGGACGGCGAAGTTCGTTTTCATCCCGACGAATCCGTCGTCCACACCATGCGTACGGTCTTTGCGAAATTCACGGAACTGGGATCGGTTCGCAAAGTTTGGCTGTGGTTCCGCTCCGAGGGTCTTTCCTTCCCGCACGCGCAAGCAATGAAAAGCGAGATCCGTTGGGTGGCTCCGACTTACACCGCCATCCATGCCGTACTCACCAATCCGGTGTATGCTGGCGCGTACACCTACGGGAAATTTCATCGGGAACGGTACGTCGATGACCAAGGAAGACTGCGCAAGCGAACTCGTCTTCTGCCCATGGCCGAGTGGCCGGTGCTTCTTCGCGAACATCATCTCGGCTACATCGATTGGGCCACGTTCCAGGCCAACCAAACACGCATCGATGCCAACGTGCATCCCGAGCCCCACCAAGCCGGAGGTGCGGTGAGAGAAGGAGCCGCATTGTTGCAGGGTCTGGCTACCTGTGGGAAGTGTGGCCGCCGGCTGCACACGCACTACACAGGCAGAAACGCGGCACCCGGATACCATTGCGCGGGCAAGGATATCGTTTCCGGACGCGGCGTGTACTGTCTCAATGTTGGCGGCGTTCAAATCGATCAAGCGGTGGTCGATGCTTTTCTCAAAGCTCTGACGCCTGCGGCGCTGGAAGCAACGCAGCTCGCCATCCAGCAACTCGAAGCGAACCACGATGCCGCGCTCCAGTCAGTGGCGCCTGGCGGCGGAACGTGCTCGTTACGAAGCCGAACGTGCCGAGCGTCAATATCGTGCGGTCGAACCCGAAAATAGGCTCGTGGCACGTGGACTGGAAACCGAGTGGGAAAAACGCTTGCGCGATCTCGCCGCCGCCGAAGCGGAGCTCGAGCGGAGAGAAAAACAACGCCCGCGCACGTTGAGTGAGGAAGAGAAAAAGAAAATTTTCTCTCTCGGCTCCGATCTGCACAAAGTCTGGACGGCGCCTACCACCACAGATCGCGATCGCAAGGAGCTTTTGCGTGCCCTTCTGGAAGAAGTGATTGTGAGTGTGGATCGGGCCGAACGCCGTGGGCATCTGACTCTGCGCTGGCGAGGCGGCACGCTCACGGAATGCGATCTCTCCTTTCCGCGCATGAAGCCTCATGGTCTTCACACCGACGAAGATACTATTTCTCTACTTCGTCGTCTGGCCGTTCACTATCCCGACGACGTCATCGCCGGCATTCTCAATCGTCAGGGACGCAAAACTGCAAACGGGGAACGCTTCACGGCGAATCAGGTTGGCAGTCTGCGTCGCTATCGCAACATTCCGCGCTACGAACCGCCGGCAGAACCACCTGCTGGGCAGGTGGTGCCGATTCGCCAGGCGGCGCAGATCTTGGGCGTCTACACTTCCACTATTCATCGCTGGCTGAATGATGGTTTCATCGCTGGAGAACAGATAACGCCCGGAGCACCGTGGCAAATTCGAATCACCGATGAGTTGCGTGCACGCTTTCGTGGAGCAAGCACCGCCGGGTTATCTCCCCATGCTGGAAACCACGATGAAATTGGGTGTCTCGCGCCAAACCGTGTTGCAACGTGTAAAGCGTGGCGAGCTCGAAGCTTTATTAGTCACGCGCGGACGTCGTAAGGGCTTACGAATCAAAGTAGTGGACGATCAACCAGGCTTATTTCATGAATAAGGGGGCATTGTGTAGATGGATCCAAATAGCGGGACAAGTCAACATCAATGATGGTAGACATTCGCCGCAACACACTGCGCCTGACTTCCGCTAAGGCGCGGTGCGGTGATCGCCGGGATCGGAATCCGTAGGAGTTGGAACAGAAATCCGCCTCGAAGATAGCTTCGAGGATCAGCTTCACTGCTCCTTGTACCACGCGGTCGCGGATGCAAGGAGTTTGTAGCATCCGCATTTTACCGTCCCCCTTGGGGATTTCCACCCGGCGATTCGGCTTGGGTTTGTACCTGCCCGTTATCAGTTCCTCTCGTATTCCGGTCAGAAAGACGGGTAATCCCGATGCCTCGATGTCTTCAAACGTCTGCTTATCGATGCCCGGGACACAGCGGCTGTCATAAGAATGCAGCATCGCAACTTCGGATTTGACCGAAGTTCCCGCGAGAACGGGTCCGGCTTTGGCAAATTCCCGGCCGATCTGCTGCGCTTCCGCATAGAAGGGAACAGGCGTGCCATCCGCTCCCAGCAGCGTGCCGTGGTATTCCTCCTGGCCATTCAACGCGCTGCGCCATTGCCAGTAGCTCACGACATCGGCGCCATGTCCGATGGCGTGCCAGGCCATCGCGCGGACCTCTCCTTTATCGAGAGAGTTGTTGACCGGCGCCCAGTTGACCGAGCCCGGCTGGGTTTCCATGACCCAGAAATTCTTGCCTTTGAAGCCGCGAGTCAGGTCGTGGGCAAAGCCGTTCTTGGCTGGGTCGAGGTGTCCCTGTCCGACGTAGTCGTCCCAGGCGGCGAGGTCGAGATCCTTCTCGACGACATAGTGATCGAAGCCGTCATACCAGCCCATCGTGTTGGTGGTGATGAACTGTCTGGGATCGGAATTGGCGCGAATGACGTCCAACTGGTTCTTCTGATAGCTGCGCCAGGTATCGCTGACAAATCGTTTCCAGCCAGCAACAGGCCGGGATTGCCGTATTGCGTCTGGATCGGAATCTGGCTCCAGTCGAAAATGGTTTCGCTCCAGTAGGAGGTGGTCCAGCGCGCATTCAGATTGTCGAGCGTGCCGTAACGCGCCTTGAGCCATTGCTGGAATTGCGCCTTGGTATCGGCATCGAACGAGATGTCGGAATACTCATTGTCGATCTGCCAGCCCAGCACGTAGGGATTGTGTCCGAAACGCTTGGCCAGTTGTTCGGCGATTTTGCGCGCAAGTTCGCGATATTTGGCATTGGCGAAGTTGAACTGCTGCCGATTTCCGTGTTCGGCGCGGTGGCCTTCTTCGTCGACCCGCAGCGTCTCGGGATATTTTTGCGTAAGCCAGGCCGGCGGGGCCGCGGTGGGAGTGCCAATCACGCTGTAGATGCCGTGTTTCGCGGCAGCAGTGACGGCCCGATCCAGCCAGTCGAGATCGTATTGACCTTCGCTGGGCTCCATGCGGCTCCAGGCAAATTCGCCCACGCGCACCATGTGGATTCCGGCTTGCTGCATCAGAGTGAGGTCGGCGTCCCATCGCGACTCTGGCCATTGTTCCGGGTACCAGGCGGTTCCCATCATGATGGGCGGAGGGGGCGGCGTCTGTGCGCTGAGGATACCCGGTAGAAGAAAAATGGCGACAACGACGAAAGGCAGGCCGCGAACTTCAACTCGCTGCGATGATCGGATTTTATCCACGGGATGCTCCTGATTTGAGCGGGATGAAGGTTACGAGGAAGTCGGGTTCAGGCTTTGGTTCCGCGCCTGCCCAAGAAGAGCATGACCGCGCCAAACAGCAGCATGACGACTCCCCACTCGAGGTTAACGTTGATGCCGAGCGAGCGCTCATAAATGGCTTTGTCGCTAAGTGCGCCGAAGGCGATCAGCAGCACTCCAAAGATGGTGAACAGGAAACCAATTGGCAGTCGAATGTCGAGTCCCATCTTTTCTCCTATCGGAAAACAATATTGAGCAAGGCGGTGGCCGTCAGGACCACCACGGCAAGCACCACGGGCCGTTGATACCAGCGAAGACCTTGCTGTGTCGGGCGTTCGGTGAGCGAGTACACCAGGCCCACCAGTTCCTTCTCCTCGTGGGCGCGGGTCAGCAGGCTGACGACGATCGTGATGACGAAGCAGGTGGTCCAGGCATAAATCGCGGTCCAGAAATTCTGCGCCATTTCGCTGGGATAGACGTGCATCGTGGCGATCCATCCGCCCTTCACGCCGGGCACGCCTCCTTGAGGCAGAGTCAGCGCGTGGTGGAATGCGGCCGCCACGGTGCCGCCCAGCAATCCGGTGAAGGCGCCGTGGCCGGTGGTTCGCTTCCAGAACATGCCCAGCAGGAAGGTCGCGAACAGCGGGGCATTCACGAACGCGAACACCAGTTGCAGCATGTCCATGATGTTGTTGAATCGCGTCGCCATGTAGGCGGCCGCCACGGACAGCGCGATGCCGAAGATGGTGGCCATGCGGCCCATCCAGAGGTAGTGCTCATCGCTGGCTTTCTTGTTGATGTACGACTGGTAGATGTCATACGTCCACACCGTATTGAATGCGGTCACGTTCCCCGCCATGCCTGACATGAAACTCGCCAGCAGCGCGGTGAGGCCCAGGCCGAGGATTCCAGTGGGGAAATAATGCAAAAGCATGTTAGGAGTCGCCAGGTCGTAATCGAGCTCAACGGCTCCGTCTTTGTCGCGGATGGGCTGGCCCGACGCATCCATCTTCGCCGGGATCAAGTCCTCGCCCTTCGGCTTGGCCTTGGATCGCAGTCGTGACCACCCGCCAGGTGGGCGAGATTCTGCGTGGGCAGAGCAATCGCAATCAATCCCGGCAGGATCACAAGGAAAGGGAAAAGCATTTTGGGGAAAGCCGCGATGAGCGGGGTACAGCGGGCGGAATTCATGGAGTTGGCCGCCATGGCGCGCTGGATGACAAGAAAATCCGTGCACCAGTATCCAAACGACAACACGAAACCCAGCCCCATGGTCAGGCCAAACCATTCCACCCCCAGGCGGTTGGTGTGGGCATTGCTCATGCCGAGCCAGGAGTGAGTGTAGATGGGATCAAGATTGGCTTTCAGCCCTTGCCATCCTCCGACGTTCTTCAGGCCCAGCCAGACCAGCGGAAGGAATCCGGCGACGATAAGAAAAAACTGGACCACCTCGTTGTAGATGGCGCTGGTCAGTCCACCGAGCAGAATGTAACCCAAAACCACGAGCGCCGAAATCACCAGGGAGAAATGAAAGATCCATGTCTGGGGCAGTCCCAACCGGGCAAAAGGCGAGTCGAAGATATGCAGAATCTGGATCAGCTTCGCCATGGCGTACATGGAAATGCCGGAAGAGAACAGGGTCATGATGGCGAAAGAAACCGCGTTGAGTCCGCGAGTCTTCTCATCAAAGCGAAGCCGAAGATATTCGGGAACGGAACGCGCCCGCGAACCGTAATAGAAAGGCATCATGAACACGCCGACGAAGACCATCGCCGGGATCGCGCCAATCCAATAGAAATGGCTGGTGGCGATTCCGTATTTCGCTCCGGAAGCGCCCATGCCAATCACTTCCTGCGCGCCCAGATTGGCGGAAAGAAAGGCCAGGCCGGCAACCCAGGCGGGAATGGATCGTCCCGCGAGAAAGAAATCCGTGCTGGTCTTTACATAGCGCTTCAGGACCGCGCCGATTCCGAGCACGAAGACGAAATACACGATCATGATGGTCCAATCGATGGCCCTCAACATGAATAGCTCTCCCTTCGTGAGCTTCGGTTCACTGGATCCGTGACGAGCGGTGTAAACGATTCCAGGCTTGGTCGGTTTGTCAACGATTTTGCAGTGCACGTGTCCGCGTGCATCTGGCGACGAAGCTTTTGTTTGCCGGCATCTGCGGAGTCATCGCCAAGTGTACGCAGCTAAATGACCTATGCTTGCATAGTGATTTCAAGTGCGCCGCTGCGCTTTCCGGAGTGACGTCGCGCTGGGGCATTCCCAGCATTTCGAATCCCACCATGAATTTTCGAACGGTCGCGGAGCGCAGAAGTGGGGGGTAGAAGTGCGCGTGGAAATGCCATTCGTGATGCGGGCTGCCGTCGGTGGGCGATTGATGAAAGCCCATGGAATACGGAAACGGAACATCAAAAACCTTGTCGTAGGTTGAAGTCACCTGCTGCAACAGTTCGGCTAACTGAACGATTTCCGCCCCGGTAAAGTCAGGGAAAGTTCCCAAATGGCGGCGGCTGCAAACCAGGATTTCGAATGGCCAGATCGCCCAGAACGGTACCAGGGCGACAAAACCCTCGTTCTGGCAGACCAGGCGAACCTGCTGCTGGTCTTCCAAACGGACATAATCACACAGTAAACAACTGTTATGGGCCTCGGCGTAGTCCGCCTGGCCAGCCAGTTCCTTCCGTGGGATGTCTGGAACTGAATGCGTAGCCCAGATCTGGCAATGCGGATGCGGATTGCTCGCCCCCATCATCGAGCCGCGATTTTCGAAGATTTGCACGTGATTGATCTGTGGCATTTGCGCCAACTCCCGGAACTGGGCAGTCCAGGTATGGATCACGTTTTCAATATCTTCCGGCGACATCGTGGCCAGGGTAAGGTCGTGGCGCGGGGAGAAGCAGATTACCCGGCAAAGGCCAGGTTCGCCCTCTGCGACCAGCAATCCACGGTTTTCGAGGTCGAGACGGTCGTCGCGAACCGTCGGTTTGAGAGCCGCAAAATCATTGTCGAAAACAAACGTGCCGGTGTAGTGCGGGTTGAGAACCCCGCCCACCCGAGGATTTCCCGGGCAAAGGTAGCAAGTGGGGTCATATTCGGGCTCGTGTTTCGACGCAATTTTTTCGACTTGCCCCTGCCACGGACGCCCGGCGCGATGTGGAGATACCAGCACCCACTCGTTGGTGAGGGGGTTCAGTCTGCGATGTGGATCCTCAGCAAGCTTCAATAACGTGCCTCCGCCCCTTGGGATACAATGTACGCGAAAGCCTTACAAGTCCGAGACAACGTTAACAGGATGTCAATTTGACAGTGGGTGAGTGGCCGCGTGTTGCGGCACGTCTGTAAGCGATTACATGGGCAGTATTCTATACTCCCGGCTCGGATTTCACGTCGCGTTTTTGGTTTTGCTGCATGACCTTTCGGACCATATGAAGTCGGCAGAATTGGCTCAATATTTTGAGGGTTTGTTCGGGTCGCGGCCTCGCGTCTTTTCCGCCCCGGGGCGAGTCAATTTGCTGGGCGAGCATACCGACTACAACGACGGCTTCGTAATGCCCTGCGCCATCGGTTTTTCCACCCGTGTCGCCATTTCCCCGCGTCCGGACCGGAAACTGGTCGTTCGGTCGGAAGAATTTTCGGAGCAGCTTGAATTCGATCTGGAGAACCTGCCCAGCCAGGGCAAAGGCGTATGGTCGGACTACGTTCTCGGAATTGCGGTCATGCTCCGAGAGATCGGGCATCCCACCCCAGGCGCGACCTTGCTGGTTCGAGGTGAAGTGCCCATCGGCGCAGGGCTCAGTTCATCGGCCGCCATCGAGGTGTCCAGCGCGCTGGCTCTGATGAGCCTCAATGGAGCGCAGCTTTCACTGCCTGAAGTCGCGAAGCTGTGCCAAAGAGCGGAAAACGTATTTATCGGCGCGCGGGTGGGGATTATGGACCAGTTCGTCTCCTGTCTCGGCAAAGCCGGACACGCTCTGCTGCTGGACTGTCGTTCCCTTGAGTTCAAATTAATTCCTATTCCAGAGAACGTTCGCCTGGTGATCTGTAACACTATGGTGAAGCATGATCACGCCAGCGGCGCTTACAATCGGCGGCGTGAAGAGTGCGATGAAGGAGTGAGGATCCTGACCCGGTGGTATCCGGAGACGCGCGCGCTCAGAGATATTTCGTTGCTGCAGCTCGAACAGCACACCGCCGAGATTCCCGCGACTGTCTATAAGCGCTGTCTCCACGTGGTGACGGAAAATCAGCGGGTCCTGGAAGGCGCCAAATACCTGGCTGAGGGTGATGTGTGCCGGTTCGGAAGCCTTATGCGAGAATCGCACGGCAGCCTGCGCGATCTTTTTGAAGTCAGTTGCCGGGAACTGGACATCATGGTTGAAATCGCAGAGTCGCTGGACGGCTACTGCGGCGGGCGTATGACGGGGGGAGGGTTCGGCGGATGCACCGTGAACTTGGTAAGGGCCCCTGACGCCTCGCGGTTTGCCGCGCAGATCTCCGAACAATATCAGGCAGCAACCGGGATCAAGCCCGATGTCTATGTCTGTTCCGCGGCAAACGGCGCGAGTGCGGACTTGAACGGAGCGGCTTAGAAGTTGCGGCAAAGCGGTCGCGAGTGTCCTTCTGTGAAAGGCTCGCAGCAAAAATATAGAAGCCGCGGAGCGGCGCAAGAATGTAACCCAGGGCGTAAGCTCGGGCTGAGCAGCGGGAAATGATGTAGCCCTGGAAGGGCGAAAGAATCGTGGCGACTCTAAGCCCGGTGAGAATTTCCAAAACGCGCCGGCTGCCGATACGCTTATAGGGGTCCCCTCGGCTTCGCTCGGGGCAGGCTCTTCGACTGCGCGACGGCTTCGCGAAGCGAAGCAGCCACTCGGCTCAGGATGACAGGCCCTAGATCGCGCGGGTCGAAGCTCGCATCACCAGATGGGTCGGAATCGAATAATCGACATGCGGGCTGTCTTCTTTACGAATGAGCGCCTCGAGCGCGGCGAAAGCAGTCACTGCCAGTTGAGTTCTCGACAGGATCACCGTGGTGAGTGGCGGCTGAGTGAGATGCGCGAACGCAATATCGTCAAATCCGATTAGCGATATATCTTCGGGCACTCGCAATCCGGCCTGAAGAATCGCGCCCAGGGCTCCAATCGCGGTCAAATCATTCGAGGCGATCACGGCGGTGGGACGGTGGGGCAATTTCAGCAGGCTCCTCATCGCCATCGCTCCGCCTTCGATCCGGTGGTCCCCCTTTTCGATCATGGACTTGTCGGAGAGCCCCCGAGACTTAAGGCCGGAGAGGTAAGCGTCGCGGCGGATGCGGGCTGACTCCAGGTTCATGGGACCGGCAATAAAAGCAATTCGTCGATGATTGAGCGCGAACAGATGCTGCAGAGCTTCGTGAATGCCCTGGGCGTAGTCGATACGAATGTTGGCACTGTGGGGGCCGCTCTTGCCAGTGTCCATGAATACCGTTGGGATGTTCCGCCGGGTGAGTTCGGTGATCAACGCCGGGTCGGCTTCAGACGTCATGATGGCGACGCCGTCCACTTTGCGTTCGACCATGCGCCGAATGCATCCCGCCATGCGCTTGGGATTGTAATCCGTGTTTCCGATGATGACTTCCTGGCCGCGCTCCACCGCCTGATCTTCGAAGCTTTTCACCAGTTCGGGGAAAAAAGGATTGGTGATGTCAGAGATAATGAGCCCCAGCATGCGGCTTCTTCCCGAAACCAGGGTGCGAGCGTGGGTGTTGGGATAGAAGTTCAGCTCTTCGATCGCCTTGCGTACTCGTGCCGCCGTCGCGGGCCTTACCTTCTCGGAATCGTTGATGGTGCGCGAGACCGTGGCGGTTGAGACTTTCGCTCTCTTGGCGACTTCTTTAATGTTCATGCAAATCCACGAGGAAGGCCGGGAAGAGAACTCATTCTAGCAACGATTCGCGGGGGAAGGAATTGCAGCGACGGCCGGAGCCTCAAAGCGGGCCTCCCTAGGTCCGTATCAGCTTGTATTGTAAGCGTTTACAGAAATGGGCCGATGTTAGATAATGCATCTCTCGATCCTCCAGGCCGGCTAGCATCACAGGAAAACCATGGACCGACGCAAGTTTCTCAAGACTACCGGTACCTTCATTGCGGGCGCGACTATCGCTCGCTCCACACTAGCCACCGGCGCGAGCGAGCCTGCCCAGGGGCGGCTGGTTCTGCCTTTAAATCGGAACTGGCGATATAGCCGCATGGTCGCGGAAGGAGCGCATGCGCGCGATTTCGATGACTCCGGATATGAGCGCATCGTGATTCCTCACACCAACGTCCGCTTGCCCTGGCACAGCTTTGACGAAAAAAGTTATGAGTTCGTCTCCAGCTATCGCCGCCGGTTCAAGCTTCCGCCCGAGGCGCGAGGCCACCGCGTCTTGGTCGACTTCGAAGGCGTGATGACCGCCTCCACCGTGTGGATCAACGGCGAGCGGCTGGGCGAGTACAAGGGCGGCTACACGCCTTTCTCTTTTGACCTTAGCCCGCACATCGATTTCGATGGTGAGAACCTGCTCGCGGTGGACGTGGATTCCAGCGAACGGCCTGACATTCCTCCTTTCGGCTATCAGATTGACTACTTGACCTTCGGTGGCATCTACCGCGAGGTCTCTCTGCGCATCGTCCCGGCGACGTTTATTGAGAATGTTTTTGCCAAGCCCAAAGACGTATTGACCGAGCACCCCAGCCTTGATGTGGATTGTTACCTTCAGCACATGGAGGCAACGCGAGATCCACTGACTCTCGAAATCAGTCTCCGTGAGGGTGACCTTGTACTGGCCAAGGGCGCGCAGCGCGTCCCACCCGCTCAAGCCACCGCGGAACCGGTTGTGCACACGATCCACGTCGACAATCTCGGTTCCATAAAACTGTGGGATCTGACGCGCCCCAATCTATACAGGGTGCAGGTTCGTCTGCTGCGTGGGACGCAGCCGTTGGATGAAGTCTCGCGTACCATTGGTTTTCGAGAAGCGCAATTCACCGATCACGGTTTCGAACTCAACGGCAAGGTGATCAAGCTGCGCGGCTTGGATCACCATCAAACTTTTCCCTTTGTCGGGCAAGCGATGCCGGGCCGCGTCCAGCGCCGGGACGCGATCATCCTGCGCAACCAGCTCAAGTGCAATATTGTGCGGACCTCGCATTATCCGCAGTCGCGCCACTTTCTCGATGCCTGCGATCAGATTGGCTTGCTGGTGCTGGAGGAAATCCCTGGCTGGCAGCACATCGGGGACGAACCGTGGAAACTGATATCGATTGACAATGTAGGGCGCATGATCTGCCGCGACTGGAACCACCCGTCCATCATTTTGTGGGGCGTGCGCATTAACGAATCGAAAGACGATCACGACTTCTACGTCCGCACCAATGCGCTAGCCCACAAACTGGATCCCACGCGTCAGACCGGAGGCATCCGTTACTTTCAGGAATCGGAGTTTCTCGAAGACGTTTTCACTATGAACGACTTCGGATTCCCCCTGAAGCCGCCCAATCACCCGCGCTATCTGAACACCGAATTCGTCGGGCACACTTATCCCACGAAAACCATCGACCAGGTGGAACGCCTTACCGAACACACGCTGCGCCATGCTCGCATCCACGACCAGCTGGCTTCCAATCCGCAATATGCCGGAGGCATTGGCTGGTGTGCCTTCGACTACAACACGCACGGCGATTTTGGCTCTGGCGATCGCATTTGCTATCACGGCGTTACCGACATGTTCCGCGAGCCCAAACCGGCGGCTGGTTTCTACAAGTCGCAGTGCAACCCTGCTGAAGAAGTCGTGTTAGAGCCGGCGTTCCATTGGGCGCGGGGCGACGCATCCGTCGGATTTTCGAAGGCCGTCATGTGCTCCAACTGCGACCACATAAAGCTCTACATCGCAGACGAACTGATCGCGGAAGTGGATCCCGACCGGAAAACTTTCCAACACCTTCAGTACGCCCCATTCATTGTCGAGCTCGGCGATCTCTTTCACAATAAATGGGGCGACCTGCGTCTCGAGGGCTACATTCAAGGCAAACAAGTCATTGTGAAAAAATACTCCGGTAAAGGCGTCGATCAGAAGTTCACGCTTTTGCCCGACGACACCAGCCTGATTGCAGACGGAGCCGATACCACTCGCGTGGTCCTTCGCGTGACCGATGAATTCGACGCTATCCGGCCGTTTGCCAACGATGCCATCAACTTTGAGCTGGAAGGACCGGCGGAGATTATCGGGGACAATCCGTTTGCCGTGGTGGGGGGAACAGGGGCGATCTGGATTCGAGCCAAGGAGCAGGCCGGAACGGTCCGTCTGACAGCGACGCATCCGGTCTTGGGAAAGCAGCAGGTGGAGTTTGAGATTACTGCTGCGGCTCCGGAGGCAGTGTAGCAGGCTGGGGTAGTCTGACTTGGCCTCCGACGTTAGCCTCAGCGTCCGGTGCCAGCCGCGGAGCGGCGCAAGAATGTAGCCCAGAGCACAAGCCCTCGATTCGGTGGCTAACGGGTCGAGCCCCAACGGGGCGAAAGTCGCTTGCCGACCGCAAGATACCGCGGAGCTTCGCTCCACCGGACGAACGTCCGTCCCCATGTGGCCGGTGGTAGCTACGCCTTCCGCCGAAGCAAATCCTCGACGTCGCCAATCTTTTCTCCCAACAAATTGAGCTTGCGGGCCAGGCCCTGAATTTCAGATTCGGCGCGGCGGTTGACGTCGTAGTCGAGCTCGCCACGCAGTCGGTCTTTCGTGTCTTGCCGGTTCTGGCTCATCATGATCACCGGCGCTTGTATGGCGGCGAGCATGGAGAGGAACAAGTTGAGCAGGATGAAGGGATAAGGGTCCCATGCTTTTCCGCGTCAGGATGACGTTGATGGCGGTGTAGATGGTAATCGCAAGCGCGAAGGTGATGATGAATGTCCACGACCCGCCAAAACTGGCGACTCGGTCGGCGATGCGCTCGCCGAAGCTCATGTCTTCCTCGATGACGTCGTTGGGATTGCGACTGGCGCGGACGCGTACCAACTGCTGGGAAGCGTGAAACTGGCGACCCAGCACGGTCAACATGTCCATCCCGGCATGAGGTTTGCGTTCCAGAAGAGTGGAGATATCGTGGCGGTCCACTTCCAGGCAAACACTTTCTTCAACCGCGACAGCGTCGGTTTGATGAGTGGTTTGGTCGAGCATGGAGGCAAAACCGAAGAACTCGCCCTCCGCTGGCTGGTCCACGATGACTTCCTGTTGATCCTCATCAACGGTAGTGACCCGCACTACGCCGGAGACCAGAACGTAAGCTCGTCCGCCCGCTTCGCCGATCTTCCAGATGCGCTGGCGCTGCGTAAAGGTCTTGACTTCGACCTGTGCCGCCAACACCGCAGTCTCTTCATCGTCGAGCAGAGCAAACAGGGGAACGCGTCTCAATATTTCAGGGCTGCACGCCATCGATCACCTCGTCAGGTAAGAGTGGACCGGGGCCGATCCGTTCAGAAGGATGGCATAAAGGTCGAAAGGCAACAATTGGCGAGATGACTATTTTTGTTCGGCGAAAACCCGGGAGTGAAACTCCATGACTTCGCCCATGTGGGACAGGAAATAGGTCAGGCTGTGGTCACCGGGATACGAGTGATACTCGTGCTTTACGCCTTCCGCCAGCAGTTGCTGGTGCAAGGCGGCTGCACCCGCTTCAAAACCGAAGTCATCCTGTTGGCCGCAGTTAAAGTAGATCGCCAGGTTCCGCAGACCTACTTGGTTTTTGCGGGCCAAAACGAAGACACTGTTTTGTTGCCAATGCGGCACGTTGATCGGTTCGCCGAAGGCCGGGCTCATCAAGCGCCCCAAGGGCGTGCCAGAATGCCCCGCGGCTGAGAGTTCCTGTGGGGTCTGCGTGATCAGCGCGGCGCTCTGGGCGCTGACCGAGGAAAACATTTCGGGATGGGCAAAGGCGAAACGCAGCGCTCCGTATCCTCCCATGGAAACGCCGGTGATCGCTCTTCCCTTCCGTCCCAGGCGGACGCGATATTTGCTTTCGATTGCAGGGATGAATTCCTGGAGAAAGAAATCGCTATAGCGGAACGAATTGCCGGGCGAGTTGATGTAGAAACTGCGCTTGCCTTCCGGCGCCACCACCAGGAAGTCATCGATTTTATGTTGGCGGCGCAGGTCTTCGATTATGCTCCATCCTCCGGTGCTGAACAGCGTCTGCTCATTTTGGCCAAGACCGTGGAGGAAGTAGAGAACGGGATAGCGCCGCGGCGGCGATTCTCTGGCGTCATAGCCAGGGGGCAATTGCACGCAGTAGTGAACCGCCTGCTTGAGAATTCGGCTGTTGATTACGTTGCAATCAGTACGGCTCTGCGCACCGGCCAAGGGGGATAGGGAGATGAGAAGCAGGAGCGACAATCTGCGAAATCGGTAGTGGCGCAGTTTCATTTGTGGACAAGAGTTCTGGCTGACTTTCAAGAACTTAAACCGCAAAGGCTGCAAAGAGTTCGCAAAGTGCACGAAGGATTCGGTTACACAGGCAAGCCGAAGGAACACGGCTCAGTCTACTCGTATCGCAGCGCCTGCACGGGATCGAGACGGGCCGCGCGCGCCGCCGGGTACAGGCCTGAAACCAGGCTGACGATGAAGGCAAAAACGATGGCAGCGCCCACCAGCCACCACGGCACCGACCAGAAACTCTCGGGCGGCAGGGCCTGGCGCTTCAGATAGATATTTGTGCCCAGGTTGATGATGTGGCCGATGGTCCAGCCCAACGCTACTCCCACTACTCCGCCCAGCAGGCCCATGGCTCCAGCCTCGGCGAAGAAGAGTTTTTTAACATCGCTGTCGCTGGCGCCGATGGCCTTCATGATCCCGATTTCGCGGCGCCGCTCCAGGATGGCCATAACCAGCGTGTTCACGATGCCGATCGAAGCGACGGCCAGAGCCAGACTGCCAAAGATTCCAAGGAAGAGGTCGAGTACGGCGAAGAATTGCCGCAGGCTGCGAGTCGCATCCAGAATAGAAAACGTGTTGAAGCCTAATTTCTTGATGGCCTGCTCGACCGCTTCGACTTGCTTGGGATTCTTACGCGCACGCTGATCGTGGAATAGCTGGGCTGTTTGCTAAAGCCGCGCATGCTATCCCGCACGTCGGAAGGCTGCATGACGCGCAGGTCCTGGGCGAGTTTCAGGGGCAGGAACACACGCGCCCGCGCTGCACCGCGCATACTGTCAGGATCCAGATCTGAGATGCCGACGATCTTTAGTCTCTGTTCTCGCTGAGATAACAGAATACCCCTCGTCAGAAGAGGGTTGTGTCGGATCAGTCGATGCGCTGGATTTTGCGGCGGCGTCTCCTGCCGAGGACAAAGGCGCCGAGACCCTTTGCGCATAGCGCATGGTCAGCTCCTGCCCTAACAACGGTTTGGCCAATTCGTTTACCGGGAAATCGTCTTCCTGGCCGGGTGGTGGCGTCTTGCCCAGCAACTCCAGGGCGAAAGATTTTTGCAGAATGACTTCAGGCGCATTTTCGGAAGAGAAGAAGCTGCCGGGAATTCCCGTGAAGGCGTCGTTCGACCGGGCCGAATCCGGAATGCCGGACACCATGGTCAGGTGGGGCTTGTCCTGATAGCTGAGTTCCGTGATGAAACGAATGTCGGGATAAGCTTCGAGCACGTCGGGCAGACGCTCGATCTCCTGGCGGGCGGGTTCGTCCAAGGCGCGGCTTTCGGCGGCGGAAGCAGTACTGCGTTGTTCATCGTCGCGACTGAACCCGCGCAGGTCGCGGCGCGAGGTTACGACCACGGTATCGAAGAGACCTGACTTGGCCAGATGTCGTGTAGCTAACTTCTGCAATCCGATGCCGAGCGACAACATGGCAACCAGCGACGCCACTCCGACCGAGATGCCAATCGTAGTCAGTGAATTACGCAGCGATGACTCGCGCAGGTTACGCAGGGCGAGCTCAGAAAGATCGTAAGTTTTCATCGGTGAACTCGGGTGCCCCGTCCAAGCTCTGTTTGGGCGGGGGTTGACGATTGTGTCTAACTCTCTCGGTGTCACTTATCATCATTCGGACGATCGTCAACCAGCTTGCCGTCGGCCAGAAAGATCATCCGCCTGGCATAACGCTCGGCCAGGGCCCGCTCATGGGTCACCATCACGATCGTCATTCCCAGAGACTGGTTGAACTCGCGGATAAAATTCATGATCTCGGTGCCGGTGCGGCTGTCGAGATTGCCGGTGGGTTCATCGGCTAACAGAAGTTTCGGCTGATTGATCAAAGCGCGCGCCAGTGCTGCGCGCTGTTGCTCACCGCCTGAAAGTTCACTGGGACGGTGGGTCATGCGGCTACTTAGGCCAACACGTTCCAGCGCTTCTCGGGCAAGCGCCTGGCGCTGGCTGCGGTCCACTTCGGCAAACCGAAGCGGCAGGTCCACATTCTCGGCCAGGGTCATCCGCGAGACCAGATTGAACGATTGAAATACCATTCCTACCGTACGCAGGCGATGCTTGGCCAATTCTTCGCGGGAGAGTTGGGCGAGGTCGTGGTCCTCGACGACTACCGCTCCTGACGTTGGCCGGTCAAGGCCGGCGATGAGGTTCAGCAAGGATGACTTGCCGGATCCGGAGCTGCCGAGCAGGGCCACAAACTCTCCGCGCTGAACTCCGAGCGAAACGCCGTCCACGGCCCGTATCAGCGTTTCTCCCATCTGGTAGTGGCGGCAGAGGTCGACAATGCGGATTGCAGGGGTGCCGTTCTGTTTATTTGGATGCTTAGTGTCGAGGGTCATTTATGGTTGCGTCTTTTGCGGTTCAAGCTTTGAATGTTGGGAGCTGCTCAAAATACGAGGTCCCTCCACTTCGCTTGCTGCGCTTCGCTCCGGTCGGGATGACAGTGCACTATCGGACCTCTCCTCTGATGAGACGCAAAGCATCGGCCGAACTTACGTCGCGATCCCCATTCTTTGTCGGGACACCCTCTTCGGCGGGTGCAGCAACGTCTCCCTCGCCTGGTGCCAGGAATAGATTGTTCTGCAGACCCTGTTGTTTGGTGTAGAGATCGAAATAGCGGCCCTGCAGGGCATAGAGCTCGTCGTGCGTGCCGCGTTCGACGATCTGACCCTGCTCGACCACCAGAATTTGGTCGGCACGGCGGATAGTGGAGAGGCGGTGCGCGATCACAAAGGTGGTGCGGCCCTGCATCAGGTAGGAGAGCCCGTGCTGGATCATCTCCTCGGATTCGGAATCGAGGCTGGAAGTGGCTTCATCCAGAATCAAAATGCGAGGCTCGGCCAGGATGGCGCGGGCAATCGATATTCTCTGGCGCTGTCCTCCGGAAAGTTTTACGCCGCGTTCGCCGACGATCGTTTCGTATTTCTCCGGAAAGCTTTCCGCAAACTCGTCCACGCGGGCAATGTGGCAGGCGCGCATGATCTCTTCTTCGCTGGATTGCGGGCGGGAAAAGGCTACGTTCTCACGAATCGAACCGTCAAACAGGAACGATTCCTGTAGCACCACTCCCAGGCGTGTTCGATACGAGTCTAGACGAACGGTGCTGAGATCAACCCCATCTACCAATACTCGCCCTTCTGTAGGGCACATAAAACGCCGAAATCAGCCCGATGATCGTCGACTTGCCGGACCCTGACGAACCCACCAGCGCGGTTACAGTTCCCGGCTCGGCCTGGAAATTGACATCGTGCAACACGGTGCGGCTGCCATCGTAGCTGAAGGTCACGTGATCGAATTCCACTTTGCCGTAAATATCGTCCAGCGTAGCCGTCCGCTTTGGATCCTGGTCCTCGGGTCGCTCATGCAGAATTTCCTGGGTGCGTTCCAGACCGGCGAGAGCTTCCGTAATCTGTGTCCCGATGTTGACGATCTGAACGATGGGGGCGACCAGGAACCCCAGGAATAGAGTGTAGGTAAAGAAACTGCCGATGGTCAGCGTGCCGGCTATGATCTGGTGCGCGCCCATGTACATGATGATCGAACCCACCACTCCCATGAGCAGGCTCGCGGAAAGGCTCATGACGGATGTGGCGGTGAGAGTGCTTATTACGTTGTCCAGTAGTCGCCGGACGCCACCGGCGAAGACTGCTTCCTCGCGTTCTTCCGCGTGATATCCCTTGATCACTCGCACCCCGCCCAGAGACTCCGCGAGGCGTCCCGTTACTTCAGCGTTGATCTTTCCACGCTGACGGAAAATGGGCCGGATGGTGGTGAATGCTTTGTTCAGCGCGATGGCGAAACAAAGCAGAAAGCTGAATGCCAGCAGGGTCATGACTGGACTGATGCGAAACAGCACGACCATCGCAATGCCGGAGGTGAGCAGTCCGCCGGTCAGATCGACCAGGCCAGTTCCAAGCAGGTTCCGCACGCCTTCCACGTCCGTCATAATGCGCGAGACCAGCGTGCCGGTTTTGTTGGAATCGTAGAACGCGACCGGCAAATGCGAGATGTGGGCTTGCACTTTCTGGCGAAGTTCCGCGATCAGACGCTGAGCCGCTTTCGATAACAACTGGGTCAGCGCAAAGGACGTGATGCCCTGAATGATCGTTGCCCCCAACACCGTCAGGACCAGCCGTCGCAATAATTCGACGTGATGTTTGGCGATGACGCCATCGATCAGGAATTTAGTGGAGTAGGGAAGCACCAGTCCCGACACACGGTTTACGACCATCAGCAGGAAACCCAAAGCCAGCAGGCCTCTGCGTGGGCGCATCAGTTCCCAAACGGCGGGAAGGACGGTCCGCAGCCGCTCGGCGGTCATCGCGGGTTTGGGCTTGGCTGGAGGAGATGGGCTCACTGCTGTGTTTAGACTTTGTTGGTGGCTGGAAGGGTTCATTTTTGCCGGATGCGCGATGCCTTCCGGGGAATGGAAAAAGCGCGGCTTAGAGCCGCGCTTTCAATGCCATCGAATCGAAGTTGTCCGGCTACTCTTCCAGGTGCGAATTGGGGAGTGCGAGTTGCTCGGCAGCGGCTGCGAAGTCTTCCTCGGAGATTTCGAAAGGTGCTTCGGATCCGGTTGCCGGTTTTTCCAACTTTCGCTGGACTTTGCGCTCGGCCTTTTCTTTCTGCTTTTCCTGCCGTGAGCGCTCTTTCTGACGCTTGGTGAAGCTGGAACGGCCTCGACCAGACATAGACACCTCCAAGGGACATTTTTTTGGCAGATCGGTACTCGTGGAACTCTGCAATGCACTACCGAGTGTTGCTCCTTACCAGCGCGGCTCGCGAGGCTGACGCGCATGGCCCTGATAATCATCACGCCCACCACCACCGCCGGAACGTCCACCGCCACCACCTGGGCGTCCACCACCGCCGCCCGGACGGCCTCCACTACCGCCGCGGGGCGGGCCGCCGCGATCGGTCTTGGGGCGAGCTTCGTTAATGTTCAACGCGCGCCCACCCAATTCTTTGCCATTGAGCGCGGCAATTGCTTTCTCCGCTTCGGCGGAATCGGTCATTTCGACGAACGCAAAGCCGCGCGAACGGCCGGTGTCGCGATCAGTCACGATGCTGACTTGCTCGATGGCCCCATGGGGTTCGAACAACGTCCGCAACTCTGCTTCCGTGGTGCTGTGGGGGATGTTGCCAACAAACAGCTTCTTCATATGGTTCCTCGTGCTGCAGGCTAAAGTGTAACTCAAATTTCAGGAAGCGGGTTTTTCGGCGACGGCGCGGGGCTTCTTGCTGGCCTCCAGCGGGCTGACCTTGAGTCCGGCCGCCTGAAGGAGTTCGCGGGTGCGCAACCGGCGGCGTTCATTCTGCTTCCGTTCGCGGTGATATCTGGCCTTGTCTCCGTTGAATTGCGACATCGCTGCGTTCCTCCACGAGCTTACAATCATGAGCGTACAGCCACAGACATGCAGTCCGAGGGTTTCCCTCTGGGCTGGTGAAACAGAACTAGTTTGCGAAGCGTTCCTGCCTGCGGTCAAGGACTGGACTTGGGTGCGCCTACAGGGAAGCAGTTCTCTCAATCGCGAAGGCGCAGGGTGGTTTTGCGATGTGTCTTCGTGGTCAAGTAACTTCTGATCGTAAGGATTATACCTGCTGGATACAGAAGTGAAAGAAAATACTTGAGAGGGTGAATGGGTTCCCCGCTATGGAGCGCAAGGGTCTGGGTTCAATGCGGTTACCGAAGTCTTGGTCGCTCCGCCGTCATTTGAGCATTTAATCCACCTAAAAGTGGACTTTTCTGCTAAACTAATGCTGCGTTTGATTAGAATCGGTTGTTGAGCAGCTTCTAGCATACCAGCTTGAACCGCCCTTAGTACCTCCGATCTCACAGCGTAAATCGATTGAAAAGGAAACAGTAACAAAATGGCAGAACAAGGAACAGTAAAGTGGTTTAACGACGCCAAAGGCTACGGCTTTATCAGCCGGCAGAGCGGCGAAGATGTATTTGTCCACTTCTCGGCAATCCAGGCAGGAGGCTTCCGCAGCCTGCAGGAGGGTCAGAGCGTGGAGTTCGATGTGACCAAGGGGCCAAAGGGCTGGCAAGCTGAGAACGTCCGTCCGCTGTAAGCAGAGCGGAAAGTCTCGATAGAAAGCGTGCCCGTTACGGAAACCAACGTGCGGGCACGCTCTCTAACCAACCAAACGCTAGTTTTCCACCAGCCAGAAGCGGGGTGTCTCTGACACGCGACGAAACTAAAGCTTCATACGCCATCATCCGCCACAATATTCGGACTTACGAGTCTGGTGGAGTAGTGCTGGTGGTCAAAGGGAAGGAAAACGCTGAACTCAGAGTCAAACACTTCGAAACCGGACAGAGTTCGGAAGATCGTCACGCCGGATGGCGCTACTTTGTAGAGAAATCCGATCTGAAGGCCGGAATGGATCCCGCCGAAGCGACCAACCTCCGGCAGATGAAGCTGGAAATTAGAGAATCCCAGGCGCAGCCGGATCCCATGTCGGTCGCCAACCCTCCGCGGCAAAATTAATACCCATCACCAGATTGCACCGGGCACGTGGGCCGGGACGGCTCTTCCGCTTCGCTCAGGGCAGGCTCTCGTCCGGGTGGATGAGCGAAGCTCGGCTCGTTTGTAGCTCGCGTTCTTTCCACCTTCAGGCCTCGCCAGACTTTGCCGAGCTGCACTCGGCTGAGGCGGACGAGGACGTCCGCCCCTACGTGGTCCGTTCTAATGTCGGCGTTCCGTCTCTCTCACAACCACGGCGAAGCTGCGGCCGCCGAAGCTGAAGCCCTGCGACACAGTCCCTCTGACCCCCACCTTGGCACCGTCGCCGGGTACGCCGTATCTCTGGCTGTAAACCCAGATCTGACCTGTACCATCATCTACCTGATAGACGCCGGTACCGAGAGCCCCGAATGAATTGCTCACCCGCCCTCCAATGGCAACTTCCCGGCCGGCGTACCGTCCCGGATCACGAGTGATTTTCCCGATGCTGGTGCGTGTAGGACAAGCTGCCAGGAGCAAAGTTCCTAAGATGAGCAACAGGGCGAGTGAGAGCCTGCTAAACAGTCTGATCCACGCAAAACCTCCGGAGACCATAAAGTTTTGAACTCCAACATGGCCGAAGCTCCTAGCTATGATGCATGCTGAAATTTTAATGATGGCCGCGATTTTTCGGAGTATATTTCCGTAGCCAGTTTACACACGAATTCGTCGTCAATAGGAGCGCCGCTCGCGGCGCTCCTTCGCTTTTTAAGGTTGGCTTAACATTTGTCTTTACAGTCTTTGCCCAAGGGAGGAGAGCGATGCAGGAAACGCCGCAGCAGTACACGCAACGCATGCTCAATCACAGCCAGGGAAAGGACCCGTTGCGCTTGCAGCAGGCCGCTCCCAAAAAATTTGCTGCCCTGACCAAAGGGCTGAGCAAGAAGCAACTGGCCCGGCGTCCGGCGCCGGGTAAATGGTCAATCGCTGAAATCCTTGCTCATCTGGCGGATGCGGAGCTGGTCATCGGCTATCGTATGCGTCTGATTCTGGCGGCCAGCGGTACCACCATTCAAGCTTTCGATCAGGACGCATGGGCCGCCACCTTCAGCTACAGCCGCCGCGATCCAAAGGTTTCGCTGGAAACATTTCGCGCACTCCGCGAGAACAATTTGCGGCTCTTGAGTTCCGTGCCTCGACAGTCATGGAAGAACTACGGCGAGCACCAGGAGCGCGGCAAAGAAACCATCGACCATATTGTCCGGATGATGGCGGGCCACGATCTGAATCACTTGCTGCAGGTAGAGAAGATCGCGAAGCCGGGCCGCTAGATTCGAATCGATTCGCTACCCAAACCACAATGTCTCCGCGAGCGATCTCCTGGGGGTGGGTTGCAGCCCTGTCCCGTTCCTACTCTCGAGGGTGCCCGTCCAAGCTTTGCTTGGACGGGCAGCCTCGAGAGTCAATGCCCCGGCTTCTGCAACTCCTGCGCCTGGGTCAAACCCTGCTGCGCTTCTGCACTCTTCGGCTGCAATAGCAGTGCGGCTTCAAACTGGTCTTCAGCGTTCTTAGGATCTTTCAGGCTGAGGTAGACTTGGCCTAGCAGGAGCCGGGCGGGGAATTGTCCAGGAGTGAGTTTCAGGCTGGCTTCCAGCGCATCGCGGGATCCGCCGAAGTCGCCGATTTTTTCCCGAGCCTGACCTTCGTAGAATGCAGCGGTAGAGTCTTCGGGACGGACCTCTCGGACCAGTTTCAGATGTTCGGCGGCCCGAGCGTAGTCTCCGGTGTGGAACTCGAGTTCTCCCAATTGACGTAAGGCCGTGGGCGAATTGGGATCGAGTTGCAGTACTTTTTCGAGCGCCTGCCGCGCCTGGTCCGTGCGACTGTCATCCGACGCGATCATCGCACTGTGCAACAGGTTTTGTTCTTCGATCTTGTCCTTGGGGTCGGGCAGTCGCGAAGTCTCAGCGGCGTTCGCCGAAACCCCGCCGGATTGGCCCTGATAGCCTAGAGCTTTGAGGGCGTCGCTGGAACCTTGGCCTGCAGCGCCGACTACAGGCGGCGCAGAGGCTTTGGCTTTGACCTCGGCCAGCATGGCGCGGAATTTCTGCACCGTGAGATCCGACGCCTGGTAGTGGTTCGCCAACTCTCTGGGATCGGCGTGCAGATCGTACAACTCGGGTCGAGGCGCTTCGATGAACTTGAATCCTTCGGCGCGAACTGACCGCAAGGGGGCCCAGCCGAAGCGCAACGGATAGTCGGTCTCGCCGAAGGCAGTCCGGTCTCTTCCCTCTGCGCCATCGAAATATGGTTTCAGCGATGCGCCGTCCATGCGCTCCGGCATCGGAATACCCAGCCAGTCGACCACCGTCGGCAAAATATCCGTCGTCCGGACCTGGGTCGTCACCACCTGATCGGGATGAGGCTGAGCCGGAAGTTTAACGATGAGGGGAACGTGGGTAGTGGAGTCGTAGAGAAAAATCCCGTGAGTGTCTTCGCGATGCTCACCGAGGCCTTCGCCATGATCTCCGACGACGACGATGAGCGCATGGTCGTAGCGGCCGATCTTTTTCAGATACCCAAGAAATCCACCCAAAGCAGAATCGGCATAGGCAATCTCGCCGTCGTACAGACGGTCCTTATATGTTAGCGAGTAAGGCGGGGGCGGTTCGTAGGGATCGTGTGGATCGTAGAGATGGACCCAGACGAAATGCGAGCCGGCGGGATGCGCGGTCATCCAGGCTTCCGCGTGCTGTACAACGTCCATGCCGCGGCGTTCTATTCGTCCCCAGCGGGATTTCGCCTGCGAGTGGGCAGGAAAGTTGTCGTAGAAATCGAATCCGCGGTCGAGGCCCGGTGCCAGTGTCTTGCTATCGAGAATGACCGCGCCAATGAACGCAGCAGTGTGATAGCCGTTCTTCTTCAGCAACTCGGCCAGGGTGGGATGAGTCGGCGCCAGAGGCACGGCAAAATCGGTGACGCCATGCGAACTGGGCAGCAAGCCAGTCAGGATGCTGGTGTGTGAAGTATTCGTAATCGGGCTCGGAGTGAACGCCTGGGCGAAGCGAATGCCGTCTCTTGCCAGTCCATCGAGTGCCGGTGTCTGGATGTTTTCGTAGCCGTAGCAGTGAACGTGGTCGGCGCGAAGAGTGTCAATGGTGATTAGGAAGACATCAGGCTGGGGGGGCTTCTTCTGTGCTTGTCCTGCCCCTGGAGAAATGTTGACCAGGCAACAGACGATCAATATCCGGGCGGCCTTCACGCATTTCAGACTAGCATAGGCTCTCCCGGGGGCGTCCCGTCCAAGCTCTGCCTGGGCGGCGGGTTTTTGTTGTACATGCACAAGATGTCCGCCTTTCCCTTGACGACCGCTCGTCCCGCCCAAGTGGAGCTTGGACGGGGTACCATCGAGAGGTCGGTAAACTTTAAGCGCTATCTACCAATGCCCCACCCGTTCTAGAATCTCCTGCGATGAAAAAGTGCTTCGGATTTATTCTCCTGATCCTTCTGGGCGGGTTCTTGCTTGCCGCTGACCGGCCAAAGCTTGAGCCGCTGCCGGTCCCGCTTTCTAACAATGCCGTCGCCAGCGTGAAGAGCCGCGGATCGTTGCTGCTGTACTCGATGATGGGTATGGGGCCAAAGAAAACATGGGATGCGGCTTCGAACTCCGCCTACATGCTCGATCCCGATGCCGATACCCCAAAATGGGTTGAGGTGCGCTCGGTTCCGGGGACGGTGGGGCGTCTTGCGGCAACAGCGGTCGGCGCTCGGGAACACATTTTTCTATTCGGCGGCTATGTGGTGGATGCTCAGGGTGGGGAAACTACCTTGCCCGACGTCAACACCTACGAACCCCTTACCGATCGCTGGTTTCGCGCTGAAGATATGCCGGTCGCGGTGGACGATTCGGTGGCCGGCGCCTATCGCGACCGCTACATCTACGTGATGAGCGGCTGGTCCAAGACGGACGCAGTGCATGACGTCCAGGTGTACGACGCGGAAAAGAACAAATGGTCACAAGCCACACCGACCCCTGGAACGCCTGTGTTTGGACACGCCGGCGCGGTGGTCGGCGACACCATCGTCTATATCGACGGCGCGTACAAGAACCCGGCAGGAGGACCGCCCAAGTATGTCCCTTCAGACGAATGCTGGATGGGCAAAATCGATCACCATGACCGTTCGAAAATTCAGTGGAGTAAATTGCCCAAACATCCTGGGACCGCGCGCTACCGCATCGCGGCGGGAGGCTCGGAAAAAGACGAGAAGATTTATTTCTCCGGCGGGACCGACAATCCGTACGACTACAACGGCGTCGGATACAACGGAGCCTCGGCGGAGCCGTCTCCGGTAACCTTTGCCTTCAACGTGCGTACTAGCAAGTGGGAAACCATCAACGAGCATACGCCGCAGCCCACCATGGATCATCGCGGGTTGCTGGTCCTACCGGAAGGATTGGTGATTGTCGGAGGTATGGAGAAAGGGCTGCAGGTAACTTCCCGCGTGGTCGTCCTGCCCAAACCGGGCAAAGTAAAATAGAACCCCTCGGAATCGCTGGCGGATTTCGATTCTTGGACGAATTTTTGAGTTGGGTGGAGTAGCGCTAGCGCTGCATTAAAGGCGGTGTTTCGGTGCGGTTTCAGCCCCTGCGGTACCTCGGCGGCTAAAGCCCAGTGTGAGACAGCACATGTATGCAGACTTGAGGGCCTGCTCCACCCTCCGACAGCTCTATCCGCCCGACACCTCCACGCCGACGGAGGTTCCCGATTGACAGCGGGCACGGGGAAGAGTAATTCTTGGCTCAGTACAAGTTGTGTTTCCATGAAGCGTTGGCAATTTTCAATCCTGATTTTTGAATTGGCGTTGTTCGCCGTCATCCTGATTTTGCCACAGGTGGCATTGCCCGACGTTACGTTCCACGACGGAACAGCGCCGGTGGCGGCGCACTCGCGCGTCTGTGAACGGACATCCGGGAATGCAATTGCCGTTGTGCCAAGTATTCTCCCTCCTGAACCGACCGCCCAGCTGGGCGGGGAGATTCCGGACGCTCCTGCTCCACTGGCGGTTCATTCCCGACTTTCACGGCTGTGCGTTCTGATCTGTTAGTCCTTCCTGCTTTCTAGGTCACCAGATCAATTTTGCAGAAGTTTGCTCCGCGTAGGGGCGTGCCCGTGCAGTGTTGCGGGTCCGCGGAGCTTCGGGGAAGGCGGCGCAGCCTGTGCCAGGACTGCGGTGGGGGCCTTGACGGGTCTTTGCCGCCCGCTCCGAAATGTATGCCTCAGCACTTTGATTTATTGCTTGGGCGTTATTGTTCAGAAAAGCGCCCGCGACGACATCCGGCCCTACTGGCCTCGCGCCAGCACTAGGGTTATGTCGTCGGGTTGCTCACTAGCGCCGATCCAGTCGTCCACGGCGGCGGTGACGATCTCGCTGATCCGCGCCAGGGGCTGGTCGCGATGTTCCCAAACCAGATCAATCAGCCGCTGCTCGCCGAATTCGCCAAAATCATTTTCCGGCTCGGTCACGCCGTCGCTGTAGGCCACGAAAAGTTCGCCCTGGCGCAGCGCAACCGATGCTTCCGGATAAGTTCTATGAGCGAACAGGCCGACAACCGTGCCGCCCTGATCCAGCCTGCGGACCGATCCGTCCTGGCCGAGGATAATGGGCGGCAAGTGGCCGCCGTTGCTGTAAGTGAGCTTGCGCTGGCGGCCATCGTAAACGCCCAGGAACAGCGTGGCGTATTTTTCCATCGGGGTGCTCTGGTAAAGCTGATGGTTGAGCAGTGAGAGCATAGCGCCGGCTGACATCTCGGCGCCATTCAAGCCAGAGGCCAGCAGAAGACTGGAACCGGCGGCTGCGCCCGCGCCCACCGGCTCCCGCAAGGTAGGCATGCCTTCCAGGCTGTAAGCGCGGACAGCAGAGTGAATCGTGGCCATCAACAGCGCCGCAGAAATGCCTTTTCCGCTCACGTCGCCCACAGCCAGGATGAGCTTGTCGGAATTCAGAGTCAGAAAATCGTAGTAGTCGCCGCTCACCGTGCGCGCGGGGCGACAGAACCCGAAGACCTCCAGCGATGCCAATTGCGAGATGTGCTGCGGGTAAAGCTGCGCCTGAACCTCCTGGGCAATGGTCAATTCGTTCTGCAGCCGCTGCTTCTCCTTTTGCTCCTCGATCAGGTTCTCGATGGATGCGGTCATGGAGTTGAACGAGTTGGCCAAGGCAGCCAGCTGGTCGTGCGACTGCACTGAAATGCGATGGCGGAAGTCTCCGCGATTGATGTGTTCGGTGGCGTTGTAGAGCTGGGCGACGGCGCCGGTCACGGTGCGCGTGAGGCGGGTTCCGATCCACAGCGCCAGGGATTCGATGATGGCAAAAATCACCGCGGCGAAGAGCAGGGTGTATTCGACGCCGGTAGCAAAGTCACCCAGGGCAGCAAACAGACGGGTATAAAGCACCGACGGCCGGGTCTGAACCCGGAGGACTGCGCCGGTTTTCTTCTCGCCGGTTGCCCAATCCACGACGGGAAGCGGCGTCCCGAAGGTGATCTCGTGATCAAAGCTGTTGCCAGGCGCTGACAGGGTACCTGCCGTGAAGGCGGGTCGAAGCTCTTCGCGACCGCTGTCCGGGCTCATGCCGTTCTTGCCCGGGCGAAGCCCGACGTCTTGCTTGTCGGCTGCATCCAGGGCGACAAGTGGAGGTGAGGTACCCGCCGGAAGAACCGTACCTCTGGGGTCGAAGCCCGACGCGTATAGCGTGATCTCGCCCAGATCTTTCGCTACCTTCTCTAACAAGTTTCGATCAAGCGCTTCGCTGGAGACGACAGAAAGCTTTTGGGTCCCCGCGCCGAGTTCGATGCCAGCCCGTAAATACAGTTGGCCCTGGTCCCGGACGATCGCCGCGAAGCCCGGAGTCAGAAAAGATGGCAGTGCGAACGGAGTCTTTCCGGGGGTGGCGGCAGTGCACACAGCGAGGGGGGCCGCGTTCTTCCAGGCACAAATCTGGCGCGACGCCCACGCTCGATCCGTCCGTTTCAGTCCCTCCAGCGACTCGGCAACCGCCGGCTGCCCCCGTTCCAGCCGCGCCGCCAGTTCATGGGCGATGGCTGCGTTCACTGAATGCAGGCTGCGCAGTCGCGAATCCAGTTCGGAAGTGACCACGAAATTGGCGAACTGACCGGCAAACAAATAGATGGTGATGAACGCCATGGTCACCAAGAGGACCACCGGGATCACGCCGATGAAAACATAAGTCACGATCAGCCGGTTGCGCAGGCGCCAGAGCATCTTGGCCTTGAGCCACCGAAAGGCCAGAATCGCAAGCATGACGATGGCGAGAACACTGAGAATTCCTACCCATCCACTGAGAGACTGCCCGAAGGAAAGCTTGAATATCGCGAAGAGTCTTTGCAGGGCGAACAGGAGCAGATCCAACCCCAGGAGATAACAGGCAGCGCGGGCCAGCCGGGTGCGAGGCAATACATCCGCCGCCAGAAGTCGAAAACGCAGTGCGCGGAGAGACAGGTCCATGCTCAAAAGAGATTATAGAGCGGACTGCGGACCTCAGACGTCAGACCTCGGCGCTCGGACGCCTGGTGACCGCTTGCAAATCAGCGATGACGGCGGAGGTCCGACGCCCGGCCCCCGTTTTCAGATCTCTGGGTAGAAATCGAAGAACGCTTCCAGGCTGGTCTTTAATTGCTTCTCGATTTCGTCCTTGCTGCCTTCGAGTACGTGCATCGTGACGTGCGCGTCGTGTCCGTTCTTCAGTTTGAGAGTCGCGTCGCCGACTTCCGCGACTTCGTCCGACGGCAGCAGTCGCATACCATAAACCAGTGTCAGGTTTGCCATGAGCTTGATTTTAAGCTTAACCCCGCCCTTGGGTGTCCTCCTGAGCGGAGTAGCAGTCGAAGGACCCCTGTAGGCTCATCAACGGCGGATGTGGGCGGCAGCGAAATGCTACAGTTAGAAAGTCAATGTCTGCCCCCGAATCCCGTTTCGTTAAGGCTTGCCGGGCGCTTCCGGTTGATCGGACGCCGGTCTGGTTTATGCGCCAGGCAGGCCGCTACATGCCGGAATACCGGGCTGTCCGCAAGCAATATTCTCTGATCGAGATATGCAAGCGGCCAGAGGTAGCGGCCGAAGTGACGATCACGGCCGCCGAAGCGCTGGGCGTGGATGCGGCCATCATCTTTGCCGATCTCCTCCTTCCCCTTGAAGTCATGGGTCTGCCGTTTCACTTTTCGCCGGGCGAAGGCCCGGTGATCGAGAAACCGGTACGCGACCAGTCGGACATATCTCGGCTCTGCACCGACCGCGCCGCCGACCTGGGATACGTTTCCGAGGCGGTGCGGATCGGTGTGCAAACACTTCGGACCGGCCCTGCCTGTGATTGGCTTCTGCGGCGCGCCGTTTACTCTGGCCAGCTACATGATCGAGGGCGGCAGTTCACGCAATTACGTGAATACCAAGAAGATGATGTATGCCACACCCGCGGCCTGGGATGAGCTTCTGGGCAAGCTGGTTACGGTGGTTGCTGAGTACGCGGCTGAACAGGTGCGGGCGGGCGCGGACGTGATCCAGGTATTCGATAGCTGGGTGGGATGTCTCAGCGTAGAGGACTATCGCCGTTACGTGCTGCCGCGCACTAGCGAATTGGTGAAGGCGTTACAGAAGGCCGGAGTGCCGATCATTTATTTCGGTACCGACAGCGCTACGCTTTTGTCGTCAATGAAAGAGACCGGTGCCGAGGTGATCGGTCTGGACTGGCGAATTCCGCTGGATCAGGGCTGGAAGGCGGTTGGGTCCGGGGCGGTGCAGGGGAACCTGGATCCGGTACTGCTTTTTGCGGGCTGGCAGGAAATAAAGGCGAGCGCGGGAGAGATTCTGCGGCGGGCGGGTGGACGCCCCGGTCACATTTTTAATTTGGGGCATGGCATTTTGCCGGAGACGCCGGTGGAGAACGTCAAGGCGCTGGCCAGATTCGTGCAGGAATACCGAAATAGCTCGGAGTAATGGGTGAGGACTGTGCCGAAGTCGGCGCTTCGCGGGCGAGTCGCTGCGACCGTCACCAAACCTGGGCGCCATGAGATTTGATCGGAGCTGTGAACTTGTCGGCTGATGGAAGAGATGCGGTTTTGCTTTTGGCGCATGGGAGTCCCGATTCGGTGGACGAAATACCGGAATTTCTGGACCAGATCACGCGCGGCCGGCCTGTCCCGCCGGGAGTGATTGAGGAAGTGAAGCATCGCTACGGACTTATCGGGCGCTCCCCGCTGACTACCCTTACCAGGCGACAGGGCGAACTGTTATCGGAAGAACTGAAATTGCCGGTTTACGTTGGAATGCGTAACTGGAAGCCGTTCATCGCAGATGCGATTGCCACTATGAAGTCAGACGGCGTCGGGCGCGCTGTGGCCATCTGCCTCGCCCCGCAGAACTCCCGCACCAGCGTCGGGCTTTATCGCGCGGCGTTGAATGTTGAAGGTGGCGTGCCTTTTGCCGTCGAATTTGTGGAGTCATGGCATGATCATCCGCTCCTGATCGCGGCCTTTGTCGAGAAGTTTCGTGCGGGATGGAATCGAGCCTGCGGCGAAATGTCGGCGCCGGTGCCCGTCATTTTTACCGCACACAGCGTTCCTCAGCGCACCATCGCCGAAGGCGACCCCTATGAAACTCAGACCAAGGAAACTGCCACGCTGGTGGCGCTGGAGGCGGGGCTCGCGCCGGACGACTGGAAGTTTGCCTTTCAGAGCCAGGGGATGTCCGGCGGGGCATGGCTCGGACCGACAGTCGAAGATGCGATTCTGCAGCTAAAAGAGAGAGGTGATCGCGCAGTGTTTGTGCAGCCCGTGGGATTTCTCTGCGATCACGTCGAAGTGCTGTACGACATCGACATCGGCTTCAAGGAGTTTACCGAGAAGGAAGGCATGCGGCTGTGGCGAGCGGAATCGCTGAATGATTCGCGGTTGTTGACGGCCGCATTGGCCGATGTGGCGCGGTCGCGCATCGGCTAATGATCGGGCCAAGCCGGTCTGGAATGCTCTGCCCGAAGCCACACCCGGCACGGCATTGAAAACGTATGAAACGCATCGCCATTGTCGGCGGCGGTATCTCTGGGCTGGCGGCAGCGTTCGCGCTCGAAGAACGCCGCCGGGCCGGTGATTCGCTGGAGTACGCGGTTTACGAATCCGGCCCGCGTTTCGGCGGCGTACTAGCCACGGACCAGGTGGATGGCTGCCTGGTTGAGGCTGGCCCCGATTCCTTTCTCACGGAAAAGCCCTGGGCTGCGGATCTCTGTCGCCGGCTCGGTATCGAAGACCAGCTCATTGGTTCGAACGACGGCGGTCGCAAGACTTACATCCTGGTGAAAGGCAAGCTGACGCCCATGCCCGATGGGCTGATGTTCATGGTTCCTACCAGGCTTGCCCCGACGCTATTGTCCACGCTGTTTTCCCCGGCCACAAAATTTCGCATGATGCGCGAATGGCGATTTTCACCGCGTCCCTCGAGGAACGACGAAAGCGTCGCTGCGCTGGTGGACCGCCACTACGGCGCGGAGATGGTAGAGCGTCTGGCCGACCCTCTGCTTTCCGGCGTCTACGGCGGAGAAGCCGCGCAACTCAGTGTGCGAGCGGTGCTGCCGCGGTTTGTCGAAATGGAGTCGAAATATGGCAGCCTGGGGCGCGGGATGCTGGCGGCGCGCAAGAACGTCAAAACTGTGCAATCCGCTCTGCCGATTTTCTCTTCTCTCAAGAGAGGAATGCAGCAACTGGCGGAGGCGTTGGTGGCTCGCCTTCCCGTGGATGTCCTTCGGGTGATCACTCCGGTGCAGGCCGTGCAGAAACAAGATCGGGGCTGGGTAGTGTCCGCGGGGTACGCTTCCGATCAGTTCGATGCAGTGATCGTTGCCACGTCGGCAACGGCTGCTGCTCCGCTATTCGAGATAACCTCCGCGGAGCTCGCATCGGAGCTCAAGGCCATTCCATATAGCTCCTCCATGACGGTAGCTCTGGGGTTCGACAAAGAGGTACGAGCCGCATTGCCTGCCGGCTTCGGCTTTCTGGTGCCGCGCAGTGAAGGCAAGCACATGCTGGCTGCAACTTTCGTGCACAACAAATTTTCCCATCGCGCTCCCGAAGATCGCGCCTTGATCCGCTGCTTTCTCGGGGGTACCCGCGACGAGGCGGTCTTGCAACTTCCCGACGACGAAATCCTGGGCATCGTGCGCGAAGAACTTCGACAAATTCTCGGCCTGAATGCGGAACCGGTCTTCACTCGCATATACGATGGAGGGGAGCGATGGCGCAATACAACGTGGGTCACCTCGAACGGTTGCAACGAATCGAGAGCCTGCTGAAGCAATTGCCAGGGCTGGCTTTGGCGGGGAATGCTTATCGCGGGATTGGTGTGCCCGATTGCGTGCGCTCGGGTGAGGAGGCTGCCCAACAAGTGCTGGCGGGAGAGTAGTTGAGCAAGATCGGCCGCGTTCGTTCGTGCGGGCTGGACGCAACAGTGGAGCTTCTTTCCGCTGGACAGCCGGGGCGACTGTCCCCACGTAGTTTGTGGCGGTTACGGGCGTAACGGCGGGAACTTCTTCTTCTATTGCAGAAACATCCAGGCTCATTCAGGGTTAATACAAATCGGAAGTCCTATGAGCAGACGGATTCTGGCCTTGGTTTCGTTCACTCTGTTTGCGCTCCTGCCACTAAGAGCGCAGGAACAGAAATCACCGGATGACATTCCGGCCGGGGACAAGCCTGTGCAAGCCTCTGACGTGCCACACGATACATCCCAAGGGCTGCCCCACGCCGCGCCTCCCGACGTACCCCACGACGCACCCAACATGAGCGGCATGAGCATGCCGGACATGGCGGGCATGAACAACGACGGCAGCACCCACGCCATGCTTTCGATGGCAGACCGCAAGATGGACATGGGTCCGCACATGAAGATGACGACCCTGCGCGACCTCAAGCCCGGAGATCAGGAGAAGGCCGATCAAGTGGTGACCGCCGCACGCAAGGCGGCGGAAAAATATACAGATTACAAAGTTGCTCTGGCCGACGGTTACAAGATCTTTCTGCCCAACGTGCCGCAAAAGCAGTATCACTTCACCAATTACCGCTACGCGTTTGAAGCGGCGATTCAGTTCAATCCCGAACATCCCACGTCATTGCTCTACGAGAAGAATGGCGATGAGTACAAGCTGATCGGGGTGATGTACACGGCGCCCAAGAACTCGAACTGGAATGATCTGGACCAGCGAATTCCGCTGAGCGTCGCCCAGTGGCACGCCCACATCAACCTCTGCATGCCGCCTGCCGACCGAAAAAGCGAAGCCTGGGGGCCGAATGCCAAGTTCGGTCTGGTGGGTTCAATCACGACCAAAGACGCTTGTGATGCCGCCGGCGGAAAATTCATGCCTCAGATATTCGGCTGGATGGTGCATGTGTATCCGTTTGAGCAAAAGCCGGAAGACATCTGGTCGGTCGAACGCCAGGCGCACGAATCACGTGGACTGAATTTCCGTTCGGTCTCCAGCAAATACAAAACCATCGCTGACCAGAAAGTTGACCACGGAGCACGTCGTGATCGTGAGCCCGTTGGCCAACAGATAGTTCAGGTGCACGATGCCAACCAGCAGCTTCATCAATACAAGGTTCCCGGCGATGGAGAATAATCCCGTCGTCAGATTGAATTTGAGGAAGCGAGTGAAGCCTGGCGCCCGCGCGGTCCGCCCATGTGAAGCGTTCGTGCCAGAGAAAATTGTGGACGACGGCGGTCTCAACTGCCAGCGCGGTGGCAATCAAGTAGTTAACATGCAGCCCGGTCTTTAGCACCACCAGCATGAGCAACTGCACGACAATACCCATGCCTCCTACAACATTGAACTTGAACCAGCGAGTTGCGGTGGAACGCCAGGCGGTCGTGTTCATCGAATTCGCTCCTCAGCATAGAGACGGCGCGTATTGCGCGCGGTGAAGAAGATCAGCATGGCCGTACATGCCGAGGAGTCCAACCGCGCCGCCTACGTCGAAAAGGCGGTAGTGTCCGTGAAAGATCATGGGGCGAAACAAAAGCGCCACGTTGCCGACGGACAGTAGAATGCGCAATTCGGTGGGGCCGAAGCTCCAGAACGAAAGTTGGAATTCTCCCAGAGTGTAAGTGGCCAGGTAAGACTGGATGGAAAGCATCAGAAACGCTACCAGCAGGCCAATCGCGATGTACGGATGCATGTATCCTGAAACCGCGAGCCCACTCATAAGCGCCAGCCCGCCGAAGCTGTCGACGATGTGGTCCACATAGAAGCCGTAGCGCGGACGCTGCTGCTGGCGCAACCGGGCCAGCGTGCCATCCAGACTGTCTCCCACCCAGTTGAGTGCCAGAAAGAAGATGCCGGCCAAAAGCCAGTACCGGTTCCTTCCGGAAAAGGCATAACTGACTCCGGCCATCACCTGGGCGAGAAATCCTAGTAAGGTGAGGTGGTCAGAGCTGATCCAACGTGGGGTGCGTTCGGCCATCCAGATCAGGACCCGCTTTTCGGGGTTGCTGGTCAGGCCATTGTGGATTCGGGCTGCGTTCTCGAAGCGCTTGATGCGGCGCACTTCGGTCAGCACACTGGGGTTAGCCTGTTCGCAGAAATCAATCATCGGACTCGCCATTTGCTTGCTCCCTGGAGCCAGTTTGGCCGGGGAGAGAGGGCGGCGCAATGCACTGCGGGTAAACTGCGAATCAACTGCGGGTCAACCGGGAAGTGGTTGAGAATATGGAGAATGGCCGTGGGGTTCGGGGCCGAGAGGGCCAGTGTCATTCATTGGCTCGAATGCGGGCGGGATGCCCCCACGACAGCCGGCGGGACGCTTGCGCTACTTGGCCGCTTCTTCGATGGATTTTCTCAGTTGTTCAACCGCCCAATCGATTTGCTCGGCGGTGATGACCGCAGGCGGCGCGATCAGCAGGTGGTCGCCGGAGGTTCCGTCGACACACCCTGAACGGGATAGACCAGCAGGCCACGCTGCAAGGCGGCGCTGGTTACCCGTCCGGCGAAATTAAATTCCGGAGCGAACGGCTTCTTGCTTTCCTTGTTAGAGACAAATTCCACTCCGCGCAGCAGCCCGATGCCTCGCACTTCGCCGACGGTCTTCAGGTCGAGCAGTGCCGAGAGCGAGCGCCCCACCCTGGCGGCGATGGTTCCTTCGCGTCCGGAGTCGGCTGCCTGCACCAGTTTCTGCTGCTGTAAACGATGCAGCACCGCGCGTCCGGCTGCCAGGGAGATGGGATGAGCGTTGTAGGTGAAGCCGTGCAGGAATGCTCCTGAGGCGATGCCGTCCACCACTTTTTTCGTGGCAATGACCGCGCCTAGCGGAGCGTAACCGCTGGAGAGGCCCTTGGCTGCGATCAGGATGTCGGGCGCAATGTCCCAGTGTTCGATGGCAAAATTTCTTCCGGTGCGGCCCATGCCAGTCATGACTTCGTCGGCGATCAGCAGGACGCCGTGGCGCCGGCAAACTTCGGCAATCTTCTGCAAATATCCGGGCGGCGGCACGACCGCGCCCAGAGTGGCTCCGCTGACCGGCTCGAAGATGAAGGCGGCGGCTTCACCGTTGACGGATTCAATCGCTCTCTCCAGCTCGGCCGCATACTCCTGGCCGCAGTTCCGGCAGCCGTCCTTGCAGTCGTAGTCGCAGCGATAGCAGTAGGGAATCCCCACGTGCGCGAATTCCCGCACCATGGGCAAATAGATTTCGCGCCGCCGCTTGTTGCCCGAAACCGAAAGTGCACCCAGGGTCGAGCCGTGATAACTCTGGCTTCGGCTGAGCACCTGGTAGCGCCTGGTTTGGCCGATTTCCACCTGATATTGCCGCGCCAGCTTCAGGGCGGTTTCGACCGATTCTGAACCGCCGCAGGTGAAGTACACGGCGCCGCCACGAAAATTTTCGCCCGCAAAGTCGAGCAATTCCCGCGCGTAGTCCTCCGCCACCGGAGTGGTGAACTGGCTGCGTGTGGACGAACTCCAGCTGTCGGGCTTGCTCCAGCATTGCGGAGCTGATCTCAGGCACGCCATGCCCGATGAGATTCACCGCCGCGGAGCCGGAAAAATCGAGGTAGCGCTTGCCTTCCGTATCCCACAGGTACACGCCTTCGCCGCGGACTGCAGAAGGAAAGCTCTTGCGGAAGGAGCGCCGAAAAACCGAGGGGCGAACGGAGTTCTGCGCTGCTACGGGATCAGACACAGTGTGGATTATCCAGCCAGCCTCACTGCAGTGTCAAAATGCGCAGAGGGTTGTGTGGGACCGGGTCTTTGACCCGGTCGGGCCGGGCAACGCCCGGCGACGGGATCACACCCACGGTTCGCGCCGCGGGCTCTATTCTTGCGCCGCTCCGCGGCTATTCTTTCGTGCACGCGTCTGCGCCCGCACCTGCGAGGCTTGACAGTGACTAAGTGGAACCTTGAGACTTCTCTGTCCCATTCCGATCTTTCCAATTCCGAACCCAGGAGCGGCCCTTGAACCACGCCATCTCGAGAAAGAAACTTTTCCCTGCACTTGTTTGGCTGATGCTTTCGACTACTGCTTTTGGACAGGCTTTCGGCGGCCCGGCGGCTGACAAGCCCGCTCCCAAAGTCAGCTATATCCTCGCGGGCCGGCTGTTCGATGCTGCGAGCGACAACATGCGCGAAAACGTTGTGATCGTAATTGAGGATGAGCGTATCAAGACCGTTGCCTCAGCCGCCGATCTCAAGATTCCGTCAGGGGCTAAAGTGATCGACCTCTCGCAGGCAACGGTTCTCCCGGGCATGATCGATTGCCACACTCATCTGGGTTCGCGCGCGGACCGTTATAACGAAATTTACAACTTCAAGGACACGCCTTTCGACCACGCATTCGCTGCCGTGCTGAATGCGCGCAAGACGCTGGAGGCCGGGTTCACCTCCGTGCGCGATGTGGGGTCAGATCCATTTCTCGCGGTCGACTTGCGCAACTCGATCAATGAAGGCCTGCTGGTGGGTCCGCGGGTGGTAGCGAGCGGCCCTGCTATTTCAATTACTGGCGGCCACGGCGACCTCAATAACTTTTCGCCGCAGACCCGGGTGATGATGTTTCCAGAAGAACGTGACTTCTCTCTCGCCGACAGCGCGGACCAGATTCGCCACGTCATTCGCTCCCAGGAAAAGTACGGCGTGGACGTGATCAAGATCCTGGCCACCGGCGGTGTGCTCTCGAAGGGTGACAGTCCAGGAGCGCCTCAATTCACTTTCGAAGAACTTAAGGCGGCTGCCGAAACCGCGCACATGGGTGGCAGGAAAATCGCCGCGCACGCTCACGGTACCGAGGGCATCAAGAACGCGATCCTGGCAGGGATCGACTCGATTGAGCACGCCAGTCTGATTGATGACGAAGGCATCCGCCTGGCGAAGGAGCACGGGACCTATCTGGTGATGGACATTTACAACGACGACTACATCCTTAACGAAGCGCCCAAGTACGGACTGCCCACCGAAAATCTCGACAAGGAGAAAGCGCTGGGTCGCCTGCAGCGCGAGAATTTCCACAAAGCGGTGCAGGCGGGCGTGAAGATGGCGTTTGGTACAGACGCGGGCGTCTACCCTCACGGCGACAACGCGCGGCAGTTCTTCTACATGGTGAAGTTTGGGATGACGCCGGCACAGGCGATCCGCGCTGCAACTTCAAGCGCCGCCGATCTGATTGGTCGCGTCAATAGTGTGGGTACCATTGAGGCCGGCAAGTATGCCGACATCATTGCCGTGAATGCCGATCCGTTGGCCGACGTGCGGGCCCTGGAGCATGTTGATTTCGTGATGAAGGGCGGCGTGGTTTACAAAGACACGCGGGTTTCGCATCCGGCAGCAGACTGACCGAAAGCGCTTTGCTCGTGTGGGGGCGGACACTCTTGTTCGCCGCTTTCTGTTAGCCCGAGGTATTCAAACAAATTCGTCGCCCTGTGCCCGCCAAGCAACATCCCGGGCAAAGAACAACGGCAAGGTCGGCGGACAGGAGTGTCCGCCCCACACCACCCGCGAACCATCTGGCGTATCGGGCCAGCGGAATGTTTGCGTGTAGAATCGCCCTTTGATGGCGAATTCTGCAGACTCTCCGGCGCGCCCAGTTCAGGGCTTAGCCCGTCTGCTTCGTCTATTTCGTCCTTCTCATCAGCACAGCGCTTTTTCGGCCACACTGCTGCTGATGACGGCGGTCATGCTTTCGCGCGTGATTGGCTACGTGCGCGAGGCCTATATTGCATACGCGTTCGGCGCCGGGCCCGCGACCGACGCCTACGTCGCCGGCTTCACCATCCCCGACTGGCTGAATTATCTGGTGGCGGGCGGGACGGCTTCCATCACCTTCGTTTCGATTTACACGCGGTTTGTCGCCGCGAACAAAGAAGACGAGGCGCAGAAGACGTTTTCGGTCATCATCACGGTGATGACGGCGGTGCTGGGTGTGGGCGTCGTCCTGGCGGAATTTTTTACTCCGGAAATTTCACGCCATCTCTTCCCCAAGTTCAGCCCTGAACAAATGGAGCTTTGCGTTCACCTGACCCGCATTCTGCTGCCGGCCCAGATCTTCTTTTATGTCGGCGGCGTAGTTTCGGCGGTCTTGCTTTCGCGGCGTTTGTTTCTCTTTCCCGCCTTCTCCCCGCTCCTCTATAACGCAGCCATCATCGCGGGCGGCGTGTTGCTTTCACATCGCTTTGGCATTGCGTCCCTCGCCTACGGGGCGCTGGCGGGGAGTTTCCTGGGACCGTTTTTGATCAACGCCATCGGCGCCGCCCGCATCGGCACCGGCTACAGCATTTCATTCGATGTGCGCAATCCGGCATTTCGCGAGTGGGTGCGGCTTTCGATTCCGCTGATGCTAGGCGTGTCGCTGGTTACCGCTGACGATTGGATCCTGCGCTATTTCGCTTCCGGCGCCGTGGGCGACATCACGCGACTTAATTATGCCAAGCGTCTGTTCGCGGTGCCGATCGCGGTTCTGGGGCAGGCCACCAGTCAGGCCTCGCTGCCGTTTTTTGCCAAGCTCTTTGGAGAAAAGCGGATGCGCGAATTTGCCGACACCGTGAACGGCTCGATCTACCGCATTGTGGCGACGTCCCTGCTAGCCACCAGTTTGATGATGGCGGCAGCGCTGCCCTTGATCGATCTGGTCTACCGGCGCGGACACTTCCAGTTTTCTGATTCTCGGGAAACCGCTCTGTATTTCTTCTGGTTTGCGCTTTCTCTTTGTTTCTGGTCAGCGCAGGGTCTCTACTCGCGCGCTTTTTACGCTGCGGGCAACACGTTGGTCCCCATGGTGGCCACCAGCCTGATTACTCTGGCATCCATTCCCATCTACTCCGCGCTGTTCCACAAGTTCTCGACGGTGGGGCTGGCCATGGCGTCTGACCTCGGGATCGTGGCCAATACTCTGGCGCTGGCGATTCTGCTTCACCGCCGGCAGCTGATTCGTATCAATGAACTGCACTGGGCCGAGATTGGGAAGGCTGGAGTCACGTCGCTGGTGGCGGGTTTGCTCAGCTATCAAGTCGCTCATGTCTTGCTGGTCAACAATAGCCGGTTCGCGGACCTCAAAGCGCTTGGACTGATCACGGTCACATGGGCGGGAGCTGTGGCGGCGGGCCTGTGGCTTACGCGATCTTCACTTGGCAGGCGACCTTCGCCGCCGCAAACCCACTCCTTATCCTCGGGTCGCGGAAACGCAGGCGGAAGAGGTGAGCAGGGGTATCGAACCATAGGAAATGTTTCAGATATCAGCTTTCAGTTCTCTGTTCGCAGACCAAAAAAACAGCGGACGCTCTTGAGTGAAGCAAGAGTGTCCGCCGTGATCTTCCTGAGAAAATCTAGACCCGGGCTGCGGTCGCGGCCTCGGCCGAGGCTTTGACCTCTTCGCCATTGGGTTTCTGGCCGGCTTTGCGGATATCGATGCCGCCCTTGAAGAAGGCTCCGTCTTCAATGGAGATGCGGGCGGCCACGACGTCACCCGTGAGCGAGCCATCGCTGCGGATATCGACGCGGTCGCTGGCGGTGAGATTGCCGCGCACTTTTCCCAGGACCACGATTTCGCGGGCATTGATGTTGGCCGAAACCACGCCGTTGCGGCCCACGGTCACGCGGTTGCCCGACAGGTTGATCGAACCTTCCACCCGGCCGTCGATGTAAAGCGACTCAGAACCCGTTACTTCGCCTTTGATTACCAGCGATTTGCCGATCGTGGCCTGGTCCGCCGTGGTGGTGGCAACCGGACGCGTAGCCGGAGCCGGTTCGCTCGCGGCAGAAGGGGCGGCGGGGACGGGCGCCGCCGGGCGCTCCGGCTCACCTGGCCGGCCTGGAGTCGTAGGCTGATTCGTGGGTTTCCACATGTGGCAAAAGTCCTTTCCTCGTATGGATTCTGGGTAAAGGCCGCACTTCGGTGACCAACTCGCATTTTACTCCAGCAAGTGGCAAACCAGGCCTGTGAAAAACGCCTTTTTGTTGATGTAGCGGGACATGCAAAGGCTGGCTCGCAAGGCGATCTACCGTGTCCTTCTTACGCCCACACCGTCGACCACTTCCAGACTATGCAAATTCCTCCCGGGTCGGCAAGTTTCACCCGGTGCCGTTTTTCCTCGACATCATGATCGCATTTGCGAAGGAATGACGATACTGGATGAGTGCGGGCAGTGGTTACTAGTGTAATGCGTAGCCCTAGAGACATGGGACTGAAATTCATTAGAGTCCTTTAATCTTTGACACGAAGTCAATCGCGGAACCCGCAACCGTCCTGGTCCCAGGGGGAAGCACATGAAACGGATTTGTCGCTATGTGGTGTTATGCCTGTCGGTTACAGCTCGTCTGGGTGGAGTCGGGCACGCGCAGGAGCAGCCACCCCGGCAACACGTTGGTCGCGTCGTCGATTGGAGCTATCACCACGTAACCTTGAGCGGCGGGTTACCGGCCGCTGACCTGGACCGGGCGAAGGCAGAACCTCGTATTCTTTTTCGGCTGGCCGAGCGTAATCTGCCGTCAGCTTCTACGGAAGCCAGTCGGTTCGGTCCGGATGGCCGCGCTCCGCGGCGGCCGATCCTCCCCGGTCGGGGGATGAAGATTGACTGGAGCATTCCGCTAGGCGCGGGCATCGTCGCGCCCAACATGTTCCCGGCGAAGTACAGTTTTGACATCAATGCCACGCCGAGCTGCGCCCGGCGATTATGTCGTATTCGGGCTGAATGTGGCGGGTGCTACCCCTGGTCAGGCGAATCTGGTCGGAGTGAACAATCTGTACAGCGGCGCGAATCCTCGGCTGTGTGCTGCCAATCCTACGGTTACCTGGGCGTACAACGGGAGCACGGCCGGCGGCGCAGTGTTGACGTCGCCGGTAATTTCACTGGATGGTAAGAGAATCGCCTATGTGGAGAGTGCCGCCGGGGCCACTGTCTTCCACGTGCTTGCCGTGAAGGCCACAGAAGGCACCGCAGCCACAGTCGCCGTAACCCCGACGCTCAACGGTTCTTGTACGGGCACTGTCGCGGTTCCTACGAGTTCATGCCTGAAGTCCGTCGCCCTCTCGGCCACGTCCACTGACACGCTGTCTTCTCCCTGGGTCGACTACCAGACTGACAAGGCTTTTGTCGGCACCGACGACGGCAAGATTTACCGCATCAGCTGCGTGTTTGCCTGTGCGCTCAATGCTCAGCCGCTTGTCGACTGGGTTTTCGCGCTGCCCGTGGCCGGTACCGGCGGTGCGGCAGCGAAACCCAACGGCCCGGTTTACGATTTCCCCAGCGGCCGCCTTTTTGTGGGCGATCAACTGGGAGAACTCTGGGTGATCGATGCCAGTGGGGCCGGTCCGAGCCTCAACGCCGGACCGGTCATGATCGGCGGTGGCGGCTGCACCACGACCAATCCGCCCGGGCGCACCGGAACTCCCGTGCCTTGCACCGCAAGCGGCGGATCTTTTGGTATTCCTGATTCCGTGATCATGGACAGCTCCGGTGCCAGCCAGCGGATTTTTGCGTTCTCCGGCAACGATGGGACCGCCGGCGCCAGTGCGGTCGTGGCACAGCTCAGGATGGACCTCACGGGACTGGTGCGGACACACGTCGGTCTTGGCAGCGTTGGCAACGCGACCACCAATGTGGATATTCACAGTGGCACCTTCGACAACAAGTACTTTGGCGCAGCTCCGAACACTGGCGAGCTCTTCGTATGCGGGACGGGCCCCGGCAATACGAATCCTTACCACTACTGGATCGGTTTCACGTCCTACCCCGTCATGAACGCCACTCCGACGGGTTCCATAGCCCGCAACCCCACGGCTCCGGGGCTGGCCTGTTCCCCGTATTCCGAGATATTCAATCCCAACATCAACCTGGGCGGCAACGATCACGATCTGTTGATTAGCGGCCTTATGGGTGCGGGAACGAACGGCCAAATCATCACCAACGACATCAGCAGCGGGGCCATTGCCATCGGTCTAAGTAACGTGAGCTACCCGGGCGGGGTCAGTGGCGTCGTCGTGGACAACGTCAGCACCTCAGGACAGGCCTCCAGCGTGTATTTCAGCACCCAGGGCGTCGTCGACGTGGGCAGCTGCACCAATGCCCGTTGCGCGGTCAAACTGACGCAACTCGCATTGCAATAGTCCGGATATCCTCAACCCGCTGCCGCCTTCTGCCGCAACTCAGGTATGCTGAAGGAAAGCCTTAACGGCGGGGAGGCCCTGTGAAATCGAGTCAGCTTGCTACCACCAGGCCCGAGTCGAACGAGTATGCCCCCTACTACGACAAGTACGTTTCTCTGGTTCCAGAAGGAGACATCCTGGTCACGCTGGAACGGCAGTCGCCGGAAACTGCGGCGCTGCTGGCGCGCTCGGAAGCATACGGAGATTTCCGCTACGCCCCGGGAAAGTGGAGTGTCAAGGAGTCGCTCGGTCACGTCATCGATACCGAACGCGTTTTCAGCTACCGCGCCATGCGGATTTCTCGCAACGACAAGACTCCGCTGGCAGGCTTCGAGCAGGATGATTACGTGAAGTATGGACCGTTCGGCAATTGCAGTGTGGCCGGGCTGGTGGCGGAGTTCACGTCGGTCCGCCATGCGACCATATTAATGTTTCGTGCGCTCGATGACGCCGGATGGGCTCGTCGGGGAGTGGCCAGCAACAACGAAGTCACGGTGCGCGCTCTCGCCTACATTATTGCCGGTCACGAACTCCATCATCGCAGGATCTTTCAGCAGAAATATTTCCCGACCGCTGTTTCCTGAACAGCGCAGCTTGCGCTGGTTGGCTCAGGTATCCTTAACAGTGACACCCGAGAGTGCCCCCGTCACCATGCTTTCCGATTCTGCCATCCTCAAGAAGATTGAGCAGCAGCCCAAACGCACCGCCGGTTTCAAGCAAATGGCGCGAGAACTGGGAGTCCACGGCGATGCCCGCCGCGAACTGTTCGAACGCTTGAAGCACCTGGTGGCGAGCGGACAACTTCAGCAAGTTGGGCCCGACCGCTATGCCATTGCTCAAGCCGCCGCCGGCAAGAACATGGCGGTGGGGCGGCTGAGCATGCACCGTGATGGCTTCGGGTTTGTAATTCCAGAAGCCAACTCGCTTGATGAGCGGCTGAAAGCACGGCTGGCGGGAGACATTTTCATTCCGCCTCCGGCCGTGGGATCGGCGATGCACGGCGATCGCGTGCTGGTCGAAATCGGCAATATCCGTCCTGATGGCCGCGCCGAAGGGCGCATCGTGCGTCTTGTCGGACGGGCGCACTCGACGGTCGTGGGAAAATTTCACTATGGCGGCCGGCGGAATTACGTCACACCGATTGACCAGAAGATCACGCAGGAGATTGTGATTCCACCAGGGAAGGAGTATCCGGATGAGGTAGCGACGACGACGTCCGTTTCCCCGACAGGCTCGGGACAGGCTGTCGGGGTGTCTCGCCCGCACGGCCGAAATCCGCACCGCGTCCTGGGCGAGGAAGCCGCGCGGCGCGCAAAATGGGACGACCTGGAAAACGTCGTAGTGGACGTTGAGATCACTGACTGGCCCACGGCCACGCAGAACCCGCGCGGGCGAGTGGTGGAGATTGTCGGCTACGAAGACGATTTCGGGGCGGACGTCGAGATCATGATCCGCAAGCATCACCTGCCCCATCGTTTCCCGCCTGCGGTGCTCGCGGAAGCGCAGGATGCCGAGCCCATCATTCCAGCTTCCAAAGTGAACAGGCGGCGCGACTTCCGCGTCTTGCCGATTGTCACCATTGACGGAGAGACGGCGCGGGATTTCGATGATGCAGTCATCGTACAGCCCCTGGAAAACGGAAACTTTGAGCTGCAGGTGCACATCGCGGACGTGGCTCACTACGTCACGCCGGATTCAGCGCTCGATCAGGAGGCCCGCCTGCGCGGCACCAGCGTCTATTTTCCCGATCGCGCCGTGCCCATGCTTCCGCTCGAACTCTCGACCGATATCTGCAGTCTACGCCCGCAGGTCGACCGCCTGGTCATGTCCTGCGTCATGGAGATCGATCATCATGGTGAAATTCTCAATTATGCATTGAGCGAAGGCATGATTCGCTCCGCCGAACGCATGACCTATACCGACGTGAACTTAGTGCTCCAAGGCGACGCTGGGGCGCGCGAGCGCTACAGCAAGCTGGTGGCCGGTTTCGAGCGGATGCGCGATCTTGCCCTGATCCTGAACCGAAAGCGCGAGCGCCGCGGCTCGATTGATTTCGACCTGCCCGAGCCCGTGATTGAATTCGACGAATTCGGATTGATGAAGAGCATCACCCGTTCAGAGCGCAATATTGCGCATCGCCTGATTGAGGAATTCATGCTGTCAGCCAACGAATGCGTGGCTTCGTATCCTAGAGAACAAGCGTATCGCTTCGCTCTACCGGATTCACGAAAAGCCCGATGCCAAACGCGTCTACGACTTTGAAGTGATCGCCGCGACCTTTGGCTATTCGCTCGGAGTGGGACCGCTGCCCATTCAGCGCGTGCAGCTCAAGACCGACCGCCGCGCCGGACATGGCAAGGGCCGGCAAGCGCGGGAAATCGAGATTCCGAGAGAAGTGCACATCACGCCGCGCATGTATCAAAAGCTGACGGAGAAGATTGCCGGCAAACCGGAAGAGCGCATCTTGTCTTTCCTGATGCTGCGCTCGTTGAAGCAGGCGCGCTACTCGGAGGAGAACCTGGGTCACTTTGCGTTGGCCGCGACTGCCTATACGCATTTCACGTCGCCGATTCGCCGCTACCCAGACTTGATCATTCATCGGATTCTAAAGGAAGTCTTACGCGACGGTAGCGCCGGCGTCCCACCGGCCCGAAAGCAGGAGCAGACAGCTTTAGCAGTAACCGAAGAGGAAGGATCGAAAGCATCTTTTGGAAGAGCGACCAGCCCCGGATTCAAGCGGGCTTCGAGCCCGCTCTCGGGCCGGCGGGACGCCGGCGCTACAAGCGTGTCCCCATGGTCGAAGCGGCGCGACCACTCCGCTCATCGCGAAGCCGTCCAGCCCGAGGGCGGGCCCATCTCGGTCGAGGAACTGCACGATATTGCCGAAGAATCCAGCCAGTCGGAGCGCCGCGCTGACGAGGCCGAACGCGAATTGATGGAGTGGAAGAAGGTCAAGTTCATGTCGGACCGGGTCGGAGAAGATTTCGACGGCCTGATCATCAGCGTGACCAAATACGGATTCTTCGTGGAGCTGACCGATCTCTTCGTGGAGGGCCTGGTGCCACTCGATTCCCTGGCCGACGACCGTTACACCTATCACGAGAACACTCGCGAAATCATCGGCCACGCAGTCGCAAGATCTATAGCATGGGACAGCGCGTGCGGGTGCTGGTCGACCGGATTGATCCGGTAGAGAAGAAAATCCAGTTTGCCGTTCTTGAGGAAAAGCCGGTCTCCAAGCGCAAGAAGCGCTGAGCCTGGTGTAAAATCGTTGAGTCAACCCCACCGCCGCTAAATGCGGTCGGTTCCTTCCAGTCGGGACGTGGCTCAGCCTGGTAGAGCACTCGCTTGGGGTGCGAGGGGTCGGCAGTTCAAATCTGCCCGTCCCGACCAACACCCGATTACTTCCGGTTTCGCGTGATCCAGGCACAATCCGGAGTGTGCCGGAACAATACGAACACCTCAAGTCGTGGCTGCACGCCTGCTTGGAACCCTCAGTGTATAGTGTCGGCTACCGGGAAGCAAAAATGGAAATCGCCGCTACTGTGGCCGCGGACCTTCCGCGTAAGCTCGGCTTGATCGACGCGCTTTCGATCGTGATTGGCATGGTAATTGGTGGCGGGATTTTTCTGGTGCCAAATCTGGTCGCCCAGGAGCTGAAATCCGCGACCGCGATCCTGGCGGTATGGGTGTTTGCCGGCGTGATCTCGTTCTTCGGCGCGCTCGCTTGCGCCGAGCTTGGCACCGCGCTTCCATCCACCGGCGGGCAATACGTCTTCCTCCGCGAAGCCTACGGCCCTCTGGTCGGATTTCTTTGCGGCTGGTCCATGTTCCTGGTTGCGCGGACCGCTCAAGTGGCCTGGCTGGCGGTAACGATGGCGTTGTACGTCTCCTATTTCGTTCCGCTGTCCGCGCCGGTGTCGAAGTTGCTCGGAATCTGCGCGATCGCGCTGTTCACTGGAATCAATTATCGCGGCGTCACCGCCGGGGCAATCGTTCAGAAAACCTTCACGCTGGCCAAGGTCGCCGGCCTGCTCGTCATCATCGGCAGCGCCCTCCTGTGGGGCGGCAAAGCGGCGTCGCCTCCGGAGGGAGTTGCCGGCGGATTCTCAGTCAGCAGCTTCGGCGTCGCCCTGATCGCGTCTCTGCTGGCCTATGACGGCTGGGTGCAGCTGAGCTTCGTAGCCGGCGAGATCCGCAACCCGCGTCGGAATGTGTTTTTTGCGCTCACCCTGGGGTCAGTCGCGTGCATCGCCATTTACTTGCTAGCGAATGTGGCCTATTTGCGCGTGCTCCCGATCGCCGAAATCGCCGCGAGCGATCACGTTGGTGCCACCGTGGCCAAGCGCGTGCTTGGCTCCCGCGGAGGCAGCCTGGTTTCGCTGATCATCCTTATGTCGATCATCGGGACACTGAATGGCTGCTTTCTTACCAGTCCGCGAATTTATTTTGCCCAAGCGCGCGATGGCCTCTTCTTTCGGAGGTTCGCCGAGGTGCATCCGCGGTATCAAACGCCCGGGTTTGCGATCCTGGCTCAGGGCATCTGGGCGGCTGTGCTCGTCGTCAGCGGTTCCTACGAAACTCTCCTCGATTACGCGATGTTCGCGATCTGGCTCTCGTATGGTCTGATGGTCGCGGGCGTGATCGTATTGCGCTATAAGCAGCCCGGCCTTGCACGTCCCTATCGGATGTGGGGATACCCAGTAACCCCCGCACTGTTCGTGGCGATCACCTGCTGGTTTTTGGTGAATATGCTGAAAACGCGGCCGCTTCCGTCGGTCGCCGGACTGCTCTTGATCGCGACCGGAATCCCTGTTTATTTCCTGTGGACACGCCACCGCAACCAAGCCGAGCCCACAACGGTCTGATGCTAGTTCTGCCGGTGGCCGTTCGGGCCGAGAACAGGTCATTCCTATATGGAGGACCCATCGTACACAGGGGAAGCAAGGATTCCGGGTGTGTAGTCGACCATCCGGAAGTTAAGACTTGGGCCGGGTTCAGAAATCGTCTGCCAGAGTGTACCCATCCGACGTAATTCAGTCTCAAACCGCTGAAAGGGTTAGTTCAAAAATATCGGGGTCGAGCAGAAAAGTTCGAAAATCGTCTGCTAGGGCCGACCAACACACGATTACTACCGGTTTGCCGTTTCTAACCGGCCAATCTTCCAAATTACATCCGTAAAAGCTATAGGTGAGGAGCAGTATTCTCTTCCAGTTGGATCCTTGGCGATCCTCGTGTACTGGTCGCACTTCCTGCCGCGCTTCCTGGGCGTCTGGCTGATCATCAACGGCTTCGCCTATCTGACCATTAGCCTTACCGGTTTACTGGTACCGCAATACGAGGACGTGGTCTCTAACTACGCCTTCCCCGCGCTCCTCGGGGAGATGGCGATCATGCTGTGGCTCCTGATCAAAGGCGCCAAGTCGCAACTCGTGGACGCCAGAACCTCTTTGCCGGCGGCTGGTTAGACCGCAATGGCGGCGTCTGTGAGCAAAGGGCTTCGTCGACTCACATCTTTACAATATTTGCGGCCGTCGTTCGTCTACAAGAACGGATGGATGAGCAGTCGAGCATCACCTCGATGACCGAGCAAGACCGCCAAATCTCCGAAGTCATCGTGGAAGAACGATCCCGGCTGCGCAATTTCATCCGCAAGCGGGTGCCAAACGAAGCCGACGTGGAAGATCTTCTTCAGGAGGTTTTCTACGAATTGGTAGAAGCCAATCGCCTGCTGATGCCGATTGAGCACGTGACTGGGTGGCTTTTTCGTGTCGCGCGCAATCGCATCACGGACCTTTTCCGCAAGAAGCGGCCAGAAACCTTCAGCGACGCAGCGCTCGAGGACGAAAATGGCGAACTGCTGCAGATCGAAGATCTGTTGCCGTCGCCCGATGCCGGACCGGAAGCGATCTACGTACGCAACATGCTGCTTGATGAGCTGGAACTTGCGCTCGACGAGTTGCCCGACGAGCAACGAGATGTATTCGTCGCTCACGAAGTGGAGGGGCGTAGCTTCAAGGAGTTGTCGGCAGCAAGCGGCCTGAACGTCAACACCTTACTCTCGCGCAAGCGGTATGCAGTGCTTCATCTGCGCGAACGATTGCAGAGCATTCACGACGAGTTTATGAAGAAATGAGGGACACAATATGAGAAAGAGACTGATTTGGATAGCTCCACTGGCGATCCTTGGGATGGTGATGTTCGCGTGGATTGGCGGCGAAGTGGTGCTGCATCTGTGGAATTGGCTGCTGCCGGCACTGTTCGGATGGCGGCAAATTACCTTCTGGCAGGCTGTCGGACTGCTGGCTCTCTGCCGGATTCTGTTCGGCGGCTTTGGTGGCCGAGGCTTTCATCGCTCCAATTTCCGGCGCCGAATGGGCGAGCGCTGGGACCGGATGACGCCCGAGCAGCGCGAGAAGTTTCGCGAGGGTATGCGCTCGCGGTGCGGCGGCTTTGGAGCGCCCACCAGCGAAACCAAGAACCCGGCCTGATGGTACCGAGCTCCACGCCACATGCTGGTTGGCGACAATTAAAAACGCCCGAATCAGGATGAGTCGTCGAGGATGAACAGTCTGCAGACGATATAATCACCCTTCTTGTTCAAAGGTTGCGCGGTGGTTGTCTACGTCCGTTACAAAGAAGAGTCCGACAGGTTGGGCATCAATCCGTAAGGTCGTACAACCTGCAACTTGAGTGAAACCATAGATCGAGTGGGCCTTCCAGGAGTAATCTTTAGTTATTGAGTAATCTTTAGTCATTTGAACGTGGCGCGATTTAAGGAAATACTGGGGGTCGTGATTTTGTCGAACCAAGGCCCCTGCAAGAACTCTTTGAGCCGCACCTTTCTGAGCTCAATCCTTAGACTTCGAAGCTTAATCTGGTTAAGCCTGACTGTCCTGCCTTGGGGCCTTCCCGCTCTAGCTCACTCTCAGCAGCCGCCGGTGGTTCACGGAGCGCAGAGTGGTCTGCCTGACGGACCTGGAGTGGGGGCGTCAGCCGAGGAGCAGCCGCCCGACAAGCGATTGTCCGGAAGCATCAACGGAACGATTGTTGATCGAACTGGAGCTGTCGTCGCCGGAGCCTGGGTGAGGCTTGCACGCCAGGGGGATTCTCCAAATGACCAATTCTCGAGCCAGGAGGTGCTGTCCGGCGACAACGGGCAATTCTCCTTTGCTCATGTCGCTCCCGGGCCCTTCCAGCTCACCATTACGTCGGCGGGTTTCGAGGCGCAACCTGCCGCTGGAGTCCTGCGTTCGGGGGAGACCTACATTGTCCCGCCAATCGTGTTGGCGGTTGCGACCGCCCTCACCGAGGTCCGGGTGGGGCTCTCACCGTTCGAAGTGGCACAAGAGCAGTTTCAGGATGAAGAGAAGCAGCGGGTGCTCGGCTTCATCCCGAATTTTTACGTCAGCTATGCGCCCCACCCGGCTCCTCTCACCTCGAAGCAAAAGTTTGCTCTTGCCTGGAAGACGACAGTGGATCCAGTCAGCTTCGGATTGATTGGAGTCATCGCAGGAATTCAGCAGGCGCAAAATGCTTTCAGTGGATATGGGCAGGGCGCAGAAGGTTATGGCAAGCGCTACGGCGCCTCCTACGCCAACTTTGTTTCGGGTACGTTCATCGGAAGCGCCATCCTGCCATCGCTCCTGAAACAGGATCCACGTTATTTCTACAAGGGAAGCGGCGGTAAGCGGTCGCGGATCCTGTATGCGCTGGCCAATTCAGTGATTTGCAAAGGCGACAATGGAAACTGGCAGCCAAATTACTCGAGCATCCTGGGAAACCTCGCTGCAGGCGCAATCTCAAGTCTCTATTATCCGGCGAAAGATCGCGACGGAGTGGGATTAACCTTCGAAGGCGGGGCAATCGGGATTGGCGCAACTGCCGGCGCCAATCTCATTCAAGAATTTTTCATCCGCAAGTTGACCCGGAATGTTCCCAATAACGATCCACCCAAGCCCTAAAATCATCCGCCAGGGCCGGCCATATCAATAACGTACGATGTGATTGCTCCAGGGAATATTTTTCGGTTGTTCCAGTTATATGCGGTGAAGGGAACAACCAAGATGAACAAATTCCTGCTGTGGCTTGTGAATCCTCCAACTGATGGTCCAAAATCCACGCTTCTCTTAAGACTGATGGCAGGAGGCGTTTTCTTCTGGGAAGGGCTGTTAAAGTTTGTCTATGTGAACCAGGGAGTTGGCCGTTTCACAAAACTGGGCATCCCGTTTCCGCACTTCACGGCGGCTTTCATCGGGTACCTCGAGATGGTTGGAGGGCTGCTGTTTGCGGTGCTGCTGCGTAGATGGAGAACGGGCCGCGTCTCGCGACGCGTTCAGTCGGGCCGTTCGCTGGATTTGTCTGCGGCCGCTCACTCCTGAAATCCTTGGCGGCGCTGGGAATTCAGGCGAGGAGAGAGCACGAGCCTCGCCGGAGGTACACTGTTCGGACTGTGGCCGATCGTACTGGTGATTTCGGGTCGTTCGAAGAACTGGCGATGCCGCATTTCGCCAAGCTCTACAACTTCGCCCACTGGCTCACCCAAGACCGCGCCGCCGCGGAGGATCTGGTGCAGGAAACGTACATGAAGGCGCTGCGAGGCTTTTCCTCCTTCCAGCAGGGAACGAACTTCCGCGCCTGGATGTACAAGATTCTGCGGAATACCTTCTTGACGACACGGTCGGGGCTTAAAGCCTGGGCGTCGGTTTCGTTAGACAGCGACGACGGTGACAAGCCTACAGAACCAGCGGCGTCCGAAACTCCGGAATCGGTTCTGCTGGCGCGAGTGCAGCAGGAGACCATCCAGAGCGCTCTCGAGAGCTTGCCGGTAAAGTTTCGTGAGATCGTTCTCTTGTGTGACCTGGAGGAAATGACTTACCAGGAAATCGGCGAGACGCTGGGAATTCCCATCGGGACGGTAATGTCGCGTCTTTCGCGCGCGCGAAAAGCCATGCGCGGATTGCTGGTGGAGAAATTGCAGGGAGCTTCACGATGACGTGTGACCCGTGGCGGGAGAAGCTGGACGCTTACGTGGATGGGGACGGTTCGCAAGAAGATCTTGCGAGCCTGGAGGCCCATCTGCGAACCTGTCCGTCCTGTGCCGCGGACGCGCTCGGCCGCTTGCAGATGAAGCGCATGACGCAAGCCGCCGGGGCGCGTTACTCCCCGTCGCCACAGTTCCGCTTGCGCATAGAGAAGAAGATTCAGACGAGTCGCGGGCCGGTCTGGGCTTTTGCGTGGATGCCTCGACTGGCCGCGGTCGCCGTTGCGCTTGTGTTGATCATAGCCTCGGCAGCTTTGTGGCTGCGGCATTCTGCACGCGAGCAGACTCTGGCAGAGTTGCTCGACTTGCATGTGGCGACCATGGCGAGCGCGAATCCCGTTGACGTGATTTCGACCGATCGGCATACAGTGAAACCCTGGTTCCAGGGCAAGCTTCCATTTACTTTCAATCTTCCCGAACTGCAGAATTCTTCATTCAAGCTGGTGGGCGGCAGGGTTATGTATTTTAAGCACAGTCCGGGGGCTCAGTTGCTGTTCGAACTTCGCAATCACCAGCTATCGGTCTTTATCTTGCAGGATCAGCCAGGCATGATTCCGCTGGCGATTGGCGTCACCGAGGCCCGCGAGATGGCCTTCAACGTGGAGACGTGGAGTGAAAGTGGATTGCGCTACGTAGTCATGGGCGACGCCAGTCCGTCCGATATTCACGAACTCAGCGAGTTGCTGCGGGTCGCTGGGCGTTCGTGACCCGGGATCGCTCGGCGCCGCCCTCGACCTTTCAGTATTCCAAACAGAGTCGCAACTGCCGATCAGCTTCGTCGATGGCTCTGATCGCGTCCGCCCGATGCCCGTGGAAATCATGTGCGGCGTGTTCCAAATGACTTTTGGCACTGTGCAGCGCGCGCAGTGCATCTTCGATCTCAGGATGCCTCTCAAACGCAGGCAAAGGCGATGAAACCGCCACCAGCAACGCAATGAGTCCGAAAGAACTTACGATTCTTCTTTTCATAGATTCCTCCCTTAGTGTCGTCCGACTTGAGGGCAGTCAACTGCCTGAACATGGGGTTAGGCTACTCGACTGAAGTCCAAACTCACAAGTTACAGCTTTGGTAATCCCGGCCGGTTTCAATGGGGCGAATTCGTGGGGCGGTGCTCGTCCCCGCCCCGGTTGCAATTGCGAAGATTAACCACGGCGCTACAGTGTGCAGTGGTCGAAATCGCCGATCGAAATCGTCGAACCCTGGAGTCGCCCAGTTGATCCCTCTGCTCCAAACCCTGGTTCGGCCTTAGCGGGCCAACCTTTTTCTTTATCCTGCTTGCGATCCTCAATCTGACTCCGGGCAGCTTTGACAGCCGGCGTGAATTGGCTATTGAAGTCAGAACACGAAGATGAAGTGGTTGACCGTCTGCGCGATATCGTTCACGGGGATTGGGGGATTCCCAGCCACTCGAGCTCAGCGATGAGGAGCTGCTGGCCGATTTGCAGGGCGCCGAAGAAGCGGAGAGCCTGGGTCAGCGCCGACCGCGGAAAGCACGACAAGAAAAGAACGTAAGAGCTCGCAAGACCGACTGGCGACGCTCCTGAAACGCATCCATGGAAACAGCCGCTCTGGCTTAAAGTTTCCTGTCCCCAAACGACGGTGCCGGAGAAACGGCTCGCAGGCTTTTCTGCCGTCGGGAAGGCCCGCCAGGCCCGCCAGGCCCGCCCCGCCTTGTTGACTTGCTTTGGCGAGCGGCCTAAGATTCACCTTCGATAGAGGGATACGCTGATAAAACTCAGTGTTCTTGTCCACATTCCGCAGAACTTGGCTACAGGAGGCCGAGAAATGTCCCCTCCTCCGCGCCGTGTCTCTTCCCGCTTCTTTCCGGCCTCTACACTCCTTTTCCTACTGCTGGTTGGCGTGGCATGGGCGGGACGAGCGAAGACCAAAGCCGAGCATGCGGATGCCGTAATCGCCATCGGTGACGTGCACGGCGCCTTTGACGATTTCGTCGCCATTCTGCAGCGGTCTGGGCTGGTCGACAAACAGAACCACTGGGCGGGTGGCAAGACCACTTTCGTCCAGGTCGGAGACCTGATCGATCGGGGCCCGAAGCCACGCGAAGTGATGGACCTGATGATGGCGCTAGAGAAGGAAGCACCAAACGCAGGGGGACGAGTGGTGAGCCTGCTGGGCAACCACGAGATGATGAATCTCATGGGCGACCTTCGCTACGTCACGGCGGAGAACTATGCCAGTTTCGGGGACAGCAATTCGGAGCAGCGCCAGAAATCTGCCTATCAGCTGTATGTGAAATGGCGCAACGGTCACCCGCAGCTCTTGGCTGAGCTTCCTCAGCCAATGGAAATAACTGAAGCAGAGTGGATGGCACGACATCCCGTCGGGTTTCGTCGAGCATGCCGAGGCGTTCAGCCCGAAGGGGACCTACGGTAAGTGGGTGCGCGAAAAAGCTGCCCTGGCCGAAATTGGCGAAGTGGTTTTCCTGCATGGCGGAATCGATCCCAGTCTGGCCCACTTGAAACTGGACACGATCAATGCCCACGTCCGCGACGAAATCAAAGCGTTTGACGACGCCAAGACAGTATCTGCTGGACAAGAACGTGATTCTGCCATTTTTTACGCTCCAGGAAATTACCGCTGTGGTGCAGGCGGAAATCACGGCTGAGCGCAAGTCGCAGGTGCCCGTAGATCCGCAAGGCCAGGCCAGGACTGGTCCAGTTCCTGGGATATGGGGAATGGCTCAGCGTTCGGGTTGACGGCCCGCTATGGTTTCGCGGCTACGACAAGTGGACCGAAGACGAGGGCATGGCGCAGATCGGGCAAGGTATTGGAAGCCTACGATGCGGCCCACATCGCGGTGGGACACACGGTCCAGAAGGACGGACGAATCCGGCCGCGTTTCGGTAACAAAGTGTTCCTGATCGATACCGGAATGCTCAGCAGCTATTACCCCGGCGGCCGAGCCGTCTGCCCTGGAAATCTGCGGCGATACCCGATTCACGGCCGAATACTTGGACCAAAGGGTGGCCCTTATCCCAGCGGCTTCTGTTCCGCAAAACGCAGCAGCCCCGGCGGCTGCGGGAGCTGGGGATGCCGCAAGGGCTCCCGAACCGCCTGCCGCTATGCCGAGCAGTGGTATCTGCGCCGCGGCGGGCGCAGGGAAGTAACACGCAGGTCTCGAAGAAGGCTTGAGGATGAAGAGCTGGATTGAACGGGCACTGAACGTTCACCCCGGGGATCTGGGGCGCGGCACCCTGCTGTGCTCCTCGCTGTTCCTGGTGATCACCGCCTACAAAATCGGCGGAGTAGCGGCCGCCGCGCTGTTCCTGTCGCGCTTCCAGGCGAGACAGCTGGCCTACGCCGACATTTCCAGTTCGGTGCTGGTGGCGGTTGTCGTCGCCGGCTACGTAGTGATTGCCCGGCGAGTTCATTTGCGCAATTTGCTGGTCGGCAGCATGCTGTTTTTCGCCAGCAAGTGCGCCATCTTCTGGGTGCTGGCCCATTATTACTTCCGTCTGCTCTGGCTGTTTCCCGCGTTCTACATCTGGGTAAAGATTTTTGGCGTTCTGGCGCCCACCCAGATCTGGACTCTGGCGAATTACGTCCTGACCACACGCGAGGCCAAGCGCGTTTTCGGCATGGTGGGCGGAGGAGGGGTGGCGGGTTGGATCTTTTCCGGCTACTTCTCCAAAGCCATGACCAAGATCTTCGGCACGGAAAGCCTGCTGGTAGGGCATGGCGCTTTTCATTTTGATTTGTGCTGGGCTGGTGGTCCTGATCTGGCGCAGCGGGCAAGCCGCGGTTGGCGGAGGCCATGAAATCGACGACGGGACTGGCGAAACCGGCCCACGGAACCTGCACCAGAGCATGCGCCTGGTGTTTGCTTCGCCCTATTTGCGGGCGATCGCCGCCGTGATCTGCGTCTCCTCTCTGGTGACTACGTTGACCGGCTGGCAGTTCCTGGCCATTGCCCAGCAGGCCCTGGTCAGAAAAGACAGCGCTGGCGATCTTTCTTGGGCAACTTCAATTTTTACGCGGGCATACTTTCGCTGTTGTTCCAGTTGCTGCTGACCACCAGGTTCCTGCGCCGGTTCGGGATCGGTACGGCGCTGTTCATGCTTCCCGCCACCGTTCTTTCTGGGCTCGGCCGGCCTGCTGGTTTTTGGCACGTTGAGCGCGGCCTTCGCGCTGAAAAGCTGCGACCAGGTGCTGCGTTACTCCCTGGATCAAGTCCACCTCGCGAATTGCTCTATCTTCCGCTGCCTGCGCGCCTCAAGATACAGGTCAAGTGGTTCATCGACACGGTGGTATGGCGCCTGGGGGACGGCTTGTCCGGGTTGGCGGTGCTCATTTTCGCCACTATGCTGCACATGCCGGCGCGCCAGATCAGTTGGATTGTGCTGGTGCTGTCAGCGTTTGGCTGCTGTCGGTTGCCATCGTACGCAGGGAATATGTCGCCACCTTGAAGGAAAGCATCAGCCAGCATCGAGTGGACGTAGAGCAAGCCTCCACCTCGGTGCTGGATCGTTCGACCACCGAACTGCTGGCGAGCAGCCTTACCGCGTCTGATCCCAAAGACATTCTTTATGCCCTCAGCTTGTTTGAAGTGGAGCGGCAAAGGGCTGCGCATCCCGTAATCCGGAGTCTGTTGAGCCATCCTTCTCCGGAGGTCCGGCAGAAGGCAATCCAGATTCTGTCCGAATCGGGAGACAAGACGGTGCGCCCTGACATCGAACGGCTGATCAGAGATCCTGATCTCAATGTGCGGACAGAAGCTTTGCTTTACCTTACGCATCATGCGCATGTTGACCCGCTGGAGCTGATGCAGGACGAGGGCGACTTCGCCGACTTCTCGGTCAGCTCGGCGGTCGTGGCTTTTCTGGCGCGGCCCGGTGAGACCCAGATCCTGGAGGCTGCGCAGCAGATTCTCACTACGATGGTCGGCGAACCTGTGCCCGAGCGGCAGCGGCATCGTGTGGAGGCGGCCCGCTTGCTGGGCGAGCTTGCCGGATTGCTTTGATCCCCTGCTCTCGAACCTGCTCGCCGATCCTGACCCCGTATCGCGCGGGAAGCGATCCAGTCTGTGGGAAAGCTGCGCAAGCGGCGGCTGGTTCCCGATCTGCTGGACCGGCTGGCCCATCGCGAGTTGCGCACTCAGTCGGCCAATGCTTTGGGTGAGTTCGGCGACACCATCGTCGGAGCATTGCGCGACCATCTCGGTGACTCCTCGGTAGCAGTCGAGGCGCGGCGGGAAATCCCGTCCATCATGGTGAAGATTGGGACGCCGGCGGCAGCCCAGGTGCTGATGGAGAACCTGCTGGAAAGGGACACTACTTTGCGCTTCCGCATTATTAGTGCCCTGAACAAGCTCCAGCGCCTTCACCCCGGGATCGAGACTGACGCTCAGACTGTGGAGACGGTGTTGGCGGCGGAAATTCTCGGGCACTACCGCTCGTACCAGATTCTCGACAAACTGGGTACCGCCGCCGGCGCTGAAGATCCCGTGGCGCGCGCATTGGCGGAGTCCATGCAACAGGAATTGGAGCGCATCTTTCGTTTGCTGGGCCTGCTCTATCCTCATCTTGATATCCACAGTGCTTACGTGGGTCTGCAATCCAAGAGTGTTTCGGTTCACGACAATGCCCTGGAATTCCTCGACAACGTCTTAAAGCCCCAGCTACGCGAAATGCTGGTGCCGTTGCTGGATGGCAAGATTACGGTGCAAGAGCGGGCTCGCCTGGCAGGAAGGCTGGTGCACACTACAATCGAAAACCAGGAACAGGCGGTGGCCGCACTGGTCGCCAGTGACGATCCGTGGCTTCGGTCCTGCGGCGCGTATGCTATCGGAACGTTCGGAATAAAATCTTTGGAAGGTGAGCTGCACCGCTGTCTGAATGATGCGGACCCGTTGCTTCGCGAGACCGCGCGGGCCGCCAAACTGCGCCTGGATGCCGTGGCCAAAGGCGTGGAAATCGAGTGACGGAAGATTTACGGAAGATTTTAGGTTGCCGAACACTGGTGAATGGGGTAGATTTGTGGGCGCAATTTGGCAGGAGGGTAGTCTGATGCGCATCCTTCGTCATCAGGGGAGAAGGTTGCTTGTGGTTGCGTTGGTCTGTTTGATTTGCCCATCTGTTGTCAGGGCTGCAGACGAGACTACTCTTAGCAAAGAACAGATTGAGAATTTCCTGCTCACCGCCAAGATCGTGTCCAGCAAGCAAGCCGGTAAAGGCGTTACCGGCAGCTGGCGGCTTACGCTCTCGGACGGCACCACGACCCACGACGCCGCCTTCCAGCCCATCAACGAGACCAAGCCTACGATGCAACTGGCCACCGGCACCGAACTCGGCTTTGTCGATTCCTACCGATACAACATCGCCGCCTTTCGGTTGGCTGAGTTGCTGGGTCTGGACGACATAGTGCCAGTGTACGTCGAGCGCAAATGGAAAGGCGATTCGGGCTCGCTCAGTTGGTGGTTGCCGGTGAAGATGGACGAAAAGGAGCGCGTCGCGCAGAAGATTGCGGTCCCCGATCCCGATGCCTGGAACAATCAGATGTATAGAATTCGCGTGTTAGACCAACTCGTCTACGACAGTGACGCGAACCTCACGAATGTGCTGATCACTGAGGATTGGAAGATTTGGAGGATCGACTTCACCCGCGCATTCCGGCTTCACAAGGAACTGAAAAGCACCTCGGATTTAGCACGCTGCGACCGGCAGTTGTTCACGAAACTGAAGGCGCTCAATCAAGATGAGCTGCTGGAAAAGACCAAGCATTATCTCAACAAGGATGAAGTAAAGGCCCTGATGGCGCGGCGCGACAAGATCGTGGAGCAGTTCCAGAAACTGATCGCCGAAAAGGGCGAGAACGAAGTGTTGTACTGAATTACGCGACTCTGCTGAAGCAATCCTGCTTAGTCACGTGGGCCAGAACCGGGAGTGACGACGCGAGCGTGAAGCCGCCTCTGGGCAGTTCACAGGAACGGGTGGTCAGTCTGGTGCTCGCGCGGTCGTACTCCAACCAATTCCTGAGACACGACCGTAAACACTTGCTCTTTTCAGTGCTCAGGGCTATCGTTTCGTGTTGCAATTCAAGCTTTCCCGCAAAAGGAGAAAATAAAATGGCGAAGAAGCTGCTTACGCTGTTGTTCATGGCTGTACTTGCTTTCCCGATGTCAATGTTGGCGCAGGATACGATGAAGTCCGATGCACCGATGAAGGCCGCAAAAGAGGTGCGCTGGGAAGGAACTGTGGTTAGAACCAGTCCGGATAAGTCCACGCTGACCGTTCGCAAAGGAGACGGTGGAGTCGAGATGACCATCGTCTACGACAGTTCGACCAAGTGGGTTAGTCAGTATCACGCGGCCAAACAGGTGACCGACATTGATGCGACCCAGGTTAAAGAGGGTGATCGGGTGATCTGCAAGGGCACGTGGGAGAAGAAGGGCGTGTTTCACGCTACGTTAATCTCCAAGCGGCTCTCCCACCCTGCTTAGTCTGAGAAGATGACCTACGCGGGAACCAGTCGGCACGCCCAGGTAGCTATCGGCCGTTAACTCCGATCGCTCCGGGCGTGTCGGCGCTTGTGCTCCAACAGTTACGGCCTTTGTCACGGCGCTTTTGCCAGTGCCTGCCCGATTGGCGCCCCTTTCTCCTTTTTCCTCAGCAGGTTCGCTGTTTCGCGTGGCAATCGGGAGACCCCGCCCCATCGGCCTCTACACTCTGGTTACTTGTCTCCGAAGTCATTTCGCGATGCAATTACGGCATGCGGAGGAAACTATGGGTCGCGCTCTTGGTTTCGTGGGCACCATTATCGTGATGGCTGTCGGCATGTATCTCTATTCAGCACAGTTAAAAAATGTCTCTGCGCCCGGCGGGGACGGCACGCCCACCGGGGCGGCCAATGTTGTGGGCGTGAAGAGTGATCTGCTCAGTATCGCCAACGCCGAGCGTGGATACTATGCTACCCAGCAGAAGTACGCTTCCTTCGATGAGTTGGTTTCGGGGAACTACATTTCCATCGAGAGGCAGCGGCCTCCCTATACTTACAATGTTGAAATCACCTCCAGTGGTTTTCGGGTGACCGCCACTCGCGACGATGCCAGCGGTCCTGCCCAGTTCTGGATCGACGAAACCATGCAGGTTCAATCCTCGAATTGAGACGTACCGCAAACTGCCCGCACGAATGCTTGGCTGACCTGCTCGCGCTCAACGTCTCGGCTGGAGATGCCTGCCCCCCGAACTGTCCTCTAAGATCCCCACCTGGCTGGGTCGGTCATAAGGATCGCTGACTGTGATTTGATCGGAGCTGTATCGTCTACCCGGTTAGAATGGCGAGGCCATGAAGCGCATCCTGGTGACCGGAGCCACCGGCAAAGTTGGCAGCCACTTCATTACGCGAATTCTCCAGTCTGATCAGGATGTACGAATTCGAGCGCTGTGTCACAAACGGCTTCTGCCGCCCACGAATCGGCTGGAGATAGTCCAGGGAAGTATCTCGGACCGCGCGGTCGTGCACACCGCCCTGCAGGAAGTTACCCACGTTCTGCATTGCGCCACCTGCAAAGAAACTCCCCATGACGTGATGGATGTTACGGTCAAGGGTCTCTTCTGGCTTCTGGAAGAGTGCCGCGCCAGTTCGGCCTTCCGACAAATCATCCTGATCGGCGGCGATGCTGCCCTAGGGCATTTTTTCTATCCGCATCCTCTGCCTGTCACCGAACAGCAGAAACATAGCGCCTATCCGGGCTGCTATGCGCTTTCCAAAGTTCTCGAAGAGGTGATGCTGGAGCAATACTTCATCCAGTATGGTCTCTCCGGTTGCTGTTTGAGAGCACCCTGGATCATGGAAAAAGATGATTTCAAATACTCGCTGTCCTTTGGCGAAGACGTTTTCGGGGGGCCGCGATGGCGTGAACTGGTGGGCGCCCAGCGCGCCGATGAGTATGTGATAAGCGGCGCCGTGCCGCTGATGCTCGACCCGAAAGGGAAGCCGGTCCAACGCAACTTCGTTCACGTCGGCGATCTGGTCGATGCCATCCTGCGGGCCCTCGACCACCCCAGGGCCCACCAGCAGACCTTTAATATCTGCATGGACGAGCCCGTCGATTACCAAAAGGTGGCGGGTTACCTGAAAGAAACTCGCGGACTTCCCTCCGTCGAGATCGAAACTCCGTATTGGTCAACCTGGCTGAACAACACCAAAGCGAAATGCTTGCTGGGTTGGAGACCAGGTTTTGATCTGATGCGGCTCATCGAAGAGGCCTGGGCTTATCAACGAAGTGAGGCCGATCCGCGCAGGGTCTGGTATCCAGGATAGATTTTAAGAGTTGAAACTGCCGCTGCCGCCAGCATGCGACTAGGAAAGTTCGTGTTCTACAATAGATCAGATGGCCCACAAGGTCTTGCAACTCGATACCAGGGACAACGTCCTGGTTGCGCTCGCCGACCTGAAACAAGGCGAGCAAATCAAATTCTCGGGTAAGAACTACACGCTGGTCTCGAACGTACCCGCCAAACATAAGTTCGCGACACAAGACCTTGCGATCGGCGCTGATGTGATCATGTACGGCGTCCTCGTGGGTAGAGCAACGAATCCGATCAGCCAGGGACAAATGCTGACCACGAGCAACGTTCAGCACCAGGCCTCCGATTTCCACGAGCAGTCAGGCGTGTACAGTTGGCAAGCTCCCGATGTCTCACGCTGGAAAGATCGCACCTTTCTAGGTTATCAGCGGCCGGATGGCCAGGTCGGCACGCGGAACTACTGGCTGGTCGTCCCCCTGGTATTTTGCGAGAACAGAAACATTGGGGTCCTGAAACAAGCCTTTGAAGAAGAGTTGGGTTTCGCGGCGCCGCAAATCTATCGCCGGCAAGTGGCCGAGCTAGCGAAACTCTATCGCGAAGGCAAACTGGAGGACGGCGAGACGCACAGCTCGCCCGGGAACGGACCGGACCCGCAGCGCTCCCGCGTGTTTCAGAATATTGACGGCATCAAGTTCCTGCTGCATGAAGGTGGGTGCGGCGGGACCCGTGAAGATTCCACCAATCTGTGTGGTCTGATCGCTGGATACATAAACCATCCCAACGTGGCCGGAGCCACGATTCTCAGCCTGGGTTGTCAGAATGCGCAGATCGGCATACTGCGGAGGCAGATCGAAGGGCGCGATCCGAATGGCAACAAGCCGGTGATCGTTCTGGAGCAGCAGCAGAGTGGCTCCGAGTTCACGATGCTATCGGATGCCATCCGCCAGACGTTTCTTGGGCTGGTCGGAGCCAACACGTCTCGACGCTCGCCCGCTGCACTGTCTCATCTGTGCTTGGGTTTGAAGTGCGGCGGGTCGGACGGATTCTCCGGGATCTCGGCCAATCCGGCGATCGGACACACTGCCGATCTCCTCGTGGCACTCGGGGGCCGGGCGATTCTTTCTGAATTTCCGGAATTGTGCGGAGTCGAACAGCAGCTCATCAATCGCAGCACGCGAAAAGAAGTCTCGGATCGGTTTGCGAAGCTGATGCGAGACTATCAAGCCCGCGCCCGATCGGTTGGAGCCGGCTTCGAAATGAATCCCTCTCCGGGGAATATTCGAGATGGATTGCTGACCGATGCCATGAAGTCAGCCGGAGCGGCGAAAAAGGGCGGGAAGTCTCCCGTCACGGCGGTGCTGGACTATCCGGAATACTCAACCGAACCAGGATTGCATTTGCAATGTACGCCGGGGAGCGACGTGGAATGCGTGACCGCGCAAGTGGGTGCTGGAGCCAATGTAGTCCTGTTTACCACCGGCCTGGGCACGCCGACCGGGAATCCGATCGCTCCGGTGGTCAAGCTCTCCACCAACTCGCCTCTGGCCCAACGCATGCATGACATTATTGATATCGATACTGGCGGCATCATCTCGGGCGAGACCAACATCGAGCGCATGGGCGAAGATATTCTGGAACTGGTGATCAAGGTGGCCAGCGGCGAGATCAGGACGAAGGCCGAGTTGAAGGCTCAGAATGATTTCATCCCGTGGAAGAGAGGCGTGTCACTCTGAGTCAACCACAAGGCAAGACTGATTTCAGGCTGGACGGGAAAGTCGTCGCGGTGACCGGCGGCGGCAGCGGCATTGGACGGGCGATTGCGTTAAAGTTTGCCACTCACGGCGCTGCCGTGCGAGTCCTGGACCTTAATCTCAGCGACGCAGAACGGACTTGCCAGCAGATCGCTTCAGCGGGCGGGAATGCTGCCGCCTTTGCATGTGACGTCACCGACCAAAAACAGATCAAGGACACTTTTACCAAGCTGTCGGAACAGGGGCTGGTGTCGATTCTGGTGAACAATGCGGGAATCTCGCACATAGGCACGCTTGAAAGCACGACCGAAGAAGACTTCGATCGCATCTTTTCCGTGAATGTAAAGGGATTCTACAACTGCATGTCGGCTGCGATCGTGTCCATGAAAGCCCATGGCGGGGGCGTGATCTTGAACATGGCCTCGATTGCCGGGTCCGCGGGGCTCGCCGACCGCTTTGCCTATTCGATGAGCAAAGGCGCCGTGATCGCTATGACCTATTCCGTTGCCAGGGACTACCTGGGGTTCAAGATCCGCTGCAATTGCATCTCGCCGGCCAGAGTGCACACCCCCTTTGTCGATAACTATCTGCGCAAGACTTATCCCGACCGCGAGCAGGAGATGTTCGAGAAATTGTCCCAGGCTCAGCCCATTGGAAGAATGGCGGAGCCGGGCGAAGTCGCGTCGCTGGCGCTTTTCTTGTGTTCGGATGAGGCGTCCTTTATCACCGGAGTGGACTATCCGATCGACGGAGGCTTTTTCAATCTCCGCGACTAACCGGTGGCCACAAACTGCATGGAGCTGCAACTAAAAGATAAAGTCGTTATCGTGACCGGCGGGGCCAAAGGAATCGGCGCAGCCATCGTGCTGGCTTGCGCCGGCGAGGGCGCGGTGCCAATGATTGTGGACCGCGACGCGAAAGCGGGCAGGCAGCTGCGAAATGAGCTATCGAGCAAAGGCATGACCTGTGGCCTGGTCACGGCCGAACTCTCGACTCCGGAAGACTGTTCCCGAGCGGTTGACGAAACCCTGAAGACGTTGGGACGGCTCGACGCGCTGGTTAACAATGCCGGACGCAATGACAAAGTTGGGCTTGAGCACGGCAATCCCGGCGAATTTGTGGCCTCGCTACAACGCAATCTCGTGCATTACTACAGCATGGCCCATTTCGCTCTGCCGCGCCTGAAGCAGGCCCAGGGGGCCATCGTGAACATCGGCTCAAAAACGGCAGTCACGGGACAGGGCAGCACTTCCGGTTACGCTTCTTCAAAAGGTGGGATTATGGCGCTCACCCGGGAATGGGCCGCGGAGCTGCTGCCTTACAACATTCGCGTGAATACCATCCTGCCGGCGGAGGTAATGACTCCGCTCTACCGGGAGTGGCTGGCTACATTTCCGCATCCCGAGGAGAAACTGAGTGCCATCCTCTCCAAAATCCCTTTGGGAAAACGAATGACTACCGCTGACGAGATTGCCGCCATGGCGATTTTCTTGCTTTCCGGCAAGTCTGGACACACCACCGGACAGCATATTTTCGTGGACGGCGGGTATAGCCATCTGGATCGGGCTCTAACCTGACCCCAGAGGGCAGAGTAAGCTAGCGAATCCGCAGGCTGTCCAACATCCGCTCAAAGACGGGCAACAAGCCATTGAAGTCCGGCTCGGGAGCGACAAAGACTACATAAAGTATGACGCCGGTCTTGTCCTGAAGCGCGATCATTCTGACGCGCTCGGTCAACTGCCGCCCGTTCTCCCAAACCGCCGACTTGCCAAACCAATCAAGCCTTCTGGCGGGCCGGCCCTGCAGGGTGAATGCCTGCAGGCTGTTGGCCACGCGAAGATCAGGGTTGGATTGTTCCGTGTCAGTCATCAGCTCGCGAAGCGCGGTGTCGAGCTCTTTACCGCCACCAGAGGACGGCTGGAAGCTACTTACCAGGACGCCATAGGCCAGAGCTCCGCCCGCCAAACCACCTTCAGGGTAGAAAGTTGCACTCGCTTGCGGGTCGCCGTTGACCTGCCAGTTGTCCGGGTAACCAATGGCGTACGCTTTGTGCTGAAAGGTGTGGAAGTTTTCGCCGGCGATGTTCTGCCGCGCCAGGCGCGAAATTTCGACGGGCTTCTCGCCCAAATCGGTTGAACTGGCGCTTGCATCGGAAAGCGCCTTCTTGGCGGCCAGGAATTCAGGCGTATCCAATTCCTGAAATTGTTCGGGCGGGAACCGGGAAAGAATTTTGGAGATATCCTGGGCGCGATTGCCTGGGTCGGGATGAGAACTTAGAAATTGAGGACCACTTCGACCTCCGCTCTGCTGGGCCAGTTTCTGAAAGAAGGTGACGACTGCTCCTGGGTTGTAGCCTGCGTCATAGATGATCTGGGCACCTACCATGTCAGCTTCAGTTTCCGCTTCGCGCGAATACTTCATCAGCACAGAGCCGGCGGTCAGCGAAATTCCCATCTGCGCCAGGGACCCCGCCCAGCCACCGACGCCAGCACCCAGAATGCCACCCAAAATGGCGAGGGGCAACTGCGCCTTCATTTGCCGGCTCGCCTGGCGGGTGGAATGCCGCATGACCACGTGCGAGATTTCATGTCCCATAACTCCGGCGAGCTCGGATTCAGTAGCGACCTCAATCAATCCGGTATGCACGTAGATCGGACCGCCGGGAAGGGCGAAAGCATTGACCGCCTTCTCGCGCACAACTTTGAAGGTGTACGGAAACTTGTAACCCGGGGCCTTGGCTGCGAGCTTCTGTCCCAGTGAACTGATGTACCTCGACATGGGATGACCAGGCGGCAGCAATTTCAGCTCACGCTCGATCTCAGAGACTCCCTTTTGTCCAATCTGAATTTCCTGCTCGATGGTGTAGCGATTTCCTGAGGTGGGATTGGCCGTGACCCGGCCCTTCTTAGGGTCGACGTTCGCATGGGCTGCGCCGAGCAGCGCAACACCGACCAGCACCAAACACAAGCTGCGATGACGGGGGAGAACACCAAACGTCGCATTCATAGGCGCTCACTGCGAAAAACCGGGAGAAAATTCTACACTACTCGCGCCGATAAACTGATGGAAGGCACAGCGCAGATGTCAGGACAAGACCGTGATACTTCTCGGCTGCAACATGATGTATAGTCTTGCCTCTCGGAACTCACCCTGGTTGTAAATCACGCTTCAGGAGGCTCTTATGTGCCGTAATCTTCCGCCTCGAAACTTCGCAGGTTTGGTTCTCGTATCAATCTGCGTACTGATTCTTGCCGCTTCCACCGTCCCAGCAATATCGGCGCAGGCGCCGATGGGGCAATATCCTCCAGGCCAGTATCCGCCGGGACGTCCGCAGCCGATCGTGCTTCAGTGCCAGAATGCTCTGGTGGATCGGGTCAGCGCCGACGCGGGCCGGCGCGTGAATCTCAACCTCGACACCCAGGACCTGTACTCGGCGCCGAATGGGCGACAAGGCGTGCGCGGGAGGATGCGCTACGGTATTGGAGGTCCGAATACCTGGAGAACGGCGACTTACGAATGCATTGTGGACCCTCGCTCGAACCGTGTGGAACGCGCCCACTATAGGCCGCGAGCCGACAATACTGGTTGGCCGGGCGGCCCTGGCTACCCCGGCGGTCCGGGTGGACCCGGTTTCCCGGGAGGCCCCGGTGGTCCCGGCATTCCTAACTATCCCCGGGTGAGAGTCGATACCTCAGGAAGGGGTACCTTCAACAGCAGATCTGTCGGAAACGTCAACATCACCCGCGGCTTCGTAGACAGCACTGGAGCGCGCCCATCAATTTCGCTGCGGGGCGGAAACTTCAGGATTACGTTCTATGGAGTGGTCGAGAACTCCGTCGGCGGCGGATTCACCATGCGAATTACAGGCTCTGACCGCGGAGATGCGCGCGGAACCGCCCAAGCCCGGTTCAACCAGGATCTCAACGAAGTCGACCTGATCAACGTGAGTGGAAGGATAGGCAGAGACGACTTCTCCGGCAATTTCAACCGCCGGTAGCGAGTGCAGCAAGTTCTCAGCCTGGCGCCTAGCGCCGGGCTGAGAGCATGGTGAGAATGTCCTTCAGGCCCTGACGAATATATTTCAGGTCAGAGGTTGGACGAGCCGGAAAGGGCAGCGGATCCTGCTTTCTGTCGGTCTTGATCTCGGCGCGGAGATGCTGGCGCGCTCCGGGGATGGTGAACCCTTCTTCATAGAGCAGTTGCTTGATGCGCAGGACGCTTTCGACATCTTTGCGGCGATACATGCGTTGGCCGGTGCTGCTCTTCACCGGCTTAAGCTGGGGAAATTCGGTTTCCCAGAAACGCAGCACGTAAGCCGGCAGGTTGCACAGACGGGAAACTTCTCCGATGCGGAAATAGAGCTTTTCAGGAATCAGCACATCGGTGGCAGCGGATTTGGCCTTGGCTCGAGTTCGTGGGCTCATCTTAATTTCCAGAGGCCGCCTTGATCGCTAGGGACGTTTTCCCCACCCGCGTTTCTAGCATGACCGCGGCTTCGGGACAACCACATTCTAAAGCAATCCTTTAATTCTGGCCGCGGTCTCGGCCAGAAAGCCGGCATAAGGCGAACTCGGACTTTCCGGGACTAACTTCTTGTCCGGCTGCTGTCGTACACTGACAGAACTTCTCGACCTAGTTAGACGTTATGCGACAGGATCCCATCGAGCTGGAAATCTTTAAAAATATTTACCACTCCATCGCCGAGGAGATGGGGGCCGCGCTGCGGCGTACCGCGTTTTCTCCCAATATCAAGGAGCGGCGCGACTATTCCTGCGCAGTCTTTGACGCGCGCGGCGAAGTGATTGCCATGGGCGATCACATGCCCGTGCATCTGGGTTCGATGCCGATGTCGGTGCGGGCCGCCATTGAGAGCTTTCCACTCAGCTCCGGCGACGTGGTGATGCTGAACGATCCCTTTCGCGGGGGAACGCATCTGCCGGACATCACGCTGGTGGCGCCGGTGTATGTGCGACGCCATCCGAGACGGCAAACGCCCGCACTTCTACGTGGCTTCGCGCGCCCATCACGCGGATGTGGGCGGGACCTATCCCGGATCGATGGGCCTGTGCCGCGAGATCTACCAGGAAGGACTGCGCATTCCGCCGGTGCGAATCATGCGCTCAGGCACGATGGAACGCGATGTTCTGGCACTGCTTTTGAGCAACGTCCGTACCCCCAATGAGCGCGAAGGCGACCTTGGGGCGCAGATTGCGGCCTGCCACACGGGTGCCGAGCGCTTGCGCGAGGTTTGTGATCGCTACGGGCTGGAGCGGGCGCAATCCGCCTCGCGAGCATTGCTGGATTATTCAGAGCGGATGATGCGCGCGTTTTTGGTGCGCGTGCCCAAGGGGACGTATCGAGCGGAAGACTTCATGGACAGCGACGGAATCACCGACCGGCCAGTGAAGATTGTGGTAGCGGTGAAGGTTGAGGGCCAGCGCGGGCGAGTCGCCCGCGGCCACACAGTTACGGTGGATTTTACTGGGTCCGATCCGCAAGTTGACGGCAGCATCAATGCGGTTGAGGCGATCACTTATTCGGCTTGCTTCTACGTGTTCCGGTGTTTACTGACTGAAGATGTGCCAGCGACCTCGGGTCTGATGCGCCCCTTCCGGGTGATCGCGCCGTCAGGGACCGTGGTGAATGCGCGCCCTCCGGCGGCGGTGGCGGGAGGGAATGTGGAAACGTCGCAGCGTGTCGTGGATGTTCTGCTGCGCGCTTTGGCTCAGCCAGTGCCAGAGCGGATTCCGGCGGCGGCTTCGGGAACCATGAACAATCTTGCGATCGGGGGAATGGATCCGCGTACGGGGGAGCCGTTCGCCTACTACGAAACCATCGCAGGCGGGATGGGTGCTCGTCCCACGAAGCCAGGCGTTTCGGGCGTGCACACTCACATGACGAATTCGCTGAACACGCCGGCGGAAGCGCTGGAGTATTCGTATCCGTTGCGAGTACGGCAATATTCTCTGCGGCCTGGGAGTGGGGGCGACGGCCAACACCGTGGCGGCGACGGCATCGTACGCGAAATCGAGGTCTTGACGGACGCCGAAGTCACCCTGCTGTCCGACCGGAGCTTGCGCGGACCCTGGGGGCTGAGCGGAGGGGCGGATGGATTGGCGGGGAACGCTTCCGTAGTCCGGCGGAACGGTGCAGTGGAGAAATTGCCGGGCAAATTCAACGTGCGGTTGGCCAAAGGAGAAAGAATTCGGATTGAGACTCCGGGCGGCGGCGGGTGGGGGTCTTAAATATTGTCGGTGAAGACGAGAGCACTGAATACCGGGAGGCGTGATGCAACGCATACAATCAGTGGGTGTTCTTTCCTGCGCCAAGATGATGGGAGTTCTGTACGGCTGTATGGGTCTACTCTTTGTTCCCCTCGCTCTGGTGGGCGGGCTGGCCAGTATTGCGACGCAACAAACCAACGGCGCCATTGGAGGAGCGGCCATTCTCGCCTTCGGGGTCCTTGCTCCCTTTCTCTACGGGGGCATGGGGTTCGTGTTTGGCGCCATAGGAGCATGGATCTATAACCTGATCGCGAAACGGCTTGGCGGGATTGAGATTCAATTGGAAGGCGTTGCCGTCACCTCCTTCTAGAAGTTTGTTCGACTCATGGACAGGGTGTCACGGAGCACCCGAGTTTTCAGTTGAGGCACGGCTCGGTTTTTCGCCGATGAGGCCCGGCGAGTGCGATGTTAAAATTTATAGTTTGCCTGGTAATTGTTGAACCCGCAGGTTGAATTTCATGCCTAAAACCATGCTCGCGGTCGTCAAGCCGGAAGCCGCGCCGGGGGCGGAGATCCGCGAGGTTAAAATCCCTGCGTTTGGCCGGAACGAGGTACTGGTTAAGGTAAAAGTTGCTTCCATCTGCGGCACCGATCTGCATATTTACGAGTGGGACCGTTGGGCGCAGAACCGGATTCATCCGCCGCTGATCCCCGGACATGAGTTTTGCGGCGAAGTGGCAGCCTTCGGCGACGAAGTTACCAGCGTGAAGGAAGGCGATTTCGTTTCCGCGGAAATGCACGTGGCTTGTGGGAAATGCCTGCTATGCCGGACCGGTGAAGCGCACATCTGCCAGAACGTAAAAATCATCGGCGTCGACGCCGACGGAGCATTTGCCGAGTACGTGGTGATTCCTGAATCGAATATCTGGAAACTCGATCCGGCGATTCCGCAGGAGTACGCGTCGATTCTCGATCCACTGGGAAACGCGGTACATAGTGTGCTGGCGGGAGAGATTGCAGCAAAGACGGTTGCCATTACCGGATGTGGTCCGATCGGACTGTTCTCGATTGCGGTGGCACGCGCCGTCGGAGCGACCACGATTTTTGCGATCGAAGTGAACGAGTACCGCCGGCGGCTTGCCCGGGAGATGAAAGCAGACTTTGCCCTCGACCCCTCCAAAGACGACGTGTCGCGGCATCGTACTGGAGCAGACCGGCGGACTGGGCGCGGATGTCGTACTCGAGATGGCGGGCCATCCCAGCGCCATCCGCACCGCATTTGACATTGTGCGGCGCGGTGGACGCATTTCTCTTTTGGGGCTGACCTCCAGGCCCATTGCGTTGAATTTTTCGGAAGACATTATCTTCAAGGGCATCACCGTCCAAGGCATAAGCGGGCGTCGAATGTACCAGACCTGGTATCAGATGACCGCCTTGTTGAAGGCGGGGAAGCTGGATCTTCATCCCGTGATCACCGACCGTATTGCGATGAAAGACTTCTCCAAGGCCATGGCGCGGCTGAAGACGGGCGAGGCAAGTAAGATTCTGGTTTATCCGAACGGGACGAAATAACGCGCGGCTCTCAGCCTTGAGCTCTCAGCTTTCAGCCAAATCCATCCCATCGGATACAATTCCAAAACGATGCTTCGTTATTTCACTGCGGGGGAATCTCACGGCGAGGCGCTAGTCGCTTTTCTTTCGGGACTGCCTGCCGGTCTGAAAGTGGACCAGGCCTTCATGGACCGTGAACTATGGCGACGGCAGCAGGGTTTTGGCCGCGGCGGGCGGATGAAGATCGAAACCGACAAAGCTCATATCTTGTCGGGCGTGCGTCACGGGGCAACCATCGGATCGCCCATCGCGATCCTGCTTGAAAACAAAGACTGGAAGAACTGGCAGGAGTCGCTTCCGGTCGAGGAAGGGGATTCCGCAAAACATAAACGGGTGGCTTCGCCGCGTCCCGGACACGCCGACCTCGCAGGAGCCCTGAAATACAATTTCTCCGAAGCTCGCTATGTGCTGGAACGTGCGTCAGCGCGAGAGTCGGCGGCGCGGGTCGCTATTGGCGCCCTGGCCAAGTTATTTCTGCGAAATCTGGGGATTGAGGTGTTCAGCCACGTTGTTGCCGTGGGCGGCGCCACGTTGAAGAAGGATATTGGGTGGGAGCAGATCCGCAGTCTCGCGGAGCGTAACGAGGTTGTACTGAATTGCGCTGATGTCGAGGCTGAACAGCAAATGAAAGAAGAAGTGGACAAGGTGCTGCGTACGGGAGATTCCGTTGGTGGAATTTTCGAAGTGGTTGCCCACAAAGTCCCGCCCGGGCTGGGCACATACGCGCAGTGGGACGAACGACTGGACGGTATGCTGGCGGGCGCCGTCATGTCGCTGCAGGCGGTGAAGGCGGTCGAGATTGGCGCTGGAGTAACCGCCGCGTCTTCTCCAGGTTCCGCCGTTCACGATGAAATAGGATATGGGGCGGCGACCGGATTTACCCGCAGCAGAAATAACGCCGGAGGCATCGAGGGCGGGGTGTCGAATGGCGAAGACATTATTGTGCGAGGATATTTGAAGCCGATTTCAACTTTGCGCCGTCCGTTGCAGTCGGTGGATTTTGCCAGCCGGGAGCCGGTCAAGGCCGCCTACGAACGCTCTGACGTTTGCGTGGTGCCGGCCGCGGGGGTGGCGGCAGAGGCGATGGTTGCGCTGACGCTGGCGCGCTGCGCGCTGGAAAAATTCGGCGGTGATTCGATGCCGAAACGTTGCGAAACCTGACGGGATACCTGGAGCAAGTAAAGAATTACTGAGTGCCAGAGCTGACGACAAAACCTGCATGATCTATCCCATTGTGAAGTTCGGCAATCCGGTTCTGGAAAAAACTGCCGAACCGGTTACCGTCTTTGATGCGCATCTGAAAAAGTTGGTGGATGACATGTTCGAATCCATGTACGCGGCGCACGGAGTGGGACTGGCGGCGCCGCAAATTGGAGTTTCGAAGCGGCTGGCGGTCATCGACGTTACTTTCAAGGAAGATCCGGACGCCAAGCTGGTGATTGCGAATCCGGAAATCATCGAGACCGAAGGCCGCCATACCCAGAACGAAGGCTGCCTGAGCATTCCCGAGTTTCGTGAACCGGTTTCACGGGCGAAGAAAGTGACCATCCGGGCGCAGGATGTCAACGGAAAGTGGTTTGAGAAAACAGGCGAAGATTTATTGGCTCGCGCCTTCCTGCACGAAACCGATCACCTGAATGGAAAGCTGTACATCAGCCACATCAGCGCCCTCAAACGGGATTTCATGAAACGCAAGATCCGCAAGCTGATGAAAGCGGGAGAGTGGTAGGGAAGGCGGCGCCGGGCATCGGACCGGACATCACAAGCGGTTCGAACAGGGATCGCGGCCGGGGTGTGAGGTCCGACGTCCGACTTCCAATGCTTTCTTCTCTCAATCTCGTTTTCTGCGGCACGCCCAGCTTTGCCGTGCCAACTCTCGAGAAGCTGGTGGAAGCCGGGTTTGCGGTGCCTGTCGTGGTGACGCAGCCAGACAGGCCCAAGGGCCGGGGTATGGAGCTTGCGCTGTCGCCGGTAAAGCAGCGAGCGCTGCAATTGGGACTGAAGATCAGCCAGCCGGACAAGATCAAGAACAACGAGGAATTTCGCGGGCAACTTGCGGGAGCCTCGCCTGACGCAATTATTGTCGTCGGATATGGGCGCATCATTCCACAGTGGATGATTGATTTGCCCCGCTTGGGGAACCTCAATCTGCATGCTTCGTTGCTGCCCAAGTATCGCGGTGCAGCGCCGATTCAATGGGCCATTGCTCATGGCGAGAGCGTGAGCGGCGTCACTACCATGCGCATCGATGCCGGTCTCGATACCGGCGACATTTTGCTACAGAAAGAAATTCCAATTGCGTCGCAGGACACGGCAGTAACCTTGGCGCCGCGAATGTCTGCGATCGGCGCCGACCTCATGGTGGAAACACTGCGCGGGCTGCAGGCGGGAACGGTTCGTGCGCAACCCCAGGATCATGCCAAAGCGACGCTGGCGCCGATCCTCAAAAAAGAAGACGGCCGGGTTGATTTCCAGCTTACTTCCCAGGAAATTCTGAACCGTCTGCGAGGCTTCCAGCCCTGGCCGGGTGCGTACACCAGCTTTCGTGGGAAGAACCTCCACATCTGGTCGGCGCAGCCAGTCGAGCCGGACCCTGGCGAGGGCTGAAATTTTGGTGGAGAGCGGTCGCCTGATTGCCGGATGCGGTAGCGGGAAGCTGCGCTGGAACTACTCGAAGTGCAACTCGAAGGGAGGAAGCGCATGCCGTCGGCCGATTTCGTCCACGGCTATCAACCGCGTACCGGCGAGAAGCTGGGCCACTGAGAACCGGGAACAACTAACTAACAACTGAGCTCTTGGAAATCCATGTCCACTTCTCCCGCTCGGGCCGCAGCTTTCGACGTCCTGCTTCGGATCGAGCAGCAGGATGCCTACGCGTCCGAACTATTGCACTCGAGCCAATACGAGAGGCTCTCGCCCGCGGATCACGGCCTGGCCACCGAACTGGTAATGGGAGTGCTCCGGTGGCGGTCGCTGCTGGATGCGGAGATCAGTCGATTTTCCAACAAGCGAGTCGAGAAACTCGATATTGAAGTGCTGACGGCATTGCGGCTGGCGGCGTATCAATTGTTATTTCTTGACCGCATCCCCGGGCGCGCTGCAGTGCACGAGAGTGTGGAGTTGGTGAAGCGCGCACGTAAGGGTTCGGCGGCTCCTTTTGCGAATGCGGTGTTGCGGACGTTAGCAGGAAGGGCCTCAGCGGCTAAAGCCGCCAGTGAAGAGGGGGGCGCGAACCCAGCGCTGCAGCGCCGATCCACCCAAGATCCCGTGGAGGAGCAGAAGGGTGATACCGAGAAATCCGAAAGCGCGGTGGAGCTGTCACTGAATCTGGCGCATCCGTTGTGGCTGGTAGAGCGATGGGTGCGGCAGTTCGGCCTGGACCGGACGCGGCGGATTTGCGGCTCCGACCAGCATGCTCCGGCGGCTGCGATTCGCCTGGCTGACGCTGGCACGGAAGCGGAACTGAGGCTCGATGGGATCGATCTTGCTCCCGGCCAGTTGCTGGCATCGGCCCGCAGAGTTCGGGCCGGAAATGTTTCCAGCACTCGCGCCTTTGCTGAGGGTCGAGTCGCTATCCAGGACGAGGCTTCGCAGTTGGTCGCGCTGCTGGTGGGCGCGGGATCCAGAATCCTCGATTGTTGTGCGGCCCCTGGCGGCAAGACGCGCGTGCTGGCGGAGCGAAATCCTGGGGCCAGCATTGTTGCGCTGGAGTTACACGCGCACCGTGCCCGCCAGCTGCGCAAACTGGTTCCACCCAGCAATGTGGAAGTGATCAACTCAGACGTACTCGAGTTTAAGGCAAATCGCGGCCTTCGATCGCGTACTAGCCGACGTTCCTTGCTCCGGCACTGGCACTCTCGCGCACAATCCTGAAATCAAATGGCGATTGAAGCCCGAAGATCTCGCTGACTTGCACGGGCGCCAGCTGGCGATTCTGCGAGCGGCAATGCGACAAGTCGCGCCTCGAGGAAGGCTGGTGTACTCCACTTGTTCGCTGGAGCCGGAAGAAAACGAGCAGGTCGTCGATGAGGCGCTCTCGACCGACGCTGGTTTCCGCGTGCTCGATTGCCGATTGGAACTGGAATGGCTGCGGACGGAAGGTGAACTAGTGTGGAACGAACTGGAGACGCTCGTCACAGGGCCATTTCTGAGGACCATTCCCGGAGTGCATCCGTCTGATGGCTTTTTTGTCGCGATCCTAGAAAAGAGCTAGGCTTCACCGAAAAACTTAGCTCAGCGGCGAGCAGGATACCCGCCGGATAGCCGGCGAGACGCCGGCGCTACGAAGGCGCTAGCTAGCGGACTTCAAAATTCAGTGCCGCCCCCTCGATCACTTTCTCTCCTGCAGTAGGATTCTGCGTCACGATCATGCTGGCTGGCGGACGGGGCTGGCGTGGTCGGCGTGGAGTTTTCAGGAAGTGCGGCTATGGTCACAGTTCCGATGTGCAGTCCAGCGTCCTGTACAGTCTGTGTGACGGTACCAAGCGGCTGTCCGACGAAGCTGGGCATGACGAGGGCTTGGGGTTGCGAAGGTGCGGCAACCAGTAAACTGATTTTGGGAGCCGAGACGCCGCTGGCGTTCGGTGGAGGAGCTTGGGCCAGGACCTGGCTGTCAGGAGCATCCGGCGATTGCATTTGTGCGATGGCGCCGACGTCCAGGCCGCGGCGGCGGATATTGATGTTGGCGGCGCGCTCACTCTGTCCGATGACGTTGGGGATAGCGACGCGTTGCGGGCCCAGGCTCTCGGCCACACGAACTTGCCATCCGCGCCGCACTTGGCTTCCGGCGGGCGGAAGCTGAGACAGAATTTTGCCTTCTGGGACGGTCGGACTGTAATACTGGCGTTCTACGTTTACTTCCAGTCCGCTTTGCTCGGCGAGCATGCGGGCTGCGACCGGACTGTTTCCCACCAGATCCGGGACGGCAACTTCGTGACCATGGATGGCCAGGCGCATCGCAGTCAGGGCCGAGACCAGGGCCACCACGAGCAAAACCAGCGCCAGCAAGACCAGCCGAAAAAAAGACTTCATTCACCGCGATTATAGTTGATAGGTGGCGGTTGGTTAATTTTCATTGGCGCGCAGGCTTTTCGCGGGCGAGTCGCCCGTCGGCCACACAGAAACCAGCCCACAAACACCGGCCATTGTTCGCGGATCGAAGGTGTGCGATCACAAGTGACGGCACACCACACCGTCTATACTGATTTCCATGTCAGCCGTGAACCTGACGCCGGGGAACGACCTTCTGGAGACGCTGCGGCGTCATTGGGGATACGATTCGTTCCGGCCTCTGCAGGAGCGCATCGTGCGCAGCTTGCTTGACGGACAGGACAGCTGCGTCGTCATGCCGACCGGGGGCGGGAAATCGCTGTGCTACCAGTTGCCGGCGGTGATGTTGGGGCGAACCGCGATCGTAGTCTCGCCCTTGATTGCGTTGATGCAGGACCAGGCGGCGCAGCTGGCGCAGATGGGAATTCCCGCCGCTGTGCTGAACAGTTCTTTGCCCAGGGAGCAGCAGGCTCAGGTAATACGCCAAGCATCAGAGGGCGAGTACCGCCTGCTGTATCTTTCTCCGGAGCGGCTGGCGCGGGCCGATACCATCGGCTGGTTGCAACGGGTTCCGATTGCTTTCTTCGCCATTGATGAAGCGCATTGTATTTCCGAGTGGGGGCATGAATTTCGGCCAGAATACCGGCAGTTGAGCCGGCTGCGAGCGCATTTCCCTGATCGTCCCATCGCCGCTTTTACCGCCAGTGCGACCAAGCGGGTGCGCCACGACATTCTTCACCAGTTACAATTGCGCGATCCGCACAAATACATTGCCAGTTTTCACCGGTCGAATCTCCGCTACCTGGTCAAAGAATGCAAAGGACACGAACAGCCCAGCCTGCTGCTGCGCGCTCTGCGCAATTACGAGGACCGTAGCGTGATCGTTTACGCTCCGACCATCGCCAGGGTTGAGGAGACGGTGAACTATCTCGAAGCGCAACAGATTCCGGCCATCGGCTATCACGGCAAGATGGAGGGGGCGGAGAGACGCGACAACCAGGAACGCTGGATGTCGGACGAAGTGCGCGTGCTGGTAGGCACGATTGCCTTCGGGCTGGGCATCAACAAGGCTTCGGTACGGGCGGTTGTGCATCTGGCGCTGCCCAAATCGATCGAGCAGTATTACCAGGAAGCGGGACGCGCCGGGCGCGATGGGCAGCCGGCCGATTGCATTCTGCTGTGGCAAAAACGGGATGCGGCCCTGCTGGCATACTTTGCCGATCAAATTGTCGATCCCGCGGAGAAAGAGAGGGCGTGGCAGCGCTATCACACCATTCGCCGCTTCGCCGAATCAAATGGCTGTCGGCACCGGCAGATTTGTCTGCATTTCGGGGAGAGTCCGAAGTGGACGACTTGCGGTGCGTGCGACGCCTGCGGCTGCGAATCCGATTGGCTGGTCAAGTCGGTCAAGGCAGAGCAGCCGAAGCTGAGGCCGCCCGCGTCCCTGGTGAGGCCAGCGCAACCCACGCCCGCTCCGGCGACGGGAGCCCCGGATGTTGACCCTGCACTGCGGGAATATTTGCGGGAATGGCGGCGGGCGGCGGCGAAGCAGCAAGGCGTTCCTGCTTTCGTCGTAATGCACGATTCCGCGCTCGACGAGGTCTGCCGCAAGCGCCCGGGTTCGATTCCCGAACTGCTCGGCATCGCTGGATTCGGCGAACACAAGGCCGCGCTCTATGGCCCGCAGCATTTTCGAGGCGTTGCAGCAATTCCGCAACGGCGCCCGCCCTGCCGCGCATGGCGGGCCGGGGACAAAGCCGCGCCCGGCCACCCGGGCCAGTGGTTTATGATGGTGGGTCTCGATCAAGACTCGTAATCCCAATAGGCGTTCCGCCTGAGGTCAAGCATGAGCACTACTGTCGTTCCGACCGAGAAGTCGCAGCTGACGCGCGAAGAGATCAATCGCAAACAGAAGGAATACATCTTTCCTTCAGTCTCAACCTACTACTCCGATCCGCTGCCCATGGACCATGCCTCCATGCAGCATGTGTGGGATGTTGAAGGGAAAAGGTATCTCGACTTTTTCGGCGGCATTGTCACCATCAGCGTCGGTCACTGCAATCCGCGCGTCACTTCGCGCACGAAGGAGCAGATCGATCGCATGCAGCACGTCTCGACCTGCTTCCCCAATGTGCCGATGGTCGATCTGGCGGAGAAACTTGCGCAGATCACCCCGGGAGCGCTGAAGAAGTCTTACTTCACCAATAGCGGCACCGAAGCTAATGAGACCGCGATCCAGGTAGCGCGCATGCACACTGGCAACTTCGAAGTCGTGGCGCTGCGCCATGGCTACAGCGGGCGCTCGTCGCTGACCCGCGGACTCACGGGCATGAACACCTGGCGCAAGGGCACGATCGAAGTTGGCATCGTGCACGCCATGAATCCGTATTGCTATCGCTGCCCGCTGGGGCTGAAATATCCTTCGTGCGAAGTCGCCTGCGCGAAAGATATCGAGAGTGTGATTCAGTTTTCGACCTCGGGACGCATTGCCGCGTTCCTGGCCGAGCCTATCCAGGGTGTGGGCGGTTTCATAACGCCGCCGAAGGAATATTTCAAGCTCGCTTTCAACATCGTCAAGCAGTACGGCGGCGATTTCATCTCCGACGAAGTGCAGACCGCCTGGGGCCGTACTGGGCATAAATGGTTCGGCATCGAGCATTGGGAAGTTGAACCGGACATGATTACGGCCGCGAAGGGATTGGGCAACGGCACGCCGATCGGATTGACCGTGGCCAAACCCGAGATCGCGGATTCCTTTCAGGGGATGACGATTTCGACCTTCGGAGGCAATCCTGTGACCAGCGTGACTGCACGGGCAGTCATTGACATCATCGAGGCAGACGACTTGCGGACGAATGCCGCAGTGGTAGGCGAATATTTCCGCAAGAAGCTGGAAGAATTGCAGGCCAAGCACGCGATCATCGGCGACGTTCGCGGCATGGGGCTGATGCAGGCCCTGGAGTTGGTCGAAGATCGCGAGACCAAGAAGCCGGCGTCCGCAGGCACGAATGCGTTGATGGAAGAGGCCCGGAAGCGGGGGTTGCTGGTGGGGAAGGGCGGCTTTTACGGCAATGTGATTCGCATGTCGCCACCGTTGAATATTGGGAAAGCGGATGTGGATGAGGCTACGCGGATTCTGGATGAGAGTTTTGCGGCGATCAAGCAGCAGTAAGGGGTAGGGTTATTCGACAGGTCCTGGCTGGCTAGATCGAATCGAGATCCTGCCAGTGATGTCCGCAGGATTGGCATGTCCATGCTGCGGTATGAGCGGATCGGTATGCCAAGCCATGCCGCGGTGTACTACCTTCCGATTCAGTTGTTCGAAGTTGACGTCCAAGCAGTGGCACTCTGGACATCGAGGTGGCTGATACTCTCCTACACCTTCCACATCCAGCCGCTCCCGCGTGGGTTCATCCAGGAGTGCGCTTCGGCATTTTCCCGGTTGACCAGAAGTTTAGCTCCGCCCAACAAGTTGGAATAACCATCCGCACCACGTGGTCATCGGTCAGGAAACACTCAATTCCCGAGGAGTCGAGACTGCCTTTTTGCCAGCAGCGCTTCTGGCAAGTTCTGGAAGCGCCGAATCATGACCAGGTCACGCTCTTCAATGACGTCGACGCCCGTCGCGGCTTCGTTTAGGGTGCTGTCCAGTCCCCTGCCGCTGATTTCCGCTTTCAGGGTTTCCCGAGCCTCATGGGTGAGTGACGCACCGTCATCCGCGACCTTTTGCAGTTCCTCAGGACTCATCGCCGCGTAAACCCGGGGCAGTCGCTGACGCTCTTGTTCGGGGTCTGACTTCACGGCGAGAGATCATACTCAGCCACGCCTAAGCCTCCAAATCGCCGAGCTTCGCTCGACCGGGCAGTGGAACACCTGCTTCTACACAGACCGTGGTGGTTAGTGCGTTTCATCCCCTGCCGGGGCGGTGTCTGGCGTATCAACCGGGTGCGGCGTCGGACTCGGCTCCGCGTCCGGCGGCGGCTGGAAATCTCCCGGCTCCTTTCCCGCTAACGCGACCTTCATGAATTCCATCCAGATGGGCAATGCGGCGCGGGCTCCAGTTTCCTTTGCTCCCAGGAACTTCTTTTCGTCGTAGCCGATCCACACTCCACAAGTGACGGACGGTGAGAAGCCGACGAACCAGGCGTCGGTGAAGTTGTTGGTGGTGCCGGTTTTTCCCGCCAGAGGATACTTCATCGAGGACGCGGCGATGGCGGTGCCATGCAGCACGACCTCCCGCAGCATCGCGGTCATGATTCGTCGCGGTGCGGGCGCTGACCACGTCCTTCACGTCGGGGAAGTTTTCTTCCAGGGTGCGGCCTTCGTAGTCCGTCACTTTGGTGATGTAGCGCGGAGTGATGTGCACACCGTCACTGGGAAAAACACTGTACGCGGACGTCTGCTCCATGGGCGTGACCTCGACCGCGCCCAGAGCGACCGGCAAGTAGAGCGGGATGTTGGACGTGATGCCGAAGCGATGAGCGTAGTCGATGACAGTCTTGATACCGATGCTGTCGGCCAGCTTCAGCGCGGGGATGTTGCGGGACTGGGCCAGCGCACGTCGAAGTGTGATCGTACCCTCAAACTTTTCGTCGTAATTGTGGGGCTCGTATGCAGGGCCTGAGAGCATTGGAAACGAGACGGGTGCGTCGAGGATGGTGTCGTCGGGCGTGGCGCCGCGATCGATGGCCGCGGTGTAGACGTACGGCTTGAAGGACGACCCGACCTGGCGCAGCGCCTGGGTGGCGCGATTGAACTTGGAGAGATTGAAATCGCGTCCGCCTACCATGGCTTTGATCTCGCCCGTGGCATTGTCGATTGCGACCAGCGCGCCCTGCGCACCGGAGTCTTCTTCCAGGCTGACTCGCGCTTTCCCGTCCGGAGGTCAGCGAAATAATCTTCACGTAGGCGATGTCGCCGGGCTTCAGAATGTCGGGCAGCCTGCGATGGATCCAGGAGGCATCGGCGGGCGCTAGCGTTGCGGAGTAGCGGCCAAATTTGAGGGTCGCCGAAGCTGGAGTCACGGCTACGACCAGGGCGTGGACATAGCCGTTGACTTCGGGTTCGCTGTCCCAGTCCGGATGCTGGTAGTTGGCGAGCGTTACCTCGCCGGACAAAACATTCTGCCGGCGTCCGCGCCAGCCATGTCGGCGTTCATAAGTAGCCAGGCCGTCGAACACGGCGCGGTTGGCGGCGCGCTGCAGGTCCATGTCGAGCGAGGTATAAACTTTCAGGCCGCCCTCGTGGACCTGATCGCTGCCGTACTTGCTCTCCAGGTAGCGGCGGATTTCCTCGACAAAATAAGGCGCGAGCGAATCCGGATCGTGGGCCACTTCGAGGCGGATGGGTTGATCGCGCGCCGCTTCGGCCTGCTTGGCCGTGATGTTGCCGTCTTCGAGCATCGAATTGATCACCAGGTTGCGGCGCTTCAGGGCATGGTCAGGATGCGTGATGGGTGAATAGTAGGACGGCGATTTGGGCAGGCCGGCGAGCAGCGCGGCTTCGTCGAGGGTCAATCGCTTTGCCGGCTTGCTGAAATAAAACTGGGAGGCCGCCTCGAATCCATAGACGCCATGGCCCAGATAGATCTGGTTGGCATAGAGGGTAAAGATCTGCGGCTTGGTGAAACGCCGCTCGATCTGCACTGCTAGCAGCGCTTCCTGGATCTTGCGATGAAAGGAGCGATCAGGCGAAAGAAAAAGATTGCGCGCCAGCTGCATGGTAAGAGTGGAGGCGCCCTGCACTCTGCCGCCGGACTGGATATCGCGGTAAGCCGCTCCAGCGATGCGCCAGACGTTGACGCCCCAGTGCCGGTAGAAGTCCTTGTCTTCGATCGAAATCAGCGCCTGGCGCAGGACCTCCGGATAGTCGTCATAGCTGGCCACCACCCGGCGCTGCAGCGCGAATGATCCGACGGTGCGTCCCTGATCGTCGTAGAGTTCGGTGATGGAGCTGGGCCGGTAGTGCTCGAGCTGATCCACTTGCGGCAGGTCGGTGGAGTAGACGAGCAGCAGCCCAGCCGTGGCTCCCACCAGAGCGGAGACCAGCACCAGAAGGCCAATTACCAGGCGGCCCACCATTTTGTGCTCGGCAGTCGAGGAGTCGCGGAGAGTCTTGTAGCTGAAATTTCACGTGAGATCGAGTTCAGGATAGCAGGAGGGCGGTCGCCGGTCGCTCAATACTGCCGCGAAGCGAGTGCAGTAAACTAAGCGGTTTGACAGCCTCCGGTGCAATGGCGAAGGTGAATGCGATGGTTACGACGATCTCTTGGGAACCCTTCCCGATTTTCTACCGTGCTCCGTGGGACGACCGCTTCTTCGAGAATCATGCCCACCAGCGCGTGCTGAAAACGATTGCGATCACGCCACGTCGTCCTTTTACCCGCATCCGGAGGTTGCTGAACCTCATGAACGCTGACTATCTCAATGTTGTGGCAGGAGTTTTGTCCAGCCCTTTAGGTATACGGTCTTCGCTTGATCAAGGGTTATTGTTTTGTCCGCACACACTTTTCGCCAGAGTAGGAGTTCAACCTTGTCTTTGGCGAACGAGCCGAACTTTCCCGCGTGCGGTTCGAACCAGATGTTCTCTTTCTTGTCCGATCCTCCCATCCAGTGCGGAAACCAGTGATCGAACTCGCCAGAAGACTTGGCCGTATCGCAGGATATTCGTAGGCGAGTAGGATTGCGTCTTTCTCGGAATTAGTCACACTACGAGGGCGGTCGTGGTTCGATACACACGCGAGCGACGAGTCAATCTTACCCGGTGTCAGAGCAGGATCAGGCACCGTGCAGAAGCCACTGGACTTGTCTATGTCGACCTTGCGACAGTGCTGCGCCGAAGCTATGCCGACCAGTAGAATCAGCGAGAGATATTAAGGGGGTCATCCGTGACCTTGTGCCAAGCAAGGGTGAAACAGGGAAAACCGCCAAGGTTTTCTTCGGTTGCTCTGTGACGATAGCTATGACGCTCTTCGAGAGTGACGTATGCACAAGGGACTCTAAGCTCGCGAAGCACGTTGAAGTTCTTTCGGATTGTCTGCAGCGTCTGTTCTCCAAACGACCCCATCTTCTTTATCTCCAAAGCAGCCGCGACCTGCTGAGGCCCGTAGAGAAGACCTAGAGTCGGCTCCTGTCCACGGTGCGGAACAATAAGATCAATTTCCAGTGGTATTCCCCGGATGAAAACATCTCGTGCGGACGTAGGAATTCCCTCGTCCGCCAGAACTCTCTCATCAGTTCTGCCGTCATCGCTCCTGAGAATTTCCGGGATTTCAACTGGAAGCCCTTGCTTGCGTTTCGAGCCTGCCTGACAATTTCTTCACCCGTCACAGAGTTCCTTTCATGTTGCCACTAGTCTTTTTCAGTAGCACAAGAGGCTTGCGCTGCGCTCACGGCGACCCTTTGCCATGATTGACCGAGAATCCAGCCTCCAGCTTCCTAACGCAGTCCTCATCGGGTTCGCCCGATTCCCGCCTGTTCATGAGAACTTCCAGCATCCCAAAGAGCCTACGGTGGCGTCGAACGCATCATCATTTGAGAACCCGTCGTCGATGGTAGATCGCAGTTCAAGATCGAGCGTGACGTTTGCGGATTGTGCCCACCTTAGGAGTACGGGGCCGACCCGCCTACGAACCTCCAACCTCCCTTTTCCTCTCATCGGTTCACCTTGGAAGAACCAACCGTAACACTGCGTCTGCGTCCCCAGCTCTCGATTGTCGTTGTTATCCGGTCGGATCGAGTTGGCAAAGTTTCGCGCCTTGTGTGGAAACTGGGGCGAGAGAGAATTCTCTTGCATCGTCCCGACCCGTTGCAACTGGCGTGTTATCTGGGCCCTCGATCTGCCATAATCCCCCCATAACACGGTGAACGGAAAACCGAATTCGGGAGGAGCTGTGATCGTCACATTAATAAGAAGGGTTCTCATCTTTGCCGCTGTTTCGCTCTTGTACGTTGTCGGCGCTTCAGCAACCGCGGGCGGGGACGCCCGCGCTACACATCCAAGCAGCAACTGGCGGGCGCGACTGGCTGAGGAGTTGCCATTGCTGGGGCATCGGAATTGGATTGCGGTGGTGGATTCGGCTTATCCGTTGCAGACGAGCGCTGGCATCGAAACGGTCAATACCGACGCCGATCAACTCGAGGTCGTCCAGACGGTGCTCGATCAACTGGCTAAGGCCAGGCATGTACGACCCGTCATTTTTACCGATGCGGAGCTGAAGGCGGTCCCGGAAAGTGACGCTGCGGGGGTGACGGCTCATCGGGAGGCGCTGAGCAAGCTGCTGGGCAAGATGGAAGGGGGAAAGTCGGAGGCGCAATCGCTCCCTCACGAGGAGATCATCTCCAAGCTGGACGAAGCGGGCAAGACGTTCCATATCCTGGTCCTGAAAAGCAGGATGACGATTCCCTATACCTCGGTGTTTCTCCGGCTGGAGTGCGGATACTGGACGGTGGAGGAGGAGAGTAGGTTGCGGGAGAGGATGGGGACGAAGTGAGAGGCTCGACCTCTTAATTTTTGCAAGCTTCTATCAGAAATCTAGAGAAAAGTCCGATCATCGGACAAAATCTGGAGAAATGATCTCAACTTTATTAGTTTGTTAACTGTTCGGATATTTTGTCGTATCTAAAAGTAGATATAAATAGATTCAGTTTAAGAGGTCATACGTGGGTGTTACGTATATGCCTTTTCAGATTACGTGATTTAGCAGGAGCTTTGCCATGCGTCGAGAACGGGTGCTGAAGATTGTGTTGGTGGTGGTAGGCTTGATCTTTTGCGGTTTGGTTTATCCCCTGATGATGTTTGTGCGGCAAGAGCCTGCGTTGGCGATGATGCTCAGCATTTATGTCACACTCGGCATTTTCCTGCTGCTGGCAGCCCGTGACCCATCGGCGGATCGCAGCCTGATTGCGTTCACGGCATGGTCGAGCTTTGCCCACGCGACGCTTATGGCGGTGAAGGCATTCCGCAATCTGATCGCACGCGGAGAACTGGTGGGCGTGGCTGCGCTCGTCATCATCGGCGTAGCCCTGATCGTGCGGGCTCCGGCAAAACAGTCAGCCGAGCAGATATCGGCAGCCGTCGTGTAGGCTTGCAGTCTGGGGAAAACCCGACATTCTCATCCTGAAGCACGCCAACGCAGCAATAAGCAAAGCTGCAACGAACCTACTGCATCAAGCTGTGATTGACCTTCCCCTCATGCCGACCTAACATTCCTGTCATGCGTGGATACTCGGTCGAGGACATCGCCGAAAGACCTGACCAAAAACACAGTGCAGACACAACGTACCGAGTCCTCTACGACGGGCAATGTGAGATTTGTCAGGCTTGTGTTTCGTGGCTGAAGTGCTCTCGACCGCGAGAACAAGACCATCTGCCTGCCCATCAGCGCAGAGGCCTTTCCAACGGTGGACTCCCGGCTCCAGATGGATGAATGCCTGCGGCAGTTGCATGTTGTCACTCCCGAAGGCGAAATCCATGTCGGCTGGGACGCCGTCACTTGTTTGGCGCGTTTGTTCCCGTCTACTTGGCTCATTGGTGCTGTGGGACAGCGGTTCCCCTTTCGCAATGCGGGACGGTTGCTCTATGGGTTCATCGCTAAGAACAGATATTCCCTCAGTAAGTGTCGCGGTGGCGCTTGCCGGGTTGCGAAACCAGAAGCGGTGCGGCGGCAAGCAAGATTCGGTGCATTTTGGTCGTGCTACACACTGGGCTTCTTCATTCGGTTGCCGCTCGTCCTGTGGGCGGCCATCAAGGCTGCGGCACAAAGGACGAGTATTTTCGCCCGGACTTACCACAAGCGACTTAATTTGCTGAACGGCAAGCTGACGATTCTGTTTCTGAATGGGATGTTGCCCAACACCGTCCCGCTGTTGTTCGGGGAACTGTTCACGGCGATCATTTACGATGGGATCGCAATCGATCCCGGCTCGCCCAAGATGCGGCGGTCGCTTGCACGGCATCTTCGGCGCGTGAAACCGAAAATCACAAAAGTGGTCGCGACCCATGCGCACGAAGAGCACGTCGGCAACCTCAATTGGCTGTCCGAGACTCACTGGTGCTCCCCTCTACGTTTCGGAGTTGACCGCCCAATTCCTGACGCCATTCAAAAAGCTCCCGTGGGTACGCGCGGGGATAATTGGGCAGCCTCCAAATTTGAAGCAGCCCTACCATCTGTTGGGCGAGACCATGGACACCGACTCCGGTGCATTTGCAGGTGATCCCTACGCCCGGCCACTGCGATGACCACATCGTTCTTTATGATCCCAAGGAGAAGGTGCTGCTGGCCGGCGATGCTTTCATGGGGAGCTACTTCGCAACGCCCAATCCCGATGTGGACAGCCGAAAGTGGCTCCTCAGTCTCGAACGGCTGATGGAACTCGACATCGAGATTCTGGTCGAGGGACACGGGCACATTCACACGTTGCGGGCTGACATCCCCGATTTCCCCGGCGTGGTGATCCGTCAAGACCCGAAAGTCGCCATAGCGCAGAAGTTGGATTATCTCCGATGGCTGCGAGAACAGATCGAAGCCGGGTTTCAAGAAGGGCTTCCGGTGCGTGTCATCGAGGCAAGCTGTTTTCCATGGGGAAGCCGTACTTCATGGGAGAGTTGCGCCACCGACGAATGCATCCGACTCCTGAGCCTCGGTCATTTTTCTCGCACTGAACTGGTTCGCAGCTTCGTCCGGACAGATGGCGACCAGCTTCCAACCGTCTACGAAGTCCGCATCTCCGGAGGAGAGTGACCTCCTTGCCACTGAGCGAAACCGAAAGAGATCGAATCGGCTGAGGTTGCACAAGGCTCCTCGTGGATCGGTTGGCTTCCAATCTCAGTGTTGCCTTTGATGCGCAGTTGCTTGCCGCAATCTGCTGCCACCTTGGGTGTTCATGTGGGTTCTTTCGTTCGCCATCTATCTCAGCCTGAAGTGGCTGACATGGTGGAGGGCGCGAGCACGAATCGCTCATTCGGCATGGCGCTCAGCAGCCTATCTTCTGGCTTGGCCGGGAATGGATGCAGAGGCTTTCTTGGATGCGAGTCAGCGCGTAGCGCCGCCAGCGCCCACGACTTGGCTGTGGGCGATCTTCGAAACGATTCTCGGTGCGATACTGCTCTGGGTCGTGGCGCGATCCATTCCGCAAGGAGAACCCCTTCTACGCGGGTGGGTGGGAATGTTGGGTCTGATTCTGCTGCTTCACTTCGGCACCTTCCAAATCGTCGCGCTCGCTGTGGCAAAGCGTTGGCGTCAATGCAAAAGCCATCATGTCTGCGCCACTTCGCTCCACATCCCTTGGCGAGTTTTGGGGAAAGCGATGGAACCTCGGGTTCCGTCAGCTTTCCCATGAGTTGATTTTCCGCCCGATGCATCGAAAGTCTGGGCGCGGACGCGGCTGGCTTCTTGGTATTCGCGGTTTCTGGTCTGATCCACGACTTGGTGATCTCGCTGCCTGCTCGCGGAGGCTATGGTCTCCCCACGATCTACTTCTTGCTTCAGGGCACGGGAATGACTATTGAGCATTCGCGGTTCGGCAAGCGGCTCGGCCTTGGGCAGGGAGTGCGTGGCTGGTGTTTCATGATGGTGTTCCTTGCGGCACCTGTCTTTTGGCTCTTTCACCCACCGTTTGTGCTGCGTGTAATATCCAGTGCCTCCTTCCACAAATCTCGCCCATTCCAGTTTCGATAACGGTCGCCATGCACGCTGTGATAGAGAACCATATATTTGACGCGCCCATTCTCATCGCTCTCGGCTGCCAGGTATTGCACGATCCGCGCAGCGATCTGTTCCGAAAGATTTCTCCGAGGATCGAGATGGGCAAAGTACGGGCGTGGCGACTTGCGCTTTGGCTTCACCACTGGCTCCGCGACACTCTCTGCGGCTGTTTTCACGCTGATCTACGCTTTCTTCGCGAGGTGCCGTTTAGCTGGCTTCTTTTTCTTCCGCAGTTTTATTTTGAGCACCTACGCCTTTTTCTTGGTCAACACCAATTCACCCTTGTGAAGTTTGCGAGTCCGGTTTTCTTCACTACGCCGCCTTTTTTGTAGGACGACGGTCGGGACAGTGGTGTCGATTTGGGGGCTTGGGATTTTGCGGATCGGGGAGAGTAATCTTTCGACCACGCGAGTCAGACAGCGCGGAGCCGGTGCGGATGCGGTCTAATATTTCTTCGGTATGATTTCTTTCGTCGGGCATTTTGTTTTCCTTTGTTGGACGGTGGTTAATTGGTTTCGGTTGGGGGCTTACGAGCGCGGATTCTGCGGCGGATTTCGAGTGAGGCGAAGCCCCGGCATTCGATCCAGAATTCACCGGCGTGATCGTGGTGCGGTTTGCGGCCTGTGATTTCACCGGGGTTGCTTTCGTCAAGAACAAAGAAGCTGCCGTCTGATTCCATGACCTTGCACTTCGGGGCGAGACCGTGGAGGTTCCACAGTTGGTGGGTGATGCACCACACCCAAAAGTTTTCGTCTACCGCGAAGCCGATGGCAGAAATCTGGTAGGGTGTCGTGCGGTTGTTTGAGCGGGGGTGGATGATTGCGGAGAGTTGTTTCATAGTGGTCTTTCTTCGTCACAGAGTGTGACTGGGTTTGGAATGTGCCGGAGGCGGGAATCGTATACGGCGGGTAAACTTTTACGGAACTTGGCGGAGCCCCTAGCGGGCTGGAATGCGGCCTTAAATATCGAGTTTTTCAGCCACAGGCGATTACACTCACGATCCGGCTGCTTTCACGAACGTTTTGTCCTCAAGGGCCTTCCGTATATAGCGCATGAGCGTGATTGCCTTCATCTCAGCAAATAGTGATGCACCAGCGATGTCCTCAAGGCTCACTGGAAACATCCATTTCGTGCCGTTGACGGTCACCGTATAGAACATGTTCCCGCTCCGGTAGAAGGAGAAGTGGACTTTATTGCCCTTTACGATGTCTTTAATTTTGAATTCCATCCAAAATCACCTGAGCGGATATGGTATCAGTGCGGTTGTTGGCGAAAAAAGTGGGCCGTGAAAGGCGCTGGACTTCAGCGGGCAATTCACGGTTCCGGATTCTTTGACTGTTTGCGTGGGGGTAGTTGGCGGGGCTGTGGGTGGGACTGCGGTTGTTTCTGGTTCTGACATGACTTTCGCTGCTGACAAACCGTCTTCATTTCTTGTTTTTGGATTGTGCCGGAGGCGGGACAGCCAGCCTAGTTTAGGCCAGCTACAAACAAACGCATTTCATGAACCGTGTCGTTCTCATTCGAGAGGAAAACATAGGTGCTGGCTCCGGGCAGCATAACTATTTGAGCGTTTGGGTCCCCGGCTTTGAGGTCCTGAACCGTCCTCTTTGTGAATGCTTCGCCTACAGCGTATTTCTGTTCCATTGCCGCTCGCTCATCTGCCGTTCTTGGTTGGTACTTCTTGAACTGCTCATCCAGCGGGAGTGGAACGGCGAGGATGGCGAGCAACGGGCCGTGGATGTTCGAGTATTTCGGTTTTTGAATCCCTTCGAATATCGCGTCCCGCACCCACTTCGGAGTGGAATCCTCTCCGATACTTCCGTCGGAGTTGATGAGATAACGCTCGCGTAGTTCCGCCTCTGGCTGCATAACCCCGTGCGCTTTCAATTGCGATTCCCTAAAGGCTTGAAATGAAGAATTGTCGGGCTGTGGTTCCGGCGTCGTCATGGAAACGGGAAGTCTCTTGGTATCAACCTCCGCTACCCCGTAAGCAGAAGATGGCAGCGTGGGGTCGTCTCCCGAATCGAGAAAAACTAAGCCAGCGACAAGCGTAGGACGTTGTGCCCCGATCGTGAGAAGGTCTAATCCGCCGAATGAATGTCCAGCCAGTACGGGATGGTCTAATCTCAGCGCGTCGAGAACCTGCAAAACGTCTTCTGCTGACCGCTGCGCCGTATAGCCTGAATCTGGTCGACTGGAAGCGCCGAATCCCCGTCTGGTGATTCCATAAACGTGACCGAAGGCCGCGAGTTTCGGAGCAATGTCATCGTATTCATGCGCTGTTTGGTATCCAGCCAGCAGCACAATCGCGCGACCGCTCCCTCCCCAATCGAGTACTTCTAACTTAACGCCATTATCCACTGTCACAAATTTGATGTGGTGAGGGGACGGGTCGCGCCAAGTCGCAGTTTCCGGCGGAATCGTATTGCGAGCAGAACTCGTGAGAATACACAATCCCGCTATCGCAAATACGCTCATGAAAGGACTCACGTGAAGGCTTCGGGCGCGTTGCAGCTCTGAAGTCATAGGTTTCGTGGCTTTGGTTGCCGATGATGCAACTGTTCGCAGAAGAAAAAATGGTCAATTTCGCACCGGAGATTCGGATAGTTGTTGCTAAATCCCCACGGCACTAATTGACCCCGCCTGACTGAGCCACTAACTAAACTGCTGTAGACTTCCGCTGTGATGAATATGAGGAGGGGTTTATGTCGAGCATCCATAACATTGCGTTCCTCGTCGGGCGGATCATCGCTGGCGGCTTTTTCCTCATGAACGGCTTCAACCACCTCGCACAACTCAACATGATGACCGGATATGCCAAGAGCAAAGGCATACCCGCTCCCGCGCTGGCAGTGGGCGGTTCGGGCGTACTTCTTTTCTTAGGTGGACTGAGCTTGCTCCTTGGGTATCACCCGACCATCGGAGTGGCACTGTTGGTGATTTTCCTTCTGGGTGTCTCGTTCGGCATCCACAATTTCTGGACGGTTCAAGACCAACAAGCAAAGCAGGGGGAGATGGTCAACTTCCTAAAAAACATGGCCATACTCGGTCTGCTGCTAATGACCTTGGCCATCCCGCGGCCGTGGCTGATGAGTCTCGGTCGTTGATACGGGACAACTGTCGAAACATCACAAATTACACTCATGATCTCGCCCGCGCATTTCGCGCCACCGGGGTGACCGTCTTCTGGGATTTCGGGAAGGACGGTTGCTCGCTACCTCCTGCGAGTTCGAGCCTCGTCACAGCTTAGCTCCCTCCCGGTACTGAAGTATTGCGTCGGTCGGAGTAGGCGGGTGTAAACGAAATGGAAACGAAGGGCCAGGTATTGGCCGGGGAATTCGGCTGGCAGCGGCGGAAATCTCGAATCGGTGATAGCGTGCCATGCGGCACCGCCCATTGGGATATCCCCGGTCTCTTCCACCAGTTTCATGCCCGCAACCTTGCCCTTCTTGAGGATGGCGGATTCAATTGTTACCACCCCCTTCGTCATTTTCGGAGCTTTTGCCGAAGGTGGAGCGAGGTGGTACCAGCTTTCCTTGACGGTTTTTAGCACTCTTTGCAGGTAGGAACTGAAATCGACACCCATCGTGTCACTAAGTACGTCAATACCTCCCAGAGCCGCTGTCGCGGTACGAGGTTGGTTAGGTTCACTTTGTGCGACCGCCAAAGTACCCCAAATCAGACAAACTGCAACGCGCAAGCACAACGGATTTTGCATCGAGTGAGCTGAAGTCAGCGCGAACCATCCAGAAGGAGTTGGGAACGCAAGATGTAAGTACCCGAGTCTGCTATTTTGAAGTCCTTGGCGAAGTCCAGGGAAACGCTATCGTACTCGTGACTCTGATCGCTTTCGGTCAACGTCACAATCACAGTCTTCGGCTTTCGGCCACACTTCTCAAAATATCCGTTGATCACCGGCCCACGAAGCTGCGTCAGGAATTGAATCGGGATGCTGAACTTGCCGTCCTCGACTGTCGCGTCGCCAGATTCTGCCCGGGCGTCTTTCGAATAGATCAACTGCACGCGAACTATTGCCTTGCTGGGTACATGATCGACTCGGCCCTTCACAATGACCTCATCAACCGAGCACGCGTGTGCAAACGTGCTGGTTATCAAAACAAGGCTCAAAATCGATTCGAGAATCTTGGCCGCCCTGAAAAGCATAAGCGTGCCTCCGATCCAGTCCTGTGAATCATGCCACAAATAGTGTGACTTGGCTGCCCCCGTCGTTACTACCCTAGTCAGGCAGAACACGAATCTGCAGTAGGTTTGAAGCAACCTCAAACGAGCTTGGACTGTATTCCTGTTTCGCTGCGTCCCACCGGAAAACACGGTGACTGGTTAGATAGACCGTGTACTCTCCCGGCTTGAGCTTCAATGGCGTGCGCGTCGGGGGAATGTAAGGTTCATCGTCCAGTCCAATCAGTCGAGAGTCGCAGCATACTATTCCTGCGCGATTCAGAGGAATTCGCTGGCCGTCAGAAATGTGAAGCAGATCAACTGCTGCCTTACTCAAACCTTCCGCTGACTCCACCTTATACATGTATCGCGCTGTGCTGGAAAAGCGGGCAATCAGGACAATGGGTTCGCTTTCGTGGTATTCGGAGCGATCATCAGCCGTCGCGATCTTAACCGAGAGCCACTTTGGATTCCCCGCTTCGGCGCGGGCTTGTTCCTGCTGGAACGCTGTTTTAGGGCGGACGACAAAACCAATTCCAAGAACCACGACCACCAGGATGAGGACGGATGCCAGGATCAACCCAAACGATCGTGCATCGGTCTGGGAAACTTCCACAACCAATTAGACACCAGAGGGGCCTGTAGAACGTCAACGGCATTTCGCACTGCGGGGCGGTTGAGGATTTCGGTTTGGACGGTTGATCGCTACTTCGTGCGAGTTTTGACGGCGTCTCTGGGGCCGATCCTGCGTTTCCGCGTAGTGGGCCATACCTGGAATGAACCTGCTTCAAACTCTGGCCCACCGACTTCAGTTCATGGTCAGCTTACTTCCTCGCGCTACACAAAACTCGGGAAGTAGACACGCGGTGGGGGCTCAGATATACCGAAGTAAGGAAGAATTAACTTAAGTATATAATAATAAACTACTTAAGACTAAAAAGCCTCGGAAGTGACGTGGAAGTGATCCGGAAGTGAACCGATTTGGTGGGAAGTGACAACCGTCCACACTTCCGTGTTTTGAGCGTCACTTCCGCCTCACTTCCGGGGTGACTTCCCTTTGTTTTCAACACACTAACCTCACTTCCCATATATGCGCCCCCCGAGAACGGATACTCTTCGGAAGCCTGTTCCCTCGGGTCCGCCTCCGGCGTCGATCCAAAAGAGATGTATCTCCGCTCCTTACTCCGTGGTTTGCCTTTCGCGGCTATAGTCCCTGCCGCTTCGCAACGTTTGAGGAAGTCAGCGGTTGGATGATCGCTTTTGAACTCTGCCAGCTTTCTGATCTGGCCAAAGGTTAGTTCCTCGTTTATCGGCAGCCTTGCCAGCCGGATAATGTCGTCTTGCGAGAGAAGAGAAGAGATGCGCCACAGACCAGGTAATACCCGACAGGTTCGCCACTTTTCATCGAACTGGCGAGCGATCTTGATCGGCCCAAACTCGCCTTTCCCTTTGTAAAAGCCACGCAGCCCGAGAACCTCTTCGCCTTTGGCGCGCTTTACCTGGTCGATACCGATCCGCACCGAAGTCTGATTAATCAACCCCCGTGATCCCGCTACTTTTTCCATCCACTCCATCACCCTCGTGTCTGTGTCGAAAAGATCGAGCTTAAATTCTTCGTTCGCTTTTTCGCTTCCCTTCCGGATGTTATGGATAAACAGCCACGACAGTCCTTTCCGCAGAGAAATCTTCTGGCACTCCCCTAAGACACGGGAAGCGACTTCCGTTTTTTCTATTTGCGGATCAATGCCACGCAGACCGTCTGCCACGACCAGTTGCGGATCAAAGTACTCTATCGCGGCCCCGATTTCCTCTTGCGTCGGGCTCTGCATCACGCGGAGCCAATTCGCATCCATCGGCAAAGGAATCTTCAAATACCCTCCGATCTCGGTCAGGCGGTCAATGAGATCGGGATTTTCATAATCAACGATCAACACTCGTCCGCGCCTGGTTGGCCGCTTAAGAAAAGGAATTTCGAAGGCGACGCAGATTCCCAGTTGTAAAGCCAGCGGAGTCTTCCCCAACCCGGAGTCTCCCGCGATGATCTTTACCGTTCTGTCCGGCAACAACCCTTCGACCATTTCCGGCAAATTTCCTACGGCTTCGCGCTGTGCCATTAGTTCTGCGTAGGACAATAGCTTCGCGGCCATATCCTCGGATTTCTTGGCCGATTTCTCATCAATCCGTTTTTGCGCCTCGGATAAAATCTGTTTCCCGGCTTCCTCCGCATCGTGGTCGAGATTCTTGCGGGCTTTCCTCAATATGGCTCGGTCGTATTGTCTCTTCCCGTCTTGATGCAGTTTCCGCTCCGCGAATAGACGCTCGGCTTCCGCTTCGGGCAGCATGGATTTGTCCAGCAACCACATGGCGAACTGTACGTCCGCCAGATGCCGGTGCTTGAATCCCATCGCCTGACTAAATTGGCGGTCGGCTTCGGTTTCATACGGCTTCGCCCGCATCATAATCCGGGCCGCGACTGCTGCTGGAGACAGCGAACCCGTGACGATGATCCAGCCCCGGACCGCACATCGGATTGCACGTCGGATTGTTTTGCGGCAGCTCTGCCTTTCTGTTTGGCCTCATTCTCGGCTCTGAATCGCAGCAACCACGCAACCAGTTCGTCCGGGATCGGGATCACAGGACTGTCATCGATGACCTCGTAATTGACTCCTGACGGGTGTTTGCTGCCTGGGCCTACGACGATCTTGCCCTGCTGCTGGAAATCAAAGAGCGTGATCTCCTTACCCTCGTCCCTGACGAGATTGCCATTCTCGTCCACTTTCTTCTGTTGATAATTGCCCAGCGCCCGCGACTCATCGGTCTGAAGGAAATAACTGTGGGAATCTTTTGAGCCACAACACGTGAAAGTCCGGGGACGCACAAAACCCGTCTCCCGCTCGATTTGTGCCCAGATGCCGCTGTCGTCGTCGAACATGCAAACGCCAGCCGGGGTAGCAATAGCACCCACGTTGTGATCGGGATACTCCTCTGCCCATTCAGCAATCTGTGCAAGGTCGGTAGTAGCTTTCTCCGGCCACTTAAGAAGGAACGGCTTTTTCTCTCGGGGCCGAACTGGAGTGACTGCGATGCCGCGTTCCGCTAGATACGTCGCTCGGGACAGAAAATCTTCGGCGAGGTGCTGGTTTAGGACTATCAGTGGCTCCGCCCCATTCTGCTGCGACTTGTCCGGCTCCTCCTTCATCGGCAGGTCATCATCGAAAGAGTCAGTATCCTCGACGCCAATTTCATATTCCGCTGCTGGTTCGGTCATCATTTTCCATTTCCTTGATTGAAGTGTCCCATTTTCATTTCCAGCCGAACTGTGAATAATGCAGGCCGCCGGAAATGAAAGCAGCCTGCATTTCGCCGGGGACGCGGCGACCGGATAGACGGTTTATCTACCCGAACTTAATTCCCCAAACTCTGGCGGCATGGTCGCCGCCCCCGGTGTAATCTCTCACCGGTCTCCGGACGTTGTCCGAAACTTAAAATCATGCCGACTCAAAACCTTTTCTCGGTCGCCCACGCTTGCCTGTCGTTATCGTGGATTTCACTCGCGATGAACCGACACCTGCTCTTTTGGTGACGGTGGGCGCGTCGTCCGCCACGGGCTGCAAAACATGGCTCAAGATGAGTCTGGTACAGTCCGCAAAGCGAATCTCAAAAACGGTTTGCCCTGACTCTGTGATCCGCTCTCCGGTTTTTTCTCCAACTCCAAAAACGGGGTGCGAGAACTTCATCGGTCACCGACTGGCAAAACACGAACGTCGGTGGCAATTCCGAATCTTTTCTTGTCAGCCGGAGGCAGCGGGGTGAATGAGACAAAGCAGCCGATCTCCGCATCCGAGTACTGCGCGGAGAAGAAGACGTATCGTGACGGGCGACTATTCGGGCAAATTATTACGCCGGGACCGACAGGTCTGACCGACACAACTTTTCCGAGCATGCGAGCAGGCGTCATTTTCAAGTTTTGCATTCTCATTTCCATTGAGTAGTAGAAAAACAAAAAGCCGCACAGGAAAAATATTCCCGTGCGGCTGTATTGACAACGCGCCTCCGGAGGGCTCATTTTCCGGGGGATGCTTTATTAGTGAACGGTAAAACCAAAATCAGAGCCGAGCAATCAATCGTCAATACTTGCCGCCAGGGAGCTGCCTGTCGTGTAAATCTGGAATACGTGTGGGACAACAGGGGGGAACACCACCTATTCCTAATAGTGTCTGTACACCCTCAGTTTACGAGTGCCTTAGCCGGTTAATTATTGATTCTACGGCCTTTACGGTTGTTTTAATCTCATCTGCAATCTCCCGAGAGTTCCAACCACAGCGCCAGTACAGGTGGGCTATTCGAAGACGGCGCAACGCAGGCTTACCCAAAATCTTTGCGACAAGAGTCGAATCGTTCTTGGCCCATTTTGGCGTGTTTTTCCTGGGCCGCCGCACCTTCGTTGTTTGAAAACCGTCTGTCGTTCCGAATTGTTTACGCAGTTCATCACTGGGTGAGCAACGGGAGCCGTCACCGGAAACATTGCCGTGAAATTTCGGGTCGAATTGAATTTCAGGTTCGCCCGGTTCCGTCGCGTCTTCGATTTCATCGTTCACCTCGAACACGCGCCACGCTTCACTCGCTGCCTTCTTGCCCACGCTTATTTCCCCGCCCTGGTTGTTTTCGTGGTTTTGCTCCGCTCAATGAAGGCGTCTAAGTCGCAGCGGTCGATTACAAGCCTTTTCCCGCGTCGCGTGGCTATTAGTTCCCCCGCCCAAATATTTGTGCGGATGTACCATACCGTCGCGCCCATGTAGTCGGCGGCTTCTGGAATACTCAGACCACGGGGTTCTATACGCAGCTCCGCACGCGGTTCAACCGTGGGAGTATCGGATGGTTTTTTGGGGTGGGCTTTCGGGCTAGCTGTGGGCACGCTGGCTGAGCGCACTTAAAGAGGGCTGGGGCTCTGATGAGATTCCCCCCATCCGAGCTGGGGTGCGCGACGAAATCTCACCACGTTGGATGACCAAGCCTAATCGAAGGATTCAGGCGCACACGCGACGGTGCAACAGTTTCCCCAGGCCAGCGCATCCATACCCTCGACTGGTTTTACATTTTCACCGACAACCTTCTATCCTTGTGGTGTTTATATGTCACGCCGTGCAAAAGGCGAAGGCAGTTTGCTGCTGCTAAAAGGCTGCGCCATTTACTACGCCCAGTTTTACTAAAACGGAAAACAGGTACGGCAGTCAACCGGGAAGCGGGTAAAGCAGGAAGCACTTGTGGAACTGCGGCGATTGATGGGCCGTTCCGACGCAGGGCTGATACCGATCACGGAACTGCGAAAAATTACCTACGGTGTTTTGCGAGGCGGACTGCTGGCCAATTACGAAGAACGCGGCAACAATATCGAGCTTCGGGCCACTGGTGCGGAAACAATCGGCGGTCTGCCAGCACTGGATTCATTTTTCGGATTTAGCTCCGAAAATCCCGGCCCACCCGTGACCCACATAACGACAGACACCGGGCGGGAATTCACAAAACGGCAGTTGGCCGCTGGATACAGCGCAGCCACCATCAACAGGTCGCTGGCGTGCCTGCGCCGTATGTTGCGAATCGCCTATGAGGACGGCAAAATGCAAGCCGGAAAAATTCACAGAACTGTTGGGTATGCTGCCGACGCATTTGCGGGCCTTGGTGATGTTTCTGTACTGGTGTGGTGTTCGTCTCGGAGAAGCTCAGGCAATCGAATGGACGCAGGTAGACTTAAAAGCGCGGCTTATCCGTCTCGACGAAGATCAAACGAAAAATTCCGAAGCCCGGAACGTTCCGCTGCCCGCTGCTCTGGTTATCGATTTTAGCGGATACAAAACCAAAAGCAGGTCGCGTGTTCGACGATACAAATTTACGGACAGAGTGGGCAAAAGCGTGTACCGGAGTAGGGCTGGGCCGGACGGTTAGGCAGAAAAGCAAATCTGGCAACGTATGGTTCCAGTACAGCGGTCTCATCGTCCACGACTTGCGACGTTCTGCAATCCGAAACTTAATCAACGCGGGTGTTCCAGAGAGACATGCGATGGCGATTTCCGGCCACAAGACGCGCAGCGTATTTGACCGGTACACCATTGTTTCCACGGCGGACGTAACCAACGCGATGAACCGACTGGAAACCAGCGCGGCATTTCTGAGAGATCCCGGAACCGCATAAGTGTAAAATTAGGTGAAAATCTGCCACAGGAATTCGTAAGTTATTGAGGGCGCGTAGCTCAAACGGATAGAGCATCGGATTTCTAATCCGACGGTTGCAGGTTCAATTCCTGCCGCGCCTACCAACCTTACGCCTGGGCCGCTCCTCCGAAGAAGCGGAGGAGTTCCGTCGCAACCACTTCGGGATTGTTCAGGGGAACGAAGTGTCCGGAGTCGACCATGATGATTTTGGACTGAGGAATTAAGGCACAGGCTTGCTGGGCAAACCGTTCCGGTACGGCTTTGTCTCGTGAACCCTGGAAGATGAGGGTTGGAACCTTAAGCTGGGGCAGCATCGCGGGGATGGAAGCTAGAACCTCGGCGGGATTGCCCCACCGTAGAATCGACATCAAGCGCCAGGCGCCCAGCGGCCCGGAAAAGGGAGCGTGAAAGTCCTCGACGGTGTCGCTGAGCTCCGAGCGTTGTGGTTCCAGGGCGTAGCGCATCGCGACGTTCCAGAAGATGGCATTCACCGCCGGCGCCAGCAACTCGCCGAGCACCGGGCTGCGGATGATTCGGAAGAGATGAAAAGGCTTCAGCTCGGGAAAAAGCGCTGGCGAAAGCAGAGCCAACCGGTCAACGCGGTCCTGAAACCGGTGAGCATAGTGCACGGCGATGGCAGATCCGGCGTCATGCCCGACGACGTGCCACTTCTCAATGTTATGTTCCACCCGAATTCGCTCGATCTTTTCAGCCAGGGTTTCGAGCTGCCGGAGACCAGAGGAGACTTTCGGAGTTTTCCCCAAGCCGGGTAGGTCGACCGCCAAGCAGGTGAAATTGCTCCGCATCTTCTGTACGACTCCGCTCCAGAGTTGGCCACTTGTGGGTATGCCGTGGATGAACAAAACCGGATAACCCGAGCCGCAAGAAAGCAGATACATGCATACCCCTTTCACAGCCAAGACGATTCAACCCTGCATGGCGGCTGCTGGCGTCAACCGTTTGCAGAGCTGATAGAGTGCCCACGCGCTGGCCCGGAAGGCGCCAAGAAATAAGCCAAGCAAGAACGTGGAGAATATTCCCCTGGGTCTCAAGCGCGCATACACCACGTTCATGCTCCACGCGGGACTGGTGTAGGCCGTTCCTGAACGCCCCACGCCGATGCGATTCCTCACCGGCGGTTCATAGACCATCTTCTCGATTCCGCTGTTAAAAAACTTTGCCATCTGCAAGATTCGGCTGCTATACGAAATCCTTGCTCGCAGTGGCAGCCTGCCCTGTTTGCGGTATTTCAAAATCAATCCGGAGGCTTCGGCCGCGTGCCGCAGAGCGGCGGTGACTCCGTTGGAAGTTATGGGATCGACCATGGACGCAGCTTCGCCGGCGATGAGCCAGTTTGCCCCGGCTACTCCGGCATACGCGCGGGAGCGGAAGGAGGTCACGTTTGGCGGGTCCAGTGGGACCTCTTGCAGCAGCTGTTCGAAGCGTGGGAATTTTATAAGCTGCTGTTTGAAAATGTCCTCGACCGAAAATCCCTGCTCGCGCTTGGCCTTGGTTGCCGCACCCGTGCTGACATAACCGACGCTGACCACCTTGGGGCTGATGGGGATCTCCCAAATCCACTCGAGATATTCAGCGGGCGTGGGTTCCACGTACAGAGTGGTGCCTTCAATCGATTCAGGGACCGGGAAGTACGTCCACATCGCTACTTTTGCGGGCCCGAACTGAATGGCTGGACGATTGAACTCCCGCGCCAGCAGGCAGGTGGCAAACCCGGATGCGTCGATAAACCAGGGTGAGGAAAATCGCCCGCCTCCCGAGGTGTGAACGGCCGAAATCTTATTTCCATTTCTCTCCACCCTGACCACCTTGTCGTGAACCAGGGTGACGCCGGAATCGATTGTCTTCTGCAGGAATTCCTGGTCCAGGCGAACGCGATCGACGTGCAGAGTTCGCAACTCGATATGGAAGGGCGCGCCACCGAGCCAGGGTGTCGGCACATAGTGCTCGGAAGAGCCGTCGCGCGATTTCAACGTCACATGCCGCTTCCAGGTCGCCATCTTCGTACTCACCAGGTCTTCCATGGGCAGCCCCAGAGCACTCAACAAATCAGGCGCCGACCAGTCCAGCGATTCGCCCACTGGCTGGCGCGCAGTCTCCGTTGGCGCGATGCAAATGACGCGGAGACCCGCTTTTGCAAGCTGCAGGGCAGCCGCCTTCCCCGCCAAACCACCGCCGATGACGACTACATCGCCGGTGACGGATGCCGGTGTTCCGGACATCGGTTTAGTGTCTGCCTGCAAGCGGTGCATGCCTCAGGCTACATCGTACTTCGACCGATGAAAATGAACGCCAGGGCGGCTTCAAGGCCCGCGATTGAGTCGGTCCGCCATGGGAGCATCTTCGCCACACGTTTTGCCCTGGCGGGAAAAGTATCATCCGGGCGCAAGCGGACCAATAGTAGGAAATAACTAGTAACCAGCACCGTCCACGGGGACTGTGGCACCGTCCGCTCAGAAGGTAAATTTCAATGCAAACTGGATCAACCGCGGGGGCTGAGCCTCCAGAATCTGATTGAAAGTTTGTGAGTTCATGTCACTGTCAGGATTATGGAAATTCGTATGGTTCAGGAGGTTAAAGAACTCTGCGCGGAATTGAATGTCCTTGGATTCTCCCACCGGGATGTTCTTGAACAATGAGAAATCCCAGTCCGTGTACCCGGGTCCCTGCGCAATGTTGCGGCCGGCAGTGCCGAATTGCTGTACCGGGGAGTTGGGGTCCTGGGTGATTCGCTGGAAGGCATTTGGATTGAGCCATGCGCTGGTGGTTTTCGGTCCGTCGTTGGGATTGGCGACCAGGTTCGGCCGGTTGGAGAAGAATCCGCTGATTTCGGGCGCCGAGCCCTGCACCGAAAAATCGTTGCCGTCGAAGACGGTAAACGGAGTGCCGCTCATCGCAGTCACGATCCCGTTGACCTGCCAGTTGCCCAGGACCTGTTGATACCATCCCTTGGGCTGTCGCCACCACGGCAGGCTCCACTGATAGCTCAACACGAATCGGTGACGAGCATCGAACAGGGAGCGACCACGTTCCGCGTTAACGTCGAAGGGGTTCTGGGCCAGGTCATTCTCTCCGGCCAGGGGCTTTGACGCCGATCCTGTCAGGTTGAAAGAAGAAGAGTCATCGATGGATTTGGAGTAGGTGTAGGAAGCCAGAAACGAAATTCCGTGACTGAAACGCTTCTTCAGGCTGGTCTCCAGCGCGTTGTAAGCGGAATTGGCAATGCCTGTGATCAAACCCGTCGAAGAGAAGTTGCAGACAGTGGTCGGATCGAGCGTGCACCCCGAAAACTCCCGCCGCCGGTCTGCGTTGCTCGAGGTGGAGATAGGTTGGGGCGGGTTGCTCGTGTCAAAGCCCGGAATGTAGATAGCCGGGTTGGCCTCGATCATACGAGGCAGCTTGGTCCCCTTTGTCCCCACGTAGCCAATCTCGAAGAGTAAGTCTGATCCGAACGACCTCTGGATATTCAGGTCCCAGTCCTGCGAGTAGGGTAAGGGAAGGTTCGCGGCCAGCGTCAAGTTGGTCAGCGGTTTGGAGAACTCGCCGGTGATTGGAGGATTGCCGTTGAATGGGTCGGCAAAGTTGGGTGTACTTACTTGCGGCGTCTGCAGGAAGGGTGGCGCGCTGATGGGCGATTGCAGCGGCCCACCCTGACCCGTGTAATAGGGCTCATAAAAGATTCCGTATGCGGATGTTACCAGCCACTTGGCGCTTCCGGTCGGGTCCCAGGCGAAGCCGACGCGCGGCGCCAAGCCCTTCTTGAAAGTGGGGATCAAGCCCGCCGGCACGCCCTTGTCTCCCGGATAGAGCAAGCCATTCGGAGCATCCGGTACCACAGTGGACTGACGACCCGGAATCCATAGAGTTTGCCGGTTCTTGATTTCGGTGTAGGGGAACGGCAGATCATAGCGCAAGCCGAGGTTAAACGTAAGGCGCGATGTGGCCTTGAACGTGTCCTGAACGTAAGAATTCACCGCATTTCCCCGGATGCCGCGTTCAAAATCACCCAGGCCCTGCAGAAAGACCACCGGCTGACCAAACAGAAAGCTAGCAAACGCATCGGGCACGACCGGAAAACCGGCAAAAACATAAAAACCATTGGTGGCAATGCCCTGCAATGCGTTGACCTGCAGGTGTTGGTATCCGCCTCCGAATTTGAGTTCGTGACGGCCATGCACCCAACTCAGAGATCCGGAGTAGTCAAAGGCGTTCTCAAACGTATCGCGGGGCCCGGTAATCGGATTGCCGATGGTGGTGTAGCCAGACACCTGGATCGAGGGCGGACCTACGGCAGCTTCCAAGCTGGGTGTGTACCGGAAGCCGAGGCTGGCCGGTGTGGTGTTGTTGATGTGCTCGCCAAAGAGGAATTTATTCCTCAAGTAGGAGGCCCGGAAGACACCGATCACGCTGGGAGAGAACGTGTGAGTTTCCTGAACAACGAAGTTTTGCGCCCGCTGGTCTTGCCCGACGGGAAAGCCCGGCACGCTGGCTCCAGAAGTCGGGATGGGATTGAATTGCGATCCGTCAATGATCCCGTAGCGGAAGTTGAGAATGTCAGACGAAGTAAGGTAATGGTCTACCCTCACTCCTCCCTGGTTCGAGTCCTGGCGCACAACTTGTGTCGAAGTAAAGACATTTAATCCATTGTTGGGGAACGGAATATATTGCAAGAGGTTCTGCGTGACGGGATTGGTTTGGGTAGCTACGGGGTACTGGTTGTTGGGATAGGGCTGACCGAGGAAGACATTGAAAAGCTGGTGATTTTGATTGTTGCAAAAGCCCCCGGTGAAGCCCTCAGGGCAAATGGCCGAGAAATCGCCCTGCCGCTCCGCCACTGAAGGTACGGTTGACGAGTCCGTTTCGCCCTGACGATTTCTGAAGCCCTCGAAATACGCGAAGAAGAAAGTCTTGTCCTTACGAATAGGTCCACCAAATGTCCCGCCGAACTGGTTCTGTTTCAGAGGCTCCGTGGTGGCCGCGAAATAATTCGTCGCATCAAAAACATCGTTGCGCAGGAATTCCCAGAGCGCTCCGTGGAATCGGTTGGTTCCGGAGCGGGTGACGATATTGGTGGTCGAGCCCAGGCTCTGTCCAAATTCGGCGCTGGCGTTGTGGGTAAGAATTCTGAACTCGGTGATGGCATCCACTGGGGGTTTGAGAACGAACCCTCCATCCACGCCGTTGAAGTTGTTCGCTCCATCGATCAAGAAGTTGTTGGACTCGGGCCGCTGGCCATTCACGGCGTAGGCCTGTCCTGCGCGCAGCGATCCTCCGGCTTCGGCCAAACCCGGAGTAAGGGGTACGACTCCGGGCTGCAGCAAGCCCAGTTGGGTAAAGTTGCGGCCATTCAGCGGCAGGTCAAGAACCTCGCGTTCTGAAACCGTCTTGCCCAGGCTGGTCACCGTACCCTGAATCAATTGAGCGTCTGCATTCACCTCCAACACCTGACTCTCGGCGCCCACAGCGAGATGAACCGGAATGATGGCAGTCTCGTTTACGTTCAGGGTGATTCCCTGCTGACTGTACTTCTGGAAACCCTTGGCTTCGACTCGAAGTTCGTAATGACCGACCGGCAGTTCCAACAGGACATAGGCACCGCTTGGATCTGTGGTCGCGGTACGCGTCAGTCCAGTCTCGGCTTGCTGGGCGCTCACCGACGCGCTCTGCACGAAGGCACTGCTGGGGTCCTGGACGGTTCCGCGAATACTTCCCGTGATCTGCTGCGCCCTGGCGTGCACGCCCGCAATGAGTATTGCCAGCAGACATACCAAGCTCTTGGAACGAACCATGGGTTGCTCTCCTTCTCAAGACGTTTCCACAAGACTGGAAGTACAAACTCGGGCCGCAGATAGAGCAGCATGAAGACGATTCACACGAAAGTGCGGCGATTATAGGGACTCCAGTCAGTGGGTCAATAGTGTGAAAGGAGTATTCGTGTCCCTCAGCCGCGCGAAATTGGGCAATGGTACCGGGATCTAGCGGTTTTATATTATTGTGCTCCTGCATTCCTCCGACTAACTTGGCGCAGCTCTCATTCCCTCAATGGCCACAGCTACCTCAACCACTCCCGCTCCCACTCAAGGTTTGCGACGCGAGCTGGGCCTGGCCTCGACCACCTCGGCTGTGATTGGCGGAATCATTGCCGTCGGTATCTTCCTCACTCCCGCCGGCATGGCAAAAGCCCTGGGCTCTCCTATGTGGCTATTGCTGGTCTGGCTGGTCATAGGGGCCATGACCGTGAGCGGCGCACTCTGCTTCGGGGAACTTGCCGGCCGTTTTCCCAGCGCGGGCGGCGCCTACATCTATCTGAAAGAGTGCTATGGGCGCCGCATCGCATTCCTGTTCGGATGGATGTGCATGCTGGTTATGGATCCCGCAATCACCGCCTCATTGGCCACGGGCCTGGCAGGATACTTCGCTTACATCGTCCCCTTACCTCCGTGGTTGATAAAGCTGGTGGGAGTCGCGGCAATCTGGGCTCTGTGCCTCATGAACATCTTCAGTATTCGAATGAGTGCAGGATTCTTGCGCTGGACGACTTGGCTGAAGCTGGGTCTCCTCGGATTTTTGACAGTTTGGGCATTCGCCTTCCGCCTGGGATCGTGGTCGAACTTCGTACCTTTCGTGGCACAGCGTCCTGGTTCGCTTCCGCTGGCGCCAGCGCTTGCCGTCGGAGTGGTAAGTGCCTTCTTCTCTTTCGGTGGGTGGTGGGATGTCAGCAAGCTCGCTGGCGAGGTGCGCGACCCGGGACGCACTCTGCCGCGCGCCTTGCTACTTGGATTGCTTGCCGTGACTGCGGTTTACATCGTAGTCAGCGCAGTCTTTTTGTATCTTGTCCCTCTGGACAAGGTAACGTCAGACCAGACCTTCGTTGCTCAGGCGGGAGAAGTCTTGTTCGGACCAACAGGTGGTGTGGTTTTCGCCGCGATTGTCATTATCTGTCTGGTCGGAAGTCTCTCGGCGCTCATCATTTTTGCGCCCCGCGTCTACTATGCGATGGCCAACGATGGCCTCTTCCTGAAGGCAGTTGCGCGCACCCATCCTCGTTTCGGCACCCCGGCGAACGCGATCGCAATTCAGGGATCCATCGCTTCCCTGCTGGTGTTGCTCGGCAATTTTGAACAGATCATCTCTTACGCCATATTCATTGTCGTTTTCTTTCTAGGGCTGACCGTGTCGGGTTTGTTTATTCTTCGCACCCGCCAACAAGCCGACGAGTCTGTAGTCCTGACTCCGGGGTATCCGGCTACACCCGTGGTATTTCTCTTGCTGGTCGCGACCATGCTGATTCTGGTTGCGGTGCGCACTCCGCGGGGGGCGCTAATGGGAGTTGTAGTCGTGCTGGCAGGATTGCCGGTCTATGAGATTTTGCAGCGCAGACTGCACCAGTCAGCGCGGTAGAGCCTGGCAACTAGGAAATTTTCTTCTTCCCGTTCCCGGCGCCAACCAAGGTTGGAATGTATTGTCGGGTCGCGTTCACATATCCTAGGTCGGCTACGTTGCGGCTGCGATGAGCACTGTGTCGTGGATCTCGATATCCAACGCCCCCTCGCGGCGGGCGGCAGCTATATCCTGATCGGTCACCTGCTTGCCGCCCTTCTGTACGTTTCCCGCAATTACCAGCAGCGCTTTCAGCTTTTGTGAAATGTTTGCGTTTGCAAAGTCAAGCTTGACCTTCTGGACCAGTTCTTCATTTCCATCCAGATGCGCCGCCGCAACCGCTCCGTGGATGGTTTGGCAGTAGTAGCAGTCGTTTTGTGCCGAAACGTAAGTCGCAATCAGCTCGCGCTCTCCCGGGGTCAGGCTATTCGGTCCCCGCAACAGCACGTCTACCAGTTCGTTCAGTGGCAACGCGGTTTCTGGACGAAAGGCGAACAGGCCGCGAATTCCAGGGAGTCCTTCGGGAGTGGGAATGTGACTCATGGCGGAGTGCCCTCCATCGGTTCTGGCCAAGCTTTTGCCTCGCTACCGTGAACCAGATACTGGCAACGCGTCCGTGGCATTGACGTAACCTTCTTCAGCCAGCCGCCGTCCGTTTTCGCGGTAGAGACCGGGATCGTCCGGGGCCCAGGTGGCCAGCCCATCCACATAGCGGTTGTACATGCAGAATGCAGCCGCAATCAGGACTGTGTCGTGGATTTCTTTGTCGCTGGCGCCGTGCTGCCGCGCGCGGGCAATGTCTTCTGACTTTACCTGCTTGCCGCCCTTCTGCACTTTCCCGGCGATGGCCAGCAGAGCTTTCAATTTTTCCGAGATCGCCGCCGACTCGAAATCCAGTTTTCCCGCACCAGCTTTTCATTTCCCCCCAGATGGTGCGCCGCGACGGCTCCGTGCGCGCTCTGGCGAAATAACAATCGTTTTGCGAAGAAACGTAGGTTGCAATCAGCTCACGCTCGGCCGGGGTCAGAGTGTTCGGCCCGCGCAGCAGCACCTCTGCCAGCGCGTTCAGCGGCTTTGCGGTCTCGGGGCTGAACGCCATGGGCCCCAGGATTCCAGGTATGCCTTCGGGCAATCGAATGTGCGCCATTTGCAAGAGCTCCTTCGAGGGTATGGGACTGACTGCCTTAGGCCGTCCCTATTGGTTTATCCCAATCCGGTTTCACGTAGCCCACGTCAGCGATGATCTTTCCCATCTCGCGATACATTTCGGGATCAGTCGGTTGCCATGTGCCGAGCCCATCCACGTAGCGGTTGAACATACAAAAGGCAGCAGCAATCAGCACCGTGTCATGGATTTCCTTGTCTGTGGCGCCCTTATGACGGGCACGCGTCACATCTTCTGAGGTCACGTGCTTGCCGCCCTTTTGCACTTTGCCGGCGATCGCAAGTAGCGCCTTGAGTTTGTCTGAAACTTCTGTGCGCTCGTAATCGAGCCTGAGCTGGTCAATCAATTCGTAGTGCCCGCCCAGATGCTCGGCTGCTGCAGCGCCATGAGAGAGCTGACAAAAGCAACAATCGTTTTGGGATGAAACATAGGTCGCGATCATCTCGCGCTCGGCCGGAGTCAGGGTGTTCGGGCCACGCAGCAATACTTCCACTAATTCACGAAGAGGTTTGGTGCTCTCCGGGCTAATTGCCATGGGGCCAAGAATTCCCGGCAGGCCGTCGGGGACTTGAATATGCGCCATCGTCGTCCTCACTGAAGAATGCGGACACCTTACCTATGATCGGGAGACGACAGCAATATTACAAAACCACTAGCGGTGGGTGTTGGTGCAGCCCGCATGAAGCCGCGCTCGCCAAGGTTTGCGGCTTCTTGAGGCTACTTCGGTGTCCGGTGTTCGCAGTCTTTGGTGTTGAGGCAGGAGTCTGGCAACACCAATCGCTCAACCGGCTTTCCCTGTACTATGTGCGACTCGATGATTTCATCCACATCAGCGAGCGTGACGCCACCGTACCAGACGGCGTCCGGATACACGACCAGGTTCGGACCATGCTCGCATTGGTCCAGACAGCCGGACTGATTGGCCCGCACTTTTCCTTTCAATCCGCGCGCCGCTAGTTTCTCTTTGAATGACTTCTGCAGTTCCGCGTGGCCGGCGGGATCGCAGCAGCGGCGCGGGGCCCCGGGTGGGCGCTGGTTACCGCAGATGAAGATATGCTTCTCGAACTTCGGCATGAGGAAAATGTTATCGGATTTGAGGAGTTCGTGCTGGAAACGCTTCTAGCGGCTGGCTGCTGCCTTCTAGCCAGAACCGGCACGGAGCGAGGGGCAAGAGGTCGAGGAGCTGGAAGCGAGGAGCGAAGAGTCGTGCTCAGTCTTTCAGTGGGACCATGTTTTTGTCGCCCTGGCAAAAGGTGGCGACGCGCTGCAGTCCGCCTTCCGCTTGCGGCAGCAACCTGACCGGACCAAAGCAGTAGACGGCGTGGCCGTTCTCTGCAAAGTACCAGCGGCCTCCCTTGCGGGCGGATGGCTTTGCGGTGACGTGGTCGGCGGGCGATGTCGGCGGCGGAATGCGATACGAGCCGTGCAGAGAAATTGACAACAGTAATGTCGCGAATACTTTCATCGGGAGTAACCTGGGCCCGGAACTAAATGGAAATCAGCGTTCTGCGATCATCCCCCTGATCAGAAGTGTCCCTCGGAGGTCTCTGCGGAAGCGGTCTCCCGGCTTTGCTCGTGCTCTGACTCTTTGCGCCCGCCTGCGGACGGCGGGTCGATGGCGACTGCGCCTGCGGCTCTGCCGGCAGCGTCTGCGTTGGGGGCGATTTCTTTTGGGACTGGGCCCGCGCCTGAGCCTCAGCCTGCAGTTTCTGGATTGCTGTCCCCTTCATGCTGTTCAACTGCGCGCTGTCCCCGAAGAGCAAGTGAATGAGGTTGCGCTGGGAGTCGATGGTTCGTCCTTGTTCCACGACCAGCATGGTCAGCAGGCCGTAGGACAGCAGAAACAGAATGGTCAGCATGGGAAGCAGCGAGCGCCCGGGCTTGCTCGTCGCGTTATCGCCCGTAAGGTTCCACAAAATGGCACCCCGATCTATGTGCCTCTCAGTCAGCAGGCGTCATTACCAAATGCAGCTTGCCAACCAATAACGCCGATTCCGGTAAAACACTACAGGAAAGGAACTTAGTGGTAATTTCCGGAGCGTCCGCCGGGCCCGCAAATGCAAGTTGCTGCACATAATAGGTAACCGGGATGGGTTACTCGAGTGCGCAGCCTGCCAAAACCCACGACAGGCAAGGGTTTTGGCCGCATCCACCCGGCTCAACTAGCCTTCGGAATTTTCTCGGGACACATCCGGTCACCGACTCGGCACTCTATATCTCAAACCGGACACTTTTCCTGACGCGCCTCGACGTGGTAGCTTGCTGTGACACTTCCGAAAAATGCCGGGAAGCGCCAAAATTAACTGAGATCTTTGCGGTCTTTTGGCATAAATGCGCCCAACAAAAAAGAGGAAGCAATCATGAAGAAATTCGCAGGCCTGGTTTGTGTGACGATACTGGTGACGCTCGCGATTGCGCAGCAGGAGAACCCTCCGGTAGAACCGATGGATCAAACGCCGGTGTTCCGCGTGAACGTAGTTTCGCGGACCACGAAAGCGGTCAACTATCGCCATCGCGGCGGCTCCACCACCGTGGATATCAAAGGAACCAGCTTGATGCCGGAAGTGACCGGCAAAGCCAAAGTGGACAGCAAAGCCGGACGCTTGCAGATCAACGTCGAGCTTTCCAAGCTGGGGCCGGCAAGCCGCGTAGGTCCGCAGTTCTTGACTTACGTGCTGTGGGCGATCACCCCGGAAGGGCGCGCGCAGAACCTGGGAGAGATTGTTCTCGACGCAAATGGAAAGAGCAGCATTGATGTGACCACCGACCTGCAAGCCTTCGGTCTGATCGTGACCGCCGAACCCTACTTCTCCGTTACCCGGCCCAGCAACGAAGTCGTGGCTGAAAATATTATTCGCCAGGAAACCAAAGGCTTCGAAGAAGCCATCGACGCCAAGTTCGACATGCTCGAAGGCGGCCAGTACACCATCGACGTGCCTGCCCAGCAGTTGCCCTCGGCAACGGCCGATCCCAAGACACCCCTTACGTTGCTCGAAGCGCGCAACGCTGTGGCTATCGCCAAAGCCGCGGGGGCGGCTCACTATGCGCCGGATAGTTTGCAGAAGGCGGAAGACTATCTGGCCCGGGCCGAAGACTATCTCAAGCGCAAACAGGGCAAGACTCCGATCGGCACGGCCGCGCGTGGCGCCACTCAGATGGCCGAGGATGCCCGCGTGCTGACTCTCCGCCGCAAAGAGCAGGAACGAATCGCCAACGAGAAGCAGGCCATGCTGGAGAAGCAACAAAAGGCTGAAGCGGAAGCGCAGGCCTCTGCCACAGCCGAAGCCCAAGCTAAAGCCCAGGCCGAAGAAGATGCCCGCAGACGTGCGCAGGCGGAGGCTGATACAGCAGCGGCGGAAAAAGCCCAAGCCCAGGCCCAATTGCAGCAAGCGCAGGCCGATGCGGCGCGTGCGGCCGCCTTGGCTGACCAGCAGAAAGCTGAAGCGGCTGCGGCCGAGGCGATTCGCCAGAAGGAAGAGCAGCGGCAGCGTCTGCTCAACCAACTCAACCAGGTGCTCGAGACCAAAGACACGCCCCGCGGCCTCGTAGTGAGCATGCCCGACGTGCTGTTTGACAGCGGCAGCTACACGCTGAAGCCCGCTGCACGCGAGCGGCTGGCCCGAATTTCAGGCATCGTCCTGGCCTATCCCGACCTGCGTCTGGAAATTGAAGGCCACACCGACAGCGTAGGCAGCGATACTTACAACCAGAGCTTGTCGGAAAAGCGCGCGGGTTCGGTGCGAGACTATCTGGTGGACAACGGGGTTTCGATCAACAACGTGATTGCCCGCGGATTGGGTAAAGGAAGCCCGGTGGCAGACAACAGCACCGCCGCCGGCCGGAAGCTAAATCGCCGCGTGGAAATGATCGTTTCCGGTGATGTGATTGGAACTCAAATCACGCCGGGAGCAACAACTCCGCCACCACTGCCGCCGCAGTAGGAACGCGAATTTCGAAGCGATCAGAGCGTTCCACCCAAACAGAATTTGGCAAGGATCGGTAATCCATGCGGTTACACTCATCCTATGACATTAACTTCCAAAATCTTTGTCGTTTGCAAAGATTTTTCATGGCGTCTATGCGGCGACCCCGGTTAGTTGGGTTGTCACAGGCGTGAGCTGGGCAACTGTGGAGCGTAACGCACTGAGGATAGCCACGATGATCCTGCGACCGCCGGAGGTTAGCTGGTAACGGTGTGTGCCCACGATTTTGGTGATCAGGGCGTGAGCCCGCAGCAGACGAAGTTTGCGGCTAATCCAGGCAGAGTGGCGGCGCCTCTGTTGTTTGTCGTCGGTAGTCTGGGGGAAGAAGATGGCGCGGAGATCGCGGTTGCGGAAGCCATGGATAGCGAACTCGCCGTGGTTGATTGCGGAGAGGAGTGCTCGGTCGTCGGCTAAGGGACGGAGGGCACGCACCCGACGGCCGCGCCATTGCCGTGGTTGTTCCAGTCGCTGGAGCAGTTGGTCGAGGGTAGTCGTGTCGTCGACGGTAGCGAAAGCGTCCAGATACCGTGCTGCAGCTTTGTGGGAGAGCTGGGTTCGGCGGTATAAGTCGGCAATGCCCCGGCGCAGTCGACGCCAAGCGCGAGGTCCTTTGGGGTCTCCCTCCTTGCGTCGGTAGACGCGGAAGTCATCGGCGTTATGGATGGTGGCCTCGGCGCGCAGGACGCTGCCTTTCGGAGTATAGGCCTTGTCGTAAAGTTTCACGGAGTTGCCATTGACGCTGTGCTTGATACGTACTCCCTCGGCGCGGCGTTTGAAGTCACTGACGACTTCTCCGGAGAAGTCCTGGTGTAGCTGGCCGTTGGAGTTGATGTGTTTACCGAGAAAACGCATGACGTCAGGGCTGGAAAAAGTGGTCATGGCATGGTTCACCCAGCGTGGATAGAACTGCCGTAGGTAGGTCGCACGGTGGAAAACCACATCGAGAGCCCACTCGTGCTGGTAAGTAGACCAGTAATAGGAGATGGGGTGTTTACGGAAGATCTCGCCATGAATCGGGTTGAGCTGGCGAGCGATGCCGTTGAGCAGCTTGGGCCATTTAATTTTGAGCTGACGATCCATCAAGCGCTGAGCTTTGGTCCAGTTGGCAATGTAAGGGAAGCAGTTATCATGCTGCAAGTACTCCAGACCGGCGGCTTGCATCTGTCGCGCCAGCCATTCCCGTCCGTTGAGGCAGATCTGAATGGAGAACGGGAACCAAGTTTGGATGCGGGCATTGAGAAAGCCGAAGACAGGATGGACCTGGTAGTGGTAGAGGAACAGGCATTTGCCAGGGCGTAGCTTCAACTCTAGTTTTTTCGTCATTCGATTGCGATGGATCTCGAACTTCCAACAGGGTTCGAGACAGCTGAGCACGCACACCAGGCCGGCGTGGACGCCATCTTGAGCCAGGATGTCGCGGGCGATGGTCTCTTTGTTGAGCTGACTGGAATTGAGATACTTCACCGGGCGTCGGCAAGCCTTGGCTGCAGCCAGGGAAGCTTCCTTAACCCGCTGGGTGACCTTCTCCACGTGGTCGCCAAAGTTCTTGAGGAAGACTTGGTTGGTCCAGAGATAGCTCATCATCCCCTGCGGAGTGCCGATGGAGCGCAGGTGTCCACGAAATACTAAGCGGTCAAATCCTGACAGTGTGCCGGCGATCTTGTCCTGGTGTTTGGCGATAAACTCATGCATGGGCGTTTTCCTCCGTATCGTTGTTGGTCTTGGAACAACCTGTAATGATACGCAGACGGGGAACGCCCGTAACGCAAGCGGTCAGCAAGCGCTAGTAGGATTTAAGGGATTACAACGAAGGGTTTGTGCATCGGCTAAAGCTGATTGCTCACTGCTGACAGCTTGAAAGCTTACGACAGTGTTTGGTTGCGGCTATGCCGCGCTGTGAAAAAGGATGTCAAGGAAAAAAGCATCTCCCCGCCCCTCTGAGAGATGCGGGCGTGGTGACTTACATCCAGCCCCACCTCATTCCTCACCTCATTCTTAGAGGGGGTATTGGTTTGGTCGCTTTGGCTCGCCGCACGCAAAGAAGATCTCGACCGGACCTCATCTCCCATGATGAGTACCCTAGGAGCTACAGCGGGAAGGCAACGACCTGTCGAAAGCGCTCCGACAACGTACCTGCGATCGAAAGATCGGCATCGAAACCGCGAGGTAACGATGCATCTGCCAGCATCGAGGCGGTGAGGGCCCAGGGTTGATAGCACGGTGAGCATATGCAAATTCTCGAAAGCGTCGTCAATAACAGGAAGTCGAAGATGCTTACAGGCTTCTCTCGCAGTGGGTACGGAGGTTCCCCTCTATTCCGTCATGGGCGAACAGCACTGCCGGCGTACAGAGAGCACCTACTCTATCGTGTCACCTCCACGGAACAAGGTAAGCCCGTATCGCTCCCCGCAAGGGGAAGATCAACCGTCAACCATTCCTCTCGACAGCGCACAGCATAAACCTGGGTGCCAGCACAAGGAATGCCCCAACCGCGATACAGCGCCTTCAGTCGATTCATCACGCGCGTCAAATCTTTGCTGATGGTCTGATAACTGCGCCCCAACTCGCGTAGTGTCCGTAGTCCGTTTTCCCCGTGGTAGACCGGCCGCAGCATCCCCGTGCGTAACAAGTCGGCCAGCTTCCGCGCATCCACCTTGTCGCTCTTGCTGCCCTCCTTTAACAAGGCATTGCGGTCGCGGATTGCACACCACAATGTGCTGCACCTGCGGCTGCAGCAGATCATACAGCCAGGCGGCCCAGGTGCCTTCTTCCCAGGTCACATGCAGCTCGCCCCGTAGACCGTGGAGGAACTGCAGAATGCTGCTGGCTCGGGTTTCGATGACGGACTCCATCACCAGCTTCCCGCTCTCATTCAGGACGGCGATCACAATCGCTTCCTTGTGCACGTCCATTCCGATATATTTGACGTCGTAACTCATTCGAGTTGCCTCCTTGGGGGGAGAGTATTCGTGCTAACGCTTATCTTTCCCCTCAAGGTCTTTCCAAGGAACTCCCTCGCCCTGAACCAGTTGGTTATGCAGCCTTGGGTTCGATGGGAACGAGTTCGTAGCCCAGTTGTTTGGCTTGCCGTTTGAGTGAAGGTCTTTCCGCAACCAGGACAGCGACCCCGACGGATCTCAATCCAGTCATGATACTCATCGTGCGCCTGCTTGCGGCGGCGGCCGTGGCCGACGATCGAACCCTGTTCACAAACGGGGCATTGGGGCAGGATGATCTGGTCGCAGTCTCCGGCCCAGTCGGTTTCGAGCTTGTACGGCGAGGCAGAAAGTGGGATAAAGAGAATCGTAACTCCCAGGGGTTCTGCCCCGGCGTTGACCCGCCAAGATCTCAGCCGGAAGTGGAACCCCTCCTCCTCCTGAAGAGAATCCAACTGGAAGAGAATACTGCTCCTCACCTATAGCTTTTACGGATGGTATTTGTTTACCGCGTGGGTACGCGTGTGACGCCTAAGATCTGAAAAACCGCTGGACAAATTCCCCTACTTCGGCTATGTTAAGCTGCGAGAATTAAAGCATGGCTTGGCCGAAGACCCTCAATGCCGCCGGCATCATCGCAAGCTTAAAGCAAAAGATCTCCTCCCTGCAGCAGCAGTGGCGTAGCACTCGGCGTGAGAACGAGCGACTACATCGAGAGAACGAGCAACTGCGGCGAGAGAAAGAACAGCTGCATGAGGAGCAGCGACGACTGCATCAGGAACAGGAACGGTTACGCCAAGAGAATGACAGGCTGAAGCGCCAGCTGGAAGAAGCTCAGCGGGCCCAGAAACGACAAGCCGCTCCTTTTTCCCGCGGACGGCGGAAAGCCAACCCAAAGCCACCAGGGCGTAAGTCCGGGGCCGCTTACGGCCAGCGTTACTGCAAAACCATACCCGAACAAGTGGATGAAGTCATCGCCGTGCCGTTGCCCGCGCAATGTGGCTGCGGAGGTGCCCTGGAAGTGGAGAAGATCGAGCCGCAGTATCAGCACGAGGTGGTACGCAAGACGATCTGGAGGCGCTTCGATATCGCCATCGGCCGCTGCGGCGTGTGCCACAAGCGGGTGCAAGGGCGAGATCCGCGCCAGACCTCCGACGCACTGGGAGCCGCGGCCGTGCAACTGGGTCCGGATGCGCTAGCGTTGGGGGTCAAGATGAACAAGGGCTTGGGGATGCCGCATGGCGATGTGGCTGCCGCACTCCAGGACAGTTTTGGTTTGCGCGTGCACCGCAGCACGATTTGCCGGGCGGTGGAGCGGGTGGCGCGCCGAGGTGAAGCCACTTGGCATGCTTTGCGCGATGCCGCCCGCCGCAGCCTGGTGAACGCGATCGACGAAACCGGCTGGAATGTGGAGGCGCAACTGCGCTGGTTATGGGTGGTGGTGAGCGAGGAGGTGACCTTTTGCGACATTCTGCCGGGACGGAGTTTTCACGAAGCCGCTTCGCTATTGGGTGCCGATTACCAGGGCTGGCTCACCCACGACGGCTGGGCGGTGTACTACAAGTTTCTGCGGGCGGGACATCAAAGCTGCATCTCGCATCTGGTTCGCCGCTGCCGCGATATGGGCGAGGTGTCCACTCCGGCAGCCGCCCGCTTCCCGCTCAGAGTCAAAGCCATCCTAGAAAAAGGTTTGGCTTTGCGGGACCGATATCAGAAGCAGGAGATCTCGCGGCACGGGTTGTGGACGGCTACCGGGCGGTTAGAAGCCGAGTTGGATCGCCTGTTGGCCCGACCCTATCGAGATTCCGCCAACCGCAGGCTGGCGAAACATCTGGGGCGGGAGAGGCCCTACCTGTTCACCTTTCTTTATTGTCCAGGCCTGGATGCGACCAATAATGCCGCCGAGCGGGCTTTGCGCCCGCTAGTGGTGGCGCGCAAGAATTGGGGTGGGAACCGAACCGAGAAAGGAGCTCGCACGCAAGCCGTGCTCAGCAGTATCCTGGCCAGCGCGCGCCAGCAGGGGAAGAACCCGCTGGATGTACTGATCGAGTTACTGGTAAGTCAGGATAAAAGCAAGATCCTGGCTCTGGTGCCGCCCCGCCACAAAGTCCCGCAAGATTGCTTCTCGGATTTTCCGCCTAAGACTGCCATGGCTCAACCCTGTCGGTCGCCATCGAGGGCAAAGCCGGCACTTCCCCTCGAGTCGGTTGCTTTGTATGTCGTGCCGGCCCCGGGAGGAAACGTCGCAGCAGCTCTCCAACCATGACAGTGGATTCTTACCCTTGTCGAGTAGAAGAGCTGGAGGGTGCTCCAGTCGGCTTACGCTTCTGTGGCCGTATCTTCTCCGGGCAGGAGCTGGAGTTGATGCGCGAGATGGCGCGGGATTACGCCGGATTGGCCGTGACGGAAATGGCACGCACCGTGTGCGAACTGTTGGAGTGGAAGCGAGCGAACGGGCGACTGAAAGATCAGGAGTGCCGCCAGCTACTAGAATATCTGCGCGATCAGGGGTGGCTGAGGCTACCGCCGGTGCGAAGCTCGGGGCCTCGCGGGCCGCGCCACATCCCGCTGACGGAAGCCAGTGCGCCACAAGCCCAAGTGGAAGCAAACGCGGGAGAGCTCGAACCGCTCCAGATGCAGCTCATCGAGAGTCGGGAGGAGAGTCAGTTGTGGACGGAGCTGATCGAGCGACATCATTACTTGCGGTACCGTGTCCCGGTGGGAGCGAATCTGCGTTACCTGGTGCGATCCGGGCAGAAGGAAAGATCTGTGCTCGCCTGTCTGTTGTGGTCCTCGCCGGCCTGGAAGATGCAGGCGCGAGATGAGTGGATCGGCTGGAGCGACGAGCAGCGGGGACACAACCTGCAGTCAATCGTCAACAATGGCCGATTTCTGATTTTGCCCTGGGTGCAAGTCAAAGGACTGGCCAGTAAGATTCTGGCGCTAAGTGCACGGCGAATGCCGCGCGACTGGGAGATCCGCTACGGGCGTCGCCCTCTGCTGCTGGAGACCTTGGTGGATGCGAAACGTTTTCGCGGAACCTGCTATCGCGCCGCCAACTGGATCCATGTGGGACAAACCGCCGGACGCGGTCGTATGGACCAAGAGCACACCGCTCACGGTCAAACAGTCAAGGATATTTACGTTTATCCGCTGGCGCGTGACGCGCGGCAATGGCTATGCGGAGATTAAAATCCAGGAGACCTCATTATGCCGACGAAAAAGAGCGCGGTTCCACCGAAAATATACCAGCTTAAGGTCACACTGCTCAGCACGAGCCCACCGATCTGGCGCCGTCTGCTGGTGCCTGCGGGCGTGACTCTGGCGCAGTTGCACGACGTGCTGCAAGCCGTGATGGGGTGGGAGGACGGTCACATGCACGAATTTTCCATTGGCCAGCGGCGCTTTGGGCGACTCGATGCTGAAGACCGGCTCATGGGGATTCCCTCTGTGGAAAACGAACGTACGATGCGTCTCTCCGGCATACTGGAGAGGGTCGGCTCCAAGGCTATTTACACGTACGATTTTGGCGATAGCTGGGAGCATAGCATCGTCCTGGAGAAGCAGCTTCCAGATGATCCGAACATGACGTATCCGGTCTGCACGGATGGCCAGCTCGCGTGTCCACCAGAAGATTGTGGAGGCATTCCCGGATTCTATGATCTGGTAGAGGCCCTCAACGACCCCAACCACGAACGGCACGAAGAAATCGTCGACTGGATCGGCGACGATTTTGACTCTCAAGCCTTTTCGGTTGACAACGTCAATCGAATGCTCGCACCCCTACGCAGGCACCGACATAAAACGTCATGCGTTTAGTCGTGGCCATTCCCGCGCGGGCTTACCGGAGATATGGAGATCTGACGCGGTAAACAAATACTACGGATGTAATTTGGAAGATTGGCCGGTTAGAAACGGCAACCCTTCCCTTACAAGATTAGGGGAGAGTTCCCCGTGACTCGCCAACCGGGATTGCCTCGCGTTCTGTAGCGTAGAGTCAAACCGCAGATGCGGCCAGTCCGGACCTTTCGGGCAATTCGTATAAGGTGGTCGACAATAACCGAGTATTGTTTCAGTTAGACTACCGGCCAGGGTTGGAGGCCTCCGATGCATCCACAAACGCTATTCAGTGCATCCGGCAAACTGGTCATGGGCGGCTGGGCTCTGCTTGTCTTTGCTCCAGGCTGGCGATGGTCGCAACGGATTGCGTCCGTAGTCATTCCTCTCACACTCGCGATTGTCTATCTCGTTCTGATTGTGCTTTACTTTGCAAAATCGCCCGGCGGCTTTGGCACACTCGCACAGGTCACGCAGCTCTTTCAGAATCCCTGGCTCCTGCTCGCCGGATGGATACACTACTTAGCTTTCGACTTATTTCTGGGCGCGTGGCAGGCACGGCAGGCTCAGCGACTCGGGATTCCCCACTTACTGGTTGTTCCGTGTTTGCTGCTCACATTTCTATTTGGCCCCATCGGTCTCCTTGTATTTTGGGCTATTCGTTCTCTGGTAAAACGACAACTGTTCCCTGATATGGATCGAGAGAACCGCAAGGCAACAGGTCATTAGCTTCCCGGATCGAAAAAGATGACCACACCGGCTGCACCTCCAAGTCCTCGCTTCAACAGACTAGGGCAGTTCTTCCGCGAGCTCTATCGTCGCAGTAGAATCCTCGCCATAACCGGCTGGATTCACTTTGCATTGCTAGCCGGAATGCTCGTGATTTCCCCTTTCGACTCGCGGCTCGTAATGGGCATTAATTCCTGGATTAAGCCCATCAAGTTCGCCGTATCCATCACGGTCTACGTTTGGACAGTTGCATGGTTGCAGGAATATCTGCGCCTACGGAGTTGGGCAAAGAAAATCATCAGTTGGGGAATCTCGATTTCCATGTTGACCGAAATCGCCTGCATTACGGCGCAAGCGGCCCGGGGAACGACTTCACACTACAACGTGAACACGCCATTGGATGCTGCAATCTTCTCCATCATGGGCGCCATGATCGCGAACAATACCGTGTTCGTTCTCGTGCTACTGATCTTTTTCTTTATAGGAAGATACGACGTACCGCGTCCCTACCTTTGGGGTATTCGGTCGGGGCTGGTTATTTTCCTTGCGGCCTCTGCCATCGGGGGCGTGATGATCGCCAACGGATCGCATTCGGTGGGTGTCAAGGATGGAGGTCCAGGACTTCCTATTGTGAATTGGAGCACCAAAGGCGGGGACCTGCGAGCGGCGCATTTTCTGGGTCTGCACGCGCTGCAAGTACTGCCAATAGCCGGTTTTCTAATCAGCAGGCACAGACGTTGGACTACCAGCCAGAAAACTGCCCATGTCCTTGCTCTTTCTGGGGCGTATGCCCTGCTCATCGGATTTCTGTATTTCCAGGCCATCCATGGCTTACCTCTGCTGAGGTTTGATGTCTCCGCTCTCCAGGCCAACCGCCCGTGAGAGCCTACTTGGCGTCAGGCGGCAACCCAAGTGACGGTTCCGGGCGGTTGGTCGGCTTAACCGGCCAATCTCTGCCCAATCTCAGGTTGTGCGTAGTTTGCGGACTTCTGTGAGGATCTTGGTGAGACGGTTGGAGAGCCGGTCGAGGCAAGAGCGAGAAGCGCCCTTTTGTAGCGGGCGACGAAACATCTCCAACACATGTTGAGAGGCGAGCAAAGAATCGATGACGCCGGCGAGGCCGGCACGAAGGGGAATGGATGAAGCCTTTGGCTGTGGGACCAGATACTTTGGGTGGGCTCGTGCTTGGTGGAACTCGCGCTGGAGATCGGTCAAAAGCCACATCCACGTAGCGCATGGTCATTTCGGGATTGGTGTGGCCGAGTAACTGATGCAAGTAATCGCGGAGTTGACGAACGAGTGCTTCTTTGCTGCCTGGGCGGGCCAGGAGCCGTCCATCGGCAGGCAGAGGATCGAGGGAGCGAAAGAATCGAAGGCGTTGAACGAGTTCACACGTGGAAGCATCGACGGGGGCCATGCGTTCTGTTTTGAGCTTGCCGAGCGGCACATGAATGGCCCATTGGTTGGGCCCGGTGGAGCGCAGGCAATCGCAGGACAGATCGGCACACTCGCCAATGCGCATGCCGGTGTATCGGATCAACAGAAAGGCATTGCCGCCGAGATCGTTACGGCGAAGGAACTCCTGCTGTAAGAGCTGGTCCGGCTCAGCGGTGAGCGGCCGTGGGAGTCGCTGCGGGGTGCGCGGAATGTCTTCGCGGCGAATCCGGCGAGCGAGTTCAGAAGGTTGGTTCGACCAGGCCAGATCGTTGAAGATGCATCGCAAAGCGATGAGCTGGTTGATGCATGACGCAGTCGACAGCGGCGGCGTTTGCGAACGCAGTCGGGACATCCAGCCGAGGATGTGAGGCTCGCGGCGCAGCTGATCCAAGCGGTTGACCTCGGGATGATCGACAGCGAGATAACAGAGGAATTTGCGCACCGTCCCGCGGTAGTGACGAGGGGTATCAGGACTAAGTGCGATGCCGAGGGAATCGACCGAACGCTCGAAGACCGCAGCCAGCGGATGTTGCAGTGGAGGAGGGCGCACGCGGTTCACGAGGAGATCCTCGGAAGGGGGCGGATGCACTGCGCCACCGCGCGGGCATACTGCAGGTAGACATCTTGTGGGGTGACCTGCACATAGCGCAGCGTGGTCTCGATGTCGGCGTGACCCATCAGGTGCATGAGTGCGGGCAGGCTCATGCCGGCGCGCACCATATCCGAGGCAAAGGTGTGTCGAAAGCGGTGCGGGTTGGCGAGCTGGATACCGGTGGTTTGGCGATGGTAGCGGAACAGAGAGCGTAGTCCTGCGGGAGTCATGCGGGTGCCGCGTGCGGGTCCTTTCAGCAGGACGAACAGCGCAGCGGAGCAGGGATTAGGCCGTTCCAGATGCAGATCGTGATCGAGCAGTTGAGTGGTTTCCGGCGCCAGCGGGAGAAAGCGAAGCTTGTTACCCTTGCCGTGAACGCGGAGCTGTGCTTCGGAGAGCAAAACGTGTTCCGGATTCAGAGCCAGCACTTCGGCGGAGCGGAGCCCATGCATGAGCATCAAGCCCACGATGGCCAGGTCGCGCGCGGTGTGGAAACTGGACCAGAAGCGCGCCACTTCATCGACCGAGAGCGGCACGATGTTGAGCTTAGGCTCCTTCACTCGCAGCCTGCTGATGGCTATGCGCGATCGGCCAAGGCCCATCGGCTTACGCTGCAGGAAAGCGTGCTGAAACCCGTGAGCGACCTGACAGGGAGCATCTGGAAACTGGTTGCGGATGGCGCGATCGGCGTCAGCGACGCGATCGTTGATGGTGGAGGCCGAGGGCTGTGGTTGCAGGCTGGACTGGAAGCGCAAGTAATCCAGCAGGGTTGACTCGGTTAGGTCCGCCTCCGCGATGTCGCCGGTGTGATGAAGGCTCGCCCACCAGCGAACGAAGTGCAGCAGGTTGTAAGCGTAGATGCGCAAACTTGTGTTGGCCAGTCGGCGGACATACTCGCGGTCCAGGTAACGATTAACCCAGCCGACTCCCCGGCCGGTGGTTTGCTCCACCACCTGAATCGGGCTGTGTGTGTTCGCTGCGGTCTTGTGGAAGATCACTTGGAACTTCATGACTGAACGGCCTCCAGCAGAGACTGGAACTGTCGCGCGTCGCCACCCTGGACAAAGAAGGAGTTGGGATCGTGGCCAGGGGGCAGGAGGACGCGGCGAGCGTCGATACCATGTAAGCCAAGACGATGAGCCAGCTGCTGTGCGGCTTGTTGGCCGCTGTGGTTGTTCATCGACATCGAAGGTGAGATAAACGGTGCGTGGTTGGTCGCAGAGCTGTCGCCACTGATCCGGGTTGAGATGGGTGCCCAACGAACAGGTGAGGTTATGAAACCCCGCCTGCCACAACACGGCATAGTCGAACAGTCCCTCCACCAGAATCACCTGGGAGCATTGCCGCACCTGCTCCCAGGCATACAAGCCACCCTTGGAGCCTGGGAGAAAGCGATGGGCGAAGGCGTTGCCGATACTGCGGCCATAGAGATTGACGATGTGTTTGCCATGGCGCAAGGGAAAGACGATGCGCTGGTAAAAAGCATCAGAGCCCTGCGAGTTGAGCAGGCCCAACTGCCGCAGGAGATCGAAGCAATAGCCATGAGCGGTGAGGTGACGGCGTAAGCTCCCGCCGGGGGCGTAGCCGATCTGTAGTTCTTGGATCAGGGCGGGATCTTGCAGTCCGCGCTGGTGGAGATAACGCATCGCCTCGGGATAGCGATCGAGCTGCTGTTGATAGAAAGCGGCAGTCTTGTGGAGCACAGCGGGGGCAGAATCGTCTGGCGGAGTGGTCGGTTGCTCCAGGTAGGCGAGGCTTTGCCGGAAGGACAGGTTTCTGGACAACTGGACAAATCGAATCAGGTCGCCGCCCTGTCCGCAGCCATGGCAGTAGAAGACATTTTTGCGGGCGTTGACATAGAACGAAGGCCGAGTTTCGGCATGCAACGGACAGAGCCCGACAAACTCGGAGCTGCGACCGGCAGGGCGGGCAATCCAGTTATGCTGTCGCAGATAATCCAGTAGCGGCAAGTGCTGTTTCAGTTTTTTGACGTCCTCGCCCACAGCGTTGTTTTGCCTCCCGGAGCTGAGCGTAGGACAAGGCTGTCGGCATTCCCAGGCAAGGATGGTGGGGGGAAGAAATCTTCTTAAAGACGTAAGGGCCAGAGGATTGGCAGAACCGGAGTCAGCCAAGACAACGGCCCGGCCTCGTGATTGGCCGGATCACTGCGCAGCAGCCAGTGAGCCACGCGAGCGATGGTTGGCTGGGCAAAGGAAAGGGCCAGCTGAGAAAGGTCCAGGCCACTCGACCCGCGGCGGAGGGTGGAGGGATCGGGCAAGCGATTCGAGTCTTTGAGATTGGGCAATGCCTCTTCCCAGGAACAGTCTTCCACAAAGCGCCGCCGCAATGCACGACAGCGCGCCAGCAAGCTGTAATGCGTGTAAGGGAAAGAAAACAGCGGCAGGAAAGTGAAGGTCTTTCCGCAACCAGGACAGCGACGCCGACGGATCTCAATCCAGTCATGATACTCATCGTGCGCCTGCTTGCGGCGGCGGCCGTGGCCGACGATCGAACCCTGTTCACAAACGGGGCATTGGGGCAGGATGATCTGGTCGCAGTCTCCGGCCCAGTCGGTTTCGAGCTTGTACGGCGAGGCAGAAAGTGGGATAAAGAGAATCGTAACTCCCAGGGGTTCTGCCCCGGCGTTGACCCGCCAAGATCTCAGCCGGAAGTGGAACCCCTCCTCCTCCTGAAGAGAATCCAACTGGAAGAGAATACTGCTCCTCACCTATAGCTTTTACGGATGTAATTTGGAAGATTGGCCGGTTAGAAACGGCTAACCGAGAGTAATCCCGGCAGATTGCAGCTTTGTTCTTCGCCTTAGAAAACTTAGCGAATGGGTAACTGTTATAACATCGCGATTCACCAACAATGGTGGATAGACAGCTCTAGGGGCGGTTTGACGGCACTTCGTTTAGGTTTTCGACTCGCCCGAATCGTGCCCTTCCCGAAGCCCGTCAGACTCTGCAAGACAGAGAGACGGAGTAGATGCCCGTCTCTCCGGCCTTTATCGGACGCTTACCACACCCGGCAGGCATTCACCGGCATCATGGGCTGACCGGCTTTGCAGCCGAAAGCCTGGCCAAACTCCGGCATGTTCTGCACTACGCCGTTCACCCGGAATTCCCGGGGCGAATGCGGATCGGTTTGCACTTGCAGGCGGAGTTGCTGCGGGCGGGTGCTGCCGCACCAACTCTGCCCGTGTCCGAGGAAGAATTGTTGCGCCGGAGTATAGCCGTCCTGCTTTTGTGCCAGGTCAATGCTCTTCCGCTTCGCATCGGCCAGAAACGCGATGTAAGCCAGACGCAGGCCGCCATTGTCGGCGGTGTTCTCGCCCAGCGTCAGCTTGCCGTTTACCTTCACGTCATCGACCGCGACGAAGTTGCCGTACTCCTTCACTTCGCAGTCCGCTTTCTCGTCAAAGTGTTTGCCATCCTCGGCGGTCCACCAGTCTGCGAGGTTGCCGTTGCCGTCGAACTGGCGGCCTTCGTCGTCGAAGCCGTGGGTGAGTTCATGTCCTACGACGCCGCCAACGTGGCCATAGTTCGACGCGTCCGATGCGTGACTGTCATACAGCGGCGACTGAAGGATGCCCGCCGGGAAGTTAATATCATTCATGCTGGGGTTGTAATAAGCGTCGACCGTCGCCGGAGTAATGAGCCACTCCCCGCGATCGACGGGCTTGCCGATCTTTGCCAGCTGGCGCCGGCTCTCAAAATCGGTGGCGCGCAGCGCGTTCCCGAAAGCGTCGTCCCGCACAATGACAAGATTGGAATAGTCTCGCCAGTGGTCGGGATACCCGATCTTGTCCGCGACCGCGCGCAGCTTTTCTTTGGCCCGAACTTTGGTCGCGGAACTCATCCAGTCCAGAGTGTCGATGTCCTGGTCCATCGCCGCCTCGATGTCCTGCACCATTTGCAGCGTGGCCTGTTTGTTCGCGGGAGAAAATTCCTGGGAGACATAGACCTGGCCCAGAGCTTCACCCAATGCCGCCGTCGGTAGCCTGTACGCAGCGTTTCCAGCGGGCCCTTTGCTCCGGCTGGCCTCTTAACTTGCGGCCGTAGAAGTCGAAACGTTCATCGTCGAGCGCTTTGGGCAGCACGTAGCCCGGGGTCGAAAGTAATCAGCTGCCAGCGCAAGTAGGTCTTGATCGTTTCCAGATCGGTCGAATCGAGCAGGCTGTTCATTCCTTTGACGAAGTCAGGATTCGCCACGTTCAGTTCGCTGACCCTGGGCGCCCCCGATGCCGCCAGAAAGCGGTCCCAGGCCACGCCCGGAGCCAGAGTGGCAAGTTCGGATACCGGCATCAGGTGGTAGACCTTGTTGGGATCGCGCCGGGAAGTGATGTCCATGGAAACCTTGGCCAGCGCAGTTTCCAGCTGCATGATGGCCTCCGCGTCACTGGCAGCTTTCTTTTCCGACTCGCCCGTGAGCTTGAACATGTTCGCGATGTGCTGCACGTACTGGGCGCGGGTTTTCGCGGCGGCGTCGCCGGTGCGGAAATAGTAGTCACGTTCGGGCAGTCCCAGGCCGCCCTGGTCGACCACGGCAATTTGCTTCCGTGCGTCCTTGTAATCCTGTTGTTCGCCGAAGTTGAGAAAAGCATTTACGCCGATCAGTTGATAGCGGGCGAGAAGTTCGGGCAGCTGGTCTTTGTTCTTGAGGGCCGCAATGCGATCCAGTTCCATTTGCAGCGGCGTCAACCCTTTTTGGGTGATGGTGTCCACGTCCATGCAGGCAGCGTAGGAGTCGCCGATCTTTTGCTCGTTGGGAGTGCGGCCGGCGCCGCCCGCCGCAGCTTTTTCCAGCATGGTATGCAGGATGTGTTCGGTATGGTCGGCGATCATGGCGCCGGTTCCGTAGGTGGAACGATCATTGGGAATGGGATAGAGTTTGGAAAAGTTACCGCAGGCGTACTGGAAGAAATTGGTGCACGGATCAGCCGTGGTGTCGATAAGCTGCTTGTCCAGGCCGGGCAAAAGAACGGGAGCCTTTTCGGGCTCAGCCTTCCCGGCACCCGGCGTTTGCGCCATTGATGCGGCGCACAACGGCCGATACGATTACGAGCGCAGTTATCATTTGCTTGATCATTTGTTTTTCCTTTGAGATTACACGAGCGTGCAGCCGACGAGCCCAACCCCAAGCATTCGACGGGCGCACCAGGAATTTGTAAGCAGGCCGATCAGGAATATTGGACGTCCGGCATCGTCAACCTCAAACCCTTGAACCGCAAAGTGCGCCAGGCCGTCACAAAGGTCGCCAAGGGAACCCTGCTCACTGCCGAATCTGGCCTGGTCTGCGTGGTTTTACTCCCCGCCCATCACCAGCTTCGCAATAGTGGCCAACTGCATGTTGGATGTGCCTTCGTAGATCTTTCCTATTTTCGAATCGCGCCAGTATTTCTCCACCGGATAGTCTTTGGTAAAGCCGTAACCTCCGTAGATTTCAATGGCGAGGGAGGTCACTCGCTCCGCCACCTGCGAGCAAAACAGCTTGGTCATCGCAGCTTCCTTGACGAACGGAATGCCAGCATCTTTCATCCGCGCTGCGTTATACACCATCAGCCGTGCCGCTTCGATCTCGGTGGCCATCTGTGCGATCTGGAACTGGATGCCCTGGTAGTCGGCGATCGGCTTGCCGAATTGTTTGCGTTCCTGTGCATACTTCGCCGCGTACTCCCAGGCGCCGCGCGCCACTCCGGCCATCTGCGCTCCGATCCCGATGCGGCCCTCGTTCAGGGTCTCGATCGCGATCTTGTAACCCTTGCCCACCTCGCCGAGCACGTTGGATTTCGGGCACGGAGCAGTCTTCGAGAATCAGCTCACAGGTGGACGAAGCGCGGATTCCCAGCTTGTCTTCTTTCTTGCCCACGGTGAACCCCGTAAAACTCTTCTCGACAACGAACGCTGTGATTCCCTTGTAACCGGCGGCGGGATCGACCGTGGCAAAGAGGACAAAAAGGCCGGCTTCCTTGCCATTGGTGATCCACAGCTTGCGTCCGTTAAGAACGTAGTCGCTGCCCTTGAGCGTGGCCCGGGTCTGCAAAGCGAACGCATCCGATCCCGAACCAGCTTCGCTGAGTGCGTAGGCGCCGCAGGTGTCGGCAGCCATGCGCGGCAGGAAGTGCTTCTTCTGTTCCTCGTTGCCCCAGCGCAGCAAGGCATTGTTGACCAGCGTGTTCTGCACGTCCACCACGACGCCTGCGGAAGCGTCCACCCGCGACATTTCCTCAACCGCCAGGATCGCTTCAAAGAACTTGCCGCCGCCACCGCCGTACTGCTCGGGAATTTCAATTCCCATGAGACCGAGCTGAAAAAACTGGTGAATCAGATCCTGATCGAAGACGCCTTTCTCGTCCATCTCCTTCACCAGCGGGCGGACTTTCTCATCGGCAAACTGGCGGATGTTGTCGCGAAACATGATTTCGTCTTCGGTGAACGAGGTCAGCGGGGCGGGAGACGGAATCTGCAATGCGGTGTCAGGCATGAAAGCACCTTCAAGGTACAGATTTAGGAGGACGAAGAATTCTAGCACCGCTTTTGTAGCGCCGCCGTCCCGGCGGCCCAATAGGCGGGCGGAACGCCTGCGAGATGACTTGCTGCGTTCATCGAGGACGGGCGTCTCGCCCGGCCTCCATTTAAAACCGGAGGTTAAGTGAGGTTTACTGCTTTCCGCCCTGGATGAGTTTCAATCCGTCGGCCTGCAGAATGCGCTGGATCTGATTGCGTGCGTGCACCGACCAGGGACCGACCGTATCCAGCTTCACATACGCGCGCCAGTGTCTGAGGGCATTGCGTGGCTCTTTGATCTTCTCGTAGGCCAGCGCCAGATTGTAATGGGCGTCGGCGTAAGTGGGCGCTAGTTGCAGCGCCGTGCTGTAGGTCTGGATGGCCTCTGCCACCCGCCCGGTTTCGTCCAGCACGTTGCCCAGATCGAAGTAAGCCAGGGCATAGCGTGCATCCACCTCGATGGCGTGGCGGTAATGCTTTTCCGCCAACGCATATTCCTGCCGGTTGTAATGCAGCGTGCCCAGGTTGATATGCGCGGCGGCGTGCTCGGGATCGAGTTCCAGCACCTGCTGGTACATCTCAATGGCTTGGGTTTGATGGCTGGGATCTTCTTCGAGCGCAATGCCACGCGCAAAAAGCTCGGCGGCATCGGTCGGCGCGGTCTCGTTGCGGCTGGAGATCGGAGTGCTGGTCACGACCCGCTGTCCGGGAGAGAAGTCAAACATGAACTGGCCGGCAATGGGCTCGACCACTTTGCCTTTGTGGCGGAACGCAATCCGATGACCCGTGGTGAACGCCCCTGCCTCGAGCAAAGGGTTCTCCATCCCTGCAACATGCTTCAGCATGGCTTCAAGCGATTGCCGAATCACTGCGGGACGCACCTTGCGGGCGCACAGATCACGCACTTTCTTGACTTGCAGGAGTTCGAAAAATGAATAGCTCTCGGCAGCGGCCACCAGTCCGGCCTTCTCCCACGCAGCCAACTGACGCGCCGTGACCCTTAGAATGCGCAGAAGATCGGCTTGACTGTATCGGTACACGGTTGATATGGGGCTCTCACCATATTATCGGAAAAGTTACTACTGGTTGGCAAGGCGAAACTGACCTGAAAGGGAATCTCAGCAGATAACTTGCCCAATTCGGAGTGCAAAACTCGTGGAAAACTTCGCACCCAATTAAAAACTGGAGCCGACGAGCGGACTTGAACCGCTGACCTGCCGATTACGAATCGGCTGCTCTACCAACTGAGCTACGTCGGCTTGCTTTCGATTCTAACTGCGAGTGCGGTGAGCGTAAAGGTTCTTGGCCGATGGTGGTTAGTCGCTAATCGTTGGCAAATCATTTTTCGAAGACTGGAAACTCAGGAAGTAACTCCGCTAGCTCAACCGTGCATGATGGGCGTTTGGGTCGCGACGAACGACGGACGACGGACCGCCGACGACTGTCACCAAAACAAAAAGGCCACCCTGGCAAGGGGTGGCCTCTTCTTTTAGGGAGAATAGTTCCAACGGGGCAAAAATCCGTTAAAACTTTCTGGCGAAATCTTATGAGCCGAAAAAGGGGGGTGTCAAGGGATTTTTGGGAAATAAATATCTTTGGATTCAACAACTTAGAAAATAGGTTAACAGGTTGGCGAAGCGGTCCATTTTCAGGTTTCTTGCTGAGTTTCTCCCCTAAACCGCTTTGATTGATGGGCTTACCTTGGAATCGGAGGCCCCGTCCTGACCTTCGGACAGGTTCAGGGAGATGAAATCTGTGTCTTTTTCGCGATGCAGAACTTTCTCGGGCAAAATGTGATTAAAGAAGATCCGAATGCCTCCAAATGCGAGCCCCGCTACGCTTGCGAATACGATCAGAATCCCGCACAGCAGAAACACATTCAACAGCAGATTGCCAAGATTGTTCTTCTTCCCCTGATACGTGTTTTCGTTCCAGGTGACGTCGGCTTCGTAGTTCACCGAACTCAAGAGAGCCCGTGCTTCTCCCTGCGAAATCGTGCCGTTCGCGATCACCAGCATGGGGCCGGTACGCTTGTCGAAGATGGGACCTGCAATCGCGATCGGACTTCCGGCCTGTGGCTGCGCGCTGGCTTGGGTGGCAGCATCGATCTTCCGCAGATGTTCCGCCGCTAGTTGCGGCGTGGGATAAGCGATCAACATCAGCGTGGCGACGCCGTCTGCAGTCTGGTACGTGCCCAGGGCCACTTCGGCGCTCGAATTGAAGTCCACCAGTTGGGCGGAGAGCGGGGCTCCGATTTTCTCCAGGCCCACCGGCCCCACCACATATTTGGCGGTGTTCTTCACATAACCCGACTTGGGAAGATACTGTGGCAGGCTGGGCAGATTTCCCGTGTTTCCGGCAGGCCGAGGCAGCGTTTCGGACAAGTCCCGCAATTCGGCAGCGGACATGGCGCTCAGCTTCTCGAATACGGCGTCCACCAGAATGTTGCCACGATAAAACAACACCCGCTCGTTCAGCGAAGAGGCTTGATCGGGAATCGACTCCGTGAGCATCTGGGGCATCTTGTAATAGGTGAATGCGCCATAGGCTCCGCTGGCATCAGCGAACCGGATCGCCTGGATGACGACCTTGCGTCCGTCATCGCGGGTGTAGGTGCCAGATTCAAAGTCGGTCAGGCCATATTCTTTGAGCAGGGCGGCATTTACGGAATCGGCCACAGCCGGATCTTTGCTGGTCTTTGTCGAGCCCGAAACATGCCATCCAGCGAACTGCGGGGGGAGAATCGACGGTGATGAGGGTTTGGCCGCGGGCGACTCGCCCGCGAAGGCCGAGCCCAATCCGCACAACAACAGAATCAGAACGGACATGAATTTGATAACCATTAGGACGACTGGGGCAGACGCGGGAAGCCCCTGCAATACTTAGACTACAGACGAGAGCGGAAAGTTTCCATTCGAGAGCCTGATTCGCGGGGTTCACTTGCGCACTTTGCGGAGATCATTGCGTCCTTTGCGCTTAGGAGGTTGCCCTTGGCGCAAGCAAAGAAAAAATCTGAACCGCAAAGGGCGCAAAGACTGCAAGCGTGGCTTCTTCTGGGCAGACCCGCGGGAGGAATGTTGAATTACTGGCTCTCGCCTTTATCAATCTTGCTGGCGACCTTGACGCCGCTCAATCCGCCTACATACTTCGATATCCCCCGGTAGAGCGATTCCGCGATGCGCTGACGATAGTCGGAAGTCTGCAATCTTCGTTCGTCGCCGGGATTGCTGACAAACGAAATCTCGGCCAGGATAGACGGCATGTTGGCCCCAATGAGCACAATAAACGGCGCCTTCTTGACCCCACGGTCGCGGATTCCGGGACTCTTGGCGGCCAGTCCGCTGTGCAGCGCGCGTTGCACGTTGGAAGCGAACTCGCGCGATTCCTCAATCTTCTCTTTTAACGCGATCTTCTTCACCAGATCCTGAAGTTCATAGACGGATTTGTCCGAGGCAGCATTTTCGCGTGCTGCCACATCCAGGGCTTCGGCGGAGGACGTGAAGTTCAGGTAGTAGGTTTCGACCCCCCGCGCATCCGGGTCGCGACTGGAGTTGGCGTGGATCGAAACGAACAAGTCCGCCTGCTCCTGGTTGGCGATCGAGGTGCGAGTCTCAAGCGGAATGAACGTGTCGTCCTTGCGAGTGTAAACCACGTCGGCGCCAAGCCGTGCCTGCAGCAGTTTGCCCAGCCGCCGGCCTACGTCGAGCACCAGATCTTTCTCCTCCAGGCCGTTGGGACCGATGGTGCCGGTATCGTGTCCGCCGTGGCCGGGATCGATCACGATCTTGCCGATCTTCAATCCCAGGGCGCGGATCAGCGAGCGGTCGCCCTTGGCGGTCGGCGAGGCTTCGCGGACATCCGGAAAAATCGCTGCCGGTTGCCGCCGGTTCCGGCTCGAGCTTCTCGAAAGCGTGGGCAAAGTCAACGCAGGCGGGGGCGGCGCGATCGGCGCCTTGGCCGCGGGCTTGATGCTATCCGGAGGGTCGAGTTTGGCCACCGTAGCAGCGCTGTCGTCGTCATCGTCTGCTTCGACCACCGTTTTGGGGGTGCCGTTGCTGGTCGTGACTAGCATCGGCTTGCCGGCTGGAATCCTGGCCTGTGACTTGCCTTCTGCAGCCGCGAGCGGCTGGGACGCCGAAGCCGCGGCCGCATCCGAAGTCTTCGGATTCCGGGTACTCGCCGCAACCGATACTTGCAAGGGTACTCCAGGCACCACTTTTTTTGCCTGAACGTCTTTGCTGCGAGTATCGATGTTGTGAATATCGATGATCAGTCGCGGCGGATCGCTGAGCAAAGAGGTGGTGTAGTCGGAACGGTCCGCGACCTCCAGCACAATCCGCGCCCTACCATGCTGGAACTGCGCCACCCTGATTTTTTTCAGCAGCCCGTCATCCACATCGAAGGTCTTGCCCAGGAGCGACGACGTCAGGTTGGTATCGAGCAGATCGAAAAAAATTCGCTCGGGATGCTCAATGCGCTGAGACTCGAACTTTGCTTCCCTTTCCAGTCCAATCGCGACCCGGGTGTACTCCGGGTTGGACCAGTGGCGGACACTGGTGACATGCGACGGCTTCCGGCTGCCGGTCACGTCCTGCGAGTCCGGGGCTTCGGCGGCAGAAGGCTTCGGACTCTTGCTGGAAACTTCCTTCCCCGCCCGACCCTTCGGAGCGTTGGAATCGTCATCCGAGTCCTTCTCGTCTTCTGATCTCAACCCAGCTTGCTGTGCCGGTTCGGTAAGCGCCTTGCGGGCCTCGTTGGCCAGGTGGTGGTGAGGATAGCGGTGAAGAAACTCCCCGAATGCAAGCTTGGCTTGCGCCGGATCTTTGAGATCATCCTGGTAAATCTGGCCGACGGCGAAGAGCGCGTCGAAGCGGTCTCGGCTGCCGGGATATTCACGGCGCAGAAACTTATATTGCCCGATCGCTGCATGCAGAATCCTGTCGTCACTAAAGCGCCGCCCCATTTCCACCAGCAGTTCAGCCACGGCCACTACACTGGGATCCGCTTTGGAGGACGCCGGCGACCCGTAATACACACGGCGGTAGGCGGAAATCACATGCTGATATTCCTTGCGGGTCTGCTGCGCGGCGGGAAGGTTGTTCAGAGTCTCCCGCAGGCGCTGCGCGGTGGTGTACTGGGTCGAGGCCCAGGCCTCAGACCTACTCCGTGCTTGCAGGGGCAGCACTGGGAGCAACAGGAGAAGCAGAGCCGCACCGAGACGCTTTGCGCGTTGGCTTCGATCGGAGTTCTTCAATTTTCTAGCCTGTAGTCGCTTAGCCCGTAATCGCGTAGCTCGCCGGGAGCTACATTCGGTTGCTTAGTTACTGTATTAAAGATGCCGATCTCTCAATCGGTGTTGCTGGACGCCTAGTCGGTGTTACTGAACGACAGCACGCCCCGCTCGTCCCGCTTTACTCGCACCGGCTCGTGTACCGGGCTGCTCAGGATACGATAGCCTGAAGCCGTGTCGCCGTAATACAACTGCGTGATCCGCCTGACGTAGGCGCGGGTCTCGCGGAAGTGCGGTACTCCGGCGCTTCTCGCCACCGCGCCCGCGCCGGCATTGTAGGCGGCCAGGCTCAGTCTGACGTCGCCACCATAATTTTCCATGAGCCTCTTAAGGTGGCGGACGCCCGCGTCCACGTTCTGCTGCGGATCGAACGGGTTGACTACGTTCAGTTGGCGAGCCGTCTGCGGCATCAACTGCATCAGCCCCATCGCCCCAGTGCGGGAAACTGCGTTGGGGTTGAAGTTCGATTCCACCTTGATGACCGCCCGTACCAGGCTGGGGTCCACGTTATGCCGGGACGCTGCCTGGTCAATGGCGGCATCAATCTCCTGCTGCGTGAATGGCTTACCGCTCACGAAGCTGGAAACCTGCTGCGAAGTGCTGACTTCAGCCGCAGCCGAACGCGCCGCCCGGATATTGGCCGATGCGACCGATTTCCAGGCGTGTGCGGTGGGACTCCAATACATCAGCCCACGGCTTTGGATCGCAGGAGTTGTCGAGCGCCTTGGCGCTACCGGTGTCTCGTCGTTCACGAAGACTTTGCGTCCAGAGCTGTCGATGCTGGTGGTGATGCTTGCGGAACCGGCTTGTGCCCGCAGATATGGCGTGGTGAGAGAAAGGAAGGTCGCGAGTACGGAACTAGCCATCAGGGCGATTTGCAGGCGTTTTCGCATAGCCGGGTTTAGCACGAGCTCGCGGACAGACAAATACCCCGCGCCTACCGACCCGGAACCTGACGGAGAAACATCTACCAGAGTGAAACGATTATAGGCGGGCGTTGGGCCTGTAGCAATTGCTCTGAAGACCAATAGAACCACCGAAGTAATACTGCAATTCGTTGAAAATATAGATATTTACCGTGCTGGCTGGTTACCTCGCGATGGCTGCGTCGCTGAGGCCTCGGGAGGAGTAACGCCAAGGGCGGCTTTTACCTCCTTTGTCGGCTGTAGTAGGCTGCCTCCGTCCCCCATGCACGACGTCTCCCTGCCGCAACGCGAAGCGCCGGACTCCCTGATGCTATATGGCTTCTGGTATCGCGCCCTGCCCGGTCAGCAGGTGGGCGGCGGCCAACTGCAAAAAGCTATGTTGCTCGAGACCCCGCTGGCTATCGGACGCGATCGTCAGGGCCGCCCTTTTGCACTGCATGACGCTTGTCCGCACCGCGGCATGCCGCTTTCCCACGGCCACTTTGACGGCCAGCAGGTGGAATGCAGCTATCACGGCTGGAGGTTCGATGGACACACCGGCCAGTGCCAGCTCATTCCGTCCCTCACCGCAGACCAGAAGCTGAAGATTGACCGCATCTATGCCGGCAGCTATCCCTGTGAAGAGCATGACGGCTTCATCTGGGTCCACATTCCCGAACTGCTGCCGACGGGAGCCGGATTCAGCAAAGCTGACGACGCTCCCATGCCCGCGCCGCGAGTGCCTACCTTCAGCGAGAAGTACAAACTCGCTTACCTCACCGCCGATCTACCGTGCAGTGTCGATCATGGAATCATCGGGCTGATGGATCCGGCGCACGGGCCGTTCGTTCATCAGGCCTGGTGGTGGCGCAGTCGCAGCAGCATCCACGAGAAGCAGAAAACTTTCGAGCCCATTCCCAACGGCTTTCGCATGAGCGCGCACACGCCCAGCTCGAACAGCGCGCCGTACAAGTTGCTGCGGCTCTACGCCGACGCCGAATCCATCACCACGACTATTGATTTCGTTCTACCCAACCTGCGCCTCGAGACAATTCGCGCCGGCAAATACTGGTTTTCTTCGTTGACCACGGTGACGCCCATAACCCGAAGCCATTGCCGCATCGACGTAGTTGCGGCGTGGAACATTTTTCTCTGGGTGCCGCTGGGACCGCAGCTGCTCAAGTTTGTGTTTGCGAAATTTGTAGAACAAGATCGGCAGACGATGGAACAACAGTCAGAAGGGCTGAAGCACAACCCGCACCTGATGCTGATCGATGACGCCGACCGTCCCGCCAAATGGTATTTCGGATTGAAAGCGGCGCTTCTGGAATCGCGGAAGACGGGCGCCGAGTTGAAACATCCCCTGGCTGGTCCAGTCACATTGAAGTGGAGAAGTTGAAGTTAGTAGCGCCGGCGTCCCTTCGACTTCGCTCAGGGCAGGCTCGCCGGCTGTCCCGAGGGCGTCTCGCCCTCGCTGCGTTTAGTCCGCCACCAGCCACTCCAAAGCTTCCTCGCGGGTCTTGAACGTTGGCAAATCCCGCTGCGAAAAGTTTTTCATGTGCTCGTAGAATATTTTGGGTAAGCCCTCCGTTCCCACCCAAGCCGAACGCTTCAGATACGGCCGGTCGAGAACCAAAGCGGGCTTAAAACGCTCCAGGCTCTTCTTGTCGAACTGCGCGCCGGTGAAATCGGCCAGAAGCAGCACCGATCCCCGAGGTTCCGCAGTGACCCGGGCGGGAACAAGCGTGGCGAATTCTTCCAATTGCTCGGCTGAGCAACCGGTACCATCCACCAGAAGAATTTTCTTTTGCTTGTGGCTGATGAAACGGATGCGATTCTTCATTCGCCCTCCTCGTGCCGCGGAGTGTAGCAAACGGCAAAGTGCGCGCGAACTCGTCTGAGAACCGGGAACTGATGTCTGACAACCGAAATTAGTTTCCCAACAAAGCGTCCACCACCCCGTAAACCTCGCCCAGCGCGGCATCCAGCGCCCCAGGGTCCTTGCCGCCAGCTTCGGCAAGATCAGGTCTGCCGCCGCCCTTGCCTCCGACCTTCTGCGCAATGGGCCCGATGACTTTGCCCGCTTGGATTTTACTCGTAAGGTCTTTCGTGACGCCGACAATAAGACCGACGCTAGCGTTCGTGGCCGAGCCCAGGACCACAACGCCCGATCCCAACTTGTCGCGCAGTTGGTCGACCAAAGTACGCATCTGCGCTCGCTCGAGATTGTCCACCCGGTGCGCCAGAACTTTTACGCCGCGAACATCTTTGATCTGGTCGGTCACTGATGCCACCGTAGACGATGCCGACTTCATCCGCGCCTGATCGAGTTCGCGGGCCAGTCGCTTGATCTCCGCGTCTTTCTTTTCCAGTTCCAGTTTCAAGGCTTCGGCGGGAGACATCGCGGCCTCTCCGGTCGGGGGCGCCCCATCCTTTCGCGTTTTCTGCGAAAGGGTGGGTCCGACGAAGCTCGCCACCACATTCTCCAATTGATGATCTCTCTGGAAATGACGCAGCGAACCTTCTCCGGTGACGGCCTCGATGCGGCGCACGCCCGATGACACGCTGCCTTCCTTCAAAACTTTAATCAGGCCGATCTCGCCGGTAGCGCCCGTGTGGGTGCCGCCGCACAGTTCGGTGGAGAAGTCGCCAATCTTGATCACGCGAACCTTGTCGCCATATTTCTCTCCGAACAGCGCCATGGCCTTGTATTCGTTGATGGCGACATCAATCGGTACGTTCTCGATGACTTCGATCTTCTGATTACCGAGCACTTCTTTGTTGATCAGGTCTTCGATGTCCTGCAGTTCTTCGTCCGCGACCGCGGTGAAGTGCGAGAAATCAAAGCGCAGATGGTTGGGCGCCACCAGGGACCCCGCCTGCTTCACATGCGTGCCCAGAACCTCGCGCAGCCCGGCCTGCAGAAGGTGCGTGGCGGTGTGATTGCGCATTGTGGCTTGGCGGATTTCGCTGTTGACCACAGCATCCACTTTCTGGCCCACGCGAATCGGTTGCTTCGCAATGACCTGATGCGCGCGTACTCCCTGGATGGGGGAGTAGCAGCCTTTCACGTCGGCCATGACAGTGTTGTGATCGTCGCCGTAGAGCCATCCGCGGTCGCCGACCTGTCCGCCCGACTCGGCGTAAAACGGAGTGTGGTCGAGGATGATCTCGCCTTCGTCGCCGGGCTTAAGTTCCTGCACGCCTTGACCTTTGCGGATGATGGCCAGAACTTCGCAGCCGTCGGAGCGGGTTTGGCGGTAGCCTTCAAACTCTGACTTCGGGAGCTGCTGGTGGGCGGGGTTAGCGGTTTGCTTGGCTGCGCCTTTCCAGGAGGCGCGGGCACGGCCACGCTGCATCGCCAGCGAAGTTTCGAATCCTTGCTGGTCAAAATGGACCCCCTGATCGCGCAAAGCGTCCTGCATGAAATCCAATGGCAAGCCATACGTGTCATACAACTTGAACGCATCGGCGCCGCCCAGCATTGTGGCTCGAAGTCGGTCTGCACTCGGCCACTGTTGTATGAGCTTGTGATAGCTCTCACCAGGAGCAAAGATCGCCGCGGCACGTAGAAGGATTTGATCGTCCATTTCTCTTTTGGCCGAATGGAAGGCGTTCTTCAGCTCCAACCTGTGCTCTGGTCGATCCGCAATTAACTCGTCAACCAAAATCGATTTCGCCTGCGTTGACGGCTGCTTGACAATCCTCTCAAGCTCTTTCAATCCGATCGCAACGGTATGTCGGAATCGATCCTCCTCGCCACGAACAACTCTCGAAACTCGCTCTACTGTCTCCCGAAGTTCCGGATAAGCGCCGTCCATAAGATTTCCGACAGCGAAGATCATCTGGTAGAGGAAAGGCTCGTTTTGTCCAAGAAGTCGTCCATGCGTGATAGCCCGACGGATGATTTTGCGCAGTACATACCCGCGACCCTCGTTGGAAGGAAGAATCCCGTCAGAGATGAGAAAGGTCGTTGCGCGTGAATGGTCTGCGATGATTCTCAGAGACGCGTTTTGTTGCATCATCTGCTGAACCGTGAAATCAGCACTCGGCATATCTTTTTGTCCGAAATATCGCTTTCCGGTGAGTTGGGTGGCTCTCTCAATCAGCGGTATGAACAAATCCGTATCGTAATTCGAGATTACCCCCTGCAGCACTGCTGTGACACGCTCCAGCCCCATCCCGGTATCGATCGATGGCTTGGGCAGCGGATTCAACTTCCCGCTGGTATCGCGGTCGAACTGCATGAAGACCAGGTTCCACAGCTCAACATACCGTCCGCAGTCGCAGCCGAATTTGCAGTCGGTGTGACCCTGGTCTGACGCGGCCACGCCCATGTCATAGTGAATCTCGCTGCATGGACCGCAGGGGCCGGTGTCGCCCATCTGCCAGAAGTTGTCTTTCAATCCAAACTCGAAGATGCGGTCTTTGGGCACGCCCTGGCCGAGCCACAAGTCGTAAGCTTCGGCATCACGCGACATCCCGCCTTCGCCATTGAAGATAGTGACGTACAGCTTGTCCTTTTCTATCGCAAACCATGAGGGAGACGTGATCAGCTCCCAGGCGTAGGCGATGGCGTCTTTTTTGAAGTAGTCGCCGAAGGAAAAATTTCCCAGCATTTCGAAAAACGTGTGGTGGCGGTTGGTGAAGCCGACGTTTTCGAGATCGTTGTGTTTGCCGCCGGCGCGTACGCATTTCTGCGAAGTCGTGGCCCGGGTGTAGTCGCGCTTTTCCAGGCCGAGGAAGATGTCCTTGAACTGATTCATGCCTGCGTTGGTGAATAGCAGGGTTGGGTCGTTCTGCGGGACGAGCGACGAGGAATGCACATCGCGGTGCCCCTTCTGAACGAAAAAGTCCAGAAATTTGCGGCGGATGTCGGAGCCGGTCAGCATGTTTGTATTCGATTCTAGCATCGGCAAAAGGGCGTCGCCGATCGCAACGGCCCACATTGTTCGTTCGTCACAGAAGCGTGCCGCGCCGCCGAAGAGGCGTGTGGTCGTCGTAGAGAGATGGATCCGAAATGCGTGTGGGGATAGGTCTTCAGGCGCCCCCACGGGGCGCCATTGATTGCTGCCAGCCGATCCGGCGTTGAAACGCCGGTCCATCGTCAGATGTCCCCCTGGACATGTTCCAACAAACACCCGGCGCTTGAGCGCCGAGCTGAAGTCCCCTCCGGGGCGATTTCCTACTTTACTGCGTCGCCTGTTTTCTCCGCGCCTTCTTTAACGTCGTGACCGACGTCTTTCACGCCCTTCTTGATGCCGTGCCCTGTTTTCTTCGCCACGTGGCCCGTATCTTTGGCTGCGTCCTTGGTCGCGTCCGCAGTCTTGTCGGCCGCCTTGTCGACACCGTGTTCGGTTTTCTTGGCGACTTTCTTGGTGCCATGTTCGGTATCTTTGGCCGCGTCCTTGGTCGCATCCGCGGTCTTGTCGGCCGCCTTGTCAGTGGCGTGAGCGGTTTTCTTGACTACTTTTTTGGTCGCGTGAGCCGTATCTTTGGCTGCGTCCTTGGTGGCGTCCGCGGTCTTGTCAGCTGCTTTGTCGACGTCGGACTTGACGTCTTGCGAGTAGGCGAACGATGCCAGGCCGAGCAGCATGGCTGCGATTGCTATCATCCATCTTGTTTGCATTATTTCCTCCTGTTAAGTGAAACGGGTGCAAGGGAGTATCCAGCATTTGCGGCACAAACGCAACGCTGCCGCCCACGGGGACGCGCCTCGTCCGGGCGCCACGCTCACTCCAGTTCCCCCTCCAGCGCGGTCAGGGTCTCGTCATCCACATCCCACTTTTTCAGGATGGCAAAGATCGTCTTGGCTCCGAAACCGGCACGCATCAATTGGCGGAAGATGCGTGCCGCGTCTTTCTGGCTCTTCGGCGGTTGCAGGCGCTTGCGGTGCAGGTAGTCGCGGGCCTGCCTTTCTTCATTTACCTCGTCGTAGACCAACTCCACTGCCTTATCAATCACTTCGCCGTGGACTCCTTTCGCTTTTAGGTCAGTGATCACCCGCCGGCGCCCGAACTTTTCATTGTCGCGGCGGAATGAAGAAAATGCGGCGGCATACTTGGCATCGTTCAGATAACCCTGCTCCTTCAGGCGGCGGATGACCAATTCCACTAACGTCTTGCCATATTCAGTGTCAGCTTCGACGCGCGGCCGGAGCAAGCGTTTGAGTTCAGCAACGGAACGCATGCGGCGGGCTAGTGCGCCTACCGCATACTCATAGAGAACGTCTTCGGAATCAGTCTTTTTGGGGCGGGGAAACGACATAGCGAGCGACTTAGTTTCAGCAATGTAAATTGTTTGTAAAAAATAGCAATCGCACGCTCACTACAGCTTGAGCATGGAACTCCTGTACTACCAACTACGTATACACCAGGGATGGCTGAAATTCACGAGTGAGCCGGAGGCTGGGCGGTGACTTTCTTCTCCTCGAGTCGTCTATCATGAAAAGAAAATTAGGGAGTCAGTCATGCTTACGATAGATGTCGAAAAGAACAGCGAAGTGGCGGTGGTGCACTGCAGCGGACGATTGGTGCGCGGCGTCGAAGTCTGTACGCTCAGGAATACGGTGGTCTCGCAGAAGACCACGCGCATCGTGGTGCTGGACCTCTCGCAAGTGGAATTCATGGACGCGGGCGGGTTGAACGCGCTAGTGTCGTTGCATCACTGGACGTCTAACCGTGGCATCCAGCTTAAACTGGTGAACCCGGCGCACCTGGTCCTCGAGATGCTCACTCGTACTCGTTTGAACCGCGTGTTCGATATTTCGTCCCTGCATGACGTTTTGACAATTCTAGGGTGGCGACTGTCATCATGCGAAATATGGAACGGGATATTTGAGCCAGCCACAAACCTTGGCGGCGAAATAGCGACAGCACCCGGTACGTCTCGCTTCTGCTAATCCGGAGACCAAAAAAAGGGCGCGCATTTAAAGCGCGCCCTTGGCTTTTGCGGGCAGAAAATCAGCGCCCGCCGCTGAAGCCGGTCTGCTGCATAGCGTTGCGGGAAATGTCGCTGGTAGAAGAAACGCCCTGCATCCGTAACTTGAAATCGTCGGCGTTGGATGCGTTTTCCAAAGCGGTTTCGTAGTTGATCAGCCCGGCCTGGAACAGATCCCATAGCGATTGATCGAAGGTCTGCATGCCGTACTGCGAAGTTCCCGCAGAGATGGCGTCGCGGACAGCGCGCGTCTTTTCCGGAACCAAAATACATTCGCGGATGTATGCCGTGTTGATCATCACTTCGACCGCGGGTACTCGGCCGTCGCCATCGCAGCGTCGCACCAGCCGTTGGCTGATAACAGCCCGCAGCACTGCGGCCAACTGCAAGCGAATCTGTTTCTGTTCCGGTGGAGGGAAGATGGCGATAATACGGTTGATGGTTTCGACCGCGTCCAGTGTGTGCAACGTCGAGAACACCATGTGGCCGGTTTCCGCGGCGTGCAGCGCTGTGCCGATGGTTTCCAGGTCACGCATTTCGCCGACCAGGATGACGTCCGGGATCCTGACGCAGGGAAGCGCGCAACGCGGCGCCGAAGGATGGCGTGTCCACTTCCACCTCGCGCTGGTTCACGTAGCCCTTCTTGTCGCGATGGAGAAATTCGATGGGGTCTTCGATGGTGATGATGTGTTCGGCGCGGGTGGAGTTGATGCGGTCCACCATGGCGGCCAGCGTGGTTGACTTACCGGAACCGGTAACGCCGGTCACCAGAATCAGGCCGCGCGGCATTTCGCAAACCTGTTCCACAATCTTGGGCAGATAAAGTTCATCGAGGGCGCGAATCTTGGTGGGGATGACGCGCAGTACCAGTCCTACGTTGCCGCGCTGTTGGAAAACGTTCACGCGGAAGCGGCCCAGTCCGGCTACGCCGTAGGCCATATCGATTTCCGTGGTCTCTTTGAATTTCTGTTTCTGGCGCGCGGACATCATGCTGAACGCCATGGTCAGCATGTCCTCAGCGCTGACGCGCGGCTGGTCAGTCAGCGGAGTCAGGTCGCCATCGATGCGTAGATGGGGATAGTTTCCTACCTTCAAATGCAAGTCAGAGGCCCGGCGCTCCATGGCGATGCGCAGCAAGTCATCAATATTCATTCGACACTTCCCCCAAATAACCTCCCGTATGATGAACCGAAAAGTCACTCGCCCCAAGATGACCTAAGTAACGACGAGGGACGCGACAGGGACAAGCCTTTCGGATTAAAGGATCGCCCTCGGCTATCCGGGCGAGCGAGGCTCGCCATTCTGGACAGTTTTCCTACTTGCAAAGCGTGGGTCGGACTTCAAGGCTGCGGAGCTGCGCTCCGCCGGACAGCCGGGGCGGCCGCCCCCACGTGGGCAGTACCAATGGAGTCAAAAGAAAAGGGGGCGAAATTAAGCGCCCCGAAACCCAATCATCCACCTAAAGCTACCCAAAGATATTTGAAATTTTGATCTCCATCGGTTCTTTGTCCGATGATCTTGTTCTCGACGCAAGAGTCAAAGGAAGAAACCGATGGAGACCTTTGCAAAGCTGTTTGGCAGCCTGCTGGCCTTGGTATATCACTGTTTCGATCGCATCGTCATCCTTGGCCATCTGCCCTTGCTCACCCGCCCCGAGAACATCGTACCTGCGACGAACGGAGCGCCGCCATCAGTTCGCGAGTCTATTTCATCCTCAAGAGCATGGAACTGGGACCCTCCTTCCGTTCCGCCGTTCCCAAGTTTCCGGTCGACGATCCCCATTACCGCATCCTCGCCCGACAGCGTTCCCGCTACACTCACTATTACTTCTACATTCGCGACGAAGTGCTGGGGCCGATCGCCTTGTGCGTGGGATCGTTCCTCCCCTTTTCCGTCACCTACTATCTCAATGGCCATCACTTCATCGAACGCGAACTGGAGCGCGCCGGCGTGCCGTTCCGTAAAGACGACAATGCCTTTCTCTGGGTGGCCGATCAAAAAGCCTTACAGGCGGCGGCCGACCGTCTCAGTGCCCAAGTCATTCACAAGCAGCTTGATCATTGGACTTGGGTGGTAGGACCAAAGTTTTCCCAGAAAGACCGAGCCGCTATCAATCTCAGTCGCCACTACTCCCTACAACAGGTGGAATACTGTCGGAACTTCATCTTCCGACGCAACTTCCCCATCCACAAACTGTTCGAGCGCTCCTGCGACTTAGGACTATTCCGCCTCACCGCCGACAAGCTCTCCCAGATGTTCGGCTTTCGTCTCCACAAGCGACTGCGGGGCAAGCTCACTACGGTCTTGGAAAGAATGGAACATGGCCATCACGTGCTGCGCGCCTGCGCCAAGAATGCCGTGCTCCGCATGTACGAGAAGTTCTCGACCTTCTTGCGCTTGGAGGTCCTCAGTAACAACCTGCGAGACTTCGGACTGAAAAAATCCTTGGATAACTTAGAAACCGTCCGTCAGACTCTGGCTACCGTGACCGACCGTTTCGCTCAGTTCGAGGCCCAAGCTCTGGACGTTCACGTTGACTTCCCTCTATTCCAGCGTCTGGCTCTGCCCATCCCTTCTGGAAACACCAAAATCCCCGGCATTAAGATCCAGGACACCCGTATGCTCCGCCTGATGGAAGTCCTGCTCCACCGTGGTACCCAACTGGGCGGATGGCGCTCCCGCCAAATCCATGAAGCCATCCTCTCCGCCTTCCAACTCACCCCCGAAAACTACACCCTCACCCAACTCCGTTATGACCTGCGCAAGCTCAAAGCACATACCCTGCTAGAGCGCGACGGCTCCCGCTACGCCTACCGGCTCACCCAAAAAGGCATCCGTGTGGCCCTCATGTTCACTCTCTTTCACCAGCGCGTCTGCGGCCCCTTGGCCAACAGCCTGTTCCACCGCCAACCCACCCAACTCCACACCCCCACCAGCAAATTTCAAGCCGCTTATGAAAAAGCCGACGCTTCGATTCAACAGCTCATCGATCTACCTGCCGCTTGAAACTCTGAGAGATAAATTCTCAGATCTGAGGTTCAAGAACCTAAACGCCGACCGGCTGCTTGCTTCTCACCGCTACCGGCGTAAGCCACTTATACTTGTCGGGCTTCTCCCCGTTAACGATGGCATAGAACTCTTTCTGAATGGCCTTGGTGATGGGGCCGATGGTGCCTTTAGCGACGCTGATCTTGTCCACTGACCGAATCGGCGTGACCTCGGCCGCAGTGCCCGTGAAGAAGACTTCATCCGCGATGTAAAGCAGTTCGCGCGGAATGCCCTGCTCGGTTACGGGGATGCCCAGGTCGCGGGCGATCTGCAACACTGATTCGCGGGTGATGCCGGGCAGCACCGAATTCCCCAGAGGAGCGGTATTCAGCACTCCGTTGCGGACGACGAAAACATTCTCTCCCGAGCCTTCGCTGACGTAACCGTTGGCATCGAGCGCAATACCCTCGACATAACCGTTGATGACGGCTTCCATCTTGATGAGCTGCGAGTTCATGTAGTTCGCGGCTGACTTGGCCATGGCTGGCAGGGTATTGGGCGCAATGCGGGTCCAGGAAGAGACGCAGATATCCGCACCTTCGCCGGATTCCGACGTCAGATACTTGCCCCAGGGATAATTGCAGATGTAGACCTCGGTGGGCGAGTTGAACGGGTTTACTCCGGCTTCGCCATAACCGCGCAACACAATGGGGCGGATGTAGCAGGGCCAGACTCCATTGTTCTTCACCACCTCGGACATGCCGGCGATCAGTTCTTCGACGGTGTAGTCCACATCAATGCGATAAATCTTGGCCGAATCCAGCAGCCGCTGCATGTGTTCTTTGGCGCGAAAGATCGCGGGGCCACTGGGCAGAGCGTAGCATCGGACGCCCTCAAACACGGACGAGCCGTAATGCACGACGTGCGACATCACGTGCAGCTGGGCGCTGTCCCAGGGAATGAGTTTGCCGTTGTGCCAGATCTTCTCGGTCTTTTGAATCGCCATGGAGTACTCCTACTGACTAGGGGAATTATAACCGAGCGGTCGAACCCGGCGCGCTTTTCGCCTGGTGAGGACCTACACGGGTAATCATTTTGCGGACCCGCGTATTGGGCAACCTCAGCCTGGTGCTGGACGAGACTCGCTGCTCTTCTCTAAATTATGGGTCATCCTGAGCTAGCGAAGGATCTAGCAGGAAGCGGCTATATCCCTGCCGAAGGATTGTGCTGGTGCACGCGAGATCCTTCAGCTCTGAAGTCGTTCAGGATGACGGCAATTAGCATGACAGACGATAAGAGCTAGGGTTTGACGCTTCCGACTGGAAGCACGGGAGTGGCAGATAGCTCTGCGGCCCGCACTCTCGTGGCTACTTCGTCTCCTCGGAAATACTGCCCCTTGGCCGCGATCATCTCTGGCATGGCCGCATAGGGCTTGCTGTAGTCATTGGCGGCATTCCAGAACAGGAATCCGATTCCGCCTTTGTTCTTCGCGGTGATCACCTGGGCCTCGATATATTTCGGCGAGTAAGTCTTGGTTCTCCAGCGGAAGGCTTGCAGCCAGGGCCGGATTACTACGCCGCTGCCCTGGGTGATCTTTTCAAATCGCACCATCGACTCGCCAATGAAATGCTCAGGCGCGTCACCGGGATGGGCGATTCCATCCATGCCGAAGAAGTGTGACGGATAAATCATAGGCGAGAGCACGTCGCAATATTTGGCCATGCGCACGATGTCCTGACCGGTATGGGCCAGGTCGACCGGGACGCTGCCATGCCATGATGCCGAATACGTCGAGCGACAAGAGCGCGCCCGTGGGATGAATTTCGGCATAGGCGTGTTTCAGGAAGTCGGCAATTACATCTGAGCGGTGCCACTCCGGATGCTCGGTCTGGAAGTAGAAGCTGGCATCTTTCTGGTCGCCCTCGGCGGGGAATCGGACGTAATCGAACTGGATTTCGTCAGCGCCGGCTTCGGCGGCCTTCTTGGCCAGTGCGATGTCGTATTCCTGCACCTTGGGCTGGGAGGGATCGGTCCATACCAGCTTGCCGTTCTCGCGCCACGCCTGTCCGGTCTTGTGCGATTTCACGGCCAGCTCGGGATGGGTTTCAACCAGCCGCTGGTCGCGGAAGATGGCGATCCGAGCGATGGCGTGCAAGTTCTGCGAATGCAGGAAGTGGATGAACTTGGGCAAGTCGTGGAAGGAGCTGTGGTGACTTCCCAGCAGCGGATGATCGAAGGGGATGGTCACGCTGCCATCACTGTCCTTGATATCGAACACGACGGCGTTTCCGCCCACTTCACGCCAGTGGCGGATGATTCGTATGCCGTGGTCATTGGCGGCCATGAGTCCGGTGAGATAGACGGCCCGCACTTCAAAGTCGCGATCGACCGGAACTGATTTCTCCACGATCGGCGCCGGCAGCAGTCCGGGGACGATCACCGGCTGGCCCGCCTTCAGAAACGTGCTGTGGAAATCTCCGTTGGCCTTGTGGATGGCTTCGCTCAACTCGGAGGAAGTCAGGTAAGAGGTCTGAGACAGATATTGCCGGGCCACCAACGGGATGCTGTCGCCGCGCTTGGCGACATATAGCGCGCTTCCGGGCGGCGCTACCGTCACCAGGGACGGGTCCGGCGCCTTTGGCACTACCGGCGTCGATGGCCGGGACGTGTGTAACAACTTGGGATGCGCCGTTTGCGCGACGGCCGGCGACGCCGGCGCAATCTCCATGAAAACCAAACCGAAGGAAAGAAACAGGATAGTGGCAAGTGATACGGGGCCCAGTTGACGCAAGGTATTCTCCGTGGAAACGCTGTTTTCACGGATGCTACCGTCGCTCAAACTTGCTCACCAGATAACGTCGGGCCAGTGCCAGTCGGGTTCAGGCAGCTTGGCCGCGTCCAGAGAACTTCCAGGGAGTGGCAAACTATTTCCCTTTACCCTAAACCCGGTGCGGAGTAACCTCGTGCCTTTTACCGGCCGCCGCATCTAAACCATACAGACAATTAGGAATTAACGGTTCGCCGGGGATGGAGAGTCGTTTGCAGTAATCGTAGTGCCGAAGATGGAGAGAGTGACAAAATTTGTCCTTCTCTCATTACGAGACGGCGGACCCGCTACTTCCAGAAGTACAGGGGCCCAGGAAAGGAAAACGCAGGGCCAGACCCTATATGAAAACCGTCGTCAATACCATGCTAGACCCAACGCGCCGCTCCAATGATGCCAGAGAGTTCGAAAGCTCCCTTCGCCGCAGAATCGTCGGTCAGGACCAGGCCGTCGAGAAAGTGGTCGAAATCTACCAGATGTTTCTGGCGGGACTGAATCCTCCTGGCCGTCCGGTTGGAAATCTTCTGTTTCTCGGGCCCACCGGCTCGGGAAAAACCCGGGTCGTCGAAGCCATGGCTGAATCGCTATTCGGCGACGCCCGCGCTTGCATCAAGATCGACTGCGCCGAATTTCAGCACTCGCACGAGATCGCGAAACTGATCGGCTCGCCTCCGGGCTACCTCGGCCATCGTGAGACACATCCCTTACTGACCCAGGAAGCGTTGAACCAGTGGCACACGGAGACCCTTAAGCTTTCGATTCTGCTGTTCGACGAAATCGAAAAAGCCTCGGACTCGCTCTGGCAATTGCTGCTGGGCATCCTGGATAAAGCTACTTTGACCCTGGGCGACAACCGCCGCGTGGACCTTTCGCAATGCATCATCATCATGACCTCGAATCTGGGGGCGGGTGAGATGAGCAACATGGTCGACGGCGGCCTGGGCTTCGCGCAAAAAGCTACGCAAGTGGACGCGGCTTTTGACGACAAGATCAACCGCACCGCGGTCGATGCAGCCCGGCGCAAATTCAGCCCTGAGTTCATGAACCGCATCGACAAATCCGTAGTGTTCCGCACCTTGCGTTCGGAGCACTTGCAGCAGATCCTGGAAATCGAACTGGGGATGGTACAGCAGCGAATTCTGATGGCATCGGCCGTGAACCAGTTCGTCTTCAGTTGCACGCCTAAGGTGAAGAGCTTCCTGCTGCACGAAGGGACCGATCCGAAATACGGCGCACGGCACCTGAAGCGCGCCATCGAGCGGCACATCGTGTTCCAGCTGGCCAACCTCGTCGCCACCGGACAGGTCAAGCTGGGGGACTTCATTCGCATCGACATGAGTCCCGAAGGCAAGCTCATGTTCATCAAGGAAGCCGAGAACGCCATGGTTCCCATGTTGCTGGAACGTCATGGCGCCGCGGCGGGAGCGCTTCCCATGGCGCGTCCAGCACGCACCGTAGCCCGGCGAGAGTTCGGCGCAACGGGAACACTGGACAGCAAGTAAGTTCGGAAGGTGGTCATCTCATCAACAGGTGCCGGGAAACCGACACCTGTTTTTGTTTGCGTACGCTTTTGTTCGCGTAGCGGCAGAGCCTGTCCTGAGCGAAGTCGAAGGATGTCCTCACCTGCCCCGGCGGAGCGAGGCTCCGCAAGGGACATCTGGGCCTACGTGACCGGGTTGGGCCACCACGATATCGATCCTGCATCTAAAATAAGAGCTATGAGGGGCGACTCGTTCATCTCACGCTGCCTGGCGGTGCTGCTGGCTTTTACTCTCGCCGCGCCGACAGCGCTCGACGCTCGCGTCACCCCCTCGCATGGCTTCAACTTGTTTTCCGCCCAGGAGGAAGTTCAGGCCGGGCAGCAGTCGGTGGCGGAGGTCAGCCAACAATTACCCATCCTTCCGGAGTCCGACCCAGTCACCATTTACGTGCAGCGCCTGGGGCAGCAACTGGCGGCACATGCTCCCGGAGAAAGGTGGCCTTACACTTTCCACGTGGTGAACCAGAAAGAGATCAACGCCTTTGCGCTCCCCGGCGGGCCGGTTTTTGTGAATCTGGGGACCATCCAGGCCGCGGACAACGAGGCCGAGCTTGCGGGCGTTATGGCGCACGAAATCTCCCACGTGGTCCAGCGGCATGGCACGCGAGCTGCCACCCGGCAGATGGCAGCGCAAATACCGCTGGCCATTCTGGGTGGAGTTATGGGACAGGGCGCGCTCTCGCAGATGGCGCAAATGGGGTATTCGTTCGGTGTCGGTTCCTACTTTCTCAAGAACTCCCGGACCGCCGAATCCGAAGCTGACCTCCTCGGTACCGATATCATGTACGACACCGGCTTCAATCCTCGCGCCATGGCGGATTTCTTCACCAAGCTCCAGCAGGAAGGCGGCACCCGCGGTCTCCAATTTTTCAGCGACCATCCTGATCCGGGAAATCGCGCCCAGTCGGTAGCCAGGGAAGTCGCCACTTTGCCCCGAAAAGCCAGCTATCGCAGCGACAGCCCGGAATTCCGCGATATCAAGCAGCGTGTTTCCGGCATGCGGCCGCTTACCGCGCAGCAGATCGCAGAACGCCAAACGCCCGCGATGAATCCTGCTGCCGGGGGCGCTCAGCCTAGCGCCAGCCTGCGCGGTTTCAGCCACCGTGATTTTTCGATTTCTTATCCCGAGAACTGGCAGGTGTTCGGGGACCAGAACTCGGCCGTTACGATTGCCCCGCAGGGCGGAATCTCACAAAACGCAGTTGCCTACGGAGTCATGATCAACACCTACCAGCCCGAAGATGCGAACTCCAGTCTCGATCAGGCGACGCATGAGCTATTGGCATCGCTGCGCCAGTCCAATCCCGATCTGCGTGAGATTGGGCACGACGAGAACATCCGGGTAAATGGAATTGCAGGAAAGTCAGTGGATTTAGTCGGGGTCTCTCCCCTGAAGGACCAGAGCCGGCGGGCGAGCCCGGAGCGGGACTGGTTGGTCACGTTCATGCGCCAGGACGGTACCGTGCTGTACGTTGTGTCGATCGCCCCCGACAAAGATTTCGAATCGCTGCGCCCGACGTTCGAGCAGATGCTCAAGTCGCTGCGGCTGAGATGAAGCGGGCGTCGGACCTCAGGCGCCGGCCCTCGGACGTCTGAGGTCGGAGGTCCGAGGGCGACTTTTGCATTCATTTACTTCAGGTGTTCGACGAGAAATAAGTCCGACAGGTTGCGGGTATATCCGAAAACGTAGTGCTGCTCGTCGGCGGCGATGCGAGGGCACGATACCCCGACTACGCCGGCCACATCCGAAGGAGCGACGGTCTTCCACGCGGCCTTGGCGCCAGTCGAGAGGTCCAGTCGCGAAACCGTACACGACGTTTCGCCGCGCCGTCCGATGAGCAACGTGTTCCCATCTTTCGCCCAACGGATCGGTGTCTCACCGGGTTGTGAACCGCGCACCAGTTGCGGGTCGCCGCCATCCGCGGAAACCAGGGCAATCCCATCACTGGTCACCACGGCGATTCGCTTGCCATCGGGGGAAATCGCGTGCGGATAGGATCCCAGGCCGTATCCTTCGGGCGTAATGGGCCTTGGCTGACCTCCGTCCAGATTCGCAACGTACACCCGCGGGGCATGGCCGGCCTCGTGACCTTCAAACAACAGCCGTTTAGAGTCAGCGAAGAAGTGTCCCCCAGCTGGAATCACGTTGCCCGTGGAAACTGCCTGCTGCTGTCCCACCCCGGTGGGAAGAAGTACGAAGTCCGGCGGGGACATGTTCTGCCGCAACACCAGGGCCCACTTGCCGTCGGGTGAAAACGCATTGGCAGAACCCTGGCCCAGACGAACGGCAGAGGTCGCAGTCATATCGCGGGTAAACACCGCATATTCGCCGCCACCGGCCTCGCCAGCCTCGATGAACAGCACAAGTTTCCCGTCGTCCGAGATGTCGATCGGGACCGTCCAGTCTTGCCAGCTCAGGTCGCGTTCCTTGCTTTCACCGGGCGCCAGGCCGATCGCTCCCGCGCGCAAGGCATCACGCGAAATCAAAGCGCGGCCGTCCGCGCCGACGTCGTGCAGAGTGAGTGTCCCGGGAGCGCTTAGCAGTTCGCGCATCTTTCCCGACAAGGTCACGCCTCGCAGAGAACGGCTGAAGCCGGTGGCCGTGGCAGTAAACCAGATCTCGTCGCCTGAGGGCGACCAGGCCGCTCCCAGCACGCTCGCCCAACGCTCTGTCAGGTCAGACTTCTTGCCGTTCAGGTCCACCACGCTGACGGTTCCCCCGTCATCTCCCAGCAGATTGTGATCGCTGAACGCGAGACGATCACCCTTTGGAGAGAAGCGCAAATCGGTGATCCAGCCGGTAGTTTCATACAGCACCTTGCCAATCGGAAACTCGATCCGGCTCTGGCCGTTCACCACATGAACCACGGCGATGCCGTTTCCATCGGGCGTCCAATCCGCAGCTTCAACGTTTTCCAGCAGGTCACGCGGAGCGTCTGCACCAATCGAAACCTGGGCCAGCGTCCCGCGATGGGTGAAATGATTGGCGCTCACGCTGAAGCGGCGCATCACCGCCATTTGTCCTGCCGGCGAAACCGCCATGACTTCGGTTTGCGTCAGGCCGAGATCGCGGGATTCAGTTGAATTCGCGGAACTGATAAAGACTGCTTCGGGATCGCCTTCCCAGCTCGCGCTGTAAACCGCGGACCGAGGGTCGGGAGCAAAACGCGCCGCCAACAGGGCGCCGCGCCGGAAACTCAATTCGCGAAAAGTAGGAACGGGTCGAACCGCGGATCGCTGGCCCAAAAGAAAACCGGCGACGCCGATTGCGATCAGCCCCAGCAGGGCAACTCCGGCAAGGAGTGGAGGTTTCGTACGTCGCGTTTCAACCGGAGCGGCCGCCATAGGGCTCTGAGTAGCTGCCGCCGGGGTCGCGGCGGGGCTTGATCCTGAGCTTGCTGCAGCTATTCGTTGCTCTTGTGCAGATTGCCCCTGCGACGAGGGATGCCAATCGCGCTGCAGCCGCTTGAGGTCCGCTCGTATGTCGGCGGAACTCTGGTAGCGGAGATCGCGATCCTTCTCCAAAGCCTTGTTGACGATGCGTTCCAGCTCCGGCGGGAGTTCGGGATTCAGACGGACAGGCGACGTGGGGACCTTGTTCAGAATCGCGTTAAAGATCGCCGCCGAGGTGCCGCCTTCGAAGGGCAGCCGGCCGGTACACATCTCATACAACACCACGCCAAAGGAAAAAATGTCGGTGCGCGCATCCAGTTCCTCAGCCAGGGCCTGTTCGGGGCTCATATAAGCCACAGTGCCGATGGCAGCGCCCGGCGACGTCAGGTGCTCTATGCCGAGCCCGGTGGCTCCGGCTGTGACTTCCGTAGGCTCGAGGGCCTTGCCTCGATCGACGCCCACTTTAGCCAGTCCGAAATCGAGAATCTTGGCATGATTGCGATCAGTCACAAAGACGTTAGCGGGCTTGATGTCGCGATGGACGATGTTCTTGGAGTGTGCCGCCTCGAGCGCGTCCGCGATCTCGATCGTCAAACTGAACAGCAAACGCAGTTCGATGGGCCGGAAGGCGATGCGATGCTTCAGCGTCGTGCCATCCAGGAACTCCATCGCGATGAAGGATTGGGCTTCGTGCTGGCCGATTTCGTAAATGGTGCAGATGTTGGGGTGATTCAGAGCGGAAGCCGCGCGAGCTTCGCGGCGGAAACGCTCAAGAGCCTGCGGGTCGTGAGACAGTTCGTCAGGAAGGAATTTCAAGGCGACGAAGCGTCCGAGCTGCGTGTCTTCAGCCTTGTAAACCACGCCCATCCCACCGCCGCCTAGCTTATCCACTATGCGATAGTGCGAGATGGTCTGCCCGATCATGGAGTGCGGCAATGTTAGGCGGGATGCGCGGGCAAGTCAATGCAGGGGCCAACATGCTGGGGCCGGGAAGCTATTCATCCCCTGTAAAACTACCTGATCACAGCTTGGCTTCCAATACTGCTCGAGCGCTCCCCAAACCGGTTTCCAGTATTGCGCAGTGGATTCCATTACCACTTCCTCCACCTGCTGGCTGGATCAGCCATTCCTCCAACCGTTGCAACTGCTCCGGGTTGCTTCCGTATCAGCGTCGCTCGAATTGGTATTCGTCTTCGACTTCGACGTCAGCCACAACCATGGCCAGCTTCTTTTTATGGACATCGATTCCCGCTATCCTATATACGGCGTAAGCTCCTCCGGGGGCGGGAGCGGAGAGCGTGCCAGAAATTACATTAAACAGGGTCTCGGGCTATGGACGATCCCACTGGGGAGAGACAACGCCCATTTATTCGCTCTATCACGCACGCTCCGGATCAGACAGGCGTTCGGCCTCGGCATCTCCACTGATTACTCAATCTCGCCACTCCCAACCCTTCTGGATTATTGTCAAATTCTGAGCGACTTTCATGAGCTTTCGCGGGCCGAAGGCCCTAGATGACAGGCGTGGGTGTTGAAAAACTCAGTTCACATAAATCGGTAGAAATCAGAAGGCGTCAGGATACCCTTCAAACGATTTGCTCTGCTCGGCTCGGCATTTTCTATCCCCAAATGCCGTTAGGGACCTAAACGACCAGCGATTCTTCCGAGCTCTTTGCCCCACGCAAATTCAGGCGATGATGATGGGCGAGCGCAGCTTTAGGGCATTAGCGCACAAGGGCGGGAATCAACACAGTTAACGATAGCTCGCGCGACCCGTGTAGACGTTTGCCGCGCGTCAGCTATGCTTGCCGCGTTGGCTCCCTATGAATTGCCTGGTCCATGTTATGGTAGCGGCTGCTCTCACCTTGCCTGCTGTTTCGCAGCAGACTAAGCCAAAACCGGCGACGAGTGGCAAAAACCACACTGTTGTTCTTGAATCTGACGGTGGATCTTTTGCAATCGAGGGGCCCAAGAACTGGATTGCTGATCGGAAGGTCGGACGGCGCCTTGGTGTTTGCTGCGTCTATTACCCAAAAGGGTCGTGGGACACTGCGGAAACCGTGATGTATCCAAACATTGTGACCAAAGGACCCGGGCAGACAACGCTCCAGGAACTGATGGATTCGGACTTAGCAAGATTTCGTAAGGACAATCCAGGAATGAGCTATGTCGACGGAGACATGCCTTTCAATGGCCGCACGGCCAAGCTGCGCTATTTCCACGGGGTCGACCAGGGCTCTTCGGAGGCCGTTGCCTACATCGACGAAGAAAAGATCATTGCCCTTGTGGTGTTAAGCTCAAAGACCGAAAAGGGACTAACCGAAGCCTTACCGGTATTGCTAGGGGTCTTGGAGACCTACACTTACGGCGTTAAAGCGATGAATGCCAATTGACATGATCCGCACAATCAACCGACTGATGACTTTCGCGCAGCAATGGCGAGACTCCTGGTGTGATCAAGGCGATGACACTCACAACAGGCTCGATGCGCGTAATCACGATTTTTCCGCCCTGATCTGCGCCGGCACGATCGAGTCAGGCTCGGGCCGTGAAGCTATTCGTAACGCAGGGCCTCAATGGGATCCAAGCGCGAGGCCCGGATGGCGGGCACCATGCCGCTGACGAGCCCCACGGCGCTGAGGATGAGCGTAGCCACGATCAGAGTACTGGGAGCAATGATCAGGCTGACATCGCCCCCTTGCGCGTTCTTCGCCACAGCGCTGTACAGGGTAAGCCTTCCGACGGAGAGCGAGACCCCATAGGCAAGGATAATTCCCAGCGCACCGCCGATGAAGGTAATGGTGAGAGATTCGGCAAGGAACTGAAGCAGGATGTGCCTCCGGCGCGCGCCCAGAGCCTTTTCGACCCCAATCTCGCGGGTCCGCTGAGTTACCGAGACCAGCATGATGTTCATCAGGCCGACCCCTCCGATGCCCAACGTAAGGGTACCGATGAAACCCAGCAGAATGGTTAGACCAAGCGTAATCACTTCGAACTGGTGGACTTGTTCCATGACGTTAAACACGAACATAGCGCGGCGGTCGGTCGGGTCGAACTTGTGCACTATGGCCATCACCCGGCGCGCGGACTGTTCCAATCCTTCGTATGCAGAGGTGTCATAGTTGAACCAGATGGAGTCGAGGTAGTGGGTGTCCTTGAGGTCGCTCATGGTGGTGAAGGGGATGTAGATCAAGCGGTTCGTGTTGTCATCGCCGGCCTGCATTTTGGGGCTTACGACCCCGATGACTTCAAGACTAAGGCCATCGACGCGGATTCGTTCGCCCAGCGCTTTGCGTCCGGAGAAAAGCTTTTCTTTGGCCTCGGAACCAATCACGGCGACGTGGGCATGCTGCGTCTCATCTTCCGCGTTGTAGAAGCGGCCCTCTGCCAGTTTGAGCGCGCGGATGGAAGTGACGTTGGGATAATTTCCGGTAACGCTGAAGTTGAACGTCCGGGTCTCGTACTGGATGTTCGCCTGCTTGGATGCTTCGGGGGTGATCTGAGCGATTTGAGGAATATTGTTGGTGAGGATGTCCACGTCTTCGAGGGTAAAGCGTAAGGGCACACCCGCCTTCTGGCCGCCAGCCTGCATTGAAGTGCGGCCAGGAACCACGATCATCAGCCGGGTGCCGAAATTGGCAAAGATATTAGCGCATGCCCGGCCGAAGCCATTGCCGTAGGCCAACAGCAAGACGACGGTCGCTATGCCCCAAGCCATGCCCAGCATGGTGAGGGCGGTCCGACGGCGGTTGTACCGCATGGCACCGTAGGCTTCGTGGATCAGGTCACGTAACAAGTCTTTCCCCTTGGTTCATTCCTGTCGCAATGCGTCCACTGGCTGCAGCATGGCCGCCTTGCGCGCCGGATAGAGTCCGGCGGCCACCCCCGCCAGCGTCAGGCAGCCTATCGCCAGAATCGCGGACGCGGGCACCAGCTTGGGAGGATCAAATCCCGCCGGTCCTTGTTGCAAACCCAGCAGCGCCATCAGGCCGCCGGCCAGTCCCATGCCGATCAGTCCGCTCAATAGTGTGAGCAGAATGCCTTCCAGGAAAAACTGTACCAGAATGCTGCGGTTGGTGGCGCCCAGGGCCTTGCGCAATCCGATCTCGCGGGTGCGCTCGCTGACCGCCACCAGCATGATGTTCATGACCCCAATGGCGCCCAGGGTCAGAGTCACCAGTCCCACAGTACCCAGGAACAGGTTCATCGCATCGAAAATCTTGCCGACCATCTCGGCTTGCTCCACTGTGTCGAGGTTTTCGAATGCGTCTTCATTGCGGTAGTCGAAACCGTGATTACGGGCGATGATCTTGTGAACCTCTGCCCGGGCCAGCAAGTGCTCGGCGGGCACGCGAGGCTGATAGTTGATCAGCGAGATTGAGTTTTCGTGGTTCGCGCCCTTAAGCGGGAAGTTGGTCGCCATCACTTCGAAGGGAATGTAGCCCCGCATGTTGGTGAGGTTTTCGTCGCCCCGGCCGATGCGCTTCAAGGTGCCGATGACCTCGAACCTGATGCCATTGAGGAGCACGGTGACGCCGACCGCGGGTCGGCCGGAAAAGAGGTTCCTGGTCAGTTCGTCGCCCAGGACGATTACGTTGCGCTTCTCCCCTTCGTCCAGTTCGTTAAACCAGCGCCCCTGCTTGAGAGGAAGATACCGGATTTCATTGTACTGCGGCTCCACGCCGACAATTTGTCCGTTGGCGCTGGCGAATTCGCTGACCGCGCGCACATCATCGCGGGAAAGGACAGGCGAAGCATTGCGCACGTGGGGAGCTTCCTGGCGGATGTCCGCATAGTCCCGGTAAGTAAGCAGGTAGTTGCGGGCAGAGTTCATGCTGCCTGCGACCACCGGGGCGCGGCCGGGGAAGATGAACATGATGTCTTCCCCGAATTCGGCCAGAGCGCGCTTGTTTCCCGAACGGAAACCTTCGCCCAACCCGACCAGCAGCAACAATGATCCAACCCCCCAGGCAACGCCGAACATGGTGAGGAAGGAGCGCAGCTTGTGGGCCCACAGAGTGCGGAGGATTTGCGCCAGGATGTCCAGGATCGTCCGCATAGTCACCGACATTGTACTTTGACGATCTCAACCAGGATAAGTTACGCGCGAAGGCCAGGCGGAGTTTCCTGGGCACGGTCGCTAGAGATCATGCACCAATGGCGGCTATTTTCTGCGAATTGACTGTGGCGGGGCGCCAGGGTTGTGATTTGGCTTGCTGCACCATTCCTGATGTCCGAAGTCCGACGCCTGACGCCCGCTTTACCCACCCTGCTTCAAATCGGTGAGCACTTGCTTGGCGATTTCTTTCAGGGTCTCAAACACACCGGGACCCTGGAAGGCCACGGCTTCGATCAAAGGCTCGTTTTTCCGGCGAAGTTGTTTGGATAGGGCGTCCACGGAGAGGACATTGGGCAGATCGCGTTTGTTGAGTTGCAGCACGTAGGGAATCTTGTTGAAGTCGTAGCCATGTTCCTTGAGGTTGGCCATGAGGTTGTCGAGGGCTTCGACATTCGCGTCCATGCGCTCCTGCTGCGAGTCGGCCACGAAGACGATGCCATCGACGCCGCGCAGAATCAGTTTGCGGCTGGCGTCGTAGAAAACCTGGCCGGGAACAGTGTACAAGTGAATGCGAGTCTTGAAGCCGCGGACGGAACCCAGGTCGAGCGGCAGAAAATCAAAAAACAGAGTTCGTTCCGTCTCCGTGGCCAGCGAGATCATCTTGCCCTTCTGCTGCTCGGCGGTCTTCTGGTAGATGAACTGAAGATTCGTCGTCTTGCCGCCCAACCCGGCGCCGTAGTAAACGATCTTGCAGTTGATCTCGCGGGCTGCGAAGTTGATGAAACTCAAGACTTCCCTCGGAACCGGTGGCGGCGTCCGCCTGGACACAAACCTCTCCCCGGTTAAAATTTTCGCTTGATACTGCTGGTTTTATACCACACGGCCCAGTGTCAACGGCAGGTTACTCAGGTTACTTCTGGAACACCGTCCCGTAAAGAACCCTGGGGAAGAACGCTAAAGGCGTTGGCTGAAGCGAATTTCAGATTGCAGATTTTTGATTTCAGATTGAACACCCTGACCCGACACGAAGTTCAAATCTTCAATCTGAGATCTGAAATTCTTCAATCTCAGCCGTCAGCGCGCTAATCCGACCGGGTAGTAGCCTTCCTTGGCGGTCACTTTCAGGTCGGGGCGCGCCACGTGCACTTCGATCTCGCGGTGGGTGCTGCTGGGCGTCGAATGGGTCAGATATCCCAGGGTGTACTGGTTGCGGGCATCGCCCAGAGTGCGCGCGTAGGTGGTCTCGATGGCGTCGCGGGAGAACCCGGAGAAGATTTCGCCTCCGGTGGCATTGGCGTACTTGGGCAGGACATTGCTGTAACCCAGCCGCGAGCCGGTGAGCGGCACATGCAGCTTCTGCAACTGGCCGTATACGGGGATGGCCGATCCTTCCACGGCCACGCCGTACACCTGAATCCCGGTCGAGAGCAGGACTCGCAGCGTGTCGCTGTAGCTGGCGTTGCTGCCGTATTCGCGGCCATCGGTGATGATGAAAATGACCTTCCGCCGGGCCCGGTCGCGTTTGCGCAGGTCCACGGCGGCGGCCACGAGGGCATCATTCAACACGTGGACCTCTTTGGGTGGATTGATGGTCCTGGGCGCGCCGGCATCGACTGGGACGCCGTTGATGATCGGGCCCTGCGGCCCCATGGGCCCGCTGACCACGGGAGGCCCGTTGTTGCTGCCGGTAACGGTCTTGAGGCTATCCAGAGCGGCCGTCAATCTCCTGCCTACGGCCGCGAAGTCGGTCACTTTGGTGACGCTGGTACTGTAGGTATAGAGAGAGACCTCATCGAACTGACTGAACGCTCCCTCCAGCGCGGAGAAGGTCTGGTTGACTTTCTGCACCGCCACATCCGGCATGCCCGTGTCGAAAATCACGGCCGCCGAGAGCGCGAACGGGTCGGTGGTGAAGAAATTCAGGTTCTGCTTTTTTCCGTCCTCATAAACCGAGAAATCTCTGGATAGCAACCCGTTGACCAGACGTCCGGAGTCGTCTTTCACCATCACGGGAACCAATACCTGGTTCACGTTGGTCACGATCTTGTACAGTTCGTCGCTGCCGGGGCCGCGTTCGGCGGGGACACTGCCCGCAGGCACGGTGCTGACGTTGAACGGGGGTGCGGGAGCTACCCCAGGCGCATAAACCGGATCTTCCGTAGGGGTGGAACTGGTAGGTGGCGCTTGATTCGGCGGAGGCGGAGCCTGATTCGGCGGAGCTTGATTCGGCAGAGGTTGGTCCTGCGGCGCATGACCCGTCGGCGGCACATTAGGAAAAGGTCGCGAGGCCGAAGGCGCATCCGGAATATCCTGCTTCGACTGTTCCTGCTGCTGAGCGGCAATCGCCCCGGAAAACAGGCCAAGAGCCACCACCGTCGCCGCAAGGGTCGTTCGACCTACCTATCGCTAAGAACACGGGAACCTCTCCGCCTGAGGGCTACTGCCAATATTTCGGATGCTGGAACCTGTAATTTCGTGCATCTAACCCTGATGGAATAGACTAACAAAAAGTGCGGGAGAATATCTGGATGCCGATAGTCCGCAGGTTGCAGGCGTTTGCAGGCCCCATTTTGGCGACCGCCCTGTTGGCCAGTACGCTGGCCGCCAGCCTTTTCTCTTCCAGTCTGGCTTTCGCCCAGCAGCTCCCCCACCTGGCCGGCACTCCCGATTCGGACAGTCAGACCCAGGAAAACCAGCCCGAGGAGCGGGACCAGTCCATCAGCACGCTGAAGGTCAACGTCAACGTTGTCCAACTCTTTTTCAACGTCAAGGACAAAAAAGGCGGGCTGATCCCCAGCTTGACCAAGGGCGATTTTGAACTCCTCGAAGACAGCAAACCTCAGGCCATCAAATACTTCACCGCCGAGTCCGACCTGCCCCTCACCCTGGGCATCCTGATCGATTCCAGCGGCAGCCAGCAGCGGGTCCTGGAGATGGAGAAACAGGTCGGCGCCAACTTCCTGAGCGAGATCTTGCGCCCCAAGGACCTGGCGTTTGTCATCAGCTTCGACGTCGACTCCAACCTGCTGCAGGATTTCACCAACTCGTCACGCCGACTGAGGGAGGCCCTCAACAGCGCGCGCATTAATGCCCCTCCGTCCAGTTGCGGCGGTCTCCCCGGAGCGGGAGGCGGACCTTTGCCGTGCAGTTCCAACCCCAAAGGGACGGTGCTCTACGACACGGTCTATCTGGCGGCCCACGATCAGCTCGCTAAAGAAGTAGGACGCAAGGCCATGATCCTGCTCACCGACGGAGAAGATCAGGGCAGTCAATTCAAGATCAACGACGCGATCGAGGCGGCACAGAAGGCGGATTCCATCTGCTATGTGCTGCTGATCGCCGATCGCGGCTTTTACGGCTTTGGGGGATACTCTGGCGATCGCGAAATGAAGAAGTTGGCAGCCGAGACCGGAGGTCGGGTCATCGACGTGGGGAACAAGTCGGACAAGCTGAAGGAAGCCTTCGACCAGATCGCCCAGGAACTGCGCAGCCAGTACAACATCGGCTATACCCCCTCCAACAGCGCTCTGGACGGCACCTTCCGCAAAGTGGAAATCCACACCACCAAGAAGGACTACAAGATCCAGGCCCGCACCGGGTATTATGCGGTGCCGAAGAGAGACTAGAAGTTGTCGATCCGATCCGGTTCACCGGTGCCGGGTGCCCCATCCTTGCGCGTTCTGTGCGCAAGGGTGGGATGCCCCAGACACCCAGCGCTGGGGCCATTCCCTGATTTCATACACAGATGCTTGGGTGAAGATGGAACCGCCCATCCTATTTCGCAAAGGGCGCGAAATAGGATGGGGCACCCTCAGGTTTGGAATGTACGAGGAGAAACCGATCCGTGAAGATTGCCGTTCTGGTTTTCAGCCTAGTCATTGTATTTTCTTCCGCCGTTCTTGCGCAGACTCCTGCCGCTATTATTTTCGACACCGACATGGGCAACGACGTTGATGATGCGCTCGCCCTCGCCATCCTACATGCTTTCCAGAACCGCCATGAAGTCAATCTGCTCGCGGTGACCGTTACCAAGGACAACCGCTGGGCCGCGCCCTACGTGGACGTGGTCAATAACTTTTACGGATGTCCTGAGATTCCTATCGGTGTCGTGCGAGAGGGAAAAACGCCAGAGTCGAATCCGATGATCCAGATTCCCGCCGAGCGTCGGCGCCCGGACGGCAACTTCGTCTACCCTCACCGCATTCTGGATGGGACCCAGGCGCCGGAGGCAGGTTCTCTCCTTCGCCAGACGCTCGCGAAGCAGGTAGATGGGAGCGTCGTGATCGTGCAAGTGGGTTTCAGCACGAATCTCGCCCGGTTGTTGGAGACGAAGCCCGATGCGGCCAGTTCGGATGATGGACCAAGTCTTGTCCGGAAGAAAGTCCGCTTACTGTCGGTCATGGCGGGGAATTTTGCCAACGGACAGCCCGAGTTCAATCTGGCGAAGGATGTGCCTTCCGCGGTAAAACTATTCCATGACTGGCCGACTCCGATCGTAGTGAGCGGATTCGAGATCGGCATCGCCCTGCCGTTCCCCGCTGAGCGCATCGAACAGGATTTCGCCTACGTGCAGGATCATCCCGTGGCCGAGGCCTATCGCTCCTACATGAAAATGCCTTACGACCGGCCCACGTGGGACCTGACGGCGGTGCTCTACGCCGTACGTCCGGACGAAAAGTATTTTGCGCTCTCACCGCGGGGAACGATTACCGTCCTGCCCGACGGCAGTTCACGCTTCGAGCCGTCTGCGGCCGGAAATCACCGTTATCTGGTTCTCACGGATGAACAGCGGGCGAGAACGCTGGAGGCGATGATCCTGCTCGCCAGCCAACCGCCGGGGAGTTGCGGTCGACCTTAGTCCCCGAAGACATCAGTCAGAGTGATTGCAGGAGAAAACCACGCCGTCCTGCGGAACAATTTGGTCCTTTCACGCGAATTGCAACCATCAGGTTTTCACCTCCCATGAGGCTGGACCTTCATTGTGATCAGGATCGGGGTGGTCATGAAAGTCGTGACCAGCGCCATGATAATCATCATGGTGAACAGGGCAGGCGACAGGACACCCAGATCCAGACCTGCGTTCAGGACCACCAGTTCGACCAGCCCGCGCGTATTCATCAAGACCCCCAGTGCGAGCGAGTCCGTCCACGTCATTCCTGTTGCCTTGGCTGTAAGAGCAGCTCCCGCAAGTTTGCCGAGGACTGCGGTCGTAATGATCGCCGCGGTGTAGCCCCATAAGGATGGGTCGGTGAGCAGGTCGATGCGGGTTCGCAAGCCGGTGACCGCAAAGAACAATGGCAGCAAGAGGGCGAGACTGAGAGATTCGATTCGCTCCACGATCTCGGCAATCATAGGTTCAGATTTTGGCATGACCAGACCCGCGATGAACGCGCCAAACAGGGCATGGACTCCCAGTCGTTCGGTAGTAAAACTCGCCACCAGCATGATCAGAATCAGGCGAGAGATGAGTTGCGCGCCTGCGCCGTGCTTTTGATACAAAGATTCAAGCGAAGATGCCGCGCGGCGGATCGGGAACAACATGATAGCCACAAATGCGATCAACAGAAGCAGCGTGACCGCGAGGCGATGCCAGCTTTGGGCGGAATGCACCATCGCGGTGAGAACGGCCAGCAACAACCACGCGCTGACGTCGTCAATTGCCGCGCAAGAGATAGCGGTGGTCCCCAAGTCGGTTCCGAGCAGGTTGCGTTCTTTCAGGATTCGGGCAAGCACCGGGAAAGCAGTAATGCTCATTGCCGTCCCCATGAAGAGCGCGAAAGAAGAGAATGGAACCTGTCTCCCGGCAAATTGCGGATAGAGCGCCGTGGCCAGTCCCACGCCAAGGGCCAGAGGCAGCACGATGCTGAAATTGCTGATAAGCACTACCGCGGCGCGTTGTTTCACGACGCGTTCGAGATCAACCTCGAGACCGACCACAAACATGAAGAGCAGAAGCCCAAGCTGACTTAAAGACGTCAGCAGCGGCAAGGACGACGAAGGAAAGAGATAGGCAAAGGCGCCAGGAAAGAACCGTCCAAGAAGAGAAGGGCCAAGAATGATGCCGGCTGTCATCTCACCGACTACACGCGGCTGGCCAATGCGCTGGAAGATCCAGCCCAGCGCCCGAGCATGGCGAAGTCGAGCCGATCCGAGGCGTCCTTGCGATCCTTCACCAGCAGGCAATCGGACAGAGCTGCTTTCAGCTCAGTCTTCACGTCGCCTGGCAACTGGAAAAACGCGACTCGAAATTGTGGCTTGAGGCCAAGCTTTTTAGGGAGCGGAGTGCCGGAATATCCTGCCATGCCAGCGGCCTACTGGGTGGGCGCATAGTAACCGCGCCGGCTGCGTACGCGCAGCCCTTTGTGGTTTTGCGCCAGGATCTCGATGGTGTGGTAGCGGCCGTCAGTGCGCAGGTTGGCGGGATTGTAGGAAAGCGCGTACTGGCTGCGCAGTTCATCCTGGATTTCCACGAAAGCGTTGGCCACGTCGTTGAGTTGAAAAGGAAAGAAAGCGCGTCCGCCGGTGGCGTCGGCGATGCGCTCCAAGACCTTGTCTCCGCCGCGCCGAGCACCGCCCGTGATATTGGTGCTGATGCTGTAGACAATCACTCCCGCACGCTGCGCCATCTCGATCGCCTCTTCGCGTGTGACGTGGCTCATATTGTCGTCACCATCGCTGAGGAGAATAATCGCCCGGCGTACCGCCCCGCTCTGCTGTTCCTTCAGCAATTTGTCCCGGCAGGCAAAATACAGCGCATCGTACATGGCCGTGCCCCCGCCCGGCCGGAGCGCACGAACTCCGCGCGAGAGCGCCTCGGTATTGTCGGTGAAATCCTGGGTCACTTCCGGGGTGACGTCGAAACCGACTACAAATGCCTTGTCGTAACGCGGCCGTACCGTCTGGTTGAGGAATTCGATAGCCGACTCCTGCTCGAACTTGAATCGGTCGCGGACCGAGTTGCTGGCATCCACCATAAGCCCGACTTGAAGGGGCAGATCAGTCTCACTGTGAAAGCTCCGGATCTGCTCGACTGGCTTACTATCGTCGAGGACCGAGAAGTCAGCCTTGGCCAGGTTCTTCACGTAGCGGCCATGCCTGTCGGTGACGGTGAACACGACGTTCACTTCGTTCACTGTCTTGGTAATCGTGGTAGCAGCGTCGTCTGGCGGGTTGGAGGTCGGGTCGGCCTTTCCCTGGGAAGAAGAGTTCGCTTGAGCGACTCCGCTTTTTGCGGCAGGCGACTCCGCCGGAGGCGTCGTTTGCGGCCCGGCTTCCGCCGATGTGGTCGAGGTTCGCGGTGCGGCGCTCGCCGGCGGCGCGGCGGGCGGAGGAGGCTTGGGCCTGGTGCGTTCTTGCTGAACCGCCGAAGGTGCGGAAGGCAGATCGTCCGGGCCGGAATTCTGGGCAAAGGCCGCGGCCACGAACAAAATGCTGCCCAGCAATAAAATAATGCCCCGGAACTTCATGAGGCCTCAATTATAGCCTCAACCTCGTCGCGCTTCACCCACCGACTGTTTGCAGGAAATCCTCGAGTTCGGCAGGTAATGAAACCGAGAAGGACAATGGCTCGCCGGTTCGCGGATGCTGAAACTCCAGCTTTGCGGCATGGAGAAAATTTCTGGGCAGAGAAAGGCTGGCGGCTGGGGTGCCGCGGAGGTTCTTGCTGCGAAGCTCGCGCGGGGCGCCGTACAGTGTGTCTCCCACTACCGGATGGCGCAGCGATGCGAGATGGACTCGAATCTGGTGGGTCCGTCCGGTATCGATCTGCAGCTCCAGCAGCGTGAGTTTCCCGTGCGGCGAATCCAGCCTGCGCTCGACCGTGTAGTGGGTGACGGCTTCGCGTCCACCGGTGCGCAGCGTAGTCATACGAGTGCGCCGCACGCGGTCGCGGCTGATGCTGCTGTTGATCGTCCCGCGATCCTGCTTCAACCAGCCATGCACCAGCGCGATGTATTTTTTCTTGACCTGCCTCCGGACGAACTGGCTAGCCAGGCGGCGATGCGCTTCGTCGCTCTTGGCCACCACCAGAGTCCGCTGGTAGCTTTATCCAGACGATGCACAATCCCGGGGCGCAGTTCGCCCCCTACCGACGAGAGCTGGCCAAAATGATGCAGCAGCGCATTCACCAGCGTGCCCCGATTGCGCTCTTCTTCAGTTGCGCCCGCTCCGGCATGTACCGTCATGCCGGCCGGTTTGTTCACTACGGCAAGCTCGGCGTCTTCGAACACAATGTCCAGTGGAATGTTTTCCGCCAACGCCCGCAAGGGCGGCTGCGACGCTGACCCGAGGACAGCGATACGCTCACCGCCGCGCAGGCGTAAAGATGCCTTGGCGGCGGCGTCATCGACCAGAACCAGTTGTTGGGTGATGAGTTGCTGCACTCGGGCGCGGCTGGTTTCGGGAAGATGCGCGACCAGAAACAGATCCAGCCGTTTGCCGGCATCCTCGGCGGTTGCGGAAATCAGAAGTGGAGGCATGTAGGCGCGGGCGCCCCCGCCCGTGCTCGTCCCCGCAGGGGACGGTAGTTTTTTCTCAACTTTTTCTTAACTTAGCGCTGCGCGTGCGCGGGAACCGCTCGGGCCGAAGACTTCAACCACCAGATCAATCCACCCGTGATCACCAGACCAATCGAGATCAACTGAGTTCCGGTCATGACGCCGCCGAAAACCTCACCACGCCCGGGATCATCGCGAATGAATTCCAGGAAATAGCGGGCGAAGCCATAGAGAATGAAATAGGCCGCCAGCACCTGGCCATCGAACTTCTTGCGTTTGAAAATCCACATCAGAATAAAAAAATTCGCCAGCTCGACCGCCGCTTCGAAAAGCTGCGTGGGCTCGAGCGGTACTCCCAGAGGCGTGTAGGAATTCAAGTTGGCGATGGGGTTGGTGAAAGTAACGCCCCAGAAATGATTGGTAGGCTTGCCATAACAACAGCCCGCGGCGAAGCATCCCACTCGCCCAATGGCGTGCCCCAGTGCGAGACCGGGCGCAAACGCATCCCAGGTCGCCAGCGCCGGCATGCGATGCTTGCGGATGTACCACACGGCTGCCACAGACGCACCGATCAGCCCTCCGGAGAAGACCCCGCCGGCCTGCATCGTCGACCAACTGAAGATGTCCCCCGGATGAGCGGAGTAGTAACTCCAGTCGTTAACGATGTACAGGATCTTGGCGCCGATAATTCCACACAGCACGACCAGAACTCCCAGGTTCCAGGCGTCGTCAGGGTTAATTCCCTGTTTGCTCGAATTGCGAACGCTGATCCACAGCCCGACCAGGACCCCGGTGGAAACCAGCAACCCGTAGGTGGGAAGGAAAAACTTGCCGATATGAAAAAGTTGGGGAAACACTATTAACGTAGATGCGCGGCCAGGTGATTTTGTTCCAGCTCAAGTTTAGCAGGAGTAGGCAGGGATGCTGGTAGATTGAGAAGCCGACCCACTGTGCCGTGTGACGGGCCGAGAATGAACCCGTCGGTAGACGTTGGGCGCCCGCCGAGACCCTTTAGGCATCTCCGCATGGCGGAGCATTGCACACCGGATCCTAGTTCGAGTCGAGCTCCCGTTCATTCAGCATTGGTTCAAAAATCGGTAACCGCCATCACCAACCCGGCAGGTCGGCTTTCAGTGAGGATGCTAGGGTAAACATCCCCGCATTGGCAATAGGTAGGGCGCAAAAAGATGGCAATCAGCTTGCCAGCGACTTTCGTAAGGGGAGAACTTCCGGCAGTAACCGATAAACCACAAACGGACACGAAGTTCCACGAAGGGGATGTTGTTTTCCTTCGTGACACTTCGTGTCCTTTGTGGTTTACGGTTCTATCCTAACGATGTGCTCTATCCTGCTTTGCGCTTATCTCCCAGCACTTCATCCAGCACGCTTGAGAGATGCTGGGCGCGGCGCAGGTAGTCGCCCGATCCTACATCCTGATTGCGTTTCACCAGGTGATATTCATCGGCAATATTCAGCGCCGCCAGCACCGCCAGGCGCGCCGTATCCACGGTATGGGTCTGTTCGGCCACCGCCCGCATCTTGCCGTCAACGTACTCAGCCAGCTTGAGAATGTATTCCGCGTCGGAGCCGCGGAGATTGTAGGGCTGGTCGAAAATCTCCACCCGGACAGCGTTGTTGCTCGGATCCTTGATCGCGGTGTGCTTCGTGGCCGTTGCCATACTTGTTTCTCCTCAGGACGGAGGTCCTGGCCGGATCAGCTGACCGCTTGCTCCTCGGAAATGGATTCGATCTGCCCCAGCATCTTCTCCACCCGGCCGCGGATCTCTTCCCGTTCCTTCCGCAACCGCACCATCTCACGGCGCAAACCTTCTACCTCTTCTTCGCGCTCTTCCAATTGCTGGCGCAGACGCTGCGAATCCCGCTCCGCAACCGACCGGGCCTCTCGCGCCGACTTGTACAGCTCAATGGTGCGATAGACTTTCTCTTCGAGCGCCTGAAAATCGTCAGCCGGAACCTGAGCAGATACCCCTTCAGCCATTCTCACAGACATGGTGCCACCACTTCCTCAACAGAAATTGAGAACTTGAGCGCAGTATACCGCAGAAACCTGTGAATCAATCAGATGCTTGAAGGGGTTGTCGTCGGTTGGTCGGACCGGTCCTTCGGTAGCGCCGGCAGTCCCGCCGGCTGTCCTGAGGGCGTCCCGCCCTCGCAATATAGATAAAGCCTACTTGCGCGCCCGCAATTTCCGCAATCGCTTTCCGGCCTCATCCAGCGTTTCATCGCGCTTGCAGAACGCAAACCGCACCTGCTGTGCCCCATCCCGCGCATCGTTGTAGAAGCTCGATCCCGGGACCGCCGCCACTCCGATATCTTTCACCAGATAATTCACAAACTCGAGATCATTCGCAAACCCGAACCCGCTGATGTCGGTCATGACGTAATAAGCGCCGCGCGGAAGAAAGCAGCGGAAGCCAGCCTCCGTCAAAACCGGGATCAGCCGGTCGCGCCGCTTGCGATACCCCTCAGCCAGTCCCTGGTAGTAGGTCGCAGGCAAGCCCAGCGCCGCCGCCCCTGCTTCCTGCAACGGCGCGGGCGCGCCCACGGTCAGAAAATCATGCACCTTGCGAATCGCATCCGTGATCGCGGGCGGCGCGACCGCCCAGCCTACACGCCAACCGGTAACGCCGTACGTCTTCGACAAGCCATTGATGGTGATGGTGCGCTCGCGCATCCCCTCAAGCGCAGCGATCGAAATGTGCCGGGCGCCGTCATAGAGAATGTGCTCGTAGATTTCATCCGTGATGGCAAGAACATTGAATTCCACACACAGGTCGCGGATCAGCTCAAGTTCGCTGCGGGTAAACACTTTGCCGGTAGGATTGTTCGGCGTATTTACGACGATCGCTTTGGTGTGATTGTGAAACGCCGCTCGCAGCTCGCGTTCATCGAATGTCCATTCGCCATCCGGCGTGTCGGGCGGACGCAGCTTCACAAACCGCGGCTTGGCGCCGGAAATGATCGCATCCGGCCCGTAATTTTCATAGAACGGTTCGAAGATGACGACTTCGTCGCCGGCATTGCACACCGCCAGCAAAGTCGAGATGATGGTTTCGGTGGAGCCGCAACAAACCGTGATTTCGCGCTCGGGATCGACCGCGATGCCCTGCCACACCTGCATCTGCCGGGCAATGGCGTTGCGCAGGTTCTTCGCTCCCCAGGTGATGGCGTACTGATTGACGTCGGCCGCAATCGCATCCTGGGCCGCGCGCTTGATCTCTGCCGGAGCGGGAAAATCGGGAAAGCCCTGCGACAGGTTCACGGCGCCATGCAGCATCGCCTGGCGCGTCATTTCGCGAATCACAGATTCGGTGAAATGCGCGACCTTGTGGCTGAGGAAAGACTTCGGGTGGATGGCGGTTTCTGCCATGAATCGAGCCTAGCACAATCAGGAGGAACCACGGGCAAGCTTCCACGGTCCACGTGGGGACAGCCGCCCTCGCCTGTCCGGCCGAGCGCAGCTCGGCAAGTGGGATGCACTCAAGACTCGTAGACTGCCATCTGGCTTCTTGCCTCGCAAGGCGAGCTGCGCTCGCCCTGGCCGGGTCAGAGACCCGGCCCCACACGGACCTTGCCGGCTACTGGTGGCCACGAATGAAGAACTGCTCCTTGTCCATTTTCGCCGGCACCGCCACGTCGAAAAATCCGACCATCATCTCCTGATAAGTCTGGTCGCCCCATGTCACCGTTGCATTCGGATCAGGATTGTGCGGATTGTTGCGCGAGTTGTCATACCACGCCACGGCGCGCAGCTTGGTTCCCGCCTTCAGCAGTCTCGGCTCGGCCAGGCGGTAGCTCAACTGCCAGTGAAAGTGATAGTTCACGCGCAACAGCGTCTCGATCGAGCCATCAGGCCGCACAATGTCGTACTCAAATCGTTTTCCGCGCAGATGCATGTGCGGAAACAGGCTGAGCAGAGTGGCGTCATTGGGTAACGTGCCCTGTACTTCGACGCGAAAGTCATCTGCGCCGGGTGGAATAATGAACGCGTGATCGTTGAGCTGCAGAGTGATGACGCGCTGCTGCGGCTGGCGTCTTGGCGAATACCAGGCCGACGCTGCGTCCGGTCGTTTCCGGCCTGTGCCATTGGTGGTGTAGTGGACCTGGAAAACCAGGTCCGATCCCGCCGGGACGAATTTTGCCATCCCGTCCGGCCAGCGGTCGGGCGAGCTGCCCGGCGCGTACACCAGCAACAAGTCACTGGTGGTTCCGTGCGCTTCCAGCCGATCCTGCGGATCGCTGAGTGTCGAAGCCGTAAACGGCACACCGATGGGCGCGTGCCGCAGCCACTTGGAATCCGGCGGCCGGATGTAGACGACCGCATGATGCACGTACTGCGGGCTGGAGGGATGAACTTCCGCCATCTGCATCCATTTGTCTTCACTGAAGTGCGTGGGCACGATTTCGTAGGTATATTCCACGTCGCCATCCGCCGGGATTGTGACCGGCTGCGGCATCGGCAAAATCACGTCCGGCTTTGCGATGTTCCATCCTTCGGCCCACTGCGGCGGCGGAGGCGCGTCATGCGGATTGCCCGCCGGAGCGCCGGCTCTCACCCAGGCCAGCATGGTCGCAATCTGTTGCGGCGGTGAGCGAAGGATCGTTGGAGAAATGTCCGAATCGCGGGTCGGCAAACCACGGCGGCATCATTCCGCTCTGGATTGACCTTCGCAATGGCGGGCGCCCATGGCCGGGTCTGCTCGTACGTCACCAGGGGCATGGGAGCGACTTTGCTGGGGCGGTGACAACTCTGACAGTGGTCTTGCAGAATCGGAAGAACGTCTTTGTAGAAAGTGGGCACGTCCCGGAAGACGATTGACCGGCAGCGGAGACGAAGCGAAAACCAGCCGGTCGAGGAGAAATAACAATCGGTAGGCAGCATCGGCAAGAACCGTAGACGCAGCTGGGTCGGAGTTCGTTCTGGGCTGATGCGGCGAGTTCTACGCCCTCAACTTCCCGCCCAACCCTTCGAGTGCTGTGATGATTTGTGCCGACCATTGTGCCACTTCGTCTTCCCGCAGCGTACGCTCGGCCGACTGAAATCGAGCCCGCAGCAGCAGCGAATATTTGCCCGCCGGGAACATTGCCCCCGCGGAAAATCTCGACTGGAACAAAGCTGCGCAATTCCGTCAGGCCGAGCCCGATGACGGTCCTGCTGAATCTTCTCGAACGCTACTCCCTCGTCGAAGACAAATGAAAAATCCCGCTCCACCGCCGGATATCGCGGCAAAGGCTGGTAGCGAACCACGCGCAAGCCCTGCGCATAGAGCCGGTCGAGATAGAGCTCGGCAATGAAAACGTCTCTGGCGCAGTTTGCGCGCGGAGGCAATGTCGGGATGAATCTGCCCGAACTGAGCCACGCAGAGCGCCATCCATCAGCGACCCGCGCCGAGCGCCCGGGATGGTAGTAGTCCGCCGTCTGCGCATCGTACTGTCAGCGAGTTATGCTGAAACGCGTGCAGCAAGATTCTCCACATCGCCCTTCAGATCAAAAAATCCTCCATCGTGGGTGCCCCATCCTTGCGCGTTTTGCGAGGGTGGGTGAAGTAGCGCCCATGCAGATGCGTTTGGGCTCGGCCGTCGCCGTTCCGGTCGCTTCGAAAACGCGAGCCCGCTTCGAACAGACGAACCTTGTCCGCGCCGCGATTGAGGTTGTAGGCCAGCATGTTGAGCATGCCGGGCACCAGTGAACTCCGCATGACCGATGCCTCTTCGCTTTGAGGATTGGCCAATTCGATCACCCGCGCCGAAGAAAATGTTTCTGCATCTTCGTGTGAGATGAACGTCAGCGAAACTGCTTCGTCATAACCGAGGGCGAGCAGCGTAGTGCGTAGCTTGGTGTCTTTCTCCGCGTCGGGAGCTTCAACCACGGCTCCGGCATACGCCGGCAGAGTGTTGGCGAATTTGTCGTAGCCATGCAGGCGCGCGATCTCTTCGACCAGATCGATCTCGCGTTCCACATCCAGGCGCCAGCTGGGAATGTGGACGGTGAAATCAGGGTCGCCGCCCCGTTCCGGCATCAGCTCGAAACCCAGTTGTTGCAGAATGCGAAAAATCTCGTTGGTCTCGAGCTTCTCGCCGAGAATGCGATGAACTTCGGAAAGATGCAGAGCCACGGGAGCCAGGTCCACTTGCCGCGCCACTGTGTCGATTGCGCCGCCAGCAAGTTTGCCTCCTGCCGATTCGAGAATCAGCACAGCCACCCGATCGCAGGCCTTGGTTGTGGCCTCGAAATCGGCGCCGCGCTCGAAGCGATGCGAGCATCGGTGTGCAGCCCGTGCCGCCGCGAACTCTTGCGGATTGTTGCCGGGTCAAACCAGGCCGCCTCGATCAGGATGTTGCGGGTCTTGTCCGTGATCATGGTGTCGAATCCGCCCATGACTCCGGCCAGCGCAACCGGTTTCACGGCATCGGCGATGACCAGATCTTCCGGCGTAAGCTTGCGCTCCACTCCGTCGAGCGTTTTTAGGGTCTCGCCGCTGAACGCCCGCCGCACCAGGATCTTTCCGCCTTCGAGCAAATCGAGATCGAAGACGTGCGTGGGATGTCCCATCTCCCACAAGCGTGTAGTTGGTGGCGTCGGCGGCGTTGTTGATGGGTCGCTGATCGACCAGCGTCAGCCGGTTCGCAATCGCACCCGGAGAAGGTTTGATGCTCACATCGCGAACAATGCGAGCCGTGTAGCGCGCGCAGCCGGCCACGTCCCCGATTTCGACGATGAAATCCGATTTGCCTGACGTCGCCGGCAGCTTGGAGTCGACGGCCCGCAGCGGCAGGTTATAGATCACCGCAGCTTCGCGCGCCACGCCGTAATGGTTCATGGCGTCAGGACGGTTGGTGCCAATCTCCATCTCGAAGACGGCGTTCTTTCCCTCGCCGCTGATGCTCTCGACGGCAATTCCAACCGAGGTGAGGTCCTGCGCCAGGCGGCGGTCGTCCACCTTGGCATCCACGAACTCACGCAGCCATGTGGGAGAAAGTTTCATTGTTGACTTCTGGCTTTCAGCTCTAAGCCCCTGGCTCTTGCGCCTTGGGCATGGCCGACGACTGAGAGCTAACGACTAACGACTGCTTCTATCCAAACTGTTCCAGAAATCTCACATCCCCGTTGAAGAACAACTGAATGTCATCCACGCCGTATTTCAGAATCGCGATGCGGTCGGCTCCCATGCCAAAGGCGAAGCCGCTGAAACTTTTTTGGGATCGTAGTCCACGAAGCCGTACACGTTCGGATCGACCATGCCGCAGCCCAGAATCTCGATCCAGCCCGTCTGCTTGCAGGGACGGCAAGGCTCCGAGCCGCGCTTGCCGCTGCCTCCGCAGATGAAGCAAGAGACCATCATCTCCGCGCTGGGCTCGGTGAAAGGGAAGAACGACGGCCGGAAGCTGGTCTTCACGCTCGATCCGAACAGCGCCTTCATGGCGTGGTCGAGCGTGCCTTTCAAATCGCAGAAGGTGATGTTGGTGTCGACAGCCAATCCTTCGACCTGGTGAAACATGGGAGAGTGGCTGGCGTCCGGCGGATCGTTGCGGTGCACTTTGCCCGGAATCACGATCCTGACCGGCGGCTTCATCTTCTCCATGGTGCGAATCTGCACCGGCGAAGTGTGGGTCCGCAGCAACAGCCGCTCCCGCTGCGGCTTCGATTCCTGGCTGGCGATGAACAGCGTGTCCTGGGTATCGCGCGCCGGATGGTTGGGCGGAAAATTGAGCGCCTCGAAGTTGTAGTAGTCGGTCTCGATCACCGGTCCTTCCTGAACCGAGTAGCCGAGATTGCGGAAGACGGAGACGATCTCGTGCATCGTCTTGATCACGGGATGTTCAGCGCCGAGAGGGCGGCGAATGCCGGGGAGGGTGATGTCGAGCGTATCGGATGCGGAGCTCTCGCGGAAGGCCCGCCGGCAGGATGAAGCTGCAATGTCCTCGGCTTTTGCTTACCTCTTCCTCAACGACGGACTTGATTTCGTTGACCCGCTGTCCCACGTCGCGTTTGGCTTCTTTCGGCGCTGCCTTCAGCCAGAGATCATTGATCTCGGTGAGTACGCCGTTCTTGCGCGCCATCCAGCGGTCGCGGAAGGTCTTCCAGTCGGCTTCATTCTTGACGGCCGCGGCTTCCTGCTTCAGAGCGGCCAGGCAGCTTTTCGACCGCCTTGTCCAGCGCGGCCGCGGAGAAGCTCTTGAGTTTAGGGACGGTGTACATAAACCAGTAATCTGTTCTCGGTTCCCAGTTCGTCGTCGCGCCGACCAAAAACAGTACTGCCGGCGCGGCTGAGGCTGCGCCTCTCGGAAGCTAAAGCTAAGTGCTAAGTGCTAAGTGCTAAAGGCTGGCTTTAAGCTGCCCCGCCGAGAGCGCCCTTCGCCTGCTCGGCGAGGCTCTTAAACGCGCCGGGATCGTTCACCGCCAGGTCGGCCAGGATCTTGCGATCCAGTTCCACGCCGCCTTTCTTGAGCCCGTGGATGAACTGGTTGTAGCTCATCCCGTTCAGTTTGGCGGCGGCGCCGATGCGCACGATCCAGAGCGAGCGGTACTGGCGCTTCTTCTGTTTGCGTCCGGAGTAGGCGAACTTGAGCCCGCGTTCCACCGCTTCTTTGGCGGACCGGTAGAGTTTGGATTTTGTGAGGAAATAGCCGCTGGCGCGATCTAGTATCTTTTTGCGCTTGGCGCGGCGTTTGGTTCCCCGTTTTACGCGAGGCATGGGTAGCTCCTTTTTGCTTTCAAGTTACGGCGGCTGGAGGTAGGAGACTCGAAGGTCTGATTGCCTCTTCACACGCCTGGGCCGCTTGTCGAATGACTGCAGCCAGCAACGCGGGCGAGGGCGCCCGCGCCACATGAACACAAAGCTTCTAGTACGGAATCATTCGCTTGATCTTGGGTGTATCCGCGTCGCTCACCAGCACGGCCTGGCTCAGTTTGCCTTTACGCTTCTTGTTCTTGGAGGTCAGCATGTGGCGCAAGTGCGAATGATGGCGCTTAACCTTGCCGGTGGCAGTCTTCTTGAAGCGCTTGGCGGCGCCCTTATGTGTTTTCAGCTTGGGCATAAATCCTCAGTATGGCAATTAGCACTTAGCATTTGGCCACACCGGCATTTGCCTTGTTGGCTAAATGCTAAGTGCTAATGGCCAATTGCTCTCTTAAGCTTGGTTTACCCGGCCCGGGGCCGGTTGTGACTGCGCGGGCTGCTTCTGTCCGGCATCTTTTTTCGGCGCCAGGATCGCGTGCAGCGTGTTGCCTTCCTGCCGTGGCCGGAATTCCACGATGCCTTTGTCGGCGATATCTTTGATCAGCCGCTCCAGGATTTCGCGTCCCAGGTTGGTGCGCGTCATTTCCCGTCCGCGGAAGAAAATTGTCGCCTTGACCTTGTCGCCCTCGTCGAGGAAGCGCAGCACGTGGTTTTTCTTGGTCTCGTAATCGTGGTCGTCCACATTGATGCGGAACTTCACTTCCTTGACTACGATCACCTTCTGATGCTTCTTGGCCTCGCGTTCCTTTTTTTCCTGCTGGTACAGGAATTTCCCGTAGTCCATGATTCGGCATACGGGAGGAGTCGCGGTGGGCGAAATCTCGACCAAGTCCAGGTTTTTTTCGCGGGCCATCTTGAGCGCATCGTAGGGAGTCAAAATGCCGATCTGCTGGCCTTCGTCATCAATCACGCGGATTTCCCGCGCCCGAATGCGATCGTTTGTGCGGATAAAGCGTTTATCGATACAACCCTCCGTCAGACAACAGGACAAATGAAATAGGAAAAAAGTATAGCATGGCAACCGCCCGCCGTCTTGGCTGACCGGATGTAACTACCCGCCCCGGCGAATGGACGCACCGAAGAAAAAAGCCACGGCAGTTGCCGTGGCTTCTGTCCTCTGTCCGCGATCCCGGTTAGGATGCGCGGCGCTTTTCAACGTCTTCAGATCCTTCACGGTCCCGGCGAGGAGTCGTGCCGCTGTCCTGGCCAGGCTTTCTCGCGGTCGGATCCTCAGGGTTGTAGACGTGCTCTCCGCTCTGCGACGGATTTTTCTTGTTTGGGTCGGCTTGGTTCCCTGGGTTCTGCTGGTTCCTTTCAGTCTCGTTTGCCATGATTGCTCCTCCTAGAAAGTTAAATCGCAACGCGCTATTTCGTGCAACGTCGGGAGCTTAGGTGCGGAAATGCGGCGCCGGGTAGCCTGGTAGGAATTTTTTCCTTTAAGGAGTCCTTTGCAGCCTTTAAGGTCAAGAGCTCTTAACCGCAGAGCTCGCAGAGAGCCTTATCGCAGCATGTGGTGGACATACTCTTCCAGCCAACCGGCGGAGAAGCAGATTCATCCAAGACCCGAGGTGAATGGACATGCGCTTTCCTCGAGAGCTTTCTGTCTTTGCGATTGTTTTGCTATGCGGACTTGCGGCATGCACGTCGAACCAAGATCCTCAAGCATTGAAGGAAAAGACTGCCCAGGCTACCGCTGAACTGAAAGGCAACGCCAAAGCCGTGGCAGCCGGGGTCCGGGAAGGTTGGAGCCGCGACAAGCCGCTCAATGTAAACTCCGCGACCCGAGAGCAATTGATGAGCTTGCCGGGCGTGACCGATGCGGAGGCGGACGGAGTGATTGCCGGGCGTCCTTACGACGATCCGAGCCAACTCGTCACTCGTCGCATCCTGCCGAAGAGCAAGTACGACAAAATTGCTGACCGGCTGATCGCGAAAAAATAACAGCGTGTGGTTTGCTCGACTCTAGCTGGCGATCCCCAGCAGCGCTCCGTCTGAAACTCTCTCAATCCTAGCCGGAATCCAGCGGTTGGGAGCGTGATTTCCTTGCAGGCGTACAGGCAGGTAGTTGTCGGTGAGCCCTTGGGTGTATTTGCCTTCGTGATCGCTGCCCGCGAGGTTCAGGGTGATAAGTTCCACCGACTTGCCGACAAATCCGCTCATGAACGCCAGCTTCTTTTCTGCGACGAGATCACGCAGGATGCGATTGCGTTCGCGAGCCACGTGTACGGGCACCTGTTTGCCCATCGAGGCAGCCGGAGTTCCCGGCCGCGCGGAGTAAGTAAAGACGTGCAGGTAGGTGAAGGGAAGATCTTTCACCAGGCGCCGTGTCTCCTCGAATTCTGCTTCGGATTCGCCGGGAAATCCCACCATCACATCGGCCCCGATGGCGGCGCTGGGCAGGGCCGCGCGAATCTTCTCGATCTTCTCGCGATAGTGCCAGGGCCGGTATTTGCGATGCATCCGACGCAGGACTGCATCGCTGCCGGACTGCAGAGGCACGTGCGCGTGTTTTGCAATGCGCCCCGAGTGGGCCATCATTCGGATCAGTTCGTCACTCCAGTCCATGGGTTCGACCGAGCTGATGCGTAGTTTTTCCAGCATGGTTTCGGACAGAATGGCGCGGACCAGATCTTCGAAGCCCGGTCGTTGGTCGCTCGTCGTCGGTTTTTGGGCAGTCTTCCCAAGCGCTGACGAGGGAGGGCTGACGGATAAGTCCCGTCCCCAGCGTCCCAGGTTGATGCCGGAAATCACAACCTCTCGATAGCCTGCCGTGACCAGTGTCTCGACTTCGCGAATGACGGCGGCCAACTGCAGCGAGCGGCTCTGTCCTCGGACGTAGGGAATCACGCAAAATGAACAGCGATTGTCGCAACCGTCCTGCACCTTCAAGTTGGGGCGCGTGCGCTCGTTGGCCGCGTCGAAGACCGGAGCAGCCTGCAGTTCGCTATGAGCGAAGATATCAGAAACGAAGATCGGACTTCGGGCGTCGGGCTTCGGACCGCGGACATCAGATGTGAGCCGCGTGATGGGGACGAAGCTCTTGGCATCTGTCTGGCGGTCAATTTCGGGAGGCCGAGGTCGGAGGTCGGAGGTCGGAGGTCGGCCCCACGCGAGTTTCGCAAGCTGATGCTTATGCGAGTTGCCGATCACCTGGGTCACACCGGGAAGGGCGGCGACTTCTTCCGGAGCGCGTTGCGCGTAGCATCCCGTGACCACGATCTGTGCGTCCGGATTTTTACGATGAATGCGGCGAATAGCGGCGCGGGCGTCCTGATCGGCCGCGGCGGTCACGGTGCAGGTATTGAGCACGACGAGTCCGGCCTTCGTTGGCTCTTCGGCGCGCTCCAGTCCCCGTTCCCGCAGCTGGCGTTCGATGGCCGCACCGTCCGCCTGGGTAGCCCGGCAGCCGAAATTTGCCACGTAGAAAGTTGCCACGTTTGACCTGCTCCAGCGCCTGTTACTTCGTTTCCACGGATTCACGCGGATTGTTCGCGGATTTCTCTTTTTCTCTCGAACATGCTCGTTTTAGATATTCGAGACGATGCCACAAGTTTCCCGGTAAGGTCGCGATGTTTGAATCCGCGTTTATCGGTGTAAATCCGCGGAAACGAAGTTACTCCTCATCCATACTAACGCAGCTCTGGGCGCCAGTTCGAGGCCGGGCGTGAGGACAAGAAACCACTCTTTCCGCTGCGCGGACTTCGCCGCGGGCAGACGAGATTCGCCTTGGAATCGGGAAGCAGGAGGAAGGTGAGCTAGCCGCGACTCTGGAATCGTCTACAGGGTTCTAGTTCAAAATCAAGCCGAGGCCGGTTGCCGCTTCTGCTGGAAACATTCCCGGCAGAATACCGGACGTCCCTGAGTTGGCTTGAAAGGCACAGTGGTTTCCTTACCGCATTCCGAGCACGTAGTGCGCGTTTCCACTTTGGCGAAGCCGTTGCCTTGCCCCGAAGGCGCGGCCCCCAATACTGACACTCGTTTGGTCTTGCAAGCCTTACAGCGTTTGGGTTCGTTTTTGAACTGCTTGTCGTGAAAGAACAACTGTTCGCCCGCAGTGAAGATAAAATCTGCGCCGCAGTCGATACACTTCAATACCTTGTCCTGAAATTCCATTTGAGAGATGCTCCCTTCAGCCCATTCCCTGAGGCCGCGCAGACGAACTGCTCGACTCGCCTGGACTCAGGATCGTTGCCCCCTCAAGCTAACGCCCTGGAATATTTACCCTGGACTCGGCCCACCCTGTCCGCTTGCGACAAGGTTTACTTCGTTGTGAACTTTCGGTTCGAACGGGACACCGGCAGATAAGGAAATGGGCCACCACCTGGCGGGGCAGCCCACTGAACCCTAGTCTTGTTCTTTTCGCGCTTTCTTTCTGCTGCGCTTGCGCGCCAGTGCTTCTTTTACGCGCTTCTTCTCGCCCGGCTTCAGGTAAAAGGAGTGACGTTTGACCTCCTTGATGATGTCTTCCTGTTGCACTTTGCGTTTGAAGCGTCGCAATGCATTTTCGAGGGACTCGCCCTCTTGAAGTCTTACTTCTGCCAACTGAACTACACCCCCAAACCGGTCCCGTTTGGACGGGGTTAGTTATCGCAAGGTTCCCATCGCAAGTCAAGTGATATGTGGCATTTTCGTGTAGAAGAAATGCTGCGAAAGGTCATTCATCACACAATTCAACGCTAGAAGATCAGCTTCAGGGCCAGTTGCGTCTGCCGGGGAGCGTATGCGTCAGTAGCGTGCAGGAACGTAGAGGGCACGCGGTATTGAGCTGGAAAAATATTGATTCCAGTAGTGTTAGTCGTTTGCACAAACCCGGCCGAGTTGCTGATGAAACCATCCTGTGTGATCTGGACACGCTTGTTGTCCCGGTTCAGCAGGTTGAATGACTCGGCCATGAGCTCCACTTTCACGGTAGGGGCGCGTGATAGCGCCCGCGGGCCCGTCCAAAGAACGCGTTGTTGTTGTCGCCGCCGTCCACCAGGTAGCTGGACTGGAAGCCGCGGATGCCGCCAAACGCGAGATCGCAATTCGAGCCTGAAGTGAGACCGCGTGGATCCTGCGTCACTCCCGGGTGCGAGCAAGGCCAGGTCGGTGTAACGCCGTCCGTTGAGTGGAAGCTCATTGATCGCCCGTTCATCAATCAGGGATGACAGGCCGCTGGGCTGGCTTTCGACCAACGGCGGCTCCCCTGAAACCGTGACGGTCTCTTTGGTTCCTGCGACGGCCAGTTTGAACACCAGTTCAGTGGTTGCCGCCCACGTCCACATGCAGGCCAGGCGTGGTCTGCAGCGACATTCCCGGCGACTCGGCGCGGGCCGAGTAGTCTCCCGGCGGGAGCAGTTCGAAGGCGAAGCGGCCAAAGATATCGGTAGTCGTGGAGAAGCGGAAGTTGGTAGCCGCGTTCACCAGCACAACGCTGGAAGCACCGATCCGCGCGCCGGAAGCGTCCCCCACGGTTCCGCGGATTCCTCCGCTGGAGGTGGCCTGGGCTAAACCGAAGTTCCGTATTGCGAAGAGCGGTAATCCGCTGATTTCGTTTACATTAACCGGTTTTGGAGGCGTTTTTGTCTGGGTACGGCTATAAAAGAGGTTGAACCCGGAGAAGCTCGAAGGCGCGTTGTTGCACTGCGGTCGGCGTGGCGATCATGTCAAAGCTCTGCTCCGCCAACCGCACCCGGTTCTTGGTCAAGGTGGCTAGGTCCTGGAGCAAGGTTTGAAAACTGTGGACGGGTAGCCCGTCTTCGGTGTGCTTATCCTGCGCCTTGCTCTGCGCCTTCAGCGAGCGTTGCGCGGGAGCGACAACACTGAGACGGAGTTGCTGCGCGCCTTCTCGATCATCGTCGTCAAATAGCATCGGGGCCAAGGCTTCGCGCATGTGCCATTCGACATAATAGGCTAGCATGCAGAGAAACACGTGCGCTCGCACGCGATCGGGTTGGTGATGATAAATCGGGCGCAGCTTCAGATCTACGCTCTTCAAACTGCGAAACGCGCGCTCTACTTCCGCTAACCCCTTGTAGTGGCCCACCACTTCTTGGCTGCTCATGGCTGCCGCCGACACACTAGTGCGAATCACATAGATCCCATCCAGCGCCGCTTCCCGGGCAATGCTCTCCGCTTTGCGCTCCCAGCGAAAACTGGCGTCCTCGATGTGCAGCTGGAAATGTTTGCCCATTTTGTAGCGGCCCAAAATCTTGCCTACCCGTAAGCCGATTTCGTTGCGTCCCCGCAGCGGTCGCCGCTTTCTCTCCGTGCTCGCCGCAATCTTGGTCAACTCCTTTTCCGTGGCCTGCAAAAGTTCCTTTCGCTTGCGACTCCGTTCTTCCGCCAATAGCGGATTGCGGCAGGCCATCAATCGTTCTCCCCCATAGGCCGGGTGGGTAATCTCGACTAAGTCCAGTTCGTCAAAGAACGACAACTGCAAAGCTCCATCCAAAACTAATTTCTGAATCTGGCTGGCGCGCAACGCCGTGATCCACTCCAGGCCTGCTTCGCCGCGCAGATTCTCGCGGATACGCGCCGTCGTCAACATCCCCCGATCTCCCACCAGCACCAGGTGTTTCAACCCGAACCGTTGCCGCAGTTTGTTCACCTGCCCGGCTACAGTCTTGGGATCTCCGGTGTTTCCCTCAAACACCTCCACGGCCACCGGGCATCCCTTCCGGTTCGTCAACAGACCCAAGACGATCTGTAAGTTCCCCGGCTTCTCATCGCGCGAGTGTCCCAACCTGGCCAGCGGACAGCGGCGGCCTTCAAAATACGTCGAGCTCACGTCGTAGAGCACCAACGAGCCTTCCTCCAGATGTCGTCGTGCCAGCCCCTTCTCGATCTTCTCTTGCCGCTCGAAAATCCAGTCCATGGCTTGGTACAGCCGATCCTCATCGATCCCCTCCAGCTCCAAGACCGAACCCAGCGACGAGATGGCGGTCTGCTCATCCAGGCCGCGCGCCGTGGCCAGTTTCGAAGCCGGCGATAAGACGCGGGCTACGATCAGCGCCATCACCACATCGCGCTCGGGGGAAGGGGTACGCGCCACCATCGCCTCCAGTCCCAGGCGACGAACCGTCCCCAGGACGGCGGCGACATGACCGTGAGGGAGGGAGCGTTCGATCGCCAGTGCCGCCGAGGCGGGAAGCAAGGCTTCGCCTTTCAGCACCCGGCGGAGGAGATCGACGCGGGGAGCAGGCCACTCGGAGAGGTTGGCGAGGGTGCGCTTGACAATCTTTTTGCCTTGCCGGGAGCTGTCGCGGAGAAGGATGGCGGGCGGGGAGTTGCGGTTGGGCACGATATCGATGTACATGGGCCAATGTATATCACACTAATCTGTGGAAATGAATAATAACTGTTAACTTACATGGGTACATATAAAACAGCGCAAAAGCAGCAAAGCACGCTATGTGAAGTGTTTAGGGATTCAAATGCGAGATTTTTCCGGGGAACTTCGGGCTAAAGCTCCGGTGGCGAACCACAGAGCAGAGATATATAGAGACAACAACTAACCTTCGACATAGACTCGCACCACACCTGAATCGAATCTTGGACAAGTCCAGAGTTGGGAAGGGGACTTGCTGGGTATAGCACCTTTGATCACACGCCGTCTGTGACGGACAAACTATCTTTAGTTGAAGGACGTCCCGCGCCGGGAATTCCGGATGAAGCGAGACGGGCGGGGACGCCCGTCCTCGAGTGCCCGACAGTTACTGTATCGGTAGCTTCGCGTACTCCGCCTGGGCCTGCTTCAGGGCGGTGATATCCGCATCCGCGCCTTTCCACAAAGTGAGGAAGTTCTGATACACAGCTTCAGCTTTGACGGGGTCTCCCGAAAGCGAGTAGGCACGAGCCAATCCGAGGCGGGCCAGCGCGCCGGTCCAGCAGTTCCAGACGATCCCGTTGTGGTCGACAATCTTCTGAAATTCGGCTGCGGCTTCGCTTCCCTTTCCTGCCGCCAGATAAGCCTGGCCCCGGATGTAAACCGGGTATAGGCAGGAGATATTGTTGATGAACTGGATTTGTCCCAGGTCGATGCGCGTTGAGGCCTCGAGACGATCGATGGCCGCCGCGGGATCCTTTCGGTTCAATTCCAGTTGTGCCTGGATTGCCGGTAACCAAAGAGACTGCACTTGGGTATCGAGAGGAAAGTGATGGTCCAGATCTCGCACCAGGGCTTCTGCCCGAGCGTTCTCGCCGGCCATGGCAAACGCCAGAGCGCCTTCGAGCTGCACGCTTTGACTGTCCGGCTCAAGCTTGAGCGCCGTCTCAGCATTGGTCCGCGCCTCCGCCAGGTTTCCGAACGCGGCTTCGCGCAGGGCCTGATTTTCCTGCCAGATCGCGGCATTTTCCTTGCTGTCTGTCCGCACTGCGGATTCGATCGCCTGCTTCGTGAGGTCTCGTGCTTTGCTGAGGTGACCGGCATACGCCGCGGTGTCAGACTCTAGCGCCAGGCCGAAATGTTCAGAGTCCGGCTGGCTCCGAAACCACGCTCCCTGTTCTTCCATTCCGGCGGCATCCTGACCGACAAAAGCGAGTGCGTAGAGTTCATTGCGCAGGATGTAGTCGTCGAGGTTCTGGGCCAGGGCCGCCTTCGCAGTTTGGCGCGCCTCGTCAAAGCGCTGCAATGCCAGCAGGCAATTGCCCAGGTTCATGTAGGGGGCGCCGACGTCCGGCGCGAGGCGGAGATTCTGGCGATGCGCTTCCGCCGCTTTGTCATACTGCGCCAGTGAGGCATATGCAATGCCGAGAGCGCTGTAGGCGGCATCGTCACGCGGGTAATTCTCAATCCACTCCTGATAAGTCTGGGCTGACTTATCGAGTTCGCCAGTCACGAAGCGATAGTAGTCAGCCGCAATCGCAAGTTTTTCCCTCTCACTGGAGTGGGATCGAAACTCAAAGGCTTTGCCCTGATACTCGCTGGCCCGTCCAAGTTCAGCCAGGCTGGCATAGCTGTTGGCCAATCCCCGGTAAGCCGCGGCAAAATTCGGGTCGAGTTCGACGGCGCGCTGATAGTAAGCGATCGATTGCGTGGTGCTTTTCTGCATGCCCGCCCGCACGCCGAGGCTAAACGCTTTCAGGGCCTCGAGCGACGGAGTGGTTGCCTGGCCGAGCGGCACATCGAATTTCTGTACTGTAGCCAGCGACTCGCCCAACTCGCCGCGCAACCTGGCGGCGGCGGCGCCCAGCGTGTCGAGCACTTTCTCTTTGCTGGCAGCGCTGGCCTGCTCCTGGGCTAGGGTATCTCCGCTGCGGCAATTCACCGCGTTCAGTCCAATTACATAGCGATTGCCGAGGGGAGCGATCTGCCCCGCGATGTAGGCTTTGCTGCCAGCGCGCTGGCAGACTTCGCGCGCGACTTCGGGAGTGAGCGGCGTGTCCTCGGGACGAGTCATCAGCTTGAGAGTTGCGGCCACCTTACCGCCGGAAACAACGTTTAGAAAAGGTGACTGGCGCAGGGCGACGCTGAGGGTCTGTTTGAGGGTATCGTCGAAGACGGGATCGCTGGTGGAGTTGGCGAAATCGGCGAGAACGATGGTGTCGCGTTCGGTGAGGGCTTTTGGCCGGTGAGAGCGGTAGTAGAAAGTTCCTGCTGCGGCTGCGACCAGTAGGGCTGCGATGACAACCCAGCCGAGCCTTGCTCGGCCTGGACGGCCGTGGACCTTCCCTGCGCGAAGTCGAACGTGGGCTGTCCCCACGTGGCCGGTGGTGGGCGCACCCGGAAATGGCGTCATGTCATCAATGGTTTCGTCACTTACTAACGATGGGTTCGTCGGATTGACCCCGACCTGACTGATCACGGGCGAAGCACCCGATCGCCCAGAGTCGGTGTCGCGCTTCAGCTTCTGCAGGTCGTTCCGCAACTCGGCGGCGGACTGGTAGCGCAGCTTGCGATTCTTCTCCAGGGATTTATTGATGATGCCTTCCAGCCGCGAAGGCAGTTGAGTGTTCAGGCGCACCGGCGGAATCGGCGCCTCGAACAGGATGGCTCCGAAGGTCGATCCCGTGGTCGCGCGTTCGAAGGGTTGGCGCCCAGTCGCCATTTCATAGAGCACCACACCGAAAGAAAATATGTCGGTGCGTCCATCGAGCGGTTTGCCGGAGACCTGCTCCGGCGACATGTAGGCGACAGTGCCCATCATGCTTCCAACCATGGTCAAATCCTTGAGCACGGTGGGACTATCCGAGTCCGGCAGGTCCGCGGGTCGCTGCCCGGCGCTCATTTTCGCCAGACCGAAGTCGAGAATCTTGGCCAGACCGCGTTTGGTGACGAAAATATTGGCCGGCTTCACATCCCTGTGGACGATGTCCTGGGCATGCGCCGCGTCCAGTGCGTCGGCGATTTCAGTGCCGATGGAGAGTAGTGCGTCAAGTTCCAGGCGCCGCCCGCCGATGCGATGCTTCAGAGTATCGCCATCCAGGAACTCCATGACGATGAACCACTGGCCATCGTGGCTGGCAATCTCGTGGATGGTGCAGATGTTGGGATGATTCAGGGCAGAAGCGGCACGGGCTTCGCGGCGGAACCTCTCCAGCGCCTGCGGGTTGTGGGCGACGTCGTCGGGCAGAAACTTCAAAGCGACGAAGCGGCCGAGCATGATGTCCTCAGCCTTGTACACCACACCCATGCCCCCGCCGCCCAGCTTTTCCAGGATGCGATAGTGCGAAATGGTTTGACCGATCACTGGGGGACCCACGCTGTGGAGCGATGTTAGGAGGAGCAGGAAAGCAAGTCAATCAGGCGCGGGGTATGGCTACACAGAAAGTGAGAGTCGGGACACCCCGCCCAGGATCGACGCTGCCTCCCGCTGGCGGGCCCGAAGATTTTTCGTCTTGGTTCGCACCTTTTCTGGTGAAGGCTGTTCCAAGCAATGTGAGCCGTTGTGCTCAGACTGTGAAATCCATAACAGAGTAGCTTGGTGCTGTTCCACTCTGGATGCTCCAGGTTCCCAGGCCGGAGTTAACCGGTGCACAAGGCGCGAACGTTCTGCGCAAAGGACCGACAGCAAAATCAAATCCCAAGTGAAACCTGACCGCCGCAAGGCGAGAATCTCAGGAGGATTCCATGAAACGCGTATTCCTAGTGATGGTGGTATCGGCCATGCTGGTGACTTTGGGATTTGCGCAAACTCCCGATGCCGGCAGCAACACGAACCCAGCCAGCGTCAAAGGCTGTTTGGGTGGATCGGATGGCAACTACACAGTTGTAGAGGACGGCACCGGGCAGATTTTCAAGATCAGCACCAGCAGTGTTGATCTGAAACCGCATCTGGGCCACGGTGTAAAACTCACAGGACACAGAGCCAGTGCGGCCGGGAGTTCCGGCGCTGCGGGTAGCAGCTTCACCGTCACCGAACTGAGCATGATTTCCGAACACTGTGCCGCGGCGGCTGCCCCCGCTGTTGTTGTCACTCCGTCTCCGGAGACGGTCATTCCACCCGACGGAGCCGCCGCTGCGCCCGCGACTGCCAGCGTGCCGGCTGGGGATGCCGCTGCACCGGCTGCGCCTGTTAACCCGCCTTCGGAGACTTCCGTCCCACCGGTTGTGGACGCAACTGCCCCCGCGGCGACGGTCAGCCCGTCATCAGCGACTGTCAGCGCACCAGCTGTGGAGGCTGCGGCACCCGCAACCACGGTGGGACCGTCTTCGGCAACCGTGACCTCGGCCGCTGCCGAGGCTGCTCCTGCCCCGCGACCGTCAGCCCATGTTCGCAAACTCGCAGCAAAGCAGGCCGCAGCTGCTACCGCATCCGATACGACTGTCAGCCCCTCCTCGGACACTGTCACGCCGGCCCCCCCGGACGCCGCAACACCCGCCACGACCGCCGCTTCGTCCCCGCAGACCGTCAGCCCATCGGATGCAGCTGCACCTGCGCTTGCGCCTGCACCCACGGCGATTCACAGGGCGGGTTCTCTGACGCTCTTGATTTCATTTGTCGTGCTGGTAATTGTCTTAGGCACGATGGCACCACTCATTGGCAGGTGGAGAAAGCGGAAAATGCTGGAGCGGACCGGCGGCCCGAATCTCTCGTTCACCAATGAAGCGAGCACGACTGAGGTGGCCGCGAGTGAAGCGAGCGCCGACCAGGACAAGCCGGAACCACGCAAAGTTGCTTAGGCTGCGGTGAGAGCAATTCGGCGGTAATGTGGATGTTTCGGTCCGTCAGGACCGAGTAAAACCGGGAAGGCGGATGCTCAACTCCGCCTTCTCGAAAGGCTTGCAATGCTTACGCGGATACTCCAGCGGCGATCTTGTGGAAGGTCGAATTCACAACCTCGCTGGTCTGAACCTTAGGGGTGCCCTCGATAAATCTTGCCATGGTCTTCAACACTTCGGGGTAGGTATTGGTGTTGTAAGTGTCTGAGCTGGCTTTGTTGTCCCACAGACTGATGGCGGTCACATCGATTCCGCCCGGACCGGAGAATGTAATTTCGTCCTTGAAGCCATTCTGCCTGCGGAGCAGCGGAAGAATGTCCTTGTCAAATGTGCGGGTGTAATCGGCAAGCATATTGGATTTCAGATGAAACGAGACATTGCGTGCAAACATGTCAACCTCCTTAAGGTTGTCATTCGCTAAGATTGGGAGAGTTCCAGATGGACTGACTTAGTTCAGGGAACCTGAAAGAGGAGCAAGGATGCTCGCTCGAGATAACGGTTGCATTTGAGTGGCCCTCTGCCCGAGTGGCGCAACTCATTGTTTCGACACCTCACTGAGCACATCCCATACGGCGGAGTCCGGTCCGTGTGGTGTAGCTTTGGTGGCAAGCAGGCACAAAAGGCAGGCCGAAACGTCCCGGCTGAAGCGCCTCTGAACGGAATTATTAGGCCACATACCGCTTCGTAAGAGACCAGCCCAAGGCGCGGTGTTTCGGCGATGTGGACGCGAGAGGATTAACCGAACCGATGGTTGGCCTAACCGTTGAGTTAGCGTTTGCCGCCTGGCCATCCACGCTCGCGTTGCCCTTCGTCCCAGCTTCTTGGATACCAAGGTCCCGCGAATCACCGAGTTGAACGACAAACCACCAGCTGTCCGAACCTGTCGAGCTTTGGCCTGCGACCTGCATTCATCACGGACAGCAGGAGTGTTTCGCATTCCGGTCTGCTCGTTGACGACCGGTTCCGGCACGGTCCTCGCAGTCGGTGGCATTGGTGGGGTGGATCATGAAAACACAACGTTACATTTGGTTTGGGCAGGCCTTAGACCGAAGTGAGTGTTTGTGGCTGCTGGTTGCATTTGTCGCCGTCTTTGGGGTGATCAGCCAAACGGCTTACGCGCAGAGCTGTCCGGAATGCGCCACCAACGCCGTTGTGGAAGATCCTGTGGCCACAGGCGAATGGTTGCTGACGAAACAGGTAAATGAAGTCAGCGTGATCTTTGTTGCCGCCCGCAAGGGCAAACCGGTTAGCGACCTGTCCAAAAACGACATTTCTGTTCGGGACGACGACAAAGCGCCCACAGCTATCTTGGGCTTTCGCAATGAGCAAGCCCTGCCGTTGCGCGTAGGGGTTGCCATCGACACCAGCAGTTCCCTGACTTCACGCTTCCGGTTTGAGAAGGCCGCAGCCAGCGCATTTTTTCGCCAGGCCGTGAATCGAGATAACGACCTGGGTTTCGTCATGGGATTCGAAAATCTTCCCACGGTCACACAGGATTTCGTCGGCGATGCGGATCTTCTGTCGCAAGGTGTGGACAGGTTGACGCCTGGAGGAGGAACCGCACTCTACGACGCGGTCCGCGCCGCGTGCCAGAAATTGCGGAATCGGCCGGAACAGGACATGGTGGCGCGAGTGCTGGTAGTGCTCTCTGACGGCCAAAATAATTCCGGCGAAGTGACATTGGAGCGCGCTATCGACGCCGCTCAAGAGGCCGAAGTCACGATCTATGCCATCAGCACGAACTATAGAAGGTATGCGGGGGAGCGAGATTGGTCCGCCGACAAGGGGAATTCAAATCTCCACAAACTGGCAGAGCAAACCGGAGGGCGAGTGCTCTTCCCAAGTGACCCCAAGGAGGTCACGAAAGCTTTCGTCAAAATAGGCCAGGAATTGCGCAGCCGGTATGCCGTTTCCTACAAGCCTTCAGAGTTCACTCCGGACGGTCATTACCGAACCATCAAAATCGAAGCGCGAAAAGGGGGAGAAAAAGTGGAGATTCGCGCGCGCAAAGGATACTACGCGAGAGCCGCGTCCTGGCTCAGTTCCGATTTCGTAGAAGAGGCCCGTACGTCGTCCCTGCGCTAAGGCAATAAGCGCCGAGGCGTTCGACGCTTCTCCCGCTCATTGACTTGGCTACATACCGCTTCTAAGATGCCAGCCCAAGGCTGTCTGGGTGGCCGAGCGGACCATCTCGCATTACCGCGTTGTTGAGAAGATCGGCAGCGATGGGATGGGTATCGTCTACAAGGCAGAAGACCTGAAACTCGGCCGCTTTGTTGCTCTCAAGTTTCTTCCCGATTCAGTGGCGAAAAATCCTGAGGCCCTCAGCCGCTTTCGCCGTGAAGCCAAGACTGCCTCGGCCCTGAATCATCCGAACATCTGCACCATTTACGAAATCGACGAAGAGGATGGGCGCGCCTTCAGCTTGGCCGTGTGGAGTAACCGGTTGGTGGTCGGCGTAGGCGGGCGTCTCACTGCTTAAGTTTGCTTTGCACCACTTCCTCCACCCGCCGCAACACTTCGTCTTCCGACAATTGGGTGGAATCGAGCAGCAGCGCATCGCTGGCCGGGACTAAGGGGGACGTGGCCCGGGTACGATCGCGGCGGTCGCGCTCGCGTAGTTCCGCAGCAATGGCGTGCGCCGCTGCCCCGCGCACATTCTGTTGCTGCAAGCGTCGCTGTTCGCGTACCACAGGGTCGGCATCCAGAAAGATTTTCACGTCGGCGGAGGGGAAGACTTTGGTGCCGATGTCGCGGCCTTCCATGACTACGCCGCCACCCGCTCCCATTTCCTTCTGCCGGGCAACCATCCACTGGCGCACTGCGGGGTGAACCGAGACACGCGAGGCAGCTTCGGTCACGTCGGGCTCGCGCACTCGCTGGCTTACGTCGCGGCTGTCGAGCATGACCCGATTGCCGTTCATACCGGGTTCGAGCAGAATGCGGGTGTTGTGCGCCAGCTTGACCAGAGCGGGCTCGTCGTCGAACGAGACGTCCCATTCGATCGCCTTCAGGGCCAGGGCGCGATACATGGCGCCGCTTTCCAGATTCACGTAGCCCAGTTTGCGGGCCAGACGCGACGCGATCGTGCTCTTGCCCGCGCCTGCAGGTCCGTCGATGGCGATGGTGAGTTTGCGGGTAGAATCAGGCATCCAGTGAAGTTAGGATTGTACACGCCAGTACCTTAGCCCAGGTGGGAGGAAACTGTGACTGACCGTACGCTGAGATTACGCCGCCTCGCATTTGCGACGTTGGCCCTATTCTGCGCCCTGAAATTACCGGCGCAGCAGAAGAGGCTCGACGAACAAAGGCGCATCCAGATGGAATCAAGCGTGGACAGGTTCATGGCCTCGGGCAGCGTTCCGGGTGTCTCGGTCGCGGTGGTTGAGGGGGGAGAATATGTATGGTCGGAAGGGTTCGGCATGGCTGATCTGGAAAACTTCGTACCCGCCACGCCCCAAACCCTTTACCGGCTGGCATCGATTCGAAATCATTGACCGCAACCACAGCAATGCAGCTCTGGGAACGGGGAAAATTGGATCTGGACGCGCCAGTACAGAAATACTGTCCTGCCTTTCCCCAGAAGCCCTGGCCGATTATCAGTAGGCAACTTCTTGGCCATCTGGGAGGAATCCGGCACTACAAATCGGACTCGCAGGACGATCCCGAGGTTGGGAATATCAGGCATTTCGACGATCCCATCGAGGCCGGTTTGAATTTTTTTGCCACTGACCCACTAGTTGCGAAACCCGGCACGAAGTTCAGCTACTCCACTCAGGGATTCACCGTGATCGGCTGTGTCATCGAAGGAGCCTCAGGAGAAAAATACGCCGATGTGGTCCGTAAGAACGTTCTGGGGACTTCGGGCATGACGAGGACGCAGGTTGATGACCGCTTCGCCATCATTCCCCAACGCACGCGTTTTTATCACCAGGAAGAGTCCGGTCTCGTGGTCAACGCCGAACTTCTGGATTCGAGTTACAAGATTCCCGGCGGCGGCGGGCTATCCTCCGCGGACGACATGGCGCGGTTTGAAGTTGCCATCCTGCACGATGTCCTGCTGCGGCGCGCGACCCGGGATGTCATGTGGACTCCGCAGAGATTGGCAGATGGTTCCACATCCGAATATGCGCTGGGATGGGGGACCGGCAAAGGTCTGGGCGAACTGGACGTAGGACACGGCGGAGGTCAGAAGGGCACCAGCACGTTTTTCATGATCCTTGCCCAACGCGAAACAGGTATAGTCGTGCTGACCAATATGGATGGAGCAGATTCCTCGAAGTTGGCGATGGACCTGATGAAAATCCTCATCGCGGCGCCAGGCAGGCCAAACGAAGTAACCAAGACCGAAGCGCCGCGGCCAACAGGGTATGCTCAGGCGTCGCACCCCTTCTCGACCTCAACGACGCTATCTGGCGAATGCCAACGCACGAACGGACGCTCGCGCCTGTATTCCCTACCAGACGCGGCAGGCATTTACATGGACCATCGGCTGCCCTGCGCGGCAGCCAAAGGCGTGGGCGAACTCCGGCATGTTGCCGAGCACGTTGTTCACGCGATACCGGGCGAGGGAGTGTCCCTGCGTCATGACCGCAGTGCGAGCCACTTCAGGACGCACTTCTCCGCACCACACGTTGGCGTAGGCGAGAAAGAAGTTCTGCAATTCGGTCGCGCCATCCGCGGCCGAATCGTCAAAATGCTTGTCCTGAGACTTGAGCGTGTTCTCCAAACCAGCCAGTGCGATGTGGACGCCGCCATTGTCCGCCGTGTCTTCTCCCGCGGAAAGCTTGCCGTTCTGTTTGACGCCGGCTTCGGGAACATCCTGTGTGTATTCATCGGTGATGCACTTGTCGCGCTGCTCGTAGTTGGCGGCGTCGGCGGCGGTCCACCAGTCTTTCAGATTGCCATCCGCGTCGAATTTGCGTCCCTGATCGTCGTAGCCGTGGGTGATTTCATGTCCGATCACGGCGCCGATTGCGCCGTAGTTGATGGCGTCGCTGGCCGAGGCGTCGAAGAACGGCGGCTGCAGAATGCCAGCAGGAAAGTTGATGGTGTTGCCCTGGGCATCCTCGTAGGCGTTGACCGTCGGAGGCGTCATACTCCATTCATAACGGTCGGCGGGCTGGCCAAACTTGGCAATGCGGCGGTTGATCTCAAACGCGGACGAACGCTGCACGTTGCCCAGAAAGTCGTCGCGTTTGATCTCGACCGAAGAGTAGTCACGCCAGTGGTCGGGATATCCGATCTTGTCGACTTGCGCGGCCAGCTTGGCGTGTGCCGCTTTCTTGGTTGCGTCCGACATCCAGGTGGCCGCGTCGATGTCCTGATCGAGCGCGTTCTTGATGGCCTTGACCATCTGCAGCATGCGCTCCTTGTTTTCCGGGGGGAAGTATTTGGCGACGTAGGCCTGCCCGACGGCCTCGCCCAGATCGGTGTCGGCGTAGATGGAGCAGCGTCGCCAGCGCGGTTGAAGCTCTTTGGTACCGCCGAGAGTGCGGCCAAAGAAATCAAAGTTTTCATCGACAAAGGGCTGACTCAGCGAAGGCGCCAGCGCGTTCAGAGTCGACCAGCGCAAATAGGCTTGCCATTGTTCGATCGAATGTGACTGCACCAGCTTTTCCATCCCCTGGAAGAATCCGGGGGCAAGCACCATGTACTGCGGCGAGACGGGGGCCTGCATAGCGGCAAAGTAACGGCTCCAATTGAAAGACGGCATCAGCGCCTGGATCTGCTGCAGGGACATTTTGTTGTTCTGGTTTTTGGGATCGCGGCGCAGAACGATGTCCATGGCGGCTTCGGCCAGGTCGGTCTCCATTGCCAGCACAGATTGCGCCTCCCTGGCTGCCTGGGCTGGCGATTCTCCGCTTAACTCCAAGAGACGAGCCACGTGCTTGCCGTACTTGTCGCGAATCTTTTTCGATTTCGCATCGTCGTTCAAGTAGAATTCGCGACCGGGCAGCGCCATGCCAGATTGATCGAGCGCCGCCAGGGTCATGCGGGCATCGTCGAAGCCGGGCTGAGAATAAATTCCGAACACCACGCCCTGGTAGGCGGCGTCGATGAAGTTGAGGTTGGCGGGCCGGACGATCTGGTGGATGGAAGCGATCACTTCGGGAAGCTGGGATTTGTCTTTCAGCTTGGCGATGCGATCCAGCACGGGTTGCACTGGCGTCAGGCCAGCCTTGTTGACGGCGTTCTCATCCATGCAGGACGCGTAGTAGTCGCCCACCTTCTGCTCCACCGCCGTCCGGTTGGGAGAGGGCTTCGCCGCCTCTTCCAGCGTATTGTGCACAGCCGCAATGTTCCAGATGGCGAGCGCGTTAAACGTCCCCCAGCCTCCCTGGTCGGGCGGAATGGGATTGGCCTTGAGCCACTTGCCGCAGGCGTACTGGAAAAAGTCAGTGCAGGGGTCGAGAGTCTTGTCCACCTGATCAATGCTGAAACGCTCGAGCGCCGATATTGAACTCGAAGATGAAGCCGGAACAGTTTGAGCGAAGGATGTGCCGCAGACTGTGAAAACAACCGTCAAAAGCGCACAAAGACGCATACCTGTACCTTCCCGAGCCGGGTGGCCTGTACATAGACGTGTGACCAGTGAAATGGTAATTCCTGACGATCGTAGCCACGGATTTGCACGGATCACGCGTATTTTTCTGTCTGATCTGATTTATTTGATCGGATTCGTCTGACGTAACCCCTAAAGATCCGCGTAATTCGTGGCCCCGGTTTTTTCGCCATCGCCTAGCCGCCGCGGGACAATCGTGTAGGGCGGACTCGGCGCCTTCTTATGCGAGGAGGTTCGTCACCTTAGGTAGTACAAAGAGAGATTGAGAATAAAGCACCCTCTCGGCTCTGGCGGAAGACATTCCTGAGCAGTGGCGAGGTGTTCAGGTCCGAGTCGACACTTCACTGGAGGAGTTCTGCGAATGTTGGAACACAAGCAGATGCCGCTACTGGTGTTTTCCAAAATGGGCGATTGGGAAACTCTCGTTGGTATTGTTACGCCCTTCGATTTGCTTTAGTTTGGCGTCACTCTTCCTCTTCCTTCACATCCCCCCTCGCCGCCTTGGCCTTCTCGACAATTTTCTCCTGCAGCATCCCCGGGACGGCATCGTAGTGATGCATTTCCATGTTGAAGCTGCCGCGGCCCTGGGTCATTGAAGTGAGATCTACGCCGTAGGTGAGCATTTCGGCCATGGGCACCTCGGCTTTCACGACGGTGTTGCCGCCCTTGTTGTCCATGCCCTGGATACGTCCGCGGCGGCTGTTCAGGTCGCCCATGATGCTGCCGGCAAAATCGTCGGGCACCGTGATCTCGACCGCCATGACCGGCTCGAGCAGCGTGGGTTTGGCCTGCTCCATGGCTTTTCGGAATGCGATGCGGCCGGCCATCTGGAATGACATGTCGTTCGAATCGACGTCGTGATACGAGCCGTCGTAAAGAATCACTCGGAAATCCACCATGGGGAATCCGGCCAGATATCCGCGGGCTGCTGCGTCTTTAATTCCCTTTTCGATGGCGGGAATGTAGTTCTTGGGAATGGAGCCGCCGAAAATGTCGTTGACGAATTCGAACTCGCCGCCGCGGGGCAGCGGTTCCATCTTGATTTTGCAATCGCCATACTGGCCGTGTCCGCCGGTCTGTTTTTTGTGCTTGCCCTGAACGTCGGCCTTGCCGCGAATGGTCTCCCGGTATGGGACCTTCGGTGCTTTCAGAACTACCTCGGTGTGGTACCGCTTCTTCATCTTGGAGACAACCACTTCGATGTGCTGCTGGCCGGTGCCCGCGATCAGGAACTCCTTGGTCTGGGGGTCGCGGAAGAAGCGCAGCATGGCGTCTTCTTCCATGAGCTTGTGGATGCCCGGACCCAGCTTGTCTTCGTCGGCGCGGCTCTTGGGCTCTATGGCGAAAGTAATAGCGGGCTCGGGCAGCTTCACTCGCGGATATTGGATCGGGGCTGACTTGTCGCCCAGGGTGTCGCCGGTCAGGGTGTCTTTCAGTTTGGCCACGGCTCCAATGTCGCCGGCATGCAGTTCCGTCACCGGCACAGCAGTTTTTCCCTGCATGATGGAGATGTGCGCCAGCTTTTCCTGCGACCCGCGGCTGAAGTTCAGCATGGTAGCGTCATTTTTCAGGACGCCTGAGAAGACTTTGAAATAGGAAATCCGTCCCGCGAAAGGATCGGACACTGTCTTGAACACATAGAGCGACACGGGCTCGGCATCGGTTTCGTGGCGTCGTGGGGGCTCGCCCTGATTTCCATTGGAAGAACCAGACGACGCTGGCTCGCCCTGCACCCACTCGTGTTCCGAAGGCGCGGGCGTGTAGTCGACGATGAAATCCATGACCCGATCGGCGCCGATGTTGCCCAGACCGGAGCCGAAGATTACGGGGAAGATTTTGTCTTCGCGAATGGCATTGTGCAGCGCCGGAATCAGGTCTTCTTCCGGGATGGTTCCCTTTTCGAAAAATTCTTCCAGCAGGGCGTCATTGCCCTCGGCCACCAGTTCCACCAGCTTTTCGTGCTGGGCCTGGACTTCATCTTTCATGTCGGCGGGAATCTCGGTTTCCTTTCCCTTGCCGTTGCCGCCGAGTTCATAGGTGTAGGCCTTCATGGTGACCAGATCGACCACGCCGCGGAAGTTTTTTTCTTTCCCGATGGGGAGCTCGAGTGGAATCACAGACCGGCCGAAGGCATTGGTCAGTGATTCCAGAACGCGGTCGGCGTCGGCCCGATCGCGATCCATGCGGCTGGCCACGATCAGGCGCGGCGTTTGAAATTCTTCGCAGTAGTTCCACACCCGCTGGGTAACGACTTCTACGCCGGCGACGCCGTCTACGACAACAATTGCCGCGTCCACCACCGGCAGAACCAGTTTGGCTTCATGGACGAACATGTTGAAGCCGGGCGTGTCTACGATATTGATCTTCGTTTTGCCCCACTCCACGTGGGCCAGGCTGGCGGAAATGGACATCTTGCGGGCGATTTCCTCCTCGTCGTAGTCCGTGGGGGCGGTGCCATCGTCCACGCGGCCCAGGCGCTGGTTTGCACCCGCCGCGTACAGCATGGCGGAAACCAGCGAGGTCTTGCCTGCGTGTCCGTGCCCAATCACCGCTACATTCCGGATATTCGCGCCTTCGTAAGCCTTCACGGGTTCGCTCCTTGAGAAAGACGGGGGCTCATATGAGACTCAAAGAAGAGGACAACTTATAGACCGAAGCTAGCCGGCCTGTCAAAACGCTAGGATGCTACCACAGCGGAATTTGGCCGCTCAAGGGAGGCGGAGGTCGGGAGCGGTCCCCCGATTCGTTAACTACGAACGACCCGACGTTTCACGAAGGAAACCCTGGAATCTAGACCTTCATGTACCTTGGTGTCCTTCCTGGTTTAAGACTTTGGGACAGTTCCCGATCGGTGCGGTTGGAGTGCCACCGGCGCTGATATGATGTGCATATCTGAGGGACCCACTCTCCAAAGATATCCAAAATCTATGCGACGAACTCTTGCTATTTTCCCGAGGATGGCTCTGTTCGGCCTGTTCGCAGCCTTCTTTACGTTTCCGGCTACAGCACTGCCTGCCGCGTCCGACAACTCTGTCGTCTCGCGCATCGCGACGGTCGAAGGCGGGAGCCTGCATTACCTGACTGCCGGCCATGGTCCGATGGTGGTTCTGATCCACGGTTACGCCGAGACTTCGCGCATGTGGAGACCGCTCATCCCTAAGCTTGCGGAGCGATTTACGGTGGTTGCGCCGGACCTGCCCGGCATTGGAGACTCGGCGATTCCGGCGGACGGCTTGGACATGAAGACGGCGGCCATCCGCATTCATGCGCTCGCTCGTTCGCTCGGCGCACAGAATGCAGAAGTGGTGGGACATGATATCGGCCTGATGGTCGCGTACGCCTATGCCGCGCAGTTTCCCGCGGAAGTAACGAAACTGGTGGTGATGGATGCGTTTCTCCCGGGCGTGGACGGTTGGGAGACGGTCTACAACAATCCCGGCATCTGGCATTTCCGCTTCAACGGGCCCACCCCCGAAGCCCTAGTGCAGGGACGCGAGCGGACTTACTTCGAACACTTCTGGAACGACTTCGCCGCCGACAAGACGCACTCAATCCCCGAAGCGGACCGCGAGGCGTACACGGAGGCCTACTCCAAGCCGGGACGCATGCGCGCCGGCTGGGCCTACTTCGTTTCTTTCCAGCAAGCGGCAAGGGATTTCGCTCAACTCTCTCAAACCAAGCTCACCATGCCGGTCCTTTCGATTGGCGGCGAAAAGGCAAACGGAGACGTGCTGGCGCACCAAATGAAGCTGGTGGCCTCCGACGTGACTTTCGTCGTGCTGAAAGATACGGGACACTGGGTGATGGAAGAGCGGCCGAAGGAGACAATCGCCGCCCTGGTGAAGTTTCTCTGAGGCGTCAACGGGAATCAGTCTGCCCGCTTTAGGGTTCCCGCTACCAGGAAGGCTCCGCCGCTCATTGCCAGCGCTACGAATGCACTTGTCCACTCGTCTCCGTTGTGCGGAGCGGCGGCCACTCGGGGCAGGTGGAGAACCAGCACCCACAGCAGGAACATGATTCCCAACCAGGTCGCGGACAGGCGTGCTTTTATCTGAGTAGCGATCGAAAGCGTGGTGGCGACGAACGCTACGCCCACAAAATATGCCCAGAACAGATGTCCAGGAATCCATGACGGCACCAGGGTGGCCACGTAGCGGGCATACATAAAGTGTTGAATGCCGAATACCAGCAGCGGAAGGGCAAACAGGAATCGGCCCAACCTGATCGTGGTGTGCGCCCCGGCCAGAACCAGAGCAGCGCCGCATAAGGTGAGCAGTTCGGCCCCGCTTGTCCATCGGCCCGCGTCGTGAGGATTCGCGACCAGCTTGGGCACATAGACCCACAGCAGGCGCACCAGGATCGTCACTGCGAGCACTATCGCCGCACAGCGTACTTGGATGTTGGTAGCGAAGCTGGCCGCGGCGGCGAGTGAAACAATCGCGGTGAAGTATGCCCAAAACGGATGCGCTGGAGTCCATGGCGGGCCAATACCTGGTCCCGCAGCGAACAGGGCGTGGATCAAGAATTGAATACCGAATGCCGCCATCGCAGCGGCAAAGAATGCGCGACCGAGTCTGATCAGCATTCCCATAGAGTTGTTGGACTGCCCGGCCTAACTTCGGTTAAGCGTTTCGCCAAGAGACACCAGTGTTTTAACAGAACAACCTATCGCGGGCGTTGAAGTCATGGCGTAAACTCCCAACCTTGAGACTCGTTGAAGTCGACATCCTAACGCTTCGGAGAGATTGATGAACAGGAATATTCGATGCATTGCGCTGGTTGCGGGTCTTGCTGCGGCGGTTTCTATCGGACAGGCTGGGGCGGGGCAGGCGGCGGGTACCGCTAGCTCGCCGACGCCGCAGGAAGGTGATTTCGTCGTCCACGACTTTCACTTTCAATCCGGTGAGACCGTGCCGGAACTACGGTTACACTACGCAACGCTGGGTAGGCCGGTGAAGGATGCCAGCGGGCGGACCACGAATGCAGTTCTGATCCTTCACGGCACGGGAGGCGACGGAGGTGGATTTCTGCGACCTATCTTTGCCGGAGTGCTGTTTGGGCCGGGTCAGTTGCTGGATGCGACCCGGTATTTCATCATCCTGCCCGACAACATTGGGCACGGAAAATCCAGCAAGCCCAGCGAGGGCATGCGCGCGCACTTCCCGCAATATGACTACGCGGACATGATCGCCTTGCAACACGAACTGGTCGAAAAGGGTCTCGGTGTGAACCATTTGCGCCTGGTGCTGGGTACGTCAATGGGCTGCATGCATTCGTGGATGTGGGGCGAGACCTATCCCGAAGCGATGGACGCATTAATGCCGCTGGCCTGTCTGCCGGTGCAAATCGCAGGACGAAATCGCTTGTGGCGCAAGATGGTGATCGACGGAATTCGCCAGGATCCGGAATGGAACAATGGCGACTACATTACCGAGCCTCGCGCGGCGCTGCAAATCTCTGCGGATTTTCTGTTGATCGCAGGAAGCGCATCTCTTCATATGCAAGAAGACCTGCCCACGCGTGATGCGGCCGACAAATTTCTTGACGAATCCATGAAGCGAATTACGGCAGGACTGGATGCCAACGATTTTCTCTACGCGGTAAGCGCTTCGCGGAACTATGATCCGTCACCCAGGCTCGACTCCATCAAAGTGCCGGTGATGTTTATTAATTCCGCGGATGACTTCATCAATCCTCCTGAATTGGGTATCGCCGAGCGCGAGATCAAGAAGGTGCAGCGCGGCAAGTTCGTGTTGTTGCCCACCTCCGAACAGACGCACGGCCACGGCACGCACACCTACGGCGCCGTCTGGCAGCAATACCTGAAAGCAGTTGCTCGATGAGTCCCAGCGTTAAGTGCTCTGAAGTTTAGAACCCTTCAGGGGGAGATGATGCCGGCGAAAGGTTCGCCTCACCACTTCTTAAAAATTACGAACACCGCCGCGACGATCAGGACAAATCCCAAAATGTAGTTCCACTTGATTTGTTGATCTAGGTACAACACCGAAAAGACCGAGAACACGGTCAGGGTTATGACTTCCTGAATCGTCTTGAGTTGAACCGCGCTGAATCCGTAAGATCCAATGCGATTTGCGGGGACTTGAAAACAGTACTCGAAGAACGCAATGCCCCAACTGATGAGGATGACTTTGAATAAAGGTGCCTGCCGAAATTTCAGGTGTCCGTACCAGGCGAAAGTCATGAAAATGTTTGAGATGGTGGGCAGGACGATCGTGGTCATGGCTGTTATGCTGCCTCAAACCGTGGTCCCAGTTCCAGTCGTGTAACGAAAACCCGGGTTCGGGACTCCAAGCAAACGGTTCCGGTAGGCTTAGAGGCGCAAATCAGCGACGCTTTGTCTTGGTTAGGAAATAGCCACGTTTCCTCAACTCGCTCGATTCTCCGACCTCGGATTTCTGCTTCTCCGGCTTATGGTCGGTGTGGTTTTCATTACCAGCGGCTGGAATCATCTGAAAGATCCCGCAACGCGGAGCAAGAGCATCGGCATGAGCAAGGCCTTCACCATTTTTCTGAGCCGCCGAAGTGGCTGGAGCCTGGGCGTCATGTTCGGCGTCCTGCCCCAGTTGGCTGCGTGCGGGCTTATCCTGATCATGCCGGGAGCGATCCAGAAGAAGATTTTCGTTTGGCACACCGGGTTCTAGTACTACTACGTTAAGTTATTGACATGGAAATTTGCGAGTGCTACGCGTCGCGAATATGACCGACGCTGAGGTCGAGAAATGCCGAAAGCGTTTGGAAGCAATTTCTGGCGGATCTGTTAGAGCCGCTGGGCCGCAGTGAACGAAAGCACTGGGGCGAGGTGTATGTGCGCGGGCTGTTGTTGGACGGCGAGCGAAAGTCGATTGAGCCGCTGGCCTCGCGCGTGCCGGAGGGAAATGTGCAAGCGATGCAGCAGTTGGTCGGTCAGAGTCCGTGGGATTGGTTGCCGATATGGGAGTTGCTAGGGAAACGAATGACGGCGGAGTTGGAGCCGGACTCGGTGTGGGTGATCGACGATACGGGCTTCCCCAAGCAGGGGGAGCATTCGGTGGGGGTGGAGCGGCAATATTCGGGGACGTTGGGCAAAGAACGGCAACTGCCAAGTGGCGGTGAGCGTGCACCATGTGGGCGAGCAAGGACAGCACCATCTTGGGCTGGCGCCTGTATTTGCCGGAGAGCTGGGCGAAGGATGCGCCAGCGGCGAGAGGAGGCCGGGATCCCCGCAAGATGTGCAGTTCCAGACGAAGTGGCAACTGGAGTCTGGACATTATTGATCGAGTCGCGTGGCTGGGGCCTAGCCGATGCGGATTGTGGTGTAGCGGATGCCGGCGTACGGGGAAGCGACCGAGTTTCGCGACGGGCTGGAAGCTCGCCGACTTCGGTATGTCGTGGGGATTTCCTCGACCTTGGGGGTATGGACCAGGCCGCCGACCGCGACGGTTCCACGCCGGCAGCTCGGGGTCGAGGTGCCCCGGCCGACGCGTCCATCGACTACGGCGAAGCAGCGTCCTATGCGCGGTGCGGGAGGTGGCTGGGAAGGCACGAGGGTGGAAGGCAAGTGCGCTGGCGACGAAGGCACCAAGGGATGGCTGGAGTCGCGCTTCGAGGCGATGCCGGGTACAGCCATCGCATGGGTACGTCACGAAGGCGAACCGCCGCATAAGGAGGTATGGCTGCTGGTGGAATGGCCGCGAGTCGGAGAAAGAACCCACGAAATATTTTTTCTGCGACTTGCCGGAGAATTATACCCTTCGGCGGCTTGGTGCGCTTGGCAAAGTGTCGCTGGAAGATCGAGCAGGACTACCAGCAACTGAAGGAAGAACTTGGACTGGATCACTACGAAGGGCGCAGCTGGATCGGCTGGCACCACCATACCACGCTGGTCATGATGGCCCACGCGTTCCTGACCTTGGAAACTCTTCGGCGAAAAAAAAACTTCTGGGTGGACCCTGCCACAGACGCGCCGTGAGATCCAATATCTGCTGCTCACCTGGACCGGAGTCTGCGCCTACTGTAAGGCGAAGATCAAGCGTGCACGCGGTTCCTTAGTACTTAACGTAGTAGTACTAGGGCGAGAAGGGTTATGGCTGGCACTACGAACTCATGTTCGTGGTGATGAACCTGGTCATCATATTTACTGGCGGCGGGCATTGGGTGTTGCTGCGGTAGCGGGCTATCTCACCCCATTTCCCCACTGTTATCCCGGCCCCAAAATCTTTTCGACTTGCGTAGGCCCTGAGGCCCCTACGTGACTCGACACCGTAACCTCGGGATACTTGCACACTGGCCTTGCGTCCCCTATGCTTGTGGCGGGAAGCTCGAAAGTCCAGGGCTCCCAAACCAGTCATGTATCGCCTGACCGCCAGGTTGTTGCTTGTGCTGTTGCTTGCGGGCACGTTTGCCCCGGTGGCCCTGGCGATTTCTGCTCCTCTGCCTCATGCCTGCTGTTTGCGGAAGCCGATGCACGATCACGGCTCCGGCAGTCGTGAAATACAGGCGGTGGCCGGCCAAAATCGCAATTGCTGTCCTCCAGTTACGACCGCTCATTGGGCCGACCTGGGATCAGGAACTAACTCGAGTATCCATCCGCTTCTGGCCAGCCTATCGTCAGACCTTTATCAGGTTCGGCTCATCCATCAGCCCAACGCCCTCCTGCCCGTCCGCGGCCCCCCGCTTAGCTGACGAACCTGCTCTGACTTTCCCCCGGTCTCTTTGACATCGGCTTCATCCGGGCTGCTCTCCGTCTCCGTTTTCTAGCGGAGCACGGGGCGCCACCTCACGAAGCTCGCTGGTCGTTGGATCCGGATGCGATCTCCTCTTGCGCTCTTTCCGCACGCAAACCGTGCGGCGTCAGCTTTCTGTCGCGTGAATGCAAATGTCTCGTGTGCTTTGGGTTGGGTTGATTGTAGTTCTGCTGGTCGGGGCTGGCCTTTGGTTATCCGGCCTGCTGCCGCATTGCTGTGGCGCACGCCAATCGCCCAGCAGGGCGGAGGCAGCGCTGGCGCACCGGTTGCGCTCGTGGTCATTGCCGTCGGACGCTCGGCAGAGGCGGAACCCGGTCCCCAGTTCGCCCGAGCTGCAAGAATCGGCCCGGCACTTCGCTGATCATTGCGCTTCTTGCCACGGCAATGACGGGAGCGGCAATACCGAGATTGGACGAAATCTGTATCCGCCGGCGCCTGACATGCGCCTGGCAACGACGCAGGAGCTCAGCGACGGAGAGCTCTACTACATCATTCACAACGGCGTGCGCTGGACCGGCATGCCGGCGTGGGGCGAGCCCAGCAATGACAACGATCAGGACACCTGGAAGCTGGTCCTGTTCATACGCCATCTTCCCAGTTTGACAGCCGGTGAAATCCGCGACATGAAGCGTTTTAATCCGCGGAGCGATGCCGATCGTGAAGAGGAAAAAGAAGAGCAGGAATTCCTGAATGGGGGCCCCGCCACAGGTCCCGTTCAGAAACTGAAATGAACGAGCCTCGCGATGCTCACATTTATGGAGAAAAAATTATGAAGAAGAGTTCGTTGATTCTCACGCAGGTCTTAATCTGCACTCTGCTCCTGGGCACGCTGACCTTTGCTCATGGCGGCATAGAACACGTTCTGGGGACGGTCACCGCAATCACCGACCACTCTATTTCAGTAAAAACCCGCGACGGGGCAACCAAGACAGTGGAGTTCGACAGCGAAACCAAGATCGTCAAGGGGGACGCCGAAGCCACAATCAAAGACATTCAGGTAGGAAGCCGGGTCGTGATTCACGCCCACAACCACGACAACTCGCTTCACGCAGCAGAAGTCAGGATCGGTACAGATGCCGCCCCGGGCCAGCACTAGACACTCGGGATTGGGGAAAAACATGACTTGTACAATAAAGAGAGCGTTGGTTTTTGTCGGGCTGCTGCTGAGCAGCCTGACCGCGTTTGCCACCATCTTCGGCACGGTCAGGGGTCTTATTCACGACCCGCAGCATCGCCCGGTGCAGGGCGCGCAGGTCACGCTGCGCGCCATCAGCTCCGCCTGGACGAAGACGGTCACCAGCGACGATGCCGGAGAATTTCGCTTCGACACCATACCCCTCGGCGAGTACACGGTGAGAGTCGAATTGGCTGGCTTCGCCTCCGAAGAGCAGAAACTTGTCCTCAGCTCAGGCCGCGAAGCCCGAACCCACTTTTCGCTCACCGTGACCCCAGCCAAAGAGACGATTGAAGTCAAGGACACATCCACGGAGATCAACACCGAATCCTCGTCTAGCACTACCCTGGTGACTCGGCGGCAGATTGCGGAGGCTCCGGGTGCCGATCAAACCAACAGTCTGAACATGATCACCAACTACGTTCCCGGTGCGTACATGGTCCACGACCAGCTCCATATTCGCGGCGGACACCAGGTCTCGTGGCTGATTGACGGTGTTCCCGTGCCCAATACGAATATTGCTTCGAACGTCGGCCCCCAGTTCGATCCCAAGGACATCGACTATCTCGAAGTGCAGCGCGGCGGCTATTCGGCGGAATACGGCGATCGCACATACGGCGTCTTTAACGTGGTTACCCGCTCCGGCTTCGAGCGCGATCGCCAGGCCGAGCTGGTCACCAGCTATGGCAGCTTTAACCGAACCGAAGATCAATTCAGTATCGGCGACCACACTGACCGCTTCGCCTACTACGGCAGCGTTTCCGGTAATCGCACCGACCTCGGCCTCGAAACCGGAAGTCCCGTGGTACTACATGATCTGGGCGCGGGCCTGAGCGCCTTCACTTCCCTGACGTTTAACAAAACCCCGAATGACCAGCTGCGACTGGTGGCTTCAGGTCGCGGCGACCACTACCAGGTTCCCAACGTTCCTGACCAACAGACCCTCGGTATTCGTGACGTGGAAGATGAGCACGATGACCTGGTCAATTTTTCCTGGCTGCACACCGTCGACCCGGGAACAGTACTGACCGTCTCGCCTTTCTATCACTTCAATCGCGCCCACTACATCGGTGGCTATATTGGCCAACCTGATCCCGACGTCGTCATTCCCGAAGATGACCGGGGCTCCAACTACTTTGGCGGCGTGGTCTCTCTGGCCGTCAATCGCGGCAAGCACAATACTCGTGGCGGTTTTCAGGTCTTCGGGGCGCGCGACAATCAGCTCTTCGGAGTTGTCACCAGCGACGGCAGCAGTCCGCCCTTGAGCCAGCGGGAAATGGTTTGGGGAAACGTGGAAGCGCTGTTTCTGGAAGATCAGTACAAGCTCACCAGCTGGCTGACCATCAACGGCGGAGTGCGGCTCACGCATTTCGGCTCGACCATCAGCGAAAATGCAGTAGATCCCCGGATCGGGGCCGCCATCCGAATACCGCGCCTCAACTGGGTCCTGCGGGGGTTCTACGGACGCTACTATCAGGCCCCGCCCTTGCTCACGGTGAATGGCCCGCTGCTGGAGCAAGCTGCCCAACAGGGATTTGGATTCCTGCCGTTGCCAGGCGAACGCGATGAGCAGCACGAATTCGGGCTCACGATTCCTCTGGCGGGCTGGATCTTCGATATCTCCAACTTCCGCACGGGCGCGAAAAACTTTTTCGATCACGACATCCTGGGCAATTCGAATATTTTCTTTCCCCTTACCATTGATCGCGCCCGCATCCGCGGCTGGGAAGGCACGGCAACCTCGCCACGCATCGCCGGACGCGCTCAATTCCATGCTGTCTATTCACACCAGTATGCGGAGGGCGCCGGCGGCGTCACCGGGGGCCTTACTGATTTCACCCCACCCGACGAAGGCTATTTCTTCCTCGACCACGATCAGCGCAACACGCTATCCGCCGGGGTAAATCTGGCGCTGCCGTGGCGCGTCTGGGCAGACTTCAACGCGAATTACGGTTCGGGTTTTGTCGATGGCGAAGGACCGGCGCATCTGCCCTCGCATGAAAGCTTTGACTTGTCGGTCGGGAAATCGTTTGGCGAAAACTGGGATGTTCGCCTGACCGGGCTCAATCTGTCCAGTCATCGGTATTTGTTGGACAACAGCAACACTTTCGGAGGGACACACTTCGTGAATCCTCGCGAGATCTCCGTCCAGATAAAATACAGGTTTCACTTCTGAAGCGGACGTCAGGCGTCGGACCTCGGCCCTCAGAATAGGGCGCCTCAGTCTCGGGCGGATCGAGGAACTCGATCCGACACCTGCAGTAGGATTGGAGAACAGGGAGATCGCGGATGAGATTCGTTCTGGCATTGCTGGCTGGGTTCGGTATTGCGGTTTCCGGGTTGGCGCTACGTGAGCACTACCGGACCGACACCTCGCCTTGCAGTATCAACGAGAAGTGGGATTGCGGGATCGTGAACCACAGTCCCTATGCTGTGCTTTGGGGCGTCCCGGTGGCGACTATTGGGATCGTGGGTTATCTGTTGCTGGGTGCGCTGGCCCTCAAGCGTTGGTACGGAATCCTGTTGCCAGTGTCATTGTCGGCGCTCGCGTTCTCTCTTTACCTGGCGCACATTGAAGCGCATCTTCTGGGGGTTTGGTGCATTTACTGCGTGGCATCCCTCGGCGTGATCTCTGCTTTTAGTTTGCTGACGGTGGGCGCGATGGTAAATCGAGCTCGGCACAAGAGCTTTAACCACGAGGGACAGTGAGGTTCACGAAGGAAATCTTTCTGGTTATGGGCGAGATAGTTTTTCTGGTGCACCGATCTTCTTCAGCGCCGCCAGTAGTTCCTCATTATCGGGCGCCTGGTCCAGCGGATAGATCTTGGCGAATGCGATCTTCCCTTTCTTGTCCACGATGAACACGGCGCGCTCGGAAATGCCGGGAAAGGGCTGTTCCTTGCGCAGAATTCCGAATTGCTCGGAGACTTTGCCGTGAGGATAAAAATCCGCGCACATGGGCGTGTGCATCATCCCGATTTCTTTCTTTTGCCAGGCAAGTTTGCTGGGAATGGAATCCACGCTGATGTCAACCACCTGGGCATCCAGGCCGGCGAACTTGTCGCGGTCGGCGTCGAACGCGGGCAACTGTGCGGCGCAAGTCGGTGTCCAGTCCAGCGGATGGAAGCTCACCACCACATTCTTCTTGCCGTGGAAGTCACTCAGTTTTATCTTCAGATGCCGGTCGCCTTCGACCGCGGGCAATTCAAAATCCGGGGCGGCGTCTCCGACCTGCAGGGGCATGGTTTTCTCCTCTCTTCATGTTAGTCATGTTAGCCGATTCGAACGATGCCCGGGCACGGCCGGTGGGAGCGCGGGCGAGTCGCCCGCGGCTACACGAGCCATTCGTCAAAATTAACATTGCTTTAACATTTTCCGAAGCGCTCGAGACTACTATTTTCCGATGCCTCAGGAGCCGCTTGTCATAGAAGATATCCCTGGGCCCAAGGATGGACAGCGTATTCTGCGCCTGACTGGGCCTTTGACCATGAGCACGCTGTTCGACTTTCAATCCCGAGTTCGCACCGATACTTCCCGCGTGCTGATGCTTGACTTTACCAACGTTCCTTACGTGGATTCGGCCGGGATTGGCGCCATGGTCGGCGCCTACGTCACCCACCAGAAAGACGGCCGTAGCTTATACCTAATCGGAGTGAACGAAAGGGTCCAGAACGCGCTCAAGGTCACCCACGTGGAAAAATTCTTCCACTTTGTCGAGTCGGTGACGGCCGCGGAGCAGGCGATCAACGCGTAGAGGTCGCAATCCATCCTCAGGGTTTATCATGAGGCATGGTTACCCGTCTCCTAGCCATTCTTCTATTCCTCTCGACGGTTTCGTTCGCTGGAATTACCGATGATGTGCGCGAGGCTTTGGCACGGAATAACGCTTCCGCTGCCGAGGCCGAACTGCGGACCTATCGCTCGCGGCAGGGTGTAACCCCGGACTACCTGGAAGCGCTTTCCTGGATGGCTCGGACCAGTCTCACGTCGCATCAACTCGATCGCGCCGACAGCTATGCCAATCGGACGGAAGGCCTGTCACGCCAACTGTTGGCTAAACGTCCGCTGGATGCGGAGCCACACTTGCCGATCGCTCTTGGCGCCGCGCTTGAAGTCCAGGCCCAGGTGCTGGCCGCGCGGGGAGAGACCGCTCAGGCCGTCGCTCTGCTCCGCCGCAGCGTGGAGACTTACCGGAATACTTCCATCCGCGCCCGGCTGCAGAAGAATCTGAATGTTCTCGGGCTCGCGGGACAGCCCGCCCCTCCGCTAAAGATTGCGTCGTACCTGGGACCGAAGCCGGTAGCTCTGTCCCAGCTTAGCGGCTCTCCGGTACTTCTATTCTTCTGGGCGCATTGGTGCGGAGACTGTAAAGCCGAAGGTCCCGTGATCGCCCAGTTGAGCTCTGAGTTTGGCCGTCGAGGTCTGATGCTGCTCGCTCCCACGCAGCTCTACGGCTATGGGGCGCGGGGAGAGGACGCCACGCCGAAGGATGAGCTTCCATACATTGAACGCGTGTGGCAGCACTTTTATCCTGCACTGCAGGGCGTTCCCGTCCCGGTCAGCAAAGAGAACTTCAATCTTTACGGTGCCAGCACCACACCGACTCTGGTGTTGCTTGATCGCGCAGGCCGCGTCGCCCTATACCATCCCGGCGTGATGCCCTATGAAGACTTGCGTGGCGCCATCGAGAAAGTAGTTCGCTGAATCTGAGAGCCGGGAACGGTTAACGGGAAACTGGTATTCGTTTTCAGGTCCAGCAAGCAGTTTCAGATTCCCTCGCCGGCATCTACAATCTGCAATCGCATGGATGATGCCCGCATCGCGGAGCTGCTCATACCTTTCCTGAGCGATAGCCCCAGGCTCCGAGGTCATGAAGGCTCAGCGAGCGCCAGTCACGCTGCCATTCTCTCTCCGACCCAGCTTCGACATATATCGACGTATATCGATCTACTCCTGCGCTGGAACGCGCGCATCAATCTCACCGCAGTTCGCGAGCCGGAGGAAATTGTCACTCGCCACTTTGGCGAATCCATATTTACAGCCCGGTACCTGTTTCCGAGGGCAAATGCGGGGACGAGCCCTGAGGGGTCCCGTCCGCATGTCATTGACGTTGGTTCCGGAGCTGGGTTCCCTGGCCTTCCCATCAAGATATGGGCTACTCACGCGCACTTGACGCTGATCGAGTCGAATCAGAAGAAGGCCACGTTCCTCCGGGAGGTGGTCCGCAACTTGGGGGTCAGCGACGTCGATGTGTTTACTGGTCGTGCGAACGCTTTTCCGGGATCCAAGGGGGATGTTGTTATGCTTCGAGCAGTAGAGCATTTTGAGTCGGTCCTTCCGGTGGCAGCCGGTCTAGTGAGCTCAGGCGGGTGTTTGGCAATACTGGTTGGGGATACGCAATCAATACGGGTTCATGGGCTCGTGCCGAGTCTGCAGTGGTCTGAGCCGGCCAGACTGCCCTTGTCGGCCAATCGCGTCTTGATCATTGGTAGTAACGAACCATAGTCGTTAATGTGATGGTGATTGTGGGAACACTTGTTCACATTGGTATGGATTCAACACCGCGAGTGGCCATACAGTACCGATTATACGGTAATTGTGGGAAATCAGGTAGGTAGTCATTGATTTTGATGCTGGTTACCGGAATTATAAATAGCGGGGTACCACGTTAATAATAAGTGGGAATCGTTCGCATATAGAGGCACGCTGGTCAGGTCAATATGACTTATGGGATGAAAAGTGGGATGGGCATGGGGCACACTGGCTAGATTTAGTCATCATTGCGGATTGTTGGGAGTACGCGATTGGGGAAGAAGAATAGAATCGCCCATGTGTTCCACGTGGAACATCGGATGATGAGTTCGACTCGCGCTGAGATTGCCGTGTGCGGGGGTATATAGACTCGCTTAGCAGGACTTTGAGCGGCCTGATCCTGTTCTGTGAGGTGGCGACGTTCGGCGCCACTGCCAGCGGGAACCGTGCCGAGCTTTGGTTGGGCCTGGACGGGTCGGAGATCAGCCCCACACGGAACTGTGGCGGCAGCGGGAACCTATTTCTTCAACCCTCCTAGTTCCAGTGAATGCGAATGTTCCACGTGGAACATTCGCTCCCTGGGCCTCAGTCTGAGCCAGACTCGTGGGTACTGGGTCAGTTTCACGAGGCAGTCGCACAACCCACGAAAAACCAAGGACAGAAAGTATCACGAAACCATAATTTTCAAGATCTACTTCATGTCCCTTCTCGACCTTTTGTGATTAACGGTTCGGCACACTGACTCGCTACTGACTCGTGGGTTAACCAAGAACTCTTCTGTGGAAAGGTACGGCGCGCTTCGCTGCAACTCGTATCTTTTCAACGCAGCAATGCGCCTACTGGGTTGCACCAAAATACGTCATTGCAATCGTGCCTTGGTTCGGCCTATTCTGCGAACATCTCTGGGTTCTCCTTACAACTAAATGGGACGCATTATTGCGGTAGCCAACCAGAAGGGCGGCGTGGGCAAGACTACGACCGCCATCAATCTGGCCGCATCCTTCGCGGCCGCCGAAGTTAACACCCTACTCGTGGACTGTGATCCGCAGTCGAATGCAACCAGCGGACTGGGCTTAGTCAGAGATCCGGAGAGGATCTCGACCTACCACTTGCTGATGGGGGCTGTCAGTCCGGAGCAGGCCGTGCAGTCGACTGAGCTCGAACAGCTGTGGGTGGTGCCCGCGCACAAGAACTTGATCGGCGCCAACCTGGAACTGGTGGAAGCAGAACGCCGGGAATTCAGGCTGCGGGATGCCCTTTGCACTTTGAGAGAGCACTACCAGTTCATCGTTCTCGATTGCCCGCCGGCGCTTGATCTACTCACCCTCAATGCTCTGGTGGCTGCCGACGCGGTTCTGATCCCGATGCAGGCGGAGTATTTCGCGCTCGAAGGCATCAGCGAGTTGATGGACACGGTGGAGCGGATCCGCGGCAGCTTCAACCCGGAGCTCACCATCGAGGGCGTGGTGCTCACCATGCTCGACGATCGCACCAACTTGGCGCAGCAGGTGATGTCGGAATTGAAAAGATACTTTGGCGACAAGCTCTGCGCCACGACTATTCCGCGAAATATACGGCTGGCGGAAGCGCCCAGTCACGGACGTCCGGCCCTGCTTTACGATCCGCGGTCGAAGGGGGCGGAGAGTTACATTCGGCTAGCCAAAGAGATCATCGCGCATTATTTGCCAGCAGAGGAGTCAGCGCCGGCGCCGGAGATGGACAAGACAGCTTAGTACATCGACAGTAATCTATGTAGTACATCGATTACTGTCGATGTACTACACGCACCTGGAATCTGGGGCGAATAGCCGAGCTTTGGCTCGGTCGGGCAGCCGAGGGCGGTTGTCCCCGCGTAGGCATTGGTGCAGATGGGAAGATCGATGAGGGGACATGACAACGACAGCGGAGAAAGTTGGACCTGAAGCGGAGAAGGCTGCTCCGGAAAAGCGGAAGGCTTTGGGGCGAGGACTGGAATCGCTGCTGCCTGGCGGGCCGCGCGTGGTTGCGCCAGCGGTCGTGAGTTCGCCCGGCGCTGCCGCGACGGCCGTAGCCGGCGGGGCGCCCGCGCCACACGTGCCGCGTCTATCCGAGACGCGGGACGCGGTGGTCCAGATTGCGCTCGAACAGATTGAAGAAAATCCGTACCAGACGCGCTACCACTTCGGCGATCAAGCTTTGGAGGAACTCGCGAGTTCGATCCGGGCCAACGGGGTGGTTCAGCCGGTGGTGGTCCGTCCCGGCGCGGACGGACGCTACACCCTGATTTTGGGCGAGCGGCGTTGCCGGGCGTCGAAGCTGGCAGGGAAGACGACAATTCCGGCGATGGTGCGGCGCGTTTCCGACCAGCAGGCTGCGGAGATGACCGTCGTCGAAAACCTGCAACGGCAGGACCTGAACTGCATCGAGCAGGCGTCGGCGTTTTCCAAGCTGAGCCGTGATTTCGGGTTGACCCAGGAACAGATCGGGCAGCGGGTGGGAGTCTCGCGGGAGTCGGTGTCGAACTACATGCGGCTACTAAAGCTGCCGGCTGCCGTGTTGCAACACCTGCAGGAAGGACGGCTGGGATTCAGCGAGGCCCGGGTGTTGCTGCAGTTGCTCGATCCTACGCTGACTGAGAAAATCGCCGACGAGGCGGTGCGGAAGCATCTGTCGGTGGCGCAACTCGAAGAACTGGTCGACCGGACCAATATTCCCCTGGTGAAAGACGAGACCCCGCAGCGGGCGCGTTGGGTTGATCCCAATGTGCGTGCGGCTCAGACCGAGATGGAACGCGTCCTGGGAATGCGAGTGCGCATCCGCGACCGCAAGGGCAAAGGGAAGATCGTGATCGAATATGCTACGCTGGAGGACTTTGATCGCGTGGTGGACATGTTGAAGGGCAGTTAGAGGCAGTTTCTGGTTTCCTGTTTCTGGTTTACCGTTTCAAGGACCCCACGTCAGTCCAGAGGGGATGCGTGGTGGATTGCAACACGATCAGGAGAAGTGCATGAATTGCCAGGAGTCCAGATTCTTCTTGGTGCTTGCAGCCGTGCTATGTGTGATCGGCCTGACCAGTTGTGCGCACGACCAACAGTTGACCTCGATCACCGTCCAACCCGACAAAGAAGTCTTCGGAGCGGCGAACATTCCGGTCAGCGCAGATGCGGGACTAAATGTTCAGGCCCGAGCCATTGGGAACTACATACATCCGCCGGTGAGCAAGGACATCACCGACCAGGTTGTCTGGAAATCGAATACCCCGGAGATCGCGACGGTCGATGCCGCGACCGGCCTGGTAACCGCCACTGGAGACGCTTGCGGAGACGCTCTGATTTCAGCAACCTTCACGACCAACCACAGCATCGGGAACGTGTCGTCGACCGGGGCCATAGTGACCGGCGATATGACTGCAACCGTCGTTTGTCCTACGGGCCCCTAGCTCAGGGCAATTTCGCCGGAACCAGAATTCCTCTCCACTCCGTGCGCCCCTGGGAGCACTCCTGACAGCCTGCAGTGAACTGCAGGAGCCACCACAGACCACGCGAGGCGATCCAGAATTTCGTACCTTTCTCTCCAGCTTATGAAATTGTTTAGAATTGGTTGACATATTCCTACATGGGAATGTAATGTAAATCGCATGGCACGCGCGGCTACGACCTCGGATGCTTTCAATGCGGTCGCCGAGCCTCGGCGGCGGGAGATTTTGAACTATCTGGCGCTGCAGGAGCGGCCGGTTGGCGATATCGTGGCGAGCCTGAGGCTGGAGCAGCCCTCGGTCTCCAAGCACCTCGGGGTGCTGCGGGACGTCGGGCTGGTGCACGTGCGACGCGACGGACGGCGGATGCTCTATCGAACCAACGCTGAGGCCATCCGGCCGCTCCACGAGTGGACGAAGACGTTCGAACGTTTCTGGCAGCACCAATTGAGCCGGGTCAAGGAACTCGCCGAGGCTAAAAGCAGGCTTTCAAACAGAGTGTAATCAGAACTTGAGGTAAGGAGGAACGATGATTTCGACCGCAGCAGGAACCGACAATTTGATGGTGAACCTGACGAAGGAAATACAAGTTCACGCAACCCTGGAGACGACGTTCGCAGCATTGCTTGAACAGCTCGGACCTGCGAATGACACGCCGGACGGCAAGCCGATGCCGATGAAGATCGAACCCTGGCCCGGAGGAAGGTGGTACCGCGACCTGGGCGACGGAAACGGCCATTTCTGGGGACTGGTGCAGGCCATCAAGCGGCCGACGTTACTCGAAATCACGGGGCCGCTGTTCATGTCTTATCCGGCGGTGTCGAATGTGCAATACCGGCTGACTGAAGAAAATGGAGCCACCCTGATCAAGTTTCATCACGCGGCGCTCGGACGTATTCCGGATAACGACAAGGAGGGAATGGCGAAAGGCTGGACGCATATCCTCGGTCGTGTGCAAGCACGGGTTGAGACCGGTCGACCGCACTAGACGGGAACATCGGCTGAGAAGGAGGAACTGATGTGTCCGGCATGTATGGCGAGCGCAGCATTGATGGCGGGTGGCGTGATTACGACCGGCGGCCTTACCGCTCTGGTCGGGAAGATATTTCACACAAAAAAGCGTGCGAAGACGAACGGTTTGGGCAATACAACGCAAAGGAGAAATGGCAATGACTACGGCAACGAGCAAGACAGAACTCTCGAAGGTCGTGCCCCAAGCGGAATGGCTTGCCGCCCGGAAGGAGTTCCTAAAGAAGGAGAAAGAGTTCACCCGGTTGCGCGATGAGCTGAGCCGGCAGCGTCGCGCACTGCCACGGGAGAAGGTAGAGAAGCGTTACGAGTTCGAGGGGCCGAAGGGGAAGGAAACACTGGCGAACCTCTTCGACGGAAGAAGCCAGCTGATCGTCTATCACTTCATGTTTGGGCCGGGATGGAAAGAGGGTTGCCCGAGCTGCTCGTTCCTGGCCGATACCTTCGACGGCGCCGCAGTGCACCTGGCGCAGCGCGACACGACCTTCGCGGTGATCTCGCGGGCCACCCTGCCCGAGATCGAAGCCTTCAAGAAACGCATGGGGTGGAAATTCAAGTGGGTGTCGTCGTCCGGGACCGACTTCAATTTTGACTATCACGTTTCGTTTTCCAAGGAGGAGAAGGCCAAGGGCAAAGTCTATTACAACTACGAGATGACGGACTTTCCCAGTGAAGAGGGCCCGGGCGCGAGCGTTTTCTACAAGAACGAGGCCGGCGAAATTTTCCATACGTATTCCAGCTATGCTCGCGGACTCGATATTCTGCTGGGCGCGTACAACTTCCTGGACCTTACGCCGAAGGGGCGCGACGAAGACGGCTTGACGTCTTCGATGGCGTGGGTTCGCCACCACGACCGGTATGGCGACGGACCTCTTCCGCGATCGAATATCGCCGTGGCCGACAAGAAGCGAGGGTAAGTGGTAGTGGATCACTCTGGATCTTGGGTGGAGCAGCGCTTTAGGACTGCATTGTAAGGCGTGTTGCGGAGCGGCTTCAGTCGCTGAGTCATCTCGGGGACTACGGCCTAGCGCGCGCTGGCGGATCGATGCAGGCCTGAAGGCCTGCTCGACCCTGACTAAATATTTCTAGTCGAACAATTTTCAGACGAACAATGGAGAAACAGCTATGACGAAAACACATGAACCGACGCTCGATGAGATCCGCGACGAGGCCGCCATCACCAAGCGGATTCTCGAAAGGGTTCCGGCAGACAAGCTATCGTGGAAGCCGCATCCGAAATCGATGTCGCTCGGGCAGTTGGCGCTTCACGTTGCGAGCATTCCAGGGGCCTGACGAAGCTTTTGCAATTGGACGAATTTGACGTCTCTCAAGCCAATTTCAATCCGCCACCGCCCAAGAACGTCGAAGAGATTCACGCCACACTCGAACAAAGCGTTCAGGCGGCGGAAGACTATGTCGGAGGCATGAGCGAGCAGGCGGCGCAGGCGAGCTGGCGTCTAATGGCGCAAGGGAAACTGGTCTTCAGCAAGCCGCGGATTGTAGTGCTGAGGTCGATCATGTTGAACCACTGGTACCACCACCGTGGTCAACTGTCCGTCTACCTGAGAATGCTGGAGGTTCCTGTTCCGGCAATTTATGGCCGCAGCGCCGACGAAAATCCTTTTGGATGAAAAAAGCTTACGGCCGCAACAAGGCCCCAGGGCGAATGTAGGCCCGAGCGCCTACATTTCGAGTCAAGAGGGGACCTAGAGACTCATCCGGAAAGGCCCCACCACGGGAAGGATGTTCCAATCAGTCTGAGGGCTTTCCCAAGAAAAACAGGCGGGACCGAAGATCGAGCGATCCTTATCGGTGGTAGAAAGCTGCCGTAGGTTCTGCTCCAGCGGTTGCACGCCTGGTCGGCTGTTTTCGTGTGTGATCCGAGCGCAAACCGGGTGGGCAGCACCTGTGCGCACGTCATATCAGGCTCCGCAGCATCTTTTCCACTTCTTGCCACTGCCGCAAGGGCAGGGGTCGTTGCGACCAATTTTGGGCGTCGCGGTGGGAAGCGTCTGCCTTTTCACGGTACGGCCACACAACCGCCTGAGCAATCCCTGCCGCTTGGCAAGCAGCGAGTCTAAGTCGGGACGGGCATTCTTCAACGATTTCAACAAGTCCTGTTCGGAACACTGAGGGTTCTTTTCTGGATCGACCCAACGCACCTTGCCCTCGCGATATCGGTAAGAGAACGACAGGGTCGGGCGCAGGGGTTTCCGTCCCGCTCGCTGGGAAAGTCGAATAAACGAGAGAACGGCTTCCTGGCACGGGCATTTCGGACTGCAGCAGTATTGGTCGTCGCTCAGCCAAGGTTCCTGCGCATGAGTGAACTCAAGCCGCCTGGCAAACGGAAAAACGTCTGGATATCCGACCATGGCACCAGTCAGAGCTTCTGGTGGAAACGAGAACTCGACCTGTTCCAGGTCCGTGTGTTCCGTCCAATACTGTTTGAGTTCCCAGTAGATGCGTTGAGCTGCCTCCATTCTGCTTCGCCACTTTCAGCCGCCAACGCGGTTGCCAGAGCCCGTGCCGTAGGATCGGCCTTTGGTTCCTGTAAATTGGTAATCTCCTGTCGTTCAAGATCCATCTCCAGGCATACGACGATGGGGGCACGAAGGCTCGCTTCGGGCATCTCAGTGAAGCACTTGAGGGTAACGTGGTCGCACCGGCAGGTGGGGTTCTCGCAAACGATGGCTTCAAACTGAAACCTGCGCCCAGCCAGCTCGCCTTGCTGTATGAGCAGTTCGCCTCTGCTACTGGGGGTCGTCGATAACATAGAGCACATTATAATTTTGAATGGACCGAGACGATCAATATGCACTCTCGCAGGAAGGGCTGGGGCTTCGAGGTGCTCTGGCATATATACAAGCCAGTCCTTCGACCAGCGTCCACTTACGACATTACGCTCACACATTTCTGTCGCGCCTTAGAGCTTTTCGAAGCGGAGTGGGCCAAACCTCTCTCAGACGCGATCCAAAGACTCTAAAGCAGGTTTTTCAGCGGATTTGCGCAGAGCGCAAAAGGCGCATGTTCACACCACGGTCGGTTGCGTGAAAAAGTCTTGACAAAATTAATATCTATTCTATTACATAGACATGCAAGATCTTGAGAATCATTACGTCACCCGTTTACAAGGCATCCGGCGCCAGGGCGGGACGGTGCAAGTGTATGCCAACATCCCCCTGCCCTTGGCTTCCGCCTTGGATCTAGAGTCGGGCGAGACCGTGACCTGGAAAGTGCTCGACCGCACCCATTTGCTGTTGGTGCGTTTGCCGGAACGGAAGCAGCTCCAGGGCGAGGCTGTGCCCCATCCCTCCTCCCGGAAAAGGGCGCGGCGGGCCCGGGAGCGGCGGCCATGATGGGCAAGCGTTCTGCGCAAGACAAGCTGTTTGCCGCCGATCATGTCTATCTCGACTTTGTGGGCCGGGACACCCTGTACGGGTATCTGGCGCAGAACCGGGAGCAGATGTTTCGCGATGAAGACTTTGCCGCTTTGTACTGTCCGGACAATGGACGCCAATCCGTGCCTCCCAGTGTGGCGGTGAGTGTGCTGTTCTTACGGGCCTACGAGGGGGTGAGTTTTGCCGAGGCGGTGGAGCGGACGAAGTACGATCTGCGCTGGAAGGTAGCCTTGGGACTGGAGCTGGAAGAGGTACCGATGCAGAAGAGCGCTCTGCAGGAGTTTGAGGCCAAGCTAGTGCTGCACGAAATGGAAGAGCCGATCTTGCAGAAGTCGATCGCAGAGGCCCGGCGCGCCGGATATTTGAAGAATGGCAAGATTCGAGTGGCCCTGGATACGACGCCGATCTTGGGCAAGGGAGCGGTGAAGGACACCTACAATCTGCTGGGAGAAGGGATCGAGATCTTGGGGCGGCGGTTGGCGGAGGTAGAAAAAGAAGAGGTTGCGGCTTGGGCCGAGAAGCAGGGGCTGAGCCGCTATTTTGGCAGCAGCCTGAAGGGAGAAGCCGGGATTGACTGGGACGATAAAGGGCAACGGGAGCAGTTGTTAACCGAGATGGTGCAGGACGGGCGGCGTCTGCTGAGCCTGGCGGAGGAGATCCAACAGCAGCATCCGGCGCAGGCGGAAGCCATTGCCGCGCCGCCGCTTTGCTGCTGCGGCTGATCGCGCAGGACGTGGAAGAAAAGCCGGAGGGCGGCTGTCAAGTAAAGTCGGGCACAGCCAAGGATCGGGTCGTCAGTGTTCACGATCCGGAGATGCGGCATGGACGCAAGAGCGCCAGCAAGCGCTTCAACGGGCACAAGGCAGCGGTGGCGGTGGAGATGGAGAGTCAGTTGATCGCGGCGGTGGAGGTGCTGGCGGGCAATGCTGGGGATCAGGAGAAAGCTCTGGATTTGGTGCGGCAAAGCGAACGGGTGCTGCGGGCGAAGGTAGAAGAAACCGTGGGCGATTGTGCCTACGGAGGCGGCCCGACGCGGCGAGCCTTTGCGGAGGAAGAACGAATCCTGACGGCCAAGGTGCCCGCCAGTCACAACCGAATTGTTTTTCCAAGAGTGCGTTTGAGATCGATTTGGATCAGATGGAAGTGCGTTGCCCGGCAGGCCAGACCACGCGCGAGTATCGCTCCGCCGGAGAAGGTCGAGGGGGCCAATTTGTTTTTTCCCAGGCCAGTTGTCAGGCCTGTCCCCTGCGCTCGCAATGCGTCCGTGGGCAAGGGCCGCGGAGTATTAGCATCCAAGCCGAAGAACGACTACAGCAACGGGCCCGCGCCCATAACCAGACCGAGGCGGGGCGGCAGAGTTTGCGCGAGCGGGTGGTGGTGGAACATCGGATTGCGCGCCTGGTGGGATTAGGGATTCGCCAAAGTCGCTACTTCGGGAAAAAGAAAACCCGCTGGCAGGTGGTAATGGCGGCGGTAGTGGCGAACCTGAGTTTGGTGGTCGGGTACTGCCAGCGGCGGGCTCAGAGCACCGACGCCGCCACCGCAGCCCAGGCCTCGGTACAGCCACCCACGTTTTTCTGGCGGCCCTTTCGACCTTTTGGGCCCGATTTCTTCGCCTGAACGCCAACCCCGACTTAAGCGCAGTGTTAGGCGCAGGATAATGAATGCGAGGCGCACAACAAACCATCCAGTCGCGCGCACCTACCTCAGCACCGAAACGCCGGTTTTCGGATGGATTTCTAGCTAGCTTCTGATTCCGAGTAGAGGAGAACTCCGTGGGCTGTAGGCTTTCCTTGGCTCTATCCGCCGTTTCCAGCTACGTGCGCGTTTAGGTCCACCATGGCCCACCAAGTTCTCCCCCCTCACAGACCCCGCCGTGCAGATTTTCCGCAGCGGGTTCCTCAGGCGCTACTCCCCTTGCCCGCCCAGGCGTGCATGATCCGAGGTTTCAGCAACGGATACTGGCGTAGGATTGCCTCAAGCCGTTCCCATGTCAGCCTTCGTCCACGTGTGCGGCGACTCAGCCATTGCCTCCAGATACGCCGTACCGTCTGATGGAACCGCCAGATACCGCGGTAGTTCGTCGGACGGCCGTAGTACTGGTAGTGGCCGCGGAGCTTTGCATTCAGGGTTTTCTGCTGCTTGCTCACAGGATCGTGCCGGTGTTCGCGACACCAGTCGGCGATCGCCTTCAATCCTCTACGGAACCGCTTGGCGATCGTTTTCACGTGTACTGTGAACTTCCCCTTTCGGCTGCGGGCGCAGATATGCGTGAAGCCTAGGAAATCGAAGGTCGCGGGCTTCTTTCCCTGTTTCTCCGCGTTCCTGGCTGCATCGCGTCCGAACTCGATCAGCCGTGTCTTCTCCGGGTGCAGTGCCAGACCGTATTTCTCGAATCTCTTCGGCAGGACACTCATCACCTTTTCCGCGTCCTCCTTGCGCTCGAAGCACAAGATGGCATCATCGGCAAAGCGGATCTCGTAGGCTTCCCCCTTGAGCCGGGGTTTCACCACTTCCTCGAACCATTCGTCGAGTATGTAGTGCAGGTAAATGTTGGCAAGGAGTGGACTGATCGGTTGTCCTTGCCCGGTTCCTGTTTCGCTTACGAGCAGTCTGCCTTCTTCGATGACTCCGACCTTGATCCATTTCTGAATCAGGCGGAGCACGCTGCCGTCGCTTACGCGCTTCTCAACCATCTCGACGAGAATTTCCCGAACAATTTTGTCGAAGTATGCTTGGATATCTATCTCCAGAATCCATCCCGTGGGCCGGGTACAAATGACCCGTCTCACTTCGTCCAGCGCCTGATGTTGCCCCCGTCCGGGTCGAAACCCGTACGAGGACCCGAGAAAGTCCTGCTCGTAGATGGCATTCAGCAGGTCCACCGCAACTTTCTGAACGAGCTTATCCTCGAGGACGGGAATCGAGATTGGCCTCTGTTTCCCGTCTTCCTTCGGGATATACACTCGCCGCAACGGCTGGGCCCGGTACTTGCCTTCTTTGAGCCGCTGATGCAACTGGCGGATGTTCTCATCGACGCCCGTCTCATACTGTGCATATGTGACTCCGTCGATTCCGGCACTGGCTTTCTTTCGTAGATTCCGAAAAGCTGCAAACAACTTCTCGACTGTGATCAGGTGAGCGATGGAGAAGAAATGTCGCTTCGGATCTTCCTTAGCGAGTTCAGCTATTCTGTCGATGTCTGTGCACATGGCGATCCGAGTTCTGAGTCTCGGTTATGTTTCCTTTCAACAGATTCGTACGCTTGCTCCCCCCTTCCCTCGGATGGGTACCGTGGCCGCTCCCTTGCGGGAAGCCCTGCGGTTCCCCACCTTCATCGGTAATATGGGGTCGTAAGACTGCTCAGCATCCGTCCGTACTCCCTTTGGTCGACCCTTGGTTGCACGTACCTTCCGACCTAAACAGAGGCATTCCTCTTGATGTGGGAGGAGATGAGGAGCTCTCTTGAGTTCCTGGCCAATCCCTTTGAAACCATGCCCCGGGCTAGAGACCCCGGCCACTCCAGCACGACCTTCGCACTAACGGTCGCTGCCGGATCCTGCCTTCCGCTCAGATAAAGGCGTCGGCATGGCAATGTTAACAATTTCGGTGCTGAATCCTCGCGGCCTGCTTCCTTGCTGTCTACGCTTCGCACCCACCAGTCACCCGGTGAATGGCAAGACTCGCTACTGACCTGTCTGCTCGACTTTTAGTCAGGTGGGACTTGCACCCACTGGACTGTAATAAAAGGTTTCACTAACTCGTCATCAGATCCTCCTCTTCCAAGCTTTCTCAACGCGATATCTGGTTGATTCAGCAAAGCACGTATATGTTGCGCCAAGACCCAGATCGATGCCTCCAGATCTTGCGGTTTGCTGAAACAACCAGATAATCAGAAGCTAGCTTCCGGCTGAGAATCCGCCTACGTTCGCGACCGTCAGGCGAAGGTACTTGTGGGGATTTACCGGAGTGTCGTTGATGCGGACTTCGTAGTGAAGGTGGGGACCCGTACTGCGGCCGCTCTCACCGACGAATCCGATGGTGTCTCCGCGATGCACGTGCTGGCCGGGCATGACGGCAAAGTTTGCCAGGTGGCCGTAGCGGGTGGTGATGCCGTGGCCGTGGTCAATCATGACGGCCCGTCCGTATCCGCCCAGGAAATCAGCGAAAGTGACTATGCCGTCGGCGGGCGCTACGACAGGTTGTCCGTCCGTCGATCCGATATCGATGCCGCTGTGGAAAGCGCCTTCTCCGTTAAACGGATCGATGCGCTCGCCAAAAGAGCCGGTCACCGGGCCTTCCACCGGCCAGAGATTAGGCGCGGAATTTGCCCTCAGCCAGTCCGCCGTGGTCACGTTACGCGTGAGCCCCAGAGAAAGGCCGGTCATGGTCGCGCCGGTCAGCGCCGAAGTCTTGAGCGCGCCGAGCTGGTCCAGGGATGAGACGACTTGAGAGCCGGCAACGTTCTCCGAAGAAGCCGTCACCAGGTTGGGATCGGCCTTCAGGCCGTAAAGCGAAGAAACTTCTCCGGCCAGCGAACCCAGCGAGGCGACCTGAATGTCGCGCTCCTTGGCCACCTGCTCCAGCCGCGAGTAACGGTTACGGAGGTCTTCGCGCTCGGTGCGAAGCTCGTTATAATGCGACACCTTCAGCAGCATGCGCAGGTACGAACTGGCGATGCCGGTCAGGCTGAGGCCCACGATCGACGCCCCTACCAGAAACACGTACAGGTAGTGAACGGGGATGGGGATCTTGCGAATCTGACCGTCGTTACCGCGCGCCACAAAAAGAATGTAAAAGCGTTTTTGCAATTTTTTCCTTCCGCATAGTAATCAGGAGTGGCTCAATAGGGGCGGCTCGCGGTTACGAGAGCCCTACACGCCATCCTGAATCCGGGCCAGCTTCCCATCCTGGGAACCAAAGCTGTCTTTACTCTGCCCGAACCCTACCGGAACTTGGATGCCGAAACTCTTGTGCCTGCAATCCCTACTGGATGTGGCACTTAGTTCGGCTACGTGCGTCTGAACAGCTTGGCAACGGTAACAAAGTAGGTTCCCCCCTGTCAACGTCGGCAGGCTTACCAACGCCGGGTATGGAGGACTGCCCAAGGGACCTATTACTCGGTGGTGACTTTAGGAGGGAGGGTAATGTGTACCCGTGCAGAGCCTGAAGACTGGGTGAGTCTGGATCAGGCCGCCGAGCTCGCACGATGCGACGGGCAGAAACCTCAGCGTTCGCACGACCAGTTTACCGACTGGCTTGTACATTATATTGATTGCGCCGTGCCTCTGCCTGAGAAAGCGCTGATCCGCCGCATTCGCCGCCGAGCGCCAAACGCCGTGGCGTTAGGCTGCCGCGGCGGAATCGGCATCGGGGACGACTGTGCCGTGGTTCCCATTCCTCGCGGTCATGAGGCCCTGGTCACGACCGATTTCAGCCTGGAAAATGTCCACTTCAAACGGGCATGGCACCCGCCGGAGAGCGTCGGACATCGCTGCCTTACGCGCGGGCTCAGCGACATCGCGGCCATGGGAGGGGAGCCGCTGGCGGTATTTCTCTCGCTCGCGGTACCGCGGAGCTTGCCGCAGAGCTGGGTGGATGGCTTCCTTGCGAGGTTGCTGAGGCTGGCGGGGGAGTTCAAGGTGAGCCTGGCCGGAGGCGACACTGCCGAGTCTCCCGGCGGCATTCTGGCCGATATCGTCGTGCTGGGTTCGGTGCCGAAGGGTAAGGCGGTGCTGCGTTCGGGCGCCCGTCCGGGTGACCGGATTTACGTGACCGGTGAGCTCGGCGCTTCGGCGGCGGCGCTCGACTTGCTTTCCGGCGGAAAGAAGATTCGACCGGCGGATTTTGCCGCGCACTTCTATCCCACGCCGCGAATCGCGGTCGGCCGCTTTCTTGCGCGAAAAGGGATTGGCCTCGGCCATGATCGACATCAGCGATGGACTTTCCACCGATCTCGGCCACATTTGCGAGGAGAGCGGCGTCGGGGCCGAACTCGAAAGCGAAGCCATTCCGCTCGCGACCGTGAGCGGAAGCCGGCGCGAAGGCTGGATCTCCGGTTTGCTCTGCACGGTGGGGAAGACTACGAGTTGCTGTTTACGGCGCCGCCGAGGAAAAGAATCCCGTCTCGGATTGCGGGCGTTGCCGTCCGCGCCGATTGGCCTGGTCACGCGCGGGCGGGAAGTTTTGCTTGGAACAAAGAGGGTGTGAAGCGGGAATTGCCGCCGCAGGGCTGGGAACACTTCAAGAGACTGGAACAGCACGACTCACGTAGGGGCGCACGATCTTCTCGATCTGACGGCCCGGCACTCGTGCTCAATGCTGGTGACTTCGATCCACCTGGGTCACCTACTTCTGCCTCTACTCTCTTGCATCCGAACGGGACTAAAGTAGCTTCATGCAGTCTCTTCGTAGTATTCCGATTTCTCATTTTGGGTTTGGCCCTCACGTCTATCGCGCTGGCCCAGCAGACCCCGCCGCCCTCCACCTCCGCCGTGGACGACGATTTCATCCAGAAGCAGTTTGGATCGACTTGCAAGCTGATGCCGGGACCACCGCAACTCAAGGCGGACCTTGACGGCGATGGCATCGAGGATCTGGTGGTGGCCGGCCAGTTGCACCAATCCGCTGGCGGACCAGGCGGAAGACAATTTCACGGTGATCGATCCCTACAACAGCGTTTTATGGGTACGGGAACACCAAGATCACCACCCAATTTGCTTCGGAGGATCCTGCCACCCGAGGACTGGTGCTGCTGGTCATCCATGGCGCCGGCCCCGAGGCCTGGCGGGCGGCCGACGCCGAAAGCGAAGTTCGTGATTATCAACCTGCCCTTCAAACAGATTGCAGTGAAAAAGCTGTCCGTAAAAAAGAAGACCGTGATGGCCATTTATGCCGAAGAAACGGGCGGCGATCGGATGACTTCTGCCACTTTTTGGGACGGCAAGAAGTATCGGTACCAGCCCATTGGATCCAGCATGGAGTAGCAAAGCGGCGTCGGACGTCGGACCTCGGACCCAGCGACCCCTGGTCTTGAGGTTCCGAGGCCGAGGCCTGACGCCCGACAGTCCGAGGTCCGGAATGAACCTGGAACAGAAACTGGAAGAATTGAAGAAGCGCGACCGCCTGGCCGCGGAGGGCGGCGGAGAGCAGCGCCGCGAACGGCAGCATAAGGAAGGCAAGATGTCGGCCCGCGAGCGGGTTGAGTTTCTGCTCGACGAGGGGACGTTCGAGGAAACCGACAAGCTGGTCACCCACCGCTCGAACGATTTCGGCATGGCCGAGCAGAAGTATCTACGGCGACGGATTCATCACCGGTTACGGACGCGTCGAAGGACGGCTGGTGTTCGTCTTCGCCCAGGACTTCACCGTTTTCGGCGGATCGCTCTCTGAAACCAACGCCGCCAAAATCGTCAAGATCATGGACCTGGCCGCCAAGATGGGCGCGCCCGTGATCGGCCTGAACGACTCCGGCGGAGCCCGCATTCAGGAAGGCGTGGTGTCGCTGGCGGGATACGCCGACATTTTTCTACGCAACACGTTGTACAGCGGAGTGGTGCCGCAGATTTCAGCCATCATGGGGCCGTGCGCGGGCGGCGCAGTGTATTCGCCGGCCATCACCGATTTCATCCTGATGGTGGACAAAACCTCCTACATGTTCATCACTGGACCGGACGTGATCAAGACGGTCACGCACGAGGAGGTCACAAAAGAGCAGCTCGGCGGCGCTCACACCCACAACGAGACTTCCGGCGTGGCGCACTTCATGGCGCACGATGATGCGGAATGTCTTTCCATGGTGCGCGAATTGCTCAGCTTTCTTCCGTCCAACAATCTGGATGATCCGCCGCGACGGGCGTGCAGTGATCCCACTGACCGCGCCGATGCCGCCCTCGACCGGATTGTGCCGAACGAGTCGAACCTGCCGTACGACATCAAGGATGTGATCCATGCGGTCGCCGATGACGGCTATTTTTTCGAGGTGCAGGAGCACTACGCCAAGAACATCGTCGTAGGCTTTGCCCGGATGAACGGGCGTTCGGTTGGGATCGTGGCTAATCAGCCGGCATTTCTGGCCGGCACGCTCGACATCAATGCCTCCACCAAAGGCGCGCGGTTCGTGCGTTTCTGCGACTGCTTCAACATCCCGCTGATTACATTCGAAGATGTACCCGGATTCTTGCCCGGCATCGCGCAGGAGTACGGCGGAATCATCAAGCACGGCGCCAAGCTGCTGTTTGCCTTTGCCGAAGCCACGGTGCCGAAGATCACGGTAATTACGCGCAAGGCCTATGGCGGGGCGTATTGCGTGATGGCGTCAAAGCATATCCGCACCGACGTGAATTATGCCTGGCCGACTGCGGAAATCGCGGTGATGGGGCCGGAGGGCGCGGTGGACATTGTCTACAAGCGGGAACTGGATCGCGCGCCGAGAATCGCGAAGAGCTGCGCCAGGAAAAAGATCGAAGAGTTCCGCGAGAGATTCGCCAATCCCTACGTTGCAGCGGAGCGAGGCTATGTGGACGCCGTCATCCAGCCGCGGGAAACGCGCAAGAAACTGATTCAGGCACTGGCCATGCTGGAGACGAAGCGGGACAAGAATCCGCTGAAGAAGCATGGGAATATACCACTCTAAATAAGGGATTTCTTGCGCTAACCCCGGGACCGCAGTGCGCGGCTGCACGAAAATCAATCCAGACTGCAAGCACTGCTATGCGAAGACCTTTGCTGAGCGCTTCCGAGGGGTAAAAGGCCATCCGTAGGAGCAAGGACTTGATCTGCGCCTGGTGCCAGAAAAGCTAACCGAGCCATTTGTGTGCCAAGCTTGTCTTTCTAAATTCCATGAGCGATCTGTTTCAAGATGGCGTGTCAGATCGGAAGATATCGGCGCGATAAGTCTCTCCGGCACAAGTTGGGTTATTGTGGGCGGCGAAAGGGGGCCAGGAGCTCGTCCCATGAAAAGAGAACGGGTGGTCTCGATTCGCCGGCAGTGCAGGATTTATGGCGTGCGTTCTTCTTCAAGCAATGGGGTGGGTCAGAAAGGTAAAGCGCGGCAGAGCGCTTGACGGCCGCACCTTACGACGAATATCCACGGCGTGTGCTTGCGCCGGTGCAGACCGAACCCGGTGCGCAGCCTTTGCCGAGAATTTTCTGAATTCTTTTCGGGGGATGATTCGCGGCAGCTCCTTGGTTCAGGTTGGCGTGTGAACGAGCGAACCTCTTCGGCTGACGCCGCCATCGTTAATCGTTCACTGGTACGACTGACGACGCCCTAACTATTTACCCGCTGCGTCTTCCTGCTCGAGCCCGTCAGACACTTCGTCGACGGTCCGTCCCCCGCCCTCTCTGGATTGGACCAACCCGCGGTGTATGTTCGCCAAGACATCGAAATGGCCGGCCTCGGATTTGCCACCCACGGTGGATACCACGGGCTGCGGTGTTTTCTTCATACGCACGAGTTTCCAGATTTCTCTCAAGCTCGGCAATTACTCTGCCGGGCGCTCCACCATCATCGGCTGCGATTTCTTGGAATCTGCGCTTGGAGCAGCGGACACAGCAGACACCGCGGGCACAACCGGCACCCCGTTCACTCCCGTACGAGAATCGTTGCGGTTGCCGGTACGTTCGTCCCACTTCCCGAAGATCATTTTGCCGGCGGTAGTTTGCAGCACCGACGTTACCGAGATGTCGATAGTCTTGCCGATCATCTTCCTCGCGTTGTCCACCACCACCATGGTTCCGTCGTCGAGATAGGCCACGCCCTGGTTGTATTCCTTGCCTTCCTTCAGGATGAAGACCCTCATGGTTTCACCGGGCAGCACAATCGGCTTCAGAGAATTGGCCAGTTCGTTGATGTTCAGCACGGCGACGCCCTGGAGTTGCGCGACCTTGTTCAGATTGAAGTCGTTGGTGATGATTTTGCCTTCGTACAGTTTGGCCAGTTCGATCAGCTTTAGATCCACTTCACGAACCGCAGGAAAATCATCTTCCACGATCTGAATCTGGAGTGTCGCCACCTTTTGCAGGCGTTGCAGAATGTCGAGACCGCGGCGGCCGCGGTTCCGCTTCAGCGAGTCGGCGGAGTCGGCCACCAGTTGCAATTCGCGCAGCACAAATTGCGGGGTCACGATGATGCCGTCGAGAAATCCGGTCTCGGCAATGTCGGCGATGCGGCCGTCGATGATGACGCTGGTGTCGAGGATCTTGTAGCTCTTTTTGCCCTGCTTTTCGCCGCCGAAGACGCCGCCCAGGGCCGCAAGATTCAGCAGGTCACCCTTGTTGGCCCCGACGACCAGGCCGACATAGGCCATCAGCAGCATCACCAGGATTTGCAGGAAGCTCTGCGTGGGCCCGGGGGCAATGCTGCTGCGAATGACCAGGGAAAACAGGTAGGCGCCGAAGATGCCGAGGACGCTGCCCACAGCAGCGCCAATCAGGCGCTTCAGGCTGACCCGACGCAGCCTCCATTCGAACAGGACGATGCCGAGACCAATGAACGCGCCCACTCCGGCGTCAAGCTTGGCAGGCAGGTCGAACGGGTCAGTCAGGTAGCAAGTAACAGTAATTATGAGAACCAATAAAAAACGCACCACAACCAAGTCCACCGAAGGACCTCCCCAGAACTCGCGCGCGAACCCCTCCGCACATGCGCGTCCCGCACTGGTTACCCGGTGCCTCTTAAAAATCGGTTCCAGTGATCTGTTAAGCGGAGCCTATGAATTGAATATGAAAAGCGCTCCGACCTCCCCTTCCGAATACGGTCCGGAACCGGGAACCCCAACTTTTGTTACGCAAAGTATATACCTGCCACCAAAATGTGGCCGTCGTAAATTGCCGCCGGTGCGCTGTTACACTGCTGCTCATGAAGGCTCTTGTCATCAGCCGCCTGGGCGACCCCGAGGTGCTGGAAGTACGATCAGTCCCGGACCCGGTGCCCGCTTCCGGGCAGGAGTTAGTCCTGGTGGAAGCTGGCGGCGTCAACTTTGCCGACATCATGTCAGCGCAAGGCGGCTATCCGGGAACCCCAAAACCGCCGCTGGTGGCAGGACGTGAATTCTGCGGAACTCGGATTCGCGATGGGCAGCGCGTTATGGGCTACACCCAGTGGGCGGCGTTTGCGGAACGCGTGGCCGCGTCACCGCAGCTGCTGTGGCCGGTCCCCAAAGAGTGGAGCGCGGAGGAAGGAGCCGCGTTCCCGGTCAACTATTTCACTGCTTACTTTGCCTACTGGAAGGCAGGTCTGCTGGAACCGGTTGCGGGCAAGGCCGCGCCAAGAGTTCTCATTCATGCCGTGGCCGGCGGAGTGGGCACTGCCGCGGTGCAGATTGGAAAGCTACTGGGTATCGAGATGTACGGAACTTCTTCCTCGGAAGAAAAACTGGCGCGAGTAAAAACCCTGGGGCTGCAGCACGGGATCAATTACAAGCAGCGCGATTACGAAGAAGCCGTCAACGACCTGACTCACGGAGAAGGTGTGGACGCGGTGTTTGAAATGCTGGGCGGTGAGCACATCGCAAAGAGTGTTCGCTGCCTCCGCGATTTCGGACGGGTCATAGTGTACGGTGCAGCCACCGGACAACCCGCGCATCTGGATGCGCGCATCCTTTACGCAAAAGGCGCGAGCGTACACGGGTTATGGTTGACCTATCTGTCCGGGAACCGCTGGACTGATGAAACAGGCTTGGACGGAGCTTTCAGCATGGACTGCGCATGGGTATTTGCGGCCCATCGTCGGCCATGTGTTTCCCTTGCAAAAAGCTGTGGAAGCGTACCGGTTACTGCTGGAGCGCAAGAACTTTGGGAAAGTAGTGCTCAAGTTGGATTAGGTTTTTCCCATACAGATTATTTGTTTTGCGGCAATGGCTTCTCTCTGACCAAGTCAAAAAGCGGCGGGCGAGGGCGCCCGCCCCACGACATCTGCTCTTCGTCACATCATAGACAAGACAAATCGCTGTTGTGTTGCGCCTTTCAAGGCAAGCGTGGCTGCTAACAACCGAACCCGCGCATCGTCCAAAGAGGTGCAAGCGAAACGAGTGCTGCGGAACTTTCCAACTGCACGTTACGTATCTTGCAATGATTGAAACTGGGTCTGAGGGAACAACCACCAGCTGACTTGGTTTTTGGAAGAAAAGAATTTCAGGGGTTAAAGGGACTGGCTCACGCTCGGTTTGGCGGCCCAGGTGAGGACAATCCCCGAAGCAGAAAGCGCGCGGCCTTGCGGCCGGACTCTTTTCGCTTAACCCCGAGGCAGCATTTTAGGCCTTCGACGGTAAAACGCAAGGTTTTCCTGCCCAGGCAAATCCAGGCCGCCCAGAACCGGTTCCCGACGTTTTCGGGAAAGAAAAAGGAGTGCAATGAGCGTATCGAAAATCTCCAAGGGCTTGCTGCTGGGTTTGGCTTTGCTGCTGGCCACAAGCGGGTTTGCCGCCAACAAGGGTTCGCTTCAGGTGGACAATCCTGTCACCGTAAACGGAAAGCCACTGGCCGCCGGCGAATACACCGTGAAATGGGACGGCGCTGGTCCGAACGTCGAACTGAACATCATGAAAGGCAAGAATGTTGTCGCCACCGTGCCCGCCCGCATGGTCGATCTCGAGCAATCGCCGGTCCGGGATTCGATCATCACCAGTGTCAACAGCGAAGGGCACAAGTCGGTGAATGAAATTCGCTTCTCGGGAAAGAAGTACGCGTTGGCGGTCGAACGCGGAATCCGCCAAAGCGGAATCGAGCGGGACCAACAAGTAGTTTCAGATTGTTCTCAGGAAAGGGCGGCGAGACGAGCCGCCCTCTTTTTTCTGAAACCAACAAGCGCACTGACTTCAGTACTTCGGCATCTTGGGATCGACGCGGTCCGCCCAGGCTAGAATTCCGCCGGCGAGGTTGTGCACTTTCTTGAATCCGGCCTGGCGCAGGAAATCGACCGCCTTGGCGCTGCGCACGCCGGAGCGGCAGTGCGCCACAATTTCCTGGCTGGAATCCAGTTCGTTGACGCGCTTGGGCAGGTCGCCCAGCGGAATCAGATGTCCGCCGATATTGCAGATCTGATATTCGTGAGGCTCGCGCACGTCGAGCACGAACAGGTTTTCGCCCGCGTCCAGCCGTTTCTTCAGTTCTTCCACTTGAATGTCGGCAGTTAGTGTTTCCACTGGCTTCTCCTCGCCGCGAATTCCGCAAAACTCGTTGTAATCGATCAACTGCTTGATGGTGGGATGGGTTCCGCAAACCGGGCAATCCGGGTTCTTGCGCAGCTTGAGTTCGCGAAACTTCATGTCCAGCGCGTCGATCAGCAGCAACCGGCCAATCAGCGGCTCGCCCTTGCCCAGAATCAGCTTGATGACTTCAGTGGCCTGCATCACGCCGACCAGTCCGGGCAGAATGCCCAGCACTCCGCCCTCGGCGCACGAAGGCACCAGTCCCGGCGGTGGCGGCTCGGGATACAGGCAGCGATAGCACGGACCTTCCTTGGTCGCGAAAACACTGGCCTGCCCTTCGAAGCGGAAAATCGAACCGTAGACGTTGGGCTTGCCGGTGAGCACGCAGGCGTCATTCACCAGATAGCGCGTAGGAAAGTTGTCGGTGCCGTCGGCGATGATGTCGAATTCGCGGAATAGTTCCAGCGCGTTCTCGCTGGAGAGCCGGGTGTCAAATTTTCGAATATTCAGAAACGGATTGATCGCCTTCAGCTTCTCTGCCGCCGAATCCAGCTTCTTGCGTCCGACGTCGGCGGTGGAGTGAATGATCTGGCGCTGCAGATTGGTGTAGTCCACGACGTCGAAGTCCACGATGCCCAGCGTGCCCACGCCCGCCGCGCCCAGATACAGCGCCAGCGGCGAGCCCAGACCGCCCGCGCCGATGCACAGCACTCGCGCGGCTTTCAGCTTGAGCTGCCCTTCCATGCCGACCTCGGGCATGATCAGGTGGCGCGAGTAGCGCAGAATCTCGTCGTTGCTGAGCGTTGCGGCTTCGGGTTTGACTTCAAGTGTCGTGGCCATGATGACCTCATTTAAGATTTAGATTGCTGATTGATGATTGGCCGAAACAGACTACGGACAGGAGGGGCAACAACAGCGCGCGAATCGCGGGTTGGTATTGTTTTTCATTCGACAATCTAAAATCAACAATCTGCAATCTTACCGGCCTCCCGCGATGGAAGGCACAATGGAAATACTATCACCGTCCTTCACGGCGGTGGCTTCCTTCTGCAGATAGCGAACGTCCTCGTCGTTGAGGTAAACATTGACGAAAGCGCGCAACTTGCCTTCATCGGTATAGAGATGGCGGCGCAAGTCGGGGTGCTGGGCGACGAGATCGGAAAGCGCGTCGCCAATGGTGCCAGCCTTAACCTCAACCGCAGGCTGCTTGCCGGCATACTGCCGCAGGGGGGTAGGGATATGGATCTTAGGCATAGGCTATACATGATGCCACAAGAGGGGTAGGAGATTCAGCCCCACACGAATCACACACTTCGATCTTCTCATCCACCAGTTTCTTGTCGTTCTCGTCGCTTCCGGTGAGCTCGAACGAATTGGTCAGCACGGCTTTGCCCTTCTCCACGCTGGTGATCACGTAAGAGCAGCCGAACCAGTGCGCCTCGGCCAGATCGGTCTGCGACCACTGCGCCGGATGGTCGGGATGCGAATGATAGAAGCCGATGATGTCCTCGCCGCGCTCGCGCCCTTCGCGCTGAATGCGGATCAATTCCTTCGGATCGATGTTGTAGCGGTTGTGGGCTGAATCGGTGCGCGTGTTGCCGGCGCGCGCGATTGAAGTCACGGTACGCACGCCGTCGTCATCCATCTGCCCGAGCAGAACGCCACAGCACTCATGGGGATAGGTCTCTTCGCCGTGATGGCGGAGCGAAGCATAGGCGGATTGGGGAAGCCTTCAACATCAGATTTGAGATTGTAGATTGCAGATCTCAGATTTGAATGCTCGATCGCTCGACTTCGAGATTGCCGTTCAATCTGCAATCTAAAATCTCCAATCTGAAATCGTTTCTCTACCCTTCTTCCCAGAATCTCTCACTCAAATACTTGTCGCCGGAATCGCAGAGAATCGTCACGAACACTGCGCGCTCGCCTTTGCCCAGCTTCCGCGCCACTTGCAGACAGCCCACGACCGCGGCGGCCGCCGAAATCCCGACCAGCAGTCCCTCTTCGCGGGCCAGGCGTTTGGCCATGCCGTAGGCGTCTTCGGTCGAGATGCCGATGTCCTCGTCGGCCAGCGTCGCGTCATAAATTTTGGGAACGATGGCGCTGGCCATGTGCTTGGCGCCTTCGATGCCGTGGAAAGGCGAGTCGGGCTGCAGCGAGATGCAGCGAATGGCCGGATTCAGTTCTTTCAGGCGCCGCGTGGTGCCGACGAAAGTTCCGCTGGTGCCCATCATGGAAACAAAGTGGGTGACGCGTCCTTCTGTTTGTTGCCAGATTTCGTTGGCTGTGCCATGGTAGTGGGCCTGCCAGTTGGCGTCGTTGGAATACTGGTCGGCGTAAAAATATTTGTCCGGGATCCTTGGCGTACAGTTCGCGGGCGGTGCGAATCGCGCCGTCGGAGCCGTCGGCCGGGTCGGTGTAAATAATGTTGGCGCCGTAGGCATGCAGAATGCGTTTGCGCTCCACCGAAACATTTTCCGGCATGCACAGGGTGACGGGAAAACCTTGGGCGGCGCCGATCATGGCGTAAGCGATGCCGGTGTTTCCGCTGGTGGAATCGAGCAAGGTTTTGCCGGGCCCGAATTTTCCGCTGGCGCGAGCCTGGGCGACGATGTTCGATGCGGCGCGGTCTTTCACCGATCCGCCGGGGTTATACCACTCGGCTTTGCCCAGCAACTCGATTCCGGGCAGGTCGCGAGTGAGGCGCTCCAGGCGCAACAAGGGAGTATTGCCGATGAGTTCGAGGCTCCGGCGGCCAAGCGAAGCAGCATGACTTGCGACCGGTTGTGCATCGGCTTCCGCAGACGCAGTGGCCGGCGAATCAGGCACTTCCGTTCGTTTGGCTGAGACTGGCTGCATAGATTCAGAACTAAGGCCGTGACCATCGTAACGTACTGCGAAGCTCGAATTAACGAAGTCGTAACGGTTGATTGGATTATAAAAGAGGCTGCTTCGATCCAGTCAGAAGACGGGAAATGCACTCTTTTCCGCGAATTGGCATCTGATGGAGATGGAACGATCGGAAGTAGAACGAGATTTGAACGGGATTGGAAACCCAAAACGAATGTCAACCAAGGTAGAGCAGCGAAGTTATGAGGAAGCACTGAGCTGGCTGCGCGAGCACGGCTTCGATTTGATCGAGGCGCCGGGCACGCAGGGGCGTGTGTTCCTGAAGAAATACAGCGTTTCCGCCGCCATCCAGAAAGACGGTGACGATGGCGTCAAAATCTTCGCTTATCCCGGATACCTGATTGGCAGCGAGATTTCCAAGCTGATCAATCGCGGCTACCAGCAGTTTCTGAAAACCGCCAAGACCGAAGTCCCGGCCACCGCCGATCACCTGAAAGCGCTGCAGCAGTTTACCGAAGAGTTGAAGGAAGGCCTGGGCCTGCCCGTCCTCTATAACGAATCGCTGGGCACGGTGAGCGAATCGTATCACTACGACCGCATCAAGGACCGCGACAAGCCCGACAGCGGAGCGGCCCAAGCGTCCCTGGGAAAAAGCCGGAGCTGCGACCGCGGCGGCTACCGCCAAAAAAGGCCGCGCTTAAAGTTCGCCGGAGGATGGCACCCCGCCCGTCCAGCCAGGCGGGACGCCCGGCCTCCATCATCCAGATCTAGGAACTCGAACCCAGACTCACCTATTTCTTGATCCGTACTTGCACCCGAGTTCCTTCTGGCAGATGGCCGTTCAGTTTGATTACACCACCTTCAACTATGCCTTCAAACTCTTGCGGCCCGGGCGGAGTTCGCGCCGGCGAGTCGCCCGCGACCACATGGGTTGTAGTGCTGGTTCCGCCAGTGCCCTTGTCCATAGCCTGATTCGCCAGATCGTCTGCTTCGCGATTGTGCTCGCGCAGGGCGTGATCGATGGAGAACCAGTCCAACTGTGCAATCAACTCTTTGGCGCGGCCGTGGAGTTCCTGCAACGTCGAGTTCTTCACTTTGTAGATGCCCTTGATCTGTCGTACCAGTAGCTCCGAGTCGCTGATCAGCTTGAGCGCTTTGTGTCCATGCTCAATGGCGTACTCCAGCGCTGCGATCAGGCCCTGATATTCCGCGAAGTTATTGGTTTGGTGACCGAGGTACTGGCTGAGCGCGGCAACCTTTCGTCCCGTTTCATCCTGAATCACAACGCCATAACCGGCGGGGCCGGGATTGCCTCGCGCGCCGCCATCGCTATGAGCGATCAGGTAGTGCTCGGGTGGTCTTGGCGGGCGACGAGGGAAACAGACTGCGGGATGAATGTGAAGGCATTGCGAGAGTTTACACGTGTGGGGCGGCTACTCTTGTCCGCCGCCTTTGAATTTGCATTTCTCGGTCGGAGACTTTGGCAGATCCGGCAACACAATTTACGACGTGAATGTATTTTGCCGCAACAATATCCAGATCAAAAGCGGCGGACAGGAGTGTCCGCCCCACACTCAGACACGATACTGCCTCTTATCTTCCCGCGGCCAACCTTGTGGCCAGCCGTTGTGGCAGGTTGGCGGCCATGATGCGGTCCTGGGCTTCCTTCAGATTGTAGGGGACACGACAGAAGGTGACGATGTGGGCGTCGGAGTCAAACACGGCAAAGGCGGCCCGCCAGTCTCCATCGCGGGGCTGTCCGACTGAACCGGGATTTACCATGTAGCGCATGTTCTCTTTGAGGGGAAACTCCGCAGTCTCGCATCTGTCCTACAGTGTTGTATTGCGGACGATAATAGTCGCTGGCCACGCACATTCGTGCAAAAACTTCCCTGCAGATGGGTGTGCCCGAAAAAGGTCAGCGGCGTAGCCGCAGTCAGCAAGGGCTCAATGGCGTCGCGCAAAGTGACTACGTACTCGTCTTCATCAACCGGAGAACCGTGCACAAACTGGACGGCGGCCAGCTCCCCGGTCTGAATTGGACCGTGCGGCAAGCCCTGAAGCCATTTCAGATTTTGGGGAGTGAGTTGATCGCGGGTCCACAGCGCCGCTAGTCCGGCGATGGGATTGAAGTCCTTCAGGTCCATCGCCCCACTGGCCGCCTTGTCATGGTTTCCGCGCACAAAGATATGCCCCAAAGCGCGCGAGCGCTCGATCACTTCGTTCGGGCTGGCGCCGTAGCCGACGATGTCCCCGAGGTTAACCACCATGTCGTATGCCGGGGCAGCTGCCAGGCACGCTTCGAGAGCTTCCAGGTTGCTATGAATATCGCTTATGAGAAGAATGCGCACGGATCACCGGACAAAGTGGGGATTATAGACCTGTCGAGCCAGGCTGTGCGCTGAAATGTAGGCGCGAGCGTCCCCGCCGTGCAGCAGAGTCTCGGGTGCCTCCGCACGAGCGGGACGCTCGCGCCTATATTTCAGCATTCACCACCGGACATCTGGCCCAGTGTCCAGATGACACTCGCGCCAGGAGCGGAAGACTGCGCGCGCATTCCTCCACCCGAAACTCACAGCGCGGCTCAAAGGGACATCCGCGAGGAACCCCGTGCAGCGGCGGGACGGAGCCTTCGATGGTCTCGAGCGGCTGGGCGCGATCCGTTTTCAGCGTGGGTACGGCATTGAGCAATCCACGGGTGTAGGGATGCGCCGGGGCCTCGAATATGTCGCGCTTTGATCCCAACTCCACCAGGTTGCCGGCATACATCACCGCCACCCGGTCGGCGACTTGCGAAACCACGGCCAGATCGTGCGAAATAAACAGCATGGTCAGACCAAACTTGGCCCGCAGTTCAGCCAGCAGTTCGAGAATCTGCGCTTGGATGGTGACATCGAGCGCGGTGGTGGGCTCGTCGGCGATCAGCAGCCTGGGACGGTTGACGATGGCCATGGCGATCATCACGCGCTGCCGCATCCCACCCGAAAGCTGGTGCGGATAATCCCGCGCCCGGCGTTCTGAATCGGCGATGCCAACTTCGTCCATCGCGATGACCGACCGGCTCCAGGCGTTTTGTTTGGCGGCCTTCTTTTCGGCTGGGCAATGCGCCAGGACTGCCTCCGCGATCTGGTCGCCCACGCGCATCACCGGGTTTAGGGCGGTCATCGGCTCCTGAAAAATCATGGCGAGCTGGGAGCCGCGCAAAGGACGCATCGCCGCATCCGACAACTGCAGCAAATCAATACTGCCATCTCCGTTGGCAAAATGGATTTCGCCGCTGGCGCGTGCGTTCGGAGGAAGCAACCGCATCAAAGCTAGCGAAGTAACCGACTTTCCCGAACCAGATTCGCCCACCAGCCCCAGGACTTCGCCCGCGTCGATCTCGAAGCTCAGACCCCGAACAGCCGTCAGCGCGGCGGGAGCAGCCGGTCCTCCGCTGTTTCTCGGGCGAGGAAAATCCACGGTCAAATTCCGGACATCCAGAAGAGCAGCCACTTTGGTATGTTAGCAGCGTGGGTCTTTCAGGATCATCGAGAATCGTGACGACCTCCGCGCAACCGCGGCCGGGAAGTGGATCAGGTTCACGAGGCAACCCGAAAAACCACGAACCACCAAGGACACGAAGTGTCACGAAGGCCTTATTTTCAGGGTTCCCTTCGTGTACCTTCGTGACCTTTGTGGTTAGGCCTTGCACTCTGACCTATTCCTTTTATTTGCTGATTGGCCTGTGCTATAAGTCTCGCGAGTGACGAGCCTTCGCCAAGGATCGATCCGTCTATTCCGTCTCGCGGGAGTTGATGTCTTCCTGCATTGGTCCTGGTTTCTGGTGGCGGTGTTTGAAATCAACGGCCGGGCGGGAAGTTATTCGTCTGTCGGCTGGAATGTTCTCGAGTATCTGGCGTTGTTTCTCATCGTGACCCTTCATGAATTTGGCCACGCGCTGGCCTGCCGGCAGGTTGGAGGGACGGCAAATCAGATCGTGCTTTGGCCTATGGGCGGGGTAGCATACGTGGACCCGCCGCCCCGCCCGGGGGCCACACTCTGGAGCATCGTTGCCGGGCCGCTGGTGAATCTAGTCCTGCTCCCACTCCTGTCGCTACTCGGCTGGTTGAGCCGGTCGTTGGGCTGGGCGCAGGCCACGCCCAATGCTCACGCGCTGCTGCGGGCCGTCTGGTTCATCAACCTAGGCTTGCTGATGTTCAACATCCTGCCCATCTATCCCCTCGACGGCGGCCAAATTCTTCGATCACTGCTCTGGTTTCTGGTGGGACGCGCCCGCAGCTTGATGGCGGCCACGATCATCGGCTTGTTCGGCGCGGCCGGGTTCGTTGTCCTCGCCGTGTGGATGCAATCGCCCTGGCTTGGCGTTCTTTCCGTGTTCATCCTGATGAATTGTTGGAGTGGCCTGCGCCAGGCGCAGGCATTGTCGCGCTTGGCAAAGCTGCCGCGACGGGAATGGTTTGCCTGTCCCAGATGCAAGACAGCTCCACCCGTCGGAGACTTTTGGAAGTGCTCGCGCTGTGGCCAGCCATTCGATACGTTCGAAACTAAAGCCGTTTGCCCGCGCTGCGCGAACCAGTTTGCCGTCACCAAGTGTTTGGACTGTGGCGGACTGAATGCCATCGGCGATTGGGCGGTGCCTTACCTGGTACCGTCAAAGACCTAGCTGTGAGCCTGCGCCGACGTATCGAGACTGCTGGCTCGATCCCCTACTGTCCCAATATCAGCGGCAACCCATTCTTGCTATTGCCAATCACGACCACCTTGGCGTTTGAACTCTTGGCCAGACTCTCCGTTGCCTCGATGCCTTTCCATTCGAGCAGCTGCGGACTGATGCCCTGGGCCACAATCTGCTGGAAGTCGCGAATGCCAGCCGCTTCAATGCGTTTGCGCTGGGCCTCCTGCGTTTCCTTCTGCAGCCGGAAGTTCATAGCCAACGCTTCCTGCTCGGCCTGCTGTTTCGATTCGATGGACGACTTCAGCGTGGCCGGCAACTGGATATCACGCAAGAGTACGCTCTCCACCAGGACTCCGCGCTGCCCCAATTTGTCGGTGAGTTGGTCGTAATTCTGTCTGGCCACCATCTCCCGCTCGCCGGTGTAGAGAGCATTGGCGGTGTGCGACGCGGTCGCCTCTCGAATCGCCGCCCGCCAGTTTGGTTCGACCCGCACAGCCATGTAATTGGGCCCAATCTTCTGGTAGACCTCGGCGGCCTTTTCGGGATTGAGGTGATAGATGAGCGAAGTATCCAGGTTCATCACCAACCCCTCGCTTGAAGGCACGCTGGCCGACTCCTTGATCTCCTGGGTGCGAATGGGAAGTTCCTGATTGGCCTTGAAGGGATTGACCAGGTGGACGCCCTCGGGCAGCCCCTCTCCCGTCACCCGTCCAAACAAGGTGAGCACCCCGACATGCCCCGAATCCACGCGGGCCACTGACGCGAAGATCAGGATCACCAACAGAAACGCGGTTGCCGCGATCCCGAACAGCCGCAATACAGAGCCGGAATTGGCGTCGATCACGTGGCCCCGTGGCTCGTTGAACATCGTCATAGATTCCCTCCCCGGCGATTGTATGCCAACCGATCAACGCGCTAAGTAGCCGCCGCGGCACACCTAGGGGCGAATACCTGCACCCGCCCAACTGAGCAAGGCTCAGCACAGGTTCTTCATGTCCACCCTGGACTGGCATCAATGCAGAATCAAACCCGCGTTAAAATTGATGTTTCCGTAAATTTTCACAGCGGCAAGATTCGCGACAATCAAACCTCACACTCCTCATCCAAACCGAATCTCCAAAGGAATTGGTGATGCTTCAACGCCGCCAGCACCGCGCACTGACCGTGATGCACCAATTTCGGTCACCCCCTTGTGGAGAGGCCGCACATCGTTGCATGCAAACGAGATAATTTCCGCCATTTTTTATTGACTATAAAAATGAAAGGAGTAAAAACAAACTCGTTCTTTGACACGTTCTAAAGTTTACCCGGTTGGTGCGGCGTCCGGGGCTCAAGTGAGGTCACTCTGAAGCATCGCAAGATGAATCAGGGAGGGTCAGCGAGGGTCTATAGCCAAGCGCTGGTTGAGGCGAACAGGAACACCCGTCAGAGGCAAGATAGAGTCCCGAGGCGTTGAACAGTTTTTCCGGTTGGCGGTAAGCCCGGAGCCCAAGCAGAGATCGCGCGCCGTTCGTCTTCGCAAGGAGACAACGAATGCAGGTCAGCAAGGGTCTAAAGCGAGCTACTGGCCGAGGCGAACAGGTTCAACACCACCTCGGGACTCTTAATTTTGATAGCCCCCTCGAGTTTTCCATGGCCTCCCCCAAGGTTTCGCGACTCGACGCTCTTGGTGTGCCTAACCCCAAGCGGGCGGCGCCTCCTTCTCAAGAGACAATCGCAAGTCCCGCAAAGCTCGACTTCGCCGCAAATCCAAACCACTATCGGGTAAATCGCCGTGGGAAAGTTGGGAAGGCGAAGCCTAAGGCGCGCGTGGGGTAGATCTGTGGCCGCGGCTGGTGTTGGGGCTCTCTCTGGAATGCCCGACCATTCAGAGATTGGATCCCAACTTCGAGGAGTAGCGGCCATCAAGCGCTCACCTGAACGCCGATCCTGAGCCTCCACTTCGGTCCTCTGACATTTGAACCGGCGCTCCCGGGCCCGTATACTTACAGCCCGCGATGAAGGTCGTAGTGATCATTCCGGCTGCGGGCTTGGGGACACGCATGGTCTCTGTCTCCGATGCCAGGAGCAAGAGGCCCACAGCATCCAAACAATTCTCCGAGATTGGGGGAACGCCAATCCTGGTTCACACGCTGCGCAAGTTCGCCGCCAGCCCGGAGATCGCGGAAATCTATGTGGCCTTGCGGGCCAACGAGATCGCAGGTTTTCGCGCCCGTCTGCACGCGGACAAGGACCTTTCGCGAAAGAGGATTGAACTGGTGGAAGGTGGCGAGCATCGGCAGCAGTCCGTGGCGCATGCGATTGCCGCGCTCTCAGCCGATCAGGACGATATTGTTCTGGTACACGACGCGGTCCGTCCCTTCGTGACTGGAGAAATCATTCACGACGTGATCGAGGCTGCTCGAAAATATGGTGCGGCTATCGCGGGAATGCCGGCCATGGACACGATCAAGGAAGTGCAACGCACAGCGGAAGGCGCCGTCATCACGGCAACGGTGCCGCGCGAGCGAGTGGTAATGGCCCAAACGCCGCAAGGCTTTCGGCATAGTGTGCTGAAGAAGGCTTTCGATGAAGCCACGGCGGACGGGTTTCTCGGAACGGATGAGGCCTCGCTGGTAGAGCGTTCGGGACACGAGGTCGCAGTGGTGATGGGTTCGCCGCGAAATATCAAAATCACCACGCCCGCAGACATGGAATTGGCGGAGTTTTTCCTGAAAACGGTAAAAGCGGTCACCGGTCTTCGCGGATAGAGACTAGGGATCGCACGAACCAGGATACGGCTAGGTTTCGGCCAACGGCCAACGACCAACGACAAGACTGGAAACCTTGAACCCAGAAACTCGCATCGGCTACGGCTGGGATTCTCACGAATTCAAACGCGGCATTCCGCTGAAGATTGGCGGCCTTACGCTGCCGCATCCGAAGGGGTTGGGCGGGCACTCTGATGGCGATGTCCTCTTGCACGCGATCACGGACGCTTTGCTGGGAGCCGTTGCCGCTCCCGATATTGGTTCCCTCTTTTCTCCCTCTGACCCGCGCTGGAAGGGCGCCGACTCTGCCGTCTTTCTGGCGGAGGCGGTCAAGCGGGTGCGCGCGGCTGGCTATGCATTGGTGAATGTGGACTCGACTCTGATTCTTTCTGCACCGAAGATTGGTCCGCACGCGGCCGCGATTCGAAATCATGTGGCCGAACTGCTGGGGATCCCCGCAAATTGCGTGGGCGTGAAAGCCAAGACCCCGGAGGGCATGGGGACGGACAATGCAGCGATCGCGCACGCCGTTGTTCTACTGCAGAAAAGAGTCGCAATGCGCGGACCCGGAAAGGCCAGGAAGTAGCGTGATCGTGTAGGCGCGAGCGTCCTCGCTTGTGCTGGCAGCGGCACGGGCGGGACACTCGCGCCTACATCGTCAACGACGCGCCGCTTCCACCAGTGCGCGGAAGATTGCGCGCGAACCCGCGCCATCTTCTACTGAGCGTTCCGGGTGCCATTGCACCGCCAGGACAAAATGATCGGGAGATGTGCCCTCTAACGCCTCGATGATTCCGTCCTGCTCGCATCGAGCCACGACGCGAAGGCCGTGGCCGATCTCTTCCGCTGCTTGATGATGACTGGAGTTGACCGCGATGGAAGGCGCGCGTTCTTCTGGCACATTGTCTCTAACGCTGCGCACGACGATTTCGCTTAGTTTCGAGCCGGAGTCAACTGTCACGGTGTGCGCGATCGGCACGTTTTTTCCAGCTTCGTGATTGACCGGCGACTCGATGTGCTGCAAGAGCGTTCCCCCGCGAAACACGTTCAGAATCTGTAATCCGTAGCAGATACCGAGAATGGGCTTGCGCAGGTTGTAGGCATCCTCCAGCAACAGTTCATCTACTGCATCGCGCCTGGGATCGGCTGGAGCGGTCTTAGGGTCGGTTCGAGCCTTGTACTTGGTGGGATCCACGTCAGCCTTGCTCCCCGGCAACAGCACTGCATCGCAGCGGCCAATTAGCTTCCTCACTTCCGCCGGTGACTGGTCCAGAGGAATACGAACTGCTTCTCCGCCGGCCATCTCGATGGCATGCACGTATTGCGGCAAAGCCCGCTCGGCATATTCCGGATCTGCCCAGTGGGGAATAGGGATGGCGATGCGCGCCGACATTAACTCATTGTAGCGCTCACCTCGCGACACACTAGAGCAGGAGATCTCCCCGATAAATCAATTCGCCATCAATCACGCGCGCCTCGGAGAGTAGCTTGTGGGGCTTTGCCGGCCCCGTTCCGTTAATGTGACGGACTTCGTGTCCATAAGCCGTCAGCCAGTCCGACACCAGCATGCGATGGCACTGGAAATAAACGCGCTCGGCACACATGTAGGCAGTGCGCGACTTCTCAGCTATCGCGATCAGGTCAGCTGCGGCGCGCTGGAATTCCTTCGTCAACATGTAGTCGGCGTAATTGCGAAAGCTGGAGTTGCGCAAGGCGACGTTGGGAGAGTCGTCCCGAATCGCCTTACGCCGTCCACCGAGTTCCTTCATCCAGATGTATCGGATTCCCGCCGCGGGCAGAGTCTTCTCCAGTGATTCACGATTGAAGTGAGGCAGGCGACGCGACATAGGAAAGGAACGAATATCGGCCAGCGTCGCAATGGAATGGGCGTGCAGAGCTTCGATCAATTCGGCGAGAGTGCGAGTGGAATGGCCGATGGTGTGGAGAGTCGCCAAGTGAGATTTCGGATTTTAGATTGTCGATTTCAGATTTGAGCTGCAATTGTGGCTCCGGCGAAGGCCACTAATCGAAGGACGCGATCGATTTTCAATCTGAAATCTGCAATTTGCAATTTCCCGATCTGCGATCATAGCGCTCGCAGAGCTGCAATCACATTCTCGTCCTGCTCCGGGAATACAGTACGCAGATCCAGCAGGACCCGGCCTTCTTCCACACGAGCGATGACCGGAGGCTGCGAGGCCCGCAGGCGGGCGGATATTTCATCCGCGCTCAGGCCTTCGCGGATTACGGCCAGCAGACGTGTGGGCAACACTGCCGAGGGAGCGGCGCCGCCGCCAATCACCGATTCGCCGTCAATGATCTCGACCGTCAATAGTGATAGCTGAACCTTCGCTGCGACCGCTTCTGTCCGTCGGCCAATCTCGTCTTTGGACAAATGCATCATGCGCAGCGCGGGAATCGCGTCGTGGTCATGCTTCACGTAGGCCAGCAGCGTGGCCTCCAGGGCGGCGTAGGTCAGCTTGTCGACCCGCAGGGCGCGGAACAGAGAGTTCGTCCGCATACGGGCAATAAGATCGCCCCGGCCGCTGAGAATGCCGGCTTGTGGACCGCCCAGCAGTTTGTCGCCGCTGTAGCTGACTACGTCCGCGCCGAACTGCAGGCTGTCCAGTACGTCGGGTTCACCGCTGACTCCGATGGCGCGCAAGTCGAAAAGCGCTCCGCTGCCCAGGTCTTCCATCAGTGGAATGTTTCGAGCGTGGGCAAGCGCGGCCAGTTCCTCGATCTGCGGCTGCTCGGTGAATCCGGTGATCTGGAAATTGGAGCGGTGCACGCGCAACAACAGCCGGGTCTTTTCGTTGATCGCGCGCTCGTAGTCCGCTATCCGGGTGCGGTTTGTGGTGCCTACTTCACGCAAGGTGGCGTTCGACTTCGACATGACGTCTGGGATGCGGAACGATCCGCCGATTTCGACCAGCTCTCCGCGCGAGACGATGACTTCTCCTCCCTCGGCCAGAGCGTTCAGCGCCAGCAGGACTGCGGCCGCGTTGTTGTTGACGACGATAGTCGAGACGGCGGTCGGTGTCGGCTGTACCTTCGGAACTGGCGAGCCCTGCTCGCCCGGACAGCCGAGGACCTGCCCTGAGCGAAGTCGAACGGAAGTTGTTCCCGCGTGTTCATCAAGCAGTTTGCGAAAAAGCCGGTCCACGTGGACGTCGCGTTTACCCCGGTCCCCGGTTTCTACATCGAACTCGAGGTTGGAATATCCCTCGGAGGCATGGCGAACGTGTTCCAGCGCGGAAGCCGCCAGCGGGGCGCGTCCGAGGTTAGTGTGGAGGATAACGCCGGTCGCATTGATGACCGGACGCAGCGAGTAAGTCAACGACTGTCGAACCTGGCGCTCGACCGCACCTGCGATTCCGGATAGGGCGAGGTCAACGGAGGCTGCGTCCAGCCTCGCGGCTGCAATCTCGGCGCGCAAGCGGGTCAGCACGGCGCGGGCAGCATCAGTCACGGAGGCCTGACCTTCGCTTGAAACGATAGCGACTAGATCGGGGCTGCGCAGCAACTCATCGACCGATGGAAGCCTGCGGTAGAGATCGGCTTTGGCAGTGGTCGGCACCGGGATGATTATCCCATTCGGTGCGCTGGAAGCCAAAGTCAAAGGCATAAACCACGAAGGACACGAAGGTACACGAAGGACCTCCCGCGATTTCGAGGCTTTCTTCGTGATACTTCGTGTCCTTCGTAGTTTATGCCTTTGGCTTGGCTCGGCCCGGGTACTTTACCGTCCCACGATTTTGCCTTTTAACGAGGCGATGGCGCTTACCACTTCCCCCTGCTCGCGGGAAGGCACTTTGAATTTGTTCAGGGTGTCACCCAGGGCCTTGACCGCGATGGTCCAGTCGTCTTCGGTGATGTTCAAGCCGGTATGTGCGGTCTCCATGTCGCGTCCTGTGTACTTGCAGGGGCCGCCGGTGGCCACGCACAGGAAGTCCACTACGTGCTGCCGGACACGGGTCTTGGAATCATTGCTCAGGCCCACAAAGAAGCGGCTCTCTTGGGGGTCAGTCGCCAGGCGGCCGAGAAAATCGTCGGTGACAGCGGCCAGGGCATCGTAGCCGCCCAGGCGCTTGTACAACGAGTCCTGGGCAGCCGCGGCCTGGGGTGCAGCGGGAGTTGGGAGAGGTGCGGCTAGAGTATTCAATTCGCTGGCCGGGACGAAGCCGAGCATCAGCGCCACCAACAGGAAATGCCGGAATATTCTTGGCATGGCGGATAGTCTCCTTCAGAGATGTGATTTTTTGGGCCCACATCAAATACGGGATGAGACAGATTCCGGATTTAGGGGATGGTTGTGAAATTGGGGGGTGGGCTTGTGTGGTCGTCACCGAGTCGCCCGCGACCAAACAAACCACTACCCCACCTCTACCAGGCCGTAGGTTTTCTGCCAGTGGGTGCGCATGTGGCGTAGCGCTCGATCGATTTCTTCTTTCGGTACGTCTTCGTTAGGGCCAGCCAGTACCGTTGCAGCCTCGCGCTTGGCGGCCTCCAGGAGTTGGCGGTCGCGGATCAGGTTGGCTACCTGGAAGCTGGGCATACCGGCCTGGCGGGTACCGAAGAACTCGCCCGGGCCACGGAGTGCAAGATCGAGTTCGGCAATCTGGAAACCGTCAGTGGTGCGGACCATGGCGTCAAGGCGGCGCTCGCCATCTTCGGAGATTTTCCCTCCGGTCATGAGAATGCAGAAAGATTTGGCTGCCCCGCGGCCGATACGTCCGCGGAGCTGGTGCAACTGGGCGAGGCCGAAGCGCTCGGCATGCTCGATCACCATCACGGTGGCGTTGGCTATGTCGACTCCGACTTCGATTACAGTCGTCGAAACCAGAATGTCGACCTCGCCTTCTTGCAAGCGTCGCATGACGTCTTCTTTCTGATCAGCGCTCAGTCGGCCGTGCAAGAGTTCCACTCGCCGGTTGGGAAAGATCTTCTTACTGAGTTCTTTGTGCATTTTGAGAGCGGCTTTGAGCTCGGATTCTTCGTTCTCCTCGATCACGGGATACACAACATAGGCCTGGTGGCCGGCGGTGACCTGCTTGCCTACGAACTGCCAGACTTCGTCGGCGCGATCGTCGGAGATGCGGCGAGTGACGATGGGGGTGCGGCCGGGCGGCATTTCGTCAAGGATGCTGATGTCGAGGTCGCCGTAGAGAGTCAGCGCCAGGGTACGGGGGATGGGGGTGGCGGTCATGACCAGGACATCGGGCTCTCCGAGAGTTGCCGAGCTTTGCTCGGCTGGCCGGACGAGGCCTGTCCTGAGCGAAGTCGAAGGAGCGTCCGCCTCTACGTGGTTCGTTCTGCGTCCGTCGTCTGCAGATTTCTTCATCAGCTTGAAGCGTTGCATTACACCGAAGCGATGTTGTTCGTCGACGATGACTAGCCCCAGCTTGGCGAACTCGACTTTTTGCTCAATCAGAGCGTGGGTTCCGATGACGAGTTGCGCGTTGCCCTGGGCAATGTGGCGGCGAATTTCGCGTTTGCGGTCTTCTTCCACCGAGCCGGTCAGGAGCACGATCCGGTATCCGGCATTCTCCAGAATTCGGCGGGCGGAAAAATAGTGCTGCTGGGCCAGGATTTCGGTGGGCGCCATGAGCGCGACCTGGTATCCGTTTTCCATGGCGACGATGGCGGCCTCGAAGGCCACCAGGGTCTTGCCTGATCCGACATCCCCTTGCAGCAGACGCCGCATGGGGAAAGGCTTCTCCATGTCGGACGCAATTTCCTTGAGCACGCGTTTCTGCGCCGCTGTGGGATGGAAAGGCAGGATTTTCTTGATCGCCTCGCGGGCGCGGTTGTCCAGCTTGAACGCGATTCCAGTTTGCGCCTTCTGCTCCCGCCGTTTGAGCTCGAGTCCCAATTCAAGGAAGAAAAGTTCTTCGAAGATCAGCCGGATGTGAGCCGGAGTGCGGGATGCTTGCAGGTCCTGAAAGCTCTCGCCAGGATCGGGCCAATGGACTTGTCGCAGCGCGTCGCGCGGTGGGATCAGACTCAAGTGGTTTCGCACGGCGGTTGGAACCGGGTCCGTGACTTGCGGAGTGAGATTCTCCAGAACAGCGTGGATGATGCGCCGAAACCAGCGCGGAGTGAGGCGGCCCTGACCGGCTGACTCATAAATGGGGACGATCCTGCCGACTTCGAGGGAGGAAGCTGCTTTCTGCTCTCCCCCTTCGGCTTGGTCGGAGGAGTCGCCAAGAATTTCAAACTGCGGCTGTACCAGTTGCAGTTCTCCGCCGCTGCGCTCCTGTTCGACCTTGCCGTACAGGGCCACAAGCTGTCCGGGCTTGAAGCGGTCGCGCAGATACGTGGCGTTAAACCAGATGCACTTGAGGCGGCTTCTGCCTTGGCCGACTGTCATCTGGAAAATAGGCATGCGGCGGGTGCGGAACAGGCCCGAGGTACGGACTTCGGCGATAACCGTGGCCATCTCTCCTGTGCGCAGTTCGGAAATTCCGCGCGGGTTCACACGATCTTCATAGCGGAAGGGCAGGTAATGAAGCAGATCGTCGACCGTATGGATACCCTTGGCGCCCAACACCTCGGCCAGACGAGGGCCGATGCCCTTTACATATTGGACCGAGGTGGAAGGCTCCAGCATCTCAGGGATGTTAGCAGGACTGGCTGGTGGCCTAACCGCGAAGGCGGCGGAAGAGGTCTAGTCTGTGTGGTCGCGGGCGACTCGCTCGCAGTTTTGATTTCGATCCAGCCTTTGCTCTTGCCTTCGATTCTGCCTTTGACTCCCACCCTCGTTCTTGCTTTCGGGCTCTCGCGGGCGAGTCGCTTGCGACCACACAGACCGTCTCCCACGTTACTTTGGGAACGTCTGTCCGGTCTCCCGCACGGGTTACAATCCGGCTGGGCTCATGCAAAAAATCGCCATCCTATACGACGCCAGCCAGGCGGTGCTGTCCACGTTTGACCTGGACGAGGTATTGCAGCGCATCCTGGTGATTGCGCGCGACTATTTCCATCTGCAGAACGTCGCTATCCTATTGTTGGATAAAGACACAGACCAGCTTTGTACGCGCTCTCAGATCGGCGGCGAGCAGGGGTTTGACAAGGTCCGGGTGAGCATTGGGACGGGGCTGATCGGCACCGCCGCCCAGAAGAAGCGTCCGTTGTACGTGCCTGACTTCATCAAAGAAAGCCGCTACAAGCCGTGGGGGAAGAAGACCCGCTCTGAACTGGCGATTCCACTGATGGTGCGGGACGAAGTAGTCGGCGTCCTGGATTGTCAGAGCGAGAACCCAGACCACTTTGATTCAGAAACCGTCGATCTGTTGACCTTGTTTTCCACCCAGGCCTCGATGGCCTTGCAGAATGCCCGTCTGTATTCGCTGGAAAGACGGCGGGCGTCGCAACTGGAGGCGATCAATACGGTCGCGCGCGAAACCACAGTTGTGCTGGATGTCAAGGAACTGTTGTCAAAGGCTTGCGCCAAGATTCGGCCGGCGTTCGAGGTGTCTCACGTTTCGATGCTGGTTAAGGAAGAGGACGACCTGGTGCTGCAGGCCCACCATGGCGACCTGACGCTGCGCATTCCCGAGGGCGGAAAAGTACCGGCGGGGGCGGGTCTTTGGGGGCAGGCACTGCGCGAGAGCAAGACAGTGATCGAGAACAACGTCAAGACCGACCCGGATTTCGTGGGAATCTATCTGGAATCGGGTTCCCGAATGTGCATTCCGCTGGTTTCCTTCGGGCAGACGCTGGGTGTTCTGGTGCTGGACAGCGCGCAGCCGGGCTCGTTCAGTGTCAGCGATATTCAGTCTCTGGAATCGGTCGCTGACATTTGTGCGACTGCAATTCAGAATGCTCATTACGTGGAACGGGTCAAACGTCTGGCCTACCTGGACGGCCTAACCGGAATTTTTAACCGCCGCTACTTCGAACTTCGAATCGAGGAAGAACTGGAGCGTGCCCGCCGGTTTAATTCTGGCATGGCGGTGATCATGGTGGATATCGACCAGTTCAAGAGACTGAACGATGAATTTGGCCATCTGCTTGGCGATGAAGTGCTGCGCCAGGTATCCTCGATTTTCTCCCAGCAGCTGAGGAAAATCGACGTGGTCTGCCGCTATGGGGGAGAAGAGTTCGCCATCCTGCTCTCGCAAACCAGCCAGCAACATGCTCTGGGTGTGGCCGAGAAGCTGCGGCGAATGGTGGATAACTGGCAATTTCCCGGAGTGCCGCGGTCGGTCACGATCAGCGCCGGAGTAGCAACCTGTCCGGATCATGGCAGCACTCGCGAGGAACTGGTGAAGGCGGCCGATGCCGGGCTGTATGCGGCAAAACAGGCGGGGAGGAATTGTGTGAGGGAGGCGTCGTCTGTTAAGCAGGGACGGGCGCCTAAGGCGGGAGATAAGGCAGCGAGCGCGATCCCGGGCTTGTAGACGTTTGCGGCCTGGGGTAATTTTGCTTTTCACTCCTTCGTAGTTTCTGTTTTTCCCTCCAGAGCTTGCACGTCTCGGCTAAAAGCTAGAAGCCAAGAGCTGAACGTCAGTGTTATAAACTCCACTGCAGTGTCCTCCACCGACCAGCTTGGATTCAGTTTCAAACCACCCGATCGCCGGATTTGGACGGTGCGCGATCTGGTTGCGGCGGTCCGCACTCATATTGAGCGTGAGTATGGAGATACCTGGGTGGAAGGCGAGATCTCGAATTTCCGGGCGCATGACTCGGGGCACCTGTATTTCACTTTGAAGGACCAGAACTCGCAGATTCGCGCCGTGATGTTTCGCTCGCAGGCGCGCCTGCTGCGGTTTCGTCCTGAGAATGGCATACAGGTGGTGCTGCGCGGACGAGTCACCGTCTACGAAGATCGCGGCGAACTGCAGATTTCGGCCGAGTACCTTGAGCCCAAGGGCGCGGGCGCGTTACAGGTTGCATTCGAGCAACTCAAGGCCAAGCTTGAGGCGGAAGGGTTGTTTGATGCCAGCCGAAAGAAACCGATCCCTACTTTGCCGCGACGGATCGGGATTGTGACTTCGCCGCAAGCGGCAGCGTTGCACGACATTCTGAACATTCTGCTGCGGCGGCATGACACGGCCAACATCTTAATTTTTCCTGCGCAGGTACAGGGCGATGCCGCGGGCGCTGACGTGAGTGCGGGCGTCCGCTACTTTAACCAAGTGCGCAGCGTAGACGTCATCATCGTGGCTCGTGGAGGAGGTTCGGCGGAAGATCTGGCTGCGTTCAATAACGAGGCCTTGGCGCGGGTCGTTGCCGCATCCGAGATTCCTGTGATTTCCGCGGTGGGGCACGAGACCGATTTCACCATTGTCGATTTCGTGGCTGACCTGCGGGCTCCGACTCCTTCTGCTGCTGCCGAGTTAGTGATTCGTTCCCGCCAGGAAGTGGCGGACCAGGCCGAGGCTCTGCGCCAGCGGCTGGTTCGAGCCGTGCGGTACCGGTTGTTGATGGGGCGGCAGGCGCTGACCGAACTCGCCCAGCACGGCGCTTTTGGACGCATGGTGGATGTCATCAACCGGCGTCAGCAGAGACTCGATGACTTGAAGAATCGGCTGGACCGAGCGGAGCGTCAGATTCTGGAGCAGCATCGGCGGCGCCTGGAAACTGCAGCGGCTGCGGTACGGCATTACGATGTGCGGCGCATGCTCGCCGGCATCCGTCAGGAACTCGCTTCTCGAGTGGCCGCATTGGCGGCAACGGCTCGGACTCTGTTGTTGCGGCAGCGAAGTATGCTCAATCAACTTGTGGGGCAATTGGAAGCGCTCTCGCCCCTTGCCATTCTTGATCGTGGGTATGCTCTGGTCTTCGATTCCACAGGTCTGCTGTTGAAGGATGCGGCTCGAGTGAAAGCTGGGGATGAGATCTCTGCCCGGCTGGCTAAAGGGACCGTGACCGCCATTGTGGGTCTGCGAAAGCAGAAGTAGCCGTATGGGGCGGACACTCTTGTCCGCCACTTTCGACTTTAGCTGTTTGATTTTGCCTTTTGATTTTACCCTTTGAGCTTAGCTCTTTAATCCCAGGCTCCCAGCACTAGACTCACCCTGGTTTTGTACCTTACGAACAGTGCGATCTAAATCGACGTCAAATTCAAAGGCGGCGCATAGGAGTGTCCGCCCCACAACGAACATATCTTTACAAAGCCTTTGCTTCGATAAAGATAGCCGGGATTGTATGACCCTGGATTACAATTGGTTTTGTCTCGATTTAGCTCAGGTCAATTTTTGGAAGGGGGCCGCAGGTGAAGTACTTCGTATCGCCGTGGCCACATTTGTCGGTGATTTCGGTCGTCGACATTTTGCTGGTCGCTGTGATCATTTACGAATTGCTGGCGCTCATCAAGGGCACACGCGCCGCCTACATGCTGGTGGGCGTGGCGGGCCTGGCGTTGGCATTTTATTTTTCCCGCGCCGGCGAACTGGCCACTCTGAACTGGCTGTTGAGCACGTTGCTGCCTTACGCGGTGTTCGCGCTGATCGTGATTTTTGCGGGCGAGATCCGGCAGGCGTTGGCGCGTCTGGGGCGGCGACTTCTGCGCAGCCGGACGGCGGCGTCTGAGGCGGATGCGTACGACGACATCGTGCTTGCGGCCAACCTGTTTTCCCAGAACCAGACCGGCGCGCTGATTGTGATCGAGCGGGAAATCGGATTGCGAACCTACATCGAGAGCGGCGTTCCGCTGGACGCGCGTCTTTCCTACGATCTGCTGGCCACGGTTTTCCGTCCCAGCGCTCCCCTGCACGATGGCGCCGTGATCGTGCAGAAAGACCGCATCGCGGCCGCGGCATGCTTTCTGCCGCTCTCCATGAATCCGGTGCTCTCGACTCAACTGGGCACCCGCCACCGCGCCGGGATCGGCGTGACCGAAGAGACCGACGCCATCGCCGTCATCGTCTCCGAGGAAACCGGCGCCATCAGCCTGGCCGTGGGTGGGACGATCGAACGGGATTTGACCGTGGAGCAACTGCGAGAGCGCATCGGAGAACTGCTGCGCCGTTATGTGCCTCCCTCCACCTTGCCCACGCCGATTGACAAATGGTGGCGAGGAACTCGCGGGTCCCGAGGAAGACAGTTCAGAGAACTTCCGCGCCGCGCGCGCCGCGATTCGCGGGTCAAGACCGGGAGGCGAGCGCTAGCCATGAAAGACTTTTTTCGCCGGCATGTGCTGCACAATTTCGGCATCAAGCTGCTTTCGCTGGCGCTGGCCGTGGGCTTGTGGCTGGCGGTGACGCGCGATCCGGTGGCCGAAGTTGCGGTAGATGTGCCCATCGAATTTCGCAACATTCCGGAGAATCTGGAGATCAGTACCGAAAGTGTTCCGCGGGCCGAGATCCGGGTGCGCGGTCCGCAGCGCATCGTGCGGCGCCTGCAGCCCGCGGATATCTACGCCGAAATCGAACTCAGCGGGATGAAGCCGGGGGAGCGCACCTTCGATCTGACGGCGCAGCAGGTCCATCAGCCCAAGGAACTCGAGGTCGTGCAAGTCATTCCCAGCCAGTTCCACCTCGCCTTTGACACGCGTCTTACCCGCCAGGTTCCGGTGCATCCCCGGGTGTTCGGCAACTTCGCGGCGGGCTACCAGATCGGGCACATCGACGCGGAGCCATCCACGATTACGATCAGCGGACCGCGCAAGCGGGTGGAGGCGGTTGAAGCCGCCATTACCGATCCGGTGGACGCGAGCGGGACCATGGACCGGGCCACTTTCGTCCGGCATGCTTACGTTTCTGATCCCCTGGTCCAGGTGATGAATCCCAATCCGGTGCGCGTCACGGTTATCATGGAAAAGGTCCCCGGCCGGAACCGGCGGCACGCTAAGCGTTCATTCCGCATGTCAACTCAGCATGACAACCCAGACGCGACAACTCTTCGGCACCGATGGGATTCGCGGCGTCGCCGGCGAATTTCCCCTGACCCAGGACAGCACATACATGATCGGCCGCGCGCTGGGCCATGATCTGAAACGTTCGCGGCGGACCGGGACGTGTCGGTGATCGGACAGGACACGCGCCAATCGAGCGCGTGGATCGCCGACCGGGTGACGCACGGGCTGACCGCCAGCGGAATTGAAGTCCACAGCGCCGGCGTGATCACTACGCCGGGAGTCGCTTACCTGGCGCGCTCCCGCAAGTATGCCGCCGGCGTGGTTATCTCGGCGTCGCACAATCCCTGGACCGACAACGGCATCAAGGTTTTCTCCGGCGACGGCTACAAGTTGCCGGACGCGCACGAGATCGCCATCGAGCAGGAAATTTTTGCCCTGTTGCAGAACCCCGAAGCCCACGTGGACTCTTCTTTCCAGCTTTCGCCGAGCCTGCCGGGGCAGGCCGAACTACGCCATGCTTACATCGCATGGCTGGCGAAGAATGTTGGCACGGATTTGAGCCGGTTGCGGGTGCTGGTGGATTGCGCCAATGGCGCGGCCGCGGCGGAGGCGCCGGAATTGTTCCGCCTGTGCCGCATTCAGCGCGACGTTTCTCAGCGCGGCTCCGGACGGCAAGAATATCAACGAAAACTGCGGCGCTCTGCATCCCGAAACTGTGGCCCGTGCGGTGGCGGAGAAGCCGGGGCAATTCGATCTGGGCGTGACTTTCGATGGCGACGCGGACCGTGCGCTTTTTTGCGATGCCAACGGCCGGGTGGTGAACGGCGATGCTGTCCTTCTGCTGACGGCGCGGGAGATGAAGTCGCAGGGGGCGCTGCCCGCGGAGACCGTGGTCGCGACCACGATGTCCAATATGGGCCTGGAAATCGCGCTGCGCAATTCCGGCATTCGCCTGCTGCGCGCCAACGTCGGCGACAAATACGTGCTGGAGGAGATGCAGAAGAGCGGCGCGGTGCTGGGCGGAGAGCAATCCGGCCACATTATTTTCCGCGACGGCGAAGCCACCACCGGCGATGGCCTGCTCACTGCGCTGCGCGTGATGGAGACCATGGCGCGGACGGGAAAGCCGCTGGCCGAACTGGTGAGCGATCTCAAAGTTTTTCCGCAGACGATCCAGAACGTTCGGGTGCGCGAGAAAGTGCCCTTTGCCAAAGTGCCGGAGATTCAAAAGGCGATCGAGGCTGCCGAACGCGAGTTGGATGGGAACGGGCGCGTGGTGGTGCGCTACTCAGGGACGGAAGCGTTGGCCCGCGTGATGATCGAAGCGGAGTCGGAAGAGAAGATGAAAGTGCTGGCGCAGAATATCGCGGGAGCGATCAAGAGCGCGCTGGGAGCGTAGAGGCCCGCGTCTACCACGAACCATGTAGGGACGGGTCTCCGACCCGTCCAGGCCGAGCGCGAGCTCGGCTGGCTTCTTGTTTGTGCGCGAGATTTCTCGAGAATATTTGGAACTTCGTCTCAGGATTGAGAACGTAGCGAGAAAAGGCTGATCGAGCTGCGCTCGACCTGGACGGGTCGGAGACCCGTCCCCACACGGCCGGCTCAAATCCCACTTTCTACTCAGGTCCCGCCAGTTTTTCCCTACTCCGACTTCTACCAGCAGCGGCACCGTCAGCGGATGGACATTCTCCATCTGATCGCGCACCAGGGTACGCATGGTCTCGACTTCTCGCTCCGGAACTTCGAACACCAGTTCATCGTGGACCTGCAGCGTCATGCGCGATTTCAGGCCGCGTTCGCGCAGAGCCGCATCGATGCGGATCATGGCAATCTTGATCAGGTCCGCAGCGGTTCCCTGCAACGGCGTATTCACCGCGGTGCGTTCGGCGAAGCCGCGCTGGTTGATGTTCTTGCTGTTGATGTCTGGGATCGGCCGCACTCGCCCGAACAGCGTCGTTACTTTCTGTTCGCGCCGAGCTTCTTCCAGAGTCTTGTCGATGAAGGCGCGCACGCCTTTGTACTTTTCAAAATAAGCATCGATGAACTGCTTGGCTTCTCTGGGTTCAATACCGAGAGTCTGTGACAATCCGAACGCCGAGAGCCCGTACACGATTCCGAAGTTCACGACTTTGGCCTGGCGGCGGTGATCGGAGCGTGACCATCAGCGGCGGCACGCCGAACACTTGCGATGCGGTCAGAGTGTGAATGTCATCGCCGCGACGGTAGGCTTCCACCAGCAGCGGATCTTTCGAGAAGTGGGCCAGCAGGCGGAGTTCGATCTGAGAATAGTCCGCGGCCAGCAGTACATGGCCGGGCTCCACAGTGAATGCAGCGCGAATCTCGCGGCCCAGTTCGGTGCGGATGGGAATGTTTTGCAGATTCGGGTTGGTGGACGACAGCCTTCCCGTGGCCGTACCGGTTTGGCCAAAAGTAGTGTGCAGGCGGCCCGTGGCTGGATTGAGCAGCGCCGGCAGGGCGTCGACGTAAGTGGATTTGAGCTTCGAGAGTTGGCGGTATTCGAGCACCAGCCGCGCAATATCGTGGGTCAGGGCCAGTTGTTCCAGGACGTCGACTGCGGTGGAAATGGTTTTGCCTTTGCCGTATTTCACCGGCTTGGGCAAATTCATTTTGTTGAAGAGCATATCGCCCAGTTGCTTTGGCGAATTGATGTTGAACTGAGAGCCGGACTGCTCGTAGATTTCACGAGCCTTGGCTTCGACTTCTCGCTTCCAGTCGCGACGACATCTCCTCCAAAACCTTGCGGTCAATTTTGACTCCAGCGTGCTCCATGCGGGCCAGCACTTGCACGAGCGGCAGATCGATTTCTTCATACAGCTTCAGCAGCCCGGCACTTTCTATGTCACGGCGCAGAGCGGTGGCAAACCGCCCCGTGACGTCGGCGGATTCCGCCAGCGTGCCGCTCAGCTTGAGGTTGAAGCGGCGCAGCGCTACCTCTGGCAGCCGGTGCGAGGAATACGTGGGATCAAGCAAATAGGAATACAGCATGGGATCATGCCGCACGCCACGCAGCGTGATGCCTTGCGGTTCCAAGTGCATGAATGGCCGCTTTGTAGTCATGGATAGCTTTGGGTAAACCTTCGTCTTCCAGCGCGGAGCGTAGCCGCGAACCGGCCCCTTCCTGCATCGAAACCGTCAACGCTGTCCTGGCCGCAGCGGAAATGGCGACGCTCCTGGCCGGCGTTGCTTCGACAGGCGCGCGCGGTGAGAGGCAGCATGCTGCCCTGCGGCTCGTCCGCTTCTCTTCATCTTCATCCGGGGGCACAGTGGACTCGGCCTCGATCGCTACCGCCGAGCGAATTTCCAACGGAGACTGTTCTTCAGCACTGCCTCGACGTCAGCTGCAGACTTGGCTTCGGTGTAATGCGCCTCGGTCACCTCCACCACCGGCAGCAGCTCTTTCAGCAGAGAAGTGAATTCGAGCTCAGTGAACAGGTCGCGCAGAGCTTCCGACGTCGGGCGCCCCGGCGCGCATCGCATCCAGATCCAGATCGACAGGGACGTTGCAGTCGATGGTCGCCATACGCTTGCTGAAGAGCACAGTGTCACGATTGTTCTCGAGCGACTCGCGATAGGATTTCTTTTCGACCTCGGCAGCGCGATCAAGCGCCTGCTCGACCGTCCCGAACCGCTTGATGATTTCGACCGAGCCCTTGTCGCCGATTCCCGGAGCGCCGGGAATGTTGTCGACGGAGTCGCCGCGCAGGGCCATCACGTCCACGACACGCTCGGGCGGAACACCGAGAATCTCTTCGACTTTCTGGGCGTCGCAAATCAGGTTGTCTTTGGGCGGATTCAGCACCAGCACCCGGTCGTTGACCAGTTGCAGCATGTCCTTGTCGCTCGAAACCACATACACCAGATACGACTGCGCGGCCGCTTTGCGGGCGAGCGTGCCGATCACGTCATCGGCTTCGTAGCCGGCCAGTTCGAGGATCGGAATGCGATAAGCCTCGAGGGCGCGCCGGATGTAGGGCACTTGCTGCACCAACTCCGCCGGCATCTCGCTTCGATTAGCTTTGTAGCCGCGATATTCGACTTCCTGGAAGGTCTGGGTCTTGAGGTCGAACTTGCGCACCTTGGTGATGGCTTCCGCCTCCTGATCGCGGAAGGTGGGCGCGGCCACATCAAACACCGCCGCCAGATATTCGGGCGAGAAATCCTCGCGCAATTTGCGCAGCATGTTGACGAAGACATAGGTTGCCGCGGTGGGCAATCCGGTCTTGGTGGTCATGCCGCGCTGCCGCGCCATGGCGTGATAGGCGCGGAAGATGAAGGACATGGCATCCATGAGGAAGATGCGGCGGCCATCCGCAACGGTCAGCTTCGTCGGAGAAGTAACCGGCTTCATCTCCGAAGGGCTTTCGGGCGCGGGAGTCGAGAGTTTTTTTCGGGGAGGCAACAGCTAAGTTTAGCAGGACAACAGTTGTTAGATCGCAGTTCTCGGTTCTCAGTTAATTGCGGTTCTTCGCCGGCTTTCCGTACTCCGTTTGGTAGTGCAGCTTGATCACGCCACAGGTGCGCTGCTCCTGCGAATAGACCACGCAGGTGTCAAAAGGGCGGGAATACACGTGCAGGCTTACCGCGCGCTGGTTGAATTCGCGAGGATTATAGACCCGATGAACGGGCTCAACCGGATCGACGGCGCAGGGCTGGCGCGGATTCATTTCCACCGTGTCGGCGGTTTCGAGTTCACAGGTGCCGGCGTCAGATCCTGCGAAATCGTGCGGTAAGTTTTCCACCCGCAGCCGTCCGATCGGGACCGCCATCCAGCAATTCTGCTCGCGGTGGTTGTGTATCGAACTCGCCTGACCGACTTCCCAGCAGATGGCAACCAGTTCGTAGAGCGGTGTCTTGTCGATCAGATTGCGCGTGTAGTGCTGCCGGTCCCAGGTCAGATAGGGCGTCAGAGTGTCGGATGCAACCGGGGTACTCTGCAGGAAGCGGATGATCTGGTCGATCGCGGTTAAAGGCGGGTTCGGGAAATTTCCTCAGCTCGGCGACAAAATTCTGGATCGGAACCGGCTTGGATAGGGCTTGCGTGCCCATATTTCACCCCCTGCGAAGCTCAGTATATTCGCTGACGGACCGGCTACCCAAGGACGCAAGAAAGCCTTACTCCACGAACATGCAGTCGCCATAGGAATAAAATCTGTAGCGCTCACGCACGGCATGGCGGTAGGCGTCGAGCACTTGCTCTGTGCCTCCGAAGGCGCACACCAGCATCAGCAGCGTGGATTGCGGCAGATGGAAATTGGTGAGCAGCGCGCCCACCACTCGGAATTCATAGTCTGGATAGATAAAGATGTCGGCTTCGCCGCTCTCCGCCGTGACCCGGCCCGATTTCGCCGGCGGAATATTCGAGCGTCCTGACGGTAGTGGTGCCCGACGGCCACGACTCGCCGTCCGGTGTCCAGAGCACGATTGATCGCCGCCGCCGCTTCCGCGGAAATGGAGTAGGACTCGCGATGCAGCTTGTGATCTTCCACGCGCTCCTCGCGTACCGGCTGGAATGTTCCCAGCCCGACGTGCAGCGTGATTTCCGCCGTCTCAATGCCTTTCTCTCTCATGCGTGCCAGAATTTCGGGCGTGAAGTGCAGGCCTGCAGTGGGCGCAGCCACCGAGCCTTTTTCCCGGGCATAGATGGTTTGATAGCGCTCCCGGTCAGCCAGAGCTGATCCGGGCGATCAATATAAGGCGGAAGAGGCACATGGCCGATGCGCTCGACTTCGGCAAAGAAATCCTGCACGGAAGCGAACCGGATGCGGCGCTCCCCGAAAGCTGCCTCGGGCGATGACTTCCGCCTGCAGCTGGCTCTGCTCGCCGAAAAACAAGATGCTCTCCCACTCCGATCTTTCGCCCGGGACGCACCAGGCACTCCCATTCATTCGGGTCGCGCGAGAGCTGGCGGGTCAGGAGAACTTCGATCCGGCCGCGTAGAAAATCGCGCGAGGCGGGGTTTCCCGGGCTGAGGGCTGCGCCTTGAGCCCAGCTTCTTCGGCCATAGAGTCGCGCGGGAAAGACGCGTGTGTTGTTGAATACAACCAGGTCGCCGGCTCTCAAAAGGTCAGGGAAATCGCGAAACTGGCGATCTCGCAACTCCCGTGAGTCGCGATTCAGATGCAGCAGCCGCGAAGCGGCCCGGTCCGGACAAGGGCTCCTGAGCAATGAGTTCTTCAGGAAGTGAATAATTGAAATCGGAGACCAGCACGCTGGTTGATTATAGGATTTCTTCCTGGGTTGCACCGGAAAGCGCGCTTGGAGAGCGCTCAAAACCAGAATGTAATAGTGTGTAAAAGAAGTTGTAACCGCCAACCGCTTGGGTTACCATACGCGGCATCAGCCGGGGCTTTCAGTTCTACCTCCCCCTTAACGATGCCTAGCGAACGTCAATATCGGCGCGAAATTGTCCTCTTTGGCAGGGCCTTGCACGAGCGCGGCTACGTGGCGGCCATGGATGGCAATCTTTCCGTGCGGCTTGACGAGCGCCACATTCTGGCCACGCCGACCTCCATGTGCAAAGGCATGATGAAGCCTTCGGACATGGTCATCGTGGATATGGACGGCCGCCGCGTGGCAGGGCGCCGCGATGTTTCCAGCGAAATCGCGATGCACCTCCTGATTTACAAACTGCGGCCGGACGTGCAAGGCGTGGTGCATGCGCATCCGCCCACCGCCACTGGCTTCGCGGCTGCCGGCATGCCGCTCAACCAGCCGCTGGTGTGCGAGGTGGTGATTGGACTGGGCTCGATTCCGCTGGCCAAATACGGCACGCCGGGAACGCCCGAGCTTACCGCCGCACTCGAACCCCTGGTTCCGCAGTATGACGCCATTCTCATGTCGAACCACGGAGTGGTGGCGTACGGCGCCGACCTGCATCATGCGTACATGAAGATGGAAACAGTCGAGCATTTTGCCCAGATTGCGCTGGTCACGCATCTGCTCGGACGGCAGCAACCTCTGGGCAGCGAGGAATTGGGGAAATTGATGGCGGCGCGAAGCAAGTATCAGGGATCGACGATCCGCCGCCCCGCTGCCCCTGGCCGTTCCCTGCGCCGCCGAGGCCGATGATCGCCCGCAGCTGCGTCAGGCCTCGCCGCGTCCGTCATCGGTAAGCCTGTCTCCGCAAGACCGTAGGATGTGCGGTCGCGGGCGACTCGCCCGCGTGACAGCTTCGAGCTAGAAGAACTGGCTATTTCCGCACTCAACCCGTCAACCAATTCGTTAACTCGCGGCCTTTTCTCCGACATGGTCATTGCCGACCGAGAAACCGCGGGCGAAGTCGCCCGCGCCACACACAAGCAAACTACTCTCCGCCGATTCTGAAGCGCACGCCGGCGCGGACGTTTGCTCCCAGCGCCGGGTAGCCCACTACTTCCTGATACTGCCTTGTCGAAGGCATTCTCCAGGTTTACGTAGGCCGTGATCCGGGAAGTCACCGCATACCATCCGCCGAGATCTACGCGAGCATAGCCGGCGGCGTGATCGATGCCGTAGCCCAGGAAATCCGAATCGGTGCCGCCTGCCGATGAAACTTCCGCCTAGATTTGCTCCCCAGCGGCTGCTCAGGTAGGTCAGCAACAAACTTCCCGAATGCTTGGGACGCCGGAGCAGGGGCTGGCCAGGCTCGAGCAGCGGATCGAAGGCGAAAGGTTGCTTCAGGATCTGGGTGGAAGTGTAGGTGTAGGAACCGTCGAACGACAGCCTCGCCAGCGGCCGTCCGTGAAACTCCACTTCAGCTCCATGCGCGATAGCCTCATTGACATTGACATACTGTCCGCAGAAAGCAGCTGGGTGGCGGGCAGGCCGCGCCAGTCAGAGAGTTGAAATCGATCTTGTCGCGAAACAGCCCGTTGAAGTAAGTAGCCGGTCAGCGAGTAATTCTTGCGAAAACTTCTGTTCAAAGCCGGCTTCGAATGAGCGCACCCGCTCCGGCTTGAGGTCGGGGTTGGGGATGACGGGGAAACCGCCGCCATTTCCAAACGACTGCGCGAAACTGGGCTCCTTGATGCCGGTGGCATAGCTGAAGCGGAAGCGCGTGCCGGAAAAGAAATGCCCTCCGCGCAGAGCGGTGAACCTCAAAGCAATCCGCGGCACAACTCTGTTTCCGAAACTCCCATTGTGGACAAAGCGGGCCCCGGCCACGACCGAGAGGCGCCCCAGGGTCAGGACCTGTTGTCCGTAAACGGCGTGGTTCAGGCGCACGCCGTGGCTGAGCGAATCGGGAAGGCTTGCCGGTGGTTCCGTTTTCATCTTCGAATTCATATCCGATCGTGGTCTGCGCCCAACTTCGTTCCGTGTAGTCGCCCTGATAGTCGAAGCCCGCGCGGTTGATATTGGTGATGGCATGGAAAGGAGTGTCGATTTGGTCGCCGAAAGGGTCCACTCGACCGGGCTGATTGACGGGCTGGATATTGGTGCGATGCAGTGTGTACTCGAAGCCGGTGAAACGATGCTGCCAGCGCGACGGCCCGGCGATGGTCAGCTCCGCGCTGGCCAGCAGATTGTTCTGCCGCGCGCGCTGGTCAAAGTCCGGAGGCAGGATTGGGTCTCCGTTGAAATTCCACTCGCCTTGCACTCCGGTGACGCTGTTGGAGTGGCGGGCCCGCAGCGCGCAGCGCCGCCCAGTCGGTCAGTTTCACCCCGACGTTCCCGCCCTCCAGCGAGTTTGAGTAATCGTCGTTCGGGCCCTGACCCATGGTGTTGAACTGGTCGCCGAATAGGTTGTAATCGAAGCGGCCATTCGCGCCGGCAAGGGATGGCATAGCCATTCGCCGTTCCCAGATTTCCGCCGTCCGCGCCAAAACGCAGTTCGGGGACCGGCGTGCTGCCGGTGCGGGTAAAAACCTGTACCACGCTGGTCATGGCGTCGGAGCCGTAGAGCGTGCTCTGAGCGCCGCGAACAAACTCCAGGCGATCCGCCCCTGCCAGGGGAAGCACGCCGAAGTCAAAGGTTCCACCCGGATCGTTGACCGGCACATCGTCGACAATGACTTTGTTGTAAGTGGAATCGCCGCCGCGCACGAACAACGAGGAGAGCCCGCCGCGCTGCCCGGCTGTGGCTCACCACCGCGCCAGGAAGAAAATGCAGAGCGTCGTCGGCCGCCACCGGCCGCATGACTTCGAGTTGTCCGGCGTTCAGGCTTTCGACATCCGCGCCGGCCACGCTGCTGGGACCAGGGTGCGGGTGGCGCTTACAGTGACTGTTTCCGTGGCCGGAGCCAGTCGAAGTCTTACCGTAATGGCTTCGGACTGGATGCAGAAAATTCCGCTGTTCTGTTCGCAAAGCCGGCGGCCAGTACGCGAGCGCGGTACGGTGCAGCTCGAGTTCCGCGAAATATGGCCAGCCCATCGGCCGAAGTGGTCTGGATGGCGCGGGAGTCGAGTGTCTGCAGCGGAACAATTCCACTTGCGCCCCGGCGACGGCGGCGGATTGAGGATCGACAACTTTGATTTTGATATCGGCGGCCGACGCCGCTGCCAGCAGGAATAAGACAGAGACGAAAATACCGAAGAACCGCATGCACTCCTCCTTTGTCACGCGAAAGGGGTTGGTGTGGACGGTTCACGCCGGTCTCCTGGCTTCGCGAGTAAGGACGTCTCTTTCGACGTCCGACGAATACAGCCGGCCTTCCCGGGTCTTCCCCAGTGACCGGTTGCGATTTCCTCGCTTACAGTTGCGCGGCAGCGCGGGATTCTCACCCGCTTCCCTCCTCGTCAGGTTGACGAGGGTGCGCGAACCAAAAAAGAAGTTGTGAAAGAACAAAACTGAGTGGTTGGGAAAATTTACTCGCTCGGTGCGGCGGAAGTCAAACGCCGCGAAGCTGCAAGTGGGCCGGCTTTGACTTTTCCACTCGTAAGGTTTCCTGTCTTAGTATTGTCGGCAGCACACAGCCGAGTCGAGCTGCGCTCGACCTAGACGAGCTCGGAGACCTCGTCCCCAAACGGTCTTTGCCGAAGCATTACAGCGTGTGCAGGTAGGCCAGCAAATCCTGCACTTGCGCTTGCGACATTACTTGGCCGAAGGCTGGCATCATGTTGCGGCCGGTCATGATCATCTCGCCGACGCGTTCGTCATTCGCCGGCATTCCGCTTTGGGACAGGAACTGCTTCTTGAAAACTCCCTGCAGGCTGCGGCCTTTCTTGTCGCGGGACGAGTACGGCTCGTGGCAGCGGTCGCAATATTGGTCATAGAGTCGCCGCCCGGCGGCCTGTTGTGAGTTCAGTCCCAGTTCGGCATCGCTCTTGCGCCGTTGCACATCGCAGCCGCGCAGGACCAGAACTACGGCGCAACGCGAGAGCGACACGTTCCAACGATTGCGCGAGAGACTTCCATTCGTTCCTCGAAACTGAAACTGGTGAAATGGCACCGAGTAATCGCCATTGCATTCCTCGTAAGGGACGCAAATCCGTGACCAATTCTCGTGCCGAGGCGGCAGCGGAAGTACAATAGTAGAGCACGATCCATGCCCGCCGCCGTCAAACGTATTACGGTCAAACGGGTCTACGAGAAGCCCGCCCGCGGCGATGGCTACCGGGTTCTGGTGGACCGGTTGTGGCCTCGCGGACTCAGCAAGAGCCGGGCCGCGCTGCACGCCTGGCTACGCGACCTTGCCCCGTCGGACGAACTGCGCCGCTGGTTTCACGCCCGGCCCGAAAGCTGGCTGACTTTCCGCAAACGTTATCTCAAGGAGCTCGCATTGCCCGAGGCGGCGGAAGCTCCTCGATGAACTTTACCGACTGGCCCGCCAGAAAAAGAATCTTACGCTCCTGTTCGCTTCGAAAAATGCAGCAGCACAACAATGCTGTGGTGCTGAAAGATCTGCTGGAAGGGATGCGCAAGCCGCCGACCGGCACCGGACCCGGCGCCGCTGCGCAGCATGCGCGGCCGCCAGGCCAAGCGCATGCCGCGGTAGCAGTGCGAGTGCTGTGTGGGGCGGAGGCGGGCGCCCTCGCCCGCCTGACAGCTTGCAGCCACAATGTAGTTGGGGGGACTTCTAGCCAAGCTTTATGGGGTCGCGTCGGTTTGGTCTCCGGTGTTCGCGGGCGGGGCCCCCGCGCCACACGGACATAATTCACTTCTTCTTTGTCGTCGTCCAGGATTTCAGCGACGATGTTGTCGATCGTTTCGTTGATGCGTTTGTCGGGCAGGTTGAAATTGTTCGACAAGATGGAGAATGCCACCCGATCGCCGTGATTGGTGGTGGCATAGCCGGACAGCGTCTTGACCCCGCCGAGCGACCCGGTTTTCGCGTGGACGCGTCCCTGAACATCCACGTCCTTGAAGCGATTCGAGAGGGAGCCGTCCGTACCGGACAAGGGCAGGGTATCGCGGAAGCTGGGCCCCCAGGGCTGGGAGTCGGCATAGCGCAGCAACTGGACCACGGCTTGCGGCGTCACCAGGTTTTGCCGCGAGAGACCGGAGCCATCGTAAAACGCGTACTGGTCGCCCGTGATCCCGGCCTGGTTCAGAAATCCCCGCAGCACCTCGAGGCCGCCCTCGACCGTGCCCGCGGTTCCCTTTTCACGGCCCAGCAGGCGGAGCAGAATCTCCGCATGCAAATTCTGGCTGACTTTGTTGATGACTCGCACATCCTCAATCAGCGGCTTGGACTGATAATTGGCCAGCACCAGGGGCTGATTCTGAAACGCGCGTGAGGGTTCGTCGCCGCCCCGCGCGGCCGCAGAAGCCGTCACCGTCAGAGTCGAGAGGCTGGACAACTCGGTGTGTCGCGTTTTCTGCTTGCCATAGACCGCGATGCCGCGCACCTCCAGCAGTTGGCGGAACAGTGCCGCCGCAAACTCCGCTGGATCTTCAATGGCGAGGGCCTCGTTTGCCCCGGCGTCGCCTAGCGGCATGTTGCCCCACAGCGTCAGCACCGTGGCGCCGGGTTCGCGATTGATGAATATTTTGCGGCCCGTGCCCGCGGGCGTGGTCATGATGCGATTGTCGATGCGATAGTAGTCAGCAAAGGGCGTAATGCTGACGAAAGCCCGGTCGCCGGCGCGGTCGGCGGGCAGGATGTTTACGAAAATCACATTATCGTTGATGGTGAGCGCGGAAACCGGCGCGCCATCGGCCCAGACCAGATCATCCTGACTCCAGCCTTCTCCGTAGCGCTCGAACGCGAAATAGGAATCGTCGGCGATGATGTCGCCGTCCACGTACTTCACCCCTTTTTGCGCCAGCGTGTCGGCCAGTTGCTCGAGCACCCGTATGGGATGATCGTTACGCTCGGTATGCAGAGCGTAGGGCAGTTCGCGGCCAGAAAGATTGGGATCGCCGCGTCCCACCAAGCACGAGGTCTCCGGTGAGACGGCCGTGGGTGTCGAGTGTGCCGTTGGTTTCGACCGTGGTGTGGAAAGTGTAGTCCGGACCAATCAGCGCCATGGCTGCCGCGGTCGTGAACAACTTGGTGTTGGAAGCGGGCGTGAACAGCTTGTCCGCATCGTGGAAGAAGAGCACTTTACCGGTGGAAAGTGACAATACTTCGATGCCCCAAAATCCGCGCGCCAGATCGGTCGGATTCAAGAATTGCACCAACCCGTTTATCGAGCGGCTTGCGCGCGGCGGCGTGCAGTTGCGTAAACAGCAACAGGCACAGCGCTATCTGCGGAAACAGGCGCGTACGGCGCATCGTAAATGAATTGTACATCGGAGATCGTGCCGCTTTGCCATATGTATGTGTGGGGCGGGCGCCCTCGCCCCCCGCTTTTGAAGTTGGCTTTGAACTGGAAACCTGGCCTGAGGCTCGGGCCACGAAAATCAAAGTCACAGGCAGCGGGCGAGGGCGCCCTCCCCACACATTCGTCAGGGTTTAGAATCGCTGCCATGCGCCCCGTCTTCGAGTGGCAAATTGGGTCCCGCGCTTTGCAGCTGGGGAAGCGAACGCTGATCATGGGCGTGGTCAACGTCACCCCTGACTCCTTTTCCGACGGCGGCGTCAATTTCGATCGTGATCATGCCGTGGAATATGGCCTCAAACTGCTGCAAGACGGCGCCGATATCGTCGACGTGGGCGGAGAATCCACACGGCCGGGGGCGAAGGTCGTCTCTGCACCCGATCCTGGGGGCTCAGTGAGCGAGAAGGAAGAGCTGGAGCGGGTGATTCCAGTAATTTCGGCGGTGAAGCAAAAGAATCCCAAGGCGATTGTCTCGGTGGATACGTACAAAGCGGGCGTGGCGCGGGCCGCCGTGAAAGCGGGGGCGGAGATCGTCAACGATGTCAGTGGATTTCTCTGGGACCCGCACATGAGGAAGACGCTGGCTGAACTGAAATGCGGGGCCGTTCTGATGCACATGCGGGGGCGTCCCCACGAATGGAAGACGTTGCCGCCCTTGTCTGACCTGGTGACGGTGGTCAAGCGCGAATTGCGGGAACGTTCCGACGCTGCGGTGATAGCAGGCATGAAACGTGAGCGCATGGTGATCGATCCCGGTTTCGGTTTCGGCAAGAACCGGGAGGAGAACTATCCCCTGCTAAGGCGTTTGGACGAATTTCATCAGCTTCGCTTCCCGCTGCTGGTTGGAGTTTCGCGAAAATCTTTCATTGGCTGCGCCCTGGCCCGCAACGGAACCGACTTAGCCGTAACCGACCGCCTGTTCGGGACTCTGGCTGCGGAAACTGTCGCCATTCTGAAAGGTGCTCATATCATCCGCACCCACGATGTGCGCGCCTGCGCGGACGCGGTGCGGATTGCAGACCTGGCGGCGAACTAGGGCTGTAACCGGACCTCCTCGGGCCGGCAGGCTTCTGCGAACTTCCGGATGATTTCAGACTCTAATTTCTTGTTCCAGGCCATTCCGATGTCCCACTCCGCATAGCTGGTGTGTATCGGAGCGAACTTCACTCCGCTTACATGCATCGCGCGCGCCGCCCGCGGTACGAGCGATACACCAATGCCGGCGCCGACCAAGTTCAGGATGGTGAACGTGTCATTCGGTTCATAGACAATTCTCGGAGTGAATCCCGAGCGGTCGCACAGGCTGATGCAGTGATCGTGGTAAGTCGCAGACACTCCGCGATCGATGAGAATGAAAGGCTGCTCCCGAATGCCCTTCATGGTCAACGGCCCCGTGAACTTCTCCGAAGTGGCGATAGTCAGGCGCTCCGTCAGGACCTTTCGCACCGCCACTTGGGTATTCTTTACGGGCAGGCGCACGAAGCCAACGTCGAGACGGCCAGCGATAAGGGCCTCGATCTGGCTGGGCGTCGACATGTCCGCGATCTCGATTTCAACTCCGGGAGAGGTCTCGTGGAACTTGAGCAGGGCCCGAGGAACCAGACTTAGCACGGTGGACATACCTACGCCGAGCCGCAGTTTTCCCAGTTCGCCTCTGGTGGCTCCACGCACCGCCTCGAAAGCAACCTCGACGTCGTGGATGATTCTACGGGCCTCTTTATAGAACATGGTGCCGGCCGGTGTAAGCGCGACTCCGCGCCGGTTGCGCAGAAGCAGCGGCCCGCCGACCCTGTCTTCCAGACTCCTGATGCGCTTGCTCAACGCCGGCTGAGAGATGTGGAGACGCGCCGCGGCTCGCCCGAAATGCAGTTGTTCGGCGAGTACGGCAAAAGAGGCTAGCTCTTGGGTTTCGAGTGCCATAAACGAAAGTTATCACACGCTTCCAAAGATTTCATTGGACGAATCAGCCGTCGCGGCCATTTACTATAGAGGAGAGGTAGAGGTAAGTATGTCGCTAACGGGCTATCTAGGAATCGTGGCTGCTTTCTGCACCACGGTCGCGTTTGTCCCGCAAATCGTAAAGTTGCGCAAGCAGGGTGGCAAAGACCTGTCCTATCCCATGCTGTTTCTTTATATGGTAGGAGTGCTGCTTTGGCTGGTTTACGGCATTCAAGTCCACGCGGCGGCGGTGGTGTGGGCGAATGCGCTGACGGGAGTGCTGGTGTTGGTATCGATTGTGCTGAAGGCCAATCCGCCGGCAAAAAAGCTGGATGCGGGAGCGCGAAGATTGCGGATCGCGGTTGATATGGATGAAGTCATTGCCGATGCTTTCAGCAAACATCTGCGGCAATACAACCAGCGGGCAGGCACGAACCTGACCCCGAAGTTGGTCACTGAGAAGGGACTAGGCGCACTGATTCCGGTCGGACAACGGGAGGAGTTCAATGCGATTCCCCATACCGATGGATTTTTTGCCGATATTGAGCTCATTGCCGGCAGCCGGGAAGCGCTGCTCGAACTGTCACGAAAGCATGAGATCTACATCACCAGCGCCGCCATGGAAGTCCCGAGCTCATTCGCAGACAAGTTCCAGTGGCTGGAAAGGCATTTCCCCTTTATTCCGCCCAGCCGGATTGTGTTTTGCGGGGACAAAGGCATCATCAACGCCGACGTTCTGATCGACGATCGCTCGCGGCATTTCAAGGAGTTCCCGGGCGCGGGAATTCTGTTTACGGCTCCCCACAACGTCGGGGAAGCTGCCGATTTACGCGCGAACAATTGGAATGACGTAATGGAAATCCTGGAAGCCGTACGACCTGGAAAAGCCGGCTCCGAAGCGTTTTCTAGAAAGCTCTCGATGAATCCAGCAGGATAGTCACGGGCCCGTCATTAACCAGTTCGACCTGCATCATCTCCTGAAATCTGCCGGTTTCGCAGCGCAGACCCGCGGCGCGGATGTGCTCCACAAAGTATTCGTAGAGCATGCGTGCTTTTTCCGGCGGGGCGGCGGCATCAAACGATGGCCGCTTGCCGCGGCGTACATCGCCGTAGAGCGTGACCTGGGAAACCGCCAGGACGCTCCCGGCGATTTCGCTCAAACTCAGGTTCATCTTTCCATACTCATCCTCAAAAATACGGAGGCCGGAAATCTTGTCCACAAGGGCGTCGGCATCGGCTTGGGTGTCGGCAGCGCCAATCCCGATAAGCACCAGCAGGCCACGGTCGATCTTCCCCGTAACCTCTTCCCGCACAGTAACCCGCGCGCGGCTGACGCGTTGGACAACGGCACGCATACAGGCAGTTTCAAGTTTCTGGTTTCAAGTTTCAAGTGGCTCGGCAACAACGTACGGGGTCTGTGGCATCCCTCCACGTTTGACCGTATACAGCACGAGCAGTAGCATCTACTTTTGCATCCGTTCGCGGGCTTTACATCAATTCGCAGAGGCCAGTACACTACTCGTTCCCTTTTAAACCTTCAGGAGGTGGGATTCATATGGCTGCCGAAGAAAAAAAAGAGATTGTGGAGAAAGTGAAACAGATCATCTCCGAGCAATTGGGCGTGGATGAAAACGAAGTCACTCCCAGCGCGTCGTTTGTGGATGATTTGGGCGCAGACTCACTGGACCAGGTCGAGCTGGTCATGGCCCTGGAGGAACACTTCGGAGTGGAAATTCCGGACGAGGATGCGGAGAAGCTTCGCACCGTGCAGGATGCCATCGGCTACATCGACAAGCACGCGAAAGTAGGCAAGTAAGGCCGGCCGAGACAATCCGCCCGGCGGTAGTGGCTTTCCCAGTGCGTGCTGGGGAGAGTTGCCATCGACAAGGCGCGACACCTTCGGCGAAAGAATTCGCGCGAGGAGAACCCATGGCAGCGGTTGACGACAAAGTGAAACAGATCATCGTGGAACAGCTGGGTGTGGACGAAGGCGAAGTCACGGCGAACGCGTCTTTCGTGGACGACCTGGGCGCCGACTCGCTGGACACCGTGGAGCTGGTGATGGCCTTCGAGGAGGCCTTCGAGATCGAGATCCCCGATGAGGACGCGGAAAAAATCCGCACCGTACAGGACGCCGTCGATTACATCGGCAAGCACGCGAAAGGCGGGAAGTAGTTGGGACGTAGGGTCGTAGTCACCGGAATCGGCCTGATCTGCGGGGTGGGCAATACCGCGGAAGAGGTGTGGGGAAAGCTGCTTGCCGGCAAGAGCGGAGTGGCCCGCATCACCCAGTTTGATCGCCTCCCAGTTTGCCTGCCAGATTGCCGCTGAAGTCAAGAATTTCGATCCCCTGAATTTCATCGAAAAAAAAGAACTGAAGAAAATGGGGCGCTTCATCCACCTGGCCCTGGCGGCGGCGGATGAGGCCATGAAAGCTTCGGGCCTGCAGGTGACGCCCGAGATTTCCGAGCGCGTGGGCGTTCACATCGGATCTGGAATCGGCGGATTCGACGTGATCGAGCGCGAGCATATCAGCCTGCTGAACGGCGGGCCGCGCAAGATCTCTCCGTTTTTCATTCCGGCCGCGATCGTCAACCTGGCTGCCGGGCACGTCAGCATCCGTTACCACGCCCGGGGGCCGAACGAAGCCACCTGCACGGCTTGCACCTCGAGCGCTCATTCCATCGGAGACGCCTACAAGATCATCTCCCGCTGCGACGCTGACGTGATGATCGCCGGCGGTACCGAAGCTGCCATCACTCCCATGGGAGTTGGCGGGTTTGCCGCCATGCGCGCGCTTTCCACCAGAAATGACGATCCCGAGAAAGCCAGCCGGCCCTGGGATTCGGGGCGCGACGGATTTGTGATCGGCGAGGGCGCCGGCATTCTGGTGCTGGAAGAATTGGAGTTTGCCCGCCGCCGCGGAGCCCACATCATGGCGGAAATCATGGGCTATGGCATGAGCGGCGACGCTTTTCACATCACCCAGCCGGCGGAAAATGGCGACGGCGCCTACCGCGTCATGCTGAACACTCTGAGGGACGCCAAGGTGCAGCCGCAGCAGGTGCAGTACATCAATGCTCACGGGACTTCGACCGATATTGGCGACAAGCTGGAAACCGTCGCCATCAAGCGGGCTTTCGGCGAGCACGCCTACAAGCTGGCGGTGAGTTCGACCAAGTCCATGACCGGCCATTTGCTGGGCGGAGCTGGGGGACTGGAAGCCGGAATTACCCTGCTGGCGCTGCGCGACCAGATTCTGCCTCCCACCATCAATCTGGAGAACCCCGAACCGATTGCGACCTGGATTACGTCCCCAACACGGCCCGCAAAGCCGATGTGGAATACGCCATGTCGAATTCGTTCGGATTCGGCGGGACCAACGGCGCGTTGCTGTTCCGGCGCTGGAGCGAGTAGGCCGGGAAAGAGGGAGCACGAGTGTGGGCGCTCGCGCCTGCATTGATCCTGTTCCCGCTCAGGATCTAGGAGTGGGCCGCGCCGTTGCTTTCGACGTAAGTCCCACAAAAATTTAGCTTTGCAAGCCCAGTCGCTGCCCGTGAGTCCATTCCGGTAATGACACCTTGGTACCTGTATATTGGCCTTCTATCCCTTTGCCAAGGCGTCGCAAGGGAGGCCAGAATGGTGTTTCAAGGCATTCCCCAAAGGCCATGCAAAAATCGTCAGGAATAGTTCTCGCGCCTCCTCCTCGCAGCAGAAAGGCTTCCGCCAGGGTCGCCCTGGTAGATATCAAGGAACCCGCCCGCTCTTTGCTGGCGGACTGTTTCAAGCAATTCGGGATCGAAGCCGTGGTGATGACCGGAGATGTGTCGGAACGGCTGCAAAGAGAGAAGCTTGAAGCCTGCGTCGTGCACCTGACGCCGGAAGCCGCGCCGGTGATGGAATCGGTGCGGACATCTCCTTCGAACAACCGGATGGTGATCTATGGCCTGGGCGGCAGCGCCCAGGAGGCGATGAAGTTTTCCAAGTACGGCGTCAACGCGGTTTTCCATGAACCGCTTGAGCGTCAGGCCGCTCTCAAACTGGTGCGGGCCACGCAGATGCTGGTGCTGCACGAATTTCGCCGCTATATCCGCATTCCGATCATTACCGAAATCGCCATGGTGTCGTCAGACAATCGGCGCTTTACCGCCACCAGCAAGGAGATCAGCACGGGCGGCATGTCGGTCAAGAGCCCCGAGGAGGTCTCGATCGGGATGGACGCTCGAGGTTTCGTTCGCATTGCTGACTCTGCCGCGCATCTGGGTGCGGGCACAGGTCAGCTGGCGCAAGCCGGACAAGACTTTCGGCGTTCGCTTCGACGTCAAAGACGAGCGCCGCATGCGCATCAAGGAGTGGATCGAGGCCTACCTGGAGAATTAGCGGAGTCGTTCAGCGAAGGACTCGCATTTCTCGTTAGCTCCTCGCGGAAGGGCATCGATTGCAGTCATGTCGTAGACGCCGAATTAAGCTGGTCCGGCTTTGACCTGCTGCCGCAATGCACGCTTCCTCGAGCTCCGCGCAACGAAGATTCGGCTGCCACGGATGTTCGCGTGCGAGATGCCCGCTGCCCATTGCGGGCACATTTGCCGATGCCGCCGTCGCATGTAAAATCAGAAGCAGGCGATGGCGGCCAGCTTCCCAACTCGTGCAGATCGAACTCAGCCCTCCGGTCCGGCAGCCCAAGCCGGAGTGGCTGCGGGCCAAGGCTCCGGTCGGCGAAAATTTCCACAATCTGAAGAAACTGGCCCGCGGCCTGGGGCTGCACACGGTGTGCGAGTCGGCGCAGTGTCCCAACATCGGCGAGTGCTGGAACCATCGCACCGCGACCTTCATGCTGCTGGGCGATATCTGCACCCGGCGCTGCGGCTTTTGCGCCGTGCCCAAAGGCAAGCCCGGGCCGATCGAGTGGGACGAACCCCGCCGCGTGGCCGAAGCCGTCGCCACACTCGGCCTGAAGCACACCGTCGTCACCAGCGTGAATCGCGATGACGATAACCTGGGCGGCGCGCGCATTTTCGCCGAAACCATCCGCCAGATCCGCGAGTTGGTGCCCGATTGCCGGGTGGAAGTGCTGATCCCGGATTTCCAGGGTCTCGACGAAGCGTTGAAGATTGTCCTCGACGCGCAGCCTGACGTGCTGAACCACAACACCGAGACGGTACCGCGGCTTGTATCGCTCGGTGCGCTCCGGCGCCCGCTACGAGCGCACGCTGCGCTTGCTGGAGAACGCAAAGGCATTCGCGCCCGGCGACGGTGACCAAATCCGGCGTGATGGTGGGCCTGGGCGAGACCATGGACGAACTGGTGGAAGTTTTCCGCGACCTGGGTTCGCGCGGCGTGGATATTCTTACCGTCGGACAATACTCTGCGGCCTTCACGCGATCATCTGCCCATCTCCCGCTTCTACACGCCGGATGAATTCCAGTATTTGAAAGAGGAAGCGCTGCGCTTCGGCTTCCGCCATGTGGAATCCGGACCGCTGGTGCGTTCGAGCTACCACGCCCACGAGCAGGCGGAAGCAACCAGACCAGTGTAGGCGCAAGCGTCCTCGCTCGTGCGTCGTCAATTCCTGGAAACGAGTTGCGATGACTTGCCGCTGGTCCTGCACGAGCGTGGGCGCTCGCGCCTACATTCAGAAAATTTTGAAGTGGATGGTCAGATACTTCTTGGGATTCTCCCGGATCGACTTGACCAGGCCGCGGGTCTCGACCAGCATCTGGTCGGCGTTGTTGTAGAGGGAGGGATCGCGCAGCAGCTTGCCGGCTGAGCCTTCGCCCGCCTCCAGGCGATCGGAGATAGCGGAGAGCTTGTCCATGGTATCTCGCAGCTTGCGGGCAAATTCTTCGTCCTTCGCCAGCATCGCCGATGGCGCCCTTGCCGGCATTGACGTCGTCCGTAAGCTTCTTCACATTGGCGATGGTGGCGTTGGCGTTGTCGTAGAGCACCGGGTCCTTGAGGAACTTCCCGGCGCTGCCCTTGCCCGCGTTGATATCGTCGATCACCAGGTTCAACTTGTCCACGGTGGCGTTGGCTTTCTGGTACAACTCCTCGTCGGAAAACAGCTTGCCCAGCGTGCCTTTGCCCTGGGCCACCTGGTTCACCAGTCCCTGGAATTCATTCACGGTCGCATTCAGCCGGTCGTAGAGCGTGGGATCGTATAACAGCTTGCCGACCGAACCCTGGCCACTCTCAACGAAGGCGACGATGCGATCCAGCCGCTTCATCAGCGCGTCCATGTTCTGCAGCGTGCCTTGGCCGGAGCGCACCATGTCTCCGAAGTCCGGCACTTCGCGGCTGGGCAGCACATCGCCATCCTGGGCTTGCGGCCCCTTGGATTGCGAGCTGTCTATGTCGATGTAGGTTTCCCCCAGCACGCCCGCGGTGGAAAGCAGAGTCAGCGAATCTTTGCGCAGGTTAAAGAGGTAGCGGGTGTTCACCTTCATCGTGACTTCTACCGGAGTGAGTTGCTTCGTCCGGTCCCGCACCACGAGGATCTTGGTCACGTTGCCGATATCCACGCCCGCCAGACGCACCGGTGCGCCCTCGCGCAAGCCGTTGGCGTCATCGAAATATGATCTCAGCTGGATTTTGGAAGTGAACAGGCCGCCCGTACCGCTCATGAGGAAAATCAGCAGGCCGAGCGTGACACTCGCTGCCAGTACCGTGAGCCCCACCTTCAGTTGAGACCACTTCAACTGCTTCTGGCTAGGCACGCATTCTCCCGAGCAAAGCTTATTCCACTGTTAGCCCAGAATCATAGCAGACCGCAAGTCCGACTTCACCTATTCTGTGCGCAGGGCGAAGCGTTGTAGTCAGCACGAGTGCGACCAGATAGGCCGCGGCTCCGCAGGCCAGGGTGACATTCAATCCGAACTGGATGGCGATGATGATGGCCAACACCGAACCCAGGACGCTCGAGGCCGCATTCATCGCCCAGGCCCATTCCACCAGGTTTCCGCTGCTGTCGTCCGCCGCAGGTTGGCGGCAATTCGTTCGCGCTGCGGCCCGCCAGGGCCCGCAGACCGGTGGGAAACGGCATGCCCATGGCGAAGCCCAACGGGACCAGCAGCCCGGCACTGACCAGCAGTTTGCGATGAAGGGCAGGCCCACCAGTCGTTCCAGCAGGCCGGGCAGCACGACGACATAAACCAGCAAGGCGGCGGCGATCAGCAACAGCGGCAGCCACACCCGGTCGGTTTCGGCAACCACCACCGGGAAACCATGCTGCCCGCGCCGCTCGAAAGCAGAAGCAGGAACACCACCACGGTCAGCGCGTAAACCGGATGACCCAGGAACAGCACGAAGCGCTGGATGAAAGCGATCTCCACCAGAATGTATCCCAGTCCGACGGCGATGAAGTAAAGCAGGCGAACCGGACGTGGTTGCTGCCCTCGGGCGCCTTTCGCCAGGGGAAGAACCAGAAACACCAGCACCGCGAGGAGCGAGATGGCCAGAACCATCCCCAGCACGGCCACGCCCAGATTGACTTTCCAGTCGATCCCTTGCCGCAGCGATTTCGGATGCAGGAGCTGTCCGGGCTTCAAGGTGAAAAAGAAAAAGGGAGCGTTGTCGGTCACCGGAGACACATCGTACGGGTAATGCGCGGCAAAATATTTCGGATCGTTCGACTGGATCAGTTGGGTAAAGGAATCGGCGCTGGCGGAATAGTGTTCCTCCGGCTCTGCTGATCGCGTGTCGAAGCCGGATCGGACGGCGCATAGAGCAGAAACAGCCTGGGATGGACTGCCATGATGTTCCCGCACCCGGCTCAATTCCTCCGCCGTGAAAGCAGTGCGCTTGGCCAGCACGACGACCGGAATTCCGTCTGCATCGAGATGTCCCTCGGAAACCACGATGAAGTTGCCGGCTGGATTCGCCACTCCCATCTCATGCAACGCCTGCATGGCGACCGAAACCACGCGCAAGGCCTCGCGGGGCTGCTGAAACTCCCAGCGGGTGATGGCGATCATTCCATCTGGCTTCAGGTGTTCGAAGTATTCGCGGAAAGCTTCGACCGTGTACAGGCTGTTTTCGCTCAGGGCAAAGGCGCCTGCCGCGGTGGAGGCCCAGGTGTCCACCAGCGTCATTTGCACCACGTCGAACTGCTGCTTCGCATTGCGCACAAACGATCGCCCATCGGTGACGTGGATGTGCACTTCGGGCTGCTGGTACAGATGAAAGGTATAGTCCGCGTAACGGCCGCCGCATGATGGTGTTGGCAATGATGGGATTGATTTCGATTCCGGTAACGCTCGGACTGCCGCTGCCGATGGCGCGCAACACATCCACCCCGCCGCCGGGGCCGATGATGGCGTAGTCGCCGTGGGGGCGCAGCACATTGGCCAGCGCCGGCGGCGCCGACATCAGATTTCTCTCCCACGGCCCCTGCCAATGTTTGGGATCGACATTCATCAGGTAGGTGGACGCGTCGGCGTCGATCACGATTGCTTTGCCCTCGCCCTGGCGTATCCACTTCTACGCGCGAGATGGCATTCCAGCGCGCGAACTCCACCCAGGCGGAATCGCGAAACCCTCCCTTGGCGTAAACAATGTCGAACAGTTTGCCGGAGTAGTTGATGGCGATCAGGACCAGAAGAAATAGCGCCCGTCCGGCGGCGGATTTCCGCGCCCGGCTGTCGGCCGCCCAGATCGTTCCTGCCAGCGCCATGCACACGCCGGCGAAAAACACTGTGTTCGGGCCCGCCCAGCCAATTAAGCAGCGGCACGATAGCCAGACAAGCCAGCGCTCCTCCGGCCAGATCGGCGGCATAGAGCGGAGAAACATGCCGGGCCTCGCGCGCAAACACGACGGAGAATTCCAGTCCGGTGATAAAGAAGGGAACGGCCGACGCCAGGTAGATCGCGGTGAGTCTGAGGAAATTCGCTTTCGAAATGTCCAGCGAGACTGGGATGCGCAGCACGATCACCAGCACAACTGGAACGATCAGCGCATTGATCGAGCATAGCCGGGCGACCAAGCGATCGGGTCTCGAATCGGGCCAGTTGGTTCTTCCGCAAGTGCGCGAACACGCCCCCCGCGCCGAGCCCGAGCAGGGCAATCGAAATGGCGAGAAATGCGAAGTGATAAAAGAGCACAACCGAAAACAGCCGGGTCAGCGCCAGTTCAAGCAGCAACGCGGCAAAGCTGCAGAGCGCCATGCCGAACAGCATCGCCCGATCCAAAGTTTGGTCTGCGTTGCTGGTTGGGGTCAGGAGGGAAGTCTCACTCATCGCGAAAAGTTTGCCCGGAACGCGGCCAGTTTAACAGAAGCAGGGAGTGCAACTCTTGCACTTCAATTTTCCAGAATCACCTGCGCAATCGCCTGCTCGGCGGTGTGCGAAAGCGAAAGCGCGACATGGACCGCACCCAGCCGCGCGGCGAACTCGGCCGCCTTGCCATGAAAGGTGATGGTGGGCCGGCCTCCGGGCTGGCGGGAGACTTCGATATCGCGCCAGCGCACACCTTGGCTCCAACCGGTGCCGAGAGCTTTCATGCCTGCTTCTTTGGCAGCGAAGCGTGCAGCATAACGCTCCACACGATTGGCTTTGGAATCGCAGTAGCGGATCTCGCCTTCGGTAAACACGCGGTGCAGGAAGCGTTCGCCGTGGCGGGCCAGGGCGTGCGCGATGCGGGGGACCTCCGCAATGTCGATGCCGGTGCCGACAATCATGAGGCAATACGTTAGCACGGAGCAATGTGGGCGCGGGCGTCCCGCCCCTGCCAGCCGAGCTCCGCTCGGCAACCAAGCGGGTGATTAGTTCTATCCATACGGCATTGTCAGTCTTGTCACGAATTCCCACCACCCAGCATGCTTACCTAGCTCCTGCACGAGCGAGGGCGCTCGCGCCTACATGGAGCGTATTTCATCTCTCTGCTGGCGACTGTGCCGGATCTCCAGGACAATCGCGGCCACCAGTGCCGCCCCACCCGCCAGAATGGCGGCGGGAAAGGCGATCTCGCGGTACGCGACGGTCATATTGGGATGGACACCTCGCACTCCAGCGCTGATCACGAGCCCCAGGATTCCCAGCAGCAAACACACCGCGAACGACAGCAGCGCCAGCAGAAATGTCACCAGCAACACGCGCAGCGGAACCAGAAACCAGCGAAGCGCTGCGGACGGAACTTTGGCGGACGCCATGGCTCTTGATTGTAGCGCCGCCGCCCCTGCGAATTCGCTCTGGACAGCCCGGTGCGCTAGAATACATCCCATGCCGCAAGCCGCGCCGCCGATTACGCGTCCCCCGGCGGAGGTCGTGCGTTTGACCCCCGTCTCGCAAGCTCCCAATGGAATCTGCTACGCCGCTTCTGGGGAGATCACTGTTCCTGAAGCCGACCTGCAGCGCATGGTGTCAGCGGTGCCCGATGCCGCCGCAGCCGCGCTCAAGCGCAAGGCGTACTACTTTGTCCCGCTGACCGTGAATCAGGGTGACGAGACCGTAATCGCCGATCGCTACGACGTGGCCCTCAGCGACAACGCGGTTTGCCATCGCAACCTCGACCTCGGCGATTCGCAGTGCGTTTTTATTTCGACCCGCCTGATGGACGACAAGTTCTCGGTCGCCTTTGAGTTCTACATCAATGTAGGCCACGCCGTGGTGGAGCGGGTCGGCGTATCGCAGGCTTTCTCCGATCTGGTGTGGAAGCAGGTTCAGTCCAAAGCGCGTGGAGAGACCTCGCTGGATGCCTGGGAGTCGCGCAAGCTGGCAACTGAAGCCGGTCCGGATGCGGAAAAGTATAAGAACGAATATTTCGCCGCCACCTTTTCCGACGCAATCTCCATTTATCTGCTGTCGTTGTTCATCGATGTGGACTACTACGATCTGCGCGAGCGCGACTACCCGCTGTTGGCACCGGCGCAAATGGCGGAGCGGTTGAAGAAAGTGGCGGAGCTTTTTCCAGCGAATCCTGGGTTTGACTTCACGATTTACTACAAGCGGCGGACATAGCCTGCGGAGTTGACAGCTCAGACTTTGGGAGTTGCGTTCAACGCCTGGCGCTGATCTTCTAGCAACAGCGTTGATTGAGTGGGCTCGCCGGGCGAGTAGCGCACAAGGATTTCGCGATCTTCCCATCCGAGAGCTAACCCTGCGGCATGTCCTTCGTCATCGGCAGCAATGACGCCGACCCAGCATCGTATTCTCTGTGTATCCCGTAACTATATATGTGATCTCCGCCGCCCAAATTGGAAAACTTGGGGTAGGCCCTAAAGCTCCTCCCGATGCCTGGCGCCAAGTCTGCGTCTGCCTAACGAGACGACGCCTACGCCAGGCTTGGCGGCTGCGAGTGACCCATGCGAGGAGAAATTGGAATAGGTAGTCCAAAATCATGGCAAAGAGACCATGCGAACGCAAACGTGGCGTTCGTGTAGCGTCAACCAGTAGAGGCTGAGAGTCTGAATTTCGGCGCAGGATGTAAACTGTTGCACTTGGTTGGCTTAAAATCATCCCGATGGCCGTCACCGTCCGTTCCTTCGCCAAGATCAACCTCGGCCTTTGCATTGGGGGGCTGCGGCCGGATGGGTTCCACGATCTACGCACCGTCTATCAGACGATTGCTTTGCATGACATCATCCGGGTGCAGGTTGGCCGCGGAACCGGTATTGAGATTAGTTGCGACGACGAGCGCGTCCCCAAAGACGCCTCGAATACTTGCTATCGCATTGTGGAAAGAGCCATGGCTGCGCTACGGGCCCGAGGCCGGGTAACCATCACCATCGAAAAACGCCTGCCGGTTCAGGGTGGCTTGGGAGCAGGTTCTGGAAATGCGGCGGCTGCGCTGCTGGCGCTCGAACGTGCACTGAAGAAGCAATTATCGGGAGCGGAGAAGCTGCAAATCGCAGCGGAGGTCGGTTCGGATTTGCCCCTGTTCCTCGTGGGGGGGACAGCTCTGGGCGTGGGGCGCGGGGAAGAGGTTTATCCGCTGCCTGATGTGCCGTCTACTCATTGCGTAGTTGTGACACCGGAGATTGGGGTGTCGACCCCCGGGGCGTTTGCGGATTGGGATGCGATGATAGCGGAATATCCTCGTGGAGTTAGGGATCGCAAGAGACACGACGCGGGAGGGCACGACTTCAGTCGTGTCAACACTGCTCCCCATAGCACAGCGGCTTTAGCCGCTGAGGGAGACGCCGAGCTTCGCTCGGCCCGGACGGGTCAGAGACTCGTCCCCACACAGTCTGGGGAGGGCATAAGTGCTTCAAAATTGACGGCCTTCGCCCGCCTCCGATAGAATGTTGGAGTTCGGTCGCGCGGTTTCTGCGTGGCTGAGTGGTCAACCTTTATCCGGTGTCCCTGTGAGTAAAGGCAGGGGCCGGGCCGAGACCTCGCTTCTCGACCTTGTCCGTACCGGGATCGAAAACGACTTTGAACAGGTCGTCTTTCCTAAATATCCCGAATTGTGCGAGGTCAAGAGTGTGCTCGAGCGGGCCGGGGCGTTTTATGCCTCGCTCTCAGGCTCCGGTTCGGCGATTTATGGGCTTTTCCGGTCGCGGGCAGCGAGCCAGAAGGCAGCGGCCAGGTTGCAGCGGGACGGCGTACCGGCAGTGGCCACTACTACCCTGACGCGGCGGCAGTATTGGAAGAAGTTTCCAGTTTCCGGTTTCTAGTTTCCAGAGGATAATGCGGGCACAGAGTTTTACCTAAAACTAGAAACTTGACACTGATTTTACTGGGCCGTCGACTAATGGTAGGTCAAGTGCCTTTGGAGCACTTTGTCTAGGTTCGAATCCTAGCGGCCCAGCCAGAAAACAGCTGTTAGCCATTAGCCTTTAGCTCTAGCTGTAGAGGAGAGCCGACGGCCGTGGATTCGAGCTAAAGGCTAAGAGCTAATTGCTAAAAGGCTGGTTCTATGGCAACTCTTGCGACTGCGACCGAAAAGAAGGCCCAGATGAACGCCGACGAGAAACCTGAGCGCAAGCCCCAGCGCGGCCGGGTGGACGACAAGTTCAAGATCTTCTGTGGCACGGCCAACGAACCGCTGTGCGATGAGGTCTGCGCCTTTCTTGGATTGACCCGAGGCCAGGCGCAGGTCACGCGCTTCAGCGACGGCGAGGCTTACGTCCAGATTCAGGAGAACGTGCGCGGCGCGGATGTATTCGTGCTTCAGCCGACTTGCCATCCCGTGGATGAGCACCTGATGGAGTTGCTGTTGATGATCGATGCGCTCAAGCGAGCATCGGCCCGGCGCATCACTTCGGTGATTCCATACTTTGGCTATGCCCGGCAGGATCGCAAGGACAAGCCGCGGGTGCCGATTTCATCCAAGCTGGTGGCCGATCTGCTCACCACGGCGGGCGCCGATCGGGCCTTGATTGTGGATTTGCACGCGCCCCAGTTGCAGGGATTTTTTAATATTCCGGTCGACCATCTGTTCGCGTCGCCGGTGCTGGTGGACCACTTCAAGCGGCTGAGTTTGCCCAACCTGACGGTGGTTTCTCCCGATGCGGGCGGCGTGGAGCGCGCCCGGTTTTTTGCCAAGAAGATGGATTCGGCTCTGGCCATCGTCGATAAACGCCGCTCGGAGATGAACGTGGCCGAAGTGATGAACGTCATCGGCGATGTCAACGGCCGCACTTGCCTGGTGATCGACGATTTGATTGACACGGCGGGAACCCTGGTGAAGACCGCCGCTGCGCTTATGGAAAACGGCGCTACTCAGGTTTATGCGTGCGCCTCGCATCCGGTGCTCTCGGGTCCGGCGGTGCAAAACATTTCGGCGTCCTGCATTACCGAAGTCGTGGTGACCAACACCATCCCGTTGAGCGAAGCCGCCAAGCGGGAACCGAAAATCAAGGTGCTTACCATCGCTGGGTTTGATCGGACGCGCGATCCAGTCGATTCACGAAGAAACGTCCGTCAGCAGATTGTTCTTATAGGAATCAAAATTTATGGCAACGGCAACCGAAAGTAACGTTCTAGAAGCGCAACCGCGTACTCCCGGGCAACAAGAATGTGGCCCGCCGGGTGCGTATGGAGCGGCAAGATTCCCGGCGTGCTCTATGGCGCCGGCAAGCAGTCGCTGATCGGTGACGCTCGATCCCCGCCAGGTCACACGCATCCTGCATTCCGCGACCGGTCACAACACCATTTTCGATCTCGCGGTCGAAGGCGGCGAACGCACCAAGGCCATGATCGTGGACTGGCAGTATGAGCCCATCAAGAGCTCGCTGCTGCACATCGACCTGAAGCGCATCGCCATGGACCAGAAGCTCACGGTCAGCGTGCCCATCGTGCTGAAGGGTGAAGCTGCCGGAGTGAAACAACAGGGTGGCATCCTGGAGCAGATTCTGCGCGAGGTGGAAGTCGAGTGCTTGCCCGGCGACATTCCCAGTGCGATCGAAGCGGACGTCAGCGAACTGGTGTTCGGCAAGGTTCTGCGCGTCTCCGACCTGACGCACGACGACAAGAAGATCCATTTCATCACCGACGCCAACCAGCCCGTGGCCCACATCACCACGGTCAAGGAAGAAGTGGCGCCGGCTGCGGACGCGGTTGCCGCGGACGCTGCTGCCGCTCCGGCCGAGCCCGAAGTCATCAAGAAGGGCAAGCAGGAAGTCGAGGGAGAAGAGGGCGCGGAAGCTGCCGAGAAACCGGAGAAGGCAGAAAAGCCCGAGAAGAAAGAGAAGAAGTAGCTGGCTGGTGGCAGCGGCCGTGTGGGGACGGGTGCTCTCGACCCGTCCGGTCGAGCGAAGCTCGACAGGGGTTGGCGGTCGAGGAATATTGACGCAGCGTGAAACTGATTGTCGGGTTGGGCAATCCGGGCATCGAATACCAGTTCACGCCGCACAATCTGGGTTTCCTCACCATTGACCGCATCGCAAATGACTGCGGCGTGGAAGTGAGAAACCGCCAGTGTCATGCGCTCACGGCCCGGACGGCCATACGACGACGAGCAGGTTCTGCTGGCCAAACCAGAGACCTTCATGAACCTGAGCGGTATGTCGGTTCGTGAACTGGTGGCCAAGCATGAAATCAGGCCTGAGACTGACCTGATCGTGATTTACGACGAACTGGATTTCCCGCTGGGCACGATCCGTATCCGGCAGCGGGGCAGTTCGGCGGGCCACAATGGCATGAAGTCGATCATTGGGGCGCTGGGTTCGCAGGAGTTTTTGCGCATCCGGCTGGGAATTTCGCCGGAGCGGAAGATTGCGGATGGCGTGAAGTTTGTGCTGACTCCGTTTCGCAAGTCGCAGCTGAAGAAAGTGGACGAAGTGCTGGACAGCGCCGCCGAAGCGGTAAACGTAATTTTGAAGGAAGGTCCGGCTGCGGCCATGAACCGCTTCAACCGGAAGGCAGAACCAAGTAGGCGCGAGCAGCCACGGATTTACACGGATGAACACGGCTTCATTCTGAAGTATCGAACGTGGTGGATGGAGGAGAGAAATGAATCGTACTTATGAGTTGATGTTTATCGTCCGCCCCGACATGGTGGAAGAGGAGCAGGACAAGCTGATTTCCACGCTCGAAACTGCGGTCACTTCGTCAGGCGGAAACGTAAAGAGCGTTGAGAAGATGGGCAAGCGCCGCCTGGCCTACATGGTCCGCAGGTTTCACGACGGCATTTACGTGCTGCTGACGGTGGAGGGCGGCGGCGGGCTGATTCACGAACTGGAGCGCCGCCTGCGCGTCACCGAACCGGTGATCAAATTCATCACCGTGCGCATCGATGAGGAGCAAAAGCGTCTGGACAAGATCAAGGCGATCCGCGACGCGCAAGCGCAAGACCCCGCCACCCGCCCCGGTCCCAGAAGCCGGCGGAGAAACGGCAGCGGTCACAGCATAGCTGGTCGTTGGTCGGTCGTCGTTGGTCGTTGGCCTTTGTGTCCTGGCGACGATCGACCGAGGCTAAAGACCAACGACCAAGACGACCAACGACTGATTTTTAAGGAGCATCATGGCTGAAGAAATTAGAGCAACAGCAGCAAGTTCTGGTGGGGAGCGTCCGGCGGGTGGAGATCGGCCTTCCGGGGCGACCGTCCCTCGTTTGGCGGATCGCGGAACGCCGTCCCCCACGTCCCGGCGGCCCGGGTGGCGGCCGCGAAGGTGGGCGCAAATATTTTCGCCGCAAGAAGGTTTGCAAGTTCTGCGTGGAGAAAATTGAGGCCATCAACTACAAGGACGTCCGGCTGCTCGCGCAGTTCGTGGCGGAGAGCGGCAAGATCGTCCCCCGGCGCTTGACCGGGGTTTGCACGCCGCACCAGCGGCGTTTGTCGCCTGGCCATCAAGCAGGCGCGCAACATCGCGCTGCTGCCGTTTGCCGGACGCGCCTCGTAAGAAACCTGGCCACGGATTTACGCGGATCTTCACGGATTTTTTTCTCCTTGATCTGATCGGTGGAAATCCGCGTAAATCCGTGGCAAAAAGAATTTCTAAGGGAGTCATCGCATGGAAGTCATCCTGAAGGAAGATGTGCCCAAGCTGGGCTCGCGCGGCGACGTGGTGAAAGTCGCTGAGGGTTTTGGACGCAACTATCTGTTGCCGCACAAGCTCGCGATCAAGGCCTCGAAAGGCAACAAGGCTGTCATCGAGCAGATGAAGGCTGCCTCCGTGCGGCGCTCCGCCAAGGAAAAGACCAGCGCTGAAGCTCTGGCCAAACAGTTCGAAGGGGTGTCGGTTTCTTTCCAGCGGCGCTCGGGCGAGCACGACCAGCTCTTTGGCTCGGTCACGTCCGGCGATATCGCGGACGCGCTGGCGAAAAAGGGCTTTGACCTGGACCGTCGGAAAATTCAAATCCACGAGCCGCTCAAGACCGTGGGCGAATTCACCGTGCCGGTCAAGCTGCACAAGGATGTGACCACTCACCTAAAGGTGGTCATCGAGAAGGAAGCTACCGAATAAGGATCGCTTAAGGAGCTTGCCCCAGGTTCGCGGGGCAAGCTTCAGGCGATGCGCAGCGCCCTCCACCGAAATCCAATGCTTTCTGCTTGCCCTGGAGCCTCGAAATTGTGCCCCGTCCGCGCAGGAGCGACCGGCCGGAAGACGATACTATATCCAGCGCCAGAATCTGGCCGTCCCTTATCCGTGTATCCCCACTAAGCCCATGCACGGACAGGGCCAAACTCCTATAATCGCTGCTCACGGTTCTTTTGCTGCCACGTCCATAGCTATGCAACCGGGAACAACGGCAAGGCACCCGGCTTAGTCGAGGACAACTAGAGATGCCGGCCGATGCATGGGCAGTACATCTAGCGGTTGGCGGGTGTTCGCATCCGGATGCCAGTCGCGGGGCGGAACGAAGCAACGATTCCCAGGACCCCCTTACTCGGGGCCAAATGGCTGGGCACAGTTCAGGCCGTATTGATGACACGTTGCTGGTCCGCGAAGCGCAGCGCGGCAATCGCGCCGCCTTCGAGGAGCTGGTGCGGCACTACGACCAGGCGGTTCTCCGGCTGGCCATGCACCTCACCGGGTCGGAGCACGAAGCCCAGGACATTTATCAGGATGCCTTCCTGAAGGCGTACAAGAGCGTGGGAAACTTCCGCTTCGAGTGCTCCTTCTACACCTGGATCTACCGCATCGTGACCAATCTTTGCCTGGATCACCTGCGGAAAAAGCAGGTGCGTAAGGAAGATGCTCCGGTCGGGAGTGGATGCGCAGGGCGAAGCTTATGACGTCCTGAGCCAGGTTCCCGATGTCAGGGCCGGCGCCAATCCCGAGCGCGACTTGATGCGCCGCGAACTGGGAACGCGTATCAACCATGCTCTGGACAAGCTAACGCCCCGCGAGCGCATGGTTTTTGAACTGAAGCATTATCAGGGATTGAAGTTGAGGACCGTAGGCGAGATTTTGAATACGACCGAAGAAACAGCAAAAAATACTTTATTCCGGGCCACCCAGAAATTGCGTGGCTCTCTGGCGGACATGCGATGAAGAAGGTTTATGGAGGGACGGGCGTCTCGCCCGTCCAGGCCGACCGCAGGGCGGCAGACAAAACAAATCAAAGGCGGCGGACAAGAGTGTCCGTCTCACACCTCCCCCTTGAAGGGGTGAAACTATGAAATGCGAATGGGTCCAGGAAAATATTCTGCTGCATATCTACAACGAGCTGCCGGACGACGCTCGTTACGAACTGGAGCAACACGTGGCGCGCTGCACCGATTGCGCGGCTGAGCTGAAAGCGGCCCGCCAACTTCATGCCACGCTCTCCCAGTTTCCTGTCCAGGAGCCCTCTCCCAATCTGGTTACAGCGTCGCGAATGCGCCTGCAGGAAGAGCTAGAAACCACCGAGCAGGGCGGCTTCTGGCAGCGCCTGGTGTTCGACCCGGGTGCGTGGCTTCGTCCCATCAAGCTGGCTCCGGCCCTGACGGCTGCCATCTTCATCCTGGGCTTTGCCGGCGGGATTGGGGCGACGTATCAAGTGATGAATGGCCGCAACCCAGTCGATCTCTCCTCTGCTACCGCTACTCCCACAGAATCTTCCATTACGGGCATCCAATCGATCTCGCAACAGCCTGGGTCGTCTCAAATCAGCATCCGCTACAACACCGTTTCGACGCAGGAGGCGCAGGGTTCGCTCAACGACCAGCGCATCCAGCAGTTGCTGCTGTTCGCTACCCGCAATAACTACAACTCGGGCGTGCGCATGGATTCCGTGGACCTGCTGACTCAGACGCCGAACGATTCCCGCGTGCGCGAGGCGCTTTTGTATGCCTTGCGCTATGACTCGAATCCCGGGGTGCGGCTGAAGGCGATTGAAGGGCTGGGGTCTTATGTAAAAAATGACGTTCGCGTGCGCGATGCCGTGCTCGAGGCCCTGGTAAACGATTCCAATCCCGGCTTGCGGGCCCAGGCGCTGGTTCTGCTCGAACCGGTGCGCGCCGACAGCAGCGTGCGTGTGGTGCTGCAAAAGCTGGCGGAGAACGATCAGAATCTTTACATCCGCACGCAGGCCAGAAATGTGCTTTCTCAGATGTCGGAGATTGATTGAGGGAAGATTGATTAAGTTAAGGATGGCGCAAGCAGCTCGTTGGTATAGAGCAGATCGGAAGGTGACAGTTGAAAAAGGCTCCTAAAATCGTTGCGCTAATGTGGCTGCTCCTGCCTCTCGCGGTAGCGCAGGAAGTCCGTCCTGACGAACAAACACGGGTCTATCAGGAAAATGGCAGGTGGTCACGGCAGATCACCGGTTCTCTGGCGGCGGCGAAGAATCTGCGCGTGAAAGTGGAGTCAGGCGTGGTGCGGGTGGTGGGCGGTTCGCAACCGGCGATTAACTATGTCATCAGCAATCATTCCAACGCCTCATCAGAAGACAAGGCCCGCCGCGAATTCGAGTCCTACAAAATCAGCGTTTATGTCCGCGGAGACACCGCATGGGTGGTGGGCGAGTGGCAAGGCAGCAGACCACACCGCTCCTCCAGCGAATTCGTGATCAACGTTCCGCGCGGCACCGATCTGGTGAAAGTCGAAACTGACGGCGGCGATCTCACGGCTACGGGCATCGCCGGGCGGGTTGAAGGCGAAACCGGAGGCGGCAGCATTCACCTGGATGATATCGGAGGCGTGATCAACGCCGAGACCGGTGGCGGCAGCATTGACGTGGGCACGGTCGGTGGAGATCTCACATTGCGCACCGGCGGCGGTAGCATCAAGGTGGTTTCCGCCAAGGGGAAGATTAGCGCGGAGACCGGCGGCGGCAGCGTGGTGGTGGAATCTGGCCTGCAGGGCGCCGTGCTCGAAACGGGTGGCGGCAGCATCGAGGTGCAACGCTGCGCGGGTTCGCTGAAAGTCACCACGGGCGGCGGCAGCATCGAGCTAGGCGAGATTGCGGGCCCGGCAGAAATTGAAACCGGCGGCGGCAGCATCCGTCTCAGTTCCGCGACGGGAGCGGTGCGAGCTGAGACCGGCGGTGGCAGCATTACGCTGAACGGCGTGCCCGCGGCCCGGGCGGAGACCGGAGCTGGCGGTATTGTGGCCAAGTTCGTCTCCGGAACGGAGCGCACGGACTCGGTACTGGAGACTTCCGCCGGGGACATCACGGTCTACCTGGCGCCTAACGCTAAACATCACCATTCGAGCGTCCATCGAATTGGCCAATGGCCATCGTATTCGCTCTGATTTTTCCGAGATTCGAGTTACAACTGAAGGGGGCGAGTGGGGGCCCGGCACCGCCACCGCCGAGGGCAAGTTGAACGGAGGCGGCCCGACGCTGAAGGTGCGGACTACGACCGGAGATATCACGTTTCTGGCCAGCCGCTGAGCCTGGAAAGAGCCGAGTTTGATGGAGGACGGGCGAGGACGCCCGGCTTCCACCAGCCAAAGATTTATATGAGAAGAGGAACGAACATGCGTACATCAATCCTCGCCATACTGGTTTTGCCGATGTTTGCAGTAGCCGCAAATGGAGGGCAGCTGTGCTCGCAGGAACCCTTCAGTGAAGCCTTCGGATACTCCAGCGAGGAATTCGGCGGCGGATCGTACCTGGGCGTTGACACTCGCGATGTCACGACCGATCGCCTGGCCGATCTGAAACTGAAGGAAGAACACGGCGTCGAAGTCACGCTCGTCGATCAGGATGCTCCCGCCGGCAAGGCCGGACTCAAAGAGCATGACGTAATTCTCAGCCTCAACGGCAACCAGGTGGAAAGCGTGGAGCAGTTGCGCCGCATGATCCGCGAAATTCCCCCTGGACGCGTAGTGACTCTGGGAATCAGCCGCGACGGCCAGTCCATGACCATGAAGGCCCAGCTGGCAGACCGCAAAAAGACCATGGGCGGGCCGGGAAAGGCATTTAACTTCACCATGCCAGCGATACCGGCAATACCTGCAATGCCGCCAATAAACGCCACCCCATTTGTTCCGGAGATGGATATGCCGGTCTCCATCGTGGTGGTGCACTCTTCCGCGCGCAGCGGGTTGATGGTGGAAAACCTTACTCCCCAGCTGGGGGACTTCTTCGGCGCGAAAAACGGCAAGGGAGTACTGGTGCGCTCAGTGGAGAAGGGTAGTCGCGCTGAGCAAGCCGGGTTCCGGGCCGGCGACGTGATCGTGAAAGTCAACGGGGAATCAATCAGTGACAGCGGCGATTTTACTCATGCCATGCACGGCCGCAAGGGCAGCGCGGTCACCGTCAGCATCATTCGGGAAAAGAAGGAACAAAATCTGACGTTGACCGTGCCGGAACGCAACCAGTCGGAGCTTCTCGACACGGACGAGACTCTCGAGGCCCCTGACGTTGACGCTGAAACCGTGATTGACCTGAGCGACGTACAATCCGAGATCGCGCGGGTGAGGCCGGAAGTTGAACGCGCGGTCCGTGAGATCCAGCGGATAAGACCCAGCGTGGAGGAAGCCACGCGCGAACTACGCAACCACAAGCAAGAGCTGCAACAGGAAATGCGCGAACTGGAACGCGAACTCAGGGACCAGGAACGCAAAATGCAATGGGAAGAGAATCAGAAGGTGACACCCTGGCAGCCTGAAGCCGATATCTAGGTTTACTTGTCTCCGTAGTATCCATCCCGAGCCTGGACGATCAGATCCTTCTTATTGGCGCTAACCAGAATCTTATGATATCCGGGCCCAGCGGCATTAGGGGTGTAGCCAAGGCTGTATTGATTGCGTAGCTCTTCCTGAATCTGGGAATAGATTTGGTCGACCGGCTCCTTCTTGGACACTTGAAACAGGCGTCCACCGGTTTCCCTCGAGATCCGCTCCAGAACTTTCTTGCCGTCGGCATGCTCTTCGGGGAACCGCCGCCCGCCTCGCCCGCCTCCCATCCCGCCGCGACCCAGTCCTGGACCTCCCATTCCCGGGATACTGATGCCGGTCCGGCCGTAGCCGCCTCCGCCATTTCCGTAGGCTTCGTCATCCTTGAACAAAATGGAATAGACGATGGTGTTGGCTCGTTGGGCTGCCTCGATCGCCGACTCCAGACTTTCCTTGCTGCCCATGTCCACGCCGTCCGAGAGCACGATCACCGCCTTGCGGCCGGGCTGCTTCTGCATCAGTTCGTCAGAAGCCAAGTAGACAGCGTCATAGAGAAGAGTTCCGCCGCCGTGACGGCCAGAACCACGTCCCGAGCCTGATCCGGGGTCGTTGCTTCCCTCCTCCTCCGCTGGTGCGGGTGAACTGCGGCGTTTGCAACGACTCCAGCGCCGCTCGCAATTGTTCATGCGAGGACGTAAGATCTTGTGACAGCTCCACCTCGCGGTCGAAGTGGATGACAAAAGCTTTGTCCTTGTCTTCGCGCAACACCTGCGCCAGAAAGCTCTGACTGGCGTCGCGTTCCTCGCTAAGCACCCGTCTCTGGCTCATGCAGGTATCGACCAGCAGGCCGAGCGTAAGCGGGAGATCGGTTTCGCGAGCGAAATATTTCAGCGTTTGCGCGCGCCCGTCCTCGGTTATCGTGAAATCGTCCTTGGTCAGGCCATTCACAATCTTTCCGTGTTTGTCCCGCACTGTGGCCAGGACATTTACCACCTTGACCTGGACCGACATGGTGGTCACCGGCTGGTCTGGTGAACTGGCGGTGGCGATGGAATGATTGTTCGCCTGCCCTTCGCCCGAGGACTGTGCCATCGCTGTGCCGAAAGCCAAGAGTACGATCGAGACCAAACCTACAAAATGGTCGAAACTGAATTTCACTAGCCGGCCTCTCTGAGAATCTTGCAGAATGGGAAGGCAGGATAGATCGACCTGCCGCGAAGCGATTTTACTCCGCAGTGGTGAGAACGTGGCCGGGCAGGAAATGGTTGTGAGCCGGATCGTAAAACTTTGTAAAGCAGTCTGCCCAACGTCGCTTTGAAGGAAGAACACCCGCAGAGGGCAATAACGTCGTCGGCATGGTGCACAATATAGTGTCGGACGGCGGAGTAGAGTGCGGGCCGCTGGCTCAACCCCTTGAGAACGACGAACCGTCAAGATGCATGACGAAGCAAAGTCTGAGGTTGCGATGCCAATCGGCCCTGCCGTCGTTGGAACCCCGGCCCGGCGCCCAGCACGGACGACGTTGCCGGGGCGAGTGGTTACGCTGGCGCCTCTCGACCCTCAAGCCCACGGCGCCGCCCTTTATGAAGGGACCTGCGGAGAGGCCGGCGACCGGTTGTGGCAATACTTGTTCGAGGGACCGTTTACCGATCGGGCCGCCTTCGACGTCCATCTGCGGCGGATCGCGGCCTCGGAAGATCCTCTGTTCCTGGCCATCCTGGACAACGCGTCGGGAAGGGCGGTGGGGTACGCGTCGTACATGCGAATCGAGCCGGTCCACCGGGTGATTGAGGTAGGCAGCATCCTGTACACCCCGCGTTTGCAACAAACCACGCTGGCCACCGAGGCCATGTATCTCATGGCGCGGCACGTCTTCGAAAACCTGGGGTATCGCCGCTACGAATGGAAGTGCAACAAGCTCAATGCTCCTTCGCGGCGAGCGGCGCTGCGCTTTGGTTTCAGGTTCGAAGGGGTTTTCCGGCAACACATGATCGTCAAGGGAAGAAATCGGGATACCGCGTGGTTCTCCATGCTCGATTCCGAATGGCCCGTCCGAAAGGCGAACTTCGAGCGCTGGCTCGATCCATCAAATTTTGGTGAGGACGGCCGGCAGAAGGTGGCTCTCTCCCGGCTGAATGAAGTCGAAGAGGATTAGCGTCTGCCAAGGCAGTATTGAGCATCTAACCTCTGTGAAATCCCGGCGCAGGAGATTTTCATGCGGGTAAATTCCTGCAAACTTTTGTCCACTTGTGAGAGTTGCCATTTCGCGTCTTGTATTATTGTCTTTGGTTTGAAGCGGTTACGCCGCTAGTCCGGCGCTCCGACTGGCAATTTAATTGCACTGGCCCTAAAAATTGTACCCCCATGCCCTCCCTTGTATACATCACTCGAATCCGGCCTCTTTCGGCGGAACTTGCCCAGGCTTTAGAATCCGCCGGCTCTCACATCAAGTCTTTCGGACCGGGGGAGATTACTGCCGATGAGTGCATATTGGTAATGACCTCGGAGGCTGTTCTCGCCGGCCTTCAGGCCGCTGGGTTGGCGTCGGTAAGCACAGAAGGGGCCGCGAGGGGCCAAGCATCTCAGGCCACACCTCCGCTTCAGGATCTCCAGAAACATCTCGGAACCGAAGCTGCGGTGTGGAATTGCATCAAGGCGTCTCGGTTAAGTGAATCCGGCGGCGTCGGGGAATCGACGGCAGCCTCTGGGCAAGGCTCTGGCCTCCCGGCCCTTGTACCTGCGGCTGACGATCTTGGTATTGTCTTCAGCCAAGCCGGGTTGCGGGTGCTCGCGGCCCAGCCGAACGCGGACGCCACCGCACAAAAAGGGGCCGGGGGCAATCACAATTCGGGCGTCTCCGGTCGTCCGGCGGATGGACAACCCCATAAACGGTTCTGGCAGCCAGCGGTCATGGCTGCCACACTACTGACTTTTGCCGTGGTCTTGCTGGCAGGGCGTGCTTCAATACTTTCTCCGACGGCGGATATAGCTGCCGTGGACAAAAGAAATCCGGGGGTGCGAACCGATTCCCATGCCGCGAGCTTGGCCCGCAAGAAATCTACCCTCCGATCCCAACCACCGCAGCCATCGAATCGGTCGGAGACTCCGGCCGAGCGTCGCAGCAGAAGTCCGACGCCACATATCAGACTATGATTTTGTGGCCGAAGACTACACCACTCATTTTGACCAGCATGCGCGACCGGGAACGACCCCACAGAATCCTGACCTTCGCCGCGGAGCCCAGAACCGACTGATACGGAAGAGAGTAGTCATTGACTGACCCCAAGTTCCCTCGACCCAGGTTCCGTCGCGCCGTTATTACGACGTTCTAATCTCCCAATTCCGGTTTTCCGACGAAGAGCATTTTAATGGGCAAATGGCTCATTTCAGGGGGACAATCGACCAGAGACAGAGCAAGATACAGGCGAGTACACAGGGAGGGGTCTGTCGGCATGAGTTCTCCTGGAATTGGCCCTGCTGGGACCAGCCCAGCAATGGGTCGCGTGCTTCTTGTATGCGACGATTCGGCCGCCACCCAGCAACTGGGCGATGGTATGCAGCAACTGGCCATCGAGACTGAAGTTTGTGTCGACGTCAGCGCGGCTCTTCGCCTGTTGAACCGTAAGAAATTCGAAGCGGTTATCGTCGATTTTGGGCTGGCGCATGCGGATGAACTACTGGCACAGGTCCGTCGTTCTCCATCCAATCGGACCGCTGTAACCTTTGCCATCACAGATCCCGGGCAGCCTACGAGGTTCGATATCCAGCCCAATTTTGTAATGGAGAAACCCCTGTCCACGAACACCGTCGGGCGGACATTGAAAGCCGCTTTCGGATTGATTGTGCGTGAGCGCCGGCGTTCCTTTCGTTGTCCCATCAAAATTCCGGCGGCGATCCAGGCTCACGGCGAGGAAGTCAATTGCCACATAATGAATATCAGCGAGGGCGGATTTGCCATCACTGAATCGCCCGTTCTAAAGCCAGGGGCACAGGTGAGAGTTTTGTTTAAGCTGCCCGGCGAGCCGATGCGCTTCAAAATCGAGGCCGAAGTCTGCTGGTACGACGAAACGCGACGCGCGGGGCTGCGTTCGCTGATGATTCCATCGGAGCAGAAGCCCATACTGCAGCAATGGCTGGCCACCAAATTGGAAGAGGACTTGCCGGAATCGGTGGCGCGACAATTCCGCAGAGAATAATGTCGTCGGACGGTGAGATCTGGCACACCTTGGGGAAGACTGTCCGGTTCAGTGTTTTTACCCTGTTTTGTCCGTCTCGACCCTGGGGAACAGTGCCTGCCGTATGAAATCGCCGTCCAAATGAATTCATCGGTTACCGTCGGCACTTGTCCTTCGGGACAGGTAACCGACCTCGCAGTTACGTGGCCCGCAGCGGCTGTTTTCGGGGCACTTCGTAACTTGTCGCTAGAACCCGGCCCAACTAGTCTCGATAGTATGTGGCCACACTCTCTGCTGTTCTCCTCCGATGAGGAGGCCTCACGCGCCCTGAGGCAGGCTTTCAAAGATCTCGAATTCGAGGTGGAGACTTGCCCGGAAATCTTCAGCGCGGTGGAAAAAATCACCAGTCGCAGCTTTGATGTCGTTGTATCGGACTGGAACGAAGGACTGGAAGCGGTCTTCCTGCTGAAGACTGTGCGCGAGCTTAAGGGCAACCACTCGGCCTTTACGCTGGCGATTGCCAACGCAGAAACCGCCGACGCTGCCCGTGGGGCGGGCGCCGACCTGGTCTTGAGCCGGCCGCTGGTTCCGGATGAAGTCAAGTATGCCTTGCTGACCTGCGACTCATTTCTTGCGCAAATGAAGTCTTGGTTGCCCAGGTTGGACTCCTCACCGGCGAAAGACTTGATCGCAAACCAGCCGGAGCCCAAGGCCGTTGCCGGCTCACCAAGCGGGACTGCAGAAAACAAGACTTTCGATCCGTTGCCTCGCCTGCGGGCCTGGCCCTCCGCTCCTCCCCCACGCCGTACGGAATCCGAGTCGCCGGTGGTCGCTGCCGAATCGATTTTTGACGACGACCTGCTGTATCGATCGCGGGTGCAGACTTTGTTCCAGGCGCCGCAGCCAAGTTTTTCGTCGTCGGCCGGCCTTCAGCAACGGGGCCGAAAGCGGGTGCTGCCAGGCCTCGCGATCGCGATAGCCTTTCTCTCTGTAGGTTATGTATTCAGCGAACCGCTCCGCGGACAAGGCACAGCGAATTCTGTGGCCAAGTTGTGCGGGCGCGTGCTGGAGCGGACGGAGGGGTGGCTGCACCGGCCCGGCGCGGACGAGCTTCCAGCACCGGCGGTTCAGACGGCCGAAAATGACGGCGGCCCGCAGTTCGCGCGTCCCGGCCGGGCGGTTTCGCGTATCACGTTTACTCCGGTGAGAGATCCATTTCAAAAAGGCGCGGCCGCCACGCCATCGCAGGCGACGCAACCGATTCAGGCTGAAACGCAATCGCCAGGCCAGCAGCCGGCTGCGCCCACAAGCGCGGTCCGGATTCCTGAAAGCTTGAAGATGCAGGTCCAGAGCGCGAGCATGCGCAGCGTGGCGGAACGCATTACGCCATCACTTCTCGCCGCCCTCGAACCAGTATCGCTATCCGAGGATCTTTCACGCCGGCTTGCTGCTGCAGAAAGTTCTGCCCAACTATCCCGAACAGGCGGTCAAGGCACGCTTGCAGGGCCCGGTTGTGCTGCAGGCATGGATCGGCCGGGACGGCACGATTCAGGACCTGAAGTTGGTGCGCGGCTCTTTGCTGCTCGGCCAGGCCGCGTATCGGGCCGTGAAGCAGTGGCGCTACCAGCCTTACCTGATCAACGGCCGCGCGGTCGAAGCCGAGACCTTCGTTACGGTTGATTTCAGATTGCCGTAGCTCCGCCAGTGGCAAAACCCTGAACCAGCCACGGATTTTCACGGATCGAAATCTTATTGTTCTTTTATTGATCCGCTATTATCCGCGTGAATCCGCGCAAATCCGTGGCCGCTTTCGATCGTGCACCTTCCTGATCAACCAGTTCACAACTTTTTACGTATTTTTACGCCCGATTGACACTGGTCAGGCTGCACTTGACTATGTTGGTTGTGGGCCGACGAGGACACGGCCCGGATGTGGGATCGAAAATGAAAACGAAACGGTGGAACGAAAAGACCCGGCTGCTCCTGACCCTGGAGCTCGCGGTCATATTGCCCGCCGCGGCCCTGGTGATTCCTGAGCGCGTGGCACGTGCTGCACATTCAGCGCGACCGCGCTGTGGAAGCCGCCATCCAGCGCGACTTCAGCCAGGTGCTGGCCATTTCGGAGAAACAGATCAACCACAAAGCGTACGAACTGGTGGATGACGTGCGCACCGACGTCCCCGCGCCTAGTGAGGCGTGCGGGCCAACTCTGGACAAGATTCTGGCCGCCCATCCCTACGCCGCGCACCTGTTCGTGTTTTCACCCGAGACGGGCATGGTATTTCGCTCTCAAGCCGAGCCGCCTGAAGAAGGACCCGGCGTTTCGCGACGAAGCCGACTACCTGAGCAAGATGTTTGAGGGCTGGTTGAAGATGGAATTCAAGTCGACGTGCTGAAAAGCTGGCGCACGGTCAGAAAAAGGGGATCGCCGTACTATGTTTGACAGCGAATGGGTGCCGCGAGGCGACAAGAAGGTCTATCAGTCTGACGCGACTGTTTCTCATGAAGGACCCGAATACCGGGTCACTCGCGATCGGCGGCGTGGCGTTAGACGCCGACTATCTGCGCGACCAATTCTTTCCCAGAGATGCTGAATGACGTGATTACTCGCAATGTCAGCGACGCTCAGACCGACCGGAACCATGCGGTCATGATGCTGCGCGGCAAGTATGAATCTGCGGCGCTGGCTCAATCCAGTGGGTGGGATGGCGGGGCGCCGGAAGTGGAGAGAAACCTGGAAGGCGCCTTCCCGGGGTTGACGCTGGCGATCAAGCTGCGAGGGACCACGCTGGCAGCCATCGGCGAGCGCTTCGCGCATATCAGCTTCCTTACTCTTGCCGCGCTCTCCCTGGTACTGGCGGGCGGAATCGTGCTGACCTATCGCAACGTCACCAAGGAAATGGCGCTGGCGCGGCTGAAGTCCGATTTCGTCTCCAACGTTTCGCACGAGTTGCGCACGCCGCTTTCGCTCATCCGCTTGTACGCCGAGACGCTGGAGATGGGGCGGCTCACCAGTCCGGAGAAATATCAGGAGTATTACTGCATCATCCGCAAAGAGAGCGAACGCTTGACCGCGCTCATCAACAACATTCTCGACTTCTCCCGTATCGAGGCTGGACGCAAGGAATACGACTTCCGCGAAACCGATATGAGCGAACTGGTGCACAACACGCTCGATTCCTATCGCTACCAGCTGGAGCAGAGCGGTTTCCAGTTTGAAGAGAAGATTGATGAAGTGCCGTCGATGCGCGTGGACCGCGAAGCCATGGCCCGGTCCCTACTGAACCTGGTGAACAACGCCCTCAAGTATTCGCAGGATAGAAAGTATATCGGCGTAAACCTGTATCGCGACAACGGCTCGGTGAAACTGGAAGTGGTGGACCAGGGCATTGGCATACCTCATCAGGAGCAGCAGAAGATTTTTGAGAAGTTCTATCGCGTGGGCGATCCGCTGGTACACAACACGAAAGGCAGCGGCCTGGGCCTTTCGCTGGTGCGCCACATCGTGCAGGCCCACGGCGGCGAGGTTGCAGTGGACAGCTCGCCGGGCCAGGGCAGCAAATTTACCATTGTATTGCCGGTCAAGGGCCCTCAGAACACGGCCGCGAACGCGTAGGAACAGCGCGGCTTTTCGGCTCCAGCAAAGTCGGCAGCAAGCAAGGACTAGCGATGACCAGAATCCTGATTGTCGAAGACGAACCCAACATGGTGGCGGGTTTGCGCGACAACTTCGAATTCGAAGGATACGACGTCATCACCGCTCCCGATGGCGTTGCCGGGCTGGAGCGCGCTCTGAAGGAGGCTCCAGACCTGGTCATCCTCGACGTGATGATGCCCCGCATGAGCGGCCTCGACGTTTGCAAGCAGCTCAAAGCCAAGCGGCCTTCGGTGCCGATCATCATGCTCACGGCGCGCGGCCAGGAAGTAGACAAGGTGGTCGGGCTGGAGCTGGGTGCGGATGACTACGTGACTAAGCCGTTTTCCATCCGCGAACTGCTGGCCCGGGTTAAAGCGGTTCTCCGCCGCGCCAAGACTGTTCCGAAAGACCAGGAGTGTTACTCATTTGGCGAGGTCGAGGTAAATCTGAAAAGCTGCCAGGTTTCACGCAGCGGCGAGGCTATGGACTTTTCGTCCAAGGAATTCGAGCTGCTGAAATATTTTCTGTGCCATCCCGGCGAAACCTTGAGCCGTGATCGCCTGCTCGAGGATGTGTGGGGCTATGACCGCTTTCCTACCACGCGCACCGTGGACGCGCACATTGTTCGCTTGCGCCAGAAGGTTGAACCCAAGCCGGACGAGCCTCGCTTCATCCTCACGGTGCACGGAACGGGTTACAAGTTCGTTGGGTGAACGAATATGAGTGTGTCTGAGAGCGGCAAAATTCGCGTAGCACCATACCTGAGCCGGCCGGTGCTGGGTCCCGTGAAGCGAAACCAGCGTCAGGGGCGCCGATCCGAGTGGACGATTCCGTGCTGATTCGCCAGGCCCAACAGGGCGACACCGCCGCTTTCGAAGAACTGGTGCGGCAGTACGATCGCGCGGTGCTGCGGCTGGCCATCCACCTCACTGGTTCTCCGGAAGATGGGCAGGACATTTATCAGGAAGCGTTTCTCCGGGCTTACATCAATCTTGCGCGCTTCCGGTTCGAGTGTTCGTTCTACACTTGGATTTATCGCATCGTCACCAACCTCTGTCTGGATCATTTGCGCAAGAAGAATTCTCGCGGCCGGGACTTGAATACGACGATGTCTCCAGACGGCGAGCCGGAAGATCTGCTCGACCGCATGCCCGATCACAGCCCGGCTGCCAGTCCGGAACGAAGCTTTGCGGGACGGGAACTCCAGCAATGCATCGTTCGCGCCCTGGGCCGGCTTTCGCCTCGCGAGAGAATGGTGTTCGAGCTCAAGCACTACCACGGCATGAGGCTGCGTACCGTTGCCGGAATGCTGAACACGACGGAAGGCACGATCAAGAACACACTGTTCCGCGCCACCCACAAACTGCGAATGCAACTGGCCGAGGTACGCTGAGTCTGTAGTTGCCACCAGCCACGTAGGGCGAGATGTCCTCATCTGCCCGGCGGTGCCAAGCTCTGCTATTTTTTCGCTCCATGCAAGCACCCGTCGAGCTGCGCTCGACCGGGCAGATGAGGACATCTGCCCCTACGCGGCTGGTGGTGGAGGTTCGGGATCGAACGTCTGGTCGAGATAGATCCAGAGCACCCGGGCGAAGAGTGAAATGCTCGGAGCGAGGGGCAGGAACAATATCAGCGCCCAGATTACGTCGTTGGTAATCCACCAGCCGGTGATGGCCCACAACAATGCTGCGATCAGCGCGATGATCGCGAGCGCCAAGCCAAAGCTGATGTACATGGCTCCCAGAAAATACCCTTCCTCCCGCTGAAACTTGAGGTCGCAGACGGCACAGTGTGGGCACATCTTGGGGAAACCGAGAAAGATGGAGGAAAGGAAAATTTTCCCCTGGCGGCAGCGGGGACAGCGCTGGCGACAAATAGCTCCCAGGGTTGATGTTTTTGTCGAGGTCATCCGCAGATCGGCGCTGATTGTGGAAACAGTGTATCTGCAATTGCCCGAGCGGGCATTTGGTCCGAGTCACCCACTTGTACTCCTCTCGTAGCGACCCCGGCGACGGCCTTTGATCGAATCCCCCGTTCCCAGGGCATCTGCGGGGACTTATTCCGATCGGCAACCGGAACTTATGAAGTACGATCCGGAAAAACTGCTGTTCGCAGTCGATCTGGCTGGGACCTTGCTCTTCGCGATTGAGGGAGCCACGGCCGCGATCAGCGGTAATCTCGATGTTCTGGGCCTGATGGTCTTGGCGTTTGCGACGTCCCTAGGTGGAGGAATTCTTCGCGACCTCCTGATCGGCGCCGTCCCGCCGAATTCACTGCGCGATTGGCGTTACTCAGCGGTGGTATTTACGGGCGCGGCCATCGTTTTCTTCCTCCATCGTTTCGTTCAAAGTATTCCCATTGGAGTCATGATTGTTCTCGACGCACGGGATTGGCGCTGTTCGCCGTCGCTGGGACGCAAAAAGCGTTGATCTACAAAATGCATCCCTTCATTGCGATTCCGCTGGGGACAATCACTGGAGTGGGTGGAGGGACGATCCGCGACATGTTCCTGGCGCGAATACCGACAGTCTTGCGCGCCGATGTCAGGATCAGCTGCGATGATCGTGGGGCGAAAGCTGGGACTGCCTCCTACGCTGTCTGCCATCCTGGGCGATGTCGTTTGTTTAGGGCTGCGTCTGGTCAGCGTCTGGCAGCATTGGAATCTGCCGAGGGTCGCAGGCTAAGCTCGAGCCGAAGCGATCACGAAACTGTGATGAGGCGCTCTTACTTTTGGGGTGGCGCGTCGTCCGCAATCACTACTTGCGCCTTCGGGGCCGCGGTGTGAGCGGCGCGGGCTCTGCGGGCAATTTCTCCCAGAGATGGATTTAGTGGCGGCAAGGCTTTCGGCTGTACCAGGGGCGCGGATCGCTGTGGCAAGCCCGTGACGATCACTTGCTCTCTGGACGCGGCGGACGGAGTAACCGGTTCCTGCGAGACCACGGCGCGGGTTGGTTCCTGGGCGAACGCTGTAGTCAACAGCACCACACCGCCGAGGAGCAACTTGAACAATAGCTTCATAAGAAATCCATCCCGGTGGAGCAAGAATCCTAACGTCTCTACCTGAGTACAGAGCACGTTTAGACCCGTTGGAGAACCCTCGTATCTGTATGATAATGCGGTAGATAAATATGGACAAAGAGGCGGGGAATGGGCGATGGAAGATGTTTTCCTTTCTTGTGGAACTGGTTCTCCACGGAGTCAAAATCGGACGAACGCAATAAACTATAGATTCATGCCCTCGCCCCTTCCGTCTACGCGAGCTATCTCGGTCGAACCACGACTCGTGCGCATTCCGGAGGGCTGGTTCTGGATGGGATCGGACACGGGTCAAGACAATGAGCGTCCGGTTCATCGCGTGTGGGTGAATGAATTTCGGCTGGCTTCTTGCGCGGTAACGAACGCCGACTACGACCCGTTCGTGCGGGCCACGGGAAATCCACCAGCACCGTTTCGCGAGAATCCGGATTTCAGCCATGCTGAACAGCCGGTCGTCGCGGTTTCCTGGTTTGAGGCAGTCAAATATTGCGAATGGCTCAGCCTGAGCACTGGTCTGAGCTATCGCTTGCCGACGGAGGTGGAATGGGAACGGGCAGCACGCGGCGGCGTCGAGAGCCGGCTCTATCCCTGGGGCGACGGTCCGCCGCAGTCATTGCCCGACTACGAAAAGCGCTGGAAGAAAGGCCCTGAGCCGGTGGCGCAATACGCGCCCAACGCGTTTGGCCTTTACGACATCTGCGAAAACGTGCACGAGTGGTGCAGCGACTGGTATAAGGCGGGCTATTACGCGGAGTCACCTGAGCGCAACCCGACAGGTCCGGATCACGGCGACCGTCGAGCGTCGCGCGGCGGATCCTGGCGTCATCACATCAAGGCTTCCCGGTGTGCAGCCCGCTCCAGCATTCCTCCCGAATTTCATTACGCCGACTACGGATTCCGCGTGGCGTGTGATCAGTAGCGTCGGCGTCCCGCCGGCTGTCGCGAGGGCGTCTCGCCCTCGCAAGATTTCAAATCGGAATAATCTGCGAAGACTTCGCTCAACCCCGGTCTCTGCTAGATCCCGCCAGCCAGCGGAAGAACATGTTGACCAGAGCGAGAACGATCGCTCCCACGAAGGCAGCGCCGAAAGTATCCACATGGAAGCCGGGAACAACCGCCGAGGCCAGCTCGATCATGGCCGCGTTGATGACCAGCCAGAATAGTCCTAGCGTGAGCAGGACCAGGGGGAAGGTAATTATTTTCAGGAACACGCCGAGAGTTGCGTTTACGAAGCCGATCACGAGCGCCGCAATCAGCGCCGCCAGCGGCCCATTGACGTGAAAACCCGGCACCAGCCGGGCCACAATCCAGACCGCCAGGGCGCTCAGCGCCCAGTTGAGGAGATGTCTCATGGCACTCTCCGAAACGGTGACTATAGACTGCCTTGCGATGGCGCGCAACCTGCGGAGATGCCGTCAGTGGCGCAGTTTGAGGAAATCTTCTGCACGGCGTTACCCCGAATCACGTGGGGACAGCCGCCCCCGGCTGTCCAGTCGAGCGAACCTCGACCGCCTTTGCCTGGAGCCGCACCGCGGGGAGCCTTGCTCCGCCGAACAGCCGGGGACGGCTTCCCCGACGTGGTCCGGGGTTACTATGGATGTTCTTTGCGCCGGAGGAATGCAGCGCCCAGAGCTCCTCCCAGCCCGGAGAAAATCACGAAAGCAATCAGGGCGCCGATCAAGGCGGTTGTCAGCAGCAAAACGATGCCGTCAGGAGATTTGAAGAATTCCAGGGCTTGTTGCGTTTGCGGGTCTGGATTGCGGGCCGCGGTTTGCTCGACTACTTCGATCAGTTTGGCACGGACGCTGTCCCAGGCGTGAAACAGCGTGGTCCCGACCGAGAGCAGCGCGGCGAAAATGCCGCCGCCCAGAATGCCGCTCACCATCCCCAGGCGGGCCCCCATTCCAGGCGTGACATTGGCCACCGGGATGCGGCGCCGGTAAAAGACTACCGAGAGACTCCCGCCGATCAGCATACCGAATCCAAAGTCGGCAAGAGGAGTCATCATAAGCAGGGCAGTGATCAATCCCGCCAGGGCGGTGGCGGGCAAAGCCTGTGACCATTCAATTCGCGTGGTCAAAGGCGAGCCGAAATAAGCCGGCAGGGAGGTCAGCAGTCGAATCAGAGGCGATCCCCGAGGGGATCACAGATCTCAGGGACAGCAACCCGAATCTGCGGCGCACGGCACTGCGGGCAGAACGCTGTTCCCTGCTCCACGGCCGCGCCACATTGATGACAGGGATACTCCACTGAGTTTCAAGTTACAGCAGGGCGGCGAGGCAGGCAAGGAAGGCGGGCGAGATTTTCGATTTCAGATCGTGAAGACTGAGTGGTCTTTAAGATTGCCGGCTTCAGACCGAGGTGACGCGCCGCCCTTCAATCTGAAATCTGACAATCTCCTCAGATTGTGTCCTTGCCGCCCCGCATCTGGATATAGACCAGGCCAAAGTCCGATCCCTTGCCGTCATCGCCGGGTTTGATGGAGGCGATGTGCTGGTTCTGGTCGGTACCCACTTTTAGTTCGACCGTCTTGCCATTCTGGTCGCCCTCGCATTTTAGTTTTTTGGAGTCGCCGGAAGTGTCAGCCCCATTCATGTTTGTCCCCGGATGACTGTCATTGGTGTGGCACTCCAGCACGTTGCCATATTTCTTGAGTTCGTCTTTGTAGTACGCGACGAGCTTTTCCGGCGGATCATCGGACAAATATTCGATGGCCACGACTTTAATGCCAAACAGGCTGGTGGAAATATTGACGGTGGACGCTATTTTGGTTCCCGTCGTTGCTTTCCTGCTTGCGGCGCGCGCCCGGGTACACGGGGAGGCCGATGTCGCGGACGTCGGCTTCTTTGCGTGGCGTGGAGTCCGCCCACGGGAGTTTCGATGTCCACGTTCTTTTCCTTCCCCTCGCTGTCTTTTTTCACGTTGACGTCGCAGCCGGGCAGGACCAGCAAGGCGCCGAAGGCCAAGGTCAGGACCAAGATCAGGACCGGACGCGAATTATCGTTGAGCCGGGTTGCGTATGCGCATGTTGCGATCCTTCCTCTGCGAGTTGTGACGGCCGCTCGATTCCGGCGCCACGTTGCGCGATGTTGGGAATGCTGACCGGAAGATGGCCGCGAATGGCGATCTCGCCAAAAAGCGCTTTGACCGCGCTGACTTCCGAAACGCTGGCGTTGGAAAAAGTGCAAAGATAATTCTGTATGGCGGGGAAATCCTGGGCGACGTAAGGATTTCCCATGGCGAGAACAGCGGTTTTCTGCGCGGCGCGATCCAGGATCGTCTGCAGCAGCGTGCCACTGGCGTCGTTGAGCGAAACCGAGTTGGTCAAACCGTTCGCGCTCTTCATGGCTTTACCGGCGGTGGGTACCACGTAAACGGCCGCGATCACGGCCTGCGCCTGGTCCACCGCGTTCAATATCTCCTCCGACATGGCAGCAGCGATGCGCGGATCCACATAGATCACATTGGCATCGGGCACGCGAGCTTTGAGCGCGCGCTCCAGGGCGCGGCCAGATTCGGTGCGGACATCCTCAGAAAGCACCAGGGCCACAACTCCGTTCCGCACTTCTTCCACGTGTTGATACGGAAGCCCGTCCTTAACAGTTCCCGATTGTTTCAGCGGCAGCAGCTTGCCGTTGTCACGAACCAGGGTGACGGCGTCGTCCGCAATCTGTTGGCCCATGGCCAGGTTCTCAGGTTTGCCCACGATTTCGGGAAGAGCGTCGACATCCACCAGTCTGGCCTTATCCAAGCCCAATGAGGCCTTTGCTTTCAACAGCTTGAGGACTGATGCGTCGAGCCGCGCCGAGGGAATCTCTCCGCTGCGGGCGGCTTCGAGAACGGCGTTATATGACGCATCCAGGTCGGCGGGGATGAGCAACAGATCACTTCCCGCTTTGAAGGCGTCGACGGCAGCGCGACCGATGTTTGCGGAGTAGAGGCGGGTGAGGCCGGCCATGTCGAGGGCGTCGGTCACGACGATCCCCTGGAAGCCGAGCTGGCCCTTGAGCAGATCGGTGACGATCGCCGGGGAAGTTGTGGCCACGCGATTGGGGTCGGGCTCGAGCGCGGGAACCGTGACGTGCGCAACCATTACGGAATCGACTCCGGCTGCGATGGCTTTGCGGAAGGGCGCCAGCTCCACAGAATCCAAGCGAGCCCGGTCTCCGGTGACCTGGGCCAGGCTGAGATGCGAATCGGTTGCGGTATCGCCATGGCCGGGGAAATGTTTGGCCGTGGTCATCATGCCGTTGGCTCGCGATCCCCGGATATATGCGGCTACGAGATCTCCAACCTGCTGCGGATCTTCTCCGAAGGAACGAGTATTGATGATGGGGTTTGCGGGATTGGAATTGACATCGGCATCGGGAAAGAAATTCCAGTGCACGCCGACAGCGCGAGACTCCTGCGCGGTGATGCGTCCGAAGGCTTCGGCGTACTCCGCTTTCCCGGCAGCGCCGAAAGCCATGGCGTGCGGGAACGTGGTTGCGCCATGCAGTCGCATGGTGACTCCGCGCTCAAAGTCAGCGGCGAAGAGCAGAGGTAATTTGGAGTCCTGCTGCAAACGGTTAAGCAGTTCGGCGGCCTCGTAGGGCTGATTGCGATAAAGGAATGGAGGCTCCCAGCGCACCGTCATGGCAAATGATCCGACGTGGTACTTGCGCATGGTGTCGCGCAACTGTAGATACTCAGGGCTATTGAGGTTGAGGAACTCTGCCCGCACCCAGACCATGAAAAGCTGTCCGACTTTTTCTTCCAGAGAAAGCTTGCGCAGGGTTTTCTCCGCCCATTTTTCGCCGTCACGGTCGAGATGAATGGGGCCGGCGTGTTGATATTTCTCTTTAGCCAGGCTGGGCACAGTGACGGACAACAGCAGGAAGAAAGCGGCCACGTATCGGATCATGGAAGGACGATAGCACGGAGTTCCATTGGTGTCAGGCGTAGCGCCGCCGTCCCGGCGACTGTTCGGCGGGCGCTACTGGGGCGGAGTACTAGTTCTTGTGGGCTCTCTGCTTCGCGAACTCTTCTACCCGCTCGCGCACGCTGAGCACTTGCTTGGGCAACTTGAAGTGGCTGCCCTCTTCGAGAATAGGAATCAGCTTGTCGAATTCCGGCCCGGAGTGCGAACCCGTGATCACGATGCGAATGGGATGGAACAATTCCTTCCCCTTTGTGCCCGTCTCAGCTTTTACTTCGTTTACGATCAGCTTGAATCGGTCCGGCGTGAGTTGCGCCGCTGTGGCGGATTCGTCTTCCAGAATCTTGACCGTGAATCTCGTCAACACAGCGTCGGTGTTGGGCCAGGCGAGCACTTCGACATTGTCGGGCGCGGCAAGGGCAGCGCTTGGCATCGTAGTTGAAGATCAGCGACGCTCGCTCGGGTAGCTGGTCGAAGCGGTCGACGGAGGGAGCAAGCAACTCGGTGATCCTCGTGAGCCAGATCTGTAATTCGTCATCAAGGTGAATGAGCGGGACGCTTTCCGCGCTCAGCCACTTCGCGTCTTTAAGCTCGAGGTAGCCTGCCTGGGAGAGAAACCACGCGCCCAGCGCGGTAAGGTTTCCCACCGGCCAGCTCTTGATGTAGTGGCGGTTCAGCCAGTAGAGCTTCTCCATGTCGAACATGGCCGCCGCAGGCGTCACCCGCTCCAGAGAAAATTCCTTCTTCAATTCTTCGGGAGTGAAAATCTCCCGCGTGCCGCCGGTCGGGGCCCATCCCAGCAAGAGCCAGATAATTTACCAGCGCCTCGGGCAGCACGCCCATATCGCGGAAATTGGCGATCGAAGTCGCCCCGTGCCGTTTGGAGAGCCGTTCCCGGTCGCTGCCCAAAATCGTCGAAAGGTGCGCAAACTCCGGCACCGGCCAGCCCAAGGCTTCATACAGCGCAACCTGCTTCGGAGTATTCGAAAGATGATCGTCGCCGCGGATCACGTGCGTGATCTTCATCAGCGCGTCATCAATCACCACCACATAGTTGTATACCGGCATCCCGTTCGAGCGCAGGATGATGGGATCGCTCACCACTTCGTTCGAGAACTCGACATCGCCATGCACAATGTCGTGAAAACGAATGGGGTGCTCAGGAATTCTCAGCCGGATGGCGCAGGACTCTCCCGCTGTTCGCCGTTGACTGGCTTCCGCTGCATCGATGGCGCGGCACTTGCCGGAATAGATCGGCTGGCGATGCTCGGCCTGGGCGCGTTCGCGCTCCTTCTGCAATTCTTCCTCAGTGCAGAAACACAAGTAGGCTTTGCCCTGATCGACCAGGCGTTCGGCGTGTTCGCGGTAGATGTCCAGGCGCTCGGACTGGCGATAGGGAGCATACGGTCCGCCCAGGTCGGGCCCTTCGTCCCAGTCGAGGCCCAGCCACTTGAGGTCAGCGATCAGCTGATCTTCGAAGCGGGCCTGGCTGCGTTCGACGTCGGTGTCCTCGATGCGCAGCACCATGGTGCCGCCTTTTTGCCGGGCGAAAAGCCAGTTGAACAGCGCGGTGCGAGCGTTGCCGACGTGGAGATGCCCGGTTGGAGAGGGAGCAAAGCGAACGCGGACGGGAGAAGTTGCAGTCACTAAGAGATGTTAGCAGACCACCACGACTCACGTAGGGCGCGGGTGCCCACACACCCGCCCGGCGGAGCAAAGCTCCGCGATGATGTCCGCCAACAGAGCCTCATCAACTTCGGTGAGCTTCGCTCACCCCCCAGACGAGGCGTCTGGGCCTACGTGGCTGGTGGCGCTACCATTTCTTGGGCGCCATGTAGGTTCTGGTGATGCGGTCGTGCCAGCAGAGTCGATCCTCGTCGAGGAAGCACCAGGCATAGCCCAGGCCCAACGACAAGCCGGAGAGAACGGATGTCAGCACTCGCCAGCGGCGGATCCGGAGCGGAACTGGGCTCCCATCAAAGCGGTGCAGTTCGAGTTTCGCAAGCTTCAACCCGGCGTAGTGCCGCTGTAAACCAGCAGCAGATATTGATACGCAGACCACATCAGACCGATGAGGAGGGCACCGGTTCCGGTTATCTTGCCGAGCGGAGGCAGCGCAGCATTGATCCGAAAAACAACATACGCAAAAGCCGTAAATGCGGACATCACCAGGACGGCGTCGATAGCCGCGGCGGCCAGGCGCCGTGACATGGGCGCGGCCTGCAACGGAATCTCGAATCCAGGCCGCCTCTGGTTCGCAGGTTCTTCGACCGGCTCAATCAGGATGCCACCAAGGGCCGGTGGCGGAGGCGCCAACTCAGGCGTCTCGATGATTCTGGGACGGTCCAGCACCGGTTCGGCCAGTTCGTCCAGGGCTCTGGGGGCCGGATTGTAGCTGGCAAACTCAATCACCTTGGCCGTGGCCTCGCTGCTGGCGGCGGGCAATATTCGCGGATAGCTCGGGGAATAGTTCGCGGAATAGCCCGACGGCTCAGCCAGGGTAATGCGGGGAGCAGCAGTCGCTGGAGCTGAAGTCCTCTGTATCGCGGAGCGCGGGAGCAGCGGGCGGCGGCGTTGGCTCTGGAGTGGAACTGGGTTCAGTCTCGAACTTCAATTGCAGCGAAGGATAGCGCGGCTCTCGCGTACGCCGGCGCGATCGGTAATGGCTCAATCGAGCCGCCACCTCGCGCCGCCATGCGTCGGGATCTTGCGCCGGCTGCGGTTCGGCTGGCTCCGGAGGCGTTGCGGTCTCCCGAGCCTCCGCAAGGCCCGCATCTGGTTCGGGAGGACTCGTCACGGCTTCCTGCGGTGAATCTTCCACTACGAATCTGGGCATTACTGACCGGGACGCTACTGACTTCGGCGCTACAAACCTGGGCTCAGCGCGCGAAATGGTTTCGAGGCTGGCAGCAAATTGCTGCTCGCTGGCATCGTATGCTTCAGGATCAATCAGGCTGGCTGAGAGCTCTTGGTTCGCATCGGTTGGTACGTCGGGTTCGAATCTTGGTTTCATGAAAGAACGATCGGGTCCCGGTGAGCCTCCAGCGGCAAAACGACTGCAATGCGGTGAACTGGTCGCCGCGGAAAAAAGCCAGAGCCCTAAAAATAAATTGCGCGAGGCTTCGCTGCTTTGCTCTCGAGCCGAAGCCGTGCTAACGTCACCTTACCCCTGCGTGAATTCGCTCACCAAGGGGCTTCGTCCGCTTGCGATGACATCCCGCACTCGATTCCTTATCACGGCGGCGTTGGTTTGTCATCTGCTACTCGCTCCGTCCGTAGTTACCAGCCAGTTGCTTTTCGCATCCGGACCGCCGGGCGCGCAATCTTCGCCGCCCTCTGCGCCTTCGACAGTGAGAGAGCAGGACGTCACCATCCGGGCCCTGCAACAGGAAAAGGATGGCGCCGTTTACAAGCTGCGCGGACAGGCGGAGATCCACTACGGCACGTACATTCTGTATGCCGATTCGGTGGACTACAACTCCGACACTGGAGATTCGGTAGCTGACGGTCACGTGGTGCTCGACGGCGGACCCAACGACGAGCATGTCGAAGCCACTCATGCCACGTACAACATCCGTGCCGAATCAGGCCGGTTTCAACACGTAGTCGGGACGACAGGCATGCAATTGCGTGGGAAACGCATGGTTCTGACCACCGAAAATCCCTTTGCCTTTACCGGTGGAGTGGTGGAGAAGACCGGTCCAGACCATTACGTCGTCTACGACGGAACCATTACCACCTGCGAGTTGCCGCAACCCAAATGGGAGTTCAACGCACACAAGATTGTCGTGGAAGTTGGCGGCAATGCAACCATCTATCGCAGCACGTTCCGCATCGAGGGCGTTCCGGTTTTTTATTTTCCCTTCGCGACCCACCCGGTGGAGCGCGAGCCGAGACAGACTGGGCTTCTGATCCCCAATGTCGGCAGCTCTTCGATCAAGGGAACGATCCTGGGGGACTCAATATTCTGGGCCATCAATCGCAGCATGGACGTCACCGCGGGAGCCGAGTATTTCACCCGACGTGGTTGGGCGCCGCAGATAGAGTTTCGCGCCCAGCCCAGCGAAAAGTCCTATGTGTACCTGAACTACTTCGGGGTTTTTGACCGCGGCATCGGCAAACCGCCGGTTGACCAGGGTGGCCACGAGGTACGGCTCGATGCAGAAGATACGTTTGGACACCTCCGCGGCGTTGCCAGCATCGACTATCTGAGCTCCTTCGTTTTTCGCCTCGCCTTTAACGACGTTTTTAGTCAGGCGGTAAACTCGGAGGTGAAGTCGGAGGCCTTTCTCTCCGGCGCTACCCAGGGTTTTTTCTACAATGCGTCCACGCAGCGTTACCAGAACTTCGAAAGCACGACTCCGGGTGATGTCGTCACCATCTTGCATGCACCCAGCTTTGAATCTTCCAGCGTAGACCATGCGATCGGGCATTCGCCTTTTTTCTGGTCCTATGAGGCTGCGGCTGAAGGAGTCTCGCGCAGGGAATGCACTACCGTGAATCAGGGAACCCAGAGCTGCACTCATTTTTTTTCCACCGCGCCGCTGGTGGGACGTTTTGATCTGCGCCCAACGCTGTCTCTTCCCCTGGTACTGCATGGTTGGTCGGTGCGTCCGGAACTTTCGCTGCGCGAAACCTTCTATACCCAACAGCTCGTGCCCAGCAGCGGTGGAGTAGGTGTAGCGGAAAGCTCCGTAATCGACCGCAAGGCGCTGGAGGGATCGTTGGAAATTCGCCCGCCTGCGCTGGAGCGGGTGTACGACCGGGAACTGTGGGGACGCAAATGGAAGCACGTCATCGAGCCTCGCGCCACTTATCGCTACGTCACCGGTGTCGACAATTTCGCGCAGATTCTGCGCTTTGACGAACGCGACATTCTGAGCAATACCAGTGAAGTTGAATATGCGGTAGTGAATCGGCTCTACGCCAAGCGTACTTCAAAGAACGCGGAGGACTGCGACGCCAACGGCATGGCTTCTCTTATTATCGGACGGCCGGCTGTGCAAAGCTCTATCCCGTGGGAGCGACAGCCGGAACGCGGTGAGATTCCCTGCGTGGCGGAACCGCCAGTGCGAGAAGTCGTCACCTGGGAACTGGCCCAGAAATATTTTCTCGATCCAACCTTCGGCGGGGCTCTGGTACCCGGGCAGCGGAATGTATTCACGACCACGGCCGAGTTCACCGGAATTGCGTTTCTCACCGAAGCTCGGCGGCTCTCTCCCCTGATCTCCCGGCTTAAGTTCCAGGCCACCAGCCGGACTGAAGCGGAGTGGGATATTGACTACGACTTCAAGCAAAGCCGCATCAATGCCAGCACCGCGTTCGTGAACTATCGTTTCGGCTCCTACACCGTCGGAGGTGGAGATGCCTATCTGCTGGCACCCAGCAGTACACCTACCCCCACCGGGCAGCAGGCGTTCAATCAGTTCCGGATCCTTTTCGGCTATGGACAACCCAACAAGCGTGGATTCAGTGGAGCGACCAACCTGGGGTTCGACGCCAATCTGGGTTTTCTGCAGTATGCGGCGGTGCAGACCGCCTACAACTGGGACTGCTGCGGCTTCAGCGTCGAATACCGCCGCTTTGCCCTGGGATCGGTCCGCAACGAAAATCAGTTCCGCTTCAATTTCGCCCTGGCCAATATCGGCTCATTCGGAAATCTCCGCCGCCAGGAAAAACTGTTCTAAAAATGTAGGGCGCGAGCGCTCGTGCAGGGAGCGGCACAGGCCCAGCGGGGTACGGGTGTTCGAAATCACCGAAACACTAGGCAAGAAACAGTCATTGACGCTGCCGCACGAGCGGGGCGCTCGCGCCCACATTTCTTGCTACTGGACGTTTACCGTGACCGTGGTCATGCTGCGTCCGTACTGGTTGGTGGCATAGAGCGTGTAGGTCGTGGTTTGGGTGGGTTGGACGGTCACGCTGGTGCCTCGCACTGCGCCCACCTGCGGCGAGATGATGACGTAGGAGGCATTGCTGACATCCCACGACAAGGTCGCGCTGGCGCCCGAACTCACAGTCGTTGGCGTTGCCGTGAAGCTGGCGATGCTTGGAGCCGCGCCCTGCGGAACGTTGGAATTGGTGTAAACCGGATTCATCTGTATCACTTCAAAAGCTGACGCCGGTACCTGCCCGAGGTTGTGCAGATCGTCGTTGTCCCAGCGACTGTCGGGCGCGCCGCTGATGTACATGGCGCTGCCGTTATCCGCCATGATGAGGCCGTACTTTTTCATCGCGGACAGGATCACCTGCAGGTTGGCGGAAAAACCGGAAATGTTGTAGCCCGCCTTCAGGCGCAGCCGCATTCCCATGGGCGGGGCATTTGCGCTGGTCGAGGTGCCTGCCCAATGTGTCGCCGGTAGCACAGCCGCGGCCCGGCTGTCCGGCAGGGTGAAGCGAATCGCGTGCTGAATCTGCCCGGCAGCCACTTCGTCGTAACGCACCAGACCAGGAAAAATTGGCAGGCCCGCAGCGTCGGCGGAAGTCCAGGTCCAGGGACGCTGCTCGTTACCCAGCAGATCCCAGACCGCCGCCGAACCAGCGTTCCAGCTCCCATTGCCGTTGGGAACAGCGGCGTACAACTCGTAGAGAAAGCAATTGCTGTTGTCGAGCACCAACACATGACGATCTCCGTTGCCCGGATTCGGATCGCCCTCGACCTGCGCATTCCCCGGCACCGGCATCGGCCCGGGGTCGCTTTCGGAGCCGTAGGCCGTGAAGGTGATGCTCACCGGGGCTTGCGTTCCGCCCACGACCGAGTACGGGATCCCAATAGTCGAACCCTGGTACTGTCCCGATCCAAAATCGGCGTGCATTCCGACGCCCGACCCGATGAAATTGATGACGGCATCCGAGTTCGAATCTACGGGCGATCCGGAAATATCCTGGTTCCAAAGGTTGTCGCTGGCAAATGGACGGAACCCGTTGAGGCTGGCGCCTTGTCCGGTGCTCATTGCGCTACAGGCACTTTGACTGTTCCCGCCCGAGCCGCCGGAACCGCTACTGCCGCTCGATCCGCCGCTGCCGCCCGAATTGCTCCCGCCGCTGCCGGAGCCACCGCCGCCGCCCGATGACAGGGTTGAGCCGGCTGCGCCTCCGCCGCAATTCACGCACGCGAGCGCCCATACCAGCACGCCCGTGGCGGCGAGTAGTCTCCTCCAGGAAAACTTCATGCCTCTATTGTCACAGGAAAGAGCGGGTAATCTATGTGATGTCAGGTCATGCCCCGGGGAAATAGGGACATGTACTCCTGGCATCTCCCCGATGAATTACAGTGCGAACCGCAGTCGAGCTGTGTCCGCCGGGAGGATGCGGGCGCCCGCCTCCAGGTGTTCCTTGCCAATTGCCCAATTTCCCTTTTCGCCTTACCATCCAGTCAGTGGCTACAGCAAAAAACATTCCAGATCTGAAGCAGCGCTTGGTGTCAGCGGCGCCGGTGGAGGACGATTCATCGTTTGAGCTGAAACTGCGGCCACAGCGACTGGCGGAGTTCATCGGTCAACCCAAGGTCAAAGAAAACCTGGCCGTGGCCATCGAGGCTGCCCGGTCACGCGGCGAGGCGCTGGATCACGTTCTGCTCTACGGTCCGCCTGGTCTCGGCAAAACTACTCTCGCCACCATCATCGCCAACGAACTGGCCGTGCCGTTTCAGCAGACTTCAGGCCCGACGCTGCAAATCAAAGGCGACCTCACTGCCATCCTGACCAATCTCCGCGACAAGCAAGTCCTCTTCATTGACGAAGTACACCGCTTGCAGCCGGCGCTGGAGGAACTCCTATATTCGGCGCTCGAAGATTACAAGCTGGACATCATGATCGGGCAAGGGCCGTCCGCGCGCACCCACACCATGGACGTGAAGCCCTTCACCTTCATTGGAGCGACCACCCGGGCCGGCCTGCTTTCGTCGCCGCTGCGGTCGCGTTTCGGCATCGTGTTGCGTTTAGAGTTTTATTCTCACGAGGACTTGTGCATTATCGTAGAACGGTCCGCGGAGATTCTTGGAGTCGAGATCGACGACGCCGGTGCGCTCGAAATTGCCAGCCGCTCTCGTGGGACTCCGCGCATCGCCAACCGTTTGTTGCGCCGGGTACGGGACTTTGCCCAGGTTCGCAGCGCGGGGAAAATTGACCTGCCGACTGCGCAGGCCGCGCTGCAGATGCTGGAGGTCGATCGTCATGGCTTCGACGAAGTGGATCGAAAGCTTCTGCTCACCATCATCGAGAAATATCAGGGAGGACCGGTGGGCGTGAACACGCTGGCCGCGGCCCTGGCCGAGGAGCAGGACGCGATTGAAGAGATCTACGAACCGTTCTTGATCCAGATCGGGTTCCTGAATCGCACCCCCCGCGGACGCATCGCAACCCAGTTGGCGTACGAACATTTCGGAATCACTCCAAACCGAAAGCAGAGTTCGCTATTCTAGTAGTCGGTCATCAGTTGTCAGAAAAACCAGATTCTGCCGACGACTGACGACTGACGACGGGTTTCCTATGATTGCTCATCTGCGCGGAAAGCTGCTGGCGAAGCATCCCAACCAGGCCATTGTTGAGACTGGCGGCGTTGGGTACGACGTCACCATCAGCGTTCCTACCTTTTCCGGTCTGCCGGGGGTTGGCGGCGAGGTTGCGCTACACATTCACACCCATGTGCGGGAAGACATGATTGCGCTTTACGGATTTCTGCGTCCGGCGGAGAAGACGCTGTTCGAAAAGCTGATCACCGTGAGCGGCATCGGACCGAAGCTCGCCATCACCATTCTCAGCGGCATGGCCGCCGACGAGATGGTCAATTCCATTCGCGGCAACGATATCGCGCAGCTCACCCGAATTCCTGGAATCGGCAAGAAAACTGCCGAACGCATGGTGCTCGAACTGCGCGACAAGCTGACCGTGGAGAAAGCCGGAGAGATCCCCGCCGCGCCTACCATAAGTCCCATCGAGGCAGACGTGCTTTCTGCACTGATAAATCTCGGATATCAACGGGCGGCGGCGGAGAAGGCTTTGGCAGCGGCCTCCAAGAACGGCAAGACCGGCCCGTTCGACGCGTTGTTTAGAGAAGCCCTGGCCGTTCTCTCGAAATAAGCTTACTTTCCAATGCAGAACCTGCTGAAAATCAGATTCAGGACGTCATCGTTGGTAGTGGCTCCGGTAATCTCATCGAGCGGACGCAAGGCACTGTAAAGATCGAGCAGGACCATCTCGTGTGGGACCTCACCGTGAACCGCTGCAACACTGGCATCGAGCCCAGCCAGTGAATCGCACACCAGGCCCTGATGACGCGTGTTGGTGAGGAAGCCAGTTTCACCTCTGCCTTCGAATTCTCCCCCTACCTGGCGCAGAATCTCGGCGCGCAGCTCTGGAACGCCTTCGCCGGTCAGCGCCGACACTCGAACCTTGACCAACGGGGAACTGGGAACCTGAAACTGCGAACTGGTTTTGTCTGACTTATTTTCGACCAGAATTGCGGTCCGCTGTGCCAGCAGTGCAAGCAGTTGGTGATCTTCGGCCCCGGCCGGTTCAGAAGAATCCAGCACGACCAGCACGAGGTCAGCGTCGGCCAGCGCTTCCATCGACTTGCGAATGCCGATGCCTTCAGCTTCATCCAGGGCGCGGCGAATGCCGGCCGTGTCCACAAGTTTTACGGGAATACCGCCCAGAGCAACCGTTTCGGTCACCAGGTCGCGAGTAGTTCCGGGGGTAGCGGTGACGATGGCGCGGTCACTTTCCACCAGTCGATTGAACAGGCTCGATTTGCCCACGTTAGGCCGGCCTACGATCGCCAGCGTCAGTCCCTCGTGGACCAGCTTTCCATAAGCGAAGGATGCGGACAGCTCCTCGAGCGGCGTTCGAACCGCAGAGATGTGCTCAAGAATTTGTTCCGGCGGAAGGACGGAGACATCGTCCTCGGCGAAGTCAATGCCGGCTTCGAGTACGGCGATCAGCTCTACTAGTTTCTGTTTGATGGGCTGCAAGCGGCGCGAGAGCGCACCTTCAAGCTGCTGGGCCGCAACTTTGGCCTGATAGAGGGTCTGCGACTCGATCAGATCGCGGACAGCCTCCGCCTGGGTGAGATCGATCCGACCGTTGAGAAAGGCGCGCATCGTGAATTCGCCGGGCTCGGCCAGGCGTGCGCCCCGAGCCAGAGCCAGCTCGACCACGTGGCGCAAGACCACTGGCGAACCGTGGGTGGAGATTTCGATGATGTCATCGGTGGTATAAGAATGCGGCTTGGCAAAGTAGGTGACAACGACTTCGTCGATGCGCTGTTCGTGACCGTGTGGTCGCGGGCGACTCGCCCGCGAAATTTCTCCCGTGGAAAGGACCTCTGGGTCCGAGGCGACCCCCTCGCGGGCGAGTCGCCCGCGGCCACATGGTTCGACAAGCTCTCCAAACAACGCTCGTCCGGGTTCGAAATCATGCTTCAGGCGAAGCATGGGAGCGGCAATGCTGCGCGCTTCCGGTCCGGCAAGGCGGACTATGGCGATCCCGCCCCGACCGGGCGGCGTAGCGATGGCGACGATCGTGTCGTCAAGGTTCACCAGGAGATTGTAGTGGCTGAACCGTGGGGAGAGTAGCAGCCTCGACGTCGCACCACTCTACCGAAGTTGTGTCACCCCGCAAGGTTCCTTTATAGTCTTGCAACATAGTCGACAAGGAGAAGCCATGTCCGTCACCGATGAAGTGCTGAATGCCGATGAAGCCTACGCACGCGATTTCAAACTGAGCCATCTCGCGATGCCGCCGTCGCGCAAGCTCGCGATCCTGGCCTGTATGGATGCGCGGCTCACGGTCGAGCAGGTGTGTGGGCTGAAGACTGGTGAGGCGCACATTATCCGCAATGCCGGTGGGATTGCGACAGAAGATGCGCTCCGGTCGCTCATCATTTCGCATCACTTGCTGGGCACGCAGGAGTTCATCGTCATCAACCACACCGACTGCGGCATGCTGACCTTCAAGGACGAAGCTCTGCGCAAACAACTGGAGCAGAAGACGGGTTCCCATCCCATCGCGCCGGCACATTTCCACGCCTTCGATGACCTGGAGGAGAATGTACGGGTGCAGGTGGAACGGATAAAGTGCCATCCTTGGGTTCCTCCGCATATTGCTGTGCGAGGCTTTGTCTATGACGTCAAGACAGGCCGATTGCGCGAAGTCGGTGAGGAAGCAGCGCGAAAAGTTGGATAGCGGACCGTCGTTGAAGATCAGGGAAGGGTTTTTCGTGGGGCCTTGGCCACGGCAGGCTTGTAGTTTTCCGGATACACGACCACGTAGCGGCGCAGACCTTCGCCTTCGCTCTGAGTGCGTAGGTCGGCTTGGTCGCGCAACGCCAGGTGGACGATGCGACGCTCGCGCGACGACATGGGCGCAAACTCGTAAGGCATTTTCGTCTTGCGCACTTTTTCGGCAGCCACGCCGGCGGCCAGCCGCAACTCTTCCAGGCGCATCCCGCGATGGTTCATGCAGTCGAAGCAGACTTTCTCATGCTCGTTGCCCGGCAGGCGAAGCATTTCGAGCGCCAGAAATTCGACTGCGCGCAGCAGCTCGGCGCCCCGCTCCAACAGCAGCGGCGAATCCGGGCCGACGAATTCCACCAGAATTTCGGGACGCTCCCAATCTCGCTGCTCGGCCAACGGCGGATCCACGGTGATGCGGTACTTAAGGCGCAATCCGCCGTTGCTCACAATCCCTTTTAGCAGATCGTTGATCTTGTTGGCGGCGGCGATTTTGTCGGGAATAGACACAGGCTTCTAGCTCCTGGCTGCTAGCTTCTAGCTAACGCTTCCGGCCAAGGTTTGGCTAGAAGCCTGTAGCTAGAAAGCTAGAAACTCACTTCTCTTTCTTCCTCGCCCGCTTCAACGCAATCTCCCGCATCTCGCGGCCCAGGCTGGTACGGTTCATGACCGACTGTTGCGCCAAGGCGATCAGGTTGCCCTCGGACCAGTACAGGCACAAGCCCGCAGCTAGGTTCCAGCTGATGACGCCCAGCATCAGCGGCATCATCAAGGTCATCATCTTTTGCTGCGACGGGTCCATCCCCGGTTGCGGCGTCATGCGCTGTGTAAGCAGCATGGTGATGATAATGCCGATAGGCAATAGATGCCACGGGTCCGGCGACGAAAGATCGCGGATCCAGAGCCAGGGCGCCTGCCGCAAGTCCAGGGCTGCGCCCAGCATGCTGTAATACGCAAACAGGAACGGCATCTGGATGACCATGGGCAGGCAGCCGCCCACCGGATTGACTCCCTCGGCCTTGTACAACGCGGAGACTTCCTGATTCATCTCCTGCTTGCGCGGATCGCGCATGCTGTACTTCTTATATTTTTCCTGAATGGCCTTGATCTGCGGCGCCACCTTCTGCATCTTGAGCGCCGATTTCATGCTGGAGATGCGCAACGGCAGCAGGGCCAGGTTGATGACCAGCGTCTGGATGACAATGGCCCAGCCCCAGTTATGAATCCACCCGTAAGTCCACTTCAGCCAGAGGAACAAGGGACGGGCGATCACTCCGAAGAAACCAAAGTTGATCAAGCCCCGCAAGTCTGGGGGCGCGCCCGCCAGAGTCGGCACGGGCACTGATTCGAGAACGCCGAGTGACTTCGGTCCGACGTACAGGCGTTCGACACTCGCTCCCCGAAGATTGCCGACGCCGACTCCGAGAACATCTGCCTTAATCGTTTCTCCCGGCTTAGGGTTCCGCGCATCCCTCGGCACATCGACCTGATGCCGCAGCGTGACCAGGGCTGCGTTCTGGATGTCGTCAGGCAGAAAGACGGCAGCGAAATACTGGTCGACCACTCCGGCCCAGTTGAATGGACCCGGCAAAGTGGCTCCGCCACTGATCTTCTTGATGTCCAGGCGTTCAGTCTTGTCGTTGTACTGGTGCTCGATGCGGCTGGCGGCATAGGACGACGGGCTCGATTGATCGCCGAAACCAGCCGGCCACATGGGAAACGCCGTGACCTGGCTCTCCTTGGAGACGACCGAGGTTTCAAGGTGCACCAGATAAGTGTGATCGAAGCTGAAGGTCTTGCGGACAGACACGTCCGCATCCGAGTATTCAAACGTCACTAGCGCCGGTGCATTCAACTTGCCCGAATCAGACGCGACGTAGAGCGCGGAGTTGATCTTGTTGCGCTGGGCTTCGTCGTACGTCCAGAGCGACATCGGGTACCCGTAGTTCTCCGCCGCTTTGCTGACCAACTCGAGCGGATTGCCGTGCTCGTCGAAGTAGGTCTTGAGAATCCAGGATTTCACCAGGCCGCCGCGGTTGGTGAAGGTGACGCGATAGAGATCGTTTTCGACGACCGTTTCAGCTTCCGCCGAGGCTTGCCTGCTGGCACCCGTCGCAGGAATCGAAACCTGCCCCGCCAAAGACGTGGCTGCCTGAGTAGAAGGCTGGGCAGCCGCTGGAGTCTCCGGTGCCGGTGCGGCGGACTGAGGCAAATACTTCTTCATCAACGGTTGAAACAGAATGATGACCAGGAAGGTGAGCGCGAACACCAGCAACAGGCGGCGCTCCATGCCGGGTTCTTGTTGAGGATTGTTGTATTCAGGCAAATTCGCTACTCAGTGACCGCACAACCGGCGGGCGGCGTATTCGGTGACGCCGTAGTCTTTGAATTTCGCGATGGAGTGCATGTCCGGGGATTTCACCACCGGATCGTAACCGCCCCGCACAAAGGGATGGCAGCGCAGCACACGCCACATCGCCATAAGGCTGCCGCGAAATACGCCATAGCGATCCACCGCTTCCATAGCGTAGTCAGAGCAGGTGGGCACGTACCGGCAGGCCGGTGGCAAGAGCGGCGAGAGCGCCCACTTGTATCCGCGCAGCAGGCAGAGCACGAAGCTTCTGGCCCTCTGGTTCATGGTTTTCCCGCCGACTTCCCTGATGACTTCAAAGGCCCGGCGAATCTCGCGCTGCACTTCGACGAATTCGGCGGCCAGGAGCGACTTTTTCGGATTGATCACGACATCCATCGCCGCCGGAATTATGCCGTGCAATCGGACCGCCTCTCGCAAGCGACGCTTCATGCGATTGCGCACCACCGCGCCGCCCAGCGACCTTCGCCCACCGTGAATCCCACTCGCGCGCCCTCAGCTCATTTCCGCGCGCGGCAGGTAAAACACGGTCATGTGCGCGGCAAAATGCCGGCGCCCCTGTTTGTATACTCGCTCGAAATCTGCATGCCGGAGCAGACGCACACTGCGGGGAAACTTGCTGCGCTTGTCGGGTCCGGACAGATCACCACTGCCATCGGCTGCGAGAGCGTTCACAACAGGCCTCAACCCAGGTTGCGAATCTTCCGCGAATTCCGGAAAGGGGGTAACACTACTCACGGAAGCCGGGCTTCACCGACACCCGCTTGCGGCCCTTGGCGCGCCTGCGCGAAATCACCGCGCGGCCGGCCTTGGTCTTCATCCGCGTACGAAATCCGTGCGTCTTCGAGCGGTGACGACGGTTGGGCTGGAATGTGCGCTTGGGCATGAAAAATCGCTGCTCCTGATGAACTCAGTCTCTTTGAAAGCGAATGAGAAGTATAAATGAGTGCAGTCAGGCGGGCAAACCGGGAGCCAGGCACGAAACCTGCGGGCTGTCATCCTGAGCGAAGCGTCTGCATTCGCTTGCGAACGGAGATATGGAGTCGAAGGACCCCTAGCGGCGGCACAATTTCGCGTGCTCGAAGGTTCCTCGCGGTGAGTAAAATCCCGACAGGATCAAGACCGTTCCGGCTCACAGGAGTCCTTCGACTGCGCGGAGAGTTCGCGACGCGAACTTCCACTCTGCTCAGGATGACAACGAGCTGGCCGCTGTTCTGACGTAGCTCTTGCAACGTCCCGCATTTCTGCACCACTCGCGCGGCAGTTATAAATTGAACACTTGACAGGAGGTTTGGTTAGGGTTCTGAATCGTAGGCACGAAAAAAGTCCGCCGACAAGATTCCCGCATACAGAAAAATTTTGTGCTAGTATGCCGGACTGATCCAGCTTACAGAAATTTTCCGCTCCCAGCGCAAGCGGCCACGAAGCAAGGCCGTTCAGTTGCTGGAAAATGAAAGCATCTTTGTTGCAATGATTTGATACCGGGCGCTGATCTGACCACAGCCCCACGAAAATTTATTTATGTCTGTTCCAAGTCCTAGCCTCTCCCCCAATCCGTGGTTGCGCGTTCTGGATGCGCTGGAAAAAAAGATCAACCGCCATTCGTATGACACCTGGCTGAAGCCCACCAAGTACAGCCATTCCAGCGGCCCCGTCCTTTTCGTACGCGTGCCCACTGCGGAATTCCGCCACGTGGGAGACAAGTACGCAGATCTCATTCAGGAAGCCCTGGATAATCTCGGGCTCGAATTCCAGGAAGTGAAATTCGTCACTCCGGAAGATGACCCGGCTTCCACGCCGGTGCGTCACGATGGCGGACTGTCGGCCCACTTGGCGCCTGCGACTCCACATGCTTCCCAGTCGCGTTTCGATTGGGACAGCGCGGCGCAACTGAATCCGCGCTATACCTTTGACGCCTTCGTGATCGGCAGCGGCAACCAGTTCGCTCACGCCGCCTGCCAGGCAGTATCAGAGCGTCCTTCGAAAGCGTACAACCCGCTCTTCCTCTACGGCGGCGTCGGCATGGGCAAGACCCACCTGATGCAGGCCATCGGCCATGAGATCAAGCGGCGGCAACCGCAGGTCGCAATCTGCTACGTCTCCAGCGAGAAGTTCACCAACGAGATGATCAACTCGCTGCGTTACGACAAGATGATCAGCTTCCGCGACAAGTTCCGCAACGTGGACGTGTTGCTGGTGGACGACATCCAGTTCCTGGCCCAAAAAGAGCGCACCCAGGAAGAATTCTTCCATACCTTCAACGCCTTGCACGAGTCCATGAAGCAGATCGTCATCGCCAGCGACCGGCCTCCCAAAGAGCTGGCGGAATTCGAAGACCGGCTGCGCAGCCGTTTCGAGTGGGGACTGATCGCCGACATCCAGCCGCCCGACCTCGAAACCAAGGTGGCGATTCTGCAGAAGAAAGCCGAGCAGGAAAAGGTCATCCTGCCCACCGACGTGGCGCTCTACATCGCTTCCAACATCCGCTCCAATGTTCGCGAACTGGAGGGCGCGCTCATCCGCCTGGTGGCGCACTCTTCGCTGATCGGCGCCGAGATCACGCTGCCCTACACCCAGCAGGTGCTCAAGAATTTCATCGACTCCCAGGCCCGCAAGGTCACCATCGAGTCGATCCAGAAGGCAGTGGCGGAGCAGTTCGGGTTGCGCCTGGTCGAGATCAAGGCCAAGAACAACTCGCGCGCCATTGTCTACCCCCGGCAAATTGCCATGTACCTGGCCAAGCATCTCACTGAAGCTTCATTGCCGGAGATCGGTCGTCAGTTTGGCGGCAAGCATCACACCACGGTGCTGCATTCGGTCGACAAGATTGATGTCAACCGAAAGACCGACAAAGATTTGAACAGGTTGATCAATAAAATGACTGAGCAGTTGGGTGGATGAATCGCGGCTTCCGCCTGGATTTGCACTCAGCAGCAGAGTCTTCCTTGAGCGGCGCTGTGAATCGGGTGTGGAAGGTGTGCAAGAAGCCGGTGGTAGTCGTGAGGCACGGCCAAACGATACCTTCATCTCCGCCAAGAGCCAGGCTAGTTTTAGACATGACGCGCTGGGCGCAGACGACGGTTGGTTGCGGGGTTGGCCGCGATTTCCACTTTTCCCGGCCCTCTACTGTTACTACTGGTTTTATAGGTTTTTATTTTGATATAAGTGAAGTACTCAAAGTAGCGCCGCCTGACGGGAGACTTGGGTTATGCCGGTAGAAGCGATGGCCGCAGCCACAGGGATCGCCACCATGGAAATTACAGTCAGTAAATTTGAACTCTTGCGGGAATTGACTGCGACCCAAGGAGTGGTGGAACGCAAGACCACGATTCCAATCCTCTCCAATTACCTGTTCGAAGCTTCCAGCGACAAACTTTCGCTCACTGCGACTGACCTGGATCTGAGTCTGCGCACGGTCTGCAATGCCAAGGTGAAGAAAGAAGGCTCGTGTACCATCCCGGCTCGCAAACTGCATGACTACGTAAAACTTCTGCCGGATGCAGATATCACCATCAAGCTTTTGGAGAATCACTGGATCAGCATCCGCTGTGGACGGTCGAACACAAAGATGGTGGGGATGGCACGCTCGAATTTCCCCACGCTGCCGATATTTCCCACCGTGGGTGTCGTGAAGATTCCGGCCCAGGTATTGCGGTCGATGATTGCCAAGACCGGTTTCGCCATCGCCAGCGAAGAATCGCGCTATACCTTGAACGGCGCTCTGATGGTGCTGAAGCCTGAGTCCATCACGATGGTGGCGACCGACGGACACCGCCTGGCGCACATCGAACGCAGCGGAGAGAAATTCGAAGGCGTTTCGGGAGAGCTCAAGACCCTCGTCCCCAAGAAAGCCATGGACGAACTCCGGTCGTTGCTCGATTCCACCGACGCGGAAACTATCGAGTTTGCGAAAGACGAGTCCACTCTCTACTTCCGCATTGGCCAACGACTGCTGACCTCGCGCCAGCTTACCGGCCAGTTCCCCAATTACGAAGCCGTTCTCCCCAAGGACAACAACAAAAGCGTCACCCTGCCTGGCAACGAGTTGAGTGCGGCCATCTCCCGCGTAGCGCAGTTCGCTGACGAGCGTTCCCGCGCGGTCCGCCTGCGCCTGGAAAAAGGCGAAGTCAAGCTTTCCGCCTCCTCGACCGAAACCGGCGAATCGGAAGACTCGATCGAAACCGGCTACCAGGGCGACTCCCTGACCGTCGGCTTCAACGCGCAATACATTCTGGATTTTCTCAAGGCAGTCGGTGCCGGCGACGTAAAGCTCGAGTTCAAAGATCCCCAGTCCGCCGGCCAACTTCGCCCCGCCGACAGCGAGGACTACAAGTACCGCTACATCGTTATGCCCATGCGGATCTGAGCGTGAGGGCGGACAACTCTTGTCCGCCGCCTTTGACCTTGATTTTACTCGTTCGAGGGCACCGATTTTCCTCCTGTCACTGCCAGCAACTGTAAGATTCCAAACCTATAATCAACTTCAAAAGGCGGCGGACAAGAGTGTCCGCCCCACACAGTTCAGCTTGACCTACCCTGCACTGACGCCGTAAATTAGCCGCCACTCGTTTTGGAGGTTCCACTCATGCTTAGCGGTTTCAAGCAATTTATCCTTCGTGGCAACGTGGTTGATCTGGCGGTTGGCGTCGTGATCGGCGCGGCTTTCGGGTCGGTCGTAACTGCCTTTACCAAAGACCTTCTCACCCCACTCATCGCGGCACTGGTCGGCAAGCCTGATTTCTCTTCGATCAACTTCACCATCGGCAGCACCCCGTTTCCAGTCGGCGATTTCATCAACGCTGCGGTGTCGTTCGTGCTGGTCGCGGCGGCTGTCTATTTCTTCGTGGTTACGCCGATTAATGCGCTGATCTCGCGTATGCGCAAAGCGCCGGCGCCCGCCGATCCCACGACCAAGAAATGTCCCGAATGCCTGAGCGAGATTCCTATTGATGCCCGGCGTTGCGGGTTCTGCACCCAGCCGGTGCTCGGGAGAGCGGCGTGAAGTGCGCCTGCGCGAACTAGAAGTCCAGGCGGCGGGAATGAAGCCCTTCTTCGAAAAAGTCCTCGTGGACCAAGGCAGTTCCTGGACTGTCTTCCATCGCCGCCTCGAGTCTTTCCCGTTTGAGTGGCATTACCATCCGGAATTTGAGTTGACCATGACGCTCAACAGCGTCGGACAGCGCTACATCGGCGACCACATTGGCTCGTATGACCAGGGGGACCTCATCCTGCTGGGCCCCAACCTGCCGCACACCTGGTGCTCGCGGGAGAAGATTGAGCCCCAACGTCCGCATGAAGCGATTGTGCTGTGGTTCTCCCGCGACCTGGCCCATCACTTCATCGAGCGCTGGCCAGAGTTTGCTTCCATCCGACGATTACTGGAAGACGAGGCTTCACGCGGCGTCTGCTTCTCGAATGCAGTCAGGCGCGCAGCGGAGGCAAGGATCCTGGCGCTGCTCGATCAGAAACCGGCAGATCGTCTGGTTGGCCTGTTGTCGACGCTTGAGTTCCTCTCCGAGGATCCCGAGCGGGTGACGCTCTCATCCGCATCGCTGGGTAACACCACTTTGGATTCCCAGGCTCACGGCGCCATTGATCGCGTCCTCTCTTATCTTCACGCCCACTACCGGGAGGAAGTTTCCGTGGCTCAACTCGCGGCGCGGGCTCATGTCAGCATGAGCGGCTTTCATCGACTATTCAAGCGTCACATGCGCATGCCCTTGAGCGCGTACCTGGCCCAGCTACGCATCGGCAAGGCCTGCTCACTGCTGATGAATACAGAGATTCCCATCTCCATCGTGGCCAGCGAGGCCGGCTACTACAACTATGCCAACTTTGTTCGCCAGTTCGAGAAGCTCAAACGCATGACCCCGCGGCGATTCCGGACGGTGCATGCACCTCCCGCCAAAGTGGCCTGAGCATTGGGTCTCGGAGACATGAAGCCTCGCCCAGTCGCAGCCACAGGCCCCATTTTGACATTTGAGTACAGAATCTTTCGAGAGCAGGATAATTGCGGTCCAGTGTCAGGGATTAGGATTGCCGCATTGCAGAACGTTCCGGCGGATGCCCAAGAGAAGCCAGCCGGGTCCAGAGGAGAACAAACATGGATCGTTATGCTTACGGAGACAACCGCCCGGGAAATGCCAGCGTAGCCTACGTCGCCGAAACTCAGCTGCGCGACATCCAGAAGACCCTGCCGCTGCGCGTGCTTTCAGAAGATGACTGGAAGCACTGGATCCTGCGCGGCTACGTGGTGATCAAGCAGGCCGTCCCCGCCGAAAATGTGAAGCGGCTGGTGGATCTGCTGTGGGAATTTCAGGAGATGGATCCCGCCAATCCCTCGACCTGGTACAAAGACCAACTCCGCGATCATGCCATGAAGGAGCTGAACAACAGTGGCATGGTGGAGATCTACAACCACCAGTATTTGTGGGACAACCGCCAGTATCCGCGAATTTATGATGCTTTCGTCGATATATGGGACAACGAAAAGCTGTGGGTCACGATTGACCGCGCCAACCTGAATCCGCCGAACCGCAGCTGGCGGCCATTCACCGGCTTTATCCATTGGGATGCCGATACCACGCTTGAGCCGCTGCCGGTCAATGTGCAGGGCGTGCTGTCGCTGGTAGATCACGAGCCTGAAATGGGCGGATTCCAGGGTGTGCCGGAGCTGTTTCGCACGCTGGAGGAATGGAGAAAAACCCAGCCTGCCAATCGTGATCCGTGGAAGCCCGACACGACTGGCTTCGAAGTTGTGCCAGTCATGCCTAAGGCGGGTGATCTGCTGATCTTCAACAGCCTGCTGGCACACGGCATCCGCCCCAATGTTTCGAAAGACAAAGTCCGCATCGCGCAATACATTTCCATGACGCCGGCAGACGAATCCCGCGAAGACTTGCGCGAGATACGCGTGCGCTCGTGGCGCGAGATGGAGCCGCCACAGGGATTTGCTTTTCCCGGCGATCCGCGGGAGTGGGAAAAGAAGAACTGCACGCCGGCCAAACTGACTCTGCTGGGCGAAAAATTGCTGGGTTTGAAAAGGTGGAACGCCTGACCACCGTCGCGTGTGGGGCGGAGACTCTTGTCCTCCGCCTTTGACTTGGAGTTTTTGTTTGCTACAAAATTCGCTCAGGCTGGTCTGGCTCCGAAGCACTGCAAAGCCCCCTAATGACCAAGATCAAGGGCGGCGGACAAGAGTGTCCGCCCCGCACAAGCCGGGGCATGTCGTAACATCAGACATGGTTCGATTCGCGGCTTGCTTCCTGGCACTCGCGCTCGCAACGGCGCTGTGGGCGCAGCCGGCTGCTTCCTCTTCTTCTAAGCCTCCTTCCCACGCGAAGTCGCCCTTTCCCGAGGCTGGCGCGATCAGCGCCGGGGTTTACCACAACTCGACATTCGGATTCAGCTACAAGGTTCCCTATGGTTGGGTGGATCGCACCGTCGATATGCAGGACGACTCTGCCGATGCCTCCAAGTCCCGGCTGCTGTTGGCCGTCTTTGAGCGGCCTCCGGAAGCTACAGGCGACACCATAAATTCCGCTGTTGTGATTGCGGCTGAAGCGCTCCCCGCCGGCATGAAGACAGCGGCCGAATACTTCGAATCGCTGAGCGCGCTGACCACCGCCAAGGGTTTTGAGAGAAAAGAAGAGCCTGGCGAGCTTTCGGTGGGGAGCACAAAGCTGGTGCGAGGAGACTTCAGCAAGGCACGCGGAACGCTTGCCATGCATCAGGCCTCGCTGGTGGCTCTGGAGAAAGGCTACGCAATTTCCTTCACGTTCATTGGCGGGAGCGAAGACGAAGTCAACGAACTGATCGAGAAACTAAGTTTCGCGTCGCGAAAACCAGCGCGCTGAGCGCTCTGTCAGCCTGAGCGGAGCGGAAAGTTCGCTTCGCGAACCTTCCGCGTGGTCGAAGGACCCCTATAGTGACGATGCTCCGAATTCGCTGGGACTTTGCATAACGCAGGCAAACCCCGCGCGCCTCATACCTTGTGCCGCTGCTCGGGGTTCTTCGACTCCGCATCTTCGTTCGCAAGCGAACGCAGGTGCTGCGCTTGACAGGATGACAGGGGGATACAGCGGAGATTATTCCAGCGCTTCCGGCTCCAGCCCAATATGCTTCTCGCCGGCGGCTTTCTTTTCCACGTACTTCTTGACCCATGCTTCCCAGCTTTTTCCTGCCGCGGTATCGCGCCCGGTAAAAGCCAGAGCGGCGATGTCCGAGTAGGCGATCATCACTCTCTGGTTGGATGTTCTCGATAGTACTCGCACCAGAGATTCCGCCAAAGTCGGTCCGCTCTTCCGGTCAAAAAGATAGCCTTCGACTGTGGTTCCGTCTTTGCGCGTGATGGTGACGTCGCCGCGGTAGTCGAATGCCTTTTCCAGTGCTTTGCGAGTCTCTTCTTCGGACGCCAGCGCCGGAACCCAGCCCTCAAGCTTCTCGTGTTCCCAGCCAGGAGAAACTTCAAGCGCGTCCGGGGAAGCGGACTGAGGTGTGGCTTCGGGGTGAACGTGCCCGGCGGTCTTCCCGGTCACGCCCGGGTCTCCTCGAGCGTTTCACTTGAGGCCGCAATTTGTACCAGCGCATGAGCCGGTTCCGCAGGCTCGTCCAGCAGCTGCAAAGCTCCTTCGTCGCGATAGCGAGTGAAGAGCGTGCCCTTCACGGTCGCGACAAAGCCGCCGATTGATCCAAAAGTATCGTTCACTGCTGAGGCTTCATAGCCGCTGTGCACCATGCAGTTCGCGCAATGAGGATTGCCCGATTCCGTGCCGTAGGATTCCCACGCGGTTTCGCGAATCAGTTCGTCGAAGGTGTCGGCGTAGCCGTCCTGCAGCAGGTAGCAGGGCTTCTGCCAGCCGAAGATGTTGTACGTGGGCATTCCCCAAGGGGTGCAGGCGTAGTGCCGCTTGCCCATGAGGAATTCCATAAAGAGCGGCGACAAATTGAAGCGCCAATTCTTGTCGCGATTGGAAAGAATCGCCCGGAACAACCGCCGGGTGCGGGCGCGTCCCAGGAAATGCTGCTGGTCGGGAGCCTTCTCGTAGGAGTAGCCGGGGGAAAGCATCATGCCTTCGATGCCCAGCTCCATCATGTCGTCAAAGAAAGCGCGCACGCTCTTGGGATCGGCGCCGTCAAACAGCGTGGTGTTGGTCGTGACCCGGAAGCCGCGCTTTAACGCCTCGCGGATCGCGTCCACCGCGATCTCGTAGCCGCCCTCGCGGCATACCGCGAAGTCATGGTGCTCCTTCTGCCCGTCCAAATGGACGCTGAAGGTCAGGTACTTGGTCGGCTTGAAGAGATGGATCTTTTCCTTGAGCAGCAGCGCATTGGTGCACAGGTAGATGTACTTCTTCCGTGCCACCAGGCCTTCGACAATTGTCTCGATTTCCGGATGCATGAGCGGTTCGCCGCCCGGGATCGAAACCACGGGAGCGCCGCACTCATCGACCGCCCGGAAGCACTCTTCGGGTGTCAGTTGGCGCTTGAGGACATGGGCCGGGTACTGAATCTTGCCGCAACCGGCGCAGGCCAGGTTACAGCGAAACAGCGGCTCCAGCATCAGCACCAGGGGATACTGCTTCCGCCGGGCAAGCTTCTGCCGGATGACATAGCTGGCCACTGTCCACATCTGCGATACAGGCACACTCATGCTGGACTGGGATCTCCTCCCAATATGCTATCAGGTTGGGCCGATCTCGTGCGCTGACAATGTAGGCGCGGGCGTCCTCGCCGGTACGTGTTCGTTTCGCTGCCGCACAAGCCGAGGTGCGCTCGCGCCCACATTGAAACCGGGGGAATTACGTCTTGAAAATACATGGGTTACCCACCCGGTTCGGGGGTCGAGAAATGCGGCCTTTCATGGTACAATTTAGATACAACCTCGGAAGCCGTAAGTGTTAGTAATTTCAGTAATTTGAGGCAAAATCCAGGACATCGGGAAAGAGTGCCGGACCGGACCCAGAATCCGGCATTTTCCACGGAGCGGAATGGCTACGAAAGAGATCACTCCCATCGACGAAGCCAAGGCAAAAAACGGAAAGCTCGCGGCGGTTAACGGGGGCAACGGCGACTACAACGCCGATTCCATCAAAGTGCTTGGCGGCATGGAGGCGGTGCGCAAACGTCCCGCCATGTATATCGGTTCCACCGGCGAGATGGGCTTGCACCATCTGGTCTATGAAGTGGTAGACAATTCGGTCGACGAAGCGCTCGCCGGTCACGCCGACAAGATCGAAGTCACCATTCACCTCGACAACTCGATCACGGTCGTCGACAACGGCCGCGGCATTCCTGTTGACATGATGGACATCGACGGGGAAAAAATTCCTGCCGCGGAAGTGGTGCTCACCAAATTGCACGCTGGCGGAAAGTTCGATGCGTCTTCCTACAAAGTTTCCGGCGGGTTGCATGGCGTAGGCGTGTCTGTGGTGAACGCCCTGAGCGAGGAACTCGATCTCGAGATCTGGCGCGACGGGTTTACCTGGGAGCAGACGTATTCCAAAGGCGAGCCCACCAGCAAGCTGAAGAAGGCGGGCGCCAGCAAGAAGCTTGGAACCAAGGTCCACTTTCTGCCCGATCGAAGCATTTTTTCCACCACCGAATATAACTTCGATACCCTGGCGCAGCGCTTGCGCGAACTGGCGTTCCTGAACAAGGGCCTGTTGATCACGCTGACCGATGAGCGCACCACCGACGCGAAAACCGGTGAGGCGAAATCGGCCGAGTTCAAATACAACGGTGGCATCGCCGAATTCATCAAGCATCTGAACCGCGGCAAACAGGTTCTGCACGACAAACCCATCTACATGGAAGCCGAGCGCAGCGGCGTGGTCATGGAGATCGGCCTGCAATACAACGACGCCTATTCGGAATCGGTGTTCAGCTTCGCCAACAATATCAACACCGTGGACGGAGGTTCGCACCTCTCCGGCTTCCGCATGGCCCTGACCCGCACCATCAACTATGCCGGGCAGCAGATGGGCCTGTTCAAGGACGTAAAAGAAAATCTCACCGGCGACGACGTGCGCGAAGGCCTGGTCGCGGTCATCAGCGTGAAGCTGCCGCAGCCCCAGTTTGAAGGCCAGACCAAAGGCAAACTGAATTCCGATATCGCCGGCGTCGTGCAGGCGTTCGTGAACGAACGTCTGGGTGCATACCTCGAGCAGAATCCGCCGGTCGGACGGAAGATCATCAACAAAGCCATTGAAGCGGCGCGCGCTCGCGAGGCCGCCCGCAAAGCCCGCGACCTCACCCGGCGCAAAGGCGCACTCGATGGCGGCGGCCTTCCTGGCAAGCTGGCGGACTGTTCCGAACGCCAACCGGAGCGCTGCGAGTTGTTTCTGGTCGAGGGAGAATCCGCCGGCGGCACCGCCAAGCAGGGCCGCGACCGGCGCTTCCAGGCCATCCTGCCGCTGAAAGGAAAAATTCTCAACGTCGAAAAAGCGCGTTACGACAAGATGCTCGGCCACGAAGAAATTCGCGCCATGATCACCGCGCTCGGGCACCGGCATCGGCAAGGACGACTTCGATTTCGCCAAGCTGCGGTACGGCAAGATCATCCTGATGACCGACGCCGACGTGGATGGAAGCCACATCCGCACCCTGCTGCTCACGTTCTTCTTCCGCCACATGCAGGAGCTGATCAAGCGCGGCAACGTGTTCATCGCGCAGCCTCCGCTGTACTCGATCAAGAAGGGTAAGACCCTGCAGTACATCAAGGACGACGACGCGCTGGACAAGATCATCCTGAAGCGCGCGGCGGACAGCATCATTGTCCGCTACGGTGAAGGCGCGGCCAAGCTCGAAGGCACGGGCCTGTCAAAATTCGCCAGCGGCTTGAAAGAATATTTCGGTTTCTTCGACAAGGTGAACAAGCGTCTGCGCGACGAAAAGATCACCGAACTTCTGCCCCGGCTCGATCTTTCCAAGCGCGCCGATTTCGAAGGCGAGAAGAAAGCCGCGCCCAAGAAGATCGAGAAGCTGGAAAAAGAACTGAAGAAGTTGCAGAAAGAACGCGACTTCAAGAGCGTCGAGTCCCGCTTCGATGAAGAGCATAATCTCTGGGAGGTGAAATACGTCAACTCCCAGGGCGCCGAACACTTGATCAACTGGGAGCTGGCTTCGACCGCCGAGTATCGGCAGCTGCTGTCAAAGTTCAAGCAGATCGAGCCTTACATGGAGCCCCCGTTCGTGATCGAGAGCATCACTGATTCGACTCCGGCCAGCGACACCGCCGAAGAAGTCAGCAGCCGAAGGCGAAGAGGTTGAGGCCGGAAGGCGCAGAAGAGGGCACCCAAGGCGGTTGCCAGGAAGAGGCCGCCGAGCCGGAGAGTTGTCGAGAAGACGAATGTCCGCGAACTGTTCGACTACGTGAAAGAAGCGGGCAGCCGCGGCTACGAAAAGACGCGCTACAAAGGTCTGGGCGAAATGAACTCAGAGCAGCTCTGGCAAACCACCATGGACCCCGAACGCCGCACCCTGCTCTCGGTAAAACTCGAAGACATCGCCGAGTGCGAAACCATCTTCAGCACTCTGATGGGCGAAGACGTCGAAGCCCGCCGCAAGTTCATCGAAGACAATGCGCTGGATGTGAAGAACCTGGATATCTAGAAATTCCTCGCCACGGATTCGCGCGGATTTTCACGGATCAAATTCAGATGGAACAGGCGGCCTTCGGCCGCCTGCTTTACTTTCCCTTACAGACCGGCACCGCTGGTTACTCGCGATTACCTCCGTGTCCCCTGTGTCTTCTGTGATTTAAGACTGCCTGCAAGTTTTCCCTGACCCTGCGTTCTTCAGATAGGACGGGAAAGCCTCCTCCTTCCCGCCCACTGAAAATCAAGGGGAAACGACAATGAAGAAGTTGCTGCTGTTCATGCTTTTGCTGTGCTGTGCGGCCGTCGGACAGGAGAAAGCTGCCGACAACAGCAACCAGCCTGCACTCACCATCTATAACCAGAATTTCTTTGTGGCGCGGGAATATGTGCCACTCGATCTCAGGCCGGGAGTAAACCATGCCGAGTTTGCTGGCATTGCCTCGCATCTTGAACCGGACTCTGTGATCCTGCGCGATCCCGCGGGGCGAAGCTTACAGGTTCTCGAACAGAACTATCGCAATGATCCCATTTCGCAGGAATTGTTGCTTTCGTTCTACGAAGGCAAGACCATCGAATTCCTGGTGCAGCCGAATCAAGATCATCAAAGGCAAAGTCGTGCGCAGCGGGTATATCCCCAGCACTTATTACGCGCAAAATTATCAGCAGCCGTCGTTCACCCAGCCCATCATCGAAGTGGATGGCGTACTGCGCTTCGGCCTTCCCGGCCAGCCGCTGTTTCCGGCGCTCTCCGGCGACTCCATTCTCAAACCAACTCTAAGCTGGCTGCTGCAGACTAACGATCCCGGCAAATTCGACGCCGAGATTTCCTACGTCGCCGAGCGGCATGAGCTGGCAGGCGGACTACAACCTCGTGGTCTCCGACAACCCCAAGAGCAAGACCGATCTGCTCGACATGGTGGGCTGGATCACCATGCGCAACCAGAGTGGCAAGACGTTTGAGAACGCGAGCATCAAGCTGATGGCCGGCGACGTAAACAAGATCCAGGGGGACACAGTGGCCAATCGTGTCTATGCGCGCTAAGGCGGCCATGGCGATGAGTCTGCCGCTGCGCCCGCCGTCCGCGAGAAGTCATTCGACGAATTCCATCTCTACTCTCTGGCGCGGCCCACCACGCTGCGCGATCAGGAAACCAAGCAGGTGGAGTTCGTGCGTTCGACCGGCATTCACGCGCAGCGGCTCTACGTGTACGACGGAGCGAAAGTGGCGCAGTACGGCTACTACAACGTGGAGCAGATTCGCCAGGACCAGAGCTACGGCACGCAGTCCAATCCCAAGGTGTGGGTGATGGAGGAGTTCAAGAACGCCGAAGTGAACCATCTCGGCATCGCGCTGCCCAAGGGCAAGTTGCGCTTCTATCGCCGCGATACCGACGGCCACCTGGAATTTGTCGGCGAGAACGTGATCGACCACACGCCGAAAGACGAAACCATCCGCATCTTTACCGGCAACTCGTTCGACGTAGTCGGCGAGCGCAAGCGCACCAACTATCCGTGTGGATTCCGGCGCACAACTGGATGGATGAGTCGTTCGAAATCCGGGTGCGCAATCACAAGAAAGAAGCCGTGACGGTGCGCGTGGTCGAGCACCTGTATCGCTGGACCAACTGGAAGCTGAGCGAGCAGTCGCAGGAGTCGCGCAAGACGGACGCGCAAACCGTGGAGTTTCCGGTCACCATCGCGCCCGATGGCGAAACAGGTGGTGACTTACACCGTGCACTATTCGTGGTAGGGCAAAGCGCGGCTGCCCACGACAAACCATGTAGGGACAGATGTCCTCATCTGTCCAGTCGAGTGAAGCTCGACAGTCTTTGACGACGAAGCCGAATGGGCAGGGCTTGGCCCCGCCGGGCAGATGAGGAGATCTGCCCCTACGTGGTTCGAAATGTGAATCTAAGATCGAGAATCTGAAGTCGCCGCCGGATATTTCACCTCGGGATATACCCGATCGAAGACCAACCAGAGCAAGAGGATCAGCACGAAAAGGAAGACGCTGCCCTCCGGCCCGACCGAGCCGCCGGTCAGCCAGCGCGGGCCCTGCAGCGAGGAATGCAGCAAGTGTCCGGGAGCCATGCCTCCGCTGTCGGGGACAGAGTAGAAGTAGCTTTCGCCCCAATCCCACGCGGCATGAAAGCCCACTGCAAACCAGAGGTTTCCGGTGCGACGCAGGGTCAGGCAGAAGAAGAAGCCGATGACCATGGCGCCGAGAATGCCCACCCAGTCCTCTCCGGGATTTTCCAGGTGCAGCGCACCGAAGCCCAGCGAAAGCAAAATCGCTGCCGGGCCAGAAGCCAACGGCATCGGTCAGGGTGAACTGGGTGTACCCGCGAGTAAAGAATTCTTCATAGAAGCCAACGATAAGGAAGAACACTGCCCAGAACACCGCGAATTTCAAGGCGCGTACGCCATGCAAGGCGACTGTCCCAAAATAAAAAGCATGGGCCCCGCGCAACGTCAGCAAGAGCAGGGTGAGCGAAATGATTCCCCACAACGTGCCCAGCCAGAACAGCTTGCCAAAGGCTTTGCGCAACGGCAGACCGTAGCAGCCGAATGCCCGACCTTCGATCCGCGACATCAGCAGCGCCGGGGCCAGCGCGATGATCGCGAGTCCCAACTCGGCGGCGGTCTGTCTCCACAGGAACAACGCGTCGGGCAAGCCGTAGGCGAGCAGAACAAACAGGCAGAATCGCAGTGCCCGGTACATCACGAAATAGAGAGCCAGGCGCCAGATCGGGCGAAGACCATCCTGCCCGAGAAATATCTTCTGCATCCGTCTTCCAGGGCGAGAGCTTGTCAACGCGAAATCTGGATCGGCAGTGGAGGCGATGGCGGGTTGCGACGCGGGAGAAACCTCGTCGAGTTCGCCGGGCAGGCTGTCTCTTGGTTCGTCCATCAGCGGAAGTTTCCCGATTCGTCTCCCGACATGGTAAAACACTCGCCGGTTCCCCATGATCCGATTCTTCAGCCGCGAACGATTTGGACGCCCCCAGGTGCTGGCAGCATGTCTGCTGTTCGTGTTTCTGGCGCAGTGCCTATGGCTGGTAGGGAAGGGCTCGCGGCCCGGGACCGTCGACCTCGCGGAGATTTACCGGCTGGAGCGCGGGACCACGCTTTGGAACAGCAGGGGATCCCAACCCAATGTCGACGCCACGGGGATGCCGTTCGAATCCGGATAAAGGAGATTTCGCAGATGCTTCTCCGCGACCGGCCCTCGAGAACAGCGGCTACGACGCGCATCATTCGCCGCTCTGGTATCTGATTGCCGCCGCCCCCCTGTGGCTGCGTCCGGTCTCGTTGCAGCCGGAACATATTCGAGCTTTGCACTGGTCGGCCGCTTTGCCTTATTTGATTCTTGGACTGCTGCTGGGAGCTTCCCTGTGGTACGTGGCGCGCCGCCTTTTCGGCAACGCCGGCGGATATGTTGCGCTCGCTCTCTATTGTTTCTCGCCAGGGATTGTCCGCTCTTGCGCGCTTTGGTCTGCGGAGCCCGAGGTCGGCGCAGCCTGGGGAGCATTCGGCGCGATCTTCACCGCCATCGCCGTTGCTCACACGTTGTACGCGCCGCGCGAAGTGGTCCTGTGGAACTGGCGGCGCATCGTGTTGCTGGGATTGTCCCTGGCTCTCGCCGTCGGCTCGCAGTTTTCGCTGATTGCGGTTGTCCCGGTCGCGCTGGCGTTCATGCTTTACCTTGCTCCCACCCGGCGACTGGCGGCATTGGCGATCTGGGGGGTGGCTTGTGGGATTGCTCTTCTGCTTGGCTATGCGTCCTACTTTTTTCACGCACGCGCTTTCTGGCAGGGGATTCGGCACGCATCGTTTCTCGGAATCTCGTGGAAGGCCTACGCCATGCCACAGGCTTATCATCAAGTGCTGGCCCAACTGGGACAAAGCAGCCCTGCGCTCGTGCTGGCGTTGCCGGTCGGCGTTGATCACGTACTTCAGTCTGGCCCCGGGCGCGCTACTTCGGAAACACGGCGCCTCTACTGGTTGCGGTTCTGTTCCTGGTGCTCGGGCTGGGCATGCCGCACTATCCCGGCTTCGGTTTTCAATTCATGGCAGTCCCCTTCCTGTTCGTTTTTGTCGCTGGCATCGCGGCCGACCTGGTGGAAACTCGCTACCGCGAGATCGCTCTGGCCGCCATCTGGGGTCTGCTGGTCGCGAATGCCGGATGGAACCTGTGGGAGCTGGCCCGCATCGGGTAACTGCAACCGTAAGCACAGCCTTATGCTTCAACCACTTAGAACCTCGGCAAATTGACAAAATATAGACAAACCAACCGAGCTCCGCCAGGCTCTAATCACATAGAGCGGCTTTTGTTTAGGGGGCCTGCGCCATGGTTTTCAAACTGGGGTATGATTCTTATGTGAAGCGGCTCAACTCAGCCACGGTAGCGGCACTCGTTCTGGTTGTTGGTGGATTAGTTTTTCTGGCCTTGGCTCCCGCTGCACACGCACAAATCAACGGCGCTCCGGCGTCAGTGACCTCAACCAATTTTGGCGGACATCTGAATTCCACACCCGGTGTGCCGGCCAGCATCACCTCGCTCGGACCCAACGGTATTCAGCCGAAGAACCCGTTTTTCAATCAACCGCCGTGCTGTATCAATCCGCTGTTCCCGGTGAATCCGAACCCGCCGCTCATTCAGCGTCATCATCACCAACGCGGCCAGTTTTTCCCTGGGGGCGGTGCGGTGTACGTTCCCTACCCTTATCCCGTCGTCGGGGATGCCGAACCCGGTGACGCGGCGGCGGATCAGCAGGGAACTCAGCCGGAAGAGGATGAACGCGGTGGACCCACCATTTTCGATCGCCGCGGCCCGGGAACGCCAGCGCGATCCTATACGGAGGCCTATCCGCAACGGAAGAGTCGACCTCAGCTGGAGCCTGAGGTGGCTCCGGCGGACCCAGTGGCGGAGACTCCGGTTCCCGACCAGCCCCAAACCGTGCTGGTCTTCAAAGACGGCCACCAACTTGAAGTTCAGAACTACGCGGTGATTGGAGACACTCTCTACGACTTGACGCCCGGACGTCATCACAAGATCCCGCTCGCCGAGCTGGACCTGAGTTCCACCGCGAAACAGAACGACGATCGCGGTATTGATTTCCGGTTACCGCCTAAACCTGAAGCGAAAAACTAAATGCCAAGCCGGTTTGCTCTTGCCATTCTCGCCGCCGCGCTTTCGATGTCGCCAGCCACGGCGCAGATTCGCGCCACCGGCGCCGGGACGGCCGGGTTCGGTATAAGCGCTGGTTCATCGGGAATTGGTTCATCAGGAACGGGTCGTGGCGTTATGGGTGGTTCCGCTCGCTTCCGTCAAGGCCATCCCTGGGAGCGACGCTCGACCTTCTTGGCCTATCCGTATTTTTATTCTGATTCGGACTACGACTCCGGGGAGGGTTCGCAGCAGCCTCAGGTTGTGGTAGTCCAGGCTTCGGCGCCGGCCGCGCCACCGGCTCCACCCGCTCCGCGTGAGTCATTGCTGATCGAGTGGCAGGGCGATCACTTCGTGCGCAGCACGACGTCCGCGAAGGACTCGACTGGCATACAAGTTGTGCCTGACTATTCAGAGAAATCGGCCGCGCCTTGGTCTGCGACCGGACGATCTGCGCCGGGACAAAGGAATACGGTTCAACCGCCGCACGAACTTCCGCCTGCCGTGCTCGTATTCCACGATGGCCGCAAGGAAGAAGTGAGCGAATACACCATCATGGGCGGTACCATCTACTCGAAGGCAGATTACTGGACCAGCGGATCGTGGACCCGGAAGATACAGATTGCCGATCTCGACGTCCCCGCGACGTTGAAGGTCAACCAGGAGCGCGGTCTGAAGTTTGTGCTGCCGACTAACCCCAACGAAATCGTGACCCGGCCGTAACCAGCGTTAAGCGAAGTTACTGCCACAGGCGGCAGCCGCGAAGCGGCGCAAGAATGCAGCCCCGGCATAGCCCTGGGACAACAATGGGAAACGACAAAGTCCTGAAAGGGCGAAAAAAATAATCGCGACGGACCTCCGAAATCCGTCTTCGTGATGGACGCGATCCTTTCGCAACCCGCCCTTTTTCATGGACGCGTGGACCACCACAGCACTCCGATAAAGAGCGCCTGCATGGGAGCCCGCAGCCACAATGCGGTGGCCGGCTTGCCAGCCAACGTCGTTCCTTTCATCGCCGCGCTCACATTGGCGGGAAATATGGCGATCAATAACGCGATCAGACAGATTCCCGCGACAGAGCGAAACCTCGGCAGCAGCAATCCAACTGCGCCCATGAATTCCAGCAGGCCAGTGAAGTAGACCAGCAGCAACGGCCGGGGAAACAGCGCGGGCACCATCCGCGCCAGATCGTGTTTCATTTTGTTGAAGTGCGCGATTCCGGTGAAGATAAACATAACCACTAACGCATAGCACGCCGAATGTTGCCAGGTAGCAAGCGCGCCCACGCCGAGCGCTCCGACGCTCCGGAACGCCAGCCAGGACGTAAACAAAATAATCAGGACTACCACGTGCGGAACCCTAAGATGTTGCTGGCTTCAATCAACTGAAGTACCATCCCCCGTTTGGATTGACCGTCTGTCCGGTCATGTAGGCGTTTTCCGCCAGCATCAGTACCACGGAAGCCACTTCGTCGACGTTGCCGAAGCGCCCGATGGGAATCACGCTGGACGTCGCGCGAGGGTTCGCGCGCAGCATGTCGGTTTCAACCAGCGCCGGGCAAATCGTGTTGGCCGTAATGCCTTCCTTGGCCAGCAGCGCGGCATAGGAGTGAGTCAGCCCCAGCATCCCAGCCTTCGACGCGGCGTAGTGCGGTCCCACTAAGCCACCGGTCTGCGCCGCCGTAGAAGAAATGTTGATGATCCGTCCCCAGCGCTGGGCGCGCATCTGCGGCAGCACGGCCTGGGTCACCAGAAACGCGGACTTCAGATTTACATTGATGTGTTCTTCCCAGTCCGCCTCCGCAATATCCTCGAGCTTGATTTGGCGGGCCATCCCGGCATTGTTCACCAGAATATTCACCGCCCCAAGTTCGCGCTCAACTTGCGCGACCATTTTTTTCACCTGATCGGATTGCGAAACGTCTGCCTGAATCGCCAGCGCACGCCGCCCCAATTTCCGAATCGCGGCGCAAATGGCTTCGGCCTCCGCCGCCCGCGCTCGAAAATTGATGACAAGGTCGGCGCCAGCTCCAGCGAGCGACAGCGCAGCGGCTGCGCCGATTCCGCGGCTACCGCCGGTAACCAGAGCTATTTTCCCCTTCAGAGTCTCCATAGAATTGACCGTTCAATAGGCAACCGTTGAGACCCGATTATCCCATTGGCGCAGCCGCGCTGCGTACCGGATTCGCCATCCGCAAAAGGGGAATTGCCAGCCTCATTCTGTGGCTCCGTCGTGGTATAATTCTCATATCGCGAATCCACTCTAACTTCCTGTAAATGCAGTTGTTTAGACGTGTGAAGACAGCTGACTTTTAGGGGTGGGGCGGCCACTTCCTTCGACTTCGCTCAGGACAGGCTTGTCCGCCGCTTTTGAAGTTGATTTTGGGTCTGGAAATCGCGCGATGTTGTGTGATCACATGGTCGTGAATGAGTCTTGCAACACAAAGAGTCCAAGTCAAAGACGGCGGATAGGAGTGTCCGCCCCACATGGACAACATTGAGGGCCAGCTGCTGCCCGAGGTTCGAGCTAAAAGCTAGGAGCTAGAAGCTTACATGGCTGACGATCAAAATCCTGAACTCCCCCTGACTCCTCCGCCCGGCGGAGGAGACGGCACCGGCATCCCGGCGCGCTCAACATTCAACCCGTCAATATCGAAGAGGAGATGAAGAAGTCTTATCTCGACTATTCGATGTCGGTCATCATCGGACGCGCCCTGCCCGATGTCCGCGACGGACTCAAGCCGGTGCATCGCCGGATTCTCTACACCATGCAGCAGATGGGTCTGGCGCCCAACAAGTCCACCCGCAAGTGCGCCCGCATCGTCGGCGACGTCATGGGCAAATACCATCCCCACGGCAACCTCGCGGTGTACGACGCGCTGGTGCGGCTGGCGCAGCCCTTTGCCATGCGCTATCCGCTGGTGGATGGACAAGGTAACTTCGGTTCGGTCGATGGCGACCCACCTGCGGCCGATCGCTACACCGAAGCCAAACTGACTCGGGTCGCTACAGCGCTGTTGGAAGATCTCGACAAAGATACAGTCGATATGCGCCCGAACTATGATGGCAACGAAATCGAGCCCGACGTTCTTCCCGCTCGTATTCCCAACCTCCTGGTGAACGGATCGGACGGCATCGCGGTGGGCATGGCAACGAAAATTCCGCCCCACAATCTGACCGAAATTGTGGATGCCACTATCACGCTGGTGAACAGTCCCGATGCCCAGCTTGCCGAAATTCTGAAATTCGTACAGGGCCCGGATTTCCCCACCGCCGGCATTATTCATGGCCGCTCCGGAATCGTGGATGCCTACAAGCATGGCCGCGGCCGCTTCATGATGCGTGCCAAAGCCGGCATCGAAACTTTCAACAAAGACCGCAAGGCCATCGTCATCACTGAAATTCCCTACCAGGTCAACAAGGCCCGCCTGGTCGAGCGCATTGCGCAACTGGTGAATGACAAGATCGTTGACGCGATTTCCGACATCCGCGACGAGAGTGATCGCGACGGCATGCGCATCGTGGTCGAACTCAAGCGCGACGGCGAGCCCCAACTCGTGCTCAACCAGCTCTTCAAGCACACCCAGATGCAGGAAAGCTTCAGCATGATCCTGCTCGCGGTCGTTAACGGACAGCCCAAGGAAATGGGCCTGGTGCAGGCGATCAAGCATTTCATCGACCATCGTGTCGACGTGGTTCGCCGCCGCACCGCCTATCTGCTGTCGAAAGCCAAAGACCGCGAGCACATTCTCGAAGGCTACCTGACCGCGCTCGATCACCTGGACAACGTGATCACCATCATCCGCGCTAGCGCCAACCGCGCCGAGGCCCGCGAAAACCTGGTCGCCTACTTTCGCTGGCAAGAAGATTGACATCAACGTCACTGGCCGCGCTCCCAAGCGCGATCCGGAAAAGCCCTTCACCGGAATCCAAGCCGATGCGATTCTCGAATTGCAACTGCACCGCCTGACCAAGCTCTCGATCGACGAAATCACCAAGGAACTGACCGTCACCCGCGAGCACATCGCCGACTACGAATCCATTCTTGAGTTCGGAGAAAAAGCTGCGCGGCGTGATCGTGCGGGAGCTCGAAGAAGTAAAAAAACTCTACGGCGACGAACGCCGCACGGTGATCGAAGATGAAGCTGCCGAAATCCATCTCGAAGACCTGATCGCCGACGAACAAGTCGCAGTCACGGTCAGCCACGGCGGCTACATGAAGCGCACTCCAGTTTCAACCTACCGCATGCAGCGTCGCGGGGGCACGGGCCGCACCGGCATGAAGACGCGTGACGAGGATTTCGTTGAGCATCTCTTCATCGACTCCACCCACGCCTATATTCTGATCTTCACCAACACCGGCCGCGTTTACTGGCTGAAGGTTTACGAGATTCCGGATGTCAGTGCCGCCGGCAAGGGCAAGCACGTCGGCAACCTGGTCGGTCTGCAACCGGGTGAGACGGTTCGCACCATGCTCACCGTCCGCCATCTGGAAGAGGTCGGTAAGTACATCTTATTCGCCACCCGCAACGGCCTGGTGAAGAAGACCGAACTCAAGGACTTCTCCCACGTGCGTTCGAATGGCATCTACGCCATCAGCATCGAGCAGGGGGATGAACTGGTCGCGGCCAATCTCACCGATGGCCAGCAGATTGTTTTCCTGGCCACCCACGAAGGCCAGGCCATCCGCTTCGACGAGGAAGACGTTCGCCCCATGGGCCGCCAGGCATATGGCGTCTGGGGCATTCGAATGGAAAAGGGCGACTATCTGGTTGGCATGGCAACTACGCCCAAGACCGATGTCGCGCCGCCAAGCCGATGCGACCAAAACGCCTGCGACGGACGCCCAAGTCGCGGACCTGGTGCCGGAAAAAGGACGACTGATTCTGTCCGTCACCGAAAACGGCTACGGCAAACGCACCGCAGCCGACGAATACCGCCTGCAAGGACGAGGCGGCTCCGGTGTCATCAACGTGAAAACCACGGAGCGCAACGGCAAAGTCGTAGGCATCGCGCAGGTAACGGAGAAATCCGAAGTCATGCTGATCAGCCAGTACGGCAAAATCATCCGCATGGATTCGACCACTATCCGCGAATCCGGCCGCGCCGCGCAAGGCGTGCGCTTGCTGCATCTGGAGCCAGGTGACCGCGTGGCGGCGGCGGTGGTCCTTGCGCCGGGAGAAGAGCCGGTAAACGGGGGGACGCTGCTTCAGTAGGGTGATTGGTGGATTGTGTGGTCGCGGGCGACTCGCCCGCGAAGGGAGGCGAGAAATCGCGTCCCTTTTTTGGGTGGTGCTATTTTCCGGCGGCCGCCACCGCCCAAGGCTTCCCATCAAAGTAAGAAGGCAGCTCCAAACCAAAGAGCTTCATCACCGTAGGCGCTACATCCACAATCGCGGGCTTCTCAATCGCAATCTTGCGATTTGAAAACAGCACTCCCGGGACCAGCCGCGGGTCGACGCAATGATCGCCGCTCCAGGCTTTGAGATTGTCCTCGAAAATTGCGGTGGTCACTTTGCCCATGACCGAATCCCAGGAGGCGCGGAAACCTTCACCGTAGCCGACGATCAGGTCGGGAGCGTTGTCGACATACGGACCGGCGTAAACCGCATCGCAGTCGAACATTCCAGTGATGCCGACTTTTCCCGATGCCGGATCGACCAGCCCGTCGAGCTTGCTGCGCAGTTCTTCTTTTAGAGCCTCCGATTCCGCGCCGGCTTCTACGATACCTTCGCGCTCGCGGCCTTTTACATTCATATAAAGCCCGTTCAGGCCCATGGTGTAGGCGCGGGTGCGCGACCAGTCGACGTCTTCGAACCAGTCTCCGCTTTCGCTCTTGCCGTCTTTCAACACCAGGTAGCCGTTCTGATGCAGCCAGGCATTCAGGTTCATGCAGCGGTTGAATGATTTGAAGCCGTGATCGGAAATCACCAGCAGCAGGGTTTGATCGTCAATCTGCTGCATGACCCGTCCGATCAGGCTGTCCATGCGGTCGTAGAGGTCCTGAATCACGCGCGGCTTCTGGTCTTGCGGCACGTCTCTTACTGCTGGATGGTCTTTGTCCAGATAGCGCCAGAACATGTGCTGCACCCGGTCGGTGGTATCGAACACGCAGGCGCACAGGCCTTGCGGAGTTTTTTCCAGCGCGTCGAAGAACATGCGCTCGCGGTCTTCATGATTGCCGTAGCACTGCGCCAGAAATGCCTGGTCGTCGAGCACTTCTTCGTTGAGCGCCCAGGTATCTTCCGCCAGGCCCAACGTGGCATAGGGGCCGAAGAGCTTTGCCAGATAAATGGAATAGGTCACGGGATGAGAGATCGGCAGATCGGGACGTCCGGGATCAATGTTCACCGGGGTCACGTACACTTCAACCTCAGGCGAGATTTCTTTCAGATAGAAGCGGCAGATGCCGCGGGCCGTGAATCCCATGCCGGCTTTGAATTTCACTGGAATCCACTCCGAATACTCGCCCACTTTGATGGTGAAGGTTTCGGAGTCAATTTCAATCCGGGCCTGGCCGCGTTTCATATCAGGGCGGAGTTTGAAATCGGCGCGCAGTTCGCTGCCCGTGCCCAGAGGATTCTCCGGGCCGGGAATGTAGGAATGAAAGCCAGTGCCATTACGTTCGATGGGAATGCGGACACCGCCTTCGCGAAATTTGCCGCCGCTCGCCCGGGTGGTGCAGAAACAGAATGTGCCCTGGCTTCCTTTCAAGTCCGGAACGCACATGCCGGAGAGCAGCACGCCAGGAAACTTCTCGGGCGGAAAAGTCACCGGCACCCGAATGACGGAGCAGAAAACCCCCGCCTTGCCCAGCCAATGCCAGAAAGGCGTTCCACGCCGCAGACCCTTGATCTCCGGCTTGCCGAGCGGCAGCGGAGTACTTACCAATCCGCAGGTGGCGCTTGGGTTCGCTGATCTGCGCGGAAGAAAGAAAGGGAAGATAGTTCTTCAGATCGCGGGCCAGGAAATCATAAATATTATGTTTGCCAGGATTTACTCCCGTCTGAAACGTAGACCAGGCAACAGGAGAAATGGCGGGAAATGTGGTTCGCAGCGGACGAAAAGTTCCGCTATCGCGCAGCCTGGCGAGGTTCGGCAATTTGCCTTCGCTCATGAAGCGATTGGCCAACTCGGGATCCATGCCGTCGAACCCCACGATCACCACTCGCTTCACCTGCGCCTTGCCATAAGCCTTGCGGCGCCGGAACATTCGCAAAAGCTGGCGAATGGGCCAGGTGACCAGCGCATAGAAGGAATAGAGAAACGCGACGAAGATGGTCCAGAAAGAAGAAAGGACCGCGAACCCCGCACCCGGGCCCGCGTACGCCTCGCTGCGCAAGGGAAAGAACAGGACGAATCCGACGATCAATAGCAGGGCCGGAAAAAAGCCGGATCGCTTTGGTGGCAATGAAAGCAGCTTCATACTTGAATTCCCAGCACACTCTTGAAGACAAAACCGGCAATCAATGAGACCACAAAAAACAAGACAATCCAGTTCCACTCCATCCAGGCGAAGCCGATCACACGCGGAGCGATAGCTTATTGCGATCGATTGAACAGGACTATTATCGGCCAGCGCCGGCTCGCCCGAAGTAAACATGCGCTCCCAGAACTTCCCCTGCAAGCGAACCGGCGAAATGCGGGCCAGCCCCGGCGACACCACAACCTGCTTCGAAACCGTCTGGCCAGAGGCGGCAATGTGGATATCGTATTTTCCATCTCGCGCCCGCCACTACGCGCCACACGACTTCCTTATCTTCCGGAACATGGACAGCCGGGGCAGAGCTCGACAGCTCCGGAGGCAATTGCAGCGATGCTTCGTTCCATGCAGCCGGATCTTCGACTCGCGCCTCCACCAGAAAAGTCTGCGCCGGCAGCAGCGGCATCCAGCCGAAATACCGGTCTAACTGAACGATCAGGAAAGTGATGGGCAATATCGCGATCAAAAACGGAGTAAACGCTAGGCGGAGGTAACTGCCGGTTCCGCGCAGAATTCGTGCCATAGGCGCGCATCACGACCGGCAACTGGTCCTGAAACAAACGGACGGCCAGTAGGTGCGCCTTCAATCGATCCTTGGCGCGACCAATCGCTTTTTGGTCGGAGGTGTAGCGAAATACAATCACCATCAACAGCCCAATGACAATGGAAATACGCGAGAACCAGCAGTAGTGGGGTGTTTGCCAAGGAGTGGATTGAGGAAGCGATCATGGGTGAGGTTCTAGCTAGATCCTGTTGTCGCGGGCTGGAAGAAAGCTGAAAAGTACCTCGGCGACTGAAGCCGACCTAAGCAATTTCAATGGCAGCGCTGAAGCGCCGCTCCACGCTAAAGCGCTTTGCAGTCGCACTATTCGATATAGCCCAGCCCCTGCAGCCGTTTCGTCACTTTCTCCTTGGATTCCGTGCCGCCTCCTTCAGGCGCCAGGCGCTTCACTTCCTTTTCAATCGTATGCAGAACGAACTCGTCGACGGAGGCATAGCCCGAGGCCTCCGCGCACTGTTTCGCTTTCTCCAGCAACTCGCCTTCAATCTTGATTTTTTGTGAAGACATTCGGCTGTCTCCCATTCTCTGACGGCTGTTTTATGACGCATCAGCGTGTGGATGAAAAAACAGAATGTCCCATCATACTGCCCGGCTGAGGAATTCCAAATTGCGCGAAGATGGTAGGTGCGATATCGGTCAGCGCCGGATTGGCCGCCTCAATAGCTCGATTGCTCAGCAGCACGCCCGGGACCAGTGAGTAGTCCATGCAATGATCGCCGCTCCAGGGATTGGTGTTGTTCTCGAAGACATCGGCGGGGAAGTTGCCGAGAATGGTCTGCCATCCCGCCCGATAGCCGCGGTTGTATCCGACGAGGAGATCAGGCCCCTGGTGCGCATATGGACCCTGATAAACTTCGCTGGCTCGATCTACGCGCGTGATTGCAGGCCAGATTGTTCTGGGGATCGCGTTCGTAAAGCAACTTATCTCTTAATTTCGGTCAACAGCGAATCCGCCGCTGCGCCCGGGTCAACAATTCCGTCGCGCTCCCGGCCCTTGCAGATTCAGATAGAGCCCGTTCAAACCCAGTCCATAGGCGCGAGTGCGGCTCCAGTCCACATTGGCGAACGCCTGGTTCTGATCGGGATTGGGCTCGTCTCTTCAAAGTGATGTAGCCATGCTTGAGCAGCCAGGTATTCAGATTGAAGGAGCGGTTGTACGGCGCGAAACCGTGGTCGGAGAGCACCAGCAAAGTCGTGTGATCGTCCATGCGCTGCAGGACTTCGCCGAGTACCTGATCGATCTGCTGATAAAACTCGGGCAGCGCCGACCCGAACTGCGCCGCCAGCGCAGCGTCGTATTCCGGATGTTGCGGATCGATCAGCCGCCAGAACATGTGCGAGTTGAGGTCAAGGCTGGAAAAGTAAAAGAAGAACAAGCCGGACTGAAACTTGGGAAACTCGGCGTCGAAAATCTGGCGGTGCTCGGCCAAAACCGTGCGTGCCTGCTCCAGATATTCCTTATCGCCAAGCACTCCAGCCGACAAAGCTTTCGTATCTTCGGAAATTCCCTGGGTGTAGAACTCGCCCACTTCTTCGGAGAGCTCACGCGCGTAATTCTTCGGAGTGGAAAGCGGCAACGCTGGATCGGCGGGATCAATGTTGATGGGCGAGACGTACAACTCAAATCGCGGATGCGCCTGCTTGAGATAGAAGCGGCAGATCCCTTTGACGTTGCCAATGAATGGAATCAGCTGGAATTCGATGTGGATCCAGTCGCTCCATTCGCCCTCGCGCAGCACGAATTTCTGGTCCTGCACGGTGAACTTGGCGACTGCCTCCAGCGGATCGATGGAAACCGTAAAAGGCTCGAGCGTCGGTGGAGATCCCTTGCGAAAAGTGTTGTCCGGTCCGATCAGATTTGCCACTACTTGCGATTCTTCCACGCGGACCGGAATGATCTGACCGCCTTCCACCGCTCCCGCAGCGGTCATCGGGTCATCGGTGTAAAAAGAAAAAGTGCCATAGCTGCCGCGCAAATCGGGCGTGCCCATGCCGGACAAAGTGTGTCCCTTGGACTTGACCGGAGGAAAATTCGACGGCATGCGAAAAATTGTGTTGGGCACGCCATAGTCGTCCAGCGTTTCCCAGAACGCTTTCCCTTGGCGAAGTTGGTCGGCCGTGCCGCCTCCCAGAGGAATGATCCAGTTGCCCAGGTGAATTCCATGCTTCGGGGGCTCCACTCGCGAAGCCGAAAAATAAGGTTGTAGCGTCTTGGGATCGCGGTGGATGAAGTCAAAGATGCCGTGTCCGCCCGGCATTCATGCCCGTGATCAGGTTCGACCAGGCCACCGGACTTTGCGGCGGAATGCTGGTGGTGAGCAGACGGAACGATCCCTTCTGCGCCAGGGCGGAGAAATTCGGCATCTTGCCCTCGGCCATGAACTTTTTCAGCAACTGCGGGTCCATGCCGTCAATGCCAAGAATGATGAGCTTTTGATCGCCATGCCATTTTCGCGGCTGGCAGGAAATCAGCAGCGCAGCGGCAACACACACCAGCAGCGAGAGGACAAGTTTCCGGATTGATATGAAGCGCAAGGTAGAGCTGTGATTCTCGCTTCCATGATAGTTGATATCAAGTGACTGTGTGGTCGCGGGCGACTCGCCCGCGTGTCTGTCTCGATCTCTGCGGTAGACTGACTCCATGTTCCGGCAGGATGTCTCGCTGCACTCCTGCGTTGCTGTTATCGTCCTGCCCGCGATGCTCGGCGCGTGCGGCCACCAAGCCGAATATCGTCCTCATCACACTGGACTCCACTCGCGCCGACCGCATGGGTTTCCTCGGTTCAAAAGCAGGACTTACGCCGAACCTCGACGGCCTGGCCCGCCAGAGCATGGTTTTCGAGCAAGCTTATTCTCAGACGCCGCTGACCGTGGTCTCGCACGCGACCATACTCTCCGGCACTTATCCGCAGACGCACCGGGTCACCGAGTTTGGCGCCAGGCTTGCGCCCACTCTGCCGTTCGTTCCGGATTTGCTCCAGGCGCGCGGATATCAGCACGGCTGCCTTTGTCGGCTCCATCGCACTCGATCCGAAGAACGGATTAGCTCCAGGCTTCGACCGCGGATTCGCCCTGTACGACGCCGGCTTTCGACCGCCGCAGCGCGGCCTGGAAAAGAGTTCGGCTCGATCGGCCGGCAGCTCAGGTCGTCGCTCGCGCCAACGCCTGGCTTGCCCGCGACTTAAAGCAGCCGTTCTTTGTGTGGGTGCATTTGAATGATCCGCAATCAGCGTCCGCCGCCTCCCTACAATGCCGCGGTGGCCGCCGCAGATGCGGCGGTAGGAAAGCTGATTGCGGCACTCCGCGACCGCCAAGTTGTACGACGATGCGCTGATCATGATTGCTTCCGATCATGGCCAGAGCCTGGGTGCGCATGGCGAAGAAACCCACGGCAGTCTTTCTCTACGACGAAACCATTCACGTGCCCCTGCTGCTGAAATTTCCCCAGAACCAGAACGCGGGAAAGCGACGTGACGGCTCGGGCCCGGCTGGTGGATGTTGCTCCTACCATTTTGGAAATCGCGGGTGTGCCCATTCCATCGCAGATGCAAGGACAGTCTTTGCTGCGAATCGCGAAGGCAAATGCCGATCAGCCGGTTTACTCGATCAGTAATTTTCCGCAGCAAGCATTCGGATGGAGCGCGTTGGAATCCTGGCGTGCGGGAAAATATCTCTATATCAAGGCGCCCAAGCCCGAGCTCTATGATCTCTCAGCTGATCCGGGCGCCACGCACAACCTGGCGCAAACTTCCAAAGCCACGCTGGAAACCATCGCCGGCCAACTGGATGCCTTCGACCGGCGTTTCAGCGACGCCGGCAATGCTTCCCGCGGGTCTGAACTGACTTCCAGTGAAATGCAGAAACTGGCTTCGCTGGGATATGTCGGCTTGCAGAAATCAGCTGCTCCTGCGAGCGCGGCAGCGGAGTCGATCCCAAAGATGGGATTGCAACGGCCAACAAAATATTGTCCGCGCTCGCATTGCTGAATGAAGGAAAGCCGGAAAGGGCTGTGGCAGTTCTGCAACCTGTATTGGCAGCTGGCTCGAAGATGTATCTGGCAGCAGTTTGTCATGGGAGCGGCCCTGGCGCGCCAGCAGCAGTATCCACAGGCCATCGAGTATTTGCGCCGCGCAATTGAGCTTCAGCCGGACTCGACCTGGGCACACTACGAAATGGGTTCGCAGCCTTCTGAAGACGCGGCGATTACAAAACGGCGGTCGTTCATCTTGAGATTGCCTCCAGCCGGTTACCTGATTTTGCGCGAAGCCCACTCCCTTCTGGCGCAGGCTTACGAACATCTGGGCCGGGCTGAGGACGCCAAGCGCGAACGCTCCACATTGAGTACGCGCTGAAGGCTCGACGCCCTGATCCGGCCTGCAGGCCGCATCTTTCGCGCCGTGGGCGTCTGCTGGCAGAATGTAATAATGTCTATCACATTAGTAGACTTATAGAAAAAGTTCGTGTATATTCATTGTCAATGATGACCAGCTTCACTTCCATCCTGTTGTAACAACACATGCTGTCGCTGCGCGTGTCGTAGTCGTGCGTGGGCATGAGGATGGAATGTAGCCGAAGCAAACATTCAAGTTCTCAAACGGCCCACGAATCGGAATCGTGGGCCGTTTGCTTTTTACGGCCGTGACGTCCGGGTTCGTGGAGCCGCCTGAAACTTCAGAGGGGAAGACGATGCAGAGGAAGATTTTGGTGGTCACAGGGCTCGCTGCTTGCGGGACTGCTGCTCATCTTTTCGATTCAGGCTCAGAGCCAGGGCGGCCAGGTGTCGCTACTGAATGTCTCCTACGACCCGACGCGCGAGCTGTATCAGGATTTCAACCAGGCCTTTGCGAAATACTGGAAGGCGAAGACCGGCCAGACGGTCACCGTCGAGCAGTCTCACGGCGGATCCAGCAAGCAGGCCCGCGCGGTGATTGACGGTCTGCAGGCTGACGTCGTGACCCTGGCTCTGGCCTACGACATTGACGCGATTTCCCAGAATGCCGGATTGCTTCCTGGCGGATTGGCAGAAGCGGTTGCCGCAGAACAGCACGCCCTACACTTCGACCATCGTTTTTCTGGTGCGCAAAGGGCAATCCGAAGCACATAAAGGATTGGGACGATCTGGTGAAGCCCGGAATTTCAGTGATCACGCCGAATCCCAAGACTTCGGGCGGAGCCCGCTGGAATTATCTCGCTGCCTGGGCCTACGCGCTCAAGCAGCCTGGCGGAAGTGAACAGAAGGCGCAGGACTTTGTGAAGCGCCTGTACAAGAACGTTCCGGTGCTGGATTCGGGGGCGCGCGGATCGACCACAACATTCGTGCAGCGTGAAATCGGCGACGTGCTCATTGCCTGGGAGAACGAGGCTTTCCTTTCGATCAAGGAACTGGGCCCCGACAAAGTTGAAATCGTCGTGCCTTCGCAAAGCATTCTGGCTGAGCCGCCGGTGTCAATCGTGGACAAGGTCGTGGACAAGAAAGGCACGCGCAATGTGGCCCAGGCGTATCTCGAGTACCTGTACACGCCTGAAGGGCAGGAAATCGCCGCGAAAAATTACTACCGGCCGCGGCTTGAGTCCGTGGCGAAAAAGTATGCGTCGACATTTCCCAAGATAAAGCTGGTCACCATCGACGAAGTGTTCGGCGGCTGGCAGAAGGCACAGAAAACACATTTTGCCGACGGCGGCGTATTCGACCAGATCTATCAGCCCAATCAGTAACTGATGGCTTTTACTTTCAAAAAACGCAGCAACCTGCCGGGCTTCGGACTGGCGCTGGGCTACACCGTGCTGTATCTCAGCCTGATTGTTCTGATCCCGCTGGCTGCGACTTTTCTGAAGGCCTCATCGCTCAGCTGGGAGCAGTTCTGGCACATCGTGGCCTCTCCGCGCGCCGTGGCTTCTTATCGCCTGACCTTCGGAGCGTCGCTGATCGGTGCTCTGGTCAATCTGGTATTTGGAGTTCTGGTGGCGTGGGTGCTGGTGCGCTACAGTTTTCCCGGCAAACGGCTGTTCGACTCGCTGGTGGATCTCCCATTCGCGCTGCCGACCGCGGTTGCCGGCATTGCCTTGACCACGATCTACGCGCCCAACGGCTGGCTCGGCCGGCCGCTGGCTTCCATCGGAATCAAGTCGGCCTACTCTCCGCTGGGAGTGGCCATCGCGCTCACGTTCATCGGACTGCCCTTCGTGGTCCGAAGTGTGCAGCCGGTCCTCGAAGACATGGACAAGGAACTCGAGGAGGCTGCGGCCAGTCTGGGAGCCAGCCGCTGGCAGACTTTCTCCCGGGTTGTGCTGCCGACAATTCTGCCCGCTGCGCTGGCCGGCTTTGCCATGGCGTTTGCGCGCGCAGTCGGCGAATACGGCTCGGTGGTCTTCATCGCCGGCAACATGCCGATGAAAACTGAAATCACGCCGCTGCTGATTATCACCAAGCTCGACCAGTACGACTATGCCGGCGCAACCGCCATCGCGGTGGTCATGCTGGTGTTCTCGTTGATCCTGTTGCTGCCGATCAATCTTTTGCAGAAGTGGAGCAGCAGTCGCGAAGAGAAGCCGACTGAATTGATTCCGGAGGTGATTGAGACGTGATCTGATCGAGACTAGACATATGGGATCCATTACCTTAGCTGCGGGAAAAATTCCGGCGACTCGGCGCGTGGCCACCGCCGCAACCGGCGAGTCGGTTGCTGTCCGCTGGATATTGATCGGCGTCGCCGTATTCTTTCTGGCGCTGTTCATCTTCTTGCCGCTCGCGATCGTTTTTTCCCAGGCCTTTGCCAAAGGGATCGGCGTCTATTGGGCGAGCCTGCGCCAGCCCGACGCGCTGGCGGCGATCCGCCTGACGCTGCTGGCTGCGGGTATTGCGGTCCCGCTGAACCTGGTGTTTGGAGTGGCTGCCGCCTGGGCATCGGCAAGTTCGAGTTTGTCGGCAAGAGTCTGTTGATCACGCTGATCGATCTGCCGTTTTCAGTCTCGCCCGTGGTGTCGGGCTTGATCTACGTCCTGCTCTTCGGCTTGCAGGGAGTGCTGGGACCATGGCTGGCTCGTCACGACCTGCAGATCATCTTCGCGGTGCCGGGAATCGTTCTGGCGACGATCTTCGTGACCTTTCCCTTTGTTGCGCGCGAGCTGATCCCATTGCTTCAGGCCCAAGGGCAGGAAGAAGAGGAAGCGGCGCTGGCCCTGGGCGCCAGCGGCTGGCAGACTTTTTTCCGCGTGAGCCTGCCCAACATAAAATGGGGACTGCTCTATGGCGTGATTCTCTGCAATGCTCGCGCCATGGGCGAGTTTGGCGCGGTTTCGGTCGTCTCCGGCCATATTCGCGGACGCACCAACACCATGCCGCTGCATGTCGAGATTCTGTATAACGAATATCAGTTCTGCCGCCGCTTTTGCGGTGGCGTCCCTGTTGGCCTTGCTGGCTCTCACTACCCTGGTGGTCAAGACCGTGGTCGAATGGAGAGCGCGGCGTCAGCTGGCGGAATCCGCGCGCTGGAGCGAAGAAGGGCAAATCGCATGAGCATCGAAGCGCAAAATATCACCAAGAAGTTCGGACACTTTACCGCGCTCGACCACGTCGACCTGAAGATTCCCTCAGGCGAACTGGTGGCACTGCTGGGACCGTCGGGCTCGGGGAAGACGACGCTGCTGCGCATCATCGCCGGACTGGAATTCGCCGATTCCGGAACCATTCTTTTCGATGGCGAGGACACCACTCACCGCAACGCCCGCGACCGCCGCGTCGGCTTCGTCTTTCAGCACTACGCGCTTTTCCGCCACATGACGGTGTTCGAGAACATCGCCTTTGGACTCAGAGTCCGGCCCCGCGGAACGTGCGCCCGTCGAAAGAGCAGATCCACGCCAAGGTCCACGAACTGCTTACGCTGATCCAGCTGAAGAATCTGTCCGGCCGGTATCCTTCTCAACTCTCCGGAGGCCAGCGGCAGCGGGTTGCGCTGGCACGCGCGCTGGCGGTTGAACCCAGCGTCCTGCTGCTCGACGAACCGTTTGGCTCACTGGACGCGAAAGTCCGTCTCGAACTGCGCCGCTGGCTGCGCCAGTTGCACGACGAAGTTCACATCACCAGCGTGTTCGTGACCCACGATCAGGACGAGGCGCTGGAGGTTGCTGACCGCGTCGCGGTGATGAACGAAGGCCGCATCGAACAGGTCGGCAGCCCGGACGACGTCTACCATCGCCCGATCACGCCCTTCGTTTACAACTTTCTGGGCAATGTAAATCTGTTCCACGGCCGGGTCGACGAGGAAACTCCCGCGATCCACGAAGCCGCCACCGGGGAGCTCGTCTACGTGCGTCCGCACTTGCTGGAGATTCACCGCCAGCCCAACGGGGGAGGCACTTTCGCGCCACCATCAAGCACATCAACTCGGCCGGCCCACTGGTGAAGGTCGAAGCGCTCAGCGAATGGGGAGACCCGGTCCAGGTCGAGCTGTCGCAGGAAAAATTCCGGGAACTCCAGCTCGCCAAAGAGCGAAACGGTCTTCATCATCCCCAAAGAGTTGAAGGTATTTCAAAAGAAAGTGGTCTAGCGGGATGGTCGTGTAATTCCAGAAACAAGCAGGATGACGGCAGCGACCCGGCTCGAAAGTCCGCTCTATCCCGCTGAGGTACCTAGGAAAACTCAAAGGCCGCGATGCCCGCGCCCAGCCTGGATACGCAGTAGGGCGGCAATCAAAGCGTCAACGTCTTCGCACGTGTTGTAAAGTGCCAGGGACGGCCGCACCGTGCTTTCAAGCCCGAACCGCCGCAGGATAGGCTGGGCGCAGTGATGTCCGGCACGTACGGCGATTCCCTCTTCGTTGAGCGCCTGGCCCACGTCTTCGGTGCGGAATCCGTCGAGGACAAAAGAGAGCACGCTCGCTTTCTCGCGCGCGGTTCCGATGAGATGTAGGCCCGGCACGGTAAGCAGCCCCGCAGTCGCGTAGGTCAGGAGGTCGTGCTCGTAGCGGGCAATGTTCTCCATGCCAATCTGCTCAAGGTAATCAAGCGCCGCTCCCAGCCCCACCGCGTCGGCAATGTTGCCTGTACCCGCCTCGAAGCGCGCCGGCGCCACGTTGTAAATCGTCTTCTCAAAAGTCACGTCGACGATCATGCTGCCACCGCCCTGCCACGGCGGCGTGGTGTCTAGCAGGTCAGCTTTTCCGAAGACGACCCCGATGCCTGTGGGCGCGAAAATCTTGTGTCCGGAGAATACAAAGAAATCGCAATCGAGCAGCTGAACATCCACGCCCATATGCGCGATCGATTGCGCACCGTCCACCAGCACGCGGGCCCCGTGGCGGTGGGCCATCTCGACCATCTCTTTCGCAGGAGTAATGGTTCCTAATGCATTTGACACCTGGCTGACGGCCACGATGCGCGTTCGTGGGCCCAGGAGCTTTTCGTATTCTTCGAGGATCACCTCGCCCCGGTCATTCACCGGCGCCACCCGCAGCCGCGCACCTTTTTCCGAGCACAACTGCTGCCAGGGAACAATATTCGCGTGGTGTTCCAGCCAGGTGATAACAATCTCGTCGTCCTTCTGGACGTTGCGGTGTCCCCAACTTTTGGCTACCAGGTTGATGCCTTCGGTCGCACCGCGCACAAAAACAATCTCGCGGGTAGAAGAAGCGTTCAGGAAACGCCGTAGTTTTTCGCGAGCCCCTTCGTAGGCATCGGTGGCTCTGGCCGCCAGGGTGTGGGCGGCGCGATGAATATTCGAATTCTCGTGCCGGTAGAAGTAGGAGACCCGATCGATGACCGCATTCGGTTTCTGCGTTGTGGCCGCGTTGTCCAGCCACACCAAGGGCCGCCCGTTTACCTGCTCCTGCAAGATGGGGAAGTCGCGCCGGACGAATTGCGGATCGAACGGGCGCGCCGACAAGCCTATGTCCGGCACCAGGTCGGGGCGAAACTCGAACGACCCGATACTGAGCGGCGGCGCCGTCTGCGCAGTATTTTTTTCCGCACCTGGGAAGTATGCCGACGTACCCGGCACGGCCCGCGCCGAAGCCGTATCCGGGAGTGCGTGAAAATCAGTGGGCGGGGATGACGGCATGCCCGGAACTCCGGGGATCGATGGCATGCCGGGTACACCGGGAAAAGAAAACATTCCGGCGACATCCGGAAACGACGATGCGGCGGCCAGCGGCGCAGCCCTCTCCAAGTCGAGAAAGTAGGCTGAAGAGCTCGCCGACAGCGGCGATGGAGCTGCAGGAACACCCGGCGCGAACGCCGGCGCTTCGCTCCACGGCGCGCCGGGTACGGAGGCAGGCATCGCAGGAATGCCGGGCAAAGGCTGCGCCCCCGGTACTTCGGGAAAAGCGAAAGCCTCATTCAGCGAAGGCAATGACGGAGAGGCTTTGAGCGGCGAAGTATGGTCGAGAAAGTAAGCCAGCGAGCCGGGCGCCGCGGGCGACGGGGGAACATTGGGGATTGCTGGAGCGAGGGCAGTCACACCTGCTGGTGAGGACGGGGTGAACAACGGAACTGCTGGAAGAGCGGCGGCGGTGGTAGGAGCGGGGGCGCTCGCGCCTACATTTCCCGGAGCCGCTACGCTTGCTGGCAGCGCGGCGAAGAACTCGTTTGCCAGCCGGGTGATCACCGCCGGATCAGGCAGCGCGAACATCGTCGCGGACCCGCTGTCATCCATCGGCACACCCGCCGTCTGGTCCGCAAGCGCAGACGGATCCGCCGATCTTCGATCGCTTGTACCGGGATCACTTGTACTCATGGTATTGATCCACGCTCACATTCTCGAGAACGCCGACAGCATCTTCGGTGAGAATGGCCAGCGAGCAGTACAGCGAGATCAGGTATGAAGCAATCGCCTTGTGATTGATGCCCATAAAGCGTACCGACAGGCTGGGCGAAACTTCACCCGGAATCCCGGGCTGGAACAGCCCGACCGCGCCCTGCTTCTTTTCGCCCGTCCGCAGCAGCAGAATGTTTGTCTTGTCCGCCTTGATGGCGACTTTGTCGGAAGGCACCAGCGGAAGCCCGCGCCAGGTAAGAAACGGAGAACCGAATAAAGTCACGGTCGGGGGCGGCACGCCGCGGCGCGTGCACTCGCGCCCAAAGGCGGCGATGGCCCGCGGATGCGCCAGAAAGAATGCCGGCTCCTTCCAGACGCGCGCAATCAGTTCGTCCAGATCGTCTGGCGTGGGCGCGCCCTTCCGCGTCTTGACCTTCATCGACATCGTCAATGTTGTTGAGCAGGCCGTATTGTGTGTTGTTGATGAGTTCGCTCTCCTGGCGTTCCTTGACCTTTTCGATAATCAGGCGCAGCTGCTCTTTAATCTGATCGTGCGGGCTGCGGTACATGTCGGAGATACGGGTTTGCAGGTCGAGGACCGTGGTCACCGCGCTCAGCGTGTATTCGCGCGGCTTCTCCTCATAATCCACGTAGATCTCGGGCAGATCGACATCATCGTCCGGGGCTGCACTCAATCGTGCGGCTGCCCGGCCGCGTCGGGACAACCTTGTTGACACGATATGTGCCGGCCTCGACCGGAACCCATTGCAGGAAGTTGACCAGCCAGCGTGGCGTGATCGCCTGCATCATGGGGACCGTCTTGGTGACGGTCGCAAGTTGGCGTGCTTGTTGCTCGTTCAGCGTGTGACGGACATCAGCTTTCTCGGCCATGCGATTTGCTCCTCAAAATGCGGCAAATTTGAAAGTGTAACATCCCGCTGCGCAGAGTCGATGAGAGGATAGCTGTGAAAATCGGGGCATCAGCGACGTGCTTCAGGTGCTCTGCTCTCTTGTGGTTTGGAGCAGATTCTGGATCTTCGCCAATCTTTCTTCCGCCAGTCTGGCCGAGACACCGTTCTTGTGGCTCATCATGATCAGCTTCACCGAAACCAGAAACACTCCACACTCCTGCAACAGTTCGTGACCGAATCCTTTAACGAATAGTGCAATGACGAAGAGCACCAGAGTAAGAACGATCACGACCATCGACAAGGGATCGAAATAGTTCCACACCGACTTGGACATCTTTTCCCTCCTTAGCATCTCAGCGAGGCGGCATGATGGCGAAAGCCTCGAGCCAGAGGGCGAGGATCGCGGCTCAAGCCTTCAACACAGGCGCCGCAGTGACCCGCGGTCCTTTCGTTACCTTTGTACTCTTTCGTCGCCGCCCAGGAAATAGACACTATAACTGGCGGTGTGCGCACCCGGGCAAGAGCTAACAGCAGCCCAGTCATCCCCTTGCGCAGCCCACCTGAGCTTGAATCTCGTTTAGCTGGACCTTACCAGTAACTGCTGGCGACTGAACGCAATGAGCTTGGATCCATACAAGGTGTACCGGACGATCGCCCGGTTGGGTAGCGTGGTGCTGACTGCTCTTGGGCGCCCTGGTATTGCTCGGTTGGCTTTGGAAAATTGAATCGCTCACCACCTTCCTTTCTGGCCGCATCACGATGAAACCGAACACCGCCATCGGTTTCCTGTTTCTCGGCCTCGCTCTGTTTCTGTTGACGGCGCTCGAAGGCTCGCAGTACCCGACTCTGGTGTGCGGCCTCCGCGACGGTAGTTATTCTCGTGGGCCTGCTTTCATTGTCCGAGTATCTTTTTCCCACTGATCTGGGGATAGACCAGTTCTTGTTCAAAGATTTCGTGCAATCGCCCTATCCCGGCAGGATGGCGCACATCACGGCATTCAACTTTTGCCTTGCCGGGTTGAGTGTCTTGCTGTTCGCAGTTTCTGAAAAGCGGGCCAACATTTCCCAGGCCCTCGCAGCCACTACCGGCCTGAGTTCGCTCTTCGCGATCATCGGATACTTGTACGGCGTGCCCGTGCTGTACGGCTCAATCGAGTACACCTCGATGGCGCTTCAACCGGCTTCGGATTCCTCGTCGCCTCTCTTTCGGTTCTGTTCTGTCGTCCGGAGCTGGGTCTGATGTCGGTGCTGACCAACCCCTATCCGGGTGGCTGGCTGGCCCGTAGACTACTGCCCGTGGCGGCGCTGGTTCCCGCCGGGCTCGGGGCGGTGTGCATCCACAGTCAGGTTGTTCTCGAGCGACATGCGGCTGAACATCGCGTGTCTGGTGATCGGCCAGATGGTGTTGTTCATGGCCCTGGTATGGGTATTGGCCTTCGTGCTCAATCGCGCCGAGGCAGAAAAGGCAACTGCGCAGGATGCCCTGGCCCGGTCGGAAAAGCTCTTGCAGCAATCCCAGAAAATGGAAGCCATTGGTCTTCTCGCCGGCGGTGTGGCTCACGACTTCAACAACCTGCTGGCCGTGATCAACGGTTACAGCGATCTGCTTCTCGAGCGTTCTGATCTCCCGGACCCGATCGCCGCAGCCTCGAGCAGATCAAGCAGGCCGGGAGCAGCGCGGCTTCGCTCACCCGCCAGCTCCTGATGCTCAGCCGTCAGCAGGTGGTTGAGCCCGTGGTGCTGAATATCAACCAGACCGTCGGCAACCTGGACAAGATGCTGCGCCGCCTGATCAAGGAGAACATTCAATTTTCGTTTGTTCTGGATCCCCAGCTCGATCGAGTGAAAGCCGATCCCGGGCAGATCGAGCAAATTGTCCTGAATCTGGTGGTCAATGCGCGCGACGCCATGCCCAACGGCGGGACGCCTGCGCATCCAGACCAAGAACGTCGAGAAATCAGCCTCGCTCATGCGGAACCAGGAGCGTCGCCAAGCCGCTTCGTGCTGCTGGAAGTGACCGACACCGGGACCGGAATGGACCAACAAACCCAGGCCCACATGTTCGAACCATTCTTCACCACCAAAGCCGTGGGCAAAGGAACCGGCCTGGGTCTGGCGACGGTGTACGGAATCGTGAAGCAGAGTAACGGACACATCGAAGTCCAGAGCACGCTAGGGCGCGGATCGTCTTTCCAGATTTATCTCCCGCCGAGGCGCAGGCGGCTGCGGTCCTCGAACCCGGCAAAGACGCCACCGAACGCCATTTTCTCGAGGAGAAACCATACTCGTCGTCGAAGATGCGGCACCGCTGCGTGACCTGATTTGCCAGGCTTTGAGCGTGTCCGGTTGCACCGTTCTGTCCTCGCCCGAAGCCCAGGAAGCTTTGCGCATCGTCAGCCAGCAAAAAGGTGTGATCGATCTGGTGATCACGGACGTCATCATGCCCGGAATGAACGGTCCGGCTCTGGCCAAACAAGTCCGCGCGCTGCGTCCTGAAACGAAAATACTCTACATGACCGGATACAGCGGCGAATTTGTCCGGTCGGACATGCTGATTCCGGGCGTGTCTTTCATCCAGAAGCCCTTCACCCCTGCCGATCTCCGGCGCAAGATTCGCAAGATGCTGGCCGACAAACCAGCTGCCGCCACAAAAGCCGCCGCCGCTGGCAGCGCCTGCTGAGAGGCTCACACGGAAAATTCCGGTATACTTTGCGCACTCTGACCTGCTGGAGAGGTTGCGCCATGTCACGTGCCCGCCTGTTGTATGCCGTAATTCTGTCTTGCGCCAGCCTGTCTCTCGCCGATACGGGTTGTTTTGCGAAACGGAACGAGCTATCTAGGCCAGCTCCAGGGTTGCGCCATCACATTCGCGGATGCCCAAGGCGTCAAATATGGTCTCGGCGGAGAGCACTCTGCGCTTCCGTATGGAAAAAGCGCTGGTGTTGCAACCCGCTCCGTAGGATGCCTCAGATTCAATGCAAGGCAATGCTGTTCGACCTGGACGGGGTCCTGATCGACTCCACTCGTGCTGTGACCCGAGTGTGGCATCGCTGGGCGCTTGAGCACGGCTTTGATCCCGACGAGGTAATTGCACGCGCCCACGGCCGTCCCAGCCTTACCACGGTCAGGGAATATCTGCCTGACGCCGATCACGCAGCCGAGAACCGCGAAGTCGAACGCCGCGAAATGGAAGATCTTGAGGGCGTCGTGCTCCTTCCAGGTTCCGCGCGATTGCTCGCCGAATTGCCCCCGGATCGCTGGACCATCGTGACATCCTGCACTCGTCCCGCTGGCCGAGACCCGCCTTCGGGCCGCGGGCTTGCCGATCCCCGAACGTATGGTCACCTCGAGCGACATAAAGAATGGCAAGCCACATCCCGAGCCTTACCTGAAAGGCGCGTCGGTCCTGGGATATTCCGCCTGCGGACTGTGTCGTAGTCGAAGACGTGCCCGCCGGAATCCGCGCCGGCAAGGCGTCCGGCGCGAAGGTCATCGCCTTCCGCACCACGCTGAAAGATCCCGAACTCGTGGCGGCCGGAGCGGACTGGGTGCTGAACAACTGCAGCGATATCTCGGTCCGCAAGAAACTCCGGACCTGCTCCTCTTGTCAGCGACCTCAAACCACGTAGGGGCAGATGCCCTCATCTGCCCAGTCGAGCGAAGCTCGACAGGTCCTTGTACCTGAAAAATTTCGGAGCATCGCTCCGCCGGGCAGATGAGGACATCTGCCCCTACGTGGTTCGTGGCGCTTCCACCTGTGCCGGTGGGATAATGGCCGGAGAGTACCAACCCGAAGACGAGGACCTCCCCCATGACTGATCCCAAACCCTCCGACCCCAATGCCGCGAAGTCCGCGACTCACCCGCCGCGAGTTTCTGGAGACTGCAGCGGGCGTCACCGTGGCGGCAGTCTGTTGCCCCGCGTGTGGGCGGCCGAAATCAAGAACGGTATTCCTTATCGCACCCTGGGCAACACCGGCGAGAACGTATCCTGCATCGGCCTGGGCGGATATCATATCGGCAGTCAGAGCGACGAGCAGGAAAGCATCCGCATCATCCGCAGCGCGCTCGACGAAGGCATCAATTTCCTCGACAACTGCTGGGACTATAACGGCGGCGCCAGCGAAGTCCGCATGGGCAAGGCCCTGCGCGACGGATACCGCAAGAAAGCTTTCCTGATGACCAAGATTGACGCCCGCACCCGCAGAAGGCGCGGCCAGCCAGATTGACGAATCGCTGCGCCGCCTGCAGACCGACACCATCGATCTGCTGCAGTTCCACGAAGTGATCCGCGACAACGACCCCGAACTGCATCTTTGCCCCCAACGGCGGCATGGAGGCGGTCGTCGAAGCCAAACAAAAGGGCAAAGTCCGCTACATCGGCTTCACCGGACACAAGAGCCCGGACATTCACCTCAAGATGCTGAACACCGCCTTCGCCCACAACTTCACGCTGAACTCAGTGCAGATGCCGCTCAACCTGATGGATGCCCACTACGACAGCTTCGAAAAGAAAGTGCTGCCCGTGCTGGTGAAGCACAACATTGGAGTGCTGGGCATGAAGCCTATGGGCGACGGCTTGATTCTCAAGAGCAAGACCGCCGAACCAGTCGAATGCCTACAGTACGCCCTCACGCTGCCGACCAGCGTGGTCATCACCGGCTGCGATTCTCTTCCCATTCTGCAACAGGCGCTGAAAGTGGCGCGAACGCTTCAAGCCTCTGAGCAGTGAGCAGATCGCCGCTCTCCTGGCCCGCACGGCACCGGTAGCCCAGAAAGGCGAATGGGAGCTTTACAAGACATCGCACAACTTCGACGGGACTTATCAGAATCCGCAGTGGCTGGAATAGGGTTGCTGCATTCGAGAAAAGGAAGGACGGCAAGGTGGTCGACTGGATGGAATAGGTCAGCGACAAACAATACTGCGCCGGGAAATAGGGGATTGGGATGAGCAATAATCAAACCCGGAACGAAGCTCTAAAAGACCGGCTTTCCCGATATCGCGAAATTAACATCACTGTGACCGGCAGGAAGTCAGGTCGCACGATCTCCATCCCGGTTTGGTTCGTATTGGAGGACGACAAGCTTTACCTCCTGCCCGTGCAGGGTTCGGATACACAGTGGTACAAGAACGTTCTCAAAAACCCGATGGTTCGGATCGATGTGCGGGGCACAGAGGCGGAAGTCAAAGTTGTTCTTGTCACTAACCCTCCACAGGTGTCGTCCGTGGTCGAGAAATTCCGCGCCAAGTACGGGACCGACAATGTGAAAAAGTACTATTCAAAGTTCGACGTTGCCGTTATCGCGCACATCCCGTGATGGTGCGTCCAGATACGCCGTCCAGTCTCCAACTGGCGCTCCGCCCCAACCATCCCACTCGATATGTTTGAATTCTCCACTCGCAGGAGTTTGTTCCAGAACCTCAGCTTTGAAGCGCCTCGACCAGAGCACCCATCTGAGCCAAGGCCGAAGCGCACCCTCCCTTTTTAGTAGCGGCTGACACTGCGAGAAAGGATACCAATGTCAACAATATCGATAGACGTCGGCGCGCCCCCTTCCGAATGACTGCGGCGACGAGGAAGACGAAGCAGACTAAACAGACGATTGGAGCGATTAGGAGTAGGTACACCAAACTTCCCTGCTGGCCGTAAATGAACAGGAAGACCAACAGGCTACCCGCACCTAGCTGCATACATTGGCAGTTGCCAGTTGAATCCAATCTCAACTCGTTGCTCGTTCAGCGCAAATCCTTATGTACCTTCCGGTCGAGTTGCGTTAGCTGGCGCTGCATCCACGCCATATTATCGTGACAAAGGGCACCAGCAGAGCCTAATTGGTGCAATGGTATACCGAATCAGCGACTTAGCGAGATAGGTGACGAAATCAGGGTCGAAAGTCAGTTCTCCATCCCCGCGCAACCTATTGGAAACACGCTCTGAGCGACTTTACATGAGCTTTCGCGGGTCGAAGGCCCTAGATGACGGCGCAGCTGTTGAAAAACTCACACTCTAGAAGTTCGCAAAAATTTTATCGCGCTAGGATGCCCTATAAACGACGTTCTCGATTTTGGTGGACATTTTCTGGGACAGTTTTTTCAAAAGAGAGGGTTTTTCAACATCAGCCACAGGCGATTACACCAACCATCACGCCTTCTCCTCCGCCAAGCGCGCAGCCCGCCGTACCGCCTCGACCTCTTTCTGCAAGCGGTTGATCTCTTCTTCATTTTCACGAAGGTAAGCCGCATGCCTCTGCTGGAAAAGCGCCAGATTGCGACTGGCTGGCCGAGCGGTAGTCGAGAGCGAAGTCAGGAATTCCACTCCAAAGCAATAACCGTCCCGGCTGCGAATCGTTCCTTTTACTCGAGAGTAGGGTGCGGGCAACTCGACCTCAAGCGGATCACCGGGCTGCAGGTTGATTCCGGCACACAAGGCCAGGCCGCCTTTGCTGATTTCGGTGAGTCGTCCCGGCACGAAAACTTTGGATTCCCCGTCGCGCAGCACCACCAGGACCTGCAGATCAACCGGCTTTCGCGGCCAACGACGCGTGTTGACGGGGGAGGGCTCCATTCAGAGAGTAGAGTCAGGATGCGGACTCAAGTTCGTCCCAGTATGGAACGAGCAAACAAAGAGGAGGAGATTACGGATAGTGGCTGTACGACGTACCTCTTCCAGAGACGTTCGCGGAGTGGATGCGCAAAATGGAGGCCGGGTGTCCCGTCCTCCATCAGCCGGCCTGACGATCGACGCCTACCTAAACAACAGCCCGCTAAAATCCGCCAGATTCCGGCGCCAAACCATCCACGCGTGCCCGCCGGTCGTTTCAATGCCTGTGTTGTGGACGCCCTTGGAATCCAGCCAGGCCCGTGCCTTCCGGTTCAAGGCGATCAGACCGTCATCCGTCCCGCAGGCGATCCAAAGCACGCGCAACTTCGCGTTGGCTTTCGCATCGAGCCCGGGAAATTCCGCGTCGAAGTCTTCCGTAATTCCTCCCGAACTGAAAGTGCCAACCCAGGCAAACTTGTCGAGATTGTTCAATCCAGTCAGCAACGACTCGGCGCCCCCCATCGACAATCCCGCAATCGCCCGCAAGTTCCGGTCCCCGGACACCCGGTAGCTCGCTTCCACTTGCGGTATCACTTCGGCAATCAGGGCCTGGCTGAACCGGTCGAAATTCTGCTTGCGGAGTTCAGGAGCGAATCCTCTGGGCTCTGGCGCCACGATCTCCGGCGCGCCGTAGCCCAGCGGCATCACGATGATCATCGGCTTTGCCTTGCCCTGGGCAATCAGATTGTCGAGGATGACATTCGCCCGCCCCACCGCCGTCCAGCCACTGGCGTCATCGCTGTAACCGTGCAGCAAATACAGAGCCGGATAAGCTTCGCTTCGCCCGCGGATCATAGCCGGGCGGCGTGTAAACATAAAAGTCGCGCTGATCACCCACCACTCCAGACTTGTAGAAATGATGGTGGACCAGGCCATGAGGTACGTCGCCGACCTCCCAGGGCAACGAAGCTGGCCCCGGCACGTGTACCTGGCTCTGGGTGTGCAGCAGGTTCGGTTTCATCAAAGGATTCGAAGGATCAATCAGGCCGACGCCGTCAGCCACAAACGAGTAGCCATAAAAATCCGGCTCAAGCGGCGCGGCGGTCAAGCTCCAAACCCCTTGGTCGTCCTTCTGCATAGGCGCAGGCTTCGCGCCCTCCAGTGTCAACATAACCTCGTGGGCGTTGGGATCTCGAAAACGGAAGGTAACGCTGTTGTCCGTGTGGACTTCGGGGCTGGTTATAACTGCAGGCGTTTGTGGTTGCGGCTGAGCCCAGCCGGTTGCGGCCAACAGCAGGAGTAGAGCTGACGCCAGGAATATGTTTTTCATGAAGGTCCTTTGCTTGATATATCGGGTCGTGGACGCGGAGCTTTCGGGACGTGAGTATACATTTTGTCGGATCAGAGTTGGGAACGCAGCTTAAGCTGTCATCCTGAGCGCAGTCTTTGTCCCGCGAAGCGAGACGAAAGCAAGAGAAGGACCTATGAATTCCGCGCCACCATTCCATATGCGTCTGCTTGCATGGATCCCTCGTTCACAATGCAATTGGAGGAGTACTTAAAGAGAATGCACAGGTCCTTCGTCGGGAACCCTTCGCGTAGCGAAGGGCTCCACTTCCTCAGGATGACAGTAGTTGAGTCGAAGCTGATCGCGGTCTACTATGCTTCGGGGGAAAACAGCATGAACCAATCTCTCAGCCGCCGACAGTTTCTCCGGGCCAGTGCCATCGCTGGCACAGGACTTGCCTTGCCGAACGCATTGTTCGTCCCCAGGAAGAAGTCCGTGCTCATCTTCACCAAGTCTTCGGGCTTTGAACATGAAGTGATAAAGGCCACCCCCGGACACCCCAGCATCCTGGAACAGGCGGTCAGAGCTCTCGGAGAGCAACATGGCTTCGACGTGACCGCCACCAAGGACGGGCGCGTCTTCGATTCGAAATTCAATGATCCGCAAGACTTCCGATTTCATTCCGCAGTGCTCTTCTTTACCACCGGGGATCTGACCAAGCCCGGCACGGACCAGAATCCGCCCATGTCGCTGGCCGGCAAGCAGGCGCTGCTGGATGCGATTCATGGCGGGCTGGGTTTTGTGGGAGTTCACGCTGCCGCCGACACTTTTCATACCGAGCCTGACCCGGAAGATCGCTCCAATCGTTACGTCGCGCACGGCGAGCATGAAGATCCGTATCTGCGCATGCTGGGCGGCGAGTTCATTACTCACGGCAGCACTCCCCGGCTGCAGGCCGCCAACCTCATCGTGAAGGACAAGAAATTCCCCGGCCTCGAAGGCGTGACCTCGCCCGTAAGCTTCACCGAAGAGTGGTATTCGCTGAAGGACTTTGTGCCAGATATCCACGTGATTCTCGCGCTCGACACCCAGGGCATGAAAGGCGAGCCCTATCAGCGCGCCCCCTATCCTGCAACCTGGGCGCGGATGCACGGCAAAGGACGCGTTTTCTACACAGCGATGGGCGACCGCCCGGAGAACTGGTCGAACACGTTTTTCCTGAATCTTCTCGGCGGCGGAATTCGCTGGTCCATGTTCACGGCAAGAGCATCGCTGACTAGAAACCTTGCGCAGGCCACGCCCGGCTACGCCGAGATCCCCCCAAATCACCACGAACCACGTAGGGGCAGATGTCCTCATCTGCCCAGTCGAGCGCAGCTCGACAGGTTCTTGGGTGCTGCAAACAACAGCGGAGCGGTGCTCCGCCAAGGCAGAAGAGGACATCTGCCCCTACGTGGTTCGTGGTGACAACCAGTAGTCGCAGTTCGGAATACGTCCTAACTAATGAGTGACGTCCTAATGAGTGATTGACACCCCCGTCTTTCTAGCCTAAGCTGCCCTCGACGACCCCGGAGTCGTGTATCTCTCCTAAGTCTCCTGCCTTCCGATCCTGCCAGGCAGTGCACGCTGACTGGCTTCCCATTCTGTAAGGCGCCAGAAGATCAAGCGTCTCACCAAGAACACAACGCAAGTGGACGCGTGTTCCGCTAGTGACTCGTGAAACTGTTCGGAGCAATCCGCAGTACGAAGGAGCACGGCGCGTGAACGTTCATCTGATCAACCCGAGCCACGTGTCGTTCGGGACTGCGGTCATCACCCCTCGTTGGCAGTACGTCCTTGCCGGCGCCACTCCCAAGAGCTTCGGCGATCCAATCCTTGTGGATGAAACCCTCAGCCAGATGGATCCCGAGCGCATTCAGCCGGGTGACGCCGTAGGCATCTCCATTCACACTGCAAATGCGCTGCGGGGCTACGAAATTGGGACCCTGGCGCGCAAGCGCGGAGCGTATGTGATTTTTGGCGGAATTCACGCCACACTCTATCCCGAAGAAGCCCGCGAATTGGGCGGAGCCCATTCGGTGGTGTCAGGCGATGGCGACGTCGCCTGGCCGGTGGCCCTGGCCGACTGCGAAAAAGGCACTCCACAGCCCCTCTACCACGGAGGCAAGATCGAGGCCAGTAGTTTTGTCGCCGCGCGTTGGGAACTGATTCCGCGCAGTCGTTACATGTGGGCATCGGTGCAAACCGTGCGTGGTTGTCCCAAGCATTGCTCGTTCTGCTCGGTCTGGCGCACGGACGGCCAGCGTCCCCGGCAGCGGGCTTCGGATGCGGTCATCGAAGAAGTTGTCCAGTTGCGCCGTCTCGGATTTCGTTTCATTGCTCTCGCCGATGACAATTTCTATCCCGTGACCCTCACCGATTTGAACCTGGCCCGGCTGCAAAAAAACGCCGCCCGCGTGACTGAGCTCGAAAGCCTGCGGGCGGAACGCTTTGAACTCATGTCTCGCCTGGCCCAGCTGCCCGATGACATGGTCTTCTTCACTCAGATCACCATGGAGGCTGCCGAAGACACCGACTTCCTCGATGCTATGAAAGCGGCGCGCATCAAAGGCGCCCTGGTCGGAGTAGAGGCGGTGACACCGGCCGGCTTGAAGGATGTCTACAAGGATTTCAATCTGTCTGGCGAGCTTTTGATTGAGCGGCTGAAGATTTTCCGCAGTCGTGGTGTCCACGTGCTCGGGTCTTTCATCTTCGGACTGCCCAGCGACCGTCCGGAAACTTTCGACGCCACCGCGGCCGCCGCGATCAGCGCCGATCTCACCTTTGCGCAGTTCGTCACTTTGAGCCCCTACCCTGGAACCGTGGATTTCGATCGCTGGGAAAAAGGGTTGGGTGCCACGCCTCCAACCATTGCCGGGGTGCCGCTTACCCGGCGCTGGCTCATCCCGCAGGGGCTTCGTCCCAAGTTGTATTGGGACCATCCGGTCATGACGGCTGAGGAAATCCGCTCGCGGACCCAGGCGGTATGGGACAGCTTTTACAGCATGGGTTCCATCTGGAAACGATCGCGATTCATCAAGTCCAGCCGCGGACGGCTGGCGTTCGTGCTGATTTCAAAAATTTACCGCCAGATGTATGCCGACACCGGCATCGCTACCGACAGTGCCCGGGTCTCGTGGTCGGGACGTTGGGCTCGGTGGCTGGCCAAGCCCTGCCGCCGCCTCTTCGCGGGAGCTCCCATGCCTGACCTCGACGTGCCGCGGTTTGTTGGTCCGGCGATGATCCCGGTTGGTGCAGGTTCATCTTCGTCGCTGCCCGGCGTTTAGTTCAGGGGCGGAACACGACAAGCCTGCGTGGATGCTCGCGGAAGAATGCGGCCACCAGAGCCCTAGGTTTGACTTCATGCTCCCGAATGCCTAATATCCGGCGCGAGGGCCCTCCATTGATCGGCCGGACTATTTCACACTACCGCGTGATCGAAAAATTGGGTGGTGGCGGGATGGGTGTCGTCTACAAGGCCGAAGACACCAAGCTGGGACGTTTTGTCGCGCTGAAATTCCTCTCCGAGGAGTTGGCGCGTGACCGGCAGGCGTTGGCCCGCTTCCAGCGCGAGGCTCGCGCAGCGTCTGCACTCAACCACCAGAACATCTGCACCATTTACGAAACCGGCGAAGACGAAGGACAACTGTTCATCGTCATGGAGTTTCTCGATGGACAGACTCTCAAGCACAAAATTGAGAACCGCCCGCTGAAGCTTCCGGAATTGCTGGAATTCGGGATTCAGATCGCTGACGCGCTCGACGCCGCGCACAACAGCGGCATTGTGCATCGCGACATCAAGCCGGCGAACATCTTCATTACGCCGCGTGGACAGGCGAAAGTACTGGACTTTGGCTTGGTTAAACTCGCTTCGCTGCCCAAAACGGACGAGACCGTTGGCGCGGTGCCGGGTGACACAGTGGTACCGGGCGAGAGTCTGACTAGTCTGGGAACGACCATGGGCACGGTGGACTACATGTCGCCCGAACAGGCCATGGGCGAAGAGCTCGACGCGCGGACCGACCTCTTTTCGTTCGGCGTGGTGCTGTACCAGATGGCGACTGGAGCGCCGCCTTTCAAGGGCAACACATCGGCTGCAGTGTTCAACGCCATCCTCAACCAGACGCCGGTATCGCCTCAGCGTCTGAATCCTTCAATGCCGGCCGAGCTGGAACGGATCATCAATAAAGCGCTGGAGAAGAAACGCGACCTCCGCTGCCAAACTGCGGCAGAAATCCGCGCCGACTTGAAAAGACTGAAGCGCGATACGGAATCGGCAGGCTCTTCGGTGGCCGACAGAGTCAGTGAAGGAGCGTCTGTCGTTAGCGTTGCCCCCAAGGAAGCAGAGCCTTCTCCAAAACGGTCGCGAGCTTACCTGTTCGCGGGTTTAGGAATTTTGGCTGGGCTCGCTCTGGGCATTATTGCTGGAAGAACCTGGCTGGCAAAGCAACCGCCGCCTCCGCCCGTCTACCGGCAGCTCACATTCCGGCGTGGCAGCGTGCGATCAGCGCGATTTGCTCCTGACGGACAAACCATACTGTACAGCGCTTCATGGCAGGGGAATCCGGTGGAAGTGTTCACTGCCCGTCCGGAGAGTTCGGAATCCCGCGCTTTGGGCATGAGCCACACCCAGCTTATGTCGGTCTCGTCGAGCGGGGAAATGGCTGTCCTGCTGGACAATCATCCGATCGGTACGTGGGTCAGCGTCGGAACGTTGGCGCGAGCGCCACTCGCGGGCGGTGCGCCGCGGGAGGTCGTCGATCAAGTCCAATGGGCAGATTGGGGACCGGAGGGGAACAATGTAGCCATCGTGAGGGACGTAGGCGGTCGAAATCGCCTGGAGTACCCGCCAGGGAAAGTGCTGTATGAAACTGGCGGATGGATCGGGCATGTGCGGCTGTCTCCCAAGGGAGATTCCATCGCTTTTCTGGATCATCCTATTCAGGGAGATGACAGCGGGTCGGTTGCAGTGGTGGACCTTTCCGGAAAGAAAAAGACATTGTCGGACGGGTGGTACAGCAGTCAGGGTTTGGCCTGGTCGCCGGATGGAGAGGAAGTCTGGTTCACGGGAAACAAGTCGGGAATTGACCGGGCCCTGTACGCCGTCTCCCTCGCGGGTAAAGAGCGGCTGGTTGCGCGAATGCCTGGCACACTGATGCTGCTCGATATTTGGAAAGATGGGCGGCTGCTGCTGAATCGGGCGAGCTGGCGTCGTGAATTGACGGCCGTTGCCGATGGCAAGGAACGTGATTTGACCTGGCTGGATTATTCCTATCCTGCCGACATTTCTATCGACGGCAAGACTCTATTGTTTGACGAAGAAGGTGGGGGCGGCAGCCTGGCGTACGGAAAATCCGGCGGGCTTAGCTATGCCGTGTACCTGCGAAAGACGGATGGCTCTCCGGCCGTGCTTTTAGGCGAGGGAGCAGCGATCGCCCTTTCGCCTGACGAAAAATGGGTCATAGCGCAAACCCAGCAATCTCCAGCCCAGCTGAATTTGCTGCCCACAAAAGCGGGGACCGCAAAGCCACTCACCCATGACGCGATCAATCATGCCTGGGCCCGTTGGTTTCCAGATGGCAAACGCGTACTGTTTTCGGGAAACGAGCCGGATCGAGGCGTGCGACTCTATGTCCAGGATGTCGAGGGTGGGACGCCGAGAGCGATCACGCCCGAGGGCATGCACGCCAGCGCTTTCCTGGTTTCTCCCGATGGGCAGTCGGTCGCGGGCATCGGTCCGGACCAACTGGGCTACATCTATCCCACTGCGGGAGGCGATGGCCGCTCGATTCGCGGTATGGAATCCGGAGAGCAACCCATCGCATGGTCGCAAGATGGGCTTTCACTCTTCATATACCGGCCCGGCGAGCTTCCAGCCAAGGTCTCGCGGCTGGAGTTGGCCACCGGACGGAAAACTGCGCTGGAACAACTGATGCCGGGTGATCCTGCCGGAGTGGAAACGATTGGGCCAATCCTGCTCACGCCGGATGGAAAGACGTGCGTCTACGGATATCACAGGACGCTTTCCGATCTCTATCTGGTGGAAGGGCTGAAGTAGGCCTCGCTCACGATGGTGCATCTTCTGCGCCGCCCAAGGCCTCGCGGACCCTAAACGTCCTTGGTCGGCCGTAGTAGTTACGGGAAGCGCACATCCAAACTGTAAATCTCCTGCGTGCTCTTATCGCGCATCATCAGCAGCGAATCATCGGAGGCTAGCCCGATCCAGAATTCCCATGGATCGAACCCGCGCGGAACTTCCTTCAGACTGAACAAGCGTTCCATTTTCCCGTTGGCCACGTTCACCCGCACCAGGTCATCGGCTTTGTCGGAATAGTCCTCCGCATACAGATACTTTCCATCGTGTGACCAGGTCTCGAAACCGAACCGCGATACCGCGAGCTGTGCCCAACTTTTCTTTTCCATGTCGTAGAGCATCAGCTTCGTGGAGTCCGCGGAAAGGGCCGCTATGTAACGTCCATCCTGTGAGCAGCGGGGACTGAAAAGGTTTTCCGAGCCCGGCACATCTGAGATTTGCGAAGTCTTCAGGTCAACGATGTGGATGTTTGGATCGGCTGCCGCTCCGTATTCCAGCCAGGGCACTCCCGCGAACACGATGGAATCGCCCTTAGGCATCCACGTGGGATCGCCCTGATTGCGGTCCCCCACGGTCACTTCCTGCGGCGTGCCGCCTTCGGCTGGAACCACGAAGATCTTCCAGGGTCTTCCCGGACGCGAGGCCATGAATGCGATCTGGGTTCCATCCGGCGACCAACGTGGCATGTGCGCCTGCATCGGCGCATACGTGAGCTGGGTCCGAGAACTTCCGTCCAGCTTGCTCCGCCACAGCGTGAGTTCCGGATGCGCCACATACGTGATCCACTCGCCATTGCGCAGGATGTCGGCCTCGCCCGCCGACACGCCGGGCAGATAAACTGGAAAACTGCTGCGACTTGCTGTCCATGCCGATCAAATCGAAACGGCGCTGCTGACCGATCACGAACAATTTCTTCCCATCGACGCTCGGAGTGGGATTGCTGAACAGCAGCGGTCCTATGGTCAGCTGTGTCGGTTCGGTGCCGGCCTTGCGAAACAGGGATGTGCCTTCCCGCCGGACCCAGATGTTCTGGGTGTGGTCACGCGTCGATTCAAAAAAGTAGTACGCTCCATCCGGCGTCCAGCTCCCGCCAAATTCCTGCGCTGGTTGGTTCCAGTCCGGCAATATCGGGTGAAGACCTTTGCCGTCGGCCGAAACCTCCCACAACGAAGAAGTGCGCTGGTTGGTGTCTCGGATGGTGAAGCGCAAGCGGTGGCCGTCGGGAGAAAATCGAGGCGTAAAAGGAACTCCCGGCACGGTAACCAGCTCCCGCGAACCGGTTCCGTCCGCATTGCACGTGTACAGGCTCGACTTTCTGACATACACGATGTGTTGACCATCCGGCGTCCAGGTGGCCCCGTGCGCAAGGATGTCTCCTACCGGCCGGAGCGTGCCTGCAGGCAGCGGCAATACCCAAACCGGCCACTCGGTCTCCGAACCTTCCGCCACGCCTTTCACCAGCAATTCAGAGCGGCCTGGATAGAAGTCATAGATGTCAGCGCTCACCAGCGAGATGGGAACGGGCGCTGTTTCTCCGCCCGAGGTCGAAACCTGCCTTAGCACCGAATGGCCGTTGAGAGATTCGGAAAAGTAGAGCCGGGATCCGTCGGTGACCAGAGAGCGCTTCGCGATGCCGTCGCTGGTAATCTGCAGCGACGAAAGCACCACGGGTGGGGACCCCGGCGATCTCATGAACAGGGCGACTACAACCAGTGCGGCGGCGGCGCAGATCGTCATTGCCAGCTTGGCCGCCATACTAACCTTGGGTTGTGGCTTAAGCGGCGTAGCCGTGGTCGAGAAGAAAGAACGGATCCGCTCTTTCGAATCTGGCGCCGGCTTCGCGCCTGACGCGACGGTGGGGGCGGTGCCTGATTCCGTTGCCCGGCGCAGGGCTTGCAGATCGGTCCGCATGTCTGCCGCGCTGGCGTAGCGTTGCACCGGAGCCTTCTCGAGGGCTTTTCGCACGATGCGCTCCAGCTCGGGTGGTGTTGCCGGGTCAAATCGCAAAGGCCACTCCGGCACGCTGTGAATAAGCGAGTCGAAAGCCGCGGCCGTGGTCTGTCCCTGGAAGGGGAGGACTCCGGTCGCCATCTCGTAGAGCACGACCCCGAAAGAAAATAAATCCGTACGCGAGTCCAGTGGCTGGCCCAGCGCCTGCTCGGGCGACATGTAGGGAATGGTTCCTAGCGCGGATCCCCGGCGATTGAGGTCTTCCGGAGATCGTGTGATTCCCGCGAAAGTGTCGCCACTGATACTGGCCTCGTCGCCCACCGCGAGCTTCGCCAGACCGAAATCCAGAATCTTGGCGTGTCCGCGCAGGGTGACAAAAATATTTGCCGGCTTGATATCGCGATGAATGATGCCATGGGTGTGAGCGGCGTCGAGCGCGTCGGCGATCTCGATACCCAGATCCAGCAACTGGGGCAAGGGCAGTCGACCCTCGCCGATGCGCTGCCGGAGCGTCGTGCCATCGAGAAACTCCATCGCGATAAAGCGCCGACGCTGCGCTTCACCGACTTCGTAGATCACACAGATGTTGGGATGATTCAGGGCGGATGCTGCCCTCGCTTCCCAGCGAAAGCGTTCCAAAACCACCGGGTCCTGAGCGACTAGCTCAGGCAGAAATTTAAGCGCCACCAGGCGGCGCAACTCGGTGTCTTCCGCCTTGTAAACCACACCCATCCCGCCGCCGCCCAGCTCTTCAATGATCCGGTAGTGCGAGATGGTGTGACCGATCATCAGGCCCTGAATCTTATGTAGAACGGCAGGGGCAAGTCAATGAAAGCTGGGAGGTTGGGTACTCTGTACTCCGAGTTGCCGGGTTCGGCTGTCCCCACATGGATAGATAGCGGTTGTTCGAAAGATCGGAAAAACTGATCTCCAACCCACGCTCTCTAGTTCAGCTTCGCGTACTCCGCCTTAGCCTGTTTCAGGATGGGAATGTCGGGGTCGGCCTCTTTCCAAAGGGCGAAAAAATCCTGATACGCAGCTCTGGCCTTGGCTGCGTCTCCAGTCATCGCGTAGGCCCGGCCCAGACCCAGCTTGGACAATGAATGCTCGGCGAATGTGGGGCGGATCCCGGGATGATCCAAAATTTTCTGAAATTCCGCTGCGGCTGCGCTGCCTTGGTGCGCAGCCAAATAAGCTTGGCCACGCAAATAGACCGGGAATAGAGTGAGCCCGCCGATCGAGCCGAGTTCGTAGGGCGCAGCCAGGGCGAGCGCCTCGATTGCCTTGGTGGCGTTCCCGCTTTGCAGAGCAGTGGCCGCGTGGATCATGGGCAGGTATTCAAGCTGCACGATCGTATCTTCGGGGAAGCGTTTGGCCAGGTCTGCTGCCAGCCGGCTGGCTTGAGGGCTGTCGCCCGCCAGGCTCAGCGCGATAGCCGATATAGCCTCAACATTTCTACCATCTGAGAGAGCGAGCGCACCCTGCGCTTGCTGTTTGGCCGGGCCCATGTTGCCAACCAGCGCCTCGCGGGCTGCACCTTCGGCCTCGTAGGCCGCCGCCGTTTCTTTTTGATCTGCACGTTGGGCGGAGTCGGACGCGCGCCGCATTAAGTCACGCGCTTTGGCCAACTGCCCGCCATAAGTCGCAGCATCGGATTCGGTCTCAAGCATCAGGTCTTCGAATCCTGGCTTCCCCATCAGGGCAGCGGCCTCACGCTCCATTCCTGCCGCATCGTGTTGCAGGAAATCAATGCCGTAAAGGCTAAAGTGAATCAATGGATTGTCCAGATTGTGGGCTTGCGCCTCCTGTGCCGTGGCTCTGGCTTCGTCCAGTCGATTGAGCTGCACGTAAACGCTGACGAGATTCGAGTAAGACAGCCCACTCCCAGGATCGATCTTGGTCATCTCCTGGGTCGCAGCGAGGGCCTTGTCGTAATCGCCCAAGAGAAAATAGATGAAGCCCAGGCTGACGGGAGGAACATCGTCGCGCGGGTAGGTCTGCGCCCACAACTCATAGGTCTTGCGCGCCGCTTCCAGGTTCCCGGTGACGAAATTGTCATAGTGCGAGACGATGTAAAACTTCTCACGCTCGCTTACCCGTTCGCGCAGTTCGTAGGCCTTGCTTGTAAACTCGGCGGCCCGGGCGGTTTGGCGCAGGTTGTTGTAGTTGGTGCCCAGCCGCGCGTAGGCCATGGCAAAATTGGGATCCAGGCTGATGGCCCGTTGGAACAATGAAATGGCACTCGAGGAGTCGTTCTTTACCATCTGCGCCTGGTAACCCAGGCTGTAGGCCTGCAGCGCCTCGAGCGATTGCGTGGTCACGCTCTCCGCCGGTGCATCATACTTTTGTACCGAGGCCAGCGACTCGCCGAGCTTCTCACGTATTTTCGTCGCGGCCTCGCCCAACGCCTTCAGTACCTGCTCTTTGCCGCCGGCCGTGGCTAGCTCGTCGGCTAGTACATCGCCGTTGCGGCAGTTCACGGCTTTTAGCCCCACGACATACTGACTACCCAGGCTGGCAATCGAGCCTTCGATGGTAGCGGCACTGGCGGTGCGCTGGCAGACCTCGCGGGCCAACTCGCGCGTCAACCTGGCATCTTTAGGCTGGGCCATCAGGGCCAGCGTCTGCGCCACACGCTGGTCAGAAACCAGGCTCAAGAACGGCGACTGCTCCAGTTGTGACGACAGCCCCTGCCGCAGCGTACCGTCGAAGACCGGATCGCCGGTGGTGTTGGTAAACTCGGCGAGGACGATGTTGTCCTTCTCGGTCAGCCGGGTCGTGGCCTGCCGCGAGCGGAAATAGAGCCCTCCCCCAATTGCAACCGCAACGAGTATCACGGCGGCGGGAAGCAGAGTCTTCCAGAGTTTCCTGCCGGTTGCAGGAACGTCAGCCGCTTTCATTGCGCTTGCGCTCGACGACGGAGATGAAGCAAGCGCAGGAGAGGAGCCGGATGCGGGCGCCGGGGGTTGGGCGACCTGAGAGCCGGATTCCTGCGCGACCGCCACTGACCCCGAACTAGCGGGTACGCCGCGCCGCGATTCCGTTTCCCGTTTCAACCGCTTCAGGTCGGTTCGCATGTCAGCGGCGTGCTGGTAGCGTAGCTCGCGATCTTTTTCCAGCGCCTTGTTAATGATGTCTTCCAGTTTGGGCGGAAGGTCAGGGTTGAGGCGGATTGCGGGAACCGGATCACGATCCAGAATCTCGCGGAAGATGACTGCGGAACTCTCGCCCCGGAAGGGCAACGCGCCCGTCGCCATCTCGTATAGCACTGCGCCGAAGGAAAACAAATCGCTCCGCGCATCCAGATCCTTCGCCCGAGCCTGCTCCGGCGACATATAAGCGACGGTGCCGAGCGTAGAACCGGGACTGGTGAGGTGCTCCTCGCCCATAGCGGTCTCTTGAACCGTTGCTCCTGCGTCCAAGACTCTGTTGCTCGCTGGCGTCACTTTCGCCAGCCCAAAGTCCAGAATCTTTGCGTGACCCCGTTTGGTCACCAGGATATTGGCGGGCTTGATATCCCGGTGGACGATGCCTTCCACGTGGGCGGCATCGAGCGCGTCGGCAATTTCAATCGCCAGAGCGAGTAATACCTCTGCCTCCAGGGGCCTTCCGGCGATGCGATGCTTCAGCGTGACGCCGTCCAGAAACTCCATCACGAGGAACGGATGGCCATCTTGCTGTCCGACCTCGTAGATGGTGCAGATATTGGGATGGTTGAGAGCGGAGGCTGCCTGCGCCTCCCGCTGGAAACGGGCCAAAGCTTGGGAGTCCTTCGCGACGGCGTCGGGCAGAAACTTCAGGGCGACAAACCGGTGCAGATTTATGTCTTCAGCCTTGTAGACCACACCCATGCCGCCACCACCAAGCTTCTCGACTATTCGGTAATGCGAGATGGTTTGGCCGATCATGGATTCGTGAAATCTTAGGCGGGACGTGAATGCAAGTCAACGAAGAGCGGGAGGCTAGTGTTGTCGAAGGCTCCGCTGCTGGACGGCGAGGAAGACGAGCGGAAAGCACGTTGACAACGAGCTTTGGAAGTGACGGGTGGTTAGCAAGAGCCCGCGACTAGCCCCGTCCCTTTGGGAAAGGACAGGACTCCTCGATTACGAATCGTCGCAGGCTCCGGCCAGCTAGAAATAGAACTTCGCTCCCAGCTGAATCAACCGCGGATCGTGGGCTTGTACCACCTGTCCGAAGTTGCTTGCGTTGATGTCACCAACCGGGTTGAAGAACGGGGCATGATTGAAGACGTTGTAGGCTTCAAATCGCAGCTCCAGCCGGGTGGATTCGGTAATTCTCGTGTCTTTGGCGAACAGGATAGTGATTGAGCCCGGGGCCGTGGAACGGATTGCGACCACCATCGCCAATCGTTCCCAGAGTCGCGACCGCGAAATCATTGGGATTGAAGTAGTAGTTGTTTCAATGGCGTTCCAGTGCCGGCCGGGTTGTTATTGGTGAAAGTAGAGTTGCGGGCATCGAACGTCTGGACTGGGGCCACCTTGTTCGACAAGTCCCAGCATCCGTAGAACGACAACGCGTCGCAAGTCAGTGAAGTAAAACCGCTGTCCTTGATCACGACTGGCAGTCCAGTTTGCAGAGTGTCAATTCCGGTAAGCCTCCACCCACTGGCGAGACGGTCCGGCACCCAGCCCAATCCACGAACGTGGCTGAAATTCGGAATCTCGTAGGTGAAGCTGGTTATTAAGCGTTGCCGAACATCGAACAGCGAATCGGCATAGTCCAACTTGGGATTGAAAGGATTGGTGCCCAGGCTGGTTCCGCTCACATCAGCGTTTTCAAACGACGAGGAAATCTCGAGCGAGTCTGCATAGGTATAAGACGCCAGCAGGCTCAAGCCATGCGTGGGTACCTTGTTGAGGCTGACTTGCAGCGAGTTGTAATTCGAATTTCCGAAACTGGCCTCCTGTCCGATGGAACTAAATTCATTGCCGGGAAAAACGGAGTGGGTTGGGAAAAGCGGATGTCGAAGAACGGCGTTGCTGACGCAGTTCGGATCCGCCGCGCACAAAGCCGCTCCCGCCATGGTGATGGGCCGACCCTGTTAGGACTGGTTCGAGTCTGCGCAGCCAATGGTTGCACACCCAATGCCCGGAGGTTATTGCTGCGGGAAAGGACTATGATGGAAACGTGCGATATTACACAACCAAATCGATGAACGGTGGCACGACCTTCAAATGCTCCTTGTGCGAGCACACCGTGACCACGCTGAGTTTCAATAGTGTCATCGGCAACCGCCGCACCCAGGCGGCAACCGCGATGAACCAGCATGCGGCCGCATTGCATTTGCCACCCCAGCTACCCACACCAACCAAGATGGGTGGCCGAGGCGCACTTTAGATCTTTCCCGCGGCCGGCATCCGGTTACAGCGAATGGCCTAACTCGGCGTGAATCGATAGCTACATGGTGGTCAAGCCATCGCCCACGTTCTTCCCATCCTCCCGGCAACAGTTCGGTTCCGCAATCCGTAACTTCAGTAACTAGCTCATATCATTCTGCTTGTGCCAAGCTGGCCCCACTATTTATGCCTAGATAAGCAGGGGGGTAGCAGTTGCAGGCCAACCAACCGATTACCGGGACCATCCTGGTCGCTGACGATCAATCCTCGAACCGGGAATTGTTAGAAGAACTTCTCACCACACAGGGCTTCAAAGTCATAGGTGTACCGGACGGAGCAGCTGCTCTCGAAGAGTTGACCAGGGTGCAAGCCGACCTGGTGTTGCTCGACGTCATGATGCCTCGCATGAACGGCTTTGAAGTGTGCGAGAAAATCAAATCCAATCCCGACACCTACTTGATACCCGTGATCATGATCACGGCCTTGTCTGACAAGCATGACCGACTGGAAGGAATCAGAGTCGGAGCTGATGATTTCTTGAGTCGTCCTGTCGATCGAACTGAGCTCCTCGCTCGCGTGAGGTCGCTTTTGAAGCTCAAGCAGCGCACCGACGAGCTGGAGCGTGCCGAGTCAGTACTGTTTACTCTCGCGCGAAGCATCGAGGGCAAAGATCCCTACACGCATGGTCATTGTGAACGTTTATCAGAGTATTCGGCTCGTTTGGGTGAACATCTCGCGCTGTCAGAGGATCAACTTATCGCGTTGCGCCGTGCCGGAATCGTGCACGATATTGGGAAAATTGCGGTTCCAGATGCAATTTTGTTGAAGCCGGCTGCTTTGACCGCGGACGAATGGAAACTGATCAAAGAACATCCGGTGGTGGGTGAGCGCATCTGCGCGCCGTTGAAATCGTTTCGTTTCGTGCTTCCCATCATTCGACACCATCACGAGAAATTCGACGGCTCCGGCTATCCGGACGGACTTCGGGGAGAGACCATCCCCGTGACCGCCAGAGTGCTGCAGATCGTCGATGTCTATGATGCGCTGACTACAGACCGACCCTATAAGCGCGCTTTTTCCATCACCGACGCTCTGCAGACTATGAAAGAGGAAGTCGCCAAAGGCTGGTGGGATCGTCACATTTTCGACCAGTTCGAGCGGCTGGTCAGGAGCGGTGCCGCGGAATTCCTGTCTCGCGGTGCGGCTGCCGGTGCGGGGAGTTAAGAACAGGGGATATTTCTAGTAGGGGCAGTGCTCATGAACAAGTATTTTTTCCCGGTTCGGCGAACTATCGCTGTCATCGTCCTTGGCTTGCTCGCGGGCTTGGTGAATGAGGCTCTAGCCGGCCCCGAACCGGACAAGAAGAGCGACGAACCCCTGAAGCAACTGAGCCTGGCGCAACTGGGCGACGTCGAAGTAACCACAGCGTCGAAAGAGCCAGAAGAGGTTTGGAAGACTCCCGCGGCGGTTTATGTTCTTACGAACGAGGACATTCGGCGATCGGGAGCCACCAGCATTCCTGAAGTGTTGCGGCTGGTTCCAGGTGTACAGGTGAGCCGAATCGACAATGACCATTGGGCGGTTGGCATACGGGGATTTGCCGACCAGTTTTCAAAGTCGATGCTGGTAATGGTAGACGGTCGCAGCCTCTACACTCCGCTCTTTGCCGGGGTCTATTGGGCGCTCCAGGACGGCATCATACTTGAGGATGTCGAGCGTATCGAAGTTATTCGAGGACCGGGCGGCACGATCTGGGGTGCGAACGCGGTTACCGGTGTCATCAACATCATCACGAAGAGGGCGAAAGACACGCACGGGGCACTTGCTTCAGTCGGAGGCGGAAATATCGATCAAGGCATCGGCGAAGTCCGCTACGGATCTGGAAATGGCAACTTCGATTACCGCGTCTACGGGAAGGGCTTCAGCCGCGGGGCGGGTTTCCATTCCGATGACCAAGGGTACGATACCTGGCGATCGGGACAGATGGGCTTCCGAACCGATTGGGATGGCAGGCACAATGACCATCTCACAATACAAGGCGATATGTACAAGGGAGGGGTGGGCGAGACGGTGGGCTACGGATCGTTCACGCCACCGCAGCAAATTATCTCGAATCAAGCGGTGGCGGTTTCAGGAGGCAACCTGCTTGCACAGTGGCGGCACGACCTTCGGGAAGGGTCCGACATCCAGGTTCAGGCCTACTATGACCGCACTTATGCCCTGGCCCCTCACTACCAAGAAACGCGCAACACCTTCGACGTGGATTTTATTCACCATCTGACTCTGGGCGAGCATCACAATTTCATATGGGGAGTCGGGGCCCGTCTAAGCCCGAGCCAGGTCGTACAGACTGTTCCTACGCTTGATCTCATTCCTCACGACTTCGCAAACAATGTTTACAGTGGATTCGTCCAGGACGAGATCGCCATTGTGCCAAATAAATTCTCGCTCACAGTCGGCTCCAAGCTGGAACACAACAGCTTCACCGGATTTGAGTTCCAGCCCAGCGTACGCGGGTTGTGGACGATCACGCCGCGGCAGACGTTTTGGGTGGCGGTCACGCGCGCCGTCCGGACTCCCTCCCGGGTCGAGGAAGATTTTCGTCTCTTAGACTTCGGAATCGCCAATCCATTGATTTACGTGGCGGTCGACGGTAACCCACAGCTGTCATCCGAACGTTTGATCGGCTACGAGGCTGGGTACCGAACCCTGGTAACTCCAAAGATCTACGTTGATATCGCAGTTTTCCATAACGACTACAACGACCTGATCAATCTGGGAGCGCCGACCGTGACCCTTGACGCTACGCCGACGCCGGCCCACCTTACGATTCACCTTCCCTTCGCCAACGGATTGCGAGGCAACACCGACGGCTTCGAAATCGCACCCGATTGGAAGCCGTCACGCTGGTGGCAGATGAAGGCGACGTATTCGTACCTGAATCTGAATCTGGAGACTATTCCGGGCGTGGTTGACGGCGACGGTTACCTGGGCAAAGACGAGGGGTCAAGTCCGCACAATCAAATAACTCTGCAATCTCGCTTTAGTCTGCCCAAAGGATTTGAGTTCGATCAGACCTATCGCTATGTGAGCGCCTTGCCCGCCTTTTTGGTGGGCAGTTATAGCACGGCGGACACGCATCTGGCGTGGCGGGCTACCCGGCAGATGGAGTTTTCCGTGGTGGGAGAGAATCTGTTCCAGCCTCACCATGCCGAGTTCGGTGGCAACCCTGGACCGCTGGTCGGGATCAAGCGAAGTGTCTATGCACAGATCACGTGGAGACGCTCCGCAGACTGATTCCATGAGCCGAACTCACGACACAAAATCCCTCCGGCGCATTGCCCAAAGTCATAGGGGGCACCGTAGTCACGGCCCTTGGCCCTGGGTCGCGGCTGTGACCCTGGTGTGGACACTGGTGGCCGTTCCGTTCCTGTGGGCGCAGGGCCCAAAGCCCACTGACTACGATGTCAAGGCTGTCTATCTTTACAATTTCGGCCGCTTCGTCGAATGGCCTGCCAATATCGCTGCGAGGAGCGACTCGTTCACGGTCTGTGTTCTCGGCCAGGATCCCTTTGGCCCCGCCCTCGATGCCGCACTTGCCGGTGAAACCATCGGGGGGAAAAGCGTTGCCGCGAAACGAATCTCCACTCCTCAGGAAGCGGCCAGTTGCCAGATTCTGTTCATGAGCTCCGCGGAGGACAACCGGCTTAACAAGATCATCGAAACCCTCGACAAAGGGGCGGTCCTGACTGTGAGTGACATGCCGCAGTTCTCCCAGCGCGGCGGCATGATCCAGTTTGTTCTCGAAGGGAAAAAAGTTCGCTTTGAAGTAAACCTCACTGCCGTGCAACGGGCTGGTCTGACTCTGAGCTCTGAACTGCTCAAGGTGGCGACCACGGTAAGGAGAAATCCCTCGTCGGGAGACTGACAACATGTTCCGAGTCCGCCACTATTCGATTACTACGAAACTGACCAGGATGAACATGCTGGTCAGTGGCGCCGCTCTATTGCTGGCCTGCGCCGCGTTTATCACGTATGACCTGGTCAGCTTTCGAGAAGGGATGGTCCACAACCTGTCGATTCAGGCCCAGGTCGCCGGGTCTAATTCGGTCTCTGCACTGCTATTCAGCGACCCGCATTCCGCCGAGAGCACTTTGTCGGCATTGAAGGTCGCCCCCAATATCGTTTCAGCGGGTATCTACACGCTGGACGGCCGAGCCTTCGCAAAATATCAGCGGGGCGGCGGCCAGGATTTCACTCTGCCTTCGATTCCCTCGGGACAGACAGAGGCCCACTGGTTCAAGGATCGTCAACTCGTCCTGGTGCACATGATCGTGTTTCAGGGCAAGCCGACCGGCGTGGTTTACATCCGCTCCGACTTGCAGGAGATGACGCACAGGTTCAAGCGCTACGCGGGAATTGCGGCCATCGTCCTGTTGGTTTCGCTCGTTGCCGCGCTTCTGGTCGCATCCATATTCCAGCGCGCCGTCGCTGAACCCATCGTTCATTTAGCGGAGATTTCACGAGTCGTTTCCCGCGACAAGAACTATTCCATCAGGGCCACGCCAACCGGGAACCATGACGAACCGGATATCCTGATCGGCGCCTTCAATGAGATGTTGGGCCAGATTCAGGAGCGCGAGGGGGCGCTACGCAAAGTGCACGAGGAGTTGGAGAAGCGAGTCCAGTCCCGGACTGCGGAGCTTGCCGCGGCCAATAAAGCGCTCGAGCTGCAAAACCGTGAGGTCGAACGGGCCACCCGCCTTAAGAGCAAGTTTCTCGCCAGTATGAGCCATGAGTTACGAACTCCGCTGAACGCGATTGTGGGGTTTTCGGATCTTCTCGCTGAGCAGACTGCGGGCCAGCTCAACGACAAGCAGAAGCGCTTTGTGAATCACATCAAACAGGGATCGTCACATCTGTTGCAGTTGATCAACGACATTCTGGATCTCTCGAAGATCGAAGCCGGACAACTCGAACTCCGGTGCGAGGACTTTCAGGTTCAAGAAGCGTTGCCCGAAGTCCTCTCCACGATCCATCCGCTGGCCATGGCGAAAAATATTCAGGTGCAACACAAGCTGCAGACGGATTGGGCCGTCTACGCCGACCGGGTCCGGTTCAAGCAGATCCTGTACAACCTGATCAGTAACGCGGTCAAATTCACGCCCAAGGACGGCCGCATCGACATCGATTGTTGTGAGGACGGAAACGCAGTTCGCATATCCGTAACCGATAGCGGTATCGGCATTCGGCCTGAGGACCAGGCTGTCATCTTTGAAGAATTCCGTCAGGTCGAGGGAGCGGCTGACGCCCCCCAGGAAGGAACCGGCCTGGGGCTGGCGATTACGAGACGTCTTGTGGAACAGCAAGGGGGCAGAATTTCGGTGGAAAGTGAATTGGGGAAAGGCAGCCGGTTCACTTTTACCCTCCCCACAGGACTCAGAACGTCCACCGCTGCTATTGCGAGCGGTGAATTGGCGAATGGTTCTGGCGCGTTCACCACCGGTCGCGTGAAACCACTTATCCTGGTGGTAGACGACGAGGTTCCTGCCCGCGAGCTTCTGGCCAGCTACCTGGATGCAGATTACCGGATCGTCATGGCTGAGTCGGGAGCCGAAGCGATCAAAAAAGCCAAACAATTTCGTCCCGATGCGATCACGCTGGACGTGTTCATGCCGGGTGGCAATGGTTTCGACACGCTGGTCGAGCTGAGAAAGGGGGCCGAGACGACGAACATTCCCATCATCGTTGTTTCCATCGTAGACCAAAAACAGGTGGGTTTTGCCTTGGGTGCGGCAGACTACCTCATCAAGCCGATTCGCAAACCGGTGCTTCTGGATACCATCCGCAAGCATGTGCCGGCTGCATCCGATGACGACGATGCCACAATTCTGCTGGTCGATGACGACCGTAAAACGCTGGAGCTGTTAGAGGAGATCCTGCAGTCAGCCGGATACGATACTCAGAGCGTGCAAAGCGGGGCCAGGGCGCTCGAAGTGCTCTCGGCGAAAATAGTAAGCGCCGTCTTGCTCGATCTGCTGATGCCAGGCATGGACGGTTTCGAAGTCATTCGTCACGTACGGCAAGAGGCCACCCTGAGAGATTTGCCCATTCTCGTCATGACGGGAAAAATTCTGGCATCAGAAGAGATCGCACTTCTCAGCCGCGAAACCCAGGCCCTGTTTCACAAGGACGGCTCGTGGCAGCAGCAACTCCTGACTGAAGTTGGCCGAGTGGTTCGGGGCCGCAAGCTGGCCCGATCGGCAGGACAATCATGACCAAGATTCTCATTGCTGAAGACAATCCCACCAACCGCGAATTGTTCCGCGAGTTGCTGGAGGCGCGTGGTTACGACGTGAGTGAGGCCTGCGATGGTCCAGAAGCACTCCAGATGGTGGAACAAACCCAACCCGACCTGCTTCTCCTTGATATCGGCATGCCGGTACTGGACGGCTTTGCCGTCGTACGCGCAATCAGGGAGAATCCTCGCCTGGCCACCCTGCCCGTGCTCGCGGTTACGGCGTATGCCATGCAGGGAGACCGGGAACGTATCCTGAGTTCGGGTTTCAATGGCTATCTCTCGAAACCAATCAATGCAAAATTACTGGCTGAGGAACTCGACCGTCTCCTGAGTAAGCGCGATGACCCGAAGGCCTCTCCGACGCCATCCCAGACCGAATCCAAACTCAAGAAACAGGCAGCAAGCGCCTCGGGCAACAACAGGAATTAGACAAGATTGTTCATTTCCGAGTCACCAGTGAGTCGCTATCTTGCGGGTAAGCGATTCTCCGGGCTGGATCTCGTGGTAATGGAGGAGAGGGAGGGATTCTCTTTGCCCACTTTTCGTAAAGTGCGGCGATATCTAGACTTCAACGATATTAGCCTCTATTCATGCGTGTTTCAAGCAGATTCGCAATCGACGTTTCGCGTACTCCCGATCACTCCCAGGTACTCTCAGCATCACGAAAAACGCAAAGAATCAGTATCAGTAGTATCACCCAAACAGCTTCGCGACCGGCGATGCTGTCCAGCACCTCGCTTGATCGGCGTTAATGGGCATGCGTCAACTCTAAAAGCCATTCTCCCTATTGCAACCTTCTTGATCCAGCCTTTGCGTAAGGCGTTCACGCAACGCTCAGAAGTTCTGAAACTTTGTTTCTCAGGTTCAGCGCTTCAGGAATTTGCCGCGCACACAGTGCGGTCAGAAGCCGAAAGAATGCATCACGCAATTCGTTATCTTTCTCGATGTCTTTCTGATGAGTTTTCCAGCACAGCGATAGCACTTCCGTGAACAGGCCCCCGAGACCGTGGTGGTGCCAATCGCGGTCGGGCAGCGATTCCACGACGGCCGCAAGTTGCTTGACTCCTTGCGGCAGCAAAACCTGGCCTGAGTCCGTCCGCAGAAAATAGGCAAACCAACCGGCGGCGGAGCCGTATTTGAGCCATCGCCTACCCCACCGTTCGAAGGTCGCCGCCATCGGGTACGCGCTCGCCCCGGTAGTGCGCTTCCTTTCGATGAATCAGATGATGATGGAAATTGTAAGGATCGTAAGGTTGCACCTTGTGTTCGTCTGCTGGACGACTCCCGCCAAAATCCTGGTAAACGTGGGCGGCGTGGTGGTCGATGACGACAATCATCCGGCTGGGCTGGGCCGGTTCTTTTGCGTGTGAACGAGGTCGGCTTCCTTCAATAATTTACGCAGCCGAGAAACTTCCTCCAAACCAAGATCCTGTGTCTGTGGCTTCTTGAAAAAGACGCGTTGGCTGCCGACGCGGAACACAAATTCATCGCCTCCATGCGGTTGGACCTCGCCCAGGTGCTCGACCAGTTCGACAGCCTTGCTCCAACTTAGGTTATGGGGTAGCTTGCCGTTGAGAAGAATCTGGCGCAGCGATTCGAGGTGCTTGCTCATGGTGTGTTCTCCCCCACAAAAACAGTTTTCTAAGCTCGATCGACGTGCATTCGAACGATTTCGATCAAGCCAGACGTGATGTTTCTACCTATCCTGCGTCGCGGAAAGCACGCAGATGTCTCCTAAGAGTTGTGGTTTCTTGGATCGTCGTCAGCACTGAGGTATTCAAGTCCAAGCGGTCCAATCGCCGTCACTTGCGTGACGTACTCACTTGATTTCGCCCAGTGGAAATGGGACGTATTGCCCGGCAGGACGATGACGCTTCCGGGCGGATATGCCTCCAGCTTTTCCGGATTGAACTGCTCGCCCAGGCCGATGTAGAAAACGCCCGAGATTACTGTATAGACGCGGTCCTCCGGGTGTCGGTGCGGCATCAGCTTAACGCCATGGGGCACTCGGACCCGGATCGTGTAGGGTCCGGCCTCCGAGGGCTGACCCACGATGACAGCCAGGCGGACCGAAGGTGGGAACGCCGCGAAGGGCTTCCAATTGATGTCTTCGGACAGGACCGATTTGAAAACGTCTTGGCCTGGCTGATGCGCTGCAACCGCCCTTTGTTGTGCTCCCGTCATCACTGCTGTTGTCTCATTTGGCATATAACGTTCCTCGTAATTTAGGCGTGGTAGACATTCCCGATTAGACAGAGAAAAACGTTGGGGCTGCATGCTTGGTGGTGTCACTCGGCGGTGCCGCGCCGGGCACTTGATTTCGAAGCACGCAGCGGTTCAACGCTTCTGGTACGGGTGAAAGATGTAGTCCTTCGCCTTCACTGGCGTATGGGCACGCGTATCCGCAGTCTGAAGGGCTTTTGGCATCGGCCGTGAACTTATCGGATGCGGGGTCGTAGTTGAAGACCGCGTATCCCCATCCGCCGCTTTTCGAAAATCTCTTGCTGTCCTTTTCCATCACGAAAGCCTGGGAAAAGACGTCTGGCACTTCCACGGCGAAAGGGGCCTCCGTGCTCTTCTTCAACTTCCACTGGAGCTTGACGATCATGGACCCCTCGGGGAAAGGCTGGCCGTTACCGGGGACGCCGGCTTTATACGCGTTGATCATCGTGGGATTCGCGACGATCACCTTGAGTATTTCGGTGGTTCGGGCGGAGGAGACGTCAGCCCAGTCCTCGTATCCCCTGAAGTCGGAGAACGCAATTCCGCCCGGCGATATCAGCGAGTACTTGTCCTTATTTTGGCTTTGCGCGTAAAGGACTACGACGCCGAGGACGGCTAGCATTGCCACGGCTGTCGCAACGATGGTAAAGGGGCCGATACGTTTCACGGCGGTGCGTGTTTCTATCCTCTGTTCTTGCGGCACAGATTCCGTCACAAGTTCAGACATGGTGTGTCCTCCTCACAAAAAAGTTTCAAAGCTCGATCAACGTGCATCTCGAACGATTGCGATTAGGCCAGAGGTGAGGGGAGTAAAACAATTGGACTATGGTATCGCCCATACCTTCGTATCGAGCGTGCTGGAGGAGGCTTCCTTCGCTTTGATCGATTTTCAGGCTAGCTGGATGGAGAAAAGCCGTATGCCTCGGGCATGAACACACGGCAGTCGATACGAAAGTATGGGCAATACCATCGTCCAATTGCGCGGCCCGTTTTGTTCTGGCTGAATGGTCACGGAGGAAAATCCCATGGCGACTATGAGCACACCTACCAAACTCACAGAGACGAGTGCACCCACAAAACCCGCACAGATTCGCCTGACCCGGCGGTCGCCCGCCTATTGGCGTGTCACGATCGACAACCCTCCGATCAACGTCATGGGGCCGGAAATGGTCAAGCAGTTCCAGGAAGTCATCAACGCCCTTGAGGCCGACGAGCAAGTCAGGGTCGTGGTCTTCGACAGCGCGGTCGACGACTACTTCCTGAATCACTCGGATTTCACGGCCAAGATTGAAGACCTGACCTCGCTGCCGGAGGGCACCACAGGCTTGCCGCCTTGGCCGGACTTTCTTGTGCGTCTGACCCGCTTGCCGGTTGCGTCCATTGCCCTCATCCGCGGCCGTGCGACCGGCAACGGCAGCGAGATCACGCTGGCCTGCGACATGAGCTTTGCCAGCCGCGAGAAGACCGTCATCTCGCAATGGGAGGTGGGTGTGGGAATGGTCGCCGGAGGCGGCCCCATGGCTCGGCTTCCCCGACTCATCGGTCGAAACCGCGCCCTCGAAGTGCTCTTGAGCTCGGAAGACATCAGAGCAGATCAAGCCGAGGCTTACGGTTACATTAATCGTGCCTTGCCTGACGCCGAGCTCGATGTGTTCGTAGAGGCGCTCGCGACGCGGATCGCCAAGTTCGACAAATGGGCGATCGCCCAGACCAAGCGCCTCGTCAACACCACCCTGCCGCCGGATGTCGAACTCGGCGCGGGATGGGATGCGTGCATCGCTTCGCTCGGGCGACCTGCCGCACAAAATGGAATCAAAGCGCTGATGGAGCGCGGCTTCCACAAACCCGGGGATGTCGAAAATCGACTCGGATACTACCTGGGGCAAATCGGGCGGTAGGCCGGCGCGTCCGACCCGGTTCCGAACTCCGGACGTTGCGGATGGGACCCGCTGGAAGCCGGTCCTGAAACCGGGCGGACAAGATGAACGGAGTGAGCTGGGCAGCATGGAAACCTGCAGTGCGGCCGACTCCTGTCGGAGGAAAACAGCATGAAGAAGACGACAGCACCTGATCCTCAGATGTGGCCAGCCGCCGGGCGTGGCAGTTTTAGCTGCGGCTAACTCGTCGTCTCGTCGGAATGAGTCGACACTGGCTCCCATAAGGATGGAACGCGCAAGCCTTTTCAAAACGGTTGATTTCAAGCCGCGCGGTCGTACCGATGGTGCAAACCGCCCAGTCGCGCATGAGAAATCACCTGACCCGTCGTCGCCGAGCGGATTCTCCGACCAGGGGTCTCCTTACCCAACCCAACATGGGTTCGGTCGTCATGATAGTAAGAGACGTACTGGGCCATGAGTCGTCTGAGATGACGCTCGTTCAGCGCAATGACGTGATCGAGCAAATCGCGACGACAGCTGCCGACCCAGCGTTCCGCCACCCCGTTTTGCCAGGGGCTTCGTACGGAGGTTTGGAGGCAAGTAATGCTCATGGATCGAATTGCTGCGGGAACTTCTAAGCCGTACTTGGCGTTGTGATTGAAGATAAGAAACTTGGGTGCAGATTGGTAGGGAAACGCTTCTCGTAGCTGCTGAAAGATCCAGGAACTGGTCGGATGGCATGTGACGTTGAGGTGCAAGACGCGCCTGCGATCATGGCCAATAACGAAGAAGCAGTAGAGAAGACTGAAGGTGACCGTCGGAACGGTGAAGAAATCCATGGCGGCGATGGCTTCGCGATGATTGCGGAGAAAAGCCAACCACCGCCGACCCGGTTCTGGATCTCTGGGCGCTCGCTTCATCCAGCGGGAGATGCTTCGCTCCGATACATCGAAGCCGAGCATCAGAAGTTCGCCGTGGATGCGGGGACCACCCCGAGGTGGGGTTCTCGGCTACCATGCGGAAGATCAAGTCCTTTACCTCTTTCGAAAGCCCGCTTCTCCCAACCTGTTTTCTG
>CAWDNR010000005.1:0-312084 GCA_963803655.1 Terriglobia bacterium
AATACCGGCATCCAGTATCCATAACGCATCAACGCGCCTCCTGGACCAGATAGTCGACGAGGCGTTCAAATGGATTGAAGCCCACGACGCGAGGGCCATCGGAGACGAAATTCGAGAGCGCGTTGATGTCGTAGTAGTAGAGCCGGCCATCGCGATCGTCGATGATGTATTCGACGCCGCCCACTTCCACTTTCGCGGCGCTGAAAATCCGCTCGACCGCAGCAATCACGTCGTCCGGCGGGCGGTAGCCTTCGACGCGCAGGCCGGTCTTCGGCCCTTCCACCACGCAAGCGGTTTCAATCTTCGCTCCGTCGGTGGTCTTGCAGATGTCCATCGGGCACAGGTCAAACGTATCGCCCGCGGTAAACACCTTGATGCCATAGAGATATTTGTAGCCGAGTGTCTCGACGCGAGTGATATGCCCGCCACGTGCGGGAATGAATTCCTGGACGATTCCCGTCCCGTCGAGGCCGAACTGCAATTCATCTTCGCGTGCCGCCGCTTCAATCTGCTCGGGCGAATCGAAGCGCACAATGCCTACGCCGCTGCCACCGATATTCGGCTTGATCACCACCGGGAAGCGCATTCCGCCCGCTGCATCGGCAGCCTGGCTCGGGTGATTGATTACGACCGAGCGAGGATAGGGAAGCCCAAGCGTTTCGAGGAGCGAAAGTTGCAGAGCCTTTGACGTCTCATTGCGAAATCCCTCGCTGCCATTGACGACCCGGACACCCGTTCGTTCGAGATGCGCAAGATAGCTGAGCGTGTAGAAAATGGCGTGGGCGTTGCCGCGTGTCCAAGCCGAGGGGCTCATACGGTTGAAGATCAGGCCGAACTGCTGGGTCCCATTAGGCGAGACGTCGAAGTGGTGACGCGCTGCATCAAGGCGGACGTAGGGAACGCCGCGGCGGTCCATTTCCGCGAATACTGGCTCGAACCAGCGTGGATGCTCATAGTAAACGCCGATAGGCCGCTTCGAGTACTTCAAATTTTCCTCCGCCAGGTGCGGTTACGGCTCGCCGCGCGCGCACAAAGCATTTTACATGGCTGGAATCGCTAAAGGGGTTGGATGCGCATGGTGAGGAATCGTTTCGCGCGATTCTTGCGGCACAGACGATATTGGTCCGCGTCAGTGAGTTTTCAACTTCGCAACAATATCGCGGTGCATCTTAGCGCGTTCGCGATAGACGGCGCACTGCAGCTCCAGACTCGCGCGATGATCCGGCGGAAGCTTTGCGGCAATGATCTCGCAGTGATTCGCAGCATCGTCCCATCGTTTCGAGTCTTCTTCGATAAACGACAGCAACTCCGTAACACGCTCGTCCACGCAACCTCCTGGGCCAGATTCCAGAAAGCGGGCGAGTGTATCACCAAATTCGGATTTTTGTGATGTTGAAAGAGGACGGGTGTCTTAGCTCCATAATCCTGTCACCCCTTAACAGCAACGTGAAAATGTCACCCCATGAACAGGGAGACAGTCACGTTGAGTCAAAGAGAGTTGCAACGAGTGGAAGTCATTTCCCGATGCGTCGATGGCCACTTGGCGTGTGCCAGAGCCGCGGCGCTGCTCAACCTATCGCCTCGTCATATCAGACGTCTCAAAGCCCGTTACGTTCATGGCGGAGGCTGTGCCTATCTAAAAATGATCCGCATGTTTGTGAAATCAAAAGTCACGGCGTAGTGTTTCAGGAAATCGCTGCCGAACATACCTGCCAGGTGAAAGCCAAATTCCTTTTCCCAAGGAAACGGGCCGTCATACAGACCTGGCACGTTTTGCTCCGTAATTTCGCCGACGGTGAATTGCGCCACCGTGTAGGGAATTATTTTCAATACGCCTCCACCCCCCTGCCCTTCGGTGGTTTTTGATTCATCGAGCTGGATGCCGGCTTGCTGAATTGCGGATTCGGCGAGTTTCACGCCAGCGCCGGCTAACCCGCTATCAACGAAGAACAGCGACATGGGTTGCGTGTTGACCCGTCCCCACGCCACGATGAAATGGTCCCCGGCCATCCACATAGGCACGACGATTCCATTAGTAATGGCCGTGCTTTTCGCGCCGGTTGGATTCTTCGGCTGCATGTTGCGGACGCCCGATCGACGGGCCACGCTAGGGGCAACTGAAGGAGAGCCCGCTGCGTCGAATCGCTTCAAGTTCGCAGCGTTTTTCTTGCGGAGAATCAGCTCGCCAGTGCGGTAATCGATTGTCGAAAGAAATTGATAGAGCACGTTGGTACCGATGCAGCCGTTGATCTGCTTCACTCCGAAGCCGCTGGACATAGACCGCAGAGGCATCATTCCGACAGGAATATTTTTCAGCGTCCATGAGCCGAGCGTAAGCGAATCGACGCGCCCACTTTCAACTTGCGCGTGCTGGCCGCCGCTGAATGTACCCTCCACCGCGCCCATAGGCTTCACATTGAGCTCGCGAGCAAATTCAGAATCGAGTAGGAGCTCAGAGCCGCCCGTGTCGATGAAAACCGCGACTTCCGGGCCGCCATTCACCCGTACGTTCACCACCGGCAGTGGATCGGATTTGATGAACGGCAAGCGCGTGCTCTCGCCCGCGTCGCGCTCGAATTTGTATGGATCCTCATCTCGAAAGCTTTCCAGCTGGGCTTCATCCAGCGTCAAATAGTTTTTCAGCTTCGCGGCGTCGTCCGGGCCAAGCCCCTGCAGCGCGCGGGCTGCATGGAAGAAGTCGTTTTTGCGGTACAGCGTTTCCGCCAGCATGATCTTCGCGTCGGCATCGCCGTGCTTCAAATCGAGCGCCTTGCGCAGCAGCGGCTCGGCATCGTCCAGCTTGTTCGACAGCAGCGTGATGTGCCCGAGCTGTAATGCAGCATGGAAGTCCTTCGGATCTTGCGCGGCGATGTCCGCGTAGGCTTTTTGCGCTTCGCCGAAACTGCCGGATTGGAAGAGGCGATCGGCCTGAGCGATTTCTTCGGGGGTCGGCTTCGGTTTTTTGTTGCGCCTTGCGGGTTGCGCGGCGGAATAAACTCCGCCCAATACTGCGAACGTTAGAATCATGAGCGCGCATGCGCGCTTCGAAAAATGCATTCAGTACTCCTGTATGTAGGGAGTTTAGCAAAAGCCCGCTGACGATTGCGCGGCAAAACTCGCAGTCACAAAGCGGTAAGACGATAGAACGCGCCTGCGCATGGCCGCGTCGTAGAGGTCTATTGGCCTAACGCTCTCTCGATACGGCGATCGGGGACGAACCAAATGACCGCAACCAGCATATACATCGCGACCGAAAGCCAGGGATTCAAGCGCGCGCAGATAATCGCCAAAACATAGATTGCCACCGACGTCTTGCCTTTGCGGTCGCTTCCGATCGCCACCGCAATTGGCGAGTCGGCGCCGTTACATGCGATTAGAGTCTTCGCGAGAATTGTAAAAGCAATAGCCGCTAGCAGCAGCACGATACCGTAGACTGCAACCGGCACGGCAGCGAAATGGTTCTGGCCCATCCAACCGGTTGCGAACGGCACGAGCGACAGCCAGAAAAGAAGGTGCAGGTTCGCCCACAGCGTAGCGCCATTCACTTTTTGAGTAGCGTGGAGCAGATGATGGTGGTTGTTCCAGTAGATCCCGACGAAAACGAAGCTCAATGCGTAACTGAAGAACGTCGGTATGGCAGGTCGCAAGGCAGCCAACGATGGATCGTGCGGGGCGTGCAGGTCGAGCACCATGATCGTAATGATGATGGCGATAACGCCGTCGCTAAAAGCTTCGAGCCGTCCTTTGCTCATGTTTGGTTTTGAACCACCACGCCCGCCGCATCATACCAAGCCGCGTCAGATTGGAACACGAGTGGGTACGCAGGCGTCGCCTGCATTCGTGATCTGGAGGCCTCATGCTACTTGTGCTTGCCCGAAACGAGCGAGCGAGAGAGAATGGCGCGGCAAGCATGCTCAGTGCTTGCATCAGTTCAACTGAGGGGGACAACCGTGGCCGACAACTATTCCGAGCAGAAAAGCACGCTGGTGATTCGCGTGCCACTCTCCGAGGAAAGCTATGCATCGATCTATTTTTCGAATCACGAAGGCAGGCCGATGAACGCGCGCGAATGGTGGCACTTGAAGCAGGTGGTGGAACTGGCTAGCCACGCGTTCAGTACGCCGGAGGACAAGCCGCAGGGTGCAACGCAGGCGATGGTCGCCGGCGCGTAGTGTAAGACTGGAAAATCTTGGCGGAGCCGAATTCTTAGGTTGCGGCGAGCGTGCGCGCGACAGCAGATGCGATTCGAGCTTTTCGAGATTCACGAACAGCCCTGGTTTCCGGATTTTTTGCGACGCGAAGTAGTCGACGCGCTGCAGATGATCTTGGAACGCACGGACGCCTATAGACCGATCGCCGGACGGTTGCGTCAGGCGCTGAATCGATCCGGCACTCGCGAAGTACTCGATCTCTTTTCTGGTGCGGGAGGGCCATGGCCCTCGTTGGTGCGACTCTTTGAAGGCGAGGGTGCCCCTCCCATCGAAGTTATCCTTACCGACAAATTTCCTAACGTTTCGAATGGCGGCAACAGCGAAACGGTTCGCGCGAGCGGAATACACTTTCTCGGCGACCCCGTCGATGCAACGGTAATTCCGGAACGCCTTCAAGGCTTTCGCACTATTTTTTCCTCTTTTCACCACCTTAATTCCGAGCAAGCGAGCCGCTTCTTGCAAGATAGCGCAGCGAAGGGAGAAGGTGTCGGCGTTTTCGAGGTCGCGTCGCGCCACGCCTTCACGTTGCTATCGATCTTGGCAATGCCGTTGGTCGATTGGCTGTTTACGCTGTTCCGCAGGCCATTTCGCTGGTCGCGCGTGGTGTGGACGTATGTGATCCCCGTGGTGCCGGCCGTGCTTTTCATCGATGGGCTGATTTCGTGCATGCGGGCATATTCGCTCGCGGACCTGCGCGCGATGACGGCCTGTGCGAGTAACCCCAACTATGAGTGGCAGATCGGCGAGGAATCTAGTGCACTCTTGCCGCTGCGGGTTACTTATTTGGTGGGCTGCCCGAAAAAATTGCTCGCCGCTGATTGATATTTCCGTTTTGGCCTATACATCGCTTCCCGCAAAAGTCTTTTCACGAACCGCCGATTTCCGGTCTCCGCGACGATTCGCGAGCGCGCTCGCGCGTTATAGACTACGATTTAGTGAGCTGTGTCGGCTTCTGAACGCCAATTCGATTCCGTGGTAGTTGGTTCGGGACCCAACGGGCTTGCGGCGGCGATAACGCTGGCGCAAGCCGGGCAATCGGTGCTGGTCCTCGAAGCCGAGCCAACAATCGGCGGGGGTATGCGTTCGGCAGAGCTCACGCTGCCCGGATTTATCCACGATGTTTGCGCTGCAGTGGTGCCGCTCGCGCTTGCGTCGCCCTTTTTCCGCACGCTACCACTTGCCCAGCACGGCCTCGCCTTCATTCAGCCCGATACGCCCCTCGCGCATCCGCTTGATGATGGCACGGCCGTAATTGTCGAACGCTCGGTGGAGCAAACGGCGGCTGGCCTCGGGCCCGACGGCTCGAGCTATGCCCGGCTGTTCGGTCCGCTCGCGCGCGATTGGACGAAGCTCGAGCCGCTGCTGCTGGGTGCCTTGAAATTTCCCGAGCACCCAATGATCGCCGCGCGATTCGGCCTGGACGCCTTACGCTCAGCCTCATCACTCGCGAAATCGAAATTTCGCGGCGTCCGCGCTCGCGCGCTTTTCGCAGGCCTCGCAGCTCACTCGATTCTTCCGCTTGAGGATTCGCCGAGTGCCGCGTTCGGCCTAATACTCGGAATTCTGGCGCATGCTGTTGGTTGGCCAATTGTTCGTGGCGGCACGCAGAAGCTTGCGGACGCCTTGGCCGCGCACTTGGGTTCGCTAGGCGGTGAAATTCGCACCGCCGCAGCGGTGACAAACATCGACGAACTCCCGCCCGACTCCACCGTTTTTTGTGACGTCTCGCCACGCGCACTCGTATCCATCGCCGGCTCGCGATTCACGCCTGGCTTTCGTGCCGCGCTTGAACGTTACCGCTACGCACCGGGCGTCTGTAAAGTTGACTGGGCGCTCGACGCTCCGATTCCATGGAAAGCGCCGGAATCCGCCCGAGCGGGGACCGTTCACGTGGGCGGGACACTCGAAGAAATTGCCAAGTCGGAGCGCGATGCGTGGAACGGCGTTGAATCTCCAGCGCCGTTTGTTCTGCTAGCCCAACCAACACTGTTCGATCCCTCGCGCGCGCCGGCGGGGAAGCACACGGCATGGGGGTATTGTCATGTGCCGAACGGATCGACCAAGGACATGTCGGGCGCTATCGAGGCCCAGATCGAACGCTTCGCGCCGGGCTTTCGCGCGCGTATTTTGCAGCGGAGCGTGATGCTGCCCAGCGATCTACAAGCGCACAACGCGAATTTAGTCGGCGGGGATGTGGAAGGGGGCGCGGTGACGTTTTCTCAGCTCTTCACGCGACCCACAAGGCGACTCTACGCGACGACGGACCCGCGTATCTACATCTGCTCAGCGTCCACGCCACCTGGCGGCGGTGTCCATGGTTTGTGCGGCCACCTAGCCGCCAAACGGGCGCTGCGGAAGTAACGGCGCGGTCTGCAAAGACGATGTCCGATGCTACTTGGCTTGCAGTTCTGTCAGCGCAGCGAGCACCTCTTCGCTGTGTTTATTGGGGTTCACGTCCATATATTCCTTGACGATCACTCCATCAGGATTGATCAGGAACGTGTGCCGCGCGGAAAGCTTCGCCACGCCGAAATTCATCACTGACCCATACTCTTGGCTCACTTTCTTGTCCGTATCGGCGAGTAGCCTGAAGTTCAGTCCCTCTTTCGCGCAGAACTGCTTGTGCGAATCGGCATCCTGCACGCTTACGCCCAGGATCACCGCATTTTTCGCCTGATACTGGGGCAGGTCACGCTGGAAATTGTGTGCTTCGGTGGTGCAGCCGCTGGTGAAATCCTTCGGATAGAAGTAGAGCACCACCCACTTGCCTTTGAAGTCGTGCAGGCTCACGGGCGTGCCGTCCTGCGAAGTAAGTGTGAAATCGGGAGCTACAGCGCCGACGGCGGGAGTTTTCGAATCAGCGCCGCGCGTCAGAGTATAGCCCGCAAGCACAACCACTAATCCTATGACAGCGAGCAAAGCCTTGCGGTTTGTTTTCGTGGGAGAGGGTTGCAGCATTTATTACTCCTGGGGCAATTTGGGCAGCCGCTATTATGCACGGTTTCGAGGCGTTGCGGAATGAGTTGCGGCGCTACGCGATCGAGGCTGCTTCGTCGCGAATCCGCTGCCAGGCGCGTTCAATGTGACGCAGTTCCGTTTGCGATTGACCAATGCTCATTCGCAGCGTGAGACGCTCGTTGAGCCGCGTGTGCGTCAGGTATAGATCGCCGCTCGCGTTCAGCCGGTCCATGATGCGCTGGTTTGCTTCATCGCCCGCGCGATGACGGAAGCATACGAGATTCAGCGGTGTAGGCGCGGCGAGTTCGAAACGCTCGTCGGCGCGTACCCATTGTGCGAAGTCCTGAGCGAGCTCCACATGCCGCCGCACGTGATGCCGAAGGCCCTCGACTCCGTAGTGGCGAATCACAAACCATAACTTCATCGCTCGGAAGCGCCGGCCGAGCGGAATCTGCCAGTCGCGATAGTCGATCACCGCGCCGGATTCTGTAGCCCGGTTGCGCAGGTATTCTGGCAGCACGCTCAACGCGCGAATGAGCGCGGCCCGGTCTCGCACGTAGAAGCAGTCGCAATCGAAATTGGTGAACATCCACTTATGAGGATTGAAACAGTAGCTGTCAGCCAGCTCGACACCATCGTGCGTCCAGCGAAATTCGGGGCAGAGGGCGGCAGTGCCGGACATCGCTGCATCGATATGTAACCAGAGACCGTGTTCGCGCGCGATATGAGCAATTTGGCGCACGGGATCGATCGCGTTGGACGACGTGGTGCCGATTGTCGCGCAAATGAAAAACGGAGTCTTTCCGGCGGCGCGGTCGCGCTCGATCTGCGTGGCGAGGGCGGCAGGGCGCATCGCGAAATCTTCGTCCACCTCAATCGCGCGCAGATTCGCGCTGCCAATACCGGCAATCTTCGCGGCTTTCTCGAGCGACGAATGAGCTTGCGTCGAAGTGTATGCGACGAGCCTTCCGTCGCATCCCCGCTCGTTCGTGGCGAGGTTTGTCGTCCGTTCGCGTGCCGCAATTAGCGCGCACAGTGCCGAACTCGACGCCGTATCCTGAATCACGCCGCCGCCCGGGCCGCTCGACGCGAACTCCGCGGGCAGTGCCAGCATGTCGACAAGCCAATCAAGCACGTGCGTTTCAAGCTCCGTGCACGCCGGGCTTGTGGCCCACAGCATTCCTTGAACGCCGAGCCCGGCCGAGAGCATTTCGCCCAGAATTGACGGGAAAGAATTGTTAGAAGGGAAGTAGGCGAAAAAATTCGGCGATTGCCAGTGCGTGATGCCGGGTAGGATCAGCCGTTCGACATCGGCCATCATTGCATCGAAGGATTCCCCGCGCTCGGGCGCCTGCGCTGGAAGCGCGGCGCGCAATTCGCCAGGCTTCACCTGCGAGAGCACCGGAAAAGTTTCGACGCGCTCGTAATAGTCGGCGATCCAGTCGACCATCTCTTTGCCACGCCGCCGAAACTCGCTCGGCGTCATGTGGAATGATTGCTTCGGTTCCACCCCTGCCATGTCTCACCTTTCGTCTTCGCGTGCAAACATATCATGCAGGCAGCCGTCTGCGTGCGCTGGGCCATAGCGGTCGCACGCTGCGCTTGACCCAATCGTGCGTTAAACTCGATTGGCGATAGGGTGCCAAACCGATGACCGCAGAAAGTCTCAGCGCGAAGCTGTCCGCAATCGTTCTTCCCGATGCCGACGAGCGTCCCGTGCGCCTCGGCTCGTTGTGGGAGTCGCAACCTGCCGTCATCGTTTTCCTGCGCCATTACGGCTGAGTGTTCTGCCGCGAGCACGTCGCGCAGTTGCGCGAGCATCAAGCCGAAATCAAAGCGTGTGGAGGAAATCTCGCGGCGATCGGCATGGGCGATTTCCGCTACGCGCGTCTCTTCCGCGAAGAGACCGGCATCACGTTTCCGCTTCTGGTTGATGCGAAGCGCGCCGCCTACCGCGCCGCCGAATTGAAAAGAGCTAACCTGTTTCATCTGCTGCGTCGCGACAACGCTGTCGCGCGCAAACGCGCCAACGCCGCGGGTCACCGCCAGCATAAACTTGGCGAAAATCCTTTCCAGCTCGGCGCGAGCTTTGTTTTCGGTCCCGGCAACGTGGACCGTTTCAGCCACATTAGCGAAACATTCGGCGACAATGCTAGCGTTGCGGACGTGTTATCCGCGCTCTCGCGCTGAAGGGCCGCGAATCATTTCGACTCCGGTCTCATCCAATCTGGAGGCACCAGCAAACACGCGGGATTAGGTCGGTGGTGTCGGAGGCGGGAAGTGGCTGAAAAAAGTTATGCGCTCTCGGTGTTGGACCTCTCGCCCGTCTCAACCGGTTCGACGAGCGCCACAGGCACTACGCAATACGGTTGATCTTGCGCGGCTTGCCGATGAACTCGGCTACACGCGCTACTGGCTCGCTGAACATCACAATACGCGTCTCATCGCCAGCTCCGTCCCCGAATTGATGATCGGTCACGTCGCAAACGCGACGAAACACATCCGCGTGGGCTCGGGCGGCGTGATGCTCCCAAATCATTCGCCGTTGCACGTAGCCGAAGCGTTCCGCGTTCTCGAAGCGCTGCATCCGGGCCGAATTGACCTCGGTCTGGGCCGCGCACCGGGGACCGATACTGTGACAGCTCTCGCGCTGCGCCGATCGCGTCAGGCCGTGTTCTCTGACGAATTTCCGCAGCAACTCGACGAGCTCCTCGGCTTCCTCGCCGACGACTTCGCAGAGGAGCATCCATTCCGCCATGTGAAAGCCATGCCGATGGATGTCGGCACGCCCGAAATCTGGCTGCTCGGCTCGAGTGACTTCAGCGCACAGCTAGCCGCCAAACTTGGGCTCGGCTTTGCATTCGCGCACCACATTCAGCCGTCACCCGCGATTACTGCACTACGCATGTATCGCGACTATTTTCGTCCCTCGAAATATTTCTCGGAGCCGAAGGCTCTAGTCGCCGTTTCGGTGGTGTGCGCGGAGACCGAGGAACGCGCCGCGGAGATCGCGCGTCCGTTGGAGTTAAGCCTTTTAAGATTACGGCAGGGAAGACTGGGCCAGCTCCCAAGCATTGCCGAAGCGACTGATTATCCGTATTCAGCGGAAGAGCGCCAGCTTATCGCGCTCAATCGCGATCGCGTGTTTATCGGTTCTCCCGACACAGTACGCAACCGGTTGACCGAGCTAGCCGAGCGTGCTGGTGTGGACGAAATTATGATGATGTCATTGATCTATGATCATGCCGACCGCCGTCGTAGCTACGAGTTGTTAGCTAGGGCCTTCGCCCTGGCTTCGCCGACAGTAGTTCCAGTGCATGCGACTCACGGCTAAGCGCCGACTACCGTCGCCAACTAGTGAAGGCAGGAGCCATTGCCGCCAGTGCCTCTTTTATGGTAGGATAGGTGTGCGTTTGTTGCTCTTGAGACTCCTTTTGACGCGTTCGAGAAGGCTGCTGGGCAACTGCCCTGCGGCCTTTTTTTGTGACGGGCAAGGGAACCAAAGCACCAAATAGCTTTCCGGAAGTCCCAGCTAAGGGTCTTCCTATGAATGAATTAGGAGCAGGGAAAGTGGCTAGAGAGCAAGGTACAGTCAAATGGTTTAACGCAGCCAAGGGCTACGGGTTCATCCAGCGCCAGTCGGGCGAGGACGTTTTTGTGCACTTCTCGGCGATCCAGGCCGATGGGTACAAGTCCCTGAACGAAGGGCAGGCGGTTGAATTCGAAGTCAAGCAGGGCCCTAAGGGTCTGCAGGCAGAGAGCGTTACCGCCCTCTAATCCCGTCAGAACGCGCAGTCGTTTCAGATCCAAGGTTCAATGTAGGCTTCGAGGGGGCGGCCAGCCCCGCCCCTTTCGAGTGATTCAGAATCAAAATAAGAGTTAGTTTACAAGTCGTTGCGGCCTTTTTAATCGGGTACAGCGGTCTAATTCACGAGGAGGCAAAGTGCAGACATTGGTTGAAGGGCAGGCAATTAAGCACGAGCAGTACGGGACTGGCGTCGTTACCGAATCCAACAACGAGCGGACGACGATCGATTTCGATAATCACGGTGTGAAGAAGTTCGTTACTTCCATTTGGACCGCGGAATTGATTGGCGAGCCCCCTGCTCAGCCGCCTGCACGTCGCCGTGGCCGTCGCAAGTCCAAGAAAGCATCGGCATAACACGCGCTTCTAGTATCCCGACGAAAAATTAGTGCCATTGCCTCAGGCCGGAAATTCGGCCTTGAGGCGTTGGTGCGTTTGCGCCCTTCTTGATTCGGTCACCCGAACTCTCGCTTCCCGCCGCTATGGTTCAACGAGATTTTTACGAATCGCAAAGCGGACCATATCGCTGAAGCTCTCGAATTCCATTTTGTGCATGATGTGATTGCGATGGCTCTCGACCGTCCGCGTTGAGACCCCTAACACCCCCGCTGCTTCCTTATTGCTTTTTCCTTGCGCGAGCAGCTGAATGATTTCGGCTTCGCGCGGTGTGAGTGAGGTGCCGGCAATCACAGAATCGTCTGCGCCGTCGGCCTTTGTTTGCGCAAAGCTTTCCGCCATTGTGGACGCGAGGCATCCAGTGAAATACTGCTCGCCGCGACGCACCCGGTTAATAGCCGTCACTAACTCGGTGTTCGCATCCGACTTAAGCATGTAGCCCCGCGCACCCGACCGCAGCACCTCGCGCGCTATTTCCTCCGTGTAATGCATGGAAAGCACGAGGATATCTGTGTTCGGCGAGATCTCGCGTATTTGCCGCGCTGCATCGAGGCCGTTCATATCCGGCATGGTTAAATCCAGCAATATCATGTCCGGCTTTGTTTTTTTCACGTGTTCGACCGCTTCCACTCCGGTCGCCGCTTCGCAGCACACCTCCACGCCGGGCTGTTCCTCCAGCAGATGCTTTAGGCCACTGCGGACTACTGCGTGATCATCCGCCACAAGCACTCGATATGATTTCTGCACTACGCTCATTCAGACCTCCCTGTTGTTGCTCCGATCGTTTTCGTGCCTGCCCCCGCCGGGAAGACCGCGCTCACCATTGCGCCCTTCGCCGGCGCGCTCCTGATCTCGAACTTCCCGCCGAGTTGTGCTACCCGCTCGCGCATCCCGGCGGTTCCCACACCAAGCTGCACGTCTTCTTCTCCGGCTGGCCCGGAAAGCAATGGCATCCCTTTGCCATGGTCTTCTATTTCAACGCGGACACTTGCGTCGCTGCACACCACGCGAATGATCGCATCGCGGCTGCCGGAATGCCGGTGCACGTTCGTCAAAGCCTCCTGCACGATTCGAAAGATGGCGATTTCGGTGTCTCTCGGCAGCCGGCCGAATCCCTCGTCCATCTGCAAATTCGCCGCGATTCCACTCCGTTCGGAAAACCCTCTCGCATACCAGTGAAGGGCGGGATAAAGCCCGCCTTCGTCGAGCAGGGGAGGATGCATTAAGTGCGATATCGTGCGCACCTCGCGGATGATTTCGTCGGCAACCTCGGTGGTGGACCGCACGAGATCGCTCGCTCGTTTGTTCGATTTGGGAAGCATGTTTCCAATGCGACCCAGCATCATTTTAAGCGCCGCCATGCTCTGCACCGCCGTCTCATGAAGATCCCGTGCGATGCGGCGCTGCTCGGCGTCGCGCGCGTGAAGCAACTGCCTCGAAAGCCGCCGCAATTCGGTTTCCTTTTCGGTGCGCTCGGTCACGTCTTCCGTCGTCCCGATCATCCGCAGCGGTTCTCCTCCGCTACTATGTGGGGGCCATGCGCGAGTGTGAAGGATTCGCGCACTTCCGTCGAGCAGCTCCCAGCGAACCACCGACTCGATCGGATAGCGATGGCTCGGACCGGCAGGCGAATCGTGATACATCTCGTCTTTGAGATCGAGCTGGATGAGCCGGGCAAATTCTGCAAACGTCGGCATGGTCTGGGCCGGGTCATAACCCAGTATCCGGTAGAGCTGCAGAGACCAGGTCATCTCGCCGGTTCTCAGGTCCAGCTCCCAACTTCCCAGGTTCGCCAAACTTTCCGCCTCCGCAAGTAGCGATTCGCGCTTGGCGAGCTCTTCCTCTGTTCGCTTTCGTTCAGTGATGTCGCGAGTGACGACGGCGAACCCCAGCAATTGGCCCTCGTCATCGCGAAGTTGGGCGATGACAACCTCCGCCCAGAAACGCGAACCGTCCTTCCGCACCCGCCAGCCTTCGCCTTCAAATCGTCCTTCACGTAGAACCTGGTCGATCTCACGAATTGGCTTTTCGCTCGAGACATCCTCGGCCGGATAGAAGCGCGAGAAGTGCATGCCCAGAGCTTCTTTCCCCGAGAATCCCAGCATTCGCTCGGCGGCGTTGTGCCAGTTAGTGACGTAGCCGTGGGGGTTTAACGTCAACACAGCGTGATCTTTCAGGCTGTTCAGGAGGATGCGGTAGTGTCTCTCGCTCTCCCGCAAAGCGCGCTGTGTATCGCGTTGTTCGGTCACGTCATGTGCCACGCCCACCATCCTCGTGACGTTCTTGTTCGCATCCAACAGTGGAACACAACGGATGTGAAACGTGCGCAGGCGGGCGTCAGGGCGCCGGTAGCGGATCTCCTGTTCGAACGCGACACCTTCGCTGGCCGCGCGATCCAAATTCTGCCGTACGATCACGGCATCGCCGGGTTCGATTCGATCCAGAGCCTCTTCTACACTGATGAGCCCTCGCTTCGGATCTTCACCAATCAAGTGGTAAAGGTTCTCCGAGAGCATACGGGTTGCGCCGTGCGAATCCAGCTCCCAACTCCCGAAATGCGCGATCTCTTCGGCTTGCACAAGGAGTTCCTGGCTCTTTTGCAGTTTTGCAGCTGCGGCCCTCTGTCCGGTGACGTCTTGCGAGATTCCGCGGATCAGCCGAACGGTACCCGTTTCCGCCTTGACCGGAATCGCGCGCGAGAAGAAAATGAGTGCCTCGCCACTAGCCGCCCGGAAATGCACTTCGTTTTCCAGGGCCTTGCCCGTCTCGATCAGGTTCATCACGTCCTTCAAAACACGCGCACGATCGTCGGGGTGAATCAACTTGCAGGCTGTATCGAGCTCGACCGCACTGTTTGTGGGCTCCAGTCCCAGCATCCGGTACATCTGCTCCGACCATAAGAATCTTCGGTGGGCGGTGTCATATTCCCAACTGCCGACCTTTGCGAGCTCCTGAGTATTCTCCAGCAGCGATTCCATTTTGCGGGAGTGTTCCTCGCTCTTCCGTAGTCCGGTGACGTCTTGCACCAGGACTCGGATCGTGCGGTCACCGTTGGCCGCGTCCACAGGAATTGCGCGCGCCATGAACAAGTGCGGTCCATCTGCCAAATTCAGTGAATATTCGAAATCCTCTGCGATTCCGCTTTTATGGATCCGTTCGAAGCGTGTGCGGAAGGGGGCATATGCGTCCTCCCCGATGATGCTGATTAGCGGTTGGCCCAGCATTTCCTCAACGGGACGAACAAGCAGAGATTTATCTCCGGTCCACACATCGAGTAGCACACCGGTTCCATCGAATTCGGCGATTAGGTCTACCAGTGAACCCAGCAGTTCGCCCATTCGATGCGTTGCAGACTTGACGCCGCCAGCCGGCTCGATAGGTTGCCGAGAATTGATTTCCGTGATTGACGCAAGAGGGCGGGACTGAAAGTCTGTCGCTAGTTGCGAGGGCTGTGACAATGAGCCGTTTATCCTTAGGGGTTGTATAATCTCTCGAATATTATTTATGCTCCTCGACATGTCTCGCTCCGAATTGAATGTGACGAATCCCGAATCGCTCAGCTACGGCGTCGGAGTCAGTGATTCGCTCGATGTTGAACACGAACGATCCACATACGGATGTCCTCGCACACTCGTATGTTCCTCGTGCGGAGATTACTTCCGTGCCAATATCAAGTCAATAGAATTATCAAAAGTACCGGAACGGTAACTCCGTAGATGCCGCAGTCGGAAATTGGGTATTGTTGCGAATTGTTTTTCGAGTGCGACAGGCTTACGGTGGCTTCCTAGCTGGAAGGGGAGTATCTCTCATGTTTCTGGCGCAACGCCCGGGTGGCATAGGGCGGCGACCGGAAACAGCTATCTTGCCGGAGTCGCGCGCGGCACTCGTGCCTCCGCACGCCCAGATAACCTGCGGCGCGTGGCCCGGCAGGATGGCGAGAGCCAACAGGGCTAGTGCTTCTCAGCGCTGCTGCTACTTCCGCCTCGCAACCGCGACCAAAGCAATGCCCCGGCTACAATCGATGCAAGGCTCGCGGCCTGAGCATTTGTCATCCCCAAAAACGATCGCGGATTGATGCGAATAAACTCGACGAGAAACCGCGCGATGCCCGTCAGCACCAAATAGGCGGCAAACACCTTACCAGCGGACGCCTTTCCTCCTGCTACGATCTGTTTCGCCCCCATCCGCCATAGAATCCATGCGATCACGCAGGCCACAATCAATTCATAAACTGGCGTGGGATGTACGCGCTCCGTGGTCGGTACTAAACCATTGGGAAAACTCATGCCCCACGGAAGCGAAGTTGGCACACCGTAGTCACCGTCGCCTGATAGAAAACAGCCGATGCGACCGATGCCGTAGCCGAGCGCCGCTGCGGGCGAACCCGCATCCATCATGGTCAGCAATGGAATTTTCTCTCGGCGCGCCAACCAGACAAATGCGCCGACTCCTGCCAGCAGGCCGCCAAACCATGCAAATCCAAACTGGCTGAACAGTTCAGTCCCTGGATGTGCAAAAAACTCCGAGGGCGATTCGAGAACGTGATACAGCTTTGCTCCCACAATGCCCGCGAGGCAAGGGATCGCGATGAACAGCTCCGCGTCGGTTGCGATCCCGCGCCGCCGCAGATCCGCGCGCAGCACGTAAAACGACACTAGCATTGCGAGCGCGACCATAAGGCCGAACGTGGGAATCGTAAGCCAGCCGATGTGCAGAAACGGAATCACGGCTAACCAGTGTACAGTTCAGCCCACTCCGTGAATAGTGCCAGCCGAGTACTGCAGCGCCACACACTTCCTTCTATTCTGAAGTGGATGTGGGTTTTCCTCTTAGGCGGGCATTTTCAAGAAGAAGTAGACAGCAAGAAAACCAAAAATTGCATCGGGCGCCCACGCAGCTAGCACCGGCGGCAATTGTCCAGCAGATCCTAGCGCCTCAAACAAAGCGGCGGTGGCCCAGTAGACGATGCCCACTCCCACGGCAAGCGCCAAGCCCCCGATCGCTCCACGCGTCCCCACCAGAAATGCAAACGGCGCGCCGAGAAAAACAATAATCGCCGCGATGAGAGGGAACGCAAATTTCTTCTGCCACTGAACCGACAGCCGCGCTGTATCAAACCCTGCCTTCTGCAAACTCTCGATGTAACTCCCCAGTTGCCGCCAATTCATCTGGTACGACTGCCGCACCTCGCGCCGGAAATAACTGGGAGGTTCCGTCAATTCAGCGAGCGATGAAACTTTAAACGGTGCGTAACGCGTAATCCGCCCGTCGTTGAAATCGCGCACCCAACCGCCGGCAAGCGCCCAGGTACTTTCACTCGGCTCCCAAGTGGCGCGTGCCGCGAAGACTCTCCGGCGAATTTGAAATGTAGCGGGATCGATCTCAAACACATTCAAGCCGCCAAAGAGCTGGTTGTCCGGATCGAACAACTCATAGTTATAAATCTTATTGCCCTCGCCCATGATCCATTGCCGCGCGGGCTGGAAATAGGTCTGTGCCGGACGGCCTTTAATTTGGTTGCGAAGCGCATCCTGGCGCTGATTGGCATAAGGAAGAATCGTGTCGTCGAGAAGGAACATGCCTCCCGCGATCAGCCCTCCAGCAAGTGTAAGCGGGAGGATGAGGCGGTAAAGACTGATCCCGCTTGCCTTGAAAGCAATCACCTCATTATTTTTCGCGAGGATAGCCAGCGTCACCAGTGTTGCGACAAGAGTCGCCAGCGGTGCGAGCTGATATACGAAATAGGGAACAAGATAACGGAAAAACTCCAGCACCATCGAGATCGGAATATGATTTCGCGAAATGTCGCTCAGCATGTCGAACAAAGTGAAGGCATCAAAAATCAACACGAAGCCGGCGAGCAGCACGCCAAAATAGTAGAAAAATCCCTGGAGCAGATAGAAATCGATCATCATCGGGAATCCAGCCGCAGTCCCAGCTCCCGGCAAGCGACGAATCCCCACCACCGTTTGCATGTGCGCAATCGGAGCTTCGGCGGTCGCCTTCCTTATCGGGCCGTTGGGAATTGATCCGTTCAGGAGGCGTCCGTCCGACGCCGGCATCGGCGCTGCCTCGGACTCGAGCCGCTGCTTCTTGCGGAATCGCGACCAGCGGGCTTCAAACCACGCAATTAACGGATTGGGTTTGCGGACGGTTTCAATCAACCGCAGAAGGTATAGGCCGATGACAAGCGCGACGATATTCGCGATCCAGATTCCCAGCCAGGGCGAGATCGACCCCTGCTGCGCCATGTGCGCGCCCGTCACAAAAAGGAAATAGTAGCCCCCAATCAGGATGAGCGTGAGAATCAGCCCGGTCGCGCGTCCGCCTCGCCGAGGACGCACCCCTACAGGTATGCCCAGAAGGGCAAACACCAGGCAAGCTGCAGGAAACGCGATTCGCCGGTGAAGTTCCACTTGCGCGTCCCGCCAAGCCGCTCCGCGTGCTCGCAGTAGCGCCAGCACCGGCAATTCGGCGTTTGAGACAGCGGCTCTTTTCGGTCCCGGCGTGGCACCAGGAGAGCCAGAGACATCAATAGGAATCGCGCTCTCGCCAAACGTGGTGACGTTGTAGCGTGCAGGCTCACGCGGATCGAATTCGTGCGTGCTCCCAGGCCCGAGATGGAGTTCCACCTCCGCATTGCCCGACGAACTGTCGCTCTGAATGATCGTCGCATCTTCGGCGATAGTAATCGTCGATCCAGCCTGTCCTCCCGACGCCGCCAGGAAAACTCCTCGCCAGTGAGTCGCTGCAGCTTCCACGTCCTGCACGTATAATGCCGGCGCCAGAACACACGAAACGCCTCGTCGAACAGCGCGAGGTCCTGCTGCCGGTGGACGAGCAGCGACTGCAAGCGTGAAATAGAAATCCGTCCGGCGTCCGATGTCGACATGCTCCAGGGCGGTGGCGACATCGAGCATGCGCCCGGCTTGCACGTCCAGTCCAAGCGATCGCAGGAGCCTGCCAAAATGGAGCAGGTTCCGGAGGAGCGAGCTCATGGCCTTCCGGCGCGCGCCCGGCTCAGCAGTTCGGACACCCGCTCTCCCCGCACGGCCAGGATGTCCTCCTGATTCTTGAGCAGGATTCCCAGGGTCTGCTCGATCGTGGCGGGATCGAGCTCCTGCCGATCGAGCGCCACGAGCGCTGCGACCCAGTCCAGCGTCTCGGAGACGCCCGCGGCCTTGTACAGCTCCGTCGTGCGGAGCTCCTGGATGAAGGCGGTCACCTGCTCGGCCAGACGCGCTGGCGCGTGAGGCACCTTCCTCGTCACGATCCGCAGCTCCTTCTCGAAGTCCGGATAGTCAATCCAGCAATAGAGGCAGCGCCTCTTGAGCGCGTCGTGGAGCTCGCGTGTCCGGTTCGACGTGATGATGACGACCGGAGGAGTCGCGGCGCGGACGGTCCCCAGCTCGGGAATCGTGATTTGAAAATCGGCGAGCAGCTCGAGAAGATACCCCTCGAACTCCTCGTCGGCGCGGTCCAGCTCGTCGATCAAATCCAAAGTGCTGGATACCGACGAGAAGTTTTCGTTCACTTTCAGCAAACCGGGCACCTACGAATATTTCTGCTCTATTCACCCGAAGATGACCGGCAAAGTCGTAGTGCAGTGAGGGGTCGATGAGTGTAAATCCGTTCGACCTCAAGACTGTTCTGCTGGCCAAACACGCGCAGCACGTGGTGCTGATTCATTTTCCCATCGCGCTGTTTACCGTGGCCGTGGCCTTCGACTTTCTCGCTCAGTGGGCGAAGAGCCGGAGCCTGGCCGCAGCGGCGTACTTTAATTTGTTGCTGGCCGCGGGCTTCACCATCCCTGTGGTAGCGACCGGCCTGGCCGCTTGGCAATGCGCATTAGAGGGCCAAAAGCTAAAAGGAATCTTGCTGATGCATCTGGTACTCGGCTGCATATCCGCCGTGGTTATCTGGGTGGTGTTTCTAATTCACTTGCGTGCGCGGCGCGATCCCGAAAAATCTTTGCCCACCTATCGCCTATCGCTGGAAGCCATCGCCGTCCTGCTAGTGGTAGTGACCGCGCATCTCGGCGGCTTCCTCAGCGGCGTGAACGGGCCCGGCTAGTCCAGCCAGACGTAAACCCGATTGATTGGCGCTTAAGTACCAAGGAATTCGTCTACAGCTACAAGTGTGGACAGAAACTCAAAGGTAAGGGAGAACAGTTATGAAAATGTTATGTGGAATGATCGCACTGGCCACGGCTTCCGCTGCGCTAGCAAACAATACCGCGTCGTTTCCCAAAGGCGAAGTCACAAAGCTTGTGGTTGAAAAGCTGGATGTCACTACTCTGCCATCGGGGATGCGGCCAAAACGCGATCACAACAAGAAAACCTTCAGCGACTACGGGTATACGGCGAGCTCGCTGGACGAGAATCAGGCGGTTGTGGCCACCCCGGAAGGAAGGCAATTAAACATTAAATTGTTGGAGCAGAAATCTTCCGCAGTCTACGTGTGCGTTGCCGGCCCGGGCGAGAACGCCAGCAGCGGCAAGATTCAGAGGGTGTTCCTGGTAAAGCTGAAAAACTCAGGCAGTCTTTTAAAGGGCAGGGAATCGTGGAAGGAATTTGACGCCTGCCCTGTGATGGGTGGGACGGACCATGATTCAACGGCCGACGCGTACGGCGGAGATTAAAGCATTTCGCGACCGGCACCGGCACACGTTTCGAGATATTCGGATCGGACTAACCGCGGCCAGACTTGGAAGAGTCCTTTGAGCGGCCTGTCAACTGTCGCTCCTCCGTACGCCAATCTCGTTTTGCTTTTGGAACTGCTGATGGGAGTTGGACTGCTGGTTGGAGCGCTTCTGGCGCGACTGAAGCGATTCACGCAACACGCGTGGTGCCAGTCGGTCATCGTGCTTGTGAATCTTTTATTGATTGTCCTCACGATGCTTCCGTCATTTCGTGCTCACGTCGCTCCGCGTATTCCTCTGAGACTTGGCAAGGCTTATTACGCCCTGGCGACTGCGCACGCCGCCTTGGGAACCCTGGCGGAAGGCGGAGGTTTGTACATCCTGCTGGCCGTCGGGCACGAGCCTGTTGCCGGCGCGATTACGCATCAGGAACTACAAGCTGTGGATGCGAACAGTGTTAGCGCTGTGGTGGGTGGTCCTGGTGTTGGGCGTGGCAACGTACGCCCGCTGGTACGTTCCGCATATGTTCCGGAAATAATCCGTGAACACCCGTGGCGATACAGGTCTGTCCGAATTGTGACCCCGAAGTGAAATAAATCTGCGCCGTTCTGGTCTATGTCACTGCAGGCGGGTTACTGCTGGTGCGCGCCCGCGCTATTCGCACACGTCGCTTGACAGCAGGCCGCCGACAAATTCGATTCTCAGGAGATCAAAGTGAATAGCACATTGCGAATTGCATTTCTATTTATGTTGAGTGCGTTTGCACTCAGCTCAGGTTCTGCCACTCCACCGAATGGCCCCCAATCGGATCAGAGCGTACAAGTTATAGAAGTGACCGCGAAGAAGTATGAATATTCGCCCGCGCCGATCCGGGTGAAAGTGGGTGCGCCAGTACAGTTGAAGCTCACATCACTCGATAAGACTCACGGCTTCAAGATCAACCTGTACCCCGACGGGGCGGACAACAAAGGTGAGCCCGGGCTGGTTTTTAATTCGAAGGAAGACTGCTTCAAACTCGAGAAGGGAACTCCCACGGTAGTGCAATTTGTGCCGCGCACAGCAGGAACCTATTCGTTCCACTGTTGCAACCGTTGCGGACTCGGTCACGGTGGAATGAAAGGTCAACTGGTTGTCGAACCGTAGGGCAATAAGGCTTTGTAGCTTGCTCTGTCGTTGCAATCACGTCGCGCGAACGATAGAAGCTGCGTCTGGAGCGGAATAAATCGCGCTGAATTTGGTCTATGTAGCTGAAGCACCGGATATTGAACCGAACACGGAAGCGGGGAAGAAACCATGGCCGAATATCGAATGACTCTAGTTGATCGTCAACAAATTGCGTCGGGCACCATGGCTTTCTGGTTCGAACCCGACGACGGCTACTTTGAATTTCGAGCCGGGCAGCATGTTGACCTTGTCTTTGCTCGACCTCAACAAGGATGCGAAACCGACAATTTCAGGACCTTCTCTCTGGCAAGCTGCTGCCGAGAAAAGAAATCGATCATGATCGCCACGCGTATGCGCAAGACGGTCTTTAAAAACGCTCTGCAGGCTGCCGCTCTTGGTACAAAGTTCGTGGTAAGCCGCGCCAGGGGATCGTTCACGCTGCACAAAGACGTGACCAGACCCGCGGTATTTCTCGCCGGGGGCATTGGAATAGCTCCTATTCGAAGCATTCTGCAACATGCCGCTCAGGAACGTTTGGGGCACCAACTATATTTGTTCTACTCCAATCGAGCCACTGATGACGCGGCCTTCCTGGAAGAGTTAGAGAGTCTCGGCGCACAGAATCGCAATTTCATCTTCGTTCCGACCGTCACGGGACAAAGAACGCTGGCTTGGCCGTATGAGAAAGGCCACATCAATCATGAAATGCTGAAGCGTTATTTGGTAGGGCTCAAGGGACCTGTTTACTACATCGCAGGGCCTTCGGGAATGGTCACCGCCATCACCAGCATACTCAACAGCGCCGGCGTAAGCGAAGACGATATAAAGACTGAAGAGTTTGGCGACTACAAGTCATACGAAAGCGCTGAGTATGCAGCTCAGCCAACAACCGACCACCACTCAGACTTCAGACCATAACGTTGAAACGTATTAGTAGATGTTCTTCCGCAATCGCCGTAACACTCTCAGTTTTGCATATCTGTCCCACGTAATTCCTGTTTGATTGACATTTGCATTCCCTTACCCAGATGGTGGCACGTTCAGAGCGGCTCTGTCTGGAAAACGCATTCCTTCCAAAAGATTCCTGATCGCGGAATTATCCAGCCACTTATCCGGTCTTACATCTTGAAGACACGAGAATGTCTTGACATCTAAATACGAAGGAACAAGGAGATTTCACATGAGTTCGGCTCGCTATTTGAAAGTGGTTTCGAAGTTAGGCCTCGCCGCGTTGGCATTGGGAATTGTGGCCGGTGGTGGAAATGCGGCAACTGTCTACCAGGGCAAGTTCACATTGCCATTCGAAGTGAACTGGGGAAGTTCCACTCTACCCGCTGGCGACTACACCTTTGAGATCTCATCGTCCCAGAGTTCGCCCTATACGCTTTATATTCACGGCCAAAAATCCAATGCCATTATCCGGGCTACTTTCAGCCGACACTGGAGTTGTCTCCAGCACTGCGCAATTGGATCTGGTGGACATCGCGGACGTGCATACCATCAAGAACTTTGAAGCGCCGGAACTAGGAGTTACTTTCAGCTACTACACTCCTAAAGAGAAGCATATGGCGCCCAAGGAAGTTCTCCACAAGGGCCTGTCACAAACGGAACCCGCGACACAGGTAAGCCAAAACAAAATGTCGATCGCGGTTCAATCCTCAGGTCGCTGAGATAACGTCATGCCAGCTACTGCAAACGCCAGGTGCAGGAATACAACAGCGCAATCACTGGCGCCGCACACCATACCAAAGCGGCGCAGTTTCAACGGGGGCACGCGTTCCAGATTGGAATCGGCCTCGAGGAAGTCTGCGCCGATCATTTCTGGCACAGACAAAAATAATTTGACTGAAGCAGAAATTATAAAACGCGCCCAGAATGGCGATCACGCCATGTTCGAACAGCTGTACCGGCTGCATAGCCGGCGTGTCTATGCTGTTTGCGTGCGCATGGTAAAAGATCCCATCGAGGCCGAAGATCTCACGCAAGAGGCGTTCATGCTGTTGTACCGCAAAATTCACACTTTTCGGGGCGAATCGGCTTTCTCCACGTGGCTGCACCGCTTAGCCGTCAACCGCGTGTTGATGTGCTTACGCAGGAAGTCACTACCGGCGGTGTCACTTGACGAGCCACTGGATGCGAACGAACTCAGCGGTCCGCCGGCCATCGATCTTGGTTGTCGCGACTCAATTCTGGAAGGAGTCGCTGGACCGCATCAATCTGGAGCGTTGCATCAAGCGCTTGCCGACCGGCTATCGCACCATATTTGTTCTACATGACGTGCAGGGGTACAAGCATCAGGAGATTGCAGACATCCTGGGACGCTCGGTGGGTGATTCGAAATCCCAGTTACACAAAGCACGCGCACAATTGCGCGACTTTCTCAATGAGTTTCAGCGCGCCAAGGCACGCGATGGCCGCTTAGCTGCCAAAGCTTCACCGCGCGAGGTGCGTGGGCTTGCTGGCGATTTTTGCAGTAAGGTGCGGTCAGGAATGCTTGCTGCACGCGGCTGAGCGACCGGCCGTTTAAGGTAACCGCGCCGATTGCCCGCGTGGCGCGGCCGTCGGCGAGTGGAACGAACTGGCAGCCATTTCGTTTTTCGAGTGCCATGGCCGGAATGATCGATACACCCAGTCCGGCACATACCATGCTGAGAATGCTGCTGAATTGTCCGCTTTCAAAAATGATCTTCGGTTGCACCCGCGCTCGCTTACATGCCGCCACCGCCGTTTCGCGGAAACAATGCCCATCGCGTAACAATAGAAAAGGTTCATCATGCAGCTCTCCGAGCGTGATGCTTCGCCGCTTGGCCAGCGCGTGCTGCCTGGGAAGCGCGGCGTAAAGTTTCTCCTCGATCAACGGGAATGACTGAAATTCGTGCCCTCGGGTCTGCAGCGGCACAGCTACAACGGCAACATCTATAGCGCCGCTTCGCATTCTCTCCAGCAACAACGGTGTAATCTCTTCTACAACGGTTACCCGCGCTTGCGGATATCTCCGGGAAAAGGTAGCCAGCAACGGAGGGAGAAAATACGGCGCGATGGTGGGGATCACGCCCACACAGACTGAGCCGGTGATCGATGCGCTACTTTCCGCCACGGCGCTGCGCGCTGCTTCCAGGTCAGATAACAATGCCCTGGCGCGCGGAAGAAACGCGCGTCCCAGTTCCGTAAGGCGAACGGTGCGCCCGATGCGATCAAAAAGCTGCGCTCCCAGCTCCTCTTCCAGTTTGTGAATTTGTTGAGAAAGCGAAGGCTGGGACACGTGCGTTAGACGCGCGGCGCGGCTGAAGCCGCCACTGTCCGCGATGGCGCAAAAGTAACGCAACTGGTGAAATTCCATTTTACAGTCCTATAGGTAATACCTATCCATTCTATGCGAACAATGTATTGGATGTATAGGTCGCCGAGCCCTATTCTTCAGGCGGAAGGAGAAACAATGTCAGAAAAGAAAAGAATGACCACCGACGCAGGACGCCCGGTAGGCGACAACCAGAATTCCTTGACTGTGGGGCCGCGTGGCCCAGTAGTGTTCGAAGATTTTTTATTGTTCGAGAAAATGGCGCACTTCAACCGTGAACGCATTCCCGAGCGCGTCGTGCACGCCAAAGGTTCCGGCGCTTACGGACACTTTGTGTGCACCAATCCGTTGACGCAATACACCACTGCCAAACTTTTTTCCAGCGCTGGAAAGAAAACGCCGACATTTTTGAGATTCTCGACCGTAGGCGGCGAGAAAGGCTCTGCGGACACCGAGCGGGACCCCCGCGGATTTGCGCTGAAGTTTTATACCGAGGAAGGGAATTGGGACCTGGTTGGAAATAATACACCGGTGTTTTTTATTCGCGACCCGCTGAAATTTGGCGATTTCATCCACACCCAGAAGCGCGACCCGCAAACCAATCTGAAATCTCCGACGATGATGTGGGATTTCTGGTCGCTGTCTCCGGAATCGCTTCATCAGGTCACCATCCTGTTTTCCGATCGTGGCACTCCCGATGGTTATCGGCACATGGACGGCTTCAGCAGCCATACGTTTAGTTTGATCAACGCGAAGAATGAACTGTTCTACGTGAAATGGCACTTCAAGACCAAGCAGGGCATCAAGAATTTCACCCGTGAAGGGGCCGACGATATGCGCGGCCAGGATCCGGACTACGCGCAACGCGATCTTTTCGAAGCCATCAAAAATGGTGAGTTTCCGAAGTGGCGCGTGTGCGTGCAGGTTATGCCCGAAAAAGATGCTGACACTTACCGCATCAATCCGTTCGACCTCACAAAAGTGTGGCCGCACGGAGATTATCCGCTGATCGAAGTGGGCGAACTGGTTCTCGACCGCAACCCAGAAAATTATTTCGCGGAAGTGGAGCAAGCGGCGTTTGACCCCAAGAATATTGTGCCGGGCATGGGCTATTCGCCGGACAAAATGCTGCAGGCCCGCTTGATTTCTTATCCGGACGCGCATCGCTATCGCCTGGGTGTCAATTACGATTCGCTCCCGGTCAATAAGCCGCAGTGCCCATTTCATACCTACAATCGTGACGGCGCCATGCGCTTCGACGGAAATTCTGGCGCATCCGTGAACTACGAGCCGAACAGTTTCGGCGGTCCCGCGCAGGATCCGGCGTTCCGGGAGCGCCCGCGGCCCGTCAGCGGGACTGTCGACCGGCACAATCACCGCCTGGACGCTGACTACTACACGCAACCGGGCAATCTGTTCCGCCTCATGAAGCCTGATGCTCGCGAACGGTTGATCGGTAATATCGCGGCCAGTCTGAAAAACGCCCCGCGGCGAATTCAGGAGCTGCAGGTGCAGCACTTCTTTCAGGCGGATCCTGCGTATGGCGCCGGCGTAGCAAATGCACTGGGCCTGAGCACGGCAAAAACGAACAGCGCCGAAGATAAGTTTGTGGCGGCTGATTAACAAAACGAAAAACCAAATATAAGCATGTGCACAGTTGGCGCCTCATCTCAAATTACTGGGTGAGGCGCCACTCTATTTCGGGGTGCTCAAAGACTAGTCTGCGCACGCCCTGTCCCCGCCGTAATCCACTCCTGCGTCGTGGCAATTTGACTCAGGATGCCTGAGTAACTTATATTTCCATTGCTTTGGAAATATGAAGACATCAGACGCTATCGATTCGCTCGCTGCACTAGCGCAAGCCACGCGCCTCGACATTTTTCGTTTGCTGGTTAGACACGCCCCTCATGGCCTGCCGGCAGGGACGATAGCCCGCCGCCGTCGCTTGCCCGGTCCAACACTTTCCTTTCATCTGAATGTCCTGGCGGCGACGGGGCTTGTGCGGGCGCAAAAAAACGGACGGTCGATCTCGTACTTTGCTGACTTGGCGGTGGTGAACCGCCTCACGGAGTTTCTTACTGAAAATTGCTGCGGTGGACGAGGCGGGTGCGAGCCGGTTGCGAAGAAGATTCCATCCCGGAGATGACGACTCCCATGCCACGGCATTACAACGTTTTGTTTTTATGCACGGGAAATTCCGCGCGCTCCATCATGGCGGAGGCCATCATGAATCGTAAAGGTGCGCCAAACTTCACCGCGTATAGTGCCGGGAGCCAGCCGAAAGGTGCAATACATCCCGGCGCGCTCCGGCAACTGGAACTTGCCAAACTTCCAACCGCGGAGTTGCGCAGCAAGCCATGGGAAGAGTTCGCGCGACCCGCAGCGCCACGTATGGATTTCGTTTTCACCGTTTGTGATAACGCCGCCAAGGAAGTCTGCCCCATTTGGCCTGGCCAGCCGATGACCGCGCACTGGGGCGTTCCAGACCCTGCTGCGGTCGAAGGCACGCCTGAACAAATCGAGAAAGCATTCCGCGAAGCTTTCCTGGTGCTCGACAGAAGAATTAGCATTCTCCTTTGCCTTCCGCTCGCCAGTCTCGACACACTGGCCATAAAGAAAGAAATCGACCGCATCGGTCAAGAATGAATAGATCACTCCCGCGCCGGGCCGTTGCGGAATTCACCGGAACGCTTTTTCTTGTAGCTACGGTGGTTGGTTCCGGGGTGATGGCGGAGCGCCTCGCAAACGGCAACGTGGCCTGGCATTGCTAGCAAACACCATGGCCACAGGCGCGGCTCTGGTAGCGCTCATTTTCACGTTTGGCGGAATTTCCGGAGCGCATTTCAATCCCGTGGTTACGGTCATGGATGCGCTGGAGCGCGGATTGTCGTGGCGGGAAACGCCTCACTACATCGCTTCGCAAATACTTGGCGGGATAGCCGGAGCGGTCGTCGCAAATGTGATGTTTGGACTGCCGCCGATTTCCGTGTCGCATCACACTCGCAGCGGCGGCTCGCAGGTTTTTAGTGAATTTGTGGCAACGTTCGGTCTGATGTCCGTGATTTGGGGTTGCTCGCGTTTAAGGTCCAATGCCGTGCCGTTCGCGGTCGGCGCATACATCACCGCCGCCTATTGGTTTACGGCTTCCACGTCGTTCGCGAACCCGGCTGTCACGGTCGCGCGCTCCTTTAGCGACACCTTCGCTGGAATTCGGCCAGTCGATGTACCCGTGGTTTCTGGCTGCGCAATTTCTAGGTGCCTTTGCGGCGACGTTGTTTTTCCGCTGGCTTGTACCCAATCTTCAAGTCGGAGCCGAGGAAATTATTTTGCCTCGACAATCAGAATAGTCAGTAAATAGGGCCTCTAATCGTTCGGGGCAGGAACCGGCGTGGGATACCTCTACGGCTATCGTTTCTGATGTAAACGCCCTACCGACGAACCCGGCGGTATGCAGTAAACTAAGACCTGCAGGACCGCGATTTCAGGGACCCACAATTATGAGATGGGCGTCCCCGGTTAATTGTCAGGAGAAGCTTGTGGATGGTGCGGTAAGTCAGGATGTACAGGTTAAGCCGGAGCTGGTGGATTTCCAGACAGAGCCATCGCGCTATAAGCACTGGCGTATGTCGTTTGATGGGCCGGTGGTTACTTTGACGATGGATGTGAGCGAAGACGGCGGGATACGGCCGGGCTACAAGTTGAAGTTGAATTCCTATGACTTGGGCGTAGACATTGAGTTGCACGACGCGCTGCAGCGGATTCGGTTTGAGCATCCGGAGATCCGTGCGGTGATGATCACCAGCGCCAAGCCACGCGTTTTTTGTTCTGGCGCGAACATTTATATGTTGGGGCAGTCGTCGCATGCGTGGAAAGTAAATTTTTGCAAGTTCACCAACGAGACGCGCAACGGAATTGAAGATTCCAGCCGGCACTCCGGGCTGAAATTTTTCGCGGCTCTGAATGGTACGACGGCCGGAGGCGGTTACGAATTGGCGCTGGCCTGCGATGAAATTGTATTGGTGGACGATCGCTCCTCAGCGGTCAGTTTGCCGGAAGTGCCTCTGCTGGGCGTGTTGCCGGGTACTGGCGGATTGACGCGGGTGACGGACAAACGGCGAGTGCGTCGGGACCTGGCGGACGTTTTTTGCACTACCTCGGATGGAATCCGCGGTCAGCGCGCCAAGGACTGGGGATTGGTGGACGAGGTAGTTAAGACCCAGCAGTTTGGCGAACATGTGAAGAAGCGCGCGGCGGAATTGGCGCAAGGGAGTGACCGCCCAGCGGATGCTAAAGGTGTTGCTCTTTCGCCTTTGAAACGGACGATCGATGAAGATGGGTTGCACTACGAGATCGTTGATGCGGTGATCGATCGCAGCAGCCGAACAGTGACGATTACCGTGAAGGCTCCCGAGTTGGTTTCGTCGCAAACTGTGGAAGGGGTGACGGAACTCGGGGCTGAGTGGTGGCCGCTTAAGATGGCGCGCGAGCTGGATGACGCGATTCTCAGTCTGCGCACCAATGAATTGGAGCTGGGACTTTGGATATTGAAAACCAGCGGCGATGCGAAAGCCATGCAAGCCATGGACGAATTCATTTTGAAGAATGCGCGGAACTGGTTTGTGCGCGAAGTTCTGGGGATGATGCGGCGCACGTTTGCGAGACTGGATGTGACTTCGCGGTCGATGTACGCGGTGATTGAGCCGGGATCGTGCTTTGTGGGCACCTTGCTGGAATTGGCGCTGGCGGCGGACCGGGTGTACATGCTGGACACCCAGGAGGGTGAAGAGCGCGCGATGGTGATGTTGTCGGAAATGAACTTTGGGCCCTTGCCGATGGTTAATCACCTTTCGCGATTAGAAGCGCGTTTCTATCAGGATGAAGAGCGCATCCAACAATTGCGCGCTCATATCGGTCAGCAACTTGCGCCAGCTGAAGCGGTGGAAGCCGGGCTGGTCACGTCCGCGCCTGATGATCTGGACTGGCAGGATGAGTTGCGTACCGCGATCGAGTCGCGCGTGGCGCTCTCACCGGATGCTTTGACGGGATTGGAAGCAAATTTGCGATTTGGTTTGCCGGAGACGATGGAGACCCGCGTTTTTGGAAGATTGTCGGCGTGGCAGAACTGGATTTTTATTCGGCCGAATGCGGTGGGGCCGAGCGGAGCTTTGAAAGTATACGGCAGCGGATCGCCAGTGAAATTCAATTGGGAAAAAGTTTAGGCTATTTGTGAGGCGGGGAGAGTGGCAATGATCGACTACACGGAGAAAATTCCGAATAACGTGGACCTGGGGCGTGACCGGGTGTTACAGCGCGCGCTGGAACACTGGCAACCGGCGTATATGAGTTGGTGGTACGACGCGGGCCCGACGGAGAGCCACAATTACGAAGTGTATTTGCGGACGGCAATAACCGTGGAACCCGACGGCTGGGCTAAATTCGGTTATGTGCGCATGCCGGAATATCGATGGGGAATTTTTTTACAACCGCGAAGTGCGGAACGCGCGGTGAATTTCGGAACACATAAAGGCGACCCCGCGTGGCAGGAAGTTCCGGGGGAATACCGGTCGACGCTGCGGCGCGTAATCGTGACGCAGGGAGATACGGAGCCTGCTTCCGTGGAGCAGCAACGCATGCTGGGAATGTGCTGTCCCTCATTGTATGACCTGCGAAATATTTTTCAGGTGAACGTGGAGGAAGGACGGCATTTGTGGGCCATGGTGTATCTGCTGCATCGCTATTTTGGACGCGATGGGCGTGAAGAAGCGGAGGCGCTGCTGGAGCGTCGGTCGGGGGATGTTGATAATCCGCGGATACTTGGGGCGTTCAATGAGCCGACGCCGGACTGGCTGGCGTTTTACATGTTTACGTTTTTTACCGATCGCGACGGCAAGTTTCAACTAAGCGCTCTTGCGGAATCGGGATTCGATCCCCTGGCACGTACTTGCCGGTTCATGCTGACTGAGGAAGCGCACCACATGTTTGTTGGCGAGACGGGAGTGAGCCGCATTCTGCAGCGTACGTGTGAAGTGATGCGCGAGCATAAAGTGGAAACTCCTGTCGATGTGCGTGCGCTCGGGGTGATCGACCTGGAAACCATGCAGAAATATTTGAATTTTCATTACAGCGTGACCATCGATCTATTTGGCTCGGACGCCTCTTCGAACGCGGCGACGTATTACACCACTGGGTTGAAAGGTCGGTACGACGAAACCAAGATCGAAGACGATCACGTCCTAGCGGATGAGGTTTATCCGGTGTTCGAGGTGGCGGGGAACAAGATCGTGGAGAAAAAAGTGCCCGCTTTGACGGCGTTGAACGAGCGGCTGCGCGACGATTACATTCATGAAATTCAGGCGGGAGTGGATCGCTGGAACAGAGTAATAGAGAATGCGGGAATTTCGTTTCGATTGAGGTTGCCGCACAAGGGATTTCACCGGGCGATTGGAAATTTCGCTGGCCACTTTATCAGTCCCGACGGAGAAGTTTTGACCAAAGAGGCCTGGCACAATCACGAGCGGGATTGGTTGCCTGCGCCGGAGGATCACGCCTTTGTGCAATCGTTGATGACCGGGCGCGTGGTGGAACCGGGAAAATTTGCGAACTGGATTGCGCCGCCGATTCGCGGGATTAACGGGCAGCCTTTGAATTTTGAATATGTGCGGTTTAATTAGCAGCTAACGCAATCTATTCGGAACGATTTCCGGTTCTTGGCCAGCGCGGGATCGCGAAAAAAAGAGGCCGCCTAAGCAACTCTGGCGGCCCGGTCAACGATAAAATATCATTTGAATGGCTAGCTAGGTTTTCTTGGAACTTTGGCGCCTTTCTTGCGTGCCTCGGAGAGACCGATGGCGATCGCTTGCTTGCGGCTCTTCACCGTGCCACCTTTCCCGCCTTTCCCGGATTTCAGGGTGCCGCGCTTCTCACGGTGCATAGCGCTCTTGACACTCTTGCTAGCGGCATTGCCGTACTTGCGCCCACCGGATCTTCTTCGCGAACTGGCTGCCATTTCCCCCTCCTGCTTATTTAGGATGTGGGCTCGGGACGGGTTGAGTGTAGCGCAGCGAGAAAATAATCGTTTCGGTGGAATCGTGCAGAGCGGATACGGAGTTCTTGTAGTTCGAGCATCAGGGCCGTACGCGAAATGATAAGGTGCCGATCCGAGCATCGGGCGTTCCCGAGAAGAAATCGATCCTCGGAAGACGAGTTACTGCTTGTCCGCGAGCGCGGCCGGTCGTATTTCTCAATAGCGGGTCGGCCCTCAGTGATTTGCCACTAATGCAAATCTACTATTGACCCTTTGGCCGCGTACGTGGGATGGTACCGAAACCGACGTAAGTTAAGTGTTTTGTGTCTGAAGGGAAGAGTCCATGGCTGTGTCCGCTCCGAGCCTAGCAAGTACTCACGCACATATTTCCGGTGACTCGATTTACGACAAGCTGAATTCCAAGTGGCATAAACCGGCGTTACTGGCGTTCATGGCTATCGTTTTGGGGCACTGGGGTGAGCACCTGGTGCAGGCTTACCAAATTTATGTGATGGGCTGGCCGCCGGCGAAGGCGGGCGGCATTTTAGGCTTGTGGTATCCGTGGCTCATCAAGTCGGAAGTATTGCATTACGGTTATGCATTGGTGATGCTTATCGGGATCTGGGTTTTGCGCAAGGGTTTTACGGGAACTTCCCGCAAGTGGTGGACCGCTGCGTTGGTTATTCAATTCTGGCATCACTTTGAACACCTTCTGCTCATCACGCAAGCGACCATGCATCACAATTTTTGGGGCAAGCCCGTCCCGGTGAGCATTCTGCAGTTGGTAATTCCGCGCGTTGAACTCCACCTTTTCTATAATTCCGTAGTGTTTATGCCGATGGTGATCGGCATGTACTACCACATGTTTCCGCCGGTAGGTGAGGAGCAAGCGGCGTGCAACTGTTCGTTGCATCAGCACAGTCTCGCCGACGCGCGAGCCGTTTAATGAACGCTCGGCGGCGAGCCGCGTGGGCAAATTAGCCTGAATTTATACGGGCGGAACAACACGTTGGTCACCCCTCCTACCCACGAGTCTGCAGCAACTCTCCCACGCTCATCTGAATTCGATTTATTGCGAGTACCTGGAGTGGGCTGTTTTTTGAAATGGCGGCATTCACGCACGGTGCTGCAGATCCCGCTGCTGCTCATCAGCATTATCATGATTTTGCAGGGATTGCTTGGCCCGACGCTGGCGCCAAAAAACCTTGCCACGGTTTTGAGCTGGGTGCACTTTCGCGGCGCGCTAGTATTGGTGCTGCTTTGCGCCGGGAATTTTTTCTGCCTGACCTGTCCGTTCATGCTGGTACGCAACGCGGCACGGCGATTTTTTAAGCCGTGGATGAACTGGCCGCGTGTGCTGCGTAATAAATGGGCCTCCATCGCATTATTCGTGGGTATTTTGTTTGTCTACGAGCTATTTGGTTTGTGGAATTCGCCGTGGTGGACGGCTTGGCTGATTGTGGGCTATTTCGTCGCCGCGCTGGTGATTGACAGCGTTTTTAAACACGCAACGTTTTGCAAATTTGTTTGCCCGATCGGGCAATTTAATTTTGTAGCGTCCACTGTTTCACCGCTGGAAGTGAAAGTGCGCGACCGTGATGTTTGCGTGCGCTGCCATACGAAGGATTGCATTCGTGGGCGACGCAATCGGCCGACCAGGCCTGATTTTGTAGTGCTACAACGTGGTTGTGAGCTGGCGCTTTTTCAAGAACTTAAAGTGGGCAACATGGACTGCACCTTTTGCCTCGATTGTGTGCACGCTTGTCCGCACGACAACGTGGGAATACTCAGTCGCGTGCCCGCCGCGGAATTGATGACCGACCCGATGCGTTCTGGAATTGGTTTGTTTTCGCGCAGGACAGATATAGCGGCGCTGGCGATGGTGTTCTGCTTTGGAGCATTAGTAAATGCGTTCGGGATGGTCAGTCCGGCCTATGCAGTAGAAAAATGGCTGGGCGGAGTGCTTCATGTGCAGGCGCAAGCGCCGGTCCTCGGCGTAATCTTCGTGTTGTTTCTGATTGTCGAGCCTCTGGTGCTCTTGGGGCTCGCCGCCTGGCTTACTAAACTATTTACAGGTAGTTCGCGGCCAATCCTTCCGTTGGTGGTGAGGTATTCGTACGCCCTGGCGCCACTTGGTTTTGGGATGTGGCTTGCGCATTACGGGTTTCATTTCTTTAGCGGGCTTTATACATTTATTCCCGTGGCACAAAATGCTGTCGCTAGTCTGGGCTGGCCGTTCCTGGGTACTCCGGCTTGGCGGTTGACCGGCATACCAGCACGATTTATTCAGCCGATGGAGCTAGGATTTCTGTTGCTCGGTCTGGCCGGATCACTGCTGGTGGCATTTCGGCTGGCTGAAGAAGATTCGCCGGGGAAAGTTATGCGCGCGTTCGCTCCATGGGCTTCGGTAAGCCTGATTATCTGGCTCGCCTCTGTCTGGCTGATGTATCAGCCGATGGAAATGCGCGCGATGTTGATGGGCGGCTAAAGGCAAAATGATTTGTGATGACGAGTTTATCGACAGAGGTGCGAAGGGCGGAACTGTTAGCTAGGGTGCGCGAGCATTGCAAGATTCCCATGCTGATGTTTGTCGCGTTCACTATGCTGTGCCTTTCATCGGCGCCATCCGTGGGTGCGCATAATGGTCCGCCATTCCCGATCATCGTGGACCAGCGCGTCGGGCCGTGTATTGTTTCGCTGTGGACGCATCCCGACATTGGAGTTGGAACGTTTTTTGTCATGGTGGATGCGGCACCGGAAACTGCGATTCCCAGCGATTTAAAGATTGATCTCGGGATACAGCCGGTTAGCGGGCGGCTCGCGGAAGTGATCTATCCCACGCGGCGGGAGAATTTGCGCGGACAAGTGGAATACAAGACTGAAGTGAATTTTGATCGGCAAGAATTTTGGCGCGCGCGCCTGATTTTGCATAGCTCGCAGGGTGACGGAGAGTCGACCGCAAGCGTGGAAGCCACGCCGGCGGGATTTGGCCGCTGGGACTTGCTGTTGTACTTGCTTCCTTTCGCGGGCGTGGGATTTTTATGGTTCAAGGCCGTTACGGCTAAGCGCAGCTACAGAAAAAAACAATTAGAAGCAGGAAAGCCGCCGGTCGCGGTTTGCGTCCTGGCGATTTTATGCGGCGCGAGCTTTATGCTTTCTTCGGGATGCGGGAAAAACAAGTTGCCGCGAAAATCTTCGAAAGAATACGTCGCGTTTGTATCCACTTTTTATACCGGGCTGGCTGCGCTACAAGTAGGCGACGATGTTCGAGCTGAAAGCAAACTTGGACAGGCCACGCAAATAGCGCCCGGTGAGCCGGCGGGCTGGGCTGATTGGGGAATACTCGCGCTGCGGCAGAGAAACTTTGACGTGGCGGCCCAACGGCTTGGTACCGCGCGCGACTTGGCGCCGAAGAATGATCACATTTATTACCTCCTCGGACTTCTGGAGAGCAATCGCGGGCGCTCCGCGGAAGCTATCGCCGACTGGCGAAAAGCTGTAGAGCTCAATCCGCAAAATTTGCGCGCGACATATCAGTTGGCGGAAGAGATTGAACGCCAGGGTGACGCCGGTAGCACCGAAGAAGTTCAAAAGTTGGTGGAAAAAATTCTGGCGGTCCAGCCGAATAATCTGGCGGCATTGCTGGAATTGAGTCGCATCGCGGCAAAACGCGGCGACGGGGTCACACTAAAGACAACAGTCGAGGGGATTGAGAAGCAGTCTGCCGGCTGGGCGCCCGAAGCGAAACAACAACTGGTGGCGTTGCAAGCTGCGGTTGCGGGCCAGGACACTCGCCCAGCGGCGACGCGCACTGCGTTTTTGCGAAATGTTTTGATGCGCGATTCGAATTTCCGGCAAAGCCTGGCGGTCATGAAAGCGGCGGCGGGAGAGGAGGCGGAGCCATTCACGCATTTTGTGCGTTTGGAAACGCCAGTGTTCACGCCTGCTGCTGCGGATATGGTGTTGACGTTCGAAACGAAACCACTCGAAATCGTGGTCTCGGACCAAGGCCCTGACGGGCGATGGGATTTTATCGGAGCGGTGAGCCTGAGCAGTGAAGCGCCTGCTACTGTAATCGTGGCGAATGGGCGGGGAGTGCAGTTAGCTAGCGGAGCAAAATTTACTTTTCCGGGAGGCGCGTCTAATGAGCCGCCGCTTCCCGAAGGTATTTTGCCACTCGATTTTAATTATGATTTTAAGACTGATTTGGTGTTTGCCGGTGCGGGGGGAGTTCGGTTTTGGCGGCAGGATAGTCCGGAGAAGTTCACCGATGTGACGGCACAAACAAAATTGCCGAGTGCGATCGTCAATGCCAGGTATCTCGGCGCGTGGGCCGTTGACATAGAGGCTGATGGGGACCTGGATGTGGTAATGGGATCGAAAGAGGGCGCGCCGTTGGTTCTGCGAAACAATGGGGACGGCACGTTTACGGCGATTCATCCATTTGCAAACGTAGACGGGGTGCAAGGCATTGCGTGGGCGGATCTAAATGCTGACGGGAATCCCGACGCTGCAATTATCGATGGGACCGGGCGGTTGCACGTTTTTATAAATGATCGCGCGGGGAAATTTCATGAGCGAGCGTTGCCTGCTGACTTGCCGCACATCAAGGCCATCAATGTCGCGGATGCCAACAAGAATGGCGTTTTAGATTTACTGGCGGTCCAAGAGGACGGAAAGATTGTCCGGTTGGCAGACGAATTGGCCGATTCCGAAAAGAATGATGGATCGGATTGGGATTCCGCTGTGATCGCGCAAGTACCAGATCCAGCGAGCAATTTGGCGGGCGAAGTGAGATTGCGGGTCGCGGATTTGGATAACAATGGGGCGTTCGATTTATGGCTGGCGCGGACTTCCGCTGAGACGGCGAAGAAAAACCCTGGCGCGCTGGTGTGGCTCGCGAACCAGAACGGCAAATTCGCACTGATGGCAATGCCGATGGGTCCGCCGCGGGCATTTGACTCAGCCGATCTCGACGGCAAAGGCCGGATCGATCTGTTGGGTCTGTCCGCGGACGGTCAAGCAATGCGCGGCGTGAATCGCGGAACGCGAAATTATCATTGGCAAACAATTCGCCCGCGCGCGCACCAAGCTACCGGCGACCAGCGCATTAATCCCTTTGGCGTAGGCGGCGAAATGGAGATTCGCTCGGGTTTGTTAGTTCAAAAGCAGCCCATCACTGGACCGCAGCTGCACTTCGGCTTAGGCGAACAGAGTGGCGTGGATGTAGCCCGCATCGTATGGCCGAACGGATCGGTGCGCGCGGAATTTGATCTGAAAGAGGATCAGCAGATTGTTACCGAACAGCGGCTGAAAGGTTCATGTCCATTTCTCTTTGCGTTTGACGGGCACGGAATGCGTTTCGTAAAAGACGCGGTGCCGTGGAGTTCCGCGCTGGGCTTGCGTATCAACAACACCGGAACGGCCCGCATTGCCGCTACCGAGGAGTGGTACAAGATTGGCGCGGACCATCTTGTTCCTCACGACGGCTTCTACGATTTACGAATCACCGCGGAACTTTGGGAAACGTATTACTACGATTATCTGGCGCTCATGACCGTCGACCATCCAGCGGACACGGACATTTTTGTGGATGAGCGCTTTGTGGTGCCGCCTTCGAAGCTGGCCATCACGACGGTCGAGAAACCACACAACATTGCCCGAGCGACGGATGACCAAGGCCATGACGTTACTGACATCGTCGCCACCCTCGACGGCAAATATCTGGACACTTTTTCTCGTGGCCAATATCAGGGCGTGACGCGGGATCATTACGTGGAGATTGATCTTGGCAACGACGCTCCTATCGATGGCCCGCTGTATTTAATTGCGCAGGGCTGGATGCATCCGAGCGATTCGTCCATCAACGTGGCGATCACGCAGGGTCACCACGAGCACGCTCGCGGATTGAGTCTGGAAGTGCCGGATGGCCACGGCGGCTGGGTCGTCGCGCGTGACAATTTGGGTTTCCCTGCCGGACGCGAAAAGATTTGCCTGATTGATCTTAGCCACGTGTTTCGCCCCGGGCAGCCGCGCAAGCTGCGCTTGAGAACGAACTTGGAAATTTATTGGGATTGCATTGAGTGGGCGCGCGGTGTGAGCGGCGCATCGATCAGGACTACCCGTCTAGCCCCTGATTATGCTGATTTGCATTATCGCGGCTACTCGGCCATCCATCAGGCCAACGACTCTTCGCCAGAAATTCCCGACTACGATCACCTGGAAGCATCGAAACAGAAATGGCGCGACCTGTCTGGCTATTACACGCGATTTGGAGATGTACGAGAACTTTTGGCCAAGGTTGATGACCGCTACATCATCATGAATGCCGGCGATGAGATGACTTTGCGGTTTGCGGAGCAGGCGCCACCGCAGACGGGCTGGAAGCGCGACTTTGTGATTGTTGGCGACGGGTGGATCAAGGACGGCGATTACAACACGACATTTTCGAAGACCGTCACGCCGCTGCCGTATCACGCCAAACAAGAATATCTGACGCCGCCGGGGCGACTGGAAGAGCGGCTCCGGGCAAGAAGTACAAGCGGTGGTGCGGCGGGGTGAGGGTGGACTGAGCGCACCCCATCGGCTGCCGCTTGTCCAGCGGTCAAAAGATTAAGCGCTGCCGAAGCAGCCCCCTAATCGTCGAATGAAATTCAAACGAACCTTAAACCTTGCGAACTTGGTAGCAAGTTTCGTAGCAACCGTGCGCACAACTGCCTCAATCTGCCCACTGCGAATGTCCGGAAGTCGCTGAAACCATTGATTTCAGTTGCTTGACATTTGACCAGTAGGTTGAAGGTTCGATTCCTTCCGCGCTCACCATCTTTTCAATCACTTACCGGGGTCGATGTTTTGGGTGTGCCGATTATGCCGATTGCGGCATAATGCAGAGCATTTTTAGCTCGGCGGCGCGGCTACAAATGGGCGTGGTCGGCAAGAAATCGTGGAAGCCGCGCCGGTGAGCTAAAAATGGATTGGACTAAACCGCCTCGATGCTGCTGGCGCTATGGGTATTGAATCGTGAGCACGCTCGAGGGAAAGCGATAGTCTGACGCAAAGAGGAGTAATGGCAGAGAGTCGGGTGACCGAAGAACAGGGATTCATAGCGGGGTGAGTTGTAAGGAAAGAATGACGGCGTGCTGGGAGGACGATCGGGAGACACTTCTCCTCGAACTTGTCTTGGCCGAGTTTGCAGAGCTGGCGGTTGAGAGTCGTGCATTCTCATGAAGTATCCCCCAGCGTTGGGGAGGTACAAGCCACGGTTGGCGGCACTTCGCTACGAATCATCCGACCTCGGCGGCAGACCGGGCAGAGTCGGAGGGAAACGCCGGTCAGTTCCTCATAGCGATCGCGGTAGTCCTTCGGTGGTTCTGTGGCGGGAGTGGTCTGATCGGCAGAGGCCATCCCCAAGAGTTGGCGGCAGCGTTGCAGTTTTTCTTGTCGGTAGCGATTGCCGAGGAAGCCGTAGTAGCGGATGCGGTGGAAGCCGTCGGGCAATACGTGGAGCAGAAAGCGGCGAATGAACTCATCGGCCGACAAGGGCATAGTTTTCTGCTGGTTGTCATCGCGATAGTCCTTGTAGCGGAATTGCACCTGACCATCTTCGATATCCAGCAGGCGGTTGTTGGAGATGGCGACGCGGTGAGTGTAGCGTCCCACGTAGTCGAGTACTTGCTTGGGTCCGGCAAAGGGTGGTTTGGCATAGACGACCCATTCTGCCTGCCGGAGAGGAGCGAGATAGGCCGAGAAGGCAGCGGGGTCCTGCAGTTGGTGGAGCGAGGAAAAGAAATGCAGTTGGTGGTCGTCGAAGGCCTTTTGCAAGAACTCCAGAAATAAGCGGCGGAACAAGCGCGAGAGCACGCGCACGGGCAGGAAGAAGCCCGGGCGGCAGGAGACCCAACGATCGCCGTCGGGGGAGAGCCCGCCGCCAGGAACGACGCAGTGGAGATGGGGATGAAAAAGCAGGTTCTGTCCCCAGCTGTGCAGTACGGCGAAGAAGCCGATCTCGGCGCCCAGATGTTTGGGATCGGCGGCAATGGTGCGTAAGGTTTCGGAGGTGGCCCGGAAGAGAATGCCGTACACCAGTTCTTTGTTTTGGTAAGCGATGGCGGCAATCTCTTCCGGCAGAGTGAAGACGACGTGGAAGTATTGGGTATCGAGGAGTTCGGCTTGACGATCCTCGATCCATTGGGCGCGCGCCAGGGACTGGCACTTTGGGCAATGCCGGTTTCGGCACGAGTCGTAACAAACGCGTTCGTAGGGGCATTGATCGCATTGTTCCAGGTGACTGCCGAGAGCGGCCGTCCGGCACAGTTCGATGGCACTCATGACCCGGCGCTGGGCCGTGGACAGAGAAGCAGCATGCTGTTCCCGATAGGCTTCACCGTAGCGACGCAACACGTCGGCGACTTCCAGCTTGGGACGATCCATGGGCCAGTCCTCAGAAGTGCTGAGGCGTCGCTGGTTTGGTCTCCGTGGGAACTGGGTGCGGGAGTAGATCGAGTGGGCTGGTGGTAGAGCACACTTTGTTGGTGGCAATGCGCAGATAGCGGGCGGTGGTAGCCAGGCTGCGATGGCCGAGCAGGAGTTGAATGGTGCGGATGTCGGTGCCCTGCTCGAGCAAGTGCACGGCGAAGGCGTGTCTCAGAGAATGGGGTGTGATCGGTTTGGGGATGTGGCAGAGGCGGTGAGCCTTCTGACATGCTTGTTCCACCGCATCTTTGCTGATGTGTTGGCCGGGCTTATCCCCCGGAAAGAGCCAGTGCTGCGGTCTTTCCAGACGCCACCAGTCACGCAGGGTTGCCAGCAATTTGGGCGAGAGCATCACGTAGCGATCCTTTTTTCCCTTGCCTTGTTCGACCCGCAAGACCATTCGCTTGCTGTCGATGGCGGGAGGTCTCAGACGAATCGCTTCTGAGATGCGCAGGCCGGCTGCATAGCAGGTGGTCAGAATCACGCGATGCTTGGTGCTGGCGACGGCCCCGAGAAATTGCATAACTTCCTCGGGGCTAAGAACGATCGGCAGTTTCTGTGGCTTCTTGGGCGCGGGGATGATCTCTTCAAGGGCCCAGTTCTTCTTGAGAGTGACTTTGTAAAGGAAACGCAGCGCGCAAATTGCAATGAGAATCGAACTGGTCGCCAGTTTCTTTTCATTCGTCAAATAGACCTGGTAGGTACGAATCTCCTCCGGTCCCAGCATTTCCGGCGACTTGCCGAAATGGCGGGCGAACATGGAGACCTGGAGCACGTAAGTGTCCTGGGTAGGGACTGCAAGATTCCGGATCTGCATGTCCTCGATCATGCGTTGTCTGAGTGATGTCATGGAGAGCTCCTTCGCGAAATGGATTGTGCTGCAAGCAGCCATTCCATATTTCTGCAAAGGAGTGTACGTGGGAAGCGACGGACCGAAGAGCAGCAACCGCGTCCGGACCGCTACTAACGGACGTTTGCGCCAGTCATACCGCGAAGCGGTTTAGTCCAAGCGTCACTATGCCGAATCCGAGACTATGCCGAATCGAGATTCTGAAACGCTCCGGAAACAGCGTGAATCCTGCCGATGCCCCGTCGTGCTACTCGGCTCCATTCGGCATAGTCCGGTGCGCTTCACGGGCCATGGAGGACGCTCAGCACTTGCCATCAGGTCGTTTAACGATCTTCCCCTTCCTTTGGTCAGCGTCGTCTGCGCCCGAGCCAACTGCCTCGGCAAGGCTGGTTTCCAGGCCGGTCAAGAATCTTCGACGACCCATACTCTTTGGCGAATCCCCTTATGGGTCTGGTCGGTATTTCGATCTTCGGCTGGCACCAGACTATGCCGAATCGCTGAGGTGCGGAAAAGCTCAGGCCGCTGCCATGGCGCGGTCATTCGGCATATTCCGGAATTCGGCATAGTGCCGTAAAGTGTGCCGTAACTCAACCCGGCTACGCCCGTTTCTCTGCTGCTGTGTCATGATCGAGCGCAGCGCGCACGATCTCTAGCTCGGGATGCTGATACCGCATCGCAGTCTTCACATCCTTGTGGCCCATGGTTCTCATGACGGCATCGAGAACATCGGCGAAGACGGGCGCTTGCGTCTGAAAATGGACGGTGGCCGCGCGGTCGAACTCGATCCCCGCCGGCATGCGCATCTCGACCATGGTTATGCAATGGCCAGCCAATCCAGCCAAGGACAGACTGCCGACCGTGTCCTGATTCACGTGGACACCGAATTGGGCGCCAAGGATCTGCTCAACAGCCCCATGGCCTATGTCTCGGTTTCGCGTGGACGCTATGACGTCCAGATCTATACGGATAATGCATCGACGATCGGGCAAGAACTCGGCCGCGACGTGTCCCATTCTCCCGCGATTCAGCCGGAGCCAGTGGTGCAAAAGATCGGGCAAGAGCCCGCGCACACGAATGAGATCGTTCAGGGTTTTGGTCTAAGTTTGTGAGGCCTGCATTTCCGAAAAAAGCAGAGACCAACCGGGGGATGCTATAGGTCTACCGAAGTGACAACTGTCGCTCTGAAGCGATCCTGGCGCCAAATTGTTCCGTGGAAAACAAGGCGACGGACAGAAAACGGAAAATGGCCCGGTTTTGAAGTCCCCACTGTGGTTTATGACTGCCGCGCAGTTAGCACCGCGCGGCACCAGAGTCATTGGACGATAGACCCCCAATGCCTCAAACTTACCAACCCCAAAACGTTTCGGATGGACGACACCGAGAACCAGCGAACCAGCCGCTTGTTATAGATTGGTTGATGCCGTCTGGTTAGTATTGTAGACAACCGCCTGGGTGGACGAGGATGCCCGTTAATTCGTAGAAAGTAGCGACTCTCAACCGCGGTCATAATGATCGCGGTGGTTTTTTCTGCCAAGAAAAAAAGGAGAGAGTCGCTATGAAGAAAAGATACCAGATCGACCAGCAGCGGGCGGTGCAAGAGTTCCGACAACTGGCCCACGAAGAAAACCCTAACCTACAGATGATTTTTCCCATGACCGAGGTGGTCGGTCTGCTGCAAGAAGGCGTTGGCCATCTCATGCGCGAGGCCGGGTTGGCGTTGATGAGCCTGGTGATGGAGGAAGAGGTGCGACACCTGGCGGGGGAGCGGCACGAGCAGCATCCGGCGCGGCGGGCCCACCGCTGGGGGAAAGAAGCCGGCTACTGCGTGGTGGACGGGCAGAAGGTGCCGATCGAGCGCACGCGACTGCGCACGCCGGAGAATCGAGAGCAACGGCTGGGCAGTTACGAGATGTTTCAGCGCAGCGGGCCGATGGAGCACGCGGTGTGGGACAAGCTGATGCGCGGGCTCTCGACGCGCAACTACGGCGCGGTGGTGAAGGATTTTCGCGAGGCTTACGGAGTGGAGAAGTCGGCGGTGAGCGAGAACTTCATCGCTTCCAGCCGGGAAAAGTTACAGGAGTTGATGGAGCGTCCGCTGGGCGAGTTGCCGTTGTGCGCGGTGCTGATCGACGGCACGCCGTTCCGCGGCCGGCAGATGATCGTGGCGCTGGGGATCAATGTTGACGGGCGTAAAACGGTGTTGGGCCTGCGCGAAGGAGCGACAGAAAATATCGCGGTGGTCAGTGAGTTACTGGGCGATCTGGCCGGGCGCGGGCTGGACTTCAGCGTGCCGCGTCTGTACGTGCTCGACGGAGGTAAGGCGCTGGCGGCGGCGGTGCGGCGGCATGCGGGCGAGGCGGCGATGATCCAACGATGCCAGGTGCACAAGCGGCGCAACGTCATCGACCACTTACCCGAGGAACACAAGTCGGCGGTCAAAAAGAAACTGCAGAACGCTTACGCCATGAGCGAATACGCCGACGCCAAGCGCGCCCTCGATCGACTGCATCGCGAATTGATGGAGCTGAATCCGAGCGCCGCCCGCAGCCTGGAGGAAGGCATGGAAGAAACGCTCACCGTGCATCGCTTGCGCGTGCCCGCGCAGTTGCGCCGCACCCTGGCCAGTACAAATGTAATCGAGTCAGCTTTTTCGATTGTAGACACGGTCTGCCGCAACGTGAAACGCTGGCGCGCCGGAGACCACATCGAACGCTGGGTCGGCTCGGGCCTGCTGGTGGCCGAACGCCAGTTCCGCAAAGTGCAGGGCTACCGGGAGATTCCAGCGTTGCTGACCGCGCTAGCCAACACGGTTTCGAAGAAGGGTGTTGTCGCGGAAGGAAAGGTTGCGTAACCTATGACGGTCGAGAGTCGCTAACTTTCAACGGAGTTCCGGGCAATCTCGGGGTGGACTCTTCAGAGGATCATTGGGGTGTAGAAATCGGGAGAAGCGTTAAGACGACTTCGCCATTGCATTGATCCTTGTTTCGAGCACTCTGAGCCGCGCAATGATCTCGTCGAACGAAAGAGGCTCATCAATAAACATTTCTCGCATCGCCTTGTAGTCTTCTCTGAGCAGCTTGTGCAATGCGTCGTTGGGCACAAGTTTCATCGCTCCTGGGAAGGCTGAATCGTAATTCGCCCGAGTGGAAGCGAAGTAGATCTTCTTGAACTTGACCACTTCCGCGAGCAGCGTGAGATCGAGCTTTTCGGTTGCAAACGTCTCGTCGGTGCTCATGACTGCAATGTCTGACCAGTGGCGGGACATGCGCAGCTTCAGTGCTGGCGGATCTGGACGATGGTGTTCCGCATGCAGCAACGTCACTTTCGCCCAAAAAGTCCGTTGGGAATCGAGGACCGGAACAACGGCGTTGGGGATTGTGAATATGTCTGGGAACTCTTCAGTCACGTAGGGGGAGATCGGGAATTCCTTGCTGGGCCACTGATCCCCTCTGCCGAATTCGATTTTGATTTGGGGTCTGATGTAGGCTGTGTACTCAAACGCGTTTGGATAGGAGAACAGGAGCGTCATTTCCTCTCCGGCTTCCGTGGAAGGCTTAAGCTCCCATCCGGTCTTCCCCACGACGGATTCAAAGCTCTGCGCCAATTGCGGGAGTATCTTGGTCGTGACTTCGACCTGAATCGCCTCTCTGAGCTGTTTATCGAGTTGCCTACGCTTCGTATTGGAGACAGCTTTATCCGCCAAATCACGCTTGCCCGTAAATCCCAGGGCTGCGCGATCCAGAGAGATATCGATGTCCTCCGAGAAACGATGAATTAGCCCGAAGACCTTGGAGAGAGAAGTGCCGCCCTTAAAGCACATTTGGGGGACACCTTGGAGAGAGAAAAGGTGTCGTAGTGTCCAACAGACCCAGAAATCTTTTTCGATGGCAGTGTTGGTAGAATTGCGGCGGTTGGCGGTCTCTTCGACGTAGGCTCTCCGCTCGTCCGCCGCGAGTTTAGCAAAATTGTTCATTCAACTGTTTCACGTAACAATTCGGTTAAGAACCGGCTGTGCCCACACCGGAGCTGCTGGCAGCAGGCGTTTAATCTCAGACTTCACCGTTCCAGGCAGTTTTTCTGAGATTGCCACTACCGGAATTTCATTCGTGCCTTTTCGACCAAAAGCTCTGACAGCTTGAATGACTACTCCAGCTTCTGTTCCCGCCCCGATCATTCTTGAGGAAGCAGCGTGCTTCAGAACGATCGTTTGGTTTCCGATCTTCAGGGTGCGAGATGGACCTTCAGTCAGGAAGATGTTCTGCGCTGGCACCTGCGTTGACAGCCCCATAAGATTGGCAGCTTTTGCTTGCGAGACCTGGATGCGACTGTTGGTCTTTGCCGCGATAGCTTTGGCTACTGCTTCAGGCGACGGCGAAAGAACACCGATGCGCGGATGAATTCTTGGAAATTCATAAATGCCCTGTGTAAGTCTACGAATGGTGCCACTGCGTTGGAGACGGGAAAGCGCCTGATCGATCGCGGCCCGGGAACCGACATCGGCAAATTCTCTAGGCGTGAAGACCCAGCCGCGCTGCTTTCCGCGGATTCGTCTGAGTATCGTTTTTGTGGTTGTTCTCTCCATTGGCCACCCTATATGTCAGAAATAATATAATAAATATCTGACATTAGCAAACGATTTTTACAATTTATATTATTGATAATAATAGCACTAGTATGCAATAACCAGTCTTGGACCAATGGAAGGCTATACTAGGGATCGTCTGCACCTAGAAAGCGAATCCGCCGGGCCACCCAGTCTGATCACGTTCTGGGAATCAGAGGTGGCGATCAGCGCCTTCGCCGGAGACAACCACGCTTCTTTTCGGCGAAACGAATAGTCTTCGGGCTGCCCATTTCAGAATCCGCCAGCCCACGGCGGCCGCGGCGAGTATCGTGAACAGCCACAGCAGGATCGTGGGCAGATAGAACACAAACGTCGTCATGTCTGCGGGTCGGCTCGGGAAGACTTTTGCAGCATGCAGTGCGCGAAGCGGCTAATCGACTAATCAGGAGGTTACCATGCGGGTGTTCAGATTCTCGTTGCCCGCGTTTCTACTGACTCTAAGTTTGTTCACGTGGACGGCGGTGCACGCTCAGATTACGCCCCTTGGCGATGCCTACACCAACACGGCCAGCCCGACGACTAACTACGGCTCGAAAACTCTGCTCGATGGGGAAGGATCGATTCCGCACCAGCCGCCCAGTCGAAGCCCGGCTTGCAATGATCCGGAGAAAGTGGGATAAAGGAAATCGTACTGCTTGGAGGCTCTCTACCGGAGCGGAACCTTGCCTAGGAATACGCACTCGGAAGAGAGCCTTCTCCTTCCTGCTCGATCTCGCTATAGAAGGATAGCTCTCTTTGCCTTGGGCCACCGAGGATTGGCCGGTTAGCGCCTCAAAACCGCAATTGGCAATGAAAGCACTGTCCGTGTAGTGTGCACGTCTCTAGCTGGTGCGGCCCCCGAGTTGCTGCTCTTTTTTAGCACGTGCAAGGCTCAGCTGCTCGATTGCTGATGCCATGCTGTTACGAGCATCCTTCGCATAGTCTTTCAAAAGATCATCCGTCTGGAGCGGTAGAACCTCACCGAGACACTCTTCCAATCGTCCCACCAACCAGTCAATCAGTTGTATTGAACGGTCACCCGGCTGGACCGTGGGATCATCATTAGGAAATGCCATTCTCTGTCCTCCCCTGCAACGATAGCACCCAAGGCCTATGGGCGATCCAGTCGCCTCCTGTTTTCGGATTGCCGAGAGCCGCGTGCTATGTTGTTGCGATATGTTGCGATATTCCTTGTTTGGTGGATCCTGCGACTCTATGTGCTGTAGCGCCCGCCGCCATGCTCGTAATAACCAAATCAGTCGATACGCCCGGCGCCCGAGGGTGCCGGGAAGCTTGTGTAAGCCCGCCGGAGCCGACATGAAAGGCCCCGCGTGCCCCGTCACCTAACCAGCAAAACACAACTCGGGGTCCACGGAGAGAGGTGTTCCCTTTTCAATCTCGGGGAATCTGACCCCTCGTAAACCTTGTCGTGGTCGTGCTCCAACGCCTGATGATCTTTCAAGTCACCGACGATCTGGCGTTCCTCCAAGTCAAGCGCATCATCTTCTGCTGGGGTCAGAGCCCCTGCCATAGACAACTGTGACCGCCTCTCCCGCACTGCTATCTGTCGGGCTTCGAAATTCTCGCATTTTCTGACATCGGACAAGTTCCATATCCGCCCGCCTTTTCTCGGTGGTGTGGAAGAGAGAACCACGAACTGTTTCGATTCGATGTGTGACAGGGGCCGGACGTAGCGGACCTTCGTTTCTTCCGGATGTAGAGTCGAAGGCATGGGTTCCCGACGGAAGCTATGCAGGTGCTGTGCTGCCTTAGGCCAGGGTGCGAGATCAGGACACTACCGAACTTCTGCCGCACTCCAGGGCTCTCACGTGACCTTTGCAAGCGAGTAGCTTGTGCTGCGCCCACCCTCGGGATTTCGCACCAGGATACCGCGTTCCACAAGGACGGCGATGTCACGCAATGCCGTGTCGTGTGAACATTTCGCAAGCTTTCCGTATTTCATGGTAGTGAGCTTCCCCTCGAAGCCATCGAGCAATCGGTTAACAACAAGCCGCTGTCGTTCATTCAGCAAGGAGTCCCCAAAGGTCTCCCAAAAGTGCGCTTTGGAGAGCACGGTTGCGAGGGTAGCTTGTGCTCCTTCGATGGCACGCCCCAGGCATCCCAAGAACCAATCCATCCACGGCGTGATGTCCATGGTCGCTTTCTGGGTCCGCTCTAGAATGTCGTAGTACTCGGCACGCTCTTGCCGGATCTGGGCCGACATGCTGTAGAACCGTTGCGAACTTTGTTCGGATCGTGCGAGCGCCAGATCAGCGATAGCTCGCGCGATCCGACCGTTGCCGTCCTCGAAAGGGTGGATAGTGACGAACCGTAGATGCGCGAGCCCTGCCTTCACGACCCAATCGCCCTCAGTGTCTCCATCGAACCAATCGAGGAAAGTCCCCATCTCCGGGTCCAGTCTTTTCGCCGCCGGTGCTTCGAGGCGGACACGCTCTTTCCCCATCGGACCGGAGACCACCTGCATTGGATCTCCGCTGTCATCTCGCCAGGCTCCGACCCTAATCCGCCTCATGCCGCTGCGTCCTGTCGGGAACAGGGAGGCATGCCACGCGAACAAACGTTCTGAAGTAAGCGGCTGATCATAGTGACGCGTGGCGTCCAGCATCATTTCAACAACTCCCTCCACGTTTCGATCCACGGCTTTAAGGCCGCCAATGTCCATACCGAGACGGCGCGCGATCGAGGAACGGACCTGCTCTACGTCCAGCTTTTCTCCTTCGATTTCGCTGCTTTTGAGTACGTCCTCGGTGAGGGTGCGCAGCACCGCTTCCTGACGCAGCTTGAAACCCAGGGCTTCCATGCGCCCTAGCAAACGGCCTTGCTCGTGCCGAACGCTTGCCAGCTGCCCCGACAAGCCTTCGCCATTCCAGCGAAACCGGGGCCAATCTTCTTGAGTATGGATATACCCAGCCATTCTACGCACCTCTTGCGTAGATTATAGTGGTTATTCGACGCATGGAGCAAATATTCAACGCTCATTGGGTGACGTAAATTCGATTGTGTAAAAAGCGAGAGGGTGTAAGTTGGCTTTGGCCTCGCAAGCTAAAGCCGATCCTAGAAAAGGAGACCTACACCCAATGGCGAAGATAATCCCGATCACCGAGCATTTCCAACATTTTCTGAGGGAGATGAAAGAGAGTTTCTGGGGCGACCTGTATGGACAGACCCGGCAGGCATGGCAGCAGTTTTTCGAGCTGCAGTCGGAGCGGCAGCGCGACCGGTTCTCGGGCTGGGGGCGGTATGAGCGGAGGCGGGGGAAAGGGCGGGACTACCGCAACGGCTACTACGAGCGGGATTTCGTGACCCGCTTCGGGACGATTCGGTTGCGCATCGCGCGCACCCGAGGCAAGAGCTTTCTGCCGGTGGGGCTGAGGCGATTTCAGCGGCGGGCGGAGGAGGTTTCGTTGTTGATCCGGGAGGCGTTTTTGCGAGGCATCTCGACCCGGCAAGTAGGACGGGTGGTGGCGACCATCACGGGAGAGACGGTAAGTGCGCAGACGGTGTCGAAGCTGACGCGCGATCTGGATGAAGCGGTGCGCCAGTTTCATCAAGCCCGGCTCAGCGACGACTATGTCTATCTGTTTCTGGACGGGGTGAGTCTGCGGGTGCGGCGACCGGCGGGACGCAAGCAGGTGCAGATGCTGGTGGCCTATGGGATCCGGCGGGATGGCAGCCGGCACTTGCTGGCCTTTTTGCGCAGCCAGGGGGAAAGCCAAGCCGACTGGGAGGGGCTGCTCGAAGATCTCTACCGGCGCGGTCTGGAAGGCCGAGCGCTCGGCCTGATTCTCACCGACGGATGTGCCGGCTTGGCGGCGGCGATTCGCACCGTCTATCCGCGGGTGCGGCATCAGCGCTGCTGGGTACACAAGATGCGGAACATTTTAGAGAAAGCGCGGAAGCGCGATTACGACGAAGTGAAGACCGGAGCTCAGGCCATCTATCTGGCCGAAAGCCGGGCGCAAGCAGTCGTCGCCTTTCGCGCCTTCCGCTCACGCTGGTGCCGAGCTTATCCGGCCATGGTCCGGCGGCTGCAACAGGACCTGCCCGAGTTGCTGTCGTTCTTCGCTTTTCCCCGGCACCTGTGGCGCAAACTGCGCACCACCAACGTGATCGAGCGCTGCTTCGTCGAAGTCCGCCGCCGCACCCGGCCCATGGTCTGCTTTGTCAACGTGGAAAGCGTGGACCGCATCATCTACTCCATTTTCCAGAGATTTAACCTGGAATGGAAAACCCGCACCCTCAACCTATTTACACAAGCAGCTTGACGTCACCCGCTCATTGTGCGTCGAATGTCGGCGATATTCGACGCATGGCCAAACCTGCATTACGCCATTTGGCGTTACGCCAATCGGCATACCCGAGGGTTCGGATTGCGTCATTTGTCGGCGCTTACAAATCTTGAGCATGATGATTGCTGCTCGGGCTTGAGGACGGCTCCCCAACGCAACAGCGATCAACCTCGCTTGCTCTTTGTCGGCCCGACCGACTGTGCGGATTCAAAGCTCTGCGCCAATTGCGGGAGTATCTTGGTCGTGACTTCGGCCTGAATCGCCTCTCTGAGCTGTCTATCGAGTTGCCTCCGCTTCGCATTCGTATTGGAGAGAGCTTTACCCGCCAAATCACGCTTGCCCGCAAATCCCAGGCCCAGGGCTGCGCGATCCCAGTACGGCGAACGCGGTTTGAATGTCTGCTATGAGTGGGACTGCCTTCATTCTCGGACTGATTGCCATCGCGTCAGGCCTGATTTCACCGCCGATTGCGCTGAGCAGGCCCCGAAAAAGCACCAGATACTCTTTTCGGAGCCGACCAGCCGACCGCCTTCTGCCTGAGCGGCGGGTATCGGAGTAGATGCAGCTCGAAGACGGCGATGAGCAAATCAGGTTTTTGCTACTCAGCTATCCCACGTTGAGCAGACTGAATTGTCAGAACTGTGCAGTTTGGACCAGCCGAACCGTTCGTTCCAAGACTATGCTGTATCTATCGAGGTGACGAACAGTTGCAACGACGGGAGCGCCTTAGTCTCTTGGCGCGAAATAATGGAATATGACCCATATCGCCAATAATCCGATATCCAAACTGAATAAAGCTCCCCAACCGCCACTGTCACATCCTGGGGCGATCCCCGACTCAGACCGTGCCAAGAAGCCACACCCCGCAGAACCCGCTGCCAGCGACTAGGGACTGAATCCCGGAGACGCGTCGAGGGTTTGGGCAACTTCGGAAAGCCGACCGGGAAATTGGGCAAGTTGAGCAAGCTAACGAAGATGGCGCGGTCGTCAAATGGGGATGATCACGGTCGTATGAGACTTCGCCAACCGTGGATCAAGAAGCGTTTGGGTCTGTCAATCTGGACGGAACGACGTTGATATGAGTAAAGCGCGCGAGATACGCTTCTACGACTACGTGAACCATCCCTACGAGCAAGTCCGCGATGCGTTGAGGCAGGACGCACTCACCGTTTTCCAGTCGGCTACGAAGGCTGCCGCTTACCGGGCGCGATCGATCGCTGCTGAACTGCACGTCGACGTTGCCGGTATTGGGGTCAAGACCGATATCAAGATTTCCATCAAAAACGTCGAGGAGAGGGTCCCTGATGCCTTGTCGGCTCCCACCACCCGGTTGCTACTCGAATGGGAGGCGGCGACCATGCCAGGCTTGTTCCCGCTCATGAAGGCCGAGCTTTCTATCTATCCGCTGACCCCTACCGAAACGCAGTTGGATTTCTTGGGTCTTTACGAACCGCCATTTGGTGCTGTGGGAAAGGCTATGAACGCGCTCGTCGGTCACCGCATCGCGGAGGTATCGGTTCATCGCTTCCTTAGCGACGTGGCAGGATATCTCCGACAGTCCCTTGCATCGGTAAATGTGCTGGGCGCGAGTTGAGGGGATTCAAGGATGAGAGCGGTAGCGTATTGAACGCCAAACGCGGTTCCGAACAATACCAGTCAACGAACTCATCGACGGCGTAGCGATAGCCCCCTTTGGGCGCCGGGGGAGGTGAGACTGTTCAACGCTGCGGCCTTGGCGTGTTCGAGGTTGGGCAGGCGTAGGCTTGATTTGGCACTGCTGCGGCTTCTTCTGGAACCTGGCTCCTGCTTCATGACCAGTGGGCCGACCGGTAGATGACCGAAGTGCCTCGGGGTGACTGGGAGGCCAGGGTGCGCTAGGCGAGCGTGTAAATGGGCGTGAGGGCGCGCGGGGCTCTCTAAGAATCAGATGATCTCTTAGGACTTGTTTGTCGCGAACTTCCAAAAGACGTGGCGCAGACCATGTGCTTGCTGCGCCACCAGAGGAGCAAAGACTCGCTTTGCTCCTTCACATCTCATCACGTTCTATCAGTCGGCAACTTACAACCGTGCCTATTGGATGTCTGTTCAAAATTGCACAGTTTTGAAATAGTCTGGATCACGCCGGACGGCCTCCAGAAGTTGCTCGAAGCCTAGCTGTCTTCTTTAATTCTGAAACCTTTGCTTTCTTTGAACTCCAAGTGATCCCGGACAGCTTTGTCTTGTTACAAAGATCACAGAACTGCCAACGTCTGCCAGTAGATAATCGGCTCCCGGGCGCCGACCCCCGGCAAATCAACCGACGGCGGAGACTTACACAGACCGTCTGTTTGTTCCTTGAAAGAGTGCGATATTGAACAGACGCAGCATTGTGAATCCCTGTAAGTTAGCTATTTTTCGAGCAGATATCCGTGACAACCTGTGAACTCAAACTGGCGACTATGAGTGCCGAAGCCCTAAGCACCAGTGAGGGCAGGTGGTTTCTACCGAAAGTCTGCAATAGAGAAAAGTTTTCGTATTAGTGCTCTGTCATAGTTTCGGGTCGATTGGCGTGAGGTGAAAAGGATGACAGATCCACGAGCAATCCAAGGTCTTTGCCGAAGGATGGTTCTGCCTGGTGTCCTTCTGGTGGTGGCGGTGACGTTGATGGCCGCCAAACAGGATGGCAAAACGCAGAACGCCGTTGCGGGTAGCCCCGCGTCTGGCGAAACTGCAGGCGAGCCGCAGTACGTCGGTTCGGAGACGTGCAAGGGCTGCCACGAAGATGAATTCAAGAACTTTGAAGCGGGTCCGCATTCTAGAACCAACCTGCCCAAGATCAGGGGCGAAGCGGCTCATGGCTGCGAGTCGTGCCATGGCCCCGGGGCGGCGCATGTGGCGGGAGGCGGCGATAAGACCAAGATCTTCACTTACATTGGGGCGAAGCCGGAAGCCATCACCAAGCGTTGCCTGGCCTGCCACGAGTCGAATCCTGAGCAGCGCCAATTCATGCGTTCAACCCACAACGAGAACGGCATCACCTGTACATCCTGTCACTCCGTGCATCACTCCACACTTGAATATCTGTTGGTAAAGAAGCAGACGTCGCTGTGCTTTTCGTGCCACGCTGAACAGAGAGCCGACTTCCAGAAGCCGTTCCATCATCGCGTAGAAGAGGGGCTGATCAAGTGTTCCGATTGCCACAATGCGCACGGCGCGTCGCGAGACCGCCAGCTTCGATCGACCCCGGACCAGGATATGGTTTGCCTGAAGTGCCATAGCGACAAGCGCGGACCGTTCGTCTTCGAGCACGAACCGGTTAAAGCCGAGGGATGCCAGGCTTGCCACACCGCGCACGGCTCGCCCTATCCGCGCATGCTGCTGACCGCACGCGTGAACACGCTCTGCCTGCAGTGCCATACGGGTATTCCGCCTGGCCCGCACCCGCAGAACGCGTTCAGGCAGGATTGCATTCTCTGCCACATGAGTATCCACGGCTCAAATATAGACTCCAAGTTCTTCAAATAAAGGGGAGGAGAACATGACCATGGCCAATACAAATCACAACTCACCGCGGTCTCTCCTTCCAAGAGAAGAGCCTTCGGACCAGAGCCGCTACAGAAACCGGAGGCATGCAATCTTAGTGATCGTGGCGCTGCTGATGCTGGCGGCGCCGCAGTTCGCCCTGGCTCAGAACCCAGCCCAGAGCGACGAGGAAACCTCCCCGGGCCGTGTTTGGGGCGATTACACCGTGCAGCAGTCGGTCGAGTTCGGCGGCCGCGTTGCCGACGTCAACGGCAACCAGCAGTTGTATAGCACGCTGGTGAACCTGAAGAGCGGTCCGCGTTTTCTCGGGGAGGAGTTGTCGATGCGCTCGAACACCCACATAGGAGGCCTCTTCGACAACTTGTACCTGAGCAGCTTCGGGTTCGGTGGCGACCCGAACGACATCGGCCGCCTGCGGATCGAGAAGAACAAGTGGTACAACTTCGTCGGCCTCTACCGGCGTGACGAGAACTTCTTCGACTTCAATCTGTTTGCGAACCCGTTGAATTTGAATCAAGGCATCGGCGTCGCCCTCAAAGTCAATCCCGGCGGTTTTGACCCGACGACTATGCCATGGTACGCGAATAGTCCTCACCTACAGGACATCACTCGCCAAATGGGCGATTTCAACCTGACCCTGTTTCCCCAGTCGGCCATCCGGGTCCGCTTGGGCTACGCGCGCAACAACAACACTGGCAGGCTGGACACCACCCTGGAGTCTCCGATTCGCACCCTGATGACGGAGTACGACCAGTGGCGTTCCGACCGGTACCAGTTCGGTGTGGACATCAGGCTGATGGAGCGGACGACAATCAGCTTCGACCAGTTCTACGAACACGATAAGGTCGATCCCAACTTCAGGGATAACAATCTGTCATTCACGGACAGCGTGACCGGGGCGCCGGTCGATATTGGTATTCCGTTCCCGCCTTCCGGCTGTACGATCGTCCCGGGCGTCACCTTCCCTGGCGGCAATGTCCTGGTTACCAACTCGAAGTGCAACATCGGATTGTTCAGCTTCTCTCGTTCCGGCCGGGTTCGCACGGGCATTCCGACGTCGCAGTTGTCATTGCAGTCGAACTACTTCCGGAAGCTCGACATTACCGCCTCCGGTACCTATAGTTCCGGGAATTCGGACTTCCTGAACTATCAGGAGTTTGCCAATAATCGTAATAATAGTAATACTGGCGTCAGCCTGCTCACCGCTGCGTCGCACACGAATCGCGTCTCGGGCAACGCGGATCTCGGCTTGACCTACCACTTCACCCCGAGTTGGAGTGTTTCGGACAAGTTTCGCTGGCTGGACTGGCGCAACCCGGGCAACTCCAATCAATTGGGGTTCACCTGTTCTGGCGCCGCCGCTCCTGGCTTGACGCTAGCCACTGCCGGTTGCACCACGTCCTTCAAGTTCCGACTTATTTACTACGGTCTTGGCCGAGAAGACGTATTCCAACACGGCGAGGGTGAACTGGGCTCCGAGCCGCCGCCTCAGCGCTTACCTCGGCTACCGCTATGGACGTCGTGAGTTGACGGGCGCAGTTCAGGGTGACTCACCAAACCTGAACAGCTACTACTTGGCGGACAACGGCGTGCCGGCCCCGTTGGCGACGAACCCCGCTTTGCCTGCCAACTTGAACATCACCAGGATCAACGAACACACGGCTCTCGGAGGCATTGTGTTTCGTCCGACGGATGCGTGGCGCGTCAATGCGGATGTGGAACTTCTGAGTGCGGACAACGCCTTTACCACCATTGGTCCGCGTCACCAGCAACGGCTGCGGGCCAATACCGCCTACAAGGTGAACCGTTGGGCGAGCGTCAACGGTGGTGTGCATTTCATTGAGACCCGGAATGACTTTGCCAAGTCTGTCAATGCGTCTTTTAATCCCGCGAACCCCAACCTGTTCCCGACGACCGGGGCGAGCACCGTCCCGGCTGCGTACGGACACAAGGATCACTGGCGTTACTACACGCTCGGAGCGAGCCTGCACCCCGACCGATGGGTGGGATTCGACTTCGGGTGGACCTACTTGGACCAGCAGATCAATTCGGCGACCTGCGTGCCGTCGACCGGGCCGACCGTGCAAGCCACTCCGGCTCTCTGTAACGGTTTCCAATCCGGCGGTCTGCCGCTCATACTGAACTACCAGGAGAGAACCAACACCGGATTTGCCAGTCTAACCGTCCGGCCCATCCATCGCGTTGCACTGAGCGTCGGCTATGAAATCACCAGCACCGCGGGCCATAACAATTGGCTGCTTCCCGGTGGCAGCGACGGCAGCGGCCTCTTGCTAGCTGACGAGCGACATTTACGGTAACAGCCCCCCTCTTGCCGGTAACCCAATTACTCCTTGCCCGGCGGCGTCCACAGCAGTAGCGGGCGGCTGTGCCTTCGTTGGTCCGTTCCCGGACGCACCGTTATCCCAGGCTTTGAACTGGCACAAGCCTACTGCCAGTGTTGCCATTGATGTCGCCAAGGGTGTCACCTTCAAGGGCAACTACTCCTTCTACGACTACAACGAGAAAGAAACTCAGGGGTTGCCACTCGTAACCCTGCCGCGTAACTTCCATGCGAACACCGAAACGATCTCTTTGAAATACGCGTTCTAGTCTTAAGCGTGTTGCTTGCCAGTAGGGGGTATCGGAGGGATGGTGCCACCAACCACACGAATTTCGGAATGACCACCATCAGGTTCAGGCCCGGGAAGCGATTGACGGCCAACTTGGGCCTACAGCATCACCAGTGTTGACGGCAGCATTCCGCAGTTCAACATTCTGCAGCCTCTCGGCACCTCGCAGTACAAGTACCAGCAGCCGGTGGCCAACCTGAGCGTGGATTTGGGTCATAAGCTGGCTTGGAATACGGGCTGGAATTATTATCAGTACAACGAGGGCTCGTTTGTCGGGCCCTCGGTGCCACGGTATTTTCACGCTAACTCGCTGACCGAGTCCCTGCGCTACGCATTCTGATATCCTTGCTTCCTTGGAGGTGCAGAGCGGCAACGGACACCAACGTGAAAACACGATTCAGAGTTGTTGGATCTGCAATGCCTCGCATCTGAACACGACCACTGGAGCCTGCATGCCACATGAGAACTTGAATATAGACCACCGATCGAATGGAGCCTGAAGATGAAGATAATGAAAATACAAGTTTCCGTTACTTTGACAGCCATCGCTTTCCTGTTGTATTCTCTCCTTGTCGGCGTACGCGCAGAACGTGTCGGAGGCGCTCTACAAGTCGAAATGTGCGGCGTGCCATGGCGCGGACGGAAGCGGTTCGGCGACGGGGAAGAAAATGGGCGCCCACGATTTCACAACGGCCGACGTGCAGGGAATGTCGGACACGGAGCTCTCTACTATCATTACGAACGGCAAGAACAAGATGCCCGCGTACGGAAAGTCTTTGAAGGCGGAAGACATTAAGGGGCTGGTGGCTTATATCCGCACACTGAAAAAGTAGTCACTGGCCGGTTCGTGGCATCAAGATTGTGAAGAATGTCTCAAGGCGGCGGAGATGATCCGCCGCGAAGCGCAGAGGGTGTGCGCCGAGCCGCATCGAAGCTAGAAAGCAAGGAGAGACGCGCTTTCCAATGAATCTGCGGGAACGCATCCGAGACTGGTCGAAGCCCATCTATTTCCTTGGTCAGAATCCCGTCTCGCTCACGGGTGCGGTGATCACGACGAGCACGGCGCTTACCACGATCGCCTTCTGGTTCTATGAAATCTTCCTACCGGGACCGCCGCATCCCTACATCGGCATCCTGGTCTTTCTCACCCTCCCTGCCATTTTCGTATTGGGCCTGCTGCTGATTCCACTCGGCATCTGGCTTAGGCGTCGAAGTCTGCGCGGCAGTGGGCAACTGCCGGCGGTTTTCCCCGCCATTGATGCGCGCCTGCCCGTGGTGCGGCGCACTTTGGAGTGGGTGGTCGTGGCCACCGGACTCAATCTTCTGATCATTGGAACCGCATCCTACCGCGGCGTGGAGTATCTGGATTCGACGAATTTCTGCGGTACGACCTGTCACGTCATGCTTCCCGAGAACACTGCCTACCACTTTTCCCCGCACGCGCGTGTGGCTTGTGTGGACTGCCACATTGGCCCTGGGCTACCCTGGATGGTGCGAGCCAAAGTTAACGGCTTGCGGCAAGTCGTTATGGTGGCGTTCCACTCATTTCCACGCCCGATTCCTTCGCCGGTAAAAGACCTCCGTCCGGCCAGCCAAACCTGCGAACAATGCCACTGGCCCGGCCGTTTTGCGGGCGATAAATTGCTGGTTCGCACCAGCTACACGGATGATGAGAAAAACACGCCTCAGACAGATGTCGTAATGCTGAAAGTGGGAGGAAGCAATGGGCAGGGCGTGAGCGGAATCCACGGGCACCATCTCGCAGACGCCGCCCGCATCCGCTACATTTCAACGGACCCCCAGCGGCAGACGATCCCGGCCGTGTATTACACCGACGATAAAGGAAAGACCACAGAATTCATTTCCAGCGATGCCAAGCCAACTCAAAAGCACTTGGACCAGGGAGAACATCGCGTGATGGATTGTCTGGATTGCCACAACCGACCCGCGCATGCCTCCGAACTGCCCGAAAGCGCAGTGGACAAGCAAATGTCGCTCGGGCGTATTAGCCCAGTGCTTCCGTACATCAAGAAAAAGGCTGTCGAACTTCTCAAGGTCGATTATCCCACCCGCGATGTAGCGCGCCAGCGCATTACTGACGCACTCACAGACTTCTATCGAACGAATTACCCGGAGATTGATCAGGCGCAGCGCGCGTCGGTGCAGCAATCGGGCGAAGAGGTGGCGGCGATCTATCTCCGCAATATCTTCCCCGACATGCGTGTCACCTGGGCGTACGCACCCGAATAACCTTGGCCACATGGATTCGCCGGGCTGCTTCCGCTGCCATGACGGCAGTCATACGAGTGCCGACGGCCAGACCATCACCAATGACTGCTCCGCGTGCCATCAAATTGTCGTATCGGGAGAGAACAATCCCAAGATCCTGACGGATCTAGGAATGAAGTAGGAGTGGCAGTCTGGAGTCTGCCAAGAATGACGACGCACGGCGTATTGTGGATATGGGCATGCTAGCTGCCCCCCCGCTCAACCCGCTAGTGACTTTTTCAAGAGTTCTCGGAACCATTGATGAGCGCCTGACGCACTGTCGCATCAGCCGTCGCGCTTTCATGCACTTCTGCTCTTCCTTGATGATCGCCGCGCCGTTCAGCCCATAAATCACTTCATTCCAATGCGCGAACATGGCGAGACCCTAACTCTCTTTGACCTTCTGCGCCAACTCGCGAAATTCCTTGGCTTGTTTGTGACTTGCCTTTACCTGCAACTCTGCGAGCTGTCGAGATTTCTCAGGCAGGAGCAGAACCAGAGCCAAGTTGTGCGTGCGCGTGGTGGCCGCTTAGCATCAGCGGTTCGAATCTTCGCGTTGACTCATTGTGATCCATACGCCCTCCTTTCGGAAAATACAGGCGACTTGGCGGACGAGATTGATCACTCTTGCTCAGAAAAACGACTAGGCCGTTGATAAGCTCGAATTTCCTACTCGCGGCAAAGAATAAAAAGAATAAGAGGAGTTAAACATGGCGCCCAAGATGCATGCAGCAGTTGTCGAGCAATTCGGAAAACCCTTGGAGCTCCTGGAATGGGACGTTCCCTCTCCCGGAGTTGGCCAAATTCTGGTCAAAACTGAAGCCTGCGGCGTATGCCACACCGATCTCCATGCCGCCCACGGCGACTGGCCGGTGAAGCCCACGCTCCCGTTTATTCCTGGCCATGAGGCCATCGGTCTAGTCGCTGCCGTTGGATCGGGCGTGACAATTGTGAAGGAGGGCGACCGGGTAGGCGTGCCCTGGCTCTATTCGGCGTGTGGTCACTGCGAGTACTGCTTGACTGGCTGGGAAACGGTGTGCGCTCACGCGCAGTTCGGCGGCTATACCAGGAACGGGGGTTTTGCCGAGTACATACTCGCCGACCCGAATTATGTTGCCCATGTGCCTGCCGGCATTGCGCCCACCGATGCCGCGCCGTTGGTCTGCGCTGGCATCACGACCTACAAGGGGATCAAGGAGACTGCAGCGAGGCCTGGCGAATGGATCGCTATCTCTGGCGCTGGCGGACTCGGGCACCTAGCCATCCAATACGCCAAGGCCATGGGACTGCTCGTCTGCGCCATCGACATCGACGATGGCAAACTGGCCCATGCCACGCGCCTTGGTGCCGATTTCGTGATCAATGCCAAGACTGGAGACCCGGCGGCCGCTGTCAAGAAGGCGACCGGCGGGGGAGCTCATGGCGTTCTGATTACTGCGCCTTCGCTCATCGCATTCAAGCAAGGCGTTGGCATGACCCGGAAGCGTGGCACTTGCGTCTTGGTCGGACTGCCGCCAGGCGAATTCCCAGTTCCGCTCTTCGATATGGTAGCGAACTGCATAACCATCCGCGGTTCGTTCGTCGGCACGCGCCAGGATATGGCCGAAGCCCTCGCCTTCGCTGTCGGAGGCAAGGTCAAAGCCGATATCGAGCTGCAGCCCCTATCTTCTATTAACCAGGTCTTCGATCGCCTCGAACACGGCGATGTGCCGTCACGCGTCGTCCTCGACTTCGTGCCGGCGAAAGCGAAGAGCCAGCGCTCGGAGGTAGCTGAGCATTTCGCAATCGCAGGTGCAGGTTCTGAAGAGATCTGTGAGGCACGCTGTCTTTTCGAAGGGAGTTGAGCAGGATTGGATGGCCAGGTGCCAAGCCACTTCGAGAAACTAGCGCTCCATGCCAGGAGACGTCCTGGGGATGGAGGCTGGCGGACACTGAAATGGTGACCGATGCTTGCATACTCTTTTGGGGCGAACGTAGCCCTGGTGGGAGGCGAACAAAGTTAGCGGAAGGACCGCTATCTATGACCGGCGTCCCTGGTCATTTTGACCGCGGAGACGAAAGTGCGGGCCCCCGGACGGGGCGCCGCGTGGCTATTTCTTCTGAATTGATTTCAGGTATTTCGTGAGATTAGCGATCCGCACGGTGACTGGAGTTTCCTCCATGCCGGGGCAGAGAACCTTCCAGCGGTTCATCGTATCAAAGATCGGCCCCCAGACGGGCATCTCCCCGGAGCCGTGAGCGGGACTCTTCACGCCATTTTTCAAAACGTTTGAGACATAATCATCCGGAAAGTTCCCGTCGTGACGCTGGGCCAATGTGGTCAGGTCTGGCGGCGGCACCTTGAGCGCAGTCGCCACAGGGCCATCACCCTTACCGCTGGGTCCGTGGCAGACGGCGCAATACTCTTTGAACATCTGCGCGCCGGAAACAGGACTGGCAGGAGTGACCTGGGTTTTCTTGATTTGATTTTCCTGGGCTCCAGCGATGGTGAGTATGGAAACCAGCTCCGCGCCAAATACGAGCAGATTGCAAATGGGCCGGATCATCCTCGAAGACCTCCGTATGGAATTTCGAACTCGTCGCCCAGTTAGTTAGTCAAATGCACAGAGAGCGGCCGCCGGGAACTCAAGTGTACGGTTAGTATGCCCTTTCGCGTTCAATTGTCAACAAGAGCTGGGAAAGGCTCGCCTGCGCATCGCGCCAAGATCATTTTTCTCACCGTGCACAAAGACGCTGATTGTGTGACCGACGCCAGGGGTGCAGGGGGCTCGGCTTACATTGTGAAATCAAGCCCAGTGTGGTGCGGGTTTAACGTTGTTGTTTCCGACCTCCCGCGCATAAGCGTGCAACCCAAATTTGTCGCATAGATGGTGTACCATCGCCTTGCCAACAAACCTGCATGGCTCTGACATTGTCTAAAAGACGAACGTTGCGGAGAGCGCTGACGGCGATCATGGGTTTGTGCAGGTGTGCTAGAAGTGTGCCGTACGCTTTGAGCCCATATGCGCTAACTCGCTTCCTTTCAATACCAGACCAGCGTGCTTCCGCGCGGGCTTGATTGTCGGTAAGTTGTTGACTCTAAAAGATGCTAAGACGTGGAACACCATTGTTCCCCATATCGCTCAATTCGCCGCGCAGAGCGTGTGCTAACTAACTCACTACTTTCTCAACCAAGCTCCTTTTCGGCGACTCCATTGCCTTTCAAGAGCCAGTGCAATCACACACTGAGGAAGGGCCAGCCAGACCTCAACGGGTTGCATACGCAATTGGTATTCACGGGCAGGTCAAGCAGAATTCTTCCGCGCACTGGGCCACCGCATCCGGGTTTTGTGCGCTGACGGTGGCTACCGCCAAGACGACATAATCAGCTTCGGATTCTCGGCGCGGCACTGGCAGCAGATCGAGGCAGGACGCCCCATCACGCTCACAACACTGCTGAGAATTTGCGATAAGTTCGACATCAGACCTGAAAGACTCTTGAAGGGGTTATATTTTCCCAGCAAAACATTGAGCGGCATTGCGGAAAGGCGGACAGACCCGTCGGTGGAGCAAAATAATTTGTCAACGATTTGCAGCTGATTGCAACCGGCCTTCGCCAGTCAGAACCAGTCAACCAGGCCGTCATTGGAAACGGCGCCCACGGACGGACGCCTTTCTCCAGATACGCTATTGTGGCGCCGCGTATAATCCAAAGCACTTTTATGTTATGCGGTCGTGATCACAACGGTCGCGCTAAAGGCGGGTTGTTTGTTTTCTAGAGTGTTGAATCGGGCGTGGGTGCTGGCAGTGGTGACTCTATTGTCTGCGTCGGGCTTTACGCAGACTCCTCAGCCGGCGCCGACACCTGCCGCCGAACAGGTTACGCTGCGACTGATCGTGGTGAGTTCCCCGGAGGCCGCGGAGCGGATCCTCAGCCAACTGCGGCAGGGCCAGGATTTCGCCACCCTCGCCAAAGAGAAATCCATCGATACAACTTCCGACGCCGGCGGCCTCATGCAGAATGTGCTCCCGTCTACGCTGCGTCCCGAGATGAGGGATGCGTTGCAAGCCATGGCTCCCGGGCAGTTTAGCCCGGTGCTGCGGACACCACTGGGATACGCGATCTTGCTGTTGGTGGAACGATCCCATGCACAGGAAGACCCTACCCTCGCCTACATCGGGAACCAAGCCAGCAGCGCCACGGGAAGCGTGAAGGTCACCCTCAATGTTTCAGGGTTGGCGGAGGCGGAACTGGGCTTGACCCGGGAAGCCAAGGTGCCGGGATGGGATCCTGATCCGGAGTTTGTTTGCGAGATTCGCAAAGAAAGTCTTCTCTCCGAGAAGCAGGGCCTTGAGGACTTCTTGTCTCCTCGGAACAAGGCGGCGCGCCAGGCTCGGCCGGCCATCGACATCATGAACGCACACGCGGCGCTGGGGGAGCTGAATGCCTACCGTGGCAACATGGACAGTACCATCGAGCAGTATCTGGCGGCGCGCCAGATTGCTGAGTCCGAGGTTCCGGCGGCCCTGAATCTGATGAATGAGGCGGTCGGGATTTCGTATCTACACAAGTCTGAGATGGAAAATGACGCCTATCGTGCCCCCGGCGAGAAATGCCTGCTACCGATTCCCCCCGGGAACGCCTACGCCAAGACCGGTGATTCCGAAAAGGCGATTGAATACTTCCTCAAATACCTGGAGCAAAAGCCGGACGAACTGGAAGTGAAGTGGCTGCTAAACCTCGCATACATGACGCTCGGAGAGTACCCGGACAAAGTTCCGCCGAAGTATTTGATTCCGTCTTCGGTTTTTCAGTCGGCGGAAGACGTTGGGCGCTTTCCTGATGTCGCACCCGCCGCTGGGCTTGACACGTTCTCGATGGCCGGGGGGATTATCGTGGATGACTTTGAGAACAACGGCCGCTTGGACGTGGTCAAGTCGAGCTTCGACTCTTGCGCGCCGATGCAGTTCTTCCACAACAATGGAGACGGCACTTTCACCGAGCAGGCCGCCAAGGCCGGCCTGGCGGACCAACTGGGCGGGCTGAACATAATCCAGGCCGACTACAATAACGATGGCTGTACCGACATTCTTGTGTTGCGTGGCGGCTGGGAGGTGGCGCAACGCAAGTCTCTGCTACGGAATAATTGCAATGGCACCTTCACCGATGTGACCTTCGCCAGCGGCCTGGGGGTCCCCACCAGCACCCAAGCCGCGGTTTGGGTTGACATCAATAATGACGGACTGCTCGACTTGTTCGTTGGCAACGAAGGCGCTCCAGCGCAACTCTTTCTCAATAAGGGCGACGGCACATTCCAGAATATTTCCCATTCCGCCGGGATTGATAAGAGTGCCTTCGGCAAAGGAGTAGCTGCAGCCGATTACGATAACGATGGCTATGCGGACCTCTTCGTCTCCAACCTAACCGGGCCGAGTTTTCTCTATCACAACAACCACGACAACACATTTACAGAAGTCGCCGAAGCCGCTGGCGTGCAACGAAACGCGCGCGGGTTCGCCACATGGTTCTTCGACTACGACAACGACGGCTGGCCGGATTTGTTTGTGGCCACCAACCCTGCTTCCGTGGAGGAGACGGCCCGTTCCTATCTTGGGCTGTCGCACAACGCCACGACTCTCAAGCTTTACAAGAACATGAAGAACGGAACCTTCAAGGACGTGACCGCAGAGGTCGGACTCGACAAAGTTTTTATGCCTATGGGTGCAAACTTTGGCGACATTGATAACGACGGATTCCTGGATATTTATCTGGGAACCGGAAACCCCTCCTACGGTTCGCTGGTGCCGAATGTGCTTCTTCGCAATCACGACGGCAAGTATTTCGTGGATGTCACCGCTTCCTCCGGGACGGGTGAGTTGCACAAAGGACACGGCATTGCCTTCGCCGATCTCGAAAACAACGGCAACGAAGACATCATTGCCGAGGTTGGTGGCGCGGCCCCGGGCGACACTCATGCCATGCGGGTGTTTGAAAACCCAGGACACGGCAACGACTGGATCAACCTGAAGCTGGTAGGCGTGAAGAGCAATCGTTCTGCTATCGGTACACGCATCAAAGTGACTGTGGAGAACAAGGGACAGGGAACGCGCTCGATTTATCGGACAGTGAGCAGCGGCGGCTCGTTCGGAGCGTCGCCGCTACAACAACACATTGGCCTAGGCAAGGACGCACGAATCGTTGACCTGGAACTCTGGTGGCCGGCTAGCAACACCCGGCAGCACTTCGCCAACGTGGACAAAGATCAGTTCCTCGAGATCAAGGAATTTGCCACGGACTACGCCAAGCTGGATCGGCCGGTGGTCCGACTCGGGGGCGCACGCCGCGATAGTCCTGCGCCAGCGAAGCAAGGTGAGCCTGAGCGCGAAAAGTGAGCGCGAAAAGCGCGAAAAAAAAACGATCGCGTGCAGTAGTAGAGGAGCAAAGTAGAGGAGCAAGGATGAGAAGCACGGCTCTGGCGATAACGACGCTGTTTCTGGTCACCGGCTTCGGTTGGGCGACACAGCAATACGACGCGTCGGGCATGGTGCTGAAAGTGGATCAGGCGCACAATTCGTTTGTAGTTTCGTGCCAGGCTATCCCCGGCTTTATGAGCGCGATGACCATGCCGTTCGATGTGCGCTCTGCCAAGGATCTCGATGGCCTCGCCCCCGGCGCAATGGTTGAATTCACGCTAGTCGTCGAGCGCGAGAGGTCATACGCCGAGAACATAAAAGTGCGCAGATATGAAAGTGTGGAACAGGACCCGCTGACTGCCCGACGGTTGAAGCTTCTTGACCAGCTGTCCGATCCGAAGTCTTTCGCCGTAAAACCGCTGGCGGTAGGTCAGGCGATTCCGCATTTCACCTTGACTGACCAGGCAAACAGACGAGTCTCTTTTTCTCAGTTCCGCGGCAAAGTCGTAGCCATGAACTTCATCTATACCAGTTGTGCGCTGCCGAACTTCTGTTACCGCAGCACCAACACGTTTGGCGTAATCCAGAAGCGCTTCAAGGAACAGCTCGGCCGAGACCTGGTCCTACTGACGGTAACCTTTGATCCCGCCCGAGACCGGCCAGATGTTCTTGCCCGCTATGCCCGTGCTTGGAAAGCTGACCCGAATACGTGGCACTTTCTTACCGGACCGACGGAAGAGGTACAGCGCGTCAACCACCTTTTCGGCACGGATTTTTTCCCCGATGAAGGATTGATGAACCATTCGCTGCATACCGCAATTATTGACCGCCAAGGGAAGTTGTTCACCAACGTCGAGGGCAATCAGTTTACGGCCGAACAACTCGGCGACCTGGTGCAAACCGTCCTGCGTCGCAGACCTGAGCGTTCTCTTGCTAAAACTGTAAGCCTGGGGTCGGGTTCTGCGCGGCCTTGATTCCTTAGTCGATGTTTCGGAAGCGCTATAATAATGTCCATTCCTAGCTGGGCTACTCGGAAGTAACTGTTGTTAACCGACGATTACACTCGTCCTATGAAAGGAGATGTCAAGGAAAATAGATTCTCCCCGCCCCGCAGTAGGATGCGGGAGTGGTGACTTGCATTAGACCGCACCCCAAGAGTGAGACACGAAATTAAGGGGCAATTTACATTTATTTACATTGAATGGAGGAAAACAATGAGTCGAGGATCTGCAAGAGGCCATCCGGGAGTTTCTCGACGCCTGGAACGAAAATCCCAAACCTCTTTTCTGCCCGGATTGCTCTTGCATCACCTCGACCAGGGGCTGCATCTGTCGTTTGTCATTGGCCTCTTGGGTCACCCGCCTGGCCCACGATCAAACTGGAAGTCGGGTTCCACCGCGACCTGCGCGTTGTAGGCCTGGACAAAGCCGTCTGCCCCTTTCAGGATACGCGATTCCCGGATCGGTAACAGGCTCGCGAACGAGGGTGGAGTCCCCCCGGATATCCCCAACGGGCACGTTCCGCATCCAACGATCGGGCCGGTTTGCTCTGCCGTTCTCCAAAACGTCCGTAATAAGAGGAGCTGCTATGGTCGGTTCCAGTTTCGCGCCAACCGCGTCGTTGTTACTTGCGCTGAGTTTTTCCGCAACCTCCACACTTCCTCCGATCACACCCTCAGAGATGCCTCTCTCGCAAACAACATCAGCCTCGAGTGCCGCCTCAGCAAAGGGCCAGCCTGCCGGAGAGAATTCAACTCCCGAGAGCCCGGCATCTTCAGCAGGCCAGGGGTCTCCGGTGGCCCAGCAGGCTGACCCACTGAAGCGGCCTTTGCCGGAGAAAAAAAAGAAGCTCTCCAAGGAAAGCTCGGCGTACAAGGACTGGGCGGATAAAGAGGTGCGATGGATCATCACGAACGAGGAGCGGGAAGCCTTCAAATTGCTGACCAACGATGAAGAGAGGGAGAAGTTCGTCGAGAGCTTCTGGATCCGGCGCGACCCCACGCCGGACACGGTCGAGAATGAATTTCGCGATCAGTACTACCAGCGTGTCCTGTATGCCAACGAGCGTTTCAGTGCAGGCATCCCGGGATCGATGACCGACCGAGGCCGGATCTACATCATTTATGGGACACCCGACGAGATCGAATCGCACCCCTCTGGGGGAACCTACGATTACCCGTCCAGCCAAGGCGGGGGCGCAACGCAAACGCTCCCCTTCGAACTCTGGCGCTACCGCTTTATTGCGGATGTCGGCCAGGATATCGTTATTGAGTTCGTGGACCCGTGCATGTGCGGCGACTATCACATGACGATGGATCCGAACGAGAAAGACGCGCTGGCGCACGTGCCATCAGGACAGCAGCGGCTGCAGAAGTTCCCAAAGGACAACGCGAAGGAATTCGACGATCTCGACCGCTTCGCCAAACTGAACCGCCCGCCGAAGTTCAAAGAGCTGCAGGAAATCGTCACGCACAAAATCAACTATCACACCATGCCGTTCGAGGTGTTGGCGGAGTACGTCAAAGCAACCAGCAACGTCACGCTGGTCCCGCTCACGCTCCAGATCCGGAATCAGGACATGACGTATACGAGCGAGAACGGAGTCTCGCGTGGAGCAGTCAATATTTATGGACAGGTCACCACGATTGGCGGACGGATTGCCCATACGTTCGAGGATACGGTGCAGATGGATGTTCCTCAGAGTTATCTGCCGAACATGTTGGACAAAGCATCGGTTTATGGGAAATCGCTTCCGCTTGCGCCTGGGCGCTATCTGCTGGAGATTGTCGTGAAGGACCTGCACAGCGACCATGTCGGAACGTGGCGTCAAAGACTGGAAGTGCCGGACTTCGATGGAGATCTCTCTGCATCGTCGTTGATTCTTGCGGACAAGATGGAACGAGTACTCGTCAAGGACATGGGGCGCGGTCCCTTTGTGATCGGGGACACACTGGTGCGGCCGCGAGTCCCAGGTACGACGTCCAAAACCGCGGTGTTCAAGCGCGGCGAAAAGCTCAACATTTGGATGCAGGTCTACAATCTGGCAGTGGACGAGAAGAACGGCAAGTCCGACGCGAGCGTGGAGTTCGACGTCGTCCAGGAGGGGACAAAAAAACGGTCCTGCATGAGACGCAACCTGCGGACATGACGCGATCAGCGACGGGTCAACTGACGCTCGAAAAGACATTCCCTGCCAGCGGGCTAGAGCCAGGCATGTACCGATTGAAAGTGCACGTGCGGGACCAGATTGCGAAACACGGAGTCGAACCCGAAGCCCTATTCACGATTGAGTAGCAAGTCTTCATTCGTTGACCCTGCGTTAGCGCCTCGGTTGCCCAGAAACTGTTGTTTGCGGAACACTGGCAAGTGATGGAACCGGAGGTCACCGTGGCAGTCAACGCGATCTTGTAGCGACCGTGATCTTTTGGCGCTGGCCTTTACGCTCATGGGCCAATTAGTGACGACGGCCAACGGGTCCGACGACAAGGCCGCCTCATGAGACTCGACATCCACACGACCGGCGATACGTGAGGTCGCAGGAAATAGAGGTCCCCGCCGCCACGAGCGCCGAGTGAAGTCGAGCCGGCACAAGTACAGGTTCCGGCCTCTCCGCTCACACGCCGCACAGAAGGACTTCAGGAACGCGCCCGCGAAAACCATGCCCACCACGTTGCACAACCGCGCCGGGATCGCTCCATCGAACTCGACCTCGGCAAATACCGTAACCACCCTTGCTAAATACCGTGACCGCTCTATAGACATCTCTTTCGGAACTGCAGCACTCTCTCGCAGAGATGACCTTCTCGCCATTTGTCACGGTCCGAGACTGGAGTTACACGCGATCTTATCCGAACGCAGTCGGCCCGAACCTCTCCAGCTTGGTAAAGACGACGGCATGTTTGCAGAGAAAGCCAAAAACCTTTCATCCTGACGAGGGGTCATTCTGAAGCTGTAGTGGTGGGATCAACGAGAAGGTTGAGGAGATAAATCGATATGCTTAAGAAAAGCGCCGCTTCTGTTTCCCTGTGGATCGCCCTAGGACTTGTGGCCATCTCGGCCGTGCCCGCGAGTGCACACCAGTTGCAAAGCGCCAGCGCCACCGCGAATTGTCAAGGCTACAACCTGAGCGTGGTCGCCGTGGCTCTCACCATCGGCAGGACGTATACGGTTGACTACAATTTCACGATCACCTGTAACGGTGGTACACCGGTAAACGTGCCCGGAAGCTTCAAGTTTGTGGCTACCGCCAACACCATGACCGTCACGACTTCGGGAACTTTCTCGGGATTGTCCGGAAATTGCGTGGTGACGGGCACGGCTTTTCTAGTGGCCGCCACGAATAAGGTAAGAACCATCATTATTAACGGCGGGACGTGGCCACACTGACCTGTACCGCCTTCGTTTGCACGATTCCACCCTCGGGAACTCAAATTAGCGGTAGCCCGGTCTCGTGGAACAAGTTCAACACCGTAGGCTCCAACAACGTAGTCTGGATTAACGCTCACATAGGGAAGCCAAGCGGCATTCCGACCAACACGGCGACTACCGTGCAGTTCACGGGAGTCACGTTCACGCTGAATGGGCAAACCTATCCGTTGCCGGATGGTTTCCTGATCTTCGATCCATCGGCTCCGGCGACTCCTACGACGAGCTTCGACTCGACGTATTTGCCGCATGGGCGCTGGGTCACGACTCTCAACCCGAACGATCTCTTTGACGAGATTTTCTTCGACGGACAGGCCGTGCCGGTGGACCCCAATATTTCCGGCGGCGGCAGTGCGACCATCAGCTACACAACGGAGTCGACGGATAACAGCTTGGCCTTCGACTGGCAGTGGAGTGCGGCCGCATATACGTACTGGCCGGGCAACAACCAGGCGGAGATTTTGCCCTACCATCAAAGTCTCCATGCGGGAACGCCCCTCAACCCAGCGGTTCAGCAATCGCTGATACAGGGTCCGCGCGGTGGCGGCGGGTCCAATTACACGGGATCGTGGAGCGGAACCGGGAATGGAGCTTGCCCGGGGGCAAATTAGCTGCGCGATTGACGAATAAGGGAGTTCCGCAGGTGGAATTGTCAGGTGGCGCCTCTTCGGTCGTATCGGGAGCGCGCCACCTGACTTACTTGGCGCTTCCCACCCTCTACAACCCAGAAGAGCCGAGCGCTGCACTCATCGCGCACTTTGAAGCCAGCTCTGGAAGCAGGCCTGTTATCGCAGCGGTTTAACCGCCGCGGCACCCAGAATCAAACTCAAAATCGAAGTTTTTCAGCAAACTGTAGAGGGAACACCCGATGGACAGTCCCGCCGTTTATCGCTGTATTCTTGTCGTTGAGTACGGCTTCGGCCTCAACTGGAAGGAGGAGCTGAGATCTGGAAGTTGAAAACGGAAAGTCTGGGCAAAACTGGAGATTAACAACTGGAGATTAACCATGAACATGAATCGTATACAGCGTCTTTTCACTGCTATGGTGGTCATTCTTGGCCTGTTGGCTCTTGGCGGTGCCGCAATTGCAGCCCCCAAGGCGAAGCATCACAACCATCATGACGGGAAGCAAATGCTCGGCGAGGGGCTCAAAACCGACGGGCACCACGAAATCCACAAGAAGGGGAAATACCACACTCTGGTGGAAGTCAAAGGCGGAAAGGTCGCTGGAGTGCATGTCAAGCACGAGGAGAAGGGAGACATTCCCGTAACCAAGTACAAGACCAATAAGAAAATGGCGCAGGCGAGTGGACACCTCGTGTACGCGTCATGGCGTCCAGTTCAGTACCAGGATATGGGCACCGTGTACATCGGTTATTCCTACATCGACGAGTACGGAGAAGCGGAAACCTACTGGTTTCCATATGACATGATCGTTGACGGGGACACGGGCGCGGTCGAGTACGTTCCGGAAAGCTAGCGGCGGCTCTGGCGTAAGAAAACGTCGGACGAGGCCGCTTGATCTTCTGGCGGTTCTTTGCGCGCGTCAGGATCCGAATGGCCTCGGCACCGCCGCTACCGCATTGCGACAAAAGTTGTTGACAAGTGTTTAGTGATTTGTACTGTGGGCGGCAGCGCAAAAGTCATTGAAGAGAATCGGATTCCTATCGGAGCGAGTAAAGCTCGGTACGTCGCGGTCGGTGTTGCAGCGGGCCTAATTATATTTCCAAAAGGCGGTGAAGCTAAGCTCCACAAGGGCGACACAATCGATGTCGAACCGAGACGCAACGCTCAGTTGGAATCAAGTAGCCCATTACCAAAATCTCCAGGGCGACTGGTTTCCGACCGAAAGCCCCTCAGGTCAGAGCGACCCTGCTGACTTCCTGGACTGCAGGCACAGCCGCGGCACGTACAACGGGTAGAATGGCAGTCACCCGTGTTCCGTGGCCATTTGACTGGACTTGCAGAGTGCCACCTAACTGCCGCAAGCGTTCTCGCATTCCGCGAAGCCCGACGCCGGCGTGAGCCGACGACCCGAACGCGGACTCCTTTTCGAGCGGAATTCCTTTGCCTGCATCTTCGATCTCAACTCTTAAACAAGCCTCGTCTTGAATAATGCGAATTCCGGCCGTGGGACTCCCAGCATGACGATGAATATTGGTGAGGCACTCCTGCACAACCCGGAAGATGGAGAGCTCCATCTCTTTGGACAAACCCGCAAACTCCTGCGGGATGTCGAGCTTCGCGTCGATTTTACTGCGTTCGGAGAATCCCTCGACATACCACTGAAGCGCAGATGCAAGACCTACTTCATCCAGCAAGGGAGGATGCAGCAGATGGGAAATGGTACGAATCTGCTTACTGGCCTCCTGCGACCATCGCAGCGTTTTCAGAGACGCGTTTGGCCGCGTCAGGGCTTAGCTTATGAGACTCCGCCTCCACCAAAACACTGTTCATGCTGATGGCGGCAAGTATTTGCCCAACGCTGTCGTGCAACTCGCGTGCAATGTCGTCTCCGCTCTTCGTCCTGCAACAGAGTCATGCGGGCGTTAAGCATTTCCAGTTGCTGTGTCTTGCGATGCAACTCGGCAAACACCCTCACTTTTGCCCGCAGCAACTCTGGAACAACAGGAACGGAAACATAATCTACAGCTCCGTGTTGATATCCCTTCAGCCGGTCCAGGTCCGTCACATGAATCCCGGAGACGAAAACGATAGGCGTGTTTTGAAAGCGCGGGTGCTCGTGGATCATCTGCGCCGTTTCGAAACCATCCATTCCCGGCATGCTCACGTCCATGAGCACGAGGGCAATGTCGGTTTTCAGCAGATGCTCCAGGGCTTCCATTCCCGAATGAGCCTTGATTAGGTTCTCGCCTAGTTCACTGAGCATGGCTTCATAGCTGAGCAGTTTGCCCGGCTGATCGTCTACCATCAGGATGTTAATCTTTTCATCCATCCCTTGAATGGTGTGCGTGCCTGCGCTCATGGCCAGATATCCGTCAGGAAGCCACTGCGGTTGAGGCCGCAGTCTATGATGGTAGGTTACCTTACTTCCGCTCTGCTTGCGATGAAATACAGGGAATCCTGTATGCGATAGACAACCAGAGCGGGCTACCAGGCGTGCAAGGTGGGGCGGCAAACTTTACCGCTGTGGGCTCTTCACAGCGCACCTGACCCCAAAGCACCAGCCCAACCCCAAGCAACCGATACTCCACATGACAAGCTCGCTGCTAGGTGTGTCAGTTGGCAGCCTTGGCCTGTTCCCAGAGAAGCACCGCGTTATGAAGCATTTGGCGGGAACGATCTGCGGGATTTATTGTCGTAATACCACAAAGGCTGTACGGAACTCTTGGCTGGCTTTGATGAGCAAGAGCGGATTGACCTAGGGAAAAGGAATCTTCAGCTTATAGCAAATGAAGAGAATCAGGATCGCGCCCAGTGTCAACAAAATGGGACCCGGCAGGATGATATCGTTCGTTTGTCGGGCGCGAAAACATGTGGCTGACGCCGCCGCCGATGATCGATTCGATGATGCCCGATTTCACGATAATGCCCGAGATTAGCCCAATGAGGATATACCAGGTTAAGTGAAACATCCTTTACCTCCAGCGTTCGCCTTCAGGACGTCATCGAGTCGGGCTACTTGGGGTCCCCAGGTTCTAAACCAAGGTCAACAAGAATCAACAAACAGAGTAGGGTCGGAGCCGAAAATCGTCTGTTCAATATTGATCACATCGGGTGATGGGCGGGACTGGAAGACGTTGTTGTAATCAGCGGAGCCCAATCTGGCAAACTGAAACGTCCGGAGATGCGAACTGCATGCTATCCATAGATTTCTGCGCAAACTCTCTGTGTCCATTTTGTGTCCAACGTCATTTAACACACTTCGATTTCCCGGCCAACACGGTCAACCCCAACCCCAACCAACCCCAACCCCAACCCCGAAAACCTTCCTTCGAAGGGAAAAGCAAAAGCAACTGCAAAACCGGCCAATGCCGATGAGGTGACCACCGGGTTTGGCGTGGAGTTGAACGCCTCAGAACCGCAACCTCCCCAGCCCGTTTCGTCCACCAGTTTGTGGGACTGCTCGAGGCGGCGGAACTGCATGGCCAACCTTGCACGCAGCACTGCCAGTTGAATGCGACGCAAGGCACGGTAGCCTTCGTCGATATGAGCAAGGAGCCGTAGAGCCGTACCCGGAGCTTTGGAATATATCCGCGTCTGAATATCAGCAAAAAGGCGAACAAATAGGGAATATAATAAACTGCCGCTTTGGCCCTTAAAGTCCGCACCGTTATGAGCCACGATCTGAACAAAGCCGCGCATACCACTCGACTTGGCCGCCGAGACGTAAGGTTTGCGCAAACCCGAAATGCAAAATCATCGCGTGTTTTCGCGAAGAAAAAATTTGTTTTGAAGGAGAAGAAGACCATGCAAAACACTACCGAAAGACAGGACGTCTACAGCCGCATCACCGCACAGATCGTGGAGTATCTGGAAAAAGGTGTTCGCCCGTGGGTTCGTCCGTGGAATGCTGAGCACGCCGCAGGCCGAATTACTCGTCCTCTGCGTTTTAACGGCCAGCCCTATTCCGGAATCAACGTCCTGTCCCTGTGGACGTCCGCTCTTAGCCAAAACTTTGCCGCGCCGATTTGGATGACTTACCGCCATGCCGGCGAATTGAACGCGCATGTCCGCAAGGGCGAGAAAGGTTCGCTGGTGGTCTATGCAAACGCCATCACGCGCACTGAGCGTGACGACAAGACCGACGAGGATGTCGAGCGCGAAATTCCATATATGAAGGGCTACATGGTTTTCAACGTCGAGCAGATCGAAGGGTTGCCCGAGATCTACTACTCCAAGGCCGTTCCGACGCACGATCCTGTGGTGCGCATCGACCATGCGGAGAAGTTTTTCGGCAGCCTGGGCGCGACGATCAGACACGGCGGGAATCTTGCTTACTACAGGCAGGAACTGGATTACGTACAGATGCCGCCATTCGAAGCCTTCCGCGACGCCGACAGCTACTACTCCACTCTCGCGCATGAATTGACCCACTGGACGAAACCACCGCAACGTCTTAACCGTGACCTTGGCCGCAAGACCTGGGGCGATGAAGGTTACAGCCGCGAAGAGCTCGTTGCCGAGTTGGGATCAGCTTTCCTGTGTGCAGATCTCGAACTGCACCAGGAGCCGCGGCAAGAAAACGCCGCATATATCGCGACGTGGGTGGAAGTTCTCAAGAATGACAACCGTGCCATCTTTGCGGCAGCCGCGCATGCCCAGCGTGCAGCCGATTACCTCAACCAGATCGCCGCCACGCAGGTCCCAGAGACCTGCGCGGCTTGATCGGATCAACTGCTCTCTACTCCTCGGCGGTCTTGATTTCAATCGAGGCAAGCCCTAATGCACGCGGCTCACGCCCGATTTTTTCCAGAACGTCAATTTCATCCTGCGTCGTAGCCCCAAGCTCCTTGAACTTGCGAACGCTCGGCAAAATACGGCCTTCGAGCGACCCTACCGTTGCGTCGAAGCTATCAACTGCAGAAACTAGCCCGTTGCGAAGATTATCCAAGTGTCCCCAAAGAACCGAAATTCGTCCGTACAGTTCCTTTCCCAAGTCGCTGATCGCCTGCGCGTTCTTCGCAATTGCTTCCTGCTGCCACCCGTAAGCAACGGCTTTCAGAAGGCAGAACAAGCTCACGGGAGTCGCAATGACGACTTTTCTCTGCATCGCATCGTCTAGAAGGGAATTGTCGAACTCCAGTGCGGCACTCAGAAACGCATCGCTAGGCAGGAAGAGAACGGTCACGTCCGGAGTGACAGAGAATTGCCCAGCATAGTCTTTCGAAGCTAACGTCTTCATGCGCTCCCGCAGAGCGTTAGCATGTTTCTTCAGGTGTTCCTTTCGGGCTGCCTCGGATGTGGCCGCCATGGCGTCGAGGTATTGGTCGAGAGGTACTTTGGAGTCGACCGGCACAACAACTCCCTTCGGGAGTCTGATCGTCATGTCAGGCCGCAAGCTGTTACCATCCTCGGTTTCTATCTGCGCCTGCAGGTCGAAATCGCAATGCTCGGACATCCCCGTCAGCTCAGCGACGCGTCGCAGCGTCAGTTCTCCCCAACGGCCGCGCACGTTTGGCCGACGGAGTGAAGAAACCAAGTTCTGGGTTTCGTTTTTCAATGTTTCCTGCGTTTGACTCACCTGGCTTAGAGTTGTTGTGATTTGACCGTACGCCGTGAGGCGTGCGTCTTCGATTGCTTTCAGGTTAGCCTGATAGGTCCCCAGAGTCTCTTCGATTGGCTTGACTAGGCTCTCCAATTCTTTAACTGCCCCCGACTTCAACGTCGCGTCAGCAAGTTGCAGGAACGCTGTTGTGTTATTGGCGAGCGCTTTGGATGCTAGACCTTCGAAAACAGTGGTCAGCTTCTGCTCCGCTTCGTTGAGCGTGTTCTTCTGATCGATGATCGACTGGCGCTCCCCGTCGAGCGTAGCCTGGGCGGACACACGTAGACTCTGTTCGGTCGCCAGCTGACCACGAAGAGCATTCAGCTCGCTTTCCCTGGCGCCGAGTTGCACCGTCAACTGAGTAACGGTTGCCTCCGCTGCGGCCGCCCTGGCACTGTAATTCGACCGCGTGATGAAGTAGACGAGGAGGAGAACAACAACAGCAACACACGCTGCCATCGGTAAAGCAAGAACTGTACTCATGTTGGGTTCCTTGATTCCGGCAGTGTGCGGAATACAGCCAAGTTACTGCAGCTGGCTTCTGAACAGCAGTGACGTATGTCACGCTGTGCTGTCGGAGCCGAGCCGCTCTCTGAGTGGGAATCGTTTTGTCGGCCAGCCTTACGCGCGGTGACTGCCTTGCTCTACTCCGGCAGTTTAACAGATTCGCTGTTTATTCGCCTCTAGTCCGACACGGCCCACACACGGCCCGGTCAGCGTCGGACGAACCGGCGCCCGGGGACCCGCGAGCGAATGGGGAGGGGAAGCAAAATAAACAGATCTCACAGCCCAAATTCACATGTTTGTGTGCAGCCGAGTAGCGGGCCTTGTGACCTCTTAGAGTCAGGTATTCGCCAAGCGGACAGCTCCTTGCGCAATGCCCTCCTACTCAATATCAATATGCCAACCCGGTCGATACGAACCCATGCCTGCCCCAAAGGGCTGTCCGTCTCTTTGAGTAACGCGCTGAGCAAGCAAGAGGCATCACCTCACTTCCGCCAAACCGCGTCTCCCGAACGTTGCCCCTCGGCTGACAAACTCATCCAACCAAACCTCTTCGTGGCGGTCCATGAATTGTCACCGAGTGGCCAAAGTTGGACAGATTGCGAGGAACCAGTTGTGCCACACTCTGGCCATGACAACCAAAACGATTCCTTCATACCTTGAGGACGAGCGCCAAAAAGTTAGAGACGCTCAACTGCGGACGGAAGAAGAAGCTGCGCGCATCCGGCCGCTGAACCATGGCCGCCATCGGAGTGCAAAACAGCCGAAGCTGGAATTGCCATTTGCGGTTAAGGCCGCGCCCAAAGTGAGAAAAACCGCGGCAGCATCTCGGGAAAACTTACGCCCCGTGCGAAAGACACCGACGAGAGCCCACAAGGTGGCGTGACTCCGAGGCTGTGCCTGCGGGCAGGACACGGCAGGCTGTTGAGAGCAATCCACGATGATCGCCGCGACGTGCCCTTAGTACCCTCCGCCGATCTTCTGAAACTGTTCGTCTTCGATAGTCCAACCCCTCCAACCCTGTGAAACGGGCACGTTGTTCCACATTTGAGATGCTACACTTCGCAGGTTGGTACAGACTGTTCAAAAACTGCTCGGGTAGCGCTGAGCCGCTGCAGCAGCAAGGTCATTACCACCAGGAACCCGTGGCCCGCGAGGTGCACTCAACCGACCGATAGTTGTAGCGGATAATCGCTAAGTTCATGCGGAAAGAATTGCCGCAACAGCGCCCTTATCACTGTCGAACGTTTGGCGATGCCGGTGATCGGCACGCCTTGAGCCTTGAGCGGCGCAGCTTGCTTTGGCGTTTCCGCGCGCTCCATGCCTCACGAAGGTGGTCGACCAGGCGCTGGACTCGCTGCCTCATAATGTCGCCGTTCCGGTAGAAGATTTGCTACCGAAGCAGCCATCACCTGAGCCGGGCCAGCAAAGGCGGCTGCTGGGTGGCTTCCAGGGCGTGCCCACAACCAAGAAGAGCATATTTGACCCTATCGACGGGACCCCATCACATCGTTCTGTATCGGAAGAATATTGAAGCGATCTGCCCCACTGAGGCCGAAGTCCGCGGACAAATCCGCCTGACTGCATCCAGAGAATCAACTCCAATCTCCTTCATGTCAGGCGGGCAAAAATCTAATTGTGTTGGATTGCAATCCTAGTCCATCAGGGCCGGCCTCTGGCACGCAGGAGCCACTCCGCACGCCCCTTGGGAGCCTAGTTTGAGCAGACTCCGGGGAGGGCTGTTCGAGCGAGCGTCCCATGAGTCGAACGAGTCTGGGGCGCTTTCGTTTATCCGCTGGTCTCAAGCCGACTGATTTCTGAACGCTAGCGAACCGGCTTCAGCCGCTCAAAATAGTACGTAGCGGATTATGGCCCTTGCCGACAACCCGTCCAAAACTGTCCAAAACAATCGGCGAACTAATCGACGACGTGGAGCGGGTAGGGGAAGACTTGTTCCGCCTTCAACAGGGGCTGGAGAAAATGGAAAGCCTCTAGAATAGAGTATACACTGACGAGCCTAAAGAGGCTTAGCCTCCGGCCGGGTTGCCACTTTTTGTAGCTCGCCCTCGAAATGACTCTCAACCTCTCCACGACTAAGCGGGCTTTCTGCGTTGGTCAATACGACCGAATAGACGACTTTGTTGCCTTCAATCTGAGCGGTGATGAACACCCAGTCCGCCAGTTCTTGATTGGTAAATTTCACTCTTCTGCCATCTGCAAGTGTTCCAATCCACTCGTCGCTTGGCATCCCGCTTCCCCCGCAGGCGATTCGATTCGGGGATAATACTCCTAGCAGCCAGATTGTAAACATCTTTCTGTGGCTGAATTGCACGTTCTTCTAAACGGGCCGATGCTCGCTTACCGGCACTTTCTTAAGGCACGGCTGGTGGAGTCTCTTACGGCCGTCATCATCCCACTTGACGACAGCGTCCTCTTCGTTCGTCTGTTCAACTGTTCCCAACTCGCCAGTGGGTATTCCGAAGTTGCCCAAGCCCTCGACGCGATCTCCGGGACTTAGTTCTTCGCCAGTGGCAGACGGCTCTGCGAGCGGTGGCCTCTTGGCGCGGGCTGAGTCAGCAGTCGCTCCGAGGTGCGACAGAGGCGGTTGCGGAGCTTTGCGCAATTTGGGAATTGGTTTGTTCATAGGCTCATTCTTCGATGTTTCCTTCGAAGATATCTGAGCAATGCCCTTCGCGACGACTGTTCGTCTCTCGCCCATAGATACATCATAGGACTCAACAGAACGGTGCGCCTGGTCTAAAACTGCACAGGTCTGGCAATTGATTCGGCTGGACTTGAGGAATAGCGGAGGCCGGAGCCATGCGGAGCGTTTGGGATTTCTGGTCTGAAGCTAGTCGTGGAGTACGATGCTGAGAAGTGAACTGTGGACTTCAAGCCCACCGTTGTAGCGAACGAAGCCCAACTTCCTGAACCTGTTCATGAAGAAGTTGACTCGCGAGCGAGTTGTCCCCACCATCTCCGCTAGAGTTTCCTGACTGATCTTGGGAATCGTGACTTCGGGCTTTCCGTCCTTACCGAAGTGAGCAAGCAGGAGAAGGATGCGGGCAAGCCGCTTCTCGCTAGAGTTGAAAAGCTGGTCAACCAAATCCTCTTCGTATCGGATGTTCCGTGTCAGCAAATACGCCACGAACATATCGGAGAACGCACGTTCCCGGTGAATCACTTCCATCATGGATTTCTTATCGATGTGCATCACCGTGCAATCCTCCATTGCTGTTGCCGAGCACATGCGGAGGGGCTGCCCCGCAAGGCAACCTTCTCCAAAGAAATCGCCCTGAGTCAGAATCCCTATGGTGGCTTCTTTCCCGCCCTTGGCTACGACAGTGAGTTTTACCCGCCCTTCTTGAATGTAAAAAACAGCGTCGGACAAGTCGCCCTGTGCAAAAATCGTCTGCTTTTTGGCGAAAGATGCGATGCTTCTGCCGTCGTCGATGGTCGAAAGAAAGGCTTGGGGATCGAATTTGCGGCGTTTCTTGGCCGCTTTGACGGGTGTCATGATGGGCCCCCTTTCAAAAATTCCGACTGCGCAGAAGGGAACTTCCCATGAAGAAAAATGTTACGTCGCCGGATAAACTGCGATCCGCTCGACGAGGATAATGATTCCACCCTTTGGTGTCGAAAGTCAACCTGTGCGTTCCGGGCAATCTTGCGCCAGTCGTCGCAAAAGTCGCCCGCGGACCGCTGCCCGTATTCGGGCACAGCGCCGCAAGGACATCGGCCTTGACGCCGCGGACACCTGTCTGGGCGATCACCATTGGCATCGAGAGTCTCTTCTGAGTACTGCTGGATGGAGCCCCTGAACCGATGTAGGATTTGCCCGAGGGACCTCCCTCCGGGAATCGGCTAACTCCCGTGATTGGTCTGGCCGGTGTTAGCGCCGATTTAAAAGGGAGCCAGTCTGGCCGGTTTTGAATGAGCCAGAAGGCTGGCTGGCAGGGGCGGGGCAAACGGATGGGTCGGCCGCCGTCGGAGACAAGCAGTCACGGTTTCGAGTTTCTTTCCCGCCGACGATTTCTAGTTCATGGGCGCTTCTCCCGCGCCGTCCACTCGAGGCGTAACTGCGGATCCGGGCTGTGTTGGGTGTCCCTCTTGACCGACTCGATAACCAGGTAGAGTTTGTCCGCGCTGTTGACCTTTCCCGACACGCAGTAATAGTGGTCTGACGTGATGATTTGGGATTTGGTGAAGTCGTACAGGCGGTAGACCCGGCGGGTGGAGTCGTCCTTCATGAGGAACACGACACAGCTGCGGTATTCCATACGCGAAAGCAAGAGCAGATGATTGGCGCTGAAGTTGAACATAAGGAATAAGGAGGTAAAGACCCGGGAACGGGAGTGGATGACTCCCGCCCCGGCCGACAGCGCCGTTGAGGAGTTACCCGACGGACTCCTCCGTGCGGGATATCGTCACAGAGCGGCGCCTGATCTGAGCCAGCCAGCGATCGGCTATTCGGTCGGAGGGTGGCTCTTATTACCTTTGCGGAGGCTTTCGCCTCCCAGAAGGAAGATCTCGGAGTTTTCCACCAGGCGATCGGCGATGGCGGTGGCGATGGTGGTGTTGTAGAGGATGTTGCCCCAGTCGGAAAATGCTGTGTTGGTCGTAATGAGTGTGCTGCGCTTATGGCTGTGGCGGGTAGAGATGACCTGATAGAAGAGGTTGGAAGTCTGCTGATCGAGCGAAAGATAGCCGAGCTCGTCCACCACTAACAAAGAAGGTTCGGTATAGATCTTGAGTTTGCGAATCAGGGAATGATCGACCTGAGAAGCCAGGAGATGGTTGAGCATGTCCATGGCGGTGGTGAACAGCACGCGCTGGTTGGCCTGACAGGCGCGCCAGGCGACGATCTTGGCCAGATAGGTTTTGCCCACGCCGGGATTGCCAATGAGACACACGCTGGTGCCGTTGCGCAGGAAGTCGAGATCGAGCAGGCGAAGGATGCGAGTCTTGAGCTGAAAGCGCGACTTGTGATGGTTGAAGTGAAAGCTGTCGATGGAAGGCTTGCCCTGCAAGCGCGAGAGTTTGAAGCGGCGTTCGATGGAACGCTGGTGACGAGCTTCGAGCTCGCGATCGACGAGCGCTTCGAGGGTTTGGACAAGGCTGAGATTTTTGGCGGTGGCGTCAGTCAGCATCTGATCCAGATGGAGGCTCATGGTCGCCAGGTTCAGTTGATTCAGTTTCTGCTGCAGTGAGGTCATCAGAGTCCTTTTTGGAACGAAGGATGAAAGAGTCGTAGTCGGCCAATGACAGCGGATCGGTGGCCAGTTCATTGAGTTGTGGGTTCTGGAAACGAAGAGGTGGCTGCACGTCGCGTCGCATTCGTTGCTGACGGAGAAGGTTGGCAATGTAGTCGGCGCCGAAGGCGCCGGCAGCATGAGCTTGGCTCACCGCGGCCGCCACGGCCTCGGGTCCATATTCACGAATGAGGAGGAGCAGTTCGCGGACTTGCCGGGTCAGCGAACGGTCGGTATCGGCCAGGCGACGCAAGTAAGATTCCGAGGCGGGACCGAGCCAGCTGATCAAACGCTGTTGTTCGGCCGAGCGCTGCGCGGCCGCTAACTGGGCCAACAGTTCTTTTTGAAAACGCTCGGCACCCAAAGTCTGACCGCGCTGCCAGCAGCGGGCATAAGAAACGATCTCCTGATACTGATCGTAGAAGGTGACGGAAGAAGCATCGGCCTTGATGGTGAGGCGACGGCCGACATAACGCGGCGGCACGCAGTAGCGGTTGCCATCGAACGACAGTCGGAGATCTTTGTGGACCAGAGCTTCCGCGGTGTCACGATAGTCGGGCGCGATCACGGGCAGAGCTCGCAGAGCCTCGGGCTGAAAGCGCGCTGCGGGAGTTTCTCCGGTTTCGCGATGGTGGCGTTGGTTAGCGACCTGTTCCAGCCAGTGGCGCACCTGCGAGTTGACATCGGTTAAATCGGCAAAGGTGCGCAGCGGCCAGAAGTTCTGCCGTAAATACCCCACGGCTCTCTCGATTTTTCCTTTTTCCCAGGCCGCCCGCACATGGCAAGCTCGTGGCAGGAAACTGTATTCGCGGGCGAAGGCCAGAAAGCGGGGATGGAAACGGACTAAGTTTCCGTCGTGCTCGGCGACAGCGGTGGCGAGATTGTCGTACCAGAGTTCGCGTGCGATCCCGCTCAGCGAACGTGGAAAGCGTGGATATGACAACGTACGAAAGTCTCGAAGCTCTGGCTGTGCGTGAACTCCACAAACAGTTTGCGGCTATGACATTCCACCAGGCAGAAGGCATAGAGCTTGCGCGCGTGACCCTGGTAGAGAAGGGCACCGAAATGACCCCAGTCGATTTCGAAGCGCTCCCCCGGTCCGGGCTCCATGCGCACATAGGCACGCTTGGCCGCGGTCCGCGCTCGCACCGCGTGTAAGTAATCTTTCAGGATACTCAGACCACCGGTGAAGCCGAGCGGGCGGAGCCGTTGCGCGATCACCATGGCACTCGCCTCCGCATCTTGCTCCAACAGTTCGGCGATGGTGGCTTTGAACGGATCCAGCTTGCTGGCGCGTTGCCGGCGAGCCGCGCTGCGTGCCGGTGTGACCAGATACTGGGAGATGGTTCTGCGTGCCAGATGGAGATGACGGGCAATCTTGCGCACCGACCAGTGCTCGGCCCAGTGCAGGCGATGAATCGTGTTGATTTGTTCCGCGGTCAGCATGACTGTGCTGCAACCGTATAAAGCCAGCCGCGTCCGCAAGCCATAGGGATGTTCTTGTCAAGATGGATTGACCCCCGCCGGCGAAAGACTAAGCGATTGCAGAATAAGGACTTGCGCCGAAGCTAAGTTGTTCTTGTCAAGATCGCCCACCTTTGGCCCCAACAGCCAAACCTCTGAAACCGAATGCTTTAGATCTAAAGCTAAGTTGTTCTTGTCAAGAAGACGCCGCCGCAGGCGTCGCTTCTGATCCCGCTGCCGCTGCCGTTGACGGTTGCTCTCCACGTCTTGCGGGTTCTGGCGGCGACGCTGTTTCTGATAGTCGGGATGTTCGTCTCGCCACTGCTTCTGACTTTCCAATGCGACCTGGTGATACTCGGCGTCAGTCGCAAGTTTCTTGCGGTGATACTCGGCGCGGCGCCGACGTTGGCACTCCGGCTTACCGCAGACGACTTGCTGGGGACGGAAAACAGAAGGCACAAACGAATTTTGGCAATAAGGACAACGGCGGGGCAGGCTCAAGCCGACTCCTCAGAGATGATTGGGATGAATGGATGAATCACTGAGGAGAACCGAAACCACGAGTGGTACGCAAGCCTGCGGGAAAAAACTAATTTAGAAACTGATGTAGAGTCCTTACTGCGTCTCCGTCGACCGGGGGCTCTCCCGGGTGGTGGACCACTGGCTCCGACTTGAACCGGCCACAATGGCTCCGTTCTTCACCGGCGCTGACAAGCTTCAGCCTGCTCTTTCGTTTTCTCGTCTCAATGGCAGTCGTCAGGGCTCAATTGAGATACCATAATTAAGGATGGGCCTTACCATCGAGGAAGACATAGGCCAGATGGCGGGTGCCATTTGGTACGCTCTCAATACCCACGGCGAGCTTTCGCTCGCGCGGCTGAAGAAGCTGGTCGAGGGCAAAGGCCCCATGTTCGAATGGGCCATCGGGTGGCTCGCGCGCGAGGGCAAAGTTGTGCTAACCCCCAAGAAGCGCTCCCTCAGCATCCGCCTGAAATAATCTACTTCCCCCTCAAAACCCACGCAAAATCTGCGACCCAGACCTCAGGAGAAATCCGAGACCCAAAACATGCAGAATTCGAGCGGCAGGCACGCTCGCAACGATGGACCCACCTGCATCCGCACGCTGTGTGGCTTTTGGTCCTTTGTGCTTTATTGAAGCGAGCTCGACACTGCGGAGAAGACGTTGTTGGCGTTCGAGCCGATGAGGCGTATGGAGCCCACTACGATCACGAGAATCACAGCAAGCATCACGGCATATTCCGCGATGTCTTGCCCATCATCATCCAGCCACGCTCTGCGAAGAATATCGGCCATATCCACCTCCTGAACTTTTTCAGTGCCAGAAACCGATGAGGAAAATCTCAGGGTGGGTGGGCAGCGAGCGACGGGAGGCCTCAACCTGGACGAAGTGGCTGGCCCTCACCCCAAAAGTGCACCAGATCTTGTGCTATTCACGGGAGCTTGTCAAGCAAGACTAACGAAGAAATGAAGCTGCCGTTTTAGAAGCTAGGAACTCCGCCGCGAGGCCAACCGCCTGAATTTCCCAGAGACGGCGCCCTCAGAGGCTGAAACTGGCGTTTCTAGCCTGTCGGCTGGTCTAGTTTCCAAATTCTACGGAACACGGGGGAAAGGCTATGCTCCGGGAGAGTGTGAAAAGACCCCTGAAGCAGCCAGCCTGGACAGCGCGCCTTCGGCGTGTGTTTCCGTCTGGGAAGGCCTGGGCGACAAGCGCTCGACAGTACCGATCAGCGGCTGGTCGAACATACCGTTTTCGAAAGCCAGGGATACAAAGTTCTGCTGTGAGTAAAGCCGGTCCACCAGTTTCTGCTGCCGATGATTGAGCACTACCAGGGGCAGACTAGTGAAGTTGCGAAACGTCCACAGCAGGTACACGCGTTCCAGAAAAGATGGACCGAGATATCGTGGGCCAAGAGGTGTCAGCACCCGCAGCACGCCATAGAGCAGTCTTTCGATCCACATAACCGCACTCTTTACCGACAAGAAGATCGTGGGCATGATGCCCATGGCGAGGGGAGCAATTATTGCACCAAATTGAGTGCATTCAATCACATGCCGCGCCAGTCGGGGCGGAGAAGGCTTCGCTTGCTCCCAGCGGCCTCTTGGGCAGCGCGAAGCAGTGTGCAACAGTTTTGACCGAAATAGGAAAAACCTTTGCCGATTGCGAGAATGCAGGCACCGCTCGATCCCTCCGGAGACGCATTACCGTACCTTCTTGGGCCCGGGTTCCCCCTGTCAAGCGCAGGAAGAGCTGTTACTAGACACTCAGGGGCGGTCCTGGACTTCGATCATCGATTCATCGAAGCGATGAAGCTGCCGTTTTGAATCAAGATGGCTTCTGATTATCTGGTTGCTTCAGCAAACCCCAACAGGTAGTGTGGAGCGGTGCCCCGACCGCCGTTTCCCAGGACGCTACGCCAATTTCAGACCGACTTTGCTAGCGAGGAGGCCTGCCAGAGATATCTGGCAGCCTGTCGTTGGCCGAATGGGTTCAGTTGTCCCCGATGCGGACATGAAAGAGCCTATGAGTTGGTGAACCAACGGCGGCAGCAATGCGGCAAGTGTCGGTACCAGGTTTCGCTGACTTCTGGGACCATCCTGCACCGGACGAAAATTCCGCTGACCCACTGGTTCTGGGCGGCGTATCTGATGACTACGGACAAGCGTGGCGTGTCCGCTCTACTTCTGCAGCGTCAACTGGGTCTGGCTTGTTACGAGACCGCATGGATGATGCTTCACAAACTCCGCCGGGCGATGGTGAATATGGTCAGGGAAGCCCTGCGCGGCGAGGTCGAGGTGGATGACACTTGGGTGGGCGGCGAGCAAGCTGGACTGCGGGGAAGTCGACAACTCAAGGAACGGCAGGCAGCTCTGGTCCTAGTGGCCGTGGAAAAGCGGGGCCGAGCTTCCGGTCGAGTCCGAATGAGCGTGATTTCCAACTTCAAGGCCGCCACGATCAGGTCGTTCCTCATCCAGAACGTGGCACCTGGTTCGACTGTCTATACCGATGGCCTCAAAAGTTTCTCGGGTCTGTTGGAGGCCGGCTTTAAACACGTCGCTCGCAACCAGCCTCTCCGGTTGGAGTTGCGCAAGGGCGCGAAGCCCGCTGTCCCGCTGGCCGATCGGGCGATTGGCAACCTGCAACAGTGGCTGATCGGCACCTACCACGGAGTGAGCAAGGCCCAACTCCAAGTCTACCTGGATGAGTTCGTCTTTCGGCACAACCGTCGCAAGACACCGGCGGCCGCGTTTCAGACACTCCTTGGTCTGGGAACCAGCCGCAGATCAACGGTATACGAACAGATTCGGGGAGCGAGGGATCTCAACCCCAACCTGTTGGGGTTTGCTGAAGCAACCAGATATCGCGTTGAGAAAGCTTGGAAGAGGAGGATCTGATGACGAGTTAGTGAAACCTTTTATTACAGTCCAGTGGGTGCAAGTCCCACCTGACTAAAAGTCGAGCAGACAGGTCAGTAGCGAGTCTTGCCATTCACCGGGTGACTGGTGGGTGCGAAGCGTAGACAGCAAGGAAGCAGGCCGCGAGGATTCAGCCCCGAAATTGTTAACATTGCCACGCCGACGCCTTTATCTGAGCGGAAGGCAGGATCCGGCAGCGACCGTTAGTGCGAAGGTCGTGCTGGAGTGGCCGGGGTCTCTAGCCCGGGGCATGGTTCCAAAGGGATTGTCCAGGAACTCAAGAGAGCTCCTCATCTCCTCCCACATCAAGAGGAATGCCTCTTACGACGGAAGGTACGTGCACCCAAGGGTCGACCAAAGGGGTACGGACGGATGCTGAGCAGTCTTACGACCCCATATTACCGATGAAGGTGGGGAACCGCAGGGCTTCCCGCAAGGGAGCGGCCACGGTACCCATCCGAGGGAAGGGGGGAGCAGGCGTACGAATCTGTTGAAAGGAAACATAACCGAGACTCAGAACTCGGATCGCCATGTGCACAGACATCGACAGAATAGCTGAACTCGCTAAGGAAGATCCGAAGCGACATTTCTTCTCAATCGCTCACCTGATCACAGTCGAGAAGTTGTTTGCAGCTTTTCGGCATCTACGAAAGAAAGCCAGTGCCGGAATCGACGGAGTCACATATGCACAGTATGAGACGGGCGTCGATGAGAACATCCGCCAGTTGCATCAGCGGCTCAAAGAAGGCAAGTACCGGGCCCAGCCGTTGCGGCGAGTGTATATCCCGAAGGAAGACGGGAAACAGAGGCCAATCTCGATTCCCGTCCTCGAGGATAAGCTCGTTCAGAAAGTTGCGGTGGACCTGCTGAATGCCATCTACGAGCAGGACTTTCTCGGGTCCTCGTACGGGTTTCGACCCGGACGGGGGCAACACCAGGCGCTGGACGAAGTGAGACGGGTCATTTGTACCCGGCCCACGGGATGGATTCTGGAGATAGATATCCGAGCATACTTCGACAAAATTGTTCGGGAAATTCTCGTCGAGATGGTTGAGAAGCGCGTAAGCGACGGCAGCGTGCTCCGCCTGATTCAGAAATGGATCAAGGTCGGAGTCATCGAAGAAGGCAGACTGCTCGTAAGCGAAACAGGAACCGGGCAAGGACAACCGATCAGTCCACTCCTTGCCAACATTTACCTGCACTACATACTCGACGAATGGTTCGAGGAAGTGGTGAAACCCCGGCTCAAGGGGGAAGCCTACGAGATCCGCTTTGCCGATGATGCCATCTTGTGCTTCGAGCGCAAGGAGGACGCGGAAAAGGTGATGAGTGTCCTGCCGAAGAGATTCGAGAAATACGGTCTGGCACTGCACCCGGAGAAGACACGGCTGATCGAGTTCGGACGCGATGCAGCCAGGAACGCGGAGAAACAGGGAAAGAAGCCCGCGACCTTCGATTTCCTAGGCTTCACGCATATCTGCGCCCGCAGCCGAAAGGGGAAGTTCACAGTACACGTGAAAACGATCGCCAAGCGGTTCCGTAGAGGATTGAAGGCGATCGCCGACTGGTGTCGCGAACACCGGCACGATCCTGTGAGCAAGCAGCAGAAAACCCTGAATGCAAAGCTCCGCGGCCACTACCAGTACTACGGCCGTCCGACGAACTACCGCGGTATCTGGCGGTTCCATCAGACGGTACGGCGTATCTGGAGGCAATGGCTGAGTCGCCGCACACGTGGACGAAGGCTGACATGGGAACGGCTTGAGGCAATCCTACGCCAGTATCCGTTGCTGAAACCTCGGATCATGCACGCCTGGGCGGGCAAGGGGAGTAGCGCCTGAGGAACCCGCTGCGGAAAATCTGCACGGCGGGGTCTGTGAGGGGGGAGAACTTGGTGGGCCATGGTGGACCTAAACGCGCACGTAGCTGGAAACGGCGGATAGAGCCAAGGAAAGCCTACAGCCCACGGAGTTCTCCTCTACTCGGAATCAGAAGATGGCTAAAGAGAAAAAGGCCCACTCCCGACTTCGTAGAGTGAGCCAGTATCTTCGAAAGACTTCCAAAATCTAAGGCCGATTCTTACGCTACCCGGGCTTTTGCCGCGAGCTGGTACGTTCCTTCCCATGTATTTTCTACTTCAGTAGGCGACGTCATCCGGCCCTTGTAGGTGCCGCCACCAGTGAGCCCCTTGAACTGTCCAGTACCGTCCGAGTATTTCCACGTGCCCTCGATCGTGACCTGCCCACCGGTCGTTTTGACCTTGCCTTCAAACGTGCCGATGTCGCGGTCTCCGTTGGCGTGCACGTCCACGAAGTAGCCGCGCTGCGGACCGTTACCTCCAACCAAATCCGCAGTGCCCCAGTAGGTGATCTTCGCGTCCTTCCAATTGACATCGCTTGTTTTCTGGACGCCTCTGACCTCGAGCAGGTTCAGGTCATGGTTGGGAATGTCCTCCAAAGCAATGGTCGTCTGTGAGGTCGCTCTCCCGGAAAAAGAGCCTGAAAAATTCGGCATTGTGTGTCCTCCTTAATGTTCTTGGGTTTTACAAAAGACCCTCGCTGTTGTGGAGCGAGAGAGGCTGTGCGTCAGGTGCGCGTACGGAAAGTTTCACCCAACGATGGGATGGCCTGTAATTGACGGGTCCAGTGTCGTCTCTCCAGGTGCTCATGTCAACTAAAGGGCCGCACGGAATCCGCATGTCCATCCCGAATTCCGAAATCCAGCAAAACATCGCGTTATCCAGCCCGGTCAAGGTCTTTCAACTCCTTGACCACACGCGCGAACTCAGTGACTAGCGGGTCCTCCGGGCGTCGCTGCGTAAACACTCTCACCGGCTCTCCGTAATACCAGAACTGCTCTTCCTTGCCCGCGTTGAAGCGCATCCAGAGGTCTTCCTTGTGCCTCCGGTAGTCCGCAAGAACTGACCGCGCATTGTGAAGCTTGTCAGCGATTGAGACAAGAAGCGCATCTGCGGATGCACTAGGATGGCCCGGCGCCAAAATCTCGCAAGGCATTCGAGACAACTGGTGGCGTCAGGGAATGATGGGAGGGATCAAGGCCCAGCACGACTGTGTCAAGGCCCTATCCGAAACAGACTTTTTCGATGATCTCAAGGCCATCGATGTCCCGGTGCTGATCATGCATGGCTTGGACGATCAAATCTGTCCCTTCGAGGCCAGCGGTGCAAAATCCGTGAAGCTCGTGAAGCATGGGACACTGAAAACATATCTCGGCTTTCCGCATGGAATGCCGACCACGCATGCAGACCGGATCAATGCCGATCTCCTCGAATTCGTAACCGCCTCTCGGGTCACAGACGCAACAGCCGCGTGAAGGCCTGAATTGTGAGGATGTCTGGATAACCCATCCTGGCTCGATTCTCTGGGCGAGCCAGGGTGGGCTCACTTGCCAAACGGCGATTACACTTACAATCCGGAAGCCTTTCCAGCCCGCCAGGGCTCCTCACCAGGTCCCGTAAAGTTCGCCCATCGCAGGCATTCCTGCGTCCGACACAATCCAAAAACAAGAAAGAAGAAAGTATGTCAGCAGCAAAAGTAATGTCAGAAGCAGGGCGTTCGGGTATTGTATGCAACTTGCGCTTGCATCAAGGGGGGTGTGCCATGGCGTATTACAAGGTTCGGATTGAGGTCTGGTGTGATTGGAATCCGGCGGAGAGCGACCTGGAGGACATTGCCCAGAGTATGGGTGTTGGTGAGACGATTTGTACCATGCGCGAAGTCGTTGCCGTCGTGAATCGTCCGCAAGATATTGAAGACGAAGAAGCCATGAGTTTCTTCGGGGGATCAGAGGGCGATGCCGATGAAAGTCAGGGGTAGGTTGGTGGTGCAAAAGAGGCGAGGACGACTGCAAGTTCGGTGGGGGGGATTATGCGGAGCCGCTGAGGTTTGCGTCTACGCGGAATCCCCACTCATCCAGCAGCCATTCAGGAATGTAGACCCGATTTCTATTTCGCTCGCACCAACTCCCAACTAAGAGCGTCTAACAAAACCCCCACGCCCGGCAGCTTTAGTTCCTCTGTTCCTGTCATTGCAGCTTCGCGTACTCCGCCTTGGCTTCTTTCAGGATGGGGCTGTCGGGGTCGGCGTCTTTCCAGAGGGTAAGGAAATCTTTGTAGGCGGCGAGCCCCCGGACGCGGGCGGCATCGGCATCCGCTCCCTGCGAGGTTCTCGACTCCAGAGCGTTAGCACGAGCCACTCCCAGATGCGCCAACGCTCCTGTCCAGCAGTTCCAGACGATGCCGCTATGGTCGAGAATCTTCTGAAACTCGGCGGCGGCAGCATTGCCTTGTCCGGCCGCCAGGTATGCCTGCCCGCGAATGTACGTCGGATAGAGGCAGGAAATATTGTTAACGAACGAGATTTGCCCGAACTCGATAGAGCCAGTGGAGGATTGCAAGTCATTGAGGGCCGTGCCCGCATTTCTTTGGTTGAGGGCCAATTGTGCCCGAACCGCAGGCAGCCATAGGGATTGCAGCTGAGTATCGAGTGGGAAACGCTTGTTCAGTTCCTGAGTAAGCGATTCCGCCCGTGTACGATCGCCAGCCATGGCAAAGGCCAGGGCCGCTTCAACTTCAACACCTTGACTGGTGGGAACGAGCTTTAAGCCTTCCGTTGCTCCCTGCCCGGCTTTCGCCAAGTTGCCCAACGCGGCTTCGCGCAAGGCAGCATTCTCCTGCCATACGGCTCCATTTTCCTTACTGTCCGTGCGAATGGCGGAGTCAACCGCACGCCGCGTCAGCTCCCGCGCCTTGCCTAGGTGACCGCTGTAGGTCTCGGTGTCAGACGCGGTCGAAAGTCCGAAGGTCTCATACTCGGGCTTGCCCGCAAACCACTCTTGCTCCTCGGCCATACCGCCAGAATCTGCCGCGAGAAATGCCAAAGCATAGAGGCCACTGTGGAGTATGGGATCTTCCAGCCTCCGCGCCTGTGCCGCCCGGATAACCTGCCGTGCTTCCTGGAAACGCTGCAGGGTAAGCAGGCAGTTTGCCAGGTCGATGTAGGGAGCAACATTGTCGGGTGCAACACTTAGGCTTTGGTTATACATCTCCCGCGCCTTCTCATTCTGACCCTGGGCGCTGAGCACGTTGCCCACACTGAGATACCCTTGGTAGTCTCGCGGAAAACTCGCGATGTGCTCCTGATACGCCTGTGCCGCTTTATCCAGTTCCCCAGTTACATTTGAATAGTAATCAGCGGTGATGGCCAATTTCTCTCTTTCGCTGGCATGGTCGCGCAACTCAAATGCTTTAGTGAAGTACTCACTTGCCCGCCCCGCCTGTGCCAGTCCGAAGTAATCACCGCCGATTGCCCGATACCCCATGGCAAAGTTCGGATCGAGTTGAACAGCACGTTGATGATAGGGCAGGCCCGCAGCGGTACTCTGCTCACGTTCGGCCTTCTCACCCAGGCTGTAAGCTTTCAGCGCTTCGAGCGAAGAAGTAGTGGCCTCTACCAGCGGGACATCAAATCGCTGCACGGTAGCCAGCGATTCGCCCAATTGACCGCGCAGCTTGGCCGCCGCCTCGCCCAGTGCGTCCAACACTTTTTCTTTGGCCGGCGCCGTGACCTGCTCTTGTGCCAGCGTGTCTCCGCTCTGGCAATTCCCGGCTTTCAGTCCCAGCACATATTGGCTGCCCAACCCGGCAATCGATCCAGCGATGTAAACCTTGCTTCCTGCCCGTTGGCAAAGCTCCCGGGCCACTTCGGGCGCGAGCGAAGTGCTGGCTGGGCGGGCCATCAACTGCAAAGTTGCTGCGACTTTATTGTCGGAAATCACATTCAGGAACGGCGATTGGTTGAGAGCAACACTGAGCGCCTGCTTAAGCGTGTCATCAAAAACAGGATCGCCAGTGCTATTGGTAAAGTCGGCGAGCACGATGGTGTCTTTCTCGGTCAGGGGCTTGTTGTGATGCGAACGGTAATAAAGTCCGGCGCCGATCAGCACGACGAGTGCAAGAACTGCGGCTGGAATGAGAATCTTCCACAATTCCTTACCGGCGGCCTTCGGAGTCTCGGTTGCCCTCCCCGCATTCGATGATGAAGGGCGAACTACGGCCGAAGTAACTGATGCTGGCCCGGCTGCAAGGCGTGAGTCTGCATCCTGGATTGTCGGTGCCGACCCGGAACCGACGACCCCTGCACGGCCTGTCTCCGTGTCGCGTTTTAGGCGCTGCAGCTCTGCCCTCAAGTCCGAAGCGTGCTGATACCGCAAGTTGCGGTCTTTCTCCAGCGCACGATTGATGATTCGTTCGAGATCGGCTGGCAGATTGGGATTTAGTCGTACCGGCGCAACCGGTGTGCGGTTCAAGATGGCTTCGAAAATCTCCGCCGTGCTATCCCCGTGAAAAGGCACTTGGCCCGTGGCCATCTCGTAGAGCACGACCCCGTAAGAAAACAGATCTGTGCGGGCATCCAATTCCTTCGCCCGCGCCTGCTCAGGCGACATATAGGACACAGTACCCACCGCCGCACCTGGACTTGTGAGATTGGGGTCGTCAGTGCCTGTGGCGGTGGCTTCGCCAGCCGGTCTTGCTGAGGAGCCAGATACCTTCGCCAGGCCGAAGTCCAGAATCTTGGCGTGGCCGCGTTTGGTCACAAATATGTTGGCGGGTTTGATGTCACGATGGACTATGCCTTCTGCGTGAGCAGCATCCAGTGCGTCCGCGATCTCGATAGCGAGCGACAGAATTAATTCGGTTTCCATGGGACGGCCTGCGATCCGATGTTTCAGGGTCACCCCGTCCAGAAACTCCATGACAATGAAAGGCTGACCTTCGTGTTGGGCAACCTCGTAAATCACGCAGATATTGGGATGGCTGAGGGCAGAAGCGGCCTGCGCCTCGCGTTGGAAACGAGTCAAAGCCTGCTGATCCTTGGCCAATTCTTCCGGTAGAAACTTCAGGGCAACGAACCGGTGCAGGGTTACGTCTTCGGCTTTGTAAACGACACCCATCCCACCGCCACCGAGCCTTTCCACGATGCGGTAGTGCGAGATGGTTTGGCCGATCATGGAGTCGCCCCATAGTAGGCTGGACGTAAGGGCGGGTCAATGCATTGCAGGCAAAGCTATCTTCAACCCGCTACTCAATCGACTCGCAGGAAGCGCCAGCAGATCAGAGCACACCCCAGGGACAAGAATGCCTCTTGAGTGTCCGCCCGCTTTTCGTAGCGCACCCGCAGTCGCCGGAACTGATTCATCCAGGCGAAGGTCCTTTCAAGCGTGAATCTCCGCGACCTGGAGTCCAAGTTTGGCGGCTCTTTTTCGGAGTAATTGGATTTGTTGTTGGCGGAATCTTTCCTCGTAGTAGTCAGTCCCGTTGTCCACGTATGTTTGACCGTACTTCAGCATGCGATAGACAAGGCGGGCGAGTCGATGAGCCATAGCGGTGATGGCCTTGGGAGCCCCTAGCTTGGTACGCAAACGGCGGTACTGAGCACCCAGGTAGCTGCGGCTTCGCATCAGGGTGTTGGCAGCCTGCCGCAGTGCGGTAGCGGCGCGGTTGACCACACGGCGTGTGCCTCTGCTCAGCACCTTATCTCCACTGATACGGTTATCCGGGCATAGCCCCAACCAGGAAGCGAAGTGGGACTCGGTTTTCCACCGACTCATGTCCAGTCCCACTTCGCTGAGCAGCGTCTGGGCTACCATCACGTCTATGCCGTCAATGCGGGTGAGGTCCACGCCCGTGACACGCTGCAGTTCGCTGCTGAGATCGAAGCGTGGCGCATTCTTGGCTGCTGGCTTCTTTGTCTTGAGCTTTTGCATTGAGGGTTGGACCTGGAGGGGATGTGTCAAGCTGGCGAGGTGCTTCTGCAAGCGCTGGTCGCACTCGGCGATTCGTTTCTGATAGGTGTCGAACATGTCTACTTCCTGTTGCAGCACGAACAGCAGTTCCGGACGCCAGTTGCCCTCCAGGCTTTTGGCGATTTCTTCCTGGCTGGCGTGAACCCGCGGATCACTGAGCGCAGCCAGCTTCAGTGGATTGCGCTCGCCGGCCACAATCGCCCGTATGATCGCCTGTCCGGTCAGCCCGCTTATGTCGCTGATCACGTTGGCGAGTTGCAGGTTCATCTGGGTCAGCGCTTTTTGCATCCGCTGAATGCAGGTCGCCGCTCCACGCACCTGTTCTCCCCGTTGCCGCCAATAGGTTCGAAGCACCCGAATCTCGGACACGGGTTGGAACGAGTTGTTCAGTAGCCCATAGGTGTGCAATTTCAGCAACCACTGGCTCTCCTGCACGTCGCTCTTGCGTCCCGGCAGGTTCTTGGTGTGCCGCGCATTGACCAGATAGACCTCGAAGCCACGCTCTTCGAGAATCTCGTACAGCGGAATCCAATAGACGCCAGTCGACTGCATGGCTACTGTCTTTACTCCACAACTCTGTAGCCAGTCGGCCAGACGATGCAAGTCCGCCGTAAAACACTCAAACCGGCGTACTGGTTCTGGATCTCGGTCCGGCCGCACGGCGACGTAATGGCAGCTGTTCCCCACATCGATCCCTGCGGCGTGAGGATGAACTACCTCCAGGCCTGGGTCCTCCGATTGCAATCGTCGTGCCCATTCCTTTCTCTCCTTCCGGTTTCGCCACAACTTCTTGCCTGCCGTCATCGGTGGTCTCCTCAATGGAAAATTAGGATCCGATTCGGCCCGGTGACGATAGGTTGAGGAATCTCTCCAACGGGGTCAAAGGGCGTTCGCAATGACCGCCCTTGCCACCATGCCAGCGATCGCCAGTACCGGAGCCATGCTTTTAATCCGGGCACAAGAAGCACCAGTAGGAAGTCGGCCTTAGCTTGCCGAATCTGATCCCAGATCAGAATTGCAAATAGCAGGAGCTCGAGACAAGTTTTTGGCACCAGTGACTCCGCCCTTGGCGCAGTCAACTGCTCTTATAGTGCTCTGGCTGCGCAAAACAATAGACCTCGGGCCTCTGAAAGAGCAAGCCGCGGCATAACCGATTCAGATTGCCAGCCCTGCTCGTCCCCTTTAAGAGGTAGATCGACTCCTCTCTGACCCTGCGAACTTGAGTACGTGCATTTTGGCGCAGCAGCCGGTCGTGCATGGGCTAAAAGTGGCTCTTGAATTGACGGTGGACTATTCGCGCCCCAGGCAGTGCCTATACGATGGAAAAGTGAGGATTTCATCCGGCGGATTGTTTCGGAGCCGCCCCGTCATCCGCTCCAATCGTCGGCAAGGGCCAACTTCCCTAAGCCGACGCATTATAAAAGGGCGCCCCTTTGAGGTAGGTTTTGAGTGTGAAGCAAAACTCTACCGAAAGGAGCACCCGTATGAACATTAAGTATATCGGCATGGACATTCACAAAGAAACGATTTCGATTGCGGTGATGAACGGCGAGGGAAAAGTGGTGATGGAGTCGATCATCGAAACCAAGGCGAGCACCATCCTGCAGTGTATCCAGGGAATACACGGTGACTTGCATGTGACCTTGGAGGAGGGGACCTGGGCGGCTTGGTTGTATGACCTGCTGAAACCACACGTCACGGAGCTAGTCGTGTGCGATCCACGGAAAAACGCGCTCATGAAGGAGGGTAACAAGAGTGACAGGATTGACGCGCGCAAGCTCGCCGATCTGTTGCGCGGCGGATACCTGCGCTCGGTCTACCACGGCGAGAACGGCCTCCGCACCTTGAAGGAACTGGCCCGGAGTTATCTGACGATCAGCAAAGATCTCACCCGGGTAATGAATCGAGTGAAGGCTCTGTATCGCAGTTGGGGCATTGTGTGTGGGGGACAACAAGTCTACGCCCCGCGTCATCGCGCGGAGTGGTTGGACAAGATCGGAGAAGCGGGCGTGCGCCGGCGAGCCGAGTTCTTCTACCAACAACTCGACGCTCTGCGAGCCTTACGGCAGGCGGTGCGGAAGGATCTGTTGGCCGAGAGTCGGAAACAGAGCGCGACAAAATTACTGCGCCAGATTCCTGCGATCGGCCCCATCCGCGCCGCTCTGCTGATCGCGCTGATCCAGACCCCGCATCGGTTCCGCAGCAAGCGACAACTGTGGACGTACAGCGGACTGGCGATCAATACGCGCGACAGTGCGCAACACCGGTACGTGGGCGGACAGCTGCAACGTTCGAAGAAGCCCCAGCAAGTTCGTGGACTCAATCAAAATCATAATCACGATATGAAAGCCGTCTTCAAGAGTGCGGCAACGATGGCCAGCAGCCGAGAGGGAGCGTTCCACGATTTCTACCAGGGCTTGCTCGCGAAAGGTATGAAGCCGGCGATGGCTCGCCTAACCTTGGCGCGAAAGATTGCAACGATCACTCTCATCCTGTGGAAGAAAGGAGCACATTTCGACGCGAAACAATTGAAACTACAAGCAGCTTGAGCGTCTCGGACCAAGAGTCCGTTCCATCCCTTGGGGATCATCCTTGGCGGTGGCAGTCGGGTTTCTTTTTGAGACGCTCGGGTCGAGGGAGAGTATCTAGCCAGAAGTTAGGCGATTTGTGTGCTTCGGCACCGAGTCTCCAAGCCGACCCTATGCCCCCTCGCATGATCCAACAAAGCTGTAGACCACGAGTCTCAGATAGGACCATGGTTGGCAACTCTGCAACCAGGTTAGCTTGTGAGTTTCAGAGAACCGAACGGCGCCGTCATGACCAACATGAAACCCCCACAGGAAGGAAGAAACACGGGGGCCCCGTCGCTCCGCGGCTTACAGGGCCGCTCCGCGACCGGGCTGAACGGTCAAGCAGCTAAAGAAGAAGTCTCTGCACTATGGCGAGAGGGGCTGGATGCCGGAAAATATTTCTGGCGTTCCGGCAGGGGAAAGTGTTTTTCACTTGACATCCCCTTTAATAGGACTTCTGGCGCGGAATAATTTCCAGTTCGCCCATCAAATGGGAAGAATCGTGATCCCTTCGCATAAGCCCACTCCACCGGACCAATCCTGCCGGGCAAGCCGACAGGTTCTGGTTCGCCGACAATTCATGTGTCGCGTATCGTGATTGTTACGATTTTTTTTCACCGGGGTATCCAGAAGTCACCCAAGCAGTTTTCCAGTTTCTCGCGACGCGGCCCGGACACTTGGCACTCGTGCTATGCGGATTTAACAAGGGATACCTCTGTCGGCCGAAAGCTGCGCGTGAATACTTACAGTTTGTGCGCACATCGCTGTATTCCAATATGGCCGAATGCGGGTGCGACCAAGTAACAATTTGGAAAACCACTGAGCCAGGCGACATGAATACGTTCGGTGTCACAGACCGTTATTTGGACTCTAACTATCGCGGCCCCGATTGGGACCAGAACAACCTCAATATATAGACATTTGGCGAGTTCTTTTCTCTGCGTCCCTTTCGCTTTGTAGCCTTGAAGACGAAGACTCGGACACAGTCGGTCGCACGCAAATGCCGAGGGAAACGACGAGAAGCAGCTAAGTCAAAACGGGTATGTATAACTAATGGCGATGCGCTCGTAGCTCAGATGGATAGAGCGATGGCCTTCGGGATCTGCCGGCTTTCCGTGGCCACGCCCCCTGTAATTCGTCGCCGCTGATTCCATTCGCGAACAAGGGCCTAACGGATTTCACCGGATTTCCGCCCAACCCTACCTGGGAACGGAGGAACATCAGGCAGTCTTACTTTGGCTAACCGAACTGACTCACCCCGGCAGGCCAAATTAGAAAGCGAGAACACTTCCCTCTCGGGTTTACCCAAGTGAAGAGGATGCTTGTCATGCGACACACGGCAGCGGCCCAACGCGTACGTCGATCTCAAGCAGGCGATGCTTGACGTATCCATTTTCGGTCATGTGTGCACTGGCCGTGTCGTTCCGTTCTGAAAGAACCAATCTATCCAGCGGGTTACGCTTCTCAAACTCAACGTCGGACTGTCGGCAGAATTGGCAATCACGTCCCGTACGAATGTCGTGCAGAGGTCTAAGATGAAGACGTTCCATGAGGGTTTTCTCTCTAGCTGAGTTATCGCGTCAGCGTACACGGCCAGAGTGGGTCCTGGCAAGACGATGACCGACGGTTTTGTGGAAAGTGACGAAGGCAGTTTCTTGCACTTACTCTCTTAAAATCGGGCCGGATCAATACCGGGTCTTGTACGCATACGCATTGAGGAACTCGAAAACCACTACGCCGGTGATCGAAACGTAGAGCCAAATGGGCAACGTCAACCCTATGCCCACCTGCATTTGAAACGCGCATCTGGTTACCCCCTGCGTGCGCTATGACCAAAAGCCCCCCTCGTCTTGCACCTTTGTGATCTTCGCTCAAGGCGACTGAGCACCTAGGTTCTTGAACCTCAGATCTGAGAATTTATCTCTCAGAGTTTCAAGCGGCAAGTAGATCGATGAGCTGTTGAATCGAAGCGTCGGCTTTTTCATAAGCGGCTTGAAATTTGCTGGTGGGGGTGTGGAGTTGGGTGGGTTGGCGGTGGAACAGGCTGTTGGCCAAGGGGCCGCAGACGCGCTGGTGAAAGAGAGTGAACATGAGGGCCACACGGATGCCTTTTTGGGTGAGCCGGTAGGCGTAGCGGGAGCCGTCGCGCTCTAGCAGGGTATGTGCTTTGAGCTTGCGCAGGTCATAACGGAGTTGGGTGAGGGTGTAGTTTTCGGGGGTGAGTTGGAAGGCGGAGAGGATGGCTTCATGGATTTGGCGGGAGCGCCATCCGCCCAGTTGGGTACCACGGTGGAGCAGGACTTCCATCAGGCGGAGCATACGGGTGTCCTGGATCTTAATGCCGGGGATTTTGGTGTTTCCAGAAGGGATGGGCAGAGCCAGACGCTGGAATAGAGGGAAGTCAACGTGAACGTCCAGAGCTTGGGCCTCGAACTGAGCGAAACGGTCGGTCACGGTAGCCAGAGTCTGACGGACGGTTTCTAAGTTATCCAAGGATTTTTTCAGTCCGAAGTCTCGCAGGTTGTTACTGAGGACCTCCAAGCGCAAGAAGGTCGAGAACTTCTCGTACATGCGGAGCACGGCATTCTTGGCGCAGGCGCGCAGCACGTGATGGCCATGTTCCATTCTTTCCAAGACCGTAGTGAGCTTGCCCCGCAGTCGCTTGTGGAGACGAAAGCCGAACATCTGGGAGAGCTTGTCGGCGGTGAGGCGGAATAGTCCTAAGTCGCAGGAGCGCTCGAACAGTTTGTGGATGGGGAAGTTGCGTCGGAAGATGAAGTTCCGACAGTATTCCACCTGTTGTAGGGAGTAGTGGCGACTGAGATTGATAGCGGCTCGGTCTTTCTGGGAAAACTTTGGTCCTACCACCCAAGTCCAATGATCAAGCTGCTTGTGAATGACTTGGGCACTGAGACGGTCGGCCGCCGCCTGTAAGGCTTTTTGATCGGCCACCCAGAGAAAGGCATTGTCGTCTTTACGGAACGGCACGCCGGCGCGCTCCAGTTCGCGTTCGATGAAGTGATGGCCATTGAGATAGTAGGTGACGGAAAAGGGGAGGAACGATCCCACGCACAAGGCGATCGGCCCCAGCACTTCGTCGCGAATGTAGAAGTAATAGTGAGTGTAGCGGGAACGCTGTCGGGCGAGGATGCGGTAATGGGGATCGTCGACCGGAAACTTGGGAACGGCGGAACGGAAGGAGGGTCCCAGTTCCATGCTCTTGAGGATGAAATAGACTCCGAACTGATGGCGGCGCTCCGTTCGTCGCAGGTGGGGATGAATGTAGTCTTCCTTGCGGACCCCTTTTTCGGCCCACTCATGGGAATCTTACGTTTCTTGGCGAAGGCTTCCACCCAGCGATGGTAATCGTCGGTTCGCTGACGCAAGGCCTCTTTGCTGATGGTACTCACTTGGTGGATGTCGCGAAAAAAGTGGACGATGTTCTCGGGGCGGGTGAGCAAGGGCAGATGGCCAAGGATGACGATGCGATCGAAACAGTGATATACCAAGGCCAGCAGGCTGCCAAACAGCTTTGCAAAGGTCTCCATCGGTTTCTTCCTTTGACTCTTGCGTCGAGAACAAGATCATCGGACAAAGAACCGATGGAGATCAAAATTTCAAATATCTTTGGGTAGGCTTAGGTGGGCTATCACTCGGCGAAGGAAGTGCGAATGATCATGACCAAAAGTTTAGCCCTGCGGTTCACGAAGTGCTCGCGGTCGGGTTCACGCTCCTCCTGATGTCAGCCTGTGGGAGTGTTGGGAATCCAAGTCGGCCGCCTGCGAACCTTTCGTCAGTAAACGCATTACTCGATTTCTTTTTCGTAATGGCATCGCTTTCGTTTCTTCAATGCGCACTCCGTCCTTGCTGCAGTCTTCGTCTTTCTCGGTCTATTACTGTAACCGCGCATCATAGAGCTTTGCGAGCGCTGACGTTCCGTTTTTCCAACTTTGCACACACCATCTGACATCGACCCACAAGTACCATCCTCGCCTAATTCCGGCGCAAGGTTTTGTTACGAGCTGTCTGCACGATTCGCAAGAACCGCCTGGCCAGTTCGCTGATGCGTTCGGGCTGCCGCTGTTCAAGGGCAGCTTTCGGTATTAGTCGCCCACCGATTCCAAGCGCAGCTGCCCCTGCCAGAATGAAGTCAGCGGCTGTCTCTTGGTTGACACCCCCGGCAGCGATCATGGTCACCTGCGGAAAGGGCCCGCGTAGTGCCTTTATGTAGGCTGGGCCCCCGATCGGCGCACAAGGAAAGACCTTTACCAATTCCGACCCCGCCCCCCACGCGGTAATCACTTCGGTTGGCGTCATCGCGCCCGCGATAACAAGGACGTTTTCTTTGACGGCGAACTCAACGATCTTCAAATCGAGTCCTGGACTCGTGAGAAACCCAGCTCCCGCATCTAAACAGCGCCGGGCCGTTTCAAGGTCCAACACAGTTCCCGCGCCAACGATAACGTTCGAAGAATTTCTCACCATATCGGAAATCACGTCAATTGCCTTCGGCACCGTCATTGTGATTTCGACGATCGGAATTCCACCAGCCGCGATTGATTCGGCGGCAAACCGGCCATCTTCAGCCGAGGAAGTGCGAATTCCGGGCACGATCCCGACCTCGTGAATCTTGGCGAGGACCTCTTCCTTTTTCACAGAATGTTCTCCCTTTCCCTGCGCCGTGTACCTCAAGAATGTTGCACTGTAACCGCTTGCTGTGTACTATACCCCCTTAGGGTAGACCTTGCTCCGATGTCTCACACAACCGCAGAAAAGATAGATCTAGTAAACCGTACAAAAAAGATTATTGGCCAGCTCGAAGCTGTTCTGCGAGCTCTGAACGATGACGAACAGTGCGCGGAAATGTTGCAGCGCCTCTCCGCTGCCCGCGGAGCCATCAATAGCCTAATGGGAGAATTGATGGAGGATCACATCCGCAACCATATGCCCCGGCATTCCAAGTCATCGGAGGCGGCGGCGGACGATCTCATTACAATTGTCCGCACCTACCTGAAGTAGCGCGAGCTGTCCTCTGTAGTACTGGACTCAAAAAGAAACATCCCACATTGCTGCAGCCTCTTCAAGAGTCACGAGCGCATTCGCGTGATCGGCAAGCGCCTGCGAATACGCAAGGTAAATAGTTGCAGACGTCTTCTGCGCATCGATGACTTCGAGCAGAGTCGCGCCTCCACGTTGGTAGGCATAAAGTCGGGCCTGAAGGACGCGATCTGCCTCCTTTAACACACCTCCTTGATAGAGCTTCAGTCGCAAAACACTGGCCTGATAGCGAGAGTAGGCATCTCGTACCTCGGACTCCACCTGGATCTGTGCGGAGCGCAGTTGGAACTCGGCTTGCGTCCGCGAAGCGCGCGCAGTTTCGATCTCACCTTGATGTCGCCAGCGGGAAAATGGAAGATTCACGGAGAGTGAAGCGCCAAGAGTATTATCTGGTGGCTGAACAAATCCCGCCGTGCCTGTCCCCGTATGAGAATACGACCCACTAACCCCAAGGTCCGGAATCAGATTCGCTTGTGCCAGCTGGATACGTAGATCAGCGGCCATGACGGCACGCTGGCGTGAAATGACATCCGACCGTTTCAGTAGCGCGTTAGCCACTAACCGATCGAGATCGAAAGTGCGAATTGGGACTTCGAGATGTCCGCTTGGCACGGGCATCTGGGTGGACAATTTCTCCGCCTGTCCGAGCTGCTGAGCTAGTGTCAGATCAGCACTATAAACATCAGCCTGAGCGCTGATCACACCCGCCTTAAATTGGTCGCGATCAACCTGGGATTGCATCAGTTCGATCTCCCCTATATCGCCGACCCGAACCCGCTGTTCGTTGACCTCCACAATCCGGTCGAACTCCCCGAGACTCTTGAAGCTCGATTGAAGGATACTGCGGGCGCTTAAGGAAGCAATGAAAGCGCCTGCTGCCGTGGCTCGGAGCTGCCGTACAGCGTCGTCGTAATCGAACCCAGCCGTTGCAACATCGGCTAAGGCCGCGTGGACACGTTTTCCGCCTTTGCCTCCCAGTTCAATCGGAATGTTAAGCCCCGTGCTGAAATTCGTAGGCTGGCCTTGATTGGAAATATCGACAGTTGGCAAACCAACATCCACAGACCAATCAGGCGTTACACGGGCCGACGTGACCGCAGCCTTCGATAGATCGACATTGGACTTCTGAACTAGGAGAGCAAGGTTCGAACGCAGGACCTGCGTAACATAATCTTCGAAGGTAATATGGGGACGCATCGATTCCGATGGCTGATCGAGAGTCTGGTCTTTACCCTGCGCACTGATCTGACCCAAAGCGATGATCGGAGTCGCGAGAGGGCAAAGAGCAAGTGCCACAATAAGCTGTCGCAGTTTCATTAGACGTCCTCCTGATCAGGCGAAACCCTTGGATGAGCTCGGTCGAATCTGCGCTCAAGCAATAAGTAGATCGAAGGGACTACCAGAAGCGTCAATAGTGTTGCAGTGATAAGTCCGCCGACGATCACTGTGGCGAGCGGGCGTTGAACATCACTTCCAACTCCACGCGCAAGCGCGGCAGGAAGCAGGCCGATGGCGGCGACCGTCGCCGTCATCAGGACGGGCCGCAGGCGTTGTGAAGCGCCAAGAACGACGCCGTCCTGCAGATCTTTGTGTTCATGGCGCTGATGGTTGAGGCTTGCGACCATAATGACGCCATTCTGGACGGCAACACCAAAGAGCGCTATAAATCCGACTGCGCTTGACACGTTCAGGGTCATGCCGCGGAACGTCAGGGCAATGAGCCCGCCCAGCAGCGCCACCGGAACAATTGTCAAAATTAAGCCAGCGTGGCGCAAAGTACCGAACGAGGAATATAGCAACACGAAAATCAGAGCAAGGACGCCGGGTACAATAAATGCCAGACGCTGCTGGGCGCGTTGCTGGTTTTCGAATTGCCCGCCCCATTCGATCTGATATTTGGCGCCATCAAATTTCACTTCGTGCGCGATTTTTTCACGTGCTTCGGCAAAGAAGCCAGACAGGTCCCGGCCTCGCAAGTTGAGTCTGACGGTAAGATGCCGGCGATTCATCTCTCGAGTGATACTGCTCTCGCCGGTTGCTGTGCTGATTTCAGCCACTTGTGAAAGGGGGATACGGGCTCCGCTGGGCAGAGTGACGGTAAGGCTACCAATCGCGTCTGAGCTCGAACGGACAGATTCCGGAAAACGAACCGCAATGTCGTATACACGGTCCCCGATAAACAGCGTGGATATCGCCTTTCCGCCGATCCCCGACTCAATAATTGTGGCGATGTCGGCAATGTTTATTCCAAATCGAGCGGCAGCTTCCCGGTTCACTCTTACCTGAATCTGTGGCAGGGGCGGCTCCTGGTCGATAGTCACATCGGAAGCGCCGGGAATCTTCTGGAGGAGATCGACAAGCTCGCCTGCGATTCGACGCAGTTCCCCGAATTCGTGGCCGAAAACCTTCACCACGAGATCACTGTGAGCGCCCGAGATCTTGTCGTTAACTCCATCGATCATTGGCTGTGAAAAACCCACCGTCGCACCAGGGATTCTGGAATACCGCTCACTCATTCGTTTGATCAAATCCAGTTTGTCTCCGTGGTTAGGCCAGGTATCGTAGGGCTTGAGGCCGACAAAACACTCGATGTGCGACGGAGTCCACGGGTCAGTACCATCGTCATTACGGCCGAGTTGACTGACGATCGTTGAGATCTCCGGAAATTCCAGAGTCGCAGCCCGAAGTTCGTCAGCCATGCTGGCGGCTTTTTCAAGCGACAGACCGGGCGGGAGTTGCACTTGAAGCCAAAGGGATCCTTCATCAAGATAGGGCAGAAACTCCTTGCCGATCGTCACTGATAAACCGACTGCAACAATTCCGGCAATAACGGCTGGAATGATGGCATGCATCGGATGGTGAGTAAGGTGCCGTATGGCACGTTCGTAGTGCTGGGAAAGAAACGCGAGGACTGGATTGTGAAACGGTTTGCCGGGCTTCTGATACGTCACCAGTGCAAGGCCGGGAATAATCCCCAAAGCCATGAGCAAGGCACCAACCAGCGAATACCCCACCACATACGCCATGGGAGAGAACAATTTCTTCTCAACCCGTTGAAAGGCAAACAGCGGCAAGTAGGCCGTGATAATAATGAGCGTAGCAAAGAAGATCGGGCGGGCAACCTGAATGGCGGAGGCCACGGCGTCGTCTTCACTCATAACCCAATCTGGATGCTCCTCGCGGTGACGGAGGATGTTCTCCATCACCACGATCGAGGCATCCACGATAATGCCGAAATCAATTGCGCCGAGTGACAACAGGTTGGCTGGAATATTGGTGAAGCGCATGCAGATGAACGCAAAAAGAAGCGAAAACGGCACCGTTACAGCAACCATAAGGGCGGCCCTGGGGCTTCCCAGGAAAAGAATCAGAACAATCAGGACCAATCCCATACCTTCAAGTAAAGTGTGGCCTACGCGAGTCACCGTGGTGTGAACAAGATCGGTGCGATCGATGTACGGCACGACTTCCACATCAGGAGGCAGTATCCCGTTGTTCAACGCGTCGACCTGAGCGTGAACACCTTCCAACACTTGGGAGGGATTCATGCCGCGCAACAGGAGGACAATCCCTGACACCCCGTCGCGGTTCGCGTCCTTTCCGAGAATTCCTCGTCGTTCCAGAGCGCCAAGTTGTAACGACCCGAGATTCTTCACAAAAACGGGCGTGCCATTCTTCGCGAGGATCACAATATTGCCCAGATCTTGGAGAGAGCGGACCAGGCCGATTCCACGTACGACGTAACCCTGCTCGCCACGCACCACAATGCTGCCGCCCGCGTTCGCGTTGTTGGCCTGAATCGCTGCAATCACCTGTTGAAGTGAGACGTTATACTGGGCGAGTTTGGCAGGATCCACGATCAGTTGAAATTGTGTGGTTTCGCCACCAAAGTTGGTGACGTCGGCAACTCCCACTGCCTCTTTCAGGCGCGGAACCACCACCCATTGCTGCAATTCGCGAAGTTCGCGCTGGTCGCGGAATTTCGACTCAAGCGTGTACCTGTAAATTTCACCAATTGGTGATGTCAGAGGATCGAGCCCCGGATTGGCATTGGGTGGAAGACTCACTCCGGCGATCCTCTCGGTGATTCTTTGCCTCGCCCAGTAATCGTCGACTCCATCCTGAAACACCAACGTGATCAGGGACAGGCCAAACGTGCTGTGCGAACGCATGATCTGCAAACCAGGAATTCCATTCAATTCCCGCTCCAAGGGTACGGTGACCTGCTCCTCAACCTCTTCAGCGGCGTGGCCCGGATACTGCGTGATGACCTGGGATGAGACATCGGCGATGTCGGGATAGGCTTCGATTTTCAGCGCCTTCCACGAGGAATAGCCGAAAATTGCCATCAGAATGGCGATGAGCCACACGACTTGGCGACGTTTCAGGCAGAGCGTTACGAAATGGTCGATCATTGTAGAAGTGCCCCTTCTCGAATGAGGACCTTTTCGCCAATCTGCAAGCCATCCTTGATAACGGTGCGCTGTCCAATCTGCTCTCCGGTGCCTACCCGTCGCTGCTCAAAGGTGTTCGGCGAGAGCTGAACAAACACAGTTGTCGCGTCGCCGGATAGTACGAGCGCTGTTGTGGCAACGGTCAATTCCTTTGTGTCCCACGTCTTCAAAGTAACCGTAGCGAACATGGCCGGACGCAGACGGCCATCCCGGTTCGGGTAAGCGATTCGAACTTTTGCGGTGCGGGTGTCGGGATCGAGAACGTCCGCAACGAATAGAACCTTTCCGCCAAAAGTTTCCGTTGGGTATGCCGCAAACGTCGCGACTGCCGGATCGCCTCGATGCACAAAATGGATGTCTTTTTCCTGAACGTTCGCGGTGACCCAAATGTCGGAAAGATCTGCTACGGTCATGAGCGGAGCGGTGGGATCGTTTCGAAATTCACCAGTGGCTGCCAGAATATCGAGCACTTTCCCGGTAAGCGGGGAGCGCACGATCAGCGGCGAGCCGAGGGTCGTTTTGTCAGGGTCCATGCCGAGCAGCCTGAGGCGATCTTTGGTCCTATTAAAGTCACTCAGAGCGGAGTCACGGTCAGTCTTCGCCTGTTCAACCTCGCGTTGTCCTACGATGCCGTGCGCCGCCAAGTCCTGCTGTCGCTCCAGGGAGTGTTCGGTCTGCGTCAACGCGGTCCGGGCGCGAGCATAGTCGGCTTGGGCACCTCCGAAATCCGGCGAGTCTAATAGAAGGAGCTCGTCGCCCTTCTTTACCGAGTCGCCGGGGTGCACAAAAAGCTTCAACACGCGACCATTCAAAGGCGGAAGGATTCGGGCGTAGCGTGCGGGGTCAGCCTCAACCGAGGCTGGCGCCGTAACTTGCCGCGTGATACTAGTTAGTTGGACCGGCTCCACTTCCAAACGATTGGCCAGAGGAGATGCCGGCGGAACAATGATGCGATTACCCTGATGCTGGATCGCCGCTGCATTGTCGGCGGAAGCTTTTTTGGGCGCGTCAGAGCAACCCACAGACGCGAGGATTGCTATAAACAGAAATGGTGACGATTGGAGTAGTCGGGGCATAAGCTCTCTCTGGCTTTCTCTTCAGACAGGGCCGGCAATTCATTAGACCTGACGATCATTAATGGCTTGTAAACAGTTGGCACCCTATCCTACCCGGGTATGGTATGTCAACTGCGAACGCAATCTCGCTTGCGGAGATGGGACTCGCAAGACTTGGCGCTTGAAGATTTTGGGTCTTTCTGTTTACCGGATACGGGAATATCCACGAACTCGATGCCAATAGCAGTGCCTTGCGACCTCGTATCGGTCGAGTGTTGGCAGTCGTCTATGGTCCAGCGCCTCGCCGATCTACGAGAATTAGCGTTGGCATGCTATCGCGATCGTTACTGCTCTCATTTCGAGAGTGCAATTGCGAGAGTGGCAACTCCCCGTTTTATGACATCATCGTCGAACGCGGCAAAACCCAGTACAATACCCTGCGGATCGGTACCACTCAACATGAACCGATCAAGCGCCATCGTTTCAATCCCTTGAGACATTGCCGCTGATTCGGCCTGCCGCGACGGAAGACACGATGAGAAGCTGGCAAATAGCCCGTGGTTTCGGCTCTGGGAGCGATATGGTATCTGCTGCCGCCCGGAACATCCCGAACTCCGACTAGGCGATATTGAAAGGTAAGCTCCGCAAGAATTCGATACCTCCTATCCCAGTCCACCGATAGCGTGTCGGCTTGTAAGCGGCGAATCGCACACGCATGAGGGTCGCGGTGACTTTGGAGACCGTTTAGGTTAGATTTTGGCGGCGTCCTGTTCTTGGGAGGGACAAATGATTTCCGGCGCTCACGTAGTGGTCTACAGCAAGAACGCTGAAGCGGATCGCTCCTTTTTCCGCGATATTCTCGGCTTCAAATCGGTGGATGCGGGTCATGGCTGGCTGATCTTCGCCCTGCCGCCAACAGAAGCCGCATTTCATCCTTCTGAGGACGATGTCCACGAACTCTGCGACGACCTAAAGACCGAGATGGCTTCGCTCGCAAAGAAGGGTGTTAAGTGCTCTAAGGTTGAGGAGGCGCGATGGGGTTCCATTACGAAGATGCGGCTTCCAAGTGGTGGCAACGTCGGTCTTTATCAGCCAAAGCACCCAACAGCCGTAGGTTCGAAATGAAGTGTCCGTCAAACGAGGACACTATCTAAGTGATCGAGGGTGAGTGGTGCGCTCTGGCGTACGAAGAGGCGAACCACCAAGGAGTGTTCCACGTAGGCTCGGATGGCGAAAATTGGTGAGGAGGGTACGGATGCCGAGAGAAGCACGGCTGTTTACGTCAAGCGCAGGCTCCGTTGTTCGTGGCTACCTGAAATTCCGGGCGAATATTCCGCCACGCTGGATAAAAAATGCGCGGGGTTCGCGCAAGCGGATCGAGCCGGAGATTGCCGAAAGTTTCCGTTCTCTCAAACGTCTGCGGATCAGGAGACCGAGGGCAAGAGTCGCGATTCGGAACGCGCAGCGGGAATTGCGCTCGGTCTTGGATCGCTGGGAGACAGCCTACCGCAAAGAGAACTTTTATCGGGGGATACGAATTCTCTTGGAGTTGCACCGCGACGGCTCCTCCATTTTGTAAATCCTATTCCTTGTCTACTCGCTGTCCTCGTGTATCCTGTCGCTCATGTCCGCCACGGCGAACGTGGCACGCTCGACTGGAGGGCTGCAATGCAAGAAACACAGTTTAGGTACGCGATCAAGTTTGTCGCCGACATGGACAAGGCTGTGAAGTTCTACCGCGATGTGCTCGGTCTAAAGGTAAAGTTCGAGTCGTCCGGTTGGAGCGAGTTCGTGACGGGTGACACCACCCTCGCTCTGCACCCGGCTTCAGACAAGAACCCAGCAGGAAAAGTTGAGTTGGGCTTCACCGTCGCGGATGTAGAGGCTTTCTGGCGGGAGATGAGCGCCAAGGGCGTGCTGTTTACCATGCCTCCCAAGAAGCAGGATTTCGGCGGCGTGTTGGCGCAGTTTGTCGATTCGGAGGGCGCACATTGCAGCGTGGGTGCGGAGGCGGCGTAGCACGCAGAAGGCTGATTGTGCTCACTGGATTCTGTCTTCTTCGACAAACGAGCTTCGGTTCTTCCCAATCACGCGCACTTCTTTTCCACGGAGACCAGCGTACTTGATAGCCATACCGAGGAGCCTGTACTCGTCCTCTTGATAGTCGGCGGCGAAAGCATCTTGGTGAAGTAACACCAATTCCGCCTCATCCGCGCACGCTTTCGCGAACTCTGGGAGCGTCTTCCTGACGGTGGCGATCAGGTTTGACTCTCGTTGCATGCGTCCGTCGTTTGTCATCGTTTCCTCTGCCTCGTGGTTCCCGTGGCTCCCGTGGTTCTGCCGGATTTCCTTGCTCGTGGTGGGATCAGCCGGATAGCAGCGCCTTTGTGAATTGCTACGTGTTCAGTTTTGTCACTCTTGATGAGATATTGTGGCGCTTCACGCGAGGCGTGATGCACGTACCCTTTGAATTTCGTATCGGAAGTGATCTTCTTGATGATGATTCCACTAACCCTACCAGCCTCGGCATTCCATCGCACGTGCTCACCGATCTTGAATGTTTTCGGCATAGCGGTCATCCTGATCCCTAGGTTCAGCCAAATGATTAAGTCGATTTCGACATCCGGCTGACTCGGCTTAGCATCGAACATACACGTGTGTGTTCCCGGCGAACAGAAGGAGGATTTCAATGACTCGACCCAAGACAAAAATACTTGTGGATGGCGGCGACCCGCAGGAGACCCGACAGGTTAAGGAACTGCTGGGATTTGTCGATGGACAGACCACCAACCCTTCGTTGATGGCCAAGAACCCTCACATCAAAGAGCTAATCGCGTCAGGTCACAAACTCTCCAACCGGGAGGAAATGGATGAATACAAGAAAATCGTTCAAACAATCTCCCCATTGGTCGGCGATGCTGGCGTGTCTATCGAAGTTTTCTCGGATGAGAAGACGAAGGCACAGGAGATGTTCAGCCAAGGGCAGGAAATGTTTTCGTGGATTCCCAATGCGTACGTCAAATATCCATGCACGGCTGAGGGGCTTCGAGCGGCACAGAATTCGGTGAAGCAGGGCATGAGGGTCAATATGACGCTTTGCTTTTCGCAGCAACAGGCAGCCGCAGTGTACGCAGCAACGAAAGGCACAAAGGAGCCAGCTTACGTCTCGCCCTTCGTCGGGCGCTTGGATGACATCGGTCAGAACGGAATGGATGTCGTGAAGAACATTAAGCGGATGTTCTCGAAGGGTGATGGTCACGTTCTTGTCTTAGCTGCCAGCATCCGCAGTCTCGAACACCTGCTCTACTGTTTCGTCCTCCAAACAGAGCTAGCAACCGTGCCCGTGAAAATCTTGGAACTATGGGCGAGCAAGAATTCCCCAATGCCCGACAACCAGTTCCAATACAAGGCTCCCGGTAAACCGATTCCTTACGAGGAGCTTGACTTGGAGCAAGGGTGGGAAACGTTTGATATTCAACACGAGCTTACGCGCAAAGGCATCGAGAAATTCGCTGCTGACTATCGAGCCACGCTTTCGCGACCTGCATGATTAAGATTGAGCATTGAGGAGATCAAAATGGACGGCACAATTTCGACCAAAGACCTGAAGTCGAAACTCGACAAGAAGCAAGGAATCACGGTAGTCGAGACGCTCGCGCCCGAACGCTATCGCGAAGCCCATATCCCCGGAGCACTGAACATTCCGCCCGAACGCATTAAGGAACTCGCCCCACAGTTGTTGCCCAACAAGGACGCCGAAATCGTCACCTACTGCGCGAACACGCATTGACACGCCAGCGAATACGCTGCCCGTGAATTGGCGGCGATGGGCTACAAGAACGTGGCGCACTATCCCGAAGGCAAACAGGGCTGGATGGAAGCGGGGCTTCCGGTGGAGAAGGCTGCATAAGAAATCACTGCAACCGCGAAGGCTGAGGGTCAACAGTCCAGATCAACTCGAATACTGAGCAGTTGTGTTCCGAAGAGACGCACCGCACGCGAATTCCCGGCACTGCTTGGCAGTTGAGTTGCCAGCCAGCGTTGGCGCTCACGCGGATCGTCGTCCGAGAGCGGATGTGCAGTGCCCGTGTGCCATCGAGTCCTAAATCCCTCGCGCAATTTCAGTCGTACACGCGGATCACGTTCAATGTTGCGGACGTATCCCGCCTTCATGCCATGCTCTGCCACTAGCCAGAACTGGTTTCCGATGCGTCCTTCCCCCACAGGCGTGCGCCGTGGCTTCCCCGTCTTCCTTCCTTTTGTTTCGAGCAACGCATATCCGGGTAGAGGCAACCCCACCACAAGCGCGAGCTTGATCGGCGGATTGAGCAAGTATTTCTGAAGCGTGTGAACGATCTGATGCTTCATTTTGTAATTGGACTCCGTTCGGTTAAAGATAACCTATGCTCACCGACGCTCCTCCGCGCAAGGCGAACCGGGCGGGATTTCTTGAGAGTGACCGAATCAAGGCTCTCGATCTGCCACGGAACGGGCATTTGCAGGAGACTGCCCAGAGCCTCGAATTTGCAATGGAGGCGGACAACATTCGAGATGTTCGGAGCGCCTGCACCGAGTTTCTGGCGAGCGCCTCAACCTTCTATGAAGTTCCGACATGTGGCGTCCGGGTACTAGCCGCGAGACCTCTGCGCACCCGTGAGCATGGTACAGTCGAACTCTTTGGCGACTACACCCCTGCCTCAATGCTGATCCGGGTGTGGATGCGGACGGCAGTGCGGAAGGAAATTACCTCGTTTGGGACGTTCCTGAGCACTCTTTGTCACGAATTCTGCCACCATCTCGATTTCCAGAAGTTCGGATTCCCGGACTCGTGGCACACTCGCGGGTTCTACGAGAGAGCCGCTGTGCTGTACCACCATGCGCGTGCAACACCGCTGAAGAAACTGTTCTGGGTTCCTATGGCGGGCGGACGTTGGCGAATCGACTGGCAGCGGACGAATCGAGGGGCGTGATCGGGGAGTTCGTGATCCAATGTCCGATGCCCTTACCGCTACACATCCTTCAGTTGCTCCTCGGTCATCCCAAAATAGTGCCCCAGTTCGTGGATAAGCGTCTGGCGGATTTGGTGGCGGACTTCTGCCTCGCTCGAACAGACCGCTTCGATGTTCTTTTGATAAAGCACGATGTGATCCGGTCCCGCAGGGAGATTGAAGACGCTCCTCTTCGTCGTAGGCACCCCGTGAAAGATGCCTAGAAGCAGTCGCCTGCGCTGCCCCAGCTTGGGTGGTCGCTGGTTCGCAGGAAAATCTTCAACTAGGATCGCGACGTTCTGGATGCGGATGCGGAACTCTTCCGGCAGTGAATCCAAAGTCTCTTCTGCAACCTTGACGAAATCTTCGTGCTTCATCCTTCACCACTGACACAAACGGCACACCTGCACCGAGTAGCCTCCGTCATCCTCTTCATCGTCGTCACCCTCATGGTCCGTGACGTTTCCTTCATCTTCCTCATCGTCCTCTTCCTCGTCTGGCTCTTCCCGAAGAAGGACATCGGCTTGCGCCGAGCGATCCGAAGGGTTCGCGGCGAGGCATTGTGGGCGTATTCTGCTCATGTCCCACATGGTACTCTGTGCCCGTTGGCAAGAGTAGCAGGGTGTTCCTTGCAGGCGCTTTGACTGGCAATGCACGAATCGCTCAGGAAAGACTGCGTCCGTTTGGCCGATTTCCGCTTCGGCGTAGCTGCCGAAGCAGAGTTGGAGGAGTCCAATGAAGCATTTGTTTCGAGGAACGGCGATCCGAAGGCTCATCACACGTACAAGCTGCCTTTTTCCTCGGCTGTTCCTAGTGCTCTCTCTTTTGCTGGGTTGGGTTCACTATACTCCTCAAATGCAGGCGCAAGAACAACCGAAGGCGATGGCAACAGGATTAGGTAAAGAGTTCACTTCGGAAACCACGACAGTGAATGGGATCACTCTTCATTATGTTCGTGGAGGAAAGGGTTCCGCCGTCATCCTGATCCACGGGTTCCCGCAGGACTGGTTCGAGTATCACGCAATCATGCCGCATTTAGCGAGACGGTTCACGGTGGTCGCGGTTGATCTGCGCGGGGTGGGCGGCTCGACAGCAACGGAAAGCGGTTACGATGCGGCTAATATGGCGGAAGATATTTATCAGCTGACGAAGGCGCTCAAGTTGGAGCGCGTGTACATTGTTGGTCACGACATAGGCGGGCATGTCGCTTATGCGTTCGTTCGCCGTTATCCAGATGCGACACGGGAGCGATGATCCTCGATACGCGAGTTCCGGGAATCGAGGGGTGGAACGAGATTCAAGGTGACCCCAAAATGTGGCACGTCCGGTTTATGCAAGTTCCGGGGCTTGCCGAGAAACTGGTCATTGGACGGCAAGCCGATTACTTCGGCTACTTCTTCCAGTTTGGCAAGTTCATACCGGGGGATGTGGAACATTTCGTGAATGCCTACCGCACCGAGGCGCAGCTTCACGCCGTATTTGAAATGTACCGGGCGTTTCCCGCCAACGTGCAATTCAATGCGGCACAACGCGGGCAAAATGACGTGCCGTTGTACTTGGCTGCCGGGGACGGTTCCCCTTTTGCGAAGTTGATTCCCAAGATCGCGGAAGGTCTCCATGCAATTGGGTGTACTCACGTCCAGACGGGATTGATTCAGAACGCCGTACACTACGTTGTGGAGGATCAGCCCGACGAAGTGGCTGATCTCATCGAGCGGTACGCATCATCGCATCAGGAGTGAGAGGGACAACCTTCGCGCTTTCTCCTAGATGATTGTGACGCATGGACGTTGAACGCATCATTGGCGACATCGAGCAGCTACAGGAAATGTTCGAAGCGCCGGATATAAGACCACTCAGCGCAAGCGACATCTCTGCTGCAAATCGAAGGCACGATGAAATGCTCGCGCACAGCCCTTGGTTCCGGCTCTGGCAGCGCTATGGTGTCTGCTGCCGAGCCGAGTCCTCGACTTTCCGACTAGGCGAAATCGAAAGCTAGAAGCCTTCGCACAAACATGAAAGCCGCTTGGTACGAGAAACAGGGTGCAGCGCGGGATGTGCTGGTCGTCGGCGAGATGGAAGACCCGCAGCCCGGCGCAGGCGAGGTCCGGATTCGTATCGCCTTCTCCGGCGTGAATCCGGGTGATGTCAAGAAACGCGAGGATGCGTTTGGCGTTGGGATGCCTTATCCGCGTGTCATTCCGCACAGCGATGGTTCGGGCACTGTTGATGCAGTTGGCGAAGGCGTCTCGCGGGAATGGGTCGGACGGCGCGTCTGGTGCTATGCCGCTCAATCTTATCGACCCTTCGGAACAGCCGCCGAGTACACGGTGGTTCCGCTTAAGCAGGCGGTTGAACTCCCGAAAGGTGTGCCTCTGGAGCAGGGTGCCTGTCTCGGCATTCCCGGCATAACCGCTCATCGGGCGGTTCACTTGGGGGGTTCTGTCAAGGGTAAGAACGTTCTAGTGCAGGGCGGTGCGGGTGCAGTCGGAGCTTGTGCCGTTCAACTGGCGCATCAAGCGGGAGCGCGAGTAATCGCTACATGCCGTTCCGAAAGCGATAAAGAGATCGCATCGAGTGCGGGAGCAGACGAAGTCTTGCTCACAGGGGACAAGCTGGTAGAACGAATTCGGGCGTTGGCTCCCGATGGAGTCGCGCACATCGTAGAGGTCGCTTTTGGAGCTAACATCAAGACCGATACGCAACTGCTGACACAAGGCGGTTCCATCGCGACGTATGCCACGAACGCCCCGATGCCGGAGACTCCGGTCTGGCAGCTTGTGTTCGTGAACGCCCGACTCTTCTTCGTGGGCAGCGACGACGTGCCGACCGAAGCAAAGATCGAGGCGACTCGCGACATCAATAGGGCGCTTGAGATGGGCTGGCAGGGACTCGACATCGCGGAAATTGTCCCGTTGGATCAGATCGCACACGCCCATGAGTTAGTCGAGCATCCAGTCAAGGCGGGTCGCGTGATCGTTTCGATTACCTAGATTCAAGGGGCGATATGCCGAAGAAGAAGGCGGCAACGGTTACGCCGAAACTCACAGAAGGTGAGCGCGACCTGCTTTCCCAAATTGGATGCACAATTTCGTGGCTGACAATGGCTACCAGTATGCAGGTCAGAGAAAGGACACCAATGGAGATTGCGAGATCGGTACGCCGAACTGTGAAGAGCGTCACGATGTTGCAACGTTCTCCAGCACCGGGTGTGCAGCGACGACTGCTTGGACTGTGACGCTGAACTACAAAGATGTCGGTACAACGGTTGATGCGTTTTCACTCCGAGACCTAGACCCGAATAGCGTGTCTTGGGCGAAAGACCCCCATTTGGCAATGCTGCATACGCTGCCACTACCAACAGCCGTAGGGTGGTGAATGAAAAATCTTCACCCCAAACTGGGGGCTGGCTTTCTCGTAACACGTTTGTAGAGATAGTGTTTGACAACGCCGACGACGCCAAACGTTTCGTCAAGGCATTCAAGCATGCCATTTTGCTGTGCGGCGGCAAGCCGTCAACGTTCTAGGAGAATCAAATCACCATTGGGAATCGCAATCGTGATCGCGATGGTGCTCTACGACCGTCACACGAGAAGACAGAAGGCGCAGGCAGCGACAGCGGGGATGCACAGAGTGTTCCGACGGAACCACTACCACTCTTCAGGTCACACGCTTCGTGTGCTATACTCCCGCCCCTGAAGTGAAGTGTGGTTGCACCTTGTTGAAAAATATGGCGGAGAGAGTGGGATTCGAACCCACGTTACCCTTTCGAGTAAACACGCTTTCCAAGCGTGCGCCTTCAGCCACTCGGCCATCTCTCCTTAGAGTCAAGGACCTATGGGAGTTCTCTTCCGAATAGGTCACACACGCTGGGAAGAATATACTGCCAGTTCTAATAGTTTATCAGGGAACGTGAGTATCTTCATCATCACCGGGCAACCCACGAACGACTGCTATTGATCGCTGCGACGGTCCGGTGAGCTGAGCAGATCACAAAAAGAGGCCTCACCAGACTCACAAGGTCGAGGTCGATTTGGGCTGCACCGGACTTGACGGTGGCAGCGGGTGTTTCATTTCAGCAGGGGGTACGAGCAGGTACGATTTAGCGGCGACCGTCAGGACCGGCGAGTTTATACCGTAATCGGTGGCCCGCTCACAATTTTGGCTGATTCCACACTGCCGACCCGGGCGGCCTTCTAAACAGACCCGGGCAGCCGCACATTCCTGAGCTGCGGGGTCTCTGCTTTGCGAGAAGAGCGAAAATCAGGAAGGCTTGGTGACGGTTTCTGTGGTTCCGGAAGCGATCTCGAGGACGCTGCCATTTCCTGATGACGACACGGGAGCAGCCGGCACTTTCACGTTTCCATCCAGGACCCGGTTGTGCAGGCAAAACAACGCCAGTTCCAGGCGGTCCGCCACGCCCAGCTTATCGTAGACTTTACGAAGGTAATTTTTGACGACCTGTTCGGTGGTCCCGACGCGCAGCGCGATTTCCTTGTTCTTCATTCCCTGCGTTACGCAGGAAACGATGAGCGATTCTTTCGGAGTCAGCTGCACCTTGGGCCGCGGTGACGTGGGGCGTGAGCCCTGGGTGCGGTAGGCTTCGAGCACCCACTGGATGCCGCGGCTATCGAGCCAGGGGTGGCCTTCCGAGACCTTGCGGAGGCAGTCGACCAGAAGTTCAGGCTCTACGTCGCGGGAAACAATTCCGTGCGCGCCCCGGCGGAGCAGGTCGAGCGTAAGGTCCTGGTTGGGCTCTGGGGTCACAACCACAAGGCGGAGATTTGGAGTTTGGCGTATCAGGTCCGAAACCGCTTCCGCGGGATTCTGCGTCAGGGCTGCTTCAAAGATCAGAATGTCAGCGGTAAATTTCTTGGCGGCGGAGAGGGTCTGGGACAGCGTTTCCGATTGTCCAACCACCCGAATATCGTCTTCCAGAGCGAAGATCTTGCGCAGCCCGGCACGGAAAATGGCTTGTGTGTCAGCCACGATTACGCGAATGAACTGGCCGTCGACTTCGTGCGGCTGCTCGACGTCAATCTCCATGCTGGCGGAAGTGCTTGCCATTCGGTTTCCTTGCCCTTCAGTCCCCTGGCCTTAACGGCGCTCAAAACGGTATTCGTCGATGACCACGCCGACGCCACGGCGGCCATCCTCTTCAAAATTGCGCACTACGCGGCCGCGGCAGTCGAGCTGCACATCGGCCTCCGCTCCCACTACATCTGCGGGCAGCGAGATGGTAAAGTCCACCATCGAACCGACGGGCATTTCCGAATCGACGTGGAAAAGCACGCCGTTGGCGGAAATATTTTCGGTCTCAGCGACGTTTGCGCCGGATTTCGATTTCACCGAAATCGGCAGCTTGATGGGAAATCGCACCGCGCTCTGCATGTCGGGATAATGCGCACGCGCGGCTTTCGTCGATGGGGACGTCAACGGCGAGTTTTCTTTCCGAACTTCCGCGCCGGCACCGGGATTCCCGCCCTCCGCAAATCGCCCATTGTTCGACATTACGTGGTGCAGATTACACCCCGGAACCAGTCGATAAAAGTTACGGAAGTCATGGAACTAGTAGGGGTAAAGCCTTGTGGATCATGGAATTAGGGTGGGGCCGGCGAAGTGGCGGGCAGACGGAAAGCACTTGGCAATTAACAATTGGCATTTGGCTTTGAGCCGACGTGCCGCGAATCTCCGACGTGGGGCTGCGGAAGGAGTGGCAAAGCGATTGGCACTCGGCAATTAGCCCCCCTTCAATTGGCCTCGGAAGGCGATCCGACGAACGGCAAGTGATTTGTGCCTAATTGCCAAGTGCCAAAGTGCTGCGTTCAGAATTTTGTCACTTCCGTGAAATTAAAGTCCCGCACCTTCATCGGCGGGGCCACCATGTCGAAGGACTCTTCGCCGCTGGCGCGGACCGGGATCCCCATCCCCTCCACATTCGAGAGCATGTGAATCAGGCTTTCGTTGAAGCGGAAATTCAGAATTCCATGCCGCACCTTACCGTCTTCCACGTAAAAGGTGCCGTCGCGCGTCATGCCGGTAAGAATTTTTTCGTAAGGATCGACTTCACGGATGTACCAGAGGCGCGTGACCAGTACGCCGTGTTCCGTGGACGCTATCATCTGTTCGACGGTCTTCGGATCCGCCGGTGTGCCGAAAACTATATTCATCGGGGCTTCTCCCATTTCGTTGGGGAGGGAGAAGCCATGTCCGGTCGCCGCCACGGGGCCGACCTTGTCTTTGTATTCTGACTGCTTCATCTTTTCCGCCGTGGCCCGCGCGTATACCAGGCGTTTGACGATACCGTTCTCCACCAGGTGCACCCGCTGTCGGTGGATGCCCTCGCCATCGAACGGCGTGCCGGACTGGAGCGGGTGCGCCACGTCGTCCCAGATGTTGATGTTTGCGCCGAAGATCTGAGTGCCAACCCGATTGTTTAAGAACGACCGCTGATCGAGGATGGACAGGCCGCCGAAATCCCAGAACATGAAGCCGGCCATGTCGAGCACGGCTGCAGGTTCCAGAATTACGGTGTATTTGCCGGCGGGAATTTCGCGCGGACTGGCGGACTCAGCAGCTTTGCGCGCCGAGATTTCCGCAAGAGCGACGGGATCGAGTTGGCTCACGTCGGGCGAACTTGCCTTTTGCCACCCGGACGAATCGGCCGCGAGCATGGTGATGGAAATCTCGGATGAGGTCTGGGTGTGCCAGTCGTTCAATCCGCGAGAGTTGAAAATTCCCTCCACCGATTCGGACGAGGAAAAGATTCCGGCGGTGGTGAGCTGGTGCTGGGTCGCTACCCGCACAATCTTCTGTACCGCGTCGGCGCGCAACTCGGGGGTGAGGCCAGCCGTCCGGGCGAAATGCCGACTGGGCCTGGCTTGTGTGACGCGGGCGCCCTCGCCCGCGTCCGGCATAGACAGCAAATCGGGATCAGGATGCTGAACCTTGGCCAGACTTTCCGAAGCCTGTACAACTCGCTTGAGACTCTCGTCGTCAAACTTGTTGGTGGTGGCCCGGGCCGTGCGACCATCGAACGCAGTCCGCACCGAGATGGAATAGCTTTCCTGCGCGACATTTTGATGGATGGTGTTGTTGGCGAACCGGGTCAGGGCGCTCTTTCCGCCGTAAATGAGGGCCTCGACCTCATCTGCGGTCGAATGCTTTTTCAGTTGCTCGAAGATTTTGGCGGCTTTATCTTTTATTAGCATTCAGGACTTTGGCATTTAGCTCAAACGCTCTTGAGAAACGTTGCGTGAACACCGCGACGACTGTGCCGCATTCGGCAGACAGCAGGTCCTTCGACTCGTTACCCGTTCGCGAGCGAACGGACAAGCTTCGCTCAGGATGACAGGGCTTTTTTCGAAGCCCGTTCTACGCTGACTAGTTTCCTTTATAGGCAGTGCCAACTCTCACATCCCTGAATCTTGCCGGCGCCGCGCCGTGGCCTGTGCCCATTACCTGTTGCGGCTGCCCCTTGCCGCAGTGGGGCGTGCCCCACAAGGTCCACTCATGGCGTGAGCAGATTGCATCCATCGAATTCCAGAAGTCTGTAGTAATTCCGGAGTACGATGGGTTCTTCAACATGCGCGTGCGCTTGCCGTTTTTGATTTCCCATCCTGCTTCACAGCCGAACTGGAAGTTGTAGCGTTTGTCGTCAATCGACCAGGAGCGATTGGTCTCCATGTAAATGCCGTCGTCGGTGGACGCGACGAGTTGCTCCTTGGTCAGCGGCTTTTCGCCCGGGAGAATACTGATGTTGGTCATGCGGATGAGGGGCAAGTGGTTCCAGCCGTCGGCGCGCAGAGTTCCGCCGGAGCGGTTCGCGCCGATGGTGTGGGCAGTCTCGCGGGAACTCAGATATCCAGTAAACAAGCCGTTGGTGATGATGGGCGTGCATTGCGCGGGGACACCTTCATCGTCGAATGCGAAGGTACCAAGGCCAGGGCCGTGCTCTTCGCGCGCGTCCGCGACAATGTTCACCAGGTCGCTTCCGTAGCGAAGGGTGCGCAGCTTGTCTAATGTGAGAAAGGATGTTCCGGCAAAATTCGCCTCCATGCCCAAGACCCGGTCGAGTTCTATGGGATGCCCGACCGACTCGTGGATCTGCAAGCCGAGCTGCGAACTATCGAGGATGATGTTGAACACGCCCTCGGGGCATTTGTCGGCTGTCAACAAGGCGACCGCTTCTTCGCCCACCCGGCGTGCGTTTTCGACCAGCTTTAGTTCGTCGATCAGCTCGTAGCCCTTGTTCTGCCACTGTCCGCCGTAAGAATTGGGATACGACCGCTTCTGTATTTCGCTTCCCGCGAACGCGCATGCCGCGTAGCCGGTCCCTGTAGTGTATTTCGTCTGATGGATGTCGGTGCCCTCAGAAGAGAAGAACCATTGCTCCTCACGGCGGAAATTCAGGTTGGTCTCGGCCAGTGTGACACCAGGCACGGAACGCAGTTCGGAATCGATCTTCAGCAGCAGCTCAATGTTCTGTTCGACGGAGGTCGTGAACGGATCAATCTGCAATGGCGAAGTCCATTCGGCGGTGACCGGGTTTTCCGGCGCCATCTGAATATCGCGCAGCTTGACTCGCGAAGATGCCTTGGCGATTTCAATGGCGCGGGCAGCAGTGGCTTCGACAGCGGCGCGCGACAAATCGTCCGAGGCAGCGAAACCCCAAGCGCCGTCCGCGATCACACGCACTCCGAAACCGAACGACTCTGCTACGGACGCGCTGCCCACTTTCCCGTTTTTGGTGGAGAGACCGCGGTGACGATCGTCGGCCAGGCGAACATCAGCGTAGGATGCGCCGCGCAGTGCGGCCGCGTTCAGTGCCCAGGACGCAACGTCTTTCATGAGTATGTTTTGAATCTACCACATCGGAAAACGACATGAGTGAGCACGGCCAGTTAGCCCACTATCAGTCGCAAGGCACCTGCGGGCCAGCGCCGATATTGGTTGGCCGTCCGGTTGACGGCACGCAGTCGTGCAAATGCCGGTTGTAAATCAGGGCCAAAACTTCCTCTTCGCCGTTGAGCAGGAACATCTTCCCTTTGCCTCCCAGCCGAACCTGGATTTCGCGCCCAGCCTTCCAGTTCGAAGGGTAGTAACCAGTCATGCTTTCGTACCGCACCACGTACTTCTTCTGGTCGAGGGTTAGGGTAATGTCATAAAAAGGATAGCCATCATAGATGGGAACCCTGCCCTCCCAAAATGCGATGCGTCCGCGATCGTGAGCTTTCACCACGAGCACTTTGGCCGTTTTCACGTCGTCCGCGGCGCAGACGAGGGAAGTCATGAGAAGCATCGAGATAGTCGTCGCAAGTCGCTTCATACTTACAAACACTTCGTACCTACAACAATTGGATGCGCGAATAGATGTCGGCGATTTCCAGCTAACACTCTGCCCTCCAACCGGTGTCATCCTGAGCGCCGTCTTTCGTCCTGCGAAGCGCGGCGACAGCAAAAGGACGGTCTCTCAATAGGTTGTTCCGATCGAGGCCGGAGCGACTGAGGGGTGGAGCGTGGTTCAGACTAGCATGCGGGCGGTGCCAGTTGTACTAGCGGAGCCCGCCAGGGAGTTCGGCGGCCGGAGTTGGGAGTTGTTCGTAGGCGCGGGCATAGGCCCATTTGCGAAGAGCGGTTTGGATGAAGCGTTCGGCTTTGCCATTGGTGCGCGGAGTGTAGGCGCGAGTGAATCGTTGGCGCAAGTCGAGCTGAAGGCAGAGGCGGCGAAAGATTCCGGAGCGATAGCAGGGACCGCTCTCAGCCGGAAATTGCATAGGTCCTTCGTCGGGAGCCCTTCGCGTAGCGAAGGGCTCCACTTCCTCAGCATGACACGGAGCTATGTCCCTTCCGACCAGCCCGCCAGATACTCTTCCTGCTCCGGCGTCAGCTTATCGATCTTGATGCCGACCGACTCCAGCTTCAGCTTGGCCACTCGCTTGTCGAGATCATCGGGTACTTTGTAAACCTTCTTCTCCAGCGTCTTGTAGTTCTTGACCATGTACTCGGCGGAAAGGGCCTGGTCGGCGAAGCTCATGTCCATCACTGACGGCGGGATGGCCTTCGGCGGCGGCCAGGTTGATCAGGCGGCCTTCGCCGAGCAGGTTGATCTTGCGCCCGTCTCGTAGCGAATACTCTTCGACCGAACTGCGCGTGGTGCGCTTGGACGACGACATTTTCTCCAGGGCCACGATGTCGATCTCTACGTTGAAGTGGCCGGAGTTGGAGATGATGGCGCCGTCTTTCATGACTTCGAAGTGTTCTTTGGTCAGGACGCTCTTGTTGCCGGTGACGGTGCAGAACACATCGCCCAATTTGGCGGCCTCGTTCATGGACATTACGCGGAAGCCGTCCATGTGTGCTTCGAGCGCTTTGGTGGGATCGACTTCGGTGACGATGACTTCGGCGCCGGCGCCGCGAGCACGGCTGGCCAAGCCTCGTCCGCACCAGCCGTAGCCGGCGACCACGAACTTCGATCCGGCCAGCAAGTAGTTGGTGGCGCGGATGATGCCGTCAATCGTGGATTGGCCGGTGCCGTAGCGGTTGTCGAACAGGTGCTTGGTGTCGGCGTCGTTGACCGCGATGATGGGGAAACGCAGCACGCCCTCTTTGGCCATGGCGCGCAGGCGAATCACGCCGGTCGTGGTTTCTTCGGTGCCGCCGATCACGCCTTCGAGCGCGTCCTGGCGCTTGGTGTGCAGCAGGGTAACGAGGTCGGCGCCGTCGTCCATGGTGATCTGGGGCTTGTGGTCGATGGCGGCCAGGATATGGCTGTAGTAGGTGTCGTTGTCCTCGCCCTTGATGGCGAAGACCGGAATATTGTGATCGCGGACCAGGCTGGCGGCCACGTCATCCTGCGTGGAGAGAGGATTCGAGGCGCACAGCACCACATCGGCGCCGCCATCCCTGCAGGCAGATGGCGAGGTTCGCGGTTTCGGCGGTGACGTGCAGGCAAGCCGAAACTCGGATGCCCTTCAGTGGCTGGTTCTTGATGAATTCCTTGCGAATGATCTGCAGGACCTTCATGGACTGGTTCGCCCAGTCAATCCGCTTCTTGCCGAGATCGGCAAAGTCCAGGCTCTTCACATCACAATTCAGTTGCGTCGGTGTGGTCGACATACCTCTCCTGTGGCGCGTGCGTTATTAGAACCATTGAACCACGAAGGATACAAAGTAACACGAAGGAAATCAGGATGCGGTGTTCCTTCGTGCACCTTCGTGTCCTCGTGGTTAAAGAATTACTTGCGAGCACCCTGTGCAACTGGCTCGCGCAGGCCAGCGTCGCTGGCCAGCTTGGCAGCCTTGTCCGTGGCTTCCCAGGTGAAGTCGGGATCGTTACGGCCAAAGTGTCCGTACGCCGCAGTCTTACAGTAGATCGGGCGGCGCAGCTTCAGCGAGTCGATAATGCCTTTCGGGGTCAGATGGAAATTGCGCTCGCACCAGATCGGGAATCGTATCGGGATCCACTTTGCAGGTGCCGAACGTGTCGACCAGTACGCTCACCGGATCGGCTACGCCGATGGCGTAGGCGAGTTGGACTTCGCAGCGGTCGGCCAAGCCGGCAGCCACGATATTCTTGGCAATGTGCCGCGCCATGTAGGCGGCCGAGCGGTCGACCTTGGTCGGGTCCTTGCCGCTGAAGGCGCCGCCGCCGTGACGTCCCATGCCGCCGTAGGTGTCCACGATAATCTTGCGTCCGGTAAGACCGGTGTCGCCCATGGGGCCGCCGATCACGAAACGTCCGGTGGGATTGATGTGGTACTTGGTATCTTCGTCGAGCAGGCTGGGCGGGAATGGTGGCCTGGATGACGTGCTTCAGAATGTCGCTGCGAAGTTCTTCGTTGCCAACCGTCTCGGCATGCTGGGTGGAAATGACAACTGCGTCCACCCGGATCGGCTTGTGGTTCTTGTCGTATTCGACCGTGACCTGCGATTTGCCGTCGGGACGCAGGTAAGGAAGCCGGCCATGCTTGCGGACCTCAGCGAGGCGCATGGTCAGCTTGTGCGCCAGCGAGATCGGCGTCGGCATCAGCTCAGGGTTCTCGTTGCAGGCATAGCCAAACATCATGCCCTGGTCGCCGGCACCGCCGGTGTCGACGCCCATCGCGATGTCGCCGGACTGTTTGTTGATGCTGGAGATCACGGCGCAGGTATTCGAGTCAAAGCCGTAGAGCGCGTTGTTGTAGCCAATGGAAGAAATCGTGCCGCGAACCAGCGACTGGAAATCCACATAAGCCTTGGTCGTGATTTCTCCCGCGATAACGACCAATCCGGTGGCGGTCAGGGTCTCGCAGGCCACGCGGCTGGACGGATCTTCGGCCAGGCAAGCGTCGAGGATAGCGTCTGAAATCTGGTCGGCGATCTTATCGGGATGGCCTTCGGTCACGGATTCGGACGTAAAAAGATAGCGGTTATCGAGATGACAAGCAGCTTCTCCTTCATGCGATTTGGACGTTACGACTTGGCGGGAGGGTCAGAACGCAACAGCCTATAAATGAGCACTTTGCGGACTTCTAATAAGTTACCAGAGAAGAGGCCGGGAAGCAACGATTTTGGGCTCGGAAGCGGATTGTGGCCAGCCACCGGGGAGCATCCGCGTTTAGGTGGTAAAAACAAGACGGCGAATGGCAAAAACTCGAATTCAGCAGCTAGCAGCCAACGAACAAACGGTAGTGACCTGGTGGCTTAGGGTCGCAGGCCGTTGAGATCGAAAGTGAGAGTCTTTACCTGGTTATCACGGCCTTGCAGCGGCCAGCTTCTTTCCATTGAACGAGATATCCAGTGCCCCAGCGTTTCCGGTCTTGATCACGATCTGGTTGCGGCCCTCGATGGACTTCTCCGCCGGGGCGGCCAGCGTGTCCTGCATGATTTGCTGGCCATCCGCCGTGATGCTGACCCACGAATCCTCGTGCGCTTTGATCAGCACCACAAAGACTCCTGCATTCGATACAGGCGCGGCAACGGGCGAGCGTCGGCTTCCGGATGCCGAGGATCCGACCTGGGGATGCCTGAGAAGCCGGAATGGTCGTTCCTGGCGAGGCGCGGCTGGGATTGCTCGGTCCCGGTCGGTGGTCGAAACGCCCGCCCCTTCGGACCGGTTTCTCCCGCGAATGAAAGCCCCAAAGCGCGAAGCCAAAGGCCATGACCAAGAGCACAACCGCGACAATACCCCAAGGGATACCATTGTCACTGCGGCTCTTCTGTTTGCTTTCCGGCACCCGGACCGCCATGGCCGCCAGTACTGGCGTTTCCTCGGGCGGGGTCTCGGGCAGGCTGGGCGCGCTGGCGGCCACGAAATCAGCAATCGCTTGGTTTTCGTCGAGTCCCAAATGGCGGGCGTAGGCGCGGACAAACCCCTTGTTGAAGATACCGCCGGGAAGCTGGTCGAAGTGCTCCTCTTCGAGGGCGGTGAGGAAGCGGGTGCCAATCTTGGTTGCGAGAGAGATATCGTCCAGCGTAATCTTGCGCTGTTCCCGCTCCCGCTTCAACCTTGCCCCAAAGGATTCCACCTGGCTGTCTTTCCGCCGCCTTCAGCTGCCGCTGGCCGCATCCAAGATTAAGAGTAATCTGAAGATAAATATATGTTAATCAAGGCCCTTCGGGCCCATAAATTTGGGGTAGGAGAGAACCGCATTGTTAAACGAGTCGGCTGCCGCCGGCGCCCTGCCCGCATCCTAGGACGTGGCTTCGGGGGTTCAGGTTACTAAGGTTGATTGCTCCCGCTTTCCGCGGCCCATATAATTTCAACACTTCCTGCCCGCATCGAGGACCGCAGTTCATGACCAAGGCCGCCGCCGACCGCAAAGTCAGGAACTGAGCATCTTTCATGATGTGGCCAAGGCCCTGACTTCGTCTCTCGACCTGGACTCCATCCTGCAGACCATCATGGAAAAAATGGCGGAATACTTTCGCCCGGACAATTGGTCTCTGCTCATGGTGGATGAAGAACGTGACGAACTCTATTTCGCGATCGCGGTAGGCAAGGCTCCGAGGCGCTGAAGAATGTCCGGCTCAAAGTGGGCGAAGGCATTGCCGGGTGGGTGGCGAAACATGGCGAGCGCGTGGTTGTGCCTGACGTGTACACCGATCCCCGCTTCGCCAAGCGCATCGACGAGATGACCAAGTGGGAGACGCGATCGATCATCTGCGTGCCTCTGCGCTCCAAGCTGCGGGTTCTGGGCGTCATTCAACTGGTCAATGTCAAGTATGGAGAACTTCACCGACCAGGAATCATTCTTCCTGCAGTCGATTTGCGATTACGCCGCCATTGCCATCGAAAATGCGCGCTCGGTGGAAAAAATTCAGGAACTCACGATCACCGACGACTGCACCGGCCTGTACAACGCCCGCCATCTCTACAAGACTCTCGAAACCGAGGTCTACCGCTCAGCGCGTTACGGCTACGAGTTCACGGTGCTGTTCATCGATCTCGACCACTTCAAACAGGTCAACGACACTCACGGACACTTGATTGGAAGCAAGCTGCTGATGGAGATCGGATACCTGATCAAAGCCCAGCTGCGCTTGATCGACTACGCCTTCCGCTATGGCGGAGATGAGTTCGTGATTCTGCTGCCGCAAACCGGAAAAGACGCCGCGCTGATGGTGGCCAAACGCCTGCGCGACAGCCTCCGCACCAGCATGTTCTGCCAGGAAGAAGGACTCAATCTGAACGTCCGCGCCTCGATGGGCGTGGCCACCTATCCGCACGACGCCAAGACTCCGCGCGAAATCATCCGCCAGGCCGATGAGATGATGTATCTGGTGAAGAACACGTCCCGCGACAATATTGGGATTGCCTCGCGTGGGGTGATGAAGTAGGGGCTTCTAGCTTCTCGCTTTCATCTGCCATCCTGAGTCAGCGGAGTCGCTCGCCAAGCGACCGACTCCCAACGAACGACCTATGCATTTGGCCGGCGCTGCCGAGGGAGCCGAGGAATCCAGCGGTCCTTCGGCCGTAAAAGACGCGGACCTCACGATGACAAATGTGGATGGGACCGGAAAACGGCGTAAGACTCCAAGCTGTTCGGTGCTTTTGTAGAACTGCCGAGCTTCGCTCGGCCGGGCGGGCACCCACCCCTACGTGGGCAGTGGTGACTCCCTACATTTATGCGAGTGAAGTTACTTTGCCGGTGACGGCTGCCGGTTGGGTGATGCGGCGTGGCTGCGGTTTTCGGTCTGGCTTCGGATTGCTGCAGCCACTTCCGGATTTCGGGCAGAGCTGTGCGCGTCGCGGTTTCTCCGGCACGAATCAGCTCGGCCGAGCGCTCGAAGTCGTCGTACTTGAATCCGTTGACGTCAGGATCGATGACCAGGTCGGCAGCCGCCTTCCAGACTCCGCAGTTCATCTCCTGGGCAATCGCGAAACACTGACCGATCACGTCGAACAGATGTCGCGGCCCGGCATCGCCATTGGCCCAAGTTCCCTCGAAGATGCACCGCCAGAACCCGCTGAGCACCCATCTCCCGCAACGGAACCGTGGGTACAGCGTGGGCCAGCATGCCATCCACCAGCAGACGTCCGCGGATTTTTACCGGAAGAAACATTCCCGGGTAAGCGCAACTGGCCCGCACCGGATCGACCAGCGGTCCGGAATGAAACACGACTCCCTCACCGGTGGAAAAATCTGTGGCGGTCACGGCCAGAGGAATTCGCAATTCTTCGAAGGTCTTGACCTTCAGAATGCTGCTGAGAAACTTGATCATGCGTTCGTTGCTGGCGAATCCGTAACGCGACAGGGTCCAGCGGGCAAAGTCTTTAAAGCGCACCCGCGTAGCCATTTGTTCCAGCTCAGGGATGGTGACGCCGCTGCAGTAGGCTGCTCCGATAAGCGCGCCGACGCTGGTGCCGGCGACCAGGCTGATAGGAATGTTTTCTTCTTCGAGAACTTTCAGAACGCCGATATGAGCAATGCCGCGCGCGAAGCCGCCACCCAGAGCCAGTCCGATGCCGCGGAGGCTGGCGCCTGCTCCTGGCCCGGACAGGCCGACAGGCCGCGTCCGAAGGCCTGTACCGAACGAATGATCTTGCCCAGACTCTTCACCGGAACCCTCATTTCTCCCGGCTGCCCACTACCCCAGTAGTCCTAGCTAGCAACTAAGATGCCAGCTCCCGGACAATAGTTCCAGGCACGTCGGTTAGCACTGTCATGCGTTACCGCTGGACGAATATCTACGCTCCCAATGACTAACTCCCGTAATCCTGTTAACTTGGGGGCCATGGTTCGGGAAATCTCAGCCGGGGGCGTGGTGGTGAGGCGGTCTGGTGAAGGCTGGGAAATGGCTGTCATCGAGCCCCAAACCGAGGCTTCTTCGGCGCGTCCGGCAAGGAAGACTTCACGAAAAGTGGTACTGGCGTTACCCAAGGGACTGGTAGATCCGGGCGAAAAGCCCGAGCAGACGGCCCTGCGCGAGGTCCAGCGAGGAGACCGGCCTGATCGCCACGCCAATCACCAAGTTGGCGGACATCAAGTACGTTTACGTACGCTCATGGGGAGACCAGCAACGGGTGTTCAAGATCGTCTCGTTTTTCCTGTTGCGTTATCAGTCTGGCGAAATTGATGACGTCGCTCGCGAAATGCGGGTCGAGGTCAGGCGCGCAGTTCTGGATTCCGCTGGACGAAGCCCCCGCAAGCTGGCTTATCGAGGCGAACGCGATATGGTCCGCCGCGCCCTGCAACATTTGAAATCTCATCCGGAGGTTTGATCATGGCCGCAGCCGAACATGTCGAAACGCATTTCATGGCTACCAATTTCGTGCGCGACATCGTCATCGGCATGGCCGACGGCCTTACCGTGCCCTTCGCTCTCGCCGCTGGACTTTCAGGCGCGGTGCAGAACACGCGGCTGATCGTGGTGGGCGGGCTGGCGGAGATCGCGGCCGGTTCGATCGCCATGGGCCTGGGCGGATATCTGGCGGCCCGCGGCGATGCCGAACACTACGAGCAGGAGCGGGAACGCGAGTATCGCGAGATCAAGGAAATTCCCGAAGAAGAGATGGCGGAAGTGGGCCGCGTGTTTCAGTCCTATGGCATGACGCCAGCCGAAAGTACTCCGGTGGTCGAAGCGCTCAGCCGCCGTCCCGACGCCTGGGTGGATTTCATGATGCGGTTCGAACTCGGCCTGGAAGAGCCGGACCCGCGCCGCGCGCTCACCAGCGCCGCCACAATCGCCGGGTCGTACATTGCTGGCGGCATGATTCCGCTGTCGCCTTACATCCTTCTTTCCAGCGCCGTGCACGGGCTCGCATATTCAGCGGTCGTGACCCTGGCCGCGCTCGGCATCTTCGGATATCTGAAAGGACGTTACACGGGAACCGGGCCGGCGCGCAGTGCGATGCAAACTATGGCCATCGGTGGCGTGGCCGCAGCCGCCGCTTTCGCGTTGGCCAAACTTATCTCGTGAGAGCGCCGTGTGGCGCGGGCGCCCCCGCCCGCGCAACACAGAGACGGGCGAGCACGGCCGTCCTCCATCGGTCTTCGTCGCCCGCGCGACGGAGAGAACCTCGGTAGTGATTGGAGTAACTTGCCGTTTCCCGCATAATCCATGAGTGAAACTTGAATGGGTAGCGCCGGCGTCCCGTCGACTGCGCTCAGGGCAGCCCCGCCGGCTGTCGGGAAGGCATTTTGCCTTCCCCCTTATAGCCCTTTCCCTGGCGTTGCAGGCGTCTACCGTCTCCATCGCCAAGACCAAGCATTCCCTTCCTTCCCCGCCCTCCGACCCCGGATACGCTTCCGCCCTGGCCGCTGCCAATCGCTTCCTGCAAGCGTGGCAGAATCAGGACCACGAAACTGGCCTGCTGATGCTGACCGATGTCGCGAAGCAGAACAGCTCCGAGGATCGCCTGGAGATTTTCTTCTCTTCGGGACGCGATGCGGCCTACGAAATCGCACGCGGAAGAAAGCTGAAAGCCGGACGCTACGCCTTCCCTGTTGCTCTGTTCGCATCCCGTTCCGGCACAGCCAATGCTGCCCGTCCGCAAAAATCGGAGATTGTGGTGGTTCGGGCTGGCAAAGACGAGTGGGCAATCGATAAACTGCCGTAACCCGTGTGGACGGACACTCCTGTCCGCCGCTTTTGACTTGGAGTGGACAGCCTGAAAGTTAAACTTAAGACGAGATCAAATTCAAAAGCGGCGGACAGAGTGTCCGCCTCACATGAACTAACTGGCGCCGCTATACAATTGTGGTTCCGTCGCTCCTCCGAGGTATTCCATGAAGCGCATCCACAAAGTTGCCGTTCTCGGCGCCGGAACCATGGGCGCGCGCATCGCCGCCCACTTCGCCAATGCCGGCGTGCCCAGCTACCTGCTCGACATCGTTCCTCCGGATGCCGACGGTCCCGCCCGGAACAAGATCGCCGCCGCCGGACTGGAGGCGGCGAAGAAATCCAAGCCCGCCGCATTCTTCGAGCCTGGACTGGCGCGTCTGGTGACCATCGGAAACTTCGAGGATGATCTCAAGCGTTTGAGTGAGGTGGACTGGATCATCGAAGCCGTCGTCGAAAATCTCGACATCAAGCGAGCGCTATTAAAGAAGGTGGAGGCCATTCGCAAGCCGGGGACGATCGTTACCACGAACACCAGTGGCCTGCCAGTGGGAAAGATTGCCGAAGGCTTCTCGGATGATTTCCGCAAGTCGTGGTTCGGCACCCATTTTTTTAATCCGCCGCGCTATATGCGGCTGTTGGAGCTTATACCGACTCCGGAAACCGACCGCGCAGCCATCGATGCCGTTGCCCACTTCAGCGACGTGAACCTCGGCAAAGGCGTCGTGTTCGCCAAGGACACGCCCAACTTCATCGGCAATCGCATCGGCACCTTTTCCGTGCTGAACGTAATGCGGCTGATGCAGGAGATGGACCTTAGCATCGAAGATGTGGACGCGCTGACCGGGGACGCCGTGGGATGGCCGAAGTCCGCCACTTTCCGCACCATTGATCTGGTCGGGTTGGACATTCTCGGCCATGTGGTCGGCAATATGGAGAAAGCAGGCGGGCAGGACTGCCCGCCCCACACCAGCCCGTTGCCTGACTTCTATAAGCAGATGCTGGAGCGCAAGTGGCTGGGCGACAAAACCAAAGGTGGGTTTTACAAGAAGAGTGAAGGGTGGACGACGGCAAAGAAGATGACCGGCTCGCGCTCGATTGGAAGACGCTCGAATATCGTCCGCGGCAGAAGCCCAAGTTCCCGGCTCTCGACATGGCGAAAAACATCGAGGATCCGGGAGCGCGGCTGCGCATGCTGCTGGGACTCGAGGGCAGCCCGCAGAAGGGGGACAAAGCGGGCGCATTTTTGTGGTCGGTGCTGTCCGATCTCTGGAACTATTCTGCCAACCGCGTTCCCGAAATCTCTGATTCCATTGTCGAGATCGATCGTGCCATGCGGCTGGGCTTCAACTGGAAGCTGGGTCCCTTCGAACTCTGGGATGCCGCCGGCGTTGAGGCCACCGTGGCTCGCATGAAGAAAGAAGGGCACACCGTAGCGGCAAATGTCGAACAGTTGCTCGCCGGAGGAAAGAAATCGTGGTACCTGGACGATCCCAAGGCCGCTTCCGGTCGTGTCTATTTTGATCTGAGGACTGCAAAATATGAAGCCGTGAAGGTCTCGGCGGGCGTGTGGTCGGTTGAGGTAGCTAAAAAATCCAACGGAGTGGTCAAGAAAAATTCAGGCGCGTCGCTGGTCGATCTCGGGGACGGCGTCGCCTGCATCGAGTTCCATTCCAAGATGAACTCGCTCGGCGGCGACATTGTCAGTCTTATTAGTCAAACCCTGAAAGCAGACGGACCGGGCGATGGGTTCGACGCTTTTGTCATCACGCAATGACGCCGACAACTTCTCGGTCGGCGCCAACGTAATGCTGCTGCTGATGTCAGTCCAGGAAGAAGAGTGGGACGAAGTCGATCTCGCTATCCGCCAGTTCCAGGGCATGACGCAGGCCATTAAGTTCTCGCCCAAGCCGGTGGTGGTTGCGCCCTTCGGACTTTGCTTGGGCGGCGGAACTGAGATCACTCTGCACGCTGCCGCTCGCCAACCTCATGCCGAACTCTACGCCGGACTGGTGGAAGTCGGCGTCGGTCTGCTGCCGGGCGGAGGCGGCTGCAAAGAGATGCTGCTGCGCGCGCTGGATAGCGCGGCGACGATTCGTCCGGGGCGTGGCGAATCCATCGAACTCATGGAAGCCATGAAGAAGGCTTTCGAGACCATCGCCACCGGAAAGGTTGCAACTTCCGCTCACGAAGCGCGCGGACTTGGTTTCCTGCATGAGTCCGACGTCATTACGATGAACCGCGAGCGAGTGTTGGCCGATGCCAAAGCCCGCGCCCTGGAGTTGGTGCGCGCTGGATACGAACCTCCGCAGCCCCGTTCCGACATCCCGGCCCCAGGAGAAAATGTCCTGGCGGCGCTGAGGCTGGGAGTGCACATCATGCGGCAGGGCGAATACATCTCCGACCACGAGGTGAAGATCGCCACCAAAGTTGCGGAAGTCTTGTGCGGCGGAAATGTGACCTCAGGCACGCCGGTGAGCGAGCAATACATTCTGGATCTCGAGCGCGAGGCATTTAAATCGCTGTGCGGCGAGACGAAGACGCAGGAGCGGATCCAGTACACGTTGAAGACCGGGAAAACGCTGCGGAACTGAGTGATCAGCGAAAGGCTATGGGAGACCAAGTTATGACAGCCTCTAGACAGAGACTATGCACAAAGCTCGGGAGTCTCGACAGTACAGATATGACGGCAGTTGAAAACGCGCTGCTGCTCCACTTGGGCATTCGTCGGTAGGAACCGCGGCAGAAGCAGTTTGAAGCCCCGTTCAAATACCACCCATCTAATATCGATAGGTTCAAGGTGTTCGTCCGCGGGTGGTGGCCTGAGTGCTAGACTTGTTCACACCGCCTACTGGAAATCATATGAGAGAAGTAGTCATTGTCTCCTCCGTTCGCACCCCTGTGGGACGCGCGTTTAAGGGCACACTGCGTGCTACCCGTCCCGATGAACTTGCCGCCATTGCCATCAAAGGCGCGCTCGAACGCGTGCCGCAGGTGGATAGCAAAGAAATCGAAGATGTGATTCTCGGCTGTGCCACACCCGAGGCTGAGCAAGGGATGAACGTTGCCCGCATCGCCGCGCTCCGGGCCGGGCTGCCGGTCGAGGTTTCGGCGATCACCATCAATCGCTTCTGCTCTTCCGGACTGCAGGCGATTGCGATGGCGGCGGAGCGCATCATGAGCGGCGGAGCGGAGATCATTGTCGCCGGCGGAACGGAATCGATGTCCATGATTCCCATGGGTGGACACAAGATCTCGCCGAATCCCTGGCTAGTGGACCACTATCCCGATGCGTATCTGACCATGGGCCTGACCGCGGAACGATTGGCGCAGCGCTTTGGCATCACGCGACAGGCGGCGGACGAATTTTCGCTGCGCAGCCATCAAAGGCGCTGGCTGCGATCCAGGCGGGCAAATTTGCCGATGAAACTGTGCCGGTGAACGTGAGCTTCACCACGCCGAACGGGTCGAAGCCCAAGCGCCAGGAGATCGTGTTCAAAGTGGACGAAGGCCCGCGAGCCGACACTTCGATCGACGCTCTGCTCGCCCTCAAGCCGGTCTTTCATGCCAAGGGAACCGTGACCGCCGGCAACTCCTCGCAAACCTCCGACGGCGCCGCTGCTGCCGTGGTGATGTCCGCGCAGCGGGCCGCGGAGTTGGGAATTAAGCCGCTGGTCCGGTACGTTTCTTTTGCCACTGCCGGATACAAACCGGAGGAAATGGGACTGGGTCCGGTGTTTGCAATCCCGAAAGCCTTGAAGATGGCGGGGCTTAAGCTCTCGGACATCGACGTGATCGAACTGAACGAGGCATTCGCGGCGCAGTCGCTGGCCGTGATCAAAGAGGCAGGACTCGATCCGGAGCGGGTGAACCCGAATGGGGGAGCGATTGCGCTGGGGCATCCGTTGGGATGTACTGGGGCGAAGCTAACGGCCACCATCATCCGCGAGATGAAACGGCGCAAGGGGCGCTATGGGATGGTGACCATGTGCGTTGGCGGAGGCATGGGGGCGGCCGGCATTTTCGAAAACTTGAATTGACCGCTGAACGCACAGAGAACGCTGAGAATACCGGTAGAAAAGACCTAGAATGACCGAGTTTCAGGCCTATCCCTGGATCGGTGATCGAATTAGAATTGAAGCAGCGTGACATTCCCTGGCGGCTTTTTCGGCGAAACGAAATGAGGCAACAATGGCAACGATCACCGCGATTCCCAGGACCAGGATTTCAGGCGGCAGCTTTCTGCTCGAAGAGCGCAAGGCTGACGAGGTCTTCACTCCGGAGGATTTTACCGAGCAGCATCAGTTGATCGGGCAGACGGCGGAGGAATTCGCGGTCAAGGAAATTCTGCCCAACGCCGAGAAGATGGAGCACAAAGACTTTTCCATCACTCGCGATTTACTGAAGAAGGCCGGGGACCTGGGGTTAAGCGGTGTCGAAATCCCGGAAGCCTATGGCGGACTGGAAATGGACAAGGTTACCGCCGCCGTGATCGCCGATCACATCGCAAAATACGCCGGCTTCGCCACCACTTGGGGCGGGCACACCGGCATCGGCACGTTGCCTATCGTTTATTTCGGTACAGAAGAGCAGAAGAAGAAGTATTTGCCGCGGCTCGCCGCGGGAGAAATCGTCGGGGCTTATGCCTTGTCGGAAGCTTCCTCCGGCTCCGACGCGCTGAACTGCCGCGCTCGCGCTCAGCTGTCGCCTGACGGCAAGCACTACATCCTCAACGGCGAAAAGATGTGGATCACCAACGCCGGCTTTGCCGATTTGTTTACCGTGTTCGCGAAAGTAGATGGCGAAAAGTTCAGTGCGTTTCTGGTCGAAAAAACTTTCCCGGGTTTTTCGATCGGCGGGGAAGAGCACAAGATGGGCATCCGCGGGTCTTCCACCTGTCCTCTGATTCTCAACGACTGCAAGGTTCCGGTGGAAAATCTGCTGGGTGAAATTGGCAAGGGCCACGTTATCGCTTTTAACATCCTCAACGTGGGACGCTTCAAGCTGGGCGCGATGTGTGTCGGCGGAGCGCGCTTGTCGCTGGAGAGCGCCATCGGTTATGCCAAGCAGCGCAAGGCGTTCAGTAAAGTGATTGCTGACTTCGGTTTGGTGCGCGAGAAACTGGCGAACATGGCGACTTTGATTTACGTCGGCGAAGCGCTCGTCTATCGCACTGTGGGCATGATGGATGTGGCGCTCAACGAGGTGGACAAGACCGGCGCCGATGCCGCCAAGGAAACGCGCAAGGCGATCGAGGAGTACGCGGTGGAATGCTCCATCCTCAAGGTCTGGGGCTCGGAGATGATTGATTACGTAGTCGACGAAACCGTGCAGATTTACGGCGGCTACGGGTTTGTCGAGGAATATCCGGCCGAACGCGCGTATCGGGATGCGCGCATCAACCGCATCTTCGAAGGCACTAACGAGATCAATCGGCTCATCATCACCGGCTTCCTGCTCAAACGCGCCATGTCGGGACAGTTACCGCTGATGCCTGCCATCAAGAAATTGATGGACGAGGTGCTGGCCGGACCCAGTGTGGGCGAAGAACTGGAAGGTCCTTTGGCGGAAGAACGCAAACTTGTGGCGCAAGCCAAGAAGCTGGGACTGTTTGTCTCCGGAGCGGCTACGCAGAAATACATGCAGGCGATTCAGGACCAGCAGGAGGTCATGGGCGCGATCGCGGACATCGTCATCGAGACCTATGCCATGGAATCAGCCGTGCTGAGAGCACAAAAGATGGCGGAGACTAAAGGCGAAGCCGCGGCCGCGCTTCCGATTGCCATGACGCGGGTGTATCTGTCGCAAGCGATGGAGAAGATCGAAGCAGCGGCCAAGAAGATCATCGCCGCCGTGGCCGAGGGCGACATGCTGCGCACGCAGCTTGCGATCCTGCGCCGCCTGGCCAAGCACGAGCCGTTCAACACGATTGAATTGCGTCAGCAGATCGCGGGGAGGATGATCGAGCGCGGCAAATACACGCTGGCGTAAACATCGCTCTGCAAAGATCGGACCCGTAGCCCAGGACAAGGAAGCATCAGGGTTTTCCTGTAGTTACTCAACGTGTTCTCCCGTCAAAGCGCAACGCTGGATGCTTTTGAGCGCAAAACATCGCCAAGGGTCGCAATGCGCGGGCCCCCATCGACAACTTTCAGGTGTTCCCCACGATCTGCTACAAATGTCACCATGAAATTCTCCAACTCTTGCCGCGTTGCATGTGCTGGACTCGCGCTCTGCTTGTCAGGGGCTGCGCAGTCCGCCCCAACGCCATCCGCCGACTCTGCCAGCTTTGACGCCGACGGTACCGCGCATGTGACTCGGGTGGTTCCCATGCCCTCCACCATCAGCCCGGAGCGCACAAGACTGGCTGGCTTCACTGGCCAAGAAGAAATCGCAGCCGCAGACTCTGGCTGAAAGGCGGATCGCCACCGATGCCTGGCGCAAATGGGGATCGGCGGAGGCGCGCAGGCTTTATCCCGTCAATGTTGAGGAAACGAGCATCGCAGGTGTTCGCACCGATGTCATCACCCCGCTGACAATGCCCGGAGGCGAATCGCGGGCGCGTGCTGATCAACTTGCACGGCGGAGGATTCGTTTCCGACTCGGGATCTCTCATCGAGGGCGTTCCCATCGCGAACCTGACCAAGATCAAAGTCGTGTCGGTATATTACCGGCTGGCGCCGGAGAACCTTTTTCCGGCTGCGGTAGATGACGTGGTGGCCGTCTACCGGGAATTGTTGAAAACCTACAAACCGCAGAGCATCGGAATCTTCGGCACGTCGGCAGGAGCGGTTCTGACTTGCGAGGTGGCCGTCCGGCTCAAACAACTGGGCCTGCCGCTCCCGGCCGTGCTCGGCGCTTTTTCGGTGCTCACCGACTACAGCCGCCCGAGTGACTCGCGGCAAATTTTCGCTCTGGACGGGCTCCCCGGCCAACTGGAGCCGCTCGATCCCAAGCGCGCTCCCGACGATCCCTATCCGGGCGCCGTCGACCGCAAGGATCCAGTCTTGTCTCCTCTGTTTGCGGACCTTCGAGGAATGCCACCGACCCTGCTGGTGACCAGCACCCGCGATTTACTCCTCAGCGATACGGCCCTGTTTCATCGCGCGTTGCTCGGCGCCGGGAATGATGCGCAGTTGGTTGTGTTTGAGGCCTTGCCGCATGCCTTCTGGTATCACTTTCAGCTGCCTGAAACCAAGGAGTGTCTCGAGCTGATGGCAAAGTTTTTCGATCAGAAGCTGGCGCGGCAGAACTAGGGCTGCCAGATTGTAATCCGCTCAAAAACAGCTTCGAAACTTAGCTGGTTTTTTGCGGCGGCTTGCTCAACTCCGCCATCACACTCTGGATCAGTTCTTTCGCGTCGGTGAGGCCTTTCATCACGAGCTGGATGTCCAGAACCGGCTTGCCCGGCCAGCGCTGGCTCTGGCAGTAAACGCCGTGTTGACCGACCAGCGCCATGGCGTCGGTGATCATGTCCATGGTCACAGCCAAGCGCCCTCGCGGGACGCCCATCATGGTTTCGTAATGTTCCAGTTCTTCCTGCTTTTCGTCGAATACCGGCATGGCTTGATTGTATCGGGTGGGTTGGGTGGCGCATAATTGCGAACGTCTGGTGTCCAAGTTTTCGGAGTTACGTCAAAGCATTTAGAATTGACGCAGCTTCTAGCTCTTGGCATTTTGCCTAGAAGCTCATGAAGCCAAGAGCTAACTGCCTCAAGGAGAGATCCATGAAGATACGTATCGCACTCGTCGTTCTCTTACTGCCCGTGTTCGCCCTGGTGGCTTGTGCTCAGGAAGGGAGCAAGCGTCCCAGCCCCGCGGCGCAGGCCCAGTGCAAGTTCACCGACGGCAAGAGCATCAAGTCGGACTACTCCAGTCCGCGCATGAAAGGCCGCAAGATATTTGGCGGACTGGTGCCGTACGGTGAGGTGTGGCGGGCCGGAGCCAACGATGCCACCACGCTGGTCACGGACACGAACCTGAACATCGGAGGCAAGGATGTTCCCGCCGGAAGCTACACTATCTTTACCCTCCCGAACGCCGACAAGTGGGTGCTGATCATCAGCAAGAAGACGGGGGAGTGGGGCATTCCTTATCCCGGCGAGGGAGAGGATTTTGCTCGCGTGGACATGAGGGTGTCGCAATTGCCCTCGCCGGTGGAGAATTTCACGATCGGTTTCGATCAGACCGGGTCGACCTGCGCGATGCACATGGACTGGGAGCAGACGCGCGCTTCAGTGGACATCAGCGAGAAGAAATAGATGTGGAGAATGCAACCGGGTGCGGTGGGTAAGCGCGGTTTTCCGGACAGCGCATCCACCGCATGCTGGGCTTCCGGCAAATCGGGTGAAAGCTTCATCCCCGGCATCCCCGGTGGTTAGGTCCCCGGTTTCCACCTAAGCACGGGTTTACGCGCGGCGGCCGTTTCGTCCAAACGGGACACACGCGTGGAGTGGGGCGCGTCCAGCACGATTTGCGGATCTTCCTCAACTTCTTCAGCGATCGATTTCATGGCTTCGACGAACAGATCCAGCTCTTCCTTAGGCTCGCTCTCCGTCGGTTCGATCATCAGAGCACCGGGTACGATCAAGGGAAAAGCAGTCGTGTAAGGATGGAAGCCGTAGTCGATCAGGCGCTTGGCGATGTCCATCGTCTTCACGCCTTTTTTGGCTTGCAGCTTATCGCTGAAGACCACTTCGTGCATGCTGGGCGTGGAATAGGGTAGATCGTAAACACCTTCCAGTCCCTTGCGAATGTAGTTGGCGTTGAGCACCGCGTCTTCCGTGGTCTGGCGCAAGCCCTCGGGACCGTTGGCCAGAATATAAGCCAGGGCGCGGACGAACATTCCGAAGTTGCCGTAGAAAGCGCGTACCCGTCCGACCGATTGCGGCCGGTTATATTCGAAACCCAGCGTGCCATCGGGCCTGGTGACGGGGACGGGCGTGGGCAGGAATGGTTCGAGCTTCTGTTTCACGGCCACGGGACCAGATCCGGGACCGCCGCCACCGTGAGGAGTGGAGAAGGTCTTGTGCAGGTTCAGGTGCATCACGTCGACGCCGAAATCTCCTGGGCGAACTTTGCCGACCAGGGCGTTCATGTTGGCGCCGTCCATGTAGAGCAGGCCGCCCTTGGCGTGCATGATCTCGGCGATCTTGTGGATTTCCTGCTCGAACACTCCCAGCGTGTTGGGATTGGTGAGCATGAGCGCGGCGACATCTTCATTCATTTGCGACGCGAGCGCAGCTACATCTACCATGCCCTGGGCATTCGATTTCAAATTTTCCACCGCGTAGCCGACCATGGCCGCCGTCGCTGGATTCGTGCCGTGCGCGGAATCAGGAATCAGAATCTTCTTGCGCGGGGCACCCTTCGACTCATGGTAAGCGCGGACCATCAGCAGTCCGGTGAGCTCGCCATGCGCTCCGGCGGCGGGTTGCAGAGTGATGGCATCCATGCCGGTAATTTCGATGAGGCACTCGCTCAAAGTCTTGATGATGCGCAGGGCGCCTTGTGAAATCGGCTCGGGCTGGTAGGGATGTCCATTGGCCAGGCCTTCGAGGCGGACTACCAGCTCGTTCACCCGCGGGTTGTACTTCATGGTGCACGAGCCCAGCGGATACATGCCGAGATCGATGGCATAGTTCCAGGTGGAAAGCCGGGTAAAGTGGCGAATGATTTCGATTTCGCTGACTTCGGGCATGTTGCCCAGGTCTTTTCTTTCGGACGATCCGAGCAGCGCTGCCGTATCGACCTCGGGAACATCGAGCGGGGGCAGCTTCCAGGCTGCCTTTCCCGACGACGACTTCTCGAAGATCAGGCCCTCATTCTGGTTGACATGCCGGGTGGCCTTGCGAGTCATGTGCTTCACCGTGCCACCTCCTGCGCGTCTACCTCTTCTTTGGCAGATCTTAAGCGAGCGTTCGCTTTCGGCGACCAGGCCGACCGCAGTGTCGATCGCGCTGCGCGTGGTCAGTTCGGTACAACACCACAGAGCAGCGTTGCCCAGTTCGGGGTAGAACTTTTTCAGCGGAAGCCCGCCCACGATTTTGTGTCCCAGGATGCGGCTGTTGATGGCGTGGGGATCTTCGCTGGTCTGGACCACGAATTCGTTGAAACTTGGCGAACCAGGGAAGAGCACTTTGGCGTGTTTGCCGAATTGAGCGGCAGCGTAAGCGGTCTTGGCCAGATTTTGTTTCGCCAGTTCCTTGAGACCGACTTTGCCATAGATGGTCATGAAGATATTGACCATAAGCGCCACCAGGGCCTGGTTGGTACAAATATTCGACGTCGCCTTTTCGCGACGTATGTGTTGCTCACGCGTGGCCAGGGTCAGAACGAAGCCGCGTTTGCCGTTGCGGTCGGTGGTCTGGCCGGCCAGGCGTCCAGGCATCTGGCGGACAAATTGTTCACGCGTGGCGATCACGCCGCAGTAAGGGACCACCGAAGCCGAGGGGGACGCCAAAAGATTGCGCTTCCATTGCGATCACGTCCGCCTGGCGCGGAGGCTCGACAATGCCGAGCGAAACGGCTTCGGCGATGGATACCACCAGCATCGCGCCTTTCTTATGCGCGATCTCGGCAATGGCCGCAGCATCCTCGATGGTTCCGAAGAAATTCGGCGACTGAATCAGAACGCAGGCCGTAGTCTGCTGTGATGGACTTGTCCAGCTCCTCCAGATTCAGCCGGCCGTTGTCGTTTAAACGACGTCGTGGAAAGCGGCAGGTTCTGGTGATGCGCATACGTGGTCAGCACCTCGCGATATTCCGGGTGCAGGCTGCGCGCAATGACTACCGACCGCCGGCCGGTCAGGCGCACCGCCATCATCACAGCTTCGGCGGCGGCAGTCGAACCGTCGTACATGGAAGCGTTGGCCACTTCCATGCCGGTGAGCTCGCAAATCATGGTCTGAAACTCGAAGATCGCCTGCAACGTGCCCTGCGAAATCTCCGCTTGATAGGGAGTGTAGGCGGTCAGAAACTCGCCCCGCGAAATCAGTGAATCGATGATCACTGGTCGGTAGTGATAGTAGGCACCGGCACCGAGGAAGGTGGCGTAGCTGTCGCCGTTCTCGCGGGAGCGCTCGCGAAACCAGTCCACGATCTCGGACTCAGCCATCTGGCGTGGCACTTTAAGGTCTCGCCCCAGACGGTATTCCGCGGGAATGGGCGAGAACAAATCGTCGATCGAGCGCGCGCCCATGGCTTGAAGCATGGCTTTTCGATCAGCGGGAGATTTGGGTAAATAGCGCATAGAACTTTTTTAGATGTATATCAAGGTCAATTTGATTGTTGAATTGCGGCGTCGGATCACTTCCCGCCCTCTTCGGCAACGAACTTCTCATAGTCGGAGGCGGAGAGCAGACGAGTTCAGTTCAGCCGGATCTTTGAGCGTGATCTTGATCATCCAGGCGCTGTGCGCATCTTTATTGATCTTTTCCGGTGCGGTCGCCAGTTCCCCATTCGCTTCGGTGACCGTACCGGAAACGGGGGCGTAGAGGTCCGAGACAGCCTTCACGGATTCCACCGAGCCAAAGGTCTTGCCGGACGTGATCTCTGTGCCGGGTTTGGGCAGATCGACGAAAACGATGTCACCCAGCGACTCCTGGGCATAGCTGGTGATTCCGATAGTGGCGTTCTTGGCGTCGGCTTTAATCCACTCGTGCTCTTTGGTGTACTTGTAGTCGGTCGGAAAAGGCATGATTGCTTCTGGCTCCTGGGTTAGCTTCTAGCTCCTGGCTTTCTGGTTCCTCTGGGTTGCTCCGCGGCCTTTGTGCTCAGATCTTTTTCGGTTTCTTGTAAAACGGAGTCGGCACAACCTGTGCCTTCACTCCCTGCCCACGAATCTCGACTTTCAGTTCGGTGCCCAGGGCAGCGAACTCGGTGGGCACATACGCGAGCGCGATATTTTTCTTCAGAAACGGCGCGGGAGAGCCGCTGGTGACGTAGCCGATCTCGCGGCCGGATGGGTCGAGCACTTTGTAGCCGTCGCGGGCAATGCCACGCTCTATCATTTCCAGTCCCACCAATGTGCGATTTGTCCCTTCAGCCTTCGCTTTTTCGAGGGACGCCCGACCGATGAAGTCCCGCTTCTCCATCTTGCAGAAACGATCGAGGCCCGCCTCCCATACGTTAATTGTGTCGGAGATCTCGTGGCCGTAGAGCGGCAGTTTGGCTTCGAGACGGAGGGTGTTGCGGGCCCCCAGTCCACAGGGAACTACTCCGAATTCTTTGCCCGCCTGCAGGATTTCGTTCCACACCCGGGCGCTGGTGGGTTCGTCACTGGGGACGTAGATCTCGAATCCGTCTTCGCCGGTGTAGCCGGTGCGAGCGATCAGAGTGTTTTTCAGTCCGCAGACCGTGCCGCGAGTCACCCAATAGAACTTCACTGCCGAGAGGTCGGCGTCGGTAAGTTTCTGCAACAAATTCACGCCCTTCGGGCCCTGAATCGCAATCTGGGTAAAGTCGTCGGAAAGGTTCTCCACCACGCAGTTGAACTGGCGGGTGTGGTCGCTCACCCAACTGAAATCCTTTTCGCGGGTGCCGGCATTAATCACCAGCAAATATTCATTTTCGCCGAGGCGATGCACCACTACATCGTCAACAAAAGTCCCCTCGGGATAAAGCAGAGCCGAATACTGGGCCTGGCCGATGGCGGGGCGTGAGGCGTCATTCATGGAAATGTGTTGGACGGCGGCCAGCGCTTGCGGCCCCGCCAAGCGGATGTCGCCCATGTGGCTGACGTCGAAGATACCCACGCCAGTTCGCACCGCATTGTGCTCGGCCACAATGCCGCCCGCGGACGGGTACTCGACGGGCATCTCCCAGCCGTTGAATTCGACCATTTTCGCGCCCATCCGGCGATGCACAGGGTTAAGCGCTGTCTTGCGGATGCCTGGCGTGGTCGCCTCGACTGCGGGCAATGAGACCTCGATCAAAAAGCGGTGATTGAGCTGCTGAAATGGTGAGACTTATTACCCTAACATGCGCTCGGCGGTGGCTTCAACCTGAGGTGCGATCCATCAGGAAGTCGCGCGGGAAATAGATACGCTGCTGCGAGTGATATTCACTGCACGTCACAAGACTGGCGCAATGGACCTGGAAGCGGTGGAGATGGCCTTGCGTGCCGCCTTGCAGCAGGCCGGTGCCGCTGGTTTGAGCCAACTTCTCCGACAGGAGTCCCCGGCGGAGCCGCATGTAGCTTGCTCCTGCGGAGGCCAGGCCCGCTACAAGGGGATGCGCACCAAGCCTCTGCTCACCGTGCTCGGCCGCGCGGAAATGCGGCGCGCGTATTACTGGTGCTCTCGCTGTCAGCAAGGGCAATTCCCGACCGACGCCGCACTGGATGTGGAGAACACCGAGCTCTCACCCGGGGTGCGCCGCATGTTGGCGCTGGTGGGCAGTGAGGGTTCCTCTTTCGAGCGCGGCCGCGAGCAGATGAAGCTGTTGGCCGGGCTGGAAGTCGCTACCAAGGCGGTCGAACGGACCACGGAAAGCATGGGTGCGGATATCGCCCGCCGCGAACAGGACACCATCCAACAAGCCCTGCAACGGGAGTTGCCCATGGCGGTGAGCCAGGCGATCCCAGTGATGTATGTGCAGATGGATGGCACGGGCGTGCCCATGGTGAGCAAAGAACTGGCGGGGCGGAAGGGCAAAGGAAGTAACGGACGGGCGCACACGCGGGAGGTCAAGCTCGGCTGTGTCTTCACGCAAACCAAGCGGGATGCCGAAGGCTGGCCCCTGCGGGACGAAGGCAGCACCACCTACACGGGAGCGATCGAAACTGCCGAAGAGTTTTCCCGCCGCCTCTACACCGAGGCCCAGCAAAGGGGCTGGGACCGGGCCCAGAAGAAAGTGGTCATGGGAGACGGTGGGAATGGATCTGGAACTTGGCCCAGGAACAGTTTCTGGGAGCAATCGAGATCGTGGATCTCTATCACGCCCGACAACACCTGTGGGATCTCAGCGGTAAGCTCCATCCGAGCGATGCGGCAGCCAAACGACGCTGGGTGATGAGTCAGGACGAGACCGAGCGTCCGGGCAGCCGCGTGCCAGGGAAGCGGTTACCAACGGAACCTTCCCGGCCTCGTGCACCCGCGCTAGAGTTCGCATATGACCACCGCGACCAAAAACAAGTATCGCTGCATGCAGTGCGAAATGGTAGAAGAGAAGTGCGATTGTGAAAAGTATTGCTGTTCCTGCCAGGCGCAGATTGACATTCGCCTGTGCAGCGACGGCCTTTACTATTGCCCTCCGTGCCGACAAGCGTGCGGCTACAGAGTTTCCGACTAGGGTGGGTTGACCGCTTTGAGGGCCTAACGCCTAAACGTGCGCCGCTCCGCCCACACAAAACGCTTTCCTGGGAGGGCACGACTTCAGTCGTGCTGCGAGAGCCGGATCTAGATCACCACAGCCTCTTTGTACTCCCCGAATACCTTCCGCATTGTGTCTGAAATCTCGCCCACAGTGGCGTTGGCTTCGACTGCAGCCAGGATACGCGGCATGAGATTTTCTCCCGAACGAGCCGCGGCTTCGATTTGCTGGAGAGCGGCTTGCCACGGGGCTCGATCGCGGCGCGCGCGCAGAGCGCGTAGCCGTTCCACCTGTTTGCGTTCCAGCGATTCGTCGATGCGCTGGATGGGAATGGGTTTTTCTTCGTCCACAGCAAAACGATTTACCCCCACAACCACCGCTTCCTCGCGATCGATTTGCTGCTGATACTCGTAAGCCGCATTCTGGATTTCCTGCTGTACGTAACCACGTTCGAGGGCTTTGATCATGCCACCCAGAGCTTCTATCTTCCCCAGATAGTTCGTCGCGCGGGACTCGATTTCGCTGGTCAGGGCTTCGATGTAGTACGAACCAGCCAGCGGATCAACAGTTTGTGGAACGCCGGATTCATAAGCCACGATTTGCTGGGTGCGAAGTGCGATGCGCGCGGCTTGCTCGGTAGGCAGAGCGAGAGCCTCATCGTAAGAATTGGTATGCAGCGACTGGGTTCCGCCAAGAACCGCGGCAAGCGCCTGCAATGCAGTGCGGATGATGTTGTTTTCGGGCTGCTGCGCGGTGAGCGTCGAGCCTGCGGTTTGAGTATGAAAGCGCAGCATCCACGATCGTGGGTTCGTCGCCTTGAAATGTTCTCGCATAATGCGGGCCCACATGCGACGGGCAGCGCGGTACTTGGCGACCTCTTCCAGAAAATTGTTGTGGGCGTTAAAGAAGAATGAAAGGCGCGGGGCAAATTTGTCGACGTCCAGGCCGGAGTCGATGGCGCCCTGCACATAGGCGATGCCATTCGCCAGAGTGAACGCGACTTCCTGAACCGCGGTCGATCCAGCCTCGCGCATATGGTAGCCGGAGATCGAAATCGTGTTCCACTCAGGTACGTTCTGGTTGGTCCAGGCAAACAAATCGGTGATGATGCGCATGGCCTGCGCGGGCGGATAGATATACGTTCCCCGGGCTATGTATTCCTTGAGTACATCATTTTGTACCGTGCCGGAGAGTTGGCGAACGTCGGCGCCCTGGCGCCGAGCTACGGCGACATAAAGCGCCAAAAGAATCGACGCCGTGGCATTGATGGTCATCGAGGTGGAAATCCTGGTCAGGTCGATGCCATCGAAGAGGCGCCGCATGTCTTCGATCGAATCGATGGCCACGCCGACTTTGCCGACTTCACCGACGGCCAGCGGGTGGTCGGAATCCAAGCCGATTTGAGTAGGCAGATCGAATGCGACTGAGAGGCCTGTGGTGCCGTTCGCCAGCAGGTATTTGTAGCGTTTGTTCGACTCCTCGGCGTCGCCCATGCCGGCGTATTGGCGCATGGTCCAGAGCCGGCCGCGATACATCGTGGCTTGAACGCCGCGAGTAAAGGGATAGTCGCCGGGATAGCCGACTTCGCGTTCCTGATCTCGAGCGTTTAGATCTGCGGGTGTGTACAGCGGGCGGATTGGGATGTGGGAGGAAGTTTCGGGATCGGCGGGCGGGCGGCTTTCGGCTTTGAGCTTATCGGTCATGAAGAAGAGCAGTGAACGAAGGTCACGAAGGAATTCCCGCGGTTCAGCTTCGTGTAACTTCGTGTCCTTCGTGGTTCAAGCCTTTAGCCTTTTTTCCATACTCTCCAGAATGAGCTGGCTCCGAACCAGGTGAACGTCAGTGTGAAAATAATTGCAACTGCGACGCGGACCGAGGTGGTTTGGCCGGCCTGGTAACGGGCATACTCGCGAAAAAACGCTCCCGCGCCGATGAATGCTAAAGCCAGGAAAACAAAGCCTGTGACCTCCAGCCAAAGCTGATGCAGGACGCGTCCGAAATGAACGGCTGTGGTTCGGGCGCCCTTCAGGATCGCGCCCACGGTCCGGGTACGCCCGGCGTGCTGGGCTGCGATGCGTGCCGCTATGCTCAGTTTACGGACTGTCGACACGTTCACCATCAGCGTCGATTTTAGCAGTGTTCGGGGTTACAATGACGGTGACGCGACGGTGGCGTCGTGAAGCCGGGATCCGCAATCCGGCATCTGAGTAACTGATTACTGCCGTTTTACAGGGGGCCACGTGGACCAGCAGCTCAAGCAGTTGATGAAAGAACTGGGCGAGGCGATCAATGAATCGCTGGCAGACAGCGAGCAGATTGCCGAAGTGGTTTCCAAGATAAAAGACAGCGGCTACGACATTTTTCTCGTGCTGGAAGCGACCATCGGAGTGAGCAAACCGGGCGAGAAGTCCGATGACAAAACCTCCCTGGTGACGACGCTGACGACGAATCCCGAGTTCAAGATCAGCGATCAAGATCTCAAGTTTCTGAAATCACTGCGGATTAAGATTGAGAACGACGCGGCCTAGCAGTCGTCGGTCGTCAGTCGTCGGTCCTCAGCAAATCCAGTTCGCGCTAACCTGCCGCGAAATCCATAAACGCTCATCCATCGGCCCGACCGCTTGGTATTGCGGAGCTGTGCTGCCCCCTGAAAACCGATAGCTGATGGCTGACGAAATGTGGGCGCGAGCGTCCTGCTCGTGCGGCAGCGCCCGAGGACGAGGAGCACGAGCGAGACGCTCGCGCCTACATTTTCGCTTGCCGATACCTGGCAGCTGCATCGCTGTGGTACAACCACGTCTTGCCTGGCAGCGAACAATCCGGACTGGTGCGCGCCATTGGACGGTGGAGCCTGGCGGCACTGGTCATCAACTCAATCATCGGTAGTGGGATTTTCGGCTTGCCTTCCGACGTAGCCAGGCTCATTGGCCGGTCGAGTCCTTGGGCGGTCTTGTTGGCGGGGGTAGCGGCGGGCATCATCATGGCCTGTTTCGCCGAAGTGGCTTCGCAATTCACTCAGGCCGGCGGTCCCTATCTTTACGCGCGCGCGGCGTTCGGTCGTTTCGTGGGAATCGAAATGGGCTGGATGCTTTGGCTGGTGCGATTGGCAGCGCCCGCGGCTACCTCCAACCTATTCGTGATTTATTGCGGCGAGTTCTGGCCGCACGCTACGGAACCCCTTCCGCGATTCCTCATCCTGACCTTTCTCTATGGCGTTTTGACGCTGATCAACTATCGCGGAGTGCGCGCCAGCACGCAGGTCAGCAATGTGTTCACGGTGGCGAAATTGCTGCCGCTGTTCGTGGTGGCGATTGCGGGTTCGTTCTATCTGCTCGCAGGTCACAAAGCGGCGCCGGTATTGCCAGGCGGCGCGGGAGTTGGCGCATGGCTGAAAGCGTGTTTGCTTCTGGTCTTCGCCTATGGCGGCTTCGAGACCGCTCTCACTCCGTTGAGCGAGGCGAAAAATCCCCGCCGGGACGCTGCTTTTGCTTTGTTCACCGCGCTGATTACCTGCACTTTGTTGTACTCAACGATCCAGTGGGTGGTGGTGGGAATTCTGCCCGACCCGGCGCATAGCGATCGTCCTCTGGCGGATGTGGCGCGGCTGGTTTTCGGAAATAATGGCGCCGCTTTCGTCTCCGTGGGCGCACTGGTTTCAGTGGTTGGCTATCTCAGTGCCAACATGCTGGGCGTGCCCCGAATCACTTTCGCGCTGGCGGAGAATGGGGACTTCCCTTCCCTCTTCGCCGCGATTCATCCCCGTTTCCGGACTCCCTATACTTCAATTCTTGCTTTTGCGCTGTTGAGTTGGCTGCTGGCGCTGCTGGGGAGCTTCACCTGGAATGCAACTCTTTCCGCGGTGGCGCGACTTCTCTATTACGGCCTGGTTTGCACAGCCTTGCCGGTATTTCGCCGTAAGCAGCCGGAAGCCGCAATGTTTCGCCTTCCCGGAGGGACTCTGTTTGCTGTGTTGGGCGCCGGGATTTGCGCCGTACTGATCGCCGGTGTGAACCTGAGCGGATCGTTGATCCTGCTGGCGACCGCGCTGGTGGCAATGCTGAACTGGCTGCTGGTACATAGACGACGCGCGGGCGAACCACTGGTCCCTTGATTCTTGTATTGAGCGCCGTGAAACTGCTAGGCTACGCCGTTCCATGAAATTCAATTCCCTTTTCCCGCTGCTTTGGGGAATCAGTCTCCTCGCCCCAGCCCGGCAAGCTCCTTCTCCGGCGGTAGACTTCGTCTTTGAGAAGGACATCGCGGTGCCCATGCGAGATGGCGTGACGCTGCGCGCTGACGTGTTGCGGCCGCGCGGCTCAGGCGGGTTCCCCGTGCTGGTATACCGTACTCCATACGGAAAGGAACCAGCGCTCGAGGAATACACCACCTTTCGACACGCGGTCGAGCACGGATACGCCGTCGTGGTGCAGGATGTTCGCGGACGCTACGCTTCCGACGGCGAGTTCCGTCCCTATGAGAACGAAGGCCGGGACGGCTACGACACCATCGAATGGGCAGCGCGGCAGCCATGGTCGAACGGCGCCATTGGAACTTTCGGGCTTTCTTATCCGGGCGCGGTGCAGTGGCTGGCCGCGGTCGAGAATCCGCCACACCTCAAGGCGATGGTTCCTGCCATGACTTTTTCATCCGCGCAGAATTTCTTTTATGCCGGCGGTTTGTGGGACATGTCGTGGATGGAGTGGATCTGGGACAACATCGCGCCCGACGTTCGTAGCAAGAGAAATCTGCCGGGACCAAAAACCTCTGGAGAAGCGATCGCCGCCTGGAGCCAAGCGGGACCGAGGATGCTGAACACTCTGCCGTTGGATCAACTGGACGAGCTGCGCGGCATCGCTCCTTACTATTACGATTGGCTCTTCATCCCTTCGACGATCCCTGGTGGGACTGGTGCGATTTGCGAACGAAGTATGGCCGCGTCCATGCCGCGGTGCTCAATTTTTCCGGGTGGTATGACGACAACTACGGCCCCGAGGGAGCCACGACTAACTTTGGTGGACTGCTGAAGGCGCGAGCCGGGGCATCGGATGCTGAAACTCATCTGCTGATCGGTCCGTGGGTCCATGGCGTTGCATCCACGGCAAGGACAAAATCCGGAGAGCGGGAGTTTGGGCCAGCGGCGGCGATTGACTACGACGAAGTTGTCCTGCGCTGGATGGATCACTATTTGCGAGGTAGCGCGAACGGAGTTGAGAAAGAAAAACCTGCCCGCTATTTTGTGATGGGAGACGATCAGTGGCGCGAAGCCGATACTTGGCCACCTGTCTCGACAGCGGCTTCTTACTACCTGGTCAGCCCGAAGCCGGGCGAATTCCACGGCGGCCTTGCCGCAGACGCGTCCACAGAAAAGAAATCCTTGGGATCCTTCGTTTCCGATCCAGCCAAGCCGGTCGTTAATTCTTACAGCACCTCGGGGGCTCACGATTACCGCGAATTGGCAGAGCGGCGAGATATTTTGACTTTCGATTCAGCTCCACTGCAGCGCGACACCGAAGTGAGCGGCCCTATCCGTGTGCAGATCTACTTGGCTTGCGGATGCCGCGATACGGATTTGTGGGTACGCTTGCTCGATGTAGCTCCGGACGGTACTGCTTTTAATCTGATGAGTCCCGGGCTGGACGTGCTGCGTGCGAGCTATCGCAACCAGAAAAAGGGACGGCAACTGCTCGCGCCGCACCGAGTGTACGAGTTGCATCTCGACAACCTGATTACAAGCAACGTCTTTCGGAAAGACCATCGCGTCCGGATACAGGTTTCTGCCACTTTCTTTCCGAATTTCTCGCGCAACCTGCAGTCGGGCGACCTCGAAAATTCATCGGCACGAATGCAAAGGGCAAACATTTCGATTTATACCGACCGCCGTCGACCTTCACGCATTATTTTGCCGATCGTTCCACGATGATGCGCAAATGACACGGAAACTCGGAGGAGACATTGCTCGAGCGAAACCGGATTAGTCTGCGGCTTCTGCTGGTCGCCGCTTGCCTGAACATCACTTCCCTGCCATTCGTTTCCCTGCCGCTCTGGGCCCAGCGCGAGCCCGTGCTCAAGCAGATCGACGTACCCCATCCCTATTACTTCCGCGAGATGTATCTGCCGCAACTCACGACCGGGCCCAGCGCGGTGGCGTGGACTCCGGATTCCCGCAGCGTGGTCTACTCGATGGCGGGATCGTTGTGGCGGCAGAAGCTCGACTCGACGGTCGCGGAACAGTTGACCGCCGGGCCCGGCTATGACTATCAGCCCGATTGCGCGCCCGACGGACGCTGGGTTGTGTACACTTCCTATGCCAAGGATGCAGTTGAACTCTGGGCCCTGAATCTGGAAACGAAACATACCCAGCAGCTCACGACGGGCGGGGCGGTCAACCTGGAGCCGCGTTTCTCGCCCGATGGCAAGAGGATCGCATTCGTTTCCACTTCGTTCAACGGACGCTTCCACATCTTCGTGGGGCAATTCGGCGATGGCGAACTGAAAAATATCCAACGCCTCACCGGCGAGAACCGCAGCGATCTTCCCCGCTATTACTACAGCCAATTCGATCACGAGATCAGCCCGGCCTGGTCGCCGGACGGGACAGAAATTCTTTTCGTTTCGAATCGGGGGCACATCTACGGCACCGGTGGATTCTGGCGCATGAAAGCGGAGCCCGGCGCCGAAGCGCGCGAAATTCACTATGAGGAAACGGCCTGGAAGGCGCGCCCGGATTTTTCGCCTGACGGCAAACGTATCGTCTACGCGTCCTATCTGGGACAGCAGTGGCACCAGCTCTGGGTGATGCCATCGCAGGGCGGCGACGCCTTCCCGCTTTCCTATGGCGATTTCGACAACGTCGCTCCCCGCTGGTCGCCGGATGGAAAGCGGATTGCTTTCATCTCCAATCGCGGCGGCAATACTTCGCTGTGGACGCAGGAAATTCCCGGCGGCGCGCAGACGCAGCTCTTCCCGAAAGAGAAGCATTATCTGAAGCCGGTGGGCCAGCTGACCATCACGGTGCTGGACCAGGCCGGGCATCCGACGGCGGCACGTGTCTTCGTAGTGGGCGAAGATGGCCGCGCTTACGCTCCCGATGACGCATGGATGCACGCGGACGACAATTTCGTGCGCTCCGAGCGTCCTTTCGAGGCGCACTACTTTCACACCTCGGGCAATGCCGAAATGACTCTCCCGGCGGGACACGCGGAAGTCGAAGTGATGAAGGGCTTCGAATACCGTTTCGAGCGACAAACCGTGACCGATAGCGGCCGGAGCAAAAATCCAGTCTGACGATTCAGTCTGCAGCCGCTTGAGTCTCCCCAAGGAAACGGGCTCCCAGTGGGTCAGCGGCGATGTTCACGTGCATATGAACTATGGAGGCGCGTATCGCAATACGCCCGAACATCTGGTAGGCGCAGGCGGCAGCGGAGAACCTGCAGGTCGTCGAAGACCTGGTGGTCAACAAAGAGCAGCGAATTCCTGACATCGCGTACTTCAGCACCAGGCCCGACCCGGCTTCGACGGCACGCCAATCTCTTGCTGCATGGCCAGGAATTTCATACCAGCTACTGGGGACATCTGGGGCTGCTCAACCTCACCCAGAATTTTCTGCTGCCGGGTTACTCTGCCTATCCCAACACCGCGGCGGCCAGCCTGTTTCCGGCCAATGCAATGGTGGCTGACATGGCGCACGCGCAGCACGCGCTGGTCGGATACGTTCATCCCTACGATTCAGTTCCCGATCCCGTCAAAGATCGCGTCGGTGTCCCACGAACTGCCGGTAGACCTTGCGCTGGGCAAGGTGGACTACATAGAAGTGCTCGGATTCGCGGAGCATAAATCAACTGCTGCCGTTTGGTACCGGCTGCTCAATTGCGGATTCCGTCTGCCGACGGCGGCCGGCACCGATGCCATGGCCAACTTTGCGTCACTGCGCGGACCGGTGGGATTGAACCGCGTTTATGTCAAAGTTCCCGCAGGTCCAATCAATATCGGGATCTGGCTGGATTCGCTGAAGCATGGCCGCACTTTCGCGACCAATGGACCTTTGCTGGGATTTTCGCTTGGCGGCAAGCAGCTCGGCGACGAACTCTCCCTGCCGGCCGGCGAGAACAAAGTGAAGTTTACGGCGTGGCTGCGATCGTTCGTGCCCGATCGATCACCTTCAGGTGATCTGCAATGGTGAGGTCGTGCGAGATTTGAAGCTCAACCACGATGGGGAGACGGCTGACGTGGAAGACACAATTCCGATTTCACGCAACGGATGGTGCTTGCTGCGCGCTTGGAGCGAGAAGGCTGAGCATCCGGTGCTGGACTTGTATCCTTACGTGACCACCAGTCCCATCTATGTGAGGGTTGCCGGGTCGAACTCAAAGCCCGCCGAAGACGCTGCTTATTTCGTCGCCTGGATTGATCGCATGATGGACGCTGCGAAATCGAACCAGGACTGGAATACGGAAACAGAGAAGAAAGCGGTACTGGAGATGCTGACGTCGGCACGGAAAGTTTATTTGCAGATGGAGAAGTGAGTCGAAATCGTCCGGATCAAATTCCGGGTTCCGCAAAATCCCCGCCCTGTCTCTCCCAAAGAACGGGAGAGACGAGGACGGGGCACCCGTTCACCTTGCGGCTGCGGTGCGTTCCAGTTCCAACAGCGCTTCTCTTGCGTTCGACGCCCCAGCGATAGCCTCCCATGTCTCCGCTCCTCCGGACCACGCGGTGACAAGGGATGGCAACGGCTACCGGGTTGGTGGCGCAGGCGCGAGCCACGGCGCGAGTGGCGGTTGGCTGTCCGATAGCTTTCGCGACCTGGCCGTAGGAGCGGGTGGCGCCGAAGGGAATGGACTGCAGACTCTGTCCACACCCGCCGCTGGAATGCGGTGGCCTGGATGTCGAGCGGGAGCGAGAGAACGTCAGCTTGTGACCATGCATCTGGCGAAGCAGGTTATCTTTCCAGATCTGCAAAGCAGCGTCATCGCGCCGCCGGACCGCGAATGGGAAACTCATGCCGGAGGCCGTGCTCCAGTTCGTCATCTGTGTCCGCGAACTGGATGGTGCAGATACCCTTTTCCGTGGCTGCGATCAGCATGCGTCCTAATGGAGAATCGGTGCAGGTATAGCGGATAGGCGCCGCGATAGCGCCGCGACGATATTTGTCCGGGGTCATGCCCAGTTGCGAGGCGGTGCGCTCGTAGAGGCGGCTGCTGGAGCTGTAACCCGCGTCATACATCGCCCGCGTGACGGAATGGCCAGCCTGCAGATTGCGTTTGAGCTGATTCATGCGGCAGGAGTCAGCATAAGCACGCGGCGAAATGCCGAGCACAGCCTTGAACGACCGCTGAAGATGGAACGGACTTTGGCGGAATTCCGATCCCAGGCGGCTCAGCGTAACCGGTTCATCCAGGTGCCGCTCAATGTAGCGGCATACGGCTTTGACCATCTCCGCCTGCTTGTTGCCGCCAATCGCTCTTGGACGACAACGCAGGCAGGCACGGTAGCCGGCTTTCTCGGCTTCATCCGGCTTGCGGAAGAATGTGACATTTTCCCTGCGCGGACGCCGCGAGGGGCAGGAGGGGCGGCAATAAATTCCAGTTGAGGAAACGGCGAAGACGAAACTGCCGTCTTGATTGGCATCGCGGGCCAGGACCGCCTGCCACTGATTCTCGTTAGGCCGATTGTCGATTCGGCGATTGTCGTCGCTACGGGCCATGTCGCTTACTTCGGTCAGATTGAGTATCGCATTGGCTGTCATAATGCCCAAAGCTTAGCCCTGGGCGACGGCGTGGACTATCCGGATCTTGCGGTCAAAGTAATTTCTCTGGTTATGCTTACGCGCATGATGAAACATATACTGATTTTGAAGACTGTTATCTTGCTTTCCTCCGTCGCTACGATGAGCCAGACTACGCCTCTGTCGAAGTGCGCGACCAGCTCCTTCCGAGATCGTTGCCTCCTACGTTGCTGGTGAAATCAGTCTCAACGCAGAGCATCCAGCGACTGAGTGGCGGACCGCCCAGCCAGTCGTCTTTTGTTCGGACTGGCAGGGGAAGAGTCCTGACGAGCAGCGAGAAACCGAAGTCCGAGCCTTGTGGTCTGCTCAAACTTTGTACCTGAGGTTTGCCTGCCGATACCGCGAGCTGTTTCTTTTCGACGACTCCGATAGCAACGGCCGCCGGGACCACCTATGGGACCGCGACGTGGCGGAAGCTTTTCTACAGCCTGATCCCGCAAGAGAACACTACTATCGGGAGTTTGAGGTGAGTCCAAACGGAATGTGGATCGATCTCGACATTTTTCCCGGGGGCCTTGCCGATCTTAAGAGCGGCATGAAGAGATCCGTATTCCTCGACGATAAACAGCAGCGTTGGGCGGCCGAACTGGCCATTCCCATGAATGCTCTGACCCCGAATTTTGATCCGAAGGCGGTTTGGCGGGCAAATTTTTATCGGGTGGAGGGGAAGAAAGAGCCGCGGACCTACCTGGCCTGGCGGCCGACTAATACCTCTGAACCAAATTTCCACGTGCCGCCTGCATTTGGGAGGCTGCGGTTTGCCGCAGCGGGTAAAGGCAGATAGGACGACAATCAGTTCTCAGTTTCTCGTTCCCGGTTTCCAATTCTAGTGTGCCAGGGTTTGATATGACCCGAGCACGACCGAGATCCCGGCACGCTTGCGCAACTCCGTAAGAACGGCACTGGCGGCGTTCTGATAAGTCTTGCTGGGATCGGAGGGATCCGCCCAAACCGCCTCGTAGACCACCCTTGTGGCCTCAATCATGTCCATGTGCAAGGCCGCCTCCAGCAGGTCTACGCGCTGCTGCAGCCGCATGTAGCAGTTCTGACATACGTCAGCCGGTTCAAATCCGCCCGGATGATTTCCTTCTATGCTGCAACCCAAACTCTTCTCTGAGTCAATCTGGACTGCATCAATTTGTATCTGGGACTTGAACTCGCGCAGGAAACGCTCGCGTTCCTCTTCCAGCGCGGCGTCGTCGGGCGCCGGTAAGGCGGTTTCCGGAACACTGGGGATGGAACCGGCAGACGCATCTACCACGGGCGAAACCCGTTCTTCACTCTTGCACACCGGGCACATCGACAGGTCCGCGGCGTAATAAGTCTTGCATTTCACGCAGGGTAGGCCATATCCGATCCTCCTGGGGCCGAGCTCAGAGGGCAGACTCTCCACCGAAGTCGTGGCGCGCTGAAAACCGGTCTCACTGGGAAGAATGGCCGACGGAATCGAACGGGTTTCGACACGCTGTGTCCCTGTCGCGGAATTCATCAGATTGCTCCCGAGGCGAAATGTTTCGCCCCCTAAATCCAAAGATATTCGATATTCTAGGACCGCCTGGCGGGTTCGCCGACGCACGACAGTTCATGTGGGCTATTGCCCCATCGTGCATAAGCAACTATCGAACCAAGAACCGGCGGCGAGCCCGAATGGCCTACGTTTTGATCGGTCTCAATTCCCGTTCTGGTGCTTCAATCTAAACTGGCTAGCGCACGTTCGAGGTCTGCATAAGCTTTAGAAGTTCTCGTTTGCGGGTGCGATAGAGGTCTTGCGCGGGTTCGAGTCGAGCCGCTGTATCCAGTTCGGCGAGAGCGGCGTCATAGCGCCGCATGCTCATCAGGCAACCCGCCAGGTAGTAATGATTGTTGGCGGTGGGTTGCAGGCGCACCGCTTCGCGGAATTCGGTTTCGGCTGCCTGGAAATCCTCGCCGTTGAACAGAGCGGTGCCTAGATAGTGATGGGCCAGCGGGGAATCCGGATCCAGCTGGACCGCCAAACGCAATTCGCGTACCGCCTCTGGTTGCCGGTGAACCAGAAGCAGAGTCTGTCCCAGGTAGCGGTGCTCGTCAGGACTGGTAGGATTCTGCAAAATAGCGGCGCGGAGCTCTACAATCGCGGACTCGTAGTCGTGCTTGGACATGAGTGCACGAGCCAGGCAGCTGTGCCCACTCTGCCAACCGGAATCCATGCGAAAAAGTTCGCGGAACTCCGTGATGGCGGCGTCGTAATCGCCTTTATCGCAATACGTGTTGCCCAGATTGTTGCGAACCACGGACTCATCCGGCGCCAGACGCTTGGCTTCGAGATATTCAGCGACGGCCCCATCGAAGCTTTTCAGGTCGTGCAAGCAGCATGCCCAGGTTGTTGTGCGCCTCCCAAAGCTGCGGATTCAACGCAATCGCTTTGCGGTAAGCGGCTGCGGCGGCGTCAATGTCGCCTTTGTCGCGGAGCGTGATTCCCAGGTCGTAGTACACATCTGCGTTATTGGGCTGGCGGGCAAGGGACTCGTGGAAAGCATGGACTGCCGCGGAATAATTTGCGTTGGCGTACAGACCGAGCCCAAGAAAGCGATAGGCCTCCGCGTTCCGGGGATCGATACTGAGGGCCGTTCGGGCTTCCGCAATGGCGCTGTCGGCATCGTCAGCGCGATAGAGCAGGTAGGCCAACCGGCTGTGAACATCGGAAAGGCCAGGCATCAGCTGTTGTGAATTCTGGTAGGAGTCCAAGGCTTCCTCCCAGTCTTCCTGCTGTTGGTGAACATAGCCCAGGGCAAAGTACAGGGCGGCGTTGCTGGGATCGGCTGCGATCAACTTCTGCAGTATGGATTGAGCTTCCTGATATTTCTTCTGACGAATCAGCTCGCCGGTGTGGGCGAGCGTAGCTGGACAACCGGCGGCATCTGACTTGCCCGGATCCGAATTGCCTGAGCGCATCTCGATTGTGCGTAGATTCTGAAGTAAGGCTGGCTCCACCCCCGCCGCCAACAAAGACTGAGATGTGGCCGCATCCAGAGGGAACGCAATGCCTCGCTGCTGGGCCAGCCGGGTGAGCCGCTGACTGGACATTCCGCCGGCCGTCCACGCCATGAACTGGGTACAATCGGCCGCGATTGGAGATTTTCTGTTGGGCGGCAGCACAGCGTCACGAAGAGGGTAAACAGCAGAAAAAGAAGGGTCTGACGGCGCACTCCGACTCCTTGACCGGGAAACAAATTTGACCGCTGGCAGTTGGCAACATAGAACCGCAGGGTGCGCCCGGATAGATCACGTAGGTAATTGACCTTCGGCCCGGTTCCACCTGACCCGCGGGAAAGTTGACGTAAGTGTCTGCTTTAGATAGTGTTGGGCTTGCTGCCAGCAGCGGGCAGGCGGAGGATTTTTATGTTTGAAGGCCTGTTTCAACCGATGCATCTGCTGGTGATCTTCTTTATCGCGCTATTGGTGTTCGGCCCCAAGAAACTGCCGGAATTGGGCAAAGGCATCGGCGAGGGCATTCGCGCTTTGAAAGACGGAATGAAAGAGGGCGCCACGGAGCCTGCGGCTACCGCTACTGCCGAAGTCAAGAGCACCGCGCCTGCGGATGTTTCCAATCGGCCCAGCTGATTTTTCGGGTCACAGCTTCGACCCCAGTGGCGTGCCTCATCACTTGAGCAGCATTTCTCCTAACTCGCCCGCCACATTTTTGCCTCTTACCGCCCGCGTCTCATATAATTCTTTGGTCTTCGCAACCCACGTGCAGGACTGTAAGTAAGCAGGACTGCAAATTAAGAATGAGCGATTCACGCAGTTGGCGATTCCCACTGTTGATCCTCTTCTTCTCCTTCAGCGGTTAGCAGCCTTTCAATAGCCATGAATTAATCCACGACTTCTGCTGTCTATCTTTCGGAGGAAACACGTGTCGAAACTACAGGTGTTGGCGCTCATTTTTATTTTTTTGTGTTCCGCATCGCTGTTCGCCGACCAGATTGTGTTGAAAAATGGCGATCGTTTAACTGGAAGCATTGAACAGTCCGACGACAAAACGTTGGTGATCAAGACTGAGTTCGCCGGCGAGGTCAGCGTGCAGTGGCCAGCGGTTCAGGAGATCAACTCCACGCAACATCTGTATGTGACCTTGAGCGATGGGAAGACCGTGGTGGGAACCGTGACCACTTCAGACGGCAACCTGGCCGTGGTCACGGCCAATGCGGGGACGCTCACCGAGCCCAAATCAGCCGTCAGCAAACTGTTCGGCGAAGCGGAGCAGGCAGCGTATGAAAAATCGCTGCATCCCGGTCTGCTCGAAGGATGGAAGGGCGGAGCAAACGTCGGATTTGGACTCACCCGCGGCAACAGCCAGACCAAGAATCTGGACATTGCCTTCACTGCCGACCGCAAGACCCTGCACGATCACCTGGGACTCTACACCAATAGCGTGTACGCGACCAACGATGCGCCGGGCGCGACGCCCGCGACTACCGCGAACGCGGTGCAGGGCGGAATTCGCTACGACCATGATTTCACTCCCCGGCTTTTCGTCTACGTGGGCGCTGATTTCCAGACCGATGCTCTGCAGACTCTGGATCTCCGTTCCGTTTTTGGCGGCGGCCTGGGTGTGCACGCGATCAAGAGCGATCGAACTACCCTGGATCTGCTGGGCGGCATCAACTACACCCGTGAAAAATACTCTCTGCTTCCCAGCCGCAGCTTTGCGGCCGCATCGGTGGGCGAGGAACTGAGTCACAAGCTGGGAGTAAGCACTGTGCTGAGTGAAAAGCTCTACTTTTTCCCCGACTTCAATGACCCGGGCGAGTACCGAGCCACGTTCAATTTCGGCACTGTGACCAAGATCAGCAAGTGGCTGGGATGGCAGAATGCGTTCGGAGACATCTACGTGACCAATCCGCCAGCGGGCGCCAAGCAGAACGATATTCTGCTGACCACCGGCTTCAACTTCTCGTTCACGCACTGAGGCGGCTGGAAACGCGGACTCTCCGATCTTCGACTCGGAAACTAGAGCGCATGGTTGCGCTTGTAAACGCCAGCCAGCGCGCCGGCGTCGTACGATCAGCGGTGCTTCGGCACGCGGTTTGGAAAGGATCATGGGCACTCGTATTTCGACTGCTCTGACTGTTCTTTTTCTTGGCTGCAGTTCCTGAACTAGATTTAAGAAAAGTGTTGGCCACTAGCAACTCACCGGGTCTAACTCCTGTATTGGTTTGCGGGTTTACGAAACTTTACAGTTGTTGACTGAGTTTTTACCCGGTGGGTCGGTTCAGCAGTGTTGAATGTATTAATGGTTCCCGCAATTCATCGGCACAAACGCGCATGACCCGCCTCGCTAAGGGCATTTGGGGTAGGCCAACGTCTGTCGCTTTCAAGACGTCCGTCGTTGCCCTGCGGCGCATCGCACTCCTACTGCTGGTCGCGACGACTTCACTGGCGCAGGAGGCGCCGGCCGCTCCCGCCTTCTCCATCACCGGCGTTGTGAAATCTGGGAATACTCCGATTCCAGGGGCAACCGTTACTGCCACCAACTCTTCCACACAAGAAAAAGCCACTACTTCCACGGACACGCATGGCGTTTACACCCTTCAGGTCGCACAAGGTAAATACGAGCTGCGCGTCGAAATGGCGGCGTTCGCGACGGGCACGCGGGAAATTGTTCTGGGTGAGCCGGGCACTCGTACCGACCTTGAATTGACTTTGCTCTCGCGAACGCAACAGGCGGCGCGCACCGCAGCAGCGCCCAACAGCGGCCGAGAGCCGGGCGAGGATTTCAAAGCCTGGCCGTGATGCAAGGGATGGGTAGCGCTGACGCTGGCAATGGTGCCGACCCGATCGTGCCTTCCGGAATGCCCGTGCCAGGCATTGCGCCCGACGTCGCCACGGAATCGGTATCGTTTTCCGGCAGCAACACGGGCGTAGGTATGTTTGGCATGAGCACCGACGAACTGGATCAGAGGATGCGGGAAGGCCGCGAACAGGGCGGCTTTGGTGGCGGGGGAGCGGGTGGAGAAGGACCCGGCGGTGGGGGACCAGGCGCAGGCAGACCAGGCGGCGGAGGTGCTGGCTTCAGTGGCGGGTTTGGCGGCTTCGGCGGCGGAGGAGGACGGGGCGGCCCTATGGTTCTGGGCGGGGGCAGAGGCAGATATGACGTCAACCGTCCGCACGGATCGGTCTACTATTCGGTCGGCGACGCTGCCCTGGACGCTGCGCCTTACGCTCTCACCGACAGTCCAGTAGAGAAAGCGAGCTATATCAGGCAGCGCTTCGGCGCCTCGCTTGGAGGACCGCTGAACATTCCCAAAATCTATAACGGCGGAAGCAAGACTTTTTTCTTTTTGAACTACAACGGCTCAAGGGGGAGTTCACCCTATGATGCCTTTTCCTTTGTACCCACGCCCGACGAGCGCGGCGGCAACTTTTCCGGGGTGACGGGTGTGCAACTGATTAACCCCAACAACGGACGGCCGATCCCTGGCAATATTCTGCAGAATGCCGGGCTGGCCATCAATCCCATCGCGCAGGGGCTTTTGAAGTTCATTCCGTTACCCAACGTTTCCAACGCAGCCCCCAACGCTCCGAATTTTCATTTTGTTACCTCGACGCTCAACGACAGTGACGACTTGAACATCCGTCTGAACCAGACCCTGGGCGGAGCCAGCAACAGCCGCGGTCGCGGTCAACGAGGGCAACGCGGGCCACGGAATAATTTAAGTTTCGGGTTCCACTATCACTCAGCCAGCGCGAACCTGACCAATCCTTTCCCCAGCGTCGGAGGCAACACCCATACCCGCAGCTTCGATGTACCCATCGGATACGTACGAACCTTTGGCAAGGTGGTTAACAACGCGCGTCTCGACTTCAATCGCTCCCGGACCAGCACACAAAACCTTTACGCCTTTAACCAGGACATCACGGGAAACCTCGGCATCTCGGGTGTTTCGACCAACCCTTTTGACTGGGGTCTGCCCAACCTGGCGTTCACTCATTTCGGCTAGCCTGAACGATACCAACCCGCAATTGCTGCGCAATCAGACCTGGACTTTTTCCGACAACCTGATCTACCGGCGCGGAAAGCACACGCTGGCGCTGGGGCGGTGATTTCCGGCGGATCGAGGTCAACCCCGAAACGGACAGCAATGCCCGCGGGACCTTTACTTTTACTGGTTTGAACAGTGGCTACGACTTTTCCGACTTTCTGCTGGGCCTTCCCCAGCTAACATCGGTACAGTTTGGCAACAATAACTACCATTTTCGCGGCAACTCATGGGACCTGTTCGTACAGGATGAATGGCGTCTGCGCGGCAACCTGACCCTGAATCTGGGCGTGCGCTACGAATATTTCTCGCCCTTTTCCGAAGAGAATGACCGCATTGTGAACCTGGACTTGCCGGTGGGCTTCACTTCGCCACCAGTCCCCGTGCAGGTGGGCCAGAGTGGACCGTACAACGGACAATTCCCCGTCACGTTGGTGCGCCCCGACCGCAATAACTTCGCTCCCCGCCTGGGCCTGGCCTGGAAACCGTTGCGCAACACTGTGGTCCGCGCCGGATATGGCATCAACTACAACACCAGTGCGTATCAAAGCATTGTGCAGAACATGGCGTTCCAGCCGCCGTTCTCGACCACGGCAACGAACACTCAATCGCCGACCACTCCGCTCACGTTGCAAAACGGATTTCCCCCGGTCCCTCCCGGTTCCATCAGCAATAATTTCGGTGTGGATCCCAACTATCGTCTGGGCTATGTGCAGATCTGGAATCTCGACGTGCAACAGCAAATTCGTCCCACGCTGATCATGAACCTCGACTACACCGGCACCAAAGGCACGCGCCTCGATATTCTCGAAGCACCCAACCGCACCGAGACGGGAGTGCTCTTCCCCGGCGTGCAGCCGTTCTACTGGGAAGACTCGGTGGGAGATTCGACTGCGAATGCCCTTTCGGTTCGCGTCCGCAAGCGATTGCAGGGAGGTTTCTCGATTGGCGGCCGCTACACATTCTCGAAGTCGCTGGATAACGCCTCCACTATCGGAAGCGGCGAGCCGCTGGTGGCGCAGGGCGCCGGCCGCACCGGAGTTTCCGGCGTCACCAACGTCGCCCAGAACGCCTTTGACCTCGCGGCCGAGCGTGGCTTGTCCAGCTTCGATCAGCGTCACAGTTTCACGGCTGACTATTTGTGGGAACTGCCCTTCGGTCATGAGCGGCGATGGCTGTCAGGCAAGACGCCGCTGCGGGCAGTGCTGGGAGACTGGAATTGGAGCGGCGACTGGACCCTCGCTTCGGGATTGCCTTTCACTCCCCGAATCCTCGGTAACGTGTTGGATGTGAGCCACGGGACCAACGGCACGGTACGGGCCGATGTGGTGCCGGGACAGGCGGTCAGCGTGGCCGATCCGTCCATCGCGGAGTGGTTTAATACTGCCGCGTTCGTCGCCCCTACGGGGCCGTTCGGACGATGCGCGACGCAATAGCATTGAAGGACCGGGCAGCCGGTTGTTCGACATGTCATTCACCAAGATTTTTCCTCTCAGTGAGTCGCGCTCCCTGGAGTTCCGGGCGCAGTTCTCGAATGTGTTCAACACTCCCCAATATGTTGGTATTGATACCGTCATAAATTCGCCTACCTATGGCCGGGTGATTTCGGTGGGACCGATGCGTTCTCTGCTTCTGACGGCGAGGTTCAGATTCTGATGGGGGCTGCTATCGATTGCGAACGATGGGTCCAGCGCGGGACGGGCGAGGATGCCCGTCGCTCCATGGTCGCGTCAGTGCTTGTCGTCGTGATGCTGTGCTCCGGAGCTATTTCCCAGGAATCGTCCACTGAGTACACGTTTCGCTCGAAGACCGAACTGGTGCTGGTGAACGTGACGGTGCGCGACAAGAACGGCAATCCAGTGCGCGACCTCAAGCGCGAGGACTTTACCGTTCTCGAAGATAACAAGCCGCAGCAGGTGATTTCTTTCGATCTGGAAAATACCGATGCTGTGCTTTCGACAGCTGCGACAGAGGCGGCATTGCTTCGCCCGGCTCAACCGAAGAGCACCGACGCTGCATCGCTCCTCGCTACCCGGCCCTTAAGAGACCGGCGGCTCATCATCCTGTTTTTCGATCTCAGCTCCATGCAACCGGATGAAATCGACCAAGCGACAACCGCCGCGCAGAACTATGTGGATAAGCAGATGGTGCCCGCCGACCTGGTCTCCGTGGTCTCGCTGGGCAGCACGTTAAGTGTGAACCAGGACTTCACTTCCGATCGGGCGCTGCTGAAGAAAGCGCTGCAAGCCTTCAGCGTCGGTCAAGGTGCAGGATTCGAAGAAGGCAGCACCGGTACTACCGAGGGCACCTCCGAGACCGGCGGGTCTTTCACGGTGGATGACACCGAGTACAACATTTTCAACACTGACCGCCGCCTGCAGGCTCTGCGCTCTATCGCCGACAAACTGGTAACCGTCGATGAGAAAAAGTCTCTCATTTATTTCTCGAGCGGCATGGATCGCACGGGCATTGAGAACCAGTCACAACTACGTTCCGCGACCAACGCCGCAGTGCGGGCCAATATGGCGATTTACACATTGGACATTCGCGGCCTGCAGGCCCTGGTGCCGGGCGGCGAAGCCCAGAATGCCAGCATGCGTGGAACTTCTCCTTACTCAGGCAAGGCAGTAGCGAGTTCGTTCGACTCCAACTCCACTACTCAGGAAACGCTGGTCACTTTGGCCGGGGACACGGGCGGGCGCGCGTTTCTTGACTCGAACGATTTCGGCCGCGTGTTCACCGGCGTGCAGCAGGACACTTCGGTCTACTATCTGCTCGGCTATCACAGCACGAATGCGGCGCGGGACGGCCGTTTCCGGCGCATCACGGTGCGAGTCAACCGGCCGGGCGTCAAAATTGACTTCCGCCGCGGTTACTACGCCCCGGCGGATTTCCAACATTCCACCCGCGACGATCGCGAACGTCAGTTAGATGAGGAACTGGCCTCGGACCTTCCGACCACCGATCTGCCCGTGTATTTGTCCGCAGCCTACTTCCGCATCGCTGATCGCAAGTTCTATGTGCCGGTATCGGTGGTCGTACCCGGCTCGCAGATTCCCTTCACCCACAACAACGATCAGGACCGCGCAACCCTGGACGTTCTGGGCATCGTGACCGACCCGCAAAAGCGGCCTGTCGGACAGATACGGGACACGGTCAAGCTGGCCCTGAACGTATCCCAGTTAGTGCAACGGAAGAACGTGCAATACAACAGCAGCTTCGTTTTGCCGCCCGGCTCGTATCATCTGAGGTTTGTGGTGCGCGAAAACCAGAGCGGACGTCTGGGTTCATTCGAAACAGACATCACCGTTCCGGACCTGAAGTCGGTCCCGGTAAAGATGAGTTCGATCGTGCTGGCGAACCAACTGCAGCCCGCGAGCAAACACAAGACCGAGAACCCGCTGGTGCGCGACGGATCAGAGGTAATTCCCAGCGTCACTCACGTGTTCTCCGCGGGGCAGCATCTGTACTTCTATTACGAGGTGTATGACCCCGCTCGAGCCGCGACAAATGCGAGTGCCCAAGCGAACGATCGCAATAGCCCGGCCATCCACTTGTTGACCAACGTGGCTTTCTTTCGCGGCAACACCAAAGCCTATGAAACCCCGCTGGTCGAGAGCGATCAACTGAATACACCAGACCGCAAGGCTGCGGTTTTCCAGCTCGACGTACCGCTCACTCAACTAAAGCCCGGTTTCTACACCTGCCAGGTCAACGTGATCGACGATGCCGCCGGGCAGTTCCGCTTCCCGCGCCTGGCGTTATTAGTGCGCGAATAGGCCAAGATCAGCTCGTGGCCATCGCCATCGAACGACCCCAATTTCGGCAGGATCGAACATTGAACAGGTCCCCCTTTCGATTAGCCAACAGGGCCCTTGACCAACTGGGGTAACTTCACCCGTGCATTCCCTTTCGTAATCTCCATGGAGGGGCGGGATAAGGACCATACTGCCCGTTTAGTAGATGACTTTCCCGGCCCCATCGCTCCCTTGTCGAGCCCCGCGCATCCGAACTACCGAACACACCCCAGCCGTGCTTCGCTTCCAGAGCGGGGACTGCGTGACGGGCAGGTTGGAGGTCTTTTCCTCTACCGGCGGTCTGCTCTGCTTGCCAAAGCCTCTGATTCGGGGCACCCGCATCAAGGTAATGTTCCTCACCCAAACGGGTCCGGTGCTTGGCTCGGCGGAGATGTTGAGTCCCGTCTCATGGACTCAGCAGCCTTTCCGCTTTGTAGCGCTGGCCTCGGGAGATCAAAGCAGACTGCAGGCCATTACTGGGTGCTCCCCGAAACAGGAAATGCGCATTCCGGAGCCGACCAGTCGGACACTTGACGCAGAACCGGATTGGATCGACAAATACCGGGCGGCCGTAAGCCGCACCCCACCCCGCAGGCGCCTCCTCGAGAGAATGCTTGAAGCGCTTAGACCGGGCACAAAATAACAGACTCAAGTTCACCCCTGGTGCCGCGGTGCGTTTTTACGTACAGTCATCGCTCTTCCTCTCTCTTCCGCCTTTGCGCTCGTCGAAAATGAAGTTTTCCGGGAAGATTAGGTTTGGCAGGTTATAATGTTGCACCCGAGTTGCAATAAGGACGACGCCTTATGCCATTACCTGAAACCGAGATTCCTGGGCGCCTGCAGGCTGAGCTTATGTCGCGCGGCCTGCGCATGACCCGCCAGCGCCGCACCATTCTTAGCGTGGTGGAAACCGCCAAACAGCACCTTGATGCTAGCCAGTTGCTGCGACGCGCCCGCCGGCTTGATCCGCAGATCGATCGGGTCACCGTGTATCGCACCCTGGGACTGCTCAAGCGACACGGACTGATTGACGAACTCGACCTGATGCATATGCAGGGCGAGAAACACTTCTACGAGCGCCGCCCGCAGCGCGACCACATCCACATGGCATGTCTGCGCTGTGGCAAGATTACTGAATTTGAGAGTGACCTTTTCGATCGATTGAAGGGGCAGATTCAGAGAGATTGCCGCTTCCACATCGTCGTCACCCGACTCGAAGTCGGCGGTTACTGTGCGCAGTGCCGCACCACCGATCAAGCTAAAGATTAAAACTCCCTCTGCCGACTGGAGACCTTCCGGGGGCGGCGTCGAGCTCGGTGGTCTCCCAAAATCATCAATCCTCTTCTTGTCGGCCTTTGGACTGTGTAGCCGGCGGCCATTCAGCGTTGCATTTAGTTGCAACCAGTATGCAACAGAAAATATCGCCGATGGTTGACCATAGAAGCCAAAACCACAACGGGACGCCCTCAAACTGCCGATCCCACCAAGAAGGTTGGCGCGAAGGCGCGGCTAGGCTACAGTGTTCCCCGTATTGACCACGTCCCATTGACAGATGAAGCTATCATTGGCTGTTGTCCTCTCCTCGCCGCCTGGCGCCGTCAAATCAACAGGCTGCGTCAATTCGACTCCGGATGGGCACTCAAAGACGCGCTAATTAAGGCTTCTGAGCCGGCGTGAATCCCAAGGCTGGCCCTCGGGTGTCGGGGCCCTGAAATGGGCTCGAGCGCGAAATGTAAAGTCTTGTAAAAGCGGAAGATAAGTCGCAACCGGGATATAATTTCTAGCGTCAATATGGGAGCGGATTGGTGCGCCGCGACACAAGGCCGAGGGGCTTTCGGGGGAGCGACTGAGTGAGCATGCGAACTAAGTACGACTGGCTCATGCCAGACGCGGGCGGCACAGCGAGCGGCCAACCGGCAGATTATCTCGCCAAAAGCTTCTTGTAACTCTCAGTTTGTTAGCTGCGGCCGCCGGCCTGGTCGGCTGCAGCGGCAGCTCCAAACCCAATACGGCGCGGGCCTCCACGCAGACGGTGGTGCCGGTGGCGGTTGCGACCGCCGAACGTCGCGACGTACCCGTATATCTGAAAGGCCTGGGCAGCGTGACCGCCTCCAACACGGTCAGCGTGAAGAGCCGGGTGGACGGGCAACTGGCGCAGGTCAATTTCAAAGAAGGTCAGCACGTGAACACGGGAGAGCTGCTGGCGGTCATCGATCCCCGGCCATTCCAGGTGGCACTCGATCAGGCGCAGGCCAACTTTTTCCGCGACCAGGCCCAGCTTAAAGACGCGCGACTGAATTACGAGCGCTTCAAGAGTTTGCTGGATGAATCCGGAGCGATGTCGCAGCAGCAGGTAGATACCCAGAAGGCCTCCGCCGACCAGTTGGACGGAGCGGTCCGCGCCGACCAGGCAGCAATCGACAATGCGAAGTTGAATCTGGTCTACTCGCACATCACCTCTCCGATCAGCGGCCGCGTCGGACTGAGGCTGGTGGATGTCAGGCAACATGGTGCACGCCGCCGACACCAATCCATTGCTGGTCATCACGCAGTTGCAGCCGATCGCTGTCGTCTTCACCCTGCCGGAAGACAGTCTGCTCACCGTCTCCCAACACATGCACCAGGGCACTCTGCCGGTCGAGGCCTACAGCCGGGACGATCTGACCAAGCTAGCCACCGGCAAGTTGCTCACGATTGACAATCAGATTGATCAGACCACCGGCACGGGGCGTTTGAAAGCAATGTTCGACAACCCGGACGACGCGCTCTGGCCCAACCAGTTCGTCAATGTCCGCCTACTGCTGGAAACGCATAAGGGCAGCATCGTGATTCCCTCCGTCGCGGTCCAGACCGGCCCTCAGGGAAGCTATGTATTTACGGTAAGCCTGACAAGACGGTCGCAGTGAGCCCGGTCAAGGTTTCCTTCACCCAGAATAACGTGGCCTCGATCGCCAGCGGAGTCGCCCCCGGGGACGTCGTGGTGGTGGACGGGCAGGACAAGCTGCAAGCCGGGAGCAAGGTGGATCCGCACGCCAGTGGCGGAGGAGCTAACCGGAACGGACAGACTCGTCTCGCCTCGCCAGCCCCAGCCCGCGCAGTCTGCCCCCACGGGAGCGCCATGAACCCGTCGCGACTTTTTATTCTTCGTCCGGTCGCGACAACCCTGTTGATGGTCGGGCTTCTGCTGGTCGGCGTCGTCGCATACACCCAGCTTCCCGTTTCCGCGCTGCCCGAAGTTGACTATCCCACCATCCAGGTTGTGACGTTTTATCCCGGAGCGGACCCCGACGTCATGGCGTCTTCGGTGACCGCGCCGCTCGAACGCCAGTTTGGCCAGGTCCCCGGACTGAGCCAGATGACTTCCACCAGTTCCCTGGGCAGCTCCATCATTACTCTGCAATTCAATCTCAACGAGAACATCGACGTCGAGGAACAGCAGGTTCAGGCTGCGATCAACGCCGCCACCACCTATCTGCCCAAGCGACCTGCCCAATCCGCCGATCTACAGCAAGGTGAATCCAGCCGATTCGCCCATTCTTACGCTGGCCCTGACTTCGGATACCTTGCCGCTTTCGAAAGTGGAAGATCTTGCCGATACGGCTCTGGCCCAGAAAATTTCTCAGCTTCCCGGGCGTCGGTCTGGTTTCGATCAGCGGCGGGCAGAAGCCGGCGGTGCGGATTCAGGCCAATCCCACGGCGCTGGCTTCTTACGGACTGAGTCTGGAAGACATTCGGACCGCGCTGGCGGCCGCCAACGTCAACCAGGCCAAAGGCGTGCTGGATGGCCCGCGCCAGTCTTTCACGATCGGCGCGAATGACCAGCTCAACACGAGTTCGCAATACAACAGCATCGTCGTGGCCTACAAAGACGGCGCACCGGTTCGCCTTTCCGATATCGCCACCGCGGTGGATAGCGCCGAAAATGTGAAGCAGGCCGCCTGGATGAACACGACGCCGGCGGTGATCGTGAACATTCAGCGCCAGCCCGGCAGCAACATCATCAGCGTTGCCGACCGGGTAAAGGTGCTTTTGAAGCAACTGCAATCGTCGCTGCCCGCCGCGATCAAAGTGCAGGTCCTCACCGATCGCACCGAAACCATTCGGGCATCGGTGAAAGACGTTCAGTTTGAGCTGATGCTCACCGTCGGGCTGGTGGTGATGGTGATTTTCCTGTTCCTGCGGAACTTGTCGGCCACCGTGATTCCGAGCGTTGCCGTCCCGCTCTCGTTGGTCGGAACCTTCGGCGGTCATGTACCTGCTCGGCTACAGCCTGAACAACCTGACCCTCATGGCGCTTGACCATCTCCACCGGATTCGTGGTCGATGACGCGATCGTGATGATCGAAAACATCGAACGCTATCTGGAGGAAGGCGAATCACCGCTGGAAGCTGCTTTGAAAGGGGCGGGGCAGATTGGCTTCACCATCGTGTCGCTGACGGTTTCGCTGATCGCGGTGCTGATTCCCTTGCTGTTCATGGGCGACATCGTGGGACGTTTGTTTCGCGAATTCGCCGTGACTCTCGCGGTCACGATTCTGGTCTCAGCCATGGTGTCGCTGACCCTGACGCCGATGATGTGCGCCAAGCTGCTAAAGCGCCACGATCCCAGACATCAAAGTCGTTTTTACAAGTCCACGGAAAATTTCTACAACCGGGTCATCGAGTTTTACGGGCGCACTCTCAAATTTGTTTTGAAGCACCAGACCATTACGCTGCTGGTCACCGCGAGCACACTGGTCCTTACGCTGTTCCTGTACGTTGTGGTGCCCAAAGGTTTTTTCCCGGTGCAGGATACGGGCGTGATTCTTGGCGTTTCGGAAGGACCGCAGAACGTTTCGTTCACGGCGCTGGCAAGAAGCCAGCAAGCACTGGCGCAGGTCATTCTGAAAGATCCGGACGTGCAGAGCCTTTCGTCTTTTATCGGAATCGACGGCACCAACTCCACTCCGAACAGCGGGCGCATTCAGATCAACCTGAAATCGCGGGATCAGCGCAAATCGTCCGCTACAGAGATTATTCGCAGACTGCAGCCCGAACTTGCCAAGGTGAATGACATCACCTTGTATATGCAGCCGGTGCAGGACTTGACGGTCGAGGACCGCGTCAGCCGCACCCAGTATCAGTACTCGATGGAAGATGCCGACTCGCAGGAACTTTCGCTCTGGGCGCCCGAAATTGGTGGACGAACTGCGCAAGTTGCCTTCCATGCGCGACATAGCCACTGACCAGCAGAATGGCGGGCTTAAAGCTGAGCTGGTGATCGATCGCGATACGGCTTCGCGTTTGGGAATACTGCCCCAGGCTATCGACGATGCCCTTTACGACGCCTTCGGACAGCGCCAGGTGTCGACCATATTCACTCAGTTGAACCAGTACCACGTGGTGCTGGAAGTCGATCCCCAGTTTTCGCAGAATCCAGATTCGCTCAAGAGCATTTACGTGCACGCCAATAGCGGGAGCCAGGTTCCGCTCGCCTCCTTCAGCCATTTCCAGACTTCCAACACGGCGCTGGCGGTCAATCACCAGGGACAGTTCCCCGTGGTCACGCTGTCGTTCAATCTGGCGCCCGGAGTTTCGCTGGGAGAGGCGACACAGGCGATCCAGCAGGCGGAGCAGGACATTCACCTTCCGCCCAGCATTCACACCAGCTTCCAGGGCACGGCCGCGGCGTTTCAGAATTCACTTTCCTCCGAGCCGTACCTGATTCTGGCCGCGATTGTTACGGTGTACATCGTACTGGGTGTGCTTTACGAGAGCTACATTCATCCCCTAACCATTCTCTCCACGCTGCCTTCGGCCGGCGTGGGCGCCATCCTCGCGTTGCTTTTGACTCGCAACGATCTCGGCGTCGTGGCGCTGATCGGCATCATTCTTCTGATCGGCATCGTGAAAAAGAACGCCATCATGATGATCGACTTCGCACTGGAAGCGGAACGGGTCGAGCACAAACCACCGGAAGAGGCGATCTTCCAGGCTTGCCTGTTGCGTTTCCGTCCCATCATGATGACCACGATGGCGGCGTTGCTGGGCGGATTGCCACTGGCGCTAGGAAGTGGCACGGGATCGGAATTGCGCCATCCGCTGGGTATCACGATCGTCGGCGGCCTGCTGGTCAGCCAGTTGCTTACGCTCTACACCACGCCGGTTGTGTATCTCTGGTTCGACCGCCTGGCGCAGCGTTTCTCTCATTTGAACATTGGCAATCCTATCGAGGAGCCGAGTGGCGCCTCCGCGGACTGAGCCATGAATATTTCCGCACCATTTATCAAGCGCCCCATCGGCACGTCGTTGCTGGCAGCCGCGCTGCTTATGGCGGGAGCGTTGGCCTTTAATTTTCTGCCGGTAGCGCCTCTGCCGCAGGTGGAATTTCCGGTCATCTCGGTTGGCGCTGGACTGCCGGGCGCTAGTCCGGAGACCATGGCTTCCGCGGTAGCCACCCCGCTGGAACGCCAGTTTGGCCGCATCGCAGGCATCAACCAGATGACCTCGGTAAGCCAGCTGGGATCGACCGGCATCACTCTGCAGTTCGATCTCAATCGCAATATCGATGCCGCGGGACGGGACGTGCAGGCCGCCATCAACGCGGCTCGCAGCCAGCTTCCAACCAACTTGCCTGGAAATCCCACCTATCGAAAAGTAAATCCGGCGGATGCGCCCATTCTGATTCTGGGTCTCACTTCCGACATCATTACCTTGCCGCAGATATACGACGCCGCCGACTCAATCCTTTCGCAGAAGCTGGCTCAAATAGAAGGAGTCGGACAGGTGTTTGTGGGCGGCGGCGCCCAACCGGCGGTGCGCGCCGAATTGAATCCTACTCTGCTGAACAAACTCGGCGTGGGTCTGGACACGGTCCGCACCGCCCTGGGCAATGCCAACGCCAACGCGCCCAAAGGATGCGATCGAGGGTCCAGTCAACTCCTGGACCATGGACGACAACGATCAGATCTTTACCGCCGACCAGTACCGCCGGCTGATCGTTTCCTACAGCAACGGGGCGCCGGTGCGCCTGGGAGATGTCGGCACCGTAACCGATTCAGTGGCGGACATCCGCAATATCGGACTGTCCGGCGGCAAGCCTGCAGTTCTGATCATCGTGTTCCGGCAACCGGGCGCGAACATCATTGCCACCGTGGATCGGGTGCGCGCGGCTCTGCCCCAGCTCAAGTCTTCCATCTCGCCGGCGATTGATGTCAACGTCGTCCTCGACCGGACCACCACGGTGCGCGCTTCGGTGCACGATATAGAGTTCACGCTGCTCATCTCGGTCATCCTGGTCATTCTGGTTGTTTTTGCGTTTCTTCGGACCTTCCGGGCCACGCTGATTCCCAGCGTCGCGGTTCCATTGTCGCTGGTGGGAACTTTCGGCGTGATGTATCTGCTGAATTACAGCCTGGACAATCTTTCTCTGATGGCTCTGGCCATTTCGACTGGCTTCGTAGTGGACGACGCCATCGTGGTGCTGGAAAACATCACCCGCCACATCGAAGAAGGAGTGGCTCCGGTTCCCGCCGCGTTCCTGGGCGCTCGTGAGATCGGCTTTACCGTCCTATCGATGAGCACGTCGCTGGTGGCGGTGTTCATTCCGATTCTGATGATGGGGGGCATCGTTGGCCGTTTGTTCCGGGAGTTTGCGGTCACACTGAGCGTGGCCATCGCGGTATCGCTGCTGGTATCTCTCACCGTCACGCCGATGATGTGCGCGAAATTTCTGCACTCGGCCGATAAGGAGAAGCACGGCCGCATCTATCGCTTCAGCGAGAAGATTTTCGATACCATGCTGCAGTCTTTATAGCCGAGCTCTGAAAGTTGTTCTTCGCCACCAGCCTCTGACCTTGTTGATCACGATTGCGACGGCCGCGCTGAGCATTTATCTCTACATCATCGTCCCCAAGGGCTTCTTCCCGCAGCAGGACACCGGCCGCCTCATGGGTTCGGTGCAGGCCGCGCAGGATATTTCGTTTGCCGCCATGAAGGAAAAGATGACGCAGTTTGTCAACATCGTCATGAAAGACCCGGCAGTCGAAACCATTGTGGGCTTTGCCGGCGGCAACACTTCGGCCAACCAGGGCCGCATGTTTGTTACGCTAAAGCCGCTGGCCGAGCGCAAGATCAGCGCTGACCAGGTGATCGGCAGACTGCGCCGCAAAATGGCAGTCGTGCCGGGCGCAACCCTCTTCATGCAATCGGCCCAGGACCTCACCATCGGCGGCCGTCAGAGCCAGGCGCAATTTCAGTACACCCTGCAAGGCGAAAATTTGAATGACCTGAACTACTGGTCTCCTCTTCTCCTGCAAAAGTTGCGCTCGCTGCCCGAACTGCGCGACGTCAACACCGACCAGCAGGACAAGGGCCTGGAAGCAACCGTCATCATCGATCGGGATACCGCCGCGCGGCTGGGAGTGGCTACAGCGGACATTGACAACGCCTTGTACGACGCCTTCGGCCAGCGCCAGGTCTCGATCATGTACAAGCCGCTGAACCAATATCACGTGGTCATGGAAGTGGCTCCGGAGTTTTCCAACAGTACCGATGCGCTGCAGAATATTTACGTTCGCGCCGCCAACGGGACGCCGGTCCCGCTGTCCGCATTTGCGCACTTTGGCCCCTCCAACACGCCCCTGGCGGTGAGTCACCAGGGCCAATATCCAGCGGTGACGTTGTCGTTCAATCTCGCGCCCAACGTTTCTTTGGGCGCCGGCGACGGACGCGATCAACAATGCGCAGCGCGAAATCAACTTCCCACCCACCATCGATGCCAGCTTTCAGGGAACGGCAGCGGCTTTCCAGACTTCCCTGGCCAGCGAACCCTGGCTGATTCTGGCGGCGCTGGTCACTGTGTACCTGGTTTTGGGGATGCTCTACGAAAGTTACATTCATCCCGTCACCATTCTTTCCACCCTGCCTTCGGCCGGCGTGGGCGCGATCCTGGCCTTGTTGTTAACTCATAGTGAGCTTAACGTGATGGGACTGATCGGCATCATTCTGTTAATTGGGATCGTAAAAAAGAACGCGATCATGATGATCGATTTCGCGCTGGAGACAGAGCGGACCGGCAAGAGTCCCGCCGAATCGATCTATGAGGCGTGCGTTCGCCGCTTCCGCCCCATCATGATGACCACCATGGCCGCGCTGTTGGGCGGATTGCCACTGGCCCTGGGTACGGGCACGGGCTCAGAATTGAGACGCCCGCTGGGCATCACAATTGTCGGCGGACTGATCATGAGCCAGGCCCTCACGCTATTCACTACGCCCGTCGTCTATCTCTATCTCGATCGCTTCCGCCTGATGCTCGGAAGCAAGAGCCACGTGGATCCAAACCGGTTGACGCCGCTCTCCCCGCGGCCCAGCGGCGCTGACTGATGGCGCTGGTATCCTCACAGTTCTGTCATCCTGAGCAGAGCAGACCGATTCGCTTGCGAATCGACTGGCGGAGTCGAAGGGACCCTATTGTGACTAGATGACTCGTCCGTTTGTGGGGGATTTTTACGACGCACCCAGACCGGCCGCAGTCACCGGCAAACACCAGGTCCCTCGACTGCGTGAACTATTTGCAATCGAATGGTTCAGCTGCGCTCGGGATGACACAGTTCTTGTCAGTGTCGATGACCGTGACGGTGGGGATGAGAATGAAACTCGCCCGAGGCATGCGAGTGCCGATGCGCATGGATGAGATTCGTGCCGAGAAGCAGCGCCTGGTCGTTCAAGATTTCTGATGGCGCGCCCGCAGCCACAATGCGCCCGCGCTGGAACACGTGGCAAGTATCTGCGATGTCCTCGACCAGATCGAGATCGTGAGTCGCGGTAACGACGGTCTTCTGGCCACCGCTGCAACCCACCAGAAAATCAATCATCTGGCTTTCGCTCTTGGGATCAAGCGCTGCGGTGGGCTCGTCCAACAGCAAAACTTCTGGATCGAGGATCAGAACCGAAGCCAGGCCAACCCGCTTTTTTTCTCCCATCGAGAGGTGATGAGGTGACCGATCTTTCAAGTGCGCGATCTCCATCTGTTGCAGAATCTCGTTGACGCGATAGCGAATTTGTTCTTTGGGCCATTGCAATTGCAGGGGTCCGAAAGCTACTTCGTCAAACACAGTTGGGTTAAATAACTGTACATCGGGGTTCTGAAACACCAGCGCCACCCTTCGCCGGAAGTCGAACTCAACTTCTCCGCCCAGGCGGTTCTGGGTCAAGGGCTCACCCTGGAAGGCAACGCTTCCCTTCTCCGGAAAGCAAAGGCCATCGAGGATACTGAGCAGAGTTGATTTTCCGGAACCATTTGCTCCCAGCAGGGCAACTCTTTCGCCCGGCATGATCGTGAGATTCAGCCCGTCCAACGCCGTCACTTCGTGATAGCGGTAAGTCACATCGCGCACCTCGAAGATGGGGACGGTCACAACTTCTCCTCGGTGCAATCTTTTACCGGATTTCCAGAAGACGAGAGCGCTGTCATCGTCCAAACCAGAAAGCCAGAGCCGCTACTGTGACGAACGCCGCTAGCATGACCCAGTCGAACCAGCCGGTCCTGAATTCGTCGAGCACATACACTTCGCCCTGAAAACCCCGCGAGCGCATAGCCGGGTAGACGTCTCCACTGAGCTGAAGCGTTTTGGATATCAGCACTCCCGCGCTCGCTGTGGCAGCCCTCCGCTGCTCACGCCCGTCGAGCCGGCCCACCATGCGGCTTTTGCGGGATGTGAACATGTCGTGCGCGTTCCGCAGCAACAGGAAAATGTAGCGATAGGTCATGCCCAGAATCACCACCAGCACAATCGGCAGCCGGAGCACGCGAAACGCCTTCAGCAAGTTGCTCCAGGGAGTGCACAGCACCAATAAGACTGAAAAAGTCGCGGCCGTCTCCGCCCGCATGATCAGGTACGTGGCGGCGCGGAGTCCCTGCGCAGTGACGATCCAGCCGAGAAGAGGCAGAGTGTAGATCGCCTGGCCGGGAGTCAAGAACAGAGCCGGAAGGGAAATGAGCCCGGTGAATGTGAGCACACCCAACCACACTCTTTTTGCCAGTGTGCCCAGGGGAACGTTTGACAGCATAGCGACGCCAACCGCAATGGCAAAGAGAACTGCGATGACCCACAATCGGCGCGCCAGAGCGGCGATCACGATCAACGGCAAGATCGCCGCAATCTTGACCCGAGGATCGAGCTTTTGCAGAACTCCATTTTTCTTCGCCAGTTCCTCGGCATAGAACGTGTGCTCCAGAGCGTTGACGAAGGACGCAAGGCTGCGCTCAACCACCCCTTGCGAGTTTTTCCTGGCCCGCGTCATGTTGACGTCTTGGGCGCTTCCGCTCCGCGCCTACCGGCAATCCAGGCGATCACCAGGAAGAAACCAAGAATAAGGCCGCTGCCGAACACGGCGGACATCACGTAACCGAAAGCGGGGCGGCGCACAAACGGAGGCGCGTACTGCGGAAAGGGCGCACTCCATAAAGAAGAAAGCCGGGCCAGACCTTGTGGTTGCTGTGATGGAGGCGCAATGTTGCCCGAGGCAGCCGTGATTTGCTGCCGCATCTGCGGATCGGAAAAATCTCTCGCCCCCCACTCTCCCCATGCCCTGCCCGCTGCCAGAATTCCAAGGGGCGTCAGAAGCATGAGCAGAGCCAGACGAATCCAAAGCGGACGAGTTGTCCCCAGCCGGTGGTTGCGGCAGGCGGGCGCGCCGCGTCGTCAGTCCCGGCTGAAGCCTTCTGCCCCAGTAGTGCAGGATTCGTGCGCTGCAGATACGCCACCACTCCGCCCGAGACGAATAGCTCCGCCAAGCCGGCGAAGGTCAGATGCCCGAGCATCATCGCCGGAATCGCGATGTGGAGCGCGTAGGGAGCATACAAAGGAGCGCCGCTCGCGTCCTTGAAAAACACCGGTTGGATCCCCAACTCGCATGCCGCAAAAAGCGCGGCAACATTGATGGCTGCGTACCCAGCCAAGGCTGCCGCCAGACTCGGCGCGAAGATGTGATCGCTGTTCTGCCTGCCACGGCCCGGTAGACCAAGTGCGCGACCAGCGAGCCCACAATCGCCATGTTGAAACAGTTCGCGCCCAAGCGTGGTGATTCCGCCGTCGCCGAAGAAAACCGCCTGGATCAGCAACGCAATCGACACCGAGAGCATGGACGCCCATGGTCCCAGCACCACGGTCGCAGCGCCCACGCCGACCGCATGTCCCGTAGTCCCGCCCGGGAGCGGAACGTTGAACATCATGATGACAAAGCAGAATGCGCTGACCACCGCCAGCAGCGGTACCAGGCGCGTGTTCAGCAGACGCTTTACCCGCGCAAACGCCACATACCAGAACGGCATCGCAGCGCCGTAGAGGACGGCGCAGGTCGAAGGACTGAGATAACCATCAGGGATGTGCATGCGCTAGCAGGCCCACATCGTAAGCAGGTCGTATCAACGGCCCACGGGCGTTCCAGCCGCAGAGTAGCACAATCGTGGCCTTCGTGTTACGCGCAACGAGAGTGACGAATCGAGTCGCTCGCGACTGAAGCTTCCGGACGCCTCGGCGAGATTCCGAGGGCACTCACCCGCGGTTCATCACGGTTTCCACTCGTGTCCTGCGGAGACCATCGACCAATCCGAGTTACGCGGCCGGCGGCTGAACTTCACGCAGGCGCCGTTCGAGGAACCGGCGCTCACTGTCATTGGTAACCAGCGTGAGCGCCCGAGTGTAGCTCTTTGCCGCTTCTTCGCGGGAGCCGATGCGGCGTAACAGGTCGGCACGAGTGGCGTGTAGAAGATGATAGTTGTCGAGGTCGCCAGCTGCGGTAAGCGTATCAATCAAGGCCAGCGCCGAGCCCGGGCCATCCACCATTGCAACCGCTACCGCGCGATTCAGCGAGACGACTGGAGAGGGCTGCGCTCGCTCGAGAAGATCGTAGAAGCCGACGATCCGAGGCCAGTCCGTATCTTCGGCGCGCGCGGCCTGACAATGCACCGTCGCAATCGCAGCTTGCAGCGCGAACCGACCGGGCTCGCCACGAAAAGCATCCGTGACCAGCGGGAGGGCCTCGGCAATCTGCTCTTGATTCCAGCGGCTGCGATCTTGCTCTTCAAGAATGATGAGATCGCCAGTCTCGTCCATACGGGCATCGCGCCGTGCGTCTTGAAGCAGCATGAGGCCCAGGAGAGCTGTTGCTTCCGCCGGCGGCCGCGGCAACAGCAATGTCCTGACCAGGCGCCCCAGGCGGATGGCCTCAGCGCAGAGATCGGTCCTGACCAGCGGCCCGCCTCGGGTGGCAGCATAGCCTTCGTTAAAGACGAGATAGATCACCGTCAGTACGGCGTCGAGCCGCGCCGCCATGTCTTTCGTCTCGGGCACGATGTAGGGGATGCCGGCGTCGCGAATCTTGCGTTTCGCCCGCACCAGTCGCTGGGCCATGGTCGTCGGAGTCGCAAGAAACGCCCGCGCAATCTCGTCGGTCTCAAGGCCGCACAAGGTGCGCAGGGTGAGCGCCACTTGCGCCTCCGGGGCAAGTGCCGGGTGGCAGCAGGTGAAGATCAGGCGAAGCCGGTCGTCGGGAATTTCGCTTTTTTCGTAGTCCGGCTCTTCTATAGTGCGGGCGGCACCGCTGTTGGCGTACGACTCAAGTTTTTCCTCGAACCGCGCGTTACGGCGAATGCGATCAATTGCCTTGTGCCGGGCCGTCTGGACGATCCAAGCGCGCGGGAATTCCGGGACGCCGGAGACTCGCCATTGGTCCACGGCGGCTGCAAAGGCTTCCTGGGCAGCCTCTTCGGCCAGGTCGAAGTCTCCGACGAGCCCAATCAGGGTGGCGACGATCCGGCCCCAATCGGAGCGGTAAACTTCTTCGACGGCAGCCTTAGGGTCCAAAGACACATCTCATTGTAAATATTTTCTTCACCAGGTGTCGATTTGGACGACTGCCGTTCGACTTACTGACAAGAGAGGGAAACATGAAATATATGTTGTTGATTTACTTAGACGAAAAGGCCCTAAGTGAGGCTGACCGGAGCCAGTGCTACAAGGAGTCGACGCAGTTGGCCCACCAGCTCAGCGCGAACCGGCAATTTCTGGCCACCGCGCCGCTGCACCCCACCTCAACCGCGACCAGCGTCCGCACCCGGGACGGCAAACCTCTCGTTACAGACGGTCCGTTCGCGGAAACGCGGGAACAGCTCGGCGGCTTCTTCATGATTGATGCCAAGGACCTCGACGAAGCGATCAGCATTGCCTCACGTGTCCCGGCCGGAAAGTGGGGCACGGTGGAAATCCGGCCGGTAATCGAGGTCCCGGGTCTGCCAGAGAGTCCGCTCAGGCAGTGAGCCAGGGAATACGGAGACTATATGTGCCCAGCGTGCATTCAAAACCTAGCGCTCGCGGTTGCAGGGCTGACCTCGGGCGGCGGAATAACCGCTCTCGTCCACCAGCGGGGCTGGCGGCCTCGGAGCCGAAACCCGTTATTAGACGGTTCGAATAGATATGAGGAAGCCCCGGGCGAGCAGCACCCAAGAGCAAAATCCTACTGCCACGCGATGCTCGATGAACTTCACGAGCCATCCGTGGGAAAGCGTATCGAAGAAGCTGAGAATGTCCACATCGAAGATCCAGTTCACTTTCTTCGTCAACAGCCAGATATAGAGCGCATCCAGGCACTGATGCGGGCTGCGCCCCGGTCGGAAACCGTACGAAAAACCGAGAAAGTCGGTTTCGTAGATAGCATTGAAAACCAGGACACATGCGTACTGGACGAGCTTGTCTTCAAGCATCGGCACCCGAGCGGCCTCTCTTCCATCGCTCTTCGGAATGTAGTTACGCTTGATGGGTTTTGCTCGGTAAGCCCCTCGTTTCAGCCTAGGTCGGCGAAATCGGCAAGATAAGCCTCGAGAGCCTCGCCGTAGCGCAGCCACGTCATCCCATCGACGCCGCGCGCGGCATCCTGCTTGAAGCAGAAATAGGCCGCGCGCAGCGTATCCACACTAGCAATGTGATGGCAAGAAGGCTCGTGAACTTGAGCTTTCTCTCTCTGACTGCAACTTGACGTACCCGTTCCAGCGCATTTTGCACCCTTTCCCGGCTTTGTATCCGGTGAGAGTTTTGCTCGTGTCAAGTTCCCTTTGGTCAGAGCGCTTCCCTCCATAACTTCCGCCGCCGGTTCCCCTGTCAACGCTTCGATGCCACCCTCGCGGGCAGCTCCGCATGACTCGGGGCCGATGTGGGTCGCTAAACCACTTTCGTATGACTTTTTCATTCACTACACCTCGCCGGTTTAACCGGCGCGCAGGAGAGTTCATCATGACAACGAGCACGATAGTACGTCCGAATGTCGTATCCCGGGCGGAGTGGCTGGCGGCGCGCAGGCAGTTTCTTGCGCGCGAAAAAGAACTCACCAAGGCCCGCGACGAACTCAGCCGGCAGCGCCGCGAATTACCCTGGGTCAAAGTCGAAAAGCCCTACTTCTTCGACGGGCCGAACGGCAAAGAAACGCTCGCCGACCTTTTCGGCGGACGCAGTCAATTGCTCATTAAGCATTTCATGTTCGGCCCTGGTTGGAAGGAAGGCTGCGTGGGCTGCTCGTTCGAGGTCGACCACATCGGAGGCGCGCTGGCGCATCTGCAAAACCACGACGTGACCTATGTTGCGGTTTCGCGGGCGCCTCTACAGGAAATTGAAGCCTTCAAGCAGCGCATGGGCTGGAGCTTTAAGTGGGTTTCATCCTTTGGAAGTGAGTTCAACTACGACTATCACGTTTCGTTCAACCAGGACGATCTTGCCAGGGGCAAGGTTTACTACAACTTCGAAATGTGCGACATCGAGATGGAGGAGCTTTCGCGCCGCAGTGTATTTTACAAGGATGAGGCTGGGGACGTCTTTCACACTTATTCCGCGTACGGGCGCGGCACCGAGGAATTGCTCAGCACTTACGTGGTCCTCGATCTCATGCCCAAACGCAACGAAACCGGCCCAAACTACAACCTGACCGACTGGGTCCGTCACCACGACCGGTACGGCGCCGGCGGGTTCGTGGATGCCACGGGACGGTACCGGGCTCCTGCGACCTCAGACTCCTGCTGCCACGCAGCGGAAAAGCATTCGTAAGCAGAGGGGGAAACGACATGCAGAAACTCAGCACCTGCCTGTGGTTCAACGGGAACGCAGAGGAGGCGATGAATTTTTACACCTCCATTTTCAAGAATTCGAAAAAGGGTAAGATCAGCCGCTACGGCGAAGGTGCTCCTTTGCCAAAGGGTACGGTGATGGTTGCTACCTTCGAACTTCTGGGGCACGGATTCATGGCTTTGAACGGTGGCCCGCAGTTCACGTTTTCTCCCGCCATCTCGTTCGTGGTGAACTGTGAGACGCAGGAAGAAGTGAATGAGTTCTGGGAAAAACTCTCCGCCGGCGGAGAAAAAGTGCAGTGCGGCTGGCTGAAAGATAAATACGGCGTGTCGTGGCAGATTGTCCCCACGATTTTGGCCGAGCTGATGTCTGACAAGGACGCGGCCAAGACGCACAGAGTGATGCACGCCTTGATGCAGATGACAAAACTGGACATTCAACAATTGAAGCAAGCGTACGACGGGAAATAGATTTCTAACTCTGAATCAGGAGGGATGGGTCATGCAACTGAACTCTTATCTTCATTTCAGCGGTCAATGCGAGCAGGCATTCAAGTTCTACGAGAAGTGTCTGGGCGGCAAAATCGACACCATGATTGCTCACGAGGGCACGCCTGCCGCGGAGCATGTGCCCGTGGCATGGCGAAGCAAAATCGTTCATGCCCGCATGACCGTGGGCGACCAAGTATTAATGGGCATGGACGCCCCGCCTGAGAGCTTCAACAAGCCACAAGGCTTCCATGTGAACATCGGCGTTAAGGACACGGCGGAGGGCAAACGAATCTTCCAGGCCCTGGCGGAAAATGGGACTGTAATCATGCCGTTCGGGCCCACATTCTGGGCGCCCGGTTTCGGCATGGCCGTGGATCAGTTCGGCACGCCGTGGATGATCAACTGCGAACGGGCGGCCTGAACTTCAGTTACGGGTAGTGCCGTCTGTAAAAATAAATATAAAGAGACCCGTGTCGATCCGACGTTCCCCGGTTCGACATATAGCTGGAGGAAGAATTCATGCAATCAGGTGCTCAAGCTGCCCCAGTTTCGAAAAGAGGGCTCTGGGCTGGACGGATCATTAGTGCCCTGCCGGTATTGTTGCTGCTCTTCAGCGGCGTGCTGAAACTGATCAAGCCTGTTTCCGTGGTGCAGGGGTTCGCGCGGTACGGATACCCCGACAACCTGACTTTCGTCATTGGACTACTCGAGCTTTCGTGCACTGTCGTCTATGCGATCCCGCGAACGGCTGTGCTCGGTGCGATCCTGCTGACCGGGTATCTCGGCGGCGCGACTGCGACCAATGTCCGGGTCGGCGACCCGTCCTACTTCATGACTGTCCTTCTCGGCGTGCTGGCCTGGCTAGGACTTACCTGCGCGACGACCGGCTGCGGGCCTTGATTTTTCCGCGAAGCTAGGCTGCGCAATGGGGAGCTGGCTTCCAGTGGACAAAACGCTTAATCGCGAAGGATCAAAGAGATGCACCCAGACGAACATTGTTTCGACAGATGGTCGTTGTCTTGTTCGAAACGGGGCAATGAGCGAATTAGCCCGAATCCTTCTACCCAGATCGCGAATCAAAAGTCTAATACCGTGGGCGAACGAAGGGCCGGGCGTCCAGGCGTACCCCAGCCCCGATTCCGGGCTTTCCGCTGATTTAAGAGGGAGTTATGGCAAAGAGAATGACCTTGATGTTGGGCGCAATGCTAGTGCTGATTTCCGCCCTGGGCTTCGTAAAGTTCAAACAAGTCCAATCCGCTGTACACGCTTCCGCATTTCAGCCCCCTCCTGAAGCCGTCACCAGCGTGGTTGCGAAACGGGAGGAGTGGCCTTCGACAATGGCCGTGATCGGCACCATGGAAGCGGTCAAGGGCGTCACGGTCAGTGCAGACCTCCCTGGTATTGTGGCTCGAATTGCCTTTGAGTCGGGTCAGTCCGTCCACACCGGGGACGTGCTGGTCGAGCTCGACACGCGGCAGGAGCGGGCTCAACTGGCATCGCTCGAGGCTCAGCGAGATCTTGCAGGTCTAACTTTCGGCCGGATGAAGCAGTTGGTAGATCAGGGCGTCATTTCCCGAGCGGACTATGACCAGGCCAGCGCTCAGCAAAAGGCCACCGAAGCAAATGTGGCGGAGATCCGCGCAACCATTGAGCGGAAGACGATCCGGGCGCCGTTTTCCGGAAGCCTAGGAATCCGGCAGGTCAATCTAGGACAGTACTTGTCCGCGGGGCAGGCGATTGTTCCCCTCCAGGCTCTGAATCCGATCTATGTGAACTTCGGCGTGCCGCAGCAGACAGCCGCCAAGGTGCAGGTCGGCCGCGCGCTGCGCGTCAGGAAGGAAGACCTGCCGAGCGTAGCTTTCTCCGGACGTGTCACAGCGGTTGATTCGGTCGTGAATGAGGCCACCCGCAACGTGCAAGTGCAGGCGACCCTCCCCAATCCCGGAGGCAAACTGCACCCGGGTATGTTCGTTCAGGTTGAGGTGCTACTGGGTGGAGGTCAATCCGTCATTGCACTGCCTGCATCTGCGATCAACTACGCGCCCTACGGCGATTCAGTCTTCGTGATCTCTGACCTTAAGGACCCGAGCGGCAAGAGCTACCGCGGTGTGCACCAGCAGTTCGTCAAAGTCCAAGGATCCCGCGGCGATCAGGTTGGGATTATTTCGGGCGTGAATCCCGGCGACGAGATCGTGACGTCGGGGGTGTTTAAGCTGCGCAACGGCGCTGCCGTTCAGGTTAACAACAAAGTTCAGCCGGGAAATAACCCCGCTCCTAAGCCCGAGGACAGCTAATGAAGTTTACCGATCTCTTCATCAAGCGGCCCGTCCTTGCGATCGTCGTCAGCCTGGTGATTCTGATCGCCGGCCTGCAGTCGATACGCTCGCTGAGTGTGCGTCAGTATCCGCGTAGCGACATAGCGGTGGTGCAGGTCACTACGGTGTACGTGGGCGCCAACGCGGACCTGGTTCGCGGCTTCATCACAACTCCGATCGAGCGCGTCATCGCCAGCGCGGACGGCATCGACTATATGGAGTCATCGAGCGCCCAGGGCCTCAGCACGATCACCGTGCATCTGAAGCTCAATTACGACACCAACTCGGCGCTCACGCAGATCCAGGCAAAGCTGGCACAGGTCCGCAACGACCTGCCGCCCGAATCTCAGGCGCCGGTCATTGATCTGGAAACGGCGGACACGCAGTTTGCTGCGATGTACATCGGCTTCTCATCCGCCAATCTCGACCAAAACCAGATTACCGATTATTTGACCCGGGTCGTGCAGCCGAAGTTAAGCGCCATCAGCGGAGTGCAACGGGCCGACATCCTCGGCGACCGTACTTTCGCCATGCGAGTTTGGCTGAAGCCCGACAAAATGGCAGCGCTCGGCATTTCGGCTTCCGCGGTGCACGACGCATTGTCGCGGAACAACCACCTCTCGGCCCTCGGGCAGACCAAGGGTTCCATGGTGTCGGTGAACCTGATCGCCAACACTGATCTGCGTACGGCGGATGAATTTCGCCAGTTGGTGGTGAAGGAAGACAAGGGAGTTGTCGTCCGGCTGGGTGAGATTGCCGACGTCGTGCTGGGCGCCCAGAACTATGAGCAGGACGTGCGCTTCAACGGAGAGACGGCGACTTTCATGGGCATCTGGGTGCTCCCCACCGCCAACTCGCTTGAGGTGATCAAAAACGTACGCGCCGCGCTGCCGGAAATCCGGGCACAGCTGCCCCCAGGCATGAAAGTCGGCGTGCCTTATGATTCGACGGCATACATCCAGGACGCAATCAACGAAGTGCTGAGGACGCTAACCGAGACGCTGCTCATTGTCGTCGTCGTGATCTTTCTCTTTCTCGGCTCGTTCCGCTCCGTGCTTATTCCCGTTGTCGCCATTCCAATTTCATTGATTGGCGCGGTTTTCCTGATGCTGGTGGCCGGCTTCACTATCAATCTGCTGACTCTGTTGGCTATCGTGCTCTCGGTCGGATTGGTGGTGGATGACGCAATTGTGATGGTGGAGAACGTCGAGCGCCACCTTCACCTGGGCAAACCACCGATCCGGGCGGCCATCGATGCGGCCCGTGAACTGGTCGGCCCCATCATTGCGATGACCATCACACTGGCTGCGGTGTATGCGCCGGTCGGTATTCAGGGCGGTCTGACGGGCGCCCTGTTCCGCGAGTTTGCCTTCACACTGGCTGGCGCTGTGATCGTTTCCGGAGTCGTTGCGCTGACCCTGTCTCCCATGATGGGTTCGAGGCTGCTGCGTAGCGGAGATACTGAGCGGGGCTTCGCGGGCTGGATCAACCGCCGCTTCGAGAGCGTGCGCAATCTTTATTCACGTTCGCTCGCCAGCACGCTCCGTTACCGACCGGTCGTGTTTGTTCTCTGGGCGGTGGTGGTCGCGCTGATTGTGCCGTTCTACATGTTCTCGCAGCACGAGCTGGCGCCAGCCGAGGACCAGGGAGTCGTCTTTGGCGTCATCCAGTCCTCCGCGAACTCCACCATAGATCAAACCAACCTGTTTACGACCGAAGTCTATGACGTTTACCACTCGTTCCCCGAGAGTGAAAGTATCTTCCAGATCACTTCCCCGAGCGGCGGCTTCGGAGGCATGGTGACCAAGCCCTGGAGCCAGCGGACTAAGACAGCTCAGCAGCTACTGGTCCAGTCCGTCGGGCCACTATCGAAAATCCCGGGCATCCGCGTGATCCCCTTGACGCCACCGCCACTGCCGGGCGGCGGGAATTTCCCGGTTGAGTTCGTGATTCTCTCGGCAGCGGAGCCCAGGCAGCTCAGCGAGTTTGCCAATCAGCTCGTGCAGAGGGCCTTCGCCAGCGGTCTTTTCATTTACGCTGACACCGACCTGAAGTTCGACCAGCCGCAGGCCGAAGTTGTCTTCGACCGCGATAAACTCCGGTCGCAAGGAGTTGATCTGACCCAAGCCGGCCAGGATCTTTCCACCATGCTCGGCGGCGACTATGTTAACCGTTTTAGCATTCAGGGCCGGAGCTACAAGGTCATTCCACAAATCAAACGCGAGGGACGTTTGAACGCCGATCAACTGGGGCAGATCTACGTCACGGGATCGGACAACAAACTCGTTCCGCTGTCCACCTTCGCCACATTGAAAACCACCACCGAGCCGCGACAGTTGAACAAATTCCAGCAGCTTAACGCGGTGACGATACAGGGAGTGATCCCGCCTAACGTGCCGCTGGATAAGGCGCTGCGTTTCCTCGAGGACGAGGCCAAGACCGTCCTGCCGCAGGGGTTCACGGTCGACTATGCCGGTGAATCACGCCAGCTGCGGGTTGAGGGAAGCAAGTTTCTCGGGACCTTTCTGCTCTCGGCCGTCCTGATCTACCTGGTTCTGGCAGCGCAGTTCGAAAGCTTCCGCGATCCGTTCATCATTCTGGTGGGCTCGGTGCCGTTGGCCCTTTCCGGGGCACTCCTGTTCTCATTTCTGGGACTGACCACGCTCAACATCTACAGCCAGGTTGGGTTGATCACGCTGGTGGGGCTCGTGTCAAAGAACGGCATCCTCATCGTAGAATTCGCGAACCATCTTCAAGAAACGGGAAGGGACAAGCTTGCCGCGGTCATCGAGGCGGCCAGCACACGGCTGCGCCCGATCTTGATGACCACTGCCGCCACTGTCTTTGGTCACTTCCCACTCGTGCTGGCGAAGGGTCCTGGAGCAGGGGCGCGCAACAGTATCGGCATCATGCTGGTTAGCGGCATGATTATCGGGACAGCTTTCACCCTGTTCGTGGTGCCCTCCATCTACGTGCTGGTGGCAAAGACGCACTCACGGGATTCAAGAGAGGACGCAGAGTCAGAGAGTGAGCTCCCCGAACCGGTAGACGCTATTGCCTGACCAGAAAGCTAGTGTGCCGTCCCAGCTAATTCTTTACAGCGCTGCACCTTGTCCAGAATGACGTCGGCCGTAGGCTTCCACAGGAAGGGCTTGGGATTGTCGTTCCAGGCGACCAGCCACTGGTAGATGGCGCTCTCCAATTCTGAACGCTGCGAAAGGTTCCGCGGCGGATCATGCGGTCGGTGATGAGTGCGAACAAGCGCTCCACCTGATTGAGCCAGGAACTGCTGGTGGGCGTGAAATGGAAGTGGAAGCGGCGACGCTTCTTGGGCTTGAGCCAGCGCTGGACGTCCGCGCTCTTGTGGGTGCTGTAGTTGTCCAAGATCAGGTGAATGTCCAAATCTGCGGGCACTTCCTTTTCCAGTTGGTGCAGGAAATTTGACGAACTCCCGGCCGCGATGCCGAGGCAGGCAGCCTCCAATGACTTTGCCGTTCAGGATGTTGAAAGCGGCAAACAGGTGGTGGTCCCGTACCGCTTGTAGTCGTGCGTTTGCCGTTCGGGCAAGCCGGGCCGCAAAGGCAAAATGGGCGCGGTGCGGTCCAAGGCCTGAATTTGGCTCTTTTCATCCACACAAAGCACCAGGGCGCGATCCGGAGGGTTGAGATAGAGTCCCACAACATCCCGCACCTTCTCTTCGAACTGCGGATCGTTGGAAATCTTAAATTTTTCCACGCGATGAGGCTGAATGTCATAGCGTTGCCAAACCCGATGCACCATCATGCGGGAAGTTCCCAGCTTGCGGGCGAGAATGCGCACACTCCAGTGGCTGCCGTCGGCTGGGCGGGTCTTCAGAGTTGTGTCCAAAATCTTCTGTTCCAACTCCGGAGTCAGCACTGACCGTGACCGGTTCCGCTTTCGCAGTCGGCGCAGGGCCTCGACGCCTCCGCCGGCAAACAACGCGCGAGCGGCGATCACGGTGGGACGGGACAAGCCGGTCTGCTGTGCAATCGCGTGGTTGGGAACACCCTGGCTGGCCAGGAGGATGACCTCACACTTTCGAGCCAGCTTTTGCGGCGTGGTCCCGGCACGAGCCAAGGACTCCAACTGGCGCTTCTGGCCATCGTCGACCGCCAGTCCGGCGGCACCGGGGAACATACCCGCATTAGAACACGCTTCCCGTTGTTGTCAAGTATTATATGGGACGGGACACTAGCACCGGGGTTTCCCTGAGTTATGAAGCAAGAACTGCAACAGTGGTAGGCTGGAGTGGGAGTTCCACGGTGAAGGCTGATCCCTTGCCGGGGGAGCTCTCGACCTGGATCGAACCTTGATGCTGCCGGACGATCCAGAGAGCAATGGCCAGGCCCAAACCCGCCCCTCCTAATTCCCGGCTCCTGGCTTTGTCGGCGCGATAGAAACGCTCAAAGATCCTGGCCTGATCTTCAAGGGCAATGCCGATGCCTGAGTCGACAACCTTAAGAACGGCCTTGTCACCTCGTTCCTCCACGGAAAGGTGGACACTTCCGGCTCCTGGCGTGTACTTGACCGCGTTGTCGAGCAGAATATTCAACAACTGCCGCAGCGCCGTATCGTCTCCGATCACGCGAAGGCTACCTGCGGTAACCACCTCCGTAAATTCCAGGGCTTTGGACCCGATGAGGGCTCGCCACTCGTTTGCGGCTCTCCGCACGGTTTCTCCGAGATCGACTGGCCGCATTTCCAAAGCGTTCTGGCCGGAGTCAGCGCGCGCCAGCGACAGGAGTTTTTCGACCATCGACGTAGTAGCCTCCGATTCCATCAGGATGTGAAACAGGGCATCGCGATATTCCTCTTCCGTACGCGACTTCCGGAGAACTATTTCGGCCTCGGTGCGAATGAGCGAAATGGGAGTGCGAAGCTCGTGGGACGCGTCCGCCGTGAACTGTGTGACACGTAGAAAGACAGTTTCAATGCGGCTCAGCATTTCGTTTAATGTGTCGGAAAGCCGTTGCAACTCATCTCCGGTGTGCAATGGCTCCAGTCGCCGGCTTAAGTTCGAGCCGCCGATTGTCCGAGCAGCGCGAGTAAGAGCGTCGACCGGCGACAGGGCCCTGCCGCTGATCCAATATCCCCCGACCGAAGCCGCCAGAAGGATGATGGGAGCGAACATTACGAGATAGCGTCGAAAGAGGGCAAGAGTGTGCGCTATGTCGTCAATGGGAACGCCCGTTTGCACGGTGAACTGTCGGCCGTGAACCGCGATGTGCTGAGTGAGAAAGCGAAAGGGCCTAGTGCCGAGCTGACGATCTTCATAGATTGGCTGACGCAACGAGTCGTCAGCAGACGGATCTTGAACCGGAGGAAGGAACGACATCTTCTGCATGAATGAGGCACGGTAGATCCATTCCTCCGGGGGCACGTAGAGTTGCAAGTAGTCACCCGAGTGCTCGAGGACGTATGCTTCCGTGACTTCTTCCTGAAGTTTGGCGATGGAAGCGTCCTTCTTTTGCGCTTCCAGAAAGTGCCGCAAGTCATCCACCTGGTTGGTCAGTTCGTCGTCAGCGATCTCATAGAGGCTGTGTCGAAGGATGATCCACATGCCAGTTCCGAAGAGGAACTGAGCGGCGGCAAAAACCAACAGATACCAGAGGGTCAGCCGCAGGCCAATGGACAATCTTTTCATGAAAAGGATTTCGCGCGAAGCATGTAGCCAACTCCGCGCACCGTATGGATCAATTTCTGGTGCGTACCGTTTTCGATCTTATTGCGCAGCAGGCGTACGAAGACATCGAGCGTGTTGTCCTCGATTTCCCTTTCGAAACCCCAGACGGCCTCGATCAGAGACTGGCGACGCACCACCGTCCCGGCCCGGTAGGCGAGTTGTTCCAACAAACTGTATTCCGTCCTTGTGAGCGAAATTCTGGCCCCATCGCGTGAGACTTCCCGGGTGGCGGGGTCGATCACCAGATCGCCCACCTGAAGTTGAAGGGGCTGTGGCACACGTGCCCGCCGCTTGACCGCGCGAAGGCGCGCCAAAAGCTCATTGAAAGAAAAGGGCTTGGTCATGTAGTCGTCGGCGCCGACATCCAAACCGTGAACCACGTCCTGTACCGCGTCTTTCGCGGTGAGCATGAGCACCGGAGTTGAGATCTTCTCTGACCGCAGGCGTTTAGCCAGTTGATAGCCGTCCATTCTGGGCATCATGATGTCGAGAATGATGACGTCGAATTCGTAGTTCGCGGCCAGTTCCAATCCACCCCTTCCGTCCGCCGCGCATGCCACCGTATGCCCCTCCTCCGTAAGCCCTTTGTGGAGGAGTTCAACCATCCGCTTTTCATCTTCGACGATCAGGAGCTTCATGCCGCGTCAAGACCTACGGAAAGCGAGGTGCCACCCGTCTACCCAAATGTTAGTCGAGAAATGTGAATATCTGGTTAAAGCCTTCCCCAAGGACGGTCAAATCTGAAAGGAAATTAACCGTCCGTTCACATTCCCTTGATCTGCACTTCCTAGAATCCAGACTCAAGCCTGCACGGAAGAGGAAATCCCCAAGGTTGTGAGGTGATACATGCCTTCCAAGAGCATTTTCTTAGTGTTCCTAGCAGTCGTGGTCTTTGACGTGATCTCGCTCGCGCAGGTTGATCGCGCAGTCCTCGAGGGGGCAGTGACCGATCCAGCTGGGGCGCTTGTCGTCGGGGCCAACGTGAAGATCCAGGCCGGAGATACCGGTCATCTCGCGAAGAGCAACCGACGAATTCGAACGGGTATTACCGCTTTCCGGGCTTGGCGGTTGGTCGTTACACCGTGACGGTCTCGGACGCCGGCTTCAAGACCCGAGTCATCGAGGAGGTCACGTTGCTGGTTGGCCAGACACGCACATTGAATACCAGACTTGAAGTCGGCACGATTGCCGAAAGAATTGAGGTCAAGTCGGCGGCAGACCCGGTCGAACCGCAGTTCCGCCGAAGCGTCCACCGTCATTGATACGAGTCAGATCGCGAATCTCCCTAACAACGGGCGCGACTGGGCCAGTTTCACGCTGCTCGCGCCTTTCGCCCAGGATGACGGTGGCGGCGATCAGCGAACCATTCGCTTCGCAGGACGAGCGCGCGACGACAATAATTTTCAGATTGACGGCGTGGACGCAGGCGGCATTCAGGAACAGGCCCAGAAATCGCAAACGCGCCTGCAGATTTCTCAGGACGCAATCGAGGAATATCGCGTCAGCAGCGCTTTGTACGATGCGGAATATGGCACCCAGGCGGGTGGCCAGATCGACGTGGTCACCAAGTCTGGCACCAATGAGTTGCACGGCGCAGCTGTTTGGTTATCTTGAGGAATTCTGTTTTCGATGCGCGCAATTTCAACGACTTCGACATCAATGGGAATCCCGCCATCCCTGCTTTCCGCTACGGACAGTACGGAATGAGCCTTGGTGGTCCCATCGTTAAGAACAAAGTCTTTTTCTTCCTGAATTACGAAGGTCTGCGCCAATACGGAGGCGCCACGACCCGCGTGCTCGTGCCTTCACCTGCCATCGCAGCAAACGACTCTTGGCGACGTCTGCCGCAGAATGTGTTCCATCCTTCAGGCATTCCCCTGGCGTGCCTCTACCGGTTCCATCGGAAACTGCACGCCCAAATTCGTTTTTCCCGATGGGGCCTTTGTCGACCAGACCGGCAACGGCCTGCCGGACTCCGACCAGTTCACGGCTCCCGCGCCCACCACAGTTCATGAAGACACCTGGCTGGCGCGAATTGACTACCACATCAACAACAAGACTACGTTATACGGACGGGCACAGCGAGACATCAGCCTGGTGAGTGGTACCAACGGCGGTAGCCTCCCCTACGACCTGATTCAAACCATCAACCATCCCGCGAATTATTTCCTTGCTCTTCAGCAGACGTTTTCGCCGCGGGTCCTGAACGAGGTCAAGGCTTTCGTGAACCGCGCTCCGTTCATCAACCCCCAGGCAAGTCCCCTGACCTATGCCGTCCAGACGAATGACTGGATTACGATCAACAACGACAACGCGGACCACGAAGTGGGTACGACCTATGGCGTGATCGACAACCTCACCTTGGTTCGCGGCCGCCATACCTTCAAGACCGGCATGGAGATTCGCCGGGTTCGGCTGAATCAGGGTAAGACAGCCGACAATATTCTGAATTTTGCGGACGATAGCGGCACTGCGAATACAGGTTTCACTGACGCAACGCTGTACGGGATTTCCTTTACTGCTCCGTGGTGCTGCCATAAATTTCGGCGTACTTTTTATCTTCCTTATTTCCAGGACGAGTGGAAGGTCACTCCGAATTTAACGCTCAACTTAGGACTGCGCTGGGAGTACTACGGCGTGGCCAATGAGGCCGACAACCGCACCACGGTTTTCGATCTTAACGAATTTCATGGCGTCTGCCTGGGATCGGGATCGGCCAACGGTCCCTTTCCCACGCCCATCAACACGCCACCGTGTCCGAAAAATCCCGCGCTTTACAACCCTGACTATCGGAACTTTGATCCTCGGATCGGCCTGGCGTGGGCGCCCAGCGCACTCCACGGCAAGACGGTCATTCGGGCGGGTTTTGGAATTTACCACGGTGCGGCGCAGAATGACGATTTGAATGCTGGGCTGGAAAGCGATCGGTTCACGGCGTTCGCAATCTTCGATCCAAGCGGCCACGGCACGCCCTGTTACCGGCTTATCAGCAGGCAATCCCGGACCTGAGTGGCTTGCCCGGCACTTGCAATCTCACAGCAACCTCGGGCCTTGCAGCGCCAGGGACGCCGCGACCTCTATGTCGAGACCTGGGGTCTTACCGTCGATCACGAATTGCCTGCTAACTTTCTGTTGTCGGTGCAGTATCTCGGATCGCGCGGCGTGACGGTTATTTTCCCGCGGAGGGGTCAATTTTTGCATCACAAAACCGCAGGGGACTGATGCGAGCGGCAACATCATCTGCACGCGCGCGCTGGACCAGTTCTATCCTGGACGGCGATCCCTACGGCTCGGTCGATTTCAAATCGGATATTGGTGCGAGCACTTACCACGGGCTGCTTCTCAGTCTGGAGCGTCGTTTTACCAACGGCCTATCTTTGCAGAGCTCACTACACCTGGTCTCACTCCATCAATGACGGGTCGGTCGGTGGGGGAGAGTCCAACGGGCCGGAAAACGTGAATTGCCTGCGCGTGCGACAAGGGACCGAGCGTGTTCGACATTCGCAACAACTTCGTGGCCAATGCGGTTTACGAATTGCCATTCGGGCCAGGCAAGCGCTTTCTGAATGAAGGGGGTGTCGTTAGACAAGATCGTCGGAGGCTGGAGCCTTCAGCAGCATTGGTCTCTGGCATACCGGCCATCCGCTAACGGTGACGATGAACATCAATCGCCACCCAGCTGCCCGATGGCAACGACCAAACCACTCAGCGACCGGACCTGGTTCCGGGAGTTCCTGGTATTGCCGGGAGGAGTGCAGAACACCACCATCCCGATCAATCCGGCAGCGTTCGCTCCGCCCCCGCTCGATCCAGGCGGGTAGCCAACTGGTCAACGGTACTTCACGTGCCCACTCTTGCGGCCTGGTAAGCCGATTTGGCACGCTCCGAACGGCCTCATCCGAGCACTGAACGCCTGGCAGGTAGATATCGCGCTGATGAAGGAAAGCAAATAACGGAACGCGTTTCCGCGCAATTCGGTGTGCAGGTGTTCAATATTTTCAATCACGTGCAGCTCGGGAGATCCGAGCACCGACAATCTGACTCTCAACTACACCCATGTGACGGACAACCAAGGGAACCCGATACCGAATAAGTACACGCTCGTGCCCCCGGCCAATCTCGGCCAAATCACCTCAACCAACAATTTCAACAACAACAATGACAACGCCTCTTCGCCGAACACAGGCACCGGCTTGCCGCGACAGATTCAATTCATGCTTCGTTTCCAGTTCTAATTGCGAAGAGGGTATCGCACAGACGCACGCGAGACCGTTTCCTGGTTTCACAGTGCTTACCAATAGTTCGCGGTTCGGCGGCTAACCATTGCATTCTCCGGAATCTTTGAAATCTGCGACTTAAGGAGACATTCTTGAGAAATCTTGCGGTTCTTTTTTATCGCTTGCCTTGCTGACGGCCTCCACATTCGCTGCCGACGGTTACAAGGTCACGAAGAAGTATCCTGTTCCCGGCCAGGGTGGCTGGGACTACCTCACAGTCGACGAATCGGCCCGCCGTTTATACGTTTCTCACGGGACTCGAGTCGACGTGCTGGATGTGGACTCCGGCGAAATTCTGGGCAACATACCGACCGTGGGGGTGCATGGAATTGCCCTCGCTCCCGAGCTTGGCCGCGGTTTCATCAGTGATGGGAAAGCCTCGAAGGTCCTGATCTTCGACTTGAAGACAATGAAGATTGTACAGGAAGTCGCGGCTGGGAAAAATCCCGACGCGATCATCTATGATCCCGCCACCTCGCGGGTTTTTGCTTTTAACGGTGGAAGCAACAGCGCCACCGCGATCAACGCCGCGGATGGAACAAGTTGCCGGCACAATTGATCTGGGAGGCGGGCCCGAATTCGCGGTGGCCGACGGCGAAGGCTTGGTATTCAATAACCTGGAAGACGAAAGCCTAGTTCTGAGGATTGATTCCCGAAAGCTTAAAGTCGAGCAGCGTTGGCCCACGGCGCCGTGTGCCTCGCCTTCGAGCATGGCGATCGATCGGCCCAACCGGCGGTTGTTCATCGGCTGCAGAAGCAAAGTAATGGCGGTCATGAATGCAGACACGGGACAGGTGATCACCACGCTGCCCATCGGAGATCACGTGGACGCAACCGCATTCGATCCCGAGACGCGCCTGATCTTCAATTCGAACGGTGAAGGAACCATCACCGTGATTCGCCAGGAAAGCCCGGACAAATACTCGGTTGTGGATAAGCGTAAAGACTCTGCCCCGGGCGAAGACTATGGCGCTTGATCCCAAGACGCACCAGCTTTTCCTGTCGACGGAAGAATCGGGACAGTTCGTCGTCCTGGTCGTGGGTAAGTAACCCCGATCCAGAAAAGCTTCGGGAATCTGTCTGGTTGGACCGCCTTCACAGTTTGCGTCTGTCGAAACGACTCTGCAGGTGGGAGCCCACAATGCAAAACGGTGGACACGAGCGGCGCGATGTTATTTGCGTGCAAGATTAGAATGAAAATTCCGGTCAAACTGCTCGCTCTGGTCACGATCTTTCTGGCCGCGACCGCCGCAACGGCGGTTACACACGAGACAGCTGCGGCGGTCCCCAAGCTTCGGTTTGCAGTTATCCTGACTCGGCACGGGGTTCGATCGCCCACTTGGACTTTGGCAGACCTGAACACATACTCCAGCCGAACCTTGGCCAGATTGGGGAGTAGCTCCTGGGAAACTTACGCCGCACGGTAGCACGTTGATGACGTTGTTGGGCTCGTACTACCGGCTCTATTTTGCCAATGCCGGTCTGCTGCGCTCTGCGGGCTGCGAGGATGCGAGCCATGTCCATATTCTGGCGGACTCGGAATCGCGCACCCACGAGACCGGTAATGCTCTGGCGGCGGGGTTGATGCCCGGCTGCGGAATGCGTACCCAGACCGTAAGCGAAGGAAAAGATCCGCTCTTCAGCCCGCTCGCTGCGGGTATCGGTAATCCCGACCGTGCCTTGGCAGTTGCTTCAATATCTGGAAGGATCGGCGCCAACCCCGACGCTCTGGCACAAGTTTACCGATCTGCATTCGACACGTTGCGCGAAATACTCTTCGGTTGCGCCCCGGGGGCGTCATGTCCCGGCGGAAGAGAAGCCCGGCAAACAATCGGTCTTGAAGCAGCTCTCATCGCTTGAGGCAAGCAAGGGTGATCACTCGGCCGATCTGCGCGGCCCACTCAGAATAGGGTCGACGCTGTCGGAAGACTTCCTTCTCGAGTACTCAACGGGATGGAGGGCAAAGACCTGGGATGGGGCCGACTGGACGCCGCCAAGCTCATGGAGGTCATGAGACTCCACGCCGCCTATGCCGACTTGGCGCGCCAGACGCCGTACGTCGCTCGGGTTCAGGGCTCGAACCTGTCTGAGTCATATCTTGCGTTCCATGGAACAAGCGGCTAACGGCAAAGCAGTAGCCGGATCACTGGGCGAGTAAGGCGACCGGGTTCTTGTCATCGTCGGACACGATACAAACATCTCCAACATCGCAGGAATGCTGGGAATTGACTGGCTACTCGATGGCTACCAGCCCGACGACACGCCGCCGGGAAGTGCACTGGTCTTCGAATTGTGGCAGCAGGGCGAAGGAAAGATGGTGGTCAGTACTTATTATGTCGGGCAAAGCCTGGAACAAATGCGGAAAACCCTACCGTTGACGCTGGACTCGCCGCCCCTGAAGTCTCCCATTTTCGTACCCGACTGCAGTACCGCTGATCAGAAGATGACCTGCCCATGGAATGCGTTTCAACACACCCTCGAGAATGCCATCGACCCAGCTTTCGTTAAACCTTGACTCCCGCCTGTGCTGCTCAAGAGCGGTGAGAAGGGATCCAGAAGTTGCTTTTCCTTTCCCTCTTCAGCCACAATACACAGGCTTGGAGTCGTGTTGTGAGGGATGGTACGTCCTTTCCCGCTGCTCTCCTCCGCCGCTCGCGGCGCCCTCGGCTTCTCTGGTTGGTTGCTCTGTCCGTTCTTTCTAACCTTCCATTCCCTCAACCCGCTCACTCGCAGGAAACGCAGAACAGTAGCTTGCGGGGAACTGTCATCAACAGCGTCACGCGCGAACCAATTGCTCGCGCCCTGGTGTCTTCCGCCGACAACCGATTGGCGACCTTCACCGATTATCAAGGCCACTTTGAATTCCAACTCCCGCGAGTAGAACCAAATCCAAACCGCAGTGCGGAAGGGCCCGCTCTCTACAACGGGTCTGTCCAGTTGATGGCCCGCAAACCCGGCTTTCTCGAACCCGAAAACATCTGGTCTTACCGGACTCAAAACGCCGTCACCGACGACATTACTATCGCACTCATCCCCGAATCTCTCATCATCGGTCGCGTGACTCTTCCGTCTTCCAATCAGTTCGACCGAATCCGCGTGGCGGTCTACAAACGCCAGGTGCGTGACGGCCGCCCTTTCTGGGCTCCCGCCGCGAGTGCGTCCACGCGCTCGAACGGCGAGTTTCGGGTCGCCAATCTCTCGGCAGGCACCTACAAGATCTTTACCAACGAACTGCTCGACCGCGATCCCATCACCTTCGATCCGAACGGCCAGCTCTACGGATATCCACCCACCTACTATCCAGCCGCAGCTGATTTTGCTTCGGCGTCCGCCATCACTCTTGAAGCCGGGAAAACCTTTCAGGTCGAACTTTCTCCGGTTCTTCAGCCGTACTATCCGGTCAAAATCGCCGTTACAAATTCCCAGACCCAAGGCGGGGCGGAGGTTTCGGTCGCACTCCAGGGACACAAGGGCCCGGGATAACTCTCTGGGCGACAGCGGCGAGGGTATCGAAGGCATGTTGCCCAACGGAATCTACACCGTGGAAGTTACGCTGCAGCAGGGCCAGCAGACCGCGACCGGCACCGTGAATATCACCGTGAAAGACGCACCTTTGTGGCATGCATCCCTGACAGTGCTTCCCAACGGCTCGATTCCGGTCCATATAAAGGATGAACTAAGCCCGAGCAGTCGCGAGTCTGTCGCGTTCATGAGAATGGGAAGATCGTCCCGGGAAGAAAAGGCTAGCGTCTCGCTCCAGCCGGCTGATGACTTTAATTCTACGGGATTCGTTTCTCTTCGCCCGCCTCTCAGGCCCAATGATAACGATCTCGTGCTGGAGAACGTGCGGCCCAGTCGCTACTGGCTCAAGGTAGATCCGTACAGGGGATATGTGGCCTCGGCTGTCGCAGGCAGCGTCGATCTCCTGCGCCAGCCGCTTGTAGTCGGCCTCGGCGGCGCGAGTCTTCCTATTGACATCGTCCTGCGCGATGACGGCGCTGCGCTTGAAGGAACCGTCGAGGGCATGCCTGCTGCCCCTGCCGGCGCACCCGGTGGCAGCACCGGCCCGGTCCCAACAACTGTGAGTGCGTACGTCTACTGCATCCCGCTGCCCGACTCCCCCGGTCGCTTCACAGCAAGTTCGGTCGTACCCGAAGGGACCTTCCAGTTCCAGCAACTCCCTCCCGGCGCCTATCGCATCCTTGCCTTTGACCGCCAGCAGGGGGAACTCGAATATCAGAATGCGGAAGCCATGGGCGTCTACGAAGGCAAAGGCCCGGTCGTCCGACTTGTCCCGGGGCAAACCGAGCAAGTGCGGGTGACCTTGCTCCCCACCAAGGAGTGAACGCTAAGATGTCGCAACTTCGATCTGGCTTCGTGACCGCGCAAGTGCTCGGCTGTTTACTCTTCCCTGTGTCGGCCACGCTCCTCGCGCAAACGCCGCCTCAACTGTCTGCGGGAAGCCTCAGCCATTTCCGCATTGCCGGTACCATCGTCGGCGCCAGCGAAGGTTATCCACTTTCCCGCGCGCGTGTTTCTCTGCAGGACGTCAAGAAACCCCAAAGTCAGATTTTCATGATCACCGGCGACAACGGCCATTTCGAATTCACAAATCTCCATGCCGGAAAATATTCGCTGCAGGGCGCCAACCGTGGATACATCACCGCCACCTACGACCAACACGAGCAGTTCTCGACCGCTATAGTAACTGGTGCCGGGGTGGACACCGAGAACCTCACCCTGCGTCTTGTTCCCACGGCCGTTCTCACCGGCCACGTCTTCGACGAATCCGGTGAACCGGTCCGTACGGCCACCGTCACGCTCTGGCGCGATGACCACAGCTCGGGCGTCAGCCGCACCGTGCGCTATCGCCGCGATGCATCAGACGATCAGGGATTATTCGAATTCGCTCCCCTGAATGCCGGCACCTACTTCGTCTCCGTCGCAGCAAAGCCGTGGTATGCCGTACACCCGCCGTCGATTCGTCAAGCGGGCATGCCCGATGCTCCCACCTCCGTCGACCGTTCTCTTGACGTGGTTTACCCGCCCACGTACTACGCTGGAGCGACCGAAGTCGAAGACGCCTCTCCGATCCTCATTCGCGGCGGCGATCATCTCGACCTCGATATCCACCTGACGCCGCTTCCTACCTTGCACGTGATCCTGCGTAGCCCGCCGCAGGAAGGCGGGCAGGGCTTCCGCGTTCCCATGCTTTTCAAACGCGACTTCGACGGCCAGGCGCAAGCCATCCAACCCGACGTGCAGATGCCCGCACCCGGTATCTTTGAGATCACCGCCGCCCCCGGCAAGTACGAACTGCGCCTCGGGCAGCAGAACAGCGAGCCCAGCCAGAGCAGCGAGATCGAGATCGGCGAGGACGATCAGGAACTGGACGCCTCGGCCGGTCAAGCCGTTAGCAACATCTCTGCGAAAGTCGAACTGGTCGGCGCAACTGCACTCCCTCCGCAGATGGTCGCCCTGCGCAATGCGCAGCACCGCGTCGTCGCCTGGGGAGCCGTGAGTTCAACTCGCGAAGTCACATTCGCAGAGGTTGCACCGGGGAACTACGAAGTCTTCGCCGCAGGTGGGCCCCATGCATTTTCAGTGGTTGCCATGATCGTGAATGGCTCCCCCGTCTCCGGCCATTCGTTCACCGTGCCCGCGGGCGTGAACCTCGCTCTCTCACTATCGGTCGTAGGAGGCACCGCCGACGTCAACGGGCTTGCGCAGCGCGTCGGCAAGGGCGCCGCCGGGGCCATGATCGTGCTGGTTCCTGAAAACCCCGAGGCAAATCATGAACTGTTCCGTCGAGACCAGAGCGACCTCGACGGCACCTTCACTTTCCACAGCGTAATTCCCGGTACTTACACGGTGATCGCCATCGAGAACGGCTGGGACCTGGATTGGTCGAAGACCGCCGTCATCTCGCGTTACATGGCGCATGGTCAAAGACTAATCGTCAGCAATTCCCAAACCGCAATCCGGCTCCCCGATCCGGTCGAAATTCAGCCGAAATAATCAGCAGTGTCTTATCTCCGTGGGTTTTATGATTGTTCACTCGGTGGATCTTGCTTGCCTAGCAGAGAGACTTGAGCTGCCTCTTCTCCGGCGGAGAATCACTAGCGCTTCATCAATAAGGACTCTAACGAGCCAACTGCGGAAGCCACCATCTTGCTCGAAACTTGACGGATTCCGTGAGGCCGTTATCCTACGGTTTTCCGCCGCATCTTCGGCTCCTTCGCAACCGTCGAGCACACGGCATGCGACGAAGTAGAGCAGCCCGCGGCATCGGCGAAGCGCTGTTCGAAAAGCGCGGGGTGTTCTTCAATGCCCTGGGATATCCGGATGTTCCCGCGCGTCTCCAATCTCAAGATGGTGTTCACTCCCACCAGTGCTCTCCTCAGGGCTTGGTGCCTGTTTCGCCTCGTTTTGGTGACGATCAACAAAACCACTCCTTCAACCACCGAGTATTGTGTGTCGCTGTGCGGGAATGCGTTCGAGCACTCCGGCACAGTTCTTTGTCAAAGGCTTTTTACTTGGTGGTACCGGCAGTATCGCCGGAGCTGCTTTTGTCGATTTTCGAGCGCTTGCGTCTTCCCTACAAAGCGGAACGGCGGATCAACCGGCGGACCTGGTGCAGGCAGTGCTGAGTAGCCGCAGCGACAGCAATCGCCGGAGTCAGGCTCGTCTGACCCACAACGCGGTACTAGCTAGCCTCGTCTTCCGGCGGCGGATAGTCGGATTCCCACCAACAGGCGATCGGCCGCCAGGACGTAACCCGCATCCGGACCCTCAAATCCGGAATTGCTGGACTTATTTGGTTGTCAGCGTCTGGAGTGGCCGTTTCCAGTCTCGGGCCACGTAACCCAACTGTGCAGTTTGCTTCCCAATCTCGCGATAAACTTCCGGATCCTCTGGCTGCCAGGTGGCCAAACCGTCGACGTAGCGATTGAACATGCAGAAGGCGGCCGCGATCAGTACCGTGTCGTGAATCTCTTTGTCGATCGCGCCGCATAAGCGGGCAGCGGCAACATCTTCGAGAGTAACGTGTTTGCCGCCCTTTTGAACTTTGCCGGCGATGGCCAGCAGTGCCTTCATCTTGTACGAGATGGGTGCGGCCGCGTAGTTCCGTTTGACCTGGCCGACCAAGTCATAGTCAGCGGGGCGGCCACCGAGATGCTCCGCCGCGGTCGCACCGTGACAACTGTGGCAATAGTGACAATCATTCTGCGAAGAAACGTAAGCTGCGATCATCTCGCGTTCCGCCGGAGTCAGCGTTTGCGGGCCGCACAGTAACACTTCCACCAGTTCGCACAAGGGCTTTGTGGTCTCAGGGCTAAACGCCAGCGCACCGCGGATGCCAGGCAATCCTTCGCCAAACTTGATGTGGACCATTTCCTTGATCCATCGATCCTGATCTAAACTCCAAGCGTCTGGGACGCCATCGCAGTCCCCTCGACCCGGTTCTTTATTTTGGCGAAAGCGATCTCGCGAGAAGTGGAGGTGTCGTCAGCGAACGGAGAAAATCCGCAATCGTCGGCGGTTCCGAGCGATTCAAGCGGGATCAGCTCAGCGGCCTCGAGCACGCGATCGCGCACTTCCTCGGGACTCTCTACCCTGGGATTGATCGGGTCCGTGACGCCAACGAAAAGCAGCTGACCGGGCTCGAGCAGTTCTCGAACCGCCTTCAGGACGCGTCGGCGGTCCGGTTCACTGGCCAGCTGAATGTAAAAGCGGCCCACTTTCAAACGCAGTAGAGACGGCAACAACCCCGAGTAGTCCACGTCGGCGCTGTGTGTGGAGTCATGGTCGCCGCCGGGACAGGTGTGAACCCCGATGCGCTGCCGTTCCGCGGCGGTAAAGAGGTCGAGCACACGATTGTTCAAGTCGATAAGAGAATTTAGCAGTACGCCGCTAGGATCGAGTTTGAGCGTCAGCCGCCCTTCGGTAAAGTCGATCTGGACACACCTGGCGCCCGCATCCAGACACTCCCGAATGTCCCGTGCCGCTTCCTTAACAAGATCTTCCAGAAAGTCTTCGCGCGAATACCCCGGCAGCCCGTCTTGCGGATACAGGAGACTTAGCGCCGAAGCCGAGATCACTGCCTGCTTCAATGGTCGCCGTGCATACTCCTGGGCAGCTCTGAGGTAGGTCACAGCATGGACACCATAGTGGAAGCGGCCTGCCGTCAGCCTGGGAAGCTGCCGGGTGTGGCCGTCGGCAAACGGAATCGTCACGCCGTCCGCGGCAAGATTGCCGAGCCCACAAAGCGGATACGTAGCAAAGCTGGGTTTGGTTTGCTCGCCATCCGTGATGATAGGTGAGCCGGTGCGTTCAAAGAGTGCGATCGTGTCGCGCAGAGCGGCATCCTCGGAAGCATGGAGCTGCTCGCTAGAAATCCTCCCTGCTGCGTAAGCACCCATTGCCGCCAGCAAGTCCGGCGGGCGTGGGATGCTTCCGATCGGCTCGGTCGGTAGCGGCATGACGTTATCTCGCGGCTCCTTAAGCCTGAACTAGAAATTCAACCGCATGGCAAACTGGATCTGCCGCGCCGGCGCTACAAAACTTGGAGTGCCAAATGTCGGATTGGCCGGGCTGCTCACTCCATCGCTAAATTTCTGTGGAATCGGGCCCAGAAATGCGGGCGCGCCATAGACTGTGTCGATCGCATTGACATTCTGCCGATTAAACAAGTTAAAAACCTCGGCACTGACCTCGGCTTTAAGCCGCTCGGTTAAGCTGAACACTCTTTGTACCCGGACGTCAGTGGTGTAAGACGGATCGCCCCGGTACGTATTTCGTCCGATATCGCCGACCCGGTCGGAAAATGGGTACTGGTCGCCGTTTACGTCAAAGCCGGCTAGCACCGTGTAGTAACGGGGGCTTTGCAGAGTGTTTAACATCGAGACCTTGAAGTTGCGCAGCACAGGATTCCACGTATTCGGATGACTCTCCCAACAAAGTCAGCACGAGGCGATGGCGCACGTCGTTGTCGCCCAGGCCGCGGTCACGGTTGGGATGCAGATAGTCCATGGGCGTGTCGGTCAGTTGGATATCCGTCGAGATATCGATGGATTTCGAGTAAGTGTAGTTTGCCAGGATGCTGTAGTGCTGGGCAAATGGCTTTCGCACGCTCAAAGTCCCAGCGTGATAGATGGAATATGCTATCGGCGTGGCTTCGAGAGCGAATCCAAATGTGGGATCGGCGGGCGCGAAAGACTGGACGCCGGTTGGCAGCGTGCCGTTCGGCACTCCGTTGACGCTGTGGTACACCGGCAGTTTGAGTCCGTGCACGAACTGATATCCCACCGACACGAACAGGTTCTTCGCGACCTCGTTTTCCACTTCCAGGCTGGTTTCTTCGGCATAGGGGTTGGGAAATTTGCGCTTCACGTATCCCAAGGGAAACTGCAGCAGGGTGGTCGGGATCGGGGTAGGCGCCGTTGTGCGCTAAAGTTGGCAAACGCCTGACTGGCGAGAAAGGGACTCGCGACTCCCACGATTCCGGAGGGCCCAAGGCCGACCAGGTCGTTCGCCGGATCGGAAAATTCGGGCAGGATGGGCTGTTTCATGTTGGTGAAGGCAGACGCTCCCTGCCAGCTCACCATGATGTCGCTGTAATCGAAGGGGCCGGTGAACAAGCCGAAGCCGGCCCGCATCACACCCTTTCCTTGCCGGAACGCGTAAGCCAGTCCAACTCGCGGCTGCACATTCCCGTAGTTAGTTGGGTGCATTTTGCCGTTCAGTCGGACGTCGGTGGCCGAGGGGAAGAAATCGATGTCGTACCGCAATCCCAGGGTAAGAGTCAGGTCCGGCCGTGCTTTCCATTGGTCCTGCGCATAAAAACCGGAAAGTTTGTGCAGAAACTTCAAGTTGGTACTGTCCGTGAACTGTGCGGCTGCAGGACCGGCAAACAGGCCAGTCTGGAAAGGCAGGGTGCGCGGCGGAATTTGCTGGCCGAAAAACGAGCGCGGCTGCAGAAACAGAAACTCAACCGGAGTTCCCGGTCCGAAGGGTGGAGCATTGAAGGGTGGCCCTGCTCCAAAGAAGCTCTGCGGCGTAAAAATGCCGGCGCCCGGAGTGAAGAATGTGGTCTGCGCCGAGATCCACACCGGTTCGAATTCTCCGCCAAACTTGAACGAATGATTACCACGGACGTAAGTCAGGTTTTCCGCGGCCTGGAAATGCTGCTCCTGGTAGTAATGGACGCCGCCCTGGATGCCCCCCGAACTGAAAAGGTCGGCAACCAGGATCGTGGGCTCAAACCCCGCTCCCACGGGATCAAGGTGGAAAGTCCTTCGCCCGAAATTCAGCACACTCTCCGAAGTCCAGTGGCTGCCAAACACGTGCAGCAGGTTGCCGTACACCGTCTGGTCCCGGACGGGGTTATTGCGGTAGAACGATGGCAGGCCCTGGCCTGGAGCGGCGCCCGGTATGTGTTGTTTGCGGTCATCGTTGAACAGGTATCCGATGTTTAGGGTGCTTTTGTCGCTCAGGACATTGGTCAGCTTGCCAAAGAACTTGTCGTAGTCGCCGATCTGAAGAATGGAACCCAAGTCCTCGGGTTGCAAGCCTAGCAACTGTTTCACTTGATTGATGCTGGGCGTGCCCGGCCCCAGGCAGCCAGGATTAGTCAGTGCAATGCAGGATGAAGGACGAATATAAGAGGAGATTCGGCCCGGCGCTGGCCTTCGTATCCCAAGAAGTAAAAATTCTTGTCCCGCCGGATGGGGCCGCCAATGTTGCCGCCAAACTGGTTGAAGCGGAGCGTATTGAAACCCGGCGCTGAGAGCAGATTGTTGCGAATCCAGCTGGTTATTGCGGAAGAATTCGTAGACCGAGCCGTGAACGTCATTCCCGCCAGACTTGGTAATCGTGTTTACGACGGCACCGAGATTGCGCCCGTTGTCCACTGTAGATGGACTTGTGGCGACGCGGAATTCCCGGACCCAATCCTGCGACGGGCTGGCACGCTGCACTCCGGAAATGCTGGTGGCGTAGTCCGTGCCGTCAAGGCCAAAAAATGCGCTGTGAGTTTCTCGCAGCCCCGCAAAACTCAGTTGTAGTACCGTCTCCTGGAAAGGGGATTGCGCGCCTACAGCCGTACTCCTGCCTACGTTTACGGAGGGGGTGAGCAGTACGAAGTCGATGAAGTCCCGGCCGGAAATTGGCAGGTCGGCAATTTTCTGCGTATCAATGACTTGGCTGACTTCCGATTTCTGCGAATCCACGCCCTGAGCAGTCTCCTGAACTTCGACGTCCTCTTGCACCGTCTTGATGCCGAGTGTTACCGGAAGCGAGGCGTTCTGTCCTACCGTCAGCGTGAGCGAGCCTTGATAGGTGCTGAACTGGCTCGGAGTCCACGGTGAGTTGGTATTTGCCCGCAGGCAGGCCTGGGATTACAGCGACTCCGGTGACGGAAGAGAAATCAGTTCGCTTTCCGTCTGTTTCCAGGTTCCGGACGGTGACTCGCGCCTCGGGAGATCACGCTTCCAGACGGGTCCGTAACCGTAACGTTCAGAGTGGCCAACTGCTGTGCGGAAAGTTGGATGGTACACAACAGGGCAGCTCCGAAAAAGCCCCCGATCGCGCGAAGAATATCTCTTTTCACTCGTGCTCCCACCCGATCCGGAGACCGCCGCCTTGCCAGGAAGCGGATATCCCCCGGAATCCGACACTTTTCTTCGAATGCCGGACACCTTACTTGCGGTTGACGGGTGGCAGCAATATTACAAAAGCACTAGAGATGGCGGCAGCTAGTCCGTGTAGCATTTGCTCCATGCTGTGCTGTGCGGAAAGGAGATACCCTTGCAATCCGTAAAGCAGAAACCGATCTATCTTCCCGACATAGAGAACAAACCCCAACCCTGCTTATAAGGACCTGATTCAGAGGATGCAAAACAGCGACGGGGAATACTGGCAAATCTGGCATCTCTTCGCCTTCCGCCCGGAGACGACCATGCACCTGACACGCTTCACCCAGGGCATCATGCGCGAACCTGCACCGGTCAGTTCCGGGTTGCGGGAGCTGATTGCCGCCTATACCTCGTATATCAACGAGTGTGCATTCTGCATGAAATCGCATGCTGCCGTTTCTTCGGAACTGTTGGGCGACGATCTTGTGCGGAATGTCCTGCGTGATTTGGAAAGCTCATCTTTGGAAGAGAAGGAAAAGGCCCTGCTGCGATTTGCCGGCAAAGTGACCAAGGATCTGCCGGCCATCACTCTCGCCGATATCGACCAATTGAGAGCTGGTGGCTGGAACGACGAGGCAATCTTTTACACCATCACCGTCTGCGCGCTGTTCAACTTCTACAACCGCTGGATAACTGCCTCGGGGGTTCATGCCGTTTCAGATGAAGGCCATCGGCTGCACGGAAAAGTGTTGGCGCAAAAAGGATATGACCCCAAGCTCAGGGAACAACATTTAGAGAACACGATAAACGGTGAAGTGAGTCAGCCGGACGTCTTTCTGGCCAAATGGTTGGCGCGCTTCCTGTCGGTATTGAAATCAAAGGCTTCGACGACGCCCCTTACTGGCCCACCCACTTAGGTCATCGCCGTCGGCCCATGTCTTGCATTCGCCCGATGTCGATCAATCCAGAATGCCCAGGGAACAAAAATCCAGAGACACAGGGTGAAGCGCGCCAGGGATCCCGGATCTTGGGGCGGTGGTCCGAGCAGTGCACTCAGATATCCTGCCACCAACACGACAACAAATCCCCAGAGAGAGAACTGTCCTACTTTGTTCTTGGCGCGCGTGCTTCGAGAGTAGACCACCACACCGCCCACGAACAGGACCGCTTCAAGAGCCAGCGTCAAGGCGGGAGAATGCCACGCGCCCAATCCGAATTTTGGTCCTCCGGGCCACAGCGGCAGATCAGGGACGTGAACAATTACGTCGAGAAGCCAATGACTTGGCACAAGGAGCGCACAAACCAGCGCGCCTCTCCGGTCTTTGCTGAACAGCAGGTACAGGGCGCCAAATAGGAGCCCGCTCACGACCTCCACGAGAAGGCTGTGGGTGATTGGATAGCGTACAAAATCAAGACGCAGCAGCGCCGGCCGCCCGCGCACAATTTCGACGGATTCAACCCCAGAGAGCAGCATGATCGGCCAGAACAGGTCCGCGAGTTGGGCGGCGAGAACAAGGAATCCCAGAGAGCTTCGGGGTGCCAGCCGCTTAGCTCCAAGGGCAAGACCATAGTGTCCTAAGACCATGCGGGCTCCGGTGGACCATGGCCGGTGCTCTTGCGGAGATCGGCGAGGCGAAGATAGATATCTTTCGTGATCAGACCGAACATTGTGGATTCCCCTCAACAATTTCGACTTCGAGTTTCGGGACTTCGCCCGTCTTCCAGAGGGCAGTGCGAAATCGAACCCGATACCTCAGGGGCCCTCCGTCTGCTCTCTCGCTACGCTCCAATGGCCGTGGGATGCAAACGAACTCAGTCTCGAACGCATCCCTTGTGGCCGTTACCACCGAATATCCATGGCCGCCCATATCGACGAACTTCACATGCGGCGAGAGGTCCGGGTTCGACTGAGCGCGCGCTCTCTCTACATCTCCTGTCCTGGCATACTCCAGGCACGATCTCACACCGTGCCGCAGTAGCATGTTGACCGTCGGCTGAGGTTGTTGATCGTTGGGTCCTTGTCCTAAGTAGAGTGCGCGAAGAGGATGGTCCTTCGGGAAACTATGCTCCAGCGCTTCTACCATGCCCGGCGCTGAAATTGATCCGGTCACAAAAGCAACTCCGACCGGCGTGAATGAAGAAGGAGGCAAAGCCTTCGCGGCGAGTCCGGCCCAAAAACTGTGCCGGTCGCCGGCCACGGTTGCGAATCCTGTAATTCCGTTTTTCAGAACGAAATCGTAGATCTCGCCTCGTTCCACGTAAGCGGTGCTGTGGTCCCCTCCGCCGAAACCTGCATATCCCGGCCAAGGCCAATGTCGGGTGAGTCCTTCAGGAAGATTCTGCGGATCGGCTCGCATGTCCAGGGTTGCGGTTGTGTTGCCCCAAATCTTCCATGCGGCTTTCGAACTCTTCAATCGCTGCAGGAACCAAGCTTTCTGTTCGGCGCCAAGCATCGTTTGCGGCGGCCTGGTCTTCCAGATGTTGGGAATCTCAACCTTGCCATCAAGAGAAAGGATGGTTGCAGGCGGATTTCCTCTGTTGTATTCACGCGCCGCATCAAGAATCTCCATTGCCTGCTGCGGAATCATCTCCGGAAAATCGTCGGTCGAAAGCGCCTTGGCTTCCTCCATGTCAGTCGGCTCTTCGGAACGATAGCTGCGCTGGTCGGTAACAATCAGTTCCACATTGCGCCCCCAACGAAGGGCTCGGTAGCCGGTGAGACTGCCGATCGCAGCAAGATTGTTGGGCTCCTGCCCCAGTCCGTGGTCGTCGAACTTCGTGATGGGCGCATCTACGAGTCTTGGCCCGTTAAATTGGTCCAGAGAATCGGCATTCGGCCTGCGCATTCGGGCAGGCTGATATTCAAAGAACGCTTGCAGAGCCGCAACCTTTCGCATCTGTCTTGGCCTGGTCTTGCCCTCGAACTTCTGGAAAGACTGCCAGCCGAGCCAGCTGAACTCGTGGTTGTCCCACATATTCACGAAAGGCCAACGTGCCCGTGCATCCTGAATGTCTTGGTCTTGTAGATACGCTCGGTAAGCGGTGCGATAGCCCTCGACAGTCGTTGGAATGTGGAAGTCTCGATTTTTTTCACCATCCGGATAGCGAATGATGTCTCGCAAGCGGCGTTCATACATCCCCTGAGGGCGATCTTCCGGATACCAGACGAGTTCGTAGATGAAGTCTCCGAGGTGCAACACGAAGCCGAGGCGCTCTCGTTCCCCTGCGCGTTCGTCTTCAAAGATCATTCTGCGATATGCGTTTTGTGCCCCCTGCGTCACATTCTGACAACTCACGAAAGCAAAGCGAACAGATCTGTGGTCATCCGATCGAGGCGCGGTAACCGTGCGACCGATGCGACTGCCATTCCCTTCTTGATCAGAGAATCGGTACCAATAAACGGACGCTGGCTTTAGTTTTCCCACGAGCACGCGGCATGTCCAGTCGGACTCTTCAGAGACCGGAGCAGCCTGCGATGCGATGACGCGCGTGAAGCGCTCGTCTTCGGCGACCTCCAAGTTTAACTTCACTTCCGACGTACGTACGGGTTGGGGACAATGTGTCCAGAGCAGGACGCTGTTGCTGTCCGGATCGCCAGAGGCAACCCCCTGGGGGAACAGATCACGCCGTTCGCGCCACGCAACCCGTGAGACAGAAGGAGATAAATCTCCCCACGCCGCAGTTGCGCTGATCGCAAGGGCCATTTTCAGGAAAGACCGTCGTGTGATGGGTGCCATGCCGTTCCTACGAAGATAGACGGACTTAGAGTCGATTGGTTTCAATCGCCGGATGCAAGTTGCCGCGGTTATTTCAATTGCCGGGTACGAAATCTGTTTCGCAGCCTTGGAGAAGAAACCGACGGAGGGCTGGTTCAAATCGATCCGGGTCCTCCAGGAATGCCGCATGACCTCCATCGAAGACTCCAAGACAATGATTGGAACTTTTCGGAAAAGAGGGATACGAGCGCCTCTGGCATCGGCTGGATGCGCGCAGATAAGGCCCGTGCCAACAGACACTTCCGGTCGCTGCAGATTTTTTGCGATATCGAGAAGATAGTTGTCCATTTTAGAATCTCCCGAACGACTATATGGTGAACGGGGCTGCCGGCCTGGAGGAGAGTGACGTGAAATATCTATGCCTGGTTTTCTATGACGAGAAGGTACGGACCGGCCTTTCGGAGCAGGAATCGCAAGCCCTGATCCAAGAGGCCATTCAATTCGACAACGGTTTGCGCGCGAGCGGTCACCTTATTGCAGCCCATCCGCTCGAAGCGGTTCACTCGGCGACTACGCTTCGCGTCCGAGGCGGAAAGATGACGATCATGGACGGCCCTTTTGCTGAGACCCACGAGCAGATTGGCGGCTTCTTGCTCATCGAGGCGCGCGATCTGAACGAAGCGATCCAACTGGCTTCTCGGGTCCCACCCGCACGGCTTGGTGGGGTTGAGGTGCGTCCCATCATCGAAATGACGCAAAGTCCCAAAAAGCGCCCGGAGTGAGAGCGGGTAAACAACCGCGGGATTTTGAACAGCCGGCGGCGCTGGACCTCTCATTCTCAAGTACGCCTGGGAGTGAGGCCAGCGCGGTCGCTCAGAATCAAACCCACGCTGAACGGGAAGCAGGAATGGACGATGTCGCGCAATCCACGGCTGAGAACACTCCTGAACCGGTGCGCGTGATTATTGATGCCGTTTACAGCTCAGAGTCGCGGCGCATCTTCGCTTCCCTCGTCAGACTCCTGGGTGACTTCGATCTTGCGGAGGAGGGCCTGCATGATGCTTTCACAGCCGCGCTGGAGCAGTGGCCGCGCGACGGAGTGCCTGCCAATCCGCGGGCCTGGCTGGTCGCTACCGGCCGTTTCAAAGCCATTGATCGAATGCGCCGGCGAGCGCGCTTCGACATATCGCTGGAGGGTGATGCGGAACAGCTTCAAGCGGCAGAGGTGGATCTAACCTATATCGATGAGCAGCACCTCGAAGACGACCGCCTCCGCTTGATCTTTACGTGCTGCCATCCGGCGTTGCCCCAGGAGGCTCAATTGGCACTAACCCTGCGCGAAGTCTGTGGCCTTACAACCGAAGAAATAGCGCGGGCATTTCTCTCGAGCGCGCCAACTATCGCCAAGCGGATCGTGCGCGCGAAGGCGAAGATCCGCGATGCGCGCATTCCTTATGAGGTGCCATCGAGGGCTGAACTTCCGAAAAGGCTGGACTCTGTCGTTCAGGCAATCTATCTCATCTTTACCGAAGGGTATTCTGCATCCTCAGGACCGCAGTTGATGCGGGCTGACCTTTCTCAGGAAGCAATTCGGTTGGGGCGTCTCCTCGCCGTGCTGCTTGCCGAGCCGGAGGTTCACGGATTACTCGCCTTGATGCTATTGCAAGAGTCGCGTCGCGCTACACGCTTATCGCTCGAAGGTGAGGTGATTCTTCTCGAGGAACAGGACCGGGCGCTGTGGGATAGGGCGCTTATCGGTGAGGGGGTCATGCTGCTGGAGCAAGCGCTCGCGTCGCGCCGGTTCGGCCCGTATACACTGCAGGCAGCAATCGCGGCGGTGCACGCGGAGGCAGCTACATCCGAATCGACGGACTGGCCACAGATCGTCGGGCTGTACGATGTGCTTCTCCGAATTCACCCTTCGCCAGTGATCGAGCTGAACCGGGCAGTCGCTGTGGCGATGCGAGACGAACCTGCAAAAGGACTCGCGCTCATTGATGCGATTCTGAAGCGCGGCGATCTGAAGGACTATTACCTGGCATACGCGGCGGGCGCGGACTTATGTCGAAGGATGGGAAGAACGGCGGAGGCTGTCGAGTCTTACAAGCTCGCTCTTGGGCTCGCTCGGCAGGAACCGGCGCGGCGGTTCCTGGAAAGACGCTTAATGGAGCTAGAAAAAGGTTGATCGGAATCCGATCAGACAGAGGTTCATCAGGGTCACGATATTTATCCGGCAAGCACCTTCGCTACAAAACGCCCCGTAGCTTCCCCAACTTCAGAGGGAGCGTCTTCCTGCTAAAAATCTCCTTCTTTAAAGGTAATCTTGTCCTTCACAGGCACTGAGACGAGCCCAGGATAGCTGCGAAGTTCTGGATATAATCACGAGCAGGTCACTCGTAGAGAGCCCAAAAGGATGGCACCGAAAAAACTGGTCTCCGGTGGCCTTGCCCCAGGATCCGACTCGTCCGATTGCCGGCCGCCGCTTTCGCGCGTGTTTCTACTCTCACCCGCCAATACTTCGGCCATTCGCGGACAGCTGCTGTTGAACGGGAATTCCGAATTCGAACTCGCCCAGCGCATCCGCCGCGAGGGCGCTCCGCTCGGGCAACTCTTCAGCTTCATCAGTAGCTTGTATTTTCGCGGCAAGCTCGCTTATGCGGAGGCCTTTTCGCATTCGCCGACTGGCTTTCCTGCGACGCTCGTTATAACGACGTCGCGTGGTCTTCTGCCGCCCGACACCGTCATCACGTTGGACGACCTTCTGGAAATGTCCGCGGTTCCAATCGATCCAGGCGATGCTCGATTTCGGGGCCCCCTTTGCCGGGATGCGCGTGCGCTAGCTCACGTTCTACCGACTGGTTCTCAGATTGTGCTGCTCGGCAGTATCGCTTGCGACAAATATGTGGAACCGTTGCTCGAAATTTTCGGGGCAAGTCTCATGTTCCCTCAACAATTTGTGGGACGAGGTGATATGAGCCGCGGCGGCCTGATGCTACGTTGCGCTCAGTCGGGTCTCGAATTGGACTATGTATCGTTCGACTCGGCCGTTCGCCGCGGATCCAGACCTCCGAAGCTCTCCCCAGACAGAAGGCGTGTCCGCAACCGTTGACCGCGAGAGGAGTCGAGGAACACTTGCGCGCAACCGACACGATGACCCGCTTCGATCACTAATTCTTGCCCGGGAGCCTTGCTTCTAGAAACGCAACAGCAACGACAACTTTCATAAACAAAATCTCTGTCGAGATGGATCTGCATCCATTGGCATCGTCGATGCCTGGCGCTCAGAAGTCATGTTACCGCTCTTGCGACGGGGTCGATACGAGTTCCGGATAGATTTTTGTGATTTAATGGTCAGCATGGAACAGGCTGAAACTAGCCCGCGCCCAGTGGTTGGAGCGATCGTCGTGGTGAGCGGCCTTGCTGTGTCATTCCTGCTATGGCTGCTGTACGTGCACCATGCTTCGGCTAATTTCGCGGGGCGCTGGATGTTCTTGCCGGCCCTCAACGCGCTTCTGAACGGATTGTGCGCGATTGCGCTCTGCGTGGGATTGTATTTCATCAAACATCACAACCGGGAAGCACATCGCACGAGCATGCTACTGGCCTTCGCGTTCTCTTCTGTTTTTCTCATCGGCTACATCGTGAACCACACCCTGCACGGCGATACGATTTTTCCCGGCCACGGTCCGGTGCGCACGCTGTACCTCTCCATTTTAGCCAGCCACGTAATCCTTTCCATTGTTGGGCTGCCGATGGTGCTGACGACGTTCTTTTTTTCCCTGACGAGCCGGTTCGCGATGCACCGCCGAATCGCACGCTTGACGTTCCCTGTTTGGCTATACGTTTCGATCACCGGCGTAGTGGTTTTCGCCTTCCTCAAGGCGTATGCATACTAGACCCGGTATTGATCGGGTCTGATTTTAAGAGAGTATGAGCAAGAAACCGCCGTTGCGGTCTCGCGGATGACGGTTACCCGGAACAGCTGGTTAGCTTCCGGATTGGCGACCATCGGGGAGTCGCCCGTCAACCGCCTGTAGATGCACAACCGACACGCAGCTTCCCCACGTCGGGACTAAGAGCGGCGAACTCTCTTCACTTGGGCGCAGTCATCCGCGGTGTTTGCTCCTTGATCTTTCCAGAGTAGATGATGAATTTGAACGGGTCGGTATTCTGGTGCTTCTCCATCAGTTTGAGGTAGACGAGCCGTTTGGCATTTGCTACAGAGGTGCTTCGCTCGAACCTGTTTCCGGCGGACTCAAGCAGCGAGGCGGCGAGTTCGTATTTGCCGTCGGCGACTAAGCGTTCCACTGTCTTGACCAGCTGTCGTTCCGAAACGCCGAGGTAGTCAACCAAGAGTTCTGCATGGTCTGCACGGGTGAGATGTTCGAGGCCTTGCAGGTCCGGCTGCCAATAGCCGACGTTCTAATCATAGAGACGGTCGATGACGTGTTCGCGCAAGATAAGGTATGGCTGATAGACATCGGGCTGGTCGTTGAGCAGGCCCGGGGGAATCAGGTTTGCCTGATGTATCGCGCCGCGCTCATCGCCTCGGCGCGTTGCGGTCAGGACTTGTTCGCGCAACCAGGTCAGATCTATTTTGAGCTGTGCCAGCAAAGAGGCAGAGGTGAAATTCCGCGTGAGAGGCTCGTGGCCATGGAGCAAATACCGCGGGTTCTTTTGGACCACGATATCGATCGCATCCATCAGCCCTTGAAAGTCACCCTCCTCGACGAACGGTGCCCCCAGATAAGGCATGATGAAATCGCCGACGAACAGAACCCCCTCATCCGGCAGGTAAATGAACATCGCATCGTGAGTTTCGCCTCCTTGCACAGGAATGAGCTCGATGCGGGTTCCGCCGATCTTCAGCTCGGTGTGGCGATCGATGGTGATATCCGGCTTGAAGCTCCGTACGTTGTCGAAGCTGAACCCTTCGCCGAAGAATTGCTTGTCGAACACACCCGGCGCACTGACTTCGCGGGCGATCTCTTCTCCGTAGTTGCTCCTTGCGTAGAAGTGCAAGCGGGGATTTAGGGAAGCGGAAGTACGTGTGTCCACCAACGTGATCCCAGTGCGAGTGTGTGATGAAAACCGTCGTGAGTTCTCGCAAATTAGGCGCATACGCTCGCAGTGCCTCGTATGCGGCCTTGGCAGAGTCCGGGCGCGTGCCCGCATCGATACCGATTAGTTCTCGCCGGTCGTCCGACACTACGAAATAATATTCGGTGAACTCGAAACCCGACAGCGCATATACGCGGCCCGGCACGATCTCGGCGATGCGCCGCGGCGAAAAAGCGTGCCCGGAAGCCACCTCTTCCGAAAAAGGTGTGATCAGCGTTATCGGCCGGTTATAGTCCCGGTAGCCACTCCGCTGCAGATGCTCCTGTGCTTTGACTTGCTCTCCGTCTGCGAGGGCCAGCTTTCCAAGATAGTAGTAGACTTCTCGCAACCACCCTGCGTGTGGCGCCTTGTCAGCGTTCGCCACGCACCAGGCCAGCTCGTCCTGCGCCGCCTTCGTCTGATGGAAGAGGCTTGGAAGCTGAGCATGGACGATGCCGGCAATCCAGTTCACCACGAAACCTGCCCACCGGAAAGCTCCTTGGCTTGTTCCAGCATCGCGATCGTGTCTTTCACGTACCCGATGCGGTGCAGCAGCGACACCTGAGATGCATGCTGAGCTCGCAACAATCCGATCGCGCTCAGATACAGTGCCTTTTGAGCATCCGTCAGGCGAGGTCCGAATTCCTTCAGGCGCGCGGAGAAAAACTCTGCCCCCTCGCCCTGCCGGTTCGCGTTCGAATACTCTGCCATAAGCAGAAACAGGAGCTGTAGATCTCGCGGCGGCGCCACGCTGTTTACGGCCTTCAAATATTCGAGTTCTGGGCGGCCGGAGCTGGCCAGATCGTGATTCCCGGGACCTGGGCCAGCAGGTGTTGCTCGCAGCATGGCTAGGAAAAGTCCGAACACCAGCAGCGCGGCCGACAAATAGATAACGGTTCGCATAAACGGGGTTCCTCTCAGGAGGGGCTTTTAATTTTTCCCTCTCAACTAGATGTATATACATATATAATCGCTACAAAAAATTACGCCGCTAGCGCCGCCTCTGTGATTCGCGAGACCGTCTGCCTCATGTTTTTCCAACCCTCGTCGCCAATTTCTCTCCGCAGTCGCTCTTCCGCCCGCTCCCAGTACCATTGAGCCTCGGCCAGTTGTCGCTTGCCTGCCTGCGTGAGACGGAACAGGCGCTCCCGCCTGTCCTTTCCGCGCCTCACGCGAACCCAGCCCTGCTTCAGCAACAGCCCCAACGTCCGCGTCAACGTCGTACTATCCATGGCAAAGCCCGCGCTCAGCCGCTTTTGATTGGCCTCTCCAGTCGCAGCCAGTGCGGTAAGCAGGCCGAACTGCGTGATTTCGAATCCTGCCTTCCTCAGCTCCTGGTCATAGATCCGCGTTACGACCCGAGTGACGCGCCGCAGGTTCTGGCACGCGCAGGGCAGATCAAACAGTGCTGCGGCAGATTGCTTTTCAAGTCCCTTTGGTCTCATAGTATATGTATATACATCTGTTATCCTCTTTGTCAAAGCGGGTTAGCGTTCCTCCCATTGGACGAGACTGCCCAGAAAGAGGACACCCTACATGATTCGTAGTTCGTCTCATCCATGATTCCCAAAGGTTCGTCGGGGACCCGGTAGTGATCCAGAGGGGGCACCAAACGGATCGGCACCGACAAATGGGATGAGCAGGTCCCTCGGATAGGAGAAACTGTTCCCCATGAAAAAACCAGCGCAGCATCTCATCGCGGAAGTTTCACGCAGACAGTCCAAGGTCGAAATGACAATCGGCATCGACCTTGGAGATGTCGAAGCCATTACGGCACGCCCAACGAAGAAGGAGAAGTGGTCGATCGCGGCCGTTTCAGAACGACACCTAAGGGACGAGAAAAATGGTTTACCGAGGTGCCTCCGGCATGAGTGGCGATGGAAGCGGAACGCACTCGATCTGGATCAGCCTGGCCGGGTTACAACCCTCGTGAGTCAAAGCGGGCTGGGATGAAGCTTCGTCGCAGGTTCAGGATTGCCGCCAGCTGAGGGTCACCAGCGAATCGTCTGGGAACGTCACCTGTACCATTTTGCCGGCCAAGAGCACACGAACCGTCCGCTCCGGGCCGCGGTTCCCCACCACCACGGCCCTGGTCCCATCCGGATTGGCGAAGGCGACGTTAGAAACCTGTTCAAGGTTCGTCCGCGAGTCGAAGCGCCGCGAGCCCCGCCGGCCCGCCCGCGAGTAGTGCGCGAAAGTCCAGTACTGGCCGCTGCGCGTGATTTCCTTGGTTTGAGAATTGACGGTCACAAAGCCGGCGCAGGGAGCGGGCCCAATGTTGGGATGACCCTTCTCGTCCAGCGCCAGGTTCCAACTGATAAAGCAGCGCGACCAATTACGCAGGACGTCGGCGCTCTTGGTCGCCCACTTGTTCCAATCGGTCTCGTAATTGGGATTGAGGATCGGGCCACCTTCGGTCCAATAAGCATGCTTGTCGGGAAAAGCATCGTGCACGCGAGTCATTTCGGTGGCGACTCCGGCATACCCGTGCCAAGCCACGCCGTCCACATACTTGTAGAGTTCGGGGTCCTCCAGTTCGCAAATTGCGCGTCCCCAGAGGTTGTAGTTGTGATCGAGTATCCAGATCTTGGTTCCGATCTTGTTGTTCGCGAGTTCCGGACCGAGATGCTTGGCCACAAACTCAATCTCGTTTTCCTGGGCCCACAAGCATGCGGGCATTTTCCCGTCCTGGTCCGTGTCCACCTCATTCTGCGAGCTGAGCGAGTTGATGGTCACGCCTTCGGCGGCATAGGCCTGCAGGAATTTGACAATGTATTTGGCGTAAACGCCCAGAGAATGCTTCCTCATACTTCCACCCAGCATGGATCCATTGGCCTTCATCCAGCCCGGCGGGCTCCACGGGGAAGCGAAGAGGTAAAGCTCGGGATTGAGCTTGCGGGCCAACCGCAGCGTAGGCAGGATGTATTGCCGGTCGAAATCAATCGAGAAGCGCAGCAACTCGGGGTCCGGATCCCCGTCGTCGTAACTGAAGGCTACAGTGGAGTAGTCGCTTGAACCCACGCAGGTCCGGCAGACGCTCAGGCCCATCTCAGCGGGATCAAACAGTTCGTGGAAAAGACGCTCGCGTACTGCCGGCTCAAGTTGGTTGAGCATGTAACACGCCCCATCAGTGAAGGCCGCCCCGAAGCCTAGAATCTCCTGGTAGGTCTTGCTCGGATCGAGCACGATAGCGTCTGCCGTTCCACCAGTTGCGGGCACCCATTTGAGCGCGGGTTCCTGGGAGAACCGCTTGCCACCCGCCGTGAGTCGCACTTCAACACTGCCACTGGGAGCGTCTAGTTTTGCTTTGGGCGTTTTGGACGCGAGCGCGGCTTGGCCCAGGGCCGCCCCGGCTGCCCCGATTTTCAGTATGTCACGACGAGTGTAAGTCGACATCTCTTTCTCCTGTCTACTTCCAAGTCAGCGTCAGTACAGAGGCTTCGGGTACAGCAACTTCGGCTGCCATGCCTGCCAGGCGGAGGTGAATTTTTCTGTCTCCGCCGGTATTGGTGAGTACAACAGTCTGGCTGCCATCGGCGTGCGCAAACGCTACATGCGAGACCTTATCGATTTGGCCCTGGGAATCGAAGCGCAGCGCGCCGCGACGGGCGGCCCGCGCATAGTGTGCCAGCGCCCAGTATTGGCCCGTCCGCGTAATTTCGTGGGTCCTGGAGTCGATACTCAAAACACCACCCGCCGAGAAAGGTCCAATGTTGGGCCAGCCCTTTTCATCCAGAACCATGTTCCAGCTGGTAACGCAACGGGCCCAGTTTCGGAACATCCCGGCGAACTGTTCCGCCCAAGTCGCCCAGTTGGTCATGTATGCCGGGTCCTTGTAATCGGGGCTGCATTCGGTCACATAGGCATGCTTGTTCGGGTAGGACTCATGCACCCGGCTCATGGCGGTGTCCTTGCCGCCGTATACGTGCCAGGCAATCCCGTCAACGTACTTATTGACGTCGGTATCCTGTAATTCGCACGTCGCTCTTCCCCAGAGGTTCCAGTTGTGGTCCAGGATCCAGATCTTGGTAGCGAGCTGGTTCTTCTCCAACGCCGGACCGAGATGCTTGCCCACGAATTCAATCTCATGTTCCTGGGCCCAGAAGCAGGCCGGCATCCGCCCGTCCTGATCGGTATCCACTTCGTTCTGGGATGTCACTGCGTCGACCACCACGCCTTCCGCCGCATAGGCTTTCAAATACTTAACGAAATAATCGGCATACACTGCCAGGCTGTGTTTCCGCATGCTTCCGCCCAGCATGGAGCCATTCGATTTCATCCATCCGGGCGGGCTCCAGGGCGCGGCGAAAACATACAGTTCCGGGTTCATCTGGCGGGCCAGGCGCAACATGGGCAGAACGTAGGCGCGTTCATGATCAATGGAGAAGCGCAGCAGCTCGGGGTCCGGGTCGCCATCATCGTAGCTGTAGGCCACGGTGGCGTAGTCGCTCGCACCGATACAAGTACGGCACACGCCGAAACCCATCTCGGCAGGATGATAGAGCTCGTGGAACACCTGCTCGCGCGCTTGCGGCGTCAGCTGATTGAACATGTAACAAGCCGCCTCAGTCAGAGCGGCTCCCACGCCCAGAACCTGCTGATAGGTCTGGGTGGGATCGAGCAGGATCGCATCGCCGGACTCGGCGGACGCTGACTGCCATTTGATCGACGCCTGCGGGGCAAATCTCGCGGTGCCTGCCGTCAGGCGGACATCGATTTCGCCTTTGGGGGCAACGGGCGAGCCGAAGGCGTGCGCCTCCTGACTCAAAGCTGCCACGCCGGCAGCGCTCACTTTCAGGAAATCACGACGCGATTGCGACATGGCAACCTCCTCGGTATCGAGCGGTGCGGAAGTCGGGGGGAGAGGTAAAGCACGTCGGCCGTGGGTCCCTGCGCCAGCCGGGCGTTCCGAGCAAATGCCCCTGGTTTCGCGATGGTGTCCTAATCACTTGGGTTTGAAATCCAGGTAGGCGAAGTTCATGTGACCCTTTGAGAGCACGTGCAACGTCAAGACCTGCACTCCCTTCCGCAGTTTGACCTGGATGAGATCTTTCATGAGACCCCAGTGGTGCATTTGTCGCCAGGCGATCGGGTCGGCGGCGTTGTAGGTCGGCTGAACAGTAACCGCGCCCGTGAGCTTTTTTCCATTCAGGTCAAAGGAAATATCGCCGCCACCGCTTGAGGTATAGAAAAGGTCTGCGGTGTAGACGCTGGTCCGTTTGACATCCACCGTCAGGTTGAACCACTCCCCCGCTTCAACCCATCCGATATAGAGCAGGTTTTCGGGCGGTTCCACCAGGTTGTAGGGATTGTTGTCGATCGCGTCGTGGAATTTTGTATAAGAAGTGTCTACCCCTTCATCCATGCGGAACTGGTTCAAATAGGTCCCATCTGCCGGGTTCAAGCCGCCACTGCCGTTGTTTTTCGCATCGGCGTCGTGGTATGCGATTCCTTCACCGCCCAAATCGTAGTAGGCGCACAACACTCGCCCCGGAATCGCTTGCGGGCCGCCGGTATACACGCTGTCGTGAAACGGCTTGCCCTGATAGTGTTTGGTTTTGCCCGGAGCGACAGCAGGCAGGCAAAGGGCACCTAGCAGGATCAACAATTGACATTGCCTTCTGACAGAGTATGCAGTTATCGATTTTGATCTCAAGAGCTTCCTTTTTCAGTCTTGCCGAAGCAGCAAGTGGACTCCTCGAAGGACCGCTGGATCTCCGTTTCGCCTGCAAATCCAGGGCCCGGCGTACTGACCTCGAGGGGAAGATGATTAACGCGCCTCGATCGCGCCGTCGAGACAAGCGATATTGTATACAACATTCGGGGGCTGCCTTACAATGGGAGCGATTCGCTGCCAGATAACAGTAAACAAACCGATTGTTTAATGAGGGAGGGTCGAACTTTTCTGCTTGACAGTGCTAGTAAAAAAGGATTATTGTCGCGCCGAGTTTGATGGTTTCAGGGGGATTTTAGTGTAAGACAATCGTTTGTCTATGAAAACCCGGAGCGACCGGTCAAGCGGGCTCCATAAATTGCATTTAGTATACAGAACACGCGATTCGCCCTTTAGGCTACGTAAGCCCGCAAAAGAATCGCCAACAATAGCATCCATGTCGGTGCAAAAGGGGAGGGGTTAATGAGGAAAGCAGTTCACGTCGCGATCGCGTGTTGTCTTCTGCTATGCGTGGCCCAGGTCGGTCTCGCGCAAAACACAAACTCCAGTGACATTCGCGGTACGGTCACTGATCCGTCGGGAGCGGTTCTGCCGGGCGTGAACGTTACCGTGACCAACGTGGACACCGGTGTGGTCAGGGACTTCGTCACCAACAGTGATGGCCTTTACGATACCAATTCGATTTTGCCCGGAAACTACACCATCACTTTTAGCAAGGACGGGTTTCAGAAACTGGTGGTTGGCCCGATCGCGCTGCAGATTGGCCTGGTCACAGTTAACGGTGATCTCAAAGTCGGATCGAGCAACCAGATCATCGAAGTTCAGTCCGACGCCCCGATCTTGAAGACGGAGGATGCCCAGGTAGGGACTTCTTTGTCGACGCAACAGTTGACCGACCTGCCCAGCGTCGATCCCACGAACGGCTGGACCAGTCTCCTGAAGCTGCTTCCCGGCGCTACCAGCACCCCGGGTGGGACCAATGGTGGCGGCCAGAATGATCTCAGCAATCCAGGAATCGATCAAGCGGTCGCCGGAAGCATGCCCTACTTCTCCAGCTATCTGGTTGACGGCGGCTCGATTTGGTTGCCGCATAGCGCCAACATTGACCAGGGCCAGAGCGAAAGCGTGTCCGAAGTGAACGTGATTGCTTCGACCGCCTCGGCCCAGTACGGCGGCGGCGGCACGGTCTTCAACGTCATCAGCAAGAGCGGGACCAACCAGTTTCACGGCTCCCTTTACGATTACTTCCAGAACGACGCATTGAATGCCAGAGACTACTTCAACCGGACTGGCGCCAAAAACAAGCAGCGTTTCAATTACTTTGGCGGCGCGATTGGTGGGCCGATACTCAAGGACAAGTTGTTCTTCTACTTCAACTATCAACAGTTGGAAAACCCCAATAGCCAGATCTCCACAGTTTCGGTTCCGACTGCGGACATGAAGGCTGGTTGTTTTGATCCTGCGATCTTCGGAACAAACCTTACGCTTGACGCTGCCCACGGTGGCACGGCATTAACTACCAATCCAGCGCAGTGCGGGGCCTTTAATGCAAACGACCTGGCGATTCCGACGGCTGATTTCGACCCGGTAGCGGTAAATATCCAGAAGAATTTTCTTGCTCCCAATCTGAGTGGAGTGGGAAACAACTTCAGCTTTCTGAAAGCTGGCAGCGGCAACAGTAAGAAATTTTTTGGGCGCTTGGACTACAACGTGAGCGCCAAGAACCGGATCAATATTACGACCACGATGCACGACAATCCGCACAAGACCAATATAGATCCCGGACCTAATTGCCCTATCGCCTGCGAGAACAATGCGGGCGAAGGGTATAACGCCCAGATCACGGACGTGTACACCATCAGTACGACCATGGTGAACGAATTCCGGTATTCGTTTGTCCGGCAGGGGAATTGGTTTGTTCCGCAGACCTTGAAGAAGGGCTTCCCGGCTCAGCTGGGACTGCAGTTCTCCAACGCGGACGTGTTTCCGACAGTGAACTTCAATGGAACCGGCGCCCCTTCCAACAACATGCTTAGCCCGGGCACTAACGCAGTTTTCATCGAGAACACCTTTATTCCCTCGGATGTGCTCACCCTGGTTCATGGCAAGCACATTCTCCACTTCGGGGGCGAGGTGATGTTTGAGCAGGATAACTCGACTCCATGGGGCAGCATCCACGGGGCGGACTTCACTTTCACCGGCCAGTTCACCACCAACAACCCCACGGTCAACGTAGGCTACGCCGACTTCTTGTTGGGAGACGCGCAGCAATGGAGCACCTCGACTCAACCGGAACACGGAATGCGGGCCAGGAACTTCTCGTTCTTTGCGCAGGATGACGTCAAGCTGCGGCCGAACTTGACCGTTAACCTCGGGGTGCGCTCGGAAACACATGGCGGAATGAGCGAAGTTCAAAACAATATGGGCGGCTTTGATCCCACCATCATCAATCCCGTTACCAACACTTTGGGCTCCGTTTGGTTTGCGGGCGAGAACGGAGCGCGTACTCAATCGTTCAAGACAAAAACCCAGGTGATGCCTCGCCTGGGATTCGCCTGGCAGGCGTCGGATAAATGGGTGGTGCGGGCCGGAGTTGGCCAATACTCCGCCCTCTGGAGCATGGACACTGTCGGTGGACCTCTTGGCTTCGGAACAGGCGTCACGGGCACGGCGTCAGCCAATCCAGGCCAAGCCCCAGTCGTGCAGCTTTCGGGGACCGGGGCGGGTCTACCCATCATTGCCGGTCGCAATCCTGCTACCTACATCACGCCTGCAAATCCGCAGGGAAACGGGTTTATACCCTTTACCCCTTACGATCTGCCCATCATGAACGGCTGGCAGTGGACGGGAAGCGTGCAGCGGCGTTTGCCGGCTAACATGGTGGTAGAAGCGCAATATGTCGGCAGTCACTGGGACAACCTGCACTTCGAGGCCGACATCAACCAGGTGCCCGTGGACAAGCTGGGAGGCGGCCAGGCGGCACGGCCGTTCCCGCAATTTAGCAGCATCGGTATCGGCTCGGGCGGATCGCGAACCGGCTTATACAGCGGTGTTTCGAACTACCACGCAGTGAACGTCCTACTGAAGAAACCCTTCGGGTTTGGCTTGTCTGCCGATGTCGCTTACACATGGTCGCGTCTGAAAGATGACATGGATACTTCCGGCTGGGGCAACCAGTTCGGTGCCGTGTACTATCAGGACGCCTTTAATCCACATGCCAACTACGCGCTTTCGAATTTCGATCGGCCCAATTCGATCAAAGGGTCATTAACCTATGCGATACCGCTGGGAAGGGGACACCAATACCTGAACTCGGCCCTGGCGGATGCGGCGGTCGGCGGTTGGCAGGTGTCATCTATCATCATAGCCCAGTCCGGATCCCCGTTTACGGTAGTGATGAATAGCGCGACTCCGTCCGGCGCGCTGTGCAACGGATGCGCTCTATATCCCAACCTGGTCGGGAATCCAAGCGCGGGCCATCAGTCGCTCAACCAATGGTACAACCAGCTCGCCTTTGCGCCCCCGCCGGTTAACACTTTCGGCAATAACGAGAGAAACTCGCTCCGTGGACCCGATCTGACGGATGTCGACTTTTCACTGGCCAAGACGTGGGGCATACCGGGGTGGGAACGAGGCAAACTGCAGCTTCGGATGGATGCTGTCAACGTGTTGAACCATCCAAGCTTCCGAAATCCCAGCAACAACCTCAATCCAAACGCGCTGACATCAGGCGTTCCCGACCCAAGCGTGGGACAGATCACCGCCACCACGATCACCGGTCGCACCGTTCAGCTCAGTGCCAGATTCACTTTCTGAGGAGCTGGACGGGGACAGGCGTTTCTGGAAACTTAAAAGGACGGCGGCTCGCCGCCGTCCTTATCTTTTTTAGCGAATCTTTTTTACCGGCCGGGCGGATAGATGTCGGCAGTATCATTGGTGAGGATGAGGACAAAAGAAGCTATCCGCTTACTCGGAGCCATCCTCTTTTTTCTCGGTTCACTGCCGTGTGTCTCTCAATCGGCCGCCAGCCGCCAGCAGCAAATCGCATCGCACGGCCATCAAGCTCAAGAGTTTTTAAAACAGAATCGGCCGGATTTGGCCATACCGGAGTTCCGTGCCATCGTCGCCCTCGATCCCAATAATGTCGACGCCCAGGGCAACCTCGGCGTGCTGTTATTTTTCCAGGGCGCCTACGCCGATGCCATTCCACCGCTTCGCACCGCGCTCCGGCTCCGTCCTGGCTTATCGAAGATCCAAGCCCTTCTGGGCATCGCTGAGAAGCAGACGGGCGACGGCAAGACTGCTCTCGCAGATCTGGAAAAGTCCTTTCCCAAGCTGCAGGAGGAGCGGATTCAGATTGACACGGGCATGCAGTTGATTGAAATCTATTCCGGGGCGGGCGATCTGGACAAAGCTGCAGCGACCGTTAGCGCTCTGCGCCGCTTATACCCCACGAATGTCGAAGTGCTCTACGCCTCCCACCGGATTTATTCGGATCTTGCCGGCGAATCCATGCTGACTCTGTCATTGGTGGCTCCGAAATCTGCCCGCATGCGTCAGGTCATGGCGCACGAGATGGCGAAGCATGGGGATGACGAAGGGGCGATCAGGAACTACCGCGAGGCTCTCAAGCTCGATCCTAACCTTCCCGGACTGCATTTTGAATTAGCGGAGATGCTGAACGCCTCGTCGTCGTCGGCAGAACAGGAGGAGGCCGAGGGCCAGTACAAGGCGGCGCTGGCGGTGAACCCATTCGATGAAAAGGCAGAGTTCAGACTAGGAGACATCGCTTCCCGGCGAGGCGACGCACAGGGTGCTTACGGACACTATTCGCGGGCTGTCCAACTGCAACCGAATGACGCGGAAGCCAACCTTGGTCTTGCGAAAACGTTGATGCTGATGGGTCAACCCGACAAAGCCGAACCACTGCTCGAGCACGCGCTGCAGTTGGACCCGACCAGTGCTGCGGCCCACTTCCGGCTGAGCACATTGTATCGTCAGGCAGGACGTACCGCCGATGCGAAACGGGAACTGGAGGAATACCAAAAATACAAAGATATGAAAGAGAAACTCCAGGAACTTTACCACGAGATGCGTCTCAAGCCGGCCAACCAGGAATCCGCCGAGACGGACGCGCGGAAATAGCCGGCCATAGCATCGAGGTTCCAGAACTGCCGTCACAATTACGATTCGGTAGCAGCGATTGAAAGTGTTCATTCTGACGCCCAGCCCCCAGTAAATCGTGCAGACTCTCTACAAAGGCTACTGATGAAGAAGGCACTAGCGAGTTCCCGCGGCGACCGGCGGTCGCAACTCACGAAACATGAGTTGAATGCGAGAGCAGCGATTTACCTGGTCCTGATACTTGCTCTTCTTTTGACTTCGGCCTTCGCGCAGGTATCTGGAAGCCCTTCATCCGGAATTGCAAAACACGACGGCGAGTCTGGAGTCCAGAAATCGGCCACAGTTACCGCTGGCGCGGAGCCGACGACGCTACAGGCGTCCAACCAGTGGCCTCAATTGGTGGATATTACCGCTTCCACTGGGATCAAGTTTGAACACCTCTCCAGTCCGGAACAGAAATACATTGTGGAGTCGATGAGCGGCGGCGTCGCTCTTATCGACTATGACCGCGACGGTTGGCCCGATATTTACTTCACCAACGCGCAAAGCGTGGAAATGGCGCTTGCTGGCACGAAAGCTCGGAGCGCGCTCTACCACAATAATCACGACGGAACCTTTACCGACGTCACGGACAAAGCGGGCGTCGGCTATCCCTGTTGGGCCATGGGCGCAGCGGTCGCCGACTACAACAATGATGGCTGGCCGGACTTACTTGTCACTTGCTTCGGGGGTGTAGTTCTCTATCGCAATAACGGCGATGGAACATTTACGGACGTCACCAAGCAAACGGGCTTGAGCCATGACTCAGGATGGGCCACCGGCGCAACTTTTGGCGACTATGACAACGATGGCTGGGCGGACCTGTTTGTGTCGCACTATGTAGACCTCAATCTAAGCAGCCTTCCTGCATTCGGTTCGATGAAAACGTGCAAGTACCGCGGCATCGATGTGCAGTGCGGCCCAAGGGGCCTTAAGGGGTCTCCCGATAACCTTTACCACAACAATGGTGACGGCACGTTTACGGATGTATCGAAGAAGGCGGGAGTGGATGATCCGCAAAATCGCTTTGGACTGACCGCGGTGTGGTCAGACTTTAATAACGATGGCCGCCTTGACCTTTTTGTCACCAACGATGGCCAACCCAATTATCTTTACCGTAACGACGGCGGCGGACATTTTACCGACATTGCCTACATGGCGGGCGCGGCCGTCAGCCAGGATGGAGCCGAGCAAGCCAACATGGGTCTCGCTCTCGGCGATTATCAGCACACCGGACTTTTTTCCGTCGCCATTACGCACTTCAATGATGAATACACAGCGTTATTCCGTAATGACGGAAAGATGAATTTTACGGATGTTTCATATGCTTGCGGCATCGCTCCGCCCACCACACCTTACGTGGGCTGGGGCGACGCGTTTTTCGACTTCGACAATGATGGCTGGCCCGACCTGTTTTTGGTGAACGGCCACGTATACCCACAAGTGGACAGCATCGATATAGCAGCCAAGTACCGCGAGCCTGCGCTGCTGTTCTGGAATCAGCGGAATGGCACATTCAAGAACATCAGTAAACTCGTCGGCCCCGCGGTCCAGACTCCACAGGTCAGCCGGGGCGTGGCGATTGGCGATTTATTCAACAACGGCCGGCTTGATGTCGTGATCGAGAATCTGAAAGGCGGTCCTATGATTCTCCAGCCACAAGGGGGTCCCGCGAATCACTGGATCGCCTTTGCGCTGGAGGGAACCAGCAGTAACAGGCTGGCGCTCAACGCGCGGGTAAAGGCTACGGCCGGGGACTTGGTGCAGACAGGTGAGGTCCTCAGTGGCGGAAGTTATCTTTCCCAGAGTGATCTCCGGGTTCACTTTGGTCTAGGAAATAAGGAACACGTCGATAAAGTTGAAATCCTGTGGCCGAATGGGAAGACGGAGGTCCGAACCAACTTGGCCGCCGACCACTTCTACACTATAAAAGAGGCTGAATGAGAAGAGCTGACCGAACCGAGATTGCCGCGCCGCAGGGAGCAACGATCGTTTCTTGACTCTTCAAGGTGTATTTAGTATACAGAGTGCGATTGACGATTGGGTGGGAGAACCCAAGCGCGGATGACGGCCAGGCCCAGTATCTGGATCAAGGAGCATTTCCCCACCATGTGCGCATCGGAGTGCAATCACGTTTCAAAAAAAAGGGCACTCAGGCGCGAGAGCGGGACTGTTCTCCTGCTGCGGGCGTGCGGTTTGGGAGTGATTGCGGCGCTGGCCGCTGGCGCGGCAGTTTCGTCGCCGGCGCAGCAGGCCGCGCCGGCCGCAGGCCAAAGCGCGACCGATACGCAAGAAGACAGCAGGGCGGTCCGCACCCGCGAGTTTCTTGGCTTGGGCAGGAGGCCGGATGCCAAGTTGGCTGCCGAAGGCGCCAAGATTTTTGGCCCGAGCTGCGGCTTTTGTCACGGGGCGGAGGCCCGTGGAGGCTCGGGGCCCGATCTCTTACGGTCCCCCGTGGTGCTGGACGACAATCGAGGCGAACTTGTCGGGCCGACGGTACGCGACGGCAGGCCCACAAAAGGAATGCCGGCCTTTCCCTCCTTCACCGATGATCAGTTGCGCGATATCGCGGAGTTTCTCCATTTGCAGGTGGAGCTGGCGGCGAACCGGGGAACCTACAAAATTCTGAACGTAGTCACCGGGGACGCCAAAGCCGGACAGACGTACTTCAATGGTGCAGGAAAATGCAATACCTGCCATTCGGTGACTGGCGATCTGGCACATATTGGGTCGAAGATGGATCCGCCGGATCTCCAGCAGGCATTCTTATATCCGGGCGCACGCGGCATTGCGGACGGGGGTTCAAAATCGTTCCCCCAGGCGACCGTGACTTTGGGGGATGGAAAAACAATCACCGGCGCGGTCAAGTATCAGGACGATTTCCTTATCTCGCTTTACGACGCCGCGGGCAACTACCATTCGATCGCCCTGGAGAAGGGCGTCACGGTACAGGTCGAAGATAAGCTGGTCTTCCATCGTCAGATGCTGGACCAGTACACCAATACGCAGATGCACGATCTTACGGCCTACTTGGTGACCTTGAAATGAAGCCTGGCCGCGTTGTCCTTTCATTTTGTCTGCTCTTCTCTCTGCTGCTGGGAATATCGGTTGCCCAAGGGCTGGATCCCCAGAAACTCCTGCAACGCGAGCCCACCGATACCTGGCCCACCTACAATGGAGACTACTCCGGCCGACGCTTTAGCCCGCTGACGCAGATTCGTGCTGAGAACGTCCGTTCCCTGTCTCTGGCCTGGATGTTTCGCGTCACTATCCTCGGCACGATGAGGGGCGTGGGAGAACCTGAAATCAAGTCGACGCCGTTGCTGGTCAACGGCATCCTTTATTTCACCATTCCCGATCATGTCTATGCCCTGGATGCGCGCACCGGCCTCGAACTCTGGCATTACGACTGGGTGGACGCCGGCGGCCACCTGGTAGGCAACCGCGGAGTGGGCATGTACGGCAACTGGCTGTATTTTCTGGCGCCCGATGGCTGGTTCATCTCCCTGGAAGCGAAGACCGGTAAAGAGCGTTGGAGAAAAAAGGTTGCCGACGAGAAGATGCAATACTTCACCACGGCCGCGCCGATGGTGGTTGGCAATCACGTCATCGTCGGAGTGGGGGGAGACGCGATTGACGTTCCCGGTTATCTGGAATCCCGCGATCCGGCCACGGGCGAGCTCCAATGGCGCTGGTATAGCGAACCCAAAAAGGGAGAGCCCGGATCGGAGACCTGGCCCAACGAGGCAGCCATGGCGCATGGCGGCGGCATGACGTGGCTGCCGGGAACCTACGACCACGACCTCAACCTTTTGTATTGGGGCACTGGCAATCCCAATCCCGTAGTCGCGGGACAGGGCCGGGCAGGAGCCAATCTTTGGACTTGTTCGATTGTTGCGCTGAATCCCGACACAGGCAAACTGGTCTGGTATTTCCAAGCGTCGCCCCACGATACGCACGACTGGGACAACACGGAGACACCGGTCCTCTTCGACGCCGAGATTGATGGCAAGCCACGCAAACTGCTGGCGCAGGCGGCGCGCAACGGGTATTTCTTCGTGCTGGATCGCACTAACGGGAAGAACGTACTCTCCAAGCCTTTTGTTCCTCTGAATTGGTCGAAGGGAGTCGATGCTAACGGTCAGCCCATACCGGACGAGACCAAGGAACCCAAAGTCGATGGTGCGTTGCTGACCATCAATGGAGGCGGTGGAACCAACTGGATGCCTCCGAGCTATAGTACGCAGACGCGTTTGTTTTATGTCAACGCCACCCGGGGCTACAGTCTCACCTACCTCACCGACACCAGCGAACGGCCGGAGGGTTACGGAGGGTCGGGACGCGGGCTTTGGTCACAACATGTGTTGGAAGCGCTCGACTACAAGACTGGCGAGATCAAGTGGAGCCATGCTTATGCGGACGACAGCCTAGCCTTTCGTCTGGGCGGTCCGGGAATCCTCACGACCGCCGGCAACCTTCTGTTTACCGGGGACTACAAGCGGAACCTAATCGCCTTTAACGCGGCCAACGGCGAGATCTTGTGGCATTTCCCTATGCTGCGTTCTCTGGGCAATGGACCCGAAACCTACGTGCTGGATGGTCGTCAATATCTGGTCGCCGGAGCCGGCGACACTCTGTACGCATTTACCCTGGTTTCAGTCCCCTGACCGAGCCGTCTATTTCGCGGTCCAGCCGCCGTCGATCAGAATGTCAGTCCCGGTAATGAATCCCGCAGCTTCCGAACAGAGATAGCAAGCCAGGGCGCCAATCTCTTCCACCTTGCCCCATCGTCCCATTGGCAGGTTGGCCAGGAACTGGGCATTGGCCTCCGGATTATTCAGGACGGTGGCATTCATCTCGGTTGCAAACGGACCTGGGCTGATGCCGTTGACGGTGATTCCCTCACCGGCGAGTTCCAGCGCAAGGGACCGGGTCAGGCCGAGCAGCGCCGCCTTGGCGGAGGAATAGGCGGTCCGGCCGGGCAGGGAGACGTGACTCATGATGGAGGTCATGTTCAGAATACGGCCGTAGCCGGAGCCCATCATTCCCGGGACAAACGCGCGGCAGACCAGGAATGTTGAGATCAAACTGGAATCCAATACACTGCGAAACTCGTCGAGGGAAAAATCGACCAGGGACTTGCGGATATTCGAGCCCGCATTGTTGATCAGAATTTGGGGATGACCGAAGCGCTTAGTTACACCCTGCGCCACGGCGGCGACATCGTCCTCTCGCGTCACATCCCCGGTAAATATTTCAGCTGTCCCGCCACGCTGGGCGATCGCCGCGCGCACCGACTCCAGACGCTTCACATCGCGAGCCACGACGGCAATCTGGGCGCCGGCGTCCGATAGCGCCAATGCCATCGCCTCACCCAGACCGCGACTGCCGCCGGTGATCACCGCCGTCCTACCCTTTAGATCGATTTTCATATCTATCCCGTTTCCGTGCGGAGGTTGCGGCCGCACCGTTCAAGAGTTTGCGACTGGAGTGCTTGCGAGTTCACCGGCGCCGGTGACGTCCACCCGTTTGCGATCGGCATTCTCGGGGTCGAGGTAGAGCCAGCAGAGTGCTGAAGTCGTGGCAGCGCCGACCATCAAGTAGATCAGAGGATTCCAGTTGCCGGCGGTCCGCTGCAGGATGACGCCGCCAACGACCGGCGCGACGAAACCCGCCAAATTACCAAGCATGTTCATCGCCGCGGCGACCGTCGCAGTGTAGGGGCCTCCGATCTCAACGCAGGCGTTCCACGAGATCGGCATAGTCAGATCGCTGCAGAAACTGGCAAGCGCCCATGCACAGCATTGCGGGCAAAACGGTCTGGACACGGGTAATCGCAAGCAGCAGGATAGCCGTCCCCAGGAAGCCGCAAAAAGCGATGGCACGGCGTGGCAGGCGCACCGGCGCCAGCCCCGTAGCCAGCGAACCAAAACCTCCGAATAGAAGCGGGAGAACGGACAGCGCCGCCGCGTGTCCCGGTGTCTGGCCCCGAGCCTCTCTCAAATACGTAGGCAGCCAGGTCACGTAAAAGTACCAGACAAATGAGAAACAGAAATACTGCAGAACGAGGAAGAAAACCTGGGGCGTTAGCAGCAGAGAGATCCACCCATGCGTCCGGCTCAGATCGCAATGACTGGTGAGGACTCGCGAGGCCTCGAGCATTTCCCTTTCGGCGGCATTGACGCTTGCGTGCTGGGCCGGGTCGTCCTTAAACCAGAGGAAGAAAACAGCGCACCAGATCACGCCCAAGGCCGCGAAGGCCACAAATGCCCATCTCCAGCCGAACAGGGCGATGCCGGCCAACGCCAGCGGCGGGGTCGCCGCGCCGCCCCAGCGGGTGGCGGCCCACATGAGTGATTGCGCGGTAACGCGTTCCCGCGCCGGCAACCAGGCGCTGAGCATGCGGGTAAGGTTGGGAAAACATCCCGCCTCGCCAGCCCCAAACAGGAAGCGAATCGCGCAGAGGGATGAGAGGCTCCAGGCCGCGCCAGTCAAAGCCGTGAACGCCGACCAGGCCAGGACGATCCGCAGTAAGACCCGTCGGACGCCCAGCCGGTCGCCGAGCAGGCCAGCCGGAAGCTCGAACAAGGCATAGGACAGGCCGAAGGCACCAAACACCAGCCCCAGTTGCGCCTTCTGGAGGTGAAGATCGCGCGAGATCGGCCCAGCGGCCTGCGATATGGCAACTCGCTGGATGTAGGAGAGCACCGCCAGCCCGATAGCCAGCGCAACCACGCCATATCGAGCCCGAGTTGGCTTCATCGGTGCACCTCACGCGCCAGTTGAGATACACCGGTTAATCGTATACAATTTATCGTTCGCAACGCTAGATCCGCCCCCTCTCGCGGCGCGCGTGACAGATACAGCGTCAATTTTGCTTCGGCATAACGTAAAGCTTGCGATGCACCTGCATACTAAGTACGATTTCTTCCCGTGTCAATTTATGGAGGTTCCATGGCCGAGGTGACCCCTTCTACTCTCAAAGCCCATTTGGTCCAGCGGCTGCGGGAGGCGATCCTTTCCGGCAGATATAAGCCTGGCGATCGCTTGAACGAGAGCCTGATCGCCCGCGAGTTTAAGATCAGCCGTATCCCCGTTCGGGAAGCCCTGTTTCAGCTACAGGAGTCCGGTCTCGTAATGAACCTCGAGCGCAGAGGCATGTTCGTCACTCAGCTATCCAAAGAAGACGTTCAAAAGATCAATAGTGTCCGCATCATCCTGGAGACCGAAGCGCTTAAGCTGGCTCGGGCGCGCATGACCCCTGAACTTGCGGCCACACTCACCGCTCAGTTGAATAAGATTGAAGGGTGGAACGGCACATTGGCGGAGGCCGCCGCACTCGACCTCGAGTTTCACCGGACCATTTGGGCGGGAGCAGGTAACGACTACCTGGTGAGGGTCCTGGACTCGCTTGCGACCGTTTTGTTTGCCCACAAGACGCTCGAACACGTCAGCCACGAGCTGCGTAAATGGCGCCTGAACCATCATCGCGCTTTGCTTGATGTGGTTCTTAGCCCCAGAGAACTTGATATACAGGAGGCGGTAGTGATGCACTTGCAGATGGCTTATCCGGAACCGGAGCGGTTCTCCAGTCTCGCCGTGCTGGCACTCAATCCGCCGGCACGCCTCAAACGGCAACGACGAGCGAGCGTGAAATTCCAGGCTCCCATTGTCCAATCGGCCAGGGACAAAAGAGCTGCTCTTGGAAAGTGATGACGAACGAAAGCTCGACGGCCGAATTGGAATCGCCGCTCCGGTTGATGCGCCAAGGACGCCGTTATCCATGGGATCCTCCCTACAAAACTAAAGAGTAATCAGGCGGTGTAGAGCAGCCTGTCGGAAGTTTCTGTCAGAGAAGAAGCCCCTGAAGAACGGAAATTGAGCCGATTAAACGGCTGACAAGCATTAACATTTATGCAACCAGCACCCAAATCGTAAGGAGTAGGGACACGCCGTTGTGCAAACACCGTTTTCACAAGATGTGCCGAGTTCCTGTCGGCCGGGGAGAAAACCATGAAGTCTAAGAGGACGCTGCGATCAGCCGCATGGTTTGCTCGAGCGGACAAGGACGGCTTCATTCACCGCAGCTGGATGCGCGGCTACCCGGAAGATGTATTCGAGGGAAGGCCGATCATCGGAATCTGCAATACCTGGTCGGAACTAACGCCCTGCAACGCACACTTCCGCGACCTCGCGGACCGCGTCAAGCGCGGTGTCTGGGAAGCTGGTGGTTTTCCGCTTGAATTCCCGGTTACCTCGCTGGGGGAAACGAACGCCAGGCCAACGGCTATGCTTTTTCGCAATCTGGTGAGCATGGATGTGGAGGAATCCATCCGCGCGAATCCTATGGACGGAGTGGTTCTCCTCTGTGGGTGCGATAAGACCGTGCCGGCTCTGATCATGGGAGCCGCGAGTTGCGACCTTCCGACCCTGGTGGTGTCCGGCGGTCCGATGTTGAACGGAAAATTCCGCGGCAAGGACATTGGCTCCGGCACGGATGTGTGGCGTTTCAGCGAAGAAGTAAAAGCCGGCACCATGAGCCTGGTGGAATTCCGGGATGCCGAGGTCTGCATGTCTCGCTCCGCGGGCCACTGCATGTCGATGGGCACAGCCTCAACCATGGCCTGTATGGTGGAGGCGCTCGGCCTCGGACTTCCGCACAACGCCGCCATTCCGGCGCCCGACGCCCGGCGCTGGACGCTGGCTCACCTCGCGGGTCGGCGAATCGTTGCAATGGTGCACGAAGATTTGCGCATTTCCAAAATTCTGACGCGCCAGGCATTTGAGAACGCCGTTCGCGTGAACGGGGCGATCGGCGGTTCCACCAACGCCGTCATTCATTCCCTGGCCATCGCGGGCCGGACCGGAGTCAAGCTTTCCCTGACGCGATTGGGACGAATTGGGCCGCAAGGTCAAAACTGTCGTCGACCTGATGCCCTCGGGACGCTTTCTGATGGAAGATTTCTACTACGCCGGCGGGCTTCCCGCTGTCATTCGCCTTCTGGGCGAGAACGGTCTGCTGCATCGTGACGCGCTTACCGTAAACGGAAAGACCATCTGGGAAAACTCGCAGGACGCTCCCAACTGGAATCGCGAAGTCATTCGGCCGGTGGACAATCCGCTGACGGAACACGGTGGGATCGCAGTACTGCGGGGCAATCTCGCGCCTGACGGCGCGGTAATCAAGCCGTCGGCGGCATCGCCTCATCTGCTGCGCCATCGCGGCCCTGCCGTGACCTTCGAAAATATTGAGGACTATTACAAACGCATCGAGGACCCTGATCTGGTGGTGGACGAAAATTCTATTCTTGTGCTCAAGAACTGTGGACCTTGCGGCTATCCTGGCATGGCGGAGGTCGGCAATATGGGTCTGCCATCCAAAGTACTCAAACGCGGGTTCAAAGACATGATCCGCATCTCGGACGCTCGCATGAGCGGAACCGCTTATGGCACGGTGATCCTGCACGTCGCTCCGGAAGCCGCGATTGGCGGACCGCTCGCGCTGGTGCGGGACGGCGACGTGATTGAGGTGGATGTGGAAGCAAGGAAGCTCCATCTCGATGTGTCTGAGAAAGAACTGGAGGCCCGGCGTTCGCAATGGCGGAAGCCTGCACCGGCGATGAAGGGCGGGTATCAGCAGTTGTACGTCGAGCGCGTGACCCAGGCCGACAAGGGCGCGGATTTCGATTTTCTGATCGGATGCCGCGGTGCCGCCGTTCCCCGGGAGTCGCACTAGAGCATCCCTTGAGTGGTCGAGCGGCCTATCAGAACGAGTGGAAGTGGGATCTCAGGAAGCCACTGTCTCTCGGTCGAAACGGCCTAGGAAGTCTTGGAAGCAGGTCTGGGCGGCGCGCACATGGATTCAAACCAGCGGCTGATGTACACCTCTGGGCGTGGGCCTCACCACAGAAATGCCGAGCGGTGGGGCTACTGGCAGCAGTCAAGTCCCACTTGATGACCGCGAGCTGCTGATCTCCGCACTCGATCACAAACCAATGGACTGGATTCTCACTAACGGTCCCGCAAATCTCGCATTGGAATTCCTTCAGACTCGACATGCCTTCTCCGTTGCGCGAGCGATGGCCCGGCAAAGGCCAGTATAGCGGCAAGAAGCCGAGATGTCCGCCGTGCTGCCCTTCTCGCCGATTGCGCCCGAATCACAGGCTACTCATAAGCAACGGTCGTCAACAATGATGCCGAATGGTCATTTGTGAGATAGCGTCAGGGCTTAAGCGAGGACGATCTTGCGCGATCCGGTATTCTCGGTGGCTCTGAGCTCCCTTACGGCACCTTGGCAGCCGGAGGCTTGTAGTCCACCAGTTCGCTAACCGACTTTTGGGCGGCCCACGCAATGCCCCGAAGCAACATCGCTTGAATCTGGGGATTGGCGAAGTTTGTGTAGCTGTGTCCCTGCATCCATACGAAGGCACGAGCCGGCTCACCGCCCGGGAGCGTGTGCTCATAGGTCCAGATTTGTGGAACGACCTCGCCTTTGTGGGCGCCGGCGCTCGAAGTTCCCGGGATCACGGTGCTGGCCAACACGTGAATCGCCGGATCCTTCGCCCACGTCATGCTGAAGAACGCTTCATCGAAGATTGTGACCCCCGACATGCCTGCCATGATGGGGCTTGATTTGTCCACAATGGTGTAGGGAATGTCCGCGCCCCACGTGTAGTTCACCTCACCGTGCTTCTTCGCCCCGCCCACCAGGGTCGCGAAGTAAGCCGGATCCGGACCGCATAAGGCATCATGGAGAGAGACGATACCGCCACCGCGTTTGACGAACCCTTCGAGCGCGGTTTTTTCGCTGTCGGTCATGAAGCCCGAGTCTCCCTTATAGATCACGAGGACGTCTGTCTGTTCAAGTTCGGCGGCGCTGGGCGCATGCAAGGAACCGTCAACGACGGCGCCGTGCTCTGTCAGAGTCTTGCTCCAATCCGCGAGAAACTGGGGATAGTCATGCAGACCGGGCGGGTGGGTCTTCAACCCTGCGCGAATGTATATGTGCATGCCATTGGGATTCTGACCCGGGATCCGGGGCGCTCCCTGCGAACCGATCGCGCTTCCTGATTGGGTGGGATTCAGTTCCTGCGCTGACGCGGGCGAGAACAACATCCAGAGAACGGTGCCCAGAATGGAAAGCAGCAAAAGCAATTTTGTCGTTCTCATAGCGTTCCTTCGACTGTGTATCCCGCCCAGCATCTGGAAACGATCGCGTCCTCAGGTGCCGATTAATCGGGAAGGGCAAAACTGTAGAGCACATTGCCTGCGGCAATCGCCACAAACTGCTTTCCGCCGACAGCATAGCTCATCGGAGAGGAATTGACTGTACCCCCGGTTTGGAAATACCAAAGCGACTTGCCTGACTTGGAGTCCAGCGCAATCAGATCCCCGTCGGCTGTGCCGGCAAATACGATCCCGCCGCCTGTGCTCAACACACCTGCTCCGAAAGACCCGCGAACAATCGGGAACTTCCACTTTATGTCGCCAGTGCTGGTATTGATCGCGAGCACGCCGTTCTTGCCTTCTTCGCCCGCCGCCTCGGCCACCGGGTAGGGCTCGCCGCCTATGTATTGCCGCCCGGGCTCATAAGTCACCGGGGCGCTCCGGTATCCCTGGCCGTGGTCGCGCGCAACCACGTAGAGCCAGGAACTGGTGGGATCGTAGGAAGGGCTCTGCCAATTGGAACCGCCGACGCCGGTCGGGTAAACGACGTTGCCCTTCGGCGACGCCTTCCATCCCGGCACCAGAATCGGGCGGCCGTCCGACTGGAAGCCACGGTTCCAGTTTTGTTTGACGTAGGGTTTGGCAAAGATAAGTTTTCCATTTGTCCGATCGAGAACATAAAACATCCCGTTACGATCCGCCTGCATGATCAGCTTGCGCATTTTGCCGTCGATGGTGCGGTCCGCCAATATCAGATCTTCATTGGCGTCCCAGTCGTGGGTGTCGCCAGGCGTGAACTGGTAATACCACTTCAGCTTGCCGGTTTCCGGATCCAGTGCGACGACGGAACAGGTAAACAGGTTATCGCCTTCGCGGACGTCTCCGTTCATGTCTGGCCCGGGGTTGCCCACTCCCCAATAAAGCAGGTTGAGTTCTGGGTCGTAGCTGCCGGTCAGCCACGTGGCCCCGCTGCCTTGTTTCCAGCTGTCTCCGCTCCAAGTATTGTTGCCAAATTCACCTGGGCCTGGAATCGTATAGAAACGCCAAAGCCGCTTTCCAGTTACGGCGTCGTAGGCGTCGATAAAACCGCGGATGCCGAATTCCCCTCCCGCGATTCCAACAATCACTTTGCCCTGGATCGCCAACGGGGCTTCGGTAATGGTGTAGCCCTTCATGGTGTCGGCCACCTGAGTTTCCCAAAGCACGCGACCGGTCCGGGCATCCAGAGCTACCACAGCGGCGTCCAACGTGCCGAAAAACACTCGATTCCCCAGCACCGCGACTCCGCGATTGAAGGGGTTGGTTTGGTAGGGATTCACCACCTTCTGCCGCCGCTCATATCTCCAGATCTCAAGTCCGGTCCGGGCGTCGAGAGCAAACACCTGCCCCGGTGGACCGGAGGTGTACATGGTGCCATCCACCACCAGCGGTGTCGCCTCCAGCACCGAACTTCCCGGCATTTGCCGGGCCCATCGCGCCTGCAGCTGTCCGAGATTGCTGGGCGTGATCTGATTGAGGGAAGAAAAGTGGAGACCTTGGTAGCCTCCCCAATAGGTCAGCCAGTTGTGGGGCTCGGCCTCCGCGTTGCGTAGCCTTTCGAAACTCAATCCCTCCGGGAGATCGGCCTGGACTGTCTTACTCAAATCGCGCGTCTTCAGGCTCTTCAAATAGGCAACCAGGTTCTGAATTTCAGCCGCGGAAAGAACTTGACCGTAGTTGTCCGGCATCAGGAACTCTGCCTTTTGTTCGAGCAGATCCTGCTTGTCGAAGCGATGCAGCGCTCCGTCTTGATCAGTCAGGAGGAGTGTGTAGTCGTCTTCTGACCGTTTGATTCCACGGACTTCTTGTCCCTTCCTGGTCTTCACCCCGACGCTGGTGGGTCCAAACCAATGCCTGGCTCCGATCGCAGCGTTCGGGTTCAAAATCATTTGCCGTAAGTGCTCGGCAGAATTCGTTCCGGCAGCCGACAGATCGGGTGCGACGATTCCACCACGGCCATTTACTTCATGGCAGCTAGCGCAGCCGCCCTTACCCCAGAACGTCTTTTCGCCCGCCGCGACATCTCCCGGCACGACTTCATTCGCTGCGCCTCTGTTCCCGCTCAGGCTTCGCAGATAGGAAATAATGCGCCACACATTGTCGGTCGGCAGATCGGAAAAGGCAGGCATCTGAGTACCGGGGATGCCATTGCGGATAGTCTGGAACAGCTCCCTGTCTTCGCCACCGTGGTGGAAGCTTCCGGTCGCCAACACAGGACCGCGGTCCCCTTGCGCTTTTCCCCCGTGACAGGCCTGGCAGGTCTGCTGATACAGCACGGCGCCGGCAGTAACCGCCGAGCGATTCCCCGCAAAAGGGTTTTGCTGCGCGTCGGGCCGCTCCGATCGTTGTGCGACCGACGGCGCAACCCACAAACCAATCGCCAGAATCCCGAACTGGACACAACGATAACGATATGGGGGGAAAGCGAAGGTCATGAGTCCCTGCGATTACTCATCCGTGACTCGGTTGCGCATGCAGTGCGGCGAGAACAAACACCAGCGGGGCATTGCAATTAATCGTCGGTTCATTGCAGGAATAGGCGCGCTCATCGTCCACATACATCCGCATGGGTGCTTGTCGCGGTACGGCCTTGCTGATCGGGTCTGCGGGATCGGCGTTTGGTCCATTCGACAGTAAACCTGGCCAGGGCGCAACGATATTGTCGGCGACACTGGGCCGGTGATGCGGATGCTGGAGAGGGTTTGAGCCGAGCTGGGTCACCCATGAGATGCCGAGACAGTTGCGGCCCAGCAGATAATGCAGGTTATTCACGGCGCAATCCAGGTACGAGCTATCTGGTTCAAACTGATTGGCGATGAGAAGCAGCAAGGAATGATTTGCCACCACAGAATTTGAAGCTCCGACATAATCTTCCAGAGCCAGCGAGTTGCCATAGCCATTGTCTAAGCTTTGACGAACGAACTTTCTGCCCGCCTTCAGTGTAGCCTGTTGAATCGCCGCGATCGCCGCACCCGAGCCCTCTCTGTGGGCCAACGCATAGCTCCAATATCCAAGAGAGCTTACCTGAGTCGATGAAGGTACGTCGACCGTTATTGCGGACAAGGGCTGCGGCAGCATCCCCAGGAAAGCCTGATGGAAGGTCGCATCTCCCGTCGTACGCCATAGCTCCGCCGTTGCCCACAGAAGTTCGTCGTGGCAGTCGCTATCGCCGAATTCGGCAGTATGGATGCCGGGAGGATTTTTGAACAGCACACTGGGATTGTTCTGGCACCAGTTCCATGCCGCACGGGCAGCCTTCAGGTAGTCTTGGGAAAATGCCGGAGCATAGGAACTGTAACAGCGCGCCGCGATTGCCATCACCGCAGCCAGGTCGGCGGTAGCGCAAGTGCTTTTATATGGAGTAAAACCTGTGCCAATCACATAGTTGGGGCCAAATTCGTCCTGCGGCATAATAAAAGAACAAAAATCGTCGCGAGACTGTTTTTGCCAGACACCACCATCGCTGTCCTGTAGGGACAGCATCCATTGCAGATTCCATTGAATCTCGGCCAGGAAGTCGGGCACCTTACCGCCGGATTCTGGAATCCGCAAAGCAAAATCTTTCAGGGACGCACCATAAAGCTCCCAAGCCCACAAGAGCGTTCCTGTCGTGATGCCAGAGTTGACGATGTATCGGCCGTAATCTCCCGCATCGTGCCAGCCACCAGAAATGTTGCACAGGCCAGTTTTTCCGGATGACGCATGGAAAGCCGCTTCCATGTGGCATTTAGGATGAGCATATCCCCCGCCCAGATTGACATCGTAACCGCATCGCTGCCCATAAAAAGAACGCATCATGATCAGAAGCGCGTGGTCGTAAACGTCTTTGCGGATAGGAAATGAATCGCTTTTTGCTCCCGTGTCGAGCTCAATGCAATACTCTCCCGGTACTTTTAGAGGGGAGAAGTCAGCGAGTCGCACAGTATCCCCGGAAGCATTGTCTTGCCGTTGAGGACTCAATGTGGAACGAAAGGCGACAGAATTGTCCTTCAACGATCGCACGCGGAAGGAACTGGCGCGTGCGCTAACGGTGGCTACCTTAGGATTATCTGGCAGAAATCCTATCTGGTTTAGATAGATTCCACCGGCTCCAGTCGCGGAAGTCTTGGAAGAGACCCGGTCGATTCCAGAAACCTCGGCCCCCCATGAACTCTTGGCGAAACCAAGTGCGCCCAGACATGAAGCTGTCGTTTTCAGAAATTCCCGCCGATACATTCGTGGTTTCCCCTGGTTTGCCCCCAGTTTCCCCCGGGGATTCCTTTGAATACCCGGCTCTAGCTCACGTGACCCACGTAGTCGGCTGCGTTCACTTGAACCTGGAATCCATCCGGATCGTAGAACTTGAAGGATTCTTTCGAAGTAAGATCCGAGAATTTCAGACCACGTTCCCTCAACTTTGCGCGCACTGCATCGGCGTCGAAGTTGGCAATTCCGAAGTCGTAGTGATCGACGGTAGCGGTCTTACTCTCGCCTTGCTCAATGCCGAAGAAAGAATCGCCTACACCCAGGATATGTACGGTTGCTGACTGCTGCTTGAGCGGCATCCCAAAGAATTCCTGGTAGAACTGGGAAGTGCGGTGGAGGTCGGGAACGCGAACCGTGACGTGGTTCACGCTGACCGCCCGGAAGCCGGTGGGCGCAGGAGTTGCGAATGTGGCGGGTACCGCGTATGCACTAGCGGCCAAGGCAGCGAGAGATACAGCCAATTGGCGGCGACTCAACTTGCCGCGCTCCAAATCACTTATCATTCTTTCTATGGCGTCGATCATACGGTCCTTTCTGTATTCCCGGAATCAGCTCGGCCGACGGTATCACCACAGAAGAGTGGCCACCGAATTTCGCGGCAGCGTCATCTGCAATTCATAAGACCCCAAGCTGCACGGCACCATTCGTTCCAGGCCGCCACGGTTGGTAAGGACCAGCACGTAACTGCCATCAGGGTTCTTCACCGCCACATGATCGACGTCGGCGAACTGTCCGCGCGACGCCAGCACGCGTGCTCCACGCTGCATGAGTTTCGAATAGTGAGCGAAGGCCCAATACTGGCCGCACCGCGTGATCTTCTGGGTTTTAGAATGAATCGTCACGATGCCTCCGGACTGACCCGGCCCCATATTCGGTTTTCCCTCTTCGTCCAGGGCCAGGTTCCAACCCACAATCGAGCACCCCCAATTCTTAAGGACCCCAGTGAAGGTGGCTGACCACTTACTCCAGTCGGTCTCGAAGTCAGGACTGGTTATTACCGCGCCGCCCTCGGTCCATTGAGCATGCTTATTTGGAAAAGCGTCGTGTACCCGCGTCATAGCGTCGACGGTACCGTTATATGCATGCCATGCAACGCTGTCCACATACCGGTTCACGACAGGCTCACTCAACTGGTCAAGCACGCGGCCCCACAGGTCATAGTTGTGATCGAGTATCCAGATCTTCGTGTCGAGAGAGGCGCGCTCCAGGGCTGGGCCCAAATGGTTGGCGACGAACCTGGCCTCATCTTCTTGTCCCCAGAGGCATGCCGGCATCTGGCTGTTCTGATTGGTATCGACCTCGTTCTGAACCGCCGTGGCGTTGATCCTGACTCCCTCGGCAGCGTAACTCTGCAGAAAGCGGACGAAGTATTCGGCATAAGAAGCAAAGTATTTTTTCTCCATGGAGCCACCCAACATCGAGCGGTTGGGCTTCATCCATGCCGGAGGACTCCAGGGCGCCGAGAAGAGAAACATATCCGGATTCAACTCACGCGCCATGCGTAAGGATGGAAGAATGTAGGCGCGATCGTGCTCGATGCTGAATCGCTTCAGGTCGGGATCGGGTTCGGAACTGTCGTCGAAGCTGTAAATACTGGTGGTGTAGTCGCTCGACCCGATGCACGTTCGTCCCATCGAGAAGCGTAGTCCTTCAGGTCCAAACAATTCATTGAAGAGAGCCTTACGATCCTCAGGATTCAACTGGTAAAACAAGTAGCACGAAGCATCGGTAAAAGCACCACCGAAACCTAAGATTTCCTGATACCAGGTCGTTGGGTCAATATGAACGCTCTCGCTGCCCTTGCTCGCTGCTGCAGTCCATTTAGGGGCATCGACCGGGACAAATTTCTGCGACTCAGAGGTCATCCACACTTTTACCGAACGGGGCGCTGCTACGGCTTCGCTCCATAAAGGAGAGCTCTTTGCGAGAGTGGCGGCAGCAAGCGCGGAGCCGGAAAGCTGCAGGAAGTCGCGGCGGGTTGTAGAAGACATATCGATTGTCTTATATAGCAAAGATGGAATGGTTAATCAATAGATTCATTGACGGGCGCTGGTTTTTGCAGTAAAAAGAGACAACTCACGTATAAAATCGCTGACACGAAGTTTCGACTACACTCTTATGAAGGCTCCCCGCAAACCCAAAACTCCGAATCGAGGGCGCCGCGATTTCCTCAAGACCGGTGGTGTGTCCATTGCGGCGAACCTGGCCTACGCTGCGCTGCCACCGGGAGCCCACGCGGAATCTACCGATAAGGCGCAGATTTCGCCCGCCGAGGCCGTGCAGGAAATGATGCCGACACGGAACCTAGGAAAGACCGGTTTTCGAGTTGGGATTTTTGGACTGGGCGGACAGGGCGCGCTGGAGAAAACCAACAACGAAGCGATCGCCGTGCCCATCATCGAGAAAGCACTCGAACTGGGCGTCAATTATTTTGATACCTCAGCGATTTACGGCGGGCCGGAACGGTGGAGCGAACGTTATCTCGGCAAGGGCCTGAAGGGCCACCGCGCTCAGGTCTTCATCGCCAGCAAGACGAAGGAGCGCACCCGCGATGCCGCCCTCAAGAATCTAGAAGAATCTTTGAAGCTGCTGAATACCGATCATCTCGATACCTGGCAGCTTCATGACGTCGGCACTCTCGATGAAGTAGATCAAATTTTCGGCAAGGGCGGGACCATAGAAGCGTTTCTCCAGGCGCGCGACCAGAAGATGGCGCGGCATCTCGGGGTGACCGGACGCTTTCGTCCCGACGCGCTCGTGGAGAGCATCCGGCGCTTCCCCTTCGATACCATCCTGATGGGTCTGAACGCCGCTGACAAATATTATTACAGCTTTGCCAAGGATCTTCTCCCCATGGCGGTCGAGAAGCAGATGGGCATTATCGGCATGAAAGTAATGGCCCGTGGGAGGATTCTCTCCAGTTGGACACCGCCTCCCGTCGAGGTGCAGAAAAAGTCGTGGGAAGGCACCGGCGCCATCGCTACAACGCCCGGCACACTAACCAAACATGAAACCATGTTCTACACGCTTTCATTGCCCATCAGCACCGCAATCATCGGGTGCGATTTCGTGGAGCAAGTGGAAGAGTGTGTTCAGCTTGCCCGTGATTTCACGCCGCTCAGCGAAAAGCAGATGGCGGCGCTGGCTGACAAGACAGAACCGATCGCAAAACAGGCGCTATTTTTCCGCCGGATGAAACGCTGACGGCAGATTCAGGCAGAGTGCCCGAATCTGACATCATCATTATTATTGCGGGAATATGAAGTTTCCCGTAACCACGGCATGCTTCCATCTCGCGGTTGGTCAGCCATGACTACTTACCGCCAAGGTGCGTATCAAAAAAATTAGCCATGATGCCATCAGCCTCCCGGGATTCGGGCAGATTGGGGTCGTACCAGAAGCAATGATTGAGACCCTCGAAGACGACCAGGCTGGCATCGACTCCGGCGCGCAGGAAGGCGCGGTGCAGTATGGCGGTGTCGCTCAGCAGCATGTCGCGCGTGCTGGTCATGAACAGGGTTGGCGGCATGCCATGCAGATCCGCAAAGAATGGGGAGAGCACCGGGTCTCTAGGATCGGCAGAACCAACGTAGACGGCCAGCCACTGCACTCCTTTCGGTCGCGTATCGGGATGTCCCGAAAGCCCCTGGACTCCGTACACCTGTTGCGAGTCGCCGGTCTGCGTGAAGTCTCCCGCGCCGGAGAATATCCCCAGTGCGCCAGGAAGCGGCAGGCCAAGCTGTTTGATTTTGACCGCGACTTCCGGAGTGAGCACGGCTCCAGCCGATGAACCATAGATGGCGATATTCCGCGACTCATAGGTTTTCATCAGCTCTTTATAAACCGCGACGACATCCTCGACCGGGGCAGGAAACGGGTGTTCGGGAGCCAGGCGATAAATTACCGACACTACTTTGGTCCCCGTCAGGTTGGCGATAGGGAGGGATTCGGTGAGTGAACCCGAGTCGGAAGTAAAGCCTCCGCCATGAAGGTTGATCAGCACGCGATTGGCTTTGTTGGCGGGAATAACCAGCGGCGTGACAACGCTAACGGGCACTCCGGCCATGGTTGAGAATTCGATATTCGCCGGATACACCGCCCGAGTCGCGTCGGATGACATCTGCTTGGATTGGACTGGTTGGGGTTTCTTGGGCGCCGGTGGCTCATGAGATGCGGCATGCGTGGCCTGCCGGGCAAGAGACTTCTGCGCTTCAGAGCTGACGGTTTGTGGCACTGGAACGATACGGGTGATGTAGGCCGTGCCGTCCTCATCGATATAGCTCGATTCTTCCCGCGCCGCCGGCTGCGTAGCGGACTGCTGGGCAAGGACCGGCGGTGTGAAGGCCATGAGAGTGGAAAAACCAATAGAAAGAACGCAGAACCGAATCTTCATCTTGTCTCCAACGCCCTGAGGGCTCTTCACCACGTTGAGCACAGACACACCGATGCTTCATTGTTCTTGATCTCTGCTTCTTAACTTAGATTCGAATTCAAAACCGAGCGAGCCGAACCGGGCCTTCACGTCCAGTAATGCCTGGCGGACAAAATGCAAATCGCCACCGTAACAGAGCAGCGTGGCGCCGATATCGAGCATGTTCCTGGCATATTCGAGGTCGGGTACGAGAGTTCCAAATCGCTTGCTGGCGGCCAAAGCATGGCGACAGGTCTCCTTTACCGCGTCCTGCACCACCGGAGAACGGAATTCTCCAGGAACGCCCGAGAGAACGGAGAAGTCACCGGGGCCGAAGAAGAGCATATCGATGCCATCAACTTCCGCAATCGCATGCGCATTTTTCACCGCGTTCGCGGATTCTATCTGCGCCATGAGGACCGTCTGCTCGTTCGCCTGACGTACGTAGTCCCTGATCGGCATCGTACTGTAGGGATTATCCGGACTCGCGCTGTAGAATCCGCGCTCGCCCAGAGGGGCAAACTTTCCCCAACGCACCATTTCGCGTGCTTCCTCGGCTGATTCGCATCGGGGATACATGATGAGCGAGGCGCCCGCCTCCAGCAGACGGGCCATGCGCATGAATTCTCCTTTTGCCGGCCGCGCCATCACATCCATATCGGAAACCCGGGCGGCACGCATCATCTCGGCCGCCTGGGACATGCCCAGAGGCTGGTGCTCCAGGTCAATCCACAAACAGTCGAAGCCCAGCAAGCCGATCAACTCGGCGCTAGCTGGATCTGAGAAATGAGCAATGGTTGCCAACACCGGCTTTCCTTGCGCCCAACGTTTTTTTACCCGACTTTCACGCATCGTTTCTTCTTTCTTCGGAGGCGGGCCCGGCGGTCTCCTTATTAACTTAGTGGGAGTCTCGTGGGATTGGAGCGCCACTGCATCCCACCAGAAAGTCCAGGTCCGCTCCCTCATGCGCCTGAAGAACATGATCGACATACAGTTTTGCCCAACCCCGTTGGGGGGCGGATGGTGGTGTCCACTGGGTGCGCCGTTGACTCAGGATTGTGTCGTCCACTTCCAGCCGAATCAACCGAGCCGGAACGTCGAGCGTGATCATGTCACCCGCGTGCACCAGGGCCAGGGGTCCACCGGCGGCGGCTTCCGGAGACACGTGAAGCACGACGGTTCCGTAAGCCGTGCCACTCATGCGCGCATCCGAAACGCGGACCATGTCCGTAACTCCTTTGCGCAACAGTTTGGGCGGGATCGGCATGTTCCCAACTTCCGCCATGCCGGGATAACCCCGAGGACCGCAGTTCTTCAGGACCATTACGCAATCTTTGTCGATGTCCAGGCTTTCATCATTGATACGAGAGTGGAGTTCTTCGACGTTTTCGAAAACAACAGCGCGTCCGCGATGTTGAAGCAACCGTGGGCTGGCCGCGGAAGGCTTAATCACCGCGCCATTGGGCGCGAGATTGCCTCGGAGCACGGCAATGCCCGCGTGAGGTTTGAAAGGTTCCGCGAAACGACGGATCACGTCGCGATTCCAGCACTCTGCATTCGCCACATTTTCCCAAATCGAATGCCCGTTCACGGTCAAGGACTCACGATGCAATACGCCGGCCTCGCCCAACTCCCGGAGTACTACGGGAACGCCACCCGCATAGTAGAAATCTTCCATGAGGTGTTGGCCCGAAGGCTGCAGATTAACCAGGCAAGGCAAGCCCGATCCCAGCCGGTCCCAATCATCGAGTTCCAGCGGCACGTCAACTCGCCGGGCGATAGCGATGAGGTGAATGACCGCGTTCGTCGACCCTCCAATCGCCGCGTTGTTGAAGATGGCATTTTCCATTGCCGGCCGGGTCAGTATTTTAGAGATGCGCAGGTCTTCCTCTACCATCTGGACGATGCGCCGCCCCGTCAGTTGAGCGAGGGTGTTGCGACGCGCATCGACCGCAGGGATGGCAGCGTTTCCGGGGAGGCTCATCCCTAGAGCTTCCACCATGCTGGCCATGGTGGAGGCCGTTCCCATGGTCATGCAATGCCCTTTGGAACGGTTCATACAGCTCTCGGCTTCGAAGAATTCACTGAGCGGCATTGTTCCGGCACCCACCTTCTCGATCATCTGAAACACGCCGGTACCGGAACCGAGCTCTTTGCCGCGGAATTTGCCGTTCAACATCGGACCGCCGGACAGGCCGATGGTAGGGAGGTCGCACGACGCAGCTCCCATGAGCAGGGACGGGGTGGTCTTATCGCATCCCATCAGCAGGACCACTCCGTCGATCGGATTTCCGCGGATGGACTCTTCCACGTCCATGCTGGCGAGGTTGCGGAAAAGCATTGCAGTAGGGCGGAGTTGCGATTCAGCCAGCGACATCACGGGAAATTCCAACGGGAAGCCACCGGACTCCCACACGCCGCGCTTCACCCATTCAGCCAGTTCGCGGAAATGTGCGTTACAGGGGTTTAGTTCAGACCAGGTGTTGCAGATACCAATGACCGGACGGCCGAACACATCCTGCGGCCAGCCTTGGTTCTTCATCCAGCTTCGGTGTGAGAACCCGTCGCGATCAAGCCTTCCATACCAGCTCTGACTGCGCAATTTGCTCATCCCTTCTTCTCCGTTTCTCGGCCCGCGATTCTTACCAAAGAAGCCAATACAATGCGACGGTGATCGCAGACAGGACTGCCAGTTGCAAGCGCCAATCGAATATCCCGCGAACGCGCTCCGCCTGACCTTTCCAATTGATCGTGAGTCGCTCAAGTTTTGCCGGGTCGGTCTTTCTGGTGAAGGAAGACACGGCGAACAACGTAATGATGCAGGCGATTGTTCCCCAGAGTCCGCGGTAGGTGTAATTGAGGGTCAGGGGATGGGCATGGAGCCAGGGAAAAAGCCTCCTGCCCGCTTGGGCTCCGATCAACTGGTCGGTTACAAATACAACGCTAAATACCGATCCCACCAGGACCGAGGCGAGTGCGCCTGCGGCCGTCACTCGTTTGCTCAGAATCCCGAACACGATTGCCGGAGCGACTGGCAATGTGAGGTAGAGGGTGACGGCCTGCAAATACTTGTACAGCCCATCCGGGGTCTTGTAGACCGCATAGGCCGCCATGATGCCGAGCAGCGTCGCCGCAAGGATGGCAAACCTTCCCAGTAGAACTTGAGCCCGCTCGCCAGTTCGCGGGCGAAAATGAAGAACGAAATCACGCACCGCGAGCGTCGAAACCGAATTCATCACCGACAGTGTCGAACCGATGAGCGAAGCCAGGAGGGCAGCGAGGAGCAGTCCCCGTATTCCGGTGGGCAGCAGTTCATTGAGAAGAGTCACGAATGTAGTCTTGCTGTCTCTTCCGGGAAACAGGGCCAGGGCGATGACCCCAGGCAAAGCGAAGATGAACACTGGCGAAAGTTTGAGTAGAACCGTAAACATGGCGCCCCAGCGCGCCTGCTCGATGTTCCGCGCGCCCAGCACTCGCTGGACATTGACCTGATCAACCCCCCAGTAGAATGTGCCCGCGTATATGGCCGTAAGGATGACGCCCCAGAACGGGTAATTCGGGTCATCGTACGGTTTCGCGATGTGCACCGCATGAGGGACCCTCAAGACAAGTTCATGCCATCCTCCCACCCGGTGCAGTCCCGTGAACAGCATGACGGTGCAACCAACAATGATGATTCCAGTCTGGATTGAATCGGTATATGCCACTGCGGTAAAACCACCGATGATGGTTATGCATGCGGCCACCGCTCCCATGACCCAAACCACGGTCATCACGTCCCAACCAACGAGTCCACGTAACACCAGTGCGCCCGCATAAAGATGGAACGCCATTTTCGTAGTGATGGAAATGGCCAGCATCAGCCCGGAGAAGAGGACACGGGCTAAGGGGTGATAGCGCGTTTCCAGGAATTCGGGCGTAGTGAACACCCGGTTGCGAATGTAGAACGGAAACAGGAACGCTGCGGCAAAGCCGAGGCACCAGCACGTTGTAAGCTCGACGGTCCCGGCCGATAGTCCGTACCTGTAGGCATCGCCTGAGAGCCCGACCAAATGCTCTGCTCCGATGTTGGTCGCAAACAGGGACGCGCCAACCAACGGCCAGGGAAGGCTGCGGTCAGCCAGGAAAAAGCGAGCACTGTCTGCGGATGATTTCTTCCGGACAGCCAGGTACAGGCCTAGGATGATGCTGGAACTTAAGACGGCAAGACAAATGCACCAGTCGACTAGACCGAGGGAAAAAGACATTGGTTGATTCCCGGATAACTGCGTCGCTTGAGTACGCGTTACCTGCTCACGCGAATGCCCCCGGCGTAAGTCGCGCCATTAACTGGCAAGCAACGCAGTCCCATTCACTGGGCCGTAAGGCCTCCGTCAACGATCCAATTGCAGCCAGTGATCGACACGGCAGCGGGACCGAACATGTAAGCGACCAGGTTGGCTATCTCCTCTACGGTAATGAACCTCTTCACCAAAAAGCGGTCCAACATAGGTTCGACGATAATCTGACCTTCGGCGATCAGGTTCTCACTATTCTTGGTGAGAACCGCGCCGGGTGAAATGGTTACTACACGTATCCGCGGCGCTAACTCCACCGCCATGGCTCGCCCCATGGCAACCAGTGCCCCTTTCGTGGACGCGTACGCAATCAAATTCGGACTCCCGATGCAAGCATTCACAGAGGCAATGTTTACGATACAAGGATCGGGAATGCCGTCGCGGACCGCCTCGGCAAACTCTTGACACAGAAAGAATGGGGCTCGTTGATTGATCGCCACAACGCGGTCAAACTCTGCGATGGTCGTTTCGAAAAACGGCTTGTGGAGACTCCATGCAGCACAGTTTACCAAGCCATCGAGCGAGCCCACTGTTTCGAGTGCCGAGCGCATCAGGTCACGTGCGGCATGCGGCTCTGCCAAGTCCCTCACCAAAGCGATCGCCGAACTTGAAAGGAGTGGATCGGCCAGGCATTCCTGCACGGTGGGATTGCAATCGACGAGAACCAATCGGGCTCCGGCACCAGCCAACCGGCGAGCAATCCCAAGACCTAAACCCTGAGCGGCACCGGTCACGAGTATGGTGCGATTCTTCAGCTCTCTGTCCATGTTCCGAACAATCACAGTGCCCTAAATAGAGAGGAATTTAGAACACGCAACCTCAACTCCGAATGCAGCGCGTCAAACCGTGGCGTATTCGATCTCATGCAAATTCACCAGCAGCTCCCTCAACTGTTCAGCGTGCACTCGAGAAATGGGAGAAAGAGGTTTTCGGCTCTCCCCAACGGGAATACCGCGCAAAAGAGCCGACTCCCGGGTCACGGCAAGCCAATGCGGATCATTATTAGGCGATGAGACAGCTCGAAACTCGAGTCTTATCAGAGGCACCAGTGGGTAAAATAGCTCCTGCGCCGCGCTCAAGTTTTTTTCGACCGCCAACAACTGATATAGCTTCACGGCTCGGCTGGGCACAATCATTGGCAAACAACTGATCCAACCGTCGGCTCCGACCGCGAGCCCTTCAAAGGCAATCAAATCGTTACCTACAAATACTGGAAACGCCGGACCACAAAGAAGCTTGGTATCGCGGATCCTGCCGACCTCAGCGGTTGACCACTTTACCGATTGCACGACACCCTCTTCCGCCAACTGTTGCACTTCCTCAGGCATAAGGTCGATCCCACTCGTGCCGGGGACGTTGTAAAGCATCACCGGAAGCCCCACCGTTTCTCGTATTCTGCGCAAATGATCGAAAACGTCGCGTTTCGGCGGCCGGAAACCGTAAGGTGGCATCACCATGAGTCCCTTGCACCCAGCCGATCTTGCGTGCTGACCAAACTCAATCGCAGCCCTCGTGCTGTATTCGACCACTCCGGCCAATACCGGCACTTTGCCGGCGCTTTCAGCCATTACCGCGTCAAGCACCGCCTTCCGTTCGGTCATACTTAGCGCGAGGGGCTCGCCTGAACTGCCCAACGGAACCAACCCATTGACGCCTTGGGCAAGTAGGAACCTTACGAACGCACGAGTTCCTCCGAGGCTAATCGATTCGTCTTTCTCAAACGCAGTGATGGTAGGAGCGTAGACGCCTCGAGGTGAAAACCCATTGGGATCAATCGGGCTCAACTTGGGCCTCCTTTGTCGCCGGGGCGATGGCGGAAGGGGGAGGGGTGTCTGTAAAAATTCATCGCCCCATGATCAGGCTGATCAGCGCCGGAACCGGGACGCATACTGGGCTGCTCGGTTCCATGCTCGTTGACCAGCCACTGGTCCACTAGGCCACGTCCACAAAACGTCCGTCGCCCCTTGGAACTTCTTCTCAACTCATCTGTAGACAATCGATTGTTCCGTTACAATAACGCAGCAGACAATAGTCTTTTCCATGATGGCTGTCAAGCCCAAAGTTCCTGATTTCACTCTTAAAGAATCGCTTGTTTACACTAAATAGTTTGGATTGGCTCGCCGACGAGAAACCAGAGTCGGCCTTCCCTGGCCAAGGTCATGACCGGAAGGTTTGCCTTAAACCGGCGGATTCCGAACTCAATCGGAGGAACAACTTGTATCTCGAGGTCGGGTCGTCGCATACTCCTCACGGGAAAACGTTCCCGTCATGTCATGAACGATCTAGTTCCGAGGCATCGAGCGGTCGAAGGCGCGGAGGCCATCGGGAGATGTTCGGGCAATAGGAAGAATCGAAGAAGGATCGGTGCATGAGCGAAAAACGGCGGACCGCAACCAGGTCTACGAGCCTGAAAAAATTGGCCGAACATCTCGGTTTGAACCCCGCGACGGTTTCGGTTGTTCTCAATGACGTTCCCGGGCGGTCGATTCCCCAGGCTACCCGTGACCGCATTAAAGCGGCAGCCAAAGAGCTGAACTACCAGCCAAGTCTTCTGGCCCGCTCCCTTCGCAATCGACGTACGCTAAGTATAGGGATCTTGGTGCCTGACCTGAGCGAGGGTTACCACAATCAGGTGGTGGGCGGCATCGGCGATCATCTTATGGAAGCGGGATATTTTTATTTCACCGTACATCATAGGCGAAGGAAAAATCTGGTTGAAGAATACGGCCGAATGCTCCTCAGCCGAGGCGTGGAAGCTCTCATTGCCATTGATACTCCGCTGGAGCATTCGTTCCCTGTTCCGGTTGTGGCAGTTGGTGGACACCGTTCTATCGATGGCGTCACCAACTTGATAATCGACCACCGCTTTGCAGCAGAATTGGTTCTTACGCATCTGCATTCCCTGGGCCATCGACGCATGGCATTTGTTCGCGGCCAGTCGTTTAGCGAAGATGCAGGTGAACGCTGGCGTTGTATCGTTCAAGTGGCTCGCGAGGTAGGCATTCCGATCAGACCGGAACTCACGGTACAGCTCGACCGCGACGTAAACTCTCCTGAATTGGGCTACCCGGTCATACAACATCTGCTTCCCAACCGGGAGCAGTTCACAGCGTTGGTGGCCTTCAATGACATGTCGGCGATTGGTGCGATACGTGCCCTGCAGGATTTTGGAATGCAAGTGCCCGCTGATGTCTCTGTTATTGGATTCGACGATATCAAGGCGGCAGCGTTCAATTATCCAAGGCTTACGACCATCCGCCAGCCATTGGCCAACATGGGGAGAATGGCGGCACAATGCGTCTTGAATCGGATTTATGGAAGAGAGAAGTTCCGGAAACAGATTGTCGTGGAACCGGAACTGGTAGTACGTGAATCTACTCAAGCGATCCAACAGGTGGATCGTCCGATTCGAGGCAAAACCAAGCTTTCGCGCTAGATGTTCGACGCTTCACACATGCGACTCGACCGTCTCCCATCAGTTTCAGCTAATGGTGGTGGTCGATTTGAAAGAACTTCCCGGCGGGGCGATCATCTGCCAAAGGGTGGAGCAGGCCTCCAGGTCCGCATAAAGCCGCTGTTGTGCGCTGGGCTTTAGCCGCTGAGGTACCTCCGCGGCTGAAGCCACATCGGGAACCGCCTTTAATGCAGCAATGAAGCGCTGCTCCACCCAAGATAAGCACAGGCCGTCCCTCGAATGGAAAACTCTTACTGGGTGCTAACTTGGCCGTGTTGCAAATCTGAAAATTGTGACGCTATGGTATTGCTGACCTGGCTTCAATTCCGTGGAAGGAAAATTGGGATGATTGGGCGAATCAGGGAAATGTTCTGTCTCCAGACAAAGGGCGGATCGAAATCCATATAGCTTTCCCTGTTTCCCCGTAGTCGTCCCTTCCATATGGTTCGCCGTATAGAATTGCAATCCGGGCTCGGTGGTTAGCACGTCCAACGTTCTTCCCGTGGTCGGCTCGTATACCTTGGCGGCCTCGGCGATCTTCCCATCCTGGCTGTTCAACACCCAATTCTGATCGTATCCTTTAGCGACCCGCAGTTGTTCGTTGTCCTCGTTGATGCGCTCCGCTATTTCGTGGGGGCTCCTAAAATCGAAAGGAGTTCCTTCGACTGATGCAATTTCTCCGGTAGGAATCAGCGCTCGATTCGCGGGAGTGTAGTGCGAAGCATTAATCTGCACGATGTGCTTCAAAATGTCACCGTTCCCGTGGCCGGCAAGGTTGAAGTAAGAATGGTTTGTAAGGTTCACGACCGTGCTTTTGTCGGTTGTGGCCCTATAGTCAATGATCAGATCATGCTCAATCAGTGTATACCGCACTGTGGCCGTCAGGTTACCCGGAAACCCTTGGTCGCCATCTTTGCTCACGTGTGTAAGTTCCACTCCGTTCTTCACAGCTTTGGCCTGCCACACCACCTTGTCGAAGCCCTTACCGCCGTGCAGCGTATTGCGGCCGTCGTTGATGGGAAGCGTGTAAGTCACGCCATCGAGCGCAAACTTGCCGTTCGCAATTCGATTTGCGTACCTCCCAACAAGTGCGCCAAAGAACGTGTTCTTGGCCAAATACTCATCGAACGAATCGAAGCCCAGCACAATGTCATCGAACTTTCCACTGCGGTCGGGCGTGCGCAGAGAAACGACGATGCCCCCATACGTCATGATCCTGATTTGGATTTTGTGGCTATCCAATGTGTACATGGCGACCGGGGTCCCATCGGGCATTTTTCCGAACATGGTTTTGGTCACGTCTGTTTTCGCCGCCAGACTCATGGCCCAGAGGACCATCGTTACGAAAAACATCAGCTTCGAACCAATCGTCCTCGAGAACATTTGCCCTCTTTCTGGAGACACGAACGAAACGGTTGTATTTCGAATATTGCATCAACAAGCAACAGCGACAAAGTGCTGCAATCGAGGTGGGATACTATCACTATTAGGCTGGGATCGCACAGCATGAGCGCGGAGTGTCGCAGCCACATGAGAAGTTCCTCTTGGAGCCAAGTAGAAAGTTCCGCTTTGATAAGGCATGGCGGAGCGACGAGAGGAGCTGTGGATGTCGAGGAAAGATCGCGATCGATTGAAGGTGCTGTATGAGGTGAGGAAGCGGCACATCACGCAAGTACAAGCGGGGAAAGAGTTGGCCATCAGTCCGCGCAGGGTACGGGAGTTGTTGCGGCGGATGAAAGCTCGGGGCAACCGGGCGCTGGTGCACGGGTTGCCGGGGAAACGGTCGAACCGGCGACTGCCGGAGGCCATGAAGGCGCGGGCGGTGAAGCTGTTTGCGCAGCAGAAGCAGGCGCGGCAATGCGCGGAAACTTTGTTGCAACTGTTGCAACCGGTCTGCAACTGGTCGCAGAGCTAGATCGACGAAAAAATGGCGTTCCGCGCGACTCCTCTCGCAGGAAAACCTCGGTTTCATCTGGCTGGCAGTCCCACAGGCTAGTCACTGGAAGAGCCTTACATACGTGGGCGAGCATCACTCAGTCCGTATTTGCTTTCGCGTTGCCAGCCAGCGCAAAGTGCACCTTGACGGTCTTGATTTCGTAAGGCTTGACCTGAATGCGAACCATGTCATTCTCTACCGAGAGGTTTCCGGATGGCTGCTCCATCAGGTTAGTTTCTGTCGCGGTGTTCACGCCTGCCGGGAGCTGTAGTTTGACGTCACTTGCTGTGCCCGCCCATTCATAGAAACGCAGGATGAGAGACTCTTCCCCCTCCGCCTTCTTGCATGCGGTGAGGATGACGTTTGCCGGCTCGATTTTCAGGTAAGAATGCTCCGTGCCCAGCAGACCGGAATGGTTCTCCACCTGCATCGCGATCAGTTTGTAATTGAGTTCGTAACCCCGACGCACCGTCTGTGCCTGTTTCCAATCGCCGGCGTGGGGATAGAGGGCATAGGTGAACTCATGCTTGCCCTCATCGGCGTTAGGATCGGGCGATGTGGGCGAGCGTAACAAGGAAATCCGCAACACGTTGTCCTTGCCATCATAGCCATACTTGCAATCGTTCAGCAGGCTGAACCCCTGCTGGTTGTCGGATAGGTCTGTCCAGCGCAGTGCAGGCACCTCGAACTGCGCCTTTTCGATCGCATTGCGCCGGGTGGTCGGCCGCTCGATGGAGCCGTAAGGAATTTCATAAGTGGCTACGTCGTTGTGCACATTCAGCGGGAATGCAGCCTTTATCAGAATGTGCTTCTCATGCCAGTCGGCTTTGGTGCGAACGCTCACGTAGGGCACACCTGCTGTAACGACAATATCCTGTACAAATGTGGAACTTTGGAACTTGCGGACCACGCGAACCACGGCTTCGAGAGGGCCGTGTTTTGTCAGCCGGACTTCTTCCGCCTTGGTGAGATCCCACTTTTGATTCTCGAAATCGGCGTCGATGTTCCACGCGTCGTATTCTTTTGGCAGATCATGGAAGGCCTGCAACAGGTTGCCGCATCCACCGGGAGCAATCGCTTCCCGCTTGCTGATCTTGTCAACGAGGCTCGTAATGCAACCGGAATGCGAGTCAATCTTCACGCGGAAAAACTCATTCTCCAGTTGCCCGGCGTTCGCGATCAGCCTCGGATTCAATGGCGCCACCGTGGCCGTACCCACGTGAAACACCTTGTATCCGAGGGAAGGAACATTCGTCGCGAGAAAACGGATAGTGAAGACATTTGTTTCGGGTTTGTTCGCGAGTATCTCGACGGGCACCACATGTCCGGTCGCGTCGCTGACTCGGATAAACTTCACTCTGGCGGGGCCACGCATCTGCACGTCGGTCTCGACGACATCGTTCCGCGCCCAACCCAGCGGGTTGAAAACGATCAGCGCCGCTCCCGAACCGCTAGTGTCCGCATACGTCGCGAGTGTACCGAGAGCGCGGTGCAGCATGGCGTTCCCGGAATTGCGGACTTCCTCGTAGTCGCGCGCCGCATCCTTGTAGACCACTGCAATGCCAGATCCAGCGGCAATGTCATGGAATTGGTTGAACAAAACCTTTTTCCAATCGTGCAGCAGAGCGGCGCTGGGATATGCGTCGCCGGCGAGAAACGCCAGGGAGGAAAACTTTTCCGCATTCAACAGGAGTTCTTCGCTCTGGCGATTGCGCTTCTTGGTCTCGGCCTGGCTGGTGAAAACGCCGCGATGAAACTCAAAGTACAGCTCGCTGTTCCACGTAGGCAGATTCAGCGACGGCGCCTTCTTCTCCATATCGTCAAAGAACTGCTGCGCCGTGCCCAGGGCGAAGTGCGGATAGATGACAGACGGACTCTCCCACTTGCGCGCATTGTCCAGCATCCAGCGCGTGGGACCACCGCCGTGATCGCCGATCCCGTACAGATGCATCATCTCGTCCAGGCCAGGGACTTTTTTCCGGGCATCGGCAAAGTCGTCGGCCATGCGGACGGGGTCGATCTGATTGACGTAATCGTGGGGAAAATATGTCAGCACGCGGCTTCCGTCCGGCGATTGCCACCAGAACAACTTCTTGGTTGGCTTGTTGGTGTCGTTCCATTCCATCTTCTGGGTCACAAAGAAATCCACGCCCGATTTCTTGTAAATCTGCGGCAGCTGCCAGTTGTATCCAAACGAATCGGGGTTCCATCCGATGCGGATGTCCTTGCCGAATTTTTCCTTGAAGTAACCCTTGCCGACCAGCAATTGCCGAACCAGCGACTCGCCGTCCGGCATGTTCAGGTCGGGCTCGACCCACATGCCGCCGACCAGCTCCCATCGTCCTTCCTGCACCCGCTTCTTGATCCGTTCAAATAATTGCGGATACTTCTCTTCCAGCCACTCCGAGGCCTGCGCGGTGGATTGAGTAAACGTATATTCCGGATACTCATCCATGAGCTGCAGCGAAGTGCTGAAGGTGTTGCGCACCACTTCCACGGTTTCGGTCCAGGGCCAGAGCCAAGCCATGTCGATATGTGCGTTTCCGGTGGCATGGATGGTGTATTTGCCCAGCGCCCATCTCAGCGGCTCGAGCTCTGCCTGCGCTTTGCGCAGCGATGCATCGAAGGCCGCTTGATCCCCGCGCTCGAGAACATCGGTGTTGATGGCGGCAATGGCGGAGTCGATTCGGCGAAGGTTTGCCGCTTGGTCCTCGGCGATGGTCCGTAACATCGCTTGATCGGCCAGAATCTCAGCCCGAATTACGCCCGGGTCAGGACGCGTGCCAGCAGCCCTCACCATGAGGTCCGCCTGGTGGAAGGTGCTCTCGGATCCGGGTGGTGACGGCGCTTTGACTGCAATCGTGATCTTCTGTTTCGGCTGTGCGCTACGGAAGAGGAGGATCGGTTCAAGATCTTCGCCCATGGCGACACGAGAGCCATTTGCGTAGATCGTCAACGGGTAGTCGGAACCCCAAACCTGGAATTCGAAATAAATAGTAGCACCCGTCAGGTCGTAACCGTTCAATGAGGTGGGTACTTCGATGGTGCGGCGAAACCACGCGGACCCAGAAGTCCAGTGAAAGTCAGGACTGACTGAACGCCAACTCGAGTCGTCGAAATTCTCGTCCTCCGCACCCAGAACGTCGCCCTCATGCACTCTCCATTCGGCGGCAGGGAGTTTGGTCAACTGTTCTAGTCGATCCAGCTTGGGTTGGATTGCACGGTTTTCTTGCCCCCAGGCACCAGAACAGATGAAGAACAAGCAGCAGGCAACGAAAAAAACAAAAAAAATAACCAGTCGGACACGCTTCAAAGGAAAAGAACTCCTTTCGGCTGTTCACTACTCAAAGTACAGACAATCGATTGCGCGTAATCATTGCACGTAATCCAAGGATCAGTCGTGGCAGTCAATCCTGCTTCGATAGACTCATGCAATCAAAGACAAAATGGCTGCTCAATATACGTACGATCATCTCCATGAGCTTTATTAACACATTTCGATCACCTAGCGGAAGTTGCGTAACGACTTGACGCGCTATACTCTTCGCCGACATCTCCAGAACTCGTTTCATAAATACGCGAGAGCTCTAGAGGAAAACGAAGTGTGGAGGTTTCATGTTTTGCGCCGCAACCCTTACCAGAACGGCAGTGGTCCTTCTTGTTTGTTGTCTAGTGGTAACTTCAGCCGCGCAGGCGCAGAATTTTACCGACATTAAACCCTCGCCGCAGCAGGTGGCATGGCAAGACCTCGAGTTTGGCGTAATCATTCACTTTGGCCCGAATACGTTTATGGATCGCGAATGGGGTGACGGCACAGCCAGCCCACAAGTATTCAATCCCCCAGAGTTCGATCCCGAGCAGTGGATGCGGGCCATTCAAGCCGCCGGAGCCAAGTACGTCGTTTTGGTGGCAAAGCACCATGACGGTTTTTGTTTGTGGCCGGCGACACAAACCGACTACAGCGTCAAGAGCAGCGCATGGGAAAACGGCCAGGGTGATGTCGTGCGACGAGTGTCTGACGCAGCGCGAAAAGCGGGCTTGAAATTCGGCGTGTACCTTTCCCCCTGGGACCGCCATGATCCTCGCTACGAAAATTCCGCGCAGTATGATAAATACTACGCGGCCGATTTAGACGAACTGGCCCAGAACTACGGCGATCTGGTTGAATTTTGGCTGGATGGAGCTGGCAGTGCTGGCCACGTCTACAATTTCCCGCGCATCATCGAAGAACTCCGCACCTACCAGCCAAACACGCTCGTCTTTGCCGATACCGGATTGTTCGAATATGGGGATATACGCTGGGTGGGAAACGAGGATGGAAACATTCCATACGAAAACTGGAACGTGATTGACCGGCACGGATTCTTGCGTTGGCGTCCGGTAGAGTCGGATACCCCACTGCGAAAAGCCCATTGGTTCTGGCACCCGAATGACGAAGCCAGTCTAAAGACGGTTCCAGAATTGCTCTCCATCTACGAACACACCATCGGACGCGGTGGCCAGTTGATGCTCGGCCTCGCTCCTGACCGGCGAGGTCTGCTGCCCCAAACGGATGCCAGGCGCCTCGTGGAATTCGGTGCGGCCATTCACCGACGGTACGGAGAAAATCTGATCGCAAAAGAGCACATTCGCACCCAGGGCACCGCCGAGGCCGCACTCGATGGCGATCCCAGCACCTTCTGGTCCGCGCCGAGCGGTTCGCACCATGCCGTTCTCGAAGCTGATTTCGCAAGGCCGCTGACTTTCGATCACGCTCTGACCATGGAGTGGTTGAACGATGGACAGCATGTTGCGAACTTCCGTATCGAGGTGTGGAACGGCAAGGGCTGGAACACAGTCGTGGAAGGTGGCGCAATCGGTCACAAGCGAATCGATCATTTCGCGCCAGTGACCGCGTCGCGGGTGCGCCTCAATATCCTGGCTTCCTCGGCGGAAGCGCACATCCGCGAATTTCAGGTATTCAAGAGCGATCCAGGCGCGCCGTGAAGCGTCCGGGCAATTGCCGCTAGAACAATTTTGTGCCTGCTCTCAAGCCCTGAGCACTTCAATTTGGCGACTCGTGAAACCAGCCACCGCTTCATCGGTTGCACCCGTATCTGTGACCAGCACATGCACGTCCTCGATGGGACAAATGAGAGACCGGGTCACAATCCCGAGCTTGCTCGAATCCGCCACCACGATCACTTTCTTGGCTTGACGCACCATCGCGCGGAAGGTAAGCGCCTCATCCGATTCGTTGATAGTCGCCCCACGCTCCGCATCAATACCCGAAACGCTGAGAAACAATTTGTCCATGAAGAGATCACCCAGAAAATTTGTCGCCGCCGGCCCAATCAGGGAAAACGACCAGGGCCAGTGCACATAACCTCCGGTCAAATGCACCTTCAGGCCCGGCATGTTGCAAAGTTCCATGCCGATATTGACCGCGTTTGTAACCACAGAAATATTGCTGCGGTGGCGGAGACTGCGTGCGATCCACGTGGTCGTGGTACCCGCGGTAAAACCAATTGTCTCGTTTTCGTGAATGAGCTCGGCAGCGGCGATGCCAATGTGTCGCTTCTCTTTCACGGCACGTTGCTCACGGCTCTGAAACGCAGTGTCAAAGCGGAAAGGCTCGTAAAGAAGCTCCTGCACCAGGGTGGCCCCGCCGTGGGTTCGTCTTGCCAGCCCCTTGCTTTCCAGCCGAGCCAGGTCCCGCCGGATGCTAGGGGCAGAAGCCGCCAGGGAATGGATCAATTCTTCAACGGTTATGCTGCCCTTTTGCAGCAGCAATTTAAGAATGCGATCAGCGCGGTGTTCGCGTCGTGAAGACATGAGGCCCTAGTACTTGAAAAGGGAGAATACAAGAAAACAACCACTCAGAGCCACGCCCCGTGGACTACCCGCCAAATACCTCCTTTATATGTCCTAAGTTCCCAAGAGTGATGAACATAGGGACATTGATGGGCGACAATCATACCTCCCGAGCGTCGACAATTAGAATTCCCGACCGGAAAGAATGCTTGACGCCGGACAGGGACATTGTTATACCACCAACAAATGATCGTGTTGCGCAATAATGTACGACAATAGTGATCGTTTTGACATTAAGCAGTCAAATAATGGTTGACTTGTCTCATACAGATGACCTAGGCTGCCGCTGCCAGAGGAGGATATTCATGAGAAAAAATGCATTCGGCTATCTGGTTGGATCTTGGCTCACGGCCTTGCTCTGCTTATCTTCCGCGCTGGGGCAAACAGTCACCGGTTCCATTACTGGGCAAGTGAAGGACCCTAGCGGCGCCGTCGTCGTCGGCGCTACCGTCACCGCCCAAAACGCCGCGACCTCGGTGACAACTGCGGCACAGACCAATGGATCGGGTGTGTATACCATTCGATTCCTACCCGTCGGCACCTATAGCCTGACTGTCAAGGCGGCCGGGTTTACGACCGATCAAGTGGCACCTTTTGCGCTGGAGATCAACCGGACGGTGAAGATCGACGTTAGTCTCCAAATCGGCACCTCAAGCACCATCGTGGTCGAGGAGGACGCGCACCCCATCCTGGATACGACCGATTCCACACTCGGAAACACGATCTCGTCCAATGAGATCGAAAACATTCCTTTAAACGGCCGCAACTTCTCGTCTCTCACGCTTTTCCAGCCCGGCGCAATCGATACGGACCCGACCGGCATGACTGGAAACAATGCCATCGAGCGCAATACTTTTAACAACGGCCAAGTATCGGTCAACGGCAATCGCGCCCAGGAGAACAACTACTCGATAGAAGGCGCCGAAAACAACGAGCCGCAGAACAACCTTATCGGCTATAATCCAGCGCCCGATGCCATTGCCGAGGTGCGCGTAGTCTCGGCAAATGCCAATGCCACATACGGAAACGCCAACGGCGGCGCTATCGTCACCATCCTGAAGTCCGGGACCAACCACTTCCACGGCTCCCTTTACGACCTGTTGCGATACCAGGGTCTCGACGCCAACTCTTGGAACAACGACCACACGGTCCCGATCACTCCAAAGAACTCCTATACGCAGCAGATCTTTGGCGGAACCGTAGGTGGACCTATCCTCCAGAATAAGCTCTTCTTCTTCGCCGACTACGAAGGCGTGCGCAAGCATCAGGGCGGCTTGGCATCAACCAGCCTTCTCACCCCGGATATGCTCCAGGGAAATTTTCAAGCCCTCCTGGCGGTCAAGGGCACTCAGCTTTTTGACTCGCAGAACAACTTTGCCCCATACGCAAATAACCAAGTGCCGGTGGTGAGTCCGGTGGCAAAGTTCCTTGCAGCGCATCCCGAAATCTACCCGGCACCCAATGCCGCAGCGCAGGATGGACTGCTGCAGAACAACTTCCAGGGCCCACAGTCAAGCTTCGTCCAGAACAATCAGGAGGACTTCAAGGTCGACTGGACTCAGGGCAACGCAAACGTAATCAATGGCTTCTACTCTCAGGGCACGGGCCTCGACTTCACCACGGCCATAGTCCCAATATCTTTCCCGGCCCGGAATACCTATCCAACGAAGCTTGCCGGCGCTACATGGGTCCACACCTTCTCGCCCGCCATCATTAATGAAGTTCGCCTCGGCTTCACGCGAGTCCGTTGGAACAACGGCGTTCCCAGCGATCCATCCGGCCTCTTCGGCTTGAGCGGCGATTCTAAAGTCGGCATTCCGTTTGGGACTCAGACCTATGTGGGCTTCACCGGGCAGAGCATCAGCAACAACGCCAGCTACATCGGCACCAACGCAAACCCCCAGGTCTTTACCGACAATACCTTCAACTACTACGACAATCTCACGTGGCAGCACGGACGCCATTTCTTCTCCATAGGTGGACAGGCGACGCGCTACCAGCAGAACTATCTCAACGCCGGCAACGTCGGATTCCTCGGACAGTTCACTTACTCCGGTCAATTCACGGGCCTGGCAGGTGGCCAAGGCTACGGTCCGGCGGACTTTGTTCTGGGCCGAATTAGCAACACTCAACTCGCGTCCCCTCTCGGTAACGTGGGCAACCGCCAGTGGCGCCTCGCTGGCTACTTTCAGGACGATTTCAAAGTGACCACCAGGCTGACACTCAACCTCGGACTGCGCTACGAACTCGATCAACCCTGGTACGAACAGAACGACAAGACTGCCAATGTTCTTCCCAACGCCACCGTGGAATACGCAGGCCACGTTCCCGCCGGAGCTGTCGCGGGCTCAATTGTTTGCCCCACACGCGCCTGCTACAACGCCAATTACAAGCAGTTCATGCCTCGCTTAGGCTTCGCGTTCCAGGTGATGCCTAAAGTAGTAATTCGCGGCGGTTACGGCGCGACTAGCTTCTTTGAGGGCTATTCGTTCAATCAGCGCCTGACCTCCAGTCCTCCCTTTTCGCTGGCGATCAACAGCAATGCCACTGTCCCGGCAGGGACTTCCGGAGGCACGCCCTTCTCGGTCGCAGATGCTTTTAGTCAACCGCTCGGCATCAACAACTCCCTGTATTCGGTCTGGCCGCAGGATACTCAGCCTGCCTATATCCATCAATTCAGCCTCACGGTTGAGCATGCGATCACCAACGATCTATCGCTGAGCATTGGGTATCACGGCCAATACGGACATCACCTGGCGGACTACCGCAACGGCAATCAACTTACAACGGCCCAGGCAGCACACATCGCGAGCCTTCCCCCCAATACGCCGATTCCGTCCGCGGATCAAACGCCTTATTTTTCGCTGGTGGGACAGGGGAATTTCGTGTTGATCACCGAGTCCGAAGCCAGGATGAATTACAACTCCGGCCAGGTGACGTTGCGCCAGCGGCCCACTCACGGTCTGGAATATACGCTCAACTACACGTGGGCAAAATCCCTGACCGATTCATCCGGCAACTATCCGGTGGCCAATACCACCATGAACGGATCAACCGTCCAGAATGGCTACGATCTGAACGCCGACTGGGGTCCTTCCGGAATGGATATTCGCCACAGCATGAATTTCGTAGGCGTCTACCATCTTCCCTTCGGTCGCGGGCAGGCGTATGGCCGCACTGCCAACGGGTTCCTCGACGCTGTGTTTGGAGGATGGAAACTCTCAGCCTCCGCTTTTCTGTATTCCGGATTTCCCGTCACTCTCTTCGGTCCGAACAACAGCAATACAGACAACATAGCGGGCCTCAGCCGCCCAAACCAATATCGCCCGATGATCATCAAGAATCGTACTATCGAAAACTGGTGGGGAACCGATCCGTCGGCGCAGCCCTGCGTCCCCAGTGCTGCAAATCCAACTGGGGCAGACAATGGAGTCTGTGCGTACGGTGTTGCGGCTTCCAATACCTTTGGTACCGCGCACAACAACACCGAACGCGGTCCTGGCTATCGTCAGGTCGACGCTTCCTTGTTTAAGGACTTCCACGTCTGGCGCGAGCAGCATGTGCTCGGTGTCCGGGCCGACTTCTTCAACGTTTTCAATATCGCCAGCTACGGAAACCCCGACAACGGGATAACGGACGGCAACTTCGGCAATATCAGCAACCAGGGTAGCGGAGCGATTCGCTCTAACTCGCGCCAAATACAGCTCAGCTTACACTACAGTTTCTAGATCGATGCATGGTCTGGATACTGAGCAAGGAAAGCTGATGCGGGGAACACCAAACGCCTGCGGTCCAGCCCCCCCTGAACCAGGCATGGCGCACGGTGTTCCCCGGCGCTTCTTTTCCTCGGACTTTCTAGATGCAAAATCATTTTGTCCTTGAAATCTGCGTGGAGTCAGTTGCCTGCGCCGTGGCAGCGCAGCGTGGTGGAGCTCATCGCATCGAACTTTGCAGCGATCTGCCCGCGGGCGGCATTACTCCCAGCGCCGGCCTCATGACAGTCGCCCGCAAACATCTTCGTTTGCCCATCCACGTCATCATTCGCCCGCGATCTGGCGATTTTGTGTACTCCGCTCCTGAGTTCGAAATCATGAAGGATGACATCCGGACGGCCAAGCGGCTCGGCATGAACGGAGTCGTTCTCGGGCTCCTGGACGCCAATGGCAATGTGGATGTCGAGCGGACGAAAAGGCTGGTCGACCTTGCGCATCCCCTTCCCGTAACCTTCCACCGTGCGTTTGATGTATCCGGCGATCTGGAAGAAGCGCTCGAATCCGTGATCCAGACGGGCGCGCAGCGTATCCTCACCGCCGGCGGGCGACTGTCCGCCGCGGAACATCTCGTAGGCTTGGCGCAACTCGTAAAAGCGGCAGAGGGCCGTATAGCGATTATGCCGGGCGGCGGAATCAATGCGCGCAATGTGGTCAGGATTCTTCGCCGAACCTCAGCCCGCGAGATTCATACCTCACTCGGCGCGTCTGCTCCCCCTTTCTCGTCGCACGGTGGCTCGACACGCTTAAATGGGGCCGGAAATCATGGAGCTCATCGGTTGTTGACGCTGGAAAAAAACGTCCGTACGTTGATGGGGCTGGTTGCAGGAATGGCTCAGGGCCCAGGGTAAAATCCTCGATCGTCGAGGTTTCGAACTCAGGTTCTTTCTTAGCCCTGCCGGCCGGATGCGGACGTTTCTCTTGACAATTCGATCGGTGCTCTAGATTGGTTTTCCCCTATTGCTACCACAGCCCCTCTTTCGCATAGGGACGAGACCACAGCGTGACGTGCAGATGCACGGCCTTCGTCCATGCGCTCTCCACCGTGGCAAGTTCCGCCGCGCCCTCAATCACCGCAGCGAGAAAGCGCCGAATGTCTGCGACCACCGGAACGAAAGCAATCAGATAGCGCAGTGGAACGTTCGCAGGCGTATGACGATCGTCGGTCTTGTTTTTCTTCTGCGGGGTGTGGCGAAAGCCAATCTCCTCCTGATAATCCAGCCACACTTGGTCATGCGCCCGGTCGGCCACGTCTACGACCCATTGGACAAACCGCCTCTTCACACGCGCCTTGTATTCATTGTCCGGATTGCCATCGGGACCCACGAACCATTGCGCAAGGTACGGCTGGGCCCCGATGAGTGCGCGCCAGACATCCACCATGGATTCGGCCTGGGACCGAAAAAACTCAATATGTTTTCTGAGCAGCCCGCTCAGGTCACCGGTCCATCCGAGTGTCTGCTCAAGCTGTCGCAGCTCTTCCATTGAAAGTGGAGACTTTGCGCTCTGCAGAGAGCCAAACTCGTAGCCCGGTATGGATTGCTTCGTGCTATCGGTCATGACTGCGGCTCCTCTACCTGTTGAACCAGAGATCTCTGAATCGACAACAACGCGCCGGAGCGCTCCAGCTTCTTCACATACTGCTTGTGCAGCGGATGCGCAGCGAGCTTTGCTCGGTAAACTTCATATTCGGCAAGGGATGGGAAATCGATGATGCCGAACGTCTCATTGGTGGCGCCGGCAAAGTCAGTGGGCAGGTAGTAGCCGACGATCTTGCCGCCACTTTCCCGGATCGGCGTCAGCTCCGCCTCGGCATATGCCTTGATATCGGACAAAGACAATCCAGCGGCTTGGAAGGTCGAGGACGATACGTTCTGCAGGTTGTTTACCCTTGCGTTTGCAACCGGGAGCTTTCCGGACGGCGAGCGGAAGCCATCCTTGATTGGCATCGACTGTTTGATGTGCCGGCATGCAAAATTTAGGCCCTAAGCGAGCCACGGAACGCCCTAGCGGCATAGTAAGACCCGGCACCGTTGTGATACACGAAAACAGTGTCGTAGCGGCGATCACAAAAGAGGGCGCCGCCGAGTTTTCTGATAGCAGAAGGTGTTTTCACCAGCTCGACGTTTTCGTATCGAAATTTCCAATTTTATGTAACTCTCGATATTGTTCTTCGGTTAAAAGCTCAATGCCCATGGCAGCCGCCATATCAATAGCGCTATCTTCCGGTTTATGTTCTTTCCTTGACTCCAGCGCTTCACGGTCGTAGCAAAGACTTCTTCGGCCTTTAGGACTTTCCGCTGAACAATCATAAAAAATGTATTCGCCTGTCTTTTTATCATGACCAACAACATCCGGTTCACCGCCAGTTCTTTCCATTTCATTGAGTGACCACAGTTTTTCAGCATTAGCTTCCAGCTTTGCTTGCACTTTATCCCATTCAAGACCTTTATGGCGGTTCATATTTTTCTCAAAACGGGCTTTCAATGCTCTGAGTAGTTCTTCACGTTGTTCTGGTGACAAGTCCTTTTTATTGCTATAAATGCTTCGCGCTCTTGTTGCTCTCATAGTCGTCGCTTCCCGCGTTTCTTATCTGTTACTCCGCTGCGCTCCGCCACATGGGGGGTTCGGCTTGTCTTTGCGTTCTTATCAATTCGCAGTCTCCACGCCGTTCGGAGTGCACCCGTCAGTACATCCTCGCTCGCCGCCGCCAGGCGAATATGTGTGTGTCCCATCTTTCCCCAGCCGCCCGGAATCGGCAGGAAAATCTCGGGCGCCTCCTCCACGAACGCCGCCTGCTGCTCTAGCGTAAGCATGAGATTTCCGTACCCCCCTGCTTGCGAGGCCAGGGAAGCAAATTTTCTGGCTCCTACACGAAACGCCGGCAATCCTGCGTGGGAGTACTCTTCCACCCCCTCCAGGCTCAGTGCAATCCTGCGAAAGTCTGCTGCGGTCATCGTGTGACTCCGTAGATTACGGAGTATCTGACCATCATCGGACGGCATATGTCTACCGCTCCGGGCCGAATCATGGGCTACCCTTCCGTTAAGGCTTTGAGGAAGGGGCTTTCGGGAAGGTTTGCCGACAATTCTCCCACGAAGCAAGGAACCTTCGAGGTTAGAATTGCAAACGGACATGATTCGTCACCTTGTAGTCGCAGTTGCTCTTATTGGCTTGGCCGGTGCTGCGCGTTCGCAGCCTGAAGTGCAACGTCAGGACTTCTGTGTTGGCGGGTACGGGTGCGGGAACAAGTAGAGCCTCGGCCTCCGCCAATGCCAGTACTCGCGAAGGACTTCCAGCAGGGCTGGACTCAGGGGCAAATCGCGATCCTTGCCGCCTTTGCCTTCCACCACCCGGATGATCATGCGCTGGCTATCGATGTCGCTGACCTTGAGATGGGCGAGTTCGCTGCGTCGCATGCCGGTGGCGTAAAGCGTCATCAGCAACGTCCGTCGAAACAGTGTTCCTGCCGCATTGATCAAGCGCGCACTTCGTCCTGGCTGAGCACTGTCGGCAGCCGACGACGGTCCTGGGGGTACGCAAGAAGTCACGGAACTGATGGCGCTTGAGTGTCTTGGCGAAAAAGAAGCGCAGCGCCGCTACCCGGTTGACCACGGTGCCCGGTGTCAGCTTGCGCTCAGTCAGCAGGTAGGCTTGATAGGTGCGAAGTTCGTTGGGGCCGAGCTTATCGGGGGACTTACCAAAATACTTGGCGAACTCGGTCACCACCCGCAAGTAATTACGAGTGGTGATGGCGGAATAGTTGCGACGCTGGAGTTCCTCCAGCATCATTTTTCGTAAACGGGTCACAGGAATCTCCTTTCCCTATGACCCACACTATGTCAGCTGTTCCTGAACTTTCCTGGTTCACCACGCGGTAGCGTCCGCCGCGCCAGCGGCTTAGTCCTTGTCGGCTACTCGACTCCGCTCGGACGAAGTAGCCGGGTTCGCCCGTGACTACTTTTTGTTGAGCATCAACTAGGATCGAGAGCCGCTGCCTTTCGCCCCTCCCCGCCGAGGCCGCCGGACCGCTCTGACCTTCCCGGACGGGCCTCCGCCGCAGAAGAACTGATCGCCGCCATCGGACTCGAGCCCTGAAACGTACACACCAGTCGGCATGTCGAGCCTCTCCTGGACTTCTCCTGTCCGGGGATCGACGCGCCTTAAGTCGCTCTCCTCACCTTCCCAGGTGGCATGCCAAAGCTCTCCATCGACCCAAGTGACCCCGGTGACGAAGCGGTTGGATTCGATGGTGCGAAGAATCGCGCCTGTCTTAGGATCGATTTGATGGATCTTCCGGTTTCGATACTGCCCGACCCAAAGCGTACCTTCGGCCCACGCGAGTCCCGAGTCGCCGCCGCCGCCGGGCGCCGGGATCGTGGCAAGCACACGGCCAGTTTTGGGATCGATCTTCTGGATGCGATCCTCGGCGATCTGAAACAGGTGTTTGCCATCGAAAGCCGTTCCTGCATGCGCCGCGACATCTATCGAGCGCATCATCTTTCCGCTCGCAGGATCGAAGGCATTCAGCTTGTCGCCAGATGCAAACCAGATGTGCTGACCATCATAGCTAACTCCATGCACGCGGTCAGCTCCCGGGAAAGGGCCATACTCTTGGACGATTTCAGCGTTTGATCGTTTCATGGTTCCACCTTACTCAATCGACAGGGGAGCGGGGAGTAACAAAATCGTCGTGAATCCTGGCATGGGCGGCGTGATCCAACGACGGGCTCTCGCTTGACCAAACGACTGCGCCTTGCCCGCTGCCGCAAGCGAGTCGAGTGCCCGCTGGACCGTGCGCTGGCTGGCCCCAAGCGCAAGTGCCAGGGCCGAGCTCGACCACGACTCACCGTCGGCGAGGAAGGCGAGCACATCCGCATGTTCCTCTTCCATTGGCCGCGCCAGTACGACGACGTCGCGTACGCCGCACGGCGCCAGTGCAAACCCAAGCTTCGTCGCGTTGATGCCGGCCAGCGACCGAAGCGCTTTACGGAGACGTCCAATTTCCACTCGCAACCGCGCGCGATGCGATTCATCCGTGAACCTTGCACCGAATGCCCGCGCAAGCAGCACATCTCTCGGCACGTCTCCAGGCCACGCTTCTCCCAGTGCGCGTGCGAGCGCGAATAACACCGGACGTCTTGCAAGTGAAACAACCGTGCTCGCGTTGCGCACGGCATTGCGGCACGCGTCCACGACGAGCGCTTTCGAAGCCAGCAATGCTTCAACTTCGTCGAGCAAAAGGAGCCGCTCTCCGCCACGCGCAATCAGGCGTGCCGCAGGCGTGCTCAACATGCGGGATGCGCTTTCGACCTCGGCCGTGAGCGCAGGGATACGTGCGGCGCGTGCGTTGCTCACAGCCCGCGAGAGCGCGTCTCGCGCTTCTCTCGTGCGGAGGCGCCGCATCGCTATTCCGGCAACCACGAGCGCGTGCACAGTCCTCCATGCAGGCGGGAACGGACTCGGATCCAGGTCGGCAAGCATGCGTTCGGCCTCATCCAGACGCCCGATCAGGACCAGGCGCCGGACTTCTAGGTATCGCGCATACGCCGCGTTCAAGCGGTCGCCGTGCGCTTCGAGGGTTGCACGTGCGGCGTCGAGTGTTTTCGGTGGCCAGCCCAGGTCGCGCGAGGCGAGTGCGATTTCGGCCTCGGCTACCACGCACCTTGCGCGGGCCACGGCTTCCTTCGGACCAAAGGCGCGTGCAGCAGTCCGCAGGAGTTCCTTCGCTCGCGCGAAATCGCCGAGCTGCGCCATCGCGATGCCGCGCAGCGCGAGCGCTGGCGCATCGTCGCGCAGCGCAACTCGCTTCAGCGCTCCGAGGGGATCACCCGCCGCGAGCGCACGCGCTGCAGCCGTAATCAGAGAGTCCATCGGAATCCCGCCACACTTGTCACTCCCACCGCTTCGATGCCCCGCGCTAAATATAGCGCATGGCAATCAAACACCAAATCACATCGAGAATGAAACGAAAGGAAGCAACGACAATGACCACACACAAGACTGGAACACGAGAACAATGGCTGAAGGCTCGGCTTGAGCTGCTCAAAGCAGAGAAGGAACTCACGCGCCGAAGTGACGAGATCGCGCGCCAGCGGCAGGAACTGCCGTGGGCACCAGTCAATAAGGGATATCGTTTCGAGACCGACGAAGGGAGCGCCTCGCTGGCGGACCTCTTCCGCGGACGCTCGCAGCTCCTCGTCTACCACTTCATGTTCGGACCCGACTACACGGCGGGCTGCCCGTCCTGCTCGATGATCGCCGACGGCTTCAACGGCTTCGCCATTCATCTGGCGAACCACGACGTCACGCTCGCGGCGGTGTCGCGTGCGCCGCTGGCGAAGCTGCAGGCGTACAAACGGCGCATGGGCTGGACCTTCCCCTGGGCGTCCTCACTCGGCGGCGACTTCAATTTCGATTTCAGCGTCGGCCTTACCGAACAGCAACAGCGCGAGGGGACGGTCGAATACAACTACCAGCCGAGCAGCCCCGTGGCGGTCGTGACGTCGTTCCCGGAAACCGTCGCCCAGTTCGCGGCCATGTGCGGAACCGACGCGCCCACCTACATGCGCGAGCGGCCGGGCATGAGCGCGTTCGTGCTGGAGGACGGCCTCGTCTACCACGCCTATTCCACCTATGCGCGCGGACTGGACGGCCTCTGGGGCGCGTACCAGTGGCTCGACCGCGCGCCCAAGGGACGCAATGAGACGGGTGTTTGGTGGAAACGCCACGACGAGTACAGCAAATGATGAGCGACATAGCGCGCAGTTTCCAATTCAAGTCGGACACGAACTCGCCTGGGTACATGCATGTTCCTAATTGCGCACGGACCGCAACATTGGCAAGCTGGGAAGGTGCCGACGGGGAAATACAGGCGTGAGAGGCAAATTCGAGAGGTTAAATCACGTTCTCTCAGAAGGCATGGCGGCATGAATACGACACAAGGATCAAAAGTGGCCTCGTCCATCTTCATCGGCAGATGGACACCAAAGGTTTTGTTTTCGCTCGAAGAAAGGCCCCATCGGCACGCGCAGTTGCGCCGAAGACTGGGTAGCGTTTCACAACGAATGCTCACCCGGACGCTTCGCAATCTCGAATCCGCAGGCTTAATCGCCCGGCGTGTGACGCAATCAAGGGCCATTGCTGTCGAGTACTCGTTGACGCAACTGGGAAGGACAATTATCGCTCCACTCGGAGGCATGTGCCGCTGGGCAAAACGCTACGCAGGAACGTGAGCGCCGAAGTGCGGCTGCGAGAGAGCGAAACCGGATAAAAGCAGAATCTTTCGTGGGGACATATCTCCCGGCAAGAAGTATAACGGTACGCGCCAGCCGCCGCGAACGAATTATAAGTTTAGAGGAGGGACATATGTGCCCAGCATGCATCGCAAGTACAGCAGTGATGGTCGCCGGTGCCGGATCCACGGGAGGAATTCTGGCACTGTGCATCGGGACGTTCAGAAACTTTTTCAGAGTGAGTAATCTCAGTCTGTTTCAGAAAAGAAAGGAGAAATGATATGGCAACAAGCAAAGAGAGAGAAAGGGAACAAGGGAAAGGGTATCTCGCGATGAAGACGCCCCCGATCGTGTCGCAGCAGGAGTGGGAGGCTGCGCGCCAGCAGATGCTCGTGAAGGAAAAGGCCTTCACCCGCTCCCGTGATGCGCTGGCCGCCGAGCGTCGACGCATGCCGTGGATGGTGGTGCAGAAGAAGTACGAGTTCGACGGACCCAAGGGTAAGGTTAGCCTGCTCGACCTGTTCGAGGGTCGCCCTCAATTGATCGTCTATCGCGCCTTCTTCGAGCCCGGGGTGTTCGGATGGCCCGAGCACGCCTGTCGCGGGTGCTCCCTGGGCGCCGATCAGGTCGCCCACCTGGCCCATCTGAACGCCCGCGACACGACCCTCGCCTACGCCTCACGCGCGCCGCAGGCGGACATCGCGCGCCTGAAGGCGCGGATGGGCTGGGAGGTTCCCTGGTACACCATGACCGACAGCTTCGACGCGGACTTCGGCGTCGATGAATGGCACGGCCACAATGTGTTCTTCCGCGACGGCGAGCGGGTGTTCCGCACATACTTCATCAACGGCCGCGGCGACGAGGCGATGGGGACCACTTGGAGCTACCTCGACATCACACCGCTCGGCCGTCAGGAAACCTGGGAGGATTCGCCGGAGGGTTACCGCCAGACCGCGCCGTACAAGTGGTGGAACTGGCACGACAACTACGACGCCGAAGCCTCGCCGCACCCGAAGTGGGTGGATATAATCACCGATCCTCAAGGAGCCGCCTTGCGAAGGCGCGACGAAGAGGCGAAGGCGAGCTAAAGAAGGGCGACCACTTCGCCGCCGTCGAGCAGCGGCTCTTTTCACGCAGGAGCCGCGCGAGTGCCTCCTTATGTGCGCGGAGCATAGCCAGGAGGAGATCTTGGCTGACTTTGATCTCACCACCGCGCGGAAAGGAAAGACGATGACGAAGCATATGACTGGAGACAGTGAGGTCGAGCGCGACTTCAGGAAGATGAAAACAGCGCCCCCGGCGCTAACGGAGAGAACGATGACAGACTTCATGAGAGATGAACTTGGAGCCCCTAACGTAGTCGACCGGGCCACCTTCCACGCCGAGCTGGACGCATCGCGGGTTCGAGAGAAGGCTCACACAAAAGAAGGCGACGCCATTGCAGCAGCCCGCCGGCGGCTGCCCAGGGTGGAGGTGGACCCCACCATCACCCTGATTGGCCCGCACGGCCCGGCGACGCTTCTCGAGGTGTTCGAGGGGCGTCGACAGCTGATCGCCTACTACTTTATGTGGCATACCGGCCACCCTGCGCCGGAGCAGTGCGAGGGGTGCCCCTGGGTTACATCGCAGGTCCGCGAGCTGTCCTATATTCATTCTCGCGACGTCACCTACGCCACGTTTTGCCAAGGCCCGTACGAAGAGAGCGCCAAATATCGCGACTTCATGGGCTGGGAGATGCCTTGGTACGCGGCCCAGGACTCGCTCGAGACCCTCTTGGTTGGACGCCGGGTGGGCATGATGCACATCGTTTGCTACCTGCGACAAGGATCCAATGTCTTCGAGACTCACTGGACCACAATTCGTGGCGTCGAGGCGATGGATAACAACTATCGGTTGCTCGACTTGACCGTCTACGGTCGGCAGGAGACGTGGGAGGACTCGCCAGCTGGCTGGCCGCAAGGGGACATTATGGACACGCTGCGTACCAATGGACGTCCCACCTCCCAGTGGTCTCGCCTTAGGGCCGGTTACTCCGATGACTCAGACATTAGCCCCCGTTAGCTAGCAGGGGGCGTCCGTCCGATGCGCCGTCACCCGAGGTGGAGGTGTCGATTGCCAACCTGCACCCTCGACTCTGTCCGACTGAGGTTAGCCGAGCTGAACGAGCACTTCGTGCGGCATCCGTCCAACGCGGCATGGCGACCACTGTCGTCTAGGCCAACGACGAGAGCCCAGAGCTGTCCGCCACGAGGGCATGGAGCTGTTTCGTTGAGTTCCGCGCTGGTCAAACAGCAAGCTAACCGCACGTCATCAGAACCGTACTTCATGGCCGGCTTGCGGGCGGAACGACCCCGTTCATGCGCAGATACTCGACCATTTGTCCGTAATGGTCAAAAGCATGCGCCAAGGACTCCACCACCAATGCCAGACGAGTCGCTTCCGCGCTTTTCAGGGGCGAGATCGGCGAGGATTTAACGGGCGCAGTCTTCTGGCCGATAGCTTCGATTGCTTTGTCCAGATACACGAATGAGCCTTTCAGGTAATTGAGGATTTCGGCCTTAGTTCTCACAGCTTCAGGCCCAAGCTCGTCGCCAGCATCTGCGGGTGGCTCCTCTCCCAAGGCCGCCGTGGCCAGAATGTAGTTGGTTGCGGACAGGTGTTTCACCATTTGACCGAAGGTACGCACGCCCTTGAATTCACCATCCGTTGGCGCAAAGCCATACTTGTCGGCGGGCATGGCATCAGCGGCAGACACGATCACTTTCTCGGTGAGCTTCGCCAAGACCTGCAGCGCGTGCTTTTCCCGTCCTGCGTCCAAGCTGCCAGCATCCCCGGTCCCAACGCGCTGCTGGCCGACTTGTGCCAAACTATTGCCAGAAGTCAACCACAGCACGAGCATCAATATCCGCTTCATTTTCTGCATGAGCACTTCTCCTCCTGGCGGCGAAGCTCTGGACGTTCCGTCGCTCATTTATCACGTTACAACTTAAACTCGACTTTAAGGCAAGGGGGGTTTGTAAAGAATCTGTCAACGTTCGATGTTGATCGGAAGGTGTGATCTAGAATATCCTCATGCCCGAATTAACGATTTCCGAGGTGGCAAGACAAGTTGGACTCCAAGCATCGGCGATTCGGTACTACGAGAGAATTGGACTGCTTCCCCGGGCTCCGAGATCGAGCGGGCAGAGACGATACGACACCACAGCGCTTTACCGCCTAGCAATTATTCAGCGTGCGCGTCAACTCGGTTTTACATTGACTGAAATCCGACACTTGTTCTTTGGTTTCCGCGACATCACTCGCCCTTCGGAACGCTGGCGAACGCTCTCCCAAAGAAAGCTTGCGGAGCTGGATCATCTGATGGATGGAATAAAAGCCGTGCGAGGCGTGCTCAAAAAGTTGATGACGAAGTGTCGATGCGACACCTTGGATCAATGTGGCAAGGGCATATTTCAGAGCCTGAATAGAGATGTGGTAGCTAGGCCGCTCCTTGCTAGTCATCGGCATCGAAAAAAATATCTGACGAAGTAGGCGCCCTAGGAGTTTTCTTTGGAGTACCCGCCCTCGCTGCGCTATCTGTGATTAAGTCCGACGGGCAAACCGAAAGTTGTGCCACGCATTCCGGCGTTCCGAGCCACCGTACCTGGTCGAGGAACTGGGGCGAAGTCAAATCTCTGTCGATATCAACTACGGCCGCGGACCTTAATGAAGCCATTTGGAGCCTCGTGGGACGACGTCAGAGAAGCTAAATGATTGAAAGAAATGGTAGGCACGTCGGGACCTCGAACCCCAGACCTCTACCGTGTCAAGTCCAGTCTAGCGGTAACTGATTGAGATTCAACAGCACTGGCAGCCACCTTTGGCGTTATGAGGAACTCTCGGAAACTGTTAATGGACCCTAATTGGACCCGAATTCTCGCTTGTTACCTTACCGGTCTGGCATGCTTATCGATCCCCGCGGTCACACTAACTTGCCTGTGCTGAAAACCAGGTGGCGGCTTGAGTCGAACCACCCCCAGAAGCAGAGCTAACGTGCCGGCATTCGCTCCGTTACAACTCTGGTCGCGGCAATATGACTCTCACTCTGCAACCCCTCTCTTGAAGCCGGTTCGTGAGTTCAATGGATCCGCCGTGTGCTTCCGCGATTTGACGGGAAAGAACAAGGCCGATACCACTGCCGGAAGGTTTCGTTGTATAGAACGGAACAAACGCGTTGCTCGGATTGAGCAGGCCCGGGCCGTTGTCTTCGATGGTTAAGTCCACAACTTTTTCGAGCAGCCTCCAGCTAATGACAACGGCCGGCTGGAACCCATTCTTCGGAAGAGTGTTGGCTTCGTTCGGGCTTTCCGTTGAAGGCGGGGCCTCCAGAACCGCCTCGGCTGCGTTCCGCACCAGATTGATCAGCATCTGTTCGAGTTGATCCGGATCTGCCATTACGGTCACATCTGGTCCTGGGATCACTTTAACGCCGATGCGGGTCTCCAATCCCGCTACGCGCGTCACCAATGGCGACAGGGTTGATTGCTTCAGGATGGGCGGCGGCATCTGCGCCAGTTGCCGGTACGCTTGCAGGAAACGGTTAAGGGACGCCGCACGAGCTTCGATGATGCCCAGCCCGCGGTCGAAATCCTCACGCTCCTCCGCGGCAAGAGTAGTTCCCGAGAGCCGTGCATGGAGACTCCCGGCGATCGACTTAATCGGCGCCAACGAATTATTCAACTCGTGACCCATTACACGAATCAGCCGCTGCCAAGCGAGCCGCTCTTCTTCCCGCAAAGCCCGGCTCACATCGGAAAGAACCACCAGGGTGTGCGGTACTCCGCGCTGCCGAAACGAGCTTCGCCGTACAAACCAGCGCGCATCGCTGTTGAAGTGCAACGGGACCACAGACGCATTCTCGGCGGAAAGGCACGATTTCAGACCCAGCTCCGCGGCCGTCCTGCCAAGCAGTCTCGGAGACGCCTGTTGAAGAAGTCTTTCACCGGCCGAGTTCACCAGACGCAGGGTCTCGCTTGGATCGAATGCAAACAGCGGAATATCCACTTCTTCGACCACACGCTGGAGCAGGGCGGTCGCTTCAATCGCGCCAATGCGATGTGCTGCCAGCAGGTCGGCCAGCATGTTGACTTCGAGAGACAGCTCGCCAAGAGCGTCGTCGGGAATCGCCATCCGTGCGCGAAAGGAATAGTCCTCTTCCCGCAAAGCGCCGACCACATTGGCCAGCGTCTGCAGGGGACGAATAATTTGATCGTGAAGAGCGGCGAGGATCAATCCGCAAACAACCAATTCGGCGAAAAGTAGGGCCAACTTTGATTCGATGGCCCAGTCTTGCACCCAGATCAGGATACCGCTGGTCAATAAGTCCTGGGATCGCCAGCCACAACGAGGAACGAATAATTCGACGCTCGAAAGGGGCGCGACCGCGGTTTCTTGGGTTTTGACTTTTCAGTCTCGCGCGGGCTAGAGCCCATACTTTTCCATTCGACGGTAAAGCGCTCCGCGGCTCAGACCGAGCGCTTCGGCGGCCTGGCTTACATTACCCTGAAAGCGCTGCAGCGCCTTGCGGATCAGGATTGTCTCCACCGATTCGAGGCTCAGTTCCTCCAGGTTCTGCGCCTGTGGATCGCTGCAGACCCAGACCCAGATCCCCAGGCTGGATTTGTTCGCTGCGGCACATGAGCACAGCGCGCTCCAGCGTGTGCTCTAACTCACGAACGTTGCCCGGCCAGGAATATTGCATCAACGATTGCAAGGCTGAAGGATCATCCCCCGAATCAGCGCGACGATACCGGGAGGCGTAGTGCGACAGGAAATGCAGGGCAAGAACCGGAATGTCCTCGCGGCGCTCACGCAAGGGTGGCAAATGGATTTCAACCGTATTCAGGCGGAACAACAGGTCTTCGCGAAACTGGCCAGCCTGACAGGCGGCCTGGAGATCCGAATTCGTAGCAGAGATTAGGCGCACATCAATTCGCTTGGAGCGCGACGATCCCACCCGTTCGATTTCTCCCGACTCCAGCACGCGCAGCAACTTGGATTGCTGCCGCATTGGCACGTTGCCAATCTCGTCAAGAAAAATTGTGCCGCCATCCGCCAGCTCGAAACGGCCAATACGGTCCGTCCGGGCATCGGTGAAGGCGCCCTTCACGTGGCCAAAGAGTTCACTTTCAAAAACGCCTTCTGCCAGGCCGCCGGTATTCACCGCGACCATCTGACGGGAAGCCCGCAGCGACAGGACATGGATCGTCCGGGCAACTACTTCTTTGCCAGTCCCATGCTCGCCGGTAATCAAGACATTCGCATCTGATGGAGCGAAACGAGTGATGGCTTCCAGTACCGGGATCATAGACGGCGCTGTAGCAATGAACTCAGGCCGGCCCTGGACACTCAGCAGACGATTTTCGGCGGCCAGCCGTTCCGCTCGCTGCAGCGCACGATGAAGTTCGACTTGGGTTCGCAGAATGGCAAGCAGCCGCTCGTTCTCCCATGGCTTCTGAATAAAATCCCGCGCTCCCCGGCGCATCGCTTCAACCGCCAGGTCCACGTTGCCCCATGCAGTCATGACGATCACCGGCAGCGTGCTGTCCATGGCGACAATATCTGAAAGTAGCCCCAACCCTTCCTGTCCGGATGTGGTGTCCCGCGTGTAGTTCAGATCGATCAACACGGCGTCGTAGGAAGAACTCGCGAGAGCGTCGCGTGCGAGCTCGGGAGAGCGAACAACGTCAACTTCGTAGCCCTGCGGTTTTAGCAGGAGTTCAATGGCCTCGAGAATATGCTGCTGGTCGTCTGCAGCGAGAATGCGTGGAGATATCGATGCACTTTGCGCCAACCCGGCGGAAAGCCCAATCTCCCCGGTCTTGGTTGAGCTTGGCATGAGCTAAGGGCTCTGACTGGCGATGGTGCCGTTTTCCGCGTCCTGCACCTTTATTCCATTATGTTCCAAAGCACTGCCAGTTGCACGATCGAGCTCAATTTTTGCCTTTTCGTAGGTCGTCATGGCGGTGACCATATCGAGTTCGGCGATCGAGAGATCCCGCTGGGCGGTCATGGTCTGGAAAGTTGATCCCGCCCCGAGGGTCTGCTCCTTCTGCATGATCTCGAATGTACGCTGTGCCAGGTCCCGCGCCTTTCGAGCCGCCCCAACCCGCGCCCCTGTCTGTTCCAACGCATATTGCGCGTTTCGCACCTCGATGCGGATCTGCTTTCTCAATTGCTCGCGGCGCAGTTCGGCCTGCCGGTATTCCAGCTCCGAGCGGTACTGATCGGCCTTGGCCACCCGATTCCGCAAGGGGATATTCAGACTCAGCCCGATGTAGTAATCAGGGGAGGAATTGTTGAAGGCATTCGCCAGAGCACCGGAGTAGTCCAAGGGCACGTTCGAAGAATTCGGAGTCGGAAGGTTGTAGATCGGATTCAGTGGCCCGGCTAATCCCGATCCTCCATAGAAGCCGACCAGCGACAGTGATGGCAACAGCGCATTGCGCGCCGCTCTCCCGCTGATCTGCCGGTTAGCCAGATCAACATCAGACTCGGCAAGTTCAGGACGGTCACGCAACGCCTGGGCGATGAGGTCCTGAACTGCCTCTGTGGCCTGCGCTTCGACAGACTCGAAGCGGTCCACGGGAACAACCGGCACCGCTTCAAGCACGGGATCATCAAGACTCTTGGTTAAGGCGTTCTTGATGAGCAACTCCTGAAGTTGCAGGCTGGTGTGCGCCACAGTCAGGTCCTGATCGCGCTTTGATACTTCAGCTTCGGCGCGCATTACATCCATGGCGGGCACACTCTCAAGCTGAAGTTGTTTCCTAGCATTGTCCAGTGACTGCTGGGCAAACGCCAGCGACTGCTCGTTGACCCGTGCCTGTTCATAGGCGTTTACCAGGTCCCAATAAATGTTCTTGATCTGCGTGATGGTTGCGATCACCTGATCTTTGAATCCGATGTCAGAGATCTTCTTATTGTTTTTTGCGATTGTTAGATAGCGCAGATTGGGCCCAAACCCGAATCCCGCCAGCAATTGCTGCTGGAAGGAGAAACGGTACATCGAATTCAGTACGGGAGACAAATTGAAGAACGGACTGTTGGTGGTCTGGCGGCTGTTGTTGAATTCGACAGTAAAACTGGTTCCAGTTGGAAAGGCCTGCGAGTAGGTAATGCCTGCCTGTCCGGTGTTCGATTGCAACGAAGGCACACCGTAGATTTGTTGATTAGCCAAAGGCGTAGTTTGGTGCTCAGCGCCAACCGAGCCAATAATCGCGGGATCGTACGAGGCGACGGCAGTACCCACGCCCAAGGTGGATTGCACCAATCCGGACGCGCCCGCGCCTGCTCCACCTGCGCCTCCGGTCGTGCCACCCGCGCCAGCTCCAGGGGCTCCTGTACCGAAGCCGCCAACCCCGCCGCCTGGAGTTCCCTGCACCACGCCAGCATTCACGCCACGAAAAATTCCGCCGGCACGAGTGCGCAATATATCCATGTTGGCGATCGGAAGATTGTAGCGGGCGATGGCCAGGTCGAGATTGTTCTCCAGCGCCAGCCGGATGGCATCCTTGAGAGACAAGTACAGCTTGCCGTCGCGGATCAATTGCCCGAGCAGTGGAGAATTCGTGAGATCCGGGCGAGGAACCTGGTCCGCCGAATACGCGCCGAGAGGATTGTGCGACGCAGGCATGTCAAAACGAGCGGACGCGTTTGTCTGTCCGGAAGCTGTCGCGGTCACCACGACGAGAAACCATGCCACAATCTGCGGCAGAAAGTTAGGCCGGTGAGCGATCTCCTTCATTGCTTCACCACCGCATACGGCTGTAAATCAGGGTTCGCCGTGTCGCCGACCATCCAGCCATCACGCAGTTGAATGGTGCGAGTGCCATAGGCTGCATTCACTTCTGAGTGGGTCACCTGAACAATCGTCGTTCCCTGCTGGTTCAGCTCGCGAAAGAGTTCCATGATTTCCTTGGCCTGTGAAGAGTGCAGATTTCCTGTGGGCTCGTCGGCAAGCAAGACCGCAGGTTTGTGGATGACAGCACGAGCTACTCCTACCAACTGCTGCTGCCCTCCGGAAAGCTGGCTGGGAAACAAATCTTTCTTGGCGACAATCTGGAACCGATCCAGTGTGTCAGCCACCAGGCTCTGCCGCTGACCACTTGGGACGTCTTTATAGGAGAGCGGCAGGTCAATGTTCTCGCGCACGGTCAGATCGTCAAGCAAGTGATAGCTCTGAAACACCATGCCGATGTTGCGCTTGGCCAGTTCGCCACGCTGTTTGCGTTTCATCTCATGGACAGCCTGCTCGCGAAACCAGTACTCGCCTTGCCACTGATCGTCGAGCAAGGCAAGCACATTCAATAGGGAAGACTTCCCTGCTCCGGATGGCCCCATGAAGGTGACAAACTCGCCTTGGTGAATCTCCAAATTGATGCGGCGTAAGACCCACGTTTGTCCGGCAGCAGTTTTGTAGCTGCGTTCAATATTTTTTAGTTGGATCATATTTCCCCTAAACTAGTTTTCCTCAGAACTACGCAATCACTCATACCGTAACGCCACTACCGGGTCCACCCGAGAAGCTCTAAGTGCTGGCAAAAAACTAGCTAGCAATGCGATCACGATCAACAGGACACTAGCGCCGGCGAACGCGAGCGGATCATTCGGCTGCAAACCGAAAAGCAGCGAACTGCCACCTCGAGTAGTGGCAAGCGCGATAAGCAGTCCAACGGCGATACCAAGCGCCAGAAGCGTTAGTGCTTGCCGCAAGACGATACCAACAACATTCCTCCGACTCGCGCCGAGCGCCATGCGAATACCGATTTCATTCCGGCGCATCAGTACGATGTAGGAAATGACGCCATATAGCCCGATCATCGTCAGCAGGGCTGCCAACGCGCCGAAGAATCCCGACAGCATTGCCATCAGCCGCTCCTCGACCAGCGCATCGCGAATCTGCCTCTGGAAATCCGAGAACTCCACAATGATGTCAGGGTGCTTTTCAGCGAGCTTCCTTTTTGCAGTTGCGATCAATGCCGCATGTGGAACATTTGAGTGGATCATTACGGATCCCCAAGGCCCTTGCGCAGGGAACTGCGACGCGGGCGCAAAGCTCATCGGCGGTGTCTCGCTGCGCAGATCGTTGTACTTGGTGTCCGGGATGACGCCGACGATCTCATAAACCGTGGCCGGATAGTTCGGCTCCGGGCTAGTAAGCAAGGTTTTCCCAATCGGGTTGGCATCGCCGATAAAACGGCGTAGGAAGGTCTGGTTTACTATCGCGACTCGTGGCGATGACGCGGTATCATCCCGGCTGAAACTGCGCCCGGTGGTTACCGGAATACCCATGGTTTCGAAGTAGTCCGGACTCACCCAGGCAAATTTCGCATTTCCTTCCGTTGCTCCGACGCGAACGCCGTGTTCCCAACTACCCGGCCACAACGGGACATGCGTGGTGCTTGCCGCGCTCAGCACTCCCGGCACCGAGCGCAACTCGTCCAGCAATTCCCGTTCGAAGTCCGCCCAGCGCTCTGTCGCCAAATGGGATTGCCAGAACCCCAGAAATACTACGCTAATGTCGCTTTCACGCATTCCTGGATCGAGAGTGATCAGATTTCGAAAACTCCGTACAAACAATAGCGCGCCTACCAGCAGAGCCAGCGATACCGAGATTTGCGTTACGACCATTACTCGATGCAATAAGAACCGTTCGCGGCCTGCCGTCGTTCCGCGGGCTCCAGGTCTAATCGCAGAGAGCGGCTCGACGCGAGTGGCCCGTAACGCGGGCACGACTCCGAAAATCACACAAGTCAGGGCCGCCACTACAGTTGCGAAGAGCAGCAAACGCCAATCCATGATGATCTGCAGACTCACTGCCGAGTCTTTCGTGGAAATCGACCACACTAGTACCCGGCTCAAAGACTGCGCCAGAGCGATCCCCAGAACGGCGCCAGTCGCGGCTAGCAGGAGGGTTTCCGCCAGCAGTTGCTGCAATAGACGCCAGGGCGAGGCCCCGAGCGCCAGCCGCACCGCAATCTCGCGTTGCTGCGCACTTGCCCGCGCGAGCATGAGATTGGCTAAATTCGCGCACGCAATAAGCAGCACCAAACCCGTGATCCCCAGCAGCAACAGTAGGGAATGGTCATACTCTCGCAGAGAACTGACACCTGTTGAAGCAGGGTACGCCGCAAGTCGAAAGTGTTTGTAAGTTTCGGTCGTATCTGTATCGCGGCCTGGTGGAGTCGTAGCCTCGAAAACGCCGGGGCTGAGCGTGTCCATATCCGCGGAGGTGCGTCGAATTGTCCAACCTGGCTTCAGGCGCCCCATCACAGATAACTCGAAAACGTCGCTCCTGAATCCTTCCTTCGGCTGGCAAAATGGGAGTGCGATATCGAAGCTCTGGCCCACTACCATTCCGAAGAAGGTCGGAGGCGTCACGCCGATGATCTGGACCAGATCGTTATTTACGACAAGATTGATGCCGGCCCTAAGATCCCGCCCGCCCAGCGCGCTTTGCCAATACGAGTAACTGGCTACCGCATGCGATACGGGGCACGCCCCCTCGTCCTCTGGAATCAACAACCGCCCGCGCCAGGGCCGCAGCCCCAACACCTGGAAGAAATTGCCACTCACCCAAAGGCCGTTGAAGCGCCGCATTTGGCTTCCCTGACCCACGTACCTTTGGTTTACGCTCCACGCAAACATTCCGGAGAATGCCTGCTGCTGCTCGCGTATTTCCCGCCAGACTGGATGCGTCAATTCTCCATACTCCTGATTGAGACCCATACCATGATTGCCGCCGACAATCTTCACTTCGGCGAGTTCCTCCGGTGCTTGCACAGGCAGGCTGCGCAACCGGACAGCAGCAAGCAACTGAAAAATCGCTGTGTTTGCGCCAATTCCTATGGCAAGCATCAGAATTGCAGTCGTCGTAAATCCGGGACTTTTGCGGAGTTGCCGCAGCGCGTATCTGAGGTCTTGGAGTAGTCCAGTCATCTCCTTTGGTTTCCTCCTGCTCAGATCGCAGCGCGACCAGGTGCGGTCGACGTTTCTAGTTGGGCCATTTCACTCTCGCTTTGGAGATATCCTTAGTTACAGTTATTCGGCACGCAAAGCTTCTGTTGGATCCACATGCGCGGCCCGCCACGCGGGCAACAGGCCCGACGCGACCGACATCGATAAGAGCAGCACGGCAGCGGCCGCTAATGTAAAGGGGTCATGAGGACTCAAGCCATAGAGCATGCTGCTTACTAAACGTGTTCCAGCCAGCGACAAACACGCGCCAACAAGTATCCCGGCTCCGATCAGGATCAAACTTTCACGCAGCACAACCCACAGTACCCTCGAGCGCGTCGATCCCAGGGCCAATCGAATTCCCAATTCGCTGGTACGCCGCGCGACGGTATAAGACATCACTCCGTACAGCCCAAGGCAAGCCAGACCCAGAGCCAAGGCGCCGAATATCGTAGTGAGGCGAGCAATCAGTCGTTGCGGCGCCAGGTTGCTGCTTACCTGTTCGGCCAACGTAGTTACGCCGCCAATCGGCAGATTCGGATCGACACTGCGGACGGCTTGTCTGATTTGTGAAATCAACTGGCTCGGATCAGCGACGGTACGCACGTCGAGACTTTCCGCATCGATAACATCCTGCGCGATGGAGTGATAGATCATGGGCGGCGCGCTTTCGCGGATGTCATTCACACGCGCATCTTTGACGACACCGACAATCTGGAAGCGATGATCGTTTGCCGCGTCATAGCCGAAGTACTGGCCAATAGGATTCTTGTCTTTCAGGAACTCGCGGACAAAAGTCTGGTTTACGATCGTAACGGCAGGAGTTTTTTCACTGTCTGTGGTTGCGAAATCCCTGCCTTCGACCAGGGGGATTCCAACCGTATCGAAGAAGTGCTGACTGACGCGGCGTTCCTGGGCATCTGTTTCGCCGTTTGCATGTGGAATTCTGGGAAGGTAGATGTCGCTGGAGTCACCACATCCAATCGCAAGGCCGCAGCTAGCCAATGCTGCCGAGCGCACACCCGGGATCGCTTCCATTTGCTCGATTAAGCGCCGGTATAAAGAAGATAGTTGCTCCTGCTTGTAACCACCCATGTGCGTGTCCAGCCATACCGTCAGGACGTGGGCCCGGTCAAAACCAGGATCCAAGTCAGAGAAGCTCCGAAGAGTCCGAAGAAACAAACCTGCGCCGACCAGAAGAACTAGGGATAGCGCGACTTGCGAGACCACGAGCGCCTGTTTCAACGACCAACCGCGGCGAACCCGACCGCTGCCCGCGAACCCTCGTGCGCTGGCCTTCAGAGCGTGGGCCAGCTCAACTCGTGTACCCTGCACCGCCGGAGCCAGGCCAAACAGGAATCCAGTCAGCAACGCGACGGCCGTGCTGAAAAAGAGAACGCGCGCATCCGGCGCAAGACTCAGCGGGATCGGCGTGTCTCCACTGGCTGCCCATTTAGGTAAGACGGCGCTGCACCAATAGGCGACCCCGATACCAAGCACTGCACTGAAACTAGACAGCAGCACGCACTCCGTCAGAAGCTGACGGGCTAATCGTGCCCGGGTTGCGCCCAACGAAAGACGCACCGCGATTTCACGTTCGCGCGCCGCCGCCCGCGCCAACAGGAGATTGGCAAGGTTCGCGCAAGCGATTAGCAGCACGAGTCCTACAGTACCCATCAAAACCGTTAGGGATTGCGAAAAGCTTCGCCGCAAAGCAGGCAAACCCCGGCCTCCGGGTTCGAGATCAAGCCGGGTTCGGAGAGAAGCTTGACGCTCCTGAGGATCTGTCAGGCTCAGAGCTGAGCGTTCCAAGTCCTGTCGAAAAACTTGGTTGAGGGCGGCGTCCGCCTGAGCAAGAGCCTGAGGACTCTTCACTCGTATGATGAACTGCAACCACCTGATATCCGGCTGAGGAATCCAAGGCTTGTCGAACTCGGCCGCTTCCGTTTGGCTGTAGTGTTGGGCGTAGTGCACTGCCGACTGCATCGTTGTCGGAAGCCAAAACTCTGGCGCCGTTCCCGCTTTTGTGCCGAAAAAGCCGGCCGCGGCCACTCCAACGATCTCAAGCGGCATTCGGTTCACCACGATCTTGCGTCCAATCAGGTTGCGATCCCGCCCGAAACGACGCTGCCAGCAGCCATAGCTGATCACGGCGACCGGACTGCCACCCACAACGCGGTCGTCGTCCACGGTCAAGAGGCGTCCCAGGACTGGATAGGTTTCAAGAGTTTGGAAATAATTTCCTGAAACAAGCTGCCCTCTGACCATCTCGGACTGACTATTTCCAAAGTTAGCGTAGAAGTCAGAAGGCCACGTCATTGCCGCCACACTTGCAGCCTGTGGGAGAGCGGCACGCATGTTCTGGAACAGCGGATACGAAAAACGCGTGTTCTCAGCAAGCCTGTCGTTCATCCTGACCAGGAAGAGCTGTTCAGGGTCTGGCACGGGCAATGACTTCAAGAGAACCGCATTGACCAAAGTAAAGATGCCGGTGTTAGCTCCGATTCCCAATGCCAAAGTGAGCATTGCAACCAACGTGAACCCAGGGCTCTTGTGCATCTGCCGCAACGCGTAGCGAATGTCTTGGAGAATTCCAATCATCCTTATGATCTCCTCCTACTCGTACCGCAGCGCTACTATGGGATCCACTCTCGTGGCACGGCGCGCTGGAATGTAACAGGCAGCCAACGCCACCTGGATGATCAATGCCGCCACGCTCAGGAACGTGATCGGATCGGTCGCCGTCACACCAAACAACTGGCTGGCCATTAGGCGCGTAAGCCCGAAGGCAGCAGCAATCCCGATGCCCGTGCCAATGAGGGCGAGCTTCGTTCCCTGGCCAAGGATCATGCGCAAAATGTCACCGCGCTGCGCTCCCAGCGCCATGCGGACGCCAATCTCACGCATGCGCCGTCTTACCGAATAAGCCAGCACGCTATAGATCCCGATTGCGGCCAGCAACAGAGCAAGGCCCGAGAAGGTCGACAGCAACAACATGTTGAAGCGTTGATGGGAGAGGGAGCTGGCCACAATGTCATCCATGGTGATCACGTCGACCAATGGTTGCTCTCGATCCACTTCGTGCACAGCATTTGAAATCGCGGAAATTACCGTGTTCGGGTGCGAAGACGTCCGCACCACCAGCGACATGTAACGCGTGGGATACTGAGCCAGCGGCAGGTACAGGGTTGCCACTGGCTCGGCTACATTCAACCCATCCTGCTTGATGTCTCCGATCACGCCAACCACTTCTCTCCACTTGTCGGGAAAGAAAGTCATGTTTAAGCGCTTGCCAATCGGATTCTGGCCCGGCCAGAAACGTTTAGCCATCGAATCGCTGATCACGATCACAGCCGGGCGGTCGGCAACATCCGCACTACTCAACCGACGCCCTTGCAAAAGCGGGATTCGCATCGTTTCAAAGAATCCAGGTTCAACGCCGCGAACCGCCACTTCCGGCTGTTCCGACATCGCGAGCATGGGATGCCCTTCGACCGAAATCGGCTGGGTGGAGCCGCCGTCCCCCAACGGCAAGGTATCAATCGCGCCCGCAGACACAACCCCGGGCACCGAACGCACGCGCTGCAAAAGCTGGTCGTAGAAGGCAGTCTGCTGCACCGGTTTTTCGTACTTCGTCGGAGAAAGCGCGATTGACATGGTGAGAACGTTATGGGAATCCATCCCGGGATCGACGTTTCGCAGTCGCGACAAGCTGCGAATCATCAATCCCGCGCCGACCAGCAGCACCAGCGACAACGCTACTTCAGAAACCACCAGCACACCGCGCGTCCGGTTGCCGCCGGAATCCGCGTCGGTCCGGCCCAAACCTTGTTTCAATGAATCGTTCAGGTTCGCTTTGCTTGCGCGCACGGCCGGCACCAAGCCTGCAACTACACCGGTAAACACAGAAACTGTAAGAGTGAACGCCAACACCCAGCCATCCACGGCAATATCCGTCGCCCGCGGGAGGCCTTGAGCCAGAAAAGCGACAATCAGCTTCACTCCGAAACGTGCAAAAAGGAGTCCCAGTGCGCCTCCCGTGAGTGCCAGCAACAAAGTTTCAGAGAGGATCTGCCGCGCCACACGAGCCGAGCTCGCGCCCAGGGCGGTTCGGATCGCAATCTCTTTCTGTCTGGCCAGGGTTTTGACCAAAACCAGATTGGCCACGTTGGCGCACGCGATCAGCAGGACAAATCCCACCGCTCCGAGTAAGACCATCAAGGCCGGGCGGACATCCCCCACCAACTGATCTCGCAGCGGGACCACCGCTGCCCCCCAACCTTTATCGTCCGCGGGATACTCCTGCTCCAAGCGAGTGGATATGGTGTTCATCTCCGCGCCGGCCTGTTTCACATCTGCTCCTGCGTTCAAGCGGGAAATGACGAGATAGTTATGGTTTCCGCGAATGGCGCGCTCCGCATCGGTCCACGCCAGCGGAATCCATAACTGCGGCTGAGCCTTTGGGTCGGAAGACGTGGGAAAGACCGATTTCGAGGGTATGACGCCCACAACCGTGTAACTTTGGCTGTCGAGTGAGATTGTGCGGCCAATGATGTTCGGGTCTGCGGCGAAGTGAGTCAGCCAAAACGACTGACTGAGGACCGCGACATGCCCGCGTCCGCTTTGATTTTCCTCAGGCAAGAACACGCGGCCCAAAATCGGTTGCACCTTGAGTACGGAGAAGAACGCCGGTGACACTCCAATCGCAGACACTGACTCCGGTTCGCCGGTGCCGGTTAAGTTATAGTTAGAGTATCTGTAGATCGCCATGCTCTCGAACACATGGTTTTGTTTCTCCCAATCCAGATAGTTCGCGGGAGAAACGTCGAACCGGGTTATTCCAGGAAAATTCGTCGGCGGCGGAACATGCCACACTTGCACCAAGCGTTCCGGATCCCGAAACGGAAGCGGCCGCAGCAATATCGCATTCACGACGCTGAAGATGGCAGTGTTCGCTCCGATGCCGAGCGCCAGCACAACCACCGCTACCATGGTGAACCCTGGCGCCTTCCGCAACATGCGGCAGCCGAAGCGAATGTCTTGAAACAGAGTTTCCATATTCCCTCACTCGTACCGCAACGCCACCATAGGATCCACCTTCGCCGCACGGCGCGCCGGAACGTAGCAAGCTACCAGCGCCACAAGAACGAGCACCAGGGCGACTACCACAAATGTCAACGGATCAGTCGCGCTCAACCCGAACAGCAGCGATTGCAGGGTTCGAGTCAGCGCCTGTGCTCCTGCCAATCCAATCGCCACACCGATCAGCGCAGTTACGATTCCCTGCCCAAGGACCAGGCGCAGGATGTTGCCCGGAGATGCTCCCAACGCCGTTCGTATTCCAAACTCTCCGGTTCGCTGAGTGACCGCATAGGCCATCACGCCATAGAGTCCGGCGATGGCCAGCAGCAAGGCCGTGCTCGCGAACACACCCACCAGCGTCAGGTTGAAGCGCCGGGCCTTAAGAGAGTTAGACAGTACATGGGTAAACGTACTGAAACTCGGGGAGACATCGGGATCGAGTGTGCGCACAATTTGCCGGGCGGAGGAGATCACGGAGGCTGGGTCGATCATTGCTGCGTACCACCGCCGTGAAACGATATGTCGCCTGCGGACGTTGGCGGTAGTTCACATAAATGGTTGGGCCGGGAGGCGTTTCCACGCTGTCTTCACGCACATCGCCGACCACACCGACGATGGTGAGCGGGCGTAAATCGCCGTCCATGTTGCCGAACTCAATGGTCATGGCCCAGCGGATTCTGCTCCGGCCATTTTTCCTGGCGAGTGACTGGTTGACCACTGCCACGTGCGGCGCATCGATGGTGTCCCGATCGGCGAATAGACGTCCACGGAGCAACGGAATTCCGAGGGCGCGAAAATAACCTTCACTCGCCGGGCTGTAGTTTGCGTACCCGGTGCGCTTCGCATTGTGGAACCAGCTCTCCAATTCCTCCATGGCGTGAGGCGGCTGCTCGCCTGGCGCCAATAAGACGTAGGTCCCATTCGATAGCATGTCAGTCAACGGCAGGCGTCCGGTGCCCCCAACCTCCAGCACTCCAGGAATAGCGCGCATCTGCGCAAATAGCTGATTGAGGAACTGGATGCGATGCGTCTTGTCAGCGTCTTTCTCAGCAAAAGAAAGCGCAAGATCCACGGTTATGATGTGCTCGGTATGAAAGCCCGGGTCGGTGGCGAGAACGCGCAACAGACTGCGCCCCAATAAGCCCGCACCGGTGAGCAACACTAACGTGATCGCCAGTTGGCCGGCGATGATGGCGCGGCCCAGACGATGGCCGCGCGGCGCGCCGCTCTGTGACCGGCTACGCTCCGCCAACGCCGGTTGCGCGTGCCCCGATGTAGCCCGTAGCGCACTGAAAACTCCCAGTCCGGCCGCCACCGTCGAAGAAACTCCAAAGGCAAATAGCAGTACCGGCAGGCTGACGGAAATTTCTTCCACCAGCGGCAGTTCAGGCGGAGCCAGCCGAACAAGCCCAACCACTCCCCAGCGTGCCGCCAGCACGCCTGCGGCGCCTCCGGCCAGAGAGAGCAGCAAGGCTTCCGTGAGGAACTGCTGCACCAACCGGCCTCGCGTCGCGCCAATTGCGGCGCGAATCGCCAACTCCCTTTGCCGTGCGGTGGCTTGTGCCAGCAGCAGGTTTGCCACGTTGGCGCAGGCAATCAGCAACAGGAAGGTGACAGCGCCCAGCAGAATCATCAACGCGGGACGCACGTTACTGGTCATCGCATCCTGCAGACGAGCCACAGCAACGTCGGTCATGTCGACATCTTGTCCGTACTGCTGCTTGATCTGGCGGGCAATCGACGCCAGCTCGGCCCGCGCCTGCTCCGGAGCAATCCCTCCCGCAGGCGTCCCAATACATGCCAGTTGTGTGCACTGCGGCTCGGCAGCCGCTGGCGGAGTTCTCGCGGCATCCAGATGGTGGAATCATCGGGGAAGCGAAAGCCGGGTGGCAGCACGCCGATCACCGACACCGCCTGATTCTCGATGGTCAGCTTGACCGCCGAAAGATCAGCGGTACTTCCAAGATATTGTTGCCAATATCCGTAGCTCACCAGGGCGGTGGGCGTCGCACCGAAATGCTGCTCCTCCGCCGCAAAGCTGCGCCCCAGCATGGGCCGTACGCGCATGAGGGGGAAGAAATCCCGCGAAACTGCGGCCACCATGGTGCGCGTCGGCTCGGAACCACCGGAAACCGATTCAGGCTACGTCTGCATACTCGGCCAGCCCTTGCAGGGAATGGCTCTGCGAACGGATGTCCTCAAAATTCGGGTCGGTAAAATTCACCCGCTGGCCCTGCGCATTCACCTCCCAAAGCCGAACGATCTGGTCAGGATTCTCATAAGGAAGGGGGCGTAGCAGGACTTCGTACACCACGCTGAAAATTGCGGTGGTCGCACCGATCCCCAGCGCCAGCGTGAAGAATGCAACCAACGTAAATCCGGGGTTCTTCCGCAGGACGCGGAGCGCAAAACGCAAATCCTGGAGCAGCATTTTCATAACTCCCTCACTCGTACCGCAGTGCCACCATGGGATCGACCTTCGCTGCCCGGCGTGCGGGTACGTAGCTGGCAAGGAGCGACACAAGAACCAGGACGATTGACACCGCCGCAAAGGTAAGCGGATCGGTGGGCCGGACGCCAAACAGCATCGCCGATATCGAACGTATGAGCGCCAGTGCTCCTGCAATGCCAAGCCCAGCTCCTGCGAGAGTCAGGGCAAAGCCGGGCCTCAATATCAGCAGCAGGACATCAAATCTGCCGGCGCCGAGCGCTATCCGAATGCCAATTTCCTGGGTGCGAAGTCCGACGGAGTACGCGATCACGCCATAGATGCCGATTGCAGCCAGCACCAGCGCCATGACTGCAAACCCTCCCAGCAAATACAAATTGAAGCGGCGTGGCGCGGTCGACTCGCCCACGATCTCATCCATGGTTCGGACCTGGGCCACTGCGAGCTGGTCGTCGAGTCCCCAAATTGCCGCGCGCAGACTCGATGTCAGGTCAGCCGGCTTACCCACTGCCTTGACCGTCATGTTGAGAGAATTGAAAAGCGATTTCTGCTGTAGAAAGGGTTCGTAGGTATGGAGTGCTGTGTCCTCGTCCAGGGCTCCCTGCTTCACCTCGCTGACCACCCCGACAATGGTGAGCCACGGCGCGTCCGACTGCGGCGTTCCCAGCTTCAGGCGCTTGCCGATCGGATCCAGGCCAGGCCAGTACTGCTTGGCCAGCGATTCACTGACAATAAGGACGGGCATGGAACTGCTGTTGTCCTGCTCCGTGAAGGTGCGTCCGCGCAGGAGCGGTATTCCCATGGTCTGCAGATAGTCCCCGAGAATCACCGACTGATTGCATTTGTTGAGACCTGCGCCAGGCGGCGGCTGATAACCCTCCGGAGTAAAGAGTTCCACCCAAGAGCCATGGAGCGGCAAGTCGCTCGACCCTCCTGCCTGCCTCACTCCCGGCATTACTTCGAGCCGCGCCATCAGCTGCTGGTAGAAAGCACGAATTTGTTCAGCTTTCTGGTACTGCGCCACTGGTAGGCTCAGAGATGCGGTGAGCACGTGCTCCGGTTGAAAACCGGGGTTTGTCTCGAGTCCGCGGGCGAAGCTGCGAACCAGGAGCCCGGCTCCCACAAGCAGTACCAGCGACAGCGCAATTTGCCCGACCACCAGAGCAGAACGGAGACGATGGTGTTGCGGGCCGAATGCCGCGTTCCGCCCCCCTTCCCGCAGTGTACTATTGAGATCGGTGCGCCCCGCCCACAACGCCGGCGCAAGTCCAAAAATCAGCCCCGTAAAGACCGATAGCATGAGGGCAAAGCCAAGCACCGGCAGGTTGAGTCCAATCACATGCGCGCGGGGGATATCAGCCGGCATCAGTTTGACCAGCGCCCGTGTGCTCCACGAAGCCACCATGAGGCCCAAAGCCGCGCCGCTCATGCTGAGCAACAGGCTCTCAGTCAGGAACTGCCAGAAGAGCTGCGCTTTCCCCGCACCGACGGCCAAGCGGAGGGCGATTTCCCTTTGCCGGCCCGCGGCGCGGGAGAGTAGAAGGTTGGCAACATTCGCGCAAGCGATGAGCAGCACAAAACCAACCGCTCCCAGCAGCAGGAGCAGCGATCTTCTGGAATCGCCCGCTACTTTATTATTCAGAGAAAATGCCACCGCTCCGAGGCTGATTGAACTGCGAAACTGCGCCGGGTAGGTCTCTTGAATGCGATGGGCAATTGCTCCCAACTCGCGGTTTGCGTTTGCCAGACTGACACCAGACTTCAATCGGGCGATGACACTGTTATTGAAGTTGTCTCCGATATTGCTCAGGTCGTCATGCGTAAAAGCTATGGGGACAAAGAGGTCGGCTGCCGCCCCTTGTTCCATCCCGGGCAACGGGAACATCAGATCACGCGGCATAACACCGATCACCGTATAGCTTTTGCGATCGAGTTTCAGCGTACGACCGATGACATTCGGGTCGCCAGTAAACCGGCTCCGCCAGAGTCCATAGCTTAGGATTGCTACCTGATGGCCAGGCTGATCTTCACTTTCCGTGAAACCGCGTCCCATCACCGGTTGGACTCCTAGAAGCGGGAAGAGGTTGAAGTTCACGCGCTCCGCGGTGACGCGTTGTGGCTGGTTTTCTCCCGAGAGATCGAATTGCGCACCGGAATAGGCGGCGACCCCGTCAAACACGCTGTTCTGGCGCTGAAACTGAATCACGTCAGGAGCAGAGACAGGAATCGGATCAGGAGTAGCCTGCGGAATCCACTCCTTCACCAGTACCAGCCGGTCCGGATCACGGTACGGGAGGGGCCGCAATACTACCGCGTCCACTACGCTGAAGATCGCAGTATTGACCCCAATGGCGAGCGCGAGCGTGAGCAACGCCACCGCCGTGAAGCCAGGACTCTTCCGCAACATGCGGATTGTGTAACGAACGTTCTGAAGCAAGCTTCCCATAATTCCTCACTCGTAGCGCAGCGCCACCATAGGATCCACTCTAGCCGCGCGCCGTGCGGGAATGTAACTGGCCGCGAGCGTGACAGACGCGAGTATTGCCGCGACGCCGATAAATGTCGCCGGATCGGTTGTGCTTAGGCCATATAACAGCCTGGACATTACGCGGGCCAACGTTAACGCACTACAAAGTCCGATGGTCACACCAATAAGGGCAAGCACAAAACCTTGCTTGACGAATAACAAAGCGATGTCTTTAGGTCTCGCGCCCAGTGCTTTTCGAATGCCGACCTCATGCGTGCGTTGCACAACCGAATAAGACATCACTCCGTAGACTCCGACTGCGGCGAGAACCAGAGCGAGGGCGCCAAAGAAAGAAAGCAACTCCATGGTGAAACGTGTTTCAGAAATTGAGCCGGCGATGACATGCTCCATGGTCTGAATTTTGTAGATCGGCAAATCACTGTCCATCATCCTGATCTCTCGCCGGATTGCGTTCGCCATGTCCTGTGGGTCGGAACCAGTTCGGACCACTAGCATCATCGAGCGAAGATCTGCCCACAAGCCAAATGGCTGATCACTGTGCAGGAAGTACATTTCTGGTTTCGTTGATCGACTTGGGCCGTGGTTCTTGAAATCCGCCACGACGCCCACGACCGTAAGCCAGGGCGCATCCGCTTTGAGCCTGATCCGTTTGCCTATCACGTCTTCGCCCGGCCAAAAGGCGCGGGCCATTGTGTGATTGATGACCACAGCTGCGGGCCGCTCACTGTCCAATTTCGTGAGACTCCTCCCCTGCATGATGGCAATACTCATGGCGCAGAAATAATCGGGGCTGATGATGTGGTAATCGGCGATAGCAGTTGCGGAATCCAATACACGACCCTCCGCCTCAAAAGAAGCGGTCGCATTTTCTTCCGTCATGGGTAGGTAATTAACAAACGCCGTGGATTCTACGCCTGGCAATAAGTCAACTCGATCGATTAGTTGCTGGTAGAAGCTAGTCACCTGCCGCCCCTCAGCATATTGAGATTGGGGAAGGGAAAGTTGCATGGTGAGAACGTTTTTGGGATCGAAGCCGAGCTTCACGTCCAGCAGGCGCACAAAACATCCGATCATGAGTCCCGCTCCAGCCAGCAACACCAAGGAGAAAGCAATTTCTGAAATCACTAATCCACCACGCGTGCGGCGATCTGCCTTACTCTCTTTTCCGCTTCGGCCTTCCTCTTTGAGGGAGTCATTTAAGTCGAGCTCTAACCCCCGCCAGGCAGGGGCCAATCCGAAAACTGTTCCGGTGAGGAGCGAAGCAACCAAAGTAAAAAACAGCGCTCGTCCATCAATGGTGACTTCCTGCATTCGAGGAAGGTCGAACTGGCTTGCAGTTAGCACCCTTACTCCCCACAGCGCCAACAACACACCGATTGCTCCTCCCCCCAAGGAAATCAATAGGCTCTCGGTAAGCAGTTGGTGAATCAGGCGAAGGCGTGAGGCTCCCAATGCCGTCCTGGTCGCGATTTCTTTCTTGCGTCCGGCCGCACGAGCCAATAGTAAGCTGGCAACGTTAGCGCAGCAGATGAGCAGCATGAATCCAACTCCACCCATCAATACCAGCAGTGCCGGACGAATATTTCCGACCATCTGCTCTTGCAAAGAAACCAGCTCCGCAGTAAATCCCACCGCTTCCTTGTAGTAGCCGGGATATGTGAGCTTGATTTGGTCTGCAAGCGATTGCATCTCCGCACTGGCGTGTTGCAGAGTAACTCCGGGCGCGAGGTGCCCAACTACTCCCAGATAATGAAGTCCGACATTCTTGCTTGCCGGATCGAGCAACAACGGCGCCCATACATCGACTTCCTCGGATGGAAAGTTGAAGCCTGACCGCATCACTCCAATGACTGTCTTACTCTCATTATTTAGCGTGATGGATTTCCCAAGAATGCCGGGATCGCCTCCGAAATGCGTCTGCCAAAGCCGGAAACTTAGAACCACAACCTGGTTGGGGCCGCGTTGGTCCTCCTCCGTTGAAAAAACTCGCCCCAAAATGGTTTCCGCACTCATCACAGATAACGCATCAGCCGAAGCCCACGTTGCAGCGATCCGCTCCGGATCTCCTGCTTTTGTGAGATTGAGCGCAGCCGTCACGAACGCTCCCATGTAATCGAAACTGCGGCTCTTCTTGTATTCGAGGAATTCCGGCTCCGAAACCAGAAGTTCGCTGAGTCCGCGAGGCGGCAACGCGCCCCATATTCTGTAAATCCGCGCAGAGTCTTTATAAGGCAGTGCACGCAAGATTACGGAATCCACTACCGTAAAGATGGCAGTGTTCGCGCCGATCCCCAGCGCAAGTGTTAGCATAGTCACCGCCGCGAACCCAGGTTCTTCCGCAACTGCCGCAGAGCATACCGGACGTCTTGGATCAGTCTGGTCATGCATGCACATCCGCCATCAATTTTTTCAGTTCTTCTTCCGCCACGACTTTGCCGTCGAACAAGTGCACTTCGCGCTCGGCATGTTTAGCAAAGCGCGGATCGTGCGTGACCATGCAAATCGTCGCGCCTTCACGGTGCAGAGTTCTGGAGCAATTCCATGACAGCTTCGCCGTTGCGGGAATCGAGATTTCCCGTGGGCTCATCCGCTAGCAGAATCGAGGGCTTTCCTGCCAGATGCGCGCGCCACCGCTACGCGCTGCTGCTGGCCGCCGGAAAGTTGCGAGGGATAGTGCCGAATGCGGTGTGCCATGCCCACGCGCTCCAGCGCCTCCATCACGCGCTTCTTGCGCTCAACCGCGGGCATCTTCTGCCTATAGGTCAGCGGCAACTCGACATTTTCGTAGACCGTGAGATCGCCAATTAGATTGAAACTCTGGAAAATGAACCCGATCTCCTGATTGCGAATGCGTGATCGCTCCGCAAAGCCTAGGTTCTCCACCGGCTGGCCGTTCAGTTGGTAGCGTCCGCCAGTGGGGGTGTCGAGCAGGCCAATGATCGACAGCAGCGTTGACTTGCCGCAACCCGAAGGACCCGACATGGCTACGTACTCTCCCTTGCGGATCGCCAGGTGCACTCCGGAGAGCGCGTGAGTTTCAATTTCGTCGGTGTAAAAGACTTTGGTGAGATCTTCAATCTGGATCAGCTCTTGTCTTGCTTCAGTCATGGCTTCTGCCTCGATCGGTTGTCTTGGTCGAATTTGTCTTAATCGAGTCTGATACGATCCGTGTTATCCGAGCGTGACATGTCGGAAAGAATCACCGTGTCACCTTCATGCAATCCTTCAATAATTTGGATCGAGTTTACTGACGCGCGTCCTACCTTTACAGGAACGCGAACAGCGCCTTTGCCCTCCGGATCCAGTTTGAACAGGCTAATCGTGCTGTTTTCCTGTCCAAAGGCGGGGCGGCCGACGTAGAGCACGTTCTCCAGCCGCTCCAGATCGATGGTTCCGTCGACGCTCAGATCCGGCCGCGCCCCCTTGGGGAGTTCGCCGGTGAGCTGCACGTCAACAGTGACCGTACCGTTCTGCACTGCCGGATCAACCCGCATCACGGTTCCCGAGACAGTGCCGTTGTGCGTATCAACGACTGAGGGCTGACCGATTTGCACATCTCGCGCCTGGGTCTCGGCGATCTTCAACTCTGCAATCAAATGGTTTGGCTGGACGACTTTTGCCAGCATCGTCCCAGGCAAAACGTGTTGCCCCACCTGCAGAGGCAAGTCGACCAGAACGCCGTCAATGCCGGCACGGACCTTGAGCGCGTCCAACTGTTTCTGCTTTAGCTCCGCGAGCGCACGCATCTGGTCCACTTTCGCCTGCTGTTCGGCCATCTGCGATTCGATCGCCTTCTGGTTTATATCCAGCCGTTCATCTTCAATGTTGTTTCGCGTGGTAAGCTCGTCGGCCTTACCCTTCGATGCCTTGTACGCAAGGCCTGAAATCACGCCGAGGTCGTAAAGTGCTTTGTCGGTCTCCGACTGTAACTTGGCCTGACTGTAGTCCGCGGTCACAGTAGCAGCGCCCGCTTTCTGATTCATCAGATCGCTCTCCAGCTTGACTCGCAGACTCTGATATTCAGCCTCCGCAGCCTTCAATTGAAGTTTGGCGTCGAGCGCCGCCTGCTCAACTTGCGGATTGCTCATCTCGAGAAGAATGCTGTCAGCTTTCACCTGAGAACCCGGCAACATGCGAATTCGGACGACAGTGGCTTCCGTCTCCGCGGGTATTTGACGGGTGAACTCTTGACTGGGAATCAGCGATCCAAGTCCTCTGACCTGGCGCAGCATGGGGCCGCGCTTGACGGTGTCTGTCCACACGGTGCTTCGTTCTACTTCCTGCGCCGCCGGTTTCAAGCGAGAAACGCCGATTGTGACGATCCCGAGAAGTGCCATGCCGATCACCAGTCCGACAATTTGCCGGCGTCTCTTCTGGCGCTTGATGTCTGGGCGTGCGATATCCATCGCCATCTCTACTCGCAGCTTTCGATCCATTTGCGATGAGGCCGTAACTGTATGCGAGAACAGGGAGATAGGACGGTATGCGACTATTACGAACGGCGTCACTCTGTCCGCAATCGAACTTGAGTGTCCATTTGCGAACACCGCCACCGGGCCGGTGGGCGTAGGGTTTTGACGCTACGTAAGCAGAGGGCTCTTTCTTTTATTTGGACAACAATCCGGTCCTAAAGGGTTGGAAACTTGGTGGCCCGGGACGAAGTTGAACCGCCGACGCCAGCCTTTTCAGAGCAACAGGGCCGAACGTCGAATCGACATGCTCGAATTTAAGGCTGTCTGCGATGCCATCAAGCTGCCTCTGACTGAATTTGCAAAGCGCTTTGAAGAAGCGTGCAGATGACAACACTCAATGCTAGAGCCGCCTAATCCGTTTTGGAGTATTCCATGTTGGGTACCTATGCTGGCGCTCAATGTCGGGATTGGCGCAGCGCGAGCAGGAAACACTGCGAACGCAAGATTCTGCTTGAAGTCCTGCGTGAACCGAGAAAACAACGGAATCTGACACAAGATCAGATGGCAAGGTCGATGGGATTCAAACAAGCATTTGTCAGCAAGCATGAAACTGGCGAGCGGCGACTCGACTTCTTAGATCTGGTTGGTATTTGTGACGTTCTGGGCATATCTGTCGTAAATTTCGCTGAGAAATTCGAGGCCTCACGTAAGGCGTTTAAATAAAACCTTCTGCAACTTTCCACCTCTTACGCCCCAAGTAGGGCCGCTTCGATTTTCGCCGCAGAATCATCCTGCATGTGCGGCAGGAGATGCGAATACACATCCAATGTGAACACTGCACGAGTGTGCCGGAGCTGCTCCGACACAATCTTTGGCGCGACGCCTACTGTTGCCAGCGTCGCAGCAGTATGCGCAGATCATACAGTCGTATATCCGGGAGTCCAGCCCTCTCCAAGATTGGCTTGAAGTGCTTCTAGACCAAGCTATTCACATTCACCGGCCTTCCAAACTCCGTGACGAAGATGAGATCCACGGTTTCGGGCCACTCTTCTGGATCAACGACCGGGTTATCTGTCTGAACTCAAGAATGTGATCGGACTACGTCGTCTTCGCTTACTTCGGATGAAGTTCGTTCGTGAGCACTTCTTCCTTGCAGCCGCGGCCCAGAACGTCAAGCGACTGGTGCGGTTCCTCAGCCAACCGACAACACCCATTTGGGGAAGCCACCACCTAGCTGAAGTGAGCGAAGAAAAAACTCGGCAGCGGCGATACTCAAAGCCAGAGAGAGATTCGCTTGACGCCGTTTTTCAAAACCCACGCCTGTCATCTAGAGGGCCTTCGGCCCGCGAAAGCTCATGAAAATCGCTTAGAGCGTGTTTCCAATAGGTTGCGCGGGGATGGAGAACTGACTCTCGACTCTGTTTACAAGAATCAGGAGAAGCAGTACTCTGCCGCAACAGTCACGAGGTTGCCTATTTGATCGGGTACCTCTTTATCGGGAGGCGCTGGTATGTCCTCACTCAGCAAGAACGCCAGAGTCGCAGGGCTCATATACATTGTGGGCGGATTGGTGGCGGTCGTGCGCCTGATCTACATTCCCAACACCTTGATCGTGTCTGAGAACGCGACTGCAACGGTCAACAATATTGCGAGCCACGAGTTGCTGTTCCGATTCGGAATTCTCAGCCAACTGCTTACTGGGGCCTTGTGGATATTCGTTACACTGGCTCTTTATCGTTTGTTTAAGGGAGTCGACCGGGGCCTTGCTGTGCTGATGGTGATCTTGGGCAGCTTGATGCAAGTCCCTATATTCTTCGTCAACTCGGTGAATGATGCCGCCGCCCTGCTGTTTGTTCGCGGCACCGATTTCCTGTCATTATTCGACAAGCCGCAGCGGGACGCCTTCGCCATGCTGTTCCTCAACCTGCATCACCAGTGTGATCTGGCCAACGAGATATTTTGGGGGCTATGGCTCCTGCCATTCGGGCTCCTGGTGTACAGATCGCGTTTCCTGCCCCGCGTTCTGGGTGCTTGGCTAATGATCGCTTGCTTCGGCTATCTAGCCTCCAGCTTTACCGGGTTCCTGTTTCCAGCTTACGAGGACAAGGTCATCAACTACACCCAACCTGTCTTGCTGGCAGAGGTCGCAATCATGCTATGGCTGACAATCATGGGCGCAAAGGATCAGCGCGCTGGGCCACAGCATCCCGATAACCCGGTAGATTCACGCGAGACTCGAATCCATCCCGCGTGACATCGAAGAACCCTGCTGCAATCCTATTAGCTTCAACAAAGTAGCGCATTGGCAATCCACGGGCAGTGTGTTAACTGCCACAAAATCGCCATAGCGCTCATCCTGTGAAAGAGGATGTCAAGAGAAAATTCTCTCCCCTCCCCTCGCGGGAGGCGGTGTGGCTTGCATCCAGCCCCTGCCCGCTTCTCCTCCTTCTTAGAGGGGTTTTGGTTTTACCGTTTTGGATCGCCGCGTAGTTCAGCGGCGATGCCAGCCCCAGTTGCTGATCCCGACTTGATGGTTTCATGGAGCGGTGGCGCTTGACGCCGTTCAGTTGCGCAGCTACGCAAGCCAAGCGTTGGCCTAAGTGCCAACCATGATCCTATGTGAGGCTCGAGGCCTACAGCTTTTTTCGGTTATCCGAGGGGCTGTGACTTGAAAAACGGTGTGAAGTGATTGTCCGGCAAAGAAGATCTCGACCGGACCTCATCTCCCATGATGAGTACCCTAGGAGCTACAGCGGGAAGGCAACGACCTGTCGAAAGCGCTCCGACAACGTACCTGCGATCGAAAGATCGGCATCGAAACCGCGAGGTAACGATGCATCTGCCAGCATCGAGGCGGTGAGGGCCCAGGGTTGATAGCACGGTGAGCATATGCAAATTCTCGAAAGCGTCGTCAATAACAGGAAGTCGAAGATGCTTACAGGCTTCTCTCGCAGTGGGTACGGAGGTTCCCCTCTATTCCGTCATGGGCGAACAGCACTGCCGGCGTACAGAGAGCACCTACTCTATCGTGTCACCTCCACGGAACAAGGTAAGCCCGTATCGCTCCCCGCAAGGGGAAGATCAACCGTAAGGTGGATCGATGGCGGTGCGGGTATCGGAATTGCGAGGAAGCGAATGCTGCCCTGTAATCGGGCAGATAGACTGCGACCTGTAAAGCTGTTGATTGTGGTTGTCCATCGGAAGAAGTTTTCTTCCGTCCGGACCTCGTCTCCCATGACGAGTACCCTAGTCTCCTGTCCCAGTGGTTCGTGTCATAAGTTAGAGGCGGTCGTGCGCTGCGCGTAACGAGCGATGCTGGCCAGGATTTGGTCCGCGGTTTTGGTCCAAACGAAGGGCTTGGGATCTTCATTGTGCACGTCGATGAATTCGCGGATGGCCGCTTCCAGGTCTTTTACACTGCGGAACACGCCCCGTCGAATTCGCTTGTTGGTGAGTTCGGCGAACCATCGCTCCACCAGGTTGATCCAGGATCCGTAGGTGGGAGTGAAGTGGACATGAAAGCGTGGACGTTTGGCGAACCATTTCCGGATGATGGCAGTTTTGTGGGTTCCGTAATTGTCCACAATAATATGCACATCGAGTCCAGCGGGCACTTGCGCCTCGATCACATCGAGGAACTGGCGAAATTCCTGCGAGCGGTGGCGGCGGTGCAGTTGGCCAATCACGCGGCTGGTCTTCAATTCCAACGCGGCAAACAGCGAAGTCGTGCCATGGCGTTTGTAGTCATGCGTGCCGCGCTCCACTTGCCCCGGCCGCATCGGCAACAGTGGCTGCGTGCGGTCTAACGCCTGGATTTGGCTCTTCTCGTCGACACAGAACACCACTGCGTGCTCGGGCGGGTTCATATACAAACCCACGATGTCGCGCACTTTTTCAATCAGTTGCGGGTCCGGCGACAGCTTGAACGTGTCCGCTCGGTGCGGCTGCAATCCGAAGGCATGCCAAATCCGGCTAATTGTCATCCGGCTGAGTCCGCTCGCTTTGGCTAAACCGCGCGTGCTCCAGTGGGTTTGGCCGCGAGGCGTGCTTTCTAGAGTTTGAACCACTAGCTTTTCGACCTGATCATCGCTGATCTTGCGTGGCGCTCCGGGACGTGGTTCGTCGTATAGCCCTTCCATGCGCGCTTCCAGGAAGCGCGACCGCCACTTGCCAACCATGCCCAACGAACAGCGCAACTTCTTGGCGACCGTCTTGTTATCCAGTCCTTCGGCACAGCCCAACACTACCCGAGCGCGACGAGCCAACAGGCCTTGGCTGCGCGTCCGGTGGGCTAACGATTCGAGTCGCCGGCGCTCTTCGTTGGTCACAATCAAGGGTTGCTTGGGACGTCCGGTTCGCATCTGAGCCTCCTGCATTTTAGATGCAATCCGGGCCCGACTTAGTTCACTTATTTCTGGGACATGAGACTAGCAACCCGTGGTGAAAGTCTGGGTTCCTTGAGAAAAAAGATTGTGTGAATCCACAGCGCTGATTCGTAGAATGCGCGCATGGGAATGGGCCGAAAAGAGCAGCAGCGACGACAAGAGGAGCTTTGGATCGCGCACACGGATTTGCCGCGGACGGTGGGGCATCGTTTCTACGAGCAGTTGAACCGGTTGCTGGAGGAGCGCGGCTTTGACGAGTACGTGGAGCAGCAATGTGCGCGCTTCTACGCGGCGAAGATGGGGCGGCCCAGTCTGGCGCCGGGGCGGTATTTCCGCTTGTTGCTGATCGGATATTTCGAGGGCATCGACAGCGAACGGGGGATTGCGTGGCGGGCGGCAGATTCGCTGGGGCTGCGTAGTTTTCTGGGGGTGGGGCTGAAGGAGATGCCGCCGGATCACTCGACGATATCGCGGACGCGGCGGTTGATCGATGTGGAAACGCATCGAGCGGTGTTCGGCTGGGTACTGGAGTTGCTGGCGGAGAAGGATCTTTTGAAGGGGAAGACGATCGGCATCGATGGCACGACGTTAGAGGCGAACGCGGCGATGCGCTCCATCGTGCGGCGGGAGACGGGGGAGGGCTATCAGGAGTTTCTGACGCGGCTGGCGAAGGACTCGGGGATCGCCACGCCGACGCGGGAGCAGTTGGCCAAGCTGGATCGCAAGCGTGCGCGGAAGGGATCGAACGAGGACTGGATGAATCCGCACGATCCGGAGGCGCACATCACGAAGATGAAAGATGGACGGACGCACCTGGCCTACAAGGCCGAGCATGCGGTGGATCTGGAGACGGGTGCGGTGGTGGCGGTGACGGTGGCGGCCGGAGATGCGGGCGATACGGCCACGATCCTGGAGACCTTGCCGCAGGCGGGTGAACACATCGCGCAGGTGGCGTGCGCCACCAACGATGAGAAGGTGGGCGAGCGGGTGCATCCGGAAGGTCCGGCGGAGGCGGTCGGCGACAAGGGGTATCACAGCAACGGCACGCTGACCGCGCTGGCGGACGCGGAAGTGCGGACCTATATCTCAGAGCCCGACCGAGGGCAGCGCAATTGGAAAGGAAAACCGGAGGCGCAGGCAGCGGTGTACGGCAACCGACGACGGATTCGCGGCGAGCACGGAAAAGAACTGTTGCGGCGGCGCGGGGAGTTGGTGGAACGCAGCTTCGCGCATGCCTATGAGACGGGTGGCATGCGGCGGGTACACTTGCGCGGGCGGGACAATATTCTCAAGCGCGTGCTGATTCACCTGGGCGGATTCAACCTGTCGCTGGTGATGCGGCAACTGCTGGGCAAGGGCACGCCGCGCGGTCTGCAGGGGCTCTCGGCGGACGCCTTGCTGGCTTTCTTGCGGCTCTGGATCGTGGTTCTGATGTGCACCGAACGGGAAAGTACATCCCTCCCGATGCCCGTGTCCTGACACGAGGTCCGCATCGTAAATTCCTATCCGCTCGCGACGGAGTGAATGAACCGCTTCTGCCACGGGCTGCTAGGAGTCATAGCGGGAAGGCAACGACCTGTTATGTAGCACTCTGACAATGAATCCCGCAACCGAAAGGTTGGCACTGGAACCGCGAGGCAACGGTGCATCTGGGAGCATCGATCCGGATCGGGGCTAGGGTTGGTAGCACGGTGAGCAGATGCAAACTCTCGCAAGCGTCGTTACCCGAAGGGAGCGGAAGATGCTCGGCGCTCTTTTTGCAGTGGGCACGGAGGGTTCTATCTCCTCCGTCATGGGCAATACAACACTGCCGGCGTACAGAGGGCACCTAAACTACCTGACATGTCCAATCAGCGGAACAGAGTAAACCCCGTATCGTTCCCCACAAACGTGGGGTAGGAAGCCGTGAGGCGGACAATGGCGATGTGGGTATGGGAGCGCGAAAGGAAGCGAATGCTGCGCTGTAATAGCGCAGATAGAGGTTGCGTCGCCTGTTCGGGACAACATCACGTCACCGGAAACGGAGCAGACTTTTCGCCGGTGCTCGCACTCGAGACCGTTTATGGAACCGATGCAGGAAGCAAAGCAAATGACGACGGCGCAAGCCGTTGGTGCGGCTTCCCACACGCCTGGTGAATTTTCCATCGCCGTGCGAATTGGCTGTACGCCAGTATCGAGTAGGTCTTAATTGCACTTGAATAAGACTGCGTCCTCGTTCGTTAAGGGGGCGTTGTTGAGTGCTCGAGCCGTGTAACGCGAAAGTGTTACGCACGGTTCTTAGAGGGCTGGGCGCGAGTAATCGCGCCTGGCTACTCGGCGGTTGCGTCGGCTCGATGGGACAAGATTACCTCACCGGAAACGGAGCTGACTTCGCGATGGTGTTCAAATTCGAGAACATTTGTGGAACCGATGTAGGAAGCAAAGCAAATGATGGCGGCGCAAGCCGCTGGTGCAGCTTCCCACACGATGGTGGCTTCCTCCACCGCCGTGCGAGTTGGCCGCAGATCAGTATCGAGAAGGTTTATTTGATGTTGAATAAGGCCGCGTCCTCGTTTTTCAGGGGGGCGTTATCGAATGCTCGAGCCGGATGACGGGAAACTGTCAAGTCCGGTTCTTAGAGGGCTGGCCCCCAGCAATGGGGGCCGGCTACTCGGCGCATAGCGTGTAATGGTGGCGACTCGGTGCTGAAGCACACAGTGCCGATCGCATTGACTGATACTCACCTCGAACCGAGCGTCGCAGAACCGACCGACCACCACCAGAGAGAATCGTCGGAGATGTGCTTTTGACAAGCTGATTTGGCCCCCCCCGTGATACTCACATTTGGCCCCACCCTGTATTAACCCCACCTGTATTCGTCGTATAGGGCATTCTTTTGCAAGGCGGAGCCGCCGCGTGACTCTTCGGCCACAACGAAATTGCGGTTTCGCTGTCAAGCGGACGAAACCCTGCATGCGCCAGGGCAGCGATTCCGCCTTGAGCAGGGAGACACAATTATGCTGCGAGTCTTTCCCTCGCAGCCACTTCCTCCAGCACGCGCAAAGTCTTAACGGCGCTGTCCAGTGCGCGTTGTTCGTTTCCTGGAGCGCAGGTAAATATTTCTTTCGCCCGGTTCACAATCGCATGGCGAGCGTCAGCAATTCTTTCCAGCAGTTTGGAAGGATCAAATTCGGAAATCGCCTGCTTGTAGAGTTGCTCCCATGTCGGACCGGAGGCAGTAGAAACCGGAGGGGCTTTACGGAGCGAAGGGCCACTGTAAAGGACTTTCTCGAACTGCATCATAAAATTCCTTTTTCGGCGAAAAGGTGTCGAGTCGGAGCACTCCGGGGTGGCTTGTAGCGGCTCACAGTTTGTACAAAGTGGCAGCGCAAGAGTCCACAGCTTCCCGCTATCCGAGAAGAATGTGGCCTGTATGTGCAACAGTTTGGTCCCACAGTTAGGGCAGTGGATCAGAGGCAGCGTCGCGGACAGAATGTCGAAAAGTTCCTCGACGGATTGCGTTGCCGTAACTGCAGACGAAACGGATAGAAGTTTATTCTCCATAACAGGAATCCTCAAAAGATTTGATTAAGCTGGCTTTCGCAGGACCCGTCACCTAGAAAAGGTGCGCGGCGGAAAGATGCGTTGAAGCTGTCTAACGATTACCCTACGTGGGTGGAAGAGCACAATCTGTCTACTATCGGACAATTACAAACGCAAAATATTTCTATCTCGCATCGCACGTTTAATGGCGCGGGAAGTCCCGTCCCTCCAGCTTCGCCACTTGATCCTCAACCAAGCTCAGAAGCGCGTTGATATTTATCAAGAGTCCGCGCAGCCTTTCGGGATTAGTCTCCCTGGCTATCTGGTCCCTCAGTTCGCGTAATGCTTCCGACCCGAGCTCGTGTGCCATTTTTTCCGGTAGACAAAGATGTGGGATGCGGGATGCGGGGATGAGAACAGGATATTAAAATAGGACGCGCCAAACCAGATCACACTAGGTCAGCCTAAAATTTAACTTTCGTAATCAGAATGTCCGAGCCGGCGCTTGCCGCGGTTCAGGATTTGCCCCTGTCGCATATTCGTTAGCTGTTGTTGCGTTTCTCTACTCCAAAAGTCGTAAAGGCAATTCTCACGCACGTTGGATACTATCCTACGCGTCCCTCTGCAATTTCAGCTCACTCGTGCGATGAATTGTTTCTACTGTGCCTGATTATTAGCATTTCACATTAAGAACTAGTTGGTTGACGTTCAATCATTGCTATCAGGCCGAGAAACTAAAGGTTACCGGACTCCCGGACTACCGGATGGTGCAACATCAGCGAAGCTACCGTCAAAGTGCACGTAACTCATAAGTGAGAATGATCAAATGGGCTGCGGGTTCTCTCTCGCATATTGCGACGACTGCATCCACGCCATTCATTCCGGGCATCCTCAAATCGAGGAGTCCGACATCGGGGCGGCGGGTGAGGAACTGGTCGACCGCTTCCTGCCCGTTGCTGGCCTGTGCAACCACTCGCAGCGCCGTTCTGGATTTACGGAGGCAATCCTGGCGCAACCATGAGCGTGCAAGCGTCTGGGAGGCGAATCTCCGCTGGGAGCAAGCTTGAAGGCCACTCCAATCTCTTTGTTGCTTTTGCCAACAGCCAGGGTCAGGAGGAAATCTATCGCGCGCTCCGCGCCGGGGCTCTCGGCTATCTGCTTAAAGATGCTCCGGCCGAGGAACTCGTCGAGTCCATCCGTGCAGTAAGCGCTGGGAAGACCTGGATCCCGCCTGCCGTCGGGGCCAAGCTGGCCCAGCGCGTCACCGATCGGCAACTAACCACACGCGAGATGGAAGTTCTTGGAATATTGGCTGTTGGCAAAAGCAACAAAGAGATTGGAGTGGCCTTCAACATCAGCGAAGCTACCGTCAAAGTGCACGTAACTCATATCCTCGAGAAACTAAAGGTTACCGGACGCACCGAAGCGATCAATGTCGCGGTAAGGCGTGGACTGGTGAATATGGATTCCGCGACGGCGGCCTGACTTAAATCCGCCACGGAATCTCCACTGATGTCTTGTCGCTGAATGCCAGTGGAATAACTGCTCCGTCCGCCGTGCCGGCGGACGGAGCTCGCTTACCAAGAAATTTGATTTGCAAGATTAAGGAACACCCTATGAAAGCAAACGGTCATTTCAAACTTCCCCATCTGGCACACTCCGGAGGTGCGGCACCGATTGCGAGCCATTCCAAGTCGGAGGCCTTCTCGAGGTTTGGGACCACCGACGTTGCCGTCGGCTGGATGCAGAGTGCATCGATGGAGATGGTTCTGCCCCAAATAAAGGATGGCATCGTGGTGTGCGACGCTCGGGGATTGATCGTGCTGGCTAACGCAAGCGCGAGACAGTTGGGCCAGCAGAGTCCTGAAGGCAAGCCGGTGCATCAGTGCGAGGACATTTGGGGGGAATTGTTTGATCTCGATGGCTCTTACATTGCCGCGGATGAATGGCCTCTCAGGCAAGCTCTGCGCGGGGAAAGCATCTCTTCCAAAGAATGTCGTCTGGTCCGGTCGAGTGCCTGCGCTTTTGACATCTTGTTCAGTGCCAGTCCTATCGTCGATTTTGAGCGGCGAATCGTCGGGGCAGTGGCCACGCTTACTGATATCACCCGCCAGAAGCGGAACGAGGAGCTACAGCATGAACAATCCCTGGAAAGAGAACGCAGCCGAATGGCTACACACATTCACGATACGGTCTCACAAAGCTTGACTGCGATCACTCTTCAGCTGCAGGCCGCTGAGCGAGAGCTCCATCAAAACTCCGATAGTGCCGGAATCTACTTGCAACGCGCAATCAGCGTGGCCCGCGACTCTCTGGCCGACCTTCGGCGCTGCATATGGACTTTGTCCCATGAATCGCTGGAAGGGGAAGACCTGGCCGAGGCCTTAGCGTTTCTTGCAGACCGGCTTTTTACGTCGACTCCCGTCGCATTGAAGTTGTCTCTTCAACGGGAGACCGCTGCCCTGCCACGGGAAATTCGCCATGAGATTCTGTGGATCAGCAAGGAGGCTCTAGCTAACGTCCTTAAGCATGCCCAGGCAACCAAAGTTCACATCGAATTGCTTTGTGGAAAGAAAGAAGTGCAACTGCGGGTTGACGACAATGGTCAGGGGTTCGGGCCGATCCGGCCATTGCACAATGGCAGCTTTGGTCTGATCAGTATGCGAAAACGGGCGGAGCGATTAGGAGGCAGCATCGCGGTTGTCAGTCATCCCGGGAGAGGCACCCACGTCGTTGCCATCGTTCCCTGCCCTCTTCATTGACGGTCTGGGCCCGTGAATGCTCCCGATATCGAGTACGTCGGACGCCTCGACGAAAGTTCTTAGGCGAAAGTTGTATAAGCACATGGCACACTGGCGCGATCGGTTGCTACTTTTATTTGCGCAATTCTACTTCATCCTCGCGATGGATTGTGGCAGTTGTTCAATATCGCTAGGATTGCTCTTTCCAAAACTGAGATGGGAGGCATTCACACCATGTCATTGCGAGATTTAGCCACGCGCACTAACGGTAGCCTGGAGTGGGCCTGGGCGGCGACCTATGAACAAATCGAACGGGAAGCATATGGAGGTAGCTTTGTGAACACGCACAATCTGAGACTCGTCGGTAACATAAGCGACATTTCTCGGCCTGGGCTTTATGAGGATTATCAGGAACGGGTGACCGTCTCGGTTGAGGGAGCGGAACCGTTGTACGCGGAACTCCGCCTGCCTAATCGCGCGGGATGGGTCGTGGGGCAGAAAGTTCTCGTCGTGATTATTCCAGCTCCGCCCGAAGGCGGCGGCGCGCACTGAGCCAGGGATGCTATTTCTGTGCTTGGATTCATCGCTCCTGCTCGCGGTACACCGCGACCTAATGCGGGCATTCAAATGAATGATGGATACGCAGTCGAGGAACGCGAAAAACAAATCGCCATTTTGCGCGATCTGCGGAAACAGAGAAGACGCGAAAGGCAAGGCCTTCCACCGAAATCTTTACTTGAGTCTGCGCAAGAAGGCTCCTCTCTCTCGCTCGAGGACTTAAAGCAACTCGCCGAAACCCGGTACCAAAACCCAGTCGTCAGCTTTTATATGCAGCTAAATGCATTGAAAGTAGCGCCTCAGAAGAAGGCCTCCGTCCGATTCTTTCGTTCGCTGAAAAGCCGAGTGACCGAGCAACGCAAAGATCTCATCGATACCCTTACTCAACCTCAAAGGGAGTTGCTGACCTACGACTTAAAAGAGATAGAAGTTTTTCTTGAGAAGTACTTAACTCGGCGGAACATTCATTCCGTAATCATTTTCAAGTCTGGCGAAGAATTAAACCGGGTCGTTGCTCTTCCCGTGCGTACGGCTGATGATTTAGTAATCGACCCTGATCCCTACGTCTTGCCTCTGGAAGCGATTCTCGAAGAGCATGAACGAGTATTGTTGATCGAGATTACAAAGGATGAGAGCCGCTTTCTCGTCTATCACCTTGGATATCACGAGGAGGGGGATCGGATCAGCTCTTTCGTTCCCACCGACCGAGTCGATGCGTCGATTCCAGGTCACGTCCAGCGCCATCGTCTGACTCATTTGCAATGGCATCTAAAGGCGACAGCTCAGCGGGCGTACCACTTGTTCAATGAGAGATCTTGCAGGGTGCTCATCTTGATGGCAGAGGAGAGAGTGTGTCATATGTTCGAAAGCTTTCTCCACGAGAGTCTCAGAGAAAGAATCATCCAACGTATTTACGGTTCCCCAGTCGCCGATCCTCGCAATCGGAACGATCTCATCGAGCGGGCGCTTCATGATCACAAGGCGGCCCACGAAGTAGGCGCCATCTATGAACTCAGCGAACACAAGCCCGTTGAAGAAGTCGAATCCGGGTTGGTCAATGTGATCAAGGCTTGCAATTTATTCTTGATTCGCAGTTTGGTGCTCAGCGAGGCCCTTCATCGAAAAGGGTTTGTCTGTAAAGAACATCACTACCTTTCGCTGGGGGACGAGGCCAAATGTCCCTTCTGCAACTTGCCACTGCTCCCGGTTGAGAACGTGGCCGACGAGATCATCGAGATTGCTCGATTACACGGTGTGGACCTCACTGTAGTCGAATACAGGCAGGATCTACTGGCAAAGTATCAGGGCGTCGCCGCCTTGTTATACGCTCCTCTCGGCGAAGCTTAAATTATTTACAGGCGCTTTGATTGCTCTCCCTGAGCGTCGCCATTAGCATCGCCTTCAGGATTGTGCGCAACCAGGACCATGGCGGGACGTAGCAGACGGTCCTTCAGTTTGTAACCGCGCCGCACATCTTTCAACACCTGGTTGTCCTGCGTGACCGTAGTGTTCACGACCTCAACGGCCTGGTGCAGGCGCGGGTCGAAAGGCTCGCCATCCGCTGGAATCGCGCGAAGGCCAAGATTGCTCAGCGAGTCTTGCAGTTGTTTTCGGATTAAGCTAATTCCCGAACGGAACTCTTCCACGTTCTGATAAGGCGACTGTATTGCCCAGTCGAAACCGTCGAGAATAGGCAGCAGAGACTTGATCGCGTCCGCCAGCGCCAGCTCCTTGAATTCATCTTGTTCTTTGTTCAATCGCTTGCGGGTGTTTTCGAACTCTGCCTGGGTGCGGGCTAAACGGTCGAGCAGTTCGTCGCGCTCCGGCTTTTGTTTTTTCCCAAGCTGCGAACGAATCCCCGGAATGTGCCACCGTCTGTTCTTCCTGCGCTTGGCCTGAAGCAGCTTCTGGACGTGGGTTTTCGGCCAGGCCCGATGGTTCGGTGTGCGATCCGGCGCCAGTGTTGGCCATGACTTCCCCAATCAGCCGCCTCAAGCCGCGTGCCTAAGCTGGCTGGGAACCGGCAGGCTGTGGACCGCAAACGCAAACATCACATAGGCCCATCCGCGCAAGACCAAAGAAATCCCTACGGCTATTCCCAGAAACCAAAAGCCGGACCAGGGCCACTCCGCCCAAAGTAAAATACCCAACAGAAGCGTGACCGCTCCGTCGAATGCGGCCCAGCCCCAGTTGGGAAATTTCAGCCGGAAGGCCGCGACCAGGCGAAAAATACCGATGACGGAAAAGAACGAGGCAAACAGCAATGTCCAGGCCAGCGCCCCGGCCACAGGGTGCGTAACCACGAGTAGGCCAATCAGTATTCCTAGAATTCCTGCCACTGCGTGCAAGAAGATTCCACCCCACTTCCTCATCCGAAACGCTTGAATCGCTTCCACCACTCCACTCACCACGAGCAACCAGCCCAATACCAACACGGTTCCTATTGTGGCCGCCGGTGCGATAAAAAACGCCACCGTGCCCAGGATCAGCATGATGATTCCCAGCGTTAGAAACCATGCCCATTTGTGGCGGAGATTCTCAAATTCTAGAAGCAAAGGAGCCGTACCCATAAATCCCTCGCGATGATTACCGGCTTACTTGCCGGAAATGGAGATGGGGGACGGTAGAACGATTCTCACTCGCTGAGAAAACTGTCCCCCCACTCGGCTCGCTTGTTCTGGCTCTCGTTCCCAGGTCAAACGCACAAAGTGCATCCCTTAATTTCAAATGCTATTGAAGCGCACACCTTTCCGACAATTCATCGTGAGAATGAATGGCGCTTCCTAGAGGATGGCTATAAGTCAGCCCATCCCGAGTGACATATCGTTGTACGACTTTCGCGGTATGGACAACTTTGCGCGATGCAATAGCATCGGAGAAGCTTGTCATCTATGTCTGAGTTCGTACTGCTTAACACAGTACAATTAGAGAGAAGCCCGTCGGGGGAAATATGCCGGTGATTCGAGCCTGCAAAGTTTGCGGACGCATGAACCGCATTCCGGCGGCGCACCTCGCCGATACTGGACGGTGCGGCGCCTGCAAGGCTCCGTTGCCGCCTGTGGACGATCCGTTGG
>CAWDNR010000006.1:0-86665 GCA_963803655.1 Terriglobia bacterium
GCCATCGATCGGACCGCCCGAGAATGTTTCGACCACTTGACCGTGCTGTTCAGCACCAGCAGACAGCCCGCTCGCGCGGTGGCGGCAGTACCGTCGGTGGTTGCAGACTGCCGACGATAGGCCCACTCCTCCGGGGCATGAACCGGGAAGGCTGCTACCGTCTATTTGCGCAAACGTCTGCACGGCTCCACCACGAGAGATCTCCATGATCGTGGTCCCAGTGCCTTGCAGATTGGCGGAATTGTTGAAGTTGCTGATCAGGATGTCGCCCTGAACCAGGTTCCCTGGAGAGATTGGAACCACAGTGATGCCGTAAGGATTGACGTCACCAATGGCTGGCACCGTCGAAAATGATGGGCCGAGATTCAAGGGTCCAATAAAAGAATTCTGCGCGCCAGCGACCGGCAAACCGGCCATGAGCAGCAATAATACGAGACCAACTCTGTACGCTGAAATGCCCCGGCCGGAGGTCGGTTCCGATTCATAATCTGTCTCCTGAGGTTCTCGAAAATTCGGGTTCGTGTAAGCCTGAAATCGGACAAAAGCGCCTTTCACCAAGGAAGTCCCGAATACTAAGCCGTGCTTTGGAGGTGAATCATTCAGGAGAGGATGTCTGCGGGCTTGTCAAAGAAATGTAAAATCTTGTCGCCAGGTTGGTGTGGCTAACCCACCCTGAATTCCTTTTGTACAGCGATCGGGCCGCAAAGTAATAAGAAACGTATCGAGCAAACAACAAATTGGGTGGGGTCTTTGGGGAGAGTCCTTGGAAACGAGCCTGGCTATCCGATTGTTGTCGCGAAATCGCGATTTCCCTCATTTGGCGGTCGTGAGTGCAAACGCTGTTAAGAATAGTTACGTGGAGACACCGTCAGAATGATGCAAAGAAAAGCCGCCCAGGCATCGGGCGGCTTGCTTTGCTGCGAATATTCGTCTCCGGGTTGTGGCAACCTTTGCAGGCGAGATTCAGGGGGCCGGCGCGATCGCGGAGCCTGCTGAATTGTGGAATCTTTTACAGCGTCATTGGCCTGCGCCCCGGCGGTCCCGCAGTCGTTGCGCAGCTCGTTGGGAAAGCCATCCGGCGGCGTGCTCATCGTATTGTCGATGCAGGGGATGGCGCTCAGATATTCGTAGATGGCCTCGATGTCATGGTCGCTCAAGTGCGAAAACGTCGGCCATGGCATGACTTGGAGAAGATCACCGTCGACCGGATTGTCAGGTGAAGTGGGAATGCAAACTGGCGTATCACCTGCGCAATTTCTGCCAGCTGTGCCGCCGTACAGGTTGGATGGATGTGGTCGAAATCTTTGCCACGCCTCATGATCTGCTTAAACTCTGAAAGCGTGTGACCGCCTTCCGGCCTCCCATTCTTGTCCGGTGTCAAGTTTCGGGCAATCATGAAGGGACCTGCGTACGTTAGGCCCGGTTGGAGTCCCGACTTGGCCGAAGTTCTGGCCGCCACTCAGGTACACGGTCGGATCACAACCGCCTTCTGGCCGAAGTAGGGGTTTCCGCCTGGAGCGTAGTTAAAGTTCGGAGCCCCACCCGCGGTGTGGCAACCATTGCAGTCGCCTGCAGCGTTGACCAGATAGCTGCCGAGTCCCACTAAGTCCCGGTCTTTGCCATCCATATTCAGGTTTACGGGCGCTATCTTGAAACCGATTTTAACTCTGGCGTCGGTGTCGTCGTCGTCCGCGTGAGCGCGTTGGGGCTTGATCGACATTCCCGCAAGAACGATCGCAACAAACGTTACGATGGCTCCCGCGACTTTTGCACATGGCTGTAAAGTCATATGGTTTCTCCTCTGCGTGCTTGATCAAGATGCTTCCAGGATTTCCCTTGGGGTTCGGAACGGATATGCTCACTCCGGCGCCCCCTTGAGGGCGTGGTGCAGAATTGTTTCAGCGTAATTCATCAGCATGCCCGCATCGGCGCTTTGGGACTATAAGTGGATATCTACTGGAGGTCAGGCTGCCGGCGAATGGGGCGGCAACGTTTGCAACAGTTAGGGCCGACTTGCTGGCCGGGTAGGGCATGCTCGACAGGGATACAGGGCTCGTTCGTAGGTTCAGAATCAGAGTCCCGCGCAGCTCCACTCAGAGCTCCACCCGGCGAATTGGCTGCAACATTACACATGTGCGTAACCGCTGTCAAACTGGAGAGTCCTTTCACTTGCTGAACCGGGGGCTGCGATTTCCATTGGGAAAGTCTTCAACCGGGAGAACAACTTGTGACGATTCGACCGAACTTAACTGGCCTAACATCGTCTCATCATCAGTTCGCCGGGCTTAGGGATCTCCGGTTCCAGTACATATAGACCAAGCATCGAGAACGGGCCGGGCATGCCCCGGCTCCGCAACCGAGACGCTAAGGCGTCCGCGGTGGTACGGCCTAGCAGGCTGGATGCGGCGACGAAGATCGCAAAAGAAATTCAAATGTCAGACGAGCGTGAACTTAAACCTGTGCCGCCCTGCCTGCTTCTGGTGAAACAACCTCAACCTTGAGCCCGAATACTTCGGCGAACGGCTAGGCCGCGGCTACGTCCGTGTGCCCTGCAAGGCGTGCGGAGTCCAATATGATCGGCGCGAGATCGAAGAATATTCGCATCCGCACGCGCACCACGTTTCCAGTTTCATGTGCCCAAGGGCCACCTGGTCGAAGCGCGGCGACTCTGGGAGCCGGTCAAAGCTGCCAAGAAAGAGCGCCACAAAGAACCTGTCGCTGGCTGGCACAGTTGTGAACTAGCATGTGAGTTGGAACAGAATGCCCACTGAAAAAGAGTCGCGAAATAGGCGGAGAGATGGTTGAGAACAGTAAAAGGTCCTTTGAGATTAGCGCTGAGCTGGCAAGACTGTTGGCTTGGCAGACGAATTTTCTCAAGAAGATTGAGCCCACTGCGGCTGAGTGTCAGGAGTATGCGAAGTCCCGCGACCGTGTTCGAGAACTGTTCGATGAGTTAGAACAGATGGCAAAGGCGGCATAGCTATGACCCAATTCTGTCAGATCGAATACGCATCAGTGACAGCGACGCAGGTATGCCTTGCGGCGAGCCTGCAGTAGACAAGTGCGCCGACTGTGGAGCTGCGATTTGTTCCGATTGCCAGGTGGAGTGCTGCGAGGATTCATTCTGCGAACTCTGCTACGAGTATCACGTCACGCATTCCTGCGTAAGAAAGCCAGTTCAAAACGAGCGCCAAACCATTTCCGACCGTTTTTGGGTCTTCGCCTGACAAGGCCAGTTAGTCGGTAATCGCTAGTATCTGGGTCGATGTTATGTGTTGCTCGATTGGGCAGACTTTCGAAATTGCAGCTGCGCTGCTAGAGAATCCATCCAAGCTTCGAACCATGAACGACAGCTGGGCTCGATATTGACGAAGCGTAAGCCCATAGCATGACGGACATTCCAGACTACTTGCGCCCTCGCCTGGAAGCGTTGTGGCTGTGCGCTGGGAAGCCCAAATTGCACTGTTACCACGCCCTTGATCGGACCATGCACAAAATAAATCAAACCAAGCCCGCCTTCGCTCACATTTACGATCTTCCCGGCCAAGGTTTCACCCGTGTCGCACACAAGTTTGAGGGGCAGGTCAACCTTATGGCGGAAATATCTTCGGTGCTCGCGTTCCAACCGGGGAAGCGCTATGTCAAACAATCTTCGCAGATGCTTGTCCTGAACCGGCTTGCGAAGCGCAAAATCCGCCCCCGCTTTAACCGCCGTACTCACCGTAGTTGTGCCGTTCACGACGGCGACGACCACCGATTGCTTGTTGGAGCGACTGCTGCGTATCTTGGCGAGCACATCGGGAGCAGAGACATCGTCACAGTCAATGACGATGCCGTCGAGACGGCGGCGAGCTGAGAGTTCCATGGCGCTTGCAGCATCTCTGCGCAGGTGAAGCCCGACAGTCGCTGCGCTAAAGCTACTCTGGATGATCTTCAACAGCGTCGTGTCGCTGGTCAGGAGTAGGAAGTTCAAACCCATCTTCTGAATGTATGCAGACGACCTCGATTCCGAAAGTAACGGAGGTGCAGGGGCCTTACACGCTTGCAGTATACTTGGCCTTCGATAGTCGAAGGTCGTAGGCATCCTGCTACGGGCAAACACTGTTCCTTGAGGGCAAAAAGGCTCGCTGTCAATGCAAAGAACTGTCGCCATCGAGGATTACCTCCGCCAGTCTTTAACGCTTGAGATGTAAACAGATCGACAGTTTCTACTGCTGTTGCCCAGCGATGCTGTAGTAGTGATCGAATTTGAATCTCTATGCGCTGGGAACGTGTTGCGGGGCCGTCCAGTTTGTAGTGAACAACAAAGTGAACTGACTTGACGAATTGTCGCTCAACCACGGTGGCACGCTTGAGGAATACCGCGCCATCACGGACCCGCTAAACAGGTTGGACATTTTACGGAGCGAGGTTGCCGCGAGGTACTTCTGACAAAAGACGCTGATTACGTTTGTTGAAATGATGCTTAAGTTTATCTTTGAACTGCCGAAAGTGGTTCCAGCCGTGTCTACCACCTGATTGACTTGCTCGGGCACCTACAGGCGCTTTTGAATGTCCGACAGCAGGGATTTTGCAATCGAACCCCAACTCCGCCACGACTTTCCACCCATAGACGCGTCCGCTCTCCAGAGGTTCTCTCTAGTCTTAGCATCCATGACGTACAGATGCCAATGCTGAGTTTCCATATTTCCGTGGGCTGTCACTCCAGTTCCGTAGACGGTCTGCCCCGATGCTGTTGCTGATGCGGTGGACACCACGACTGGCACGCTATCAGAAGGACTGAGGACAAGAACCAGATCGGCTTTTCCTCGATCTGTCACCACTTGCCAGCGGTTCCACGCCTTGATCTGGCGATACAGGTCGTCTCCGAACCTAGAGGTTCCGCTCTCGTTGACCAACATCACGGTCTTAGCAGCTACCACCTTCTCAGGCCAAAGGAGCGTAAACCTTCTGTTCGGCAAACGCAGACACGCTGAAAGGCGCTAGTCCTAGAAGGGCAAAACTGATTTGAGTCTTCACATACAGCCTTCCGTATCGACGCGAGTCTTACTTCTTCTTGGCTCTAAACTTCGCCCAACGCGCACGCTGTGCGGCTGCGATCTTGCGACGTGACGATGCCGACATGGTTCGTTTGGGTGTTGCCGCCTTGCCCCTGACTTTTGCCCAGCGTGCCCTCTGAGCGGCAGCGATCCTCTTCCGGCCAGCGGCTGAGATCGTGCGCACTGGCACCTGAGCGTGTGTGCCATTCACTTTACCAAGTACGATCAGAGCTGCGTCTATGTGTCCGATCTGATTTACGAAGTCTGCTCTCTGTGCACGTAGCTGCGAGACTATCGATTCCATTCCTTTCAAATTCATGTTTCCCCCTCGGCGTGGGATTGTAGCAGAGCGTTTTGGACGGGCAATGCGCTGAACAATGCTACGGTCTGGCCCTGCCAGTTTGCCTGGCTTCGCGGGCTTTGAGGTTTGTCTCGATTCGTGCCAGCAGTTTCGCTAAGGCTTTCGCGTCGTCAGGCGGAAGGGACTTTGGGCATTACATACCTGATTTCTCAGCTGCGTCCGTCGCAAGCAAATCGCCACAATCAGAATACCCCCGCCGAGCAGAGCGATGTCGCCGATGCTAAACAGTCCGAGCCGTGCTTGATCTGCCAGTAGTGGCATCCGCGTTTGAAACGTCGCACTCTGCCACATCGGGCTTGCTGGAACCACTGTGGATGGCATTCCGACCACGGGCATCGACCCTGCATTGGTGTCCGTTACTAAGGCATTCATCCCTAGTCCGCAGAGCATTAGCAGAACGCCGGTCCGAACCAACGGAGATCCAACCACACGCAACACGAGCCACAGGATTGCGCAGGATGCACACAGCCAGATCACGGGATGTTCCATCCACGCTAACTGATGTGCCATTGTGACGAAATGCACGGTCTACTCCTAATGTCAAAGACAAATGAAATAATTTATGACGAGTTAGGGACTCGATTTCTCGGGGAGGCGTTAGAGCGATTAGACCTCAGTTCAACGCCGCATCAAATGGCACAACGGGGTGGGTTCATGGCACAAGAGTAATGACTAGGAGTCACGGCCACTCGGGAACCTGTTTGCAACATCAGTTATCGAAATTCCCAGGGAACTGTGCTGCTCCCGAGGGTGTCCAAGTGAGGCATGAGCGCAGCGGGGCTCTTTATTTGCTGTCTTTCACCACAGAGACAGTTTTGAATGTCACCACGACAAACTGCTGGTTTAGCATGATGTGGATTTCGATGGTGTTCTGATCTTCCCTCATGCACTGCATCCGTCGATTTTTGCCGTTGCACGTTGGGTAATCCTCGCCCGCGAATCGCTCTGCGTCTTTGCATCCTTCAATCTCTTGTACAGGGGTGCTGAAGCCGCCGATTGTCGTACCTCGGCACTTGCCAGTGTACGTTTGGCCTCCGTGATCCACCATGATGACGCCGTTGAGATACGTTCGATATTTCCAAGTACCTTCTGTGTCATTTGCGAAGGCGCTGCCGGTGAGCAGACCCAGGAACAGCAGAGTGAATGCGATGCGTTCCATTGGTCCTCCTTTGTTGAGTTATCAGTAGTGCGATTCTAGTCCCAGCAGGTTGGGTTTTGTGCGAAGACGAATAAATCTATCACTTACTCTGAGAACGGGGCGGCAGATTCCTAGCTTTCCGAATCGTTATGAGTGTAATTGCCTGACTGCGCCAATTGACTTCCGGTTTGCCCGTGACTCGCCCGAAATAGCGGGTCCGGTTAAGCAGCGGCGTGCCCTGCGACCCCAGCCACTTCATTGCCTCATATGTTGCACTGAGTTCACAAACCCGTGCCGTGCGATTTCGAGCTCCCTTTCCGCTTGTATTCGCACCAGCCTGTCTGAGATTCTCTGCGTTTGCTGGTGGCTGAACGTGGTCGCCCCAAGTTCCGGTACCCAGAAGTCTTTGTCCTGCAGCTGCGGCCTCATGATACCGACTGGTGAGTGGGAATGCGAGCCGAGCAGGAGATGTCCCAACTCGTGTGCGGCAACGATACTCAGGATCGTCGCCTCACTGGCCCTGCCGCGATGGTGCAACTCCGCGATTCGATCATAGAAGACGTCACAGTAGGCCCCCGAGCCAACCTCATCGAGGAAGGCGATGCCGTAGATGTCAGTCTCCAGCGTCCGCGCCCGATGCTCAATGTGCAGGACCAAATGGCGGTTGTCTACCGTCTGTATGCATCGTTCACTTTTCAGCTCCGGCTGCGCGAGACAATTTTTCCAAATAATCGACAAACCTGCCTGTTCGTAAATCCGCGACGCCATCTTCTCGGCCGAAAGAACTGTGGCGTTGTCGACGCCAGCGTCGTTGAGAACCGAAACGAACACCTGGGGATGCTCCTCAAAAGTCCGCGCGTCCAGCACGAGGGGAAATCCGACGAGACTTACCAGCACCGAAACTCGCAATAGCTGAAGCACCACGATCCACCTCCGTGGGCTTCAACTTCGCTCTGCTGGCCGCGTACCTCAATGCCTCGCCGGTAATGGGCAAGTCATATCCCGGTAACGGGCTAAGCCGATTGTTTGCTGTGAATTAGCGAGTTGAATGATGCGGATTTAGGCATCTTTAAAGTGCTACACTGGCGCAATTACAGGGTAGGTAGCGATGTTTCCGGTGAACGGTGATTCGGCGATTCGGTTCAGCGTCTTCGAGTTGGACCTTAAAGCAGGTGAGCTGCGCCGAAACGGATCAAAGATCCGATTGCAGGAACAGCCTTTTCAGATTCTGGTCAGCCTGCTCGAGCACCCGGGCGAAGTTGTGACTCGCGAGGAGCTGCAGAGCAAGTTGTGGCCGGCGAATACCTTCGTCGATTTTGACCACAGCCTCAATGCAGCTATTCGCCGCTTGCGGGATGCATTGGGCGACTCTGCCGATACGCCTCGTTTTGTCGAAACGGTTGCTCGTCGCGGATACCGATTCATTGCTCCTGTGAGCAATCCCGCGACGGCGGGGGTTGAATTAGCAGGGCCAGTTCAAGATTCTGGCCAAGAATCAGCGCTGCTTCCTCCTCGCGAGACTGTTCCAGGCGCGACTCTCATTCCTGAACTTCGCAGACACAAGTGGCTGTTGGGCATCGCTGTAACAACTGTCGTGGTCGTCGGGGCTCTGGTCGATTTGCATTTCGTGCGTCGCCCTGCGGCAAAACCAGGAATATCCCAGCGCCGACTCACAGCAAACCGATCCGAGACGCCGGTGCTCAGTGCGGCCCTTTCGCCGAGTGGGAAGTATTTGGCATTCGCCGATACCACAGGCATTTATCTTCGCCAGGTTGATGGCGGAGAAACACACCCCGTTCCGTTACCTGCGGGGTTCGTTGGCAATCCGGAGAGCTGGTTCCCGGACGATAATCATTTTCTTGTAACTACCCGCATCCGCCCTGGCGCGACCACAAGTTTGTGGAAGGTATCTGTGATGGGTGGCGAGCCGCAACTGCTGACCGAGAATGGTTCGGCAGCGGTTGTTTCGCCCGACGGCTCGCAGGTCGTTTTCAGGCGAGGCCATGTAAGCTCGCAGGAAATCTGGCTGATGCAAGCCGATGGCGAGAAAGCTACGAAGCTTCTCGGCTGCGATGGTTGCTTTCTGGGCGGCCTGGCTTGGTCTCCAGACAGCAAGCAGCTGGCCTACGTGAAGCAACAATACCAGATGGGGAGTTTTTGGGGCTTCGACACGCAGCTTGAAATCCTAAATCTAGCCGCGAATCAAAGCGAGGTGCTGGAGGACCATGTCGGCCCGGCTCTCGCATGGATGCCCGATGGACGGATCATTTACGTCGCAGGAGAACCGCCCCCCAACCAGAGCGACTCGAACCTTTGGGCGGTGCGAGTGAATGCACGTACCATGCGCCCCGCGGGCACGCCCGAGCGCATCACGAATGGGAACGGTTTGATTGCTGGCCTAAGTGCTTCGGCCGATGGCAGGAAGCTGGCTATTCTGCGACGTACGCTACAGCCGAATGTGTACGTCACCCAACTCGAGGATCACGGTACGCGGCTCTCTACCCCCCAGTTACTGACTTCCGACGAATGGTATGACTTTCCCACGGCTTGGACAGCTGACAGCAAATCCGTTCTGTTTTTCTCTGATCGCGATGGCGTGTTTCACATTTTCAAGCAGGCCATCGATCAGACTCAGCCCCAATTACTGGTTGGAGGTGGCGAAGCGGTCGCCCTGCCGCGGTTAAATCCAGACGGCTCGATAGTGCTGTATGTGAATAGCAAATATGATCCCCTACGAATCCGAGAGTCACAAGGTCCGCATACAGACACGCCCGTGGGGACTCAGCAGATCATGCGCGTGCCGGTCCGCGGTGGTCCTCCGCAGTTTGTTCTTGAAGGCAGGGGCATTAATAACCTGCAGTGCGCCAGATCACCGGCCAGCCTATGTATCTATAGCGAACTCGCCCCTGGCGAGGAGCATTTCTATACTTTCGATCCTTTAAAGGGCAAAGGAAACGAAATTCCTGGCGCTTCGATCCACGAGAGCGACTTCTACAGTTTCAACTGGAGCCTCTCCCCTGATGGCAAGTTGCTGGCGTTCTCGAAGAAGCCCGGAGTTCAGGGTCAGCCGGCGATCAGGCTGTTCTCTTTGGAAGACGCCAAGGAGCGTCACATTTCGTTGCCGGGCTGGGCGGGAATCGCGACTCTTGATTGGTCGGCCGACGGCAAAAGTTTGTGGGCAACAGCCTTTACCACGTCTGAAACGACGAGCGGTCTGTGGACGACAGGTTTCAGCGCAACCGGAGCATGGACACTCTTGAAGGTCGACTTGTCAGGCAAAGTCACCCCTATGCTGCGGGAGAGCAAAATGAATTTGGGCTGGGCCATTCCTTCTCCCGATGGCAGCAAGCTCGCGATTTGGAAGGCGACGGGCACTTCGAATGTGTGGCTGGCAGAGAGTCCCTGAACAGCTTGCCGAAAATCTCCGGGCCAAACTCGTGGCTCTTAAATCACGTCACCTCACCGGCTTTAAGGTCCACAAAAGGGGTCGTGGAGAGCCGGCAGCGACTTTCTGCGTGTATGGTCGGCAAACAGGAAGTTATCCGAGCCGCCAACGGGGGGCACTCGTCTCAATTGTTGATAAATCACCATAACGCGCTTTGACCCTTGACCGAAGAGCGGGCCGATTCTCGGTGAAGGCCTGATAGCGACAGTTGGGGAATTGCGTCGCGTTATAATCCCGACCAACGTGGAGCAACCACAGAAGCCTCGGCTTATTACCAGCAGATTCACCGCCCTAATCGGCGTGATCTTGACTGGCTACATCGCAGCACTGGCTATCCGCTCTGCATTCTGGCAATCTGCGCATCACTTTCACTGGCTTCTCCCATTAGACCGCTTGCTGCCCGCGTGGGCGGTTCTGACGGTCAATGTGGTGATCTACGGGTGGATACTTTGGCTGTGCATCGTTTTCCCGAGGGCTTTTCAAGGGAAGGAGCGCGTTCTGGTTGCAGGTTGGGTTCCGAGCCTCGTGCTAGGGCCCATTCAGGGGATGGTGTCGGTATCGCTTGCTACTACCATTCAGTATGTCAAGGCGGCTAGCATGATGGTCGCATTCATCGCCGCCGTGGTAATCCTAGTAGAAAGCTCAGGAACGCGTACGGCTCCCTCTGATAGGTTGTCCCTCAGTAGCTGTTGCGACATCGCCATAGCACAAGTTGACCGTTGGTCAATACGCGGTATTGCCTGATTACATTAGTTACCGAAGAGAGCGAAGAGAGAGGCTTACCTTTCATCCAGCGGTGTCTATCATTTAGGGTACGTTGCAGGGTGGATCCGCATAATGGACACCAAAGGGCAATTCCCTTTTTTCGCCAGATTCTCCGTACCCTAACCGGTCATTGGGCATGGCGAATCTATGCTGCCCTTCTTTTGCTTCTCTTGCTCGTTACGACCGCCGCCCGGCTTCGTTCATATCTCATGTGCCGCAAGATCCAGGCGGTGTTGCGCGGATTGGCTGAGATACGTGTGGATCAGACCACCGAGGAACAACTGGTGAAGATGGTTCCGTACCTGACTCAGAAAGATTGGAACGCAGGCGGCATCTCGCGCCGCGGATTTTACGTGCATATCTCCCACGAATCAGATCGGTTACCCCGGGTCATCGTCGTCGCCCTGGGTGCGGTCAAGCCAGAGCAACTCGTGCTTTGGACACACCAAGTTGCTGACTGGTTCGGCTACCGTTTCGTGAGCTTTGACGCAAGCGTACTGGTGCAGGACGGTAAAGTGTCGCAGGTCGAGTACGGCTTGGCCAACCAGTGGGTCCGTCCACAATATCCGAGCTATGTGGGCTACATCGTCTCGGCGAGAAGTGTCCATGCATTTTGGCTTTCTCGGCAGATTCCTTTCGGAGTATCCAGCGAGGATGATGAAAGCCCACAATATCGTCCGAGGGGGAATGGGAACGGTCTATACGTGATATATACGAGCGATGCGCCATCCCGGCTGACCGAGCGCGCATTCCAGCTGAATCTCAGTTGCTACTGGGGTCTGCACGGGTGCAACGATGCTCGCGAAATCGCTCCTGCTCTATGGCGAGACGTGCAAGCAATCCGATACGATACCTACCAACAATTGATCTCCGAAAAATGCCCTGATTCGATAGTCGAGGGGCGGATGCGATATCTGCCGGACATAACCGTGCTGTTGCTCGAAGTAACCGGCTCTAGGCGGATCAAGGTCAACGACGAAGGAGATAAGGCAGGGGACTGGTTTACAGATTACAAGCTAAAAGAAGTGATCCGGGGCCAGAGTTCTGGATCGTGGAAGAACGTCCGCTTCCGGCCAACGATTCCTTCGCTGGAAGACCCCACGCGCCAGATGGCAAATCAAATCTGGCCGCCGACAAAGATCGGGACTCCAGTGCTGTTTTTCGTGAATACCCGGTTCAATTCCTGCCGGTTCATTCCCGCCACACCATCCGCGGTCGAGATTGTTCGGAGAACCCCGCTGCCTCTGAAAAGGCGCGAAGACGAAATTCCAACGGGATTGCAATAAGGTGTCTCGCAGTCTGTGCCGGATGGCTAGGTAACATCGCCATGACACTCAGTTGATTCGTTGTGAGTGTAATCCTGCTGTCCTGCTTACAACAGTCTCTGGATAGTTTGTGGCAGCGCGGCGTAAAGTATGGTGCATGAAACATCCAATCCCCGGAAGGATTCTGTTTGCTGGTTTTCGTTTTGGTCGTCCACTCGCATACCGGTGCTACAACCTGTGTTGCGGTAACCAAGACGTTCAAAGTAAGGAAGGTCTGTGGGAAGGTCACCAATCCTCTCAACGAGCCGATTGCACGGGCCGAAATCGAGTTGCTGAATACGGGGTCTGAAGTCTTAAGCCAGGTTCTAACGGGTGACGGCGGGGATTTCGCGATCCCGAATGTTTCGAAGGGGCAATACAAGATACGCGTGCAGAGCGCCGGTTACTCTCCGGTCGAACAAGAATTCATTGTGACGAAGAGCAATCAAAACGCCCGCTGTAACAAGCCGATGCAAGTACTCCTCCAGCTCGGCTCAGGTTGCAGCTCAGTCTCCAAGTGATGCTGGTTGGCGAAGATCGCGATTTCAACCCGATTGTGACTATAAACGCCCCTTAACATCAACAATGCATCCGGTTCTGTTTGGATGCCCGCCCGGCATCAACCGATCGGTCAAGGATAAACGACATGTTTCCCAGTCGACCCGTTCTTCGTATATGTGGCGTATTTACTGTGCGCGATCATTGGGCTAGTGGTAGGTCTGGTTTCGGGCGTTGTTCTTCGCTGATCTTGAAGCGTCCCCTCCGAAGGACTGCTATCGCTATGGATGCGCTTATCGGTGCAACCGGGTCCGTCATTACTGCGAATGGGCGATGGCGTCTGGGATTTCAGCGTCCCTTTATTGCGGCAATCATTTCTGCGGTCATTCTTTCCGGATTACACCAATTCGTTCGCTCTAAACACCTCACCGGGTAGTTAGAGTAATCGAATTACAACAGTAGCCCCGTTAACGTGGGCGGGGTGGAGTTGTCGATACTCTTGATGTCGCGGGTTGCACCGAGTGCTGGTCGCATACGCCGTAGTTGCAAGAAAGAATAGAGGGTTCCGATTGCCAACGAAAGAACCGCCGCGACCTGTAGTTTTCCGTCCCAGTGAATTGTCACGAGCCAAACGAAGTCACGCCAGGGTAGATGCCAAGACAAGAGCGCAAAATAGGGCCATGACAGGCTGGCACCAAGTAAGGCTGCGACGTACCCGTATCGTGGCCTGATTAGTACGGCGAGGAAAGCCACGACCAAAACAAGGGAACCAAGCAGTGAGGCATTGAGAAGCCCACGCCACCATCCAGAATATGAACGACCCGCCGCCTCGGACATATACATCAGATCATCCACCGTCAGAGCGGTTGTGAATGCCGCAAACAGATAGATGCCTCCTGCACAAAGGCGTTGGTTGACTGTCCCAGCCAGGCGGTGTTGAGCGGCGTGGAGAAGCGTCCCGCACAAGAAGGCGCTGGCCACAACCGCAAAGATTGAAGCCGCGAGGAAATCGCGGTTCGCGAGCGCGTTACGCGCCGCGTTGCCCGAAATGAGGAATGCAACACCATTGAAGAGTACAGACCACACGATGGGCTGGAGACTGGTCCAGTTCACGCCTCGATTGTAGCGCCGCCTAGAAGCCCACCCTGTTACTTGCGTTGTACACCGTTCGGAGCGTGCCATGGCTGGCATAACATCGCCATAACGCTTACTGACCCTTGAACGGGGTTTTGAGCGCTATCGCCTTACGCCAACTAGCGGAAACTGCTGTAACTTCTGCCTGTGATGAATATGAGGAGGGGTTATGTCGAGCATCCACAACATTGCGTTCCTCATCGGGCGGGTCATCGCTGGCAGCTTTTTTCTCATGAACGGCTTCAACCACTTCGCGCAACTCAATATGATGACCGGATATGCCAAGAGCAAAGGCATACCCGCTCCCGCGCTCGCAGTGGGCGGTTCGGGCGTACTTCTTTTCTTAGGTGGACTGAGTCTGCTCCTTGGCTATCACCCGACTATCGGAGCGGCCCTGTTGGTGATTTTTCTTCTGGGTGCCTCGTTCGGCATCCATAATTTTTGGACGGTTCAAGACCAACAAGCAAAGCAGGGGGAGATGGTCAACTTCCTAAAAAACATGGCCATACTCGGTCTGCTGCTAATGACCTTGGCAATCCCGCGGCCGTGGCTGATGAGTCTCGGCCGTTGATACTAAACAACTGGCGAAACATCGCGATTTCACTCAAACGCTCGCGATTTCGATCTCAGCGAAAAATGAGGCCTGACCGCTTCAGCAGAGGATTCTGGGGCCTAGAACGCTTGAAGTCCGGAAATCCCCATCCAGATTGGGTCGTCAGCAATCGAGTAGTTTAAAGTCCCCTAACGCGGTACAGGACGACCCCATGCGATGGAACAACAGCACTGATGGTGCTGCTTGTTTTCTTCGTCTCGCCGGTCCACAGGTCGTGTAAGGAATAGCCGCTTTCGTTTTCGGGGAGGCCTACGGTCAATGCTGGAACGGAGACTTCCTCTGCCTTCCCGCCGGTGTTGAACAAACCGACGATCGTGTCTCCGTTCGGTTCCCTCTTGGCGAACACCTGCTGGTTGCCGGTATTGAGCACTCTTTTCGCGGCGATCGAATCCTGGTCGACAGCAAGGACTTCGGAGTTCTCCAGGTATTTCTGCAGATCCGTTTGGTCGAGGTGAGTAAGATCGACGCCGAGGATGAAAGGTGCTGCTCCAAGGGCCCAAAGGCTGATCTGAGTCTGGCGCTCGACCGGAGTCAGCCCGTCGTTGCTGCCATTTCCTACCTCGATGGAGTCATAGTCATTGAAAGCGCCTGGACCAGCGTAAGGCTGCCACTCCGCCACGTAGTTGAAGCGTTTGGCAACGTCGGCCCAGCTGGTCAGTGGGTAGCTGATACCGCCCTTTTCGCAGCGATAGCATTCGACGTCGGGCGCGAATTCCCATTGATTGGCATACTTCATCAAGGTCGGGGCGATAGCGATTGTAAGGTGCCCCTGCGTGACGTCCAAGACCATGGGCCGCCCGCTTTGCCGTATAGCATTCGACCATGCCTTAACGTCAGCGGCGTTACTGTCTTTCATGCCGTCAATTTTGATGTAATCGACACCCCACGCCGCGAGCATATCTACCCATGAATTCGTATACTCCTGCGCGCCAGGCTTGTTGTAGTCAATGCGGACCATGCCCTTGCAGTTGTAGTTGTTCTCCTCTACAGACGGTTCCGCAATCTGGGCAGCCGTGTACGATGTGCCCTTAATGGGCGTGTTCCGGCTGACTGCCTGCTTCGAAATACCCGGCGTAACATAGATTCCGAACTTCATCCCGAGACTGTGGATGTAGTCAGCGACTACCTTGATGCCATCGGTATCTCCCTGGGCCGGGAATCTCGACGAGTCTGTCATCCAGCGGCCATAAGGGTCGACGTTCGGACCTTGCGGTCCCGGACACTGATACCAAAAGTCGTCGAGGTTTACGTATTGGTAGCCCATTTTTTGCAATCCGAAATCATGCAGGGCGAGCGCCTGAGCTTTCATTTGGGCTGCCGTGGGATGTTTGCGGAGGAAGCTCCAGCTACTCCAGCCGAGAACGGGCGTGCGCTCGAGGCCATTATCCTCTGCGCTGGCGTTGTGCAGGATCCCGCCCGCCAACAGCGCGACCAGCATTGGTGCTCTCAAGCTGTGTGTCAATTCCCTCAAAAAATTCATCCCTTTTCTCTATCATAAGCGGCGGGACAAAAACAATTACGCACGGCAAGCGGTGCACATACCTGTATTCGTGATTGCTCCTGCGGGACGTGGAGCACGCTGGTCAATTGAAGCAAAATCGCGATTACAGTGCGCCGGGATAAACCGGCATGAAGCAGAGGATGAAAGTTCCTTACGAGAAAGGAGTAGGGAGCAGTCGACAAGGCTGGGAATCTTGCGAGGTGAAAGTCCTCGCGCCGCCAATTGCCTGTAGTCGGGCGGCTAGCAAATCCGATGCGTGCGAAGGTAACGACGCACGTTCTGCTCGGACGTAAACGCCTCAGCTGCCCTGCAGGGAAACTTGCAGCGGTAGGAACGATCTGGGAGGCAAGCAAACTTGGAGGCCTGAACATAACGGAATAGCTGCAGCCTCGAAAATCTCGTCCGTGGAAAATCGTGTTCGCGGGATGAAGCGGGAAGCCGACCCGAGCTACTCCAGGGGAAGGCCGATGACGCCGAGGAAGAACCAGGCAAGTGCACTCGGTGGGACCGCCGTGGTAGGGGCTCAGGCATCTGAGGAAGGATTCGCAGAATAACGTCGAGAAGGTCCCGTTGGCAACAGGGGCTGATGGCAACCTGCAGAGACTCCTCTAACGAGGCTACGACCGAAGGTGAGGAGAGGTGACGGGATCGGCGCATGAGTCCGTAGGAGCGATGAATGAGGGGTAACGCCCTCAGAAGAGACGGTACACGTCTCTGCGATGGAGGTAACGCCGACATTGCGCAAAGGGACTCTGGGTCTTGGTGGTTTCGTCGTTCAGCGGGGTGGTCGGACACAGAGCCGACAATGAACCTCACGTGGGAGATGGAACTAGGCCTTGAGCAAACCACGGAAGCTGGGGTGGATTGCGAATCAGCGCTTAAACCTCACCAAACTGGGAAGGCTCGAGGAAGACAGACCAAGACTCCGAACCGGACCTTGGGAAATCCGGCTGTCCGGGATTATAGGGGGGCCTCCGGAAACGTAGCAACGGTGGAATTGTGAACCCAACTCGCAATCGAAAGAGCGGGCTTGGTAACCCTCCACCTACAGCTGGCGCGCTGGAGTTCTATCCCAACCGATCCGCTCGGCCTCGAGTCTTGCGCGGTTACCGCGAGGGACACAGCGAAGCGTAGATAGAGGATAGGTGGGGTGGGTATTCAGCTCCGAAAAGATGCCATCCGGACGCCGACGCCCTTGTAATGCGCGGAAGGCAACATGAACAGGCGCGATAGCGCGAGCTCCTGTTCAGTCCGGCGTAGTCGAAGACCCCAGACACGCCGAGAAACTTCATGCACGAGAACCGGGAGACCTCGGAGACACCGGCGGCTCAACCAGGCCGCAGGTCGGCGGGCGAAGGCCAGTGCCACAAGGCCCGCGCGTACGTCTGCGAGGAGTCACACAGCGGCATAGTGCCTATGAACCATTCGAACCAAGATGGAACATCGCCGGCGGAGAGTGGGGAGGGAAGGCCGCTGATCAAGGAGAACGCTGGTCAACCTAACACGTACTCGACACAGAGCGGGAAGGGCGTGTCACAAGGGCTGGCGGGCGTGCGGAAAGCAGCAGGGGAAAATAAGGAGATGAAGTTCACCGCCTTGCTCCACCATCTGACCGTCGATCTGCTGCGGGAAAGCTTTTACTCCCTGAAGAGGAAGGCCGCACCCGGAGTGGACGGTGTCACCTGGCAGGAGTATGAAGACGGGCTAGAGGATCGATTGACCGATCTTCATGGCCGAGTTCATCGCGGAGCCTATCGAGCGACGCCATCGAGAAGAGTGTACATAGAGAAAGCAGACGGACGGCAACGTCCACTAGCGGTCCCGGCTATCGAAGACAAACTTGTCCAACAGGCCGTGGTTACCATCCTCAACCAGATCTACGAGGAAGACTTTCTCGGCTTTTCCTATGGATTTCGCCCGGGGCGCAGCCAGCATCAAGCGCTGGACGCGTTGTCGTACGCGCTCCTGAAGAAGAAGGTGAACTACGTTCTGGACGCCGACATCCGAGGATTTTTCGATAACCTCGACAAGAGTTGGCTGGTCCAGTTCGTGGAGCATCGCGTCGCGGACCCCCGCATCCTACGGCTGATCCAGAAATGGCTCAACGCTGGGGTGATGGAGGAAGGCGAATGGTCGAATACGAAGACAGGTAGTCCGCAAGGTTCGGTGATTTCACCGCTTCTCGCGAATATCTACTTGCACTACGCTTTCGATCTCTGGGTGAACGTGTGGCGCAAGAAATGGGCACACGGCGAGGTGGCTGTCATCCGCTATGCGGATGATGTCATCTTGGGATTTCAGCACCAGACGGACGCAGATCGTTTCTTGGAGAACTTACGGGAGCGGCTGGGGATGTTTGGACTGGAACTGCACCCAGATAAGACGCGCCGGATCGAGTTCGGTAGATTTGCGGAACAGAACCGGAAACGCAGAGGAGAAGGGAAACCCGACACGTTCGATTTCCTCGGCTTCAGTGTGCTGCAGGAGCACACGGATAAGGAGTTCATCATGAACTAATCAACCGTGTGAATAAGCTGCGCGATAGATGAGGGTAGGCCCCTGGAGCAGCCGACAAGACCGCAAATCTGGAAAGGTGAAAGTCCTTTCTCCGTCAATTGCCTGTATCAGACGGATAGTATATCCGGTGCGTGCAGAGGCAACGAAGCACGTTCTGCCCGGAAGTAAAAGTCTCGGCCGCCCTGCGAAATTTGCAGCGGTGGGAGCGATCTGGGAGACAAGCAAACTCGGAGGCTTGAACGTAAGAACTGTCCGATGACAACCACGAAACCTCACCGCGGAAAAATCGTGTTCGCGGATGAAACGGGAAGCCGACCTGAGAGGGGTCTAGGGAAGGCCGATGACACCGAGGAAGAAACAGGCAAGTGCACTCGGTGGGACCGTCGGGGTTGAGGGCCAGGCATCTGAGGAAAGAATTGCGGAGATAACGTCGGGAAGAACCGTTTCCCAGCAGGGGGCTCGCAGCAACCTGCAAGGACCGCCGGAATAAGTGTGGATACATGAATCCGGAGGAGGGAGCTGGTTTGGCGCATGAGCTCGTATGAGCGATGAAGAGGGGGTAACGCCCTTCGAGGTGGTGTTGAACGCCACCCTGGCACGAGTAATGCTAGTGCCAGGCAAAGGAGCTCTGGGCACTTGGCAGTCCTAGCATGGTCAACGACGTAAGTCGGAGGAGCCATGATTTAAAGACGAGTCGAGAGGTAAACCGGACTGGGTTGGGGCGTATGCGAGCGAGCGCTTGAGTTTCACCCGTCTCGGAAAGGTCTCTCGGGGAAAGGCCAAGGTCAAAACCGGAATCGGGAAATCCGACCTTCCGGGATTGCAGGGGGGCCCGAGGAAACGTGACTTTGTCTTATGACAAGGTGCGCGCGCCTCGGCTCTATCCCGACCGGGATCGGTTTTCAGGAGCAGATCTCAAACCACTCCAAGCTGCTGTGGTAAAAGGCCGTGGTGGTGAGCGTTGGAGAAAAAGCGCGAGAACAAACTCGTGCAGGTGAGCATCCGAGAGACGAACGAAAGTGAACCCTTTCGAAGACGCGTCGTTAAGAAATCAAGGGTCGTCGAAACCAGGAGCGTGAAGCCCACCTGGGACAAGTCCGCGGGGTGCCTGATGACTGTGCGGACGGCGACCGGCGTAGAGGGGGCGTGAAGCGGATGCAGGCTGTTGCGCGGAACTGCAGGAACCAGTCGCTCTGATGTCAAGGGAGAAGCACAAGCGGCGAAAACCGCGAGGCGAGCGTACCAATGCGGAGCACTGGGGCGGACCGATTCGTAGGAGCGATGAAGGCTCGTAATGGAGCTGGAGCAAAGGGATCGGGTCAGGTGGTCGCATGACCGAAGCAACTGGTAACAGGAGGACCTCGATGCGTGCGACAGACAAGCCGTTCAACATCGACAAGAAACGAGTGTACGAAGCGTACAAAGCGGTCAAATCCAATGGCGGAGCGGCCGGCGTGGACGGTCAGACGATCGAGCAGTGCGAAGCCGACTTGAAGAGCAATCTCTACAAGATCTGGAACAGAATGAGCTCGGGAACCTACTTTCCTCCGCCGGTGCGAGCCGTTTCCATTCCTAAAAAGACTGGAGGTCAGCGGATTTTGGGTGTGCCCACGGTAGCGGATCGCGTGGCACAGATGGTGGTCAAGCAAGTCATTGAGCCGAATCTAGACTCCGTATTTCTGACAGATTCCTATGGCTACAGACCGAGAAAATCGGCACTCGACGCCGTGGGTGTCACGCGAGAGCGGTGTTGGAAGTACGATTGGGTACTAGAGTTTGACATCAAGGGCCGGTTCGACAACATCGACCACGAACTTCTGCTACGGGCCATTCGGAGACATGGGACGTGCAAATGGGCGCTGCTGTACATCGAAAGATGGCTGAAAGCACCGACGGTGCAGGAAGATGGAACCAGAATTGAGCGAAACCGTGGTACGCCCCAAGGGGGTGTGGTTAGCCCAATTTTGTCGAACACTTTCCTCCACTATGCGTTCGATCTCTGGATGGCACGGACTCACCCAGATCTCCCGTGGTGTCGGTATGCCGACGATGGGTGGGTTCACTGCCGGAGCGAGCAAGAAGCACAAGCTCTCAAGGCCGAACTTCAAGCCCGCTTCGCGGAGTGCCGTCTGGAGCTGCATCCGACAAAAACCAAGATCGTTTACTGCAAAGACGGGAAGCGGAAAGGCAAGTACCCGAACGTCAAATTTGACTTTCTCGGGTATTGCTTCCGACCCCGTCTGGTTAGACGTTTCCGGGATAATACGCTGTTCTGCGGATTCAATCCCGCGGTCAGCACCACGGCGATGAAAGCCATGCGGTCGGCGATACGGGAACTGAATCTTCGCCATCAAACTCAGTTGTCTTTGGACGACATTGCCCGGCAGCTCAACCCACTCCTTCGGGGTTGGATCGAGTACTACGGGCGATACGCCCCATCGGCACTGTACCCCTTGCTACGGTACGTCAATCAGACGTTATTGGCCTGGGTGATGCGAAAGTTCAAACGCTTTAGAGGCCACACGATCCGAGCGGGCCATTTTCTCCAACGGCTTGCCGCGGAGCGAGCGGCTCTCTTCGTTCACTGGAATCTCGGTATGACCGGCACGTTTGCCTGATGGGAGCCGGATGAGCCGAGAGGTTCACGTCCGGTTCTGCGAGAGCCTCGGGGTGAAACTCCCCGGGGCTACTCAACCGCACATCAGCGGGAAGAACAGGTTAGGGCGGTTCGCAGTGAGGCGCAAGACGATCCGCAAACGCATGGGGGCGAAGCTGCGGGAGATTAAGCAGCAGCTCCGTGAGCGAATGCATGATCCCGTGCGCCAAACCGGACAATGGCTCAAATCGGTCGTGCAAGGCCACTTCAACTACTATGCGGTGCCGGGGAACCTCGACAGTCTCGGCATATTCCGGGAGCGGCTAATCGGGCAGTGGTGGCGGACACTTCGCCGCCGCAGCCAGAAACGCCCGCTCTCCTGGGAGCGTACTCTTGCCTTGGCTAACCGATGGCTCCCTCAACCGCGCGTGCTCCATCCATATCCTGCCGTTCGCTTTGCCGCCAGTCATCCGAGATAAGAACCGGATGCGCTAATCAGCGCCCGTCCGGGTCCGCGCGGGGGGCAGTCAGCGATGACTGTCCCTACCGCGATCTCATCACCGAGTTCGCCCGGAACCCCAACGAACTCCGCACATTCCGAAACAATGAAGTTAAGCATCTAGAGCAGGCCGGGCATGCCCCGGCTCCCCAACCGAGGCGCTAAGGCGTCCGCGGTGGTACGGCCTAAGCAGGCTGGATGCGGCGATAAGTCGCAAAAGGAATTCCAAATGTCAGACGAGCGTGAGCTTAAACGTGTACCTCGCTGCCTACTACCAGTGAACAACCTCAACCTTGAACCCGAGTACTTCGGCGAACGGCTAGGCCGCGGCTACGTCCGTGTGCCCTACAAGGCGTGCGGAGTCGAATATGACCGACGCGAGATTGAGGAGTACTCTCATCCGTTCGCGCACCACGTTTCCAACTTTATGTGTCCCAAGGGGCACCTTGGCGAAACGCGGCGGCTCTGGGAGCCGGTCAAGGCTGCCGAGAAAGTGGATCTGTAAGGGGACGAAGGCTAGGTGTTAAGGCGGCGTGGGAATACCGGAGTACGCGCTGCGGCCGCTTCGGAAGATGCATCGGCCGGATAGTTTCGTCTTGGTGCTTTCAAAGAGTTCCCTGGGGCAAAGCGCATGGAGGGCGTACCACCCTGAAGCCACTGTGCTCAGAGCGCGGGAGGCGACGCCTGCGATTTTCTCCCGACTCCGTGCAAGGCTTGCCCCTGCGGTCCCAGCCCCCTGCCGGGGGGCTGGTCCAGTTAGTTCCAACCTGAAGGACTGCGCCACGCCGTTAGTTTCCAGAGCCCGCCTCACACATTAGTTCGGGTACCTGACGGTGGGGGCCGGTTTCTCCAGTATCCGTTGCGGAGAGTCAAGTGACCGATACCCATAGTCGTGCAATCAGGAACCTGCCGGCCTTCCCGGACAGGCCCGGCTTGCTCATTCCCTGCATAGGGGACACCACACGACATGGTACTTCACTTCTTTACTAGCTTCGGTTGCCATCTTGTAACGGCGATTCAATTCCTCTGCCAGCTCAGGTGGCACCGGGTGATTTGCTAACGACTCTTTCAAACCGTCATACGCTTCCCAAGCGTTGATTTCCTCATTCAACAACTTCTGGTGTTCGGAACACTGTCGCGGAAGGCTCTGTGCACTGTACATAACTACTCCAACGGCGTGCATGCAGATTGTACCTGTTACCCGGCTCACGGAGGTGCTGGGCACTATTCGTCGTTTCGGGGCCGGGCCGATTGCCAGCCCAAGCAAAAGCAGAAGCAACACGTAGGTGGGAAGAGGGCGGTGCGACATTTCTGAGATTCTCTGACGCATCGGAGTTGAATCTCAGCATCCCAGAAGCCGGGCCCCCTGGCCGGTTCGTGCCACCAAATTGGCGGAAGCCAACTTACGGTTGGTGGCGGCATGACTTCACGCAGTACAACGCGGGATCTCCAAAGCCTCAGCTGTTTCCAAGAAACAGAAAGCAGCCACATCACAGAGTCACTGACTGACGGGCGTGGTTCAGGACTCGGAAAGGTCGTGAATGAATGAGATCTTCTCCCTAGCGGCACCCTAGAAGGGGCCTACGGCACAGCGTTCGATTCTTCTCTAGCAACATCTTTCTATTCCCAACAGAACACAACTCGGAATACCCTAGCATCTGTGACGCCGAATCGGAAACGAGGAAAAAGCATGTCCTTTCGATCCGGTCAGAGCGGTACGGTTGTTTGTAAGGGCCAGATGTGGCACGGACGCTATTACGTCGACATTCCTGGTGAGGAAAGTAGACGAAGGGCTTCTGTGCCGCTAGGTTCGATTCACACGATGAAAAAGCCTCAAGCCAAGCGGAAGCTGCGAGTGCTCCTGGAAGAGATGGGGTTGAACGAAGACTTGCATCTTGAGCGCACTGAAGCAGCCGCCAAGACATTTGCCTCTGAAGCCGCGTGGTGGAAAGAAAATCGGCTGTCCATCTTCAAGGCGTCATGCCAGGAAATAATGGGAAGCCATCTAGACAAATACCTTACTCCCCGATTTGGTTCTCTGCCGCTTGCGGCGATAGACGAAAAGCGAGTACAGGAATTCATTGCTGACCTGAGACGCACGGAATACAAGTGGCCGAATGGAGTGAGCAAGGAGCTCAGCCCGAAAACAATGCGAAATCGTTGGAGTGCTAAAGCAGATTCTCGGAGAAAAGGTAGGCAACGAATGGGAGCTGACGTTCCCTGAGAATCCAGAAACAGAGCAACAGTGCTTCAGCCCGGATGAGATGCGTCAGATTGTCAACGCTGCCAAGGGCCAATGGAAAGTCTATTTGCAACATTGGCCGGTACGGGAATGCGGTGCGGTGAGGCATTCGGGTTGCATGTCCAAGACATAGACCTCGCGACGGGCAGAATCTATATCCGCCGAAGCGTCTGGAATGGCAGGAGGTTCTGCCCAAACGAAACGGGGCTACCGGGGGGTCAACATCGAACCTCGTCAGTTGAAATTTTGACTGCACATTTTGGGCACGCAAGCTCGGAGAGTCTTTCCGACTCGCAACGGCACGCCATTCTGCAAGGGGAACGTGAGGCGCAAGCTGAACCGGATTCTCAAGCGACTGAATTTAGCACCGGCAGGGCTCCATGCTTTCCGCCATGGTCGCGTCTCGGTACTCCAAAAAAAGGGAGTTCCCGGAGATTTGGTGAAAGACTGGGTGGGACATTCCAACTTCCGAACAGCATCTCGGTTATACCCATTTCCGGGATGATTTTCGTAAGCAGGTTGCCGCTGAAGGGCTCTATTTCACAGGGAAAAATGGCAGGAAAATTGCGGTATGGTCCCAATGGTCCCAATTCTCCCATGTTGCAGCAGAATCGGGGGCACCGTAAAATAATTATTGTTCGGGATTAACCAACAGTCGGGGAGTGGCTCAGCCTGGTAGAGCACCTGGTTCGGGACCAGGGGGTCGGAGGTTCGAATCCTCTCTCCCCGACCAACACACGATTACTACCGGTTTACCCGTCAGAACTAAGCCGCTGGTGCGGCGGAGGGAGAGTCGTGGTGTAGCCGACTAAGAGTGGAAGGGCTAACGTCCAGATCATAGGAAGGAGGCTCCTATGACCCGACTAGCGTCAACGCGTGGAAGGCAAAATTATGGGGGAAAGAGTACGGCTATTGTCACGATTGAGGCAAACCGATTTTGTGCACCAGTTCGGCATACCGCGGATCGGAGCGGAGAGAATCGAGCGCGAAGTCGGTCCGGAGTTGGACCAAGGTGACGTCGCGTTCCTCGTACGCGGTGTTGAGCCACTCGAAGGCTTGCTCTTTGTCGCCGAGGTCGGCATAAAGCTCGGCGATTTGGCATGGAGAAACGTATTCGATCTTTGCCTTGCGTTGCGCAAGTAAAACTTCAATTCCCTTGTGCAGAGCGACCGGCCATCCGCCGGAGCGGAAGCCTGTGTCCAGAGCGGCTGTGAATTCGGCGTAATTCTTGTCGCCCTCTAATTGAGCGTCGGTCTCAAATTCCTGAACGGACTGCGGATATTCATGTTCCGCCCAGTACAAACGCGCCAGCCCGCCGTGCACCGTGCCGAAGGCGGGATTGTCCGCAATCACTTTCTTGTAGATCTCAATGGCCTTATCAAATTGACGAGCTGATGTATAAGCATACCCCTGTACGACACCGATGATAGGCGAGAGCGGATCAAGCTCGATGGGCCCGGTTGGCTTCATCGATTCCCTCCTGCGCCCGGCCGCCGATGGAGGAGAGTGCTTCGGCAAACCACTGATGGGCGGTGGCGTCACTGGGATCGAGCTCAAAGGCCTTTCTGAACTCGGCCTCGCCGCCGGAGAAATCCCAACTGTATAGCATCTTGTTGCTGCCCAGGACCGCATGCGGGCGCGCCAGTGTGGGATCGAGCTCCAGAGCCTTTTCTGCCGCGGCATTCGCCTTGGGGATGACGTCATTGGGGTCGCTGCCATAATTGGCTCAGCACGCCATAGGCATCCGCCAGTCCTGCATATGCCAGCGCATAGCCGGGATCTTTGTCGATGGCTTGATTGAAATAGGAAATGGCGGTCTTGATGTCGGCGCCCGTGCGCTTGTTCCAGTAGTAGCGGCCTTTCACGTAAAGCTGGTAGGCCTCCGGGTTCTGGGTGCCCTGCTTGGTGACTTGCTGTTTTTCCGTTCCGCTCAATTTCGAGCGCAGCTTCTCCGCGATGTCGCCCGCGATTTGCTGCTGCAGGGACATGATGTCCGAGGCTTTGCGCTCATATTGCTCGCCCCAGATTTCCGTGTTGTCCTGCACGCTCGTGAGTTCGGCACTCACCTGGATCGTGTCGCCGCGTTGCACCACTCTGCCGGTGAGCAAGGCATCGACGGTCAATTCCTTCCCGACTTTCTGCACGTCAATTTCCTTGCCCTTGTAGCGGAAGACGGAATTGCGGGACTTCACTTTCAACTGGGGCACGTGGGCGAGGCTGGCGATCAATGATTCCGTGAGGCCGTCGCTGAGGTAATCGGCGTCCGCGTTGCCGCCCACGCTGGCGAATGGGATCACGGCAATGGATCCGATTTGCGAGCGTGCCTGCCTTGCCGCGCCAATACCAAATCCCAGCCGCCGCCATCGCGATGAACAGAATAGCCATCGCCGCGATCCAATACTTGCGGGCGTGGGTATTTCGGGCGTGCCAGCCGGCAGGGCTCGCAACTGATTTTCCCGATTCCGTTTCCCGCTTCAGACGCTTCAAGTCCGCACGCATCTCGGAAGCATGCTGGTAGCGCAGATCCCGGTCCTTCTCCAGAGCCTTGTTGATGATGTCTTCCAGCTTGGGGGAAGGTCGGGATTCAGCCGTACCGCGGCCAGGGAGCCCGATTCAGGATGGCCTCGAAAATCATGCTGAGCTGTCGCCGCGGAATGGCAGCGCACCCGTCGCCATCTCGTAGAGCACCGCTCCGAAGGAGAACAGGTCGCTCCGGGCATCCAGTTCTTTGCCGCGCGCCTGCTCCGGCGACATGTAAGCGACCGTGCCAAGAGTGGATCCGGGGCTGGTCAGGTGCTGTTCATCGATCGTAGCCGCGTCACGTGTGTCGGCCGATTCAATCTGGCTGGCGGAACCGGCGCGGGGCATGACCTTTGCCAGTCCGAAATCGAGAATCTTGGCGTGGCCGCGTTCGGTGACAAAGATGTTGGCGGGCTTGATGTCGCGATGAACGATTCCTTTGGAATGCGCGGCGTCAAGCGCGTCGGCGATCTCAATCGCCAGATTGAGCAGAACATCCGATCTCGAGGGGCTTCCCGGCGATGCGATGCTTCAGCGTCATGCCCTCCAGAAATTCCATGGCGATGAAAGCCTGCGCCGTCCTGCTCGCCGATATCGTAAATGGTGCAGATATTGGGATGGTTCAGTGCGGACGCGGCCTGGGCTTCGCGCTGGAAACGGGCCAGGGCCTGCGGGTCGCGAGCAACATCTTCGGGCAGGAATTTCAGCGCGACAAAGCGGTGCAACCGAGTGTCTTCAGCCTTGTAGACCACACCCATCCCGCCGCCACCGAGTTTTTCCACGATGCGGTAGTGCGAGATGGTCTGGCCGATCATTCGGAGATGCCCGGTTTTCGGGTCGCTTCATCTTAAGGATGCCGGCAGCGGCCAGTCAACGAAAGCGACTCTGGCACGAGTGTGTCGAACCCAGAACACTGCTTTGACCGGGTAACCGTGGAAGTGGTGAGATAACTCCCGGATGGTCGGCAAGCTTACCCTAACGGATAGGTAAGGGTTGCCCGTCATCCATTCCCTACCCATATCCCGCGCGGTACAATCGTTAACCTTATGGCTTTGGCTGCCCGGAACCCGGCTGGGTCCGTATGAGATCACCGTTCTGCTGGGCGCTGGCGGCATGGGAGAAGTCTACAAGGCGCGTGACACGCGACTGAATCGCATCGTCGCGATCAAGGTTTCCAACGAACAGTTCTCCGAACGCTTCGAACGCGAAGCGCACGCGGTCGCGGCGCTGAACCATTCCAACATCTGCACCCTGCATGATGTCGGGCCGAACTACCTGGTGATGGAGTACATCGAGGGCACGCCTCTGAAGGGGCCATTGCCTCTACATCAGGCGCTGAAGTATGCCGCGCAGATTTGCGATGCGCTCGATGCGGCGCACCGGAAGGGCATCGCGCACCGCGATCTGAAGCCCGCCAATATCTGGTCACGAAGAGCGGGCATCAAGCTGCTCGACTTCGGACTCGCCAAAATCGGACAGGGCAACAATCCTCCGAGCGACGCCACGCTGACGATGGCGCTCACCGGCAAGAACGAGATCGTGGGCACGCTCTACTACATGTCGCCCGAGCAGTTGCAGGCGCAGGCCACCGGGCAGGAAATCGATGCGCGCAGCGACATCTTCTCCTTCGGTTTGGTGCTCTATGAAATGCTGACCGGGAAGCGCGCGTTTGACGGTTCGTCTCCGGCCAGGGTGATCGCGGCCATCATGGAGCGTCCGGCGCCGTCGATTGGCGACGTCGCGCCTCCGGCTTTGGACCGTGCTGCTGAAGCGGTGTCTGGAGAAGGATCCGGAGAACCGCTGGCAAAGCACGCGCGACCTGAAGATCGAGCTGGAGTGGATCGCGCAAGCGCCCGATGAGAATCGCTCGACTGCACCCTCCACGCGCCCGCAGCCCCTGCCCTGGATCGTGCTGGCAGCGCTCGCCCTTATCGCGGCCGCTGCGTCCTGGATCGCATACCACGCCAAGCGCCCCGCCGAATTGAAGCCTCTGGTGCGGCTGGACGTGGATCTGGGTCGCGACGTTGCGCTGAACGCGCTGGGCGGCTCTGACGTCATTATTTCGCCCGACGGCACACGCATCGCCTACCTTTCGCGTGGCCATCTTTTCACGCGCAAGCTCGATCAACCGGCAGCCACCGAACTCACCGTCACGGCGGGCTCGACCAGTCCATTCTTTTCTCCGGATGGCCAGTGGGTCGCCTTTATCGCCGGCGGAAAGGTCAGAAAAATCTCCGTGGAGGGCGGCGCCGAAATCTCGTTATGCGACGCCGCAGCTTCTTATACCGGTGCCGATTGGGGCGAGGACGGTAACATCATCGCGAGTTTACGCATCTCTGGCGGACTGTCACGCGTTTCCTCCACTGGCGGCACTCCCACCCCGGTCACCGAACTTGAGGGTGAAGAACGGACTCACCGCTGGCCGCAAGTCCTGCCCGGCGCCAAAGCGGTCCTGTTCACCGCCGAGAATTCCACCATCGGCTTTGACGATGCCAAAATTGAAGTGGTGACGCTGGCGGACCGGCACAGGAAAACGCTGCAGAGCGGGGGAACCTACGGGCGTTATCTAGCTGCGTCCGGAGGTAAGGGTTATCTGACTTATGTGAGCCGGGGAACACTGTTCGCGATTCGCTTCGACCCGGAAAAGCTGGAGACCTTTGGCTCACCCATTCCCGTGTTGCAGCGGGTTTCGTATTCTGCAATGTTTGGCTCCGCCAAGGTGAGCTTTTCGCGCACCGGAACGCTGGTGTACAGGAGCCGCGAGATCGACGCCTCACGTGTGGTGATTCAATGGCTGGATGCGGACGGTAAGACACAACCGCTGCTCGACAAGCCTGGCCTTTCGTAAATCCCCACTTCTCTCCCGACGGCCAGCGCCTCGCAGTCGCGAACGACGACTCAAGATCGGGGATTTGGATCTACGATATTCGGCGCGACACGTTGTCGCCTATCAGCGGAGAGAAGAATGGAACTCACCCGGTGTGGACGCCTGACGGCCGGTATATTGTTTATCAGGCGGGCGATGGGATGTCCTTTGCACGCTCGGACGGGGGCAGCCGGCCCGAGCTTCTGACCCAGAGCAAGGAATTTCAATATCCCTCGGCCTTCTCACCCGATGGCAAAACTCTGGCCTTCTATCAATCGGGTCCGCAAGGATTCGAACTCTGGACCGTGCCGGTGGAACGCGAAGGAGAGAAATTGAAGGCCGGAAAGCCGGAGTTGTTCCAGCGCACGATTTTTGGGGACCGGGGTGCGAGCTTCTCCCCTGACGGACACTGGCTGGCATACAGCTCCAACGAGTCGGGCAGCTCCCAGGTCTTCGTGCGCGCCTTTCCGGACAAAGGCGGTCAGTGGCAAATCTCAACCAACGGCGGAACGGCCCCCATCTTTTCTGAAATGGCAAAGATCTGTTTTACTTTGATGTCCCGGACGAACGGATTATGGTGGCCAGCTACTCGGTCAAGGGAGACGCGTTCGTTGCGGAAAAGCCGCGTGTCTGGTCGGGACAGAGTGTAGCTCTCACGCTGAGCGGCTCGGTTGGCGCCCAGTACGACGTTGCCCCCGACGGCAAGCGCCTCGCAATTGCCACCTCGCCGGGGGGTCGACGCAGCAGGACGCGGGCCACGTGATCTTCCTCGAAAACTTCATCGACGAGTTGCAGCGCAAGGTGCCGCTAGATGGCAATTGATCGTCCCATTCCGACCGAGTAAGTTGCGAAAAAACTACCAACGTGCCCGCATTAGACTCCTTTGAGAAGCGCCCTTCGGATTCCGGCAGGTTGGTCGGCAACCCAGAAGTTAAGACTTGGCTCGGGTTCGGAAATCGTCTGCCAGAGTGTAACCATTCGCCATAATTCAGTCTTAAACCGCTGAAAGGGTTAGTTCAAAAATACCGGGGTTAAGCAGAAAAGTTCGAAAGTCGTCTGCTAGGGCCGACCATTCATCTCGGGTCCAGCCCGGAGACATGGGTTACAGAATGTACCGGCTACATAGGTAACACTTTAGGGCCGATGGGATTTTCCAGCGGTTCCAACACGCGAGTCTCCAGATCAAAGTATCCCAAATCATAATCCATAAAGCTGACAAGCCAGATGTCGTCGTGAACTTCTTTAATGCCGACCGCCTGGCCGGCAAAGACCTGGCTCAAGGTAATCTTTTTGCGGCCCATACAGATGCGGCCACACCGGGTCACGACGGCGAGCCACAAACTGTAGCCTTTCATCCATCACCGAACACTCCTTCCACGGCATCACTTCCTCCCCAAAAGGGGAAAAAGTGTAACCTATGTGTCCGGTACGATCTGTTACCTATGTCTCGGGTCGCTCATCGTTGCCCCTGCGTCTGTTTCTCTACTGTACCCACTTTTGTGCCCACCCAGGCGCTCCACAGCTTCTAGGACAGTCGCTTCTGAAGGTCGGTTCATCCGTCGAATTGGTTTCGACAAACGCAGTTGTGGCGGTTGAACGGGCCGACTCTGGATGAGCCGGCAAACCGGAAACCAACATTTATGCCGATCCCCATGCGATCGGCATCCAGCGCGATCCGCGGTGTTGTCCCGAGCACCGGTGAGAATGCCGTCCAGAACCGTGGAATGTTTTATCTGGGATAGAATCCGGTTGCCCACGCACGTTTCACAGGCACATCCAGGCTTTCAGACTGGTGCTAGCGCTGGCTCCTCGATCTTCCAGCCCCGGATCAACAGCCAAAGCGGGAGGACCAGTTCCGCAAAGGACGTAATAAAAAAGAATCTGAGACGTGTGCTGGCATAAAAGTATCCGTGCAAGCTAACGATCACCCAACCCAATCTATCGTAGACGAGCAGAACCCCAATGATCCTGGGAATGTAATGACTGCGACAAATCATGTAGCCCAGCAGGACAAGATGAATGCCAAAAATCACCAGACTCATCGACGAATCATATCGAAATGAACGAAGCAGAAACTGAACCTGGGCATGGAGCGGACCCAAAGAGTGTCAGATAATCCGGTTGTCGTCAGAAGACGATAAACGGCGACGAGATTCAGCCAGGCAAAGAGATCGATCATGGCATACACCAGCCGGAACCACGCAGTAAGCAGCGACAACGATCGGTTCACTGGCACCAGCAAGACGTAGAGTGCCCAGGCAGTCACTATGTCCTCGATAAAGGTAATCAAGTAAAGCAGTATTGCAATAGCAAAAAGTCTCGGGTGGCTGGAAATGTTCAGAGCGGTTTGTTCGATATTGCCGGGAACCACTAGCTTTGGCCAGATGGAAAACTCAACATACGAGACAGGCATGATGTAGGCGAAGCCGGCCACCAGGGCAGCCTGACGTAGCGTCAGTCCCGCGTTCCGACCTGGACTAGTCCAACTCATGAGCGTGCTCCTCCGAATCGTTCCGAATGGTGCATCCCTGCTAGTTCGTCCCAAATCCCACCGAGTTCCAAATATTTGTCAAGGAAAGTCGGAACATTAATATATCGCTAGTGTTGGCTTTAGCGTCGAGCGCGAGGTTCTGGGCCTACTCGTCACAAGTTCTCGATTCTGACACTCAGGAAGGGATGATTGAAGCGCGACGATCTTCTCACCCTTGAGTGCGGACCACGTGAGCGAGCTTCGACGGGATGCGTGACCCGTATTCGCTCGAATCACCATCAAGGAAAAGCGAAACAGCGGTCTCTGCCGGATGCCGAGTAAATGCTTAAAGAAAAAACCCAATCCCATACTTCCTTACAGATTTCTGAATGGTGCGAGGAATCACCAAACCATCACATCGCCACCGCCTGCCCGCTTGGCTCTCTGGTAAGTGAGATTGGCAGCGACCATATCCTCCATGGCGACGCCCATAGCCTTGTAAACCGTAATCTCGACATCGCTAAGGCGGCCCGGCTTCCGACCAAGAGCCACCGCTCCGAGAGTCGTTCCCGTGGAGGCGTCCAGGCCCGCGAGTTCGCCGCAACCAACCGGAGTCGGCTGAAAAGCATCCAGCGTTTCAACAAAAAGGCGATGCTTTCTTGCTAGATCCTTTGGGAGTTCGCCGTTCGGGGGGCAATAGCCTACAGAGGACACATGGGCTCCGGGCTTTATCCATTCCGGCTTGAGGGTAGGCTTAGGCGAGTGGGCTGCCAGACACACGATGTCCGATTCGCGCACAGCTGCTTCCACGTCGGTGGTTGCGCGTGCGATTTTGCTTCGAGCGGCCAGCTTCTGCGCGTCATCGAACCGTAGAGAGCAGACGTTGACGCGTACCAAATCCCGAATCAACGGAAGCAGTCGCAGGTGTTCGCGTCCCTGGACCCCAGCCCCGATCACAGTGGCAATCCGAGATCCTTTCCGGCTCAGCATACGGGCTGCAAGAACCGCGGCTGCAGCGGTCCGGATACCCGTAATATACGTACCATCCATCACGCAGGAGGTAGCCCCGGTGTTGGGGTCGAATAGGTTAATCAGGGCCAGGTGGTTGGGCAGATCGATGTCCAGATTGCCATCGAAGACGTTAACGATTTTGACTGTGATCTGCATGCCAGGACGCCAGGCTAGCATTGCAAGAGAGAACCCCTTGCCATTGACGGACAATTTAGGCCGAGGTGGAGACTGAATTTCTCCCAACTCGAGCCACCGAAAACCCTCTTCTAGTCCGTCTAGAAGCTCCTGCAGGTCGAGATGCTTTTCCACTTCCGTTTCACTGAGAGTCATCACCTGTCGAGTGCCCTTTTTGATTTCAAACGCGGCCTTGATTAGATGCTTTTCGACTGCAGTCATGACACTCCTTCAGGCACTCGCCCCGGTGCGAAGGCCCATTATTTCCCGAGTGAGCCACCACATACGCGGTCGAGTGAGGGCCTTCATCAAATTCTAATCGGTATTCCGCCGAATGCCCACGCATCGACTGTCTACTCCGGTACTCGCTGCTCGCTGTCGTAAATCGACTCCTCGCGGAAATGAGAAATGGCGTGGCTTCAAGAAAAAGCGCTGGGAGCTCAAAACCGGCGTTCTAAACGAATTGTCGGCAACTCGGAAGTAACGGCGCGATCGGGTCTCCCGGAGGCACTTAGGCCGTGATCCGGGCTCAATGAATACAATCAGTACGCTCACTACGAGTGTTTTCTACCCGAACCTCCCGCAGGACTCGCACTGAGCTTCGAGTATGACAAGGCGGAACCGCAAATTCACGGGCTGGGTAATTAAGAAGGGTCAGACGGCAAAGCGAACCGCGTTGTGGCTCTTCGTCCTAGTCGGGGCTTCCAGTGCTCGTGGCCAAGAACCACCAGCTCAGCCCACGATTGCGGTTACCGAGCAGAACGCCAGCGGGCCCGCAAACACGACAACATCCGCAACCGACAGCTCGGACCCTTCCCCAAGCACCTCTGACGATCCACCACAAACAATGCTTCCCCGGCTCAGGGAAACGCGGTTCTGGCTCTCGGGGCAGATGAACTTCATCTTTCAGACCCATCCTCCGTTCCATGCCGCCTACAGCGGTAAGAACAGTCTGGACCCCAACTATGAGAAGGCCACGTCTCGAGTGATGACGCTGTACACGGGCGTGCGGCTCAACAACTCCGCCGAACTGCTGGTCGACATCGAAGAAGCGGGCGGAGCAGCCCTGAGCACGGGTCTGGGTGTCGCCGGATCGCCCAATCTGGACATTGTTCGCAACCCGTTGCTGAGTAAAGCGCCGTATCTGGGACGGGGTATGATCCACAAGGTGTTTGCGTTGAGCAAGGACAAAGTCGAAAACGAGCGAAACGCGCTCTCGTTGTTCGATGAACTCCCTCGCCGCCGCTTAGAAATCCGCTTCGGGAAGTTCAGCATGGTGGATTTTTTTGACCAGAATTCAGTGGGCTCGGATACTCATTTCCAGTTCACCAACTGGACGATCGATAACAATGGCGCTTTTGACTACGCCGCCGATACGCGCGGCTACACCATCGGCGTCACCGCTGATTACGAGGACCGCAACTGGGGCTTTCGATTTAGCGAGGCGTTGATGCCTAAGGTCGCAAATGGCATTGACCTGGTGTGGCGGCCGTGGCAGGTACACGCGGAGAACTTCGAATACGAACTACGTCATGGCGTGATCCCGAAAAAACCAGGGGTAGTCAGGGTCTTGGTTTTCACGAACTACGCCAATATGGGGATTTATCGCGATGCCGTTGCCCAGTTCGAGAAGGGTCTTGTTTCCGCACCAGACATCACCAACCATCCCTGGCACATCACTCGCAAGTACGGCTTCGGCGTCAACCTGGAGCAGAATCTCGCACCCAACTTGACTGTCTTCGCCCGTTTTGGCTGGAACAATGGAAAAACTGAGTCCTTCGCCTACACTGAGGTCGACCAAACCTTCGCCGCGGGCGTAGCCGCCCATGGCGCCATCTGGCATCGCCGACACGACCGCGCAGGTTTGGCATTTGTCACGAATGCAATTTCCAGAGATCACCAGACCTACCTCGCTGACGGAGGATCCGGCTTCCTCATCGGTGACGGTGCGCTCAACTACGGCCGCGAAAATATTGTCGAAGTCTATTACACCGCACATGTTTGGCGCGGCATCTACGTGGCTCCTGGCCTGCAACATATCGTCGACCCTGGATACAATCGTGACCGCGGTCCGGTGCTTGTGCCCTCTTTCCGGCTTCATTTGGAATTCTAGGGACCAGATTGTCGACAATTCGGAAGCTACCACCGAGCGGGTGCGGGCTTGTTTCCCAATCGAGACTGAAAAGTCGGATCGCTGAGATATCGTGTACACCTCTGGGATTCAACTTGATGTCCAACGCCGAATCGGCCGCAGCATCTTAGCTAGCCATATTGCCGCCATGAGCTGACTGCATACTAAGCACCGGCCACCCCTTGGGGGTGGTTGTATGAGCCAGGAACTCCCTTCAGAGTCTCTCAGAGTCCCACGTGATTTCCGATGGTCGTGCAGCACTAGAATCTGAGCCCAGCCTGCTCGGCAGCTAAGGCCGCAATTTCTTTGGAGCATTTCTGCCCGATACTAAGCATGGCTCCGGTAGTGGCGATTGAACAGATGGTGGCGGGATTGTCCTGAATAAGGATCCAGGCCCGGACCCCGATGGAGAGATTGTGTAAGTTTCGCCGCCCGGGCCGGGCCAGGTTGAATTCAACCCGAGAAGGTTAGCATGAAAAGCCAAGCAGCGAAAAAAGCCCAGAAAGACAAGAAGCCAAGCAAGAAAGCCAGTGGCAAGGCAACGCCGGGCAAGTGGGACGAGATGAACCGCAAGCAACGGCGGGAGATGATGCGCCAGATGCAGAGCGAAGACCTCAGCCTGGAGGTGGTGCATCCCCATGCTGCGGGCATTGATATCGGGAATGAATCCCACTACGTAGCGGTACCGCCGAGCCGCGACCCACAACCGGTGCGATGCTTTGGCTGCACGACCGCCGAGCTGAAGAAGATGGCCGAGTGGCTGACACAATGCGGGATTCGCACGGTGGCGATGCAATCTACGGGAGTCTATTGGATCGCGGTCTACGACATTTTGGAAGAGGCGGGTATGGAAGTGTATCTGGTGAATGCACGCGAGACGAAGAATCTGCCGGGGCGGAAGACGGACGTGCAGGAGAGCCAGTGGTTGATGAAGCTGCACACGTACGGCTTATTGCGGAATTCGTTTCGCCCGTCGCAGGAGATTCGCATCCTGCGGACGTACTGGCGGCAGCGCCAGGATCTGGTGCGGAGTACCGGTCGCCACATTCAGCGTATGCAGAAGGCGCTGACGCAGATGAATATCCAGCTGGCCAACGTGATCAGCGACATTAGCGGGGTGACCGGGCAGACCATCCTGAAGGCGATTCTGGATGGGCAACGCGATCCGCGGGAACTGGCGGCGTATCGGGATTGCCGGGTGGAGGCCAGCGAGGAAGAGATCGCGCAGGCTCTGGAGGGCAACTGGCAAGAGGATCAGCTGTTTGTCTTGCGGCAGGAACAGGCGGGATACGAGTTTTGCCAGAAACAGATCACGGAGTGCGATCAGCAGCTGGCACAGTACCTCGCGCGACTAGAGGATCGGACCCAGGGGGCCACTCTGCCGGAAGAGACGCGAAAGGGACGGCGCAAGAAGAAGAAAGGCAATCCACAGTTTAACTTGCGGGAAGAGTTGTTTCGCATGACCGGTACGGACCTGACCCAGATCGATGGCATCGATGTCATGGCGGCGATGACGGTGGTCAGCGAAGTAGGATGGGATATGAGCAAGTGGAAGACCGAGAACCATTTTGTTTCCTGGCTGAAGCTGTCTCCGGACAACAAAATCAGTGGGGGCAAAGTCATTGGGAAAGGTCGCATGCCTACCAACAACCGCGCGACCACTGTCTTAAGGATGGCGGCCACTACTCTACGGGAGAGCGACAGCTATTTAGGGGCGCAGTTCCGCCGATTTCGGACTCGGCTAGGGCCTCCGGTGGCGACGAAGGCGATGGCCGCCAAACTCGCCCGGCTCCTCTACCGCATGCTGCGCTACGGAATGAAATATGTGAACCAAGGAGCCGAGTTCTATGAGGCCCAACACCGCAAACAGCAGGTCATCCATCTCAAGCGAAAAGCCGCCCAGCTAGGGTTGGAAATCATCGAAGTTGCTGCCGCGGCCTAAAACCACGACTGGGACTTTCTCACGCGCGAGTTCCTGGAGGGGAGTTCCTGGAGAGACAATGGAATTCTTGGGCTGGCAACTCGGGTCGCTGCTTTGATGATTCAAGTCTTGAACTGTCTCACCAGGGCGGCGCGCCGGGTCTCATCCGCTGATGATTCGTACGGCTGATAAAGCGCAATGCGGTCTACCAAACCCGCGTAGCGCTCTCGCAGCTTCGTGCCGATACTCTCGTAAGTTCCGCTCACGGCGATCGTGTCAAGCATCTCATCGGTGACGAGCCGTGCCATTGCCTTCCAATCGCCATCGAGCGATTTTTGGTGCAGTTCGGGCGCGATTCCTTCCCAGCCGTGAGCCGCCAGCACAGGTTCGTACGTCCTCGTCGAGGCGTAAAACGCGATTTGCTGTCTTACCAACTCGGTGTTCGCGGCGCGTTCACGCTCCGTATCTCCGATGACCACGAAGCTAGCCGTCGCGTACGCAAAGTCTTGGCTTGACCGCTCCGACACGCGCAATCCATCCTCGACAGCCGGGTGCACATACTCGCGCAAGTACTTCGGGGTGTGGAAGGGATGCACATGCAAACCATCACAAACCTCCCCTGCCATGCGGCACATGTAGCGGTTAACGCCTGCGATAAAAACTGGAATCTTGGGATGCTCAATCGGTCCGGGATTGAAGAAAGGTGTCATCAAGTCGAAGTTGTAGAACTCACCTTTGAACCGGAGCGGCGTCCCCTGCTGCCAACATTCCCAGATGGCTCGTAGCGACAGCACCACCTCGCGCAACTTCGGTCCCGGTGATTCGAACTTCACTGAGAAGCGCCGCTCGTTGTGACCCCTAACCTGCGACCCAAGTCCGAGGATGAATCGTCCGGCTGAGGCTTTCTGGATGTCCCAAGCCGTGTAGGCGATGACCATCGGACTGCGCGGAAACGCCACTGCAATCGAGGTCCCGAGTTTGAGGGAAGAGGTCGTGGTCGAAGCAATCACCAGGGGAAGGAAGGGATCGTGCGAGGTCTCGGATGTCCAGAGACAGTCATAACCAATCGCCTCCACCTGGCGCGCATATTCCGGGACAGCTTGGAGGTCGTACTTGCGCAGCGCTGCATCAAGAAACATGTGAGCCTTCGTGCATTGATTGTAACGTTGTGGGCGAGGCTAAACCGATCTCTCCGGACCGCAAACGCCGACGAGATGCGTGCACACCTTATCTGCCCAGGTCGTAATGCTGGTTGTCTTCGGGATAAGATGACATTCTCGCCATTCCTTGTTCACTCGGTTCGAGCAACCACACTCGCCGCCTGTTAAAATACCTGAGCAATTCCTGATTTTGATCCCCCATGTCTTGCGCCCAGATGACGTTAGCGGCATCGATGTCAGCCCGGTTGTAGACCCATTCGTGAATCGGATCGTGACCGGAACTGTACCGAACAACCACGAGATGCTGGCCGCCGACACGCTGGAGGCGTTCCAGGATTTCGGCACGTTGCCAATGCCAAGGATAAGTAGCGGGATTCCGCGGTACTCTGAGATATTCGACGTAGATGTTAGAGAGACACACGGCAAGACACACGATGCCAAGGGTCGGGACGAGTGCTCGCCCCAACTTAGTGCCGGTTCGCCGCCACTGCCGAAGGTGGCGCAGTCCTTGAACCACTATGGCATAAACGACGCAGGTCATGGGAGCAAAGTAATGAGGTTGGTGCCAGGCCTCAACGGCTAATCCTGCGATGGTAACGATCGCGGTGATTAGAAGGACCTTCATGCGGCGATCACGAGCAACCCGAGGCAACGCGAGCAGCGAAAGCGGCAGTACAGGGCCAAGAAAGAACCACCACAGCGTCGCCAGTTTGGCCCATTCCTCCCGTGCCAACCCTCGAACTGTCTGAGTTTTCAGATACCTTGACAGTTCCCAGCCTGCATAAAACCTACGCATCTCGACGTCTCGGTACTCCGGTTCCGGACGCAGTTGCTGGCCGAGAAAGAGCGGCGCAATGGCATACGTCTTACGATTTAGCACCTCCGGCATCTCCAAAGCATCGCCGGTTACGCGCCAGTGGTAGTAGCCAGTCGCAACTGCAGCCAAGCCAAGAACTAGACCCAGGGGAAGTACAATCCGCGTCAGACAAGATCGGGTTCGACGCCTCCACAACCAGAATGCTAGTGAAAATCCCATGGGAAGGCTGAATAGAAAGCCTTCGAAGGGCCGACTGTTGGCGAGGACTGCGAGGCCGAATCCCAGAATCAAAGCATCGCGCGTTCTTTGCCATCGCAGGATGCGCGCAAAGGCGCCTAAGACCAAGGCTCCCCCGGTCGCTGCCACCGCACCACCCCAATACGAATTCATCCAATAGCCGGCTATGCCCTGCCCCATAACGCACAGCAGCCCTCCAAACAATGCCCATCCCGCAGGGAACCATGCCTGCAACATCCAAGTGACCGCCGCGCACATCGCACCCACACTCAGCCAGACTCCGAGCCAGGGGATTGCTGCCAATGACCTGACCAAACAGCTAGGACGAGACCTTGCGCGGGCGGGTACATGGACATGTAAGTGGGCTGCTGCAGGATGTGCTCACTTTCGAAGTGCACCCACATTGGGTGGGGAGGATTGGTCAAGCGTCCGGACGCAAAAGTATCCGCCGCCATCAAATAGCTGAACTCATCTTGAAAATGCGGCTTGGGTATCGGCAGAAGAGGCAAGAGACATGCTCGAATCGCGAGCGTAAGCACCCCAACTAGAACCACTGTGAGCTTGCGCTTTCGCACCATGATGCTCAGCTTTCGCCGGCAGCGGAGCAGCACGTACGCTATCAGTGGCGATGTGACGGGCGGTTTTGGGAAATCCGAGTCTTGCCCGATTTGCGAGGAGGCTCGCACCCGTACTTGGACATTCGAATGCTCCACTGCCTACGCTGCTCTCCAGGGTTCAGGATGGAATCGGGGATTCGTCGAGGCCAGAACGAGGTTGTAGAAACGTCTCATGATAGCAAGACACCCAAAATCTATTATCTCCTGATTCGATGCGCATTATACTGCTCACCCTAATCAAGCCGACACCGTTTGGTTTGGCAGTTGCCCCTGGCACCGGCGGATGACCCGTCGACTCGAGTTGGACAACAGTCTACATCGCGCTTTGTGCCGCAGGCTTGTCGACAGAAGCTGACTCTCTTTTTGAGGTCAGCGCGATTGCAATACCTGCCGCAAACATGGCAACAACACTCACCATCAGATTCATCTCCCGCAACCAAAACTGAAGGACCGCGTATACGGGCGTCAAAAACAAAGCCGCGAGAGACGCTAGAAGGATGCGGCGCGCCGGCCCAACGATTTGACCAGCGACGAGTAGTTCCGCGAGCAGCAGTATAGGAAGCATTAGCACGCTAAGATCATGCACAAGCAAGTGGTAGCTGATAATGATCGTGACTGCCAGGCATAGCGAGAAACCAAGCTCGAACTTGTCCCCTGGTTGGACATGCCACCAGCGCACGACCAGCGCCAGGAGCGCGAAAGAAAGCGTGATGATCAGCAGAATTGCTGGCACGCCTGCTACGTGCAGTGATCCGGCAACCAGGCCACGTAAGTTTGGCATGTCCCGGGGATAAATCCCCGCTTGAGCAGCGCTGCGGTTCAGACGGAGTACAAATCGAGGATATGCCATCACACCGTTCCATCCGACCACTGCCGCCGAGACCAAGAGCAACACGAAAGCGGTGAAAGTGAACCCCGCAACTGCTTTCCATCGACGTCTGACCAACAGCACAACCACAAAGGGCAGAACCAATTGAAACTTGAAAAGCGCCAGGCCAAGACACAGTCCCGAGACAAAAACGCGTCCCGTCGCCAAGGCGGAGAAGGCGAGACCATAGAGAAAGAGCAGCAAGATTGAGTCCTGGCCCTGGAGCAATGCAATGATTACAGGGAAAAAAGCAAACATTGCCAGCAGCGGCAGGGCCGGTAAGAAATGGTGCAAGTTGGGCAGGCATGGGCGAAGCAGAGTCCAGAAGCCCAGAATCAGGGCAATGTTAAATACCGCCCAAACAAGGTACGCCGTCAACATATGGTAGGCGGGCCAGGGGCACGAACAATAAAGCTTCGAACGGAGGATGATTAAAAGGGAGAGCATTCTCGCGGTGCTTTACCTCGGGTGCGAAGCTACGTTGCAATGCGAATTGCGTTTCCAAGTCATAAAGTTGTCGGCCACGACCTTCGTTAACGCATTTGCCCGCGGTGTAAAAAATTGTAAAGTCCGCGTAGCCAGTCACGATCTCCCGTCGAAGGCTGAAAAACATCCACGCATGCAGGACAATAGTGGCAGCCAGAAAGGTGAGAAGAATGGGTCTGAGCGCTGAGCTACCAGGCGCGCGAGGAGCCAAGGACATAGGCGGAGTATAGCGTGACGGGACCCTTGAGCCTGGCGGAGCATTCCTCGGTCCCACTTTGGCCGGTGAGAGTCGCTATTTGTAGAACAACGGCGTCGTCCGGGGGCCCGGGCTTTCCTCAGCTGTGGAGACTTGTCTGATTGTCAGGACAGGGGCTAACTTTCGCGGAAGTGACTGCCGAGTAGCTCGATGACTTCCGCCATTTTCACGCCGGAAAACTCACCTGTTAACCTGGCACGAAGTTCGCTAAAAGGGTTTTGCAGTAAACTAAAGTTGCATGACGCCTACTCGGGGAACAGGTTCTTAGCGTTGGAACCGATCCAACGGAGGGTTCCTACCACGATCACCAGGAGCACCTCGTTTCGGCGGTAATTTCGGTCTCGGTAGTCGGCTGGGATGGAGCGGTCGTTTATCCTAGCTACGTCCTGCCCGCGGACAAATGTGCTTCTTCTTGCCGGCCCTGACTATGTCCTTGCCCGTGACTCTCAGGAGAGTATCCGCTGAGCATCCGAATGCGTCGTTGGGGGGGATGGCGAATCTCTTCCTGGCTAGCGTTGCGACACTCTATTTTGAACTGTTGACGATCCGATATCTATCTACTGAGGTGCGGGTCTTCACGAATCTGAAAAACCTACCTCTGATCGCCAGCTTTTTCGGGATCGGAGTTGGCATAATTCTGGGGAAACCTGGAAAAAGACTCTCTGCTGTATTTCCCCTGGTAGCATCCGTCTTTTTTTCGATTATTCGTTGTGCTGCCTGGCTGCATCTTCCAAACACAGATGTCTCCTGGACTTACGATTTGTCACAAACAGCGGCTTTGGGATCGTTCGGGCGGGTCTGGTACGCGATACGATTTATAGGACTTGTATTTGGCCTGTGCTCGTTGATTGTGGCTTTCTTTGTCGTACTGGGCGGATTCGTGGGAGAGAGTCTGAAGCATATTGCCGCGCTCAAGGGCTACGGGATTAATCTGGCGGGCAGCCTGGCCGGTATTCTCTTATTTTCGGCGCTGGCATTCTTCAATTCCGGTCCTGCGATCTGGCTGCTGGTTGGCTTTGCCCTGCTGGTCCCGTTCTTCCCGAGGGTGACGCCGATCATCCTGTTCTTGCTCGCGATTAGCGTTGTCGCTGTGCCGCAGCGAAACACATTCTGGTCGCCGTATTACAAAATCGACTTTGTTCCATCGCCAAGCCCCGACGCGTCGATGAGGGCGCCGCGTACTCTATCGTCACCAATCACGTCTGGTACCAGTTTCTGGTCAACCTTTCACCGGCATTTCTCCAGCGCTACCCGAATGCTGAACCAAACCGGTTTCTGGCTCCGTACTACGACCTGCCCTACAGGCTGGTCCCACACCCACGAAACGTGCTGATTTTAGGGGCAGGCGCAGGAAACGATGTTGCCGCCGCACTTCGCCATGGGGCTCAGCATGTCGACGCCGTGGAACTTGACCCGATTATTCTGCGGCTGGGACGCCAATTTCATCCTGAGAATCCCTACAAGTCCCCTAACGTCACTGCACACGTGAACGACGCGCGAGCGTTTCTTAAAACGACGCGAAACAAGTACGATCTCGTGGTTTTCGCATTTCTCGACTCCACAACTCTGCTCAGCGGGTTTTCCTCGTTGCGCCTGGACAACTACGTTTACACCGTCGAGAGCTTCGGTAATGCCAGGGACGTTCTTTCTGCTGACGGTACGCTGGTCCTTTCCTTCGCGACCGGCCGTAACTTTGCTACCGATCGCCTGTATAAATCGGTGGCGAAGGCTTTCGGAGTTGAGCCGGCGGCTTATTTCACGCGATATTGGGTCAACGGAGTACTGCTGGTGGAAGGGCAGGGGCGCACGACGATCATCCCAGAGCTTTTCAATGCTGGTCCCGAATTGCAGACAAAGCAAAACGTGATTTTAGCTACAGACCATTGGCCTTTCCTGTATCTGGCAGAGATCGCTCGATTCCAACTTCCATCGTTGTGGTCAGCGCGCTATTTTTGCTGGCGGCATGGGCTCTTCTGCGAAGGCTGTCGGGCGAGGATGCGAGTTCTAATGGGGCTCGTCGACCGGAAACTTGGGAACGGCGGAACGGAGGATCCGTTCCATGCTCTTGAGGAATGAAATAGACTCCGAAGAGATGGCGGCGCTCCGTTCGTCGCAGGTGGGGATGAATGTAGTCTTCCTTGCGGACCCCTTTTTCGGCCCACTCCATGGGAATCTTACGTTACTTGGCGAAGACTTCCCCCAGCTATGGTAATCGTCGGTTCGCTGACGCAAGGCCTCTTTGCTGATGGTACTCACTTGGTGGATGACGCGAAAAAAGTGGACGATGTTCTCGGGGCGGGCGAGCTAGGGCAGATCGCTAAGGATGACGATGCGATCGAAACAGTGATATACCAAGGCCAGCAGGCTGCCAAACAGCTTTGCAAAGGTCTCCATCGGTTTCTTCCTTTGACTCTTGCGTTGAGAACAAGATCATCGGACAGAGAACCCCTATCATCCGGATGGAAACAAAGAGTCTGGTTAGTTAGGAGAGCTATTTGGAAGTGATGTCTGGCGGGGAGGAAGATTGCGGTGTTTTAGCCACTCCAGGCTGATGTTCTGGCTTCCCTTGTTCTTCGGCAGTTTATCCAGATCGGGCATGAAGATTTGCAGGCCAGCTTCGGGAGTCATACGGGTGTAGCCGTTCACCAACTGGTTTTGATAGTTGTTGAGATCCAGATCAAACCACGCATCATCCGAGAGATCCACCATGATGAGATCCACGTGATGCATGGTGAGTTTTCCGAAGTCGATCGTGCCGTTGTCGAGCCGCAGGAAATTTCTCCATTGTTCGACGCGGGTCACCGCGTCTTCGGGATTTCCGTAAACTTCTTCGATATCCGGGGTGACGACGCGTACTTTGGTCAATTGTCCATGAATATGAGGCGGTGGAAGCAGTTTGAGGGTGTCGAAAAAGATTTCGTTGCCGGAAACTTCAACCCCCGGGATGCCCTTGGGCTGGATGAGATCTGAGACGCTGACGTGCAATCCACCGAGAAGTCCCTTGAACGGAATTTTCAGAACGTTGAGTTTTGTGATGTGCAGCTGAATTCGGTTGTCGGATGTTGCCGTCACGCTGCCGAGCAATTCCACCGGCAGTGAAATCAGTTTGTGCAGAGTTCCCTTGAGTTTAATTTGGTCCCCGTCGGCAAGAAGCGTAGTGTTTCTTAATGGCGAGTTTGCCACGCCTCCCGCGTTGAGAAAGTTGCCGATATCTCCGATATTGGCGCGGACCACGCCGGCTTTGATTTCCATAAAAAAAGACTCAGGATCATCGAACGTCGGATTCACATCGCTGCGAGTGCGCACCATGTTTCCGCGCAGCCAGCGAACGTAGATGCGAAAGTCCGGCCCTTTTCGCAGCATCACGTTATGCGCATACACGGCAGTGGGCGCGGACCCAGAAGTGGCAGGAGTCGTGGCCGCGAGGAAAGATGTACCCGGCGGAGTGGCCGGGGTTGCAGGACCAGCGGCTGGTGGCGATGATCTGAGATGCCATAACACCAACACCAACAAGCAAGCAGGAACGGCTATAAGAACCACGAGGCGAGCACGCATACCGATCTATTCTATGGGAACGCTGGTTTCGTGAAGAATGGCCGACCACCTCGGGATTCACTGCCCCTCCCTAATCTCATGCGGTGGCACGCTCTTTGGGTCTTGATTCTTGCTGGCATCACCCTCCGTGGAGAAGGTGCGAACAACAAACCAAGGAAGGGCGCGCCAACCGCCAATTTCTGGATCATCGGGTATAAAACCCTGTAACCCTCGTCCTCTTCGCGCCGTAAGCGTATATAGAAGAGGGCGAAATGCCAGTCCTGGAACAGCCATCGGACGTGCTACGGCAGTTCTGTCACGGCGACCTCGACGCCTTTGAGGCGCTGTTCCGCGGGCATCAGCGTGAGATTTACGGCTGGATCGTTCGCATCGTCCGCGACCCGGCCGCCGCCGAAGACCTCACCGTCGAAACCTTCTGGCGCATCCATCGCGCGCATGCCCGCTTCGATCCCATGCGCAGCTTCGGGGCATGGGCGCGCCGCATCGCCACCAACGCTGCACTCGATCACCTTAAGACCACGCGCCTGCAAGCTGATCTCCCCGACCATCTGTCGTCGCCGACCTTGCCGGACCCGAGCATCTCCGAGGAGCTTCGCCGGAAAATTGCGTGTGCGTTCCGCCGGCTTCCGCCTCAGCTGCAGGTCGCGGCTACGCTGGCACTCATCGAAGAGCGGCCTTACCAGGAAATTGCCGATGCGCTAGGCGTCTCGACCGGAGCCGTAAAGGTACGCGTCTTCCGCGCTCGCCGTTTTCTCCGAAAAGAACTGAAGCGACAAGGAATCGAACCATGAATGAACACGATCAGAAACGAATCGAGCAATGGCTCAAGACGACTCTGCCGCCGATGGGCGCTGGTGTGGAACTGCGGCACGATCTCTGGCCGGCCGTGCTGAAGCGCCTCGAAGCGGGTCCGCCCGCAATGCCATGGTTTGATTGGGTCCTGCTCGCGGCTGCGGCAGCCTGGCTTGCATTTTTTCCCGGAGCGATTCCGGTGTTGTTCTATCACTTGTAATTGGAGGATACGATGAACTCTCACCCTTATCTTCGCGCCTACATGGCCGGCATTGTCGCGCCCAGCCTCGGTCTGCTGGTCGCGCTGACGGGTTTCATCGTCACACGGCTCGTGCTCCAGGTTCACATTCCCATCGAGCGTGTCATCATTTTCCCAATGGCACTGGTGCCCAATGCGTTCGGCCTCTGGAACATCATTTACCTATGGTCCCGACCGCATCACCAGCTACCCATCGGTCTCCACGGGGCCCTGCTGCCGGTAATCATGGTGACGCTGGGAGCAGTCGCCGCCGTGTTTGGCGGATTTCTGACGCTGGGCCAACATGGCGTCACCTGGTTCCAGGCGATCAGCGTCCCCTACGCTCTCATTGCGCCCTGGTTCCTGGCAGGCGTAGCGGTCTACTACCTCGTATGGAAATATGTCGTGGGATTTCTCAACCAATTGTTGGGAATAGCTTAAGGAGTACAACTCCCTGTCCGTTTACTCTCAAGCGTGCCCCGTCCAAGCTTCGTGTGGGCGGGGTTTTGCGGCGCACGCAGCTTCGCCATCGGGAAAATTCCATCCCTCGTTCCTCGTCCGATCCACTGCGAGTTGATTCCACCACAACGTCGAGTATTCCGTGACATAGAACATCCCCGCGCAAACAGAGCTTGAACCGGGTACCCGCGGCCCTATGCGAGATAGCTGGTTTAAACGCTCTTCCCAAGTTGATTGCCAAGCGTGGCATACTAGCCGGGCTGGAAATCCTGATTTTGCGGAAATACCTCATGCTGAAACGCATTCTTATCATTTTGCCTCTGCTGCTGGGCAATGCCCTATGGGCGCAGACGGCACAGTCCAGCCCTTCCCAACCCCTCATCATCCTGATTGGACCGCCGCTAAGCGGGAAGACTACGCTGGTCGCCTCGATCACACGAACCTACAACGTTCCCAACATTTCGGTCGAGGACCTCATCAAGGACCATGCGGCCGAACTCGAGCATCTGCGTGGCCAAGGTATGTCCATGGCCGAGATGCGCTATGATCCGGCCATGAGCCGCTACGTGCGGGAGCGCCTGCAGACTGCCGATCTCAGCCACGGCATTGCGTTCGACGGTTATCCCGCGACGCTGGTGCAGGCCGAGGACCTCTCCAAGATGATCCCCGACCTGAAGCTCACGCCGATTGCGTTTCAGCTGCAAGTACCCGACGATGTCATCCGCGAGCGCTCCAAGAAGACCGGGCGAGAGAGCGATAACTCGCAGATTCTGGAGCAACGGATCAAGGACTACCATCGCGAGATGGACGCGATTTCTTTCTATTTCCCCAAAGCCAACATCGTGGCCGTGGATGCCAACAAACCCGAGGCCGAGGTGTGGAAGGCAATCCAGGCTGCGCTGGATAGCGCGGGGATCAAACCGCTGCCAAAGTAGGCCGGTTGGCCGGGCATATCAGATCAATATGTCCTCGAGGGTGCTCCGTCCAAGCTCCGTGTCCAGTCCCATGACATCCGTTGTAAACCATGTCTCGGGACTGGACCCTCCGCTTGGGCGGGGTTTTTCTTGCGGCACTCGCGCCGTTTTCGTCAGCTGGGCTCGGACGGCGTGCACGCTCGGGCGCGGTCCAGAAGCAACTCGCGTTCGCGGGCATTGCGCGTGAGCGTTGCCGCGCGCTCGAACTCCACGCGGGCTTCCTCCAACCGGCCGAGCTTTCTGAGGAGGTCGCCGCGCACACTTGGCAACAGATGGTAGTTCTCGAGCGAGGGTTCGGAGGTCAGCGCATCGACCAACTCAAGACCTGCCGCTGGACCGAACGCCATCCCCACCGCCACCGCCCGATTCAACTCCACCACCGGTGACGGCGCGATTCGGGCGAGCTCGGCGTAAAGCCCAACGATGCGCGGCCAATCCGTCTCCTCCGGGGTACGCGCCCGCGCGTGACACGCGGCGATCTCAGCCTGCAGCACGTACGGGCCCCGCACGCCGTCGAGCTTTGCGGCCCGCAGCTTTTCTGAGCGATCGAGCGCGGCCAAACCGCGACGGATAAGGAGTTGGTCCCAGTGCGCGCGGTTTTGATCGAAGAGCAGGACGGGCTCTCCCGATGGGCCCACGCGCGCCCTTGAACGCGATGCCTGGATCTCCATCAGCGCCACCAGTCCGTGCACTTCGGGCTCCCGCGGAGCCAGTTCGGCCAGGATGCGCCCAAGTCGCAGAGCATCCTCGCACAATGCCGGCCGCAGCCAGTCGTCCCCGGCAGTGGCCGCGTAACCTTCATTGAAGACCAGGTAGATGACCGCCAGCACCGATGACAAACGAGCCGCAAGCTCCGCCCCTCGCGGCACCTCGAAGGGAACGCGCGCCTCGGAGAGAGTGCGCTTGGCGCGGACAATGCGTTGGGCGACAGTCGGCTCCGGGACCAGGTATGCCCGCGCGATCTCCTCGGTCGTCAGACCTCCGAGCAGGCGCAGCGTGAGCGCAATCCGTGCCTCGGTCGAGAGCACCGGATGACACGAGATAAACACCAGGCGCAGCAGGTCGTCGCCCACGTCATCGTCGAGAGCTGCCTCGATGTCGGTCATCTGAGCCTCGCCGTCCCGGACCTCGCGGGCCCCGATCTTCTGCACGACGCCCTCGCGACCGAGTTCCTCATGCTTGCGCTCGAGCCGGGTGTTGCGGCGGAAGTGATCGATGGCGCGATGCTTGGCGGCGGCCATCAACCAGGCGCCCGGGTTGTCCGGCACGCCCGACTCCGGCCACTGTTCAAGCGCCGCGACGAGAGCATCCTGGGCCAGGTCCTCGGCCACGCCGACGTCGCGCACGATCCGGGTCAGGCCGGCGATGAGTCTCGGCGACTCCATTCTCCAGACAGCGTCGATTGCGCGATGTGTCTCGGTAGCGGGCACTGCCTCGATCACACCATCTTTAGGCCTGCCAGCGCAACCCGGCACGATTCAGTTCATCAAAGACGAGTGCCCCACCCTCTTGCGCGTAGCTTGCGAAAAGGGTGGGTGCCGCTGACTATCGTTGGGCGCGGACGAGTCAAGAGCCCACCCTTTTCCCAAAGAACACGAAAACAGGATGTGGCACCCGGCTCCTATGCCTTAGGAGCGCAGTCAGCGAAGTCTTCCGGCCCGAACATCTGACGGACTTCGGTCTCGCCTTCCCAGCCCGGCCAGTGTTTCTTGTGCAGTTCCATGAAGGTGATCGCCGACTTGACCGCTTCCTCCTTCGATTTCAGCTCAAATTGCGCATAGCCGCCGACCACTTCCTTAGCTTCTGTGAAAGGCCCATCGGTCACGGTCACCTGCCCCCCGGAAAGTCGGACGCGGGCGCCCAGCGCGGTTGGCCCGAGCCCACCGCTACCGAGCATCGTGCCGGCCTTGGCCGCTTCTTCGGCAAGCTTCGCAATGGCATCCATAAGTTGCTTGGGCGGAGGGCCCTGCTGCTCGCCGTGTTTGACGATCATCATGAATCGCATGGTTAGATCTCCTTTATTAGGGTTGGTTGGGAGCCGAGTTTCCGGACGATTTCAATCAGCCGAACCTGGGCTCTATCTACGCGTCGAACGAGGGGCAACGAAATCGACAGGCAGCGTCTTTATTTTGAAAAAATTTTTCCTGAAAATACTTGTTAGCTGCCGGCAATTCTTTAACTCTATCCGTGAGCGCCTCCCGCAACAATACCGTTCCCACGATGACGAGAAGCAGGGGCCAGAAGGATGCCAGCATCTGAAGCAAACCGTCCAAAAAGCCCTGGTGATCCAGAGCATAGGCCTGCGCAGCGTGTGAGGCCGCCAGCGCGACGGAGGGGAGCAGGCCGAGCGCTTCTCCGGCGGGAATGCCGACGAGGTGTCTCAACTGGGTTGCATCCCCGGTCAGATTCCCGGAAAGAATATGAAGCCCCAGCCCGACCAGAACTCCTCCCGCGATTGATCTCAGGCCCTCTGCGCTGTTGTCCTGTCTTGTCATGTCCGCCTCCCGAACTGCTCTTTCCTTGCTTCTACTGGTATGTCGAACGAGAAGAGGCAAAATCGACAGGTTTGGAAGCTTTCATGGAGACAGTGGGTCGGAATGGAGAGACACTGCAGGAATCGGGAAAAATCTCGTGCGGAAACTGGTTAGTCCAGGGAACGAATGGTTTGTTTGAAGACAAAGAAAATCGCCGTGAGCGCTATTTGCCAGCCGATAACCTTCAACTTTGACAGCTGGACTTCGAGCCAACATTTTTTTTCGACCACGACATTTGCCTTCAGGGCACAAGGCGCAATGCGCCTCCTGCCACCAACTGTTCCCCCTTTTAAACCTTGTGGGTGTCCCTGTCTGTCCGGTAGCGCTCCAATCTCCCCGAGAGTCGTCCACCCTGTTATCGATCTTCAATCCGGTGGGCGAGAATGAGGGTTGGATCAGCAGCCTAGGCAAAGGCGCGATTCACCGCTGGCCAGCTGGCCCTGCCGGTGCGAAGGGCTTGAAATCAGATCCGGAGTGCCCCGTCCTCGTCTCTCCTTTTTTTGGAGAGAAAGGGCGGGGTTCTTGTTGTCCCCGGGGAAAATGAACCCAATCTTCTGTGGTGATTCCAACCCACCCTGTCGTTCCAAAGAACGGAACGACGAGGGTGGGGGCACCCGTCATTTTCTTACGGCAGCTTGCTTGCGGAGGCGCGCTTCCTGCTCTCTGAGTTCGGGGGTCAATTCGGCGCCGAAGTCGTCCGCCTCGAACACCTGGCGAATTTCAATTTCGGTTCCGCCGTCGAAGGGACTGCGCTTGAGCCACTCGACGGCCTCTTCCATCGACCTTACCTGCCACAGCCAGAAGCCGGCGATCAGCTCCTTGCTCTCGGTGAACGGTCCGTCAATGACGGTGTGCTTCCCGCCGGAGAACCTGACGCGCTTGCCCTTCGAGGTAGGATGAAGCCCCTCCCCGGCCAGCATCACGCCGGCTTTCACCAGTTCTTCGTTGAACTTCCCCATTGCGGTTAGGATTTCCCTGCTGGGCATAACGCCCGCTTCGCTGTTCTTGTCGGCCTTGACGATCACCATGAATCGCATTGTCGTGTCTCCTAAGAGGTTTTTATAATTTGGAGCCGCGCTTCCGGGCTCTACTTAGACGTCGAATGATCGGCTGCGAGATCGACAGTCGCGACAGTTTTTTCAAAATATTCGTTAAGTGCCGAAAATCTTTGACTTTACGGGCCTCGTGCTGGGTTCGTGATTTCTCTGCGTCCTTAACACAAAGTGCGTCGAGACACTGCAAAGTTCGCCAAGAAACACGAAACTTCAAGATTCTGGGCGTGGCGACTTCCTTAAGGAACTTTGGCCGAGGTATTGTTCGAAGGCGGGCTTTCATGACCGGCAGCGTCCACAGTTTTTATATAGTAGTAGTATGTTGTCCCGCTGGTCACCTTGGTATCGACATAGGTCGGGGCGACCACGTAGGCAAGAAATCCGAAACTCCCGTCGGGCAGGCTGCGATAAATGTTGTAGCCCACAACCGTCGAGTCCGGCTTGGGGGCCGGAGGACTCCACTTTAGCAGGACGCTATGCGCCTTCTCATTGGCCGTCACCCTAAGGAGCACCACGCCGACGATCCCGAAAAGAAGGATCGCCACGATCGCGGCCGGCAAGCGTAGTGCTCTTCTCAAGGTCGTTATTTAACCGGCTGATTCACCAGCGAACCGGCTTCCGTAATGCTTCCTTTTACCAGGTCGGTCTGAAGTTTGAGCTTCTGGTGAGGACGCAGGTCGACCACCGTCTCAAACGGCAAATAGCCAGGTAGGGCGACACGAACGCTGTGCCGTCCGGGTGTAAGCAGCATCGCCTTTCCCACTCCATCGAACTCGTCGACGTGCCCGGCGAATTGATTGTCCACGAAGACCGCGGCCCGAGTCGGCGTGGCCGAGATTTTCAACTCCCCGGTGGCTTCGCGAGCGGTGGGGTGAGCGTCTCTTACCAGCGAGACATTGACTACGCTGGCTCGTCCGGGCTCAAGTATGACCTCTTCCGCATAGTCTTTGTACCAGGCCTGCCGCACAAGGACGTCGTGTTTGCCGGGCAGCAGTACGATCTTCTTGTTGCCCGATAATTCTTTTACAAAGCCTACATACTGGCCGTCCACCCAGACGCCAGCGGTCTTCTCTGCCTTGTTGTGGCCCACGAACCTTAATTCGGATTGGACCCGATCCTCGGCATGCACCATACCAACCAAAGCCATAATGGCCAGAATTGTGGGCAAACTTTTGCGACTAAACATTTCCACCTCCAAAATACAGACTATGAACCAGTCTCAGAATGATTCTATTCGCTGCTTAAGGCTAGTAGCCAGAGGGATTCCCCGGTCCAGCGTGGGGAAGAGTCAGGGATGGTGTACAGGCGTGGGGGCCCGGGTATCAACGGAAAGTGGGGGCAATAAGAAAACCTGGGATTTTTACGACTGAAGACCGATGACTGACGACTGACTTATCGATTCAAATACTGCCGCAGGCAGCGTACACACGGCACATATCCTTCTCGAATTGCTTCGCCCGCCGCGACCAGGCGAACTTCACCTTTCTCATGTTCATTCTTGTGCAGGTACTTGCAGCCTGGGACATGAAAAGTCTTGCCGTTCGCTGCAATCTCTACCATCATTTCCGGCGGAACGCCGATGCCTGGCTCAGCGTGGTAGGAACGAATTGCGTTGAGGGTGGGCGAGTCGAATCTGGCCAGGGCGAAGCTCCCGGAAACCAGCGCCAGCGCGGCCACCGCGATCAGCCATCCGTAGGCCGTTCCTCGGGAACTGGGCATGGATTCTGCCAGCTTTCTTTCCCAGCGCGCGCTAAAACCGGCGGGCAATTCTACCAAACGATCGTCGGCGTACAAATGGACGATGTTTTTGGTTCCATCCAGGATGGCGGTGCAATGCTTGCATTCACGAAAATGCGCCTCCATCGCGGCCCGGAGTTCCGGGCCGACCTCGCCGTCGAGGTAGTTTGAGATTTCCCGCCAGACCTGTTCGCAACTGACTACCATGGCTTGCTCCCTTTCCCGAACGGCGCACGGCTGAACCAGCCATTCGCCAGGTCGGGCGCCAGAATGTCCCGCAGCATCAGCCTTGCTCTCAGCAGACGGGTCTTGACGCTGGCGATCGAGATGTTCAAGACCGCGGCGGTTTCTTCGATGCTGATTTGCTCCACGTCGCGCAAGACGAATACTTCCCGATACTTCTGTGCCAGGCTGGCCAACGCCTTGGCCAGCAAGGCCCGGATTTCGCTTCTTTCCAGTGCTTCGGATGGAATTTCCCGCCAGTCGGCGAAGTCCCGGGGAGTGTAGGCTCCTTCTTCATCCTGCAATTCCGCAATCGGCTCGAACAAGTCACCACGCTGCTTCCTCTGCCGCATGCGGGCTTCGTTCACCGTGATCTGGATCAGCCAGGTGCTGAATTTCGATTCGCCGCGAAACTGCCGCAGGTTGGCAAAGGCCTTCAGAATGGCTTCCTGCGCCACATCCTGCGCATCTGCCTCATTGCGCAACAGGGCCAGCGCGGTGGCGTAAACCCGGCGCTCGTAGGGCTTGACCAGCGTGGCGAACTGGGAAGGCTCTCCCTTACAGATGCGGGCAATAAGGGATTGCTCGTCGTCATCGCCGGCGTCAGCTGTTCTCTCGACAATCGTCATTCGTCGCAACATCTGGATTCAACGACCGGCGCGCAAGAACGGCTAGCGCTCAAGGTATTCGGGATTTTTCTTCCATCCCGTAAGCATGGACGCGAAATTATTCCAGCCGTGCAGAATGACCATGATGAGGTGTCCCAGAAGAAAGAACAGAATTGCCCACATCACCGCAAAATGCCAGATGCGGGCCCAGTGAAAACCGCCCATCATCCAGGCCAGCCAGGAAAACTGCACCGGCTTCCACACTGCAAGTCCGGTCGCGACCGACAGAAAGCCCAGTCCCACAACTGACGTATACGCCAGTTTCTGCAGCGGGTTGTAAACCTCGCGGACAACCGGTTTTGGTCCAAAGAAAAAGTAATAGTGCACCATGGGCCAGACCGCGCGAATGTCTCGCGGAGTGAACAGCACCTGGCGATAATTCCGGCTGAACATCTGATAGCCAAGGTAGAAGAGGCCGGTCGCGATGTAGATCCACATAAAGGTGAGGTGCCACTGCAGGCCGCCGCCCAGCCATCCTCCCAGGGCGAACGCCCGGGGCCAATGCAACAAATCCTTCTGCGGGATTTTCGCGCCGAAGCTGGGGAAGGCGCGAAATATCTGAAAACCGCTCGCTACCATTACCAGCAGTGAGACTGCGTTCAGCCAGTGAGAGAATCGCACCGCCCAGGGATGTTCATAGACGGCCGGTTCCACTTCTCCCGTCTTGGGCGATTCGATTTCGATGACTGCTTCGTGCATAGTGCTCTCCCCACCCCCAGCCAACTACAATCCGTAGAACGACGAATAGCCCTGGTCTTCCCAGTAACCCACCCGGTCCAGAACATTTGTGACGTTCAGGTTGGTCAGATATTTGGCCTGCTTGTAGCCAATTTTCGTGGGAATGTTCAAGCGCACCGGAGCGCCATGCTCTCTGGTAAGCGGCTGGTCGTACATCTCATAACAAAGCAGGGTTTGCGGGTGCAGGGCGGTCGCCATGTCCAGCGATTCATAATAATCGTCGGCGCATTCGACCGTGATGAATCGGGCTGTCGTATCGGCGCCAATCATCTTCAGGAAATCCGAAAGTCGCGCCCCTCCGAAGCGGCCGATGACGTCCCATCCCTCCACGCAGACATGGCGCGTGTTTTGCCGCACCCTGGGAAGCGCTTGAATTTGCGCCAGTGTGTAGTCTCCCGGCTTTTGCACCGCTCCGGCCACAGTAAGCGTCCACTTTTCGAGATCAACTCCGGGATCTGCCACGTCGTAGCCGTTGATGGGAAATTTTTCAAACGGGACTACGTCGGAGTCGGCAAAGGTAGTAGCCAGATGCCCGGAGCGGAACACTCTAGCGGAAGCCCAATCGCTGAAGCCCAGGCCGGCTTTCACCAGCGGCTCGCGGAGTTTGGGAATGGCGAAAGCTCCGACGGCAAGCACCGGCGCCAGCTTCAGCAATTCGCGGCGCGTGACCTTCTTGAACTTGCGGGAATCGATACGGGCTTCCATGTGGATCCGTCTAGCGCCGGCGTCCCGCCGGCTGTCGGGAGGGGGTCTCGCCCTCCGCCACCCGAGAGCATAAGTCTACCCGCCAATGAGATTCCTGGAGCAGAGAAAAGTTACAGTACGAAGGAAACAGAGAAGGGAGTGACTCGATGGAGCCGTGGTTCTCCGAATCCTGGTTATCATAAAATTTCAGGCACTCGCCGCCCAAAGAATTAGAGAATTAAGGTAAACTGAGCCGCCGTATGGAATCGATTTAAAACACAGGGATTATGAGAAAACTGTCTTGGTTGTCCGCGCTCTTCTTCTGTTCCGCTGCTTCTCTTCTTGGCCAGATGGCAGGCATGCCGAGTGTCACTTTTACTAAAGATGTTGCGCCGATTCTGCAAAGGCATTGCCAGAGTTGCCATCGCCCGGGAGAAGCAGGGCCCTTCCCCATGCTCACCTATGAGGATGTTCGTCCCTGGACCGGTGCGATCAAGCTCGCCGTCCAACAGCGAGTCATGCCGCCGTGGTATGCGGACCCTAAGTATGGGCACTTCTCGAACGAGCGGTCGTTGACCGAAACGGAAATCCATACCCTCTTGTCCTGGACGGCCGAAGGCGCGCCTAAAGGCGATCCCAAGGATATGCCCGCGCCGATGAACTTCACCGAGGGTTGGGGTATTCCCAAGCCGGACGTCGTATTGCAGCTGCCCAAGCCGTTTCCGGTGCCGGAGAGCGGCATGGTCGAGTATCAGTATGTGATCGTGCCCACCGGGTTTACCAAAGACACCTGGGTGCAAGCGGCCGAGGTCCGGCCCACCGAGCGTGCCGTGGTTCACCACATCATTGCCTTCGTTCGCGAGCCTGGATCGAATTACTTCAAGGACCAGAAACCAGGAGTCTTCTTTGAAGCGCCTCCCGCGAAAACCGACGAAAAGACCGACACAAGCGCGTTACCCAGCGACTTTCTGGTGGGCTATGCCCCGGGACAGCCCGCTGAAATCCTGCAGCCCGGCCAGGGAAAGCTGATTAAAGCTGGTTCCGATATCGTGTTTGAAGTGCACTACACGCCAAATGGCAAAGCCGTCATGGACCAGACCAAACTCGGCCTGGTGCTGGCTCGAGAGACGCCGAAAGACCGGGTGCAGACGCTCTCGGCCAGCAATGGCACCTTCAAGATTCCCCCGGGCGATCCCGACTACCGCGTCGATGCGTCGTTCGTAGTTGCCCAGCAGGTCGTGCTCTCGGCTTTGCATCCCCACATGCACACACGCGGGAAAGATTTCGAATATCGCCTGGTATTTCCCAACGGCGAGACACGCACCATTCTGCAGGTGCCGGCCTACAACTGGCACTGGCAGCTCTGGTACAACCTGCAGGAACCTATCGTTCTACCCAAGGGGACAAAGATCGAGTGCACGGCACATTTCGACAACTCCGCAAAAAATCCCGAGAATCCGGATCCCACCAAGACGGTGATCTGGGGCCAGCAGAACTGGGACGAGATGATGGTGGGTTTCTTCAACCTCGTCTATGACGCCAAAATGTCGCCGAAAGACCTGTTGCCTGACAAGGAGCCCAACAAGAAGCCCAACAAGAAGCCCAACGAGAAGGAAGATCACCACGGCGAGAAAGCGACTTCTCCGGTGGCCAACCAGTGAGATCCCTGTGGACGGAAGGTTTCTGACCTGCTGCAACCGTTAGATCGTCTGCGCCAGGTATCTGGCAAACTGCTTTACATCCTGCTCCGTCGTATCGAAGGAGCACATCCAGCGCACCACCGATTGCTGCTCGTTCCACACGTAAAAGAAGTAGCGCTTTTGCAGCTTGGCAATGGCAGGGCGTGGGATCTTGGCAAATACTCCGTTGGCCTCTACCTTGTAAACAATCTTCACCTGCGGAACCTTGCGGAGTTCCTTCTGGAGCAGACGCGCCATGCGGTTGGCATGCTGTGCGCTCTTCAACCATAACTCGCCGGTAAACAAGGCGTCGAATTGCGCCGAGATAAAGCGCATTTTGGAGGCCAGTTGCATGCCCTGCTTGCGCAAATACAGGAAGTCGGAGCCCAGTTTCTTGTCGAAGAAAACCACGGCTTCAGCTCCCAGAGCTCCATTCTTGGTTCCACCGAAGGACAGGACGTCCACTCCCAGGTCGCGCGTGGCTTGCCGGAGGTTTTGTCCCAGGCTGGCGGCCGCGTTCGCAATGCGGGCCCCGTCCATGTGCAGGAACATGCCGCGCTGATGAGCAAAACGGGCGATGGACTTTATTTCGTCAGGCTGGTACACCGTCCCCACTTCAGTGGCCTGCGTGATGGAGATGACGCGGGGCTGCACGTGGTGCGGATCGCCGATACCATGGTAAGCATGACTGACGGCTTCGACTGTAAGCTTCCCGTTGGTCACAGGCACGGGAATGAGCTTGCAGCCGGTGAATTTCTCCGGAGCGCCGCATTCGTCGGTGTAGATGTGGGCGACTTCGCCGCAGATCACCGCCTGATAAGAATTGGTCAGCGCTTTCAGGCCCAGGCAATTGGCCGCGGTCCCGTTGAAAACGAAGAAGACTGCAATATCCGAGCCGAAACGCTGCTTGAATTTCTGTACCACAGATTCGGTGTAGGGGTCGTCTCCGTAGCCGACGGCATGGCCCCGGTTGGCCTCGCCAACGGCTTTTAAAACCTCGGGGTGAACTCCGGCATTGTTGTCGCTGGCAAAACTGCGGGCAGGCTTCATAATCAAAAAATAATGTAGCAGAGACCACATATGGCACGTTGGTGGTGTTACCGGGCGGGTACCGGAGTGATCTTGGCGAGGCGGGCCCACGCTACTATGTTGGTTGCATGGTGCTCGTTCTCATGATGGTGGTTCTGGCGTTCGGCCTGCTGTACGTGGCGGTCGTAGCCGAAGAGCGGCAAATGCAGGAAGCCACCAAACCCCGCAAGCGCTAGACGTCAACTCCAGCGCTTCAATAGGGGGCTCATCTGGCTTTGGCCTCGCGCTTTCCCGATACGCTTCATGGGTCTATCGTTCCCAAAAGTTTCGCGTCTAGGTCTACACACTGACACTGTGTAGTTCTACCTGCAGCTTGGGCTCAGAGAGTCGCAGGCCCCCGCGCACGACTCGCATTTCGTGGGAGTACTTCATTCCGGTGCTGTATCTGATCATTGAAGGCTGGCGCGAAAGCGGGGAGTCGCCGGCCGGAGCGCCCGCATCCGAAGCGGATTGATTCAGAAGCGAAATGATTCAGAAACGAAAATGATAGGCTGGGCGGATGAGCCGTGAAGTCCTGATTCTACGCCAGCCTGAGATTCGCGCCCTGCTGGATCCTCGCGCCTGCATCTCGGCCATGGAACAGGCTTTCGCCGCTTATTCGACTGGCTCGGCGCAACTGCCCGCGGTCATTCAGCTAGACATTCCGGAAAGTAATGTTTGGCAAAAGAGCGCCGAGATCCACGTCAAAGCCGGTTACCTGCATGGCGGTCGTTACTACGCGGTCAAGATCGTTTCCGTATTTCCCAGCAATCCCCACCTTGGTCTGCCCGCGAACGACGGCATGGTCGTTATGTTCGAGGCTAAAACCGGCGCTCCTGCCGCCATCCTCCTCGACTACGGATTCATCACCGACTTCCGCACCGGAGCCGCGGGCGCCGTCGCCGCCAAACATCTTGCGCGCAAAAAAATTGCCGCAGTCGCGGTGATCGGGACCGGCGGACAAGCACGATACCAGGTGGAAATGTTGGCGCTGGAGAGGAGTTTCAGCGAGGTCCGCATATGGGGACGTGATCCCCATAAGGCGCAAGCCTGCGCCGACGCTCTGGCAAAAAGCCGCGTTATTCCCGCGTGCAATTTTGTGGTGACGGAATCGGTGCAGGAAGCGGTGGAGGACGCCGACATTGTCATCACCGTCACTGCCAGCCGCGAACCGCTGCTGCGGGCTGCATGGTTGAAGCCCGGAGTGACGGTGATTGCGGTTGGTTCCGATGCACCCGATAAGCAGGAACTCGATGTGGATGTGCTGGCGCGCGCCCACAAAATTGTGGCCGACAGCCTCGCGCAATGCCTGCGACTGGGCGAAATCCACCACGCCGTGGAACGCGGAGCAATAACGAAAGAAAAAATCTACGCAGAGTTGGGCGAGATTACGGCAGGGCTCAAGCCCGGGCGCACCTCCGAAGATGAGATCATCATCTGCGACCTGACCGGCGTCGGCGTACAGGATGTAGCGGCCGCGTCCTTGGTGTTGGACGGCACTCGTAGCGCCGGCGTCCCGAGGCGGTCCTGAGGACGGTCCCACCCTCAGCGCGAGAGCAATAAACTAGGCAGCGCCGCGACGCACAGCCTCGGCCCCCACTGCCTTCGGGCGTCCGCTCTTCTTCTTCAATTCTTCCAATGTAAGATCGATGCGAGCCAAACCGCGCAGGGTGTACTCGACATCGTATCCGAAGCCCACGCGGATATAACGTCCCACTCCGAAGTGGTCTCCCGGCGTAATCAGCACCGATTGTTCCTTGCGCAGGCGGTCAAATAGCGCGGCGGAAGTAATCGGCAGCTTGTACCGAAAAAAAGTGATTGCGCCCGCGACCGGCGGGATGTAGCTGAAGATGTCATCGTGAGAATGAATCCACGATCCAGCCGCGGCAGGTTGCGGCGGACAATCGCGCGCGTCCGATCCAGCACTTGCTCGCGCCGGACTGGTTCCATCACAATCCGCGCCAAACGATCAGACAACATGGTGGGAGTCAGTGTGGTGTAGTCATGGTAGGAACAAAGTCTGGCGATGATCTTGGGTGGGGCGATGATCCATCCCAGCCGCAGCCCGGGCAGTCCGAAAGCTTTGGAGAGTCCGGAGGTAATCAGCAACTTGTCGTAGCTTCCCCAGAACGATGGGGTGAGCGGGCCGCTCACTTCCGCACCGCGATAAATTTCATCGACCAGCAGCCAGGCGCCGGCTTTACGCGCAACCCGTACAACTTCATCCATTTCCCGCTGGTTCAGGACTGCGCCGGTAGGATTGTTGGGATTCGTCACCACAATGAGGCGCGTCTTCTTGCCCACCGCCCGATGGAGACTTTCAATGTCCAGCGCCCAGCGTGCCTTGCCGTTCTCCACGCCCTCCACCAGATGAAAGCCGTGCGTCTTGGCTGCGAAGGCGCGAGACAGTCCCCAGGTCTGAAGATAGTTCGGCAGCATCACGGCTCCGTGATCACCCTTTTCCAGCAATCCCCAGAGCGCAGTGAAGTTGGCCTCGGAACCGCCGTTTGTGACCAGCACGTGGTCGCTGGTCGTGTTGTACCATGCGGCGATGTGCTCGCGAAGTTCTTCGGACCCGTCCGACTCGGGATATTTCAAGCCGAGAGCAAGAACGTCAGCCGAGGCTTTAGAAGTCTGCAAGACCTCCTCGACCCGCAGGGGAAGCACGCCACTCTCTGACAGATTGAATTCGACTTGGTTCTCATATAAGCACTGCGTTCGTTCCATCCGGAACAAATCGATGCGCACGATACCTCCAGTCGGCAACGCAATCCGAAGGCGCCCAATCTAGCAGAGAACAGAGCAAGGAAGGAAGAGGGATCGTAAGTCTTTGCGTCCGTTGCGGTTCAAGATTTTGTGCAACTCGCGGCGAGATCAACCCCTGACCGCAAAGAACGCAGAACACCGGAAAGTTCGCAAAGGAACCCACCACGAGCTTACCTACTGAGCCCGCTGTTGCGCCACACCCAAGATCTGCTTTTGGCCGGGCTGCTGGATGAAGGCGATGACCCGGAGATTGGCTGGATCGGTCTTGGAGTCGAGCTTGACGCGAACGTCCTGCGAGAAATTTTTGCCGGCTTCGATGCTGCCCACTCTCGTGAGACTCTGCACTACGCCCACATGGGTCAGGCGGCGGCCGTTGTTTTCACCGCGCAACACCTGCGACTCAGCATGATTCAATGCCACGACGATATAGACTTCAGCTTTGCGAATCTTGGAAGTATCAGGCAAAGCGTCGGTGTCGATGTGTGCCTGCAGCGTCTTCGAGGCGTCGAGCGAGATCCCGGAAATGCGGACCGCAACCTTCGTCAGCGCCAGAGCCTTCTGGACCGCTTGGTTCGCCAGGTGCGAATCGCTGCCCACAAATTCGGTGTTGCCATCCACAACCATCTGTGGCGTGTAAACGCTTTTCAGTCCGAAACGGTCGGAGTAAGCACTCTGGCGATCGCTGAAGAGGCGGGAAGAGTAGGGATCGGTCCAGCCGATGTGGTTCCAGTAGTCCACGTGTTCGCTGAGCACGATCAACTGCGCTCCACCCACGGGCTGTGTGTGATCGAGTTGCTGCAGCAACGCGTCCGCCGGAGGGCAACTGGAGCAGCCTTCGGAGGTAAACAGCTCGACCAGAACCGGAGCAGGAGCGTCGCCACGTGGCGTATCGGAGGTGAACAGGAACAATGAGGCAAAAACAGCGACTAAAAACAGAGCCGAAATCTTGACCATCACCCACCATCCTGCGTTCCGAGAAGTATCGCACGCAGTGCATTGGATGTCCACGAATGGGGAAAAGATACAGAGACCGTAGCGTCATGCTGAGCGAAGCGGTAACAGTTTCGATAGCGAATTGCACTCTGGAGTCGAAGAACCCCAGGTTCGCTAATCGCGTGGTCTGTGGCGCCGCATGTCTTGCCTCCGCAGCTTCTCGTTTATAATCAGAAAATTCTCCTCATCATGCGTGCAAACCTTTCTCTGGGCCTGCTGCTTCCGTTGTGTGCGTCTGCCCAGACGAGCCGCACCGAAATCTCCGCCATCGTCACCCTCCGTACCTCAATTCAAGGATGTGGCCAAAGAAGCCGGCCTGACCGTTTCCCACATCTCCACTCCGGAAAAGAAATACATCGTCGAGTCCATGAGCGGCGGCGCCGGTCTGATCGACTGCGATAACGATGGCAAACTGGACATCATCACGGTGAACGGCTCCACGATTGATCGCTATCGTCAGGGCGGCGATCCCATGATCACGCTTTACCATCAGGACGCAAATTTCAAATTCACCGATATCACCAGCAGCCGCTGGCCTGACTCGCAAAGGCTGGGGCATGGGCGTGGCCGTCGCCGACTTCGATAACGACGGCCTGCCGGACATTTACGTCACCGGCTTCGGCGGGAACGCACTCTATCGCAATCTAGGCAATTGCAAATTTGAAGATGTCACCGACAAAGCGGGAGTGGGCGCGGGCGGCTTCAGCACCGGAGCCGCATGGGCCGACTACGATCGCGACGGGTTCGTGGACCTCTACGTTTCGCGCTATGTCCACTTCGACATGGACCATCTGCCCACCTTCGGCAGCGACGAGAAGAATTGCCGCTTCAAGGGAATCCTGGTCCAGTGCGGTCCCTGGGGCATGATCGGCGAATCGGACCTGCTCTTCCACAATCGCGGCGACGGCACCTTCGAGGAAGTCTCAAAGAAAGCTGGCATGGAAGATGTAAATCGATACTACGGACTGGGAGTGATCTGGGGCGACTACGACAACGACGGGTGGCCCGATCTGTACGTCGCCAATGACGCCGGCCCGAATTATCTGTATCACAACAAGCACGACGGAACCTTTGAAGAAGTGGGCATGCTTTCGGGCGTCGCACTTGGCGGAGATGGCCAGGCACAGGGCTCCATGGGCGTGGACTGGGGCGACTATCTGCACGAGGGCCGGCTGTCCATGTTCGTAACCAACTTCCACGAGCAGCCCGACACTCTGTACCGCAATCAGGGAAAAGACGGTTTTTCCGACGTAAGTTGGCCGGCAAAAATTGCGCAACCCACGTTCCTGAAGGTGGGCTGGGGGACAGCCTTCTTCGATATGGACAACGACGGCTGGCTGGATATTTTCATCGCCAACGGCCACGTGTATCCGCAAGTGGATTCGATCCCCGGTGGCATGGCCTACCGCGAACCCATCCAGCTTTTCCGCAATCGTCGCGACGGCACCTTTCAGGATGTCTCCAGCGCGCTGGCCAGATATTCCACCGGAGAGCCGGCGGGGAGCGGCTTTTGGTGACATCAACAATGACGGAAACGTCGACGTCGTGCTGGTGAATGTGGGAGCGCCGCCCACGCTGCTGCTTAACCAGGGCGGAAACGGTAATCATCGCGCGTTGTTCAAGCTGGCAGGCGACCAAGAGCAACCGGTCGGCCATTGGAGCGCGGGTTACGGTGAAAGCAGGCAAGTTGGTGCAGTTCAGCGAAGTCCGCGCCGGAGGCAGCTACATTTCACAAAACGATCCGCGCCTGCACTTTGGCCTGGGCCCAGAAGCCAAAATGAACGAAGTGGAGATCCGGTGGCCGAGCGGCAAAGTGGAAGTGCTACGCGATGTGCCGGCAGATTTTATCTATACGATCGTCGAAGGTCGGGGGATCGAAGACAAGACTCGGTTGCCGCCGCCGTAGATTTCATTCCGGTTCCAGCAGTTTTCCCAGCGTCGGTTTGTGCTTGCCGATTTTCTTCTCCCTGCGGTCCGGCACGACGCGTCCTGCCGGGAGGCGTGCCGATCTGTGCTCTCGCCATGGCCTTTACCTGATCGACCGCGCTGAACTTCTTCGGCTTGCGCTTCTTGTTCGCCATGGGAAACATCTTGCCATAGCTTGTACGCGGCAAAGCTGCAATAATTGAGTGAGAAGGCGAAGCGTAAACCATCGCCGGAGACTGACCAGATCATGGAAGAGCGAGATTTCTTCGACGAGCGGACGGAAAAGAAGATGGCAACACTGAACTGCCCGCACTGCCATCAGCCCGCGGAATACGAAGTCACCTGGATCGTTCGCACCAAGAAGCGGCAGTTACCCGGACGCGGCGACGAACGTGACCGCGCCCGCTTCGCCAAGGCCCGCTCCTACATGCTGCGCAAAGACGACCTCATGGGCTGCAAGAACGTGCGCTGTCGCAAGCGTTTCGAAATCTCCGGCGTGCAGTCCGTGGTGTTCACCGAATAGACCGCATTCCTGTCGCTCCGGCTCATTTATACTGACCAGTTTGCTGATCTGAAGAAGAGACGGGAGTTCTGCATGAAAATTCTGGTCTGCATGAAACAGGTGCCGCAGAAGGATGCGCCACTCAAACTGAACGAGTCCGGTACCTGGATTCGCGAAGACGTATCTTACGAGGTCAATGAGCCCGACGCTTTCGCACTCGAAGAGGCGCTGCGTCAGAAAGAAAAACACAGCGGAGAGGTAGTGGTCATCACGGCCGGCCCCGCTCGCGCCCAGCAGGTGTTGCGCGAAGCCTTGGCCAAGGGAGCGGACCGCGCTATCCATCTTGAAGACCACGCCTTCGTCGGTCTGGACGCGTCGAACACCGCCCGCGCCTTCGCTGCCGCCATCAAAGATGAAAAGTTCGATCTCATTTTCACCGGGCTGCAATCCGACGACTACGGCTACGCGCAAACCGGAGTGGTGCTGGCGGAGTTGTTGGGCTGGCCGCACGCCACCATCATCATGCAGATCGAAAAGACCGACGGCGGCATCCGCGTCAAGCGCGAGCTTGAAGCCGGTTATTTCCAGTTCGTGGATATGTCTCTGCCGGCCCTGCTCACCATCCAGTCCGGCATCAACAAACTTCGCTATGCCACGCTGATCGGCATCAAGCAGGCGAAAAACAAGCCACTGCGCAAAGTGACGCTGGCGGAAATGCAGTCCGCCATGGGCGCCAACATGCAAAAGATCGAACGCCTCTACATTCCCCAGAAAACTAAAAACACCGAATTTCTGGAAGGCCCTTCCGCCGAAGTGGCGAAGAAGCTGGTAGAGAAATTAAGAAACGAAGTCCGCGTTCTCTAGTTGCTGAGAACCGAGAACTGAAATCCGGAAACTGGGTTTTCGATACCCAGCGTCCAAAACGGAAGGCCCGAGGCGTCCATGACTGATTCGATCTTAGTCATCGTCGAGCAACGTGAAGGAAAGCTGAACCGCGTCTCCTGGGAGACTCTCACTGCCGGCCAGGCTCTGGCGGCCGAAACCGGCTGGATTCTCGAGGCCGCGGTCGCCGGAAGCGGAGTCACAACCCTCGCCAACGAAGTCGCGGGCAAAAAGGTCGCGAAAGTCTACGCCGTCGAGTCCGCGAAACTCGAACCCTATACGCCCGACGCCTTCGCGGCCGCCTTGAAGCAATTCATCGGATCGAAACAGCCCAGGCTCGTGCTCATGCCGCACACTTATCAGGTGCGCGATTTTGTGCCCAAGCTGGCCACGGCGATGGAGCGCACCGCCATTAGCGATTGCATCGGATATAAAAAAGATGGCGACAAACTGCTCTTCACTCGCCAGATGTTCCAGGGCAAGCTGGCCGCGGACGTAAGCTTTACCTGCGAGGCTCCGTGGTTCGTGACTTTCCAGAATGGAGCTTTTCGCGCCGACAAAGTTGAGGCTGGCGCTGCTGCTGCGCCCGTCGAAACCGTCAACGTCAAAATCGACGACGGTGTGGTTCGCAATAAGCCGCAGGAAGTTTTCAAAGAAGCCAAGCAGGCGGTTGATTTGACGCAAGCCGAAATCATCGTGTCAGTGGGCCGGGGGATCAAAGAACAGAAAAACATCGAACTGGCGAAGCAGCTTGCTGAAGCTCTCGGTGGCGAGCTCGCAGCTTCGCGCCCGATCTGCGACTCGGGATGGCTGCCCATGGACCGCCAGATCGGATCGTCTGGACAAACGGTTGCGCCCAAGCTCTATCTTGCTTTGGGTATCAGCGGCGCAATCCAGCACATCGTCGGCATGAAGGGAGCGCGCACCATCATCGCGATAAATAAAGATTCAGAAGCGCCCATCTTCGAGATCGCCGACTATGCCGTGGTGGGGAATTTGTTCGACATCGTGCCGCCGCTGATTGAAGAAGTAAAAAAGGCGAGGGCTGGGGGGTAAAATCAGCCACGGATCAACACGGATTCTCACGGATCGATTCCTAGAGTTGTTTATCCGTGGAAATCCGTGTGAATCCGTGGCCCCGTTCTTCTTATGTTAGTTTTCCGCGAGCCGCTCCCTAACATCGAACGTCCCCAGATGCCCGCCGATGTCGTCATCGTGGGTGGCGGCCCAGCGGGCATGGCGTGCGCTTTGCGGCTCTCGCAGCTGATTGATCAGCACAATGCGAAGAACCCCGACGCACAACTAAGCAGGGAAAATATTTACGTCCTCGAAAAGGCGCGCGAGATCGGCCAACACTGCCTCTCCGGCGCACTGCTCGATCCCCGCTCCATGCGCGAACTGCTTCCTGGTTTCGAAAAGGAAGCCCCGCTCGACTCAGAAGTGACGAAAGAGGCGGTCTATTTCCTTACCGAGAAAGGCAAATTCAAGTTTCCCATCACGCCTCCGCCGCTGCGCGATCATGGCAACTACGTCATCTCGCTTAATCGCTTTGTGAAGTGGCTGGGCGCCAAGGTAGAAGAAACCGGCATCACGATTTTCACCGGATTCGCCGGCTCGGAGTTGCTTCTGGATGGCGATCGCGTGACTGGCGTCCGCACCGATGACAAGGGCGTGGACAAGCAGAACCAGCCGAAATCAAATTTCGAGCCCGGCTATGATCTGCAAGCCAAAGTGGTCATACTTGCCGAAGGAACTCGCGGCTCGCTCACCAAACAGCTCATCGCGCGCTTTGGCTTGGATCACGACTGCAACCCGCAAACCTACGGACAGGGAATCAAGGAACTGTGGGAAGTGCCTGCCGACCGCATCGCTTCCGGCGAAGTCGTCTACACCATGGGCTGGCCACTGACCACCCACGAATATGGCGGCGCCTGGATTTACGGCGGCAAAAACAATGTGGTCTCGCTCGGCTTCGTGGTAGGGCTCGACTATCCTGATCCGCGGCTTGATCCGCAGCGCGTGTTGCAGGAGTTCAAGAAGCATCCCCTCGTCGCCCGGCTTCTCGACGGCGGCAAGATGATCCGCTACGGGGCCAAGAGTCTGCCTTATGGCGGTTGGTGGTCGATTCCCCCGGTTGCCGGCAACGGATGGATGATCCTCGGCGACTCCGCCGGCTTCCTGAATTCGCAACGCCTGAAAGGGATTCACCTCGCCATCAAGAGCGGCATGCTGGCCGCCGAGACTGCGTTCGAAGCCCTGAAGAAAGACGATTTCTCCGCCGCCTCTTTGAGCGATTTTCAGCGCCGAGTGGAGTCGAGCTGGATCAAAGACGAGCTCTGGAAAGTCCGCAACTTTCATCAGGGCTTCGAGCATGGATTCTGGCGCGGCATGATCAACGCCGGTCTGCAGCAGTTCACCGGCGGCCGCGGTTTGCGCAACCGCTATCCCTCGACCGCGGGATACCAGCACCTGAAGAAACTCGACGAGCTGCCCGCAGATGGCGGCGACGAAGCCAACCTCATCGGTCCGGTCCGAGGCGACGGCAAGCTGACGTTCGACAAGCTTACCGACCTCTACCACTCCGGCACCAAGCACGAAGAGGACCAGCCTGCCCATCTCGTCATTCACGATACTCGAAGTCTGCAACACGCGCTGCATAAAAGAATTCGGCAGCCCGTGCCAGAATTTCTGTCCAGCCAATGTCTACGAGATGGTCGACGACGCCACTCAGCCCAACGGAAAGCGCATCAGCCTGAACCCGTCGAACTGTGTGCATTGCAAGACCTGCGACATCGCCGATCCGTACCAGATCATCACCTGGGTGCCGCCCGAGGGTGGCGGCGGACCAAATTACGACGGCATGTGACGGCAAGGTGCAGGTGGGGATAGCCGCCCCGTGCAGTTCCCTGCCCAAGAACTTTCTCGGGTTCCCGAGGCACATTGCGGATTCGTCCAACTGCGATATCCTTGTCGCCGCGAGGAAAACATGCACCTGAATTCACGTAGCCTTACTGCGCTGTTCGTATCCCCCTTGCTCCTTGCCGTCTTGGTCTCAGCCCAACAACCCACCATCCCCTCCACTGGCCATTCCGGCCTCGACCAATACCGGACCTCGCGCATTGCTGTCTTTACCGACGATTTCGGCCAACTCGCGCGCTACCGCGACGCCGACGCAGCCCTCAAACCCCCAACGGCCGGCGAGAATCGTGTCGTATTCTTCGGCGATTCGATCACCGACATCTGGAAGCTCGAGGACTACTTCCCCGGCAAGCCCTACCTTAATCGCGGCATCGGTGGGCAGACCACGCCGCAAATGCTGGTGCGTTTCCGCCAGGATGTAATCGACCTGCATCCCAAGGTGGTTGTGATCCTAGCTGGCACCAACGACATTGCGGGCAATACCGGTCCCATGCGTCTCGAAGACATTGAAGGCAATTATTCTTCCCTCGCCGAACTGGCGCGGGCCAATCACGTTGCGGTCGTATTTTCGTCGATTCTGCCCGTGCACAACTACACGCCGAAGTCGCAAGAGTTTTTCGCGGAACGTTCTCCGGAGAAAATCCTGGCCCTCAACCGTTGGCTCCAGGACTATTGCGCTGCCAAGGCCCTGGTCTATCTGGACTACTTCACTGCCATGGTGGACGACAAAGGCCTGCTGAAACGTGATCTGGCGGAAGATGGCCTGCATCCTAACGCGAATGGTTTCAAGGTCATGGCTCCTCTCGCAGAGGCAGCAATTGGCAAGGCGCTAGCGAGCAAACTTTAATCTCACTCATCGGTTCGCTGGGCGCATCTATAATGTGAATGTGAATTGAGTTTCCGACCGCCTCAGCCTTCGGGCATACCCTGGCTGTGGCGGCGAGGGCTGGTTTCTCTTTGCGTCCCTTGCGCCAAGGATTCCGCAAGGTTCGCAAAAAAAAACCAACCCTGAGGGTACAGATGGAAATGCCTGTGCCTCCCGGCTTCGCGAGAAGCCATTGGAAAGGAAACAGCCGCCGGGATTTTCCCGCCCGCCTGTCCCTTTCTGCACAGTCCTTGGCCGATAGTCGTTAATCGCTCGGCAAACTCGTACGCCTGCCAGCCGGTGACTAACGGCGAACGACCAAAGACTATCGACCAATGACATGGTCTTAACCGACAAATTCGGCCGCGCCATCACCGATCTGCGAATCTCGATCACAGACCGCTGCAACTACAAGTGTGTTTACTGCCGCACCGGAAATGAAGGCGCACTCTACGGCGATCTGCCTTTTGCCGACTATCTGCGCATGGCACGCGTGCTCACCGGACTAGGAATCCAAAAGATCCGCATTACCGGCGGCGAGCCGCTTCTGCGCCGGGGCGTGGTGGATTTCGTGCGCGAGTTGGCCAAACTGCGCACCACTAACGGAGAAGACCTCGACATCGCGTTGACTACCAACGGCCATCTCCTGGCTGACATGGCCAGGCCGCTCAAAAATGCCGGCTTGCGTCGCGTTACCGTGAGCATGGATGCCGTCGATCCCGACCGCTTCGCCCGCATTACGCGCGTGCCGGACGGATACGACAACGTCCTGGCCGGTATTCGTGCTTCGCGGCTCGCGGGTTTGTGGCCGGTGAAAGTGAACTGCGTGCTGATGCGCGGCTTCAACGAAGACCAGGTTATTCCATTCGGCAGGTTCGCCCGTGAAGAAGGACGTGGTCGTCCGCTTCATCGAATTCATGCCGTTGGAAGAAGATCGCGTATGGTCGCCGAATACGGTGGTCCCGCTCGATGAAATCGTGAGCCGCATGGGCGAATACCGCCCTCTGGTGGAAATTCCGCACGCGAAGAGCGAGACCGCTCGCCGCTATCGCTTTGACGATGGCGTCGGCGAAATCGGCATCATCGCGCCGGTGTCGCATCCTTTCTGCGGACACTGCAGCCGCATTCGCATCACCTCCGACGGCAAGATTCGCACCTGCCTGTTTTCGGTATGGGATCACGATCTGCACAGCCAAATGCGCCGCGGCGCTTCCGACCAGGAGTTAGGCGAATTTATTCGCGGCGTCATCCAGAAGAAAGAAGAGCGCCACCACATCGGCGAGCCGGATTTTGTGCCCGCGTCGCGGACCATGGTGCATATCGGCGGCTAGCGTCGAGGGATCCTGGGAACACGCAGGCGAATTCCTTCCTGGCGCCGGGTAAGGTTGAATTGGTCTCTCCCCAAACCTGTCATCGTGAGCGCAGTCGAGGGACCTGCTGTCTGCCGGAATTTACTCTGCACTGTCCTTCGGGGAAATTCCTCGCCGGGCCGTCTACGACAGCCGAAAACAGGTCTTTCGACTCCCTCCGCTCAAGGTGACAGAGTTGAACAAGATCGATCTCCGGCGGTGACGTTGAAGGTCGATTCTGGGCGGCAGAACCGTTAACATCGCAAGCATGAATCGAGTTACTTGGATTCTGCCCACCGTCGTTGCGATGTACTTAGCGCTTGGTCAGAGCGCAAGCGCGACATCGCAGGTTGCGCCGTCGGCACCCGCTTCCGCCTACCTCGGTTTTGACCGCAACGACTTATCCCGGAGACGAGAATCTGCAACTGCTGCGTGAGACCTTTTCCTACGCCGGCTTCTGGCTTAACCCTCCTCCCGGCGAAAAGACCAACACGTGGTCAGGCAAACGACAGCCACTGCAATCTGCGGGTTTCGGATTTCTCGTGCTCTTCAACGGCAGACTGTACACCGCGTTGAAAACGCTTCCGAATGCCGCCAAGCTGGGCAAATCCGATGCCCAGACCGCCATCGCCTCCGCGCGGCGGGAAGGGTTTCCTTCCGGAGCGATCATCTTCCTCGACCAGGAAGAAGGTGGCCGGATGCTGCCCGAGCAGAAGGCTTATATCTATGCCTGGGTGGACGGCGTAGCCGCGGGCGGTTTTCGCGCCGGAATCTACTGCTCCGGCATCGCGGCAATGGAGGATGGCGGCGTCGTTACCGCTGAAGATGTCCGCCAAAATGCGGCAGGAAGGAAGATCGCGTACTGGGTCGCCAATGACGCCTGCCCGCCGTCGCCGGGATGCGCCTTCCCCAAACGTCCGCCAAGTCCCGGCCGAGAGCGGCATCGGCCTTCGCCGACGGGTGGCAATTTGCTCAATCTCCAAAGCGGCGGGACGTGGCGGCTGGGTGTCCGGCCAACTACAACCGTGACGGAAGTTGCTATCCGCCGGGAATCGATCTCGACCGGCACCTGCACGTGGATTTAGACACGTCGCCCAGTGCCGATCCGTCGCAGGGAAGAACTCACTGATGCTCCTCCGTGCGCTTACGTGGCACTCTGCTCGCTCCCGAGACCTCGATATTGCCCATTCGAGCAAACCCATTAGGATTGAAGATGAATTAGAATAGCTTCATACCCCTATGGCGGACCGCAGTTTCACCCTCGAAGAAGCCCAAAGCCTTTTGCCTGTCCTGGAGTCGCTTCTGCGCACTGCCATTGATGGGAAGAAACTTATTGAAGCCGTCGACGCCGAACTCCAGGATCTCGCTCACCGGGTCTTCCTCAGCGGAGGATTGCTGGTGAACATCGTGCTCGTGGCGCGGCGCAAGGCGGAGCGCGAAAAGACCATCCAGCGCGTAAAAGACACGCTGGCCGAGATTGACGCCACCGGAGTACAGGTGAAGGACCTCGATATCGGACTGCTCGACTTCCCCTGCCAGGTGGAAGGCCGCACCGTACTGCTCTGCTGGAAGCTGGGCGAAAAGGGAATCACGCACTGGCACGACACCAGCGAAGGTTTCGCTGGCCGCAAACCCATCGACGAGAAAATCGCGAAGGCGAAAAGAGCGAATTAGTCGGCCGTCGTCAGTCTTCGCTGGTCAGCAAGAACTTCGGACCCCTGAGGTTAAGATTTGCTGACGACCAACGACTGCTCTACGGCTTTCCCCCCTCATTCCACTGCGGCGTAAACGAAGAATTCACCAGCCATCTGACCGGACGCAGCAGGGATCCAATGGCGGCGTCCATGTGCTGGAAATCGATGTGGGCGACGTCGTCGCTGGGCTGGTGGTAGTCGCTGTGCAATCCGTAGCTCGAAACTGTCTGGGCTACCACGCCCCTTTTCGCCAGAACGTAGTTGTCGGAGCGTGCGAAGAAATTCTGCGCCGGATGAGGGTCCCCGATTAATTTGGCCCCGCGAGCTGCCAGCATGGGTCCGAGATTCGAGCGCTCCCATCCCGTGAGCCACACCGTGTCCGAGCTAACGGCGGGATCGGCGCGTCCCAGCATTTCAAATTCGAGGTTGACCGCGATTTGTTTCAGCGGTACCGGAGGATGCAGCAGGAAATAGGTTGATCCCTGTCCGCCCGTTTCCTCGCTGCCGAAGAGAGCGAAGATTACGGTGCGTCTCGGTTTCGGCCCACTTCCCAGCACACGCGCCAGTTCCAGCACCGCAGTTGTGCCCGAAGCGTCGTCATCCGCGCCGTTGTAAATGTCGTCTCCGTTTACCGGCTGCCCGATTCCTAAGTGGTCCAGATGGGCGGAGAGCAACACCGCGGTCTGCTGCAGGATCGAATCGCTGCCGCGCAGAATGCCGACCGCATTCCAGGTATATGTTTTCTCGCTGGCTGAAGGGCCATCGAAGGCCAGCGTTGTGTTCTCCGGCAGCGCTTTGAGGACGGCCACAGCTTCGGGACTGGCCTCCAGCAGGTTGAAATCGCTTCCCAAAACGGAGGCGCTTTCACCTTCGACTTTCACTGGCAGCGTGGGCAACTGTTTGGCGCGCTGTTGGAATTGAGCGGCGCGCTCCGCGGTGGCGGCGATGATCGCCGCTACCGCTCCCTTCCCGGCCAGCGACGATGCCTGGGCTCGCTGCCGGCGCCGGTCGTTTCCAAGAATCAGCACGATGGCCCCTTCAGCCTGGGGGGCGTCTTCGTCGGCGTTCATCACGCGCAAGAGTCCGGAGAAGTGTGTTTGCGCGAGATAAACAGCCGCGAACTCTTTGCCAGAAGTCCAGGTTAGCTTCTCTCCGCTGGCGCTGGGTTGCGTAAATGTCAGTTGCGGGGGCGCGGTGAATTTTGGTTGCTGTAGGGTCGCCCGCTGGAGATAACCACCGTCGTGACCGGCAGGTGCGATTCCGTAAGCGCGCAGTTGCGCGGCTACATAGGTTGCCGCAACCAGTTCGTCCGTCGTGCCGCTGCCCCGTCCGCGCAATGCGTCTGAAGCCAGAAATTCCATATGCGCCCGGACACAGGCGGCACACAGGCTCGGAACGGGCCCCGCCGCATGAGGTGGTCCCGGCTGTGATTTGTTCGCCTGTGTCGGAGCAGGGCCGGTCTGCCCGAAAACACCAGCAGAAACACATATTGAGAGGAGTCCGACATTAAGCAGGGAGAAGGTTTTCATCAGTGGGTTTCTCCGGCCGACTCACGGGTGGCGGGACGCCCGCCCGACAGCCAGCGAGCCGCCGGCGCTACTTTGCGATTTGGAAATCGGGCTGGCGCTACAACGCAATCCGATAGCAGATTAACAGACCGCGACGCCAGATGTTTGACGTGGTCTCGCCGCTTCATGCGCCCCGCAGTCATGTTACGCCGGCCCTCAGTAATGAGGGTCGCCACAGACCTTGGTGCACACAGAAGTGCACTCGTTCGTTCTGGCGAAAACCTTCTCTGCTACAATTCTGTGTAGCCACCTCTAGCGGACAGTGCCTCGGAAAAGTACGTCTGCCGGGACTTTTTCACCATGGTTCGTTTCAATGAAACTCCGTTTTTTGGCTACGTTTGCAGCGCTGTCCCTGCTGGCCCTGGCGGCTGGTTGTCGCGGTTTTTTTGTCAATCCCACCCTGCAGTCGATTGCGGTGGCTCCGTCCACGGGGAGTGTGGCGCCCGCGGGTACCATTCAAATGACCGCGACTGGGACTTTTGACGATGGCAGCACGTCGAACGTTACCTCCAAGAGCGCCTGGCAATCATCCGATGCGACTGTCGCTACGGTTGGAACCAATACCGGGCTGGTCACAGCCGCGGCCAGCATTGCTTCCCCGCCTGGCGTCACGACTATCACCGCTACCGACGGGGCGTTCACCAACACCGCAACGATCACCGTATGCCCGATTGTCACCAGCATCACGGTTACGCCGTCGACCACCAATCCCGCGGCGGGCGCTCAGATCACCTTCGTCGCCAAGGCCGTTTTTTCCGGCAGCTTGAATCAGCAGGACGTTACCAGCCTCGTGACCTGGACGATCTCGAATACGGCGGTGATTCCCTCCATTTCCGCCGGTGCAGCGACCGTGAACTCCGCGGCTTCAGGCATGTCTACCACTGTTACCGCCAGCTTGTGCGGTGGCACCAGCCAGCCAGTCACAATTTCTGTGCAATGACCCAGTGTGTCCACGATCGGTAACTGTCTTACCGTCTCGACTCTGGCATTCTGATTTCCATGAACGATATCCGCTGCATAGGGATCTGCACCGGAGGCGGCGACGCACCCGGCCTCAATGCCGTGATTCGCGCCGCGGTCAAGTGTGCCTTCCTGAAATACCACTGGAAGGTCATCGGCATCCCGGATGGCTTCGACGGCCTGATCTGGCCAGAGAAATCCTACGAGCTCACGCTGAAGCACGTCAGCGGGATTCTGCCACGCGGCGGAACTATTCTGGGCACGACCAATCGCGGTAATCCCTTCAAATACTGCACCATCGAAAACGGCCAGGAAGTCATTCGCGATATTTCCGACGAAGTCATCGGCAACGCCCGCAAGCTGGGGATCGACGCCGTCATCAGCATCGGCGGCGAGGGCTCGCAGACCATCGCCCTGGAGCTCTTCCAGAGGGGCATGAAGATTGTGGGCGTGCCCAAGACAATTGATAACGATCTTTCCGCCACCGAGGTCACATTCGGCTTCGACACGGCGCTGGCCACCGCGACCGACGCGGTGGACAAAATCCACACCACCGCCGAATCGCACCACCGCATCATGGTGGTCGAAGTCATGGGGCGCGACGCTGGCTGGATCGCTCTTGAAGCTGGCATTGCCGGAGGCGCCCACGTCATCCTCATCCCCGAAATTCCGTTCACCATCGAAGGTGTCTGCGCCTTCGTCAAGAAGCGCGAGAGCTACGGCAAGCGGTTCACGATCATGGTGGTGGCGGAAGGGGTCAAGCTCCCCTTGGCGTTTAAGGAGAAGCGGCGTGCCGGTTCGGTGGGCAACCTGATCGGAAATGCCATCGCCACCAGCGCCAACAAGGAGGTGAGGGTCAGCGTGCTGGGACACATCCAGCGCGGCGGCTCGCCCACTCCGTTTGACCGCATCCTGGCCACCCGCTTTGGCGTGGCGGCCGTGGACCTGATTGCCGAGGGCGGGTTCGGCAAGATGGTGTGTTTGCGTAATGAGCGCATCGAAGCCGTCGACATTATCCAGGCCATCGGAAAGCTGAAAACGGTGGATCCCAACGGCCAACTGGTGCAGATGGCCAAGGCCATCGGGATTTCTTTCGGAGACTGACTCGCCAGGCGTAATCTGGACAGTTGTGCGGACAGTATCATTATCATTGTCCAAATTCAGTTTCACTCGATCTTTACTTAGTCGATCACCGTAAAATTTGCTCCAGTGAAATACTCCCGCTTATTTTCCGCATGCTGCTTCTTGCCGCTCCTGCTGACGGGCGCGGCTCTACTGGCTGGCTGCGGGCGCGGAAAAGGTGGCCCCAAAGAGATGGCTTACGTTTCTGCTCCGCAGGCGTTCCTGCGCGACCAGGTGGCGGCGGTCTACAACAAAGCGGGGAGCGTAAAAAACGGGGAGGCGGTGCAGGTGCTCGCACGCGACCGTCGCTTTGCCCGGGTGCGCACCTCCACCGGAGCCGAAGGATGGCTGGAACAGCGCTATTTAGTAAGCAAGGAAACCTATGACGCATTCCAGAAGCTGGCGGAAGAGGTGCGCAATGAGCCCGTCCAGGCGACCGGAATCGCGCATAACCAGACCAATATCCATCTTGAACCGCAGCGCGATGCCGAACACCTCTACCAGATAGACCAGGGGGCGAAGCTGTCAGTGCTCAAGCGTGCCAGCAGCGAGAAGCCGCTTCCCGCAGGGCAGGCCCAGGCGGCGAGCACCGGAAAAGCGAGCGCGGGAAAGAAGGGACAAGCGGCGGAGGTCGCGGCCGTGATGCCCCCAATGGAAGACTGGTGGCTCATCCGCGACGAATCCGGACACGTGGGCTGGGTCCTGGCCCGCATGGTGGATGTGGATATCCCGATCGAGATTGCGCAATACTCCGAAGGCCAGCGCACAGTGGCCGCATTTGTTCTGGACCAGGTCACCGACGGCGAGAAAAAAGTGCCGCAGTACCTGGTGCTGTTCAGCGAGAACAAAGATGGCATGCCATTCGACTACAACCAGATCCGAGTCTTCACCTGGAACGTCAAGCGCCATCGTTATGAAACCGCGTACCGCGAGCACGGTCTCAATGGCGTACTGCCGGTAACCGTCTCCCATGAGACCTTCGACAAGGAGGGCGATTTGCCTGTTTTCGTGGTGCGAGTAAAGGATGATGCGGGAACTGTGACCGAACGCAAGTACAAACTGAATACTCCGATTGTGCGTCGAGTGCTGGCGCCGGGAGCACAGAAGGAAGCCGCCAATCCGTCAGGCGTCGCAAGACATCGGTCGTCAGGCGTCAGGAAAAAGAGACACTAGTTGCACCGATCGCCAAGCGCCGAAAAAAATTCAATGAACGGTTTGAATTTCTGAACCGTCTCGGCACCCACGGATTTTGCCGGACCTTGCCTCAGCTTGAACAGCGATGCACGAGCGAATGGCAGTCAGTACACAGAGCGACCAGATTTTCCTCGGAATCATCGCCGCCCTTGCTGCGAGGGTCCCCAAATGTCAATAGGAATAGCGCGGAAAGTCAAAGGCATTTTTGGCAGCCGGCAAAACCAAACCCGACCTCGTGGCAATCGGCTCCCGTATTCGGCTCCCGGCATGTTTTCCAGGAGGACATGGCTGATTACCTCGGAATTAGCGGCACCTTTCGAAGATAGAGCGCGGGAAGGGGGCGCCGACCATCGAGACACTGCTTCTTCTCTCCGAGAGGTTTCGCAAGAGCGTCGACTGGATATTGGGAGGAGAAGGGACCTAGCAAGAGCAGTGAGCTTTGCAATAGGGCGCCTTCCCCGGTGTTCGACAATCGAGCGTTTCCGGCAGAACAACATCGCTCTGCCAGACCTTGAATAGTGCATCCAAAAGCCCTCACATCTCGCATTCGCACTCCAGTGGGTCAAATCGGGCCACAGCGGGAAGCTCGCAAGGGGCTCAGCCGACTGGAACGAAGCCCAGTACTGACACGTCGTCGATTCCGCTCTCCGAATTGCGCCACGCCAGCCGACACGTTAGGATGCCAGAGGGCGGTTCCATGCGGCTTCACTCTCGGCGCTTGTATCCCTCTTGTTAAGAAAACAGGATGCAAACGTGCAATGCTATCTTCGAGTCTACTGCTGATCGTCTCGCTCGTTGCCGCCGCACAGTCGCCTAACCCTCGGGTGCAGGCTCTGGTTCGCAGTGGCAAAGCCTCTCTGGCTGCAAACGATTTTGCTCGCGCGGCAAGCGATTTCGAGGAGGCGCGGCAGTTGGAACCGGAGAATCTCGAAATCAACCGGGATCTTCTACTCAGCCATCTACAGACCGGGCAGCTTAACGAGGCGGTGGAGGTCGGTCGCGCCGCGGTCGCCCGTTGGCCGCAGGATGCGCAACTGCGGCATTGGCTCGCGCTGGCCTATTTCAAAGGTGGGCAAAACGCGCTGGCATTGCAGACACTTCAAAGCGCCGAGAAACTCGACAGCGCGCACTTCGACATTCACTTCGATCTCGCGCTCGTGCTGCTCGAGCAAAACCAGCCCTCCTCGGCGGCAGACGAACTGGAAAAGGCTATCAAGCTCAAGCCTTCAGATGTGCTGTCCCACGTGTTGCTCGGGCGCTCCTATCAGAATTCCAACCGAACACTGCAAGCCGTCGAACAGTTTCAGTCAGTGCTGCGGCTGAATCCCAAGAGCCCACTTGGCCACTATCATCTTGGCTTTGCCTACGCGAGTCTGGGCAGGAATCAGGAGGCCATCGTTGAATACGAGAAGGAAGCAACGCGTACGAAGGGAAATCCCGAAGTAGTCTACCAGCTCGGGCACTGCCTGTTGGTAGCTGGCGACTGGAAGTCCGCGATCACGCAACTGAAGAAAGTCACGGAGCTCGATCCGCGGAAAGGCGATGCGTTTTACGATCTAGGTAAGGCTCTGCTTTTGGAGGGCGACGCCGAAGCAGCGGTCTCGGCCCTTCGACGCTCGGTAGAACTAAGCCCCACCGACCCCAGTCGGCACTACCAACTAGCCCGAGCGCTGCAAAAAATGGAAAAGGGAGACGAAGCGCGTCAGGAATGGCAACGTTTCGACGAGCTGAAAAAAAACCAGCCCCAAACCGGAGGAATGGCTGCCGGCCGGATCCAGTGATGCTGCTTTTTCGGCTCTTCCGGTTGCTGATCGCCGGCGCATGCCTGCCAGCTACGGCCCTGTGGCTGATGGGCGCGTCTCCGCAGCAGAAGGAAAACCGCCCGCCCACCACGCCTATTCCATCCGCCAAGCATATTGCGCCCGCGGGCATTGCGTCATTTGCGGATGTCTCGCACGCCGCCGGCATTGACTTCCACCTCACCTGCGGAAGCCTTGAAAAGCGTTACATCATGGAATCCATGTGTGGCGGAATCGCCATCTTTGATTATGACAATGATGGCTGGATGGACATTTTCCTAGTGAACGGCTCCACGCTGGACGACTTACGTAAAGGGGAATGTCACCCCAGCAAGCTTTACCACAATAACCATGACGGTACCTTCACCGACGTCACGGTCAAAGCTGGCGTGACGCATTGCGGCTGGGGATTCGGCGTCGCCGTAGGCGACTATGACAATGACGGAGCGGAAGACCTCTATGTCACTTATTTGGACGGCGCCGTTCTCTATCACAACAACGGCGATGGAACTTTCATCGATGTAACCACTAAGGCTGGCGTCGGTAATCCGGGCCGGTGGGGAACCAGCGCGGCATTCGGCGACTACGACAACGATGGCTATCTCGACCTCTACGTCGCAAACTATGTGGATCTGGACCTCGAGCACTTGCCGAAGTTTGGCGTGGGTCCCTTTTGCCAATATCGAGGGATTGCCGTTTCCTGCGGACCGCGCGGATTGAAGGGTGGCCGCGATCGGCTCTATCACAATAATGGTGATGGCACTTTCACCGATGTGACTGAAAAGCTCAACGTCGATGCCCACAGCTACTACGGGTTGGGCGTGCTGTGGCTGGACTATGACCTGGACGGTTGTCTCGATCTCTACGTGGCCAATGATTCATCCCCTAGCCTGCTCTACCACAACGACTGCAAAGGCGGCTTCACCGAGGTAGGTGCGGAGGCCGGGGTGGCGTACAGCGCCGATGGACAAGAGCAGGCGGGCATGGGGATCGACTCCGCCGACTACGACAATGACGGCTGGCCCGACATCGCGAAAGCCAATTTCTCCGATGACACCAACAATCTCTATCACAACGACCACAATGGCCAGTTCACCGACGCCGCCGGACCGGCTGGTTTCGGCCCTGTCAGCATTCCGTTTCTCGGGTTCGGCATGAAGTTTCTGGACCTGGACAACGACGGCTGGAAAGACATCTTTGTTGCCGACGGGCACGTGAATCCGCAGGTAGACCAGCACTCGTTTGGTGTCACCTACGCCGAACGGCCCCTCCTGTTTCACAATCTGCGAAACGGAAAATTTGAAGAAATCGGAACGACAAGCGCACCCCTGGCCCGCCGTTATGTCGCCCGGGGTGCAGCGACGGCGGACTTCCTGAACCACGGCAGCGAAGACCTGTTAGTTACCGTCCTGGACGGTTCGCCGATGCTTCTACGTAACCAGTCTGCTAAGAAGGGACACTGGCTGCGCATCAAGACGGTAGGGACGAAGTCCAATCGCGACGGATTCGGCGCCCGGGTCGAGGTCAAAGCTGGCAGCCTGAAGCAAAGTGCCGAGGTACGCGCCAATAGCAGTTTTGAGTCCGCCAGCGACCCCCGCCTGCACTTCGGCCTGGGGTCCACCACCCGAATCGATTCCATTACCGTCCGCTGGCCGTCGGGTAGGGTCGACAGCGTCTGTGGTCAGGTCGTCGACCGGGAACTGGTGATCGAAGAAGGAACCGGAGTAGTAAGCCGTAGCAGGCAGTGAATCGGGGCCAGTTTGACGTCCATAACAAATTTGTGACTGTTCATATACGGGCTCACACCAAGCTTCAGGTATCCCAAATTTTGTAGCGGTGTCTAGTCATGTCTACTGTTCATCATAGCTGTCGATAAATGATTACCACCTAAGTCATTGAATCGCCTGTCCCAACCTCTTTGGAGCGCAACGTGCCAGCAACTTCCGGGTTCCGTCCGGCTAAAGCATTACGGGTCCGGAAAAACGGCTGGGTCTTTCCAGAGGAATCAGGAATATACATTTAGCTCGCCTTGACAGTTTCTGTCTAAAACCCAATGTGGCCGCGTACTTTCACGGGACGCCCGCTAATCGAGCCGAGACGCTACGCTGGTTCGGATCGTTTCCGTTGAACATATCTCCCATCACGCGAGAGGGTAGCTCAATGAAAAGATTGCAATTCTGCCTCGTGCTGTTGTCGTTGCTGGTCCTATCACTGGGCGCGTTTGCACAGATCCAGAATGGCCAGTTCGTCGGAACCGTCACTGACCCGTCGGGCGCGGCAATCGCCAACGCGAAGGTGACCGTTACCAACGTGGGCACCGATCTGACGATCACGACCACTACCAACTCCACCGGGCTCTATGTGGTCAAAGAGCTGCCGGTTGGGACGTACAGAATTGTGGCCGAAGCACAAGGTTTCAAAACCTTGACCAATGTCAACCTCGCCCTGAACGCCGGCACCATTCAGCGCGTTGACTTTAAGATGCAAATGGGTCAGACGCGCGAAGTCATTGAGGTCACTGGCGAGGCGGCCACCATCAATACCGAGGATTCGAAGCTGGCCAATACGGTTACGGCATCGCAAGTGGCCAATCTCCCGCTTAATGGCCGCAACATCTATGACCTCATGCTGCTCAGTCCCGGCGCGGTCAACAACGCTGTCGGCGGCGATCGAGGCAAGTCGTCCGAGGCCGGCCCGACGACGATCGTGAACGGGACGCGGCAAAACTTCAATGGATTCCTGATAAATGGCGTTTCCAACAAAGATCTAAGCGGCGGGCCGAACAACACTCCCGTCGAAGACTCTATCCAGGAGTTCCAGCAGCTAACGCTCAACATGTCAGCCCAGTACGGCAACAGCGCTGGATCGGTGACCAATCTGATAACCAAAGCAGGCACGAACAATTGGCACGGCAGCGCCTGGGAATTTCTACGCAATGACAAGCTGGATGCTAATAACTTCTTTCTGAATCACAACGATGTCAAAAGACCGCCGCTGCGCTTCAACCAGTTTGGCGCGACGTTTGGCGGACCGATCATTAAGGACAAGCTCTTCTTCTTCGCCTCCTACCAGGGCGATCGATTCCAGACGGTTCAACCGCCTACTCCGGTCGAGCAAGAGTCCCCAGAGTGGCGGGCAGCCGTGGCTGCGTTCGCACCCAATTCCGTGGCAAACCTGTTGTATTCGAAGTTTGCTCCATTGGCAAATGGAACGACTCCAACCAGTCTGAATCAGTATCCAGGGACCTTACCGGGAGGCACCGCTGGAGATTTCACCAACTGGCTCTGTCCTGACAACAACAATCCCACGCTGGCGGCTCGGTTCCAGTCCCTTCTTGGAGTTACGGCAGCCGATGTGGCGAACGCTGCTGCTGCTGGATGCAGCGCTGCTTTATTGGTTCAACCGAGTGCAGTGAATATTAACCGGGACGCACCCTTTTTACAGCGCAGTGTGATCAACTTTCCATCCCAAACTGTTGGGAACCTTTTCCAAGGCAACGAGGCTTCGTTGCGACTTGACTTCAGTCCCACCGAAAAGAACCGCCTCTTCGCTTCCTTCAACTACCTCCGTTCCAGTGACAATTTTGGGCCCTTCAACGCCAGTTTGAGCTCGGCGCGCGGCTTTCTGAGTCCGCAGAGGTCCTTCTTCCCGAACGGCCAAATCAGCTACATCCATACTTTCAGTCCAACCGTTCTGAATGAACTCCGTGCTGGATACACACTGAATGACACATCCACTCTAGCGAATGTTCCGGGTGTCCCGCAGGCTGAGTTTGACGACGGGACTGCAGGTTTTGGCTCCTACAATGGTTATCCGCAGTTCTTCAAGGACCATGTCTACAGTTATTCCGACATGATTTCCGTCAGTCACGGAAACCACAGCATGAAGATGGGAGTAGATTTCCGGCGCAATCTCGAAAACAGCGAATTCAACGTCGGTCGCCCTTCCTATTACTTCTTCGACCAGTTGTACTTTGCTATGGATGCGCCCTACCAGGCGAACGCTGGGGTCGATCCCGGAATCATCAGCGGACAAGCTCCGCAGCTCGCCACCAACAAGCGTCATTGGCGCAACTTGGAATTTGGTGGGTATTTCCAAGACGACTGGAAGGTCTCTCGCCGCCTAACTGTTAACTTGGGGATACGTTACGACCTCTATACGCGGCACACAGAGGAAAATGGGTTGGTCACTAACTTCATTCTCGGTCCCGGCCAGTCCTACATTGATAACTTGCAGAGCGGAGCAGGGCAGATTCATGACGCCAGCGCACCCTGTCTTTTCAGTGCAGGAAATCTTGTGAATGCTGCGGCCGGAGTGGCCGGTGTCTGTGGGCCTGGCGGATTTACCAAAGCGAGCACTCTTGGAAAGGGTGATCACAACAATTTCGGTCCACGTGTCGGCTTCGCCTACGACGTTTTCGGCGACGGCAAGACGTCTCTGCGCGGTGGGTTCGGTATGTCGTATGAGGGTACACTGTATAACCCGCTTTCGAACTCCCGCTGGAACGCCCCCTTTTACTCCTTTGACGAGGCCCAAGGGACTTTGGAGGGTGGCATCGCTGACGTCGTCTACGGACCTACTACTTGCGGCGCCGCTCTCGGTACCTGTGTACCCTCAGGTGCACCAGCAACATTTAGTGGACCGCCCACGAACCCGGGACAAGGGACCGGGGTTCAAGCTACGGGCAACATCGTGGGCTGGGCGCCCAGCACTCCCAACCTTTCTTTCCGCAGCGGATTGATTTTCCCCAGCGGGATCCGCGATCCGTATGTCTACAGCTATTTCCTTGGGATTCAGCATGAGCTAATCGCTCGGACAATGTTGGAAGTTAATTATGTGGGAACGACGGGGCATAAGCTATTCCGTTCCGAGAACATCAACCGCATTCCCGGTGGTTTACTGCCGGTCGGAGGATGCGTAACGGATTCCTTCGGTCGAAAACTGTGTGGGCAGCAGGACAATACGGACTATCCTGGTTCTACTGTCGCGATGAACCCACTGGGTGCTCTAAACCCCAACTTTGGCCAGCTACGCGCTTGGCTGAACGTAAACAACTCGAACTACAACTCGCTTCAGATGTCTTTGAAGCGGCAGCCGGCCCACGGCTTGGCGGTAAGCGTCAGCTATACTTACAGCCACTCCATCGACAATGGATCGGCTTGGCATAACAACGCAACCACAGGAAACGGCGCAGGCGCTGGTGATGGCTACACCACCGACTTGACTATCCCCAGTCTCGACCGCGGCAATTCAACTTTCGACATCCGGCACCGCATCGTCGCAAACTATGTGTATGAGTTGCCTTTCGGGCGCAATGCCAAGGGAGTCTTGGGGGCAATCGCTAACGGGTGGCAGTGGAATGGTATCGTGTCGTTCCAGACGGGAGCTCACTGGGAACCGTTCAGATCCAGTGGAGCTAAACTGCGCGAGATCTCAAGTCCGAGCACTCCCTGCAGCGCGGCCGATGTAAACGCGGGAAATTGTCAGAACCTCGGCGGCGACTATAACCTGGACAACTCCAAGATTGACCGACCGAATTCCAATGTGGTCAATTTCAGCCCGTCCGAGGCGCAATGGGCGGACGGATGGAACAATGCAAGCGGACCGACCCCTCCGATTTTTACTAGCCCTTGCTTGGGCTGCGACAGCAGTCTGGGGCGAAACACGTTTACGGGCCCGAACTTCTTCAATATGGACATGTCACTCTTTAAGAACTTCAAGGTTACGGAACGGGTCGGATTGCAGTTCCGGGCCGAATCCTTCAATTTGTTGAATGATGTCAACTTCAAGCTTCCCGGAGCAAATTTCGCCGGTAACAATCGGATCAACGCTGGCGCCTTCGGAGCTGCTAGCGGTGCGTTCGATCCCCGTCAGTTGCAGTTTGGCTTGAAGATCTCGTTCTAAGCCGAACGGGGTTACAGTCGTGTGGCTTGGATACCATCGTGCGGCTTGGTCTTCGGTGACCAAGCCCGGCTTTTTTGCATGGTGGTGCCGAGCGCCGCGAGCATCTTCATTGCGAGCCGTTCCTCTGCTCTTGATTCTTACTTGTGTTCTGCATCGCCCGCTCGGATCGGCTCAGCAGGTTTGGGCGATCATCGGTACCATTGAGACCTCACACGGCGAGTTACCGGACCGAGCCATTTTGGTGACGCTCCAGTTTCGTGGCAATACCATCGCGACGACTTTCAGCGACAGTGAAGGCAAATTCTCCTTCTCTGAACTGTTAGCGAATGCCTATCACATCTTGGTTGATGATGAGAGATTTCGGCCAATCGATCAGCTAGTAGAGGTCAATCCGATGCTGACCACCCCGACCATGGTCCGGATCAATCTCACACCACGAGAAGTCCGCAACGCAGTCGCAACTGCTGCTGGCAGCAATCCCAATATGGTGAATTCTGCGGAATTAACAAGACAAATTCCGAAAGCGGCCATTAAAGAGTTCGATAAAGGTGCAAAGTCCGACAAAGAAGGACGGATTGATGATGCAATTGAGCACTATCAAAAGGCAATCGGTCTTGCTCCCCAGTTCTACGCAGCCCACAACAACCTTGGAAGTGATTTATTGGCCAAGTCTCGCTTTCCCGAGGCGCAGCAACAGTTCGAGCAGGTCATCAAAGTAAACCCAAGCGATGCTGCCGCATACTTCAACCTGGGCAACCTTTTCCTGCTCACGCAACAGTTCGATAAAGGTGAACAATCGGTCGAGCAAGGCCTGAGCAAGCAGCCCGACTCGGCCTTCGGACTCTTTCTGCAAGGATCGCTCTATGCCCGGAGTGGCAGAGCGATTCAGGCGGAGGCAGCGTTGAGAAGATGCCTCGAACTCGATCCTCTCATGTCCAAGGCCCACCTCGCTTTGGTGAACCTCTACCTGCAGCAACGGCGAAAGGACGACGCCGCATCCGAGCTTAGGGTTTTCCTGAAGGCCTTCCCGGACGATCCTTTCGCTCCCCGGGCAAAACAGGTCCTGCAAAAGCTGAAAACCTCCAGCACCGACTCCGAACCCCAGTAAATTGTTTCTTGAAAAGCCGAGCTACGGATGTGGCGCGAATTGGCAGAACTTTGCTTCCAGTCTGCAGGCGGTCGCGTATTCTTCCTCTGCAGCTCTGGATTGATGCAATCGTTGATACGCGTACCCCACATTTAAATGGGCCTCCGCCAGCTTCGGGTCCAGCCTTATAGCTTTCTTGTAGGCCTCGACCGCCTTGTCCAACCGGCTGGTGTGACCATAGGAAATGCCCAAAAAGTTGTACAGCGGAGCATCGTTCACACCCAACTCGGCCGCCTTGGCCAACTGGTCCGCGGCCTCGGCATAATTTCCCTTTTGAAAGTAGAGCAGTCCCAGGTCGCGCCGCAGCGGGGCGAAGCTCCCCTGGATAGATACCGCCTTCTGGTAGTCAGCGATGGCTGCATTTTTGTCGGTCTTGGACTCGATGATACCCAATTGATACCAGGCCCGAGAGTTCGCCGGGTTTACCTTCAACGCATTTCGCGCCCACTGCGCGGCTTCGTCGTCTTTCCCCAGGTAAACCAGAACGCGAGAGAGCCCGGTCATCGCCTGGTCAAAGTTGGGATTCAATTGCAGGCACTTCTGGAATCCAGCAGCGGCTTCTTCCCACCTCTGCTCTCGCGCCGCGCCCTCTCCCAGCATAAAAGGAACGATATACATCTGCGGATCCTTCTCCTGCACTTTGCCGAGGAGCGCCGCCCCGGCGGAAAAATTGCCAGCATGAAATGCGTCTCCGGCTTCCAGGGTCGCATTAAATTCCCACAGCTTGCTCTTGGGATCGGGCAAGCCTGCCGCGAGTGCCTCCGGAGAAACCGGCGATCGGTAAGCGACGTAACCCAGCGCGCTCAGTTTTTCCAAAGCGTCGGAGCTTAGTCCGGCGCTGCTGCCTTCCGCAGGCTTGAATGGATTCTGCCGCAGAAGCGATTGCAACTTGTCTTCGAGCACCGCGACCGTGGCGGTCTGCTGCGGAGCCAGATTGTTTTTCTCCAGGGGATCGGCCAGCACATCGTAGAGTTCCGGCACCGGCGCTTCGATGTAGTGGTATCGCGTAGTCTGCAGCGCGTGCAGCGGGCTCCAGCCGAACGAATGAAGGAATAAAAGCTCTCGCTATAAGCCGAATCTTCGTTCCCCGCCTCGACGCCCAAAAGGGCTTGCGCTCGAAACTGCTTTCAGTCGCGACTTTCATTCCAGCCAGACTGAGCAGGGTCGGAGCGACCGCGATTGTTTCCACCGGCCTGGTCACAAGCCCGGGCGAAATCCGCTTCCAGCGGGCGGTTTCACGATCAGCGGGATATGGACAGTGAGTTATAGATGAAAAATCGATGCTCTTTTTCGCCGTGGTCCCCCAGCGATTCCCATGATCGCTGAGTACGACGATCAGGCTGCGGTCGTAAAGGCGGCTCTGTTTCAGCCAGGCCATCAGGCGACCTAGTTCGTGGTCCGCGTAAGCGATTTCTCCGTCATAGAGATGCCCGCGATACCGGGTGCGAAAAGCTCCGGAGGATCGTAGGGGCTGTGCGGTCTACAAGTG
>CAWDNR010000007.1:0-463189 GCA_963803655.1 Terriglobia bacterium
TTCTAACCAGCTGAACTACGCCCCCGCATAAAGAAAAATCGTCTGATTCCGTCCGGTTCCCTCCGATGCCTTCTCGCACCTTCCCGTTCCCTTTTACCGTGCCGTGACAGGGCAACAATGAGATGTAACTGATTGACATCAAACGGTGTCGGCGGACTTCGTTTGATACAAGAAGTGCCGCACGTCACTTCTTAATGTCCCCTTAACATCCCCAGATTTGAAGCTCGCAAATTCTCTGAGTCTCGGCGCGTTTACTTGATTGGCTGCGAATCGGTGATGAGTAATAAGGCGCTAGCATCCGACCGGCAGCCCTGGGTCTCCAGAGAATTCCCACCCGTGAGTTCATGGCTTGTCTTCAAACTAGCCTTCGAGAATGAAGTGGTCATTACGGAGAGTGAGGCGAAGGTCGTGAAACCTACACCGGCTGCAGGTCTGTGTCCGGAGTTGGATATCCGAGAATTCGCAGCATCGCGACGACCTGGCCCTTGTGGTGAAACGCGTGGGTTATGACGTGCAACAGGATAAAAGCGGGGCTCCGGAGTTCGCCGCCCCAATCCACGGGACCCTTGGCTAGGGTCGTGTTGAGTTGCTCTTCCGTGAGGCCGCCGACGTAGATTCGTGTCGCGTTTCGTATTCGGTCTTTGGCGGCGAGAGGTCCGCCATAGTTGGGCAGTCTTCTTCGTGCCAACCGGCAAACGCTTTGTTCTGCAGATCATGAGATCATGAATCCAGCCTTCCTCGCAGGTCAGGATATGCACAAGCTGCTTCCAAATGGATGGATGGCCGAATCCTGAAATCTGTTTGTGGTGGAGGTTATCAGGGACGGTTGCAACATGGCGGAATAGAAGGTCCAACCGTTCATGCATGGTGGCGTGTAATTCGATGATTCCGGATTTGGTGAACATGGTTTGCTCTGCGCAGTCTCCGGTTATCCAAAAAATGGTCGTTAGTCCTTCGATTTTGTACGGCTTAACACCGATACGCAAGGCCCGGTGCCGATGGGTTCGTTGGAAGCTCTTTTGCTAATTGCAAGCCGACTGGCTCATCTCCGCTCCCCACAGACGGAAGGCCACGCTCATCCTCATGCCCGTAGCGGGCCCGCCTCGGGAAATCCGTCACGCACTTTTATTACCTCAGACGTAATTGCCGGTATTTCTAAATTAGCCCATATTGATGTCAAAGGCACGAGATGCCTGATACGAGGAGAAACAGATGATGCCCCTAGGCGTCCCATACAAGGACTGCTCGTACGAATACGTTTATTCCCACCCATTTGCGCCATTGGTTCCCGAGTATTATGTCGTCGTCTTCACTGATGATTCTGTAATTCACACCGCCGTCCTGCGTTCGCCTTAGCCATGCAGCAAGCGGATGGTTCAGCCTCAGCGCCTGTTCCGCAGTTAACTGACTAAATCAGGCGATTACACCAACTGCGACCTTCGCGCGGCGTCGCCAGCCGCAGACACTTTGAGTTCTTTCTGGCTTCGGCAGGCACCCGAGTGAATTTGCCCCCACGGTGGGGCAAACTCCGCGCTGCTCAAGGTCCTCAAGTTACGCTCGATCACTTTGCAATCACGCGGCCGCCCTGGCACCAGGGAATAGTCCGTTTTTCTAATAGGCGACTGCCGTCACCCCTGCGCGACCGGGTACGCCATCCCCAAAGAGAGCCTACGAAAACAAGTGCTCCTAGGAGCGCAGCAACGCCCCCATTGCACAGCGATGTGACGAGGAGTCAGTCCGGTTTCGCGGTTAGGCAACGCCGAGTTGTTGAATCTCGCCCGGCCCCTTTGCCGAAGGTATCTTGGCTGGAAAAATAGCGGAAATCTTTGTGCCGAGAGCGTTCGACTCGATAGTCAATTCGCCCTGGACCTGCCGCACCCGCTCCCGCATTCCCCTGATTCCGACCCCGGTCCCTTGGGACTGAACCTCAGCAAATCGTTCCGGCGACATTCCCCCGCCTTGATCCTGAACTTCCACATGAATCTTGTCCGTTTCGCGAACAACACGGATGAGCGCGGTTTTGCTTCCCGAATGACGATGGATGTTTGTTAAACACTCTTGCACGAGACGAAAGATGACGAGTTCGATCTCTGGGGAAAGTCTTCCGAAGTCTTCGGAGATTTTCAGCTCGATATTGAGTTCGCTGCGCTCCGCCAGACCCTGCACATACCAGTGAAGTGCATAGGAAAGGCCGCTCTCGTCCAGCATGGGTGGGTGCAAGAGGTATGAAGTCGTGCGTATCTCTTGGCTCAAGTGCTGAACTAAATCTTGGGCATCTTTGACATCTTTGGCAAGTTCCGCAGGATTGTGCTTCGCATCTTCTGCCAATTGCGCAAGGTTCATGCCCAGAGCAACCAAGGTCTGACCAGCACTGTCGTGCAGCTCACGTGCGATGTGTCGACGTTCCTGGTCCTGAATGAGCAGAAGTCTTCCTGAAAGGTCTTGAAGCCGTTCCGACTGATGGAGAATCTCTGCGTTTCGCCGCTGTAGTTCTTGAGTCCGAAACTGCACTTGGGTGTCGAGCGCATCGGCCAGCAGTCGAAACCGTGCTTCGCTCTCATGCAAGGCCCGCTCAACCCGCTTACGTTCGGTGACATCACGTGCGATTTTCGACGCACCAACGACTTTGCCTGCGGCATCCCTAACCGGGGAAACTGTGAGTGATATGTCAACGGTGGTGCCATCCTTGCGCATGCGGACAGTATCGAAATGGTTTATCCGCTCGCCTCGGCTGAGTCGCTCAAGGATGATTCTTTCCTCGCTCAAGCGATTGGGCGGAATGATGAGTGAGATGTGCTGACCTACGGCTTCTTCGCTCGTGTAGCCAAAGATTCGCTCCGCACCTGCGTTCCAGCTCGTTATGACACCGCCTAGACTCTTGCTGACGATGGCATCATCAGAGGAATCTACAATCGCAGCAAGCAATCCAATCGCCTTGTCGGCTTTGAGACGCAACGACGGCAGCTCGTCCAAAAGTGATTGGCTGACACCATCGGAACGGGTTTCGGGATCGTTGAGGAGACAGTTCGTCAGTGCTTCATGCGTCGCAAGAAGCTGTTTAATGTCATCCTCAAACTCGATTTCAGGATGGACCTTGGTCCAATAGTGGGCTGCCCGAACGAATGCCAAGAACAGCAGCAGGTACTGAAGTCGAACTGTACCGAGCAGTCGGTCTAGTGCATCAAGGCAGGCGGAGGCATGTGTCGTCTGCAAGAAGACGTGTCCCGCAAGTGTGAAGATGGCCTCCTCTACCTGCGAGTCCGCAGTCGGCATTTCAACAAGAGGCGCCGCACAGGTCGCGCAGAGTGAAATGCGCAACTCTAGTTCGCGGCCGTATGGAAATGGATGCTGAAGCAACTTGACGATGTCTAGAATGCTTTGAGCGTGGGCTTGTTTGTCCCCGGCAGGATGACCAAGACCCACTAGATCATCGTTCTCTAAGTAACTAGACATTTGAACCCGACGATGTTTTAATGGGGCATGCCCTTTCAGAGCAGGCGCCGGCGCCTAGTCTTCAGCGAGGACGAGCAGGGTATGTTGGAGCGCCTCCGCAAATCGCGCACCGAGCAGAAGAGGCGTACGGTGCGCGCGGCGATCTTGCTGGACTCGTTCGCCGGTCTGAGTGATCAAGCAATTGCGCAGACCCAGCGGGTGAACCGTAACACGGTGATACTCTGCATCCAGAAATGCCTCCGCTTTGGCGTGCAGGCTGCCTTAGGAGAATTGCCGCGTTCGGGCAAACCGCGTCAGGTTTCGGATGCGGCGATTGCATGGGTGCAGAACTGTGCCTGTCAGAAACCCAAGGAGTTGGGCTATGCACAAGAGTTATGGACGTACCGTCTGCTGACCGCGCACCTGCGGCAACAGGCCCGGCCGGCGGGGTACCCGGAACTGGAGCGGGTGAGCCGCTCCAAGCTGCATAAGATCTTGATGCAGGGAGAACTTCGGCCGCATAAGGTTCGTTACTATGTGGAGCGACGAGACCCAGAGTTCGAGTCCAAGATGGCAGCGGTACTGCATGTTTACAAGGAAGTAGAGATTCTCAATGAAGGACTGCTGCGCGGCGAGATTCGCGAGCCGGGGATGGTCACGGTGTCCTACGACGAGAAACCCGGCATTCAGGCGCTGGCGCAGAAAAAGCCCGACCGGCCGCCAATGCCCGGACAGCATGCCAGCCCGACCCGGGACTTCGAATACAAGCGGCTGGGAACCGTTTCCTTGCTAGCGGGGCTGGATCTGCACCGTGGTACGGTCACCGAGATCGTCAGCGAGACGCATAAAAGCAAGGATTTCATTGAGCTCTTGAAAAAGCTGGATGCGGCTTATCCGGCCACCACGACGTTGCGACTGATTCTAGACAATCACTCCGCCCACATCTCGAAGGAGACGCAACGCTACCTGGCGAGTCGGCCGCAACGCTTTCAGTTCGTCTTCGTTCCCAAGCACGGTTCGTGGCTCAATCTGGTGGAAAATATGTTCAGCAAGATGGCGCGCAGCATGCTCCGGGAGATCCGGGTGGACAGCAAACAGGAACTCATCCAGCGCATCCACCTGTACTTCCAAGAAGTGAATGCAGCTCCGGTGGTATTCCGATGGAAGTACAAGATGGATGAGGTTTCTGTTGATTAGTTATTTAGAGAACGATGATCTAGGAAGCCAGTGTGACGGGCAATGCAATAGCGGACTGCGCAAAAGCGTGACAGATAGACGAAGAGACGTTCCTTAAAAACAGACGGCAGAGGATTATCGAGGTAGGCAGCTTGGGCAAATCCCCAGAGCTTTTCGGTGATCTCGGGAGTTTCGGGCGCGAGGCGGAAGAAATTTGGCAACACTCCGAATCGCTCGCCAACGCGCCTTTCTAATTCCGGCGCGGAACTACCCGCCAATTCATCCCTAGACGCCATGAGCCAAGCCTCACTCGAGTCAATCGCACCGAACGTGGAGCTTCACCATACCAGTGTCACACACAAGGGCAGCGTAAGTGGGAAAACCTTATACACCTGGCGGTGTCTCTCGAACAATACAGCCTTTCCCCGATGTAGCAGACGATTTGCGCATGTTATAGGTAGGTGCTAACGATGCACTAAAGCGCGGTCCGCCGCGACATAGAGGTGTTGGATGCCCCGCCTACTTATTGCCGACGACTCCTCCGCTTCGAGACGCGCCCTTAGAAATCTGATTGAAGGGAACGGTTGGGAAGTTTGTGGAGAAGCCGAAGATGGCCTTGTAGCAGTCGAGAGAACTGCGGTCCTAAAGCCGGACCTCGTGATATTGGACTTCAGAATGCCGAATCTCAATGGCCTGCAGGCGGGCCAAATGATCCATACCGCCCATCCTGGCATTCCACTACTGCTTTTTACCTTGGACAGGATTGATGGTCCGTTGGAGGGTCTGGCTCGCGGAGCCGGATTTCGGGGCGCAATCGCAAAGGGTGAAGGCATATTCGCCCTATCGCAAGCTATTGAGGAACTGCTTCAGGGTAGTACTTTCTTTCTTACAGCATCGGGGACGATGCCCGTGAACTCACACCATGAATCCAAGACTGCGCCCGAAGAAACCGAGAAGAGGTTGAACGCAATAGGAAAACCCGCAACATAGGATGCTACCTCCCGTTGCTAGTTGTCGGACCCCGACCGCGCCTGGTGCCGGGTTCAGCGGCTGGGCGGGAAGAGCTATTCGAGCGAGAAGCCACAGCGAACCTGTCGCCTGATGGCATTCTTGCGATTTGGCTTGTGGTGAACTATGAACAACGACAAAGCCCAGATCAGCATCGAATTGAGCTGCCTGAAGGCGGCATGAGCGGTGAATCCCAACTGCCAAATCGAACACGGAGCAAGCGACAGCGTTGTAGGGTTGCACTGTAGCAATCGAGCTGTGGCGACATGTGCTGACGGCGGAGCGGCGATTTGTGCCGATTATCGCGTGTGGTGTTGTAGGGAGTCGTTCTGTCAGTGGTGTGGCGATTACCACAGGACTCATTCCTGCTTGAGGAAGCCGGTTCAGAACCAGCCTGCTATTTATTCGCGCAGAGCTAGCTAGGGGTCTTTCTGAGCCAAAGTACGCTACCGCGCACTGTCTTCGACCCTGCTGACATTCCAGAGCAGGCGTGTTACAAAAGCCACATGGAAGAGAGCCCGCACTGACCGCAGGCTTTGGTGCGCATGAAAAGCCGTCAAAAGACCGCTGATGGTTTCCTAATTTCTCAATCTCTGAAGCGCGGCATTTTGCTCTTTGTTCGCTACCGTACCCAGTAGTTTTCTGATTGACTCGAAATATTTTTCTTGGCAATAATTTAAGCGACATCTTACCGCTAAAGGAACGGCACGAGGTCACCATGACTGCATGGATGAATGTTTATAAAGCCGCGATTCTAGAGACGGACTGGTCGAAAATCGAAGAGCGAATCCAGGTGGCTGATTCTGCAATAAGAGCGAGACTTCACGAATTTTCGCTCGACCACGGAGGAACACCCGAAGAAAATCAGGCCATTAGGGATGCGTTGGCTGGGCTCACAGTTCTGCGTCACGAAGTGGCTGAGCGCGCAAAGAAGCCCCAAAATTCTTAGAAGCCACAACGCTCGATAGTTCAGCTGCATCAAAGCTTCGACATTCGTGAGAGCAATGTCGAAGAAAAAGGTACTGCTGGTTGATGACAGCGCAGAGATACGCAGGGCAGTGAGGCCCTTGTTCGACTCTCATCCACAGTTTGAAGTTGTTGGAGAAGCGGAGCATGGATGTGAGGCAATCGAAAAGGCTGCTAATCTCCGGCCTGACTTGATCATCCTCGATCTAACGATGCCGGTAATGAACGGTCTGGAAGCGGCACCGCTTCTGATTAAACTGCTGCCTCGCGTCTGGTTAATATTATTTACTTCCCATCACCTGCCAGAAGTGGAACGCCTGTCACGGGCGGCTGGTATCCACGCTGTGGTTCCCAAGCACAAAGCGGCTACCCACCTAATCCCCCAGGCTGAAGCGCTGGTCGCTCCAGCTGCCTAGGTATACTTCGGGAGCAGTTGTCATACCTAACTGTTGTTGACGATCTACCGAGACTTCCGGATGTACAGCTCAAAAGAAACAACCTAGTCTAACCTGCGTTAAAACTTGATCGGGGACGGGTCTCCCCTTTTATTTCGCTCATAACGGAACCGTCCCTTTTTTACGCAGACTATGAAACATCTTGTCATCGGATGGAATCCCGCGACTAGAGAACACTTCTGCATGAATTGTGGACGAACGTCTGACGCGATCAGCGCTGCCGATGCACAAGAACGATTGGAGCAATATGAGTGCAAGATTCCGTCTGTCGAAGCTCGGAGCGCTTTGGCATGAAAACTCAAGGCCTCAACAGAAAGCCCCAAAAGCGACCATTGTGATTTTGACCTGCCCAGCGTTTCGGCAAACTCGTTGGAGGTGCGATAGCAGCCTACTGTGTGGTCGCTCGCCGTTATACTCCTTCCGTCAACGCGACACTTTCCCTGGCATCGGCCAGGTTACGAAACCAGCTGGCGTTCAAACATTCGGAGCGCATCCTTCCGTTGAAGCTCTCCACATCGCCGTTCTGCATCGGTCGGCCTAGCTGAATGTGGCGACCGTGTGCCACCTCTCTCGCCGACCTTGTTAGAGAGGCGATGTTACAACATCTCTAACGACGTCGGCCGTGTCAAGGTACTTGGGTTTTTTTTAATGATTTCGAAGACACTTTTTTCACGTGAGCGCACACGCACTGGTTCCCCTCGAGAGAGTACCGATCTTGCGTCGATGATTTGTGTCCAATCACATGGCTCGGCCCGTTTCACCTTCGGCGCTCGCGAAGAATTACCCAGGACTGCTTGTCAGAAGTGACCCACCTTATTAGTTAAGCGGAGGATCGACAGAGCTGGAGAAGCGGTGATGATAAGTCACCCATGTCTGATCTCCGGAAGAAACCCTGCTGTATCTGCCGTCAATGGTTCCGTCCCAATCCGCGCGTAGGAGCGCGGCAGCGGATGTGCGGCAAAGCGGAGTGCCAGGTGTCGCACCGGCAGAAGACCCAAGCCCAGTGGCGCCGCCGGAACCCGGGCTACGCCATCGCCTACCGGATCGATCAGCGAGCGACGCAGACCGAATCGCCGCCTGAGCCGCTGCGGGTACCCGCCCCATTGGACCAACTACCCTGGGAGTTCGCGAAAGACCAGTTCGGGTCCCAAGGCGCTGATTTCATTGGGGTTATGGGAGCACTAATGGTCCGTACCGCGAAAGACCAGTTCCGGGCGTATCTCACTGATCCCACGAGACTTTCCGGCACACTTCCCCCGCCGTCGCAAAAGACCAGTTCCGGCTTGGGGCATACTGAACCCGGCAGGCGACGATGCAACTGGAGTTTCACCAACTCGACCGGCGATGGGAGCATCTGCGAGTCCGCGAACCGCACCGGCAGCGCCGGTTGCTGGCGTCGTTGGCTGAGACCGGCCAGCAGACGCCCATCGTCGTGGTGCTCGTCCAGACGAGCGCGACCGTTACCTGGTGATCGACGGCCACAAGCGCATCGCCGCGCTGGAGCAACTGGGCCGGGACACGGTCGAAGCCACGGTCTGGGCGATGAGCGAAGCCGAAGCTCTGCTGCTGTAGCGGTCGCTGCGCTTCAGCCCACAGGAAAGCGCGCTCGAACAGGGCTGGCTGTTGGTCGGAGATGGAGCAACGTTTCGGCTACTCGCTGGAGGAGTTGGCGCGCCGCTTCGACCGCAGCGTGAGTTGGGTGTCGCGGCGCCTGGCGCTGGTGGAGTTGTTGCCGGAAGCGATCCAGCAGCAAGTGCGCGAAGGAAAGCTCGGCGCGCAACTGGCGATGAAGTATCTGGTGCCGGTGGCGCGAGTCAATCGTGGACGACTGCGAGCGGATGGCGCCGCCTTCGTGCAGCACCATTGCGACACGCGGCAAGCCGGGCAACTCTATGCGGCCTGGCGCGAAGGCTCGCGCGTGGTCCGCGAGCGCATCCTCGCCGAGCCGGAACTGTTTTTGAAAACGCAGCGGCAGCCGCCGGCCGCGCAGGCCGGCCGCGGCCGAACTGGAGCGCGATCTGGAGATGGCGGTTGCCATCCTGCGTCGTGCCGGCCGGCGGCTCGCCGAAGCTCTGCCGGAGATGGATGGCCGGCAACAGGAACAAGCGCAACGCCAGATCGAAAGCGCGCGCCGGGAACTGGACCGGATGGCGGAACGAATCGGAAAGGAACAGGAAGCCAAACATGCTGAGCCAAGCGCAACGAACCGCGATTCTGGAACTGAGCGCGAAGGGAGTGAGCAAACGCGAGATCGCACGCGTGTTGCAACTGTCGCGCCTGACCGTGCGCAAAGTTCTGCGCTCGAACTCCACCCAGGTGCCGGAAATCCAACGGGCGGAGAAAGCCGAACCCTACCGGCAACAGATCCTCGATCTTTTGATCTTCCTGCAAGGGGAATCTCGTGCGAGTCCATGAGGAGCTGACGGGCGAGCGGCGCGGCGTTGTCGTATCCGGCGCTGACCGCATTCTGCCGCCGGCAAGGCATCGGACAAACGCCGGTCGTGCCGGCGGGCCAGTATCATTTCGAGCCGGGTGTGGAGATGCAGCACGACACGTCTCCGCACGCAGTCGAAGTGGGCGGCAGGAAGTATCAAGGCGCAGACCGCCTCGGCGGTGTTGTGCTACTCGCGCATGCTGTTCTTCCAGATCAATCCCACGTTTCAGCGATTCGATTGCAAGGTGTTTCTCACCGACGCGCTGCGCTACATGGGCGGCGCGGTGGAGCGCGTGATGATCGACAACACGCATGTGGTGGTGCTGCGCGGCACGGGGCGCGAAATGATCCCCGTGCCCGAGATGGAGGCGTTCGCGGAACGCTTCGGGTTCCGCTTCGTGGCGCATGAGCGCGGCGACGCCAACCGCTCGGCGCGCGTGGAGCGTCCGTTCTCCTTTATCGAAAACAACTTTCTGGCGGGCCGCACGTTCGCCAGTTGGGACGATCTGAATCAACAGGCGCGCCAGTGGTGCGACAAGCGTCAACTCGACCTACAAGAAACATATCCGCGCCGTGCCGCGCGAACTGTTCGCGGTCGAGCGCCTGCATCTGAAACCGCTGCCGGCGTGGATTCCCGAAGTGTATCGTCTGCATCAGCGCACGGTGGACGTGGAAGGGTACGTCTCGGTGAACTCCATTCGCTACTCGGTTCCGGTCTCCTGGATCGGGCGGCGCGTGGAGGTGCGCGAGACCCGGGACAAGATCGAGATCGAACTGGATGCGCGCCACATCGTTACCCATGTCCGCGCCCTGACTCCACCGTCGCAGCGCATCACCCTCGCCGAACATCGGCCGCCGCGCGGGGAAGGCATCAAGCGCAGCGATCCGCACCCGGAAGAACAAGCCATCGTACAGGCCGCGCCGGAGATCGCACCCTATGTGGCGGCGCTAAAGCAAAAGGGCCGCAAAGTGGTGGCGCTTGCCCTGCGGCAACTGTTGCGTTTGCTGAAGGAATATCCGCGCGAGCCTTTCCTGGCCGCGGTCCAGCGAAGCCGCCCAGTATGGACTCTACGATCTCGACCGGCTGGAACGGATGATTCTGCGCCGCGTGGCGCGCGACTACTTTCTGTTGCTGGATACGGACTCCGATCCCCATGACTGAAGAACTGGAACAACTGCTGAAGAATCTCAAGCTGCGGCGCATGCTGAGTGTTTACGACGAGCAGTTGCGCGCGGCCGAGAAAGCGCAGGTCTCTTACTCGGAGTTCGTCGCCGGACTGTTGCGCGCGCAATGGCACGACCGGCAGGAAAGTGCGCTGGAGTGGCGCATCCGCAGAGCCAATCTGCCGGAACGCTGGTCGCTGGAAACGTTTCCCTGGTCGCGCCAGCCCGGCGTGAACCGCAAGCAGATGCGCGCTTTCGCCGAACTCGACTTCGTCGCCAAGCACGAGAATCTGGTGTTGGTGGGCCCGACCGGCGTAGGCAAAACCGGACTCGCCTGCGGCCTCCTGTTGAAGGCTTTGCAGAACGGCCACCGCTGTCAGTTCATTCGTGCTCAGGATCTGTTCGACGAAATGTACGCATCGCTGGCCGACCGCTCCACGCGCCAGTTACTGAATCGCCTGGCTCGCTTGGATGTCCTATTGATCGACGAATTCGGATACTTAAATCTCAAACCCGAACAGTCGAACACTTTCTTCAAGCTGATGGAGGAGCGCTATCATCGCCACTCCACGATCATTACGACCAATTTGGTCTATGACGAGTGGCAGAACTTTCTCGGCAACAAATCGATGGTGGAAGCGCTGCTGAGCCGCGTGCGGCATTACTGCCACACCGTGACCATCAACGGCCCGTCGCTGCGCGATCCGCAAGGTTGAACTCATGGAACAACGTGACTATGTCCGCAGGCTTCTCGAAGCTTACCGTGCCACTCCGGGCACGTGCGGCACCGTCCGTCGTCCGGACCGCCTGCTCGCGGCCCAACTGCACCAACGCGGCGTGCCACTCGAAGCGGTTGAGAACGCCCTCACTCTGGCTGCCGCGCGGCGTCTGGCACGCCCCGCCGACGCTCCGCCTCTGGGGACCATTCGTTCGCTGGCCTACTTCTCGCCCGTAATTGAAGAGGTCCTGAGTCTTCCCGTGAGCCCGGAGTACTTCCGCTATCTGCGCCATCGCATCGCAACCCGTACATCAGCCAAGTAGCTTCCATCTCGGTGACCACCTTCACGCCTGCGGCGTGGATGATGTTGACTGTCCTGTTCCTTCGATCTCCCACCAACCTGCGCGCCTACGGCGCGGATGATGAACTAAGCCACCACCATGTTCTCGATCCTGTACTCAGTCTGGGTCACTCTAACTCACCGCCACTGGCTCACTTCTGCCAAGCGCCGAAGGTTTCACTTCATCAGATTTGGTGGCGTTGCCCACCAGACATCTCTCCGGTCACGTTCGATCATGATGACTTATTCGAACTCCCTGCGACCTCGGCCAGTACATCACATTGCAGGATGTTGAATCGCTCAATCGGTTGCTGCGAGCGGCGAGGCTGTTCGATGAATCGCTCCAAAGACTTCTGCCCCACCATCGCAACATGCTGATTCCTCCGAGAGGATCGCATCATGAGTTTCCGGCTTAGAGTGATCATTGCTCGCGTATCGAACTGTAGAGCGTCCCCGCATCCGCATCCGGCCGCGGTTCTTGGGATGAACGGAGACTGATTTTATCTCCCGCGATTTCTCATGCGGGAAAATGCCAATCAGATGCCCAGCGATGGGAATTTGCTTTTCTCGCCCTACAAAAATGCATGTAAATGAGAATAGAATGGAGGACGCGATGTACGGTATTGAAAACAGCATGGCAACAAAGCCATACTTGATTCCGTAGAACAGATGCGGCTTCTGAAGCAGGACCATTTGCAGCAGATCGTTTTCAGCCGGAAACGGCCAGCTGCGAAACGGATACAGGCCCACGGCTGTACTCACGACAAAGCTCACCAGATTTCGGCGCGACGGCTGGCCTCACGACTCGATCCTCCACTCGCCTATGCTGATTCTGTTTGCATCACGCCCACGACTTCTGTGCGAGGACGTTTTTCTCCCTCATCCCGCTGTGGTCCAGAGGGTGATGCTGAACCAGCAGACTCAGTGCAGGTGATAGTGCGTTCCTCATTGCTGCCAGCATTTCTCTCCCGCTCGATCCAGCGGGCAAATTATTTATCCCATTTGAACACCAGTTCTAGGGCTGGCTGATGCTGTCATCGATGAATTGGCCATACTTGTCGAGCATGGCGAGCTGGTCCTGGTAGATCTCTCACAGTGATCTGCTGCGTGGCTCGCTTAATTTCTTGGTGAATGAATGAGGATGTCATCGTTTCTCGCTCCTGACTTCACTGCGTTTCTATCAGCGCGTTCTAAGTTCTCATCGCTAGAGGAAGCATCACTGACGGCAGTTCCTCAAGGGCGGGAGCGACCCCCCGAAGTGACTATAGGAACGAAGCGGGTTTGTGGCGGCTCAAGGGCCGCACAAACCGGGGTCGCTCCCGCCCTTGAGTTGTTTTGCAGTCCGTGTTTATCGAAGCATCGTTCTTCTGCAACCCGTTGTATCGTTACGCGCGAAGCTGGCCGCAACGGCGTTCAGACCCGGATCTTTGTGCGGACCCTGCTGTCGACGGAAATAATCCGTCCGATTCGTACCGTCATCCCCTGGGGAGTAGACCGACGAACCTGTAGTCGTGGTCGAGCCGATACGCGGCAGGGATGCCAATCCGGTGCTCAGACCTTGCATTCCACAAGAACCGGCGAACTTACTGAGGTTGCCGTCTACGTAGCTAAACGTGACCACAGGCACTGGCGCGATGGACGCACCAGAGAGAAACAGCAGGAACCGTGTTTCAGCGTGAAATGGACAGAGGGCGCACTCCGTTAGTGAGTATTCTGCCCTACGGGCGGAGATTTTCAAGGCAGGAGGGTCTACCAATCCGATGAGGTCTTTTGAGGAGCGCAGGAGGAAAGTATCTGCGCCCCGTCATCGTCTTGATGAGCCCACCGGACTATCCCTCAACATGGTTGCATCCCCGCAGCGCCGCTTCCGTTTCGCGCGGCAAAATCATTTGCAGCGCCGCCGCGACCAGCGTGGCCAACTTCCGGTTACGCCTGACTCGATCAGAATAATCGAAACTCCGCGATACGCCCCCTAACGGGATGGGCACTCTGACCGCAGAGCCGCCTAGCGAGGGGAGCGAAGTCGGGCGGCTCTGTCCCATGAAGCTCATGGCTAGCGCTCTGCAGCTGCACCGCGTTGTCCTGCCGCAGAGAGCGCACTGATCGTAACGTAATATCCGTCCGGATCTCGGAGCGAGAACTCCTGGGTTTGAGTGTTCGGATTCACGTGTGGCTCCTCTTCGAGCCGAATCACGAGAGAGCGTGCCCTTTGAAGCGCCCGGTCGAAATCATCGACACGGAAAAACAACAGGAGCCCGTTGCCGGGTGTCCCGTGATCGGGGCTCATCAATGAGGGATGCTCGTGGGCGCCCCACTCGTGGAGGCAGAGCAAGACAGTTCCATCTGTATCGAGGATTTGCCCAAAGTAATCATGGGCAGGAAGGATAGCCGGCTGACCGAACAGCGCCTGGTACCATTTGAAGCTGTCCGGCACGTCGCTTACCCCTATGATCGTCCATGTGCGCTTCAACGCGTCCCCTTGTGCGAACCAATTCTTGTTTAGACCGACCTGGATACAACGAAGTCGTCGCCGCCCGCCGGGCCGACAACCAATGTGCTTACAGTCGCTTCTAGCATATCCCAGAGACCGTCGCTAGCCGGAAGTCATCCACTCTACCCGCGACACTGAACGCCACCTTGTCCTTCACGCGGCCTTCCGGCGATGAATCTTCGCTGGTTTCGGGCCTCCTCCAACTTCCGATCCCGCTGGGCATGGATCTCAGCCTAACGCCCGGCGAGCATGTCCTGCGGCGTGACGTTGCCGATGGCGGCGCGGATTAGATTCGCTGGGAGTGCTCATTTCCTGCGGACTTATGGATAGCGCGTCGACAGTCCCGATCCTCGCGAGCAGTGGACTCTCGACCCGTCGCGGCGCTTTCTTGTAAGGATCTGAGTCTTTCTCATTGAATTCGATACTGCCTTTATCCCTGCGGAAGATTGTCTAACTATACAGACCGGAGAATCAAAGACCGTGGTGCTTCCAAGCGATCTCTTAAACACTGACGCTCATCGCTACGATGTTGGTGGCTGGTACCGAACATGAGCCCAAAGCTTCGTGAGCGCTAACATGTTGGCCTTCCGCAAGTGAGGTGGTCCTCCGATGCCAGAGGATGGAAAGCAAGAATATGCTCAGGCGCCCGACGACAGACAACAAAAGCGCGTCCAGAACGATCGAAACTTTGAACCTCTGCTAGACACTGAAGAAACGGCAAGACTTCTCCGAATGCACCCTAGGACTCTTCGGGTGAAGGCGCGTACGGGTGCAATTCCTGGTGTTCAGGTCGGAAAGAGGTGGCGCTTTCGCGCCTCCACATTAGATCGTTGGCTGGGGAAACTCGCCAGCTAAACAAGTCGCAAGTTAGGACAAAAAGATCTCGACCGAAACCCACAAGCGATCTATTCTGGCGGTGTCCGCCGACACCGTTTAAGCAAAGGAGAAACTTTGTTTAGACGGACACGTTACCAACACGGAAGCGTCGAACGAGAAGAGCGGAAGAAGGGACCGGCAGTCTGGGTCTACCGATGGTGGGAAGAAGACATCAACGGGAAACTGATGCACCGCAAAGCCCAGGTTGGGGATGTGAAGAAATACCCGACCGAATCTGCGGCACACTCAGCAGCAGACGCTCTTCGGCTAACCATCAACAATCGCTGCGAACACAGAAACCTGCGGCGAACCACAATCAACACGCTCTGGGAGCACTACTCTCAAGAGGAACTGCCTCTCAAAGCGTTATCCACACAGGATGCGTACATAATTTACGTAAAAAACTGGATTGTCCCACGCTGGGGCAATCTGCCACTAGAACAAGTCAAAACTGTCGAGGTAGAACGCTGGCTACGGGCGACCGGAGTGGCCGATGGAACCAAGGCCAAAATCAAATGTGTGATGTCGGCTTTGTTTTCGCACGCTGTTCGGTGGGAGTTCTGTGGCCACAATCCCATCTCTTCAGGGATACCGGTGGGAACTGGGGGCAAGCGGGGCCCGAGCACCGGCGTCCGGATCAGCGCCAAGCGTCAGAGATCTCCTTTGGTTTTGTCATCGGAGCAGGTCAAGCTCGGTTTGGCAGAACTGGAGTTTCGGGATCAGTTGCTCGTGTTTCTAGAAGGGGCCTTGGGTATACGTCAAGGCGAACTCGGGGCGCTCCGCTGGCTGGAGTGCGACTTCGACAATATGAGCATCAGCGTCCAACACTAGTATTACTGGCGTCGAGGTGGAAACCTGAAGAGCACAAAAACGGAAGCGTCTGCAAAACTGTTGCCGATGCATCCAAGCCTGAAGCATTCCTTGCAGGAGTGGAGATCGCAAAGTCTCTACAACAAACCGGAAGATTTCGTGTTCCCTTCCGAAAGACTGCAAGGCAGCAAGCCGTTAGATCTCGCTTCAGTTCTGAAGAAGAAAATACAGCCTGCATTCAGACGGATCGGCATCACGGGTGTGGACTGGCACACGTTTCGACACTCGGTTGGAACGATGCTAGCGGAAATGGGCGAACATCAACTCACAATCCGCGACTACTTGCGGCACAGCAACCTCCATGTCACGAACAAGTACCTGCAGGCGACATCGAAGACCAAACGTTTGGCGCAGGACAAATTGGTCGATGCTATTTTGCCGACGGGTATTTTGCCAAAAACAACCCTAATCCAATAAGTGCTGTTTGGAACCGTTTTCGAATGGGACCATTCTCGTTCGCCGCTTATCGTCCCCTAACATCCCCTGATTTGCCGGGCGCCAGGGTTGCAAGTGCTTGAAAAGAATGGCGGGGACGACGGGACTCGAACCCGCGACCTCTGCCGTGACAGGGCAGCGTTCTAACCAACTGAACTACGTCCCCAATTTGTTTTCTTCCTTTATCGGAAACCCGCGTCTTTAGTGGCTTTCCTCAGGTTCAATCGATTCGCCTGCGTCGCCTGTTTCAACCCCGTATAACCAAATTCCGAGGTTAATGGACACCATGGATACCAAGCAAACCGCGCGTCCAGAAATTGTGCTACAGGCAAACGCCAACCCAGAGCAGCTGTCCCTGCCCCGTGAATGAATTGTAGCAGAGGCAATTCAGATCAGTACAGACTTGGGGATATGCTCGGAACTTCTGACAGGATAGGGTTGCATAGTGGAATTAAGTGCGTCCTGACAGGAGTCGATTTCGCCCTGGAGAAATCGCCCAAAATCTGAACGAACCGTCGCCTCTTGGAGGGTTTGTCGCGCGGCTTTGCAAAACTCCCTAGTTTTGCGAAGAATACGGACATGGGTTGGAGCGCAATCAACTTCATTTCGGCCCTTCAGGAGGATCCGACACGATGTCGTATCAGCCGATAGAGAATTACGGAATCATCGGCAACATGCGGACAGTTGCCTTGGTAGGCATGAACGGCTCAATCGACTGGTACTGCTACCCACACTTTGATTCGCCCAGCATTTTCGGAGCGCTCTCTGGATGACAAGAACGGCGGCTGTTTCCGAATTTCTGCCGACTCTGATGGCGTGCGGCACAAGCAATTCTATTGGCCTTCCACGAACGTCCTGGTTACGCGCTTCCTGCTGACGGACGGAATTGCCGAGTTGGAAGACTTCATGCCGGTAGGGCTGCCTTCCGACTCGCCTGAGTATCGTCACGTCTACCGCCGCATTCGCTGCGTCAGGGGATCAGTGCGTATTTCCGTCACTTGCCGCCCCGCTTTTGACTATGGACGACAGACCCACGACACGCTGATAGAAGCTAACGGAGCGACATTCAAGACAGGCAGCTTGACCTTAGCTCTCTCAACTGCGGTGCCGCTCAGGAATGACGGACGCGGAGGAGTGTCCGCCGAGTTCATGCTTTCGGAAGGAAAATCACAGGTCTTCATTCTTAGGGACGACTGCAACGAGGGCGGGGTGCCCTGTCCGCCGTCCGAAGAAGAAACTGAGGAGTTGCTGCGGGGCACCGTGAAATTCTGGCAGCAATGGCTCTCTGCTTGTACCTACCACGGGCGTTGGCGGGATCAGGTGCACAGATCAGCTTTGGCGCTAAAGCTTCTCACCTTTGAACCTACCGGCGCGATTATTGCTGCCCCCACCACGAGTTTGCCCGAAGTCATCGGAGGGGCTCGCAACTGGGATTACCGCTACACCTGGATCCGCGATGCCGCCTTCACGGTCTATGCATTTTTGCGCATCGGATTTAGAGAGGAGGCGGCTGCGTTCATGGGCTGGATCGGAGATTACGCCTCCAAGCACGCCCACCCGAAAGCGCCCGGCGCGGTAGTCTTCACCATCGCGGGCGACGACCAACTTCCCGAGCAAACATTGGATCACTGGGAAGGCTATCGAGGGTCCTCTCCGGTGCGCATCGGCAACGCAGCTGTTTCGCAATTCCAGGGAGACATCTATGGCGAACTCATGGACGCGTTTTACTTGTCCAACAAGTACGTGAGTCCCACCTCATACGACGTTTGGTTGAAGATCCGTAGTCGGCTTGAGTGGATCTGCGAAAACTGGCAGCTTCCTGATGCCGGCATTTGGGAGATGCGCAATCGGCAGGAACATTTCGTCTACTCAAAAGTCATGAACTGGGTTGCTCTGGATCGTGGCCTCCGGCTCGCCGACAAGCGCGCTCTTCCAGCCGACCGCGCTAAGTGGATGCGCGAACGGGACAAGATCTATGAAGAAGTGATGACCAAAGGCTGGAACGAGAAGCGCCACGCGTTTACGCAGTTTTACGGCAGCGAGGACCTGGACGCGTCGCTCCTTATCATGCCTCTGGTCTTCTTCATGGCTCCGACCGATCCGCGGATGATCGGTACCATAGACGCGATTCTCAAGAATCCCCGCGACGGGGGCCTCCTCAGCGATAGCCTCGTATATCGCTATCCGCCGCAACCCCGCATTGACGGACTTCCGGGCGAGGAAGGCACTTTCAACATGTGCTCCTTTTGGCTGGTAGAGGCGCTGACCCGCGCTGGCCAGGCATTTCCCGAAAAACTGGATCAGGCCAGGTTGCTGTTTGAACGGGTGCTGGGGTATGCCAATCATCTCGGACTTTACGCGGAACAAACCGGGCCGCAAGGCGAGGCGCTGGGCAATTTCCCGCAGGCCTTTACACATCTCGCGTTGATCAGCGCCGCATTCAATCTGGACCGTATGCTGGGCAGCTAGAATGACACGATGCGAGTCGTGCCATGAAACATCATTAGGAGACGTTCATGCCGGATCTCAGACAAGGATGCGCGACAGGAAAGAGCGCAGGAAGATACAGCGCCAGCCGACGCCCTGGTTCTATTCGGAGCCATGGGGGACTTGGCTCACAAGAAAATATTCCCTGCTCTTTATCATATGGTCCAGCATGGTCACCTGGATGTACCCGTGATTGGCGTTGCCAGGGCCGGACGCACGAACGAACATCTCAAAGAGCGCGTGCGCGACAGCATCCAGCAGCAAGGAGGCGAGATCGATCAAGAAGCCTTGGCCAAGCTGCTGAAGTTGCTTCGCTACGTCGGCGGCGATTATGAGAAAGCTGGAACCTTTGACCTATTGAAGAAAACGCTTGGCTCAGCCAGCCGCCCGGCGCATTATCTGGCAATTCCACCCAATCTCTTTACAAGTGTCGTCGAGTCTCTCGCAAAATCGAGTTGCATCAAGAATTCGCGAGTCATTGTCGAGAAGCCGTTTGGACACGACCTTGCTTCCGCACAGCAGTTGAATGCCGCACTTCATGCGGTGCTTCCGGAATCTAAAATCTTTCGGATCGACCATTACCTCGGTAAAGAGGCAGTCCTCAATCTTCTGTTCTTTCGCTTTGCCAATAGTTTTCTGGAGCCGATCTGGAATCGGAATTACATCGAGAGTGTGCAGATCACGATGGCTGAAAAGTTCGGCATCGAGGGGCGGGGTCAGTTTTACGACGCCACCGGGGCGATCCGCGATGTGGTCGAGAACCACATGCTTCAGGTTGTAGCTTTTCTGGCCATGGAGCCTCCCACTGGGCTGCATTGCGACGCTATCCGCGATGAACAGGTCAAAGTATTCCGCACCATTCCACCGCTGGACCCAAAGCATCTGGTGCGAGGCCAGTTCAATGGATACAAGAAAGAGAAAGGAGTCGCACCTGAATCCAAGGTGGAGACGTTTGCGGCCGTGCGCCTGGAGGTTCAATCATGGCGGTGGTCAGGTGTCCCGTTCCTGATTCGCGCCGGAAAGTGCCTGCCAGTTACAACGACGGAAGTACTGGTCAAACTCAGAAAGCCTCCGCTCGACATTTTGGGGGACGAATCGAGCAATCTTTTCCGCTTCCGCCTCGGTCCAGGAGAAATTTCGCTTAGCCTCAGCGCCCGAGTGAAGCGACCCGGCGAAGAACTTGTCTCCAAGCCCGCGCATCTTTCGGTAGTCGAGGAGCCCACCGCGGACGAGGTTGATGCCTATGAGCGTCTCTTGGGAGATGCTATGCATGGAGATGGCATGCTGTTCGTTCGCGAAGACGCGGTGGAAGCTGCGTGGGCGATTGTCGATCCCATACTCGCAAATGAAGCAGCCCTGCATCAATACGAGCCAGGCTCGTGGGGACCTCGTGAGGCGGACCGCTTGGCTCTCGACGTGGGCGGCTGGCACAATCCCGAAGAAGATAAAGAGAGCACAGCCCATGATCCGAAAGCCGCCTAAAACGAAAGACTCAATTCGTCGTAGCAGACAATATCTCTAGGCAGCTTTCCTATTCTGTGTTTTATCGGTTGAGTTGATGGATGGGCTAATCTTAGTCCTCGTTCACTGGGTTGATCGAGGCCGCAGCGTTCCAGATGGGGTAGGGCAATCCGGCGAGCCGATTGATGACCAAAGCCTGAGCAACAAGCAGGAACACGGCCACTTCGATGATGAGGAGTTCACGCGGCTTCGAAATAATTCCAAGAGAAACAATCAGTGTAGTCGCACCCGCCGGGGGATGGCTAACATCGAGAAGAACCATGAATGCCCCCGTAACTGAAAGCGAAAGAGCCGCCGCCAGGATTCTTGGCCAGAAGATACCTTCGTGAACCCCGAACGGTAGGGCCCCAGCGCCCGTCACAACAAACGCAGCATAACCGCATATGAGCCCGATAGCATGGCCGAAAATCGTGTTCCGTGGACTGGAAGTTTTGGCAAGCGGGGAAAAGAACAGGAGATACGCAGTTGGCCCGAGCGATGGAAACACAAATGGATTGCGGCTCACGAGCGCCAACAGGGCAAGAACTCCAATTGTGATGAAGCCATTTACGAACACATAGACTGACTGCACCAGTCGTGGTGGGAAGTGCTGGAGCAACCAGTCCAGTCTTACGCGTCGCAGCAATGAGACAACGTGATCAGCGCCTGCATGCTGCTGGGCGGGCGAACTGAGCTTCCGCATCAGATGTTGGGCAGCAGGTCGAAATATTCGTCGTCCTCGTTTTTGCCGCCTTCTCCTTTGCCAAGCGTTTTCTCCGACTCGATAAACTCAATACGCTCGATCCATTTGACCATCTTATAGCCAAGTTGGTTCTCGACTCGCAGCCGCAGGGGTGCTCCGTACACCTGAGGAAGCCGTTGTCCGTTCATCCGCGTGGCCAGAAGACATTGCGCCATGAGCACATTCTCCAAGCTTTGTGTGTCGTAATAGGAGCCACCGTAGAGCGCTTCGCCAAAGGAAAAAAAGGCGACGACCCTGGCTTCCGGTTTAGGCTGCACCAAATCGATGAGCGCCCTCATGGGAATGCCGCCCCACTTGGCGATTCCGCTCCATCCCTGGATGCAATGATGCATGGTGATGTGTTCGGTCTCACCCAACTTCTCCAGGTCAGCCAGAGAAAGCTCGACCGGCTTTTCCACAAGGCCTCCCACCTTGAGCCGGAAAGTTTCGAAGCCGGTTTCCGCCAGGCGCTTCCAATCGTCCCGGATCGGTACTTTCCCGTTAGCCCAGAAGTAGGCCGAGATTTCCTCCTCAGCATACTTCTGATGCGGATTCAGGCGATTCAACGTAAGAAGCTGCATCGGGTAAGTCACGGACTCGAGGGCATGCTGCAATCCGCGCGGGCGGTTCCATGAGATGTAGTGCACCACGATCCACGAAAGGACAACTACGCCTATGCCCACAAACCCGAGATACATGCCCAGATGCGTCTGATCATCTGTGCCCAACACAATGTGGTTCATGTTCCGCGCAAATCCGGTCATGACGATTAAAGTGACGTGCACGACGAGGAATGCAAGGAAGCTGAACATGGTAAGGAAGTGGATCGATCTGGCCGATTGCCTCCCACCAAAGATCCGCGCATACCAGGGGAATCGATTCACCACGGCAGGCGACATGGCGATCCCTGTAAGAATCGCCAAAGGGCCGAAGACAAAGACGACGGCGAAATAGGCAATCTGCTGCAATGCGTTGTAGCCATAAAACCCGTTTGGCTCCGGCGGCAGGTGAAACGTTGCATAGTGCACCCACGTGTTCCATGCCTGTAAGAGGACGAGCGGCGAAGTTGGCACAATACGCCGCCACTGCTCGGTATCGAAGAGCATGATGACGAAGAGAATGCCGGTGATGATGAAGCCGTGAACGTCGATAAAGTGCCAAACCCGCGCAATACCAATTGTGTGTCGGTAGCCCGGCGTCCCGACCAATGGCGAAATATAACGGGCGTCGTCTTTCGCGGTCCAGATGCGATCGCGTGGGACTTTTATCGGTGTAAGCCTGATCCATTCGCTCCCCGGCGTGCAGCCATCGTTGAAATACAAACGGGGATGATCCATCAGGATGGACAGACCGCTGCGAATCAGCATCATTACAAAAAGGAAATTGAAGAAGTGGCAGTAACGAACCCAAACTGGAAACCCGTGCGGCCCTGCGAAGTTGTCGGGATATATCTGAGGAAGGGCTGGAACATGAGGCAGCCCGGCCACGGCGACTTCGATCCAAGACGCCGCAATTACAGACAGGATCGCGATACCGATCCGGATCAGGATGGAAGGTCGAATCCAGATACGAAATCGGCGATCAGGCGGATAGTGGACGGCTCTGTGCGCCGGATCGAACGAGATCAATATTCCCTCCGTGAACCGCCCGTCAAACTTTAAGAAGCGACTTGGCACCCGACCTGGGCGGCTGGCACACGCCCGAAGAAGATAAAGAGAGCACACAGTCCATGATCCGAAAACAACACGTCGTCGCAAACAACGATAGCTACGACGGTCTGCAGACCACTAAGCCGATCGTTTCAGTGTGCTCTGATAGTCAGCTACAAATTTCTGGATGCCTTTGGTTGTGAGCTCATGAGCGAGGTCAAAGCTCTCCCATGGAAGGCTCAGGTCCAGGTCTTTGTACGGGATCGGTTTCAGGGATTTGCCCTTGGTGTCGACCGCTTTGTACGTGAAATCTTTGTCCGGCATAGGAAAACCTGCTGCTGCCCATTCCTGTAATACCTTGCTCGGCACGGTTGCCAGCTCAGCACCTAACAAGAAGGAACAAAGCAAATGGTTGACGGTGCGTATGCTTGCGGCCAAGACATGCACATGTCCATCGCTGCGTTCGTACATTTTCTTGATATTTCTGACAAGGTCCATGCCGTCTTCGCCTTGATCTTCGAGCCGGCCGACAAACGGTGACACATACACTGGCTCCTTCGATCCCTTGGTTGCGGCATATACGGCAGCGGCTTGATCCTGCGAAAAGCACAGCGTCATGTTGACCCGAATACTCTTTTGCACCGACATTTCTGCGGCTCGCAAACCCTCGTGGGTGCAGGGATATTTGATATAGGCATTGGGAATCCACGTGAACATTTCCTGGCCCTGGGCGAGCATCTCCTCGGCACGGCTATCAAGATCTGCGAATACCTCAATGGACACCCCAGCATCTCCCACAAGTGGCGAGATGCTTTGCACAATCTTCTTGTATGCGTCTTTTTCTTCTTGCTCTCTCAATTGGTGACCGGATGCGAGGCGCCTTTGAATCTCCGGGTTTTTTGCGATCAGGGATGGATTGGTGGTCTGCCCATCAACAAACCCGATCAAGGTCTTAATGCGGAGGGTTTCTTCGGGATCTCCACCGTCTACGAGAAGTTTTGTCTTAGGCCTATTTGTGAGCATGCTGTGCACCTCCAAGAAACCCTTCCATCTTGTTCGACCCGAGCGCAATCGTCCCGCGGGCAAGGGCAAGCTTCAGTATCCGGCGAAATCTTCCGTTCGGATGTCGTCCTCGTCAACGCCGGCGCTCACAAGCATCTCTTTCATGCCGGCTACCATGGCGGGCGGTCCGGCACTGTAATAGATGGGGCCCTGCAGTGTGGCCAAATGCCTGGACAGCATCTCTTGGTCTATCGGAACCACCTCGCCCTTCCATCCTTTCTCGGATTTCGACATTTCTGTCATTGTGCAGATCAAGTGGAAGTTGGGATTCGTCTTTTCCAAGTTCTGCAGAGTGTCCAGGAAAGGTGCGTCTTCGGGCCGCCGATTGGAATAGAAAAGATACAACTTGTGCGAGAGGCGGTCGTGATTCGCTTGCCGTGCGATGCTGAGGAAGGGGGTGATTCCGATTCCGCCTGCGAGGAACACGGCCGGCTTGGCGCGATTCCTGTGTAGGGTGAAGGAGCCTGCGGCGGAGCTTATTGTCACTTCCGTGGCCAGCGGAACTTTCTTCAACGAACGCTTGAAAGCAGTGTCCCGCATCCGGGTGGTGAAAACTAGCTCGTTTTCGAACGGAGGACTTGCGATGGAAAAAGTGCGTGTGTTTCCTTCGGCATCCGTTTCTGGCGGGTCGATGAGTGTCACATCGGCGAATTGTCCCGCTTTGAACTTGAATTCGGACGGCTTCTCGAAGTAAAAGGCCATCGTACCTTCCGCAACTTCCTCGCGACGTATCAACTTGGACTTCTGATCTGCCATCAAAACCGCTTCGGTAGCCATGGCTACATACCTCCTTGACAGAGTGTGTGAAGCCTGTCCGGTTACAACGACCGGGGCCTCGCCCGCAATCGTTGCCGTCATCAAAGACAAGGCCACAACAAACAATTCGTACAGCAACCCTCTTACTAGAATGCTAGGATCGGCGTTTCTTTTCCGCACAGGACGGGCTCACGACAGCGTCAGTGGCACCACCTTCATCATCCATTCGCGACAAAGCCTCATCGTCTAAATGCCGCTGAGTGGGTGAAAGCGACTCCGACGCATCACTCTTCTCCCTTCGCCAAGAGATAGTCAGCAACAAGGCGCTCTCTTCCAGCGTTTCGACGTCGTGGAGTACACCGCAGTCCAGAACCAGCAAATGACCGGCCGACATATTCACCTTGCTATCGGCTAGATGGATAGAGATCTGCCCCTCCAACAGTTGAATGGAGACCCTTCCCTCTGCTCTGTGCTGGCGCATTCGTGTCCCGCCCTTCATCAGAATCAGAACGATTCGCAAATCTGGATATTTCGCGAGCGTTTTGGAGCTTCGCCCCGTCTCCCGCTGCCAGGGGTCTTCTTGCCGGAGTTGCTGCAGCTCTCGTTTCATGTCGATTTGTAATAGAGGTTCCGCTAACCCAGGGCAATCGATTCAATTCCTCAATGCCCTCGCCGGGATGGCAAATGCTGAGATCCGTAGCCATGATGAATACCTTTCCGTTGTGAGTCTGCGCATCTCAGTCGTGATTACGTGCTGACCACCCAGCTAGAACTACCGCAGGCGCAGCCCATCTCTCAAACCTCGGACGACCCGAGAAGACGATGATCGATGATATGTCTCGGCAAAACTGGTCAACATTGCTCAGTCCCCTTGCTCCGTCCCGAATTCAGCGACATGAACGGACAACCAGGACATCGTTGTGCGGCGCGCTAGCGCATTCCAGGCTCAGGCTGATTGATCATGAACGTCGACATCTCATCGAGGAATTTCCGAAGAACTTGCTCGGCCTTTTCCGGCAGCGCAGCTTCCCCAAGAGCACTATTCATCAAATGCATCCATCGGTCGCGGGCAGCCTGATTTATAAGAAACGGAGAATGCCGCGCGCGGAGGCGGGGATGGCCTCTTTGTTCGATGTAAGTCTGCGGCCCTCCGAACCGGCCGATCAGGAAATCTCGCAGGCGCTGCTCGGCACCGGGAAGATCCTTCGCCGGGTACATCGGCCCCAGAAGGTCATCTTGCGGAACTTGTCGATAGAAGGCGGCGACCAAGCGTGTGAAACCTTCCGTGCCAATCATCGAATAAACTTCGAGTTCCTGCATGTTCTTTGCTCTCCTGATCCAACTGTTTCGCTATCAGTTCTTGACGAAGTTGGGATATCGCTGCCTCCATCGTCATCCAAACGATCATGACAGTTTGAATCCGTTGGATACGCCGAATAGTGTCTTGCGTGAGGATTTTGAGCACGAACATCATGAGCGAGTATTACGGCACCCGCGCCGCGGGCCAGTTGGAGGCGGGCAATCACAGAAGTGCCTGTAGCCCCGATTCAATCCAGCGTCTTCGAGTCAACTGCGTACTTATCAATCTTGGCTGAATCAAAGCCAACAATCACTGCGCCGTCAACCACAATCACTGGAGTGGTCATATAACCAAGTTTCTTGAGATCAGCCAAGGCGCCGGGATCTTGCGCTATATCCCTCTCTTGAAACTTTATGCTCGTTTGCGAAAGATACTCTTTCGCTTGGTCGCAGAACATTCATCCATGCTGCGAGTAAACCACGACGTTCTTCGTCATTCTCCACCTCCCGCTGAGTTTACGCTTGTTGCCAGTAAGCGCTGGATAGACTCCTTCGCTCCGCTAATCACATCGCGGACCGGATTGTCGGAATAAATCGGCTTCGGGGGAGCGTTTTGCCACAGCGTTCCCGGCGCATATACCGCGATGTAGTCCCAGACCACGGTTGAGCGATTGTGCTCTCCGAGCAAGTGAGACAGCGCTCGTTTTCTGTCCCAATACTGTGTCGCTCGCGCATCAGCAATGCGCCCGAGTGCAGCGGTCGAAGGGGCGACAAAATCGGTCGGCAATACTGGCTCCCAGATCACGAAAATCCGCACGTCTTGGGCGTTCATCTCTCGCAGCAATTGTCCCGTTGCAGAGGCCCCCTGCAAGCAAACGGCTCAAGTGGGTGAAAGCATTACAACGACGCGGATAGAGGATGCCGAACCGTTGAACGCGGTCTTCAGAGGAGTTAGATCGCTCGACGAGAAACTAACGAGAGGTGGCTGTCCCTTGGGTGTCGAGTGGCCTCCGTAGAGGTAGTACACCGCCCCAAACGCCACCAGAAGGACCATAACAAGAAGGATTCGCTTTCGACTCATGATTTACCTGCCAAGAGATCGGCGATCAGGTTGGCAATCACCTGTGGGAAGAAGATGAATACAAAGACCACAAATGCCGAAAACCACAAGAGAAACGTGCTGATCCGGCTGGGCTTGCAATTGCATTGCTTCGCTCGCCAGGACTTATGAAAGCCAAAGGCAATCAGCAGCACCGACAGAACAAGCAGGTACGGTCGCAATTGTGCGACAAAGGCCGAGGTGCCCGCTGCTCCAGCAGCGAAGAGAAAAGGCAGCAGCGGCAGGCAGCAGCTTGACGCCGCAATCACGCTGCCGAGTGCAGCCAGACTAGCGACCACGGTGCTCCTCGACCCGGATTTATTTGTGGCCTGGTTTTCTTCTATTTGAGACATGCTTGTTCCCGTTGGACCCGTTTACTCGGTCAAGGTTAATAAGCAGCGGACAACAGTCCTCATGCTTGATTTCCCGTTTTAGGCGCAGTTCGCGATTGCAACTGCGGAGCGCATCTGCAAGCTCCGCTTCCAACCGGGCGAGACTGTTGATTGTCTCCCGAACAGCCTCCAGTTTGTGGTGGAGCATGGATTGCACTTCGGAACAAACATGATGCTGTCGCCGTAACGGCATCAATTCCTTGACTTCGGTCAGAGAGAACCCCAATTCTTGGGCATGTCGCACAAATGTGAGGTCACGAATCTGCTCGCCGTCGAACAAGCGATATCCGCCCGCGCTGCGACCCGCAGTCTTGATGAGTCCGATTCTTTGATAGAAACGAATTGTGTCCACGCTGACGCCGGCCAGTTTCGCGGCCTTACCGATGTGAACGACCCCCACCATATCTTGAAGGATAAACCCTGGAGTTATCTCCAGAGTCAAGAAGAATTCGCGGCGCAAAAGAAATAACCGATGTTGCTTTAAGCCTGGGCCGAACAGCTTTGGCTCACGGATCAGCGTCGCTTCCTTCACCTCCGCTATTCCGCCGGTTCCAGCCGCAACGTGCCGCGCCGCAGGGCCCGTTCTTTCATCAATACGAAGAACACCGGAACCAGAATCAGCACGTGAATCGTGGACGTAATCATTCCGCCCACCATGGGAGCGGCAATCGGCTTCATCACGTCAGAGCCGATACCGTTTGCCCATAGGATGGGAATCAGGCTGGCGAGAACGGCGCTGACCGTCATCAGCTTTGGCCGGAGCCGGTGCACTGCCCCCTCAATTGCAGCTTCGTGAATATCTTCCTCAGTGAGCGGGCGATCTAAAGCAATTCGCTTGTCGAGCGATTCGTGCAGATACACGACCATAACGACGCCGGTCTCCACCGCGATGCCAAACAGCGCGATATACCCGACCCACACGGCCACGCTGAAGTTGTAGCCAAGCAACCACTGCAAGATCAGCCCGCCGGTCATCGCGTAGAACGTTGGGAAGATCAGGACCATGGCCTCCGTTAGGTTATGGAAAACCATGTATAGGAGCAGGAAGATCACGAAGAACACCACCGGCAAAATGATCTTCATCCGTTCCTTCGCCCGAAGCTGGAATTCGTATTCGCCCGACCACTGATAGGTGTATCCCGCGGGCAATTGCAACTTCTGCCGAAGCATTTTGCTCGCCTGGTCTACGAAGCCACCGTAGTCGGTGGTGTTGAGATCAATGTAGACATATCCCGTGAGCTGGCCATCTTCATCGCGGATCATCGCCGGCCCCCTCGAAAACGAAATGTTGGCTACTTCGGAAATCGGTATCTGTGCGCCAGCAGGCGTGGTGATCAACACGCGACTCAGTTCTCCGATGTTGTCGCGAAAGTCGCGCTGGTAGCGGACGTTGATCGGATAGCGGGTGCGGCCTTCGACGTTTTCGGCAACATTCATACCTCCAATGCCCGATTCCACGGCCTGTTGTACGTCGGCAATGGTCAAACCGTATTTCGCCGCTTCTGGACGATCGACTTCTACGTTGATGTAAAAGCCCTGCGAAACCCGTTCGGCGAAAACGGAACGCACCTGCGGTAAACCCGAGAGAATCTTCTGTACCTGTGCCCCGAGCTGCTGAATTTGCTCCAGATTGGTGCCTTGAAGCTTCATTCCCACGGGTGTCTTGATCCCAGTTAGAGCCATGTCGAGGCGGTTTTGCACTGGCATGGTCCAGGTATTCGTCAGCCCCGGAAACTGAAGCTTCTCATCCATCTCGCGAATGAGCTTCTCGTAAGTCATCCCTGGAGGCCATTTCTCTCGTGGCTTGAGCATCACGGTCGTGTCGTACATATCGAGCGGAGCGTTGTCGGTAGCACCGTCGGACCGACCGACTACGCCGAAGACAGTGTCAACTTCTGGAAAAGACCGAAGAATCCGGTCCTGTTCCTGCAAGAGCTGCGAAGCTTGCGTGATCGAAATACCGGGAAGCGCCGTGGGCATGTAGAGCGACGAGCCTTCAAACAGGGGCGGCATGAACTGACTGCCCATCTTGAAGATCAAGGGAAACGTCACCACCAGGAATGCCAGATTGAGCAACAACGTCGTTTTGCGGTATTTCAGGCAGAGTCGCAACACGGGCAAATAGAGTGCCTGCGTAACTCTTGAAATCGGATTTTCCGATTCGGGCCGCAGCCTCCCTCGAATGAAAATGACCATCAGGATGGGAACCAGGGTGATAGCCAACAAGGACGAGAAGCCCACGGCCAGAGTTTTCGTCCATGCCAGCGGACGGAACATTCGTCCTTCCTGTGCTTCCAGCAGGAACACCGGGAGGAACGAGACCACAATAATAAGGAGGGAAAAGAACAGTGCGGGGCCTACCTGCTTGGCGGCGTCGATGAGAATGCGCACCCGCTTGCGTTCAGCGGCCTTCTTCGCGGATTTACCTGCGCTCGCATCTATCTCTTTGTGGAGGACTGGTCCGTTGGACAAATTCATCTCCTCGAACACTTCTCCAGCCGATGCCGGGCGCTCGGAAAGATGCCGGTATCCGTTTTCCACCATGACGATGGCGGCATCCACCAAGACGCCAATGGCCAAGGCCAACCCGCCCAGCGACATGATGTTGGAGCTGACGTTCAGGTAGTACATGGGAATGAAAGAGATGACGAGCGCGATGGGCAAGGTGAGAATCGGGATCAGCGCCGAACGGAAGTGAAACAAGAAAACGATAATGACCAAGGAAACGATGACCGCTTCCTCCAGCAGGCTATGTTTCAAAGTATTGATTGATTCGCTGATCAGTCCGCCGCGGTCATAGCCGGAGACGATCTCGACTCCCGGCGGCAGTGATCCTTTGATCTCGGCCAGCTTCTTCTTGACCCCATCAATCACGTTGAGAGCATTGAGCCCATACCGCATGACCACAATGCCGCCCACGGTCTCGCCTTCGCCGTTCCACTCCGCGACACCTTCCCGCATGTCTGGGCCAAAGGAAACCGTGCCCAGATCTTTGATGAGTACGGGCGTCCCGTTCTTCGCCATCACGGGCACGTTCCTTAGATCGTCCAGCGATTTGAGGTACCCTAGTCCTCGAATCATGTATCGCGTACCGCTAAGTTCTAGTACGCGGCCACCGACTTCATTCGTGCTCGACTTCACGCGGTCGATAACTGTCGACAGCGGGATGCCATATGCCAGCAACTTGTTGGGATCGACATTGACCTGGTACTGCCGCACGAACCCACCGATGCTCGCCACTTCGGCCACGCCGGGGACGGTTGCCAGCTGATAACGCAGGTGCCAATCCTGAATGCTTCGCAGATCGGCGAGGCTCTGCTTGTGGCTGTGATCAACCAGCACATACTCATAGACCCAACCCGCACCGGTCGCGTCCGGACCGATCGCAGGATGCACATTGGCAGGAAGCCGGCCGGCAATCGTCTGCAGATACTCCACAACGCGAGAACGGGCCCAATAAATATCGGTTCCGTCTTCGAAGACAACAAAGACGTACGAGTCATTGAACATGGTCTGCGCGCGTACCGCTTTCACTTTTGGTGCAGCCAGCAAAGCACTGACGATCGGGTAGGTAACTTGATCTTCGATGATGTTGGGTGGTTCACCTTCCCAGTTGGTGTGAATAATTACCTGCACGTCTGAAATGTCAGGCAGGGCGTCCAGTGGAACGTGGCCCATGGACCAGATCCCAGCCAGCGTCAGCAGAAGTACCCCAGTGAAGACCAGGAAGCGATTGTGTGCGCACCACTCAATGATTCGGGAGATCACGGTTACATACCTCCTGTGGCGTTGAGTGTGAGTTGCTTGTTGGCAATCGTCTGTCCGTTTTGTTGAGCCCTGATGGTGACCTGCCAAGTGCCACCAGAACCCAGATCGCCTTTGCCTTCATACATCCCGCCGCCTTTGTCGCTGGCCTTGATGACGGTTTTCATCGAGGCCATTCTCATCGCTGGCATCGCGGCCATGAAGAAGGTCACGGTTACGTTTGTTCCCGTGATCGGTTTCCCATCTTGCCCTATCAGTTTCACGCGAACGATGTTGCTGCCCTTGTGCGGAGGGTCGGGGTCAGTCGTCAGTTCCAGAGTCGCTTGTTGCTGCGCAGGAGCATTCATCGAAGCCGCTTGACCAGCGCCAGGTGGTGGAGGAATAAACGCGCCCGCGGCCGCCTGCAATTGGGCTTCGGAATCAATCAGGAAGTTTGCCGAAGTGACGATTTGTTCTTGTGCCTTGATCCCCTTCGTGACTACCAGTTCATCGCCGACTTGAGGCCCCAACTCGACTTCGCGCGGTTCGATGTTGCCTTCGCCGCTATAGACGAACAGCAGGTTCTTGGTTCCTGAGTGAAAAGCCGCGCTGGCCGGGACGACCAACTGCCGTCCCATCGGCAACTTGGCGCGAACATTCACGTACATTCCGGGCCTCAACTTCAGACCAGGATTCGCAAACACCAACCGCACCGGCAGCGTGCGCGTGTTCATATCTAGCTGCGGAAGGATGTAGTCCACGCGTCCGTTGATGACTCGTCCGGGATACGCATCAACCGTAACCTCTGCCGGATCACCCGGCTTGATCTTCCCTGCATCGTTTTGGAATACCTGGGCAAGTACCCAAACGTCGGAAAGATCAGCGATCGTGTACAGCATGGTTTCAGGCTGGACGTACATATTGGGAAGCGCGTTTTTCTGCGTGATGTAACCCGAGACGGGAGAATTCACCGTCAGATCCGTAATCACTTTTCCGCCTTGATCCAACTTCTCGATTTCGGCAGGAGACACTTCCCATTGCAGCAATCTCTCTTTGGCAGCGCCGAAGAGCGAGGCAGCGCCCGAAGCTACCCCACTCACTTTGCTCTGCTGCAAAGACTCGGCGTTCTTCTTTGCCAGCAAGTATTCATGTTCGGTCGAGACCAGATCCGGACTGTAGATCGTGAACAACGGCTGACCTTTGCCGATAAAATTGCCCGTGGCGTCGGCATAGACATTGCGAATCCATCCGGCGAATCGCGTCTGCACATAGGCCTGCCGCCGCTCATCAACCTGCACATTGCCGTAGAAACGAAGTTCGGTGTTGACCGGCTTGGATTCAACCTTCCCTAGCACCATGCCGATACTCTGCATCCGCTGGGGCGTGAGCTGGAAGGGGGCAAGTGGCGTCTCTTGCATATTGCCGGCCTGAGGGCCGCCTGTTGCTCCTGGCTCGGAGCCCGAGGCGTTGGCCGATGAAGCTTGCGCCGTCGCTTCCATAGACTCACTTGCGGAAGTGGCGCCAGGCTGTGGCGAAGCTCCGTTATGGCTTAAACGCCACCACAAGGCTGACGCCACAATCGCGAGCACAATAGTTGTGGTCAGTGCAATCCAAAACGCGCGGCGATAACTATTGCTTTCTGTACGGAGCATGTCTGATTCCTCATTTGCATTCGTTCTGAACTTGTGCTCGTTCATGGCAGATCCACCCCGGTAAGGCGCTCTAGTTCAGCCAGCGCCGATTCGTGCTCTACCAGCTCGTTTCGATATTCCAAATCGAGGTTCAGAACATCGAGGAACCCGGAAAGCAGGCTCTCGAAATCCTGACGGTTCGATTGATAGGCAGACAGGGTGGATTGAAAGGTAGCTTCCGATTGCGGGACGAGACCGTCGCTGTAGATCTTCAACCGCTCTTCCGAAGTTTTGGCGCGCACATATTGCTGCTGCACTTCCGAAAGCACGCGCTGCGATTCAGCGTCCAGCTCTTGCCGTGCGCGCTCCTGGTTCTGTTCCGCTTCGGCTAATGCCGCGCGCTGGCGGCCCCGGTTCGGCAAGCGCACACTAAAGCTCGCCATGTAGTAGTCCTTGAATTGACTCGCGTTGTGCTCGTATGTGTAGCCCACATTGAAGTCCGGGCGGAAATTTTTGTGCGCCAGCTCAACTTGGGTTTCCTGCTGCCGGATGGAGGCCTGTTTTGAGTGCACATCCGGATTTTGCTCACGCGCTTTCTGCGAGAGGTCGGCCGCGGTGTACGGAAGAGCTCGCAACGTGAGGGTCTCGGCAACAATGTCCGCGGACTCCTGAGGTCGTCCCAGGACCTGCTTAATCTGGGCTTCAAGCAGTCCTTCTTCCTGATGGTGGTGTGCGATCTCTTGAAGAATCTTCGTGTGCTGCAACTGAGCTTTCAGCACATCCTGCTGATTACCGTGCCCCACGCGATAGCGTGCCTCGGTCGCCTCCTGCACCTGATTCAGTAGCTGGTCACTTTTCTGCAGAACGCCGAGGGTTTGCTGAATGTAGGCTAAGCGGAAGTAGACCATCTTGAGATTTCCCACCACCGTTCTGCGAACGGAATCGGTCTGCGCTTCCATGGAGTCCGCTTCGTGTTCGGCGACACTGGCACGCAATTGCCGTTTACCGGGGTAGGGGATGTCCTGCGATGCGCCGAACCCGATGTAAGCGAAATCGCTGTTGCTGTAGCCCGCGAAGGGTCGGGGGCTGCCCACGCTGAACTGTTGCACCGAGACTTGTGTCTCGGGCACAGCGGAGACCTGCTTGGGAACATTTCGAGAAGCCTGCCAGGCGTGAAACGAGGCAGCAATCTGAGGGTTTTTCTGCTCTGCCTCTTGCACCAGTTCGTGCAGTGACGTAGGCGATCCCGCGTGCTCGGCCATGCCGGGCGATTCAGGAATCTGCTTCTGCTGACTTGGTGGCTCTTGAGCGCCGGCATTGCCGAGAGGGGTTAGCACTCCAAAGAACAAGGCCGCAGTGACGAACGAAATACGAGTGCACCCGAATAGACTTCGGGAGAAATCAATGGATTGCATCTTTCCTCCGCAAACAAACACCAGTTTGTAGACGCACGAACGTGCAGACGCACGAGTGCCTTAGCAGTTCGGAGGAAAGACGATCAGATTCTTAGGACGGTTGTGGTCAGAGACTCTAGTCCTGGCGGACTATGCGTGCACGAAACACGAGACGACCATTGTGCGACCGAGAAGTACGAGTCGGTTTGGGCCGTAAAGGGAAGCGCGTGAAACAGAACCAAACTGACATGATCCAATTGTGACGAGGCGGTCTTCAGAGCGTGAAAGTCCGCAGGCGTGGCGGTTACCTTACAGCAAGGATGGGATTTCGCCATCCCCATGTCCCCGCACTGTTCCGCCATCTTCTTGCAACACTCGCGCTCGGCCGATGTCATTGCTGCACCCGGCAACACGCAAGCCGCGACCGGCAGCGCAGCCAACATCAGCGCCAGAGCGGAAACACCGACTTTGATCAACAATCTCAACGTCACCAGTCTATCTACCACTGACAGTAAGACGCAACAAGCCGGAAAAGGTTTCAGCGTACTCCCGTCACGCGATCAGCCAGACCGCGGCTTGAGCGAAACGCCAGTACGGAAACCGTCGTTCCCACTTGAGTTCTTGATTCGAACGTTCGCGTGGACACCAACTTCTGGGAAATGCTGGGAGGGTAGAAGGTACCCTGACAGGGCGACCAGATGTTGTTTGTGTTAAGTTGCTGATTTCTAATTGCTTACATCAATGTGACGGTTAGAGAGGAGCGTTCTAACCAACTGAACTACGTCCCCTACTTCTATGCTCGGGTCAGTGGGAAACCCGCTATTTTGCTGCGTGCAAAGCCTTTGCTGAGGTCTTGCGACCCAGCACATCTGTCCATGCGCCGGAAGTAAATTGTAACAGACGAAGCGGAAATAGCGGGAAACAGCGAGCCCAATCTCGGTTTCGTCCCCGAGCGACCCTTGCGTGCCTGACGGGTTGGCGCTCGACGGTTCTGTCTGCCACGATCAGACTGCCAATCTAAGGCCTGCGGCATGCTCCGTGATCTCGCGTGATTTACGATTTTGTTGTCCATTCCCGACGAGCCGCTAAACGGGAGGTTCCTATTGGGTGACACGGAAAAGCGTTTTTTCGCGGTGACCGGCGGGCCGGGCTCGGGAAAGAGTTCGCTCATCGACAGGCTGCAAAGAAATGGCTATGCCGGGTCTGTCGAACCCGGCCGGGGCATCATTCAGGATCAAGTGATAGTTGGCGGCATCGCGTTGCCCTGGTCCGACCCAATGCTTTTCGCGGAACTGATGCTGAGTTGGGAAATGCGGTCTTACCACATTGCGCAGCATGCCGCCGGACCGGTGTTCTTCGACCGAGGGGTGCCCGATGTGTTGGGATATTTGCGGTTGTCGGGTGTCTCCGCGCCAGGACACATGGAGAGGGCGGCCGCGGTGTTCCGGTACGACCGTCGCGTATTCATCACCCCGCCATGGCAAGAAATTTTTCAACCGGACCGCGAGCGCAAGCAGGGTTTCGATGAAGCTGTCCGGACTTACGACGTGCTCGTCGCGACGTACACCACATATGGCTATGAGCTCGTGGAAATTCCGAGGGTTTCGGTCGAACAGCGAGTCCGCTTCGTTCTTCAGTCTCTAGGTTTACACAAGTCCACTGCCTAGCCAAAAGCCACTGGTGTAACTGAGAACCTCCAGCGGATCGCCAAGGAAATCTTGATACGTCAAAGCATTCCGCAAGGCGGAACTGCTACTTATGTCCAGACCCTTGCCCCTGCCGCCTCCACATGGATCCGCGTGGTATCTAGGAAAGGGATTCCCCGGTCAGTCACATCGCCTAAGATCAGCGGCAGCTCGGTCCCGCCCAGAATCAGGCCATCGATGTGCTCCTGCTCTTTCAGTCGTTCAACAATCACCAGAAGTTGCCGGCGAGTCTCGGGCAAGATCACACCCTTCACCAATTCGTTCAAGTACCGCTCGTGAATGTAGGCTTGCTCCTCAGGTTGGGGCACAACCAGTTCGATTTGCGCCGCAGAAAATACGCGGGGATAGAAATCCCCCAGCATCGTGAAGCGAGTTCCAAACAGTCCAAGTCTTTTGAGTCCTAAGACTTTGGCTGCTTCGCACGTTGCCTCCACGATGCTTACCAGTGGAATTGGCGATAGCCGGCGGATTTCATCAAACACAATATGCGGCGTATTGGCAGCCAGCAGGCCACACTGCGCCCCGGCGCTGGCCAGTTTTTGGATTTCGCCTACCAAAAACTCGACCATCTTGACCCGATCGTCGGCTTCAATCATGTCCAGCAGCGTCTTCATGTTGATGCTGTTGACGACGATTGTCGGATAACTGCCGTCGGGCTTCAGTGCGCGATAGGCTGCAATCAGGTGGCGGTAATATTCGATGGTGGATTCAGGGCCGATGCCTCCGATCACTCCCAACGTCTTCATCCAGAGTCCTCCTTGGTCGTTTTCGAGGCTTCCATTCTAGGACCGTCGCAAGCAACTCCAGCTGGCTGATGGCTGGAAACAAGCTGAGCTTGCCGGTGTCGAGCCTAGTGAAGTAAGCTTCGTTGCATCGTTCAATCTGCCAGGTTAGTCCAAACACACATGAAAGCCATTCAGGTAAAGAAGCCCGGCGGTCCGGAAGCCCTCGAACTTGTAGATATTCCGGCTCCGCAGCCCAAGCCCAACGAAGCCGTGGTGAAGATTGCCGCGTCGGGCGTTAACTTCATTGATGTATACCATCGCGAGGGTCGGTATCCGGCCGCACTGCCGTTCGTTATCGGCCAGGAAGGCGCCGGTGTGGTCTCGGCGGTGGGCGCGGACGCGAAGTCGGTCAAGGCTGGGGACCGCGTCGCGTGGACCAGCATCATGGGCTCGTATGCGGAATATATCGCTGTCCCTGCCGACCGCCTGGTCAAGATTCCTCAAGGCGTGAGCGAGCGCGAAGCCGCTGCGGTCATGCTGCAAGGAATGACCGCGCACTATCTGGCCTACACCACGTTCCCCCTGAAGCGCGGAGACACGGCGCTGGTGCAAGCGGCAGCAGGAGGGGTGGGATTGCTGCTGGTACAGATGGCGCGCAATATCGGAGCCTGCACAATCGGCACGGTTTCGACGGAAGAAAAGGCCAAGCTGGCGCGGGAGGCCGGCGCGGACGACGTCATCCTCTATACCCAGGTGGATTTTGAAAGTGAGACCAAACGCCTGACCCAGGGCAAAGGCGTGGATGTCGTGTACGACTCGGTGGGTAAGACCACTTTTGAAAAAAGCTTGAATATCCTGCGACCGCGCGGAATGATGGTCCTGTTTGGAGGCTCGAGCGGAGCCGTGCCGCCCTTTGACCCTATTGCTCTTAGCCAAAAGGGCTCGTTGTTTCTTACCCGCCCCACGCTGCTCCACTACACTGCTACCCGCGGGGAACTCGAGGCGCGGGCCAGTGCTCTCTTTGAGATGATTGCCGCAAAGAAGCTGAAGTTGCGTATCGAACATATTTATCCGTTGGCAGAGGCCCAGAAGGCCCACCGGGATCTGGAAGGACGCAAAACGACGGGGAAACTGCTGCTGATTCCGTAGACGTCTCGCTCAGTGCAGTCGTAGTATCAACCGAATGTTCACGGCCCGAGTCTGTGCGGCAACCTGGTAGGAGAGTGTCACCTCTAAGAGGCAGGAGGATTCTCATGGCAGCGAAAGAGAGTTCCAATTCACGGAAGAAGTCCGGTCATACCAAATACGGCAAGGCCGCCGGTAAAAGTGTCAAGAGCGCCCTGCATCGGGAAAAGCGGGGTACGCTTCGTTCTGGCCAGGGAGGCAAAGGCGGCAAGGTGACCAGCCGCAAGCAGGCGATCGCCATCGGCCTTTCGGAGGCTCGCAAGAAGGGTGCCAAGGTCCCGATGAAAAAGGCCAGCTGAGAGAGCACAGGCATCCCCCCTTCAAGAACGAAGGGTGGGGCACCCCGCCCCCCAAAAAAATGATAAACCTGTCGATCCGGCGGTCCTTCGTTCGATTAACCATCAGGAGGGAGAAATAAATGAGCAAGGTACGGGTTCTGGCAGGGACACGCAAGGGTGGGTTCGTTCTGACGTCGGATGGCAAGCGGGAGAAGTGGGACGTAAGCGGTCCCCACTTTGCCGGCTGGGAGATTTTCCACATGAAGGGCTCGCCGGTCGATCCGAATCGCCTGTATGCATCGCAGTGCAGCGGCTGGTTTGGACAGGTGATCCAGCGCTCGAACGACGGCGGCAAGACATGGGAGCCTGTGGGAAACAAATTCGCCTACGACGGGGTCGCCGGCACTCACCAGTGGTACGACGGCACGCCTCATCCTTGGGAGTTCAAGCGAGTTTGGCATCTGGAACCGTCGCTGACCGATCCGGAAACTGTCTACGCCGGAGTCGAAGACGCTGCCTTCTTCCGTTCGACCGACGGTGGGCAGAACTGGCAGGAACTCTCAGGACTGCGCGGCCATGGTTCCGGCCCCAAATGGCAGCCCGGCGCCGGTGGCATGTGCCTGCACACGATCATTCTTGATCCTAGCGATCCTCAGCGGATATTCATTGCCATTTCGGCCGCGGGCGCTTTCCGCACCGATGACGCGGGAAAAACATGGCGGCCCATTAACCAGGGACTGCGTTCCGCGCAAATCCCCGACCCGACGGCCGAGGTCGGCCACTGCGTCCACCACATCGCCATGCACCATTCACGCCCTCGCGTGCTCTTCATGCAGAAGCACTGGGACGTCATGCGCAGCGACGATGCCGGCGACTCCTGGAAAGAGGTCAGCGGAAACCTGCCGACCGACTTCGGATTCGCAATCGATGTGCACGCGCACGAGCCCGAGACCATTTATGTGGTCCCCATCAAGAGCGACGGCGAGCACTTCCCGCCTGACGCCAAGCTACGTGTGTACCGCAGCCGCACCGGCGGAAACGAGTGGGAAGCGCTCACCAAGGGACTACCGCAACAGGACTGCTACGTCAACGTGCTGCGTGACGCCATGGCCATCGACTCGCTCGACAAGTGCGGCATATATTTCGGCACCACCGGCGGCCAGGTCTACGCGTCAGCTGATGCGGGAGATAGCTGGGCTCCCATTGTGCGGGATCTTCCGGCGGTGCTCTCGGTCGAAGTGCAGACGCTGCCATAGCAAATTAATGATGAGCTAACTATGATCCGAGTCATACTCCCACCGCATCTTCGGACGCTGGCGCAGGTTCGCGGCGACTTGAACCTCGAGGTCGAGAGTCCCGTGACGCAGCGATCGGTCCTCGACGCGATTGAGGCCCGCTATCCCATGCTGTGCGGGACAATCCGCGATCACGTCACACAAGAGCGCCGGCCATTCTTGCGTTTCTTTGCCTGCGAGGAAGACTTGTCTCATGAGTCGCCGGATGCCCCGCTGCCTGAAGCCGTCGTATCAGGGACGGAGCCGTTGATCATCCTGGGCGCCATCGCTGGCGGCTAGCCTGCGCTCCAACATCGGGTGCCCCACCCTCTTCGCGTATTTTGCGAAAGGATGGTGATGGGGATTATTCGTGACGGGGGAAAACCCCGAGAAGGAAGCGACCGTGGAATCCCACCCTTCAAGAGACGAAGGGTGGGACACTCGGCGGGGAGCTGATTTGTGCGTACCCTGGTGGTCGGAGCCGGCGCGATTGGCGGCTATTTTGGCGGGAGGCTGCTCGAGATAAATCGGGAAGTAACCTTTCTGGTTCGTGCGAAGCGCGCGGCGGAGTTGAGTAGTCAAGGCCTAACAATTCGGAGCCGCTTCGGTGATGTCAGCTTCTCCAAACCGGCCACCGTGCTCGCCGAAAAACTCCGCGAGACCTTCGATCTGGTACTGCTCAGTTGCAAAGCCTACGATCTCGACGGCGCGATTACCTCTTTCGCTCCGGCCGTCGCGCCGAACACTGTCATCCTGCCCCTGCTCAACGGCATGCGGCACCTGGACATGCTGGATGAGCGCTTCGGTCGCGACCGTGTGCTCGGAGGGCAGTGCCTGATTGCAGTCGCGATCAAAGACGGTGAGATTGCGCACCTCAATGACACTCACGAACTATCTTTCGGTGAACGCGATGGCGCCCTGTCAGATCGGGTGCAGGCGATTACCGGCCTAATGGAAGGCGCGCGATTCAATGCACGTGCCAGCATCGAGATCGTGCAAGAAATGTGGGAGAAGTGGGTGTTCCTGGCGTCTCTCGCCGGCAGTACCTGCCTCATGCGCGCAACCATTGGAGACATCTGTGCCTCTCCGGGAGGTACCGACTTCATTCTTGGATTGCTCGAGGAGTGCAGTTCGATTGCGGCCAGCGAGGGCCATCCTGTGCGCCAAGCATCACTGAACCGCACCCGCAAGATGCTCACCGCCACCGGCGCAGCTCTCACCGCCTCGATGCTCCGTGACATCGAGCGCAACGCTCCGATCGAAGCAGACCACATCATTGGCGACCTGCTCGGGCGCGCTGGCGCCTCGTCTCATGGAAAGCTCTCGCTTCTCGGTATTGCCTACACCCACCTGAAGGCCTACGAGGCCCGCCGAAGGCGCACACCACAAGCGGGGTAACCGGACGTATCCGATCCACGATTCTCGAGGGTGCCCCGTCCAAGCTCCGCTTGGGCGGGGGTTTTCTTTCGACGAACGCACTCCGTCGAGCAGAGCCAGTCACTGCGGCAAAAGGGAGCCTCGGTCTTGCGTTCTGCGATCTACGAGTATCCCCGTCCAAGCGGAGCTTGGACGGGGCACCCTCGAGAGTCATACGGGGAATGCGCCAGGGACCCGGCACTCCTTCAGGACAGCGAAAAATCCTTAGCCTAGACGACCGTGGGATCCCACCCTTCAAAAGACAAAGGCTAGGGCACGCGGCTAGGTTTTCGAAAGTGGCAATTCGCGAATCCGCTTTCCGTTGGCCGCGAAGATTGCATTGCAGACCGCGGGCGCAAACGGCGGCACTCCCGGCTCACCCACTCCCGCCGGCGGCGCGTCACTATCTACAATGTAGACGCTGGTCTTGTAGGGAGCTTCGTTCATTCTAGCCACGGGATAGTCATTGAAATTTGCTTGCTCAATGACTCCAGCTTTAGCGGTAATCGACCCGCTCCGCACAATGCTGGTTCCGAACACCGCCGCACCCTCGAATTGGGACCGGGTAGCTTCTGGATTCACGACGACCCCGGCGTCCACCGCCGTGTGCACTGCTGGAATTTTCACCTGTCCTTGATCGTCTACTTCTACTTCTACGACCGTAGCCACGTAGGTCAGGAAACTCCGGTGCACGGCAATACCCATCCCTGCGCCTTTTCCCAGCGTTCGTTTTCCCCAGCCGGATTTCTCCGCGGCTATTTCAACCACCCGCCGCATGCGAGCCGTATCCAAGGGGTACTCAGTTGTGGATCCACCGTAATTGTCGTATTCAGGTGCGGAAGCCTTGACATCCACGATTCGCGCCGGTCCGATCAGTTCCAAGAGATATTCCACCGAGTCCCGTCCCGATGCATGCGCTAGTTCGTTGGCAAAAGACTGCGCCGCGAACGCGTGATAAATATTGGCCACCGAGCGGAACCAGCCGATGCGGACATGGTTTTCCGCCGATCCGTTCTCGGCGCGGTGATTAGGGATATCGAAGGGCAAATCCGTCCATCCTTGTCCCAGATCACCCCCGTCGCCATAGGTTGTGTTCAACGCGAATGTGGAACCAATTGGGGGGAACACTGAACGTTGCAACCAGGCGATTGGCTTGCCCTTGTCGTCCAACGCGGCCTTCATGTACATGGCAGCTACAGCATGATAGTACCCAAACTTGAGGTCGTCCTCACGGCTCCAAACTACCTTCACCGGTTTGCCCGTGGCTTTCGACAGGATCGCTGCCTCAGCCGCATAGTCCGGTTTCGATTTGCGTCCGAACCCGCCGCCCAGCAGAGTTACGTGGCAGGTCACATTTTCCTTAGGAATGCCAAGTTCTTCCCCGACGGTCTCCTGTACTGCCTGCGGATTCTGCGTCGAAGTCCATACCGTTACCTTGCCATCGCGGTAGTCGGCCAACGCGACGGGCGGTTCCATGGGGGCATGCGCCAGATGCGGGATGTAGTAGTCTGCCTCCATAATTTTTCCGCCTCTTGCAAATGCAGCGTCGACGTCGCCGATATTACGCGCAACCTTCCCTGGCTTACGAGCCGTCTCCTGCAGCTCCTTTTTATATTGATCCGAGTTGTAACTCGCATTTGCGCCGTTGTCCCACGCCACATTCAACTTCTTGCGTCCCTGAAACGCAGCCCAGGTGTTGTCGGCAATCACCGCTACGCCGCCCAGCGGTTGAAAGTGATGCGGCGGCGTAAAAGGCTTTATAGGGATCGTTTGCGTGACACCCTTTACCTGCAGCGGAGCCTTGTCGTCGTAAGATTTGACTTTGCCACCCAGCACTGGAGGGTGCTCGACCGAGGCGTAGACCATTCCATTCAGACGAGCGTCCATACCAAAGCCCGCTTTACCGGTGCAAAGGTCGGCCAGGTCGTAGCTGGACGCTCCTTTGCCGATATAGCGCCATGCACTCTTGGGTTTGAACTTCAGCTCTTCTTTCTTGGGAACCGGTAATTTGGCGGCGGAGGAAGCCAATTCTCCATATCCTGCTTTGCGTTTACTGGGCCGATGCACAATGACATGCAGATCAGACTCGCATTCCGAAACTGGCACTCCCCATTTTTGGGCCGCGGCTCGCGTCAGCATCAGGCGCGCGGTAGCTCCGGCCTCCCGCATGGTTACAAAACCGTCGCGGACCGAATGCGATCCATCCGTATCCTGGTCCCCGTATCGCGGGTCGCCGATCGCCTGTTCAATTTTCACGCGTTTCCAGTCCGCATCCAGTTCGTCCGCCAGAATGAGTGGGACCGAAGTGCGGCTGCTGGTACCCATCTCCGAGCGGTGCGCGACCAGATAAACGGTTCCATCCGTATCGATTCCCACAAACACGCTGGGATGCAGAATGGCGCGGTCGGCGTGCGAACCTGCCGATGTCTCAGCCGCCCACAGCGCCTCCGGAATCAGACGAACGCTCAGGACCAGGGCACCGGTGGAAACCACACCCTGCAGAAAACCGCGCCGGCTGACGTTCAGAATACTGTTGCTCATACGTTCTCTCCCGCGGCCGCCTTGATCGCCGCCCGAATTCGCTGGTAGGTACCGCAGCGGCAGATGTTTCCCGACATGCCGCCTTCAATGTCTTCGTCGCTGGGCGTGGGTTTTTCTTTCAGCAGGGAAATGGCCTGCATAATCTGTCCCGACTGGCAGTACCCGCATTGCGGGACGTTGTATTCGATCCACTTCTGCTGCACCACATGCAGCCCGTCCTTGGAGATGGCTTCGATGGTAGTGATCTCTTTTCCGGCGGTCGTGCTCACATTGGTCACGCACGACCGGATCGCCTTTCCGTCCTGGTGCACGGTACAGGCCCCGCACAGCGCCATGCCGCAGCCAAACTTGGTTCCGGTCAACCCCAAAATGTCGCGCAGATACCACAGCAGCGGCAGGTTGGGATCGCCGTCGAAGGAATGCTCTACGCCATTGACTTTGATCTGCATCATGTTTCCCCTCTACCCACGTTGTCGCGCTATTCTTCCAGAAGACGTCTGTGGAAGTCTAATATGATACCGCCGTTACCAACTGGAGGCGTAGTCATGGGGGCGAGGTCGAGTGAATAGCTGGGAAATTCGATGTCTGGAGCGGGTGTGGGAACGAGGAAACTCCACGCTGCAAAATGGAGATCTCACAGCACAGGCGATACTCATGAAATTCAAGGTTCGGGCCGTGTGCGCGACCGACGATCCGTGCGATGACGCCTCCAGCCACCGCGCGCTCAACGCCTCTGCCACTGAATTTCGAGTGTATCCCACATTTCGTCCAGACCGAGTGTTAAGGGCCTTCCGCGTTTTCCTCCATCGCTTCTTGCTGGTGTTCCTACTGTTGGGGCTCCTTTCTCCCTCTGCCTTCTCGCAGCAAAGTCCGGAGAGTGTGAATATTCGCGTCCAGGTCGATCAACCCCAGGGCGCATTTTCGCCGATCTGGAATTATTTCGGCTATGACGAGCCCAACTACACGTACGCGCCGAACGGCAAGAAGCTGCTCGGCGAACTGGCAGCGCTCAGTCCAGCGCCCGCTTATGTGCGCGTCCACAACCTGTTGACCACGGGCGACGGCTCCGCATCTTTGAAGTGGGGATCGACCAACGTTTACACCGAAGCCGCGGCGGAAAACCCAGTTTACAGCTGGACCATCCTGGACCGGATTTTTGACACGTTTCAGAAAGCGGGAGTAAAGCCACTAGTTGAAATCGGTTTCATGCCGGAAGCACTATCAACGCATCCGGAGCCGTATCGTCATAGTTTCCCCCAAGGCTCGATTTATACCGGCTGGGCCTACCCTCCGAGGGATTATCAAAAGTGGTCGGAACTCGTATTTCAGTTTGTTCGTCACCTGCGTGAGCGCTATGGCGATGCGGAAGTAAAAACCTGGTTGTGGGAGGTCTGGAACGAGCCCGACATCGACTACTGGAAGGGAACGTCGCAGGAATATTTCAAGCTGTATGACTTCAGCGTAGACGCGGTGCTGCGCGCGCTTCCGGAGGCACGGGTCGGTGGCCCGGACAGCACGGGCCCGGCGAATCCCAAGGCCGCGGATTTTTTACGCTCGTTCCTCGATCACTGCGCCCATCAACCAAACTATGTGAGCGGAAGGACGGGCACGCGGCTCGACTTCATCAGCTTTCATCCCAAGGGATCTCCGAAGTGGCAGGGCGATCACGTGCAGATGGGCCTCGCGCGCCAGTTGGCCGCGATTGAGAAGGGCTTCCAGATTGTGGCATCGTTTCCGGAATGGCGACGCACGCCAATCATTCTGGGAGAGTCGGACCCGGAAGGATGCGCAGCCTGCTCGGCTCGGAACAATCCTCAGAATTCCTATCGCAACGGGGCGTTGTATGCCGCTTACACGGCGGAGACACTGAACAACATTCTTTTTCTAGCTAGCCGCGAGCGCATTAATTTTATGGGCGCTGTGACCTGGGCCTTTGAATTCGAAGACCAACCCTACTTTGAGGGCTTCCGCACGCTGGCCACCAACGGAGTAGACAAACCGGTGCTGAATGCTTTTCGTATGCTGGGTTTGCTGGGAACCGAACGCGTAAGCGCTGATTAGTTCAGGTGCCTTGCGTTCTGAGGATGTTGACCGCGATGGTGTGCGTCGACAGCCGGACATCAGCACGATTGCCACGCGGAAGGAACATGAAGTCGAGGTCTTGATCTGGAATTACCATGACGATGACCTCCCGGCTGTCGCGGCTCCGATCGACCTTGTCGTCGGCGGGCTGCCCACAAAAGCCGGCCATGGACTGCTTGAACACTTCCGCATCGATTTCCGTCACAGCAACGCTTTCACGGTATGGAAAGAGATGGGCTCGCCGCAATGGCCGACCGAGGAACAATACGCGCAATTGCAACACGCGGGCCAGTTGCAGTTGCTGACCTCCCCCGCGTGGGTGCCGGTCGCACAAGGTGCCGCACATCTGCAATTCACTTTGCCCAGACAAGGGCTATCTCTTATCCGTATGACGTGGGAATAGATTCCAGCACAATCGCCCGGTCGCGCTTAACCTCGCTGCTGTGACTTGATCACCGCGGAAAAATCTTGATCGCCATAACCCCCGGCAATCGCTTCCTGGAAGATAGTGAGTGCGGAACTCGCAGTCTGAAGGTTGTGTCCAAGTCGTGAGGCTTCTCCGATGGCATATCCCAGGTCTTTGGCCATCAAATGCAGCGGAAAATTCGGCGCGAAGTCATTGGCAAAGGCGCGGGCGGCGGCTATTCGCACCAGAGCACTGCCTGGAGCGCCCTGGGTGAGTATCGCGAGGGCTTTCTCGAGGTTCAGGCCGCCAGCGCCGATCATATATTCGGCTTCAGCAAGAGACGCAGCTTGAACCCCGCACATGAAATTGTTGATGAGCTTCATCAGGGCGCCGCTTCCAGTCGGACCAAGATGAACAAATTCGCGACCCAACACAGACAGAACGGGTTGTGCAGTGGCGAGCGCCGCCTCCGATCCTCCGATCAGGAACAATAACTCGCCGGAAGCTGCATGGGGCTTGGTGCCGGTCACAGGTGCGTCGAGCAATTCGCATCCTCGCTGAGCAGCGGCCGCTGCGAGTTCCTTAATCCAGCCAACCGTGAGAGTGCTGCATTCGATGAGGACCGATCCGTGAGACGCCCCTGCCAGCGCGCCCTTTTCGCCAAGCCACACACCGCGGGAAGCAATATCATCCGAGACCATGGCGATGATGATTTCCGCCTTGGACGCCGCCTCGCGTGGTGACCCGGCAACATACGCGCCCGCGCTGCCGAAAGGCGCAGCCTTGTCTTGGTTTCTGTTGTAGACGGTGAGAGTGAAATCGGCGGAAAGCAGCCGCCCCGCCATTCCGCTTCCCATAATGCCCAGGCCGATAATTGCCACGTGCGGTTTTGACATCAGTCCCCCCGAAGCTTTGATGCTGATTGGTTACAATTTGGTTCCGGCTACGCGTACCGGATGGCGCACGGTACGTCGATTTCTGCTTCAGTGCGCTGAATAGTGTTTGCTCTTCTGCGTCCGGGAGTTGAAGACTTCGAAGCTTCCGTCCGGGTGAGCCGTAAGCTCCAGATAGTTTGCTGCGTCGGATCCGTCGGGATTCGCGATGAACTCCGCGGCCACATTGTGCGCCGCGCCACCCTCTTCGGAAAAATGCAGTTGCCAGAGATCTTCAAGGCCGGGTGATTTTCTGATGATGTCCAGGACCGAAGGAGTGCCGCCCTTTTTGGCTCCGTTGTCCATGATGGCCACGCGGGGAGCGAGGCCGTATACGAAAGCCGGGCTGCTGCTCTCCGACCAGCCATGATGAGAGACGATGTAAATGTCGATCTTGCCGATTTTGTTGATGGGGCACATCAATTGCATTTCCTTGTCATGCGTAAGATCGCCCAGATCCAAGATTCTCAGGGTGCCAAAATTAATGAATGTCCCCAGGGAACGGCCATTCTCTGTCGCGTCCGCTGGAAATTGCTCGGCATCCTTGCAATACGGGTTGACCTGCCCGGCGCCCGCCAGTGGTTTGTCGATCAACGCTCCGTCCGAGCTGATAGTCGTTGCCTCTATTCCCTCGACCGGCAGAGCGTCTCCCGGCTTGGCGCTGATGCGCTTGTACTTTCCCGTCGCCAGCACTGCCTGATAGGCCTGCCAGTCCTTTACGGTCACGGCGTCGGTGGTTTCACGGTTGTCTCCATGATCGAGGAATGTTCCTATCGGAATGCGCGCGGCCAGTTGGGGAACGCCCCCCACATGGTCATCATGAAAATGCGTGATCAGGACGTAATCGATCTTGCTGATCCCGGCTTTTCGGGCGGTGGCTGCAATCCGGTCCGCATCGCGGCCCTCATTCCCCGGCCATCCCGTGTCGATCAGCAGAGATTGTCCCGCAGGGGTAACGAACAAAGTTGCCTGGCCGCCTTCGACATCGACGAAGTAGATGTGAAGGGACTTGCCTGTTTTCGGAACGGGGGTTGCCCAGGCGGCGATTCCCAGCCCCAGAGTTAAAACGGCCCCGCAGGCCACGCGTAGCAGGCAAGTGCTCCACTCGATTCGCCAGCGGGGTACGGAAAGAGTACAGGTCATTTGTTCAACGCTCCCGAGTTGGTTTCAGATGATGAAGTCCGACAGAGATCATCAACCCAGTTCTTGTTGGCGTCAAGAAAGCAGCGCCGGAGTGCAGGGCTCAGCCTACAACGCCCGTCCCGCGCTGGCGCCCGATGCCCATGCCCATTGAAAGTTGAATCCGCCCAGGTGGCCGGTCACATCCACTACTTCTCCGATGAAAAACAGGCCGGGCACCTTCCGGCTTTCCATCGTTTTCGCGGACAACTCGTCGGTATCCACGCCTCCCGCTGTCACTTCGGCCTTTCCGTAGCCCTCCGTACCCGACGGAACCAGGGCCCACCCGTGTATCTTGCGTTCCAATTCCTTCAGCGAGGCGTTCGTCAAACTCTTCGGCTCATGGATTTCCAACCATCGATCAGCCAAACGGTTCGGCACAAATCTACGCAACGCGGTCCGCAGCGAAGCGGTGTTTCGCGGCACGAGGTCTTCGAGAACCTCTGCCGCGACCTCATGGTCCGGCGCCAGATCGATGAAGATGGATTCCATCTTCTTCCAGTAGGATGAAATCTGCAGGATGGCCGGTCCGCTGAGCCCGCGATGAGTCACCAACATTTTCTCGCGGAAGCGTTGGCCTTCACACTCGGCAATCACTTCCGCAGATACCCCGGCCAAGTCAGTGTAGCGCCGGCCATCCTCCGCTCCGAACAGGAGTGGCACCAATCCCGGCCGAGTTTCGCGGATCGCCAACCCGAATTGTCGCGCCAGGTCGTATCCGAATCCAGTGGCTCCCATCTTTGGAATGGACAGCCCGCCGGTGGCCACCACCAATGCCGGAGCGCGAAATTCTCTTTCCCCGGCCCTCACCACGAACTCGTCGCGTCCGGGTTACTTCGTGGATCGTAATCCTCGTAAACAACTGAACTCCCGACGCGCGACACTCCTCTTCGAGCATATTCAGAATGTCTTGAGCGGAGCGATCACAGAAAAGCTGGCCCAGCGACTTTTCGTGGTAAGGGATGTCATGTTTTTCGACCAGCGCCTCGAAATCGGCAGACGTGTAACGCGCTAACGCCGATTTGGCGAAGTGGGGATTGGCTGAGATGAAGTTTTCCGCCGAACAGTGGAGGTTGGTGAAATTGCAGCGGCCTCCACCGGAGATAAGAATTTTCTTGCCCGGCCGCTCGGCACGTTCGAGAACAGCTACCCGTCGGCCCCGCTTGCCCACTTCGATAGCACACATCAATCCGGCAGCTCCGCCGCCGAGAATCAGAGCGTCATATTTATGGATCAAGAGAGCTCACAAATCCGCAAACATGCCGGGATAGCAGAGTTATGAAGAAGTACCGTGCCGACTCGTGGATTGTATCCAGTTCGTCTATCCCCTTCTAACCAATCTCTCGTGAGGCGATCATGTGCGCGCCGTGTCAGCGTGAAGAGCCGTTGCCGGAGCCTGCTCGATATAGTCAAAGAGTGCCATGAAGCCAAAATCCATGTGCAGTTGTTGATGGCAATGAAAGAGCGTCAGCCCGGGATTGTCCGCCGTGAAATCAATATCGACTTGCTGATAGCCGCCGACCATCACGACATCTTTCATCACCCCGAAAGTCTTCTGCCCGTCTACTTGAGTCAGTTCGAAACTGTGGCGATGAAGATGAATCGGGTGAATATCGTCAGTCGCATTCTGCATGCGCAGGCGGTAGCGTTTGTCTTTTTCCACACGCAACATGGGCTGCATGTCCTGTTCCGAGAAGGCGACGTCATTGATCGTCCACAGATTGAAACCATCCCGTGCCGCATTTTGCTTGGCAAAAATCATGTCGAAGACCTGGTCAGGTTCTGAGCTCGCCACCGTGCCACCAAAATGAGCGTAGTTCCAGCGAAACGGTTTTGGAGAAACCCATTGGGGCTTGCCTTTCCCCCCGGCATATTCGACCACGATACCCATGCCGTGATGGCGATCGTCGTCCGCCAGGTCGCCCATGATCCATACCCCCGGGTGATTCATCTCCACGATGGCAGAAACCCTTTCTGCCGTGCCCAGCCAGAGCCCTGGGACCGGCGTTGGTTTGGGGATTGCATTTCCATCCAGGGCGACCACCGTGAAGGTGTGTCCGGGCAGCGCCAGGCTGCGAATCTCGGTCGCGCTTCCATTCAGGACATGGAACAGCACCCGCTCACCTCGCCTCACCCGGATCGGTTCACCGTGTCCCAGCATCCGCCCGTTGATGGTGAACGAACCGTACCCCACTTCGAAGCCACGAGGCGCCCCCTTCGCCAAAGAGGCTCTCATGGCGCTCTCTCCGGTATCTTTCAGGCTTCTCACTACCGTTGCCGGAGACAGGAAGTCCATCGCCATGTCGCCGCCGCGGCTGAATGTGGGTTCGAATTCCTTCAAGGTCAAAAAGACTTCGCGATCATAATCGCCCAGATGGTTCTTCGGTTCGATGTATACGGGACCGACCAGGCCGCTGTACTGTCCTGCGCTCAGGTCCGCTTTTGCGCGAACGTGGGTGTGATAGAACCGAAGTCCGGAAGGCTTGGGGACAAACGAAATTCGCCTGCTTGCGTGGGGGGCAATAAACGGAGTGCCTTCTTCCGCAGCCCCATCCACGTCCGGAGAAACAGCTTGCCCGTGCCAGTGCAATTGCTCCGGCCGGTCGGTTTGGTTGTGAATGTCGATGGTTACTCGCCGGCCTTCTTTTAAACGCAGAAGTGGCCCCGGAAACTGGCCGTTGTAAGTGGTTGTGGAGATAATGCGATTGGGAGCAAGTTCAATGGTCTTGACAGCAATGATGAGCGTGTAGTCTGGAAGACTGCCCAGTTGCGAACTGGATTCCTGCGGATCGGACACAGCCGACTGGCCAAAGCTGACGAGTGGAGGGAGCAGGGAACTTCCCGCCGCTGTACCCGCCGCCTTCAGGAATTTTCGACGCGAGAAGAGGCAATCTTGCATCGTGTCTCTCGCTCAACTCAAACCAGCCGGCCTTTGGTCCAATTCTGTGAGCATATAGATATAGAAGATGTGGCCGGTCGTCGACGATCAAGCTCTTGCGTTTGAGCGGCGCCTGCTCTACTTTCCTGTGTAACTGATCCTCCAGATGGAATTCGAGGCGTCGTCGGTAACCAGCAGCGAGCCGTCGGGAGCGGTGGTGACCGAAACCGGTCGCCCCCAGACATGCCCATTGTCGACGACGAAACCGGTCATGAAATCCTCATATTCGCCGCTGGCATGTCCAGTCTGATGCAGGGGTACGCGGATCAACTCGTAGCCCACGCGAACGGCCCGGTTCCAGGAGCCATGCTCGGACGCAAAAAGGTCCCCTTGATATTCCGCCGGGAATTGTTTGCCATCATAGAAGGTGATTCCGAGCGATGCATTGTGGGGATTCAGGATGACGTCCGGAGTGATGACCTTGTCTTTAAGTTCGGGGTGCTTGCCGTCGTGTCGGGGATCTTGATGTCCGCCCATATACCACCAGGGCCAGCCGTAGAAGCCACCCTCCTGCACATGGGTGATGTAATCGGGAACCAGGTTATCGCCTAGGCCATCGCGTTCGTTGGTGGAACACCATAACTCACCGGTCTTCGGGTTCATTCCCAGTCCCACGCAGTTGCGAATGCCGTAGGCGTAAACCCGCATCTCGGAACCGTCAGGATTGAATTCCAAAACGTCGGCGCGATTTTTTTCCGCCGGCGTGGTATCCGGGTCGTCGACATTGGAACCAGAACCCACCGAGACAAACATTTTCTTGCCATCAAGCGAGAACTGAATATCGCGCGTCGTATGGCCGCCGCCATCCGGTACGTCCGCAATGTGCTGGGCCGCACCACGGGCTTGCAGATCGCCATTTTGATACGGGAAGCGAACAACCGAATCGATGTTTCCCACGTAAACCCACCGCGGATTTGGACCGGGGGGATAAAAGTTGATACCAAACGGCTGGTTCAGGCCGCCAGCAAAAACTGACATCTGCTCGGGCTTGCCGTTGCCGGTGATCCCGCGGAAGACTCTAATGTCGCCAGCCTTGGTCTCGGCCACGAAAATGTCGCCATTGGGGGAAGTGCGGATGATCCGCGGCTCGTCGAGGCCTGCCGCGTACTGCTCCACTTTAAAGCCGTCCAGAACCTGCGGCCATGCTCCTTCTGGCCGCGCCACAACCTGGGGGCCATTGGGCGCCGACGGGGTTGCGAAGGGCGCGGGAAGATCCTTCAGTGTGATCTTACGAACATTTCCCGGCTTCTCATATCGGAAGTCAGTAAAGGGTGGCGTTGGAGGCGGCACGTTCAATTTCTCGGCCACCAGCGGGGCCGCAGCCAGCCTGCTCGCCCGTGCACTCTGTGGTTGACCGAGCGATTGCACATAGCTCACGATCTGCCAGCGTTGTTGCCTGGGCAGCGTTGCCCAGGAAGGCATGCCGTTGGGTACGTCGCCCTTGGTGATGAACCAGAAAATTTCGCCGGGGGTCACCGACTTGATTCTTTCCACCTTCAGGGGAGGAATATTGCCTGAGCCTTCGCCATTCTCTCCGTGGCAGCGGGCGCAGCGCAGATGGAATAGTGCCCTCGCGTTCGGAGGCTGCTGCCCTTCGTAAGGGTTCTTCAGTTCCTTGGCTGATGCCGGCGCGTTATGGAAATTCGAGTTCTGGGCTGGGGCCTCGCAGGCCAAAACGATTGCAATGACGGCGAACGTCATAAATGAACCCTGAAGACTACGGGCAATGGCTCTCAAAAAGGTTCCTCCGTTAAGTACGATTCGTCTTATAAAAGATGTCATACCGGCGTGAGGGCTGCAATATTCTTTTCACCGACCCGTGGCAGGCATCGCCAATCCGTATTGCGACGAAATACGAGGGTCCAAGCACGGCAAGCGGTCTGACCCTATAATTCAGTCCAACAAAACCAATGCAGACAAGGAACGATTGATGAGTCATCCACTTCTTGATCTAACGAACAAGACTGCGGTTGTGATCGGCGGAACCACGGGCATCGGGCTTGCTCTTACCAAGGCACTGGCTCAAGCCGGTGCCAACGTTGTCCCCTCGGGACGCCGCGCCGAACAAGTAGGCGCTGCCGTTTCCGAGGTCAAGGCGATCGGCCGGCGGTCGCTCATCCAGACTTGCGATGTCACCGACGTCACCAGCCTCGACCAGCTTCTGCAAGCCGTGACGGCGGAATTCGGCAGCGTGCAGATCCTGGTCAACTGCGCCGGTCGCACCAAGCGGATGCCCACGCTTGACGTCCAGGAATCTGACTGGAATGCGATCCTGGAAACCAACCTGAACGGAACTCTACACGCCTGTCGCGTGTTTGGCCGGCACATGATCGAGCGCAGTTACGGCCGCATTATCAATATAGCTTCGATTTCCTCGTTCGTGGCGTTGTATGAGGTTGCCGCATATAGTGCCAGCAAGGCGGCAGTGGCCTCGCTGACGAAATCTCTCGCTATCGAATGGGCCAAGTTCGGAGTTTGCGTGAATGCAATCGCTCCAGGTGTCTTCCGTACCGACCTGAATGCCGCCCTGCTCGACGGCACCGAGCGTGGCCGCGAATTTCTGCTGCGAACACCGATGAAGAGATTCGGGAAACTCGACGAACTCGGCGGCGCCGTGGTGTTCCTGGCTTCCGAGGCTGCCAGCTTCGTCACCGGCCACGTGTTACCGGTAGACGGAGGATTCCTCGCCAGCGGCGTCAACCAGTAGCACGACGAAACGGGTGGGGACAGCCGCCCCGGCTGTCCCCACCTGTTTCGTTGCGGTAGCATAATGCACATGCAAGCCTCAGGACGGAAAAAAGATAACAGGGCCGAAACCAATGACCATCGGTAAGAGCGCGGTTGATCGAATGCTGTCTCGCGATGAGGTCCGCCAGATCGTTGCCCAAGCCGCCGCCGGACTCAATCTCACGGGCAAGCGTGTGCTGACCATCATTCCGGATGGCACTCGCACCATGCCCATGCCTCTGATGTTTCAGCTTCTGCAAGAAGAGATCGGCACTCAAGCGGCCGCTTGCGACTACCTCATCGCCCTCGGCACACATTCGCTGATGAGCGAGGCCCAACTCACCCGCCTGTTGGGGTGTCCTGTCGTCAACGGAACCTGCGGCAATGCCCGCGTGTTCAACCACCGCTGGGACCTTCCGGGCACGTTTATGGATCTGGGTACGATCCGCGCCGATAAAGTTGCCGAGGCCTCAGGCGGCCTCTTGTCGGAACCGATCCTGGTCAAGATCAATCGCTTGCTCTTCGACTACGACCAGGTCTTGATTTGCGGACCCGTGTTTCCCCACGAAGTGGTGGGGTTTTCGGGAGGCAACAAGTATCTGTTTCCGGGAGTCAGCAGCGGAGAGATCATCAACCAGACCCACTGGCTCGGCGCGCTGCTCGGGAGCTACAACCTCATCGGCACCCACCACACTCCGGTTCGTGCCCTTATCGATCAAGCCGCTGAAAAAATTACAGTCCCGGTCGCCTGCTTCGCGCTGGTTCTGAGAAAGCAGGAGATCGCCGGCATCTATTTCGGCGCCGCACGGGAAGCCTGGAAAGCGGCGGCGGCGCTGTCAGCACAAGAGCACGTTCGCTGGGAGGACCGCCCATTTCGTCGCGTTCTCTCCGTCCTGCCCGAGATGTACGACGACATCTGGACTGGCGCAAAGGGAATGTATAAACTCGAGCCCGCCATCGCGAACGGCGGCGAGGTCATTATCTACGCTCCTCACATTACCGAATTCAGTTACACCCACGGCGCTTTTCTCGACCGCATTGGCTATCACTGCCGGGATTACTTTCTCAAACAGTGGGACCGGTTCGTTGACGTGCCTCGTGGCGTGATTGCGCATTCCACGCACCTGATAGGGCAGGGCACGTACGACGCCCCGACCGGTGTCGAATCCCTGCGGATAAAAGTCACCCTCGCCACCGGCATTCCCGAAGCACGCTGCCGGCGCTTGAACCTGAATTACATCGATCCCAAGAGCATCCGGTTCGAAGACTGGCAGGGACGCGAAAGTGAAGGTGTCAAGCTGATTCCCCATGCCGGCGAAACCCTATACCGGCTGAAAAATGGAGTTCAGACTGGCGGCTCGGCTGGCTATTGAACTGAGCTGGCGACGTTGGAGAAAACGTTGTTCGCGTTAGAGCCGACCAGTCGTATCGTCCCGACAACCAGAACGAGAATCACCGCCAGCATGACTGCGTATTCTGCGATGTCCTGTCCCTGGTCTTCGGACCAAATCCTTTGAATTAGACTCCTCATTGACTGACCTCCCAGGCTCCAAAATATTCCCGATCAGGAACACATGATGAACGCATCGTGCTCGATTGTCAATTGCTCAGGCAAAATGTTGCGTTTTTAGATACGGCGAAATGCCCGCTGGACTTGAGGTTTGGAGGATTCAACAAATCCGTGCCGGCTCGATCTGGGATAATCGCAGTAACCCGTTACCCCACACAAGCCAGCCGCTGAAACTTAATGTAGGAGCTCCGCTGCCGAGCGCGACGCATATTCCAGGACTCGTCCGGGAAGCAAGCCCAGGTAAAGAGTGGCGGCCACGCTGATGCCGATCGCGGCACCGAGAGCGGGTGAAACCGGAATTGCCGGCAACTCTTCCCGCGCTTCACGCATATACATCACCACGATGATTCGCAGGTAGTAGTACGCGCCTACGGCGCTGTTGAGCACGCCGATGATGGTGAGTCCAACCAGGTTGGCTTGCAGGGCGGCGCTGAACACATAGAACTTGGCGAAGAAGCCGCCGGTCATGGGAATTCCGATCAGCGACAGCAAAAAAATCGTTAGCGTGGCGGCGAGCACCGGCGATCGACGTCCCAGCCCCGCGTAGTCATCCAGGGTGACATAGCCGTTCTCCGGCGCCCGCGAGATGACTGACCACGGCAAACGCGCCCACATTCATGGCGGCGTACGAGGCGGTGTAAAACATCGCCGCGGGAATGCCATTGTTGGGCAAGGCGGCAAAAGCCACCAGCAGATATCCGGCATGCGCGATGGAAGAATATGCCAGCAGCCGTTTGACGTTCTGCTGCACCAGCGCGCCGACATTTCCCAGGGTCATGGACAGCGCCGCCGCCACCCAGATCAGCCAAACCCGCCCGGGTGCATTGGCTTCAAACATGACGCGCAGCAGCACCGCAAATGCCGCAGCCTTGGGCGCGGTCGACATGAAGCCGACCACCGGCGCCGGAGCGCCTTCGTACACGTCAGGTGTCCAGATATGAAAAGGAGCGGCCGCCACTTTGAAACCCAGGCCCACGAACATGAACGCGATTCCGACGTAGGCCAGCAGCGGAATCGGGCCCGACCGCAGCGCCTGTCGCAATGACCGAAATGCTGGTAGACCCGGTGGCGCCGAACATCAGCGCCACTCCGTAAAGAAAGAAAGCCGTGGCAAAAGAACCCAGCAGGAAATATTTCAGCGAAGCTTCACTGCTGATCGCCGCGCGCCGCCTGAAGCCGGCCAGCACATAAGTGGAAATCGACGAAATCTCCAGCGCAATGAAAATAAGCACCAGCTCGACCGCCGATGACATCAGGCACATGCCGACCGCGCCCAAAAGAATCAGCCCGTAATATTCCCCCGCCCGGATCTGCTGCACTTGCATGTACTCGAAAGAACTGAGGATGACCACGGCGGTAATCGCTGTAACCAGTACGTGGAAGAAGATGCTGAACGCATCCACCTTGACCATGCCCCAGAATCCCAGCCCAGGAAATTGCGACTGGTAAAGCGTTGCCGCAATCGCCGCCACAGAGCCGATTAGACGCAATGAGGCCGAGTAGTTTCTGGCTGCCGCGCTCGTCCACCAGGGGATCGAGCACCATGATGACCATGCCGAACAAGGAAAGTACGATCTCCGGCAGAATGCGAATGTATTCGATGCCCTGAGGCATGGTCTGAGTCACTCCAGAGGTATTCACTGGCCAACCACCTTGCTGGCCAGTTGCGCGAACGGCGCCAACGCAGTCTGTACGGCGGGATCGATGGCGTTGAGCCACAACAGCGGCGCCACACCCATTACCAGCGCAGCGGCGGCCGCCGGCAGAAGCGCAATACGCTCGCGCGTATCCAGATCAGGCAGTGTCTCATTTACTGGGTGCGTGATCTTTCCGTAAAACACTCGCTGATACATCCACAACAAGTACCCGGCACTCCAGATGATGCCCGTCGCGCCTAGAATTCCGTAAACTGCGCGCGCCTGAAATGCTCCACTGAGCACCAGGAACTCTCCGATAAAACCGTTCAGGAGGGGCAACCCAACCGATGCCAGTACGACAAACAGGAAGAAGCTCGCGTAGACGGGCATCGAGCTCGCCAGCCCGCCGAATTCCGAGATCTCATACGTGTGACGGCGTTCATACAGAATGCCCGCCAGCATGAACAGAGCTCCCGTCGATACGCCATGCGCCAGCATCACGAACGTCGCGCCGTCGAGGCCAGCTTGCGTGAAGCTGAAAATCCCCAGCACCACAAAACCCAGATGGCTGATTGAAGAATAAGCAATCAGCTTCTTCATGTTGGGCTGGACCAGCGCCACCAGCGCGCCATAAACGATGCCGATCAGCGCCAGAATCATGACCCACCAGGCGTTGGCGCGAGCCTGATCGGGAAACAGTCCAAGGTTGAAGCGCAGCATGCCGTAAGTCCCCATCTTCAGCAGCACGCCGGCCAGCAGCACGGACCCCGCGGTAGGCGCCTCCACGTGGGCGTCCGGCAACCAGGTGTGGAATGGGAAAAGCGGAACTTTGACGGCAAACGCGATGAAGAATCCCAGGAAAAGCCACTGTGCCGCGCCGGTGAAATCGCCACCTGTCCGCTTCGGATTGCATTCTGGATGGTCACAAAGTCGAAAGTCCCAACTTTCGCATAGAGCCACAGAATCGCCGCCAGCATAAACACCGATGCGATCATGGTGTACATGAAGAATTTGACCGCGGCATAAACCTTGCGTCCATGGCCGTACATCCCGATCAACAACGCCATCGGTATCAGCGTAGCTTCCCAGAAGAAATAAAACATAAACAGGTCGAGCGCGACGAACACGCCGATCAGAGCCGTTTCCAGCACCAGCAATATGATGAAGAATTCCTTTACCCGCTCATGAATGGATTTCCATGAAATCAGTACGCATAACGGGGTCAGAAATGTGGTTAGTACCACCAGCCACATGGATATTCCGTCCACGCCCAGGTGGTAGTGAATGTTGGGCGTGGGAATCCAGGCATGGTCGAATTCATACTGGAATCCGCTCTGGGCCCGATGGAAATGCACGGGCAGGTGGAGTGACAGGACAAAAGTAAACAGCGTTACCACCAGGGAAAATATCCGAATGTCGCGGTCACGCCGCGGCAATGAAAGCAGCAGGAGCGCACCCGCCAGCGGGATAAAGGTCACCAGCGTGAGAATGACCGGACTCCAGTTGTCCGCATTCATCGGGTTCCCATCCAGACCATGTATGCAATCACCGCCGCCGCTCCAGCCGCCACCCATCCGGCATACGAGCGCAGGTTGCCGGACTGCATGTGACGAATCGAATCGGAAACTTCATTTGCCCCCTGCGCTCCGTTGTCCACCGAGGCGTCGATCACGTCCTGATCAATCCCGTGCCACAAAATCAGCGCGGACCCCGCTATCAGCGGCTTCACGAACAGCGTCGCGTACAGTTCGTCGATGTAATACTTGTGGACTACCGCCTCGTAAAGGCCTCCCAAGCCAGCGGCGATTCTCTGCGGCAACTGCGGGTCGTGATAGTAAAGCAGCCAGGCCAGGACAAACCCGAGCAGCCCCGCAAACACCGAAATCCCGGTAAAAAGCAGTTCGGTCCCATGACCAGTCTGCGGTTCGTGCCCGTCGGTTTCTTTTTCCGGAGCCGCCATTGCGCTGCCACCTTCGGCCACGATCGCTGAGTGAAATACGGGGCCGAGAAATCTCTCAAAGCGATTGCTGCCGCCGAGTGATGCCGGAACTCCGATCCAACCGCCGGTGAAAGACAGCACCGCCAGCACCACCAGCGGGATCACCATGAGCCGCGGACTCTCATGAATCCCGCCATGCCCATGTCCATGTGGCGCGGCCGCCCCCGCCCGCGTGTCGTCATGCGCTAAATCGTGTGCCGAATCCTCGTGCGATTCTTCTGCCGTCCCCCGATACTCCCCGAAAAAAGTCATGAACCACAGCCGGAACATATAAAACGAAGTGAGAAATGCCGTGAACAGTCCAATAAACCAATAAACCCAACTGGCCTGGTAAGCCCGCCACAAGATTTCGTCCTTGCTGAAAAATCCGGCAAACGGCGGAATGCCGGCGATAGCGAAAGTGGCGATGGTCATGGTCCAGAACGTCCACGGAATTTTCGTTCGCAGCCCGCCCATCTGACGCATGTCCTGCTCGCCACTCACCGCGTGAATGACCGACCCTGCGGCCAGAAACAGCAGCCCCTTGAAGAATGCGTGGGTCATCAGATGGAAAATAGCCAGCCGAAAACGCTCCCACGCCGCAGGCCATGAACATGTAACCCAAGCTGCGAGATCGTGGAGTACGCCAGCACCTTCTTGATATCGGTCTGCGTGATGCCGATGGTCGCGGCGAACAAAGCCGTCAGCGTCCCAATGATGGCTACCACCGTCAGGGCCATCGGCGCCCGCTCAAAAATCACGTGCGACCGCGAAACCATGTACACGCCCGCGGTCACCATGGTCGCGGCATGAATCAGCGCGGAGACCGGAGTTGGGCCCTCCATCGCATCGGGCAGCCACACATAGAGCGGAATCTGCGCCGACTTGCCCGCGGCCCCAACCATCAGCAGCAGGCCGACCGTCGTGAGCAGTCCAGCTCCGCCGGTCTCGGGGGTCATCGGAGTGACGCTCTGGAAAACCTGCTCGAAGTTCAGCGAACCGAAATGCTTGATCAGGAGAAAGAGTGCGATCAGAAATCCGAAATCACCGACGCGGTTGACGATGAACGCCTTCTTGCCCGCCGAGGCGGCGGAGTCCTTGGTGAACCAGAACCCGATCAGAAGATACGACGCCAGGCCCACGCCTTCCCAGCCGATAAACATCAGCAGGTAATTGCTGGCGAGAACCAGGGTCAGCATGAAAAACATGAACAGATTCAGGTAGGCGAAGAAGCGATAGAACCCACCTTCCTCCCACATGTAGCCGACGGAATAAATATGAATGAGGAAGCCGACGCCGGTGACCACCAGCAGCATCACCAGCGAAAGCTGGTCGAGGTAAAACGAGAAGTCCACCTGAAAGGCTCCTGCCCGTATCCAGGTGGCGAGGAACTCGACATGCGGCGTGGTCAGCGAAGAGAACCGGGACGCCACAAACAGCCCCATGGCAAATGCCGCGCCACTGAACAGCAGGGCCACGGCGGCAACGGTTTGCCGGGAAAAGTTCTTGCCCAGAAAACCATTGATAGCGGCGCCCACCAGCGGCAGCACCGGAATCAGCCACAGATGCAAGTCGGGCGTCATAGTTTGAGCAAATCCACCTGGTCGACGTTCAGGGTTTCACGCGTGCGGTATACCGCGATGATGATAGCGAGGCCTACGGCGGCTTCGGCCGCCGCTACTACCATCACGAAGAACACGAATATCTGCCCACTCAAGCGCATGCCACTGCGCGGCAAATGCGACAAATGAAAGATTCACGCCATTCAGCATCAGTTCAATCGACATGAAAATGCTGATGATATTGCGCTTGATCAGAAATCCGGTCACGCCGCAGGCAAACAAGATTCCACTGAGGATCAGGTAGTACGAGATCGGCACCATCAGCTTTCCTTCTTTCCCTGGTCTGCGTCCGGATGGCTGGCCAGGACTACGGCGCCCATGATGGCGATCAACACCAAAATCGAAGTCACTTCAAAGGGCAGCAGAAAATTATGAAATAACAGCCAGCCAATGGTCCGCGGCGCGCCCGGCAAGGCTCCGGCTGCTACGGACTGGCTACCAGTGCGTTCGATCAGAACCCATCCCACCAGCACGCTCCCCACCAGCATCCCGGGAATTCCAAACAACAGCGCCACCCGACTCCCTTTGGTTTGCTCCTCTTCTCCCGCATTCAATAGCATGATGACAAAGACAAACAGCACCATGATGGCCCCGGCATAAACGATCACTTGTACCGCCGCCACAAACTCCGCTCCCAGCAGCAAATATTCCACTGCCAGGACCCCATGACCACCACCAGCGAAAGCGCGCTGTTGATGGGATGCCGTTGCACCAGCAGGTTCACCGCCCCCGCCACGCATAGCGCCCCGAAGAACAGAAATATGATCAGATGAGTCATTAAACTAAGAACCAGAAACTGAGAACCGAGAACTGATCTTTAAGCCCGCAACGCTACCACCAAAGCCGTGATCACCAAATTCGCAATCGCCAGCGGCAAAAGAAACTTCCATCCGAATGCCATCAGCTGGTCATAACGAAACCGGGGCAGTGTGCCGCGCACCCAAATGTATACAAACAGAAAACCAAAGATCCTCAGCACAAACCAAAACACCGGCAGAAGCGCCCGCAAAATCGGCGGACCAAACACCCACCCATGCCAACCGCCCAAAAAAAGCAGCGACGCCACCGCTGCTACCGTAATCATGTTGGCGTATTCGGCCATGAAAAACATGGCAAACTTCATGGCGCTATACTCGGTGTGATACCCGGCCACCAGCTCGGTCTCTGCCTCAGGCAGATCGAACGGGATACGGTTGGTTTCCGCATAAGCCGACATCAGATAAATAAAGAACGCAATGAACTGCCCCCCGTAAAAAATGTTCCAGCGCGGAATAAATCCCCAGAACGTTCCGCTCTGTGCATCTACGATGTCTCGCAGGCTGAAGCTGCCCGTCAGCATCAGCACCCCAACCAGCGAAAGGCCCAGCGAAATTTCGTAACTGATCATCTGCGCGCTGGCCCGCAGTCCGCCCAGCAGGGAATACTTGCTGTTGGACGACCAGCCCGCTAGCGCGACGCCATAAACACCGAGCGAGGTCACGCCCAGAATGATCAGCAACCCGATGTTGACATCCGTGATCTGCAGCGGAATGTGCAAGCTGCCGATCGTGACCCAATTGCCAACCGGAATCACCGCGATCGAGGTCAGAGCGCACATGACGGCGATTATCGGTGCCGCAATGTACAGCGGCTTGTAAACGTGCGGCGGCGTCAGGTCTTCCTTGAACAGAAATTTCACACCATCCGCCAGAGGCTGCAGCAGCCCAAACGGACCGACTCGGGTGGGTCCCCACCGGTTCTGCATGTGGCCAACAACTTTACGTTCCAGCCAGACGGTGTAAGCCACCGCCGTCAGCAGCACAAAGAGTGCAAGCACAGTCTTGATGAACGAAACGATAATGAAGGTGGTGATCGTCAACGCGCTATTCCCGAGTAGCGCCGGCGTCCCGCCGGTTTTCGCGAGGACGTCTCGCCCTCGCTTGTGTAAACATTTGGAAAGAGTGTTTCAGTCCGCCGCAACTTCAGATTCCGCCGGCTGCCGATTGTGGTTCTCCATCACCGAATTCAATGTCCGAGAATAGCGCCCCAGCGTGCCCGAGCTGAACAGATTGTCATTCGCCGGAACGATCAGTTCCGGATTCTGCGCCAGACCGGCCGCGTTGCCAACCAAAGTCGTGTGCTGATCGTTGCCCGCCAGCAGGTTCATCCGCGAAACTTCGTATCCCGGCACTAGCCGCTGAATTTCGTCCAGGATCGCCATCGGATCGAACGGGCTCATCTTCGGTTCCAGTCCGTGCGCTTCCAGCCACACGGAATGCCGATCGGCTTCGCCCGATTGCGCCCCGCGCGATTGTCCCATGTCCGCCGACTCGCCCCGCCCGAACGGAACCAGTTTGCGGACATCCGCGCCCATTGCGTCGGCGATGCGAACGATCATTTCGAAATCGGACTTGCTGCCGCTGACCTCTCCCGCCTTCTTCACCAATTGCAGATCGCCGCAGGTGTTGGTAAAGGTGCCGGATTTCTCGTAGGCGTTGGCCGCCGGCAAGACCACATCGGCCAGGGAAGACGTTTCGGTCAGGAACATGTCCTGCACCACCACGAAACTCTGCGAGAAAACAAAGGGATCAATATCGAACCGCCCCACTGGATTCGCGCCCACCACATAGAGCGCTTTCAATTTTCCAGAGCGGGCACTTTCGACCATCTCCGGCAGGGTCAGTCCCGGTGCTTGCGGAACTCCGCCCCACTCCTCATGGAATTTTCCGGAATCGGCAACGGGATGATAGCCAGGGAGCAGATCAGGATAGACACCCATGTCGGCCGCGCCCCGCGAGTTGGCGTAGTCAGCCAGACAAAGAAACTTCGCCCCAGGAATTCCCGAGCCAAATTTCACCAGCGAAGCGATATCACCGCCGCGAATCTCCGCGCCGAAAATGATGACCAAATTCTGCTCACCACGAACCTGCTCGCGAAATCCAGCCAGTGTGGCCGGCTTAGTCTGTGTGGTCGCGGGCGAATCGCCCACGTTGCCGGTACCCAGCAACCGGCCCCAACCCTTCCGCCGCAACATCATCCCCCGCCAAAAACGCAGCGAATCGTCCCTCGGCACCCGCAGGAATCCGCAAGAATCCAGCCGCCTGACGCTTGAGCTTTATATCCGCCGAATTCACCACGTACAACTTCGCCCGATGCAGACGAACGTTGTTGCGAATTTGCCACGCCAGCAGCGGATGCTGCTCGGTAGGATCATTCCCAATCAGCAGGATTGCCGGCGCGTTGAACACGTCGCGCATGCTCGCGGTCGATTCCGGCTTGCCTCCGATCGCTACGGCAAAAGCAGGGAAGTCCGCCGTTCGATGATGATCGATGTTGTTGGTTCGCAAAACCACGCGCGCGAATTTCTGCAACAGATAATTCTCTTCGTTGGTGGTGCGGTTCGAGCCGATGACTCCGATCGCCTGCCCGCCATGTTGCTCGCGAGCTTCCTTGAAGCGCTTTCCGATCAGCTCAAACGCCTCTTCCCATGTGGACGGCGCCAGTTGCCCATCCTTGCGAATCAGCGGTTGGGTCAGGCGATCTTCGCGGTTGGCAAAATCGAAAGCATACCGGCCCTTGATGCAGAGAAAATCGCCGTTGATGCCGCTCTTGTCGCGATTGTCTCCGCGCACAATCTCCATTCCGGTCTCGGAGCGGCGTACGCCTAGCGTGGTCTTGCATCCGTCTGCGCAATGCGTGCAGGTCGTACCGACGTGCGTCATCTCCCAAGGCCGCGTCTTATAACGATAGGCCCCCGAAGTCAGCGCGCCCACCGGACAGATGTCGATGCACATGCCGCATTCTTCGCACTCCAGGTGGTCTTCCTTATTGGGCGCGATGATCGAGCCCACGCCGCGGTTCTGCACCCCCAGCGCCCAGACGTCCATGCCCTCGCCGCACACCCGCACGCAGCGATAGCAGAGAATGCAGCGCGGCCGGTCAAAGTACACCACCGGAGACCACTGCTGCTCCTCCTTGTGGTTCTTGGGTTCCATGTACTTCGATTCTGCGGCGCCATAGGAAAATGTCATGTCCTGCAGTTCGCACTCGCCCCCGGCATCGCACACCGGACAATCCAGCGGATGATTGCCCAGCAGCAGCTCCACCATGCCCTTGCGTGCCTGATGGACTTCGTCGCTGTCGGTAATCGCGACCATGCCTTCGCTGATGACGGTGGTGCAGGCGGTCTGCAGTTTGGGCATCTTCTCGACTTTCACCAGGCACATGCGGCACGCGCCCTGAAGCGAGAGATTCGGGTAGTAGCAGAACGAAGGGACTTCGATGCCCACACTCTTGCAGGCTTCAATCAGCAGAGTCCCAGCCGGAGCCGCGACCTTCTTGCCGTCCACGGTAATGTTCACGTCAGCCATAAAATCGTCGTTGGTCGGTTGGCCGAAAATCGATTAGCGCTCTGGTGGTCGTTAGCCAACGACCAACGAGCATACGACCAATCGACCGAGGTTCCTACGCCAGCACCGGCTCCGCCGCCTTCTCAAACGGACACGGCTTGCCGTCCAGATGATCTTCAAATTCTTTCCGGAACTTCTTGATGAACGCCATGGTCGGCATGGCCGCGGCATCACCCAGCGGGCAAAACGTCCGACCCAGCATGTTTTCCGACAGGTAGTACATGTTGTCGATATCTTTGTTCACTCCACCGCCCGAGTGAAAGCGAATCAGCGTCTTCTTCAGCCAGTCCGTACCTTCGCGGCAGGGAATGCACCAGCCGCAACTTTCGTGCTGATAAAACTTCATGGTTCGCAACGCAAATTTGACGATGCAGGTGGTCTCGTCGAGCACCACCACACCGCCCGATCCCAGCATGGAGCCAGCTTTGGCCACACTATCGAAATCCATGGCGATATCGATTTCGTCGGACTTCAATATCGGCGTGCTCGACCCGCCCGGCACCACCGCTTTGAGCGCGCGTCCATTGGGAATCCCGCCGCCCACCTCGAAAATCATTTTCCTGAGGTTGTATCCCATGGGCAGTTCGTAAACCCCGGGCCGTTTGAGGTGACCGCTGAGACAGAACAGCCGCGTCCCGCCATTTTTCGGCGGTCCCAGATTGGCATACCACTCCGCCCCGCCCAAGAATAATGTGGGGGACGCTGGCCAATGTTTCAGCGTTATTAATTACGGTCGGCCCACCCCAAAGTCCGACCACGGCAGGGAAGGGAGGTCGGATGCGGGGGATGCCGCGCTTGCCTTCAAGCGATTCCATCAGCGCCGATTCTTCTCCCACTTCGTATGCGCCCGCGCCCCCGTGCCAGTAGACGTCAAAATCGTAGCCGCTGCCGAAAATGTTCTTGCCCAAAAATCCGCGCGCATACGCATCGGCAATCGCCTTCTGCATAATGTCGAGAAGATACCGGTACTCGCCGCGAACGTAGATGTAACCGGTATGCGAGCCCACCGCCAGTCCGGCGATCACCACGCCTTCAATCACTGCATGCGGATCGTGCTCAAAAATCAGCCGGTCTTTGCACGTTCCCGGCTCGCTCTCGTCGCCATTGCAAAGAACATATTTCGGTTTGGGCGCCTGCTTGGGCACAAAGGACCACTTCAGTCCGGTGCTGAAGCCCGCGCCCCCGCGCCCGCGCAAGCCAGAGTTCTTGACTTCGTTGACGATGCTATCCGCCCCCATGCCCAAAGCCTTCTGCACCGCCTTGTAGCCGTCAAGCTCAAGGTAGCGATCAAGGTTGGTCGCACCCAGAGCCGAATCGCTTGGAGACGACTCTTACTTCGTCGGGATGGGAAACCAAGTCAGCCATGCGTCAATTTCAGATTGATGATTTTAGATTGCAGATCTATAACCCCACCTGATCGCCAATCTGTAATCTGAAATCCTCAATCTTAAATCCCTATGCTGCTCCTCTCTTCGCATATTCGGCCAGCACCCGATCCATCTTCTCCGTCGTCAGGTTCTCATGAAAATCGTAGTTCACCTGCACTGCCGGCGCCCAACTGCAACCGCCAATGCACTCTACTTCCTCGAGTAGAGAACAGACCGTCGGACGTGGTTTCCTTGTGTCCAATGCCCAGTTTCTTCTCACAGTGTTCCAGCAGTTCCTCGCCACCGCGCAGCATGCAGGCAATGTTGGTGCAAACCTGCACGTTGTACTTGCCTCGCGGCTTGGTGGTCAGCATGGAGTAGTAGCTGATCACGTTGCGGACCTCGAGGGCCGTCAACTCCAGCCGCCCGGCGAGTTCCTCGATGACTTCATCCGAGAGGTAGCCGGTCTCGTCCTGCGCATAAAGCAGTGTGGGCACCAACACGGACCGCTTCGTCGGATAGTGGGTCAGCATCTCCGAGAAACGCGTTTCGAATTGTTCCGAAAATTTCATTGCGAAATCCTCTAACCACCAAGGATACTAAGCACCACGAAGTAAAAGCCCACAGCGAAAGATTTCCTTCGTGTACCTTTGTGTCCTTCGTGGTTCACGCTTTTTCTACCGGTCAATCTCTCCAAGCACAATGTCAATGCTACCAATCGCCGCCACCACATCCGCCAGCAGACGACCCTCGCACATCGAGGCAGCGCCTGCAAATTTGCCAGACATGCCGCATCGCATATGTACGCGATACGGTTTAGCCGTCCCGTCGCTGACCACGTAATATCCCATTTCGCCGCGCGGCGATTCCACCGCCTGATAGACCTCACCCGCAGGCACGGCAAAGCCTTCCGTAATAATCTTAAAGTGATAGATGAGCGCTTCCATCTGCGTCTTCATCATCTCCCGGTCTGGTAGCACAACTTTCGGTGCCACCGCCTTGATCGGGCCTTCCGGCATTCCATCTACTGCCTGCTGCACCATCGAAATCGATTCCCGCATTTCCGCCACCCGGCACGCGTAACGGGCAAACACGTCGCCCTCTTGCGACACCGGAACCTTGAATTTGAATTTCTCGTAGCTGGAGTAGGGCATATCGCGCCGCAGATCGAAATCCACTCCACTGCCGCGCAGCGTCGGCCCGCTCGCTCCCAGAGCGATCGCGTCTTCTGCCGTAATCCGCGCCACGCCTTTGGTGCGCATGCCCCAGATGGGGTTTCCGGTAAGCAGATTTTCGTATTCATCCACCTTGGAGGGAAAGCGCGTGGCGAAATCCTGCACGCGCTCGAAAAATCCCAGCGGCGGTTCGAGCGCCAGCCCGCCGATGCGGAAGTATGAAGTCATCATGCGCTGTCCGCTCACCATCTCGAACAGCCGCAGGATGTCCTCGCGCTCGCGGAAGCAATACAGAAACACGGTCATCGCGCCGATATCGAGCGCGTGCGTCCCCAGCCAGACCAGATGCGAGTTGATGCGAGTCAGTTCATTCAGCATCACCCGCATCCATTGCGCTTTGGGCGGAATTTCCAGGCCCAGCAGTTTCTCCACCGCCAGCACGTAACAGAGATTATTGGTCAGCGGGCACAGATAGTCGATGCGGTCGGTCAGCGGCACTACTTGCTGGTAGAACTTGGCTTCGCAGGTTTTCTCGATCCCGGTGTGCAGATACCCGATGTCGGGCATGATGCGCACAATATTTTCGCCGTCAATCTCGAGCATCAGCCGCAGCACGCCGTGGGTCGAGGGATGATGCGGCCCCATGTTCAGGATCATGGTGCGGTCCTGACCGGGTTCGAGCGCGGGCGCGGGGGAAAGATGAGCCATGGCGAGATCTAGCGGTAGCCCTCCACCGGATAATCCTTGCGCAAGGGATGGCCTTCCCAATCTTCCGGCATCAAAAGCCGCCGCAGATAGGGATGTCCGGCGAAACGCACTCCGAACAAGTCGAACACTTCGCGCTCGAAATAATTGGCGGCGGGCCAGACCGGGGTGACCGAATCAAGCGCCGGACTGCTGCCGTCAAGCCGCACCTTCAGCCGAACCCGCTCCTTCTTGGAAATGGACAACAGGTGGTAAACCACTTCAAAGCGCGGTTCCGAAGGAAACCAGTCGACACAGGTCACGTCGGCAAGATAATTAAACGGACAATCCGCGTCGTCGCGGAGCAGAACGCAGGCGTCGCGAATGGAGCGACCGCTCCACGTAAATGCTCATCTCGTCGCGATCGAACTTCGCGCCCTCAACCGCAGCCGGATTCCAGGCCACCAATTTCGCGACGGCCGGATGGTTCTTCAGTTGCTCCAGATCGGTGATGGCAGGCTGCAAGGGCATCAGACTTCGCCTCGCCGGGCCGAAGGTTTGCCCCAGTCGAGCGCGCCTTTTTTCCAGACATAGAAGAAGCCCACCAGCATGATGCCGATGTAAACCAGCATCTCCCAGAAGCCAAACATCTTAAGATCGCGCAGAATCACTGCCCAGGGATAAAGAAATATCGCCTCAATGTCAAAGAGGATGAACAGCATCCCCACCAGATAGAATTTGACCGAGAAACGTTCTCTGGCGTCCCCGACCGGAGTCATGCCACACTCATAGGGCGACATTTTGGCCCGGGTAGGGCGGCGATAGCCGATCAGGTAGGAAAGCAGAACAATCGCGCCCGCCAGGGCTCCTGCGACCAGAAAGTGAATCAATAATGGCAGGTAGCGGACGAAGTAATTGTCGGGCATGGGAGAGCTATATATAATTCGCGCCAAGCGTTACGTAAACATTCTAGATTAGATTTCGATACTTGTGGGTGTCAAGCGACCGGGCCGTCTTTGTTGTTCGAGTTTTGTTAAAACTGTTTAATCGATCCGTACGATCTCTTTCGTGAGAGTGAATTTGTGAGAGTGAAGAAGAGCGCATGATCTTCGGCTTTAACACAGACATCAAGCAAGGCGACACCGTCTACCACGTGCAGAGCGAGGCCCGCGAAGGCGAGCTTCTGCTGCAAACCCAGGTGTTCGTCCGCGGCCGCTGCATCGGCAAGCGGGCGACCCCTTACGGAGACAAACTGGCCGGCGGCTTCACCGACCAGCAAAAAGAGCACGGCCTGCGCGACCAGCATCGCCTGGTCCTCGACGCGATCCGCGATGGCCACCTGGACGACATCCTCGACAAGCGTGACACGCCGGAGACCCTGGCCGCCGTCAAAGAGCTGGACGTGCAATGGCTCAACGCCAACTCCATCCACTCCGACCGTAATCTGACCATGCGCCTGCGGGTCACGGAAAGCGGCTCGGGCGTGCCCGGGGCACGCCTGACGATCCGTTTCGCCCGCCCCGATGCCTCACCTTTCTACGCTCAGGTGGTCACCGACCCCGCGGGTGACACCGAGATGAAAATCGAAGTCGATGAGTCCTCTTTGCCCGATTCTTCAGTCCTGGTGCAAGCCAGCTATTCCGGCCGCACCGCCACCCGCAAGTTCCAGCTAAGAAAAGTGGAAGCGTAGACGACCACCAACCGTCCACGTGGGGACAGATGTCCTCAGTCCGGCGGAGCAAGGCCCGCTAGGTTTGCCTACCTGTCGAGCTGCGTTCCACCGGACAGCCAAGAGCCTGAGCGAAGTCGAAGGGGCTGTCCCTACATGACCGGTGCTTGCCGCCTCGCCCGATAGTTGCGAAAATCGTCGCAATGAAAATCGTCATCAACGGGCAGGAACAAAACTTCGCTCCGATCACCCTGGCCGTGCTGATCGAACAACTCGGCATGAAGCAGGACCGCGTCGCTGTCGAATTGAACCGTAACATCGTCCCCACGATCCCAATGGGCGGAAACCAACCTGGCCGAGGGAGACCAGTTGGAAATCGTCCACTTCGTCGGCGGCGGGTTTTCGTAGCGCCGGCCCGCCAGCTATCCTAGCGTCCCGCCCTTAGGCAGGGAACTCCTCTAGTCACCTCACCACAAATCTTTGATTGACACCAGCCACTTCACGCCTAAAATGTGTCAAACATTTTATATCTCTAATGTTTGAAACATTTCGGCCTCCAAAATGCAAGCGCACTTCACATCCCGCGAAGTAGTGGCTCTTACCGGCATTACGCTCCGGCAGTTGCAATGGTGGGACGAGCGCCGCATCGTCGTTCCGGCACGTGAAGGGCATCGCCGCTGGTATTCGACCGAAGACCTGGCTGAAGTCGCGGTCATCTGCGAGTTGCGCCGCCGCGGCTTCTCTCTGCAGCGGGTGCGCAAGGTCATGCGCTTTCTGCAGCGGGAGTTCAGCAAGCGTCTGGCGGAAACGGTGACCGGTTCATCTGACTACCATCTGCTCACCGACGGTCGCACCCTGTACCTGGAAACGTCGGCTCGGCAAATTGTGGACATTCTCAAGAATTCCCGTCAGCCCATGCTGGCGATTTGTCTCAGCGATACCGTGCGTCAGGTTCGCGCCGTAGTCCGCAACGCCGAAAAAAAAGCTAGCGTCAGTGCATCGCGACTGGCTCGCAGAAACGCTTCATAAAGCAGGGAAGTTTGGCTCCAAAAACTTTGGCTCCGGGGGAGGCGAGATGGTTGGAGAACTGAACGTCCTGAACGAGTGGATTCCCGAGCAAATGCAGCCGGGCACGATTTTTGTGCTGGAGAATGCTGGCCACGTCGGCGAGAAGGAAGATCCCTACTGGGCTGTGCTCGCCTGTCCCGACTGCGGCACTCTGGGACTCATCACGCGTAAACAACTGGCCGGCCTGCTACCTGTAATCTGCGGCTCCGATCAGTGTTCGGTGCAGTTCTTTATCAACGACAGCGACATCGTAATCCGAAAGCCCTGCTGACCCCCAAAGCCTGACCGGGGAAAGGGTACGACTTCGGTCGTGCCGGCGAACTGCTCAACACCATCCCGGCCTGTCCGCCGAAGAGGGTTATCAAACCACCCTACAATCGCTGGCCCAAACGGTCGTCAGTCGCCTGCCCCGCCTGCGATAGACCAGCGGGAATCCGGCCCGGTCCCCGATTGTTCGTGTAATTAATGGGGATGTTACGCCACTTGTCGTTCGTTCGGTTTTCAGAGGGCAAGCGAGACACGTGATCGAAATTGTCACGTTCGTTGACACTGCTAGCATCGCAGTATAGGCTGCGCAGCATGAAACGGATGATCCCGCTAGTCGTTGTGGCTCTTTCAACGGTGATCTGTGCAGCGCAATCTGAGGGTGCCAAGACCCTTGTGCTCGAGAAGAACGAAGGAGAAGCACGGGTGCGGCGTCCGCTCGGATCGCTGCCCATCCCTACGGCCGAGTTCATCCTGAAAGTGACGCCACAGAACAGCGGCTCGAAACACCTTGTGCTTGGCACCGAAGACATTCCACCCGGAGGAAAGATTCCGCGACATAAGCATCTCGAGCAAGACGAGATCCTGCTGGTCCAGAGGGCACCGCACACGTCACCTTGGGCGCCAAGGAATACGATGTACATGCCGGAGGCACGGTTTTCTTTCCGGCTCAGACCTGGGTAAGTCTCAAAAACATCGGTACCGACAGCATCAACCTGGTCTTTATCTTTTCCGCCCCCGGTTTCGAAGAGAACATGCGGTGCGGATCCGTACCGGCCGGGCAGTCTGCCCCACCCATCAACACCGACGAACTCAAGACCTGCGCTCATGAAGGTCACGTCGAGTTTGAGGCGCTCACGCCCACTGCGAAGAAATAGTTTCGATGCTCACTTCAGAGGAAATGGGGACCCTAAGATTATTTCTGGGCTAGTACGTTGCATGAGACAGCGTTCAGGCGGCGTGAAACAGATACGCGGTCGGAAGGAACGAGGCCTTCCCCCTGCGGTTACTCCGTCGATGCTCTGGTCAATCTAGTCCCGCGCCATTTCCCACAGCTTGTTTGCCGTCTTCCAGTTCCGCGTAGTTGTGCCTACCTTGAGCATCTTTTCCAAAACGTTATTAGTCAACTTGCTCGCGTGGTATCCATTCGGACAATGGAGATAAACTGCCCGCCCGGAGCACCGAAACTGGTCGGGAGCAGCCGGAAGCGCATCCAGTGTTTTCAGCGCGCCTCTGTCGGGTGAGCACGACAAAAAAGTGACGTGCAGCTTCGAAAGATCGATGCCCTTTTCTTTCAGCAGCGGATTGTTGCGGATGACGTCGCCGATCTCACCTGCCGTCTTCACCACTACCGGGACCGGAAAACCGAAGTGACGAAGTATCCTTTCTTCAATTCGCTTCGCCAGATTCTCAGAAGTCTGTGCCGGCGCTTTGAAAACCACGTTTCCACTTTGAATGTAGGTCTTTACTTCCTCAAAACCCAACTCCTCGAACGTCTTCCGGAGTTGGTCCATCTTAACCACCTTGTGCCCGCCCAAATTAATTCCGCGTAGCAAAGCGACAAAGGTCGATTTGTCCGCGGTACGAGGGGTCTTCGTCATCAGGAAGCAACCGGTGGTTGATGGTTGGCGGTGAAGCTCAACCTCGGATAAGACAGTTTCTCTTTGCGTACTTTGCGATCTTTGCGGTTAAGAGCTCTTAGCGCAGAACACAAGTGTCTACCGGTTCTTGGTTCCCGTCCGTTCCAGCGCGACCGGAATCTGTTCCACAATTTCGATTCCGAATCCCTCCAGGCCGGCAACTTTGCGAGGATGATTGGTGAGCAGTCGAATACGTCGCAGATTCAAGTCCGACAAAATCTGCGCGCCGATGCCAATTTCGCGCTGGGTCTTACGCTCGCTCTCGGGCAACGCCGGCAAACGCTTGTCCCGATGAAACGTGAGCGCTGTCCGTTCCGGCAGCTTCTCTACCGAAAAGCCTTTCGACGTCTGATGCAGATAGATCAGCGCCCCCCGGCCTTCCCGGGCAATTCTCTCCATCGAGCCCTCGATGGTGGCACGGCAATCGCAGCCCGTGGACCCGAAAACATCACCCATCAGGCAGTGCGAGTGCATGCGCACCAGCACCGGTTCATCGCCGCTTTCAATGTCGCCGCGCACCAAAGCTACATGAGATTCGCCGCCATCGACTTCGCTTTCATAGGCAATCAGACGGAACTCTCCGTGTTGCGTGTCGATCAAAGCCTCGCCCACGCGGTGCACATGACGCTCGTGCTGCATGCGGTAGCGGATCAGTTCGGCCACGGTCAGCAGTTTCAGGCCGTGAATTTTGCAGAACTCGATGAGATCCGGAACCCGCGCCATGGTCCCATCGTCGCGCATGATTTCGCAGATGATGCCGGCTGGCACCAGTCCCGCCATGCCGAGCCAGATCCACCGCGGCTTCGGTCTGTCCGGCGCGGACCAGCACACCACCCTTGCGCGCCCGCAGCGGAAAGACGTGGCCGGGACGGGCCAGGTCGGCAGGTCGGGTAGCAGGATCGACGGCAACTTTGATGGTGCGGGCCCGATCATAGGCGGAGATTCCGGTGGTCACGCCCTCGCGGGCATCAATAGCTTCGCAGAATGCAGTTCCGTAATTCGAGGTGTTTTCCGCCGTCATCTGTCCGATACGTAGATGGTCCAGCCGTTCCTCGGTCATGGCCAGGCAGACCAAGCCACGTCCGTATTTGGCCATGAAATTGATGGCTTCCGGCGTCACCTTCTCCGCCGCTAGAGTGAGGTCACCTTCGTTTTCTCGGTCCTCATCGTCCACCACTACAACCATCCGCCCGGCGCGGATTTCCTCGATTGCAGTAGGGACGTCAGTGAACGGCAAGTGCGCCATCATGATGGTCTAATTTTATCAAAAGAGACGAACAAAACCCTTAGCCACCAAGGACACGAAGGACCACTAAGGAAAGCCCGCGCTGCGTTAGCTTTCCTTCGTCGTCCTTCGTGTCCTTGGTGGTTAGAGGTTTCGCTAAGCCGACGGATAAATCAGCCGCACCATCCAGAAAATCAACCCCGCGGCCGTCCCGGAAGCCGGAATCGTGATGACCCAGGCCCACACAATCCGTCGCGCCACTCCCCACCGCACGGCCGACAAACGATGGATCGCGCCAACGCCAATAATCGCTCCAGTAATCGTATGCGTGGTGCTGACCGGAATGCCGGCCAGCGCCGTTCCGAAAAGGGTCAAAGCTCCGGCGCTCTCCGCGCAAAATCCACCCAACGGTCTTAGCTTAGTGATTTTCGATCCCATGGTATGAACAATGCGCCAGCCCCCGAAATATGTGCCCAGCGCAATAGCAGTGTGGGCGGAGAGGATGATGAACCACTTGTAGCGGCCCCACTCATGGGTGATTTCATCCGGCGACATGTATCCGGCGGTGAACAGCGCTCCCGCGATGATGCCCATCGTTTTCTGGGCGTCGTTTCCTCCGTGGCCCAGGCTGTAGGCTGCGGCGGACAGCAATTGCAGCTTGCGAAACCATTTATCGACCTGGCTGGGAGTTCGGTTGCGCAGAATCCAATAACTGGCCGAAGAAAACAACAGCGCGAGGACCAGCCCCATGATGGGAGCGATCACGATAAACACCAGAGTCAGAGTCCAGCCATGAGGGAGAATGACGGAATAAGCATTAGCAACCCCGTGATTCAACGCCGCTCGCGTCATGGCTGCGCCAGCGTAACCTCCAATCAGGGCGTGCGACGAAGAGGTCGGCAGACCCCACCACCAGGTGAGCAAGTCCCACACAATGGCCCCGGCCAGGCCCGCGATGACCACGTACTGGGTCACGTCATCCAGCCGGATCATGCCCTTCCCAATCGTCTTAGCTACCGCTGTTCCCAGAAGAAACGCAGCCACGAAGTTGAAGAAAGCCGCCCAGACCACCGCCAGTTTCGGTGACAAAACCCGGGTAGACACCACGGTAGCGATGCTGTTGGCGGCATCGTGGAAGCCGTTTAGGAAATCAAAAGCCAGGGCAACCGCCACGGTGATGATCAGCAGCAACAATCCTGTATTCACCGGTGGGTTCCCCTTGCCGGGATGGTGGTGTCGAAACTCAAGGCCATCAAGCGCTCTTCAAGGCCACTGCTTCCAGAACGTTGGCGGCGTCCTCCGCCTTGTCTGTCGCAGTTTCCAGGACTTCGTACAACTCCTTCATCTTGATCAGCCGGATGGGATCTTTCTCGTTGTCAAAGAGTTCAGCGATGGCGTTGCGGCTCACCCGATCGGCCTCATTTTCGAGGCGATGGACTTCGACGCAATGCTCCAGCACCCGCTGGTTCTGTTCCAGCAGTGAAACCCCTTGAGCCAGCTCCTCGGATTGCTCGACGATCAATCCTGCCAGCTCAGCCGCCACCGGCGGCGGCGCATCGATCCGGTACAGCCTGAGCCGCATTCCGGCGGAGTTGACATAGTCGAGTACGTCGTCCAGTGACGAAGTCAGGCGGTGAATGTCTTCGCGGTCGAACGGAGTGATAAATGTCTGATTCAGGGTGGTGATAATGGCATGGGTCATGTCGTCGCCTCGGTGCTCAATGGCCTGCAACTTTTCGAGACGATCACCTAGGTTGGCGGGGTTTTTCAGAATGTCCTGCAGGAGACGGGCGCCTTCGATAACATTCTGCGACACCTCAGCGAACATGCGGAAGAATTTTGTCTCCCGCGGAATCAGACGGATCATGAAACTGGGGGCTCCTCGCCGGGCCTTTCGGCTGGTTTCCCGTTTACCGGGAAACGCGGACAACTATCTCATGCGGGTTTTGTACCGTCAAACCACCGGCTGGTCACCGGTTAGCAGGTCCTCTGTCCCACGGAAAAGAGCCCGCAGCGCCCGCAGCACCCAGCGTGCCAGTAACACGATGATCACGAGCAAGACGGCTACAATCCCGGCCGCAGAATACGGGTGTCGGGTGGCAAACCAGGTCAGAAAGATCGCCAGACCGTCCTCCCCCAGGCTCAACGCCGCATTGGAGAAGGGTTCCGGAGAAGCAGTCACCGCGGCCCGAGCTGCGGTCTTGCCCCCGTGCGCGGCAAGCGCGATCAGACCGCCGGCCGCTGTCGCCGCCAGCTGCTCCCAGGGCGACAGTGCCGCGGTCGCGCGATACGCCAGCAGCGCCGCCACCGGGACCCGGATGAAGGTATGTAGAGTGTTCCAGACCAGGTCGAAGGCGGGAATTTTGTCAGCGAAAAATTCAATGGCAAACAGCGCGCCGCTGATTCCGATCACCCACCAGCTGGCCAGAATCCCCAGCGCCGGCGGCAGCGCCAACACTCCCAGCACGGGCCAGCAATCCCAGCGTTGCCACCGTGGCATAAACATTGAGCCCGGCAGCAAAGCTGGTGGCCACCACGGTCGCCACGATCTCATCGGGAGAGAATTTCATCACGCGGGTAGGATAGTCCGCCGCAGCGGAGCTAGTGTCAAGATTTTCGCGTAGTGAATTTATCACACAAATAAAAAGGCCGCCGGTCGGGCGGCCCTTGCGTTCTTAATGGATCGAGTTACAGCGTGGACTCGATTTCGAAGCCCCAAGCTTCCAGCAGCGGCTCAGGGATGTACTTCGAATTCTTGTTGCGCCGCGCCCATTCGCGCAGCCGGGTGGAGCGCAGGTATTGGTCAGGCGAGAGCTTGTACTCGCGCACAACCTGCTCGAATTCGGTGATCGTCGGGGTAATTGGCCCGATCGGCTCGGGCTTGCCCCAGTTGGGATTTCCACGTCGCTTGGCCATGAAGACTATGCCTCGTACCTGGGATGAAACTGCAAACAATGAACTTGGAACTTAGATTCCATTGGCGGCCCTGAGGATTCACGCCAAATCACTCAACCACAGCAGAAACCTCTATCTGCCACAGTACCTGCTTTTCATGACTGGAAGCTAGTGATTCTAGGACATTTGAGTCGATAAGTCAATGGAAATATGATCGCTTACTTGGCCCTCTTCGGAAGCTATATTACAGAAAATTAATGACTTAGCGCACCGGAAGTCCCGGATCGGGAGGCTTTGGCAGATCCCTAGCTCTGCCGCGAGTCTCGTTTTGGTTCGCCACCACATATAACCTAAGTACTGGAAACAAAGCTTGTTGCCCAACCCTGGCGAGACGCCTCTGTACTGCCTTTGTCCCGTGCCGAGTTACCCCAGTAATGCGTTGTCGATGACGCAGTCATTGACGGTTGCCACCGACCTACCTAGAGTGCGATAAGGAGGCCAAAACTGTGAGGGATATCTACGAGGTGCTGCGTAAGAAACAGGCGGAACAGGCTCAACTGGGCAAGCAGATCGAAGCTCTGCAGACAGCTGCGGAACAGCTTCGCGGCGTGGCTCATTTGCTCGACGACGAGCGCGAAGAAGCCGACGGAGCCGCCGGTCGGGGCTGACGCAGACCGCGAGAGTTGCCAGAGTTGAAGGCGTCTTATGAGTCTACAAGCGCTGGTTTTCTGTGCCGACGAGAAGGTCGTTCGCGTCCTGCGGAGGGTGCTGAGTGAGTTGGAGATCGGCATGGAGCTTTGCGCCGATGCCGAATCCGCCATTCACAAACTGACCCGCCGAAGGTTTGAAGCAGTCATTGTGGACTGCGCAGACGCCGGCACCGCCTCGCGCGTGCTGCGCAGCGCCCGTTCCGCTCCCTGCAACAAGCGTGCTGTGGCGGTCGCGATCGTCGGCGCCCAGACCGGATTGGGAGGCAGCAGAGACCTGGGGCCCATTTCGTTCTTCACCAGCCGCTTTCTCCGGAACGCGCCAAAACCAGTTTTCGCGCCGTACGGGCCTTGATGAAACGCGAACGCCGCCGCAATGCCCGCATCCCCGTCGAGACTCCGGTCACAATCCAGGTCAATGACGGCGCCGGCCAGATGCGCGCCGTGAGCAGCGACATCGGCGAAGGCGGCATGGCCATCCAACTCGCCCACCGTCCGAAAAATCTTGGATCCGTCACTTTGCAGTTCTCTTTGCCCGGGACGCAGGACAACATCGAATGTGCCGAGTGACGTGGCCTGGGAGAACCCCGGACGCCAGATCGGACTTCGCTTTCTGAACCTGGCCCCCGCCATGCGCGACCGGTTGAACGCATGGTTGGAAAGCCGCGCCCCTGAATTTGAGCAGGATGATCCGCCGGCTCCATGCAAACTGACCGACCTGAGCCTGGGTGGCTGTTATCTGGGAACGGCTTCACCTTTCCCCGTGCGCACTCGCATCATCCTCTCCATGAAGGTTGCGGGCGTAAGCTTCCGAGCCGAAGGCGTAGTGCTGGTGATGCATCCCGACCTCGGCATGGGGATTGAGTTCGCTCAAACCACCGAACCGCAGCGCAACGACCTCGAGAAATTTATCCAGGCCCTGACTAACAGCAACGGCGTTCTCCCGGAACTTCTGGTTGAGCCGGAAGGTTTGGACATCAGCGACCCGGTAAGCGCTTCCAAGTCCGGGACGGGCGTAGAAGACCCTTTGCTGGACCTCTTCCGAAAAAAGGGCGACCTCGCGCCCGCTGCATTCCAGACCGAACTAAGCAAGCAACGCGGCCCCAGCCCAAGAGCTGCTGCCCACAAGGCATCCCTCTAGTCATAAAAGCGTGAAGGCAGTCCCGCTTCGCAATCTAAGGAAAACCCAGGTTTGAGTGCAGCTAGCGGCCGCCCTCACCGGTAGTGGGTCAGTTTGACCAATCGTATCGCTGTCATCCTGAGGAAGCGGAGTCCTTCGCTCCGCGAAGGGCTCCCAACGAAGGAACCCCTACATTCCCCGCCGATAGCAGCGGACTATGCTCATGCTCCTCCACTTTGGATGAGTAGGTGGATGTTCTGCCATGCAGAGCGGCAACGGAGCGATGCGCGGAATGCACGGGTCCTTCGCTTGCTTTCGTCCCGCCGCGCGGGACGACCTTGTTCCAAACTGACCCACCACTCCCTCGTAGTCAGCGTTTGCCATTCGGTTGGAATCAAAACTATTTCTGAGCCGCGTTGGTCGAGGGTATCGGGATCGGAGGAGGAGCGGGAGCGATGTATACGACTTCGCCCGGGCGGGCGTAGTGCAACTGCTCGCGAGCTTCTTTTTCGATGGTCTTGGGATCGGTCTGGAGAGCATTGATCTGCCCGGTGTAGTGGTCGTTTTCCTTCTGCAGGGCGTCAATTTCGTGGCGCAAGCTCTGGTACTCGGTACGCTTTTGCCGGTAAACGACCATGCCGTTGGCTCCGAACATCACGTGCAGAAACAGCCAAATCGTGAGCACCGCGACGCCCGCAGTGGCCAGCCGGCGCCGGGAGTTATACAGCCAGGTTAAAGCTGGACGCAGCTTTTCCTGCACGCGCTGTCCGAAGGCCTTGGCCTGAGGGGCGCGGTCGACCAAAGCGTTGAGTCCGCGCTGGGCCCGTGGCAAGACCCGGATTTTCGGTAGTGGCTCTATTCGAAGACCCATTGTTTGGCGGCTGCGCTCAGTTTCTCAAGATCTTCCATGCTGCGGGCTTCCGAATATACCCGGACTACCGGTTCGGTCCCGGACAAACGGTAGCAAACCCAGGAGCCATCGCCGAACAGCAGTTTCAAGCCGTCCGTGCGTACGACCTCGACGACCTTCCGGCCCATGAGATCGCCAGGCTCTCCTCGTAGCTTTCCAGTGAACTTCCCCTTTACCTCCGCCGTCAAGTGGAAGTTCTCGCGCAGGCTGTAAAAGGAACCAACTTCGGCAAATAGCTCCTGCAACTGCTGACCCAGAGACTTGCCGCGTCGCGCCACCATCTCACAGCACAGCAGACCGGCCAGCACGCCGTCTTTTTCAGGGACGTGGTGGCGAATCGAAAGGCCCGCGCTCTCTTCGCCGCCAATCGCGATCTTGTCCTGCTTAATCAGTTCACCGATGTATTTGAATCCTACCGGCGTCTCGTGCAGCTCGATACCGTGATGTTTGGCGACAGCGTTTATCAGGTTGGTGGTAGCGACCGACTTCGCCACGCCATTTTTCCAGCCCCGGCTGTCCACCAGGTAGTCGAACAGCAGCGCGACGATGTAATTGGGGGTGAAGAAGGTGCCGTCGGCATCCACGATGCCGAAGCGGTCAGCATCTCCATCAGTGGCGATGCCGATGTGCGCCTGGGCAGCGCGCATTTGTGCGCGACAGCCTTCGAGCAGGTGGTCGTCGGGCTCGGGGGCGTGGCCTCCGAAGAGAACGTCGCGACAATCGTGGACGGTAGATACGTCGACCCCAGCCTCGCGCAACAGCGAGTCGGAATATCCTCGCGCGGCGCCCCAGAAAGGATCGAAGACAACACGAAGGTTTGCCTTCTGAATGGCCTTGAAATCTACGATCTCGCGGAGTCGCGCCAGGTACGCGGCGCGCGGTTCGAGAGCCTGGGCGGTCACCGTTTTCGACGTGGCCTTCGGCCTCTCGTTCCCGGCATCGCGGGCCGCAATTTCCCCTTCGATTCGCTTTGTGACCTCAGGCAGCGCGGGTGCGCCGTCCGGAGTGGAGAACTTGATGCCGTTGTACTCGGGGGGATTGTGCGAGGCGGTGAAATTGATGGCGCCGTCCGCTTTTTCCCGAATCACAGCATGAGAAATGGCCGGTGTCGGGGCCGGCTCCGCAATCAGAAGTGGTGTGATGCCGTGGGCGGTAAGAATTTCATCTGCCATGGAGCAGAAAGTTTCGCCCAGGAATCGCGGATCGCGTCCTACGATCACGCGGGCGCCGGAGGCTTTCTGTGAGACCACGTAGCGCGCGATTCCGGTCACAGCCCGGCGAACATTGGCGAAGGTAAACTCGTCCGCCATAACCGCGCGCCATCCCGAAGTGCCAAAATGAATTTCTGTAGCCATGTTGATCTCCCGATCGCGACCGGGTGCTACCCTGTCAACCGTAAGGTGAAGGCTGATTCTATATGACAGACAAGATACTCGTCCTCACGACCGCGAGCTCGAAAGATGAAGCACGCAAGATGGGGCGCGCCCTGGTGGAGCGCCTGCTGGCTGCCTGCGTAAATATCGTTCCTCAAGTGGGGTCAATCTATCGCTGGGAAGGCGAGGTGGAGGAGGCAGAGGAGTGGCTGCTCATTGTCAAGACTACGCGCGCCGCGTTTGAACGGGTGCGGGATGCGATCAACGAGCTTCATTCTTATGATGTGCCGGAGTGCATCGCCATTTCGATCGAGAGCGGAAGCTTAGCCTACCTGGCCTGGCTGGGAGAATCAGTGAAGTAGAAATGTAGGCGCTCGCGCCCACACTAAACCGGCTTTCTCGCGGCCAGATTGAGCCGCCAATAATCCAGCCGAAACGGCGGATCATCCGCCGCCGCACCATCGGCGAGTTCCGAAACATATCGGTCTCGCCGGTCTGGGTCGGGAAGGCGGTCGAGGTGAGCGCGTACGATCACCGTTCTCACGAATTCCTCATAGTGCCGCCGACCTTCCATAACCGTAGGCGCCGGTTCAAGACTGGTCTGGATCTCCACGAAGCCTGCGCGCCGAAGCGTGTCGGCAGCGCCTTCGGCGTTCTGAAAAAGCCACGGCGACGGGAAACTTCCCAGATACGGAGCGTATCTAGGGGAGGCGGCGAGGGTGGCCATCCGTTCTCGCAAGTGAGCGATATTCGGGCCGCCGCCACACTGCGCCTGCAACCAGCCTCCGGGGCGGAGCGCACGATACAGGTTGCGGAACAACCGGTCGTGATCCAGCACCCAGTGGAAGGCCGCGGTGCTGACGATCCCGTCGAAAGCGTTCTCAAACGGGAGGTCGGGGAGATCGGCCGCCACAACCTGTGCTCGTTTACCGAATTGAGGTTGCAGGTATTGGCGGGCGGATTGCAGCATGTTTTGCGAAACATCAAGAGCGACGACGCGGCCGTTCGGCAGGGCTTGTAGCAAATCGGCGGTTAATCGGCCGGTGCCGCAGCCTGCGTCGAGCAGCAACTCGTCGCCGCGTAGTTGCAGGCCTGAGAGGACCTTTTTCCCCCAGCTGACCTGCGGTCCGGAAAGACGATGGTATTCAGAAGAGTTCCACTCGCGCGTTGATGTCGGAGAAGATTGGGTCACGTTTCCTCGGGTTTCTACTGACGGGCTATGCACTTGCCGACGATGAGAGTGATATCGTCGTATTGTTCGCCGGGGCTGAACCGGCCAATCTCATCCACAATCGCCGCCACTAAGTCTCGTGCAGGCAGTTCACGATGCCGGCGCAACGCTTCGGTCAAGCGCTGTTCTCCAAATTCTTCTCCCGCTGGGTTAAAAGATTCTGTGACGCCGTCGGTGTAGAGGAAAACCGAATCTCCGCAAAGCAGGTGGCATTCCGCGATGGAACAATCCCACTCCTTGAAGAGCCCCAAAACGGTGCCGTTGGAGTTCAACCGTTCCAGGGTGTCATCGCCGCGCAGCAAAAGACCCGACAGATGTCCGCAATTGGCGTAGCGCATGCGTTGCTGCCGGTCGTCATATTCGGCGAAGAAGAGCGTGGCATAGGAACTGTCGGCAGTGTTGTCATAAAACAGTTGGTTGACCGACCGCAACAGGCGTTGCGGATCGTCCAGGGCCATGATGCGCTGGCTGCGCAGATTCGCCTGCAGGTTCGCCATCAGGAGGGCGCCAGCAATTCCTTTTCCAGAAATGTCGCCCAGCACCAACCCCATCCGATCTTGTCCCAAATGAAGGAAGTCGTAGTAATCGCCACCGACCTGGCGAGCCTGAATGCAGAGCCCCGCGTAGTCGAGTGTTTTCAGGGGTGGAAAGGTCTGCGGGAAAAGCCTGGCCTGCACCTGTTTGGCGATCTCCAACTCGTGTGCGGCACGGTGTTCCGATTCAAGCTTTGCCGCCGCCGCGCGCCGTTGTGCCTCCACCGCCTCGGTCATCTCGTCGAAGCTCACCAGGGCGAACGAATTCCTGTCGATATCTTCGAAGCGGGTAAATACTCCGCCCCAAACCGGCGTTTGTTTGCCCAGCAGCAACGACGGGGCGCCATCGGGCGAGTCGCCTGCCTGGCGCTGATACTTGACACGCCTCAGGCGCGGAACATGACGAAATCGCACTCCGCGCTTTCTCCACTGGCTGTAAGTGGCTACGACATCTTCAGCTACAAACGCTACCGGAGTGGGTTGACCAATCAGCTTGTATTCGTCCGCGTCGGGTTCAGGTGCGATCAGCGTAAGCACGGCAGTGCCGTTTGGAGGCGCAACCCCTACCCAGCGCTGTCCGGATTGAATACGCACATCAAAGGCGAGGTTGAATCCCAGCTGATCTACATAGAACCGCAGGCTTCGGTCCTGATCGCGCACGAAAACATTGACCGCGTAAACGCCGAGGTAGGAGTTGTCACGGTCCGGCGGTAGCTCGGTCATATCCGCTATTATAAGGCGTCAAAATCTGGCGATCCGGGGGAACCTTTTTCTCCCGATCCTCAGATCGCGGCCAGAGCTTGATCGAGATCGTCGATGATGTCTTCCACGTTTTCGATGCCTACCGAAATGCGGACCAGGCCGTCAGTAATTCCGATTTCTCCCCTTCCCTTTTCGCCCAACGCGGCGTGAGTCATGGTGGCGGGATGCGAGATTAGGGTCTCAACTCCGCCCAGGGATTCCGCCAGCGAGCATACGCGTACTTTCTTCAGCATTTTTTTGGCGTTGGAGAGCGATCCAGTTTCAAAGGTGATCATCGAGCCAAAGCCGGTCATCTGTTGTTGCGCCAGGTCGTGTTGCGGATGCTCCGGAAGTCCGGGATAGAAGACTTTCTTCACCTTCTTGTGACGGGCCAGGAACTCGGCCACAACCCTGCCACTGCGATCATGCTGCTCCATGCGCACGGCCAGGGTCTTTACTCCGCGCAGGACGAGCCAACACTCGAACGGAGAAAGAATGGCTCCTGCCGCTTTCTGCACGAAAGCCAGCTTCTCGGCCTGGTCTTTGGTTGTGCAGACCACAACGCCTCCGAGGCCGTCGCTGTGCCCATTCAGGAATTTTGTGGTGGAGTGGACCACCATGTCGGCTCCGAGCGCAATCGGCTGCTGGAAGTATGGCGACATGAAAGTGTTATCCACGACCAGCTCCACTTTCTTGCGGCGGCATACCTGGCTGATGGCTTCAATGTCGCTGAGCGACATGAGCGGGTTCGTGGGCGTCTCGATATAGACCATGCGCGTATTTTTGCGAATGGCGCGCTCGACGTTCTTCGCGTCCGAGGTGTCGACGTAGGTAAATTCCATGCCGAAATTTGCCAGGACCTGGTTGAACAGGCGGGGCACGCCCTCCGTAGAGATCGTTGCCGCAGACCACGTGATCGCCGGACTTGTACATGGTGCAAATGGCGTTGATCGCAGCCATGCCGCTGGCGAAGACGCGAGCGGCAATTCCTCCCTCGAGGGCTGCCAGGTTTTCTTCCAGGCGGGTGCGCGTGGGGTTCGAAACCCGGGCGTATTCGTAGCCTTTGTTCTTGCCCAGTTCCTGCTGGACGTAGGTGGACGTGGGATAGATGGGAACCGATACCGCGCCGGTTTCGGGGTCGGGTTCCTGTCCGGAGTGAATGGCGCGCGTGGCAAAACCGGGTTGTTTGTTTTTGGGCATGGGTAGCATTCAGGTTTTAGCCATCAGTTCATAGACTCTTGGGACTCGAGAATCTCATTGTCAATTGAATTAACTGACAGTTCTCAGAGAAAATTGCGAAAGCGGACGGCTGACAGCTGCTACTTCATCAGATCCCGCCTTCAAAGATTTTCTTCGACAAATACCGTTCAGCCGAATCCGGAATCATGGTGACGACCCGTTTTCCGGGTCCCAGCCAGCCTGCGACGCTGCAGCGCAGCCACGACATTGGCTCCGCCGCTCGAACCGGACAACACGCCCTCGCGCGCCGCCAGTTCTCTCACCATGGCGAAGGCGTCCGCGTCCGTAACCATCAGCACTGCGTCGCACACCGAACGGTCAAAGTTTCCCGGAATAAAGCTGGCCCCGATGCCTTCCACCTTGTGCGGCCCGGGCTTCCCGCCGCCAAGAATCGAGCCTTGCGTCTCCACTGCATAAGCCAGAACGCTGGGCAGGCGTTCCTTCATAAATCGCGCCACGCCGGTAAAAGTGCCGGCAGTTCCGGCGCCGATCACCAGGGCATCGATACGACCTTCCATCTGTTCAAAAATTTCCGGGGCCGTGGTTTCGTAGTGATAGTCGGGGTTTGCGGGATTCTCGAACTGGCCGGCCATGAATGCTCCGGCGGTGGCCGCGGTAAATTCATTGGCCCGGCGAATTGCGCCTGGCATGCCCTCAGCGTCGGGCGTACGCGTTACCGCGGCGCCGAGTGCGCGCATGATCGCCACTTTTTCCTCGGAAAAGCGCTCAGGAACGAACAACGCGACTTTGTAACCGCGTTGGACGCCGATCAGCGCCAGGCCGATGCCGGTGTTTCCAGCGGTGGCCTCGACAATTGTGCCTCCGGGTCCGAGTTGACCGTCGGTTTCGGCGCGCAGAATAATTCCGCTGGCGGCACGATCCTTGACACTGCCGCCGGGATTCAAGTATTCCAGCTTGGCGTAGACCCCAGCGGCATCATCCGGAACCAGTTTCTTCAATTGCAGAATGGGAGTGTCGCCGACGAGTTGGGAAATATCGTCGGTGACGCGCAGGCGCTTGCCTTCGATGCTCTTTGTCTGCACCCTACAGGTTACGGAAGGGGAAGCGGAGCGTCAATTGGGAACACAGCTTTCAGCCGTCAGCTCTTAGCCATCAGTGAAATCGGAATGAGCTGATAACGGAAAGCTGATAGCTGAGGCTGAGAGCTTGTGTTAATTTCCGCCGCCCGCAGCTTGTTCCTGGCCGGCATAGTAGCCGCTGCGGGTCCTTACCGTGAGCTTGCCGTGTCCGGAAGCGCGGGCTTCGACCCGGATGGTGCGATATCCGCCCGCGCTCTTGGGGGTCGTGGGTTTGTAACCGATGGTGTACTGATTGCGAATGTCGCGGGCAACCGCGCTGCTGATCTGCGTCTACTTCATCCAGCGTTCGGGGAAAAAATGCGATGCCTCCGGTGCGCTCGGAAATGGTTTGCAGCGCGCGCTTGGCACGTCTCTGCCTTTCGTCGCCCAAGCAGTCCGATGGCGTACACCGTGGGGCCATTCTCTTCCTGCAACATTCGCACCGCCTGCTCCAGCGATTCCCGGCTGGCATCGTCTTCGCCGTCGGTCACGACGAACAGGATTTTCTTCTGCAGTTTGCCATGTCTTTTCAACTCATCAGCCGAAGCCACGACCGCATCGTACAGAGCGGTTCCGCCGCGTGTCTCGTATTTTTCCAGAGCGCTCTGCAGCAGGTTGATCTTGCTGGTGAAGGGCTGATCGAGAAAAAACTCGTCGCTGAAGTTGACCACAAACACTTCATCCTGCGGGTTGCTGGCGCGCACCAGATTCAACGCCGCCTTGTTTACCTTGGCGCGTTTCTCCCGCATCGAACCCGAGTTATCAATCACGATGCCCAGCGAGATCGGAATGTCCTCGTGGCGGAAAGATTTGATGACTTGCGGCTTGCCATCCTCAAACACACTAAAAGCGTTCTTGTCTAGGGTGGTGATCATGCGCTGTTTGTCGTCGATGACTGTAGCGTGCAGCAGAACCTCCTGCACGTCGGCATGGAATACAAATCCGGGAGGCTCGACGCCGGGCTCTTGCCCTTGAGGTGTTTCCTGAGCGGGAGGCGAAGCGTCAGACCTGGGCGGGCTGGATGCTGGTTGGGAACTGCGCGGTGGCGCCTCGGGAGGAGAAGTGTTCTGGGCCCCCACTGCTAAGCTCAACAAGAACAATGAAAGGATTAGCCGGAGACTATTCCGTAGGTGCATAGTAACCCGTCCTGGCATACACACGCAGCGGCGGCAAACCTTTAGGCGGAACCAGCTTCACTTTTATTTTACGCCATTTGCCGTCATGCGCTGCATTCTTTGGACGGTATCCCAGCACATATTGGTTGCGTAACTCGATCCCTATTTTTGTCGAGACGTCAGCCAGGTCGTTCGGGTTATCTATAGTAAAAGCCCGCCCACCAGTAAGTTCCGTGAGATCCCCCAGCAGGGCGGGACCCAACTGCTCCTCCGGAGTGGACATGTAGCGGTCATAAAGGCCAATGGCGTAGATCAATAGGTCCGCTTCCTTCACCACGGACTTGATCTCGCCTTCGGTGTACCGGCTATGGTTGTCGCCGCCATCGGAGATGATGAGCAATGCCTTCTTGGGATATTTTGCCTGCCTCATTTTGCTGACGCCGAGGTAGATGGCGTCGAGCAGGGCGGTGCGTCCCTTGGGAACGGTGTAGACCAGCTTGCCCTGAATATCTTCAATCGACTGGGTGAAATCGGAAATCTCCTCCGGCTTGTCGGCGAAGGTAATCATGAAGAATTCGTCCTGCGGGTTGGCCGCCTTGAAAAATTCGATGACAGCTTCGCGGGCGCGCTCGATCTTACTGCTCATGCTGCCGCTCATGTCGAAGATCACGCCCAGAGAGACGGGAGCATCTTCACTGGAAAAATGGCGGATATCCTGGAGATCCTTGCCTTCGTAGAGCGTGAAATTTTCTTTGTCGAGTCCGGTGACCAGGCGATTCATGGGGTCGGTAATGGTGACCGGCACCAAGACTAGATCTACGTCCACCTTGAGGGGCTTGGTGTGAGTCCTCAGGGAGGGATCCATGATCTCTTTCTCGGCCGGCGGAGGAGGCTGGACTCTGGGGCTGACGTGCACATCGTCCACCGGGCTTTGTGCCCGGACGGCTGGAGCATTAAGAATCACAACCAGGGTCAGGAAGAGAAGTATAGAAACGGTACGGGCCTGCTCTTTGGGCAGCATAAGGGCTCTCAGGGTCCGGGGAAGGCCCAAGCGTGACGAGCGAGCTTGGTTCGATGGGCGGGATGACCAGCGCCCATAAAGGCGGGCCATAATTACCTCATTGGGGCTGATAGTACCATAGCTTTAAATCGGTTTGTCACGCTTCTGTAACGTTTTGTCACGTTTGTTGCGATGACGGGACACCGCAAAGGTTTGCCTAGTTACTGACCGATATTCGTCGCCGTCTTTTTCGCATTCCTTTCGCCTGGCCAGGATCTCAACCGCCGCAGGGAAGCAAGCTCTTGTACAATTTCAGCTCAACTTCCCAGACCATGGCCCACATTGAACCCTTTCGCGCGCTTCGCTATGACCCGACCCGGGTCTCGCATTCCACAAGTTGTTACCCAGCCCTACGACAAGATCACCCCTGAGATGCAGGATGCTTACTACGCTGCCAGCCCGCACAACCTGGTGCGCGTCATCCTGGGGAAAGAGCACGCCAGCGACCATACCGGAGAGAACCGGTACACCCGTGCGGCGCAATCTTTCCGGGACTGGCGCCAGCAGGGCATCTTCCTGCAGGATTCCCAACCTTCGCTCTACCTTTACGTGCAGCGCTTTGCAGTGCCTGGCGGAACCGCTGAACTGGAGCGGCGCGGCGTCATTGCCCTGGGCCGGATCGAAGACTACTCATCCGGCATAGTTTTCCGCCACGAACAGACTCTGGCCAAGCCCAAGGCCGACCGCCTGGAACTCTTACGGGCTACGCGGGCCCACTTTGGGCAGCTCTTTATGCTGTACAGCGATCCTGCTGCCGAGATCGATGGCCTGCTGGCACCCACGGCATCCACCGGCGGCCCCGATCTCGAAACGAAAGACGAATACGGAGTGTCGCATCAGGTCTGGAAAATCTCCGATCCGGCGATCGTTAGGCTGGTGCACAGCAAGATGCAGGACAAGAAACTGATGATCGCCGACGGCCACCATCGCTACGAAACCGCCCTGAATTATCGCAACGAACGGCGGGCTGCTGCCGGAAATCCAAGCCGACTCTCCCGATGCGGCCACCCGCTCCCTACGAGTTGGTCATGATGACCCTGGTCAACATGGACAGCCCCGGACTGGTCATCCTGCCCACCCACCGTGTGGTCCACGGTTTGCCGTCATTTTCTGCGGCTGCTTTCCGGGAAGGGGCCAGCCCCTATTTCAGCGTGGACGAGGTAGATTCGTCGGTGGATGCCGCCCGTGCCAAGGTCATCCTGCGTGAAGCCGGACGTATGGGAACGGCCCTGCTGGCGGTCACCGCCGACCGGGTGTTTCTTCTCGACCGCGCGAAACTGATTTCGCCTGAGATCTTCGCGGGATGGTCGCTGCGTCAACAGGCGCTCGACGTTGTGCAACTGCACAAATGCCTGCTCGAAGGCGTGCTGGGGATTTCGGAGGAAGCGGTCCGCGAGCAGAAAAATGTCCGCTACATACGCGACATCGGCGAGGCCATGGCCCAGGTGACGGAGTGGCGCGGCCAATGTGGCGTTTCTCATGAATCCCGCGCGCATGGCACAAGTGCGCGACATTGCTTTTGCCGGTGAAGTCATGCCCCAGAAGTCCACCGATTTTTATCCCAAGCTGCTTACCGGCTTGACCGATCTATGCGCTGGAGTAGGCCGGAGAGCGCGCGATGGTACCGCGAGGAACCGCGCCGCGCTGCTCCAGTTGCGATTGTTTGCCTCGTGGTTCTGTTCGCCTTTGCTCCTGGCGATCTCCGGTTTCGCGCGACGAAAAACGTTTGTCGGTTTACTCCGGCGCTGCAAGTTACTCGCTCACCGTCCAGGAGAAGAACGGCACCGACTACGTCGGCCTGCTCGAAATCCTTCAGCCCCTGGGCTCGGTTAGCGCCAGGACGGATGGCCGGGCGTGGAGGCTGAATTACAACGGTGTGGACAGCGAATTCACTCCCGGGAAAACTCGAGCGCGGGTGCAGGGGCAGGCTTTCGATCTTCCGGGCGACTTCCTGCTGGAAAACGGGCGCGGCCTCGTCCCGGTGAGTTCGCTGCCGTCGCTCCTGCAGCGTTTCCTCGGGGGCCCGGTAAATTTCCACGAAGCTTCGCGGCGGTTGTTCATCGGCAACGTCGGCGTCCACTTTACTGCCCAGGTGAACAAGACGAATCCTCCTACGCTGGTCATGAACTTCACCTCTCCGGTGAATCCGATGATCGCGACGGAACCGGGAAAACTGCGCATGGTGTTTACCCACGAGCCCCTGGTTCCTCCAGGGTCGCAAACCTTGACCTTTGACAGCCCAGCCATCCCTTCGGCCACTTTCAGGAGAACAATGGCGACTGCCGAGATCGCGGTCAGCGGGCCGGTTCCACTCTTCGCCAGTTTCAGCAACGACGGCCGCACCATTACGATTACGCCCGCGCCGCAGGCGGCTGCGCATGCTCCCGTTCCCGCCGTCCCACCCGCCGTCCCGGCTCCTGCGGGCAGTCCGGGCTCCGCCGGCTACACCCGCAGCGACGCCCGCAACTGTTGCCGAGTGCGGCGCAATATTTCGTGGTAGTGGATCCAAGCCACGGAGGCGACGAACGCGGCGCGGCGCTCAGCGACCAGCTGGCGGAAAAGGAGGTCACGCTGGCTTTCGCATTACGACTGCGGCAGCAGCTTCAGGCGCGCGGCCTCACGACGCTGATGTTGCGGGAAGGGGACACAACCATGAGCCTGGACCAGCGCGCCAATATGACCAACGCGGCGCGTCCGGCAATCTACATTTGTCTGCACGCAGCGTCCCAGGGCAGCGGGGTTCGGCTCTACACCGCTTTGCTTCCCGCTGGAGCCGAGAGTCGGGGCCCATTTCTGGACTGGAACACGGCGCAGTCCGGATTTCGCGCTGCCAGCCAGACGGCCGAAACGAGCCTGGCAACCGAATTGGGGAAAAGACAAGTTGCGGTTCGGTCGCTGCTCGCGCCGCTGCGTCCTTTGAACAACATCACTGCCGCCGCGGTGGCGATCGAGATCGCGCCCCCGGCAGGCAAGCTTGCCGATCTGAATTCTCCGGCCTACCAGCAACTGGTGGCGGAATCGGTCACGGCGGGAATCGAAGCGGTGCGCGACCAACTGGGAGCCGACACGATGATCCCGCGTCATCTGGTGATCGGCATCGCAGCCATGCTGGCGGTGGCGCTGGGAATGAGCTTCTACGCCTGGCGGATGCGCGGCCGGGTCGCCCAGACCGAGACGCCCGCCGAGTACGCCCATCCGGTTGCGGCTCCGGTGCAGGGGCCCACCGAGCCGGTAACGCTGTACGTCGCCTACGACGACCCCGGCGTACTGCGGGCGCAATCGGCCAGCATTCCACTGCCGGCAGGCCGGCAGGAGCGGGCACAGGAACTGCTGCGGGCGCTGCTGGGTTTGTATCTGGACAAATCTTCGTCCCATCCGCTGGGCCCGGGCGCCGAGGTTCGCGACGTGTACCTGGTCGATCCCGGACTGGCGGTGATCGATATCAACGACGCCTTCGCTGACGGTCATCGATCCGGAGTTCTGGTCGAAGAACTCACGGTGGCTTCGCTGGTGCAAACGTTGGCTACAGGCATCCCTGGAATTAATCGGGTGAAGATTCTTGGTCGGCGGCAAGGAACGCGAGACCCTGGCAGGTCACGCGGACTTGTCCTGCGTCTATGATGTTTCGGCGGTGGGTCAGATGGTGGCGGAGTTGCAGTAGACAGCAACTGAGCACTTAGCTAAAGCTAGCGGAATTGCCAACTGGGAACTGACAACTTCCGAACTCGCAACTGGTAATTCAAATTGCCAGGCGCTAATTGCCAAGTGCCAATTGGCAGTCCGATTCCAGCTGCTAAAATCCTCCCATGTTCTATCGTTCGGACAATCGTTCGCCGGACCAGATGCGTCCGGTCAATATCATCCCCAATTTCATCAACACGGCCGAAGGATCGGTCCTGATTGAGCTGGGTAACACTCGCGTCATCTGCACCGCCTCGGTCGAAGAGACCGTGCCGCAGTTCATGCGCAACCGCGGCAAAGGCTGGATTTCGAGCGAGTACAGCATGCTGCCGCGAGCCACTTTGACCCGCACGCCGCGCGAGGTCAGCAAAGGACGTCCCAGCGGACGCACGCATGAGATCCAGCGGCTGATCGGGCGTTCTTTGCGCGCGGTTACCGATCTGGAACGCCTGGGCGAACGCACCATCTGGATCGACTGCGACGTGATCCAGGCGGACGGCGGCACCCGCACGGCCTCGGTTACCGGCGCTTTCGTCGCGCTCGGGCTGGCGCTCGAAAAACTGGTCGAGGCGGGCACGCTTACTTCAGTTCCATTCCGCGACTACCTGGGGGCGGTAAGCGTCGGGATTGTGGATGGCGAAATTCTGCTCGACCTGGCCTACGAAGAAGATTCGCGCGCCGACGTGGACATGAACTTTGTGATGACTGCCGGCCGCAAACTGGTCGAAGTACAGGCCACGGCGGAGCATCAGGTGTTTGACGAGGAACAGCTGGGGAAGATGATCGGCCTGGCCAGCCAGGGAGTGCAGGCGCTGATCGCCAAACAGCAAGCGGTCTTGGGGACGCTGACCTTGCGGCAATAACCCTTCAAACCACCAAGGACACGAAGTTGCACGAAGGCTTCAGCGTCAAGGTTCTCCCTCGTGTACCTTCGTGCCCTTCTTGGTTAATTAACGCTCTGGCGAACCGGGCGCACCCTAGCCATTTCCCCGCGTCTTGCCCTTGCCAAAGCCGAGAATAGCGGAGCACCCCAGGTGCTGACTGCAAGCAGCGAGCCGAACAGAATCACGGCGTCGAAGCTGGAGCGTCCCTCACGAACGAAATAAACGTCTTTCAAGTTGAGCCACAAGGCGAATTCATCGAGTGTCAGAGCCGCGCCCAGTCCATAGAACAACGACATCAAACTGCCGGCCAAGATCGACGACGAGTCGCTGCCATTGCCCACCTCGCACAGCCAGCCATAGCCAACCGCTAGCAGGATCAGGATCCCGAACACCAGATGATGAATGTGACGGCCTTCCATGATGACGTAATGGAATGGCGGAATCTGGTGCACGATGCAGAACACCATGCCCCGCACAATGGCAAAGGTCAGAAAGAAACTGACGGAAGCGATAAACAGCCGGCGCCGCGGACGCTCGGCAATGTGCTCGCGTAGAAGAGCGCCGAGGCGAGTGCGACGAAGAACAAAGAGCAACGCCGCCATCGTCGCCAGAAGAACCGGCAGGAGAATCCAGTCGCTGCGCATGGGCCATTAAACCTCGACTGGGATGTCAGCGCAAACCGCAGCACATGAAAGCATGTTCCAGGCCTTACGAACTGCCAAATTTCTGCATCCCGCGTGGGTTGTCTTCTCCATGGTTTACAATTGAAGCGAATTTCATGTACTCGTCGGAGGAATTTATGAAACTCACCCCAGGAAAGCTGGCTGGGCTCAGGAACGTTTCGAACGAACGCGGGGTCATTGCCGCGGCCGCCATGGATCAGCGCGGCTCATTGCAGAAATCGCTAGCCAAGGAAAAAGGCGGCGAAGTCAGCGATGCCATGATGGAAGAATTCAAGTCGCTGGTGACCGAGGTGCTCACACCTCACGCCAGCGCCATCCTGCTGGATCCGGAGTGGGGGCTGCCGGCTTCCAAGCGGCGGGCCAAGAATGCCGGATTGCTTTTGGCTTACGAGAAGACGGGATACGACAAGACTGGCCCCGGGCGTCTGGGCGACCTGCTTGATCTATGGTCGGTGCGCCGGCTGAAAGAAGCGGGCGCCGATTGCTTGAAGATTCTGCTGTACTACACTCCGTTCGACCCCAAAGACGTCAACGACAAAAAGCATGCCTGGGTAGAACGCATCGGAGACGAATGCCGCGGTAACGACATTCCATTCTTCCTTGAATTCGTGGGCTACGAAGAGGGTGCCGACGAAAAAGGTCTGGACTACGCCAGGAAGAAGCCAAAGATTGTTGCCGCCAGCATGAAAGAGTTCAGCAAGGACCGCTACGGTGTGGACGTGCTCAAAGTCGAAGTGCCGATCAATATGAAATATGTGGACGGCACCAAGGCCTTTGGGGGACAGAAGGCCTACAGCAAAATAGAAGCCATGGGCCTGTTTCTCGAGGCGGCGACAGCCACTTCGAAGCCGTTTATTTATCTATCGGCAGGCGTGAGCAACGCGGAGTTTACCGAAGCGCTCGAACTGGCGGCCGAGTCTGGAGTGAAGTTCAACGGCGTGTTGTGCGGCCGCGCCACCTGGAAAGAGGGTATCCCGATTTATGCCAAGCAGGGCGCCAATGCCTTCCGCGAATGGCTGGAGTCGGAAGGTGTCACGAACATCAATAATGTGAACGCCCGGTTGAAGGCTGCGACACCGTGGTATTCGATTTACGGGGTCGAGCCTGCCCTGGTTGGCGCATAGTCCGAACGGCCAAGGGCAACGCAGTGCGCGTTCCATTGGCCCCTGTCCTCGGAGGAACGAACATGAGGCCCTCCACATTGAAGTTACTGGCGCCGGTCATCCTTCTTGCGTCCACCACCCCCGCGAGTCTAGTCGTCCCACATTTTTCCGATCTAAAAATCCGAACGCGCCGCAATGATCCCTTTAACTCAGATGTGGAAACCTTGTATCTGAAAGGCTCGATGCAGAGGCGGGAATACCTCCTCGACAAACCGGCGAAGGCAACCTTCGCCACCATCAGCCGATGCGACGAGCGCAAGAGGATCGACCTGAACGACGACGCCAAGGTCTACGCGGAACTCACGATCACAGATTGGTCGGAGGGGCGCAAACACGCCCGGCCCGTGGTGCCAACCCAGATGACCGGTGCCGACGTAACCATCACAAGCGACTCGATAGATACTGGTGAACGACGTCGACAGGGCGACTATACGGCCCGGCACGTCAAAATCAAGATCACTGTGGAATCGGGGCCGGGCGCTGCGACGCCTTCCAGTGTGGAAGAACGCGACGGATGGTACATCGATCTCCCCGGCCTCGGTTGCGACGATTCAGGTCAGCGAATTGGATTCCTGTCCGCGACGTTCGCGCCCGCTGGTCGTCGTGATCGTATACATTTTAAAAAACTGGGCTCCGCCCCTTCCGGCTTCCCTCTGGAAGAGACCATCACCAAGACACAGCAGGAGAAGCGGACAGTCAGCAAACTTGAACTGCTGGAGTTTTCCGAAGCTCCCCTCGATGACGCACTATTCCAGGTGCCGGCAGGCTACTCTCCCGCGCTGAGCACACCCCATGGCGGCTACGACATGACCAGACCGGAAACAGTGGCCAATCGCGTGCACGTGTACTGGGCCGAACTCAAAGATTGGACCAGGCAGTGGTTCTGACGGCTCCGAGGTAGCGCCGCCGTCCCGGCGGCTGTCGTGGCGCCGTCCCGCCCGCACCGCCGAGGGCACGATGCCCTCAGGACAGCCGGCGAGACGCATCGCTTGTCATCCTGGGCGCAGCAGCCACTTCGCAAAGCGAAGTGACTGCGGAGTCGAAGGACCCCGATCGACTCAACGAACTCGTGGGCTCAGGGAATTTTCACCATGGCAAGGCCCACTCCAACCAGCCGAGTGACAATCAGCCCGCGGATCCTTCGACTCCACACTCTCCATTGCAAGCGAATGGAAGGATTCCGCTCAGGATGACACCGGAATATTCTCACTCCCACTCAATCGTTCCCGGAGGCTTCGACGTGATGTCGTAGACCACGCGGTTGACTCCTTTTACCTCATTCACGATCCTGCTGGAAATTGTTTTCAGCACTTCGTGCGGGAGCGGGACCCAGTCGGCGGTCATGCCGTCTTCGGAGTGGACGGCGCGCACGGCGCACGTGTAGGCGTAAGTACGCTGGTCGCCCATCACTCCGACCGACATCACGGGCAGCAGGACCGCGAATGACTGCCAGATCTTGGTGTAGAGCCCAGCCTTCTTGATTTCGGTGCCGACGATGTCGTCACATTCGCGCAGGATCTTCAGGCGCTCCGGCGTGACTTCACCGAGAATGCGAACCGCCAAACCCGGTCCCGGGAAGGGCTGGCGTTGCAGAACTTCCTCCGGCATACCCAGGTCGCGGCCAATCTTGCGGACTTCGTCCTTGAACAAATCTTTGAGCGGCTCAATCAGCTTGAGCTTCATCTTGTCGGGCAGACCGCCGACATTATGATGGGTCTTAATGGTCTGCGACGGGCCGCGCACCGAACGCGATTCGATCACATCGGGATAGAGCGTGCCCTGCACCAGCCATTCTACTTTGCCTTCCGCCTGCTCGATGCGCTGGGCCTCCGCGTCGAAAACCGCGATAAATTCGTTGCCGATGATCTTGCGCTTCGTCTCTGGATCGGTTACGCCGGCGAGTTTGGTCAGGAAACGTTCGGTTGCGTCGACCGCGACCAGGCGCAGGCCAAGGTTGTCGCGCAATCCCCGCTGCACTTTTTCAAACTCATTCTTGCGCAGGACGCCGTTGTTGACGAACACACAGGTCAGTCGTGAAGAGCCTTCGCCGTCGCGCATGGCTCGATCCACCAGGGTGGCCGCAACCGCCGAATCGACGCCGCCGGAAAGGGCGCAGATGGCGCGTCCCTCGCCCACGGTTTGGCGCACGTTGGCGATAGTTGCGTCGATAAAGTGTTGCGCGGTCCAGGTGGGTTTGGCGCCACAAATGTTGAGAGCGAAGTTCCGCAGAATATCCGTTCCGGATTGGGTGTGGTGTACTTCGGGATGAAACTGCACCGCCCACATTTTTCGCTCGGGGGCTTCGATGGCGGCCACCGCGCTGGGAGAACTCGCCATGAGGCGGAAGCCGGCGGGCAGTTCTACCGCTTCGTCGCCGTGCGACATCCAGACGGAAAGTTTTGCGGGCAAGCCTTCGAAGAGACGGGAACCGTTCTGGACTTGGACGTTGGCATGACCGTACTCGCGCTTGTTCGCTGCACGCACCTTGCCGCCGAGGGTGTGCACCATGAACTGGAGTCCGTAGCAGATGCCAAGCACGGGCAAGCCCAACTGGAGCACGCGCGGATCAGCGGGCGGCGCGTCGGCGTCATACACCGACGAGGGCCCGCCGGAAAGAATGATGCCTGCCGGAGAGTAGCTGCGAATTTCTTCCAGAGTGGCGGTGCAGGGAAGCACTACCGAAAAGACATTTTGTTCACGAATGCGGCGCGCGATGAGTTGGGAATATTGCGCCCCGAAATCGAGGACGACGATGGACTGGGTTTCCACGGACGAGTTTCTCAGATTGTGGGGGGCGTGTAAAGGGGCAGACCATCAGGGCAGACCATCAGGGGTGGTGCGTCAGTTTCAAAGACCGTCAACCACCAAGGTCACGAAGGTACACGCAGAAACCCTGAAAATAAGGCCTTCGTGATACCTCGTGTCCTTCGTGGTTTGTTTTGCGGGTTGCTTCGTGAAACTGACTATGAGTTGATAGTCTTGGAGTTCCCAGTTCCCAGGTGCGCGCCTCAGCCTCCGGCGGCTTCTAGCGGAGGAACCAGGCCAGGGATATCGCTGAGGATGTCGTCGTCTGACCGAAGCAGCGTGGGTGGCTCAGGTGCGGGCTCCGGCTGTTCGAGCACGAACACATAGGTGGCCAGTCGTCCAACATAGAGAAAATCCACGGCGGCGAAATAGAGCAGCGCAACCAGCAGCACGCCGCCGAACACCATGCTGCCGGGGAGCACCTCCGCAAAGCCCAAAGGCATGGCCGCCGCAGAGCAGGCAACTACGAACACAATGGCGTGGGCAGTGCCGAACCATGTTGCAGCCGCAGCCAGGGAACCCGGGCGCTTGCGGCAGAGGTCCGTGGCTTTAGCCAGAGCGCCGAATGCAGACGCTTTGTCTCGGACCACGAAGAGCGCGGCCAGCGAGAGATACCAATTCAACATTGGGTACGCCAGGCCGATCAGCATGATTAAGAGCCAGAAGATCAACAGCACTTTTCCCGGGGAAGGATCGTCTTGCGATGAGGCAGCGCCAGCGGCCAACATCGCGCCTACAACACCCACGGCAGCAGCCAGCATGGTGGCTGCGCGGAGGGAATTCAATACCAGGAGCGAGGTCAGGCCTCGGGTAGTTCGAAGTCCGCAACGTCTCAAGGTTGCGAGCTCGTCCAACGTCAGAATCACGAAAGTATTCGAGCAGTGTCTTGAGCGTAGCTGCACGGCCGAGCGATGCTAGCACGATCCATGCCGGGGGGAGGGCCAGCGTGAGCACTACCAGCGCTACGGCGGCGCGGGGCGCGCTTCCCTGGAAGATGCGCGCGAGAGCCTGCGCGATCAAAGCGGGCTGGCGGGTGCGCAACAAAAGCATCTCTCCCGCGGTAACCGGCAGAGTACCCAGAAATTCGCGGAGCGAGAATAGAAGCACCGCGATCGCCGCCAGACCGAAACTCCATCGCCAGGCAATCTCAGCCAGCCCAAGTACAGGCAGGCGAAACATGACTTGAAAACCTTCGAGCGTGGGCGAGCGCCGCTTCATCCGGGGCTAGGATAACTCAATCCCACCCTTCGGGGCGCCCACCTCGGATCGCCCGATGCGGAAAGTAACCAGCACTTTGGTAAGGGCGGGTACCTCCCAGGCTCAAGAGAAATGACCATTCGGCCGATAGACTCTATTAAGTACGGGTTTCCTCTTAACTTTGTTGTGTGGCAACCCAGAAGACGGAGGTCTCTTGAAAACAACGGTGCTGCTGGTGGAAGACAGCAAGGTCCAGAAACTAATGAATGAAAGAATCCTCCAGAAGGCGGGCTACACCGTCCTGAACGCGGCGGACGGAGAGGAGGCCCTCCGTCTCGCGCGCGAGACCATTCCCGACGTTGTCCTACTGGACATGTTGCTGCCCAAGTTGGGCGGGCGCGAAGTAATGCTCGCGCTACGGGGTGATCCGTCTACCGTTCGGATCCCGGTCATATTCTTCAGCAGCCTCTCCCAAGCCAATGAACTGAAACTCGCGAATGAAGGAGCTGCGGGCTACTTCTCGAAGTCGAGATTGGCGGAGAACCCGGTCGTCGGAGAGAAAGAGCTGATCCAATTGATTGAGGCAATCGTTCAGAAATCAAGAAAAGGAAGCCAGCCAGAGAAACTGAAGAGCTCCCGCGGGGCGGTAGCGGGGGCCGATTGATTCCTCAACCGTCGCCGTTTCTTGGCGTACGCCTTTCAGCGTACGACGATATTCACGAGCTTGCCCGACACCACAATCACCTTCACAATCTGCTTACCGGCGATCATCGTGGCGATTTTCTCGTCGGACTGGGCGCGGACGCTAACACTGTCGTCGGGCGCATCCGCGGACACGATGATGCGGCTGCGAAGCTTGCCATTGATCTGCACCGGAATCTCAACTTCATCTTCTTGGGCCAGAGCCGGATCGTACTTCGGCCACGGCGCCCGCAGCAGGCTTGCCTTTTCGCCCAACATCTCCCAGAGTTCGTGGGCCAGGTATGGGGCGAAGGGAGCGAGCAGCAAAGCCAGGGTACGCTGGACTTCCCGCAACAGCGATAGGGGCACGACTTGCGTGGGCGAGTCACCCGCACCCACACTCGCTTCGCCCCCACGAGACTCCACTGCATAAAGTTCGTTGACCAGCTCCATGATGGCCGAGATGGAAGTGTTGAAGTGCCAGCGGCCCTGGAAGTCGTCGCTCACGCGCTTGATGGTCTGGTGCAGTTTGCGTTGCAGCGCCCGAATCGGCGGAGTTAAATTCTCCGGCACCGCTGCGCTCCACGCCGGGTCCTCCGGACGGGTATTGCGAACGGCGAAGCGGTAGACCCGCGACAGGAAGCGCTCAATGCCTTCCACTCCCTCGTCTTGCCATTCGAGTTCGCGATCTGGAGACGTCGCAAACAGGGTGTACGTCCGCGTGCTGTCGGCGCCGTATCGTTCAACCATTTCATCCGGTGAAACTACGTTGCCCAGACTCTTGGACATCTTCGCCCCGCCCTTGATGATCATGCCCTGCGTGAACAGGCGCTCGACGGGTTCGTCGTTCTTAATCAGTCCCATGTCGCGCATGAACTTGGTCCAGAAGCGCGAGTAGATCAGGTGCAGGATGGCGTGCTCGACGCCACCGATGTACTGGTCGATGCCGCGATCGCCAAACCAGTAACCGGCTTTCTCGCGGTCGAACGGCGCCTGATCGTTGCGGGCATCGGTGTAGCGGTAGAAGTACCAGGACGAATCGACAAAGGTGTCCATGGTGTCGGTTTCGCGGCGGGCCGGGCCTCCACATTTTGGGCAGGTGGCATTGACGAACTCGGGCACTCGACCGAGTGGCGAACCGCCAGTCAGCGTGATATCCACATTTTCCGGCAGGATTACCGGCAGGTCCTTTTCCGGCACCGCGACGATGCCATCCTTCTCGCAGTAGAGCATGGGGATAGGTGTACCCCAGTAGCGCTGCCGGGAAATGCCCCAATCTTTCAGGCGATAGGTGATCGTGGCCTTGCCGAAACCGTTCTTCTCGGCATGTTCAGACATGGCCTTGATCGCCGCCTTGCAGTTCAGGCCGCTGAACGGGCCGGAGTTCACCAGCGTGCCCTCCTTGGTCGTGAACGGAAGCCTGGGCTCGACCGCAGTTTCCTCCGGATCGGAATTTTGCGGCAGGATTACCAGTCGAATCTCAAGTTTGTATTTTTTGGCGAACTCGTAATCGCGCTCGTCGTGGGCGGGCACGCTCACGATGGCGCCGGTGCCATAGTCCATCAAGACGTAGTTCGCCACCCAGATCGGGATCTTTTCGCCGTTGTAGGGATTGATGGCATGGCGGCCGGTGTTGACACCGTGCTTCTCGATCTCGCCGATGTCCCCCACTTCTCTGGCTTTGCGTTGCTCGGCAATGAGTTTTTCGACCTCGGCGCGCAGCAAGTCGTTATTTTTGGTCAGACGGGCGACCAACGGATGCTGCGGCGCGAGTTGCAGCGATGTGGCACCGTAAGCCGTATCCACGCGCGTGGTGAAGACGGTAATGGTCGAATGCGCCGGGTCAGTCGCGCCGTCGAGTTTGAAATCGAACAGCGTGCCTTCGCTGCGGCCAATCCAGTTGCGCTGCATGATGCGGACTTTTTCCGGCCAGTGGGGCAGGCGGTCAAGGTCGCGCAACAACTCTTCCGCGTAGTTGGTGATGCGCAGGAACCACTGTTCGAGTTCACGTTGTTCGACCAGGGTGTCCTCATGCCGCCAGCAACGACCGTTCACCACCTGCTCGTTGGCCAGCACGGTGCAACACTTCGGACACCAGTTAACCAGGCTCTTCTTGCGATACGCCAGACCTTCCTCGAAGAGCTTGATGAAGAACCACTGGTTCCATCTGTAATACTCCGGCATGCAGGTAGTGACTTCGCGCGACCAATCGTAGGCGAAGCCCAGCCGGCCCATCTGCGCGCTTCATGGCCGCGATGTTGTGCAGCGTCCACTCGCGCGGCGGCGTGTTGTTCTGGATTGCGGCGTTCTCTGCCGGGAGTCCGAACGAATCCCAGCCCATGGGATGAAGCACGTTGTAGCCGTTCATCCACATGTAGCGGGCCAGGGCGTCGCCGATGGCGTAATTGCGCACGTGTCCCATGTGCAATGCGCCCGAGGGATACGGCAGCATCTCGAGTACGTAGATATTTCTGCCGGGTGGAGTGCGGCTCGGCGGCGTAGAGCGACGAGTCCTGCTGCCAGCGCGCAGACCACTTGCTCTCGATGCGCTGGGCATCGTAGCGGTCATCGTTGTGACCGTCGCGGCTCTGGCCATCGTGGACGACGGTAGTCTTTTCTTCCTTCGGCATAGGCTAAGGAGAGCGAACTGAGAACAGCCACTTATTTTACAATGAGCGACGGTTTCGCAATGAAAACCGCGGCGTAGCGACGCAGGCCAATGCACCATCTCACCCCAGACTGCCCGCGTGGAACCGGTATATAATCGCGTGAATTTCGGGCGGCGTGCTCAGTCTCCGATCTCCGCGGACAAAATTGTCTTCCCTACCCATCATCCTCGATGACGTTGCCCACCGCGCCCGCCGCCGGATTGCCTTGCGTCTTTTGCCGTATGTGCTCGTGCTTTACGTAATTGCTTACCTTGATCGCAACAATCTGGCCACGGCGGCCCTGCAAATGCCGCACGATCTTGGCTTCGACGAGCGCGTAATCGGGTTTGGGGCCGGCATTTTCGCCCTCGGCTACATCATTTTGGAAATTCCCGGCACCCTCATCATAGAGCGCTGGAGCGCGCGGCGCTGGCTCACGCGCATCATGATTTCCTGGGGGCTGGTCACCATGGGGATGGCCTTCATCCGCACTCCGCATCAGTTCTACACGGTACGGTTCTTGCTGGGATTGGCGGAGGCAGGATTTTTCCCCGGGATCATCGTGTACCTCACGCACTGGTTCGTCTACGAAGATCGCGCCAAGGCGGTAGCCGGCTTCATGGCTGCCATTCCGTTATCGTTCGCGGTCGGTTCTCCGATCTCGGGATTGCTGTTAGGCGTCCACTGGGGCAGTTTGCGCGGCTGGCAGTGGTTATTCATTCTGGAAGGCCTGCCGGCGGTGTTCTTCGGCGTTATCACCTGGTTTTACCTGACCGATTGGCCGCATCAGGCAAAGTGGTTGCCCGCCGATGAACGGGAATGGGTGATCAATCAGCTGGAGAGCGAGAAACGGGCCAAGAAATCCGTCCACGCCTACACCGTGTGGCAGGCGCTCCGGCATCGCGACGTTCTCATTCTCACTGCGTTGCACTTCGTGCAGAACGGCTCCGCCTACGCTTTGGCCTTTTGGCTGCCCACCATGCTCAAGCGCTTGTCGGGGGTAAGTGACGTCAGGGTAACGCTCATGGTGGCCTTGCCTAACCTGCTGGGTTTTGTCGCTATGCAGGCGAACGGTTGGCATTCCGACCGCACTGCCGAACGCCGCTGGCACACCGCGATTCCGCTGTGGGTGACGGCAGCCGCCTTACTGGTGCTCAGCAAGGCGGATTGGGGAACCGTACCTTCTCTTTTCTTATTCTCAATTGCCTCTGCCGGCCTGCTCGCCTTTTTGCCCAGCTTCTGGGCCATGCCGTCCGCGTTCCTCTGTGATTCCGCCGCGGCCATGGCAACCGGCACCATTAACTGTGTCGCAGCGGGTCTCGGAGGGTTTCTCGGGCCGGCTTTGGTGGGCTATCAGGCTGCGCGAACCCATTCGTTCAGATCCGGATTTGCGGCCCTGGTGGTCGCGCTGGTGATTGCAGGTGTGTTGCCCCTTACCTTACGTGTTCGCGGCCGCGTCGCGGCGCTTTCAGCCGGGCAGTGACCGCTTGCAGCAGTCGGAAGGGTGTGAGGCCAAATTCCATCCACACACCCTTTACCCCGGATCGCAAACTAGTCGTCCGTGGATGTGCACGCGGAGATTCCTTACGGAATGGAAGTCCCAGCGGCGGAGGTAGCGAATGAAAGAGCGCCTGTACCGGTTTTTTGTTCGGGATGATGCCGAGTACGACACGCTGGTGCAGCAATACCAGGCAAAGACGCTGCTGGGGAAATTCTTCTATCTGTTCATGCACGTGCTGCCAGGACTTCTTGCCTATGTACTGATCAACATTCCGTTGGTGCATGCGGCGGCCCCGCGGTTCACCGGTCTGTCCGACCCCATGTTCCAGGGAACGTGCCTGATCGGAGTCGTCTTCGTGTGGCACGCGCTGGTTCCACTGGCGGTCCTACGCTGGGCGGATAAGCTCTCATTTCAGGAGTCACTGGCCTTTCTGAGTTTGCGTAAATTCGATACCAGGGGGGTTTATCCTCGTTCTTCCCATCGTGTTTATGGTATTCACTGCGGTTTCCCTGCCCTACATGAAGTACATATTTCCGCCACTCACGGACTGGGTTGCCTCTATTCCGGGCCTGAACCCGCCCGAGTACAGCATCTTCCGCAATCCCAGCGGAGTCTACGGCCTGCTCCCCGCGTGGTTTGTGGGCCTCGGCCTGATCGGCAACTTTCTGTGTGAAGAACTCTACTTCCACGGATACCTGATGAAGAAGATCGGCTTCTTGTGGGCATGGGCCTGGGTGGTCAACTCGGCGTTGTTCGCTCTGTATCACGTGTGGCAGGCTCCGACGACCTGGGCGCTGTTCGGCTTGGTTTTCTCCTTTGGTTTGCTGATGCCATGGCGAAAGATCCTTTATCCACTTATAGCTTTCTACTTTCTGGTCAATATCGTTTGGGGCGCGATCATCGAAACCGTACTGAAGTGAAAAACTCTTGATAAAAAATCTCGTCCCTGATTTCGCGATTCGCAGGAGGTGGACACGGGAGTGAGCCATTCCGCCGGCTCGCAGTTCGGCGTCAGCCCGGATGGGCAGGGATTCCTGGTGAACTCACGGGTTCAAGGCCCTGAATCGTGCCCCCGAACTCATTGTGGAACTGGCCGGCGGAGCACAATGCACCGTGATCCGCGAAGACCTTCAGCCGCCCCAGCCCTCCCCCATCCTGTGGTATAGTGGCCCAAATTCCAGTTGGACAAAATGATGAGTAACCAACTGCTACCTCGCTACGTCAATCCAAGTAGCACAAAACGCTCGCAGCGGAGCGTTGCTACAATCTGCGGCCACCGGCCGCCAAAAACTCGAGGAATTCAGCCATGAAGAAACTGCTAGTAATCTGTATCGCCCTCTCCGTGTTGTTCTTGCTGGTGGCCGTAGTCGCAGCCGATGACATGGGCAAAGCCCAGACTGTCAATGGCTGGGTCAGCGATTCCAAGTGCGGAGCTAAGGGCGCCAACGCCGGCGCAGCCGCCTGCACCAAGAAATGCATCGACGGCGGGGCCTCCGCAGTCGTGGTCACCGACGGCGATAACAAAGTCCTGGCCGTCGACAACGCCGACGCGCTCAAGGGACATGAAGGCCATCACGTGGCCGTCACCGGACACGTCAAAGGCGATTCCATTCACGTGGAAAGCGTAAAAATGTTGTGAAGTAAAGTAGCGCCGCCGTCCCTTCCACTTCGCTCAGGACAGGGCTGGCGGCTGTTGTGAGGGCGGTCCCGCCCCCGCATTCAGGGTAAATGTCCTCGCGACAGCCGCCAAAGTGATGGCGGCGCTACGTCTCTATTGTTGTGATATTCGCCGAGTGCACTCCACCAGATTTTGCCGCGACTGGCTCATCAACCCCTTGTCGTCGCGTCCGTTCGTGCTGCCCACCCAGAAACTGCAATAGGTAGTAACCCCGAATTTCCGGTTTCAAGTCGTCCTCAGGGACACCCCCTGTAGAAGACCTTGGTGTTTTGCTCCGTCTCAAGGCGATCATTAAGATTGTCACGCACCCTTCCCCGGAGATGCGACATGTTGGTTGGCTGACTGGCACCGTGCTTTCGAGGTTTATGCTCGTCAGAATAGGGTCAAAGACCAGATCTCGAACAGAGCACTACAGAGTCGTTCAATGGTCTGTTGCTGTAAGAGCGCACAACCCATTTGGCAGTTGGACCTAGCTTCGCCGCAATTGCGCCCTTCATTTGAGGCGGAAAATTATGGCCACAAACAATACTGGAGACTGGCACGACCTTTTTGACGTTGCCCTGTTTGAGCCAAACCGAGCGAGGTCAAGACAGTGCATCGAGCATGCGAAACACGCAATCAACAATCGCCTCGACGTTTTGACGAAAGAACAAAGCGAAAACGCGAGAATCATTTCGGAACGCATTGCACTCAGCGACGCACTGACGACCCTGGCTGAACTGCAAAAAATGGTGTATGCCCGGAAGCCGAGCCCGCGCCTCAGACGCCAGGATAATAGAACTGCCGGTCAAGCGGATCTCTGATGACCCGCGGAGGCACAAGTCCCGGCAGCTAGAATTTAGCGGGCAAGCAGGAGACAGTTCGTTTGGCGATAAAACCTCTACCGCATTCCATACCCAGCAAACTCCCGCCGGCGAAGCTCTATCTCGATGACATCACCGAGATTCTGCAGATTCTGACAGATTCGAGTCCCGACTATCAGGCAACCTTCGTTGCCGGCCAGTCGAAATGCGACACCCTGGACGACCTGAAGGAACTGCGAGGGCGCACAACCCACTTCGTGATGAACATTTCGTCGCCGCGAAAGCATCAAACCCTTGAACTCACCACGTCTGCAACCCGAATACACATAGACGAAATTGGTGACCAATTGGTGGCATGGTCGAAATATGTGAACGTGGCTGCGATTTTTGAGAGGAGAAAGTTAAGACTTAAATCTGCCGTTCGCGCAATGGCCCCGTTGCTATTCGCGGGCTTGTGCCTCCTCGCGTTGACCGTTTGGATGTTTGCGCCACGTACCGCCAAACCTCTCTCAATTGCTGAATTGACTAATCTCGCGACCGGCATCATTCTGGCGGCGGCCGTCGTGTATTACTTCGTGAGCTCGCACAGCATTGTGTACTTGCGCTATCCGCAAAGATTCGGTGTGAAAAGATGGTTAGAGGACCACAAACCAGAAATTATTGTGGGTATCACCTCTGCCCTGGTGGGAGCGATTGCGACCCGAATCATAGAAAAGACCTGGAAATGACTACTCCTCGCGACGCAAGCAGGGGGTGAGTCGCGAATGCCAAGGAGGCACTCAAGATGATTGGCATTGTATCCGCCGGTCTTGTCATAGTCCTGGCAGCGTACTTTATGGTGGCGAAGACGTGGGGAGATGGTCCCAAGAAAGCAAAGAAACAGGAAAGAGCAGAGATCATGCGGCAACTGTTGGCCCTTTCTGACCGCGAAAACAGCATTTCAGCGACCACTCCACCTGTCCGATCTCGGACTCCACTTACGAATCAGGCGATGCCGTCGGGCAAACTCCACAGAAACAGTCAGAAATCGTGAGCAGTTCCAGGAAATCCTGACGAGAACGAACACCTAGTAAAGAACCCCAGTCCCCGACGGACTTTGCACGAGGTTCTGCTAAGCTGTGGCGGAGCCGGTGTCAGGGGCCGAGGAGACAATTGTGCAAGTCGTCGCCGGAGTGGATCTGGGCGGAACCGCCATCAACTACACGTTGCTGGACCAGCAGGAGAAGTTTCTCATAGAGGGCCTGTTTGAGCATCCAGCTTTGGCGAAGCAGGGTCCTGAAATCTGCCTGCAGCAAATCGCCGACGGTTTAAAGATTGCCACCGAAAAAGCCGGAGTTCTTCTTGAAGACGTGGTTGCCGTCGGCCTTGACACCCCGGGCCCGGCCAGTGCCGCCGGTCTTCTCAGCGCCCGAGGCTCCACAAACTTTGTTCATCCGACGTGGGCCGGCTTCGACATTCGTGAGGGCCTAGCACGAAAGCTAGGAAAACCGGTGTCCTATTTGAACGATGCCAACGCGGCGGCGCTTTGGGGGCACTACGCCATTTTTGGGTCCAACAGCCGCGAGACCTCAATTTCCAGCGTCATCGGCACGGGCAATGGCGGCGGCGTCATCCTCGAAGGCAATGTTGTGAAGGGCAAGAACGGATTCGGCGGAGAACTGGGCCACGTGCTGATTCCTTACCAGAGCATAGCTGGAACCAGCGGCATCAAGCCAGAATGCAATTGTGGACGCACCGGCGATCTGGAGTCGCTGTGCTCGCTCACCGCCATCGAAAGGAATATCCTACCCTACTTCTTGCCGCGTTATCCCGGTCACAAGCTGGCTAAAATTGATCTCCACCAGGCGGCCAAAGTTGTGCGCGGTCTGGCGGAGAAAGGCGATCCGTTGTGCAAAGAGGTTTTCCGCGTGCAGGCTCACGCTTTGGGTCTGTTCTTCGACGAAATGGTGAATACGTTCGATCCCGATGCTTTTATCGTCGGCGGAGGCGCGCTGGAAACCAGCAGACAGTTGCAGAATTGGTTTATAGAACAGATCCGTGCAGCCATGCCGGCACAGCGCGAGGAGCAGGCTGGCATTCCCATCTATGTGATGCCGAACGGTGACACCGCCGGGGCCCGAGGCGCCGCCATCGAAGCCCTAAAACTTGCCCGCGAAGGCGGACTTGCCGAGTGAGGTGACTTCTCCTGACCAGTAGACGGAGGCTTCGATCCCTGGCGGAGAAATTATGCATAGAAACTCAGGTTGGGCTCAACACGCCTAGATGATCGTGGCCAGGGCATTAGTGGGTTTCGCACTGATTCTCCAGTTCTATCTGACCGCCAACCTCGTCGTCGCACAGGGGCGGACACCTGGTCACTGCCATGCTCGTTTTCCTCGACTTCTTCACGATTCTGACCAATATCCTCGTCCTGGCCGCGCTAGCCGCGCCCTGGATCGCCCCTGAATCGCGTTTAGCAGTGTTCTTCCGCCGCCCCGTAGTGTTCGGCGCGATCGCAAGCTACATCGCCATCGTGGGTATCGTTTACACCTTGCTGTTGCTGGATTTTCGGGCATCAGAAGGGCCGCCACTCTGGGCCGACGCCCTACTTCACGACATCAGTCCCGTCCTGTTCTTAATCTACTGGCTGTTCCTTGTCCCGAGGGGATGGCTACACTGGCGCCACCCCGTTTTGTGGCTAGGGTACCCATTGTCCGATGTGGTCTACGCGATGCTTCGGTCCACGGTGACCAATCGTTACCCCTACCCGTTCATTGATGTTGCGGCTCTCGGATACGCGCGCGTGTTCTACAACGTGATCATGCTTGCGTGCGGATTCTTGATCGTCGGTCTTGTGTTCTTAGCCATTGACCGCATTTTGACCGTTCAACGAAGAGTTGTTGCCTAGATGACCGCAGTTGCGAGGGTAATCGCCCTTGACAGCAACAATTAACGGTTGGCACTTCTTGGGATCCTCCGCTTGCCGTCCATTTGGATGATTCCGAGCAGACTGTTACTCACGGAGAAGCGAGTAGCTTTTAAAGTTCGGGCCGCTTTGCGAGGCAAATGGAAAAGGCGCGCTCCCAACGCGCCTTTTGTGATGGTAGGTTGATGTTTAGCCAGAACAGATTGCCGAAGTTTCCACTCCGTGCTTCAGGCGGCCTTACCCGCGGCAATTCTGTGGGTGGTCGAAGTGTGGACGTCGAACGTGCGAATCATAGGTTCGGCCTCGAGAAGGTGACGGACTAGGTCGTGGACTTTCTGATACTCCACGCGGTGATATTCCTCAGCATCCTCTCTTCTGTTCCAAAAGCTGAGAGACAGGACGCGATTGTCCTCTTTGTCTGAGACCAAAACTGTCTCATCGACGAAGCCTTTCTGTTTCTTCAGAATCGGCAGTACTTTGTCGTTGATGGTGTCAGAGAGTTGCTTATTCTTGCCTGGTTTGGTGGTAAGTTCGACGATTCGGGTGAACATGAGATGCGCTCCTTTCGTTGGCTAGGGGTGAAAGGAACCCGCCGTCAGCACGACGACGGACGGAGTCTTAAGTGTTTCACAACTACATTATACCGGGTCAGAATTCAGATTCAATTACCCGCGAATGCTGCGCGGATATTCCCAGCCCGAGACATTCCTTAACATCTACGTGTCTGAGAATCAGGCGGCGATTCGAATTTTCCCGCTTGTGATTTCCTCTTCGGCACGGAGCCAGTCATCTAGTTCGTGTCCTTCTTCTCTGCCACGTTCTTGGTAGAGTTCAAACGAACGTTGGCGGATTTCGGATTTCAGCCCTTGCGGGTCGCCCGTCACCGTCGCTGGTGGTTTCTTCGTAGCGTCTTTGTCCATGACGTGACTCTCCCTTCGGCGCAAAATTACGCCTGAAACGATGACGCGTCAATTCCCCAAGATTAGTGCAGTCGTGAAACATCTCATTTACAGTCATTAATTGAACCGAGAGTGTCCGCCCGTCCGCACAATCAGCGCACCACGCCTTCCAGGGGTGAACTTGCCGTCGCGTAAAGCTTCCGCGGCATCCGTCCCGCGAGATAAGCCTCGCGTCCCGCCAGCACTGCGTGCTTCATTGCTTCCGCCATCAACACCGGGTCTTGCGCATTCGCAATTCCCGTATTCATCAGCACCGCGTCTGCTCCCAGTTCCATCGCCAAGGCAGCGTCGGAAGCCGTGCCCACGCCCGCGTCCAGAACCAGGGGCACGCCGGTAATCATCTCCCGCAAGATGCGAATATTGGCAGCATTCTGAATCCCGAGACCGCTGCCGATCGGCGCCCCCAGCGGCATAATGGTGGCCGCGCCCGCATCTAGCAGCCGTTTCGCAAACACAATGTCATCAGAGGTATAGGGGAGAACCGTGAAACCTTCCTTTACCAGCACGCGGGTCGCTTCCAGCGTTGCCTGCACATCGGGATAGAGGGTCGCCTGATCGCCAATCACTTCCAGCTTGACCCAATCGGATAGTCCGACTTCGCGCCCCAATCGCGCCGCGCGGATGGCTTCATCCGCCGTGTAACAGCCGGCCGTATTCGGCAGCAGAAAATATTTCTTCGGATCCAGATAGTCGAGCAGCGATTCCTTGCTGCGGTCCAGATTCACCCGCCGCACCGCCACGGTGACCATGTCGGCCCCGCTGGCTTCGAGTGCGCGCGCTGTCTCCTGAAATGATTTGTACTTTCCCGTGCCCACGATAAGCCGGGAACGAAACTCGCGTCCAGCAATAATGAGTGGGTCAGTCATGGTCCTATTGTAATGAAAGTCAGCCCGTGTGGCGCGGGCGCCCTCGCCCGCGAATGCCGCCATCGGCTGGACTATTGATCCTAATCGCACATGGCGAGCGCGGCGTTCGACCGCGCAGCATAGCAATGACAAGCCAAAATGCGCCACGCCCCGCTCCGCTCCGCTCCGCGTTGACTTGCCCCCTTCATCCGCCTAAGATGAGGCGCCAGACTTGCTTCTTCCTCTCGATGATCGGCCAGACCATCTCGCACTACCGTATTGTTGAAAAGCTGGGCGGCGGCGGTATGGGCGTTGTCTACAAGGCAGAAGACACTCGGCTCGATCGCTTCGTTGCCCTGAAATTCCTCCCCGAAGAGGTCGCCCAGGATCGTCAGGCGCTGGAGCGCTTTCGGCGCGAAGCCAAAGCGGCTTCCGCCCTTAATCATCCCAACATTTGCACCATTTACGATATTGGCGAAGAGAGTGGCCAGGCCTTCATCGCCATGGAGTACCTGGACGGCCTGACTCTGAAGCATCGCATCGCCGGACGCCCGCTGGAGATGGACGTGCTGCTCGGCCTGGCCATCGAAATCGCCGACGCGCTCGACGCCGCGCACAGCGAAAATATTGTTCATCGCGACATCAAGCCCGCCAACATTTTCGTCACCAAGCGCGGCCACGCCAAGATTCTAGACTTCGGCCTGGCGAAAGTTACCTCAACCGCAGTCGATCCGACGGCTGCTGGCTCTCACACCCAGGCCACAGCCGCCGTCAGCCTCGAATATCTGACCAGTCCCGGCACGGCCATCGGCACGGTCGCTTATATGTCTCCCGAACAAGCCAAGGGCAAGGAACTCGATGCCCGCAGCGACCTGTTTTCTTTCGGCGCTGTCCTCTACGAGATGGGGACAGGCATCGTCCCCTTCCGCGGCGATACTTCCGCCGTCATCTTTGACGCCATCCTGAACCGCGAGCCAACTCCCGCCATGCGGGTCAACAGCGATCTGTCGCCGAAGCTGGAAGAGGTCATCAACAAAGCTCTGGAGAAAGATCGTGACTTGCGCTACCAGAGCGCAGCCGAGATCAGCGCCGACCTCAAGCGCCTCAAGCGCGACACCACTTCCGGACGCGCCCATGCCATCCATGAATCAGCGCCCAGCGCAGCGTTGGCCGACCCAGCCGGCTCCGCGTCCTCGAAGTCGGTGCCTCTGCCCCGTCGCGTTACGCCCGAAAAGAATGGTCTGCCCAAACTGGCAATCGCTGCCGGCGTCGCAGTCGTTCTCGCCGCGATCGGATTCGGCGGGTACAAACTGCTGACCCATCCCCGCGGCTTCAATCTGCAAAACATGCAGATTACCAAGCTGACGGAAAACGGCAAAGCCACCCAGGTGGCGATCTCGCCCGATGGACGCTACATCGTGTACGCCATGCGCGACGCGGAGAAGCAAAGTCTGTGGGTGCGCAACGTAGCCAGCAAGAGCGACGTTCAGGTGCTCGCCCCCGATGTCGTCGACATCGCCGGACTAAGCTTTTCTCCCGACGGCAACTATATCTATTTCGTGCGGTCGGACAAGAACACGGAAAACTATCGCTACCTCTACCAAATGCCGGTGCTGGGCGGATCGCCGCGGCAATTGATTCGCGACATCGATTCCCCCATCGACTTCTCGCCCGACGGCACACAGTTCGTCTTCCAGCGCGGAATTCCGGAACGCGAAGTGGCTGAAGTACGAATCGCTCAGCTCGACGGAGGCGGTGAACGGCTGCTTGCCAGTCTGCCCGCTGATTCGAGGTTCCTGTTCGGTGCCACCTGGTCCCCTGACGGCAAGACCATTGCTGTGCCCATACTGGGGAGCGGAAGCGAAGTCAATTGGCGGCTCAACATCATCAACGCCGCAGATGGCAAAGTGCAGCCCTTGGTTTCCTCCGGCGGAAAAAATATCGGAAGGGCAGTCTGGATGCCCGACGGAGACTCCCTGATTACGTCAGCGCAAGAAAGCTTGTTCGGCCGAGGTCAGTTGCAAAGCATCAACTACCCTAGCGGCGAAATCCACCGCTTCACCAACGATCTCTCCGACTACACCACCAGCATGGATGTGACTCATGACGGCAAGATGCTGGCCGCCATTCAGCGCGTCCTTTCCTCCGACATCTGGGCCGCGCCGGCGGCGGATTCATCGCAAGCCCGCGAGCTCACCTCCGGCTCACCCGCCTACACCGCGGTCACGCCCGGCACGTCCAGCAAAGTGCTGGCTCGAAGCAACGATGGCGACTTGTGGCTGATGAATGCGGATGGCAGCGAACGGACGGTGCTCGTTTCCCAGGCGCATAGCGTGGGTTCTTTGGCGCGTTGTGCCGACCGGTACGTGATTTTCAACTCCTACCGGGATGGCAAGATCGAGCTCTGGCGGGCTGACGCGGACGGTTCGAACGGCAAGAAATTATCGGACGCCAGCGGCGGTTCCGATTGTTCGCCCGACGGCAAGTCGATTTTCTACTCCAACAAGAGCCAGATCTACCGCATGTCGGTGGACGGCGCCGACCCGGTCAAAATAGCCGACGCACCTCAGGAAGCGTTCGCGCTCAAAGTGTCCCCCGACGGAGCTCTCATCACCTACGCTTACCAGGAGGGCAGCCCAGTCCCGGTAGGAAAGTTGGGCATTGTTCCCACCGCCGGCGGATCGTCAAAATTCGTGGCTCAGGTGCCCATCGGCGGACGCTATCTGCACTGGTCGCCTTCCGGAAAAGCAATCCAGTATCGACTGACCCGCAATGGCGCCTCTAACGTCTGGGAGCAACCCGTGTCCGGTGGACCACCGCACCAGATCACCAACTTCACCTCCGGCCTGATTTTCGACTTCGCCTGGTCCCTCGACGGCAAACAATTGCTGCTGGCCCGCGGCAACGAAACCAGCGACGTAATCCTGATTAGCAACTTCCGCTAATTCCTCGACCGAGTAGGACTGGCATACTCTTCACGAGGGTGCCCCGTCCTCGTCTCTCCGTTTCTGGGAGAGACAGGGCGGGAGGAAGTTCATATGTCACATCGTCCTGTGGGCGTCTTGTCGTGCCCTCCACCAATTGCCCTGGGGACTAAAGCGATATCAGCAAGCACATTGCCTGCACTTCGTAACCTTCAGTTGCTACCACCGCGCTCCACTGCTGGCCTCTCCCGATGCACGCCGCACCTTCGAGCAAACTCTGGAGCAGGTGCGCCTGTGGTACGGATTCTACCTAACGGGATACGTCGTCATGCCCGAGCACGTGCATCTATTGCTGAGCGAGCCAGAACACGCAAAGCTATCCACGGCACTTCAGATGTTAAAGCAGATCACCCCTCATAAACTCATCTCATACGCCCCCGTCGATGTTTTCTGGCAAACCCGTTACTACGACTTCAACGTATGGAGCGAGCACAAACGGATCGAGAAGCTGCGTTACATCCATCGCAACCCAGTCCAACGTGGACTATGGGAGAGTCCCGAATATTGGGAGTGGAGCTTTCGTCATCATCTTCGTGGGGTGGAAAGAGTGGTCGAAATCGAGTCTCAGTGGACCGCTCGAAGAAGAGAGCAGCTTGGTGTGACGGTCCGGCTCATGCATCGGGCATGAAAACCCCACCCTGTCTCTCCAAAAGACGGAGAGACGAGGACGGGACACCCAGGCGTAGTAAAAAAAGGCGGACTACTCCATCTCAAACGGCAAATACTGCAGCCCACCATCGCGCTCGATCTGCAAGACAACCGCATCCCCGGATTTAAGCGCGCGAACAGCGCTGCGCAAGGTTTCTACAGAATCAATCGGCTTGGTGTTGAGCGAGTGGATGATGTCTCCGGTCTGCAGTCCGCTGTCCGACACAATAAGGTTAGCGGCGCGGCCTACCACGACGACCCCGCCCGCGATGCGGAGCGTGCCGATCGCGGAGCGAATCTGGTCGGTGATATCCACCACCAGCACACCCAGCCTGGGCACGAGGCTCTTCTCCGGATCGGTCGCATCCATGAGCAGGTCCATCTGGTCGTGCTTTTCGACCGCGGGAACGTAGAGAATCTTCTTCTCCGTCAGTCCCGCGCAGAATCTCGAGCTTCACCGGCTGGTCGGGGTTATGAAGATAAGTGGCGGCGGTGAGTGCCGACATGGTCTCAATCGGCCGGTCATCGGCGGTAAGAATAATGTCCTGCACCTGCACGCCCGCGGAGGCGGCGGGGCCGTCAGGCGTAATGTCGTCCACGATGACGCCCCAGGATTGCGGCAGTCCCAGGCCGTCCGCCAGAGTCGGCGTGATCTCCTGCGCACCGGCGCCGATCTCGACGTGGTGCACGTGTCCATACTTGCGCAGGCTGCGATAGACAAAATTGACCACGCGCGCCGGGATGGCAAAGCCCAGTCCTTCGCTTCCGCCGCTCTGACTCAGGATGAAAGTGTTGATGCCGACCACATGGCCGTTCATGTCCACCAGCGGACCGCCGCTGTTGCCCGGATTGATCGGCGCGTCGGTCTGAACATAGTTCAGAGATTTTGTGGGATCGGCCTGCCGCGCCACTGCGCTGATCACGCCCATCGTGACCGAATTCTGCAGTCCCTCGGGACTGCCGACCGCCAGTACCATTTGTCCCACACGAATGTTTTGCGGCTGCTCCAGCGACAGCGTGGGCAGATCGGTCTGTTCAATCTTGAGCAACGCCAGATCGCTCTCTTTGTGGATCCCGATAGCACCTTGGCGTCAAACAGCTGGCGCCTGCCGGCAGGTATGTTGGTCGGAGAGCCGGTCGACGACATCGGCAACGCCACACGAATCCGTTGCGCTCGCTCCACCACGTGAGCGTTGGTCATGATGTAGCCGTTAGCGTCGACGATCACGCCCGAACCCACCGCGTGCTGGCGAACGATCAACGCCGTCCGTCCGCGGTCACCGTCACCTTCGTTCAGCGGCCCGTATCCGGTGGTCTGAATCTGCACCACCGCGGGAGAGACTCTGGCGGCCAGCTCCTCCAGCGCACTGTTCATCTGCCGCAGGATGTCGGGAGAATCGGAAGAGTGCGAATCAGCCGTAAGAGGTTTCGATTTATCAGGCGACTCTTTAGTTTGCGGCTTGTCCCCGGCCTGTTGGGCAAAGCTAAGGGTCGCTGCAAGCGAGAGTAGAAGAATCAATGCTCGAATGCAGCAGACTCGGTCGAGCGCTCGTGCATTAGACATACGATCTTGCTCCCGGTGAATTCGCTATTGGATGAGACACTAGATCATGGGGATGTAGGGGTTAGGTACCCTCAAAATAAGGGTGCCGGTAGTCCGTCACGAGTTTCTTTACTCCTGTCATCCTGAGGAGGCGGCTATTCGCGAAGCGAATCCCTGCCGACGAAGGGCCTATGCATTCGGCTGTGTCCCAGGCCCGGCCTTTTCCGCCTGCTCATACATTTCTTCTATCTGCTTCCGGTAACGTTCCGCTACCACCCTGCGGCGCAGCTTCATGCTGGCAGTCAACGTCCCATTCTCGGCGGAAAATTCATCCGCGACCAGCAGCACTCGCTTCAGCTTTTCAAACCGGGCCAGGTTCCGGTTCAACTCGTCCACGATGCCCTCATACAGAGCGCGTACCTCGGGACGGGCCACTAGCTCCTGCCGCGAAGCAAAAGGTAGTTCATGACTGCGGGCCCAGTCTTCGAGCACCGGAAAATTCGGCGCAATCAGCACCGAAGGGAACTTGCGCTTCTCACCCAACACAACCGCCTCAGCGATCAGAGCATTGTGCTTGAGCGAATTCTCGATGGGCTGCGGCGCGATGAACTTCCCGCCCGACGTTTTGATCAGATCCTTCTTGCGATCGGTGATGGAGAGAAATCCGTCCGCATCCAGATTGCCGATGTCGCCCGTCTTGAACCAGCCGTCCACGAAAGCATCCTGGGTTTCTTTCGGTTTGTTCCAGTATTGTTTGAACACCGACGGGCCCCGCACCAGAACCTCGCCATCTTCCGCGATGCGGACCTCCAGGTTCGTCAGCGGCTTTCCCACTGTGCCAATCTTGTGCGTCTGGGGCGTATTGACGGCAATCACTGGAGAGGTTTCCGTCAGCCCATAACCCTCATGAATGCGAATCCCGATGGCGGCATACCATTCCGCGAGTTCGCGTCCCAGAGGCGCTCCGCCGGAAATGAAAACCTCAATGCGGCCACCCAGGCCGGCCCGCACTTTCGAATACAAAAGCCGGTCCGCCAACCTCCAGGCCTTCGAGGTCCCCCTCCGACCTGCCAGGACTTCTGCCTGGTTTTCCTTGCCCACGGAGAGGGCCCAGTTGTAAAAAGTCGAGTTGGGAAAACCCTGCGCCTTCTGTTCCGTTTGAAAGTGGATTTTTTCGTACACCCGCGGCACGGCCACAAAAAAAGTAGGTTTCACTTCCAGTAGCGCGCGCGGAAGCTGAGTTACCAAAGCCAAATGCACCAGCGTGACCCCGCGATAGAGCAACGCAAAATCCACATGCCGGGCGGTGACGTGGGAGAGCGGAAGAAACGAAATGCTGACATCTCCGAGTCGCACCGGGAACTCAGCCAGAGAGCAATTGAGGTTCGACGCCATGTTGCCATGCGTAAGCATTACTCCCTTGGGCGTGCCCGTCGTCCCCGAGGTATAGATAATGGTGGCCAGATCATCCGGTGAAACGGCGCGGGCCGTCGCTTCCAGCGCTTGATCTTCGAGTCCAGCGTGGTGGTTAGCCCGGCCGTCTGATTCCATCTCTGCCATGCGCACCGCGTCGGTGCCTTCGACCTTGTCCATGAGCACCAGCTTTTCCAACGCCGTCTGTTCGCGAATCGAGAGAATTTTCTGCAACTGTGTTTCGTTAGATAGAAAAACGACGCGCGCGCCCGAGTCACTCAGAATGTAGGCCGTCTGTTCAGCTGTGAGCGTGGCATAGATCGGGACCGTGACCGCGCCGATCAGCAGGGAAGCGAAGTCCGCAATCGTCCACTCCGGCCGGTTCTCGCTCAGGATGGCAACCCGGTCGCCCTTGCCAATGCCCCATCTCCGCAACGCCGCCGGACACGGCCATGACCCGCTCGCCAAGCGTCCGAGAAGAAATCGGAACCCACTCATCCCCCAGCCGCTGCAACATGACCTTGGCATGCTGGCGCTCGACCACAGCCAGGAAAACATCGTTAAGTGTGCGCAGGCTCATTGCGAAAGAAGGGGAAGTGATCTATGAAATGAATGTACTTGCTCGCCCAACCATTAAGCAAACCAGGCAGAGGTTTGACCGCTCCGAACTACGTTGCTATGATGACTCTGCGGGGTGGAGCAGTCTGGTAGCTCGTTGGGCTCATAACCCAAAGGTCGGTGGTTCAAATCCACCCCCCGCAACCAAACTTTTCAATTAGTTCTGGGCGCTGTAGCTGCGTTGCCCTTCCCACTTCCACACGAACTTCCACAAATCGCATCGGAAAATGGTCGGAGGGGTTGCCTTCGGCCGTCTGGCTGTGCGATATTCTCTTCCTCCTCGACGGTGGGCCGAAGAACCTTCACCTTGTCTGCATCGGGGCAATGAAGCGGCGGGATATCCCCGTCGCGGATTGCCAGGAACCACCGATGCAGGATTCAGCACCCCATATCAGTTCGCCTCTCCTGATCGAAAAACAAGCTGCAAGTTATCTGCGCCGCTCTATCAGCTCTCTCCGCCGTGACCGCAAGAACGGGACGGGGCCGGGATTTGTCCGGATCGGAAGATCGGTTCGCTATCTCCAGTCTGAGCTGGATCGGTACATCTTAGTGTGCGGGACTATCGCCAGAACCTCGGAGGTGGACCGTGGGTAGGCGTTGTCCGTACCTCCACAGGCGCGGGAATATTTATTACTTCTTTCGGTGGGGATGAAGCCGGGGGGCGATTTGAGGAGTCGCTGCGGACTGCAGACCTGCAGATTGCGAAAGAGCGGCACCGGCTCCGGATGAATGAAATTGAAACCGGCTGTTCGCCAAACGATCGTAGCGATTGGACACTGCAGCAGGCGTGTGATGACTGGTTGGAGCAGCGTCAATTTGAGGTTTCAACCGGTAGCTATCGTGCAGAGCGTTCTATAGTTCGTAACCTGCTACGAGAGTTGAAGCCGGATTCGCGCTTGCGATCGCTGGCAGACATTTCGAAATTGAGGCGATATCGGCAAGAGCGTCGCAAGGCTGGAGCCGCAGCCAAGACCATCAATAACGAAGTGCAAGTGCTGCGCGGAATGCTGGAGCAGGCGCGCCTATGGCAGAGACTGGAATGTGAGTACAAGCCGCTACGGGTGAAGAAGAGCGACATACCAGATGCTCTGACCGCGGAAGAATCGACGCGGTTGCTGCAAACAGCGGCAGGGTCTCCCATCACTGCGGTTGCTCCATTTGTGGCAACTCTGGCGCTTGACACAGGAATGAGGAGTGGGGAAATCAAACGCCTCAAACGCGGGGATGTCCACCATCATGAGAGACATCCGTTCATACGGGTTCGCCGAGAGACGACTAAGACCGATGGCGGATCGCGGAGGGTGGCGCTCGGCAGTATGGGGGTCTGGGCGGTGGAAAGACTGCTGGCTCGCGGATGCTTGCTCGGGAGTGTCGGACCCGAGGATTACTTGCTGCCCACGGATCGGGCGCGCCACACCCGGACCAGTGATCCGTGGCACGGTGAGTGCGGCTATGACCCGCGACATTATCAATCATCATGGGAATGGGAGTGGGACGGGTTTCGAAAGGTCGCTGGAATAACTCACCGCAGATTCCACGATCTCAGGCACAGCTATGTTACGCGTGCGGCTGAAACCGGAGTTCCGATTTCCGTTTTGCAAGCGCAAGTCGGTCACCTGAATCGACAGATGGTGGACTGGTACACACACATATCGTCTCAGGCGCAGTATAAGGCCGCCTGCAAGATGGAAGCGGAAAGTCCGGAGTTGCTCATGGCGCTGGGCATCGGGACAAATGCCTCTGTCATTCTTGAAAACGGCGACGGAGGCGCGAGCACGCAGACCAAACAGACATTGATTGCGAGTGAATCCGGCAAGGCCGGTCGCCCAAAAGCGCAATGTGTGCGGTTCCGAGGACGATACCGCAGATCGTTTCGGCACGGTTCCTGGGCAAGGTACAGGTGATCGGGAGTTCCGAGATTGATGTGGGTTGATTTACTCGTAATTGAGCAATTCTACGTGTAAGGGAAACGGACCGAGTGGAAACTAATCAGGTGTTTGCACTAACTACTGGAGTCAAGGTTGACCCTGCTCAAGTTGAGCAGCCTTCTGTCTTTCCGCTTCGGCTTCTGCCGTCCGGCCGGCACGTTCCAGAGCGGTGGCAAGTCCCCGATGAGCTTCGACGTAGGTCGGGTCGCTCGAAACCGCTTCCTGGTAGCGCTCTATGGCGTCTGTGATCTGATTTCTTAGAAGAAGCACGCTGCCGGTGTTGGCTGCAAAAGTGGCCCGCTGCCGGTTGACGGCCATGCGAGTGAGTTCAGCTGCCTTTTTGCGCTCCCCGGCGGCTTCTGCAGTTCGGCCTAGCTGAGCAAGAACGCCAGCGAGCGTGACTGTGTGGTCCAGGCTGATCTGGCATTGCCGCGATGGCCTTTTGGAGCGCATCGGACGCTTCTGCCAGCTTGTTCTGCTGTTTGTAGATACTACCGAGGATGGCCCAGCCATCGCCGTTTTCCGGGCGCAACCTGAGAGCGATCTTGAGCTGTTCCACCGCGTCGTCAAAGTGGCCCCTCTGCATGTCCAGAATGCCGAGCGTATAAGGCGGATCAGGAGAACTCGGATTGAGGCGAGCAGCCGACTCCAGTTCTGCGGTCGCGGCAGCGAAATCATCCTTTAGCTTAAGTGCGAGACCGAGATCGTAATGCAGCTCATAGGCTTCGGGAGCAAGTCTCAAGCCTGCGCGGAATTCGCCCATTGCGTCATCGAGATCGCTCACTTGAAGGTAGGCGACTCCCAGATCCTGATGCACCAAGGGATCGGCGGGAGTCTCTTTGGCGGCCCGCTGATACAGCGGGATCGCTTCCTTGGATTTCCCTGTCTGGACCAGCGCGAGGCCAAGATTGGTCAGTGCTGGCGCGTTGTGCGGATCTGCCGCGACAACGTCCTGAAGCAATGGAATTGCTTGCCGCTCCTGTCCGGTGGCCTGGAGGGCGAGAGCCATCTGATACTTTGCTTCAGGATAGGTGGAGCGAGCAGCGAGAGCGTGCTGCAGAACCGGGACGGCTTTCTCATTCTCTCCGTTAGCAATCAGGGCCTTAGCAAACTCAACCTGAGCGTTTGCGCTTTGTGGCGAAAGTTCGGCGGCTGTCATTAATTCCTGCACGGCCTCTGAGGTTCGCCGTTGCATCATGAGTGCGAGGCCAAGATGCAAGTGCGGTTCGGCAAAGCTTGAATCAAGGCGAATCGCTTCTTGAACTGTTCCACGGCAACATTCCAGTCTTGTCGCTGAGCTTCAAGTGAGCCAAGTGTGTCGTGCAAGGCCGGATTGTCCGGAGCTGCTGCGACTGCAGCCTTGTGTCCTCTTCATGGCAAGTTCGGTTTGCCGGGTGGCCGCAAGGGCGCGAATGTAGACAATCACTACGCTCGGCGGCAGGGGACTGGAGACATCCCGATCGAGAGATCGAAATAGAGCTAACGATTTCTCGTGATCATCCGATTGTTCATACGCGACCGCAAGGTTGATCTGAGCGCTGCGATCGTCGGCCTTGAGCGCCAGTGCGCGCGTGAGTTCGCGAATTGCCTGTGCATATTGGCCGAGCTGTACCAGCACTGAGCCCAGCGCGCTGTGCCCCTCGGCTATATCTGGTGCGAGCTGGACGACTTTCTCAAACTGTTGTCTGGCAGTAGAGAGGTCACCGCTTTTTTCCGCGGCGTAACCGGCGTGAAAAGCTGCGTCGGCTGATCTGAGCTTCTGTTGCCGGTTGTCAACGGCCCCCAGAATCGCGGCAAAGGTACAAGACATAAGAAGGACGCCGGCGAATCGGACGCGCGAGTCTGGCGCAAGAAGTCGCATACTTGAAGATTGCTAGGGAGATTCAAAATGCGGCTGCGCTGGCGGCGTGAATCTGTTCCGCCGCATGGTATTCACGCGCAGCGTCCTCGGTTCGTCCCAGAGCGCGATAAGCCTGTCCTAACAGGTAATGCGCCATGTAATTCTTCGGATCCATATCCAATGCGTGTTCAAGATACATCTTGGCCATTAACCAGTTCTGCTGCTTCAGCAGAACCTTACCGAGCAAAATAAAAGGTATATTCACGGTCGGTTCGAGTAGCACTGCCCGGTCCAGAGCCTGCTGCGCACGGTCAAAGTTGCCGGCACGGATGTAAGTGTCTCCCAGCCGTTCATACACGGCGCCATTAAGCGGGTCCAGGTTCCGTTCGTGCTCGAACTCAGCAATGGCATCGGGCCATTGCCCGCGGGCGAGTGCAATTTCGCCGAGTAAAAGATGCGCCCGCGGAAGACCGGGATTGAGCGCGAGCGCTTTTCGTGCCGAAGCCTCCGCGATGGGAAGATATTCCCGGCGCAGCTCCATGCGAGCGGCGAGTAAATACGCCGGCGCGGAGTCGGGAGCGAAACCATACTGGCTCGCAAAGGCCCTGCGAGCATCGTCGTAACGGCTCGTGTCGAGATAGCAAAGTCCGAGTACATAGTGCGGGTCGACATTGGCACTCAAAACAGAACTATGTGCTTGTTCCAACAGTGGAACCGCTTCAGCGGGCTTGCCCGCGCGAAAAAGGCTCACACCTTCCATTTGCACGGCTTCGAGGTTCTTCGGATCTTGGGCGACCGCCTTGGCGAAGGCCGAAGCGGCTTCGACCATCTTGCCTTGCTGATATAAGACCGTACCTCGGAGATGTTCGACACCGGCAGGTTCCGGTAGTTCCGCTGCAAGGGTATTCAGTTTCTGCAGAGCTTCGTCCAAGTGGCCGCTGTCAACCTGATCCTGGGCTTGACGCAAAGGCGCGGCGGGGTTTGGCGTTTGACTCCACGCTGAGAGAGCCAGCCCTCCCACCACGCAGAACAGGCCGACTTGTCGCATAGAGCCCAGGCGCATAGATAAAAGAAGATGAGAAGCCAGGACTGGCCACGAGTCCTGCCGCTCGCTCTATCTCTCCAAACTTTGATGATAAACGCCCGGTTGCAAAAGGTGCCTATGGCACACGTGGACTATTGCGCGCCCCCGGACGGCTGATCTAGGGTTCTGCAGCATCAGCAGAACGCGTGGGGTTCCTTCGGCGGGTAAACGTTTGCTCCCAGAAACAGCGCTAGAGACAGATTGACCCGCTCCTGCGGGGCGGCGACTTGTATGCGGCGAACATTCTGCAATTGAAGTCTGGAGGATGGTCAATGGACTCGACAAAGCGGACGAATTTCGGGTGCCTGATGGTAGTAATCGCGGTCGCCATCGCTGGCTGGTCAGCGACAAGCCTTTGGGGACAAGCCATTTATGGATCGATTTATGGGCAGGTCACCGATAGCTCGGGAGCGGCGATTGCAAACGCGACGGTTACTGTCAAAGACGTTGCGAAGGGCACCTCGGTCCAGACGACCACCAACTCCGTTGGCGAGTATTCGGTCGAGCACCTGATCCCGGACGTATACGACGTGGCAGTTGTCGCCACAGGATTTCGTGGAGCAGAGAGCAAGGGTATTCGAGTCTCCGCGGACACGTCTCCCAAGCTGGACCTGAAACTCGACGTGGGCTCTGCCACGGAAACTGTGACCGTTACAACCGAGGTTCCTCAACTAAAGACCGATCGGGCTGACGTTGGTCTGGTATTGAACGAAAAGACGGTTTCCGACCTGCCAAATTCCGGCCGCAACTTCGCCAGCCTAGAATTATTGATCCCCGGAACGCAGGTGATGGGCTGGTCACAAAACACCGCCGAAAATCCCCAGGGCAGCCCCACCGTCCAGATAAACGGGCAACATTTTTCGGGAGTCGCGTACGAATTGGACGGAGCTGCCAATCAGGACCCCATCCTCGGCCAGATCGTTATCAACCCGCCGCTGGACGCTGTCACGGAAGCTAAGATTACAACGCAAAACTACGATGCGCAGTTCGGTCAGGCGGTGGCGGCCGTAGTTACAGCCCAGACGAAGTCTGGAACGAATAGTTTTCACGGCGACCTTTTCGACTACCGCCGAACCGATGCCACCCAGGCCCGGAATCCGTACAACCAGTTTGCCCCAGATCCAGTGACTGGCCGGCTTCTCCCCCCGGCCAAGTACAACCAGTTCGGCGCTTCTATCGGCGGCCCGATCCGGAAGAACAAGGCCTTCTTCTTCGCGGACTATCAGGGTACCCGGCAAATTCTGGGATCGTCCGCAATCGTGACGGTGCCGACTGCGTTGACCCGTAGTTCCTGTCTTTCCGGCAACGGGTGCGACCTTAGCGACTACCTGACGGCTAACGGACCTGCGAAGGGTCAGATCTATAATCCTCGTGTCATAACCGGAACGGGTCCCGCGCCTTTTGCGAACGACTTCATTCCCACGCAGTTCCTTTCGCCACAAGCGTTGGCACTTCTGGCCTTGATACCGGCGCCGAATGCGCCGGGAACGACCAATAACTACTCGGGCAGTGGTAGTGGGAGCCTGCACAACGATTCGGTAGACGTCAAAATCGACGACCAGCTCAGCGAGCGCACCCATGCTTTTGGCCGCTACAGCTATTTCGGCAATGGAACCTCTTCTTCCACAATTTTTGGGAAGGGCGGCGGACAAGGCTTCTCGTCCCCAACGAACAGTTTCGGAGGTACCGCCTCGGGCCGCAGCCAGAGCGCTGTTTTCGGTATGGACATTGCGTTGAGTCCAAAGCTCCTTACGGACTTCCGTCTGGGCTATCTCCGGTATCACGTAAAAACTCAGAAGTATGATGGCGAGGAGAACCTGGCCAACCAGGTGGGAATTCCTGGGCTCAATCTGGGTGATTCATTTACCGCCGGCGCTCCCGCCTTCTTTATCGAAAACGCGAGTGGCACTGGCGGCGACGGGTTGTCCAACTTCGGATCCGCGCTGGGCGTGAACGCATGCAATTGCCCGCTGCTCGAAACTGAAGACCAGTATCAGATCGTGAACAATTGGACGAAGATCATGGGGACGCACAGCTCTGAAGTTTGGCGTGGATGTGCGTTACGCAAGGAACCTGCGCGTACCCAGCGACAGCAATCGGGCCGGCGAACTGCATTTCAGCGCGACAGATACCGAAAACACCACCGACCCAACCCTGACCTCTCCGGGTGGTATGGGTCTCGGCTACCTTCCTATCGGGGATGTCACCAACATGTCCCGGTATGTGTCGGTTTCGACAAATGCCAAGGAATCTCAAAAGAGGCTGTTTACCTACGTGCAGGATAGCTGGCGCGTGACTCCCAAGTTGACCGTGAATTACGGCCTGCGCTGGGAGCTCTATTTTCCGGAAACGGTCAATGGCAAAGGACAGGGCGGGTTTCCCGATCTGAACACGGGCGAAATCAGGGTTGCCGGTTATGGGCCCTTTGACACCGCGATGAATGTCTCCAAGACCTGGAAGACGTTGGCGCCCCGCGTGTCGGAATTGCCTACCAGCTGAATGAAAAGACTGTCATTCGGACTGGCTATGGCCGGAGCTTCGACATCGGAGTCTTCGGGTCGATTTTCGGACATATGTTGACCCAGAATCTGCCTGTCCTGGTCAACCAAAACCTGACCAATAGCGGCGCCAACACAGCCGCGTTCAATCTTGCCGTCGGGCCAACCGCCTTTGTCTTTCCTACGATTCCATCCAGTGGCTTGATTCCCATCGGCGTCGGAAACAATGCCAAGATCCGCAGCGATCCCAACGTCTTTCCTACTATCGATGCCTGGAATTTTGCGGTTCAGCGGCAGCTTACCAATACATCATCCGTGACCGTCGCGTACGTAGGGAACAAGGGAACGCACACCTTCATGGGTGACGATAAGTCAACCAACCCCAATGAGCCGGCCCCGTGCTTGCCCGCTTCGCAAAGCATCACGGGCCAGGCGCTTTGCTACAATCCGGCGGCTCCCCCGGGAAGCTTGACCGAAACTAGTGATACGAGCCCAGCTGCGTCCCTATTTTTCGAGATTCGGATTCACCCAGGATCTTACCTTCTATCACAACGGCTTTGACACCAACTACAACGCCCTCCAGGTCAGCTTCGAAAAGCGCTTTTCTCAAGGGCTGCAGCTCAACGCGAACTTTGCTTTTCAGCGTGGCTACAACTATGGCAGCGATGAAGAGGTCTACAAGAAAGTCTCTGTGGGGACGCCTTGACGACCTGCGCGAGAAGCAGATTAACTGTGTTCGGAAACTACGAGCTACCCTTCGGCAAAGGCAAGCACTTTGGTGGTGGCGTGCCGACGTGGCTCAATTACGTAATCGGAGGATATGAACTGAGCACGTCCATCGACTGGGCCAGCGGCCTGCCGTTTACCGCCAACTTGAGCAATTGCAGCCCCTTCACTCCCGCTGGGCCCTGCAGACCAAACAAAGGGAGCGGGAGCTTTCCTTTAAAGCTCACCGCTTTCGACCCGACGACCCATTCGCGGACCTATTTTATTCCACCTGGGTTGGGCGGTGCTTTTACCAGCCCGAGCCTCGACCAGACTGGTACATCTCCGAGAAACGCCTTCACCGGTCCCGGTCTTTTCAATGCTGATCTTTCATTGATGAAGAATTTCCCGATCCGCGAAAGCCGTAGCGGTCGAATTCCGCATGGATGCATTCAATGTATTCAACATCATCAACCCTGCAAATCCAGGAAACACTTGTATTGATTGCACGGCCGCGAGCGGCGCTGGCACAATCCATGGCATGGCGTTAGGCACTGCACCGAGGCAGCTGGATTTCGCACTCACGTTCAAATTCTAGAGGGCCAGGCCGGATGGCGCTCCACGCGCCATCCGGTCCGGTTCCTTTTCCTCTTTTCACATTATTCAGCAATGCCCGGTTCAGTCGTTTGCGCATGTCTTCCAGGCGACTACGCGTGTCATGGCAGTGCCGAAGGCTCCAGAAACCGGCAAAGGACTCAACTGGTGAAAGCAACAATCTCGATGACACAATCAGTCTGCACGGGACCCGAATCAGGGCGCAGTGTCCCTGGCGCTACTCTTCTTCGTCGCGCATTCCACCCCACTGGCAGCTCAACTTCTCGGAGCGATACCGCCTTTACCTCCAGTGGTGGTCACTCGGACCGACGATGGGCTCACGGCAAAAATCGGCGATGAAACTCTTCGCGTTTCCGTTTGCAGTGCATCCGTAATCCATGTTGTCGCGACCCCAAGGTCGCCGGAATCGATTCGGCACGATCAACCGTGGATGCTCGATCCAAAGCAGTCCTGCCCCGGCGCCCAATTCCAATTCTCACAGGCTGATGACACCGCTGTTTTGACGACCGCGACCTTGAAGGTGGAGCTTTCGCTGAAGCGTGGGAACTTGAAATACAGCAGCATTGGAGGGCCGGATCTGCTGCGCGAAGGTGATGCCGTGCCTCGCACCTATGAGCCGGCTCAAGTGAACGGGGAGAATACGCTACCACGTCGCGGATCGTTTTCGGCCAGATGCCACGGAAGGGTTCTATGGTCTGGGCCAGCACCAGAGCGGAATGTTCAATTACCGCGGCAGCACGGTCGAGCTCGGGCAGAACAACACCGATGTCGCCATTCCCCTGCTGGTCTCGAGCAAGGGCTACGCGTTGCTCTGGAACACCGCGTCCTTTACGCTACGCAGACAACCGGTTTCCGCTGGAATTCACGTTCAGCTCGCTGGCCGGCGACTCGGTCGATTACTACATGATCTATGGTCCGGAGATGGACCAGATCATCCACCAATATCGCAGCCTGACCGGTCACACCCCCATGCTCCCCAAGTGGGCCTACGGTTTCTTCCAATCGAAGGACCGCTATGTTTCTCAGGACGAGATTCTCGGAATTGCGCACCGCTATCGCGAAGAGCACATTCCGCTCGATGCGATCGTGCAGGATTGGTTCTGGTGGAAGACAGAAGGCGATCCCATCTTCAATTCCAATTTTACCGATGTTCCCGGCGAACTCAAGACCCTGCATGACGAACACGTTCATGCGATGATCTCGGTGTGGGGCCTGTTCAATTCAGAGTCAGAAAATTTCAAGGAAGCTTGATGCCCAAAACCTGATGGTGCCGAACGCCCACGTCTATGACGCTACCAGTGCGCAAGGCGCGAGATGTTTATTGGGAGAATCTGGTCGGCAAGCTCTTCTCCCAGGGATGGGATGCCTTCTGGCTGGATAGCGCGGAGCCCGAAGAATACTGGCCTCACATGGGAGACGCGATTCTGCGCGACAAGCAGCTCGCCATCGGCAGCGGAGCACGTTATACGAACATCTTTCCCCTCATGCACACGAATGGAATCCAGGAGCATTGGAAGGCAACGACAGATCAGAAGCGGGTCTTTCTGCTGACGCGATCTGCCTTTCGCGGGCCAGCAACGCGTAGGGGCAACCGTCTGGTCCGGCGATGTCTATAGCACGTATTGGGGACTGAGCCACCAGGTAGCAGCAGGCCTGAACTTTGCGCTCTCGGGTTACCCTTATTGGACAACCGACATCGGCGGGTATTGGCAGCCCTATGATCGACCTCCAAATGATCCTGTTTACCAGGAGCTCTATACGCGCTGGTTTGAGTTCGGCGTTTTCTGCCCCATCTTCCGCACCCACGGCCACCGCGCCCACAACGAGATGTGGACTTACGACAAAGTTGAACCAATCCTTCTTAATCTACGACAAGCTTCGTTATCGGCTGATGCCTTACATCTACTCGCTTGCCTGGCAAGTGACCAATCAGGACTACACCATACAAAGGCCACTGGTCATGGACTGGCGCAGCGATCCGAAGACCTGGAACATTGGCGATCAGTTCATGTTCGGGCCTGCCATCCTGGTCAATCCAGTGTTGAACCAGGATGCGACGCATCGCACTGTCTATTTGCCGGAGTCCCCGTTGTGGTATGACTTCTGGACCGGAGCATCCACTGAAAGGGGGCCGCGAAATTGAGGCCGAAGCTCCACTTGATCGCATTCCTTTGTTCGTACGCGCAGGTTCTATTGTTCCTCTCGGACCCGAAATTGAATATGCCGACCAGCAGCCGGCTGGTCCCATTGAACTGCGCATTTTCCGCGGGGCCAACGGCAGGTTCGATCTGTACGAAGATGAGGGCGACAACTTACAACTACGAGAAGGGGGCGCACGCGCTGCATCCCGTTGCGCTGGTCCGAGACAGAGAAGACACTCACCATAGGAGACCGCGAAGGCGAATACCCGGGAATGCCCAAGGAGCTCACATTGAACATTGTCTGGGTAACTCCGGGCCACGGCATCGGAGAAACAGTCGAGGCCAAACCTGACAGAGTGATGCACTACCAGGGTAAGACAATTTCAGTACAGGCACCTTGATCTTTGGGGACAGCCCAGCTTAAGCCTTCCTCTCGATTGCCAGTTTTTACAAACCTCCGAGCACGTCGAAGAACTCAGTCACCGTCCTTCAGACTAGATTGATCTGCAACGCCGAGACCGAAGCGCGCGGAAACTCGTGGACCAGCGTCGCGCCGTTTACATTCAGGCTGTCTGTCTTCGGCGTAAGCTTCGCGCCCGGCGCCATCGCTCTTTCTTTCGTCCAGAGAGAACTTTCCTGCTGAAGTATTACGCTTCCGGGCGTCACTTTCGATCCCTTTGTGCTGCTTAGATTATTGATATTGAATGTCTTACCGACTGTTCGCCGTGGGCGTGTCTGAAGTTTCAGCAGGTTTGCGCCTTGGGAATGGCGCTTGACAAGCATTTTCGCTTGGCGGTAACGTTTGCTCCAGAAAGGGCCGGTCGTTACCCGATTCTGTAGTTCTATTCCTCCAATAGAGCCCATGATGAAGCGGCGGTAAAGCCAAGGGACAAGCCATGGGAACAACAACTGAACCGATCCTTACGGGGCATCAGGCTGACACCCGCCTCACCGATGCTCAAAAAGCGACGATCCTTCGTGAGCTGCACAATATCCTGAACAGCCGGCCTTTTCGGAACAGTGTGCGCAGCAAGCAATTTCTCTCCTATGTCGTTGAACACAAGCTGGAAGGGCGCGACGAATTTCTTAAGGAACGAACCATAGGAATCGAGATCTTCCAGCGCAAAGCGGGCTATGCGACGGGAGATGATCCCGTCGTTCGGGTGCAGGCGGGCGAAGTTCGGAGGAGACTGGAACAGTACCACCACGCTGCGCCTAGTGGCTCGCCGGTTCGCATCGAGCTTCCCCTTGGTTCATACGCCCCCGAGTTTCGCTGGCACGCGATCCTCTCTCCGTTGGAAGTAGAATCGGCAGCCACTCCTCGAAAACAGTGGCTGAGATGGATCATTGGCGCAACCTGCCTCGGTTTGGTGGTGGCTCTGCTGCTTGCCCTGCGCTTGCCCAGCCACCGAGCCGCTGAGTCTGCGCTTGATCAGTTCTGGTCTCCGATTTTTGCCACTTCGCAACCGGTGCTGATCTGTCTGGCCAAGCCCGTGTTGTACCGGCCATCCCTTGAGCTCTACCAGAGATATTCAAAGCGTCATCCTGGTACCTTCCAGACTGAGGTCGAGAGATACGATCAACCACTCCAACTGGATCAAAATGAAAAGCTCGTGTGGGGCGATATGGTTGCTTACAACGACTACGGCGTAGCCATGGGCGACGTATACGTGGCAGCCCGGCTTTCGGCGCTATTCGAGCACATTAACAAGCCCAGCCAGGTGCGGATCGGCACGAATTACTCGTTTGAAGATCTCCGCAACTCTCCCGCCGTTGTGGTGGGAGCCTTCAACAACCGGTGGACGATGCAAATGACGTCCAACCTCCGCTTCGTGTTTACCGAGCAGGATGGGCACTTCAGGATTCAAGAACAAGGTCCGGCGGGAATTTCCCGGTCATGGGTTCAGGGCCCAGGGGGAGAAATTGTTCAGGATTTTGCCATCGTCACACGATTGCTGGACGCCAAGACCGGCCAGGTAGTAATCGCCGCCGCCGGACTGGGTGCAAGGGGAACGCAGGCTGCCGGAGAGTTTATTTCCAGGCCGGACTATTTGGAGCAGGCCTTCCGATCTGCCCCGCCGGACTGGCAGAAGAGAAACCTGCAAGTGGTGCTGCAAACCAGTGTGACCGATTCTGTGGCCGGCCCCCCTCGTGTTGTTGCCACCTATTTCTGGTAACGCACGATGGGCTTTCACCCAACCCCTACGAAGAACCTATTTCGTCTTATTTGTCGAGCGTCGAACCGCCAAACTCGGCGCCTCGAGGGAAATTTAGAGACGCCAAGCCCTAACCCGCGGACGTCGGGCTCAGGCCATGAGGATGCCCTGTTGGATCGCAACTGTGGTCGCTTCGGTGCGATCGCCTACTTCCAGCTTGGCGATAATATGCCTGACGTGGTTCCGGACGGTGAAGTGGCTGACTTGAATGGCGCGGCCTATCTCCTTATTAGTTAATCCCTTTGCGACCATCTCCAGGATTTCAAGCTCGCGTGGACTAAGGCTCGGCTGGAGCTTGCGCTCAGAAACTCGGTCCATGATCCATTGAGGGAAATAGCTTCTACCCGAATGCACCGCATGAACCGCTTCGATGATTTCGGTGCAGGAGATGTCTTTACGCAGATAGCCCTTGGCTCCCGCCTCGACTGCCCGGCAAATTTCTTCATCAGGCTCGAAGCTGGACAGAACGATTACGTTGGGCGGGCAAGGACGTCCTTGTAAGGCAAGCAAGGTTTCGATACCGCTCATTCCCGGCATGTGCAGGTCAAGCAACAACACATCAACCGGGCAACGGGCCAGGAACGCAAGGGCGTCCTCGCCGCTTTGCACCGAGCCTACGATACTCAATCCCACCTGGCGGCGAAGAACGCCGCTAAACCCTGCACGTACCACAGCGTGGTCGTCCACAATGAGAAGTCTGATCGACGCGCTTAGCATTAAGTCTGCCATCGAATTCACTTCCACGGGCCCGTTCGCCGTTTGCCCCTGCTTCACCGACAACCCTTGGTGCAGAACGACAGGGGACAGCGGAACCCTGCGGCAGCCTCGCACCGGCGATTGTCCTTTTCAAGTAGTTCACGGTGTATTACAGGTAGCCCACAAGACGGCAAAACCCTTGGGATGCAGCGTCCGGGCCGAGTAGGCCATTACCCGATGAGCCCGCGCGTGCCAGGGTTCCAGTTGACCTCAATGCCCAGCGATCTCGAGAATCTGCGCATCCGAACTCTGCCATGCCGGAACCCCCTCGTGACTCAGTTTCTGCGAGGCGTCATCCCAGTGCAGATGGGTAATACTGCTGTCGCCCTTTTCGTACGCGTAGGTTTTCCCGTCGTCCTGGTAGAGCGTGAAATCGCCATCCGTTCCTGGATAGACCCGCACCTTGGCGATCGCTTGAACCTGATTTGTGCTCTCGATGGCTTCTCCGAGCGGCAGGATCGAGCCGGCGCGGACAAAGAGCGGCAGCGTATCAATCGGAGCTGCAGCATGGACAGTCTGACCACCGTGCAGCCGCTCGTTGGTCCAATAGTTATACCAATCGACGCCTGCCGGCAGATAAACCGCGCGACTGGTTGCGCCCTGCTCGGTGACCGGAGCAACCAGAAATGCCGGGCCAAACATATACTCATCGCCAAGATCAGTAACTTTGGGATCGTCAGGGAAATCCATGAACAGTGCGCGCATGGACGGTGCGCCGCTCTGGTACGTTTTATAGCCCAGCGAGTAAATATAGGGAAGCAGTTGATAACGGAGTCTGAGATATTTCTCCAGGATGGGTTCCGCCTGGTTCCCGTACGACCAGACTTCATTGTATTTGCGGCTGCCATGCGCGCGGAAAACCGGCAAGAACGACGCGTACTGGAACCAGCGCGTGTAAAGTTCGGGGTAGTCGTCGTACCCGCCCACGTTGTCGCGCGCGTCGGAAGGATCCAGCAGCGGGGGATGCGCCGGATGATGCACCGCTGGCAAGTACTGCCAGCCGCCAATGTCTTGCGTCCAATTGGCCATTCCGGAAGCGGTAAAGTCGAGGCCGGTTGGGATCTGACGCTTCAGCGTGTCCCAGGTGGGATAAATATCGGACGACCAGAACATTGTCCCATTGCGTTGTGCGCCGAGGTAGGCGTCGCGCGAAAGAATGAGCGCGCGTTTGTCTTTGACGTCGCGCCGGAATCCGTCATAAATCGCAGCCGTGTGCAGCAAGGGATAAATGTTGTAGTACTGCGTTCCAGGTCCCACGTGAAAGTAAGCGCCGTTGGGAGGCAGGTCGGGTTCGATTTCATCAGCCCAAAGGGAGTCGAAGCCCTTGCTGATGATGTTGTCGCGAATGATCTCCCAGTACCAGCGCGCTGCTTCCGGATTGGTGGTGTCAATGTCGGAGCCGGCGCGATCATAAGGCAGTCCGTCCAGCGGCAGGCCATCGGCGGTGCGCAGGAACCAACCCTTCTGCGCGATGAAATCAAAGTAACGTGAACTCTTTTCGAAGCGCGGCCACACGCTGATCATCGTCTGAAAGCCCCTGTCGTGGAGCTGGCGATTCATAGCGGCCGGGTCGGGCCACCTCTCCGGAACAAAGTCCATTTGGCCCATCTTCGTGTAATAGAACCAGTCCAAGACGAGGATGTCCGCAGGCAAGTGTCGGTCGCGATAACCTTTGGCAACCGCGAGCATTTCGTCCTGTGTGATATAGCGCTGCTTGCATTGAATGTAGCCGTAGGCTGCTTTCGGCATCAATGGAGTTGGTCCGGTCAGCAGGCGATAGCCAGAGTAGATCTCGTCCGAATTCGCGCCGGCGACTACGAAGAATGAGACGCGATCGCCTACTTCGGAAACCCAACGAGTCTGTTCATTGAAACCCGGCGCGATGGTTGTTTTAGAAGGATTGTCCCAGATCAATCCATAGCCATAGTTGCTCACCAAAAATGGTACGCACACGCTGGGGCCGCCGGTGGCCAAGTAGTTGTGCCAACACTCCACGGTGTGGCCGCGATGATCAAGAAATCCTTCTTGATTCTGCCCCAAGCCGTAGTAATGCTCATCGTCGGGTGAAACAAAGGTGGCGCCGACCTGGTAGAAGGTTGCGTCCGAGGGCCGCCTGTCATTCAGAACGCTTGCGTTACCGTCTTTGTGATTGGGCACGGACATCGACCAACCTGTCATATCCAAAAGCGTTTTGCCTTCGGGAGTGCTGATGGTGATGTGTGCAGAGGGAGCAGACCCGTTGAAAAATTTCCCAATGTCTAATTGCGTCAGCGTGGGATGGCCAGGAAGGTTCTTCGCCACCGTAACCACCAGGCGCGACGAGCGATACGCATCACCCCTACCGCTCTCTTGGCGGGTCCAGCCTGTGGCCGACGGCGCCGCAACGAACCCGAAGCCGGGAGGGGCAACAGATGGTCCTTTCAGCAGGCTCAGGGTAACGCGGATGATATTGGGAGCGTATGCCTCGAGGACAATTGTGCTGCTGTCCCGATTCAAAACGACTTGTGATGTTTCCGCCCTGGCGAAGCCAGCGTGCAGTGCCAGCGTAGCCAGCACGACTTCTGGACCAATTTGCCGAAACATAGCCGCCGTCTCTTTTCGCACTTGTGATCCCTCCCAGACACGTCTCTAGCCAGCGTGTTGAACCATGGACTACACTTGTTCAGGGCAAAATAAATCCTTTCCGCTTTCCCAGCGGCGGGAGCGGAGTCAATTCGATAAGATCGTTTTCGGCGTTCCTTCCTGACCACGTTCAATTGTCGTTGAGCGGCGGTCAGTATACGGGTTGACTTGTGCTATTCCCTATAGTCCACATGACCCAGAGAAGGTGCGGAACTCCGTCTCATGAGAGAACGAAGGTTGGGATCTCGGGTTCGTTGGTTGGTGTAAACGCCTGATTACAACAACTACCTCCGCCACAGGCTGGCCGAGGACCGTTGCATCGTTAGTTTCTCTTTTGACTTCGTCAAAGGTGTATGCGAGTGCCGATGCAAGGCTGCGCAGTAACATATTGCAAGTTCGGAGACGGATGTCAATCGGCGGCAATATTCGTGGTCAAGAGGCTGATTTTTCTCCTTTTGCACTGCCCGGTGCGGCAGCCCCGCCCGGGTCAGTCCGGCGGTTTCCAACTTAGTTGCTCCCTGATGCTTGGTTGCCACGCGCTAGGACGCAGGCGATGTCCTGGTTTCGGTCGTGGACTTGAGCACTGGTGTTCGGGGTTGGCATCACGATCCTGGAATCACCCGATTAGTGTTGCGCCTCCAAAAGTTCTTCGCACGCACAGAATGTCTCTTGCCCTTCGCACACACAGGACTGATTTACTCTCGCTGGACAAAAGTCTCTTTTGCACAGTTTCTGTGAAAAAATCGGCCACTACAAGAAGTCCTTCGCGTGGGCTCGAAAGGCGGCCTGCGTTGATCTCTCAGTGACCTGTACGGAGCCACGCTCGATGTGAACAGCGGCGACACCGTTGAAAGTTTCCGGTACGTCCAGCAGAGCGATCATGTACCGCCGGCTAGTGGTGCCCTTTGCAAACAGCCATATGTAGGTGGCTTCGTTGAACAGCTTTCCTTGTGCGACGGTCTCTCGTCGAGGGATGGGAAAAGGAGTGGTACTAAACTCAAACCCTCGACAGAACTCGCGACCATTCCACGGTACGTGAGTGCGGCAATAGGATTCTTCCCAGTTGCCGACCCAGGGAAATTCAAGTCGATTGAAAAGGTACAAGACCAACAGCCGCAGACGTGGATTGCAGACTGCAATAAACGCGGTTTGAAGGGCGGGATCCAACAAGTGTGCGGTGTAATGACCGAACCGGCCCGTTTCAGTAGTGCGCAGATTCAGCAGGCCCCCTTTTTGTTTTGGTGCCTTTGGCCATCGAAACTCCGCATCTGGCTTGATCGTCATTTGCTTGCTGAAGGTTGCGGGACAGACTTTGCTGCGTGTAGCAGGCATGTCAAAAAGAGTCACACCCGATTCCAGAAAGGGTGGGCCAAATGTAACGTGATGATTCCAGGAAATTGGCCGGTCAAAAGTTGCCAGGTTGGTAGCGGTTTCTTCGCAATACACCACGGGCTCAACGCGATCGAGAGAAATCACGCGCCGCAACTGCATTTGGGCCTGCGGCAGAATAGCGTCATAAGCAAGCGTTGGTGTCGATCCTTCCGGGATTGACTGTCTACGCCAATCCACGACTGGAGCTTCACCATGGGTGCTGTGGCCTGCTGCAGTTTCTTCTGCAGACGGCGGGCCAAAGTAGTCAAAACTAATACTGTGTCCGGCGATGCCTGCCAACAATCTGCCTTCAGGCGGCGGTCCATAGACTCGGGCATGTTTGAGTGGTGTGTACGTGGATGGGTCTATGGTCTTCCAGGTCGGCTTCCACAAAGGATTGAGGGCTCCATGCTTATGCGAAACCAGTTCGCAAATATGTCCGCCACCTTCAAGCACGGAGACGTGACCCCATGCACTCTCGATGCGGAATCCAGGGCGCCCGTCGAGAATGTTCGAACGACGAACCAGGGAAGAGGTTCGTTTGGGAACCCGATGTGCCATTGGCGATCCTTGAACCAGATGAAGAGGGATTTATAGCAGGATGAGCGTCATTGCACAAAGCCCTTCACCTGTCGCAAGACCTAGCAGATTGTGCCGGTCGCTTCCGCTCTGCGCCGATACGCCATAGTCTTACTCGGGAACGACGTCATACTCAGTGCGGTCTAGACTCTGAAGAAGACTGCCGGCAGGATTGAAGATCCAGTTGAATAGCAGGCCGGCGAAAAGGAGGCCTGCGAAACCAGTGGCCAAGATAAAACCATATTTTGGGCCGCCGAAGGCATCGCTGAGGGCGCCCATAGCCAACGGCCCCAAGGCGGCCGCTCCACAAGTGAAAAATAGAATTACGCCCGCAACGGCGCCATGTTCCGTCTTTCGGAAGCAACTGATGCCTTTGGAGTTGATCGTGGGGTAAATGACCGACATGAAGAGTCCCGAGAGTGGCAGAAGGAAAACCGCAGTTCCGATTCCCCCCAGCATGCCGCCCAGGAAGCAGGCAAAAATCGCGAAACTAAAAATGGTGACGACGGCGGTCCAATTTAGGCGGCCGACTATCCATGATCCGATGAATCTACCGGCAGCCGTCAGGACGAAGAAAATCGATATTGCGTAAGCTGCCATGAAGGTCGCGGAGCCGTTGTAGTTGGCACGAAGGGTTGGCATCCAGACATAGACTGCGCATTCGACCGCGACATAGAGAAATATCGCCGCCGAGAAACCGAGGACGTAGGGATTGCTCATCATGCCCAGGGTGCGTTTCAGGTCAATTGGACTCCCTGTTGTTCGTGTCGTCTGCGGGTACCTCACCAGCGACGCCGTTACAATCAGGACCACGCAGATCGTCCCTGCGATCACGTAAAGCCACTTCCACGAGATTCCCGCCGCGAGGAGGCGAGCGACGATGGCCGGCCCGATGATTGCACCGACTGCAAAAAATCCTTCCACGGTGTTCATGGTTGCAGTGTGCTCAGTGGTCGATCGTGTGATGTCCCCGATGACAGCGAGCGCTCCGGTTTTAAAAATTCCGATTGCAGTGCCAGAAATCAACAAGAGAACTAGAAAGAATCGAAATGACTGGCCTACAGAGAATAGGTAAGAATTGAGGGCAAACAAGACCAGTCCCAGAATGATCGTTTTCTTCCTGCCAAGTTTATCCGCGAGGTAGCCGAGGAAAATACCCGCGAAGGCGATTCCGGCCATGGTGGCATAGTGAAACGCGCCCGCCACCGTCATGCTGAGGTGATACTCTTTGATGACTTCAGGAATGATGACGCCCACGGAATCTGTCGTCATCGCGAACATCATGAACATGAAAAACGTGAGCCACTTGATGACGGCCAGACTTCTTTGACTCCCCGCAGCATTCTTCATCGTCCTTCCTCAGAACGGACAGTCCCGGGTGATGACTCCATGTCATAACAACTTGCTCCTGTGCAGCATTGATTGTGGAGTAGGTGATCAATGCTCGTGGCGTGGCGAAGTCCACGTCGAGCTTCGCCCAGTGGCCATCGCTGTTCCACGTGATTCCCAAGGTCTGATGGGATGGAGCCTCAACTTGTGCCCGTCCCGCAAAAGCGGGATGGGTATTGCGTAGGCGGATGAGGTTGAGAAGTTGTCGTACCACGGGGTCTGTGAAAGCGCTTTGCAGTTCTGAAGAAGTGTAGTAGTGCCGGTTAATGTCGCGGCCGACCTGTGTACGCGCCAAGAGTTCCATGTCATTCGTACCCGCGAGCAATCCCACGTAATAAATTTGCGGAATGCCCGGGGCGAAGAATTGGATGGCGCGGGCAATTAGGTAATCGCTTCCCCGGCGTCCCAGCGCGTTGAAGAAAGTGCAATTCACCTGATAGAGGTCAAGGTTGTTCGCAGCTGCACCCGTGGCCTGCCGGCTCTGGTCCTTGCTGCGGGAGTGGATCGTTTCGACCAGCTTGTCGATTTCGTCAGGAGTAAGGAGACCGGGTTCGCCTTTCCCGTTCGTACCGACCTCAATGACGCCGATGCCATCGTGGGTATCGAGTACGGTGATGGGAATTATGTGGTCGAATTGCGAGCCAATGGGCAAGGGATCTGGCATCGCCCGTAAAAAGCGAATGCAACACCAGCGGTGGAAGCGCGAAATCATAGACCCAATCGACCTGGCGGGGCGATTTCCATCTGTTGCAAATGGTGGCTGTGAATTTCGACCAGGACTTCCATCCCGAGCCCATGGGCCTTCTGCGTAAGAGACTCAACAAAACGAAAGGTCTCCGGAATCATGAAACAGCTCGTTCCGGCTTTCTTGATGGCATAGCCGACTGCATCGAGCCGAAGCAGGCGCACGCCGGCAACTTGAAACCGGCCGAGGATGGCTCCCAAATACGCTTCGCCCTGGGGATGGGTCACGTCTATATCGATCTGCTGCGGAGTAAAGGTGGTCCAGAGTAATCGTTTCTCGCCCGATTCGAGGATGGCGTTTGTAAATGGCAGCCCGGGGCGTGGACGATAGATTCGCAGGAGGTCGGCTTCGCTCGCACCCGCTGGAAAAATGCGATCGTAGGTGAGAAACATTCCAGCGAAGGGCGAGTCCGCGCCCCGGTGGGAGAAGTCCTTGAATTGTGGCGAGTCGCTGGAGATGTGGTTGACGATAAGATCCGCCACCAACTCATGCGTCTCACCGAGGGCACGTACATCGGACCAATTACCCAGACGAGAATCGACTTCGGTGTGATCTGCCGGGTCGAAACCAGCATCGGCTCCATCGATGGGATGAAAAAAGGGAAGTAGGTGAACGCCGCCAAAGACACCACGGAGGGAACCGTTAAGTAGGGCTGCGAGCATGCCTAAATCGCCGGACAGACGATCAACGTAAGTGATCAGTTGGACTTGGTTTCTCAACGTCGCACCGTGCCGTGTGATTCGGGCCAGGCTGAGGAAGGGACCTCCAGCAAAACCCAAGGCTATGGCCTGAACACTTTTAGAGATTTGCAACGCAAGATGTCAAGAACATTGCTACAAAGTGATCCATAAGTTGTATATGGTAATATTCAGTCGCAACGGGTATTGTTGACGCTAAGCACTCCGCGTTGAGTGGATCCGGTGCGGAGAAAAGGGAACCGGGATGGCAAATCACAAATACCGCCAGATTTTCGACAAACTTCAGGAAGACATTTCCTCTGGTCGGTATAAGCCCGGCCAGCGTTTGCCGAGTGAGGCTGAACTGGTTAGGCGTTTTGACGCCTCTCGAATGACGGTATTCAGGGCTATGCGGGAGCTCCAATCACTCGGGATGGTGACCCGCCGTGTTGGTTCAGGCACTTTTGTGTCTGCGACCTCAAACACGGGGAGCCACGTGTTTGGACTCTTGATTCCCGAGCTAGGCCAGACCGAGATTTTCGAAGCGATCTGCCAGGGCATGATGGAAGCGCAGCAAGCCATGCATCACTCTCTACTTTGGGGAAATACCGTGTCGCAGGAAAAAGAGAAGGAACAGGCCGCAGAGCAGCTATGCCGGCATTACATATCCCGAAAGGTGTCGGGCGTATTTTTCGCCCCGGTTGAATTTAGTGAAAATAGGTTTCAGGCGAACCACCGGATCGTCGCAGCTCTTGACCGGGCCCGCATCCCGGTTGTTCTTCTTGATCGGTGCCTGGAGCCCTATCCCCAGCGTAGTAAGTATGACTTGGTGGGTATCGACAATCGCAGGATAGGCTATTTGGCGACCGAGCATTTAATCAAAGCTGGCGCGAAGCGCATCGCTTTCTTCGCAAGGCCGAATTCTGCACCTACGGTGGATGCCCGCATCGCGGGCTATCGCGAAGCTCTCACGTCGCGATCGGCGCGGAACAGACGTGATCTGGTCAGGCTCGGAGACGCGTCTGATACAAAGTTCATCAAGTCCATACTGAAGAGAGATCGACCGGATGCTTTCCTTTGCGCCAATGACCATACTGCCGGAAACCTCATGCACACGCTGATATCACTCGGCCAGCGTATCCCGGAAGACGTCCGCATGGTGGGCATCGACGATGTGAAATATGCGCGGCTGTTGCCGGTGCCTCTTACCACCCAACATCAGCCGTGCCGTGATATCGGAAGAATAGCCTTAGCGGTCATGCTTGACAGAATTGCGAATCCCGATTTGCCTCCGCGCGATGTGCTTTTAGGATGCAAACTGATGGTTCGTCAGTCGTGTGGCTTGCTCTCAAAATAGAAGTATCCCGGCGCCTGCTCTTCGCACACCTGACTTTTCTGGTCACTCCGCGGCGTCAAAACGCGCACACGGGCACCCCCACTACCATTCTGTTCTCCCAAGTGGTATAGACAGGTTTTTGTGAGTTGTCTGCAAATGATCTTGACAACTTAGAAGACTCAAAGCTACAAGTTCAATCGCTAAGTGGTCGATCGGAGTTGATCTGACCGCACGATCCCAAGACATCCCGAGTTCAGTTCTCCGTGTTTTCCACGTCGAAGGGGAAAAAAGTATGACGAACAATCGGTCGTCGGTTTCAGTTCACCTCTCTAAGTTTGCAGCCAAGGTCCTCTCCTGCCAAGCCAGGTTATCCGTCAGCCGGACTGATGTCGTGTCCACACAGCGACGCCCTTTCAAGCTAATGACGCTGGTTGTTGGTGTCGTCGTCATAGCGATGACGTGTTTGCCGGTGACTGCGCAAGTCAGATTTGGAACCGTCCTGGGAACAATTGTTGATTCCAGCGGGGCCACAGTCTCGGGAGCCACAGTGAAGCTGAACAATCTAGGCACCAGCGAGACCCGCACTACGCAGACCAGCAGCGCCGGAACATTTACCTTTCCTAACTTAACTGCGGGAGGGTACCGGGTCGAGGTTGAGATGGCGGGGTTCAAGCACTTCACTCAAGAGAACGTGGAAGTCCAAGTTGACGTTAGCACCCGGGTGGATGCCGCGCTGCAGGTAGGCAGTGTGACGGACAGCGTCGTAGTTACCACCGAGGCGCCGCCCTTGCAGACCGACAGTGCCTCTCTCGGGACCGTCATTACTCAAACAGCGGTAGAGAGCATTCCGCTCAGCGGCAGGAATATTAATAACATGCTGACGCTCGTGCCGGGCGTAGTCGCCCAGGGCGGTACCTACGGCAATGCGGTTTCGAACCAGGCGGGCGGGGCGAGAACGAACGCCATCGGATTCGGAAACTACGCGATCGGCGGAGGCTTCGGGAACCAAAGCTCTTTCTACATCGATGGCGTCGCCTCCAATGCGCCTGCCGGCAATCTAAACTCGCTCATTCCCTCCCAGGATGTAGTGCAAGAGTTCCGCGTCGTCACCAACAACGTTGCCGCTGAGTATGGAAACTACGCCGGAGGCATCATTAACCTCACCACGAAATCGGGAACCAACACTTTTCACGGCACGGCTTATGAGTATCTGCGCAACAAGGTGCTGAATGCGAATGATTACTTCTCGAACCAGGCCGGGCTGGCTCGGGTGCCTCTGATCCAAAACCAGTTTGGCGGGACAATTGGTGGACCGATACGGAAGGACAAGACGTTCTTTTTCTTTGGTTACGAGTATGAAAAGCTGAAAACCGGCACGCTGGTCACCAGTACTGTTCCGACGACGGCTGAATTAGGAGGTGACTTTACGGCACCCGGCCTGCCTGTGATCAACGATCCAACCACTGGCACTCAATTCCAATGCAACGGAGTGCTCAACAAAATCTGTCCGGATCGGCTTGACTCCTCCGCCCTGGCGCTTTTTGCGAAGTCCTATCCCGCTCCGAACCGGCCCGGCTTACTAACGAACAACTTCATCGTTCAAGAGGCAACGGGAGGCGTCAACGAGCAATACAACGCGCGGGTCGATCACCGTATTTCCGAAAAGAACAGCTTGTTTGCCCGGTATTCGTATTGGAAGGCAGACAGCGATCCCTATGATGCCTGGGGGACGTTAACGAACGGTCAGGGTCACACGGGACTCTATACTCACTCGGCCATCCTCGGAGATACTCATGCCTTTAACCCTTCGACGATTCTCGACCTTCGCCTTTCTTACCTCCGAGTTTTTCAACATGAATTTCCCAACAGCCAAGGCGTGGATCTGTCTCAATTCGGCGCCGGATGGGGAAGCCTTGCCGGGCAGCTTGTGGCCCCCGCGAACTATCCCGCAATGAATTTCAACGACAGCCTTGGGGTCACTGGAAGCAATGGCATTGGGTCGGAGCTCTTTTGGCATCAGAATGTGTACGGGTTGTCGGGAACTCTCACGAAAATTGTGGGCCGTCACCAGATCAAGATCGGTGGCGTATCTTCGCCACGTGCAATGGATTTCCGATCCGGAAAACGGAGTACTCACCCTGAACTTCGACCAGGCCGCTACCGCGAATGCTTCCGGCGCGGGCGGCAGCGCAGTTGCATCGGCGTTGCTCGGAGTCATCGGTGCACAAGGCACACAGGTTGCGCCCGGTATGATCGGCGGCTCCAGGGCGTTCTTCAACTCCTACGGTTTCTTTGTCGACGATACCTTCCAGGCCACCAGAAAGCTCACCGTCACAGCCGGTCTCCGCTGGGATCAGCCCAGTGTCTTCTCGGAAGCGAACAACAATGACACGGTGTTTCTGCCGAACCAGGCCAGCCCCCTGGGATCGTTCCTGAATCCGGTCACAGGAAAAACACAGCAACTTAAAGGAAACGTGGCATTGGTTCACAGTCAGGCATGGCCGTCGCAGAGAGAGGACAATCTGCACTGGAAGTTGTTTTCGCCGCGGCTTGGGTTAGCCTATCGCCTCACTGATAAAACTGTGTTGCGCGGGGCGTACGGAATTTCCTATCCGCCCAGCACCCTCAGCCAGGATGGTCCGAACCTCTCCCCGGTCAATCTAGCTCCTGTTTCGGGTGGTCCCCTTGCCACAGTGGCTAATCCATTTCCCAACGGTCTCCCCCAGCCCCTGCGGCGAAACGCGACCCCCGATGACTTCTACGGACAGGGCATCTTTGCCATGCGCACGCCTGGCGACAAAATGCCATATGTGCAGCAGTGGAACGCGGCGATCGAACGACAGATCGGCAAGGATGCCTCCCTTACGGTGGCATACGCGGGATCGAGGGGAACCCACCTTCTTATGCAGGGGTGGGCTACCGTTTCGAATTTCAACCAGAATCAGTTGCCCGATCAGTATTTTTCCATGGGACCGGCTGCGTTGTTGGCTCAGGTTCCGAATCCGTTCTTCGGAATCATTACGACTCCGGGACCCCTCTCAGGACCGACCGTTGCCACCGGACAGCTTTTGCTGCCTTTCCCGCAGTACCAGCGAGTTCTATTCCTGGATCCGCATAGAGGCACCTCAAACTACCGGTCCCTACAGGCGTCGTTCATGAAACGGTTCGGAGGCAAAGGCATCCTGAGCGTTGCCTATACCTGGTCGCGACTGATGTCGAACACCGATAGCACAAGTGCATTTTTGGACGAGGGATTTATTTTCGGCGGGGCGACGCAGGACAATAACCATCTGGAGAGAGAGTATTCGGTGAGTTCTTACGACATCCCCCAAAACCTCTCGGTTGGGTATGGCGTTGATTTGCCCTTCGGTCGCAACAAGCACTACATGAGTGATGCTCACGGAGCACTAAACGCGGTCATTGGTGGATGGCGGGTCAACGGGATCACAACCATCCGGAGCGGTGTTCCCATTAGTTCGTACCAGTTTTTCCCCGGGTCGGCTCTTAGCCAGTTCGGCGGTGGTCAAGGTTACTTCGGAGCTCAAGGCCTCTGGATGCGGCCCGATCTTGTATCGGGATGCAACCTGAAGGCATCGGGCTCGCGTGAATCCCGGGCTGCCAACGGCTGGTTTAACACGGCCTGCTTCCAGCCGGTAGATACTTCCACTGTGGTCAGATTCGGCGACGCGCCCCGGAACATTGATACAGTCCGCATGGATCACATGAACAACTGGGACTTCTCCATCGCAAAACGCAACGACATCACCGAGCGTGTGTATCTGCAATTCACCGCGGAATTCTTCAATGCGTTCAATCATGTGCGATTCGGCACGCCAAACGAGCAGGTTGGTACTCCAACCTTCGGAATTGTGACTTCGCAGGTGAACCCGCCGCGCGCAATTCAGTTCGGTCTGCGCGTTGGATTCTGATATCCCCTGGTTGGCACCGCCCAGAGATGGGCGGTGCCGCCACCCTCTAATCAGCGCCATCATTCCCAATGCATGCCGAAGAGGCTCGTGATCATGATGAACCAGCGTCACTCCTCGTTCTGGGGTTAGCTTCGGCAAGCCTGCTGATTCTCCAGCCAGGCTCCGCCCAGGAAAAGCCCCCCGGGGCGACCAAGGTGACTGTGCAAAGTGGCGGTACCGTCGAAGTCCCTGCCCAGACCGTGCCGATGTCGCCCTTTCTCAGCCCCGAAGCAAAAGCCTACGTGACACAGCATTTGAGGGACATGCAGGATCCCGAGATTCTGAAGCAGGATGCCGGCGTTCCCCGCTTCATGAAGGGATACCTGGCGCGCGACTACCAACTCTTTGCGGTTGAGAAGAAGGACCAGAAGGTTGGCGGTGTACACGCATATGTCTACACGCCCAAATCCGGAGTCTCGGCGAAAAATAAAGACAGAATCCTGATCAATCTTCATGGGGGCGGATTTTCCGGTTGCTGGCCTGGTTGCGCGGAGCTGGAATCGATTCCCGTTTCTGCGTTGGGACAGATCGAAGTAGTCAGTGTCGATTATCGGGAGGGTCCGGACAACAAATTTCCTGCCGCGAGCGAGGACGTTGCAGCCGTTTATCAAGAACTGCTGAAGACGCACAAGCCAAAAAACATCGGCTTATACGGCTGCTCGGCGGGTGGAATGCAGACTGCGATGTCCCTGGCATGGTTTCAGAAGCATTCGTTGCCTACTCCCGGGGCGGTCGGAATCTTTTGTGCGTCGGCCGGCGGTGTCTTTGGAGGCGATGCGCTGTACACGGCGGTTCCACTCGGCGAAGCGCGCTTATCGCAGCCCATTGCTCCAGGAGCGCGACCACCGTTGAGTTATTTCAGCGAGACTGATCCGAAGGATCCACTTGTGTCGCCCATTGACTCGCCTGAAGTGCTCGCGAAGTTTCCTCCGACCTTGATCATTACCGGCACGCGGGGTTTTGAGCTGAGTTCCGCTCTCTATACTCACGAGCAGTTGGTCAAGCTAGGCGTTGAAACCGATTTACATGTTTGGGAAGGACTCTTTCACGGGTTTTTCTATAACGTAGATGTTCCGGAGTCCAGGGACGCTTTGAACGTCATCGTCAAATTCTTCGATCGTCAGCTGGGACGGGAGTGATGCGCATTACCGAAGCAGACAGTTGTGCGGGAAAAAGAGAATGCTGAAAATGATATCGCGCGGCGTTTTGATTTTCATTGTCATTGTTGCGAGTCTATCTGCCGGAGCTGAGCCCCCTAATGCCCGCGAGCACTGGGTAAGCGCGTGGAGCGCCGCCATGCATGCTCCGCTACCCTTTCCAGGGCTTCCCCCTTCGCCCGTGTTCGAAAACCAGACCATTCGCATGATTGTGCGCCCGACCATTGGCGGTGAACGCGTGCGCATCAGACTCTCGAATGCGTCCGGTGCGTCGGCTTTGAAAATTGGCGCAGCCCACATCGCGATCGCCGCGCAAGACTCGAAGATTGTCCCGGAGTCTGACCGCGCTCTAACCTTCGGCGGTGCATCGTCCATCAGTATTCCACCCGGGGCGTCAGCCTTGAGCGACGCTGTGGACCTGCATGTTTCGCAGTCTAGCGAGATCGCGGTGAGTCTTTTCCTGCCAACCAAGACACCTTCGTCGACCGTTCATTTTTGGGGACAGCACAAAAGCTACATTTCGGAGACCGGCGATTTCAGTGGCAAACCGGAGATGCCGAACGCCACGGCGAACGCGTCATGGTACTGGCTGGCGGATGTCGAAGTATCGGCTCCTGACCAAGCCGGGGCAATCGTGGCTTTCGGCGATTCCATCACCGATGGAGTGGGGGCGAACCAAGGCGATTACACCGACTGGCCCGACCTTCTGGCGAATCGCCTGGCGAGCGAGCAAGGAGCCCCCGCTCTTGCCGTTGTAAACGAAGGTATCGGTGGGAATCGCATTCTGCGCGACGGAGCGGGCGTAAGCGCGCTGGCACGCTTTGACCGCGACGTCCTGGCACAGCCGGGAGTTGTCAGCCTGATCGTGCTCGAAGGAATTAACGATATCGGGTGGCCGCACATGAAGCCGAGATTACCGGACGGCAACACCATGAAAGAGGCTCCGTTTGCCGGTGAACTGGTGACTACGCAAGAGCTGATCATAGGCCTCCAGCAGATCATTGAGCGCGCTCATCAGCATGGAATAAGAGTGTTCGGCGCCACATTGACGCCTTACGAAAGCGCTGATTACTACAGCGAGGACGGGGAGGCTACGCGTCTGGCCGTGAATCAGTGGATTCGCACCAGCGGTGCATTCGACGGCGTTTTCGATTTCGACGCTGCTGTGCGCGATCCAAGCCATCCGGGTCAGTTTCGCGAAGGCTATCACTCCGGCGACCATCTGCATCCCAGTGCAATCGGTTACAAGGCAATGGCGAACGCGGTAGACCTCACGATGTTGAGGCGCGCGGTGACTTCGAGTACGAAGAAGTAACCTCGCATGGGCATTGCACAGCGCCGGTAGGAATGGCAGGACCATGTGAAGATCAAGCAAATCGCGCTGGTTAACATGCTGTTCTGGGGCGTTTGCCTGGGGCAGAGTGGATCAGTACGGCCAACTACGAACCTTCCTGATGCGGAATTCCCGCGGATCAACAGTGACCTGAGCGCCACCTTCCGGGTGCAGGCGGACCACGCGCTGAAAGTACAACTCCTGATGGAGTTGGGCCAGTCGACCTACGAGATGGTCAAGGGAGACGATGATTATTGGAGCGTGACGACAAAGCCGTTGTTGCCGGGCTTCCATTATTACGGAGTTTCGGTTGACGGATTCGTGGCCAACGATCCGGGAAGCAGAGTGTTTTTCGCTGCACGGAAAGAAGTCAGCGGCCTGGAAGTTCCCAGTCCAGAGTCAGAATTCTTTGCAATCAAAGATGTGCCGCACGGCACTGTGCGCACTGAATGGTATTTCTCGAAAACCGCCGGTGAAACAAGGCGCCTTTTTATTTATACCCCGCCGGGATACGAGCAGAGCAATTTGCGTTTTCCAGTGTTGTACCTTCAGCACGGTTACGGCGAAGACGAAGCCGGTTGGAGTGATCAGGGCCATGAGAACTTCATTCTGGACAATTTGATCGCCGCTCACAAAGCCAAGCCCATGATCATCGTGAACGAGAATGGGCTGCCTGGCCCAGGTTTTCAACCGCCTCCGCCGCCACCTCCGGGGTTCAAAGCCGCCTCCAGTAGGGCAGGTGGCGCGTTACTTCATGAATGAACCTTACGAAACATTCGACCGGGTGCTTTCCCGCGACTTGATTTCGTTTGTTGATGCAAATTTCCGTACCGTGGCTGACCGTGAACACCGGGCGATTGCCGGCCTTTCCATGGGTGGGGCCCAGGCGCTTCGCATCGGACTCAATCATTTGGACCAGTTCGCCTACATCGGGGCATTCAGTCCCGCGATTGACGTCACCGATACCACAAAAGACTATGACGGGCGTTTGGCGAATCCGGCAAGGGTCAACCAACAACTGCGGTTGTTATGGATTGGAATCGGCACCGACGATTTTCTGCTCGCGCCTGCGCGGGAGTCTCATGCGACTTTGGAAAAAGCAGGGATCAGACACGTTTGGGTCGAGAGTTCTGGAGCCCACGTGTGGACCGTCTGGCGCAAATACCTCGCCGATTTTGTGCCGAGGTTGTTTCAATGAAGCGCTAGGCCTTATCCATGCGCAGGACGATTGATACAAGGTTATGACGAAGCCAGCGCTCATGGTCGGGTTGGGCGAGGTGCTGTGGGATATCCTGCCCTCCGGGAAGCTGCTGGGTGGCGCGCCTGCCAATTTCGCATACATGACGAATGTATTGGGGGACGAGGGAATCGTAGCCAGCCGGATCGGCAACGATGAATTAGGGCGCGAGGCCTGCCGGGTAATGGAAGCACTCGGATTGAGCACGGCGTACGTGCAGCGGGACGATGAGCAAGAGACCGGTACTGCGGCGGTATCGATCGATCCCGCGGGCCAGCCGAATTTCACTATCAAAGAATTGGTTGCGTGGGATTTCCTGCGATGGACGGCAGAGTGGGAAGACTTATCTAGCAGGGCTGACGTGATCTGCTTCGGTTCACTTGCGCAGCGTTCGCCGACGTCCGCGGTTGCAGTGGAATCTTTCCTGCAAAACGCACCGCCGAAAAGCCTGCGAATATTTGATGTCAATCTACGGCAGTCGTTCTACGACCAGGATGTCTTGAGGAAATCGCTTCGTCGCGCGCATATTATCAAGCTCAATGACCAGGAATTGCATCACGTAAGCCGGCTGCTCAACATGGGCGCCGGGACTGACGAAACACTGGCCAGGCGATTGCTGAACGAGTATGGTCTGATGCTGGTTTCGGTGACGCGCGGGGCTCGGGGCAGTATTCTGGTCTCACAATCTCAGACAGTTGAGCATACCGGCATTCGCGTGAAGATTGCAGACGCGATCGGCGCCGGGGACGCCTTTACGGCCTGCCTTGCTCATTATTACCTGCGAGGGCATTCCCTTGAAGACCTCAGCGACCTTGCGAACCGCTTTGCGTCCTGGGTTGCGAGTCAGAGGGGCGCAACTCCTCCAATAAGCGCCGGCCAGTTACAAGACATCTTAGCGGGGGCGATCCGCTGAACGTCGAGCGCTTGAGGTATTAGAGGTGATATGTATTCGCAGTTCTCCCGAAGAGCCCCCGGCTGGAGTTTCACACTCTTGATCGGAAACGGACTCGCTTGCCGCACGATGACTTCATGGTCAACCGGTCCCGCGCCAGCGGTACCGGGGGCTTGGTTCTCAAAGTCGAACGTAGGCCGAAGAACAGCAGCGGCTCCGGCCACGGCGGCAGTTGCGACAACCTTACGGCGGCTGACTTTCTACATGACAAATTCCTCCCTCAAATGAAACTGCCAGTCCGGGCAGTGCTTCGCTCGATCGTGAGTATCGTGCAGCATACTATTTTCGCGACGCCTGCTGACCTCGCGAACAATCCAATCTCTGTGCCTACCAAACCGCCAGCCTTCTATATTCTCAGGATCGTTTCGTACCGCTGGTGATCGAATCCTGCGTTTGGACAAGGCACGCCATACGACTTCTGGGGAACTCAATGTTCAATGTGCCGTCCGCGACTGTGACCTTCACGCCGAGATCCCTGGGATAAAGGAGTTTGGCTTCCCGGCTCGCCAAAGGTATTTTGGTTGTGGCGGGACCGTCGATCCTCCAGACTGCGAGCAAGGTTTGCTGCGGCGAGCGCATACCCAAAGCAACCGGCGTCTTGAAATCGGTAACGTCAGAAGTGCCGAGCGGATAAGAGGGAACCGCGGTGGGAATGTGTTTACGGAGAGACTCTTTGTAAACCCGAATACCCTCGGTTACCTGTGCCAATGCTTCGGGGGTAAGCGAATCGAGACGGCCGCTCTGGTGAATGCGGCACATCATGCTTGTAACCATGTTGAAGCTGGCTTGATCGGCATCCGCGTTCGCCAGCGGGTAAGACCATATTGCGAGTTGTTCCGGCAAAACGGCGGCTGACGCACCGACCAGGATCATCGGAAGCTTCAGATAAGTCTTCCTGGTCGGTCATGGACTGTATCTGGAGACGGCTGAGCATGGCGTAGTCCATGCGTCCACCTCCGCTGCCGCAGTTTTCAATCACCAGGTCAGGGTAACGCTTGAGGATCTCCTCCAACCAGGCCAGGTGGGCACGGTTATGCTCGAGCAAGCCTTGGCCGAAGCTGTCGGCATCGATCTCAGTCCCTTGCAGCGAATCGACGTTGTAGTCCATCTTGATGTAGCCGACGCCATAATCATTGACAAGTCTTGCGATCACCTGATCCAGGTAAGCCCGTACTTCGGGATTGCGGAAATCGAGCAGAAACCGCGAATTCTTCAACACTCGTTTGCCGTGACGTACGAAGAACCAGTGGTCCGGCTTTTGCGCGAGCAGCGACTTGGCTCCTGCAACCTCGGGCTCGAGCCACAGTCCCGGAACCATTCCAGCCTGCCGGATCTGATCTAGAAGAAACTTCAGCCCGCGGGGAAATCGTGTGGACGAAGGCTGCCATGCCCCGATGGTCGGACTCCAGTCCTCATGCAGGTCCGCATACCATCCGGCATCGATTACGAAGTATTCGCAACCCGCTTTGGCAGCGGCGGCGACCATCGGTAACTCTTTGGCTTCGGTCGGGTCGCCCCAAAGGCAATTCATGTAGTCGTTGAAAATCACCGGGCATCGCGAATTATCCTTGTGGGGCATTAGGCATGCGAGGCGACGGTAGTGTGTCAATGATTCGACCGCGTCGCTGAACCCGCCGCGCACGCATCCTACCGCCACAGGCACAGTCTGGTAGGTCTCCCCAGGTTTCAAACTCTTCCACGCCGCGGCGTGAAGGTCGTCGGGACCCCCGAGATACGCGTAGACGTCGTCTGCGTAGTTATCGCGAGCCGAGACATTGGAGATTTCCCAATACCATGATCCGTTATGTTCAATCTGCCAGAACCAGGTCAGCCCTAGCCTCGTGTTTTCTGCCATGGCCATGGGCAAATACCGCTCTGTGGACCAACTGCCGACGCTTCCTGCCTGCGCTTGCGACCAGCTTGTGCGCTCGTTTTCGACGAAGCCCATTTCGGACGGCCGGAAGGTATGCCACTGTCCCTCAGCCATCCAGCTATTCAGCGCAACATGGATGCGAAGTTCGCTGTCGTATGCCTGAGGAGCAGCAAGGCCATGAAGCATGGCAGAGCTCAAGAACTCGAGACCCACAGGTGAAGCACCCTTGTTGGTGACCCGCGAATAACGCCGGACTACTGGAACTCCGTCAAAGGCCTCATAGACGGATTCCACGCTTAACTTCAAGACCGGGTCCGTATGCATGCAGACTAAGCGCTTGCCCCCGTGCGTGGCCTCCTCCCGCCTTCCGGCAAAAAGCAACCGGGAGCCTGGCTGCCCCATGCCGGATTTCATGCCTTGATCGGGGGAATTTTCTCCGCTGCATTGCAGTGCGATTTCGACACCGGAGGAATTGTCAGGTCCTGACGCTACGATGCCTGCCGGGGCAACAAGCTTGGCGCGCAGTTTTCCAGCCGTTACTTCGAACGAGAAGATGAGATCATTTACTTCCCACGCGAACGGCTCGGAAGTGCTAGAGGCGGGGAAAAAACGGGAAATGCGCTGCACGAGGATGCCGAATGCCGCGGCCCCACTGGACGTCAGGAAGGTTCTACGATCCATGTAGATAATCGGCGGCTTTCACTCACCAGCCGAAAGGCGAAAGAAAATGTCCGGCACATGTCATCGCAGAGCGGTCCCCACCGTGATTGCCTGGAGTGAACACTTTTAGTTAACGCTCGGTGCACCGAGTGTCGCTAACTGTACCGAACTTAATACCAAAATGCTAGATAGCCCAACAATTTTGCGCTTCGTGGCAACCGCTGCACACCAGAGCGCATGATTGTTTGGTTGAGCAGTTCTTGGAACCGGGGCCGATCGTCCGCGACAGAGCAGAGGTAACTTCGAGTAATCCGCTCGACAAGAATCTCCGGGCACTAGGCGCTGATGCTAGAGAGGGAGAGCGCGTTGTTCCCAGCTTGGCGGTGGGAGGCATGCTAAGCCCGTCGCTTTGCTTTTGAAGACGCCTGTTTCGTTGCACGGCGTTGAGTCGACCCGCGCACTATTAATTCTGGCTGCAGCACAACCGTTTCGGAGCTGAGGGGTACTTTCGAGTTCAGAATTCTGAGCGCAAGACGCGCGGCTTCTTCTCCGATTTTCCGGCTATGCTGGTCGATGCTTGAAAGTGGAACGCGGAGAGAATCGTCATAGTGAAGATTTCCGCAGCCAATGACCGCAATATCTCCTGGGATGCGTATCCCGTGATCAAGCGCGTAATTCATAGCGCCCATCGCCAGCGGGTCATTGAAGCAGAACACCCCGTCAGGTCTCTGCTTCAAGTTCAAGAGTTGGCCCATTGCCTCGGCACCGCGCAGTTTCGTTCCCACGTCCCCCTTCCGTTCGGCGATGATGTAGTTATCAGTAACTTTAAGACCTGCTTGTACCAATGCGCGTTTATATCCGTCCATCCGACGAATACCGGTACTGGTTTCCGGCCCACGAATGTGCGCGATGTTTTTGCAGCCGACGTCGATCAAGTGTCTTGTGGCAAGCATCCCGACCGCTTCGTCATCTACTCCTACGAAGTTTGCCGAAAGTCCCGGCAGACTTCGATCGATCAAGACATAAGGCGTTTGTTGCTTTTCAATTCGGAAGAAGAGGTCGACGGTCGAACGGCACGAGGCAATGATCAACGTATCGAGCCTGCGTGCCAGCAGATGATTGATCTCTTGCTCCTCAAGATTCGGGTCTTCCTCGGAGGAAGAGATGATCAGATAGTAGCCGCTCTCCCGCAAGACGTCGGAAAGAGACTTGGCGATTTCTGCAAAGAAGGGATGAAGCAGGTCCGGAACAACCAGCCCCACCAGATAAGTGCGTCCGGTAACCAGGCTGCGTGCTGCCAGGTTAGGGCGATAATCAAGCTCTTTGACGCGGGCTAGAACTCGCTCGCGGGTCTCGTCTCCTACATCAGGATGATTGCGGAGCACCTTGGAAATGGTGATCACCGATACCCCAAGGTCTCTGGCAATGTCCTTCATTCGTGTGCTCATAGATCGTGATTCAGTATATAGAACCCTCGGGCAGCGATCTCTGTTTACGATGACTTTAGCGAAAGCGCTCAACGGCTTTTGCCTAAGCTGCGAAGTTCTCGTTTCTCAGGAATTCCTTTGGCATGAGTCCTGTCGCCTTGTTGACATCGATAACTTTACCGATTATCGTGCTTTCTTGAGTACCGATCCCCGTGCTGGTGCCTCGGGGAACTGCTAACACAGCTCGGAAGACTCAAGATTCCGATCCCGGAATCATAAGGAGTCAGATGAAAGTTCAAAGCGCGTCAGGACCATTGCTTAACGGGTATGTCGATCCGGCTCTTGTCCCCCAGAGGACTCTGTATACCGGTGCCCGGATGCCAGCAATCGGTTTGGGAACCTTCGGCTCGGACCATGTTACGGCAGGTCAAGTTGCGGCGGCAGTGGAAGATGCGGCGGCGCTCGGGTATCGGCACTTCGATTGTGCATCTGTGTACGGCAACGAACACGAGATTGGATATGCACTCGAGCAGGTAGTGAGCAGGCATCTTGAACGCGGGGAACTGTGGATCACTTCGAAGTTGTGGAATGACAAACATGGCGAAAACGACGTAATCGCTTCCTGTCGAAAGTCGCTCACGGACCTGAGACTCAGCTATTTGGATCTCTACCTGGTGCATTGGCCGTTCCCGAATTTCCACCCACCCGGATGCGACGTAACGTCGCGCAGCAAGGACGCGAAACCTTACATCCACGCCGAATTCATGAAGACCTGGCGAAAGATGGAGGAATTAGTCGACCTGGGGCTGGTTCGTCACATAGGGACTTCGAACATGACGGTCCCCAAACTCAAGCTTCTCTTGCGCGACGCTCGAATCAAGCCCGCGGTAAATGAGATGGAACTGCACCCGCATTTTCAGCAACCCCAGCTATTCGATTTTGTCCGATCGAACGGCATGATACCGGTCGGATATTGCCCCATCGGTTCGCCCGGACGGCCCGAGCGAGATCGTACAGCCGAGGATACTGTACCAACTCAGGATCCGGTGATTGTCAAGATTGCCAATCGCCTGGGAGTGCATCCGGCTGTCGTCTGCATTAAATGGGCGGTCCAGCGCGGACAGGTACCCATTCCGTTTTCGACCAACCGGAGACCATTACCTCGGCAATCTCGCAGGCGTCGTGAGCGAGCCATTAACCGAAGGGGAAATGCATGAAATCAGCACCATCGACCGCAATTGTCGGCTGATCAAGGGTCAGGTGTTTCTCTGGAAGGATGGACAGTCCTGGGAGGACCTCTGGGACTTGAATGGTGAGATAACCCCGCTGTGAACTCGAGTGGGAAGGCCATGGAACAGAGCATGCGAGCCGCGTTTCTTCCCGGCAACCGTAGAGTCGATCTCCGCACGCTGCCGACGCCTCGCCCCGGGCACGGCGAGGTTCTGCTCAGGGTGAAGGCCTCAACTATCTGCGGTTCCGATATCCGTTGCATCTACCACGAGCACCTCGGGAAAGGGCCTGAGGGTTATCAGGGAGTGATTGCCGGCCACGAGCCCAGCGGTCAAATCGTGGAGGTTGGCCCAGGCTGTCGGCGCTTTGGTGTGGGCGACCGGGTGATTGTTTATCACATTTCCGGCTGCGGAGTTTGTAACGATTGTCGGCGTGGATACATGATCTCCTGCACCAACGAAAAATACCGGCGTGCCTACGGTTGGCAGCGCGATGGCGGAATGGCCGACTACATGATTGCGGAAGAGAAAGACCTCATCGCGCTTCCCGACGAGCTTTCTTACGCCGACGGCGCCCAGGTCGCATGTGGCTTCGGAACAGTATACGAAGCCATCGAAAAGGTTGGAGTGAATGGCAACCACTCCGTGCTCATCACCGGACTCGGGCCTGTAGGGCTGGCAGCAGCTGCCTTGTGCCGCAAACTCGGCGCTCAAATGATTATCGGAATTGACGTTGTCCAGGAGCGCCTGGAGTTGGCAGAGTCCCTAAGACTATGTGACTTCGTCCGAACCGCTGGCCCAGATAACGTCACTCAGATCAAGCAACTGACCCGGGGGGCCGGCGTGGAGCGCGCGGTGGACTGCTCGGCCAACGCCAGCTGCGCGTGCCACAGCGATTCGAGCCACCCGGAAATGGGGAAAAATTGCTTTCGTGGGCGAAGGTGGGACCGTAGAGTTCAATCCGTCCCCCGACATCATTCACGATCAGAAGACCATTTATGGATCGTGGGTGACCTCGACCTGGCTGATGGAGGAATTGGTCGAGCGCCTCGTACGGTGGAATCTCCATCCCGCCGATATCATTACTCATCGCTTCGGCCTTGAGGATGCTGCAGACGCCTATGCCCTCATGGCTTCCGGCAAATGTGGCAAAGTTGCCGTCTGCTCAGATGAGGAATTGACCCCGCAATGAAGCCAAACTGGGAAGAGATTCTTAAGGATCGCCTGCAACTCTACGGTCATCGCAACTGGCTCGTCATCGCCGACTCGGCATATCCGGCACAGTCCAGGCAAGCCATCGAAACCATTGTGGCCGATGAGGAACAAACCACGGTGCTGGAACGCACGTGCGCTATTCTCGGCGGATGCCGGCACATCAAACCTAACATTTATACCGACGAGGAACTGGCCTTCGTTCGTGAGGAGGATGCTCCGGGAATCAGCTCCTACCGGGAAAGGCTCGGCAGCCTGCTCACCGGATCCGAGATATGCGTCCTTCCACACGAAGAGATCATCGCGAAGCTCGATCGCGCTGGCGAGTTGTTTCGAGTGCTGGTAGTCAAAACCAACATGCGAATTCCGTATACATCCGTGTTTTTCGAACTGGACTGCGGATATTGGAATGCTCAGGGCGAGAAGCGGCTTCGGGCCGCGATGAAGTCCAGAGGTCGACGCCGGAAAGCGCCAAAATACGGGTCTTGATCGCTAGTTCCGGAGACCGGTGTTCAACATGAAGGCACTAGTACTTCACAAGCCAGGGCAGGGATCGATCGAGACGATTCCCGAACCAGTGGGGGGCGGCAGAGACATCTTGCTGAAGGTCCGAATGGTGGGCCTCTGTGGAAGCGATTTGAATTCCTTTCGCGGTCTGAATCCACTGGTGACTTTTCCGCGGATTCCGGGGCATGAAGTGTCGGCTACGGTCGTGCAAGGCGACGGCGGAGATGGCAGGCTCTCTCTGGGGACGGACGTGGCGATCTTTCCGTATACAAGCTGCGGCAAATGCGCATCATGCCGTCGGGGACGTCCGAACGCCTGCCAATTCAACCAGACTCTCGGAGTGCAAAGGGACGGTGCCCTCACCGAATTCATCGTGATGCCGCCCGAGAAATTGTATCCGGCGAAACTCACGACGAAGGAATTGTGCCTGATTGAACCGTTGACAGTCGGATTTCACGCGGTGTCACGTGGACGGGTCACCGCCGAGGACACAGTCGCAGTTATGGGTTGCGGCGGAGTGGGTCTGGGCGCCGTGGCTGCTTCAAGTTCTCGCGGTGCGCGCACGATCTGCATTGACGTGGACGACGACAAACTGGAACTTGCACGCGCTGCAGGCGGCGCTCACGCGATTAACAGCCAACGGGAATCGGTGCATGATCGTTTGCTGGAACTGACGGAGGGGCGTGGTCCGGATGTTGTGATCGAAGCGGTGGGTAGGACGGCAACATTTCGAGCCGCAGTTGAAGAGGTTTCCTTTACTGGCAGGGTCGTTTACATCGGCTATGCCAAAGAACCCGTGAGCTACGAGACCAGGCTATTCGTGCAAAAGGAATTGGATATTCTCGGGTCGAGGAATGCTCAGCCGGAAGATTTCCACGCGGTGATCCGCCTCCTCGAGGGGCGGAATTTTCCTGTGGAGCAGTTTGTAAGCCTGGTCGTTCCTCTTCACGAAGCGGCAGGTGCATTGCGTTCGTGGAGCGAGAATCCGTCACGATTCACGAAAATTCTAGTCTCTCTGGATTAGCCACGATGAGCACATACCCGCGCGAATCGACGACCACTCGCAGCCCTGTCGCCCGTAAAGGCGGCTTATTTCGTACCGCTGACGGTAGGAATCTTGCCGCCACCTTTGCCTTGATCACCTCTCTGTTCCTGCTGTGGGGCTTCTGCAACGGGATGATCGATATCCTCAACAAACACTTTCAGGACACGCTGAGGATTAACAAGGAACAGTCAGGCCTGGTGCAGGCAGCCAACTACCTCGCTTATTTCCTAATGGCAATCCCCGCCGGTCTGATTGCGAAGAAATTTGGCTACAAGGGTGGCATCCTTGTGGGCTTGTCGCTGATCGCCGCGGGTGCCTTCTGGTTTATTCCAGCCACCAGCATCGGCACGTACTGGGCATTTCTACTGGGCTTGTTCGTCATCGCAGCAGGCATGACTTGCCTGGAAACGATTGCCAATCCTTACGCAACGGTTCTGGGGGCTCCAGAAAGTGGACCGACCCGCATCAACATCGCCCAAACGATCAACGGCGCCGGTTGGATACTCGGCCCGGTGGTCGGCGGTTACTTTGTCTTTGCCGGGGCAGACGGAGCCAATGCCAACGCTGGACTCTCCACACCTTATTTGGGTATTGGCATATTTGTGGCATTGCTGCTCATCATTTTCGCCCTGTCTCCGGTGCCGGACTTGCACGCCGTGGATGAAAACCGGAGATTGGCGGCCAAGAAAAACCGGCTCAAGCCCTCAGGCGCTCAATTGGCGAGCTATCGCCATCGTCCTGGCCGTGGTTTGTGGGGTGTTGTACTTCTTCATCGCCCCGATCCTGGGACTGATATGGACGCTGCTTCACATGAACGAGGCCCTGTTCCAGCCGGTGAAATACGGACTGCTGGTGGCCGCCTATGTGGCTTCCTTCCTTATGGTCTCGAGGAACTGGGAAATGTTCCGGAGGAAGCATTTCACCCTGGGCATTGCCACACAGTTCCTCTATGTCGCGGCACAAACCGGAACTTTCAGTTTTTTCGTCAATTACGTGCTTGAAAATGATCCGGGAGTGACCAGGTTGCAGGCCTCCAAATGGCTCGGCGCTGTCGGTTTCGGGTTGTTCATGCTGGGACGCTTGTGTGGCAGTGCGGTCATCAGCCAGTTCAAGCCGGATCGCGTGGTCGCGGCCTACGCAATGATTGACCTGGTGCTCTTCGCGATCATCATCGGTGGGGGCAAACCGGGACTCTATGCGTTGTTCGCTGCCTTCTTCTTCATGTCCGTGATGTTCCCGACCATTTTCGCGCTGGCGATTCGCGGGTTGGGCGACTATACGAAGCTCGGCTCATCGCTCATCGTCATGTCCATCGTGGGAGGCGCGATTGCCCCGCCATTTATGGGTCATATCGCCGACGTGCACTCGATGCGACTCGGCTTTGTGGTGCCCCTGGTCTGTTTTGTATTTGTCGCTCTCTACGGATTCACGTGGGCAAGATTCAGCAGGCTCGACTCCTTGACCGGCGTAGATGGGCATCCAGATTCCACCAGTCTGGAATGATCGCGATGGCCTTGTTGGAGGCGCCATGCGTACTCGGAAGCGAAAAGCGCAACCAGGCAGACTCGTTACAAGTTCGAATCGTGTAGTTGACGGAGGCACAGGATGTTCTCGGATCGATCGCTGTCATCGGCTCTTAAGGTCGGCATGGTTGTATTGGCGCTGTCCGCATTTTCCAATCTGCATGCCCAGAGCGCCACAGCCCCGACTGCATCAGAGGATCCGAACAGCATTGACCAGGCTTGGCAGAAGGCCAGCAGCAAGTATGACGCTGAACGCGCCGCGCTGCTGAAACAAGTCGATGACGTCAATCATCAAGGGCCGTTCCGGCCTGACTGGGAATCGCTTCAGAAATATGAGGTACCTGCGTGGTACGAGGATGCGAAGTTCGGCATTTTTATTCATTGGGGTGTCTATTCGGTTCCTGCGTTCGGCAACGAGTGGTATCCGAGAAATATGTATGAGCGAGGATCTGAGGTGTACAAGCACCACATTGCCACTTACGGTACCCAGGACAAGTTCGGGTACAAAGACTTCGTCCCGATGTTCAAGGCAGAACACTTCGATCCGGCGGCCTGGGCCGAGTTGTTCAAGAAATCCGGAGCAAAGTACGTGGTGCCCGTGGCAGAGCATCATGATGGTTTTGCCATGTACGACAGCGGGTTGAGCGACTGGACAGCGGCCAAGATGGGGCCGCGTCGCGATGTCATTGGGGACCTGGCCAAGGCAGTACGATCGGAAGGCCTGCATTTTGGCGTATCGTCGCACCGGGTAGAGCACAATTTTTTTCTTGGCGTGGGCCGTGCGATTCCTTCTGACGTGAATGACCCGCAATATGCCGCCTTCTACGGTCCGGCGCATACATGGTTGAACAATAAGTGGGGAACTCCTCTCGATGGCGATTTCACCTACGTTTCGCCGGCGTGGGCCAACGATTGGCTGGCGCGCGGGGCGGAACTCGTCGAGAAATACCATCCCGACATCGTGTACTTCGACTGGTGGATCGGCCAGGCGTCGATCCGTCCTAATCTCACTCGCTTTGCCGCCTTCTACTACAACCGCTCTCAGAAATACGGCGATCATGTCGGCGTCATCAATTACAAGGACTACGCCATGCAGGAACATTCCGCCGTCCTCGACTTGGAGCGTGGCCAACTCGGCGACATTCGTCCTCTGTATTGGCAGACCGACACGTCCGTGAGCAATAAGTCGTGGGGCTACATCAAGGACGATACTTTCAAATCGCCTGAATTTGTGATTGATCAGCTCATTGATATCGTCAGCAAGAACGGGAATTTGCTTTTGAACATTGGCCCGCGATCTGACGGCACGATACCGGACGAGGTGCAGCGAGTGCTGCTGGACGTCGGCGCCTGGCTGAGTATCAACGGAGAGGCCATTTACGGCACTCGCGCGTGGAGGACTTACGGCGAAGGGCCCACGAAAGTGGCGGCTGGGTCGTTTCACGACACTGATACCGCAAAGTACACTGCCGAAGATTTTCGTTTTACAACCAAGAGCGACGGGATTTATGCGATCGGACTTGCTTGGCCGACCAGCGGGGAAGCGGTGATTCGTTCGCTCGCGAAGACGGTGGGTAGTGAACCGGTCCAATCCGTCGCCTTAGTGGGCAGCAATGCAAAACTACGATTCGAACAGAGTGCCGACGGCCTGCACGTGCAACTGCCCGCCGAAAGCTCGGCGAAATATGCTTACGCGCTCCGGGTGACGTTTGACCGTGCCTCGCGCTGAGATCTGAATCCCGAATTTGTGATCCCCAATCTGATTTGGCGGTGGACAATTGTCTCGCAGTGTATCGGTTACTATATCCGGCGAAACGCAGCGATCGGAGGGTGCGAATGACCCTGCACGAAATCGCCAAGCGCGCTAACGTCTCAATCGCCACCGTTTCGCGAACGATCAATTGTGCGCCCAATGTGGACCCGTCTCTGGCGAGGCGGGTGCGGAAGGTAATTGAGGAGGTAGGCTACTATCCAAATACTCATGCCCGGGCATTGGTTTCGGGACGTAGCCGTATTTTCGGCCTGATGGTCTCGGAGACCGTCGCGGCCTTTTCTCCCTGAGATCGTGCAGACCTTTGAGAAGCTGGGATTCGAGCACAACTACGAGATATTTCTGAGTTCAATCGCACGCGACCCAGCGCCAGGATGGAGGTCGCTGTGCGGCGCATGATGGAGCGCCGGGTCGAAGGGGTAGCTATCCTCAGTGTTGAGCAGAGAAATCTCCTTGATCGAGGCTTTCAGAGGCCGAAACCTACCCATTGTCGTGCTCGACAAACGAGTCTCCGGAACCGCTTCTAAAGACCGTTTGCATTGACCACATGCACGGTGTTCGACAGGCTGTGCAGTACCTGGCGGCTCTGGGACACGTGCGCATCGCGTTGATCACCGGGCCGGCAAGTTTGAGAACTGCCGTGGCGCGAAAAATAGCTTTTCAGAAATGCATGAAGGAAATTGGTTTGGAAATACCTCCGCAACTGCTCGTGGAGGGAGACCACACGCTGGAGGCCGGCATGAAGGCTCTGTTCGGACTGGCTGCTTTACCTGATCAGCCATCGGCGGTGCTCTGTTCGAATGACATGACGGCAATCGGTGTAATGCGGGGAGCATCCGAACTCGGCTTGAATGTTCCGCGGGATTTGTCGGTAGTTGGATTTGATGACATTCAGATTGCGCAGTTCCGACTCCGCCCCTGACTACCGTACAAATGTCGTATGTCGAGATCGCGAATATGGCATTCAGAACGTTGCTCGATTCGGTAGAAGATCAGTGCAGCGGATCCTTCGCGCGAAGTTAGCGCCATTCAATCGAATCTGGTAATGCGATGCTCTACGAGCCTGGCGCCCGGTCGGCTTAGAGAGGGTGCTGCTGGCAAACGCGCTGATAGCGGGTTGCCGCCGAAAGAATTCAATAGCGAATCTGCAGGAGCGCGGTCACTGCAAGTGGCCTTAACACATGCGCGCGTCGTCGCCCTAACGATTCGTCCGGCAAGTGATTGCTTTATTCCATCAGGAAATGCCACGCGAACAAATTCTAGCTCCTGATTGTCCGCACGAATCCGATCGCAAAGCGGAAGACAAAGCACGTCTGGTCCATCGCCTGAGAGCCTGTCCTCAAACGGCGCTCAAGTTATCGAATTACACGCCCGCGCGAGAGCGTGGGGGCAACTGGGAAAAAATTTCTTGACAAGCACTAGTGCCCTCAATACTAGAATGCGCAGAATTCGATACAGTTATCGCTAACTGATGAGAGTTGGCGATTCAAGGAGGGCCTCGTCGATGCCCAAGTTCCGTGAGATTTTCTGTTCTTCTGTTCCTGGCCGTAGCCAGCCTCTCGATCACCGTTGCCCTGCCCGTTGCGCACGGCCAGACGCTTGCTTCCACGGCTTCATTTTCAGGTTCGGTCTCGGACTCCACCGGAGCACGGGTACCGAACGCCAAAGTCACTTTAACCAACCCAGAGAAGGGAATCACGCGGGCATTTAAGACCGATCCCGAAGGAAATTTCTCATTCGCGCTGCTGCCGGCTGGAACCTATACCCTGACGGTGGAGGCGGCGGGTTTCAAGACCTTCAAGCAAACTGGAATCACGCTGGAAGTTGGCCAGTCTGCCAGCCAGAGCGTCACGCTGACCATAGGATCGGTCGAGCAGATCGAGGTGATGGCGACGGCCCCTCTTCTGCAGGTGGATAACGCCAACATCGGCGCACGAAATTTCTCAGAAACAAGTAACCGAGTTGCCGCTCAATCTGCGCAATGTGTTCAACTTTGTGGAGTTGAACTCGTCGGTCAACAATTTGTCGCAAAGGCAAACCATTTCCTCGGGCGGACAGCAAGGCTCCGCCGACCAGGACGTCTCGTTCTTTAATTTTGGCGGCGGTTACTTTGGAACGACCGCATTCCTGCTGGACGGCCTTGGGACGCGAGCGAGGGCTGGGGCGGTGTCATTTACGTTCCATCCCCGGACAACGTGCAGGAGTTCAAGGTTCAACAGAACTCGTTCTCCGCGCAATATGGCTGGAGCACGGGAAATGTCATCAACGTGGTGACCAAGTCCGGAGGCAGCCAGCTTGCACGGAGACGCGTACGATTACCTGCGCAATGGCGGCCCTCGACGCGAACAATTATTTCAACAACCTCAACGGACTGCTCCAAGCCGGATTCACATCGCAATCAGTTTGGTGTTGCCCTGGGAGGCCCGGTGTACATCCCGGGCATCTACAAGCAGCGCGACAAGACATTCTTCTTCTTCAACTACGAGGGTCACCGAGAGACCATAATGCCGGGAACTACGCGGGTACCGTGCCCACTCCGGCTTTCCGCACGGGAGACTTCTCGGCGCTGTTGGGCGCGCAAATTGGGACCGATGGTTTGTGCAGGCCGATTCTGAGCGGCCAAATTTATGACCCGTTCAGCACTCGCCCCTTCGGCGGTGGCTTCATTCGCGACCCTGTCCCGGGAAACAATCTGGCGACCTACATCTCGCCCTTAACGGGTGCGTCGCTCATCAATCCGATTGGCCAAAAGCTGATCAATTTCTATCCCGCCGCCGATCAACGGTGGGTTGGCGAACAACTGGAGTGCCATCGGCCTGCTGGCGGACAATTCGGACGAGTACAGCGGCCGCATTGACCACAACTTCAGCGATAAGACCCGGCTTTACGGACGGTTTTCCTACAAGAAGGAATTCAAGGACGAAGAGCCTGCCTTCTTCGGCGCCGACAATCCCGCGGGCCGGGGCAGAGAAACCCCAACAACCGCTGGAATGTCGCTGTTGGCGTAAGCCAGGTCTTCACTCCCACTTTCACCATGAGCGTCAATCTGGGCGGGATGAAATGGGTGGAGGGCAACGACGTGCAAAGCAATGGCTTTAAGCCCTCGTCCCTTGGGTTGCCGGGTTTCATAGACGCCTACTCTCCGCAATTCCCGATCATTGGCGTGCCAGCTACCTGCCCGAAGGTCCGGTAGCAGGGGCCGGACAGGGCGCATTTCCCCGATCCGCCGACAGTGGGTCAGTCGACTTTGTCAAGGTCCGGAGGAAGCACCAATTCTCCTTCGGATACATGGCGGTCGCGACGGATGAAAACGGCGGGCGCTATCACTTCACGCCGTTTAATTTTGACCACGGTGTTCACTGCCGGGCCGGATCCTAAAGCTCCCACGTCGGGAACCGGCGATGCGGTCGCATCCATGCTGGTGGGGGTCACCGGCCAATGGGAGCACTGGTATTGCCATTTCAAATGTAACCCGCACCTGGTTCCACGGGGTGTATTTGCAGGACGACTGGAAGGCGACGCGAAAACTCACTGTGAATCTGGGCCTTCGCTGGGAAGTCCAGCGCCCGGTAACTGATCGCTACAACCGGCAGGCATCGTTCAACTACAACGCGGTCAATCCGATCAGTGCCGCGGTCGGCCAAAATTATCTCGGCGAACTCGTATTCGCCACGTCCGGCAACCGAGGGCTGTACCAATACCAACTACAAGAACTTCGCCCCGCGAATCGGATTCGCTTATCAACTAATGCCGAAGCTGGTGATGCGGGGCGGCTATGGCATCTTCTATCCACCCAGCTATCGCGGGACTGGTCCAGCGCCCGGATTCAGCTCTGACACGCCTTACGTGGCTTCGAACGATGGCGGCATGACTCCGGCTGCACGTTGAGCACTGCGTTTCCGAGTGGGCTGGTGCCCGTCAGTGGAAGTTCATTGGGTGGTTTAACCAATGTAGGACAGTCCGTAACCGCGGTCTCACGCGACCGCAAGACCTACTAGACCAGCAATGGATGTACGGATTCCAGTATGCGCCGACGTCCAACGATGTAATCGACCTCACCTACGTGGGCAATCACGGTGTGCACGTGATTGCGAGCGGCCTCAACCTGAATCAGCTGGATCCCAAGTTCTTCTCGATGGGGAACGCTTGCTGACCAAGTCCCAAACCCCTTCTTTGGCCACATCACTTCGAGCGGTTGCAGCCTTGATCAGCCGACCGTGCTGCAGGGGCAACTGCTCACGGCCCTATCCGGAATTCTGCGATATCAACGAAAACCAGGATCCGGCGGGCGGTTCGAATTACAACGCTCTGGATGTAAACTACACCCACCGGGTATCGCAGGGCCTCACGCTATTGGCGTCCTACACGTTCTCGAAATTCCTCGACAACGTGGGAGGACCCGAAAACTGGGCGAACGCCTCCGCCAACTTTGCGGAGAATATTCGCAACGTCTACAACCTGGCGGCGGAGAAATCGGTGGATGCCACCGACATTCCGCATAGCTTCGTTCTCAGCTATGTGTACGAAATTCCGGTTGGCAAAGGCAGGAAGTTCGGTTCTGGGATGAATGGGGTGTTGAACGCCATTGATTGGCGGCTGGCAAACCTCTGGTACACTGACGTTCAAAGAGGGATTTCCTCTGAGGATTGCGGGCAAGTAATAACAACGATTTCGGCGTGGGCCAGAATGTGAACGTTGTTGGCGACTACCACATCTCAAATCCGGGCCTCAATGCCATGGTTCAACACCGCGGCATTCGAGCAAGCGCCGGAATGGACTCTGGGAGATGCTCCGCGATATTTCTCCGATCTGCGTTCTCCCGGTTACAGAAACTGGGACATAAGTATTCAGAAGTACTTTCCCGATTAAAGAAAGCGTACGGCTCCAGTTCCGTCTGGATATGTTCAACACTTTCAACCACACCAACTTCTACAGCCCGAACACAACCATCGGAGGTGGATTCGGGACCATTAATCAAGCATGGACGCCGAGGCTCATGCAGGCAGCTCTCAAGCTTTACTGGTGATGCGTGGGGGAGCAATCAGGGTTGTCACTGTGTCTGTTGTTGGCTGGTGTCTGTATTGCCGGGGGTGGCATCCCCGCAACAACCCGATCCGTTTGAATCGCTCCTGGCCTCGGCGCAACAAGCCCAGGCCAGGAGTGATTTTCAGTCTGCCGCCGAATTCTACCGGAAAGCGGTGGCTATCCATCCCGAAATCGCCGAACTCAGAGCCAATCTCGGGTTGATGTACTACCAGACCGGGAAAGACCAACAAGCCATCGACGCTTTCAGCCAGGCGATTCGTCTGAAGCCTGGCTTGTTTGTTCCAAATCTGTTCCTTGGCCTCGATTATGTGAAATTGAAGCGGTTCAACGAGGCGATTCCGTACCTCAAGCGGGCTGTTCTTCTTAACGCTACAGATATACAAGCACGATTAGCTCTTGGGCATGCCTACACGGGAGCCGGAAAAACGCGCCAGGCCACAGAGTCATATTCACGCGTGGTGCAACTTGATCCGAACAACGCAGACGGCTGGCTTCACCTGGGAGTGAGCTATCTGGAACAGGTCGAAGCCGATTCCCGTATGCTTGTGGCTCGGCATAAGGATTCAGGGTATTTCCAGACGCTTGTGGCTGACACCTTTGCCGAGCAGGGGGCGTTCATTCAAGCGGCAGACTCATACAAGAAAGCGCTGACTTTCCCTGCAGTTCCTGCAGGCGTGCATGCCGCTTACGGTTTTGTCCTGCTGAGGCAGCACGATCTTGCGGGTGCGGAACGGGAACTCAGTGCTGAACTGGCTTCGAACCCGGGCTCGTTGATGGCGAAACTGGGTAGGGCCCGATTGCATGTTGAACAAGGCGCCATTCCGAGGGTGCGAAGGAAATTGACAGAGATTTGGAAAGCTGACGCCAGCTTTCTTCGAGCTGAACGCCCCATTGTTCGACGCCGGCTTGCCTCGGCTGAAACGCGCCGACTTGCAGCGGGCTTTGGAAGAACGGCAAGCCATGAGTAATGTTTCCAGGATCTCCTGGAAATATTTCGGGAAGGAGCCGCGGCTGAAAGATTAGCGAACGTGTCGCAGGACCCAGGAGCGGATGTTGTCAGCCCGCCCTCACACGGCAAAGTACCGACCGGCAACGCGGCAGAGTTGTACGCCAGTGGAAGGTACGAGGAATGCACCGATCTGCTTGCTTCTCGACTGTCACTGCTTTCCACCAAGGACCTGCGACGGCTGGTGTTCTGCGCGTACTCAACCGCTAATTTTCAACCCGCTGCTGGAGCGGCCCAGAAGCTGGCGGCGAATGCCGCGACAGAAGCCGAGGGCCTGTACTGGGAAACAAGGTCCGCCCAGAAGCTCGCGACCAATGCTCTGGCACGTGCGAGCCGAATCGATTCCAATTCGCCGAAGTTTCACGTTTTGCTTGGAGACATCTATCGCCAACGGAAGTATCTCCCGGATGCAGAGCAGGAATATCGAAAGGCGTTGGCTCTGAACGCGGAAGATACGGGCGCCTTATTCGGTTTGTCTTTGACGCTGCTGGCCAAGCCAGATCTGGATGAGGCATTGCGCGTGACCCGATCCGCGCTAGCGAAGCATCCTGACGATCCAGAGTTCAACGCAGTCATGGGGGAAATTCTTTCCGTTCAGCACGATTTTGCCGGCGCAGAACCATACCTGAAGAAAGGCCTGAGCACCAAACCGGAGTTGGTTCCGCACGTGCATGCTTTGCTCGGAAGGGTATACGCCGAGACAAACCGAACGCAGGAAGCGATCACGGAGTCAAAGCTCGGTCTCGCGGACGACAAGGATGGACGTCTCCACTATCAGATTGCCCGCCTCTATTTGAAGGTCGGAGATCGCGATTCAGCCAAGCAGGCCTTTGCCGAGTCAGACCGAATGCGACGGGAAGGTTTAACCCGGGCAGCGGTCGCAATGCAGCAAGGCGAGAACAACAGAGATTCTCAATAGAGGCGATTCTCAACACAGGCTGCACCCGTGTGTCGAGGACTGCGACAGCGTTTGCCTATAGCTTCTGCATTTGGTACGAAAATACGTCAATGGAGCCAGTCAAGATGACTCATAAGCGCGGCATTGTTCTACTGTTCGTCATTGTGACAGCAGCATGGGCTGCGAATGAGCCTCAATTTGCCATTCGGGCATCGCACACAGATGCGAATGGCGTCACCTTTCAAACCGCCGCCGGGACCATGCGGATTGAGGCCTGTGGCGATCGCGTCATACACGTCGTGGCCAGTCCCACCTCGGAAATTCCCAGCCCCAAGGTCCCTATCGTCACGCAAACGTGCCGGGCTAACAACCTTCAGGTCAAAGTGGGAAAGAAGGAGACCAGGCTCTCCACTGCGGCAATCACGGTCTCCGTCAATGCCGCGACGGGCGCAGTGAGTTTCTTCTCCAAAGACGGAAAGGCCGTGCTGGCCGAACCAACAGAGGGAGGCAAAACCTTTGACGTGCCGTCGGTAGCGGAAATGAAGACCTGGCAAGTGCAGCAGAGTTTTCTTTCGCCCTCCGACGAGGCCCAGTACGGTTTAGGACAGCACCAGGAAGGCATTTTCAATGTCCGTGGAGTGCCCATTCGCCTTGCCCAGGCGAACACGAACATTTCGATTCCGTTTCTGCTTTCGAGCAAGGGATACGGCATCCTGTGGAACAATCCTTCCCTGACTGACTTCAATCCGGCCGACCAAGCTGTAGCCATCGATCCAACTACCGGGAAGGGCAAATTCACTACCGGCGCAAAAGGCGTTTACGGTTTCCTCCTGAGCAGCGATAACAGAGATCAGCTTGTGGTCGAAGTCAACGGGCAGCACGTCATCGATTTGCAGAACATGTGGCTGGCAACATCGGCGTCGGGTTTCGTCGAATTGGAAGCCAACAAGGAATACGAAGTCTCCGCGAAAGGCGGCCCTGGGGGCGTTCAACTGGCAGTCAGGCCTCCCCAGGACACCACGACATTCCGTTCCGAAGTGGGGCAGGCGGTCGACTACTACTTCTTTTATGGCCCTGAGTTGAACCAGCGTCATTTCTGATTACCGTCGAGCTCACCGGTGAAGCGCCGCTGTTTCCAAAGTGGGCCTACGGTTACTGGCAGTGTCGGGAGCGGTATCACAGCCAGCAGGAAATTCTCGATATCGCCGCCGAATTCCGGAAGCGAAAAATTCCGGTCGATGCATTGGTGCAGGATTGGCAATACTGGGGCAAATACGGCTGGAGCGCGATGAAGTTCGACGAACAGTATTATCCGCAACCTAAAGAGATGATGGATCAGCTGCATTCCGAGGACCTGCACATGCTGATCTCGGTATGGTCAAGATTTGGGGAAGATACAGACGTCTATAAGCGGATGAAGGCTCAAGGTTTTCTTATTCCGGGGGAAGTCTGGACGGACTTCTTCAATCCCGCGGCTCAAACCGCGTACTGGTCGGAACTCAATAAAGGAATTTTCCAGGTCGGGATGGATGGCTGGTGGATGGACGCGTCAGAGCCGGAGTTTGACGTGCTCAAGGGCAGACAGACGTTTCTTGGGAGCGGAGAGTCGGTGCGCAATGCCTATCCGCTATACGTCACCAAGGCCATCTATGAAGGCCAGCGCGCAACTACCGATCGGAAGCGCGTGGTGATTCTGACCCGTTCGGCTTTTGCTGGACAACAGAGGAATGCGGCCAGTTCGTGGTCTGGTGACATCACGGGCGACTGGATTACGCTTCAGCGCCAGATTCCCGCTGGCCTGAGTTTCAGCATGTCCGGAATGCCGTATTGGACGACGGATATCGGCGGTTTCTTCCGGCCAAAGGATCAATACACATCGGACGCATACCACGAGGTGCTGATTCGCTGGTTTCAATATGGCGCGTTCTGTCCGATTTTCCGCGTCCATGGATATGTTTCGAATGCCGAGATTTGGAACTACGGCCCACAGGTGGAAAGCATCCTCACGCAGTACGATGAGTTGCGATATCGTTTGCTGCCGTACATTTATTCTGCTGCTTGGGGCGTCACCAGCAACGGCGATACGCTCATGCGGGCGCTGCCGCTGGAGTTTTCCTCCGATGCGGGTGCACGAAGCATCTCGGACCAGTTCATGTTTGGCCCCTCGTTGCTGATCAACCCCGTAACCACCAAAGGGGCAACGCAGCGAACCCTTTATCTTCCAGCCGGCAGCGACTGGGTGGACTTCTGGACGGGCAAACGCGCCAAGGGTGGGCAGACCATTACCGCCGAAGCTCCACTCGATCGAATTCCGATTTTTGCCAAGGTCCGGCTCAATGGTTGCTTTCGGTCCGCGAGTGGAATCGGCGTCAGCCAAAGCGGATCCCGTCGAACTGCGGCTCTATGCCGGAGCCAACGCCGACTTCAGCCTGTATGAAGATGAAGGCGACAATTACGACTATGAGCATGGCGCCCATTCCATCATTCCCATGCATTGGGACGACAAGTCTGAGACACTAACGATCGGCGGTCGTCGCGGCAGTTTCCCGGGAATGCTGGAGCACCGGACCTTTCACATCGTGCGCGTTACCGATGGGCATGGAATCGGGATCCAATCTGCTTCGAAAGCCGACGCCACCGTGGAGTTTGACGGCAAAGCTGTTTCGATCCGCGTCCCACTTCCGCCCAAGTGAGAAGATGTGATCGACAGGAGCGATTGAGGGCGAACATCAGATTCCCTTCGGCTGGGGCATGCCGGTCTTCTCGAATATGGTCGACAAACGAAATAGTGCTGGGGGCATTTCTTTTCGTTTCATTGCGGAGTTCTGCCGCGCCTCGGGGCAGTCTAGGGACAGGGGTGACCACTCGTAATGACGATCACTCGTCGCTCATTTGTCTTGTTCTCGCTCTGTGCAGTTGCTCAAACGGCGAGTGCTCAACAAGGCGTGGCGTCCCATGAATGAGCCGCCGTCGCTGCTGCGATCCCCGGTTACATTTTGGCCTGGGATCGATACCTTGCATTACGACCTGACGCACTGACGAGAAGGGTATTGCTCATCCGATCCAGAGTTAGCCGACTCTCATCGGGAAAGCGAACACGAACCGCGGGCAGTCCGCCCAGTAAAAAGACCTTGCCGAGCGTCTCCGGCCAATATGCTTGCACATTTGGGCAGTTTTGTTTAACGTTTACCCTTTACGTTTTACTTTACTACCGTCATTTATCAATCTTAAGTCTACGGGCCAGATCTGCTTCCTTCGCGGGACTTTGCACTCGTCTGTATGCGCGGCGGGCCACAGCACGAGCCAATAAATGGGTAAGCACCCGACTACTCTCCTGGACATTGCGAAGGCGCTGGGTACCTCAATCGGTACCGTGCATCGGGCCTTGCATGACAACCCCGACGTAAGTCCAATGACCAAGGCCAGGGTCTTGCAGATGGCGAGAACCCTGGGCTATCGCCCAAACCTTGCTGCCAGATATCTTTCTTCCAAAAAAGCTCTTCGTGTGCTGGTAAACACGTTGGAGGGGACCACATCCTTCTGGGACGAAGTGCGGGCCGGCATTCGCGAAGAAGCCGAGTCGATACCACTCGAGAATGTCGAGATCGAGTCTCGCACCTACCCTCATCTCGGACAGTGGGAAGAAGAAGTTTTTGAGGCGGCCATCCGCGACAAAGTGGATGGAATCATTACCTTCCCCAGCCATCCCAAGACATTTCGGCCGTGGATACGGCGCGCATCTCGCGCCCGCATTCCGTGGTGTGCGTCGACCACGGATGCCCCCAATAGCGGTCGCCTGGGCATTGTCGCCGTCGACACTCTGGCCAGCGGCTCGATCGCGGCAGATCTCATGGGGCGATTTCTTGGCGATCAGGAGGGAACGATCGCGATCACGCTGTTTGACATGGCGATCACCGAGCATGCGGAGAAGTACTCCGCATTTGAATCCACGTTACGGTCTTTCTATCCCAAACTTCATCTCTTGAAACCGGTCGAAGACCATGGCATGGAGGCCGAGGCGTACTGCAAATGCCGCGAGCTGTTTGAAAAATATTCGGACCTGGCTGGAGTTTATGTAACGACGGAAGACTCGATGCCGGTGCTGAAGGCGGCCCGCGACGCAAAGGTGCTGCAGCGTCTGACCATCATTACCACGGACTTGTTCCCCGGCCTCGTCTCCCAGATTCGGTCCGGCGCGGTGGCAGCGACCATCTACCAGCGTCCCCGCACTCAGGGCCGGATGGCGTTCCGCATGTTGTACAAATTTCTGTCGGAGGGGGACGGTAGTCAATCCCATCAAGTCGCGCTCGCGCCACACCTGGTCATGCGCGGGAATCTGGATTTCTTTCTGCAGAGGCAATCCGAAGAATCGGTCAAAGAGAAAGTTTCTGGAAACGGCGCGCGATCTGCCAGAAGGTCTCGCCTGGCCTAGGCGACCCCGGAGGCCTTCTAACCCAAGCTCATACTGAACCGGTCTCTCGTTGCACGGCACGACGCACCCGGTCGCCCGTCACATTCCGCAGTTCCTGCACGATTCCTGAAGGCCACCGGATCTCAACCAGTTCCGCAGAAGGGTTCGTCCCAAGTCCGAAGTGCACGGGGCCCGCACTGGACGATGCATAGCCGGCGCTGGTGAATACGTGGTTATATTGCGCTCCCGACTTGGTGACCACCTTAATTCTCGCTCCGACGCCGTCGCGGTTGCTTTTTGTTCCCTGCAACTTGAATTCAATCCAATGATTGTTGCCTGGACTCTGGTTGAGCCAGATTTCCGCCGGGGCACCGATTGCGCTCACCACCACGTCCAGACGACCGTCTCCGTTCAAGTCCCCGACGGCTGAGCCCCGGTGCCGCGCAGGAGGCTGCGAGGTCAATCCGGCCTCCGCGGTCAACGCTGAAAACTTCATGTCCCCAAGATTGCGAAAGACGGTGTTGGGTTGTTCGATAGACAAGTTCGGCGCTGACAACAGCGACTGAACATGACCGCGCGAGACAAAAATGTCTTTCCAGCCATCGTTGTCAAAATCGGCGATGGTTGGGGAGTAACCGGCCATGGGCAGGCTTAGCTTGGTCATGCCGCTCTCCCGAGTGACTTCCACGAAGCTTCCTTTCCCCGTGTTGCGGTAGATCGGAAAAGTTTCCCCATCGAGAGCGACCACGACAATATCGGGATAGCCATCATTGTCGAGATCGCGAAAATCAACTCCCATGCCGGAAATAAAAGTGCCATCTTCCCGCAGCGCCACGTTTGCATCGAAACCTGCCTCCTGAAATCGGCCGCCGCCGCGGCTGCGAAAAAACGAGTTCATCAGTTTGTCATTGGGGATGATGAGATCCATCTTTCCGCCGACATCGAAATCGCCCGCCGCCACCCCCATGCCTTTTCCGGGATGCGCGCGAAAACCCGATTCGGCGGAGACGTCGCGAAAAGTTCCGTCGCCATTGTTGAGAAACAATTGATTGGGAGTCGGCGGATACATTTTGGGATGGCAGTAGTCGCGATGTCCACCCACTTCGCAGTCAGGCTCGTGTTCGAAATCCCATTTCAGGTAATTGATGACTACGAGATCGAGCAAGCCATCGTTGTTCACGTCAACCCAGGCCCCGGCGACGGACCACAGCCGCCCGAACTCGGGATCGGGTTTGTTCAGCCCGGCTTTGGCGGTGACATCGGTGAACGTTCCATTTCCATTGTTGTGATAGAGCGTGTTGCGGTACACGCCGGCGACAAAAATGTCCTCATATCCGTCGTTGTCATAGTCGCCGATGGCCACGCCGATGTCGTAGCCGGTTCCGAAAAGCCCGGCTCTTTCGGTCACGTCGGTGAAGTGTCCTTGGCCATCGTTCTCGAAGAGACGGTTGTAGTATTTCGCGGAAGTCTTGTGAAGCGTTTTGATGTCCGCTCCGTTGGTGAAGAAGATGTCAAGCTTGCCGTCATTGTTGAAGTCGAAGATAGCCACGCCACCGGCCATGGTTTCCGGCGCGTGCCGTTCCGGAGTCTCGTCACTGTCCAGCCTGAAATCGATCGGCTGAAAGACGAAGCGGATCGGGCTGTCTGTCGGTCGGGCTTCCGTTCGCTTGGCGGAGTTTCGTTGCGCCTGGGAACCGCGACGGCAGATAGGCAGTCAGCATGAACACGAAGAGAACGGCCAGTGCGCCGGGAAACTTCCACATCTTCATGTCGGAGACGGAAGGCACGAGAGTGCTTTCATTCTACTCCGGCAATTGTTGCTCGCCGCGAATGGAAAGCCGGGTTTCGACCTGCGATGCTGGCGGTGCCCGGTTGTCCTCCGCCGACGCTGATCGACGTAATCTCCCGCGGAGACCAGTCGAACACCCGACTCGTTTACATAACTCAAGTCGCGCGGCTGCAGCGTTAACTGCACATGCCGCGATTCGCCAGCCTCCAGCCTGAACCCGGCGTAAACGCGCGAAGCGCACGCAGTGGTGCGCCCGGCAACTTAGGAAAACTCAGATACAGTTCCACAACTTCATCGCCAGCTCGCTGGCTCGTGTTTTTCACATCCACCTCGACTGTGAGTGGATCGCCAGCCGGCAGGCCGCTGCTCGACAATTTGAGATTGCTGTATTCGAACCTGGAGTAAGTCAGCCCGTAGCCGAAGGGATAGAGCGGCTCTCCGGCAAAGTATCGGTAGGTGCGGTTCTTCATCGCATAGTCGTCAAATGGCGGCAACTGCTCCACGCCTTTGTAGAAGGTGACCGGCAACCGTCCCGCGGGATTGTTGATGCCAGCCAGCGTCTGAGCGATCGCAGTTCCACCTTCTTCTCCCGAGTACCAGGCTTCGAGAATCGCGTTGGCGTGTTCCTGCGCCCAATTTACCGCGAGCGCACTGCCGTTCATGAGCACCACCACCAGCGGCTTGCCGGCTCCTCGCAAAGCTCCGAGAAGCGCCTGCTCATCTTCCGGCAGGTTGAGGTTGGTGCGATCTCCGCCCTGGAATCCGGGCACCTCGACTTTCATCTCTTCGCCCTCGAGCTTGGACGTGATTCCAACCACTGCGACCACCGCATCCGCTGTGCGAGCCGCCGCGGCAGCTTCGATAATCGGATCAACGCTCACGGGCAGCCACACCAGCTTTGTACCAAAGCCGCCTCTCACGTATTCGATCTTCAACGCGTAGCGATGTCCCTGTGTAAGCTCAACGACTGCGGTGTCGGATGTGGGATCGTGGAGTTGCACGTCGTCCACGATCAATTTGTCATCCAGCCACATGCGGTGCATCGAGCCCACCAATCCGATTCGATATCTGCCCGAATCGGCTGGGGTCAGAAAACCCGTCCAGCGCACAGAAAACTCTTTCAAACCTGCAGGAGGAGTGAGCGCGTGCGCATCCGGCTGGAAGAGTTGGAGATCGACAAACGGGTCCACCCGCGCTGCCTGCGGCGCGCCGACGAATTCACTGCCGGAAAAATATTCGCCCTGCAAGCCGGGCTTTCCATCACTCGTCGAGAGCGCTGAGGTAGGAATTACTGTTTCGGCGCGCAGGAAATTCGTTCCCGGCAGGTACGAAACCTGAGCCGCGGCAAACTGTTTGCGGATTCCTTCCAGCGCCGTGATGGCGTGCGAAGCGGTGCCGCTATAGTTGCCGTGGAGCACCTGGACAGATTCGGCCAGCGGTCCCACCACTAAAATATTTTTCACACTTGGCGCGAACGGAAGCACACCGTCGTTCTTGAGCAGCACCATGGATTCGCGCGCCGCCTTGAGCGCGAGTTCCCGGTGAGCTGCGCTGTCGATCTCCGAATCGGGAGTCTGCGCGTACGGTACTTTGTCCGGAGGGTCGAACATTCCCAGACGCATGCGCGCGGTGAAGAGCCGCTTCACCGCGATATCGAGATCCTTTTCGCTGAGCAGCCCCTGCTTCACGGCCTCCAAGTACTTCACGTAGTCAGAGTTGTCCTTGGTCTCGGTGAAGAAGTCGGCGCACTCGTTGTCCATTCCCTTTTTCAGGGAGACTGCGGCGGCCTCGGCCGGGCTTTTCGTGAAGCGGTGTCCGTCGTAGATGTCAACGATCGCATCGCAGTCCGATACCACGTAGCCGTTAAACTTCCAGGCGCCGCGCAACTGGTCTTGCAGCAGGAAAGTGTTCGCGCATGCGGGTTCGCCATTGACGCGGTTGTAAGCGCACATCACGGATTCCGCTTTGCCTTCCACAACCGCGGCGCGGAATGCGGGCAGGTACGTGTCTTCCATGTCGTGGCGGGATACCTGCACATCAACGGTATGCCGCGTGGTCTCGGGACCGCTGTGCACCGCAAAATGCTTAGGCGTCGAGATGACTCGAAGATATTTCGGATCGTCCCCCTGTAATCCCGTGACGAATGCCACGCCCATGCGTCCCGTGAGAAAAGGATCTTCGCCGTAGGTCTCCTGGCCGCGGCCCCAGCGTGGATCACGGAAGATGTTGATGTTCGGCGACCAGAAGTCCAGACCCTCCATGATGGCTCGTCGTCCAGCTCTGACGGCCTGGTTATGTTTCGCTCGTGCTTCGGTACCAATGACGATCGCCATGTCGTGAATCAACGGCACGTCAAAGGTGGCCGCCAGACCAATCGGCTCCGGAAAAACCGTGGCGGTCCCGGCTCTGGCGACCCCATGCAAGGCCTCACTCCACCAGTTGTAGGCAGGGACCTGCAGCCTGGGGATGGCTCGCGCCTGGTTCACCAATTGCGAGGCTTTCTCCTCGAGCGTCATCCTTCCCACCAGGTCATTCACCCGCACATCGATTGGCTGCGAAGGGTCCAGATAAACCGCGCCGCCTGGGTCTGAGCAGCGGAAGGAACGAGAATGAGCAGAAGAACAACAACACGTCGAGGGTCGATCGAGTACGCCCTGCGTCCATTGCAATATCTCCTCGCAACCCGCACGATCAATAGGCCCGGGCGAGCACGCGTATTTAAGAAGGTGTCCGTAAACGATTACGGTCTGATCGGTTGCTTTTAGCACAGGGCAAAACACGCGGTCAACAGATTCCCTGGAACGGGATGTTGTCAGGACGTGTTTTTTCGCGGCGCAGAGAGCGAACGAAATTCTATTTTGACGCACGCAACTCGTCCGCGGCAAAAACGTAGGTGGTCAACTTGTCCAGCTTGATGTCGGAGTGAGTGGAGGCAATCACCACAGTGCCGTCATCGTGCTTTCCGGACATCACACCTTTCATCGGGACACGGCGCCGCAAGGTGACGGCACTCGTGGTGTTCGGCACGGCGTCAGAGTTTTCGAGTCACCGCCCGGAAATGGTTTCACCACTGGTGAATTCGGATCGGGATACGCGCCTTCTCCGTTCCAGGTCGCGACCTGAACTGCTGCGGCCCGTATTGGAGATCCTGCCCCGACGCCACTGTCGTGGGGTAAATCCACGCGGTCAGGTAAATCTTCACGGCGGCGGATCCATCTTTCCACTGCACGAATCCATGCGAATCGCCAGCCGGGACGGTTCGGTCGAAGTGTTGGCTACGGACTCGATCACCTTCCAGAAAAAATGGCGTTCTTCGGAATACCGCGCCATCTCCCATGGTTCCCACCACCAGCTTCGCCTGAACCTCGGTTCCGACAGGAGTTTACCGGCGGTTACGTTTTGCCGCATGATTACTGGGAATTCCTGCACGCCGGAGGGGCGGGAGCCGCAGGTTTCTGTTGTGCAAGCAAAGGAGCGGAGCAGAAAATACCGAACACCAGAAGCGAATGACCATCCGTGAAAACATCTGGCACCTCACTGCATTGGCAAAGCGCGTTGCTCTTGGGAAGCTTCTGAAGCGCGGCGCAACTCGTACCAGCGAAGTATACTCCACGAAATCCGGATCTTAGCATTTTGCGTTTCGATGGACGGCCACGGGCCGAAAGACCCGAACAATTCAGACATGCTCCTGCCAGGTCTTAGTCAATCCAAAGGTGCCGACAGACCTAAGGTTGAGCGGTTAGCAGAAATGAGAAATCAAAATCGGGCTCGGTGAAAGGTTCGGGCCATCTCCAGGCAGCCAGACACCCATTGTGTCGCGTTGAATTTGCCTTACAGTCGCGCCTAATTTCTCCGCGGGGCATTATCTTGGAAGGCACCTGTGAAAAAGAGTTTCCTCTCAAGTCCAAGCGGTAGTTACGCATAAAGTACGAGGCGCTGCCGTATGTTAGCCGTGTCGATGAGAATATCCACTTATTCATACATCTGTTAGCGAACCTGGATCTTGACCCTCACATTTTTTTGCTTGACAGTGCATCTTCAATGAATGTATCACCGTAAACGTTTCCGGTAAGGGGTTATTGCATACCCTGACGTCCGTGAATCAATCAATTCGGAGGCTGCCCCATGAAACGCGTTTCGTCCACGTATGTCGAAATGTTCGGGCTTGCTTTGAGAGGCGGTACGTTCCGCCTCGCAGTTCTTGCGCTCACCTTCTTCGTATTTTTCACCACTCACGCTCTGGCCCAGGAGGCGACCGTCGTCGGAACGGTGACCGATCCAACCGGCGCCGCTCTACCGAATGTTTCGGTAACTCTCACAAACATAGAGACAGGTCTCACCACGAAGGCCGCCACGAGTGCAGACGGCCAGTATGTGGCGCCTAATCTTCACATCGGCCATTACACCGCAAACGTCACAGTGTCAGGGTTCAGGCCTGCCGAGAGAAGGGGCTTGGTGCTGAATGTGGGCGACCGCGACCGCGTGGACTTCCAGATGCAGGTCGGCCAGGCGACCGAGATGGTAACCGTAGAAGCCAATGCGGTTGCCGTACAGACAGATACCGGGGAAGTCAGCAACCTGATCACCGGCCGGCAGATATCGGACCTCGCCGTCAACGGCACGAGCCTGTTCCAACTTGCTGCATTGGCTCCCGGAGCATCGAACGATATCACCAATTACAAGGATGTCCCCGTGGGCGGTGATACGAACGTCAGCTTCAATGGTCAGCGCACCGGCCACAATGTCTTCATGGTAGATGGCGGTGAGAACTACGACCGCGGTTGCGGAGGCTGCGTAACTACGGCCCCTTCCAGCGAGTCGATGGCTGAGTTCCGGCAATTGACTTCGAACTACAGCGCCGACTATGGCCTCTCTTCTGCCGGAACCGTCACCATGGTCCTCAAATCCGGCGCCAGCAGATTGCATGGCTCGGCATGGGAAAACAACCGCAATGACGCCTTTGATGCTCGCAACTACTTTTTCCCGGCTCCGAACAATAAACAAGAATTGCGCATGAACATCTTCGGCTTCAATATCGGCGGCCCCGTCACCTTCGGCCACCTCTACAACCCGGACAAAAACAAGACCTTCTTCTTTTACAACATGGAGTGGCGCAGATACATCGACGGCGGGTCAACCAACCAGACGGTTCCCGATCCCGCAACTTACGGCGGCGACTTCAGCTCGGTTACCGATCCAATCCTGGTTCCCACTGCAGCCAGAGTGGCTCCTTCCGTTTTGTTTGCCAACTGTCCGGGCGGAGTCGCGCCAGCCGGCGTTGTGCAAGGCACGCAATTCCCAGGTAACGTGATACCGAGCTGCATGATCCAGCCAAACGCGACTGCGTTGCTCGGTACGGGCTTTTTGCCGGAGCCAAACTCAGGCATCGCCAACGGTGTCGGGAGCTTCGTGGGCGGCTCCAACACTCCGACGAACCTGAAGGAAGAGATCGTCCGCATCGATCACACCTTCAACAGCAAATTCTCCGTGTTCGGTCACTTTGTTGCCGAGCAAATCTCACAAGGCTACAACACGGCTCAGTGGAGCGGTGACAACCTGCCTACGGTTGGAGACACGTTCAACAATCCAGCTTACAGCTACGTCATTCACGCCACCCACACCATAAGCCCGTCGCTTCTCAACGAAATCGCCTTCAACTACAACGGCAACCGCATCAACATCATTCCCTTTGCCGCCACCGGGATGACGAGTCTCGCACTTCCGAGCGGATACGCATGCGACTCAGCTCGGCCCGCTTGTTCACGGGGCCGAATAACCTGAGTCGCATTCCCAACATCACCCTCAATCATCAAAGCAATGCGAACTTCCAGATCTCCAGCTGGCCGTGGGTCAACCGCGCTGACGGTTACCAGATCCGCGACGACGTCTCCTGGAACAAAGGTGCGCACAGTTTCAAGATCGGCGGAAGCTGGGCGCGCTACAAGAAAGTCCAGGACCTTTTCGGAACGACCCAGGGAGCATTCACGTTCGAGGGCGCAGATGCCCAGAGTTTCACCGGAAACAGCTTCGCTGACTTCCTGCTTGGCACCGCCGCCGGTTATAACGAGCTTGGCGTCCAGGACCACGGCAACTGGCCTAACAATTCCTACGCCCTGTACATTCAAGACAACTGGCGCGCAACTCACCGGCTGACCCTGAACCTCGGCCTACGCTGGGATGGGGCGCCTCACACGTACGAATCCAACAACCGCATGGGGAATTTCTATCCCAAGCTTTACGATCCGTCCCAGGCCGCTACGTTCGATACTCTAGGGAATATCTGCAGCGGTCCAGCGGACCCCGGCTGCAGCGCCGCAAGCCCTGGACTCGGCACCAGCCCGAACAAGATACTGGCGGGCGTTCCCTTGTACCTCAACGGAATCGGAACGCCTGAGAAGAATGGCGTACCCAAGGGTCTGGTGAACAATCATTGGGCCATGTTCGGTCCGCGGATCGGCTTTGCCTATGACCTAACCGGTAGCGGCAAGACGGTCATTCGCGGCGGGTTCGGCATAATGTACGAACGCATCCAAGGCAACGATATGTACAATGCCGGGCCGAACATCCCGTTCAGTCTGAACGTTAACCTGAACAACGTACAGCTCCAAAACCCGAACATCCTGCTTTCGACCGGTGCTGCGCCCACGTTCCAGACCATCAAGGCGGCGGATATCATTGGTCTGGACATCAACGGTTACAAGCCGTCGACCAGCACGCAATACAGTGCCGGCGTTCAGCATTCGTTCGGCGCCAAGACCGTCCTGTCTGTCTCTTACGTAGGCAATCAGAACCGGCACTTGAACGACTATCTAAACACTAACCTGCCTTCGCTGAGCGATCTCGCGCTCATGACGGGAGGTACTCTTAACTACGAGAACGCGCCTAGCCTCACGTACAAAGGGTTCAGAGCGATCAGTCAGTCCAAGAACGAGGCGAACGGCCATTACAACTCCATGCAGATTGACTTGAACTCGCAAGCCAGCAAGGACTTGCAACTTCGAGCCTTTTACACCCTTTCCCGCTCCATCGATCCAACCACCGGCGGCAGCGGTCAGGACTTGAATGGTGTGACGAACCCATATCTAGGGTGGCGGTACGATCTTGGGCCGAGTCAATTCGACCGGCTCCACAACTTCTCCGCCAACTTCATCTACAACATCCCGGTTCTGCGCAACAGCTCGAACGGCCTGATGAAGTCTCTGGTCGGTGGCTGGGCGGTGTCGGGGATCATTACGATCGAGTCGGGCCTGCCATGGAACATCAACGGGGGCAGCAATCTCGTTTGCGGCGCCAACTGCCCCACGGGGAGCAATCGGCCCAACATAAACGGCAGCATCAGCTATATGCATAAGCCGGTGGCGTCCACGGACCCCTTCCAGCGCATCCAGTACTTCGATATCTCGGTGTTTTCGACTCCCGCACCCGGCACGTGGGGCAACCTCAGCCACAACGCTCTGCGCGGACCGGGCCGCGACAACTGGAACCTCTCTCTCTTCAAGACCTTCGCTTTCGGAGAGAGTGCCGGGTTGCAGCTTAAGTTGGAGACCTTCAACACCTTCAACCATACCCAGTTCCAGAACGTTGATGTGGGTCTCGGCGACAGTCGCTTCGGCCAGTTCACGTCGGCCTACCCTGCGAGAATTGTCCAGCTCGCCGGGAAGGTTTACTTTTAACCTCTAACCGAGAGTCCGTCCCTTCCCGCTCGCAGCAAGCTGCGAGCGGGACGACGTTTTACGACAAACTTCAGTTGCTCCAAGGGCTCGCATCGAACAAGGTGCGAGCTTTTATTATCAGAATGGAGTCCAAGCGGAGCCCGGCAGGCTCCCAGGTGAGCAGCCCTGAAGCCGACAGTATGAATCTGGACTTACTTTGCTGGTGGTTCGACCGCAGCCAAAACATAGGTCGTCAGTTTATACAACTTTGATATTGGTCTTCTGGGATACAAGCGCGACGCCGCCATCCGTTTTTCATCGGGGCAGCCCCGGCTCGAGATCGTGGGAACATCCGGGATGGCAGTGACTCGCTTCCGAGCCGCTGCCCGGAAATGGCCGGTACGCGGTGAAGCTGACAGTGCAAATCTGAGCTTACTTTGCTGAGGACTCCTCGGCAGCAAAGACGTAGGTCGTCATTTTAAACAACTTGATATTCGCATGCTCGGACACAAGCGCGATCCCCCCGTTACTTGTGGGTTCGAGTACAACATTTTTCATTCGGACAGGCCGACTGGAGAGGATGGCAACGTCCGGGATGGCCTCTGAGCCGCCGCCTGAAAATGGTCGGGACATCGGGGACTGCGACGACTGGTTGGGTCCATTCAAGGTCCTGGAGTCCGGATCCGGAGATTCGATCGGCAGATTCGGCAATGCCTGCCCGGTCGCGGGGTAATACAAGGGCATCAAATAAGCGTTGAGGGGAGACCATCCGCCATTCCAGCTTACCGTGTTTATGCGGATCGCGAGCCGAGCTCGGTCCTTCCCCTTCTTGGATTCGGATTCAACAACCACCCCAGAGGCGACCGCATTTTTGGGGATTAGCGCGCCATAAAACTGGGTGGCGGCCGCAAGTTTTCCCTGAACTTGAGTTCCCGCTGGAGTTTTTCCGGCTTCGACACTCTGCTGCAGAACCATGGGGAACTCGCGCAAGACGGGGGAAGGAGAAGCCTGGTGACTCTGCTGGCCAATCGAAGGCGCAGAGCAAAACGCAAGTATCGCTCCTTGTACGACTAACCTTCGAGTCAACATCGGCTTTGTTTCCTTGCACTATCGCAGGAGAGAAGTATAGCCCCGGACCGTCAGATTCGGATAGCCCAAATGTTTGAGTTGCAGCTACTGCTGTCCAAATAAGCCTGGTCCGTCATCGGGTGCCCCGCGTTGCTTCGTCACGTGTGAGTGGCTATTCTGAGAGTGCGGGTGTGGGCGAACCTCCCGGTACCGGCATTTTGGTCATGAAACGCTGGAAATCACTGCTGGTTCTTCTCGTTCTCTTGTTGCCGGCGTTTGCCAGTCCGCAGACGGCCAGTCCGGCTGACGCAATGGCGCTGGAGCAGCAGGGAAAGCTCCCGGAGGCGGTGGAGGCGTGGCGGGCAGTAAGCGAACATAATCCTCAGGACGCGGGCGCTTTTGCCAGCCTTGGGGTGGCGCTGGCCCGGGAAACTAAGTATAAAGAGGCAGCCGCAGCCTACCGCAGGGCCATTGCCCTAAATCCAACGCTTCCTGGCATTCAGCTCAATCTAGGACTGGCAGAGTATAAACAAGGACAGTTTGAGGCCGCCATTCCTCCCCTGAAGGCTGCATTGCTGCAGGAGCCGAGGAATACGCAGGCACGCATCTTGCTGGGCCTTAGCTGCTACGGTGCCAAGCGCTTTATGGAAGCGGTGAAATATCTCGAGCCCGCGGCCAACGCAGACCCCACCAATCCGGAACTGCGTCAGGTACTGGCTCAGAGCTGCCTTCAGGCGAAAGAGTATCCGTGCGCCCAGGAGCAGTTTCGTCAACTGCTGAAGCAGAATCCGGATTCGGCACCGGCGCACATGTTGCTGGGCCAAGCCCTGGATGGCCTGCAAAAGACTCGTGAGGCGATTGCCGAATTCGAGGCTGCGGCCAAGGTTTCTCCGCAGGAGCCAGGCGTGAACTTCAGCCTCGGATACATGTATTGGAAGCTGCACCAGTACGATGACGCAAAGCGCTACTTCGAGAGCGAGTTGTCTCTCGACCCCAGCCACGCCCAGGCACTGGCGTATCTGGGGGATATCGAATGGAAGAACAATAACCCGGACGCTGCGCTCTCCCTGTTCAAGCGAGCGATGCAAGGCAACCGCGACCTGCGCATTGTTTATATCGACCTGGGCGCTCTCTACATGCAGCAGAAGAATTACAAGGAGGCTCAGGCTGCTCTGATTCGCGCTGTGGAGCTAAATCCCCAACTGCCTGATGCGCATTACCAGTTAGGGCGCTTGTATCAGGCTATCGGGAACACGGCCGATGCGGAGAAAGAACTGGGCAAGGTCCGAGAGCTCCATGAGAACGCGGAGGAGAACCTGGTGGGGAAGATGCCCGCTTCTCAACCTCCATCAAGTCCCAAATGATACCGTCGAAAGGGTCACCCGGCCGCAGTTGAGCATCGCAACGGCCGGATGGAGCCCATACATCACCGCGAAATAACGGAGCGATAGCTTTCTGGCGGGCCCAGGTAGCTGGGCTTCAAGCCGCCCGTGTTCACGACAATCTTCTGCAGGACCACGCCCGGATCGACCATCCAGATCTTCAAGGTGCGATCTCCGGAAGTTGCCAGCGTGTGCGTCGATTGAATCTTGCGAACGCTGTCCTTGACCGACGTTTCCCAGTCCGCCTGCGAGTTGTGGGCAGGGCGTCAACGATTTGCGGCGGCTGGCTATCGAATGCGATCGCATATCGGAGACCGCGTCCGGGGACAAAGTTCAAACGATAAGAAAATCAAAATTTCAGGGAGAGCCTAGAACAGCGATGGCAATTCGAGCGGGGCCTCATGAAAAACCGGCGACGCTGACGCAGGGCTCAACCCATCTAAATCCTCGGTGCGAGCAAACGTACAATCGTCATTCTTTCGCCCTTTGCCCTCGAATCTCTCCACGCTTTCTTGAGGAAGCGCAATTGGTTCCCATAGAGATTGGTTCTTACACGCCATGAACGTTCGTAAGCTGCTACGACACCGCGATCGTCGACGATTCTCGATGGCAAGAGTCCGTCAAGGAATTCGACAACACAAACCCTTCCAAGATTCGACAGCGGAATGCTAACGCTGCGGTCCAATAGAAGGCGAAGCAGAAGGGTGCGACAAGCACCGGATGCCACCAGTCATAGAAATGTGGCTGATTCGATCATGTTGCCATGTTCTCTTTGTCGAGGAAGCCGGTGTTCTCTTCGCCTGGGAAAGGATCGGTACCGACTACCAGACGTGGCGCATCCTCATGGCGAGATTCGAAATCGAAACTAAGAGAGCTCCTGGGGAGGCAACACAGTGGCAATCAGGACTACAGTTCGTTCCTTCTGAGAACAATGCGTTACTCTTTGCGCCGCGCGTTGTCTTTAGACTCCGTTGATGGTTGCACTCATAACCCAAAGGTCGGTGGTTCAAATCCACCCCCCGCAACCAAGCTCAACACCACCATATCAATCAGTTCGAGATGATTGCTCAAGCCCAACTGCGGTGTGATTAGCTCCTTTTAGCTCCCATTAACAGCTAGCTCGGGGTTCCGGAGCGTTTCTCTCAGTAATCGCGGAAATCGTCTCACCACTCACGTGCCTCGAAAAACTTTGAGTTATCTCCGAGGTGTTCATTTGCAGGGACCTCCATCGCCTAAAGGCGATTGCTCAAGCCCAACGGTCGTGCAGTTAGGTTCATTAGCGGACAATGTTCCCAAGCAGTACCGCCAAGCAGAATTCCTACCACTAGGCTGTTTGCCGCGCGCTTATGTTCCGAGACCGCCTGGGTGTAGATATTCATCGTGCTCTGGATGGTTGAATGTCTCAGCAGCTCGTGCTGCACCTTAATATCCGCACCGGTTCCTCGCAGCATAGTTGAGTAGGAATGTCGAAATGTGTGCCAGCCGATTTTCCCGATGCCGGCCCGTAACGCTGCCGCCCTCAGATGCCGCCGCAGAATATTCTGCTGTGCCTGCGGTCGGCCAAGGCGGTTGCCGAATACCCAGTCCTGCAGGCCTGTGTGCAAGCTTCTCTTCCGCAGCTCCTGCAAAGGACCCGCAAGACCGAGATGCACGGGAAGAGGTCTACGCGAGGCTTCCGTCTTCGTGTCGCCGACCCTGCCGTTCACAACTCCCCGACGTATCAGGACTGTCAGATCGTCCCAATTGAAGTCGCCCCACTGCAGGCCCATGATTTCGCTCGCGCGTAGGCCGAGGCAGGCCGCAACCAGAACCATGGTGCGGTATGGCTCCGCCAGTTGCTCGAGCAGGAGACGGATCTCGTCGGAAGTTAGCACGCGTGGTATCGATCGGCGCCCGCCACTCTGCCGTACTAGGTCAATGGGATTGCGATCGGTCAACTCCCATCGGCGCGCGTGCTGATAGATAAGGTGAAACAGGCTTCGCAGATTGACCTTGGTTTTTGGCGCCAGCGGAAGCGATTGCAACCACTCCTCGACTGCAACCGGCTTGACCTGTTCCAGTAGATGGTCACCCCACCGAGGAGAAATCCACCGATTCAGGGCTGACGAATGGGATTGCATTGTCGAGTGCCGTCGCTGCGGAAGTTCGTGTTCAAGATAGCGCTCCACCAGAGCTCGGACCGTTACTGGCCTTGCAAACTCATATCCTAGTTCAGGCGGAGCCGGAATGACTCGATCGCACGCAATGCGTCCCTTCTTGTGGGATATCGGGCCACTGTGCCGATGATTGTCGATCGGCGGTATCGGTGCCCTTCGGGTGTCGTTTCGTAAAAGCGAAACTGCCACACGTTTTCACTGCGCGCGCGGTTCTTCTTAGTTAAACATCCATATTGATATCTACGTCGCTTCATTTTTTTTCTTCTCCTGTCTGTCTTGGCGCGACGCCGGGAGGAGAAGAGTTTATTTCAGGACGTCGACCTACTGTGTGCGATGATCGATTGAACGGTCACTCTCGGGGAGCTTAGTCGAATGTAAGAGATTGATCCCGCAGGCATTCTGCTGGGAATCTTTGGGCGGGATGCTCAAAGCGGATTCGCGCTTCTTGTCGATTCAAGTTCCTGCATTGCACGTGAGTCCCTGCTCGTCGATAGGAACCCTGCGGGTCGCAATCAAGTTCTGGCAGACTCACCTACATGGTCCTCAATCTGAGCTGCGTGATTTGCATGGTCGCCTATCACCAAACAACCGGGATTCAAGGTGATCCACCTTTGCCATTCCCCTGTTCGGCTTAGCTATAGCTAAGGACGACGCGCACGTACTCTTGGGGGTTGGAATTTCATTTTCTCCTCCTGCGGGATGCCGTTTCTTCTCGCTTTCTCGTACCCGATAGCGTTCGTAGCGGGCGATTGAGGACCTCGTAGAGAAGGTCGGCGGCGCGGTCGTCCAAGGTCAGGTATCCAACTTCGTCGATAAACGTTGAGCTCAACATTTTGGGACGAGGTCGGGTACTTGACCTATGGGCCGGACGCCGCCAACGTGCTGCAACGGCCGAGGGCTCGTTGACCACGACGCCCCTGTCCCGGGAATAGATCCGCGTGTTGACCGTACCCAAGTCAATCGCCAGGTCGCTGGAAAACAGGCTCAACAGGGGCCGCAGGTTTTCGGGGGAGATTCGCGTTACCCAGTCGAAGCGCATGACACCAACTAGCGATCGGGCAAGTCGGCAAACGGATCGTCGCGATTTGATGAAACTGATGCAGAACTCCGATCCTGCGGCCTTCTACAAAGTAATGTCTTGGGACTTTGCTAACTAGCGATTTCAACAGGCCTCGCGGATCACATCCTACTTGCGCGCCGAGAGTATCGTCGGGGTCCAGTTTTGCAAACGTCTCGCCACCAGAGGGTAGCTTGGCTATCGATTCTTTTCAACGGCATCATCTTATTGGTAGGGGTTCTGCTAGCACACGTATTGAGAACTCACGGCGATATGGCCGCGGTTACTGCGGGAAAAACCTCAGCCTCAGCGGTGCTGGACATCGGAGTACTCGTATTTCGTGAAGGCTTGGAATGTATTCTGGTCCTGGCCGCTCTTACCGCGAGTCTGAAGGGAACCCAGAGGAAATACCAGAGTCCTGTTTCAGTGGGGGTCGGAATTGCATTTTGTCGCCACTTTGCTCACCTGGTGCATTGCCGTTCGCATCCTCGATGACATCGGGAAAAATCTCTCTGCGCTGGCCCGTTCAAGCGGCATCGGGGCTGCTCGCGATTCTCGTTCTGCTCGTCGTAATGAACTATCTTATGCGGCGTGGTCCTAGGTGTGGTCGGTTCCGGGATTACAGCGATTCTCACATTCGTGAACCGTCGCTAGCCGTACCGGAGGATGCTGATCGCGGGACGGGTCTGATGCTCGCAGTTGTGCTGCTGGTGATGGTGGGCGAAGAGGCTCAGGAGATCCAACTTGCTCGATGGTTGCCAACGACGAAAATTCCGCCGCCGGTACTTGCAATTCCATCCTGGATGGGACTGTGGTTCTCTATATTCCCCACTCTCGAAACACTGAGCGCCCTCTTGCGGGCCTTATCGTTTTCGGTTCTTGCATTGCCGCGAACATCGGAGGAGAGAAGTGTGAAAGAAGTATAATCCCTCGTCCCCTCAGACATTTCGAGGTTTTCGAGAAGCACAATCAGACTTTAGGAATTTCCACAGGCAGGGATTCAAACTTAGGAAAAAACGAGTCTCAATTGTCCCTGTCGTTGCGATAGAGTGAAGGTGGCCGTACTCCCCGAAATGTCCAAGACGCATAAGAAGGATAATCATAGCCAAGCAGCGGCCTGGGAGAGAACCAGCCATCGGCTCCAGACTGCCGGGCGCGGCGGGCCGGTTTTCGACGACTTGCCCGCGGCGGAAGCCCGGGTGCGGGAACTGATCGCCGGGCAGCACTCGAAGGCCGCGGTTGAAGCGGCGAAAGCACTGCACAGACGGCATGCAACGCCAGCCTCGGAATGTTTACTCGTTGACGCCTATGAGGCTCGCATCCGCGATCTGCTAAAACATGGAATGTCGATTGAGGCCAAGTCGCTGCTGAACTTGGTTATCGAGCGGTTTCCTTCGGCGCGCGCTCGGCTCGAAGAAGTTTTGCTGGAAGTGCGCATTAATGAAGGGAATCTGGACGAGTTTGTTGCTCCTCTCGGAGATCCGAACCTTGCTCCTGCTGTTCGCGAGAGGATAGAGAGGGCTATCCGACAACGCGTATTCGATTTATCTGCTCTCTCCCAGGCTTCATCACTTCCGCCCACTCACAGGTTGCGGGAAGGAGCGGCCGCGCTGATCGATGCCCTGAGGGTGGTAACCTGCGGACCGTCGGAAGAGTCCGATTTGCTCCTACCACAGGTGTCACATCGCAGTCCACTAGCGTCGTGGAAGGCATTGGTTAATGCGATCGCAGCTTTTCACCGGCGGGATGACGAGACCTGCCGTAGGTGGCTCCAGGCGATCGCACCGGACTCCATTCCCGCTCGCCTGGTACCCGCTGTGGAGGCGATGTTAGGTTGCAGCACGATCCCGGCGCTCAATTCTGCCGCCCAGAAACTAGTTGCTGCTACACAAACCGGCCGGGAAACTCTCCGCGTGGCCCTGGTGTCCCTCGAATCAGCGATGGCAGCTAAGAAGCGCCCGCCGATTCTCGACAAGGCGCGGGCAGCGGTATCGACCTGCGAACGATTTTGTCCCGATCTTCACGAGAGGTTGCGCCAATACATTTCGATTCGCTGCATGGTGCTGGGCTTTTCCCCGGGTCCGGTGCGTGATGCCATCGGAGGACCCACTCGAAACGACGCCCGGTTCTACCATATGGTGGCGAAGGCCCTGGAAAGCACCTCCCGAGGCTTTGAGGGGCTGGGGCACGCCATCATCGCTTGGGAGGGGTTCCGAGAATTAGCGTTGCAAGAGAAATGGTTTGCCCAGAATACCGTGGAGGACGGAGTGCTTTCGCTGCACATGGCAGAGCTGGTGGCTCGCATACCAACCGAGGTGGCTGACGACCTCCTGGGGCTTGCAGACCTGCCAGATTCTCATCGAAGCAAGGGAGGATTGACCCCGCGCCAGCTATTCTCCCCAGGCGCTCTCTACGAACGTGCCTGTTCCGCTGATCCGCATGCTGAGGCTTTCCAGGCTTGGCTGGCGTGGGCAAAGAAGCAGCGCGACTGGAGAGTGGCAGACCGAGTTGCGGAGTCCTGGCGTCAGGCCCGCGAGCAGGATGTGGTTCCGCTGCTATGGCTGATGGAGTCAAGCGAGAAGCGCAATGCCTACCAGAAGTCCCTCAAGTATCTGGAACAGGCCGAGCAACTGGACCACCTCAACCCGCAGGTCCGCAAGGCCAAACTGCGAGTCCTGCTGGCCGGCGTCTTGCGCCATTTTGCTCAGCGTAAGCCTCACTTGGCCTCACCGGGAATCGAGCGAATCGAGGCCTTGCCTGAACTAGACGGGAGCTTGGCTCCTTTGGTAAATGCTCTGCGCCGGGTTTGCGCGGCACTCGATAAGAATCCGGATGCCTTGAACCGGCACGCGGCGGAGGTGGAGGCGCGCCTGGAAAATCCCGTGGCCGCGTATGTCCTGCAGCGGGGTATCGTCGACGCGGCGGTTCTCGCGCCTGAGGAAGCCTTGCTGGATCCGCTGGACATGAACTCCTATGATGGTGTGACCCTGTTGAAAGGCTTGGCCAAGGCCTGTGTCTTGGGAGATTCTGTCGGCATCCCTTTGGCCATTCCGGCGAAGTGGGAAGACCGGCTGAGCGCTTCGTTGATGCATCCTGACCGTGCGCTGGACACCGCCGAGACGCTGGTGCTGGGCGAAGCTGCAATTCGCAGCCAAGCATGCAAGCTAGCCTTTGCTCTGTCTGTGGCAGGCATGGCACGCACTGGCGCCGATGCCAGATTTCTCTTCCTGCGAGCACGGGCGTTGCCTCCTGGGGCTGCTGAGAGACGCTACGATTGCCTCTCAGCCGCCCTGGAACTGGCTCGCCGCGAACGCAATACCGATCTAGCCGGGGAGTTGCTCGACGAATTGCGTGGCCGCCCGAGCAACATGTTCGAGCCGAACGATTTCCTGGACGAAGCCGGACCCAAGGCTTTCTCCATAGAACCGGAATTTCTCAATGAGGTCTTGGAATATGAGAGAGCTGCGAAGCAACCTCCGTCCCAGGGCCGGGACACACCAGCATCTCGACTGGGCAGTCGAATTCCCGCTCAGCATGGCCGGGCGAGGGATGTGTTCGACGAGGAAGACGAGTTCTTGGATAAAGAAGACCTCGAAGATTTCGAAGACTTCCTCGCCAACCTGCCTCCGGAACTCTCCCGCGAGTTGACCAAGGCTATCGCCGTAGGTGCCAGTCCGGAGGAGATCTTGAGAGGGATCCTGTCGGGCCGCTCACAGGTTCGGGAGCTTGAGGAGTTTTGCGAGGTCCTTCCTCCCGAACTAGTGCGGCAGATCAAGAAGGCCATGGCTCTGGGCGCCACTTCTGAGGATATTCTGGAGGAGATGGAAGACGTAATTTTTGGCGGCGACTCGTCGAAGGCCGAGTCTCAGCCGGGGGCGCAAAAGAAGAGGAAACCCAGAGGATTGCCGCAGGAACAACAGAGCCTGTTTTGAGGATGAGCTAGCAATGGAGAAGCCAAATCTTCCCTCAGACCCGCGGATGGTGTTGGGCGTTGCAGAGGACACGACCGACGAGCAGATTCGGGCGGCGTATTTGCGCAAGCTCAAGGAGTTCCCGCCTGATCGTAGTCCGGCCGAATTTGAGCAGGTTCGGGATGCGTACGAATTGCTGCGCGATCGACGCCAACGCTTCCGACACTTTCTGTTCTCAATCGATCCGCTTGCCCCGTTGGATTCGGTGCTCGGGAGCGGTTCCAGTGAGAGGAAGTTCGTTGGACCGGAACCCTGGCTGGCCGTGTTGAAGGGAAAATAGATCCGAATGGACATGAACTCTGTTGACTCCTCCGTGAGCTCTGTGCAGGAAATCCGCGAAGCCATTCTTCATAAGTTCGAAACTTGGCTGGACAGTGCGCTCACTGAAGAACCCCCCCTTTCGGACTTAGCCGCGGACTTGCTGACCTCGATCGAAAATGGGACCCCGCTTCCGCCGGTCGAGGGCCGCTGCGACCTGTACACTCTGTGGTCCGCCATGACGGTGCTCACGCAGGAGGTCAAGCTGCAAAGCCGGACCTTCAAGCAAGTAAACGATACGTTGGCACAGTTGCCTGAGGCGGTGGCCACGGCGATAGAGCAGGATTCCTCCCCCGAGCCCATGGACGAGGAGGAAGCGACGGCGGAGGAAAAAGAACCGGAGGCAGTTTCGGCAACCGCGCCTGAACGTCGTCCGGAGAAACCATACATCGATCTTCTGCTCGACCTGCGCGACCGTCTCGAGCGCGGCCTCAGTTCCGTGCGTGAAGCCAGTGCAGGGCTAATCATCAGCCCTCGCCGCTCCAAGTGGGCGCGTTGGTTCGGCACGGACGAAAAGCAACAATCCCAGACTCAGGAGATTCTGACCGCCCTGGAAAAGGGATACACCCTGATCTTGGATCGACTCGAGCAGGCGCTGCAGGATTATCATCTCAACCCGATCCTTTGCGAGGGGAAGGAGTTCGATTCCCACCGGATGACCGCCGTCGAGCTGGAAGAGACAGACTTGGTGCCCGAAGGAACAGTGCTGGGTGTTTATCGTGCCGGTTATGAGTGGGAAGGGGAAGTTTATCGTGCGGCTCAGGTCAAAGTGGCGCGCAGGAAGTTGAGTTTGTCAGGAGTTGTAATGGAGTAGTTGGCCGGTGTCGGCACAGCGTTCTTCCGTGGATACCACCGGGGCAAAGGCAGCTCGAGGGATTTCAAGTGCTTCTGCCCAGAATCCCTGGCGAGCAATAAGAAACCGGAGTACACAAGAATCAAGGAGCATTGAAGCTGATGAGCAACCTTATCGTAGGCATTGATCTGGGCACCACAAATTCGGAGGTGGCTGCCTTTGTGGATGGCCGAGTCCGAGTTCTCGGCTCCGGTAAAGGTAACATGCTGCCTTCGGTCGTGGGGGTATCTCCTTCTGGGGAACTGCTGGTGGGTGAGCCAGCACGCAATCAGTTGGTTCTCTACCCGGAGCGAACTGTACGCAGTATCAAGCGCAAAATGGGGAGCAACGAAACCGTAAGTTTGGGCGAACGCCCGTTCACTCCTCCCGAGGTCTCAGCCTTGATTCTGCGGGAGCTGGCGGCTTGGGCCTCGCGCAGCGTCCGGCAACAAATTGACAAAGCGGTGATCACGGTTCCCGCTTACTTCTCGGACGCGCAACGCCAGGCGACACGGGAAGCAGCGGCACTGGCGGGTCTGGACGCAATTCGGATCCTGAATGAACCGACCGCGGCTAGTTTGGCGTACGGTGAGGGGGCCCGGCATACTGCCATGGTCTATGATCTTGGCGGTGGTACCTTTGACGTCTCCATCGTTGCCTTGGAAGGCGATATTACGGAGGTGCTGGCCAGCCATGGAAATAACCACCTCGGGGGCGATGACTTCAACGACTTGTTGGCGGAGCATTTGCTGGCGGCCTTCCAGACCCAGCACGGCATTGATTTGCGGCAAGCACATTCTGTGGCGCGCGCGCGTCTCTGGTGGGCTGCCGAAGAAGCCAAAAAACGCCTGAGTTTTGAGCCGGAAGTCACCATCCGCGAAGAAGCGCTGGTTACTGACAAGGGGAAACCCCTGCACCTCGAACTGGAGATCAGACGCGAACAATACGAAGCGATGATCCGTCCGCTGCTGGAGAAAACGCTGGAGAGCGTTTCCAAAGCTCTGGCCGACTCCCGAAAGAGCCCCGGGGAGCTGGACGCGATCCTGCTTGTCGGCGGTTCCACGCGTACCCCCTTGGTATCCCGTTTGCTCCATGAACGTACTGGCCTCATGCCTCGGGAGGAAATCCATCCAGACCTATGCGTAGCTCTGGGAGCTGGTGTACTCGCCTCCCGGCTGGGGGGGCAAGAGGTGGAACGGGTGCTCGTCGATGTGTCTCCATACTCGTTCGGCGTGTCCTATCTCGGAGAACGTGGCAGTGTTCCGTACCCCCACTGTTACAAGCCAATCATCCGGCGTAATAGCCCCTTGCCGTTGACCCGTACTGAGCGGTTCTATACCTGTTTTCCGTTTCAGGAAGTCGTTGAAATTTGCGTATACGAAGGCGAGGATGAAGATGCGCTCAGGAATATTCTGGTCGGCAACTTCAAAGTGAAGGACTTAAAGAAGCTTCCGGATCTCAGCGAGGTCCTCTGCCGCATGAGCCTGGATCTGGACGGCATATTGCACGTAACTGCCGTCGAGAAATGCACCGGGAAGTCAAAGCATATTACCATTGACCGAGCCCTGGAAAAGAAGAGCGACGCCGAAATTGCGGAGGTGCGTAAGCGGTTGGAGGCCTTGTACTCGAGTCGCATCCTCGAAGACATCGAACCTGAAGAAAATGCGTGGCTCGAAGAACCGCAGGACTTGAATGAGGAGGCCGACGCCGGGGAGGCACAGAATACGATGGTTCCTACTGACGGCGTGTGGGCCGAAGTCGCCGGCAAGGCGTCGGAAGCAGTGGGGCGCTCGCGCCAGTGGCTCGAACAAATGCACGAGGAAGACCGCGACGAAGTTATCGGTCTCAACGAGAAGATCGAAACAGCCCTCACTGCCAAAGATCAAGATACCCTCAACCAGGCGACCAAACAACTTGCCGAACTGTTGTTTTTTGTGGAAGGGAAGCAGTGAACGGGAACGGTTGTCAACCGGTCGAAGCCGCTCGATGCCCGGTGTGTCAGGCTCGCTTTCGCGGGCAGCCGATTTGCCCTCGGTGTGGGGCCGATCTCTGGCCGTTAATGTTGCTTACAGCGCACGCCTATTCTCATCGGCAGTCCGCCCGCCAGTTTCTTCGGGGGGGAGATGCTCAAAGCGCTCTGGCTGCGGCCAAAGCCGCTGAGAAACTGCACGCTACACCGCAGGGAGGCATTTTAGAAACAGTATGCGCCGCATCATTGCACATAGCACGACTACCGGCTGCTGCTGCCTCGCCCGTCGCCACGGAGATACCAAATCGCGCCCTGGGCGAAACGGAAGGCGCCTCGCCTCCGACTCTCGTACCCCAGGAAAACCCCCGATGCACGATCGCTATGCGCCGACGCTCGCAGATGCGGTTTTCCGTGCCTTGGAAGGCTCTCTGCTTCTCGGCAGCGGCTATTCTGGTTGGGGTCAGGGGCTATGTGCGGTGGAGCGGTCACCGGCGATGCACCTAAGTCAACCGACGATATGACCAAGGGGCGGCCTCTGGCCATCGACACTAAATGGCCACGGAATAACAATTCATTCAGCCCCTGGGCAGGATGAGTCTTGGGAGCCAGATTTGAAGGTCTTTCCATGGTGCAGGGGAGACCTACATTTCCCAGTCTTCTCTATTCGGAGTGGGGGCCTGTCAGAGACAGGCTCCGCATAAAACTGGACTCAGCATTAAATCTTGCGTACGACCATTCGCTCCGACTGTTCACCTTCATTCCGGAATGCCGTTCGGCTTCCTCCGGAACCGACCGACGTTCATCTTCTCCGGAATACCCAAGCAAAGATCGCGGCCACCATTTGAGCCTCCTGCGGAATCCGCGACGCCGAGCATGGGCCGGAAGCGTTGGCGACAGTCGATCCATGAAGATCACTCCTGTCCGAACCTCGTTGTAGAGTCCGATTCTGGTCTCCAATTGAATTTGGCGCTGGGAGTGGTATCTGTTATACTGATACTAGCCTATGTGGACCCGCGAAATCCTGGTCTCGTTTGACCGGTACGTGTCCGAACGCGGTCTTCATTTTGAGGCCGTAGTGATCGGCGGGGCTGCGCTTAATCTGCTTGGCGTTGTGTCTCGCATGACGAAGGACTGTGACATTCTCTACCCAGAAATCCCTAAGGAAATTGCGGAGGCCTCCCGTGCCTTCGCCATCGAGGCGCGCGCACAGGGCGAAACACTCCAGGACGACTGGCTGAACAACGGCCCAGCTTCGCTTCGAAGTCAGCTTCTTCCGCAATGGGAGGAGCGCCTGCAAACGGTATTTAGCGGTAATGCCATCCATCTCCGGTGTCTTGGACGCGATGATCTCCTTTGCACCAAGTTGTTTGCGCTTTGTGATCGGGGCATTGATCTCGGGGACTGCATCGCGCTTGCGCCGAACGCCGACGAACTCGACGAGTTGCTTCCATGGCTAGAGCGACAGGACGCCCATCCCGGCTGGCCAGCGCATGTTCGCGCAACACTGGCAGATCTTCGGAGGAGGTTGGGTCATGGCGTTTAGCAGGGCTTTTGCTCCGTCTCTGCCTGCCCAGGAGGATGCACTCACCTCGCGCATGGTAGGCATTGGCATGAACTTCGCGGCGCCTCTCGCACCCGAGCCAAACATTGAAGACACAATCCTTTTCGCTAGTATTGAGGGCATTGCCAGGCACGATCTACGTGTACTGTCTGTATTGGTGACTTGGTTTGGCATACATGCACCCTGGGTCAATGCTGACCGGCTCACGAAACTAGTGGCGACGCAGGACGCGCTTCTGGTGCGTGCGTTCTGGTCTGCGCTAGCGCGCTGGCGAAAAAAGGACCGACGATTCGCTCGTCTTGCCGCGCTGTGTGTGGCACCGCGGCAGGACCTAATGGACGCGGGTACGGAGTTTCAAGTGAAGCGACATGGAGAAGATCCACGTTTTGAAGGGAGTCCGATCCGAATCGCCGCGAATATCCTGAGAGATCGACCTTCCGATGTGCTGCAGCCGGAGGAACTGGCACGGCGCCACCACGCGTACCGGTGGCGAGTGATCATGGGACCGAGCTACCGAGCGGACATGTGGGCTGCCCTCGAAGAGGATCCAGCGCTATCGAGTGCGGCGCTGGCTCGGAGGACATACGGGTCTTTTGCGACGGCTTGGCATGTTCGTCGTGATTTTGAGCTCCTCTCAGAAGCCTCATCCACCAACTCCAGACTCCACCACCGAACGCATCGAGCCAAGCCCGCAAGGTCTGCGTAGGAATTCAGAAAGAGGAGACCAGCATCGTCGGGATCACAGGCCTTCGTCGGCTTCGAGCGCCAGAGGTGGTCGCGCCCGAGCTCACCTGGCCTCCCAGCTCCCCGATCCAAGATTTCCGAGAAGTGTGCTTAACACAGCTAGCTGGATTCAACCCAAAACCAACCCAAAATAAGAACTCCCCAGCACTCTTCTACCTTATTTTTCAATCTTTCAAATAGGCAACCACGCCCGCTAACTCGTTGAAATTCCGTTTCTCGCAAAACTCATAACCCAAAGGTCGGTGGTTCAAATCCACCCCCCGCAACCAAACCCTTCATTTGGTTTCAATGGGTTGAGCCAATCTTAACAACTGGCTCGGTGACTCTAAACCCAAGTTCCCAGCCAAAATTTCAGAAATTCTTTACGCATCGTTTTACGCAATTGGTGAAGGCAACCCGTGTCGGGCGTCTTCATCCCGCAGTGTGCCCTTGAGTGGACGGCCGAACCATCGCCTCCACCAATGCGTCTGGCAGACGTTTCCCGCTCGAGGTCTCCCACAAGTTAGTGTTGCCCGCCGCCCCTCAGGCTGGACAGCAGCCCCGAATACCGCCTTTGCGGGCGGTCATTATGAACCGCGATGCCCAGTGCCTTTCGCTGCCCGATCAGCACGAGCAGGCGCTTGCCCCGTGTTATGCCCGTGTAGATCAGGTTGCGTTGCAGCAGCATGTAGTGTTGGGTGGCCAGGGGGATCACCACTGCCGGGAACTCCGATCCTTGCGACTTGTGGATCGTGATCGCATAAGCCAACCCGATCTCGTCCAGTTCTCCGAAGTCGTATTTAACCAGCCGTTCGTCGAAGCGGACTGCGACCTGCTGCTCGACCGGGTCGATACGCTCAACGATTCCGATGTCCCCATTGAAGACCTCCTTGTCGTAGTCGTTTTCGGTCTGGATGACCTTGTCGCCTGTTTGGAATCGCCATCCGAACCGCTCGACGGCGGGCTGACCGGGTCGGGCGGGATTCAGGGCCCGCTGCAAGGCTGTATTCAGTTCCCGCACCCCGAGCGATCCCCGGTTCATCGGGCAAAGAACCTGCACGTCGCGGATCGGATCGAGACTGAACCGTCCCGGAATTCTCTCCTGCACCAGCTTGACCAGCGTTGCCGCGATCTTTTCCGGGTCGTCCCGCTGGACGAAATGAAAATCGGAACTTGGGTCCGCCTCGCGCACGTCCGGCATCTGGCCTCGGCGGATGCGGTGCGCATTGGTGATGATTTGGCTGCCCGCCGCCTGCCTGAACACCTCGGTCAGTCGCACGACTGGCACCACCGCGCTCTCGATCAAGTCCCCAAGTACCGTGCCCGGCCCAACCGAAGGAAGCTGATCCACGTCCCCGACCAGAACCAGCCCAGCATGGTTGGGAAGAGCCCGCACAAGCGAGTGCATCAGTAACACATCCACCATTGAGGTTTCGTCTACGACAAGAAGGTCGCAGGCGAGCGGGTTCGACTCGTCCCTGACGAACCGCCCAGTTGCGGGATTGATTTCCAGCAGCCGATGGATTGTCTTCGCCTCCAAGCCCGTGGTCTCGGTGAGCCGCTTTGCCGCACGTCCGGTTGGGGCGCACAGCAAGCACTTCACGCCCTTGGCACGCAGGATCATCAGGATCGAGTTGACGAGCGTTGTCTTGCCCACGCCCGGGCCACCTGTGATGACCACGGCACGTTTGGCGAGAACCGTTTTCAGCGCCTCGCGCTGGCTGGGGGCGAGCGTCTTGCCCGTCCGCCGCTCGCACCACGCGACCGCCTTTTCCAAATCAATCGGCGGGTAGGCCGTCGGCGCTCCTGCAAGCCGCTTGATCCTTGCCGCGATGCCCTCCTCTGCCTTCCGGAGATGCGGCAAAAAGATCAGGGGTTCGCCGTCGATCTCCTCCAGCAGCAGGGAGCCGCCTGTAAGCATCTGCGACAACGCCTGCTCGACTGTCCCTTCCGGCACCTCCAGCAGCTTCACTGCCGCGAGCTTGAGCTTCGCGAGTGGCAAGGCGCAGTGACCGTCCGAGGTCGCTTCCAGCAACACATGGTCGATGCCCGCCCTCGCCCGGTCGAGCGAGTCCCTCGGAATCCCGACCTTCTGCGCGATCTGGTCCGCAGTCGCGAAGCCGATCCCGTAGATATCTTTCGCCAGCATGTACGGATTGCTCCGCACCTTCTCGATTGCCTGCTCGCCATAGGTCTTGAAGATTCTCACCGCCCGGCTGGTACTTACGCCGTGGCTGTGCAGGAACAGCATGATTTCGCGGACCTGCCTTGCCTCCCGCCATGCGTGCGCAATCCTCTCCCGGCGCTTGGGGCCGATGCCATCGACAGTTTGCAGTTCAACGGCCCGGTTCTCGATCACAGCGAGAACCTCGACTCCGAAACGCCCGACCAGCTTCTTCGCGAGAATCGGTCCGATCCCCTTGACCAAGCCGCTGCCGAGGTACCGCTCGATACCCTCGGTGGTGGTCGGCGGCACCGTCTTCATGGTGGTCGCCTTGAATTGCAGACCGTGTTCTTTGTCCCTGACCCACTGGCCCTCCGCGGCCAGCCATTCCCCGGCTGTGACCGAGGGCAGCGATCCGATAACCGTCGTCTCCTCCCGATGTCCCTTTGTTTTTAAGCGGAGGACACAGAAGCCATTTTCGTCGTTGTGGAAAGTGACGCGCTCGATGACGCCGGAGATTTCCTCCGTCACGGGCCTGCGTTCAGGGATTGCGGCATTCATGCGCAGGGATTCATTTTCCCACGGGACGGTCTGCCTTGCGTGACCTATCCGGGAAGGCGTCCTGCCCGGGATTGGCTGCCCAGAGCCGGGACATCTCGGGCTGACATAGAGGTCAGCTGGACCTACATCGGACGGCTCGCTTCATGTCGTTTGATCCGGTTCTCATCCGTGGGTAGTAGGTGATTTATTTTCCACTTTGGCGGAAACCAGTACCTCAGCGGCCGTGGGTCCCGTCCGGAACTTCTGCTTGATTCTCGTACGGCCGCCGAGCCCACCCACATCAGGATGTGCACACCGCGCATACTTACTGACCTCGCAGAACAGGTTCTGGCAATCGATCAGCGGTAGCGGCCTCCCCGTGAGCGAAAACGGAGTCCCAGCCGTGCAAACTGCTGCTCCTGAATATCCGCCATCATGCGGATGACGTCACTCGGCGAGAGCTCCCCTGCGCTCTCGAAGCATTTGTGAATCCCATCTCTGGCGCCTGGTCCGGGTACGGTGAATTCCATTTCAGAGAAATCCGTCAAGGTGCTGTAGTTGATATCGGTGACGAATTGGTACGCGAGAAAGTCGCCAACCATCGGGTAAGCCTTGAGGATTTGGAACCCCTGCTGCATTGACTTACACCGCTGCAGTTGTGTCGCCACGCCATCCCGCATCATGCGCTCGACCAGGCGTAGATGGTCACGATGCTTCCTGCCGTCACCCTCCCGTCCACCCGAAGGCATGATGTACGCGGCCGAGTAGATTCGCCCTCCCGCGGCCATCGCGTTGGTGAGCACGGTGTCGTAACGGTCGAAATCGTAGGCTGCGAGCGAGATGCCACCGAAACTCTTCTCGAGCAGCTCCCAGGTCTCAATCCTGTTGAACATTTTGAACAGCAGGATCCTGAAGATAAGTTCGTCAGGATTTTGGTCCCCTGCATAGATGACCCGCTTAATCAGATACTGACTCACCCGATCCGAGGCACGGTAGGCATTCGTAAATTTGAACTCGCGGAGTATGGGGTCTGCGGTCCACCGAGCGGGGCGCCCGCTATACGACGGAAGAAGATCTCCTGGCGATCAGCTGCAAACCTCCAGTAGGTATCAAAAACCTTGCTGGGGCTAACCGAAGGAGGTAGCTGCGGCGGAGCAAGCTGCAATTCAGACTGCATATTCTCGTTCACCGTAGTTCCCGGACCGAGGATGTGATCGACACGCCTGCAGCATGCCAAGGATCAAACCTGATCCCGCTGCGTATACCCTACGGCATTCGGTGAACTTGCAGTTATGAGCCGAAACGAAGCGCAACGGCGGCGAGCCCGATTTCGAACCTTTTTCTCACTCCCGCGAATAGCTGAATTGGATTGACGGAAAGTAGAACTAATTATGGCACCCAGGTTGAAAAATTCTCGCGCCGCCTTCCCCCGGTCGCAGGTTGAATCGGCTCTGACAGCTTGGTGGGGGCAGCGTGCAAGTTCGGCACTCGCCCGGCGCCGCCCGCCGGAGGAATGTCGCCGGCTGGGCGGAACCGTGTTCGACATTCAGCCGGCGATCTGCTCGGTTGAGGCGGCCTTGGCGGTGTTGCAGCTTGAACCGCTACTTAGCTTCCAGCTCTCGATGAACTTGATGCCCCGCGGTGGTCACAATGATCGCGAAGAATTTGTACGGGACCTCACTTCGCGGTTCGAAACTGTACATGCGAAGCAAAAACGAGCCCATAGGCATGAATAGCCAGGGCACCGTACTGGCAGGCGAACCGTTAGTTCACTTAATTGAAGCAGATACTTGTCCGGAGGCGTGGCTTAAAGCGGTTGAATACCTGAGCAGCAATCACGATGCTGCATACAATCTGGTAGTCGCGGTGCGCCGTCCCGAGGTGCTCACGCCTGCAGACTTCGGCATTCACGATGTCGTAGATGGATTTTTGCGTGAACATGGCCGCCCGCCGCTGACGACCATCGCTGGCACGATCTTCCCGGCCAACCTGTACCTGCATGGTGGAGCCGAAGAGCTGTACACCTACCCTCAGATTTACCCCAAGATCCCCAGTCAGTGGGGTACTTATGCGACCCGCTTGCTGCGGAAATCGACGTACAGGAAGGGCAACGGACAGACTGAAATCAACCCTCTGCGGATCATCGTCGAAAAAATGAAGAAACAGTTGGCCGGCGGCCGCATGCGGGCGGTATACGAAGCCAATCTGGTCGAGGACACCGATTACCTCGAGCTACCGATCTACGATGCGGAGTGCGACGCGCGGGGGACGCGCAGCCAGCCCTGCCTAAGCCACTTGAGTTTCAAGCTGCTGCCTCGCGACCGTGTGATGCTGACCGTGCTATACCGCTACCACTACTACATTGAGAAGGCGCTCGGTAACCTGCTTGGTCTCGCCCAGCTGCTATATTTCGTGGCTGAGGAAACCGGGCTTGGAGTCGGGCCGCTCGTGTGCCACTCCACGTACGCTGTCCTCGATACCGAGGGCGGCTGGCGCAGGGGCGACGTTAAACAGCTCGTCGCGGACTGTCCAAAACCTTGGAAATAGGTACAAGACGACGCTTCAATGGATTGAAGAATGGATTGGATTTTGACCGATAGCTGAAATGAGAAAAATGGGGGGAGCGTGGGATTTTTGGCAGCAAATGGTGGTCAGTCTAGGCATTCTGCGTTAGACGTTTCGTGACAACGAATCCTCGTTTCCGCGTAGATGTGCAGCAGAAATCTCAATGTGATCGTCGAAGTCGAAACACACGGCTCGTAGCCTGACATGTCGGAGAGGCGCAAGGCGCCCCGGGCTGTCACTTCGCGGGACCATGGATCAGCGGGTCTTTGGCGTTCCCCGAATTTCTGCTTCCGCTTGGAGCCAGTCGCCCAGAGCAAATCCATGAGCCCTGCCGCGCTGCTCGTACAGTTCATAAGCGCGTAGCCGGATATTGTGCTCGATGTCTTTAATGATTAGGCCGAACTCAAAGTGAAAGAACTCAACGTTTTCGGCGGGTACACGCAACTCGTTTGATACTTTATGAATACAGCTTAGATACGTAGGGTACATGCGAACTTTGGTAGAATCGTTTAGTCCCCGCAGCGGGCTGAGTTCAGCAAAGACTTCTCGTTTAACCACCCGAACTATTTGGTCATCCAGTATCAGCGCGATGTTTCCGCAAACATTGACGGAAAGGAAATTCAGAAATTTTGTGTAGGTTGAAAGGCCGATGCCCTTAACTGGAAACGTCTTGAAATGAGCGTCCCAATTCAAGATGGGCTGAGCGCGAGCGGCGCGACGGGCAGTCAGGAAGCTCGTCAGCACAAGCTAACAGCCCGGGGTGCAAGTAGCGGATTTCCTGCAAGTCGGGCGACGTAGTCGGGTACGCGATCTCACGAAGCACTTGGCAACCGACGCAGAGATTCGGCTTCTGCAAAGCCGCTTCTGATTTATCCGACATGTAAAGAGTAAGTAAAGGGTCAAAACAAACCTGCCGAGGCGGTTCTTCCACTCCCGCGGCGTGCCCGCGCCCAGTAGTTTGCGCAGGATCAGGCTTAGATTGAACGCGCCGACATGAACTAACTGCCGCTTCAGAATGTTTTCCTGTCCGCGCAGATGGCAGCGCCGCATCGCGCCTGTCTCGTAGCAGTGCGCGAAGCTGCGCTCCACCAATTCGCCGCGCCGCCGCAGTAGACTCTTGCCGTACTCGCCCCGCACCCGCCGCCGGTTCGCGTACACGGCTTGCTGTTCGGCCTGTTTGCCCGCCCAGTTCCGCCGCCCCTTCTGTTTCTTTTCCGGAATGTAGCTGCGCACTTCGTACGCCTTCATCCGCTTCACCACCGCGCCGCTGTGGTAGCCCTTGTCGGTCACCGTCTCTTCGATCCCGGCCACGTTCACCTTGGGCGCTTGGTCGGGCCGCAACTCTGCCTCCCGCCCGACCTGCTCCGCCACTGCCATCCCGGCCTCGCACAGCGTCTCCTCGAGCGTGGCCGTGTCGCCCTTATCGGCGCCCTGCAGCGTGACCGCCACCACCGCACCCGTGTCCAGATCCACCGCGTGCTCGGCCTTGTGCGCCAGATGCGTGCGTCCGTCCTTCATCTTCGCAATCCGCGCGTCCCCGTCCGCCGGGCTCTTCCACTCCTTATTCGACGTGCGTTTCTTGCGCTTACGGTCCAACCGCGCCAAGTCTTCGCGCGTCGGCGTTTCCATCCCCGACGCCTTCGCCAGCCCGCGCAGAAAATCCTCGTAACTCTCGCCCGTGTCCCGCCGCACAATCGAGCGCATCGCCGCATTGGCTTCCAGGGTCGTCGCATCGATCGCGATCCGCTGGCCTTTCAGCAGTCCGCGATCGGCCAGCACGCCCAGCACCCAGGCAAACACCTCACGATGCGTGTCCAGATCGATCAGCCGCCGCGTGCGCGAAATCGTCGAGTGGTCCGGCGTGTACTCGTCCAGCGCGATGCCCACAAAGCGCCGCAGCGCCAGCGAATCCGCCAGCCGCCAAGCAATCCCACGCTCCGCCCCGATGCCCTCGAAATACCCGATCAGCAGCGCCCGAAAGTAAATCCCCGGCGTCAGCGACGGGCGCCCGTACTTCTCCGCATAAAACTTCGCGCACCGGCCCTCGACAAACTCGTCGAAACCCTCGGCCTCCAGCAGTTCATTCAAACGCTGATAGAACGGATGCCCCGGCGCCGCTGCCAACTCCGTATGTGCGATCCACAAATCTTCTTGCTTCTCCCGCTGCTTGCGCGTCCCCATCGCCATGCGCCGATTCTACAAACCAAGCCTGTGGATACCTCAACACTTTCTGTTCACGAATCCAAACTTGCACCACGGGCTGCTAAGCCCGTGAGAGTGTAGGCGAACTCGGTTAAGTTACCGTACCGGTCTCCTCTTTCGTAACCCCACGCGATAGTGGCCATTACAAGTCGATCAAGTTGCGGCTCTTCCGCTAGGCGACGAAGGTCACTTCTGGAGATACAAACTTCTTTCGCGTCCAGCCCACCAAAGTCGCGGAAAATCGATTCCAAAGCCGCGGCGGCCGGATTTTTAAGTGCGAATAGTTTTTCCCACGCGCTACGCTTCGACGTGGCTGAATGATATGCCGTGGGCATGTTTGCAATAAGGCTTCTGAAATCCGAGAGGTACATGCTCCGCATTGTGCATGACTCCCGATTTCCTGTGAAGCGCGATCAACGGCCGCCCCTTTCGCCCGGCGGTTTCGCATACCTCTTAGGAATGAACGTGAGTCGCTACAAACGTTCTTGGGTGTCGATCGGCCTAGCACCAACGTGCATTTGCTGGGCCAATCCGGTCGAGCGTAGACTTTACCCACGTGAAGACTCTCCTGCTGGCTTTCCACACGGCAATTCTCCTCGCCATCTGGACCGAATGGCCTGCCTGTTCCGGCAAGAACCTGATCTCCACTAAATACGTGGTGGTCCAAGCATGTACATCTCCTATGCATTAGCACGAAACATCACAAGCTGTCAGCACTTTACGATCCGTCCGACGCCGAGCGTGAGCGGAAGGCGGTCGATGATTTTGAAAGGACTGTGAGAAGACGACAACGCCAAACAGTCCTCCAAAAACTGCTGAGAAAATACGGGACAAAACCTTCGACAGGCAGCGGTGGGAGGCAGAGGAGAAGGACCGCATTCATGGTTATGGCTGCTGCTGGCCTATCTGCGCTGTCCTTTCTTCTTTAGCGTATTGGCCGGATTCACCGCTACGGTCAGCTTCATACAGCGCAGGTCTACAACCTTGTCCTTTCGGACACCATCGAAGGACGAATCTTCCTTCTGCTGAACGATAAGCTTCACGAGATCGCCCGCGCCCTGGGCAAAGTGGACGAGCAGGGCAACGTCGCGGAGGATCTGCGCTCACAAATATTAGGGCAACTCTCCGAGAGGCTTAGTTACGGCCGGCTGTATCAGGAGGCGCTCTCCGATCCCGAATTAAGGCGCACCCGCCTCGAGCTAGAGGCAGCGGTAGGCAACGCGGAGGAAGCGCGCCGGGTGGTGTTCGATCTGTTCCAGGACCTAGATGACTTCCGTCTCGATGACTACAAACCGTTCTCCGATTTGGAGTCGAGCCTGGCCCGGTTGGTCCGCTTCCTCACCGCTGCGATGGAGGAGTCAGGGCATCGCGTGCGGGTTATTGAGAAGAGCGTGTACGAAATCGAGTTCGCAGATGGCCGAAAACTGCAGTTCACCTCAGACCGGGAGAATGGCAAGGACCGCCAAGATTTGGAGCTCATCGGTCTCGACCACCCCCTGGTGCAGGAGCTTCTAGACCGCTACAAGCGCGTGCCAATGGAGGTGATCGGGGTCGCGGTCCAGGCGGACCACACGCCAGATGGGGTGGTGTCATTGTGGTTCGTGGAGAGCCATGGCAAAGGCGGTGAGCGTAAGGGCAATGTGCAGGCGGTGGCGGTTGAGCCCGCTGGCCAACGCCTCCCACACTTGGAACATGCAGTCGAGAAGGTCTTTCACTACGCGCCGGCTGAACCAATGCTCTCGTTGGATGCCCGCCTTGCGGTTTTTAAGAGGGATTTGGAGCCTATGCTTTACCGAGACCTGCAACATCGGGGTGTGGTCGCAGAGGGAATGGGATTTTCCTCGGAATTAATTGGCTGGATTGAAGTTCGTTCGTCCGCTCGCAGACTTCACCAGAATCATAATCTCCTCGAACCCCTTTCGGAGATTGCGCCGTAGATGGATTGCCTGAAGATCACATATACCCGAAGGCTGACTGCGATCAACTGAAGTTGAATAGCGGACGCTTGTTCGGGATTATCTGGCCTTCCGCGCCGCCTTCTACCTGAGGGTGATTCGGCTCGCCGCCAAGGGACGGTGACGGAGTCATTGACGATAGCTCCTTCCCAGCAGGGTCAAATTGCGTGCTCAGCAAAGTACGGGTCGCTAACCTTGGCTTACCTTGCATGGCACTTGCGAGGGGTCCGGCAGTGCAGGACAATTCGAACTCGTTACCTGTTCCCCATATCGGTGCGGAAGAACTATGCCAGTTGGTTACGACCGGATAACAACGACAATTGAACGCGAGTGGCTGGCTCAGATCATCGCGGGCACCAAGAAGATCGAGTATCGCCAGATCAAACCCTATTGGACCAAGAGATTCGAGAAGGTTAAGGTACCCTTTGAGCTACGCTTACTCAACGGGATGACTCCACCAGTCCCCGAGGTAACGGTCCTCATCCACAAAGTCACTAAGGACCGCCGTGCTGGTGAATACCAGTTGCACATCAAGGGAGTTTTAGGCTTCAAGCATTGGGACAAGCGACGGCAGAAACCCAAACGGTGACTCATGCAATGCAGGCCGGTCTCGACTGACTTCGGTCGAGGGCACCTTGCCGTGCGACTACAAAAAAGAGCCGATTCTGAATCTGGCGAGTTCCACCGGTGCCAGAGCATGCTTCTGCTAACTCATCACGAATATCTGTAGACCCGTTTGTCCAGCCACACACGCCAACGAAGCTGACTACGCGCATTCGCGCCCCAACAGTTTTTCAGCAGATGTCTACGCCTTATCCCCTTATCCTTAGGTTCGACATTTAAACGCGTTGGGTTCCCCCGGCGGTTAGAAAATATCAGTTTTTTACCCGTCTGAATCCGGTCCGAAGGTACATGGGTTTTCAATACCAGAAGTCCGCGTATGAACTGGGGTTTTTTAACCGCTACAGGCAACAAGCGAAGTGAACAAATCTCAATGTCCGATCGCGGCCACTTCCAGATAGCTCTACCGGTGAAATTACAGGAAAAGTGTTCTGGGTTCGACACACGCCCGTGCCAGCCGTCATTCATTGACTAGCGGCTGGCGCGTCCGTAAGATGAACCGACCCGAAAGCCAGGCATCTGCCGAATGTTAGGCCAAACCATCTCGCACTACCGCATCGTCGATAAGCTGGGCGGCGGGGGGATGGGCGTGGTGTACAAGGCTGAGGACACCCGACTGCACCGCTTTGTCGCCCTCAAGTTCCTGCCCGATGAAGTCGCCCGAGACCCTCAGTCGCTCGCCCGTTTCCAACGCGAGGCGCAGGCCGCCTCGGCCCTGAACCATCCCAACATTTGCACCATTTATGACATCGGCGAACACGAGGGCCAAGCCTTCATCGCCATGGAGTTTCTCGACGGGCTCACGCTGAAGCACGTGATCGGGGTTCGACCGCTGGAATTAGAAACCCTGCTTTCGCTGGGCATCGAAATTGCCGATGCGTTGGACGCGGCGCACGCCCAGGGCATTGTCCATCGCGACATTAAGCCAGCGAATATTTTTGTGACCAAGCGCGAGCACGCCAAGATCCTGGATTTCGGGTTGGCGAAGGTCACACAGCCTGCTACGCGGCCATCGGAGCCGTCTGGGGTGACGGTCGAGGCCACGATCGCCGAGGAGCACCTGACCAGCCCCGGCTCCGCGATTGGAACGGTGGCGTATATGTCTCCCGAGCAGGCCAAGGGAAAGGAACTCGATTCCCGCACCGATCTGTTTTCTTTTGGCGCGGTGCTCTATGAAATGTCCACCGGCATGGTGCCGTTTCGAGGAGACACTTCGGCATTGATTTTTCAGGCGATCCTCGATCGCGCCCCGGTTTCGCCCATTCGGCTGAATCCTGACCTGCCCCTGAAGCTCGAAGACATCATCAACAAGGCGCTCGAAAAAGATCGCAATCTCCGCTACCAGCACGCCGCCGACATCCGCACCGACCTGCAACGCCTGAAGCGCGATACCGATACCGGACGCGCGGTCGCGGCAAGTTCCGGATCGGTGGCGGCGACGCAGGAGTCTGGATCGAATCCGGTTAGGCAGGCGGTCTCGCCCGCCTCCGCTGCGGCCGTTGCAGCCGATTCGTCGGGCGCGGTGACGCCTGCGAGCGGCCCTACTCCCGCGGTCCAGAAGAGATCGTGGACGATTCCGATCGTCGCCGCCGCGGTGCTGATCACAGGTCTCATCGGCGGCGGATTATTCCTTCGCTCCCGCCGCGCTAGCACGCTCACCGAAAAAGACACCGTGGTCCTCGCCGACTTTGCCAACACCACTGGCGACCCGGTGTTTGACGGCACTTTGAAGCAAGCACTCGCCGTGGACCTCGACCAATCACCATTCCTACGCGTGGTGCCGCCAACCCGAGTCCAGACGACGCTCACCTTCATGGGCCGATCCCCCGACGAACGCCTCACCACCGATCTGGCACGTGATTTGTGCCTGCGCGTAGGCAGCAAGGCGATGCTTTCCGGATCCATCGCCAGCCTGGGTACGCAGTACATCCTCACTTTGAACGCCGTCAATTGCCAGAGCGGTGACTCCCTCGCGCAGCAGCAGGCTGAGGCCTCTAGCAAGGAGCAAGTGCTCGCCGCGCTCGGCAGCGCCGCCTCGAAATTGCGCGGCACGTTGGGCGAATCGCTGGCCTCCGTACAAAAGTTCGATGTGCCCATCGAGCAGGTCACCACTGCATCGCTCGATGCGCTGAAGGCCTTCGCCCTGGGGAATGCGGAATTCGAGCGCGGCCGCGAAATGGCGGCGTTGCCGTTCTATCGTAGGGCTGTCGAACTCGACCCAAACTTCGCCTGGGTTTACGCCCGCATGGGAACGATTTACGGCAATGCCGGCGAATCCGAACCGGCGAAAGAGTACACCCGCAAGGCCTACGAACTGAAGGACCGTGTCAGCGAAAGGGAAAAGCTCTACATCACGGAGCATTACTACCAGTCCGTGACCGGCGAACTCGACAAAGAGATCGAGACTCTCGAGCTCTATGAACGCACCTATCCCTCCGACGCTGTTCCTGGCAACAATCTCGGGGTCGGCTATGAGCAGATCGGCGAGTTTGAGAAAGCTGCCGAAGCTGCGCGCCATAGCCGCCTTGCGGATCCAAACTCGGCCAGCGCGCACGAGACTCTGGCCTACGCCTATGCTGCGCTGGGTCGGCCCGACGAGGCTCGGCAAACGATGGACCAGCCGCTCAAGCAGTTCCCAAATTCAGAAAGTACTCACTGGACTTCCTTGTGGCTGGCGTTTGCGTTCGATAAGCCAGATGAGGCGCAACGCCTCTTAGCTTGGGCCAAGGGCAGGCCCGGCGAGTACACCTTTCTCGAACTGCAGTTACGCGCCCTGCAAAGCGAAGGGAAACTGCGATTGTCGAGCGAGTTGACGCAACAGGCGCTGGAAATGGAAAAAAACCAGAACCTGCGGGAGGTCGAGTGGGGCGATCTGGGCCAACTCTCCTTGATTCAGGCTGATTTCGGTGCCTGTGAGCAGGCTCGGCAAAACGTTGCGACCATTCCGACAGGCAAAACTCGGGACGCGGCCGTCTTTGCTGGATTTGTGTTCGCCACTTGCGGCGAAGCGGCGAAGGCCGAGACCATCGCCTCGGAGCTCGGCAAGAACTATCCTTTAAATACCCTTGTCCAGAAGCTGGCAATTCCTCAGATTCGCGCCCGCTTCGAACTGCAGCGCGGCAGTAGCGCCAAAGCCATCGAGCAATTGCGCCCCACAGAGGCCTACCAGTTCGGCTACGTAGCGGCTGGCATGCCGGTCTACTTGCGCGGCCTCGCTTATCTCCAGGCCAAACAGGGCCCGCAGGCGGTGGCCGAGTTCCAGAAGATTCTCGATCACAAATCCGCTTTCGGGGCCTCGCCCTATGTTTCCCTGGCTCGGCTCGGCCTGGCCCGAGGCTTTGCTCTTTCTGGCGACCCCGCCAAAGCTCGCACCCACTACCAGGACTTCTTCGCCGTCTGGAAAGACGCCGACCCCGACATCCCCATTCTGAAGGAAGCCAAGGCGGAGTACGTGAAGCTGCAGTGAACCGACGTCGATGCGCTACCCTCATTGACCTCTCACCCTGGCGGGCCTAACATTCCCGCCAATGGCCTCTCCCCCCCACTCGTGGTTCAAGTCGCACTACATCCCTCGAGCGCTGGCCGCTTGGGGAATCTTATCGTCGTTAGTGGTGGTAGTCGTCACTTTGGCCATCATGGTGTTCCCCAGTTTGGCGAACGTCGCGGTATCAGTCTACTTTGCGGCGATTTTTATCTTCGAAGTCGGTCTAGGTTTTTGGCTGCTCGTTAAGGGAATAAAAGTACCGGTTATCGAGTAACGACCGCTACTGTCGAGCGCAGCGAGGGAATGCAAATGAAGGCCGCCGTCTACAGCAGATACGGGCCCCCGGATGTCGTCCAAATCGCGGACGTCGAGCAGCCAGTTCCCAAGGACGATGAAGTTTTGATAAGAGTTCACGCGGCGGCCGTCAATCCATATGACTGGCACTTCATGAGAGGCGAGCCGTACGCCGTTCGCATAGCGGCCGGAGGGCTGCGTAAACCAAAGGACTCACGACTCGGCGCTGATGTGGCCGGCCAGGCGGAAGCGGTTGGCAGGAACGTAACTCAGTTCAAACCAGGCGACGCGGTGTTCGGCTCGTGCAGAGGGGCATTTGCGGAGTATGCGTGTACTTCCGAGTCGAAATTGGTCATGAAGCCGGATAGCGTGACGTTTGAGCAAGCGGCTTCTGTACCCATTGCGGCATTCACCGCATTGCAGGGTCTGCGCGACAAGGGACACATTCAGCCGGGGCACGCGGTATTGATTAACGGTGCGGCGGGAGGCGTGGGTACGTTCGCTGTGCAGATCGCCAAGTCGTTCGGCGCAAAGGTGACCGGCGTATGCAGTACCAGGAATGTGGACATGGTCCGATCCATCGGCGCAGATCGGGCGATTGATTACACGCAAGAGGATTTCACCAAAAGCGGACAACATTACGACCTGATTTTCGACTGCGTTGGGAACCATTCGTTCTCAGCATGCCGGCGCGTCTTGAATCCCAAGGGGATATACGTCGCGGTCGGAGGACGAGCGATAACTGGATGATCGGTCCTTTCGCTCGTTCGATCAAAGCGCTGGTGTTGTCATGGTTCGTGAGCCAGAAGCCGGTAATGGTTCTGGCGAAACCGAGCAAAGAAGACCTGGCTATCATGCGCGAGCTGATGGAGACCGGAAAAGTAACACCAGTCATCGACAAGCGTTACAGGCTTGAGTCAGGTCGCCTGAGGCTATCCGCTATCTGGAAGCAGGACACGCTCGAGGAAAAGTAGTAATAATTTTGGAATGTTAGAACCGACTTAACAACGCGCACTCTCCTTTTGCTCCGCTGCGGTTGGCGGATCGCCGCAAGAGCAAGTCACTAAAACTTGCACCATGGGCCTCCGATGGGAGCGGATTGGCACCGCATTGTCGCTGAGGGTTTAGGAATCGCCCCCTCCGGCATCCCTCCGGCCCAGTGGACGTATAACGCTAGCGCTTTATCGAATGCGCGCCTTGAGGAGAAGAGCGAGGCGAAGAGTAAGGTAGGGGCGCGCGTTCGATAAAGCTGTCATTCGCACAGCAGACGCGTGCGAACGGTGCCGGGGGATGCACCAACTGCCTTCGCTATCTGACGAAGACTTGCCCCTTGTTCTCGCAGCCTTGCCATCTGGTCGCCGTTGACTATCCGACGCGGACGCCCTAGCGTCTTCCCTTTGAGCTTCGCGTTGCGTAGCCCGGCTCGCACACGTTCCTGAATTAGCGAGCGTTCAAACTCAGCCATAGCGCCAATGATTTGAAACATGAGCCGACCCGACGGCGTGCTCAGGTCCAGATTGTCACGCAAGCTGATAAACGCAACCCCGTAGGCTGACAAATCTGCGAGGGAGTTGACCAAGTGCTTCAGCGACCTGCCGAAGCGGTCTATCTTCCAGACGAGGACCGCATCAATCTTGCGCTGCTGCGCATCTGACATCAGCCGATTCAATTCGGGCCGTGACTCTTTTGAGCCAGAGATGCCTGAGTCCACGTATTCACTGAATATTTCCCATCCACGTCTCGAGGCGTACTCGCGCAGTTCTGTCAACTGCATCTCGGGACACTGTCCAATAAGCGTGCTAACTCTCGCATAGATTCCTACTCGCATACTTGACCTCGGGCCTTGGTAGCTTCGCACTCCCACCGCATGTTCTGCTGATTCAGGACGATTTCCTTGCGGGCGATCCTCAGCACGTGCCTGTTCCACAGCACGAGCAGAGCCTCTTTGTCGTCAGTTTGCTCGACCACTGCGATTCCGCGTCCGAGCACAGCCACGCGGTCGCCCTTTTTCAGGGTGCGGTCCTGTTGACGGCGGACGTAATACTCCTTGCGCGTCTTGACAAGGTAGTCCAATCCCGCCGCGTCGAAGCCTGAGCCGTGTATCCACAGCGCAGCCCTCTCGCCATCGTGCAGCAAAAAAACATTCGTGCCAAACTCGGTCAGAGTTTTGAGCCGAGAGTTGATTTCTGAGAGCGAGAACGGGATTTTGTCGGCTGCAAGGAACAGGGCCTTGGGATAGGCGAACTGCGCACGCCAACCGCGTTCGTGCTCCACTACCTTGCCCCACAGGTAGACCTCGCCGTGGACTCCGAACTTTTGGTAGCCGCACTGGTTCAGGTGCTCCATTGTCCTCGCGGCGTAGACGCCACAGGTGCATTTGAAGCACGGCAACTCGTCAGGATTGTGAGTGGCTTTAGAAAGACCTGAAATGGAACCGCACGCATCTGCTCTACACACGGCAGATAGCGGCTGATGGGCAACCCACTTCTCGCCGTTGAGCGACCTTAGACTTGTTGCGTCCCATTGCCAAACTCGGAAGCCGACAAGGGGCGAGATGTAATCGGGAACGTTCATTGAGAGACTGCCTCAGCTGGCTCCGGCTCATGAGCAGGCTCCGGTTCGGCTTTCGGCTCTTGCACCGGAAGCTCAAGTGGTTCCACGACGATGGTTCGTAGCGGCTCGCCGATTTGCATATTCTCCTTTCGTTTTCTCTTGGGAACCCGGCCTGGGGATCGGGATCAGGGCAAAATTTTGCCGCCGATCACGTTTGTCGTGCGGACTTTCCCTTCGTTATCGCGGACGCTGATGTGCTGGAACACCGGATTGCCACGATAATACATAGTGTTCGTGACAACGCGATCCCCGTTGTCAGTGAAGCTGTTATTAATCTCTCCGACCACTTCTCCTTGATTGTCGCGACTCAGCATGTCAAACCTCCGTGATGATCTGCTCTTTGAACAATTTGTGAATCCGTATCATCGGCGGCGTTTCAGCCGGAGTTGCCGCCGCAACTGGAATTGTCGCGTTTCGGAAGATGGGTACGAATGAACCCCGGAGCGGCGCCCGAAGCTGACTTTAACTCATGGGCTCCGCCAACCTGAAGATCGATTGCTTCGACGATGTCGGCGACGGTGACGTCCCGTGCCTGCTCGAAAGCCGACTGCGCGCCCGTGATGTAAGTCTCGCGAAGGTGCGCAAACGAGAAGCCATTGGTGTTCTCGATCGCTATCTCGAATTCATCGCCGGTGAGGATTGGGTTAAGCCGCCGGTAGTACTGGCGGCGAAGGTTTGCATCGGGATTGCGAAATCGTACTACCCGGTCGAAACGCCCCGGCCGTTTGATAATCGCCGGATCGAGGCACTCGGGAGTATTGGCGGTGGCGACCGTGATCACCCCATCTTTGGTGGCGACGCCGTCCAGGCAGTTGAGTAGAGTTTGAAAGCTCACGCTTCTTTCCCGCGTGCGCTTGCCCTGGGTGGGAAAGGCCCGGTCGAGGTCCTCGAGGATCACCAGCGCCGGTGTGTTGCGAGAAGCTTGCTCGAACAGCGCGACCAGTTGGCTGCTCTGGTTGTCGCCGTCACTCAGGTCGACTGCGTATGGCCTGATGTGCGGATGCGCTGCCATCACGCGGATCACTGCGGTTTTCCCATTGCCGGGGTTGCCGTAGAATAAATATCCCCGCCGATAAGGCAGGTTGTGCTTCCGAAGCCACTCCTCTCTATCAAAGAAAAGTTCGAAGTCCTGCCGCACCATCCGCGAAACGGTGGGATCAAGCACAAGCGTGTCCCAGTCGTACCGTCCTTCCAGCCGAATTGCTCCGGACACAGTTCCGAGGGTTCGCTCCGCCTTGTCTTGCACCTGCTGCATCATCAATAGCAGGGCGGCGGCGTCCTGGCGGTGGACAATCAGCCAGTGCCGCGATGACTCCAGCATGGGCAGTTCGCTGGGCGGAAACACCATCGGGAGATTCACGCTGACGACACGCCTAGGCAAGCCCCGCAACTTGAGGGCGACGGGAATTTCCTGCCATTCCAGGTCCCAGACGGTCGCGGGGGCAGTCTTGGGTCTGCGTTCGCGCTGGAGGGACACAGCGATCCGTGGGCTTCCGCCAGCGGGGAGTATCCACTCTTCGATCAGACTGTTCCAAGAACGATTTCGGGCCTTAGTTCCTGCCGACAGCGGAAGCCCCTGCAAGAGGTGCTCCGCGACGGCATTGCCGGGCTCGCCGTCCACTTCGAGGGTGAGAGTCTGGTCAAGCGGCACCCCTATCATTTCCTCAATCCACGGTATGTAGGGCTCGAGCGAGGCGCGGATCAGCTCAACCGACGAGGTCAGTCGGACTTGCAGCCGGTCCGGAAAATTCGATTTGATCGTCATGCGGGAAGGCTACGGACGGGTATCCTCCCTTAACCTACGGGGCGAATGAGGAACTCAGCTAGGAGTGGAGCGATTTCAGGGTGTTCCTGACTCGGAGTCGAAGGGCGTATACTGTGCTTGTTACTTTTCCATCCTTCCGCCGCGCCCTCTGGGCGACGGTTCCTTGCGAAAACTGACGTACGTCGCGCAGGAGGCCGGAAGCGCCGCTCTCCCAGATACCTCTATCCGGCTTATGCGAGACCGAAGATGCGTTTTTTAGGCGTGTCTGCCCTATGGCAAGGTTCGAGCGGTCCTCGATGCCAAAGAGAGGAACGACGATGAAAGCCAAAGTTTGGGAAGAACTGTATAGCGCTGCTGCCCTCGAAACGGACGATGAGAAACTACCTAAACGGATTCAAGCAGCAAAAGCCTCGATTGACGCCCGAATACACGAATTGCAGTCTGACCATGGAGGAACACCCGCTGAACGGCATGCTATCTGCGAAGCACTCGCTGCGCTCAATGTGTTACGCAGAGAGTTAGAAGCGCGTCGCATTAGGGGTCCAAGCAACGTTTGAACGCTTTGAAACCTCCTAGGCCGATCGTCGGGAATATCACAGGAAAGTCGCCGCGATCTTGGAGAACTTGTGCAACTAGGCTATGTAATCGATTACAAGCAAAGGAGTTGACTCAACGCTGCGTTCGTTCTATAAAAAAGAAAACTAAGCAATATTGAACAGACGCATTTCTCCCCACTGACGAACGCGTTGCTGGCTGTCCACATCAGATAGTTTCCGCAGCATTACGGAGTGTCAAATGGCTATCAGTCAAAGGTTAGTTGATCCCTCTCCTTCCCCAAAGATCAAAGTGCCGATCCGTTATGACTGGCAAGGGTCATATCAAGCGGCCCTGCTCGAAACCGATTGGACGAAGATGCAGGAGCGCATTCAGACAGCCGAGTCTGAAATACACAAGAGGCGACTGGTGCTTTCTCAAGACCACAGCGGGACACTGGAAGAAAGGGAAGCTCTCGTCAATGCCATGGGCGGTCTCAGGGTGCTGCGAATGGATGCAGCGTCTTGGCTGGAGCGGCAAGCTGGCACTCCGAAGAAGCCTGCCTCGGGTTCTCAAAACTCGACGGCATGGTCTCCGAACGCTCCCTCAACATTCAGGGCTGCGGCTGGTCAAGATTGACCATTCCTCAGATGGGTTTCGGAGCATTATCTCTAGGTGAAAAGCGAACTCAGCCCAAAACAGACGCTGGCTGTCCGCTGCCCGACTTGTGGTGCTGCTCCGGGAGAAAGATGTGAGCTTAGTACTGGCCAGCAGCGCACCGAGCCGGCATCGCGAGGTCCGGAAAAAGAATCTCTGCGCGGCAGTCTGAGCGCAGGTATTTCTAAAGCCCACACTGAAAGTTGGGCATTTATAGCAAGGCTGGAGCGTCGCGCCGCCCACAACCAAGTGCAAGGTCGAGTTTTTCAGCAGCCTGCTTAGACTAGGTCTTCTAGAGATCGCGGAGCCGATGCGAGGAGAGCAATTCCCGGTACCACGTACCATCCATCTTCCCCCGGGCCTGAACGCCCTCGCGCTTCTTAAAGGAGTCGGAGAACTTGCGCCCCGGCATCATGTATTCGCGAGAGGCGTCCGCCCAGTACTTGTAGGCAGAGTAGAGCTCAGCCAACCGAACTTCAGCATTCACATCCAATACTGAGCGATCACGTCTTGGGATTCGCGATACTGAGACGTGGCAACTTCTACCTTCTGCGGGTATTGCATCCCGTTCAGCCGATAGTCTGCCACTCCGCGCAGCATCCAGTGGAAGATGCCCGCGGACTTCGGTGCAGAGCTTGGGCTTCAACTGTTCGTCGCGGACGCTCTTTCGGCACAAAAGCCTTCGCCTACAGTCCGGCCAGTCCGTCGCATTACCTTGCAGACGGCTCTTGCGACGGCAATGTGCAAGCGCGCCCTCTGGGTCCGCAATTCACTGGTATGCAATGACGAGGCGATCGAGGCCAATTTCCACCGGCGCGAGCTCAACTCGCGCGAAGCCCGCATTTTTCGAAATGCTCTCGAGCTCTGCGAAAGTGTATGCGTCCCCCGCAGGGGTAGTGGCCAGCATCATCATACTGAAGGCAGCCGCCGTGGGCGGTGTAACGCGATCAGGATTCGGAACGAGTTCGGCAATTGCGGCGCGGCCGCCTGGCTGCAGCGCGGCATGCACCTTGCGCATGAAAGTGGTGCACGTGGGCGGATCAAAATGGTGCAGGAAATTGGGGACGAGCACCAGATCGTAGCCCCCGCCAAAATCGGTTTCGAAGGCACTGCCCGGAAGCAGGTGGTAGCGATCGGCAACTCCCATTGCCTGCGCATTCTTCCTTGCGACTTCGAGCACATTCTTCCAATCGGCTGCATAAATGTGTGCGGCGGGATTCTGTTTTGCCACGGCGATACCGAAGATGCCGTGACCGGCGGCGATATCCAGGACCTTGTTTGTTTGGCCGCCCTTGAGGAGTTCGGCAGCCATGATCTCGGCGGGCATATGCATCAGCGGCATCATGACCTGCGCAAACTTTACCCAGTCGGGATTTTCGGGCTCCAGCGTTCCTTCACCCAGCGCGGAGCCTCCCCGGCGCACGGCCTCGGTTAGCCGCTCGTGACCTTCGCGCAAGCGGGACGTGAGCAAAAACTCGATGGCGGCGCCGAGATATGCCGGCGAATGCCGATCGAGGAATAAGGCTGAATCCGGAGCAAGAGCGTACTGTGCTCCTTCTTTGGTCAAGAAGCGGTGAATCGTTAAGAAATCGCACAGGGTACGCACACCGCGTTCGGCGGCCGCGCAGCGCTTCGCAATCGTTGCGGCGGTAGTGTTGCCTTCGGCGATGGCGGTGAATACTTCAAGCTCAACGGCAGCCTTCATGGCCTCGGTCTGCTCATAGGCGTTGATGGCGTTGAAGAAACGCTCCGGCGTGGGCTCTTGATCCGGGATTGTTGTGGCCATGCATTCCTCCCGTCGGTCAGAACCTCGGCAGTTTAAATCAAATTACTGGTTCTTGGACATTCTGTATTTCTTGCTCCAAACCGAAGGAGAACATCGTCTTGGCGTTCCGACGGGTCCCCCAGCACGATTTGCGAACCGCGATTTGCGAACGAAGATGGACCGTGGTTCTGGAGAGTAACGCACGAGATTATGGGCGAGTGGTCGGCGCGCGACAACTCCAGCTGGTCGCCAGAGCGGATCGGTACCGGAGAGTCGGCTTGTGGCGAGGTTTTCCCGAGGGGGTGATATTGTATCGGGTGACGTTAGAAGAATTAAGTGCCTGCGACCGCGGCTGCCGCTTTGGGCTGCTCGGTTGTGGCGGGCTTTGCTGGCTCGGCCGAGGCCTGCTTGGCCTTGGCCTGTTGGGGCTTATCAGTCTTCTGCTCGACAGAGCGGATCTGCACGCCGCCTTTCAGGATTGCTCCATCCTCTACGCTGATCCGGTGGGTTATCACATCGCCCGTCAGCGAGCCTTGGCTGCGAATATCCAGGCGGTCCGTACACTGGATGTTGCCCTGCACCTCGCCGATGACCACAACTTCGCGGGCACTGATATTGGCGGCGGCGCTACCGTTACTCCCAATGGTGACGCGGTAACCGGCAAAATTAACGGCGCCCTCGATTCGGCCATCGATGTACAGCGACTCGGTACCGCTGACCTCACCTTTGATGACCAGTGAGCGCCCGATCGTAGCCTGCTCGACGGGCACGCTAACTGCCTTGACCGGAGTGGCATTCGGGTGCGAGGAAGACTGCGATTTTTTGAGAGTCTGATGGCTGCGGCATCTTCTGGTGCTCCGAGGTCGGAGATTCGGATTGCCCCTGATCCGCGCGGAACGGAATCGTCGGTAAACACTAGCCGACTTCCCATTACTGATCAAAGGCAGGGTGAGGGCCGCCATAGATCCCACGCAAAGATTTCGGCTCGTACGCGTCCAGGTCCGATATGCCGTAACGCTCAGCCGCCTCGGCGGTGATGATCGTTTCGGGGCTATCCCTCAAAGGTCTGGGTCTGCAGAAGCTAGAGTAGGTCCCTGTAGCGTTCTAAGGCAACCCGAACCAACTGGCTCCGAGTCCGCACTTCGGTCTTACCGAAAAGTTGCTGGAGAGTGTTCTTGACTCCACTTTCTGAAATAACCATTCGTGACGCTATTTCCTTATTTGCCAGACCCTGAACAACGAGCCGGAGCACGTCCAACTCTCGGGCATTAAGCGAAGGCCTCTCCTTCTGGTCGAATGACGACCCAGCAGTGACGTTCTGCTCTTCGCTGACGTCAGCAATAATGGCGGCCAGCTTGGGCGTCGAGCCTTCCTTGTAGCTGGAAAACCATACTTCGGCGAGAAAAGACTCTCCGTTGCCGCGATGTCCGCGGCACTGCATCGACGTTCGGAACTGGGGTCCTTCCTCCGGTCGCAACGCGTGATGCAGTTCCGGCAGGAAAGCAGCGATAGGCTGACCGATCAGGTGGCCATCGTGCGGCGCCATCAGTTCGTTAGCCGCTTGGTTTGCTAATTCGATGAAGCCTCGCTCGTCGACCGTAACAATGGCCGCCGGGCTCGTTTCAACCAAAACGCGCATCCGTTCCTGGGCTTCAACGCTCAGGCGCTTGTTGCGGAGAACCTCGGAGGTCAATAGCCCACAGCCGCACAGAGCCAGCGCTTCAAATCCCAAACGAATGTTGGCGTCGGATGGATCTAGATTGCTGAAACGCTCGCTTAGCAATGCGCATGCCAAACCCAAGAGAATAATCACCCAGCGGGGTAGAAAGCCCGCGGCGAGCATAATGGGAAACAAATAGAGGAAGTCCAGAGAGAAATAGGGCTTCGTCCACCAATCCACCACGGCTATTGCAAGGACGATGACACTACTGGCCAGCAGAACGGGAACTCGGTTCTGCCGTTCCCAGATCCAATCCAAGTGAGGCATGAATTTGGCGTCAACGTTCGATTATCCCACGCTTGCCGCATTCGATGAACCCAATCAAACGATTTGTCCTCAAGATTAGCTTTACTGGGATCGATTGATTGGCATATGGCTACGTTTCTATCCCCCCATCCCCCTCAAATCGAACGATTGGCTGTCGGATCGCTCCCACAAATCGAAATACCTTCGGTCGACGCTGTTTGAGTGTCTTCCGCTAAAAACCCGGTCGCGATAAACGAAGAAGATGACCTTGTGCAGAGAACTTCGGAGACGTGTGTCTACCGTGAAAACAAGTAGTGACGGTACGCCATCAACTGTTGGGAGCCGGCGGTGAACCTGGAAGCGCTGAATCGCTATGTGTTGGTCATCATCGGTTTGTTTGCTGTCCTCTTATACCTCGTAATGGTAGTCGCAGGGTTTTCGGAGTTGATTTCTCGAATGCCAAAGGCCAAAGGTCAGCGCAGACGCTCCAAAACAATTGCCGGGCGATTGCGAAGTGCAAAGAAATCGACCTGATCTCGAACCTTAAAGATTGGAAACTGGAAGAATGTGCCTTTCTGATCCAACATCCCCTGTGGAAAACCACGCTCGGAATTGCCTGTGCCTTCGCGGGCGATGGATCTCTCGTCTCTTCTGCTGGTTACTCATTTCGGGGTTTCTCGCAGTGGGAGCGCAGGGGCAGCAGCACTGTTATGCGTGGCAGGAGATTCGAGACAAGTTCGAAGCCACAAACCCAACGCTCCTGGCTGCGAGGCTGAACATCGACGAACTCAGAGCCCAAGAGATCACTTCCCACCTCCGCCCCAATCCCGATTTCTCTCTCTCAGCGGACGGTACCCAGATCGCTCCGAGCAAGAACGTCTGGCAACCGTTCGCCGGAACGTTCGTTTCACCCGGAGCCAGTTATCTTTTCGAACGACGCAATAAGCGCGGGCTGCGCTTCGAAGTAGCCAAGGAAGGCACTGCGATCGGCGTCGCCCAACAATCCGATTCCGAACGCAATCTGCTCTTCAATCTGCGTAGCGCGTTTGTGGGCATCCTCCAGGCGAAAGCGGTGTTGCGCCTGGCACAGGACAACCTTGACTACTACGACAAGATTCTGAAAATCAGCCAGGACCGGTTTCAGGCGGGAGATATCGCGAAGATCGATTTCGACCGGCTTCAACTGCAGAGGTTGCAATACGAATCCGATCTGCAAACTGCCTTGGTAAATTTGCGCACGACAAAAATCACCCTGCTGGCTCTGCTCGACGATCGCAGCCCAGTAGACTCCTTTGACGTGGAGGGGCCATTCGATTTTCGGGAAGACCTTCTGCCCCTCGACGGATACAGGAAGAATGCTCTTGATGCCCGTCCGGACCTGCGAGCGGCAGTCCTTTCGATACAGCAGGCGGAGACGAATTACAAGTTAGCCGAAGCCGACGGCTCAACTGACCCCACAGTCAGCCTTTGGTTTACGCACAACGGTTCGTTCAACAACCCTGACGCCCTAAACACTCTCGGGGCAAGCGTCAGCATCCCGCTCCGCATCTTCGACAAGAACCAGGGAGAGAAGCTACGCACGAAAATTGACATCAAGCGAAGCGAGAAGATGCGTCGAGGCGTTGAGACGCAAGTCTACAGCGATGTGGATTCGGCCTACGCCCTTCTCATGAGTGACATCAATCTACTGAAACCCTACAAACGCCAATATATGGAACAGGCCGTGCGCGTGCGCGACACGATTTTCTTCTCCTACCAGCATGGCGCCGCATCGCTGCTGGACTTCCTGAACGCAGAAAGTGAGTACCGAACGGTCCAACTGAGTTACGCGAACCTTGTCGGTTCGTTTCTGACTGCAGCTGCACAGATGAACCTATCGGTCGGTCGCGAGGTCATTCAATGAACACTCTTTCTTCATGGAGGATTATTCCTGCGGGCCTGTGCTTATTTGCGAGCCTCCTAACCGTCGCTTGCAGTAGCAGCAAGGCTGACCCGCGCTCTGAAGAGCCGCCCAAAGCTGTTGTCGAGCCCGACCTCGATGCTAATAACTTCAAGGTCGACCATCCTGAGCGATTCCCCCTAGCAATCGTCGTCGAGCACAAGGCACCTCCCGCGCTCAATGTGACTGGAGTAGTTCAGCCCGACATCGTGCGTGCTGTTCCGGTTGTGTCTCTCGCGTCAGGACGTGTCGTTGAGATCAAGGCAAGGCTCGGCGACCCAGTGAAAAAGGGTCAACTCTTGCTGCGCGTTCAAAGCAATGATGTTTCCGGCGCCTACCAGACCTATTTGAAGGCGGAAAACGACGAACGTCTAGCACGTACCCAACTGGAGCGGGCTCAGATTCTTTACGAAAAAGGTGCCATCGCCAAAAGCTCTCTTGAGCAGGCCGGAGCAGCAGAGGCCGATATCAAAGCCGATCTCAACGCTGCGACCGAACAGTTGCGCCTTCTCGGGATCGATAAGCAGCATCCCTCCGGGGTCGTTGACATCGTTGCACCGATCTCCGGTGTCATCACCGATCAGCAGGTTACGAATTCGTCTGGCGTTCAAGGTCTATCAGGCCCGAATCCATTCACGATCGCGGACCTTTCTTACGTCTGGATCGTCTGCGACGTCTACGAAAACGATCTCGATGCTGTTCACGTTGGGGAATACGCAGAGATCCACCTCAACGCATATCCCAATCAGCCTCTCAAAGGGCGCGTCGATAACATCCTGCCTGTCCTCGACCCCAACATCCGCACGGCCAAGGTCCGACTAGAGGTTAAGAATCCTGGAATGCTCCGGATCGGCATGTTTGCCAGCGCTACGTTTTACGGGAAGCAACCTGAAATGCACTCGGCTGTTCCCGCCAGCGCAATCCTGCACCTTCACGACCGCGAGTGGGTCTACAGGTCTCTCGGGGATGGCCGTTTCAAGCGGGCGGAAGTAGTCACCGGAAATATGCAGCCCAACAACCAACAAGAAATCGTGTCCGGAATCAAGCCCGGCGACCAGGTCGTGTCCAATGCCCTGGATCTGCAGAACACGGTGGAGCAATAAGTGATTCGGCGCGTCGTTGATTTCGCCCTCAGTAACCGCCTCCTTGTCCTCGGCCTGGCATTTGTGTTGTTTGTCTGGGGGATCATTTCGTTCCACAATCTGCCGATCGAGGCTTACCCGGACGTCGCAGACAACTACGTCGAGATCATTACACAATGGCCCGGAATTTCGGCGGAGCAAATCGAGCAACAGGTCACGATCCCGCTCGAAACCACGATGAACGGCATCCCCGGAGTCGTGCATCTCAGGTCATTTTCACTATTCGGTCTCTCCGACTTAAAGCTGATCTTCGAGGATGGCACCGACAATGCTTGGAACCGCGAGCGCGTCCTCGAACGTCTGAATCTGGTAACTCTTCCGCCTGGCGTCTCGCCGCAGATGGGTACCGACTGGAGCCCGGTCGGCCAGATCTTTTTCTTCACTTTGCGCAGCACAAATCCGAAATATGACCCGATGGAGTTGAAGTCCATTGAAGACTGGGTCGTCGAGAAACATCTCAAGTCGGTGCCCGACATTGTCGATGTCGCGAGTTTTGGCGGGCCCACACGCGAATACCAAGTTCGCGTTGATCCCAACAGACTCGTCGCCTATGGTCTGAGTCTCACCCAGATCGAGCAGCAACTCACCAACAACAACACCAATGCGGGTGGAAGCTTCATCCAGGAAGGCTTGCAGCAAATCAATGTCCGCGAGGTCGGCCTCGTAGACCGCGTTCACGATATCGAACAGACCGTCATCTTCACCAAGGGCGGCACACCTCTTCGCGTGAAAGATATTGCTGTTGTTTCACAGGGACCCAAGATCCGTCTTGGCCAGTTCGCCCGCGCAATTCACCGCGAAAACGGCAAGATCATCGACAACGATGATGTTGTCTCAGGCATCGTTCTGTTGCGCAAAGGCGCTGCGGCCGATCCTGCCCTTAGATCCCTTCACGAACAAATCCAGGAGATGAACGACCACATCCTTCCCCCAGGAGTGAAAATCATCCCCTTCATCGATCGCAGCGATCTCGTTCACTTCACCAGTCACACTGTGCTGCACAACCTGAGCGAAGGAATGATCCTTGTCTCTGTCATTCTGTTCCTTTTCCTGGGCAACGTCCGTGGAGCCATTATCGTCGCCGCCACGATTCCATTTTCGTTGCTGTTTGCCTCGATCTGTCTGGATCTGAAGCAGGTTCCTGCCAATCTGCTTTCTCTTGGCGCTCTAGATTTTGGAATGGTCGTTGACGGTGCAGTGGTAATGATCGAAAACATCGTCCGCCACATGACCTTCAAGCACGACACCGAGACTCCGATTGAACGCATCGGCGATGCCGCACACGAAGTACAGCGCCCTGTCTTCTACGCCATCGGCATTATCATTACTGCCTACCTCCCTATCTTTACTCTGCAGCGCGTCGAGGGTCGCCTATTTCAGCCCATGGCGTGGACCGTCGCCTTCGCACTTCTGGGAGCCTTGATCTTTTCAATGTTGATCGCTCCTGTACTCGCCACCTTCGCCTTTGCCAAGGGTGCGAAGGAATGGCATAACCCGGTGATGTCGTTTCTGACTGAACGCTACCGAGACGCTGTTCGCTGGGCGATCCGCCATCGCATCATTACGGTTAGCGTAGCTGGTGTCGCTATCCTGCTCGGAAATGTTCTTGCTTTCAGTGGCACTATTGGATCCGAATTTCTGCCACATCTCGATGAAGGTGCGCTTTGGGTTCGCGGCACCCTCGCTCCCAGCACCGGCCCCGACGAGGGAATCCGAGTAGCCAACCAAGCACGCATTGTTCTGTGCTCATTCCCCGAAGCTCCGCAATGTACGAGTCAAGTCGGCCGTCCCGATGACGGCACGGATACCACAGGCTTTTTTAATACCGAGTTTTTTGTCGACCTGAAACCAAAAGAGAAGTGGCGGCCGATTTTCCACGAAGACAAAGATCAGCTTATCGCAGCCATGCAGCGTGAACTCGACAAAATCCCCGGTGCTGTTTGGGGATTTTCTCAGCCCATCGAAGACAACATGGAAGAAGCTGTCAGCGGAGTTAAGGGCGAACTCGCCACCAAGATCTATGGCGATGATTTGAAGACTCTTGAGGCCAAGGCGGATGAAATCGTCGCCGTTATGCGTCAGATTCCGGGAGTCGAAGATTTGGGCGTTTTGCGCGTTCTCGGTCAGCCTAATCTGAACGTCACTGTAGATCGGGACGCGGCTGCACGTTACCAGATCAACGTCGCGGATGTGCAAGACGCAATTCAAACTGCAGTCGGCGGCAACGCGCTCACGCAAGTTCTGCAGGGCGAAGCGCGATATGACCTCGTCCTGCGTTATCTCCCCCAATACAGGGACACCAAGGAAGCAATCGAAAAGATTCGACTCTTATCTAGCACCGGAGAACGTGTCTCTCTCGCGCAGCTTTGTAAGATTCAGGTGGCCGATGGTGGTTCGGAGATCTATCGAGAGGGCAACCAGCGTTATCTCGCGATCAAATACAGCGTGCGCGGCCGCGATCTTGGGAGTGCGGTAGAAGACGCGATCGACAAGGTGACTCGCCAGGTGAAACTGCCCACCGGCTATCACATCAAATGGGAGGGAGAATACGCCAGCCAGAAGCGGGCCAATGCGCGGTTGCTCATTGTGTTGCCGATTACCATCTTCATCATCTTCGTCATTCTTTACACGATGTTCAAATCGTTCAAATGGTCGATGCTGATCATGGCCAATGTCGCCATCGCGCCCATCGGCGGCGTGCTGGCCCTTTTGATGACTGGGACGAACTTCAGCGTTTCCTCGGGGGTCGGCTTCCTGGCTCTCTTTGGCGTCTCGGTGCAAACGGGCGTCATCATGCTCGAATACATCAACCAGCTGCGGGTGCGGCGCTATTCCATCGAAGACGCCGCTGTCGAGGGAGCTGTATTGAGGCTACGACCCATAATGATGACAATGCTCGTTGCGACTCTAGGATTGTTGCCCGCGGCTCTCTCGCACGCAATCGGATCAGATTCTCAGCGCCCTTTTGCAATCGTTATTGTCGGCGGCCTGATCGCGGCATTGGTGATGAGTATCTTCCTGCTACCGACACTTTATGTGTGGATTGCAGGCGACCACGATGTGCTTCCCGCAGCTGATGGGCAGTTCGCAGAGGGAGAACATATCGACTGAAGAGCGAATAGCCAAGAAAACGCACTTGGGAAAGAGTGCTCAAGCATCACAGCTGCAAGTCGAAGGGCTGCCCCGGTTCCGCAATGATAGCCAGGGCCTGATACTTAGAGGAGAACCTAAATCAGGAATTTCCACTGGACACGGTGATGCAGAGCAATGTGCTCCCGACGATACGCGCTATGCTTGCGCTCAGCCGAGGGCAGGGCGAGCAAGCGTTAAAGCTGCTGGCAGCAACCTCCGGGTATGAGTTCGCTGTTCCGCAAGCCTTCATGAACACACAACCAGCGTTTTACCCGATCTACGTGCGCGGGCAGGCGTACCTGAAGGCCGGTCAAGGGCAACAGGCCGTTGCTGAGTTCCAGAAAATGATGGGGATGAGCTACCCGCTGGGGGCGCTCGCGCGGTTCCAACTCGGTCGCGCCTATGCCCTCTCCGGCGACACCGCCAAAGCCAAGAGTGCCTACAAGGATTTCCTCACCCTCTGGAAAGACGCCGACCCCGACATCCCCATCCTGAAGGAAGCCAAGGCGGAGTACGTGAAGCTACAGTAGTCGGCCATCCCCAACCTGACCTCGCTCGATTTGCCCGCCGAGCAGGAATTCTTAGCTGTTGAAATCACGTCCCGGTGTGATATTTGGTGCGTTCAATTCACCCACTCCGGACGCTCAGGTTACATCACACAAACTCTCCGTCCGGCGCGGAATGACCGTTGAGCCTGCTATGACAGTCCTCATTGGTGTCCTACGTCCTTGGGGACAATGGGGTCCGTGCGGCCTTTCGTTCACGAACACCGACGCTCAGCGGGAGCGCCACATTGCTTGACTTAGGCCCTTGATTGATTAGACTTCGAGGCAAGTGCCAAAGGAAGATCATGCGACCACTTCGAAAGAATGTTATTCTTGTTTCTTTGCCGTTCTCGGGTCGTACTCATCAGCACAAGAGGGTGTCGCTGAAGTCGTAAAGCGAAGGAGCGATGCCGTCGTGCTGAACGTGCTGATAGTCATCTCCAATTCAGCGGGACAGGAGACCGCATTAGGCAGCGGATTCCTCGTTTCTGGCTGACGGTGAAATAGTTACCAATTACCACGTCATAAAAGAAGCCCACTCCGCAATCGTGAAGCTATCGAACGGGGCGTTCTTTCCAGTAAACGGAGTTCTTGCCTCTGATGCTGCTAAGGACTTGGCAGTCATTAAGGTCAGCGGAAAGAATCTCCCGTTCTTAACGCTTGGGGACATTGAAAAACTTCACGTAGGCGACCACGTCGTTGCTATAGGCAGCCCGCTAGGTCTTGAGGGGACGGCTTCTGATGGCATTGTCAGCGCTCTCCGAGATGTAGCCAGCAAGAAGTGGATTCAGACTACTGCACCAGTCTCACACGGAAACAGCGGGGGGCCATTGCTGGACATGAGCGACCACGTCGTCGGAGTAATCACTTGGGGCGTAAACCTTGATTTGGGACAGAACTTGAACTTCGCGGCCCCGTGCAGCGAGGTCACGGAACTACTCGTCACTGCCCACCAACAGGGTAAGCCTCTGGACTCCGTCGCAAGCAAGGGTGACGGCCTTACAGGTGGCACTATCTGGACCTCTATTACCTCTGGACGGGACTACACCATGAGGCAGGACGGCGATTACCTGTACATGGATTGGGTTAGCATTCCTCCAGAAATCAAGACCGCAGGGGGCCAGTCGTAGCGAACTGAAGAAAGATCCTGACGGGAAGTGGCGAGGAAAGAGCCACGCACGTTTACCCTGCGCGTACACGAGAGGTTTGGGTGTGTACGCACGGAATGTGACCAACTGGTGCAGTCGAGAAGATGACATGGAAATCGACCTTCTGTCGGACAAACGAATCGAGGGGATTTCAGTGGGCTGGCAGAAGTTCGAGTGCAAGAACTGCGAGGCGAAGGGAGTGGAGCACAAGCCTTTCACGCTTATCCCAAAATAATTGCCCATCGCTTAAATGAGAGCCGAAGGCGATCATGAGGAGGACTCTCGCCCAGCAAATTTCTACCCGACTATAGGCTTATCGCCAACGGGGTGGCCTCAAATTCGGGCTACCTCCTCTGCCCTCCGAGAAATACAAAACTGTGATTTTCGGCGGAGGTGTTTTAGCCCCAATGCCTCCACAATCCGCCGGGCCTGCTCTTAGGAGCGTCCCGAAGTGCCCGTCCCTGGCCGTCTCCTGAATACTAGGTATCGCTAGACGGACGACTTGTGACGTGCCTGGGACCATGAAAATACTTGATCGAGAGCTAGGACTGCCCACGGGCTGAGGAGGGCGTGGGGAATTCGTGCAAGAATCACTTTCGAGTAGCCCGTGACACGACCAGAATCCGGACCAGCCACTCCCCGTCGTGAGTGCGACATTGTAGTGGCGCCCCGGAAAGGTACTAATTCACAGCTTTCCCGCTGGCTACAGTCGGAACACGAACTTTGCAAGAAGTAGGGCTAGGCGTCCAGCCTTGGGTTCCCCTCGTCCCCTAAAATGTGTGTAACATCCTTCGATTTGCAGCGTACTGCTTAATGGATGCCAAGAGGAACATGGCGAAAGGACCGCAGCCCCGCGAGGGCGAAACTAGGCAGATGGAGGGGCTGGATTTGGAGAGCGTAATACGAGCGCGCACGGGGTCAGGATGCCGAGGCTCTGGGGGAGATCTATCGCCGCTATGTCCGACGCGTATTCGGCTTGTGCCGTTACATGCTGGACTCACGGGAGAGCGCAGAAGATGCCACCAGCGAAGTCTTCCTCAAGCTGCAGCGCTCCATCGAGAGCTACGACGGTTCGATACCGTTCCCCAGGTGGCTGCTACGGGTGGCTGGCAACCAATGCATTGACGCTTTGCGGCGCCGGCAGCGTGGACGGCGGGCGATTGTGGAAGTTGAAGACGGAGCCGCGGTCATCGAGGCGGCCAGTTCGGAGCCGTCGCCGCTGGGTGCTGTCATCAGCATGGAAGAGAGGGCGAAGGTGCGGGATACCATCGCACGCCTGCCGGAGAACTATCGCGTGCCGCTGGTCCTGCGTTATTACAGCGAACTGAGCTATGACGAAATCGCGCAGCAGTTGGACCTGGAGAGGAACTACGTGGCGGCGCTGATATTTCGGGCCAAGCAGGAGCTGCGCCGGAGACTGGCCCATAGGAGCAAGTGATCATGGAATGTTATTCGGAACAGACCTGCGCCCTCGCCGTGGACGGCGAACTGGCGGCGGACGAGGCGCGGCGTCTGCGAGACCACCTAACCACGTGCCGGCGCTGCCGGGCGCTAGTGGACGCATTGCGCGCTGAGAACCGCGTTCTGAGCGAAAGTCTGCACGAGCTTCCGGAAGAAGCATCCAGCCCGGCGGGCTTCTCCCATCCGCGCTGGTCCTGGGTGTGGGGCGACCTGGCGATCATGGCCGCGGTGCTGGCGCTAGGTTCGATCATTTCCGTTTGGTTCGATGAGCTGAATATTCCGGTAGCGCTGGAATGGTTCAATCCCTTCAGCCTAAGCGGCCGCACGAACCTGATCTCCTACCTTTTTTACCACTTTGCACTCGGAGGTACTGCCATGCTAGCCGATTATGCTGCTGTTGTGGGGTGGATTTCTTTGCTGTTGCTGTTGGGCGGCGGCGCACTGCTGCTGGGACGCCGAGGGCGGCTAAGCCAGCCTGGCCTGCGCCTGCTGATCGTGTTGCTTGCGTTGTCGTTGCCCAGCTTTGCCCTGGAGCGACGTCACGCTGACTTCGTCACCGTGGCGGCGAACGAGACTGTGGACGACACTCTTTTGGCCGCCGGTAACACGGTGCGCGTGGAAGGCGTGGTCAATGGAGACTTGCTGGCTTTTGGTCGGACCGTGGAAGTGCGCGGCACGGTTAAGGGAGACCTAATCAGTTGTGCCCAGAGGACCGAGGTCAGCGGAACCGTGGAAGGCCACATCTACACCCTTTCGCACTCGCTCGACTTGGAAGGGCAATTGGGCCACAGCATCTACGGCTTGGTGCAATCCTTGCGTGTGGATGACCGGGGCCGCGTGGGCGAAGGTATCGTGGTTGCCGCCGGCGACGCTAGCCTCGAGGGCGTGGTGAAGCGCAGCGTGAACATCTTCACTGGCAATGGAGATGTGAGCGGCAGTATCGGCCGCGATCTGACGATGGCCGGAGGTAGCCTTACGCTGACGAACACGGCCCGGGTCGGCGGCAACCTGAGCGCTCGCGTTCACCAGCTGAAGGAGGTGCACATCGCCGACGGCGCGACCATTGTGGGCAAACGCGACATCCAGGTGAACGTGAGGGAGAGCCACTTCACGCGCCCCAGATTCTACTTTCACCAAGCTGTCTGGTTCGCTGGCGCCATGCTGGTGGGATGGCTGGGCCTGCTTCTGTTTCCCGGCTTCTTCCAGGCCACGACTCAGGCTGGTGGGCTCAGGCTGGCGCAGTCTGGGACTAGGGGTTGGAGTTCTGGCAGGGGTGCCGGTGGCCATGGCCGTGGCAGCCATCACGCTGGTTGGCTTCCCGGTCTCGCTCATGTTGCTCGCGGTGTATCTGGCTGCGATCTACCTGGCGAAGGTTTGGGTTGGAGCCTTCCTGGGGCGGATACTTCTGAAGCCATCCGGAGCCACGAAGGGCGATTGGTTGCTGGGACTCCTGGTGGGCCTGTTGATCCTCACCATCGTTGGGTTCATCCCGTATCTTGGCGGGCTGGTCCGCTTGGGTGTCGTTTGCCTGGGTTTGGGAGCGTTTGCCGGGCAGCTTTATCGGGCTTCACGACCGGTAATGACGGCCTGAAGAGGCCTGCTGAGGGGCTAGTCGAAGCCAAGAAAGTTCGGCAATCGCAACCTGGAAGCGAACTACTCGCGGGTTGTCGACAGTGATGTTGGCGACCAGCGGCTTTGCTGTTAAATTGTGACCGTTCGGAATAATATTTGGTCCCGAGAAACCAAGGGCGCCACCCTTCAAACCAAGTTTTTGAGCATTCCCATACGTACTGAGGCCAGTATGCCCACTATGTCCTCGCCATCACGCTTTTCGGTGGATTTCAGGTCGCGGGTGTAGGCATGTAGCCCCGTGTAGGCTCTTTCAATACTCTTCTCGGGAACATCTCTTTACGAGAAAGATCTGGAGAGGGCTACACCAGCCTACACGGCTACACCCACGCAAGAATGAGCGAGTCACTCTCTCGATCGGTACGCCCAAATCCAAGGCCGTTAACTACATGAAAATGAAGGAAGTTAATTGGTATTTTCGTTTTTTGTGAAACAGGAATGTTCGCAGGGTCAATAATTCGGCCAGACGCCAGGAGTAGCGAGCTCAAGCAAGTTGGCATCCGGATCCCTGAAATACAAACCGGTACCGCCTCGCTCCCACTGAACCTCTGATTCAATCTCGATTCCGCGTTCGCGCAGTCGTATTCGCCAAGCAGCGAGAAGGTCAGCGGAAATTGAAAATGCGAGATGCCCCGCGCCACGTGTCTCATGCGGAGGGATGATGCCTCCGCGAATAACGACCGGTTCGTTAGACCCGCCATGAGTGAAGAGCAGCGGCACATCCGGACCAGCCCGCAAAGCACAGAAGCGCTCGTCGCTGACCATGGCCTCAAAATTGAATAGCGATTGAATTCACGCGCGCGATTGATCTCCGCGACGTTGATGCAGGTCTCGACGATTCCATCCACCTGCAGATTCGAGCTCTCGATTGATCTCATGATTTCCAATTTTAACAACGCACCACGGGGGCGGGAAATCGTCAACGGCGCAGCAAACGAATACCGCGCGAGCGATGAATGTGGAACGCATGTGCAAAACCCGATTGTTGGCATCTCGACCGTGCGGCAACGCTCACACAATCAATCGATTACGCGTGTTAGCAACAGATCACCTTTATTTACTCTGTGCACAGAAAAGCGGCATTGACAATGAAGTCCTAACAATTTAATGTCCGCGCTGTCGACGATCGAAAGGGTTGGTTCAAATAAAATTAACCAGTCCGAAGTAGATTGGGTGATCAGACCGGTGGGGCAACCTGCCGGGCCGCCAAACCTGAAAAAACCGACAGCTCTGCGAGGAGTGGTTGGGGTTTGGAACTGCGAAAGCAGTGATTACATCAGGGGCCGTGATGGTGCATGCTTCCACGCTGTTGGCTTCCTCGTAAGGAGCGAGCGGCTAGAGCATAACCAATGTCACGGCCTTTTCCTTTTCCTGCGAGATCCTCCTCGTTCAATTGGCCTTCCTAGTTATGTGATGACGAAGGCGATCCACCCCATGTGCAGTAATTCCGCAAGAGGAAACCCGCTATGAAAGAACAGCTAGAGAGTGTTGTCTCGCAAATGTATCGAGCCGGTGTGCGATGCTCTGAAGCGGTGCGGGAATTTCAAAAGGCTTTCATTCTCACAGTGCTCAAGGATCAGAGAGGGAATCAGTGCAAAGCTGCCGAGAGACTCGGCATACACCGGAATACGCTGCGCCGTACGATCCGAGAGCTGGAGATTGACATCGGCCCGACACGTGCGCTGGGGAGGCGGCGACCAGCGCGATCGGAGGTTCCAATGCCGCCAGCGCGCCGCCATGCCACCTAGTTGCCGCTGGACTGTTCAACGAGGCCGGTGCAATCTTCTGCCCGCCCTTTCAAGCCGCCATCATGAGAACGTGAGCCGTCCACATTTAATTCGCGTGATAATACGCGGTCTCATTCGATGCCGCTACAATCCGCCAGCACTCCAAATCCCTGCATGTGACCAAACCAAGTGCCTACAACATTTCGGGCGCCTCAGGATTTGTAAGTTAGCCTTCAGTGACGCCGCTGTGACCGGGTAGCTCTCCCGAACGGGTCCTGGGTGACCTTTCGGGGTGGTCGGTCGATTCCAAATGTTATCTATTCGGTTACGAGCTTCGCCGAAATCGTGGGGTTACAAACCCAATTGCCAGTCTGCATGATTCTGCTGGATGAGAAGGACGTCATTGCTGTCACGTGGCAGTGTAGCCGCATCGGTGCTCGGGAAATCAAAATCCATCCCATGGGCCACCTCGGGTTTTGCCGAGCACGCAGCCCTGTCTGAGAAGCTCAACGGCAAGAAGCTATCAGAACAAGAACGCCGGGCTGGTTGGCCCGGCTGGTTCGTGTTCATCACCTTGCGGGGAAACGACTAGGTTCTGAGGTCCCCGCAGATCCTTTAGTTTCTATCGGTGACGCTCACATGACCAGCGCAAGGTCCTCCAGCTCCTTTTGCAGCACGGGGATCGAGCAGCCTGATCTCTCGACACGGCCACGGCGTCTCGGGCTGCCTCGGGCGACGCCCCGAAACCGCGTCCCATCAGGAACAGCTGAAGTAGTTCGGCAACCTCGCGCGAGTCGATCAGAAAATCGTGAATCAGATCGTTCCGTAGAGCCGTCAGTTCCGCACTCGAGAATGTATCTTTCATGGCTGTTATCACCTCCGACTCCGACCGTCACCGCCCTGCCTCATCAGACTTACTCTCTGTATGCAATCGAAGTACAGTTGTCGAAAGGGAAGAACGTACCGGTGTGTTGTAGCTGTGGCATCAAGTTTACGTATTCGCTTGAGAAGATGTCGGTGGAGCGTCATGTCCCTCGGACATAGTGCCCAACCGTAGCACTTGCTGCGCGTGTGAGAAGCAGAAAACAACTACGGAGCGAAGACGACAGTCACCCGGTTGAGCGTGTTGAACACGAACGTGGGCAGCCAGTCAGCGTCCCAGTGTCGTCTTGCCATTGTTCCTGATTTCGTCGCCGTCCCCGGAATCGCGAAGGCTGCCGAAGGTAAATACCAGGTTATCGACGAAGGAGATCGCCGGGATGGGCCCGAGGAGAGTGGGATATTTCATTTCTGGAAGTTCTAGACTCTCTGGCGAACTGGGAGAGTACGCAGTCGAGGGAGAGCGGGCTTTCGAATCGCCCAAGAAATCCGTAACTCGGGCAAGCCCGCTCTGAAACAAGGCCGCCACCAGATTGTGCCGGGGGGTTGCTTCGCGCAGTGCAGCGGACTCTGGCAGCCACAGCGCCAGTAGCGGCACCATCGCGAGTGGCAGCACGCCGCCTGTTACGAAGATCGCCGGCCAACCGAAAAGGCCCACAAGTTGGCTTGCCAGGAATCCCCCGACCGCAAAACCGAGCGGCACTCCCGTTGACATCAGCACCACCAGCCTCCCCTTCGCCATCGGGGGCGTAAAGTCCGAGACCAGTGCGACCGCGAGCGGGACACCGCCGCCGAGACCCAGACCGGTCGGAAATCGTAATGCGGCCAACTGAATCGGCGAGTTTGCAAATGCAGAGAGCAGAGAGAAAACGCCGAACACCGCGGCACAGCCAATCAGGACCGGCCGGCGTCCCAACTGATCGCCGAGCAATCCCGCGAAGAGCGAACCGAGCAGCAGCCCCACATTGCCGGCAGTCAGGACCGGCGTGAATGCTTGCGGAAGAACCTTCCACGCATCGACGAGCGATGGGACCGCGTAGCCCGCGGCCGCGATGTCGTAGCCTTCGAGAAACAGAATCGCGCCGCATAACCAGGCTACGCGCAGATGTAGCCGCTCGGCTACGGTGACTCCCGTCACCGCCTCGGGACCGATGTCCTCTCCATGATCCATTACTCAAAGTTCTCGACAGACTCTTGCGTCCGTAAGCGCGCGGACTTGCGATTAACCCTTCTTGGCTTTGGCGAGGACAATGGTTTGCACGAAAGAGTGTGTAGGTGCTGGGTCACTCGCCAGACGCCGCTTGAGGCGGTGCTCGATTTGGTCTCCGAAAGCGCTAAGCGCCTCGGCGTTTCCGGCGCTTACGCCGGCGAGCGCAGATGCAAGAGACGGCACGAAGACCGAGCGGAAGAAAAGAGCGTGCTTGGTGACCAGAGCTTCCTTGTTTTCATCACGCTGAAAATCGGCCCACGCCGCATCCGGGAGCTCTGACATTTCGCAGTCCTCAACCGTGAGCCCCTGGAATTTTCCGTTGGCTGCGAAGGGAGCGAGGAGATCGCGTTTCCGCCGAGGATAAGCTCCCAGTACCATTCTCGAGCGTTCGGCGGCCGTGATCTCGCCATCAGCGACCATTTCCTCCAATGCGGTGTTGGCTTAGTCGAACAGATGTTGGAACCCCGACGATCCGTCATCGGCGAGTGCAGGAAGCACGACGACCAACCGTCCTCCGGGGCGCAGCTCTCTTGCACGCAACGAGAGAAAGGCTTCCCAGTCCTGCGTGCCTTGGCGATCAAATTCGGCGCGCACCCTGCCAGTGCTGAGAGCAGAAAAAAAGTGGCCGGGAATGAGCGTCGGAATCCGACTAAGCCATACAGCGGCGTATGAGGACCATCCGAGGTGGACTGAGCCGGGCGGAAGGACGTTCTCATAGAAGGATCTTCCGATGACAGCGGGAAACACATGGGGCTCATTCAGAACATATCTATCGGGGTCAGAATCTAAAACTGCGAAGAGCGTGGTGAAGTCGTTCGATGGTTGGTCAATGTGGAACACAGAGACTGCTCGGTTAGGGCCGAAGCGGCGGCGCAATCCTCGGATCGCAACCTGCATAGGGACCATAGAGTTTTTCCCTTGCGATGATCCATAATCGGCGATGACGATGTGTTGTTCTCCCGGGTCGAGCTCCAGGCTTTGAACCGCCTTTTCCAAAAACGGCATAGCCAAAGCTGCACCGCCCGCCGGCAGCTTTGCATGCTTGTTGTATGAGCCTTTGCCTTCCATGACGCCGTGAGGTTGTGCGGATGTATTCGACATCGGGTTTTTCCTCTCTTTTTCGAGGAGTAAGCCTCTATTGAACCGGTCCCTTGGAATCCCAGCAAGTTTGCCACCAGAACTTATCTGGTTCAAGAGTTCAGGTACCCTCGACAGAATCGAGACGTGCGGCGGTCATTATTTTATTGGCGTCCGAGAGATAGTATGAGTCGGCTCATTATCGTTACACCTCACAAATTCGGATGGGCAGGGTTTGCGGAAGTGATTGAAATAGAAGCGATTTTGGTTGCGGCGGCCTGCAACCATCCGAATTGTTTAGTGCTGCCTTTTAGGTTGGAACTGATTCGACTCGCAGCGTAGGCAGCCTGCGAGTCGCCGCGCAAACTGGACCTAAAGTGGAGGCCCCTCAGCCGTATGCCGAGCCAGAGGCATACGCCGTATATTCCGCCGTCATTCAGAACGAGTCGGCATCCATTCCTCACGACGCCAAGAGGATTTTTATCAGCGACCAGACTGCTGCACCTCACAAAATGTGTCTCACTCCTAATGCGGAATCGGAGGCAATCCCTAATGAGGAGGCGCTGGCAATCATTTCTCCGGCCATCGCTGACTACCAAAACGTGAACCAAATCCGGCGGACCCTAAAGCCGGAGTTCCACATCGAAACACCATACGAAGTCATTTCGGCGGACAAGATGACCGCGCCGTTCTGGATTGAGTTTTCCGAAGTAGGCTTCGATGACGAGAAGAAAGTCGCGGTGCTCTCAGTGGGGTATCACCTCCCGCACAGCTATAGCGGGAGTTTCGCTGTGCTCTTCAAGAAAGACGGCAAATGGCAGCCCTGGAACGGTTGGGCGGGCAAAAGATGTGGCTGGGGAAGCGCCATTGTTATGGGGCCGTCGCCTTAGACACGCCCAGCTATTTTGTCAACTATGAACCAGAACCTAGCTCTGATCCTGTCGTGAGTAATCTGGGAATGGAAAAGGCGATCAACTGCAACTTAGCGAATGTCGTTTCCGGATTTGGAGTAAATTCGCCAGAATGAGACGAACTAACAGGGAGCTAGTGGTGACCCTATGGACAGTCTGAAACCCCGCCACCGGCAAAGCTAGACGACGCCACGGCAATTTTATGGAGTGGTCACCTACCATTCTCAAGGGCTGGGAATAACAGCTTGTAGCTGGTTAGAGTACGTACTTTCTGTGCCGCTGCCATTTACAGCGGTACTCACGTAGTAGTAGCTCGTGCCTGCCTGAACCGAGTTGTCGGTGTAGCTCGTGCTGGCATTCAGAACCGGGTTGACCCTTGCGTATGGACCACCCGATTTTGCACCGCGGTACAAGTTGTATCCCACAACTGCGGAAGGGCTAGACGTCCAAGAAAGGCTGACGCTGTGAGCTGGAGTTGCCGCGCCCGATCCCGTCAGGGTCTCGATCGTCGGGGTATTGGCGGCGTTGCTGGCGAGGGAAATGATCCCGGAGGCTGTGCCGCTTGCCCGAGGCGTGAAGGTCAAGGTGAGCGATACGCTCTGCCCGGCGGCGATGGTCTTGGGCAAAGATATTCCACCCAGAATGAACTCGGGACTGTTAGAAGTCGCCGAAGACAGGATCGCGCTCGAGCCTGTGGCGGTTAGAGTAGCGGTCAGGGTCTTACTCGTGCCTACGGTCACGCTGCCGAAATTCAAAGCGCGCGCACTGGAGGTTATCTGGCCGGCAGGGACGCCGTTGCCAGACAGAACGATGGTTAAGCCTGGATTCGAAGCATTCGAAACTATAGCGATTCCGCCGCTGGTGCTCCCCGCGACTCTTGGAGTAAAGAGGATGCTGAAAGTGATGCTCTGTCCCTTATTCAGGCTCAGGGGCAAGCTGAGGCCGTACAAACTGAATCCCGCGCCTGTTATGGTGGCCTGCGAAATCGTCACCGTCGAATTACCAGAGTTGGTCAATGTTTCATGCTGGGTCAGGCTGTTACCCACTTGGATATTGCCAAAGCTGAAGCTCAGCGGATTGGCTGCGAGACGTTTCCCGCTGGTAGAGGCCGAAGTTGCAACGCTCCCCGCCGATATCAGAAAGAGTGAAATCGCAAACGGGAGTCGGGTAATACGACGGGGGAACGACATGGACATGAATTGTGAACCGTCTTCGGCCGGGATCATAGGGCTAGGAGGGGCGTTTCCGAACTCATAGGTTTTAAGACTATCGAGTAATGATAAGGACACTATCCAAAAGTCCAGTCCCGGATTTTGAAATTCTCAAGGAGGGAACGAAAAACCGGACTAGATCATCGTTCTCTAAATAACTAATCAACAGAAACCTCATCCATCTTGTACTTCCATCGGAATACCACCGGAGCTGCATTCACTTCTTGGAAGTACAGGTGGATGCGCTGGATGAGTTCCTGTTTGCTGTCCACCCGGATCTCCCGGAGCATGCTGCGCGCCATCTTGCTGAACATATTTTCCACCAGATTGAGCCACGAACCGTGCTTGGGAACGAAGACGAACTGAAAGCGTTGCGGCCGACTCGCCAGGTAGCGTTGCGTCTCCTTCGAGATGTGGGCGGAGTGATTGTCTAGAATCAGTCGCAACGTCGTGGTGGCCGGATAAGCCGCATCCAGCTTTTTCAAGAGCTCAATGAAATCCTTGCTTTTATGCGTCTCGCTGACGATCTCGGTGACCGTACCACGGTGCAGATCCAGCCCCGCTAGCAAGGAAACGGTTCCCAGCCGCTTGTATTCGAAGTCCCGGGTCGGGCTGGCATGCTGTCCGGGCATTGGCGGCCGGTCGGGCTTTTTCTGCGCCAGCGCCTGAATGCCGGGTTTCTCGTCGTAGGACACCGTGACCATCCCCGGCTCGCGAATCTCGCCGCGCAGCAGTCCTTCATTGAGAATCTCTACGTCCTTGTAAACATGCAGTACCGCTGCCATCTTGGACTCGAACTCTGGGTCTCGTCGCTCCACATAGTAACGAACCTTATGCGGCCGAAGTTCTCCCTGCATCAAGATCTTATGCAGCTTGGAGCGGCTCACCCGCTCCAGTTCCGGGTACCCCGCCGGCCGGGCCTGTTGCCGCAGGTGCGCGGTCAGCAGACGGTACGTCCATAACTCTTGTGCATAGCCCAACTCCTTGGGTTTCTGACAGGCACAGTTCTGCACCCATGCAATCGCCGCATCCGAAACCTGACGCGGTTTGCCCGAACGCGGCAATTCTCCTAAGGCAGCCTGCACGCCAAAGCGGAGGCATTTCTGGATGCAGAGTATCACCGTGTTACGGTTCACCCGCTGGGTCTGCGCAATTGCTTGATCACTCAGACCGGCGAACGAGTCCAGCAAGATCGCCGCGCGCACCGTACGCCTCTTCTGCTCGGTGCGCGATTTGCGGAGGCGCTCCAACATACCCTGCTCGTCCTCGCTGAAGACTAGGCGCCGGCGCCTGCTCTGAAAGGGCATGCCCCATTAAAACATCGTCGGGTTCAAATGTCTAGTTACTTAGAGAACGATGATCTAGTGGTAACCCCAAGATCGGTCGGGAACTCGGCCGCAGGCAAACCCAGACTGCGAGACGGCAATTTCACAGAAGGGAGTGTGACCTGCTCTCTCCGCCGGGACTGCTAGCTTCAGACTGAGTGGTCAGCGCTGGGTGTGATCGGGGGTGGCAAGGTGGTGGGTCAGTTGACGGTCAGGACGCGCGCGCCACTGGTGCCTCCGCTGGAGCAGCCGAGGCTGCCGGTGTTGCCGGCTGGCGTCAGCACCGTGATGTTGAAACTTCCGGGAGCGGGGATCATGGAGGAGACAATGGTGACCGTGAGCTGCGAACTGCTCTTCACGGCGGTGGCGAGAGTGGCGCCGTCGAGGACCACCACGGAAGAGGAAACGAACTGGCCGCCGGTCGCGGTGAGTACGAAACTGGGCGGCAACTGTGAAAAGACCATGGTTGTTGGAGAGATCGAGTTGAGCATCGGTACGGGACGGGCGCTCCCGCAGAGGGGATTTAGCGCATTGCACCCGGGCAGGAGCGAGAGCATGACCAGCAGTGAGCTGAGCCGACCGATCCGATAAGAAGAGGGCATGACTTCATGATACTGATTTTCGTCGAACGTGATGCCCGAAACAGAGAGAGTTGGTTACCGAAGAACATGGGCGACTTTGCTTTAAGCATGGAGCAGAGCTAGCTGATGACCTGCTGCTAATTTGTGATTCAACTGATTCCCCAAATTGAGTCGGGTCATGGACCGCAGCCGACTCCTTCCACAGAAACTTCCACAAAGGCGCAAGGAATCACGTGCACTCCCAAGTGTTCATGAATGGTCAGCGGAGACAAGCAGAACTGGAAGTGTTAGATTTTGAACGCTGGTGAATGCGAGTTACTGCAGAGGAGAAAATCGAAGATGAATCTCATAACCCAAAGGTCGGTGGTTCAAATCCACCCTCGGCCCGCAACCAAATCTAACGCTGTGGGATTCGGTCCCCACAGTGTTCTTATGCTGCGTTTTCGTGCACCTTTTTAGCCCACCCGAAGATTGGCGGCGCACACAGCCGGTTCTGTCGTGCCTGTTCTCGTCTTTCTCGCCAAGCTCAGGTGTCGGCTCCTTTTCGCTCCCATTGGGCGACTTCACAGACACCCTCTGCAGAGGCGCTCAGAACTCCGACGCACACCCTGGCTCTTGTCGGTCTTCTGACTTGTGGCACATCATTAGGTAACACCCTGATGATCCGTCTCGAGCCTTCAGAAGTCCCCTCGCAGTCTATCCAGAGGATTATCCTGACGGCTACGCCATTTCCGATTTATTACGTTGCAACTTGGAATAGACCCCTCGCGAGCCGCAGAAGGATCCAGCTCCGCGTGTGGTAGGCTTACCCGTCTTGCGTTATCCAGACTCCTGTCCGAGGAGATTTTCTGTTGACCGTTCCTCGAATTACGGTCGTGGGCAGCTACGCTACCGGCCTGACCATGAAAGTCGAACGTATGCCGAATACCGGCGAAACACTCTTGGGAACGGGTTATCGAGTGGACTATGGAGGGAAAGGTTCAAATCAGGCAGTGGGATGCGCCCGGCTGGGAGCGCAAGTCAGCTTCGTCGCCAGAATTGGAGCAGACGCTTTCGGAGAAATGGCGCTCGGCCTCTATCGCGACGAAGGCATTGACATCACCTATGTAAAGCACACTGCCAACGCACCGACTGGAGTGGGCTTCATTATTGTCGAGGCGGCGAGCGGACATAACTGCATCACCATCGATCCGGGAGCGAATGAGCTCTTGACCGCCACCGATGTTGCCCGTTGTGAAGCTGCTTTCAATTCGTCGGCTGTGGTGCTCACTCAGCTTGAGATTCCGGTAGCCGCCGCTGAGGCCGCACTGGCGCACGGACGCGAACAAGGTGCAATCACGATTCTGAATCCGGCTCCGGTTCGGCCGTTGCCTCCGTCCCTCTTGCAGTTAGTCGATATTCTTACCCCCAATCAGAGTGAGGCCAAGGTGCTGGCCGGTCTTGGTCCGGGGGCGGAGGTCGAGCCCGAGGTAGTCGCGCGCAGGTTGATTCGCAGCGGAGTCAAACAGGTCGTAATGACCTTGGGAGAAAACGGAGCATTGATCGTAACCGACAAATCCTCCATACGCGTTCCTGCGGTATGCATGTCGGCGGTGGATACAACGGGCGCCGGGGACGCTTTCAACGCCGGGTTGGCGATCGCGCTGGCTTGCGGCGCGAGTCTCGCGGAGGCCGTGCCGTTTGCCGCTGTCACCGGTGGCCTGGCCGTCACCAAGGAGGGCGTCATTCCTTCACTGCCCAACCGAGATGACGTTCTCCAGTTCTACCGCAAGCAAGACCTCCATCCTCCGAAGTGGTTCCTGGCCGACGACCCCTCCGGTGAAGTTTGAATGCCCGGCTGGCGTTGAACTGCAGCGGTGCGTGGTCTGAATAGAGTTTGCAAACGTTGAGATTCCCTTATGCCCCTGCTGATCGGCTTTCTTCTGGTACTGTTAGCGGCCCTGCTGCAAGGGACCTTCGTTCTTCCCATGACACTCGTTCGACAATGGTTGTGGGAGCACACCTGGGCCGCGTTCTCACTGCTGGGCATGTTTGTCTTCAACTGGATCATCACGCTTCTGCTGGTGCCAAATATTTTCGCCGTGTATTCCGCGTCTCCCGTGAAAGACCTCGCTGTCCTGGCGCTTTTTGGGCTGGGCTGGGGAGTAGGTGCTGTCCTGTTCGGCCTGGGGATGGAACGACTCGGCATGGCCCTGGGATATCCAATCATCATGGGACTTATCGCCGGCCTAGGCGCGCTGATTCCGCTCCTGTTGTTCTTCCCGCAGAGTCTTTTCACAAGCAAAGGCCTGTTTCTGCTCGCCGGAACGGCGCTGGTCATCTTTGGTATCGCGCTGTGCTCTATTGCCGGATCCCGCCGCACGCCTTCTGAAGGGAAGTCCGCCACAACACAATCAAAGGCTTTCAAAATCGGCCTGGCCATCGCAATCCTCGCCGGCATACTCTCTTGCCTGCCCAACGTGGGCGTGGCATTCGGGGGAAACGTGATCCAGGCTGCCGTGTCGCTGGGAGTGTCCCTGGCTTCTTCAGGGAATACGGTGTGGGCTCTTCTGTTTACTCTGGGGTGCGTCGCTAACCTCGCATATTGTCTGTACCTGATCATCAGCAAGCGCACCCTGGGCCAATACTGGAACCGCGAGACGCCGCGCAATCTGGGCCTTAGCGCGGGGATGGCGCTGATGTGGATTGGAAGCTTCTATCTTTACGGTGCCGGTGCCGCAAAACTGGGGCGTTGGGGCGCGATTGCCGGCTGGCCTCTGTTCATCTCTCTGTCCATCGTCGTGGGCAATCTCTGGGGATTATGGCGAGGCGAGTGGCAGGGCGCGCCTGCCCTTAGCCGTCGAATGCTGAATCAGGGTCTGCTGGTCCTGATCGCGGCGGTACTTACCGTGGCGTTCAGCAATACTCGCTAAGAGGATTATTTTTTCATGCCTCTGGGACTCAGTCGTTAACTCTGCGAGAATAGCCGTGTCCATGTCGTCGAGTTCCCCATTCCTGCTGACCTCTCAGCCCCGGGCGCGCTGGATGCGCTTCGACACCGCGCAGATCCTCAAACGCTTTTTCTTTTGTGAGCGTTCGCTTCTGGTGAGCCAGGCGGCGTGGATTCCTGCTGTCGCCCCTCTTGATATCAAGACGGGACTCGCCCGTTTCATCTGGCAGAGCGCGGAGACTGCTGATGCCTTGCGGAATCGCGTGTTCGAGCTTCGTTTCCCCAGCCGCCTGCTGGAGGAGGAAGGCACAGACCGTGCGCTGATCGAGCTTTTCGGTGCAATTAGAAATTCTCCATCAGTTCCAGCTTTCCTGTTGAGCATTGGAAGAGTTTTGTTGCCGGCTCTGCGCGATTCCTTCCAGGCATATCTGGAAGCATCTGATTCCATCGCCGACGGGCCCACGCACCGCTTTCTGTCGCTCGCCGTCTCTGAAAAGGCAGAACAGATCGGTGCCTTCGAGCAATGGAGCGAGTCGGCGCTGGCCGGCAATCCCGAGTTGCGCGAGGGCGCGCTCGCATGGACACAGGCAGTCGCCAAACGGCTTTCTGACGTGGGTGGAGTAGGAATCGGGCCGTCCTCACTATCTGCCACCCTAAAGCCTTTGCCAAGCGGAAAGACCTATATCATTCCCGACAAGCCGGCGCGGGACCGGCGCTTCTGGCCTTGCCGCTTTTACTGGCCGGACGTAGTCGATCCCGCTTATCCCTACGGCGAAGGCATGCAACTGCAACTCCGCTCGGCTATCAGCCACTTGAATGAAGTCTGGGCAATAGAAAACGGTGGCGTTATGTTGAGCGCTTTCGCTGACATTCTGCCCTGGGAATGGATACACAATGCTGCGCGCTGGACCTACGATGAATCGCGCCACTGTCGCATGGGCTACGAACGCCTGATGGCATGGGGCCTTAATCCCAGAGACATTCCGCTGGGAACCTACATTTACGAAAGCGCTTCTGGCCAGGATCATATCTATCGCCTGGCGATGCTCTATTTTTTTGAAACCAAGAACATCCGCTACAAACCGGTCCGCACGCAGCTTTTCCGTGCTTACGGTGACGCTGTGAGTGAGCACGACATGGACTTCGACTGGGCCGACGAAACCATGCACGCCGGTTACGGCAAGCACTGGCTTAAAGAATTGCTGGCAGTTCGTGGCCAAGACCCCACAGCCTACGATCAGGTGCGCGACCGCTGCGAAAAACTAGTAGGCAACTACGTAGACACCGCCACAGCGGACGAAGTGGCCGACATCAAGAAAGTGGCACGCGCCTTGATTGTCCAGGCACAAAAAAAATAAGCTCGCAACAATCGATTTCCCGACAGCAATCGACGAGACCGCGGCACGAGTGAGATGCCCGCATCGACGTTCTCGTGGACGACATCTGCATGTACCACTATGAGTGTTCAAACCTTCCCACGACTAGTCCTGTTATGCTTAGCCACTCTGCCACTAGGATCTGTCGGAGGGGAACAATGGATCGGTGCGTATGGAAGACAGCGTGTCTCCTGGTCGCTCTCCTGGGGACTGAGGCCGCGGCCCAGAAAATCAAGATCATCGTCGACCAGGACGCTCGTGGCCCCGGCACCAGCGACCAGCAGGCCATCCTGATTTTCCTGCAATCGGACAAGTTCGACGTCCTCGGCATCACCACCGTGAGCGGCGACCAGTGGGTGAAGGAAGAGACCCAGCATGCGCTTCGTGTGACGGAGATTGCAGAGCGCACGGACGTTCCGGTAGTCCAGGGTGCTGAATTTCCCTTGCTCAATTCCAAGGAAGAAACCGAGCGCTGGGAAGCCCTCTACGGCAAGCTGGAATACAAGGGGTGCTGGACGGAGCGCTTCGAAGCTAATCGCTCCACCATCTATGACGAGCCCTACCACGCCCCCGACGTTGTTCCGGCCATGAAGGAGGGCGCGCCGCACACTCAAGCCGCTCCTGGAACGGCGGCCGAGTTCATTGTGAAGATGGTGCACAAGTATCCGGGTGAAGTGGTTCTATGGGAGGGCGGACCATTGACCAATTTTGCCTTGGCGCTGAAGCTCGACCCCGAAGTCGCCACGCTAGCCAAGGAATTGGTAATGATGGGCGGCGGATTGTACGCGGACAAGGGCGCAATCGATCCCGGCGCCATTGATGCCCGCCGCGAATTCAACTGGTGGTTCGATCCGGAGGCTACACGCATTGTGTTGCGTGCGCCCTGGAAAAAAGTAACCATTACCCCGATTGATATTTCGGTCAAGACGCGCTTCACCGCGGCGATGAAAGCTGTCATCTCCAGGGCAAACACTCCGGTCACGCAATATCTGGATAAGTATTCTCTACCAGGGTATATGTGGGACGAAATCGCTGGCGCGGCCCTGATTGACCCGTCGATCATCACCGGCCAAAAGCAGCTCTACATGGACATCGATCTGGATCACGGAGCGAGTTACGGAAAGACCATCTTCTGGGACTCCACCGCTCAGGTTCCTCCGTACCTGCGCTTGGCCAATGTCCAATTCGATATCGACGCAAAGAAGTTCTACAAAATCTACATCGACCTGATGACCCGACCGGCGCGGAGTGCCAACTCGCGTACGCACCCAGAAGAATGAAACATTCTTTCAACTTCGTAGGTTCCGATCATGGCCAATCGCTGGCATGGGTGCGCTACCGGATTGAAACAAAATAACTTAGTGGGTATGTTTAGCAACAAAATGTCTTCCTACGCTTAACTCGCTCCCGCTCTGTCGCATTGGCCCGCGGTATTCGACAACGTGGGAATTCTCTCCAGCTTCGGTTACTTCATCCTGAATCCGAATCCTCGGGGAGGGTTTGGGTCGGGAGAGTCTTTCACGCAGGGGAACGTGAAGAATCTGGGATACGGCGATCTTCGGGACATTGAAGCCGGCGTGAAGCAAGTGACCAGCATGCTTCCCGTCGATCCACGCCGAGTGGGTATTACGGGTTGGAGCTACGGAGGTTCATGGCCATGTGGGCCTTACCCAGACCGATGTTCCGCGCTTCGGTGGCCGGGCCTGGAGTCTCGGACTGGGAGAGTTACTATGGTCAGACGGACGTCGAGAAGTGGGTGATTCCCTACATGGACGCGTCAGCATACGAAGATCCTGCCATCTACGCGAAAAGCTCTCCGGTTCGATTCGTCAAAAATGTTCACGCCGCAACGCTCTTTTATTCATAATCAAGATTCAATCTGTCCCGCCCCGCAGACCTTTCAACTCTGGCGTGCGCTCAAACATCACGGCATCGAAACTGAGTTGCTTTATTACGCGACCGAAGGGCATGGCATTACCCAGCCGGCGGACCAATCTGATGTGATAAAGCGGACGGCCCAACGGTTCGACGGGCATCTCAAAGAGATGTACTAGGGAGATGGGACAAGCAGGGCCCCAAATCTGTTCGATCGTGACTGCGGACTGTGTGATGGATGTTACGCCAACATCCTTTTGAGATACCGCCAACTCCACCGCTTTCATTGACTTGCCTTCGCGTCCCGCCTAAGATGGAGCGCCACAGTGGCTCCTCCATCCATGATCGGCCAAACCGTTTCGCACTATCGGGTCGTGGAGAAGCTCGGCGGCGGCGGAATGGGTGTGGTCTACAAGGCCGAGGACATCAAGCTTCACCGTTTCGTCGCTCTGAAGTTCCTGCCTGACGAAGTAGCCCAGAACCCGCTGGCCTTGAGTCGCTTCCAGAGAGAGGCGCAGGCCGCGTCCGCGTTGAATCACCCCAACATTTGCACCATCTACGAAATCGACGAGCAGAATGGGCAAGCGTTCATCGCCATGGAGTATCTGGAGGGGGCGACTCTGAAGCACGTGATCGCCGGCCGCCCCATGGAACTGGAGACCCTGCTGGCGCTGGGCATCGAGATCGCAGATGCGCTGGATGCTGCCCACACCGAAGGCATCGTGCACCGCGACATCAAGCCGGCCAACATTTTCGTGACCCGGCGGGGCCACGCCAAGATTCTGGACTTCGGCCTGGCGAAGGTGTCAGCCCAGCTAGGACGCGCCGCGAACGAGGCTGGGTCTTCAGTGCCGACGATGGACGAACAGCATCTGACCAGCCCGGGTACGGCGCTGGGTACGATGTCATACATGTCGCCGGAGCAGGCAAGGGGGAAGGACCTCGATCGGCGCAGCGATCTCTTCTCGTTTGGCGCCGTGCTGTACGAAATGGCAACTGGGACATTACCGTTCCGGGGAGAAACCTCAGCGGTCATTTTTCACGCCATTCTGGAGAAGGTACCGACCTCGCCGATTCGATTACACCCGGACGTTCCGCCGGAGCTGGAACGGATTATCAACCGGGCACTCGAGAAGGACCGGGAGTTGCGCTATCAGCATGCCTCAGAGGTGCGCGCCGAGCTGCAGCGTTTGAAGCGGGACTCGGGGTCGGGGAAGAGGATCGTGGCGGAAGAACCGGCGGATACTAACGCCGCAGGTTCCTCTCAAGCATCTCCTCCCGTCTCTTCTTCGGGATCATCCGGTGGCAGAGCTGCCGCCATCTCTTCCTCGTCGTTTTCGCGGGCGGGGGCGCCATCGAATGTGGCTCAGGGCAGATCCGAGCCACACGAATCTGCCGAGCTGCGATCGTCTTTCCCTTCCTCTAAGCGATTTGGTTTGGCCGCGGTGGCTTTCGTCGTGATCGCCGCTCTGCTGGGCGGAGGGCTGTACTGGCGGTCCCGTTCGGGACAGAAGCTTACCGAGAAGGATTCAATCCTGCTGGCAGATTTCGTAAACACAACTGGCGACCCCGTGTTCGACGGGACATTAAAGCAGGCTCTGGCGGTGCAGCTCGAACAGTCGCCCTATCTGAACATCGTGCCTGATCAGACAGTCCGCAAAGCGCTGCAGTTCATGGGACGCGCAGCAGACGAGCGGGTAACTGGCAGCGTAGCGCGGGAGATTTGCGAGCGGGAAAATATCAAGGCCATGCTGAGCGGTTCGATTGCCGCTCTCGGAAGTCAATACGTCGTCGCGCTGGAGGCTACCAACTGCGCAACTGGCGATTCACTCGCCAGAGAGCAGGTCACAGCAGCGGCCAAGGAGGCAGTACTGCCAGCGGTGGGAAAGGCGGCGTCGAGTCTGCGCGGAAAGCTGGGCGAATCGCTGGCGTCCATTCAGAAGTTCGATACGCCGGTGACCGAGGCAACAACGTCGTCGCTCGAAGCGTTGAAGGCGTATGCCGCGGCTGACGAGGTGCGAAATGGGGGTGGCGAGACCGAGTCTATTCCTCTCTTCGAGCACGCCATCGAGCTGGATCCGAATTTCGCCCTGGCGTATGCGCGGCTGGCCGCCATTTACGCTAATGTTGGGGAAGAGGATCGATCGGTGGAGGTTGCCAAAAAAGCTTTCGACCTGCGCGAGAGGGTGAGCGAGCGCGAGAGATATTACATTACCGTCCACTTTTATACGGCAACCGGAGACATTGAGAAAGAACAACAAACCCTGCAATTGGCCACCAAGGCGTATCCGAACGACTCCACCGCCTTCGGCAACCTTGCGCTCGTGTACAACCAATATTATGGGCAGTTTGAGAAAGCCATTCCCATAGCCAATGAGTGCGCCCGTCTCGAACCCGGCGCCCCGTTTGGCTACTTCCACGCAGCCCTGCCGTACATGGCGCTGAACCGGCCGGAGGAAGCGCGTTCGATCCTGCAAAGAGCGGTGGACGCCAAGGCCGACAACTTCTTCATCCACGTGCTGTTGTACGGCGTGGCTTTCTTGGACAGCAATGCCGACGAAATGCAACGACAACTGAAATGGTCAGAAGGAAAGCCCAGCGAATACGCCCTGCTGCGCGTGGGTATGAATGCCGCCGCAGCGCACGGGCAAATGCAAAAGGCTGGCGAATTGATGCAGCGGTCGGTACGGGGGAGCGAGCGCCTCGGCTTCAAGGGAGCCATGGCGCAGACCCAGTCGATCTGGGCCCTGGCGCAGGCGGAAGTTGGAAACGCACTGCAGGCGCGAGAATCGGCTGCTTCAAGCGCAGTCCTGGCGCGTGGCCGGGACAGTCTGGAGCCAGCGGCGTTAGCGTTGGCGATGGCTGGAGATGGGAGTCACGCTCAAGCCATCACGGAGGAGTTGGACCGCCGCTTTCCAGCCGACACGCTGCTGCATCAGGTGAACATTCCCATCGTGCAGGCGTTAATCGAATTGGAGCGCAAAGCACCCGAGAAGGCAATCGAGGCGCTGCAGACGACGGCACCGTACGAAATGGGCTCGATACAGGGACTTCTGCCCATCTACATTCGAGGCCAGGCCTACCTGCAGGCGAAACGTGGGACGGAAGCGGAAGCGGAATTCCAGAAGGTTGTGGGCCATCGCGGAATCTCTCCGACGGCTCCCGTACATTCGCTGGCCAAGCTGGGCTTGGGTCGGGCGTATACAATGACTGGGGACACTTCAAAAGCGAGGGCCGCATACCAGGATTTCCTCGCCCTCTGGAAAGACGCAGACCCCGACATCCCCATCCTGAAGGAAGCCAAGGCGGAATACGCGAAGCTGCAATAGAAAGTTTTGGAACCCTCCTTTATGACCGTACAGTCCGTTCCAGAAACATTGATTGGTGAAACAGGCTAAGTGCGGCTTAAGCGAGGTTTAGTAGCATGGGATTACGAGGGTGTGCTGGGAGGGTTTTTGGAACACGATAGGAAGTCCGGGTTCGAAGGGTCTTAGCATTCGCGACGCAGAGGCCAGTAGCGTGGGGACGCATCAACATCACCGTAAGCTTTAAAGCGCTCCTCAAGATATTTCTGGGAACGAGTCAGCCTATACCGTCCGCACCTCGAAGGATTATCGCAGACATCCAAAGTTTCGCCCTACGCGAAATATCTTTTGTCACGCGCACGGAGTTCACGCCGGTGCCGAACTAGAGTCTGTTGGGCAAATGGCCGACGGCAGTCATCCAACCGCTAAATACCATACCGGGTATGGTATATTAAAACAATTACTGAATCATGAGCCACACGATCAAGGACAAGCAAAAGCTCCTCCTAAGAGCTAAACGCATTCAAGGACAGGTGGAAGCTCTCGTACGCGCTCTCACCGAAGAGCGTGACTGCTCCGACGTTCTGCAAGTCATGAGCGCCGCCAGGGGAGCGATGAACAGTTTGATGGCCGAGCTTCTGGAAGGCCACATCAGGAGCCATGTTCTCAACGCAAGGCAAAAACCGACTTCTCAGCAGGTAGTGGCCGCCGATGAAGTGATTGAAATGGTGAAGTCTTATCTCAAGTAGCGGCGCTATCTGACGGAAGGACTACTGGCTCCATGACCGCTTCCCCCTTGACTGAAAAGACGCGAACAAACCTCACGGAAGCGAACGAGTCCGACCAGAGCACGGAGCGCGAAGAGCACGCAGGGGCAGTTGAATGGGCTGACCTCGGCCGCATCGCTTTTGTCGCTCTGACCGCGACAGCCGTCTGGTTTCGGGTTTGGGAGCCATTTCCGCGCATCAGCGTAATTGGCATCGCCGCGACCTTGATCGGCGGCTACCCTATCTTCAAAGAAGCCTTCGAGAACATTGTCGAACGCAAGATGACGATGGAACTTTCGATGACCATCGCTCTTCTTTCGGCGTTGGCGATCGGAGAGTTTTTCACTGCTCTGGTTATCACAGGCTTCGTGCTTGCCGCCGAGGTGCTCGAAGGTCTGACTGTTGGGCGAGGGCGACGTGCGATCCAGGACCTTCTCAATTTCCTTCCCCGAACAGTCACGGTTAGGCGTAATGCTCAACTGATAGAAATCTCTGCTGGCCAAGTTAAAGTCGGCGATACGGTGATCGTGAAGCCAGGTGGACATATTCCTGTCGATGGCGTCGTGCTTGGCGGCAGCTCTTTCGTGGAACAGGCAGCCATTACCGGGGAGGCGATGCCGGTTGAGAAGGTGCTCGGAGATGTAGTGTATGCCGGAACTATGAATCAATCGGGAGCTTTGGAAATAGCTGCACAGAAAGCTCGGCCGCGACACGACGTTCGGAAGGATCGTTGAAGCCGTTGAGCGGGCGGAGAAATCTCGGGCACCGATCCAGAAAACCGCCGATCGCCTGGCGGGTTACCTCGTGTACTTCGCCCTCGGGGCGGCAATTCTCACCTTCATCATCACTCACAACGTCAGGTCAACCATTTCGGTTGTAATCGTAGCCGGAGCCTGCGGCATCGCTGCTGGAACTCCTCTTGCGATTCTCGGTGCAATTGGCCGCGCCGCGCATCAGGGAGCCATCATTAAAGGCGGTCTCTATCTAGAAGCACTGGCCGCCGTGGACACCGTGCTGTTGGACAAGACAGGCACCCTGACTTTCGGAACTCCTCAAATTCGTGAAATTGTTTCAGCCAATGGTTTCGGGGAGCGGCAGATCATAGCCGCTGCCAGCATTGCGGAACGCAAATCCGAACACCCTTTTGCCAAGGCGGTCATGGCACGTGCAGCCGAATTGGCTTTCACTCTGGTCGAACCTGATGAATTCTCATACACGCCGGGAAGAGGAGTCAGAGTGAGTTATCAAGGCGAGGAAATCCTTGTCGGCAGTCGGGCACTCTTATTAGCGCATGGCTTCAAGAGAATCCTGCCGATCGATGGCAACGGCGCGGGCGGAGTGTCGGAAGTATACGTCACGCGAGGTGGGCAAGTTCTTGGAACCATACGAATTGCTGACGTTTTGCGGCCAGAGGCAAAGAATGCCGTGGCCGCCATGCGACAAATGGGTTTGAAAACGGTTCTGTTGAGTGGAGATGCGCAAGCCGTAACGACATCTGTCGGCCACGATCTCGGAGTAGACGAAGCGGTAGGCGAACTTCTGCCGGAGCAGAAAGCAAAATGGGTCAGTGGGCTACGCGGGAAGAATCACAAAGTGGCGATGGTCGGCGATGGCATCAATGACGCCCCGGCCTTAGAGTGGAGGCCGACGTAGGAATTGCCATGGGGCTCAGGAACCGACGTAGCCAGAGAGAGCGCCGATGTCATTCTGATTGGAAGCGACCTGTCCAAACTTGTCGAAACCTTGCGGGTTGCGCGCCGCTGTCGTGGCATTATCATGCAGAATTTCGTGGGTACGTTGGTAGTGGACAGTATCGGAGTCGGAATGGCAGCCTTTGGCTTTCTGAATCCCCTACTGGCCGCTTTTATTCACGTGGCTTCGGAATTGACCTTCATCCTGAATTCCACGAGGCTTGTTGCCCCGGAGTTCTGAAGTGAGGCGATGAGGCGATGGGTTTTGCAGCGCCGCTGGGCGTTTTGAATGTGTAGTTATGCATCTGACTTACGTAATCCACAGTCGGGTTTGTGTCGTCCTGGTGACTGTGGCGATTCTCGGGCTTCTGCATCGCAGCGTTCTTGTTTCTCTCGCGGAAGTCACAAGAACCGTTTGGAATCGATGAACTCTATGGTCTCTTGGATTGAAAGGTTTCTAGGAATCAGGTAAAGCACCGTGAGCACGCACCGAGACTATCCACTCGAAACGAAGCGCCTGGTGGTCGGGCAGGTTACGATCTGCCGAGGCTGCTGTTGCGGCGATACGGAGCGTGGACGGCCCGAAGTTCCGGTTGAATGGCTCAAGAATGAATGGCGAAAGCGGGGACTGCTGAAGCGAGTCCAGTTTGGGAAGAGGTTCCAGTTTCTCATTTATCTTCCACAGCGTAAGAGGAGACTTTAAGAGTTACCGCCACCGCGCTCTGTCCAAAAAAGCAGGCACCTTGCTGATCTGACCCTGTTGAAACACAGCCAACTCCATGGCTTTCATTGACTTGCTTAGACTTCCGCCATAGCATTCTTGCGCATGATCGGCCAGACCATCTCGCACTACCGCATCGTTGAGAAGCTGGGCGGTGGCGGGATGGGTGTGGTCTACAAGGCCGAGGACATCGAATTGGGCCGGATGGTGGCTCTCAAATTCCTGCCCGATCTGATCGCCCAAAATCCCACGGTGTTGGAGCGGTTCCGTTGGGAAGCTCGTGCCGCTTCCGCCCTGAATCATCCCAACATCTGCGTAATCTATGAAATCGGGTTGGCGCAGCACCGGCGCTTCATCGCGATGGAGTATCTCGATGGCATGACTCTCAGGCAGCGCATTGCTGAAAGTCCTCTACTATTGTCCCAGTTGCTGGGCTTGGGGATAGAGATCGCCGACGCGCTCGATGCGGCCCACATGCACGGCATCATTCACCGCGATATTAAGCCGGCAAACATTTTTGTCACCCAGCGCGGCCACGCCAAGATTCTGGACTTCGGTCTGGCGAAGCTCAACGTAGGGGACGAAGCCAGCATCAGTGGCAACACCTTCGGGGGCATCACGCAATCTCCGGGGGATCTTGCTCGCCCAGGATTCGCTCTGGGAACCATCCCATACATGTCGCCAGAGCAGGCATTAGGCCAGCCCTTGGACTCTCGTTCGGACCTGTTCTCTTTCGGGATCGTACTCTATGAGATGGCGACGGGAGTACTGCCCTTCCGAGGACAGACTACGGCTGCGGTCTTCGATTCGCTTATTCACACCGTGCCCGACTGGCCTGTGCAATTTAACCCGTCCACGCCTCCCGAGCTTGAGCGCATCGTGCGGAAAGCTCTCGAGAAGGATCCAGCGCAGCGCTATTCGAGCGCAGCGGACATGCGGACCGATTTGCAAAACCTCCGCCGGGAAACAGAATCAGGGCAAGCCCTGGCTACTCGGTCGGCCGCGAGGCCCGCGGCGGATTCGAAGGAGCGAATCCGTTCCGCCTTCTCTACGGCGGCTACTGCGCGGGCCCGGGCTTCGTTTCTGCCGAAAAGGAAAGCCCTAGTCTGGGGAGTTTTTGTCATTGTTGGGGTCGTTGCGATCCTTGCTGCGGCGCGGTTCGTCCAATCGCCGGCATCCCCTCCTAGGGTTATTGCGTCGGTTCAAATTACGAATGATGGTTCGCCAAAAAGATCCCTGGTCACGGATGGCGTGCGTCTCTACTTTTCGGAATATGCGGGTGGTCATTCGGTGCTGATGCAAGTCTCAACGTCTGGCGGAGATACAGCACCACTTCCTAACCCGTTACCGAGCGCTGACATCTACGACATTTTACCAAGCCGCTCTGAACTTCTCGTACGAACGGGTGAAGAAGGCGTGGAACCCGAATCCGCACTTTGGGTTTTGCCGGTTCCGGGAGGGTCCCCGCGCCGATTGGGCGACATCGTAGCACACGCCGCCACTTGGACCCCCGACGGTCGTCATATTATTTACGGCAACGGTTCAACGTTGTACTTATGCAATGTGGACGGAACTGAGTCTCGCAAGCTGGTGACGGTCGCGGGCGTGCCCTTCGGGCTGCGGGTTTCACCCGATGGCAATCTCTTACGATTCAGTGTAGAGGATCCGGCTCAACATACTTCCTCGCTTTGGGAGGTTGCGGCGGACGGACACGGGCTTCATCCTTTGCTGTTGGACTGGAACAAGCCCCCCAAGGAATCCGCTCCAACCTGGACGTTGGACGGGAAGTATTTCTTCTTTCAATCCGGTCGTGCCAACGGTCAGGACATCTGGGCCATCCGAGAACGCAAGTCGATTGCGAGTAGGGCCAGTACCGTGCCCCTGCAGGTCACTGCCGGGCCGCTGGCTTTTGGCACTCCCGTCAGCAGGGAAAATGGACGGCTGTTTGTGATCGGCCGGCAGCGTCGCTTTGACCTGGTCCGATATGCGGGAAAATCACAACAATTCTCGACTTATCTGCCTGGGATTTCCGCAGGTGAGGCAGAGATCTCTCGCGATGGACAGTGGATTACTTACGTTGCGCATCCGGAGCATACGCTCTGGCTCAGCAGGCTGAATGGAAGCTCGCGCATTCAACTCACGTTTGCACCTCTAGAAGCGCACTTACCACGGTGGTCACCGGATGGAACACGAATTGCGTTCATGGGGTTGCGGCCGGGAAGGCCGTGGAAGATTTTTGTAGTCTCCGCCCAAGGAGGCACACCGCAGGAGTTAACCTCAGAAGGCCGCAACGAGGGTGATCCTACCTGGATGCCTCACGGCGATTCCATCATTTTTGGAGCCATGCCGTGGTTGGAGTATGGGAAGTCGTCGGCCCCGAGCATAAGAGTTGTCGACTTGCAAACCTCGAGCATTTCCGATGTTACGGGTTCAGAGGGGTTGTTCAGCCCTCGTTGTTCTCGGGATGGGCGATATATCGCGGCCTTTTCCGCCGACTCGACAAGACTCATGCTCTACGATTTCAAGACACGGAAATGGTCCCAACTGGCCCAAGGTTTGTTTGCTTTTGAAAACTGGTCAGTTGATGGAAAGTATCTCTATGCGGAGAACTATCTCGATAAAGGCGACGACTTCGTTCGCGTGAGTATTGCGGATGGGAAAGTAGAACGTCTTTTTAGTCTCAAGGAAGTGCCTCGCGGTTTCGATCCCTGGGAATCCTGGGTAGGCTTGGGACCGGATGACACACCTCTTCTGATGCGGGACAAAAGCACGCAGGAAATATACCGCCTCGATCTCGACTTTCCCTAGAGCCCTGTGTAGGCAGGGTGGCGATTTATCCGCATCTGAAAAGATGCCGATCCCGACATCCCCATCCTGAAGGAAGCCAAGGCGGAGTACTCGAAGCTGCAATCCAAAAACCCTGCTGCAAGAGCGCCCCTAAGTTCACAGTTCCACAGCGCGCGCAGCCAGCGTTTCCCAGTGTCAACAAACATTCATTTGTTGCTACATCTCCCGCGTTGCTGTCCGCATCCCACGCTCATGCGAATTGCAATTTATGCCCGAGTCAGCACCGACAAACAGGACAACGACAACCAGCTATTCCAGTTGCGCGACTTTGCTTACAAGCAAAGCTGGATCGTCGTGGCCGAATACATCGATACCGTCAGCGGCTCGGGGAAGAAGGAGCGGCCCCAATTCAAGCGAATGATGCTAGAGGCGAGCCAACGACGATTCGACCTGCTTTTGTTCTGGAAATTGGATCGCCTGAGCCGAGAAGGCACGCGAAAGACACTGGTTTATCTCACGCAGTTGGATTCCTGGAATGTCGCATGGCGCTGATTCATGGAACCGTATTTCGACTCTTGCGGCATTATGAAGGACGAGTCCTCGCGATCATGGCGACCCTGGCCGAACAGGAGCGGATCAGCATTTCCGAGCGGACGAAAGCGGGGCTAGTTCGCGCCAGAACAGCGGGCAAACAGTTGGGACGAAGGGCTGTTCGTGTCGAGGTAAAAGCTGCCAGGAAGCTACAGTCCGAAGGATTAGGTGTTCGGGGCATCGCCGAGCGGCTGGGAATCAGCGTCAACACCCTTCAGAAAACATTTTCACCGATGAGCGAATATGGGCGCGTCGGAGCGCCCAAAGTTGTTCACAAACTGCCGCGCACGAGAAAGACAATCAAGAGAATTACCAAAACTGTTCCTGCCAAACCGTAACCTAACATAGAACCTCCTAGCACTCGGACATACCATTGTGCTAAAAGTTATGAATTTTGGCTGGTCAATTTAGCTCACGGATAGTGGAGACCTGTAGAATCGCCCCGGCGTTGGACAGTTTGAACAGACGGTTAGCGGAATCGCCCACGACTTTTCGTCCTCCGGCCAGAAAAACGTAGCGGACTTTTGCGCCATTGAAGTGCTGCAGCTTGGGCATCGCCGTGGCGGCATTCCGCTAAGTGAATTTAACCATCCTTCGACAGCAAGCTCGACTCTGCGATCACTCCGTGAAGCTTTTTTCGGCATGACAAAATGGTAAGGTGCCAACGCTTCGAATACTGAGCAATATTGCCCACTTCCGAACCGGCCCGCTCCGAAACTCGACGATGTTGGCAACAGCACCCGGCGCGTCCAGTGTTCAAAGGGCACGAGGAAAAATCAGATCGAGATAGCGAAATACTTCGTAAGCAGGTCGCCGAGTCGCGCAGCGAATCGCCTTCCGTCCTCCGAAACAACGTGCGAGTACAGCATGGTTGTGCGCGCGTCGGAGTGGCCCAGGTGGGTTTGCCGTACAGCCATCGGCACACTCTCCTGATCCATCACCGTCTCGTTGCCGTGCCGGAAAGCGTGGAATCCGCAACGCGGAATCCCCAGCTTCTCAAGCGGCGGGTACAGTTTTCTTTTGCGCACGACGTCGGTATCCCAAGGCGTCCCGTTTTTCTTCGCGAAGAGAAGACCGAGTTGATTCGGTCGCCACTGGCGGACGTACTGCCGCAGGTGCTCGACCAGTTGAGGAGATACTTCGCAGAGCCGGTTGCCCTTGAGAGACTTTACCGTCTGAATCTTCCCGTGCCACGCTTTGCGTGATTTTGATGGCACCTTGTTCGAGCAGAAGATTTCGGAGGGGAAGTGCGCCGATCTCGCCGGACGGACTCCAGTCTCCGCGAGTATCCATAGATAGGTTTTGTAAGGTTCCGGTGCCGCTTCGATGAGACGCTTCATCTCGTCCAGCGACAAGAACCGATTCGCGGAACTATCTCGCACAATTGAACAGGATGCGGTCAACTATCAAGAGCAAGTTTTGGTAGTGGGTTGGGCTGCGTCCAAAACGCAGCCAATTTTCTTCGGAATGGACAGAGAGGGCATAGCGTCACATGCCCTTGATGGAATTGTTGCAATTGGCAGCGGTACTGATGTGGCCAGGTCAACAATGCTGGTGCTCGGGCAGAATCGAGCCATGACACTCGAAGAGACACTGTATTCAGTGGCATCCGCCAAGTTTGCGGCTGAGAGATGTGAGGGAGTGGGGCGGACTACAACAATGTTTGTAAGTTGGAAGCGAACTGACAACGATCCAGAGAACCGTCGAAGTGGAAATTTCGTACACCCCCCACAAACGGACGAGCTGGAAGGTTGGGACAAATATGGCAAGCCACGTATTCCGCACCAAGGATGGAATCTATTTTCCACGATTGCTACAGGGCTTTATGAAGGGAGAGGTAGAGCAATTGGTCTTGAGATATAAGGAGACAAAAGCCAGCAAGAAAAGACGCAAAAATTAGGAGGTCTGGCCTGTGCCCGTTCTCGTTCTCCGTGCTTTTAACACCAGGATGGTACGGGCTTCGCCTGCCGTTTGTGCGTGCTTTTCGCCAAAGATGCACGCCCGAACCAAGACTCTCCGAGCGCCGCATCTGCTCTGCCCCTATCGAACCAGCAAGTTGCCGATTCCTCGTGGAAGGGCACTTAAATGCACTGGAATGATCCTGGATTAGGGAAGGAAGAGGATAAAGTGAAACGAAACATCGTTCGCCGAGATTTTGTCTTCCGCCTGTAAATGGCGGCTTTGCGTGAGCTCATATGGATCGAACATGACCGTTTTCAGGGTTGGGGTTGCTCCCAATGTGCTTGGGTATTCAGCCCTTCTGATGTACTCACTGGCAATTCTCTAGGTGAAATGAAGGAGATCTTCGAGTTGCAGCGCGACAAAGAGTTTGCATCTCATGTTTGTGCCAAGCATCCGAGAGCCGAGAGCACGAAACGCTAAACACTTAAAGCGACCGCTATCTCTTTGCGTGCCGATGCGCCGCATTGCAACTTGGCCTTCAATCTGCCGCGACCAATCTGCGGTCCCGATGCGGTTTCGTGCGGGGTGCACCAGTGGTGAGCTTACACTTTTCCCCCGGAGCAGCACCGCAAGTCGGACAAGGGACAGCGAGTATCTTTTTCGGGCTCGGTTCTGTTTTCATCGGGAAAAGACAAAACCTAGGCGGCCTCGTTTCGTTTTTGCATTTCGCGGGCGCATTGCGCTAACTTGGAGTGCAACTTTCGCGAAATCGGTTGCCTCAGAGATCGGAAAAATTGGACCCCGACCGGGGCTAAGTCGCGATATCTTGGTAGTCGCTGATGCCGCGGTCATGAAAAATCGACCTTAGAACAAGGTTCGAGCTTCGCGGGGCATGACGTGCCCAAAGTGCGGATTCACGATCACGCGGATCTGGTCAGGCGGGTGGATTTTGATCGGATGCAATGTCCCAAATGTGGCGATAAGTTCCAAATTAAAACTGCTTAATCTTTAATCTCGTAGTGGGTGAATTTGCCGTCCGCGTTTGTCCGACTCCACCCGTTCTAGCGCTTGTTGCAGGGTAAGCATTTGCTCGCGCATCCACTCAAGACGATCAATGGTTTTCGTAAGACTACCCGAATTGTGCTGTTGCTTTGCCACAATGCCGGCACGATACCTCTTCCGCGATCCATCTGTCAGCAGCTGGCGCTCCGACGCTAGGAGCACCAAATCCCGGACGCCGGGCGGCCTTCAGTCGGTTAGAGCAGGAGCGACATTTAAGTGAGTGATCTCTTGCAGGGCCCAATTAGCGCCTTTGTTGGGACAACTGGGATTGGTACAAAGTACGAGGATGTCCCCTTTGCTGTAAATCTCGGTCTTGGTACACGCTGAGTGTTGGTACCGCCCAGTATCCGGTGCCAAGCTTCCGACTGACCGAGCAATGCCGCGGCTGGGTTCTGGATTCACCATCGTAAACCTCGTGTCGGGCGCTTCTTCCCCAATTGTCAACCGAAGGGGAAGGCCCGACCGAGAAATCGGGCCTCCGTGGGGAAGGCTTATACGGGCAGAAATATTAAACAAATTCCTGAGTCTGTAGCTGCTTGGAAGTTTTTTCGTTTTGTTCCAATGCTCGATTCAGCTCGTCAGCCAGACTCATGAGTCTTACGGGGTCAAGTTCTTTACTGGCTTGTTCTGCAAGTTCGTGCCAACTGGGTCGTTGCGGAGTCATTAAACGTGACCGCCTCTCTAGTACTGAGAAGGGTATTCCCTGCTCCGATCGACGGTCTGAGCAATAGTGCTCATCGACTCTGAGTCTGATTCCGACGCGCTTTAGCTTGCTCACGCCGTCGCAAGAATGATCGAGCTGCATGAGCGGCTGTGGGCTCTCTGGTGTGCGGCTGGACACTTTATACGCTCACAAGACCGCTTCCGATGACTCCAGTTGAACCTAATGGGCTGTTGAAACTTAATGATAATGTCCCCTTCCGAACTATTTAGAAATGTCCCCTTAGACTGAGACCTCCAGCCAGAGGAGGTCTGTTGAAGAGGACAGCCATGAGCAGTTTTGAGCTGAATCGTGTGGAAGTGATGGGGCGAGTGGGGAGTGGGGATTTGAAGGTGAACGATGCCGCGGTGATGCTGGAGCTGAGCTATCGCCAGGCGAAAAGATTGTGGCGGCGGTATCGGCAGATGGGCAGCAAAGGGCTGAAACATGGCAATGCAGGACGGCTCTCGAATCGCAGCAAGCCGCTGAAACTACGCCGCCGAGTTTTGCATTTGATTAGAAAAAAATATTCCGGTTCGGAGGAGGAGAGATTCGGGCCGACGTTGGCGGCCGAGCACTTGGCGGAAGAAGACGGCATCGTGGTGGATCACGAAACCGTACGACTTTGGATGTTGCAAGAAGGGCTGTGGAGCCGGCAGCGAAAGCGCAAGAAACACTGCCAGCGAAGGGAGCGCAAATCGCACTTTGGGGAACTGGTGCAGCTGGACGGTAGTTTCCATGATTGGCTGGGAGATCGCGGTCCAGGTGGCTGCCTGATGGACATGGTGGATGATGCCACGAACGACACCCTGGCTCGGATGGGGAAAGAAGAGACAATCTGGGCGGCGGCGGGCGTCCTACGGGCCTGGATCGAGAAACATGGGGTGCCCCAGGCGCTCTATACCGACTGGAAAAACGTGTACCAGCGAAAGGCCACCCCCGCCGAGCAGCTACGGGGGAAAGTCCCGGTCACCCAGTTTGGGCGCATGTGTCAGAAGCTGGGCATAGGGATCAGGGCTGCGAGTTCGCCACAAGCCAAGGGGAGAGTGGAGCGGATCCACGGCGTGCATCAGGATCGTCTGATTAAGAAGTTGAGGCGGAAGAAGATCGCAAGCTACGCGGCGGCGAATGAGTATCTGGAAAAAGAGTATCTGCCGGAGCACAATCGACGCTTTGCCCGTAAGGCAGCGAAAGCAGAGGATTATCACGGACGGAAGCCGACAGCCCGCGAACTACATGAGATTTTCCGCTTAGAGGCCGAGCGCAGGATCAGTAACGACTGGGTGATCCGGCATGAAGGCCGTTATTTGCAACTGCAGCCTGCCGGTCAGGCGCGCTATGGACCCACGCAAAGCAAGGCTCTGGTATGTGAATGGGAGGATGGAGCCATGGAGGTGTACTACCGCGGGCGGCGCCTACCCTACCAAGAGCTTGCCGAACCGCTGCCCAGAAAATGTGAAGTGGACGACAGAACCCAACACAGCGTCGCTGTCCCATTCTTGGCCAAGCCGCGTAAGCCGAGTCAAGATCATCCTTGGCGACGCGGTTACGGCATCAGGAAGCAGAAAGCAGAGATGCGGGCGCGCATGATCGCGCCCATGGAAGCTTCGCTGTGAATTCTCGCCGCCACGACCAACACGAGGGCCAAAGCGGCGGATGCTATGGGGTCCACCCCGTTGGGAATCGTCGCTCTTAGGCGATCCTGGCGCAAATTTTTCTCTGGAAAACGGGGGACATGCACAAAAAGAGAAAAGGCAGGCAAAAAAGAAGAGCCTATTCGCGATGCGCACAGTGGAGTTGAATCAAGCGATGAGCGGGCGGGAAGGGGCTCAGTTGCCGCCCCTTCCCCCCGCGCCCCCCAACCCTGCTGATAGGTGCCACTGCGATGTTCTCCTTCGACATCAACACCAAAAGGGGACACTTCTAATTAGTTAACGATGGGGACATTTCTAAATAGTCTTGACAAGTTGAACCTAATGGGCTTGAAACGGCCAACTAGCGGCGTATCATGTTGGTGCTCTTCTTTTTGCCATGCTTAGCAGACGCGGAATGACGTGACGCACCCCGGCAAGTCCCCGTCCGCAAAGTTACGGACAGGGACGTGTTCTTTCCCGTCTTAATTCTTGCTGTGGTGACTGGCTAGTTTTTATCCGGGTGGGAATGACGCCACTTCCAGTATTGCGACTGCTCTTTCTTGTTTGATTTTGCAAATTCGTGGGACTTCCTGTGGTTTTCGGTAAGGAACTGTCCCCAGTTGCGATTCTCGTTGTCATCCCAGTTGTGATAGTCCTTGTGATCTTTGTCGTAGACTCGAACCTGAACGCCTTCTTCAGGTGCGGGGGTGGCCATCATTGACACTGGCGCGACAAGGACGGCGGTCAGGAATAGCGAAGCGATGTAACCACGTGCTCGGTACATGTTGTAGTTCTCCAAATTCAGAGTGTCCGCTTTAGGAATCGCGGCACCACAAGTCTGCACTTGGACCTTGTCCATTAATGTCTCATACAGGTCACAACGCTTTTCGAGCCGGGATATATTTTCGGCCCAGTAAAATACAGCTTTGAGCCACAGGTAATCACGGCACAACTTCACTGGACGAATTTCCTTTTTTCCGTCCGAATGTGGCCGAATCTGACCCAATGTCCAGTTGAACAGCTTCATTTCATCTTCAATGGATTCAAACGTTTAGGAAGTGTTTCCATATTTCCTAAACCGAAGGTCGCGTGTTCGGAGGCTTCCCAGAGGGCAACCAAATCTTCCAGGCTCCAAAGCCGATCTGTCACGCCAGCGGCCATTGCCGGACTCATGCGAAGTGCACGACCGATTCGGATGAGATTGCGGGCGATATAGTTCAGGGCTGTGGCTAGTGCAGCTTCCATCGCCGACGGCGCGCAGGTGACGTCAAGCTGCTTGTGTAAATAGATTGAGGGTGCGGGTTTTCCATTCCAGGTTAAATCTCTGGAAGATGGAGTAGATGATGCGGTCCACGCTTTCGACGTTGACAAAGCAAACCATGGGCCGGGTGCGGCGGCGGACTTCGACAAAGCAGCGCTCGATCACGTTGGTGGTACGCAGTTTGCGCCACAAATGCCGGGGAAAAGCGAAAAACGACAACAACTCGGGCAGATCCTCCTGCAGCCGCCGGACCATAGCGGAGTACGCTCGACCCCAGCGCGAGCGGAACGCGCGAAAGGCAACTACCGCCTGCGCCCGGCTCTCGGCCAGATGGATCGCTTGAGCTCCGGCCATCACTTCGTCGTAATCGCGCTTCCGCGCTTTCTCTAAAATGTTCCACATCTTGTGCACCCAGCAACGTTGATGCCGCACCCGCGGATAGACGGTGCGAGTCGCCGCCGCCAGGCCGGCACAGCCATCGGTGAGAATCAGGCCCAGGGCTCGGCCCTCCAGTCCACGCCGGTAGAGATCCTGGAGCAGCGCCTCCCAGTCGCCCTGGCCTTCGCCCTGGCTGCGCAAGAACGCCAGCAGGTGCCGACTCCCGTCCCGGCGTATGCCATAGGCGACCAGCATCTGCATCTGCTTGCGTCCGGCCGGTCGCCGCACCCGCAGGCTTACCCCGTCCAGGAAAAGATAGACGTAGTCGTCACCCAACCGCGCCTGATGAAACGGCCGCACCGCCTCATCCAAATCCCGCGTCAGCTTCGATACCGTCTGCGCGCTTACCGTCTCTCCCGTGATCGTCGCCACCACTCGCCCCACCTGCCGCGTGCTGATCCCACGCAAGAACGCCTCTCGGATCAAGAGCGAGACCTCTTCCGCCCGCCTCCGAAAACGTCGCAGTCCCACGGGCAGAAAGCTCTGGCCCCGAGTGCGCGCGATGCGCAGCCGAATCGTCCCCAAGCGAGTCACGAAATCCCGCTCGTAGTAGCCGTTGCGGTAGTCCCCACGTTTCCCCCGCCTTCGTTCATACCGCCCCCAGCCCGAAAACCGGTCGCGCTGCCGCATTCCTCCTAGACTGCTATCGGAAGACCACAGGACACCATCCTCGACAAAATCCACGAGCGCGCAGAGGAGCAGTGTTCCTGACGCTGTCTACACGGAGGCCGATAGAATAAGAGAAGTCACGCTCTCAAAACAATTGAGGAAGTGAGCAATTTTGTACAGTTTCCCGAAAGTGGGGGACACTAGTATGCACGCTTGCTTAGCGCGGCGTCGTTTCAGGCCTCGGTCCGTTGGACAGGAACAGACCTGAGGATTATTGCCACAAAAATACCGCATTTATCCGATTGTGTCATTGTGTAGACTTCGTCATGTTACTAGCCGGCGCGAGGGTGCTTCTATGCCATCTGGTGATTCAACTCTTCCCCCCGTGATTGCTTCAGGAGAACATTCAGGCAGCAGGCCGGCGCGACCTTCGGCACTCTTGGTCGGAGTGGCTTCACGTTTTGGCAGAAGGAGTCGCCTGAATGAACCGCGTTACAAACTACTCTGGCAGACCGTGGCCATTGTGGCCTCGATGTCAATTTTTGCCTCATTACGTCCTTCGACGAGAGACGTGACCGCCAGCGACACAACCCGACCAACCATGCTTGATTCCAGCCCTCGAGGGTTGCGCCGGACGGTATCAGGGACGCGATCCCGACAAGTGGGGGTGTCGAAGATGGCAGAAGTGCAGAGGCGTCAATCAGATTATTTCGTGGCGAAAGACTTTACAAACCATTTCAATCTCCACGGGCAAAGTATTGCGACCGTGCAGAAATCTGAGCTCACGCGTACTGGGCAGGGCAGCGTCAGTCAGAAACGTATGGTTGTTGATTAGGACACTCTAGCTCGGCCTCGAAAGCAGCAAGGTGCTACATATCGGCTTCAGGGCCGCCGGATATGCGGGCCGAGAAACCCTGTACAGGACTCAGTCTTTGCAACACACCCCCACATGCATGCGACCTGTTCACTTTGGAGTAGGTCTTTGGACCGCTTTGGTTCGCAGCATGTCCATGTGCCCGGGGAGCAACGAACTGCTCCGTATCCCCCCGACGCAGCTTGAAACTGGACAACAAGGGACACTATCCGTTCATCCAGCCTCTTTATAGCGAGGTCTAGGGCGCCTTGCGTTTGCGCTTTAGCTACAGCATTGACGCCCCGCTGAACTTCTTCCGCTCTCATGCGCAGAGCTCTGAACATTTGAACCCCGAAGGGCTGGTGGCGCCTTTGGTACAAACGCTCCAGCCCACCCGCTACGAGAACAATTCCAGCGGCCGTGGAGTTCATATTGCTGGAAGCCGTCGGCCGACGGCGTGAATCAGCCGCCTTGTTTCGAGAATCCACCTGAACCGGATTGAAAGCCACGTTCAAAGCCTCTTGCTGGTGCGCAAGGAGGGTCAGCTTAGCGTCCAACGTACGAAAGCTGCGGAATGGTTCCCCGCTAGAGTCTTTCGAGCTACGTGGCGTTCGCTTCGTTGCGGCGACCAAAGTCGTCGATAAAGCCGCTACCGTAAGCCACGCCATCAGATGCTTAGAATCAATCATCGACGTTTCGGCTTTACGCCTCCCGGTTTCAATTGAAGTTGATCCAGAACAGACCTGAACGGAAATCGGTCGCCGGGACACCTGGTGCTGGAAATGTCACTGTGCCGGACGATGTGTTGCAAGGGAATGTTGTAACGGTCTTTTAGGCGGCGACAGAGTTGGACTAGGGAGGCAATCTGCTTCGCGGTTGGTCTGGTCGACCCCTTTTTCCCGGTTGGATTATCTTCGCTGCTGAAATCGCCCACGACCGAAATTCCCAAATATGAGTTGTACCCTTTCGCGTGCGCTCCCTCACACCTTTCGGGTCTGCCCGGTTTCACTTTGCCGTCGGGCATAATAAGGTAGTGATAGGCCACGTGGTAAACGCGACCGAAACACAAGATTTCGAAGCCGCGCGCCCGATGATATTCGTCGATATCGTGCTCGCTGCGGGGCGCTGTATTTTCGCCTGGAATTACCGCCGTGTGGTGAATGACGATTCCGGTCGCTGTGATCGTGTTAAAGAAAGAGACAACCGATGATAGATATTTCTCAGTCGTTTTTCTCGATACTGCCTTGTGGGCCGCAACCGAGATGTTCGCGTCGCTGCGAATGACGCCTCTGGCTTCACTGCTAGAGAGCACGCCCGCTGCGCCTTCATAGGTAAGCAGCTCCGCGTCCAGTTCGACTTGGGTGGTAACTGGAGTTGTACTCACAAGAGGTGCCGCCGCCCGTCGTCCTCGGATCTGCAATTCGCCAGACCGCAATGCCCGCACTCCCGTCTCACTCAAAACAAAAACCAGCAAATCAGTACGGTGAGGCCGAATACCACGCCCGTTGAATTTGACGAATGCAGGGGCGCTCCAGCTATCCGCTGTTTCACGGCAGCTAGCCACTCCGCCAGTGCTGACATTCACGTTTCCCCCCGTGGTCGATGGAATCACCACAACGCACTTCGTGCTGTTCAGGACCGCATCGGGGACCGCATTCTGAGATTTCTGGGAAATTTCGACCAGCACACGGGTTGCTCCGCCTATACTTAACAATGCTGCGGATCGTTTGGCTGGGTAGGCGCTCCCGATTGAGCTGGCTACCAGCCAAAGGAGCACGGCTCTCTTCGCACAGCGTAACAAGGGCGCTTGGTCATCCTTTGCGGCTTCGATTCACTTGAGCTTCTGACTCGACCACAGTAGTAGATAGGCTACCGGCTGTATACTAAATCTTTACGTCCGCGACCCTTGGCTGAAGTCCCGTGGCGAGCTTGGTGCGAAACGCTTAAACGCGGTCGGGGGAGCACTATTGTGAAGGCGTGAGTATGTCGAGCTTTCCTTTGCCCGATAATTCAAGTATTACCAGCTCTCCTGAGAAGCCACGCCGAAATGTTGAGCACAGCACACTCCAATTTAGTCCAACCACGACTTCTCGAAGCAAAGAGTCGTTAGGCCCTGAACCCGAACTTCAAGCCATTTTGGAGCAGGCAATGGAGGGAACGGGGGCAACCGGAGCGGCTATTGCGCTCAGCACAGAAGACGCTGTGTGCTGCCGAGCCTCCACTGGTGACGCTCCAGAAGTGGGGACGAGTTTGCATGCGGGCATCAGCCTGACCGAGCTTTGTCTCGAAACCTGCGAAGTCCTGCTCTGCAACGACACTAGTACCGATCGGCGGGTTGACCCTCGATTATGCAAGGAAACGGGCATCCGGTCCGTGCTGGTATTGCCAATTAAGCAGAATGCCAAGGCGGTGGGAGTGCTTTTATTACTGTCCATCAACCCAAACGCGTTCAATCAGCATGACGCGACCGCGATGAGTAAGTTAGCCGATGGGGTATTACCTTTGTCTTCGGAGTCCGCGACAATACCGGATCGATGTCTGGATCAGCTCCCGAGCGACCGTATTGAGGCGGGAAGGGATCTCCAAAAACTCTTGGCCGATGCCAATGTACTGAAGGAGCATAACAACCGGCTACCGACCACGGACGCGGCTGAAGCGCCCGAATTGAACGGACACTACATTGGATCACAATTACCTGATCAGCCGGTGGCTATTGCGAACCAGGAGCATCCAAGTGGGGCTCGCTGGTTAACAACAGGACTGGCCACTGCCCTTGCTCTGCTAATCTGTGGCTACGGATATCACCTCAATCATCCAAGAGTAGCAACAAACGTCGCCACACTTCCGATTGCGGCCGCGAACCACAAGCCGACTATCCCGAACCAGCAGCAGATGTTGTCGGAACAAGACGAGAAGACCAATGGGCAACCGACGCCGTCGCACAGCGTACTAACAGCCACCAGGGGAGAAGTTATTTTAGCAATTCAGGATCCAGGTCAGGGCACGGATGTGAATCGTGTACTCAACCGAGCCGGCGCGGCTGATTCCATCGCTCAATACGAAATGGCTCTGCGATATGCTGATGGTGAAGGCGTGCCGCAGAACTACCGGGACGCAATGGCATGGTTCTCGAAAGCGGCAGCAAACGGTAATGATAAAGCGGAGTGGAAGCTCGGGCTAGGCTATATCAAAGGAATCGGAGTACCACATGATGAGCGCAAGGCAGCGGTATGGTTCAAACGAGCTGCAAACAACGGCAATATCCGAGCCCAGAGTGCTCTCAGTGACCTTTACTTGAACGGTCGGGGCGTTCCAAGAGACTACGTACGTGCGTATACGTGGGCCAGTATTGCTACAGGATTGCGCGGAAACGACAACGATCGATTGAGGGTCATAGGATCGCGAATGACAGCAGTCCAGATTGAGGATGCCCATCGACGGATATCCAGTTGGCGGGAGCGCCAAACGCTGAAAGCTGCCCAGCCGATCACTTCCCAGAGAATCGCCGTGCCAGAAGAGAAGGGAAGATAGTCTGATCGAGGGGTATGGGAAAAACGCTTCCGGTATTTCAGGCGCGACTCTGATCCCAATCGAGATTCATTTTTAGCGCGATCAGATATCTCCCGAGTCCATCGCCCGCGAAGTGGCGAAGCTGCACTGTGAAAAGATGGAACTTCTGATATGGAGTGAACTGTCAATCCCTTTAATATCTATCCGGTGTTGGTGTTGCTGTTGCTGTTGCTGTTGCGTTTCATGGGTTTCGCCTTCTGAAGGTAGAGCGGGTAGCGATCGAGGTGCTTTTTCGACGGTTGATCAGCCTGATATTCGCGGGTCGAGCCGCATAATCGTGATCCGTCGGGAGCTGCCTCACACTAGAGACGCGGGTCCGGCCATACGGCCTGTCGCATAGAAGTTCATGAGGATCCTCCTTGCCGTGTGCTGCTCGACCGCTACTCGCCCTACCTTCCATGGTCTTGCTCTTCCTTTTCCCCTTTTTGGAATGTTTTGTTCTTTTGTTTATGCCACTCGTTTGTGGTTTCGTTCCACCTGAACTCCGATGGCCCAAATAAAGCCCAGCAGCTCGCGCCCTACCGCAGTTACGACTTTCTGCTTTTCCTTGCCGGCTGCGGTTAAGGTGCGGTAGCGCTTATTCAGCCGGTGTTGCGCCTTCCAGGCAATTTCTTTGACTTCTTCGCTTAGCCCCTCCTGTCGTTTGCGTAAAGCCATCCCGATCGCCGGTCGATGTCGGTAGGCCCACGCCGCCTCGATCGCGATCCGCCGCAGATGAGTATTCCCGGTCTTGGTAATCGGCCCGCGCTGGATTCGCTTTCCGCTTGAGTCTTCGCTGGGAACCGCGCCGCTGTATCCCATCAGTTGCCGAGCTCCCTCGAATCGCGAGATCTCTCCTAACTCCGCCACAAGGGTGATCGCCGAGATCTGGGCGATTCCGCGCAGCGCTTGCAGGGATTGGATCCCCTCTTGCATCTGCGGCGGCGCCAACTTTACGGCCTCTGCGATAGCTTGTTCTAGTCGCCGGATGCGGTCCGTCATAGGTTCAACCTCGTTGCAGGTAATCCAGCAACGTAAACTCTTGCGCCGGCTGCTCAAAGTGCACTTGCTCCTTGATCCATTGCTGAAACTTCTGCGTCCACGCCCTGATCCCTGCAGGCGCTCGTCGGCCGTGGCGCAACAGAAATTTGCTCAGCCGGTTACGCGCTCGTAGCTGATCCTGCTTAGCTACCTCGCGGGCCCGCACCAGATCTCGTAGCGCTTCGTGTTCCTCGTTCGGCACCCACACCGCGGTCAGATCCCCCGCGCGATAGCTGCGCGCCAGCTTGCTTGCGTCCCGCCGATCGGTCTTCACCCGGTCTCCCGCTTGGACCGGCACCAGGGTCGGCGCCACCACCTCGCACTTCACCCCTAGGGACGTCATCTGCCAGTACAAAACATATCCCGTCGGACCCGCCTCATAGCATGCTTGCAGTTGCTCTGCCGGCCCCAGTTTCTTCACCAGCTTGCGAATCGCCTCTTCTCGATTCGGAATGATCCCCAACGACCGAACCTCTCCATTGGGCTCGGCAATCGCTACCGCAATCGTCTCGGCATGGACATCTAAACCCAAAAATCGTACCTTTTTCATAGAACCGGTTCCTTTCTGCTTGTGGCTCTGCGTTGTAGTCACACGACTCACAATGTAACCCACGCATCGCACATCGGGACCGGTTCACTCCATTGTGACTAGAGGAGAACGCGAGGTTGCAGAAAGGTCTTGAGTTTCTGCTTGGCCGGTACTTTTCGCCTGGCGACCCTAGTTCGTGCCCCTTCTCTTGTCCCCGCCGTGAGCAATAAAGGGCGTAGCTCCACGACCTGGGCAGGGCTCGTGGATGGTGGCGGAGTTCTTCGGGAACTTTTGTGCAGCGTGGCGGCGTCCGTGGTTGCCACAGCCTTTTCTGATCGATAAAACTAGTTTAGGCGGTCTTTGAGCCGGTCCAGGTCCGCATGGAACTGCTTCCCCATCTCGTATAGCGCGACGATTTAAGACTAGCCGATCGCGTCGCCCATAGTTTATTGCTCAATCTGTTCACAATTGATCGGTTTTCAGTTTGTGAAAATGGCAGCCTGTCACTGTCTGGATTCGCCCGTGGGACGCTACGGGATTCATCCTATTGAAAGCGAACAGGGCGACTGTGCATAGGCTTATTCCAACCGGGAGGGTTCGGTATGTCATTGTGCGGGAAGTCATGGAAAGAATCGATAAATCCAATCGCCCGGCGAGAAGCGAACAAGGGAATGGCAATCGGATCGAGGGCCGGGAAATGCAACAGAGTGTTGCTATTGTGAGCTCAGAAATTACTAGGCGTAGTTCCGGAGCCGCATCAGGGTCGAGACTTTAAGAAGGAGAGCACATGCGAATATACCGGTATGTAGGTTCGTTTCTGCTGGGCGCGGTTCTGATTGCGCCAGCGGGGGCGTGGGGAAGCACTAGGTTTCAAGACGATCACCAAAAAGATGACCATCGGGACCGGGACGACAAAAACCAGAAGCGGTACTATGACCAGAATCATAGGGATTACCACACCTGGGACGATCACGAAGCGAGTTCTTACCAGCGATGGACGACCGAAAATCACCGCGACAACCGTGACTTCTCCCATCTCAACCGCAAGCAGCAATCAGAATATTGGAATTGGCGTCACGACCATCCGGATGATGACAGGGACCGGCACTAGCATATCGGTTGGGTGGGACAAGCATAGCTTAGACCGCAAAACCGGGCGGACCCTCAGGCACGGCATCAGTTTGACTTTGGCGTCTCCTAATGGGTTTTAGCATGCTGTGGGCCAACTCTGTGTAGTGGAGTAGGGCGTGTGACAAAAAACCGTAATGCATCCCCCTGTACGACTCTGACACTTGTCCTTGTCTTGCTGGTGTCTATTGCATCGTACGCGCAGAACCAGGTCCTAGGGGAAGTGCAGTTCGTCACGAAGACCAAGACGGAGAAGACCTCTGGCGTATGGATCGATGGGCAATATGTCGGCTACGCCAGAGAGCTCAAGGACGACAAGAAAGTTTTACTTCTGCCCGGCGAACATGAGATTTCCGTCCGCCAGTCAGGATACATGGATTTCACTCAGAAGGTGGTTGTGGAGCCGGGGAAGAAGGTGGTCCTGCGTGTGACTATGCAGAAGGATCCTGCAGCCCAATTTCCCACGGTGACATCTCAAGTCAAGCTCCAAGTGACGCCGGAGAGGGCAGCAGTTTTTGTGGACGATGGTTTTGTGGGGACCGTCCATGAATTTGGCGGAGTCGGACGAGCGATGCTGCTGAGCCCTGGCAAACATCGGGTCAAGATCGCTTTACCCGGATACCAGGCTTTCGACACAGAGATCAATCTGTTACCCAAGCAGAAAATTACGATTAAGACGGATTTGGTTCCGGGAAGTATCACTCAGGCGGGCCCTTCGATCAAGAAAGACTAGAAACCGTTAGCGACTCGACGACTCAGCTACGGAGTAGGTTGCACTCCCCGCAGCAGGAAGGCCAGGCGCTTCTCAATCTGCATTGGCCTCGAATCTCTCGCCACACTTTGGACACTCAATCCGCTCGAAATCCACCCGCTTGACCAGATCCGGCGTGATCATGAAGCCGCACTTTGGACAGGTCTTGTCTAGTGATGCCTGCACTTTTTTGCCTCCCTGGTAATTGGTACATTTATTCCACAGTAAGAGTTGCTAACAAATTTTGATCTGGCAACTAATGTTGTAGTAGAAAGCCTTGCAGCGGCTTCAGCCCATAATTTTCCACAAAAAGTGCGGAAAACCTTGTGGATTTTTGGGCTGAAGTTTCCGATAAATCCCGATCTTTCTGCGCTCTATAGCTCTTTGAACCAGGAGAGGAGCAAGCACACGGCCGCCGGGATATTTCCTGACCCACTACATCGACACCCTAGAATGTGGCCACCGTATGTGGGCCAATATTGAACTGGTGGACTTCGGGAAATCCCAGCGACTAAGATTTCCCTCGTCGGCAAGATCTACATCGGTCCTGGCGCCATGGCGGAAGCTTATAAAGGGTTTGACAATCTCGGAAACAAGCCACTCCCCTGACCATCAGTTTGGAGATGGCAGGAAAGGCTCTCTTGTTCAAAAGCATCGGGGTGTAGAAGAGGGAAAACCGGCGGGACTTCCACCAGGTATCCGATGATCTGACGCTTACTCAAGCCGCGGACATGCTCAACAGACACATAGTTGTGGCGGATAATCGCTAGTCGCTATTGTTCGCCTTTACGAACGGTCGCACGAACTGCGCTGGAATCAGGCACACCCCATGTCTTTGCTCGCCCAACGTCCGACCCAGAAAACGAGACCTCACGCTGGCGCACTTTCGGAAGTAAACCCAGCCTTTTCTAAGGTCGAACAGAATGCTAAGCATTGACGGATGCGCGCAATGCCCTCCGCTCACAATTTCGGCTAGCCGCCATAGCACTGACCTACCAAACGATCAATTCTGACCAGTTTTCCTAGCCCCAGAGTTTGATACTGGTGATTCACAGAGTTCTGGCAGAGGTAGGCGGGAACTTCGTGGACAAAGTTGGTCTTGTGGACATTCTGGACGCAGGGAGGATTCGATGAATCTAAATCTGATGGATCCGAAGCTGATTACACTCGCCGCCGTGGTGATTCTGATCGTCGCAGTGCTTGCTTTGGTGTACGTGCGCAAGCGCAGGAGCACGGCTGCAGACCTGCGGCAAAAGTTTGGGCCCGAATATGAGCGTGCGGTGCTGAAGCATGGTTCAGAACGAAAAGCAGAAGCGAAATTAGCCGATCGCGCGAAGCGGGTTGAAAAGCTCACCATTCGCGATCTTGATCCGATGGAGCGCGAACGTTTTTCGAACCAGTGGGGGGCCGTACAGTCTCGTTTTGTCGATTCCCCCAAGGGGGCAGTCGCAGAAGCCGACGACCTGGTGTCCTCTTTGATGAAAACTCGGGGCTATCCCGTATCCGATTTTGATCAGCGTGCGGCCGACATTTCTGTCGATCATCCCCGAGTTGTCGAGAACTATCGGTCTGCGCATGAGATCGCAATACGGGCTGGGACAGACGCAGCAACTACGGAAGACCTGCGAACGGCGATGATTCACTACCGCTCTCTATTTGAGGAACTGGTGCAGGTACCAAGGATTGTTGAGAAGAAAGAGGTGGCGTAATGGCTGAATTGAAGGCAAGAGAAGGGGAGCTTACGACGGCTGATCTGGCGAGCTACGGCATTCGGCCAAGGGAGCTCGACGGACCTAAGCTGGTGAAAGGCGAGCCGGAAACTCTGGATAGAGCGGCTGCAGTCTCAGAGCCCACGCCCCTGTTTTCTGAATCGGAGATGGGTGATTTTCGATCGCAATGGAGCGAACTACAGACTGGTTTCGTGGACGAGCCGCGCCGGACGGTCGAAGAGGCAGACAAGCTGGTAGTTTCGGTGATGCAACGACTCTCCAAGGGGTTCGCCAACGAGCGATCGGGCTTGGAAAAGCAGTGGGACCGAGGCGACAACGTATCCACTGAGGAGCTGCGGATTGCCCTACAGCGCTATCGTGCCTTTTTTGACAAGTTGCTGGAACTGTAAAGACAAGCACGCATTCGGATGGGGGAAGAATATCTCGACATGAAGATGCGAGGCCATGCCAGCGGACGACAGTCATTGCTTTTCTGGCATACACCCGAACAATGAACGGAGCGTCGGCTTTGTCCAAGAACTTACTAGCTCGCTGTCGTTACGCTACTCTGCAATTTCACAACGATCTGCTTCGTTGCTAGTTGGTGTGGGAGCCGGCATCTCCCTTGGCCAGAGCCGAGCCCGTGATCTGATCGCGGGTTGCGAGGGTGTCACGAAGCAAGTTGCGGAGTCCGGAGTCTTCCGTGCTACTGCAATTTTGCTGAGCTTGCTCAAAAAACCTGCCTGGAATGTTCCCCGGCGTTCCCGTAGTTTTGTTGCACCACCTCAAGATACATCACCGTAGCTGCGTCGCGAAGCTGCGACAAGCGTTGGCCAGGATTGCTCGCTGGAATGTTGTGGACGTTCGTTCTGCGGGCAGTGCTACGACTACCATATGAAGCACATATGTTTAAGGAAGCCCGTCCAGAGTGATCAGGGGACTCAAGAACGAACAGAAGTTGCGTAGTTTCTCTTACCGCCACCGCGCTCTGTCCAAAAAAGCACGCACCTTGGTGATCTGACCCTGTTGAAACACCGCCAACTCCGCCGCTTTCATTGACTTGCCTACACTTCCGCCATAGCATTCTTGCGCATGATCGGCCAGACCATCTCGCACTATCGCATCGTCGAGAAATTAGGCGGTGGCGGGATGGGTGTGGTCTACAAGGCTGAGGATACGCGGCTGCATCGCTTTGTCGCCCTCAAGTTCCTGCCCGATGAGGTTGCCCAAGACCCTCAGGCTTTGGCCCGTTTCCAGCGCGAAGCCCAAGCCGCATCCGCTTTGAATCACCCCAATATTTGCACGATTCACGACATTGGCGAGCAGGGCGGGCATGCGTTCATCGCCCTTTCGGGGTGGCCCTGTACGAGATGGCTACCGGAGCGCTGCCTTTTCGCGGCGACACTTCGGGAGTCATCTTCGACGGCATTCTGAATCGAACTCCGGTGCCCCCAGTGCGGCTCAATCCGGATTTGCCCCCGAAGCTGGAGGATCTAATTGGCAAGGCGCTCGAAAAGGTCCCAAGCTGAGGTGCCAGACTGCTGCGGAGATGCGTGCTGACCTCGAGAGGCTCAAGCGCGACTCCAGCTCCGGGCGTGGCTCAGCCTCGACATCCGACGCGACGGCCAAGGTTGCCACTCCCTCTGGCGACTCGGACCGTATGGTCCGGGCTGTCGAGGCGGGATCCTCTCTAGGCCGAAGTTCCCCGGAAAAATCTCGCATTTGAATCCCTAAACACTTCACATAGCGTGCTTTGCTGCTTTTGCGCTGTTTTATATGTACCCATGTAAGTTAACAGTTATTATTCATTTCCACAGATTAGTGTGATATACATTGGCCCATGTACATCGATATCGTGCCCAACCGCAACTCCCCGCCCGCCATCCTTCTCCGCGACAGCTCCCGGCAAGGCAAAAAGATTGTCAAGCGCACCCTCGCCAACCTCTCCGAGTGGCCTGCTCGCCGCGTCGATCTCCTCCGCCGGGTGCTGAAAGGCGAAGCCTTGCTTCCCGCCTCGGCGGCACTGGCGATCGAACGCTCCCTCCCTCACGGTCATGTCGCCGCCGTCCTGGGGACGGTTCGTCGCCTGGGACTGGAGGCGATGGTGGCGCGTACCCCTTCCCCCGAGCGCGATGTGGTGATGGCGCTGATCGTAGCCCGCGTCTTATCGCCGGCTTCGAAACTGGCCACGGCGCGCGGCCTGGATGAGCAGACCGCCATCTCGTCGCTGGGTTCGGTCTTGGAGCTGGAGGGGATCGATGAGGATCGGCTGTACCAAGCCATGGACTGGATTTTCGAGCGGCAAGAGAAGATCGAGAAGGGGCTGGCACGGCGACATCTGGAGGAAGGCTCGTTGGTGCTCTACGACGTGAGCTCGACGTATTTTGAAGGCCGCCGCTGTCCGCTGGCCAGGTTGGGACACTCGCGCGATGAGAAGCCGGGGAACTTACAGATCGTCTTGGGTCTGTTGACGAACCGGAAGGGATGCCCGGTGGCCGTGGAGGTGTTTGAGGGAAACACCGGAGATCCCAAGACTGTAGCCGGGCAGGTGAACAAACTGCGGCAACGGTTCGGGTTGAAACACCTGGTGCTGGTGGGAGATCGGGGGATGTTGACGACGGCGCGTATCCGCGAGAATCTGCGCGGCGAAGCAGGCCTGGAGTGGATCACGGCGTTGCGCGCCAGCCAGATTCAGAAATTAGTTTTGGATGGAGCTTTGCAGTTGTCGTTCTTTGACGAACTGGACTTAGCCGAGATTACCCACCCGGCCTATGGGGAGAACGATTGATGGCCTGCCGCAATCCGCTATTGGCGGAAGAACGGAGTCGCAAGCGAAAGGAACTTTTGCAGGCCACGGAAAAGGAGTTGACCAAGATTGCGGCGAGCACGGAGAGAAAGCGGCGACCGCTGCGGGGACGCAACGAAATCGGCTTACGGGTAGGCAAGATTTTGGGCCGCTACAAAATGGGCAAACATTTCCAGCTGCACATCGAGGACGCCAGTTTTCGCTGGGAGCGCAAAGCGGAGAGCATTGCCCGGGAAGCGGCGCTGGATGGGATCTATGTGATTCGCACTAGTGTGTCGGCGGCAGCCATGAGCAGCCAAGAAGTGGTGGGCCACTACAAGGGGTTAGCGGAAGTAGAGCGCGCGTTTCGCAGTTTGAAGAGCGTAGATCTGAAGCTGCGCCCGATTTATCATCACCAACCCGATCGCGTGCGAGCGCACGTGTTTCTCTGCATGCTAGCCTATTATGTCGAATGGCACATGCGCGAAGCCTTGGCCCCGATGCTATTTGACGACGATGATCGAGAAGGCGCGCAGCAACTCCGTCTCAGTGTTGTCGCTCCCGCGCAACGCTCGCTGAAGGCGCAGAGCAAGGCGCAGGATAAGCACACCGAAGACGGGCTACCCGTCCACAGTTTTCAAACCTTGCTCCAGGACCTAGCCACCTGACCAAGAACCGGGTGCGGTTGGCGGAGCAGAGCTTTGACATGATCGCCACGCCGACCGCAGTGCAACAACGCGCCTTCGAGCTTCTCCGGGTTCAACCTCTTTTATAGCCGTACCCAGACAAAAACGCCTCCAAAACCGGTTAATGTAAACGAAATCAGCGGATTACCGCTCTTCGCAATACGGAACTTCGGTCTAGGGTGGCGGTTGGGCGTTGCCGGGACGATTCTGTTGCTGATCATCCTAGTGGTTGGTGGCCTGCTTTATCGCAGAGGATTCTTCCGCACTGGATTGGCGGCCACCGCTTTCCAGAATCCAGCGATCTCCAGCCTGACCTCGACTGGCGACGTGTCGTTGGTGCGCATCTCGACCGACGGCCGATACCTCGTCTATGTTTCGACAAAGCGCGGGCAGAGCAGCCTTTGGGTCCGCCAGATAGCAATCGAAAGCGCCGTTCAAATTGTTCCTCCCGAAGCGAACCGCTCAATCGTCGACGCCACCTTCACTCCCGACGGAAACTAAGTAGATTACATCGCGTACTCCTCGTACGCCACTCTGGGTAAGGTGTATCAAGTGCCGGTTCTCGGCGGCACTCCGCGTAGGCTGCTCGACGCCGCGATTACGGGCGTGTCCTTCTCGGCTGATGGGCGCCAGATGGCCTACGCAACCTTTGATCAATCATCCAATGAGGGCGTTCTCATGGTCGCGAATGCCGACGGTAGTGAAGCGCGAAAGGTCGCTGCCCGCAAAGCCTCCATGACCTATTACGCCGGCGCGTATTCCATCGTACGGTGGTCACCGGATGGCCAGCGTATCACGGCATTGGTTTCGACCGCCGATCCCAGCGGACTGACTGATGGGCTCGTAGAGATTGACGCTGCAACGAGCAGGGAAAAGCCCATGCCGGGAAGGCGCTGGCCCGGCATATCGGACTTTAGTTGGCTTCCTGATGGCAGCGGGCTCCTTCTCGCAGCCAAGGACAAGAGCAGTGCGCCAATCCAGCTCTGGATTGTCACCTATCCCGGCGCCGCAGTGCGACGGCTAACGAACGATCTAGGCTCGTACGTGTCTGCTTCGGTCTCCGCCGACGGTCGCACCATCGCTTCCGTGCAGCGGAATCTTGCGAGCAGCCTCTGGGTGGGCGCGGCCAATTCGCCCGATAATGCCCAACAAGTTACCTCCGGCACGTTCGATGGCATGAAAGGCGTCGAGTGGACCCCCGATGGTCGGATCATTTACACGAGGAACCACTCAGGGAACTGGGACCTTTTCGTGGCCGACACCGATGGCGGAAATGTCCGGCAGCTTACCTTTGACGGCCACGACCATGGGCTACCAGCCGTTTGCGACAGCGGCCGTGCAGTTGTCTACAGCACAAATTCCGACGGCATAGACCACCTTTGGAAGCTCGATTTGCAGACCGGAACCTCGACAAAACTTACGAATGGCCTCGGGGAGAACGATCCTTCGTGCCAGGGAACGGGCCAATGGGTGATGCATAATGGACAGGTTGCCGGCGGATCGTCCTACATCTTCAAAACGCCGATTTCGGGCGGAGCGCCGGTGCCGGTTTCCGATCGGATTTCGATGGGCGCTGGACCAATCATATCGTTGGATGGCCGTCACGCTTTGTTCGCATCCTTTGATAAGAATGGAACAATCGTTGGGGTGATGGTCTCTACAGATACCGGTGCGCAGGAGGGGGCCGAAATCAAACTTGGGGATACGTTAAGTGATAGCGTTCACGGCGTGCGCTGGACGCAGGATGGCCGATCCCTCGCCGCGATGGACATCCGTTCCGGCACCCCAAATCTTTGGAGCGGGATTTTTGCGGACGGTCCGGCGAAGCAGTTGACCCACTTTACCTCGGGTGTGGTTTGGGACTTCGCGTGGTCGCCCGACGGGAAATCCATCGCGCTCGCGCGAGGTACGGACCAGAGCGACGCCGTGTTGTTTACCAGCGTAAAGTAATCAGAATCCGCTCTTTACTCTCTGCAGACATGCGGACGTTGCGGACGTGACTTGCAGGACTTCTCTCTCGAAAACGTTGCTCCGACATCCCCATCCTGAAGGAAGCCAAGGCGGAGTACGCGAAGCTGCAATAAACTCAAAGCAATTGCTCGGACTCTGATTTGCTATCGAAGGATGTTCTCGCCCGCGAAATGGCGGAACTGCACCGTGAAAGACGCAGCTTCTTGAGGAGAATGCCAGCCTGAAGAAAGGCCTCGACTTTATGCTTGGCCGCTACGTCTCGTCGGACGAATGCAACTCATGCCGCGTCTCTTGCTCCTCGATGAGCAATAAAGGTTCCGCTTGGTTTTGTTTGTCCCCTGGCTGGAGACGGTCTGCATATTCTCGCTCGAGCTGTCTCACCGAAGTGAATTGTCCGGCGCCGTTCAGGCTTGACGTGCCTTCCCGTCTGGTAACAGACAAAGTCAGCGGCGGCTGCCGTGATATAAACTGCGAATGCAAGGGCGATCGAAAGAGGTGGATGGAGCTCGCTGAACTGGCCGCGAACGAACAGGGGGTGTTTTCGCGAATATAAATGAGTATCACTATTGCGACCGGACGACGGACCTGCGCATCTATTTGTAATGCGAAAGTCGAAGTTTTCAAGTCTCTCCTGCCTTTTGATTGCCTTCACCATCTGTGCCATGGCGGCGCCAGCGATTTCGCAGCAATCGCCGCTTCCCGACGCGCCTCGGCCACAGAATCAGGCGCAGCAGGCAACCCAATCTAGTACTGAGGAGAACCATGAAGGAAATAAGATCAGCAAGAACCACATATTCTGGGTGATTCCAAACTACCGCGCTGATGAGACCCAGACACAGTTCAAGCCTCTGACGCGAGGCGCCAAATTTAAAGTCGCGGTGGACGATTCATTCGATCCCTCTGCATTCCTCGTGGCTGGGGTCTTTGCAGGAATCTCGCTGGCACAAAAACAGTATCCCCATTTCGGACAGGGAGCGGAAGGGTTTGGCAAGTACTATGGAGGAGCGTTTGCCGACCAAGCGATTGGCAACTTCATGACTGAGGCTTTGTTCCCCGTCGCTCTCCGTCAAGACCCCCGTTACTTTACCAAGGGAAAAGGTGGCTTCTGGAAGCGAACCGGGTATGCGATCAGTCGCGAGTTCGTCACGCGTGGCGACAATGGCCACGGCCAGTTCAATACATCGGAGTTGGCCGGAAACGCCGTTGCTGCTGGTATTTCTAATCTTTACTATCCCTCTCAAGATCGGTCCTTTGGCAACACAGCCAACAAGTGGGGACAGCAGATCGGCCTTGATACTTTGTTTAACGTGATGAAGGAGTTCTGGCCCGACACCCGGCACAAGCTCTTCGGACAATAAGTGCCGGCTCGAGACCACCGGCTCCGGCAGCAGCCTGACCTCTCGACACGGCCCACGGCGTCTCGGGCTGCCTTGAACTCTTTGCTGGATATGTAACGTCTAAAGGAAAACTCGAAATGAAGAGAGATCACCGCGGACTTAATCCGGCTTCGAAACCAAGTGGCGACGGATGTGTAGAATGCCTGGCGTTACCGAAAGGTTGGTGGTTTCATCTCCGTCGGTGTGCGGAGTGTGGGCACATCGGATGCTGTGACAGTTCTCCGAGTCAGCATGCATCAAAGCATGCGGCGGAAACGGGGCATCCGATCATAACCAGCTTTGAGCCGGGTGAGGATTGGTTCTTCGATTACGAGAAGCAGGAGATGATCAAAGGTGTGGAATTGCTTCCGCCGGACGCGCATCCCGAAAATCAGCCCGCACCTGGACCCGCAGGCAGGGTGCCAGCCAACTGGGAATCGCTCCTAAACTAGCTGCCCGTTATAGGGTAGCCAGCAGATGAAACGCTTCCTTTAGACCATAGGTGTTTCCGGCCGCATCCTAATTTATCGACAACAAAAGGCACCGCATGAATCTACCTGACGCGCCGATTGCACAGGAAGGCTTCTTCGCAACTCACTTCTTCACCGTGAGCGACCAGGACAAATCGAAGGACTTCTATGTCCGAATTCTTGGCGGGAAAGTGATCAAGCCAGACAATCCCTGCTACATCAAGCTGACTAATACCTGGATCATTCTCAATTCCGGCGGTGGCCCGACTCCCGACAAGCCAGAGGTCCTTCTTGAAACACCGTCGGATCTCAACAGAGTGAATAGCCTCCTTAACTTGCGTGTCGCCGACATCTGGTCCTGCTACAAACAATGGGGCGACAAAAGAGCGTTCTTTCTTACCGAGCCGCTAGACAATCACGGCTGGGAATGGCGCTGCTACATACGTGATCCCGACGACTACCTCATCGAGGTCGGCCAATATACTGGAGTCGCCCTCGACTGGTTCAACAACCGCAGTTAATTTGGCAAGCGACAAACCGCGTCTTCGGTAGCAGGTCGCAAAACCTCGCCTGTCTTTTTCACTGTCCAATAATCATTCCCTAACGCTTCTTACAAGGGTTTTCGAGGACCGCCCGCACAAAGATACAACCGATACCATCGTCGAATTGTTCAAAGCCCACCCTTCTGCTTTGATAACGTCATGCTGCAGGTTCAATCAGAATCTGCATCCCGGAAACGTCCTTTGAAGAAAGCTTTGTAGCCCTTCGGAGGAAAATTATGTCAAGCAGCAAAGCAGAAGTCGCCATTGAAGCACCGCTCACGTCGAATCCTCTTTGATGTCATCCCAAACGAAATACCATTCGATGTGCCTTATGGGCGTCCGATATCGCTAGAGCAAGCCCAGGCGGTTATTCAAGCCGCGGTGGCAGAGGCCAGGAAGCGGAATTGGAAAATGAACGTAGCCGTAGCCGATTCCGGTGGTAACTTAGTTGCCTTTCAACGAATGGACGGCGCGATGCTCGCCACCATTCAAATTGCCGAACACAAGGCGCGAGCAGCCGTGACCTTCCGGCGCCCGACGAAGGTCTTCGAGGATGGTGTCCAGCTTATAGCATCTCAACTATCTGCTCGCGTTCGATGGAATCATTGCGTCTCGAGGCGGTATTCCACTGATCGACCAGAGCGATATTATCGGCGCAATCGGTTGTTCGGGAGGCACGGATTCCCAGGACGAAGTCGTGAGCAAGGCAGGGGCGGCAGTAATTAACAAACTCCCGGCGAGGATCAAATGATAAGAAAGCGTAGGGTTGGCGCCGCGATGGTGCGAGGCGAAACCTCGCACCGTCATCCGCGCATCGTGCCGATGAACACGCACATCTGCGATACTTTGCGATCCCGCAAGCCTGGTTCTCTACGGGCGATGCCAAGCCAGTTCGAGATCTCATGCGCGATCTAGAAGGTTGAATCGCGGCGAACCTTGAGCGAACCGTTTTCTCCATTTGAATCAAGACTTGTATAATCCACACATGCAAGGAATGCCCTGGAGCACAATTGCGCTCGGCTCGCTGTTGCTGATCGCGGTCTGCTCAAAAGGAGGACAGGAAGTGCAATCTCCGCAACCTGAAAAGTCGAAGCCGCCTGTCAAAATGGAGCAGCGCGGGCGCATCCTTGGAATCGGCGGTGTCTTCTTCAAATCCGCTAATCGTGATCAGATGCGCGAATGGTATTCGAAGCATCTTGGACTCGCTGACAAAGGCCACGGCGTGATGCTTCCGTGGCGCGAACACGACGACCCGCAAAAGGAACACGTTACAGTTTGGACTGTTTTTCCCTCCTCCACTGACTATTTCGATCCCAGCCACGCACCGTTCATGGTCAACTACATTGTGGACGATCTGGATGCTTTGCTCGACCGCTTAAAACAAGAGGGAGTAAAGATTGACGCCAAACGAATGAATGAATCCTACGGTGGCTTTGCCTGGATCTATGACCTGGATGGGAATAAGATTGAGCTCTGGCAGCCGCCGTCCGCAAAGCCCTAACTCTAGCAGCAAGCTGCTTCGTCGATCGATCACCTCAGTAACTTGCCGACGACCCAGTAATCGACACTGAACTTTCCCGGACCAGAGCAGATCAACCAGATAAAGAAGAGCACGTACAGGACTTCCGGAAGGTAGAGGAAATCGTTGAGCCAGTTAAGAGGCGAAAGTCCTTTAGGCATGGCGGAAAGCTTGGTGGTCAGGATGGCGACAAGCATATCGACCAATAAAGCCACGCAGGCCAGGCTCGAAAGAAACCCCACCGTCAGCAAGGATCCGCCAACGAACTCCACACCCGACACGAAATAAGTCATCAGGCGGGGAAACGGGACTTTGGCCTTAACCAGCGTTTCGTACATAGTTTGCGTGCTGCCGGCGACAAACAATTTGTTTGCCCCGGAGATGGCGAAGAACAGCTCGATCGAAACGCGTACCAGCAGGATGGCATATTGTTCCAAATCACTGCTACCCAGCAGCGCAAACTGGACCGACCGTTTCCAATCCACCTTTTGTCCCTCCATCGCAGGATGTGCTGTAAACGATACCCCATAGCATAAGTTCGACTTCTCCGGTAACCGCGCTTATCAGAACGTAGCGGATCTCTGGCGTTAATCTCGGTTCTCGACAATTATGCTGCAAACCGCAAATGGCGGTGTCTTTAGCGACTTCTCGCGCATCGAGATTATGTGTCCATCTGTTCGACCCATTGAGCGCGCCATGCGGGAGCCACGAATGGATCCGCAAAGTACTGTGTTTCCCGCGCAACCTTGTCGTCCCTGAACTCCATGATGCTCACGGTATGGGACGGCTTGCCGTTATATGTCAGGATGAATTCGGTGACCCAAAGATCACCACCGCCAATGATTCGTCGGACAGCGAACCGCTTTTTGCTCGGCTGACTCGCGCGCTGGTTCTGTATGTTGCTTCGACCACGGGTTCGTTCGCCTGACTGCGGGTATTCCAGCACCGCGTCCTCGTGATAGATGCGGTGCTCCGTTTCAAAATCGTTGGCATCGGACGCCGCCCAATGCTGATCCAGCGCCGCACGAATCTCTTGATCTCGCACTCCAGAATACTGCTCCTTCTTTTGTTGATCGTTCATCTTGAGCCTTCCTTCCCATCCTCAACGTCCAGGAATTGAGAATCGCGTCGGGCGCCGGCCTAACGTGCGATTTGGCCCAGATAGTATCCGAGCCGATTTTCGACATCCCCCGGCTTGTGGAAGCCGCGCGCGATCAGCGCCTTGATCCCCTCCTGGGCGGCAGGTCGCCCGAGCGAAGCGATGCACGCATCCCACCCGGCGCCGAGCTCAACGTCCGGCGGCAGGCTGATGTTGACGAGGCGCTTGGTCTGAGCGATCGCCCATTTGTCGAACTTGGCGATCCGGGTCGCGAGCGCCTCTACAAACGCATCCAGATCGGCGTCGGGCAGGGCGCGATTGATGTAGCCGTAGGCCTCGGCCTGGTCTGCTCTAATGTCTTCCGAGCTCAAGAGCACTTCGAGGACTCGGTTTCGGCCGATGAGTTGGGGAAGCCGAGCCATGGGGCCGCCGCCGGCGACCATCCCTACGCCAACCTCCCATTGCGAGATGATGGCCTTCTCGCGGCTGGCAAAACTCATGTCGCAGGCCAGCGTGATCTCGCTGCCGTTGCCCGTCGCACGGCCGCGGATGAGGGCTATGGAGGCAACTGGCAAGCGGGTCAAACGCACGAGAAGCGTTAACGCTCGACGAGGATTAGGAACTCCGGAAGGTGCTGCTCGAAGCCCGTCAAGCATCGGGCTATGGGGGAGCGCTGAAAGCTGTCTCGCAGAGACAATTGCAACGGCTCGACCGCGCCGCCGGGCAAAACTATATCTCGCCGATGGCCTTCGCCCAACTTTACGCCCAGCTTGGGAACCCAAACGCCGCATTCGAATGGTTGGATCGCGCCTACAACGAGCGTTCCCGCAATTTGCTCGATCTCAAACTCGATCCTAATTTTGACTCCTTGCGCCCCGACTCGCGCTTTTCTCAATTACTTAGGCGGATCGGCCTTCCTTGACAGCTTTTTGCAATCGCGGTCGATTTTCCGCAGGTCACAAGTTGCGAGCCACCGCTATACTCTGGAACATTCTGGTTCAGGGAGCTGCGCCAACAGTCCCGTGCTGTCTGCGCCCGATGCTAATCTGCATCGCTGTGTTCTTCGGGAACGCGACTTCGCGTCCTCGAGCGATGAAGTGCGAGTAAACTGACATCCCCGCGCCGTATGCGCCCATCGTGTAGCCGAGCCCGCGCGATGGCACGGCCAGACCAAGCGCCATGCCAACAAGCTTAAAGCCGTTCACGCCGCCTGCAACCTGGGCACCGGTGTTGCCTCGAGTGTGAGCCACACCATTGTCAACGTCGTTGTCACCACTGCTCACGGAGGCGGCCGCCAAGGTGAGCGACAGGGCTGTGGCCAGGTAGCGAGTCTTCGGCGTTGTGGCCTCGGCGCCGCCTTCGGAGTCAAGCTTCACGTTGGCATCTTTGCCGGACTGCACGCCTTCCAGGGTCGCTTCTACCTTCTCCTGAATGCCATCCGGTTGGATCAATTCTTGGAACCTAATGCGCAGCTGTCCGTTTTTCTTCATGCGGCGAGCGGGCTGGACTTGGCTAACCGTACCCGTGAGCCGGCTGCCTTGAGCAAGGATCAGGTGGTGATCTCCATCCACCAGCGGCTGGGATATGACTGCCTCCACCGCTTCGCCCTTCTGAGCGGTTGCAGAGGTTAAGGGCGTAATCAGCCGCGCGTGCACCACGCTGCCCGGCGGCAGCGGGCCGCCGATCGATGAAGCCATTTCCGGTGTCATCACCTCGGTGCCGAAATCCAACGGCGCATTGAGCTCTGCGAAGTAAACCGTTCCCACGGGAATGTATTGCGCATGAACGGGTAGCTGTGCCTCGACATATCGTTTCAGCCGATGCATGCGACCGGGCGTCTTGAGCTGCTTCATCGCCTTATCCCACTCCCGCTTGGCTTGTTCCTTGGCCTGTTTGGTTCTTTCGGAAACCGCATCTTTGACGCCTTTCTTCTCCTTGCTCTCCGCAGCTGCGACGAACCGGATCACTTGGCCCGAACCGGGACTCACGCTGGTCTGCAGTTGGAAATGCCTTCCGTCTGGCAGCGCCAGGTCGGTGAAAGTCACTTCCACCTTCCGTTCCGGGGTAAAGTCTGCATCCAGCGCAGCGATCGTGCGCTTGCCCCGGGAGATCGCCTCGATCTTGGTAACCTGGCCGGTTACCTGCGACCCCACCGGGACGACAAGGCGGTCAAACGCATATACCGGCTCTACGATGAGTGCATGAACCGACTGACCCACTCTTTTTACACAGATCTCCTGATCCAAAGCTACTTGCAACGGGATGCCCCTGGCCACTGAGACCTTAATTGACTGCGGAGAAGAGGGCATAGGTGGAAGCATGAAATCCGGCGCCGCCTGGCGCGCGGAGCCTGGGGAAAGCTGAGGAATAGGAGCCTCTTGAGCTCCCATCGAGCCCAAGTATCCAACCGCGAACAACATAGCGCAAAGCACGCGTCGAATCGGCATTGAGTTTTCTCCAAGACGGGTCACTCACGGCCTGCGCCTGCTTTCGAGTGAGCAGGCAAGCGGTTAGCGCTAACCTTCCGTAGGCCAACTTAATTAGAACGATGCCTCCGGCCGCACACACGTCGTATCGCGTGGGCACACTTCGTACGTGGCCTCCATAGACCGGCATCCAAAGGTAGCCCGGGATCTTTTTCTCACTTGACAGTTTAGTCTTATCTTCGTAAGACTTCAATTAGACTTCACCGATGAACCACACATTTGGGGTTGTAGGGAGCACGGCGAACGCTGGCCTCTGTTCGTTCGCAAATCCAGGTTTAGAACCCGGCGCTGCTCCCCTGTTGCTATCGGCCACTTACATGCCGGAACTGATTGCCACCCTTCGCGTGGGCTCCGTCATCTCCGGCGAATGCTCCGCCTGTCATGAAGTCATAGTCGTAAAAGGGAGCGGCATCGAAATACTGGAAGAGTTGAGTTACATGATTAAGCAAGCATTCTTGGAACACCTTCGGAAGCGACACTCCCCAGACTCGCAAAACAATTGAGGACGGACCGCCGTCTACGAATTGCGATGGTTCTGCCGGCGCACGGAATCACGTTTGACCGCTCGCCCTCGTAAGCCGGGATGGGGTCAGAAGTGACGATCGACGGCTCGACGGACTGTTGTGTTTCGACTGATCCGACCTCGACGGGAATAATGGAGTTCACTAGAAGGGGCGACAGCACGAGTTACCCAGAGCAACGCATAAACAGGGCAACCACACACTCGCGACTAGTCCGCCTGAGCTTCGTGTGTATCAGTCAAGGGAAATGGCGTCTTGGGAGAAAAGAAAATGAAAAGGGCTTCGATGATGTTGTTCGCTACTCTTGTTTTCGTGTCCGGCCTGGGTCTTTGGACCGGGTTCGCACAAACTCAATCCGGTAAAGAACCGCCAAAGGCGGTCTCGGTAACGGGGTGCTTGGTTAAAGGTGACGAGCCCAAAGAAGTCTGGCTCGCGCAAAGGGACGGGAGAATCTATGGATTGGAGAGCTCGAAAATCGAGCTGAACGCGCACCTTGGCCACAAAGTTATTGTGACGGGCTACGTCCTGCCGGAGGGTAAGGAAGAGGCCGGCGAAGTAACGCAAAAACAGAACAAGAACCGCAAACGTGAAACCGCCGACTTTCGTGTGCTCACGCTGAAGATGATTAGGACAACCTGTACGCAGTAAGCGCGCCGCGACGGTTTCCGCGTGGGGTCAGTTGCAAGTCGTCGCCCAAGGAATCGATGCTGCATCTCGGCAAGTACGCAGCAGGTGTGGTCTACCGCGGTATCATCTTCCACAACAACAAGGCCTTAAATATTGGCGGGAGTTGACGGAAGTTTCAACCACGCGCGGACATCACAATTCACGAGCGAATCATCCTGGATTTCCCAGTTTCCATGAAGCCGACATCCAATCGCTCTTGTGAGGTAACTGGACTTCGGATTCCGGCAGATAAGAGCACACTCATGTCCATCAAACGGAAGTCTGTCTCTCACGGAAACCCACGACAACTCAATTGTCTTCTCTGCAACGAGCATCTGCCATCTCCTTCATCTTTCACGCTTCTGATTTCCGACGATCAACGCCTTGTCGACTGTGGTGGCCACCTGGGTCCTATTTGCCGATAATCTGGGTGACACTCACCGCCGTTAGGGACTGACCACACTCCAAGCAATATGCCTTCGATCGGGATGTGATCAACCCGCACGACGGACACATCCTCTGCGATCCGTACTCGGCGACTGGGGCTTTCGGCTTGCGGATCTTGTGGAGAAACGGAATCGCCAATAGCGCAACAAGTAGACCGAAAGAAATACTAGTCGAGGTCATCACGATGTTCCTTTCCAAACCAGGGGGGGAAATGTAAGCCGCCCCCCCTTTCTTTCCGCTGCGGCCCAACTACGCGGCTTTGCCGGGAGCCTTAGCTTCGAGGGTCTTCTCTCCGGTAACATTAACCTTGATCTGCTTGGGCTTAGCTTCGGCCTTCTTGGCCAGTTTGATGTTCAGCACACCCTGGACGTAGTCGGCACTCACTTGGCTCACATCAACAGAACTGGGCAGTGTGAACGAGCGGGTGAAGCTTCCGTATTGCCGCTCAACGCGACGGAAGTTCTCCTCTTTCTCTTCCTTCTCAATCTTGCGTTCACCGTGGACGGTGAGGGTATTGTTGTCGATGCGGACATCAATGTCCTTTTCGTCGATGCCGGGGACTTCGAGCTTCAGAGTAATGTTGTGCTCGTCTTCGTAGATGTCTACCGGCGGTGCGAAGCTGGTGGTTGTCAGCGCCTCCTCCGGCCCTTCAGGGCTATACGACTCACGGAAAAGACGATTCATGCGGTTAATGCGGTCTTGCATGGCGGAGAACTCGCGGAGAGGCTCCCAACGGTTCAATAGTGTCATAACGCAGTTCCTCCTTGGGGAAATCTAAGAGGAAAAACTTCAGATGGGCTGACTTAGTTCAGGGAATCTGAACGAGTAAGAATAAGTGGCTTGCTCAATCACAATGCTAGGCTCGTGCGCGACGGTTGTCAAACACTCTCCGAGTGCCGGATCTGCTCTGTTGCGCATTTAAAGTCGGCGAGTTGCTGAGTTGATCATCGGGAGTTACACTCAGGCGGACGAAACCCCAGTCGATGTGCAGACACGAGAGGGCCGGGGACAGAATTACCAAGCGTATCTGTGGCAATACAGTCGCCCCGGAGGAACCGTGGTGTTCGACTTCCGATTGGGTCGCGGACGCGACGGACCAAAATTGTGAGGTTTGAAGCTGTGCTCCCCACACCGCATTTGTACGGAGTGATTCGTCCACCGATGACGATATCGGGCACATCGAAGGACGCCTATATTGAATTTGCAGTCGCGGGTCTCTGGCACCTGCAGAACACACCCCTATGCAGCTTTCACCCATTTACACCAGCAGAGGCGTGCGACCAAGCGCAGAAGCTACGGCGGTGGCAAAGTCGCGAATCGTCGACCCATCCGCAAGCCCGTGATCCGGATTGACCTCGGTGATCGTCAACGCGCTCCAATTTGGCGCTTGCAGTAGCGCTTCGAGCGCAATCATTACCTGCTCGAACGTCAAGCCCATCTTGCGGCGGGTATTTTCGGCGATGGGAAAATTCTCGAAATCAATGACATCCACATCCAGATGAACGAGGAGGTGATTGAATTTCTGTCCCCAATCGAGAGCTGCCTGTAGACCTGCACTCCTAGGACTTGAGGCGACGGTGTCAGCGTGAATTCCCTTGATCCCCAGAGAATCGATCAATTGTTGCTCACAAGGGTCAACGTTCTTATGTGCAAAGAGAAATATGGCGTCTGCGGGCAACAAAGGCGAGCGTGCTCCAAGTTCCTTCAGGTCCTGCGCGACGCCTTCAATGCCGAGCATGTGCGCCACTCCCATCCAGTCCAGAGCGCCGTCTGTGGTTGTTTGCGGCGTATGTAGATCCACATCAAGATCGAAGTAGATAAGGCCAACGTTCGAAGAGACTTGCAACGCTCCTGAAACGGTTCCGAGTTCGATGGTGCAATCACCGCCCAAGATCAAGGTCCTAGCTCCAGAAGAGAGCGCACCACGGGTCTTTTCGGCTGTTTCCCGAGCCGCTCTGATGGTGTACTCAAGGTTCATCGCGCGGGGAGATACTCTGTCAGGGCGCCATCGAAAGCTCGACACGTCACCGACGTCTTCCGTTCTTAGATGGTTCCGATGCAACATGTCGAGTAAGCCGGCATTGCGCAGAGCTTCAGGAGCTTTCTCTTGACCAGGTGCATAAGCGCCAGCACTGCTGGGGGCGCCAATCACTATGAGCTTATTTGACATGTGTTCCGGAATCTCCTATTTGATTCAAAAACCGCACAATTCTACGCCCATTTCCCCTTGCCCTGCATGGCGTGCAAGCGTTTTCATAGGCATGACACAGCGCCGTTACGAACCCTGATTCGAGAAATGGCAGAATACGAAAAGCTCGCGTGCCTGATCACCGAGGAAGCTCTTGCGCGCGACGGCTTCGGCACGCAGCCGGCACTTACCTCCTTGATAGCAGAATGGGGTGGCCAGCCAGCAGGATAGGCTTTCCTTTTCTACTGTCACTCTAGTTTCAGAGGGCGCGGACTTTTTCTGGAAGACCTTTTTGTTCGCGTACAATTTCGATCACGAAGAGTAGGCGATGCACTACTATCCCGCGAAGCCGCCATTGCTCGAAATCAGGGCTTCATCGGAATGGTGTTCAATGCGCTTGCGTGGAATCAGCCGGCTATCAGGTTCTTTGAAAAGCACCATGCAATGTTTCTCGATGATTGGAAGACGGCTGTTCTAGACGCAGACGTCGTGACAGATTTGAATGAAGTAAAGTAGCATGCATTTTCATGAACACCGCAATCCGTCAAGCAACTTATGGAGATTTACAGGCGATACAACGTATTGTAGACGCTGCATATAAGTATTATACGGCCCGAATCGGCAGACCTCTGGGTCCGATGACTGACGATTACGCAACACACGTGGCATCGGACAATGTTTGGGTATTGTTGGTCGACGGCGAAGTCATCGGTGTTGTCGTGCTCTTGACTGGGCCTGACCACCTGCTTCTCGACAATGTTGCGGTTGTGCCCGAGAAGCAGCGCCAGGGATTTGGTTGCCTTCTCATTGGTTTTGCAGAAGAAGTAGCGAGACAGCGCGGGTACGGAGAAATACAACTATATACGAACCAGTTGATGCACGAAAACCTTGCCTTGTATAGCAAGCTTGGCTATCAGGAGTTTTCGAGAAGAGTCGAGTCGGGCTTCTGGCGAGTCTTCCTGAGGAAGCAGCTCTGACAAGCAGACCAGGTCTCTTCCACCAGAATGACTCCCGGTTGACAAGCAAGCAGGAAGGAATCCCAAGAAAAGAGAGAGGGTTCTCCGCACACCTCCTAGAGAGAAAAGACTTTTGTGGTTGATCGGCGCGCTCGCACTTCGGTCTTTGGCCATGTGCCCCGATCGAGCTACCCCTACCAAGTTCTCCTTAGGGATGATATGGACACATATCGAACAACAGAGTACGCCTGAAACGTGCATTGTCTTTCGTTCAGAATCGGTTGAAACAAGGGAAAATAGAGTTGGCGAAGCTGTGGGAAATATTATTGCCCCTGACTGATCAAATCGCGGCGAAATCGGTCGATCGCACAGTCCTTGCGGCCTGTGCCGCGTATGCCCTGTTGCTGGTGGCGTTCTGGTTTGTGGCTCGCCATTTTGCCATGGAGGTCCGCATCCACGGCCATATGGCTAGCAGTTTCACGGCCTTCGCGCTGCTGTTTGCACCTTATTGGTTTTTCGGGTTCGGCACAGCGGAAATGCTCCAACGGTTTCTCACCAACCGTGGCGTCCGAGTGCTGATTGCGGGACTTTTGGTCGTTCCCTACCTCATCTTTTCCGTGCCCCGCGGCGAGTTCCGCTGGGTGTATGCGGTGGTGCTGTTCAGTATTCCCGTTGCGATGGCTGCACTGTTCGAGTTTCTGCCTCCGGGGGGAGCGCGGCCAGCCGTAGGCAAGCTGTGCTGGCAGGACGTCGTTGCTCTCGCCGTCGTTGGCCTACCGGTAGAATTTGGGTGGGTCCGAGGAAGTTTCCCACATCCAGGACTGAGCGCGCTGCCGAAGATTCTGCTCGTTGATTCAACCCTTTATTCGTTCCTGGTAGTGCGCCGGTTAGAAGGGGTTGGTCACGATTTTCGCGCCTGCGTCCGCGACGTGCTCATTGGCCTGCGCGAGTGTAGTTTCTTCGCTCCGATTGCCATCGTGCTCGGCGTAGGGCTTGGCTTTATCGTGCCCCACGGTGGTATGCCTCCTGCGTCATCGGCATCGGCTGCGCTGCTGGTCACGTTCTTTTTCGTTGCCATTCCAGAAGAATTGTTTTTCCGCGGTCTACTCCAGAATCTCCTCGAGCCACGTATCGGATACCATAGCTCGCTGTTCGTAACCGCCGTGATCTTCGGGCTCTCTCATTTCAACAAGCCACTGCCCTTCAATTGGCGCTACGTGTTGCTGGGAACCATTGCCGGGGTTTTCTACGGTCGCGCGTGGCGCGATCGTCACCGACTCCTGTCATCGGCAACCACTCACACCCTGGTGGATTTAATCTGGTCCTTGTGGTTCCGGTAAGCGGACACCTAAGCATAAACTTCCCACTGACCGTCGATGGAGCTGGTCGTCAACGATGGTAGTGCAGATAACCCAGGCCCACCATCATGTGGTGAGTAACCGCATCCGGCACCGATATCGCCACGCAGAGGCCCAGGACGCCATGGACAAGGCCAAGCGCGTAAAGATTGCGATAGCGAAGGAAGAGAGTACACGCGACGATTCCCCAGGCCAGAGTTGCCACCGTGAGCACAAAGCTAGGGAGGTGTGCGGTCGAAAACAGCACTGCTGCGGCAATAACGGCCGCGGATCGGTTGGGTAAGATACGCAGCAGCCGGGGCAGAAAGTAATCCTGCAGAATGAACTGTTGCTCGAACGCCCAGAGTAGATAGCCGGCTATGTGCAATCCGAGGGGGCGTGCGCCGTGTAGCGGGTGCACCGTATGCAACTCCAGCGCAATGCCAACCATTAGACCGGCGAAAAGGAGGCCCCCAGCTATGATCCAAAGCAAGTTTCGTGGGTCGGAGAACCGCAAGCCTAACGTGTTCGCATCCGGACGGTAGACAAGGGTGGTTACCAAAATCCAGGCGAACGCAATCCAGAACAGAAGGCGTCGCGTGGGGTTGGGTGTCCAGATCACCGATAGTATGAGCCCGTAGCAGACTGCAAGCTCCAAACAATCTCGGGGCCATAGCTTCGACGAAAGGTAAGGCACAGTCAGATTATTTCATGCGAGGAACGAAATCTGCGTTAGGACAGACCAGCCAAAGACCTCCAACGGTAATTCCTCGCTCCGGGCACCACCACCTTGTTAACACGGGAATCCATCCGCATACGGAATTTGCCATAGGCAGAGCTGTCGTGTTCTCGCTGGAAACGTATCTCCAGACCGCCGAAAACATCTGTTTCTGGCGGATGAAATTCGATCCCCACCAGCGCTCTAGACAAAGAACTTATAGGTGCGGTCGCAGTGGGTTTTTGGCGGACCGGCAATCGACAGTTCCCGGCGGTTACGGCTCCTGCAATGATATCGCGGGCACGTAGCTCCCCTGTAGTTCTCGCTTCCACCAGTGTCCCGTGGCCTTTCTTTCCGCCGGCGTCGTGAAGCGGTAGTCATAAACTAGTGCGCGGACGTAGTGCGGAGGCGCACCCGGAAATGGGTTGTGGCCAAGCAGCCCAAGAACTTCTGGCTGGCCCTCGAGCAGTCGTGCCAAGAAATGCAGCACCCACGGATCTGACCTGTAATCCCCAAGGGCAGCGAACCACATCTGCCAGTCCAGCCGGGGCTGGTGGGGCTGGACCCATAGCGGCGCTCTCGTCAGGTCTCCAGGCTGATACTTGAACTCGTACGGAGTCCAGTTCGTCGCGTCATTCGACCCCTCGACGATGATTTCCGGGCGCGTGGTCGTCATCACAGCGAACAGTCCGTACGTATTGACGATCTCAAAGGGCGAGACGGCGCGAATGACCGTCTCCGCCGGCGCCCAACGGCGGCCCGAGAGCTCACCCATCATCTCGAATCCGCTCACGAACAACACGAAGGTGGCCACAACGTCACAGACAACGCGCCACCAAACCAGCCTTCCCCTGGCATGGACTCGCGAAGTTAGGTGCGACATAAATCGCTTGGGCAAGGTGCGACTCAACGCCGCGTCATCGAACACGAACAAGCAGAGCGAGATCGTAAGCAGATTAAAGAACGCGTAGTTGCCGGTCACGAATATTAGTAATTGCAGCACCGTAATGGCAAGGCCCGCGAATAATCGGATCCGCCGTGGCGCGAGCACCAACCACGGCACTACCAGCTCAACGAAGAAGACAAATGTCACCGACATCCGTTGAAACCAGCCCGGCAACTGATAGAAGTACCAGGCCAGCGGGGTGGGTAATGGTTGCGTCTGGTAGTGGACCGGTAAGGCCGTCAGGTGGCGCCAGGTAGTATCGTGGCTCAGCAGCTTGACGACGCCGGACAGAAAAATCAGCCGGCACAGGAGCCAGCGGAACAGCCTCACGATGGCGACTTCCGAACCGAGAAACACCGCGAGGAAGCCTGCCTCCAGCAGCAACGCGTCCCACTGATAATTCATGAACACTTGTCCGGCCGTGTCCAGCGACAGATAAAGCACGAAAAGTCCAATGCGGACCACCCTCGCGTTGAGGCCGAGCATCAGAGACAGCGATAGACAGATGCCGATGATCCACACCGCGCGCAGGCCCGCATCGCTCCGGTTCAACCACAAAAGAGTAGGGACGTTCCAATAGGATGCCGTCCCCAGGGACTTGTGCACCGCGCCGAGAAACTCACTGGCCGGGAGAATGCCGTGCGACCCAACGAGGCCGCCCGCCTGGACTCCGAACGATGCAAACGCCACTAGGTAGATTGCACCCAATAAGCGCAGAAAGAGCCAACTGGTCACGCGATAAGTCTCGGGCCGAAGGGGAGTTCCCCACAGCAGCCTCGTGACCCAATAAGCGACCGATCGATGGTTAGCGATTGTGCGGTAGGCCGCGTCACACAACGGACCGGCGCCTGGAATCTGATCGTACGACCACAGCATCCATCGCCTGTCCGGTACAGTGGCCAGCGCCGTGAATACCGCGTGGGCACCGCTACGCACCTCCCCGCTTGGCAGAATGAGTTTGACCGCAGACGCAAACTCCTCACGTGACACTTGCGGAAATCGTTCACCGACCTCCTGAAACGGCGCGTAGTTCACTCGGTCGCTCGTCAGGCCTTTCCAATAATCCACCCAGGCCCGGCAAAACCCACAGTCTCCGTCAAAGACGAGAAGCGGTCCGTGGAATTGGTCTCGGTTCATTACACTCACTGTGCGTGAACTTGTTTGGGAGCAGTTCTTTCCCAAGCAACAAACGGTGTGCTTACTTCGGGCGTTACCAGTCAGCGCATGGCCGAGACCGCCCGTCTCACTGTGCCTTACCCGGGTAAGCCAATGCGGTGAACGAGGTTTTGGAAGCGCGAGTCAGAACGGAGAGGATCGAAGCCGGGCCGCAACAGGACGCCCGGGTTAAATCGTTCTTCGTAGCCTTTTTCGAGCCAATTCATCGCTTGTTCCATATCTCCGAAAGATGCATAGATCATGGCAATCTCCGAAGCATTTGAATATCCGGGGCTGGCGCGCTTTTTCAACTCTTTCAGCAGTTGGACCGCTTCGCTCCTGTTGCCGGATGCGACATAGGCACGAGCAAGATTAGCTATGCATGTCGGGCTACGCCCAGAAAGCTGGACGGCTTTTTGCAGTTCTGCGACCGCTTCATCGTACATGTGTTTTTTCAGGTATGCTTGGGCGAGTTGATTGTGTGCGAGAGCGAAATTAGGATCCATTTCGATCGTCTTGCGGCTTTGTCGTATGGACTCGTCATAAAAGTGCGCAAGGACAAGGAGCTCTGCCAAGTCGGCGTTAATGATAAGAGATAGCGGATCCAGGTTTTCCGCTTTCCTCATCTCCGCAATCGCTTCGTCATACCGACCCAATAGACTCAAGTGCCAGGCATACCAATGGTGAGCGGTTGCGTAGCCTGGGTTCAACTCAATGGCACGCTGGAATTCCTTCCCGCCAGAGTCCAAATCCCAGTCGAACCCATCCAAGATGAATGCTAGCGAGTTGTGAGCTTCCCCAAGGGTGCTATCTAATTCCAGAGCTTTGATCGCCGCCGCCTTCGCTTTGGGGAATGCCTCCTTGGGCGTCATCACTGCATACTGCCAGTCTCCCAACAAAGCGTATGTGTCAGCTGAGCCGGAGTAGGCCTGGGCGTATTTCGGATCCTCATCGATTGCCTGGTTGAAATAAGCCAGCGCGACCTTCAAACCTTCCGCCGTGCGCTTGTTCCAGAAGTAGCGTCCTTTGAGATAGGACTCGTAGGCCTCCGGATTAACGACCTTTACGTTTTTCAGCGCCGCTTGTTCCTGCGGAGTCAAATTGATTCGAATTTGATCTGCAATGGCTCCAGCCACTCTGTTCTGGAGCGCTAGCGTGTCGCGCAACTCACCCTCATAGCTTTGGGACCACAAGTGCTTATCCGTAGAGGCATCGATCAACTGCGCCGTGATGCGGACTTTGTCGCCAGAACGGAGCACGGTGCCTTCGACCACGGCGTCCACATTCAGCTCACGCGCGATCTGCGGCAGAGGTTTACGAGCCCCCTTGTATAGCATTACGGAAGTGCGAGAGATCACCCGCAAAGCGCTGATCTGCGACAGATCCGTAATCAGTTCGTCGGTCATGCCGTCGGCGAAGTAACCTTGCGAAGCATCGCCAGAGAGGTTCTCCAGCGGAAGCACCGCTAGGGATCGGATGCCCATCGGGGCACGGCCACGCGAACGAAATAGCCAGGCTGCGAGGATGGACAAACTCAGGACCAGCGCCAGAGCAAAGATGACCCGACCCGTCGGCCACAGCCAGCGTTTGGGCGCAACAATCACAGTGGTCAGCCCGTCGCGTTGAGTCTCATGTCCAGCCCTGATCTTCTCTTCTTGTGCGCCAGGCAGCTCTCCAGCGGGAGACGCCGATTTCTTGGGGTGGGGGTCCGCATTGACAACCGACACGTCGGCAATAAAGCGATAGCCACGCTTCGGCAGAGTCTCGATGAAACGCGGATTCTCAGCCGAGTCCTCCAGCGCACTCCGAAGCTTTGCGATGGCGATGTTGAGAGCCTGGTCGAAATCACCGAAGCTCTCGTTCGTCCAGACCCGGCCGCGTAATTCCTCCCTGCTGACGACCTCACCCGGACGCTCCAGAAGGATCTCCAGCAGTTTCATAGGCTGCTGCTGTACTCGGATTCTCATCCCCGATTTGCGCACTTCGCCCGACTGGAGAGAAACCTCATAGGTTCCGAATCGCACGACGGAGGTCTGCCGCAGGGGTTCCATGGCGCCTTTGGGCTCAGCTGGGAAGTCTAGCACTTCGCACGCAGACTCTCGCTTCAGGATAGGCGCGGAGCTAACTCATTAGCCAGCAATTAGTTGCAAGGAAATGAAGTGGATATATGGAAAGAATTCTCAGTTAATTGACGGCGGACGACGGGCACGTCAGATTGTCACGCAACGCGCGCCACTCGCACTTCGAAACCGCGGTCGCAGCGATTCGGGAGAAGGCAAATGAGTATTGGATCTGGACTGAAAGAGCTGGTCGGATTCGGGACTTCATCCTCACACGACAATCAACCATCGGTAGGGTTCGAAGAGTTGGCCATGCCCCTGTTTGATTCCCTTTACAACTTCGCGCGGTGGATTGCGCGCGATTCGGACGACGCCGAGGATCTTGTGCAAGAGACCTATCTAAAGGCTTTGCGCAGTTTCGCGTCGTTCCAGCCCGGCACCAATTTCCGTGCGTGGATGTTCCGCATCCTACGGAACACTTTTCTAAGCTCACGCAAGACATTCGAGCGGCGCATGATCGACACCCTCGAGTCGGAGGAAGACGAGCCTGAACTGGCAGTTGTCACCGAGACTCCCGAGACGATCTTAATGAATCGATCTAATATCCAACGGGTGCAGCGTGCCATCGACGATCTGCCGGCGCACTACCGCGAGACCCTTCTTCTATGTGAAGTGGAGGAAATGTCTTATCAGCAAATCGCCGAAATATTGTCGGTTCCGATTGGAACCGTTATGTCACGTCTGGCCAGAGCCCGGAAGGCAGTTCGTGAGTCAGTCGGTAGCACTACCGGTGCACCACCACTGGTGAAAGGGCCGCAAACAGCGGGGCAATTAGATAGTGTCCATCCAGCGGACGTTGTCTGCAGAAACGACAAACCTGTGCTTGACTCTCAGATCGGAGATCGAGCCTGGGACAATCGCACAAGACAGCAGCTAAGAGCGCAGGGCTGAGGCCTTCAAATCTATGACGCGTCGGCCTTAAACAATTTCACAAGGCTAGCGATGTCCGCGGCACTAGCGTCCCCGATTACGAAATAACGTAGCCCGCCCCGACTCCATGTTTCCACGTTGAACGACACGTCTTTCGGCGCGAAAGAATTCTCGTCCACCCCACCTGGCAAGCTCAAAGACCGTTCCTGGAATACGAACACAGAAATGTGGTGCTTCCGAACATCGTAGATGAGATGCGCTCCCGGCGTTTGATCCAGATAGGCCATCCGGCCTCCAAGCAGCGAGAACTCGGAGTTCTGCAGTTCTGGCAGATCGAACGCGAAGGGTATCCTCCCCTGGAACCAGGGCTTCACCGTGTGCCGATCCGTGGAGATCACGTCCACCAGCGATGAGCTGGCTAGCGTCGCCACGTGTAGGTCTGCAATCTCGCTGAAAACCTGGCCTCTGCCGGACCGGGTTCCCACGTAGTTTGAAGTCAGAGCCCCGACCACGAGAACGACGGCCATCGCCGCCGCGAACATCCATCCTAGACCGGGACTAAGCTGCGGTTTGGGTGCAATGCTCCGCTTCATCCTTCTCCGGAACTCAGCACTGGGAGTAAAACGTTCTCCAGCGACCTGAATGGCGCGCTTCGTTTGTACACGCGTAAGGGCGTCCGACGAGCAAGAGGGGCAGTTGTGCACATGAACGTCGAAGGCGTGCATCTCCTCCGCCGGAAGCTCACCATCGAGGTAGGTATCGAGTTCCGCCTTCCAAGACTGACAAACCATGGATTATCCTTTTCGGAGCTGTATCTGTAGGCTCTTGCGTAATGTTTTTCTGGCTCGCGACAACCGCGACATGACCGTGCCTATGGGAATGGAAAGAGTTTCTGCAATTTCCTGGTACGACATCTCCTCCAGGTCACATAGAAGGAGGACTTCCCGGAAATGCACTGGTAAATCCTCGATCGCACTCTGCATCAGTCGCCGGTTCGAGCGCTCAATTAGAATTGTTTCGGGCGTGTCGCACTCGGCTGGCAGCTCCGGCTCCTCCTCCTCGGAATCAAGGGATAGAGTCATCGTTGCCTTCAATCCCGTGCGTGACGTCAAGAACGCGTTACGCAAGATTCGGAACATCCATGCCCGGAAATTAGTCCCCAAACGGAACGACGAGAAACCTTTCAAGGCCTTGGCGTAGGTTTCCTGAACCAAATCTTCAGCTTCCTCGCGATTCCGTGTAAGCCAGTGCGCGAAGTTGTACAACCGATCGAAAAGCGGCACCGCCAGTTCTTCGAATGAATCGGATTGTGCGTCCAATCGTGCCAAATACACAATCTAGAACTACCGGGGCAGCACTTTTATTCCTTCACATAAAGAATAATTATTTGGGGGAATAAAGCGTTATCTGGCCGCCGCAGGTTGCGCGTCGTCGCAACGCGAAAGTGCTTCATGAGCGCGGAATGCCGAGGAAGGGATCCCGTCCAAGCAGAGCTGTTCAGGCGACGGTAGTGCTTGAAATGGCACCCACTGCTCTGACCACACGCCGGCCTTCTCAGAGATGAGAGCTATCTCCAAGGCACAGTTGCATTCAAGCCTATTCAATTCTAGCGCCGCCTAATAACTACATTTGTCGACGAGGAATAAAAGATCAGAAAGTCCGTTATTACCAGTGAGACTCATTTCGTGGGTGGCGATGATGAACAAAATCAGAACTATCAAGTTTGTTGAATTCAGTTCGCGCACATTGGCTTTTCTTCTTACTGTCGTGTTGGTTATGGCCGTCAGCAATGCATTGGCAAAGGAGCGCAAGCCTAGAGGCTATGAGGCGGAGAGCCATGTGGTCGCGCACATCTCATTTAGCGGACTATCCGCGGTTGACATGGCAATGCAGAGAAAGGTGAACGACAAGTACTACCTCTATGTAGAGCATTCAAAAGACCAAGGCATCTCGATTATCGATATCAGCAAGCCCACTCAACCGAAAGCGGTTGCAGTAATCCCGTGGCCAGACCCAAACCTGTCTAGCAGGATGAGCCTGACTGGCAATTTGGCGGTCATTGCCGAAACCGAGATTCTCCCGATGCACATCAATACCTCCACTGATGACCTTGTACTGTGGGATTTGTCGAATCCAGTCGCTCCCCGAGTAGTGCAGAAGTTCTCGGGAGTGGTTAAGTGGCTTCAGGATGAGCGAAATTTCATTTACGTCTTGAATGGCGACGGATTGTGGGTGGTTTCGGAGCCAGCAGATCGCCGGCCCGCACAAACTGAGCCCGCTTTGCCCTATGGAGATTGAAAACGGCTACCGGGACCTGGAACAGCATTGACACAGCGGCTGAGGTTGCAGATGGGAGGGTCCCCGGTAGCGACCTCCGCCAAATCTTAGAAGGGGTAGGGTGATGGTAAATCCATTCGATCTCAAGTCGGGACTGTTGGCCAAGCACGCCCAACATGTGGTGTTGATCCATTTTCCAATCGCACTGTTCATCACGGCGGTGGTGTTCGACTTCGTAGCACAGTGGACGAGACGCCGCGGACTGGCGGATGCGGCCTATTACAACCTGCTATTGGCAGCGATTTCGAGTATCCCGGTCGTCGCCACCGGTATCCTCGCCTGGCAGTTCCAGCTGGAGGGGCAGAAACTGAAGGGCATCCTGCTGCTGCACCTGTTGCTTGCGGGAGCTTCGAGCGTGCTGATCTGGCTGGTCTGGTGGTTACATTTCCGCGCAAGGCAGATGGCAAATGCCTTACCAAACTACCGCCTCCCGATTGAATTTATAGGCATCCTTATCGTCGCCCTGACAGGCCATTTGGGTGGCTTTCTGAGCGGTGTAAACGGACCAGGATAGACGCCAGGCCGGCTCTTCTCGTTGGCTCGGGTAAACAGATACTCATTCCTCGGGTGCTTGGAAATTCAAAGGAGGTTGATCGGGACGAGTATCCGAGCTTCTGAGGGCCGCGACAACGTGGGTGTTGCTGGTCCAGAAAGCGGAAAAAATCATGAATGTTTTATGCGGATTGATTGTCCTGACATGCGTGTCGTTGGCTTTGGCAAGAAACGATGCGGCTTATCCCTCTGAAAAAGTGGCTGAGTTTCTGGTGGAGAAGCTGGACGTAACAACGCTTCCGCCTGAGATCCAGCCTAAACCGGAAAAAAGAAAGACGACATTTGAAGATTATGGGTATGTGACGCGGAAGTTGGACGAAAAGGAAGCGCTCCTCGAAGCACCAGATAGGGGATCGCAGATTGCGATCAGGGTCTTAGAACAAACCGCGCATGGAATTTACGTTTGCGTCGATGCTCGGGGTCTGAACACACGCAACGGCCATATCCAGCGAATGCGCCTGCTTGAGCGGAAAGGTGCGAGTGTACTTCTGAAGAGCCGGGAGTCCTGGAAGGAAGTCGATGAATGCCCGGCGATTGGTGGCGGAGACACCGACTCGCAATACTAACCGGCAGGGTTATCGTCCGCGGCAAATCCAGTCGGGAGGAGCCCGGATCAACTCGACAATTGTGTCCGCACCCAACTTCACCGGGAATAAAAGCGACTTACGCCAGTTATCACCTTAGAACGTACAAAGACGGAGGGCAAATGAGAGACAAAAAACAAGATCTTATCGATGAAAAGTTGCAAGACCTCAACAACGATGGCATCGACCGTCGCGGTTTTCTGAAGTGCATGGCCTGGGCCGGCACAGGACTGGTCTGGACCATGAGCGGCGGCATCCCGATGTCTCGGGCATTCGCCAAAGGCGGTGACAAAGATTCCGGCAAAGGCGGGGACTTCAGCTTTGTCCAGATCAGCGACAGTCATATCGGTTTTAGCAAGCCGGCTAATCCGGACGTCACTGCTACTCTGCAGACGGCGATCAACAAAATCAATGCCATGTCCCACACGCCTGACTTCATCATCCACACCGGTGATCTGAGTCAGCTCTCGAAGCCAAGTGAATTCGATACGCTCGACCAGGTATTGAAAGGAGCGTCCGCGAAGGAGATCCACTTTGTGCCGGGCGAGCACGACATGCTGAGCGACAATGGCGAGCAATTTCTCCAACGTTATGGGAAAGGCACAAAGGGCTCTGGCTGGTCCAGCTTTGATCACAAGGGTGTGCATTTCGTTGGTCTGGTGAATGTCGCCAATTTGAAAGCTGGAGGAATGGGATCGCTCGGTAACGAACAGCTGGAGTGGCTCGAGGACGATCTCAAGGGCCGCTCTGCCAGTACTCCGATTGTGCTCTATGCACACATTCCGCTGTGGACCATCTATCCCGATTGGGGCTGGGGAACCGATGACAGCGAACGGGCCTTGTCTTACGTCAAGCGTTTTGGTTCCGTAACTGTGTTAAACGGCCACATTCACCAGATCATGCAAAAGATCGAAGGTAAGGTTTCGTTTCACACAGCGATGTCGACGGCTTTTCCTCAACCTGCACCGGGAACAGCTCCCTCGGCCGGACCCATGAAGGTGCCAGCTGACCAGTTGCAACGGGTATTGGGTATCACAGATGTGAACTATCTGGTCAGCGGTCGTAGCCTTGCTGTCGTCGATTCGCCGCTCGGAGACTCGGGGTCTTCGCCTTCGGCGAATGGCGGCCCGGGCGGGAGATAACTCAACCTTTGGGCAGAACGCCACGGGTCCGATCCGAAGAACAAACAAGGAAGTCAAAATTCGAAAGGAAACATGACAATGACGAAAACAAATGTGTGGATTTTGGGGTTGGCGACGCCGGTAATGATTGCGATGCTGCTGCTGTTCCCGGGATCACCGAGCGTCACAGCGAATGATCAGCCTTCGGCGGCAAACGCAGAGGTGAAAATCGATAATTTCGTTTTTGGGCCGCAGACGCTGACGGTACCCATCGGAGCGACGGTCACATGGACAAACAAAGATGACATTCCCCATACCTCGGTCAGCACAGATGGTGTGTTTAAGTCCAAGGTGCTGGATACGGATGAAAAATTCTCCTACACGTTTGACAAGGCGGGAACGTATCCCTACTACTGCACGATCCACCCGAAGATGACGGGCAAGGTGGTGGTGCAGTAAGACACGAACTTTCAGTCGGCGTTGCGTTGGAATCGGATTTCGATTCTTGGCAGGACCAAGTGTTTCGGCAAGGCGGATGTTCTCCAAAGCGCTTTGAGCCAACTATGACTGCAGACTCAGCACAACTCGCTGTGAACAGTGGCAAGCGATGACCTGGATCTTGTCCACGCCAGCAAAAATGGGGATGTTGCTGCTTTCGAGCAACTGGTAAAGCGATACGATCGCAGACTCTTTCGGATCGCCCAACACATCACCCATAACCGGGAAGATTCAGAAGACGCAGTCCAGGAGGCGTTCTTGAAGGCCTTCCAACACTTGGGCGAATTCAGAGAGGATTCCAAGTTTTCAACATGGCTGATTCGCATCACTCTGAACCAGTCGCTTATGAAGCTGCGAAAGCAGCGACGTGCGGCAAAAGAGGTGTCTCTGGAGGAGAATTCTCAGGCAGGCGAAGAAGTGCTCCCAATAGAAGTCGCCGATTGGGCTCCCGATCCCGAGCAACTCTACAGGGCGTCTGAATTACGAGGCATTCTAATAAAGACCCTAAGTGAGCTGCGACCAGTCTTGCGAGCCGTCTTCGTGTTGCGGGACATTGAAGGCCTTTCAACGGCTCAGACAGCAGAAGTGTTGAACTTGAGCCAGGTCGCGGTAAAGGCGCGGTTATGGCGAGGTCGTCTGCAGCTTCGTGAACTCCTGAACACGTACTTCAGAAAGGAAAGGGAAGGAGTGGGGTTGAACCCAGGAGTAGACACCGCTGAGGAACTGAGGTTACAAGAAGCGGTTCTACGTAGGCTGCCAGTTCCAGCCTCTGCGATCTCCATCCAAAGATAATGGGAACGCGTCATCGTCAAGTAGAAGGTTTCAGGTCCTTCCCCCAGCAACGGACAGGCGTCAGCGAGGACGACGATTCTCGAACACCGTCGGACCGAGGTGACGTCCTGTCCGCCTTCCCCCAATAACGTTTCGGACTTTGAGTGAGCGCCTGGATCACCCGATTTCAGGCGTGCTCGACTTGCTTTACCCAGTCACCACATGCATTCCTGGGCCAAAGACAATTTGGAATGTGGACTCCCCATAAGTAATTCAACCTCATACCCCACAGACTATGCAGTGCTAATCGTTCGAACCTCCTAGACATGTTGCTACTGCGCGTTTGCCAGACCCGTGCGCACAAAAGATTTGACAATCAATTGACACACGTCCACATCTCAGCGTTCGTCGCTGCGTCTAATCCCATATGCGTTGTGAAAAACATTTTGACAACCGAAGCTCTCGAGGCACGGATGGAATAGAGCTTCATGAGTGCAGTTATCAATGAAAGAGATCCTCAATAATTCAACAAGGAGAAATAAGGAGAAATTATGAAGAAATCATCTTTAACCGTTGTACTTACTCTGACTTGCCTGCTTGGGTTGGGCATAAGTGCCCACGCACAGGACCTAGACAAGATCGCTGCGAATGTCCCGTTCGACTTTGTGGCTGGAGGTGAGACGCTTCCCGCCGGAACATACAGCGTTAGTCGTGTCTCTTCTGGAGACCCTCGATCCTTAGTCATCCGCAGCGACAACAACAGCGTGTTTCTGCTCTCCATGTCTTTCGATGGAGACCCTGCGGTTGTCAATGGAGCTCATGCCGACCAAGCAGAGCTTAGCTTCGAGCATGTAGGGGACAAGTACTTTCTCAGCAAGGTTGAAACCCTGGGGGGCGTCTATGCCTTCAGGACACCACGAGCGATGACCCAAGTGGCCCAGATGAAGGATCACGGCACCGCGGCTTCCTCTGGCGCTAACTAGGTCGAGTACAGCATCGGTTCCTACACGCTTGTGGCAGGGAGTTCAGAGCCTGGATGGGCATCCATCTAGGCCTGAATTCCGTCCCAATCCAGCGACCAATGGCTTCGCGGCAAAAAACGAGAGCTCCGGGTTCAGAGTCATACAAATCATAAATAAGTTACCGAGGACAATGTGAAAAAAACACTATTGTTGTGCGCCCTACTCATGACGTTAGCCATTCCTTCCGGGCTGTGGGCCCAGCAGGCCGGCTATTCCCAGACCAACCTGGTCTCCAATACTGCTGGCGTAGGCAATACTACAGACACTCAACTGTTGAACCCCTGGGGAATCTCCATTTTTCCCGGGCAAGATTTCTGGATCGCCAACAACAACGGCGGCACCTCCACGCTCTATGACGCACAGGGCAACAAAGATGCTGCGCTGGTAGTGACCATACCCGGAGCCGCCCACAATCCAAACGGTAATTGTAGCCCGGGCTGCCCCACGGGAAACGTGGCCAACGGCAACGGCTCCTCCTTCGGCGGCGGACAGTTCATTTTCGACACCGAAGATGGCATCGTCGCCAGCTGGACCGGCGCCAGCAACACAGCGACAGTAGCCTTCGATAACTCCACCAGTGGCGCAGTTTACAAAGGTCTCGCCTTGCTCAACGGCACCTTCCTTTTGGCGGCGAACTTCAATAGCGGCAGAGTCGACGTCCTCGATCGCAACTTCAACCTTACTTCATGTTGAGCGGCTCGTTCACCGATCCGACACTTCCCGCGGGTCTCGCTCCCCACGGCATCCACGTCATCGGTAACCAGATCTACGTCGCTTATGCCATGCAGGATGGTGCCAAGCACGATGCAACGCCCGGCGTTGGTCTGGGGCAGGTGGATATCTTCGACATAAACGGTAATTTCGTGAAGACTTTCGCTTCCGGCGGCATGCTCAACGCGCCTTGGGGCGTGGTGGCAACTCCAGCCACATTCGGAACCTTTCCGAACGCAATCCTGGTGGGCAATTTTGGCGATGGCACCATCAACGCGTACGACACAACCGGGAAGTTTCTCGGCCAGCTCACCGACTCTTCGAACAAGGTGCTGGTGAATCCCGGCTTGTGGGATATGGTGTTTGGCGGAGGCGGGCCCTCGGGTGATCCGAACACTCTTTATCTCACGGCTGGAGGCGGCAACCAACCCAATTTCCCGGCTGGAGGCAGCACCACCAGTGTGTTCGCTAGCCTTGTCCCTGCGGCCGCGGTCGGCAGCCCAGGTTTTTCTCTGAGTCTCTCGGCCCCGAGTGTAACCGTCATGCCGGGCGGTTCGGCTAACCTTATGATCGGCGCCAGCGCGGTGGGAGGATTCAATGGTCAGATTACGCTTTCCTGTGCAGCGCCCGCTGGCCTAACCTGTGCTTTCAGTCCTACGACGATCTCTCCCGGGTCGAGCGCGTCATCCTCCACCTTGACCATCTCTGCTACCTCGACTCCGCCGGCTACCGGTTACAGCTTGTCCGGCATGGCGACCCTGCTGCCGGGTCTGGGGCTGTTCGGAACCGTTCTCGCGACTCGCAAACGGAGACCGCTTACACGCAAGAGCATTCTGTGGACGAGCGTACTGGGTGTGCTGCTTCTCGTCTCAATGTTTGCCCTCGGGTGCGGTAGCAGTTCAAAAGGCCAGACGCCGGCATCGCAGGTCACCTTGACGGTGACGGGTACATCCGGCTCGCTAAGCCATTCCACCCCTGTAACCATCACCATCAACTAAAGTAAACAGCCCGGGCAAGGGCACACTCCGGTGTCCCCTTGCCTGGGTCCTTCGTAAGTGGCATCAGGTGGTGTCCACAGACACGTTAGCGAGGAAGGGAATCTGCGCGCGTAGTTGGGTCTAGGGCGAGACACCTCGGAACAAACGGAAGTTGGGTACAAATAAGGCCTGTCCACTTAAGCGCGCATGTGTCCCAAATTTCTGAGATTCCTGGAATAAAGGGCCACCCTGCTCGTTATCAATGTCGAGAGCGAGTGATGCGAGGCACGCGGCAGAGCCCAGCTTACCGTCCGGCATCAAGACATAGATTCTCTTCGGGACCAGGATCAACGAACGAGGGGATGATCGCGATGATTGACGATCAAAGCACGCTATTAGGTCGAACTGAGGTTGCTGAAGGGACAATGGCATTTCAGTTTGAAAAGCCAAAGCACTTTGTATTCAAGGCCGGGCAGTATATTGACCTGACACTATCGGGTTCCCAGCCGGGACTGCCAAACGGACTGACTCACACCTTCTCTATCGCAAGTTCCCCCTCCGACGAGGAGCTTGTCGTCACGACCCGCATGCGAAATACAGCTTTCAAGCAGGCCATGTCCATGCTGCCGATCGGGAGCCGGGCCAGGATTGAAGGTCCCATGGGATCTTTTAGCCTCCACAAAAACACGGCCAGGCCAGCTGTCTTCCTCGCCGGAGGGATCGGGATCGCGCCGTTTCTCAGCATGATCTCTTACGCAACAGTGGAGAAGCTGCGCCATCCAATCGTCTTGTTCTACGCAAACCGCTATGTGGAAGGCGCAGCGTTTATCGACGAGCTCTGGGAGTTAGAGCATGCAAATCCAAGGTTCCTCATCGTTCCGATCCTCACGCGCACGGATAAGAATTACCGAGGTTGGAAGGGGGAGACGGTACCAGGTGGAGGCCCTATATGCGGTTCTGGGGATATCGGCTGAGCTTCTGGGACCCTATATCGTTGTCGTAGCGGGCACGCACCTTCTTCCACAGTGGCTGCGGTTCAAACATTGGAAATTGTGGATGCGTACGGAGTTGGCGCTTTGGGCCATTGTTCTGGTCAGCGACGTGGGAACGTACTGCGGATGGTATGTGGCGCCATTTCGGTAGTACGGAGCCAGGCAGCGATCTTTGACCACATGTCGGATCGGGCTGACCATCGAGGAGCGCGAAGGAGATGTACGGCAAGGCAAAAATGCTGTACTTAGCATCTTGATTTAACCTACGACTCCTTGATCTTCCGTGATCGGGAAGTCATCCATTCTATCCATTATTCGGATGGCCCAGAGGCCGGGCTTCTGCGTTAGTCATGCGGCCTGCTGCGGCGAACCTGCCGCTGTTAGCATGCAGCCTTCAACTTTCGGCTCTGAATCTCTCGCTGATTTCCGCATTGCCGGTGTAACGCTCCGATAGTCACACCAAGACGCAACCGATCGACAGAACCGCGGTCTAGAGACTGATGGTCGTCAGGAGAAATATTTCTTGGAATTCGGGAATAACGGTCGGCTAGCAAAGTTATATAGATTGCTGGAACAGACAGATACGTAAAGAAAGTAAAGATAAGAGTGTCTGGTGCCAATTATCAACGTCGAAGCGATGTTGTCACCGCGAGTTTCCGAAGAGTTGACAATCAAATGACATCTTTCAGGTATCTCGTCGTTTGGCCGTTGTGTCCAACGCACAGTACTGCTGGAACAAAATCACAAGCAAAGGAATTGGAAAGCAACCATGAAGGAAAAGAATTCTCCATCTGCGGTGGTGTCCGAGACAAACTCATCCGAAGCAATTGTTGCGTCGACTGAAGAAGACCTTCAACGTCACTGGCAGGGTGTGGTCAAGCGACGTTCGTTTCTGAAGGGCCTGGGAATCGCCGGGGCAGCGCTGTCAGCCGGTGCACTGTTGGCGACCGAAGGTGCAGCGCAGACCTCGTCCAGCACGGCCAGGCTTTCGAAGGGCGATGTCGCACTCCTGCAGTTCGCGGCGTGGGCCGAAATTGTGGAAAGTGATCTGTGGACCCAATACGCGGAGCTCGGCGGAGTCGGGCCTTCCGGTGGAGGAGCCGCACAATCGAGCGAAGAGTTCCAGAAATTCATAGGAGGAAATCCCGCCTACAATCTGGCGCTTCAAAACTTGGACGGCGACATGCCGCAGTACATCACCGACAATACTGATGATGAGCTGAGCCATGCAGCCTTCCTTAAGGCTTTCTTGAGGTCCAGGGGCGTCGTACCAGTTGACCTTGAACCATTTCGCAAACTGCCGAGCAGTAAGGCGACCGGGGCAAGGCAAATCAAACGGATTACTAACCTCATGAACCTCAATGTGGACCTCAGTTGGTATACCCGGTATCGCAGTGGAAAGAACCCGGACTTAGGGGAAGCGTTCAAGGGACCGTTCGTTATTGCGAACCAACCGGCCATTCCCTTAAACGATACTGACACTCCTCCGTCGACCAATCCGACCGTTCCCATCACAGGCCGCGATGCCGAGCGCATACAAGCGATCGCCAACACGGCGGGATTTCATTTTGCGTTTATTGAGCAGGGGGGGGCGAGCCTCTATCCCACGCTGGCCTTCAAGGCAACCGATCCGACAGTCCTGCGGATCCTGGTGAGCATCGGCGGAGTCGAAATTGACCACTTTGGGTTGTGGCACGACAAGGGCGGCAACGCGGTGTCTCAACCTTTGGCCGGTGTGGTCGATCCTGTGACCGGGCTATCCTTTCCGGATCTCAACAACCCTGCCACAGAGCTCACCCAGACCAACAAGATCCTGCCTGAGCCCTGCGATTTCATCAGCAAGAATCTGCCTCGGTGCTCGGTGATCCGACCGACTTCGACGCAGAATGGAGGCGCAGTGGCGACAGTGAAGGCGTTTACGGAAGACGGGCTTTTCATCGGTCAATCGGACGAGTTTTTTGAGTTATCCATGGATCTGGCCGTCGCAGCGGACTCGGTTCGGCGTGGATTCTAATTTTTGCGTGTTCTCTCCCTTGCTCTACTGGCGGGCGCTGTAACGAGCTACTGGTCACAGCGCCTGCATTTTTAATACTAGCGGCTCTGAGCTCGCTTGGGCTCATTCGCCTAACTTAAGGAGTGCCCATGTTTGAAGGATTGTTTCAACCAATGCATCTGCTAGTGATTTTCGGAATTGCTCTGCTCGTATTTGGACCTAAAAAGCTCCCGGAACTTGGCAAGGGAATCGGGGAGGGCATCCGCGGTTTCAAGTCAGCCATGAAAGACGAAGAGAAACCGGTCAGCACAACAAGCACCATTGCCAACGATCAAGGCCTGGCCAAGGGGTGAATCGTGGGTCTTGGAACGGAAATCCTGTTCGTGCTTATGCTCGGACTGCTGGTTTTGGGTCCAAAACAGCTGCACACGTTGTTGGGACGCGTGGCACGGGCTAAGGCTCAGTTCGAAGAGGCAAGCCGCAACTTCAAGTCTCAACTTGGGGAGGAATTCGATACTGCGCATCACGAGGGCAAGACAGAGACCTCGCATGAATTGGTGGGGGATCAGTGAACCATCCTCGGATCCTAGGTATCGGAATAGCGAACCCGCCGGCTAGGCTTACCCAGGAGCAAACGTTTCACGCTGCGGGCTATCAAAGTGAGCGCATTCGAAAGATTTTTCTGAATAGCGACATTGATTATCGTCATTTTTATCTGGAAGGTGCTCCGAATCGCGAAGAAAGCTCTGATCAGCTGAATCAGCGTTATCTGCACGGGGCCATGAAAACAGGTTGTCAGGCGATTCTGAACTGTTTGAAGGCAGCCGCAACTGCCGTGCAGGATATCGATTTCCTTGCAGTCTGCACCTGCACTGGCTACGTGTGTCCGGATGTGGGCAGTCGCCTCATCGCACATATGGGTTTCAGTAACAGGATACAAAGGGCGTCCATCCTTGGGCTTGGATGTGCGGGTGCCCTTCCTACACTGCAGCAGACAGTCGATTTCGTTCGCGCAAACCCGGGCCGCAAAGCATTAATGCTAGCGGTCGAGATTTGCTCAGCTTGCTACTACGTCGATAACACCCTCGAAACAGTTGTCGGTAATGCGATTTGCGCGGATGGCGCCGCTGCCTTCCTGCTGGCCGCCGGGCGGCAAGCTAATCCCATCTATCCCCAGGTTATCGACTTCGAGACTTTCATCGATACGGAGCAGATCGATGAGGTTGGACTCCAACATCGCGAAGGGAAGTTGCGAATCGTGCTGGGTGCCTCGATTCAACATTTGGCTGGTCCCATGATCGAAAAGGCCCTGCAACGGTTGCTGCAACGACATGGACTTTCAAGATCCCACATTGGCTTCTGGGTTGTTCATCCCGGTGGACGCAAGGTGATTGACAACGTTCAAAAGCATTTCAGCATGACGGATGCGCAGCTGCGTTTCTCCAGAACTGTATTACGGAATTACGGAAACATGTCCTCCCCCACTGTCATGTTTGTTTTGGACGAGGTCGTACGGAACGGTGATCCACGGCCCGGAGACTGGGGAGTGATGATCGCGTTAGGACCAGGAATGGCTGCGGAGGTCGCACTACTCAGATGGTAGCTCGACGATGGGCGTTGTGGCCGCTCCTGCGGGTTTTAAGACGGGCCAGGAGGGTGGGCTTGTGGGCCGAGATGAAGCCACTTATGAAAGATCGATTATTTCCGGTGAAAAGTGCGACAACGAAAGAAGGCAATCCGTCCCCGCCCGATTTGTTCCAGATGACAACCGGTTATTGGATTTCCCAGGCAATCTACGTGGCGGCCAAGCTCGGTATCGCCGACCTACTGAAAGACGAGCCGCAGTCGTGTGTTGCACTAGCCACTGCCACGGGGGCGGACGCCGCTTCGCTCTTCCGCCTGATGCGAGCCCTGGCAAGCGTGGGCGTGTTTTCGCACGTCGGCACAGATTCCTTTGGTCTTTCCCGCCTTGCGGAGAGTCTTCAGACCGAAGTCCGTGGATCGCTCAGGGCAATGGTAATTACGCTCGGTGAAATTCACTACCAGGCGTGCGGGAACCTGCTTCACAGTGTTCAGACCGGATCTCCAGCCTTTAACCATGTGTACGGAACAAGCCTATTCGACTACCTGCGACAAAACGTCGACGCCGCGGATGCATTTAATCAGGGCATGGCGAACGTCGCATCAATGTTGGCCTACGCAGTTCTGATGGCCTACGACTTTGCGGAAATTTCTTCCATCGTCGACATCGGAGGAGGCCAAGGCGAGCTCCTGGAAACAATTTTGCAGTTCAATCCGGACATCGGAGGAACGGTTTTCGACACTGCTTCGACAATCCAAAAAGCACGGCGACGACGCAGCAACAACGCATGGGGCAGACGATGCTCGTACGTTAGCGGCGATTTCTTCACCTCGGTTCCACCAGGAGCAGACGCTTACCTTTTGTGTGGGGTGATCCATGATTGGGACGATAGTCGTGCTGTGAAAATCCTTAGAAATTGCCGTAGAGCGATGACTAAGAATAGCAGGGTGTTGCTGGTGGACATGATTGTGCCGGAAGCCGCTTCGGCGTCCTTCAGCAAGCTTTTAGATTTGAACATGTTGGTGATGAATGGAGGACGTGAACGTACCACAGGCGAGTTCCGTGCTCTGCTCAATGCCGCCGACTACAAGCTCACGAGAATTGTTCCAACCATGGCTCCACAGAGCGTGATCGAAGCCATTGTCAACTGACTTTCAGCCAACCGAGGACGCGCGGCAAACGGCAGGAGGAAAGCCGATTTCCAAAACAGGGGGAGCGACAAATACGACTTGACATGAATTACATTTCATTACAAAACTTTTCAGAAGCCAACCGCTTTTGCCTGGGTCTGTTCGAACAGAAACCGCATCGAATCGAGTAAAGAGGATGGCATGATCTCGCTAAGGTTGGTACAACTGATTGAACGCCATTCCGACGAACTCGTGACCGAGTTGGTCACGAAACTGGACACTTCCTCGCGCACCTCCGACCTGCACAAAGTCCCGGCCGAGGAATTGCGGCGACGAATTCACGAGATCTTGCGGCACTTGAGCGAGTGGCTGCTCATCAAGACCGACCACGACGTCGAGCAGCGTTATTTTGAGATTGGCGAGCGCCGTGCCTCCCAGGGGGTCGCGCTGTCCGACTTCTGCTGGGCGATTGTCATGACCAAGGAACATCTTTGGGAATTCCTGCAGGGCGAGGGCCTAATCCGCGGCCCAGTCGAAATCTATGGCGAGATGGAATTGTTGCGCCTGCTGGACCAGTTTTTCGATCGCGCTTTGTGTTTTGCGACTGAAGGCTATGAGCGGTACATCCAGCAGCAGGTAACCAGTAGTGCGGGTTCGTCGCCAACGGAAAGGCGAGCATGGCACTGACAGCACTCAAGGAGCCCGTGATCGCGCCATTGTTTCTGTGCGAATGATTTCACAGTATTGTTAACCGTGTTTTTGAATAACGTCCAGTGAGCTCTTTTCTCGAAATGCGTGAAAGTGTAGTAAGAGCATCCACTCACACGCTGCCGATCCGAGTTTTGGTATCAGAACCCGACGCAGTGAGTCGCAGGCTCATTTGCTCACTGCTCGAGTGTGAAGCAGGGATGACGGTGACTTGCGTGGACGACTCCAGGTTGGTGTCCTCAATTCAGGAGAGCGCCCCGGACCTCGTAATATTGGACGTACATACACCAGCGATCGGACGAGTCGCGAACTGGGAGGCTGTAGGAATCAAGCGTGCGCCAGCAACCATTGTCACGGCCTACGATCCGTCGGCAGTGTCTGAATTTGCTTCTTCCGCGATCGACTTTCTTGTAAAGCCATTTGATGCCGAGCGCTTCGAAGCCGCTCTGGATCTGGCAAGGTTGCGGATTGCCGGTGCTCGGATGGAGTTCGAGGTTGGGGAGAGGTCGAGTGGCCAGGAGCAACAACGACCGGAGCGGCGCTTTCTGCAGCGACTGGCAGTTGAAGCGGATGAAAAGATTGTACTGGTAAGAGTCGACGATGTCCGATGGATGCAGTCGTCAGGGAATCACATTCGGCTGCATGTGGGGAAGACGTCCCATCTGATCCGGCAAAGCATGAAAAACCTCCAGGCGCTGCTCGATCCGAATCGTTTTCTCCGCGTGCATCGAAATGCGATCGTGAATCTCGACCACGTCGAGGAATTCCATTTGCCTCCAAATGGCAACATGTTCGTAAAGCTGAACGATGGACTGTGCCTACCCCTTCGAAAAGCCAATCGAGCGCAACTGCGAAAACTGCTGAAAGACATTTGGTAGATCAGGCTCTACCTGGACGATTTGTCCTGCATTTTCTTTTTGTTAGCTTTCATTTCCTTCATGATGTGCTCAAGGCCGATCTGTCTTACTCTCCCGTCAGTAAGCGCCACCGTGATCGTTGAAGCAGGCTCCACGCTTGCTGAAGAACGCTAGTTATTGTCTTCCGAGAAGTCATATATCTATCCCGCTTGCTTTTAATTTTGGTATCCCTTGATTCTTGGCAATCACCGACGTGGCGTTCATGCCGTTCCAAGAGCGGTTCATCCCATCATTATTGGTTATGTCCGTGCTCTTAGGAGGGAAGTCCTTCTAGGAGAACCATAGTGAAATTCAATAGAGTACCGACCCCTCGAGAAAATGGAACTAAAACCTTACAAATGCTGACGAAAACTGACAATCACCAGATGCTGGGTGTACCGCTTAATCGAACCCGCAGACACCTCCTCCTGTTCTCGGTGCTCCTGGGAGCGATCCTGTTATTTACTGTCGCGGTGAATGCACAGCTCACAACAGCGGATGTGCTGGGAACAGTAACCGACACTACCGGGGCGGTGGTGCCCAACGCCAATGTAAACCTCACGAACCAGAAGACAAACGAGACTCGAAACACGCAAAGCGACGGTGGCGGCCAATATGCTTTCACCCTTTTGCTGCCCGGAAACTACTCGGTGCGGATTGAAGCGCAGGGTTTTACGACATTCACATCCAACGTGATCGTCTCCGCTGGCGATCGTGCTCGGGTGGATGCGTCAATGCACGTGGGCCAAAGTTCGGAGAGCGTAGAAGTGACATCACCAAGTCCCCTGCTTCAAACGGAGACTTCCACGGTCGCGAATACCGTGCCCGAGCAGCATGTGGAGAGTCTGCCCCTCAATACGCGCAATTTGACGAACTTGGTGACGTTCGTGCCAGGAGCCAATGAAGGTTCCAGTGTTGACTCACTTAGTAGCGGTCAGCGTCCCGACGATCGCCGCCAGACCAGTTCATTTTCGGTGAACGGACAGGACGTTGAGCTCAACAACGCGCAGATTGATGGCACGGACAACAATGAACGTATCATCGGGACCATTGGCGTCAAGCCCTCGATCGATGCCATTCAGGAGGTGACCGTAGAAACCAACAACTACACTGCTGAGAGCGGACGAACACCGGGCGGCCTGGTGAGTGTCATCACCAAGAGCGGAAGCAACAGCTTTCACGGTACGCTGTACGAGTATTTTCAAAACAACGCGTTCAACGCCAGGAATCCCTTTAACCCATCGCCTCAATTTCCCCAATCCGAGTTTCGTCAGAACGATTTCGGTGGCAGCATTGGTGGTCCCGTCATTAAGGACCGGACTTTTTTCTTTTTTGCTTACGAAGGCTTCCGCCAGGTTGCAGGCGTCCAAAATCCCATAACCAGTACCGTACCCACTGCGGCCGAGCAGGCTCTAGGTCCTGCGGGAATTGTCGCCGCCGATCCGGCGACCAACGGACTAGCGGTGGATCCGATTGCGGCCAACCTATTTAAGTTGTATCCGTTGCCCAACTTTGGCGCGCCGGGACAAGAAACGAACAACTTTCTGTTCGACCCAAACAGAACCCAGTTCAGTACCACGTTTGATGCGCGCGTCGATCATCGATTCAGCAACAACGATCTTTTTTACGCGCGATTCACCTCTAACAACGTAAGCTCGCTCATTCCGACGAATTTGCCGAATGTCACGATCAACGGGGTCAACATTAACCCCGGAAATGGTCAGTTTGGCTTCGCTGGACCGGCGAAAGACGTTGCCTATAACGGTCAACTCAACTACACGCATATCTTCAACTCCAATCTCTTGCTCGAGTTAAAGGCCGCATATACCAGAATCGATAACACTTCCAACTCTCCGAACTCCGGTACCAACGCCGCCACCGCAGTGGGTTTTCCGAGCAACATCAACTTCGGCCCTCTGGCGAGCTCAGGTTTACCCCTCATCAATGTGGCTGGCTTTGCGCCTCTCGGCGATAGCAATTTTGTCCCGATCGTGGATATCAGCAACACCTTCGAATACAACGGAGCCGTAACCTATAACCGCGGCGCACACAGCCTAAAGTTTGGGGCTGCTCTAATTCGCCGGCAGGCGCAAAACCAACAAAGCAGCAACGGGGTTGGCAACATCAATTTTGGACTACCCGAGGATGGCGGATCGGCGTCACTCAACAATCTAGCCACATTCTTGGTGGGGGCGTTTACGGCAGAAGGTCGTAACACTGATCTGTTTACTCCCAACTATCGCTCGTGGGAGCCTGGCTTCTACGCCCAAGACAGCTGGAAAGTGAGACCATGGTTGACTCTCAACTATGGCCTTCGTTATGACATATACACTCCGTTCACAGAAGCCAATGGCCGCATCTCGAACTTTGATCCGGCAACCAACACACTGCTTGTCCCAGCATCTGAGCTCTCCGTCCTCAGGGCCCAGGGCGTCGACACTACTGGGATGGTGGCCTCATCCGACACAGCCGGCCTTAAAACCACTTATTCCAATTTCGAACCACGCGTCGGCTTTGCCGCTTCGCTCGGTCATCAGACCGTGCTTCGCGGTGGCTTCGGCATCGCCGACTTCCCCGGAAACTACACCTCGAACGCGTCCCTGAAGAACGCACCATTCAATGGGGTCTACGCTCCAAGCATCAACGGCCAAGGATGCCAATCCACCCTCGCCACTCAGATTGAGACTGCCTCGACAGGTTCTTCCACACTGCCAAGCTGCCAAACTGGCTTGGGACAGACCACGGCTTTGGGACAAGGTATTCCGATCCCGGTTCCCCAGGCCTTAAACAGTCCCAGCTTGTCTCTTCCCGATAACGTGGCGCTGAACTTCAGGACGTCGTATGTAGAGCAGTTTAATCTTCTTCTGCAGAAACAATTTGGCCAGAACGTGATCACCATTGGATATGTAGGCTCCGTAGGACGCCATTTGCCAGTCGTAATCAATGACATCAACGTCCCCAATCCGCTTACCGCCCCGGCCTCCTTACGCGGTCCTGACGGGCGCTTTGATACCCGCCCAACTGCCACTATCCTGCCGGGTCTCGGTGGTGTCGGCGAGTACGAGAGCTCAGGCAGCTCCAGCTACCACTCTTTGCAAACATCGTTCCAGCGCCGCTATAGCAACGGCCTCACAGTATCGGCCAACTATACTTATTCCCACTCCATCGACGATGCTACAACCCTAAGCTATGAGGGCCAGGAGGGCTTTGGAAATGCGGATCCATTCGCCATCCATCAGTTTGAAACCGGCAACAGCGACCTTGATCTCCGCCATCGCTTTGTTGGCACCGTTACCTATGAATTGCCATTTGGCAAGAACTTCGTCGGAGCCAAAAAAGTGGCGCTCGCGGGATGGCAAGCCAATACGGTCTTCATTTGGAATTCCGGTAGTCCATTCAGCATCACCGACAATTTCACCGGCTTTGCCAATTCTGTCTTTAACGGAATCGGTGGGGGACCCACGCGTCCAAACCAAGTCGCCCCCGCAACGCTGTCCAATTCCAGCATCAACGAGTGGTTTAACCCAAGCGCATTTGTTATTCCGCCTCTCGGCACGATCGGAAACACGCCGCGTAACAGCCTGTATGGTCCGTCCTTCCGGCATTTTGATCTCTCTATCTTCAAGGATTTCACTCTGACGGAACGGGCTAAGCTCCAATTTCGCGCGGAGGCCTTCAATTTGACGAATACACCGAGCTACTTTGTCGCTAACAATCAGAATGATGCCCCCACAACCAACGCGGTACAAGGTGCAGGGTTCGGCAAAATCGTCATAACGAACCCGAACTACACGCCGCGCGCACTGCAGTTGGCGCTGAAGCTTATTTTTTAGGAGCGTAGTTGACAACCGAATGAGAGTGTATGGCGTGCTCCGCAAAACCCCGCGTGACAACGGGGGACTGGCAATAACTTGCGTAGCACGCCGCACCTTTGCTTCTTAGAAATCATTGTCCGCCAGAAACCCATTGAAGTCATCGGTCTCGAGCCGATGATAGGGGATGGATTCCATCCACGCCGAGTTTTATGGTGGGTCCAATTCAGCGAAGAGCAATCGCCACGACGTAGTCCGATAGCCCCATCCAAAGCACCATGAAGCGGCGGCATCTCCGGAGTCCATTTACCCTAGGTGCTTGGACGGACAAGTGTGTGGAATAAAGTCCCGCGAGCGCAGTTATCAATAGTGGAGTTCAATAACATTTCAACAGGGGAAACATCATGAAGAAGCTCTATTTGACTGTCGTCCTTACTCTGACTTGCCTGTTTGGTTTGGGGGAAAGTGCCCTCGCACAGGACAACGCACACTCGGTCGAGATTTCTGATGTCGTACAAATCGGCGATACAAAACTGGAGCCTGGCTACTACAAGGTAGAGTGGCAAGGGGCCGGCCCTGTGGTACAGGTGAGTTTCCAGCAGAAAGGGAAGACTGTGGTCACGGTGCCAGGAACGTTGGAGACCAATGACGATCAAGTAACACAGGACGCTATCGTGATTGAAGCAACAAGCGGGGATGCGTCGATCCTCAAAGAGATTCGATTCGGTCATCAAAAGGAGGCGCTAGTGTTTGACCAGATCCCAGGCGGCATCTAGTTGCTGCAACGCAGTGTGGATGGCGATGTATAAGTCGAACGGCCAGGGAGCTGCGTTGGGAAAGCTGAGAGCTCTTCAGAATGCAGGCTCTGCGGCAATCTGTACGCCTGTTCTTTGAATACTCGAGCTGCGAGCAGACGCCACTAGAGACGGAGGGGCGTGCGAATGCTGGAAAGCACCGTTGAGTTGCTGGGCGGTTTACTCTTAAGCGCTCTGACTTTACTGATCGGTTCTTGTATCGTCGGCTCGATAGTTGTGGCCATACGAGCGGTCAGCTATGGAAGCGCTACTGTGAGCACGAAGAGGTGACGGAGGTCTTAGGTTTCGTGGCTGAAGTGACTGTCGATGACCGTACCCGCGATATTCCCTAGAGAAGCCAAACTTTGGGAGGAAGTGCACTATGGCTGAAGGAGAGCAGAAGAACTGGAGAGAGTTGTGCAACGCCGCACGGGAAGCAACTGATCCCGACGAGGTGCTGAAAATCCTTAAGGAACTCAACAAGGCCCTAAAACGCGAAGGGCAGGTCCGGCATGATTTCAGAAGTCGAATACCGGGTGCCGCGTGGATCGCAACGCGATGGGGAATCTCGACCACGCTGAGGAGTTCGACTTTCCCGCCGAACGGCAATATGTTCGTGAAGCTGAATAGTGGACTGTGTCTACCTCTTCGAAAAGCCAATCGACGTCACTGCGAAACGTCCTAGAGGCGCCGTCGAATGCTGTTACCTATGTCTCGGTCGCTCACATTTGGTTTCAATGGGTTGAGCCTAATCCAACAACGGGCTCGGTGACTCTACACCCTAGTTCCCAGCCGAAATTTGGGAAATTGTTTACGCAAAGTTTTACGCAAGTCTGCAAAATGTTAGCCACGATTACCAGCCCATTTGGCCCATCCGCTCAAGGATAATCGCGCTGTAGTTATTCATGCGCTCTGGTCGTCGCTTCAGGGGAGCCGGCAGGATTGCAGCGAGCCGTGCCGCCTGTTGCCGGCCGATATTCCGGGCTGCGGTTTCGTCGTAGTAACGACACGCCGACTCTGCACCATAAATACCAGGGCCCCACTCGACCACGTTGAGGTATATCTCCAGAATGCGGTGTTTGCCGAGGACGAATTCGGCCACCGGTACCAGTGTGACCTCTGCGCCCTTGCGGAGGGTAGAGCGGCCCGTTCCGAAGAATAGGTTTTTTACGAGTTGCTGCGTAATGGTGGAAGCTCCGCGAGTGCGATCGCCTTCCAAATCGTCTTCGGCAGCGATTTGGATCTCGTGCCAGTCGAATCCATGGTGCTGGTAGAAGTGCGCGTCCTCTGCGGCGATTACAGCGTGCTGGAGATCGGGCGAGATTTGGCTGAGCGGAATGAATTTGTAGCGTTCGCGATACGGCGTCTGGTGAATCCAGGCCTGCAAGCGGCGCTGGATGTGCACCGCGGTTGTCGGTGGGTCGATCCACCGCGCGGCCCCAAGGATCAGCGCGGCAACCGACCAAAGAAGCACCACGCCGATGACAAGCCATCGAATAAAGGATCGGAGGAAGCCCGTGCGCAGCGGGGTCTTGGTGTGTGTGTTCAGCATTGCAGACACATTTCAGAATAGTAGCGTGGACTGGAAGATGGGTGACATTCTGCCCGGCCTGAAGCACTCATAGACGACCTCGATGCCGAGGGAAAGGTAGCGGGGTACGGCTGGGCCCTGGTCGGTAGCCGTGCTGGGCCACACTGGACTGGATCACCAAACCGGCGCATTTCAGCGGCCATGAGAGAGTCGAATCGCCTCTTTTCCGTGCGCCTTAGATATGACCGGTATAATAGCGCCTCGCAAAAGGAGCCCGCCTCAAGCGCTATGCGCTTCTACGAGGACACGGCCGTATGGACCGCGTTGAAAAAGTTGGCCCTGGGTTTGGGCCTGATCGCGCTTTTTTCCTCGATTCTGCTGCTAACTGATTTGGGACATCGCAAGACGGCTTCCGCAGCCTCCGCGAAGGCTCGCGCTGAGGCCGGAACAACCGGCAGAAACTTCAAAGCCGCGATCGTGTACTTCGCCCGTAATATCGGCACCGACCAGTGCATACAGGGCCTGATCGACGGCTTAAAAGCCAGCGGTTTCGACGAAGGGAAAAATCTGGAAATTCGCCGTGCCGATGCTCAAGGCGAAATGATCAACATTCCCGCCATCCTGCAGAACTACGACAACTCCGATGTCGACCTTATTATGACCATCACCACCCCTTGCCTTGTCGGGGCCTGTAACAAGGTGAAGCATAAGCCGGTGGTGTTTACCTGCGTGACCGATCCGATCGCCGCCGGAGCAGGTAAGAGCCACACCGATCACTTGCCTTTCGTCACCGGCGTCGGCAGTTTTCCTCCAATAAGCCACACCCTGGACATGATGCAGAAGCTGGTTCCAGGACTGCGCGCGGTAGGGACCATGTATAACCCGGCAGAGGCCAATTCGGTGAAGGAGATATCGGCTGCCCGCGAGGTCTTTCGGAACCGCAGTGTGAGACTCGAACAGATCGCCATCGCCGGCTCCAATGAAGTCCTGCAGGCGGTGCAGATTCTTGCCGGACGGGACATCCAGGCCGTGTGGGTGCCGGGAGACAACACCGCTATCGAGGGATATGAAGGCGCTGTGAAAGGCGCGAAGGATGCGCGACTGCCGCTGATCACCGATCAGTGCTCTGAACTGCCGCGCGGCGGCCTGGCGTGCCTTGGCATCAGTCTGCACTCCGCGGCCCTGGCCGCCGGAAAGCTGGGAGGCCGGGTTCTGCTGGGCGCGGATCCAAAAGATCTGCCTCTGGAGGAAGTGGCTGTCGAGGAAACGGCCATCAGCCGCGGCAACGCAGATGAACTGGGTCTGACCATTCCTCCCGAGTTCTCGCAGAAGGTGCTTCCGTAGTAACCCCGCCATGGAAATCGTCACACAACAGCTCGATGATGCACTCGAAGTCAAGGTGAAGGGACGCCTCGATAATTATTGGACCGAGCACCTGCGGGGCAACCTGGAGGAAATAATCCGGGGAGGGGCGCACGGTATTCGTCTGAATCTGTCCGAGATTTCCTTTCTCAGCTCCGCCGGTGTCGGTTTGCTAGTGAAGTTTCACACGCAGCTGAAAGGCATCGGCGGCAGTTTCATTGTCACCAGCCCTTCCGAGCGGGTGAAGCAGGTGTTGGATCTCTGCCGGCTTTCGACCGTCCTGCTCGCCCAGACGACGCCGGCTGCTCCGTCTCCGGTACACAAAATCGAAGTACGCCGCTTTTCATCTCCAGCCGGATCGTTCGAAGTTATCGAGTGTGCCCCAGGAAAGCCGCTGATCTGCGAACGGATCGGCGATCCGGGCTTGCTGAAAGGTTGCCGTTTCAGCCCGGCGGATTGCCAGACGGTCACGTATCCGGCATCTACATTCGGCTTCGGCCTGGGAGCTTTCGGCCATGGCTTCGCGGACGCGCAGATGCGGTTTGGTGAATTCCTGGCGGTGGCTGGCTCGGCGGCGTATCTGCCAACGGATGGAACCAATGTGCCGGATTTCATGGTCTCCAGCGGCAAGCTGGTGCCGGAGATGAACGTCCTCTATGGCCTGCGATGCGAAGGTGGATTCACGCACTTGATGCGATTCGAAACCGCCAGTACCGAGGGCCCCATTTCGCTCGCAGGGCTGGTGCACACCGCCTTGGAGGTTTCGGGCGCCCCAGCAATCGGAATGGTGATGGTAGTCGAATCCGCTGGACTGGTGGGAGCCGCACTTCGCCGCTCGCCTGCTGCAGCCACTGGAGTGAGCGACGCCCCGTTTAAATATCCCGAAGTGCGCTCCTGGCTGTCCTTCTCTACGGAACGACTGTACCTGCGCTCGTTGGCCCTGGTTTCAGGCGTAGCGGCGAGTTCCGAGTGCGCGCCGCTGGCTCCGCTACTTCGGCCGCTGGGAACTGAAGCGTGGCCACTGGGGCATTTTCATGCGGCGGCATTTTCTTATCGTCCGCTCCAGAAAGGGAACATCGATCTGAAAACGACGGTCACGACTCTATTCGAGACGGAAACTTTGCAAGGCGTACTTCACTTGCTGACCGACGACCGCCTGGCGACCGGGCCGCAGCAGAGCGAGTTCGTGCGAGGCGCCTGCTGGATCGGCGCGGCATCCGAGATCCGATAAAGATAGATCAGGTGAAAATGGATCAGCTGATGGTGAAAAGAACATGAGCCTGCTGATCGGCACATTCACGATAGGGTTCATCCTCTCGCTGCTGGCCCTGGGTGTGTTCATCAGTTTCCGGATTTTTGCGTTTCCAGATATCACGGCCGATGGATCGGTCACGCTCGGAGCAGCGGTGGCCGCGACCATGATGGCACATGGCACGAACCCGCTGCTGGCCTCGCTCGCTGCCTTTGCTGCGGGAATGATTGCGGGAGCGTGCACAGGCACTCTCTATACCCGTTTCAAGATTAACTCGCTGCTTTCGGGGATTCTGGTGATGACCGCGCTCTATTCCATCAACCTGCACATCATGGGTAAGAGCAATGTTCCCCTGCTTTCCGTGACCACGCTGGCGACGCAGTCAGAGCAGATCGGAATAAAGCTCATGCGAGGGTCTACTAGTTTCGACCTCGCTGGATGGGAAGTCAGCGTACGCGATGCGTCGGTACTGGCCGCAGTCGGGCTTGTCGTAGCACTCACAGGCACGTTGCTGTATTTGTTCTTGCGCACCAACCTCGGCATGGCCATGCGGGCCACGGGGGACAATGTGCAGATGATCCGGGCGCTGGGAGTGAACGACGCCAACATGATCGTCTTCGGGGTGGCGATTTCGAATGGCTTTGTGGCGCTATCCGGAGCTTTGCTGGCGCAATACCAGGGGTTCGCGGATGTGGGCATGGGAATCGGGATGGTCGTGTGGGGACTCGCCAGCGTCATCATTGGGGAAGCCCTGGTAGGGACAAACCAATTGGGCACGACGATTATCGGTGCGGTAATGGGTTCCGTGCTCTTCCGGTTGCTGGTGGCCGTGGCGTTGCGGTGGGGGCTCAGCCCCAACGACCTGAAACTGATTACGGCTGTGTTCGTCTTCTGCGCCCTCATCGTGCCCCAATTCCTGCGCAAGAAGCGCCTACGGAGAGCGAATGCTTGAAGTGCAAGGTGTCTCGAAGACATTCAATGCGGACACTCCGAATGAAGTCCGCTCCCTGCGCGGCGTGAACCTTGAGCTGGCGGCTGGTTCGTGGGTGATCATCATCGGAACCAACGGCTCGGGGAAATCCACTCTGCTGAATGCCGTCGCCGGAACGTTTCTAGTGGACGAAGGAACCATTCGGCTGGCGGCACGTGATGTAACCCGATGGCCTGAGCATGCGCGCGCCGAGCTGATCGGACGCGTGTTTCAGAATCCGTTCAGCGGCACTTCACCCAGTCTCACCATCGAGGAAAATCTCAGTCTTGCTGCCCTCCGCGGCCGTGGCCGGGGTCTTGGCTGGGGATTGAAACAGTCGCTGGTGGGCAGAATGCGCGACCAGGTCAGCCGGCTGAATATGGGTCTCGAAAACCGGTTGGAGAACGCTATTGGAAGTCTCTCCGGAGGACAGCGTCAGGCCCTCACACTGCTCATGGCCACCTGGCTGCGTCCCGAACTGCTGCTGTTGGACGAGCACACTGCAGCTCTTGATCCCAAAAGTGCGGACCTCGTCATCGCCCTGACTGAGCAGGTGGTTGCGCGCGACCAACTCACCACTCTGATGGTGACGCACTCGATGCACCAGGCGGCAAGTCTGGGAGACCGTCTAATAATGATGCACCGAGGCCAGATCATCCACGATTTTCAAGGCGCTGAAAAACGGCGGCTGCGTCCAGATGATCTGCTGGCCCGCTTCGAAGAGGTGCGGCGCGCCGAACAACTGGACGAAAGCGCAGCCGAGATGCTGATCAAACAATACATCTAGGCGTTATTGCTTCCCGGTCCCGTGGGTAACACTCTCTTCGTTTTCAGGCGCTATAATTGCGGCCGACCCATGGCTGTAACCGCCGGTACCAGACTCGGCCCCTACAAAATCCTCGCGCCCCCGGGCGCGGGTGGGATGGGCGAGGGGTATCGCGCCCGCGACACCAGGCTTGATCGTACGGTTACGATCAAGATTCTTTCTGCCACATTTGCTGGTGAAGCCGACCGCCTCGATCGCCTCGAACACGAAGCGCGCCTCCTGAGCACGGTCAATCATCCGAATCTTCTCGCTATCCACGATGTGGGCGCACAGCAAGGAGTCCACTATCTGGTCTCGGAGTTCCTCGAAGGGCAAACTGTGCGGGAGAAGATGAGCACCAGCCCGTTATCCCAACGCAGGGTTCTTAAGAACGAAAGGCAAGGGTCCTCAACTACGGTTCAGGCCGTTGCTGGACGCATGTAGGAGGAGAGCATGTTTTCCAAGCTAATCGGGGTGGCGTTGTTTGGTATCGCAGTCCACGCTTCGCTGGCACAGGATCCCACTAAGGTCGAGCCCAAGCACTATAAGTTAGCCTTTGAAAATGAATGGGTCCAGGTAGTCGATGTCCACTATGGCCCGCACGAGAGATCAGCTATGCATGGTCATCCCGGGGGCGTAGTAGTCATTCTCACCGGCGGACACCTCCAGTTCACCGACCAGAATGGAAAAACACAAGAGGTATACGCTAAGCCAGGTGAGTCGAGATGGTTCCCGCCGTTCAAACACGAGGTCGAGAACTTGGGCGATACCGCCTATAACGCGGTCTACATCGGGATCAAGACGAAACGGACAGCAACTTTGTCACCCAGGGCAAACCCCACAGGTGGGCCGCCCGCCATGGATGCGCCGACGGAAGTGATCCCACGCGACCATATTTTGGCTTCCGTAAAGCACTAACTACCGCTGGGCCAAGGGAGGACTTACGTTCGCAGCGGAACCCGTGTGAGCTTTCGCGGAAATCGAATCGTCGTCTTCAATTTCTATGCCGGGTCGAGATCGCCCCTCCACCATCGAGCGGAATAAACGATGGCTGCAGCCGCTAACCATCCCGCAGCGTACATCGGCTGCGCTCCCCAGCGAACGATCGCCGAGTGCATCATCCCGAGCCACGAGAAAGCAGCGGCGATCAGGCACCAAATTGCTGCATTGCCGAAGTTTCGATCGATCGCTTCCGTAATCAGAGACCCGACAACCAGGACCAGAAAAAGGAATCCACTGCCGAGTCCCTGCAGCGACGACCAATAGATCGAGCGATTTAGTGCAGCTTGAACCTCAGGATTTGCCGCCGAAAGCTTCAGTGCAGGCAGCGCTGAGTTTACGGCGGCGGTTACAACTGCGCCCGCGGGCAGAACAAACCCCAGCAGGACCGCGCTCAGATATTTTCGATCCACCCGCCGCAATGTGGCCATCCCGACGCCAACTGACACGTAGGCAATCATCGCCGCCAAAATGGGCCAGGGAAAGAGCTGCGCAATAAAAATTGTGAGGCCACTCATGACCACAACCGCAAAGATAATGGGAGTCCAAACCGCAAAACCAGTTCTCGCTCCCATCGCCTTGTAGGGAGGATGCATGGCGTAGACGACGGGCGTGATTACACTCCCTGCCGCGCCGCATACCAACGTACCAATGCCGTCCCAGGCCACCACAAGCCTGGCGTCATAGTTGTCTCCCGCGGCGGTGGCTCCCTCCACCGAGGCGATATCCTGTAGAACTTGATAAATGGCCATGGGTACGATCACGGAGAAGTATGGCAAGGCCATTCCCATGGCCCGCAAGGGGCCCAAGGATGCGACCAGGGGAAGGCTGGGCGATATCCCCTGCCACATTGGATGCACGTATCCAATGCTCAACCCAACCGTCAGCGGGACCGTCCAGGCGACGATAAATGGAGGGATTTTCCAGGAGGTGATGGGCACGTTGGCGAGAACACTGATCGCAACAATCGCAAGCGCGATGATGCCAACCAACGGCTGATCAAAAATTCGTTGCAACAATACCAGGGCAAGATAACTGTACATGGCCGCCCCGAAGACCGTCATAGATGCCGGCACCGGGATCAAGCGCCGTATGGTCCCCGCGAAAGGAGCCGCCAGGAGTTTGATGATTCCGGTCCAGACCACTGCGGCTGCACCGATCTGCCATGTCCGGACTTCATCATGACTTTGAAGATATACCGGCACGATGATGGACAGGGTGTAGGCGATGATCGCGGGGACATTATTTCCGTAAACATGCGCCGTAACATCAACCCTACCTTCCCGCTTTGCCAATCGGATGGCAAGGCCGGTCAAGCCGGCGGAACCGGCCAGAAATCCCAAGGCATATCCCGGTAACAGGTGTCCAACACTGAACGCCAGCGGAATGCCGACAGGGGCTAAAAGGAAGACGGGGACAATCATCTGCGCGACATTGAAGCCAACTTGCGCAATCGTGGCGTCGATGTCCCCACGCCCCATCCCCCACCAGCGCGCCATTGTTTTTCCGTCCGCCGTCATCGAATTCTTCGTCTTGGTCTGAAAAGATATCTGAGCCCTCAGATCTTGAATGACTCCAGTGACTCGGGAGCGAAAAGCTCCTGGGGCGTCAACTGGCGGAGGGAAAGGCCTTGCTCATGGTGGTAGCGCAGGAAGGTACTCAAAGTATGCACATTCGGTTCGAAACCGTAGGGCCAGAAGTCCTGGCCCATTGTGGCGCGGGTCTCTTCCACGTGCCGGATGAGCCAGGGGAGCATGAATTTCAGGGCGGCCGTCTGATACAGCTCCTGGTAAATCTCCCGCTGCGAGTACACGAACGCTTTATAGAGCGACTGAGCGACCCAAGGATACTTGTCGTATACGGTGCGACGAATTACCAAGGTGTGCATAATGGGAAAAATCTTTGTCCTCAGATAGTATTCGCGTTCGACAGTCTGGTAGTCGTCGAACAGCCGTTTGACGCTACCCGAACCCCGCGTGAATGTGGAGGGCATTCGCGCCGTATACAGGGCGTCGATCTCACCTGCATCGAGCATCGCGGAGAGGGTTTTGGTCGGAGGAATCGTTTCCAGATGGATCGAAGGTGGCAAAGAAAGGGCCAGCTTTTCGATGCGCCCGGGTTCCTCCTCGCCCCCGCTGAAATACCTGGTGCTGGCAATGGGGACGCCGTGCTCGTCGCTGAGGATCCCGCGAATCCAGACTCCGGCTGTCATCTGATATTCGGGAGTTCCTACACGTTTTCCGATCAAGTCTTTCGGCTCGCGGATTCCACTATTGCGGTTGATGTAAATGCAAGAATGGCGGAAGAATCGCGAGGGGAAAACCGGAATTGCGATGAAGGGCGGATTCTCGGAAGAAAGGGAAAGCACGTAGGACGACAACGACATCTCTGCGGCATCGAACTCGTGATGACGCAGCATGCGGAAGAAAGTTTCCTCCACCGGCAGATTCAGATAGGTTAGCTCAATGCCGTCAACCGGTACGCGCCCCTCTAACAGCGCACGAGTGCGATCGTAGTTCCAGCACGCCAGGGACAGTCGAAGTTTACCCATCTGTATCTCCGCTGAAGGATACAAGGTGGCATCTTCAGCCTCTAACGCGGTTTCCGCTGAGGCTTTGCATTATACGGAAAAGCCAAGCAAGGGGATGTTATTTGGGTCAGCGCGTGATGGGCGGCCCGAAGGCGGTTTGACGGGAGGCCAGATGTAACGTGTAAATTGTTGCAATCAACTTTTGTCGAACGTTGGTTTGCGTATCTGCTTCAAACTGACAACCACAGAGCGGCTGCCCGGAGACAAAGAAGAGGAAAGAAAGCCATGAGCGAGTTTCTCTCTGAAAAAGAACTGCAACGATTGGATCCCGCTGAAACCTGCGCGTTTGAGTCTCCTGTCCCAACTCAGCCTATTTCGAATGGCGAGTTTTTCCCGGGACATCAAAGCAAGGAGCAGAAGCAAGTACAGGACCTTATCCGGGAATATGGAGACTCGATAGCGAACAGGATTGGGATGGGGCGGCGGCAATTCCTCAAGACCGCGGCAGGCATGGCGGTGGCGTTCCTGGCAATGAACGAGGTGTACGGGGCAGTTTTCGATGTCAGCTCGGTGGAGGCCGCCAATCCGGAAATGGCGGCCGAACGAGCTCAGAAATATTCCCAGGAATTCATCTGCGATCTCCACACTCACTTTCTCAGGGATGACACGCGCCTCATTCTGTTCGTCAAATTGCGCGAATTCACGGGGCGAGCCGGGTTCAATCCAGAGTTGACCAAAGAGCCCCAGACATTGGAACATCTCAAATTCGGGAATTATGTGAAGGAAATGTTTCTCGATAGCGATACCAAAGTCGCGTTGCTGAGCGGGGCCCCTTCCGACATTCCGACCGACTGGTTTCTAACCAATGAGATGAAGGCTGATGCGCGCCGGAAACTGAACGCTTTTGCCGGTTCCAGACGCCTTCTCACCCATGCAGTTTTCGCCCCCGGACAGAAGGGCTGGCTTGAGGACATCGACCGCGCCATTGAACTGAAGCCGGAGGGCTGGAAGGGTTACACCATCGGCGACAATACCAACCCAACGATCAGCAAATATCCGTGGCGGATGGACGACGAAAAGCTGGTGTATCCCGCATATGAAAAGTTTGTGAAGTCAGGAATCAGAAATGTTGCGGTCCACAAAGGCCTTTATCCGCCGGGCATGGAATCCGAGGTCCCCAACCTCAAGCAGTACGCCAAAGTGGATGACGTCGGTAAGGCAGCGAAGGATTGGCCGCAACTGAATTTCTTCGTTTACCACGCGGGTTATCGCTACGCGGGCGGCCCGCCCATGCAGGGTGCTCCAGAAGTCGGCGCCGCGCAATTCGAGAATACGGGGCGCATTGACTGGGTGTCCGATCTGATGGAGATCCCGCAGAAGTACGGCGTCAGCAATGTCTACGCAGACGTTGGGGCGGTGTTCGCCAACTGCTGCATCAGCTATCCTCGTCTGGCCGCTGCCATGATGGGGATGCTGGTGAAGGGGTTGGGCGCCGATCATGTGGTCTGGGGAACCGATTCGCTTTGGTTCGGATCGCCGCAGTGGCAGATCGAAGCGCTGCGCCGGCTGGAAATCCCGGAAGACATGCAGAAAAAATACGGATATGCGCCTCTGGGCCCACCGGAGGGCGAAACCAAGAGAGCGATTTTTGGTTTGAATAGCGCCCGCTTGTTCGCGCTGGAGACCGGCCAGAAGTCCGCCTGGAAAACTGACCCGATGGCAGAACGCAGACTCGCCTATCTTGAATCCGGCCCGGAGCCTAGCAATTTGGCATATGGTTGGGTAAGAAAGATCGACAGCTAGGGGATACGTTTCAGATGGAAGATAACCCGCAAGAGTGTTTAGTGCGCTTGCGGGTGAAGATTAGGGATCGAGGACAGATGGCGCGAGACAAGGGATCGTCGGTGGACCGGCGCAACTTCCTGAAGACCGCCGCCGCGGGCAGCATGGCGACGCTCGTCGCCAGCCCGACTCCAGCCAGTGCATTGCGGCCTGCACCCCCGCGAACCATGACGCCGTTGATGTCGAAGCAGGCCGAGACCGGCAATCCCGCGGCGGCAGACGTTCTAACCACCGACCGACCAGGCTCAGATTTCATGATCGATGTCATCAAGTCGCTTGGCATCGAGTACATTTGCGCCAATCCCGGATCGAGTTTCCGCGGCCTGCAGGAATCGGTCGTCAACTACGGCGGCAACAAATCTCCGGAGCTCATCACTTGTTGTCACGAAGAATCGGCGGTCGGGATGGCCCACGGTTATGCCAAGATCGAGGGCAAACCTCTGGGAGTGTTCGCGCATAGCACGGTCGGATTGCAGCATGCTGCCATGGCAATCTTCAACGCTTATTGCGACCGAGTCCCAGTCTACATGGTCCTGGGAAACACGATCGACGCCACCCAGCGCAGACCGGGTGTGGAATGGGACCACAGCGTCGAAGATGCGGCCGCTATGGTCCGCGATTACATCAAGTGGGACGACCTGCCGATCTCCCTCACTCACTTCGCCGAGTCCGCAGTGCGTGCTTATAAGATTGCTATGACGCCGCCGAGCATGCCGGTGCTGTTGGTAGCCGATGCCGAACTTCAGGAGAATCCGGTGGGAGAAAACGCCGGCCTGCGTATTCCGAAGCTCACGCTTCCGTCGCCCCCTCAAGGGGATTCGGGAGCGGTTGCCGAGGCGGCCCGGCTCCTGACTGCGGCGGAGAACCCGGTCATCATTGTGGACCGTACGGCCCGGACAGCAGCGGGGGTAACGCTTCTCGTCGAACTTGCGGAAACGCTGCAAGTGCCGGTCGTTGATCTCGCAGCACGCATGAACTTTCCCACTCGTCATCCGCTCAACCACTCTGATCGCGGCCATGAACTTATCGCTGAAGCCGATGTGATTCTGGGCCTTTCGGTGACGGACTTCTGGGGCGCCGTGCATTCCTTTCGCGATCAATTGCAGCGTAGTTCACATTCCATTACGAGCGCGGGCGCCAAGTTGATCAGCATCACGGCGGGCGACCTTTACGTGAAAGGCAATTATCAGGATTCCCAGCGCTACACGGAGGTTGATCTGGCCATCGCGGCCGACGCGGAGGCGACACTACCCTCGCTGATCGAGGCCATCAAGCGGCTTATCACTGATGATCGAAGAACGGTGCTGCAGCGTCGTGGGCGGCAACTTGCTGCCGATCGCCAGGAACTTCTCGACCAGGCCCGCACTGCGGCTAGCTATGGCTGGAATGCCAGCCCAGTCAGCACGGCGCGCCTATCGGCCGAACTGTGGGCCCAGATTAAGGATAAGGATTGGTCTTTGGTTTCGGACGTGGCCCCGGGAATGAGCAATTGGCCTCTGCGTCTGTGGGCGTTTGAACAACATCACCAGTTCATGGGTGGCGCGGGTGGCTACGGCGTCGGTTACGGAGCCCCGGCCGCCATCGGTGCCGCGCTCGCAAACCGTAAATATGGCCGTCTGTCAGTCAACATCCAATGCGATGGCGACCTCATGTATGCCCCAGGGGTTTTGTGGACAGCGGCGCATCATCGCATCCCGATTCTCAACGTCATGCACAATAACCGGGCGTACCATCAGGAAGTGATGCATCTCCAACGTATGGGCAACCGGCACAATCGCGGCGTGACTCGCGCGGGTATCGGTACCACGATCACCGAGCCGAACATCGATTTCGCAAAACTGGCGCAGAGCATGGGTATGCACGGTGAAGGACCGATTGCTGATCCGAAAGATCTCGGAGCAGCGATTCACCGTGCCATTACAGTGGTCGAAGGTGGGGACCCGGCGCTCATCGACGTGGTAACCCAGCCACGCTAAGGAGTTCCAACTTGGATCGATTGCCTCGGGGTCGACGTTCAAGGAGCGGGCTGGGTCGAGCAGGGGAGGGAATCGGTTTGTCCCCGAATGGGCTGAGTGGTTACCCTCTAGCCGTTCTATTCGCGGGAGCGTTGATGGTGTTCGCGGGCGCGCTTGCGAGCGCACAGAACGTAAAATCGGTCCCCAAGGCGAATGGGTCCCTAACCGGCGACGCGGAAAGCGGAAGGCGAATTTACTCAAGCCGCGGCTGCTATGGGTGTCACGGAGGGGAAGGTCAAGGATCGATATTAACCGGACCGCGGTTGGGTCCGGATCCTATTCCATTTCCCGCGTTCGTCCGCTACCTCCGGCAGCCTGCAGGGCAAATGCCACCGTACACTTCCAAGGTTATTTCCGACGCGGAGCTGGCCGATATCCACGCGTTCTTGAAGTCGCTGCCCCGGCCCCCTTCCGCGAAGGGCGTTCTCCTGCTGAGTCATTAAGAAAAGACATCGAGATAGGGCATCAACGAGTCTCGCGACGATAGCCCCTGCTGACGCACGAACCCGGTACCTTGTCGCTCAATACCTGTCGCTGATATGTCTTGACACTCGCTTTGGATGAGTGGTAAAGCTGTCGGACCAGAGCGGTGAGGCTTCCACACCACGCCTTGTCGTCGACCACCAAGGCCCGTCCACAACCTTGTAGTTATGGGGAGGTCCCGGATGCGGTTCCCGACAAAAGCAGTTTGGCCGTTTGGTTTCATCGTCGTCTTACTGTATTGCCTCCCGCTGTTGCCGCAAACCACCACGGGTCGGATATTGGGCACGATCACCGATCCGAGCGGCGCGGCTCTGCCCCGGGCAACCGTAACCATACTGGACGTGCAGCGAGGTACCACCCGATCCTTGTTCACGGATGAAACGGGCGTCTACTTCGCGCCGGACCTGATTCCTGGCACATATAAGGTCCGTGCCGAGGCCGAGGGATTCAAAACCGTTGAGCGGGTGAACCTCGAACTGGAAGTTGCGAAAGATCTGCGCATCGACTTTACCCTTCCGACGGGACAGGTTTCTGAGACCATCGTGGTGAATGCAGAGGTCCCGCTGCTGGACACGACCTCCGCGACGCTGGGCGGGACACTGAGTAATCGGCAAATCAATGATTTGCCTCTGAACGGTCGCAACTACGAGAATCTACTTCAATTGCGCCCCGGCGTAACCCGCTATCCGGGCGGCGGATTCTCCACCACGAGCACCAATGGACTGCGTGCGGAAGACAACGGCTACATCATTGACGGCTTGTTCAACAGCGAGCCCTATTCTGGCCAGGGCATTATCAATGGCGCGGGGATCGCGGGAGATTCGGCAACTATCTTGCCCATTGATTCGATTCAGGAATTCAACTTGCAGGAGAACCCGTCCGCAGAATATGGCTGGAAGCCCGGCGCCGTGGTCAACGTGGCCTTGAAGTCAGGCACCAATGGACTGCATGGTACTGCCTTTATTTTTGGCCGCGACGGAGACATGGACGCCCGCAACTACTTCAACTGCGCCAACAATCCCTGTGCCGTTGGGCAGTCTCCGAGCCCGAAAAACCCCCGTACGTTAGAGCAATTCGGCGGGAGCCTGGGTGGCCCCATCATCAAGGATAAGGCCTTCTTCTTCGGCTCCTACGAGGGCCAGCGTTACAACGTAGGGAACCAGTTCGGAGGAGTGACCAGCCCGTCTACGATCTCAATGCCGGCTGCGGCGAACTGTCTGGTCCTGGCCACAGGCGACTGTGCCAATAGCATACCCGACGCAATTGCCGATGTGCACGCCGCCTTTCTCGCCGGAGTAATTCCTAATGACGTCAGCCCAGCCAGCCTGAAGGTTTCGGGTTGTACCTTCGGCGCCGCCGGCGCGGTCGCCTGCGATGGCACAGGATTTCCCACCAATAACAACCCGACTATCAACATCGTCAACGGATTCCCTAACGTTGTAAATGTCAACAACGTTCTCGGCAAAGGGGACATCCATCTGAATCAGAACAACACCATCAGCAGTATGTATTTTTTCGGTAATAACTCGGGGACGGTCGAGGACTTTCCCGAGCTTCAATCCAAGTGGAGGTCAATAATTCACACTCGGGCTCAGGTGTTCGGGACCAGTTGGGTATGGCTTCCGGGTACCCGCTGGGTGAATGAAGCCAGGTTCGGGTACAACCGCCTTTACCAGCCGACGCTGCCCGGCGACCTGAATACCCCCGCTTCGACTTACGGTCTTGATACAGGTGTAGTCCGGGGCTCTAACCGGCGGGTTGCCCCGGATCGGCTTCGGTGGATATTTCTTTCCCGGCTTGGGCGGATTCAAGTGGCCAAAGTTTCAGGGACCGGATACGATCCTCCAGTTTATCGACCACATTTCCTATACCGCGGGTAAGCACGCCATCAAGTTTGGTGGCGAACTGCATCGGAATGGCGTCACCGGCGGTGCGTTCGGTAACGCCCGGGGCAGCCTCAACTTTCTGGGCGGCACTTTCACGGTCCTAGCGGCGTGGTTTCTTCGCAGCTGGAAGATTTCTTCGCGGGCTGGCCGACGCTCGCCTCTGTGCTTTCTGGTGATCCGACGCGGCATTTGCATAATTGGGCCTACGCGGGATTTTTCCAGGACGACTGGCGGGTTACCAGGAACCTGACGGTCAATTTCGGGCTCCGCTACGAGTTCAACTCAGTGGTAAAGGAGGCTCATAACCTTCTGGGGAACTTTGATCCCAGTCTTGGCCTGGTGCAAGTGGGCAAGCAAATCAGCGGTCCTTACAACCCCGATCGCAAGAATTTCGCGCCGCGCTTCGGCTTTGCCTGGGATGTCAGCGGCAAAGGGAGCACGGTGGTCCGCGGTGGCGGCAGTCTGATTTACGAGACGGTAAACTGGCAATCTTTCCTTGCCTTCAATAACAGTTTTGGTCTGCCCAGCGTTCCGACCGGAGCGATCATCGACGCTGCTGGAGACACGGCTGGAGGCACGATTACAGCCGGCAATCTCAGTCCGTCCCCGGCGACTCCGTGGGACAACGGGCCAATTTTTGGCGATCTTACGAAGACGATTACTTGCGATCCGGTGAACGCTAACCCATGCGGCATTATGGGCGTGGATCGGCACCTTACTACTCCTTACGTTTGGAACTGGACGCTAAGCATGCAACACGCGTTTACTCCGAACCTCTCCCTGGAACTTGCCTACGTCGGGAACCACGGTTCAAATTTAACCGGGATTCGTGATATTAACCAGCCGCCGGTGGGTGCGGGCTGGCCGGCGGCCCTGGTCACCGCTTGCGCTACCTCAGGCTACGATCCCAATGTTTGCGCGCCGGCCGACGAGCAAGGACCGCGCCCGTTTAATGCGAAGTTTCCCTACTTGAGCAACATCTTCCAGATGGGAAATGTCTACAAGTCCAACTACAACGGCTTGCAGGCCACCCTGACGGCCCGGAACTACCACGGTCTGAGCATGGTGGCCGGTTACACCTATTCCCATGCCCTGGATGACCTCGGCGCGAACTGGCACTTTGGTTATGGGGCCGGACTACCGCAGGATTCCTACAATCTGGGCGCGGAATACGGGAATAGCGACTTCGATGTGCGGCAACGCCTCACGCTTTCCCTTACCTATGCGATTCCGGGAAAGAAGGGCTTCGCGCAGTCACTGGAAGGCTGGGAGATCAACTCGATCGTCACCCTCCAGACCCCGCAATATTGGGGCCCGATTGACCTAGGGACGGACGCCAGTGGCACTGGGCCACTGCCAGTGAGCCCGCCCGCCAATAGCCCGGTCCGCTGGAATTTCTTTGGAAAGACTTCGGACTTCAAGTCGGGTCCGGAGCCGATTCCTTTCTTCGGTGGAGCCTCGAACTCGGCCTGCGCGACGCAGGCTTTGGCCCTCGACGGAGGCAACCCGCTAGGTCCCGCGACCACAGCCCTCAACCTCTTTGGCTGCTACGCGAAGGGCAACTCTGTGATGATTCCCCCCGCGCTCGGGCATTTCGGAAACATGGGCCGGAATATATTCCCCGACTCAGGTTTCCGAAACTTCGACTTCTCCCTGGCCAAGAACTGGCATTTTGGCGAGCGATTTCGGGCGCAGTTTCGCGCGGAGTTCTTCAACATTCTCAACCATCCGAACTTTGCCAATCCCTACGGCGGACAGAACGGCTACGGGCAGAACGATCCATCGACCGGATTTTTCGGCTGCGGTTGTGCCACGCCTGATGTGGCAGCCGCTAATCCCGTCGTTGGATCGGGAGGAAGCCGGGCAGTTCAGTTGGGTCTGAAGCTTCTTTTCTGATCGTTGCGGATAGCGGACCACTTGGGCACCGACCACTTATGGGACGGGAAGCGCTCGGCCCACGCGCTGATGGAACTAACCCGATACGCAACTGTCATCCGAAAAAAGGAGAAGGACTGAGACAGATGAGATCCAAGCCTCAATTCTGGCTGGTTTCGCTCTTGCTGGCGTTAACGGTCATGGCAGCGGTTTCGGCAGTTGCCCAGGGACCACAGGAACGGACCATCGACGAGATAAAAACGGAAGCGATCCATCGTGCAGAAAATGGAATGTATCCTCTGATCGGTCTAGACGCGTCCGACTTGCGGGAAGCATTTGCCTCAGTCAATACTCGCGACAAGGACGAATGGGCTGCGGCCTTCATCAAAGTTGGCGATAGGTACATGGGGGAAGGGAATTCGCTGGCGGCCAGCGATCCGGTAAAGGCCAATGCCGATTACATCCGAGCGTGGCGATTGTACTCTTTCGGGCGATGGCCGATACCAGCGTCACCCGGTAAGCAACGTGCGTATGCCAAAGCGATCGAGGCGTTCCTCGCTCACGCCCGCTTCTGGGATCCTCCCTTGCAGGTCATTCACATTCCCTTTGAAGGATCCGAGATCATCGGATATATGCGGCTGCCGAAGGATGCGGTGCGGCCCGTGCCTCTGGTGATCGCAGTCAACGGTCTGGATAGCCGGAAGGAAGATCTTTCAGAAAGCTTCGCCGCGATTTTGCCCTATCGGGGTCGGCTTTTTCGCCGTCGATGGCCCCGGCACAGGTCAGGCCCCAATCAAAGTCAGCGAGAACGCTGACCGGATGCTCTCACGAGTCATTGACTACCTTCAGACCCGGCCGGAAGTAGACAAGAACCGGATTGCAGTGCACGGGGTCAGTTGGGGAGCCTACTGGGCGACCAAGTTAGCGATCATCGAGCGTGTGCGTCTGCGGGGAGCAAGCGCTCAATCGCCGCCGGTTGACAAGTTCTTCCAGAAAGATTTCCTGTTGAACTCGCTTTTGGGAAATCGAGAATACTTGTTCGACCAGGTGCCGGCTCTCATGAACATTTTTGACGGAGTCAAGACGATCGACGATTTGGCTGCCGCTCTCTCCAGGATGTCTCTGGTGAATCAGAGACTCCTCGGAAAACCAACTACGCCGATGCTCATCCTGGCCGGGGTCCTGGATACACAGGTTCCAATTTCGGATATTTACCTTCTTCTCGACAGCGGGGATGTTCCAAAGGACGCCTGGATCAATCCTCATGGCGGCCACCTTGGCCGGCAAGTAAAAGTATGGCCTGATCCTGCGATCTTTAAGCAAGTAATTATTCCATGGCTGGTGCGCACCCTGGAAGTCCAGACTGCGCGAGATATCCAGTGACGCCATCCTGATTTGGCTTCTAACCAACGTTGCCAGTTTCGGGGCCACTATGGTAGCGTGTCGTGGCACACGGTATGACCGCTCGACCAGCACTGAATCCCATGATTCTCCGTTCTTTGTCCTCCGGTCTAGGAAGCGAGATATGAAAAACGGATCTCTCACACCCGCGTCTAGCCAACCGGTTTACAGGACCGTCCGAACGTCGCGGCTCTATGAACAGATTGTTCAGCAGATTGAAGACTCCATCCTGAAAGGTGCTCTTAGGCCGGGGGACCAGCTCCCCTCGGAGCGAGACCTGGCTCAACGCTTCGGCGTGAGCCGAACGGCCGTTCGTGAAGCGGTCAAAGCGCTTTGCGAGAAGGGATTGGTCGAAGCCTATTCGGGCCGCGGAACGTTTATCACCGACGGAACTTCCCGAGTGATCCGTCAGTCACTCGATCTGATCGTCAGGATTGGCCAACGGGAAGGATCGGCGCACCTATCGGAATTACGACAGATGCTCGAGCCGCAGATTGCCGCTCTGGCGGCCACCCGCGTTGAGGAGCAGCTGTTGGCAACCATGCGCGAGGCGGTGGTCACAATGGACTCCAGCCTGCACGATCCCGCCGCTTATATCGAGGCGGATCTTGATTTCCATTTGGCCCTGGCGGAAGCGGCTGGGAATCCTCTGATCCTTTCATTGCTGGATTCGATTGTGGTTCTGCTGCGCGAGCAACGCCGGCGGATTTTCGATGTGGATGGAGGACCGGAGCGAGGACAGTTTCATCACAAGCGGATTCTCGAAGCGATTGAACAACGTGACCCAGAACGGACTCGCGCGGCGATGCGCGATCATTTGGAGCAAGTTCGTGAGGACTCGCGAAGCTCTTCCGTGGGAAAAGAGCCGGTAATTTCGGAGCTGCGCTCCTAGCGCGGAGGGCGAAGGCGGATGGCTAATCTTGGTTTTGTCGGTCTGGGAGTGATGGGCGGCCAAATGGTGAACCGGTTGCTCGAAAGAGGGCACGCAGTAACTGGCTACAACCGGACTCGTGGCAAGGCGCAGTGGCTGATTGACAAAGGGATGCGGTGGGTGGACTCGCCCCGTGCCGTCGCAGCGGTCGCAGATGTCACCTTTGCCATGGTCACTAACGCGGCCGCGACGGCTGCTATCACCGATGGTCCCGACGGATTGCTCGCGGGACTTAGCTCCGGCAAGCTCTTGGTCGACATGAGCACCATCAGCCCCGATGCCAGCCGTGCTTTGGCGGCGAAGGTTCGAGACAAGGGTGCCGACATGGTCGATGCGCCGGTCTCGGGAAGCGTGATCACACTGCAGCAGGGAAAGTTGGCCGTGATGGTCGGCGGAAAGCCGGAGACTTTCGAGCGTTTGAAACCGCTTCTGCTCGAGATCGGTCCTAAAGTCACCCGTGTGGGCGACAACGGTCTTGCCCTGGCGATGAAGATCGCCGTCAACCTCAGTCTTGCGGTGCAAATGCTGGCTTTTTCCGAAGGAGTCTTGCTAGCGGAAAAGAGCGGTATTTCGCGTGAAGTTGCCGTGGACGTTCTGGTCCACAGCGCCGTGGCCTCCCCCATGATTCAATACCGCGGACCGTTCGTTCTCCGGCAGCCTGACGAAGCCTGGTTCGACGTCAACATGATGCAGAAGGACATGTTGCTGGCGATGGACCTCGGCCGTCGGCTCAACGTTCCCGTTCCTACGACTGCCGTCGCCAATGAATTCCTCACGGCAGCGCGCGGCATGGGATGGGAGAAGCAAGATTTCGCGGTTGTGTTTGACGTCCTGGCTCGCATGTCGGGAGTGCAGCAATGACGATGGCCGCTACCGGAGAAGGCGAAGAATAAGCAGTCCAGGAGGCATGTCATGGCACTTCCAACCTACGGAACTATGGCGGTGGATTGGGAAGCACGCGTGGACTTTGACCGGCTGCGCCGGGAACGCCTGGCGCGCGCCAAAGAGCTGATGGCCAAGTCTGAAATGGGCGCCCTTCTGTGCTTTGACATGAACAACGTGCGCTACCTGACCGCCACGCACATCGGGACATGGGCGCAGGACAAGTGCAACCGCTTTACACTTCTGCCGCAAAACGACGAGCCAATTCTGTGGGATTTTGGATCTGCCGCTCGCCATCATCAGCTCCACTGTCCGTGGTTGGGAGAAGGGCGTTCCAGGGCTGGCATCTCCATGCTGCGCGGGGCGATGACACCGGAGATGGGACGGGCTGAAGATGTGGCCAAAAAGATCCGCATCGAACTGGAGATGCGCGGACTGCACAAGGAGCCGCTGGGTATTGACATTATCGAGCCGCCGGTCCTGTTTGCACTGCAACGCGAGGGCCTTCAAATTATCGACGGGCAGGCGCTCATGTCGGAGGCCCGCGTCATCAAGACGCGGGATGAAATTACTCTACTTAACCTCTCGGCGACGATGGTGGATGCCGCCTACGACGAGCTGTACCGGGCGATGAAGCCGGGCATGCGCGAAAACGAGGCTGTCGGATTGGTAAGCAAGGTTTTATACGATCTCGGATCTGAATATGTGGAGGCGGTAAACGCCATCTCGGGCGAGCGCTGCAACCCGCATCCGCACGTGTTTTCTGATCGCATGCTGCGTCCGGGCGATCCTGTCTACTACGACATTCTGCACTCCTACCTGGGATATCGCACCTGCTACTACCGCTGCTTCACCGTCGGCTATGCTTCGCACGCGATGGTAGATGCATATAAGCAGTGTCGCGAATACCTGGATGCCGCGATCGAACTCGTACGTCCTGGCCGGACAACTGCGGAGATCGCCTCGGTTTGGCCCAGGGCGGAAGAGTTTAATTTCCCCAATGAAGAAGCCGCGTTCGCCTTGCAATATGGTCACGGGGTGGGATTGGCAATTTGGGAAAAACCGGTAATCAGCCGGCTGGTCTCCCTTGACCATCCTTGCGAGATCAAACCGGGCATGGTCTTCGCGCTCGAGACTTTCTGGCCATCCACCGACGGTTGGAGCGCGGCCCGCATTGAGGAGGAAATTGTTGTTACTGAGACCGGCCATGAGGTCATTACCCGCTTCCCGGCGGAGGAGTTACTGGTTGCAGGAAGGCATTATTTCAGCGTGAACGGCCCCCTGGCCGCCGTTCGTGAGAGCGAATCCGAGCCTAGTGCGCGGGTCCGAGAGATGATCGAGGCCAGTTCAAAGACAGAGCGAGTTCCAGTTTCCGAATAGCCTAGTCGCTTCTCTCCGATTCGACCAACCAGATGAATGGGTGAGACGATGCAATTGCTGTTGCTTCGGTGGTTAACTCCTACCGCGCACAGGGCTGGAGTATTTCAGGTTGTCTTAAGGTACGGTATTGTTTAATCGTTGCCCTTGGCACTCGGGGCGCCGTGCCGTTGGAAAATCTGCGAAGCACGCAAAACAAGAATAAACGGAGGCACTATGCGGAGAATATTTCTGTTCATCGGACTTGTTTTGCTGGGGCTTTCCCCCCAGGGAAATGCCCAGCACTACAAGGTCAGCGGCCGGATTCCACTTGGGGGTGAGGGTGGATGGGACTACCTTTTCGCCGACTCCGCGAATGGGCAACTCTACGTTTCCCATGGTACGCAGGTTGAAGTGGTCGACCTCGCCTCTGAAAAGCCGGTTGCAAAAATTACCGGGATGAAGCGCATCCATGGCATCGCTGTCGCCAATGATCTCAACCGCGGATACATCAGCGACGGTGGCGACGATGTGGTCTTGATTTTCGATCTGAAGTCCAATGCGGTTCTTCAGAAGGTACCAGCGGGCAAGAATCCCGACGGCATTTTGTACGATCCCTACAGCCGACGCGTATTTGCCTTCAATGGCCGCAGCAACGATGTGACCGCGATCGACGCCGCCTCGGGAAAAGTTGCGGGCACGATCGCGTTGGATGGCAAGCCCGAGTTTCCGGTGAGTGACGGAAAGGGCAATGTCTACGCCAACATTGAGGACAAGAGCGAGATTGTTCAACTCGATCCCCAAACCTTGAAAGTGAAGAAAACCTGGCCTCTTTCCCCCTGTGAGGAGCCTTCGGGACTCGCTATCGATCTGGAAGCGCGACGGCTGTTTTCCGTGTGCTCGAACAATAAGATGGCGGTGGTCAACGCGGATTCCGGTCAGGTGATCGCCACTGTTGCCATCGGTGATGGGCCCGATGCTGCGGCCTATGATCCGGGAAGCAAGCTGGTTTTTTCTTCGAATGGCTCGGGCACGTTGACAGTTGTGGGGCAAAGCAGTCCCGATAAATACAGCCTACTCGAAAACGTTCCCACCGAGAAAAGCGCTCGAACCATGACTCTGGATACAAAAACTCACAAAATCTATTTGTCCGCGGCTCAGTTAGGCGCCACTCCAGAAGCAACCGCAGACAATCCGCACCCGCGTCCTAAGATCGTTCCGGACAGTTTCCATATCCTGGTTGTCTCGCCGCAGTAGTCAGAAGTCGGCATGGACGCTGGGTAGCTGTTTGCACAAGACGGGTTGCCGCGAAGGGCGGTTCCTGCTGGCTACCCTAGCCCATGTTTGCACTTTCGGGCTGTAGCTCATTGAAAATAAGGAGGCGAGCTTTTCGATGTGTCACTAGGCTGCTCGTGCTGCGTTTTTCCGGGGACCGGGTCCAGGTCCTTGATGCCCAGCGTGCTCAGGATAGCTGCGGCGCGGCTGCTCCCCTGAGTCACGGATTGCCTGTGTTCACCGTTGCCAAGATCGATGTCCACGACTCGCACCGTTTTCAGCGTCTGCCAAGCCTGCTTGGAGGCGAGGTCGTTGCCGGCAGACTTGAGGGTTTTCTCCAGCGCGCGGTCCAGTAAGAAGGTCAGGGAAGCGATGAAGATGTGGGCTTCGACCCGCGGCCCCGTGCGGTGATAGATGGGCCGCATTTCGATCACATCCTTGAGTCCGGAGAACGCTCGCTCCACCTCACTGAGATCTTTATAGATCTCCACGGCTTCGATGGGGGAGAGATTCGGCTCCTCGCTTTGGATCAAGTATTTGCCTTCCAGAGCTTTCTCCTGTCTCAAATTTTCCGGATGTTCAAAATAGTGAAACTGGCCCTGTTGCAGTTCCCAAGCGTAGTAGCGGAATCCGTGGTGGCGAGAGAGTACCCGGCTCGCCGCTGCCCCGATTTTCTCGGGCGCCTTCAATTTGCCCTGGGCCACTCTCTGCTGGAGCGCTTCCAGTTCCTCCTGTACTCTCTGCATCGCCTTTTCGCGCTCGCCGCGCTCGTACTCCAAGCGCTCCTCACTGTGCACCACAAACACCCGCACTCCGGCTTTGCCGGCGGCTACCTCCTGCACCAGAGTCTTCGGCACCTGTGACTTTTCGCGGGCCGCGATCCCAGCGGGACACTCCGACCAGGGCCCGGTGGCGCTTTGCAGATAGCGCAGGATTTCTGGTTGTCGGCGGCGCTTAAGTCCCACCAGATAACCCTGTCCGCTGGAGCGCAGCCGCTCCAGGTTGCCCGCCGTCACCATGCCTCGGTCGCCCACAAAAACCACCCGCCGTAGACCGAATCGCGCTTGCAGATCCTGCAGCACTTTTTCCACCGTCGTAGAATCGCGCAAGTTACCCTGGAAAACGTGATGGGCAATGGGCCATCCGTCGATCATCACCAGGCCCACCAAGACTTGGCGATTCCGTGGTTTTCCATCCCGACTATGTCCATGCAGCGCAAATCCCCCAGCACCGTTGCCCTCGAAATAGGTGGAGGTCAAATCGTAGAAAACGAGATCGACGTTTAAGGAAAACAGATTGCGTAAGCGCAGAAACAATTCCTTCTCGATGGGCTTTTGCTGCACCAGCAACTGGTCCAGCGTCCGATACCACTGGCGCAACTGGCGGTCTTTGACTCGCACCCGCGGCCGCTGGCTGGACCAACGCTCGCCCTCCTCCCGCCATTCCGGGAACCACCGCCGTCCCTCGCGATCACACACAAAATCGGTTTCCAACCAGCGCGCCATGCCATGTTCGCTGGTGGGTGCACACAACCGGTTGGTCACCAGTGCCAGCGCTCGGTCGGCCAGTTCTCGACCCAGGCCACGGTTCTTGGCCAGCGAGTCGATGATCTGTTGCAGTCCCAACTGCTGCCAGAAGTGTCGCGCCACCAGCATCACTCCCCAGTCCCAAGCTCCCACCGCCGTGGCCTCTGGGTTCGCCGCTTTGGTTTTTTCCTTTCCCTGCAGCAGGTGCAGCAAAGCCTCCGCATGCGGGGCTAACAACTCCTTGCGGCCGAGATTGCAGATGACGCGGTGGCGCGGACTGCCGTTATTCCAATCGGACTCGACGAGGCGGATGTATTCGTCGACTTTGCCATCGAGGCGCTTGACTCTGGTGGTGCGAAGGAACATTTAGTGTCCCTATCTTGTGACAGAGACATTATGCAGAATAACCGCCAATAATCAAGATATATTCCAGATTATCAGTTTAAAAGATTTCCACATGTGCCCCTATGCACATCGCCAAACTGGGAACTCTTTGCTGATTTGATTGGGTTTACGAACACGAGCACCCGCAAAATCTGCAAACATGGGCTAGTGGGGCGGCGGTAGGGGCCTCATTCAGGATGTCAGTCGAAGGGAATGCCGGTTTTCGCTGATATGTCACGCAGATCCTGGACGATGGGAAAGATCAAAGGTACACCCTGCTCACGCCGTAGTTGTTCAGCTTGCCGTTCGGGATCTCCCGGAATCAGCGGGCCGGTCGTGCCGGGCGCCGGTTTTGTGGCGCGGAACACGCGGATGTAGTCGTCCACCTGACGCTTAAAGGAATCGACTTCAATGAAGCCATCGATCCGGATCGCACCAAAGAAATGGCCGATTCCTTTGCCGACGCTGCGCGTCGGAATTTCGTGACGAAGAGCAAAGGGCGGCGCGAACGGTCCCCAGTTAGCCCCACTGAGTACGCAGCTCAACATGTCCACCATGATGGCCAGCGCGTATCCCTTATGTCCTCCCCGTTCGCGATCAGAGCCGAGTGGCAAGAGGGCTCCTCCGGCTACGACGGCGTCAGGGTCTGTGGTAACAAGTCCCTCGCTATCAATGCCCCATCCGGAAGGGATCGATTCTCCCTTTCGCCGCGCCATCTCAATTTTTCCGTAGGCGACGGCACAGGTAGCTATATCAATCACGATGGGTGGCTCTTCCTTGCCGGGGAAGGCGATGGAAATGGGATTGGTGCCGAGCATGCGCTCGGCACCCCATAGGGGCGCCACCATCTTGGTGGAGTTTGTCATCGCCCAACCGATCAGATCACGTTCGAGGGCCTCCAGGACGTAGTAGGCTGCGATGCCGAAATGGTTGGTATTCCGCACGCTGACCCAACCAGAGCCCGCTTTCTCAGCCATGTCCATTGCGATCCGATTGGCTTGGGGGCCAACCACCAAACCAAGCCCGTTATCGCCATCGACGGTCGCTGTGCTCAACGTCGAGGACACTGGCTCGATCTTGGGCTGGGGGTTGATTCTACCCATGCTGAGCATGTCGAAGTAACTACGCAGCCGAGCCACGCCGTGCGAGTCAACCCCGCGCAGGTCCGCGCTGGCGAGAACATCGGCAGCTTGCATCGCATCGCTCTTGGGCACTCCCAAGTGGACGAACACGCGCGTGCTGAATTCACGCAAGATTTCGATATGAAAAACCTTGGCCTCCGTGTCGGCCATGTTCCCCTTGCCTTGAGCGAATCCAACCGCCCAGCGTCAACTCCGATTTCAATACCATTTTTGTAAAAAGCCGTAGGTCTGTTGCGGTGTAAGACTCGTCGACGTTCTTGTTCATGAGCTCTTGCACTTGCCAGTTGAGGGAGTTAAAACCCATTATAAAGTCCCTGACGTTTTTAGGTTTCAACCTACCATGAGACGCGGCAAAAGCCTGCGTTGAATCGCACCGCCATCCTGGCTTGAGGTGTGGACTCGAGGCTGTCGGGAAACACGATGCCTGCGGAGGTCATCGGCAACGAAAAAACAAGGGTGTTTAAGGAGTGAGAGGGTACCGCGCAGTCTTGGTTCCTTCCCTCTGCTGTCACCCCTGCACCCAACCCCACCACGGACCGGAGCTAGCTACGGGGCGGTCGTTGACGAAGCCACTTACGCTTAAACATCTCGGCATGGACGGGAGATTCAACCCAGTCTAGAAGGCTTGCTAGGCAATCAGGGCATAAGGGCGGACACGATTTCACGTACGAGTTGATCACTCGATTCCTCATCCTCACATATTCTGTCTGATTATTTCTGGCGTTTCTGACTTTGACAAGTTCACCACTTTCGCCGCAGCGAACGCAGTCGTATATCATTCCTTACTCCAACTCTTAATGTCGCAAGAGAGAGAAGAGACTACAGAGGGACGGCATGGAGAATTTAATGTTTGCCCGTCACATGAGCTTCCGGTGTTCGCGCCGAACATAGTCCTGATCAAGTTGGCAAAACAACTCAGGCAGCAACGACCCGTCTCTCCGCCTGAGAATATTTCGTAGCAGAAGACAGCCGGACTCGATCGACACACTTCGCACGTGGCGTGTGACGTGACCTTCGAGTACCCGCGGGCCGATAAAGAGGGTGGCTGATCCATATGCCGGTTGTTGCTGCGTTCTTGTGGGGCAATGCCACAAGCAAACTCCTAACCCCTTAGATGTGGGCTAGTGTGGACAAAGCTCAAAACCGCCTGAAGAAGCCCAGGCTTCTTGCCACGGCCTGGAGTTGCCTGTTGAAGTCTTATGTATGTAAGAGTAAAATGTCAAGCCTATTCGCTGCACAAGCGGAGAACGGGGTGGTCACGCGATGGATCCGTCTGAGGTAAGCTGGGTGCGAAAGTCGGTCGAGAGTCTCGCCCCTGCAATCGTCGCTTTGCTCGTGGCCTTTTTCGTTTGGTGGCTGTTACTTCGTTAACCGCCGACGCGAGCACGCGAGTCAGGCGTAGACTCCGACGGGCGAGCCCGGCGGTTGATGGCGTTTCCTGAACCTGCTAGACTTCGCATGGAACCGGTTTATTCTCGATGGGTATGTATCCGCCATGCCTTTCACCTCTCCACGAGGGTCACGTATGTCCCGATCGATAAGCATTCCGACGGTAGCGGAGTTCCGACTTCTCGAAATTCTCTGGCGCCTTGGCGAAGGATCAATTGAGGATTTGTTGCGAGCTTCAGGAAACGACCGGCCACTGAATTACAAGACGGTCCAGACTGTCTTGCGCATTATGGAAAACAAGAAGTTCGTCAGTCACTCCTTGCGTGGACGCGCGTTTGTGTATCGACCTCGAGTGAAGCACCGCGAGATTAGGCGCGTTTCGTTACGGTCCTTGCTTGAAAAGTACTTTCGCGGCTCTCGCTCTGAACTTTTGGTGAATTTGCTGGAAGACGAGCGGATCGAGACTAACGAGTTGCAGGAACTAGAGAGCCTGGTTCGTAGCCGTCGCAGAGCAAGCATTGCTGGCCGCAGGAACCAGCGCTAGAGATCGGAACATTATGTGGTTCAACGGCTCTTTGGCGAGTCTGAGCATTGCGATCACATATCTTCTGCAGGTGGTTTGTGGTTATCTGGCGACCCTGTCGATTTGTGCGCTCGTAGAAAATGCTCGGGCCCGCGTCCGACTCTGGGGTGGCTTCTTATTTCTGACGATCGCGGCGTGGATTTCTTTGTGGATACCGGTCCGAGCCGGCTTGGTCCATTATGCGCTTCGGTACGCACCCCTATTGTCTACCGGTGCGCTGCATCTGACTTTGCCGGTTGAAGACTCTCGGGCATCGTACGTGGCCAAGTGGGCTCCCACGGCCACTTATCTTTACGTTTTCCTGCTGTTGATGTCGGTCGTGCATTTGCTATTTCAGTCAGCGAAACTGAAAGCTGTTCTGCGAAGAACTGAGCCGCCTTCCGACGAGTTGCAGCTGCGTTTCCGATATCTGTGCCGCGAACTAAATATTGCTCGCTGTGAATTGGGTCTCGCCTCGGAGCTGCGTTCTCCTGCTACCTGCTATTGGTGGCGAACTCACGTCTTGCTGCCCACCGAACTAGTGCCGCTTCTGGACGGCGATCAACTCGATGATGTTCTACGGCACGAACTGATTCACGTGAAACAGAAAGATTATCTGTGGGATCGGCTGGCAGCATTGGGATGCCGGCTAGTGTTCTTTCACCCTTTGGCCTGGCTGGGCTATCGGCGTTTGCGGTGGCAACGGGAGTTGGCCTGCGACCATGCGGTGGTGCGGGAATGCACCGAGGCGCGCCTGCGATATGCAGAGTGTTTGACCACGCTCGCCCGTTTGCTTATCGAGAGAAAGAATCTCTCCTCAGGCATCAGCTTCTTCTCCTCTGAATCCTTGCTCGCGGTCAGAGTGCGCTCTCTTTTGAAGGAGCCATCGGTTACGTCCGCTCCACGCACAGCGGCTCGAACCGTACTCTTTGCGATGGTCGCCGCTAGTGCGCTCTTGTTGATAGCGAGTGTAGGACTCTCTCTCCATTCGATGATTCACCGGGCAGGCGCATCGGATCGAGGCAATGTCCGCTCAAGCTCCGCCCGCAACAAGGCCGTCGGCGCCAAACCTGGGCATTCTTTTAGATCCATAGCGGAGACAGCGGGAATCCCACGGATGCCGTCACAACCCGCCACTCCGCCTCCCATAGGTGTGCTTCTGAGCTTCCTTCCGCAATCCTTGCCGGTGTTAAATTCCTCAACTTCCGCAGACACAAGTTCCGCAGACACAGATTCCACGTATGTCAGTGACGACGTGAGATTACGCAATTCACATGCCGTTTGGGACGAAGCTCCTATGCCACTCGCAACCGCTCCGAAGTGGCGCAACCTGGCAATCGGCGCTCTCACTGGGGCGGTGGGTCTGGCGGCTGGCCGAATTGATATCGATGATATAGATGGCCCGCGAAAGCGGACTCGTTAGCAGCGGCAGCACTGATCAGGATATTGCGCTGCTTTTTCTTCTCAGGGACTTCAAAAGTTGTAGCCAGAGAGCATTCGCTGCCTTAGGCGGAGTGATCCTGCGCCTTAAACCGTTTCGGACCTGCCCGAGATCCTCTTTCCCACACCCTTGAGTCTTCCAGTTGACAGCAGGAGTCAGTTTGAGGTCTTACTACTATAAGACTAGACTATCAAGTACAGAGGTTGCGATGGAGAAAATACTCGGCAAACTTGGCGGCACGATCCAAGTATAGAAGATGCTTTATGAAATTCGCACCGGGCGATCTGGTAAGGAATGTCAAGACGAATGAAGACGGCAAAGTGATCGAAGCCTACGAACACAATGGAGCGGCAATGTACATGGTGTCGGTTCCGAAGGATCTGGCTGGTTGGAGTTCAGGGGCCAGAGTCGGGTACTGGTCGGAGGACGACGTGGATTGTTCCACAAACGACTCGTTGGGTGAGGAACAATGTGCATAAAATCTGCTCGGAAAAACGACGAGCTCTTTCGGTTCGTTGCGGGCCTTCTTCGTTCGGTCCACGCCGAGGTACGGTGCGTCAATAAGTGAGGTCAGCTCTTCGTCCCGAATTGCAGCGAATAAGCCTGCGCGGGATCGAATGCCTTGTCCATAACCTTTAGGTCGAACAGTTGGTTGTACATCGTCGTCCAACGTCCGGCGGTAATCTGGCCCACCTGGTTACCGCTTGAGTCGTTGCCGCTAATGAATCCGCCGTCGCGCAACGCCTGCCAGCTGAATCGCATCGATTGCGGGTTGAGGGCAGGATTCAGTTTGGCGATCACGTTGTGGGCCGCATCGGGATCGTTGAGATAGTCCCGCCATCCCCTGAGCGACGCGCGAACGAAACGCGGCGACGGTTTCCGGGTGCTGCCGCAGAAAATCCCGAGTGGTAAATATGACCCGGTATGGCTCGTATCCGGTTTCGCTGACCGCGGCGGCAGATCTCGGTCCCAGCGCGAGTGTGTAGGTTCGCCGGAGAGAGTATGTTCGGCCATTCCTGCTTACACCTCTACGGTCATCTGCACCTCGACCAACGCATGGCGCGGCAGGCGGTGATGCCAACCGCGGCCCGCACGTAGCGGCCAGCCTGGCCGAACACCTCCACCAACAGATCAGACGCACCATTGATAACCTGGGCTGAATCCGGAAATCCTGGCACCGCGTTCACATAGCGGTTGACTCCAACGATGGCTTTCACTCCGTCGAGCCAACCGAGAAAGTGCCGCAACACCGCCAGCTGCGTCAACGCTCAGGCCCGCGCGGCGTCGTAACCGTCGTCAATTGTGCGGTCAAGGCGCAGCGTCCGCGTGATGCCGCCTGCCGGCCCAGAGGAAGTGACGCCGGCCAGGTAAACCATCTGCCCCACCCTCTTCGCCGGAAGATAGTTCCCACACGAGGTGGGCAACATTGGCAGAACGATTCCCCGTTCCTTGAGTCGAGATGCGATTTCCCCTGCCATAGCTTTCCTGCCAACTCGGCTGCCGGATGGTGAAATGAATCTAGCACACCGGCCGCAGCATGAGATTCTTGGTTACGTTCGTCCGGCTCCGCGCTAACATGGACCATGCAAAAGCTTTGTTCAAGCTTGCTGGCCGCCGCTTTTCTTCTCGCGCCTTGCGTCCTCCTCAATTCAACCGGTAACTTAGGATCTGTCCATTCTCTGGCCCCTCCCGTTCCGTTACATGCGGAGCGCTCATCGCCGGCCGACCTTGAATTGGGCGGCAACCTCGCTGGATTGCCTCCTGGAACGACCCGCTACATTACGCGCAACGAGTTGCTGGCTCTTCCACAAGACACATACACCGTGACCGGTGATCCCAATTTCGCCGGTCCGACCCGGATCAGCGGAGTATTGCTTGAAGAGCTCATCCGTCGTCTGGGGGCCGCGAAGGGCTCGGATCTGATCGTTGCCCTAAGCCACGATCAGTATTGCGCCCACTATCCGCGAGCATACATAGAGGCGCATAACCCCCTGCTGGTGCTTACTATAAATGGAAGGCCACCAGCAGACTGGCCGAAGGATGCGGAAGGATATGGCAGCGATATGGGCCCCTACATGGTCTCGCATCCTAATTTCACGCCAACCTTTAAGGTGTTGTCGCAGGACGACGAAGCGCAAATTCCGTGGGGCGTGGTGCGAATCGAATTCCGCGATGCAATGTCCGTCTTCGGATCGATTTCGCCGCGTGGTCCTCATGCCGCCGATCCTATGGTTCAGTCCGGCTATCGCATCGCACAGCAAAGCTGTTTGCGTTGTCACAACATGGGATCCAATGGAGGGCGGAAGTCGGGTCATCCGTGGCTGGTGCTCTCGGCATGGGCGACGGCCTCCCCAGACTATTTCACCGCCTACATACGTGATCCGCGAAGCAGGAATCCGCGCGCCCAGATGCCATCCAATCCCGGATATGACGATGCCACCCTCCGTGCTCTGGCCGACTACTTTCGTACGTTCTCGTCGGGAAGTGCCACCCCGGAAGAATACAAACCATGACGTTACGCACATCCAAGCTATTGCTGGTTTTCGGAGTAGCTTTGTACTATTCGTTCGTAGTGCTCAACAATACGACCGACTACAACTCCAATTTCCAGTTTATTCGGCACGTCTTGATGATGGACTCCACTTTCCCGGCCAATCGGGGCATGTGGCGCGCCATAAACTCGCCGGTGTGGCACACGGCATTTTACTTTTCGATCATTGCGTGGGAGTCGACAACCATGGTGATGGCATGGTGGGGCGGGATACGGCTGGCGCGGGAGTTGCGAGCACCCGCAGCCGCATTCAATCATGCCAAGAAACTCGCGATTGCAGCCCTCACCCTCAGCCTCCTGATGTGGCTCGTGGCCTTCCTCAGTATTGGCGGAGAGTGGTTCCTGATGTGGCAATCAAAAGCGTGGAACGGCCAGGACGCTGCCTTCCGCATGTTCACCGTCATCGGCCTGCTGTTGTTGCTGGTGGCAAAGCCGGATGCCGACGGTCAGCCCTAGCCTCGGATTGTGCGAGAAACCCGAATTGAAGACGAAGTCCAACTGATGAGAGACTGTGAACAGGAATAGAAGCCGTGGGAGCCGAATCGAAAACTGCGGATTCCAGAGAGCTTCTGCGAGAACGATACTGTCCTACTCGCGTCCGGCTACTGTTTGTCGGCGAAGCACCTCCGGCTTCTGGTTTGTTTTTCTACCGTGCCGACTCGGGACTCTACCGGGCAATTCGAAGTGTATTCGTCACCGCATTTCCTGCTCTCCGAAGTGCAGATTTTCTCGAATCATTTCAGGCGCTTGGTTGCTATTTGGTGGATCTGTGCGGAAGGCCGGTGGATCGCCTGGACAAGGAGGAGCGCAAACGAGTTTGCGCGGAAAGCGAGGTCCGACTTGCCAGGACAATCAGGCGGCTTCAGCCGCAAACGGTAATTACAGTCGTCCGTTCCATCTCAACCAATGTCGAGCGCGCCCAGCGGCGCGCAGATTGGGTGGGACTGCACCTCAGTCTTCCCTATCCCGGACGGTGGCACCATCACCAAATTGCTTTTGAAGAGTCAATCTTGCCCGTCCTCCGTAGATGACTCAGTGAAGGTCGGGCGCACCGAGATTCCATTCCCCCCAAGCCGCGATGGTACGCTGCTATCGACCCGTAGCAGCGGCTTGATCGCCTGAATGGGTTACCAAGTTTGAGCCAGGTTTACCGGCGTCGTGTGTGGCGCATCGGGATGGGGTATTTCGGTAGCTCCAGGAGGAAGAATGCGGGTTGGCATCATCGGCACCGGGGCGATTGCATTCAAGCACGCCCAGTCGTACAGGAACATCGGCTATGAGCTCGTCGCATGCACGAACACAAATGCAACGAAGGGATTGGCGTTTGCTGAGACCTTCGGAGCAGAGTTTGTTGGGACGGCGGAAGCCTTGTGCTCCCATACTCGAGTCGACTATGTGGATGTGTGCACCCCGCCTTGCTTTCGCCTGGATGCGGTAAAACTATGTGCCGCTGCCCGAAAGCATATCCTCGTCCAGAAGCCCGTTGCCCTCGATGTTCTCACAGCAAAGGCGATGATTGATATCGCTCGTACCGCCGAGATTCAATTGGGCGTTGTAAGCCAGCATCGATTTGACGATTCCATACAGTTTCTTAAGCGGGCAATCGACACGGGGCGTCTCGGCAGGATTCTTGAGGCGGATGCCTATGTGAAGTGGTACCGCTCGACCGATTACTACAGTCGGCCAATAAAGGGTAGTTGGGAGGGCGAAGGCGGCGGAGCGCTGATCAACCAAGCAATTCACCAGATTGATATTTTGCTTTTTCTTGCCGGGCCTGTCGAAAGGGTTACCGGCTTCTGGCAGCTTGGCACTTTGCACAAAATCGAGTCAGAAGATTTGGTAAATGCGTTGATGCGCTTTCGGTCGGGTGCGATCGGTGTGATTCAGGCTTCAACAGCCTTCTGGCCAGGCTATCCGGAGCGGCTTGAGATTCACGGGACGAACGGAACCGCAATCATTACGGGAGATAAACTTACCCATTGGAACATACTGCGCGACAACGGCGTGGCACCGGTGTTTGCTGCTGACCAAATCAGTTCGGGCGCCTCAGATCCGATGGCAATTTCGTTGGTTCCACTGGAACGTCAATTGCTTGACTTCGGAAATGCATGCATGACGGGGCGACAGCCATTGAGTTCAGGAGCGGATGGGTACCGGGCACTTGAGCTCGTTAGCAGCATTTATGATTCATGCCGTACGGAGAGGACTATCAACATCGATCCGTCTCGTCTTGGCCATCGAATTGGACTGAGTCGAGAAGAGCCCGGAACGGGCAATGGGGATCAAAGGAATGCGATTAGATTATCTGTGCTTTTCTGTCTTCCCGATGTTTCAGCCGAGCGAACATCTCAAATCCCGAGAATGCCTTGACCCGTATCCCAGCGGCGAAGTCTCTGGTCCACTGATCCCGATAGCTGACGATCACGTAGTGCCCAAACTACATGAAGTACGCGTTACGTCAGGCATAAACAGACATCACACTACAAACGGTCCCGGGCAGCGGCTCATCAACGTCTTTGCAGAGGGATCTCTATGGCTTCGTTTGCCAGCAGCCCCCTCAGTGATCAACGCCATCCTTCAATCGCCGGTAGTAGCGGCGCGCCTTCGCAACGGCGCCACATGTGTCCATGCTGCACCAGCGGCGCGACCGGTTCTTGCTGGCATCGAGAAAGAGCCAACCGCAAGTCGGGCAGGACTTGACCCTCCGCATCGCATCCGACACGAGCAGCGTAGCCGCTGCCTCCACGATTCTGAGACGCAGGAGTGCAACACCAGCCTTTTCCGCAGTGATCTCACGTGTCACCAGAACCTGAGGGGATCGGCGATTCGCTACCATGAGCCGGCTTGCGCGAGCGGCTTCGGCAAGGTCAGTACTGAGTTTCCCGAGGTCCATGTTGTTAGGCGCTTGGCCAGAGAGCCGCGTCTGGAAGATCCGTTTCAGCAAAGCTCGAAGCTCTCTTAGTCGTGTCAGTTCAAGGCGTGGGATCCGCTGTCGGGGGAGCAAATCGTCGGCTCGAGTCAGGAAGCCGGCCGCTTTACCAAAGCGAATTGCATCGGCGAATTCACAGAGGTAGTCGTGTGGCTCGGACACGCTCCAGTCGTGGACGGTATTGATGAAGTCGAGGGCCGGGTGCCCGCCTACCAGTTTGAAGGGATGCCGCCTGATCTGAGCCACTCCCAGAGTGTATCACCAGCAAAAGCCATTTGACAGGTTGTATTGCTGTTGCTACGATCGTTTCATTACCATCTAAACGTAGTTTGATGGTGAGAACTGGAGTTTATCCATGGTCCGTGGCATCGCAATCGTGGGAGCACCGACGAGCATCGGCATTCGTACTTACGACAACGGCGAACCCCGGCACCTAGATCGCGCTCCGGGAGTTCTCCGCGAGCTTGGCCTGGTGCAGCGCTTGGGTGCGAGCGACCTGGGAGATGTCACCCCGCCGCCATATCGAGACTACGTGCGTCCAGCGGGCCGAGCGAGGAACGAAGCCGAAGTCGGCGCCTATTGCCGGAGCCTCAGCGAGCGGGTGGCGGAGGCCACCAGCGACGGCCGTTTTGCAGTTGTGCTGGGCGGTGATTGCAGCATCGTATTGGGATGTCTCTTGGGTGCGCGGAAGTCCGTACAAGGATCAGTGGGTCTTGTCTACGTCGACGCCCATGCCGACTTCGGGACGCCCGAAGAGTCTCACACCGGTTCGGTGGCCAGTATGTGCCTCGCCCTTGCGGTCGGTCGCGGAGAAACACCCTTGGCTCGGCTCACTGGGGATGCGCCTCTCGTGCATGGCAAGGATGTCGTTTTGATCGGTCGCCGCGACGCTGCCGAGCCGTGGTACGGTCATGGGGCGCTTGCTGCATCTCCGATTCTCGACATTCCCGGTCCAGCGCTCAGTGATCGCGGCGTGGCCGACGTTGCGGCGGCAGCTCTCAAGCGGCTCGCATCACCTGGAGCAAGCGAGGAACCGCGTGGGTTTTGGATTCACGTGGATGCCGACGTCATCAACCCGTCGGTCATGGCGGCCGTGGATTCGCCCGAACCGGGCGGGCCGACAATCAAGGAACTGGTGGATCTTTTGACTCCGCTCGTCCGCCATCCGCGAGCGCTCGGCCTTGAACTCACTATCTATGATCCCGGACTTGACCCTGACCGGTCATGCGCCACTCGGCTGGTGTCATTGCTGGAGAATGTTCTCCTCGGGGTGCGCTCGCTTGACGGAAGGGCTGCATGATCGCTCGAATATGGCACGGGATGGTTCCCATTTCGAAGGGTCACGAATACCTGGACCTCATGTGCAGGATTGCGCTGCCCGAGTATCTGGCTACGCGGGGAAATCGAGGGGCGTGGTGTTTGCACCGCACAGAAGCAGATGTAATTCATTTCGAAATGCTGACGTTCTGGGACGACACCGACGCCGTCCAGCGTTTCGCTGGGGACGATTTCAGCATGGCCAAGTACTACGACTTCGACTCCGACTACCAGATCGAAAAAGAAGCCAGCGTCCGTCACTATGAGGTGTCCTCGCAGGCCTCACCGCCCTCTCTACGCAGCGGGTAGGGAACGACGCCATCCAGTATGTAGAACTGCCCGGTGATCGGGCGGTACAGATGGGTCGATGCCGGCATAATCGGTCGGGATCGCGCGGGTTTCTACACTGACCACAGTTGCGGGTTAATATCCTGCTTTGGTAGCGGCGTGCATATTCGTAAACAGGACCCCGGATACGATCACAAACAGCACAAAACTGTTTTTCATATCCCCTCCATCAGCGCCGTAAGGTTTTTGCCGTTCCGGCGTTCATGAGGGATAACTGACCAGAGGGTGTTTTATTCCAGCAGGAATTACCTTGCACTGGTTTCGCCCGATACAGGTTCACCAGGAGTGTTACGGAGAGACGATCGACAATCTCTCGGTAAAGGCATCTTCGACATCACAGCAAAATGACTCCGCGAGAGTTCGACAGGCAGTTGCTCGATTGGGTAACGAACTGCATCATTCACGTCATGCGGCTTGAGAGGTTTTTGATTGCTCGAATCTTTAGCCCGGGCTTGTGTACCCCAGGCCTGCAAGGACGCCTCGCATATAAGCAAAGCTGCTGATAACGCCCGGCATGGGATCGTCGGGATGAATTTCATACTCCAGATCCACGAAGCCCTTGTAATGCACCGCGACCAGGGCTTCAAACAGTCTTTTCACCGGCATGATGCCGTCTCCAACGGCCACTTGGCTCTCTTTGCTCTGGAAGTTCGTGAGATCCTTCATATGTACGTTAAACAGTCTCGGACCGGCTTCGTGGATCGCCCGAACCACGTCAGTTCCGGCACGAGCCGTATGCCCGACGTCGATGCAGCACCCAAGGCGAGGATCCATACCTCTTACCGCCTTCAATACATCCAGCGGCGAAGGCCATACCTTGTCTTCCGGTCCGTGATTGTGGATCGCGACATGGATGTCGTACTCCTTTACGAACTTTTCGATTCGCGGCAGAGTTTTGGGCTCGGGGTCGCCGGCGACAATGACAGCAATACCCGCTCGCTTGCAGTATTCGAACTTAGACTGGATGTCCGCATCTTCATCTCTTTCGAAATAGATGGCTCCGGCAGCATGGAGCCGGACGCCCGACGCGGCATAGTCCGCCAGCGCAGCTGCCTCCCCCGGGGCATCGATCGGGAGATGATCTTTGACGTCTTTGGCATTCAGCGCGAACACATTGAGCTGCTTCATGGAGGCGATCGTCTGCGCCCGACTGAAGTTACGGAAAGTGTAGCTGGCCAGGCCTAGATGGACGGGCGATGCTTGGTCGGATGGTGAAGGTCCCTGAGCCGCTTCAAAGACATTGCTCGAAGCTGCGAATGCTGCCGCAACGAGCGGAGCGGAGCGAAACAAGCTGCGACGGGAGAAGGTGTCTTTCATAAGCCGCCAACCCACTCACTCTCCATCCAATAATTGCAGTTTTTCTGACAGGCATCCTGGGTCTGGCTTAACCTGATGTCGGTGCACCTCAGACCTGCGGCGCCCAGCCCTTCTCATACTCGCGTCCCCACATCTTCATCGCTTCCGGGTCGCCTTGGACCCGGCCATTCTTCGTGTCGATATGAAGATCCCGAGTGACCTCCCACGCGATGTTGGAGAGCTGCAGCATGGTAACGGCAACGTTGCCGACAGATACAGGAGCGTTGAGCTTCTCGCCTTTGCGGATTCCCGCGATGAAGTTCGCGAAGTGGGCATCCGTCATGGAATCCCGGCCGAGGAGGTCGGAAGACGACGTTGTGGTGCCAACGGTGAATTCCTTCACCTTATTCCCTTTGAGGTCATATATCTCGTAGCCATCGCGATCCACAAGCACCGTGCCATTGGTGCCCATAATGATCGAACCACGATCGCGGCCGTAATACTTCATTCCCCCGCAGCTCTTGCCTTCCCACGTCATCATGCTGTCTTCGTACGCGAAGCTGGTCACCAGCGTGTCATAAAACTGCCAGTCGTCTTTGAAATGGTATCTGCCGCCAGAGGCAGTGACCAGTTTAGGATAGTCAACGCCAAGCGCCCAACGGCAGACATCGATCTCGTGCGTGCCATTATTGAGCGTTTCACCGGTGCCATAGATTCTGAACCAGTGCCAGTTATAGGGCTGTACGTTGTCTTTATAGGGGCGGCGTGGCGCCGGGCCTTGCCACAGGTCCCAATCAAGCTGCGGCGGCACGGGCACTTCTTTGCCGGTGCCAATCGATTTCCTCACATTGCAGTACCAGGCTTTGGCGAAGTAGGGCCTGCCGATAATGCCTTCGTGAATCTTTTCGACGATCTCGATGGTGTGCGGTGAAGAGCGCTGCTGCGTGCCCATCTGCACCAGCTTGCGATATTTCTGCTGCGCCTGCACCAGCATCTCTCCCTCAGCAGGATTGTGGCTACATGGTTTTTCCACATAAACGTGCTTGCCCGCCTGCAATCCGGCGATGGCCATCGGTGTATGCCAATGGTCGGGAGTGGCAATCGTGATGGCGTCCACATCTTTCTGCTCGAGAATGCTGCGAAAATCTTTGTCTGTTACAGGAGCCTCCCCCATCTCTTGCCGCGCACTGTCAGCGAACTTCTTGAGAATATTGCTGTCCACGTCGCAGACATGCGAAATTCGGGCTGCGCTCCTGTTCGCCTTGACACCGGAGAGGTGAGCATAGGCGCGTCCATTAAGACCGATAACCGCAAAGTTGAGGCGGTCATTGGAACCGAGGATCTGTCCATAGCTTTTTGCGGTTGTTCCCACGGCCAGCCCGGCCGCGCCCACTGCAAGTGCATCGAGAAACTCACGTCGTGTAGCCATTGTTTTCCTCATAGGGGCCATTGCCGCTCTCTCACCAGCTGACACGATAATCTGTGATCAGCAGGAGATCCCAGCCTTCGTCAGTGTTTTTCTGAGTCCCTCCATACTGAGACGTGTGGACGCTTCTGGTGTACCCGCGCCGCGCCAGTGGGTTTCGAGGCTTAGACCGTACTGGAAGCTATCGCGCAGCAAAGCCCGGAGTTGTCCAACCCAATCCACAACTCCGCCACCTACTGGAGCCCAGTCGTATTTGTGGTCCGGCTTGCGCAACACGTCTTTGCAGTGGCAGTGCCCGATGCGCTCTTTGGGTAGCAGCTGATAGTCGGCCGGATAGGGCGTGGTCCCAATGGCTGCGGCATTGCCGGGATCCCAGTTCAACATGAAGTTCCTGTCGGGAATTGCCTTCAGCACAGCAGCCGATTCTTCGCCCGTTGCCGTATTGCAGGACATCTCGTTCTCAAGCAGGAGGACGAGTTTGTCTTGGGCGCAGCGCTCCGCGGCCCGCTGCAGTTTGGCATTGATGGCCGCCCGGTACGGTTTCTGATCATCCAGCCGCCAGTAGTCAAAACAGCGAATCCGGTCCGTGTTGAAAGACTTGGCAAGGGAGATGCATCGCTCCAGCAGCTTATCCTGTGCGCTTGCATCGAATTCCGCATGGAACTGGTCGCGGCTTTCACTCTGAGACGACCGGGGAGCCCCAGGCCAGTCAGTCTTGAACAGCGGGCTCGCGATGTCGGTCACTCGCAGTTTGTATTCATCGAGGATCTTTCGCGCGTTTTGCACTTCCTTTGCGTCGAGCTCGGTCACATTCTTGTTCCACATTGAGCGCAGCTCAATCCAATGTAACCCGAAATCGGCGGACACGATTTGACATGCCTTCTCGAAGTCCTGGGTGATCTCGTCATTGATTACCGCCAGCCTGAATGGGCATTTACCTGCCCCCATTTCCGTCGCCAACGATGCAGTCCGTGAGGATGCCCCGGCTCTCTTGACGAGTGGCGGCATCACGGCCTCAAGTCCCACCAGTCCCAAGGTCGCGAGCACCCTGCGTCGTGTATACGCCATGCACTCCACCTCCTGCGATCGCGGCGATTTTCCAACGCGACTGTTCATCATCCACCTTTTATAGCTCCGCCGTCACCCCAGAGAACGTTCTATTGTTGCCGAGTAGCGCCGCTCGGCGCAATCCTGGTCTCGATCCAGTTGGATCCCGGACACTCACCCGCGCGCACGGTTGGATCACGACAACTCTCGAACCAGTGCTTGGCCGGGCTGATCGTGGCGCTCGGAGGAGTGCGGGCCAGGGCGCAAACTTCTTCGCTGTCTGGACAAGTCCGCGACACCACGCAGGCTGCGGTTCCTGGGGCGAAGGTCACGCTCACTCGCACCGAAAATCGGGGACCACAGGAAAAATATTTCCACCAACGAAGGCCGCTCCTCGTTTCGCCTACTGTTACCCGGACACTACGAACTCAAAGCGGAGAAGGAAGGCTTTGAGACGCAAGCGGAAAACAGGATTGTCGTGGAGACGGCCAGCATCAGTACCGTGGACGTTAGAGAGCCTTTGCTGCAAACTGAATCGTCGGCGGTGACGGACAGTGACGAACGTGGTGGACAACCCTAGCATTACGAAGTTGCCGTTGATTGTTTGGATATCAGCTTTTTCTGCGAAGACCTAGTCCTCGGACAATGCTAGTCAATCTTTTTTAAGTGTTTGCTAATGGCTTTGGTCATCTGGAACATATCCAGTCTGGCCTTTCCGAAGACCGGCTTCAGTTTTTCGTCGGCCACGATCTCCCGACGTTTCTTCGGATCCTGGAGTTTATGCTTTTTGATATAGGCCCACACCTTCTTCGCAACCTGGGGTCGGGAGACGGCAGCGGGTGATCCTAATACTTCAGCTAGTTGTGGTGAGGGCTTCAGGGGCATCTGGGCCATCTTCAGGAAGGCTGGGTTTGTCTTTTTCTTGGGCATAGAAAGATCCTCCGTTTTCTGCATACACATTGTAGCCTCGTTGATGCAAATCTCGGGAGTGACGTGCAGAGAACTCTTCTGGGATTAGGCACGCCGCTCCTGGTGCGAGCAACTGCTGGTCTCTTCACCGGCTGCGCCGTACTCAATCGGTTCTGGAGAGGGTAAAGACTGATCTGTGGGGTTTGCCAGCGCTTCCCCTGGAATAACCGATCGTCGACCGCAAAACGAAAGTGGAAGTCGCCCGCGCCTGAACTTGCAAAGTAACGATGCACTGAATAGAGTAGGGGCGAATTCTACACGAGCCAACTCCGGGAAGGTACCGCCGTTTTGTCTTCTTCACGCCGTACGTTTCTCCAGTCTTTGAGCAAGTCGGCGGTCGTGCTGTCCTTCGACAATGTTCTGGCGCTGACCCGTCGTCTCAAATCGCGCGCGTTTTTCGCGGCGACCGAAGAACCGAGGAAACCGGGCGCTGGCCTGGGCCTGAGTTTTATCAACGTCGCCCGCGAGTCGGGACTGAATGCGAAAACCATTTATGGCGGCGAGCACAAGAATAAGTATCTGCTCGAGACCACCGGTTGCGGCGTTGCTTTTTATGACTATGACAACGACGGATGGCTGGATATTTTTCTGGTAAATGGCTGGCGCCTAGAGGGCTTTCCCGCAGGACAGGAACCCACGTCGCATCTGTTCAAGAATAATCGGGATGGCACTTTCACTGATGTCACGACTAAGGCCGGTGTAGCCCACTCGGGCTGGGGACAGGGCGTTTGCGTCGGCGATTATGACAATGATGGTTTCGAGGATCTGTTCGTTACTTATTTCGGAAAGAACGTTCTCTACCACAACAATGGCGACAGCACGTTTTCCGATGTGAGTGAAAAAGCCGGCGTAGCCGGCAATGGCAAGCGCTGGAACACCGGCTGCGCTTTCGTCGACTACGATCGCGATGGCAAGCTCGACCTGTTCGTGGCTAACTATATTGATCTCGATCTGGCTACAGCGCCCGTGCCGGAATCGGGTCCATGCCTCTACAAGAGCGTGATGGTGGCTTGTGGCCCGCCCGGCCTCAAGGGCGGGAAGAATATTCTTTATCACAACAATGGAAACGGCACGTTCACCGATGTCTCGGACGCTTCCGGCATTCTGCAGGCTAGCGGGACTTTTGGCCTGGGAGTCCTCACCGCTGACGTCGATAACGACGGCTGGCCCGATATTTATGTAGCCAACGATTCCACCGCAAGCGCTCTTTACCAGAATAAGAAGAACGGAAAGTTTGTGGATATCGCCCTTGAGGCCGGTTGCGCGCTCAGCCCGGACGGCAAGCCGCAGGCAGGCATGGGAGTGTCGGCGGGGGATTACGATATGGACGGCAACCTGGATATCGTAAAGACGAACTTCGCGGGCGACACGCCCTCGCTCTATCACAACCTCGGTGACGGCAATTTTGAAGACACTACTTTTACGGCGGGTCTTGGCGCGCACACCCAGTATCTGGGCTGGGGTTGCGGTTTTTTTGACATGGATAACGATGGTTGGCCGGACATTCTGATCTGCAATGGCCACGTTTATCCGGAAGTGGAGCAACTGAAGACGGAAGCGGGCTATCCGCAGCGCAAGCTGCTTTATCGCAACCTGCGGAACGGTAGATTTGAAGATGTCTCTATGCAGGCAGGCCCGGGCATCTCAGTGCCGGTTGCGTCACGGGGATGCGCCTTCGGAGACTTCGACAACGACGGCGATCTCGATCTGGTCGTGAACCCGGTGAATGATTTTCCCCAGCTTTTGCGCTGCGACCTCTCTTCTGGGAATAACTGGATCAAGGTGCGGACCATCGGGACCAAATCGAATCGCAGTGGCATTGGCGCCCGGTTGCGCTGTGTGACCCAGGCCGCGGGCGAAAGCAAGCCTCATTCACAGATCGACGAAGTCCGCAGCGGCGGCAGCTACTTCTCCCAGAACGATCTGCGCGTTCACTTTGGCTTAGGGAAGGCCGACAAAGTGCAGGTGCTGGAAATCCGCTGGCCCAGCGGGCAGGTGGATACCTTAAAAGACCTGAAACCCAACCAATTGATCTTCGTGAAAGAAGGCGAGGGGATTGTGCGGAACATGCAGTTCCCGGACAAGGCTCATTAGTCGTCTGCTAAGAGGATTCGCGAACGACCAACGGCCAACGACTGGCTTCAGAAATTCTCTATCATCCAGACATTGGAGTCGCCGCTGGCTTGCCATAGCGCCAGGTAGCGTCCGTCGGGCGACGGAATTGCCCAGCCCACTTCCATTTTGGTTTGCTCCCAGACTGGCCGAGCTCTTCCTTCCAAGTCAACATTTAGGAGCGCATTCGTGCCTGTGTTTGACGACGTACTGACCCAAAGGCTTTTACCATCAGCCGCCCAGTCAATGGTCGAAACACTCGAAGCCATTCTTTCAGCCTGATAGTTCGTTCACTTGCCGTCCGTGAACCGCAAGAGGCGGATGTCGGGGTTTATCGATAAGTCCAACTTCCTGGCCTTGGCGATGGCCAGAGTCGAACCATCCGGTGAAAGACTCCAGTTGTACGCGTAGGGAAGCTCATCATCGACGTGCGCAACCTCTTGTCCTTTCCCCCGCAGTGGGTCAAAGCTGAAAAACACCAGACGCTTCTCGTCAACCTGGCTGTACAAGCAAAGCGTCGAAGGGAGGCGTGCGCACTGCACGATTGGTGAAACCGTGCCCTTCCAAAACCAGCTTGGGAGGGCCGCCGGTGACTGGAATGCGCAACATGCGAACCGTTTGCGCCTGCTCGAACCCTGGCCAATATTGCAAAAATACGATTTCTTTCCCGTCCGGAGTCAGACGCGGCAGCATCGATTGTTCTTTGCCGCCGACCAGCAGCTCCGGGGTGGTTTGCTCAGGGGACTGCCGGAAAATGTGGAAGCTGCCGTCGCGGTCAGAGCCGAAGAGCACTTGCTTACTGTCGGGGGTCCAGGCCCAGGGCAGGTCCAGCCTCTCATCGAGGGTCAAGAGCCGGGGCGCTTGCAGCTTGGTTCCATTGCTTTCGATTCTGGCAACATAAACATCCGGTTGCCAGCTCTTTTTCACATAGGCGAGCCGCTTTCCATCGATCGTGCTGCTGAGATATTGGACTTGCCCCGGACTAGCCGTGAGTCGCGCGGGTGTGCCCGCCAGGTTTCCCGTGCGTGGATCGATTCTTACCGACCAGGCGTTGGAATCGTTCTGGCTGGGTGGGAGTTTCGTCCAGCACATAGACCAGATGGTCTTTCGATCCATGCCAGCGCCGGTCCAAATCGCGCATGAGACATGACCACCTTTCTTACATTGGTTGTGACATCCAGAATTTCAATCTGCGGCTCTACCCCATACTCTCCAGGGTGATATACGCCCCGGAGGAATGCGATTTGCTTGCCGTCCGCCGACCAGACAGGGGACCGGAAAAGATCGCCGAGTTCGCCCACAACTTTCCGGGGTTGCTCTCCATCCCCGCGCATCAGCCAGACTTCCTGGCTTCTTGCGCCTCCTTTCAGAAAGACAATCTGCGAACCATCAGGCGAAACTGCCGCCTCGTGCCCTTCATCGCTAAGTTTCGCGGACTTCCGCCAACGGTTGAGATTTGCCACAGACCGGACTGCTGCTCTGACCCTACGACCGAGGTGACCAGAATGTGCGAACCGTCAGGCAGCCAACAAACAGGCTTCGCCTTGAAGCCTTCCGGCAAGGTCAGAGGATGCGTCTCGCCCGTGTCTATTTGCCGCAAGTAGGAACCGGTGTCATCCGAAAACGCCAGGTACTTTCCATCCGGTGAGATGGCGGCAGCGCTGACCGGGTATTCGCTAGGATTGGCAGTCAGGCGGCGCTCCGCGATGGGGGGAGCTGGAGGCGTGGGTAGCGAACCCCTCTTGCCCACAAACAGCCCCACACTGAGTCCAACGAGAACCAATGCGGCCGCCGCAGCGGCGATCCACCATTTGCGAGCACGATGCAGCGGCGGAACCGAAGTCTCAGCATCGATGGCAGGTCCTGATCCGTGTACCGGCGCCAGAAACCGGTATCCCCGGCGGGCGACGGTCTCGACAAAACGAGGATTCTCTGCGCTGTCGCCCAATGCGTCCCGGAGCCTGCGGACCGCCGCATTGAGACTGTGGTCGAAGTCGACGAAGATGTCTGCGGGCCACAACCGGCTCTGCAGCTCTTCCCGCGTAACCACTTCTCCCGGTCGTTCCAGCAACAGGGCAAGAATTTGGAAGGGCTGTTCCTGCAGTTTTACCCTGGCGCCGTTGCGTCGTAGTTCGCCCGCCCGTCGGTCGACTTCGAACACCCCAAACCGGATCATCCGAATGCCATTGCTGCTCACTACCGTCACTTGCCCTTATCGAGCGTACGAAGTTTAGCAGAAACGCTCATTTCTTCTTGTGTCACCCACGCCCCTAAGCATTTGACGTACAAGGCGCTTAACAGGTTACCCACATGTGCGTTGCGGGTTACCGACAAAGCCTTGAGGCACCCTCCGCCTGGTTCGAAGATCGGCGCGTCGGAGGTGGTTCGCGGTGCTTCAATTTTCGAAAGCATGCCTGCTGCTAATTATGTTTCTGTGGCTGATTGCGTTCCCGGCCTGGGCGCGAAACCTATGCTGACGAAAGACCACAGATGATTGTTTCGGTCTATAACGATGCCGACGTCTCGGCGACGGTACTGAAGCAAGCCGAGCAGGAAGCGGCAAAGATCTTCGACCGTGCCGGACTAGATGTCGTCTGGAAGAACTGTGCACCCTCGGGGAAACACGTAGGCCCGGACGCCCGAAGCTCGCCAGGTTCGGAATCCGACCAAGCCGGGCTTCGCCCGGCCGGACGGGTGGGGGCACCCGCACCTACTCAGTCCGGTACGGAAGCCTTGGACTGTGCCAGGTTCGAATGGCCAACCCACCTTGCTGTGCGCGTTTTGCCTCAGTCTAGGAGCTCGACGAACGAGGTTTTCGGGGTGGCCTTCCTGTCTGCCGAGGGGACGGGATGTTACAGCGATGTCTTTTATGATCGGGCGACGGAATTGCACGCTAACTGGAACGTCGGTTTGGCGGACATTCTCGGAAACGTAATGGCGCACGAACTGGGACACCTCTTGCTAGGCTCGAACTCGCATGCCGGCACGGGAATCATGAGAGCACATTGGCAAGGCGAGGAGCTGCGTCATTTGTCACGGGGCAGTCTATGGTTCACGAACGAGCAGGGCGATCACATGCGTGGCAACCTGACTGCAACTCAGCGGGAGAGATCGACACAGATGGCGGCCTCAACGCGATCGGCCTTTTGAAGCTCTTGGTTCGAGGGGTCAACTTGAAGACTTTGCGGCCGGAGCAACCGCTGAGCCAGATCCTTCTTTCACGGTGTGAATCGTGTCCACGGACATGTTTTCGAAGCGTTCCGTGAGCCCGCTCGGCCAGCGGACCTGGATCCAGTCTATTTTCGTCGCGGCTCCGAGACCGAAGTGGATACGCATGTCGTTGTTCGAATCGTAACTGGAGCCGCTGCGGACTTCGTCAACCAACAATCGCGCTCCGACTTTCAGCGTGACCCGCGCGCCGATTCCATCCCGATTGGATTTCGTTCCGACTGCTTGAAGTCCGATCCAATGGTTGGGCGAGCGCACCTGGTTCACCAGCAGACTCGGAGCTGCATTCATGTTGCTGATCACGGCCGAAATGCGGCCGTCGTTCCACAGATCGCCGACCGCCAGCCCTCGTCCGGCATGTACAGCCGTGATTCCTGGCCCGGCCAGGGCGGAGATATCGCTAAAAGTCTTGTCGCCGTTGTTGTGATAGAGGATGCGCGGCTCTTCGTAGCTGCTGCCCAGGTGCTGTTTATCGACTTCGGGATAGACGTGTCCGTTGACCAGCAACAGGTCGGGCCAGCCATCGTTGTCGAAATCCAGGAACATGGTTCCCCAGCCCAGATAGCGCGTGTAGAGCCCCAGGCCGGCTGCGAAGGTCACATCATCGAAGGTGCCGTTGCCGTTATTGCGATATAGGGTGGAAGTGTCATCGGAGAAATTGGTCTTGAAAATATCCAGCCGCCCGTCGCCGTCATAATCGGCGATGGTCGATCCCATCCCCGCTTGCTCGCGGCCATCTTCGTTGAAGGCAGCGCCTGCCACTACCGCCACGTCGGTGAAGGTTCCATCACGATTGTTGTGGTAAAGAATGCTGGGAGTGCTGTCGCAGGCGACGTAAATGTCGGGCCAGCCGTCATCGTCAAAGTCGAAGGTAGAGACGCTGAAGGCGTAGTGTCCGCTGGTCTGATCGATTTTCGCTTTCGAAGTCACGTCCTCAAACTTGCCGTTGCCCAGATTGTGGTAAAGAATATTCTTGGCGCCCGGCAACCCGCGAGGGCCGCACATGACCGGAACTCCCTTCCACACGCATGACGCTCTTTCTCCCGGCGCAGGAGCGGTGGAGACATCGAAGTCCACGTAGTTCGCAACCATCAAGTCGAGCAGACCGTCGCGATCGTAGTCGACAAAGGCGCATCCTGTACCCCAGGCTTTCCCGGTGCCCGCGACGCCGGACTGGCCGGCCACCTCGGTGAAGACCCCGCTCTGATTGTGATAGAGACGATTCTTCCCGTAGTAGGTTACGTAGAGGTCTTCCCATCCGTCGTTGTCGTAGTCTCCCACGCAGACGCCCTGACCCCAGCCCGTCGCGGTCAGACCGGCCTTGGTGGTCACATCCGTAAATGTTCCGTCGTGATTGTTGCGGTACAGGTGATTGCTGGGCAGCGTGTCGTCTTTCCCGCGGGAAAGCCTTCGAGAGTGGTTCCGTTCACCAGAAAAATGTCGGGCCAACCATCGTTGTCGTAGTCGAAAATCGCTACGCCGGTTCCGGTGGTCTCGATGATGTACTTTTTTGTGTCTTTGCCACCGAAGACATTGGACATGGTCAGGCCGGCTTTTTCTGCGATGTCGGTGAAGTTGGCGATGGGAGGAGTCTTGCGGGATTCGGCGGCGGAAGCTGGGACAGCGAAAATTGGGATAGCGAGAATGAGGAGAAACGTGGCCAGTCTGCCAGCAGCATGGCGGGCACGAGACTGCGGCGAAAAAACTAGATTCATGACTGCCTGAATACTAGGGGGCGGACATCGAGAGGGTCAAGGCGCGCAGCTTCTGTGGTGATCAGGCAGTCCGTGTCAGCTCTCCGAAAAAGCAATCCTGCGTGGCCGGGCATAGTAGTATTTTTTTGTGGCTTTCGAACCAGATCATGCGGCCAGGCTTGACCATACGCGCGCGATGAATCCCTTCGCCCTGGTCTTACTGCAGTCAGTAATGTTGGCGGCGTTCCTCGTTCCGTTTGCAGATTTCGCTCTTGCGTGGCGCAAAACCGCTCCAGCCAGGCCGAGGCGCCTTATCGCCAGGGTTTGGCGGCCTTGCACAGCGGCGATCTGGTGAAGGCCCGGGCCGCATTCGAACAAGTGGTAAAGCTCGCACCCGGTAGCGCCGAGGGACACAATCTTCTCGGTTGGGTGCTACTGGCGCAAGAGCACTCCGCCGAAAGCATTTCGCAGTTCCGGATTGCCCTGCGTCTGAAACCAGATTTTGCCCAGGCGCATATGAATCTCGCCAACGCACTGGTCAAGAGTGGGGACTTGACCGGGGCCGAATCGGAGGCGCGCGCCGCCATTCGTCTGGCTCCCAACGACGCGGAAGCGCATCGAACTTTGGGAAGAATCGCCAGCTTCCGCGCCGATCTGGCAACCGCAAGTGCTGAACTGGGGAAGGCGGTGGATCTGAAACCGGAACGAGCCGACCTGCGCGACGAATTGGGGTCCGTGCTGGCGCAGCGCTCACAATTGGACGAGGCGGCGACGCAATTCTCCGAGGCGCTGCGACTTGCAGCCCGGTTACGCTCAGGCTGCCCTGCATCTCGGCGTGGTGCGTTGGCAGCAGAAAAAGATGGACGAAGCTCTCAATCTGCTGCAACGGGCGGTGCAAGCTCTCCCCAAAGCGCTCAGGCCCACTACTATCTGGGGCGCGTGCTGGACGATATCGCTCAGCGTGACCGTGCCAGTTGATGAACTTCAGACCGCAGTCAAGTTGCAACCGAATCTCGCCGAGGCCCAGACCCAGCTTGGTCTATTGCTGCAGCGCTCAGGTGACGCGCAGGCGGCCGTCACGGCCTTCCGCCACGTGGTGGATCTGCAACCCGACGATCCCGATGCGCACAATAATCTGGGGCTGGCTCTGATCCAGGTGGGCGACGCGACCAGTTCCATTCCCGCGTTTGAAGCCGCGCTTCGTCTGCGACCGGACGACACCGGCTACCGCACGAACCTGGGAACTGCATACTTGCAGAGGAGCGATTTCGACGCCGCAGCTACACAGTTTCAGAGCGCGCTGAAAGTCGCGCCCGAAGATGCGACGCTGCACTATGATCTGGGGCTGGCGCTAAAGTTAAGAGATCAATTGCCAGATGCCGTGGTTGAATTCAGGAAGGCCGCCACGCTTGATCCGAATCAGGCTGATATTTACGTACACGCTCGGGGTCACTTTGTGGCAGCAAGGCGATTTCGACGGAGCCGCGAATGCTCTGCGGGCTGCCATTCAAACCAAGCCCGATTACGCCGAGGCGCACTACACCCTGGGTACGGTATTAAAGCAGCAGGGTAAATTGCAGGAAGCAGCGGCTTCCCTCAAGGAGGCGATTCGTCTGCAACCTGATTTCGCCGGCGCCCACACCACGCTTGCCGCGATATTACGACAGTTGGGCGATAGCCGAGGGGCGAGCCCGGGAAGCCCGCCTGGGGGCACAGATCAGCGCGGATAAAACCAACCTGCAGGCCGCTACTTTTAACACTAACTCCGGAATGAGGCTCCTGAAGGCGGGGGACATTGAAGGGGCCATCTCGCAGTTCCGCGCCGCCATCGTTCTGGCGCCAAGCTATGCGCAGGCCCATTTTCATCTGGCGGAAGCGTTGCAGAGAAAGGGCGCCGCGGCGGAAGCTGGCCAGGAATTTCAACGAGCCGCAGAACTCGACCCGCAGTTGAAGCCGCAAGTGCCGTGACTGATGGAACAGCTCTCAGCTCTCAGCAGTCGGCTATCAGTAAAGACTCGAGCTCACAGCGAAAGGCAGATAGCGTTACAGACTTCGTTACGGTTTTCCGCCGCGAAGCGCCACGATGTCGGACTCCACAGGTACGCCGCGCGTCACCTTTACCCTCAACACGGCTTCAAACGGTTTGAGTTCACCGCTATCCGAAACCTGTAGCCGTCGCAAAAGTTCTTCGAGGGAGTTCTGCTGGCAGACAAACTCGACCGCGGCTTGCGTACCAATGGTGGTGGTTCCGGCCAGAATCAATACGGACTTGGCGGGGTTCAACCCCCGCACCAGAGCGACAATGGAATAATCTTCGACCAGGTTGGCGTGGGAAGGGCTGCCAATCCAGTACTGCGCCTCCCCGGACTCCGGATGGACGTTGACAATGGCCAGGTCGCCTTTGCGCGGTCCAGAATCAAGGTTATGGAAGTTGAAATCCTGTGTGCTGGGAATTTCGCGCAGGGTCAGGTTCTCCGCCGGCGAACCCACGAAGATCATGTCGTTGTTCTTAACGTCGTCCAGTGAAAGCAGGCTTCCGCGCTTCACTCGAATCTGCCGGTCGCAGTAGTCCGAAAGTGTGATCGAGAGCATGCACCGCCAGCACTTCGCCTACGCCGGTGTAGTGCTCGAGAATTTCATCGCGCGAATCGCGGGCGGGATCGAAGTAACGCATTCCGGTCTCCGGCCGGCCCACGAAGGCCCCGTTGCTGAAGATCACCCAGGGCTCTTCCGGTCCGTCGGCGAAGGCCTTCCAGAACGTGGTAAATGCGGCCGGGACAGGCTCCGGTGCCCGATCGGTCGCATCTGGTTTGCGCGCCAGCAACCACGCGACCGTAGTCGCCGCTACGATCAGCAAGGCCAGGAGAACGAGAAACGCAAGCTTCCAGTTTCCATTCGCTTTGCCTTCGGCCGCCATATCTCCGTGCCGGGCTGAATGCGACAGCGCCTGTTGCCTGGCGGCGCTGGGCTCCCGGGGATGAAACGAAACCACGTAGGTTCCCTTCGGCATTTCTACCTGGATGGGTTCATCGGCTCCTTCTGCAGCGTAGTATTCGGCAATTTTGAGGCGCAGTCGTCCCGCCTGGACTCGAATTGTGGAATCCGACTGGGGATCGAAATTCGGCGAGCGCCCGAAGACCTCGGTCGCAATCTGGTATTCCTTCACCGGCGAACCGGGATGGTCCAGTGAATGTTCAGCGAGATAGCGTAGCAACTTGCACAGAGATTCCGAGCCATGCAGGACGTGGCTGTTCAGCAGTCGATCGATTTGCGCCAGGTACTGTTCCCGTTGGGGCACCTGAACCCGTGTAACGTTCATTGTCACGTAGGGTAACAAGCTCAGATATCAACTGCAATCCAGAGACTTGCGGGTTGTAACCGTATCAAACTTCATGAAACCTGCGAAGGACGGGCCCGCAACCCATGTTTTTGTCCAAAAATTTCTGTGGAATTCTCTGCTCCCGGTCCGCGCTGGGTGATCGACAGTCGCTTCGGACGACGATTAACGTTTTTGAATCAATAACTTAACAGATTTCAGACGAAGTCACAGCGGTTAGAAACTGATTTGAGAGATTCTAATTTTTCATAGGGTGCTGGGGTCGTTTTTCCAAATGTCATAGCATCTCGCTGATCGCTGATCGCACATCTCTTAACAATATCAATACTCTACAGCCCATTTTCACTTCGGTGCGCCACCTGCACGTTCCGCTTCAACCGTAATGTCTTTGTACTACGGAAGTAATTTCCAACTGGGCTGGAGAACGTTCAGCAAAGTTTCCGAAGGATTTCCCGAAAGATGTGCCGGCCACGGGCGTGAGTCTCTTTCAACGAGTACTTGAAAAGAAACTAGAAAAAGGCGGGAGGCTGTAATGAAGACGAGAGCTTTTGTGCTGCTAGGAACTCTGGCCGTGTTCGTCGTTCTCGGCATCATGGGGACGCCGCTGGCGTCCGCGCAGGCAGTTTACGGCAGTATCTTCGGGACCATCACCGATCCTTCCGGCGCGGCGGTCGCAGGTGCGAAGGTTACGGTAACGTCGGCAACGCAAGGGTACAACCTTTGATGCGACTACCAACAGCGACGGCAATTACAGCGTCACCCACCTGATCCCCGACATCTACAACATCAGAGCGGAAGGCAGCGGGTTCAAGGCGTTTGAGAGCAAGAATATCAGTGTCTCCGCCGACGCTGGCTCGCGAGTGGACGGACAGTTCCAGGTAGGCGGATCGACGGAAACCGTGGAAGTCACCTCGGAGGCTCCGCAACTTACGACAGATCGCGCCGACGTAGCCACCACCTTCAATGACAAGTACGTCCAGGATGTTCCCATCCTGAACCGGAACTTCACCACCCTGCAATTGATGGCGCCGGGTTCGCAAAAGATGGTGGGCTGGAGCCACGCCGCCACCGAGAATCCGCAGGGCAGCCTGCAGATCTTCACCCAGGGCCAGCACTTCAGCGGCACCGCCTTCGAACTGGACGGCACTGACAACCAGGATCCTATCCTTGGGATTATCGTAGTGAATCCCAACCTGGATGCCGTAACCGAAGCCAAAGTCTCGTTGCAGAACTATGACGCCGAATTCGGCAAGGCCGTGTCCAGCGTCGTGACCGCGCAAACCAAATCAGGTTCCAATCAGCTTCATGGCAGCGGTTTCCTGTTCCGTCGCTCGGATGCGCAGCAGGCCCGCGATCCCTTCACGCAATTCGCCGCTGATCCCATCACCCACCGGTTCATTCCGCCCTCTCGCTGGGCGCAGTTTGGCGGCACGGTTGGTGGCGCCATCATTAAGGACAAGTTGTTCTTCTTCGGCGACTACCAGGGCACACGTCAGACCAACGGCGTGAGCGGAACGTTCACGGTTCCCACCAGCCGGGCGGCGACAAGTTGCAATCCGGCCACCAACGCCACCAGCGCGACCCCAGGCTTTTGCGATTTGAGCGAATATCTGACCGGGGGCGTTGCCGGTGGCGGCGCAGGTTTTCGATCCCTTGACCGGCGATCCCAATACCGGCGCCGGCCGAACGGCGTTTGCCGAATAACCAGATTCCGATTGCGCAGAATTTCGCCGGCGGCAGGAAAGATTCTGGCAGCGTTTCCTGCGCCGCAGAGCGGCACTGTGCTCAATAACCTGATCGGGTCGGGTTCGGGCCCGTTCACTCAGAACAGCTTTGACACGCGGATTGACTATGCCGCGAGCTCGAGCATCAATGTCTTCGGACGGTTCAGTCTCGACTACTTCAAGTTGTCGGGTAAGGGGCTGCTGGGCGCGGTGGGAGGGCCGGGCAACGGCTTGCTCGGCCTGGCAGGAAGTTCCATCACTCACAACTACAGCTTGGCGAGCGGCTTTACCAAGACGCTCAGCAGTTCGCTGTTGACCGATTTCCGCTTCGGTTATTTCAAATACAATCCCCAGACCCAGAAGCCCGACGGCGGCACTCCGATGACCGACTTCGGGATTCCGAACGCCAACACGTCAGACCCGAAGACCGGCGGCCTGGGCGCGTTCCTGCTCGGCCCGGATCCGATCAGCGGTCAAGGTTGCACGCACCAACAACGGCGGCCAGGGCTGCGTCATTTCGAGCTTCGGAGACGGTCTGGGTGTGGCGCGCTGCAATTGCCCGCTCACCGAAAGCGAGCAGCAGTTCCAGTTCGTCAACAACTGGACCAAGCTGAAGGGCAATCACCAGATCAAGTTCGGTGGCGACATCCGCTACGCCATGAACTTGCGCATCCCCAGCGACAACAACCGCACGGGAGAATACAACTTCAGTCCCGAAGCCACATCGAACGGCGGGGCTGGCGGTCTGGACTTCGCATCTTTCCTCCTGGGACAGGTCACCTCCTTCGCACGTTACGTCAACAATCCTAACCTTCCTGGCGCGAACAATGCAGCCGAACGCCAGAAGCGCTGGTTCTTTTACGGCCAGGACACCTGGCGCGTAACTCCCAAGCTCACCCTCAACTATGGGCTGCGCTGGGAAATCTACTTCCCTGAGACCGTCAATGCCAAAGGCAACGGCGGATTCGCCAACATTATCGATGGGGGCGGGACGGGCGCCATCCGCGTCGCCGGCTTCGGCAAGATCGGCTTGAATGGCAACGTTGATAACACCTATACCGCGTTTGCTCCGCGCCTCGGTATCGCTTACCAACTGACGCCAAAAACGGTAGTGCGGATGGGTTACGGACGCAGCTATGATATCGGCGTGTTCGGCTCGAACTTCGGACACACCGTGACCCAGAACCTGCCCGTACTGTTGAAGCAGAACGTAGACGCAACCGCATTCAATCCGTTAGCTGCCGCGAACAAGGTCCCCGTCTTCCTGCTGGACAACGGACCGATCGCGGCAACCTTCCCCGCAGTTCCTGACGACGGCATTATTCCGTTCAGCTCGCTCGGCGGTCAGGTCTCAGGCACGCACATCCGTCCCACCAAGCAAGTCCTGCCGTTGGTAGATTCGTGGAACGCGACCGTGCAACACCAGCTCACCAATACCGTGAGTGTGGAAGTGGCTTACGTCGGCAGCAAGGGCACGCACGGCTTCGCCGGTGACGGGCCCAACTACGACGTGAACCCGGTTTCCATGAGCGAATTTCAACGCGATCAATCCGCTAACCGGCGTGACCTATACGCAGAATCAACGCCGGCCGCTCTGCGGACCAGAAGACGCGCTGGGAAATTGCACCAAGATCCCGTTCGATCTGGGCAACTTCTACGGCAACGACGCGTCGAGCAGCTACAACGCATTCGAAGCCAAGGTGGAGAAGCGCTTCGCCAGTGGCCTGCAGTTCATTTCTCACTACACCTTCTCTCACGCCAACGGCTACGACAGTAACTACTATGCGATCAGCCATCCCATCGCGTACGGACCGGTTGATTTCAATCGCAACCACGTGTTCGTGTTCAACACGGTGTACGAGTTGCCCTTCGGAAAAGGCAAGAAGTACATGGGCAACTCCAGCCGGGCCATGGACTATGTCGTGGGCGGATGGCAGTTGAGCCAACACCACCAACTGGAGCAGCGGTTTGCCCTGGACTCCCAGCTTCGCCGAATGCGGTCCGGAAGAGGATGTAGGCGTCTGCCGTCCGGACAAGGCAACGGGCACGCTCCACACTGGCGTGGGTTCGCTTGATCCGATCGCGCATACCATCACCTACTTCACCCCGGTGGCGGCAATATTGTCACCAACCCGGGAAGTCTTTACTCGACTCCGGGTCGTCCGGGAACCTGGGCAACCTCGGCCGCAATACTTACCATGGCCCAGCGGGTTTCTACTCCGATCTGTCGGCGGTGAAGAAATTCCGGGTCACGGAGAGGCTCAGCGCGCAGTTCCGCGTGGATGCCTTCAACATTTTCAATCACCCCGTCTATGCCTTCAGCCAGAACAACGGAGCTAATGGCTGTATTGATTGCCAGGGTGGCAACAACGGCAAGATTACGGCCCTGGAGAGCGGCACGACCATGCGCCAATTGCAGTTTGCTATCCGCTTCGACTTCTAGAATAGAAGCGGGACTGTTTTAAAGGAGGGAGTCTTCGACTTCCTCCTTTTTATTTTCTGCATCCGTTTTTATCCGTAGGCAGCCGGAAAACCTTTCTCGGGTAGCGCCTCATCAAAGCTTTGGGGCTGCTTCCGAGGATTGCGTTGGTACGTCGGACTAGTCGGCCTTGCGGTAGCGTTGTGGGTTAGTTGCACTCTCCGCTTTGCCACAGTCACAGCCTCCCGTCTTTCCGCGCACGAACCTGGGCCAGGACCATCGAGTCAGTCAGAAGGAACGGGCCTACACAGACCGCCGGGTTCGGCCATCCCGGAGGATGCAGCGGGCTATGTTGGCAACGAAGCCTGTGCTGGTTGCCATGCGGCGATCTATCGAATCGTACGCGGCGCACTCCCATGGCCCGCGCCAGCGGTCCGGCGATTGAAAACGTAATTCCTGCCGATTTTTTCCATCCCAGCTCAGGTGTGCACTACCGTATTTATTCCGAGGCCGGACACGTCTGGCTAAGCTTCGAGCGACCGGGCGATCCGGCGGTGCGGGGCAAACGGGAACTGCTCTACTACATTGGCTCGGGACGCCGCGGGTTGAGCTACCTGTTCGCCCAGGACGGCTTCCTGTTCGAATCGCCGGTGAATTGGTACAGCCAGGAGCAGCGTTGGGACATGGCGCCCGCGTATCAAAACGCGCACGAAATCCCCCTCAATCTACCCGCCTATACCAGTTGTTTGCGCTGCCACGTCAGCGGCATGCGGGCGCCGGTCAAGGGAACGGACGACCTATACCCGAAGCCCGCATTCCTCGATGCTGGCGTCAGCTGCGAGCGTTGCCATGGCCCGGGCGCGGCGCACATCACTGGCGCGGAAATGATGGGAGCCGCAGGCACGATCGTGAATCCTTCCAGGCTCTCGCCGGAGCGGCGCGATGCCGTTTGCATGCAGTGTCATCTGGAAGGCAAGGTCGCAATCGAACGCCGCGGGACGCCATGCATATGAATTTCAGCCCGGCGACGACCTCTCTGATTACACCCGCTATTACGTCATGCCGGGAAGTCGAGGCGGCCGCTTGGGCGGGGTCAGCCAGGTCGAGGCCTTGACGCTGAGCATATGCAAGAGGAAGTCGGGAGATGCGATGTCTTGTACCAGTTGTCATGACCCGCACTATAAGCCGCCTGCCGAAGAGCGTGTCACCTACTATCGCGAAAAATGCCTGGCCTGCCACGGAACGCACTTTGCGTCGAAACACCATGCCGATCAGCCCGACTGCACGCTATGCCATATGCCGGCGGCTGCGAGCACCGATGTCGCCCACACACAGGTCACGGACCACCGGATTCCCCGCCGTCCTGCCGAGCAGGCGCGGCTCCCGGAAGAAATCAGCCCTTCGCCCACCGCTTCCGCGCCTGCTTCCGTTTCCGGACTCGCTCCGGGCGGAGCAGGATACTCGTGACCTGGCCCTGGCTTGGCAATCGCTGGCAAACGACGGCATGGAAGGGGCCGAGTCCCATGCCGAGAGTCTTTTGCGAGCCGCGGTGGCTGAGTTTCCCGAGGACCCCGATATTCTGTCCGCTCTGGCCTACGTTGAGCAGAAGCACGGCTTGACCGCTCAGGCAAGTGAGTTGTATCGGCGGGCGCTGGCCGCGAACCCGGATCTGATCGATGCCGCGGCTAATCTGGGCGTCATTGAAGCCGAGACCGGCCATTTGCGAGAAGCCGTCGAACTCTGGCAAGGGGCATTCCAACGTGCACCCGGCAGAAGCAGCTTGGGCATGAACCTGGTTGCGGCCTTCTGCGAGGCGAGGCAATTCGATGAAGCGCGCGACGCGACCCTGCGAGTGCTTGAGTTCAATCCCGACATGGCGGCTGCGAAGAAGGCCTTGCAGAACTTGAATCGCACGCCGCCCGATTGTGGGAACTGATCTGATACGCCCGACAACTTGGCCGTCTCGAAGAGATACCGGGTGCTCGTTCGTCTTTGTGTTCTAATTTTAACTAGTTCAATCCGGGGTGTTCCAATTCTGACGATGAGTTTCTCTGTCCGAGCGACTTCGATGAGATGGTTTAGATGTACGGCCGTTTTCCTTTGTGCCAACTGCCTTTCGGTGTGGGCACAGACCCCGCCCGTTTCTCTACCCCAGACTCCCGGCGGGCCATCGCAATCCGTCCACACAGATCTGGACTTCGCCGAGGCGCGGAAACTGCTGCAGCAGGGAAGATATGACGAGGCGGTATCGCGGCTTTCGGATCTAGGCGTCAAGAACCCAGCCACGAAAGGCCTGTCTTTCGAATTGGGCACCGCTTACTACCAAAAAGCGGACTACGTCAGGGCGATTGACTCGCTCAAGAAGGCACTGGCGGAAGATCCGGAAAACAAGGAAGCGATCCAATTGTTGGGCCTTTCGTATTATCTTTCCGGTCGGCCGGCCGAGGCAATTCCGTCGCTGGAGAAGGCGCAGGCCTGGTACGCCAGGGCCAACGTGGATGCTTCCTATATCTTGGGCTTGTGTTACATCCAGACAAAGGACTATCCCCAAGCGCGTAAAGCTTTCGCGCGCATGTTCGAAGTCCCGGCTGACTCGGCCGCCAGCTACCTGTTCACGGCGCGCATGCTGTTGCGTCAGGAATTCGATCCCGTTGCAGAGGAATACGCTCAGAAGGCTATTGCGCTTGATCCCAAATTGCCACTGACCCATTTCTTTTTGGGGGAACTCCACCTTTATAAGTCGCGCATCCCTGAAGCGATCAGCGATTTCCAGCAGGAGCTGGCAATCAACCCGGGCCATGCGCCGACTTATTACAAGCTGGCTGACGCCTACTCCCGAGTCCAGAAATTCGATGAAGCGGAAAGGCTCCTGCAGCGTTCCATCTGGCTGGATGCAACTTCAACCGGACCCTACATCTTGATGGGAAAGGTGCTGGAAAAAAAGGGAGAAGCAGAGCTGGCAGTAAGAGCTTTGCAACATGCTTTGGGGATGGATCCAAACAATTCCGTAGCCCACCACCTTCTGGGCCAGGCCTACCGTGATATGGGCAGGAACGAAGACGCAGAGCGGGAACTGCAAATCGCCCAGCAGTTACAGGAAAGCGGCGGCAAGCAGTAAGCCTGTGCCCAAAATAAAATCGTTTCCAAGGTTTCAGAACCGGGAAGGGCGCGAGTTCACTCGTCCCGCATTTGTCTACAGGCACCGCGGCTGAAGCCGATGTCGCTTAGCCCGCTTGCGGCACGACTGAAGTCGTGCCCTTCCCGTTGCGTCGCGTCCATGAATAACCTAGCCAATCACTGGGTAGCGGGCGAGCTCGTGACCGTTTGCTCTTTCGCCAGGCGGTCCACCCAATCCTTCGGCAGGTCATGCAGAAATACGACGAACGCGGCATTGGTCCAGCCGAAGCCGATGACGTTCTGCTGATATCCCGCCTGAACACCCGATTCCGAGGAGCGAGTCACCACGTTGTATTTCTCCCGGATGGTGCCGTCACGGCGAAAATTCTCCGCGATCGTACTGAGGAATTTGTACGAAATCCGATTGGCGTCATCGTTAAACCCGTACCGTCGCAGACCCTCAATGGCGACAATCTGGGTCGGTGCCCAGCCGTAGGGATAGTCCCATTGCACTCCTGCCTCGGTGGTGCTCATCGCCAGGCCCCCGGGTTGTTCGAATAGACCCAAGTCATGCTCCAGATCCTGGGCCTCCTCGGGAGTGGCAACTCCGGCCCACAGGGGATAGAACGTCGTAACGTATTCGTAGGAAGAACGCACGCCGGTGTAAAAGTCGTAGTCAAAGAACAGCCTGCGAGCCGGATCCCAGAGGTATCTCTGTATCCTGTCTCTTCTTTCCTCGGCACGCCGTTGGAATTTTTGCGCGTTCTCCGTGCGACCGAGAATCTGGCTCATCTCCTGCAAGTCTTTCTCAGTCTTGTAAAGCAGGCTGTTCAGGCAAATCGGGGCGTAGTGGTGGGTCGCGGCCCCGTAGGGTCCGAAACGAAAAGAAATGTCGAAGCCCGATTCGCGCATGGATCGATCGCCCTTGTAGTAGTCCGGGCTGAGATAAATTTCGTTTGTCTTCTCACACTCAGACCTGGCCATGGTCTTGGCCGCATCGCACAATTGCACCGAAAACTGAAATCCCACTGGCTCACCTGAGCCAGGCGTCTTTTCCACCAGGTAGCCGCGGCCGACCTCAGGATGCAGGAGAAAATAGTTAGCGACCTTGCGATGGATTCCAGCTTCGTCTTTCAGGCTTTCAGGCGCCGGACCGCTTCCAAAATCGTAATAGCGTGCCAGACCAGTGGTCCCGGCGGTGTGGGGCTCACGGTTCCAGGTTTCATAGTCCTTGCTGGCGTAGCCGTAGGCTTTTTCCAACCAACCGCGGTTTTCGTGTCCGGCAGCTTTATCGGCCTCATACACAGCCATAATCATCGACGTTAGAAAGGGGGGCTGGGAGCGAGTGAGATAGTACGCGCGATTCGCATTCAGGATGGTGCCGTAGTGTTCGATTTCGAAAAAGAAATTTTCCACCATACCCCGGGCCAGATCCACGCGCCCGTCACGCAGCAATCCGAGAATGATGAAGTAGCTGTCCCAGCCGTACATTTCGTTGAATCGCCCGCCTGGAACCACGTACTTGTTTTCGAGGTAGAGCAAACCGGGAGCGATCTTCCCGGGATCGACCTGTCCAGGTGCAGTGATAACCGCGGGAAGCGGCCGCACTTGAATTTTGCAGCGCTTCTGCAGGTCCTGTACAGAGGTGGGAGCGGGAAAGTCAGCCGGCAAGTATAGGACCGAAGCCTCGGTCAGCTTGGGATCAATCACCGTCTGGCAGTCCATCATCGAGCGTGTCAGGGTGTCCCAGCCCGATGAAATGTAGGTGAGGATCGGGGCCAGGCCTTTCTCCGGCGCGGAATTGTTGGGTTCAGCCGCATAGGTTCTGACGCTCGCCAGAGCAAACCACAAACTGAAGAGAGCAAAACCAAGAAGTCGGTTGAACCGCTTTGGGGATGGAGCCACGGTTGAGGTGGTCATGAGTCTTTTGACTGGGCGCGTCTCATTAACCGCGCAAAATCGCTATCGCTCGACCTAACTGACTACAAACTGCTTAACGACAACCCCACCGCACTTCGCTGGATCCGGCAATTCTTTCTAGATCTTATAGGTGGCAACCCTGGAAATCTCGTGAAATCAGCTATCTGGGCGGCGTCTTGGCGACTGGCCTCGGTGACGTGAGAGCGAACTACTCGGTACCACGTGACAGAGGTACCGCTCCCAACCCGCTCCCATTGAACCGGCCAGCGTGTTCTCAGTGACGGCAAGACCCCAGCTCGATTGCGCCCCACCTGCGCGGCACAATACGGCGAGCTAGGCGCTCCAAGGATCGCGACCGCAGCATGGCCTATGGGGGCTTACGATGCGCCGGTTTGTAGAAGAGCAACCCCACTCAGAGCGAGTTCAAGAACGCAATCAGATCGGCTTTCTCCGGGGAGTAAAACCAATATTGATGCGCATGTCGTAAAAGACGATCACATCTGTCAGCGACGCAGCAGAACCGTTGTGAAAATAAGGTGCGCGGCTTGCAAGTCCACGGAGAATGGGACCTTTCATTTTTCCGATATCGGCCCACATTCCTTACTCGGTCGCCTCGATTTCCACAAAGACCACAATATATTGTATTGACAGGATGCAAGCCACATCATATGCTGTCTTTCATTGCTGGCGCGCTCACAAGCGCTTAATAGGGAACCTGGTTTAAATCCAGGGCTGCCCCGCAGCGGTAAGCGAAAACGAACACCGTAATTAGCACTGATCGACAGAGATTGAAGATCGGGAAGCTACGGTTAGTAGGAACTCAGTCCAGGACTGCAAGTTCGCGAGCCCGAAGACCTGCCGGCAAAATGTGCGCAATCGCGTACTGCCAGGACCTCCGAGGGGAGGTATCCGGTGGGTCGTGTTTTTGGGCGGCCTTCCTTTTTCACCTCTCCCCAATATCCTGAGCCCTTTGCCGTTGAGGAGAAGATCATGTCCGCACAAAGTTCAGAGGCCGCGCTCTCCAGAATTTCCCTGGTTCGACTTGCCGCAACCGGAGAACCAGAAGTTCGGACTGCCATGCGCGTCCGCAAGCGCAATGGCACCTTTGAACCTGTGGATGTAAACAAGATCGTGCGCGCGGTTGCCCGCTGCTGCGTCGGTCTCAACGAGGTCGACGCGATGCGAGTGGCGACCAAGACCATCAGCGGTCTTTATGATGGCGCTACCACCAAGGAACTGGACCGCCTGTCGATTCAAACGGCGGCCTTACTCACCGCCGAAGATCCAGAATATTCAAAGCTCGGCGCTCGGCTGCTAGCGACCTATATAGATAAAGAGGTAGCCAATCAGGAAATTCATTCTTTCTCGCAGTCCATTACGATGGGGCAGCGCAATGGGCTGATCGACGAAAACATGGCCGCCTTTGTCGCCGCCAACGCCCGCAAGCTCAACTCAGCCATCAACCGCGCTGGCGACAATCTCTTTGACTTTTTCGGGTTGCGGACTCTTTACGACCGCTATCTGCTGCGGCATCCGGAGACGTGGGATGTCATTGAGACCCCTCAGTATTTCTTCTTGCGCATCGCTTGCGGAGTCTATCAGCGCGTTCCCGATGCGCTGGACTTCTACCGGCTGATTTCTTCGTTGGACTACCTGCCCAGTTCACCCACCTTATTCAATGCCGGCACGCGGCGGCCGCAGCTCTCGTCCTGCTTCCTGTTGGATTCGCCGCTCGATCAACTTGATGCTATCTACGCCAAGTACACCGACGTAGCGCTGCTATCGAAGTACGCCGGAGGCATCGGGATCGCCTACCATCGTGTTCGTTCCCGCGGATCGCTGATCCGGGCCACGAACGGCAAGTCGAACGGGATCACTCCCTGGCTGAAAACACTGGATTCTTCCGTCGTCGCAGTAAATCAGGGAGGTAAGCGTAAAGGCGCGTGCTGTGTCTACCTCGAAACCTGGCACGCGGATCTCGAAGAATTCCTCGAACTGCGCGACAACACAGGCGATGAAGCCCATCGCACCCACAATCTGAATATCGCCAACTGGATTCCTGATTTGTTTATGCGTCGGGTGGACGAAGATGGCATGTGGTCGCTGTTCGATCCCAAAGTTGTACCTCATTTCACGGATCTATTTGGGGAGGCCTTTGAGACAGCGTATCTCGAAGCGGAATCGAAGGAATTGTTTGTTAAACAAGTCAAAGCTCGAGAATTGTATGCCCGAATGATGAAGACTCTGGCCGAGACCGGCAACGGCTGGATGTGCTTTAAAGATACGAGCAACCGCAAATGCAATCAGACCGCGATGCCGGGCCGAACGGTTCATCTATCCAACCTGTGCACCGAGATCATCGAAGTCAATTCCAAAGACGAGACTGCCGTTTGTAATTTAGGTTCCATCAATCTTGCGCGGCATGTGGCGGACGGCAAGTTCGATTTTGAAAAGCTTGCCGCCACAACGGTTGCGGCCGTGCGTCAACTTGACCGCGTCATTGATATCAACTTTTATCCTATCTCAACCGCACGGGACTCGAATGTGCGGTGGCGGCCGGTGGGCTTGGGCATCATGGGACTGCAAGACGTATTCTTCGCGTTGCGTCTGCCCTTCGACTCTCCCGACGCCCGGGAACTCTCGCGGAAGATCCAGGAGGAAATCTACTTCTGGGCGCTGAATACCTCTGCCGATCTCGCGGAAGAGTTCGATCCTCATCCTGCTTTCGCCGAAACCCGTGCAGCGCAAGGAGACCTGCAGCTCGATTGCTGGAAGATTCAAGCTGCCGATGGGCAGAGATGGGAAAAGCTGCGCGAACGCATCAAGCGCACTGGGTTGCGCAACTCTTTGCTCATCGCGATCGCGCCCACTGCGACAATTGCTTCTATCGCCGCTGTTTTCGAATGCATTGAGCCGCAAGTCTCTAACCTGTTCAAACGCGAAACCCTCTCTGGGGAGTTCCTGCAGATCAATCGGTACCTGGTGAAAGAACTCAAGGCGCTGGGGTTGTGGACGGAAGAGATTCGCAACAAAATCAAACTGGCCGAGGGCTCAATTCGAGCAATCGCTGAAATCCCCAGCGAGATCCGGACAATCTATCGTACGGTTTGGGAAATTCCGATGCGATCGCTGATTGATATGGCCGCGGAACGCGCGCCCTATATTGACCAGAGCCAGTCGCTCAACCTGTTTGTTGAAAGCCCTTCGATTGGCAAGCTCTCCTCGATGTATTTCCACGCCTGGAAGCAAGGCCTGAAAACCACCTATTATCTTCGCTCTCGTCCGGCCACGAAGATCGCCAAGGCTCCGGCCAGCCAATCCTCCCCCACTGCGGCCAATGCGGTGGCCTGCTCGCTGGAAAATCCGGAAAGCTGCGAAGCCTGCCAATGAGTGCGCATTCAAGACCAGGAGCCCTTTTATGATTCTTGATCCCGGATTCAATCTCACTCTCAGGCCAATGGCGTATCCCGCTTTCTATGAGCAATACCGGAACGCCATCAAGAACACCTGGACGGTGGAGGAAGTAGACCTCTTTTCCGACATCACCGACCTCACCCAGCGCCTCACCCCGGCGGAGCGCCATCTCATCAATCGTCTGGTTGCGTTCTTTGCCACCGGAGACTCTATCGTGGCGAACAATCTGGTGCTCAACCTGTACAAGCACATTAATTCTCCCGAAGCACGCATGTATCTTTCGCGCCAGCTCTACGAGGAGGCCGTTCACGTCCAGTTTTATCTCACGCTCCTTGATACCTACATCACGGATCATGCCGAGCGCGCTGCTGCTTTCGCCGCGGTCGAGAATATCCCTTCCATTCAAAAGAAGGCCCAGTTCTGCTTCCGCTGGATTGATTCCATCAACGAACTGCAGGAGATACGCACTCCAGAACAGCAGAGATCGTTTCTGCTGAACCTGGTTTGCTTCGCCGCCTGCATCGAAGGCCTTTTTTTCTTTGCAGCTTTCGCCTATGTCTATTTCCTACGGTCGAAGGGTCTTCTGAACGGCCTAGCCGCCGGCACGAATTGGGTTTTTCGCGATGAGAGCATGCATATCAACTTCGCGTTTGAGGTCATCAACACGGTGCGAGCGGAAGGCCCGGAACTGTTCGACGCTGGGTTCGAGAAACAAGTCATTGCCATGCTGGAAGAGGCGGTAGATTGCGAAACAGCGTTTGCCGCGGACCTCCTCGGCCTGGGTGTGGCGGGCCTTTCCCTCAAGGACATGCGCGCTTACCTGGAATCAGTAGCCGATCAGCGGCTGGAGTCTTTTGGGATCAGGAAGCGTTACGGCACGCGCAATCCTTTTTCCTTCATGGAACTTCAGGACGTGCAGGAGTTGACAAACTTCTTCGAGCGTAAGGTTTCCGCCTATCAGATTGCGGTCAGTGGTTCGGTCGCGCTGCACGAAGACTTTTAGGGCAGATCAGGTGCCACGTGTATCCGCGTCGCCAACTCAATTATCTGGGGATGAAGGAAACATATGATTCAGGCAAGGAATTTGGGCTTTCCGCGAATGGGCGCGAAGCGGGAACTGAAGTTTGCTGTGGAGCGCTATTGGTCGGGTCAGACCGGAGGGGCCATCCTGGAGCAAACTGCTTCGGAACTCCGCAAAGCGCATTGGCAGTTGCAAGTCGCGAGTGGCATTGACGTGCCGCCATCGAATGACTTCTCTCTTTACGATCACGTTCTCGACGCCGCTTTCATGCTGGGGGCTATTCCTGGCCGTTTTCGTACGGGAGAAACCTCAAGTATTGACAACTATTTCCGAATGGCGCGAGGAGCTGAAGACGCTCCCGCCATGGAGATGACGAAATGGTTTGACACGAACTACCATTTTATCGTGCCCGAGTTTGAAGAAGGCATGGCCTTTCATCTTCATTCGTCCAAGCCGATCGATGAATTTCTCGAGGCGAAGAAACTTGGCATCCACACCCGCTCGGTCTTGCTGGGGCCGGTTTCGTTCGTGCTGCTGGGGAAGTTCACCACCGGGAACGCCTCACGAGCGGGAGCTCTGGAGTCGATTGTCCCAATCTACCGCCAAGTCCTAACGCAGCTTCATAAAGCAGGAGCAGACTGGGTCCAGATCGATGAACCTTGCCTGGCCCTCGATCTTGATCCCTCCGCACAAGGTTTTTATCGCGAAGCCTACGACGAGCTGCTGAAGGTCGGTGCGATCCCGCAATGTTTGCTCGCCACATACTTCGCTGCGCTCGAACGCAACCTCGACATTGCGGCAGCTCTTCCAGTCCAGGGATTACATATCGACATCGTGCGTTCACCGGAGCAGCTTGCGTCCGTATCCAGGGTTCTTCCTGACATCATGCGCCTTTCGTTGGGCGCCGTGGACGGGCGCAATGTGTGGCGCACGGATCTGAACAGAGCGCTCGGTTTCATTCTCAGCGCGGCCGAGCTGTTAGGCCGCGATCGTCTCGAAATCGCTCCGTCTTGTTCGCTACTGCACGTTCCCGTTGACTTGAACCAGGAGGAAAGACTTGATCCCGAAGTCCGCGGTTGGATGGCATTTGCCAAACAGAAGCTGGAGGAGGTGTCAGTTCTAGTGCGGGCGGTGAATGGGGACGACGCGGCGCTCGGCCAGATTCGAGCCAACCAACAGTTGCACGAGCTTCGCCGATCGTCCCGACGCGTGAACAATCCCGAGGTCCGACAGCGGATTGGATCTGTGGACGAATCGATGCTACCCCGCAAGAGCCCTCACGCAGTTCGGGCCAAGAAGCAAGCTGCGAGCCTGCAACTGCCGCTTCTGCCAACTACGACGATTGGTTCGTTTCCTCAAACTTCGGAAGTCCGGCGGATGCGCGCGTCCTTCAAGGCTGGGAAGCTTGACTTGGCAAGTTACGAAAAGTTTCTTGAAGCGGAGACTGTGCGCTGTTTGCGATTCCAGGAGGAAACCGGCATCGATGTGCTGGTGCATGGCGAGTTCGAACGCAACGATATGGTGGAATACTTCGGCGAGCAGCTTTCCGGCTTCACTTTCAGCCAGCATGGCTGGGTACAAAGTTACGGTTCGCGCTGTGTAAAGCCGCCCATCATATTCGGTGATGTGGCGCGCCCTCGTGCGATGACCGTGCGTTGGTCACGTTTCGCACAGTCTCAGACCAAGCGGCCGGTAAAAGGTATGCTGACCGGCCCGGTCACGATCCTACAGTGGTCATTCGTCCGTGACGATCAACCACGATCGGAAACCTGCCGGCAAATCGCACTTGCCGTGCGGGACGAAGTCTCTGATCTTGAAGCAGCCGGCATCCGCGTGATCCAGATCGACGAGCCGGCGATCCGCGAGGGCCTTCCGCTGCATCGAGACGAATGGCCTGCCTATCTGCAGTGGTCGGTAGACTGCTTCCGCCTGGCTTCTGCGGGAGTTTCAGACCAGACCCAGATTCATACTCACATGTGTTATTCCGAATTTAATGACATCATCGACTCAATCGTACGCATGGATGCAGATGTGATCTCGATCGAGTGTTCGCGCTCCCGCATGGAACTGCTGGATGCCTTCCATCGTGTTCGCTATCCAAACGAAATCGGCCCCGGCGTGTACGACATTCACTCCCCGCGCGTTCCGGAAGACGCAGAAATCGAGAACCTGCTGCGAAAGGCTCTGGAGGTACTTGCTCCCAGGCAACTGTGGGTGAATCCCGACTGCGGCCTTAAGACGAGGGCGTGGCCGGAAGTTCGATTGGCCCTCGGCAAGATGGTGAGCACTGCAGCAAGACTACGTGCTTCGCTGCCAATAGATAAGGCGGGCGCGGATCGTGTCGGTAACTGAAGGCCACGACCGGAGGCGGATTCAAATCCCCCACAAACCAACGCCACGATTGGGTTACAAGCGGGCTACCTTTGTTCGCAACGGCAAAGCCGGCTGAGCTCAAACGCCCTAGAGTCTGCCGTGACCTTCGATGATCGTGATGTAGCGGTCAATGGGCAGATCAGTGAATCGTTCTTTCGCGCCACCAGGCTGCGGCCAGCTCACTTCCAGCCAGTCGATCCTTGGTCTCTTGCCGACGCCCAGCACCATACGCGGATCATGTGAGGATAGATAACTTCCGCCGCCAACTTTCATACGGGTTCGCTTCAGGTCGCCGGCCTGATAAGCGACGCGCGCGCCAATCGCATCCGGGTTTGATTTCTTTCCTCGGAGGTTGACGCCCAGCCAATGATTCTGACTTCCGACTTTGTTGCGAAGCAGCAGGGGAGCGGCGTCGTTCACCGAAACGAGAACATCGAGCGCGCCATCGTTGTCGAAATCTCCGATTGCCAGGCCCCGAGCGGAAAGGGGCTTGGCAAAAAGCGGACCACTTTGCTCGCTTACATTCTGAAATTCTTTTCCATCGTTATGAAAGAGCATTAGAGGCTCCCGATAAGTCACGCCCGGGTGCAAAGACTCGATCAAGTCATCCGGATTCCCGTTCGCGAGGAATAGGTCCAGGTTGCCATCATTATCGTAGTCGAAGAATTTCAGCCCCCAGCCGCTCATCATGCGTGTGGCAGTTCCTATCCCGATCGGCGTCGCCTCGTCATCAAAGGTCTCGTCCTTGTTATTTCTATAGAGGGAGTAAATCTCATGGTCTATGTTGGCCACGAAGAGGTCCATCCAGCCGTCCTGATCAACATCCGCGGAATCCACGCCCATGCCTGAACGCGGGCGGCCCTCCGCGCTGTAGGCTACGCCCGCCGGTTCGCCAATCTCCTCAAACTTCCCACCCTTGTTAATGAAAAGAAAGTTGGCCACTGTGTCGTTGGCCACGAAAAGGTCCATATTTCCGTCGTTATTGATGTCGGTTGCGACCGCACCCCATGCCTTGCCGGCATGCCCCGCTATTCCCGACACCTTGCTGACATCGGTAAACGTTCCGTCCCCGTTGTTGTGAAACAGCCAGCTGAAGGTGGGCTTGTAGAGGTGGGGAATGCAATATCCTCGTTTGGCGTCCTCGCCGGCGCGGCAATCTTTGCTTTGTGCCTTGGAAAACTCCACGAATTGGCAGACAAAGAGATCCAGCTTACCGTCGTTGTCATAGTCAAACCAAACGGCGCTGGAGGACCAACCCGGTGCGGCTACGCCAGCTTTTTCCGTGACGTCGGTAAAAGTACCGTCGCCATTGTTGTGGTAGAGAACGCTCCGCCCGTACTGGGTCACGTAGATGTCGGGAAATCCATCGCCGTCGTAATCTCCCACCGCCACGCCCTGGCCGTATCCGCTTCCACTAACTCCCGCCTTGGCCGTTACGTCGGTAAACGTTCCGTCACGATTATTGCGGTAGAGTGCGTTGCGCAGGGGAGAGTTGGGATTGAAGAAATCACATTTCCCGCTGTTCACTAGGTAAATGTCCATCCACCCGTCGTTGTCGTAATCAAGAAAGGCACAGCCTGCCCCCGTGGTTTCCGGCAGGTAGTGCTCAACAGATTTTCCAGCTGTGTGAACCCAAACAATGCCGCTTGCGACAGACGGAACTTCAACAAAAGGATAGGGAGGGGAAGAAAGATCAGGAGCCTGCGGCAAGGCGTCCGCCATGCGGGAAATACTGGCGCACAACAGATTGCTCGCTAAAACCCGCAGAAAGTCCCGGCGAGAAGGGCGGCATACCATCTTCAGAGTGTTCGCGCCTCCCATCGCGGAGAATCTAGGGCTGCGGAGACCCTGATTGTGGTTCCTGATCGGCAGTTCCCTTGGGCTGGCTACTCTGCATCATGTGGCGATGGATTGCGAACTCCTTGTCACCCTCCTGCTTCCGGCCGGAACGAGTGTAAGCGACCGCCAGACTGTAGTGTGCGGCCGGATTAGCTGGTTCCAGCTTGACTGCAGTTTCGAGCGGCGTGATCGCTTCAGGAAATTTCTTTTCCGACAGGAGCGAGCTGCCCAGCCCAAGAAATGCATCTCCGAATCCGGCATCCAGTTTGGACGCGCGTGAAAAGTGACCGACGGCTTCCGGCCATTGCGCAGCCTGGCGCGCCAATTCGCCCAGCACATACTCGGCGCCGGCGTTCGAGGGGTCGATCTCGATTTCCTGGTCCATCTCTTTTTTCGCGTCCCCGGCTACTGTGGGGCCAGGGTTGGGTTTGGAGAGCAACAGTCGTCCCAGACGGAAATGGATGCCGGGCAGGCGTGGATTCTGCTGCAATACCGCTTGATATTCCTTGGCCGCCTCGTCCCATTTTCCCTGTACTTCCAGGGCTTCGGCGTTGAGCTCGTGTGCCTGGTAGGACGATCGTGCGTTCTGTGCCAACTCTTGCGCGGCCCGGGTTGAAAGATCCGAATAGGCATGGACGGCCAGATACAGGACATCCGGGTCACGAGGGAAATCACGGGCGAGGACTTGCAGGAAAGTGAGTGCCGCATCCGGCTGGTTCAGGCTCATAGCACAGTGCACGCCATTGATGGACACATTCCGCTTAAGCTCCTTGTCCGTCACTTGCGCAAGGCTCTTCTTCAACGATGGCAGCGCCTCCGCGCAATGGCCGGTCTCCGCCAGCTTGATAACGCGTTGTACGACTGAAGAAGTACTGGGCACGGCGTGTGCTTCCGGCTGCGCGGCGCAAACAGAAGCCGTCACGGACATCAGAAACCCGCAAACTACCAGACCAGGCCGGAGCATGTATGGTTTGATGATAAATGAAAATGGCAGGCGACCAACATCGGCGCCTGCCATTTCCTCCGTTAGGCCTGTCAAAAGTACAACTTTAAATCAAACTGCAATTGTCTAGCATCCTGAGTCCCACTGCTGACCCCGAAAGTTCCGGTGCAACAACTGTCGTTGGGCACCGCGAAGTTGGGGTGGTTAAACGCGTTGAGGAAGTCAGCGCGGAATTGGAGTTTCATGGTTTCGGTAATCGGGAAATTCTTTTGCAAGCTGATGTCAGCATCGACATATCCAGGCCCAATGACTGGACCTTGAGCCGGACAATTCCCGAATGTGCCGGCCGCAGCATTTGCAAACGAACCCTGACCAAACCACTGTATGCCCGAGACGCTCACCGTCTTCGGGTAAGTCACGGAGCCAAGGCAGTCAGGACGATTTTCCGGACTCCCGGTTCCCGAGTTGCTGGCGCCGTAGAGAGAAAGCGGGAAACCGGTATGCCACGAAATGATCGGATTGATCGACCAGTTGCCCACCACGGCATTCACCGCCGTCGGCAGGTCGTGCCCAAATTGTTTACCCCGCCCAATGGGCAACTCATACTCTGCATACGCGCTCAGGACATGGGTGGTGTCCCAATAGCATCGCGCATAGTCGCCGTTGGGGTTGTAGAGATTTTGCCAGTAGTTACCCGAAGGCGCGGCTTGGGTGGTAGCGCCCCAGGTCCCGTAATAACCGTCGTCGTTGGTCATGCACTTCTGGAAAGTGTATGACACTTGACCCTGCAGGCCGTTGCCATACCGCTTCTGCAACACCGCCTGCATGGCGTTGTAGTTCATGTTGCCGACGGAGGCAGTGTTTTTTACGTTGCCGAATCCGTTGGGGCCAAAAGTTGACAAAGTCGCGGTAGCCCCGTTGACTCCCACCGGATTTTTCCCGCCGATAAAGGGATACGTGACTGTGCCATTCGCTTGCAGGTCGCCTTGCGACAACCACTCCGGCACCATCAAGTGAGTGGTGCGCTGGCCAACATAACCGACCTGAATGGTCATATTGTTGGCAAGCTGGTGCTGCACGGAGAGGTTCCACTGGTCCGCCACAGCGGGCTGGACCGTGCCGCTCCAAGCCAGCATCGTTGCCCCGATGAACGGATTGCCTGCCGGCGGAGTCGCCGAACTAATTCCTGTCTCCGTGCTGTATCCCGTGCCCGTGGCTACATTATTGGCTTCAACCTGCGGCGGGGTAAAGGGCGGATTCTGGGTAAGGCGCAGGTTGGTTCCCGTGCCTTCCAGATAAGAAGAGATGGTAAAGGCGCCGCGAAGCACGGTCTTGCCGCCGAGGGCCGTGGGGCTCCAGGCGAAACCGAAACGAGGCTGGAAGTCCGGCAACCCGTAGGTAGCCTTGTACAGTCCGTTGCTGAAACCATTGGATCCTACAGCTCCAGCAGGCACAGGTGTGTTCCCCGGAAACTCGAGCGCGCCGGTCTGGATATTCACCCCGACCTGGCGATTGTTGATTTCGGTCCAGGGAGTACGGGCTTCATAGCGCAGGCCCAGGTTCAGAGTCAGAGTGTCCGTAATGCGCCAGTCGTCCTGCGCAAAGCCCGCGTAGAGCCAGTCGCGCTGATGCCAGCCGCCCGAGCTTGTGCCCCGGCCTGCGTCCTCCGGAAGCCCCAGGGCCCAATCCGCAGCCGGGTCACCACCACTTGGTTTAGCCACTCCGGCTACGACTGTTTGCGTGCCTGAATAGTTTCCACCAGGACCGTTCCCGTAGAGCAGCGCGCCCAGTTCGCCGGCATTGCCGCTGTAGAACACATTGATGTTGTAGCGATTCATCTGAAAGCCCGCTTTGATAACGTGCCGCCCATGAGTGTAGATAAGCACATCATCAAACTGGGTCACGGTGGAGGAAAATTTTTGCACGACGACCGCGGCACCCAGATTGTTCAACGTCCCTTGAGGAATGTTAGTGATCGTGCCTCCGGCGAAGCTCATTTGCGGAAGACCATCCAGCCCGGTGGGATTACCGCCGACGATGCCGATCGTATTCCCCAAGGCTCCTACGGAAGTGTCGAACGTGGTCAGTCCGGTGGGCAGCTTGACGTAGTTCTTCCCCACACGAGCTTCGTTGGTCAGGTTAGGCGAGAACGAGTGGGTCCAGTTGAGAGCTCCATTCTGCAAGTAGGCTTCATTCACGGTATTGCCCAACAAGGCCACCGAGTTGCTGGCGGGATCATATTGGTTGCCCTTCGAATAGCGGGCAAAAATATGGTCGCTGTTGGATACGTTGTAGTCGAGCTTGAGGTCGCCCTGATCCGAATTATATTGGTGGGCCGTGGTGTTTATCGCGTGCCCAAAACCATTGGGCAAGGTCTGTACGGAGGTGGGATACAGCGCGTTCGTCACTAGGGCGGTGAACGCCGGGTTCAGCATGTTGCTGGGAATGATGTTGCCGGCGAACGGCGTCCTCGAGCCAGGAGCCAAAATTGAACAGGCAACACCGGACGTCCCGCCCGTTCCAGCGGCGCACGGGTTGTATAGCTGACTGTGCAGAGCGCTAAAATCGCCTCCGATCTCAGCCGGAGTGAGGACCGTGATAAAGCTGGGGGACGCTGGAGAGTCCAGGCGCCCACCCTGGTAGTCTGCGAAGAAGAACAGCTTATTCTTTATGATCGGACCACCGACCGTGCCTCCGAACATGTTCCAGCGCAGCTTGGGCGTGGGTAGCACCCCGGTGGTGCCCGCGGTCAAGCCATTCTCCCACTTGTTAGCGTTGAACATGTCGTTGCGGAAGAATTCAAATACATCCCCGTGAAATCTGTTGGTGCCCGACTTGATCGTGACATTAACGATTCCGCCGTTGTAGTTGCCAAACTCCGCCGAAGCGTTCTGGGTAATGAGATTGAACTCGGCGATGGCATCGGGAGAGGGCGTGAAAGCCAGAAGGTTATCGGAGGCTTGGTTGTTGTCGACACCGTCCAGCAGGAAGTTGTTGGACTGCTCGCGGTTTCCGTTGATGTAGGGACGACCGCCCTCCTCGGCTGTATTGGATCCCAGGTTCATGCTATGGGGATCGACCGAGATGGCGCCCGGAGTGAGCAAGGTCAACTGAACATAGTTCCGGGTGGCCAGAGGCAGATTGTCACTGGTTCTGGCATCGATCACGTTGCCCACTTCCGTGGTCTGGGTCTGAAGTACCGGGGCCGAACCGGTGACTTCAATTGTCTCTGAGACCTGCCCAACCTTCATTTCGACATTGATACGCGCCGTCTGGTTGAGTTGCAGCGTGAAAGGAGGATAGTTCGAGGTCTGAAATCCCGGCGCCGAGACCTTTAGCGAATAGATTCCTACCGGAATGCGCAAAATGGTGTACCCGCCAACGTCGCTAGTCCGCGCCGTCAGCACGGTTCCCCGTTCGGTGTCCGTGACCGTAATGCTTGCACCATTGATTGGCGCGCCGCTCGGATCAGTAACCGTTCCTACGATCGCGGCGGTTACCTCCTGGCTCCAAGCAGGTCCCGCCATCGCAACCACCATCACGGCCAGCAGCAAAAGTCCCAGTCCCATTCTGACTGAATGTCGCATCGCTAAACCTCCTGGAAGACGCTCCGGTCCGGCTCCATCCCCACAGCGGCCCGAATCGCAAAAGCATCAATGACGATGCTATATAGCAGGCAAATGATACTAGTCAAGCAAAAAATGCAGCGGAGCCTATTAATTTATCTTCTAGCTCCTATCCACACTCTATAGCAACCTCGGGCACGATGAGACGCCCCCCAGTATGAAAAATGGAAGAGGGCGAAGAGAATCTCCATAATTTGGGAGATCACACATGAGCAGCAAAAGGCCATAAATTTGGGGCGCTGGAGGGCTTCCGCAAATGTTTCCTGAAAAATAGCGCACAATCACTGGACTTCCCATACAACTCGATGGCATACTTCCAGCTATATAGCTCTTGGGACGGCGAAAATCAGCGTCAACCGATCGGGCAAGAAGAACCACGGTTTTCAGTAGTTTAACTTACGCTCTATAGCAGTGATTGAGTGCCAGGGGTGCGATTGCTTCGATGCCACAAACTCTCAGCAACGGGACACCCGCATATAAGAGGATCCGGGCTGCAATCCTGAAGCGCATCGAAGCCGGGCACTTGAAAGTAGGGGACCCGGTTGACTCCGAGCGTGAGCTGGCGAGGATTCACAAGGTAAGTCTGATGACTGCCCGCCATGCGCTGGCCACGCTGGAAAAAGAAGGAACGGTGGAGCGCCGCCGTGGTGCCGGCACGTTCGTGGCCCCGCCCAAAATCCATTTCAACAAACTGATGAGTTACACCGAGCAGATGGCCAGCCGTGGTCTCGCGGCCGGGTCGAGCCTGCTGTGTAACCGAGTGGTCGACGACGCGCCGGACATCGCCGCGAGGCTGGCTCTGCCGCTTAACAGCCCGATGATCAAGGTGGAGCGCCTCCGGCATGCGGCCAGCGAACCCTTTGCTCTGGAGACCTGCTACCTGTCCGCGAACGATTTTGCCGGATTAACGCGAACGCCTCTGGAGCGTGGGTCGCTCTTCTCCATATTGGCACGGGACTACGGTGTGGAAGTGGCTCACGCGGACGAAGAGGTCGACGCTACCGCCGCCGATTCCAGAACGGGAGAACTGTTGGCGCTGCAACGAGGAGCCCCGCTGTTGCGGATCCGGCAGGTCATCTATGCGACGAACGGCAAACCGACCGTTTACATGCTCGGTTTGTACCGTTCCGATCGTCACACGCTTTTGATCCGCAGATTCCGCAACGGAATATGACACGCCGCAAAAAGTTAAAGACAAAGTGCAATCCACAATTAAGAAGATTTCTGGTGCGAGCTCAAACCGCGGGAAGCGAAACCTCGAGTTTGGCCAAATCGATGGCAGTGTCTAACGGAATCTGCGAATCAGCAGCGTGTGACGATCGGAGCGGTAAAAACCCAACACGTAGATGGTTGCTTTACCTTTCGTGGAATAGATGACCTGGCGAATTCTCAATAAGGGCGCGCCTCGCTGGACGCCGAGGAGTTCCGCAATTCTCGTGTCCGCGGGAGTGGCGTCCACTTCTTCATCCGCATGTGCCAGCTCGATTCCGAAGTCGCGCTCCAGCGTCGAAAATAGCGAACTCCGCGCTAGAGGTGCGGAAGTCAGGCCGCCAAACTCCTCCGCGGAGAGGTAACAGACCTCCAGAGCGAAGGGCTCGCCGGCTGCGTGCCGCAAACGTTCTATCTTGATCAGGCGGCTGTTCGGCGTCACCGAAATCCGGGCCGCGATTTCCGGTTCATAGTCAATGATCTTGTTGCACAGAAGCTGAGAAGCCGCGACCAAACCGCGGCTGGCCATTTGCTCCGAGTAACTCATCAGCTTATTGAAGTGAATCTTGGGAGGCGCCACGAAAGTTCCGGCGCCCCGCCGCCTCTCCACCACGCCTTCGCGCTCCAACGAGGTCAAAGCATGACGTGCGGTCATCAGGCTAACGCGATGGATCTTGGCCAGCTCGCGCTCGGAATCAACCACGTCGCCAGGCTTTAATTGTCCGGCCTCAATGCGCTTCCAAATGATGCCCTGAATCCTCTTGTAGGCCGGGGTTCCATTTCGACCGTTCTGTGCCATTTGTTCTCCGGGGTCAATATAACGCACGAAGTGGCGAATGCGAAGCAGTCCGCTGACCCCGTGTGCTCTATTTTCCAATGCACGAACGCGGCAGGAAAAACTGACAATAACGATTAGGTTCTGTCGTCGAAGAGGCGCGCTTTACCCTGCCTTCCGCTTCGGCTGCGATAACGGACTAGAGCGCGCGGCGGCGAGCGCCTGGTAGGCCGCACCCCAGACAGGAGCATCTTCATTCAATACGACATAGATCGGAATGCGTGCCAGGACTGGAGAGAGCAGGGTTTTGTCGCAGAACGCGCGAAAGAACGCGCCGTCTTTCATTTTGGGCAGAATCTTGGGCGCGATTCCGCCCGCGATATAGATCCCACCGAAAGCCAGGGCCCGCATCGCAATATTTCCAGCCTCGGAGCCATACGCTTCCGTCCAGAGGTCTAGGGTGTCAACGCAAACCGGACACGAGTGCGCCGAGGCCAGTTGAGTAATCTCTTGGGCAGCATTGGCACTGTCGAACAAGGCATGACGGATGTTGGGGTCCAGAAATTCGTGGATGGCGCGAATGCCCCGTCCGGAAAGGACGTCTTCGCAACAGACATGAGGCATACGCATCTTCAAATGGAGAAGCAGCTGGACCTCGCGATCGGTTCGCGGCGAAAAGTCCGCCAACCCGCCTTCGGAAGGAAATACGCGATATCCTCGGCTGTCCCAGAACAGAAACGCTTCACCCAAACCGGTGCCCACGGCCATCAGGACTCGAGTCGTGTTCGGCTGTAGGACACCCTGGTTAAGAACCAACAGGTCTTTCGCGGGTAGCTTGTCCAGACTCCAGGCAGTGGCGACGACATCATTGAGTAGGACGATGGTTCCCGGATCTACGTCAAGGCCGCGAGCCAACTCCGACAGGTTAAGTTCCCAAGGCAAATTATTAGCGTGAAGCCGGCCTTCGACAACCGCGCCAGCAACACCGAAACCTGCGCCCCTGATCCGCTGACCAATAGTTTGTGGCTCGCGCTCCGCCGCGTGCCTGCGGAACCGCTCAATCAGATCTACGAATCGTGAGAAGTCGCGAGTTGCGTAGCGCTGCTGGAAGATGGGCTGCAAGGAGCCGCTAGCGGCTTCCTGGAAGATCGCCAGGTTGCATTTGGTGCCGCCAATGTCTCCTGCCAGAATCATGCCAGCGAACTCATTCGGGAACACTCATTCAAAAAAAAGCAGAGAGCACCAGGGTTACAGAACATCGTCCCCGCCGCGCCCTGAAAGCGCGCGGCGAGCAATTATAGCGCGTCCGGGGCCTCGGCTGAGCCCGTCTCGAATCTGCCGTGGCGTTTGCTGAATGCAGTGACGGTTTAAGCAGGAGGGATACCACCAAGAAACGCGAGACGACCCCCATGCCCGCGAGCAAGAAAACTCAAAAATCGTTAGCTTACGGCCCCAAGTCTTTGGTCTGCGAAGGCCAATAGCTCTCCGGCGGACCGAGATAACTGGGTCTCACGCCCCCCAGGTCGACGACAATCTTCTGCAGCACGACGCCGGGATCCACCATCCAGAACTTGAGCGTATGATAGCCCGGCTTCGCCAGAATGAGGCTAGTCTTGACCTCGCGCACACTATCTTTCACCGCCGTTTCCCAGTCCGTTGAGGAGTGGCGCGCCAGGGCATCAACCATCTGGGGTGTTTAATCATCGAAGGACACGGCGTACTGCAGGCTGCGACCGGGAAAGAAGTTCAGCGTTGGGGCCAGGATTGTCTCAACCTCGATTGTTCCTGAGTGGGACACATACATCCTATATTCAAGGCAGGGAGAGTTCTGCGGCGGCACTACGCTCTTCGCCGTGACGGGAAATATCGTCATCGAAGACAGGGTCCGGCCGTAATCGGAGATCTTTTCCCAATGGACTGGACCGGCACTAGTTTTCCTCGTGTAGTGCTCCGCTTCCATGGAGACATAGCCGTTCGCCTCCATAAAACCCTGCAGTGATGCCCGCGTCGGGGTCTCTAGATTGAAGGTCTCCACCTTGACCGTTACTTCGCGTTCGGCGCCTGAGATTGTCACCAAGCCATCGCTCGTTCCCTTGGGTGTTTTCGCCCAATCCACGCCAACCCAGAGGCGCTGGTCTTCGTGGATGGTCCCGTGCGTTGCGCTCAAGGAAACCCAGGACGGCAGGGGCGTATGCTGTGAGAGGGCAGTGGGTGCGGATGCTGGGGAGGGGGCGCCGGAGATGAAAAATGGCAGACGTGGAATTCACCAGATTGCTGAACTGGCAAATGTCTCAATCGGGACGGTTGACCGCGCCTTGCATGGACGCAATGGAATCAGGGAATCCACCCGTCATCGGATTTTGCAAATCGCTGCGCAGATCGGTTACACCCCGAACTTAGCAGCGCGCGCCTTGTCCGCTTCGAAGACCGGCGTCCGCATCGGCGTGTGTGTACCCCGGGAGATTCGCTTCTTCTACGATCAGCTTTGGAGTGGTGTGCTGGACGAGGCTCGTCGGGTGGCACAGCTAGGCGTCGAATTAATATACCGCCCGGTGCCAAGACTCGGAGTTGGGGATACCGAAGCTTTCAAAGAACTCGTGGCGAGCGGCGTTAACGGAATTATTCTTACGGCGGGAGATCCTGAGGGTCTGAAGCCTCTGATTGACAGCGCGGAAGAAAACGGTATCCGTGTAGTTTGCGTATCCACTGACGCTCCTGAAAGCCGGAGGTCTACCGTCATTTGCGTGGAACCGTGGCTGAATGGTTGTCTGGCCGGGGAGCTGATGGGGAAGTTTGTTCCGCCGGGTTCGAAAGTGGCCGTCATTGCGGGCATGCTGAGCACTGAAGATCATCGCAGGAAAACGGATGGCTTCTCAGAGGCGTTTCCGCAGCATTGTCCGGGCGGAAAGATCGTCAGGGTTGTAGAAGGGCACGAAGACGAGGACGAGAGCTTCCAAAAGACATTCGATCTTCTTGGTCGTGTTCCGGCACTGGCTGGACTTTATGTAAACACGGTCAACTGTCTTCCGGTCTGCCGCGCCCTTGGAGCACGAAATCTTGCGGGAAAAATAAAGTTGATCACCACGGACCTTTTCGCGGAAATGGCACCGTCCTTCCGCAAGGGGATAATAACGGCTTCTATTTACCAACAGCCGCATCGGCAGGGCCAAATTGCGGTTCGGCTTATGGCAGACAGCCTGACCAGCCGAGTACCTCTTCCCCCGATCATTCATCTCAGTCCTGGAGTAGTAATGTCCTCCAATTTGCCGCTCTTCCGCGAAATAAGACATGCCGAGACCAAGTTTGACGATTCCATTCTTCAGGTTCCGAGCGAAGCTAAAGCCATGAAAACGTTCGAGAGTTAGGCTGCGCATACAGAGACGGGACGCGCGCAGTTTGGTTATCTCCGGATGGGCGCTGTCTCGGCTCCGCCTTCGAGGCGGGTACTTAATTGCGGACTAGTGCAGAAGGCCATCTCGAGCGGTCTCAAGGCCCTCACGGCCGCCCCATAGAAAAATCTTCGCGCCCAGTTCGGCTTCAAGGTCCATGGCGCGCAGAGTCTTTTGCAGAGCATAGGCGCGCACTTCGGGATCATTGGCCGTGAACGCTCCGTCACGAAATACAGGATGAAAGAAGAGAGACACTGTCGCCATGGGAACCACGATCCCGTGGGAGTCGCAGGCTTGCTTGAACCTGCGGACTATGCAGTCGCGTTCAACGGTCGTGGCATCGATCGGAACCAGATCGTTGTCGTGCAAGTTCACGCCCCAGGCGCCCACTTCCGCCAACAAGGAGACAATTTCAATGGGCGAAATCTTCGGTCGGGCGGCGTCGCCAAACGCATCGCGCCCCGGGTTACCGACCGTCCAGAGCCCGAAGGAGAACTTGTCTTCCGCTCGTGGCTCGTAGCCGTTGGTACTTGTCACAATGCGTTCTCCATGACGGCGGCACGTGTCAGTTCAGAATGGATTTCATCGCGGGATATATGCGGCGGTAGACGGCGTATGCCTTTTCCATAACTCGCGAGTCTTCGGAATTCGGACTTATGCTTCCGGCAACGCGCACTACGGCGTCGCAGGCAGCGTCAACCGACGGCCACACTTTCGCGCCCACGCCGGCCAGGATTGCGGCTCCGTAGGCGGCGCCTTCTTCGGCCTCGACCGTCTCGACTTGTTGTCCGTACACGTCCGCTTGAATTTGTTGCCAAAGCTCGGATCTGGCGCCACCGCCACCCAGGCGAATTGCCTCTACGGGGACCTCGATCTCCTTAAAAATCGTGAAAGTGTCGCGCAAGCTGAAAGTGACTCCTTCCATGATGGCCCGAATCACATGAGCTCGCGTATGCGATGCGGTCAAGCCAACCAGAATTCCGCGCGCGGCTGGGTCGAGGTAAGGAGTGCGCTCCCCCATAAGATAGGGAGCCCAAAGCAGACCGTCGCATCCGACAGGCGCGTTCGCTGCCTCAGCGGTGAGCCTCTCGTAGGAATCGCTGTGACCGTTGGTTCCGCAACCGAACTGATCCCGGAACCAGCGAAGAGAAAGCCCCGCGGCCTGGGTCACCCCCATAACGAACCAGCGCCCCGGAAGCGCGTGGCAAAACGTATGCAGGCGTCCCTTGGGATCGAGCGCTGGACGGGCAGTTGCGGCAAAAACCACTCCCGAAGTTCCAATGGTTGCGCTCACTTTACCGGGGGAAACAATGCCCATCCCGATCGCGCCCGCAGCCTGGTCTCCAGCGCCGGCCACGACCGGCGTTCCGATTTGCAGCCCTGTAGCGGCGGCACCCGCTGCCGATATACGCCCACAGATTTCTGGCGATTCGTACAAGTCGGGCAGAAGCGACTCTTCGATTTGAACCAACTGCAAAATCTCTTTCGACCAGCGACGGTGGGCCACGTCGAGCATCAGAGTGCCCGAAGCATCGGCCATATCGGTTGCCCGTTCACCCGTCAACTGCAATCGGACATAATCCTTGGGCAGCATGACCGAGCGGACCTTCTTCCAGAGCTCGGGTTCGTTTTCCCGGACCCACAGACATTTGGTCAACGTGAAATTGGTGAGGGCGGGGTTGGATGTGAGTTCGATTAAACGTGCGGTGCCAATTTCCGCCGTCAAGTCCCGGGTCTGCACTTCAGTCCTGACATCACACCAGATCAGCGCAGGCCGCACGACCTGAGAGCGCTCGTCCAGTAGGACGGCTCCGTGCATTTGTCCAGACAAACCGACGCATGCAATCTGGTCACTGCGCAGTTGGCCCTTAGCCAGCACCTTGCGCACAGCTACGCCACATGCGCGCCACCAGTCACCGGGATCCTGCTCCGCCCAGCCGATTTGCGGTGATTCAAAGTCGCGGTGCTCTTCCGTGGCAGAGGCAATGACACGTCCCGCCTCGTCGATGACGAGCGCACGTGTTCCTCCGGTACCTACGTCGATTCCCAGGAAAGACATTACCGTCGCTTGGCTCGCCGCCGCGAGCAGGCTCCGTTTGAGACCGACGATAACGGAACCGTGTACGTTAACGATGGATATATTACCATGTCTCGCGGGCTACAAGGGAAGGCTTGACGGCTCGAGCCTAAGCATGCCGTCGGCCTTTCTGGTACGGATAACCGAGCCCGCGGCGCAGCTCTAGACTGGAAACACCCGGCGCCGACGACACCCAGGAACATGGCCTTCGCGTCGACCCAACCGCCTTCCACCTGTTGCGATCCATTGCTGATGAACACTGGCCGCGGAGCGCAGAGAGCGATCAATCCATGGGCGTCCACAGGTAAGTCATTCGCAGTGAGCGGACCTGCATACTTGAGGAAGTTGCCCGCCATCCAGTGATACTCAGCCGTTGAAGCGACGGTTTCCACTGCTCCCCAAAGTTGCGGCGCAGGATCTTGGCACCGCCTGCACCCGAAGAGCCGACAAAAGCAATCGCGAAACGCGGATCGTATGCCATCGTGACCAACGCTGCCTTGCCATAGCGCGAGAGGCCTTCGATACCCACCCGCCTGGCGTCGAACGAGCTGTCAGTTTCAAAATAGTCGAGCGCTCGACTCGCACCCCAAGCCCAGGCACGCAAGGCACCCCAATCGTCGACCCTGAGGAACTTTAGTCCCGAAGAATCTTGCGCGCCGCTGCGCAATCGCGGGCTAGCTGTAATGCGCTTCACGCAAGATGCTTCGCAAGCTCAGCATGACTTCCCGTGAAAGGGAATAGGCCACCATCCGAATGGATAGATTGTGGCCGAGTCGGAGGTCCGACGCCCGCGAAATTGACGAATGACGCGAAGCTGGCATCCAGTCCGAACCTGTAGTCATTCAACACCTATCCATCCGGATTGAACCGCAGCGACCGCTTTCCAGCGAAAATGATTTGGCGGAAATCGTCACAGCACACCGCAGTAAGTGTGACCCATCATTACTATCTTCAGCGGTCGTTAGCCGCAACGGAAACAATGGCGCGACTATTTGTAAGCTGCCCCTGATTTATAAAAATAGCCGAGCATCTTGCTTGACAAAAAAACAAGCAGGGTTATAATCGGCCGCAATATTCAAATTTGCTGCAAGAAATTCCCCCGGTTATTGTGAGCTTCCCCGCATCGTAGTCGCCACGAAGTCGTAAGAGAGCAGTTTGGGAGTAAGTGTTTCTTCCTCAGTTGCTGTGCCCCGGTTCCTGGATTTGACGATCACCGCAGGAGGCAACAGCCCATGCCCATCGGACCGCCTGAAGTATCAAGCGCGATCGGCTTAACCCAACTCTTGCCGTCAAGGAAATCGGATGCCGCCCACAACTAGGATTCATCTGTCACCAAGGACTGTCTAAAGAGATAGTCAATCGGCCCTGGTGCATCCCGACTGCACATAGTTTTGTCTTGTACGTGAGCGTGGACGTGGATCGCAAAACCTTCCAGGAGAAGAATAATGCATACGCCAAAAATCAATCGCCCTCATGGAGGAGTGCGTGGGGCCAACTTGTCTCGATCGTCTCTACTGTTCAGTGGCCCATTCGGGCGCATCTTCCGCGCACTGCCTCCGGCCGATTTCGGCGCAGACGACAAAACTACACTCGGGAACTTGGAGGCGCTGGGCAAGGTGATGATCGCCGATCCCGACGACGCGAAAGACGGTCCAGATGCTGAGGAAAGTGGTATTCCGTCGGCGTATACGTATTTCGGCCAGTTCATCGACCACGACCTCACCTTCGATCCAGCGAGCAGCCTGCAGAAGCAGAACGATCCCGATGCTTTAGTGGACTTCCGAACACCGCAGTTCGACCTCGACAATGTTTACGGACGCGGGCCGGACGATCAGCCATACATGTACAACGACGACGGGCGGACTTTTGTCTTAGGTAAGCCCTTGACCGGAGCGCCCGAGATAAACAAAGGTGCGAAAGATCTACAGCGCAACGCGAACACGCCGGCCCGCGCACTGATCGGCGATCCTCGGAATGATGAGAATGTCATCGTCTCGCAGCTACAAGGCCTGTGGCATCGCTTCCACAACAAAGTGGCGACTGACAACTCGACGTGGCCCTTTCCAAAAGTGCAACAACACGTGCGCTTCCACTACCAGTGGACACTGCTACATGACTTCCTGCCCACGATCGTTGCCAAGGAGGTCCTCGAAGAGGTGCTTCCGCTCGACAAGAACAAGAAGCCGATCGTGGATAAGTCAAACCTGGAGTTCTTCCACCACAAAGAAACGGCCTTCATGCCCCTGGAATTCTCCGCGGCGGCCTACCGGTTTGGACACTCGATGGTGAGGCCGGGCTATCGCCTCAACAGCGGCGTGAAGCCGGTTCCGATCTTCAAACTGGACGAGCCGGGCAAGAGCACTTTGGATTTGCGGGGCTTCAAGGCACCGCAACCAAACTGGGCGTTGGACTGGAGACGGTTTATCGATCTGGTGCCGCTCGACTACGGCACGCTGGTCGACAACCCAGACCAGAACGACCCAAAAAATCAAAACCGGCTACAACTCGCGTACAAGATCGACACTTCCCTCGTAAACCCACTCGGTGTTCTCCCGGCATCGATAGCGATCAATCCAAGTGTTTTGGCCCAGCGCAATTTGGAGCGCGGATGGAGGATGCGCCTGCCGAACGGACAGGATATAGCCAGGGCAATGGGCCTGGTTCCACTAACTGATGCTGAGATCAAAATTGGGAAATTCACCGGAGACAAAACAGATATTTTGATGACGATAAATAAGGCTGGCGACGGCCACGCATTCGTCGAGAACTGCCCGCTTTGGACATACGTGCTGGCCGAGACGGTTGAGTCAACGGTGACGGTGAAGACGCTGGAGGGAGACAAGCCGATCAAGACTAGAAAACTGGGCCCGATGGGCGGACGGATCGTCGCAGAAACGTTTGTTGGCCTGCTTCTAGCCGACTCAAGCTCATATGTGAACTTAGATCCGCTGTGGCAGCCCCCGACACTCAAGAAGGAGCGTGTATTTGGGCTGCGCGAGTTGATTAAGCATGCCCTGGAGGGCTGAAGGAGGCCCTTGGTGCCAGTGTCGATGCTGTGATTCTCGACACGTATCGCAGCCCGGCTAGTCGCAAATCCGAGCGGCAATGCCCGATACAACAATCGAGCCAAGCTTGTAAGACGTGCTCCCGGCAAGACCGCAGGGCCGGGCTTCGGGCTCACCCGGCACGTCATGTTGCCGCCCAGCACCGACAACGCGGGACAGCTTTGCCGCGAGCGGTTGAAAGAACTTGCGGCTCTTGCTTCGGCATTGCTCACCCATCCGCTCCCGGAGGCAGTGAAAAGCGGCTGCAGACATCTGGGGGATATTGCGGAAGGTTTTTGAAAGGAAGGGTAGCCATGAACAGTCTTGATCATTTGATCCCGAAAATTAAGCGGAATCTGAAAAAGTTTGATAAGCCGGGAGTTCTTTTCGTCAGACCAGGATTTTGCGTGGAGAAAGGGTGGCCGACCAAGGAGGAGGCCATCGTTGCCGTGACGTCGGCTAAGGCGAAGAAGGTCAGACTGCCTGCAAAAATTGATGGAACCGCAGTCGAAATCCGCACTGCGAGCGATCTGGAACAGTTCAGCCACGATCACCCCGCCGAATTCTCACAGGTCGCGGACCACCGCGCGGAACTGAGGGGCAGCGCACTCCCGGAATTCAGCCCGTCCGCGGAGAGCCTCCACCCGAAAATCAGCGCGAATGTTTCGACCGCCCGGCAAAAGAAAGCACCTCTCGATTACAGTTCCGCCAGTGTTCCGTTGAGCCCTGTAAAAGGGAAGATTCCGATGATCTGCCACGTGAGTCCAGACGCCGGATGGCCGACCCTGGAGAATTTCATATCCGGCGCGCGAACCCAACTCAAGGTGAGCATGTACGACTTTACTTCGGCTCATGTATTGCAGCTTTTCAAGACGAAGCTTAGCGGCGCGAAGCTGCAGCTGACATTGGACGATCCCCCGCGAAATCCAACCGCAAACCAGACAGACCCGCAGACCGTGCAAGCCCTGGAGAAAGCTTTTGCCGCCAAGTTCGATTCGGCTTGGGCGCTCGTGAGGTCGAGTCCCGAAGCAGACAGCTGGATGTTCCCCACCGCCTACCACATCAAGGTCATGGTGCGCGACAGCGACACGGTGTGGCTTTCGAGCGGAAACCTGAATAACTCAAACCAACCGGAGATCGACCCGATTGGCGATCCCCAGCCTACCGATCAAAACACCGCGAAGCAGAGCGATCGTGACTGGCACGTAGTGATTGAATCTCCGGAACTGGCTAAGACGTTCGAGGCTTATTTGGATGGAGACTTCAAGGAAGCCACTCTGCATTCGGCTAGTGGCCTTTCTGCTTCGACGAAGAAGAAAAACACAGCAACACCCAAACTTCCCAGCCTCGAGCAGGAAGTGATCGGCAAGTTTACGTTCGTTGCTCCCAAGTCAATCGACGAGCAGGTGACGATTACGCCGTTGTTGACACCCGATAAGGGTGTTTATCAAGGAGCGATGCTGGACCTGATCAATTCGGTCCAGCATTCACTGTACATTCAACTGCAATACATCCACCCCACCAGCACATCCAGCGATTTCAAGTTCACCGACCTGATCGATGCCGTAGCCGCCAAAATCAACGCAGGCAAGGATGTGAGAATCGTCCTGAGTCAATTTCAGGTGCCTAAGGGCGGCCTGGAAGCTCTCCAGGCAGCCGGGGTGAATCTTGACAACGTAAAAATACAAAACAAGGTCCACAACAAAGGATTTGTGTTCGACCACAAGAAGGTGGTTGTCTCGAGTATGAACTGGTCTGGAGAGGGCGTCCTGGACAATCGCGACGCCGGAGTCATTATCGATAACGCGACAGCCGCCAAGTATTACGAAGAGATTTTCTTGGACGACTGGAATAATCACGCTGAACAAAAAGTGATCAAGCCCGGGGCCGCGAAAGTTGCCGGGCACTCGTGAGCTGGCGGATGGCGACTGGTCTTATGCGTTTAGCGAGTGGGATCTTTTGGGAAGGCTCGACCATGCTGTCGGCGTGATGCATCCAGACGAAGCGCTGCGGGTTTGGCTATTGCTACTCCAGGCGCAAGCGGTCTCCCCGGTCGTCGAGAGAGTCCCATAGGGTAGATATTCCCGTCGATCGTGTTGCCGCAGTAAAGCGTCAAATTGACCCTGTTAACCTGAACTAGCGGATTCCGGCTCCTCCAAAGAATATTGGATAGCTCTTTCCATGCTCATCGCCGAACCTTCTGTCCACGCGCCCTTCCCCTCCGCCTCACCGAGCGATTGCCACGCAGGTTGCAGCATCTGATCGAGCTTGGATTGTTCCGCTTGATGCAGAGGAGCGCTGATCAACTGGCGTAGATGCGCCGCGGCGGCGGCCAGCTTCAGCGCACGCTCGGCGTGTCCTTGAGCCAGCGCCAGACAAGCGGAGCCTTCCACCGCCCGTGCGATACCACGCCGGTGCCCCAAACCCGCGAAAATTTCCAGGGCTTCGCGGCATGCGGCCTGTGCAGCCAAATGGTCTCCCTGCTCACAGTCGATGTAGGCCAAATCTGTCAGAGAGCGCGCGGAACCCCATGGGTCTCCGGCTTCCCGGAAGGCTGAAAGCGCACGTTGATATAATCCTCGAGCGGCAGCCAGGTCGCCCTGTTCGCGTACGATGTCACCCAGTTGGTTCACAGTCCAAGCGGCACCCGTGCGATCACCGAGTTCCTCAAAAATGCCCGTCGCTTCCCGCAGCGCCCATCGGGCACGGGCATAGTCACCGCGAACCTTGACCACGTTGGCGAGGTTGTGGAGACAACGCGCGATTGCCAACCGGTCCGACAGCATCCGCCAGCACGCCAGGCTTCGCTCAAAATTGCCTTGCGCCGCAGCGTAGTCACCCCGGTCCCGCGCCGATATCGCCAAAGCATTCAAAGATGCGGCAATGCCCGGCTCATCGCCGAGGGCTTCATAAAGAGAGAGGCCCTGTTCGAGAAAACGCTCGGCCGATGGATAGTCGGCCTGAGCTGTCGCTATGGCGCCGAGAAAATGCGACACCCTGCCCCGTTCTCTTGGGCGATCGGCGCCCGCCAGGCGCAGAACCGTTTCCAGGCGAGCGCGGCCCTCGGTCAGATGTTCGCGCATATCCCAAAATCGAAACAGCGCCACGCATAAACGCAATCCCCAGTCCAGGTCCAGGGTCTGAAACAGCCAGTCGAGAGCGAAACGAAAGTTGTCGATCTCAATGTCGCATTGCGCCAGCCAGCGAGAGCGATCTGCGGGATTCAGTTCGGGATTTCCCTCTTCCGCCAGAACCAGACAGTACGCCGCATGTGCCCGCCGCGCAGCGGATTGCTCGCCGCTATCGGTGAGGCACTCGAGGGCGTACTCGCGAATTGTCTCCAACATCACGAAACGCGGCTGGGCCTCGGCTCGGTCTACACGCTGAACCAAATTCTTATCCACCAAAGATGACAGCCCTTCAAACAGATCAATGCCGAGGTCGCGGCTGGTGTTGCAGACTGCTTCCGCCCCCTCCAACGTGCATCCGCCGACAAACACGGAGAACCGGCGAAACAGCTTCCGCTCGGCCTCATTCAAGAGATCGTGACTCCAATCAATAGTCTTGCGGAGCGTTTGTTGCCGTTCCGGCAGGTCGAGCGCACCACCAGTCAACAATTGCAGGCGGCTTTGCAGCCGATCCAGGATGGCGCTGGGTGGCAATACTTTGGTTCGGGCAGCTGCCAGCTCAATCGCGAGCGGCAGTCCATCCAGCCGTAAACAGATTTCCTGAACCGCAGATGCATTTTCCGAAGTAATCGCAAAATCGGGCCAGACGGCCGCCGCGCGTTGCGCAAACAACTCGATGGCGGAATTCGGCGCCAGCGGTGTCACAGGGAATTCCTGTTCGCCGTATATACGCAGGCACGACCGGCTGGTGACCAGAACCTTGAGAAACGGGCATGCTTCCAATATTTCGGCCACCACAGTCGCAGCCGGGAGGACCTGTTCGAAGTTGTCCAGCAGGAGCAAGAATGGTCCCCAGCGCTGCAACCGATCGCCGATCAGTTGCGGGATGGTGCGGCTGGCGCCTTGCTGGATTTCGAACGCGTCCGCGAGGGCGGTCGCCACCAGGGCGGGCTGGGTGATTGAAGCCAACCCAACAAATTGAAAGCCCGAGAACCTGTCGGCAATGGCTGAGGCTAGGGCAACTCCAAGCCGAGTTTTTCCAGCACCCCCTGGACCGGTGAGGCTCAAAAGCCGAACCTCTCGTCGGAGCAACAACTCGGCGGCTTCTGCCACTTGTTGTTCTCGTCCGATGAGCGATGTACGCGGGATCGGCAGATTGTGGCGCTTCTTGGCGATATTCGCCAACGACTCGCGGTCACCTGACAAGTCAAAGGAATCAGTCGTGGGGAAATGATCGGGCTTCGGTGCGCGGCGGGTCACCGCGGAAGTGAACAAATACCCGCGCCGAGGGACAGTCTTGAGCAGTTGCTGGCTACGATCGCCCAGGGCGCGACGCAACTCGAGGGTACATTGCACCAGCGAATCGTCGGTAACGAAGGCGTCGGGCCACACCGCCTGCATCAATTCCTGCTTGCCGATCAGCCGTCCAGGGTGCTCCACCAGATACTTGAGGGTTTCATATACTTTAGGGCGAAGCTTGATTTCCTCTCCCGCCTTGAACACACACCCCCTCGCGAGGTCCAGCGTGAACTCGCCGAATTGGTAGTTTAGGGGACCCGTCTCCAAGTGTGCTCCCGTTTCAGCCAAGCCAAGCAGCTTGCCATTCTAATTTTCGGCTTTTCTTAGGCGTTGTTTCGTTACTTCACGTCCGGATGCCTGTTACTCTGCACTTGCTAAGCGAGGTGCAGCATTCCGTTGCGCGCGTTCCTCGAGAGCAACCCGGACGAGACGCTTCGCAGAGCGGATTCTAGCAAAATGCGGTTGCCAAAGAAGCCATCAGCAATAGCAGTATCGTAAGATGAGGATCGATCCGCAAGAGGAGGCAAATCCAATGAGTACAGCACAGATTCCCACTCTTGACATGAATAAACTGAACGCCTTTATCGGACAATTCGTGACTGATCTTGGCGCCGCGGTTCATACCGGCATGGTCGTCATTGGGGAGAAGTTGGGGCTCTACAAGGCCCTCGCCGGGAATCCCATGAATTCCGCACAACTCGCCGCTAAGACGAAGACCGATGAGCGCTACTTGCGCGAGTGGCTGGCTTCACAAGCGGCAGGGGGGTACATCACCTACGATGCAAGTACCAACAAGTTCAGCCTGAGTGAGGAACAAGCCTTCACTTTGGCGAATGAAGACAGTCCGGCCTACCTGCCGGGAGCATTCGAACTGGCATTGGGTTCGCTGGCGGCGGTTCCACGGATCGTGGAAGCCTTCCGCACAGGCGACGGCATGGGTTGGCATGAACACGTTGATGGGGTCTTCCACGGTTGCGAGAAGTTCTTTCGTCCAGGGTACGCCGCGAACCTCGTAAGCTCATGGATTCCCGCGTTGAGTGATGTCAAGACGAAGCTGGAGGCAGGGGCGCGAGTGGCCGACGTCGGCTGCGGCAAAGGGGCGTCCACTATATTGCTGGCGAAAGCCTACCCGAAGTCTCGATTCTTCGGATTCGATTACCACGACAAGTCGATTGAAGCGGCTCGCGAGTCCGCCAAGCGTAACGGCGTCGCCGACCGCGTCACCTTCGAAGTGGCAAAAGCAAAAGAGTTTCCCGGCAAAGACTACGATTTCGTGGCCGTTTTCGATTGCCTGCATGACATGGGCGATCCGATCGGGGCGGCTGCGCATGTCCGGCAGTCCCTGGCGAAGGATGGGACGTGGATGATCGTTGAGCCTTTTGCCAATGACCAGTTGAAGGACAATCTGAATCCCGTGGGGCGGGTCTATTATTCATTTTCAACGCTTCTGTGTACGCCTTGCTCACGATCGCAGGAAGTCGGACTGTGCCTGGGTGCGCAGGCCGGCGAGACACGTATTCGGGAGGTTGTGACCTCAGCCGGGTTCAATCGTTTCCGCCGGGCTGCGGAAACGCCTTTCAACATAGTGTACGAAGCTCGGCCGTAGTTTAAGTTGGGCGTGGACACGTGAAACGTGACGGTCCCGACGTGGAAATCGGGCCGTTGCGCTTGCGCGAACTCACGCCTTTGGGCGTTAATCATGGAGCGTTCAGATGAGGATCGGCCTCGAACCTCTGGCGCTGTCGAATACGCGGGAAACTACACTTCAGCAGGAAAAAACACATGAACCCAACTCATAACGCAACTGTTTCCAAAGAGAGCTCGATCGGCAACGGTAACTCGCAGCCTGTGAAGAACACGAGTATGTCCTTGCTGCGGTCTGATACGCCTGTGCTCAACGAAGAGATGCTTGCGCGTTTTGCTTCGCGCGTCGCCTCCTACGACCGGGAAAACCGCTTCTTTGACGAAGATTTCGGGGAGCTCCGGACGGCGAAGTATCTGCTGCTGCCTTTGCCGTCGGAATTCGGCGGCGCGGGGATGACGCTTGCTGAAGTGTGCCGCGAGCAACGCCGCTTGGCGTATTACGCGCCAGCCACCGCGCTTGCCGTAAACATGCATCTTTATTGGGTCGGCGTCGCAGCCGATCTTTGGCGCCGGGGAGATGTCTCACTGGAATGGCTCCTGCGGGAGGCGGCGGCCGGCGAGATCTTCGCAGCCGGCCATGCGGAAAGCGGTAATGATCTGCCGGTCCTGCTCTCGACCACGAAAGCGGAACGCGTCGACGGCGGCTACAGGTTCACGGGCCGGAAGCACTTTGGCAGCCTGACACCCGTCTGGACCCGGTTTGGCTTGCATGGAATAGACACCAGCAATTCCAGGCAGCCAAAGATCGTTCACGCATTCATGCCGCGCGATACTGCGGGATACACAATCAAGGAAACCTGGGATGTGTTGGGCATGCGCGCGACCCGCAGCGATGACACTGTGCTGGAGAATGTGTTTGTTCCGGACCGGTATGTCGCGCGGGTCGTGCCTGCCGGCGGGGCGGGAATCGATCCCTTCGTACTCTCCATATTTGCCTGGGGACTACTGGGCTTTGGAAATGTTTATTACGGGCTAGCCAAACGCGCGCTGGACCAGAGTATTACCGCGGCGAAGAGCAAAGGCTCGCTGGCGCTCTCCCGTTCGATGGCGTATCACCCCGAGGTGCAGCATGCCATCGCCGAAATGGTCATTGAACTTGAATCCATCGGACCGCAGCTGGAAGCGGTCGCCGAGGACTGGTCGAATGGGGTAGATCATGGCGCCCTTTGGCCCGCAAAAATCTTTGCAGCCAAATACCGCGCGGTCGAGGGCTCCTGGCGTGCCGTGGACCTGGGGCTGGATGTGACCGGCGGCACCGGGATCTTTCGCTCGGCGGGTTACGAGCGATTGATCCGCGATGCGCGTCTGGGCCGAATCCACCCCGCGAATTCCTTCCTCACGCACGAGGTGGTGGCGAAAACCGCGTTGGGTATCAGCCTGGATGAACAACCCCGCTGGGGCTAGCGGCTTCGCCCGACCGGGCAGATGAGGACATCTGCCCCTACGTGAGTCGGGGCGACGCTACCGCAGCTATGCAGCTGCGTCCTTTTCGGCTGCCGAACTCAGGGCTTCGGCAAGCTTTTGAGAAACCAGCAGAACCGTGGCCCTGGTAGCGGGCGTATCTGCCAAAGCATTCAACAAGGCAAAGTCGTGGTGAGTGGCCAGCACGCGCGTGGCAGTCACCTCTATGCCCGATTGTATGAGCTTTCTGGCGTAGGCCTCGCCCTCATCGCGCAGGATGTCATTCTCGTCCACGATAATCAACGCCGGAGGCAAACCCTTCAACTGTTCCGCCGTCGCTGTGAGCGGAGCCGCCATGGTTTTCTTACGGTCTTCCAGGTTAGGCGCATAGGCATCCCAGAACCAGGCCATCGCAGCCCGAGTCAACCAGGGGCCGTCGGCGAACTCTTCGTACGTTTCCTGCGAGAGGCTCGAATCGGTCACGGGATACATCATGACCTGGTAGAGAATGGCTGGTCCTTTGCGCTCCTTGGCCAGCTGGGCGACCACTGCGACCGCGTTGCCGCCCACGCTGTCCCCGGCCAGCGCCAGCCGGCTACCATCGAGACCGAGTTCCTTGCCATGCTCAGCAATGTACTTGGTCGCCGCATAGTCTTGCTCGATCGGCACCGGAAAATATGCTTCGGGAGAGGGCGTGTAGTTCACAAATACAAAAGCGGCATGAGTGGCGTTCACCAGATCGCGCAACAATCGGTCATGGATATTCTTGCTGCCCAAGATCCAGCCTCCGCCATGGAAGTACATTACGACCGGCAAAAGCCCCATGGCGCCCTTTGGACGATAGATGCGTACCGACACCTCTCCCTCGGGTCCGACCGGCAGAGTTTTTTCTTCTACATCAGCGGGTAGTTTCGTGACCTCTATGGCCTGCGCGTCTTCCAGGACTCTGCGTGCGTCGGCGTACGAAAGCTCGTACAGCGGCTTTCCTCCTTGCGCAGCCAGGGCATCGACAAAGGCTTGAGTCGTTGGTTCGAGAATAGGTTTTTTCTGGTCGGCCATGAGAATCTCCTTCTTCCAATGCTGCGGGTCTTGGTGAATTGCCGCCACGCTATCTTCGCTTGCTGAGTGCTCGCCTTCCGACATCGGGGACTTCTTCTCCCAGGGCAGTAGCCAGATCGATCTGATGGTCCTGTTCGTCTACCAGGATTTGGCGAATCTGCTCCGCCAGCGCAAATTCTCCCAGAGCTTCACATTGTCCAATCCGCTCGCGGTAATTTCGGATGGTGTCATTCTCATTGGCCAGATCAAAGCGGAGCATCTCCTTCGCGTCATCCGAAGTCTTGACCGGCAACGGATTCACCGTAGGCATTTTTCCCAGATAGTCGATCTGCCGCGAAATGATCAACGCATGGTCCAGTTCCTGTTTGGCATGGATGGCGAGTTGATCCGCGATATTCATGTACTCGGCGCCCTTGAGCACCTGGGAATACACCACGTAACCGATGATGGCCTGATATTCGCGGGAAAGATCTTCGTTTAAAAGCTCGCCCAGGCGATCGCGTGAAACTTCTTTTCCGTTGTCAGCAGACTTCAACTCAGCCATTTGCTTTCTCCTGTAAGGTGGCAAATATTGTTGCCGAACTATCCTACAACCTTTTGCAGAAGGGGCCCGATGCCGGCAATATTCTTGAGCAGTGCGCCGGGAATATTGTGCCTTTGCCCAAGATATTCCGGGCTGTTGTAGGAGACCCAGATCCTACCCTCCCCGTCTTCCCAAATCAACGCCTTGAGCGGGAGATCAATGGCGACAGTGGGAGACGCAAGCATCAGCGGCGTTCCACCCTTGGCATTGCCGAAAATGATCACTTGCGTAGGAGGCATCTTCAAGCCGGCCTTTTCAGCTTCGCCGCTGTGGTCGATGCGGCAAAATATTACGAGCCCCTGGGCCTGCAGCAAGGATTGCAGCCGCTTGACTGTTTCTGCAAATGTATATGGGCTGCTGAGGTGAGCCATTCCGTTGTCGAGCATGGGAGGCACGAGTGGCTCCTTAAGATTCGTGAAATCCGATCACCCCGAATTTCCACACCGGCGTGATCCTGGGGGACTTCAGGGCAAGCTCTTATCAAGCTCAGGATGGACGCCCCTCTGTTTAGAAAAGTATTCCCGCACCATCGGCCCTCCCGCCTGGTTTACAATGGACCTGTCATGTCAGACGGACTCAGCTTCGGACCTTACGTTACCACCGAGAACGGCAAGAAAGTAGTCAAGGAACTCACCTTCGGCAACCCAACGCCTGAAGGCGTCGTTCTGACCACGCTCGATTCGGCTGTGAATTGGATGCGCAAGAATTCCATTTGGCCACTAACTTTCGGCTTGGCGTGCTGCGCCATCGAAATGATGTCCATGGGCGCGTCCCGCTTCGACATTGCCCGTTTCGGTGCCGAAGTATTTCGGCCGTCGCCACGCCAGTCTGATCTCATCATCATCGCTGGCCGCGTCTCCAACAAAATGGCGCCGGTCATCCGCCAGCTCTGGGAGCAGATGCCCGAGCCCAAATGGGTTATTTCGATGGGTGCATGCGCCACTTCCGGCGGGGTGTTCAACAACTATGCCCTGGTGCAGAGCGTCAACCAGGTGATTCCGGTGGATGTCTACGTTCCCGGTTGCCCGCCACGCCCGGAGCAGTTGATTTACGCCATCAACCTGCTGCAGGAAAAGATTCAGCAGGAACGGGGCTCGGTGCGGCGCGCATTGAATCTCACCTAGACTCTTGAAATTCAAGATTTGAAATTTACTGCGGTGCGATAAAGCTGATGGTAATCCGGGTCTGCTTGGGAATGGGCTTGCCGTTCAATGAGTAGGGTGTGTATCGCCATCTGCGAACGGCATCCAACGCGGCCGCGGCCAGAATGGCATCTCCGCTGACCAGCTTCACCTCGTCAACCTGCCCCTGTGCCGTAACCGTTGCGTCAATCACAACGTTTCCCTGCACGTGCATGCGCCGCGCTTCCGGGGGATAGACAGGCTGCACCTTGTACGTCAGAACCCCTCCCGCCACGCCCCGCGAGATCGGGACACCCAGAGTGGGCACCGCCGCCGCGGTTGTAAGCACCTTCCCAAGGTCGGCAGAGTCCGCATTTGTCGCTGCAATCAGGGGAATCTCCTCGCTGTTTGAAGCAGAATTCGATTGCGTCCCGTCATTTGCACTGCCGCGTTCGGCCGATCGCGATTGCCGTCGAGCCCCTGCATCAGAATTCTTAGCCCCACCCTTCGCGACCGAAGGAGTCGGCGACTCGCCCGGCCGCGACGAAGACCGCGAGAAAGACCGTGACGAAGTTCGCGGGGAAGGGCGCACGATGGCGGGAGTCGAAGCCGGTCCTTCTCCGGCCGCGGCATTCTCACTTTCGGCGGGAGAGCTGGCGGGCGGTTGATTTGTGTTGGACGCAATGCTCGATCGGTACCAGGCCTTCCAGCCGTAAACCGAGAGCAGCGCCATCACCAACAGGGCCACAGCGGCCACGATTGCGTAGCGCCACTTTCTCGAAGTGATTGGCTCTGCGTCCCGCGCTTTGGCGAACATCTCTCGCACCTTCGTCAGCGGGATCGTAGCGGCGACGGGACGAGGCGGTTCCGGCGGTGCTTCCACGATGTCTGCAACTTCGGTCGTGGCCACGCTCTTTTCATCGGACCGGACTGCGAGCGGGACCTCGGATGGAACTTCCGTGACTGCGCCTCGGGCCCAGGCTGCTTCGGCCAATCCCGCGAGCCGTTCCAGAACAGCCATCTTGTCTTCGGTAAAGGCGTAAGACCGGGTCGAGAAGGCTTCCAGCACTCCGACCCTGCCGTGCTGTCCACGCAAAGGAACTGCCGCAATGGACTGCAGTCCCAGCTCGCGGCAGACCTCGGCATTCACATGAAAATCCCTGCTGGCATCATCGCAGCGCATAATCACGCCGGAGCGCAGGCACTCGCCCGAGATTCCCGAATCCACGTTAAGTCGGGCGCCGAGTTCGGGCGCAGTCTCGCCGCTTCTACCTACACAGACCACCGCCCCGTCCTTCGGCATGGCGACGGCCGCCCCGGTAGCCCCGGTGAGCGAATGTGCGGCCACGGCGATAGCTCCCAGGATGGTGTCGATGGGCTGCGTGTCGGATGCGATCATCTTGCGTAGCTTCAGATAGACCAGGCTGGCGTTCGACTGCAGGATGGTTTCGTCGGATACTTCAGACCGAGTTCGCGCAGGGATCCGTGCTCCCGCAGATTCGGGAGGAGTTGGGGTCAGGGGAGGGATAGGAGCCATGATTACAACCTGTTGCGAGCCGCCACGCTAGCCAACGCCCAGCAGGAGCGGCAACTACCTGGGCCGAGTGTGCGGCAAACCCACCCTCTTGTCAACGAAGGATTTGGCCATGTGTCAAGACTATTTAGAAATGTCCCCATCGTTAACTAATTAGAAGTGTCCCCTTTTGGTGTTGATGTCGAAGGAGAACATCGCAGTGGCACCTATCAGCAGGGTTGGGGGGCGCGGGGGGAAGGGGCGGCAACTGAGCCCCTTCCCGCCCGCTCATCGCTTGATTCAACTCCACTGTGCGCATCGCGAATAGGCTCTTCTTTTTTGCCTGCCTTTTCTCTTTTTGTGCATGTCCCCCGTTTTCCAGAGAAAAATTTGCGCCAGGATCGCCTAAGAGCGACGATTCCCAACGGGGTGGACCCCATAGCATCCGCCGCTTTGGCCCTCGTGTTGGTCGTGGCGGCGAGAATTCACAGCGAAGCTTCCATGGGCGCGATCATGCGCGCCCGCATCTCTGCTTTCTGCTTCCTGATGCCGTAACCGCGTCGCCAAGGATGATCTTGACTCGGCTTACGCGGCTTGGCCAAGAATGGGACAGCGACGCTGTGTTGGGTTCTGTCGTCCACTTCACATTTTCTGGGCAGCGGTTCGGCAAGCTCTTGGTAGGGTAGGCGCCGCCCGCGGTAGTACACCTCCATGGCTCCATCCTCCCATTCACATACCAGAGCCTTGCTTTGCGTGGGTCCATAGCGCGCCTGACCGGCAGGCTGCAGTTGCAAATAACGGCCTTCATGCCGGATCACCCAGTCGTTACTGATCCTGCGCTCGGCCTCTAAGCGGAAAATCTCATGTAGTTCGCGGGCTGTCGGCTTCCGTCCGTGATAATCCTCTGCTTTCGCTGCCTTACGGGCAAAGCGTCGATTGTGCTCCGGCAGATACTCTTTTTCCAGATACTCATTCGCCGCCGCGTAGCTTGCGATCTTCTTCCGCCTCAACTTCTTAATCAGACGATCCTGATGCACGCCGTGGATCCGCTCCACTCTCCCCTTGGCTTGTGGCGAACTCGCAGCCCTGATCCCTATGCCCAGCTTCTGACACATGCGCCCAAACTGGGTGACCGGGACTTTCCCCCGTAGCTGCTCGGCGGGGGTGGCCTTTCGCTGGTACACGTTTTTCCAGTCGGTATAGAGCGCCTGGGGCACCCCATGTTTCTCGATCCAGGCCCGTAGGACGCCCGCCGCCGCCCAGATTGTCTCTTCTTTCCCCATCCGAGCCAGGGTGTCGTTCGTGGCATCATCCACCATGTCCATCAGGCAGCCACCTGGACCGCGATCTCCCAGCCAATCATGGAAACTACCGTCCAGCTGCACCAGTTCCCCAAAGTGCGATTTGCGCTCCCTTCGCTGGCAGTGTTTCTTGCGCTTTCGCTGCCGGCTCCACAGCCCTTCTTGCAACATCCAAAGTCGTACGGTTTCGTGATCCACCACGATGCCGTCTTCTTCCGCCAAGTGCTCGGCCGCCAACGTCGGCCCGAATCTCTCCTCCTCCGAACCGGAATATTTTTTTCTAATCAAATGCAAAACTCGGCGGCGTAGTTTCAGCGGCTTGCTGCGATTCGAGAGCCGTCCTGCATTGCCATGTTTCAGCCCTTTGCTGCCCATCTGCCGATACCGCCGCCACAATCTTTTCGCCTGGCGATAGCTCAGCTCCAGCATCACCGCGGCATCGTTCACCTTCAAATCCCCACTCCCCACTCGCCCCATCACTTCCACACGATTCAGCTCAAAACTGCTCATGGCTGTCCTCTTCAACAGACCTCCTCTGGCTGGAGGTCTCAGTCTAAGGGGACATTTCTAAATAGTTCGGAAGGGGACATTATCATTAAGTTTCAACACGAAGGATTTGGCCATGTGTCAACCGACATTAGAAATGTCCCCTTTTCGTAGCAAATGAAATGTCCGGTTTTAGTTAATCTCCCGCAGTCGTCGGGGCTGTGGGAAAGTGGGAATCCCGCGGGGTTTGCGGGATTTCCAAGCTGGGTGGGAAAGTCGTTTTTTGACTTTTCCATCCAGCGTCTTTTCCACAGTCCGTCGCGCCGCCATTTTTCTGCTGCCTGCCATCCCGCGATCTTTTTCGCGTTCGCCCGCGAAATGATTTCCTGTACTTTCATGGCCTGCTCCATTGCGGTCTTCGAGTAAGACAACTTACGGTCCACGCTCTCCAACTTTCACCGCCGCAAAGCGGATATTTCATGGATCAACGACACTGACGGTGTCTCTGGCTTGCTCCAGGGACGCATCTCGTGATAGCCCTGCCGCCAAGGGTGATCCGCATGGGGAGTGAGCGGCTTCTGGTTCTTGGCCGTGGCCTCCCTGGGTCTTACTGCCGAAACTGCAACCGGGCCTGGAATCTCCTCCCAAACCACCGCTCGACCGCGATAGCGAATCTGTAATCGCCCGTCCTCCCATTCGCACACCGTGACTTTGCCCTTGGCCGGCGCATACTGCCGGGCTTGAGCTTTCACCTGGAAATAGCGGTTGTCGTGCCGCACCACCCAGTCGTTGCCGATCACTCGACCGGTTTCCAGATGAAACACTCCCTCCAACTCCGCTGCCCGCGGGGCCGCTCGGTGATAGTCCTCGGGCTGCGCCGGAGTACGCCGAAACCGCCGATTGTGCTCGGGCAGATATTCCTTCTCCAGAAACCTGTTCGCCTCCGCATGCGTTTGGATTTTCTTCAGCCGCATTTTCTTGACCAAGCGATCCTGGTGCGTGCCGTGATTTCTCTCCACTCGCCCTTTCGCCTGCGGCGAATTGGCTGCGATAATGCGAATCCCCAGGCGCTGGCACATCTGACCAAATTGCGTCACCGGCACCACCCCTGTAATTGCTCTTTCGTGCTCGCCTCTCGTACATACACGTTCTTCCAATCCGTATACAGCGCCACCGGTATGCCGTATTTCTTGACCCAGGCTCGCAATACCCCCGCCGCCGCCCAGATCGTCTCCTCACTCCCCATGCGTGCCAGCGTGTCTCCACTGGCGTCGTCCACCATGTTCATCAAGCAGCCACGCGGCCCTCGTCCTTCCAACCAGTCGTGGAAACTTCCGTCCCTCTGTACCAGTTCACCCACATGGGCTTTCCGTTCTCGCCGCTTGCGATGCATACGCCGTTTCCGCGCCCGACTCCATAGCCCTTCTGACAACATCCAGCGCCGTAGGCACTTGTCAAGAAAGTTGTGTTTGACGAAGTGCAGGGCTTTCCCACGAATTCAACAATGCAGAACCCGGCTTGTGTGAAACGGGAGAAATTTAGAAGTGAAAACGGGTTCCATGGGGGCTGTGGAATTGTGCGCGAATGTGGCTGAAGTAGGAAAAACGGGGGGATGCGATGGGTCGAGGGGGTTGGCCTTTGCCGTTCCTAGAGCATTGTGACGCGACATTTTTCCTGGAAACGCCGGTTTAGTGCAAAAGCGCAAAACATCGCTGACATTGTGCTGCCGAGCTCACGGCCCGCTTCCCATATCGGGGAGCGTCGCAGGCAGCAGTGGTTTAGCTCTCCGATTCGAACCGCGTTTGGAACTGGGCAATGAGCTGGTGAAGGCAGGTTTCCACCCGACCGGGGACCTTGGCCCAACGCCCGTTCTCCAGGGAGGTGATGGTGATTCCCAGTTTGAGTTTGACCGTATCCTGGGATTGGAAGTAACCACCGCTGTTGCGGCGGATGATTTCTAACTGACCATTCACGGCTTCCACCACATTGGTCGTAGACAAGGAACGACGGATGGCATCGGGATACTTCAGAAAGGCGAGATAGTGGTCGCGTTTTTTACGCAGTTCCGTCATAAAAGCAGGATAGTCGTGGTCGAAGCGTTGGCAGAGGTCTTCGAATTGAGTAATGCCGATGGGTTCATCCCAAGTGTCTCGCAGCGCACGCCAACGCTGTTGAAACTCGGCAGAATCGGCTTTCGAGAGATGGTTTTTGGCATTGCGTTGCATGTGAACTACACAGAGCTGAACATCCGCGGTGGGAAACAGGCTCTTGGAGATGGGCAATAAACCCGAGAAGTCATCCTGTACGACGATGAGAACGCGGCGCAGACCGCGCTCGAGCAAGCTGCGCAGGACGAGCTTCCAGTCTTCCAGATTCTCGCGGCCGGACTTGGCAAGGCAGGCCAGCACTCGTTTTTTACCATCCCGACCCAGCCCGACGACGAGGTAAATACAAGCGGGCTTGAGACGATCGCCGTCTCTGACTTCGACGTACTTGCCGTCACAAAACAAAGCTAACAAGTCGGAGTCTAGAGGGCGAGTGTTGCGCAGGGTCTGCGCATTCACTTCCACATGATCGTCGCTCGCCAAGTGCTCGGCCGCTAACGTGGGCCCGAACCGCTCTCCTTCCTCCCCGGAATACTTCTTGCCCACTAACCGCAACACTCGTTCCCGGAATTTCCGCGGCTTCTTTCGGTTCGACTCCTGCCCCGCGCTTCCGTGCTTCAGCCCTTGGGCGCCCTCTTCTCGATAGCGTTTGGCCAAACGCTTGCTCTGGCGATAGCTCAGCCCCATCATCACCGCGGCGTTTCCCAGTTTTAGTTCGCCGCTTTTCACCCGCTCCAATACCCCAGCTCGTCGCAATTCCTTGTAGCTCATCGCTGTCCTTCCCCATCTGGCCTCCTGTGGAGACCTCCAGATTAGGGGACATTTCTATTGTCGTAACCTCGTCTAAAGGGGACATTTCTATTGTCGCCGCATGGGGACATTATCAAGGTCGCGCGACACGAAGGATTTGGCCATGAACAGAGTCTCGAACTGGAGGACGGGCGTCCCGCCCGTCTCTTGACGGGACGGACGGGCGGGGACGCCCGCCTTCCAGTCCACCCGGCTCGTGGTAAAACACAGCATGGGCAAAACCACCTATGCCGCGAGCGGGCCCACCATCATCGCCCAGGCCCCCTGCCGCGCGGACCTGGCTGGAGGCACCATCGATCTGTGGCCCCTGTACTTGTTCCATCCCGGCGCGCTCACGGTGAATTTCGCGGTCAATATTCTTACCACCTGCCGGATCACGCCGCTCAAAGGGAAACGCATTCACTTGCGATCCGTCGACACCCGCCGCGAGGAGGAGTTTTCCAGCTTTGAAGCTCTGCGCACGACCAGCCGTTTTCATCTTCCCCTGGGCGCCCGCCTGCTGCAGTTTTTTGCACCCAAGGAAGGTCTGCTGATGGAGACGGATTCCGAGTCTCCGGCCGGTGCCGGCATTTCCGGATCGTCCGCGCTCATGATCGCCAGCACCGCCGCACTGGCCCGCTTTACCGGGCGCAATCTCACGCTCGAGCAGATGCGCGTGATTGCCCAGAACGTCGAGGCCCAGATCATCCAGGTGCCTACCGGTTGCCAGGATTACTATCCCGCGCTCTATGGAGGAGCCAGCGCGATTCATCTAGATGCCGACGGCATCCACCGCGAAGCGGTGGCAGTCGCGCCGGAGGAAGTCGAATCCCGCTTTGTTTTGGCTTACACAGGCGCGCCCAGGAAGTCCGGCATCAACAATTGGGAAGTCTTTAAGGCACACATCAACGGCGACAAGCGGGTGTTCCGAAACTTCGAGCGCATCGTCGAAATTGCGCGCGCCATGCACCAGGCGCTGGCCGATTCCAAATGGGATGAGATCGCCCGCCTGCTTCGTGAAGAGTGGAAGCTGCGCCGGACCAACGCCCCCGGAATCACCACTCCGCTCATCGACAAGCTGATCCGGGTAGCCGCCCGGCAAGGCGGACGCGCCGCCAAAGCCTGTGGAGCGGGCGGGGGAGGTTGCGTAATCTTTCTGGTCGAGCAAGGCGCCGCCAGCCGGGTTGCAACCGCCATCGGCGACAACGGAGGACGCGTCCTGCCACTGCAAGTTGCCCGCAACGGGTTGCATGTGTGGTCGGCCTGAAAAGTGGCACAAACCACACCGGGACAGCTGTGGGCGGCTGTCTCCACGTGGATTATTTTCCAAAGAAGCATTTCGTTCCCACTCCAGACGGCGCTATAATCGCGGTAGTCGTCGGCTCGGGGTGTCGTATGAACGCCTACGGGCTCAATGGTTTACGTAAGATACACAAAGTATTACCGCGCCTTCCGCTCAAAACCCCTCAAATCGCGTTCGACGGTCTGGGCGGTTCTGCGCAACCCCGCCTATCGCGGTGTCGCGTGTTTCGGCAAGACGCGCGCCTCTTCTCGGACGCGCGTGATTCGCCCCCAGCGTCGGCGAGGTGTGACTACGCCCAGCATGACGGCAGGCCACGAACGTCCGCGCGAAGAGTGGATCGAGATCCCCGTGCCCGCCCTGGTAAGCCAAGATCGCTTCGTTCGTGCCCAGGAACTTCTCCAGGAGAACAAAATACGATCGCGCCGTCGTACCATCGAGCCGAGTGTCGTGCAGGGGCTGGTCAGCTGTCAGAAGTGCGGCTACGCCTTCTCGCGCGTATCGACGCGCACGAGCGCGCGCAAGATCCACTACTACAAATGTATCGGCTCCGATAGCTGGCGGAAACTGGGCGGTCCTATTTGCAACAACCGCCGCCTTGTCCGACAGGATCTCCTCGATCAGATCGTTTGGGCGGAGGTGATCCGACTGCTGGAAGACCCGACCCTGATTCAGCAGGAACTGGACCGCCGGCTGGTAGCCGCGCGCTCGTGCGATCCGACCCAAAAACGTGAGCAGAGTTGCAGAGGGAGTTGACGCATGTTGGCAAAGGCGTGGAACGACTTCTCAATGCCTACCAGGAAGCACTCTTGTCGATCGAGCAGTTGCGCGAGCGCATGCCTGCGCTGCGTCAGCGTGAACAGACGCTTCGTGCTGAGCTGCAGGCGATCGCTGACCAGGCCAACGATCGGGCAGCCTTCTTGCGACTGGCGGAGACTCTCACGGCGTTCCTCACCCGCCTGCGCAGTGCGGCTGAGACGCTTAATGTCACGGAGCGCCAGCGAATCGTACGGCTCGTGGTCAAAGATGTCCTGGTGGGGGACGACACCATTCCCAGCGGGCGCTTGCCTTGCGAGTTGGGATGCCTTGGGCGTTGATCCGGCGAGTAATCTCGCCGATGCTGAGTCCCTCCACCGTGTACATCTCATATATGTGGTGCACCACGCGAGCCTCGGCTTCAAGCACGGTGGACGCGGCGGGCGCCTCGTCGGTCTTGCGGATATAGCAGTAGCCATAGGGAGCGCCGCTCATCACACTGACCTCGCCCGAGTGGGCCCGATGTCGCTTACCGCGACGCGATCGCTCCAAGATCTGCGCCCGCTCGTATTCGGCGATGATGCCCTGGAACTGTACCAGCAGTTGATCTTCCGCGCTGGCACCCTGCGGCGCTTTAACAAACAGCGTCTCGACTCCCTGGCGGGCGAGCTCCTCGATCAACAGGATCTGGTACGCGTACTTGCGGCTCAGGCGATCCGGCGAGTAGGCGAGCACTACCTGGATTTGCCCCTCGGCGGCGAGGTCCCGCACACGCTCCAGGCCCGGGCGCTCGAGCGTCGCTCCACTATAGCCTTCATCTTCGAAGACCCACTCTTTGGGCACCTCCAGATCGTGGGCCTGGGCGAACTCGATCAGCGACGCCGTCTGGCTCGCGATCGTGTTCTCCTCGCGCTGCTGCTCGGACGAGACCCGCGCGTAGATTGCCGTCATCCTCGTCATCGAACTCCTTTACGCCCACCGACGGGGCACCAGAATATCGTAGGCCTGCGCGAGTTTGGACTCGAGCAGGCGATCAAACGAATAGGCGACGTGGATTTGCAGTGGGCCGCTTTTGGGGCGCGGCTCAGCCATGCTTTTTTAGAGTGCGTAGAAACGCATTCAACGCGCCGGTCACGATTGCTCCAATGGTCAGTCCGCTGCTTCTCGCGTACTTCCGCAGCCGTTTCACCGTGCTCGGCGGAAGCTTCAACGTGATCGGCACTGTAGGCTCGGGGACTTCGACCGGCCGGTCGAGCTGGGAGGCTTCCTCCAGGTATCGATATGCTTGACGCTCCGACAGATCGAACTCGCGTGACAAGCGCTGTACCGCCTCGGGCAAAGCAACATGACGTGGCATAGGCCACGAGCGGCGTTCAGCTGCCGCGCCCTTTCTGCTTTGGTCGAACGTGTCATCTGTCATAAATATATTACCTCTTAAGGCGAAGGTCAAGCACTGCGTACCTTGCTCGCCAACCCGTGACTGTCCTTTCGAACTGGAAATTACCTTTTGTGTAAGGGGCGAGATCAGCGTTTTGCTGAGTAATGTCTACCTGCACTATGTGCTCGATCTGTGGTTCGAGCGGGTGGTCAAGCCTCGATTACGGGGCGAAGCCTATATGGTGCGGTACATCGACGACTTTGTGCTGTGTTTCCAATATCGCGCGGATGCCCTCCGTGTCCAGAAAGCACTGGGCCTGAGACTGAGGAAGTTTGGCTTGACCTTAGAATCGTCCAAGACCAAACTCGTCGAATTTGGTCGCTTTGCGCAGCGACACGCAGGCAAGCGTGGCCGGAAACGCCCGGAGACGATCTACTTTCTGGGCTTTACGCTGTACTGCACGCGCAATCAGAAAGGCAACTTTCGGGTTGGGCTGCGTACGGAAAAGTCACGCCTGCGGCGCACGTTGATGCACTTGCAGGACCAGATGCGACGGATGCGGCACTTGTCGCTCCGAGAGCAAGCGGACTGCCTTAATCAAATGCTCCGCGGTCACTATGCGTACTACGGCATCGCCGGGAACATACGGGCGTTGCAACGGGTCCATCGGGCCGTGGAACGGTACTGGCGCAAAATGCTGAGCAGCCGGAGTTGGGACGGGCAGGTCTGGTGGAAGCAATTTCAGCAGATCAAGGAGCGGTTTCCCAACTTCTGACGAGCGTAGTGCGGGAAATCTGCATGCTACGTTCTGTGGGAGCCGGGGAGCGGGCGACCGCCCCCGGCCACCCGGTGGCAGCCAGCGACGGCTGTCCCTACCGCGATCAACAGCAATCCTGATTCCAAGCGTATTCGCCAGTCCTAGCTGGGCGACTTAATTTCTGCTGCTGATATGGATTGGACTATCGTACCTTGGCCCGACACTGTGACTTGCGACCTTGCGGGACGGAACTTCCGGGAGAATCCTCAGTCCATATCGAAATTCAGGTACCCAAACAAGGCCAGCAACATTATGCTAAGCAAAATCACCCCGACGATTCCGAACATCCAGAAGCCTTCGCGAACTGAAAATTGTTCCACTGCCCTTCTTCTGCCCCTCGATGGCCAATGGTTGTGCATGAGAACGGTGGGCCTAAGATTCAAAATCAGACCGGAAGCAGTCATGCCATTCCGGTGGCCGACTGCTTCAGGTCATTCATCGCGATGCGTCATCTGTACTCCTACGGCTCGTCAGGATCTAGTGCCCATCTAGAAATGGAAGCCTAGCTCGGCCGTTAGAGCACGCGGCGTGACGTAGTGCGTCCCACTGAAGGTAGAAAGGAAGTTGTAGAGAGCGTATTTGTTGGTGATATTGATGGCAGTGAGTTGGAGACTCACCTTGTACTTATCGCCGCGGAAGATGTTGTCATGTCCGACGGCAACGTCAAAAAGGCTTCGCGCCGCAATGCGCGGTGGGTTCTTGTCGTCGTCCTCCGTATTTGGCTTCGGCACATTTAGTAGACTAGATCCATACAACGACAGAGGGCAGGGGTTGGGCAGGGCAACCGTTGGAGTGGCCCGCTGGGAGCCGCAAAACAGCCCAGATTCGAATTCCTGATCGGCTGTAAGCGGAACTCCGAACGAGTCCGTCAGCGCAACCGCTGGTGGTCCACCCGGCAATCCGTTCGTTGTTGTTGTCTGCGCGCAATTGCCGCCGAAGCAGGGTGTCTGACCGGCTACCAGGCCGCTGTCATAACGCCAGTTAAAGCCGAACCAGGGCCCGGTCTTCCACGGCTGGTATTGCAAGTGAGTCGTCAGATTGAATTTCTCGTCGTGATCAATCCGAAACGGTGTCGACCCGCCTGCCAGCGCCACCGAAGGAACCGCGCCTGCTCCGCCGATCTGGGGAGTAAAGAAACGCGCCGCCACGCTGGAGAAGACGGCAAGCGCCGAGAATCCATGGAAATTCGGTACGCTCACGCGGGCCGCATACCCGGGAATCTTCGACCGTTCCCATTCCACCGGAAAGGTGATCGGAGTGTTTCCGAGTATGCTGAAGTCGTAACCGTTGTGCGTGTACTTCCAGATGTATTCGCCCGAGAAGACCAGATAACGTCCGAAAGCTTGTTGAATGCCGGCGTGGAACTCATTACGAAAACCTGGATTGAACGGCGTTACACGTGGCAATGTACAGCCAAGCAGCGGATTCAACACGGCATTCGCGCAACCGGTGCTGGAGAGCACCAGATTTTCGTTGAAGGGAGTTTCCAGCAGTCGTGCATAGGACACACGAAGGACGGTGTTTGTTTTTTTGACGTTGTAGGCGACTCCGATGCGAGGCTCAATGTCCTTATGGGTGACAAGGCCATTGTAGAAATCGCCGCGCAGGCCCAGGTTCAAGGACCAGTTTCCCTTTGTGATGTTGTCGCGCGCATACAAAGCCAACTCTTTCACGTCGGTGTGGCCATTGAAGATGTAGAGACTGCCTCCGCCCGGTTGCGTGAGATCATGCGGGAACAGATCGGTACACGGTGAATCGATGGCCTGGTGTGTTGTGGTGTTGTAGCAAGGGGCTCCATTTGCATCTGTGAGGGAGGGAAGGAGCGTCGGATCGACGATGCCGAGACGGTCTTGTTCATCCAGGAACGTCTGCTCATAGACCGCCCCGATCTTTATGTTGTGAATCCCCTTCACATACGACAGATCCGCCCGCAGCCCAGCGTTGGTCAGCTTCCGATTCTGTCCGATACTTTCCCGCTGAAGGTTGATGGGGCCGAGGTCGGCAAAAGGATTGCCGCTGGGGTAGTAATTGAATTGGTCTCGACGGACAAACGCGCCCAGGGTGAACACCGAGGTAGAACTGAGGAGCCGCGTCCAGGATGGCGCGATGTTGAAGGTTTTGATTTGCGAACGCTGGTCTGCTGGCCCCACGACGTTGCCGTTGGGGTCCAGGCCGCCGTTGGCCACGACGACGCCATTCCACGGCGTCGCGTTCTGCGAATCAAACGTATTCGGCGTCTGGAACCAGGAGCGCGTGTAGCCGAAGTTCAAATGGATCGAATCTACGGTACTGATCTGGTAATCCACGCGGTCGAACAGGTTCTCTTCATTGCCCTTGTCGTGCAACACGACAAACTCGGGTGGGTCTAAGAATCGCCCGCTGTTCAAACCACTGACCGAAATGAAGTTTCCCCAGTTCTGGCCGCCGTAAGAGAAATCCGCTGCTGCGGTGGAAGTTCCGAACGAACCATAAGACGCAGCGAAGCTGCCGTGTGGTGTCGTCACCCCCTGTCCCGACCGCGTGGTCACGTTGATAACGATGCTGGTCTTGTCTCCGTACTCCGCAGGGGGAGCCCCAGCAATTACCTCCATCGATTGGATCGAGTCCAGCGGAATCTGATTGGAAAAAACCTTGCTCTGCTGGTCCGTGATGGGTTGACCGTCAACAGCAAACGAGGCTTCCGCGTGTTCACCCAAGCCGTGGAACAATCCATTCGAGTCCGCCGAAATGCCGGGAGTGGCGAGCGTTACCAAATTACTGAGTGATGACGATTGACTTTCCAAGGGGAGCTTGTCGAACAGGTTCCTGTCCACGTCCGTGTGGAAGGTCGGATCGTTCTCGATCAGATCTCCACCCTCCGCCTCGACGGTCACCGCTGTGGTTGACCCCGCCACTTGCAGTTTGATGGCTACGCTGACTGGCACAGCAGAGCGAGGTTCCACATCCTGTGCAGCAACGGCAAAACCGGTCGCTACGATCGTCAGGTGGTAAGGGTTGAACGGGATGTTTGTGAAGGCGAACTTTCCGGAAGAGTCTGTGGTGGTAGAGCGATCAAATCCGCTCACAGGGTTTTGGATTTCAACCGTAGCGTTGGCGACGACTGCACCGGTAGGGTCTACTACAGTGCCGTTGATCGAACCAGAATTTCCAACAGACTGCGCGGAAGCGTACAGACCCAGTACTAAACAAAAACTCACTATGAAAGTCACAAACAGCGACTTTTCGCAAGAAGCCAACATGATTCCTCCAAAGAAGGTCTAAGAAATTGGGGACGGAGTGCCTGTAAGAAGCACCCGGTCGATTCGATCTTTTGAATCCGATTTCTAGGCTGAAGGAGGTGGGCGAACGCTGAGGGCAAATGCTACGATGCGCTGCTTAGCAGGAACCGGTTGAGACCGAAAAGTAGATAACCGAAGGAACGTCCTGTTCGGCAGCGTGGAAGTCGCTTTCGGGGAAGATGAATGCGCGGCTACACAGACCGTGCATTTCAATGCATCGGCCGTACTCGAATGATGGTGCGAAACAAACGCTACCGCTGACCAGAATGTCAGCAATACACAAAAGAGCGCTATTTGTTTCGATATCGACCGCATAAAACCAATCCGTGACCGGATGATTAGAATCTACACCGAAATCACAATCGAGCGCAATTAGAGTACCAATCCTGGCAACTGCTGAATCCGACGAAGGGTCAAGCACTGCGGTAACCGTGGCACTGGGATACCTGAAAACGGCAGCGGCTATGGCCGTTTGAGGCGAATTTTGCCGTTGAACGAGCGCAGTTCAAAGTGGGACCCAATTTTGCCAGGCTTTCCCGTCAAACTGGTCTCGCCCGTGGTGAACACGTTGCTGACGTCGGGAAATTCAGGGTCGGGCTGACTTTTTATGGAGCGTGCCTTGATCTCAACCCAGGCGCTGGCTGGGATTGAGACTTCAAGGTCACCGGTGTGACTGGTGAGCAGGTATTCTCCAACCCGGCCCGGATCGCCATCGTATGTGATGCGTCCGGCTCCCGAATTGACCTCAACCGATGGTCCGGTGACATTAAGCAGATTGACGTTGCCGCGTACCGAATGGATGTCTACATGGCTGTTGCGAATGTCAGTTAAAGTAATCGGCCCACTGAGAGTTTTTATGTGCAGGTGGGCATCACTTATGTCCGTCACTTCCACCGAACCTGACGCGGCTTCGAGGACTACATCGCCACGCAACCCCTGAGCGCGAAGAGTTCCATCGGATGATCGAAGGGTCACGAAGGCCGCAGCGGGGACCTGGACGGTGTACTCCGCCAGATTAGTGCCCTGGCGGCTGGAGATCGAACGAAGCTCAACGCGGTCGCCATGCTGCTCGTTCACCAGGTTGACCGCGTCGGCGTGGAATATCGTCTCGACCAACACCTGGCTGCTTCCAGAAGGCTTGACGGTGATCGGGCCGTAATTGTTGGTGATGGAGATCACCGCTCCGGGTCCGACGGTGCAACTGAATTCCTTCTTTTCCTGAGCAGCCGCCAGCAACGAAAGAAAAGAGAAGACAACCAGCAGCACAGTCGAGATTCTCGAATGTTTACGTGTGTTGGTCATACGTCACACTCCCCGTGTGGGGCCTGCCCGGCGGCTCCACGCGACCTAGAAACATCCTCATGAACAAAAGGGCTGATTCGACACCCGTGAAAATCCGGCGGCAGAGCCAACATCTCGCTAGCATCCCTACACCGGACAGCCCATTCCAACAGACTGCGATACTGCTCAACATCGGCAATATTGCCTAGCCACTCGGTGCCCGAAGGTCTCGTAATCACAACCACATTTGGCACGTCGCACGGTCCGACACAACCGCTGATTGTCAACTGGACTCGCTTCAGCAGTCCCCGCTTTCGCCATTCGTTCTTAAGCCATTCGACCGGAACTTCGGGCCGCCCTCGCTCCGTATCACCGCAACAGCAGCCTCGGCAGATCGTAACCTGCCCGACCACTACACGCTTCGTTTTGAGTGGATAGTCCCTATACGTGTTCACGGTGCTTAGCCGATTCCCAGAACTCCCAGTACGGGCCTTCAGTCCAAGAGTCCGTAGAGTTCATCGAATCCAAACGGTTCTTGTGACTTCCGCGAGAGAAACACGAACCCTGCTATAAAGCCGAGAATAGCCAGAGCCACCAGGACTACCCCAACTCGACTGTGGATTAAGTAAGTCAGATGCATGACTATCCATTCAAGACGCCCAGCTTGGCTGCAAAACCCATCGCCTCATCGCCTCACTTCAGAACTTCGGGGCAACAACCTCGTGGAGTTCAGAATAAACGTCAATTCCGAAGCCACGTGAATAAAGGCGGCAAGTAGAGGATTCAGAAAGCCAAAGGCTGCCATCCCGACTCCGATACTATCCACTACCAACGTACCCACGAAATTCTGCATGATAATGCCACGACAGCGGCGCGCAACCCGTAAGGTTTCGACAAGTTTGGACAGGTCGCTTCCAATGAGGATGACATCGGCGCTCTCTCTGGCCACGTCGGTTCCCGAGCCCATGGCGATTCCTACGTCGGCCTCCACCAGCGCCGGGGCGTCATTGATGCCATCGCCGACCATCGCCACTTTGTGATTCTTCCCGCGTAGCTCGCTGACCCATTTTGCTTTCTGCTCCGGCAGAAGTTCGCCCACCGCTTCGTCTACTCCGAGATCGTGACCGACAGATGTCGTCACAGCTTGCGCATCTCCGCTTAACAGAACCGTTTTCAAACCCATTTGTCGCATGGCGGCCACGGCATTCTTTGCCTCTGGCCGCAAAACGTCAGCAATTCGGATGGTTCCAAGAACTTGCCCACCTCGCGTGACGTATACTTCCGACACTCCGCCCGCGCCGTTGCCGTCGATCGGCAGGATTCTCTTGAAGCCATGCGCTAATAAGAGTGCCCGACTGCCGACAAGGATTTCCTCGCCTTGATAACTCACTCTGACTCCTCTTCCCGGCGTGTATGAGAATTCATCAGGCTCGACCAGAGTGAAAGCCAATTCGGCTGCACGTGCCATGACCGCCTTGGCAAAAGGGTGTTCGGATTTGCGTTCCGCAATGCTGGCAGCGGCTATGATCTGCCGCTCCCCGAAACCATTGGCTGAAACAATTTCACGAATTTGAGGAGTTCCGAAAGTCAGGGTGCCTGTCTTGTCCAACAGCACGGTGTCCACGGCGGCCAGTGCTTCTAGATAGAGACCGCCTTTAATGATGGCTCCCTGATGCGCGGCGCGGCCAATTGCACCGAGAATCGCAAGAGGAGTTCCAGCGGCGATGCCACAGGCTCCGGCTACGATTACAACTGAAATGGTTGATCTGACATTGTGAGAGATGATGAAGGTGAGAACTGCCGCTCCAAGGGCGAAGTACACGAGATAACCCGCCAGGCGATCGGCGGTTTTCTGAATCGGTGCTCGAGATTTCTCCGCCCGTTCAACGGCTTCAACTATCCTTCCAAAAGTCGTATCGCGGCCGAGTTTCTGGGCTGTTATTTCCAAAGCTCCCGATTGATTCATAGTTCCGGCATAAACTACATCTCCGCGCACCTTCTCAACCGGCATCGCCTCTCCGGTAATGGTTGCCTGTTCCACAAAAGAGGTGCCGCCAAGCACGACGCCATCGACGGGAATATGTCCACCTGGCTTCACGATCACCGTATCGCCGACCTTCACTTGGTCAGCAGAGATTTCCATCACTTGAGCATTGCGCCTAACCGTAAGTGTTCTGGGGAGAAAATCGAGAAGACTTTGGATAGCACGTCGGCCTCGACCAACTGTGAGACCCTCTAAAACTTCCGCGGCGAGAACGAAGGCAGTGATGACCAGAGCGGTGAAGAACTCTCCAATCGCCAAGGCCGAGAGAAGTGCGATGGTCATCGAGAGTTCCATCGTCATCTTTCGCTCAACGATGTTCTCGAAGGCTTCCTTAATAATGGGGTATCCGCCGATCAGGGTGGCCGCGATGCCGATTACACTGATGTTTGGAAACGGCTCCCAAAGCCGAAACCAGACTGCCGCCCCTGCCAGGACCACAAAAGCAATGCGGATTAGCTCCGCCCATTCCACCCCTGGGCCGTGTTGTTCGTGCTCGGTGACACGTTCAAGTTTCCCCAGTTCTGGCGTATTCTGCTTCTGCCCAGATTGGGATGCGTCGGCTGGGGATTTCTCAATCGAGGGCAAAGAGCTCATAGCGACATTCCCTCCTTGGCACGAACCGCTCAGTAAACTGACCTCACTCTCCCATCCGCAAAATGAGGACAGGCGCCACGGTCAACGCTGCGGTGGTCGAAAAGACCGCGCCACCTAATGCGACCGTGGCGAATCGGGCGGGCGTTCCCGAGCTTGCCCCGATGAGCGCCATGGGGAGGACTCCCACGACCGCACACAGCCCAACCAAAAGAACGCGTCCAAATTCCGCTTGAGCCCCTCGAAAACATTCAATTCTGAGGTCGCCATGGAGCCCGCGGGCTTTGGCGATACCGGAGGCAACCATCCAAGCCTGTGCGATTGCCAGCGCACTGACAAAGCAGAAACCTAGCACGGCGCTTGCTTCAGCGTGCATACCTCGAACAAAGAGGGCGATTATGCCTCCACTCAGTCCAAGAGCCACAATGCCTATAGCGAGAACCACGCGCTGCCACATGACGAAACTCGCAAGCGAATAATAATTTAACATACATACCCCCATAGGTATAGTTGATCGCCCCGGCCATGTTATTATTCGTTCGCGAATGAGTCATGCGATCAGGAATAAACAGAAGCTGATACTGCGCAGCAAACGCATCCGGGGGCAATTTGAGGCCCTTGAACGGGTTCTCGATGAGGGACGCGATTGCTCTGAGGTACTGCAGATTATCAGTGCAGCAAGAGGCGCGGTCAACAGCCTAATGGCTGAACTCCTGGAGGGCCACATCCGCCATCATGTGCTGGACCCGAAGCGAAAACCGAATTCGGAGCAGACGATTGCGGCCGATGAGGTGATCGACATGGTGAAAACCTACCTCAGATAGCACGTAACTCTCTACGACGGCACGCCCGAGCCTATCGAAGGTCAAGATTTTCTCATCCGCATTTTCGACGGCTTTCAAAATCATATCCATCCGCGGTGACGGTACCCCGAACGAAATCGGAACCTAAAAGTCGAACGTCATAAAGCTGTATAGGATACTGGCCTGGCAACGCAGACCGAGTATTACGACCCTGGTGTCGGCACGACGGTCTGCGAATACGAGCGAAGGAAGTCTTCGGCGAGTGGGTTCTCAGCGGCTCTCTCCGCATCCATCTCTCGGTCCCGACGATAGCAAAAGGCTTTAACACGGAGGCCGGTACAGAAGTCACGAGAGTCGGGCCGCGAGGTGCAGACCTTCTTTACCATGTTCTCACCGGCAGTTTCGCAAGCCGCTCTTCCATCCGCTTCGAAGCCCAGTCCCGATAGTGCAGATCGACCACGAGCGGAGAGTCACCCAACAGCGCGGCAATCTCTGTCATCGAGCATCCGGCGCCCAACCAAAAGTCTACCGCCGTATCACGTAGGCGGTGACTCAGGTTGCCGTGGATGTAGCAGCCGGCATCGATCATCACCTTCCGCAGATCGGTTTGCCAATTGGTTGTTGCCGACGTCGGCAAGCTTGTACCGTTCCAAAAGACGTACTTGGGATTCCCGTTCGTCGCCGCTAAGAGCTCTTTGTGAAGCGCGGGATCCAGTTTTTGCTGCACCGTCTTGCCGGTCTTCTTCCGCTCAATGCTCAGTCGGCCGCCTTCCAGGCTAGCAATCTCCAAGGTGACGGCATCCACGATTGCAATTCCTGTACCGGCCATGAGGTGAATCAAAGCCGTCACACGCGCGGCCTTCACCTTGTCCGGAAACGTGACCGGCACTTGGGCCAATAGTCGTTTCAGTTCCTCCTCTGTGAACGGCTTCGGCGCCAGCCTTGCCTTGTCGGCTTTGGTCTTGATAATCGTATCGAAGACCGGTAACAGATCCGCCCGGCCCATCAGCTTTACGAATCCCCGGATGTTCTGTTGTGCTTTCGCCCTTGTCACCGACGATTTCCAAGAGGACCAGGACGCGCGGAAGGCAACGCAGTCCGGGATAGTTATGTCGGCAGGGAAGAACTTTGAACGAGCCGACATGAACTGCTCGAAGAGACCGACGTGGTAACGCACCTTGCGCTCGGTGGCCGGTGTCACGCCTTTGGTCTGCTTATTCGTGATGAACGTCTCCGCCCATGCCGCAACGGTCGGAGTTGCGGACGGTGCCGGAGGCTGTGCGACCTCTCCACTATCGAGTCGCCTTTGCAACTCCGCGGCTGCCTTCTCCGCTATGCCCCAACTTCGTGTGTTGGCCGCTTGCCGGTGCTGCTGGCCATCTCTGGACCATCGCATCCACTTGGAACATTCACACCGGGCAAAACTTTCGTTCTTTTTGTGCGGACAGGTTCCCGCGTGTCGGGTGTAAACTACGACTATGGACTTGCGTTGCAATCTCATTGTTGGCTCTCCCAGCCGATTTCTAACTGTAACACAAGTTAGCACAGAGTCAAGCAGAACCCACGCCAATTGAGGGTTTTGGGGGTGTCGTATGAACCCACGTTACGTTCCAGTTGTGTTACCCATTGTGCTCTTCTGCGTGGTCGGAGCCAGCGCCGACGATCAGAAAACCCCTCGCATTTCCAAGCAAACCCGGATGGATCTGATCCGTACCTTCAATGCCGAGCTGGTCTATATCCGCTCGCCCTTTCCTATGGGAAAGACGGGTCTGACCCTGAAGGATGGAAATCTAACGCCCAGCGGTGACGAGTTGCAAAACAAGCTCGCCATGTGGGGTCCCGCCGCCAAGCCAGGCGATCAGGCTCGCATCAGCGAGATACTGGTAAAGAACGATCGCATTCACTTCGAAATCAATGGCGGCCCGGTTAAGAAGCAAAAGTGGTATCAGCACATCCAGGTGGGCGGCACTGCGGGCATGAGTCCCGTGGGCGGCAACGACGCCGCCTCTAACCCGCGAGGCTCTTACGTGGACCTAGTCTTCAACGGCTATGTGCCGGACCTGAATCCGCAGGAGCTGAAGGATTTGCTGCGGCCTGTATTTGACTTCAACGCCAAGTCCTCCGCGGAAGCCTATCTCGAGACCCTTCCACCCAAGACCAGAGACGCCGTCAAGGCGCACCAGATTCTGGTTGGCATGAATCGGGAAATGGTGATCGCCTCGAAAGGCCGTCCGCCCAAGAAAATTCGGGAAAAAGACGGCGAAACCGAATTTGAGGAGTGGATCTACGGCGAGCCGCCGCAAGACGTAGATTTTGTGCGCCTCGTGGGCGACGAAGTCGTACGCCTCGAGAGCATGAAAGTGAATGGCGAGAAAATCGTACATACCGAAAGGGAAGTGGACCTCCCGCCGACCGTGGCCAAGAGTTCGTCCGAGCCTGAAGTGCGTCCGCCGAATGCGCCATCGCTGCGTCGCCCCGGCGAGGAAGTCGATACCGCCTCTCCGGCAGGCGGGAGATCTCCCACGCCCGGCCCGCCCCCAGACCCGCTCGGCCAGGGCGGACCCGGAGCCCCTCCCAACTAAAATGTAGGCGCGAGCGTCCTCGCTCGTGCGGGGTTCTGTATGCGGAGATTTCCAGCCATGAGGGCCATTGCCTGGCCGGAGCGTGCCCTAGGGGTCGCGGCGAAGGGAGACGCATGCAAGCCACAAAGGAGCAGGAGCAGGCCATCGGCGCTCTGCGCGACGCCTACGCCGCTTTCAATCGCGGAGACATCGCGGCTGCGGTGGAGGCGCTTGACCCTCAGATCGAATGGATTGAACCGGCAGAATTTCCCGGAGGCAGCACCTACCACGGCCAGGCAGGAGCGAAGGCCTATCTGACTCAATCTCGTGCGTCCGTGGCAGACGTGCACAGCGAACCGGAAAGATTCATTCCAGCGGGCGACCGAATCGTCGTTTTCGTGCACGCCCGGGTCCGAGCCTACGACAGCGATGTCTGGCAAGACATCCCCCTCGCCGATGTCTTTACATTCCGCAGTGGCAAAGCGGTGCAGATGCGGGCATTCGCCGACCGCCAGGAGGCACTCCGCTGGGCCGGAATGTAGGCGCGAGCGGGGGCGCTCGCGCCTACGTACTGCTGACTTGGCTCCCGCCGACCATCCCTTTACACTGGAAGTGTGAAGATCGCGCTGGGACAAATCAATCCCACAGTTGGAGATTTCTCCGGCAACGCCGCCAAGATCATGGCCTTCGCGCAGCAAGCGCGGACCGCCGGCGCCGGCCTCATCTTGTTCCCCGAACTCTCCGTCTGCGGCTACCCTCCCCGGGATTTGGTCGAACGCCCTTCGTTTGTGGCCCGCAATCGCGAGACGGTCGAACATATTGCCGCCGAGACGCGGGGCATCGCCGTGATCTGCGGCCTGGTGACCCCAGCTCACGCCGAGACCGGCAAGTCGGTCATGAATTCTGCCGCGCTGCTAAAGGACGGCGCTATCGCCTTCCTGCAATCGAAAATGCTTCTGCCCACCTACGATGTGTTCGACGAAATGCGGAACTTCGCGCCCGCTCGAAGCCAGTCGCTCTTTCCTTTCAACGGCAAGCAAATGGCGCTCACCATCTGCGAGGATGCCTGGAACGACAAACACTTCTGGAACAAGCGTCTGTACACGGTTGATCCGGTCGAGTCGCTGGTGCAGGCGGGCGGCAACTTTGTGCTCAACATTTCCGCCTCGCCATTCTGGCTGGGCAAGCGCGAGTTTCGCCGCGAGATGCTGGCCACCATCGCGCGACTCAGACAAGGTGCCGGTGGTCATGGTCAATCAGGTCGGCGGCAACGACAATCTGGTTTTTGACGGCTCCAGCCTGGCATTGAATTCCGCTGGCGAGGTGATCGCGCAGGGCAAGTCATTCGAAGAAGATCTGATCTACTTCGATTCCGATGAGCTGACCGGCGAAATCCATCAGCAGATTCCGGGAGAAGAAGCCAGCGCATACGCCGCTCTGGTCCTGGGGACGCGCGACTATGTTCGCAAATGCGGCTTCCAGCGTGTGATCATCGGATTGAGCGGCGGCATCGATTCGGCTCTCACGGCATGCATCGCAGCCGACGCTGTCGGGCCGGAAAACGTGATCGGCGTCGGCATGCCTGGACCCTATTCATCTTCAGGCTCGATCGACGACGCCCGCGCGCTGGCAAACAATCTCGGCATTCGTTTCGAATTGCTCTGCATCACGGACATCTTTGAGAGCTATCGAAAAACTCTGCAAAAGGTTTTTGCCGGATGCAAGGAAGATACGACCGAAGAAAACATACAGGCCCGGACCCGGGGTGCGTTGCTGATGGCTCTCTCCAACAAGTTCGGAGCCATCGTTCTCAGCACCGGAAACAAGAGCGAGTTGGGAGTAGGATACTGCACCCTGTACGGCGATATGGTGGGTGGCCTGGCCGTGATCTCGGACGTGCCCAAGACGCTGGTCTATCGCCTGAGCCATTACGTGAATTCGAGACATCCCGTGATCCCGCAGGCTACCTTGGAAAAGCCACCCTCAGCCGAATTGCGTCCCGATCAGAAGGACATTGATTCGCTGCCCCCGTACGAGGTTCTGGATACCATCCTCGAAGACTACGTCGAAGACTTGCACACTGCTGAACAGATTGCTGCCGATCGCAACTATGATCTGGCGCTGGTGCGGAAGGTGATTCGCATGGTCGACGGGGCGGAATACAAACGCCAGCAGGCCGCACCTGGACTGAAGATTTCTCTCAAGGCCTTCGGCTCCGGCCGCCGCTTTCCCATCGCGGCCAAAACCGGCGGATGAGAATGCGTCTTGACTGCAGGCTACAGAAAGTCGCGCTCTCGAAAGGAACTCATGCGTCTCGCTGCTCTACTGCTCCCTCACCCTGTTGCTGGTTTCGTTTGCGGTCGCCCAGCAGAAGTCATCCTCCAAATCGAAAGACACGCCTCCGCCGGTCCCCACCTTCAGTACGCGACTTCCCTCGGAAGAAACGGTGAACGCTTTCATGAAGCAGATGTTTGGCTACGATCCTTCTGTAACCTGGAAGATCGTCACTATTCGTCCTTCTCAAGCCGAAGGACTCACCGAAGTGCTGGTCGTCCTCAGCAACGCCCAGGGACAGCAGAACAGCCGTCTTTACGTCACCACTGACGGCAACCACGCCGTGATCGGCGACATCATCCCGTTCGGAGTGCATCCCTTCACTCCGGCGCAAGAAGCGCTCAGCAAGGGCATCAACGGCCCCTCCCGCGGCCCGGCGGACGCTCCCGTGACCGTGGTTGAGTTCAGCGACCTGCAATGTCCGCATTGCAAGGAGGCCCAACCCATCATCGACAAGCTCATGGCGGAAGAGAAAAACGTTCGCCTGGTATTCCAGAATTTCCCGCTGCCCTCGCACGACTGGGCCGCCAAAGCTGCCTACTACGGAGACTGCATTGGACGCACTTCGCCCGACGCATTTTGGAAGTATATCTCCAGCGTTTACGACGCACAGAAAGACATTACCGCCAGCAACGCGGATGAAAAACTGACCGCCCTCGCCGAGCAGGCGGGCGCCAAGGGACGGGACACCGCCACCTGCGCCGCCAAACCGGAAACCGTCGGACGGGTCCAGCACTCCGTCGCCTTGGGCGCGTAGCTCGAAGTCAGCGGAACGCCAACCCTGTTCGTGAACGGAAGGAAGATCAGTAACGTGAGCGGATTGCCTTACGAAATACTGAAGGGTTTGACTGAGTTCGCCGCCCGGGAAGGCAACTAATGTCATCCTGAGGAAGCTGCTCCTTCGTTTACGAAGGAGCAGCGCCCGAAGGACCCATGCATTCGCCCCTCCGCTTTGGAGGAACTCATTTACTAAAGGCATAGATTGAGCAGATTACAGAAACGATGCCTCAAGCGGAACCAGCTGGTATCCGAGTCTGCGCGCTTGCCGAGTGAGTCGGGCTTGGATTCGCTGTTGGCGTTTGGCATCGTTCGCTTGCCAAAGCGCGTAGTCAAACTCGACTTGCCGCGTGACGAGAGGGTAAAACAACGTGGCGATCTTACGGGCCGTGGCGGTAATAGCGCCGGCGGGACCGAGTTTCGCTTTGAGACGTCGTAGGTATTCTCCCATGGGAGTGGGACTACGATGTAAGGACTGCGCGGCCAGACGGAAAATCTGCCCGGCACGGTTATTGGCCCTGCGGATCCCTCTCCACAAGACTCGACCTCCACTGATGTCATTGTCAGGACAGAGGGACAACCACGATACAAAGTGGCCAGCGGATGGCCATCGTCCGAGATCACGGCCGATCTCACTGAACAGGGGCACAACGTTGGTTTCGAGTCCAGGGATTTGGGTCACGTCCACGCCGAATAGCTTATAGGCTTCGGTGCGGAGATCGAACTGGTTTTCCGTGCGGCCGAGCTTTTTGCGACGCTTGGCTCCGCTGCGATTCCGCTTGCTGTCCACCGGCAGGGGCTTCTGCTCGGGATCGACACGAGCCTCGAACTGTTGCAGCAATCGCTCGATATTCACTTCACACGCTGCAATCTGCTCGTGATAGAACCGATGGAATTTCCTAGATTGTTCCAGGGTGAACCAGTGCTCGTCCCGCCAGTTGCCGCACAAGGATTTCTCGATCACTTCCGCACCGACTTTGATGCGCGGATCTCGAAGTGCCGCCAACTCTTTCGCATCTCGTTGCCCAGCCAGAATAGCATCTACGATCGCCAGTCCCGTAGTGCCAGTGATGTCGCTGATCACGTGCTGCAATTGCAGATTCATCTGCGTCATTGCCTTGTGCATATGCTGCACGTGCTGGCCTACCATTTCCACCAGTTGCTGGCGATGGCGCACCAGCGCTCGCACGGCGCACACTTGATCCTCAGGACGGAAGGCGGCTCGCAAGAGCCCCACCGCGTGTAGGAATTGAATCCACTGGCATTCATGCCAGTCGGTCCGCCGTCCGGGGACATTCTTCATGTGACGTGCGTTCACCACACAGGGATTCAGCCCGCGTTGCTCCAAGATCTCATACAGCGGAATCCAGAATACGCCGGTGGATTCCATCGCCACCGTGGTTACCCCGCAGCGCTGCAACCAATCTGCTAAGCGCCACAGATCCTCCGTGAAGGTAGCGAACTTCCGTACCGGCTCCCCTTCCGGGTCGTGAGGTACTGCGACAAAAATCTCTCGTGCGCCGATATCCACTCCTGCTGCATTCGGCTGCTCTATTGGACGATCGGCCAACGACATCCCTCTTCTCTGCTTTTTCCACTTCCCCGGCATCTGGATTCCTTTCCTTCTACCGGGGCTCATCGCACCACTGACTCTATGGCCTACTTCTGCCGCTGGTGGGAATAGAATGCCGCAGAACTGGCTTGCTCTACAAGTTCCTCAGCGGACGGGACCTCACCCGAGGTTTCTTTGCTCCTAAGGAACAACTGCGATGGGGCGTGCGGCTGCCCTTATGCAGTCTGCGGTAAGGGAGTCAATTGGTATCCCAACTTGGCGGCCTTACGCCGGAGGCTGCTTTCCAGATGCTTGCGCTGGCGTTGCTCTTCGGCGGCAAAAATGCTTTGGTCATAGGCCTGTCCGGTCGTAACCATGTGAAAAATGATGCGGGCCAGTTTGTGGGCGGTAGCGGTGATCCCAGCAGGCCTTCCCAAGCGGGCGCACATCTTGCGATAAAAGATGCCCCGATAGGAAGTACTCCTTTCCAAAGTTTGGGCCGCTAGCCGCAGGGCGCGATTGACGCGATTGGCACTCCTGCGGGTTTTGGCGGAAAGAACTTTTCCTCCGCTTTTCTTATTGTGGGGACAGAAGCAGGCCCAGGAAGCGAAGGCCTGGAGGTTGCGAAACTTGGACCAGTCGGTTCCCACTTCCGCCAGCAAGGAGGGCACCGCGGTCAAGTCACACCCCAGATGCGATACAGTTCACTGCGCATATCAAAGCGAAACTCGTTCTTACGGGGGCGGTGAGGGTAACGCTCGGGCGGCAGCTGTGGGGCATCGGAAGGAAGCTGGCTGTCCAAGTTTTGCAGTTGTTCCTCGATTTCTTGGTCGCAGGTGGGGATCAGGGTTTGGTAGTAACGATACGCTTCCAGGGACTGACCTAGCGTGAACAGATGTTCCCGCCGATAGTCTCCCACTAGCGACTTCACCACTACTTCTTCGCTCGCCTGCACCCGCGCGTGCCGCAACTGCGCCAACACGGCCGGATTGCGTTCTCCCGCCACAATGGCGTCGAGAATCGCTAATCCACTCTGACCGGTGATGTCACTGAGCACGTGATGGATCGGCAGATTCATCGGGGTGAGGGCTTTCTGCATAGGTGGCACGTGCGCGGCGGCCATTTGCACCAAGCTGTCGCGGTGACGCAGCAGGGAGCGGATGACGCAAACTCGATCCTCCGGACGGAAGCAGGCCCGCAGTAGTCCCACGGAGTGGAGATACTGCAGCCACTGGCAATCGATCACATCGCTCTTGCGCCCGGGAACGTGTTTGACAGGCTGGGCGTTGACCAGGCATACCTCCAGGCCGGCCTCTTCTAAGATCTGAAACAGTGGAATCCTGTACACGTGGATTCCATGGCTACCGTCGTGATGCGGCACTGCTGCAGCCACTCTTTCAGCCGGTGCAGATCTTGGGGAAACGTCTCAAAACTGCGAACTGGGCTAGGATCCCGGTCCTGCGGGGCCGCAACGAAAATTTCTGTCGCTCCTACATCGATTCCGGCTGCGTTGGGCTCGATGCAATTGAGACTGGGAACCACCCCTCCTTGCCCCGCCCGCTTCCGCTTCTTGCTTCTCTCATGACTCATGCCTTTTCTCCTCGATCACGGGGTGGGCCAAGTCGTTTTCTCTCAGTCATCTCCTAATCGGGATCGCAGCCGTACAGCACCACCGCGTCACCACGGTTTCAATCCCGAAGCTTGGGACCAAGCTCAAGAACGGGCTTGCAGCACCATTGGGTTGCCGGCCTACTTCCCACGACCATGATGGCTATAAGCATACCTTCCGCCCCACCCGGTTTGCACCACCATCCATGCCACTTGTTTATTGCTCTTTTAACCCGCTGAAAACGGGTCCATGGCTCAAGATGACATCTACTTTTGCATCCAGACTTCCGCGTTCTGCTTCTGTTCGTGGCTGACGACCCGCGGCGTAATCACGATCAGCAATTCATCTTCGTCCGATTCCTTGCTATTGCTGGTCATGACCTTATTCAGGCCCGGCACCGATCCCAGTCCCGGGATTCCGTTCAGGCTGCGCTGCTCGGTACTCGTCACCGCCCCGGCTACCACCGCCGGTTCTCCCTCCTTAAGCGCAATGCTACCTTTGTACTCGCGGTTCGAGATCACCGGGACTCCGTTGAACGACTGTGACTGCAAAGCACGAAACTGCAATTCCAGATCCAGGCTGACATCGGAGTTTCCGTTCACCAAAGGCTTGGCCTTGATGCTCAACCCAACATCTTCGTAGTTGAACGACGGAAAGGGACTTTGAAACGAGTTGTTCTGGATCACCGACGCAATGGCTGGAGTATTGAAGGCCGGCGAGAAACTGGCGTTAAGAATCGGAACCCTCGTGCCGACCCGAAATGTCGCCTCACTTCCCTGGGCAATGCGCAGCGTGGCATGCTCCAGAGTTTTTGCCGAGCTCTCGTTCAACGACAACTGTGCGCCCGCCGTTCCCAGGCTCAGCCCGCTCAGCGTCAGACCACCGCCAAACGTGGCCAAGGGGTTGCTGAAGATTGAACTCTGCTGTCCCGAAAGCTGGGCCAGAAGCGCCGAAAGGGCCTGGGAGCTGGCCTGATTGATGCCGCCGCTCGAAATGAGTTGGTTGATCAGGCTTTGGATATTTTGGCCGGCCAGCGCCGCCAGAGCGCCCGCCGGAATGTTGAACAACTGGAAATTATTGGGAATCTGCAGTCCCATGTTGCGAGTCAGGGTGTTGGTGATCTCGTAGACATGCACGTCGAGCATGACTTGCGGACGGGAATCTCCCAGTCCCGCGAGAAGCCGGGTGGCGGCGTCCAGAACATTCCGCTGGGCCCGGACCACCAGCGTACTGGCGCCCGGCTCCGGCGTTACCAGCCGGATTTCAAAAATATTGCGTAACGTGTTCGCGATGTCATTCAGCTCTTGGGGCGAGCTCAGGCCGGGCAGATAAAAAGCGCGCAAAGCCATGCGATCAAACTGGCGGTGGTTTTGCGCCGATTCCGCGGCCAGCAGAATCTGCTTGCTGTCCAGCGGAGTCCAGAAAGTGTGGGTCATCTGGCAAGCCATGGCCATGGCGGTGTAAAAATCCGCGCCGCCAATATCGAAACCAACCTGGCGCGAGACCACGGATTCGTCAAAGCTCGCAGTCACGCCGAACGCGGAAGCGACCTGGGTAAGCAGTCCGCGGCCATCGCCGCGATAGTGAAAATCAGCCAGGGCCGCGCTCGGCACGACGCGAAGCTCGTCCGCGTCCTCCACTACCTGGGGTGGAGCTGCAGTTTTTGGAGCCCATTCCCCCAGCGCGTCGGTCAATCGCTGCTGGGCGAATTCATTCTGCGGATCCAGATGCAGCGCTGTGCGAAACTCAGCCAGCGCTTCGATCTGGCGGCTCTCGCGCATCGCCGCATTGCCCCGCTGCACGTGATCGAACACCAGCTGCTGGCGGGTCAGTTCACGCGCCGTCACGTACTCCACATCTTTGGGTGCCAGCCGCGCCGCCGTCTCAAACTCGCCGAATGCCTCGTCCTGCCGCTTTTCCCGCTGCAGCTTCAATCCCTTGGCAAACGCTTGACCAGCTTCTTTTATTTCCTTCTTGGATGGATTGCAGGAGATAGCTCCAGGCGAACCTTCAGGACAAGGCAGGAGCGGCGATCCGGTTAGCGGGTCGCTGGCGAAAGCCGAGGCGGCCCATCCCAGTGTCAGGAGGATGAGCGTCAGCCAAATGAAGTTTCCCCAGCGCACGTCCCGATTGTAACTGGGGAGCCGGGCCGCGACCGCAGGTTTCGCCACGGGCAGTGTACCTTCGTGTATTCATCCTGGATTTAATGTAAGCGCGAGCGCCACACTCGTGCGGGGCCGGCACGGGCAAGGACGCCCCCAGCTACTTTCAAAATGGCCCACTACCACAGGCTACGCTGCCTTGGAAACTTACCTCTTTTGGCGTATAAAAGTTAGTTGCGACAGCACGCGCCATTTTCCTTCCCCGTGCAGCCTCAACGACGGTTCAAAATTCCGAGCGAGGGAACATGCCCAGCCTGACCGCCACGCACGCCCCCAAGGGCCTGGAAGGAGTCGTCGCTACCAATTCCAGCATTTGCTACATCGATGGAGACCAGGGCGTCCTCGCCTATCGCGGTATCGACATTCACGAACTTGCCGACCATTCCAATTTCGAAGAGACTTGCTACCTGTTGTGGTATGGCAAGCTGCCCACACAGAATGAACTGAAGGAATTCCGCCGGCAACTGGCGGAAGAACGCAAGCTGGATCCCGCCATCATCGAGCTGCTGCGTAGCGCTCCCAAACAATCTCAGCCCATGGACGTGCTGCGCACGGCAGTCTCAGCCCTTTCTTTTTACGATCCCGAGGAGAAGAAGAACGATCACGACTCCAATCTGCACAAAGCCTTCCGTCTGACCTCGCAGATCGCCATGATCGTGGCCGCCTATGATCGCGTGCGCAAAGGAAAGAACATCGTTGGGCCGGACCCGTCGCTCTCACACGCCGCCAATTTTCTGCTGCTGCTGAATGGCACAAAGCCCTCCGAGACGGCCGAGCGCGCCCTCGATATCGCCCTTATCCTGCACGCCGACCACGAACTCAACGCTTCCACCTTCGCCGCCCGAGTGGTGGCGGCGACGCTTTCCGATATGCATTCAGCCGTGACTGCGGCCATCGGCGCTTTGAAAGGGCCTCTGCACGGCGGTGCGAACGAGGCTGTGTTTCACATTCTTGAGGCCATCGATAAGGCCGGCGCTGATCCAGTGGTCCAGATCAAAGGCATGCTGGCTCAGAAAAAGAAAGTTCCTGGATTCGGCCACCGCGTCTATCACACCGAAGACCCGCGGGCCACGCACCTGCGCAAGATGTCCAGCGATCTAGGGAAGAGCAGTGGCCAGAGCAAATGGTTCGAGATGTCGCACAAGATTGAAGAATTTGTGAAGGCCGAGAAGAAACTCAATGCCAATGTGGACTTCTACTCCGCCTCCACCTACCACACCCTGGGGATTGACGTAGACTTGTTCACTCCGGTATTTGCCGTGTCGCGAATCAGCGGCTGGGCTGCCCACGTCATCGAGCAACTCGACGACAATCGCCTGATCCGCCCCCGCGCCGATTACATCGGCCCCGCTTATCCGCAGCGATATGTACCGGTAGGGGAGCGGTAGATGTCAGGTTGTTCCGGTGGGGACGTGACGAAATGTGGCAACCGGAGGTAGAGCAACAGGGATTCGTGGTGACTCCCCCGTTGCTGACCGCTTCGGAGATCACAGTCCTCACCACCTCGCTGAACCAGCCCTTTGTATCCCGAAGCCGAGCCGGCGTCCGTCATGCACTCGGTCTTGCGGAGGTCGCCTCGCTGGCCCGAGACTCGCGTCTTCTTTCGATCGCCAAGGAAATTCTGGGGGCGGAGGCATTCCCGTATCATGCCACCTTGTTCGACAAGTCCGCGACCTCCAACTGGCTGGTGGTGTGGCATCAGGATACGGCTCTTCCGCTCCGCAAGCGGAAGGAGTCGCCTGGATGGGGGCCTTGGTCGATGAAGGAAGGCGTGATGTATGCTCACGCCCCGGCTAGCGCGTTGCGCCAAGTGCTGCCTCTTCGCGTCCATTTGGATGACTCGACCGAGCACAATGGACCACTGCGAGTTCTCCCGGGAAGCCACAAGCGCGATGTTCTAAGCGGCGAGGAAATGGAGTGCATGGTGCCTGAGACGGCCCCTGTGGAGTGCGTGGTACGAAAAGGAGGCGTCCTGGCCATGCCTCCTCTACTTATTCATTCGTCTTCGAAGTCACACTAGGATAGCCCAAGGCGCGTACTGCACATTGAATACGCTGCATCCATTTTTCCCGCTGAAGGCCTCGAACTCGCGGTCGCTTAGGGCCGTCGATGTTTCTCTGGCTCTAATTTCGTTGGTTTAACAGCGTAGAATAGACCTATGCGCCGCGTCTATCTCGACAATAACGCCACCACACCCGTGCTGCCCGCGGTCTTTGAGGCCATGCAGGCCTACTTCGGGGAGCACTTCGGGAACGCGTCGTCCATCCATCATCATGGACAGGAGACGCGGGCGGCGGTGGAGCGTGCGCGCGAGTCGGTAGCGGCTCTGCTGGGATGCCGGGCTTCAGAAATTGTCTTCACCAGCGGCGGCACAGAAGCCGACAATCTGGCGATTTTTGGTGTGACTAAGCCCGGGCAGCATGTCATCAGTTCAACCGTCGAACACCATGCGGTGCTGAACTCATGCAAGCATCTGGAAGCATCCGGCTGCGAGGTCACCTACGTTCCGGTGGACGGCCGGGGTCTGGTCGATCCCGACGACGTGCGCCGGGCGTTGCGGCCGAACACCCGGCTCATCACCATCATGGTGGCCAACAATGAAACCGGCGTGCTGCAGCCGGTCGAAGAGATCGGCAAGGTCGCTGCCGACGCCGATGTTTACTTCCACACCGACGCGGTACAGGCAGCGGGCAAGGTCGCGATCGACGTAAAGCGGATCAGCTGCGATCTGCTTTCCATTTCCGGACACAAGATGAACGCTCCGCAGGGCGTGGGAGCGCTCTACGTGCGCAAGGGAACCACTCTGCGCCCGATGCTTCACGGCGGAAGCCACGAGCGTTCGCGGCGGGCGGGTACGGAGAACGTCCCCGGCATCGTTGCATCTGGGCAAAGCGGCAGAACTTGCCCGCGAAGCATTTGTTCGCGGCGATCTGGAGCGATGTCCCACATGCGCGATCGGCTGGAGCAAACCATCCTGAGCGAAGTCGAGTCCACTGGCGTGAATGGCCGGGGCGCACCGCGGGTGCCCAATACCAGCAGCATCTATTTCGATTGCATCGAAGGTGAAGCTCTGGTGATTGCCCTCGACTTGAAGGGCTTGGCGGTCTCGACCGGAGCTGCATGTTCTTCCGGCGCGATTGAGCCCTCGCATGTCCTGACCGCGATGGGCATGCCGCCGGAGCGGGCGCGAGGCAGCCTCCGTTTCAGCCTGGGCAAGCAAAACACGTCTGAGGACATCGAATTCGCCTTGAGCCTGATTCCGCCGACGGTGGCCCGGCTGCGTGAGCTGTCTCCCATATACAATAAAGAAAGAAGCTGTTAGCTCTTAGCCTAGAAAGCTAGAAGCTAGAGCCAAAAGCTGCATCCGATGGCCGCAACCAAGAACCATCGCCGTCGCCATGTCGGGAGGAGTCGACTCCTCCACCGTCGCGGCCATGCTGCGCGCAGAGGGCCACAACGTCGTCGGCCTGACCATGCAGCTCTGGAACCAGCGCCGGCTGGCCGGCCACGAGGGCATGCCCGAGGCGGTGCAGGGACGCTGCTGCTCACTCGACGATGTTTACGACGCGCGGCGGGTCGCGGAGACCATCGGAATCCCCTACTACGTGGTCAATCACGAAGAGCGCTTCGAGCGCGACGTGGTACGGCCGTTCGTCGAGCAGTACCTCTCGGGACGCACGCCCATCCCCTGCAGCTTGTGCAACAATCACTTGAAGTTTGATCAGCTACTGATTGTGGCCCAGCAGATTGGCGCGGACGCCCTGGCCACCGGCCACTACGCCCGCGTGGAGTTTGACGACCAGCTTGGCCGTTGGCTGCTCAAGCGTCCCGCCGACCGTTCCAAGGACCAGACCTATTTCCTGTTTGGGTTGACCCAGACCCAGCTCAGCCGCACCCTGTTTCCCCTGGGCGGGAATGACGAAGCCTGAGGTCCGCCAGTTGGCCGAGCAGCACGGGCTTGGCCCTGGCTCAAAAGCCGGACTCCCAGGAAATTTGCTTTGTCCCCGGTGGCGACTACAAGAAATTTCTGGACGCTTACCTCGCGGAGCAGGGCGAGTCGCTGCCCGACACGGCCGGCGAACTGGTCACGACCGACGGCGAAGTCGTGGGCGAGCATCCGGCATCCACAACTTTACCGTGGGCCAGCGCAAGGGACTGGGCGTGGCCACGGGATCGCCACTTTACGTCATCCAGATCAAGGGAGACACTCGCCAGGTGGTGGTCGGCAACCAGGAAGAACTTTACTCCCGCACCCTGCGGGTGCACCGGACCAATCTCATCTCGGTCGAAGATTTGCCGGAGCCCATGCGAGTCACGGTAAAGATCCGCCATCGCCACGAGGGTGCGCCAGCGCTGATCGAAAAGTCTGGAGAGGACGAAATTCTGGTCTCATTCGACCAGCCGCAGCGAGCGGTTACACCCGGCCAGGCGGCGGTATTTTACGCTGGACGATGTGGTGGTAGGTGGAGGCTGGATCGCCTGAGGCTGAGAACCGGGACTGGTAGTCTGAAAACTGTTTTGAAAAGCAGATGCGTTCTAACAATCAGTTTTCAGCGGAAGCTACACTGAAGACTAGATAAACATTTCATCCTGCGGAACGGAAACATCGTGCCGGCGGCGCCTTTCCCACCCAGCAGGAATTCCAAACCCGCAGTCAGACCCTGGATGACGCCGGATAGCTGGCGAACTGGCGAAATGACGGTCCGGTGGACTGCGTCGCTGGTCTCCTCAATTCGATCCATGGTGCGATTGAGCAACTCGTCGGCGCGAATCACCTGCAGCCGGGTGCGGTCAACAATATCGGTAACCGTCGCATCCAGCCGTTCGACCTGGCCGCGAACCACGGTCGTGGTCTCGCTGACGTTGCTCGGCGATAGTGTCGATTTTCGGCCGCCACTCCACCAGCATGGACTGCGCGGTGTCGACCGTGGGCATGACTTTGGTTTTCACTTCGGTGGCCAGAGCTTCCATGCGAGAGCTGCTCTTTTTCACGGCCACAAAAAGCGCGACTAGGATGCCTGCCTGGATGACAACTGCCGCCGCCGTTACACCGACGAAAATCGGTAGATAGTCCATAGATTTTCCGCGTTACCGCGCCACTCTATCCAGCGCTGCGGAGAGGCGCAAATTTACAGGTTCTTCGATGCGCCACCATCCGCTGCGGTGGCCTCGTGATACGCCTGGCGCCCCGCTTCATAGGCAGACTTGAACTGCTCTTTTTGCTGCTTCGCGACTTCACGTCCCTTGTCCACCAAATCGGAGGCCTGCTCACGGGCCTTACGGGCGCGCTCGGAGACGAAATCGCGGCCTTCATCCGCCTTGGAACGCAGAGTTTCGCGCATCTCGCTACCGGAACGCGGCGCATACAACACTCCAACCGCTGCGCCCACACCCAGTCCTGCGAGAAACCAGAGGAAGCTATTGTTATCATCTGACATCGATCAAACCTCCACGCAACAAGTGCCAACTGGTCAGATCGTAGCACCCGCTGTTGGGAAATACAATTCGCGCTTGACCAATGGGGGCCCTTTGCGTCCTTTGCGGTTCAAGATGTCTTGACGATTGTGGATAAGGTCAAACCTTTCACCGCAAAGTGCACAAAGAAAATCCGCAAGGACGCAAAGGAATCTAACACCTTAAACTGGCCACGTTGCCCTCCCGCCCCCTTGTCGCCGGTGCGCCGAAGCGAGACAATGTTCCCGCAGCTGCAAGGAGGGAGCCCCTTGAAGTATCGGCAACACGGTTACCAGGATCGCGGAGAAAAAACCGCGAAGCGAGAGCCGGCGGAGAGGCCGGTTAAGAAGGATACTTTCGGTCCGCGTCCGATCCAGATGCCGGGCACGCGCGCTGTGTCCCGTTGTTCGCAATGCGGTTCGCTGTTGCAGTCGCTCAGCGATCCCGTGGGGCAATGCCCCAAGTGCGGCTTCGAACTCCACTCCTGCAAGCAGTGTACGTACTTCGATCCCTCAAGCCGGTTCGAGTGTACTCAGCCCATTCCGGAACGGATCCCGCGTAAGGACCAGCGCAACGAGTGCACGTTTTACTCCATGCGCGTGATGGTGGAGAAGGAGACCTCCACTCCGGCTGCCCTGCGTCCCAATGACGCCCGTCAGGCTTTCGAGAATCTGTTCAAGAAGTAAGTGAACCCGGAAGCGCACGTCTTCAGAGCCTGCTGCGACGAAGTGGGGAAGTGCTCGAGTTCACTCGTGCCACTCGGTCACTGAAAATGGGTTGCGCTTTAGCGCCTGAGGTTGGTTCTTCGTGTTTCCCCAAGAAGAAAAGCGCGAGACATCTCCCGGCGTACAATAATCCCGCTCGTCGATAGCCATACGCCCCGAGCTTCAACGCCGTGGACATGCGGGTTCGCGCGGGGGGGTGTTCTATCAAAAACCTGCTAGCTCTGCTGTTGTTCGCGTCCTCGCTGTTGTTTGCACAGGATCCCTTCGACGGTACGGGGGAGATGAAGATGGACAGTCTACGGTTCTCGCGTGCGCCCGAAGAGTACTTGCTCAACGAAGGCATGTACCACTTGCCTGAGTTGTGTCCCGAAAGTTGATGTAAAGGCCGACGGAAACGATCAGAAAGTAACCGGGAATCCCCGCTTTGATACGATTTCGGTTCGAGTGGTGGGCCCTAGCTCGGTAGAGTTCAGCTATAAGAAGGACGGCAAACCCACTTTTGCCTGCACCGAAACTGTGTCGCCAGACGGAAATACGAAGGTGGAAGAGTGCACCGAGACGCCGACAGCCCAGCGGGTTACTGGGCGCGCGATGTCTACGCGGACGAGCAAGGGGCCAACTGGCTCGCACGCACTCTCCGGCTCTTGGGAAATGTGGACAATTAAGAACGTCTCTGGCACTGGCCCGACTACCACATATCAGCGCACCAAAGACGGGTTGAAGGTGCCGGCTGGCGGCACGACCCTCGACATCAAGTTCGATGGTAGAGACTATCCTGTACCGGGAGAACCAGACCACACGGTCTCGTTGAAGGGTATTAATAGCGACACCATCGAGCAAACCGAAAAGCAGGATGGGGAGGTGTTCAGGATAATCCGCATGACAGTTTCCAAAGATGGCAAGTCAATGAACGTAGTGGACACCGACAAGCGAACCGACAAGCAAAGAGGGGGAACCATGACGTACACGGCGGAGAAGCGGCCGTTGGCTATGCAAATCGCTTCCCGCCGACTACTGGAAGGCATGAAGCCAGGGTTCGCATCCTGCTAAAGATTTTTCTTCGTCCAATCGTCAATCTGCAGCAGGGCCTGGTTCAGGTTTTCCAGCGAATTGGCCACGCTGAAACGCAAATAACCTTCCCCGAAATCTCCGAAGGAAGCTCCGGAAAGACAAGCCACTCCGGCCTGCTCCAGCAGAGCTTCCGAGAGCTTTCTTGAATCCCACCCCGTCTTCGTGATATTGGGGAATGCGTAGAAAGCCCCTTTTGGCATGCGGCATGAGAAGGCCTTGATCCGGTTCAACCCCGCCACAAAAGCGTCACGCCGCCGCTGAAACTCCGCCCGCATCCGGTCCACGGAAGTCTGGTCTCCGCGGACGGCTTCCACGCCGGCGATTTGGGTAAAGCTGGCAGTACAAGAGTTTGAATTCGTCATCAGTCGCGCGATGTGGCTCGCCAGGTCTGGCCGCATGACTCCATAACCGAGACGCCACCCCGTCATGGCATAAGTCTTGGAAAACCCATCCAGCAGAATCGTACGCTCCTGAAAGCCAGGAACCGACATGATTGAGTGATGCTTACCCTCGAATACCAGCCGGCTATAAATCTCGTCCGATAGCACCATGATATTGCGATCGCCAATGACCTCGGTAATGTCGCGGATATCCTGCTGACTCAGCACTCCGCCGGTGGGATTCTGCGGCGAATTCAGAATGATGAGCCGGGTACGATCGCTGATCAGCGAAGCCAGTTCGTCCACATCGAAACTGAAATCTTTCTCCTCCCGCAGACGGATGGGCACCGCCCGCGCCCCGACATAGTCAATCATCGACTCGTAAATAGGAAAGCCAGGGTTTGGGAAGATGACTTCGTCCCCCGCGTCGGCCAAGGCTAGCAGGGTGAAAAAAATAATCGGCTTACCGCCGGGAACTACCACCACTTCATCGCTGGTGACTTTTACTCCACGCGAACGGCTTACGTCCTGGGCGATGGCCTGCCGCAACTCCAGCAGCCCAGCTGAAGGCCCGTAGTGAGTCCAACCCTCGCGCAAGGCGCCGATTCCAGCCTCGACTACGTTGTCCGGCGTGTCGAAGTCGGGTTCGCCAATCTCCAGGTGAATTATTTTCTTGCCCTGACGTTCCAGGGCGCGCGCTTTGTTCAGAACTTCAAAGGCAGTCTCAGTGCCGAGGCGCGACATGCGCTCGGCCAGTCGAAGCTCATGCTGTGTGGCTTTATCCATAGGAGGCAAAACAGGTCATTATACAGGGCTGTGATGCTGGCAGATTTCCAACAGTCTTCGTGAGTCCTTCGCCTAGGAATCCCGCCACGACGGAAATGTCAACCAACCGTCGCAACTTGCGCAATCAGCCAAAGGTCCGGCGCAGTGTGACCCTTCCGGCGCCCGTGGCCAAACAGGTTGAAAGGATTGCGAATCGCAGGCGTTTGAGCGATAACCGCGTTCTGATCGAACTCATTGAGCTGGGCATTGAAGCCAACAGAGAAGGCGTTCTTTGAACTGGCGGACCGCTTTCGGGCATCGGGACACCCGGATGAAGTGAAGCGGTTGGGGGACGAACTGGGACGCTTCGTATTCGGGGAGTAGTGCCGCAGATCGAAACCTGACCTCGGTTCCCCGCTCCCATTCGTGACCATCTGGTTGAGCGCATGCGTGATCGCACGATCAGCCTCCCAGACCTGAACCAGCTACGCATCTGGATTGAGTCGAGATTCGAAGTGCCGGAAGGGAAGTGGTACAAAGATTTCGGCTCGTTCAAGCTCTGTGGTGAAGGCCAATACCCGAAAACTTTTCTTCCTGCAGGCTAGGCTGCAACGGACCAGACGCTCTAGATCCTTGATTTGAGTATCATGGGCGCTGCATGTTTTCCAAGCGCACCGACTGGAAGCTTACCCCTAATCGCTTTACCGAAGTCCAACGCGAGCTGCACGCCACGGGGAGGAAAGTACTCGACCTGACGATCTCGAATCCTACACGAGCAGGTCTGCGTTACGACGTTGAGTCCATCCTCAATTCGCTATCCAATCGGGACGCGATGGACTACGATCCTCAGCCCAAAGGGCTGGCCAGCGCACGTGAAGCCGTGGCAGCTTACTACCGCGAACAGCACCGCGAATTCGAGATTGATCCGGCAGCGCTCATTCTGACCACTAGTACCAGCGAGGGTTACTCTTACGTTTTTCGTCTGCTGTGCAATCCCAATGATGAGGTGCTTGTTCCCAAGCCGAGCTATCCCTTGTTCGAATTTCTCGCCGACCTGCAGGATGTGACCCTGGTTCCTTATCCGCTGCTCTACGATCATGGCTGGCAGATTGATTTCCCATCACTGTCCCGGGCGGTGAACCCTCGTACGCGTGCGGTGGTCGTGGTGCATCCCAATAATCCTACCGGCTCCTATGTAGGCGCCGACGAACGGACTCAATTGAACTCCTTCTGCCGTGAGCATGGTAGCGCGCTTATCGTGGACGAAGTATTTCTGGATTATCCGCATGACGGCGTCCCACGACCAAGCTTCGTGTTCAACCGCGATGTGCTGACCTTCACCCTTAGCGGCGTTTCGAAAATCTCCGCGTTGCCCCAGATGAAGCTGGCCTGGGTCGCGGTCAGCGGCCCGCAGCCGGTGGTAACCGCGGCCATTGATCGTCTGGAGGTAGTTGCCGACACTTATTTGTCGATGAGTGCTCCCATCCAGTTGGCCGCGCCGACGTTGCTGGGGCAAAGGAAAAATATTCAGCCCCTACTCCTCGACCGGGTGCGCATGAATCTCGTCGAACTCGACCGTCAACTGGCCCAGCAGAAGGCGTCCCAGCGCCTGCAGGTCGAAGGAGGATGGTATGCCGTGTTGCGCGTGCCCGTAACCCGATCTGACGAGCACCTGGCGATTGATCTGCTTCGCCAAGCCTCCGTGCTTGTTCATCCTGGCCACTTCTACGATTTCCCCAGAGACGGATATCTGATCATCAGCCTGTTGACCCAACCCCGCGAATTTGGCGAGGGTGCTGGGCGGATACTTGAGTTGCTGAATAACGGGTAGCACGCCCCTGGCTCGCTTCGACAAGACAGTGTTCGGATCTCAGCTCTTAGTTCGCAGTCACCAGTGGTTCTGGTTTGCCGAGTCCTCCAGAGCAATGTGACAATAGCTGCATGCACAAATTTTTCACTTCGACGGTAAATACATTGGCGGCTGGGATCATCCTGCTGGGGAATAACTACTCCCAAACTCAGCAGACTCCGGCAGCAAAACCTCAAGCAGCTCCTGCAGCCAAGACCCGGAGAGCCACGGCCGCAAAAAGCCCGGCCCCTCCGGCGCTCACCACGCAAAAAGACAAATTCAGCTATGCCCTTGGGATGAATCTGGGAACCAGCCTGCGGAAACAGTCGGTTCCTGTGGACCCGAACATCCTGGCGCGGGGATTGAAAGATTCGCTGGCTGGCGGCAAGACGGCGCTGACGGAAGATCAGGCGCGGGCCACGCTCATGGAAGTGCAGACCGAAATGCGCAAGAAACAACAAGAGCAGATGCAGGTGGCCGGAGAGGCGAGCAAGAAAGAAGGAGCGGCATTTCTCTCCGCCAACAAGAGTAAAGACGGGGTCATCACCCTGCCCAGCGGTCTGCAATACAAAATTCTGACCCCGGGCACCGGACCGAAGCCGACCGCCAGCGATTCGGTTGTCTGTAACTATCGAGGCACTCTGATCAGCGGTACGGAATTTGACAGCTCCTACAAACGAGGCGAACCTGCAACGTTTCCGGTGAGCGGAGTGATTAAGGGGTGGACCGAGGCGCTTCAACTGATGCCCGTGGGATCGAAGTGGCAACTGTTCGTTCCCTCGGACCTGGCCTATGGCGAGCGCTCCCCCTCGCCTGAAATTGGCCCGGACTCGACTTTGATTTTTGAAGTGGAACTACTTTCAATCCAGAACAAGAGTGCCGGGCAAACCCCTCCAACCCCGGACAAGAAATAGCCGCGCAGCGGCGTAAGAATGTAGCCCGTGGGCGCAAGCCCTGGGTAAAAGGAGGGGACGAAGAAAGCCCCAACGGGGCGAAAGAATAGTCAGACAGACCGAGGCAACCTAACTCTTCACCAGAAACGGATTGCTCTCGCGCTCTTCTCCAATCGTGGTGAGTGGACCGTGGCCGGGCACAACCAGGGTTTCATCGGGTAGGGCCAGCACTTTTTCGTGCAGCGAGTTGATGATCTTCTGCATGGATCCACCCGGCAGATCGGTGCGGCCAATATTTCCCGCAAATAGCGTGTCGCCGGCAATGAGTTTCTTCTCCGCGGGAAAGTACAGGCACACACTGCCTTCGGTGTGTCCCGGAGTATGGATCACGTTCGCGGTCAGCGAGCCAGCCTGGACGGTGTCCCCCTGGCCGATACTTCGATCGATCTCAACCTTGCCGGGATCTTCCACTCCGATCCATGCGGCTTGCACATCCAGCATTTTCAGCAGGGCATAGTCGTTCTGGTTGAGCAGGATGGGCGCGCCGGTGGCGGCCCGCAGTTTCATGGCTCCGCCCACATGATCGATGTGAGCGTGAGTGACCACGATTTGCTTTACCGTGAGATTGTGCTTGTGAATGAGGGCGAGAACATCTTCGATATCATCGCCGGGATCAATCACCAAGGCTTCGCGCGTGGTCTCGTCTCCGATAACAGAGCAATTGCACTGCAGTGGGCCCACGGGAAAAATTTCGTGAATCATGGTGGATGGTTGGTCACCGGTCGCTGGTCGATAGTCGTTTGTCGTTAGCGGGGAGCCAACGACCAATGACAAGCGACCAACGACTACTTTTGTGGCGCGGGCGCGGCCGGCTGTGTCTTGGTCTGTGACGGACTAAGTCCCTGCACGATGGAGCTCGCGCTACTTCCTCCGCGCGAGGCCATAATAGAGAGCGTGATCGAAGTGATCATAAAGATGACGGTTGACCAGGTGGTCGCCTTGGAGAGCGCAGTCGCGGCGCCGCGTGGGCCAAACGCCGTCTGGCTTCCCATCCCTCCAAACGCAGCCGCAATATCGCCGCTCTTGCCACTCTGTAGCAGCACTACGATGATCAGAAAAAAACAGACAATCACGTGAATAGTCGTAATCAGATAAATAGCCATATAGTCCAGTTATCCTCTGTCTCGACGAACCGGCCAAACCAGGCAAAATTGGTGCGGAAGGGGGGATTTGAACCCCCACGCCTTTCGGCGCCACCCCCTCAAGATGGTGTGTCTGCCAGTTCCACCACTTCCGCAGTCTGTAAATTACCTGCACTCAACAACTTAGCGATGTCGGCGTCTGAGGGTCCATCCCACTGCACCGGATTTTGCACCGACCCTTTGCATTCTACACGCCCCTCCGGCCGCTCCAGATCCCCGAGCCGCACAAACAGTTTTTCAACTGCCTCTTCGCGTGGGTGCACATAGCGCATCGTGGTCTTAATGTTATCGTGGCCAGCTACGTACTGCAAAGTGAACGGATCCGTGTACTCCCCGGCCTCGGTCAGAAAGGTGTGCCGCAGCGCATGGAGACCCGCGTCCGGGTGGGTCTTGATCTTTTTGCGCAGCTGTGCCATCTGCTCTTCGAGTACCCACGGTCCCAAGGGCTTCGCCCTATCCTGCGGGCTCGTGAACACGTGCTCGCAGTCTGACCGTTTCATCAGCCGCTCGAGTACTGCCTTCATCTCGCGATCAACGACCAACTTGCGTTTCCGCGCGCGACGTTTCAAACCGCGTTTGATGGTGAGCTCACCCAAAACCTTTCCGTTGCCCTGATGCACTCGGTGGAAGCGCACACAGTCCTTCATCAGCTGCAGCATCTCGTTGCGGCAAATGCCGGAGTGGCGCGCCAGAATCGACGCCGAGCGCAAGGGCTCAGCGGCCGCCCCGATCCAGTCGATGTACTCGCGGGGGCTGAAGACGTAATCGGTCTCGCGCTCCGCTCCTTCATCCCGGCTGTACTGTTCGACCACCGGCACCTTGTCGATGATCTTGAGCTTGCGATGGGCGTAACGGAGGGCCTTGCGCAGGGTGGCCAGGTAACGGTTCACCGTGGTCTTCGAGACCGGCGTGCGTTTTCCATTCCGCCGCCGGCCGGCCTGCTTCAAGGCCCAGGCCTTGAAGGCTTCGATCTCCGGCTCCTCGATTTCGGCGAGCGTCAGGTGGGACCACGGCCCGTAGTCGAGAAGCTTCTGATAGCTCTCCCGATAAAACTTGACCGTGCCCTTCTGCTCCGCCTTGGCGGTTCCGACCCACTCGTCAAAAGTGGATTGAAACTCGCCGAGCGTCGGAATGTGTTTGCGGGAATCTTCGGTCGGAAGGGCTCCTGGCAGCGGCTCCGGCTCTTCCAGTCCAGCCGCCTGGCGAACGATGCGCACCCGAGCCGCAGCCGCGATCGATTCGGCCTCGCGGCGGTTTTCCGTACCCGTCGAACGATAGTATTCCCGGCCCCGGTACTGGAACTTGTAAGCGTAGTATGAGCTTCCGGGTCGTTTGAAAACTTTCATCAGCCTGCCGCACGTCGGGTATTGTTGGTCACAAACTGACGGATGGTTTCGGGCCGAATCATGACTCTCGCGCCAACCTTCACGTAGTCAATCCTACGGCCCTGGATCCAGTCGCGCAAGGTCTTGACCGAAATGCCCAATAGATGAGCAGCCTTAGTCACGTCGAGCAGAGGTTCGATGGGCTCAAGACCAGAGCGTGGGCGCATCGCTTCGTGCAATGCCATGATGTGCCTCCTTCCGAGGGCAGAGCGTGTACGGGAGCCCCACTAGGCCGAACTTTGACGGAACGGAACGCTCGGTTGTCCTAAACGACTCGGGCGTGATTCTCCCATTAACTGACCTCGCCGACGTGCCCGTTGTTGGGGTGCGTGGGATCGGGTGTTAGCCAGGCAAACTTCCCTCTGAATGTCCAGCCCGAGCCTAGTTCGACCATGACGAATGAGTCCAAGACTTCCTCGTCGGCGATTGATAGCTATCCACTATGCTTGTTGCATTCAAGCATCATCCCCACCGAGCACCGCCCGCGAACTCCCAGTTGCAGCTTCGAGAAACGAAGACGATCGCGACTCGAAGAGATCAGTCCAAAACCATTCCAAGTCAAGCCCGGATCACCGCCCTACTCCGGCAGCTTAGGACACAGTTGCCTTGTGAGCCGTGATGGACAGTCCCGCTTCATCGCACCAGCCGGGTTAGTTTGCCTGCGCGTGCGTGCGTGGTAAGGTGCTTCGCCCGCGAACGCGGCGCACCTCAGTGCGACCTTGACACACACGCCCTAGCGCAGGCCGCGCTCCGCCATGGTTCGAATGAGCCCTTTCCTGCGCTGCGCGTCCGCGGCAGCCAAGTCCCCAGCGCAAGTCATAGTCTCCAACTATCAAACAGAGCCAGCAAAATCTTGGACTGGCACACCGGTCGCTGGCTACCATCCCTCATCACTAGCCCGATTTGCTCCCCACCATGCGACTCGACTTTAGCATTCCCGACGATATTCCCGACGCTCGCAGGGACCGCGACTCCGAGCGCCGGCCAAGCGAGGCTTCGCACACGCCTCGCTCGATCCCGGCTCTGCCGCCGACGCCGCTCGAACGCCGGCGCGAGATCATGAAAGAACAGGCATCCAACAAACGCCCGCTCGACATTTCCAAATCCACGAGGCAACGTGGACCGGACCGCCCCAGGTCCGAACGGAAGCGGGAACTCTCCCCGGAACGGCAACTGGAAGTCCAACGGCGAATCGGCCGAGACCACCTTCCCCCACGCTATCTTGGCCTCCAGATCCGGCCCGACGAGGTGAAATTGCTAACCGAAGTCGGGCGGCTTCGGGTCATCACCGCGCGCGATCTCAGCGAAACCGTTTATCGCGGACAGAAGGGGCAGCTCAGCCGCGATCTTCAATTCCTGCGAGACAAGGATTTGATCTCCACCGACTTCGTCAACGCCCGCCGCGACGGACGACTCAAGAAAGTCGAGCGAATCGAGGTCGTTACCCTAACCAGAACTGGCCGAGCCCTGGTCCGGCAGAGCGGTGAGCTACGTCCGGATCAGGAAGTGTACGCTGGCCTGGTCAAGCGGCGCGAGGTTGAGCATGACTCCCAGATCTACCGTGCTTATCTGAAAGAGGCAGGCCGGATCGAGCGCCTCGGTGGCAAAAATCCTCGCATTGCCCTCGACTTCGAGTTGAAAGCCAAGGTTCAGCGAGCGATCTATCACGAGCGAAAAGCCAATCCCGAGCGCGACCTGCAGGAGATCCGGCAGCAAGTCGCCGACGAGATCAAGCTTCCTGTGGTCGACGGACAGATTCAGATTCCCGACGCACGCATCGAATACGAGCTCGACCAGGGAGCCCGGACTGCCTTCTCTGACATCGAAGTCGCGACCGCCGCCTACCGTCCCGGCCATCTCCGCGCCAAGGCACAAGCCGGTTTCCGCATCTATGCCTCATCTCGCGATCGCTCCCGTTTGAGTGCGCAAATCGAAGGCGAGCACCATATGCTCGACCGCATTCTCGATCTCTGATGAACCGCGATCCTATTCCGTTCATCGAGGAACTCGGCTACACACCCCGCGAAGCCACCTTCCTCTATGCCGTTGGCATGCACTCGGGCTACTTCCTCCGCCGCCAGTTTGATGGGTACATCGGCCGGGTTAAGGGAGCCATCTCCCAGCATTTTCTAAACAAGGCGGAGCGCCGTGGCCACATCCGTGCGCTCGACTACGGCCAGAACCGCAAGGTGTTTCATCTCTACTGGAAGCCGATCTATCGACTGCTGGGCGACGAGGACTCCCAGCACCGGCGCGTGAAGGGCGACTTGCAGGTCAAGATTCGACTGATGATCTTGGACTATGTTTTGCGGGACACGCAGGAACATTTCCTGGAGACGGAGCAATCGAAGGTCGAGTTTTTTACTCGATCGTGCGGCCTCTCCGCCGACCTGCTACCGGTCGGTGGTTCCACAAAGCGGTATTTCCCGGACCACTTTCCGGTTTCGACGCTGCCGCACGGACGAGACAAGGATCCGACAATCCGCTTTGCCTTCATTGATGAAGGGTTGTTCTCGCTGCGGAAGTTCGAACGCTTTGTCCTCCAGCATGAAAGGCTTTTCCGCGCTCTCGGACGGTTTACGGTCGTTTATGTTGCCGACGCTCAGCGAAACTTCTCGGCCGCCGACAAATATCTCGCTCATCGTTTCCCACAGTACCCTGATGCGCTGAGGGAGGAAGACTTCCCACTCGGGATCGAACACTTCCTCGAATACCTGGAAGCGAGCGACGTGTTCGATAACACCCGGCTGGTCCCGACTCAGAGGGAACTGGATGTCCTGGAGGAAGGCGAACGCGTTTACACCTCGCCCATCCACTCCCAATTGGAAACCGACTGGTACGAAGATCGCATCAGCCTCGATCAGATTTCCGAGCGATACCTCGCGGTCGGAACAACGCGCCGTTTGAAACCTTGTTGCTCCCGTTCAAATATCCAGTGCTTGAGCACCGACGTTCTCGCGGAGGTGTCGATGAGTCGGTGCTAATGAGGACTCTACCCTTGCCACTCACCGCACATGACTAACTACCGCGGCACCAATCAGATGCACAGACGCATGCGGTCTGGAGAATGTTGCCGGCTAAAGGGCGGGAACGACCCCGCCTCTGGCTGCCGCGCGCCGCGGGCGCGCTGGTCGTTCCCGCCCTTTGGCTTGGGGAGCGGGGAGCAGAACCGGATCACCAGCGGATCAGCTTGGCATCTCGAACTGATCTGAAGCTGATCGGAATCGGGTCGTAGAGTGCGTTCCGAGAATCGCCATCATCAGCCCACGGTTGTATTTCATTACCGGACATTGTCCCGTGGTGAAGCTATGAGACTTTGCACACCCCAATCCGATACGGATGCTCAAATTTCCGGACTTGGCGCTATTGTCGATGCCGCCGGGATCATCAGTCACATATAGCCCTGTGATGCCCAAAGCACCGGCCGCTCGAGTGACCTGCTCGCGAAATATGGCGACCAAGTGAGTCCATCCTATTGGGCGGCATTCGTCGCTGTAGGTGAGACCTCGACGCTGATTGGTGTAAAGCAACAATGATCTTAACTCTCGACCAACGCACAAAGATTTTCGACAAGTCTGTCGCCTTGTCGCCACCAAACGTTCTACGTATGCACTCTCTCCCAGAGCTTTGCCTGGCCCAAGTGATAGGCGATATGCGCTGTTCTGCCGAGTACAACGGTGAACCGATTGCGATGCGGCTCCCGCAAGAAATCCTCTTCAGACATAGCGCGATGCTTCTGCACCCACTCGGCGGCCGACAGCTTCGTAAAGCTTGTCCACAGAACTTCACTGGTCTGTTGCCAAATACTTTTCAAATCCTCGCCTAACAATATGGTTGGAACAGTCCGATCTGGGTTCGACACGAACATTAGGTCAAGCTCCGGATGAATCCTATCTCCGAAGCCGAGAAGCGGAATGAGAGCGTCATTAAACGCTGTGAGGTGACCCCACAGGTAAATCAGCCGGTTTTTTCCAGGAGCAACTTCCTGCAGCAGTTGCTCTTGTGACAAATTTCCAAAAAGCTTGCCCGCGCGATCAACGTTCGACCGCCAATTCCTAAGCGCTGAATCTATGAGCGATGATTCATGAGTCATATTTCACCTTTCGTGATCTGAAATTGCGACTTGGTGTGAACTTGATAAAGTGACGCTCCAAGGTCCGATAGCGGTCACCGCACTTTGATCTGTGGTTCGACCGACATGCCGGGCCGTAACAGATGCTGAGGATCCTGGTCAGGATTGAGACGAATCCGCACTGGCAGCCTTTGAACGACTTTGACAAAGTTGCCGCTGGCATTTTCAGGTGGCAGCAGACTGAACAGGGTTCCCGCGGCGCCGGGTAGGTTTTCGACTGTCCCTCGATAGTCGCGACCGAACGTATCAACGTGAATGCTCACCGATTGACCCGGACGCATGTACTTGAGTTGGGTTTCTTTGAAGTCTGCCGTCACCCAGATATCGTCAACGGGAACGATGGCAAGCAGACTTTGTCCGGGCTGAATCCTCTCGCCGAGTTCGACGGTTTTGCGGCCAATGACACCGCTGACGGGCGCATAGATCTTCGTATAGCCGAGATTGAGCTCGGCCGTGCGAACGTCCGCCGTGGCCTGGCTCACTTGGCCAGTGCTCGACTCGGATTTTGCCTGGGCATCACTCACTTGTTGTGGGGCAGTGCGGGCAGCTTGGACTTGGGCCTCTCGCTGAGCGATCAGGCTGCGCAGTTGCCCGATCTTGTGTTGCTCGGAAGTAACCATGGCGCGATCGGCTTCGAGCGCCTGCGCATCTGCGAGTGCCTCTGCTTCGTGGGCATCGTACTCCAACTGGGAGACTACTCCGCCCTCAACCAGCGCTTTGTACCGGATGCTGTCCAGTTCGGCGCGAGCAGAAACGGCCTCATCCTGTTTCACTCTGTGTTGTGCGGCGGCTAGATTGGCCTCTTCGGAATCAACCGCGGCTATTGCCTCATCGCGCGCCGCCTCCGCTAGACGGAGTTGGCTGAAGGCGCTCGCGTTGGTGATCGGCACGTTGACCCCAGCGGAGCGGGCCTCTCCTTCCTTCGTGGCAAGGTCTGACTCGGCATGCTCTAAGGCTGCTTGGTAGTCATTGGGGTCGAGCTCAACGAGAAGGGTTCCTGCCTGGACGTACTGATTGTTTTCAACCTGGGGATTGAGGTATCCCACGGTGCCGCTGATCCGGCTGGAAACAACATCGATGTGGCCGTCGATTTGGGCATCATCCGTCGACTCGAAGTGCCGTACATGAAGCCACCAGGAAATGCCGGCAACCGCGGCCAGAGCGGCGGCAAGAAGAGCGAGTGTCCGGCGAGGAACGGGCTTTCGCTTCGGTTCCGCGGGGCGAAATTTCAGTGCACGAGTCTTGAATATTTGAGCGGCTTCGCCCTCCAAGGTTGAGGAGGTCTGCGGATCATCCTGAATAGTCTCGATTACATCTGCCATAAATTTCCCTCCGTTTAAAATTTAGTGTGCCGCCGAATCCCCAGCCTGGTTGAACTTTCGAATGAAAATCGCGAGTACAGTCCCTGTGAAAGCGACTAAGCCGAGCAACCAGAAGCAATCGAGGAATGCAAAGATGCTGGCTTGCTGTTGCACCATGGCTTGAACCTGTGCCAGGGCTCTCACCGCGGCATCCGCGGCCGAATAACCGTGATCGACGAAGCGGTTCGCAATGCTTGCTATACTTTCCGAGAAGGTCGCGTGGGAGTTCGTGATGTGCGTGACCAGCACCGATTGGTGGTACTGAGCGCGGCGCGCAAGCACGGTCGTCACGAACGCGATACCGAAACTTCCACCTTGATTCCGGAAGAGATTCGTGAGACTCGACGCCTTATTGTTTTTGTTCTTCGGCAAATACGAATAGGCAAGTTGGCTGGTCGGGACAAACAGGAAAGCAATCCCAAAGCCCTGAACCGCGCGCGCCCAGGCTTCTTTTCCATAGTTGGTTGCCAGATTGAAACTCGCGAAGTACCACATGGCGCACCCGAGGACGGCGAAACCAAACCCAATCATCCAGGACACCGGAATCCTCTTTACCAGGCGCACGATCAGAGGTGCCATAACGACGATCACCATCGCCCCCGGACCTAAAACTAAGCCAGCATCCGTCGCCGTGTAGCCATAGAGTGACTGCAGCATCTGTGGAATCAACACGGTCGAGCCGAACAGAACAAATCCAAAGAGGAAGTAGAAAACGTTGGAAAGGGCAAAGTTGCGCTCCTGGAGCAACCTCAATTCAACTACCGGGTCCTGCTGGCGCAGTTCCCAAACCACTGCCACCACCAGAGCGACGATCGCAATGGCAAAAAATGCCACGATGAAGTTGCTCTCAAACCAGTCCAGCCTCTCTCCGCGATCGAGCACGACTTCGAGGCTGGCAAAGCCGAGCGCGATCAACAAAATTCCCGGGTAATCAACCTTCAAACGTCCTGCCTGGCGTGCGGCCTCCACTTCCTGCTTGAACTCTGGAGGGTCGGACAACAGCCGACTGGTCAGGACCAGAGAGATGATTCCGATTGGGACATTAATGAAGAAGACCCAGCGCCACGAGAAGCTGTCGGTGATCCAGCCGCCAAGGGGTGGCCCGATGGCCGGTGCGGTTACGATCGCCATGCTGTAAAGCGCAAAAGCGGCGGCACGCTTGGAGGCCGGAAACGTATCTACGAGGATCGCTTGCTCGACTGGGGCCAAGCCGCCTCCGGCGATGCCTTGGAGCACTCGGAAAAAGATCAGGAGACCCAGGCTTGGGGCCAAACCACACATCAGCGAACTTACGCTGAATAACGCGACACAGCTCATGTAATACTTCTTGCGGCCAAACACACGGCTCAGCCATGCGCTGAGTGGCAAAACCACGGCATTGGCGACGAGATAGCTGGTGAGAACCCATGTGCTCTCGTCGTAGCTGGTAGCAAGACCTCCGGCGATATGGGGGAGGGAAACGTTCGCGATTGCGGTATCGAGCAGCTCCATGAAGGTCGCAAGAGTGACCGTGATCGCAATCAGCCAGGGATTGATAGCCTTCGTCTGATCAACACTCGTTGAGAGTGCCATAGTCCCCGCCGCCATATTTCCTCCGTTGCAGTAGTCAGATGGCTAACGAGACCGATCGGTCGCAAAATAAAACGGAGCATCAGAGTTTTGGTCATTCCGAACGTCGAAGAGAATGCTTCTGGGCTGGAAACAGCTTTAGCAGGGACTCAAGACTGTTCGGGCTCAGTTCGCCGCAACCAATGAATTGACGGTTTGGTTTCGGTTTCGAGACGAGGAACACGGTTTCCGGTATCCGCACCCTGATCGCCGGATAGCGGCTCTAATCCTCGCAGCGCATCGATTGCAGGCGAAGATGAACTCAACGACGACAACTTCGGCCGGTTGGCTGCGACACACCTCGCACACCTTCGGAATGGGAGCGGAATTCGACGTTCTTGATTTGTGCTGAGCGCGAAGCATGCGCCGCCTCGTTCGCCGGGTAGCTTTCTACACGTCGATCAGATGACGGCCGAGACCGTTCGGTCGCATCAAGAACAAAACAGTT
>CAWDNR010000008.1:0-146421 GCA_963803655.1 Terriglobia bacterium
GGTCTTGCTCCCCAGTTCTACGCAGCCCACAACAACCTTGGAAGTGATTTATTGGCCAAGTCTCGCTTTCCCGAGGCGCAGCAACAGTTCGAGCAGGTCATCAAAGTAAATCCAAGCGATGCTGCCGCATACTTCAACCTGGGCAACCTTTTCCTGCTCACGCAACAGTTCGATAAAGGTGAACAATCGGTCGAGCAAGGCCTGAGCAAGCAGCCCGACTCGGCCTTCGGACTCTTTCTGCAAGGATCGCTCTATGCCCGGAGTGGCAGAGCGATTCAGGCGGAGGCAGCGTTGAGAAGATGCCTCGAACTCGATCCTCTCATGTCCAAGGCCCACCTCGCTTTGGTGAACCTCTACCTGCAGCAACGGCGAAAGGACGACGCCGCATCCGAGCTTAGGGTTTTCCTGAAGGCCTTCCCGGACGATCTTTTCGCTCCCCGGGCAAAACAGGTCCTGCAAAAGCTGAAAACCTCCAGCACCGACTCCGAACCACAGTAAATTGTTTCTTGAAAAGCCGAGCTACGGATGTGGCGCGAATTGGCAGAACCTTGCTTCCAGTCTGCAGGCGGTCGCGTATTCTTCCTCTGCAGCTCTGGTTTGATGCAATCGTTGATACGCGTACCCCACATTTAAATGGGCCTCCGCCAGCTTCGGGTCCAGCCTTATAGCTTTCTTGTAGGCCTCGACCGCCTTGTCCAACCGGCTGGTGTGACCATAGGAAATGCCCAAAAAGTTGTACAGTGGAGCATCGTTCACACCCAACTCGGCCGCCTTGGCCAACTGGTCCGCGGCCTCGGCATAATTTCCCTTTTGAAAGTAGAGCAGTCCCAGGTCGCGCCGCAGCGGGGCGAAGCTCCCCTGGATAGATACCGCCTTCTGGTAGTCAGCGATGGCTGCATTTTTGTCGGTCTTGGACTCGATGATACCCAATTGATACCAGGCCCGAGAGTTCGCCGGGTTTACCTTCAACGCATTTCGCGCCCACTGCGCGGCTTCGTCGTCTTTCCCCAGGTAAACCAGAACGCGAGAGAGCCCGGTCATCGCCTGGTCAAAGTTGGGATTCAATTGCAGGCACTTCTGGAATCCAGCAGCGGCTTCTTCCCACCTCTGCTCTCGCGCCGCGCCCTCTCCCAGCATAAAAGGAACGATATACATCTGCGGATCCTTCTCCTGCACTTTGCCGAGGAGCGCCGCCCCGGCGGAAAAATTGCCAGCATGAAATGCGTCTCCGGCTTCCAGGGTCGCATTAAATTCCCACAGCTTGCTCTTGGGATCGGGCAGGCCTGCCGCGAGTGCCTCCGGAGAAACCGGCGATCGGTAAGCGACGTAACCCAGCGCGCTCAGTTTTTCCAAAGCGTCGGAGCTTAGTCCGGCGCTGATGCCTTCCGCAGGCTTGAATGGATTCTGCCGCAGAAGCGATTGCAACTTGTCTTCGAGCACCGCGACCGTGGCGGTCTGCTGCGGAGCCAGATTGTTTTTCTCCAGGGGATCGGCCAGCACATCGTAGAGTTCCGGCACCGGCGCTTCGATGTAGTGGTATCGCGTAGTCTGCAGCGCGTGCAGCGGGCTCCAGCCGAACGAACTGAAGGAATAAAAGCTCTCGCTATAAGCCGAATCTTCGTTCCCCGCCTCGACGCCCAAAAGGGCTTGCGCTCGAAACTGCTTTTCAGTCGCGACTTTCATTCCAGCCAGACTGAGCAGGGTCGGAGCGACCGCGATTGTTTCCACCGGCCTGGTCACACAGCCCGGGCGAAATCCGCTTCCAGCGGGCGGTTTCACGATCAGCGGGATATGGACAGTGGAGTTATAGATGAAAAATCCATGCTCTTTTTCGCCGTGGTCCCCCAGCGATTCCCCATGATCGCTGAGTACGACGATCAGGCTGCGGTCGTAAAGGCGGCTCTGTTTCAGCCAGGCCATCAGGCGACCTAGTTCGTGGTCCGCGTAAGCGATTTCTCCGTCATAGAGATGCCCGCGATACCGGGTGCGAAAAGGCTCCGGAGGATCGTAGGGGCTGTGCGGGTCGTACAAGTGCAGCCAGAAGAAAAATGGCCGTCGCGGAGTCTTTTGCATCCCGTCTTTCAGCCATCTCAAGGCGCGAGTGACGCTCTCGCCTGCTTTACGGTCCACGAGCCCGATATCCTTCTGCTGAAAAACTTCCGGAGAGAAGGCGTCGTCGTAGAAATCGAAGCCGCGCGCCAATCCCCAACTGCGGTCCAGAACGAAGGCGCTGACTACCGCGCCCGTGGCATAACCTTGCTGCTTGAAGACCTGGGCCACGGAGCGGAAGCGCTGGTCGAGCGGCTGCCCGGTGAAATCCTGCACACCGTTCTGAAACGGATAAGTGCCAGTCAGGATCGCGGCGTGCGACGGCCACGTAAGCGGCACCTGGGAAATGGCGCGCTCGAACATGATACCGTCGTGAGCCAACGCGTCCAGGGTCGGCGTCTGCACGTTGGTCGCGCCATAGCAACCGAGATGGTCGGCACGCACGGTGTCAATCGTAATGAGGATCACATTTGGGCTCGACCGGTGGGGCGAGACCGTAGCCGCCAGGCCGCACCCAAGCAAGGCCGACAGCAGCGCGAGAAGTTGGAGAATGTGTTTCAAATGAAAATTCAGCTAACCGGCCGGTTATTGAAGACGACCCTGCTGCGCCTTGCGCATCTCTTCCTGGGCCTCGTCGTTCAATCCTTTCGCAGACAACGCCTTTGCCAGGGCGGCATGATTTCCAGGATCCTGTGGAGCCAGCTCGGCCGCTCGCCTCAATTCGGTGAGCGCTTCATCCACTTGCCCCTGGTACAGCAGAATTTCTCCCAGACCGCGGTGGCCCAAAGCATAGTCCGGCGCAATACTCAGCGACTGACGAAACGCGGCGGTCGCCTCCGCCGTCATCTGCTTCTGCTGATACGCGACCCCCAGATTGTAGGCTGCTGAGAAATTTGTTGCGTCCAACTCCAGCGCCCGCTTCAGGACTTGGACTGCGTGATCGAAGTCTCCCGCCCTTGCGTAAGCCAAGCCCAGTTGGAACGCCGCCAGCGAATAATCCGGGCTTAGTTGCAATACGCGCTCGAGTTGTTCCGCCGCGCGCGAAAATTCGCGCATGCGGTAATAGTTTAGTCCCAGCAAATAGTGCACGGGCACAGAATCGGGATCTGTTTGGAGCACCCGGGTCAGCTTTTCCGTCGACTCCCGATAATCGCCGTGCTGGCTCTCAGCCATCGCGTCTGATATCAGTTCATACGTTTGTATCCGGTCCTTGGGATCAGGCAGGGCACGGTCGGTGATGGTCGGGATGCCACCCCCAGAGAACCCAGCATACCCAAGGGACTTCAGCCTCTCCATCAGGGCGGGATCAAGGCCCGTCTTCTCAGCCATCTCCGGGCCGGCGCTGTAATGCCGGATTAATGCGGTCAAACGCGCCCGCATTTCTTCGGCTACCGCTTTTTTCTCCGCATAGAGATTCTGAGTTTCGCCCGGATCTATGGCCAGGTCGTAAAGCTCGGGCTTGGGCGCATCGATGAAATGGTAATTTTCGGTTTCGACTCCGCGCAGTTCGCTCCAGTTGAAGTGCAGCCGCGGAAGAAAGGTCTCTCCGTAGAGGGGACGCTCGAGCCCCCCGGTTTACCGTGAAGGTTAGGGAGCAAGCTGCGGCCCTGCACCTGCGCTGGCGTCTCGAGTCCCACCGCGGCAAGAATCGTCGGCATCACATCGATCAGGGACACCGGATCGGCCAGCGAAAGTGGCGCCGATTTGCCGGGTAGACGTATGATCAGCGGGACGTGCATTGTGGCGTTGTAGATGAAGAAGCCATGGGTTTTCTCGCCATGTTCGCCCAGGCTCTCACCATGGTCTCCGCTCAGCACAATGACCGTGTTTTGATATAAACCATTTTCCTTCAGAAATCGAATCAGGCGTCCGACTTGCTCGTCAGCAAATGCGATCTCGCCGTCATAGGGGTGAGTTGCATATTCGTGGCTGTATGGCTCGGGCGGACGATAGGGGAAATGCGGATCATACAAATGCATCCACAAGAAAAATTTCCCGTGCGAATTCTTTCCTAACCAGTCCAGCGCCAAGTCGGCCACGACGTTCCCCGGACGCTCCATCTCATCCAGGTTCGCTTCTTCCAGGCGGCTGAAATCGAAGTGGTCATAGTAGAAATCGAATCCTTGGTTCAATCCGAACCTGGAATCCAGCACTGCCGCACCCATCACTGCTCCCGTTGCATAGCCGCCCTGCTTCAACACCGAAGCGAGCGTCGGCTGCTGCGGGCTGAGTTTGTTGGCGCTGAAATCGTGCATCCCACTCCTCATGGGATAAGTGCCGGTAAGCATTACGGTGTGCGACGGCAGTGTGACCGGCACAACCGTAAAGGCACGCTCAAACCGTGCGCCATCAGCTGCGAGGGCGTCGATGTTGGGCGTGCGAATCTGCTTGTAACCATAGCATCCCAGATGGTCGGCTCGCAGGGTGTCAATGGTGATCACAACTATGTTCGGAGAAGCAAATGGCGCACCGATGGCCATCGGAGCCCAGAAAATCAAGCTGGTGGTCAACAAGAACGCAATAAACTGGGAAGTCATATGCGCAGCGAAATTATATCCCATTAGTGCTGCAGCTAATCCCGCCATCCCGCAAGTCGTTTGACCAACAATCAGCAGTCGTGGCGTCCATATTCCTTGCGTGTCTCTGCAATGCGACGTTTGTCCGTCTTTTCCGAGGCATGCCTTCTTCTCATCCAGGTTGTTGGGCCACATTCCTGCGACGAGACCGGAGTCAATGCGAATCGCGTGTTGGGTCTGTTGCGCACGCAATCATTCGAGCGGCCCGGACTCGCCAGCACGATCAAAATAAATCGCAGGAACTCGCAGGATTCCCAGAGGAGTGGAACAAGGAATATGATCGACGGCCGATAAGTCGCTGCGGGTGCTTCAATTCACCGTATTCAAATGCCGGGTAACGCGCCTGAGTCAGAGGCTGAAATCTTGATCCATTTTATGATCCACGAAACCTTTCCAGCCGGTTACTGAAAGCGCTTTTGGCAGCCATCCGTGTCGCGTGGTTTCAGTGACTTACCGGAAGCGGTGGCTCTTTCACGGCGGTGATGCAGGTTCACGTTGTCGGGACATTGAGCATTACGCGAGACAACCGAAGCGCAGTAGCAAATGGATCGACGGAAAACCACAAGTGACTGCCGCAAGTTCGGGTGCGCCGAAACTTGGCGGCGGATTGGACCGGCGAGTGCCTAATGGCGCCTCGAAACCCGACTTGTCCGTTAGCTGTCCAATAAACGCTACTTACAAGGTTTTTCGAGGACCACCCGCGTCTTGTAAGTTATTGTAATTCCTATTCCCTGTGGGCTCATAACCCAACGAGCACCAACACGGTTGCGGCTGTTTCAATCAGCTTCAGTACCAATTTCTCTCAAGCCGTAAAAGAGCGCAGAGCATATCGGTCGCAGACGCTTCTAGCGGTCAAATAACCTTTCTTGGCTTCAGCGGGGCCAAGAGTTATTTTTATTGACAGATATACTGTTTCAGTAATAGAAATGCGCGAAGGGTAAGAACGACAAGTGGGGGTTAGGGCTGAAGTCGAAAAATCGACTAAATCGCGAGTCAGGGTCGGCATTCAAGGAACGGCATTCCTTTATCGGCGCGATGGCAATCCTCGAAGCGGGGTTAGCCGGTTCGGTTGTCTTACCCGCGACAGCGCTAGCGCAACTCACGCCGCAAGCTCACAAGAACACAAAATCCGCAGCAAGCGTTTGCGGACACAGCACGGTCATCGCTTCCGACGCGGCCACTGTCGCAGAAATAACCGCAGGGAAAATCCGTGGATTCAGGCGGAACGCCGTATACCTTTTCAAAGGTGTACCCTACGGTGCGTCCAGCGCTGGCGCCGGGCGCTTCATGCCGCCAGTCGAGCCTGAACCGTGGACGGGAATTCGCACGACCGAGGCGGCGACTTCAATTCGTCCCGAGATACAGATTCCTGCTTCTGCGCAGTAACACACAGATAGATTGGGTGTTGTTTAACCACGGAGATCGACTACATGCGAATTCGTCTTCTCGCCGTTTTCTTCATTGGAATTTTTCACTTGTCGCCTTTCGGATTCGCCCAAACCACCGCCAGCCTCGACTCCATTCCGGCGCGTATGCACGACGTGATCGTCGCCAACGAAGTTCCCGGCGCGGTCACGGTGGTCGCGACGCGCGACTCTGTGCTCCGGATGGACGCTCAGGGCTGGGCCGACCCCGAACACAAATCTTTCATGCGCGTGGATTCGATCTTCTGGATCGCGTCCATGTCAAAGCCGATTACGGCTACCGCGGTGCTGATGCTGATCGAGGAAGGCAAACTCTCCCTCGACGATCCGATCGCGAAATACGTTCCAGAACTTGCTGGACTCAAAACTGCGGATGGCAAGACGCCGCGAATTACGCTGCGGCACTTGCTCACGCACACCTCCGGAATGGGAGAAGCAACCGACGAAGAGGCGAAAGCCGCGCGCTCGCTGTCCGACCTGGTACCGGCCTTTGCCTCGAAGCCGCTTGCATTCGAGCCGGGGAGCAAATGGAAATACTGTCAGTCCGGCATTCTCACTCTTGGTCGGATCGTAGAAATCGTTTCCGGTGTACCGTTTGAAGTCTTCCTGCGAACGCGTATCTTCGACCCGCTCGGGATGAAGGACACGACTTTCTACCTAACCGAAGCCCAGATGCCGCGGTGGGTGATACCTGCCAAGCGCGAAGGCGAACAACTGTTGCCGGCGGAAATCGGGCTTCTGTACGGCCATCCCCCCACCTGGCGCGACCACTACCCGGCAAGCAACGGTGGCTTGTTCTCGACCGCGCCCGATTACACGCGGTTTGCCCAAATGCTGCTGAGTGGCGGCGTGCTCGATGGCAGGCGTTATCTCACGGCCGAGTCGGTGCGCATGATGTCAACTGTCCAGACTGGCGATCTGGTCACCGGCTTTACTCCCGGCAACGGCTGGGGGTTGGGAGTATGCATCGTCCGCCAACCTCAGGGTGTAACTGAAATGCTCTCGCCCGGAACCTTCGGCCACGGCGGCCTCAACGGTACTCAGGCCTGGATCGACATGAAGAGGGGTGTCACATTAATCATGATGATCCAGCGGTCCAATTTCAAGAATGGCGACGACTCGCCGGTCCGGTTGGCCTTTCAGAAGGCGGCACTGGAGTAAGTAGAAAAGTAGGCAGGAGGGATCTTCATGAAGAAGATTTCTGACCAACAAAACAAAAACGGGAACACCGAGCCGGCGTCCCCAGAGCGCCGCACCTTCGTCAAAGGCATCGCTGCCATGGGAGCGGGAGTCGCCGCTTTCCCTCTTTTGGCCAACACGGTTGAAGCTCAGGTTCCGGCCGCTGCCGATAGCGGAATCCCTTCGGGATCGAGCCGAGCCGCGCTTCAAGTCCCCCTGACCTTCCAGGGTGACAAGATCGACTGGCACGGATTCGACCGTTACGACTTCGTGATGGACAAGCAGACCTTGGCGATCACGCCTTTCAAGGCGCCGGCCGGCGAACAGTCCGGCGATCTCGGAAACTCGGATAAGGGACAGCTACGGTGTGTCGTCGTTGTGCCCAAGCAGGCGGCTCCCGGCAACCCGTGGTCCTGGCGCGGCGTTTACTGGAATCACCAGCCCCAGGCCGAAGTCGAATTGCTCAAACGGGGTTTTCACATCGCATACATTTCGGTCGACCCCAAGCCAGGGTCATTAACGGGATTGACTATGGATGAGCTTATGGATCAGCTTGGAATGTCCAGAACGGCATTAACCGAGTGGGACGCCTGGTATGTCTACCTCACCGGGCAGTACGGTTTGTCGAAGAAACCCGCGTTCATCGGCATGAGCCGGGGCGGGATATTCGAATTTAGTTGGGGCACCTCCAATCCCGACAAGGTCTCCTGCATCTATGCCGACAATCTAGGGATGGAACGTCAAGCTTTTCAGAGGCTGGGAGACCTAGCGCGGGCCGATGTGCCGGTTCTTCAAATCTGCGGCACCATCGATCCGAACCTCGGCCAGTATACTGCCGCCGTCGAGGCCATCTATCAGCAGTTCGGCGGACGCATCTCGATGATGGTCAAGGAAGGTTACGCCCATCATCCCCATAGCCTCCGCAACCCCAAGCCTATCGCGGACTTTATTGAGCAGAGCGTACAGGCCGTAAGGGGCCCGGCGCCCGTCTTCGCGGGCGACAAGTTCACCAGGACCTCCTACTACAGCAGCGAGAATTTCTACCGCGATTACCCGGATGAGGACACTTACATCACCTGCCGTGGCCCGCTGTTTTCGCCGTGCTACGACCGCTACGAATTCAGCTTGCAAGGTACGCCGATGACCACCATGGTGATCGCTCCGAGCACTGCGGCCGCGGGCATGCCCTGGGTGTACCGGGCGGGTTTTGTGTTTCGTGACGCGAAGGTCGATCAGGAACTGCTGGCCAAGGGGTTTCACATCGTCACCGGCCCCGTAGGGGTCAGCTTCCTGGTGAAGGATTGGGACACGGCGTATGAATACCTGACCGGACACGGGTTTTCCAAGAAGCCGGCAATGGAAGGCGCGGGCGGCGGCGCAGGCGAAGTCTACGCGTGGGCCATCGAAAATCCTGACAGGGTTTCCTGCGTCTACGCCGAGAATCCGCGCATGCACAGTGCCTTGGCGAAAACGCAGCCGCTCGATAATCTCGCCCCCCTGGCCAAAGCCAGCGTGCCGCTTCTTCACGTTTGCGGCAGCCTTGACCCGTGGTTCAAGGACAATACGCTTGAGGTTGAAAAGCAATACAAGAAGCTTGGCGGCAAAATCCAGGTCATCGTCAAGCAGGGCGAGGGCCATTATCCGCTCGCACCGGAGGATCCGGCCCCGGTTGTGGACTTTATCACCCGGGCAGCTATGTAGGAGAATTCAGGTGGAACGGCTCTCACGGCGGCGAGTCGTCATAACGGCGGACAGTTAGTCGATTCCATCGGTTGCTCAGTGAGATGCTTGCGCTGCTGGTAGAGTCCTTTTCTTGGCAAGATCACCGGCCGCAAGCTCATTTGCAACTGCGAGGATCTGTAGCGTCTGGGCGTCATCGGAATCGAGCGAGAGAATGTCTCGCAAACGCCGGATAGCCTCCTGTGGTCTTCCCATCTTGCACAGGAGAAGAGCAGCATTGCGCTGGAACACCACGTTGGTCACATCTGTTTTCGCTGCCTGATCATAGTGGTCCAGCGCACCGGTAAGATCCCCCTTTTTTTCCAGCTCGATGCCTGTGTTGTTCAAAATAGCCGCTTTCGCCCCCCCATCTGATTCTGCCTTGTCGCGTGCGACCGAGTTCTGAAGCTCCTTCTGGAGACGGGAACTGTTGATCGTATCGCCATTGTGGACGTATATCCGGTAGAGCCGATAGATGGCCTCCCGGTCGTTAGGCTGTAGTCGATGTGCCTCCTCAAGCTGGGCAATTGCTTCTTGCTGTCTGCCTGCGTCTTGGTAAAGCTTGCCGAGGAGCTCATGCGCTGTGAACTTTTCCGGATCTAAAGCCACCGCCTTTTCGAGTTCCGGCATACTCTTCTGGGGCAGGTTGAGATAGTAGAACGCTTCCCCTATCGCGAAGTATGCCTCGGGCCAATCAGGTTGAAATTCAAGAACCTTGCGGTAGGCGTCGATGGTGTCTTGCCACTTCTTTTGATAGTAGACATCACGGGCTTTCAAGCGCCAGAGATCGAGGGCAGATTCTTTCGCTTGCTTGTCGGCGAACGCTATATCTACCTGCTCTTCCGACTCAGCATACTTGCCGGCCCTGGCAAGTACGAGGGCATAGTTAAACCGGGCTCCAGGTAGGTGTGGGTCAAGTCGCAGCGCTGTCGAAAGCCTGGCAGACGCTCGATCTAAATCATGAAAATTCGCGAAGGCCAACCCCGAAGACAAGTAGGTCGGAGCGTAGTTCGGGCGCAGCGCAATCGCTTGATCGAATTCCTCTGCCGATTCAATCGGCTTCGCCAGTAGCGCGAGACAGACTCCCTTCAGTGCGTGTATTTCACTGGCACCGGGTGCGTGAAGATCGGCTCGCTTAAGCAGCGATAGGGCGCCTTGCGGATCGCCTCCCTGGACAAGCCTTTTCGCCTGATCCAGCAGTGCAGATGTGCTAGGCGCGTGTTGCGCTCTTGGTGATGTTTGGGCAACGCCAATCAACGGGCAAGAGAGTTGACCCGTCATCCCCAAAATGGCCAGCCAGGCAGCTACTCTGAGGCGATTGGTTGGGCTGATCGGGCGATAATGAGAATCGAACAACGACATTGGTTCAGTCCGAAATAAGGGCACTGGGTTCCTTCCGGAAAGTGCCACCCCCTTCAACAATTCCTGCCCGTTCCAAGAGGTTTGATCCAGCATCGGTGGCCGGGCTTGGTTAGCTCTTCGCCGCAATGACAACGTGGCGCCGCGAGAGCTTTTCCACCGCCTCCCAATCGATTGAAATTCCGATCCCCGGTTCGGAGCCTGGGCTCATTTCCCCTTCTCTCGCGACGGGAACATTACGGAGTAGCCGATGCAAAGGATCGGCTCCGGATTCTTCTGGAATCAGCTCAACCCCCTCCACGTTCGGGAAGGCGCATGCAAGGTGCACGTGGATGGGGCAGAAGACGTGCGGAAACACAGTCCGCCCCGCTGCTGCCGCGATGTTGATCGCCTCGATCGCACCTGTGATTCCCCCCACTGTAGTGGCATCTACACGTAAGATGTCGATGCCATTGACCAGATCGGAGACTACTCGAGCTCCAAAAATGTCCTCGCCGGCCGCGATTGGAGTGACAAGATCCCGGCGAAGCTCATGAGTGAGCCGAATATCTGATGCCGCAAAAGGGTCTTCAAGAAAATTCAAACCTAGGCCATCGAACTGGCGGCAAATTCTTTTCGCCTCGGTGAGAGTATTCCAGCTCCAGTGAGCATCCGCCGCTACTCTCCCAGGCATTTTGCCGGCAACCGCTGAAACGTATTTTCGGTCGAATGCTGGATCGTCGCCCTTCAACATGATCTTCACCCGCCGGTACCCGGAGTCCGCGAGGCGGCCCACTTCATCCACCACGTCAGCAATAGAACGTTGATCAACGTAGTAACCGGCTACTACAGTTACATCGGCGGTGGTCCGAAGCCCTCCGATAAATTGAAAGAGCGGCTGCCGCGCCCGCTTACATGCAATGTCCCAAAGCGCAATGTCAATCAGGCTGAGGCCCCGCGTCAACGCGGCGCGAGCCGGAATATTTGCCTGCTCAAGATTGACCATCAGCCGTCGCCGCATATCGGAATCGTTGTCAAGAATGCGATGGGCCATGTTGCTGAGGGTCTCAAACAGCGGCGTCCCTCTCGGATATCCGATGGCTTCTCCGCAAATTCCGTCCTGCGTCTCGATGCGAACTACAACATAGTCTCGCGTACGAATTTCAACGGGACCCAATCGCAGTATCTTAGGAAGAGATATACAGCATTCCGCGATTGTGGTCTTCGAGATTTGCACTCTTCACCTCTTTTGCGACCCGCTACGAAAAGCATTTTTCGCCGTGATGGCTGCCGATTGATAGTAAGAAAGATTCTCGGGATCAAGCGGCAGGATTCGCCGGATGCCACAAACGGAGTTCGGTTTCCTTTTCGTAACCCTTTCCATTCGGAAAGCTGACGAGCTCAAATTGCATTCCCCATGGAGAAAGAAAGTAAATCCAGGTCTGTCCGGCATTTGGCCCAACCGTCCTTACTGTCGGCGTACCCAGGAGCCGGACGCCTTTTTCGGAAAGGTAGGCAACTGCCGCATCGAAATCATCAACATAGAAAGCCAGATGATGGCCGCCTACATCACTGTTCTTCGGTTGGGTTAAGTTCTGATCGGGAGCTTCGTACTCAAATATCTCGAAATTCGACCCGTGCTTGCAACGAAAGAACCGCAACCTGCGCATGACTGTGCGCGGGTCAACGTTGAGATGCTTCTCCATCCAATCATCGGCCGCCTGAAAGGGTCCAAGTTCAAACATGAATTGGCAGCCAATTACATTCACAAAAAAATCTGTCGCCTGCGCCAGGTCAGGAACTGTGAAACCGACGTGTTCAGTTCCTCTGAGGCCTGGAATACCCGTTGGCTGGCACTTCCCCGATGAAGTGGACACTCGGCCCTCCTTGATCATGGCCGGAACTCGCTGCCTAATGAAACCGTGACGCAACGCTGCATCTTATCCACTCAGGCATTGGCTCTCACTTGTTGCCTGTCATCGCATTCGGCGTTGTATCCGCGGGCAAGTCGCCGAGAACAAACTGAATTCCGTTTAGTACCATTTGAGCCATGGCGGGCGTTTCGAAAAGAGATGGCGTATGCCCCAGCGCGCAGTTGAACACCCGGCCTTCACCATAGCTCTTGATCCAAACCAGTCCGTAATCCTTATCAGGACGAACGTGCCATTGGCTCAGGTCCGTCTTCTGGGCATCGATACTGATGAGAACGTGCAGCTTCTCGCGCGAGTAAGGTCCCGTGGGCAGAAAATGATAAAACTCATCTGTCCATGAGAAAGCTTTACCGCCTAACCCGGCAGTAAGCGGACTGGAAGCGAAATGCGTTGTCAGGGGACTATCCGGATCGTCGATCTTTAGCGTGGTCGTTTCGACACGATGAGGGCCGCTTTGTGCTCCGATCAGTTCTCCATACTCCGGTATGTCCATTGAAGCATAGCTTGCGCCGTGAAGGCCGGCGACGCCCCCACCCTGCCGCACAAAGCGGATCAATCCGTCCAGGACGGATGGGTCGGAGAAGACCTCGCCAACGATGCTATTCAGGAATACGGCATCATATTTAAGAATATTGGGATATTTCAGGTTATTCAGGTCATTGCTGAAAATCGGCTGGTAAGCTCCGGTATTCTCAGCCATTTTCTGAATAGCGAAATTGGCATTCGCGACCGTATCGTGATAGTAGCCTCCCGCCGGGCATAGGTCCACAACCAGGAGCTTTCTCGGCGCTCGCGGAGTTACAGCCGCCTTGCGCGGGAGTGCCGCTTCAATCTTCTGCTTGACCTCAGCCGCGATGCGGTCCACGCTGGTGGGCGGGATAAGACGCGCATCCTCTTCGATACGGTAACCCATGGCAGGGCGGGCGATCTTTTCAAAATCTGTTGCCGCTTGCCATAGATCGGCAAAGATACCCCCGGAAACTCCCGCTTGCGGCTCCGTTCCTATAACGATTTGCCATGGATTTACGTCCAACGCGATGAATAACGGTTTGGTTCCTCCATAAGGGCGGCCGCAATTGACACATGCGTTTGGCTGTTCCTGAGGCTGCGGTTCCTGCTCGGCTACTTGCAAGAGAAAGCGCTGCAGATCGGCCATTCCCGTACCCAATCGAACATCGCGTGCATTGGCTCCGAGCCGGCTGCGGTCGCGAAGGCGCACGGCCATCAATCGGTCGTGTATCGTGGCCAGTCCGTCGACAGGCCTTATCCCATGCTCCATCCACTGACCGAGATTCGCGCTCACTCCGATATGCGGGCTGAGCCCCTGAATCGAGCTCATCAGGTCTTTCGGATCGTCCTGACTTTCGATCGCTACATTGATTCCGCTTTTGCCGGCGAGACCGTCCAGTTCGGACAGCGATGAAGGCATTGCACTGGTAACGATTGTCTCGGCACCCAATTCCTTTGCAAATGCGAATAGCTTTTGACGCGATTCCTCATCGGAGGGGATTGTGTCGACCCGATACGCGGTCATTTTGAGCCCAAGAGAGTCGAGTTGCCGCTTAACAAAATCGACATCCTCGGGGGAAAGATGAAAATCCAGCTTCTTGCTGATTTGCGGGCTCACCTCTTGATTGTTGTCTCCGCCGATATTGGCCAGGCCCAAGGCATCGGTCAACACCGCCGATTCCGAGAAGGTCAGCGTGGGAAAAACGTTCCCGAATATCCCCACATGCCAGCCCAACAACCCATCGACTGCGGTGCGGATCTCGCCGGTTGTCGGTCTCACCGACTGAGATCCTCGATGATTCGCCGGAGCCGGCGGAGCCCCACTCGCGATTTGGGACGATGTAATCGCCACAGCCGCAGCAGCAAGAACGACCACTACGCGCATACTCTTTTTCATGCTGATACCCCATCCAATCTCGAGCTTCTCATCGCTGAGTGCTCGACCACAGTGTCGTAAGTCCTGGGTCGAAAGACCCGGCCCATGTCATTTCATAATCCATCCGCCATCTACATGGATGGATTGCCCTGTCACATAGCTCGATTGGTCAGAGGCGAAAAATGCGACCACGTTGCCGATATCGCGAGGCTCTCCCGCCCGGCCTGCAGAGATCTGCGCCACAATGCTGGACAAGATATTGGAGTCCTTTAATATCCACGCCGTCATATCCGTAGCGATGAAGCCCGGATGAACGCAGTTCACGCGTATCCCGAATGGCATCATTTCGGCCGATGTGTTTCGCGTAAGAGCCTCAATGGCAAGCTTGGAGGGAGCGTAATGCGTTCGTCCGGGTAAAATCTTTGCGGACTGGATTGAGCCGATGTTCACAATGTTGCCTTTACGCCCATCGGAGATAACGCGCCGGCAGAAAACCTGCGAGCAAAGCCATGGCCCGCGCAGATTTACGTTGGTAACCCGCTCCCACTGCTGATCGGTCATCTCAACGAGAGGCACGATCGTCTCGATGCCGGCATTATTCACAAGAATGTCGATATGGCCGAACTCGCTCCAAACCTTCTCGAACATCGATTCCACTGCGATGCGATCTGAGACGTCTGCCTGGACCGCGATCGCTCGGCGTCCCTTGGACCGAATCCATTCAACGACAGATGAGGCGCCTTCCGGAGTAATCTCAATATCGTTGACTGCCACGTCTGCCCCCTGCTCCGCAAACACCTCGGCAATCCCGCGGCCGATTCCGCGGCCGGCCCCCGTGACCAAAGCTATCTTGCCTGCAAGGTTCATCTATTACCCTCCTTCCCTCGGTGCGCTACTGGCTGCCCGCCGGCTGCGGCAGGGCAAACACGTAGTAACCTTGCGCGCCCGGCTTGCCTGGGTTGTATGAGACCGATTCTTTCTCGTCGCCCACGGCGGCATAGAAGGCGATATACTCGCGGCCGCCAACTTCGTAAACGGCAGGAATTCCATCGGGCATTGCGTTGATTTGCGTCTCCCACAGTGTCTTCCCCGTATCCTTGTCCAAGGCGCGAATCGTTCGATCCGGACCGCTCGCTATAAACAGGAGCCCGCCGGCGGTGACCACCGGTCCGTTTCTCATGAAAGCAGCGCTTCCAGTATCTGTGATTCCCTTTGCAGCCAGACCAGGTGTTGTCCCGATCGGCCTGCGCCATAGAACCGTACCCTTATTCAGGTCATAGGCGACCAGTGACGACCAGGGAGGGCTGAACGCAGGAAGCCCATTCTTTGCGCGGAAGATATTGCCAAATGGGCCGTAGAAGCGCTTCTGACCCGAAGGAGGGGCAATATGCGATGACTCCGAGGCTTCACTCGCCTCGCCGAGATCTGGATTTTTGAGATAGGCCGCCAGAAAACCAATATCCTGCGGCGACAAGTGCGGTCTCCGGGAATGCCGGCATCTCTCCTTTTCCGGCTCGGACCCTAGCCGTGAAATGAGAGAAATCCATCTGCTTGGGAAACGGAATGCGCGCCCGATTCGGTCCGTGGCAGGCAACGCAGTTCTGCATGTACAGTGCATAACCACGCTGCTCGTCCGTTCCGCTGGTCGTGCTCAACCGATGCGACGGAACTGTCTCGGTTAGCCTGTGGATCGTCGGCTCATCGTACGTCTTCACATACATCACGCCAGTCGACGGGTCCGCCGCGGTGCTGCCTTGGTTGGCCCCGCCGTTTTCCCCTGGCACCGCGATCTGATCGCGATTGTAAGCAGGGGGAGTAAAGATACCTTCGTTGCGTGCATTCACAAGAATGTTACGGATGCGTTCCCTCTCTTCCGGGTCAAGATATGGATTGATGTCGTCCAGTGTGAACTTTTGACGGGCGAACGGCGGGGGCGCGGTCGGGAACGGCTGAGTCGGCCAGGATGCCTCGCCCGGCATATCGGACTGCGGAACGGGCCGCTCTTCAACCGGCCACAAAGGTTCTCCCGTCACCCTGTCCAGAACATACAGAAAGCCGAATTTTGTCGCTTGGGCAACTACATCAACCTTCTTGCCTCCGTGCAGCACAGTGAGAAGTACGGGAGCCGCTGCGGGATCGTAATCCCAAAGATCGTGATGGACGAACTGGAAATACCACAGCCGCTTCCCCGTTCGTGCGTCGAGCGCCAGTAAGCAATCGCCATAGAGATTAGCGCCGTTGCGGTCAGCGCCGTATAAGTCATAAGTAGGAGAACCCAGGGGAAAATAGACAATTCCGCGCTTCTCATCCAGCGACATTCCGCCCCAGTCGTTGTTTCCACCAACGTACTTCCATGCATTCGGAGGGAACGTGTCATATCCAAACTCGCCAGGATGCGGAACCGTATGAAATATCCATGCCATTTTCCCGGTCTTAACATCGTAGGCGCGCAAATCTCCCGGAGGAGAGCCATACATTTCTCCAGGCGCGGAGCCCAGGATGATCAGATTCTCAAAGACCCGTCCTGGTGTGCCACTTTGAACACCCTGGGTGAACTCTGAGCGCTCCCGGCCGAGCCCTTCCCGCAGATCCACCTTGCCGTCGTCGCCGAACGACCGGATGGTTTCCCCGGTGTTCATGTCAACTTCCTGGAGATAGCCGTCCACGGCAAAGATGAGCCGCCGGTCCTTACCATCCGTTGAAATCCAGCGGTTAAAGCCGCGATTCGTAGGCTGTCCGCCTTCTACCGGGTGAGCCCAGAGTTGCTTGCCGGTGGCGCCGTCCAGGGCGTAGATACCATCGTCCTTTCCTACCACATACATCACACCATCGATAACCAATGGATTGAACGAGAACCTGCCGACGGGCCCAGGGGCGGGGACAAACCACTCCTGCTTAAGCCCGCTTACATTGTTCTTATTGATCTGATTGATGGACGAGTAGCCCATGGAATCGGGCGATCCGCCATAGTCGCTCCAGGAGGAATAGGGTTCGCTGCTCGTCCGGGCTGAAGTCTGCCGGGGGATGAAAACGAGTATCAACGAAAGGCATCCCGCGACTGCGAGGAGACAAACCAACCAACGGTTGTATCTAGTATCCATGAATATCTTCGTCTCTTAGTTCTACGGACTGGGTTCTAAGGACCGGCTAGGTCCGGAACTTATAACCCAGTTTTTCGAGATATGCCTTGGTCGTCTTCACGGTCTCAAGCGGGCTCATCGGACCGTCTTTCAACGAGGGATCCAGTTCGACCATCACATCGGGATTCTGGCCTGCGCCCTCCACCATATCGAGGATGGCTGGAATGTCGACCGTGCCCATACCCAGCGGACAATAGCCTGAGTAGTACTGCCATCCCTTGTAGTCCTTCAAATGCATATGCGTAACGAGTGGCAGAAAGTCCTTAACCACTTGTGCAGCGTCCGCGCCCCCCTTTTGCAGCTGCCCCACATCCGGAGCGAATTTAAGATTCTTGGTGTTGACCGCTCCCATGACGGCATAGACCTCATCTCGAGACTCGATGCAGGTTCCGGTATGCTGATGAAGTCCTGTCTTGAACCCCATATCTGTTACCGCCGCAGCGTAGTCGTTCAGGGCAGAGACTATGTCGGCGCGGTGTTCCTGGAAGTTATAGGTCTCACGCTTACACCATTGGGCGCCAGGACAATATAGGTCCCCTGATATTTCTGCACCACTTTGCACAGCTGAGTTATGCGAGCGATCTCATCTTTTCTCTTGGAAGGGTCGACGAGATTGCCGGTGATATACGCGGACCGAAGCGGAACTCCATACTTTGCGATGAGGGGGGCCAGCAAGCCTCTTTGATCCCAGTTATCCAGCACTTCGGGAAACGTCTCAAATGACCAAAAGCCCTGCGCTGAAATATCCGTGAGGGCGGGCTCCAACGTGGTGTCGTCCTGCCCGCTCTTCGGCGGAAATGTAGCCCACGTAATACAGGTATGGCCAATTGTGAGTTTTCTAGCGGGCGTCTTCTTGGCAAACGCAGGCTCCAGATCGGAAATTGCCATCGTGCCCAAACCAAAGGCGAGGGTCTTCAGAAAACTTCGTCGCTCTTGTATTGGGTTCATGGTTGGCTCCTTGATCTCCCGCTTCATCGTGTTGCCCCTGGACTCATACTGGTAGTGGTTGGCGTTTGGTCTCGATGCCAAACGGTAGTGCCAGCAACCCAACGACAAACGCGCGTTCGTTGAGCGTCTTCAAGCACGAGATCACGTCCCGATCTTAGGAGGCTTGGTTGGTCTAAAGCCTGCATAAGGTTTGAGTGGAACCAGTAACATCTCCGTCATACCAGCCTGGGCAAAAGGCAATGTAGCCCACATTTCGCGAACCTGCTCTTCGCCACCTGCCTCCCATAACAAGCACGCGCCGGGCATATCCAGGCGGTGCCAGATCTGGCGAATAAATCCTTCTGAGTACAGCTCGCGGGCACGCTCCATCTCCTGCTCTGCCAAGCTCGCGTAATCACCCTCCGCGAATCCTTTCCGGCGTTGCGATATGGATAGAAACTGCATCTCTGCTTCTGACCTCTTGCGCTAATCCTCGAGAATAGCGACCGCGCGGACCGGAGCACCGGTGGTATTGACCCACTTAACAGGGAACAGGCTCAATTTGAACCCGTGGCCCGGGAGCTGATCGAGATTGGTCAGATTCTCAAGGTGGTAGTACTCGCGCGTCTTCATGACGCAATGCGCTTCCCAGAACTTCTTGCGCTCGAACATCGCCCAAATCGGCGGATCGTAGGTAACGGCGTCGATCCCTGTCATCTTGATACCTTGGTCAAGCAGCCAGTTGGTCGATTCCCCCGTCATCCCGACGTGATCCGTAAGATATTTCTCGCTGTCCTGAATCTTCCCCGCGCCGGTGTGGATTAGTACGATATCCAAAGGTTTGAGCGTGTATTTGATCTTGGCCAGCGCGTCTTTCATGTCCTGGACACTGATACCCGCGCCTTTAGGAAGATGACGGAAGTCCAGGCATACGCCCTCCCCATAGCAATATTCGAGCGGAACAGCCTCAGGCCCCGGGGCGTTTTCGCGCATGTGACGCAGCGAATCCATGTGGGTGCCGATATGATCACCGATCACCACCATGTAGTGCGCCGTGAGCGAATCGACGCCGTACTTCGCCGCTCCGATCCGCTCGGCAAAACCCTGCCAGGTTTCGAACATTACCAGGGCCGGGCGCACGACACGCGGAAACGTTATCATTTCGTTGTGCACCGGCATGCTTAGATCGATCAGTGTGCGAGCCATGGAGCCATGTCCCCTCTTTACTTCTTGCGTCTTCTACTGCGTTGCAGTAATGCCACCGTCCAGATAGAGCACCTGTCCGGTGATGAAATTCGACGCCGGCGATACCAAAAAGAGCACCGCGCCCATAACGTCCTCTGGTTCACCAATTCGTCCCAGCGGTATTCGTGAGATGAGATTTGAATAGAACGCAGTGTCTGCCAACATCTGCGCTACCTGCTCGGTCCGGATGAAGGTGGGGGCGACCACGTTCACATTGATTCCGTTGGGCGCCCACTCGGCCGACAATTGCCTGCACAAAGTAATCAAGCCGCCTTTAGCCGCACAGTAAGCCGCATATCCGCGTCCACGCAAGCGCGAGAAGCGAGCGCACCGAGCCAAGGTGGACCTGTTTACCGCCGTTTCCTTGCCGAATCATATGGCGCGCCGCTGCCTGTGCCTGGAACATGGCGCTCTTGAGGTTGACGTCGTAGACGTGGTCGAACATCGCTTCGGTGACTTCATCTGCCTTTTCCTCGCGGTTCAGACCGATGCAGTTCACGAGAATATCCAGACGGCCGAAGTGGTCGGCGACTTCGTCTACCATCCTCTGCGTTTCAGAGACCGAAACAGCTTCAAAGGCAGTTGCCCATGCATCGTGGCCTTCTGCCTTCAGCGATTCGGCGAAAGCAGCGGCCCTTGCACCCTTGTGGCCGCTGATGGCAACTTTCGCTCCCGAACATGCCAGGCCTCGGCTCACCGCTTCCCCGATACCCCCGTAGCCACCTGTAACCAGGGCCACCTTGCCATCTAATCTAAACAGCTTTTCTATAGCGACCATGGATGAGTACTGTCCTCATTTTCCCAAACGACAACCCGCCGTACGATCTAGCCATCAGCTCAACTTATTTGAGATTGACACTTCCGACGCCCGATCGAGCCTCATCGGGTCGTTCGGATGCGAAGCCAGAGGGTGAACGGTAATCGTCAGATACCGAAACAGGGGCAAGGAAGACAATGCATCGTGCAGCCGATCCGCATCGTCAGCGCTCCAGATACCCCAGTTCTCCCGCCGCCCCGGTACTCGCCAAAGACGGAGGAGGATTCCCTCTTTCGCCAACTCGCGGCTGCGTGCCGCCTCTTGTTCTCGCAACTGTTTTTCTCTTTCATCGCCGCCTTCTATGCGGGCGACTTCCATGTGCACCAGAAAGTCCATCATGATCTCTTCGGAACGCCAGTATTTTTTGTCACTTGACCGCGAGTAAACGCCGAATTTCGTCGATAACCTTCGCGGCCGTAGGAAGAAGTGCACGCTGCAGAATTGGCGAGGCGGGGATTCTCATATCGGGAGTTGCGACCCTGGCGATCTTGAGAGCTATCTCGTTGCCCAGGAACTCGTGGAGCCGCGCGACGATTTCCGCGCCAAATCCACCAGTCCGATTGGCTTCGTGCAGTACGATCACCTTGCCCGAAGCGCTTCTGACAGCCGCTTGCAGTCCATCATTGTCCAGGGGGCAGAGCCAGCGAAGATCGAGCACTCCTACGTCCACTCCGCCTTCCGCCAGTTGCCTGGCTGCCTCTAAGGCAACCAGCAGCGTAGTTCCCCAGGTAACAATCACCGCGTCACGTCCGGGCTTATGTAATCGTGATCTTCCAATAGGCTCGATTACGTCCGTGAACTCCACGTCCCCCTTGGTTTGATACAGCCCCCTGGCTTCATAGATCACGCACGGATCGGGAGAAGCTGTGGCGGTGCGCAATAGACTGTAGGCATCTTGTGGCGTTGCAGGAATCGCGATCCGCAATCCAGGAATATGGGCAAGGAGCGCTTCGAGGCATTGGGAATGCTGGGCACACGAACCGGGCGTCGCGCCCTGTTGCGTCCGGACAACAATCGGCGCACCCGACCTGCCGCCCGTGATGTAGCGAACGTTAGCAGCCTGGTTGACGATCTGGTCAAGGGCCACCAACATGAAGTCGCCCCACATGATTTCCACGATGGGTTTCATCCCCATCAATGCCGCGCCCACCGCCGAACCTAGAATTGCGCTTTCGGATATGGGCGTGTCGAAGACCCGATCCGCGCCAAAATTCTTTTGCAGACCCCGCGATGCGCCGAAGATGCCCCCCGCCTGGCCCACGTCTTCGCCATACACCAGGACTTCCGGACGAGTTGCCAGTTCGCGAGACAAAGCTTCATTGACAGCCTGGATGTAACTTACTGTTTTTGTCTGCGGTACCTCGGAAGCGGCGGTGGAGGCTGGCTGGATAGGTGCTTCGCACCACACGTGCCGGCCAGCAGCGGCTGCATCCGGAGGCGGAGAGCTAAGTACGATCCTTTGAACCTCGTCCAGCTCGGACTTGACACTGATCTCAAGTTCGCGAAAGGCATCGGGTGTAAGCACACCGGCGGCAATCAGCTTGCTGGAAAAAGTGCTGATAGGATCTCGAGCGCGCGCCTGATCACGATCTTCTTTGGGACGGTAGTGCTCGATGTCACGATTGTAATGACCCCACAAGCGCGGGACACGGCATTCAATCAATACCGGTCCCCGCCCTTCTCGGGCACGATTGGCTGCCTGCAGGATACGTGTCGCGGACGATGAGCGGGTCTGAACCATCAATCGTGATCCCTGGGATTCCGTAGCCGCTCGCTCTTTGGGCAATCCTTTCCACTTTGAAGGTGAGTGAAGTGGGTGTTAGTTCTGACCAGCCATTGTTCTCACAGATAATGAGCACTGGCAGACTACGAGCGGCTGCGAATGCGAGCCCCTCGTGGGTCGCGCCCTGGTTGAACGCTCCGTCTCCAATGGAGACGACCACTACTTTGCCATTGCCTGTCGCAACGTTCGCCATCGCCACGCCACAGGCAACCGGAACTCCGGCTCCGACGATCGAATTCTCACCGATGAAGCGCCGCTCGGGCGCCATCATGTAGGCTGACCCACCGCGGCCGCCGTTCACGCCGATGCTGCGCTGGCAAATCTCTCCGAAGACCTCCGTTAACGAGAGGCCAGAAGCTAACGCCCATCCGTGCCCTCGATAAGTTGCGATAATCTGGTCAGCCTCTGCGAGCCCGGCAAGGGCTCCTACCGGAACGGCTTCCTGGCCAGCGCACAAATGCGCTGAGCCGATCACTTCGGGAGGTGTTGCCGTGCTCAAATCGAGAGATCTCTGTTCGAGCTCTCTGATGCGCATCATTTCCCGCAGCAGCGCGACAGAAGTAGCCCTGTCCTTCTCATCTACACCCGCAACAACGCCCGGGACGGAAGTAGTCATCGATCATCCCCCACACATGCCTCCGATTCGCCGCGTTCAAACCTGATGGTCTCTAACGCAGACCGAGCGGTTCTTGGAGACGACGTAGCTGCACTCTAGTAACTGAACCTTCTTTACTCTTCAATAGGAGAGATGATGTGCCACATTCGTCCTGGATTCCTGCACAACTGGCCCTTAGACAAAGCATCGCATCAGGGCCTTGGGGATAGCCCTGATGCGACGCTTCTACACAAAACATTGCCCTTGGCCCGTTCCGGCAACCGCTAGAACTCAACTCTCAGGCTGAACTGAATCTGCCTGGGAGTAGCTCCGCTGGCGAGGCCACTAACTACTCCGAAGTTGCCGCCCCCGAAGGTTGTCCCTGGTAGGCCATAGTTTTGAATGTTGAATACGTTGAAGAACTCCGCTCGGAATTGCATATGGAGCCTTTCTCGCGATAGGGATATTCTTCATGAGTGAGAAGTCGAAATTGCTCGTATGGTGTACTCGCGATGATGCCTCGCCCGGAGTTGCCGTACTGGTTGACCGGATGGGCGAAAGCCGCCGTATTGAATGCCTCCTTGAAGGTAGGGTGGCTGAGTCTTGGGTCTCCAATAAGGTTTGCCCTGCCATAGTTAACAAAGCCCGAGGTATTCCCGATGTTTGCCGGGTCGATACCAGCATCGGGGAACGTCAATGGAATCCCTGAGTGCGCCGACAAATTTACGTTTGTTTGCCAACCGCCAAGGATGGCGGCGCCGATGCCGCTGCTCATGAAACGCTTGCCTTTCCCGAAGGGCAATTCATAAATAGCCCACCCGTAGACGATGTGAGTAAGGCTGTTTCCGGATGTGCCGTAATCCTGGCTCAGGTCGTTGTAGTTTTGTACCACGGCAAAACCCCCTGGGCCATTTTCAACGTCGTAGAAGCCGCTCGCCCCGTTGTCCAACGACTTTGAGTAGGTCCAACCAGCCCCGAAGGCAAGGCCGGAAGCCACGCGCTTTTCTACCTTCGCCTGCAGCGCATTATAGTTGGCTGTGCCACGATCGGTTGCCATGATGGCCGTGCCAAGCCAAGGGAACGGGCGATTGGCGCCGGCTTGGCCAGGCACCGGAGAATCGTTAGAGAGCCCGGTAATAGGCAGGTGTCAGGTTACGCTGCCTACGTAAGAGACTGAGGCGACGAGGCTGTTGCTGAATTGCTTCTGTATCTCAACGTTGAACTGTTGGGAATAAGCGGGTCTGAGATGGGGATCGTAATACCATCCAAACTGCTGCCACGGTGTCGGAACGGCTGGGAGCGCGTTGGTGCTACTAAGGGTTGGAACAATCGTCGTCATGGTTTGTAAAGGTTGACCTGTGACGTTAAAGTTAAGCGGAAGCGACGCGTTCGAGGGCCATGACTCGAGACGATCCCTGGGACTTTGGAGGTTGCCTTCCAGAGAGTCGTAGACCAAACCCCACCCTCCCCTGATAACCATACTGTCAGTTAACTTGAAAGCGGCACCTATGCGGGGCTGAAACATTTTATAGTATGGATCGGGGCCCAGGTTCGGATTCGGTGCGGCAATAACATGTTGCTGAATAATCAAATCATTTGCCGGGGTGGAAGACGGGATGCACGGAGCGAAGATTCCATTGGCCGCATCGCAGGGTGGGGGCAGCTGTCCACCTTTCCCGGGCCCGGCCGCGATTTCCCAGTTTCCGGTGTTCGGATCAAGATTTGCCGCGTTCCCTTTCTCGAGGTGAGGAGATGACTCGCCGTCCCAACGAAACCCCGCACTGATGGTTAAGCGCGGAGTCACCTTCCAGGTATCCTGGATATAAGCCGCAGGCATGATCACGCGAAATGCATTCGATTCCGACTGAAAGCGGCCACTGTCCGGAATGCCCAGCAAAGCCGAGGCGAGCGGATTGCCAGTGCTCGAGGCATTTTGCGGGTCCGACGTTTCGTTAGGCGAGAACTGGAATTGGGCGCCGCCGAAAGATCCACCCTTCGTAAGCCCCTGGGTCCATTCCGGGATATGCTGTTCATACCCGAAACGCAGTTGGTGTTTTCCACGTATCCAGGTTATGTTTGCGGCGAAATTGGTTGCGTTGGTTGACAAAATATTTGGCCCATTGCCGCCCATCAAGTTGTAGGCACCCCCTCCCCCCAGCACCGCGGCAAAATCAAACTCCACAAACCCATAGGTCGACTCGACCCCTTCATAACCCGAGGGAGCCGGGTTTATTGGCTGTCTCGCATTCTTATTGTTGTATCGGCCGCACCATCCCCCTCGCGCGTCCAGGATAAAATTCGGAGAGAAGACGTGAGTCCAACCGCCACCCCCGTTTCTGTTATCCGCACTGCTGATGGTGTTAAGAATATGGGATACGGGGAACGACATTGGCTCCGTCGAGAAAGCTGTACCGGAACCACAGTGAATCCTTCGATCCAAAGTTCTGGTCAATCCGTCCGCTGAATCCATTGGCATTGTCAGTACCAACGGAATTGAGAATCGTATTGTTTCCACCCACAGTAGCCGGAGTGAAATTAGGCTTATCGCTGTAGTTCTTTAAGAAGGCTTGAGCGGTAGGGTCGATTAGGTTTGCAGGGACGTGAAGGCCATCTCCTCCAAGCAGCTGTCGTGTGAAGTTTCCTGCGGTTCCGGTGGTTGTATAAGGGTTGTACAAAAGTGCCGGAGCGCCGGTACTGGTTACCACGGACGCGTTTGTGAAATCGCCATCTAGCTCAGCCTCTGTCGGCGATACGTAGCTGGTTCCCGCCGCCTTCGCATACCTCCAGCCTTCGTAGGAGACGTAAAAATATGTCTTGTTGGTTCCATTGTAGAGGTGTGGGATCCGGACGGGGCCACCGAAAGCGCCGCCAAACTCGTTTTGCCGAAAGGTCGCAGGGGCTGAGGGGAGATTGTTTGTGAAATCTGTAAACGGATTTCGGGCGTCGAAGACGTTATTGCGCAAATAGTCCCACCCCGATCCGTGAAAGGTATTCGTGCCAGACTTGGTGACCAGGTTGACGACTCCGCCCAATACTCCGCCATACTCGGACTGATCGTTATGAGACTGAACTTTGAACTCCTGGATGGTATCGATGATCGGTGGGACATCATACGAACCGCCCATAGCGGATCCGTTGATGATGCCATCGATGTACCACAGATTCTCGCGGTTCCATTGACCCTGTACCGATGGGAAGGTATACGTCGAGCCTGGGATGCCGGCGGAGCCAAATGTAGCGCTGTAGCCCAACGCCGCCATTTTGGGATTGGTTTACCGGGTTGGCGCCGGGCGCCAGGGTGAGAAGCGCCGTGAAGCTTCTTCCGTTGAGCGGCAGATCACTGACCGTGCGCTGTTGCACAACGGTGCCCAACTCGGTCGAAGTCGCCTGGAGCAACTCTGTTTCAGACGCACTGACATTCACTACCTGCGATGGCGCTCCCACCTGCAGGTGGAAGTCCTGAGTAGAAATCTGGTTTACATTGAGCTGGAGTCCCTGGCTCACTGCCGCCTGGAAGCCGGCCTGAGTGACCGTGATTTGGTACTTTCCGGGCGGAATAAGCGGGAGTAGGTATAGGCCCTCACCACTGGATTGCACCGTTCGTGTCCAGCTGGTCGCGGGGTCTTCCACCTTTACCGTGGCGCCCGCCACAGCCGCTCCGCTCTGGTCGTAAACATGCCCATTGAATTGGCCGGTCGCAGTCTGCGCATTAGCGACCGTGCAGAACAAAATCAGCATTGCGCAGCAGGCTAAAGCGAATTCACCCAAGCCGGATGAAACCTTGCATCCTCGGACCAGCGCAAAAAGACTCGAAGCACGTTTATCCATAAACCCCTCCCACCAATTAGTTTGCGATCAATAGCCTCGCTCCTGTGCGTCCTTGAAAAATCGGCCCCTTGCGGCTCAAGTCCACCCGAGTACTGCAATGTTTCATAGGTGAAAGGCGAAATTCGTATATCAAACGGCTCATTTGTAGCCTCGATAATAACTTTTGTCAAGTATTATTTTTTGAGTGTCGTTGGCGCATGATATGTCGGGTTGAGTTAGCAAGTGATCTGTCCGCTTTGCAGGCGGTGAGGGTAGGGTGCATAACATGGCTTGCTACACGAAGGCCGCGATGGAGTTGGCGATAAAAGTACAGGAAGTAATTTTGCGAGCCGTGGCCACGAAGATCACCAGGTGGCAAGCCGAAGATTATCGGCATCAGCGACCGGCACATGCGACGCTGGCGGGAGCGCTACGAGGAGCTGGCTTTCGCAGGCTGTTTGACCGGCAGCGCGGCAAGGCTTCCCCAGGGCCACGGATTTACCCATCCACAGCCGGGAGAAGGAAGACGTTACTTTGTGTGAAACGAACTTACTTCTACGTTACAACTGAAACCCGGTGATCATTCCACACTGGACCATCCGGGTACTGGTATGCGAGCAAAGTCTCCGGAAGTATCTCGGTGCTGTATCCGGGTTTTTCAGGCAGCAGATAGTGGCCGTTTGCTATGCGCGCGGGATCAGCAAAATGTTCATGCAGATGATCTACAAATTCAGTGACACGATTTTCGAGCGACGCTGATACACGCAGATAGTCAAAGATCGCCAGGTGCTGCACGCATTCGCACAAGCCGACTCCGCCCGCGTGAGGGCAAACCGGGATATTGAATTTAGCGGCCATCAACAGCACCGCAAGATTCTCGTTCACGCCCGCAACCCTGCAACTGTCGATCTGACAGACATCCATTGCGCCGGCCTGCATGAATTGCTTGAACATGACTCGATTATGGCAATGCTCACCGGTCGCGATGCGAACGGGAGAAGCCTCTCGGCGAATGCGAGCGTGGCCCAAAATGTCGTCGGGGCTGGTGGGTTCCTCCATCCACCAAGGATCCACTTCAGCCAGCTCTTTTGTGCGTTGAATTGCCTCGATGACCCCCCACTTCTGATTTGCATCCATCATTAGCTTGTTGTGCGGGCCAATTTCTGCGCGAATCAACCGCGCACGGCGAAGATCATCGGCCGGGTTGCCACCGACCTTTAGCTTGAAATGTGTCCATCCTTGGCTGAGAGATTCACGGCAGAGGTGCCGAATCTTGTCGTCACTGAAGCCGAACCACCCTGCGGATGTCGTGTATGCGGGATACCCATGCTGTTCAAGCTTCCTTAAACGCTCGGCTTGAGATGCGTTGCGCGTCCTTAGTAGATCAAGGGCTTCATCCGGAGTGATCGCATCTTCGATATATTTGAAGTCAATCGAACGGACAATCTGCTCGGGTTCAAAATCTGCCAATAGCTTCCAGAGAGGCTTGCCTTCCGTTCGCGCATAAAGGTCCCAGACTGCATTGATGAGGGCTGCGGCAGCCAGGTGGATTACACCTTTTTCGGGCCCGAGCCAGCGGAATTGACTGTCTTCCGTAAGCTGTCTGGAAAAGGCGACTGTGTCGTCTGTCACAGAAGATAAATTGCGACCCTGGAGAAATCGCGCAAGATACTCAAGTGCAAGCACGCATAGTTCTGTTCCGTGGCCCAAGGTGAAGGCGAGGCCATATCCTTCGACACCCACATCCGTTTCCAGAATGCAATATGCCGCCGAGTAATCGGGGTCTGTGTTGACCGCGTCCGAGCCAATCTGGTGGCGCGAGGTCGGAAATCGCAGATCGAGGACGCGAACATTCGTGATTTTAGGGTCGTTCAAACGGATCGACTCTCCTTCGGGTTCTTCAAGGCGAGTGCTTGTGCCAATACCACCGGAGGTACAATTTTTCCTGCAACGGCCAGCCCAGAATCATAATTTCTATTCCTGAAACATTATATTTGTCAATAAAAATACGAGACAGTGAGCGTGCGAACAGTTGCCGATTGGCCACAGCCAGTGCGACTCAACGGACTTAGGTGTCCAATTTCAGGCGCTCTCGCGAGATTCCCCCGATCCCTTGGGAAAGCTGAGAACTCGCTCGTTTCAAGGTTTGGCGTACGATAGTCGTCGTGGTGGTGGTGTCGCCAATTCGGCGGAGGTAGGGAACGGTCAACGCGGCAACCGCATACCCATGCTCGTCCAAGACGGGATAAGTAACATTGATGACTCCCTCCACTTCGTAACTTTCCTTCTCTTCATAGCCTCGCTCCTTAATGGCGGCAAGATGCGAAGTCAGATCACGCGGAGCCTCAGCTTTGTTGAGTTTGCACCAAGTCTGTATGGCGCGTGCACGAGCTTCTTGCGTTTGGTGTGCTAGGATGACGTGACCTGTAGCAGCATGCATGAGATCCACAACTGCACCAGCCTTGACATAGAAGCCGGGGCTCACGGGGGAATCCACCTGCGCGATAATCACGACCTTCCCCTCGTTGAGCACACCCAAATGACAGGACTGATTAAGTTCATGAGCAACTTGCTGCATAATCGGCAAGGCTTGCATAGTCATGCGTTTGATCGGCGGATGCTCTTGCGCGAGTCTAAACAGGTGTAAGGTAAGATGGTAATTGTCGCTGTCCGGGCTCTGCGCAATGTAGCCACGTTCTTCGAGGCATAACAGCATCCGAAAGATCTCTGAAATCGTACGACCGAGCTTGCGTGCCACGTCGCTTTTTGTGAGTCCCGACGGCTCGCTGGCGAACAACTCCAATATATCCAAGCCTTTCTCAAGAGCTGGAGTCGGGTACCGACTGGAAGCTTTAGGCGCCTTTGTCTTCATAGATTGTCGAAGCCAACCACTGGGTTAGGGTGAACGCAAATGGCAATGATGCGTGATGGTATCAACGAATCCTCCTGCTAGCATTGGTTCCGTTGCCGCGCCCGCCGGATCGTTGAAATGCTATCGCATTTTGAAAATTTCTTGACAAAAGCATAAAAGCTGGCGTACCGTCCGTTTCTGTTTTCGTGGGCACATACACAGTTTTATAAATGAAACGTGCGGAAATGGCAAACGGTGGGGGTGGCCATTGCAAGGAGATACGCCTATCTCACCACCGCGATATTCACCCGATACGATGATTGCAAAAATACGGGACGCGATCAGCCGCAGAAATGTTCCCACATTCGACGTAGAAGTTACCAGGACGGCCTGTTCAAGGAGATTCGACACGCAATCAAACCGACAAAAGGAGAATGAGATCAGCTGGGTTTGCCTTGCCCATTCATCGTTGCGCATGCTCCAAGCAGTCTGGCCGGATCGCCCAAATCTAGAAATGGTAATTCGGGCCCCGACGAGTCTGCCGATAGATGACTGCACCGCGGAAGCGTTGTTTGCAGCCCAGTTATCTGTGTCGAGTGCGGCAATCCACTCGCGTCGCTTCTGCGGGTTAGTTCCGGCCAGCAATTGGTGAACGCCGTTGTATGCGGCGTCTCCGGCGACGACCAATCCGAGGGCTGGCACATGCAGGACGGTCGTGTCGTGCGTGTCAGTATGCCCGACTTCGACAACGACCAAATCCTGTCCTTCGAGCTTGATAACATCGCCGTCCATCTCCTCGGCAGTCACCACTCGGTCGGGAACCTGCCCGGGAAACCGCTCTTCCCACCACGACTTTAAAACCTCGGGCGGTCGCTCCTTCATCATGTTGACGACAGCCCTCGAGGCCACTGCTCGCGCGCCGGGAAACCGTTCGAGTAGCGCTCCGATTCCGAACCAGCGATCGCCGTGGGCGTGCGTGACATAAATCGTCGTCAGGTTCTTTCCACTGCCCTTGACCCAATCGACCAAAACGTCGTTCTGGTTAACCGTCATAAACGTGTCGATGAGAGCCCCATCCCGCTTACCGTAAATGAGCGTCGAGGAGATCGGTGAAAAGAAGCGTCGCTTTTCGCCAGGAGGCGGGTTGCTAGTGGCGGTGGGAATTCCGGATGACACGAATAAGTCCCATTTCAAGGGCGCATTGCTGCTTAACTCGGTCATATTGATTCCTCTTTCAGCCAAACAAGATCCGTAGTTGCGATTGGCGAAACAAATTCCGACGAAGAAGGCCTGCTACGTGCTTCGAAGGCCAGGTCCAAAATGTCGCTAGTCGAACAGCGAAAGTCTCTCCTCAGCGCTGGGAGAATAAATAATCTGGTCTTGTTATGCAACTATATTGGGATGCCCTGCGGCGATTCAAACGACTATATTCGACACCATGAGACGACGATTCAAGGATCAGAACTGCTCGATCGCGCAGGCTCTGGAGGTGCTGGGCGACTGGTGGACGCTCTTGGTGGTGCGCGAGGCGTTCGTGGGGACGCGCCGCTTCGCTGATTTCGAAGCGAATCTGGACATCTCGAAGAACATCTTGAGCGCGCGGCTCGATCACCTTGTGGCGCACGGCGTGCTTGCCCGCATCAATGCCGGCGTCCATGGCACGCGCTACGAGTACGAGTTGACCCCGATGGGGAAGGACCTAGCGACGCTCATGACGGCCCTGCAGCAGTGGGGCGATCGCTGGATCTACGGCGAAGGACACGAGCCGCTGCTAATCCTCGACCGGCGTTCCGGGCGGCGAAATCGCGCGGTTGCGCATCCTCGACAACGAAGGCCATCCGCTCGCCGGGCGCGATATGGCGCTTGTGCCGGGGCCAGGGGCGAGCAAACGGACGCGCGCCCGCTACGGTGAACGCTTAATCAGGGGAAACGACCGTCATTGAGCGCCGACGGAATCCTGACGCAACCTACAACCACGGGAGCAGCACGGCCTGCGAGCCTCTAACCCCTGCGGACCGACAACAGGGCGCTCTCAGCGGCGTTAAGAAGTTGGCCGGATCGGTACTGAGTCGGCTTATAGGAAGTGATCTCCCGACTTTGCATCGACTCTGGGTAGATTGGGCAACGCGGAAGCAACTGATGACATAACGACGTCGGCCTCGCGACGACCCGAGTAGACTTTACGGTACCCAACCAAAAAGCTCGGGACGAAGGAGGCCGAGATGAAGATTTTAGGATGCGATCTACATGCAAAGCAACAGACGATTGCGATGGTCGACACGGAAACGGGCGAGATCACCGAGAAGACGCTGAGCCATGAAGGCAATGAGGTGCGAGAGTTTTACGCTGCCTTGGAAGGTCCGGTGGTGGTGGGCATCAAAGCCACCGGAGCCATGCGGTGGTTTTTGGAACTACTGGAAGAGTTGGGGATCGTGTGCCGGGTGGGTCATCCGGTGAAGATTAGGGCCGCCGAGACCCGGAAACAGAAGCATGATCGGCGGGATGCCCGGCTGATACTAGACCTGCTGACCAGGAAGGATGGCTTTCCCGAGATCTGGATGCCGTCGATCGAGCAGCGCGACTTACGAACCCTGCTGCGGGACCGACATCAGGGGGTAAAGATGCGAACGCGAGTACAGAACACATTGCAAGCCATGGCGCTCAATCACGCACTGCGGCGAGGCCGAGGTCTGTGGACTGCAACTGGGCAGAAGGCACTGCAAGCCTTGTCTCTGGCCGGCTACACCAGCAAAGGCGGGATGAACTGCTGCGCTTATATGTGCAATTGCAGCAGCGGATCCAGGAACTGGACGGGCAAGTAGAAAAACAAGTCCAGCAACGGCCCCAGGCGCTCCGCTTGTTGACGCATCCCGGTGTGGGACCAGTGACGGCATTGGCGACGGAGGTGTTCCTGGGAGACCCGAGCCGCTTCGCCAACGGCAAGAACGTAGCCAGCTACATCGGAATGATCCCATGTGAACACACCAGCGGTAAGCGGCAGCGGCTCGGGAAACTGACCAAAGAGGGCAACTCGTTGCTGCGCTATCTGTGGACCGAAGCGACGATCCATGCGGTAAGAAAAGATCCGGAACTGAAACGCTTCTATCGTCGCAAGCTTATCCAGAAAGGGATGGGCAAAGCGAGGATTGCGGCGGCGCACAAACTGGGTATTCGCTTGTGGATCATGTTACGTGACCAGATTGACTACCAAGAGTTCTGCCGCCGCGGAAAGCAGCGGCAGTGCGGGGAAGCCCATGCGGGAATGCCAAATTACAACAGTGGTCCTGCATTGCAGTGACCGGGTAACTGAATAGGCTACTCGCCTCCCCGAACGGGGGGAGTTCGAATAAGTCATCATGATCGAACGTGACCGGAGAGATGTCTGGTGGGCAACGCCACCAAATCTGATGAAGTGAAAACGGGCCGAGCCATTTGGTTGGACACAAATCATCGACGCAAGATCGTTACTCTCTCGAAGGGACCCAGTGCGTGTGCGCTGACGTGAAAAGTGTGTTCGAAATCATGAAAAAACAACCCCAAGTACCTTGACACGGCCGACGTCGTTAGAGATGTTGTAAACATGGTTTTGACTTTGGGGGCAGGGCAGACCTCAATGAGCGCGATAACCCGTGCCGGCTATTTTCTCGGAGAGGTAAATTGCTGTTTGCGGGTGATGCCTTTTCCCTCTTCGATGGTCACGATCTGGCCCGCGGCAACCCCCGTGAAAGTTTCGCTCTTGCCATCTGGCCAGCGTACGGATATCTCGGCCGCGGCCGCTTTGCCCAGACCGAAGTGCACCCGGAAGTCGCTTTGCGAGATGAAGGAACCACCGCTGCGGACCTCGTCAATCTGCTTGTGACCGCCCGCGGTTAGCGTGATCCGCGCCCCGATCGCGTCCCTCCCCGAAGTCAGCGCTCGAACCAGCAGCGAATTCCCGGTGTGGGGAGCGACATTTTTTAGAAGAGATGGTCCTTCCCCCATATTGACTATGACAATCTCCAGTTCGCCGTCGTTGTCGAGATCCCCGATCGCGAGACCCCGCGAAGAGTGGGGAGTGCCGATGCCGGGTCCACCCTGAGAGGAAAGATCAAAAAATTCGCCGTCGCCGCGATTCCAGTAGAGAAGGCGGGGCTGTTTGAAATGTTCGGCAGTGTGGGCTTCGTCAACCTCGGGATACACATGCCCATTGGCAACGATCAAATCCTTCCAACCATCGTTGTCAAAGTCAAGAAACGCTGTACCCCATCCCAGGTACTTGGTATTGACCGCGAGGCCGGCCCCGATCGTATCATCCTCAAAATCATTTTTGCCCCGATTGCGATAGAAGGTGTGGGTGTCGTCGGCAAAATTTGTCTTGAAGATGTCCAGCAATCCGCTGCCGCTGACATCAGCTGCGCTCACTCCCATCCCGGCTTGCTCCCGTCCATCTTCGTTGAAAGCGAGACCGGAACGAACGCCGATCTCTTCGAAGGTTTTGCCGCCCAGGTTGTGATAATACAAACTCGCGGTGGAATCGCAGGCGATGTAAATGTCGGGCCACCCATCATTATCGAAGTCGCCAGTGAGCGCGGTGAATCCGTAATAGTCCTTGGGGCCGGTGATATGAACCCGGTCCGAAACATCGGTGAAATGCCCATGTCCGTCGTTTTCATATAAGGAAACTGTTTCGGGAGGCAGACCTCGCGGGCCGCAGAGGACAGACAATCCTTTCCACTGACACTGCGATTTGTCTCCCGGCCGCGGGGTATGGGCCAGATCGAAGTCGATATAGTGGGCGACTACCAGGTCGAGATGTCCGTCGCGGTTATAGTCGATGAAGGCGCAACCTGTGCTCCAGCGCTTGGACGCGAGCAGACCGCGTTCTTTGGTCTCGTCGCGAAATGTGCCATTCCCCTGATTTCGGTACAGGATATTCTGTCCCCATTGGGTGACGAACACGTCGGTGTTGCCGTCATTATCGATGTCACCCGCACAGATGCCCTGGCCCCACCCTGTACTCGTGATTCCCGCCTTTTCGGTGACGTCTTCGAACTTCAGTCCACCCAGGTTGTGATAGAGGAAAGGCTTGGGTTGCGCACCGTCGCCCAGGCGGCCGCCATTCGCCAGAAGGATGTCGGGGAGCCCATCATTGTCATAGTCGAAAATTGCTACACCGGTTCCGGTGGATTCAGGGATGTATTGTTTTCCGTGGTCTGCCCCGGACACTTCAACACCCGTGAGGCCGGCCTGGACCGCGATGTCCTCGTAGCTCACGGTGGGCGCCTTCATGCCCGGAGGGAGGGGGCGAGCTGGGACCGCGGTACCGCCGGTTGCCACTCCCTGAGCGCACGCAAGCTTACCTCTGCCCAGAAGGATCAGGGCAAGAACAAGGATAGTGGCATGAATTGCGAGTCCTGATTGCCCGATCCGCTGATTCATCATCGATCTCACCGATCATAACTCATTACTTTATTTGGATGCGTCGCTGATGCTGCGCGTGGAGGCAGTGGATCAGTCTGAGCAAAATCCAGCCCACTGTCGTCCCGAGCGAAGTGGCTGCTTCGCTTCGCGAAGCAGCCACGCAGTCGAAGGATGACAGCTCAAAACACTCGTCGCAATCCGCCCAGGAGCTTCACTCGATGGATGGAAGGACTTCTGTTCTGCTGCCACTTCTGGGAGTCGTGAATGGTGGGAGAATTTCGCGCGGGGATTGGCCTGGCTCGCGCTTTTTCCCGGACTGGCACCACCCTGACGGCGCCCTGTGCACCACCGACGAAGGCGCACGAAAAACTTGTCCGCGAGTTTGTGGAAGCTGCGCACGGGGAGGGACTAAGGGTCGGCTTTTATTATTCGCTGATGGCCAGCATTTCGTATTGCGGGATGGGAATGCCCTCCATTTCCATCGCCCACTCGTGACGGCCAATCACGCTGTCGAGCCCCCAATGAATGAACATTCCGAACTTGGCTTCCTGCCACCATTAAATCCGTCGGTCATGATCGGGCGGAGACGCATGCGGGTCCGCCGTCATCGTCTTCTTCACAGCTTCCTGAGCCCAACTCGCCGATGCTGTCGCGGCCAGACCTGCACCGGGCAGCCATCAGTTTCAGATAATCACGTCTCGATGTACCTTTACCTGGCGTCATTCGCTACCTCGTGAGTAATGAATATTTTGATGAAGAATCAAGCTGCGGAACGCGACCGACGACGGATATGACTATTCCAACGGACAAGCGGGCACACGGAACTACTGGATCGTGGTTCCGCTTCATAGCGGAGAAGAGATAAAGACTACCTCTGCCTCGTTTCTGAGCTGGCTGAGTCGCTCAAGGCCATGGACAACGGCCCCGCAATCTTCAGCACATACGCATATTGTCCCGGAAGAGTCCGAGGAAGCGTGATTTTAGTGTCGGCGCCCTGCTGGGACCAGGCCAGCGGTTTGGCCTCTCCCAGCAGGTAGATCTGCGAACCGGCCTTCGGCGCCAGCGACTTGAGCGTAATGCTGTCCGTTTTCGGCTGGCCCAGCAAGCGTGGCGTACACTGCAGAATCCTTCGGGTGAAACGCAGACGGATGCCTTCGGAGTCGGCCCTCCGCCCGCTTCCAGGGCTGGGTGCCATAGATGGCTTCGCCATTCTGGCCAGCCAGGCTCCCAGCGCCTGCAGCCGGCTCATCTGGACCGGAGGGATGGTGCCATCGGCTTCGGGGCCGACGTCCAGCAGAAGATTGCCGTTCTTGCTCACGATGTCGACCAGCAAATAAATCAGTTCATCCGGAGCGATGGTTTCGGCTTCGCCTTCGGCCCGGTTGTAGCCAAATGAGCGTCCCAGGCCGCGGCACTCTTCCCATTTGGTCGGACTGATTTTGTCCAGGACCTGGTATTCCGGAGATTTGAAATCGGAATGCTTGACCCCGAAACGGTCGTCTATGACACCATCGGGTACGGCGTTGTAATACTCCGCCATGATCTCGAGCGGATGGCCAGACTTGGGATAGTCGATGTCGTTCCATAGGACCGCAGGATGGTAGCGCTCGATCAGTTCGCGAAACTGCGCATCGGCATATTTGCCGTAGGCTTCGCTTTGCGGCTTGACCGACTGATAGTCGGCGGCAGTCCGAATGGGACCAGGCACAAAGGTCCAGTCATAACCGCCGGAATAGTAAAGGCCCATGCGCAAGCCCTGCTTGTTGACGGCAGTGGTCAACTCGCCAACGATATCGCGGGTGGCATGCTGCCGATCCGGGGGCAACTTGGGGTTCGGCGTGAGCTGGGCCAGAGAGTGAATCCGTCATGATGTTTGGTGGTCAGCACGACATATTTCGCGCCTGCGTCGCGGAATATCTTGGCCCAGGCGTCGGGATTCCATTTCTTGATCTCCTGGTCGAAGATAGGAGCGAAATTGTAGTAGTCGTAGTCGGCGCCGTAATGCTCGCGGTGGTAAGCCTGGGTGGGGGACCCGTCGATCCGCATGACGTTGAGATACCACTCGGCATAGGGATTGTTCTTGATGTAGTCGGGTGCGGTGAAGTCATGCTCGGGATGGACCAGCGGAGCCCAGCCCGGAACCGAGTAAAGGCCCCAGTGAATAAATATTCCAAGCTTGGCGTCGGCATACCACTGAGGAAGAGGATGCTGGTTGAGCGACTCAAGCGTCGGTTCATAGTGCGTCGGCGTTTGAGCATGGGCAGCTGAAAAAGGGAGAAAACAAAGCACTAGGATCAGAATAGTTCGATTAAACTGCCCGGATAGGGAAAAGGCTGGAATCGATCGACTCTTCATAGCTGGCTCCCGTGGGATCTATTTTGAACGCGTTGCGCAGACTATTTCGCGATGGGCGCGCCAGGGGGACGTATCCGACAAGAATCCGCAGGATAGTCCCCCAATTCAAGCGCTTGTCAATCCAAACGATAACTTAATTATGCCATGATGCCCCTATTTGAGCGCTTAGTTGCGATTGGGAGCAACGTTATGGAGGTGGAAACTGTAGGAAATTCCTGGGATTCGGCTGCAACCTTATTATATTGTACCTTCATATCGTAAGAGCATATTTCGAAAAGCCTCCTTTCTTCACTCCGAAGCAAACTCCGATGGCCTAGGGCCAGTCGTCAATCGGACTCAGGGCTTCACTCCCGGAACTCTCAACTTGATGCGGTACTCACTGGTGCTAGCCGTAATGTAGAGCGTCTTGCTATCTTTGTCGCCCCACGCCACATTGCTCACGGTCTCGGGGACTTTGATAGTGCCGAGCGAGCAGGAACAGCACGCGTGAAAGCCGGATCTCGTCCACTTCCAGTTTGGCAGTCATAGTGTGACAGTCGCGTGCATAACACCAGAAATGCTGGAGAGCGTTGACGCTCATGAGCGGTTCACATCGTTTTTGAATAGCGCTGCTCTGAAGAGTTCCCGACGCGTTGTGGCGATTCGCCCAAGCCCTTCAATCTGCTTCCCCGAAAGACTCTTCGTCACGATCCGCCACGAAATCTCGAGACATTCAGACGAGAGCCGTCGTCGAGGAAAGTGCCAGGCCGTTCCGTGCCAGCTTCGCCGCACCGACCACGTTTCATCGTTTTACGTTCGCAACGCGACCTGGATGAGCCTCGCCGCTTTCTAGCGTAAAAATACGTTCCATGCGCAGCCATTTCTCGCCTGGCTTTGCTTCTGGCAACGCTTGCTGGAATCTCCACATAAGCTGCTCCCAAGCTTGCACCTTCGGATCTTGCTCATCGGCCTTGGCTTTCTTTTCAAACGAAAAGTCCTGGTCTACTTCCATGACCATGAACATGCGGGTGCCGAGCAGGTAAATCTCCAGATCTTCGATACCGGAGTCCTTTAAGCTTTGCGTGATCTCGGGCCAGATGTTCTCGTGGTATTTCCTGTACTCGGCGATCAGAGCGGGATCGTCTTTCAAGTCGAGGGTGAAGCAGAATCGGCGCCTCATTTCGCGCTACTCAGTTCAGCAGCTCGGGATCCCGGAACTAGAACAGGCCGATAGCCGCGCACCGCGAAGTAGAGCACATAAGCCTGGCAGATCAGCGGGACTATGAACGCCACGCGAATAGTGCTGTGGTCGGAGATGAATCCCATAATAGCGGGGAAGATGGCCCCACCGATAATCGAAGCCACCAACAAGGACGACCCCAGTTTTGTGTATCGCCCAAGCTGCTTGATGCTCAGGGCAAAGATGGTCGGAAACATGATCGAGTGAAAAAAACCGATCAGGACGACCGCCCAGAGGGGCGCCACGCCAGAGCCGAGAAGAACCACGAGGAGGCAGATCAGAGTCGAAAGTGAAAACAATGAAAGCAGCCTGGCGGCAGGCACGCGCTTCATGATGTAGGAACCGGAGAACCTTCCGATCATGAATCCGATCAAGTGCAACTTCAAATAAAACGAAGCATCTTTTTGGTGCATTCCAGGAATGCTATGCTGCGCCAGGCGAATGACGAAACTGCCCACGCCGATTTGAGCTCCCACGTAAAAGAATTGTGCAATCACTCCTTTTACGAGATGGCTATAACGCCAGATATCGCGCAGCTCTTCCCGGGTTGACTCCTGCTTGACGGCTCCATCGGTTGCGCCAACCTCTGGTAATTGGGAAAAAAATATCACAACAGCGTAGGTGAGAAAGAGCCCCGCGATAACGAGGTAAGGCATTCTCACGGTGCTGACCACAGCCGTGCGATATGCAGCCATCTCTGTGGGTGTCATGGCCGTCAACTTTTCACGCGAATACTCGAGAGCCGAGAGGATAAAAGCCGCGCCTATGAATGGCGTTACTACTGCGCCCACAGCATTGAATGACTGTGCCAGATTTAATCGCCGCTCTGAGCTCTCTGCTGGCCCCAGGAGTGTTACATAAGGGTTAGCAGCGACCTCGAGTACTCCTTGGCCACACGCCATAACAAATGAAGCAAGAAGAAATATTCCATAGACCTGAATTGAGGCCGCGGGAATAAACAGCAACGCGCCCGCCGCGCATGTAACCAAACCAACGACGATTCCATTCTTGTATCCGATCGTTTCCAGCAGCCGTCCTGCAGGCAACGCGGAAAGGCAATAACCGCCGAAGAATGCCACCTGGATGAGTGCCGATTGAAAGTCGTTCAGATCGAAGACCTTCTTCAAATGCGGGATGAGAACATCATTGAGGTTGACTCCCAGCGCCCAGAGAAAAAATAGAGTTGTGACGAGAATCAGTGGGGCGATATATCGTCGTTCGGTGATGGGTGCTGAGGTTGTCATATCTTAAGTCAAAGCTCGATCAAGGTGCACGTAGCCACCATCCACGAACATATGCTGACCGGTGATGTGCGCTGCCCGGGCAGAAAGCAGGAAGACTACCATCGCCGCGATCTCGTCGGGTGAGGTCATTCGATGCTCCAGAGGGATCTTGGCCAGGACGGACTGAAGCTTCTGTTCAGGATCGGGGAATGTGCCGAGCCACTGTCGGTACAGCGGAGTCATTACCTCTGCGGGAATAACCGCGTTCACGCGGATGCCGTAGCCCAGCAGTTCCGCCGCCCATTCGCGGGTCAGAGCCAATATCGCGCCTTTCGATGACGCATATCCTGACGTACCGCCTTGACCGGTGATAGCGGTTTTTGAACTGATGTTCACGATGCAGCCGCGCGTTTTCTTCAGATAGGGAAGCGCGAAATGCGCCATGTTGTAGTAATGCAGCAGATTTCGACCTAGTGAGTCTACGTACTGTTCTGGAGTTCCATGCTCCAGACCGACTTTGTCGTTTATCCCCGCGTTGTTCACCAGAGCATCAAGGCGGCCAAACTTCTCAACTGTCGAATCGATCGCATTTTGGCAATCGGCAGAGGACGACAGATCCGCGATGACCACGTGGCTTGTGCGTATCTCGGCGTGAAGGTTCTTGCTGGCTTCGGCGTCACGGTCCACAATGACGGGAATCGCAGCCTCCGCAGCGCCAGCTCGCACGATTGCGGCGCCAATGCCTTTGGCTCCGCCGGTGACCAGCACGACCTTATTTTCAAGTTGCAGGTCCACTGTTCTCTCGCAAATCAGCCGTGCAAATTCATGAAACCGCCATCCAGAGGGTAATTCACTCCGGTAATGAACGAAGCCGCGTCAGAACACAAGAAGAGGGCAAGCGAGGCTACCTCGTCCGGTTCGCCCATTCTGCCGATCGGCTGCGTCTTCGCCAGTTTCTCGAACATCTCCTGCTCGCGGCCGGGATAGTTCTTTTTCAGATAACCATCGACGAATGTCGTATGCACCCGGGCCGGGGAAATGCAGTTACAGCGAATGTTGTGGCCGATATAGTCACGCGCGACGGAATAGGTCATCGCAATCGCCGCGCCTTTGCTGGTCGAGTATGCGAAGCGCTCAGCTAGTCCGGCAGATCCGGCCACAGAAGCCATGTTTAGAATGACTCCCCCTCCTGCAGACTTCATCCTTCCGATTACAGCATTGATACAGTTGAAATAGCCTTTGACGTTAACGCGAAAAACGCGGTCGAAGTCCTGCTCGGTCGTGCTTTCGACCGTACCAATGTGCGAGACGCCAGCATTATTTACAAGAATGTGAACCCGACCCTGCTGCAAAATTCGTGTGGAATGTCGATTCAATTGAAACCCTATCACTCACATCGCATTCATATGCCGAGGCGGTTCCACCAGCCCTGGTAATCTCCGTCGCAACCGTTTCTGCTTGTGTCCGACTAATGTCCAAGAGGCACACTGAAGCGCCGTTTGCCGCGAACTTGTGGGCAATCGCTCGACCGATACCAGTGGCAGCACCCGTAACAATTGCCATGCGTCCATATAACCTGAAGGTCTCCGCGTTTAATTCTTGAAGGCTCAGAGATCAGTTCTCCTGTATGACATTTGCCCCTTCGGAGGTCTTTCGACGCTCCCCACGATAGAAGCGGAACACCGCTATTTCAAAATACCTTCGCCTACGAGCCTGCGATCGAACCATTTCACAGATTGTCTTCCAAGGTTGACTGGACATTCTTGGCACCCGCAATGGAGATGCGGAGCATGCTCTGGATGGCCATGACTATTTCTTGAGCGATATTTTCCTTGGGTTGTTCACCATCGACTTCCAGCAGGCTTGCTTTTTCAGCGTAGTGGCTGAGGATGGGTGCGGTTTCTTGCTCGTAAATTCGAAGCCGTTTGAGTACCGTTGCGATGCGGTCGTCCTCACGAATCGTGAGCGCTGATCCGTCGAAATCGCACTCGCCGCTCACTCGCGGCGGTTGGGTTTCTAAGTCGTAAGTCGCGCTACAACGAGAACAGATGCGGCGCCCGGAGAGTCTCCCCACAATCGTGCTCTTTTGCACGCGAAGGTGAAGGGCAACCAAGTTATCCCTTAGATTGTTGGCATAGAATAGCGATTTCAATAGTCCGCGTTCGAGCAATTCTACCTGCCCAAGCGTCCGGGGAAATCCATCGAGAATTAGCCCGCGGGCGCAGTCCGGTTTACCGATTCGTGTAGCGAGCACGTCAAGCACTAAAGTGTCCGGGACCAGGATTCCCAAGGCCATCATGCCTCTCAGGCGCACTCCGACTTCGCTTTCGTCCCGTGCATACGATCTCAGGAGGGCTCCCAATCGAGATATGGGGAATCCGCAAAAGGTTAGCCAACATGCTGGACTGAGTTCCCTTGCCAGCACCGGGCGGCCCAAGAACCACAATAACAATGGGAGCTGGCTGCTCGTCCATTTCGGGAAGTCGGAAGACTAGCCTGTGCACGATGATCTCACGTGGATTTAGCGTATAAAACGAGATATTTGTTAATAAAATTACTCAAAGTGATATATCGCTACCGGTCTCTGCTTGTCAAGCAGTTTTATTGGACACTCCATATTTTCAGTTGAGCGTGAAGTCAAAAAGTTTGCGCAGCTACTTTAGTCAGTTCCTTCATTCGACGGTTGCTGGCAAGGAGGGCATGGAAGGCACGCCCGCACTGCTCAAAGCGATCACCGTATAGACGTGCTTGGCGCCAGGTTGGGCAGACATATCAACGTGCCTCATCTGAGGGATCGGTGCCACTGGCGTGTCGTGATATGAGAGCCCCTGGAAGAGTGGGCGCCCGTACACCACTTCTGGAGGTTGCGTGGGAAGCTTCGCTATCCCGTGCCCGTCTCGAAGGACAATGAAGCCACCGAGTCCACTGACGATATCAGCCTCGGCTTCCCATGTGATCTCATTGCCGTGATTTGCATCAGCGTTCGCTCGCACATTGACTGGAGCGGGGGGTGCGCCTGCGTCGCTTACGGTTCCGGTTCTGACATACTCCATCCAGATTTTTGCTGTGGCCTCATTTGGCAACCACGCGGCCTTGTTAGGATCCCCTTTGAATTCCGCTGCAGGCATGGCGGTGTCCCCGAACGGAGTTGCCAGCCATGCAGAACTCAGGTCCACCGGCCTTAAGATTTTGCTCCATTCCGTTAAGCGCATTTGAAGGCAAGCGTCGAAGAATGGGATCGCGAGATACCGGGAATCCCCGCAGAAGTGTCCTGTACGCGGATCGGGAGCGAACCCAATGGAAGCGCCCTGGGCTCGGTACTCCTGGAAAGTGGCAATGGAGCCGTCCCAGGGACGGTTTCCTCTTTCTCCTACGCCGAAGTTAACCATCGTGGGAATCTCATAGATTGCAGGCGGAACTTCAGGCTGGATAAACTCGGGCCTCGAACGAAACATCACCGCAGTACCCGAACGAAGAAAAGCAGCGAGCACTCGGTCGGGATGAAGAATGCTCATCACATTGGCCCATATCCCGCCACCAGAGTGTCCCCAGAGACACCAAGGGACCGTAGCGATTTCCGGGTGGCCCGACTTTGTCGCAAACTCGTCCAGGGCCCGAAGGAAAACACGCTCAGAACCCTGTCTCGGGTCGAACCACAGCTCTGCGCCTCCTGGAGTCAGGTCAATCGCATCGTTCAGAACACGATAGGAAGGTCCAAGAAGGACGCAGTTCCATTTCTTTGCCAGAGCTTGCCAGTGCAAATCGTAAGCAGAAGTTGCTCCCGACTGAGCGGCTGGAATGCTTGCGCCGTGCTGATGAACGATCACTGCCCTCACGGTCTTGATATCGTCAGGGATCCAGAGGGTGTATACGGCACCAAGCTGCAGCTCCCCTTTGGTTGTGGACGGCGGGTAAACAAGTTGGAGATATCGACCTGCACCGCTCGATGGAGTAAAAGGTCCCCACCCATCCTGGACAGGAGGAACCTGATTGGCAGGAGCTCCCGGCTGATGACTCTGAGTCTGAGCAGCGATAGCCGGAGAGAGCGAGGAAGAGGCAAGCGTCGCGCCAAGGCCTGCCATCGCTTTCATAAGTGAGCGTCGCGCCGGCGACTCCAGACTAAGTAGCCTTTGTGAGGCTATCCTCTCGCTTTGGGTAATCTCGTTCATTCTCTCTCCTTTTCTCATCCGGAAATGATGTCAGTGCACTTCCGCACCTTGGATATGTGCGGTGGCGCGTGGCAATATGCCTGCGAATTTCCCTACCTTGAAGTCGTCGGTCATTCTCGGCCAAGATTGCTCGGGCAAAGATTGCTATTCCAGTGCGATGCTCACCGCGGACTCCTGCTGATAGCGCAGGATTGTGATGCTCGCATGCATTCCGCGGCCAGCTTGCCATGTGTACCGCAAGAGATCCTGCGTGTCTTTTACCGGTCTGTTGTTGAACCCGAGAATCACATCTCCGGGCGTCAAGCCAGCCTTGCCCGCCGGGGTGGCTGGTGGCGCTTCCAGCACCGTCACGCCGGTTTCGCCTGGGGTTCCAGCAGCAGAAACTTCGTCCAATCCGACAATATTTTTTACTTTTGCGCCCTCCCATAGAACTACGGCCGGGCTGCGCGTGGAATCGAGGGTGACGGATTTGGGCCTCGTAGTGGAGGGCAGTTCTGGCGTGCGCGCGATTGCTTTCAACTCCGGAGCTTGCACCCCGAAGGCGTGCATGTCGAAGTTCGCAAAGCCAAGCTGGAGAGCGGGCGAGTCTGGCTGAACATTGTAATTGCCGGTTGCAGGGTCGATGAAGCGCGCGTCGGCCTCGAGCGAATGTTCATCGTGCCGGCTCAGATCCTGGAGCGGCTTGGCGAGGATTGGCGTTCGCCGGTCTGGATCGTGGAGCAAGTTGTAATCGATTTGTTGGGTCCAGTCGCGCATACGGATGGGCCGGTAGGGCGTACATACGATATTGCTGCGGAATACGTCGTGGCTGTCGTTGAACCACACATGGGTGTGCAGCGAGTTGTTCACCAGTACGTTGTTCTCGCAGATTCGATAAAAACCCTCGCGCAACTTCAGGCCGCCATTCAGGCAAAGATTGTTATAGATACGGTAATTAGTGCTGCCATCGTCCAGATCGATGTCCCATCCGTGATCGCAGCGCCAGCGCGTATTGGAAAGGATGTTGGGCTCGATGACATCGAGCACGGGAAGTGCGGCATATTTGCCGACCGGCAGCGCATCGAAATCGATGCCTTTGGTCTCCCACCAACGGTCACGTCCCCAGGAATTGAATGAGCCGTGGTCGCCGGTCTCCATGACGGTATCGAAAATGTCGCAGAAGTCGATGTGATGCCCGCCCCAGCAGCCGTCGCCAATGTTGATACCCGCCCGTGGTACATCGTAGGCAGAGACGTGCCGCACCGTGATGCGATGCGCCAAATCGATATGGATGGCCGCAGTTTGCTTTTCTACCCGGCCGGTGCGATAGATGAGGCAATCCTCTACCGTGCATTCTTTCGGATAATTGTCCGTCTTGGGGCCGGGCGTGAGATCGAGTTCATCGAGGATATGCCGATCGTCATAGCTAAACAACGTACTACGGGCCGCGTCCGCGTCACCCACAAATGCGATGCCGTTGGCGCAGGCCTCAGCCAGATGACAGCGCGCGGCATGGAAGCGACGGTTGTAGTTGCTGACGAAGATGCAATTGCCGCCAAGCTGATCGAACATGCAATCCCCGACGCGGCAATCTTCCGTGCCGGCAAAGAACAGCGCACCCCCACGGTAGATGCGCCAGTCGCTGCGCAAGAGAGGTTCGCGCGTCTCCATAAACGTGCGCAGCGTATGGCGGAACGTGAAGTTGCGAAGGTCAATCCACTTTACTGGAGATTGCGCCGTGCCCCGCATTTCCACCAGATGCTTTAGCCTTACCACTTCCACCACAGCGTTCTTTAAGTCCAGTCCCTTGGGCGGGTAGTAGTACAGGATGTTCTTTGTTCTGTCGAGGAACCACTCGCCGGGCGCGTCGAGTTCTTCGAAGATGTTTTCGACGTACAGGTATTGCTTGTGCATGGGTGCGGGGCGATTGGTTTGCCAGCCACCCTCATAGGTCAGGTGACCGTCTGCGTCTGTGCCGGTGATCTCGTAATGAAGGCTGCCCCAGAGATATTCGTGGAGTGCGTGGATGTAGCCGCCCCGCGGATCGGCCCAACGCTTCACGCGCTCCGGACTGATGGCGTCTTCCGCCCAGCCATTGAGATATTTCGCATTGGGTTCGTAACTTGGATACCGGGCCAGGACCTGACGCTTGCCATTGACGAAGAGCTGATCGGTTTGGGTGCCCGGGGGAACCGGAGTTTGGAGAATGCCGTCGCGATATGGCGTCCAGTGGGGCTCGACGCGGCTTCCTCCGCTCAAAACCACATGTTCGCCGGGATAGGATGCGTATACGACAGGTGCCTCCGGGGCGCCCGAGTCTGCCGGAGTGAACACGACTGTTTCTGGGAGGTAATACGTGCCTGCGCGGAAGTAGACGGATAACTCGCCTGATCTCTGCTTTTTGAGTTCCTGGGCTGCCAGTTGCGCCGCGTGGAATGTCCGCAGGGGCTGCAAAACTGTCCCCGGGTTTCCGTCATCCCCATTAGGGCTGACAAAAATGCAGCAGTCGGCGTTGCCGATTCCAGCGGCGCCGGGAGTGCGTGCACTTATGGCATGGGCATTTCGCAGGCTGTGGCACAGCTCGACAATTACGCCAGCGGCGGTGCAGACAAAGGTCCTTCGATTCATCGCATTTCCGGGTTATCGGGTCCAACGCCACGATGACAGCAGTCACTCCCTCTCGACGGCAGCGGCTGAACAATCCTCATGTTTGAGCTAAAATCGCTACTTTGTCTCCGGTCGCCTTTTTCACTCAGGGCTGTGCGATCAGCCTTAATCCTTCTCCTTCGGGGTCGTTGCGCGCTGTGCAGGGCGTGTCAAAGTACATCGTCGCCCGCTGTTCCGAAGTGTATGCGGGCCAATGTGGCAGGCCGTCGTGATTAGGATTGCCGGTTCGGGCAAAATTCACCCAAGCAGTACTGATCTGCTTCGATAGAGCGAATGCCTCGGGAGTGCCCCCGCTGTAATGGTCGCAAATCTCAGCATTGTCGAACGTGAACGCGATTTCACAGGCGTGGAAGGAACCGGGGCGATTGTCCAGCACGGGCGTCCGCCAGGAATATATGTAAGAGTATGCCGGCGCGCTGCCCAAAGCAGCCTTCCTGAGAGCCTGCTCGAAGGCAGGACGGCGAAAGGAAGAGGCAGCAATGATGGCATACAGGTCAAATGGATTCGCTTTAGGGTAATCGCGCCGGTAGGCGTCGATGATGGTCTGGCTGCGGTCGCCAAATTCTTCCTTAACCAATCGGTTAAGTTCTTCCACTCCCATCGCATTGGCATCGGGACGGTCGACCCCACTTACACCCTCGTGAAGATCTGTTCCGGTTAACAATGGAACGTCCGCAGATATTGGTGGAGCTCCCGGATCGAATGGATGACGAGGCAGTATGAGGCCGTCTACTGTTGGCCCCCAATCGTATTCGCCGTACGTTCTGCGAAGGGAAGGTTTGGGCCGAGGCATTTTCTTCATGGCTTCGGTCGCGACGCCCGTAAGCCGATCAACCGGAATTACCTGAAGCTCGCTCAACTGGGACTTAGATAGTCCCAGCTCCGCAAGCAGCAGCTCAGCTAATCGCCCTGAGTAGTCAGGAGAAAGAGCTTTGAGAAAGGGCCCGCTCTGCACGATCGCGCGGTGAAACAAGCCTTTGGCCGACGGCATTGCCATAAGGGCAAGGACTTTTCCACCCCCGCCAGACTGACCAAAAATGGTTACGTTGCCCGGGTCGCCCCCGAAAGTTTTGATGTTGTCGCGAACCCACTCCAAAACAGCTACCAGGTCGAGCATGCCGGCGTTGGCGGAGCTGGCATATTCTTCTCCTCCCAAGTGTCCGAGGTTTATATAGCCATACACGTTGAGCCGATGATTGTGATTCACGACCACTGCATCGTGATTGCGGGCAAGACTTTCGCCGTCGTAGGCAAGAAGATCGTGCCCGCTGCCGGCGGTAAATCCTCCGCCGTGCATGTAGACCATGACTGGGCGCTTATACGACGCATTGATCTCCGGCGTCCATACATTCACACGCAGGCAGTCCTCGCCGGGAACCAGGGCCGCGCCGCGATGCAGCAGGAACTGATCTTCATCGGAGTTCGCCAGGTTTTTCCCGTTCGTATCAGAGTGTGCGGAGTCAAGGTATGGACAAATACGGCCATACTGCAGCGCGTTGCGAATTCCCGTCCACGGTTCAGGCTTGACGGGCGGCATGAAGCGCCTGGCGCCAGCGGTGGACGCGCCGTAGGGTACACCTTTGAAAACGTATACACCGTTCCGCTTGAATCCACGGATTTTCCCTGCGGTTGTTTCTGCGACTGTGGCCGCGTCGGAAGCGATGACCGTGCTGTGTCCGCAAACGCTTGCCGCGGATTTTGTTTTCTTCTGAGCTTCCGGCGTGGCCTCCGCTAACGCGGCTGCGGGCAAGATAACCGAACCGGCTAACCCTGCCCCCAGGGTTGCCATCGCACCGACAAAGGAACGTCGCTCCTTAAATGCTGGCCCTGACTCGCGATTTAGTCGATTTTTCGACGTCATTCCTATCCCCCACTTGTGGTTCTCACCCGTCGCGCTTTTCTATTACTGAAATAGTGTATCTGTCAATAAAAATTCCTGTTGACACATCCTGAAGCAAACAATTAATCGAGGCTGCAAATGAGTCGTTTTATATGCGAATCAATCATTTCATTAATAAAAGTGACTGCAATCGAATGGGTGTGAGTCGCAAGGGCCGAATCAAGGACTTTCCCTTCTAATGATAGGAGAAGCCTTCAGTTCCGGGCCGGGGCGTTCAACGTTACAAATACGCCGACATGGGGAATTCCGCTCACCGATCTGAACAATCACCTAAACCCCGCTCGGATCGATAACCAGCACTCGCAGCACGGAGCGACAACTGCAATTGTCGTTAAAACTGTATTTTTAGGTTCAACTACGGGTTGGGTCCTCAATGGATGGGATGCTGATCGTTGGGCTGGCCGGCCACACACCGGCCACCTAACGTTTTTGTTCAATCGCAGGGAACTGGGTGGTTCCCAGGAACTAGCGAAGACCTCATGTCTCTATTGGGGCCGGGCAAGTTGGTCGGCACGTCGAAACACTTTGTTGTGGTAATTGATTCTCTGGGAAACGGTATTTCATCCTTTCCATCCAACGCCGGTCCAGATTCTCTCGCAATCCCCAGGTTTACTGACCTGAGTGTGCGGGACCGTCAGGGAGAAGACATCAAAGTCAATTTGCCGTAAGGCGGGTCTTGGCCGCCCTCAATTGGCCAGTGTTTTCTTGAGACGACAACACTTAACCCATGAGCACACGACTCAAGGACAAGGTGACCGTTGTGTTGGGGGCAGGTTCCGGCGGCCCAGGCTGGGGCAATGGAAAAGCAGCTGCCGTTCTATTTGCGCGCGAAGGAGCAAAAATATTCGCGGTCGACCTGCGGCACCGAGCGGCGGAAGAGACCAAGGAGATTATCGCGGCGGAAGGTGGCGATGCTACGAGCTTCACGGCTGATGTCTCTAAATCTTAAGCTCAAGACATGAAGTCTCTGGTGGATGCGTGCATCAAGGCCTATAGCAGGATCGACATTTTACTCAGCAATGTGGGGATCCTCGCGGTGGGCGGTCGAGAAGAAATGACGGAGGAGGTTTGGGACCATCAGCTGGCCGTAAATGCAAGTTCGTTACGTATTTGCCGTGATGTGGAGCTTCATCGGATGCAGAGCTCCGGCATACCCTACTTTCGATGTGAACCTGGGTCAAGTATGTCCCTTTCCGTCAATGACCCGCCAATCCGTTCCGAGAGGAGAGAGCTGGCCTCTTTCAGCACACGTATCACTGTGGCCGGAGTCGTCCGTTCTCCGATTCGTTGAAGAAATGGAACACTCAATGCAGCAACGGCGTGTCCTCGATCATCAAGAACGGGAAATGAAATATTGATTACTCCCTCCACCTCGTAGCTCTTCCTCTGCTCGTATCCGCGCCGCTTAATCTTGCTCAGGTGCACGCCGAAGTCGCGCGGAGGACGAGCCGGGTTGTGTTGGCACCAAAGCTGTACGGCGCGAGAAGAAACTTCGGGGCTCTGGTGCGCCAGAATTACGTGCCCTGTGGTTGACCGCATGAGGTCGCCGATGCCTCCCGCCTTTACGTAAAAGCCGACGCTGAGCGGCGAATCGACGTGGGCGACAATCACCACGCGATCTCCGTCGAGTACCCCCAAGTGGCAGGATTGGTTGAGTTCGTCCGAGACTTGCTGCATGATCGGCAGGGATTCAGTAATCAGGCGTTTGGTCGGGGGGTATTGCTGTCCCAGCTCAAATAGACGCAGCGTCAGGTGGAAGCGCTCACCATCGCGCGACGAGATGTATCCGCGCTCTTCAAGACACACCAGCATTCGAAAGATCTCCGAAACGGTGCGACCGAGCCGCCGAGCCACATCGCTCTTGGCGAGTCCAGCGGGTTCGCGGGCGAAGAGTTCCAGTATGTCGAGACCCTTTTCCAAGGCGGGCGTTGGATATCGGCTCGCGACTTTGGTTTTTCTTCTGCGCATTTTGACCTTCACATTCCGTCGGTACAACGCCCATTGAAACCAGAGGACCGGACGAAGAGCTCGGCTTGCTCTGACATCGAAAGAGTGTACAAGAAACGCTTTCCGGAAGAGAAGTCTCGGTACTGTCAACCCTTGCTCGACGGGAGCAAACACCCGGAGGATCGCCTTAAGTGGACGGGCACGGTCGAACGGGCGATCGTGGAAAAGGCCGATTACGATCACGAGTTCCGCATTCTTTTTCCGAACGGCAAGGTGAAGTGGATCCGCACTGTTGGCCATCCCGTCCTTTCCGACGCCGCAGATTTTGGAGCAATTCGTGGGCAGCTCGGCTGACATCACGGAGCTCAACTCTGCCGAGCAAGAGCGTGCAAGGCTGCGGCAACTAGAAGCCGATCTGGCACATACCAATCGCGTGAGTACGTTGGGAGAGATGGCCGCGTCGCTGTCACACGAGATCAAGCAGCCCATCGCTGCTGCCATCACCAGCACCTACAACTGCATTGAATGGCTGGCATACGAACCGCCCAATCTTGACCGGGCCCGTGCGGCAGCAGCCAGAATCGATAAGTATGGGAATCGTGCGGCTGAAATCATCGACCGCATCCGTTCGTTCTACAGGAAGTCTCCTCCACGACGTGAGTTGGCCGATATGAACGGAATTATCCAGGAAATGCTCACGCTGCTGAAAGGTGAGGCCCATCGATACCCGATTGCCATGTGCACGGAACTTGCCGCCGAACTCCCTAAAATCATGGTAGACCGTGTGCAGCTGCAACAAGTGTTCATGAATCTCATGCTCAACGCCAGCGAAGCCATGAAGGACTCAGGCGGAGAGCTTAGGGCGAAGTCAGAACTGCAGGACAGTCAACTCCAGTTCTCGGTCAGTGACACAGGCGCGGGCTTCCCTCACAGGAGGCCGAGCAGATCTTCTCGGCGTTCTTTACGACCAAGCCGCAGGGCAGCGGCATGGGGTTAGCCATCAGCCGTTCCATTGTGGAGTCGCACGGCGGTCGGTTGTGGGCGACCGCTAATGATGGACGAGGAGCCACCTTCCATTTCACCTTGCCGACTCATATGACCGAGACATCGAGTCAAGTCAATCTTGTGACGCTTGAATGAGTCCGCTGAATGCGCGCATGAAATCCACGAGCCTTAGCTTCCGCCGTTCAGGCGTGCAATCTCATGCGACCCTTGGAAATGCAGAAGCAATTCAATCGGAGCGTTCACCGGGGATGGTATGCTGGCTTGCGCTTCGCGAAAAACGCTCTGAATGCTTCCTTCGGAGTGCCGAACGTGGGATTCTCGGGACTGCTGACGCCATCACAAAAAGCCGGCGGGTTCGCAAAGCGATGCCTTCGGCAATCGAATTACCAAGGGGGACAAATTCGGCCTCAACAACTCGCACGCGTTTGCCGGTTTCTGCGGACTCTTCGATTGCGGAAACAGACTTGTGAAGAGCAACCGAAACAGGAAGCCAGAAAGAGGTTCGCCTGGAATCTTCTTCAGTACACCTACTTCACCATCGTAACTTTTGGGTCCAGGAGAGCGGCAGAATTCCTGTCCAGGAAAATGGTGGCGTTGGGATGGGTGCGCAGGATCGACGCTGGCGCGAGCGGAGTAATCGGCCCCTCAAAGCAGGATTTAACAGCCTGCGCTTTTCTTCCATCTGGCACCACGGCGATGATCTCTTTCGCTCGCAGTATCTGGTGTACCGACATCGAAATCGCTTGCCGGGGAACTTCGGAGACTGTGGTGAACCATCCCTCGTTTACCTGCTGTTGGCGGCAGGCGTCATTGAGATTCACAACGAGATACGGATCCTCCGTTTCAAAGTCTGCAGGGGGATCGTTGAACGCAAGATGGCCGTTTTCCCCGATACCAACAAACGCGATGTCCACCGGTGCGGAGTTCAATTCTTTCCCAATACGCCGCCCCACCTCTTCTGGATCGCCTCCCGGGTCCAGAAGACGATATTGACTAATCCCCGTTTTGTGAATCAACCGCTCTAAGAGATATTTCCTAAAACTTGCCGGATGTGTCGCGGGCAGGCCGACATACTCATCGAGGTGGAACATTTCAACCTTCGACCAATCGATATCGGACATCCCGGTCAGCGCGTCCAGAAACTCGAACTGCGATGCTCCTGTCGCCACAACAATGCGGGCCCGGCCCAATTTGTGGATAGCGTTATTGAGAGATGAAGCGGCCTGCTCAGCGGCTGCCCGGCCTAGAGAATTCTTATCTTCAAGTACCTTGATCTTCACCTTCGTGTCCCTTCCTTGCTTCATACTGTTTATTTCTTTGTGTTCGCTTCAAACTAGCCTTCCCGCGCGAGCAACGATGCGGAAGGGACATCAAGAGGCAGGCGGTGGAAATCGGACCTTCCAGAGCATTGCGCACTGCTTCTGCCTTCTGCGGCCCCGGCACGCAACAGATAATGTATCCGGCATTCACCAATGCCGGACAGGTAAATGGTGATCCCTCCAGACGCAGCGCTGGAAAGATTCGGCCAATGACCTTCTCCGACTTGCTGCAGGCGACATCGCTCGTCGAGCGTGACAACCTTCACCGTCTGCGGATCGGAAAATTTAGCTGTGTGCGGGTCGTTAAACCCGATATGGCCATTTTCACCGATTCCGAGAAAGGAAATATCGGTAGGCGCCTGGGACAACAGATCCGCATATCGTCGGCACTCCTTTTCTGACACCTCGCAATCACGTAAGTAAGACTCGACCGCATTACAGGGGGTGGGAGACCGTGGCACTTGCGGAAACAGTGCAAACTCCACAACACGACAGGCATGGTTGGGGCAGATCCTCTGCCTTAGGTTTGCAGATCGTGTCGAAAAGAAATCTTCTCGGTCACCTCACGGCTGCTTACTCGCAAAATAGAGATACCTCAGCAGACGTTTTTCGCCCGTCAAAGTATGAACACAAGACAGGAAACGTTGCAGCCCCTCGAAGTTAACATTGCCTTCCGCTGCGACCAGTTTCTCTTTCCTTTTCTCCCGTGCATGATGCCACCGCTGCGAAATCCGGGCCGCGCTCTGAGTTGTGTCGGTTACGTGGATCCGGCGAAACCCTGCTCGTTCAATGAGTCGTTCGTTCTCTCCAGGCGGACTGTACACGTAGAAGCCGATCGAGCTGCGCGTCGCAATTTCCTCGTGGGACAGCATTCCGCCGACCACCAAAGCGTCACTGAACAGCATCCGCCCGCCCGGTTTCAGTACGCGAAACATCTCCCCCAACACCTTGGGGCGGCCTGGAATATGGCACAAAACGTCATTCGCGAACACGGCGTCAAACGTCTTATCGTCGAAAGCGAGATTCTTCGAAATGTCAGACTGCTCGAAACGCGCCCGCGAAGCGAGCCCTCTCGCCAGTGCAAGTTGGTTCGCATTCCGAACCCCGGGTGCGTTAATGTCGAGCCCGATGAGGCGGCAACCCACTCTTTCCGCAAGGTGTAACGCATATCCCCCCGAACCGCACCCAATCTCCAATACGGAGGAATCAAGTCCCAGGTCAAGCCGTTGAGGAATTTCCTTGGACTCCTCAGTGGTGACCCAGCTTGTTTGCCCAAAGTCCTCCCCATAGGTCTCAATACGCACTAGTCGATAAGTATCCGACGCATAATTCCCATACGCACTGTCGTAGAGATCCACTTTCGGTGACACGCTTGAGATCCTCGTCAACCTGCTTCTCGGAGCCTAATACGAAGCAGACTAGCAGGTTACTTTGAGTCGTGCGAAAAGTCGGCGAAAAGTGCGTAACTGATGTCATAACGATGTCGGCCTCACAACGGACCGAGTAGACTTTGCGGTGTCCAACCAAAAAGGCTCGGGACGAGGAGGCCGAGACGAAAATTGTAGGGTGCGATCTACAAGCAAAGCAACAGGCGATTGCCATGGTGGACAGCGACACAGGGGAGTTCATCGAGAAAACTCTGGTCCCCGAGGGGAATGCGGTACGAGAGTTCTACACTGCCTTAGAGGGGCCAGTGATAGTGATCGCTTTTGAGCAAGATCACGTATGATTGTCATCGAATTTCTCACTCGTGCGGAGCTGCAAGAGGTCCTCGAGTCATGCACTTGGTTAAATATCTATCGCTGGTTGGGATAGAACTCCAGCGCGCCAGCTGTAGGTGGAGGGTTACCAAGCCCGCTCTTTCGATTGCGAGTTGGGTTCACAATTCCACCGTTGCTACGTTTCCGGAGGCCCCCCTATAATCCCGGACAGCCGGATTTCCCAAGGTCCGGTTCGGAGTCTTGGTCTGTCTTCCTCGAGCCTTCCCAGTTTGGTGAGGTTTAAGCGCTGATTCGCAATCCACCCCAGCTTCCGTGGTTTGCTCAAGGCCTAGTTCCATCTCCCACGTGAGGTTCATTGTCGGCTCTGTGTCCGACCACCCCGCTGAACGACGAAACCACCAAGACCCAGAGTCCCTTTGCGCAATGTCGGCGTTACCTCCATCGCAGAGACGTGTACCGTCTCTTCTGATTACTATTCATCGCTCCTACGGACTCATGCGCCGATCCCGTCACCTCTCCTCACCTTCGGCCGTAGCCTCGTTAGAGGAGTCTCTGCAGGTTGTCATCAGCCCCTGTTGCCAACGGGACCTTCTCGACGTTATTCTGCGAATCCTTCCTCAGATGCCTGAGCCCCTACCACGGCGGTCCCACCGAGTGCACTTGCCTGGTTCTTCCTCGGCGTCATCGGCCTTCCCCTGGAGTAGCTCGGGTCGGCTTCCCGCTTCATCCCGCGAACACGATTTTCCACGGACGAGATTTTCGAGGCTGCAGCTATTCCGTTATGTTCAGGCCTCCAAGTTTGCTTGCCTCCCAGATCGTTCCTACCGCTGCAAGTTTCCCTGCAGGGCAGCTGAGGCGTTTACGTCCGAGCAGAACGTGCGTCGTTACCTTCGCACGCATCGGATTTGCTAGCCGCCCGACTACAGGCAATTGGCGGCGCGAGGACTTTCACCTCGCAAGATTCCCAGCCTTGTCGACTGCTCCCTACTCCTCTCCGCTATGTTGCACCCGTTAGTGCCCCGGCGCAGTCCGGCGGGTACACCGCGTTCACTGGTGTGACGGTTGTTTCTACCGATGTCGATGGGACGGGCCCTTGAAATCGCGCTAGTGGTTCACATCGGACATTCAGCGAAAGCCAGTCCGGCTCGTGTTCCTATCGCGCTCGAGTTTTCGCCTTGCGCCGCAATTCTTTCAGCTCATCGAAACAGGGAGCGCATTGTCTGATGTGAGCAAGTATAGGGGTGGATGGAGCATCCGCGGGCTGTTGCGCCATTCTGCGCGCCGGAGTTGAACGTGGAGTCCAGCCCAGCTTCCCCCAAAAGTAGAATGTGTACCCGCAACCCCCTTCAACTTTTTGGACGAGATCAAGAGTGCGCTCGACCCAAGTAAACTGTGATCCATCGATTCTCGGCCGTTGTTATTAAAGCGTCGCTACTCGCCTGGTTGCCGAGTACGGTGTCCGTTGAAGGTGGACGCTCTGCACTACGAATGATGTTTAACATGAACATCCCGCTCGTCTGGATGGCTGGAACCTTCATTCACGCTTAATATATGCGGAGCCCTTAGTCTCCCTTAACCGGAGAATTGCTACCGGCCAGATGCCAGGATTAGACTTTGTATAGTGGAGTCCAAACCTGCATCGATGTCGCCTGTCGATTCGCCCAGGCGTAGTAGGGGATGAAGGTTAAAGGGATCTGGCGGCTCTCTGTCTGAACTCCGCTGTAGCCTGAGTAAAGAGTCCTGGCATCCGCGTCGTTTTCGTAGGCTCGCCCGACATGACGAAGCACGACGACGCCTCCAAGCAAGGTCGTCTGGAGCTCGCTCTGAAAATTTTCCGATGGCGTATTGACAAGATCCAAGGCTATGTTAACCAGCGAAACTCCATGCGGCTGATCAAGTTCCTCCAGGCAATAAACTAATGGACCACGCTGCACGGCCACCCGCCCCGCGTCATCGATCACTCGGGGGTTGGCTTGGATCACCTGCGCGGGCATTTCCATTTGCAACTGAATCACGTCGCCGGCAGACCATTTACGCTGAATCGGTAAATACTCGCCAGGTTCAACTCCAGAAACGGGCTTGTTATTCACGGAGACTTGGGCGCTTTGGGCCCAGCCCGGAATCCGAAGATGGAAAGTAAAGTTGGACGGCTGCGCCGGGGCCACCGTGATATTCACCCGTCCGTCCCAGGGATAATTTGTTTTTTGCGTGACCTTCAGACCGGTACCGTTTTCCAGATGCCAATTGAGGTCGGAATCATTGTAAAGATGCACGTAAATACCGTCGCTGCTGGTGCTATAAAAATATCCCGGGAGAGCGGCGAAGGTGCGCTCGAGATTTGGCGGACAGCAGGTGACGTCGTACCACTCGTTGCGAATCTTGTCACCACCGGAAGGATCGAAGGCCAGCGGATTACGATAGCAATAGAGCGTTCCGTCGAGCGACATCCCAGAATTAATTCCGTTGTAGAGCGCGCGTTCGATGATATCGGTGTGTTTGGCATCGCCGTTCGCTGCCAGCATCCGCCAGTTCCACATCAGGTTGCCGATGGCAGCACAGCTTTCGCCGTACGCACGCGCATTGGGTAGTTCGTAGGCTTCGCCAAATGCCTCGCCTTCGGCCCGTGCCCCCACCCCACCAGAGATGTACATCTGTCGCTGCGACAGGTCTTCCCACAGGGTGGTCAGCGTCTTCCAGTACGCGGGATCGCCGGTTTCAAGGTAATAGTCGGCCGCGCCGCAGCAGGCGTACATGGCGCGCACCGCGTGGCCTTGCAGCTTGGTGCGCGCGGTGAAGGGCGTGCCGCTAAACATGTAGATGGTGCGGCGTTCGGGAAACTTTGCGCGCTCGTCTCCCTGCAGAATGTAGCCAGCGAGAGCGAGTTGTCGCTTGTCGCCAGTGATCCGATAAAGCTCGATCAGGGCGAGCTCGATCTCCGGGTGGCCGGAGACGATCGGCTTCTTTGGCGTGGGACCATAGTTAGGAATAAGGAAGTCATTGACGAAGCGGATGCCGGCGTCCAGCAGCTTGCGGTCGCCAGTGCCGCGGTAGTATGCAATCGCGGCCTGCAGCATGTGTCCGAGACAATAGAGTTCGTGGCCAGTGGACTGGGTCTGCGGTGTCATGCGCTCGGGGATTCGATCGTTCTGGTAATAAGTGTTGAGGTAGCCGCTGGGCTCTTGCACGGCGATGATTTCGTCGATCATCTTGTCGGTGGTGGCACGAAGATCAGGATGATCTCCGGTCTGAAGCACGAAGCCCACCGCCTCAGTCCATTTATAAGGATCGGAATCGGAAAACACCGGCCCGATCTGCTTGGCGTCACTCTTGCCCACCAGACGCCGGAAATTGTTCATGCGCCCATTAGCCTCGAGCAGATCGTGCATGGTTGGGATGCTCTTGGTCACATTGATCTCGCGACGGCTGGCCCAGAAACCGCTGGGGATGGTCACGGCGCGAACGGGGATGTCATGCAACCTGGCGTACGGAGACTTGGCTAGATTCTCTATCCCCTGGTCTTTCCAGGATGGGCTATCGGTGAGAGCAACCGCCGCTTGGGGCATCACAGCAGAGGGTGAGGAAACTTTGTTTATGCCGCCGAAGACAGACTGAGCGGGGAGCGATGAGACCGCGGCTATTGACAGGGCAGAAGTCACGAACTCTCTGCGCGAGACTCTTCTGGAATCGGACATGGATTCCTCCTTCCTGGACGCGCTGTCCTACGTCGCGTGCCGTGCTCCGCGGCCGCTTGGCATAGGGATGTTGCCGTAAGAATTTACAAGATAACGGCGGCATTATAGCGCATTGTAGAAATCGTTTACTGGAAATTTGCATCGCGACTACATGGCCACTAAATGCTGCTTCTAACGGTCCTGGCCTACGAACTGTTGGACGTTATGCACCGAGTATGAGATGACGTTTACCCATTTGAGTATTATGCTGTCAATCATCCTCACTGTGATGACATCTGCGGGTACGACTCATGACGGAAAAATGGAATCGACGCCAAGTCTTGCAGCACATGGCGATTGCGAGTACCGCGCTGGTCCTTCGAGGAAAGAGTGGCGCGCAAGTTCGCTCTGGCGCAGCGAAGCCCAATCTTGAGATCCAAATTGTCCCATTAAGTGATTATACCTTCCGACTTTCCATCTTTTCAGACGACGGAAACGTAGTAATGACGAATGGGTCTCTGGTCCAGAAAGACTGGGGTGCTCCTGTTGCACGCCTGCGAACCGACGCGCCTGCGCAAACGGTTGGTGTGGGGAAGATGAGTCTTCAGATCTCTCCCAATTCCAGGACATTCAGCGTCGCCGATGCATCTGGAAAGAAGATCCAACAATTGTCGGTCGACCCTGAAACCGGGACCCTCTCTTTTCTGACTGAAAACTCTCCGCTGCTCGGATTGGGTGAAGGCGGACCGCAATTCGATCGCAGAGGCTCCACGGATCGAATGGTCAGCGGGCAAGGCGGGTATCGACTGGCCACTCACGGCGGACGGGTACCGATTCCATGGCTTGTCGGAACCGCCGGCTGGGCCATGTTCATTCATCATCCCTTTGGAACCTTCGATTTCAGCGGACCGCAAAACCAGTTTATTCCAGGCCCGGAGGCGAAATGGCCACTCGATATCTTCTTTGTCTGTTCCCCTGATCCGGCGACGATCATGGCTGAATTCGCTCGCCTCACCGGTTACGCCCAGCTGCCACCCCTATGGAGCTTTGGGTATCAACAATCGCATCGCACTCTGGCGAGCCGTGAAGAAGTGCTGTCCGAAGCAAAGACGTTTCGGGAGAAAAAGCTCCCCTGCGATGCACTGATCTATCTGGGAACGGGGTTTTGTCCCTCGGGATGGAACACGGAAAACGGATCATTTGCCTGGAACTCGCGTGTGTTCCCGGACCCGGAAGCGATGATCGAGCAACTACATGGCGATCATTTCCGGGTGGTGCTGCATGCCGTGATTCTGGCTGACAAGTTGCGTGGCTCGCCAAGCGATCCATGTACGCTGTCGCGCTTCGACGAAGAAGAGGCTGGATGCTATTGGGAGGCTCATCGCAAGGATTTCGCCATGGGTGTGGATGGCTGGTGGCCCGATGAGGGCGATCCGATGGGCATTTCGTCGCGGCTGGCGCGGAACCTGATGTATTGGGAGGGGCCCCAGATTGACCGTCCGAACGAGCGCCCCTACGCACTGCATCGGAACGGCTACGCTGGAATGCAGCGTTACGGATCGTTCTTGTGGTCCGGCGACGTCTTCTCCACTTGGGAAACCCTGAAGACACAAGTACCGATCGCGATCAATACTTCACTTACCGGCATTCCGTTTTGGGGGACGGACATCGGCGGTTTCGTGCCCACCAGGGAATTCACGGCAGAGCTCTTTCTGCGATGGTTTCAGTTTGGAGCGTTTTGTACTTTGTTTCGCGCGCACGGCCGCGCTTGGAAATTGCGTCTACCCTGGGGATGGAACACCGGTGATTCCGGACCGGGCGAGATCGGCAACTACAACGGGGCAGCGCTGCCGGATGCCAGCCAACTGCACAACCCGCAAGTTGAGCCTATCTGCCGCAAATATCTCGAGCTTCGCTACCGCATGTTGCCCTATCTGTACAGCTCGGTGCGGGAGTGCACGAAGACTGGCATGCCGGTGATGCGGGCACTGTGGCTGCACTCTCCAGACGATCCCAAGGCGGTGGCCTGCAGCGACCAGTACTTGTGGGGCCGGAATGTGCTCGTCGCACCAGTAGTGGAACGGGGCGCTACAAGCCGCCGGGTCTATCTTCCACGTGGAGACTGGTACGATTTTTGGACCGGGGAGCGTCTGGCAGGAGGCCGCGAGATCAGCCGAACTGTAGACCTGGAAACGCTGCCGCTCTACCTGCCCGCAGGGTCAATTCTGCCACTGGGTCCAGTGAAGCAGTACACAGGGGAAAGCAGCGACCAGCCACTCTCGATTTCGGTCTATCCCGGCGCCGATGCTTCATTTTGGCTTTACGAAGATGATGGCAGGTCATTTAACTACCGGAAGGGCGAATGGATGGGCATTCACGTGGAGTGGAACGACAGCCGCCGCTCCTTCACCCTGCGCTTGGCTCCGGACTCTCGCATGTTGCCACCGCTGCGCCGAAACATCGAGGTGAGGCTTGGAGAAGCCCTCCGGTCAGTGTCTTTCGATGGGAGTCGAGTTGAAGTGATATTTTGAGGGAGTGGGCCTCCTAAGGACCTGTCAGGCCATCCAAAAAAGGATTCCGCATTGACAAAGTTCCGACGGATTGCGTAGTTTTCTTGAGTAAACGATTTCTCAGTTTGTGCCGAGGAGCCTTCCAGGGCTGCCGATTTCACTCGCGCAGCTTCTTAAAGCAACCCCCGCTATCTATGCTGCTCGTATGTCCTGTCGAAGAGTTGAGTGATTGAGGAGTTCGAGCGAATACATCTGGCCACAAAAAAGCCGGCCCGCCTCACTGGAAGCAGGCCGCGTCTTTGATCTGCGTTTAACGACTCAGAATGAAATCTTGCCTCCCAGCTGCCAGTATCTGGGGATTCGCGCCTGCGTTGCCTTACCGAAATTTCCATCCAGCAGGTGAGTATCTACAGTTGACAGGTTAGCCCGGTTAAAAAGATTGAAGACTTCAAACCGGAATTGGAAATTTACCCGTTCAGTAATGCGGGTGTTCTTGTAGAAGTTGATGTCGGTTTCCGCAAAGTTCGGTCCGCGGAACTGGTTGTGCTTTTCATTTCCTTCAGCTCCGTTCGGACTAAAGGCGGGTGGGGTGAATTGTCCCGGAGCAAAAACCCCATTGAGAAATGCCGTGCGAGTATCTTTCTGGCTGTAACTGTTGACATCGGGATAGTCGAGCCCAAAGGTGGGATTGGTACTAATTCCCGTGACCCCGTCAGCATTGTAGTCACCGCTGCCAGGGCCGTAACCGATCGCGTGGTTCAAGGCTGACGGGCATGGAGCAGCCGTCGGCGATGTGTCGGCACAAATTGGCTGGTACGATGCGGTATTGTCTGCAGTGAAAGGATAACCAGACTGGAAGATACTAGTGCCGCTGATTCCCCATCCGCCAGTCGCAAGTCCCACCCCTCCCTTCCCACCATTCAGGCCCCTCAGTTCATAATTAAAGCTCAGCGAGAACCGGTTCGGCGCATCTTGCAGCGACGGCCCATAAAACTGCGAAGGATTGAGCGGGTCAGGATAAGCCTGGGCATCGTCCTTTGACTTGGAACGGGTGTACGAAGCATCCACGAAGCCGCGGGCAAAGTGTCCGCGAACATCGAAGTAGACGCCGTTGTAGTTGGCATAGCGGGTGTTGTCGCTGTAGGTGATCGCGCCGAAGCTGGGATTGAGACGGGTCGGAACCTTGCTCTCGTTCTGGATCAGGTCGCCGGCAAAATTGTTGATATCGACGCCATAGCTGACAATGCCGTTGGCATTGCCGTTGTCGACGATGTTGTAGGAATGCGATCCGGAATAACCGACACTGGCCGCGAAGTTGCTTCCCAGGCTCTTCTCTACCGTTAGAGACCAGATATTCGATTTCGGGGACTTTAACAGTGGGTTGATGCCGCCGATTGCGAAACCGGTGCCGACCACTCCTCCTTGCGCGTTAAGGCCGCCCTGAAACGTCGGGAAGGTAAATCCAAACGGAGGCTTGCTGCTGGTTCCGAGAACAAAAATAGGCGCTTGCGCGGTCGCTGTCCCGCCCGCGAAAAATGTCGGCATTACCAGTCCCGGGGGGCTGCCTCGGAATTCTTCCTGGACGTTGGCTTGGGTCAGCCAGTTGTTGTATATACCGAACCCGCCGCGAACCGCCCAGTCGCCTCTTCCCGTGGGGTCCCAGGCGACACCGATGCGCGGACTGAAGAGGTTGTTGACTGAGTGCAGCAGGGCATTATGCGTAGCCTTGGCGTAGCCGTTCGCAATTTGCTCCTGCTTGGTTGTGCCCGTGCCCAGGTAGAAGTTTCCAAATACCGTGGTGTCACTCTTGGACCATGGGTTGCCGCTGTCGTCATATCGCAGGCCCAAGGTTAGAGTCAGATTCCTCCTCGCCTTCCAGGTGTCTTCCACGAAGAGTCCAAACGTTCTTGAGGCTGCATCCCAATTCCACAATTTCTGCGTACCGGTCGCGGGGTCGTACATGATCCCGTTCTCATTGGTGGGTGCATCCTGAGCCAGCTTCAGGAGGTTGTCGAAGGCAAACTTGGGTTGCGACCAGGGCCCCTGAAAGGGCTCGACGTCGTCGCCATACCAGCCTTCATAGCCGAACTTAAGAGTGTGAGCTCCTTTTACGTGAGTGAGAACGTCGCGCCAGTGATAGTTATGCTGAATGAAATCGCCTTGCGCGAAACCTACTCCGAAGGCCTGATTCGAATCTACGTTGATGCCGTTCACGGTTACGGACGGGACCGTGTAATCCTTGGCTCCGCTACCCAGAAGGCCTTCCACCCTGCTAACGCCGGCGGAAGCGTCGTTCAATGTGGTGGGAGAGAACGTGTGTGTCCAGTTCAACTGCCCTGCAACTTGCCAAGTGGGATTTAGTGCCGAGAATTGCGGCATAGCCGATGCCGCGCCGCTGGTAAGGAGAGTCCTGAAAAGGCTGGCATAGATCCGATCGCTCTTGAAAGGTGCGTCTATGCGGGCAAAATATTGCGTACCGTTCCGTATTTGTGTCGCACCGAAAGAGCCGGAGTCGATCATGGGCAGGTCACAAGGCACTCCGTTCTGCCCTGCCGTGGCACCGCAGCCGCCGGCGCCGCTGCCAAAAATCTGCTGCGCGGTTTGCGAGACGCTCACTCCGGACACGTTGGCTGGAAGATAGGTGGCGAGCAGATGCGTGCCCACCGTGTTCGGAAAATTGGTTTGCGCAAAAGCCGTAAACTGGGGATCTGCGAATGTCACCGATCCGTTCGTGCTTTGGGATGAGCGCAACGGCTCCACCGCGAAGTAGAAGAACAAATGGTGATGATGCGGAATCACCGGACCGCCGATCGAAAAGCCCATGTTGTTGGAATGGAACGGCAGGTAGGGACCCGAGAAGTATTGCCGCGCGTACATCCCCTGGTAATTGAAATAATCCGAGGCGGAACCATGGTACTGGTCTGTGCCGGATTTGGTGGTAAAGACGGTCTGCAAGCCCGCGGCGCGGCTGTATTCGCTCGAAAATGTGTTGACCGTAATACTGGTTTCCTGGATGGAGTCAGGTTGGGGGGTAAGATTCAAGACGCCCTGGCGAATTCCACTGGTCACGTCGAGCCCATCCACAACGTACTGATTGTTGTTCTGGCCTTGGCCGTTGGCGCTGGCGTCCACCTGCTCTTCGGTGGAGAAGTTGTCCACGCCCGATCCCGGACTGCCGGTCGCGCTTGTTCCCAATCCGGAGACCCCCGGTGCCAGCGTCACCAGCGTCACCAGGTTGCGGCCGACGACCGGCAATTGCGCCACCGCCTGATTCTCGAGAGTCAGCTGAGTGCGGCTGTCCGAAGTGTCGACCACAGGCGCCTCGGCGCTGACGTTCACCGCCTCGGATATCGAACCAACCTTGAGAGTGACGGGCACGCTCAAGTTCTGCTCCGTCAGCAAAGTCACGTCAACCTGGGACTTTGCGAACCCGGACGCTACGGCGGTCACACTGTAAGCACCCGGCGCGAGACTGCCAAAATGGTAGTTTCCTGCGCCATCCGCCGTGGTCGTTGTGGTCACGTGGGTTGCGTTATTTACCAGGTCTACCCTGGCGCCGGCAAGGCCAGCTCCGCTCGGGTCCTGAACGACTCCCTGAATGCTGGCGGTGAACTGCGCGAGGGCAGCGGTGTTGAAAAGCAAGAGAGCGGCTGCGATAAAAGGGACGTAGAAACTGACGTTCGACTTAGACGCCATAAAAGCCTCCCGCGTGGCAAGACTTTGCTAGACTTTACGCACTTGAGTAAACGTTTTCTCGTCTAATAGAAAAGACTTATAGCGCTGCTTTATCGATATTGTCAAGATTTTTTAATATTGGACTAGGCTTGATACGTCACTGGTCTCTGCTTAGACATCGATCGGAGTAATCGTTAACTGGAAGTTAAGTTCCTTATTTCCTTCTATCCTCGCCCAGCCCGCGACCTGGCGCCGCTACCCTCGCGTAGCTTGAGCCATTGATTAGCCTTGATCCCGGGAAACTGCTCCACCAGGCCATTCGGCCAGTGCACTTCAACGTCAGCGATCTTCGACGCTCCGAGTCCGAAATGGAGACGGGGGTCGTTCGAGGAATAAAAACTGGACTGGCTCACCACGGCCTGCGCCTGCACCTTGCCGCCGTAGCGCACCAGCACCCTGGCTCCAATCGCACTGCGGTTGGATTTGACTCCCTCCAGTTTTACTTTCAGCCAGTTCTGATTTCCCTTCAGGTCATTGCGCAGGAGCGATGGCGGTTCATTCAGATTGACAATCAGGATGTCGACATCGCCGTCGTTGTCAAAGTCTCCGAACGCGCATCCCCGGCTGCAATGCGCCTCCGCCACTCCCGGGCCGGCCTGTTGCACCAGTTCCTCGAAAGTGCCGTTCCCCAGATTGCGAAACACGGATCTTGGATTTTTGTTGGCATACTGCGGCAATTTACTCTCGACTTCCGGATATACGCTGCCGCTCACCATAAACAAGTCAGGATAGCCATCGTTGTCGAGATCGACGATGCCAGCCCCCCAGCAGATGTAGCGAGTTTCTACTCCAATGCGTGAGACGCGCGTGACGTCGTCGAAATTGCCCTTGCCATCGTTGTGATAGAGGCCGTTGGCATCGTCGGCGAAGTGAGTCTTGAACAAGTCGAGATGCCCGTCAAGGTCATAGTCTCCGACACCCAAACCCATACCGGCCTGTTCGGCGCCGTCGTCGCTCAAGGCCAGCCCCCGCATGACGCCCTCTTCGCGAAAGGTGCCGTCGTGATTGTTCATGAAAAGCAGGCTCGGGGTGGAATCGCACGCAACGTAAATGTCCGGCCAACCGTCTTCGTCGAAATCGGCGGCTACAACGGTCATGCCATAACTTTCTGTCGCAGCCGCGATTCCGGCCTGTTGGCTGACGTCGGTAAACGTTCCATCGCCATTGTTGCGATAGAGAGAATGCCTGCCCGTCGGCAACCCGCGTGGACCACACTCCACTGGAATTCCTTTCCAGTTGCAGTTGACGTTTTCCCCGGGCACGGGAGCGTGCTCAAAAGAGAAGCGGACATAATTGGAGACGAAAAGATCCAGATGTCCGTCCCGGTTGTAATCGAGGAAACTGCAGCCCGCGCCCCAGCGCGTCTGCTCGATCCACAGTCCTGACGCCTTGGTAACATCGGAAAAGGTTCCGTCACCATTGTTGCGGTACAGCCGATTTTGCCCGAAGTGAGTGCAGAAGAGATCTTCGAAACCGTCGTTGTTGTAATCCCCCACGCATACAGCCGACGCCCATCCTATCGCCGTGAGCCCAGCTTTTTCCGTCACATCGGTGAAGGTTCCATCGCGATTGTTCTTATACAGGCGGTTGGTCGTACCCGGTGGGACTCCTTCCAGTCGTGTTCCGGAGAGGATGAAGATATCCATCCACCCGTCGTTGTCATAGTCGGTAAAAGCACACCCACATCCCGTGGCTTCGAGGATGTATTTCTTGCTTTCGACCCCGCCATAAATCGTTGGCGTCGTCAGGCCGGCACTTGCCGCCACATCGACAAAGTGCGCGTTGAAGGGTCGGCCGGAAGGCGCAGGGCGCGCCAAAGGCTTGGCGGTATGTGAAGCAACCCCCTGCGCCAGAAGTCTCTCGGTCGCCGCCGAAATCGTCGAGCCCAGAATGAGTCGCCCAAATGCGCGTCGGGAGAAGGTCATTAAAAACAGGTCCTCTGATGGCAATGCGTCGGCAATTCCCGAAACTATCCCAGGGAGTAAATGTTTGCAAGATTTGCGGATGAGGTGCGATTGGTCACGGCTGGGTGGTGTCGGAGGGCTGGGGGTCTCCCTCCACCAATCGGTAACGATTGCGTTCGCCTTCCTCCTTCGCCGCCTGCTTGCGAAGCTCTGCCAGCTGCTTCAGCAGATCGGGAAGTTCTTTCTGGTCGCCGGTTTTCCGCAATGTCTGAATCAGGCGATACACCGCCGTTTGATCTTTGGGATTGATCTCCAAAGCTTTCCGGCACTCGGCTGCGGCACTCTGGTATTTGCCGGATTGCATGTACAGTTTTGCCAGGACAACTCGAGCATCGCCCAACCCAGGCTGCAACGCCACCGCTTTTTTTGCCGACTGCAGGGCTGTTTGAAATTCAGGAGTGTTCGGCTCGGCGCCCTTCTGCGCCAGAAAGTCCGCTTGCAGGTAGAGCAGATAAGCATCGTTGGGTTTTCGCGCCAACTTGTTCTGCACCGCGGCCAGCGCCCGGGAGAGGTCATTCTGCTGCGCTGCAACCAGTCCCTGCGCGGCGGAACTGAGTGACTGACCCGGGTCCAACTGGTGCGCCGTTTCGAAGTCCGCTTCGGCCTTTTCGTAGTCAGCGAGTTGTACATAGAGAACACCTCGCGCCAGGTACAGCGAAGCCGTTTTTGGCTGTACGCTGATGCCATCGCTGACCACGTTGATGCCCACCTGGAAGGACTGGTGGTTCATCGAGAGATTGGCGAAATCGATATAGAGATTGGGATTGTGGGGATCCAAAATGATTGCCCGGCGCAACGCGCTGACCGCTTCCGGAGTGTCGCCAGCCTCCTCGTAGGCACTAGAAGCAAGCTCCAGCGCATGCGCATCCACCCGACCTGAAGCGATCAGAGGTTGCAAAGTTGCGATCGCCTCCTGAGGCTTGTGCGCCATCAGTTGAATCGCGGCCACCAGCTGTCGCTGGCGCGGATTTTCAGGGTTAAGGGCCAGAGCTCTTCCAAATACGTTGGTGGCCATGTCGAAACGGCGCAATCGGACCAGACATGTTCCGTAGGCGTTCTGGGCATCCGGCTGGGAATCAAGCAGAGGGCCGGCCGCCTCGAAATGGCTGATCGCCTCCGTGCAGTTACGCTGGCGAAATTCCAGGACGGCCAGCATGGCATGAGCGGTAGGGTCTGCCGGACGCAATTTCAGCAAGTGTTTGAGCAGCGGCACCGCTTCTAGATCGTGGGCCTCGTACTGGATTTGCGCGGCGCCAGCGAGAGCAGCCACGGCATCGGGAGATAATTTCAGCGCTTTCTGAAAGGCCAGCAGTGCGTCTTTGTCGTTGTGCAGGTTTGCCAGTGCAATCCCTTGCAGGGTCCACAGACGAGAGTCACCCGGAAATTTCTGGAGCGCCGAGCGGCTCAGTTCGACCGCCCGGTCGAAATCCCGCACACGCAGTGCTGCGGTAATGGCATCGCTGGGTGGTGGCTGCCCTTGAGAAAAAGGCGCAAGCAGAAACGGCAGAAGAACCAGAAGAATTCCACACACGCGCATCATTCCGTGGTTAGAGTATCTCAATTCCTGACCATGATCACAGTAGCCCGCATTTCACAAAGAAAAATGTACCAAGTACCCACAGATCCGGTAACCATTTCTGAGGGTAAGCGCATGCTGATTTCGACCCTAGCTCCGGAAACTAGGGTGGCAACTGAGCGCTTCCCCCGATGGGACTTTCACCCATTGGAACGTCAGCTAGCATCGCTGCACGGACTCTTTCATTTCCTATAACATGCCGATTTATCCCGGCGCTCTCCGGATCGCCGACCACTCGTCCACAATCGTCGGATTTGGTTCCTCGCTGATGGGTTGTTCCGGGTGATGGTGGTTATCTCTTGCGCGGGACGCGCCCATTTTTGCTAAGGGGAGTGCAGATTCTTGGCGAGGAACTGTTGATTGGACATTTTTGACTCGAAAAGCTATTTTTGTGTGCTCGAAGCATCACTAGGGGGCGGTCGTATGTCGGCTGGTTCGACCACAGGTGGACAACGCCATTTCGGCGGGACGATGCGGCGGGATGCTTGGTGGCTTGAGTTATTGCCCGTTATTGTTCTGCTAAGCGCATTCGGAATTTATGCGACCCTGCGGGCCTTCGAAGGGACGTATTACGAGTGGGGGCCTTACCTGTCACCCTTCTATTCTCCTCTGATTGACCCTCACCATCGCTGGTGGCCGTTCTCTCCGGCGCTCCTGATTCTGGTTTGGCCTTTGGGTTTTCGGGTAACGTGCTACTACTATCGAAAGGCCTACTATCGGGCCTTTTTTCTCGATCCGCCTGCCTGTGCCGTTAGCGAAGGCGGCAAACACCGTTACCGAGGAGAGACTGCGTTTCCGTTTATTCTTCAAAACCTGCACCGCTACTTCCTGTACGTGGGATTCATCTTCCTCCTCTTTCTGTGGCACGACGCGTTCCACGCTTTCTTTTTTAACGGGCGGATGGGAGTAGGAGTTGGCACCCTTGTTCTGCTCTTCAATGTGATCCTTCTTACGGTTTATGCCTTGTCCTGCCACTCTCTGCGCCACCTTTCAGGAGGGAAGCTTGACTGCTTTTCCTGCGTAGCCTTCGCCGGTCCGCGCCACACGGCCTGGCGATGGTTGAGCATTTTGAACGAGCGTCACATGCTGTATGCATGGATCAGTCTGATTACGGTGGGTTTTACGGACCTTTACGTTCGGCTCGTCGCGAGCGGTGCAGTTAGAGACCTAAGACTCTTGTGACCACAGAATACGAAACCCACGACCACGATGTGTTGATCATCGGCGCCGGTGGCGCGGGGCTGCGAGCGGCTCTGGGAGCCCTGGCCCAAGGTGCGAAGGTGGGAGTGGTTTGCAAATCGCTTCTCGGCAAAGCGCATACCGTCATGGCGGAGGGTGGAATCGCTGCGGCGATGGCCAATGTCGACACCGCGGACGACTGGCGCACTCATTTTCGCGACACCATGCGCGGCGGCAAGTTGCTTAACAACTGGCGCATGGCTCAAATTCATGCCCAGGAAGCCCCCGACCGTGTGAGAGAGCTTGAACAGTGGGGCGCGCTTTTTGATCGTACTCAAGACGGACAGATCCTGCAGCGCGCTTTCGGAGGTCACACCTTTCGCCGGCTGTGTCATGTGGGCGACCGCACTGGTCTGGAAATGATCCGCACTTTGCAAGACCGGGGCGTGCAATTGGGGATCGACGTCTACATGGAATGCACGATTACACGCTTGCTGAAAGATGGCGGTCGCGTCGCTGGAGCATTCGGCTACTGGCGCGAGCAGGGCCGATTCGTGGTGTTTCGGGCCAAGTCGATCGTTCTGGCCACGGGCGGTATTGGCAAGGCGTGGAAAATTACCTCGAATTCGTGGGAGTACACCGGCGACGGAATGGCGCTTGCCTACGATGCAGGGGCCGAACTCATGGATATGGAGTTCGTTCAGTTCCATCCCACTGGCATGGTTTGGCCCCCAGGAGTCCAGGGAATTCTCGTTACTGAGGCGGTTCGCGGCGAGGGAGGTGTTCTCCGCAACAAATTGGGCCAGCGCTTCATGGAGCAGTACGACCCCAAAAAAATGGAGCTTTCTACCCGCGACGTGGTCGCGCGTGCCATCTACACGGAAGTGCGGGAGGGTCGCGGCACAGAACACGGCGGCGCACATCTCGATATCTCGCACAAGCCTGCCGATTATGTGAAGAAAAAGCTGCCCAGCATGTATCACCAATTCAAGGAACTGGCGGACGTGGATATCACCAAGGGGCCGATGGAGGTGGGACCGACCTGCCATTACATGATGGGAGGTATTCGCGTCGATGCGGAAACCGCGAAATCGTCCGTGCCGGGACTCTTTGCCGCGGGGGAGGCAGCAGCCGGACTCCACGGCGCAAACCGGTTGGGCGGGAATTCTCTTTCGGACCTGCTCGTCTTCGGCCATCGCGCAGGTTTGGCGGCCGCCGAGCATGCGAAGGCAATTCAAGCTACCCGCATTGACTCCAGGCAGATGGAAGAGGCGGCGCGCGAAATCCTGGCTCCCTTTGAGCGCAAAGAAGGCGAGAGTCCTTATACGATCCATCGTGATTTGCAGGAAACCATGCAGCATCTGGTTGGCATCTTTCGTAATAAGGAAGATCTGATTCGTGCATTGGAGGAGCTGGAAAAATTGAAAGAGCGGGCCACACTTGTGAGCGTGGAAGGTTCGCGATTGTTTAACCCCGGCTGGCACCTTGCCCAGGATTTGAAGGCGATGCTGACGGTTTCCGAGGCCGTTACGCGCAGCGCACTTGCTCGTCAGGAAAGCCGTGGAGCTCACAGCCGGATTGACTATCCCGGCCTCGACGTCGTCTGGGGAACGAAGAACAATGTGATCGTCCGCGAGGGAGACACGATGACCCTTCGGCAATCCCTGGTGCCGGAAATGTCCAATGAAATCCGACAACTGGTTGCGCAAGAGAAATAGGAAAAGACAAATAGCGGAGGATCGCAAAATGGCGGAAGCAATCTTTGAGGTGTTCCGGGGAAACCGCGAAGGGGGACAGCCCGCCACGTACCGCGTCCCGATTGCCCCGGGGATGGTTGTGCTGGATGCACTTCATTACATCCAGGCGCACGAGGCGCCCGATTTAGCCGTGCGCTGGAATTGCAAGGCGGGCAAATGCGGCTCTTGCTCGGCGGAAGTCAATGGGCGGCCTCGTCTCACTTGCAAAACCCGGATGGATTCGCTTCCCCTGGACAAGCCCATCACGGTTTACCCGATGAAAGCCTTCCCTGTAATCAAAGACTTGGTCACCGATGTTTCCTGGAATTATCGTGTGAACAAGAAAATTCCGCCGTTCGAGCCGCGCCCGGGCACCGATTGGAAGATGTATCAGGAGGATGTGGATCGGGTGCAGGAGTTTCGTAAGTGTATTGAATGTTTCTTATGCCAGAATGTGTGCCACGTTCTCCGTGAGCATGACAAGATGGAGCAGTTCGGAGGACCGCGGTTTTTCGTACGGGTAGCCGGGCTCGAAATGCATCCTCTCGACGCGAAATCTCGTACTCAAATGCTGAAGGATGACCTTGGCATCGGTCTGTGCAACATCACCAAGTGCTGCACAGAAGTGTGCCCCGAGGAGATCCGCATTACGGACAATGCGATTATTCCGCTGAAGGAGCGCGTCGTGGATGAATTTTATGACCCGGTGCTCATTCTGGTTCGGAAGATTCGGGGCGCCAAACAAGAATTGAGCTGATGGTAAAGGAGGTCCCATGGAATTCAAGTTGAAGACCATCTCAAAAGCCGGTATCCCGGAAGCCATCTCCAAAACAGAGCTCTACCGCTCACTCAATGAACCGGAAGAGGCGGAATCGATTTGCCGAGACATCCTCGCAGTCGAACCTGAGCACCAACTGGCGCTTCGCCTGTTGGGCCTCGCTATCACCGATCAGTTCTGCGGGGACACGTCAGATCGTTATCGGGAAGTAGAAGGTCTTTTCCTAAGACTCACCGACCACTACGAACGCCTCTATTACACGGGGCTGCTTCATGAACGGCGAGCCAAGGCGCAAATGCATGTGGGGCGTTCTCCGCATACCCTCACCCCCCTGTTCGAGGAGGCAATGCGCTGCTTCGCGGAGGCCGAAACCATTCGCCCTCCGGGCAACGACGATGCCATTCTTCGCTGGAACCGTTGTGCGCGGCTCTTGCAAAGCCACCCTGGTTTTCGTGAAGAGAAAGAGCCCGAAGCATTCGACGCATACGACAGCTCCCCGATCTGAATTTCTGGCCAGCGCAATAAGTAAGAAGGAGAAATCGGATCGTGGTCAGCACCCGAAGATCTGTCTTCCGAAGCGAACCACTCGTCGAGCCCGGCCGACGTGAGGCGACGTGCCACTGTCTCCGTTAGTTCTTGCTGTTGCCGAGAAGGCTTTTCGGACTGGTATCGGCCGAGATGTTTCTGTAACCCGGATGGACCCCTTCCTGCAGTCCGTGCTTCTTGGCCACACGTTTAAGTAGCGCCGTTAGAGTCGACCGTTCCTCATCAGACAATCCATCGAATAGATCCCGTCCATGCTCTCGAGCAATTGCCCCAATGGCTGAGAGCTGCTCTCTCCCGGATTTCGTGAGATGTAGCGCATACAAACGGCGGTCCGTGTTTGAAGGTTGCCGCTCAATCAAGCCTCGCTTTTCCAAGTCATCGATAATGGCGACTAGCCGACTCGCATACATACCCAACTTTGCTGCAAGTTCCTGTTGAGAAAGCCCGGGGTTTGCCGCAATGATCCGAAAGATGCCAGCGTGCGCCGGTGTGAATCCGAGCGGCTCCAAGCGCTTTGCAAACTGGCCGGATGCGTATGCACCGAGCTGAGCTAGCAGAAAAGCTGCCGCACCATTTCTCGGAAGTTCGCCTTGCCCCATATCTGATTTTGACATTTGTCAACAATACCCTGCAATAATCATTACACAATGTAATTATTACGCATCGAATCGGTCGCGTCTGTTTTTCACTGCCACCACCTCGAACACGAAGACATGTCCACGATCGCGAATTTTTGAAGTGATCCAGGAAAACCCAAGGGGAAATCGAATGACCGAAGCTGTTCTAGAAACCCCAGTCCGCTTTCGAGGTCCAAACTCTGGAATCGTAGCGGCCGTTTTCGTTGTGCTCTTTTTTGCCGATCTGATGCCTGTCACAGCATTTGGCGGAATGCCGTATTTCCCCAGACCAGCGGCCAGTGTAAATGAGGTGGTTGCCTTCTTTTCTCGAAGGCAAGCGGGAACCTTGCTGTGCGCCTTTCTCCAGTTCGGTTCTGCGGTGCCGCTTGGCGTCTTCACGATGTCGATGGTGTCGCGGCTGAGGTTTCTGGGCGTGAGAGCCGCTGGTGCGGATATGGTGCTCTTCGGTGGATTAGCCACTGCAATGGGGCTGGTTATCTCGTCTTCCGTCCTGTGGGCGATGATGTATCCAGGCATTCCGCAAGACGCAGACCTGCTTCAGGTTCTGTATCGCGTTTCCTTTGGTGTTGGAGGTCCCGGCTATTCAGTGTTTTTCGGACTTCTCGCAGCGGGAATTTCTGTGACCGCTGGCCTCTACAAGCTCTTGCCGAAGTGGATCGTCATTCTCGGGTTGGTTGTAGCTGTAGCTGGCGAACTCAGCTGGTTCGAGATCTTAAACGTCAAGTTGCTTCCCCTGATTCCTCTTACGCGCTTCCCCGGTTTTGTCTGGATGATTGCCGCTGGATTCTCGCTTTCCAAATTACGCAGAGAGGAGGTGACCCATGATCACTTCCACCCCAGATAAAGGCGAGCAATTCGTCGGGGGCAAGGAGGTCTTGATAGCGTTCGGTGGCGGCGTGCTCGCCGCTGCAGTCGTTGGAACCGTCGGTTATTTCGTGTTCCACGCATTGCTTGGCAACGCTTGGGGAACGACTGTCTCTCAGATCGTGACTTTGCAGGTTTATATGGTGCTTCTGATCACTCTTTGTGTCCGGTTTCGCCCGAACACGGAGCCACCAGTTGCATTGCGGCCATCGGGTGCGCAACACGCAATCGCCAGTGTAGGGATTTGGATCGCAACCGTCGCTGCCATCGTATTGTTCTACTTCTGCCTCGGGTCGATCTTCGGAAGCGTTTCTCAGGTTGCAAAGCAGATTACAGCCTTCGCAACAGATGCCAAACGCCTTCAGGGACAACCGACCCCGGCCTGGATCATTGCGATAGTGCGTGGCTGTTTGATAGTTCCTATCTTCGAAGAGGTGTTCTTCCGCGGAGTTCTGCTGTCATGGTTGCGAAAGCGCTTGAATGTACACGGCGCGATTTTCGTAATGGCCGCGCTCTTCGCCTTGATGCACGGATCGCTGGTCGTGGCGCCCTACGTGTTCATCTTCGCGGTCGTCGCTGGGTACGTCCGGGTACGCACAAGCTCAACCTTCAACACAATTATCATGCATTCGCTGAATAACTTGATGCTCCTTCACCTAGGGCTTAGGATCTTCAATGGTCACTGATCAGGAGAATGAATCAGTCCCAGCGATCACTTCCGAGAGGCGACCTCCCGATACTGATCCCGTGCCACCCTACCATAGAGACGCATCCAGTCGAAGAGCGGAGCTAGAGCCTGTGTCTGGGCACGGTAGTGCGTTTCGCGTCCCGAGCGCCGGTTGTTTACCAACCTCGCGGCCAGGTGCTTGGAAACCATCGGCTGTGACACACCCGCGCGGTCAGTCAAAGCATGGACGGTCTGTTCGCCATCACGGGTCAGGCGCTCGAAGAGTTCCCGACGAGCGGGATCGGCGAGAGCCTTGAAAACATAGTCAGCAGCGCATTGCATTTTGAAACCATCACCATATAGTTTTCGAGTGTCAAATAGAGATGTAAAAGAACGTCTCACAAAGTCACAACCCCCGGCCGACCGCAACATCCACAACGATGTGACCGTGTGGAATTAGGCCCCTGCACAACATGGGCTTTCGGATCTGCCGGATCAGTTGCCAAGTGGGAGGCTCGACAATGAGGCGCACCAAGAGAGATAACCTCATTCTTGTGGGGAACCGGCCTATCATTCCCATGAACCATCAGTAGGAGGTACGCGCATGTCCGCGAATCAGGTAGTGCTTTACTTCGACAAGCAGGAAGATGCTCTGCTTTTCACCTTAGCTGCCAGTTCGGTTATGTCAGCAGAAGGCCCCGTCCACCGGAGCGACGCAGTGGTCAAGGTTGCGGCAGAGATTTGCAAAGCCAGTCGAATCACGGCTGAGGGCGTTCTGAACATCACGTGAAGGATGGCACACATACGATGATCCGAAAAGCTTTGCTACAAATCGGGGCTCCCGCGCTGCTCGCTTGCATGGCATGGAATGCGTATCTTGCTGTCAACCATTTAAAACAGATGAAATACATTGCGGCGCGCACACTGGAAAGCTCGACGATCCAGGCGGAAATCTCCGGTGTTCTGAGAGACTTGACCGATATGGAAACAGGTCAGCGCGGATATCTGCTAACCGGGGACCCTTCGTACTTGCCGCCCTATACCGACGCGAAGGGCAGAATCGGAACCGATTTTGCCGGCCTTCGTGTGGCGCTCGCTAATCGGGGGGAAAGCCAACGGTCTCAGGAGTCGCAGCTCGAGTCTTTGGCTACATCAAAACAAGCCGAGATGGAACGCTCTATTAGTTTGCGCCAACAGGGATATCGCCATCGCGCATTCATGCTGGTGGATTCAAACGAAGGGATGGAGTACATGGATCTAGCTCGAGGGCTCCTGTCATCCTTATCTGTGGCGGAGAAAAACAATTCTGGCGGGCTCGAGAGAGAGAGGAATACGAGTTTAAGGAAAGCATTGGTGGAAACTATTCTTGCCAATTTATGTCTGGTCGTATTGACAGCATGCCTGTTTGGACTCGTCCGCTACCACGGGCAAGTGCTGGAAGAAGAAACCGCTAAGAGCAAACGAGCACTGGCGGTCCGCGATTTGCAGCTGGAGAAACTGACATTTGCGCTTTCCAATCAAGCCCGATCAAAGACCTCCGCCATCGAGGCCAACGCCCGCCTGCTGCTCGATAACTACGGGGGATTTCTACCACGGCAAGGCCACGAATATGCTGAGCAGATAAAGGAAGCATCCATACAAATGGAGCGCCTTCGGCAAGATCTGGTCGCCAGCCCAGGCCGTAACAGCGATGACATGGCGGCAGCTTAGCAACGATCCAGAAAAGGTTGGGCAAAGTCCTGGCCAGTTACTTCAGCGATGCCGACCCTCAGTACTAGTCTCGTGATGGCGGGACCGGACAACTTCCAGATTGCAACCCGTCCAGAACCAGCTGCAAAGCGAGGCCAAGAGTCATCAGCCAATGCGCGTTAATTGCCCCGCAGGGCCATGATCGCCAGATCTTAGATCGCCCCACGTTGCAACTATTCCACTAATCCGAGCCTCTCCTTGACAGCTTAGGAGAGCGATGGTAACTTCACCTAAGCGACTTAGGAAAGGCAGGTTTGATGTCCAACTCCGCTGACATTCTCCCCGGCACCCTCGATTTGTTGATCCTAAAAGCAGTGTCGTTGGGGTCGCCGCACGGTTACGGGGTACTGCTCCGCATTCAGCAAATCTCCAGAGGTGTATTCGAGGTGGAGCAGGGCGCGCTCTATCCCGCGCTCTATCGGTTGGAGGAAAGGGGCATGCTCGCGTCGGAGTGGGGTGTTTCGGACAACAATCGGCGGGCGAAGTACTACCGATTGACCCGGAAAGGTGAAAAGCGCCTTCGCGAGCAAACCGATACATGGAACCGGCTGGCTGCGACCATGGCCACTGTCCTTGATGCGCGCCCGGAGGAGGTCTGACCCATGCCGGTGCAGTTCGTTTTCGACCGCCTGTTCCGCCGCGAGCGTCTTGACCACTCCATGGAAGAGGAGCTGCGGTTTCATATCGCAGAACGCGCCGCCGACCTGCAGCGCTCAGGTGTGCCAATAGCGGAAGCCGAGCGACGCGCGCAGCTCGAGTTCGGAGGAATGGAGAACTATAAAGAACAGTGCCGCGAGACCCGACGCTTTCACGGCATACACGGCTTCTTCACTGACCTCCGCTTCGGCTTTCGAATGCTCTGGCGCAGCCCGGGCTTTTCCATCCTGGCGATTCTTTGTTTGATCTTAGGTATCGGCGCCAATGCCGCAGTTTTCAGTTGGGTCGAAGGGATCTTATTCCGCCCCTACCCAGCGGTAGCTCACCAGGAGCGGCTATTCGCTCTTACCGGAACAGCGCGCGGCGATCCAGACGAAACTGACCTTTCCTGGCCAGATTTCCTCGATTTGCAGCGGAGCTGCACGCTGTTTGACTCATTGATTGTTACCAAAATCACGGGCACCACTCTCAGCATCGGCGACCGCGCTGAGGTCAGTACCGGGAGCATCGTATCGGCGAACTATTTTGATGCCGTTGGGGTCCATCCGATGCTTGGCCGCGGATTCGAGCCGGGCGAAGACTCCGGGCGCAGCGCTCATCCAGTCACTGTGATCAGTTACCAGCTATGGCAGGGGCGATTCAAGGGCGATCCGCAAATCATCGGGAAAACACAGCGGCTCAATGGTGTGCTGCACACCATTGTGGGCGTTGCGCCACAGGGCTTCTATGGCACGTTCGTCGGTTGGGCGATGCAATTCTGGGTACCGGCGTCCATGGAGGAGATATTCGAAGGGAGTGGGTACAAACTGGAGGATCGCGGCGCACGCTGGATCGAAGCTTACGCGCGGCTCAAGCCTGGTGTGACCCGCGAGCAAGCGCAACAAGAAATTGCCGCGGTAGCAAAACGGTTGGAGAAGGACTATCCGGACACGAACCGCGGCCGCAGCATTAAGCTGTGGCCCTTATGGCAAACTCCATTCAACAATGCGGCCACTATGCTTCCAACACTGGAAATCATGCTGGCAGTGGTCATTTTTGTCCTGCTCATCGCGTGCGCCAATGTAGGCAACCTCCTGCTGGTCAGGTCCTTCGCGCGACGTCACGAAATGACGGTTCGGCTCGCCGTGGGCGCGGGTCGCGGCCGATTGGTGAGGCAACTGGTGACCGAGGGGCTGATCCTTGCAGCTTTAGGCGCAGCCGGTGGACTGCTGGTTGCGCACTGGTGCCGTCATGCGCTCGTGCTGCTCCTTCCCGCGCGGGGAGGTGTGGCGATGCACCTGCCAGGCGAGATCGATTGGCGCGTGCTGGCGCTGAGCGCCGGGGTTTGCCTCATTGCAACCCTCCTGCTCGGCCTAGTTCCCGCGATGCAAACCCGCGACCTCGATCTTGCCGGCGCCTTGAAAGCTGAGTCGGCGGGCGTTGTTGGGAGGGGCAGGAGAGCATGGGTCCGCTCGGGCCTTGTAGTAATGCAAGTGTCACTGAGTTTCGTTTTGCTGGTCGGAGCGGGGCTCTTGTTGCAGAGCCTGCAAAGGATAAGAAATACCAGCCCAGGTTTTTCGACGCACGAGGTACTGGAAACTACCGTCAATTTGGTGCAGGCGGGATACGATGCGCAGCGTGACCAGAATTTCCAGGACGAACTCCTCGGTCGCGTAAAGGCGCTACCCGGCGTCGAGTCGGCGGCGTTTGCGCGAATGACGCCGCTGAGCTATGGAAGCTTTTCATCCACGCCGATCGCGGTGGATGGCTATCAACCCCCTCCTGAGGAGCGGCCCATCGTACAGTACAACGAAGTCGGTCCGGACTATTTCGCGACTATAGGCATCCCTTTGGTGTCCGGCCGCGAATTCAACCGTGCGGACGACGAAAAATCTGTTTTGGTTGCGATCGTGAACGAAACCATGGCAGCGAAGTATTGGCGGGGCAAGAATCCAATTGGAGAGCGCGTTCAGGTCAAGGGACGATGGATGCAGGTGGTCGGTGTGTCAAAAGATTCCAAGTACCAGAGCGTTCGGGAGACGCCGAAACCATTTTTCTACGTGCCTCTGCGCCAGAATTTCGCGAGAGGACCAGGCCTGAACATCCGGACGCGGCTGAGTCCCGAGGCAATGACGGCGGCGCTGACCCGCGAGGTACATGCGCTGGACCGGAATCTAGCCTTATTCGAGGTTATCACGCTGCAAGAACAGGTGGATCGCTCGACATCGCCACAACTCGTGGCCGTAACTCTAGTGGGCGTATTAGGCGGCTTGGCCCTGTTACTCGCTGCTATTGGATTGTATGGCGTGATGTCCTACGCGGTGTCGCAGAGCACGCGCGAGCTAGGGTTGCGCATGGCTCTCGGCGCTACCCCATCCCACCTGTTGCGCCTGGTGATGTCGCGTGGGCTCATGTTGACGGCAGCCGGAATTGTCGCGGGCACAGTGACGGCGCTTGCGTCGACGCGGCTGCTGGGATACCTGCTCTACAACGTGAGCCCACGCGACCCGCTATCGTTTGGGTCGGCATTCCTGGTTATCACGATCGCGTCGCTGGCAGCGTGTTTCTTGCCCGCCTGGCGTGCGACAAGAACAGATCCGCTCCAGGCTTTACGGGATTAGCCATCAGGGCCGGCTTTATGGATGTTGCACGACCATTCGCAGCGAAGGCTCGCAGGCGGCGCCAGATCATTTACGCCGGGATGGGTGTGGCTCTGATCGCCGGAATTACCATGGGTGTTTCGAAACTCAAGCCAGCCGCTCCCGCCGTGGACCGTTCGGGTCTCTGGATCGACACGGTCAAGCGCGGTTCCATGGTTAGGCAGGTTCATGGTCTCGGCACCCTTACCCCGGAGGAGATCCGCTGGATCCCGACCATCACCGATGGGCGCGTGGACAAAATCCTCGTGCGTCCGGGCACGCCAGTAAAGGCGGACACGGTAGTCGTCATCCTGAACAACCCCACCGTGGAGCAGCAGGCCTTCGACGCGGAATGGAAGCTACGCGCCGAGGAAGCGCAATACCACAACCTGGAAGTCACGCTCCAAAGCCAGGTGCTGGACCAGAAGGCGAATACCACAAAAGCGGAACAAGATGCAGAGGATGCGCGGATGAAGGCCGAGACCGACGCGGAGCTGGAAAAGATGGGCGTCCTTTCAGACCAGGCGCGGAAGCTCTCCACCGGAAGTTCGCGGCAGCTCTCGATTCGTGCTGACATCGAGGAGCAGCGTTACTCGAATGCGCAGAAGCAGCTCGAAGCCCAACTAGCTGCCGAAAAGGCAAAAGTCGAGCAGGCGCGAGCGATCTATGACCTGCAGTTGAGGCAGAAGAACATGCTCAAGGTACGAGCGGGCATGAACGGCATCTTGCAGGAGCTAACTCTGAACGGCAACACACTTCAGGAAGGACAGCAGGTGCCGGCGGGAACGACAATCGCCAAAGTCGCAAACCCGGATCGCCTTAAGGCGGAACTAAAAATTCCCGAGACCCAGACCAAGGATGTGCAGCTCGGCCAACTGGCGCAGGTGGACACGCATAACGGTCTCATCGAAGGCAAAGTCACACGCATCGATCCGTCAGTGCAGAACGGTACTCGCACCGTTGACGTAGCCCTGAACGGCGACCTGCCCCCTGGTGCGGTGCCAGACCTGAGCGTGGATGGCACGATTGACCTGGAGCGGATAACCAGCGTGCTCTTCGCCGGACGCCCGACCTACGGCCAGGAGAAGAGCACGATTGGCATGTTCAAGCTGGAAGGCGACGGAAAGACGGCGACGCGGGTGCAGGTAACACTGGGTCGCAGTTCCGTGAACACAGTAGAGATTCTGGGCGGGCTCAACGATGGCGACCAAGTGATCCTCTCCGACATGTCCCGTTGGGACCAGTATGACCGAATCCGGCTGGATTAATTCGCAGTTGAGACTTACGGCGGAGATGAAGGGAGGCAAAATGAGCGCAGCAGGCGACGTCCTCATTTCGATGACAGGCATCGAGAGGGTGTTTCATACCGACGAAGTAGAAACCCACGCCTTATCAGGTATTGACCTTGAAATCCGCCAAGGCGAATACGTCTCCATCGAGGGCCCCTCAGGTTCGGGCAAGTCGACGCTCCTGTCCATCATCGGCCTGCTCGATTCGCCTACCCAAGGCCAATACTTGCTCAAGCGCGAGACGGTCGAGAACCTGGATCTTTCTCAGCGCGCCATGGTCCGTAACCGTGAGATTGGTTTCATCTTCCAAAGCTTCAACCTGATCGGCGATCTGACGGTGTACGAAAACGTGGAGCTACCCCTGACCTATCGGGCCATGAGCGGTCCTGAGAGCAAGCGGCGTGTAAGACAGGCCTTAGAGCGAGTGGGGATGTGCCACCGCATCGGGCATTACCCATCTCAACTTTCAGGCGGCCAGCAGCAGCGCGTGGCCGTGGCCCGAGCCCTGGCGGGGAGCCCGTCGATCTTGCTGGCAGACGAGCCGACGGGCAACCTCGATTCACAAAACGCGAACGCTGTTATGGAATTGTTGCGTGAATTGCACGAGGAAGGCGCGACCATCTGCATGGTCACCCACGATCCCCGCTTCGCCCGGCATGCCGAACGCGGCATTCACCTGTTGGATGGACGGGTAGTCAATGAACAAGAAGCCACCCGCTCGAGCGCCGACTGATTCACGAGGTGCGGCACACCGCTCAGATTGCCGTGCTCCTTCGCACGCAGGCATCAAGCCGCCTTCTCTTGACCTGTTGTTTTCCCTGCCATCTGCTTGATCATCTCACTCCATGCCATCTGGCGAACACCTCGCGGCTCATCGCTCGGGCTGCCTCCTCATCGTTCAGGAGTTTGGTCACCCGCGCCAAAAGGCGATGGCCTAAAATCGAGTGAACTAGAGATGAGTAACGAGAAGGCTTGGCTCCGGTCAACCTCCGAGTTCACTGATCGCTGAGAGACCGCAGCGCGATTCGATATTCGCCGGCTTGTCTAATTCCTGCATCCGCTAACGGGCGCAATTTGATTAGCACTCGGAGTGTTGGTGGCACCTAGCAAAAGTCGCTGCAGCTCAGAAAAAACCGCACTTTTTGCAAACCGCTTGCAGCGCGCATCGATCGGCTGAGAACCACACTGCGGACCGTATGTCGAAAGGTCAGCCTTTGCTGGTTCAGTTGATTTTCGAGTATCAGTTCGATTAGCGGAATTTGGATCGTCGCGCGTTACCGCCCGCAGTGTAACCCGACGAGGCAGCCCGAGGCTGGGAACATCGATGAGACTCCCCAGCTCCTAATTCCTATGGGCGTTGGGTATTCCGGTAATTTTTCCTGGTTGTGATTGCAAGCGGCAAACTGATCGGGACTGCTCGTTGGATCACGATTAGAATGGGTTGCCATGGTCAAACGTGCTCCAGTTCGACGCCGTCCCCGAAAAGCCAAGCCGGGCACCAAGGGACTCACGCCAGAAGAATCCCGCCTCGAAAAAGTGGAGGGTCCGGCAGCCGATGCTCTTGCGGCAGTAGAGAAGGCAGGCGGCGCCGTTGTCGGAATGTACAAAGAGCCTCTCGGCGGCCATCCGGTGTTGCTCGCGGTTCTGCCCATCGACGCCATTGAGCCCACTCCGTTTCAACGAGATCTCTCCGACACTCACCACAAACGCTTGGCTGATGTGATTGCCAAGACAGGCCGCTACCTGGACCCGGTCATAGCCGTAGTCGCCCCTACACAAGGCTTCTGGACGCCGAATGGCCGACACCGCTTGGCGGCAATGCGTCGCCTTGGAGCCAGGTCTATCGCTGCGCTCATCGTTGTGGATCGCGAAGTTGCGTGGCAAATTCTCGCACTCAACACCGAGAAAGCTCACAATCTGAAAGAGCGCTCCTTGGAGGTCATTCGAATCTATCGTGGCCTGATCGAAGAAGATTCCGCCTGCCCCGAATCCGACTTTGCCTTCTATTTGGAGGAAGCTGCGCTGGTCACTCTCGGGGTGTGCTATGAGCAAGCACCGCGTTTTGGCGGTGGAGTTTATCACTCGATTCTGCGCCGGCTCGAGAATTTCTTGACTGACCCACTTCGGGTTTCGCTCCAGGTCCACGAAAAGCACGCGACGCGGGTCCTTGATCTCGAGGAGAGGGTCGCGGCGGTGGTCAAGAAGCTCAAGGAACGCGGTATGGTCAGCCCCTACTTGCGTTCTTTCGTTGTGGCCAGGATCAACCCTTTGCGATGGATCAAAGGCGACCCTCCCCCGCTCGAAGACGTGCTTAAAACGATGCGCGAGCGAGCAGCCAAGTTCAATGTCGAGAAGATAAGACCGCAGGATCTCGCGGGCGCTGCAGGACCGCCCGAAGAGGTTTAAGCTCGGTCAGGCGTAAAGAGGTGGGCCCTCGATATCGCCATCGAGTTTCTCCTGCGCGTTACCAATCATTTGCGTCCGCGGATTCGACCATGTAACGTTCATCTAACGATAAGCGATTCCTGCGGGGTTTTTAGGGGTCTTACAACGCCTGCGCCCTCTAAGTTCTTGTAAAGCCGTTAAGGCCGCGGACTTTCACGGCGGTAACACGGGTTCTAATCCCGGCGGGGACGCCAACGTTGTCTCGGTTCTGCGAGTGACGGCTTGACGATGAGCGGCTGAACAATACCTTTCCACACTCCCTTCCATTTTGAGCCCCTCCGCGCATACCGGGCTTGGATCCCGGTACATCCACCGTTCCGCGCTCAGTTCGACCAGTGCCTGCCAAGCTGGATCGTCATTGCTGTTGCAGTTCTATCTCATGCGGCGGAGATCTGGGCTCCTCTCGTCTCGACAACGTTGTGCGCTGACGCCGCGGACGAGAACAGAGATATGAGACCTTCGACCAGTGTTGGGTGAGTCAGGACTGCATCGCGCAGTGCCGTGTAGGGCAGCCCTGCAATCATCGCAATCTGGACGGCGGCCAGGACCTCCCCCGCACCGACACCGAAGGCCGTGAATCCGAGGATGCGATGGCTATCAGCCTCCACGAGGGCCTTCACGAACCCGCGAGTCTCCGAAAGCGTGCGTGCACGCAGGTTGGTTTCCATGGGGACCTTAAACAGGCGATACGCTATCCCTTGAGCCTCCGCTTCTGTTTCACTCAGACCGATACGAGCAAGTTCGGGGTCGGTAAACAGACAATATGGGACTTGCCTGCCCGTGGTCACACGCTTGCCGCCCGTTAAGTTGGCATGGACTACGCGGAAATCGTCGATGCTGATGTGCGTGAACTGCGGGCTACCTGCGACCTCGCCGATCGCCCAGACGCCGGGCGCGGTCGTCTGCAGCCGCTGGTTGACCTTGATGTATCCCCGGTCGGTGAGCTCAACGCCGGTCAGTTCCAGGCCGAGTCTTTCGGTGTTCGGATTGCGGCCTGTGGCAACTAGTACATGACTACCGTTTAGGACTTTCTCCATTCCATTCTGCTCGACGACGACGCTTACCGAGTCGCCACATTTGCCCGACACTTGCTTGATTCGTGCATTCAGGAGAATGTCGATGCCTTCATCTGCGAGCAGGCTGCGAAGAGCCTCGCACACGTCCGGGTCTTCTTTGGACATCAATCGACCATTGCGATCAACCACAGTCACTTTGCTGCCGAATCGCCGCATGGCCTGCGAAAGCTCTACTCCTACGTAGCCGCCGCCGATAACGAGCAGATGTTCGGGGACTTGGCCTAATTCGAGCGCCTCGATATGCGTGAGTGGTTGTGCTTCAGCAAGACCAGGAATTGGTTCCAATGAGGCCCGTGTGCCGGTACTGACGATCACATTAGTACCGCGGAGTTGACGAGTGCTCCCGTTGGGGAGGGCGGCCTCCACAGTTCTCGGAGCAACGAACCGCCCGGTGCCCAAAATGAACTCGGCCCCAGTCTTCCGGTAATTCTCCATATACATCTCGTTCAGGCCGACGACCATCTTGCGCTTGCGCTCTCGGACGCCCGACATGTCAATCGTAAAGCTATCGTGAACAATGCCAAATTCTTTGCTTCGGCGAAAGTAGTCCACAACTTTCGCACTATGGATAATGTTCTTGCTCGGAAGGCACGCAATGTTAGGGCAAGATCCGCCAACATACTTGCGATCGACGACTGCGACGCGCTTCCCTTCGCCAGCAAACGTCCAGGCAGCGACGGTCGAACCCGTGCCGCCACCGAGAATCACCAGATCAAATTCTTCCGGCTGCGACTGTTTAAGAACATGGGCGGATGGAGAGGTTTCGGTGCTCTTCATGCGACTTTTCCTTTCTGAGCAACAGGCTCACTCTTGGCTTGCATTGATTTGACGAGATCGGCTGCCGACGCTCCTTCGAGCGACAGTCCGTAGCCAACTTCTCGCACGATGCGTTCTTTCAAGGGTTGAATGAAGTGTACACGTGTGTTGCGGCGCGTCACTTCCGGAGCCTTCAAGTAGAGCCCGGCCAATTCACGTGCCCGACTGAGCGCCTTACCGTTCGGCACAACTTCGGCAACCACTCCCCATTCATATGCGGTACGCGCCGTTAGCGGCTGCGGATTCAGCAGGAATGCCTCCGCTCGTCCTGATCCGGCGCGATAACTCCACGTGGTGAAGATTCCGTCACCGGGCACAATGCCTCCCGCGAAATGCGGCACATCGTGAAAGGTCGCACCCTCGGCCGCCACAATCACATTCGCAAGTAGCGCATATTCTGAGTGCACATGAGCGCGTCCCTCGATAGCCGCGATGAGCGGCACGCGTATGTTGGCTATGTTTTCTAGAAGCTGAACGCCTTCGTCATGAACCTGGTCCCAAACGCCGGGATCGGCGACGTTGCCGAAGGATGAAAAATCGATATCAGGGATGAAATCCCCGCCTGCTCCGGTCAAGATTACAATCTTGTTCGCCCGGTCCTGCGCGATCCGATAAAAGGCGTCGACAAACTCCGTATGATCTTGTGCCGTGAAAGTGAATGGCCCGTCGTTGCTGTGAAATTCGGCGACCAGGACACCTTCGGAGTCCCGAGTCAGTTTTAGGCTGCGATATGCAGCTAAGTAACCATCTTGAAGTCGTTGCATAGGATCTCCTCTCTAAACTTCGGGTTGGGCGTGATGGAAGATGCAGCGTTCGTTGTTAGCGTGGTGAAGCTTAGCGCAATATGGGGCGGCCCCCCGGCGGACTCGAAGAAATACCTCGCCGGCCGCCAGCATGCCCATCGACGGAGCTATGAAATAGATCCAGAGTGCGTGCCAATAGTTCGCATGAAGTGCTGAGCCGAATGTTCGTGCCGGGTTCGTGCTCATGCCTGAAAGCGGTGCTTCGAAGATGTAGTAGGTCGCGATCAGAACGCCCACGAGATACGCTGTGTATGGCGCCAGCCTTTTTTGATTGGTCGCGAACAACACAGTAATCATCAGAAAGAAAGAGATCGTCAATTCGGCCATGAACGCGACAGTGCTTCCATACATGCCTGGCACTGTCACCGCATAACGTACCGCATCATGAGCAAGGGCCCCCCGCAACATATATTTGGCAAGGGCGACACCGCTCATCGCGCCTAAGAACTGCGCGATTACGTAGAACCATGTATCCCAAAACTCTACCTTTCCTAGGCGATAGAAAGCGAGAGTGATTGCCGGATTGAAATGACCTCCCGATCGTTTGCCCCAGCGTGAGATCACAATTGCAATGGCCGTCGCACCCATCACCAATCCCATGAGCGCCCTGCGAGCAACTCCGCTAGAAATAGCCTGCCGCACAATCGACGCAGGGTGCTCTAGCAACGTGGCGACCATGCACGCAACGAAGAGGTACAACCCCAGCTCACCCACTTCCATCAGATATTCCGGCCAATGGTGACGTAAGCTGGCAATTGCGCTCAATCCACCAGATCGTCGAAGTGCGGTTGAGGAACGCTGTACGCCGATGTTTGTCACCGTCATGGCCCGGCCCTGTTTGTTTCACAGTTTCTTGAAGAATACCAACCAGCCGCTTGCCGAGCAGCGTGGCTGAGAAATTTTGGAAAAGGTGGCCTCCTGAATTAGCTCCGCGGTCAGCACATCGCACTCAGGTGGCAACAACGAGGCCGCCTGCGGCCCGAATGACCTCTCCGGTGATCCAGGCTGATTCGTCTGACGCTAGGAACACCGCCAAGGGGGCAATATCACTGACGCGACCGAGTCGACCCAGCGGCGTCTTCTCCGCCAGAACGGCGCCGGCCCCACCCTCAAAGGTTCCCGCCGCTACATTGCCTTCGGTTTCTGTATGACCCGGAGCGATGGCGTTGACCCGGATCTTGCGAGGCGCAAGTTCGAGTGCCAATCCCTTTGTCAGTGTTTCGATGGCGCCTTTCGTGGAAGCGTACAGCAGGACTCCAGCCACGGGATGCGAGCCCACAACGGAGCTGAGGTTGATGATGCTACCGCCGTCGACGCCGAATCGCTTGATCGCCTCCTGCACGGTGAGAATTGTCCCGAGAACGTTGATGTTGTAGTGGAGGTGAAAGCTCTCCTCGGTGATCTCCGCGAAGGCGCCGAAACGGAATACTCCGGCATTGTTGACCAGAACGTCTAGTCTTCCGAAGGCGGAATCCACCTTGTCGAACAGTCGTGTGACATCTGCCACCTTGGACACATCCGCCCCGACCGAGATCGCCTCGCCCCCGCTTTCGATGATCGCCTGAGCGAGCCGCTCGGCGCCTTGCCGGTCGGAGGAATAGTTTACGGCCACACGCGCGCCCGCAGCTCCCAAGGCCGTTGCAATCCCAGCGCCTATGCCTTTGGAGGCGCCCGTCACAATTGCCACTTTCTCAGACAGTCTGCTCATAATTCACCATTGTTCTTGTTCCGAAACCCCACCCCCGAACCTCCATCGCTGTGCATTGCACCTCGCGAGTATGAAAATCTCCATTTGTGCTCCTTATGCTAGAGAGCGTTTTGAAACAGCGCGTCAACATTCATTTTTGCATCCTGAACGAATCGTCGGCAACTCTTAGCCTTGGGATTTCTTTCTGTTTGTCATTTTTGGGCCTGCGGCCCGCGAAACCTTATGAAAATGACTCAGGTAATATGCCAACAGGTTGGAGCGGCGAGGTCGAACGGGCAATGGATAAGTCGAGGCCGACTGTTTGTCCGATCCGGGGCGTGCGTGATGGAGCGAATAATTGGGCATCGCTTTATCACTCACGATGCCAGAATCGGCTCGTCACCTGGGCGCGTGGGGTCGGCTATAGGAAGTAATCGAAACGAGACTCCACGGATTAGTAAGGAGAAGTCGGCTTTTCGCCGGCAATTGGCCGGTCACTGCAGCGCGTCTCTCGGTACTCATCCAGTCGACAGCACTTGAAATCAGGATCGCCGCTAACTCAAGAACTCCATAGTCGCACTTGCTGAGATGCATTCGGAGCTTTAGCGGATCTTTTTCGAGACACGTTCGACCAATTCATCCAATCTCGAAAGTAGGAGCTTTAGGATGGGAGACTCGTTCGACTTTTTGTAGCCGAGGACCAGATCGACAGTTGGCGACTCTCCCTTCAGAGGGCGACTCGTTACAGACGGAGGGAGAAAGTTCTGTGCGTAAGCAGGTAGGAGCCCCACGCCCCGCGTCGACATTATCAAGGATATTCCCATGGTGACATGGTCCGCCTCGTGAGCTGGCGTGATTTTGATTCCGTACCGCTTGAAGTAATTGTCGATCACCCCGCGTAGCACAGGAGCCGTCTGCGACACGATCACGAATCTCTCGCCCACTAGATCTTCAGGACTGATCGCTTTAAGCGCAGCGAGACGGTGGTTACTAGGCAAGATCACAATCAAAGGCTCTTTCACGAGAAGCCGGAACGCCAGGTCTGGCAGCGCTCGTTCCTTTCGAAGAAAAGCGGCATCGATTTTTCCTTGCGAAAGGCCCTCCGCAAGTAGCGGAGAATATTGACTCGATATCATCACGTCAATGTTAGGTAGTTCGGGGCGCAATATCCGCAGGGCTTCGGGCATCCACGTCAATTCGTGTCCGGTCAGAAAGCCCATCGCGAAGCGTGGCTTGGCGGGATGAACGACCCGGCGTGCAGCTTCGGCGGCCGCTTGAACCTGCGATAGCACCACGCGAGCGTGATCGAGAAAGGCTCGCCCGGCCGGTGTCAGTTCGATACCGCGAGCTTTTCGCGTCAGGAGTTGGGCACCGACCTCGTCCTCAAGATCTCGAATCTGCCGGCTCAACGACGGTTGCGACGTATGGAGTTTTTGCTCTGCTGCCACCGTCAGACTTCCCGAGTCGGCAACCGCGACGAAGTAACGAAGATGTCGTAATTCCATTTCGACTCCCATGCTTGGGAGGCATCGCTACCAGCGTAACAAAGTATGCTTCAACGACGCTACCACAAGCGGTGTTCGCAATCTAACGAAGTGATCTGAGCTGTGCAGGACGATCTGGCGGCTTCTGGTAGCCATGCCTGGGCTATATGGCTCTGAATCAAGGGAGGAAGTGCTATGAGTTCACCAGTTGTTTTGATTACCGGGGCGCTGACCGGCATCGGTCGCGCCACCGCCTTGGCCTTCGCGCATGATGGAGCGCGGGTCGTTGTTTCTGGTCGACACGACGATGAAGGTCGGAAGCTGGCCACTGAACTGCGCAACCTCGGCACCGAGGCCGAATTTGTACGCACCGACGTGCGGCATGAAGAGGAAGTCAAGAACCTCGTCGACAAGATCATCGCTCGTTTCGGTCGCATCGACATTGCCGTCAATAACGCTGGTACCGTCGGCACTCCCGGTTCGGCTGCCGATGTAACCCCCGAGAGCTATCAAGCTATTTTCGATACGAATGTGCTTGGTGTGCTTCTGTGCATGAAGTACGAGATTCGGGCCATGCTTCGGCAAGGCAAAGGCAGCATCGTCAACATCTCGTCTTCGTACGGCAAGGTCGGCGGCCCGACCGCAGCAGTATATGTCGGCAGCAAGCACGCTGTGGAAGGCATCACGAAGTCTGCCGCCATCGAACTCGCCGGCACAGGCGTTCGTGTCAACATCGTTGGCCCTGGTCCGACGGAAACAGAGATGTTCAACCGCTTTGCGCAAACGAAGGAAAACAAAGCAAACTTTCTTGAGGCACATATTCCTACCAAGCGCATGGGAAAGCCCGAAGAGATTGCAAATGCCATCGTGTTCATCGCCTCTGACAAGGCCTCATACATCCTCGGTGCATCCCTGGCGGTGGATGGAGGAATGCTCGCGGGGTGATTCAAGCCCGGCATCCGGATGGGACTTCTCGTGAGTAACCGCGGTTGGAGGAAAGAATGACTCAGCACAACAAAACGGTACTTGTGACGGGCGCATCAAGAGGCGTTGGTCGCGCGACGGCAGCGGCGCTTGCTAGGGCCGGTGCACACGTCCTGGTTCACTACGGTCGCTCCGAGCGGGAAGCAGAATCTCTCGTCTCCGAGATCGAAACGAAAGGCGGACTCGCAAATGCAATCTCGGCGGATCTAAGAACTCCGAACGGCGCTGCACTGCTAGCCAAACAGGTGCGCTCCATCGTCGGCGATGGATTGGATGTGCTGGTGCTCAACGCCGGAGTCAGCAAGGCGGCACGCCTCGCGGATTATACGGTAGAGGATTTTGACAACCTCTTTGCGACAAACGTCCGAAGTCCGTTCTTCCTGGTGCAGCAACTGCTGCCCATTCTGGGTGACGGCTCGAACATCATCGCGATCTCTTCGATCGGGTCCCGCGCGGTAGTTGGCAAGCCGGGCGTGGACAACCCCTCGATCCTTGCCTACGCCTCGACCAAAGGAGCATTAGAGACTCTGGTCAAGAACTGGGTCGCCATTCTTGGGCCGCAAGGTATTCGCGTCAATGCAGTCGCGCCCGGTGTGATCGATACGGATATGTCGAATTTTACGAAGACTGAAGCGGGTCGCGAGGCCGCTCTCGGGATGCAAGCACTCAAGCGAATCGGCAAACCGGAGGACGTGGCAGATGTAGTCGCGTTCTTGGCTTCCGACGATGCCCGCTGGATCACCGGAGCCAGTATTCCCGTCGATGGCGGGTCGAAGCTGTAACCAGTAGGGGCGCAATGGAGACTAAGACGAGCAAAGGCAAGGAGATCGTAATTCCTGGGCCTGACGGGTGTGGTGCAGATTTACCGGTTTTTGCACCATCATCCACCATCTATGCTGATCGGTCGAAAGACCCGCGCACCTCGAACGAACGCGAATAGAGCGTTTTGACAAGAACGACGTGGCATAAGTTGATCGATAGGACGCAACCATCCATGACAGTCATGACATCGGCAGCGCATAGAGGCGCTCGAGCGGGGGGACGTCTGGTATTTCCAACGCTGTCTCAGCCCTTAACCCCGTGTCGAAGATACAGCAGTCAGTTCCCTGTGGACGATAGGCGCGACGCCGGTTCCCAGCAGCTCGATGGACCGTAACATTTTCTGATGCGGTAGAGCCGAAACGCCCATCTGGAACGTAATACGAGAAAGCCCTCCGAGGACGTCGTTCACGTAAAGTATTTTCTTCGTGACCGTCTCAGCGTCTCCGATTAGCAGTGCGCCTGTGGGTCGGCGCAGAACGTCGAATTGCGCCCGCGTCCGGGGTGGCCAGCCGCGTTCCTTGCCGATCTCAGTAAAGGTATGGGCATATCCCGGATAGAAATCTTCTGCAGCCTGGTCGGTTGTGTTGCCCAGGAATCCAATTGCGTGAAGGCCAACCATGAGCTTTTCGGGAGAGTGGCCGGCGCGGCGCCCGGCTTCGTGGTAAAGGTCGATTAGGGGGCGAAATCGCTTGGGCTCGCCGCCTATGATGGCAACCATCAATGGCAACCCGAGGGTCCCGGCACGGACGAACGATGCGGGAGTTCCGCCGACTCCGACCCAAATTGGCAAATGATTCTGCAGCGGACGCGGATAGACCGCCTGTCCGGTGAGAGCTGGACGGTGCTTACCACTCCAGTTCACGTGTGTGTTGTCGCGAATCTTCAGGAGGAGATCCAGCTTTTCAGAGAAAAGCGAGTCATAGTCGTCCAAATCGAAACCGAAAAGTGGGAAAGCTTCCACCGATGAACCACGCCCGGCAACGATCTCAGCGCGACCATGGGAGATCAAGTCCAGAGTCGCAAATTCCTGGAAGATGCGGACCGGGTCAGCAGCGCTGAGAACGGTTACGGCACTGGTCAGGCGAATGTTGTTTGTGCGGGTAGCGGCCGCACCCAGAATGACGGCCGGGGCCGAATCCACAAACTCGCCGCGATGATGTTCACCGATGCCAAAAACATCCAGTCCAACCTGGTCGGCCAGCACAATCTCTTCGAGTAGATTCTCAACGCGCTGCACCGGGCTGAGCTTGATTCCGGTGGCGGGTTCTGAGATGACTGCACCAAAACTATCTACGCCGATTTGCATTTGTAACTCCTTAAATTCAAGGCCCTTCTTCTATCGATTTCTTGGCCGATGGCACGTACCACTGAGCCTCTCCGCGGCCAGCAGTCCGAGTTTCTTGAGCGACCCGTACAGCTGCGTCTTCTCTTTGTCGGAGAGGACAGATACAAGGCTTTCGAGATCGTCGGCATGCTTTTCGAAGGAAGCCGTTGCGACCCGTTTGCCCTCCGGCGTAAGTTGCACAACCCGGGCGCGCCGGTCCTTTGCCGTTGATTTCCGCACCACTAGCCCCATCTTTTCCAGGCGGTCGATGGCTGCGGTCATGGAGCCGCTGGCCAGCATCACCTTGTCCTGGATCTCCGTGATTGTGAGCGGGCCTTTATGCAACAGAGCTTCCAGAGCGCCGAAATCGCTCAGGCACAGCCCCGTATTCGCGATGCTACGTTCGGCGAGGAGCCTTAACGCATGATGGCTCCTCGCTATTACCCACCACAGCCTGGGTGCCGTGATCGGATTAGACATAGTCATCATCCTTTCCTAGTCAGGCAGTTTGCAGTTGGGCCGACCTCTTGGCAGGTGATGAGAGTAACCGGTCAAGGGATACTGCTCCAGCGCCGCGAATGGTTAACAACACAGTGACTGCCAATATGACCAAGTGATACTCGTAGCCTTCACCCTTTTGAGTCCCAGTCCAGTTCATAAAGAAACCAAATTGACTATGAACCAGAGCAATCGCGACGATCATATTGGAAAGAACTCCGACGGCTGCAATTCGCGTTAGGAATCCGAAAATCAGTCCTAGCCCGCCAAAGAATTCGGCGGCGATCGCCAGGAATGCAAATATCGCCGGTATATGCAGGACACCGGTAAAAAATCCCATTGTGCCGGTAAAGCCGTAGCCTCCGAACCAGCCCAGCAACTTCTGGGCGCCATGTGCGAAGAAGACTACTCCTAAGGCCAGACGTACAATCGTCGTGGCAACGTCGTTATCGGTACGCAATATTTTGCTAAGCATAAAAAAACCTTTCCTTGAGGCTTCGCTCAATCCAACTCTCAACCCATAGGATGAACTATCCTTAGATAATGATTCTTTTTATCGAGGTAATATTACCGTGTCGGCGGGTAGAAGAACGACTTCGAGGTGGCAGGAGAGAAGTTGCGGGCTGAGAAGGGGGCAGTTCACATTCGCGTCATCGTGTGCCCCAGAGGGGTGCGTGAATTTCTCGATGAAGTCTCGAATACGGATAAGCGGTGCAAAGTGGGTCAAGTTTGGGACGCCAACGTTACCCACGCTCTGACAAAGAACCCCGGCCTTCGTTTTTTGTAAGGGTGGGACCTTATGATGGTCAGCGGTCGCCCACCCTTGTCGCAAAGTGCGCGACAAGAGTGAGGCACCACCCTCGACTCTGATATTGAATTAGATTGGATAACGAGCGGTTCATTTGGCTTCGTACACCGTCTTCCCGCCTACCACCGTGAGCAGCACCCTTGTTCCGAGAATCCTTTCCGGGGGCACGGAAGTGATGTCGCTATCGAGCACTACGAGGTCGGCCAACATGCCGGGAGCCAGGGTTCCTTTATTTTTTTCTGCAAACTCCGCAAATGCCGAACCGGTGGTGTACGCAGCGATGGCTTGTTCCATGCTCAGCTTCTGCGCGGGATAGTATTGCTTTTTGCTATCTTCGCTCTTTCGGGTCACAGCCGCGTAAAGGCCGCGGAATGGCGCCACCGGTTCGACTGGATAGTCCGTCCCGAAAGCCAAGACTACTCCCTTTTCTAGGAATGCCGCCCAGGCATACGAATAGGCTGCCCGCTCCGGACCCAGCCGGGCCTCGGCCCAGTTCATATCGGTGAGCACGTGATTGGGTTGCATCGAGGCAATCACCTTCAGCTCTTTGAACTTCGCCATCAGCAGTGGGTTGGTGACCTGCGCGTGTTCGATGCGGAAGCGGAAGTCAGGGACCGGAAAAGCCGCGATCGAGCTTCGCTCGGCCTGGACGAGTCCCTTCGCTGCGCTCAGGGGAGGCTCCGAACCCCTTCCCACATAGTCTGTGATAGCGGCTGAGAAGGCGTTCAGGGCCATTTGTACTCCCTTGTCGCCGATGGCGTGGAATCCGATTTGGAATCCCGCGTTCACCCGCTCTTTCGTCATCTGTGTCAGTTTGTCCTGGTCGTACTGTGGCAGTCCGGAATTCGTCGGGTCATCGGCGTAGGGTTCGAGCAGCGCGGCGGTGCGCGAGCCCAGCGATCCATCCATGAAGCCCTTGAGCATGCCGGTGTGCAGCCAGTTGTCCGACTGGGGATGCGCCGCGCGATGCTCGAGCAAAACAGGCAAGGGATCGTTGAAGTGCAGCCATTCCGTGATCCGCGCGGTTAGCTTGCCCTCGCGCTCAATTTCTTCAAGGACCTGGAAGTCATCCCAAGACAGCTTCGAGTCTTGGTAATCGGAGTTGTCCTGCGCCGAAGTAATGCCACTGCGAGCCAGTTCTTGCAGGCTGGCTTCAATGGCCTGCCGGCGCCGGTCGTGATTTGGCTTGGGAATGACCGCGGTTACTGTCCGGCGCGCGGTTTCGCGCAGAATGCCGGTGGCCTGACCCGCAGTATCACGATCGATTTTGCCGCCCGCCGGATCTTTGCTGGCCGCCGTGATACTCGCCAGTTGCAAGGCACGAGTGTTGGCTACGGAGATGTGGCCGTCCACGCGTTCGAGGAACACGGGATGATCTTTGGTTACTTCATCGATGTCCCATCGACTGGGGAGTTCCTTCACGGGCCACAACGTCTGGTCCCATCCACCGCCCACAATCCATTCGTTGGGCGCGGCATTTTGGACACGCGCCCGAATCCGATCGCGAAACTCAGCCAGCGACTTCACTCCCGCCAGGTCAACGGTCAGCCGCTGAAAGCCAGCGTTGGCCAGATGCACATGGGCGTCATTGAACCCGGGCATCACAAAATGCCCGCCCAGGTCGATCACTTCAGTCGACGGTCCTTTCAGCTTCATGATCTCGTCGTTCTGGCCCTCCGCTTGCACCACTCCATCGCGCACGGCTATTGCTTCTGCACGCCGGATGCCCTGCGTCGATGAAGTATCGACAACGCCGGTGTAAATGTTCGCATTCAGAAAAATGACGTCGGCCAGCGGTCGAGAGGGCAAGTTCTGCGCCTCGGTGGTCGCGGTCATGGCCGTCGCAATCACTGCCAGGAGAACGTTGGCGACGAGCTTCACAAAGCAACTCCGGCAAGACCGAGCAGAGTCAGCAGAATCCGCTTGAGGCCAAGCTCGCGTCCGTTGCAGTCAAACCATTCCTGCAAGGTGTGCGCTCCGCCTCCGGCGCCACCGCCACCGATGGCAATGGCCTCGAGTCCCAACGACAGGGGGATGTTGGCGTCCGTGGAAGCGCGTTGCACTTGCGCCGCGTTTCCCAGTTGCGCGTCCACCGCGCGAATCACCTGCAGGATGCGCGCATTCGGATAGAGCTCGCCCGCGGGACGATTCCCTATCACAACCACCTCAGAGCTCAGCCCAAAGGGCCGCCGTCGCGACGACGTACGCGCCTCCGTGACCCGCGTTTCTTCCTCCACCGCCTGGTCGAGCGCCTGCCGCAGAGCACGCTCCAGGCGTTCCATTTCCGCCATCGAGGTGGAACGGATGTCCACTCGCATGCTGGCCGATTCCGGAATCGAATTCACCGAAGTCCCGCCACGAATCACCCCGACGTTGAAGGTGGTCTTAGGCGACGTCGGCACCGGGGTTTGCGCGAAGGCCTGGACCGCGCGCGCCAGTACAACGATTGGATTGGGCGCGCCGAAATCGCTCCAGGAGTGTCCACCCGGGCCGCGCACGATCACCTCGAAACGGCGGCTGCCCAAGGCCTCCGCCACGACCGTATCCGCGCCCGCTCCATCAAGCACCAGGCTGTAATGGATCTGATCCTTCCAGCGCGGTTGGGAGAAAATGTGGCGCATGCCGCGCAGATCGCCTTCACCTTCTTCCCCCACGTTACCGATGAACAGAAGAGGCAAGGCATGCCGGATACGCAGAGCGCGCAGTGCCGCCACCATCGCCAGCATCGCGGTCACTCCGGCGCCGTTGTCCGAAACTCCGGGGCCGTACAAGCGGCTTCCCTGTTGCCGGATGTGAAGCGGCGTGCCGGCGGGAAAAACCGTGTCCATGTGAGCACTGAGCGAAACGTGTCCGTGTCCGTACCCTGCATGCGTGCCGAAAACATTGCCGACCTCGTCGGTATGAACCGATTCCAGCCCGAGCTCGCAAAACTTGTCCGCCAACCATTGCCCCCGGGCGCTCTCGCCGAACGGAGGCGCAGCAATGCGCGCCAGCTCCAGCTGCCACTGCGCAAACTGCGGTTCCTGAGCGCGCAGCCAGGTAAAGGCTGAGCGAACTTCAGGCAACGAACAGAGGTGGGCCACTTCCTGCTGCACGCCGGGGAACAGCTCCGATACTTCGGATTGCGATCGAGGCATGAGTTCGTCGTTGGTCGTTCGTCGTTGGTCGTTCGCCTTCACCGTTTGGTCTTCAACACGCGAACGGGGCCGGTACACATGCAGAAGCGTAAAGGCCAACGACTAACGACCAACGACTGAATCTGTCATCTTACAACGCTATGCTGGAAGTTGGTGATGGCGTCGGGGAAGCCCATCGATTGGAGGTCGTCAAAATTGTCGAAACACTTCCCGAAATCGGAGTTCCTTTGCGACCTTTAAGGAGTCCTTGGCATCCTTTGCGGTTAAAGAATTTGACTGGAATCGTTCGGAGCGCCGCAGCACGGGCGTGGACGCCCGTGCTCCATCCTTTACAGGCATTCGCGGATTTCTGGCTCGGTGAGGGTGTGGTTCGAAGCTTTGGCGCGTTGGTAAATTCTTTCCACGATTTCATCCGTGGCCGGTACGTCGTGGCGTTCGAGCCAGAACAGCACATTCGACTTACCGCTCATCGGTCCGATGTCGATGATCTGCTCCAGCCCAAACATCTGCGAGGGCACACCGGAGTACACGGCGTTTGCCAGTTCGATATCTTTCTTCTTGTAGGCTTTTATAACTGCCGCAGCATGCACTCCGGTCGCGGTGCGGAACGCGTCTTCCCCTACCACCGGATAGTTCGCTGGAATGGGCACGCCCGTGGCATTTGACACGGCCTGGCAATATTCCTTCAGCTTGGTCAGGTCCTGTTCGGCCCAGGGTGGAATGCCCATGAGTTTCAGATTCACCAGCATCTGGTCCATTTGAGTGTTGCCCACGCGTTCGCCAATTCCGAGCGCGCACGCATGAACACATTCCGCGCCTGCAATCAGCGCGGCCATCGAGTTCGCAATTGCGAGGCCGCGGTCGCAGTGCCCGTGCCAGTCCACACGAATTTTCTCTCCCGAAGGCTTCACTACTTCTTCGAGAACGAAGCGCACCAGGGCGAATGCTCCCATCGGGGTTGCATGTCCCGCAGTATCGCAAATCACGATGGCCCGTGCTCCGCAGTTGATCGCGGTCGAATACAGACGCTTGACCATTGCCGGATCGCAGCGGCTCGTGTCCTCGGTTACATACATCGAATCCAGACCCAGCGACACCGTGTACTTCACCGCCTTCTCCGTGGTCTCAAGCAGGAAGTCGTCGCTCCAGCCTTCGGTGTAACGGCGAATCGGGCTGGAGCCAATGAAAGTCGCGGCCTGGATGTTCAGCCCGCTGTGCTGCACGATGTCGGCAATCGGCCGAATATCATTTTCGTGAGTTCGCGCGGCGCAGTTGGCGCGAATCTTCATCTTGTGCTGGACGATTTCGTGGGCCAATGCTTCACAATCCGCAAACGCACGCGCTCCTGCGCCCGGCAGGCCCATATCGAGCGAGTCGATGCCCAAAGCTTCCATCAAATGCAGGATTTGAATTTTCTCCGCAATCGCAGGGTCGCGCACGGAGGGCGACTGCAACCCGTCGCGCAGAGTCTCGTCGTTGAGCAGGACGCGCCCGGTCGGCCGCAGCTGGGCGGCATCCGTACGGTTCCAATCGTAGATGAGTTCAGAAGTATTCACAGTGAATTGTCAGAAGACAGCTGGTGCTTCTCGACCACGCACGGGAAGGAACCTTCGGCGTTCGGTGAATCCTTGAGCCTAGGCGGAGTGGCCGGTCCATTGCGGGTCCTTTTCCGGAGCGACGATCTCACCGTCGCGCATATGAATAATTCGATCGCCATAGCTGGCGGCTTCCGGGTTGTGCGTAATCATGAGCACGGTCTGGCCCAGTTCCCGGTTCGAATGCCGCAACATGGCCAACACGATCTCGGAATTCTTGGAATCCAGATTGCCCGTCGGCTCGTCGGCCAAAACAATCGCTGGCTTGTTGATCAATGCGCGGGCCAGTGCTACTCGCTGCTGTTCGCCCCCGGAGAGTTCGGAAGGACGATGATGCAGCCGCTTGTCGAGTCCTAGCAAGCCCACGATTTTACGAAAGTAGTCGGCGTCATAGGTGCCGTTCGTGCCGGCGATATCCAGTGCAATATCAATGTTAGATTGCGCATCCAGGGTGGGCAACAGATTGAATTTCTGGAAAACGAATCCAATCTTGCGCTTGCGCAGCTGGGTACGCTCGGCGTCGGAGAGTTGCGCGAAGTCGTCGCCATCGATGACGACGTGGCCGGAGTCGGCGCGAGTAAGGCCGCCCAGCAGATAGAAAAGTGTGGATTTGCCGCTGCCCGATGGGCCTACGACGCTGACGAATTCTCCCTTTTGTACATTAAAAGAAATACCCCGAAGGGCGGGAACATCAATTTTGCCCACGCGGTAGGTCTTGCGCAGTTCCACGGCTTCGATGAAGGCAGGCATCCAACTGATCGATATTACACGAAGGCCGCGTTGCGCGGGACTGGATTGAGTTTCAAGGAAACAGTCCCCGGAACAAATCCCGCGATCGGCGTCATCTTGAGGGACTTCGTCCCGAAAAAGCCTGCCCTGAGCGAAGTCGACGGGATCTCGCGCGCTGCGGAGATGAACTTGGTCCGGCAGTTGTGCCGCTCCACACCAGATCCTTCGCAAGCTCAGGATGAGCCCGGATTAAGAGGTGGAATTTGGGAATGGACCGCTACCTTCAATTTGTGAGTGTGGAAACACTCAGGAGCGACAACAGCTCAGGCAGCGCCGAGCCGTCCGGCGGCTTGCGTCTTGGAGTGGGCGCGACTGGGGCCGCGTTTGCGCACCAGTAATAAGCGAATGCGCTCCAGCAATTCCACTGGTGCGTACATGCCTTTGGGCAGAAAGAGATCAGCGCGGGTATCGCGATCGTAGATTCTCACTTTCCCAGAAAACAGAATGGCGGGAGTTTGAGGCGAGAGAGTCTTGATGGCATCGATGAGCTTGCTTCCATCCACGCCGGGCATGATCAGGTCGGTGAGCACCAAATCCACGCCGCCCTTCTTAAAACGTTCCAGCGCTTCCTCGCCACTGCTGCAGGCGATAACGCGATAGCCCCGAGTTTCAAGCATGACCTTACGGATCGAAAGCGACTGTTCGTTATCGTCTACGCAAAGAATGGTTCGTTTCGGCTTCATTCCGGCTTTAATCCTGCTTCCGAGGTGGCAGCCTGAACCTACTGAAGGCAGCCAGAGTTTCAAGAGCCTTTTGATTAATGTGCAGAACTGAGAGCGAGACAAAATGCTAACGGCAGAAGAGTCGGCTGTAAAGTGCCGCCGATGCTAATGGTAAATTAGCCCCATTGAAAAAAATTCGCGCTTGTGCAGGTCGTATTTTTTCGCGGCAATCGGGCTCAGCGATTCAGAAAGAAACTTCTCCGCGCAGGACTTCCACAACATTTCCTCCCACGCGGACGTTAACCACTCTGTTATCACGGTGCGAGGCCCGCACAAAGATCCGACTGGGCCGAAGCATTTCGACACCTTGCTCGATGAGCACCTGTTCGTCGGGCTGGGCCACACCATGCGCCACCATCCAGGCGGCAGAGCAGCCGGCAGCGGAACCGGTAGCTGGATCTTCGCCACCGTACATCAACATGCGAGCGTGCAGTCGGGCGGCAGGATCGACGGTCTCGCGGGTCACGAAATAAAAAAAATTGCCTCCTCCCGACTGCTGCAAATACTCGGTCGAACTCGCCAGATCCACTTGCAGGCGGCGCATGACGTCCAGGCCTCGCAGCGGAACAATGGTAAAGGTCAATCCCGTGGAAACCGTCTGAATAGGGAGCGAAGGATCGATGTCACCGTCGCGCAGGCTGGTGGCGCGCACCACGGTCTCACGATCGTGGATCAGAGCGAATTCAGGGTCCTTCTGGGTCATCTCTCCGAACACGGGCTGTCCCGGTTTTTCCTCGAAACGAACCGGAACTTTGCCCACATTCAGTTCAAGAGCGACTTCCCCGACGCCAGTCGAACCGCGTAAGGCAAATGCGGTACCTAGAGTCGGATGACCGGCGAAAGGCAATTCTTTCTGAACCGTAAAGATGCGGACTCTGATTCCGCGTTCCCGTTCGGCGGCTGCGTCACCAGGCAGGACGAAGGTAGTTTCGGAAAGATTCATTTCGCGCGCCAGGGCTTGCATCTGCTGGTCGCTGAGTCCGCGTCCGTCGGAAAAAACCGCCAGAGCGTTGCCCTCGAAAGGGCGCGAAGAAAAGACGTCGAGTTGAACGAAAGAAAAACGGCGAAGTTCGGGGGACATAACGCGTTATTGTAGCGTCGAACCGGTCGGCAGAGCGCTATTTCAGTTTCAAAATCCACACCGCGCGAGATCATAACAGTGGCAACAGTGTGTCGTTCGGTTTACCACGAACCGCGTGAGAAGCCGCAGCCGTATGTTTGACTGAATTTCCAGGGCCGCGTATTCTATGGACGTTATGCGAAAGCGCCCCACGCAGGCCGTCGCGTGTCGTTGTAGACGGACGCCGGGGTGTGGGTAGCGCGGCCAAGTCTTCCGACACCCACCCGGCTGAAATCGGGTGGGTTTCTTTTTTCCCTTGGGCCTCACCCATTCGTAAAGGCCTCGGCGGGAACAGATTAAAATTCCGGCATTCCGGGATTATCCGAATCAGCAACTGAGGAGAGCCATCATGAGCACCGAGACAGCAACTCTAGCCGCCCCCAGCATCCCTCGCATCAATGACGTGGCCCCGGACTTCACTGCCGAAACCACTCAAGGCACGATCCACTTTCACGAGTGGATCGGCGACGGCTGGGCCATCCTGTTTTCACACCCCAAAGACTTCACTCCGGTGTGCACCACCGAACTCGGCTACATGGCCGGGCTCCAGCCGGAATTCGCCAAGCGCAACACGAAAATCATCGGGCTAAGCGTTGATCCGGTCAGCAGTCACGGCAAATGGGCGGCGGATATCGAGGAGACCCAGGGCCACAAAGTCAATTATCCGATGATCGGGGACCCGCAGCTCAAGATCGCCAAACTCTACGGCATGCTGCCGGCCGAGAGCGGCCACACCTCCGAAGGACGCACCGCCGCGGACAACGCCACCGTACGCACCGTATTCGTGGTGGGCCCAGACAAGAAAATCAAACTGCAGCTCAGCTATCCCATGAGCACCGGCCGCAACTTCGACGAAGTGCTGCGGGTCCTCGATTCGATGCAGCTTACGGCCAAGCACAAGGTTGCCACGCCAGTGAACTGGAAGACGGGCGACGACGTGATTATCCTGCCGTCGGTTTCGAACGACGAAGCGCAGCAGAAATATCCTGGAGGCTGGAAGTCACCCAAGCCTTATTTGCGCATCGTCCCTCAGCCGAAGTAGCTGGCAAAACAGAATCGGCCACGGATTCTTGCGGATGAACACGGACTTGCTTTGGATTTTCCTTTTCGAAGTTCTGATCCGCGAAAATCCGCGCGAATCCGTGGCTGCTTTCCCAGAAACCCAAAGCCAGAAACTGCTTTCGGAAGCGCATGGGGTCTGGTGATCCTCCCGGTCTTCAAATGTGGCGAATTCGGCGCCCAGCAAGGGTTTTCATGGAGTTGGGCTCACCGATAAATCCAACAATCGGGCTATTTCGGGTGGGTTCGGGAAGGATTATGCAGTGGAATGTGCAGTAGGAATCCGGAATCCTGCCTTGATCTTGCGAAACGCTGTGGCGCGTGAGCAGCCCATGTACACCATGACGTTTGCGGTCGAATCGGGCAGCTTGTATCCTGGTGCCTTCTTTTTCTTCTGCTGCGCGCGGGTGACGATCGCCCCCAGCCGCACGGCAGGCTTCATCTCTTCGTGACCGATCGAGTCTCCGAACCCGTTCCGGTTCGCATCCGATGATCTAGACATTCCCAAGGCTTGGCGTACTCTACCAACCAAGTATGCCAACCGGGACGACGGTGGCGCGCCAAGAGTCGGAGCCGCCTACCAGTCGTCAGAGGGTAGTCTGGGGAGTCCACGCGGCCGTTGGGGTCGATGCATTATGAAAGAACGCCCCGCTTCAGCAGAATGAAGCTGCGTGAGGTGTTGGTCTGCGCTCCAGACTCAGGATGGTTAACGTCAAGTTTTGAAACGGTGGTCCTAAGAAATGACAGTCTTACCTTGGGGGAAAGTAGACGTTGGCACGAATGAGCTTCCCCCCAAGGAGGCAACTCATATGAGTCGTGAGATTAAGTATATCGGCCTAGACGTGCACAAGGAAGCCATTGTGATCGCTGTCCTCAAAGAGGGTGGCAAGCTGGGGATGGAGTCCATCGTCGAAACCAAAGCCAGCAGCATTCTGCAATTCATCCACGGTTTGCGAGGCGAACTGCATGTCACCTGGGAAGAAGGGACTTGGGCAGCCTGGCTATACGACTTGCTGAAGCCGCACGTGCACCAAGTGCTGGTCTGCGATCCCCGCCGCAATGCCTTATTAAAGGAAGGCAACAAAAGCGACAAGATAGATGCGCGCAAGTTGGCCGACTTGTTGCGCACGGGCATGCTGCGCCCGGTCTATCACGGGGAACACGGACTGCGAACGCTGCGCGAGCTGGGGCGCAGTTATCAGACGATCAGCAAAGATCTGAACCGAGTAATGAATCGGATCAAAGCTCTGTATCGCGGCTGGAGCATTCCCTGTGCCGGTACCCAGGTGTATGCTCCGCGTTATCGCGAGGAATGGTTACACAAGATCGAGCACGTAGGGGTGCGCCGGCGAGCCGAGCTGCTCTATCAGCAGTTGGATGGATTGCAGACGTTACGACGAACCCTGCGTCCCGAGTTATTGGCGGAGAGCCGGAAACATAAAGCCGCGAAACTGCTGCGGCAGATTCCCTGCATCGGTCCGATTCGGGCCGCCCGCTTGATCGCACTGATGCAAACGCCACACCGGTTCCGTAGCAAACGGCAACTCTGGACCTACAGCGGGCTGGGCATCGAGACCCGCGACAGTGCGCAATACCGCTTTGTCAGCGGACAACTGCAACGTGCGAAAAAACCGCAACAGATTCGTGGCCTCAATCAGAATCACAATCACGAGATGAAAGAGATCTTTAAAGGAGCCGCGACCCGGGCTAGCTGTGGGGTGGGGCCGTTGCGCGACTTCTATGTGGCTTTGCTGGACAAAGGCATGAAGCCGGAGATGGCGCGTCTCACGTTAGCACGAAAGATCGCGGCCATTGCTTTGACACTTTGGAAAAAGGAGGAACGTTTCGACGCCGAACAACTGAAGCCACAAGCCGCTTGAGCGTTGCACGAACGCCAGTGATCCGCCAGGTTTTCATGCCGCGGTGGTGACCAGGTTCTGCGACGCTCGGGTTCGAGGGAGAGTATCCATACACTCATTAGGCACCGTGTGCTGCTATCGTTCAGCACCGAGTCTCCGGGTCGATCCTATGCCCCCTCGGATAACCCAAAAAAGCCATAGGCCTCGAGCCTCACATAGGATGATGGTTGGCACTTAAGCCAACGCTTGGCTTGCGTAGCTTCGCAACCGAACGGCGTCAAGCGCCACTGCTCCATGAAACCGTTAGGTCAGGGAGATCAACTGGGGTTGGCATCGCCGCTGAAATACGCGGCGATCCAAAGCGGTAAAACCAAAACCCCCTCTAATAAGGAGGCAGGGCTGGATGTAAGTCACCACGCCCTGGTTTCCCGCGAGGGGAGGGGAGAGAATTTTTTTCTTGACATCCTCTTTAATAGGATGAAGTGTATTGCGGGTTTTCGTGTCTTCATACGGATCGGTCTGACAACCATCACTCATGAACAGGAGGCGCTTAAGGTACAGGTTCAAGCCCGTGGGCTGAGCTCCTTCGTATAGTTCGGCCCTCTTCGCAACTTTCTCTGGATCCGGGCGGCGCCGTGGCCATTGTCCGTTCTTACCTGTCCAAATCACCGGTCGGGCGCATGACTTTTTGACATCCGCTAGAGGCTTCGCGACTTTAGGCGAGGATTGTATCGCTCATGCCAAGGACGTAGTTAAAAGAAGGCATAACTAGGCGGCATCCTTTCGGCTCGACGAAGATGAAACACGGGACTGAACGGATGCCGCCATGTTCCCCAATAGTCAAAGTAGTCCCATTGTCGCGCAAGGTCCGACCGCACGTTGGCCTTGTGCCACTGCCACTCTTTCAAGTGTCGGAGTCTGACCACCCCCGCAGCTAAGCCCAGGCTGGACCGCCATGTCCGTTACCGGTCGTCAGGCGGGTGCCGGCAATTGCTTTACTGATGGACGGCGCGTTCGGTTTTCAATCTGCAAGGTGCCGAACGCGCGCTTTGTTCTTCGGCACCTCCTCCTGGAGAGTAGAGTTCCTTTTTGAATTGTTCAACACTTGACATCGTGAACACTTTGGATGCAAGATGACGCGCATTCGCTCAAACCCTACCTTGGGTCTTTCCTAATGGAGCGTTCGCAAATCCACCGAGTCAGCGTCGCCGATCAGGTGGCTTCGGTCCTGCGGCAGAGAATTCTTAACGGCGAGCTGCGTCCCGGAACTCCGCTGCAGGAGGTGCCGCTGGCCGCGTCCCTGGGCGTATCGCGGAACACGATGCGGGAAGCAACCCGCATTCTCTCGTTGGAAAACCTGCTCAGGCGCAGCATTCACCGCGGAGTGGCAGTCTCGCAGCTCTCCCTCAAAGATGTCCAGGAGATATACCACCTTCGACGGATGCTGGAAATCTCCGGCGTGCTGGGCGCCAAGGACAACCGTTCCGAAGTTCTGCCGGAGCTACGCGACGCGGTGGAAGGCTATGAGCACGCCGTGCGCGAGCGAGATTGGCTGCGAGCGGTCGGCTTCGACTTTCAATTTCATAGCTTGTTGATACGGTTTCATCGCAATCGGCGCCTAGAATCCTTTTATCAGCGGGTGATCGGAGAGTTACGTATGGGGATGGTGCTGGTGGATCGTATTCACGACGATCCTGGCGCGCTGATCCCGGTACATCGCAAGATGTATCAACTCTTAGCGGCAGGCAAGTTCAAGGAGTGTGCAGCGGTATTGGTGCAACATCTCGACGATTCCGAGTCCCGGTTGAGCCGGGTAATGAACGGCGAGATGCCGAAGAAGAAACGAAACAGACAATTTGAAAGCGCAAGTGTTCCCCGTGGGACCCAGACTGCCTCGAGGAGGAGAGTGTGAATGTCTATTTTACAAACGGAAGTCCATGGAGCAGATTGCCGGCGCGGACCTACGCTCTGACTCTGACTATTCTCGCAAGTCTGGTTCTGCCCCTGCACGCGCAGGTGGTCACGGTCACGATTCAGGGTCGAATTTACGACACCACGGGGGCTGCGATCTCTCAGGCCTCGGTTACGGCGGTCAATACAGCCACCGGTTTTTCGCGTTCCGCGACCGCGAGTGCAACCGGCGATTACCAGGTTTCGTTCTTGCCGGTTGGTGACTATACCGTGGCAGCCGAAAAGGCTGGATTCAAGAAGGAGGCAAAAAAGATCCATCTCGATATCGGAGCCAGCGCCAACCTTGACTTCAATCTGCCCATAGGGCAGGTGGCTGAGGAAGTAACTGTACAGGATGTGGGCGAACTGGCGGAACCGACGCGAACCATGGTGAGTTCGGTGATCGACGAAAAGCAGATTGAGAACCTGCCGGTGAACGGCCGGCAGTTCATTGATTTCGCGCTGCTCGCCCCAGGGGTCACGATCGGAGACACGACCTCGGGCAGCACGGACGTTATCGTTGAGCCGGTCACCAAGCTCTCCTTCGGCGGCCAGAACATCCATTTCAACTTTATCGCGGTCGACGGCGCGGATGACATCTCTACCGCCTCGGGTATCCAACGTGGCACTCCATCCCAGGAGGCGGTCAGGGAGTTTCGGGTAATTAACACGGACTACAGCACGGAATTCGGCCGCGCCACCGCGGGCATCGTGAATATCATTACCAAGAGCGGCACCAACAACTGGCACGGTTCGCTCTATGAATACTTCCGGAACAATGTGATGGATGCGAAGAGCATCCTTTCCGCGCCAGGTTTCAACGTTCTCCGTCAAAACCAGTTTGGCGCTTCAGTTGGCGGGCCCATCGTGAAGGACAAGACTTTCATCTTCGGCAACTACGAAGCGCAGCGACGGGCGGAATCGCCGGCTTACAATTCGGCCGTACTGAACAATATTGCCGCCATTAATCAGGTTAAGACCCAGGTCTTCGGTCTCGCCCCGGAAAACCTGTTTGTATTGCGCAACGGCAACGCCGACAATGGCTTCCTCCGGATTGATGAGAATCTGAGCAGCCGGAATAATCTGTACGCGCGTTATTTCATCAACGATGGCCGGTTGACCAACCAATCGCCCCTCAACAACGGCTTCGATTTACCCTCAGCTTTCAAAAACAACTACATTCGCGACCAGTCACTGGCGGGCGGCCTGACCACCACAATTTCGCCGTCCTGGATCAACGACCTTCGAATGCAGTATGCGCACCGTACCTTTGACTTCCCTGTGGTTTCGACCCAGCCGCACCTGGAGGTAGCCAATACCTTCGCCACGGGCGTGAATCGCGGGAACCCAGACATTTACCGCGAGGGACGATTTGAGCTGGTCGACCACATGACCCGCAATGTGTCCAGCCACACCATCAGCTTCGGAGGTAATTTCAATCGGGTATCTACGTTCGAGTCTTTTCCGTTGTTCTATCCCTTTGAGGCAGACTTCTCGAACCTGCCCGCGTATCTCGGGACGGACGGCGCGGCGGGCTGTCCGGTTGGGGTTTCATGCCCCGACCCCTTCGTGATTTTCTTCGAGCGCTTCGACAGCACAACCAACCCGGCGTTCAGCGAGCCGTCGATAGCCGGCGGAACAGCGGTTTACCAGGGCGGCGCGATATCACAAGCCGTTCGGCAGCAGGCCTCCTCTACTCTGGATCACACCTACAACGGCCTCTTTGTCGAGGACAAGTGGCGAGCGACGCAGAACCTCACCCTGAACGCAGGCGTGCGCTGGGAATTTGAAACTTGGCCGTCTCAAGTCCTCAATACACAGTGGAAAAATTTCGATCCGCGCGTTGGATTGGCCTACAACCTCGGTACTTCGCACAACGTCGTATTTCGCTCCGGCTTCGGCCTGTTCCACGGAATCATTCCCTCACCGCTGCTCATGTGCCAGGCGCCTTCGTGCGGCGGGTTGGCCAAGTATCCGAATCGTCCATTTGAAAATGGGCTGAATGCCAACACCGGACTGTTTAGCTTCGCCAGTTCCCCGTTTATCAACTTCCTGGGGTTGCGTTCCTTGCTCACTAACGGAACCTATCCCAACGGAACCCCTGAACCTTTCTGTCCGGATGGCACTTTGGCCAGTTGCGGCTTCTTGCAAGATGCGACCATCGTGCGCTTTGATGAAGCTAGCCAAAATCCGTATGGGATTCAGGCTAGCGCCTCCGTCGAGTTTGAACCCTTTAAGGACACGGCGGTAAGTATCTCGGGAATTCACCTGCGCGGCGTCCATCTGGGAAGCTTCTTCAATGTGAACCAGCCAGATCCGAGCGGCACGGTACAGGTACACGACTCCAACGGCGGTACCAGTTGCAAGAACGTCTATTTCGATTTCGCTTCGCCGCTCAACTCTCCGGCACCCATCAATCCCCCGCCGGACTGTACGTCTTACCCAGCACAAATGGTCATTCCGGACGTGCCCCACGTGAATGGAGTGCCAGGTTTTCGAGATCCGCAGTTCAGCGTATTCTTTGAGGCCGCCTCCAAGTGGGATTCGGTATATGACGGGCTGCTGGTGCATGTTGCCAAACGACTGTCGCACAACTTCTCCTACCAGCTCAGCTATACCTATTCGCACTCGATTGATGATGGCCCCAACCCGAGTTTCGTCCTGATCCCGCAGGACAGCGCCAACTTTCGTGCCGAGCGCGCGAATTCGGCAGACGATGCCCGCCATCGTTTCGTCGGAAACGCCACCTTCTCCAGCCCGGCTGGCTGGAATGTGCTGCTGCGCGATTTCAGTTTCAGCACCATTTTCACGCTACAGTCTCCGCAGTACTTCAGCAAATACGCTGGTTTTGACGCCAATGGCGACGTGTTCGGGAACAATGACCGGGTGGGCAGTGAGCCGCGAAATACTTTTAAAGGCGATTCGCTGCAGACCGTCGATATCCGCTTGGAGCGCACATTTCCCATAGGGGAAAGGTTGAGACTTCAGCTTATGGCGGAAGGTTTCAATCTGTTTAACACGGTGAATGTCCGCTACTTCAACACCAGCTATGGCGCCGCGGATTTCTGCGGTGTGGACGCGGGCGCGCCGGGTTGCGCGGGAGCGCCGCAGCACTTCAGAGAGGGTTCGCCGAACCCGCTCTACGGAACACCCAGCGCGGTGTTTAATCCGCGGCAGATTCAACTGGCGGTACGCTTGACATGGTAAACCCATGAAGGGCGAATGGGTGTGCACAATGGCGATCCGGCCCCTTCTATCGTGACGAATGCCGGGCAATCGAAGATTCCAATGCAACGTTGCAAAAGTCTCAGGGACGCGTGCCGCTCAACTCCGCAACCCGCAACAAGCGCTAGTCAGGGATAACCGCATGCGATTCGGTATCTATTGCGAAATTCAGACTCCGCCCGGCAAGTCGCACAACGAAATGATCTGGGAAATCATGCGCCAGATCGAGCACGCGGACGAATCCGGATTCGACGTGTACTCGGTGATTGACCACCACTTCTTTCAGAAGTTTTCCATTTCGGCGAACCCGCTCGCCATGTTCGCAGCCGCCGCGCAGCGAACGCACCGCGTCCGCTTCCGCACCGCACTCCACACTCTGCCGCTGGAAAATCCCATGCGCCTTGCCGGCATGATCGCCGAAGCCGACATTCTGACCAACGGCCGCCTGGAATGCGGCCTTGGACGCGGGCACGCCTGGCTGTTCGGCCCCTCCGCCTTACCGCTGGAGGAGAGCCGTCCACGTTATGATGAGGCCATCGATATTCTGGAACTAGCTTTTGCCCACGAAAAGTTCTCCTATGCGGGCAAGTATTACAACGTGAAGGATGTCAGCGTGGTGCCCCGGCCGCTGCAGCAACCCCATCCCAAGTTCTACACTGGCGGCACCAGCGACATCACTTATCAAATGGCGGGTGAAAAGGGCTGGGGCATTTTCGTGCCTCCGCTTCTGCCCTGGAAAGTATTGGAAGGCCCGCTGAACATCTACAAGAAAGCCTGTGCCACAAACGGAAATCAACCTGATATTGTGTACATCCGCCCGGTGTACATCGACCACGATGAAAAGCAGATTCGGAAAGAGGTCGAACAGGCGCTGCTGAACTTTCTCGCCTTCAATGCCTCACCAGTCGAATCCATACAGAGTGAAGAGAAGAAAGCTGAGCTGCGCGCCAAAGGATACGGCTTCTATTCCAGCGGCGCACTCGAGTCGCTGACGAAGTTGACCTACGATGAAATTGTCGAGCAGGAAATCGGCTTTGTCGGCACGCCCGAGAAAGTCATCGATCAGATACGAGCGGTGGAAGCGAAGGGCGGAATCGGAGAGCTGGCGATCGTCTCGAATTTTGGTGGGTTGGAGCACTGGAAGAGCATCAAAATTCAACACATGTTTGCCAAACACGTAATGCCGGAATTTCGCAGGTCCGGGACGGACGCCAGAGCTGCCGACTAGCAAGAACGTGTGGGGACAGCCGCCTTCGGCTGCCCCGGCCGAACGAAACTCAGCTAACTGATCAGGACAAATGGCGACATCCACCACCACCGAAACCACAACTCCAACATTCGCGGCAATGGGAGCGAGCCGGTTGCTGGTGTTTGGAGGCATTGCGCTCATCGCCACGGGCATGTTGTTCGGCGACATCTTTGCCGTGTTTGTGCTGCACCAGAACGGAGGCGAAACCGGCCGAGCATTGCTCAACGCGGCACAAGCTGTGGCGGCGCAGGACCCTTCGGCGGTAACCGCAGCCTTCGCGCACATGGGAAATCTGCTGGAAGATCACGGCACCAAGGTCGACGCTCACGTGCACATGATTGATGCCGGATACCTTGCGCTGCTGCTGGCGGTGGTTCAGCCCTATGTGACTATTTCCGCGTCCAGCAAGAAGAGACTGGCAAAACTATTTCTGACTGGCGGGCTTCTGCTGCCCGTCGGGATTTTTCTCATCCACTATGTCGGTATGTCTTACAGCCCCTTCCCGGTGATCGGCTGGGCCAGCATTCTGGCGGACTCCGCTGGAGCGCTGCTGATCGTCGTTCTACTGGCTGAGGGCTGGGGCTTCTGGAAATATCTACGCAGCCGGCGAGTTGACCCGGTTGAGCCGGAGCTATCGCCTCGGATATCCCACGATCGAACCTGGGAGCGTCGCACGCTGCTCTCGGGCGGGACCGTGCTGATGTTGATGGGCTTCATCTATGGGGCCTGGTATGCCGGAGAAAATTTGTACGAGCACGAAAATCGCGAGACCGTAATTCTGAAAGATTTGCTCGACCAGCCCGCCGGAGCGACCGGTCTGGCGTCTTCAGTGAACGCCTACGGCATGCTGCAGGCGGAGAAGGCGGTACAGATCGCGGCGCATTCTCATATTATCGAGTTCGGACTGCTGGCCATTTTGCTGTCATTCGTTCAGCCTTACGTTTTTCTGAGTGAACGCTGGAAGAGAATCTGGGTCAGAGTATTGCTGGCAGGATCGGTGATCCTGCCCGTGTTTGTATTGCTCGAACTGAAGATGGGGCTACTTGCCGGCGGAATTGCCGATGCCGGCGGACTGATGGTTGTTGTGGCGCTGGTCGGAATGCTTGTGGGTGTGCTGCGCCACACCGGAAGCCTCGACGCGGAATTGGGGAGAGCGCGATGAACCGGTCTCGCAGACTCCTTATCTTGGGGGGCGCGGTCTTGGCGGCCGTCGGCATGCTCTACGGTTTACACTATGCCGTTTTTGTCGAGCACCAGGCGTTGGATCGCATGGGTAGCTCGCTGGCGGGTGCGTTTGCCAATGCGGCGGAACGGCACTGGGATGATTCGCAATCCGCACTGATTGCCTATCGTGAGACCAAGTACGATTACGTCCGGCAGGTAGATGTACATTCGCACTGGATTGGCCTGGCCATGCTGATGATCGTGTTGGGCGTGGTTTTCGACGAAGTGGCTTTCGGCGACCGTGTGCGCTTTCTGATCGCGCTAGCCATGCTGGCCGGTTCGATCGTCTTTCCACTGGGAGTGATTCTGCAGACGGAGAGGATGGTGCCCCTGGGATCAGCTCTCGCAATCCTCGGATCGGCGCTGGTTATTCTGGCGCTGGGAGTTACGGCAGTTGGATTTATGAGAGGCCACGCGACCTAAAATGTATCCCCGAGCTTTTCACTATCAGCGCGCGAGCTCGCTTCAGGAAGCTGCGGCCATGCTTTCTGAGTTGGGCGAAGAAGCCAAGCTGCTGGCCGGTGGTCAGAGCCTCATCCCGTTGATGAAGCTCCGCTATGCCAACCCGAGCCATCTCGTGGACCTGAATTTCATTGCTGGCACGTCATATATCAAGGACGAAAACGGTGCGCTGCGTTTCGGCGCGCTAACCCGACATGCCGAAATTGAGGCATCGCCTGTAGCTTCGAGGATTCCCATAATCCATGACTGCGCGGCTGGCATCGCAGACGTGCAGGTGCGCAATCGGGGAACGATTGGCGGCTCGCTGGCGGAAGCCGACCCCAGCGGAGATTGGGCCACTGTCCTCATGACGCTGCAAACCGAAGTCCGCTGCCAGACGAAAAAGGGCGACCGCCGGCTGCAGCTTACCGATTTCATCAAAGATGCCTATACCACGGCGCTGGCGCACGACGAACTGGTAAGCGAAGTCTCCGTCAAGACGCCGCCCCCGGGCAGTGGCGGAGCCTACCTGGCATTCAAGCGTTCGGCGCCGGTCTATCCAACTGCCAGCGCTGCCGTGCAACTCACGATGGAAGGTGACGTCTGCAAAGACGCGGCCATAGCCTTGGGATGTGTGGGGCTGACTGCAATCAAAGCTAAAGACGCTGAGGCGGCTCTGCGCGGGCAGTTGGTGAATGAGAAGACGATTGCAGCAGCGGTTGAAGGGGCGCGGGCAGATGCCGACCCGCAATCGGATATGCGAGGTTCGGCCGACTACAAACGCACACTTGCCGGTTCGCTGGTGAAGCGCGCGATTGAGATTGCCGTACGGCGGGCCCGGGGCGAGCAGGTCGAGGCGGGTCATATCTATGCCTGAACTTATCGAAAAAGCTGAAATCAAAGTGACGGTAAACGGAAAGGCACACTCACTGTCGGTTGAGCCTCGCACACTTCTGGTGGAGTTGATTCGGGAGACACTCGACCTCACCGGCACACACGTGGGTTGCGACACCACCTACTGCGGAGCATGCACGGTGCTCATGAACGGCGCGGCAGTGAAGTCATGCACCATATTCGCTGTGCAAGCGGACGGCGCGGAAATCATGACTGTGGAAGGACTGGAAAAGGATGGCCAGCTTCATCCCATTCAAAAAGCGTTTGGCGATGCCTACGGATTGCAGTGCGGTTACTGTACGCCGGGCCTGATGCTTTCGACCGCCCAACTGCTAGCACGCAATACGCAACCCACCGAAAAAGAGATGCGGAAAGCGATCGCGGGTAATACCTGCCGCTGTACCGGATATCAGAATATTCTGAAGGCAATCCAGATGGCGGCACAGAACATGAAGGGGGCCTGAGGCATGGCGATCAAGTTTGGCGGTGAGTTCGAAATCAAACAGTCGCCGGAAGAGGTGTACGACTTTCTTACCGATCCGCAGAAATTCGCGCCGCTCCTGCCTGAGTACCAAAGCATGACGCAGCAGGATGCAACCCACTTCACAGTGAAGGTGAACGTCGGCATTTCTTATATCAAGGGAGCCGCCGACATGAAAATGGAACTCACCGAAGCCGATCGCCCCAAGCGCGCGCAGTACAAAGGGCAGGGTAGCGCGGCAGGCGGTAAGGTTGCTATGATCGCCCGCTTTGACCTTACGCCCGCGGGCGGTGGAACGAAAGTGGTGTGGCAAGGCGAAGCCCAGGTCTTCGGCGCCCTGGCGTCGGTGGCCGGCGGGTTGCTTGAGCCGCTGGGCAAGAAGAATGTGCAGAAGTTGATCGATGGCTTGCAGACAGCATTGAGCTAAAAGGTTCACTTGGGGACAGCCGCCTTCGGCTGTCCAGCCGAGCGAAGCTCGACTTAGGAGCACTTAACTTGAGGTCCGAAGCTGACGAGAAGAATTGGGTAGGCAAATCGCTTCCACGCAAGGAAGAGAATCGCCTGCTGCGCGGGCGAGGCAAATTTGCCGACGACATCAAGCTGCGCGAAATGCTTTATCTGCGCTTCGTGCGCTCGCCTTATGCCCATGCAAAGATCGTCAGCGTTGATACTTCGGCTGCAGAAGCTCTTCCGGGTGTGGTATGCGCTCTGACTGGAGCTGAGATCGCGCAGCAGACCCAACCCTTCATCGAGATCGGCCCCGATCCCTTCGCCAAGATCAAAGACTACCCACTGGCAGTTTCCAAGGTCCGGTACCAGGGTGAGCCGGTCGCGGCTGTGGTGGCCGAATCTCCGGCCTTGGCCGACGATGCAGCCGAGCTTGCCCAGATCGACTACGAGGCGCTCGACCCGGTTGTAGACGCTGAAGCGGCACTCGAAAACAAGAGCCTGCTGCACGAAGAGGCTGGAACGAATCGAGTCTGGAACGGTGTGTTCGAGTATGGCGATGTGGCGCAGGCATTCGGGGATGCGGCTTACATCGTCAACATCGATCGCCTGCACTTCCATCGCTTTTCCAGCACACCGCTCGAAAACAACGTGGTCATCGGGCAGTGGAATCCGAAGGATGAGCGCATCTACTACCAGTGCAACAATTCATTCCCGTCGTTTGCGATTCAATTCCTGGCAGCACATCTGGGCGTTCACATCGACCGCATCCGGGTCGAGACTTCGGACATAGGCGGCAGCTTCGGCATCAAGATCACCAGCTATCCGCAAATGGCGGTCTGCGCGCTGGCTTCGAGGAAGGCTGGCGGGCGCGCGGTCAAGTGGGTGGAAACGCGCTCTGAGCACATGATTTCGAGCGCGCACGGCAACGAGCGGACCTTTCGCGACACGCGCGTCGCGCTCGACAAGAACGGCGTCATCACTGCGATCGATTCTCGTCATATCGACGATTGCGGGGCCTATCCGCGATACGAGCCGCTGGGCTGTGTCATCTGGTCGCAGGTTTTTCCCGGGGTGTACCGCTTCAAGAATGCCCGCATCGACTTTTCGCAGGCGGTCACGAACAAGTGCCCGGTGGGTCCCAATCGCGGCTATTCGCGCATGCAACACTTGTGGTTTTTGGAGCGCGTGGTCGATATCTGCGCCCACAAACTGGGTTTTGCCGCCGACGAAATGCGTTTGCGCAATTACATCCTTCCGGACGAATTTCCCTACACCACGCCCAACGGCTGCGTGTACGACTCGGGCAACTATCCGAAGATGCTTCAGGTGGCGAAAGGTCTGATTGGGTGGGATGAGTGGAGGCAGAAGCAAGCCGCAGCCCGCAAGGAAGGCCGCCTGATTGGAATCGGAATTGGAACCACACTAGATTCCGGCACCAACAACTTCGGGCAGTCGCAAATTGTGAATCCGTTCCTGCCCTACTCCGGCAATTCACAAGGCGCCAACTGCAAGCTCGATATTTATGGAGAAGTCGTGGTCGCGGTCGGCTCCTGTCCGCAGGGCCAGGGGCACGAAACCACTGCGGCACAGGTAGTCGCCGACGTTTTGAATATTCACCCCGACATGATCACGGTGCGTACCGGATTCGATACCGAGCGCAATGTGCACACCGGGTTTTCTGGAACTTATGCCAGCCAGTTTGCGGTCTCCGGTTTGTCCGCAGTCCACGGAGCGGCACAGAAATTGAAAGCCGAGATGAAGCGGCTGGCCGCCTTCGCGCTTGCCACCGTGGAAGACGACCTCGAATTCACCACTGGAGCGCAAGGCCCGGAAATCCGCACGAAGAGTACTGGCAAGTCCATGAACTACTGGGGGCTGGCCAACCTGGTCAATGCCAACAGCGCCAGCTTGCCCCCGGAGTTGTATGAAGTCACGCTGAACTGCCGCTATGTCTGGCGGGCGCCCTTCAAGGTCCCTGACACGAAAAAGAAGTATGGCAGCCTGACCCTGACCTACGCATCACAACTGCACGTTGCTGTGGTGGAGGTGGAGCGCGACACTTTTATCCCGCGCATTCTGGATTACGTTGCTGTCGATGATTGCGGCACGGTGATCAATCCACCCATTGTCGAAGGCCAGGTATACGGCGCGACTGCGCACGGGATTGGCGCGGCGCTGATGGAGAATTGCGTTTATGACACCGTGGGTAACATGCTCACCAGCACTTTCAGTGATTACATTCCCATCACCGCCATGAATATGCCGAAGGTGAAATACGGCCACATTGAAACGCCGTCGCCGCACAGCTACAGCGGTGCCAAGGGTATGGGAGAAGGCGGCGCTGCGCCAATCCACACCATCTCGGCGGCATTGCAGGATGCGTTGTTCGCGAATGACATTATTGTCGAAGACTCATTCAACAATGCTGACAGTCTGTTTCGGGCCATGGCGGCGGCGAAAGAAACCAGGCAACAGGTAAGAGTGGAGAAGCGAGCATGACCATGTGGCGCGGGCGCCCTCGCCCGCGGGTTTTTGCGAATAGCGAGAGACGGGTCAATCCAGCGCGGCGGGACTCCGTATGAAGCGAGTTTGCGTCATCGGCTGCGGAGCGATCGGAAGTCTCTACGCCGCGCATCTGGCACGGGTTTCCGAGGTATGGGCCTTTGTCCGGCGCGAGGAACATGCGCGGGCGCTCAACCGGGACGGGCTGCGCGTTTCAGGGATTCACGATTTTCATGTCTCACTCAAAGCCACCACCCGACCCGACGAGTTGCCAGACTGCGAACTCGGCATCATTGCCACCAAGGCCACCCAAGTCGAGCATTCCATCGCGCCCGTCGGCCATCGCTTCGATAAGGGAGCGATGATTTCGGCACAGAACGGGCTGGGTTGTGAAGAGATAATTGCCGCGCATACTCGCGGCTACGTCATTCGCGGCACAACCTTCATGAGTGGCACCCGGCACAGCGATACGCATGTGCAGTACGAACTGGATACGGCAACGTGGATAGGACCATTCGAGCCTTGCAATACTCCCTTTGCACTGGTGACGGATGCGGCTGACTTGATCGTCGCCGGCGGCCTGAAGGCACAGGCCTTGCAGGATGCGCGTCCCGCGCAATGGGCAAAGCTGATTTTCAATGCTTCAGTGAATGGAGTATCAGCTTTGACCGGTTTGCCGCACTCGCCGCACTTCGCTGACGAATCGCAATTCTCCAGTCTTGGTCATCTGCTGCACGATCTGATTAATGAAGGCAAGCGGGTGGCACAAGGAGTGGGAGTGCAGTTGCACGAAGACCCGTGGGAGATGAACAAGATCGGCGCCATGACCAATCATCCGCCTTCGATGCTTTATGACATCCGTCATCAATTGCCGACCGAAGTAGACTTTCTCAGCGGAGCAATCGCGCGCGAGGCTGATCGAGTTGGCGTGCCGGCGCCCATGCATACTGCGATTTACCGCTTGATCAAGGGGCGGGAAGCGTCGTGGACTTTCGCCGACGAAAACCGGGCGATAGTTGCCCAAGGGAAGGTGCACTAGACGATGGCCTGGCCGGTGGACCACGTGAAACTGGGGCGCGTGCGCGCCCTAATGAAAGACCAGGATGTGAGCGCGCTGGTGGTGCGCGCCCCGGACAACATGCTGTATCTGACGAACTACTGGTGCATGAAGGGATACGATGCCGCCGTCTTCCCGCGCGAGGGCGAGCCCATCCTGATTGCGCTGGAGCCGCAAATGGCCGATGCACAGCGCAACTCCTGGACCAAGGATATCCGGCTATTCAAGAGTTATGACGAACACGATCCGCGTCCGCCGCAATTTCGCGCGCTGGATCAGACCCTTGAAATCATAAAACAGCGCGGCTTAACTGATAACGTGGCGATCGAACTCAATATGGGGACGCAATCGGCCGATCGCATGGTGGGCGAGCCGACGACTCCAACGCAATCTTATTTTGAGGCTTTCCGCAAGGTCGCAGGCAAGATCAGCGACAGCACCCCATTGCTTAACGAAGCTCGCGCCATAAAGACTTCGCAGGAGATCGAGCGCATGCGCCTGGCCAACGAACTGGCCGCGCTGGCCATGGACTACACCCGCGAACACCTGCATCCGGGAATGAAGGAGAGCGAAGCTGGCGGCATGTACGAGAGTTTCGTGCACGGCCTGGGCGTGGGCTACAAGGGTAAGGTCGAGATGGCGCGGGCTTTCACACTGGTCTGGTCCGGGAAAGGCATCGCTACATTTACCGCCACCGGCGATCGGCCCATACAAAAAAATGAGCCGACGTTGTTTGAAATATGGGTGTGCGTTGACGGATATTGGACTGACTTGACCAAGAACGCCTGTCCCGGTGAACTCACGGCCGAGTATCACAAGTTGCTCGACCTGCTGCTGAAGGTCTTCAATGAAGCGGTAAAGTTTGCGAAAGACGGAGCCGGCTTTCCAGATCTCGATCGCCTGATACGCGCTCGCATTGCCGAAGGCGGATATCCGGGGCAGCCCTCGCACGCGATATGTCACGGTGTCGGAGCGCGCGCGCATGAATTTCCCTACGCGCATCAGGCCGGAGTCGGAATTATCAGAAAAAACATGGTTCTGGCAATCGAGCCGGGCATTTATTGGCCTGGCGGGGGCGGCCTGCGTCTGGAGGATAACTTTTTGATGACCGAAACCGGCAACGAAAAGATGTGCACGTATCCCGACGATTTCCGGCTGGTGTAGCGCGGAGAACGCAACGCTGTGACTAAATCACACAGAAATCAGAAGCCGCGAATGAATTCCAAGGTCGCGGAGAAAATTCTCGCCGAGGTAAACGAAGAAGAAATCGTTGCCATGTGCCGCGATGTCATAAACATTCCAAGCCCAACCGGCGAAGAATTTCAGATGGCGCAGTACATGCAATCTGCGTTGCAACAGCTCGGCCTGAATGTCACATGGCAGGAAGTAGAAGAGGGACGCGCCAACGTGGTTGGGCGCTGGATTGGCATTGGTGGCGGCAAGAATCTGATGTTCAACGGCCACATGGACACTTCCAACACTGGCCAGGAAGAATTCCTGACTGGCATCGGATACAAGCCACAGGCCGTCGTCAAAAATGGATTTGTCTATGGCCTGGGCATTTACAACATGAAAGGGGCGCTGGTCTGCTACACCCACGCCGTCAAGGCCCTGCAGCGCGCGGGGGTCAAGCTTCGGGGTGATGTGATCATTGCGGCCGTTGCCGGAGAGATCGAGAAGACACAGTGGGGCGAGTTCAAGGGAAAAGAGTATCGCGGCTACGGGGTGGGCACACACTACCTGGTAAATCACGGAGTCCTCCCCGATATGTGCATCCTGGGTGAGCCAACGGATATGCACGTAGTGCTTGAGCATTTCGGATCGCTCTGGGTACGTATTTCCTGCACCGGCATCTACGTGCACACTGCATTTTGCGAGGGCCGCGAGGAGATGAACTCCATTCGGCGCATGCACGAGTTGATGAACGAGATCCTGAAATGGATTGGCGTGTGGGAAAAGAAGGCTTCGTATGGCGGCCGGAAAGCCATCGTGAATCTTGGCGGCATTCGTGGCGGCCATGCCTGGCGGGCCAGCCGTACTCCGGAAAAAACCGACCTGTTTCTCGACGTGCGTGTTCCTCCGAATATTCCGATGAGCGACGCCCGTCGCGACATTCAGCAAGTGTTCTTTGACCTGGAAAAACGGCATCCTGACTGGGGACTGGAATTTGAGACCTACGTTTCCGTACCCGGCGCGCGTATTCGTGAAGACCACGAGATGATCAAGGCTATCGACGCGAACCATGAGCGTATCGTCGGCAAGCCACCGAAACGGGAAGTCGTTGCCTGGTGCTCAGATGCCAGCGTGTTGAGCCGCTACGGCATTGAGACAGTGAACTATGGTCCTTCAAGCGGGCCTCGCGATGCTGAAGGTGAAAAGGTCAAAATCAAAACTCTGGTGGACATCACGAAGATTTATGCGCTCACGGCCGCGGAGTTGTGCGGTGTGGAGTCGTAACGCTGACGCCTCACCAGCCTGAGAACGCCAAACGGTTGAAAGACGAGGAGACCGATTGCCAAGTCAAAAGGAAATCGACCGTCGATATAAGAACATTCGCTCTCGCATGGAGCGCGCGAATCTCGATGCGCTGATTGTGTGCGGAAATCAGTACGCCGGTTTTGAGGGCGCAACGTTTTATGTTTCAGGCTTTGAGATTGTGCACCGCTACGTTTACGTTGTGCTGCCACTGACGGGCGAGCCGACATTGGTATTTCCAAGAGAGGCGCGCTGGATTGGTGACAAGACCAAGCCTTGGATAAAAGATCATGTTTGGCCAGATGTTCCGGGAAGCTGGATTCGCGAGCGCGGGCAGGAGCGAGGATGGAAGCGGGTTGGGATCTACGGGATGGATTTCATCCTAGCCGTGCGCGACTACCTCGAGTTGGTAAAGAGTCCCTTCGAACTCGTCCCGTTCGATCGACAGTTTGACATTGCCCGAGCGGTCAAAAGCGATGAAGAGCTTGCCGAAGTGCGCGACGCGATGGACATCATTGTTGATGGCTTCTGGGAGCTGGTCGCAGCCTACCGACCCGGTAAGACTGAAGCTGAGATCATGGCGCCCGCGGTGCAGCGGTTCTTCGCTCGGGGGGCAGGACCGCGCATGATGAACATCATGCTTTCTGGCAAGCATGGCGAGTCAGAAGCATCTTTCAAGGTGCCCGGCAATCGCGTAGTTGCAGCCGACGATTTGCTGCTGTACTCCCTCGAAGTCACCGGCGCAGGCGGCTACTGGGTGGAGTTTTCCCGGCCGCTGATCTCCGGAAAGATCAGCCCGCGCACCCAAGCGATGGCAGATGTCTATCCGCACGCCCTCGAGAAAGCGCGGAAACTTATGCGTGCTGGTGAATTGGCCAGCAATGTGCACCGTGGCGTGGCGGAAGCATTTGCAAAACACGGATTTGCTTTGGGACATCTTTCCGGCCACAGCATTGGAGCGACGATGCTCGAGTACCCCGCAATTGGCGCAAAGAGCGACGTCCAGCTTGAGGAGAACATGATCTTTTCGCTTCATCCGCAGGTAGTGGATAAAGAGGGTAAGGTCTGTCTCTACACTCAGGACACCTATCGAATCGGCAAAACTGAAGGCGAGAGTCTGGCTGATGTTACCTGGAAGTTCTACAACGGCCAGGAATCCCGAACCGCGAACCAGGAACTTAGGACGATCACACGATGAAGGTCTGCGTAGTCGGCTGCGGCGCGGTAGGCAGCCTTTTTGCAGCACACCTGGCGAAGGCGGGCGAGGTCGAGGTGTGGGCCTATGATGTCTGGAAGGAACATACCGACGCAATCCAGAGAACTGGGCTGCGATTATCGGGAGCCGCTAATTTCAACGTCCGGCTGAACGCGACCAGCGATGTCAAGGCACTGCCGCGCTGCGACTACGGCATTGTTGCTACCAAGGCGATTCACACCCGGAACGCGATTGAGCATGTAGCGCACATTTTCGACGACAACAGTGCGGTGTGCTCCGTGCAGAACGGCGTGGGCAATGAAGAAATCATCGCCGAGCATGTGAAGTATGTGATCCGGGGCACGACCTTTCCCGCTGGTCATCCAATCGCACCCGGACATATCGGCTACGACATCCAGGGCGATACCTGGGTTGGCCCCTTCGAACCTACGCATACTTCCATGAATAAAGTGGAAGAGCTGGCCGGGCTGATGACGCACTCCGGTATGAACACCATCGCTTTGCAGGACGCACGTGGAGCGCAGTGGACGAAACTGATTTTCAACGCTTCGACCAATCCCGTGGGGGCACTGACACTGCTGCATCACGGTGCGGCAACCCGTTTCGAACCTACCGGGAAGCTTTTCAACGACCTGATTGCTGAAGGCGAGGCAGTGGCACAAAAAATGGGGATTGCGCTTCACGGCGATCCTCGCCAGTTGGTGCAGAAAGGCGCCAGTGCTCCGGGCAAGCACCGCGCCAGCATGCTGCAGGATGTCCTGGCCAAACGGCAGACTGAAGTGGATTTTATGAATGGCGCCATCGTGAAATGGGGGCAGAAAATCGGTGTTCCTACCCCCTTGAACAAATCGATGTGGGAGCTGATTAAAGGCCTCGAGCATTCATGGAAAGATCCCAACTGACAAGAAACGAATCTTCATGAGCGTTCCATTCAATATCGGTGTCCTGCAACTGAGCATGGAGCCCGTGCACGAAACCGTCGCCATGGCCAAGGCCTGCGAGCAGGCGGGCTTCGACGCATTCTGGATTGCGGAAGCATATCCGTGGTGGCGCAAGCATTCATTCGAGGCGCGCTCGTCGACTGCGGTGCTGGCGGTTATCGCTGCTCAAACCACTCGTATTCAATTGGGATGGGGCATCATTTCTCCCTACACGCGGCATCCCGTGCAGATTGCGATGGAGGCACGGGTCATGCAGGACCTCGCCGGCGATCGTTTTCTGCTGGGGCTGGGCGCGTCCAAGATTTTCATGAAGGAGATCGGCGAGGGCGAAGGTGAAAGAGTCGGCCCGGCGACGGTGATGCGCGAGAGCATCGAGGTGGTGAAAGGGGTTTTGGGCGGGGGCGCCTTTCAGTACGAAGGTAAGGTCTTTCAGGCCAGTGTTCCGCCGTTGAAGGCAGACGCGCACACACCGCGTGGCATTCCTCCCATCTACATCGCAGGGACTGGGCCGGTATTGCAGAAGATATCGGGAGTGGTTGGCGACGGATTGCTGACGGCCAGCATCACGACTCCGTCATTTGTTCGTTACTCACGCAAGAACATGGAAGAGGGCGCGCGTAAAGCTGGGAAAGATCTGACGGGACTGGTTCTGGGCTCGGTGATCGTGGGCAGTATCGGACTGGACTCTGCTAAAGGGAAGGAAGGGGCCCGCGAACAAGCAGCCATGTATCTCGCCAACAAAGTTCAGAACATCAAGGGCTCGGCGGATGCGCTGCTGGAGTGTGCGGGATTAAGTTTTGACGAATTGCGCCCGGTCGCTGACGCCATGGAAACGGGCGGGCGAAAGGCGGCGGCCAAAGCGGTAACGGGCGGAATCATGAAGAGAGTCTGCGCTATCGCCGGAACGCCGCAGGAGTGCATCCAGCGCATTGAAGAATATCGGGACGCCGGCTGCACTCACATCATGCTGGAAATCTGGGGGGACGATCGGACCGGCCAAGCCAAGCTTTTCGGCGACGTTGTGCTGCCACATTTCAGGAAATAAACGAGAGAGAGCACTCTGATGCCGCGAATGAGATGGTCCCTTCTATTCGCTTTGTCGCTCAGCAGCTTGTTCACCCACGCGAAGGGAGGCTCGCTCGAAGAGCGAATAAGACAAACTTATAGAGGAACGTCCTGACACTCCGTCAGTTCTATGACGAGGATAAATTGCATTTGGATTCGCGCGGACAACCGACCGGAGAATTTGTTCTTCAGCAGGAAGGCAAGCCGCTTCGCGCGGCTCCTGCAGGCAGCCGGTGTACGAGTAAAAGGACGCAGCCTCAAAACTCGCATTCTGTACCAACCCGACCCTGAGTATTCGGAAGCCACGCACGCCGCCGGCTATTTTGGAGACGCGGTGTTTTCTCTGGTTGTTACTCCCCAAGGCAAGGTTGGAGACGTGAAGATTGTGACACCCGCCGGATTTGGCTTGGACGAAGAGGGCATCAAAGCGGTGAATGAATGGCGGATTGAACCTGGACAAAAAGATGGAACCCCGTGGTGCCTCGATGGCAGCATTAGTAGGCGTCTGTACTGAGCCTCTGTTGCTGACCTACTTCACAGCCCCCTGAGTGGCCAGGGCAGCGGGTTTCCGGCCGTAGGCCTCTTCCCATGAAATTACGCGGTTGCGCAAGATTCCAATATTCTCGATTTCGCATTCCATGACGTCTCCCACCTTGAGATACCAGGCCTTGGGGTCCCCGCTGAACGCTGCCACGCCTGAGACGGTGCCGGTAGAAACCACGTCGCCGGCGCTGTATCCCATCGGAGAATAGTGGGAAAGAATTTCAGGAATCTTCACCGACATTTTGCTGGAATGCGAATTTTGCCGCCGCTTACCGTTTACGCGAAGTTCCATGGCAAGGTTGTGCGGATTGGGAATCTCGTCCGCGGTCACAATCCACGGCCCCAGCGGACAGAACGTATCGATCCCCTTGCAGAAGCTGAATACGCCTGATTTCATCTCGCGGCGCTGAATGTCGCGGGCCGTAACGTCGTTGAAAATGACGTAGCCTCCGATGTAGTCGGCGGCTTCTTCCGGCGCGAAGTGCTTACCGCCCTTTTTCAAAACAACAGCGAGTTCAAGTTCGTAGTCCAGTTCTTGCGTGAGGTGCTCGGGATAGATCACCGGCTGCTCATGGCCGATGATGGCGTCCACGTTCTGGAAGAACACGATCCACGGCATGACCGGATGCGAGAACCCCGCCTTGGTGGCTTCCTCGTGGTGCTCGCGAAAATTGCCGGCAGTATGAAAAAACTTCTTGGGGATAATTGGCGCCCTCAGGCTCACTTCATCGGCATTATAAAAGATGGCTTCCCCGCGAGGCCCAGGGAGTTTGTCGTCATGCAGCGCGTAATCTAAAGCCTTGCGGGCGGCTTTCAGGCTGGTGTCACCTCCTCGAAACAACGCTCGCATATTGTGCGGAACCAGCGCGTCGGCCAGGCGGTAAAAAGCATTTTCGGCCTCCACATCCCGCAAATACAGGGCGCAGGCCGTGTGCAGATCAACAATCTGTCCGTCGGGCGTGACGGCACCGACGCGGGACTGGCGTGCGGGATCCTCGAAAGTAACAAGTCGCATAGATAACGGGGTGGGATGCAGCACTAGAAGTGTATTAAGCAGCACGACCGTTGTCTACAAGCGGGCGGGCGGAGCGGATTCCGGAAGCATCGCTCGAAAATGGATGATCCGGTGCCAAAATGCGGCGAATCCCGTGACCCGCAAGGGTTTTCATGGAGTTAGCCTTACCGGGAAATCCGACAATCGCAGTATTTCGGGCGGGTTCGGGGAGGTTTATGCAGTGGATTATGGAGCAGCCTAGATTCGACACCAGGGCGCCGGAGTCCGGACGGGAAAGGGCAACGTTATGGATACAGCAGAGGGGCCATTCCGACAGCCATTCGGAGCTGACGACAGTTTCCGGCAAGGGTTCGGTAGAAGCGATGAGAACGCCCTCAATTTCATTCCGTCGTCTCTTATCGGGGACTGCGAAAGCGCAAAAGAAACTCCAAAAATTGTGATACCGCACCGGGATAGCTAGTGTTATGTCCAACAAATAACTAGACATCATGAAGGATCCCCATTATCCTTGGGGCATGGGCAAGTCAGTTCAGCTTTCCACCGTAGAGCAGCAGAAGATTGAGCAGTGGATCGCAGCGCACGGCACGCCACAGCAGGTGGCTTTGCGCTGCCGTATCGTCATGTCCGCGGCTGCGGGTGAATCGGACGTCGCCATTGCCCAGCGGCTTTCGGTGAACCGCAATACGGTGATTCTGTGGCGCAAGCGTTTTGGGGATGAAGGACTGGACGGTCTGTGGGACATTGCTCCCGGCCGGGGGCGAAAGCCCCTCTATCCCATCGATAAGATCGCCGCCATCGTGGAAGCGACTCTGCAAACCAAACCAGCCGGGATGACACACTGGAGTTGCAGGACGATGGCGGACAGCCAGGGCGTCAGCAAATCCACAGTTAACAATATCTGGCGTGCTCACAATCTGCAGCCGCATCGCACCAAAACCTTTAAGCTTTCTCGCGATCCGAAGTTTCTGGAAAAGATGACCGATGTCGTAGGACTGTACCTGAATCCCCCGCAACAAGCGATCGTACTGTGCGTCGACGAAAAGAGTCAGATTCAGGCATTGGATCGCACCCAGCCTGGATTACCGATCCAACCGGGTCGCTGCGGCACCATGACCCATGATTACAAACGCAACGGCACTACCACGCTATTCGCCGCTCTGGAGACAATACAGGGCAAGGTCGTTGGCGAGTGCCACGAGAGACACCGGCATCAGGAGTTTCTGAAATTTCTGCGCTTACTCGATACCGAGTTTCCCGGCGATATCCCGCTTCATCTGATCATCGATAACTATGGGACGCACAAGCACGCCAAAGTAAAGGCGTGGTTGAAACGTCATCCCCGGTTCGTGTCGCACTTGGTTCCCACCAGTTCCAGTTGGATGAATCTTGTGGAGAGATGGTTCGGTCATTTAGACAACAAGGCAATCCGCCGTGGCGTCTTCCTCAGCGTAGCCGACCTGCAGGCGTCCATCGAAACGTTTCTGAAAGCCTGGAACAAAAATCCCAAACCCTTCGTGTGGACCGCGACCGTCGAATCCATTCAGGAAAAGCTCACTCGCTGTCGCCGGATTTTGGAGCAGATCCAGCCCGGCTGCACCAGCGCCAAACCCAGAAAACGGAACCCACAATCATAACTGCTTAGTTATTTAGCAGACACCACACTAGCGTGGTAGCATAGCCGAGCACGAAGCGGAGCGGCCGGTCCGATGTAGTACGGTATCTCGTTTCGGTAGAGCACATAGACGCCAGGTTTGTTGAGAAGCTCCAACCCTTTTACGAGTTTGGTTCCCTTCCCCTTACCATTTGAATTCGGTATTAGACAATCGAAGACTTCTCTCGGCCACATGCGCGCATATTCCTCAATGAGTGGTTTTTGCCGTGCCATGTCGAGCCCTCCCTCTTTTTGGGTGTCTCCGCAACGGACGGCGGGCGGTGTCATTCTAGCAGGGCAATCGCTGCGTCTTGGCGGGCAGAGGGGTGTTATTGAAGAGCCGCTATAGATCGGGCGCCTATCATTACGCTGGTTTGCAAGTGTGAGCGTAGGGAGTCTTCGGCGATTTTGTTCTGCTCGTCTCTTTCCGAGCGGCCTTCCACGATCTCGGCACGGACGCGAAAGTCACACGGGCCGTGGGACCGAAGGCCCCGAGGACTGTTGCCACACTCGGGCCAATTGCGATTCCCAAATTTTGACTAAGCGGCCTCGCGCACCCGATGCAATAAGTCATCGACATCAAAGGGTAAGCCGTGCCGCGGCGCTCCCACGCCCATCCATTCCATCGGAACCTCCGCGATGGCGCGGAAGACCGCATCGTCTAACCGCTCATCTTTGGTCCAGGGTGCCAAGGCTTCCGGAGAGGCATGTTCCACCACCCACATCATCTGTGTCCGGTAAGTAATGGCCGCAATGTTCGCTCCGGGTGAGCACACGCTCTTGAGAATTTCTGTGCCTACCGCGCCCGACTTACCTGGATGCTCTTTTTCATAATCACTGGAGAGTATCCAAATAGCTTTCACATCCTTGGGGTCAACGGTAGACACCGGCTCGCCGGCACGTCCGAATCCGAACAGTTTCCTTATTCGTTCCTGCTCCTGCTCCTCCATGTCCTGGTCCATAGATCCTCCGTGGAGCGAAACTATACGCGCCGGTGATTGAAGGGACGAGGTGACTAAAGTAACTCTCGGCCTACAACCAGCGAGGGGTTTGAAATCCAGTCATCGAATCGTCTCCTCCAGTTTCGTTGTCATCTCTTCAATCGTCTTTAGTGTGGCGTCATTCGAGCAAGGCAAATAGCGGCATCTAGCCTTTGACACCTAAGGCGAATTCGTTAGGACGGGAAGTTCCCCGAACGTCCCAGCCGCGAAGGCTTCTCTATCCATCTCGCGATCGCGCTGCCAATTGGAAGGTCGCCATATTCCCCTCGGGTTCAGTCCTGACCACGACGCAAGGGGCAGGGAAAATCAGAGGGCGAGTGCAGATAGGTTCTTTTTACCATGTCATCATCGGCGGTTTGGCGAGACTAGTCGTGTCATTTAAGCTGTCTCCGGCTTCCTAGCGGCGGCCTCCAACAGCTTCATACCACGAAGCATGGCTTCCGGTATCTTCTTGACGTACTTGCTTTGCGTGACGCCGATGTTAGAGTGCCGCAAAAGCTCTTTGGCGGCCAAGGCATCACCGGTCAACTCTGTCAAGATGGTAGCCGCGCCTCTACGACCGGCATAGAGCCCTTTCCACGACAGATTTTTGGCTCTTAGCGTGGGCGCGATCGTCAACTTGACTAGCGTCTTCAGATCACGCGGGAAGACTCGCTCGTTATCACCGGCTTTCTGACGCCACAAGGCCAACAGAATCTTGACCGGCGTGATGAGTGGTAGTGAGGCCAGGGAGGCCTCAGTCTTGAGCGCCCCCTCTTTACCCCGCACTATAGACCGCCGGACGTGAACCCAGTTCCCTTCGATGTCATTCCAGCGCAGCCCTTGAATCTCTCCCGGACGTAGACCCGTGAAACACGCTAAGGCCACGATGGCTTGACAATCGACGTGATCAACCAGAGCCGAGATGATGTTCTCGGCCTCTTCCAAGGTGTAATGCGCCGTATCGCCGGGCGCCCTTGACCGTCCTAAGACTTTGACATCGTGCCATGGGTTCGACTCGATGAAACCGAGATTGACGGCGTGAGAAAAGATGCCGGAGGCCAGGGAGCGAATGTGTTGGACCGTAGACCTGCATAGGGTCTTGGCCAGCTTGGTTAAGAATGCCGAGCCCATGTGGGTCCGGTATTCCCGCAGGGTCATCGTCCCGAAGTGCTTCTCTAAGTGCTGCGCCCAAACATGCCGGTAGCCGTACACTGTGGAGTACCGGAGATTCTCTACCGTGAAGGGCTGGTAAGTTTGCGTCCAGAAGTCCACCACCGTGATGTCCTGTACGTTGCCGACTTTGCCGGCGTTGACGGTTTGCATGAACTCATCAGCGAGCATCTTCACTGCGCGACAAGTGCGAGAATAGAACTTGTCGTTGTCTTTGGAGCACAGCCGACGCGATAGTTGCTGACCAGAGTCGTAGTAGCGAACGAAGAAGGCGCCAGAAGCTTCGTAGATGTAGCCGCGTTGGTGTCTCATGTCCGCACTGTAGCAGACATGCAGTAAATATGCAGTAAATCTTTGGTAACCACTGTATGTTATTGAATATTATAGATGGAAGCGCATGGGGTCCGGTGATCCTCCCGGTCTTCAAAACCGGCGGGCGGCGGGTCACCCCGTCGCCGGTGCGTTCGACTCGCACACGCTTCCGCCAACTTTATGCCAATAAAACCGTAATTTCTGCTGGCTTCTGTGCTTTATAGTGTGCTATGATTCACTTGTCGGTGAGGAGAGGCACATGCAACGCCGCTCAGTTGTCACGGTTTTCGTAAGGCATAGAGGGGGGTGCAAGGACCGAAGCCGCGGAGAGTTCTACCGCGGTTGTCAGTGTACGAAGTGGCTCCGTTACTCTGTGAACGGCAAGCAGCATCGGGACGCCGCCGGCACACGGACTTGGGGAATAGCGGAAGAGAAAGGCCAAGAAAAGCAGAAGCAATTGGACGCCGGCGATTCTGATACGCCCGTCACTCCCACCGCAACCCAGCCCACCATTGAGCAAGCCGTCAAGACATTCATCACCGGCAAAGAAGGTGAAGGCGTAGGACCGGCGACAATACGCAAGCTGAAGTGGCAGCTCGGGGCGTTTGAAGAGTTCATGTCGGCAAGGTCGAAGATGTACCCCGCGGAAATCACCGCGGCCGACGCAATCGAGTTCCGGGCTGGTTGGACGTGGAAAAGTGGAGTCACGAAGCAGAAAGCCCAAGCGAATATCCGCGGCTTTCTTCGATATGCTTGCCGCGCGAATCTCGGTGAGTTGCTCTCCGCCCTGAAAACCATCCGGCTCTCCAAGACCGACAAGGAAAGACTGCAGCCCCGTCCGTTCACCGAAACCGAACTTACGAAGCTGCTGGCCCAGGTTCCCAAGACATTCCCCGATCCCGCGAAGGCCGTCCGCATGACCGCTCTTATACACGTCATGGTCTCGACCGGCCTCACGATAAGGGACACGGTTCAGTTGGAGCGCCGGCACATTAAAGATGGCTTCCTGAGACTCAAGCGGCAGAAGACAGGAAAGGGCGTGATGCAAAAGATGGACGCGGGGCTTGAGGCGGAACTGTTGGCCGTCCTCAACGGCAATACCAAATACATCTTCTGGAACGGGACGACGCTACCCACGTCCGAAACGGGATTGTGGCAAGCGGATCTTCGGACGTTGATGACCGATGCCGGCCTTTGGATCAAAGGCAATCTGTCTCACCGCTTCCGGGACACCGCAGTAGACTTCTGGTTGGGCGCCGGATGCAGCATCAACGAAATCGCGGCGCTCCTCGGCGACACTCCGCTAGTCGTACAGAAGCATTATGCGGATCTGGCAAGCAAGCGCATGGAAGAACGGCTCTCGAAGATTCCAACACGCTCTTGGTAACTGCTAGTAACTAGGAACGGTTTTTCCCTGTGGGCATTTCATTTCCCCAGCTCACAGGTTCGGCAACCTGTCTATCCCCCTAAAGCGTAGTGCCGACACACGAAAGTGGTGTCGGGTTTGGCTGGTGGTTTGCATTGGTTAAGTGCGCGGAATCTGTTTGCGGTTTGCTCTGGCGAGCGTTGACAAAATTTGACATTCACAAGTTCTCTCGCCAGAGAAGACAAGCGGCGGTTTCCAACACCTCGGGGGAGGGAGTTCGGATCGCCGCTCTTGTTATTTCGGGGAGGACACTTTGTCAGAATTGCTCAACGTCGCGGAAGTCGCGGCCATCCTTAAGGTGTCACCGGACACGGTTGTTCGCCGATTCGCCAACCTGAAGGGCGTGGTCAACCTGGGGTCGGAAGAGACCCGCCACAAACGCCGCTACCGGCTGCTACGGATTCCCAAGGCTGTCGTCGAGAAGGTCGTTGGTCACACCGTGACGGTCCCGGTGATCGCGCCGAAAAGCCGGCGGCGGGCGAAGACCGATTGGATGGTCGAGGCCTACAGGAACTTGGCGAAGATCGTAAACGATAACTCCGACGACCCGAGGCGGCGCGAACTGTACAAGCGGATTTCGGACAACGCCAGGATGCTGACGTTTGTGCCGGAGGAGGACTGGTCGGAAGTGGAGATGGATCTTTGGTCGGACGTGGAGGGACCGGAAGACCCGTACGAATAAGTTTCCGACCCAAAGCTGGGACCGGTGTCCGGCGCATAAGAAGGTCGGGATGCACGACGTAGCAAAAAATGCACCGAAGAGGGAACTAATGGATAACACGACCGAAAGACCTACTAAAGAGCTGGCCCGGTTCCAAAAGAAATATCTGGAGGAGTCGGGATTCGGGACGGCGGGACACTTGGCCTGCCATCTGATACTGGATGGTTGGTCCCCGGAGTCCGTTGAGCTGAAGACAGGGCTAGACGCTGGAAGGGTTGCGCGCCTGTTCAAGCTGTATCCCGATAGGGCTATGCAGTGGGACATCGGAACGCGGGAGGAAGACATCCAGCTTGCGAATGCCATGATTCTAGACGGCTGCTCGCGGGCTGAAGTGGAAGATGCTACTGGATGGTCTGCTGGGTCCGTTGAACGGCAGTTTCATTCTCTCGCGAGGTAAGACGGGGCCGTCAGTACGACGGCTCCGAATATTTGAAAGGATGACAATGACTGATTTTCTCACTCTCGCCAAGACTCACATCGCGCTCGGGATTCCGGTTATTCCGGTTCGAGCCGGACACAAGGAACCGCCACTCAACATCGGCGGGACTTCCAACGCCTCGATGGATCCGGAACAGATAGAGGCGTGGGCCGAACAGTTCCCAGACGCCAACGTCGGCGTCGTGGGCCGTCTGGACGGAATCCTCATCATCGATGACGACGAGGGCGTCGTGGAGAGCCTGGGGCCGCCGGTCCACACGAGAGTGGTGGAGTCGAGTCCGGGGCACCGGCAGTACTACTTTCAGCACACTGCGGCGTCGGCCGAGGTTGGCAATTTGACGCAGCGGGGCGGGTTCAGTCTGAGAGCTCAGAACTTTTACGGATTGGGCGCCGGCTCATTGCATCCTGCCGGTCACTGCTATTCGTTGCTGATGGATGAGCCTATTGCACCGATGCCGGAGTGGTTGCTGCGAACTTTAACAGCCCGTCACGCCGCGGCCGTTCGTCCGGGCTTGGCCGCGGGGTCTTTCGTCTGGGGACCGCTGGAGCCTAAGCTGAGAGAGGGCGACGGACGCAACGATGACATGACGCGGTTGGTTGGCTACCTCTGGGATGGTGAGATTACGCGCGAGGAGTTCGTGGAGAAGTTGAGCCAGGCTTGCAACGAGAGGCACGATCCGCCGTATCCCGACTGGCGCCAGGCTGAGTTGATCGACAGGGCGATGGAAAAGTGGAAGCCGAAAGACAAGAGTATGGCGGTGCTGGTGGGGACCGGACAGAAAGTTGCGCCCGAGGATCCGGGACTGCTCGACGACAACTGGCGCGGTATTTTTCATTCGCATTTGGACTTCGTGAATGCTCCGCCGTTGACGTTCGCTATCCAGGGATGGTTGCAACAGGATGTGTTGACCATGATCGGCGGTCTATCCGGACATGGGAAGACATGGATCATGCTTCAGATGGTCCGATCCTTACTGACGGGGGAGCCACTGTTTGGACATGACCATTTCAAGGTTACTCAGAAGGCCGGGCATGTGGTCTACCTCGTGCCTGAGGTGAGCATTGGACCGTTCAAACACCGTCTGCAGAAGACGCGGCTGATGGAGTTCGTGGAGTCGGGGAAGCTGCTGATCCGGACCTTATCTTCACCCGAGGATGTGCCGCTCTCGGACCCGCGGATTAGACGCGCGGCGGCTGGGGCGGATGTGTTCTTGGATACGGCGGTGAGGTTCTTTGAGGGCGATGAGCAGTCGGCCAAGGATGCGAAGGTATTCGCAGCGACACTGTTCGGATTACAGAAGGCAGGAGCGAGGACGATTACCGGGGCGCACCACAGCCCGAAGGCTCTGACAAGTGCGGCCGAGTTGACGTTGGAGAACGTTCTTAGAGGGTCGGGCGACATTGGGGCGATGCTGGCGACTTGCTGGGGCGTTTGGCAGAAGGAGGAGGCGACAAACCGGATCTACGTCAAGAACGTGAAGCCCAGGGACTTTGATCCCGTCCGGCCTTTTGAGATCCAGGGTCGGCCGTCGATCGACAATACGGGTAAGTTTGAGATGGTCTGTTTGCCGGGCGACTCGGGAGGTAAAGGCGGCCTAAGGGAGGGAAAACAGCCACGGCCGGACAAGCTCAACCTGCAGGTCTGGATACGTGGCCGAATCGATCATCCTGAGCCTGTCTCGGTGATGCACCGTGCAGCCCAGGCCGAAGGCTTTGACGTACCGATCGGAACGTTCAAGAACTACGTGACGGAGATGCGGAAGCAGATCAGAACCGCGGCATTGCCGCCGAGGAATGGGAACGGACGGATGACTCATCCTCCAGATGTTAACTCGGCGAGGTAAGGTTACAGCAAAACCCCCTTTAGGGGGTTGCTGTTACCTGCGGTTCCATCCGGATGGATGGGATGACTTTTACCTAGGGGATCATCCGGTCCATCCATTCATCCGGCAAGGTCGGGCAAAGGCACGCGTCTCGAACTATACCATCGCCGGTACTGAATATGCTCGTCGCAACGATTATTTTTACGAGAATCAGCCCCAAAGCGGCCTTGAATCAAGGGGATGGCTCGGATTTTCGGTACAAATCGCTGAAAGTAAATTGTTTAGCGTCAATATGTTAGGTTTATCGGTCATCTGCGTTGGTTCAGTATGAACGCACATTACGACATAAACTACTGACATATAAGGACATAAACACAATCAGTGCTAGCACGTGCCCTCTGAGCCGCACCGCTTATTCACCCCCGTGCGGACGAAAACCACCCCACAAGTGTATGCATTATCAATGAGTTATGGACTTTCGCAGGAAGGAATTATTTCGTGGAAAGACGGAAGGCCCGGTAGGTCCCCCCAGGGATCCCGCGCCACCGGCCGCGCCTTGGTAAAAAATGTTTTTTCTGCAACGAAGGTCACTAAACACCGAACTCCGGCAGGCTACTTCAGCTTCGCATACTCCGCCTTGGCTTCCCTCAGGATGGGGATGTCGGGTGCGCTGGCGGAACAGCGGCATGAATCACAGAAGCTGCAAACCGAGAGCATGAATTTCCTGACAGGATTGCCACCATGCAAGACGGGCGAATCTAAAAACGAGATAAACCACCATGCCCATGAACTCGACAACCAAATTGGCCGTCGGAATAATCACCGCTTTGGCTATGTTGGTGCTTACGTTTCGCTTTTCCGAGAGGAAAGGCGCTGCCGGGACCGGCAATTGCGCCACTGTCGGAAAAAGAATTGACGGAACACGCATTCTTCTATCCGGTCGGCTCTAACGGCGAAGGTTCGAATAAGTAATTCGGGTAAGTAAAAAGGTGCGTTTTGAAATTCCTACCTTCCCGAGCACGTCCCTGGCAGCGGGATCGCTGTCCGATCGCGAAAGGCTTTTTCGAGTGCCCCCGCGCATTCGGACTCGCGTTCATTAATCGAATCCAGCGCAGCCGACAGTTCCGGATCCTGCCGAACCTTTTCAAGGGTTAGGTAGGCATTCGGCCGCGCGCCATCGTGTTCAATCTTCACCGTCGCCTTTTGCATGATGTCTTCGCGGGCCAGATTATCCGCTGAGCGTATGATCGCAAAGTTGGTCAGATTCGCAATCATGAGGGTCTCGGGGGCGCTGGACGAGCTTGCCTTGACTCGCGCATTCTCATAGGCGTCCTTAGCCGGTCCCGTCAGACTCCCTATCCCCTTGAAATCTCGGATCGCCAAAAGGGCCTTAAGGCATGTCTTGGCAAACGAACCTCTGAGACTGGGCTTCTCCGGGCTCATTTTCCTTGGCGCCTGGGCGATGGCCGAGACAACAAGCGCGATCAGGGCGATAGCCAACTTGTATTTCATCGCTGTAATACCCCAACGATGAAGATAGTCTCGGCCTTCCAGCCGCCCTAGATACCTATGGTAATCACCGGGCCTGCGATTTGTTATACAAGCCCGAGCGACAGTCCGGTAAGACCTAATTGCGGTAACTAGCCTTAGTTCCATTTCTGCTTCGCCATTCTTCGATTGAGCCATTTCATCCTATCGGCCGACGAATTGCCAAACAATGTCTTGAAGTGTATGAGCCTGAGTCCAGCCATTTCTCCTGTTTTAAATTGGCCCAAGCAAATTTGCGTACAGGGAACCCCCTAGTCGGGAGACCCGGTCGATGGCAGGAGTGATCCGAAATGAGTTGGAAGCGCCGACAAGTGGCACGCGGCTTGCAATCAATTCTCGCAGAACAAGAGATTTCAGCATGCGAAACGCTTACATGACTCCCGTGCTAAATGCGGTCCCGAAACTACGCCATGTCGGGTTGTCCGATGCAGCCAAAAACGACACTCTGCCAAGACTGCCCACAGTGCGTGGAGGAATGCGAAGGGCGTGACGTAAGTTTCGGATTGAGATCGTAGCAACAACTTTAGGAGGAAGAGTGATGCGATCTTGCGCTGTAAAAATGTCGCTGATTGACCCCATTGCTGTTGAGTGTGTGTTTTGGGCGGAGCACGATTGTTGGAAGGGCGTTTGTGAAAACCTGTCCATCTTGGTGCGGGGACGCGATTTCGAGGAATCCAAAAAGCGTATGGAGATGGTCTTGAAAGCTTACGTCCGGTCCCTTTTTTCGAGGACACAAAAAGCAGCTTAAAAGGGATTCCGCACCGGGCTGGCTTCTCCCGTTTTGACAGCGAGTTCCGCCATTTTGCGGCCCAAGGACCAGCGGAAAAACGAGGATAGTCCCGGCCCAGAGTTGAAAATCCGCCTAGACCTCAGACATTCAAAATCATCACCTGAAGTAAACATTTGTGGGTTCCGGAAATTCTGAGCCGTTAATTCCGGAAATTCTGAGCCGATCGGCTTTGGCCGGCGAAACCTCCTCCAAGTTTAGATGACGGGTCCGTCCGGAGGGTCCGCCAAGATGAATGAAGCGTCCACGTTCCAGGACTCTATCGAGGATGGCAGCTGCCAGGTCCTCGTCGTGCAACACTTTTCCCCACTGACTGAGGGGCTTGTTGGTAGTAAAGATCATCGGGCGTTTTTTGAGATAGCGATCATTCACCACATGGAACAGAACATTGGCGGCGTCGGGGCCATAGCTAAGATACCCGATTTCGTCAATAAATGTTGAGCTCAACATTTATTGACTAATGTGAAGCTGTCAGTAATGTGGAGTCGACGTGCCGGAGTCTCGTGAATCGGGCATGGTTAGGCTTCAACTCCACATTTAATAAGTAACATCGGGACGACCGCCGCCGGCGGTTAATCCACTTTGATCGAGGTTCCGATGCTACGTACTCTTTTCCCCAGAGCTCACGAGAAGTTTTTGTCAATGCCGTTGTTGGGGCCAGTCGCCGATGGCTTTGACGATTGGCTCGCCGCCAATGGCTTTACTCGAGGCTCGCGCAAGTGTTCGATCCGCATGCTGCGGTGTATGGATGCCGACCTGCGTCTCCGTCGCGTTGATGTGGTCGCCAAGCTGACCCACCCAGTTCTTCACGATTGCTGGAAGGCTCTTGTGAAGATCTACCCGTGCGGTGCAGGAACCGTTCACACACTGGAACGATATCTGGTCGCCAGGGGTCTGATTGCGGATGGCCGAAAATCAACAGCAGTTCTTCCGGCTTCGATTCTGAGCGAAGAGTATGCGAATCACCTCCGCGAAGTGCGAGGCTTCGCTGAGTCCACGGTTTCAAGCCACCGATGGACGGTGCAATGTTTTCTCCAGCATTTGGAGGAACAGGCGGTCCCCCTGCGATCTATTCAATCCGGCAATATCGAATCGTACATCGCTAAAACAGGCAAGCGCTTGAGTCGAGCAAGTCTCCAACATGACATCGCCGGATTGAGAGGTTTTCTGCGATTTCTTGCGATGGACGGCAGAACCGCCCGTGGACTGGATCGCCACATCGATACTCCGCGCCTCTACCGGCTCGAACAACTGCCTCGAACGCTACCCTGGGAAACGGTCAAGGAGATTCTGCAATCCATCGACAGGGTGTCCGCGATGGGCCTCCGGGATTACGCGATGTTTCTGCTAATCGCCACCTATGGGCTGCGTGCCAGCGAGGTAGTTGCCCTTACACTGGATGACATTCGCTGGCGATGTGGTAGTCTGCGAATCCATCAGCGCAAGACTTCATCGCCTTTGGAACTGCCGCTGACGAACGAGGTTTCGTCCGCGATTGTGAAGCATCTGAAACGGACTCCGCCGCAACCTCCGCATCGAAGAGTCTTTCTCAGAATGCGCGCTCCCATCGGCGTGTTGAAACCCACGGCGATCACTGAAGTCTTTCAATCCGTGGTTCGGAAAAGTGGCCTCAGCATCCCCTTCCAAGGTCCGCATTGCCTGCGACACTCGTTGGCGGTCCATCTTCTCAAAAATGGAATCCCTCTCAAAACAATCGGTGACATTTTTGGGCATTGTACGGCGGAAAGCACATCGGTGTATCTGCGATTGGCGACCGGGGACCTGCGGGAAGTTGCTCTTGAAGTTCCGGGCAAGAAGCAAGTCGCAAAGGTGGTAAGGCAATGACCGCGCCCGCGGCGTTTTCCTCCGCCCTCGCTCCCATCTTTGAGCGGTACGTGAATCTGAAGCGAGCTCTGGGCCGCCGTTTCGCAACTGCGACTTGGACTCTACAGTCGCTGGACCGATTGCTCCACAACGAGTCCAGCGCATACCCGGACATGAGCACCGCGGCTTTTCACGCCTGGTGCCGGACCCACGAGAATGTTGCGTCGGGTGTTCGACGGACCCGCATGTTGGAGGTCTACAACTTCTGCCTCTATCGCCGGCGGACTGAGCCGCAGTGCTTTCTTCCAGACCCGGGTTCGTTCCCCGCCTATCATCAACGGCTCAAGCCGTACATCTTCTCCGAAGCCGAAGTCGTCAGCCTACTCGGCGCAGCCTCCGGGGTGAAGCGCTATCCGTCCTCGCCACTTCTGCCAGAAGTGATTCGGGTCGCGATTGTTCTCTTGTTCACGACCGGAATCAGGCGCGGGGAGTTGCTGGGCCTTACTCTGCGCGACTACGATCGCCAACAGTCGACACTACTCATTCGAGAATCGAAGTTTTACAAATCTCGCTTGCTTCCAATCAACAGCGGCATTGCCGATGAGATCGAACGCTATCTGCAGGCCCGAAGTCAGCGGAAACTCGCGGCTACTCCAGACACGGCCTTCATCTGGAACGCCACCAGGGGTGGACGAGCTTACAGCGGAACCAGTCTGCAACGCTATCTGCGGCCACTACTCCAGCAATGCGGCATTGTCACCTCGAAAGGGCGCCTGCCACGGATTCATGATTTTCGTCATAGCTTCGCCGTAAACGCCCTGCTGCGCTGGTACCGAATGGGTGTCGACGTCGACACCAAACTGCCGTTGCTGGCGACCTATCTGGGCCACGGCTCGGCGGTATCGACGCATCATTACCTGCACTTCATCGAACCGCTCCGCACAGCCACCAGTAAACGGTTTTCTCATCGCTACGGTCAACTGGTCGCTCCGCTACCGCGATCGAAGGGGCGGCGCTGATGAAAACACAATCTCCCACTCTGCTCGGCGTCATCGTCCGCGACTACTTCACGGACCACCTTCCCTGTCTTCGGGGAATGAGTCCTCATACCATCCACAGTTACCGCGACAGCCTGGTGCTGCTTCTCCGTTTTCTTTCGACACAACGCAAGAAGCAAGTTACGGGACTCGACTTGATCGATCTGGATCCACCCGGAATCGTCGCCTTTCTCTCCTACCTTGAACAGGAGCGTAAGAACGGAGTGCCCACGCGTAACGTACGGCTCTCCGCCATTCACGCATTCTTTCACTTCGTTGCCTCGCGAAATCCAGAACATCTCGACCTGGCGCAGCGGGTTCTCGGCATCCCCTTCAAGCGCGCTCGGCAACGGGTGATCGACTACCTGGAGTATGAGGAGATCGATTCGATTCTCAAAGCGATCAACCGAGCCACACTGCAAGGAAACCGTGACTACGCTCTACTGGCGACGATGTTCAACACGGGCGCCCGCGTCCAGGAGGTCGCAGATTTGCGGGCCTGTGACCTGCAGCTCACCAAGCCTTTTCAAGTGAGACTGTTTGGCAAAGGAAGAAAGGAACGTTACTGTCCGCTATGGCCGCAGACTGCCACGGTTTTGCGATCATTCTGCAAACAACGAAGTCTGGACCTGCGATCGGAAGCTCACCTGTTTCTCAATCATAGGGACCAACCGTTAACCCGTTTCGGGATCCGCCACATTCTCGCCAGGTGCCTCGGCCAGGCTTGCGCGGATACTCCTAATCTTCGCAAAAAGCGGCTGCATCCACACAGCATGCGCCACAGCACGGCCGTGGCGCTTCTGAAATCCGGGGTTGATTTGTCAACCATCAGCCATCTGCTCGGACATGAAAGTCCAACTACGACGAATCGCTACGCGAAAGTCGATCTGGAAATGAAGCGTGAGGCCATCGCCAAGGTCAAGCCGGTTTCACGCCGGTCGCGCACGCCTTGGAGCAAAGACCGCACGATCCTGGACTGGCTGGAATCTCTGTAGGCGGCAAACAATGTGGAGTTGAAAGCCTAATCATGCCCGATTCACGGGGCTCCGGCACGTCGACTCCACATTACTGACAGCTTCACATTAATCGATCACGATGACGTGAGGACGAGTGTAGGTGGACAACGATTGCTGCAAAAGGCCTTTGGCGCTGGCGTTCGACAAATGCTCGATGAGTTCGGCGGCCGTGGTGCAAAGAGTCTCGAAGCCATTCTGGATGGCGCGATAGCCAATGGCCACGGCGAGATGAGTTTTGCCGCGGCCCTCCTTGCCGTAGAGGATCAGGGAGCGGCCCTCGGTGACGAAGTCCGGTCCCAGATAGGAACCGAGCAGCGATTGCCGCAGAGTCGACTGCAAAGTGAAATCGAACTCATCAATGGTTTTGAAGAACGGAAAGTGAGCCTGTCGGGTGCAGCGCTGCAGGCGGGTTTGCTTGCGGTGCGCCACTTCTTCGGCCAGCAGAAGAGCGAGAAAGTCGCGATACGACCAGTTCTCTTTCTCGGCTCGATCCACCACCTCCTGGTAGGTGCGGCGTGTGTGCGCCAGGTTTAGACGTCGGAACAGAGGCTCAAGCTGGCCTTCGGAAAGTTTCGGGACTGCCAGCACGGGCACGGGCTTGGGATGGTTCTTGGTCATTGCTTTCTCCTTCGGTGTATTTACGGCTCTGAAACAGAATCGGTGGATCCAAGGGCCGTGGAAAAGCCGTGCCCTGGAAAAGTCCAAAGGCAGGACTTTCCCACGTCACTTGAAAATCCCGGTACAGCATCGGGATTTTCACTTTTCCAACCGCCCCGGCTACGGCGGTCTTTTTCAACGAACCCCATAAAAAACTTTGCGCCAGGAGCGCCTAGGAACGACGATCTCCAACTCGGTCCACCTCCGGTATCTCCCGTTTGGTGTTTTAGTCGCAGCTCCGAATGCACCGGCATAGACTCGGCATCCTCGCCTTCCGGTCTTCCGTTTTTCATTGCACCGCCTCCGGAAAGTTCAACCCTGGTTGCAGACATCTCTCCGCGTAAAAGGCACCAAATACTTGTGCCTGGAGGCCAGCTTCCATGGCTCGCCGCAGAACTTCTGGGCCATGACTCTGCAGGATGGAGTGGAGTCGATCGACATCCTGAAACCACTGTTGCGGCCGGCGGTGCACAATCTCGGTGAGATAGCGAATCGCCGGCTCCCCCAATTCCAGCAACTGCTGCCGTTTCAGATAGCTCGCGCTCCCGGAAGGTCGGAGGGGGCCTTCCGGACCAGGTCAATTGTTCAACCGACGACCCCAAGTGCCGGCTTGCTCTCGCGTGGGCGTGAGCGGGATCTCTCAGGTTCCCAGGCGATCCATCCTGTGCCTTTGCCTCGATCTAAGACCCCGGCCGAACCGACGATCCCTCGCCATTGGCGGTTTCGTCGATACTGCCCCCGCTTCTTCGACAGCGAAGGCTTCAGCGTGAGAACCATATCGGGGCTACCGCGCGGCTTTAGCACCTGCTGCTTACGCTTCACGAATGGTGTTGCCACCATCCATGCAAAGCTCGCTTCCGGCTGGCTGGCTGGCCTTTACCGGGAGGGTGTCGAACCCTCTGGATCGCGAAGAAAGGTTTCAGATTTCGTTCTCATCCTCCTTTCCTGGACTTTTCCTGACGCAACGAAGATCGGTTCCAGCACCAGCATCGCTGCCGTCATGCAGACCCGATCGCGCAAGGTCGAGATGCCCAACGGCCTGAGTTTGCCATTGGTCTTCGGTATGTACACTCTTCTGATGGGGTCCGGCCGGTAAGTCTCCTGCCTGAGTGCAAGCGCCAGTTCGCCAAGCCACCGCTGCACCCCGTACGCTTCGATGTCCGCGAAGTCCTGACCGTCCAACCCCGGTGCGCCCTTGTTGGAGCGGCACTGAGCGTAGGCATGGGCCAAGATGTCCTCACGGCTGATCTTGTCGTACAAGGCATAGAAGCGATAGCCGGCTTCTGCCTTCGCTTTCGCGTGCAACGCCGTCTGCAGTTTCTGAACACTCTTCGGAGTTGATAGGTTGCCCAATCTCCAGGTCCCTCACTACGTGTTGCGTTCGTCTTGAACTGAGGTCCCTTCCCTCCCCCGGCGTTACCCGGCTTCAGCGGTACTGCGGACCTCTCCGTCTCCCCACGGCGCCCGGCCTGTCCCTCGCGGGCGTCCGGTTGATCATCCCTGATCACACCCTGGGGTCTCCCGTGTTTCGTACGCTTTCCTTGTGTACATGCTGTCGCCACTACCCCGGCGCAGCGGCTGGGCTTACCACTTCGCTCGTTCACCCAGACGTGTCAGCCTTCCCCGAAAGGGTTGTCGGGTCGGCCTGCGCATCGTCCTTTTCGAGATGCTATGGGGCGGCGGCGAGGAAATTGCATCCATCGTCGCTGATGTAAACCGATGGAGCCCCCAATGCAAAAGCCGAACGACCTGAGCCAATCCCGTATCGTCCTGAAACAGGACAGCACACTGATCGCGGTAATCGAAATGAGTTTGTCGAGCTGGCTCGTTGCCGGCATCGTGCCTGGCGTCGAGCGCCAGCCGCTGAAGAAGCTTGCGGTCGACGAGAGCGCATTGCTGAAGCTGCTCCATCGCTGGCGTGAGGAGGCGGAGAAAGCAGGACGCAGGATCGAACGCATTGCAGTTGCCTTTGAGGCCGGCCGGGACGGTTTCTGGCTGGCGCGCTGGCTGAGGGCTCGCGGCATCGAGGCCCACGTTATCCACGCATCGAGCGTAGCCGTATCGCGCGAGCACCGGCGCGCCAAGACCGATCGGCTCGATACCGAGCTGCTCAAGCGCGCCTTTCTTGGCTGGCTGCGCAGCGAGCGAGATCACTGCAAGATGGCAGCGATCCCGACAACCAAGGACGAAGATGCCAAGCGGCCCAACCGCGAGCGCGAGAGCCTGGTCGGAGAGCAAACTCGGATTGTCAACCGAATGAAAGCAGCATTGATCCGGCTGGGTATCCGCGGCTTCAATCCCAAGCTGAAAAAGGCCGCCGGGCGCCTTGACGATTTGCGCACGCCCGAGGGCGAGCCAATACCGCCCAACACGCTCGCTGAGCTGCGTCGCGACATGGAGCGCCGGCGGCTCCTCAGTGATCAGATCCGCCAGATCGAGGAGGCCCGCCTGGAGCGTATGGAGCAGGCGCCCGGTGATGGACCACACGCGATGGTCCGACTGCTCGCCCGAGTTATTGGCGTTGGTATCGAAACGGCGGACATGCTGGTGCACGAGGTGCTCTCGCGGAGATTGCGGGATCGACGAGCCGTGGCGCGCTATGCTGGTCTCACTGGCGCACCGGACGAAAGCGGCAGCAAACGGCGAGAGAAAGGGCTCGCCAAGGCGGGCAACGCACGAGTACGCCGCGGAATGATTCAGTTGGCTTGGCGCTTTTTGCTGTTTCAGAAGGACAGTGCGTTGGCCCAGTGGTATCGGACACGAACTGAGGGCGCTGGCAAAAACCGCAAAACAATGATCGTAGCTCTGGCGCGCAAATTGCTGATTGACTTGTGGCGTCTGGTCACCACTGGCGAGGTTCCGGCGGGCGTCGTATTGCGAGCGGCGTGAGGGGAAAACTTAGCAAGGACAAGCTCTCGGAGGCTGACGAGCAGAACATCGTCGGTATCCGATAACGATCCGAGGTGGCGGTCACCCGAAGCAAGCCATGGTTTGAAACCGGTTTCGAGAATGGGTCCGCCGCCGAGGAGCTTCGCCGCCGATGCGCATGACTGCATCATGGTCAGGTCGCTATGGACCTACCGAATACAAGGTTGTGGCGCGATGATCCGCGCCCGATGGCAGGCTCCCCTCTGATCGTCGTCCCGACCGCATCAAGCGTGCGGTCGTGCTCGAAGCTGTCAAGGTGTGGCCTGGCAAGGCCGGAGTACGCCGCGAGGTTCTGGCGACGGCCAACCTTGACAACTCCTGCGCGCGCCGGCTTTGCAATCCTGCGGGTCGGGGCAAAGAAACGGGATTAAGTCGAACAAAGAAACTGAAATGAAGGAAGTGGAGAATACCATGAAATAACTGCTTGACTTCGAAAGCCCCATACAAGGCTTGCTCGGCGTTCATTCACGTTACGGCCTGCACACTCGCGCTGTCACCTATTCGTGACACGCATTCCGAAGGCTTCAGCTATTTCGTCACCTCCATAGCTGCTCCGGTTGCTTCCGGCTGGAGCGGTCGCCGGGTGGGATTTGCACCCACTGGAAAGCGCCGCCTTGTCACGGCGCACACCCAACTGAGACATTGCAGGGCACCCGACCGAGCGTTTTTCGGAACCACTCCTCCACCCGGAACTATGCTAATCTGACCGTCTCCACGGTGTGGCGGGGAACCATGAGACGCCGCGAATTTACGCCCTTATCGGAAGTGCGTTCATTCCCTTGTTTGCGCCGAGTGCTGCAATGGCGCAGCGGTCAGGAGGCCGCGCGTCGTCGGCTACATAGCCCCCGGTCCCGCGACAACTAAACCTCTGTTTGCTGAACTTCTAGCGCAACGGCTCAGTGAGCTGGGCTGGGTCGAAGGCCGCGACGTTGTTTTAGAATACCGTTACGCGGAGGAAGCAGCCGCGTGCGCGAGGCAGCTGCCGAGTTTGAGCGCATGAAAGATCGATGTCATCTTTCTCGGTGGTGATTCAGAGGCCCTGGCAGCGAAGCAAGCAGCAGTCACAATACCAATCGTCGTCTCGAGTGTAGGTGATCCAGTTGGCAGCGGTCTGATAAAGAGCTTGGCGCACCCAGGAGGCAACATCACCTGGATGTCCCTGGCGCTGAGCGAGACCGCCGGTAAACGGCTAGAATTGTTGCGTGAAGCTGTCCCAGGTCTCAAACGTGTCGCAATTTTTGGCAACTCCGGTAATCCGTTGGTGGCGCCTGAGCGGAATGCAGCTATAGCGGCAGCGCGCGCTCTCGGTCTCGACACGATTATATCGGGGGTCCAGTCGCTAGAAGATATTGCGCCCACGATTGAGTCGCTAAAAGGGAATGCAGACGCTCTCTATGTTTGTGCGGACCCCTTCACTTTCGTGAAGCGGGTGCCGATCAACGCGGCAGCACTTGCGGCGCGGCTACCCTCAGTGCAGCTTTTTCGATCTACTGAGCAAGGCGGCCTGATCTCCTACGGACCTGATGTTTTCGTTCTGGCGCGCAGAGCTATTGAATTGATCGACAAGATTTTGCGCGGAACGAAGCCGGCTGACATACCTTTCGAGCAGCCAACCAAGTTCGATCTTGCCATCAATCTCAAGACGGCGAAGGCGCTTGGGCTGACGATATCTGAAATTATCCTCACGCGCGCCGACTTCGTGATCGAATAAGTCGCAAGAAATGACGCGATTGGCCCATGACGTCAGTGAGCGCAGTGCAGCGAATTGTCCGAAGTTGAGGTCATAGCAGAAGTGGGTCGATAGAGGTCTGTGGCTTGCTTAGCAGCTTGGCGATGTTTGCGGCGATGCGCCGCGCCTCGTCCCGAGTGAGTAGCTTTGCCGCCGCTCGGAGGGCCGCCGCGTATTGCCCTGCTGTCACGCGGCTTGACGGCCTTTAGATCGCAGACGAAACTTCGTTTGGGCGGCGCGGTGAGGTTCCTAGGGCCTCGCCGAGCGGGGGGGTGATGCGTACCCCGGTTGCTGGCTGGCTTGCGCTGCTTGTTGTGTTTGGCCTGTTTGCGCTGGTGTGGATCACCAGTCGCGTACCATGCGTGCCTTACGGCTTGTGGTACATCCTGCAAATGCAATGCCGGTGATGCTCCCGAGAACAACCTCACCGCACGATGAAGCAGGCGTCCGTTTCCTCGACGGTCCACGGCGGCGGGAAGCGGCGGGTTGTCATTCGTGTGGTCGCGCGAATAGCCGCCACTGATCGGCCGGTCTGACGTTGTGTTCCTCGATTGCCACCGCGATTGCGCCCTCCTCGTCCTCGGCATACACGACACCGACGAACGCAGCCGGCGACCCCTTGTGGCGGCCGAAGAACGCGGCCGGTGACCCCTTGAGGCGGTAGACCTCCCAGGCTGGCCGCTTCGGCTTCTTCGACCGGGACGGGCGGCTGGCCACGGTACGCTCCTTCACGCAACCCTGTACGTCCCAAAGATGGGGCCCTGGCGGCCGTTCACCTAGCGGCCACCGGTGCGTCCGCCAGTCATCAAGAAGTTACGTCGATCGAGCGCCGCAACGTTCTGGCATTAATCAAGACCCCGATCACAGCCTGTGTCATGCTGATCAAAGTCAGCATCACAAACTCAGTGTTGTTGAAGATGCCGAGGTATTTGACGCCGGCTGCCCCAAGAGCAAAAAGTAGCACCTGAACGGCGGCGATGGCGGCCATCAAGATTGCTTCTATGGTGTTGTCGACCCCAGGATGCGATACTTTCAACTGCTCGGCGATTGCCATCATGGCGGCGGCGACCAGGAGAACCTCGACCCAAGAGATGTGATACCCATCCCACAACTCCCAACTAGTTCTGGGATCGGGAATGATGAAACTGCCAGCTATGTACAGAGCTAGGATGTACAAGAAACCGGGCACGTATTTAAACGGGCTTCTTCTCGCGGGACCATAGGCAACGGCGCTGCTTGCGGGTGCGCGATCAGAATTTGTTGTCATTTGACCTCCCCTGCCCGCTTGACGCGCGCGATTAAACTGATGCCGTCAGCGAGGAGCACGTGGTGGCCACTGCCGCCAGAGCAAGACGCCGAGTTTCCTTTGTCGCGCGGCTCCGCGATCTGTTACATCCTGGCCCCTTCACCCGCGACGAGACAGAGCTTACACGAAATGCTCTCGAATAACATAAGACGTGGAGGTCTTTCGACCGGATCACGACCCGGATGCGCGGTATAATGTCCAGCAACGCAATGGAACCGAAACGCCTAGTCCAAGCCGGTAGTATCTTGGCCGCTATGGTTCTTTTGGCCGTCATGGGCAATGGCGGCCATCCGGTTTGCTTTGTGCAAGTCTTGGCCGGGGTCATGGTCGCGTCCGCCCTGTTGCCGTTCGTCATGAAAGATCGTTAGATGTACGGTGTTGGGACTGGCGTTGTGGTCGCCGGGCCTATTGGTGCCGTGGTCGGCGGAGTAGTCGGTGCGGTCGGGGGACACCGTGGCACTGCACCGTCCGTTACGATCTTTCTTCAACTCGCTCTCTGATGATTTGTCGCGCAGCGACAATGAGCTTTGAGCTACTCAGTTCGGTAAAATTCCAGCGGCCGTCAAGAAAAATAATGCGCTCGGCAACTTCGAGCTGCTCGTTATCTGTTGCCTGTGCAAACTCAGCCCACAATGCAAGCCAATCCACGTCACTCATAGGCAGGTCCTGCAGTTAGGACGCCGCGCTTCAAATGCGATCGTCGCATCATCCTCGTCTTCAGCCGCCCGCGCTCAACCATCCCCAAGTCAGCAGCAACCCCCAATCAAGATCGTTGGTCCAACAGTCACCATGGCTGAATTCTCGATGTCGGCGTCCGCCGCTGCCTCAAGTGTCTCGTCGGAGACTTCATAGAGGAAATCGTCATCGATCTGGTCGAGTTCGGCGGTGGAGTTGGTGCTGTGGTTCATGGAGATTACCCCTCTTCGCTTGCTAAATGCTGCAGCAGTTCAGGCAGCTTTGCA
>CAWDNR010000009.1:0-188081 GCA_963803655.1 Terriglobia bacterium
GGTGACGTTGCCAATGTCAACGCCCTGAAGGCGTACTGGCGCTCCCTCGCGCAAGCCGCCAGCATTGTCGAAATAAGATCTCAGGATGATCTTCCGGGTAAGGACGCCGCCCGTGCCACTCATAAGCAAGATCAGAATGCCGAGAGTGATGCTGGCAACCAGCACCGTGAGCCCTACCTTCAGTTCGGACCACTTCAACTGCTTCTGACTAGGCACTCATTCTCCCCAAGAACGTCATGGCAACATTCTCCGCGGCGACCCGAGAACAAAGCGAATCTCAGCATGATAGCAGACAGTTGGTCTGGGCTTCATGTCAGGCACGGTGTCCCTGCAGAGTTCCGGAGAGCAGAATGGCCGTCAAGTATGCCACCGCTCCGCAAGCGAGAGTGAAGTTCAGCCCGAACTGAATGGCGATGACCATGGCGAGGATGGAACCCAGGACGCTGGAACCTGCATTCATGGCCCATGCCCACTCCACCGCATTTTCCTGGAATTCACCTTTGCCGGCTACCGGGAACTCCGGCACGGGAATGCTGGCCAGCGCCTGCAAACCAGTTGGAAACGGCATCCCCATGGCAAATCCCAACGGAACCAGGAGGGCGGCGCTCACCAACAATTTTGCCCCGAAGGGAAGACCTACCAGCGCATTCAGGAGTCCCGGCAAAATAAATACGTAAAGCATAAGCGCGCCCACGATGAAAACCAGCGGATGCCATGAGCGTTCGGTCTGGGCCACCCATTTACGCGATGCCAGGCTGCCGGCGCCGCTCGAAACAAGAAGAAGAAAGACGACCACCGTGAGGGCGTAGGTCGGGTGCCCGAGAAATAAGACAAACCGCTGGATGAAGGCGATCTCCACCAGTATGTATCCCAGACCGACAGCAACAAAGTACAACAGCCGGATCGGGCGCTCTTGTTTGCGTGCGCCGCGCAGCGCGAGGGGGATCACCAGGAATGCCAGCACCGCCACGAAAGAGATCACCAGCACCATAGCCAGTACGACGACACCAAGATTCACCTTCCAGTCGATGCCCTGGCGCAGATCCTTCTGGTGAAGTATCTGGTCCAGTTTCAGGGTGAAAAAGAAAAAGGGTGCATTGTCGTTCACCGGCGACACATCGTAGGGGTATGTTTGCGCAAAAGCGTAAGGATCGTTTCTCGCGATAAGGGCAGAAAACGGATTATCTTTGGGATCAGACGGGAGATATAACGCCACCAACCCGGGATTGCTGCGCAGGTGGGCTTGAACCTGTTCTTCTTCTTCATCATTGAAGGCGCTCTTTTTTGCCAGCACCACGACCGGAATTCCGTCTTCGTCCAGATCGCCCTGCGAGACTACGATGAAGTTCCTCGCCGGATTCACGATTCCCTGCTCGTGTAGCGCTTGCATCGCAACCGAAACCACGCGCAAGGCTTCGCGTGGTTCGCGGAACTCCCAGCGAGTGATGGCGACCATCCCGTCGGGTTTCAGGTGCTCGAAGTATTCTCGAAAAGCCTCGACGGTATAGAGGCTGTTCTCACTGAGAGCGAAGGCCCCGGCGGCAGTCGAAGCCCAGGTATCGACCAGGGTCATTTGGACGACGTCGAAGTTCTGCCTGGCATTACGAACAAACGATCGTCCGTCCGTGACCTGAATGTGTACCTCGGGCCGTTCGTATAAGTGATAGGAATAATCCGCGTAACGGCCGCGCATCACGGTGTTGGCGATAATCGGATTAATTTCAATTCCGGTCACGCTGGGGCTGCCATTGGCTACGGCGCGAAGCACATCGACTCCGCCTCCCGGCCCAATGATGGCGTACTCTCCGTGGGGACGCAGAATGTTCGCGAGCGCGGGAGGCGCGGACATCAAATCTCGCTGCCACTCCGTGTCCTGCCATTGCTTGGGGTCGGCGTTCATGATGTAAGTTGACGCGTCAGCATCAATGACGACCGCCTTTTCCTGGTCTTGGCGATCTACCTCCACGCGAGAGATGGCATTCCAGCGCGCGAACTCCACCCAGGCTTTGTCACGAAACATGCCTTTGGCGTAGACGACATCGATCAGCCTTCCCGAACGGTTCGCCGCAATCAGCAGCAACAGCGCGGCGGCAAGGCCCAGAGTGAGTTTTCGCATGCGAACATTAGCGGCCCAGGCTGCTCCCGCGACGCTTGCCGTTACCGCTGCGAACAGCACCGTGTTCGGCCCGCCCAGAAAGTTGAGAAGAGGCACGACTCCCAAACAAGCTAGCGCGCCGCCCAGGAGATCCGCTCCGTAGAGCCTCGAAATATTTCGCGATTCTCGGGCAAATAGCATCGAGAACTCGAGCCCTGTGACAAAGAATGGCACCGCGGAAGCCAGATAGATCGCGGTAAGCCGGAGAAAATTGGCTCGCGACAAGCTCAGCGAGACCGGAACATGGAGCACGATCTCCAGCACGATGGGAACGACCGCGGCGTTTGCGACACAGAGCCATGAAAGCAAAGAGCGAGTAGAGAAGCGGCCGAGCCAGATCTTTCCTAAGTACGCGAATACTCCGCCGGAACCGAGACCGAGCAGCGCAATGGAAATCGCCAGGAAGGCGAAGTGATAAAAGAGCACGACGGAAAATAGCCGGGTGAGCGCTAGTTCGAGCAGCAGCGCCGCGAAGCTACTGATGGCCACGCCAATCAGCAGAGAATAGTCGCGGGTTTTTTCTGCGGTACGCGCGCGGCTGATCGGCGGAGTTTCACTTGTAACCGGCATTGTTCGCTACTGGAATGCGATAGTCTAACAGAAAGCAGTCAGCATTCAGGCGTCAGCACTCAGCCGCTCGGAGACCTTGCGCAGACCCCCGTCCTGGACAGAAGGGCGGCAAGGAGCAAACTCCGAGCAGCGGCTCGCACAACAGGGGCTATCTGCACGGGCATATTGATCCGGCGAGGCTTCAGTACCAGATCTGAACCGTCCTCCATCGAAAAGGTGTTGGCCTAGTGGGTGAGAAGCAGAAATTGCACAAGCTCGAAGGCCGCAGCCACTCCTCCCCTGGAAAGGCAAAGCTGCCACGTCGTAAACGGAAGTGTTGATAGATATAGGACTGTCATATCGCTACAATCCAATGTCGTGATTGCCGGGATGCATTCTCACCTCGTTTGCCACAGGGCGAATCGTTCTATAATCCACGCGACAAACCAGCGCAGGAGGGGGAAATGAAGAGAGCCAAGCGCCTGATGTCACCTGGCGTCTCAAGAGCCCGACGACCGAAGACCGGAAACAACAAGGGGGTGCTCATCCTTGAGAGGGCGGCAGCAAAGGAAGGTGTCAGCATGAGCCGTTTCATCGTCGAGCGCGCTTTGAATGCCGCGAAGCGCGTCCTGTGTTAAACCCTGGCGGTTGCTGTTTGCCTGGCCGGCGGCCACTGCGTCTTAACTACCGCTTGCGATTTTCCAGTCCCAGTGAATAAGGAATCGGTTTCTTCATTCAGAGATCCACATTGCTCATTGCTGCATTTGCAAAACCAGCAAATCAGGCTAGTGCCAGCAACGCATATCTGAGTGCCAACCCTGCGCAAAGCACAACAAGGACACTCGAAAGCGAACCGATAATAGGAAGTACCGTGAAGTCTCGGCTTTTCTCGAATTCCTCAGACCGAACCAGCCCCTTTGCAGCAACAAGAAATGCGAGGGCCGCATAGCTTCCTGCTGCGACCACCATAGTGAGAACGATTCGCTTCAAGGTTGCCTATCAATCGCCCCCGATTCAATTCCTCTACATCAACATCTCCTTGCGAAGAACCCGCAGTTTCTGCCGCAGCGGAGATTGGTACTTCTTGTCGAAGGAGTGGTGTTGGAATTGATGCTGCTAATGTCCATGGTGATACTCCTGGTGGTACCGCTGGTGCTTCTGATCGCGACGGTGATGTTGGTGGAGATGATGGCGCTGGTAAGCATCCGAAGTGCGGCGAGTGGGGACCGTACTGGCAGCCTCTGACTACAAATGATACAATGATTACAACAGTTACATAGGAGGATCAATGAAGCAAGCGCGTTCGATGGTGCTCAGTATGCGCCTGCCAGTGGAGAGTGGAAGACGCTTGAAGCGCATCGCGAATCGGCACGGCTGGACGCCGAGTGACGCTAGTGCTCGCTTTGTGGAAGAGGGCTTAAGGCGGTCGGAATTTGCCTTCTTGGATTTTCGCGATTCACCGGTGGGTCGGCAGGCCTATATCCAGGGAAGCACACTGGCGATATGGGAAGTCATGCTGCTTCTTCGGAGCTACAAAGGAAAGGTCAAGGACGTGGCCAAACATCTAAAATGGTCCGACGCGAAGGTTCGAGCTGCCCTTAACTACTCGGAGGCATTCCCCGGAGAGGTGAACGAGGCGATTGCAGAGAACGATTCCACCGATTTCGACAGCCTAAAGCGCATGCTCCCCCAAGCGGTCGACTTTGCCGCCAGAAAGACCAAGCGGAGCTGAGATGCTCAAGCTGCTTCTCGATGAGCACATTTCCCCAGAGGTAGCGAACGGCGTTCAACGCCGGAATCGATCACTCGTTGTTCACTCGATGGTGCAGTGGGAGAGCGGAAACTTCCTTGGAAAAGAAGATTCTGCTAGCTTGTTGGAAGCAGCGAAGCAGAAGTTGACCCTAGTTACTTATGATCGCAGGACGATTCTTCCATTACTAAAGGTATGGGCAGAAGAAGAGCGGACCCATGGCGGCGTGATCTTTGTCGATGAAAAGACAATCTCACCCGCAGACATTGGGAGGCTCGTCCGCGCCCTGATTTCGCTCGCTGGCGAGGCCGGGGAAATGGACTGGACCAACCAAGCGTACTTCTTGCGGAGCGGACGCTGACGCATCACCACGACCATACAACCCATTCTGTCAGCGATTTCCCGAATGCCGCGTTCTTACACAAGCGGGAACTGTGTGTGCGAGTTGTGTGCCAGATTTGACCTCTCGGAGGATTGATCAACCCAAGATTTCACGGCTTTTGCGAGGTCAGCTATCTGGTTTCTCGACCGAACGACTTATGCATTTCCTGACCTGCTTGGCCGAGACTGTTGAGATCACCGTAAAGCCCGCGTCGCGATCACACCGCCAAGGGCATCTGCGCACTGTTGCGACAGGGTGACTTCTCTCTCTCACGGAACAAATCTGGCGATCCAGGAGAGTCACGCCGATGCGAGGCTTCTGGTCTGTTGCTGCTCGCTCGAACGATCACTCTGCTATAACGAGCATTCGCGCAGTAAAGGTTCGCTGACGCCACTCGCCACCTTCAGAAGCAGCACTTCGATAATCTTGCAAAAAAAGAAATCCGTCTTGAGCACGTGCTTAATTGACAACCTGTATCGACTGTCGCGTCTCGCCAAACAGAACAATCTATTCGCAAGGGCGCGCTGTTGCTGAGTGCCTGGAAGCCGTCTCCACGCTCCACGATGGATATTGATTTGGTCGATGCGAACCAGCAATAAAATTGAGCATGTCCGTGGTTCAGATTCGAGATCGCACGCTCTGTTCGACCAATTGCGCAGCCTCGGCGACAGGTGCAGTTTGCGTGTCCCTAGCTGACAGCTCACTCGAGAGTAACCTCCCTGAGTGCGTGGAGTTTTCTCTGGGCACCCATAACAGACGCGCCAAGGGCTCGATTGTTTGCCAACCAAAAAGTGGAAGTTCTTGAAAAGAATCTTGCGGTGACGAATGGTCTTAAGGGCGTGCCCCCTGGTCTCGATCCAGGGGATCAAATGGGAGCCCTTTTTTGGGTGTCCCAGCAGAAAGCCAAATTGCAAGTTGTTGAAAGGATTGGTCGGGGAGAGAGGATTTGAACCTCCGACCCCCTAGTCCCGAAAAAGGGATTGTTGTCGTACTGAATGTTTTCAATCTCTTACAGTGGTGCTTCAACCGTCACATTTCTGCTGAATCACCTCATTCTGGGGTGAATGTAAGTCCTCGAATGGCAGTCCCAAAACCAGGTGTTCATCTCGCGTTCTTCCTGCTCCCGCCGATGCTTGTCTACCCTGGCCGCAACCTAAGCCTAAGCAAGGTTGACGCCGTCGCGAGAGAGATCATGGATGCGGCTGGCAGACTGTGCCTCTCGAAAGCCTCAAAGTGTCTCAGCGGATGGGAATTGTATTTTGTATCCTAATTCTCCTCCGATGCTCATTTCTCTTGCGGCACTCCTTGGCACTCTGTCTTCAATGTTGCATTCTCGGGGGGCGCTTGAGCTAGAGAACCTGGCTCTGCGCCACCCAGTCGCTGTGCTGCAACGCTCCGCGAGAAAACGCCCGAAATTGACCCCGGCGGACCGCCTGTTGTGGGCTGGCTGACCCGCCTCTAGAGCGACTGGCGTTCGGCCCTGGTCATCGTCAAGCTCGAAACGGTCGTGGCCTGGCATCGTGCCGGCCTTCACCGGTTCTGGACCTTAGAATTTAACGGCTACGCGAGGGGAGATTTGTGCAAACATCTTGTGGCTAAACACTGAGGATGTAATTGCGCTCCTTTGACGTTGGCCGACATCGCCTATCCGAGCGAAGCTTCCATCGTCACGGGTTTGGCGACAGTACAAAGATCACGTCTCGGTAACGGTGAACAGGGCGGCAAGTGACTTAGCAAGGCTCTCGAGCGCGGCTTCGTTTGGCAGTGTGACAGTGAGTCGCGGGCGGCCCTGCTCGTCGCGCTCAAGACACTCGGCGAGACGAGCTTTGAACTCGCTTGCCTTGTGCTCTGCACCGTTCGTTGGTTGACGCTGCGGGATCATTTCGCCGAGGAATGCGAATGCGGCAGCGACGAGTTGGCCTCCAGCCTCTGCCACACGTGAGCGGCGAGCGAGCCGCTCTGCCTCTTGCTGCTGGCGCTGCTTTTCCGTCTCATCTACCGCGGCGTGTGCCCTCGCGCCGAGCAGCACCTCGAGGCGCTCCTTCAGCTCTTCGATGCCGGATGCGAGTGCGACCTCCCGTACATTAGATTCCATATCCAGCGCGGCGAGAGCCAGGTCATGTTTGGCCGAGAGCGTCGCCAGCAGCTTCTCCTCAATCGTCCCTTCCGTCACGAGCAAATAGACCTGCACCGGGTTCTTCTGCCCCATCCGGTGCGCGCGTGCGATGCGCTGTTCGAGAACGGCCGGATTCCACGGCAGATCGACATTAATGACGGTATTCGCCGCCTGGAGGTTGAGCCCCGTCGAGCCCGCGTTGGTGGTGAGGAACACGCGACAGGTCGGATCGCGCTGAAACTGGTGCACCAGCTGCTGCCGCTTCTTCTGCGGGACGGATCCGTCCAACCTTACGAAATCGAGCTTGAGTCGCGTGATCTGCCGCTCGATCAAAGTGAGCATCGTTGTCCATTCGGAGAAGAGCAGGATCTTGCGATCGTCCTCCGCGGCTAGCTCTTCCAATAGCTCCTGCAGCCGCTCCAGCTTGCTCGAAAAGCCCGGAGCATGCTTGTCCACGAGAAAGGTGCTGTCCGCATTCATCCGTGCGAGCAGCAATGCTTTCTGCAGACGCAACAGGTCCATCTCCGAGATATACGACTTACGGACGATGGCGCTCACAATCTGCATCTGCGCGAGTTCGATGCCCGCCTGCTCATCTGTGGGCGCAATCCGCACAATTTCCGTCGTGCGCGGGGGCAAATCCTTCATCACCGCGCTGCGCGTCCGGCGCAGCAGTACCGACTTGAGTCTTTCGCGCAGCAGATTGAGATCCTTGTAACCCAGGATCTTGCCGCTCTTGTCGGTGACGCGGTGACGGTTGAAGAATCGAAATGCAGGCCCGAGACGTCGGTCGTCGATGAACTCGACGACGGAGAAAAGATCGTCGAGCCGATTCTCCAGCGGCGTGCCAGAGAGCACGAGCGCGAACGGCGAACGCAGGCTCTTGATGGTCTGAGCCGTCTTCGCTTCCCAGTTCTTGATGCGCTGGCCCTCATCCAGAACAATCAGATCCCACCTCACGCGTTCGATCGCGATAATGTCACGCAATACCTGCTCGTAGTTGCAGATGGTGAAAAAGCATTCGTTCTCGTACTGACCGCTCCGCCCCGCAGCGCTCCCTAACACGATCTGGCAATCGCGCCCTGAGAAGCGGAGAACCTCGCTGCGCCATTGGGCTTTCACGGACGCGGGGCAAACGACCAGGACTTTGCGGATGCCTGCTTCGCGCGCCAGCAGCTCCGCCACACCGATACCCTGAAGGGTCTTCCCGAGTCCCATGTCATCAGCCAGGATCGCGCGCCCAGCGCTCGCTGCGAAGGCGATGCCGTCCAGCTGATAGGGAAGGATCTCCAGCTTCAGCAGCGTTGTGCGCAGTGGATGAGATTTCGGATTGCGCCGGATCTCGGCGACCTTTGCCGCGATGCGCTGCAGCAGCAGACGGGTCTGGATGTACTCCTCCGCATCGGGATAGACCGTCACGGCGACGTCGTGTGCTTCGAGTTGACGGATGCGTTTTAGCAGATCCGTGAGATCGGTGATCGGCCTATCGCGGATCGGGCGCACAATGCCGCTGGTCACGTCATCGAGGTGGGGCGGCAACAAAATACGCAATTCCAGCTCCTCCCCATATGACAGATGCACACTGATGTCCCGGCGCCGATACGGTCGATTGCGCCGCGAGTCTGAGAATCGTCTTCGGACTTTTTCCAGCGCATGAAGGATATGCTTGCAGGTGCCGAGCGTGTTCTTACGGAAATCCGGGCACGAGCAGTACGACTGTCCCGGCTGCCACCCTCGCAGAGCGACCCGGTACGACTTGCCAGAGGCCGCATTGGTCAATGTGTAGTCGGTCCAGATCTCCTGACTGTCGAGAGACGTGAGCCGCATTTTCTCGGTCCGGGCGCGCTCTGCCCGCTCCGCGAGCGCTTGCGCTACCAGCGCCTCCTCGCTCACGCTTTCAGTTGGGGCTCGCGCGGGTGGCGCTCCGGCCAGTCCCAGCGCGAGCTTTTCTTCCAGAATCAGAGAGAAGGCCGCCCCGGCGTGCTCACACGGCACCTCGCACGCGTCGCAGCGCCATTCGAGACGATGGCGGGCGGCCGGACTCAAAGTCAGCGTGACCGCCGCGCCGGCCAGAGTCAGCCGAAACATGTCCCGATCGAATTTGACCTGAGTGGTGAGGTCAATGTCGAATTTGCCGCCTGTGGCGATGAGGCGGTTACCCTCGGGGCCGAGCAGCTTCGCCGCTCTGGTGAAAGTGAGTCGCGAAAGTGTGTCGAACAGCGTCAGCTCGGCGCTCGGTTTCGTCAACATGAGAGATAGGGAGTCATAGGGTGATTATTCCATTGGAGGTGCGACGAAATCCACCTCACAGCCGACGGCTTGCACTTCCGAGGTCCGGCTCGGATCCACTATCTTCGCTTCCGACTCACCCGCGAAGAACGTCGTGATCCGGATGTTGCTCAGGGGGGTCTTGACGACGACATGGTTGGGGCCGAACTTCACTACTCCCATCACCCGTTCGAGGGAATACGACTGCTGGGCGGCGTGCCAAAGATCCCTGGCGAAGCCTGGTGATTGAATGTCCAATCCGGCCTGCGTGGCCAGCTCGTCGCCCACCCAAGTCCCGTCGAGCAGGCCTCCGGTCTCGCAGCGCTTGAGGCGGTCATGAATCGTGTTGAAAGACAGGATGGAGTCCGACAGCATGTCTGCCTGGACGCGCAAGTACTTTCGCCATATTTCCGCGTTAGCGGGCGAGAGTTCTTCGGGCCGGAATCGCAAGCAACGGAAACGAGTGGCCTGTCCGATGCCTCGATAAAGCGAGACCTCTCCGGCCGGGACGCTCGGCTGATCCTCCAGGGAGGCCCACTGGTAACTACCATGTTGAATGAGCAGGAAACCGGGTGTGTCGCGATAGTAGCGGACATGATGATAGGCCGCCATCGGCGTCCTCAACTCGTTGTCTGAAAAGAATCCGAACTGGCAGTATCTTTGCAGTGCCGATCCATCTCCTCTACGGGCATTTGCCCAGAAGTCGAAAAGGAAGCGTGCGCTGCCCTTGAGGGGACTGCCGAAGTAGCGATGCTCGCGCAAATTGACCTGCGGATTGAAGATTCCCGGGAGGATCCAGGTGTACTGGAAGAAGTAGTCCCTCGCCGGCGGCTTGGTGGGGCTGTAGGCCAGGGGTCCTTCTGCGGACAGCCACGGGACGAGGTATTCCGAATCGATGACGGTGAAGGTAGAAAAGCGAGACCGTGCAGGCATAAGGAGCTTCATCCTACACCGAGCAGCATTTGAATGGCACCGCGCGTTTCTGGGCTCAGACTGGAAAATTCATCCTCCGTGAGCAACCCCTGCGAGCGAATCTGGGCCAGCATCGTTAGTGCATGAGAGCGCCGCGGATTGTCGAAGAGACGCGCCATCTCCCGATCACGTTGTTGGAGAATCCTGAAGATTTGGAGGTAGCGTGCATGGTGACTCGTCGCGCCATCGCGCGAGACGCGGTCGATCTCCGCAAGGACACGCTCGCAGAAGCGTTCGAGCGCGAGCGGATGCACGCGCCGCAGCACTTTCCAATCAGGTTCGTTAATCTCCCGCATAGGGTTTCCGTGCACTGGGACAGTGCCAGTGTAACGCGGGAGCTGCGGCTTGTGGAGGTCCCCGCGACGTCCGTGTTGAAACTCTTTAGATAATGTCCCCTCGCGGACTCATTAGAAATGTCCGTCTTAAACTGAGGCCCCCAGCCAAGGAGGTCTTGTTGAAGAGGACGGCGACGAGCACTCGTGACCTGGAGCGAGTGGAGGTGATGGGACGAGTTGCCCAAGAGGGACTGAAGTTGGTGGATGCAGCAGCCATGCTGCAGTTGAGTTATCGCAAGGCGAAGCGTATGTGGCGACGTTATCAGCAGGTGGGCAGGCAGGGAATGAAGCACGCCCATGCGGGTCGGCCCTCAAACCCCAAATCGCGGTAAGCTGAGGAAACTACTGCGTCGAGTGGTGAACTTAATCAAGAAAACTCAAGAAAAATTATTCCGGTTCGGAGGAAGAGCGATTCGGCCCGACCTTAGCCGCCGAGCACTTGGCTGATGAGATGGGATTGTGGTCGATCACGAGACGTTGCGCCGCTGGATGTTGGCGGAGCACCCCTGGAGTCGGCGGAAAGGGAAGAAGCACTGCCAAACGAAGGGAGCGCAAGGAGCACTTTGGCGAGCTGGTGCAGCTGAATGGGCTGAAGTCGAAATGTAGCTGAACGATGCTCTTGCTAGGAATTGGTCATGTGGTTATACTCTGGGTATGAAGACGGCGATTTCCATTCCTAATGATCTGTTTGATGGAGCGGAACGTCTTGCTCGACGTACGCGCAGGTCGCGGAGCCGGCTCTTCACTGATGCCTTACGCGAATATCTGGCCCGCCACGCGCCGGACAAAGTCACCGAGTCCATGGACCAAGCAATAATGGAAGTCGGCGAGGGAAAGGACGAGTTCGTTTCCTCCGTAGCTCGCCGTAGGCTAGAGCGATCCGAGTGGTGATCTCTCAGGGTGAGATTTGGTGGGCGGACCTGCCAGCACCCACTGGCTCCGGGCCTGGGTTTCGGCGACCCGTGGTTGTCGTTCAAAGCGATGCCCTTAATCAGAGCCGCATCTCTACGGCCATTTGCGTTCCACTGACCAGCAATTTGAAGTGGGCGCTAGCACCGGGCAATGTGAGCTTGTCCGCGCGGGTTACTGGATTGCCAAAAGATTCCGTCGCGAACGTTTCGCAAATCATTTCCTTAGACAAGTCCCTTCTGAGTGAACGCGTCAGCAAGCTGCCACGTCATAAGTTGGAATTGCTCTTTTCGGGAATCGAGCTAGTCCTTGGCCAATAGGCCTCGTAGCCAACCCAGCTAAGTGCGACTTGCTTCCGGCATTCCGGGCAATCGCCTCGACAATATCGGGCGCCTGGCACAACAGTTAGGATCCGGGATGTACGCCGTCTTCTCGTGTCTTCAACCGTCTCATTCTTGCTCAACCATGCCACTTTGGCGCCTTTGTAAACCCGCGGATGATCAGTGCGAAATCAGCGTCCGAAAGAATGTAAATTCTTTTATGTAAACCCTGTGCTGGTTCGCAGGTATTTCACCGTCAGTTCGTGAAGGTGCCTCCATTAAGTCGCTGAAAGTAAAGCCGCGTGAAAATGAAATGGACCCCCTGGTGCCTAGCCAAGGGCTCAATCAGCCGAAAACCAGATCGCGGACCATCGCGAGACCCGCATTTTTACTGCATTCCGCCATGATTTCGTTGAACCAAATTCTTATGGGTGCCCTGAATGGGTGCCCCAACTGGTAGCGGCCAACGGAGGTTGACCTGCGTGGAAAACAGAACTTAACTTGGGGTACCCATAAAAGCCGCACCAGGGGCTCAATTTGGAGGATTTGCAAAATCGTAACCGATTGAAAACAATTGGTCGGGGCGAGAGGATTTGAACCTCCGACCCCCTGGTCCCGAACCAGGTGCTCTACCAGGCTGAGCCACGCCCCGACTAGGTCGAACTGCAGCGATGATCGGAAGCACGCGAGTCGAAGGCCTTCGGGCCCACGCGTCTGATTCCTTCAGAAGTATAGCATTCCAAGATGGGTCGCTCGCCCAGCATAAACCGTTCTGGCCCACGAGGCCTGCGCGTCACGCTACGCCGTCATCTGCTAAAAGCGCGTGTGGATTTTCCTATAGAATGAATACTTCGCTTACAAAATAGTCATCCATGATCGCGCTTACCGCCACAACCTTGTTTACTCCGCTGCAGCGGATCGAGCAGCCGCTGTTGCTGGTGGAAGACAGCACTATCGTGGAAGTGACGTCGCGGGCTCGACGCGAGATCCCGAAGAATTGCCGCGTAGTGGATTTTGGCGATGGCATACTGGCGCCTGGCTTTATTGACATCCACATTCACGGCGGCGGCGGGCACGATGTGATGGAAGCCGGAGCCGATGCTCTGCCGCCGGTAGAGCGGCTTCTGGCGGCGCATGGCGTCAGCAGCTATTTTCCCACGACGGTTACAGCGCCGTTGGATGCGACTCTTTCCGCTTTGGCGCGGCTGGCGGACGCAATTGAAGCGGCGGAACGAAGTCAGGGAGCCGCCGATCCTGCGACCGACGACCTGCGGGCGCGGCCTTTGGGAATTCATCTTGAAGGTCCATTCATCAGCCACGCGCGGCGGGGCGTTCATCCTCCGGAAAATCTTTTGGCTCCGTCTGTGGCAGCGTTTGACCGCTTCTGGCAAGCGGCGCAGGGACACATTCGCGTGCTGACCATCGCGCCTGAATTACCCGGGGCCCTCGAGGTCATCACGGAGGCGGCTACACGCGGAGTTTGTGTGAGCCTGGGACACTCCGACGCTGAGCTGAATGGGGCCCGCGCCGGTTTCGCTGCGGGCGCGCGTCATGCCACCCACACGTTTAACGCCATGCGGCCGCTGGACCATCGCGATCCCGGAATTCTTGGCGAAGTATTGACCGATTCGCGGCTTTCCGCCGACATCATCGCGGACGGGATTCACCTGGACCCCGTGATCGTACAGTTATTTCTGAAAGCCAAGGGAGCGGACGGCGCCGTCCTGATCACCGACGCCACCGCCGCCACCGGCATGCCCGATGGCCGTTATCGCCTGGGATCTCTTGAGGTGGACGTGAAAGATGGCAGATGTCTGGCTGCAGGAAAATTGGCGGGCAGTGTGCTGACCATGGATCGCGCAGTGCGCAACGTTATGGAGTTTGCGCAATGGGATCTGCAGCAGGCGGTGCGGCTCGCGACTATGAATCCGGCGCGGGTGACGGGAATGAAGAGCGGTGGCTCGCTCGAGGCAGGTGCACCTGCCGACCTTGTGGTCTTGAGTCCGAGCGGCGAGGTGAGACAGACGGTAGTTCGGGGCGCGGGAATTTAGTGGCGCAACTGGGTCTTGGCAGGGCTTTCGAAAGGTAGCGCCGCCGTCTCGGCGGCTGTCCGGCGGGCGTCGGCGCTACGTGTCGGACATATTTCTCAGGAGAATGGAATGGCTGACAAGGGGGGATTCCCCCACTACATGCTGAAGGAAATTTTCGAGCAGCCGCAGGGGTTGCGGGATACGATCGTGCCCCGCGTGTCGCTCGAAGAGGCGGTGGTGCGGCTCGACGATGTCCGCATCAGCACGGAAGAGCTGCGGTCCCTGCGCCGGATCAACATCGTCGCTTCAGGCACGAGCCGGCACGCGGGCATGGCCGGGCAGTACATGATTCAGGACCTTGTCAACATTCCCGTGGACGTGGATTACGCCAGCGAGTTCGAGTATCGCAATCCTCTGATCGGTCCCGGCGAACTCACCATTGTTATTACGCAGTCCGGTGAAACTGCCGACACCACAGCTGCCCAGCGCGAAGCCAAAGCCAAAGGCTCACGCACCATTGCCATCTCGAACGTGGTCGATTCGACTATCGCGCGCGAGGCAGATGGCGTGCTCTACACCCATGCCGGACCGGAGATCAGCATCGCTTCCACCAAGGCCTTCACCGCGCAGATGGCGGTGCTCTACCTGTTTGCGCTTTACCTGGGGCAGGTGCGCGGCAAGTTTGCCAAGGAGCAGCGGCGGCAGTACATCCGCGAACTGCTCGACTTGCCGGGCAAGATGGAAGGGTTGCTGAAGTCCGCGCCCCTGGCCTGTGAGCAACTGGCGGAAAAGTATTACAAGGTGCAGGACTTTCTCTTCATGGGTCGCGCCATTCACTATCCCGTGGCCATGGACGGCGCGCTCAAACTCAAAGAAGTTTCCTATATCCACGCCGAGGGCTATCCCACGGGCGAAACCAAACACGGTCCGAATGCGATGATTGACGAGAACTTGCCGGTGGTGATCATCGCTACCTGCGACCGTGAGGATTCAGGATCGATGCTTCGCTATGAGAAGAACCTGGCCAACATCCGGGGATTCAAGCAGCAGTCGGCACGAGTAATCGCTATTGCATCCGAAGGCGACGAAGAACTTCCCCGCCTGGCCGATCACACCATTTTCGTTCCGCATGCGCCCGAACTACTGCTGCCACTTCTGGAGATTGTTCCCCTGCAGTTGTTCGCGTATTACATGACGGTGAAAAAAGGGCTGGATGTGGATCGGCCGCGAAATCTGGTGAAATCAGTAACACTGGAGTAGCTTGTCGGGCGTGGCTGTCGCTAGAAGCATGCATGAATGACCATTTCTGGATTCGTGGCTGTAAACGCCTGTAGCTGTTGCCCCCCTCTTTTGAAAAAACTGTCCCGGTCGAGGGATAGAAAATGTCCACCAAAATCGAGAACGTCGTTTATAGGGCATCCTAGCGCGATGAAATTTCTGCGCACTTCTAGAGTGTGAGTTTTTCAACAGCCACGCCTGTTTCCGCCAACTGTCTCGTATCCCTTAGAATCAGGAATGTCCACCACGACTTGGAGGCAACGAAATGAACATGCTTCACGCGCTCTGCTGCCTAATGTTGGTGGTCACCGTTGCTCTCTCCCAGCGCCCGGTCCAGGGAGCAAATGCGCTGATTGGCACGTGGAGAGTGGTGGAGTTTGCTGATCTCGATAAAGACGGCAAGTGGCAGTATCGGTTCGGCGAACATCCACGGGGATACTTCGTTTACGACGCAACCGGGCACGTGCACATTCAGATCATGAAGGTTCCGCCGCTAGCGCCTTTTCCAGAAGCGAACACGATCGACGCCAAGCTGCCCTCACCCGAGCATGCCCTCGCCGCTTACGCCGCCTATGTCGCATACTTTGGCACCTACACCATAGACGCAGACAAGCACGTGGTTATTCATCATGCCGAGGGCAGCTTGGCGCCGGATTTTACCGACACTGACCAGGCGCGTCCCTTCAAACTGGAAGGCGACCGGCTGGAGATCGGCGATGGCAAGACCTGGCGACGTGTGCTAGAGCGTGTACGCTGATCTCGTGTACTTTGGCGGAGTGGCCCGTCGGGACACGACCCTTGCGATGGTTCGCGTAACATCCCCATTTCAGAAGTAGCGCGTACTGATTGTTATGGTGCCTGGGTTTTCGGCTGAGGTCTGAGATCCAATGTGTAGGGATTGGGGTTGGTCTGACGACCGACGACTGACGACTGCCGACTACCTAGTTCGGTTTCCTGTGTTTGCTGTCGGAAAGATAGCGCAGCAGCGCGGTGTCTGACGCGTTCTTGAATTTTTCCACAAACGACGCTTCCGGGCTGAGCGTCGCATCCGCGGAAACCTTCTGGCGTATACTCTGGCGCAGCCTCTCGCCCGACTCGGATTCGTTGGTCATCACTTGCATATAGAACCAGAGGAAGTGGCGCATCTGGTCGAGGGACGATTTCAGCATCTGCAGCGCGTCCATCTCCGGCAGCTGGCTGAGGGCTTCCATGAGTTCCGGATCGCTGGGCGCTTCCATGGCGGCACAATTGAGTTGGCGTTGAATCGCGCGCAGGTCTTCAGTCACGCGCAGGATCCGCACGTGGATTTCGTCGAGGTAATCTTCTTTTCCCATGGGCCCCGGCTTGCTCGAGATAACGACAAGCTCACCATCTCATTCGAGACTCATAGCGAGAAGATGTCCCATGTGCATGCGCTTTCGTAATTCATGCGGTTACTTTGGTCTCGGGTAATTCTCGAACGACAAAATCGGCCATCCGGAGCGCAGCCTCCAGCCGCGCTCGCGCGGTGAGAGCAAGTCGAGGGACCTGTTCTTGCCGGAACTCAGTGTGAACCGTCCGTGCGAGGACAGTGATGACGCGGGCAACAGCAGGTCTTTCGACTCCGAGAAGGAACTCCAAAGCGAGTTCCTTCCCTCCGCTCAAGATGACAATGCTGAATTGGCTTTTCCTCCTCCGTTTGGATCAGAGGGTGGCGGAGAGCGATGACTACGAAATTCTCTGCACGGCGCGGATTGCAGGCACCTCCACGATACGAACTCCCTTGGCAGGAGTTTCAACGGCGTGGACCAGCGCCCGAACCATCTGTTCCAACGTGACCAGTCCCAGGCGTGTGGCGCCCTCGCGAGTTGAGGGTAACAATTCCATCAGCTTATACATGGGTAACAAGAGGTATGGCCATCGGTGTCCTGGACCGAGGACGTACCAGGGACGCAGAATCGTGGCATTTATTCCGCTTTGGCCGATCATAGCTTCGCATTGCGACCTGACTTCGATGTAGGTCTTCATGACGGGCGCGGGATGGGCCACGCTGACGTAAACAAAATGCTGCACGCCAGCGTTTTGGCGGCCTCGATTGCGCTGCGGCCGGAGGCCAGATCAACACTACGGAACTCCGCCGCCTTCGACGGGTTGGGATGTGAGACGCCAACCAGTTGAATGAAGGTGTCGGCCGGGTTGATCTTTGGGGCGTAGGATTTGTCATCCAGGGCGTCGCCGAGAATTGCCTGGCAACCTGGCGGAAGCTTCCGCTCCGAGCCCGGCCGGACCAGTGCCTGCACCTCGTGGCCGCGCTCCAGCAACTGAGTGATCAGCGGACGACCAACGTATCCCGTGCCGCCCGTGACGAAGACGCGATGGGGTTGCGCAGTCATGAAGTTTCTCGCCCTGAAGTAATGCGCGGATGAACGTCCGACGGATTGTCCCCGAACCGCCCTGGCGAAGGCAAGCGCGCGACTGCATCTGTTACACTGTCGCGTTCTGCAGCCTCCGGAATTAAAGGACTGCGGAGCTTCCCCAGGCCCCCTAAGCTGCATCGAAGCGGAAGCGCTATGAAAGACACGCTGGGAGTCTTACTAGCTGGCGGCGCGGGAGAGCGGCTCTATCCGCTGACGCGCGATCGCGCCAAGCCTGCCGTCACTTTTGGCGGAATCTATCGCATCATCGACGTCACCCTTTCCAACTGTGTCAACTCCGATTTGCGGCGCGTCTACATCCTCACCCAATACAAGGCACTGTCGCTGAACCGGCACGTCCGTGAAGGCTGGAACATCATGGGCAGCGAGATGGGAGAATTCATCGAAGTGCTGCCGCCGATGAAGCGGGTCAGCGATCAGTGGTACCAGGGCACGGCCGACGCGGTGTATCAGAATATTTATTCGATCGGCTCGGAGCAGCCCAGGCACGTGCTGATCCTTTCCGGCGATCACATTTACAAGATGAATTACGGATTGATGCTGGAGCGGCACAACGACTCGGGCGCGGACGTGACCCTGGCGACGATCCAGATCGATCCCGGCGAGGTGGCCCGCTTCGGAGTGGTGGACGTGGACCGCGACCACCGGGTGCTGGGTTTCGAGGAGAAGCCCAAAACCACCAAGCTGCGCTCGCCGTCGAATCCCGACAAAGTTTGCGCTTCGATGGGCATTTATCTGTTCAATACCGATGTGCTCATTCCAGTGCTTTTGAAAGATGCGGAAGACCCCTCCTCAAGCCATGATTTCGGCAAGGACATTCTGCCCAAGATGGCGGACGAATATCGGGTCTACACCTACGACTTCGTCGATGAAAACAAGAAGGAAGCCTTGTACTGGCGCGACGTGGGGACGCTCGAAGCCTACTACGAGGCCAACATGGACATCGTGGCGGTGTCGCCGGTGTTCAACCTGTACGACTCGGACTGGCCGATCCGCACCCACCAGCGCCAGTACCCGCCGGCCAAATTCGTTTTCGCGGAAGCCGGACGTACCGGCACCGCGGTCGATTCCATTGTCTCGGCCGGCTGCATCGTTTCCGGCAGCATGGTGAAGGGCAGCGTGGTCTCGCCCGACGTGCGCGTGAATTCCTACAGCGAAGTAGAGAGCAGCATTCTTTTCTCCCACGTCAATGTGGGCCGGCATTGCCGCATCCGAAAAGCCATCATCGATCGCGACGTGCACATCCCGGAAGGTACCACCATCGGATATGACACGGAAGCCGACCGCCAGCGCTACTTCGTCACCGAAAGCGGAATCACCGTAGTGACTCGCGACTATTCCCTGTTCGAGAATCCGGTGACGGTGGATTACTTCACCAGCGAATAGGTCGATAGGGTCACCGCCGGCTACGTGGGCCCGGACGCCACGTCCGGGTGGACGAGCGCAGCTCGTCTTACTCTTGCACTTGGCTTACTGGCGAGGCCGGAGGCTGCCTGGCAGATGCTCGCGGTCATCGTGTCTGCGGGTGCTCATTGCTGCTGTCCCGAGCTCTCGATCGGTGCTACAGTTCGTAACCTCGAAAAGGGCTGCGGTTCTATCTTGACTCTCTCTGCTTCTTAGGAACCAGTTTCTAGTTTGCAGTTCTCAGTTGTCAGTTCTCAGCTTAGATTCGCTTTTTGTTCGTCTCGCATTTGCGTCCCCTGCTACAATGCCTTGCCTTATAGAAGTACAGAACTTTTGGGGCCACAAAAACGTATCTCTATTGTGGTGTTAAGGCCCGGGGTGTGCTCGGGTGACAGACCAGGAGTTCCGGGGAGTGCGGGTTGGAAGACGCCCAGGTCGTTGCCATGCTGGTCCGTCGCTGCATCGCCGGCGACGTAGTGGCCTGGGAGGAGATCGTGCAGCGCTACAACCGGCGAATCTACAACATCTGCTATCGCTTCGCCGGGTCGGGCGACGATGCTCAGGATCTCACCCAGGAGGTCTTCATCAAGATGTTTCGCACCCTGAGTTCCTACGATGTCGAACGGGGAGCGTTCATGACCTGGGTCACGACCATCACCCGCAACCTGCTGGTGGACCATTTCCGCAAGAGCAAGCAGGACAGGGTGACCGAGTCGCTGGATACGACGCCGTCCGAACACGAAGACGCCATGCCGCTGAGCGAGAAGATCGAAGACAAGGCGCCGGCAGCGGATACGAGCGTGCAGAGCCGCGAGACGCGGGAACTGGTGCACAACGCCTTGCAGAAACTTTCGCCCGAACTGCGCGAAGCGGTCATCCTGCGCGACCTGCAGGACATGGATTACAAAGACATTGCCACGGTACTAAAGGTTCCGGAGGGCACGGTGAAATCAAGGATAAATCGCGGGCGTGCGGAACTTGCACGCCTGCTACAACGTACATATAGGCAGGTGATGTGATGCCAGGCGAAACCAAAAACGGCATGCAGTGCGCGGAGTTTGACGCGCTGCTGAGTGAAGCCCTCGACGCCACTCTGACCGGGCCAAAGCTGGAAAGCTTTCAGGCCCACGCCCGGGTGTGCGCGGTGTGCGGCCCGCTGTTCGCGGAGGCCGACGGAGGGAGAGCGCTGGCTGAAGTCGCTGGCCGAGGTGGAACCGCCCTCCAACCTGGTCCACAACATCCTGCTGGCCACGACTGGATACGAAAGCGAGCGCGTCCCTGCCCGGGCCCAGGGGAAAGCTTCATGGACGGATGCAATCACCGGGTGGCTGCGACCGGTGTTCGCTCCGGTGCTTTCGATCAGCCGCCAGCCCCGCTTCGCAATGTCATTCGGAATGGCGTTCTTCTCTTTGTCAATTTCGCTCAGCCTGGTTGGCGTTAAGGTGAGCGACATGCGGCACGTGGACCTGCGGCCGAGCGCCATCAAGCGCACCTACTACGAGACCACCGGCCGGGTAGTCAAGTATTACGAAAATATTCGCTTCGTGTATGAAATCGAGTCGCGGGTGCGGGAATTCAAACGAGTCACTGCGCCGCCGGAACCGAGCCCGAAGGAGCAGAACAACAACAAAGAAAAGAAAGACAACAATACCAGTGGACAACCTGAACCAAGACAGGAACGCAACTACAGCCAGGGGGAGAACCAGCCCGTGCTGGCCTCCATCCCGAATGTTCCGCCTGTAGGGACCGTGACCACTTACAGGAGGATTTCATGAACTGCGCCAACCATCCCGATATTGAGAAGGTGGCATTTTGCCGCACCTGCGGAAAACCGCTGTGTGCCAACTGCACCCGTTCAGTGCACGGAGTGATTTATTGCGAGAGCTGCCTGGCAGCGCGCCTGGAAGGCGTGCAGCCGAACGTGGCGCCGCCGGCCGCCGGTTTCGTTCCGGCCAGCCCCATGGGCACTCCGGTGGCAGGCGCGGGACCGAATCCTGCTCTGGCGGGTGTTCTGGCCGGATTCTTTCCCTTCGGCGTGGGCGCGGTCTACACCGGCCAATATGCCAAAGGCCTGGCCCACCTGGTGATCTTCACTCTGCTAGTCCTGGGGGCGAGCAGCGGAAGCGAGGCCATGGCCACGGTCTGCGGACTGGGCATCGCAGGTTTCTACTTCTACCAGATTATCGATTCCGTGCGCAGCGCCCGTGCCCTGCAGATGGGACAGGCACCGCCCGACCCGTTTGGATTGGGAACAACTTTCAGCGCGCGGCGAGCGGGTGGACGTAAGCAAAGTCCCAGTGGGAGCGATGGTTCTCATCGGCCTGGGCGTGCTTTTTCTGCTGCATACGCTCGACATCTGGGATTTCAGCGCCCACCGCATCTGGCCGCTTGTACTCATTGGCATCGGCGGCTGGCTGCTGGTTCGCCGATTGGGTCTGTTGGGCGAGGTCCCGCCAGGATTTGACCGCGTCCGCAGTTGCAAGCGCGGCTTGATGGGACCAGCGATCCTGCTGACTCTGGGATTTCAGTTCCTGCTCGATAGCATGGGCGTCATCCGGTTCGGCCGCACCCTGCCCCTGCTGCTGGTGGTCATCGGATTGGTCAAGATTTTCCAGAGTACGGGCGGCCCCGGTCCGTTCGCGGGACCGCCGCCATCAAACGCGGGTGGAACGCCATCGTCCGGATTTGGATCCGGCGAAGTGCAGCCACCTTACCCGGAAGTGAAGCCGGAGGTGAAAAATGGCTAGCCCCGTGCAAGCTCCGCCCCCAATGCAGCCCCTTCAGCCACGAAGACAGCGGCGTTCCGTAGCCGGTCCGGTAGTCCTGATCCTGCTGGGAGTCGTGCTCCTGCTCACTACCATGCGCGTGCTGCACCCGCAACCGCTTCTGCGTTGGTTCGGAACCTACTGGCCCGCCCTGATCATTCTCTGGGGCGTGATCAAGCTGGTCGAGTATCAGCAAGCCCAGAGAGAAGGCACGCGCCCCGCGGGGATTGGAGCCGGCGGAGTCGTGCTGCTGATTTTCCTGATTATTTTTGGGCTTGTCGGCAACTCAGGCTTCGCGCTTCAACTGGGAGGAGATCCGCGACCACATCAATCTGGGCGACGAAGATCTGGCACTGTTCGGTCACAACTACAGTTACGACGATCAACTCCAGCAGGACTTTCCGGCGGGCGGCAGCTTGCGCATCACCAATGATCGGGGCGCGGTGAACCTGACGGTCTCGGACGACAACCAGATTCACGTAGCCGCGCACAAGCGGATCAATGCAGACAGCCAGCAAGAAGCCGACAAGTTCAATCCCGCCACCAAGCCGCAAATCAATGCCAGCAGCAATGTCATCACTTTGAATGCCAATACGCAGGGCGCCGGCGACCACTCGGTAACAACCGATCTGGATGTCAGCGTCCCGCGCAAAGTGCCGGTCGTAATCTCGACACGGCACGGTGATGTCAGCGTGCTGGGCCGCGATGGAGACGTTGAAATTGCCAGCCAGCATGGCGATGTCGCTGCCTCCGACATCAACGGCAAGGTAAGTCTCAATCTGTCCGGCGGCTCGGCGCGGGTTTCGAATATCTCGGGCGATGTTTCAGTCCAGGGACGCGCGGACGATATTTCACTGGCAGACGTTAAGGGCGCGGCGCACCTGAACGGCGAGTTCGACTCGATCAAGCTGGGGAAAGTTGCCGGCGTAGTCGGCTTTAAGTCCGCCCGTACCGACATGGAGTTTTCCCGCCTGAACGGCGACCTCGACATGGATTCCGGCGATCTGCGGGCCAACGACCTGATCGGCCCGTTTCGCCTGCTGACCCGTTCGAAGGATGTCCGGCTGAACGGAGTTGACGGGGACGTCCGGCTGGAGAACGAGAACGGGGCAGTCGAAATTCACATGAGCAAGCTGGGCAACATGCAACTGAGCAACCGCAACAGCGATGTCCAGATCTACATTCCTGACAAAGCTGGTTTCCAGCTGGATGCCCACTCTCGTGGCGGCGAAATCGAATCGGACTTCAGTGCTCTGAAGATCGACAACGGCGACGATCAGGCGACCGCCAGCGGCACGGTCGGCACAGGTGGTCCGCACCTGGTGATCAGCAATGAACACGGCGGAATCGAACTCCGCAAAGGATCGGCGATAGCTGAAGTGCCGGTGCCACCCAAGCCGCCCCGAGCACCCGCCGCGCCCAAAGTGCCGGTGCCCACGGAAAATTAGAATCCGCCCTACTCAGTGTGGGACGGGACACTCTTGTCCGCCGCCTTTTGACTTAGACTCTACTTTTTTCGATCGGAACGGCTTCGATCCAGGCCAATGCTTCTCTACAATTGGTCCATGGATCGACGGACAACCGATCGACCGATAGCCGCCGAGCCACTGGTCGCCGGTCACTGGGACGCGGTGCGCTCCATCTATTTGCAGGGCATGAAAACCGGCAATGCTACATTCCAGCAGACCGCACCTGACTGGAAAGAATGGGACGCTGGCCACCTGCGAGCATGCCGGATGGTCGCGTTGTCGGGGCACGAAGTCGTCGGATGGGCCGCGCTCAGTCCGGTATCTAGTCGACCGGTGTATCGCGGAGTGGCGGAAGATAGTATTTATGTGGCAGAGGCAGCGCGAGGTTGCGGCGTTGGGGCAAAACTGATGGCAAGAGTGGTTGCTGAGTCCGAAGCCGCGGGGATCTGGACCCTTCAGGCCGGCATCTTCCCGGAAAACACGCCTAGCATCAAACTGCACACCAATGCAGGATTCCGGATCGTCGGCACTCGTTCACGACTGGGATGCCTGAATGGACGCTGGCGTGATGTGGTCCTGATGGAACGCCGCAGCCTCACCGCCGGCGCGTAGTCTCAACTTCCACGCACGGACCAGGACTCTTACGTCCAACGCCAGCCCCGTGTTATGTTCAATTTTCCTTCTGACATGAACATGATTCGTTCTTACAAAGGGACAACACCCACGATTCCCGAGTCGTGCTACGTGGACAATTCGGCGCAGATCATCGGCGATGTGGTTCTCGGCGAGCACGCCAGCATCTGGATGAATGCTGTGTTGCGCGGTGACGTTCATTCCATTCGCGTGGGCGCGTATTCGAACGTGCAGGATGGCAGCGTACTGCATGGCATGAAGGAGCAGTACGGAGTTTTCGTGGGTGAGTACGTCACGGTAGGACATTCCGTGACGCTCCATGGCTGTACCATCGAAGACCGCTGCCTGATCGGCATGGGATCGATTATCCTGAACGGCGCCCGCATTGGCGCGGGCTCGATCATTGCCGCTGGCACGCTGATTTCGGAGAAAACCATTGTCGAACCCGGATCGCTATGGATGGGATCTCCGGGAAATTTCCGTCGCAAACTGGAAGCGAAAGATCAGGACACCATCATGCGCTACGCTAGGAATTACCTGGAATACAAGGAGTCGTATCTGCGAGAGAAGTAGCGGCGGATCGCGCATGTAAAAAACCGGGGCCTTGCGGCCCCGGCTGCAGTTGGTGGTTGCCCGGATAAAAATCGTTTTCAATGTGGGCGTGAGCGTCCTCGCTCGTGCGGCATCGTCCTGAGGCTGCCGCACGAGCGGGACGCTCGCGCCCACATTATCTGCTCAGGCGCTGCGGCGCGGACGCAGGGTCAGATCACGAACCTGCGCCAGTACACTCGATAACTGCATCCCGTTCAGTTGCGACACGAACGGCATCAGTTCCGCGATAAACTGATCTTTCATCAGTTCACCGATTTCTTCCTGGCGGTTGCGCTCTCCGCCCGAAAGCAGATCGGGCACGGTGACTTCCAGCGCGCGTGCCAGCCGTTCCAGTGAGGAAAGGGTCGGAGTCGCCTTTTCATTTTCGATCTTCGACACATAGGTCCGGGGGACCGACATGCGCGCCGCCAGTTGGCGCTGGCTGAGTCCGCTGCGCAACCGGAGCGACCGGATCGAAGTCGCCAGATTCAGATGTCCCCGGCCGTTGCCGTTCGACGGCATCATCTGCGGCGGTGGCGGGGCCATGACGACTTCCGGCTCCTCTTCGTCTAACGAGGCGTGGCAGCGGCGGCAAAGATCATTGGTGGTACGGAATTGGACCAGCAGGCAGTGATCGCAACGAACTACTTCCCTTGAATCTACAGGTGCAAGGGTAGTGGCCATCTAGGTGTGGGAGGGCCAGAGCGGGGCTTCTCCGGAACGAAAAACCGAACGCAAAAAACATCTTCGTTCCAACCTGCAGCGTAATCTGAGGTACAACACCTGTGGATGTCAAGAACATTCCGGGGTCAAAAACAAAACGCGTCGTGCGAAAAGCAAAATTAGCTGGAGAAAAACCGGAGAAAACAGGTAAGAAACCATGAATGATCGAGAGCAGGCGTGGGGGTTACTAACTGAGTTCACCCAATCGGAAAGTTTGCGCAAGCACGCGACTGGCGGTCGAGGCCTGCATGCGCGCTTATGCCCGCAAGTTTCACGCTGGCTCGGCCCCTGAGGAGGAGTTGTGGGGCGTGGTCGGCCTGCTGCACGACTTCGATTACGAGAAGTATCCCAGCCTCGACGATCATCCCGTACAAAGGCAACGAAATATTGAAAGAGCGGGGCTATTCGGACGAAATCCGCCGCGCCATCATGTCGCACGCCGAATATTCCGGCGTGACCCGTGACTCCCAGATGGAAAAGGCGCTCTTCGCCTGCGACGAACTGGCAGGATTCATTACTGCGTGCGCGCTGGTGAAGCCAGGAAAATCTCTGGCGGAAGTTGACGCGAAGTCAGTCCGAAGAAAGATGAAGGACAAGGCCTTCGCCCGCGGCATAAAGCGTGAGGACGTCATAAACGGCGCCGCGGACCTTGGAGTTGATCTGGAAGAGCACATCGCGTTCTGCATCGAAGCGCTGAAAGGGAATCGCAGACAGATTGGGGTTGGACGGGAAAATGAGCTAACCGGGCGGTGCTCGGGCCTCGTCGTTCCGCACGTTGGAACGACAGGGCGGGCAGGTTCAGGCTAACGATCCACGCTGGCTCTCCAAAGACCGGCGAGACGCGGATGGCGCACCCGAAATTCACCTGCTACCTACCTACCGCAAGCGCCTCCGCCACCTTCCCGCTGGCAATCAACTCCGCGATCCGGGCGAAATCCTGATACATCACTCGATCTTTGTCCATGGTCGCGCACACCGAGCGAATGGCGGCATGCGCCGCCTGCCCGCGCTTCGAAGTCTTGAGCGGAGCCAGAAAATCCAGCGCCTGGGCCGCAGCCATGGCTTCAATCGCCATCGCGTTGCGTGAATTTTCCACGATGCGCTTCAGCTTCAGGGCCGCGGTCATTCCCATGGAGACGTAGTCTTCCTTGTTGCCGGAAGTCGTAATCGAATCCACCGAGGCGGGATGCGCCAGCACTTTGTTTTCGCTGACCAGCGATGCGGCGGCGACCTGCGCCATCATGAATCCGGAATTCAGGCCCGCGCCGGCAGCCAGAAACGGCGGCAGACCTTCATTCAGCGCCGGGTTTACCAGCCGCTCCAACCTGCGCTCTGAAATGCCCGCCAGCGCGCTGAGGGCAATGCCAAGGAAATCCAGAGCGAATGCCAGAGGCTGGCCGTGGAAATTTCCGCCGGAGATGACGTCGGCTTCTAAGGCGGCGGAGCTTCGCTCCGCTGGGCGGACGGTGGCCTGTCCTGAGCGAAGTCGAAGGAGCGTCCGCCCCTACGTGGTCTCTTCATGAATACCAGCGGATTGTCTACCGCCGAGTTGACTTCTATTTCCATTACTTCGCGGCAGTGGGCCAGCGTGTCGCGCACCGCGCCATGCACTTGCGGCATGCAGCGCAGAGAGTATGCGTCCTGCACGCGATCGCAGTCGCGATGCGAATCGCGCAGCGAGCTGCCTTCGAGCATCTTGCGCAAATTCGCGGCAGTCCGAAGCTGGCCCGGGTGCGGACGCGCCTGGTGGATGCGTTCGTCGAAAGCCACGTCCGTGCCGCGCAACGCGTCGAGCGAGAGCGCGCCGATCACGTCCGCCGTATCCGACCAGGGTCTCTGCCGCAAGCAGCGCCAGGATTCCGACCGCCAGCATCGCCTGCGTGCCGTTGATCAGGGAGACCGCTTCCTTGGCCTCAAGCACCAGCGGCTTGATCTGTGCGCGCCGCATGGCATCGGCGGCAGGAACGCGCGTACCTTTTTCATCCAGACATTCGCCTTCGCCGATCAGACGCCAGCGCCAGATGCGCCAGCGGGGCCAGATCGCCACTGGCTCCAACGCTGCCTTGCGAGGGCACCATCGGGGTGACGCCGCGATTCAGCATCTCGCAAATCGTGTCGATGACCGCACCGCGCACGCCGGAATGACCTTTGGAAAGCGAATTCGCGCGCAGCAACATCATGGCGCGGGTTTCAGCGGCGGAGAGCGGCTCGCCTATCCCCGCGGCGTGGGAGCGCACCAGATTGACCTGAAGTTCGCGAATCTGGTCGCCGGCAATGCGAACATCGGCCAGTTTGCCCACACCCGTGGTGATCGCGTAAGAGACCCGATTTTCCGCGACCAGCGCATCCACCACCGCGCGTGCGCGGTCGACCGCCTCGCGGGCGTCGGGGTCAAGCAGGACGGCGCGGCGTTCGACCGCCACCTCCCGGACCGCTTCGAGAGTGAGATCTTTCCCGTTAATGTGTAAGGCTTTCAAATCAGTTTCAGTTTCTAGTTTCCAGTTTCCAGTTTTCGGCTCCCAGTTCCCAGTTTCGAGCTGCCTACTTCCCTATCGCGCTCCGGAAGGCCTTCAGGTAATTCTTCGGCAGCGGCGCGGGCTTCATCTTCGAGTCGAGGATCATGTGCATGGTCTCGCCTTCCGCCAGCAATTCGCCGTCGCCGGCCCGCACCAGTTCGTAGCCAAAATGAATCACGGACTCGCGCACATTTCGCAGATGGGTGCGGACGATGATTTCGTCGTCATAACGTGCCGGCGCTTTGTAGCGGCAGCGCGCGTCGACCACCGGGATGAAGCATCCGTGGTCCCGCTCCATGTCGCGATAGGTGAATCCCAGCTGCCGCATCAGGTCGACGCGACCGATTTCGAACCAGATGAAGTGATTGGCGTGGTAGACCACGCCCATCTGATCGGTCTCCGCGTAGCGCACCCGCAGCCGGCTCTCCGAGACCATGCCGCCGATGGTTGCTTCGCGTACTCACTTCCTGTGCGCTCACTTGGTGCTCCAGCGCGGTTTGCGTTTTTCCAGAAACGACGTGATGCCTTCGCGAAAGTCGGCAGTGGTGCGGATGCGCGCGTTGTCTTCCACCGCTTCGCGCGATCTGATGGTCGAGCTGTCCGGCGATGAATCCGTTGATCAGGCGCTTCGTCGCTCGCACCGACGACGGACTGTTCTCCATGAGCTGCGACGCCAGTTCGCGCGCCCGAGCCATCAGACCGTGCCGGCTCGACGACTTCGTTGACCAGGCCAAAAGCATGAGCTTCGGCGGCGTCAATCAGGCGTCCGGTCAACAGCAGGTCGCGTGCAATCTTGTGTCCCACCTGCCAGACCAGCATCGAGGAAACGATGGCCGGCACAAATCCGATGCGCACCTCGGTGTAGCCAAACTTGGCTTCAGGCACGGCCAGCGTGAAATCGCACATGGTGGCAAATCCCGTGCCGCCGGCGATGGCTGCGCCGTTCACCGCGGCAATGGTGGGCAGAGGAAAATCGTAAATGCGGCGAAAGATGCGGGCCATGCGCGATCGAGTCCTGCACGTTCTCGTCGTGCGTCCTCCCCAGCAGGGCTTTCAATTCGTCAAGGTCCATGCCCGCGCAAAAAGCTTTGCCGGCGCCTGTAAGTATGACGACCTGCGCAGACGATTTCTCGACTTCATCAAGTGCAGCCAACAGTTCTTCCACCAGGGCGCGACTGATAGCATTGCGCTTCTCCTGGACGATTGAGCGTGATCGTGGCAACGCCGGAATCGAGCGCAAGCTGAATTGTTTTATATTCCATGTTGTCGCAACTCAATCGGCGGCCGCAGACTCCGTGTATCGTGCTCCCAGCTCCGCTGTAATTCGCAGCAATACATCCAGCGATTTCAGTGCCGGCAACTCCGCTCCTCTTTGCTGCAGCGCTTCCACCACTTTTTCGGTCGCAATGTTTCCCACCAAGGCGTCTTGCGCAAAAGGGCATCCACCCAGGCCGCCCAATGCCGAGTCGAAGCGGCGGCAGCCCGCATCATACGCGGCCAGAACCTTCTCCGCCGCCTGCTCGGGACGGCTATGCAGATGCACCCCAATCTCGAGATAGTCGTACTTCGAAGTCACCGCTGAAAATAGTTCGCGAATCTGCGCCGGCCCGGCCAGTCCCACGGTGTCGGCCAACGAGATGGTGCGAACGCCCAGGGATTCAAGCAGGTCCACCGCATCGACCACTTCGCCAATATTCCAGGGATCGCCGTAGGGATTGCCGAACGCCATCGAGATGTAAACCACCGTGTCGAGCCCGGCCGGTTCTCCCTTGTTCTTGATCTTCTCCAGCTCGTCAATCGCTTCTTCCAGCGTCTGATGCTGGTTGTTCTGCAGAAACGTCGGCGAAACCGAATAGGGGAAACCGAGAGTACGCACCGCCTCGGTGGCAATTGCCCGCTGCGCGCCTTTTTCGTTGACCACAATCCCGATGATCTCAACATCGTCGGGCGGATCGAGCTCCTTCAGCACTTCTTCCGAATCGGCCATCTGCGGAACGGCCTTGGGCGAAACGAAGGATACGGCATCAATGTGCTTGAACCCAGCGCTGATCAACGCTTTCAGATAGTCGGTCTTGATGTAAGCAGGAATCTGCCCTTGCAACCCCTGCCAGGCGTCGCGCGGACACTCGACGAGTTTTACGGAATTAGACATGAACAAATCAGGCCACGTATCTCACGGATTTACACGGATAATTCTAATTCTTGCCTTGATCCGTGAAGATCCGCGTAAATCCGTGGCGCCGTTGCTTTCAAGTTTGCAGCACTCCTACTTTGAACTCGGGCACATCCGGGTTCAGCGCGGCAGCTTCGAGTGCCTGCGTGATGGCATCGCGCGTTTCTACTGGATCAATGATCTTGTCGATCCACAACCTGGCGGCACCGTAGCGCGGATCAGTCTGTTCGTCGTAGGTTTTCTTCACTGATTCGAACAGCTCCTTGCGCTCTTCCTCACTCAACCTCTTTCCACTGCGCTCGAGTTGCTTGATCTTGATTTCGACCAGCGTACCGGCGGCGGAATCTCCGCTCATGACCGCGTAGCGCGCGGTTGGCCAGGCGAATACGAAGCGCGGATCATAAGCTTTGCCGCACATGGCATAGTGTCCGGCGCCGAACGAGCCTCCTACGATCACCGTAATCTTGGGGACAACTGAATTGGACACCGCGTTCACCAACTTCGCCCCCGCCTTGATGATGCCGCTCCACTCCGCGTCGCGCCCCACCATGAATCCGTTTACGTCGTGGAAGAAGACCAGCGGAATCAGATTCTGGTTGCAGTCCATGATGAAGCGTGCCGCCTTTTCTGCCGACTCGGTGTAGATCACGCCACCGAATTCGATCCGCTTGCGGCCTTCGTGGTCGGTCTGTTGCGCGTGCAGCTTTTGATTGGCCACGATCCCCACTGCAAAGCCGCCGATGCGCGCGTAGCCGCAGATGATGGTCTTGCCGTATTCAGCCTTGTACTCATCGAAACGGCTGCCGTCCACGATGCGAGCCAGGATTTCTTTGGTGTCATAGGGTCGCGCCGGAGAAGAATCGTAAATGCCGTAGATTTCCTCGGAGGCCAGCGCCGGCGGTTGCGGCTTACGGCGGTCCCAGGGAGACTGCCGGCGGTATCCCCACTTCTCGATGATGGCGCGAATACGGGTGAGGCAAGCTTCGTCGTTGGGCTCGCGGAAATCCACGGTGCCGCTGATGGCCGAATGCATGGCGGCGCCACCCAGCTCGTCGGCGGAAATCTTCTGACCGATGGCAGCCTGTACCAGGGCCGGCCCGGCGAGAAAAAGGCCGCTGCCGTCGGTCATCAGCACGTGATCGCACATGACCGGCAGGTATCCGCCGCCCGCGACGCACATCCCCATGATGGCTGCGATCTGCGAGATCCCCATGGCCGACATTACGGCGTTGTTGCGGAACACGCGGCCGAAATCGTCGGTATCGGGGAAGACATCTTCCTGCAACGGGAGGAAGACTCCCGCCGAATCCACCAGGTAAACCGTCGGCACGCGGTTTTCGATCGAGATGTTCTGGGCACGAATCACCTTCTTCGCAGTCATGGGGAAGAAAGCACCCGCTTTCACCGTAGCGTCGTTGGCGATGATCATCACCAGCCGGGTTTGAATGCGGGCCAGTCCAGTGATGACCCCTGCTGCGGCGGCGCCACCCCACTCTTCGTACATGCCGTGGGCCGCGAAAGCGCCCAATTCAAAAAACGTTCCGGGATCGACCAGCAGATTGATGCGTTCGCGTGCGGTCAGGCGTCCCTTATTGTGCTGGCTCTCAATCGCTTTGGGCCCGCCGCCCTCGCGGATTCTCTCCTCTTCGTTGCGCACCTGCGATACCAAGTCGGCCAGGAATCGCATATTGGCTTCAAAGCGCGCTGAAGTGGGATCGATGTGTGAGTCGAGAACAGTGGAACTCGAGGGCGTCCCGGGATCGATGCGTTCGTTCATGAGTGGAGATCTGAAACAAGTTACGGTATAACAGCGGAGCAGGAGGGCGCAAACGGCTGCTTTCGCCTGACAGACGTTGGTGCGGCAATTTCAGAGTGCAGAATCTCGAATTCAGAGTTAAGAATCCGATCACTGCGCTACGCACTACTTTTCTAAGCGTTCTTCTCCAACCATCGTTCCAGTCGGCATCCATCTTCCTCCAGCAGGAAACTGCCGCTTCCAAAACACTCGCCGAAAATGCGGTGCGACTCTGGATCGCGTGCCGCACGTGTGATCCATTGCTTCCCCACCTGATACTGGCTGGCCGTGAACCATTTCTGCGGCAAGACCTCGACCAGCCCCGCGTTGGGATAAACGACGTAGAGCGCGAAAGCCGGATCATCTTGACCTTGAGCGGGATAGCTGGTGGGAATCATCAATTCGTCCACCGTCTGCAATTCGGATGGCACTTCAATCTTATGCATGCCGGCGGCGAGGCCGAGCGGGACTTCAAACTCGGCGAGGGGCGCCGCTGCCGAATAGATGCGGTCACTCGATGGTTTGAACCAGCCCGCAATTTCGGCCAGATCGAAAGCTTTAAGTTGGTCGGGATCGAAGCAGGTGATGCGAATACTGCGGCCTTCCGGGCACCAGATTCCGAGGTGGGCCAGCGGCACAAAAAACGGACGGCAATATGTATTCAGCGCGAGGCGCGGCCTGTCCGGCTCCTGCTGCAGTGCCACAGTAACCAGATAGCCCAGCGGCCCCTCGCTGCCGTGATGGGTCCAGACGAAACGCTGGCCGGAAACAGAATTGAATGCAGGAAAAGTCTTCCAGTACCAGGGCGTGGGCCCGACCGTGCTCTGGAGGATATCTTTCAAACGTGAGGTGCTGAGTTCGCCCATCAATTCAAGTGGCCGTGGGCACGCCGCGGGGCTTGACGTTGCCCCGAATGAACTGGACGATGTCGTCCATGGAGGTGCCCGGTTGGAAAATGGCGGCCACACCGATTTTTTTCAGATTTTCCACGTCCTGGTTGGGGATGATGCCGCCGACCACCACCAGCACGTCATCCATTTTGTTCTGCTTGATCAGGTCCATCACGCGGGGAACGATCGCATTGTGCGCGCCCGAAAGAATCGACAGTCCGATGACGTGGACGTCTTCCTGCAGCGCCGCGTTTACGATCATCTCCGGAGTTTGCCGAAGGCCGGTATAGATGACTTCCATGCCGGCGTCGCGCAAAGCGCGAGCGATCACTTTGGCTCCGCGATCGTGCCCATCCAGGCCGGGCTTTGCCACCAGCACGCGGATCTTCAGGTCAGCCATCGACCTCCATTTAACCACAGAGGGCGCGCAGGCGCACAGTTACAGGGGATTGCAGACTTTAGATTGCAGGTTGTGGATTTTCAGATCTCAGATTTTGGTTCTCAGTTCTCAGATTGGGCGCCGCAATCTGAGTTGCTAAATTACATGGTCTTGATATCCAGACTTCGCCACAGATACCAGCAAGCCACCGAGCGATACGGTTCCCACGACTTTGCGATCTTCGCCATCACCTCGGGTTTGGGCATCTTGCGCTTCTTGTAGTGTTTCTTGATTGCCATCTGGATGCCGTAGTCGCCCGTGGGCAGCACATTCGGACGCCGCAGGGTGAACATCAGAAACATATGTGCAGTCCATACGCCCACACCTTTGACCTGGGTCAGGTGCTTGATGACTTCGTCATCGGTCATTTCGGGCAGGCGCGTGAAGTCGAGCTCGCCGCGGGCCGCGCGTCCGGCCATGTCTTTCAGGTAGGAAGACTTCTGTTTGGATAGTCCCACCGAGCGCAACTGGGCGTCAGTCAGTTTGAGGATTCCCTCCGGCGTAAGGGGTTCTCCGGCCAGAGCGGCAAAGCGTTTAAAGATAGTCACCGCAGCTTTGCCATTCAACTGCTGATAGACGATGGCCTCCGCCAGGCTATGAAATTCCGGCGGCCCAAACTCCATGCGGCACACACCGACCCGCTCGATAATGGCGGAGAGTATCGGATCGGATTTCTTCAGATGATTGATCGCTTTGCGCATGTCAGATATTTTGACGCAGATCAGGCCAAGGAGGATAGCAGAGACTATTTTGTGGTAGCTCAGGAAAGATACTGGACAGTTTGCCGGATCAGCTCAGCCGTCCCCGTATAAGGATCGCCGGCATCATCCCACTCCATCGAACAGTAGCCCTTGTAGCCGCGCTGTTTCATGAGACCGAATGTCTTTCCCATATCCACGCGCACGGTGACGCCCTGGCCGTTGGTTTCAGAAGACTTCACGTGCGAGATGCAGTAAGCGTGGCGAAACATCGCGTCAATGCCGCGATATGCGTAGTCGGGATCTTTCGCGGCGAGTGTGTTGCCGAAGTCGGGCAAAGTGTGCAGCCACGGGCTGTTCACTTTCTCGACCAGCGAGACCAGAAAGAACGGGTCTTCGCTGACCGGATTGTCATTCTCGAGAGAGACGACGATATTCTTCGCCGAGGCATGCTCAACGACTCGCGTCAGGCTTTCGGCCGTGCGATCCAGGTCCGGCTTCGCGTCTTTCGCTGCCGGAAGGTTGGTGCGAATGCTTGGCGAACCGATGGCCACAGCGTTATCCACCCACTTCTTGCTGAAGGCAACGGCTTGCTCGCGTTCGGCGCGATCCAGCGCGTAGGGACTATGCTCGCCATCCACCGCGATGTTCACGACTGCTGCTCGCGCTTTTTCCACGGCCACCCGAAATTGTTCCAGGTATTTCGGATCCGTCGAAGGAAAATGGCCGGTCCAGGGCTCGATCTTGTTGATCTGGAATTTCTCGATGACATGGGCGGCGAAATCTTTCAGGTCCATGGGCTTCGCAGCTTTGCTGTCCTCTCCGGCGATGAACTCCCGGAAAGGATACGAAGCGATGGCGATTCGTTCCCGCGGTTGCGAAGGAAAATGCAGACTGGGAGCAGAACTGGCACGGGCCCAGGCGGGGGCGAGCCAAATTCCGGCAGCGGCGGTTGCGCACTGCTCCAGAAATCGTCTTCGAGTCGTCGTCAACAAGCTGGTCAGTCTAGCACGGTTGTCCCTGTGAGCTTCGGGTGACTTCTCGTCCGCCAGGCAATCGCATCGCCATTCACAAGCGCGTCACCGTTTACTATTGTTCATGATCACAATTGTTTCCGGCTTGCCGCGTTCCGGCACTTCCCTCATGATGCAGATGCTGGCAGCGGGCGGTATGCCTATTCTTTCCGACGGCGAACGCCGGGCTGATGTCGACAATCCGCGAGGCTATCTGGAGTGGGAACGCGTCAAGCAACTGCCCAAAGACCCCGCCTGCATTGCGGAAGCGGAAGGCAAGGCGGTGAAAGTGATCTCCCAGCTTCTGCTTTCGCTTCCGGCACAGCACGAGTACCGGGTCATCTTCATGCAGCGGCCTTTGCCGGAAGTGATGGCGTCGCAGGACGAGATGCTGCGCCGGCGCGGGAATTTTGATCCGGGCGAGGACAATTCCGTGGTGGCGCGAGCGTTCCAGGACCACCTGTCCGACGTCTACGGCTGGCTCAATGGCAAACCCCACGTGAAGGTGAGCCGGGTACAATATCATGCGCTCCTGCGCGATCCCAAGGAGACGGCGGACGGTGTCGCGAAGTTTTTGGCGGTCGCGCTGGATGTCGAGGCCATGGCGAGGCAGGTAGACGGAACCTTGTACCGGCAACGCCGCAAGTAGATGTCGGGCTCGTGTGGCCGCGGGCGACTCGCCCGCGAGAACCTGGTCCATCAACTCTTGCCAGGCGGAAGCTGAAATCCGATCTTGCGCTTCGACGGTCCCTCCGGAACCATGAGTTCCTTGATGGCGTCAATGATGTCCTGAATTGCGGTGTCGTGGGTTTCCAGGCGGCGGTCCAACTCGTTTATTTTGGCGGCAAGCTGGCGGTTTTTGGCCAGCATCTCCCGCATGCGGACAAATGCCCGCACGACGAAAACGCTCATCTCAATGGCCTGTTTCGAATTGAGCACGGTTGCTGCCATGATCGCGCCGTGCTCAGTGAAGGCGTAGGGTGGATAGCGGCGGCCGCCGTGCTTCTCACTTGAGATCACAATTTGTGATCTCAAGAGTTGATCTTCTTTGGCGGTGAGCCGGAACATAAAATCCGCCGGAAACCGTTCCCGGTTACGTTTTACCTGCTGGTTCAACTGCTTGACCGGGACGCCATAGAGCTCGGCAAGATCGCTATCGAGAATGACTCTTTGGTGGCGAAGGATCAGGATTCGCGATCCCACTGGCACGGCGAGTGTGTTACGGGTGCTTTGCCATCTGGATAAGTAAAGTATAGCGTCTGTTTTGAGGTCGCAATTTGTGACCTCAAACAATCCCGTTTTCGCGCCACAGGGATTGAGGCACAGGCAGGCGGGCCAGGGCGCCAGCCCCAACGCGAGCGGACTACGTAATGCTTACTTCCGTGTAAGTTCCAAATACTTCGCGCAGCGCTTCGCAGATTTCGCCGACGGTGGCATAGGCTCGTACCGCGTCCACGATGTACGGCATGGTGTTCGCCGAAGAGATCTCCCCGTTCGGCGGACGATCGCGGCTCCTGGGCCGCAGCTTTCTTCAAGGCATCGAGGCGTCGTTGGACTTCCTCATTCGAGCGCCGGGCCCGCAGGGCTTTCAGCTTTGCCGATTGCTGCCGGGCCACGCTCTCGTCGATGTAGAGGGTATGCGGCGGCTCTTCCTCGATGACAAATTCGTTCGCGCCCACGATGATCTTTTCTTTGGCTTCGGCGGCGCGTTGGTATTGGTAGGAAGCCTCGGCGACTTCTTTTTGGGGATAACCGCGCTCGATGGCTTTGACCATGCCACCCATGGTGTCCAGTTTGCCGAAATAGTCGAAAGCGCCTTTTTCCATTTCGAGCGTCAAGGTTTCAAGGAAATACGATCCGCCGAGAGGATCGACCGTCTGCGTCACTCCGGATTCGTAGGCGATGATCTGCTGGGTGCGCAGCGCAATGCGGGCTGCTTCTTCGGTGGGTAAGGCCAAGGCCTCATCATAGGAATCCGTGTGCAGCGACTGGGTTCCGCCCAAGACCGCCGCCATGCCCTGCAGGGCCACTCGAGCGATGTTGTTCATGGGTTGCTGCGCCGGCAGCGAGACGCCTGCCGTTTGAGTATGAAACCGCAGCAGCCAACTGCGCTGGTTCTTGGCTTGGAACCGGTCCTTCATTACCTGATACCAGATCTTGCGGGCGGCGCGGTATTTTGCGATCTCCTCGAAGAAGTCGTTGTGGGCGTTGAAGAAAAAGCTGAGACGCGGGCCGAAGTCGTCGACATCGAGGCCGCGCCGCCGCGCCCATTCTACGTATTCGATGCCGTCGTAGAGCGTGAAAGCCAGTTCCTGTAGCGCGGTTGAGCCCGCCTCGCGGATGTGGTATCCGCTGATGGAAATGGTGTTGAACTTGGGAGTGAACTTGGAACCGAACTCGAAGGTGTCCACTACCAGGCGCATCGAAGGCGCCGGTGGATAAATGTATTCCTTCTGTGCGATGTATTCCTTCAGGATGTCGTTCTGCAGCGTGCCGGAGATTTTCTTCCAATCGGCACCCTGTTCTTCGGCCACCACCAGGTACATCGCCCATAACACCGATGCAGGCGAGTTGATGGTCATCGAGACCGTTGTTTTTTCCAGATCGATGCCGCCGAAAAGAATTTCCATGTCCTCGAGCGAATCAATGGCGACGCCGCACTTGCCCACCTCGCCTTCGCTCGCAGGATGATCGGAGTCGTATCCCATAAGCGTGGGGAGATCGAACGCCACCGAGAGCCCACTCCCGCCACTTTCCAACAGGTATTTATAGCGCCGGTTGGTTTCTTCCGGCGAGGCGAAGCCGGAGAATTGCCGCATGGTGAAAAGCTTGCCGCGGTATCCGCTGGCGTGAATGCCGCGGGTGAACGGCGGCTGGCCCGGATATCCCAGATATTTTTCCGCGCTCCAGTCTTCGGGGAGATCGGCAGCGGTGTAGAGCCGGCGAACTGGAGCGCCCGAAATTGTGCTGAAGCGGGCGTGGCTGTGCTCGTCGCGATTGATGCCCGTGTTCGCGCCGATCGGCTTTTCCGGGGCTTTTTCCAGGGTCGGCAGCAGCGTTTTTTCTGCCCAATCCTTTTCGCCCTGGGAGGGATGCCGCCCCTCAAAAACATCGGCGATCGGGTTTTCAGCGACTTGTGGCTTGGGAAGGCTTCTTGTCGGGCATAGCAAACCGCCTTACGTCCGATCATAGAAGAGCGTGCTGCCAGCGGCAAGGCACCAATGTGCGGATGCCCCACCCTTTCCGCGTAGTTTGTGAATAGGGTGGGTGATGGAGATCACCCGTGCACCTGCGTGAGGGCGCCTCTGACATGAGAACAATCCCAAGAGGGAGGGTCAGAGGAATCCCACCCTTCAAGATCGAAGGGTGGGGCACCGGTAATTCGGATCATCGGATCATAGGGCAGGTTCGGGTCTGTGCCACTGCAGCACGAGCGGGGCGCTCGCGCCTACATTGAGCTGGCTATGGTCCTACTACTGGCGGAGTGGATGGACCGTCGTCGCTGTCTTTGCTCTCGGGCTGCGGCGTGCCCGGAGGAAGTACGTTGGCCTTGGTAAGTCCGTCGCCGTCGCCCAAAGCCCGAGTCGTCACCGTCACGCCCGACTGCTTCCGCAGCTCTCTCAGAATGTCTTGACGGTCGTGACCGGCATACTCGCGGGCAAAACGAGTAAGGGCCTCGGTCAGGATGTCGTGGTGATGCAGCGTCTCCAATCCCGGCTCGCGTGTGATGTTCAGCCATAGGCGGTGCACCAGATGGACGTCTTCGGTTTTCAACGACGGCGTATGTGGACCGATGTGGAACGTGTCCACTTTGAGGTCAGGATAGACGACCTGGAAAATGAATTGCCGCTTGGGCTCGGGCATCGCCTCCCAGGCATGGCCCAGATAGAAGGCTTGTTCCTGGGCGCTCATCTTGCTCGAGAGTGCCTGAGACCACCGCGGAAGCTTCGAGATTGTTGGCGGTCTGCACGATCGCCGACCAGGGGTCGCGGGCAGGCACAACCAGCAGCGAAACATGCTTGCCGAAGCCTTCGGCCACCGAGACCGCGCGCGTGAACAAGTTGTTGCTCGTAGTCGCTGAAGATCTGCTCGGTGGAAAGATCGTAGGCGGCGGAGCCGAACTGGCTCACCCGCGCTGACATGACTACGATGTCCTGCTCCTTGGTGTCGATACGCTCCAGCGCCCACTTCAGGTGGTTCAGCGTGTTGTAGTCGCGGACCGTCACCATCACATTCCCGGCACGGATCCCCAGGCCGGAGCGCTCCACCGTGTCGCTTTGCAGCAGCTGGAAATGTTCCTTCATGTGCTGCTCGGCCAGCGGCGTGCTTACTGCGGTTGACGCGTTCCGAAACGGTGAAGATCAGGAAGAAAGCACCGGCGGCAAAGGAGACGCCGGCAACCGTGGCGATCGACTTGGTGAACAGATTCACGATCGCCGTGCACAACAACACCAGAAAGACCGAGGCCAGTCCGATCGGTATCTCGTGGCCGGCGATGGTGAGGTTGGGCGGGACCTTCCAGCCACGTTCGCCTTTGTACTTGATGCGCAATACCAGCATGGCGAGGCTGTTGAAGGTGAAGCTCCAGATGACTCCGAACGCGTAAGCCTCGCCCAGCAGATAGACATCGCCATGGCTCACCAGGATGGTAAAAATCTGGAGCAAGTACGACCAGGTTGACGATCCGGTAGGTGGTGCCGAATCGCGGATGCGGCTGGCGGAACCAGTCGGTGAGAACGCCATCCTCCGAAATGCGGTTGAGGACGCCGTTGGAGCCGATGATGGCTGTGTTGACCGCGCCCGACAGGATCAGGAAACCCACCACTACCACAAAGGCACGAAACACCAGTCGCAGCAGCACGGGGCCCGTACTGATACATGGCCAGCCCGGCGATGAGGTTGTCCTTGTAAATCGGGACTCGCACCGAGTCCGGGATGATCATCACGAACAGTAACGCGGTGAGCCCGGTAAAAACGAAACTGTAGACCGCGATGATGATGGCGGCGCGCTTCAGGTTCTTCAGTTTGGGATGGGCCAGTTCGCGGTTGACCTGAGCCAGCGATTCCTCGCCGCTCATGGCCAGCACGGAGTGGCCAAAGGCGATCAGGATACCGAGAATGGCAAACTTGCGTGGCCAGATCCTGCGCCAGGTCCGTGTGCTTCAAGAAACCCAGAGCTTCGGCGCTGAACTTCAGGCTGTCGGCGGTGGGCAGCGGGACCGACTGGTATCCCTGCTTCAGCAGGGTCAAGCGCAGACCAAGCCAGCAGGATGACCACCATCACCGTGGTGATCTGCATTACCCGTAGCGCTTTCTCGCTCGATTCCTGAATGCCCTTGGTGTTCTGCCACCAGAAGTAAACGGTCACGATCACGAGCGAATACTACGGAAGTCCAATTGACATCGACGTGAGGCGTCCCGTGAAAGATGTTGTGCAGGGCGCGCGGGATCCAGCCGTGGGTGTCGGCTGTGATGAAGGTGTCGTTGATCAGTCCGGCGATGTATTGCCCCGCGGAAACTCCCGAGATCGGACCGGTCAGGATGTAATCGAACATCAGCGCCGACACGCTAATCTTGGCCAGGGTCCCACCCAGAGCCTCTTTGACCACGCGGTAGACGCCCCCGCGGACGAACATGGAACAACTCTCCACATAGACCGCCCGCACGGCGAAGGAGAACAGCATGACCGCCAGGATGAACCAGGGGGCCGACTTCCCGACGGCCTGCTCCGCGATACCCGCAGCATAGAAGGCGGATGACCCCAGGTCGTTCAACACAATGGCGGCCGCTCGCCAGTAGGAGATGAACGTCAGCATCACTGACGTCGCGACCACGATGCGAACGCGGCTGCTGGCTGAGCCTGCGGGTTGTAAAGGAGATGCCATTGCGAGGCGGGCTAGCTGATATGCGATCCAGAATCGTCGGGGTCGAGCAGCGTCGATATCTCTAATGCCGCCCTGGACCGACACGATCACCGGGCTGAGTGCTCCTGTGGTGCATAAGAACTGTAGCAGAAGAATTCTATCCCGGAGGAGAGGCCCCATACGAGCCCCACATCTTAGCCGATGGGGTAGGGGTGGCACAGATCGAAAAATTGAATGCGCGTAATCGGTGGGAGAACCAGACCTCGGACGTCGGGCTTCATACCTCGGACCCCAGACCTGTAGGCACCGACGAACGGGTCTGATGTCTTAGGGTCCGACGTCCGAGGTCTGATGTCTGAAGTCCGACGTTTGCTATGCTTGCCAAGTGTGGCGGATAGACAAGAGCGCGTGGCTGCTGAGTCCTGCTCTCGGCTGGCCTGCAGATTGTGATCTTCCCCTTGCCCGATCTGTATTTTCTTGGCTGGGTTGCTATAGCTCCGCTGCTGATCGCTCTGTTGCGCGCCCGGCAGCCGGACACCCTGCAGCTTCTGGCTGGAGTCAAGCTGCTGCCGGCAAGGCCGGGTCAGGCGTTTCTTCTGGCTTACTGCTTGCGGCATCCTGTGGTACGCCGGGACTTGCTACTGGATCTATAACACGATGCGCCAGTATGGCGGCGTGGGTACGCTCGCCGCCTGCGGGTTGCTGATTCTTTTCTGCCTCTATCTTGGCATCTATCACGGTATCTTCGGCTTGCTGATCAGCCTGCTGGCGAGCCCTAGCCGGGGGCGATGGAACCAATCCCTTCACCCGCCGGGTTCTGCTGCTCGCCCCATTTACCTGGGTCGCGGTGGAACTGGCCCGCACTCGCATTACCGGATTTCCCTGGGACCTGCTGGGTATCTCTCAGGTCGACAATATCCCGCTCGCCCGCATTGCCACGGTAACCGGCGTGTACGGGCTGTCTTTCGAAATCATGGTGGTCAATACGGCGCTGGCGGCCGCTTTCGTGATTGGCGCGGAGAGGGGCCAGCGCAGCAAACGTAAGCCACTCCTGCTGGCGACAGCCGCCGCTATCATCGTGCTGCAAGCCGGACGGTTGATCACCCCGCCACCCCTCGCCTACTGACCACACCGCCCGTCTGGTGCAGCAGAATATTCCGATTCTGCAGGGAGGCGATTGGACCAAAGAATATTTCGAGGGCACGCTGCGGGATTTGAGCCGGATCAGCTTGAGTACGCTCAGTCATGAACTCTGGACCGGATCAGCCGGCCTCGGGTTCTGCTCCCTCGGTGCGCCCTGATCTGATGGTCTGGCCGGAGTCTCCGGCGCCGTTCTATACCACCGATCCCATGTTCCGGGAGGCCGTCAGCAACATCGCTCGCGAAGCCCAAACCTGGATGCTGGTCGGAAGCCTGGGCATTCGCAATGCGGGCGAGACACCGGAGCGCGCCACCGAGCTCTACAACTCGGAAGTCTGGTCAGCCCCGCCGGCGAGTGGCTCGGGCGATATGACAAGATGCACCTGGTCCCGTTCGGTGAGTACGTGCCTTTCAAGCGTGTGTTTGGGTTCGCCGGCGGCCTGACCAAGGAGGTCGGCGATTTCTCGCCGGGAATTTCGCGGGCACCGCTTCAGGCCGGTGCAGCAAGCTCGGTGTCTTCATCTGCTATGAATCGATCTTCCCCGATGAAATCCGGCAACTGGCGGCTAACGGTGCCGAGGTTTTTGTGAATATCTCCAACGACGGCTGGTACGGCGACAGCGGAGCTTACGCCCAGCACCTGAAACAGGCCCGCATGCGCGCGGTCGAAAATGACCGCTGGCTGTTGCGCGACACCAACACCGGCGTCACCGCTGCGATCGATCCCTACGGGAGAGTTGTCTCCAGCATTCCGCGCAAGGTCCGGACCGCCCTCGAAGCCCACTACGCCCTCACCAACGTAACCACGTTCTACACCCGTCACGGCGACTGGTTCGCTTACCTGTGTGCGATAATTTCTGTAGCGGGGCTGCTGCTCAATTTCCGGTTCCGCGCCAGGACAGAAGCTTAATCATGAATGAAGAGCTTGAACACGAATACGCTGGTCTAAAGGACCAAGTCCGCGATCTCCGGGAGTACCTTTGACGCCGGCAAGCTTCGTGAACAGCTAGCCGAAATCGAGAAGCAGGCGGCTGACCCGGCTCTTTGGTCGAATCCACAAAAGTCTCAGCAGGTCATGCGTCAGAAAAAACGCCTGGAAAATGTGTTGGCGACCGAGGTTGATCTGGTGCGACGCGGCGACGATATATCCGCCTACTTCGATCTGGGCCGCGAAGGGGAAAATGTCGAAGCCGACCTGCGGCGCGAGATTGATGGGTTGCGGAGTCTGGTTGATCGCCTCGAAACTGAGAGCCTGCTGTCCGGCGAAAACGATGCGCGCAATGCGATCGTGACCATTCATCCCGGCGCGGGTGGAACAGAATCGCAGGACTGGGCCGATATGCTGCTGCGAATGTATCTTCGCTGGGCGGAACGGCGCGGCTTCCAGACCGTTCTCTACGACTACCAGCCGGGTGAAGAGGCGGGACTCAAGTCCGCGACTTTTGCCGTCAATGGCGAGTACGGATTCGGTCTGCTGACCAGCGAAATCGGCGTCCACCGCCTGGTGCGCATTTCGCCCTTCGATCAAGCTAAGCGCCGCCATACCTCGTTCGCCAGCGTATACGTCTCGCCTGAAATCGACGACAGCATTGAAATCGTAATCAAGCCGGAAGACTTGCGGGTGGATACCTACCGTTCGAGCGGCAAGGGCGGACAGCACGTGAACACCACCGACTCAGCCGTGCGCATCACCCACATTCCCACCGGCCTGGTGGCCAGTTGCCAGAACGAACGGTCGCAACACAAGAACCGGGAACGCGCCATGAGCATGCTGAAATCCAAGCTGTACGAATTCGAGCTGGAGAAACAGCGCGAAGTCACTCGGAAGATCGAAGACTCCAAGCTCGACATCGACTTCGGATCGCAGATCCGTTCGTATGTCTTGCAGCCTTATCGCATGATCAAAGACCATCGCACCAAGATGGAAGTAGGCGACGTGGACCGGGTGCTCGATGGCGACATCGATCCCTTTATCCGCGCCTACTTGCGCATGCGCCGAGGAGAAAAGCAACACGTGGATAAGCAGAACGGAAACAACTAAGACCAGAATGTGTAGAACGAGACTGAGTAGAACCAGAGTGATTAGAACCGGGAGGAGTTCGGCGCTATGGCACGCATGATCGATCTCATCCGCGCGTCGGCAGTGCCGTCGAACCTGATGCAGTCTGCCGCCAAGGGGTCGCTCTCGGTTCCTGCCCAGGAGATGATCGAAATTCTGGTGTACCTGGCTGTCCACAACAAGGTCTTTAGCGAGCAGGCTCAGCTCACACTCGCAGGCTGGGACGAAACCGCCTCGCGTGCCGCCGCCAGCGCCACAAGCACACCCAAGGAAGTTCTGGATTATCTGGTTTCTGCAAAGAATCTGCGGCCGGCGTTGCTGCCGGCGCTGCTGGCCAACCCATCGGTATCGGAAGAATCGTTGCTTGCAATGGCGCAGGGCGCCGGACGCGATGTCGTCGAGGTGATGTTGAAGAGCGACCGAGTCAATCGGTCTCTCCCCATTTTGAACGCTTTGCTCTCGAATCCCAATTTGAGCGGAATTCAATCAGAGAGCATTCGCAGCAAGATTGAGCCTCCTGCCCCCGCCAGTGCTCCCGAGATCGAGCCTCCCCCGACAGCTGCGCCTGAGGAAGTTGCGGCCAGCCCGGAGGAAGTCTTTCAGGCGCCTGCGGACGAGGCCAACGAAGCTGAAGAGGTCCTTGATGAAGGCGTTCTGGCCTATCTCGCCGAGCACGCCAACGAAATCGCAGGCGAGGCTGATCATGGGTACCAGCCGATCGGCGGCATTCACGAAGAATTTTCGCCGTCCGACGAGCCACTGGCAGCGCAGGCAACCGCTGCCACCGCATCCAGCGGCAGTGGGGCGGGAACAGCTGCCAAGAAGGCGCCAGTCCGGAAGACCCACTTGTCCCCCAAGGAGGAACGGGGCAGCGCCCTGCAGAAAATTGCCAAGCTGGACATCAAAGGCCGTATTCAATTGGCCATGAAAGGCACAAAGGAAGAACGGTCGCTGCTCATCCGTGACGGTACCAAGATCGTGGCTCTGGCGGTCCTAGAATCGCCCAAGATCAGCGATGGCGAAGTGGAGCGATTTGCCACGCAGAAGAATGTGCTTGAAGCGGTGCTGCGCGGGATCCCGATGAAGCGGCGATTCGCAAAGAACTATGCGGTTGTGCGCAACCTGGTCTTCAACCCGCGCACCCCCTTGGATCTTTCACTCGGGCTGATGAAGAACATGCTGATCGGCGACCTACGCAACCTTTCCAACAACAAAGAGATTTCGGATACCGTTCGCAAGCTGGCCACAAAGATGTTCAAGCAAAAGATGGACAGCAACGCCAAGCGCTGATTTACCACGGAGCACGTGGGGACTGGCTTTCCCTGCAGCCGGCGCACTACAATTCCCGCATGGCTTCCTTGCCGCAGTCTGATCCCATCACGGACTTGCTCAAGCGCTCCCGGACCATCGCGGTGGTGGGACTTTCCAATAGCCCACTGCGCCCCAGTCACGGGGTGTCGGTGTACATGCAGACGCACGGCTACCGCATCATTCCGGTCAATCCGAAGATCCACGGGTCTCTGGGAGAGAAAGCGCATGCGTCATTGCTCGAGGTGCGGGAGAAAGTTGATATCGTCAATATCTTCCGCCGGCCTGAATTTGTGGAAGAGGTTGTGGACCAGGCAATTCGCATGAAGGTGCCTGTGATCTGGATGCAGGAGGGAGTCGTCCACGAGAAAGCCGCGCAGAAAGCCCGCCAGGCGGGTATCTTCGTGGTCATGGACCGTTGCATCCTGAAAGAACACCGTGCCCGCTTCGGGTAAAGCTCTGCATAAACCACGAAGGACACGAAGTACCACGAAGGAAATCCAACCTTGGAGGGACTCCTTCGTGGTACTTCGTGGTGGATGCTCTTACGCGCTCACGAAAATGACGGTCGCGTCGTCGTGCAGGCCTTCGCCGTTGGCAAAAGTCCGAACATCGGCCAGGATGCTCTCCGCGCAGGACCCCGGTTGCAACACATGGTCCCGCATCCGCTCCGCGCCGTACTCTTCGTCGGACAGGCCTGTGGCTTCCGTAATTCCGTCGCTGTAGAAAACCAGACGCGAGCCCTTGGAGAGCTGTACCCGGCTTTCGGAGAATTCCCCTGTGCCCAGCCCGAGCGGCATGCCGCGTTCGCTGTCCAGAAACCGCGCGCCGTGCTCATCCACCAGCAGCGGCCGCAGGTGACCGGCGCTGGAAAAGGTCAATTCCCGGGTCGATGGATTGAGCACTGCCAGTAACATGGTGACAAATTTGCCGGAGGGAAAATCCTCCACCAGCAGGCGATTCAGGCGAGTGAGAACCTCTCCCGGACCGCTGCAGGTCTGCGCCAGCGAGCGCAGCATGCCGCGGGTGGCAGACATCAACAGAGCAGCCGCCGTTCCCTTTCCCGAAACATCCGCCAGTACCAGGCCCCAGCAGCCGTCGTCGAAAGAAATGAAGTCGTACCAGTCTCCGCCCACCGCGCCCGCCGGAATCGACAGGCCGGAAACCGCGAAGCCAGGAATGTAAGGGGAACTCTTGGGCAACAACGCCTCCTGGATGGCGCGCGCTTCGCTGGCCTCCAGGCTCATCTTCTGCCGTTCGTGCCGTTCATGCTGAAAGCGGCGCGCATTGTGGACGGCGACCGCAACGTGTTCGCACAGTCCCTGCAACCATCGCAGATGCTCGCGCGTGAAGGCGTCCAATTCGTGATGCGAAGCCGCGAAAACGCCCACCAGCCGTCCGTCCACGAGCAGAGGGATAGCCACTTCGGAGAGCGCGGACTCCTCACAGGCGATGTAATAGGGGTCCTGCCGCACATCGGGCGCGTAGCGCATCTGCAGGGTGGATGCGACGTAACCCACCATACCTTCCTTGCCCACTTTCAACCGCGATCCCTTGCCGTGAAGCGTGCAGCCATGGACGCCGGCCATCTCCAACTCGCCATGCTCTTCGTCGTGCAAATAGATGGTTGCTTCCACACAGCAAAATGCCGCGGCCACGTCGTCAACAATTTTGGTGATCAGTTCATCAAGGTCGAGAATGGACGTAATCTTCTGCGCCCATTTCTGCAATTTGAGCAGATGCTCGACCTGATCGAGTTGCACTGGACGAATAGCGACCGTGTCCGTAACAAGAGGTCTTGGGCTTGCGGCCATAGGATCCAACTTCCTTGAAAAACCTGAGTGAAACGGAAAGAGCCTTACCCGAAGTTAGATGCCGTGGTTTATGAGCCGGATTCTGTTTTCGGGGCTCGGGAAATGCCTTTCGCAGCCTGTGACCGCCGCCGTTTGATCTCTTCCAGCCGCTCCCGAATACGCTTTTCCACACCCTCGCTGGTAGGCCGGTAATAGACGCGATCGGTCAGGTTGTCGGGAAGACACTGCATGTCAGCGACTTTGTCTTCGAGATCGTGGGCGTACTGGTAGCCCTGGCCATATCCCAGGCCCTTCATCAAGCCTGTGGGCGCGTTGCGCAGGTGAAGCGGGACGGGCTCGGCAGCGGTGCGTTCGACGTCGCCCTGAATTTCACTGTAGGCAGCGTAGAGCGCATTCGACTTCGGCGCTACGGACAAATAAACCACGGCTTGCGCCAGCGCCAGGTTTCCTTCCGGCATGCCGAGAAAATCCACGGCATCGCGAGCGGCCATGCATTGCGACAGTGCGTTGGGATCGGCCAGCCCGATGTCCTCCACCGCCATTCGCACCACGCGGCGTGCGATGTAAAGCGGATCTTCGCCCGCTTCGAGCATGCGGCCGAGCCAGTACAGTGCGGCATCGGGATCGCTATTACGCACCGATTTGTGCAGCGCGGAAATCAGGTTGTAGTGCTCTTCTCCGGCTTTGTCGTAGCGCAATACACGCTTCTGCAGCGCATCCTGAACTAGTTCGTCGGAGATTTCCGCGCCCACTTCCTTGCCAGCTTTGTTGTCAACTCGGCCCAACGCCAATGAGGCGGCCACTTCCAGCACGTTGTATGCGCTGCGGGCGTCTCCGCTGGAATAGGCCGCGATCTTTTTCAGGACATCGTCCGAAGCCCGCAACTTCATCGCGCCTAGCCCGCGTTCTTCGTCGGTTAGGGCGCGCTTCAGCAGCTCGACAATCTGATCCTCGCTCAGCGGTTTGAGCACGTACACCCGGCTGCGGGAGAGCAACGCAGAGATGATTTCGAACGAAGGATTCTCCGTGGTGGCGCCGATCAGACGGATGTTGCCTTTCTCCACATGGGGTAGGAACGCATCCTGCTGGGCCTTGTTGAAGCGATGAATCTCGTCAATGAAGACAATTGTCCGCGTGCCGTATTGCTTGGCGCGTTCAGCGTCAGCCATGACCTGCTTGATTTCCTTGATGCCGGTAAGCACGGCGGAGAATTCAACGAATTCAGCCTTGGTAAGGCGCGCGATGATTTGCGCCAGAGTAGTCTTGCCGGTGCCGGGCGGCCCCCAAAAAATGAGAGAGCCGAGGTCGTCACGCTCAATCTGGGTCCGCAGCGGCTTGCCGGGACCGACGAGGTGCTCCTGGCCAACAAATTCGTCGAGCGTGCGCGGACGCATGCGATCGGCGAGCGGGCGAGTGCGATCGCCGGGGTTATCGCCACTCGGAATGGTTGGGAACAGACTCATGCAAACCAATTCACCACGGAGACGCAAAGACACAGAGAAAGCGAGGAAATTCTTTAAAGAACTCTCCTGACTGTGCCTTGCGTCAACAACGGCACGTTGAAGTTGATCAGAAGGCCGACTCTCTTACCTGTCAATCTCAGGTAGGTCAAGAGCCGTGCCTCGTGGACGGGCAGAGGCTTTCGACTGCCTTCAATTCCAGAATGATTTCGTCTTCAACGATTAGGTCGAGCTTGTAACCGCAGTCCAGCTTTAGCCCCTTGTACAGCAGGAGCAACGCCACTTGGCGTCTGAAGTCTAAGCCGCGCAAATGGAGTTCGTGACACAACCCCTCCCTGTACGCCGACTCTAAGAGTCCTCGACCCAAGTTGCGGTGTATCTCAATGGCCGCACCGATGATAGGGCTCGTTCTGGGATCCTTTCCGTCTTCGATTTCTCTGTGTCTCTGTGCCTCTGTGGTGATGAGTCTCATTGTCTTTGCCTCATTACTTCGTACAACACAATGCTCGTCGCCACGCCCACGTTCAGCGACTCCACCTGAGGCGCTTGCGGAATGGCCACGATCTCATCCATTTCCTTGATGAGGTCTCTGGACAATCCTGCACCTTCGCTTCCGACAAAAATGGCCAGAGGCCCAGACAGATTGGCTTGCGCGAGAGGCGTACCCTTGTGCGACGCGGTTGCCACCAGCCGCAGGCTCTGTTCCTTCATAAGGCCCAGAGCCCCGGACAGTTTTGCTCGCGCCACCGGCAGCCGGAAAACCGAACCTGCCGAGGCCCGCACCACTTTGGGATTGAACGGGCTGACCGTGCCCTCTCCCAGAAGCACACCCCCGGCACCGAAGGCCTCCGCTGAGCGCAGGATCGTCCCCAGATTTCCTGGGTCCTGCACTCCCGCAATGGCCAGCAAGGGCCCGGCTTTCGATTTGGCCAGCACGTCTTCGAGCGAGAATTTTTTCCATCTCGCCAATGCTGCCACACCCTGAGGCGCGTCGCTGGGGACGGCGCTGGCAAACAGCTTGTCGGGCAACAACAACGTCTCGACCTGCGCGCCGAGCTGCGAGAGAAGGTTTTCCGCCCTGACCGCCGCTGACTCGCTGAAGAACACCGCCCGAAACCGCAGACCGCTGCGAATGGCTTCTTCGAGAATGCGGAAGCCTTCAATGGCGCAATAGCCGTCGGAGGTAAGCTCGCCGCGGGAAAAGGCGCGGCGCAGGTCTTTGACCAGCGTGTTGTGCCGTCCTTCGATGCGGCGTAAGCGGGGGTTCGCCGTCCGGCCGCCTGTGGCTGTGATTTCCTTCATGTTGGCGCGAGTTCGCTCAGAATCATACCCGTCCTCTCGGCTTTGTGCGCTTTCCCATGTTATGTTAGCTCTCGCGATTTCAACACTAGGGGTGGGAAGGGACGACCTGGAGTGCGTGTAGAAATTGTCAAGATTAATTGCGATAACCCGGAAGCGTCACTCATCCGTTATGCGGCGGACCAGATCCGCGCCGGCGAGGTCTTGGGCATGCCTACGGATACTTTTTACGGCCTGGCAGCCGATCCTTTTAACCTGCGCGCGGTGGATCGCGTGTATGACATCAAGTCGCGTTCCCGGCACAAGCCGCTGTCGCTGCTGATCGCCGACGTGGACCAGGCCGAAGAACTGGCACAGCCCCTGCCGGAAGAGTTTTACGCTTTGGCGCGCCGCTTCTGGCCGGGACCGCTGACTATCATCGTGAAGGCATCATCGCGGCTCCCCCTGAAAGTAACTGCCAACACCGGCAATGTCGCGCTGCGGGTACCCAAGGCCCCGATTCCGCTGGCGGTGGTGCAGGCGGCGCAGATTCCGATTACCGCCACTTCCGCGAACCTGAGTGGCGAGTCCGAGTGCACCACTGCGGTGGCCGTCCGCGATCAACTCCAGGACCGCATCGCGATCATTGTCGATGGCGGCACGTCGCCCCGTGAAGTGGCTTCGACGATCATCGATCTCACCGACGAAGAGGCGCGCTGGCGCATCATGCGAGAAGGCGCCATCCCGGCCCAGGAGATTTCTGAGTTTTTCGCGCAAGGATGAACCCTGCAACAAAGCGGCGGCCTAGCCCCTGGCCCTTGTGGGTGGTGGCGCTGGCCGCGACAGGGGTCGCGGCCTTTCTCGGGATCACCAGCGTCCGAATCGTACACGAAGCCGGTTTGCAGGAAGTTCATCCCGCCGACGTCATCGTCGTCTTCGGCGCGGCTGAATATGCAGGACGCCCGTCACCTGTCTTCCGCGCCCGGCTGGATCACGCCTACGATCTCTTCCAACGTGATGCCGCTCCTGTGGTCATCACCACCGGAGGATCAGGCGCCGACCCAACCTTCAGCGAAGGCGGAGTGGGCCACGACTACCTGATGCGCCGCGGCATTCCGGAATCCAAACTAATCGCCGAAACTCAGGGTTCTGACACGGCATCGTCCGCAGAACGCGTTGCCGTAATCATGAGCGCGAACCGGATGCACAGCTGCGTGGCGGTCAGCGACGCCTACCATGTGTTCCGCATCCGCAAATTGCTGGAGCGGGAAGGAGTGCAGGTGTACGTGGCACCCCGTCCGGATTCTCGTCCGCGGTCGGCGTGGCAGCGAGTTGTGGCGGTGCTACGCGAAGCCGCGAGTTATATGGTGTGGAAGCTGAATATTCCGGCGTAGATGTCATCCGGAGCGGAGTGGAAAAGTTCGTTTCGCGAACTTTCCGCGGAGTCGAAGGCCCCGTATAACACCAACCACGCTGAAAATCCTGAGACATTAGCTTCAATCTTAAAAGGCCAGTCGCGACCGATAAACTCCTAGGGGTCCTTCGACTCCTAAACTGCTCCGCGAAGCAGTTCCTCCGCTCAGGATGACGACCACCCCATTTTCTTCCTCAGCTCCGTGATGTGGGCAACATGGTGCCGTCCGTGCCAGGCATACAAGGCCAGGTTCTTATCCAACGGCATGAGGCCCAACTCGGGATGATTGAATGTGCGCTTCCAATCCTGTGGTTCGAGCGAACGCAACAGGTGCACCCAGCGATTGTGCAGCGAGTCCAACAGGGTCAGCGAAACTTCGAGTGGAGTTGACTGGACATCCGACAGTTTCGCCCAGCGGTCCTCCATGTAAGGCTTGATGGTCGGCGCCTCTTCGGTCAGCGCCAGCTTAAATCGGATGTAGGCGTTCATGTGGCTCTCCGGCACATGGTGCGTCACTTGCCGCACCGTCCATCCGCCGTCGCGGTAAGCAGTTTCGATCTGCTGCGGTGAAAGATCCTGCACTGCGGCCCGCAAGGCGGCGGGAGTCTGTTCAATATCGTCGATGAACGTCCGGCGCTGCTGCTCGTCCGGAGGACCGCCGAAGCTGAATTTTCCAATGGGATATCGCGGATCACTCATGATCGCCTCCACTGACACAAACAGGAAACTCGAAAAGCTCCAGAAAAGCAATGGAGAATGACGACCAGGGAGAAGTTTCGGAGACAGATGCAGTTTAGCCGCGTGTTGTTCAGGACGCAGCCTGAATCGAGGAATCAGAAGATCCGAACCATCCCCTATAGAGGACGACCCAGGCGGTTCAGAGTGATATCGCCAGGGAAGTTTCTCAGCGTCTGCGCTCGCAACTTTCGGCGGAAGATCAGCAGAAGCTGACCAAAGGCTCGACCGACAATCCTGAAGCCTATCGACTTTATCTGAAGGGCAAATACTATACCAACAATACCAAAGAGGGGTTTGATACGGGCATCGACTACTTTAATCAGGCCATCGCCGTCGACCCCAACTACGGTCTTGCCTACAGTAGCATCGCCATAACACCAACAACAGTCGGCAGCTTTTTGGGGGGCTCGTGAGCTCGAGAATTTAGACACTAGAAGTTCAGCCTGCTACCGTACCAGCGCCAGAATGCGCACCGGGGCGGTCGACCCGCCTGCCACTTTCGCAGGAGCCACCATTGCGACGGCGCCGTTCGCGGGCATGCGATCGAGGTTGGCCACGTTGGCCAGAAGATAGAGTCCGTGTTCTGCGGCATATTGATTGACGGCAGATTCCCTGGCTGAGCCGCGATCGAGATTCGCCGTATCGATGCCGAGGCCGAGAGCATTGCGTCCTTCTGCCAGGAAGCGGGCCGCGTCCTCGGAGTATCCGGGAAAGTGCACAGCGCCTTTGGCGTCGGCATTGCGGTAGTTTCTGACGGAATTCCAGCGGGAACCCCATCCCGTCCGCGCCATTATGACCGCGCCCAGGGGAATCGGCCCGTTGGCCTGCTCCCAGCGAGCAATGTCCTGCACGGAAATTTCATAGTCGGGGTTGCTCCTGACGCTGGCGCTGACATCCAGCACCACCAGCGGCCCAATCAGCCGGCCAGCTGGAATCTGATCGACCGTCCACGTGCCACGGCGCAAACGGGCGGGAGCATCAATGCGGGTAGCAAATTGCTCTGAAGGCTCAGACGACACTTTTTTGGACAAAGCCACGGTTTCGAGCCGATAACCGGACTTCTGCGGCTTTTCAAAACCGCTCGCCGGCAACGAATGGGTAAGGTCGACGACCTCGCGGAAGGTGCCCGGCTGGGGCGTGCCCGGACGCTGTTGGGCGAACAGGAACAGTGCCAACGCCAGCACGGAACCGATAACAAACGTGTGAATCTTCATACTTCTAAACGTCTTTCGTTGCTTTGCAGGCCTCGTCGATAACCCCGGAAACCGCAGCAAAGTAGTGGGATGCGAGCACCGTTGCGCCAAGATGCTCTTCCAAGATTTTCGCCCCGGACGGTCACCTCCAGCAAGGCCCATCAGTACATGACCTGCCGGGGTAAATCGCGGAAGAACAGGTGACTTAGGCCAGCCAGAATGCGGCCAGGGCCGCGACCAGGGTACCCAAGAAGTTTACCGAGTCGTTATTAACCAGACTGCGCCTCTCCAGCCAGGCGCCCAGAAAACTGTCGGCGACCATGCCCAGAATAGCCGCGCCGGCCGAGATTGCCAGCCACTGCCGGGGCAGCAGTCCACCGAGAACACATACGCAACTTACCATGCCTGCGGCGACCACTCCGGCCAGGGTTCCGATCAGGCTCACAGCGCCATCAGTCCCCGCGGGGACGGGGCGCCAGGTGGTAATCAGATTAGCTTTCTCGCCGAAAGCCTGGCCCAGTTCGCTGGACACTGTGTCAGCTGCGGCCTCGGAAAGCGCCGCCGCCATTGCCAGCAAGAACAGCATCCGGTTACGGCTGAGGGCGGAAAAAGCAGCACAGGCGGTGGCAACGCCAAGATTGGCCAGAACCTGGGATGCCTTCCGGCCTTCCCGGCGTTCCGCGATCCCCAACATCTGTTTGCGTTGATAGCCGAGCCGGGTCGTGATCCAGGCCAGCGCGAAGACAGTAATCAACGCCGCAAAAGCCCCCGGACCGGCACACAGGTAGAGTACAAAGCAGCTGACCGCGCCCACCAGCGCGCCGGAGTTTGTTACTCCGCGCATCAGGCGGGCGAACACGGCGAAGGCAAGGGTGAGCAGACCTCCGATGACCCAACGCTCCCTGGAAGGCGGTCAAATCGCCGAGTCGGGAGAGGTCAGACACATCAGTCACGATAAATGGTGCCAGTGCGCAACTGGATCGGCGTCATCCACAAGATATAGCGTAGTTTTTTCGCTCGCGCTACAGATAGTGCTTGGCTTTCAGAGTACCAGCGTCTTCGAGCTGCATCAAAGTCCCCTGAGTAGTCTAAACTGCACTACGCTTGGGGATTTCCGGTTCGGGGTGAACTCATGGCAGCTTCTGTTTGGTCGGGATATCTTACTTTCGGCTTGATCTCCATGCCGGTGCGTCTTTTCTCCGGCGCACGCAGTAGCGGCATCTCCTTCAACATGTTGCATCGCGATGACCTGCAGCGGGTCAAGCAGCAATATTACTGTCCCGCCGACAATCGGGTGGTGGAGCGCAGTGAAATCGTAAAGGGCTACGAATTCCGCAAGGACGAATACGTAGTGATTGAGCCCGAAGAGATCAAGAAGATCGAGCCTCAGACTGCGAAGACCATGGAGATCCTGGAGTTCGTAAAATCCAGCGAAGTCGATCCGGTGTTTTTTGAATCGTCGTACTACATGTTGCCGGAGGAAGCGGGGCGCAGGCCATACGGCTTGCTGACCAAGGCGCTCGAAGAGAGCGAGTACGTCGCCATCGCCAAGCTGACCATGCACAACCGCGAGTACACCGTGTTTCTGCGTCCACATTCGGGCGGGCTGATGCTCCACACCATGTATTACGCGGAGGAGGTTCGCCAGGTCGAAGGCTTTGGCGCGCCCGATGTCGAACTGAAAGAAGCGGAAGTCAAAGTCGCTCATCAGTTGATTGAAGCTCTGGCCGCTGAGTGGGACCCGGAAAAGTACCACGACACGTTTCAGGAGAACGTGAAAAAGCTCATCGAGACCAAACTGGAAGGCGGCAAGATCGCCGAAGTAGAAAAGCCGAAAAAGCTGGCCCCGGTGGTGGACTTGATGGCCGCCCTCAAACAAAGCCTGGCCGAGATGGAAGGAAAAAAGAAGCCGGCAGCGCCCGCGCGTGAAGCCGTGGGAAAACGGTCGAGAGGGAAGGCATAGAAACAAATTGGCAATTAGCACTTGGCACTCTCTCCATCTACGACTGACCTCTCCGCACAGATAATCGCCTGTCAACTCTTGAGAGCAGCCTTTCGGCTGCCACCTGAGCATCAGACTGGAAGGCTAAAGGCTAAGTGCTAAAGGCTACGTGCTAATTGCCAAGTGCCGAGTCCTCCGCTGGCGCATATTCCCACCAACCATTAAAATGGGAAATCTTTCATGGACGGTTCTGCTGGGGTGCGGATGAATTTTTGGCGTGCGGCCCGCCTGCTGGGCGTTCTGATTCTTGGCCTGATTTGCGTCAGCTGCGGAGACCAATACCGTCCCGTGGCCGTTCCTATTGTCGCCCCGCCACCCAATCCCCAGGCTGTTCACTTCGTTCTGGTGTTTAGCGTCAACGGTGCAAATGACCCCGGTGCCAGCAGCCGTATGGATGTTTCGGGTGACACCAATATCGGCGTCGCCCAACTCGGACTGGGCCCCGCGCACGCCACGCTGACCCCGAACGGCGCTCGGGTCTACGCCGTGAATACGCGTGAAGATTCGGTTTCTTCCTATTCCCCGACGCCGGGATCGACCGCCACGTCAGTGACGACGACATCTCTTCCGGCGAGCTCGAACCCGGTATTTGTCCATACCACGGAAAGCGGCACGGTTTATGCCGCCAACTTCGGGACTGGAACGGTGGCTGCGATCTCCACGACCAGCAACGTTGTAACCAACCTCATTCGCGTAGATCCCAGCCAGCCGGCTCCTGACCCCAACTCTAAACCGGTTGCCCTGGCGGAGACTCCGGACGGCAAGAAACTGTATGTCGTAAACCAGGGCACCGGTTCGGTGACCAGCATCAACACGATTGATGGAAGTTTGAATGGCAACGCCACGATTCCGACCGGCGCCGCTCCGGTCTGGGCGGTGGCCCGCTCCGACAGCGCGAGGATTTACGTGCTCAACAGCGGAAGCGGCACGGTTTCCACAATTGACACCAAGACCGACACAGTGTTGAGCTCGGTGACGGTGGGCGCGGACGCGAATTACATGGCGTATGACAGCAAGCTAAATCGCCTCTACATCACCAATCCGACCGCCAGCACTGTGACCGCTTTGAATGTTTCGTCCGATCCGCCGACCGTCTTGTTTGCGACCCCGGTTGTCCCCGGACCGGTTACGGTGGCCGTGTTGCCGGATGGCAGCCGGGCTTACGCGGTGGGTTCCACAAAGATTCCCCCCTGCACTTCTGATCCCCTGGATACCCAGCTTTGTATCAGATCCGAGGTTACCGTCATCAACGCCACTGACGGCAGTGTCCGAAAGATCGATTCCACTGGAATCCACGGTCAGCATCACAAGCGCTTTGCCAGACGGCCCTAATACCAGCTCCAACTTCCCCACGACCACTTACTCCTACACGCTGACATCGGGCCCCGCCCTGCGCCCCGGAATGGAAATGGTAATTTCGGGCATGGGCGACCCGGGAAACAACGGAACATTTACTCTCACCGCGGTAAACGCTGGAACCTTCACGGTCGTCAGCAGCACCGGGACCAAGGCGAGCAGTCAGAGCGGAACGGGAGCCGTCGTGGTCGAAGTCTCTACGGCGTTCCCGACCGGTTGCGATAGCTAGTGGCCTAGGGGTCCCGGCAGGTGCGCTGGGCGGAGTGCGCTTTCGTCTTTCTGCCGCCGCTTCGGCGGACAGTTCAAAGGTATTTGCGGGAAAGTGCGATTCGGGGAGCACTGCGGTCATTCGCTCTTCTGACGACACTCCGGTACTCGACCTGCCTGCACCGTTGAGCACCGTCACCCCACCGAACGGCGGAAATGCCTTGCCGCAAAACCCCGTGTTCGTTCTAGCGGGACCGTAAAGCGAGACCTCGAACGTCAGGCGTCAGACTTCGGCAAAAGCATAGCGCGTGACACTTGAGGTTCAAGCTGGGCAGTCTGAAGTCCGAGGCTGAGGGCCGAAGTCCGAGATTCGCTACTCGCCGGCTGCTGCCGCCAATTCGCCGGGCGATTGGACGTTGTAGCGCAGGGCGATGTTCATGAACACGTTCCCCCTGGCGGTTTCGCAGCAGATGACCAGGGCTTCGGTATCTTCAGTGTTGGTGGGACCGTGTTCGGAGGTATGCAGGACGGGGGGATGGACGCGGAAATGGAAGCCCTGGTCATTCAGGGCGGTGACGGCATTTCCGGTTACCTGATTGGCCAACTCGCAAACCGTCTCCCGTATCAGGTCATCGGACTCGGGCAGCTCGGCGCCAGCAAAATGGCTGGCGACACGCACCGCTGTCTCGGGATCGAGGTCGAACACAATTCGGCCCTCGATGTCGCCGGTGATCGCGACCAAGGCGGCCACTCCTTTGCGCCGGTAAGCCTCCTGCTCCATGCTCAGGTTCCCAATGGACATGGGAGACTGCAGCCCTTGGGCCAGGACGGCATCCGCCGCGTTGATGAACGGCTGGATCAGCTCCATCTTCATAAATCAGGCTCCCGCGCCCGCAGCATTGGCCACGGCCCCATCCTCGCCCAACACGTACTTGATCACTTCGTACAGAACTTCCGGCTTGACCGGCTTCTGCACAAAGTGACGAGCTCCGCGTTGTAGCGCGGCCACGATGTTTTCCTGATAGCCCACGGAAGACACCATGACGATGCGCGCCTCAGGATGCTGGGCCACGATCTTCTCGGCCGCCTCGATCCCTTCCATCTGCGGCATGGTGATATCCATGAGCACAATGTCAGGACTAGTGCGGTCGTATTCGGTGATGGCGGTCATGCCATCGCCGGCTTCGCCGGCCACCTGGCCGCCGAAGGTTTCGACGATGCGTGCCAGATTCTTGCGGGCGAAGACGGAATCGTCCACCACCAGGTAGCGGACCGGTTGACCGTCCTTGCTGCGTTTTAACGATGCAAACTGCTCCATAAATCCCCCCTGCGTTTATCTGCAAAAATCGCGCCTAACCGCTAGTCCAAAACTAATCACGTCCGGCGCCTGCGGCTTTGCCGCCTTCTCCGGGCTCGTTTCCAAATCCATTTCTGCGCTCTGCCATAGCCTGGGCCTGCAAGGTGTTAGCCAGAACATCCAGCCCCACCACCCGCACCGCGAAGCCGCGCTCAATGGCTGCCTTGGGCATGCCATAGACCACGCAGGATTCCTCGCTCTGAGCAATGGTCATTCCTCCCGCAGCCTTGACCGCGCCCAGGCCCGACGCGCCATCGTCTCCCATTCCAGTCATGAGGACGGCAACCGCCTTTGGACCCGAATTCGTCGGCCAAGCTTTTGAATAACACATCGGCAGAGGGACGATGGCCGTTGACTCGCGGCTCATCACTCAGTACCGCAACGTCTCCGAGCGGCAGCCGTTTGACCTTCAGGTGACGGCTTCCGGGGCAGATCAGGACTCTGTCCTGCCAGCAGGACATCGCCTGACTGCGCCTCCTTGACCCCGACGGCACAGATTTCGTCAAGACGTCGGGCAAACATTTCAGTGAAGCCTTCCGGCATGTGTTGCACCACAACAATGGAGCCGGGGAAATCCGCCGGCAACTGCGAGAATACATATTGCAACGCCTGCGGGCCTCCGGTGGAAACGCCGATGGCGATTACTTTGGTCGGAGTTCTTCTGGCGTCGAGTGGGGCTTTCTTTCCCGAACGCGGGGCTAGACCTACCGGCCTGACGGTTACTCCCCGGCTCTGGGCTGCCGCTTTGATCTTGCTGATCAACTCCGCGGCAATCTGGGGCATGCGGGCGGAAACGTCAATGGGCTTGGCCACAAAATCAAACGCTCCCAGGGACAACGCCTGCAGCGTTATGGAAGCTCCTTCCGTGCTGTGGGAACTCACCACAATGACGGGCAAGCGGTGGCGACGCATGATTTCCTTGAGCATGTCGATGCCGCCCATGCCCGGCATCTCCAGATCGAGGGTCACGACCTGGGGTTTCAGGTCTTCGATTTTCCTCAGGCCGAAATTTCCATCCATCGCGGTGCCCACCACCTCGATCGAACTGTCGGTCTGCAGAATCTGTGGAATCAGCTTCCGCATGAGCGCGGAATCGTCCACCACCAGTACGCGCACCGGGTTCATGGACGCGCCTCCGCGGGGGCTTCGCGCAGATTCTTGCGGTCGGCGTGCGAAAGCAGGATGCCGGAGACGATACTGTCACCCGGTTCCGGGCGAAACTTGCTGTGACGATCCACAATGGCTGGAAGATTGACGATGAGCACCACCCGGCCATCGCCCAGGATGGAAGCTCCGCTGATCAAATCCGTCGCGACAGTCTGGTCATCGAGCGCCTTGATGACGAGTTCTTCTTCACCTTCGAGGCGGTCCACGATCATCCCCAGCTTGCGTTCGCCCATCGAAATCACGAGCACAAAGATTTTTCCGGACCCGGCCTTCTCGCCAGGACCCGGCGCACACCCCAGACGGACCAGAGGCAGCACGCGATCGCGCAACTGCAAGACTTCGTAGTTCTGCACCTGGTGCACGTCCGATTCCCGGGCGCGTGCAATCTCCGCTACCGCGTTCAAGGGGACGGCATACAGCCGCTGCTCCACCCGGAACAACAGGGCCTTGATAATAGCGAGCGTGAGGGGCAACTTGAGGCGGAAGGTCGTACTCTGGCCCACCCGGGTCTCAATGTCGACCGAACCCTTCAGGCGGTGCAACACGGTCTGCACTACGTCCAGGCCAACCCCGCGGCCCGAGATCTCTGTGATCTCGTCGGCGGTGCTGAACCCGGGCCGGAACACGAGTGCAAGAATTTCGGTTTCTCCCAACCTGTCCGCCTCTTCCCAGGTAATGAGGCCCTTCTCCAAAGCTTTGGCTTTGACTTTTTGGACATCAATACCGGCGCCGTCGTCCGTAATTTCAACGATAACCTGATTGCCTTGGTGATACGAAGTGAGATGGATGGTTCCGCGCGCTGGCTTTCCGTTTCGGACCCGCTCCTCAGCGCTCTCGATGCCATGACTGACGGCGTTGCGGACCAGGTGGGTCATGGGTTCGGCGATCACATCGAGCAGACTCTTGTCCAGATCGGTTTCCTGGCCGCCCATCACCAGTGCGACTTCCTTTCCACACTGCTTGGCCACGTCGCGCACCATCCGGGGAAAGCGCCGGAACAGCTGTTCAACCGGGACCATGCGGATTTTCATGACCGAATGCTGCAGCTCGCTGAGCACGCGAGATTGAAAAGCCATGGCATCGCTGAAGCGGCCACGCAAGGCCTCCTTGGGAACGTGACGAGCGAATTCTGTGAATGCCTGCTGCAGCATGGACCGGCCGATAATTAATTCGCCGACTAGGTTGAGCACACCATCAATTCGCTCTGCGTCCACCCGCAAAATGTTTTCCGCGAGTACCGGGTGATTGGGCTTGCCGACGGTCGCCAGTTCTTCCCCGGATTCGGGCGGCGATGCAGGCTGCGAAGGCGACGGTGTTACTTTTGCCTTAGGCTCGGCAGCTTGTACAAGCTCCACCACCACGCTCGAGATCACGGTAGGGATCCGGCACAGAGTGGACAACTGGTCGGGAGATTTTTCGCTTGCCACCAGCAACTCGAGGCGCTGGGTGCTGGCCGGCGAACCAGCCTCGGGACGCGCCCCCAAAACTTCGGCCGACGGCGCCAGCCCGTTCAGGACTAGTTGCCGGGCGGCGATCGGCATCGCGCAGTGCGGATCGATTCCAGTGGTGATGTGGTACACCGTCTTGCCCCGGGAGACGGCATTCCGGATCGCCAGCTTCTCGTATTCGGTCCACGCAGCCGGGGCGACGGCAGCCTTGGACGCCTTCTTCGGGCGCTTCTTCCCTTTGGGCTGCTGCGCCAGCTCACGAATCATTTTTGCCAGTGGCGCGGACGAGGGCAGCTTCCCTTTGCGACGATAGGCGGCCAGCATGGCGCCGAAGGTGTCGGCGGCGGCGAACGCGATCTCCGCCAGGCTGCCGTGCGAGGATACGGATTCGAGCGCCAGGGCATCTTCCAGTTCGTGCGCTGCATTGCTCAACTCGCGAAAGCCGCAAGCCGCAGCGTCGCCCTTGATGGTGTGGACGATGCGCCGGATACTGCGCACCAATTCCGCGTCAGCAGGGTTTCGCTCAAGCTTGAGAGCCTCCTCGTTCAGCGACTGCAGCTGTTCCTGCGCAGTCTCGAAGAAGAGCTCCCGCATTTCCGCGCCGCGTTCGTCGGAAAACTGGGTCATGCCGTCACCTCCACCTTCTGGTAGGCAGTCCCGCTGTTGCGATGGACCATGGCGAACTTGTCGGTCAGGGCCAGCAGGCTTTCGGCGTGGCCCACGAACAGGTAGCCCTGAAGATTGAGGCAGCGCGCGAACTTTTCGAGCAGGCGTTTCTGTTCGGGTTCGTCGAAATACATCATTACGTTGCGGCAGAAAATTACGTCGTTGCGCTGCGGCAGGTATTCGGTCTTCAGGTTGTGGAAGTCGAAGTGGACGACTTCCTTCAGCGCCTTCTTGATGGCGTAACGGTCACCAGTCTTGTCGAAGTAGCGCAGCCGGTAGCTGTAATCCACGGTCGTCATTTGAGTTTCGGAATAGATGCCCTCCTGGGCCGCCCGCAGGACGGAGTAGCTGATGTCGCTGGCGATGATCTCGACCTTCCAGGGTGGAGGAATCAGCGGCTTGGGCGAAGGCATGACCGCAGGCTGCGGATTGCGCAGGTAGTAGTAAGCCAGGCTGTCGGCGATCAGCATGGCCAGAGTGTAAGGCTCCTGGCCGGTGGAACAGCCCGCGCTCCAGATGCGCAACGAGTAATCCCGCTGCGCTTGCTTGCGGCGAATCAGTTCGTCGAGGACGTGCTTGTGAAACAAATCCAACTGGGCCTTATTGCGAAAGAAGCTGGTCTCGTTGACCGTTAGGTTTTCCAGCAGACGGGCCAGTTCGTTCTTCCCTTCTTTGCTGATCAGCAGGCGGTAGTAACTGTAGAAAGAATCGAGATGGCATTCCTTCAAACGGCGTTGCAGGCGGTCTTGAAGGAAATGGGTGCGCCGCTCGTCGAAGTACATGCCGCACTCCTGGTAGACGAGCACCTGCAGAAGCTTCAGTTCAGCTTCGGAAAACTGCGCAGGTATGCTGGATGTGCCCATGAGTTCCGGTTCGTCCTTAGCCCTTCATCGAAGGACCGCTACTTGGCTGCGGCAGCGCTGCGTGCCTCAACGTTCGCCAGCTCTGCTTGCTCTTTTCGAGCGCCGCTCTCCAGCAGTTTGGCCATATCCAGCAAGACGATCAGGCGGCCACGATACTTGCCCAGTCCGGTCACGCAGTGGAGTCCGCCGTCCTGCAAGGTGGCCGGAGAGGGCTCGATCTCAGCCGCAGGAATCTTGATGACCTCCGACGCGGAGTCGACGATCAGCCCGGAAAGACGTCCGCCGTGTTCCACCACCAGGATGCGGTTGCGACGGTTCAACGCCTTCTTGGGTTCGCCAAAGCGCTTGCGCAGGTCAATGACCGAAACAATCTTGCCCCGGAGATTGATTACGCCTTCCATGTAGTCCGGAGCGTCAGGCACAGCCGTGATCTCGGGTACCCGCACGATTTCGTGCAGTGAGGTGATAGGAACGCCGTAGGTCTCGCGCCCTACCTGGAATCCGACAATCTGCAATTCAGGGTTCATGCTTGCACTTTGACTTCAGGCCCGGGCGCCGGCAACAGCGCGCCGGGCGTTGGCAGCCGCCGCTTGTTCTTCGTAGCGCGAGGGAACCCGTTCCGTTTGCTCGAGAGCAAAGCGGTGCATGGCATCCAGCAACTCGCGGGACATCTTCGACATTTGTTCCGCCGAAGCCGCCAGTTCGGTTGAACCAGAAGTCGTCTGCTGCACCAGTTCGCGCATGCGCTCCATGGCCTTGACCACAGCCTGGGCGCCGGAAGCCTGTTCCTCAACCGCGGAGTTGATCTCGTGCGTGATTTCGTTCAAGCGCGTGGTGGCGCGCGCGATCTGCGACGAGCCATGCGACTGCTCGTTGGTGGCGGCGCCGATCTCCTGGGCAAACTTGTAGACCTCGGTCACCACGTTGGAAATCTTGCGCAGGGCGGCATTCAGCTCCTGTCCCAGGCCGAGACCGTCGTTCACAATGCCGGTGCTGCGTTCCATGTTCTCGACCGCTTTGCGCGCTTCTTTCTGGATGCTCTGGATCAGTTCGGAAATTTCCTTGGTGGACTGGGCCGATTTTTCCGCCAGCTTGCGAACTTCGTCGGCGACTACGGCAAATCCCAGACCATGCTCGCCGGCGCGCGCCGCTTCGATGGCCGCGTTCAGCGCCAGCAGGTTGGTCTGCTCCGCCAGATCGTCAATGACCTCAATGATCTTGCCGATGTCGTCGGCCCGTTGCCCCAGCACATCGATAATTTCGCCGGAAGAACGGATGGTGATGTTGATCTTGTTCAGTCCGTCGGTGGCTTTCTCCATGGTGTTGATGCCGCTGTGCACTTCTTCTCGCGAGCGGTTCGAGATGTCGAGCAGAACTTTGGCGGTATCAGCCACGCGCTGAATGGAGGCCACCATCTGGTCGATGGAAGCGGAAGTCTCGCTTACGCTCGAGGCCTGGGTCTGAGTGTTCTTCACCATGTTCTGCACGTTGACGCTCATCTCGTGCATGGTGCTGGTCACTTCGTCGATGGCCGAAGCAGTTTGCAGGCTGACTTTGGCCGAATCATCGGAGGCGCCGGCCACCTGGCTGGAAGCGCTGGCCACCTGGGAAGCGGCGTCGCGCACGTTGCGCACCAGGTTTCTCAGGCCGTCCACCATGCGCACAAAGGCATTGCCCAGGGTGTCATCTTTGGAGCGGGGCTTGACCTCAACCGAAAGATTGCCGCCGGCGATGGCCTCGGAGACCGATGCCATCTCCCTGAGGTAGCCCACCATGCTGTTGAAGGTCCGACCCAGTTCCCCGATCTCATCCTCGCGCTTGATGTCGATGTCGTGATCCAGATCACCCGCCGTGCCGATCTGTTTGCGTGACTTTCATGAGATCGCCCAGCGGTTCGGTAATGGATTTGGCGGTACGGAAGGCAATGACGGTGCCGAGAACCAGCGCCGCCAGCGTGCCCAGGAGCGCGATTCCGATGGTCCAGTTGCTGGCCGAATCGTCACTCTGGCGCCGCTCTTCGAGCACCGTCTTGCTTTCCTGGTCGGCCAGGTCGAGATATTCGGTCGAACTCTTGACCCACGAGCTGGCATCTTTCTGCAGGTAGAAGATCTGCAGTTCAGCCACGGTGGAGTTTCCCTGATCTACCTCTTTTCGCTTTTGCATCAGCGGTTCGGCGAAGTCCCGGGCCCAGTTCTGTTCTGTCTGCTGCACTTTGGCCAGCGCGGTTCGCTGTTGCTCGGAAGCTGGCAATGGCCATCGTGCTTTGCATCCGGTCCACCAGGGTGCGGACGCCATCGTTCACGTGGTCGGCTTCGCGGCTGTCTCCGCTGAGCAGATAGTTGGTCAGATAGAGGCGGTTCTGCATCATCTGAAATCTGATCTTGTCGGTGGCATCCGCCAGTTGCAGGGCCTGGGAGGCGGCGGCCTTGGCGCTGTGTTCGCGGTACACGGCCGCCAGGTTCACGGCAAACAGCACCACGACCATGGCGAGCACCGCTCCGAAGCTCACATAAAGTTTTCTGCCGATCGTCATGCTATTTCCTCCGCTGTCTGCCGCCGCGCCTTTGAACGCGGCGCGAACCGCTCCGGTTTCGAACTAGTTTTCAGGCTGAAACTTGAATTCCACAACTCCGCTGCTCTCGGTCGGGGCGGGCTCGAATTTCCACTGCTTCATCGCTTCCATGGCTGCATTGACCAGAACCGGGTGCCCGCCCAGGGGCTTCGAACTCTTCACCGTCGCCGTTCGGTGCCACGATGACGGCCAGGCGCACCGTGCCTACGATGTTCATGCGCCGCGCAAAAGTCGGGATAAATGGGTGCAACTTTGGTTTTGGCCTTGCGAGACAATTCGTCCGTCTTCGCGTGCTCCTGGGCAACGGCCTGCGAGGGCCAAAGCAGCGCCGCTCCCACCGTCACCAGCCAAAGAGCCAGGACCACGCTCGACCACCCACCGCCGCATCGTCGCCAAACGCACCGGTTCGCTCCTAGGGCAAGGGGAGATTCCCCATGCGTTCAAGTGCAAGGCCGATGCCAGCTCGCTGAAGCTGCCAGCGGCGCCAGTAGTCATCTTCGTAAGCTACTTGATTTAATACGATTTAATGATCATTGACCCTTCGCTGTGGGTTGCGGGATCGAGGCTAAGAATCGTCTCATCGACCCGCTTGCCATCTCAGTTTGAGACACTTCGATCCAGAGCGAGTGCCGCTTGTCACCATCTCGGCACCCAACCCCTTATTCGCTTGACTCAAATTGAGAATGCAGGCTAATTTGCTGTATATCAACTACTTGTGGATTGACAGTGGGTGGGCGGTGACCTTTTGACCATCTCTGCCGAAGACGCGTCGGCTCGAGCGCAGCAATCCGCGCTCGGACGACGCTTTTCAGCGTCTCCTGCTCAAATTCTCGGACGCCGCCGCTCAAGGCACTCCGGCCCAGGCGTTGATCCGTCTGTTTTGTCAGGCGACTCGCGAATTCTTTCAGGTAGATGGCGTCTATTTCTGGCAACGGGTTTCCGCCGACGAGTTGCTGGGGGCAGAGGCCGATGGTGTGATGGCGGACCGCTTCCCGGGAACGAGGGTCAAGGCCACTCAAGGTTCGGTGGCAATCGCGACCGAAGCCATCCGCCAGCAGAAAACCGTCTACGAAAATCAGCTTGGATTCCGCCCGCTATCTCATGGCCGCCGAGTATCGCGCTCGATCGATCATGGCCGCTCCCCTAGTCGTGAGCCATGAATCGATCGGAGCCGCGGTGTTTCTGCATTGTTCGGATCCCGACTTTTTCAACCCCGACCTGGCGGCCAAGGCCACCATCCTGGCGGGACAGCTGGGCAGTCTGCTCGAGGCGAGTCGCCTTACTCAGGTTTCGCGCGAAGAACACCGGCGAACCAAGATTCTGGCGGAGGTCGCGCAAGCGCTCCACTCCGCACCCCAATCTACCGCGGTGGTAGAAGCCGTCGCTGACCGGCTTCGGGTCCTGTTGCGCACCCGCCTGGTCTGCATGATGCTGCGGGAAGGCGCGGGGTTCAGTTTGCGTGCGGTTGCTGCCGAGTCTTCACAGCTGGCGGCCTCGGTTCGGGCCCGGCATGATCGCCGGGGATTGCAGTTTGCCGCCGACCTGGCCAGTCGGGCGGTAGCGGCGGGCGAGCCCATCAGCGTTGCCATTGATCCCGCTACCCACGCTTTGGGTGAACTGGTTCCACCCGGGATGTTGATTGCCGCGCCCTTTCGCACTTCCCTCACCCAGGGCGCAGCTCTGATCTATCCGCGCCAGGAGGGCGTTTTCAGCGCGGAGGAAAAATCGTTGATTTCCGTGGTCACCGGTTTTGCGGCGGTGGCCATCGCCAACGCGGAACTCTACAACACGGCCCGGGCGCGGGCTTACGAACTCCACCAGCTGCTGGACATCTCGGCCGAGCTCGGCTCCATCGGCCAGTTGGACGAGTTCCTGCAGCAGTTTGCGCTGCGGGCGGCGGATTTCCTCGGGTTCGGACGCGGCTTCATCGGGCTGCTCGAAAACGGCTCCTTCCACGTGCGCTGGGCGGCCGAAAACGGCCAGAAGAGGCCGGTGGATTTCCAGCTTCCCGCCGGACCTGCCAGCCGGGCCCTCCTCAACAAGGAGGTTTTCTGGTCGGACGATCCCGGAAAAGTCCCCGGGGCTAACCTGGAAATCCTGACCCAGTTCGAAGTGCGACAGTTGTTGACCGTCCCTCTTCTCGACACTGAGGGCGAAGTCCTGGGAATGTTCGGCGTGCTGGACCGGGTCGATCAGGCCGGCATCTCGCCGGAGGAGATTCGTCGGGCCCGGGCCCTGGCGGCGCAAGTTGCAGTGGCGCTGGAGGTAACTCGCAATCTTCATCAATCCGAACAACATCGCCGCCGCGCCGAGTCGCTGATGGGACTGGCCCTCGAACTCAACGGCCACCTGAGGCTTCCCGACTTTGCCCGCAACTTCGTCGGCCGTGCCGCGAATATCATGGGCGTACATCAGGCGGCGCTTGTGGTCAAGCAAGCGACCGGCATGGAAACCCTGGTCATCCGGGGTACTGACGATTGCGAGATTCAGGAACGTTCATTGCTGCGACGATTCAGCCACGCCGTCGAAGAAGCGTTGGCACGCCACGAAGGCACAATTGTCTCTTCCAGCGCGACGGAATTATTCGGTGCCGCGCTGGCCTCCGAACTTGGTGCAGGCCACGGCACCCTGGTACGACTGCTGGGCGCGTCGGGAGAATTGGTTGGCGTGTTGTTCCTGGGGGACTGCGAGCAGCGCTTCGCTGACGAAGACAACCAGATTCTGCAAGCCATCGCGGGGCACGCCGCAGTAGCGCTGGAAAATGCCCGCCTGTTTACCCGCATGGACCAGGCCAACCGGCACTGGGTCGAGATTTTCGACGCCATCAGCGATTTCATCGTCGCCCATGACGAAGCCGGCAACGTCTTGCGCGTGAACCGCTCGCTGGCCGAGTTCATCGGAGTACAGCCGCAGGCGCTCATCGGCGTCAACATGTCGGCCCTGCTGGCTATGGGCGATGCTCCGCCGCCGCGCTCCTGCCCTTTCTGCCGCAGCACTATCGAAGGAGATGACGAATACGTCCATCCCGTGCTGGAACGCACCTATCTGGTTTCCACGTCTCGTGTGCACGGCGCCAGCAGCGAAGGCATGCAGACCATCCATGTGCTAAAGGACATCAGCGACCGCCTGGAAGTGGAACAGCGATACCGGGAACTGTTCGACAATATTCAGGAAGGACTGTTCTTCTCCACGCCCGACGGCCGCTTCATCGAGGTCAACGACGCACTGGTCCGCATGCTCGGCTACAGCAGCCGGGAAGATTTGCTGCAGGTCGATGTTCGCACCCAGGTTTATTTCTCGGCCGAGGGCCATCAGGAACTTGCCCGAGAGATGGAGGAGCACGGCGTAGTGCGGAACCACGAAGAGACGCTCCGCCGTCGCGACGGTTCGGTGGTCTATGTGCTCATCAATGCCTTCGCCGTGCGCGACGCCCAGGGGCGGGTGACGCAGTTCCGCGGTCTGATGCTTGATATCAGCGGGCTGAAAAACTTCCAGGCGGAGCTGCAGCGCGAGCGCGACTTCTCCGGCAAGATTCTGAACAACACTCAAAGCCTGATCCTGGTGGCGGATACCGCGGGGCTGATCAGTTACGCCAACCGGCGCTGGCATGACATGGGCTACGAGCAGAAGCAGTTGCTCGGACGGCCTCTCGAAGACCTGGTGGCGCCGGCGCGGCGCACCATTCTCACCGAAGCCCTGAGCGCAACGCTGGCCGGACGCCAGGTGGATAACCTTGAACTGCAGATTCTGCGCGGCGATGGCAGAATCGGACACTTTTCAGTCAATCTGAGTCCCATGCGCGACGAGCAGTCGCACGTGATCAGCCTGGTCGTGGTCATGACCGACGTCACCGATGCCGCCAGCCTGCAATCGAAACTGATGCACGCCGAAAAGATGGCCGCGGTGGGCCAGTTGGTCTCCGGCGTGGCCCACGAAGTGAACAATCCGCTGACCGCGATCCTCGGATTTGCCGACCTGCTGATGGAGAATCCTGAACTGCCGGAGAGCGCCCGCAAGGACATGCGGGTGATTCTGCAGGAGGCGCAACGCACCAAGCAGATCGTCCAGAACCTGCTCAGCTTTGCCCGCCAGATGCCGCCCCAGAGAAAGGCGCTGCAGCTGAACCCGATTCTGCGGCGGACGGTGCAACTGCGCTCTTACGATTTCCAAAGCCACGGCGTGGAAGTGATCGAGCATCTCGACCAGGAACTGCCCAGCGTGATCGGAGACTCGCACCAGTTGCAGCAGGTGTTCCTGAATATCCTGAACAACGCCTACGACGCTGTGGGCGAGACCGGCCGCCCGGCGCGGATTGAGATTGCGACCGCGCACAAAGGCAACTCGGTTGAGATACTGTTTCGCGACAACGGGCCTGGAATCTCGCATCCGGATCGCATTTTCGATCCGTTCTTTACCACCAAGGAAGTGGGCAAAGGGACCGGCCTGGGCTTGAGCATCTGCTACGGCATTGTGCACGAGCACGGCGGCGAGATTCTTTGCCACAACAACACCGGTGGGCCGGGCGCGACATTTGTCGTACGCCTGCCCGCAACCCCAGAAACGGCCTCAGTCGGGGCCGCTGCCGGAGTCATACAACGATGACGCACACAGCCTGTCACCAAACCCGCAACTCTTACCGGTGCTGCTCATCGAGGATGAGCCCGCCGTCATGGCCTATGTCCGAGCCGCGCTGGAGCGCAACGGCTACTCCGTGGTGTGCAGCGAGTCCGGCGCCGACGGCATGCGGCTGCTGGAGTCAGGAGAATTTCTGGGCGTCGTCTCCGACATGCGCACGCCCGGGAGGGGTGAACGGAGCTGACGTCCACGCCTGGGTGGCGCAACACCGCCCCGAACTGGCGGCCCGGATCGTCTTCATCACCGGCGATATTGCGAACGAAGAAACCGTGGCCACACTGCGCGAGACCGGCGCTCCCTGCGTCGAGAAGCCATTCCGGGTGCAGCAGTTCATTTCAGTAGTCGAAAAAACTATGGGGAGGGCAGTGTGAACGAAGACTTACGAATCCGCCTCCTGATCGTTGACGACGAGCAGAGCATCCGCCAGCTATGCATGACCGTGGGCGAAGCCCTGGGCTTCATCTGCATGGAGGCCGACGGCGGAGAGTCGGCTCTGGCCCTGCTCGAAGAACAACCCGCGCACATCATCCTTACCGACATGGTGATGCCCAACATGTCCGGCCTCACGTTCCTCGAAAGAGTGAAGAAGATGCTGCCCCGCACCGAGGTCGCGGTCATGACCGGTCACGGATCGGTCGAAACCGCGGTTCAGGCTATGAAGCTGGGGGCCTACGATTACATCAGCAAGCCGTTCTCCCCGCTGGAAGAACTGCGGCTGTTCCTGCGTCGCATGGCGGAAAAAGTCCGCCTGGTGGAAGAGAACGAGTTCCTGCGCGAGCGCGTGGATACCGAGACCGAGCTGCATGGAATTGTGGGCGCGTCGGCCAAAATCCAGGATGTGCTGCGCATGATCTCGCGCTTGAAAGACACGCACACACCGGTCCTGATCACCGGAGAAAGCGGTACGGGCAAGGAACTGGTGGCGCGTGCCATCCATTTCCGCGGTTCCTTCGCCAAGCGTCCATTCGTCGCGGTGGATTGCGGGTCGCTGGTCCCCACATTGATTGAGAGCGAACTGTTCGGATACGAGAGAGGTGCATTTACCGGTGCGGTCAAAGCGCGGACGGGGCTGTTTCAATCGGCCAACGGTGGAACCATTTTCCTGGATGAGATCGGCGAACTGCCGCAGGAAATGCAGGCCAAGCTGCTGCGCGTTCTGCAGGAAAAAGAAGTCCGTCCGGTGGGCAGCAATCAGAAGATCAAGGTGGACGTGCGAGTGATCGCCGCTACCAATCGCGATCTGGAGCGGAGTATCGCAACGGCACCTTCCGCAAGGACCTTTATTTCCGCCTGAACGTGGTGACCGTGCACCTGCCTTCGCTGCGCGAACGCCGCTCCGATATCCCGATGCTCGCGCACTGGTTCCTGGAGCGGTACGCTCGCGGCGGATCGATTCAGATCACCACCGCAGCCATGAAATCATTGCTGCAGTACGACTGGCCGGGTAACGTTCGCGAACTGGAGAATTGCATCGAGCGCGCCGTGGCGCTGGGTGACCGGCGGACCATCGACTTCAACGATCTGCCACCGTCCATCACCTCCGGCGTTCCTGGCGATATGAGTTCTGACTCTCCATCGTCCGGGCTGACGACGACCGACCTGGAGGACATTGAACGCGCCACCATCGAGCGGGTCTTCGAACAGGTAAAAGGTGACAAGGCGCTCGCGGGCAAGATGCTAGGGATCAGCCGGGCCACGCTCTATCGCAAGCTCAAGCGCTACAACATCGGGGGCCGGGAAGTGGGGGCGCCCGATGCAAGCGCTGCAGTAAGGTAGCGCCGTCCGCCAGACCAGCCGCCGGGACCCTACCTACATCGTTATCCCGAGCAAAGTCGAGGGACCTGCTTTTCTGCCGGAATTCGATCTGACGCCGCCGCGGGCCGTTCAACCGGCTGCCTTGCCGCCGCAAACAAACAGCAGGTCTTTCGACTTCGAGGAGGCACTCGCAATCGAGTCCCTTCCCTGCGCTCAAGTTGACAATGTTGAAAAGGTCTAGAGGACGGTGTTGCAGGGGTGACAAGGAACAGGCGATCTCGAGTTGCTCCCCTTGTTGCCAATGAGACGGTGTTTCATTCTGAGACAAACGCGTGACGCCACCCCACTTTTGTTGGGATCCGGACCGAACATAGCTCCCTGCTATCAGCAACTTACGGAAAATGCTTCGCGCCGACGACTTTGGTTGCGAGAGTGCATTCTTACGTGCCGATGCGGTCCGGGTGCCCTTGCCATGCTAACCGGCAGGCCTGGGGACCCAGGCCGCGTCGACCCTGGAAACCCGAGGTATTCGCAGTGTCCACACAGGCCACGGGCCGAGCGCGTGTCCGGCAGGAAAGCTGCACTGCCAAGCTGGCAAAGTTCTTTCCGGAAGCTAGTCCGGTCCGCATTCCTGTGCGCTTGACTCGAGTGATGGGGGAAGGAAATGTCTGTACTGAAAGCACGGTAATTGAGTTCGGTACACCCCGTGAGGTGCTGTTCTCTTCCACCCTGCCGCTGGAGTTTGCAGACCGGCTGCACCTGGAGAATTCGGACGGCACGCTGAACGCAGAAGCCTCCGTCGTGGCGCTGCAATATACCAGCGGACGCACCGCAGTCGCTGCCCGCTTTAGTCAGGAAGTTTCCAACTGGATCGTGAAACCATGACTTTGAAACCGAAAACGCAGGACCTGGCTGCGGAGTGGCGCGAAGCGCGCCTCCTCTATCCTCTGTACAGTGCCTTGGGGCGTGAGTTTGTGATCGAGCTGTCCTCTTGCCCCGACCTGGAATCCGGCCTGGAAGATCCGCCGCAGGAATCCGTGGAGCAAGCGCGCCAGTGGCTGCTCGAGATGGACCAGAAGATACAGGTCCATCAACTGCGCCAGTTCCTTCAGACCACAAGTCTGACCAGCGAGGAAGCTCTTCAAACCCTGCTGCAGCACCATCTCAACCGGGCACCCCGGGTTGATTCAGACCGCGACAAGATCGATTTCCTGCTGGTCCAGTTCTTTTCCCATTGCGCTCCGTCGCGCCTGGAAGACGCAGACGTCGACTTGGGCTATGTTGCCCAGACACTGGAGCCGGTCTTGGGAAACATTGACCTGCACGTTCCATCATGGCTCGAATCCATCGATGATTTCATCCAGTCAGCCAACGCATGTCACAGCTTGAACGAGTTGCTGACCAGCGGCATTCTGGAAAAAGGCAGAAAGCTCAAGATTTCGGCGGGAGAAGACTACTTCGAGCCCATCGCCATGGTCGCGTTCACCCGCTTCAGCTTCCTGATGCGGCGAGTCTTCTTCCGGCTGATGCACCAGGACCTGAATACCATTCTGGATGGATTACGTGAACTGGAATCCCGCGGCGTCAGCACTCTGGATTGCCGCTCCGCGCAATTTTCCGCCGACGAGCCCGTGACCCGGCTGCGCATGATCTGCCAGTCCTGGAAGGTGATGTTCCACGCCGAATACTCTTCTGGCAGCCCGTTGCGCATGCTCGTAGATCTGCGCAATGTGGTGGATGCGGCTTTGTCCCGCACCCCCAAAAAGGCAGCCAAGGCGTCGTCTCAGCCGGCGGTGGTTCAGGCTAAGGCAGCGGCAGCGGGTGCCCAGTTCGCGACTTCCAGTTTCGCGACGTCCAGCTCAGAAGGGGCCGAGTTCGAGGTCAATACCGCTCCCGAGTGGGACCAGGATTCGTCTGCTCACGATGAACCGGGAGACGGGGACAAAGTTTAGGTAGAGATCATCGTTTCGCGGGTCAGGGAGAGCAGAACTTGGATCAGTCCACGGTATTGATAATTTCAGACGACGCTGACTTTTCTCGCGTCGTGATGGACCGTTGGCAAGGCGAACGCTACGCTCCGGCATTTACCCTGATGAGCGGCGAAATCTGCCGCGACCTCGACGCCGACGGTTTCGATATGGCGGTCGTGGGTGCGGTGCGTCCCGATGTTCTTCCCGCAGTCTTCAAGGCCCTCGATCCAGCCGGCAACCCCGTGTTGTTTGTGAGCGACGGAAAGCAATCCACACAGAAAGCACGCAAGATGCAGCCGCGTATTAGCGTCCTGCAGCAACAGGAAGGCTGGCTGGATGCGCTGGTGCTGGTGTCCGCGGAAGTCTTACGCCACGGACAGACGATGGCGCGCGCTCACCGTGCCGAACAGTCGGTCAAATCGCTGGAGCGGCAGGCCGCGTTGGGACGTTACATGCTGGACGTACGGCACACACTGAACAACGCACTCACGTCGGTCCTGGGAAACTCCGAGCTGTTGTTGCTGGAACCGGGATCGCTCTCGGTAGCATCGCGCTCACAGATTGAAACTGTCCGCAACATGGCGGTGCGCATGCACGAAATCCTGCAGCGCTTCTCGTCGATCGAAAAAGAATTGAACGCCGTGGAACAGCAGGCGGAAAACGAAGCCCGGACCCGCGTGGCGGCCGCGACTTCCTGAATACTTCCCAACCGCCGGGTGCCCCATCCTAACGTCGTGCCTTTCGACGTTGGGGAAGTTGACCGTCCTCCTACGACACGTGTAGGCACTCCACCGAGAAAAATCCCCGCCCAAGCAGAGTGTTCAGTCCCATGACTTCCTTTACAAAACGTCCCGGGGACGTTTTGTAAACCATGTCTCGGGAACTGGACACAGAGCTTGGACGGGGCACCCTCGAGAGTAATGGACGCCATAGGCTGGCCCACGTCTTACGCAAACAAGAACTCCTTCGTCCTCAACTCCTTGACCGTATCCCGCAGCCTGGCCGCCTTCTCGAACTCAAATCGCTTCGCAGCCTCGCGCATGTCGCTTTCCAGTTTCTTGATGTACGCGTCCAGCTCATCCTGCGACTTGAAGTCGGGCACGCCTTCCGTTTCGACGTCGGTGAGATCGGCGTAGTCGGCTTCGATGATTCTGGCCAGGGACATCTCCAGCGGGCGCACGATCGACTCCGGCGTGATTCCGTTGGCCTCGTTGTAAGCTACCTGGATGGCGCGCCGGCGGTCGGTTTCGCTGAGAGCTTTCTTCATCGAGTCGGTCATACGGTCGGCATAGAGAAGGGCACGGCCGTTCAGGTTGCGGGCGCAACGGCCGATGGTCTGGATCAGCGATCCGGCTGAACGTAGGAAACCTTCTTTGTCGGCATCGAGAATCGCCACGAGGGAAACTTCAGGCAGATCGAGGCCTTCGCGCAACAGGTTGATGCCGATCAGCACATCGAACTCGCCTTTACGCAGATCGCGCAGGATCTTTACCCGCTCGAGAGTCTCGATTTCGGAATGCATGTAGCGGCACTTTACCCCGACTTCGCTGTAATACTCGGCCAGGTCTTCGGACATGCGCTTGGTGAGCGTAGTCACCAGAACTCGTTCGCCCCGAGCACACGCGTTCGCGAATTTCATGTAGCAAGTCGTCGATCTGGCCCTTTACCGGCCGAATTTCGACCGGCGGATCGACCAGTCCCGTGGGACGAATAATCTGCTCGACCACCACGCCCGCCGATTTGGTCAGCTCGTAGGGGCCGGGCGTGGCAGAAACGTAGATGATCTGGTTCATCCGGTGTTCGAACTCTTCGAACGTCAGGGGACGGTTGTCGAGCGCCGAGGGCAGGCGGAAGCCATATTCCACCAGCGTTTCCTTGCGTGAACGGTCGCCGTGATACATGCCGTGCAGCTGCGGCACGGTCTGGTGCGACTCGTCGATGAACATCAGGTAGTCGCGAGGGAAATAATCGAGCAGGGTCGGCGGCGGCTCGCCCGGCAGCCGGCCGGTGAAGTGGCGAGAGTAGTTCTCGATGCCATGGCAGTAGCCCATAGCCTTGATCATCTCCAGGTCATACATGGTGCGCTGGTGAACCCGCTGCGCTTCCACCAGATGGCCTTGCTTCTCCTGTTCCGCTTCCCACCACGCCAGCTCTTCGCGGATCGACTGCACGGCTTTCGACGCGGGTCTCCGGCTTCATCACGTAGTGGGTTTTGGGATAGATCGGCAAGCGTACATATTTTTGCTTCACCGTGCCGAACAGCGGATCGATCTGCGAGAGCGATTCCACTTCGTCTCCCCACAATTCAATGCGATACGCCATGTCGTCATAGGTGGGGAAGATTTCGATCACGTCGCCGCGTACGCGAAACGTGCCGCGCCGGAAATCGCCATCGGTGCGCTCGTAGAGAATCTCGACCAGTTTGCGGGTAATGTCCTCGCGCTTGATCTTCTGGCCCTTCTCCAGAAAAAGCAGCATGCCGTAATACGCCTCGGGCGAGCCCAGGCCGTAGATGCAGCTCACCGAGGCCACGATCAGGCAATCGCGCCGCTCAAACAGCGAGCGGGTGGCCGAGAGCCGCAGCTTGTCCAGTTCGTCATTGATCGTGGCTTCTTTTTCGATGTAGAGATCAGCAGCGGGAACGTAGGCTTCGGGCTGGTAGTAGTCGTAGTAAGAGACGAAATATTCCACCGCGTTATGGGGGAAGAAGCTCTTGAATTCATGATAGAGCTGGGCCGCCAGGGTCTTGTTGTGCGCCATCACAATCGAGGGCCGGTTGGCCTGCTCGATCACTTTGGCCATGGTGTAGGTCTTGCCCGACCCGGTCACTCCCAGCAAAACCTGGTGCTGCTCGCGGTCGAACACACCCCGAACCAGGGCCTCCAGGGCGGTGGCCTGGTCGCCGCGCGGTTTGTAGTCGCTGACTAGTTTGAAGTCCATAAAATATGTTCTGGCCCCCTCACAGAAGGCAATTTCGGCGAGTGGGTATCTCTTGATTATAACTCGTGGAGTAAAGACGGTTCAGGGAGGAAGAGTCTCGCGGCAGGGAGCTGCGACGCAAAAAGAAACGGCGCAAGCAGATAGTGGAGCCTTGCGCCGCCAGACTTTTCCCGCTTGGTGCCGTACTACGGAAGTTTGAAGTTCACCGTAATCTGGGTTTCAACTTCGACCGGCTCGCCGTTCAGATAGTAGGGTTTGTATTTCCATTGCCGCACCGCCTCGATGGCGGCGCGCCCCAAGACCTGGTCACCACTCAACTGTTTGACGCTGGAAATGCTGCCTGACTGGGAGATGTTCGCCTGCAATTCGACTGTCCCTTGCAGACGCATCTGCCGGGCTTGCGCCGGATAGACCGGCTGGATCTTCTTGATGATCAGTCCTTGCGAAACGCCCTGCGAAATCCTCAGCGTCTGCTGGGGGGCTTTCTGGACATTGATCGCAGTCGTATTCACGATGCCGGACAACGCGTTCGTGCTGGTGCCGGTCGCGATGCTGGTTGCCGCCGGCGCCTGCTCCGACTCCTGCGCTTCGGGCTCAGGCTTCGGCTGCGTCGAGGAGCCATTCTGGACCACCAGCACCGGCGCAGGTTCGGCTTGTCCGGTCGCGGGCGCTTTGACGACGGTAACTTCATCTTCCGCGGGCGCCGACTTGGCCGGGCCGGGGTCTTGACCCCAGGACCTTCCGCTACCACGGCCGCCGAAGGTTTGGAAGAAGCGGGAACGGCGATAGTGCCACTCAAAGCCTTGATCAGGCTGCTGCGCCACAACCTCGCCTGTCGCGGGTTGGGCCTCTGGGGTCGAAGCCGTGGGCTGCGGAGGCAGGACAGCCGTCTCCGGGCTGGCAGGAACTGCCGATTGCGTCACTGCTGGTTGAGGATGCGCGGATTGCATTTTGGTCCAGCCGAAATAACCGGCGGCCGCGAGTCCGAGCAGCACCACTGCGACCAGCAGGGTCTTCTTGCTGCCTCCGGCGCCGGAAGCCTGCTGGTTGCTCATCGAGCGAAGTGAAGCTGGGCGCTTCGGCGGCCACTGACGCTGAGTTGCGATTCCCAGCCATCGCTTGCCGACGGATCTTCGATCCTCTTGATCTCGTTCTCGTCGTTGCAGGCTCCGCGATCGCACTCGCGGTCGGTTCCAAGCCTAGCTTCTTGGCTCGGGAGCGGGAATTTCCTTGGCCCGAGCGGGTGCGGCGGCGGCGCCCGTCTTTGTCTGGGCGAACCCAGACTGGACAAACGCGGATTGGCGCATGCCAGCTTGCGGAGTTCCGGCGGGCGAGCGCCTGTGGCACGCGGCGCGAGCGTCAAACTCGGATTTTCCGGCGGCTTCCGCGGCTTTGCGCAGGGCGGACGCCATCGGCTCAGCCATGGGCTTACGCGGTTGCCAGGGATACTGCTTGGACGGATCGGATCGGCTGCCGCACAGCTGCGCCGAATTTTCGGCGCCGGAAACCGGAGAGTCTGGCATGTACTCGAGCAGCGCGGCGTCCGCAGCATCGGGCTGCGGCGCCGGTTCCGCATCAAGCTCAAAAGCGGAAGCGCTGGCGGATCGGAGGCGTTGCGATCGGCTGCGGTGGCGGAACCAGGCAGTCGGCACAAACTGTTGCGCGGACCGATGTTGGTGCTGCGACACTCGGAGTCGCCGTGGCCGGCTTGGCTGCCTGTCCCTTGCGCAACAGGCCGCGAGCAACCCGCAACGTGCCCTTGGACTGCTCGACATGAATGGGTTTGGTCAGAACCAGATTGGCGCCGAGGCGAAAAGCCTTGGCCACTCCCGCCTGTCCTTCCACTACGGCAACGGCCAGCGAAGACTGGTTCGAACCTGAGTTGCGTGCGCTCTTGAACAGTAGAGCTGCGTTCTGCTCGTTGTCGCAGTCCACCACGATCGCGTCGAAGTGCTGGACCATCAATTTTTTGACTGCGGCAAAAGGCTCGTGGCAGGGCTCGACCGTGAACTCGAGTTCACTTAAAACCTGGCTCACCACGCGGGCCGTTTTTTCGTCCGGGCAGAATAAGAGCGCTTGGTAACTCATAGCGTTTAATGGTAGGTAGGGTGGTCATGGCCAGCAAGTTACTGTGGTAATTGGAAGGCACACCGTTGGCATTGTGCTGGCCAAATTCGCCGCCGACTCTGGGGGACCGATGCGGTGCGCTAGGATTGCCAGGAACCCCGTTCTTCGAAATGGCGGTATTCCTACTACTTGGGGATTTTGGTTTGTTCAGTGGTTGCGAGAAAACCGTGCGACCTCGATGACCAGCCGTCCTCAACCCTGTTCTAAAGTCTCTAGACTATCGTGCCCCAGGCGGAGAATCGATACGCGATTCCGGCAAAGGCGGAATACAGAAGATTGGTGAATTTCTCTTTTCCGCACTGTCATCCCGAGCGAAGTCGAAGGGATCTGCCTGGGCTGGAAGTCGAGATGGGAGTTCGCCTGCGAAAACGAGGCGGATTGCCGCCGCCAGTCAACGGCAGGTCCCCAGCGAGTCCCTTCCCTCCGCTCAAGATGACAATGGGCACCGGCAGATGCTTAATGATGCCCAACCGCGGCCAATGCACCCTGTGTGGCTTCCAGCAAAGCTTCTGGGCCGACCGGCTTGCCGGTCGCATGCTCCATCCAGAGATCGGGTGTGACGTCACCCATCTTCGCCATGCGTTCAAACTCGGGGCCGATGGATCCGGCTCTCTTCATCTGCTCTTCAATCTGAAACGCAATCATGTGTCCGATGGGATAGTCGGGCAGGTAGAGGAACGAGTCAATCATGTGTGAATAAACGCCGAGCAGCACCACATCTTTCTTCTGAAAAACCGGAGCGTAGTACTGGTTCCACACGTCTTTCGCGATCTGAACCGTGGCAGCATTGAGTTCTTTCGGAGTGGCCGAGGATGCTCATACATCCAGTGCCAGACCGCCATATCCACCAGCGCGACTCCGGCGATTTCGTAGGTGGCCCAGAAATCGTTCAGCGTTTTTTCCGCCTGGCTGCGGGCGTCGGGCGCAGGAAGTCCGAGCAGTTCGAGATCGTGACCCTGGAACACGAATGCCAGCGCTTCTGTGAATGCGGTATTGGGAACGCCTTTCAGCAAAGTGTGGTCAATAGTCGTTGAGAGAAAACGTCTGCTCGACGTTATGTCCCATTTCGTGGACGGCGATGTTATAGCCCTTGTAGTTCATGCCGCCTTTTTCCACGCGGGTCCGCAGGTGCGCCTTTTCCGCCCGCATTTCCGCCCCCATGGCGTGACCGGAACCGCGCGCCGGATCCACCACAATATTGTTGGCCACGTATTGCGCACGTTCGGGAGAGAAGCCAAGTTTCATGAGCAAGTTGGGGATGTCCTGCTGGTAGGCCTGAGCGGTCGGATATTTCTTCGCGACCATCTCATCCAATTGTGCCTCGGTGTACTGGCTGCCCGGACGGAAGCCGCTGTACCAGACGTCAAATGGCTCCAGCGGTCGCTTCAGCCGCAATTCGATCAGCTTCGCCACTTGTGGAACCTGCGGCGACGTCAATATTTGTTCCAGCATGGCCCGAACCCGGGCTTCCGGAATTTCGCGATCTTCGTCAAAGCGGCGCGCGATCAACGTGGGTGCGGTCGGAGAGTAAGGATCGGCTTTTTTCGACGCGAAAAAGTCCTTTTGCAGCGTCGCGTAGCGGGTGTCGGGTTCGCGCGCGTTATTCGGCTTCGCGGCAGGCGCGGTCGTTGTATCCGAATCTTTCACCCCCGCAGCGCTCACGTCGTTGGTGAACGGATTCCAGTCGAATGCCGGATTGTTGATGACCAGCGCGGGGATGGTCTGGGTGACGATGCGCTCCATCACCTGCTGAATCATGCGCTGTTTCGCCAACCCATTGGATGAGTCGGCATAGTCCGCTTTGATCTCGTCACGCAGGTTCCAGTGACTGAGCAGGCGCATCTTCGGCGGGAACAGGCGCTGTCCCTGGCCGTCGACCAGGTGGTACATCCAGATGTTGTAGTCCGCGATGTATTGACTGGCTTGCGCTCCCGCCTGCGCGATGCCCAGATTCACATCCGCTGGAATTCGTTTGGAGAAACCTTGCGCGAGGCGTGCTTCGGCCCATTGCCGGCGCGTCCACGAAGGCCCGTTTGGAGACGTTGGTCGAGCGTAGTCAGAGGGAAATTCAGCAGCACCACAAACGCAAGTTTGTTCTGAAAGAAATCATCCAGCACGTGGGCGGAAGGATCGTAGCCGCCAATAATTTCGTCGAATGGAAGCACCGGGCCGAGGTCGAGGTCCGACTGCTGGCGGAACTCCCGGTTGACCTCATGCATGTGGCCGCTAAGCTGTTCCAGCAAGCTCTCGAGCCGAGTGAACATCGTGTCCAGTGTGACCTGTTCCCCGGCGAAGTTGGCGCGAACGAAATCTTCGAAAGTAGCGGCGTCGCCATCATCGGCACGCCAGAACTCGGCCACTTGGTGCAATCCGCGCTGCAGTCGCGCCCGCTGCGAATCCCCGTACTTCGCTACCAATTCCCTTTCCATCTTCGAAACGGAATCTTTCACCCACGAAGGAGTGGCGTCCGTCGCGGTTGCCGTGCTGGCCGCGCGGCTTTCCGTCGAACTCGGCATGGGAACCTCCCAGGAATGAACTTGCGACACGAGGACCGCAACTGCGGCAGTAACTAAGATCAGATAGATTACTCGTCGCATCGAATGTCCCCACCTCATCAACGTCGCTGGCATAGTGGCTTGGCGCTAGCGCGTGTCTTGCTTTCTTCCGACCGCCGAACCCGGTTGCGGATAGGGCAGCGAATTGCTGATCTCGGAAATATCGGCGGGCGTGAAGTCAGGGAAGGGCAACTGGTGTTCCTCGCGCCACTTCTGCACCTCGTGCGACGGCCTTCTCCGCTTTTTGCTTGTCCACTCCGGTATCGCGGCCCAGATAGACGGTCTGCGACGGAAAGGCAAAACCACTGCCGGCCGCATTCACAATGTCCATGATGCGGAGCAGAATGTCTTCGCGGATTGCCAGGAACTCCTTGTCGTCGCGGGTAAGAACGTAACAAAATATTTCCATGGTGAGCGCGCTCAAGTCGAAAGAAACGAAGCGGCTGCGAGCGCCTTCGGTTTCCACCTTCGGATGTTCGTACAGCAGGCGCCGAACCTGCGCCAGCACGTAGCGCATCTGGTCCGGCGAAGTCTCGTAGCGCAGTCCGAGCTTGGTGTTGAACAATATCTTGTCGCGCCGGCTCAGGTTCTCCACGTTCATGGTGGCCAGTGAACCATTGGGGATGGAGAGCTCGGTCCGGTCGGGAGTTCTGATCCGGGTGGAGCGCAGGCTGATGTCCTACGACCGTCCCCACCCGGTCGCCGAAGCGGCAGGTATCTCCGATGCGGATGACTTCGTCGCCGAGAATCGAAACACCGCCGAAGAGGTTCTCCAGCGTTTTTTGCGCGGCAAAAGCGATGGCAATACCGCCGATGCCCAATCCGGCGAGCGGAGCGCTCAGGTTGAAGCCGAGCGTGCCCATTACGGTGAAAATGGCCAGGACGACGATCGCGACTTTGAGCATCCGCTCGCCCAGAATCATGAGCGATTCCGTGCCCATGCGCCCGGAGAGGACGGCTCGTTGCCTCACGCTCCTGCAGCACTTCCCGCAAAATCCGCCACAGCAGCCAATTGGAGCCGATAACCGCCACCACCCCGGCCACCTGCTGGTAGTGGTGCCTTTGCAGCACGGGAATACGCAGGTAAGAAACCAGAACGCCGTGGGCGAGGACTCCGAGCACCAGCCAGAGCGGCCGCACGAACGAACTCCAGGCCTTGGGCACCTCATGCTTTCGATAGCGTGCCCAGAGATACCACGGCAGCCTGCAGAACCTGAACCGCCAGCCATCCCAGCGCGGCCGCGACGGGAACCGCAATCAGTATCGCGAGCCATTGCCACAAGGCAGGCCCAGGAACCGATGGCGCACCAAACGCATGCGGGAGATGAGTTTCCACTTGATGCACCGCAGCCTGGTCGTAGAGTTCGGGAACCTCGGCCAGCGTGTCAGATGAGATAAGCCAGATGCGTCCGCTGCCGGCGTCGGAGACGCGGACGAGGACGAGATCGGCATCCACGTCTCCGGCGATCAGGCTGCCGACTCGCTGCTTGTCGAGCGGCATGCCTTCCTGCGGCGTGCCGTCGGGCTGATTGCTGATTCGCCGCAAGTCGCCGGTGAAACAGCGGTCAATTACGATTTTCAGTTTGGTGGCGAGGTCTTCTCCCTGAGTCTGCCGCCGGGCGGCGGACATCTGCAGATATTGCGCGGCGGTCGTAATAATTTCCCGACTGCGCGGCCTGAAGAAATCCATACAAGAGTGCCGCTCGGAGTATCGCGACCGAGCGGGTCGGTCGCGTGGCCGCGCCGGTGGCGCTTCCGCACTTGGCCGGCTGCACCGGCAACAACTGATAGGCCAGTGCTGGCGAGGCGATCGCCAGACAGAGGACCAGCCAGCGCGCTCGTTTCAGCAATGAAAACATGTTCTTTCTTCAGCCAAGGATTGTAATGTAGGCGCGAGCGTCCTCGCTCGTGCTGCTGCAGCGTGCCGCGAGCGCTGCCGCACGAGCTGAGGACGTGTCGCGCGCTTCACTCTTCTTCGGCCGGTACATGTCCGTGCTGGTGCCGAAGAAGACTTCGGCCGCTTGCATCACGGTCTCGGAGAGCGTTGGATGCGGATGAATGGTCATCGCGATGTCTTTGGCGAGAGCCGCCATTTCCACCGCCAGCACGCCCTCGGCGATGAGTTCTCCCGCGCCGGCGCCCACGATGCCCACACCCAGTACGCGCTCGGTCTGGGGATCGAGGATGAGCTTGGTCATGCCTTCTGTCCGGTCGACGGTCATGGCCCGTCCGGACGCAGCCCAGGGAAATTTCGCGACTTTGATCTCGCGATTTTCGTTCTGCGCCTGGGTTTCGGTGAGACCGCACCAGGCAATCTCCGGATCGGTGAAAACCACAGCGGGAATGGCGGCCGGCTCGAATGCTACTTTGTGTCCGGCGATGGCTTCGACCGCGGTGCGTCCCTCGTGCGAAGCCTTGTGAGCAAGCATGGGTTCGCCAACCACGTCGCCAATGGCGTAAATCGCGGGATCGCTGGTCTGCAACTGCTTGTTCACCTGAATGAATCCGCGCGGACCGACCTGGACCTGGGTCTTGTCGAGGCCGGGGATCTCGGAATTCGGCTTGCGCCCGACCGACACCAGAACTTTGTCGAAGACTTTCTCGCGTCTCCTTGACTTCAGCGCCATCGAAGGTCACACGGATGCCGTTGGATTCTTCTTTCACGGCGGCAACCGTAGTGTTCAAGAAGAATCGAATCGAAACTTTTTTCGATCCGCTTGTGCAGAGGAAGAACCAGATCGCGATCGGCGCCCGGGAAGCAGCCCGGGCAGCATCTCGACCACCGAAACTTTCGAGCCCAGGGCGGCGTACACCGTGCCCAACTCCAGGCCGATGTAGCCGCCACCGATCACCAGCAGCGTTCCCGGCACCTCGCTCAAATCCAGCGCCGAGGTGGAGTCCATGACGCGCGGCGTGTCGAGTTTGAGGCTGGGAATAATCGCCGGACGGGAGCCGGTCGCGAGGATGATGCGATCGAAAGTCAGGCTCTCATCGCCGCCGCAGCTTTCGAAATTCGCAGCGTGTTCGAATTTTCAAACGCCGCGCGTCCCTGAATGTATTCGACCTTGCGCTGCTTCGAAAGAATGCCCAGGCCGCCGGTCAGTTTCTTGACCACGCCTTCTTTCCACGAGCGCAGGCGGGCCAGATCGATCTTGGGATCGGCGTACTCGATTCCCCAATTTTTGGCGTGACGCGATTCGTCAATCAGCTTGGCCACGTGCAGCAGGGCTTTCGAGGGAATGCATCCGCGATACAGACAGACTCCGCCCGGATTGGCTTCCGGGTCGATCAGCGTGACTTTCAGTCCGAGATCGGCGGCGAGAAATGCAGCGGCATAGCCACCCGGCCCGCCGCCTACCACTGCAATATGCAAATTTGAAGTTTCAGTCATTCAGAAATGGTATTAACCACGGAGGGCACAAAGTGCACGAGGAAACTGATTCCTCGCGTACCTTCGTGTCCTCGTGGTGGTTTCAGATTCTATCCCTGCACCGACAGCAGGAAAGGCTGCTCGAACGCTTCCGCGATCCAGCGCAGGAAACGTGCCGCGTCGGCGCCGTCGATCAGGCGATGATCGTAGGAAAGCGAAAGCGGCAGCACTTGCCGGGGCTCGAATTTGCCATTCATCCAGACCGGCTCCATGCTGGACCGCGACAGCCCGAGAATCGCGACTTCGGGATAATTCACGATGGGCGAAAATCCGGTGCCGCCGATGCCGCCGAGATTTGTAATCGTGAAAGTCCCGCCCTCCATCTCCGCCGGCGTGAGCTTCTTGTCGCGGGCTTTCTTGGAAAGCTGGGTCAGTTCGGCTGCCAGCTCGACGATGTTCTTCTTGTCCACATCGTGCAGTCACCGGGACCAGCAGGCCGCGATCGGTATCCACGGCAACGCCGATATTGATGTATTGCTTGTAGACGATCTCTTCCTTCGCCATGTCGATGCTGGCGTTGAACTGGGGAAAAACTTTCAGCGCCGAGGCGCAAACTTTCAGCGCGATCGCGGTCACCGTCATCTTGCCGCCGGCTTCCTGCGCTTTGGGCGCGAAGCGGGCGCGCAATTGTTCCAGTTCCGTGATGTCGGCCTTGTCCTGCTGGGTAACGTGCGGGATGGTGGTCCAGGCTTCCCACAAATGTTGGGCCGTCTTGCGCCGCACGCCGCGCATGGAGACGCGTTCAATTTTTCCAAACTTGGTGAAATCGGGAAGCTCCGGTTGCGCGAAATGACGTCCCTGGGCCGATTGAGCCGCGGCGGCAGCAGAAGTCAGCAAGGACTTGGCGTGCGCCTTCACATCATCTTCGCTGATGCGCCCGCCCGGGCCGCGTGCCTTTCACTTCGTAAATGTCTACCCCGATTTCCCGCGCCAGGCGACGGACGTGAGGCGCGGCAGGCGCAGGCGCGCGATGCTCGGTTCCCGCAACCTTGCCCAGTTGCTCCGGCATGGCAAAGGCCTTGGGCGCCGACGGCTGCGGCTGATCGGGCAGGAATACCTGGGCGTGAGTTTTTCCCTCGGCCTGAATGGCCGCCTGAACCGACAGGCGAGCCTCGTGCTGTTCGGAAATGTGCTCGACCGGAACATGCTTCGCCTTTTCCGGCTGTGCCGATGCGCCGCCCTCCAAGGTGAAGATCACCTGGCCGACTTTTACTTTCTGGCCTTCCTTGACCTTGAATCTCTTTGACCGTGCCGGTCACCGAAGACGGCACTTCCACCACCGCCTTGTCGGTTTCCAGTTCCATGACGGGCTGGCCTTCTGAAACTTTCGAGCCCGGGGAAATCATCAGCCGGACCAGGTCGCCCTGATCGATGTTCTCTCCCAGTTCCGGCAGTCTGAAGTCAGCTGCGCCGCCGCGCGACAGCGGAGCTGGTGGAGCCGAGAGCCGGTGCCGGGCTTCGGCGGCAGCTGGCGGCTTTGCCGCAGGCGCTGGCTGTTCTGCAGGCGCTTTGCTCGACGGGCTTCTCGGGGCTTTGGGCTCGCCGGTCTTCGCTTTGGCGCCCGCCCCATTTTCGACGGTGAAGATCACCTGGCCGACCTTGATCTTCTGGCCTTCCTTGACGCGAATTTCCTTGACCGTGCCGGTGACTGAAGATGGAACTTCGACGACCGCCTTGTCGGTCTCCAGTTCCATGACTGGCTGGCCTTCGGTGACGCTCGCGCCCGGCGAAATCATCAGCCGGACCAGATCGCCCTGATCAATGTTTTCGCCGAGTTCCGGAAGCTTGAATTCTGTCACTGAGGTATTCACTCCTGGCACTTCGATGTGGCGCGAGCGTCTCGCTCGTGCGGCGCGTGACGGTCGCCGCACGAGCGAGACGCTCGCGCCCACATTCGTCGTAGCGCCGGCATCTCGCCGGCGCTACTGTTTAAGTATTTGCCGGATTCGCTTTTTCCGGATTGATTCCCAAGATCTTTGACTGCCTTCTGCAGCACGTCGAGCTTGATCTGCTTTTCGCGCGCCAGCGCAGTCAGGGTGGCCAGCACAATATGTTTCGCGTCCACCTCGAAGAAATCACGCAGCGCTGCCCGGCTCTCGCTGCGCCCGAAGCCATCCGTGCCCAAAGCCACCAGCGGACGCGGCAGCCACTGCGCAATCGATTCCGGCAGCACTTTCATGTAATCCGATGCCGCCACCAGCACTCCGGGTGCATCTTTGAGCGCCTGGGTAACAAAGGGCACGCGCGGAGTCTCGCCCGGGATGCAGCATGTTCCAGCGATCGCAATCGTTGCCATCGCGATAAAGCTGCTTGTAGCTGGTCACGCTCCAGACATCCGCCGCTACGCCATATTTTTCTTCCAGGATCTGCTGCGCCTTGAGCACTTCGTACATGATGGTGCCGCTGCCGAACAGTTGGGCGCGCAGCTTGGCGTCTTTCTTGGTCGAAGTCCGGAAGCGATAGAGGCCTTTCAGGATGCCCTCGCGAACATCCTTCCCTTCCGGCATCGCCGGCATCGGCCAGAGGCTCGTTGGTGACCGTCAGGTAATAGAAGATGGACTCCTGGTCCACGTACATGCGCTTGATGCCGTCCTGAATGATGACGCCGATTTCGTAGGCGAATGCGGGATCATACGCCAGCAAGTTGGGAACGGGCAGCGCCAGCAGGTGGCTGTGACCGTCCTGATGTTGCAACCCTTCACCCGCAAGCGTGGTGCGGCCGGCGGTGCCGCCGATCAGGAAGCCGCGGGTGCGCATGTCGGCGGCGGCCCAGATGAGATCTCCGATCCGCTGGAAGCCGAACATCGAGTAATAAATAAAAAACGGGATCGTGTTGATCCCGTGATTGGCGTAGGCGGTTCCGGCGGCGATAAAGGAGCAGATCGAGCCGGCTTCGGTGATGCCTTCTTCGAGAATCTGCCCATCTTTGGCTTCCTTGTAATAAAGAAGCGTGTCCATATCCACCGGCTCGTAGAGCTGGCCCACGCTGGAATAAATTCCCACCTGGCGGAAGAGCGCTTCCATGCCGAAGGTGCGGGCTTCGTCCGGGAATGATGGGCACGATGAGCTTGCCGATTTCCGGATCGCGCAACAATTTTCGCCAGCAGCCGCACGAAAACCATGGTGGTCGAAACTTCGCGGCCGTCCGTGCCTTTGTGAAATTCCTCGAAGTGAGCATTCCGACAACCGGAGCAATCGGCTTGGACCGCACCTTGCGCTCCGGAAGGTAGCCGCCCAGCTGCTTGCGCCGCTCCTGCATGTAGCGGATTTCCGGACTGTCATCCGCCGGGCGATAGAAGGGCGCGTCGTGCAGTTCCTCGTCGGCGATGGGAATTCCGAAGCGCGAGCGGAACATACGCAGCTCGTCCTCATTCAGCTTTTTCTGCTGGTGAGTAATGTTCTTGCCTTCGCCGGCCTCGCCCAGTCCATAGCCTTTGATGGTCTTGGCCAGAACGACCGTGGGCGCTCCCTTGTGTCTCGATCGCTGCCTTGAAGGCGGCGTGCACTTTGATGGGATCGTGACCGCCCAGCCGCATGCGGGAGAGCTGCTCGTCGGAAAGATGCTCCACCATCTTCAGCAGGCGGGGATCGCTGCCGAACAGGTTGTGGCGGAAGTAGGCGCCGCTCTCGACGAAATATTTCTGATACTGGCCGTCGGTGATTTCACCCATGCGCTTGACCAGGATTCCGTCACGATCGTTGGTGATGAGGTTGTCCCAGTCGCTGCCCCAGATCACCTTGATGACATTCCAGCCCGCGCCGCGGAAAATCGCTTCCAGTTCCTGAATGATCTTGCCGTTGCCGCGCACCGGCCCATCGAGGCGCTGCAGGTTGCAGTTCACCACAAAGATCAGGTTGTCCAGCCGCTCGCGCGAAGCCAGGGTGATGGAACCCAGAGATTCGGGTTCGTCCATTTCGCCGTCGCCCATGAAGGCCCAGACTCTGTCCGCCGGTCGATTTCTTCAATCCGCGATTTTCCAGGTAGCGAATGAAACGCGCCTGGTAGATCGCCTGAATCGGGCCCAGTCCCATGCTGACCGTGGGAAATTCCCAGAAGTCGGGCATCAGCCAGGGATGGGGATAAGACGAGAGGCCGCCGCCCGCTTTCAATTCACGGCGGAAATTCTGCAGCTTCTCTTTGGGAATGCGGCCTTCCAGATAGGCACGCGCGTACATGCCCGGCGCGGCGTGGCCCTGAAAGTAAACCAGATCGCGGTCTCCGGATTCGGTTTGCGCCTGCAGAAAATGATTGAACGCGACTTCATACAGCGTGGCGGCGGAGGCGAAAGTGGAAATGTGTCCGCCGATGCCGCTCTCGATCTTGTTGGCCCGCACCACCATGGCCAGGGCATTCCAGCGCACCAAGCTCTTGATGCGGCGCTCCATCTCCTGACTGCCGGGAAAGGGCGGCTGTTGCCGGGAAGCGATCGTGTTCTGGTAAGGAGTGGTTGCGGTAAAGGGAAGGTTTACCCCGGCGGCGCGCCGCGCATGCAGCGAGAGTTGCTGCAGTAAACGTCCAGCCCGCTCCGGGCCACCCTGCGACAAAACGTAATCCAGCGAATCCAGCCACTCCCGGGTTTCGAGAACTTCCACACCGTTGGTCTGCGTCTCAGCCACGTCTGGTTTTCTCCATCAATGAATGCCGAACCCTCCATGATAGTCAATTATCCGGAATTTTGCTGGCTCGCCGGCCACAATCATGAGATCGAAGCCAGCCGTTTTGAAGCGTCCGTACCGATTTGGCAAGCGGCTATAATAAGGATTCGCTTCGCTCTCTGTGGAACAAATCTTACCAGCAACCTGTATCCATAACATCTGTCAGACACATCAAAGAGATCTGTACCAGGAAATCTAAAGAGGAGAATTCCGATGTCGAAGAAAACCGCCGGCCACAACGGTGGCATCACCGCCCAGCCTCACTTTAACCAGCGAGCTGCCGAAATCCAGCAGTACGGCACCGTAAGCCACGCCCTGCCGCTGGAATTGGAAGAACCAGTCCGTCTGGAAATGACCGAGCATCTCAACCAGCTTCTGGCCGACACCATGACCCTGCGCGATCTGTACAAGAAATCGCACTGGCAGGTCGCCGGACCCACTTTTTACCAGCTTCATCTTCTGTTCGACAAGCATTACGACGAGCAATTGGAGTTGGTGGACACCATTGCCGAGCGCATTCAACTGCTGGGCGGAGTGAGCCTCGCCATGGCCCACGACATCGCCGAGACCACGCGGATCGAGCGGCCTCCGCGCGGACGCGAAGAAGTGCCCGTGCAACTCTCGCGCCTGCTGGATGCCCACAAGATCATCATCGGCGAGTGCCGCGAACTGGCAGAGCGCGCGGACAAACTGGGCGACGATGGAACCAACGACCTCGCCGTCAGCGACGTTCTGCGGACCAATGAATTGCAGGTGTGGTTCCTGAGCGAGCATCTGGTGCACATGCCACTGGTTACTGCCCAAGATTGACGCTTCTTTCATCAGAAATCAGGATGGTTGGGGCCGACCTTAGGTTGGCCCTGATTTTTGCGCGCCACTCTTGTCGGGGATCAGAGAACTGTGGCGCTGATGCCCTCGTTCTCCATTGTTGCCGGACGGGTTAGCTCGGAGGGCGGTTGGAGGCGGGTTACGCAGGTAATCAAGGAACCTATGGTAGAGCATCGATCGCCAGGCGTTCTCACCTAAGATAGCCTGACTCACTGAAGTAAAACACATGAGATCATGGCCACCCGCGAAGGTACCCTTCTAGGCCGATACCAGATCAATGCCACAATTGGGCGCGGCGCCATGGGTGTTGTGTACCGTGCCTGGGATCCGAAAATCAACCGGATGGTCGCCATCAAGACCGTTTCCCTGGCAGGGTTGGAGCCGGACGCCGAGCGCGAATATCGTGAGCGTTTTGTTGTGGAGGCCCAAGCCGCGGGTCGACTATCGCACACCGGTATCGTCACTGTATTCGACGTGGCAGAGGACCCGGAAACACGAGCGCCTTATCTGGTGATGGAATACGTCGAAGGGCAGTCGCTCGGTCAGCTTCTGGGTGGAGAGAATAGGCGGTTGCCCCTAAGCACCGCGCTTCAACTGACCCAAGAAGTGGCGGAAGCCCTCCACTATGCTCACGCGCAGGGCGTGGTCCATCGCGATATCAAGCCCTCAAATATTCTGGTCACCACGGACGGCCACGTGAAAATCGCGGACTTCGGCATTGCGAAATTGAATCAGACTCATCTGACCCAGCACGGCCGAGTTTTGGGGAGTCCCGCCTATATGGCCCCGGAGCAATTGAGCGATGAAGGAGGGGACGCGCGATCCGACCTGTTTTCCCTCGGAGTCGTGCTCTACTTCATGCTCACCGGTCAACGACCCTTTCAAGGAAACAGCATCGCAACCGTTTGTTTCAAACTAGCCCATCACGAGCCGCTTGCGGTAGCGAACTACGATATGAGCTTTCCGCCAGCACTCGATCTTGTAGTTTCCCGGGCGATCGCCAAAAATCCGACCCGGAGATATCAGTCTGGCGGGGAAATGGCCCGAGATATCCAACGGCTGCGGGAGAACTGTGGGTTCGTTGAGACGGCAGACCTCGAGCAAGGCGCAACTCCTCACTGGGGAGATAAAAGAGGACGAAACACGTCTACAATGCTGCGCTCGGAATCGAGGGGTCAGTCAACCTCAGGTGCTGGGGTTCGAGTCGCAACCCCCACGCTGCCACCCTGGGCAAGAGCGCGAGCCCCGATTGCCTCGGTGCTCGTCGTCGCCGCCATCGTGTTTATTGTTTCACGAACCTATAACATCGAGCCCCCACCTCCACCCAAGAGTCCCATGCTGGTCCAACCGGTCGACAGCCCGGTCCTTCCTCGCCCGGCCACCGCAGAGCTTGATTTGGAGATTGAACATCCTTTCACCGAGGCACGCGCTTCGCTCTGGCTGGATAAGCAACTTGTTTACACGCAGGTGTTGCACGCCGACCCCAAGAATCACCTGCTCGTCTTCCGCAAGACCCAGGGCCATGAATCCCACAAGATCGAACTGCGGTCAGGAAGCCACTTGGTAAAAGTGCGAGTCCAATCGCACGTGACAGCCTACGATCAGTCCAGGACTGTCGCCGTCAATCTTGCTCCGAAAGGCGAAAAAACGCTTCTCGTCAACTGCGACAGAAAGCACAACCTCCTGCAAATCACGCTGCAATAGAGAATTGAGCGGTACTGGCCTCATATCAACCCTAATTTTTTGCAGCGGACTTCTCCTTATAGGCGTGTTTGTCGGCGTAAGGCGTTTCAGCTGTCTTTCGCGCCACTCGCCGGTGTGTAACAATCGTGATAAAGGCAGAGAATTATGGACCAACCAGTGAAACCCTTCACGTCCGAGGGAGCAGACGGACGAAGGTGGATCGGACGTCTCATCATTGCCGTGCTCCTCGGGGAAGCTCTCTGGAGCCTGATCGTGTCGGTCATGAACAATGTGGTCGTGCCCTGGCTGGGGGATGTCATGGGCCAGTCTTCGGGATTGCCGACATCGTTCACCCGGCGGCCCTACAACTATCCAGAGCTGTTCGTTTCCGTGTTTGAGTTTTGTATTGCGGGGCTGGTGGCGGCGGTGCTCAACTATTTCTTCCAGCAGCCAACCGCGAGAAGAGTCAAAACCTTGAAGAGTTCAGTCCCTGCTGCTCCAGTCGGACCGGTACGGGTGGTTCCTCAGGCAGCGACGTCATCGCCACTAACCGATACAGCTCCACCACAATTTGGATTTACTCCAGCAGTGTCGCCCATGCCCTCCCCAGCGGAGGTAGCAAGGGCGTATCCAGTCATTCCGTCGATACTTGTTCCGGCTGCTTCGGTAGCGCCCGCTCCGTCAGTTGCGCCAGCGCCGGAGGCGAGGCCTGCAGCAACTGCTCCCGCTGCGCCAGCCATCCCGAACCCGGTGGCGTCGAAACCCGTGGCGCCCGCGCCAAAGGCCGAGCCAGCCAAGCCGAAGAAGCCGAAAAACGTCTACTACAACATTGTTGGAGAACCCATGCCTTCGGATGATGACTAAGGCCGAGATCTAGTCAAGAATCATTTGGGGGCTGACTTTCGTCGGCCCCGATTTTTGTGCGCTGCTTTCGCGGAGATTAGGTCGCTAATTCTGACCGTTCGCTGGTGAGTTGAGGCGAACCACGGCTCCACTGTCAAACTGATATTCAGCCTCGATCACGGTGAGCTTTCCGCTTTTCACCGCCTCGCGCAAGATCTCGCTATTGGCGAGCACGTCTTTCGCGCTCTGGCGGACATTCTCTTTTACTGCAGATTCGATCAGGTCATCGGGCTTGGCGTAGGTTTTGGCCTGAGTGACGGCAGGATTGATCTTGTCGACGATCGCTTCCAGGTTGGGGCTGGGCATCTTTTCGCCCGAACAGGCGGCGGCCACGGCGCCACATTTCTGATGTCCGAGCACTACCAGCAGCGTGCTATGAAGATGGTCGACGGCGTACTCGATGCTCCCGAGTCCAACCGGATCGGCGACGTTGCCCGCGGTGCGTATGACGAAGAGATCGCCGAGACTCTGGTCAAAAACCAACTCGGGAGAAACCCGGCTGTCGGAACAAGAGAGGATGATGGCATGGGGCTGCTGTCCCGAAGCGAGTTTGTGACGAAGCGCCGGCAACGCGCGGGCTCGAGGTTTACCAGCAACGAAGCGCTGGTTGCCCGCCATGAGATTGGCCCAAATCGCGTCCGGAGACGGCGCCGGCGTGGTGGCTGGAGCATGAGCAGCATGCGGCGCAGCGGGGATGGGTTGCTGTGCCATGCCCTGAATCACGAATGCAAGCAGAATCGCAAGGTATGAGCGGGGGGGTTTCATAGAGATGTCGGCTTCATAAACAGAATGTGGAGGCGCGGGTCGGAATCGAACCGACGTATAAAGGTTTTGCAGACCTCTCCCTTACCACTTGGGTACCGCGCCAATTGACCAATTACTGTGTGTTACTTTTATGCTATTGCACAGTAAACCTCCATACAATAGACTTCTCGGTATAGAGACAAAAGTGGACATCGCCCAGCTCATCAAGAGCAACCGCCGAGCGCGCAAACAAAAGGGCCAGCGGATAGAAACCCCGACGGCCTGGATGCTGCGCTACTACGTTGACGGTCGTCAAAAGTGTATCACGCTCGCTCCCAAGAATGACTTCTACAGATCATGGGCGGACGTCGAGCCTCTGATCAAACGCGAGCTGGAGCAACTCACCTCACAGGCAAAGTCAGTGACCGGTGCGGTCAGTTTGGTCGAATACATTGAGAAGCACTACCTGCCCTGGACCTCAGAGAATAAGGCCGCAGTTACGGCTAACAGCTACGCAAATGTGTGGGCGCGATACTGGAAGCCGTCGATCGCGGCCTCTCTCAAGCTCACGGATTTGAGGACCGCGGACGTGACCGCGATTCTGACTCATCACGCCAAGGGCGGATTAGGCGCACGCACACTCTCTCACTGCAAGTGGTTCCTTTCCGGCGTCTACGAACATGCGATAGCCTCGGGCATCATACCGAAAAATCCAGTCCCCGATGCGAAGTGGCTCTGCAAAGTAGACCGTCCTGCGAAGCAACGGGAGTATTCCTTGCCGGAAGTTCTGTCTATGCTGTCAATTCTGGGAAAGACAAATCTTCAGGCCGCCGCGGCCGTTGCACTCTGTTACTTCGCGGCTTTGAGGCCAGCAGAGGCACGCGGTCTCAAGTGGGAAGACTACAACGGCGAAGAGTTGCAGGTCCGTCGTTCGGTGTGGCGGAACCGCATCGGCGCCACCAAGACGGAAGAGTCCGCTGCCAGCGTGCCTGTAATCGAACCTCTCCGCGTTTTGCTGGAAAGGCTGAGATCACAGTCGGCTGGCGAGTACCTTCTCTCGAACAGTGCGGGCAAGCCTCTCAGCCTGGACTCTCTCAACATTCGCGTAATTACTCCCGCGCTCAAGGCCGCCGGAATTGAGTGGAAGGGCTATTACCCATGCAGGCGCGGCATTAGTTCCCTAGTGACCGACACTTCAAAGAACGCGCTAAATTCGACCGGCCTGCTTCGTCACAGCACGCCAATCACCGCGCTCAAGCACTACACACGAGCACAGAAGAGTTCCATCGAGGCCGCGCTGAAGACGGTTGAAGAGATGGCAACGAAACCCGCGGAGGAGAGGATCCAATGACGTGCGCGGACTGGGAACAGCTACGCCCGCGAAGTCATGCTCGGGCGTGGTTGAAGCTCTTGCACACGCAGGCGAAATGACACACGAAGAGTCAAAGGCGTGGCTCACGGCGCACAACGTTTTCCCACGCGTAACGCCAGTGGCCGAGCCGGGCATGTGGCATCTGCGAAAAGAGGACGATGACTACTTGGAATTCGTTCACCGCCAAACTGGAGAAGTCGTCGTCCTGGGAGCGCCCGCACAACCATCAAAATGTACAAGTAGGCCTGACTGCCCCTGCGACTTTTGCGTTCGCGCCTCCGTGCCAAGCACGCCGAAGGGCCGCTCGGAAAAAGACGAGCAGAACAGAATCGCCGAAGAGTTCCTGCGCTCACATTTGCAAACCAGCAAATGACAAGCGCCCGAACTATAGCGGCTCTTCAATAACATCCCGCTGTCCGCCTCGACGCCGCTATTGCCCTGCTAGAATGACACCGCCCGCCGTCCGCTGTGGAGACACCCAAAAAGAGGGAGGGCGTGAGATGGTACGACAAAAACAACTTGTAGAAGAATATGCGCGCATGTGGCCGAGAGAAGTCGTCGATCGTCTAATACCAAATCAAGATGGCAAGAAAAAGGGAACGAAACTCGTAAAAGGGTTGGAGCTTCTCAACAAGCCGGGGGTGTACGTGCTCTACCGAAACGACATACCCTATTACATCGGACAGGCCGCTCCGCTCCGTGGTCGGCTATGGCACCACGCTTCCTACCCCGGTGCGCGCTATCACAATTTACCGTTCGTGACTACTTGTCGATCGGAGAACCGCCGCAGGCTCTGATTCTCGTCAGGCAACCCTCTTTCCGCCCTTCCTGGAATGCTTTCGCAGGACACTCTCGATGTGCGCCTGTAGTGCTGCTTCCATTTTCCTCTTCGCGTCCTCAAAACTGCTCCCGCGAACAGTGAGCGACAGCTCCTCGCAAACTCCGTTCCAGCTATCATCTTCCGGACAGAAACTGCAATCTTCCGGGATGTTGGCTGATACCTTTAGCGTCACTGGATGGGCAGTCATAGTTGCTACTCCCTTTCTTTGATTCTCACTGATCAATACGTGAGAAGTCCTTTAAGAATCCCATTTTAGCTCTGAGTGCGCGTCCGGCGTTGACTTGCCGGCGCGTCGACCCTAAGATTGCGGCCCGAGGGTGAGTCCTCTTCATTTGATCGGTCAAACCATCTCGCATTACCGCATCGTCGAGAGGCTGGGCGGCGGCGGGATGGGTGTTGTGTATAAAGCTGAGGACACTCTGCTCCATCGCTTTGTCGCTCTCAAGTTTCTGCCCGACGAAGTGGCCAATGACTCACAGGCTCTCGCTCGTTTCCAGCGAGAAGCGCAGGCCGCCTCTGCGCTGAACCATCCCAATATCTGAACGATCTACGAGATTGGCGAGCACAAGGGCCTGCCCTTCCTTTCGATGGAGTTACTCGAAGGGCAGACGCTCAAACACCTCATTTCCAGCAGGCCACTCCCCACCGACCAAGTGCTGGATTATGGGATTCAGATCAGTGACGCGCTAGATGCAGCCTATACTAAGGGGATCGTGCATCGCGATATGAAACCTGCGAATCTCTTCATCACGCAGCGCAGGCAAGCCAAGATTCTTGATTTCGGGTTGGCCAAGGCCCTGCACCCCAGAAGCCCGCAAGCCGAGGCCGGATCTTCAACGCCTACCCTTACGGCAGAACAACACCTGACAAGTCCAGGAACAGCTCTCGGAACGGTGGCGTACATGTCGCCCGAACAGGTTCGCGGAAAAGATCTGGACGCCCGCAGTGATTTGTTCTCCTTCGGAGTAGTGCTGTATGAGATGGTGACGGGGCTGCTGCCATTTCGCGGGGACACATCAGGCCTGATCTTCGACGGCATTCTCAATCGCCCATTCACTCCGCCCGTTCGTCTGAATCCAGAGGTCCCAGCGGAACTGGAACGAATCATCGACAAGGCACTGGAAAAAGATCGTGACATCCGGTACCAGCACGCTTCCGACCTGCGGGGCGACTTGAAGCGGCTGCAAAGAGACACCGAGTCGGGCAAGTCCCCCATCTTGCACGCAAGCGCGACGCAAGCTGCGGTTACCAAGCGCAGATATGCCCTATTCACCATATTTTGGCTGGGCTCTGGTTCCGCTCGCCCTTGCCACCGCCGCGAATACTCGCCACTACCCAGCTCACGAGCGACAACCAGCCCAAGGACTCCATTGTCACCGACGGTTCACGACTGTATTTCCATGAAACGATCAACGAACGTGCAATCCTGAGCCAGGTGTCAGCCGCGGGCGGTGAGGTGGTACAGATTCCCACTCCGTTTAACAATGCATTTGTTCACGATGTTTCGCCCAGCCGGTCAGCGCTGTTGGTGGACTCTTATAGCGGAGAAGGAGGCGTCTTGTCTGGCCCGGAAGGCCCTTTGTGGATCGTTCCCATACCCGCCGGATCGCCTCAGCGGGTCGATGAATTGAGTGTGGGCGACGCCGCTTGGTCGCGGGACGGCCAGCTACTCGTGTACACCAAGGGCCAAGACATGTATTTGTCCAGATGGGATGGCACCCAGCCCCGAAAGTTGCTGACGAGCCAAGGAACTCCATTTTCAACCCGCGTTTTCCCCTGACAACACTCACGTACGATTCAGCACAAATGATTTCGGAAACGGCTCCTTTTCTCTTTGGGAAGTCGCGGTTGACGGTACGGGTCTACGGCCTCTTCTCGCGGGTTGGCATCAGGACCCGGGAGAGTGTTGTGGACAGTGGACAACCGATGGGCGATATTACTTCTTCTTAGCCTACCGGGAGGGGCGATTCGACATCTGGTCGATCAAGGAGAAACCCGGGTTCTTTCGCAGGAACACTGGTTTTCCTCTGCAGGTGACCACGGGTCCGTTGAATTACAGGTCGCTTGCACTCAGCCAGGACGGCAGCCGGCTTTTCGTGATCGGCGAGCAGCCGCGCGCCGAGTTGGAACGCTATGACGCAAAATCGGGACGCTTCGAGCCCTACCTTTCAGGCATCTCGGGCGGACAGCTTGATATTTCGCGCGACGGGCGGTGGGTGGTCTATGTAACTTTTCCAGACGACAGTCTCTGGCGGAGTCGGATCGACGGTAGTGATAAATTGCAGCTGATCCATCTCCCCATGAGGACGGCTGTACCGCGCTGGTCCCCGGATAGTAAGCGCATCGTTTTTGCGGCTTTCAAACCAGGTCGAGTGCAAAAGATTTACGTTATCTCCACCGATGGTGGAACACCGGAAGAGTTATTGCCGCAAAGCAGCGAGGTGCTGGATGATCCGAACTGGTCCCCAAATGGCGAATCGATTATCTTTGCGCAGTATCCTCCCGTGTTGGTCGGTGGGTATTTGTTTACCGCGTGGGTACGCGTGTGACGCCTAAGATCTGAAAAACCGCTGGACAAATTCCCCTACTTCGGCTACGTTAAGCTGCGAGAATTAAAGCATGGCTTGGCCGAAGACCCTCAATGCCGCCGGCATCATCGCAAGCTTAAAGCAAAAGATCTCCTCCCTGCAGCAGCAGTGGCGTAGCACTCGGCGTGAGAACGAGCGACTACATCGAGAGAACGAGCAACTGCGGCGAGAGAAAGAACAGCTGCATGAGGAGCAGCGACGACTGCATCAGGAACAGGAACGGTTACGCCAAGAGAATGACAGGCTGAAGCGCCAGCTGGAAGAAGCTCAGCGGGCCCAGAAACGACAAGCCGCTCCTTTTTCCCGCGGACGGCGGAAAGCCAACCCAAAGCCACCAGGGCGTAAGTCCGGGGCCGCTTACGGCCAGCGTTACTGCAAAACCATACCCGAACAAGTGGATGAAGTCATCGCCGTGCCGTTGCCCGCGCAATGTGGCTGCGGAGGTGCCCTGGAAGTGGAGAAGATCGAGCCGCAGTATCAGCACGAGGTGGTACGCAAGACGATCTGGAGGCGCTTCGATATCGCCATCGGCCGCTGCGGCGTGTGCCACAAGCGGGTGCAAGGGCGAGATCCGCGCCAGACCTCCGACGCACTGGGAGCCGCGGCCGTGCAACTGGGTCCGGATGCGCTAGCGTTGGGGGTCAAGATGAACAAGGGCTTGGGGATGCCGCATGGCGATGTGGCTGCCGCACTCCAGGACAGTTTTGGTTTGCGCGTGCACCGCAGCACGATTTGCCGGGCGGTGGAGCGGGTGGCGCGCCGAGGTGAAGCCACTTGGCATGCTTTGCGCGATGCCGCCCGCCGCAGCCTGGTGAACGCGATCGACGAAACCGGCTGGAATGTGGAGGCGCAACTGCGCTGGTTATGGGTGGTGGTGAGCGAGGAGGTGACCTTTTGCGACATTCTGCCGGGACGGAGTTTTCACGAAGCCGCTTCGCTATTGGGTGCCGATTACCAGGGCTGGCTCACCCACGACGGCTGGGCGGTGTACTACAAGTTTCTGCGGGCGGGACATCAAAGCTGCATCTCGCATCTGGTTCGCCGCTGCCGCGATATGGGCGAGGTGTCCACTCCGGCAGCCGCCCGCTTCCCGCTCAGAGTCAAAGCCATCCTAGAAAAAGGTTTGGCTTTGCGGGACCGATATCAGAAGCAGGAGATCTCGCGGCACGGGTTGTGGACGGCTACCGGGCGGTTAGAAGCCGAGTTGGATCGCCTGTTGGCCCGACCCTATCGAGATTCCGCCAACCGCAGGCTGGCGAAACATCTGGGGCGGGAGAGGCCCTACCTGTTCACCTTTCTTTATTGTCCAGGCCTGGATGCGACCAATAATGCCGCCGAGCGGGCTTTGCGCCCGCTAGTGGTGGCGCGCAAGAATTGGGGTGGGAACCGAACCGAGAAAGGAGCTCGCACGCAAGCCGTGCTCAGCAGTATCCTGGCCAGCGCGCGCCAGCAGGGGAAGAACCCGCTGGATGTACTGATCGAGTTACTGGTAAGTCAGGATAAAAGCAAGATCCTGGCTCTGGTGCCGCCCCGCCACAAAGTCCCGCAAGATTGCTTCTCGGATTTTCCGCCTAAGACTGCCATGGCTCAACCCTGTCGGTCGCCATCGAGGGCAAAGCCGGCACTTCCCCTCGAGTCGGTTGCTTTGTATGTCGTGCCGGCCCCGGGAGGAAACGTCGCAGCAGCTCTCCAACCATGACAGTGGATTCTTACCCTTGTCGAGTAGAAGAGCTGGAGGGTGCTCCAGTCGGCTTACGCTTCTGTGGCCGTATCTTCTCCGGGCAGGAGCTGGAGTTGATGCGCGAGATGGCGCGGGATTACGCCGGATTGGCCGTGACGGAAATGGCACGCACCGTGTGCGAACTGTTGGAGTGGAAGCGAGCGAACGGGCGACTGAAAGATCAGGAGTGCCGCCAGCTACTAGAATATCTGCGCGATCAGGGGTGGCTGAGGCTACCGCCGGTGCGAAGCTCGGGGCCTCGCGGGCCGCGCCACATCCCGCTGACGGAAGCCAGTGCGCCACAAGCCCAAGTGGAAGCAAACGCGGGAGAGCTCGAACCGCTCCAGATGCAGCTCATCGAGAGTCGGGAGGAGAGTCAGTTGTGGACGGAGCTGATCGAGCGACATCATTACTTGCGGTACCGTGTCCCGGTGGGAGCGAATCTGCGTTACCTGGTGCGATCCGGGCAGAAGGAAAGATCTGTGCTCGCCTGTCTGTTGTGGTCCTCGCCGGCCTGGAAGATGCAGGCGCGAGATGAGTGGATCGGCTGGAGCGACGAGCAGCGGGGACACAACCTGCAGTCAATCGTCAACAATGGCCGATTTCTGATTTTGCCCTGGGTGCAAGTCAAAGGACTGGCCAGTAAGATTCTGGCGCTAAGTGCACGGCGAATGCCGCGCGACTGGGAGATCCGCTACGGGCGTCGCCCTCTGCTGCTGGAGACCTTGGTGGATGCGAAACGTTTTCGCGGAACCTGCTATCGCGCCGCCAACTGGATCCATGTGGGACAAACCGCCGGACGCGGTCGTATGGACCAAGAGCACACCGCTCACGGTCAAACAGTCAAGGATATTTACGTTTATCCGCTGGCGCGTGACGCGCGGCAATGGCTATGCGGAGATTAAAATCGAGGAGACCTCATTATGCCGACGAAAAAGAGCGCGGTTCCACCGAAAATATACCAGCTTAAGGTCACACTGCTCAGCACGAGCCCACCGATCTGGCGCCGTCTGCTGGTGCCTGCGGGCGTGACTCTGGCGCAGTTGCACGACGTGCTGCAAGCCGTGATGGGGTGGGAGGACGGTCACATGCACGAATTTTCCATTGGCCAGCGGCGCTTTGGGCGACTCGATGCTGAAGACCGGCTCATGGGGATTCCCTCTGTGGAAAACGAACGTACGATGCGTCTCTCCGGCATACTGGAGAGGGTCGGCTCCAAGGCTATTTACACGTACGATTTTGGCGATAGCTGGGAGCATAGCATCGTCCTGGAGAAGCAGCTTCCAGATGATCCGAACATGACGTATCCGGTCTGCACGGATGGCCAGCTCGCGTGTCCACCAGAAGATTGTGGAGGCATTCCCGGATTCTATGATCTGGTAGAGGCCCTCAACGACCCCAACCACGAACGGCACGAAGAAATCGTCGACTGGATCGGCGACGATTTTGACTCTCAAGCCTTTTCGGTTGACAACGTCAATCGAATGCTCGCACCCCTACGCAGGCACCGACATAAAACGTCATGCGTTTAGTCGTGGCCATTCCCGCGCGGGCTTACCGGAGATATGGAGATCTGACGCGGTAAACAAATACGTCGGTGGAACTTTAGCGGAGTATGCTATTGGACAAGTGGACTTAGAAAATAGGAAGGTGTCGAACATTGCGGGCGGCAACGGGAATGTTTGCACCGCGTTGCTCTCCAGATGGGCGCTTTCTATCTTCCTTCACGGCAGATAGTCATAAATTGATGCTTCTAGACCTCAAGGCTGGGCAATGGTCAGAACTGTCCACTGGTAGGATCCTGAATTACCCCAATTGGTCTCGCGACGGGAAATTCGTGTATTTCGAAGACATTGGCGACGGCGGTCCCGAAATCGCCCGAGTAAGTATCACAGACCGCAAGAGAGAACATGTCGTAGCTTTAAAGAATGTTCCTCGCGTGAACCTGCAGTCAAATCAGCCCTGGAATGGCTTGGCTCCCGACAATTCACCGGTCATCATGCGAGACGTCGGCAGCCGGGAGGTCTATTCTCTGGAGCTGCAGCTTCCGTAGCGTTATCCCACAACAGCACTGATTTCGATTCTTCAGGAACATGCCGCGGACCCCGACATCCCCATCCTGAAGCTAGCCAGGGGGGAGTACGCGAAGCTGCAATAAAGTCAAAGCAATTGGTCGGAATCTGTTTTGCTATCCGGGCGATGTTCTCGCCCGCGAGGTAGCGGAGTCGTACCGTGAAAAAGCGGAACTTCTCGAGGAGAACCCGAGGCTACAAACGGCACTGCATTTAGTTCTGGCCATTTGGCAAGTGGGAACGGACGCTAGTTTGTGGGAGCAGTAGACGAAGGGGAAGAAGGCATTGATCTGGGGCTCGGCTTTCGACTCCGCTTGTTCCAGGAAGAGCGTTTTGAAGCAACCGGCATCGGAGCACGTTCACAGCGGCGGCAATGCAAATAAGTCGCAGCAGGCTCGGTGGGATTTTTCTCGCAGGGTCAGATCCAGCATTCGGAGAGTGTTTGACAATGGTAGCGTCCAAGCCTAGCATTGCTCTTGAGCAAGCCACTACTTCTTACTCATTTCAGGTTCCCTGAACTAAGTCAGCCCATCTGAAGTTCCCCCTCTTAGATCACCTAGGCAATCGATGGAGGTTGATCATGTTTGCACGCAATGTCTCTCTACGCCTCAAACCAAACACTTTGAGCGAGTTCACGCGGATTTTCGATAAAGAAGTCCTTCCCATGCTGCGGAAGCAGAGTGGGTTCCGGGAGGAAATCGCATTTGCTGTCCCGGGAGGGCTGGATGTGGTCGCAATCAGCCTCTGGGAAACCAAGGAGTACGCGGAAGCCTACAAAACTGCAGGCTACCCCGAAGTGCTCAAGATGCTGGACAAAGTATTAGACGGCACTCCCAAGGTGCAAGTCTCGGATGTGATTAGCTCGACTATTCACAAACCGGCCGCCGTGGCTGCCTGAGACGGTGGTCGTCAATCGCCCGGGGTGGCTATGCGCGCCACCCCGGCTTGTTCGCAAGATACTCGGGAGAGCCGATGACACCAGATGTCCAAGTCGGCACTATCCTAATCGAGGATCTTCCCCTCGTTACCCGGATCCTCGATCTGGGAACTGAGTCCTACTTAGCGAAGTGGGTAGTACTCAAGGTCCTCGACCAAAAGCTCCGGCTATCCTGATTGCAGTGTTCATTTGGATCTTTAAGCAAGACCTTCTCGAACCGCGATCTTCCCCACGCTGACAAGTCAGCGGGCTGAAATCACGTGAAGTACCACCACGGTAAGGACCAGGCTAGAGAAACTGCCCAGCCGGCCACGTCGAGCACTGAACGCACCAGTCAGGGTTAGATTTGCGATTAGATGAAACCCTCATACACTCCCGTGCTAGCCGTGGGGATAGGCGTAGTGGCGGGTTTGCGTGCCTTCGCAGCGCCCGCGGCCCTCACTTGGGCAGCAAAACGCAGGTGGATTCGTCTGGGAAATTCGCCATTTGCCACAATCATCTCAGCCAAGGCTTCGAAAAGAATCACTGGCCTTGCGGTAAGCGAATTGATTGCCGACAAGCTACCCTTTACGCCGAGTCGATTGAAGGCGGGGCCGCTTGCGACCCGCATTGTATCGGGAGCGGTCTGCGGGGCAACAATTTACGGCGTGGTAAAACGGCCTCTGATAGAGGGAGCAGTTCTCGGCGGAGTAGGAGCGATTGCGGGGGCCTTTGCCGGTTATCACATGCGGAAGAGGCTCAGCCGCGATATGCCGGATCTGGGAGTTGCAGCTCTGGAAGACGCTCTGGCAATTGGAGGAGGTCTTCTCATCACTGCTCTGGCGGCACCTGGCTAGAGCAACTCCCTCGAAGCGCCGTTTTTCCGCAGCCGCCAGAATTAGTTCGATGATGAGCACACTTATCGCCATCGCTAATATGAGCCTCCGGCCCGCCCCGTAGCAACAGCTCCGGCCTTCGAGGCCGATTCAACGGTGATCAAGGCGCCCATCAATGTTTCAAGACCGAGCAAATCGGTCAAACTTCCAGACAACTCGCTCCACTGCGTTTGTCGCGATAGATCCACGACTTTATGCCGTCGCGACTACTTCGATGTCGCCTTGTTGGTCGGTAACCTCAACTCGCACGGCATCATTCCTGCGTTCGAAAAATAGGTCCACCGAAGCATTGCTGCTGCGAAGGCCCTTAATCCATAGCTGCGGGATGCCCTTTGGCAAGTGAGGGCGATCAAACACAATCCGATTGCGAGCGCCTTGTATGGAAGCTCCCAAGCACGCCTGAACCAGCAGGAAGACGGCTCCCGCCGCCCAAGCCTGGGGCGAGCAGGCGACGGGATAAAGCGTAGGACCTTCGCCGCGACGCCGGTCGAGTCCGCAGAACAATTCAGGAAGACGCCGAAGATCCGCCCACCTACTGGCGTCGAGAAGGCCAAGCAGGATTCGGCCGGCCAGGTCCTTGCATTCATATTTCGCGAGGCCGCTCGCAATAAGGGAGTTGTCATGTGGCCAAATGGAGCCGTTGTGGTACGACAGTGGATTGTAACGAGCCTGTCCCGCAGCGACCGTGCGGACACCCCAGCCACTAAAAGAATCAGGCCTTAACAGCGTCTCGGCGACCATGCGCGCCCTGTCTGGTCTGGCAATTCCAGCGTACAGGCAGTGCCCAGCATTCGAGGCTCGCACCCGGCATGGTTTCTTGTTTCCATCGAGCGCCAACGCGTAAGTGGACAGATCGTCGCACCAAAATGCTTCTTCAAACCTTGTTCTAAGTGCTTCTGCTTGAGCCTCCAGGGCAGTGCATCTTTCCTTGTCTCCCAACGTGCAGCTCAGTCGGGCCGCCGCCAGTTTGGCTGCGTAGACGTAACCCTGGACTTCGCATAAAGCGATCGGTGCTTCGGCCAACGTTCCGTCGGCGTGAAAAACTGAATCATTCGAGTCTTTCCAGCCCTGTTGAACCAAACCTGTTGCTCGAACGTTGCGCATACTCCACAAAGCCATCGCCATCCATGTCTCCGAATTTGTCGATCCATCGAAGTGCAAGCTCGATGTGCGGCCATAATCGCCGCAAACACTCAAGATCACCCGTCCGCTCGTAATATGAGCCGGCAAGAACAATGAAGAGCGGGGTCGCGTCTACGCTCCCGTAATAGCGCCCGAAGGGGATTTCGCCCAGAGCAGCCATTTCTCCACTTCGCGTTTCGTGCAGGATCTTGCCAGGGTCGGCTTCAATCGCTGGATCAAAATCTTTTGCCTGCGTTGCCGCCAAATACTCCAAAACGCCTTTTGCAATCTCTGGGCTGAGCCAAAGCATTTGGAGAGCGGCAATGATCCCGTCCCGACCAAAGACCGTGCTGAACCACGGCACTCCGGCGTAAGGATAGTTGATCTCAGGGTTGCCGATCATCATCATTTGAACGTCGGCTCCAGAACGTTTGATCCAGTCAGTAAAACGAGAATTTGAACTGTAAATTCGCGGGAACGTTTCCGACGCTATTTTCTGTTCGCCCCTGGCAGAGATCATTGCACTGCTGTAGCCAACAGAATCGTGTTCAGCATCGGAGTCGCAAGAAATAGCTAAATGGAAGACTGCCTTCTGGCTGGGCTGGAGATGCACTTCGAACTGCAGTTCCGACGGCGAGATAGTTTTGGGGAGCGGGATCGGAATGAATGCAAGTTTGACGAATCTTGTTGTCCAGGCCTTCATACGAGAGCAGCACCAGGTCCTTCCCGACATGGTCATCCAGGCGCCGCCCTTTCTTCGGCCGGTGCATACCGCGCACTTCGAAGATGTCGGCGAAGTCGGCGCTATATCTCATGCTGAATGGCACTAACAGCGCTGAGAGCCCGTAATTGATGAACAAAAACTCTTCATAGCAAACATCGTGCCACAGGAACTTGGATCTCTGAAGCTGCAGCGTTCCCCGAGGTATAGCAATGCCGTTCAGGTGTGAGACGTCGAGATTGGTGAGGTCAGCGGTAAAGAGAAAATTGTCGGCCTTGATAGCGGAACTTAGAAGCAATGGCCGGGCGTTCCATAAGCAAAGGATAAGCTCCGAAAGGTGACGCGTACCTTGAAAGAAAAGTCCCTGCTCGCCTAGCCCGGACGTTTGGATGTCCCCCAGATGGTCGAACACGGAGAACATTCTGCCGTATTTGAGAACTCTGGCACGGTCATCGGCAGGCGATGACTTCGTAGCTATGTAGTATTGCTGGGTGCTGCGAGCTTCATCCAACTGAGAACTCCGTCCGAAACGGTGCTCGATGAGGATTCTCCTCGAGCCAACCGTTGATAAATGTTCAAGTAGTCCTGTGCCATACGCTCGGCGTCGAAATGCTGTTCAAAATGCCACCGGCACTTCTCCCTGTCGATCTCTCCTATCCTTTTCACTGCTCCTACGGCGCTCTCCAAGTCAGGCACTATGAAACCTGTAACTCCCTCTTGTATGACCTCGGGAACGGAACCCAGCGGGTAAGCAATCACAGGTGTGCCGCAGGCCATGGCCTCAATCATCACCAATCCAAAGGGCTCACGCCAATTGATGGGGAAGACCAGAGCGGCGGCGTTACCGAGAAATACATTTTTCTCTGGATACCCAATTTCGCCGATGAAGTCAATGAGAGGGTGATCAAGCAGCGGCTTGATGACATTCTCAAAATACTCTACATCAACTCGATCGATCTTGGCTGCTATCTTCAGTGGCATTCCGGCACGTTTTGCGATCTCGATGGCTTGGTCCAGGCCCTTTTCGGGGGAGGTCCGGCCGAGAAATGCGAGGTATCCACCGGCTCCGCCGCCAAGAGAAAAAGACTCTCGCGGCAAACCATGATGAACCGTGCCTTGCCAATTTACCCAAGGCAGCGGCTTACGCTGAGCGTCTGAAATTGAAATCACCGGCATGTCCCGAAAATGCCGGTAAAGGGGTACCAAATCGGGAAGGTCGAGCCTGCCATGAAGGGTGGTAACGTGTGGGACTTGTTCCTGGCGAGTCAACGGGAAGTGCAAGTAATCAACGTGAAAATGAATTAGGTCGAAATTCTCTTTTTCGTCGAAGACCTGGTCGAGCATCACGACATGATGCGCTAACTGATCCACACAGTTCGAATCCAGTCGCAAAGCTTTCTTGCAGCCCGGCACCAGACGGGCAGCTGTGAGGGAATCGCCGCTGGCGAACAGCGTTACTTCGTGACCAAGACGGACCAATTCCTCCGTGAGCCAAGACACCACACGCTCCGTACCTCCATATAGTATTGGCGGAACGCTTTCGTAAAGTGGCGCAACCTGTGCGATTCTCATTGGTCACCGCATCAAAACTCGGAAGAGTTCAGTCCGTAGAACCCAAGGAACATCTCAAAGATGCATACAGTCGGCAAAAGGCCAGTTCTGTAACCAATCTACGGCCTTCTTCCAACTTTCAGCGAAGATCGCGGCAGCACAGCGGGCAAGATGGGCCAAGGTCAGGCGCGGAAAGAAGGCTGCCTAAGACCAAATTCCGACACAAGGTCAGTCCCTGCGCTCGGGTCAGCGGCGGCCATAGTACCAACCGCCGCCGCCCAGCAAGAATACGACTAAGACGATAATCAAAAATTGTTTCAAGACTCATTCAAATACTCCTGTCCGGCTATGAGGGTCATTTAGAGCCGCGAACCCCCTCAGCTTAACCGTTAGTTCCGGTGGCACTCGACGGTTTTTTGCCGCTGTACTGATGGACTTTATCGCCGAGGTCCGAAACCTTGTCAGCGATATCCGCTCGCGTTTCCTTCCCGCTCGCTGGTGCGATCAGCAGACCGATTCCTATGCCGATGCCCACTCCAACGACCAGGGCAACCCCCTTGCCGAATATTTGGGATCCCTCTTCGCCGCGAAGTGCGTTCGTAGCACGACTGACGCGAGTAGAAGCCGTGCTATACGTGTCCCGGACCTTGCCTTTGATGTCGTCCATATTGTCCGGTAGACGATCTTGCAGTGAGTCGAGCAGCTGAAGACCTGCATCTACCAGGATGCTGGACAGGGGTTTGCGATTTCTGAATCTCATAGTTGCCTCGCGCTAGATTTTGTCGATGTGCAGATGCCAATTTTGGGTAAGATGTTGTATCCGGGAACGGGCATGTTTGATTCCACGAAAAAGGGGCTAGGTGCTCGCGAAAACCTCAATACGGTAAGTGGGGTACGCAGCGCTGCTCCACTCACGCGTCGAGAGTCGGTGCGTTTAGCGCTTTCGTGACCAAGATCAGGCCGGGATCTCTCCCGGCCCAGCATTGTGTCGTTCTGCTAATCGCTACTGACAGGAATCGCTGACCATTTTTTACGTCCGTAATCTTCATGTGACCATGCTCAGTATCACTCTTCTTCATGCCACTGTCCTTTGCAGCATCTTTTGCGTCTTCCTTCATGTTATGCGCGGTTGCATTGGACACGACACCAGTCGCCGTTACCGTATGACCCACATGCTCGGCAAGAGCGACTTTGCTGCTCCGCACCTCCCAAGTGCTTCCATCGGTCTCGGTGAGCAGAAATTCGTTTGCGATACCCTATCCCGCCAGCAAAGCCAAATTAGTGCCGGTCCCTGTCGTCATCAGGGTGGTCGTGGCGCCAGTTCCAGTATTCTGACTGCTCCTTGCGCTTGAGATGGGCAAAGTCACGGTTGTCGCGGTGATTTTCAGTAGCCCATTGCTGGTACGCGTGATTTTCGCGATCATCCCAATTGTGGTAATCCTTATGGTTCCTGTCGTAGTAGCGCCTCTGGTTTTTGTCGTCCCGATCCCGATGTTTGTCGTCCTGATGGTGATCGTCCTGAAAATTGGTGCCTGCCAACATTCCCGCCGGTGCGATCAGAGCCGCGCCCAGCAGAAACGAACCTACATAACCGTATATCCGCATGTGTTCCTCCGTAGAATCCCGAGATTTCCGTTGAGGTTCCTAATGCCGCCCCATACGCAGCAGTATTCCGCAGTTACAAAGTGAAGACTGTGCAGGATTGCTCACCTGAGGGCCTTACCGTCTCGCAGGAAATGTAAAACGCGCGCCCACCCAGGCGAGCAGCAGCACCAGAAACAGGATCGCGAATCTACTCAAGCCGTTTTCCATTGAAACCAGCGGGCTGACCAGCCAAGACGATATCCTGACAGTTTCGGTCGAGAACCACGATCAGGTAATTACTGCAGTCTTGGAAAATTGCAAATGTATTTCAACCCGTGCGCTCAGGCGCTACATGAAGTTGGCTACATGCCTTGGTTATGCGAGGAGTGTAGACCCAAGGACGGTGCGGCTGCGCCGGGGGTGCAATTATCCGTACTTGTGTTGGGACATACCTACCGCCTTTTTGTTTCGATGATGCCGGAGATTCGGGCCGTAGATATGGAGTCAACCTCGGTATCCTTGGGTGTCAGGGCTTCGCTTTTGCGAAGATGGATTTCGCGTGAAAAAGTAAGGAATGTTGGTAATTGTTTTGATCGCCATCATCACCGTCGTGCTTTTGATCGGGATGGATCGAGTCGGTGGCCAACATGCGACCGATGGCCGACACCGGGAAGCAGTCGATGATCGGGGAGGTTTCACATCCACTGCGGATAAGACGCTAGGCCGCCTTTTGGCCTTCTGCCTTAGCCTCGGGATGGCCGTGCTCAGCAGCAGCGTGTTCAATTGTCGAATTGATCTCGCCACCGACGAGGAATGCCAATCCCCGTTATGTAAAACCAGAGCATCAAAATTATTACGGCACCCAATGATCCATAGGTTTTGCTATAGCTATTGAAGAAGTGAAGGTAGCCCCGTAGCGCGAGAGAAGATAACGCCCATAGCAGCACGCCTACTACCGACCCTGGGGTAATCCAGTACCAGTGCCGTTCCTTGACATCGGACGCGTAATAATCGATCAGCGCAAAGGCCAATACCACGAACGCCAGAGCCAGCATCCACTGGAGCACTTTTCCGACGATCAATGCGACGGAACTCACCCCCAGGCCTTGTCCGACAAACCCTACCAAGTGACCGCCCGCCAACACGAGCAAGAGAGCCTTAACGATTAGTACGGCCATCCCGCCCTGCGATTCCTCGGCGAGCGAGTGCCGTTAGCTTTTATCGTCGGCCCGGTCTGAAAGGTCGGGCCGTCCACCAGCAAGTTTTCTTTGTTGGCTGCTTAGCCCGCTCGTCTTGAAAAGAACTTCCGAAGCCTCGAAGCCGCGCGCAGATTGCTCTGAATGGCTAAGGGATCGCCAGTCCACTTCAGGCAGGCCGGACATGGTAACTCGGGACGATCGACACACTCGTGTAGCAGTCTCGATCCATCCCAATCCGGGGAGGGTTCGGACTCAATTTCGGGCGGGATTAATCCCAGGGCCGGAACACCGCACAACAACCCAACAAACGAGCGACGCTTCATGCTTGACTCCACTGACTCACATTGAGACTGTGCCAGAGGTCTCATGAAGCTCAATCTAATGGAATTTTCGGAGTTCCGGCTCACTTTGAGTCACTTGAGGTGACGAAGGTAACCACGAATCTCAAAGTGACGAGGTTAAGCGGAAGGAGCAGGAATGTTCTCACACCGCGCCGCAGTGCCTAAATTAGCGCCATCGCCGGGAATTGTCCATCCAGCGCCATGCCTCTAACATTGAAAAAGCCCTCGCCAGGCGCGGGGCTTTCTCATCAAACTCTGGAGCGGGAGACGGGGGTCGAACCCGCGACATCGACCTTGGCAAGGTCGCGCTCTACCACTGAGCTACTCCCGCTCGGCAAATCTGATTATAAACAGGTGGCGAGATTGCAGCAATGACACTGCCGAGATCACACGGGATCAGCCTGTACCGCCCTACGCAAGCACGAGCGGGGCGCTCGCGCCTACATTTCCTTCATGGCTTCCGCGGTGATGCGGTTGCGGACATCCCACAGTTCCTTGTAGAAAAGATGTTCCATGCGCTGATGCAGGACTTCAACCGGCGTGCCCATCGTTCCGACCACTCCGCCGCCGATGATCCGCTGGGCCAGCTTGAGATGGTGGAAGCGAAACAGGTGGACGCGCTCATCAAAATCCAGCAGACGCTCGGCCACATCGTGCAGTCCGAAGAATTCCCTGTGGCGACGGTAAAGATCGTCCACGGTCAGATTGAGTTTGCTCAACTGAGACTGGAACGCCTCCCCTAAGCGCGGGCCCATGTGCAACAGTCCAAGGAAACCGGGAGAGTCGAGGCCGCTGCCGTGTCCCAGGCCGGCGCGAATCAGATGGTAATCGTAAGGCGTGATGGTCTCGAGCTCGTGCAGCATGGAAATGGGATACTCCAGCATGTGATTGCCGCGGCGCAGGAGCTGAGTGGAGTTGAAGAAATCTCCATCGGCGATCAGGGTCCGGGCCCGTTCGAGCTCCCAGGTGACACCTTTCAGCAGCAGCTCTGACGCCTGGTGCACAACCTGGAAAGTCATTTCGTCCGGGTGCAGGAATTCTTCCGGGCTCTTTTGCAGCGACAACAGTTCATCGGTGCGCAGGTAGCGTTCGTAGTCCGACGCTCCTTTGCCGGGCAGAATCGGTTTTCGCAGATCGTCCATGCTGGGCGTCCCGGTCAATGCGAATAGTTGAAGCGGTATCCCTTGGGCTCGTTACCGGAGAGATGGCGTGTGTTGTAATCCAGGAAATATTCGACGTGCGCAGCGTCGAGCGGGAACGACTTGCCTTTGGGATAAGGATATGTGCCCATGGTGCGGAATGGCAGTGGGTGCACGGTGTTGGCCTCGGCGGCGTAGAAATCCATGTCTTTTTCGTAGCCATTGGCCACGAAGAAGTAATCCCGCACCCAACCCTTCGGCAACGCCAGAAGCTTCGCCGGATCGAAGTCGAGAACCACTTCGTCCCCCGATCCGAAGACGGCCAGCCGGTCGTCATATCGGGTGAGCAGCGGACGCACGTCACCGTAGCGGGTGTATGCGCCGGCGGGCCTCGTATAAGGCCCCGTCGGACTGGCCTGCTCGTACACGTATGACACATTGCCGGGTGGCCGGTTCTCGATTTTCAGCGGAAAACCGCGGAAGCGCAGATGGGCGCGCGCCAGGGGCACCGGGCTCAGGCGGGCATTCCCGTTCTGTTCCGCGCGGTTGATGAGGATACTGTCCCAGTAAATTTGCAGGTTCGAAGTGATACGGATGCGCTGAGTGCCTTGCGGCAACTTGTCCGTAAGATCGGCGGTCATGGTGCGCGGGCCACCGGCGGGGAAGCCGATGTCGTCGACCACCCGCACCCATTTTCCGTTGGCGTCTTGCGCTTCCACGTAGGGCGCGACAGGCTCGATCCCAGACTGGTAGGCGGAATACATGCTGGTGGCGGTGAAGTACTCAATCTCACCGTGCATCATCAACCAAAGCGGGCCACCGCGATAAACTTCCCCGAGATCAAGCTCCAGAGTGTGCGTCTTGGTGAAACCCTGGAACGGCAGAACATCGAAATCGCCAACATAACGATGCGCCAGCAAGTCCGGCAAAACATCGTGCCCATGCTCGTCTCGCGCTGCCGTCGGCGGCACTGCACCGCGGCTATAGACAACTTTGAAGAGCGGATACGGTGGACTGCTGGCGAAATATTCATTGGGGAATACATCGACCACGCCGGGATGATCCACGGCCAGCAACTTCACCTGGTCGAGATAAACGGCTTCTTCCAGCGGTTCCATGAAGCGGAAACTGAGTTTGCCGTCTTTCTCGCGGAGCGAGTTGCGAGCCACCTTGATGTATTCCGTCGGCCGCGGAATGTCGCGCTGGCGGGGACCGATCCAGTGGCCGACCACGCCCGCACCCAGCATGTCACCTACCAGTTTGTAGTGCGTTCCGTCCCACGCGAAAAGGGTCGGACAGGAACTGCCGCGGCGGTCCATTTCCACGAAACTGTAGTCTTTCATCCCGGCGATCTGAATTTCATCCTGTATCACACCGGATGGCCACAGCATGCGCACGACGTCGGCCTCTTTGGCTTGACCCAGTCCGACGACGAAGTCGGTTGAGTTCTGTCCCAGGTAGCCGGAGGATCCCGCGATCTCGAATTTCTGTCGATTCGCTCCGGCAAAGACCTCGACTTTCGTGCCAATCGCGCTCTTGTTGTCAGCCAGACCCTTGAACGAAACCCGCAGCCAGTTGTTCTTGTTGCCGCCTTCGTTGCGCAGCAGGACCGCCGCGCCGTGATTCTGCGTGATCAGTAAATCCGTAGCGCCGTCGCCGTCATAGTCGCCGGTGATGACGGCGCGTGGATCTTTGAGTTGAATTTTGTCGAGACCGACATCGGTGGTGACGTCTTTGAATCCGTCGGGGCCGAGATTGCGGAAGAGACGAACTTCGCCCTTGCCATCGGCGGTTTCGCCAACGGCGACCAGGTCAACCCAGCCGTCGTTGTCGTAGTCGAATGCCGTGATACCCCAACCGCGAATCCAGTTCGTCTTGGGAAGCTCTATGGGATCAAGGCCCTTCCCGTGATTATTACGCCAGAGGGAAATGCCGGGCGCAGAAATCTGAGTGAACCCGACATCCATCCAGCCGTCATGATCGAAGTCGGCAGTAGTTACACCCACGGTCGGGACAGAAGCCCCCCAACCCGATCGAGTAAAGAATTTTCCCTCTCTCGGATTTTCGAGGACGGTTGACATCTTGTACCAGCCCGAAAGCACGATGTCGACGGCCCTGTCGTTGTTGTAGTCGCTTCCTATCGCAGCAAAAGCCGGAACCGGAGCGGAAACTCCAACCTCCTCGCTCTGATCTGTAAAGGTCCCGTTCCCGTTGTTCCGCCAAATTTGATTGAGTTGGGGCGGCTGAAACGCCCCTCCCGTCCATGACCCTGACTTGCGCAAGTCAAAATAGGGGTGAGAACTGTACTGGGCAACGAACAGATCCAGATCTCCATCATGGTCGTAGTCAAGCAGCGTCACTCCGAGATTGAATTTCCCTTTGGTGTCCCCTGGTGTGATTCCTGCCGTTGCTGTCACATTCTTGAATGTCCCATCTTTTTCGTTGTGCAGAAGAAGGACCTCACCGGCGAGACTCGCCACCAGATCTACGAAGCCGTCGTTGTCATAGTCGCCGGCCGTGCATCCAATGGCATGAACGGAAGGGTCGAGGCCGGCTTTCTTGGTCACATCTTCAAACTTGCCGTTGCCAAGGTTGTGATACAAGGCCATGCCGCCCTGCGGACCGTTGTCGGCCAGAAAAATGTCCGGCTTGCCGTCGCCGTCATAGTCCAAGAAGCACGCGCCCGGCCCGAGGAATGATGCCAGGTCGATAGCCGGGCCGGATGACGGCTTCGATGCCAGTCCGGCAGCATCCGTCGCGGCTACAAACCGCACCGCAATCGGGGGCAGCGCTTTCTCCAGCCCTCCCACCGCCTCTTCCACGAGCGAATATTTTCCCTGGTCTCCGTAAGCCAAACCGATCGGCGAGCCGAGCTTGTTCTGTGTGATGTGCTGGAAGCGCACCAGGTGTTCGCGGGCCTGGGTCGGATCCCCGGACTGCTGGTAGGCACGTGCGATGCCGAATTCAGCCGAAGCGTGCAGCGGATTCAACTTCAGCGCATGTTGGAAAGCGTCGATGGCCTGCGGATATTGCTTGAGCTGGGCTGACGCAGCGCCCAGAAAATACCAGCTGTCGGCGTCGTTTGGATCGATTTCGGTGACGCGACGAAAAGCGTCCACGGACCCCTGCGGATTGTCTGAATTCTTGTACAGCAGGCCCAGACTGAACCACGCGTGGGGATCCTTGGGGTCATTCTTCCCTGCCGCTTCCAGAAGCACTTTCGCCGGCTCAAGGCGGGCCAGGTTCAGCAGGGCGATACCCTGATTCAAGGATGCGATCCGCAGCCTGGGATCGAGGACGGCGGCCTCCTGAAAGACCTTGAGGCCTTTTTCGAAAAGCTGCTGGTTCATATAAGCCGCGCCCAGATTGTTCAGGCGTGCAGCTTCTGTGGAACTATCCGGCTTAGAATGCGGGTCTTCCGGAGCGGCCGCAAAAATCGTGGCCGCGGCAATCGCAACGCAGGCGCAAAGCAAGAGACTTCGCTTAGTCATGCAAGAAATAAGTAAACCACAAAGCGGATACGGAAAGTAGCGCCGCCCTCTGGCCGGCCAGATAGGAGGACGGGACGCCCCCTGACAGTCGGCGGGACGCCGGCGCTACGGTCGAAGCCCGATCAGATTGGCGGATGCCCGCAGCAACCGCACTGATCCTCCAAAACCGCGGCGACCGAAATCACCAGTTCCTCCTGCCATGGGCGCGCCACGATCTGCACTCCTATGGGCAAGCCTTCCGGCGACTTTCCCACCGGCACTACGACGGCCGGAGTGCCCAGCAGATTGAACCATTCCGTATAGCTCCAGGCATCCAGATACCGGACGGTTTTTCCCTCGACCTGCCAGCCGCGCTCGCCGTGCCGGAACGCGGGAATCGAAGCCACCGGACAGAGCAGCACGGGATAGTCCCGCATCTGGGCGAACACCTGCATTCGAACTTCGTCGCGCTGGATCCAGGTATCGAGCAACGACTGGCCGGTATGAGAAGGCTGGGCGGCCAGCCCCCGGCAATATTCCTTGAGCATCGGGCTCAGGTCGGCTTCGCGACCCTTCGTCATTGGACCAAGCATCATTCCGCCAGCGATACCGAACAGCTTCCACCAGAGCTGGCGAGCAAGTTCGAGCCGTCCAGGCCGGAAAGGCTCTACCTGGAAGCCCGCACCCCGCAGGGCTTCGGCTGCAGTTCGCACGGCTGCGCGCGTTTCCGGCGTCACCGGTGTGCGGCCGTCATCCTCGAAATAACCAACGCGGACGTGCTTCAGATCATCCTTGTCCGGCCAGCGGATCGGCACCGGCGCTGCCGAGGGATCTCCATCGTCGGGGCCCTGCATGACCTCAAACAGAATTTTCAGGTCATCCATGTTTCGGGCCATCGGTCCGACCACACCGAGTAAAGCGAAGGGCCCGACTGACGCGGGGAAGTGTCCGGTCGCAGGGATGCGGCCGGGAGTGGGCTTCAGGCCGCAGATTCCGCTGAAGTGGGCGGGCTCGCGAATCGATCCGCCGCCGTCGCTACCCATTCCTCCGGCGGACAGACCGGCCGCAATCGCCGCCGCTTCTCCGCCACTCGATCCGCCCGGCGTGCGCGCGAGGTCCCAGGGATTGTTGGTGCGCCCATAAAGAAGATTGTCGGTCTCCCAGGCCATAAGCAGTTCCGGCGCATTGGTGACTCCTAGAATGATGGCGCCGGCCTGGCGCAGACGGGCCACCAGCGGCGCGTCCCGCTCCGCCACAATTCCAGCTCGCAGTTTCGTTCCAGCTTCCCAACGCAGGCCTTTAACTTGCATCGAACTCTTGATGCTGAGCGGGACCCCGTGCAACCCGCCGAGTTCTTCCCCGTTGCAGACGGCCGCTTCCGCCACTCGGGCTTGCCGTCGCGCCCCTTCGACATCGACGTGCACAAAGGCGTTTAGCTTGGGATTCAGTTCCTGGATCCGGTTGAGATGCGCTTCGACCAACTCAACCGGCGACAGTTTCTTCTGCCGGACTTGCGCAGCCATGGATACAGCAGAAAGGAATGTTAGCTCGGGCATGCGATCTCGACGAGGAGAGATATCGAGTCTAGCATGCGGTTAAAGGACCGAAGTCAGAAGGACGCGAAAAGCCCGGTCCAAATCAGATGACAAGCGGAAGGTTAGTGAGAACCCGCCACTGCGCGGCGAGCTTTTTCGGGTCGCACCGCAGCGCGTGAAGCTGTTTTTTTCTTGGAGTCTCGTTTTGCAAACCACTGTTTCAGATATTTTCGAGAAGCCGGCGTCAGGCGAGAGAAGAGCATGCCGGCGCGTCCGCCATCGTCGGCCCAAATCACCTCGCCCATGCCTTGCACCATGTCATCGGTGCCGGGCAAGACGAAGCGCAACGGAACCTGCTGCACCGGGGGCAGGGGCTCGGGGGCTTGCAGCGCCATGCCGTTCTGGTTCAAATCGAGCACCATCGCCGGTAGCGACGCGACGCCGAACTGGAGGTAGACCAGTGATTCCAAACTCTGCCGAGGCGAGTTCCTGCGATCCGGACGCATGAAGCCGCGGCCGGCGCGCAAACAACGAACCATCTGCTCGACCCCGAGGGGCTTATAAAAGATGAAGTTCGCCCCGGCTTGAAAGGTTTCCGCGATTTCTGTAAGCGCCCCGATCATCCCGAAAATGACCGGCCGGCGCCGCGCCGGCGCCAGACGCGCCATCCGGGCCACCGTTGCCGCACCGGGTAAATCGAAGTCGATCACCAGCGCCGAGTAATGCCTCTGCACGGTCAGGTCCAGCGCCTCGGGTGCCGACAGGCAGACTTCCTGTTCCATGCCTACGTCATCCAGGGCCTTCCCCAGCACCCGCAGGTGTTTTTCTTCGCGGCACATCAGCAGGGCATTGAACGCCATAAGGTCGCAGCTTACGGTGGCGATGGCCAGAGGTAAAGTAACCCCGGTAATCGCTCAATGCTTACCTTGACCACCCACGAACCACGTGTCGACAACCGCCTCCCGGCTGTCCGGTCGAGTGAAACTCGACCGGTGTTTGGCGGAACCGCGGCGCCGAAAACAGTCGCTTCGAGTGCGAAACCGGGACCGAAGTCCATTTTCGCCAAAAGCGAAGATAAGACGAATCTCTTCTTTCCCAGGAAGGTCGCACTCTTTCGTAATCTGCCACCGCGTCCCTGCCAGTGTCATAGTGGGAAGGACGTATGCCCCATTCCAAACCTGCAAATGATGCGCGGCGCGCCCCTCGGGTCAAATTGGCCGGAACCGTTCTGGCTCTAGTCCGGCTGGAGAGCGGACGAGCAGATAAGAGCCCGCCTGCATCAACTTTCCTTCACCGGCGGATTGCTCCACCTGGAAGCCCCGCTGGACGAAGGCATCAAGGCGGAGGTGATGTTTCACGTGGGTGGCAGCACCATACGAAGCAAAGCCGCGATGCACTTTCCCATGTGGGCCACCCAGGGCTGTCTGCAGCCCTTCGAATTTGCCGATCTCAGCGAAGATGACCGCCTGAAACTAAAAGCAGATCTGGAGAAATTTCTTGGTTCACACCCGGCGCCGTCTCTTGCGAGGAAGAACAGGCCTCCGAAGCCGCCGCCGGGTCAGCTCCCGGCAATTAAACGCCGCGGTCAGTTCGCAAAACCGTTAACCACAAAGGGCACGAAGAGACACGAAGGGACCTCTAAGAGTGAAGCCTTCGTGATACTTCGTGGTTCATGCTTCTTGTGCCTCCAGCCTGATTCTCAATTTTCGTTAAAATAGTCTTTTGCAAACTCTGTAGCGATGGAGTCCTATGGCGCACCAGCATTCTGCTCGTTTTCTGCGTATCGTCGAAGATGCCAAAGCGCGGGTTCGAGAAGTGAGCATTGACGACGTCAAAGCCAGGCTTGACCGCGGCGACAAGTTCGTTCTGGTGGATGTCCGGGAAGAAAGCGAGTACGCCAAAGACCATTTGCCGGGGGCCATTCACCTGGGCAAGGGCATCATCGAACGCGATATCGAGGAACGCGTACCGGAACTGAACACCCCCGTCGTCCTCTACTGCGGCGGTGGATATCGCTCCGCTCTGGCCGCGGACAATCTGCAAAAAATGGGCTACAGCAACGTGCTCTCCATGGACGGCGGTATTCGGGGCTGGCGCGAAAAGAATTTTCCCCTGACCTCGTAGTGGCGAGCTTCGGTCGGCTCTGATCATTCGACCTCCTCCCGCCGAAAGAGATGGACATTTTCGGGTTCCAGCTTCTGGTCTCCGGTTCTCCCACGGACAAAGTACCTCCGTAACTTGATGCCAGCTCTTATATAACGTCAGCATGGAGTGGCGGGAGGACGTTCTCCGCGTTTGGGGCGACATGCAGCAAGACAACGGAGTTTCGGGTCAAGGTGCGTCAGGGGCGGCAGCCGCGCGCCGGCGCGCGACCGCGGCGCTATGGAACGCCGATTCGCTCAGGCTGGCACTCCCGAGCAATGCTGTGTCGAACTCTCCAGGATGTTCGGAGTGCGCCCGAATGAAGTGGCCCTGCTGCGTCTGGAGAACGGATTACTGAAGTTTCTTTGCCCCTTTGAGCTCAGTACGGCGGGATCGATTCCGATTTCCAGTTCAAGCGCAGTTGCCGCCCACACCGCGGTGACCAAGAAAATTGAGTTGTTCAACAACTTCACCCGAGTGAAGCACGCCAGCATCTTCGAGAGCATCAAGCCGGGTGGAGACAGAAACGACGATGGCGAGCTTCGCCCCGCCACGATTCATAAGTTGATGTCAGCGCCGGTCCTCGACAAGGCGGACAAGGTGTTGGGCGTGGTCCAGATCTGCCACAAAGGCTTCGACCTGGCTATCGGCCGGACCAGACTTCACTCTCGACGACCTTCAGCAGCTTGAGATGGCCGCCAAGGCCCTGAGCAAAAGCGCATTCATGCAGGTGAGTTCCTAGATCCAGCGCGGCAACGATCTACCGTCGCGCCCCTCCCGTTTCTTAGGTCCCCCTGAAAACACAATCGAGCGCCTGCTTTTCCTCTTCCGTAAGCCGGCGAACACTCCCTTTGGAAAGTTGCCCAAGTAGCACCGAGCCGATCGCAACCCGGACCAACCGCAGCACCGCAACGTCGAGCAATGCGAGCATCCGCCGAATGTGGCGGTTCCGGCCCTCGTCCAGAACAATTTCGAGCCAGGAATTGCGCTTCCCACTGCGCAGGATACGAACGCCGGCGACGCGCAGGAAATCGCCATCCTCTGTCCTTACTCCTCTGCCTATCGCTTCCAGCAACGTGGTGTCGGCGACTCGGTCAATTTGTACGTGGTACGTCTTGTCCAGGTGCGATGTCGGTGACGTCACCTGGGCCGCCCATTCGGAATCATTGGTCAGCAGAAGCAGACCTTCGCTCGCCTTGTCCAGGCGTCCGACGGGTGCAACCCAGGGCAGGTCCGCACTCAGAAACGCATACACCGTTTGCCGACCCTTCTCGTCCGAAGCAGTGGTCACCGCTCCGCGCGGCTTGTTGAGCAGGAGATAAACCTTGGAGGTGGCGGCGACAGGCTGACCATCCACTTCGATCCGATCGCTCCGCGGGTGGACGTGCGCCGCAGGATCGCGACGGACTGCACCATTCAGCCGTACTCGCCCCGCGTGGATAAGATCACTTGCTTCGGAGCGAGAGCAATAGCCGAGCTTCGAGAGAGCGCGAGCCAAGCCCACTTGCCGGGAGCGATTCGTGCTAGTCACGCTTCCATGCTAAATGAAGGAGAGAGCTTCTTCAGACACCGGCGTTTGGTAAACCCGCAGCTTTCCGCTGTCGGAAGCTTCGCACCTTGGCACGATTGCCGCAGGCCTGCATATCGCACCAGCGTCTCAGGGCGTTACGGCTGGTGTCGAGAAACAGCCAGGTACAACTCTCCCCAGCACACTGCCGGACGCGATCTAACCTCTCCGAAGTCAGCAAGCTGACGGCCGAGCAGGTGATTTCTCCCCGGACGCGCTGCAGTGGGACGGCCGCTTCCCACGCCAAGGCAAATTCTTTCCCTGCGCTTTGCAGGGTGGCCCCAGTCATGACATGCTTCAGATGCCAATTGAGCCGCTGCAATGCTTCGCGGGGTATGCGTTGCCCTCGTGCCCGGTTGAAGAAAATGGCGTAAACCGCCTCGCGCAATTTGATCGTGCCCGCGAATTCCAGTTTTTCCTGGCCGGGCTTCTTGCTTTGCCGTTCCCGCCTCTTCCGCTCTCTGAGCAAGCCGGCTTGTCGGCTCCAGTCCATCAAGTCTTTGTACGTCCGCAGGTCATCCTGCGGATCTGAGGAGCCGTGATGATGCACGGTATTGGCAAAATCCAACGCCAGGTTGCCAGCAACAAATTCAAATTTCATGGCTCTATCCCATCCCACAATCAGATCGCCAACACCTTGACTAGTCGCCATTCTATTGTAACCTTCTATTATTAGAATATAGGTTACACATGAACATCCAACCGTTTTCTCTCCCCTACTCCGAAGCCGCCGTCGAAGATCTTCGCTTCCGCCTGGCTCAGACCCGCTGGCCCGACGAAATACCCGACACGGGCTGGGCGTACGGCGTCGATCTCAACTTCATGCGGCGGCTCTGCGACTACTGGAAAGATCAGTTCGACTGGAAGGCTCAGCTTGGGAAGCTGTCCGCCTTCCACCACTATCGCGGCACCGTCGATGGCATCGGCATTCATTTCATACATGAACGCGGCCGCGGACCAGCCCCCATCCCGTTGGTACTGACTCACGGATGGCCCGGCTCCTTTCTCGAGATGCTCAAGATCATCCCTCTTCTGACTGACCCGGCGAGCTACGGCGGAGACCCTGCGAATTCATTTGATGTCGTGGTTCCGTCTCTTCCAGGCTTTGGTTTTTCAGACCGGCCGACACGGGCGGGCATGAACACCTGGCGCGTTGCCGGCCTGTGGGCGGGCCTGATGGCAGAGTTGGGGTATGAGCGCTTTGCCGCGCAGGGCGGAGACTTTGGCGCATCGGTTAGCACGATTCTGGGATTGCGCCATCCCGGCCGGATCATGGGAATTCATCTCAACTACGTCCCCGGATCTTACCGGCCAAATCTGGAGCCAGGCACAAGACTTGCGGACATCGAGCAGCGCTTCCTCGACGACGCCGATCGGTGGTACGTGGATTTTGGCGCCTATGCCCACGTGCAGCGCAACACGCCCCAAACCGCAGCCTACGGTTTGAACGATTCCCCGGCTGCGCTGGCCGCTTGGATCATCGAGAAATTTCGAGATTGGTCAGACTGTGATGGCGAGGTGGAACGCCGCTTCAGCAAGGACGAACTGCTCAGCAACATCACGCTCTATTGGATGACCGAAACGATCCATTCGTCCTGCCGCCTCTACTATGAGACAAAGAAAGCGCCTCTTCACTTCCAGCCGGGCGAACGGGTTCACGTTCCCTGTGCAATCGCACACTTCCCCAAAGAGGCGCCGTTCCCTCCGCGAGCCTGGATCGAGCGCGGATACAACCTTCAGCGCTGGACCGAAATGCCGCGCGGAGCCCACTTTGCCGCCGCTGAAGAGCCTGAGCTATTGGCCCGCGACATCGCCGGCTTCTTCCAGTCACTGCGGCTGGCCGCCTGAATCGTGGATCTGGAAGTCATCACAAGTGGCAACAACGTGGGTCTGAATTGATGGTAGTCTGGTTTTTAGAAAATGTCGCGAGCGGCGAATATCCTCGGTTTGCCTGATGAAGGGCAACGACCAGCTTATGACTGAGAAGAACACGAGCTCGGAGAAGCTTGCGGGCGACGTGCGCCGGGCCACCAAGAAGCCGTATCTCAAGCCGGAATTCCGGTATGAACGGGCCTTTGAGACCATGGCCCTGGCCTGCGGCAAGATGCGCGCCACTCAAGCACTCTGCCGCTTCAACCGCAAGACTTCGTAGGCTCTAACACCAGTTTCTGGTTTCCAGTTTCTGGTTTCCTGAAGAATCTAGGCCTAAGGATCGAAGACTGGAAACCAGAAACTAGAAACCGAAAACTGCCCCTAGAAAAGTGCCAACCCAACTGTTAGCATCCTGCGCATGATCAAACTACTGGTTGTGATGCTGAGCCTGGTTGCGACAGCGTCATCGGTGGCGGCCCCGTCGTCCGCCGATCTTCCCACGCGGAAATATCTGAACCTGGCCGCGATCAAGACCATGGTCGCCGCCGCGGAGGCCGAGGCCAAGAAGCAAAATGTTGAAGTCACGATTTGTATCGTGGATGAGAGCGGCAACCTGCTTTTTCTACAGAAGGCAGATGGCGCGTCGCTCAACACGATTCAATTCGCGCAGAGAAAAGCCCGGCACGCTGCGTTCTACCGGGCTCCTTCGAAGAGTGGCGCCGACGCCATGAAGAAAGGCGATGTCGAGGTCTTGGCTTTTCCTGATTTTTTCCCCAACCAGGGCGGACTTCCCATCCAGGTGGACGGCCAGACCCTGGGCGGAATTGCGGCCAGCGGCGCCAAGTCTGAGATCGACGAAGCCATCTCCCAGGCGGGACTCGACGCTCTCGTCAAGAAATGAAGCGGCTCGATGCGCTCGGTTAATCCTCGGACGACTCCCGCGTTTCGCCACGGTTCGACGCGCCTTCACGCTGAAATCCGCCGCCCAGAATCTTGGCCACTGAAGTCAAATCCTTGCTCAACGCGCTCCGCCATCGTCCCACGGAATCCTGTGCCAGTTCTTCCATGGTCTGACCAAAGGACAGCAGGCTGGCCGCAACCTCGGTCTTTACCAGATCGTTCACCGAAGTCTCGATTCCCTTCTGGACAATCTTCAATTTTCCGCGGGCCTCATCGAGTTGATGGTCGAGTTCCTTGGCGTTGCGTGTGCCCAACTCTTTGAGCACAACGTCGACCGCAGTTTCCAGTTGCACTCGCGCAGCGGATATCTGGTCGCTGGCCATCTGGGACAGGCGGCTGTCCATCCCGGACTCAAGCCGGGACGCGGTGTCGTCCAGCTGTGCAATGCGTCCGCCCAGAGAAGAAGCTTGTGCCTGCAGCCGGGATACTTCGGCCGCAACTGTGGTTTGCAACTTCTGCATTTCCCGACGGTAGGTGTCATGTTCCTCACCCAGCCGCTGCTGCAAGGTCCGGAAATGCTCTTCATTCTGCTGCTCTGCCCGGGTTCCCGCGTCCGCAACCTGCTGCTGAAACTTCTCCGCTCCGGAATTGAAATGCTGCCCCACCGCCTCGGCGATCTCTTCGGACAACCCACGCGCGCTCTGTTCGACGGTTTGCAGCTGCTGTGCAACCTGCTGCCGGAATCCCTCGAGCGCCTGACTGATTTTCTGTTCGATCAAGGTCTTGGCTGATCCCAATACCTGCGCCGATTGCTCCTGGGTCTGCTTCAGGACTTGGGTCCCCAGGTCTTCGCGCAGGCGTACCCACAATTTCTCTTCCACCTCGGGCGGAATGTGCGACAGCGATATGTCGAACCGGCTGCGCTTCTGATCTCCCTCAGCGGCTTTTTCCCTGAGCGCCACCACCTCCGCATGCAAGGGCTGAACAAACTCGGCCACGATGGCCCGCAAATCTCGTTCGGTTATTTGGGACTGGCTCTTTTCGGAAACGATCTTCAGAGAGGGCGATTGGCCTTTGTCGCTTCTCAGAGGCATTTTTCGCGTCGGCTGCGGATCGTCAGAGTGAATCTCCAGCCGCGCCCAATCTTCCGGACAAGCTTCGAGTCCCCAGAAATTTTCTGGCTGGTCCAGCTTCGCGGCCACCTGCCAGCCAGTTTGACCCGCTCCCATCGGCCTGCAGTCGACCACATGAGCTTTGGTCGCGCCGCCGCCCTTTCGCCGAAACTGCACCGGAATACCGGCTTCCAGCTTTGCGGGAGAAAATATGGCGCAGCCATGCGCGCTCACCACCAACGTCTCACAGATTTCTGAAAAGGGAGCGCTCGGTTCCAGGCTGGTGACGGCGATGGGAAGGGTGATCGGCACTCTCGAACTGCGCCGCATGGTCTCGGGAACATTCGCACTATGCATGTTGTCCCTCTTTCATGGTGTCCCGCTTTCGGAGAGTACGCGCCGGTCGGCCGGCGGACGGGCTCAAATCTCTGCACCCCTACGGTAACGCAAGCCGCGCCTGCAAAGGGATTCCAGTAGTTCCTGCCCCAGCTTCCAGCAGGGCAGGTACGTTACACCTACCTAGGTAACCAGGTAATGAGACCTGGCAGTGGCCATATTCGCAACGCCGATGACCAAGAAACACCCACGCATCGCGCGCTTTTCAGGTTAGGTTGATTACAGCATCATTTACATCGAAGGAACCCAAAAGCAGCCATGGCAAATTCTCTCCTGCAACGGCTTATCGAAATGTGCTGCCGGCACGAGTTCACCTGGCCGCACGCTGGCATCCACGGCACCGCCTATCAGGCGTGCCTCCTTTGCGGCGCGGTCTATTCCTACGACTGCGCAACCATGCAGCGCACCGGAAGGCTGGTCGTGCCCCCAGACCCAGGCCGCCAGTCCTTGCCCGAGACACAGCCGGCTAGCGACTAGGGTTAATGTGGACGCGGGCGACTCGCCCGCGACCACACTAACCACACAATCAGACCGATTCCAAACTGCCCCACCCCTTGCCGCGGAAGTACAACACCATCCGTTTCCAGCCGGTATCTTGCGGCCACCGAACTATCTGCCCAGAATCAGGCAGGAGAGCCTTACCGCCGTGAAAATACTGCTGGTAGACGATTCGAAGCTCGACCGGCTACGTGTCAGCGAGTGTCTGGACGAATCCGGCTTCGAGTATGTCGTGGCGGAAAACGGCACTGACGCCTGGGAAATTCTGCAGGCTCCCGACGCTCCGACCTTTGCGTTGCTGGACTGGGTTATGCCCGGCATGGATGGCATCGAACTGTGCCGCCGGATACGCGCGCTCGGATCAGGCGGAACCTATATCTATACCGTTATGCTGACCGCCAAGGACCGGAAGCAGAATCTCCTGATCGCCATGGAAGCCGGCGCGGACGACTATCTGGCCAAGCCGGTAGATCCCTGCGAGTTGCGCGCCCGCATCCTGGTAGGCAAGCGGATACTCGATCTGCAGCAATGTCTGAAGTTTTCCGCCACTCATGATTTCCTGACTAATCTGTTGAGCCGCGCGGAAATTCTGGCATCACTCGAGCGCGAAATGGTTCGGACCCAGCGGGAAGGCAGGCCTGCGGGAATCATCATGGCCGACGTGGACGGCTTCAAGCAGATCAACGACACCCTGGGTCATCCCGCGGGAGACGCGGTACTCGCAGAAGTGGCGCGCCGGCTGAAATCAGATCTCAGGCTCTACGATGTGGCCGGGCGCTATGGCGGCGAAGAGTTCATTCTGGTACTGCCGGGCTGTGACCTGCAGACCACCGCACGCCGGGCCGACGAGATCCGGCGACTGGTCGCCCGCGGGCCCATCGTGACCCCCGCAGGATCAGTCTCAGTGACGGTAAGCATGGGTGTAACCTCCACGAGCAGTGATTCGGACTCGAGCCTCGAGACTCTGCTCCAGAACGCCGATGCTGCCCTCTACCGTGCGAAGAAAGCCGGCCGCAATCGTGTCGATGGATTTTCGCTGAATGTCCGGGCCGACGGAGCATCCAGATAGCTCTGGCTGTCAGCAAGACACTTGTCGCCCCGTGAGCCCTTTCTGCCCCTCGTCATCCTGAGACAGCGGAGTCTTCCGCGAAGCGGAAGACTTCCAAAGAAGGTGCACTTGGCCGGTGCCCCAGCCGCTGCCGACGAATCCATAGGTCCTTCGGCCCGCAGAAAATGCGGACCTCAGGATGACAGGCTTGATAGTCCCGTTGACTAGGTTTTCGATGCCGGGTAAGCCAGGTGGCGCACCGTCGGTGTGCCCCGCACCAGGCTCTGGACTCGTTCCGTCACTCCGCGGTCTGCCCGAGTCAAGCGTTCGTGCTGGCGTAAATGTTCCGCCCAGGAATCCACGAGAAACGTTTCCAGGTACCGGGTTGGATGTTCGAGATCCCGGAAGATTCCCCACTGAAAGGCTCCGTCGCGACGCCGAATGCGTTCGTATCCACGCATGGCCTGTAGGAACTCCACTTCTCGCTCGGGCTCTACGTCATATTCAACAGTGACCAGAATCGGGCCGGAATCGGCGGTAGTCGAATTCTGGTCCAACATGTTGGGCGTCCGCCAATGGGCCCAGGGCGTGAGGTCGAAAGTGGCGTCGGGCAGCTTGAAGAACAACCCCAAGACTGTAGTAGCGATGGTTCCTGCACCGGCCCACATCAGCGCCGCGGGAATGCCGATTCTCGCGGCCAGCGCGCCCCATGCGGCACTGCCGCCGGCCATCGCTCCCTGAAACACCAGCATCGACACCGCGAGCACGCGAGCGCGTACCCAGTCGGGAGCAAGGTTCAGCACGATGACATTGAACAGCGAGATGAACACGATCCATGCCGCGCCGGCTATGAGCATGCTCGCTCCGAGCGCGGGCAGACGATGTAACATTCCTGCGGCGACGGTGCCGAGTCCGAAAACCAGCACTCCGCCGGACACTACTGTTTCGACAGACCAGCGGGCTCGAGCTCTTTGCATCGCCAACGCTCCCAGCACGGCGCCAAGGCCGAAGGAACCGAGCAGAAGCCCATAGCCCAAGGGACTGTCGCTGAGGGTGTGGGCCACGGAAGGCAGCAGCGCCAGAAGCGCGCTGGCGAAGAACATGCCGATGCCTGACCGAAGCAACACAGTGCGGACTGCCGGCGAATAGCGCACGTAGCGGATGGCCGCGGCGGTCGCGCCCCTCAAAGTCTCCGTCGGCCCTGATCGTTTGCGGGGATGGCGCTTCCAACGGGCGACCACCACGATGACGCCAACAAAGGACGCGGCATTGAGGGCGAATGCTGTACCAACTCCTGACGCCGCGATGACCCCCCCAGCTAGCGCCGGTCCGACCGCCCGGGCAAAATTGAACTCGATCCCGTTGAGCGCCGATGCCGATGCGAGGTCCTCCTGCGGGACCAGTTCGGGCAGAACCGCCCGCCAGCTTGGAGTCTCGAACGCATCTCCCGCTGAGAGGGCAAATGTAAGGATCAGCAACAATAGGGGAGACATGAGTCCGCCGATGGTCACAGCGGCAAGCACAATTGCGATTCCCGCCATCCACACTTCGGTAAACAAAATCAATTTCCTGCGATCGACAATGTCGCCGATGGATCCCGCCGGCAGGGCAAAAACGAAAAATGGCAGGGCACTCGCCGTTTGCGTCAGGGCAACGTAGAGCGGTCCGGCATGAAGCGAGACCATCAGCCAGGCCGCGCCCACGCTCTGCATGAACGTGCCCATATCGGAAGCGACATCGGCAACCAGAAGATTGCGAAATGTGGGCGCGCGTAGAGGTCGCCACAGGGTGGGCACATCCCTCGAGTCACGACTAGCGACGCTCAACCGCCTCCTCCTCACCTGCGTGTTAAAGGGTAGTAACTCAGTTTGAAGAATTTCCCCGCCCGGGAATCATCCTGAGCGACTTCGATCCCGAAGGACCTTGCGCGCACCTGCACGACTGCGGACCACACACATGCTTCACGCCAGATGCTTCGCAAGCTCAGCATGACGCCTTGGACGAGGGCCACATTCAAAACCGAGCCACCACCGTTAAAGACTATTCTCGACTAGAGTGGGCGGCTCTGGAATGTTCATCGTATATGCCCAGCGGACCAGCACTCGTCTTCTCGGCCTCGAGCCATGCCGGATGCAGTTTGAGCCGCCTACTGTTATCCGCTAGACTTTAACGGTAGAGATTAAGAGGAGTTAACGGTGGCGACAAGACAAATTCAGGTACGACGTTTCAGCCCCTTATGGAAATGAAGAAGCTCTGAAAGAGGCACGGGACCTCGACTCCAAGGTCGAGTCGCCCCTGACCGCAGCAGCTGCGTAAGCGAAGACATCGAACCAGGCGCCTATGTGGCTCGTTATCTTGCCATCCGATGCAGCCAATTTATTTTCAGCACCGGCGTGGTTGTAGACGGCGGTTTCCCAGTGGCACAAATCTCTGACCAGGAGTTTTGATGGATCGAAAGTCGTTCCACGGCCTGCAGCGACCGAAGGTTCTGATTACGCGTCCTATCCAGCAATCGGTGATCGATCTGATTTCCCAGCACTGCGATGTTCAGGTTCACCTCGTCGATGAACCGATGCCTCGTGACCTCCTGTCGTCGGCCATGCGCGATGTGGACGGTGTAATGCCGGCCGGGGTGCGGGTCAGCAAAGAGATCATCGACGCCGCTCCGCGATTGCGCGTGGTATCGAACATAGCTGTCGGTTACGACAATATCGATTTGGAAGCCTGCAACCGCAGACACATCCTGGTTACCAATACTGCCGGGGTTCTTACCGAGGCCACGGCTGACCTCGCGTTCGCCCTGATATTGGCCGCGGGCCGGCGGGTGGCCGAAGGGGATCGCTACGTTCGAGGCGGGCATTGGAAGCAGTGGCAATGGAATTGTTTGTGGGGCACCGAGATGCGCGGCAAAACGCTGGGCCTTTATGGTTTCGGCCGGATTGCCCAGGCGACCGCGCGTCGCGGACGTGGCTTCTCCATGCGCATTCTGTATCACGCCCGTCATCGCGTCGCCGCCAGCATCGAAAACGAATTCGCTGCGGAATTGGTGGACCGCGAAATCCTGCTGCGGCAATCGGATTTTCTGAGCCTGCATGTTCCACTGACTGCGGAGACCCACCATGCCATAGGCGCGCCGGAATTCGCCCTGATGAAGCCCAGCGCTTTCATCATTAACGCCGCGCGCGGGCCCGTCATTGATGAAGGAGCGCTGGTTCAGGCTCTGCAAGCGGGCCGGCTCGCAGGCGCCGGCCTCGACGTTTTTGAGAACGAACCCCAGGTGCATCCCGAGTTGATGATCATGGACAAGGTGACTCTGATGCCGCACGTTGGAAGTGCAACGGCTGAGACCCGTTTGCGAATGGCGCGGCTTGCATCTGAAAATCTGTTGGCCGCACTGCGTGGCGAGCGTCCACCGAATCTGGTCAATCCGGAAGCCATCTTCAAGTAAGGTGCCGCAGCGAATGGATCTCGTTGGCGAAACCGAAACTGGCGGAGTTCATATACCGCAGCAAGCGTTCTCTTCGTCTCAGGCTACTCAGCGATCTGTGCTGTCTTGGTCATGTCTTCACCGGCCACAAGCAAGAACTCATTTCTCGCTCCTTCCATACGATTCAGGCGGTAGGGCCGGTACTCATCACATTCGTAGAAGGCCAGTGCAACATCTTTGGACGGCCACTCGATGATTAAGAAAATCTGAGGGAGCTTTCGTTGGCCTTCGAGTTTTTCAATTCTGGATGTCCGGGCCAGATACCGGCCGCCACGCTGCTCAACGAGTCGAGTCACGTTCTTGACGTATGTCGGGACCCAACCCTGATCGGTAATTTCGATTTCTGCCACTGCGTAATACTTCATGGAATTGCTCCCTGACCCGCTGAAATGTCGCTCGTCCCGTGAATTCTATAAATCTCTCGCCCGGCCGACTCTGGGTTTACGATCCTCCCAAGCGTCTCACCCGGAAGCGCCGAGCGAATGACGGGCCAACCTCAGCGTAAGCCAGACTCCATCTAAGTAATTGTGTTTAAACTATTTAGCTAGTTTGCAGTCAGGCCTTTTTATTACCTCGCAAATCAACGCGCGCCGCCTGCCAACCGATGGCGGCGGCGCCGCGGGCAGAAAGATAAAAAGGAAAGCTTGCATGTTAAATAGTGTTGTAGTTAACTATATCACTAGTTGTCAATGGAACGGTGATCCCTCGCACCAGAGTACGCGAGGGGATCACCGACCCAAAGGTAAAAGAAGCTTTAAGGAGAATGAAACATGAGATCCCTTCGTTTTGTGCTGTTCGTTGTTCTGATTTCCCTCTCCACCGCGGCTTTCGCCCAGTCCGACACGCAAAAGTCGGACGCACAAAAGTCCTTCGACAAACTGAAAACTCTGGCGGGTTTCTGGGAAGGCCACGTGACAACCTTCCCGCCGGCAGCCGAGATCGAAGGCAAGGCCATGCAGGTCTCGCTACGCCCGACTTCCATGGGTAACGCGCTCATGCACGAGATGACGGGAGCTGGACGACCCGACGATCCGATCACCATGCTGTATCTGGACCAGGACCGCTTGCTCCTGACACATTATTGTGACGCCGGGAATCGGCCTCGCATGACGGGCAAGATGTCGCCGGACGGAAAGACGGTAGAATTCGACTTTCTCGACGTCGCCGGTAGCACGCAATACGGACACATGCACCATGCCGTGTTCACCCTGGTCGATGCAAACCATCACATCGAGGACTGGACTTACATGCAACCAGGGGATAAGCCGGTACGCGCGCACTTCGACCTGCAGCGCACGAAATGACGGGAAGTGTCTCTGGTGAGAGCTATCTGGAAGCCATGATGGATCGTGAGTGGAACGACAGCCAGCCGATTTACCGCCAGCTTCGCGACCGCGTCGTCGCCATGATACTCGACGGCGTGCTTAAGGAAGGCGATCCCTTGCCCTCGGTGCGCACTGTCGCGGCCGAATATCGGGTCAATCCGCTCACGGTTCTGAAGGGCTATCAACAACTGGTCGACGAGCAACTGGTCGAGAGCAAACGAGGTCGCGGCATGTTCATTAATGCGGGCGCGCGCAGTCTGCTGCTGCAGGGCGAACGCCAGAAGTTTCTTGTCGAAGAATGGCCCAGGGTTTACGCCACCATGCAGCGTCTTGGCTTGACACCGGAAGAGCTGCTGAATGATGCCCGTGCCGCAACCCGCCGGTCGTCATCAGATACCGCAGAGTCGGATAGTGCAGAGTCGAATGCCGAAAAGAAGGAACCGAAGCCATGACCATCATAGAAGCCCGCGGCCTCCACAAGGCCTTCGGCAAAACCATCGCCCTGAACGGCGTCGATTTGCGCATCGAAGAGGGCCGCATCCTCGGACTCATCGGTCCCAACGGCGCCGGCAAGAGCACCGCGCTCAACGCAATCCTCGGCCTCACCCAATATCAGGGAGAACTGAAAGTGCTCGGACGCAACCCCTGGATCGAGCGCGATCAGCTCATGCGTGATGTCTGCTTCATTGCCGATGTCGCCGTGCTGCCGCGCTGGATGCGGGTCTCGCAGGCGCTCGACTACGTAGCCGGAGTGCATCCGCGATTCGATCGCGCGAAGGCGGAAGGTTTTATGGCGAAGACCGACATTCGCCGCGCCAGCAAGGTCAGGGAATTATCGAAGGGCATGGTGACCCAGCTGCATCTCGCTCTGGTCATGGCCATTGACGCGAGATTGCTGGTGCTGGACGAGCCGACGCTTGGCCTCGATATCCTGTATCGCAAGCAGTTCTACGATTCACTGCTGAACGACTACTTCGATCGCAGCCGCACCATCCTCGTGACCACCCATCAGGTGGAAGACGTTCAGCACGTCCTCACCGATCTCATGTTCATCAACCGTGGTCGCATCGTACTCGATTGCAGCATGGAAGAATTCGAGTCGCGCTATCTGGAAGTGACGGTGCATCCCGAACAACTCGCCGCAGCGCGGGCGCTTAAGCCGATTCACGAACGCCAGGTGTTCGGCCGCAGCATCCTGTTGTTTGACCTAGTGCCCGATCATGTCGATCGCGCGCAACTCGCCGCGCTTGGCGACGTGCGCACGCCCAGCATTGCCGACTTGTTTGTGGCCCTGTTGGGAAGTAAGCCGGGAAATAAGCCGGCCAAAGACGCCGGCGAGCCACAAGGAGCCGCTAGATGAATACTCAATCGAACGCCGTGCCGGAGTCTGCCCTCGACATGCAGGGAATGACGCCGGCGGTCGTGTCGGCGACTCGGCCAATGTACTGGTCGGTGCGGCGCGAATTGTGGGAGAACCGCTCGATCTATATCGCGCCACTGGCCGCCGCCGCCATCGCCATGCTCGGCTTCCTGATTAGCCTCTATTGGCTGCCGCGGGATATGCGTGCCTTGCCGGCGCTCGACCCCGCGCATCAGTGCGTCGCACTCGCCACACCGTACAGCCACGTCGCGATGGTGCTCATGCTGACCGGAGTCCTCGTCGGGATCTTCTACTGTCTCGACGCGCTGCACGGAGAACGTCGTGATCGCAGCATTCTGTTCTGGAAGTCGCTGCCGGTTTCGGATCTTACGACAGTGCTCTCGAAGGCGAGCATTCCGCTCGTGGCTCTGCCGTTGCTGGTCTTTGCGATCACCGTTACCTTGCAACTCTTCATGCGGCTGCTGAGCACTGCCGTCCTGCTGATAAGCGGTGCGGGTGCCGCGACGCAATGGGCCGGCTTGCCGTTGTTCGAAATGGAACTGGTGCTGCTCTACGGTCTGACCGTGCTCGCGCTCTGGCATGCGCCTATCTACTGCTGGCTGCTGCTGGTTTCAGGCTGGGCGCGGCGCGCGACATTTCTATGGGCCGTGTTGCCGCCGCTCGCGATCGGCGTCTTCGAGAAGATTGCGTTCCACACTTCATATGTCGGCTCCCTGCTGCACAACCGATTGTTTGGCTTCGCTGCCCGCGCTTTCGACCTCAAGGACAAGGCTGGCGTCCCGGTCAATCCGCATTTCATTCCGCTGACACAACTCGCTCCAGGGAGGTTCCTGAGCAGTCCGGGTCTGTGGGTAGGGCTGATCGTCGCTGCGGCTTTGCTTGCCGCAGCGGTCCGGTTACGCCGCTATCGTGAACCCATCTGATTCTATGCAAGGTTGTTTGAGCACTTCGTAGAAGGAGGACAGACTATGAGCACGGCAATCATGACGGAACGAATTGCAGAAGTGTCGCCGTGCCTCAAGGCCAGAGTTGCGGGCGTTCTCTACTTAATTTGTGGGATCGCGTTTTCATTCGCCGATGGCTCCGTTCGCGGCAAGCTTGTTGTACTGGGTGACGCCACGGCTACAGCGCACAACATCCTGGCGCACGCGGCGTTGTTTCGGTTGGGTTTCGCAACCGAACTCATCTCGGCCGTGTGCTATATCACTGTGACGCTACTCTTCTATGACCTGTTTAAGCCAGTGAACGGGAGAGTCTCTTTGCTGGCAGCGTTCTTCAGCCTCATAGGGTGCGCCATTCAAGCTCTCAGTACCCTCTTCCATCTCGCCCCGTTGGTTATCCTGGGAGGCGAGCCCTACTTGAGCGTATTTAAAGTGGAACAGTTGCAGGCGCTGGCACTCATGTTTCTCAAATTGCGGGTTCAGATCACGAGCATCTACATGGTATTTTTCGGGATGCTATTGCCTGCTGATCGGTTACCTCATTTTCAGGTCGACATTCATGCCTCGAATTCTGGGCGTGTTTATGGCGATCGCCGGCTTGTCTTACCAGCTCTTTCTATCACCTCCGCTCGCAAACTATGTGTTCCCCTACATTGTGAAACCCGCTGGCGCTCTCGGGGAACTATCGCTGATCCTATGGCTCCTCGTCATGGGCGTGAACAATCAACGATGGAAGGAGCAGGCCTGCGCAGCGGGAATGCACGCATAAAAGTCGCTTTCTACAGCAGATACGGAACGCCGGAGGAAATGAAATGACAATCAGTACCAGCAACGAATCACGATGCAAAGCCACAAGACTCATGAGACTTGCTTACCTATCCGTAGAGATCTCGATCGACAAAAGATATTGGAACCGATTCGTTCTATCCGCGTATTTATGTAGAGCAAGACAAGCAAAACTTTAGACAACGAGTTTGATTCGATGTTCAGGAGGACGCGTGGAACCCCTTATTGATCTTAACTGCTCTACGATTGAATGTGCTTCTCTCTCACCCAGTGCTCCGATTTGGCAGGACGTCCTGGCCCAGGCGATGACCGGCGAACTAGTGGCCGCGATGAACTACGCCTCCTTGTCGGAGATATGTGACGATCCCGCAGAAGTAGCCGATGCCTTGGAGCATGCGGAGAGTGAACGGGGACATGCTGCCCGGTTCGCTGCCGAGGGCCGCAAGATCGGAGTGGACGTCCCAAATAACGTCGACGCAAAGCATTGGAAGCGACTCCGCGACGCATTCCTGCGCTGCATCACCGAGCGTGACTTTATTGGCTGCCTGATTGTCCAGGAGATCATGCTGGAATCATTCGCGGTCGCCAGCTATGCCCGCGTCGGAAGGGTGGCGCCGGGGAGTCTGGGCCAGACCTTTGCCTCCATCGCCGCAGAAGAAGAAGAGCACGTCGAGCACGCCATGTCTATTCTCAGAAAAGACCGGGCCTTGGACGCCGAGCGCTTCGACGACAAAGTGTGCCGGCTGCATCTTGAGGTGATGGCCACCCTGGCGAAGATGCTGGCGAAGGAATGCAAGGGCGGGCATTGCGAAGTGTGCCATGCGAGCTGTGTGAAGCCATCGCTGTTCGATGTCAGCTTGAGTGCAGCCGAGCTTCGCGGAGCATCGCTGCAACAGTATCTGAAGACCCTAGACATGCTGGGGATACCCGGGGAGGTAACACTTGCATGGGTGGCTCAGTTGCCAGTGTAGCTACGCGAGCGCGGACAAGCGAGGTTCGGACAACCGGAGTCGATTTCGCTCTGATCGGGCATCAGGAGAGTTGGAGAGCGGCGGCGAACGTACTCGCTGTCCTGCGCGGACCGGAGCGTACGCCTCTGCCGGACGATGAGATCAAGGACATCCTTCCCTGGATGCCGCCCAGAGCAGTCTGCCACGTCGAGGTCGGCTCGATAGTCGGCGCGAAGATCAACGGAACAAAAGCCCGCGGCCTCTATATCGACTCCTTCATTCCTCCCGACCGTCTGGAAGCCGCCTACGTGCACGAGAACATCGCCCGGGTTCGAGGGGCGGCGGCCTGTGCCATCAAAGCAGGAGCGAAGATCGTGAGTCTCGGCGGATTCAGCTCCATTCTGATCGAGGGCAACTTCGATCAGCTTCCGGAAAGACATGACACGGTCTTCACCACCGGCAACACGTTGACCGTGGGTTTCATCGTTCAGGGCATCAAGAGGATGTGTGCGCTAGAGGGCCGGAACCTCCGCCGATCAACACTGCTCATCGTTGGAGCAACCGGAGATGTGGGTTCCGGCTGCGCCCGTTGCTTGGCGCCTCTCGTGAAGCGAGTGCTGCTCAGTGCGCGCAACTTGGAGCGACTGCGCAGGCTCGCGGCCGAGTTGCAGGCCGACGGAGTTCAGGTGGAGATCGCAACCGATCTTCTGGAGACCGGTCTTCTAAAAAACGACCTCCAGCGTTTCTCAGCCGAGGGCGACGTGGTGATCTGCGCGGCGAGTCTGGCGTCTCCTTCGCTTCTGCTGGGCCGCATCGCGCCCGACGCAATCGTTTGTGATGCGGGCTATCCGAAGAACCTCTCCCCAAGCGCACAGATGCCTGGCGCCAAGGTCTTCTTCGGAGGTTTGGGGCAAATCACTGGCGGGTTGAAATTCGCGCCGGATTTTCATGGAATTCTGAATCGGCATCCGTTCCCCGACGTGGTCCATGGATGTCTACTCGAAGGCATGGCTCTCGCCCTGGAGGGCCGGTTCGAACCGTTCTCCCAGGGAAGAGGGTCCATCACTCCCGAGCGGGTCGAGGAAATGGAAACCATTGCTGCACAGCATGGGATCTATCTCGCACCGTTTTACAACGCCCAGGGGACCGCTGAAGTAAAGCGAGACAATGCGGATGTTTCGTCTATCGCCGCTGAACAATCAAGCCGGACTGCAAGGGATTGCGCAGTAGAGAGGTGAGTAGCCCCGGGGAATCGCACCCCGAGGCTCTCGCAGGTAGGGTCGAGGACTGGCGCCACACTCCGTAGGTTCGGCCTATCTGTTGCTCTCCGTTTCCTCTGAGAGTGCCTCATTAGCCAAACCGTGAGGTGGTTTCCAGCCCCCGCCACGTCAAACCCAGCGTGCAGATTTCCCGCACTAGGCTTTCCTGTTTCTTTCATGTCAAGGTTTATGACCTATCGCGCCGGTACCACTGTCGGCCATCGCTCACCTCTTTTGACTTGGTAGGCATGGAAAAGACCCACCTCATCGCAGAGCCACTGCCGACGCCACCGTTCGGCAACTCTTGCAAAGCACCCCAAGTTTTTGAGCCAGCCACACTATACATCGGGCCTTTTGTGGCGGGCTTCTCGCTGTGGCCCAGGCCACCTCATTGACCGGGTTGTGAGTCTACTTTGGCGTTGTCTGTTAGAATCCGCATCGAGGGGGAAACTCATGACAAAGGTGAAGGGATTAGTGTCCGTAGTCCTGCAGTTGAGGGAACAGAGAACGAATCTGCTGAACGACCTGAAACACGTTGATGCCGCTCTTTCAGTTCTTAGCAAGCTGAACGGCGGAAAGATCCATGCAGAACCAAGCAGGACGCTTTCGGCGTCCGCGCGCAAGCGAATCGCTGCCGCTCAGAGGCTGCGGTGGGCCAGAGTTCGGGCACAGAATGTGGTCTCGATTGAAAAAAGCCCGAAGCCGGGCAAGCGAACCATGTCAGCTTCTGCCCGTCGTAAGATCGCAGCCGCGCAGCGCGCAAGATGGGCGAAGGTGAAACGAGCGGCATAGACATAATTCCAGTGGGTGGCAAAGCCTACCGATGTATCTCTTACCGCCTCTTTTTCCGCACATCGGATGGTAGTTCCCCCCGCACCTCTGACATGGAGCCCACGTGCCCTCGCTCATCTGGGCGCCGCGCTTCTTTGGGGAAGGTGAAGTTCTCAGTCACATACTCTCTTATCGGGGGTTGGGTTGGAGCGGAAGTCGCATATCTCTTGTTCGCCGGGTTCAATCCTGGTGACCTGCATGTTTGCTCCAAACAAACGCAGCCCTGAGTCAACCGGATTGCGTGAGTTGGTTCTAATGACGTTGCTAGACAGTTCAGAACGGTTTCCAGATTTCTCCTGACGGGCAACACGGAAGTAGTGCCTCCCGGGTTAGTACCGAGAAAACGCATTCCTTGTAGGGAATGTTGGCTCTCTAGAAGAAGCCGACTTGTCGTTCCTAATCCTTTCGGTATACGCTCTGGTACTCAACTGCGACTTCGAACGGGGCGACTTCGCCCGAGTGGCGCATGAAGGAAATGACCGCCAACGACGACCTCGAACGGTTCCGGACCGGCGCAGCGAAGTACGCCGCCTACCTCGAGACGCCCGAGGGCCAATTGCGCCTCGACCTCGCCTTTGCCAACTTGCAGGACTTTCTCCCGCAGGCTCCACGCTCTTTGCTCGCTCTAGATCTTGGGTGCGGTACCGGCGCCATCGCGGTGCGCCTGGCACGACTTGGTCTTCACGTCACGTTGCTGGATGCGTCTTTACCAATGCTGGATCTCGCAAAGCGTGCCGCGCGGGAAGCAGGAGTTACGGAGAGGATTGCGCTGAAACACGGCGATGCCGGCCAATTCGCAAACTTGTTCGACGTCCGGTCGTTTGATTTAATTCTTTGCCACAATATCCTGGAATATGTTGACGACCCGTGTGCTGTGTTGCGCAGCGCGGCTCGCGCCTTGCGAGATCCGTCGAGCATAGTCTCGGTATTGGTGCGTAACCAGGCAGGTGAGATTTTAAAGGCCGCAATACACGACGGTGACTTGGCCGCGACCGAGCATAATCTCACCGCTGAGTGGGGACATGAGTCTCTGTACGGAGGAGGGGTGCGGCTATTTACGGCGGAGAGCCTGCAAACCATGCTGCTCGAATCGTCGCTCGCGGTAACTGCGGAGCGCGGCGTGCGGGTTATGTCGGACTACTTGCCGCGAAGGATTTCCCGAAGTGATGAGTACGAACGGATTTTTGAGCTAGAGCGCAAGCTGGGCAGGCGACCGGAGTTTGCCGCGGTCGCCCGCTACACGCATTGCCTGGCACATCGCGTAGTCCTGTCGTGAAGGACGGTGCATGAACAACGTCACAGCCCAGTCTTCGTCGTCCGGATCTCGCATGATGACACCAGATACCGGGATGGCGCTCGGGCTCGGCCTTACCAACGAGTGTAATCTCGCCTGCGCCTTCTGCTACCGCGATCCAACTCGCGCGGATCGTCTCTCCCTGGACCAAGTGAAGGCAGTCATGGAACGCTTGCCGGTACGGTCGGTGAATCTTGGCACCGGGGAGAACGGCATGCATCCCGACTTCAGGGCAATACTGGCCTACCTGCGAACGAAACCGGTCAAGCTCACTATTACTTCCAATGGTCATAGTATTGCTGTTCTGGATGACCATGAGCTCTGTGCCTTCCATGACATCGAGTTCTCTCTCGATTACGCCACGCAAGCCGAGCAGGATGCACAGCGCGGGCACGGCAATTGGGCGCTCATCCACCAGCAGGCAGAGCGGTGTCTCAGGCTGCGGATTCCTGTAACCATCATCGCCGTCATGATGAAGTCGAACTACTTGCGTTTAGCGGATGTGGCGCGAGTAGCCAAACAGTTTGATGCTCCTTTGCGAGTGAATGTCTACCAAGCCGTGCGATCGGATATCTATGCTCTGAGCTTCGAGGAGTACTGGGAAGGGTTTCAGCGCCTCTTTGACGAGACCGATGTAATCGCTATTGGCGAGCCGCTGGTTCGCGCCATGGCTGGGCTCAAATCACTCCGAGGCGGTTGTGGCGTGAGCACCGTACGAGTGACACCAAGAGCCACAACACAACCCTGCGTTTATTGGCCAGGTTCAGGGGAGCCGCTTTCAGACTTGATTTCTTCAGGGAGCAACATTCTGCACTCAACACCTTTCGAGCAGGCACAGACACTTCCTCAAGCCTGCGAGTCCTGTGAGTTCCGCGAGTCGTGCCACGGCGGATGCGCCGGACGGCGGCGCCTGCAAGGCGCACTATTACAGCCTGATTCTTATTGTCCGATCATTCGCGGGCAACGCCCGACGCTGCGCATTCGCATGGCTGCTAAACGCGATCTGCCCAAACTGAGCAGTTCCTGCACTACTGTCGTGATCGCCAGGTAGTCTGATTCGTGACGAACGATATCAGCTGTTCGAAGCTCGTCTTTCGCTATTGCGCAGCGATCCACTTGTCCGAACCTGTGAGCTTGACTGAAACCTCCGTAATGAAGATGTGCAGGGGCTTGCCATCGGCGGTGCCGCGATGCTCGGTTGAGAACAGAATTGGACCTGCCTTTTTGTAGCCTGCCCACGACGCGAGGACGCGGCTCGGCGGCTTGGGCCCACCGCGGTGGTAGACAAAGTACACGACGCGGTTGTCTTTACCGACGTAGAGATCCCAGGTGTCGCCGGGCGTGTAACCGCCATCCGCGGGGTACTTCACGGGGACCAGCTCGGCCATGCCGGGGCCGAGTGGCAGGTTAAATTTCCCCTGATCGATCGCGGTGGCGCTCTTGTCCCAATAAGCATGAAAAGGGAACAGAACCCAATAGTTATCGTTGATGAAACTCGGGTCGACTTCGTTCTTCACGGCATCGGACTGGCTGCTGAGGTCGGTGCGAACGTAGGAAACCTTGACCTGCTGGCCGTCTTTGCCTACCCCTTCGTACGAGACCTTATTTGTCTTGGGCTCCCACTCCCACTTGTGAGCAGCTTTGAAGAGTCCGGTAATCTCCCCGTTCCAGGTGTAGCGGATAGCGTCAACTTGTTCCCACGAATCGATACCGTAGGTCTTGGCGATTTGATCGAGAATTGGTGCACGTTGTTGCGCCCAGGAGTTTGGAGCAAGGGTCAGCACTCCGCAAAGCAGAAGACCCATCATGGTTAAACGGAGGGCATTTCTCATAGAGTTCGCTCCTCGGTGAATTGAACGAATGCTGCACAGGATGACAGTGTAAGCCTTCCGGATACAGGCGTCGACTGTGCACGCCGCCGCAGAAAGCACGCTAGTGATGAAATCAGTACTGCGAACCGATTCCTACGGTTGAGAGAGCACAGAGCGAATCGACGATTTGCTGCAACTCATATCTTCAATGTGAGGGACCGACAAAACCTCGAACCAAGGCGGCGATCTCATCCGCAGCAGTGTCCAATGCGAAGTGACCAGCGTCGAGAACGTGAGCTTCAGCGTTCGGAACATCCTTGCGGTAGCGTTCCGGTTCGCCGAGATCGAACGAGAGGTCATACTTACCCCAGATCACTAGCAGGCGCGGCTGCGTCTCGCGCATCCAGGCTTGCCATTTGGGATAGGCATCTACATTCGTGCGATAGTCATAGAACAGGTCACTTTGAATCTCGGCTTGGCCGGGCTGATTGAGGAAGGCAAACTCATCGGTCCAGAGATCGGGGTCGTAGCGTTCCACGTTGGGATCATTTCCTACGTGGCGCGTCCGCGTCGTCGGCAGCGACAGCAGATTTGTGCGAAGCGTATTTTCGTTAGCGACGCGATCGGCCCAAAAGGCCCGCCGTGCCTTCCAATTTGCCCCCAGGCCTTCGTTGTGTGCCACAGCGTCCTGGACGATGAGAGCCTCGATCCGCTCAGGATGGGTTAAGGCCATGCGAAAACCCACCGGTCCGCCGTAGTCCTGCATGTAAAGCGTGTACCGTGAGAGCCCGAGTGCTTCGGTAAAGTGATTCATGATCTCCGCGTAGCGATCAAACGTATAGGCGAACTTTTTCGGGTCCGGCCAGTCGCTGTGTCCGAAGCCCGGGTAATCGGGCGCGACAAGGTGATAGCGATCGGAAAGCCGAGCAAACAGTGGCTCGAACATCCGCGACGACGACGGAAGTCCGTGTAATAAAAGAATCGTCGGAGCGTCTTTCGGTCCGGCCTCTCTATAGAAGATGGAGAGTCCATCGATCTGTTTCGTGCGATAAAACATTGGGTGTTCCATCGGACGTTCCTTTTGCTGCGCTTCGGCGAGCCATGGAAACGATGCCGGCATCACGGCAAGCACCGATGCCAGGCAGCAAGCTCGCAAGCAACAACTCCAGCGGGGTGAACTGAAAAGACGCATCGTTTGCCTCTGCTCTTTACGCCGCCACCTCAAAAATGACTTCCGGTTCGACGGGAGTGCCAAGCGGAAGACTGGCGACGCCGTATACCAGACGGCAAGGATTCTTTTCTTTTCAGAAGACGCCTTGCAACAAGTCCGAAGCGGCGTCAGCGACTTTCGGCTGATCGAGAACGTCTCCCGAAGTGGCTACCGAAACGCCAAGCCGGACGACCCGTGTCACCTTGTCGAGCGAGCCCAGATGCGCCCGCGCGACAGCGAGGACGTTGAGCGCCGCGAGATGAGCCGCCTTGCGGCCCGTTTCTACATCGAGCTCCGCGCCGACGCGCCCAAGGAATTTTGCCGCACGGCCTTCCGTGGGAAGCATCCCGGTCAGAAAAAGCAGATCGCCTGTCTGAACAGCTTCCGCATAGGTTCCAAATGGCTCAGGAGGCGCCGGGAGCTCGACTTGCAGTTCTCTCAACCGCTGCTCGGCGCTGGGGGAGCTCGCGCCAGTTATTGGTTGTGTTTTCGGTGCATTCATGGGAATCCTCCTCGGTGAATTCAACACTGGATGTTGTGATGATGCGGCAGGGCGTTCAAGATCCGGAGAAGAATGTTAGCAAAATTTTGGTTACGTAATCCAGACCCGACCCAGCTAGTCGGTTGAGCACTGTGGAGCGGCCGGTCGAGTGATTCGGCGGCGCAGGATGATTGCAGCGGCCGCTACCAAGCATCCATATTCCAGCAGCATCACCCAGCCAGGTAGCGTTCCCCACGGACGCCCAAGTGCGCGCAAGTGCCATTGGACGTAAACGGGGATGACGCTCACGGTCCAGAGGATGATCAGCAACGTCGAGGCCGACGTCAGGAATGGCAGCAGCCAGAGAAGATACCATGGGAATACGACGGGTGCACACAAAAGACATGCTGCCATGGGCCAGGCAAATTGGTCCGGAGACCACTCAGGCGCTGCGCGTCTTCGTCTCAGCCAGGTTGCAGTCACTAATCCGACGAACACTGCGAGGCCTGCCAGCAACTGCGGAGGCGCCACTCGATCGAGTGCCGCAAACACGGGACCATTAAAGCGGAAATTCTGCACATACGTACCAAGCGAGCCGATCGGAATGCGTCCGTGATTAAGAAATGGCACGTACAGGAGTCCGACCAGTGCCGCCAGCACAGCGTCGCGAATGCGAATCCGCTTCCAGTAAAGGGGCAAGAGTACCACCGGCAGAAATTTCACTGCTATCGCCAGCCCAAGTGCGACGGCCGCAGTCGCCTGCCATCGCCGCACCAGCGCAGCGCCGGACACCAGCAACAATAGCGCGCCCACAACGTCAATGTGACCGCTTCCCGCCACCTCAATGGCCAACAATGGGTTCCAGGCGTAGGCCAGAACCAGGTGCACTCCCTGCCGGGTACAACGCAAGACATCGAGCAACACGAAAACAATGGCGAACTCGCAGACCACAAATGCTACTTTCAGTGCAAAGGTAGACTCCTGAATCGCGGTTACTGCGCGAAAAAAAAGCTGCGCTCCTGCTGGATATGGGCTCGGTAGATCCGGGTTGTTCAAGTTGCGGGTTTCCGGAGTATGCAGCCCCTTCGCGGCAGGATCGCTGGGAACGACAAGATAGGGGTTGTAGCCGAGCCGCTGTAGGCGGCCGTCCCAAACATATCGATGGATATCATCATCGGCACCCGGGGGCTGCCGAAGAAGTTCCACGTGCCACACAGCAGCCAGGACGAGCCCAATGACGACAACGCGCCGGGCAACGCGTCGTTCAAATCTGGGCGTAGCGAAAAACTCACGGATCGCCAGGAGGTACACAATCCCCGCAACCGTCAAAGAGGCCATGAAGTACGGTCCACCTCTATCGCCGGCGTTGCGTGAGCAGATGGTTAGCGCCACGCACAATGTGGCGCCGAGTATGTACACTCTCTGCTCGGGGGTGGTCTTCACTATTACTATTAGAATTCTCCCGTGCCCGTCCGATAGCTTGTCAGAGATTGCCCCGCCGCAAGCTCCCACTCTTTAAGCCACGCCGCCGTGCGTGGCGCCCTCGCCGGAGCCAGCCGCAACTCCTCTGCCAACCGAGTCAGGTCCTCAACTACATCAATATCGTAAAAAGGAGCTGCGAAACCTACGGAAAGCTCAAGAGCCTGGGCGTGCGACAGGAGTCTCTCCAACGCGCTGCTGGTGCCCATTCCGTCGCGTGCGAAAAGCGTAGGCTGAAAGGCCTTTGCCCCGACGAGATAGTAGCCTCCGTCGTGCGTTGGTCCAACGACTACGTCATGTTCGGCCAGCGTTTCGAACGCGGCTTCGAGAACAGAACGCGGCAAGTGTGGGCTGTCGCTGTTGAAGGCAATGGTGCGTCGTTGATGACCTTCTGCGAAGTGCGCAAACACTGAAGTGAGGCCCGCAGCAAGGCCTTCACCCTTCTGTGCAACCACGCGCGCTTCGTTGCCTGCCAACTGCGCCAACTCGTTTACGTCCGAGTCCGGGCACATGATGGCGACTTCCACATTGGTCAATGACCGCGCCAGAGCCAGCGTGTCTTCCAGAAGACAGTGATAGAAAGCGGTGACAGCCGTAGGAGAAAGGCTGGAAGCGAGGCGGGTTTTTACCTCGCCCGGCCTCGGTGCTTTCGCCATGATGACCAGCGTGCGGTCCCGGTTGCGCGACGGCGCGACTGTCTGGCTGGATGACTCAATGATCATCATGTCTGCCAGGCCAGTATCCTGCACGCGTGGGAGCAAAGACAATCACAATGACCGCCAGGACCGCGAATATGGCTACATAGGCAAGAATGCCCTTGGCGGGCTTCGGCGTCCACATCAATTAGAACAAACCCGAGAACGCTTCCGACCGCCATGGTTATCCGCAAAAGTACTTTCTTGGTTCTGCCGGCCATTGTCATGGAACCCCGGTCCTCTGCGCATCCACAGAAAAGAGAACTGTTTGTCGATAGGAAATCGATATGCCAGGCCTCACGCTGCACGCGGTGTCCCGGCTCTTCGGTGCCGGAAATAATAGCGCACTATCAAGCTGAGAATGAACCAGGCGGCGCCGACCGTGCCTTTCAACGTACCGCTGATCTTGGATTTTCCGATACGCGGGTAGTAGCTGACGGGAACTTCAACCACGCGGAATCCGGCCAGGGCGCCTTTGAGGATCATCTCAACCGCCCAGCCATAGGTGGTTTCTTCGAGGGCGAGCGCGCGTAGTACATCGGCGCGGCCAGCGCGAAACGGGCCGAGATCACTGATTTCTAGTCCATATGGACTAGAAAAGAGAAGCCTGATCAGGCTGGCGGCGAGACGATTACCAAACACCTGATGCCAAGGCAACGCCCTAGCAGAACGCCGCCCCTGCAGGCGGGAACCTAGCGTGATGTCCGCACGCCCCTCAGTGATTGGCGCTAAAAGAATCGGCAGTTCAGAGGGCCGATCGCTGTAATCGCCATCAAGAAATACAACCACGTCAGGGGAATTTGCTGTGGCCAGACCCGTGAGGCACGCTCGCCCATACCCACGACGCGGTTCCTGAACGACGCGGGCTCCCATTCTTGCGGCGATCTCCGGCGTTCCGTCATTCGAGTTGCTGTCGACAACGATGACCTCCGTCGTGAGATCAGACGGCAGATCCGCTAGAACGAGCGCGATCGAGTGCGCTTCATTATGGGTAGGGATGATGACGGACACTCGCACGTGGTCGTGATTCAAGTGAACGTTATTCAAGTGAATCTGGCCCAATCACCACCACGGAGAAGATGGCCACCGTTGCGACAGCCACGCATCAACGCCCCATCGCCGGCCGGCGCGTCCAATAGCGAGCCCGAGCGATGCGAGCACGGGAACCAGCAATTCCCAGATCCACGAGGTGCCCCACTCCGAAATCCAAAGGCTGCCGAGAAACAGAAAAGCCACAATTGCCGCGGGTCGGGTAAGCAGACCGATGACGAGCAGGACACCAAGAGAGATCTCGGTCAGGCCCTGCATGGGAGCCGCGATCGCGGCGTGGTTTGCCGCCAGACCCATCATCGTCTTCCAGGCAGCCGGGCAGTGGCTCGCCTTGAGGTAGTAATTGATCAGACCCGCGTAACCCGCCGGTGTGTAGAGGCCTTTCCCCAGATTCTCAAAAAACACCCACACGAACATTGCCCCAATCGTCACGCGTACAAGCGCCAGCCCGTTTGCGGCGGGCAGTTGCTTGGCTGGCTGACTTGGTGTCGGGCTTGCGTTCGGCCCCATCAGGGGACCTCGTTATCGTGAATGCAGCACTCTTTTGCGACGAGCAGCGTGGTTCGGAACAACGATCAAACATCCTATGCCGTTCTTCGCAGTATTGCTAGTGGATGTGCAAAGAACATTCAGATTGCTCACAGATGAACAGTACGGAGGCAATCTCTACCGGATAACTACCAAGCTGCAAATCCGGGTTTGACTCCTGGCCCGCCCACCACCGGCGGGCTCTCACAGCCCGTCTCTAGCCTTTGTCGTTAGCCCCGAGTTCCATGTCTGTACTGTGCAGCCTCACCGTTCCGGAAGACGGTTGGCGATGAAATCTGATACACGGCCTGCGGCAGGAGGATCCATATTCGCTAAGACTGCGATTACGTAGCCTGGCCCGGGGCAGATTTCCAGATCGCCGTTCATTCCCGGAGCGCCGCCACCGTGACCGAAACACCGTGTGCCGTTGATGGTTTGGTCTCCAAACCCATATCCGTAGCGGCCGCGCGGAGTGTCAACTTTGCCTGTCGTTAGCAGTTCGGTGTATTCCGCGTTGAGCAGCTTTTGATTCTGCAGAGCGTTCGCGAATCTCAAAAGATCTTCTACAGTGGAGTATCCACCTCCCGCCGAGGTGCCGCGATATGGCAAAGTGTCCGTATTCGGATGGCACTGGCCGCCACCCATTTTTGTGTATCCGATACTCCGATCCTCCACCGCCTGATCTTCTGGTTCCGAACCGCTTGAAGTCATGCCGGCCGGTTCGTAAATGTGCTCGTGGATGTAGTCGTAGTAGCTTTGCCCGCTCACCTTGTCAATCACCAGGCCGAGTAGAACAAAGCCGTAATTGCTGTACTCCCAACGGCTGCCAGGCTCGAATTGTGGACTGCGATTGCCATAGAGCTTGACATAATCCTGGAGCGTGCGCAGTTCTAGCCGATGTGCCTCAAATTCTGGCCCGAAGATATCGCCAGTACCACCGGTGTGTGTCAGTAGCTGCTTGATCGTCACCTTCGTTGCAATGTCCTTATTGGGGTAATCCGTCAGGTACTTCCCCAGCGGATCGTCGAGTCCCAGCCTGCCCGCCTGTGCGAGCTGCAAAGTCGCCGTCGCCGTAAACATCTTGTTCATTGACCCAATGCGGAAACGCGTTTTGAGGATGTTCGGTGCTTTGTGTTCGCGATCGGCAAGACCATACGCTTGGGCAAAAACTGGTTTGCCGCTCTTGGCCACCAGCACCGAACCGGCAAACCGATCTATCGCGACGTCTTCTTCCAGGTTCTTGCGCAAAGCCGCGATCAGCTCACTTTCGCTCATGTGCGGCAGGGAGAACTCCGCGGGCCGCGCAATGGCCCGTAAATCCAGATTGGCAATACGGTGCGGTTCCGAAGCTTCGACCTCAAGACTGAGTCGCCCGAACTGATCCGAACGACGCTCCTGCACCAAAACAACCAATTTTGTGGGCGCGGATTCTTCCACTTTTCTGAGTTCAAAGCCGCCGGTCATCTCGCGAAAGCCCATTTCCTGGTCCAGGTTTTGAAGTCTTGATGGAAAATTCTTTTGCAAGAAATCGCGGTAACTCCCGCGATTAGCGGCGTTGAACGCCTCTAGCCAGGCCGCAGTTTGATGACCCGCAGGCGTATCCGGAAATTGGATTCCAGAGGCGTAAACGAAGCCGATGAACAGCAACAGAACGAGAGACAAACGCGCGAAACGCATAAAGATCGGACGCACGAGAGATTCCTCCGTTAGTGGGGAGTATTGGCCTTCGAGTCAGGAAACGATTGCAAGTTGTGCATTCTTGCGTGAAATTTGAGGGACGCGCAATTGCTCATGCGAACTACGACCTCCACGTTGTGACCCACAGGCATTTATTCTATATTGTATAGATAATGTCTGGCCGCGACTACCTTGGTGAATTCGAGCACATGGTTGTCTTGGCACTTCTGCGGTTGGAAGATCGAGCCTATGGAGTCCCAGTCCGGCAGGAGATCGAGTTCCACACCAAACGTGAAATATCAATCGGCGCCGTCTATGCCACCCTTGACCGTCTGGAGACGAAAGGATACGTAAAGTCCCACCATGGTGAGCCGACGCGAGAACGCGGCGGACGTTCGAAACGTTTTTTTCGTGTCACAGCCAAAGGAGTGGCGGCTGTGAACCGTACACATCGGGCACTACAGAGCATGACCGAAGGCCTCGACTTGATTCGGAGCTACTCATGATGTCCCAAACAGATTTTGTTCAGCGGCCGAGTATTGCTGTCTGGCTCGTCAATCTATTCACTTCTGCCGAAAAAGGAGAATCGATCTTAGGGGATCTGATTGAGGAATACTCCCACCTCGCGTCGAAATCGGGAGTTGTCGTCGCCCGAAGATGGTATTGGCGACAGACGGCGAAAACGGTTGCTCATCTCGCTGCGACGGGATTCCGTGCCGCTCCGTGGTCGACTACTGCCGTAGTGGTCGTAGGGTGTTTGCTGCTAAAGTTTGTCTCGGGGCTGCCCGAGCGGGCGATATTTGCAGTTCTCGAGAGATACCGGGTTTTCGACTATCACTTTCACACCTATGTTTTCTTCGCGGCAGACGGTATCGCAATCGGACGCGTCATCACGTCGATTTTGGGTGGGTGTACAGTCGCACTAGCGGCCAAGGGAAGGGAGATGGTTGCCACTATGCTGCTAAGTCTCGCTCTCGGCGTTTTAGCTGGAGTAGCTATTTTGCTGCTGCTGGCCTGGGGGCGACCTCTCTTTTTGTGGACGCTGCCATGGCAATTCGCCGATTGGATCGCAATCGTTGTTGGTGGAGCGATCGTCCGAACGCGTAGATTAGCCGCGACAACGCGGCTTACAGGTGCATAAATTTACCCGTAATACAGCCGGCGAATCAGAAGTTGAGGTTCGGTCCAGACACGCGGTTCCCTGCCGCCCACCAAGAGGTTGTTGACGGATTCGTGGAATGATGCCAGAGTGATAACTGAGTTCTAGCAATGATGCGCAAAGCCCATACCGATTGCTTCCCGACACCGGCCACGTTTACGTGGCAAGGAGCGGGGGAAGGTACGTTCATGTAACGGGGGCGATCCATAGCGCGTAGTTTTTCTGAGCCTCCGATACAAATCGGGGGCTCTTGGTTTTTAGGGCGCATTTGACCCATGGGCAGAGAGGAGGCAGCGTCGTCTAACGGCCCGGATGCGGCCCCCTTCAAGGCTGAGATGGGAGTTCGATTCGCCTCGCTGCTACCAAAGTTATGAGCACACAAGTGATTGAACTCGACGGTTTTGAAATCGAGCTTGCAGCTGAGCTTTGCTGCGTTCGCGGCGGAGATCGCCGCGCGTTGGTAGATCGCGTGCGTACTGCTGGCACGAGACTTGGGCACAACGTCGATGAATCGGCGGTGTTGTGCGTACGGTGCCTGAAAGCAATACCGCTGAAAACGTGATGCCGGGTCGTCTAGTGGCAGGACCCTGGATTTTGAATCCGGACACCGGCGTTCGAATCGCTCCCCGGCAACCAGTTCTTTGACAATTGAAATTCATTCTTCGTCCAATGGCAGGACGCTGCGCTCTGAACGCGGAAAGGTCCTTCGGCTGCGCTCAGGATTTCGCCAGCGGGCTCGGACGCCCGCTAATCGGCTCAAGTTCGAGTCCACGGGAGGGCGCCGGAACTATGGTCTATCGGCAGGATGGCTGACTGTCTATCAGCAGGGACGGGTTCAATTCCCGTTAGCTCGGCCAAGAGTTTGCGGGAGATTCGTCCAGCGGCTAGGACACTAGCCTCCAGATCCAGTTACGAGGGTTCGAGTCCTTCATCTCCCGCCATGAGCGGGCGTGGTATAGCGGCTGGTGCCTCGGGCCTCCAACCCGATGACGCGAGTTCGACTCTCGCCGTCCGCTCCATGCGGAAGTCGTCTGTGGCCAAGACACGACGTTGCCAACCCGTTCGACAACTTCGCTGCGCCCAGTTGCTCAGGGCAGGTTAAGAACGAGAGCGCGGGTTCGAGTCCCGCCTTCCGCTCCAGATTTGGTTAGTAAGTTTGAGGCGGTGTAGCCAAGACAGCAAGGCGTCTCCCTGCAAAGGAGATCATCGGGAGTGCAATTCTCCCCACCGCCTCCAGATTTCTTGAAGAGGTTTTGCGCGGGTGTAGCTCAGCGGGAAGAGCGCGGGCCTCGTAAGCCCGTGATCGGCGTTCGAATCGCCGCGCTAGCTCCGCTGGTATAGCTCAACGGGAAGAGCAGGCGCATGGTAAGCGCCCGACGGCAGTTCGAGGCTGCGTGCCAGCTCCAAGAGGGTGCTACTGTGGCTGACATACAAAGGCACCTGCCTTGTAAGCAGGTCGATGCTGGTGGGAATCCAGCCAGCAGCTCCAAATTCGATGGCGGGATTGGCCGGATGGCTTAGGCGCTGGATTGTGAATCCAGTTACGAGAGTTCGATTCTCTCATCTCGCCCCAACTGGGCGGTTCGTTTAAGGGGAGTACCACGGCCTGCAACCGTGAAAATGCGAGTTCGAGTCTCGCACCGTCTACCAACAGGAGGGCGGCAAGGCCCTCTCTTCAGATCCGGGTGTAGGGTAACGGCCGCCCACATGTCTTGGGCACATGTCTACGCAGGTTCAACTCCTGCCACCCGGACCACTTTTTATGCTTTCGAGATGCCCCCTAGCGCCAAAGCTCAAGATTACGGACTCGTATAATTCGACCATGCTTTTGACGCTCACAACTACGCATCGCCCGGCAACGGACTTGGGCTACCTGCTTCACAAGAACCCGGCGAAGTTGCACTCATTCGAGCTGTCGTTTGGGAAAGCACATGTATTCTACCCGGAAGCGACCTCGGAACGGTGCACGGCTGCCTTGCTGCTCGGTGTCGATCCGGTGGCACTGGTTCGCGGCAAACGGGGTCAGCATGAGGGCGGAACTCTCGATCAGTATGTGAACGACCGGCCCTACGTACTCTCTTCCTTCCTTAGCGTCGCTATGGGCCGCGCTTTCGGGACAGCCATGTCTGGTCGCAGCAAGGGCAGGCAAGAACTTGCGGACCACGCGATCCCGTTAACTGCAAACTTGTCGGTTGTAGCCTGCCGGGCCGGCGAGGGGCTGATCCGCGAGCTATTCGAACCTCTGGGATACAGCATAGCTGCCAAGCATCATCCGCTTGACGACAAATTTCCAGAGTGGGGTGAAGGACCGTACTACTCAGTGACCTTAGCGGGAACGTTCCGCTTGCAGGATCTGCTCAATCATCTCTACGTGTTGATCCCAGTGCTCGACGCGGAGAAGCACTACTGGATTGGGAAGGACGAGGTTGAGAAACTCCTGCGCAAAGGGGAGGGTTGGTTGGCATCGCACCCTAACAAGGAAGCGATCGTAAAGCGCTATCTTCCGCGACAAAGGCAACTTGCGCGAGAGGCTCTTGCCAGGCTGGCGGAGGAAGACAACCCCGATCCTGATGCGACGGAGGAGGCTCACTCTGAAGAAGAAACGAGAATGGAGGAGCCGATTCGGCTCTGGCAGCAGCGCATGGGAGCAGTGGCTGCAGTCCTTCGATCGGTCGGGGCAAAGCGTGTTCTGGATCTAGGTTGCGGAGAAGGGAAACTCCTGCGGGCCCTGCTGGACGAGAAGTCGCTGACAGAGATCGTCGGTATGGATGTTTCGTACCGGAGTCTTGAGATTGCGAGCCAACGTCTGCGACTCGACCGGATGCCCACGAAACAGAAAGAGCGGCTGAAATTGATCCATGGTTCGCTGATGTATCGTGACAAGCGCCTGGCTGGCTACGACGCTGCCACGGTCGTGGAAGTCATCGAGCATCTGGATCCACCTCGGTTGGCGGTATTCGAGCGCGTTGTTTTCGAAGCGGCACACCCGAAAACGGTCGTCGTGACCACACCGAACTGCGAGTACAACGTGAAGTTCGAGACTCTGCCAGCGGGAAAGTTTCGTCACAAAGATCACCGCTTCGAGTGGACTCGGGAGCAATTGCAGCACTGGTCACGCCGAATTTCTGAGCGCTTTGGCTACGCAGTAAGGTTTCTGCCGGTAGGAGAAGAAGATCTCCAAATCGGTGCGCCCACGCAAATGGGGGTCTTTAGCTTGTGAACATAACGATTCCTGAACTTTCGCTGGTTGTTCTCATTGGTCCTTCGGGCTGTGGCAAGTCAAGTTTCGCTCGGGAGCACTTCAAGTCTACGGAGGTTCTCTCTTCAGACTTCTGTCGCGGTCTTGTGTCCGACGACGAGAATTCCCAAGAGGCCACGAATGATGCATTCGATGTCTTGCACTTCATCGCTCGCAAGAGGCTGGCTGCTGGCCGCCTGACCGTAGTCGACGCGACAAACGTTCAGCCTGAAGCGCGCAAGCCGCTAGTGGCGCTAGCTCGCGAGTTTCATGTTTTGCCGGTGGCGATCGTTCTGAACCTGCCAGAAAAGCTCTGCCACGAGCGTAATCAAAGTCGGCCCGATCGCCAGTTCGGTCCTCACGTCATCAGAAACCAGGCGCAACAACTGCGTCGCTCGCTTCGGGGACTTGAACGCGAGGGCTTTCGTCATGTCTTCGTGCTGTCGAGTCCAGAAGAGGTCTCCTCGGTCGCGATCACGCGGCAACTGCTTTGGAATAACCTGAAACGCGAGCAAGGGCCGTTCGACATCATCGGAGACGTACACGGTTGCTACGAAGAGTTGACCACCCTGCTCGGACAGCTTGGTTACCAACTCGAGAATGGAACGACAGCGCCAAAGGTGAGGCCGCCAGATGGACGCAGAGCGGTTTTCGTCGGAGATCTCGTTGACCGCGGACCCAGGATTCCCGAAGTGCTGCGCTTGGTTATGAAGATGGTTGAAGAAGGGACTGCGTTCTGCGTTCCCGGAAACCACGACATGAAACTCATGCGGAAGCTGAAGGGCCGCGACGTGCAACTGACCCACGGATTGGCAGACTCCGTTGCCCAACTCGATAGAGAGCCTCCTGAATTCAAGCAAGCCGTCATCAAGTTTCTTGACGATCTAGTCAGTCACTACGTTTTCGATGACGGGAAACTCGTCGTGGCGCACGCTGGCATGAAAGAAGAAATGCAGGGACGCGGTTCGGGCAAGGTGCGCGATTTTGCGCTCTACGGAGAAACCACCGGCGAGACCGACGAGTACGGGCTTCCAGTGCGTTACAACTGGGCGGCTGAGTATCGTGGCAAGGCGATGGTTGTTTATGGGCATACGCCGGTTGGCGAGCCGGAGTGGCTGAACCGCACGATCAACATCGATACCGGCTGCGTGTTCGGAGGGAAACTGACTGCTCTGCGTTATCCCGAACGGGAACTGATGTCGGTTTCTGCTCTCCGCACCTATTACGAGTCGGCCAAGCCGTTCTTGTCTCCAGAGGAAATGGCACCGGCCCTGCCTGCGCAACAGCAACTGGATGACTTGCTCGACATCGAGGATGTCATCGGCAAGCGGATTATCCACACTCGCTTGCACCGCAGCATCACCATTCGAGAAGAGAATGCGATCACGGCGCTCGAGGTCATGAGCCGATTTGCAGTGAATCCAAAGTGGCTCATCTATCTGCCGCCCACGATGTCCCCATGCGAGACCAGCAAACGTGATCGACTGCTCGAACATCCTGAAGAAGCCTTCGCCTACTACCTGCACGAGGGCGTGCACAGGGTCGTTTGCGAACAGAAACACATGGGATCGCGAGCGATAGTCGTTGTCTGTCGTGACACCGATGCCGCGCGCAAACGGTTTGGAATCATCGAAGGAGAGACTGGAGTCTGTTACACGCGAACAGGACGCCGGTTTTTCAACGACGTATCACTCGAATCACAATTCCTGGAGCGAGTCCGTAACGCCGTGGGGATAGCTGGTATCTGGGACGACCTGAAGACTGACTGGATGTGCCTCGACTGTGAATTGATGCCATGGTCAGCCAAGGCACAAGAGCTGTTGCGCCAGCAATACGCTCCAACCGGGGCAGCGGCACGAGCGGCATTGCCGGCGGCGATCACAGCGTTGAGAGCGGTCGCGGAGAATCCGGAGGCTGAAGCGTTGGCGAAACAATATCAAAAGCGCAAGGAAGCCGCCAATCTCTATGTCGAGGCATACCAGCGATACTGCTGGACTGTGCATTCACTGGCCGACCTGAAACTCGCACCCTTCCACCTGCTTGCCAGCGAGGGTGCCGTGCACACCGCGAAAGATCATCTGTGGCACATGGAAACGCTTGCTCGAATCTGTCAGGCCGATCTTGGTCTGCTGCTTGCGACACCATTTCAAGTCGTGGATCTCACCGACAAGGTCGAACAGGAGAAAGGAATGAAATGGTGGGAGGAGCTGACGGCAAGTGGCGGCGAAGGTATGGTTGTAAAGCCGTTAGAATTTGTGGCCAAGGGGAGGAAGGGATTGGTGCAACCTGCTGTGAAAGTCCGTGGACGAGACTACCTGCGGATCATCTACGGCCCGGAATACACGCTTCCCGAGAATTTGCTGCGGCTAAAGAGCCGAGGTCTGGGTGCAAAGCGGTCACTCGCAATCCGAGAGTTTGCTTTGGGATTGGAGGCTCTGGAGCGGTTTGTTCATCAAGAAGCACTCCGCCGAGTTCACGAGTGTGTATTCGGAGTGCTTGCACTGGAGAGCGAACCAATCGATCCGAGACTGTAATTTACGAGGGGAATGGTTAGCGCCCGCTTTTGGGTCGGTGCGACATCATCACACTGGCGAGGTTGTGGGACGAGCAGCCTTTACGACTGCAAGAAAATCTGGTGCCAGCGGAGAGATTCGAACTCTCAAACACCTGTTTCCAAGATGGGCTGCTATTCCAGGAAATCTATGGCACACCCTGAAAGCCGCAACCCGGTAAGTGATCGAAAAGATGGTGAGCGCGGAAGGAATCGAAAATACCAAGAAACGTACCTTCAATAACATACAGAGCGACGGATGGCAGTTTTAGAGACGTAACGCAGCGCAAGGCACCTTCGCCCACCGCGCTCTCTACGCTGCTGCAATCGTCGCTCGAAAGCGCGATCATCATGAAGAGCGGCAACTAATGAAAGATGCACAGCGCACACTCTCGTTTTTGCGTCGCTGTCTTTAGGCGGTGCAGTTTCTCAAAAGTGCACCAGGCGCAGAGACGGACGAAGCGCCAAACTCTCTAGCATCCTGATCGATGGTGAAGTCCACCACTCCGTAAACGGCTACCAGTTCCGACTTTAGGTTTCCAGGGCCTTCAGAGCCGTTTCCATTCTGTGCCGTTCCGTGTGGTGATCGCTGTCGCCTTTAGATCGCGTAACCGTCCAGCGATTGCCTGACGTGCCGTAGCAGCACGTTCCAGCATTTTCTGAGCGTCCGTTTCGAGTACGGATTGTAGATAGAGTTCTTCCCAATCAGCATGTTGCACCCGGCAACAGTACGCTACCGTACCAAGAAAACCGTTTGGAAATGTGAGCAATATTGCTCACTTTTTCCGAAAGGGTCTGATGTCAACCTTGGACCAGAAAAAAAGGGAGAACGCTCAACACTCCAGCGCATCAAAGACCTCGACAAACGGCCTGAAAGACATGGCTAAAAAGAAGGTATTGGTGGTGGACGATAGCCCGGCCATTCGCAAGGCAGTGCTGCCCTTGTTTGCGTCCCATCCTAACTTCGAGGTTGTTGGAGAAGCGGGGCATGGACAGGAGGCAATCGAGAAGGCTCCTAGGCTTCGACCTGACCTCATCATCCTCGATCTGTCAATGCCCGTGATGAACGGCCTGGAAGCGGCCCCTCTGCTGCTGAGAATCCTGCCTAGTGCATGGCTCATTCTGTTCACGGCCCACGACCTGCCCGAAGTGCAGCGGCTTTCGCGGGCGGCAGGAATACACGCTGTCGTTCAGAAGGTCAACGCTGCAACACACTTGGTTGCCCAGGCCGAGGCATTAGTAGCTTAATTTGGTGAATTCGCTGGTGATCTAAGGGCCACTATCCAAATCCTCATCGGTGGAGATGCAATGCTAGTAATGGTGTTAATCGTCATCATCGCGGTCGTATTGTTGCTCTCGATGGATCGAGTCAGCGGTCAACACTCGACCGATGGCCGCAGACGGAAAGCGGTTGATGATGGAATCCTTGCCAGGTTCTTGCACCGGCGACTACCGAAAGCCTGAGACATTCGGGGTGCTAAGCGCTGCTCTGCATAGGCTTCCTGCACGAAGCCCTACGTGACAATCACCGCATGATTCATAGAACGACCCGCCTCCAGTCCGCATCGTCCCTTTAAAGCCCATACGGAAGATTCGGCCCCGAAAGTCGCCTGGCCTGTCTTCCCCGGAGAGTTCCGCCAGCCTACGTGATTTTTCTCGCCGCTCCCCTGTCTCTACCTGATGGCTGAAAGAGTCAGCCAGCGGTATTGTTGAGCTTTTACCGGAACAATTGACCTTCATACTCTGGCTAAGGGGGCGATATCCGAGAACCTTGTCGCCCTTTCCGCCAGCCGCCTAGAACCGGAAGGCGAGCTTAGCGGGAATCACTTGCTTGATCGACGCGCAAGCAGCCTAGGAGAAGCGATTCGCACTTCGTTTCGCACAAATGCCCATAAATCCACTGTTAAACCAGCTAGAGCCCATGCAAGAACATGCCATACGGCAACGTGCTTACGAACTTTACGTAGAACGAGGAAGAGCTAACGGCCATGCGGTCGATGACTGGCTACAGGCGGAAGCCGAGATTGTAGATGGCCATTCGTCGTCGGATTCCAATCCGGGGGCAACCGATCTACGAAAGTTGCATTTCAAGTAGCGCCGCGCCGGGAGAAATCCAGAGGTAAATCGCCAATGAGTCACAATTCCGCCCCCCTGAGCCAACGAGCTGATAGCGTTCCTTGCGATACGCCAACCGTGGGTGTATGCGCAGATTGCGGCACCACGACTTGGTCAGACTCGCGTCGGGAATGCTGCGGGATTCATTTTGCGGTCAGTGTTACGACTCCCATGTGGCGCACGTGTGCCTAAGGAAGCCCCTTCGTAATCCCTGGAATCCAAAACTCGCTGAGGCAGTCCAGCACTTCCCGCAAACCCGCCCGCTCGGGTGAGTAACCGTATTCACTTCCTCGGAAAAGAAAGTCCCCAAGACCCGAGGCGTCATGTCTACCAGCACGATGCGTGTCGCCGCGAGGTTGATACGGCGGAACTCCGCTCTCAACTTGGTGCGGACGAGCACTGCAAGTGATGAGGCAAGTTCTACGCCAGTTGGACCCGCCCCCACCAAGACAAAGGTCAGAAAATCCTGGCGCCGGCTCGGATCGTCCTCCGCTTCTGCTTGTTCGAATGCTTTTAGAACCTTGATTGCGGATGCGGACCGCGTGAGCTAGTCCCTTCAGACCGGGCGCAAACTCTGCAAACTCATCGTGCCCAAAATAGCTATGCGCGACTCCTGTTGCGATCACCAAGATGTCGTAACCAAGCGCAGCGTCCTTATGATCCTCATTGCTAGCGTAGACAAACTTCGCGTCTTTATTAATTCCGCTGAACTTCGCCAAGAAATACGGTCGTATTTCGCTGATTTTTCAGAAGTCCCCGGATCGGAGATGCGATTTGAGCAGGCGAAAGCACTGTTGTCGCCACCTGATAGAGCAGAGGCTGAAAGAGGTTATGATTAGATCGATCAATCACTAGGACATTGGCGTTTGCATGCCTAAGGGCCTTAGCGGCAGCGAGCCCTGCAAAACCGGCGCCGATAATCACGATTCTCTTCATTCATTGCCTCATTTTGTGATTCAATCACAGATCCTTATCGAAATGTGATGAATCACGCAGCGCGATCGCGCACGGGCATTTGCGACATGACCATGGCTCGGATATCTCGGTTTTCGAAAACCAAGCCTTGGCGCTCCTGTGTTTGTCGAAGCACAACATCCACCATTGCCCAGGCCAAGTCGTCAGCGCGAATGACCTGATTCGGAAACAGCAATCGAAACACGGGATAGACCGCGCGTAACAGCCGGTAACTGAAGTTCGGTTCCTTTCGGGGCTGCACAGGGTAGATATACGCCGGGCCGGAAAAGATAAACGCGCGGAAAACCGGCCGCGAGTAATGCCTTCTCGGCCTCTCCTTTGTAGCGTGCGAAGGCAAGCCGGCTTCGTCCCGTCGGGTCGGCACCATTCCCGCTCAAAAACGAGAATGCGGCGTTCGGACTGCTGTTACGGAGAACTCGCGCGAACTCGATCGTGTAGTCGGCGGTTATGGTGCGTAGTTCCGCATCTGACACCGAACCGGTGTACGTCCCCAGGCAATACACCGCCGCGTCCTGGCCCGAAAGTGCATCTGCGAGCGCGGAACAGTCCGCGAAGTTTTGATGCAGAACCTCTTTCAGCTTGGGGTGCGAGATGCCGAGCTTCTTGCGACCAATCGAAGTCACGCTTTTGACGGCGGAGCTATCGAGCGCGTAGCGAAGGGCGTATCCGCCGACCATTCCAGTCGCCCCCACAATGACGAGACGCTTTTGGCCGACTGAGGAAACACTCATCGACGCGCCGGAACCCACTTTCTTAGTCGCAGTCATGAGAGAATGCGCTCTTCGATCCAGTCGACGTACAGCAGGCGCTCCGCAAACAGCCATGCGCCGTCTTGCTTCACGAAGGTGTCGTAATAGCGGAGCGCCGCGATCATCAGCTGTCGCTTCGCGCCGTCAACAGTGAGGTGATGGGGCATGCAATAAGTTTCCCCTGTGCCTCGGTCATTGGCCAGCGTGAGGATTGTGGTCTGTCCAAGGAAGTGCATGGTCGCGGCGTACTTGTTCAGATCTGCAAAGACTGGAGCCAACGCCTCACGGGAGTTCAGTTCCTGTGAAGGCTTCGGGTCTTTGGCATTCATGTACACGACGAAGTGAGTGTCTGCGGTAAAGAGCGCCATCTGGCCTTTCGCATCGCGGCGATCGGCACAATGTGCGTAGGCCTCAACGAGCTCGCGTATAGCGAGTCGATCGGCGGCTTCGTTTGGAGAGATACTGACGTGCTTGCTCATGAACGAAGCTTTTACGGACTGTTAACCACCCGCTGCGGCCAGGCGAGATTCTTCAGGAGTTCTGCCACGGTCTTTAGTATTTCGCGCGAAAGCGCTTCATCCGATACGGTGCGTGCCAAGGACATAGCGCCCACGAGTGCACTGAGAGTTAAGATCGCTTGCGATCTGGCCGCATGCGCGTCTCTGCGTGGAATTAAACCCGCAATCAATTGAATGTCGTTTCGGACCTGCTCGGTCGTGAGGGCACGAGTGCGCTTGTCGCTGCGAGCGATCTCTGGCGCCAGTGCACTGAAGGCACAACCCGTGCCTGGATCGTCGCGGTGCGCTGCGTTCAGATAGTCGTCAATTAACTTTGCGAGAGATACCGGCGGCCCGCCGGATGCGGCAGCGTCCACGCGACGCTTCCAGCCGCCGAAGGCCGAGCTAACTGCCTCGGCAACCAGATCGTCACGCGAATCGAAGTGCTTGTAGAACCCGCCTACCGTAAGACCTGCTTCCTTCATCAGTTCTGCAATTCCGACCCCGGCAAGGCCTTCCTCGCGAAACTTCTTGGAAGCGATCGAAACGATGCGCTTATGAGTCTTTGCCTTTTCAGCCCTAGAATGGCCCAATGCATCCCCCCGAAAAATAAACTGCAACTAATTCAGGATTACGAATCTAATCCTGTTAACGGATTCTAACACTAATCCAGAGTGTCTCGCTTAGCTACGGCCAGGATTCGTGTTTTAACAGGGCCGCGAATATCAGGAAACAGTGGATAGATCCGAAAGCGGAATGCTGAGGACATACACCACAGAAGAGAGGGCAAAATGAGCAAATCAATAGCCGCAAAGAATAAGGCCATCGTTCTAGAAGCGTTCGAAACCCTGTTCAATAAGCGCGATTACGCGGCGGCGGAAAGGTTCTGGTCTCCGAATTACATTCAGCACAGTGCCCACATTGCTCCGGGACGCGACGGACTCTTCGGACTCATTAAGAGTCTGCCGGACACGCTGAAATACGAGCACGACATGATCGTGGCCGAGGGCAATCTCGTGATCGTTCACGGACGCTTTTCCGATTTCGGCGCTCCAGCCAGTTGGATAGCGGCCGACATCCTCGTCATGGAGGAAGGGGTTTTGGTCGAGCACTGGGATGTCATTGAAGACGAAGCAACACGTGCGCAGTCCAAGAGCGGGAATCCGATGTTCGGCAGTTCATTCCCCGGATAGGTACATCCGCGATCTCGACCGCCGGCTTTCGGCCGCGCGGTCAAACCGTAACCTGTGTCGAACGAAAGGAGTTTTCTTATGCGGCAGTTGCAACTCATAGCTCACGGCGAACCTTCAGAGGTCATCGAACTCAACACGGTCTCCGAACCGGCTCTTGGTCAGGAGGATGTTCTCATCTCGATGGAAGCGGCCCCGATGAATCCGTCGGACTTTTTGTTCGTCGGTGGCATATACGGCGTCCGCGCGGCCTTCCCGTCCTCGGTAGGGGCCGAGGGCGTTGGCCGGGTCGCCAAGATCGGATCTAAGGTTGATCCTGCTCTGCGGGGCAAGCGAGTCCTGATTCTTCCTACCTACGAGCAGGGCACCTGGGCAGATGAAGTTGTCGTCCCGGTGCGCAACCTCGTGCCGATGAGCAACGAAGCGGATCCCCTGCAACTCTCGATGATAGGGATTAACCCGGCTACCGCCTATCTCTTGCTGAACCGATACGTTTCCCTGATGCCCGGCGACTGGATCGGTCAAACCGCAGCCAACGCGGCCATGGGGCAGTACATCATTGCGCTCGCGAAGCTTGCAGGAGTCAAGACGCTGAATCTGGTCCGGCGGGAAGAAGCTGCCGAACAGGTGCGGCAGTGGGGAGGTGACCGCGTAGTCCTCCAAGGCGACAACCTTCACAAGGATATTGAGGAGGCTCTCGACGGAAAGAAACTTAGCCTCGTCCTCGATACAGTGGGTGGAACTCCCGTGGGCGAGTTGGCAAAATCGCTTAAACCTGGCGGCTCAATTGTCGTTTACGGCATGCAGAGTGGGCAGTTCCCAGCCATGCCGCCCAAAGAGTTCATTTACCGTGGTCTTAGCCTCCACGGATTCTGGCTCATCAATTGGATACGCAACGCGCCCCGCATAGAGATCGAGGAGATTTACCAGAAGCTGGGAGACCTGGTAGCTGATGGATCGCTCTCCGCCGCAGTGGAGCATGTGTACCCGCTCGCACAGTTCAAGGAAGCGTTCAGACAGTCCTTGAAATCGAATCGCAGTGGCAAGATCCTGTTCCAGCTTGGGGCTACTGATCAGACCGATCGTGGCTAAAACCCTCCCGCTGGCCGAAGCGGCTGACGCTCTGCGTTATCTGGTTGAGGGCCGCCCCTTCGGTAGGGTCGTCGTCACAATCTGACATGGTTTCGCAAGAACAGGGGAACACATGACGTAAATCTGCTAGCTGGACCAGGATCGAAGCGGCAACAGGAACGAGAACAAATCTTTGTCGCAGAAATACAGAGTGTTCAAAAAGAATAGAGGATTCAAATGACAAGCACATACAAAGCAGTGGAAGTCTCCGCACCGGGCACGCTTCGAGTAGTGGAACGTCAAGTCTCCAAGCCTGGAACGGGACAGGTTCGGATTCGGGTGGAAGCATGCGGAATCTGTCACACCGACGCAGCCACCGTCACTGGCATTTACCCGGGTTTGAAGCTGCCGCGCGTTCCTGGGCATGAAGTCGTGGGCCGCATCGAAGCCTTGGGCAGCGGAGTATCCAGATGGAAAATCGGTCAACGTGTTGGTGTCGGCCTTATTGCCGGCGAAGATGGGGTGTGCGAGCCGTGCCGACGTGGAGACACTGTGAATTGTCAGAACCCGGTCGCATCGGGAGTGACCGCGGACGGAGGATATGCGGAAGTGATGATCGCTGAAGCACGCGCCCTCTCTTCTGTTCCGGATGAGCTCACATCAGCAGAAGCCGCTCCTCTCTTGTGCGCGGGTGTCACGACTTACAACGCTCTTCGCAACGCCGGCTTGCGTGGTGGCGACCTGGTTGCTGTGCAGGGCATTGGCGGCCTTGGGCATCTGGGTGTTCAGTTTGCGCGGCAGATGGGATTCCATACTGTTGCGATCGGACGCGGACGCGAGAAGGAGAAGCTTGCGAAAGATTTGGGCGCGCACGTCTACATCGATAGTACCAGCGAGGATGCCGCAGCGGTGCTGCAGCGTATGGGCGGGGCCAGAGCGATTCTGGCAACAGGAACCAGTGGTGATGCCATGGGGCCAATTGTGGCCGGTCTTGCAGCACGAGGCAAGCTGATCATAATCGGGGTTCCAAACGACGAAATTCGGCTGAATGCCTTCCCGCTTGTCTTTGGAGGGCGCTCGATTTACGGGACACTGACGGGTACGCCGATTGATAGCGAGGACACACTTGCCTTCAGCGTCCTGGAGAATATCCGACCCATGATCGAGACATTTCCGCTCGAACAGGCTGCTGATGCGTACGCTCGCATGATGCAGGGCAAGGCGCGCTTCCGCATGGTGCTGGTCACAGGGCAATAAATAAGGACTCTCAGAATTAAGGAGGGAAGTACATGAACAAGCTTGAAGGAAAAACGGCACTCATTACTGGTGGGACCAGTGGGATTGGTCTCGCTACGGCAAAAGCGTTTGTCAACGAAGGCGCCTATACCTTCATCACGGGCCGACGTGAGACGGAGTTGGCTGCGGCGGTAAAGGAGATCGGCAGAAATGTAACGGGCATACAAGGAGACGTGTCGAATCTTGGCGACCTGGATCGTCTCTTTGCACAAATCAAGCAAGAAAAGGGTCGACTCGACATTGTGTTCGCCAATGCCGGGGTCGCGAAGTTTGCTGCCCTCGGCACGATCACCGAGGAACTCTATGACTGGACCTTCGACATCAATGTGAAAGGCCTGCTTTTCACGGTGCAGAAGGCGCTGCCCCTCCTGCCGGATGGCGCTTCTATTATCCTGAATTCATCCGTCGTCGGAAGCAAAGGGATGCCAATCAATAGCGTTTACAGCGCCACCAAAGCCGCCATTCGTTCATTCGCGCGGACGTGGACAACCGACCTGAAGGACCGCCGCATTCGCGTGAACGCAGTGAGCCCGGGCTCCATTGACACGCCCGGACTGAGTGGGCTCCTGGGCTCCTCAGAAACGGGCCAGCAACGCTTAAAGAATATCTCCAACAATGTTCCGCTCGGCAGGCTGGGCACGCCCGATGAGATCGCCAAGGCGGTCGCGTTTCTTGCCTCCGATGACGCAAGCTTCGTCACAGGAGCAGAATTGTTTGTGGACGGAGGTTTTGCACAAGTGTAGGCCGAATCCCCCCCACGACCTGACCGACACGGCTGCACAGACGAAAGAAATGAAGTTGAAACGAAATATGGAACGAATGAAAAATAGAAACCGGGCGCGACGACCGGACATTCGCGAGGCAGAAGCACAGTTGATCGCGGCCAACGCTCAAATTGGCGTCGCGAAAGCAGCTTACTTCCCGCAGATTAACTTGACCGCCTCTGCTGGATATCAGAGTTCAGCACTTACGAGTCCGGTCCGGCCGGGCTGTGGAGTTTCGGAGGATCGCTGGTACAGCCCAGTCACTGCAGCATTTCACGACTCGAGGCTACGAATCACCCTATCGTTCTCAGCATTTCTCTACATTCCCCTAGTAGTGTCCGAAAATACCGCAATTCAGCTTTCGTGGCATGCGAATATCGCCCGTGCTTCGTAACAGCCCGCCGGATGCGGCTCGATACCGGCCAGTGACTTCGGCCCCGTACTGAGCCCGCCGTGGAGTCTGCACCGCCCGTTTGCCATCGCTGGACACTGACAAGGCCTTCCTTGCCTGTTCTTAGCACCACAGCGCCGCACCTGCGACAAGTCTCCTGGCGGATTGCCGTTCTTTAGCCATCCGCGCCGTTCATGGGGTGTTCCCTCGATTTTCCACTAACGTACCCCACCATCGTTAGCCTCTCCTGTGACCTCATCTGGAATCGCGCTACCCGTATCCCGCGCAACACGAGCACGCCTGGTTGCTTTGAAGCGCTACGCCGGGCGAGTTTGATTTACCTGCTATGACGTTCCTGCCTTCGCGCGGGGAGGGGGATTTGCATCTTCTCCGCGCCTTCCTTCAGCTGTGGTTACGCGTTTTCCGTTGAGCCTTCAAAGTTACGTGAATTGAGACTGGAGGCTCGGAAGGCTAAAGCAGGATCTTCTGCGAGGGCCGGTTTAAGCTGGGACGCACCAGATCGCGACGAAGCCAGGAGAATAGCTTGCGGCGGGATCTGAATTTGCCCTTGTGGGGATGGCGCTCCATCACCCTGTCCACCAGTTCGATCAGGTGACTAGAGGCTATGGGCTGGGTGCATTTGAGTACTGTTTCCATTGGGGGAGTCTCAACTTCCTGAGCGAACTTTAATGTCTGCTCACGATGATTGAAAACTATCGGTGCGGAGGGGTACATCGGGGAGTTCCTGTAGAGGCGAGTTACTAAAGTTCACGGGGGTCTGGCAATGCCCCGATCGCTGCTGTTTTCAGCTTCCGCAGATGTCGCTTGATCAAATTCCTCCACTCGGCCAGTGACTCTTTTGCGAAATCAATTCTCCATGCTCCGATCCAAATCGTGCCCGTCGAGGTGATCCCGGACGGTATAACCGATGAGTCCATAGCCTTTTAGTCGGCGCGCGTACATCCGAGCCAACATCAGTACATTGGAATCGACGTAATCGTAGACTCGGACGATACGCTTCGCGTCATGAAGCCGGTGAAGACGCCCGACGTATTGTTGAAGCGTTCCCTTCCACGAAATAGGCATCGCCAAGAAGAGTGTATCCAGCCGAGCGTCATCGAAGCCCTCGCCTATGTAACTGCCGGTCGCTAGAATGACTCTTGGCTCGCACTCCGGTACGGCCGCGATTGCCTCTGCAATCGATCGTCGTTGTTTCTTGCCCATGCCACCCTTCAGCGTAAACACGTTGTTCAATTTGCCAGCAAGCTCCGTTTCGAAGTATTTCAAGTGCTCAGTTCTGCCGGTAAGAAGCAAGGGTGAGCGCCCATCTTTGGTTGCCTGGATGAGATCGGTAAGGATCAATTCATTTCGGACGCGATCATCGACAAGTGCTGCGTACACCTCCTGAATCGTCATATCGGTTTGCCCAGGCGGAAAGGAAAAGTCCGTCAACCGCGGAACTACTTCATGCTCGAACGGCGTAGCTGCCGTCATTGAGCGGGCGCTGAGCTTGAATCGAATCGGGCCGCACTGCATATAGAGGATGGGATGATGTCCATCTTTCCGCTCGGGAGTTGCGGTCAGTCCGACGACGTACTTCGCTTTCACTTGCCTCATCACCTGCTCAAAGGTAAACGCCGACAGATGGTGACACTCGTCAACAATCACTTGACCGTATTCTGCCACGAAGTCTTTTACCCCTTCCTTGTCGTGGGCGCTTTGAAGAATGGCAATATCCACAGAGTCGCCGCGTTTGGCCGCCCCTCCCCCGATTTGGCCGATTGAGTTTGCGGGAAGACCGAGAAACATCGCCAATCTTGCATGCCACTGGTCCAGCAACTGTTGACGATGCACCAGGATCAATGTGTTCACCTTCCGTGACGCAATCAACCATGCTGCGACCGCCGTCTTGCCAAAAGCAGTGGGAGCACAGAGAATTCCCTCATCGTGCCGCGCGAACGCATCAACGGCATCCTGCTGTAACGGGCGCAGTCGACCGGAGAACTCTACTTCGATCGGACGACCAACAAACCGTTCGTCCCTGACTATTGGCTTGATGCCATGCGATTTCAATAGTTCAATGATCTCCGCCAGACAACCGCGTGGTAGGGCAATGTGGTCAGCAAGTTCCTCACCACAGGCGATGACTCGCGGCTTGTTGAAAGTAGGAAGCCGCATTGCCTGCGCCTTGTAGAATTCTGGGTTCTGGAATGCCCCAAGGCGAAGCAACCGGTTCAGCATCGCGGAAGGAAGATCGTTCTTTTCGATATACAAGAGGTTGGCGCGAACAATTTGGACCTGCTTCGGAAAGGGGCCGGGAATTGGACGCTCTGCTCGCTTTCGGGATGGAGGCAACGTCCAAGGGTCTTGTGCCTCATCCTCCGCAGAGCTGATTTTCACCCCGATAAGGTCACCACTTCGTTGAGCTTCTAAAACGACGGCCTCCGCGGCAGAAGCGGGCATCCGCTTCGCGCTCGCTAGAAACGCCCATTGGTCACCATACGGACGAAACTCTCCATCTACGAAGACACTGTTTCCATCTGCGCGTGGAATCTTTTGCAGAGGCAGAGCGATTAAGTTGCCAAGCCCTCCCTTTGGCATGGTGTCTTGGTTGGGAAAGAAGCGATCGTACGAATCCAGTCCAAGTTGGTGACGGGACTCCATGGCACGAGTCAGTATTGCACAGCCGAGTTTTCGCGCGGTGGTTGCGGGGATTGCTCGATCGAAAAAGATCCACACGTGGCCACCGTTTCCTGAGCGTGAACGCTCTAGTGCCGTTGGAACGTTCAGTTCGCAGCATACGGCCAGAAACGCAATGGCGTCTTTTTGCCATGTTTTCTTATCGAAGTCGACCGCTAGGAACCAGCACGTCTCATCCTGCAGCAGCGGATAAATGCCGACGGTGTGATCTCCGACGAGGTGCCCACGCACCACCTCGTCGGTTAACGGTCTAAACTTCCGAGTCTGGCGGTCAACCTTCTTGCGGTCCTCGTCTTTGGCGCGAAGATAGGCTTTCCAATCACGATCTGCCTTGGGCATATACCCAGATCGCCCGTCGGCGTTCTCCCAGCGAACAGCATAAACATCGTCACGCCCGTGGAAGAGGTTTCGGAACAATGCGATTCGTTGTTCTGCATTCAAGACAGGGGTACGAGCACCTGATGGCTGCACTCGTTGCGACAGGAATCCCATCAGTGAACGGAAATCCCGGGGAATCTGTATGCCGTGCTCTTGCAAGAGACGCTGGAGACGAGCATTTTCTTCCCGCAGGCGCCGTGTCTCAGCAATAGCAGACTCGAGGTTCAGCAGCTTGGGATCAGGTTCCCTCATGTGGAGCCATCAGCACCCCTCTGATGTCAGCTACTCGTTCAGGAAATGATCTCACAATTTGCGGACGCTGCTATGTGTCAGCGAACTGAGCGGGAATGGTGTGCATACGCACTGCGCTTTCGCGCTTTTCACGCTAGTATGCAATGACAGATGCGTGCCGGAAGGACGTTCCTTTACCCTGCGGTCCAGGTTCGATAAATAGAAGATGACCAACATAGTCATATTGGCTATAATTAGAGTATGAAAACTGTGAATATCAGCGATCTAAAGGCGCAGCTCAGCGCTCACATCCAGCTCGTAAAGGACGGCGAAGAGGTACTGGTCTGCGACCGTAACAAGCCTGTAGCTCGGATTGTGCCCTGCCATCTCACGGATCATTCCGAGCAGGAGCAGCGACTGGTTGCTCGTGGCGTTCTCACGCTACCCTTGAAGAAGCGGCCTGCGTCGGTCTCATGGCCGGTGCCGCCGGGGAATGTTTCCGATGAAGTTATGGAGCAGGTACGGCGGGAAGAACGGGAAAACCGGTAATGCGAATCCCGGCCTTCTGGGATACCAGTGCGCTGGTTCCTCTCTGTGTGCGGCAGGGCATCACGCCTGGGGCTATTGCCCTGTATAAGGTCCACGACGCTGTGGTCTGGTGGGCTACGCCGGTCGAGATTGCGAGCGCCCTTGCCCGACTTGTGCGGATGAAGCAACTCGACCCCAGCGACTGGACTAGGGCCCGTAAACTGGCCAAAAGGCTTGCCGATTCATGGTCCGTGATTCAGCCGTCGGACGCATTACGCGCGAAATCAGCACAGCTTGTGGATCGCTTCGATTTGCGCGCCGCTGACTCATTTCAGTTGGCGGCCGCTTTGGAGTGGTGCGAGGACGCTCCTCAAGGGCGGGTTTTTCTGACCGCCGATCAAAAGCTGAGGGAAGCGGCACTACTCAGCGGCTTCGATGCCAAGCAGATGTGATCGCTGAAGCAGGCTCTTTGTTCCCTTGGATTGGATTCGTTCCACTGCGCGTTACTCTTTCTCCCAACAGTTTCCAGCCTAGTTCGGACCCGCCCTGCTCGGTTCTCTGTCTTCATCGAGGTCGGGACTTGCGAATTCTCCCCTCGAGTGCGCTCGTTGCTCCGCAGGTCTTAGGGAGAAGAACCAACAAAGAATTGAAAACCAAGAGACAATGCGGCACACTCTGCGACACTCCGCAATTACTCAAATCCGTTAAATAACTGAGAGCACAGGGCGTATGAAAGAGGCCGGATCTGGACCTACTGATCCTGGCTGACTTCACGGCACATCTTTGAGTTGGGACATCGGCAAGCCTTTGGGAATTCCCAGACTTTCAGATGCTTCCAATGTCAGATCTACTGATTCCCGGTCCCCTTGACCAAGACCGCCACAATAGGCAAGTCGTTGATAATAAAATGGTGAGCGCGGAAGGAATCGAACCTTCAACCTACTGATTAAGAGTTAGCTCATAGAACTGGCTGCAACATGAAGGAATGTGCAGCTTTAACAACAACTTAGGAAAAATTGACGCCCGCATGGATGGTCTTCAACAGCGTTGAAAAAGCTGGGGAGATCGAACGGTTTTGCGCGTGTGGCTTCGGCCGTAAACGAACGCGCCAGCGTATCTCGGGTTGTGCAAAATACGCAGCACTTGACTGAGTCCCCGTGGACGGTGGCTTGCAGATTCTCCACGTGCCGAAAGAGGAATGGGACACGTTGATTCCGGGAGCCCATGCCGGTTACGTCTCTTGGGAAGACTATGAGCAAAATCAAAGGCGACTCCGTGAAAGCGCGCAGGCGATGGGAAGGACCGCCGCAAGAGCCCCCCTCGAGAAGGACCGGCGCTCCTGCAGGGACTGATTCTGTGTGGCCGCTGCGGAGAACGCATGACGGTTCGCTATCACAGCCGCGAAGGAGGCTTATGGCCGGAGTATCTGTGCCAGCGGGATGGGATCGAGCATGCCAAGCCCAAGTGTCAACAGATTCCCGGGGCGGGGATCGATCAAGCCATCGGTGAACTGTTGGTGGAAGCGGTGAGTCCAGTGGCGCTCGAGGTCGCACTGTGCGTCCACCAGGAACTACAGTGTCGCATCGTTTGCGTGCGCACTCTCAGCGAAACGCAGCAAGAACGCGAACGTCAGCGCGAGCAGGACCGAAAAGTCTTGAGCGAACCACAGCGGGCTGCGGATGATCCGTCTGTTGCTGGAAGACATTACCTTGCTTCGCGGCGAACAAATTACGCTGCACCTTCGTTTTAAGGGGGGAGCTACCAAAACTCTGACCTTGCCACTTCCTCGGAACTCGTGGCAACAGCGACAAACGAGTCCTGACGTGGTCAAGGAGATCGATCAGCTGCTTGATCACTACACCTATCCACAGATTGCCGCCATACTGAACGAGCGCGGCTTAAGTTCCGGCGAGGGTAAGGCGTTCACCTCTCGATTTATCGCTCGTATCCAGCGGAGTTACTCGCTTATGTCGCGCTATGATCGATTGCGAAAGCCGGGCATGTTGCCGGGTGAGAACCCGCCACGGAAAGCACAGGGCATCAAACTATCCCAGCGAGCCCTAACCAAGGTTGCATCGCAATGTATCAAGGAGGTGCAGTGTGAAGCATAGTCCTTTTGCTGGGGATGTCCGGGCTTGATGCGTTCAACGCCGATCCCCAAGCGGAGCCACCAGCCGGCGAGCTTGCTCAGGTTGAACAAGGCATGGGCGGCGGAAGCGAAGGGAACGCCGTTATCGCTGCGGATGTTGGAAGGCAAGCCGCGTTCCTTAAAAAGCCTCTCAAATACGGTGAAAGCATAGTCTTCGCAGGTGGAGGAGAGAGCCTCGCAAGTCAAGAGAAAACGGCTGGCGTGATCCGTGACCGTCAGCGGATAGCAGTAGTGATGATTCCCCAGCAAGAACTCGCCCTTGTAATCGGTGCACCACAGTTCATTGGGACGCTGGCCTAAGGACAAAGTGGTTCCCTGGGCCCGACGACGCACCCGACCGCGGCGTTCCACCAAGCCGTGGCGATCCAGCACCGCATGGGTGGTGCTTTTCGCAGGGATGGGGATGCCCGAGAACCGGCGGATCAGGCGCTCACGGATCTTACGAGCACCCCAGCTGGTGTGCTCGCGCTTCACGTTCAGAATATAGTTCTCCACCTGAAAGGGAAGTTGATGGGCATAGCGATAGGGACGTCGGCTCCTGTCCGTCAGTCCTTGCACGCCGCACTCCTGGTAGCGATCGAAGATCTTGTAGCCGGTCTTGCGGGAAATGCCGAACTCCCTGCAGAGGTCCGCCATTGGCTCGCCGGCTAGCCGGCGAGCCACAAACTGTAGTCTCTCATCCATCACCGAACACTCCTTCCAAGGCATCACTCCCTCCCCAAAAGGGGAAAAAGTGTAACCTATGTGTCCGGTACGATCTGTTACCTATGTCTCGGGTCGCTCATAACATCAATAATTTGCAAGCGCGGAAAATCGCACTGACACCCTGGCAAGTAGCCAGGTGTTCAGATTCCCTCGGTGCGCGGGGATGTTTTTCTATCTGAAAACACGAGACTTACAAGACAATCATGCGGCGCGGAAGGCAGTGATGTCGATGAATGATTTTTCAATGATTTACAGTTAAGCCGAGCCAAGGGTTTACAAAAAGGGTTTACATTCTTCCGCAAAGTGCTTTCTGCCAGGACAATTTGCATATCTGTTGTCCCACAGAATGCCGCGACTGTGAGTGTCGGTGTCTCGTCGAGGAGTCAACTCAAGTGGGGATTCCGGTGAAGGTAGACGGTGATTCCAGCGGGAAGCCGAACGGTGTTCCGGTGAAGGCGAACAGCCGTCGGAGCGAAGCGACGCTGGCAGGCTGATTGTGCCGGAAAGTGTTCGGCTTCGTCAACGACCATCCGAAGGGATGAAGGTTTCCCGGAGCGAAGCGGAGGAGCTTCGGCGGGGATTTGGGGTGCAGGGCAAAGGAGCCTGCCCCTTTAACCCCCGCTTATCTCTGTAGAAGCACGACTCATTCTTGATGGCTCGTCAGAAGAAATCGTGGGTGGACTCCGGCATAGGCGACTACACGTCCCATGCACTCCAAGTGGGCGACTCGACGGCATGCAGTCGCGGCAGCGCTAGCCCCGCGACTCAAGGGCTTGAATATAACGAGTGATCTGATGCAGGTGGGAAAGGTCGTGACCGGCCAGCAATTGTAGCATCACGGCCAACGACTCCGCGCCACGCTCATTGTGCTGCCCGCTGCGTTGCAAGTCCTCTGGTGACATTCGTCTCCACACAGACAAATTGAGTACGCGCAGCGTCCGAAATATTTCGACAATTTCGGACGGCTCGCGTTCATTGTGGCGCAGGGAGGCTACCCAAGCATCCTGCCTGAAGCCCAGAATAGCCGGCTCGTCCTCGCAAAGGGTCAGCCTGAGGCGATATCCATAAACCCATTCGATATCGGTGAGATGGCCGATGATTTCGTTCGGAGTCCATTTCCCTTGAATTGCTCGCCCGCGCAGGACTTCCGCCGGATGTCTGGCCACAATATTGGCCAGGGTGGATGCCGTCTGCCGTAACACCTCGATCGGATCCCGGCCGGCCAACAGGTTGAACAGCTTTTCGCGGTAGATCAATGGGGCCGACACCTCTAGTCCCGGTTGCGCCGACGTCATAATCAACTCCTTCCTTTGCAACCTCTCGAATCCGCAGGCCTCGAAATTCCTCGATGTTTCTGCACAAGAAACCGAAACGGGAGTGTTTCCGACTTGAATAAGTTTCCTGCACCGCAAGCATTGCCCAAATCATGCCTTAAAAAACCGTGTGGCCAACACCAGATACGTGATCGCAAATGTTCACTCTGTGGTTTTGCGAAAGCCACTCTTACGGCGGATTTTCTCTCCGGAAAACTCGAACACATCGCAGCCGCGGACCGCACGATTCCGCCCAGCAGGTTCACTCCAATAGTATGTCCACTCCCACGCGGCGTGAGTGCCAGTTATGAACAAATTGGAAATTCGAGCCGTACTTCCTTCATCGTGGGCAAACATCCGTAGAATTTCCGCGTCGCACCTGATCTGCCCCCTGAAATGTGGTTCCAGGCTCAGGTCCGACGGACGCCTCGTAAACGCAATTAGAAGTCATACACGCCATGACGGTGTCTATGTCGCGCTCCCCCCAAGCCTTGGCGAACTTCTTTAATAGGTTACGCCGTTGGACAACCCGACTTTTTTGCAATTCAATCCTTGTCGCTTTCATCGTGACTCCAGCTTCATACAAATTTATGCTAGGTACGCTGGACCTTGAAAAGATCCAGATCGCCTAGTGCCCGGCTATTCAAACATGGGCCGGAAGAACGTCCTCTCATAGCGGCGAATACACTTCGTATCGTTGGCATACGAGTAAGCTGCCTGGCACTCAGGATCGGTCGCAGCCGCTTGTCGGTATTGTTCGTAAGCCATCAGACTGGGGAACGTGAAAGACGCCAAAGCCACATCACTGGCCCCTTCAGAGGGCAACAGGTATCCGTGATGCTGCCCTCCCATTTTGTTGACCAGGCGAATCCACAACCTGCCGTAATGCTCAAACGCCGCAATCTGCTTTATGTCGATCTCATAGCGAAGAAAACAGGTGATCATGATGTTGACCAGACTTTTCGTTGCTCCGGCAGCTTAGCTGGCTGCTGGCTGCGCCCGGCGGCCTATGGCTTCTAGGCCGCGCATTTTGTTTAGGTTCGGAACGGTCAATTCCCACCTGTACGACAAGTTCGATTTCGACTGCCACGCCCGCAGGCAAGCTGCAAACTCCGACCGTGGTTCGCGCATGACGGCCATTCTCTCTAAATACCTCCTCGAGGATGGCCGAAGCGGCGTCGGAAACCGAAGGAAGTTCGTGGAAATTGGGGACACAATTCACGTAGGCGTTCAACTTGAGAATGCGCTTTACGGCGTCCAGGGTTTCGAAGCGGTCGTGCAGACTCCGTAAGCATCCCAAGACAGCCAACCCCGCCGCCTGTTGGGCTGCGGAAAGATCCAGTTTGCGCCCGACTTTGCCCTTGAAGCGAAAAGCGCCATCACGATATGGCGCATGCCCGGATACAAACGCCAGATCTCCAACCACCGCCACCGGCACGAACTGATGGCGCGGTGGCGGTTCGGGGAGTTCGAACCCACTCTTGCGCAGCCGGTCCAAAGCTCTCATGCGCCCGCCCCAAAATCCCTGTACGCAGATTCAAGCGCCGTGACCAGGTCGTCGACCAGATCGTCCGGATGCTCCAGTCCGATGGATAGGCGCAGCAGGTCTTCCGGAACGTTCGTCCCCGGCCCATGAGTCGGGCTGGATGTCTGTTGCTGGATCAGGCTTTCGGTCATTCCGAAGCTGGTAGCATGAGTGAACACCCTTACGTTCGCGCAGACGGCATTCGCTACGGACGCTCCGCCCCGGACTCGGACCGAGACGATTCCACCGAAGCCGCCCTGCAGTTGTCGCCGGGCCAGTTCGAATTGCGGATGTGAAGCCAAACCGGGGTAGTAGACCGCGGTGATCAATGGATCTTTTTCCAGCGCAGTAGCGACGTGCAAAGCGTTCTGGGCGTGTCCACGCATCCGGCACGTCAACGTCTGAAAACCACGATGGACAAGCCAGCAATCGAACGGCGAAGGCACGCTTCCTTCCAGGAGTTGCGTCTGCCGGATGGTCTCGGTTGTCGAGTTGGACTCGCGCGCCACCACAACCCCGCCCAGGACGTCACCGTGTCCACCAATGTATTTCGTGCTTGCGTGCACCACCAGATCGGCTCCGAGTTGGAGCGGCTGTTGGAAGACGGGAGTCACGAATGTGTTATCGACGACCGCGACCGCGCCGCTCTCATGTGCCAGCTTTGAAATGGAAGCGACATCGGTCACCTTTAGCATGGGATTGGAAAGTGTCTCCAGCCACACTAGTCGCGCGTTCTGCCGGATGGCGGCGCGGACTGCGTCGACATCGGTCATGTCGGCACTGGAGTAGCTGATCTGCCACTTTGGTAGGATCTCGCGCAGGATGCGGATCGTGCCTTGGAAGACGTGGTCGGGCACCAGGACATGATCGCCTGGCCGCAGTGTGCGCAGCACGGCTGTGATCGCAGCGCAGCCGGATGCGAACGCGACAGCCGTCACGCCGCCTTCGAGCGCAGCGAATGCTGCTTCCAGCGAATTCCGATTGGGATTTCCCTTGCTGCTGTAGAAGTACCCCAGCGGATAGTGGCCTTCCGCATCGCGCTGAAACGTAACGGACGGAACAATCGCGGCAGCAACTGCCCCGGAGGCTCGATCGATGTCCCGGCCAGCATGCACGGCCAGAGTTTCCAACCGCAGTTGGGAGCTCATTGTGCGTCACCCAGTTTCTGTGGCCCGTTGCCCAGCACCCGCAAAAAAAATCCGCCCGTCAACGTTGCCGCCACTCAGTACCAGTGAGATGCGTTTGCCGCGGATGTGCGATTGTTCCTGCAACGCGGCAGCCAGGACCGCAGCCCCGGCGCCTTCCGCAACGTTGTGCGTCGCGGTGAAATAGAGCCGCTTTGCCTCCTCGAATCTCATCGTCACTCACTTCCACAACGCGCACCACCCCGCGGCCTATCCAATCGAGCGCGAAAGCGTCAGGAGTCCGGCAGGCCATGCCGTCGGCAATCCGCGTGCTCACCGGATGTGACTGAAGAACTCCCCTGCGCAGCGAGAGCGAGTAAGCCGGCGCACCGGAGAAACGTTTGGCCGCCCCTCCGGACTGACCGTCGCGGCGAAGCAAAGGTGAGCGGAGCAATGACGGCCTGCATGTCTTGCGTGATCCTCACGAGCATGTTGTTCCCTCCTTGGAATCGATAAGGAGTCGCGCTGAATGCCTATGCACAAAACTGCCGATTGCGCCAAACGTCGCTGGTGAATTGTCGTAGAAAAGGAAATGCCCGCTTCGCGGGATTTCCAATACCTCCACAGGACTGCTGCGCAGACGATCCAGATAAGTCAGGGAACGGTTGGCTTCACCATAGAGAAATAGCCGAGGCATGTTGAGAGTCAGGAATTCTTCTATCAGGCGTCCGGAATCGGACTCTTTGACGGTTTGGAAACTGTAGGCATGAAATGCATTCGCGTCCGTGTTGAGAGCCATGTTGTGCGAAATCATCCTGTCGCCTGTATGAGGGGAGTCGAAGAGTTCGGAAATGATCTGATTGAAGACCACGTCTCGAAAATGGTCTGCATCATGGCTCGAGGTTCGGCGCGAAAACATGCAGTCCTCCGACGATAAATTACCCTCGATATTGATAAAGCCCTGCACCTGCACGGAACCGTATCGCCTGAGCCGCAATAGCGCGATCAAGCCACCCATACTTGCCGCAGCGATGAAGTGAGGACCACATATGAGCTTTTCAGAAAACAGCGTGAGCAACATCGGCCAGGCTGCTGACATCGGGACAAGCCTCACGGTCGAAGTCCGCTAACCCCGTTCCCGGATTGTCGAAAGCCAGAAGAGTGCAGTCAGAAAGCTCCGGGGACTGCAACGCGGCCAGGAAATTCTCCTTTGCCCCACCCAATCCATGCACGAATAACACCGCCGGTCCGCCCGTTCCCGGCCGGTATAGGTAAGGAATGGCGAACGTCCGCCCACGATTGTGGATAGTAATCTGATCAAGGCGTGGCAACATTTTGTTTGACAGTTCTTTCACGGCGTTCACTCCAGTACCTACAGCTACAAAACTATCGGTCAGGTGCAGACAGCCCTTGTAAGTAGCTAGAGCGACTCGCCTCATCAAAGAGCAGTGACAGTCAACCCCTCGCGAGATCGAAGCCTTCGTCCTTCCAGCCTTCGATCCCGCCGATCATCTTCTTTACTTTTCTTCCGATTCGCGCCAGATTCACCGCCGCCCGATCGGCACCGTTGCAGTGCGGACCGCCACAATACACGACGAACAGAGTATCGGACGCGTAGGCGCCGAGGTTCCGCTCGTTGATCCTGCCGTGCGGCAGATTAACGGCCCCGGGGACGTGTCCAGTCTGGAACAGCTGCGGACTCCGAACATCCAGCAGCACGAAATCGTGGTTCCCATTCTTCATCGCTTCATGCACATCCCAGCAATCCGTTTCGAACGTCAAAAGCCGCTCGAAGTGGCGAAGAGCATCGCTGGGATGGGCTGCTTCCACCTCGCTGACGCGGGAAGCCGAGCCGAGCAATTTAGGCATGGTATTTCTCCTTTTTGAGTTCCACAGCTAGAGTTTCGCCGAAATCCGTAATAATAACGATAGGCAGAAATGCCAATATACGCTAAAATCCTGCCATGCGCTCCTGCAACCATCGCCGCGTGGCTACTCTGCTTTACGACGGCCTCAGCATCTTCGAGTTCGGGATCGTGGTGGAGATTTTCGGCTTGCCGAGGCCGGAGCTGGAGGTCGATTGGTACAAGTTTGAGACCTGCTCGCACCAGCGCGGCCGGCTCCGCACGACCGGCGGCGTTCATGTCGAGGCACGTCGTGGATTGCGGACCTTGCAACAGGCCGGAACCATCGTTATTTCGGGCTGGACGCGAACCAGCGAACCTCCTCCGGAATCTCTCCTTAAAGCGCTGCGTTCGGCGCACGCTCGCGGCGCACGTCTGGTCTCCATTTGTTCCGGAGCCTTCGTTCTTGCGGCCACCGGCCTGCTCGATGGCAAGCGCGCCACCACCCACTGGCGTTACGCGGAAGAGTTGGCTTCCCGGTTTCCGAAGATTCGCGTCGACCCCGGCGTTCTGTACGTGGATGAAGGCAGCATTCTGACTTCGGCGGGCAGCGCCGCGGGCATAGACCTTTGCCTGCACATCGTCCGGTGCGATTATGGCGCCGAAATCGCCAACCGCGTGGCCCGCCGGCTGGTCATGCCGCCGCACCGCGACGGCGGTCAAGCGCAATACGTCCAAAACCCCGTCGACAGCCGGGCGGCCGGAGGGCTCGCGCCGCTCTTGCAATGGGCGCAATCGCATTTGGGCCAGGCTCTGCGCGTGGAGGATCTGGCCCGCCACGCGGCGATGTCGCCGCGCACTTTCGCGCGCCAGTTCCGCCAGCAGACCGGAACCACGCCTCACCAATGGCTCACCCACCAGCGTCTCCTGGCCGCGCAGACGCGGCTCGAAAAGACCGACGACGGGATCGATGCGATTGCCGAAGCGGTGGGGCTACAGACGGCGGCGACGCTGCGGCAGCACTTCAGCCGGACGCTGGACACGACACCTACCGCCTATCGCCGCCGGTTCTCCACCACGTAGGGCGCTGCACCGGTTTCGGGAATAGTTGTTAGTACAAACTATTTGTGCTACACTTCTAGTACATGAAGGCTGCGAAGGGTTCCCAAGGGGCCGTTCAAGATGAGTGCTTAGCAGCGGATACCCGTTCATTCTACGAAGCGCTTTCCGAACTGCTTCGGGTCTACCAGTTCCGCGACCGAGACCGCATTTGTTGCCACGATGTCTCGATCACACAATGCTATGCCTTGGAAGCTCTTGCTCGTGAGAGAGCAATGACTCTTAATGATCTCGCATCACATCTCTATCTCGACAAGAGCACGACTAGCCGAGTGGTAGATGCGTTAGAAAGGAAAGGCTATGTTGTCCGGTCCGAACACCCAGCAGATGGCCGCGCCCTGAGTCTCAAAATAACCCCGGCTGGCCGGGCTTTACACAGCAAGATACTGAAGGACATTTTGGCGGAAGAGGAGGCGTTACTGGCCGAATTTAGTCCGGAGGTGCGCCGATCCATGACCCAAGTGGTAGTCCGACTCGCGAAGACTGCACAAGGGCGTCTGACTTCTTGTGGCGGTGGCTGTTGCACCAAATCATAAGAGTTTTTTTGTAGCATTAGTTGTTAGTAGCAACAGAGTGAACCGGTGGTGAGTCCAAGTGGTCGCGGAGGTGATCTTGAAATGAGTGAAAAGGAGAAAAACAGAAGAAGTTTTCTCAAGCAGAGCGCGGCGACTGTCGGTGGACTGCTTGCGTGGACGGAAGTAGGCAGTGCCAATCAGCTTGGTACGCCACGCCGGGCCTACGGCGAGCGGTCTCCCTTTGAGAAATCAGTTCGCTATTACATCGAGTCTGTTACCCCTGCGTCAGGCTCAAGCCGAACTCCATTGCAAGATCTGTATGGAATCATTACTCCGTCTTCGCTGCACTACGAAGTGCACCATTCCGGAGTCCCGAAAATTGATCCTGACCGTCATGAATTGATGATCCACGGCTTGGTGGAGAAACCACTGATTTTCACGATGGGGGATCTCCGCCGATTTCCCGCTGTCTCTAGGATTCACTTCCTGGAGTGTGCCGGCAATAGCGGTGGTGAGCAAATAGGTCGGCCTGGTGCGGACCCGCAAAGGAGTCATGGTCTTCTGAGTTGCAGCGAATGGACGGGCGTCCCGCTGCGAACGTTACTGGATGAAGCAGGACGGAAAGCGAGTGCGACCTGGATCATAGCGGAGGGTGCCGATGCCGGCCGGCTTGCGCGCAGTATCCCTATGGAGAAAGCCCTTGATGATGTTTTGGTTGCTTATGGGCAGAACGGAGAGGCCATCCGACCCGAGCAAGGATATCCGGTGCGACTCGTGGTTCCGGGTTGGGAAGGGAACGTAAACATCAAGTGGCTGGGACGAGTACAGGCAGTTGATCGGCCTTACATGACAGAGTACGAGACGGCGGAATATACCGATCTGATGCCTGACGGGAAAGCACGACAATTCACATTCGTGATGGAGGCCAAGTCTGTGATCACTCGCCCGGCTGGGGGGCAGAAGCTTGCGGTTCCTGGTTTTTATGAGATTGAAGGGCTGGCGTGGTCGGGTAGAGGCCGAATCGTCCGCGTCGAGGTTTCAACCGACGGCGGAAGGAATTGGCAGGATGCAAAGCTTAATGAGCCTGTTTTCGCCAAGGCACTCACCCGTTTTCGTATGCCGTGGTGGTGGGACGGGAAAGAAACCTCACTTCAATCGCGGTGCACTGATGAAACGGGCTATCAGCAGCCCACCCGCGAAGAGCTATTAGCAATACGAGGTGTGAATGCAAGCGATCACTACAACGGTACCAAGATCTGGTATGTACGTGCGTACGGGAAGGTGACCCATGTTTAGACTCCGAGTTTTATGTGTTTTGGGACTCTTGGCTGCGTTTGTTTTCGCTCATGCGGGCCGATATAACATCGGACGGGAGGCAACCCTTGAGGAAGTTCGCGCTCGGGACATCTCAGTGCGTCCAGACGGAGTCGGCCTTCCTCCCGGTCATGGGACGCCCGATGAAGGACGTAGAGTTTACGCGGCGAAATGTTCAAGTTGTCATGGCGACCACGGAGAAGGTACTACCCACTATCCGGCGCTTGTCGGTGGGCAGGGCAGTCTTACGAGCTCCAACCCTCTCCTGACCGTCGGTAGCTATTGGCCGTACGCGACAACCGTCTGGGACCATATCCGTCGCACTATGCCTTACACGGAACCTGGAACTCTCACACCCAATGAAACATATTCAGTCACCGCGTACATCCTTCTCCTCAATAAAATCGTCGACGAACGCGTAGAACTGAACGAGAAAACATTGCCAAACGTGAAAATGCCAAACCGAGAGGGCTTCGTGCCTGATCCACGTCCTGACATTCCAGTCAAAGCTAAAGAACGCTGACTCGATCGGGGATAGGGCTTGACTCTGGACTGCACTCCAGATTGTATCCTGTTGTCATGGCGACCATTCAGAACGGAAGCCGACCGACTTTTCAGATCGGCGAATTGGCAAGGCGCACTGCTCTGAGTATCGATGCGATCCGCTTCTATGAGCGCCGCAAGCTCCTACCACCCGCATCTCGCACTGCAGGGCGCTTCCGTCTTTATACGGCCCACGACATCGAACGACTGCGATTTGTGCAGCGAATGCAGCGTTTGGGTTTTTCTCTCGAAGAAATTAAGGGATTGACGGGTATTCGTGCGGACAAAGCACATGCATGTGCATCTGTGCGTCAATTCTTGAAGACAAAATTGGCCGACGTTACGGTAAAAATCCGAGAACTTCGGCAACTTGAAGCCGAGCTTAAGACCGATCTTAGCAAATGCAATGGAGCATTGAGACAGCAGCGCGGGAAAGCGTGTGCCTGCCCTGTGCTCGAGGAAGTCGAAGGAACGAAGACCGCATGAAAATCGAAGTGCTATATTTCGCGGGCTGCCCCAACCATTTACCGGCGATGGAAGTCGTACGCGAGACCCTAAACTCGCTGGATCGCGAGGATGAAATTCATCAGACGGAAATCCGCACCCAATCCGAGGCTGAGGCAATGGCATTCGTAGGGTCGCCCAGCATTCGCATCGACGGTGCTGATATCGAGCCGTGGGCGCGTGCCGCAAAGACTTTCGGCCTGAGTTGTCGCACTTACTCGCATGGTTCGCAACGCGGGGGAGTCCCATCGCGCGAACAGCTTCGCCGCGCAATCGAGGAGAGTATTCGTGAAAGCCGTTGAAAGAGCTGCTCCGGCGGCCGCCATACTCGCGGCATTGTCCGCGTTGGCCTGTTGTTTGCCTTTTGGACTTGTGGGCGCCCTGGGTCTGGTAACTGCCAGTGTCTGGATTGCACCGCTTCGACCGTGGTTGCTTGGCTTTTCCGTTCTCCTGCTCGTCTTGGGTTTTTGGCAAATCTACCGCCGAGGAAATCAATGCAACGCTCGACGTAGTCGTGTGAGCGTAGCTCTGTTCTGGTTGGCTGTGGTGGTTGTGTTATTGGTGATCGTATTCCCTCAATTGATCGCCAACTGGCCCGCAGGATAAAAGGTGATGACACGAAGACGTGCACTTTGGTTGATCGTTGTAGTTACGCTTCTGGCGGTGGCATTTTATCTCTGGGGATCGAGCCACACACCGCTTGGCCAGCCGCCACTCGTGTCTCTTAATGAGGGGAATGTTACGAATTTTCAGCATAGCTTTGATGCTGCTGCTGCAGACACCCGTCTCGTACTCCTTTTATCTCCGACTTGACCAAAGTGTCTGCAGGGGGCCTCTGCAGTCGAACATATTTTAGAGCGAAGCCGTTTAACACCGCTGCGAGTTTTTGTCGTGTGGGAGCCCATGCTTCCGACCGACTGGTACCGGCCGACTCGACCGACACTGAAGCGTGTCTGGGATTCACGCGCGGTGCAATTTTGGGACAAGAATCATTTGGTTGCCACTCAGATTAAGCAACAGCTGCAACAGTTCCACGGGAACGACCCGAGCTGCTGTGAGAATGGAGGGCACTTGTGGGACATGGCGGCAATGTATCCGCCGGGCGTGAAGTGGGGCGAGTCTGCACCCGCCTTTCATGACGGTCCGGTCTATCGAATCGCGCCTAGGCTACAACAGAAAATGTCCCCAGCCCAGCAGGCTGCTTTCTAGAGCAAAAGGGCTTTTGCGGCGCCCAAGGCAGGTGCGTGTCAGGCTGCTCTACCCCGAATAGAAAAAGGTCTATCAGAGTCAGGCCATATCCTTCTGAACCCTGGTGAGGGTTGCCATTGGAGGCTTTACATTGACGCAAAAAACTGGCGTGATCGAGCAAGACTGAGACGGTCGAAGCACCACTCAAATCGATGCCGATACAAATGATATCGATGAATATTTAATTTGAAAAACGGAAGGATATGGCGATCATGACGAACACACCTGCAGTTCCGACAGATGCGCCAGCTGGGTTCCATAGCGTGCACACGCGGTGACTAGTGTTTTGTCTTTGGTCCTGCTCTTAAGGTAGAAGATTGGTACGTACGATCAGGCGAAACGCCTCATCTTTGTCTATGATTCGTTCCCGTTGAGGAACCGGACGCATGAATAAAGCGGATGGTCAGGGCACGCGGGACCGTCTCTCTGCACTTGTTGCGAACTCTCTGGACACTCAGGCGAAGACGCAAGATCTGGCGCGCCAAGCGTACCAAAGTCGCACGCAGTTCCACAGGCTGTTCCGAACCGTGGTCGAAGAAACTCCGGCAGCTATGCGGAGACGGCTATTGCTGGAAAGAGCAGCCTATCAACTGGGGCATACCGGAATGTCGGTCACGGAGGTCGCATTGGACGCCAACTACAAATTCGTTAGAGGCGTTCACTCGCGCTTTCCGAAGAGCATTTCGGATTTCTCCCAGCATCTACCGACGCATGCGCGATCGGCACTTTCATTTGCCCGCGTCCAACAAAATTCACTTTCTTGCCCCTGGTTCTTTAACAGAAGGAGGAATAGACATGAATTTATTCGATCGCTTTGCAGGCAACGACTCTTGGCACACGCGAGCAAATACTTTGACGGAGGAACAACTGGATCGGCCACTGCCCACGGTCGTAGAGCTGCTGCCCTGGCGGGAGTCGAATAAGACGCTAAGGCAACTGTTGGAGAACATTATCTTCACGAAAGAAGTCTGGACCTCCGCGCTGTCCGGGACCGAAATGGATATGAATGGCCCTCCCAAATCGCAGCGTTCTCCAAAAGCGATGCTGCGAAGGCTCGAAAAGACCGATGCTGAACTGCATCGTATTTTGGGGGAAGTCCGAAACCGCTCCGCATGGGATGACACGTTTGTCGACGCGCTCTGCGAGCCGGCCGAGATCTTCACGTTCGGCGGTGTCTTCGCCCATATCATGACATTCAACGCGCATCGCCGGTTGATAGCCTTGGATGCTCTACGCCAACTTGGCGTCCAAACCGAAGGTTTCGGCGATCCCATGGAATATGAGGAAAGTGTGGCCCCTTGGAACCGGGAGATAATTCTAAAAACGCCATGACCATGAGAACGGAATTGTTTCGATTGAACGGCGCTGTCGAGCGTGATCCGGCCATCGATGGCTGGATGAAAGAACATGCGGGTGAATTGGGAGCCATCGCGCAGAAGTGGTTTGAGATGATGCGAAAATGCGGAGACGAAGTCCGAGAGCTTTTGCATGACGGCTGTCCGACTGCATGTCTGGGAGATGCGGCCTTTGGCTACGTCAACGTATTTGCGTCGCACGTAAACGTAGGATTCTTTCAAGGCGCATCGCTGCCGGATCCGGCTCGCTTGCTGCAAGGCACCGGCAAGTTCATGCGCCATGTGAAGCTGAAACCAGGAACGGCCGCGAACGCCGCAGCGCTAAGAAGGCTCATCGAAGCGGCGTAATCGGATATAAAAGCACGCGTTGAACACGGCTAGCTCAGAGAGAAACGTTTTGTCCGACGCGAAGATGAATCGCCAGATTAGTTAAAGATATGTTGCATTGTGTTTGCTGATCGTGGTCGGATAACGGCAAACCAGAAGTTGGCTTCTGACGGAGCATGATCTGTATTGCGATTCAGGCCGCTTAATGCAGAGTCGTCATTTCCGGGTCGTCAGACTGACAAGCATGGGACACGGAAACTCGTAGCGTGACATCCTTCCTGAACGGCATGAACCCCTGGTGAGGGTTGCAATTCCAGGGTTTACATTCACCCAAAACTGGGGTGATCCAGCAAGACTGAGAAGGTCGAAGCACCACTCAAATGATTGAATATTAACAAAATCGGCTCCGCGCCCCCAAATTCGGGACCAGGGGGTCGGAGGTTCAAATCCTCTCTCCCCGACGAATTCTTTCATCTCAAACACTTACGAAATCGCCGGGAATCTAAGGACTTCCAAAAGGACTTACATTCGCGTTGCCGGCACGGGTTGCGCCAAAAACTCGCGCCACACCGTTGCGGCAGCCATGCTCACAGCTTCAACTCTTTCTTCCCACCACGTGCGGTTGTAAACATTTTGGGTCACATCAACGGTAGCGTGTCCCATGTTGTCCCGCGTTTCTGGCACGGACACGATTGCGCGCGCGGCGCGCGTGTTCCAAAGGCAAATCGCGATTACTGGCTGAAGAAGATCAAACGCAATCGAGAACGTGACGACGCAGCCCGCTCCGCATTGAAGGGCTCGGGCTGGAAAGTCGCGGTGCTTTGGGAATGTGAACTCAAAGAACAGAGGCAACTTCGCAGCCGCCTTAGACATTTCCTGGCGGAGCCGGTTTAAAGAATTGATAATTCGGCTTCATTCTCTGCTTGCCCATGGCGACGGCCTCCCATGCCGCAGCAAGGGATTACGGCATGCCGCCGTGCAATGCAACCCAGTACCCAGACGAGTTGCGCATTTTCATCATCAATGTTTCTTGATTCTCGGACTCACTAGCGCCCGGGCAGAGACGGCACACGCTTGCCTCCCGCGGGTAGAATTCAGGACGCATATGGCCAAACGACAACCGAAGTTAAAACCAACGTGGGCGGACGTGAAGAAAAAGCTCGAGGGCTTTGACCGGGCAGCCTTGGTGGGCTTGGTTCAAAATCTCTATGCTGCGGGCAAGAAGAATCAGGCGTTTCTTCATGCCCGCTTTGGTTTGGGCGAGGACGTGTTGGAGCCGTACAAGAAAACCATTGACCGCTGGCTCCGGCCCGATGTCTTCCGAGGGGACATCTCTGTATCCAAAGCCAAGCAGGCGATCTCCGACTACAAGAAGGCGCTCGGTGATCCCGAAGGGGTAGCCGAGTTGATGGTTTTCTACTGCGAGAGTGCGGCCGGGTTCTGTACAGACATAACCTATGACGATGCAGGATACTTCAATGCGCTGGTGCGCATGTTCGAGCAGGCCCTCAAAACCACAAATACACTAGCGGCCAAGAAGCGGGATGGCCATATCGCCCGGCTAGACCGTGTGCGAAGTATGAGTCATGATTTTGGCTATGGTGTCGGCGACGACATGGATGTTCTCTTTTCCGAGTTCCGACCATCAGCGGGACTCGGTGGCTAGGTTCTGAGCGAAATCGCCTGTTCTATAAGAGGGGATGTCAAGAACATTCTTCTTCCTCCGCCGGAAGCGCGGTTATGGTTCGCGGCATCCAGTCCCCTTGTCAGATAGGAGTGACGCTCGAGTCTAGTGGCTTGCTCTGTGGTTTCGGGTTTTGTGCTCCATCTCAACAGCTGCATGTTCATTAGTAGCGACAACGCCGATCGGTTTCTGAAACTGGCAAGCACTCTGTGGTTGTACAGGGTCAACCATGGTTCTATCTGCGACTCGAGGCCTAGTGCTTTTTCGGGTTATCCGAGAGGGCATAGGGTTAACACAGAGGCTCAGTGCCACAGGCACGTTGCGCCTACAGGCGATTAGGATGCTCACCCTCGAACCCGAGCGTCTCAAGAACCAACTGGCCACCACCAGACAAAGATCACCGGAGATGGAGGGCTCTTCCCGTGAGACGCTCAAGCGGCTTGCGATTTCAGTTTGTCAGCGTCGAAGTTTTCTCTCCAGAAACTACGCTGCCGGAGCTTCGATGATTTGGAATCCGAGATTGGCGGCTTTGCGCTTGAGATAATTAATTTGCAGTTTGCGGTGCTGGGCGTCGTAAAACTCCGCGCCTCGGTCGATGAATGACATGCCGTAGCGGAGCATGCGATAGACCAATCGAGCCAGCTTGGCCGCCATAGCCTTAATGGCAACGGGAGCCCCGAGCTTGGTTCTTAGTCGGCGAAACTGCGCCCCGAGGTAGGTATTGCTCACTCGTAAGGTGCTGGCCGCCATCCTCAATGCATTGGTGACTCGATTGTTGGTGGGCAATCGGCCTTTCCCAATGATTTTGTCACCGCTGATTTTATTATCCGGACATAGGCGCAACCAGGAAACAAAATGGTGTTCCGTCTTCCACTTGCTCATATCCCATCCCGCTTCGCTGAGGATCGTCATTGTTGTGGTGACGTCAATCCCGTCGATTTGGGTTAGGTCGGTCCCAGTCACGCGAAATAATTCTGCGCGCAGATCGAACTGCGGCGCATTCCCCTTCTTTTTCTTTCTGAGCCGTTCCTTCGCTTTTCTTCCGGCAGACTGGCTCCGTCGCTTCGGTCCTCTTGCTGATGAGATACTGCTGTAGCCGCTGATCGCATTCGGCCGTCTGCTTCTGGCAAAACTCGTAGCCATCCTGCTCCTGCTGCAGCACGAACAGCAGATCTTCTTGCCAGTTACCTTCCAGACTGCGCGCGATTTCTTCCTCGCTCGCCTTCACCCGCCAATTCCGGAGCGCCGCCAGCTGATAGGGATCGCGTTCGCCGGCCAGAATGGCTTTGACGATCGCCTGCCCCGTCATTCCGCTCACGTCACTTAACACATTGGCTAGCTGGATATTCATTTGCGTTAGCGCTTTCTGCATTCGCTGAATATGCCGTCCTGCCGACCGCACCAAGTCACTGCGCTGCCGCCAATAGGTCCTCATCGTGCGGATTTCCTGAGAGGGCCGAAACGAGTTCCGCAACAGACCATAGGTGTGCAGCTTCATCAGCCATTGACTCTCCTGCACATCGCTTTTGCGTCCCGGTAAGTTCTTCGTCTCCCGGGCATTCACCAGATACACTTCGAAACCAGCTTCTTCGAGAATGTCGTAGACCGCGATCCAGTACACCCCAGTCGATTGCATAGCTATGGTCCGAATCGCACACTGCTTTAGCCACACCGCCATCTCCTTCAGTTCCCACGTAGTACATCCGAAGCGACGTACGGGTTGGCTGTCCCGTGTCGGCGGCACGGCCACATAGTGGGATTCATTGCCGATATCAATGCCTGCGGCATCGGGATGGACCACTTCCGGCTCGCTCTGGATTTTCCGCGTCATCTCACGCCGTTGCTTGCGGTTCATCTTGTGCCAGTTATTTGGTGTTGGGCGGCAGCTTGCTTTCTTGTTTTTTTCTCCTCGCTCGGGTTTCATGTTAGTCTTTCCACACTGAATTCAACTCGGCCCGGCCCGGTCGGCGACCCTTACACAGTCTCTCCATCGGGGTCGGGCCGTTGTTCTTTTCAGATCAACGCCGCCACCATCTACACAATCGCCAGTACCGGAGCCATGCTCCTCTTATCGGGCAGGAACGCGCCAGAGAATATGCGGCCTTAGCTGTCGAGCCTCGTTGTGCCACAATTTTAATTCGTACCAAGCTGCTTGACGCATCACACACTTTGCTCACTCAGTTTCTGAGTCATACAACCACCCCAACGGGGTGGGCCTTGCTCCCTTCTTCCATAGAGTTAGCGTGATGGCTGCAATCTTGCGCGCCAGCGTGAGACGCGCCATCGTGGGCTTGATACCTTTGGCCAGTGATCTCTGGTAGAAATCCTGGAACGGGCCAGGCAGTACACTGGCCCTGGTGGCCGCACCTTTGAACAAGCCTTTCAGATCATGATTGTGGTCTTTGTTCAGACCGCGAATGGAGATCTGTTTCTTAGAACGTCGCAGTCCGCCTTTGACATAGCAATATTCCGCACTGGTGCGGGTTTCCAAAGCAAGTCCGCTGTAAGCCCAAAGCTGTCGCTTAGTGCGGAAACGATGCGGGGTCTGGATCAGCGCCACCGCCAAGGCGGAGCGAATCGGTCCCAGTGAGGGAATCTGCCGTAGTTTGACGGTGACGGCATGCTTGCGACTCTCCGCCAACAGCTCGCGGCGCGCTTGCTGGCGCAAGTACTGCAGCATGTCCAGTTGCTGGTAGAGTCGTTCGGCTCGGCGACGGACGCCGGCTTCCTTGATCTTGCCCAGCCACTCGGCTCGATGACGGGTATAGTAGACGTCCCGGCCGGCACAGGGGATCGCCCAGCTGCGATAGACCGCTTTCAACCGACACATGACTCGGGTCAGATCTTTGACGATGGTCAGGTAGCTCCGGGCTAGCTCGCGCAGCATGCGCACGCCCGTCTCGCCATGGTAGATCGAGCTGAGCTTGTTCAGGTACAACAGCTCGGCCAACTTGTGGGCGTCGATACGATCACTTTTGTTTCCGTCTTTGAGCAGAGCATTTTTTCGCGGATTGCACACCACCAGCTTGGCCACATGCGGCTTCAGTAAATCGTACAGCCACGCGGCCCAAGTTCCTTCTTCGAAGGTGACCGACAAAGTTCCGCGCAGCCCCGCAAAGAACTCCAGAATGGTCGCGGCTTTTGTTTCCAGGATGGATTCCATGACTAACTTGCCAGTGGAATCCAATACTGCCACCGAGATGGTTGCTTGATGAACGTCGAGCCCAATATACTTTTCGCTATTCATGGAGGGTGTTCCTTTCGTAGGGAATGATGCTTGCGCTCATAACCTACTCCTAAAGGGAAGCCCTCTTATAATGCGTTAACAACGGTTGACTTCCAGGTTTCCGGTCACTCGGGCACAATTCCACAACGCATCTGTAAAGCCGCTGTGGCGGCGTCATTTCGACGAGTAACCGACTTATCGGGAGTTAGCCGCCCATGCTGTGAGTCTCTATGAGAAGGTCAACTTTCGGAGCGGTACTATCAGGGCGCGCCACCCACGAAAGGGGATGTACCATGGACTCAAATTCAGTTAGAACAACGTTTGCGACAGTGGCAGTGATGCTCCTTACGGTTTGCGTCTTTCAAACTCGACTAGCACAATCCAGTTCCGCAACCCCGTCCCAGGCCGCTCCAAAACCACTCCTGCTGGAGAAAAATGAGGGTGAGCGGCGGATATGGCGAGAGCCTCCTCCTGGGGACTTCATGTTGAAGGTGAGCCCAAAAAACAATGGTTCTCAGCACCTTGTTATGGGGACCGAGGACATGGCTCCAGGGGACGAATTTCCAACGCACAAGCACCTCGGGCAGGATGAAATTCTGTATATCGAAAAAGGAACCGTTCACGTTCATCTGGGAGACCAGGAACGCGATCTGCACGCAGGAGGAACGGTGTTCATTCCGGCGTATACCTGGGTAAGTGTAAAGAACGCGGGGACCGAAACCGTCAGCGTGGTGTTCGTATTTTCAGCGCCCGGGTTTGAGAATTACATGCGGTGCGACTCTGTGCTGGCAAACGAAAAAGTGACACCTCTCTCGCCAGAAGAAAAAAAAGGGTGCGGTCACGAAGGGCATGTCATCTACAAAGACCTAGAAGAGAACCCCAAAAAGTGAAGTAAAAGCCGTCGCCTACGCGGAAGTTAACGTCAATTCTTGTAACATCGCCATAGCACTCATCGACGGTCAATGAGTGTTAACGCCTGATAACGTCAGTTAGCCGCCACGATGACCTAAAATGATTGCAGCAAGTCGTTGTTTTCGCCACAGCGGGCGGTACGCAATAAATACTGTGACTGTCGGGCTGCTGACACGCTATGAAGACGAAAACCCCATCACAGATGAGGGGTCACGCAGGCGAGATGTTTGTCTGCGCAGAGTTGATGCGGAGAGGCTGGTTCGCAGCGCTCACGGCGTGGGGCTCTCAATCATTCGACATAGTTGCACGCCGAGCCGATGCTCCCGTCTTCGTTA
>CAWDNR010000010.1:0-600050 GCA_963803655.1 Terriglobia bacterium
ACAGTTATGATTCTATTATACTAATACAATGAGACTTTACAACTAGAGACTATCAACCCTTATCGACCACGATCCAAGGGGAGGATTGCTGACCTAAGTCATTGTTTTAAACATTTTATATTTCCATGGAGGCATTTCCAAGCCTGCCCACGCCCCCCAAGCCAAGCACTGATGGCCTTCCCGGTATAACGAGATTCACGTGGGTTACACTTGGTAATAGTTTGCAAAATATTGCAAAGTCGGTCGATTCCGCCGTTGCTTCTCTCGTTTAACTGGGGCTAAAATCATTCTGGATGTGAGTAGTTCTGGCATCCACGTTCCTTTACCTCTCCAGCAACAACATCCGTCTCGGAGAGAGCGTTCTCCGATGGTAGGTATTTATTCTCTCTGTGGCCGCTAGCTGGCTCGATTAGGAGTCTGAGGTCAGCTCACTTAATTTCGCTCGGAGGAGGAACCATGGAGCCGATCCAACGCGCTGGGGTAGCGACGATTCGCGTACTGGTTGCGGACGACACTCGGATTCACACTCAGTTGCTGGCGGACGCACTGCGCCGTGACCTCCAGCTGGAGGTGATCAGTCCGCCCGCGACGTCCCGCGACCTGGTTGCAGCCGTGAAATTGCACCGAGTGCAAGTGGTCGTCCTGAGCTCCAATCTCGACGATGAGCCGTTGCGTGGGTTTGAACTCTTGCGGGAACTACGGGCATCCAATCCGGACATTTTCACCATCATGTTGCTGGACTCCTCCAAAAAGGAGACTGTTCTGCAAGCGTTTCGCGCCGGGGCTCGGGGAATTTTCAGTCGGCACGATTCGGTGGAGACTCTTTCCATGTGCATCCGAAGGGTTTACGAGGGTCAGATCTGGGCCAACAGTCAGCAGATGTCGTTCGCGGTGGAGGCACTGGCGACTTCCCCGGTGGTACGCGCAGTTGACGCCAACGGTCTGAGTCTCCTTTCTAATCGTGAGATGGACGTGGTCCGGAGCCTGGCCGAAGGACTCACCAATCGTGAGATTGCCGAGCGCCTAGGACTGAGCCAGCACACCATCAAGAATTATCTTTTTCGGGTTTATGACAAGCTTGGCGTGTCCAGCCGTCTCGAACTCCTCTCCATGACTTTGACCCAGGCTATCGCAACGCCGCCGTCGGTCGCGCCAGGTGAAGCGAATCAACCTCCGGGGAAGTTTGGCACATTCCCGAAGCGGGCTCGCCCGCAGACGACCGCCAGCCCGGAAGTATCTGAAGTCCAATTCGGAGCGGCGCCGGCGCGTGAAGGGAAGGACGTCAAACTCGACAAGGAGGGTGAGGAACGAAGCGCGCCAAGATCCAGAGCTACCATCTTCATCGGCACCGACCCGCTGGATTGAAGAGCCACGGTCGAGATTGCTTAACCGCGCCGTGACATCCCCCAGCCGCTCAAAGCGTGATCGGAGTGACCAGGGGGCTTTGAGACTCATCGGCATCCCAATTCAAACTTGGTGTACAAAGTGAACGGGCCAATGCGTCGTAGTCCGCAGGGATATTTCGGCCGAGCTGGGGCAAATGAGGTGGGCCGACGAACGGAATGAGTTTCGGACGGCTGGCGTCGACGATCATGCCCTTGCCAACAACGGCACCGGCGCCGATTGCCGTAACGACCCCACCCGCTTGTTTTAGCGGGTCTGCGAAATGGATCTAGAAGGAGTTGTAGCAGGGGCGCGAGGGCCGGTAGCTTGATCCGGCACAATGCAGTCGAACTGGCTGACTGCGACGTTGTGCCACTCGCGGTAGAGTGTAAGTACGCACCCGCGCTGAAGGAGCAAGGCCCGTATGACTTTGCCTTCATCCAAACCAACGTACTCCCAGTGGCTGGAGCGGAGGGAGTGCAACTCCCAGAGGCGTGATGGTAACGAAATCGGGTAAAGTCGTGCTACATCTTCCTCAATTAGGTGCACAGACCCGTGCCCACCCCAATATGCGATCCTCCGGGGGCAGCAAGGCCACCCGGTATTGCCCCACTGCACGGCAGAAGGAGCAAAGCTGAGAAGGCGTGCGTAAAGCTTAAATTCCTCTTGCACACTGGCGTGAACGTACAAAGCATCTCCGTCGCGAAACGTGGTATCTAGCCATGCGATGGCGTCTTGCACATCCTCTTCGTATCGAAACGAGGACGGCAACCGGAGTTGCTTCAGGCTGCCGATAGCCAAGATCAGCATCGTCGCAAGGGGTGCAGTGTACCGGACAGTGCGACGCCAAGCCTCCCCCGGGACCAGGGCCGCTGCCGTCGCCATGACCGACTCGACAAGGCTGGTCACAAGGATGACCCGGCACGGGAGCAGGAACAGCATGGTCTTCTCATTTGCGGGATAGAGGTTAAGTAGGTCCAGGAGCATGACGGCTATTTGGGGCAGTAAGACGGCCAGCATTAACCACAGCCGGCAATTTTTTTGTCTCCGATAAAAAACGGTTGCGATGGCTACGACCCCCAGACTGGCCAGGAATCTCACAGGGTGCGTTGTAGAATCAAGAAGCCGCCCTGGAATTGGGAGCAGTAGTTCGTAAGGCGTGATGAAGGAAGTCACCGCCCTGCTGAGATGACCCAGAACCCCGACTGCTGGATTTGCAAAAAAAAGGCGCAGGCTATCGTTTACATTGTGGCGAATTACCGCCACGTAGAGAAAAATGAAGACGGCCAAACCCCATAGCGCGGCCAGTGCTGCCTGCTTTACGTGTGCTGGTTCAATGGATTCTTCGGATCGCGGCTGAACCAGCAGCATGGCTAGAGCCGGCAATAGAAAAACCGACGGGTAAGAAAATACGGTCGCTACCAAAATTGTTATAAGCAGTACAGTGAAGTTTCGAGGGCTCGGGCGTTGGTTGCAATGCACGGCAGCCAGCAGAAGAACTGGCGCCATCGCAAGTTGTGTGCTGTATTGCTTAAAAGTGCGAGCAAACAAAATGGCGGCGGGCGATAGAGCGAACAACGCAAAACCAAAAGTCAACCACACAGGCGAAAAAAGCTTGCGCAACAAAAACAGCATGGCCAGCAAACTGATGAGACTAAAGGCTGCCGGAACGATCCGAAAACTGCGATTTGACGGACCCAGCCACCCTGTCACCAGTCTAGAAGCCAGCAAAAATCCGGGTTCTGGCGACGGCACCCAAGCGTCATAAAATAGCATTCGCGGAACTGTGCTCTCCAAAACGGAGTTTGCCACCCACGCTTCGTCCAGCCATAGGCTGCGGTTCAATCCCTGAACCCGGAACCACATCGCACAAACAAGCGTCAAAAGTAAGGTGGACGTTACGACGCGATTCAAAGAATGAGGTCCCTCCAGGCAAGGATACTTCGGTCTGCTTATATCACAATATTATGGCCTGACCCATGGGATCCTAGCGATGAACTTTGGCAACTCTGACGTGCAAGCCGGGTTTAGCGACGACAACGAGTCGGCGATCAACTTGGCGCTCTGGGGGATGCTTCGAGCACCAGTCGGTGACGCGTGGTCCCAGACGTCTTATCGCGTTGAGGAGCCGCCTTGGAAGCTAAGAAACCGCGAGGGCGGTCCCGTCCGTAGAGGAACTTGAGAATCAGCAAATTTTTCGGCATGCTATTCCGACCAACGGCAGAAGTAGGCCATAGAGTCAATGGTGCGATGAGCCCCAATGGAAGCCTGGCCCCAAGTTCCGTGCCCCGTTCATTGGTTACAGACTGAGAAATCACTCAGGTCTGATTCCCATCCAAAGAGTACCAAGATGCGCGGCTTGGCTGTCGATGGCAATGGAGAACAACACCCATGTTCAGGAAATCGAGAGGAAGAAGAGGGATGAGTCTGGAAGATCGCCCGGTCGAGCAACCCCACGCGGCTGGAGTGGATATCGGTGCACGCGAGATTTTTGTCGCCGTGCCCCACGATCCAGAAGGACAACCGGTGCGGAAGTTCGCTACCTTCACCGAAGATCTTCAGCGTTTAGCGGATTGGTTGCAAGGCTGCGGTGTGACTACGGTAGCCATGGAATCGACCGGCGTATTCTGGATCCCGCTGTATGAGCTCCTCGAGCAACGCGGGCTGAAACCCTGTGTGGTCAACGCTCGCCACATGAAGAATGTGCCGGGACGCCGCACCGACTGGCATGAATGTCAATGGATTCAGTTTCTGCATTCGGTGGGACTCTTGCGCGCGGCCTTCCGCCCCGAGGAGCAGGTTTGTGCGGTGCGGGCGATCGTACGTCATCGGCAGCAGCTAGTGGAAATGGCAGCCCAGCATGTACAGCATATGCAAAAGGCCATGACGCTGATGAACCTGCAACTCCAGCACGTCCTCAGCGACATTACTGGCACTACCGGCCTGGCGATTGTGGATGCCATTATCGCTGGAGAGCGGGACCCCAAAGAGTTGTCCAAGCTCCGGGATCCGCGCGTGAAAGCCAGCTCGGACGTGATCGAGAAATCCTTGTGCGGCAACTGGCGCGAGGAGCATCTATTTACCCTGGGACAATCCCGTCAATTCCACCGTTTCTATCAAGAGCAGATTGTGATTTGTGAAACGAATATCGAACGGCTGCTGCAAGAGTTCGATCCCCGTGTCGATCCCCAGCAGACCCCCTTGCCGCCTGACAACAAGTGCAATCGCAGTGGGGCCAAACGTCGCAAAAAGGCCGGCCATATGGAAAGTCAGTTCGATCTTCGCACCGAGGCGTACAAACTGTTCGGTGTAGACGTGACCCAGATCCCAGGGCTAGAAACCAACGTTCTCCCCTATTCAGTGAGGTTGGCCGAGATCTCTCCCGCTGGCCCACCGCCAGTCACTTTATCTCCTGGTTGTCCCTTTGTCCGGACAACGACATCAGCGGAGGACGGGTCCTGTGGCGAGGCATGCGCAAAGCCAACAACCGCGCGGGTCAAATCTTTCGCCTCGCCGCGCAGTCCTTACATCGCAGTCCCACGCCTAGGGGAGAATACCTACGACGTCTCAAAGCCAAGCTCGGCCCCGCCGGCGCCATCACCGCCACCGCCCGCAAGATTGCCACCCTGTTCTACACCCTCGTCACCCGCCAAATCGAATTCGACCACACTCTCTGGCACGCCATCGACGCTCAACGTCAACGACGAATCCAAGCTCGACTCACGCGGCAAGCTCGTCGACTCGGCTACCAACTCGTTCCTTTGGAGGTCTCTTCCTCCATGTAACCTGACTCTATCCGCACACACGAAAAGAGGTTCCTCCAAAGGGCTGTTTGGAAACGCCCTACACCCCGATTTTGGGGGCGCTTTGCTTTATCCCGGGAATCGAGGGTGGACGTCCTATCAGCGTAAATCAATTGCAAGAATACCGCCTTATTGGTAGCATTACCTTGCCGCCTCGTGGCACGTGGTTCTCCCCCGTGGTCTCTAATAACTAAGACTTGAGGTCGATTGTGTCCCGTAATAGTGTTTCTTCTCGGGTGGCTCGGACCGTTTTAGGGCTATTTGTAGCCCTCGGGGCTCTGGCTCCCATTTCTTGGGGCCAGGCAGATGTTCAGGGCCAGTGGAGTACTTTGCCGTTCTTAATGACCATCAATCCAATCCACGTGGCATTGATGCACAATGGCAAAATTTTGGTCACTACCGGTTCAGGGAACTGTCCGCCCACCCAATCCGGTTGCCCCTCGGGACCCCCCTATGGAGCGTCGAATCATTCGGGCGCGGTGGTTTTGGATCCTATCGGCCAGAGTATTACCCAATTGTCGGTAAACTGGGACATGTTTTGCAATTCCATGACGGTGCTGGCCGATGGGCGAGTCTTCATCAATGGCGGCACTTTAGCCTTCGATCCGTTCAAAGGAATTCAAAAATCATCGATCTTCGATCCGGCCACGAACACTTTTAACGATACCCCGGATATGGCACATGGCCGTTGGTATCCGAGTGTTCTGCTTCTGGGTGACGGTCGAATCATGACGTTCTCGGGCTTCCTCGAGACTGGAGAAACCACCAATACCACGGTCGAGATCTATACCGTGGGTTCAGGCTGGAGCCAACCATACGCCGCTCCTTATACGCCGGACTTATATCCTCGCCTGCATCTCTTACCCAACGGTAAGGTTTTTGTTTCGGGTTCTCCTCCTATTTCGGAACTGTTCGACCCGTCGACCACGACCTGGACTCTTAACGTGGCGACCACCAATTACGGCAGCCAGCGGACCTATGGCAGCTCTGTTCTCCTCCCCCTGACGCCAGCCAACAATTACGACCCGAGAGTGATGATTCTGGGTGGAAATAATCCCGCGACTGCTACAACGGAGCTGATTGATCTGGGGTCGTCCAAGCCGGCTTGGGCGTGGGGTCCCGACATGTCGCAGCCGCGAATCGAAATGGATGCGGTGATGCTGCCTACGGGTAAGATTTTAGCGGTGGGCGGTTCCGCCCATGATGAAGATGCGACTACTGCCAGTCTGAATGCCGATTTGTATGACCCCGCAAGCAACAGTTTTTCGTCAGCGGGGGCCAATGCCTACCCCCGTCTATATCACACGGTGGCGCTACTTTTGCCCGACGCAACGGTATGGCTTGGCGGGAGCAACCCCGCGCGTGGGACCTATGAACCCCACATGGAAATCTACCAGCCGGCTTACTTGTTCACCAGGGACGCGAACAACAACCTGGTTCCTGCGACACGGCCGACAATCGCCAACGCACCGAGCCACATTGCGTGGGGCGGGTCATTTACGATTTCTACTCCCGACGCGGCGAACACCTCCCAAGCCGTACTGCTTCGCCCCGGTTCTTCCACCCATGCGTTTGACATGGATCAGCGCCTGATAGCAATGTCGTTCACGGCCGGATCGGGGACGCTGACGGTTACCGCCCCGCCCAATAGCAACATTGCTCCGCCCGGATACTACATGTTGTTCTTGATTAATAGCAAAGGCGTACCGTCAGTGGCAAGCTTTCTTCTATTAGATGGCTCCAGTTCTGCTCCGGCGCCGACGGTCACTTCTATCTCGCCGAACTCGGGAACTGGCAGCGGTGGAACTGCGGTGACGATTGCGGGAACGAACTTCGGCTCCGGAGCTACGGTGAGCTTTGGTGGAACGGCGGCGACGGGTATCACGGTGGTGAGCAGCAACTCGATCACCGCAACTACCCCCGCTCACGCGGCAGGAGCGGTGACGGTGGTGGTCACAAACGCCGATGGCCAACCTGGCAACTTAGTCAACGGCTACACCTATACAAATCCGGCCCCGGCCCCGACCGCGACATCGATCGCACCTGACACCGGGCCTGTCGCAGGTGGAATGGGGGTCACAATAACGGGCGCGAACTTTTTGGCCGGGGCCACAGTGAGCTTTGGGGGGACGGCGGCGACAGGTGTGACTGTGATAAACACCTCATCGATCACAGCAACGACTCCAGCTCACGCAGCGGGTGCAGTGAATATCGTGGTGACTAACGGAGATGCTCAAAGCGGAATTTTGCCCAACGGCTATACCTACACTTCGTTGGCGGATTTCACGATCACAGCTTCGGCGTTCTCGCCTGCGACCGTGGCGGCGGGGGGAGCGGCTACTTCCACGATTACCATCTCCCCACTAAACGGTTTCAACGGCGCTGTGAGTCTGTCCTGCAGCGGCATTGCGCCTAGGGCGACTCCGGCACCCACCTGCTCGTTCAGCCCGAATTCCGTGGCGAATGGTTCAGGCACCTCGACCCTAACAGTCAGCACCACGGCTGCAACGACCGCATCCCGGGCGCCCCAATCGAAGGGTATCTTCTATGCGATGTGGCTGCCGATTGGAGGGCTGATGGTGCTCGGAACAGGTTTTACCTCAGGCAAGAAAAGGTTCTTGTGCTCCCTGTTCGGGTGCTTACTATTTTCGGGTTTGATCTTCTTGGTGGCCTGCGGAGGTGGCAGTTCGTCCTTCGGTGGTAGCGGTGGCGGTGTTCCCGGTACCCCGGTCGGAGTCTACAACGTCACGATCTCCGGATCGGGATCGCTAACGCACACCACTACTGTTAGTGTGACCGTAAACTAGTGTTGATCGAAATGGCAGAGTAGGGCCAAGCAAATGGATGGGTCAGGCTCTTATTCGGAAGCCGGCCATCAGACTGCAAGTCTGGCTCTTTTAGGTATTTCGGATTTCGGTCAACGGGCAGAGCGGAGTGACGTCCGGCCGTTTTGCTGTCCGTCATTTGCCGACAGTAATTACTCCCAATTGTCACCCTGTCACAACCGAATGGCAAATTGATGAAGAAGAGTGAGCAATCCACGAGAATCAAGTGCAGAAGAACCTCGTACGCCACTTAGCGGAAAAACGTGATTAGGAGACAATTGCTTTTGTTCGAGATGTGAAACGATGGGCACCGATCACCTGGGTCGGCGAAATAACTTCAACAACGAGGCCAATGCCGTGAAAGCAAATATTGCATGCGTTAATCTTTTCGGGCGCCTTCAATTTCTCTCCAGGTTGGTCGTGGGTTTCATGTCGCTCCTCCTTCCCGCTCTTGCTACGGGACAGGCGACCTTCGTGCAGGTGAATAGCAATACTGCCACGGTGTACTCCAATTCGGTTGCAGTAGCTTTTACGAATCCGCAGGCGGCCGGCAATCTCAATATCATAGTAGTGGGATGGAATGACACGTCCGCCACGATTGCCTCCGTGGCAGACAGCAACGGCAACACTTACGCCTTGGCCGCGGGTACCGTATCCACGCCGGTCCCGGCGCCTGGCAGTTCGCAGGCAGGAGTTTCGCAGGCAATTTATTACGCCAAGAACATCAAGGCCGGTGCGAATACGGTTACGGTCACTTTCAATCAGAACACCGCTCTCAGGAGTGTCCGCATCGTGGAGTACAGTGGATTGGATCTTACGAATCCCTTGGACACATCAGTTGGAGCCTCCGGTAGCGCGACTCCTGCCAGACAGCGGTGCAGCAACAACAAACTCCGCAAATGACTTGATATTCGGTGCGGGTACGATTACCACCGCATTTACAGGTAATGGCCCAGGATTTGTTACTCGGCTGTTGAACGGGTTTGGTGACATTGTCGAGGACGAGGTCGTGACTACCGCTGGAAGCAACACCGCTACGGCCACTCTCACCTTGGGCAGTTGGGTCATGCAGATGGTGGCTTTTCGCGCGGCCGGGCAGACTCCTCCGACCTTCTCAGCTCCAGCGATCGCGTCCCTTTCAACCGCCTCAAGTCCCGAGGCGGGAGGAATTGCGCTCACCATTACCGGCACCAACTTTGAACCGGGAGCTACGGTGGTTTTCAGCAACACCGCAGGCCAAACGGCCTCAGGGGTGAACTGCGCCGTTACTCTCCTGTTCTCCGAATGCGACCATCAGTTGCCTTACCCCCTCTTTCCCGGCGGGATCAGCGAGCATAACCGTGACCAATGTGGATGGCCAGGCTTCTGCGCCATTCGCGTTCACCTTTACCGCCAGTACACCTTTCGCCACGGCGACGTCCCCCAGCGTCACGCCGAATACAGGTCCGACAAATGGGGGAACCGCGGTGACCATCTTTGGCAGCGATTTCGCCGCCGGCGCCAAGGTGACTGTCGGCAGGAGTTCCCGCCGATAAGGTTTCGGTTGAGAACGTCAACACCATCCTGGCTAACTTCCCAGCGGGGTCTGCGGGCTGGCCAACTTGGTCGTCACGAATCCCAGCGGCATACCTGGCACGCTAGGCGGCGCTTACACTTATGCCCCTGGGGCTGGCATTAACTTCGTGCAGGAAAACTCCGCGCAACCGGCATCCCCGGCAACGACCGCGAACGATCACTTACCCTATCGCGCAGACCGCGGGGAACTTGAACGTGGTCATCATTGGCTGGGCCGACACCACGGCGACGGTTCAGTCGGTTACGGATAGCGCCGGAAACACATACAACCTGGCGTTCCCGCCCACTGTTGGCACTGGGACTAAGCCAGGCTACTTACTATGCCAAGAACATTAATGCTGCTGCCAGCAACACGGTTACGGTCACATTCAGTGCGGCAGCCCAAGCTCCAGATGTCCGCGTGCTCGAATACAGCGGACTTGACACGGGGAATCCGCTCGATGCGGGTGGCGGGGCTGCTGGAATCGGAACCGCGCTGGACAGCGGCCCTATCACGACGCTAACGCCGGCGACCTGATCATTGGCGCCGCAACTGTTGTCGGTATCGTCACAGCCGCTGGTCCGGGCTTCACTACCGTGGCCTATCACTCCTACCGGCGACAATGTGGAGCATCTGATCGGCCCTCCCGCAGGCGCGATCGACGCAACCGCGACGCAGAACGGGAATCAGCCTGGGTCATGCAGGCAGTGGCGTTCCAGCTGTCTGGGACCGCTCCCGATTTCACCGTGAGCGTGTTGCCGCCCACCACCGCTTCTGTAACTCCCGGCGCTTCGGCGTCCTACACGATTTCGGTGAGCGGGCTGAACGGATTCAACAGCGCAGTTGCGCTGACGTGTCCGCTTGGTCTGCCGTCAGGTGCGAGTTGCGCTTTCGTGCCACCGTCGGTGACGCCGGGCACGGCTCCCGTGACCTCCACTCTCACGATCGCTACCTCTGCCACTACGCCTGCCGGGACTTCCAACGTGACGGTCACCGGAACTTCCGGATCTCTAATCCACAACACGCCGATCAGCCTGACGGTTACCGCGTCCACGACGCCAGATTTCACGATTACGTCCTCGGCGCTGACGCCTGCCACAGTTTCGGCAGGCGGGTCGGCCACTTCCACGATTACCATCACTCCACTGAGCGGTTTCAACGGCGCTGTGAAGTCTGTCCTGCGGCATTGTTCCGGCAGTGACCCCGGCGCCCACGTGCGCGTTCAGCCCGAACTCAGTGGCGAATGGTTCAGGCACCTCGACGCTAACAGTCAGCACCACGGCTGCAACGACCGCATCCCTGGCGCCCCAGTCGAAGGGCGTCTTCTATGCGATGTGGCTGCCGATTGGCGGGCTGGCGCTACTAGGGACAGGTTTAACATCGCGCAAGAAGAAGTTCTTGTGTTTCCTGTTTGGCTGCCTGATGTTTTCGGGCCTGATCTTCCTGATGGCCTGCGGTGGCTCGTCCTCCAGCGGCGGTGGCGGCGGTGGTGGCCACCCCGGTACGCCTGCCGGAACCTATACCATTACGGTCACGGGAGTATCGGGATCGCTGACACATCCCACGACGGTATCGCTCAAAGTTAACTGATGCTAGCGAGATGACTTTCGGAGTTGCAACAACTGCCTTCTAGACTAGAGGGTCGACAGATCTTAAACTGGAAGCCAGGCGCCGCGAGGTCTAACAGAGTGGACGCGCGCCTCGCAGTCTCGGAGTTCGCTTCTGGCTCCGACACAACAATTCTGCCGGGCTTACCATGCTCGGCCACCGAGCCAGGAGCACGGATCCGACGCGCGGAAGCTGGCTTCGAAAGATAGTCTCTAGCCGATGATTTCTTTGAAGGATCGGCCGCAATGGATCTTCACTCACCTGGTGCACAGCCGAAAGGGACTAGCCAGACTGACCCTAACGGGAACGACGCAACCGTGTACCTAGGGTAAGCGCTCTGTAATTTTCGTCCTCAAGATCGTTTTGAAACTGGACCAGCTGTTTCAGTTTGCCTTACCTATACCTTGTGACGGGTCCCAAGGGCGCCCGTCGTCCAAACTAGCACCTCGCCATCTGCCTTGATATTATGGGCGTGGCCCTTGAAGAACTCGTTTCCAGAAATCCGCGGAAATTGGTTGCGTCACGATGCCCTATAAACGATTTACTCTGCTCGCTTAGGCATTACTATCACCGACCTTTCTGATTTCTAAAACATCGAGTTTTTTCAAACAGCCACAGACGTTTACATCAACAACGCCTTCCCGCTCGTTTCCGGGGTTCGCGTGAGTGGTAATGGCGGAAGCAGGGTCGAACACCCTAAGGTTAGGAACCTCGACGCGGATAGAACGTCCACGCGGAAGGCTACGGTTCTCGCCTAGAGGAATGTCGAGAAATGTCCGTATCATCCAGTTGATCGCAAAAAGAAACGAGGTCCTTCGAGCTTTATATCAGGTCAACGCGGCGGAATGTAGTTCTTGAAGAGTGGGTTCACCAGTGCGGCAAAGGAAAGCAGCCGCTGCTCAGCGTCAGCCGGTTTTTCTCCTGGCCGCAACTCAGTGTTCATTCGAATCAGCGCATTGTCGGTCCGGTTGAGGCGAAGAGAGTCAAACACCAGATACCAATCCATCCCATCCTCGCGGTCAACGCGCCGGCCCTGGGCGGAGAACCAGAACAAAACCAGCTGGCGATCGGACCCCTTGGCGATGAGGTATCGATTCACCGGGAACGGAGCATCTCCCGGAAACGTGAGGTTGGTAATTCCAGACTCCACCGGCGACCAACCTGAGCCCGCAAGACAGTCCTGAGGCAAGTGTCGATGCAGCACAGTCTGGTTGGGAAAGTAGGCTACGTACAGTCCGACATCAGATTGTGCGCCCGTCTGATCCTGGTACGTCCGCTGTAAGAATTCCCCAGGGCCAAGCTTCTCCAATATCTCAGTGGGGATCGGAGTGTCCGTCCCCACCCAGCGGCCCAATTGAATCGGGAATGATGCCAGCGACGATCGGGCCGGAACAAATTCGCCGTCAAAACGAGTTTGCAGGAAAAGTGAGGTTCCGGACAGCAACAGGGCAACAATTGTGAAACGAGCGTTCCAGGAGATCAAGCGTACTCCTCTTGTTCCCCGGGTCGCAGCCTGCCCATGAACCCATATGCGTAGCTCGCCGACGCAGGTTTCTCAGATTGAATTTCGCCCGTGCTAAACCCGGTAGTTTCCGCGTAGGAAGGAGGCAAACTGGAAACCTGCTGTTGGCGAGCAAACTGCCAAGTCACCGTCGTCGCTGCCACAAACAAAAGCAACACCAAGAACTTCGTCCCGGCGTGCATTCTGTGCCGCCGCTGATGTCGATAGCGACACACACTTACGCTGCGATCCTTCAAGGGCTCCTCATTGGACTGACGATTAAACTCCTGGGGTGGCAAAAGACTTTATAAAGTAATATTAGAGCACAGCGACTTCCAAACCAACGTCATCTGGAATCATGGAACTCGAGGGCCCCCGAAGCGCAGTGGGAAAAGGTTTGCACAAAAACAGTGCTTTGTTGCGCTATTGTTCAGTTGCGAGAGTAAAAAGGTCGTTTACGCGAGTCACAGATAGCACCTATTTTTATAAGAGACGCCTACGACGGTTCGCGGCGAAATGTTCCAATCAAGTTTCTCGCGCAGAGACCCGCAAACGCTCTGCCTCTGCCTCAAGGTCCCGCTCCTGTTCAGGAGTGACCGCCCTCTATGCTTCGCGGTCTTGCGCTTCGTGGCGATTGCAACTTGTTACTCCGGCAAACAGCAAAATCAGATTTAGTGCTCAACCTCGCCGACCATCTGGATCGCCAAAATAACTTCAGCGACGAGGCCTTAGTCCATATCCTTCCGAATCGCTTTATCGGGTGCTCGGCCCGGGTTGGTCGGCAATCTGCTTATTGTTCTGACCCTGGGCGGCGTCCGCTGGCACTTGGAGTTCCAGAGATGAAAGGTGACGAGAGTGGCCGTGGGGGCCGTCCGGCTAGCGATTTGACTGGCTGTGGTCTTGGGAGGACAATCTCTTCTCGACCCTCGAAGCCTTGCAGCCCACTTCGTTGAAGCTTCTTCCGGTGCGGTTCGCGTAACCTCCCAGGTTTCGCCAGGAGGTAGCAAAATGAATAAGTCTCTTCAGCCTCTGTGGAGCAATCAACAAGATCAAGACATTACTGAATACACTGTAATGCTGGCCGTCATTCTGTAGCTTGTCTACGATTCGATTGGTGGGGAGCAATGCCAACAATGTGTTCTCCTCAGTGGCGAGTTCAGTTCACTAAGAAGGTGCCGCATCGTTCCTCAGTCATCGCTGTAAGACACGGCTTTCACCGGAATATGGTCAATCTGGAATCCGCTTGCTCGAAAGAAGGACTCCGGATCAGACAGTCGCCGCCAGTAGACCAGAGTGACAATCGGGTACGATTGGCGCAAATTTTCACCTTATGTCAGTGATAATTACTCCCGAACTACAGGTTCAAATTGCTCGCAGGGTCGCTGGTCGGGCTGCGGTCGGAGCGCTACTCCTGTTTTCCTTGGTCAGTTCGCTCGCCCTGGTGACAGACCAAGTGTCCCATCTGTGCCTACTCACTGAGGTAGGCTACGGAGATATTTACGTTCTTTATGATGTTCTGCATTTTCAACGCTCCGGCAAAATCTATCGAGACCCGGCGCAGCCCCCGTATTTGCCCGCGCTATACAGTCCCCTGGTCTACTGGTTGTATTCTCTGCCCGGACGGATCGATGCCGCTGCAAAGAATCTCTTCGTGGGACCACGGCTCGTTGCTCTGACAGCGTTTCTGCTGTGCGTGGGGGCTGTAGTCTCGATCGTGCGCACGCTTGTCCCGGTACGTTTTGCTTGGCTGTGGGGCGTCCTGCTTACCGGTTCAATCAGCAGCATGCGGAACTGGGTTCTTCAGCTGCGTGGCGACTTTGCCGCGATCTTTTTCAGCTTGCTGGCAATCCGCCTATTACTGGTTCGGTCGCGCTGGGCGGTCGTTCTGGCCGGAGTCTGCGCGGGCTTCGCGACGCAGTTCAAACTTACCTATCTGACGGCGCTGGCCGCGGGTTCGCTGTGGCTGCTGATACGGCGTCAGTGGAAGGATCTGGCTGGTTTCGCGATTGCGGGTGTCTTCAGTTCTGCTGGATTGTATCTTCTTTTCTGGATCCACGAACGCGCCATGTTCGCACAAATGCTCGCACCAAGTCCCGGGATTGTGGACGTCAAGGGAAGCATTGCGCTGGTGTTTGCAGCGCTGCGCCAACCTGTCGTATTGATCGCCCTAGCAGGCCTCCCTCCGATAACCCGCCGGTTCTCGCCGCGTTGGGCGCTAGTCTTGCTGTTCGCTCTAACCTCCTTCGCAATCGGCGGCCTCACTAGCCTTCAGGCTGGCGCCAACAGCAATTATTTTCTTGAGAGCCTTTTAGGTTTGATTCCTCTGGCGGTTCTCGGTGTCCTTCGGCTAACGGTGTGGGCCCGCCACCACCTTTGGGCGGCACTCTTCATCGCCGCCTTGTTTAGCCTGCATTTCTTGCCGGCTAGCGCACATGAGCTCTACACGATCTTGCGCTCCGGAGTTGGTCCTCGATCGATAGAGTCCCAGAATGAATCATTTCGGACGATACAGAATGCCCTCCAAGGTCACCACATCTTCTCCACTGTGCCGCGCTTGGCTCTGCTCGATCCCAATCCTGCCTTGACGGAGCCGTTCCTCCTTTCATACCTGCAGACGCTCGGGAAAATCGATGCGCAACCTATTCTCAATAGGGTGCGTTCCGGGGAGTTCGATGTCCTAATCACGTCAGCGCATCCGGACTCTTACCGAGGGGTGCCGGTCATCGCGCCGGATCTCCGCGGCGCAATCGTGGCTGCCTACACTCCCCATTGCGTTTTGTTTGGTTCTGAGGTCTACTTGCTCGGGTCTGAGATCTACCTGCCTCGTTACCGCCCGGAGGACAAGACTCTAGTGCGGAAGTTAGAACAAATCGGTTGCGTGCCGGTTCTATCCAACGAACCTGACACTGAGCCGAACTAGGCGGTCGCGATGGCCTTGCCGTTCCGAGCATCAATTCATACCTAGAGCATGGGAGCATAAACCGGGCATCGCCACTTAGGACCTACGCATGGGCCTGCGGGCGCGAGCGTGCGCGGGCGGAGAGTGCACGGGAAGCGTGGGATGCGCGGGGCCGGCGGGGTGTGCTGCGGGTCCGTACGGCCGGCCCCAAGGCACCCCTGTCAACGCAAAGTAGAAACTTCCGCTTCTTAGCAAGATAGAAAGTTCCGCTTTTTGAGCCGGGATGGGGGTGCGCGAGAGGCAAGGGATGGCGTTTGAATCCCTTGCCCCTCGCAAATCGCTATCGAAGCTCGCGCCCTCGCAGCGGAGCATCTCTCACTGCTTGCCAGATCGGTCGATTGCGAAGATGGTCGAGGCTTTCTCTCCATCGTTGACGGCCGTCCAGACGCCGCTGTTTCGCTCGCGCTTTCTCCTCTGCCGATCTCACCCGCGTGACGCCGCCCTTGACCGGTCGCTTGGCAAGCACCCGCATGGTCCGCACCCAGCGCGCTGTCAGCCCCAACTCTGCCGCTGCCTGTTTCTGGGTGATGTGCCGCTTGCCGACCTCGTGCAGCACCTTCAGCCGGTCCCGTTCTTTTGCTGACATCCACAGCCCCTCTTGTGTTTCCGCCATGCCCCCATCAAAGCGGAACTTTCTATCTTGCACAAAGAGGAACTTCTCACATTGCGGCTAAGCCCCCCAAGGCACCCCTTGACAAGGAACTCGCAGAGGAGTATGTGTCATGTATTCTCTCGGCCTACTCCCCCTCGGCTCTTCTCCCCCTCGGCTCTTACTCCCCCTCCGGCCATTTACTGACTACATCCTTGACCTGCTCAACGGAGTGATCCGGCTTCCTAGGGCGAAGAAGGGCTGTGCCCAATGAGAGCCAGCACGGTCTTAGTAGGTTGGCTGATTGCCGTGTATGTCGTGCGTGCTCGCCTTTGGTGCGTCGAGCCCAACGCCTGTGTGGTTCTAATTGGTACTTGGTAGCGGTGGGCATTGAGATCAAGAAGTCTCTTGGACGTCGTAAATTGCATGTTCAGCGGCAGGCTGGCCGGCCACCAAATTCCACTGATGCGGCAGCAGTACGACATCTGCTACCCATCATCGAGGGCATCTGGGCGTCAGACGCAATTGGCCTCCTGCGGTATTACAAACGCGAACTAGGCAGCGATCATGGCGCGACGCAGCCTCTAGGCGAAAGCGTTTGATGTATTCGGCATTCGAGTCGTGGTTGTCTGCATTGCAGGCCGAAGGCGGCGTCATCGTAAGGAGACACCTTCGCCCTCCGTGACGGAGGCTCTAATGTTGTCACTGTGGATCTGGCACAAGCGCAGCGACCACCGCAGCTTCAAAGGGATGCAGGATATTACCGGGGACAGCGCAGCTCTAACCCGACCCACGGTATTGCACAGGATGGCTATCCAGCTTTTTCACATCGGGTGGGAGAAGTCGGCAGCAGTGGCTGGGCACTGGCAACGCATACGCCATGGTGACGGCGGCCGATGAAGGAGTGGTTGAGGATTGACGGCATTGGCAAGGCATAACGCGCAAGGTGGCGGAGATATAGCATGCACCGGCTGTCAAAGAGAGAGCTCGAACTCATCCGTCTCCAGATCGGTGAGTGTCTCTCCTACAAGGAGGCGGCGTACAAAATGGGCATCTCTGCGCAGACAGTAGGGACATACAACGCACGCATTCATCGCAATCTAGGTGTCCGGTCACAGTTGGAGTTGGCTAGGTGGGCGATACAGAACGGGATATGCAAATGGTAACGCAGCTGACGACGAACTCGCATCCGTAGTGGTGTAAGGGAAGGCTCTCGTGCCGCAGGCTTGATGCTAGTGGAGGACATCCGGGCCGCCAAGAAGCTCTTCAGTGTCGGCCCCTTTTCTGGGCCCGGCCGGTCGCTACCTAGACCGTTACCTCAGAGCCGCCAAGACTAGCCGAGCTGACATTTACCTTACCAACCTAGTGAAGTCCTTCCATGGCTACGAGAAGCCAAAACGCCTACGATTTCAGTACGTCGCCACCAGCCTAGCCGTACAACTTTTATTTATGTAGCTTGTAAAGAAGAATGCCATGTGTGTTCTTCACGGCAGGCTTGTTGCGTGCAAAACGAACTAAAACAGACCGGGCGCAACATCACCTTTCTGACGACCAGGTTCTAGTTCGAAAGTCTGATGAACGGATGAACAACCTCGCGCAAGAGAAACCTATTGCCAACGGGCATGAGTGGCGGAGTTCCCACACGCCTGGATCAAAGCACATGTGGCTTGTGGCAGTTCCGATGCCGCACAAGATCCAAACTCGCGTGCGAGGTGATATTGGCCACTCTCACGTACAACCTTCAGAGGTAACATGAAACTCAGTCGTCTAATCAATCGTTTGGTTGAACCCAACAGCCTCGTCGAACTTTACGGTGGATCACCACTGGCGACGCTGCACTTGCTGACAGCGCCAACGGGGCACAGGTCAGTACAGGGTTCCCTTCTTTCAAACGTTTCATTGCGACTCCGCGCTACATGTACGTCAACAGCTTAAAGTTCTGGGTAGCGTAAAATTTGTACGTACTAATCGGGAAAGACAAACGGCAGGATCTGACCGTTAAGGTTTTCGATAGTCAACCCCTCGGAATTGGTGACCACATTCACATTGTTCTGCACAATGTGGTCAACCATCCCTCGAAGTATCGTTGAACTGATGCTAATGGACACGTCGTTTGGCGTATTGTCGTCGACGCGATGCAGCAGGATGATCAGCCACAACTTGTTCGCGACGGCGTAGTCGATGTACCCCGTTAGGTTGGCCAGCGTGGTATTCAGGTCGGTTTCTCCAGCTTGGCACCACAAATAGTACGGCATTATCTTTCCATGTCCGGAGCGAGTGCCGTTGTAACCTGCGTCGGAGTCGCGTGCGCCGAGGAACCCAGCGCTCTGGACGGTCAGTCCTATTGCGCTATTAGGATACCCATAATCCCCGTACGGATAGGCGAACGTAAGCGGATTAAGTCCATGCGCAATTAAATCTGCTTTGGATCCATTAATCTCGTTCGTCAAGGTATCCGCTACGGAGCATGCGGGTATCTGGCAAAGGGTGGATAGAGATTGGTGCGTCCGGGTGTGAGCACCGATCTCGTGCCCGTTCGCGGCCATGGTCTTGACTTCGTCCCAGGTGACAAAGCCGCTGTTACCAACACCTACCGGCCCGAGGTGAGGGTTGACGATGGTATCCCCGAGCGTGTTGCCCGTTATGATGTATTGTGTGGTCCTGATCCCCGCTGCATCGAAGATGGGCAGGCCGTTGTCGTACATGGACTGATACCCATCGTCGAAGTCAATTGAGACGAAGCCGCTGGCAATGATCAAAAAGGACAGAGGTGCGGAGGTCCCAGCCTGGGGTGCCTTGTTCGACACCGTGACCGAAACCGTGGCAGTCGCTTTCAACTCATTGGCCGGAATCGTGACCGTGATGGTATGCGAGGTGATGGAAACAGGGGTCAGGATGTTAGATCCAAAGTTCACCGTGGCACCAGTAGCAAAGTTGCTGCCCGTGATCGTTAGGTACACCAGGTCGGTGCTGCCTGTCAAAGCCAGTGGAGGTGATAGTCGGGTAATTACAGGAGGCGCCATAGGAGGCGGAGGCGGGGTTGTGACTGTCAAGAACACCTGTCCTGTCACAGAGCCATCCGTAGCGGTAATTTGCGCGAGGCCAGGAGCGACTGCGGTAGCGAAATTGCCGTTCACCGTAGCTATGCTTGGATTCTCACTGCTGAATTGAACGGAAGAAAGGCTAAATGGTGCACCAAATTGATCTGTGCCAGACGCGCTGAACGTTTGAGTCGAACCGACGTTTATCGAAGCGTTCGTGGGCGTGACGTTGATAGTTGTGAGCACCGGGGGGGCCGGAGTTACCGTCAGTTGCACTGGGGGTGCCGTGACCCCTTGGGAGCTGGCGGTGAGGGTTACAGTACCACCACCCTGCGCGACGCCAGTCGCGGTTCCACGGTTCTGGCCCTCGTTATTGATGGCGTTTACAGTGGCGATGTTTGGATTGGAACTCACCCACGTGAACGTGAGTCCGGACATCGAAAGGCCAAACTGATCTAATCCTGTTACGGCAAACGACGTGGAACTGCCCGCTGGCAGAGTAGCGGTCAACGGCGTTACGGCAATTGTCGCCAATATGGCTGCGGGCCTTGTAGTTGTCAGCGTTGTGCTGGCACTGATCCCCTGCGACGATGCGGTGATGGTGGTGGTCCCTCCGGTAGGCCCACCTGCGCCGGTGGCCAATCCGGTGGCGCTGACGGTCGCCACGCTCGGGTTGCTGCTGGCGAACGTGAACGTGATCCCGCTCATCAGATTTCCGTACTGGTCAACCCCACTGGCAGCGTACTGTTGAGAACCCGTCGTAAGAATGGAAGGGTTCACGGGAGTCAACATTATGGTCGTCAACGCGGGCGGCGGTGGAAGCACGGTTAACAACGCAGGGGCGCTGCTAATACCCTGAGCCGAGGCCACGATGCTGGCTGTGCCCTGACATAGTCCTTTGGCGGAACCCCCATTGAGCGTAACGCAGTTGCTGTTCGTCGCCCAATTGAATCCAATGCCTATCATGGGCTTGTTGTACTGATCGATCCCTACAGCGGTGAAAATTTGCTGGCTCCCGATTTGTATGGACGCCGACGCTGGCGATACGCTGATCTTCGTTAATACCGAGGGGAGAGGGGCAACCGCGAGGTTGATCGTGGCGGTTTGCGGCGACAAGCCTCCCGAGGTGCCAATGATGACTACCGTTGTCGCGCCTGTGGTTGCCGAACTGCTCGCCGTTAGAGTTAAGGTGCTGGTAGTTGCGCTGGTTGAGGTGAATGACGCGGTCACTCCGCTGGGCAGGCCGGAAGCCGCCAAGCTTACGCTGCTCGTGAAGCCGCCCGTGGGATTCACCGTAATCGTGCTTGGGACACTGCTCCCCTGAGTGACGATCAGGGTGCTGGGTGCAACTGACAACGTGAAGTTCGGCGGAGAGGTCACCGTAAGCAGCGCGGATGTGCTAATACCATCCGAGCCTACTGTGATGGTAGAGGTACCTACCGCTATCCCCGTCGCCATCCCAGTTGCATTGATTGTGGCGATTGCCGTGTTACTGCTGGCAAATGTCAGAGGGCCGCCTGCCATGGCATTGCCGTACTGGTCTTTAGGCGCGGCGGTGAACTGTTGGGTAACCCCCACCGGTACCGACGCAGCATGCGGAGTCAGTGTGATCGAAGAAAGGGAGGGTGGCGCGGGCGTTGGTGAAGGCCTTGTTGAAGCTGGCGTCGGATTGCCGCCGCAACTTACAAGCAAAAGAAGGATTAGGGCGATTGACCCGAGAGATATCAGTTTCATTTTTTATCTACGATTGCCAAGCTCCTGGCCCTGTGATCGCACCTTTCTCCAATCGTCTGAAGCGAGATAAGTTTGGAAATAATGACAAAAATGTTGCGTGCACATGGCGCTTATTCAGTTCCGGAACTGCCACGTCCAGGCACACGGGGTTTGGCGTCGTCAGAGCGGTCGACACCGCCGCTTTATGGCCGTTCTGGACAATACCTTCATGGTCGGTGTTAGTGCGGGGCAGTAGGCGGTGAGTAAACTGCGCACCCAAGGCAACATGGATCGTCCTTTTCATGCTCTACGTAAGGAGCAGTGCAATCGCGATGCCAGCTTCAGAATTTGCGCTGAGTTTGAAAATGACCCGGTCGGTCGATGCTAATTTGCGTCTCGGAAGTTATAGTAGTGAGACAACTTAGCTCAAGCTTCAGCCGCGGCAGAAGGGGAAGGCTCGGCAACTATCGCTTTGTCACAAGATTACTTTGCGGTTACTTTGGACGTTACGACAGTAATCAAGAATCCGACTGGAAATGGAAGATCTTCCACAGAAAAAGGGAAAAACTGTTCCACAAGTATGTCGAGTGCGTTTCCGGCGCTCGCAAGCCGGACGTGCGGATAGTCTGCGATGAACTGGTGCGGTTGTGCGTCGGGATTGCTACATCGAATGTACGGCGGCTATGAAGGACCCGCTTTGAAAGGAGCATGCCCGGATTGTGGTCACGATGCAATTGACGGAGGATTTGTTATCGGAAATTTTAGACGCTGCCATCCCTTTTTCAAGTGCGATTACGTTACGTACGCACGTGACGTTATGCAACTCGGCACGCTCGCCGGCTGCCGATCGCGCAGCTGCGTTTGTTAAGAGCGACGGACACCGAAGTCGAGTTTTGGACGAGGTATAAGAAACAGAGGAACCGGCGGGGCACGGTCCGGTGGCCGAAGGAACAATTGGCACCGGAAACTGTGAGTAGGCAAAATATTCGGTCGGCTCGCGCTTCCGTCCCGCCGTACCGGTCATTCTAGGAATACTGGATTTCGATGAAGTGGGGCACTCGAGAAAGATCAAAAGGTAGTCGGCACGGATATTGAGCGCCGAACCATGGTTAACTCAGTTGTTCCTGCGCCAACGCCTCCTGTCAAGCCACGAAAAACTGTTGATTTGCCGCTCTCAGAGCGAGGAGTGATCTTTGCCAACGCCACGTCACCTTCGTATAACCGCTCTCGGCTCCATGCCAATTCACTGGGATAGGAAACGGAAGTTCATCTTCCACGAGGGACGGCAGCGGTTTTTCCTGTTTGAGGCAGCCCCTGCAGTGCCTTCTCTGCCCGGGCACGCTTGAGCAATTCATTCGCCGCTTCGTCCTTCGGGTCTTGCTCGACCAGATTCGTCCGCACCGCGAGGTGGAGGACGAATCGCCGCAGGAGCTCTCACCGTCAGGCAGACCGTCGCGCCGTGGCGCAAAATTCCGAAAGTTCCGGTGACCGTCACGTTGGAAGTCGCTGGCGATGTAGCCCCAGTGGTAGTGATCGTGAGGGTTGAAGTGGCTGCGGCCGCTCCCGGTGTCACCACGGGTGGTACAAAGTCACAACTCGTGCCCGGCGGGAGACCGGATGAGCAGGTCAATGTAACCGAACTGCTGAGGCCATCGATTGCGCTCACTGAGACGGTGAACATCGCCGTGTTGCCAGCCGTCACCGAACCGCTGTTGGGGGGCAACACGCTGACGCCGAAGTCCTGACCAATCTTAGACGGTTTAAATGCCACTGACTGCATGACCCAGTTCCCATTCATGTCCTGCGTGGCGCTGACGTCGATGGTGCGAGCCGCGGCCCCAACCAAATGCTCCACACTGAGGCCGTTGGGAGTGGTAGTAACTGTGGTGAACAGTGGGCCAGCGGCGACAACAATTCCGTCCACCGTGGAACCGCCAATCACCAGGTCCCCAGCTCTATACGGATTAATGGGGCCGTTATTCAGCGCCGTGCCCATTCCGAAATTCCCCGCGCCGCCATCCAGCGGACTCACTGTGTCCAGTCCGCTGTATTCGAGTACGCGGATATCCGGAGACCGGGCTGGCGCGCTGAATGTGGCCGTAAGTATGTTGCCGGTCGCCGCGTTGATGTTCTTGGCGTAGTAAATCGCCTGGCTGATTCCTGTACCCACGGTGGGGTTCAAGGCCAGAGTATAAGTGTTCCCGGCGCTATCACTAACCGACTGAACCGTCGCGGTGTCGTCATCCCAGCCAACGATGACCACGTTGAGGTTTCCGGCCGTTTGTGGGAGCGGGTAGTTGACGGGCGCAGTCGCGGCCGGGGATGCTGGATGTGCGGAGTTTACCTGCACAAAGCTAATACCCGTCCCCGGCGCGTATGTGTAACCACCAGGGAGCGTTCCCGCGATGCCACTGGTGTTTCTGACAACCACGCTCGCTAAACCGGCAGTACTTGCGGGTAAACTAGCCTCGATAGTGTTCACGTTTCTGACCGAAACGCGATCGGCGGGAATTTCTCCAACCGTCACTTTAGCGCCCGCTGCGAAATCGCTGCCTGAGATGGTGACAAGCGTGCCGCCATTCGTTGAACCCGTGTCGGGTGTAATGCTGGGAGATGCCGCCATAGCAAAAGGCGCACTCTCGGTGAAGGTAAAGGCTGACGGTGGAGACGTCTGGCCATCCACATTGGTCACCGCCACGTTGACTGTCCCGGTCAGGAAAGAGGGGGTAAGACAACTGATCGTCGCATTGGGAACGGGGAGAAGAGTAACGCTGCAGTTCACTCCAGCGGCGGTTATGCCGTCGCTGTTGCTGAAAACTACGGTGGCGCCGAGTTTAAAGTCGGTCCCGGTAATGGTTAGTGGTAGGCCACCCGCTTCGGAACCGGACGAAGGTGAAAGCGAAGTAATTGCCGGGGCCGCAAAGACCGGTGCCGCCTGCCCAGCTTGCCGGAAAGCTGCCATCTGCATGACCCAACTGCCCGACGTGAACGTGGCCGTTGCGTTGTATCTTCCCGTTGCATTTACGAACTCGTCCTCGACAATGTCACCCAACCCGTTCAAGAGTTCCATCGCAAAACCTGGGCCACTACTCTTGAATGCAGTTGTGATTGTACCGGCGCCGAATATCAAGTCGTTGGCGGAGTTGGTTGTGATTGCACCACTGTCCGCTGGAATCGAACTGCCAGAGCTTCCCACTGAGATGTCCAACGGGTTTGCGACGTCCAAACCGCTATACTCCACGATCCGAATGCTTTGGATCGCAGTGTTCTGCTTGAAAGTGACGGTAACCGTGTTCGCACCGGCGTTGATGTTCTTGCTGTAGTAGATTACCTGCGAAACACCTGCCTGCGAAGCGCCTGGCGCCGGGAGTGTCGTGGATACGGTCCCTGCGGCTAGCGCGTAGATATTGCCGTTACTGTCTTCAACCGAAGAAATGGTGCTGGACGTGTCATTCCATCCCACGACAACAACATTAAGATTGCCCGCTGTCTGTGCGACAGTAAATGGTACGTCAACGGAATTTGTGTATACGCACGCATTGGGACTGCTATTGACCTGAACGAGGCTTGCCTGCCCCGCTGCCAGAGCCGGGAGGAGGAGCGACGCAAAAGTTACAACTAGTCCTGGCAGAAACTGGAAATGCTTCATGAGTTTCTCGCACGCGAGATTTACGTTCATAAAATTGGCTTCGCGGAATGTCATGGTCGACCGAAAGTCGGCCAAGCCATCGGCTATGCGGAGACGCAACCCGGAAGCCGCTATCCTTCAAACCAGATCTCGCTCGGTGTCGCTCACTTCAGTGGACAATCCTAGTCACCAGCCCGAGGGATATGAAGTCTTAAGAGCGTCCAGCCACCCATTTAGGCGTACTTTAGCAGCCTGAGTTGTGGATTATTAGTAGCTTCGATTGTTCGTCTGCTGAGCTCGATTTCCCGCCGCTGGTCATTTTTTCCGGTCGTCACTCAGCGTAAACCGGTCAAAAGTCGAACAGGTGGACACCCCAGTTTTCAAGCCGCGAGAACCCACGTCCACAATGTGCGTGGAGGTTTCGGCAGAGTGCCGCCACGGAAGCAGAATGCTGCGCTGAAAGTCTGCCGTGGGTTCACAGCGCCTCTACAAAATGGGGCAAAAGGTCTGGAACGGTTTTGGAGCGAACCATGTGAACAAAGAAAGTCGAGAGCCCATACCGGCCTCGGCGGATAAGACGATCCAGGTACTCGGATTGAAAGATTGGTGCCATGGACTTCGATTCGCAACTACAGTCCAGGACGCCTTACGGGCAAGGGTCGGATCAATTAACACGCGAGAGAAGCTCGCCGAGGCAATCTGCCAGAGCAAACTCCCGGGGAGCTCGATGAGATCGTGTCAGTAGCACAAACGCTCGTTTACAAATTTCGAGGGCAGCTGCTTCGCTTCACCGCAAAGGATGAAGTACCCATTCGCCTGGTGGTCGTCCGCATGTCATTGTTCCCCTTAGGCACGCGGAGATCTGCAATGACATTCTGGCGCTCGTAGGGGAAACGTGTTCGACTCCATGATGCCATCAACAGTGTTGCGCGCCAGCAAAGCGTTGGCAGAGCACGACCTGTGTCTGAACAGTCAGTTACAGGAACCGTTCGGGGCACTGCTCGCTAGGTAGCAAAATCCCCCCATATAGACTCTCCCCCGTCGGTTTCGGTCAATCTTGCTGAGTGCGGAAATGCCCGACAGGTGAATGCAGAAAAGGCTCGTGAGCCTTTCCAAAATGAGGTGCGGCGCCGGAAAAATGCGTCGACATACTTAACGGAACAGTTTTTCCATTTTCTTGTGAAGATCTCCATTTCCAGCTTTCGCCGAACTATTCCATGTTCAAGTTGCACGGGCAAGACTTGTCTTCGCACCGCCCAGCGAAATTGACTCGCGGACCAAAGTGAGCCCGTTTAGAAGGCGCGTGCTCAGGGGTCGGTCTCATCTCGTTCGCGCTGCTTGCGGAAAAGTGTGCCTGCCATCGCCGCTGCGTTCAATGGAGACTCCCGGTAGTGCGGACGGCGGGTATTCGATTCCGCCCATGTTCGAGGTAAACGCCAAGCTATTGTGTTCACTCAACAGGCAACGTTCTCCGCATGTTGCACTCTGGTAGCAACTTCTCTGGAAGCCAGCGCGATGATGGACTCTTGTTTGCCAGTCAGGACGGCAACGCGTAACTAGAGATCGTGACCCCGAGTTTATTGTGGCCACGGCAAATGGCATCACAGAAGCCTTACAAAGGTTTCACCGTCATCAGGGTTATGCCGGAATTCGATTCGTCCCTCAGGCAGCCCGAACATCCTCCGCTTGCCAGCCCTTGAATTCTCTGTTGGAGCGGAAGGCCTCGTGACGTTTATTATTGGACCACCAAATGGCTGCTTCGAGGCGGGATGGAATTACGTCGGCGCATCATTCAAAATGAAGCCATTGTAGTGAAGCCATTGTAGTTGCCACGGCCGCCGCAGTAGAGTAGGCTGAACGCCAGCGGAGAATGCCTGTGACAAAACGTTTTTTCATCTGCGGTTTCATTCTCTTCCTTCTGACCCCGGGATTGGCGCAGCAAACTACACCCGATATCAAAGGGACTTGGTCCGGCACTTTCATATCAAAGAATCCGGGTACCGAGCCATTCACGACAACGATCAAGATAAGTTCAGACTCCCGCGCACGTCTAGTCGGCGACGCAAGTCTCGTATCGTCCTGTCTCGACAACCATCATCTCCAAGTGACGGTGAGCGGCTCGAATATCGTCCTCGCAGGAAGTGACGCCAAAGGTGACACAGTCACCTTCCGTGGCACCATTGACAGTACCGCAACGCTGCTAACGTTAGACTATACAATCAACGGCAGTGCCAGCCGAAGGTGTGAGATTGACAACGGTACGGGAACCATGGGAAAGAGGTAGGTGAGCGATCGACCCGCCATATGCCCGATGATCGCGGACTTCTGTGACACTTCTCTCCTGACACTTCTGAAAGGGAAACCTACCTGAGTGGTAAATAGAGTTATGACGCCCAATTTGATGCTCTCAGAAAGGAGGGAGGCCACTGGAGGTGTTCTCCTGAAGACCTTTGTAGCCTGGTTGACCTCCCGGCAACGAGTGAATGGAATGCTCACAGGCCAGAAGTAGTCGAAATCAAGGCGTAGTAGCAATCAAGTTCATCCCAGCCAGGTGGCCAACGCCAAGAAATCCAGGTACTCGCGTGAAATCGACACATACGGCCCTTCTGCCCGACTAGCAAAATCAGGGGCTGCTGGCGCGGAAGGCAGCCATCTGCATGACCCATGTACCCGAGGTCAGAGTCGCCGTCGCGTTGTAACTCCCCGTGCTGCTGACAATCCGGTCCTCCGAGATCCCCCCAAACGCATTGATTATCCGGTTGCTGAATCCACTCCCCGCCGCCGTAAACGCCGAGGTGGGGTTGCCCGCCCCAACAATCAATTCGCTGGCTGATGTCGTGGTCGCGGATCCGCTGTTCGCCGTCGTCCCAGTACCCGTCGCGGCGGCACTCACATCCAGCGGACTCGACGTATCCAACCCGCTGTACTCCAACACATTCACATTGGGAAAGGCAGCGCTTTTGCTGAACTTCACCGTCACCGTGTTACCACCGCTGGCTATTTTCTTGGCGTAGTAAATCGCCGAAGTCAAACCGGTCGCTTTGGTCGGACCCACCGCTAATGCATAGGTGTTCCCATTGCTGTCCGTGACCGAACTCACCGTGGATGTCGTATCCCCCCACATCACCGCAATCACGTTCAAGTTCCCCGCGGTTTGCGCCCCGGGATAGGCAATGGCTATCGAGCTCCCCGACGCCGCCGTCGCCGATTTTCCCTGCACGTAACTGATCGTTCCCCCGGTAATGCCGTTATAGCTATAGCCGCTTGGCAACGTCCCACTCTGACTGTCAGTGTTGGTCACCACCACGTTCACCGCACCTGCCGCATGCGCTGCCGTCGTCGCCGTAATCGACGTGCTGCTGGCCACCACCACACCCGTCGCTGCCGTCCCACCCAAACTGACCGTCGCTCCGCTCAGGAACCCCGTACCCGTGACCGTCACTGCCGTTCCACCGCTCGCCGGTCCTGAGCTCGGTAAGATCGAACTCACCGTGGGCGCCGGATTCCTGTAAGTGTAGCCGCCTGGCAACGTCCCACTCTGACTGTCAGTGTTGGTCACCACCACGTTCACCGCACCTGCCGCATGCGCTGCCGTCGTCGCTGTAATCGACGTGCTGCTGGCCACCACTACACCCGTCGCTGCCGTCCCACCCAAACTGACCGTCGCTCCGCTCAGGAACCCCGTACCCGTGATCGTCACTGCCGTTCCACCGCTCGCCGGCCCTGAGCTCGGTAAGATCGAACTCACCCTGGGCGCCGGATTCCCGTAAGTGTAGCCGCCTGGCAACGTCCCACTCTGACTGTCAGTGTTGGTCACCACCACGTTCACCGCACCTGCCGCATGCGCTGCCGTCGTCGCCGTAATCGACGTGCTGCTGGCCACCACCACACCCGTCGCTGCCGTCCCACCCAAACTGACCGTCGCTCCGCTCAGGAACCCCGTACCCGTGATCGTCACTGCCGTTCCACCGCTCGCCGGTCCTGAGCTCGGTAAGATCGAACTCACCCTGGGCGCCGGATTCCCGTAAGTGTAGCCGCCTGGCAACGTCCCACTCTGACTGTCAGTGTTGGTCACCACCACGTTCACCGCACCTGCCGCATGCGCTGCCGTCGTCGCCGTAATCGACGTGCTGCTGGCCACCACTACACCCGTCGCTGCCGTCCCACCCAAACTGACCGTCGCTCCGCTCAGGAACCCCGTACCCGTGATCGTCACTGCCGTTCCGCCGCTCGCCGGCCCTGAGCTCGGTAAGATCGAACTCACCCTGGGCGCCGGATTCCCGTAAGTGTAGCCGCCTGGCAACGTCCCACTCTGACTGTCAGTGTTGGTCACCACCACATTCACCGCACCTGCCGCATGCGCTGCCGTCGTCGCCGTAATCGACGTGCTGCTGGCCACCACCACACCCGTCGCTGCCGTCCCACCCAAACTGACCGTCGCTCCGCTCAGGAACCCCGTACCCGTGATCGTCACTGCCGTTCCACCGCTCGCCGGTCCTGAGCTCGGTAAGATCGAACTCACCCTGGGCGCCGGATTCCCGTAAGTGTAGCCGCCTGGCAACGTCCCACTCTGACTGTCAGTGTTGGTCACCACCACATTCACCGCACCTGCCGCATGCGCTGCCGTCGTCGCTGTAATCGACGTGCTGCTGGCCACCACCACACCCGTCGCTGCCGTCCCACCCAAACTGACCGTCGCTCCGCTCAGGAACCCCGTACCCGTGATCGTCACTGCCGTTCCACCACTCGCCGGTCCCGAGCTCGGAGAAATTGAAGCTACGGTCGGTGCCGGCGAGGAGCCTTGTCCACTGGCGCGGAAGGCAGCCATCTGCATGACCCATGTACCCGAGGTCAGAGTCGCCGTCGCGTTGTAACTCCCCGTGCTGCTGACAATCCGGTCCTCCGAGATCCCCCCAAACGCATTGATTATCCGGTTGCTGAATCCACTCCCCGCCGCCGTAAACGCCGAGGTGGGGTTGCCCGCCCCAACAATCAATTCGCTGGCTGATGTCGTGGTCGCGGATCCGCTGTTCGCCGTCGTCCCAGTACCCGTCGCGGCGGCACTCACATCCAGCGGACTCGACGTATCCAACCCGCTGTACTCCAACACATTCACATTGGGAAAGGCAGCGCTTTTGCTGAACTTCACCGTCACCGTGTTACCACCGCTGGCTATTTTCTTGGCGTAGTAAATCGCCGAAGTCAAACCGGTCGCTTTGGTCGGACCCACCGCTAATGCATAGGTGTTCCCATTGCTGTCCGTGACCGAACTCACCGTGGATGTCGTATCCCCCCACATCACCGCAATCACGTTCAAGTTCCCCGCGGTTTGCGCCCCGGGATAGGCAATGGCTATCGAGCTCCCCGACGCCGCCGTCGCCGATTTTCCCTGCACGTAACTGATCGTTCCCCCGGTAATGCCGTTATAGCTATAGCCGCTTGGCAACGTCCCACTCTGACTGTCAGTGTTGGTCACCACCACGTTCACCGCACCTGCCGCATGCGCTGCCGTCGTCGCCGTAATCGACGTGCTGCTGGCCACCACCACACCCGTCGCTGCCGTCCCACCCAAACTGACCGTCGCTCCGCTCAGGAACCCCGTACCCGTGATCGTCACTGCCGTTCCACCGCTCGCCGGCCCTGAGCTCGGTAAGATCGAACTCACCCTGGGCGCCGGATTCCCGTAAGTGTAGCCGCCTGGCAACGTCCCACTCTGACTGTCAGTGTTGGTCACCACCACGTTCACCGCACCTGCCGCATGCGCTGCCGTCGTCGCTGTAATCGACGTGCTGCTGGCCACCACTACACCCGTCGCTGCCGTCCCACCCAAACTGACCGTCGCTCCGCTCAGGAACCCCGTACCCGTGATCGTCACTGCCGTTCCACCGCTCGCCGGCCCTGAGCTCGGTAAGATCGAACTCACCCTGGGCGCCGGATTCCCGTAAGTGTAGCCGCCTGGCAACGTCCCACTCTGACTGTCAGTGTTGGTCACCACCACATTCACCGCACCTGCCGCATGCGCTGCCGTCGTCGCTGTAATCGACGTGCTGCTGGCCACCACTACACCCGTCGCTGCCGTCCCACCCAAACTGACCGTCGCTCCGCTCAGGAACCCCGTACCCGTGATCGTCACTGCCGTTCCGCCGCTCGCCGGCCCTGAGCTCGGTAAGATCGAACTCACCCTGGGCGCCGGATTCCCGTAAGTGAAGCCGCCTGGCAACGTCCCACTCTGACTGTCAGTGTTGGTCACCACCACGTTCACCGCACCTGCCGCATGCGCTGCCGTCGTCGCCGTAATCGACGTGCTGCTGGCCACCACTACACCCGTCGCTGCCGTCCCACCCAAACTGACCGTCGCTCCGCTCAGGAACCCCGTACCCGTGATCGTCACTGCCGTTCCGCCGCTCGCCGGCCCTGAGCTCGGTAAGATCGAACTCACCCTGGGCGCCGGATTCCCGTAAGTGTAGCCGCCTGGCAACGTCCCACTCTGACTGTCAGTGTTGGTCACCACCACATTCACCGCACCTGCCGCATGCGCTGCCGTCGTCGCTGTAATCGACGTGCTGCTGGCCACCACTACACCCGTCGCTGCCGTCCCACCCAAACTGACCGTCGCTCCGCTCAGGAACCCCGTACCCGTGATCGTCACTGCCGTTCCGCCGCTCGCCGGTCCCGAGCTCGGAGAAATTGAAGCTACGGTCGGTGCCGGCGAGGAGCCTTGTCCACTGGCGCGGAAGGCAGCCATCTGCATGACCCATGTACCCGAGGTCAGAGTCGCCGTCGCGTTGTAACTCCCCGTGCTGCTGACAATCCGGTCCTCCGAGATCCCCCCAAACGCATTGATTATCCGGTTGCTGAATCCACTCCCCGCCGCCGTAAACGCCGAGGTGGGGTTGCCCGCCCCAACAATCAATTCGCTGGCTGATGTCGTGGTCGCGGATCCGCTGTTCGCCGTCGTCCCAGTACCCGTCGCGGCGGCACTCACATCCAGCGGACTCGACGTATCCAACCCGCTGTACTCCAACACATTCACATTGGGAAAGGCAGCGCTTTTGCTGAACTTCACCGTCACCGTGTTACCACCGCTGGCAATTTTCTTGGCGTAGTAAATCGCCGAAGTCAAACCGGTCGCTTTGGTCGGACCCACCGCTAATGCATAGGTGTTCCCATTGCTGTCCGTGACCGAACTCACCGTGGATGTCGTGTCCCCCCACATCACCGCAATCACGTTCAAGTTCCCCGCGGTTTGCGCCCCGGGATAGGCAATGGCTATCGAGCTCCCCGACGCCGCCGTCGCCGATTTTCCCTGCGCATATGTAATACCCGGAGGTGGAGGTGGTGGAATGTCAGACGGAATCTGAATCGTGCTTGCCATCGACGGAACGCCCTGACTGTTTACCAGGAAGAGCATGTAATAGCCCGGTGGGGCGATGTTGCCGTTGGGCGGTCCAGTCACCGAGAGCGTTCCGGAACCAGCGGTGAAGGAAAGGCCGACCATCCTCTGATCCATGCCGAAAGAGTGAGTAACCGAGCCATTGCGCACCATTACCACGGAGGAGATGTTGGCAGCGTCAGGTGTCTGCACCTGAAATTCGGCCGCGTAATCGATTGCGCTCGGAGCGCTGGTAATGGTCGGACGACTGGCCAGCACAGTTTGCCCAGCTGCATTGGTCGTAAAAAGGTAAGCCGGCTGATAAATCTCCATGTGTGGCTCATAAGTCCCACGTGAGGGATTTGAACCGGCTACCCATACTGTGGCATCGGGAAGCAACATTGCGACGGAATGGTAAAGGCGTGCAAAGGACTCGGTACCGGCAGGGCTGAACGTTTGTTGAACTGGATCGAACAGGTCGGCCTGCAGGCTGGCAGAAGCGACCTGCTCGTCAGTGACCGATCCCCCGAGAGCCAGTATTCGACCTGTCGGCAAAATGACTGCATTCATTTCGATGCGCGCCTGGGACATCGGTGCGGAGTATTGCCAAGCCGGCGTTGCCGCACCCAGATCGATGATCTCGGTAGTGTTGGTCGCAGGATTTCCGCCTCCCAAAATCATCACCTGCGGATCGTAATTGTTGTCAGGAGTGAGCGGCAGAAGTACAGATGTGCCGTAGCCCCGGTTACCTCCGAACTTCGTAGTGGCCACATCCACAGTCCAAGTGTGGCTGGGAGTATCAAAGAGGGCGGAAGCAGGGCCTGGAGCGGAATAAAAAACGTTGCCGTTCGGGAGTAGGTGCAACCGCGGGTAAAGCGGAGGGGTCCAGGAACCTGGGTATTCCTGACTCCATCCCGATCCCACTTTGTAGATCTCTACCGTCGTGTTGGTGCTACCGTTGAGGAATTGGGAGGGAGAATCATCGCCCGAGATGGCTCCGGAGTAGACCATCACCGTGCCGTTCCCCAGCACCGTACCGGTTGGGTACCAACGCCCGTGCGCCATGCTTTGCTGATTGGTGAATACGCCGGTCGCCGGGTCATAGGTAGCGGTATTGGGGAGGCCAAAGAACGGGTCGTAAGCCTCCGTGCCCCCCAAAACGAAAGGTCGTCCATCTGGAAGGATGACCATGCCGTTACAGAACATGTCAAATGTCACAGTTTGAACTAGGATGGTTCCGGACTGCGGGTTCCAAAGTGCGGCGGTCCAGTGAGTGTTGCTCGGGTCATTGCCTGAACCTGAGACGATCAGCACCTTGCCCGTTCGCAGCAGGGCTGCGTGAACCGGATTTATGGGCATGGTGTAGGGTAAAGTGGACCATTGACCCACCGTTTGTGCCTGGCCTTTGGCGAAACGAACTCCTGACGTTAGCAGCAGAATCACTACCAACAATCGATAGAGGCGGAAGTAGTCCTCTCGTTCCAATGTGTTTCGTCCTCTGCGATCGATGTGCGCAGTAAGCTACTAGCCAGCCATTTAAGAAACACTTTCGCTTCGGCAATGAACCTCAGTTGCCTTGCGTTGTATCCTCGGTGGACTCACCCATCTTTTGAGATTTGGCTAAGACTTGGCGTCGAACATGGCTAACTCTCTTCCTTCAGCTGTGGGGGAAAAGCATTAAGCTGTGGGGGAAAAGCAAAAGTGGCGCGACACTAGTGCTTTATGTTCGAACCGTACGTCGGTGATTACGTTTAGTCAATTACCCAAATTTGGTGCAAATAATGAGCGGCCAAAAAAATGCCATTGTCGTCCGACGGACGACGAAGGACTCGGGAATATGCAATGGAGCCAGATGCTCTTCCGCGCCAAAGTGACTCGCGAACGCATCACAGATGAACTAGTTTGGAAATGGTTCTGAGAAAAGGATCGCGGTGCTGGATCCTCAACTCAGAAAGAACATGTCGCCGCGTATTCTTTTCAACTTTTAAACCCAGCCTGAAAGTGAAAAAAACATTCCGGCAAGGCTGACACCGCCGCCCTGCAGAATATCCGATGAAGCTTCCCATAAATGGTGAGGATCGCACGGAAACGGCCAGTTGCGCCGCTTCTGTTGTCTCTCACGTGCGCCTGCGCTGGACCATATACCATGCGTACCCCAAATATGTCGAACCCGGCGGAGTTACGCCACACCTTTCCCGCTGACCGAAATCCGATTTCCGAAAAGGGGAAATTGAGTCAATGGCAGAGTAATCGGTCTCCATTGGACAAACGTCTCCGCGAATCCGGGTCTAGTCATCAGTCGCGAGACAGAGGGCAGCTTCACGGACGCAACCGCATGTATTGCTGACTCTGAGCGGTTTCTACGACCAGCAGGAGGTTGAGCTGCGCCTTCGGACAATTCTCTACGAATTCGACCGGTTACGGCAGATCGTCAGATGGAACGGCGGTGTCAGAAACTTCACCGTGCTTCATACCTACAACGGACAAGAGTTCCTGGTCACTAACGGCGATAGCGTGATGGCAATCATGGCGGAAAACGTAATTACGGCCTACAAGCACGGCGTGCAGCGGGGCCCGATGACTAACAGCGCCGATTTTCGAACGGGAGTCCCGGGATGCGCTTAACCTCAATAATGGGTTGAGTGGCTAGTCCGGCACGAAAGGCGGATTACGGACCGCTTCACAGCGTTGAATAGCAGGCAAGGTTCGTTCTATAGGAGCGTGCCGGAGGCGATGCGGCCAGCTCTTGGGCCGCGACCTGCCGGATGGAAGAGCGCTATCCGAGATTGGTCAGCGGCGCCGTAACACCATCTGGAGCCGCTCGAAGCGTGATGAGCGTGACTTCCGGAGGGCAGTTGAGACGCATCGGTACCAGGATCGTTCCAATACCAGCATTCGTGTACAGGACCAGCGAACCTATCCGTTGCAGTCCCCAAGGATATTTTCGGCCGAGTTGGGGCAAATAAGGTGCGCCGATGAACGGAATGAGTATTTGGCCACCGTGCGAGTGCCCAGAGAGCTGCAAGTCGACGGGGTGGTGGGCCACGTAGTCGGCCCAATCCGGTTCATGAACCAGCAGGACAACCGGTTCGGCCGGCGGAATCCCGCTCAACGCCAACTCAAGGTCGGGCTTTCCCTCCAGAACGTCATCCACTCCTGCAAGCCAAAACCTTCTCCCTTCGCGTTCGATGCAAATGGAACGGTTTTGCAAAACCGAGATAGCGTGGGACTGGAGGACGGCGCTGATGTGGGCAGCACTTGTGTTCACGTCATGGTTTCCGAGAACCGCCAGAATGCCTGAAGGTGCGCGTAGCTGGCTCAGCAGTTGAGCGCACGGTTCAATCGCCGCCGCCGCCTTTGCTCTCGCAAGCCTAGATTCCAGCGGCGATGTCACGAAGTCTCCTGTCAGCACCACGAGATCCGGCTGCAACCGGTTGACGATTTCAATTGCTCGGCGCAGAGGCACCACTGAAAAATAGTCATCATAATGAAAATCGCTCAATTGGGCGATTCGGAAGCCATCCCAAGATTCAGCCAAACGAGACAGCGGGGCCTCGACAGAGACAAGTCGCGGCCGGTTGGCCTCAAAGATTGTGCCGTCGCCAATGATGGCCGCGGCCCCCACCCCTGCCCCGGCTGCACTCACTCGCAAGAATTTCCGCCGTGTCGGGAACAATGACAACCCAGTACATCTCCTTAAACTATGTATGCCATTTCGAGTCCGGTCTTATCGCAACACCTTGCGGCCGAACCGAATTGGACCGAATTGGACCGACCTCACTGGCGGGACTCTCCTCGAAGTCGCCTTCTGGGGCCCTGATTGCCTCGTGGATTTCAAGTGCGAGAGGGCGAGTCCAAAGAATCAACTATCCAGGTGGATTTTGGGTAGATTGCGACTCCAATTCAGGGCGCCGGTACCATTCGATGGTTCGGCTAAGACCTTCTTCGAAATCCACCTCTTGGCTGGTAGCCGAGATGCTGTTGGGCTCGTGAAATGTCCGCGAGCGAGTGCTTAACATCTCCGGCGCGCTCCGGGCCGTATTTCACGTCACCGGAGTAGCCGATCAGTTTCTTCAGAATCTCGGAAGGTCTGGTACAAATCCGTCCGCCGGCCGGTAGCCACGTTGAAAACTTTTCCTGCGACTTCCCTGGCCTCCGCCTTGCAAGCCAGCAAATTTGCTTCGACCACGTTGTCGACGTAAGTGAAATCACGGCTCTGCTTTCCATCACCAAAAATTGTTGGCTGTTCCCCTTTCAGCATTTGAGTGATGAACTTGGCCAGCACGCCGGAGTACGGCGAAGTCGGGTCTTGGCGCGGGCCAAAGACGTTGAAATAGCGCAGGCACACGGTCTCCAGACCGTAACAGCGGTAAAAGGAAGTCATGTAATATTCGCTGGCCAGCTTGGCGGTAGCATAGGGCGAAATGGGGTTGGGCGGCATGTCTTCCCGTTTGGGCAGAGTCGGCGTATCGCCATAGGCGGAAGACGACGCGGCATAAATCACGCGCTTCACCTTCGCGTCTCGGCATGCAACCAGCAGATTCAGAGTCCCATCCACATTCGCCTGGTTGTTTCCCAGCGGATCCTTGACCGACCTCGGAACCGAAGGGATGGCTGCTTCGTGCAGAACATAGTCCACTCCGCGGCAGGCCTGGTGAAGCGCATCGAGATCGAGCAAGTCGGCTTCATAGAGCTCAATCTGGTTCCCGTACCAGGGCTAAATTTTCGCGCTTGCCGGTGGAAAAATTGTCGAGTCCTCTGACCTTTTCGCCTTGCGCCAGCAGCTCCCGGGCCAAGGTGGACCCGATGAAGCCCGCAACGCCGGTAACGAGGTAAGTTGCCATCGAATCTCCATCATACAGGATCGTCTTACAGGAACGATTTCGCCCAGAACACGATTTAGCCGCTAGACATTCGACTGCCGCATCGCCGGGAGCCAGGAAAGATCCGATGCTCTCAGCGCTCGGCCCAGCGACCAGGACGAGAAGACAAAGCAGCGGTAGGATCAGCGTGGACCCGGCGTGGGCGACTCGGCTGGAATCGCCCAGGAGCGGCAACCAGGAGACCTTTGGTCTCCTGGCTATAACCGGTGAAGGTGCCGCTTGCCCCAGGCTCACACCCTTCTTAGTGAACGTGCATCTCCTTGCGTCGCATCGGCAGCGCCGACTCGGTCACATGCTTTCTCTGGAATACGTAACGCGGGGTCGGAACTCGCTCCGGATGGAGTTCGACGTTCGCCACCGGGGCGGCTGGACCGGAAACCTGCACCCAGCTCGCGAGTGAAGGAGTTCCCGCCTGATTCACCAGAAACAGCATGTAATAGCCGGGAGGAGCGATGTTCGAATTCGGTGGACCGGTTACCGTCAGGCTTCCGGAGGCAGCCGTAAAGGACAAGCCGACATAGCGCTGGTCCATGTCGAATGAATGGGTCACCGAGCCCGCTTTCATCAGAACCACTGAAGCGATGCTCGCTGCATCCGGAGTTGGCACTGATGAACGAACCGGCATAGGTGATCGAAACAGGCGCGTTTGCTCCGATCGTGGGCCGGGTCGCGAGGCTGCCATCGGAATTGAAGAGATAAGCCGGCTGGTAAATTTCGATATGGTTTTCGAACACACCCTGCGCCGGATTACCCCCGGTGATTGCGACTGTGCCATCCGGCAGCAGCAACTGCACGTTGTGGTAAAGCCTGGGGAATGCGTTCGAGCCCGCGGATGAGAACGAGTTGGTTGCGGGATCGTAAATCTCAGCCTTGCAGGCTGGCCGTGCTGGCGTCCTCATCCTGGGCAGAGCCGCCGTCGACCAGAACCTTACCGTTGGGAAGAATCGTCGCTTCCATCTCTACCCGAGCCTGAGCCATCTTCGGTCCCTCCACCCAGCATGGCGCGAAAGGTCGGGCAAGTGGCAGATAGTTGGAAGCCGGCCGGACTCAGATCAATGAGTTCCGTAGTGTCGGTTGCGGGATTGTCACCGCCCATGATCATGACTTTTGGGCTGTAGTTATTTTGCGGCGTGAGCGGCAGCAGCACGGACGAGCCGTAGGTTCGCTCCCCGTTGGGATCGTTTAATCCGGGATAAATTGTCCACGCCACCAGCGTCCAGTTCTGACTGGTTGGGTTGAAGTCCAGCGTTGCCGACGATGGCGCGGAGTAGAACACGTGGCCGGATGGGAGCAAATGCATTCTGGGATACAGCGGGAATCCGAAGCCCGGGAAGTTCGGGATATTGGGATTGCCGGGAATTTCAGCGCCCCACTTCGTACCGTCCCAGATTTCGCTGGTGTTGTTGTAACCGCCGTCAGTGTCGTTAAGTCCGCCCGTGGTCATCATGCGACCGTCGTTGAGTTCGGTGACGGTTGGGTACCAGCGTCCATGGGCTGTGGGAGCGACGTCTACAAACGATTCCGTGCCCGGATCGAAAATCGAAGCATTGGGCAGCCCGGTAAACGGAATGTCACTCTGTGACACCTACCACGGCAAGGGCTCCGTATCCTTTGGTTCCGCCGTTGATCAGAACTCTGCCGTCCTGCATGATCGACATGCCGTTGCAGAACATGTCCCAGCTGATGGGCAGCGCCGTGATCTGGTTGGTCGCCAGGTCCATCAGCGCCGCGCCCTGCGGGTATTGCGGTCCAGGTGGGCAGCCCGCCAGCGTCGGAGGGCAGTTGCCGGAGCCCGAGACGATGAGAATCTTGCCGGTGTGAAGCAGGGCCGCGTGTATCGGGTTGATGGGCATGCTTGCGGGCAGCGTGCTCCACATGCCCGTGGGATGACCGGTGGTGGTGTGACTGGGCTGGCTCGGGGTTGAAGTTGAAGAAGGCGAAGCCATGCTGCCGCCTCCGCATCCCGCCAGCGAAAGGGAAATCAGGGCGATCAGCGCCAGCATCGGAATCGTTCGGTTCGTGCTCATTTCTTTCAAGGCCTCCAAGGCGAATCCAACTTTTGAGTTCATAAGTTCCCGAGAGTTGCGACCATGTTTGCTCATTGCGCCGACGCCGTCTCGACTGCGGAGTCGTGCTCAGCCGCGTGAGATAGGGAAAGAACGGTGTAACTTCAAACGGCATCTTCTCCTGCGGCGAGAGCAGAACCACGGGCTTGGTCTTCATCATCTCCAAACGGTTGCTCCAGGGGTCCAGCTTGACCCTGCCGCCGAGCGGAAGGGCCGCGATCTGATCGATGCGCTGCATTTCAAGTTGCGGAGCGCTGCTCAGCAGCGCGGACATCCGAATGTTCTTTCCGTTTTCCATACGATTGCCCATGTGCGGCCTGATCAGGCTGGTGAGTTCGGGCGCGCGGGTCTCAGCGCTTTCAGGAACAATCCTGCGTTGGCCAGCTTGTCCTTGTAGGGAGAGTTCGCCAGCAGCTCCATGGCTTTGTTGTCGGCGGCTTCTTCTTCCGCCGGGTTCCGGCCGAAGTCCATGCGCTGGAAGGTATTCTGATCGGGGAAAAAGAAGCGGTCGTTGAAGGCGAACCTGGTGTCGATGCGGTGACCTAACGCGATGTGGCTGAGTTCGTGAGCCAGAGTCATGGCCAGCGACGCCTCATCGGGAAGAACATCGAGCAAGCCGCGGCTGATCACGATGGTGTGGCCGATGGTGAAAGACTCCAGCGGCGAAGTCAGCAGGACCCGGCAGCGGACTTCAGGAATAATCTGAAGATTGTTGGTGATGATCAGGTTGTTGACCACGGTTTGCAGAATCTTGTCCACATCGCCCGGGGGCGCGAGCAGGCCAACTTTCTGCAGATGGTCGAGCGCGTTGTCTTCGGCCGTCCGCTCCCACATGCGCTGCGCTTCCACGGGACCGGCTTCCTTGGCGGAGTCGGTCTGATCGCTGACGGCGTCGATCTGGATGTCGGCAAATTCCTGTCGTGTTTCAGCGGTTCCGGATCGTAGCTCCAGAGCCGGGTCTGCGCCTTGAAATGCAGGCCGGGGAGCAGCGGGCCGGCGCTTTTCAAATTCGACTCTTCGATGAAGACATACGCCGGCAACCACACGCCGGCCTGAAGATTCAAACGCCAGCTATCAAAATGCAGGTAGTAGCTGTAGCGTGAATGCGGAGAATAGGTTCCGTTGAAGCGGACAATGTTGTAGTCGCGGTCCTCAACCCAGATCCGGCCCAGGAACCGCCCGCCCGCATTGTCCTTGGGTTGAACGTCGATCACGATGCAACGCACTTCTCCAAGAAACTCCTGCCGCACAAATTTGAAGTCGTAGTTCTTTTTCTGAAAGTCTCGGTCGAGCATGACCATCTGAGCGAAGCCCAGGGGCAGGAACTTGCGGGAAAACAGATTGGGAAACGCGATTCAAGGCCTTGAGCTTGAGGCCGGTCTGCTTTTCAAACAGCTGGTCCTCCACGCCATCGCTCAGGTCCAGCCGTCCCAGAAAATACTGATCGCTGGCGGGCGCGACAATCGAGTCTTTGTCCGTCTTCAGGTTCTGGATGTAGGTCTCGGCCAGGGGATGCCGGTGCTTCATCTGCGCGACGAATGCGCGCTCGCGCTCAATCACGCGGTCGGCCACTTCATCAATCGAAACCCGGGGCATCACGGCCAACGACTCGCTCTTGGTGACGCCGTAGTTGCCGTAAATGGTGACGGAAGTAGCGCGTAGCCACCTTCACCGGGAAGGTCGCGCTGGTCGCGCCGGCTGGAACCGTGACGCTGGCCGGCACCATGGCCGAGCCCGCCGGATCGACCGCCAGCGAGACCTTCGCGCCGTTGCCGGGAGCGGCCATGTTCAGAGTTACCGTGGCTTCAACGGAACGGCCCTCAGTTACGCTGGCCGAACTCAGGTTGATCGAAGACAAGAGTAAAGGCGAATCCTGAGCGGAAACAGAGCTGACCATGCTCAAGCTCGCCAGCAGTGCAAGAATGATGGTTCCAATTACGCGCATAAGATGTTTTGACCTCGTTACTTCAGGACCTTTCGCCAGCATGTGAATGATGGCCGAGATGCTTCCGATACCAGGAAATGGCATGTTACCGACCTGCCTTTCGACCCAAAAGATTCCAGTTGAATGAGAAGTTGGTGAACACCGAGACGCCGCCCGCCGACTGGCCCGACTGGAAACGGTTCTCGTGGAGATAGGCCGCGCCGATTTCGGTGTAGACGTCGCTCCGCGGGAAAATCGCTTTTACTCCGCCGCCGACCGTGGCCTTGTTGTCCCAATCGAAGCCCTTGCTGTCATGGAACACAGTGGCCTCGACATACGGCACCAGGGTGGCCCGGCTGAACCTTTTCGCCACCACTCCCTGCGTGACGTAGCCCAGGCCGAGAATGTTTCCCTTCTCGACCGGCGACAGATTTCCTACTTCCATCCACGAAGATCCCGGGAAACGGCTCGACTTTCTCCGCCACCGGCTGCCAGCCAAACCAGTCCTGGACGAAAACCGTCAGCCCGCTGCTGTCGACGCCCTTGAAGCGGTCTTCGTACGAGTAGGCGGAACCCACGCTGATCACGCCCTTGCGGAAGTACTTGTTCACTTTCATGCCGAGCCGGGGCTGAACTTTGTTGTTCCAGTCGTAGCCTTTGGTGTCGAGCATCAGGCCCAATCCGACGAACGGGGTCACCGTGATCGATCCCGAGTAGGTGGAGAACACCGCCGCACTCTGCTCCACGTAGGATTGAAAGTAGAAATTGTTGTGCTCGATCGGACTCTGATTGCCGATCGAAGTCCAACCCTGTCCGGGCAAACCAACCGAATCGACCAGGCTGCCTTGCAGCGCGGACACAGCCCCGTCCTGAGCGACAGAGAACGTCGTCAGTACCAGAACTGCGATCAGCGCGAATAACGACTTGATTTTCATAACTCCACTTTTCTAGTTAGTACCGTTTAACCGCAAACCAGCCTCTGACCTGCTTCTTCTGAATCACTACTTTCCAGAAGCTGTACAGGAAAACGGAACAGTCCACGAAGCGCAACAGCGGGTACATCAGGGCGTACATAAGAAGACATCGAGTGCGCCGATCGCAGACCGCACAAATCATCGACAGGAAGACAAGAACGATCATGTCCATGCCGACTCCGTAGAACGCGAGTCTGGGATAAATCACCAGCCAGACCGGCAGCAACAGAAACAAAGTGGCGAAGATTACGCCTTCGCCCATCAACAGCTTGTATTCCAGATCGATCTTCGATAGCCCGGTGAGCATTCCGTACTTCATGCCCACCTGCCAGGCGCCGGTGTGCCAGCGATACATCTGTTTGACGTAGTCGCGCAGGGTTCTCGGGTCCTGCGTGGAAACCACGGCGCGCTTCTGGTAAACGATCTTGCCCAGCTTCTTGCGATGGACCTGAATGGTGCAGTCCATGTCCTCGACGATGGTGTCGTTGCTCCACTCGAGCTGGGCGAATGCATCCGAGCGGAAGGCGGCGGCGCAACCGGGGGTCACCGTGATCACGCCCATGTTGCTCTGCCCATCCTTGTAGACCGCGTGCGAAATCCAGTAAGCCAGACAGCGATATGCGGTCAGCCAGTTGTGCGGCGTGCTCTTGGCCCGGCCGCACACCACAGCCACGTCGGGTTCCGCAAAACTTTTCCTGACGGACTGAAAATAGTCTTCAGAAACCTGGGTGTCGGCGTCCATCAGGCAGACGTAGTCGTAACGCCGCACCAGTTCGAACGCCGAAGCCAGGCGGGCCAGGCTGTGCGCTTTCCCGATATTCTTTTCGTTCCTGGCCACATTCACGCCGAATGAGCGGGCGATTTCTCCCGTGCCGTCGCTGGAGCCGTCATCAATGACGTAAACATCCGCGGGCAGAAGGCCAGCCCGGAGAATGCTCCGCAACGTTCTTCCAATGCCTACCGCCTCGTCTTTCGCCGGCAGCATTACGCAAAGCCTTTTCACAATTGACCTTTCACGATCAACTCTCGTGAATCGAAAGCCACCGGGTAAACCCCATCTTTGCCGCGGTGCAGTTCATGTCCCGCCTGGTAAAGATGCGCGTGGGAGGTTGAACCCTCGACCGCGACCTTGAGGACCACCCCGTGCGGGAATGGAGTTGGAACTTGCCAGGTAAATTTCTTTTCACCGATTGCCGTCTGCGGCTGTGCTGCCTCCAGGATTTTCTGGGCGCGGAAGTAAGCGGCCACTTCTCCGAACGGCGCCACCCAAAGCCCCTTGTTTTCGGTCGCCTTCACGTAGTCCAGGAATTCAATGAATGTATTGCTGGGGATGGGCTCGAATCCGGTCGAAGGATCGCCGATGCCATGGATCTGAAGAATGGTCCAGGCGTTCAGCGACATCATCTTTATCGATCCAGCTTTGATAAGTGGCGGCGTCATACTTGGTGTAGCTGGGCTGGCTGGGCAGGTTGTACCAGTCCGGCTGGACGTCGGACTTGATGTAGACCAGGCTGCCATCGCCACGTCCACCGCGTGCGGCGAAGTCATAGCGCTTCACCCAATACAGCAGGCCGGGTGAAACCTCGGTGTAGGGATAGGCGAAAGTGATGATGTCCGATTTGAAATTGCTGTCCAGAAACTTCTTGGCGTCCTCTACCTGCAACTCTTCGCCGGCCTTGGTCAGATCGGTCGCGGGCTCGTGGGACACGGAATGATTGCCAATCTCGTGTCCTTGCGCCTGGACTTTCCGCCAATCGTCCAAGCGGGTTGTCTTGGAAACGATGAGAAAGAAGGTTGCGTGCAGATGACGCTTGTTGAGTTCGGGAACCGCGACGTCCAGATGCACTGCGCGCGAATCGTCAAACGTAAGCGACAGCGCAGCCTCATGGTTGTTCCATGGCAGAACCTTGAGCGTAGAAGTTTGCGCGGAGCAGCAACCCACCAGCAAACTCGCGATCAAGATCAGATGGACAAATATTGTCATAGCGCAGTTGAGGAACTTTCATGCATACACGATGCAACCGCGATGCCAACGCAGCCCAGGTGACGGCACTGGCTCGCGCGCGGTTTGGTTTGCGGTGGACTCATGGCCTGGAATCGCCGCCAGCGACAGCACTTAGCGAGATCGGTCGGCCTGAAAGGCGCGCCGGAAGCGGCATCCGGGTCACTTCCGAAAACGGTGCGAAGATTACCGCGGCACGTTACCAAAGTAATCCGTGCGCCTGATCTGCATGGAAGAGCATTTACCCGAAGAGGAAAACATCTTCCACGCTCACGCGCAATGGAGGACTACAGCGTTTCGGCGAAGCAGACGATTGATACTCTGACGAGGCGCGCCAGACGATACTTCAATCCATGTTTGGTGAGCGACGCGTGCGGGTTGGGAATAATGCTTAGGTGTTAGTGACAATTACATTCGTCGGCCATTAGTGCCCGGACTGATGCGGGTCGGGCGGCCTATGGGTCCGCCGGTATGCCTGCTTCAGCGATAACCTTTCCCACAGTCACTCCGACACCGTCAGGGTGTCCACCTTCGGTACGAGGTCGAGCCTGTACTGGACGGCGAACAAGGTCGTGTAGGCGGCACAAACTGCGATCAAGCCTGCCGGCGCAGCGTGGCGAGACCCAGCCCGATATACCCCTATTCCTGCACCTGCGGTGACGGCGGTCACTCCAGGCATTGGACCTACCAACGGGGGTACCCCGCTGACGATCACGGGCACGAACTTCCCGGCCGGAGCCACGGTAAGCTTTGGCGGGACACCTGCGACCGGAGTAGCGGTGGCAAGCACACCTCGATCACCGCGACTGCGCCAGCCCACGCAGTCGGGACAGTAGATATTGTGGTCACGAACCTGGATGGTCAGAGTGGCACGTTGCCTGGCAGTTACGTCTACTCATCCGCCGAAGCAAGCTTGGGTTTGGGCCGACCCTACGGAGACCCAAGTTCGGCAACCATAACGGCCTGACAAACTGCTTCCTACAGGCTTTCGATCGGGGGCCAAGTGATGGGTGGGATGACGGCTTCACTCACTTGCACGGGCGTGCCTACGGGCGCAACCTGTTCCCTTGTCACCGCAGGCTTGCAACGACCTGCTTCAACGCCAGCGTCGTGGTTATGGACCATCGCGCTGGGAATGTTGTTCGTGCCGGGAACCCGTGCACCCAAGTGGTCCGCACGCCGTAGCGCCGATATCTGTGGCTCGCGCCGCTGATGTTACTGTTTTTCGCGACCTCCTGGAGAGGTAGCAGCATGGGTAATCAGCCGCCGCAACAGGTTGGAACCCCATCCGGGACTTATACTGTAGTCGTACACGCGACTTTTGGCCCAAACACGGGATTCACGTCCCTGACCTTGAACGTACAGTGAATTGACTAAGAGAACTTCATTCATCGCTTCATATCTCTCCTCGAGTTGTCTGGAGGAGTCCTCGCCACAGTGGCCACGACCGAGCTCCATCCCAAGCTCATGGGCGTAGACCTGACGACTGACGACCGACGCTACAGCATCATCATCCCGGCTTATAACGAAAGCGCGCGCGTCGGCGCCACTTTGGGCAAAGTGCTCGCCCACGTGGCTCAGCGAGGCTGGGATGCGGAGATCATTGCCGTGGACGACGGCTCACGCGATAACACGGTGGAGATTATCCGCAGTTATGCGGAAAAGAATTCCCGCCTGCGGCTGTTGCAGAATCCGGGCAACCGCGGCAAGGGATACAGCGTGCGAAACGGGATGCTGCACGCCCGCGGCGAAATGCTGTTGTTCAGCGATGCCGATCTTTCTTCTCCCATCGAAGAGGCCGACAAGCTGTTTGCCGCCATCGCGGGCGGCGCGGACATCGCCATTGGCTCGCGCTGGCTGCGCCGCGATCTGCAAACTCAGCGACAACCGTTCTATCGGCAGATTTTCGGGCGCGTTTTCAATCTGCTGTTGCGCATTACGCTGGGTCTGCGCTTCAAAGATACCCAGTGCGGCTTCAAAGCGTTCACCCGCAGCGCCGCGAAGACAATCTTCCCACTGCAACAAATTGAACGTTGGGGTTTCGATCCGGAAATCCTTTACCTGGCCCGGAAGTTTGGGTTCAAGGTCGCGGAAGTCCCGGTGGAATGGGCCCACAGTGAAGGCACTCGCATCAGCCCATTGCGGGACGGAACACAAATGTTTGCCGAAATGCTCAAGATTCGTTGGAACGGACTTAGTGGGAAATATGACGGCGCCGGGGGATGACCCCTCCGGTCAGGCGCCGGCTTTCGACGCACGCTGCGCTTCAGGCTGAGCGGCCGACCACTTCTCCAGACTCTCACTGAAGGCCGCGGACATACTTGCAAAGCGAATTCCCATCCGGCCTTGCACGTCTCTCCATATCAACTCCACGGCAGTGGTGAGGTTGTCCTTCTCACCCGGCAGAGAAAACTCGAGGGTTTGGATCGATGCAGAGGGTATGGATTGTCCTACATACAACGCGGCCCCGCCCGCGCTGAGATTGGTAATGAAAGCCAGTGTCTCATCCAGGCCGGCGCCCCGCAGCGTCGCCGCAATACGGATGGATGCACGCGGGGACTCGCGCGCCTCCTCACTCTCATTCCGTAGTCCGAGAGCGGACTTGACTCCAGTGCGCAGCCGATCCGCGGACAGCGGGCGGTAGAGAACCATGTGACTGTGTGCGCCATCCGCAAGTCCGATGCTACTGGACGAAATCGCCAGCACGATACCGATTGACTGTTCACAAGAGGGCAGGGATTTTGCGGCCGCCAAAATCGCCACGGCACCGCGCGCGTCGGCATTGTCTACGATGAGGGCGTCGAACTTGGTGCTGGTGAGCCTTTGCACAGCCTCGTCAGCCATGTTGGACTGCGAGAGCTCGATATCCAGGGTTTTCAGAACTTCGCCTGCCAGTTCAATGATTCCCTGGTCCCGAGAAAACAGCAACGCGTGCAAAGCCATCGTCGCCGGACTTTATAGCTTTCGGAGATGGATGGCAAGTTACGGAAGTGGGGCAAGCGCGATTTCAAGTGGCTAGCATGGGCTTCGTTTCTACCCTGCCGGATCGTTAGTTGCAGCAATCTGCACTCTAAGTGCAGGATCTTGCGCGATCATTTGGCAGGCTGGTCCCGACCCAGTCTGTAGTCCTTTACTGCAAGTTCTTTCGCATTCCTCAGAAACGAGGATTTCCAATCCCTTGTATCGCTTGAAATCCGCTCCCATTGCGGCTTTTCGAGGGGTGGAGCTCGACTTGCAACGTGATCTGCTGGATAGGTGCCCATTGCGGAGCAATGCTGTGGAATCGTCGGTGCAGGGTCAACTCGTGGGTCATTTCGGGTTGCGGGAGAACGCGTTCGGGGTTACCCCGGATCCACGGTTCCTCTTCCTCAGCCAGACTCACCGGGAAGCGCTGGCCTCGCTGGTCAACGGGATCGATTGTGATTTCGGATTCCAGGTACTGGTAGCGCAGCCCGGGATGGGCAAAACCACGCTACTTTTCAACTTCCTAGAGAGATTTCGCACCACAGCTCATACGGCGTTCCTGTTTCAACCGCAACCCAACCCCTGCGAACTGCTGCAGTCTGTGCTGCTCGAGCTGGGAACAAATTCCGAAGAAACGTCTCTTCGCAAGTTGTCAGAACAGCTCAACCAGGTGCTCACCCGGGCAGCACAAGAACGCAAACGCGTAATCGTTGTGTTGGATGAAGCCCAAAACCTGGATTTCGCCGTGCTGGAAGCGTTGCGGCAACTTTCGAATTTCGAAACTGCCTCCACCAAGCTAATGCAGATTGTTCTGGCCGGGCAACCGCAACTGGCGAAGAGGCTGGCGTTGCCGGAACAGGAGCAGTTGTTGCAGCGAATCTCTGCTTTTGGCCGGCTTAGCCCGCTGGCGCTAAACGAGACCAAGGCTTACATCGACCACCGTCTCGCAACGGCGGGATATCCGGGAGCTAACCTCTTCACCCTGGGTGCAGTCCGGAACATCTGGGATCACAGCCGGGGAGTTCCCCGCACTATCAATACCCTGTGCTTCAATGCCATGCTGTTAGCGTTTGCCGAGCACGCGAGATCGATCGATGGACGCATCGTCGAGGAAGCGGCCCGAGACCTGGATCTGAACAGTGTGCTGGCCGACGTGTATCAGATGGAGCCGTCAGCGGCAATCTCAGGCGGCAACCGCGAAGTGCAGCCGATCAGGGAAACGAACCTGCCAGAGACAGATCGTGCAGGAGCGGGAGTAATTGCGCAGGCGGCCGTAGTTCCGGGCAATATCTCGAGGGACGCAGAAGCAACCGCTTCAGCCGCTCACTCCCGCAGTGGAAACCCTTCCGGTGCCGGCGAAAAGGTTCCACCCGCACTTGTCGTAGCCCGCGCACACATCAGCCCGGCCCCGGAAGAGCAGAAGATCGTGCCGGCGGGGAAATCAGCCCCGTTAGCCGAAGTGCCGGCGGCCGCGGCGCCACCTCGGGGAACAGCCCGGGCGCGGGTGACCCCGTTGGACATGAAAGCAGCCATCGTCGAAGCTGCTGCAAAGCCTGGCAAGGCGCCGGAACTCTACACCTCTACGCCGATCCAGAGCAACCCGGCGGCCGCATTTCGGGGTGACAGAACTGTGAATCCAGGAAAGGACTCTCCGCCGAAGACGGTACCGGTCCGACCAGAGCGGGAAACGGCCTTAGCCACGGCTCTGCTGCAGAAAAAGAAGGTTGCAGAGAAACGCTCTGAAAGTCGAATTTGGTGGCCGAAGGCCATGGCCTTAACTGTGGTTACCGGTATTCTGGCCTTCGTACTTGGGCAAGAGTTTTCGTCGCAGCGTTCCGGGCGGGTCGAGGCCAACGGGGCGGGCGGGTCGGCCTTAGTGCAAAGCAGTTCGGGGTCAGGTTCTTCGGTGCCCAATGAAATACCGGCCTCGCCAATCGACACACCAAGCCCACCACCGAAACACACGGCCGCCGACTCCCGGGGTGCGAGGAACGCAGATTTCAACGAGCTCAATGACGTAACAGTGCGGAAGTTTCCAACCGATTCAGATGCCGCGACTGAGAGCTCGGGCAAGACTCAAAAGCTGGAAACTATTTTCTTCGACCAGGACAGCGCTGTGATCGGCTCGCAATACGGTCCTTTTTTGCACCGGATCGCTGACGCCCTCGCAAAAAATCCGGGGGCCAGCGCGATTCTCGAGGGGCACACCGACGACACGGGTCCGGAAAGTTACAACCTGGAACTCTCGAGCCGCCGTGCTATCGAGGTGAGGAATGCACTGGTCGACGAACTACACGTCTCCACGACACGGCTCGCGGCTATAGGCGCTGGGACGGCCGCTCCGGTGCAGCCTAATTCCACCGCCGCGGGACGCGCCTACAACCGCCGAGTGGAAGTTCGCTTAGTCCATCTAGGCAAATGACTCCCGCCTTCCTGCCATTCCGATAAACGAGCGGGCCAGTTTGTTGCAGTCGGCGCCTGGAGTTGTAGGCGTGGTATAACAGCTCAAGCTCCTTGCTCGCATCGGATATACAAACGCGTTCCTGCGCCAGTCCAAGGGATGGCAAGAAACCGCTGCGTGAGCTGACTTCAGATTTCAAGAGATTCGCTTCTACCATGAGAGTGTCGGTAATCATGCCGGTCTACAATGAGCGCAGTACCTTGCGTTTCGTTGTGGAGCGTGTTCTGGCCGTTCCCCAAGAGTTGGAATTGATTTGCGTGGACGACGGTTCGCGTGATGGCTCCAGGGAAATTCTGGCCGAGTTGCAGAGTCAACACTCCAACCTGCGGGTGCTTCTGCAGCCGAAAAACATGGGGAAGGGCGCCGCCCTTCGGCGCGGCATACAGGAAGCCACGGGAGATTTTGTACTCATTCAGGACGCTGACCTCGAGTACGACCCAGCCGATTATCCCAACCTGCTCGATCCTCTGATCCAGGGAAAAGCCGACGTGGTTTACGGTTCGCGTTTTTTGGGCAGCAGGCCGCATCGGGTACTCTACTTCTGGCATTCAGTAGCTAATCGGTTGCTTACCTTGCTCTCGAACTGCCTCACCAACATCAACCTGAGCGACATGGAAACCTGCTATAAGGTCTTCCGCCGGGAAATTGTCCAGGCCATCCCCCTCGAAGAGAACCGCTTTGGTTTTGAGCCGGAGATCACGGTCAAAATTGCAAAACGGCGCTTGCGGATCTACGAAGTAGGTATCAGCTACTGGGGCCGTACTTATGAAGAAGGAAAGAAGATCGGCTGGAAAGACGGCGTACGGTGTCTCTGGTGCTTGCTGAAATACTCGATCAAGGAACGACCCGTCTCCGTGGCGCAGTCAGTTGCCTGCGAACATCCTGCCTTGGCCACTCGCCAGGATAGATCGGATTCCGGCGCCGGAACTTAGCGTGAGCGCAGTTCAGAGGCCATGGTAGCGCTTTTTTTCCAATGCCTTCGGTTTGCGACATCCACATTCGACGATGATTGTGCTTGAGCCTTCAGAGCAGGTAAAGGCAGTTCCGATGAATTTGATAAAATGGCATACGCCGGTGACAGCGCCATTAGGTGACAGCGCCATGATTGACGTCTGCATAAATAATGCAATAAATAGGTGTTCAGGAGCGGGGCACCTATGCCCAGACTGAAGGGGAGCGCCGATCTGTTGAAGGACCGGCGCAAGCGAGCCTTGGCGTTGCTGGATTCTGGTTGTTCTCTCCACGAGGTAGGGCGACGCATCGTTTTCGTTGTGCTTGGTTCAGCGGCGGCCTCACTAGCCTTCAGGCTGGCGCCAACAGTAATTATTTTCTTGAGAGCCTTTTAGGGTTGACTCCTCTGGCGGTCCTCGGTGTGTTTCGGCTGACGGTGTGGGCCCGCGAACACGTTTGGGCGGCACTCTTCGTTGCAGCCTTGTTTGCTATTCACTTTTTGCCAACTAGCACACACGAGCTCTACACGGTCTTGCGCTCCGGAATTGGTCCTCGATCGATAGACTCCAGAAATGAAGGATTTCAGGCGATGCAAAATGCTCTCCAAGGTCGCCACATCTTCTCTACTGTGCCGCGTCTGGCTTTGCTCGATCCCAATCCTGCCTTGATGGAGCCGTTCCTCCTCTCCTACCTGCAGAGGCTCGGGAAATTCGATGCACGACCTATTCTCGATAGGGTGCGTTCCGGGGAGTTCGATGTCCTAATCACAGCTGCGCACCCTGACTCTTACCGAGGGGTGCCTGTCATTACGCGGGATCTCCGCGGCGCAATCGTGGCCTCCTACACTCCCCATTGCGTTTTGCTTGGTTCTGAGGTCTACTTGCTTGGTTCTGAGATCTACTTACCTCGTTACCGCCCGGAGGACAAGACTCTGGTGCGGAACCTAGAGCAAATCGGTTGTGTGCCGGTTCCAACCATCGAACCTGGCGCTGAGCCGAACTAGCGGTCGCAACGGCCTTGCCGCTCCGAGCAGCAATTTATACTGTGATCGGACTATATGTCGCTGAGGGCGGGCGCCAAACAATCCGTACCGCATTCCCGGACAGAAGGACCATCACTCGTCCTTCCTGAAAACACCGGCATCTCCCAGACAGAAATCCCCTTATTGTTTTTTGGCAGCCTGCTCGTGCTACTGAGCTTGACACTCTATTTTGGCGGCATTGTATTCTCGCTCATCCGCCTCATCTTGCGTCTTGGTCAGCCGTTTCGAGCCTGGAACGAGGCAATCATCTGGTATAGCGGTGTCCCGTCTTCGTTGGGAGTGGTGTTGGCGGCTCTGGACCTAGTGTTCCTGCTTCCGGGCAAACGCAGGCGTTCGCGCGGAGAACGCTTGCAGCCGGTTTCCAATCGACAGGTGGTGGTTGCTCTTACGGCATATAACGACGAGAAAAGCATCGGCGAGGCAGTCGCCGACTTTCGAAATCAGCCGCTCGTCCGCCGCGTAGTTGTCGTGGACAATGACAGCCGGGACAACACCTTCATGGTTGCAAAGGCCGCCGGCGCGTTCGCTGTGACCGAGACCAAACCGGGGTATGGCAGTTGCGTTTATCGCTGTCTCCGGGAAGCGCTGGCGCAAACACAACTAGATCTGATTGTGCTGTGCGAAGGAGATCTCACGTTCAGCGCAAGAGATCTGGAAAAGCTGCTGGCTTACATCGACCATGCTGATATCGTCAACGGCACGCGGATTGTGGAGCAGTTGCGTGACTACTCCACCCAGCTTTCGACGTTCATGTACTACGGCAATTTTTTTGCCGGGAAGCTCCTGGAGTTGAAGCATCTGGGACGCGGCACCTTTACTGACGTCGGTACGACTTACAAACTCATTCGCCGTCGAAGCCTCGAACGACTGCTTCCCCATTTAAACCCAACCGTCAACCTGGAGTTCAATGCTCATTTTCTCGATACCGCGCTGGCCTACGGCGAACGTGTGGTCGAGTGTCCAATTACATTTCATCCCCGGGTAGGGGTAAGCAAGGGAGGAAATGTCAACAATCGTCGTGCCCTGAAGGTCGGTCTTCGGATGATCTGGGGGCTCTGCTTCGGATGGCCGCGGGTGAATGAGTAAGGAGCGGACATATTTCGAAACGCGTCTGGAGCACGACCCGCGCCGGGAGGTGTTATGGCGGACCTTGTGCCTCCATTATTTTTCCGGCCTGATTTCCTCCAGCGATTGCGTGCTCGAGCTTGGCGCCGGATACGGGCACTTTGTCAACAACGTGACAGCCCGCAGAAGAATCGCTCTCGACACCTGGAAGGGGTTCGTCGACTATCTCCAGCCCGGAATCGAAAGCCGGGTCGGTGATGTTTCTGACCTATCGTTTCTGGTGCCCGCATCGGTCAATTTTGCGTTCGCCAGCAACCTCTTTGAACACATCACACAAGAAGAGTTCTCTTTCGTCTTGCGCCAGCTAAGAAACATACTTGCAGAGAACGGAACGCTGAACATTCTGCAGCCGAACTATTACTACGCTTATCGAGAGTACTTCGATGACTACACCCATCGAACCGTGTATACCCATACGAGCCTCTGCGACTTTCTTGAAACGAACGGGTACCGTGTGATCGAGTGCAAGCCCCGCTTTTTGCCGTTGACCGTGAAGTCGCGACTGCCCGTTTCGGCATTGCTCATTCGGTTGTATCTGCATTCTCCGTGGAAAGTGGCGGGCAAACAGATGTTCGTTCGAGCCCGGCCAGATCGGTGATCCTTCCCGTGACCAGGGGTACAGGCCATGTGGTGCACCGGTTCACCCGGGCCTCGCGCGTGCCTATGCCTCGCGTGGCGACACCAGCACCCTTTGGACTCCCCCGAGAGTCCCCCCCGGCCACCCGCATGCCGGGCCCCGTTTCACGGCCTCTAGGCCAATACAGCTTTTTGCCAGCGCGCCTCACTGCTTCATACTGTGGACGTCTTCATGGCAACTGGCACACAGGGTGATCAGATTTGAGTCTTCATCCGAGCCCTGCTGACTACGTCGTTGTTTGTGGTGGACCTGCAGATTTTGTCTGGAACCACAGATCTGGTATCGCCAGCCATCGCGGCGCAGAACCTGTTTTCTGAGTTGGTCATATGGTTTGGGATCAAGCCGCAAGCGCGGCCGCTGGGGTTGAATCCGGTTCACGAAGCTTTCTCGGTTACCTCGTGCAGAAATGCTTTCCGTTGTTCGCCCGGCAGGAATTTGAAGAACCGTGACATGGACTGCAGGAGCGCACTTGGGTGCTCGTTTTCGAGGTTCGCTCCTGCCAGAAAGTGATCATCTCCAGGCAGTAGCCTCGGGACTTGTCTGTGCCCAGCATCAAAGCTGCCGTCTCAATCGCCTGCCAGCTTGAAGTAGATAATTTCCCACGGTTCCGACTCCCGCCCCGTCAGTTCCCTTTCCACTTCCTGCTTGAATTGATCCTTCGGCAGTGAGCGCGCTTTGTGCAGCCAGGTTGCACAATCGAACTCCTGCCCATCCCTCCTCGCGACTTTCGCCAACTCCAGCCCCTTCGTCCATCCGACCTCCTTTAGATCTTTTCTGGCCTGCGGCGGCAGGTGCTCATGGATGGACATGGAAAGGTAGTAAGCCTTCCGTCTGGACTCCGGGAACCGCCGGCCAGAAACTCGTCGAAGGACTTCAGCGTCTCCAGCCTCCAGTATTGCCCCGCCCGGACTTCGCACAGGTATATCCGCGATTTCGTTTCCGCGATGCGAGATGAGGCCCGTGCCTGGCTGGCACCCATTTGCGACTGTCCAGACTTGCAAAGAACGGTATCCGGTTGCCTGCTGCAACAGAGCCGAGAGGTTGCAACAGCCGGGTTGGCCGACGACCGGTGCCTGGTCGCCGAGACTGCGCTGTTCTTCTGTCACGAGGCGACTACTGAGCCGTTTTTTGTTGGCGACCTGGCGGAGAGAGTAAACGATTTGCTCAAGGGGCGCCATGAAGATCGCGCCCTGACGGCCAAGAGAGTGGGCTTACTGCTTCGTGCGCTGGGAATTCACGGCGAGCGAGTTGTCAAGGGTTACCGAATTCTTCTAACGGACTCCGTGCGGGAGCAAATCCACGCGGCTGCGCGTGATTATCAGGTCCCCCCAGTGCAAGACGGTGTTGCCAGGTGTCGTTCATGTCACGGCAAAAAGTCCAACGGAGCGACCTCAGAGCATGCACGTATGAATGTATGTACATCGAACACTTCGACGAGTTGAACGAAAGGCTGTCATGCAGAAAAACCCAAACCACACGAATCTTGCGGCCTCACTCAGAAAACTGGCCGAAGCAGGAAGCCCGGTTGATATTTCCGTGGCAGATATCGAAGGTCACCAGGCCGACCTCGAAATCAGCCAGGTCGGCAGCGTTTATCGACGTTGTTTGAATTACCGAACGGGCGCTCGGGCTACATCTTGGATTTAGAGATTGTTAATCAGAGTCCGAGAACAATTTACGGTTCCGGGCCCCCGGTGCTTCGGTTCCCCTGGGAGGATTCCTTCTTTGACTGCCTGCCAGACCCAAAGGAGACGCCGCGAAGGTTTTCGTATTTTCGCACAAAACGTAATGGGCACCGCGAACGCGTCGACGCCATCTCCGACTCTTATTGTTTTCCTGGCGGCGCGCAACTTGATATCCGCGCCGGCAAGTCCTCAATCGCATTCTTCTCGAACATTTTACTTTAACCCCCGGGCGTCCCCTGTACGGCTTACTCCTGGGAACCGGGAGCGCCATGCCGGCCGAGCTGCGTCACGGCCAATGGCTCGAAACGACGCTCTCATTCTGTTCATCTAAGCATCTTGAACACACCGCGACAATTTCCTTGTGGATCGACCGGTCGCAAGCGAAGCCAAAGCCTGCAAGGAAATACAATCCAAATGCGGAACCAGTTGGCACTGTGGGTTCGACCCTCGCCGTTCGCATCAATCCCGGTGTCACCTGTGACCCAGGAATCGAGATCGCCACTTCAGGATTGCGGGACCCGGTTTCAGTGGAACGTATCGTGGAAGGCGGAAAATGAAACCAGCGCGAAACCAACCGGCACCGGGAGAAGTTTCGGCGTGGGTCGTCTCTAGCTCACCAAAGGTATTCTATCTGTCAAGCCAGGTGACTGAAACAAGTAGAGCGCGTGGTTGGGGAATGTCAGAATGCGGCAGCGCGGGCGCCGCATTCGTTGATCGGCGCCGGAAATTAGTTCGAGCGCCGACAGTTCCGCCTCCTGACAGTTTGCTCATAGCGGGCAAAGTTATTGAAGAAGTAGTGGACCCCCAACTCTGCCCTCACTTACCCTCTCCATTCAGTTCGCCCTTCCTCGGCCCCATCCCACCCGTTCAATCCGGTCCGGCCGCACCCCCTTTTCCAGGTGATCTCCGCAGTTCAAAGCCTTGCTATGCCCTTCCGTAACAACGGGTAATTGAGGCACGGTGTTACTTTTGATTCTTAGAAGTAACACATGAACAGACACCTGCCTTTTTTGGTAGGCGCGCCGTCGGGGATCGAACTGGGACGCTGAGAGGAAATCTTCAGAGTTCAGCAATCTGAAATTTGACGTTTCTTGGGCCCCTGCAGTTTCTCTGGCCAAAGGGATTTATCCGTCAGTCCCTATCCCCGTTTTTAAAGGAAATTTCATGCTGAGGATTAGCGTATTAGTGTTTGCAGTCCTTTTCCTTATCGGTTGCGGGGGAGGAAGTTTGCCTTTCATTCCTCCTCACAGTGGAACAGGTTCGAGTAACGGATCTTCGGGTGGCGGCACTTCCAACAGTGGGTCGTCGGGTAGCGGCACCTCTAGCAACGGGTCGTCTGGCAGCGGCACCTCTAGCGGTAGTTTACTGGGAGCGCTCGAGTAAGAGTCCAAGCAGCGCCGCTAAGTCATTCCCAACAGAGTAGTTCTGCAAGTTCTCGCCGTCAACTCTTTGTATTACCCTGTATTAAGTAGATTCCTGTGCATATCTACGCATTTGTTGCTTGACAATAGACGGGGTGTGTCATATTGTATTACCCTGTATGGCAAGCCTCGTCGCCAAGAAGAAAGGCAACAAACTCTACTACTACGTCGTCGAAAGTGCCCGCGTCGACGGCAAGCCCCGCATCGTTCATCAGGCTTATCTCGGGACCGCCGAGAAACTCGCCGCGTTGGTCCGCGACCGCACCGCCCCCGTCCCCTTGGCCGCCACCACCCGCGAGTTTGGCTTGCCCGCCGCCCTCTGGGCCGCCGCTCAGCAAACCGGCGTCTGGGACTTGCTGCAATCGCTCTGGCCTACGCCACGCTCCGGACCCTCGCCCCCGCTCACTACCTCTTGCTGGCGGCCATCCACCGCATCTGTCAGCCTGGCCCCAAAACCGAAGTTCCCGATTGGTATCGCTCCTCCATCCTGTCGACGCTCTGGGAGTTTCCCCCCGAACGCTTTACTTCGCAAGCGTTCTGGGACGCCTTTGAACATATCTTGCCGCAAGGCCCAGAAGCGCTCTCCTCGGCCGACGATCCCTGGGAGCAAGCCCAGTTGCGTTTGCTGGGAGTGTGGAAAGAGAAACAACTGGTGAGTCGTCGTCTGCTGGCCTACGACACCACCAACTTCTACACCTATATCGCCAGCACCAACACGCGCAATCAACTGGCCCAGCGCGGACACAACAAGCAGGGCCGCCATAATCTGCGGCAAGTCGGTCTGAGTTACGTGCTCGATGGCGAGCATGGCTTGAGCTTATGTCATCACGTGTATCCCGGAAACGTAGCCGACGTGGAAGAGTTTTCCACGGCGTTAACACGCATCACGCGCATGCTGGATCAAAACCAGATCGGGCGCGAGACGGTCACGCTGGTGTTGGATAAAGGTTCGGCGGCGCTGGCCAACACGGTGGCCTTGGCAGAAGCGGGTGTGGGCTGGATCTCGGCCTTGCCCTGGAATCAAGCGCCGGCGGAGTTGCGCAGTCGAGCGCTCGAGGAACTCCCCCCCTGCAGCAGTGCCCAACCCGGGGTGCGCGCTGCCGCCGAGAAAACTCTGGTCCATGGACGCGAGTATCTGTGCGTGGTGAAGTACTCGGCTTCCTTTGCCGGTGAGCAACTGCATAGTCTGACCACCAGCCTCAGCCGGGTGTTGCAGTCGCTCCGCCGTCTGGCCATGGAACTGAATAAACCGAAAGCGCGCTGGAAACAGGAGCAGATTGAGCGCAAGATTCAGCGTTGGTTGTCCGCTCCGTTTCTGGCCGAGCTCATTCGCTATCAACTGCAAGAGCAGGACGGTGGCTGGCATTTGCAGTTTGACTTCGACTCCGCGGCTCTTCCGCAGCTACTCAATCAGCGCCTGGGGCGCACCGTGCTGCTGACCAACCGCATGGATTGGAGCGCGGAGCAAGTCGTGGCCGGCTATGGCGGTCAACAATCCATCGAGCGCGTGTTCCGCGGCTTGAAAGATGGCGAGTGGTTGGGCTGGGATCCCATGTATCACTGGACCGACCGCAAGATTCGCATCCACGCCTTCTACTGCATGTTGGGCATCTCTCTGCTGCAGTATGTGCACCAACAGGCGAAAGCTGCGTGGGCGGATCTGTCGGTGGAGCAACTGCTCGAGGAACTGGAGCAGATCCAACAGTTCGTTCTGCTCTATCCACCTCAGGGCGAAAAGGGACCGCCGCGTACTGCCTATGTGCTCTCGCAGCAGACTCTGGCCCAACAAGCCTTGGTCAAGACTCTAGGGCTTGCAGCGATGGCATCGTAGTACCCCACGTGGGTAAGACAACACCACGTTCGTAACACCATCAAAAATACTTACTTACAAGCTCGTCGATTCAACTCACAGTAAACTACCGCTAGCAGTGGTTCATCCGGTAGCGGTGGTTCATCTGGCAGCAGCGGGTCATCTGGCACCAGCGGGTCATCCGGCAGCACCGGCTCATCCGGCAGCACCGGGTCGTCCGGCAGCACCGGGTCGTCCGGTACACCGTCTGGAGTGACCGGCCCGAGTACGTTTACGTTTTCGGGTTACACATGGGGAACGGATAGCGGTTCCGCGCCTCCCGTTGGCAACGTGAACGGCAATGTGGGTACGTTCGATCCCAACAACGTGACAGTTGGATCGGAGCTTGTCCTTTCGCTCACCCAAACTCAGAACGGAAGCCAGATCAAATCCAGCGGGTCGGAGGTCATCACCAAGCAGACCTTCAGCTACGGCACATTCGAATTCACGTCGAGAGTGTCAGAAGCTCTCTCGGGTTCTGATTCGTCCGGTTTTCTGTACGCCTCCAACTCCGAGACCGAAATCGATATGGAGCAGGTAGGCAACAAGCCGGATGCCGTGGACTGTACGAACTGGCACGGGGTGTCAGACTTCCAGGACACTGAGGTGAGCGGGTTCAACCAGACCAATAGCCACGATTTTAAGATTGTCTGGCAGCCCAGCTTTGTCGATTGGTATGTGGACGGTCAGTTGGTGGTGCACCATACCCAGGCAGTGCCTAGTGCTCCGGCTTACTTCCTATTCAATATGTGGGGCACGAATAAGTCGTCCTGGGGAGGCACGGCCACGATTGGACCGACGCGGTACATGTACATCAGCAACTTCAAGTACAGCCAGTAGTGGGCCGAGCTGTCGGTTTCTCTTCTCTTTTCGGATTTGCGGGCGCGCCGCAGTGAATGCGCCCTTGCAAGTCCGGTTCATTCTCTAGCTCTTTCCGCAAAGAACTGCGCCGTCCTGTCGGCCACAATTTTCTGCTGTTCTTCGGTCATTTGTGGAAACACGGGCAACGCCAGCACGTGCTGGCTGGCTTCCTCCGACTGCGGAAATGCGCCTGGGCCATAACCCAGATCGGCGAAAGCCGGCTGCAGGTGGAGCGGCGAAGGATAGTAGATCTCGGTGGGTATCCCGCAATTGCGTAAGTGTTCCCGCAACTGGTCTCGCTCCGGCGTGCGGATCACGAATTGGTTGTAGACGTGGTGCAGACCTGCCGGCTCGATCGGCAAAGTGATCGACTTGTCCAGACCGGCCTGCCTGAACAGTTGACGGTAGCGATCGGCGTTGCGGCGTCGAGCTTTGCGCAGCGCGTCAAGATGCTTGAACTTGACCAGCAGGATGGCGGCTTGCAGGGTGTCTAGGCGGCTGTTCATCCCCACCAGATCGTAGTGGTATTTCTTGCGGCTGCCATGGTCGCGCAGCACCGAGATGCGTTCGGCAAGGGCGGGGTCGTTGGTGGTGACCATCCCCCCGTCGCCTGCCCCACCCAGATTCTTTGACGGGAAAAAGCTGAAGCAGCCGCAGGCCCCGACGTTGCCGACATACTGGTCATGATAGCGGGCGCCGATGGACTGCGCCGCGTCTTCGATCACGGGCAGACGGTGGGCGCGCGCAATCTCGGTAATTTTCTCCATTTCCGCCGGAAGTCCGAAGAGATGGATCGGCATAATCGCTTTGGTCCGACTGGTGATGGCGGCCTCGAGGCGGCTCGCGTCCAGGTTGTAGGTTTCGCGATCGATGTCCACGAAGACCGGCGTCGCCTTCAGCCGCGCGATGCGCCCGCGGTGGCTACGAATGTAAAGGGCAGGGTGATGACCTCATCGCCGGAGTCGACGCCTAGCGCCATCAGCGCGAGCAACAACGCATCCGAACCGGACGCACAGGCGATCGCAAACCTGGAGCCAACGAAGGCTGCGATTTCAGCCTCCAGTTGCTTCACCTCCGGACCCATGATGAATTGCTGGCTCTCGAGGACCCTATCCACGGCGGCGCGGATATCTTCTTTCATTTTTCATTATGGCGTACTCGGCTTTGAGATCGAGGAATGGGAAGAGCAATTTGGGGGGCGCCGCGATCGGACAATCGTGGTGACCTGATCGTAGATTCTCTAGCGTTCACAAAGTTTCCTGCGAGCAAGTTCGAAGCTTTAATAGCTATATCGATTGTGGTGGCTTTGCGCGGCCGCGGGCGCGGTAGTGACTGCCATGTGGCAAATGCCGACAAGAACAGGCACATGACTTTGGAGAGACAGCCTCCCGTGCAAAGGTTGCCTTTAAGGTGTCGGGCAAACCATCTTGCCGCAGCCCAAACATCGAAGTGCCATACACTGGCCGAAAAGAGGGTCCCCAATGCGATTCGTTGCCTTGTTGATGACCGTCGTTTGTGCAGTGCCTTCACTTGTATCGGCGCAAGATGATTCAGACCGTGCCACGCAGTCGAGAATTGTCGCTTTGGAAAAAGCATGGAATCAGGCCTACAAACTGGCTGATCGCAAAGCGCTGAACGAACTTCTCGACGATCAGCTTGTCCTGGTGAACGATGATGGCAGCGTCCAGGACAAAGGCGAGTTTCTGGCTAGCATCAAGAAGTCAAACTCACAGGAACAACAGGTTACGCCGGAATCGATTGCTATCCACGTGTACGGAAATGCAGCGACCGCCACTGGAGTGTTTAGAGCGAAGGGAGTTGAGGGCGGCAAACCCTATCTTAAGAAGGAACGCTTTCTTGACACTTGGATCTACAGGGACGGAAAGTGGCGATGTGCGACGGCCGCTGCAATCACTGTCGCGCACTAACTTCCGTCTCTCTCCGCTGGGTGCGGGCGCCAGCACGAACTTTCCAGAAACCTTATATCGGCGATTTCACGCAGCCTTCGGAATAACCAGTTGAAGGCCAAGCTTTTGTGCCCGCTTGGCCAGCGAGCGGATCTGCTGCTCGCGATACCTCGCTTCATAGTGTTCAGTCCCTTTATCAACGTACTGCTGCCCATGTTTGATGAGCCTGTAAAGGAGAGCGAGCCATGGCGGTGATAGCTTTGGGAGCGCCGAGACGGGTGCGCAGGCGGCGGTATTGCGCTCCCAGATAGCTTTGGCTTCGCAACAGAGTCGTGGCCGCGTTGCGGAAGGCGACGGTGGCCCGATTGACTACTTTTCGGGTTCGCCGGTTGAGGATCTTGCCTCCACTTTGCTCATTGGTGGGGCACAACCCCAACCAACTGGCGAACTGTTTTTCGCTAGGAAAGGCGCTTAGGTCCGGGCCGGCTTCGGCAATCACGGTTTGCGCCGTCAGAACATCGATGCCGTTGATTTGTGCCCAGTCGATTCCCGTAATGCGATACAACTCCGTGCGCAGATCGAATGAGGGAGCGTTCCGGCTGTTCTTTTTGCCCTTCGGTCTCGGGCCAATCGGTTGCGTTCTGAGGTCTAGCTTGGAGCCTAGCGACTCCAGATGTTTACGCAACTGAAGATCACAATCGGCGATCTTCTCTTGATAGATCCGATAGAACTCCACATGCTGCCTCAGCACGAACAACAATTCCTCCCGCCAGTTCCCCTCCAAGCTCTTGACGATATCTTCCCGAGTGGCCTTCACCTCGGGCTGGACCAAAGCGGCTAAGGTCCAAGGATCACGTTCTCCCTTCAGGATGGCTCCGATGATCGTCATGCCACTCATACCGCTGAGGTCGCTCAGCACATTGCTGAGTTGCACGTTCATCTCGGTCAGGGCTTTCTGCATGCGTTGAATCGCACTGCTTGCCTCGGCCACCAGATTACCTCTGTGCCGCCACAGGGTGCGCGCAATCCGGATCTCGTCGGTTGGCTGAAAGCTATTATTCAGCAGACCAAAGGCGTGCAGCTTCAGCAGCCATTGACACTCCTGAATGTCGCTCTTACGCCCGGGTACATTTTTGGTGTGCCGGGCATTCACGAGAAACACTTCCAGACCATGCTGTTCGAGAATCTCAAACACTGGCATCCAGTACACGCCAGTCGACTGCAGGGCCACGCTGCGCACGCCTTTTTCAACCAGCCATCGGCCCATCTCACGCAGATCCGCGGTAAAACATCCGAAACGCCGCACCGGCTCCCGGTCGCGATCCGGGCTAACGGCCACCCAATGCTCGCTGCCGCCCACATCGATCCCGGCGGCATCCGGGTGCACGATTTCCAGTGCCTTCCAGTCCACTTTCTTCTGGACGGCCCCCTTCTGTTTGCTTGTCGGCTTCGTCCTGCTCATGATTTCTCCTTAATTTCAATCAGCGATAGTGGACTCGGCCCGGTTCCGATTCGTAAAAGAAAGACTTTCCAACGGGGTCAGATCCGCAGCCGAGACGGCAACGGATCGCCGAACCAATGCCAGGGATCGGATGAAGACCGGGGCCACGCTCATGTTCGGGTACGGAACACCAGTGTAATGACGGCCTTAGCTTGCCGAATCCATTCCATTCTGACAAACCTGTCAAGTGTCCTCGGTTTCTGGCGCCAGAGACGTTCCCGTCAGGGACCGCGTCCCGCTCATGTCCTTCCAATAGGGTAACCTGGGTCCGCACGGCCAGTGACCTTCGTACTCAGGATGCCCTTGAGAATCCCCGTATAATCAGTGTAAATCGGAAGGAATTTGTCGCAAAGGATAAGGGTGGACCCTGTTCTGGCATCGGCGATCTTCGTCCTGGGGCTGGCTTTCGGCAGCTTCTTGAACGTGTGTATCTACCGCTTGCCGAGGGAGTTATCCGTGGTGCAGCCACGTTCGGCCTGTCCCGGTTGCGAGCGCCCGATTGCTGCTTACGACAATATTCCAGTTTTGAGCTGGCTCATTCTGCGCGGCCGCTGCCGCAATTGCAAGGCCCATATTTCGCCGCGCTACCTGATCGTTGAAATCCTGACCGGGGCGATCTTTCTGGCCTGTTATGCGCATTTCGGCGCCAGCCTGGCGACACTTAAATATTGCGCTTTCGGATTCCTGTTGCTCGGCCTGATCTTTACTGACGCGGAAACCCAGCTTCTGCCCGACAAGATGACCCTCCCGGGACTGGCGGTGGGACTAGTGTTCAGCCTGGTGGTTCCGGTCAATGATCTGGCTTCGCAGCTTTTGCCGGGTCTGGTGTCGCTGCCGGTAAGCTCCGACGTTTCCTGGCATCTGCTGTCCCTGATGGACGCGGTGCTCGGCGCGATTGTCGGCGCCTCATTCATTTACGGCGCAGGCGCTATCTATCTGCGCGCTCGGGGCGTGGAGGGCATGGGCTTCGGCGACGTCAAACTGATGGCCATGGTCGGGCGCATTTCTCGGCGCCAAATTGACGATCTTCACTTTGTTCTCCGCCTCGATTGCCGGGTCGCTGTTTGGCGTGTCAACCGTGTTGGCGGTGTGGATCAAGCGCACTCGCCGGCGCATGGAACGCAATCATGAATCCGCAGCCGAGGCCCGGCGGCGGGCTTGGGAATCAGCCGCGATTGCGCTGCGCCGCCATCAAATGCCGTTTGGCGTCTTTCTTGGCAGCATGGCTATAGTCGCGTTGTTCTATGGCAACAGTTTCCTGCGGTGGTACTGGGGGTTGTTGTGAGAATAGCGACCAATCCCATCGTGCTTCGCATGGTGCTGGTGTTCGTGGCCGCGGGCTTGGCTTTCATTGTTGGCCTGCTCTTGATGCGGCGTATGCGCCGCAGTTTCAGTGAAGAAGGTTCGTTTTCCGACACTCCTTCCTCTGTTTCCGCGTCCGAGAGTTTTCCGCTGCATACCTATCACGCGGTCATCCAGCAACTGAAGCAGCAGAAACATGAATTGCAAAGTTTGCAACTGGTGGAACGGCGCCGGGCAAAGACTTCGGAAAACATCAGCGCAGCCGTGCTCTCGAATCTTTCATCGGGCGTTCTCTTCTTTACTCCCAACGGATTGGTGCGGAAAGCTAATGCTTCCGCAAAACAGATTCTGGGCTTCGCCTCGCCCGCGGGAATGAGCGCAGCCGAAATATTTCGGGAAGCTGAGTTGATTTCCGCGTCCGATGGCCCCTACGCGAATCTGGCCGACGCGGTAAATGTCAGCTTGCGCGAGAAAACGCGGTTCCAGCGAGTGGAAGCGCGCTATCGCACTCCCACGGGAGAGGAACGGACCCTGGATATTACGGTGAGTTCGGTGCACGCGCCCGAAAACGAAGTCGTGGGTGCGGCTGGCCTGGGCGTTGCTTGCCTGGGCGTCGCTTGCCTGATCAATGATCGTACTGAAATGACCGAAATTCGACGCCAGGAGGAATTACGCGGCGAGATGTCAAGCGAGATGGCGTTGGGGCTGCGCAACTCGCTGACCACCATCGCAGGATACGCCCAACAACTCGCAGCCAGCCGAGACCCGGAACTGGCACGGCAGTTGGCAGCGGACATCGCGGCCGAGGCGGCACACCTGGATCGGACGATTGGCGGTTTTCTCGCAGGCGCAAGAGCTGCGAGGGCCGGTTCGAAAGCTTGAGTTGACTACGTCGATGCTGCCTATGTTTGCTGGAGGCAGCAAGACTGAAAGAAACGGAGCACCTTATGATGAAGCGCATCGCATTCGTTTTTCTGGCTGAAGTGATTCTAGCGGGCATGCTGGTCACATTGTCCGGCGCGCAATCCGAGCCTCTGGGCGACTATGCCCGTTCCGTCCGCAAGGACGAGAAGCCTGCGTCGGCCAAGAAGTATGACAACGACAATTTGCCCACCTCCGACAAGATCAGCATCGTCGGCAATGCCACCGACTCGGCCGGCCCAGAGGACGCCAACCCGGCGCCTGACACAAACGCCGCGAAGCCCGAGGACGGCGCCGCTGCTCCCACTCCGGAGTCTCAGGACGCGGACAAGAAGGCAGATGGGGCCGACGCACAGAAGGCGAACAGCGAATGGCAAAAGAAGATTGCCGATCAGCAGGGCAAGCTTGACCTGCTGGCGCGTGACTTGGATGTAACCCAGCGCGAGTATCGCCTGCGCGCCGCTGCCTTCTATGCCGACGCCGGCAATCGCCTACGCGGCTCCGGTACATGGGACAAGGAAGACGCCCAGTACAAACAGCAGATTGCCCAGAAGCAAAAGGCAGTCGATGATGCCAAGAAGGCCCTGGATGATCTGAAGGAAAAGGCGCGTAAGGCAGGAGTGCCGGCCAAGTTGCGGGAGTAGGCTCCTGGTAAACCGCGGAAATAGAAGCCCTCTGAATTTTAGGGGGCTTTTTCATTTCATTCTTTCAGAAACTTTTCCTGACACTGTTTGGCCAAAGTGAGCAATTGGACAAACTCGGGCGTTCCGCGGAACTTTACCAGCAACGGGTCGTTCTGGAGCGCGGAGTAGGCGCAATAGTTGCGTCCGATGGCGCTTTTGAAAAGACGCGAAGCAATCTCGGGCTGACCGCAGAAAACCATGAGCACCCCGTGGAAATACTGTGGCTCGGGGTCGGTGTCCGCCAGCGCGGCGATTTCGACCTGGTGCGCGATTCTCTCCATGTCAGAAGGCGGCTTGGGCTGGAGGCAGGCTTCGAGGAAATCGCGGTGGTAGTAGGGGTTGGTGGAGAGGTGCTGCAGGTTGTCCCTCGCTTCCGAAAGCTTGCCTTCGCGGAGCAAGTTGTTCACCGTAAGGTAAGCGAACCACTCCGACCCTGCGTCAAGCCGGAGAAAATCCTTAGCCCGGTCTGTCTTGCCCAGTTGCATGAACACCTGGCCACATGAACGAAACCGATAGTTTCCTGGATCCAATGCCAGGGCGTTTTCGCATTCCCGCGCAGATTCCTCGAACCGCCCAGCATAGCGGAAGACGTATGACAGAGCGAAATGGGCCTCGCCGTTTTCCGGACGCTTGTTGACCAGGCCCTGCGCCTCCTTGTAGGCCTTTCCCAACTCGCCGCGATCCACGTCTCCGGTGATCAACTGGGTGACGGCTGACCGCTACAGGACGATGGCAAGCGTGTTGATGGCGTGCGTTCGCGTGACCTAATGCGTTTTGTCGAGTAACCTAGATCGATTTCACGTGGCCTGGTACAGTCTGCGGGTACCGTTGAAAGACGGGTACCCTCGGTACCCGTACAGGTATCCGCACAATACCCGTACAGGTATCCGCACAATCTGGAACGGTACCCGTACAGGTATCAGCCATTGTTGCCAAGTTACACGTTGAACAGAAGCAAGAGAATAATAATCAAGCATTCGCAACTATGCCGAGCGCAATTCGTAAATCATCTGCATCTGTACCACCCGCGAAATACGTCGACCCTGAATTGCGCCGATTACAGAAAGAACTCTTACAACTGCGGGAATCGTTGCACCCATGGAAGATCGGCAGCGCGCAGTGGCTCAATATTCAACGGCAACTGGTGGACAAAGGCAACGAAATACGCACCCTTATACAACGGTCAAAGAACGAAATTGACGACACTCAATGAGGAAGACGACAACTTCAACGAAAACATGCACAGATAGGCAACCAACATGGTTAGCATCGTACCATCCCAAGATCGCTACCGCTCGCAGCAGGCCCATGCGGAGACGACCCATAGATTATCAGTCGAGAAATCGAGAAGTTTCTGGCTTATCTGAACGCCGGGGTGCGTAGCAGGAGCCATCATTTCTCAGGCGCGCGAAACTCACTCCAACTGTTGCGGGCCGACGATTTTTTGTTAACCATGGTTATGGATACTTCCGCTCGCGCTCCCAGACCGTTGTCGGCAAGTTTGACCTCAAGCACAGCCACAATCTCCGGATCAGATCGATCTCCCGGTTCCCGCGCGAGGTACTACCGTACGTGCACGGGGTCTCTGACCGCGCGAGACTCTGCCTCACCACCGCGAATCGTGACTCACCGAGACTAGCGGGGTCATTCCCGACACCCCCCAACTTCGAACTTGTTAGTTGGAGCGACAAACTTCCGGCCTGCTGATGGCGGGGAGAAGGGCGCCCATACCTGGGTCGATGAAGCCGAAGACCGGCGTAAGTATGCCCTTCCCCCGACGCCGGTGCGGACGATGGACTGTCGAGAACGGTCACTATCGCTGGCCGCGCCAGCCCGAGGCGCTACTTGGCCGGGACGAAACTGAAACTCCGCACGAACATGTAGCGAGTGATATTGGGAGTGGCCAGACCACCCCAGCCCGTACTGTTCGTGCCCCAATGGTTGATCATTGCGTACGCCGGGGTTTGCGGAACTACTCCGGTGTGCGTGGACACCAGCACGCCGTCAACGTAGAACTTGATTGAAGTCTTCGTCCATACGCACTTGTAAGAGTGGAAGCCGTTCTCAGGTGCGAAGGGCGCTTGCGACGAGGTCGATTGCTTAGTGGTCACGCTGGTCCAGCTTGTCCACCAGAGCGTACCGGGGTTCTGACCTTCAATCTCCGGGGAGTCGACCTCGGATTGTGAGTTGTTTACAAAAATGAAGCCGGAGCTGATCTGGCCGGAGACGGTATAGCCGGATCCTGTGGGCGTGCTGGAAGTTGAAGAGGCGCGCATGACCCACTCATAGGTTCCGAAGGCGAGGGCATTTTTGGATTGCAGCTCGCCGCCAACCGAGGCGATCCCGCCACTCGAGTTGTAGGTCTGCGTGACTTTGATGCGTAGCATCCCGGAGGAGAAGTCGAGATACGAAGGAACGAACTTGCCCCCGCCCGGAGCGCCCCAGTTCGAGGAGATCCATTTTGAAGTGTCGAGCGAACCCTTCGAAAAGTCATCGAAGAACGTTGCCCCGGCCGGAGCTGTCGACCCGCCGCCCGACGCGGAAATGTAGGTGTAGCCACCACTCAAGGTGCCCGTCTGGTTATCCGTATTCTTCACCACTACGTCGGCCGCTCCTGCGGCGTGCGCTGGAGTTGTCGCCGTAATCGACGTGCTGCTCACCACGGTCACGCCCGTCGTCGCCGTGCCGCCGATCGTCACCGCCGCTCCCGACTGGAACCCCGTTCCCGTGACGGTCACCGGTGTCCCACCGCTGGCTGGTCCTGAAGTCGGTGAAATCGTCGTCACTGTCGGCGCTGGATTCGATCCACCTTGCCCGCTGCCACGGAAGGCAGCCATCTGCATGACCCAGCCACCGGAGGTCAGCGTCGCGGTTGCGTTGTAGCTTCCCGTGCTGCTGACAATCTTGTCCTCCGATATGCCCCCGAATGAGTTTATGATCCGGTTGCTGAATCCGCTGCCCGCTGCCGTAAATGAGCTGGTCGGATTGCCTGCCCCCACGATCAACTCGTTCGCTGAGGTCGTCGTCGCTGATCCGCTGTTCGCCGTCGTCCCCGTCCCGGTCGCCGCCGCTTTCACATCGAGAGGATTCGCCGTATCCAATCCGCTGTATTCCAGCACATTCACATTGGGCCAGCCCGCGGTCTGATTGAATTTCACCGTCACTGTATTACTGCCACCGGCAATATTCTTGGCGTAGTAAATCGCTGAAGTCAGACCCGTGGCTTTGCTGGGGCCCACCGCCAGGGCGTAGATGTTCCCTTTGCTGTCCGTCACGGAACTAACTGTGGAAGTCGTGTCTCCCCACATCACCGCCACCACGTTCAGGTTCCCGGCCGTCTGGGCGGCAGGATAGGTGATGACCACCAAAGCACCTGACGTCGTCACCGCCGACTTCACCTGCACAAAGGTCGGCCCGCTGGCAAGCAATGTAGTGTTGGCGAGCAAAAGAGTTGCAAAGACTAAAGCGATCACCCTCATCATAGAAAAAATCTCACTCTCGTACAGGGGATAGGGAATGGCGAACCAATCCCTTTTGGCCAGAGGGACTGCGGGGCCTAGGAGCGTTTAAAATTTCCGATTGCCGAGTTCTTGGAGATTTATGCTCAGCGTGCCAGTTCGATATCCAGCGGCCGTCTGCCCGTAAAGCAGGGCACAGGCGGACTAATCCGCTCATTACCTACCTATGATGAAAACCGAACGCCGCCTCCATAAGGCAGCAGGACGTGGCTGAACTGGAACCCGAGGCCGTTGCTGCAAACAGTTTTTCTCGAGTCCAAACTCGGACTCGGACAAGAACCATTGGACTCGACTAAGAGTGGCCCGGGAATAATAGCAAAAAACCGGGTACAAGTTTTCCACAGGCAGTCCCAAACCCGGCCACGGGTGGGCGATTTGGCCGATAGGCAGGAGATAGTCCGATTTCGAGAGAACTGACCACCCAGTGCCTGACCGGAAAAAAGCAGTAAGGCTGGCGTCGGCGGCTCAACCATCCCTGGCCACTCTTGCTAGCCTGTCGATCCCGAGCTGAACGTGAGGGGCAGGCTCGCAGCAGCACTATGTCGGCGTTGTCAATCAGTATTGGCACACACTTCAGCATGCACTAGAGGAAGACTGCGCTCATGCCTCTGTGCTCCATCGCCGTAACGCGCCAGAATTGGATTGCCGCACTCAAGATTCGTACAGACCTGCGTCTCCGGCACTGCGGTCATAACCTTGCCCAAGGACTTTGGCCAGGACGCTCGGGAGAATCGTGAATCGTCGGCTCCAGGCTGCATCGATAATTCCTCTGGAGTGACGTGACCGTTGCTCCCATTCCTGTTGCCGTGACCATTCTCTTTCGCCTTGATCTCTTCGTACTGCTGGCGCCACAAGTCATGCTCCATAATAAAGCTCTATTCTGATTGGCTGCCTCTGAACGTAAGCGCGCTGGCGACATCGTGGACTGCATAGCTTCTGCCAGGGTCGCTTTGGGCAGGAACGGGCTGCCGCAGCCACTACAGATGAGGTGTCCACAGATACCTCAATTGGGGAGCGTGCCTGCGTCACGCGCGGCCCATAGAGGCTGAATGACGCATTTCCTGCCATCCTGTGCGGTGTCATGAATACCTCACCGTCATCTGAGAGCTAACTCAAGCATTTTTCTGCGCCCATTCCGCTCGCTGAAGTTCTTTCTCCTAAAACGGTTCAACCAACTTTCCAGTCCGGCCGTAAGCAAGCATTCGCGCCCCGCGGCTTCGCGGTAAAGCCGGTGGCACGTGCGCGCCAGTGCATTCCATTGGTCTTTTCGGAAAAGGGATCCGTTAGGCTTGGAGAGCCGCCTAGCCTCATGCGGATTGCCCGAACCCGGCGCACCGATCGCCGCCGCACGCGCGCCCGCACTCCGCTCCCGCCCCCGCCCTGCACGCGCACGCCCGCACCCCACACCCACGAGTAACGCTCACAATCTTTCGTTGCGCTAATCCCTAGCTAACCACTCGACATTCGGGCAAGTGGAGCCGTTTTTCCCGCGCTTACACTACTCTGTCAACGTCTATCCAGACACGCCGGACCGGCTGCTAGGAGCGGCTCTTGGTTGTTCGCAATCTCGAAATTTGCTTCACGTGGTGGCGTCCGTGGGCCAGATGAAACTTCCGCCATTGCCTCGCCGTCAGAGGTCCGAGGATGGGGTGGTCCAGGACCTTGATACGTGAGCCATAGCGTTCCTCGCATTGCGCGATGACCTTGTCCATCGCGGCGATCTGGGGACCGATGTCGGCAACGATTTCTTCCATCGGCATGCCCCTGGGGCAGGCTCGCTCGGGCGCCTTTCGGCCTTTTGGGAAGTAGCCGAGTTCGGTTACCAGCGCGATCGACACCTTTTGTTTGAAAGTGGCGGCGCCGCCCAGCGGCTTCCCTGCCTGGAAGCAGCGTTCGAAGCCTTTAACCGTTCCGGTGTAAGTCAGGTAAAGATGCTCGAGGATTTCCGCGGGACTCCACTTCCCTTCCGGATGGCATGTGAGTTCGTTATTCGTTATGCCGCGAGTGACGCTTGGCAATCGCGTCCCGCAGACGTTCCAGATACGAATCCATAGTCCCCCGGATTGTGCTCTCTAGTAGAATAACCCCGGCATTTCCGGTTGCAAAATTTCATACTCATTGACAGGAAGGTGGCTATGCAGAAGTTGCTGATGGCGATGCTCGCGTTGCTGATGATGACTGGGTGTACGTCGGGTCCGTCCACGCCGGCGCCAGTCGAGAAGCCTCAGCCCAAGCCTGCGGAATTCGTTACGGGACGGTCCGCCTTCCAGAAGCTTTATATCGCCGCCCGGGGTTGGGCGCGCGATGCCCAGCCCTACCGCATCGAATCGATGATCACGGACGACTCCAAGGGCAAGGATGGAAAGTCGGCGGTGTGGCGGGCCTCTTTCGCCTCGCCTCTGCAACACGGTGTGAAGGCCTACACCTGGTCGGGAGAAGTTGGCTCCGACCGTGGCATCAATCCCGGGACGGAAGATACCTATAGCCCGACCAATACCTCCACTCAGATTTTCGACGTTGCTTTCCTCAAGGTCGATTCGGACAAGGCGCTGGAAACAGCTCAGAAACATGGCGGCGACAAACTTGCTGCCAAGGACCCGGATACTCCGATTCTCTACGTGCTCGATTGGAGTTCGGCGACGAACGAGCTCATCTGGCACGTAATTTACGGTGTGAGTCGCGACGACTACAAGCTGAGAGTGGCGGTGAGTGCGTCCAGTGGAGATTTTATTCGGGTGGAGAAATAGGGCGGATGGTTTGTGGGGCTGGTTTCGTTCCAGGTCACTGACCGGGAATCCCCTGGTACCGATGTGCCGTGGCGATTATAGGGATCCTTCGACTTCATCTTTCCATTCGCTAGAGAATCGAAAGATTCCGCTCAGGATGACAGTGGGGGTTGCTATTGTTTGGCTTGGTTTTTTTCTGAGGGCGCACTAGGCTGGATTTTCTCCAGTGCTTTCTTCGCCTCTTCTGCCTGCGGCCCATTGGGTAGGATTTTTAAGTACTCCTGGTAGCACTCGGCAGCTTCGTCGAGTCGGGCGAGCTTTTCGAGGGCCTGTGCCATGCGGAAGTTGGCGAAGGCATCATTGGGCTTGTAGAGCAGTGCTTCGCGGTAGCGCTCCAGCGCTGCCCGGTAGTTCTTCCTCTTGAAGTAAAAATCGCCGACTTCGATGTCCTTCGAAGCCCGATGCGGATCGAAGGTATGAAATTCCTGTACGTCCCCGGAAGAGTTATCGTCTGAGTCATCCCGGGGCAGAGTGCTGTTGGGATGCTCCTTGGCATCGTTGCTGGGCGGGCTCAGGTCGATTTGGTTATCGCGGCTGGAACTCTCCCCGGCCTCCTTGTTGCGATCGGAGCGTGGAGGAGGCTGATTTTGATTGGCGTCCCTTTCGCCGTTCTGGCTCTGCCCCGCACCCGGAACGACCAGGCACAGGCACGCTGCCACGAGAAAAATCAGTCGCCGCATCGATCTATTGTAACTCTGAAGACCGGCGTCGGGTATCAGACCTCGGACGTCGGCCAAATCCAACACTCGAGCATTGACGTCTGAGGTCCCAGATCCGACGTCTGGGCTCAGACCTCCGGTCAAAAAAAGAGCTGCTCCACGGGGGAAGTGGAGCGGCTGTTAGTGAAAATCCTCGCCGGACAAATTACATGGACGGCGGAGCCGCGGCCGTCGGCGCCGACTGTTGCGCCGGAGTCGTGCTATCGGTCGAATTGGTCATGAGGCGGACATCCACGCGACGGTTCTTCGCGCGTCCGTCCCGGGTAGTGTTCGGCTCGACCGGCTTGTCTTTGCCCAGCCCAATTAAATAGATCTTGTGCGCCGGGATGCTGTGCTTTGACGCCAGATACTGAATGACCGAATCAGCACGGCGCTCGCTCAGGGCGTAGTTGTAATCCGCGTCGCCCACCGAGTCCGTACCGCCTTCGACCGTGATGATGTAGCCCTTGGCATTGGCCACGTCGGCGGAGAGCTGGTCAAGGGCTTCCTGCGCAGTCTTGGTCAGGTTGTCCTTGTCGAAACCGAAATGCACCGCGGTCTCGGTGACCACGCGATAGTTGTCCAGATTGGCTACGGTGTTCTGCAGCGAATCGACGCGATGGACGGCGTTGTCGGCCTGGGTCTGGGCCTGTCCCGCCTGATCAGCTGCGGCTTGCGCCTTCTGGTCAACCGCGGCAGCCTTGGCGTTCACCTCTTGAATACCGGCTTGCGCGCGCGCATCCACATCTTTGATGGCGTTGGTGTTCTTGGCAGTCAGATCATCCAGTTCGTTGGTCTTGTTGATCAGCGGCGTGGTCTCTTGACGGACATAGTTCTTGCTGGCGCATCCGACCGTAGCCGCCATGCTTGTCGCCAGTAGAACGATTAACGAAGTGCGATTCATTTAGGAGGGCTCCTTCCTCATTCCATCTCGCGAAACTCAACTGCTTTGTTCTAAATTTGTTCACGCGGTCAGCCGGGGAAAGCTTCTCTCGCGTTCGCATTGTACAAGAGCACGGAAGATGCCAACAGTGGAAATGGCGGAATTGGTCGCTAACCTATTAACCAATAGACACTTATGGATTTACGGAGAGATGAGCAAGGCGCACGTGGCCAGCAACTTTCGTGCAAAGGCGATATCCACTGAGGAAATTTTATATGGTGCAGGTTTATGCATGTGGAGGGCAGATCGTCGGGATAATTTCCCGCTTGTTCCTCCGGTATACCCGGAAGTCGTTCTCGTCAACCGTGATCACTGCATGCCGGGGATAAAGTTCGCTCATGCGCACCAAACACAGGTCGGCCAGATCGGGCCTACGATCCTCGTAACGGCGCGCGAGGTCGCGTAGTTGATCGAGGTTGCGGGCGAAATCAAACGCCATTCGAAGCATCTCGTCTTGCACCAGCGAGAGGACATACGCGCTCGAGCCCAGATGAAATGCCGCTTCGGCCAGAACCGCCTCGCAGGTAAGTAAGGGTTCGGTAATCGTCCTGGAAAAATCTACAGCCCATAAGTGGTGGCTGTCGCCACGATTGCCGAAGGCAACGATGAAACCGGTATCGGCGATTCCCTTCATCGCCGCGAGAAACCTTTACGCGAGGACAAGTCCGATGCCCCATTGATCTTTCCCGCGTGCCGCAAAAACCGTTGATTTCCTTTTTCCGACTTGGCACTCTCCAGTTGCTGACGGATGATTCGACCGACCGGCAAGCCGGTTCGGCGCGATACCTCCTTCAACCAAGCCAGCAACTCCTCCGTAAGACGTATTGTTAATGTATGACTCATATGCCATTATTGTAACACGAACGACGATTCTGATTGGAACGAACTTCCTGTCTGGTTCCGGATCGTGCCACGGCCCGTGGGCGACCGTCGCTCTCGTCTAAAATAGCTCAACGGAATGGACCTTCAGGCAAAAATTCGCAGCTTGCCCGCATCCGCCGGCGTGTATCTCTACAAGAACGCCGAAGGTGACGTCATCTATGTTGGCAAGGCCAACAACCTGCGCAGCCGGGTCTCTTCGTACTTCCGCGAAGGGCGCTGGGAGGATGCCAAGACCGATTCCCTGGTGCGGGAGGCGGTGGACGTTGATTACATCGTCGTAGCCAACAACAAAGAGGCGCTGGCGCTTGAAAACCACCTGATCAAGCAGAAGAAGCCGCGTTTCAACATTTTGCTGCGCGACGATAAAACATATCCATACGTGAAGCTCACGCTGGGCGAGCGCTTTCCTCGGGTGTACGTGACGCGGCGGCTGCGGAAGGATGGCAGTGCTTACTACGGTCCTTATTTCCCCGCGAACCTGGCTTATCGCATCGTGGACCTGATCCATCGCCACTTCATGGTCCCATCCTGCAAGGTTGACCTCACTCGCTTCCATCCGCGTCCCTGCTTGCAGTACTACATCAAGCGCTGCCTGGGACCGTGCGTGGAAGGACTGACGACGCCGGAGATTTACCAGGAAGCCGTGCGCGACGTGAAGCTGTTTCTCGAAGGCCGGCCCACGGATTTGTTGCGTTCGCTGCGCCAGCGCATGGAACAGACCGCTGAGGCCGAAGAATACGAGCGGGCAGCAAAATATCGCGACCTGATCTCGACGGTCGATCAATTGCAGGAAAAACAGCGCATCGCTGCGGTTGAAGGCGACGATGCCGATGTGTTCGGTTATCCACTACGAAAACGGGATGCTGGCGGTAAACCTGTTCCACATGCGCGGTGGCCGGGTGCTCGACCGGCGAGAGTTTTTCTGGGAGGATCTGCCGGAAGTCGCCACAGACCACGTAGGGGCGGATGCCCCCTCCCGCCCAGCCGAGCCAAGCTCGGCAGCTGAGCCCGTGCGCATGACGGGCGAGGACGCCCGTCGCTCCACCGAATCATTCCATCCCGGCGAATTCCTCTCTGCGTTGCTTAAGCAGCTTTACATCGGCCAGCCTTACGTTCCGCGAAACATTTACGTCCCCGTAGATTTTGACGATCGCGAGATCCTCGAAGACGTGTTGACCGAGCAAGCGGCGGACAACGGTGTCCGCGCCACGCGAGTCAATATTCTGGTACCGCAGCGAGGGGACAAGCGGGCGCTTCTTGATCTGGCCGGCAACAATGCCAAGCAGTCTTACGACCAGCGCTTCCGCGTGATGAAACCGAACGCTAAGGCGATCCAGGAGGCGCTGCAGGACGCGCTCGGACTGCCCGAGCGGCCGCACCGCATCGAGGGTTTCGACATTTCTCACATCCAGGGAGCTGAGACCGTGGCTTCGATGGTGGTGTGGGAAGACGGCCAGATGAAGAAGTCGGATTACCGCAAATTCATCATCCGCGACGTGATTGGCGTGGACGATTTTGCCTCCATGCGCGAGGTGGTCACGCGCCGTTACAAGCGTATTCAGGAAGAGAAAAAGAAGATGCCCAGCCTGGTGCTGATCGATGGCGGCCTGGGCCAGTTGCACGCCGCTGCCGAAGCACTCGAAGCGCTGGAGATCATCAACCAGCCGCTGGCGGCGATCGCTAAGCGCGAAGAAATTATCTATGTCTACGGTCAGGAAAACGAACCGGTCGCGCTCGACCATCACTCGCCGGTACTGCATTTGGTGCAGCTGATCCGTGACGAGGCCCACCGCTTTGCAGTCACCTTCCATCGCAAGCGGCGCCAGATGCGCGACCGCTCCACCGAACTGCGGGAAATTCCCGGCGTGGGGGAAAGCACAACCCGGCGTTTGCTGGAACATTTTGGCAGCGTGCAGGCGGTAAAGCAGGCAGATTCCGCAGCGCTTTCGGCGGTGGTCACCCGCACCCAAGCGGAAGCCATCCTGGACCATTTCAAAAGGCAAAGCGCGTCCGTGCAGTAGGCGGCACACGAACATTTACCGCCGAGATCGCAAAGAACGCCGAGAACATCTTGGACCTTCGCCGCGGACTCGGCATTGGCATGCCCCTCGACCGAGGACATCTCCATGCAAGAAAACAGAACAGTTGCCATATACTGCATAGCCTTACGATGCGTAGGAGCCTCAACATGAGACTTGGCGCTTGCTTGATGATCGTGGTCTGCACGACGGTCTTGTTCGTCAGGGCGCAAGACGATTCCGAGTCCGCGGTGCGATCCAAAATCATCGCACTGGAAAAGGCCTGGAACCAGGCATACAAAGCTGGAGACATTCGTGCGCTGGATGCAATCCTTGACAATGAAATCGTGCTGATCAACGACGACGGTTCCGTCCAGAGCAAGGCCGCGTTTTTAGGAGATATAAAAGCGACCAGCAACAATTCTCAAGAGCAGCAGGTTTCGCCGGAATCGATGAGTGTGCACGTGTTTGGCGGTACAGCGATCTCGACCGGAGTATTTCGGGCCAAGGGTGTCGAGGGCGGGAAAAGTTACGTGAGGCGAGAACGCTTTGTCGATACCTGGATTTACAAGAACGGCCAATGGGTGTGCGTCGCCAGCAATGCAACGCCCGTTCTGCACTGAAAAATTTAGGCGCGAGCGCTCTCGCTCGTGCAGCCGAGCGAGGCTCGGCGATGTTTCTCTCGGGACAGCGGAGTCTTTCCAGCTTGGCGCAGCCCAAACTCCGCCGCCACGCTGTAAGATCGACACGCGGGCGGGTCGCCCGCGCCCACATCCAGCCTTACTCCGAATCGCGATTTGCAATCGCCACCCGAAACAGGGGCTTGGCCTTCTCCGATGTTTCCATCTCGTAGGTCTGCTCCGTTTTGGCGGGATCATAATCTCGCCAGAGCCAGATCATCTCTTCCGGAAATTCGGCCGCGCCCTGGCCGGAGTTGTGCGTGCCCTTGCCGAAACTGAAGTGAAAATCGTATTCCTTCAGCTTCAGCACATTGGCCATCCGAATATTAGCCAGGGGCCAGCTTCCGTAACGACCATTCTCCATGTCCTCAGACCCGTCCTGCAGCCACACTCGAAGATCGCGCTTGGACTCACGCAAAACCTTCTCGGGATAATCCTGGCCTCCGTCCGGGATGTCGGGGTCTTCCTTCCATTGGATGCTGGCGAAGCTGCCGATCCATGAGATCACGCGGCTGAAGCGGTCAGGCATCTGCCACGCGGCATTGAACGAGCAGATACCGCCGGACGACAAGCCGGTGATCGCCCAACTGTAAGCATCTTTGCGGATATTGTAACGGGCCTGAACATCAGCCAGAACCTCGTCCCGCAGAAAACGAACATAGCGGTCGCTCACGGTGTCATACAGCGTGCTGCGCATCGAATCTTTAAGGGTGCGGTGCCACTTGTCCGAGTACGCCTTCACGAAATTGTAAGTCGGGGTGCCCGGAGAATCGGCAATGTCCCCGGGGTTAATGAACACGGCGATCATCGCGGGAATCTTTTTCTGTGCAATCAGGTTGTCGAGGACATTGAGCGTTGGATTGTTTCCGCCGCGATCGGTGTAACCACCGCCATCCTGGAACACCATCAGCGCCGCCGGCACCTTTGGATCATATTGTGCAGGCACGTAAATCCAATACTCACTCTTCATGCCGTCGTAAATCTTGCTGGCGTGGACGATCTTCTCGGAGAGTGTGCCGGATGGAACACCGGGCTGCAGATAGGAAAGCGGACCGAATGCTGGCACATCTAGTTTGCCGCCGAACTTCGCACCGTTGACCAGGTACTGGAACGAGTGCAACCGGCCCACGGGCGCGATATGCGCCGTCGCATACCAGAGATCCGACCCGTTGAGACGCTTCATTTGCGGACCGGGAGCGTTGTCAATCACTAGCGCCGGCCGCGAGGGAGCCTGCGTGGCGAAAAAGAAATCCGGGCCGCGGCCGGCCCAGGCGGTTCCTTCCTTCAGATCCTTGGCGTCGAAGCTGCTTGTGATGCCGTCTCGCAGACCCGCGCCGTGGGACTTGGCCAGATCGATCAACTGCGGCGCCGACATCTTCTCCGCCGCCATCACAGGAATGGCGAGGCAAAAGAACAGAAGCGACAATTTCCACATGGCGCAAATACTATACCGTGTCCGGTAATTTGCCGGGTACAGTTCCGAAGATGGGCGCGGCCTCCATTCCTCAGCAGCAGAGACACACACAGAATGCTATCCTGATCTATCGTTCATCGCGCAACCAGTCCGTGACCTATCATGTCGAATCCAATCACCCCAGAACCACGCCCAGTCGCTGAATCCAGCGAGTCGTTCGAAGACATTCTCTCCCAGTACGAGAAAACCCATTCCCGCAAGAAGGAAGACGGCGGAAAGCAGCTTGAAGGTACAGTGATTGCAGTTTCTGTTGAGTCCGTCTTTTTTGACATTGGCTTCAAAACTGAAGGCATCATGCCGCTCGCCCTGTTCCAGGGTGTGGGTGAAGTGGTGAAGCCCGGCGACAAGATGGCGGTGTCGGTCAAGGGCCGCGACCCGGAAGGCTACTACGAACTTTCCCGCGAGAAAATCGCACAGCCGCGGGACTGGGCGTCGTTAGAGCAGGCCTTCGCCGACAAGGCGACGATAGTAGGAACGGTTACGGGCGTGATCAAAGGCGGATTCAGCGTGGACGTTGGAGTGCGCGCGTTCATGCCAGCCTCGCGCAGCGGCGTACGCGACGTTGCCGACATGGAAAAACTAGTCGGACAGGAAATCCGTTGCCGCATTATCAAACTGGATACGACCGAAGAAGATGTAGTCGTCGACCGGCGCGCCCTCGCCGAAGAAGAAGAGCGCCGCGTGAAAGAGCGGCGCTACTCGGAGATTCGCGAGGGCGAGACTGTGCGCGGCACGGTCCGCAGTCTTACCGACTACGGCGCCTTCGTCGATCTGGGCGGCGTAGACGGTTTGCTGCACGTGGGGGAGATCGCTTGGAGCCGCGTCAACAAGCCAGCAGATGTGCTCTCGTTGGGCCAGCACATCGAGGCCCGAGTGCTCAAGGTCGACCCGGAGAAACTGCGCATCTCGCTGGGCATGAAGCAACTGCAGAAGAATCCCTGGGATTCGGTCGTTGAAAAATACAAACTCGGCGAGCGCGCGCGCGGCACAGTCACTCGCGTGCTCGAGTTCGGGGCCTTCGTGGAAGTGGAGCCCGGAATCGAAGGCTTGATCCATGTTTCGGAAATGTCGTGGGCCAAGAAAGTGAGAATTGCCAGTGACGTCGTGAAGCCGGGCGAGACTGTGGAAGTGGTAATTCTAGGAGTGAACCAGGCGGAACACCGCATTTCTCTCGGTCTCAAGCAGGCGCTGGGAGATCCCTGGGCGAATGTGGCACAGAGTTTTGCCGTGGGCTCCGCGATTGAAGGGCCGGTCACCAGCCTCACCAAGTTCGGCGCGTTCGTGCAACTTGCCGAAGGCGTTGAAGGGATGATTCACATCAGCGATATCAGCGCCGAGAAACGCATCGAATATCCGCAAGACGTGTTGAAGGTTGGACAACTGGTCAAAGCGAGAGTGCTCGCGGTGGACACGGCAAAGCGACTGCTGCGCCTGGGCATGAAGCAACTTGTCCCCACCAGCGCGGATGAATACATCGCCGAACACAAGGAAGGCGATGTGGTCACGGGGCGCATGAGCGAAGTTTCGGGCGAACACGCTCGCGTCGAACTGGGAGACGGCATCAACGCAGCCTGCCGAATTGCCGTGAATCCAGCCAAAGAATTGGTCGAGGAGACGGCGCAGTCCGCCTCGAAACCCGACTTGTCATCGCTGAGCTCGAAGCTCAAGGCGCATTGGAAGGGCGGCGCTACCGCCGTCGAGGCCAAGCCCGAAAGCGCACGCACCGGACAGATTCGCAAATTTCGGATCACCAAGCTGGATCCCGCGGCGAAGAAGATTGAACTGGAGTTGGTATAAGTCGGTGAAGAAGATCGGACTACTCGCCGCTGTGGTGGCGTGCGTTACACTATCTCTCAGAGCACAGCCAGCCCAATCCGAAAAACCTGAATGGTGCCGCGCGCTGCCGCGCCCAGAATACAAGACTCTTGAACGCGTCCCGTTCGACGATCCCTGGTTCGAAGTCTATCGCGTGGTTCCGCAGGTCTTCGCCATTTACGAACCGCATCAGGCGGAGGAAACCATTTCCTACCTGATCCTGGGCGAAAAGCAGGCGCTCCTCTTCGACACCGGCATGGGCATCAGCAACATTCGCAAAGTTACAGGTGAGCTCACCCATCTGCCCATCATCGTGCTCAACTCGCACACTCACGACGACCACGTCGGCGGCAATTGGCAGTTCGAAACCGTCTATGGAATGGACACTGATTTCACTCGAACCAACGCGAAGGGCTCACGCCAGGACGCTCAGGACGAGCTGGGCACGGGAATGATCTGCGGCGACTTACCCAAAGGTTTCGACTCCAAATCCTACTCAACCCGGCCCTGGAAGATCTCACGCTTTGTTCACGATCACGACAAAATCGATCTCGGCGGACGAACGCTGGAAATTCTTTCCACCCCAGGCCACACTCCGGATGCCATTTCCCTGCTCGACCGCGCCCACGGCTTGCTGTTCAGCGGCGACACTTATTATCCCGCGCCAATCTGGCTTTTTCGTCCAGAGACCAATCTCAATGACTATGTCGCTTCCGTAAAGCGGCTCGCTGCTCTGGCTCCGCAACTGAAGCTTGTCCTCGGCGCACACAACGTGCCCTTCGCGCAGCCTTCCGTGCTGGCGAACCTGGTGACTGCGATTGAAACTGTCCGTGCCGGGAAAGTGCGCGGTGAACCTCAGGATGACGGCAAGGCCCTCTATCGATCCAACGGAATCTCTTTTCTCATGCTGGCTCACTGGCAAGAAGCAAACTGATCTTCGTTCGTGCCAGCGAAACCGTGCCGACGTCATTCCCGGGGATAGTCGTCCGCTCTCGCAGGAGGAGACTTACCCAACGCGGGCGTGCTGAAGTACTGAGGACGAGCTTTTTCCCACTCAACCATGCTTAGGCCTGAAGGATCGTAGAGAATACGTCCGGCCCGCACGGTCATGCGCGCTATCAGTTTCACCGTCCCGTCCATACGAGCGAGGCCGCAATCGATGTAACTGAATTTCCCGTTGAGCTCCTCCAGCACGGCTAGGTCGGCGTCTTTGCCAACAGACAGTGTTCCCAACTCAGGGCGGCGAATCTCGCTTGCCGGATTCACCGTGGAACGGCGGATGATCTCGTTCAGAGGCACTCCCATCGCCAGGAACTTGGACATCACCTGCGTCATGCTCAGCACAGTGTAGTTGCCGGTATGCAAATCCGTGGATATGGAATCAGGAATGAAGCCTTGCCTCACGGCAGGTACTGCATTGCGGAACCAGAAGCTGCCTGCCCCATGACCGACATCGAAAATGACTCCGCGGGCCCGTGCCTCCGCCAGGATAGGATTGATTTTGCCGTCGGCAAGAATGATGGGAAACTGCTGCGCGAAAACATGAGTATGAATATCGCCCGGCCGCATCTTCTTGAGGATCAGCTCTGCGTAAGTCCTTTCCGGCCGCGGCCAGAAATCGAACATCACAGGCAAACCCACCATCTGCGCACACTCTTCAGCCCGATCGACAGCGGCCCACGGCGGGTGCGCCGCATCCCAGGGTTTGTCGGTCCAGTAGTGCGCGGTCTTGACTCCGACGATGACGTCCGCATACTTGTGGATCGTCTCCGCGCACCTCGTCACATCCATCTGGTCGACCGTTTGCTCGAGACCACCGTTCATGCCATTGCTCACGATGTTCAAAAAAGCCAGCACGCGCACTTTGGCCTGATCGATGACCTCTTCTTTTTCCTGAAGAAACGTTTCGGCGCCGGCGCTGCCCGCATCCACAAGGGTCGTGACCCCGGATTGCAGTGCGATGTCGGCAGGAATACCTAACGGCTCGGTGCGGGCGCGGGCGTCGGGCGCAAACCAATTCAGCGGCGCCCCTCCGTGACCCACGTGGGCGTGGATATCTATGAGGCCCGGCGTGACGAAGAGGCCCGAAACATCGACCACCTTCCCGGCCTGGTCGGCAGAAATGCTTTTTTCGACCGCAGCGATTTTCCCGCCGGAGACTGCGACATCGAAGTTTCCGTCCAAGTGGTTGGCCGGGTCGATCACGTGTCCGCCCTTTACCAGCAAGTCATAGCGAGGTGTTTGTCCTTTGGCGTTGGGTGTAAGGAGAGTCATGACAAGTACGAGTATCGCACCAAAATATTTTGAGATCGCTTCCGGCATAGTTGACCTTTTGAATGCTTGCAGTCACTATCATTTGAGAGTCCGTCCCCAACGACCTCATTCGTCATGCGGAATGTTCGCGGAAGATCCGGACCAGTTGATCGGCCACAATCTTATTTTCTCCGGGCTGCAGCATGAATGAGTTCATTGAAAGGCCCGGCTTCCCCTCGCTGCCCCCATCACGATCGCCGGCTTGGATTCAATCAGAAGTTGGGAGGCCTGCTTCGGAGTGAGAGAAATTTTCGCCGCGAATCCCAGGTAATCAGCATGTGAGGAACGTGATTCGCGATGTCGGGAACGAAGAATGCCGTGCTGACACCCGGTATCCGCGCGATCTGCCCCGAGATCAATCCAGCCGTCCCTGCCACTCTTTCGCCAGGGCTTCGTGATCTTCGTTGAGATAGAGCTCCAGCGCCTTCACCATCCCAATAATTTCTTCCTTACCAACTTTTGAACTGCGGCCCAACGTATCCTCGTGAGGACTATTGTTCAGCAGTGCGTAGGCGACCAGATCTTTGCGCCCGATCAACAGTCCGGCACACTGCGGTCCGCGCATGGCTTTGCCGCCGCTGAAGGTCACAAGGTCGTAGCCCATGTTTGGCGTAGTCCCAAAGATGCGAGACCGGCGGCGTGTCGGCCGCCGCGTCATTCATGCAAGGAATCTTGTATTCCTTCGCCAGCTTAACCCACTCATCCACCTTGATCTGGCCGGCGGCATTGGCAAAGTTGGTGAAGTGCATCATGGCGGTCCGTTGGCCAATCGCCTGGCGCAATTCATCGCGGGTTTCGATCTCGATCAGCTTGACGCCGGTGGTCCGCAGCTGATGGTCGAACGGGTTGCGATGGGATTTCTGGATGATGACTTCCGACTTCATTCCAGTCAGGTCCGGCAACTGTTTGATGAATGCTTCGTTGTGCCGGTAAGGATTCCGGCCAGTCCGGATTGCATCGCTGCAGCTGCACCCGAAGTCACCAGCGCGGTGTATCCATCTGGCAGTTTCAGCATCTCCGCGATTCGCTTTCCCGCCGCCACTTCCAGCGTCGGCGATGTTGACAAAGTGGCGCCCGGCCTGGGCCATCACGGCTTCGAGTTCCGGACGAAGGATGGAACCACCCAGCATGGTCATGGTTCCTTCACAATTGATGACGGTCTTTACTCCGAGCTCTTCATAGGGATTGCCCGACTGGCCGAAGCCGCTCACTTTGGCGCTCGTTTTCGCCGGCAAACAGCTTCCTCGACGTCATCATCGAACCCGCAATCACGTCCTAACGTTCCGAGAAAACTGCGGCGATTCCATGCGATCCCTAATCGCATGATCTGCTCCTCCTATTTGGCCTACAGGGGTCTTATTTACGACCTCATTGCGAACGATCGCGGCAATGCAATTGATTTCCAGCATGGAATTACCCGGAAGCGCGGCTACAGCCACAGTCGTGCGCGCCGGCCCGCCGTTGGGAAAATAGGTTTTGAATATCTTGTTCATTGGCTCGTAGTAGTCGAGGTTCGCGAGATAGACCGTAAGCTGCAAGTATGCTGTCCATGGTTCCGCCGCCGGTAACGACCAGCTCTTTCACGTTCTCCATCACTTTCGTGGTGTGGCTGTCGATGTCATCTTTGCCGACGGGCCCATTGGAATTGGCGCCCTGTCCGGCAATGTAGAGCAGGCCGTTGTGCGTAATCAGGGCAGTGATCATCTGCTTTCCGTCCGCCGGCTTGCCATCGCGGCCAAGCTTGCGCACGCCCGCATCCCGGGTCTTAGCCTGGGCCCTCGTGGTCATCAATGTTCCCGCGCCCACGGCGGACACTGCGGCTGCAAGCGAAGTCATCAGCTTTCTACGATTGAAGAAGGTCGAGTTCATCATGAATCTCCTTGGATTTTATGGCTTTCGTGATCGGTTCGTTCATATGACAGAGTCTTACGGCAACGCAAAACTAAAAATGTCGCTTCCAGCGGCAACGGCCACGTACTGCTTGTCCAGAACTGCATAGCTCATGGGAGACGCGCCGAAGTCCTGTCCGGTATTGAAGTGCCACAGTGGCGTTCCGGTCCTGGCATCCACCGCCTCGAACGATTGCGCATCATCGCCGAAGAACACCAGGCCCGCGGCCGTCGTCATGGTTCCACCCGACGAATGCGCACGCCCTACCTGTGGATACCTCCACGCCAACGACTGCTTGTCCAGATCGTAGGCCAGAAGGATTTTCTGCGAAGCTTCTCCTGGGATTTTTTTTACGCCGGTCGAGTAGAAAGTTTTTCCTTCCTCGAATTTCTGTGGCTTGGAGGAGAATATCTGGCATTCCTCAAGGGAAAGGAAATAGACCAAATGGGTCGACTCGTTGTAAGAAGGCGCAAACCAATTGGTGGCGCCGCCGTAGCCGGGACATATGCGGGTGCCCTCAGGCGTCGGTTTGAGACCGGACACGAATAGGCCGGCCTCGCTGCATCAACGCTCTTCGCCCAAGTCAGCTTCTTCACAAACGGTACGGCTGAAAGAAATTTCCCATTCGCGCGATCGAGCACATATACGAACCCATTCCGATTGGCCTGCACCAGCAGTTTGCGCGGCTCGCCCTGGTAAGCTGCATCAATCAGAAGCGGCGTTTCAGTCGCATCGTAATCGAAAAGGTCGTGCGGCGTGAACTGAAAGTGCCACTTCAATTTTCCCGTGTTCGGATCCAGCGCCAGCACACAGTCGGTGTACAGGTTGTCGCCGGGTCGCACACTGCCGTCGAAATCAGGACTCGGGTTGCTGGTCGTCCAGTATAGCGTGCTGGTTTCGGGGTCATAGGTGCCCGGCATCCAGGTGGTGCCGCCACCGTGCAGATAAGTATTTCCGGGCCAACTCTCGGAACCGAATTCTCCGGGAGCGGGAATCGTCCAGAAACGCCACAGCAGGTTTCCAGTGATCGGCATCGTAGGCCGCGACAAAACCACGGACGCCGTCGTCCCCGCCGGACGTACCTACGATCACTTTGTCGTTGACCACAAGAGGCGCGGCGGTCGCGCCATAATTCTTGTTCCAGCCTGCGTATGCAATGTCCCACAACAAGTGTCCCGAACGGGCATCCAGACAAAGCAAGTGGGCGTTGTCGGTTTGCCGGTACACTCGCGAGTGCCACAGCGCGACGCCGCGGCTGAGATGGCCGGACGCGTCGTCAATCAACCCTTCCGAGATCGGCCACGTGTGGTGCCAGATGACGAGTCCGGTGCGCGCATCCAACGCGTAGGTATCGTTTGCCGAAGTCACGAACATGACGCCGTTCACCACCACCGGCGTCACCTCCAGCCGGTTTGAACTGCTGGCATGGAATACCCATTGCGCCCGCAGCTGCGCGACATTCGTAAGGTTAATCTGGGACAGGCTACTGAAGCGGCGCCCGGTAAAATCTCCGTTATAGGAAAGCCAGTTCGCCCCAGGCGGCGAGGCGAGCAGATCGGCGGGAAGCACGTCGATGACCGCTCCCCTCGAGTCTTTGGGCAAGTCGTCAGACGCCGCCACCATCAGGCAACCTAGAAAAGCAGCGAGCGCCAGTGCCACTCTTCCCCCGAGCCGCTTTTTCTCTGCCATGCACATTAGGCTGCCTTAGAAAGATTCATGAGCTTGAATCCACGCGAAACGCGGTAAAGCCGGCACTCGTGCCCGGCTAATGAATCGATTTAATGGAACGCGCATTATCCAACGAAAAGTGCGCGAATGCAATCGCGAACCATTCCTCACAACCGGCCAAATCGTTTGACGGCTTCCTGAATGGATTTATATTTCTCGATGATCGAGTACATGGAGTGCTCTTTGAAATCCATTTCCTGGGCGAGCGCCAGAACCTCTACGGCTTTTGCGCGCGGTACGATCACCACACCGTCTCCGTCGGCAGAAACGATGTCACCAGGCCGCACCTCAACGCCGTCACAAGACACTGGAATATTGGCCCCGGCAAAGCGGTAATGACCGACCGAGGTCGATGGAACAATGCCGGTTGCGTACACCGGAAAACCTATTTTGCGCAATTGCCCGACGTCACGTACGCCGCCCTCGATCACCGCGCCGGTATAGCCGCGCGCTGACATAGTCGTACCCATCAGACCACCCATGCCGGCGATGTCAGCTCCATCCTCGACCACCATGACCCATACCGAATGCTGCGCGCCCTGATCGATGGCGGCCAACATGCCGCTCAACGCTCCAGGGTCCTTGTTGCCCTCGTCCTTGCTCAACTTCACGGTGAGCGCGAACCCGGCGAATTTGGCGGGGAAAATGGGCTGCATCTTGTGCGACAAGTACATCTTACGGCCCGTGAGTTGCTCGAGCGCATCGGATACGGATGCCACCTCAACGTGACGATAACTGTCAAGCAACGCTTCGTTTTCGTTCAGCTGAGAACCGCCGGAGGATTGCGCCAGAAGGCTCGAACTGAATTGCCAAATCGCACAGATGAACAGAATACCCACAATCGAAAACAAACTTTTCCGCGAAAATCTCAAATATTGCAATTTGTTCATCTCCTCCTCCAGGTTGTATATATGAACGCGGACTCTAGCACTGTTCTCGAGTGAATGTGAAGAAGGAATTCTTATACTGCAAAAAGGAGCTGACGCGCTATGAATACGGAAAAGTCCAGTTTATCGCTGGCACAGATCGTTCTTGCACTCGCTGTCCTTGTACTGTTCGTCTCCGCCGGAACACTCACGGGCTTCGCCCAAGAGCGGCGGGTGGTTAAGCTCCCCGGAACGGCCACCCTTCCCTTCAGTGATGGAGTGATCGCGGGCGACACGCTCTACGTCGCCGGAGAGGAAGGCATCGATGCCAACGGGAAACTGGTGCCCGGTGGAATTGGCGCGGAGAGTAAGGCGGCTCTCGCTCGCATCGAAGACATCGTCCGCGCCGCAGGTTTCGACCTCAAGGACATCGTCTCCGTAACCGTCTTTTTGGCTGACATTCATGACTTCCCCGAAATGAACCTGGCCTACAAGGCCGTGATGCCCGATCCCAAGCCCGCTCGTGCAACGGTGCAGGTAGCGGGCCTGGTGAACAACGCGCGCATTGAGATATCCGCAATCGCGGTAAAACGAAAATAGCCAGATGGTCCGTGAATTCTTGCGACTCTCATTGCTTCTGGCGTGCATGGGGCAGATGTGCACGCCTCTTCGATTGCAGGCCCAGGGACCCGGCAAGAATGCGGGGAGCGACAGGGCAAACGCGGGCAAACAGATTTTCGCCACGACCTGCGCTGCCTGCCATGGGCTCGACGGAAGAGGGGGAGAACGTGGTCCGGATATTTCTCGCCGGCAAGAAGTTCAACGCCTGTCGGACAAAGCACTCCTCCAGGTTGTTCGGGAAGGAGTTCCGGCAACCGCCATGCCCGCCTTTGGTTCTCTTGGCGTCGCGCGAATTCAGGCTGTGGTGCGCTACCTGCGTAGCCTGCAGGGGCCAACTGCAGCGGCTGATTTTTCCGGCGATCCGAAACACGGGAAGGCCCTTTTCTTTGGCCAATCCGGGTGCTCGCAGTGTCACATGGTAAAGGGCGATGGCGGCTTCATCGGTTCAGATCTGTCCAGCTACGCCAATGCTCAGTCGGCCGCCGACATTCGAAATGCCATCACCGATCCCAACCGGAATCTGGACCCTCGAAAACGAACTGTGATTGTCACCATGGCGGACGGGCGAACCCTGACCGGAATTGCGCGGAATGAAGACAACTTTTCTTTGCAGCTTCAGACCGCTGACGGCGCACTCCATCTGCTCAACCGATCGGAGTTCCGAAGCATCGAATATCAATCCCGTTCCTTCATGCCTGACGACTATGGATCCAGGCTCAGCGGACAGGACCTCGACGATCTCGTCAGCTATTTGGTTAGTGTTGCCCGAAACACAAACAAACCGGAGGCGGAGCAGGAATGAAAACCGTGTCTATGTCTGGAGTGCGATCGTTCATCAGCAATCTGATCTTCAATTCCCGGTTCAAAGCTGCCGGCGGCGGCCTCGCAGTCTTGTTTGCCGGTTTGCTGTTTGTAGCAGCCGCGGCGGACAGTCCTGCCCGCACATTCAAACTCACCGCCGAATCCCCCAGGTTCTGGAAACTGTTTGACCAAAAAGCTCAACTGACTCGTGTGGCTGGCGGCTTCGGCTTCACCGAAGGCCCGGTGTGGGATGAGTCCGGTTTCCTATACGTGAGCGATGAAGAGCAGAACAAGATCTATCGCGTCTCGCTCGATGGCCGCAAACAGGAAGTGATCGCTCTCGGAGATCCGGACGGCAACACCTACGACCGGCAACACCGCCTGATTGATTGCGCCAGCGTTCTGCGCGCCATCATCGCGGTAACGCCGGAGGGAAAATACACTGTCCTCGCCGACCGCTATGAAGGCAAGAAACTTAACAGCCCCAATGATGTCGTGACTGGTCCCGACGGCACCATTTACTTCACAGACCCTACGCTTGATCTGGTCAAGGGAGAGCAACAAGAAATTCCGTTTCAAGGTGTGTACCGCCTCGACCACAAGGGTGGCGTTCGCCTCTTGACTAAAGACCTGACCCAGCCCAACGGGCTTGCCTTCTCGCCCGACGGAAAACATTTTTACGTGGACGACAGTGAACAGAGAAACATTCGTGTATACGACTTTGCTCCCGATGGCTCCCTAAGCAATGGTCGAATCTTCGCCGAGGAACCCGGCGGACCGCATGAGGGCGTGCCCGACGGAATAAAAGTTGACCGCGACGGCAACTTGTTTGCTACTGGCCCAAGAGGAATCTGGGTGTGGGATGCGCAAGGCCACCACCTGGGCACCGTCGAGATGCCGGAGCAACCAGCCAACCTCACCTGGGGAGACAACGACTACCGGACGCTCTACATCACGGCGACGACCTCGGTGTATCGTCTGCGTACCAAAACTCCAGGGTTCGTGCCCTATCGCACGCACTGATGCTCACGCACTGATGCGAATGAACACTGATGCTGATAATTAATGAATGACGAATGCTGGATGAGATTTTCGCTTCAATTGGTTGGGATTGGCCTCTCGGCGTGTCTATGCGTTTCCGCTTTCGCGCAGGCGACTGCTCCACGCGTAAACGATGGTGCCGCCGCGCACGCCGAGCATGGACTGGAGTTCGCCCGCGTCGGAGATTTAAACCAGGCGGAAACCGAACTTCGCAAAGCGGTTGCGCTGGCACCGTCCGATCCTGAGATCCTCGCTGCCCTGGGAACGGTCCTGGCGCAGAAGCAAAATTTGAGTGAATCCACCGAACTATTCAAACGAGCGCTGCGGATCACTCCCGACAATCTCACCGTGCGCCGCTACCTGGCGGCAAATTTGTGGCAACTCCATCTCTATCCCGAAGCGAAAGACAATCTACAAATCATTCTGCAGCGAAAACCTGACGACAAACCGGCGCAATTGTTGCTCGGCATGGTCTCGGAAAACATGGGTGACTATTCCACCGCCGCTCGGATGCTCGCCGCGGTACCTGAAGAAGCCCGTCAACAGCCGGAGTCCATCGCCGCGCTGGCCCGCTCCTACTATCATCTCCGGCAGACCGAAAAGGCGCGCGTAACACTAGCGCAGTTGGCAACTCACCCGGCAGGACCACAGGCGGCGTTACTCGGGGCGCGGATCGCAGACGAAATGCAGGATTATCCAACCGCCGAGAAGCTGCTGGCGTCAATCCCGGCAGGATTTCCCGACCAAGCCAGACTTCAGTACTCAGTGGCGCTGGTCGAATATCACGCCGGAAAGTTTGACCAAAGCCGCAGCATTCTCGAAACTTTGATTGCTTCCGGAAACAAAAACGCCGCGATTTTCAACTTGCTGGGCTGGTGCTATCAGAAACTGGGGTATCCAAAAGAAGCTCGGCAATCGATAGAAGAATCTATCGCGCTGGCCCCTGCTGAAGAAGCGAATTATCTTGACCTCACCAGGATTCTTCTGGCCCAGCAGGCGCTTCCCTCTGCGTTGCGAACTGCGAATCGAACTACCGGCAACTTCCCGACCTGCGCCGCTGCTTTCGAATTACGCGGCCAGGTTGAAATAGGAATGGGGCAGTTCACCGATGCGATCCGCTCCTACACCCAAGCCACGCAGCTTGATTCCTCCCGGCCCGACGGCATCTTAGGATTGGCTGAAGCGCAATTCGCGGCCGGAATGACCACGGAGGCCGTCGCCAATTTCGAAACTGGCATCAAACGCTTTCCTCGTGATCCGCGTTTCAAAGTGCAGTACGCCGCCGTCTTGCTGAAGCAATCAGAGACTGGCGACCCAGCCGATGAAACCAAAGCCGAGCAACTACTGCGGTCCGCGTTGGCGCTCGATCCATCGCTTCCGGACGCTCACTATCAACTAGGCAATCTGGCGTTGAAAAAGGATCGTATGGTGGAAGCTCAACAACATTTGGAGCAGGCGGTGAAACTAGATCCGCAAAACGCCGCGGCACATTTTGCGCTGGCTCGCGCCTATCGTCGTCTGGGACGCGGGCCGCAAGCGGTGAACGAAATGAAGTTGTTTGAAAGCCTCACGCACGCCGAGCCTCAGGAACCACCTCATCCGTGAGCCACGGCCTTCCAAGTCGTTTGGGCATATTCGTTCTTGCCTTCTCCTGCATGTTTACGCCGAGTTCCGCCCAGCAAGCCACCCCTGCTCCGGCCGAGGCCCAAACCATCTTTACGGATATCACCCGAGAAGCTGGCATCACCTGGCATCAATTCAGCGGCGAATCGCCGGACCGTTTTCTTATCGAGACCATGGGCGGAGGCGTCGCCTTTCTTGATTTCGATGGGGACGGACTGCAGGACATCTTTTTTGTGAACGGCGGCGAAACTCCGCATGGCAAGAGTTCAAGCCCGGTGCGCAACGCATTGTATCGCAATCTTGGGAACGGAAAGTTCGAAGACGTGGCCGCGAAGGCAGGCGTCGATCATCTCAGCTTCTACGGTATGGGCGTGGCCGTCGGAGACTATGACAACGACGGCCATCCTGACTTGTTCATCACCGGATTCCCGTCCAGCGCGCTCTTCCACAACAACGGCGATGGCACATTCACCGAAGTCACGGAGAAAGCGCGAGTCAAGAACTCCGGAAGGTGGGCGGCCAGTGCGGCCTGGTTCGATTACGATCGCGACGGTTATCTCGATCTCGTGGTCACCAACTACGTGCGCTTCTCATTCGACGACGCGAAGAAGTGTGAAGTGAACGGAATGCGCAGCTACTGCGAGCAGGTGGCATATCAGGGCATGCCTCTCACGCTTTATCACAACAATCGTGATGGAACTTTTACCGACGTCAGCCGGCAATCCGGTTTGGACAAACTGGTCGGCAGGGCTCTCGGCGTGGTGGCCATCGACTTAAACGACGACGGATGGACTGACCTGTTCATCGCTCGTGACGCTTCGCCCAATCTGCTTCTCATCAACAAACATGACGGCACGTTCGAAGACATTGCGGTCGACGCTGAGGTTGCATACAACGAGAATGGCCTCGCCAAAGCGGGCATGGGTGTGGATGCCGCCGATGCCAACGGCGACGGCCTGCCCGACCTGGCCATGACCAATTTCAACGATCAATACCATTCGTTTCTGACCGGATCCAAATCGGGTCCTTACCAGGATCGAACCGTTGCCTCCCATGTGGCGGCTTTTACCAAGTCGTATGTAGGATGGGGAGTCAAGTTCCTCGATGTTGACAATGACGGAAATCTCGATCTTATGTTCGTCAACGGTCACATCAACACAGGTGATCGAGAGCCACGCGCACCGATGTGAAGTACAAGGAACCTCCACTCCTGCTGCGCAATCTCTCGAATGGGATTTTTGCAGAACATGCGAGACCGGGCCGGGCCCGTGTTCAACTCCGCCTACAGCGCTCGCGGACTGGCCGCTGGCGACTTCGACAACGACGGCGGCCTCGATGTTGCTTTCACCTGTCTCCATGATTCCCCGGTGCTTCTCCGGAACAACATCGGGCGGCGCAACCGGTGGATTGGTTTCGAACTCCAGGGAACCGTCAGCAACCGTGACGCGATTGGAGCGAAGATTACGGTCCTGACGCCCAACCGAAAGCTGGTGCGATGGATCGCGGGAGGATCGAGCTATCTGTCAACGCAGGATAAGCGCCTGGTCGTAGGGCTCGGGGGCGGTCTCGGCAGTGACTCCGCTGCAGCCGGCCCAAGCGTGGAGATCCGCTGGCCCAGCGGAATCGTGCAGCGGCTTTCGAACCTGAAGCCGAATCAGTATCACAAGATCGTAGAGCCTGCCGCCAAACCCTAACCGTATGGAGAAACGGAACTTGGCGTCTCCACTTTTGGGGCCTTGCCGCGCGGAGACGATCGCGCCCGGTCAGGCACGGGCCAGGGCCGCCCGACCTCCCAGACCCGGGAAATCATTCGACAGACCGAAACCTGGCAATTCACGGCAAGGAATTACCAAGAAACATTTGTCTTGACAGATTTACTGCAAGTGGATGATAAAACGATTTAATAGACTTCCAGGGGGCGTATTTCCGCTTGCCGGTCAGAAGTCCGATGAGCATGGTGCCCCCTGAACTCTTTTCTTCATGAAACCGTGGAGGCGCTATGAGGAAAGCTGGAAGCTCTCACGGTTAGAAGATTTCTCTGGCGCACACATCTAAGGCGGCCTGATATGCGTTGGTCTGTCATCCATCGTGGTTGCGTTTGCCTTCTTGCTTCTGCTGCTCCCCTTCGCCGCGGCTCAACTCTACACCGGTTCCATCTCAGGGACGGTGAACCGATCCATCGGGAGCGGTGATTCCGTCGACCCATGTGGAGGCCACCGATCAGGACAAGGGCTTTGCGTTCACCGCAACAACGGACGCCGCGGGAAGATACCTGCTCCGACAGCTTCCTCCGGGTAGATACAAGGTGTCCGTGGAAGCGGCTAATTTCCAGGGCCAGAGGAAGGAAGCCATTAAGGTAGATGTCAACCAAAACGTTGCTGTCGATTTTTCCATGAAAGTTGGCGCCCCAGCCCAAATAGTGGATGTGCAAGCGGGTGGCGTCGAGTTGCAGACTCAGGATGCAGTTACGGGCCAGGCAATCGACCGGAGGTATGTGAATGATCTGCCTTTGGTTGGACGTAGCGTGTTGGATTTGGCTTACCTTACGCCTGGGATCACGGAGGTGGACACAGATTGCCAGGGATGTATGGCTAACAACTTTGTCTCGAATGGCAGCAGGGATGCGACTGCCGACATCTTGCTGGACGGCGTGTCGAGCACGAATTTTGAGCAGAACAGCGGGATCCTTGCCCCGACATACATTCCGTCTGTAGACGCCGTGGAGGAATTCAAAGTCCAGCAGTCCAATTTCAGCGCGGAATTTGGTTTTACCGGTGCCACGGTAATCAATGTTGTTACACGCTCGGGTACGAACCAGTTTCACGGCAGTCTCTACGAGTTCGTTCGCAATGACAAGTTTGACGCGAATGACTGGTTCAATGCGGGGAACCCAAAACCTCCCCTCCGGCTGAACGATTTTGGTGGAACTGTAGGCGGTCCCATTTGGAAGAACAAAACCTTTTTCTTTTTCGATTATGAGGGAAGGCGGGAGAGGTCTTTTAAATCGGGAACGGCAGGAGTTCCAACCCAAGCAATGAGAGCCGGCGATTTCGGCGAGCTCTGTACGCTTAACGGAAACACCTTTGATACAAATGGGGTGTGCAGCGACCCCACTGGGCAGCTATGGGACCCCTACTCGGCCACCGGCACCACGGGCGCGGTGACACGCACCCAAATCATCCCTTTTAACAATCTCACTACCTATACAAGCCCAAACGGCCCCGGCAGTTTGATTGATCCTGTGGCATTCAAACTCATGCAAATGTTTCCCTTGCCCAACAAGCCAATCGGGTCGACCGGAGATCTCAGCACCGACTGGTTTGGGGCGGGTACCGACAAGGACTCACAGAACCAATTTGACATAAAGATTGACCATCGCTTTAGCGATAACAAGCTGTTAAGCGGCAAATACGCCGAGCGACGCGATAACAGCCATAGTTTCAACTGCTTCGGCAATGCGGCCGACCCTTGTACGGGAGGCCCCGTCCAGGAGCACGACCATTTGGTAGCGCTTAATTACACCCAAACTTTCCGCCCAACACTCTTGCTTAACCTCTCGTACGGTTTCACCCGTGGAGCCGTTCATGAATCTGGTATCACGGGGGATTTTCCGAAGCTCGATCCTGTGACAGATTTGGGCCTGCCCGCGTACATGGACAAGTCGGGATTTCGCCAGTACCCGGCGATACGGATCGATGGATATAACGCGGCGCCTGGGAATAACACTAATATCGGAACGCAAACTTTCAGCATAATCAAGGAAGGGCAGGAGACGCACCAACTTAGCGGGGCTCTCGATTGGCTGCACGGTAAGCACGAGTTGAAATTTGGTGGGGAGTGGCGGGTGCACCGCATCAACTTCGCCCAGCCTGGTTGGCCCGCAGGGCAATTCAGGTTTGACGCAACCGGGACTTCGGAATTTCTGAACCCGGATGCGAGTGGCGGAGGAGACGGCATGGCCAGTTTCCTTATCGGGATAGGTCGCATGAATACGCCCCAGCCCAATGCGTGTAACTGTCCGTACGAAATTCCGAATAACGTGGCCACCCAGAATTTCCAATTTGGCGGGTTCGTCCAGGACAATTTTCGGGCTTCTCCTAAGCTGACCTTGAATATCGGCGTTCGGTACGAGTTGTCACTTCCTCGTACCGAACGCTTCAACCGGATGAACTGGTTGGATCCAAGTCTTAAGTACACGCTGCAGCCGACATCGCCAGGGCTGCCGCCGCTGCAGCTGACAGGCGGCGAGGTATTCGCGAGTTCCAACAATCGCTATAACTACGACACGTTCTACAAGGCTGTTCAGCCGCGCTTCGGCTTTGCATACGAGATGGCGCACAGCTTTGTCCTCCGGGGTGGATATGGGATTTACTTCTCCCAGCCTCGCTCCGGCGCCGCTGGAACGGGCCCTTGGGGCTACCAGGGCTTCGACCAGCAGACGCAGTGGATTCCGAGCATCAGCAATCTTACCGTTCTGCCCGGAGCGAGGCTGAGCGATCCGTTCCCTGGCACGGGTCCCAAACTGCCGCCCGGCAATTCGTTAGGACCTTTGAACGACCTTGGATTCGACGCCGTGGGCCCCATCCCAAAGGTTAGCCACAACATACCCTACGAGCAAGCCTGGAGCTTCGGCGTTCAGAAGGAACTACCTTGGAAGATTGTGGCCGAAGCAAATTACGTAGGCAAAAAAGGAACCCATCTGTATCTGGGAGGGTTCCGCAATACCGATCTTCTCCCCGCATCGGTTAGGAACCTGACACCTACTGAGATCTCGAATCTCGCAAATAATCAAGTGGCAAACCCGTTTCTTGGATATATTACTGATCCGCTCAGCCCGCTGTCAGGGACGACCGTTCCCCAGTTTCAGTTGATGTTGCCGTTTCCGCAATTTACGACATTCTCCGGCGATTCCCCACCGATTGCGAATTCCATTTACCATGCTGGCCAATTCCGTGCGGAGAAATCCTTCTCGGAAGGTTTACAGTTCCTGGTCACCTACACTGTTTCCAAATCCATCGACGGCGCTTCCGCGACCGACGATAGTATTTCGTGGCTTGGCGGGGGGCTCAGCGGTAGCACCCTTAACGTGCAAGACCCATACAACCTGCGTGCCGAACGATCGGTATCTACTTTCGACATTCCCCAAGTACTGCAGTTCAGCTATGTGTACGCTCTGCCGGTGGGCCGGGGAAAAACGTTTGGCGGAGAGATGAACCCGATCGTCAACGGTTTCATCGGCGGCTGGCAGTTGAATGGCATTTGGCGTTTTGCCAAGGGCAGACCAATCATTCTGATCCTAAATTCGCCGAACCCTATCCCCACGTTCGGACAGCGGCCCACCTTGACGGGGCCACTGGAGGTGAACCGCTCCTCTGAAGCGAGCATGGTTTCGAACTATTTTGCCAATGCTTGTGAAAGTGCACCCTGTGCAAACGGCGGAGCGAGCGTCGTCCAGCAGACAGACCCTTTCACATTTGGCAACGCTCCAAGGACAATTACGAATCTCCGTCAGCCCGGGAACAAGAATGTCAACATGTCACTCTTCAAAGAATTTCCCCTGTCACGCTTGCGGGAAGGAATGCGCATGGAATTTCGACTCGAAGCTTTCAACGTCTTTAACCACCCTAATTTTGGGCCCGCCGATACGGCATTCGGAGATGGCTCGTTCGGCGCGATTACATTTCTAGCCAGTCCAACGCGCGAAGTACAGTTGGGTCTGAAATTCTATTTCTAACTGTGCCACCAGCAAAAAGGGAAGCTCGTTCGAGCCGACCTTCTTGCGTAACTGTACGGCTGATGAGGGAGGGCGCTCGGAACCCGACTTGCAAGGAGTACGACGCTGGGTCATGGCCGTCGTCGTCCAAATTGGGACTGTAAAAAATATATTCGGGCTCCGACTCTGCCGACATCACGGAAACGTGCATCGATTACAGCTGGCGCTGAAGTTCTATTTCTGACTCGACGGGGCAGGATTCGACGGGGCCGGATTGGACGGAGTCAGGGGCGGGATGAGCTGGCCCTCTTTTACAACGCCGGGACGCGATCCACGCCTGGCATCGCCAAGCTTTACCATTACCTTCATCGGGATGATGGGTGTAACCCATCGTTCTCGCCATTTCAGCCAGACGTTTCTGGCGGAGGCACTTGTATGCGACTTATCCGGGCGATCTGGAGATCGCCACTTGCGGCACGCATCATCAGCGTCATGCTGGTTTCCGTGGCATCAGCGCAGACTATCCGCGTAGACTGGACGCCCGGCCATGCTGCCAAATCCTTCGTTCCTGCCGCCACGCTGGGAGCCGGCATTGACCGCATCTCGACCGCTGCGACCGACAAGCTCTTTACCGAGCCGGTGATGAAGCAGGTCCTCTCGGCGGGATGGCAAACCCTCAGCTATCGGCAGAACACGGAGCTGTACGTCGAAGCCTGGCATTGGAACCCGCAGGGCAGCTGGAGTGATCCCAGCCGGGAAGGGATACTTCACCGGCCGCGCTACGCCCGGGGAGCCGATCCGACATTCGTTCGGATACGTTCTGCCCCATCGCGGCTTCACCCGCAACGACGGAGTCGACAACGGCTATTCCCGGCTCACTGACGGCGATCTGAACACCTATTGGAAGAGCAATCCTTACCTGACCAAGGCTTTTACCGGCGAGGACGACGCGCTCTACCCGCAATGGGTGATCATGGACTTGGCGAACAATCATCAGATCAATGCCATCCGCATTGCCTGGGCCGAGCCCTACGCCCGCCGCTATGTAGTGCAGTACTGGACCGGCGAAGACCCGATCAAACAGGCCACCAAAGGCACCTGGGTCGCATTCCCTAGCGGAAGCATCGAGGATGGCGCCGGAGGATCGGTGGTGCTCAAGCTTTCGTCCACTCCCATGCCAGTGCGTTTCATTCGCATCTGGATGACTGAGTCCTCTAACACTTGCGACACGCACGGCTCGGCCGATCGCCGCAACTGCGTCGGCTACGCCATTCGGGAACTCTATCTCGGGACCGTTTCTGCGGATGGCAAGTTCCACGACTTAGTCCGCCACACTCCCGACCCCGATCAGACCGCCACCATTTGCTCTTCGGTCGATCCCTGGCACGAACCTTCCAACGTCAGCGAGAAGCGCGACCAGGTCGGCTTTGACCTCTTCTACACCAGCGGCTACACCCGCGGACTCCCGGCGATGATTCCCATTGCCATGCTCTACGGAACTCCAGAGGACTCTGCCGCGCAAATCTCTTACCTCAAGGCGCGCGGGTATCCGATTTCCTACATCGAGATGGGCGAGGAGCCAGACGGCCAGTTCATGCTCCCCGAACAGTACGGAGCGCTTTATCTGCAATGGGCGACTGCGCTCCACCGTGTCGATCCAACGCTGAAACTCGGGGGACCCATATTCCAGGGCGTAAATGAAGACATTCAGGTCTGGCCTGATGCTCAAGGCAAGACTTCATGGCTGGGACGTTTCATTGACTACTTAAAGGCTCACGGTCGCCTTAGCGACCTCGCGTTTGCATCGTTCGAGCACTACCCGCTTGAGCCCTGCAAGATTCAGTGGAGCAGTTTGTATGACGAGCCTACGTTGATCAGCCACATTCTCCAGGTCTGGCGGGACGACGGCCTTCCGCCCAGCGTCCCGATATTCATTTCAGAACTAAACATCGCGTGGAACACGGGCGAGTCCTTCGTCGACATCTTCGGCGGGCTATGGCTTGCAGACTACGTGGGATCTTTCCTATCCGCAGGCGGAGACGGCCTCTACTACTTCCATTATTTACCGGTTGGCCTTTATCACGGTTGCAACGGTTCCATGGGAACGTTTGCCCTGTTCACTGTGGATTCGGACTACCAGATCCAGCAACCCACGTCGCAGTTTTTCGCCAGCCAATTGATCAACCTGGAATGGGCACAGCCGGGTACGGGCGAGCATCAAATTTTTCCCGCCGAAAGCGATATCTCTGATCCTGCTGGTCACGTTTTGGTGACGGCTTATCCCCTGCTCCGTCCCGATGGCCAATGGTCGGTGATGTTGGTCAACAAGGACCAGGAAAATTCCCATTCGATCCGCATCGCGTTCCGCGACGAGAAATCCAGCGTTGACAGTTTCTTCGCCGGCCCGGTCAGCCTGATCAGCTTTGGCAGCGAGCAATATCAGTGGCATCCGGATGACAGGGGCGGAAAGGCTGATCCCGATGGCCCGGCCGTTCGATCGACGGTTACGGCGGTCGCGGACACGGAGTTCATGCTGCCCAAGGCCTCGGTGACGGTGATACGCGGAAAGATTGCGGTCAAGCCGTCAGCACCGGCGAAGCGGAGCAAGTAGCCGGCTGACCCGACCCTCTAGATTTTGATTTCGCTGGCATCGCCCGACAGGGGTGCCGCATCCTTCGTGCGAAGGGTGGGAGGCACGCAGTCGGCGCCTGAAGTTGGCCGACCACCCCTCATGTTAGCGGAATTTTTCTATTCGATCTCAGCTATCAACGTCGAGAGGATCCTTTAGCAGCGTGTTCGAACTCAGCGGCCCCTGGCTCGCCTACATTGCTTCCCGCAAGCAGCCATCGAAATAGCACTGTCGCAGCGAATCCTCCCACCAGTTGAGCCGCCATGAACGGCAGTACATCCGGCGGACGAATCCCTACGAACGTATTGCTGGCAGAACGGGCCAGCGTAACCGCCGGATTCGCGAAAAGTCGAAGCCGTGAACCAGTAGGCAGCGGTAATGTAGGCTCCAACCGCGTACGCGGTTGCGGAAGGCCGAAGGCGCGAACATCCCCAGATCACCAATAGCAACCCGAAAGTTGCCACAGCTTCACTCCACAGTTGGGCGGAGCCGTGCCTGGCGTGGGTTGAGGCGAAGAAGAGCCGCAATCCGAACATCAAGTGAGCTGCCGCAACTCCCGCGAAGGCTCCTGCGAACTGCGCCGTTAGATAGGCGGGCACCTGACGCCAGGGCAAATTGCCTGCCCAAGCCATCGTCAATGTGACTATGGGATTGAAATGAGCTCCCGATATGGGCCCCAGTGTGAGGATCAGCACCGTGAGCATCGCGCCCGTGGCCAGCGTATTCGCCAGCAATGCGATGGCGACGTTCCCCCCAGCCAGTTGCTCTCCCATGATCCCGGATCCCACAACAGCCGCCAGCAGGAAGGCGGTGCCGAGGAACTCGGTCAGCATCCGGGCCCGCAGATTGAAGTTCATTGCCGGCCAATCTTGTCGACTTCCCGCTTCAACGCAAGCCGGTCGAGACTGGTAATTGGGAGGGATAGGAACAAGCCAATTCGCCGATCAAGAATGAAGAAGGCGTCGCGGAAGGCGCGCTCGACTTGCTCAGCCGTGCCCTGAGTTGCCGCGGGATCGGGAACGCCCCAATGAGCCGTCATCGGCTGACCCGGCCAGATCGGGCAGACTTCCTTGGCCGCGTTATCACAAACGGTAAAAACGAAATGAAGTTCGGGTGAACCGGGACGCGAGAATTCATCCCAGGCCTTACTCCGCAGGCCTGTGGTTGGCAGGCGCGCTCGCTCGAGCTGCCGCAACGCCTCCGGTCGAACCGCTCCCGCAGGGTGACTCCCCGCGCTATAGGCGCTGAAATTAGGCTTGCCCTTGTGATTCAGGATCGCCTCGGCCATGATTGAGCGCGCCGAGTTTCCCGTGCATAGAAACAGAACGTTGTAGTGTTTCTGCATTCCAGCTCCCGCCTTCGATTCAATTGCAGCAGGCCGGCCCACAGCAGCTTTTCTCGGCACCGCTGGACGGTTTAACAGCGCGGACGGAAGCGCTCATGAACTTCTCGTCTACCTGAGGGGCAATCGCGTCGACGTCCACGCCCTCGGCAGAGAGAAACTCGCGGGCATCTTCTACCCGGTAAATGCGCGTTGGCTCGATCTCGATCTGCGCAAAGCCCGCCGCCGACAGCTTTTCGCGATATTCAGTCTGGTCCAGTGCTCCTGCCACACAACCCACCCAAAGCAGAACACTCTTGCGAATCTCTTCGGAAATAAAGCCTCGGGTCACTACGTCAGACACCGCAAATCTTCCGCCCGGCCTGAGCACGCGGAATGCCTCTCGCAGAACACGATCCTTGTCCACGGAAAGGTTAATCACGCAATTCGAAATAATCACGTCAACCGAGTTGTCAGGCAGGGGGATGTTTTCGATTTCTCCTTTCAAGAACTCCACGTTGCCGGCGCCCGCCTTGCGTTTGTTCTCGTTGGCCAGCGTCAGCATCTCATCGGTCATATCGAGGCCGTAAGCCTTTCCCGCCGGTCCGACCCGTTTTGCCGAGAGCAGGACATCAATTCCGCCACCCGAGCCTAGATCGAGGACGACATCTCCGGGGTTCAACCGGGCCAGCGCGGTCGGATTGCCACATCCGAGTGAGGCCAGCAAGGCTTCTTCCGGAATCTGCCCCGCCTGGGACGGATCGTACAGGTTCGAAGTGATCGGATCGCAACACGCGTCACTCGCCGCCGTGGCCCCGCAACAGGAACTGCCTCCGCTCTTCACGCGAAGAGCGGCCTGACCGTATTTTTCTTTCACCACCGTCTTGATATCTGCACTTGCCATGACAGCGCTCCTTATTTACAGAGTTGAACGATATTTTGTGGCTTGATCGCCCGGTTACGCGTACAGCATTCCGCATAGAGGAATTGCAACAGTTCCTCCAGCGCTTCCGTATTGGCGGCGTAACGCAGGAATGTGCTCTCGCGAGACACGCTCACCAGGTCTTCAGTCTTGAGTTTGTCGAGATGGTGGGAAAGCGTCGAGTTCGGAATGTCGAGCTCTTCCTGGATTTCACCCACGACCAGGCCGTCGGGATGCGCGGAAAGCAGTAACTGCATGATCCTCAGTCTGGGCTCCGTGCCCATGGCCGAGAACATGTCGGCATACTTCACCACTCTGTCAATATTCTTCCCGCTTTGAATCCGTGCCATATTTCGATATTTGCAGAAATATGGTTCTCTGTCAAGTCACAGGATCCACCACGGCTCTCGAGGGTGCCCCGTCCAAGCTCCGCTTGGGCGGGATGTTTGGGAAAAGCGGAAAAGGCCAAGATTTTCCCGACCGTGAAGGTTCCCCCAGAAAAACCCGCCAAGGGAGCTTGGACGGGGCTCCCTACGGCTACTCTTTGAGCGCGGCTACCTTCCCGCGCAGTACAGTGATCGAGGCTTTCGGCAGAGTAAATGTGGTTGCAGAATTGGCCACTACCGTAGCGGCTGCCGGCGGGTTGTCCGGGTCGGCGTGGCTATTCGGCCCATCGTTGATCCAAACATATTGCTCGCTGCCGAAAGTCACAAGTGCGACCGGCCCTGAAAAAGACGCGTTTTTGTTTTTGGAATCGTCAAACACCACGCGCACGGTGTGCGGGTTGGTCTCGTCACGATTCACCAGCATCAGCGACCAGTTTCCGTCCGGACGATGCACCGCATAAGTTGTGACCAGCGCATTGCCCTCGCCGTCCTTGACATCGGCAGACGACTTGTACATGGAATGCACCCCGGCACGATGCTGCACCCACTCCAGATTGATCATGTGCGCGGCAAAATAAGGCGAGGTATATCCTTTGATGTCGTAATGTTCGTTGGAGACAAAATTAGACCACGAAGCCCATCCCAGGCAGCTGTTCTGAATGCCCTGCGGCTGAATGGGCGAATGATAGAAGGCGGCGCCTCCTCCCTCAAAGAAAGACCCGACATTGTCCGCCAGCCACAGCGCGGCAAAGATCGTCGTCATCGGTCCGGTCAGCTCAGCCGCAAGATGGTTCTCGGTCACCATCAGCGGCACGTTTTGAGGAACGCCGTCATCCCGCCACACCTGCAGGATGTGCTTCATCAACTGCGGTTCGGTGTAGAGGGTTTTCCAGGTGATAGTGCATGGCTCAAACGGATAATGCTCGAAGGACACAAAAGAAAGGTCGGCCAACCGCCCGTGCGCTTTGAGATAGGCTACGAACCGTCCCATCCATGACGTCCGGCCCTGCAGGTCCGGCCACACGTGTATATCTTCGTTAACACCTTCGAAAATCGGCCCACCCAGCTTGAGTTTGAGATCGACTTTGTGGATCGCCGTCGCCCACTGTAGGTAGAGCGCGGCGTAATCTTCCGGCATGGCATGCTTGCCGTCCGGTTCTTCGCCCATTTCGATGTATCCGATACGGTAGCCACGTTTCTCGATGTAGGCGATCTGCGCCGCCGCATCGTCGGGCGTGCCATACAGCATGGTGACTGGAATCATCGCCGGCAGGTTGTTGGTCAATCCGCTGGTGAAAAAAAGATCGAAGCCGCTGTGCTGGTAGTTGCCACCATCGTTTACGTCGTCAGCCGAATGCCAGGGATCAATCGACGAAACGCAAAACGTAGTTCGCTTCTCGATGGGGTCTTTCGCTACTTCCGAGAAGGCGCCGCTGTGATCAACCGTGCCGGCTGCGACTTGTTGTATCGCATAGCCAACGCAGTTGCGGACGTCTTCAGCTCCATGCTCATCGCAAGTATTCGAAGATTCCGTCATCAGGACACGCAGGAACCGGGTGGAAACCGGCGTGTCGGCAAGCTTCAGCGTGCTCGTGCCACCCAGGGCATTGGTCACCGTGCCCAACGCGAACACCTTCCATTCACCCTTCGGCCCGCCGTCGAAATCAAGCGCGTCCCCTGCTCCCACCCAATATTCCACCTGATACTTGGTGGCATACGGGCTCGCCCACGCGATACGCACAGCGTTCACCGGCTTCTCAGCTTTCAAATCCACGACCACCCACTGCGAATGGAGCGCATCGCTTTCGCCGGTAAACCTGCTGGTGAGGTACGGATTGCTTTTCCAATACGAAGCGTTCGGACTCTGTACCGGCCGGTCGCCGCTGGTCGCAAAACCGCGATGCGGCAGCGCGTAAGCAAGGATGTATCGCGTGGGCTCCTTCAGTTCCGTGGTGCCGGTGAAGTATCCGCTGCGATGCGCAGCATCGCTCCAGGTGCCATTTTCCGTCCAGTGCCAGGCCGCCATGCGCAGCTCGGTATTGTTGCGGTACGTGATCGGACCCCACCCGGCAGACAGCGATTCCTGGATGATATGGGGCGTGTAAACGCTATCGATGTCGCGCCGGGACAGGACGTCAATCGAACTGCCCAATGCATTGTCCGGATCAAACGAATTGATGGCGTGGCCCGGGGTCGCATCAACCCGAACCGTTCCAACCTGCGCACTTATATCAGGCGCAGATTGAGCCGAAAAGATAGGCGGTTGGATCACAAAGCTACAGACGAGGATCGCAGCTATAACACTTAACAGTTTCAGAACCGAGAGTATTGTGCTGTAGCTTTGATATACCCGCTTTGATGTCCTTGGCATTCGATCCCCTCGCTTGTGACTAGTGCTCTTCGAATTTGCTGGCGCGAATTCTAGCATTTGCGTCAGGCCCAGTTGCGAACAGGAACCGCTTTCGTGCTCTAATACCAATTTTGGCTGCGTCATCCCTGCCCTGACCGGAGACTTGCTGCATGAAATCAAAGTTCGCATTTCTGTTGACTGCTTGCGCGTTGTGTATCGGCACGGTCCCTTTAAGCTCAAGAGCAGCAGACCCGCCAACTCGCGAGGTCGCGATCACGATTGACGACTTGCCCGCCGGCTCGGCCAACATGATGACTGCCGCGACCATCACTGAAATGACCACGAAGTTGCTGACCACCCTTCGCGATCAGAAGGTGCCGGTGGTCGGATTTGTCAACGAAAAGAAACTCTACAAATTCGGCGAGGTCGACGAACGGATCAAGGCCCTCCGCATGTGGCTCGACTACGGCTTTGAACTTGGCAATCACACTTTCAGCCACACTTCACTCAACCAGGTTGGATTGCAGGTTTGGGAAGACGACGTTGTGCAAGGCGAGAGCGTAACCCGCCTGCTGCTGGCCGAACACAGCATGAAACTCAGATACTTCCGCCATCCCTTTTTGGATACAGGCCGTGACCTTGAGACGCGGCGCCAAGCTGAAGCCTTTCTCGTTGCCCGAGGCTACCGGATCGCTCCGGTAACGCTTGATGCCTGGGACTGGATGTACGCCGGGGTCTACGAAGATGCCAAGAAACGCGGAGACACAGCTCTCGCGGACGAAATCACGCGCAGTTATCTCAGCTACAGCGACCAGGTACTTGCCTACGCGGAGCAGCTTTCCAAACAGACCATCGGCTACGAGCCAAAACAAATCCTGCTGCTCCACGGCAATCAACTCGAGGCCGACCACATCGGCGAACTGCTCGATGTCATGCGCAAACGAGGCTACCATTTCATTACGCTGGGCGACGCTTTGAGCGATCCGGCGTACGGACTGCCCGACACCTACGTGGGAGAGGAAGGCACAGGCTGGCTCGATCACTGGGCCATCTCGTTGGGCAAGCCTGCGCGCGGGGCTCCCGTGTTTCCGCAATGGGTAATTGACCGGTCGAAGATCCTGCATCTGCCTCAGCCTTAGTGCGACATCCTTTGCGTCCTGTATGATGATTCCGCATAACCGACTTCCAGATGGATGCGCTAATACTGCACCGCCTGCATTTCGCCTTCACCATCACCTACCACTATTTGTTCCCGCAACTCACCATGGGACTGGCGTTGCTAATGGTTGTCCTCAAGACCGTTGCCCTCGTCCGTCACGAACGAGAGCCTATAACGAAGCCGCGCGCTTCTGGGCAAGGATATTCGCCATCAATTTCCTGATTGGTGTCGTGACCGGCATTCCCATGGAATTCCAGTTCGGCACAAACTGGGCGCAGTTCTCTCGCACCACGGGCGGTGTCATCGGACAGCCGCTCGCCATGGAAGGCGTTTTTTCGTTCTTCCTGGAATCGGCATTTCTGGGTCTCTTCCTGTTCGGCGAGAGACGCCTCTCCCCCTGGGCGCATTGGGGATCTGCCTTCCTCGTGTTCGTGGGCTCGTGGATCTCTGGCTTCTTCATCATTGTTACCAACGCCTGGATGCAGCATCCGGTTGCATATTCCGTCCTCCCCAACGGGTCGTTCGAAATCACGAGTTTCTGGGGACTGCTGATGAACCCGTGGGCGCTGCTTCAGTATTCACACAACATGTCAGGCGCGGTCATTACGGGAGCGTTCGTGATGTCTTCGGTGGGGGCGTTCTACCTCCTGGAAAACCGGTTCAGGGAGCACGGCAGGATTTTTGTCCGCGTCGGCGTAATCGCCGGAGTCATCTCCTGCATGACCCAGATTTTCCCCACCGGGGACTTGCATGGCCGCTACCTGGCCAAGCACCAGCCCGCAAGCATTGCTGCCATGGAAGGTTTATTCAGCTCGAGGCAGGCGCTCCGCTGGTGCTGATGGGGCAGCCGGACGAAGCCCGCAGAGCATCGACAACCCGATCGTGGTCAATGACCTGTTGAGTTTTTTGATCTACGGGACGACGCGAGCGGAAGTAAAAGGGTTAGATCAGTTTCCTCGCGACCAATGGCCCAGTCACCGCTCCCCCTCCTTTTTTACGCCTACCACATCATGGCTGGCCTGGGCACCTACTTCGCCCTCTGATGTTGCTGGAGGTTTTCCTTTTGTGGCGAGGGAAGTTGTTTGAGACTCGGTGGGCTCTGTGGCTCCTGCTCTTGAGCTTCCCTCTGCCTTACATTGCCAATACTGCGGGCTGGATGACCGCGGAAATTGGCCGGCAACCATGGCTGGTTTACGGGCTCGTCCGCACCTCCGACGGATATTCTAAGAACGTATCGGCCGGCAACACTCTGTTTACCTTGCTGGGCTTCATGGGGATGTACACCGTGCTCTCGATTTTGTTCATCATCCTCGTATATCGCACTGTAGGCGAAGGCCCGTCAACGGGTGACCGGCCCCTTGGAACGAAAGCAACGCCGCTGACCATGGCTTAAGAAAAATGGCGTAAGGAAAGACTATGGGATTCATCTGGTTCTGGATCGTTGGCGTCATGCTGACCGCTTACGTCGTGCTCGATGGTTTCGACTTGGGCGTCGGCATTTTGCATCCTCTGCTGGCGCGGACCGAGTCCGAGCGGCAACTCATGCTCAGAAGCATCGGTCCGGTATGGGACGGCAACGAAGTCTGGTTGATCGCCGGGGGCGGCACTCTCTATTTCGCCTTCCCTGCCCTGTACGCGTCCGCGTTCAGCGGATTCTATCTGGCCTTGATGATCGTGCTGTGGCTGCTCATCCTGCGTGGCGCCAGCATCGAATTGCGCATGCACATCGACGACGGTCTCTGGCGATCTTTTTTTGATGGCTTGTTTTTCCTCTCAAGTATGCTCCTGGGCGTATTCTTCGGCGCCGCGCTGGCCAATGTGATTCGAGGCGTACCCCTCGCCAGGACGGCTATTTCTTTCTTCCCCTTTGGACCAACTGGCGAGTGGGACCTCAACCCGGCATTCTGGATTGGTACACCGTCATCGGAGGTCTAGTCGCTTTGGTGGCTCTCGCCATTCACGGAGCACTTTATCTGACGGTGAAGACCGAGGGCGATTTACAGGAGCGCGCCCGGGCTTTCGTCCGCCGGTTCTGGGTTGTGCTCTTCGCAGTCACGGTAATCAGCCTGATCGCGACCATCGCGGTTCGCCCCGATACCCTCACCAACTACTATGCGTATCCGGTAGCCTTCGTAATTCCGGTCGCAGTGCTAGGTTCGCTGGGTGGCATGTTCTACTTCTGCCGACGCGCTGCGGATCGCAAAGCCTTCACCTCGTCGTGCATCTATCTTTCAAGCATGTTAGTGGGTACGGCGGTTTCCTTGTACCCTCGACTGCTGCCCTCGAGTAGCGATCTGGGATACGATCTCACCGTGCAGAACTCGATTTCTGGACCGTACGCACTGCGGGTTGGACTGGCGTGGTGGGCATTTGGCATGGTCCTGGCGATCGTCTACTTTGTCGTCATCTATCGCCTGTTCCGAGGCAAAGTAACCCTCGACGGAGGCGGCTACGGGCACTAGTCGGTCTCTCTCCCGCGAAACTAGATGAATATTCTGGAATTCACCGCCCTGGTTTTTGCCGGCTCGCTGATTGCCGGCCTCCTCGGATCGTTGACTGGACTCGGCGGCGGCGTGGTGCTTGTTCCCCTGCTGACCTTGTTTTTCAAAGTGGACATCCGCTACGCGATTGGCGCATCACTGGTCTCCGTGATCGCCACTTCCTCGGGCGCGGCCGCCGCCTACGTGAAAGAAGGCTTCTCCAACATCCGGATCGGGATGTTTTTGGAGATTGCCACAACCCTCGGCGCCTTGTCTGGCGCGTTCTTGGCGGTGTGGGTATCGACCAAAGCGATAGCCATTGTTTTTGGTGTGGTGCTCGTGGTCTCCGCATTTCTTTCCCGGAAACCTCGCTCTTTGGCGGAACGCAATTCTCCACCGGATCCGCTGGCCACTCGACTACGCCTCAACGGCAGCTTCCCGGATCTCGAAGGCGTGCGGAACTACAACGTTCAGCGGGTGCCCGTGGGCTTCGGCATCATGTTTGGCGCCGGCGCATTGTCCGGCCTGCTCGGCATCGGCTCCGGCGCCATGAAGGTTCTGGCCATGGACCAGGCCATGAAGATTCCCTTCAAGGTCTCCACCACTACCAGCAACTTCATGATTGGCGTTACTGCGGCCGCCAGCGCGGGCGTGTACCTGAACCGCGGCTACATTGATCCCGGACTCTCCATGCCGGTGATGCTTGGAGTCCTGGGCGGATCCCTTGTAGGCAGTCGCATTCTGGTCAAAGCAGGAACGAAATGGTTGCGCCTGGTATTCAGCACGGTGATCGTGCTTCTTGGAATCGAAATGCTTTACAAAGGACTTTCAGGGGGTATCTGAGATGCAGGTCGAGCGCGCCTGGACGGACAAACGGATTGAAAATATTCTGGGAAATTTGCTGCGCGCCGGTGTGATTGTTTCCGCCGTCATCGTCTTTTGTGGCGCGGTAATTTATCTGGCGCGGCACGGCCATGAACCCGCCGAGTATCGCGTATTTCAGGGCGAGCCTGCGGAGCTGCGCGGGGTGCCCGGCGTTGTGCGCGACGCCGTCGAGCTGAGCGGCCGCGGCATCATCCAGCTTGGATTGTTGTTCCTGATCGCCACTCCGGTAGCACGGGTGATATTTTCGATTTGGGGATTCGCTGCCGAACGCGATCGCATGTACGTGGTCTTCACGGTGATCGTGCTGGCCATCCTCATTTTCAGTCTGGTCGGATCATCACAAATGTAACGCCATGCACTGAATCCAGAGTGGTCAACGGCTTCCCCTCAAAATAGCCGACATCTGTACCGCCATCTGTGACTGATATAATTCCGCGTCGCCACAACGAAAGAGACCACAGACCCATGGATTCGATCCGGCCCGTTCTCCGTCTCCCTGTTCTCGTCCTCCTGCTTCTGATCGTGCCCGCAGAATCCCAGAATACGATTCTGGGATTCACCCGCGCCGGGGCCGCGAACCAATCCGCGGTTGAGCAAAAGTTCAAGGCCATTCCGACTCCCGACGAAGAACGCCGGCAGCACCGGATCTTCACGTCAGCACCGCACCTCGCCGGTTCCGAACGCAACAACGAACTCGCGCGCTACATCGCCGATGAGTGGCGAAAACAAGGATTGGAAGATGTCGTCTTGCGCCGCTACGACGTATACAGTACCGCACCGAAAAGCTCGTTTCTAGAGATGGTGTCGCCGGTGCACTACCGGGCAAGCCTGCAGGAGCAGTCTTACGCCGAGGACCCAGATACGAAGGACCCTCGCGTCAGTTCGGCTTGGATGGGCATGTCGCTCCCAGGCGAAATCACCGCCCCACTGGTGTATGCCCACAGCGGCAATCCCGCCGACTACGCATTGCTGCGCAAGAACGGCATCGATGTGAAAGGCAAGATCGTCCTGGTGCGGTACTCGAATCCTTACAGCTACCGTGGCTTCAAAGCGCTCACGGCGCAGAAGGAAGGAGCGGCGGCGATACTGATTTACAGCGATCCCGCCGAAGACGGATACAAGAAAGGAAAAGTCTTTCCCGAAGGACCATGGGGACCGGAGAACCACATCCAGCACGGCGCGATCACCTACGATTTCATGGTGCCGGGAGATCCGCTCACCCCAGGATGGGCCTCCGTACCGGGAGCCAAACGCATCCCGGTCGATCAGGCAGTTTCATTGCCGAAGATCATGGCCCTGCCACTATCGTGGCACGATGCCAAGCCTTTGCTGGAAAACATGGGCGGCCCAGTCGCGCCCGATGACTGGCAAGGCGGCCTTCCCTTCGAATATCACCTCGGCGGCGAGCAAGCCCGCGTACATCTGAAGATCGAAGTAGACAATTCCACCAAACCTTATTATGTGGTAGAAGGTCGCATTCGCGGGTCCGCGCTACCCGACGAGTGGGTCGTGCTTGGCAACCATCGGGACGCTTGGGTTTTCGGCGGCGTCGATCCCAGTAGTGGCACTGCCTCCATGATGGAGATGACCCGCGCGCTGGGCCAACTCGCGAAGCACGGCATCCGCCCGCGACGCACGCTGGTGGTATGCAGTTGGGATGGCGAGGAGATCGGCCTCACCGGTTCCACCGAATGGGGCGAACAGTTCGCTGACGAGTTGCGGAAAAAAGCTGTTGCCTACCTCAACGTAGATTCTTCTACCTCGGGCCCGAACTTTGACGGCAGCGCGGTCGCGTCGCTGGTGCCGATGCTGGTTGAGACCAGCCACTCTCTTCAGGACCCGTCAGGCAAGTCTCTGTACGACGCCTGGAAAATATCGCAGACTCGAAAGTGGCAGGAAGCGAAGAAGACCGACGAAGTTACCGACGCCAATCTGCCCAATACCCGCATCGGCAGCGGCTCGGACCATACCGTGTTCCTCGACTTCGTGGGATTGCCCGTCATGGAACTCGGCTTCGACGGCGACTACGGCGTCTATCATTCCATGTACGACAACTTCTACTGGATAAACCATTTTGGGGACCCCGGCTATCGCTATCACACTCTGATGTCGCAATTGTGGGGAGTGCTGGCACTGCGCCTGGCCAACGCCGATATCCTCCCGTTCGATTTCGCCAGCTATGCCAGAAATATTCGTGAATTCGTTGCCGACATGTCAAAAGACAAAGACATGAGTCAGCTCGATCTCAAATCCGTTTCAGAAAAGATCGATGAGTTCGAGGCGGCAGGCAGGCAACTCAACGAATCCGTCGCGGCGGCGCTGGCTTCCGGCACAATCGATCCCAAACTGGCCGATACACTTAATCACGGCCTGATGCAGGTTGAACGCAACTGGCTTAACCCCGACGGTATTCCCGGGCGACCCTGGTTCAAGCACATTCTGTACGGCGCACGTTATACCTACGCTCATCTAGAACTGCCCGGCTTGACTGAAGCAACCGAAGCAGGAGACTGGACCACAGCTCGTCAACAGGCTGCGATTCTTCAACGCGCGCTGTCCCACAATGCCAAGTTGCTCGAAGAGCTGAATTCCGCGCTGGGCGGAGGCAAGACATCACTGCAATCCTTGCAGAGTAGCCTGGAGAACATTCGCAACGAGTTTCCCGGAGAGATGTCGATCTACATGAAGAATCTCGCGTCGGGCGACGAGATTGCGCTCGATTCGGATACGGTCTACGAGACCTTCAGCGTGATCAAGCTTGCCATCGCGGCGGAACTCATGCATCAGGGGCAAGCCGGCAAATTCTCGCTGTCCGACCGCATCGCGCTGACCGCGGCCAATCAGCGCCTTCCCTCGGGCGTCCTCTACGCCATGGACCCAGGGCTGACGCCCACGGTCCGGGACTTGCTCACCCTGATGATCATCATCAGCGACAACGAGGCCACCGACGCGCTCGGCGACAAAGTCGGCCGCGCCAATGTGACCGCCTACATGCACAGCCTCGGTCTGGAAAAGACCTCAATCCAGTTCTCCGATCTCGACTGGGACCGCACGTGGCTGAGCACACTTGATCCCACGTATCGCAACGCGACGGGCGACCAGACCATCAACTTTCCCTTCGACAAATACAGCGGTGCCCAGGTACAGCAAGCCTTTGGACATACCATCTACGATGCCGGTATCTATTTTGGCCATAGCACGACGCGCGAGATTGGCCGCCTTCTGGAGAGGATGGCGACCGGCAAACTGGTCTCCAAACAGGCCAGCGATCTGATACTGGGCATCATGGAGAAGCAGCAGGTTAACGACCGGTTTCCACGTTACTTGCGAGAGGTCCGCGTCGCCCACAAAACAGGAGACGGCCAACCGTTCATCGCGAATGATGCCGGTGTCCTTTGGGTAAACGGCGACCCTATCGTTCTGGTTGTCTTTACCGGGCACCACCGGGGCGAGACTGCACCGTTGCACGAGTCGATTGCGCGTGTGGCCGCACTAGTCGTCAAGCACTACGGCGGTCAATTATCTCCTGAGTTCAAACAGTAACCCCGAGAGTGGAGGCTTGCATGGTCCGCTGGATCATTCTAATGCTGTCCCTGCTACAGGCTGCTTCGGTTCTGTCGACGGCGCAGTCCACTTCGGCTCCTGACACTCCCGAACCCGGCTCGGTTGAGGCTATCGCCGCCGCCACCGGCGACAAACACTTTCTCTCGCCCTGGGTGTCCTACCTGCCCCAGTCGGCAACTGTCCCATCGCCCATGCGCTTCCTGGGAAGGATTGCCGGTGCGCCAGGCGAGTTTGTGGACTCCGCCAAAGCCTATGCCTACTGCCGCGCCCTTGCCGCTGCTTCTCGGCGCGTGCGGGTTTTCACCCTTGGCCACAGCGAAGAAGGACGCGAAATCCTGTTGCTTGCGATTGCAGATGAGAACGGCATTCGCGAACTCGATCGGTTGAAGAGCATCACGGCCGCCCTTGCCGATCCGCGTCGCACCGATCCTGCTGCCGCCGAACGACTGATCACGAACGCCCGGCCCATCTACTACTTCAATGCGGCTCTGCACTCGGACGAAACTGGTTCCACCGAAGCCATGCTGGAAATGGCCTATCGTCTCGCGGTTTCCGAACAGCCGATGATCCAGCGCATCCGCCAGCAACTCGTCGTCTTGATTAACCCGGTCTCCAATCCCGACGGACGCGACAAGGTGGTGGAGTGGTTCTACCGCTACCTCAAGGGCAAGACCGACCGCGCCACTCTGCCTCGCCAGTCCCCTCCCTACTGGTCGAAGTACGCATTTGTCGACATCAACCGCGACACTCATCAGCAGACGCACGAGACTACCAAGGCTGTGCACCGCATGTTTCACGATTGGCACCCCACGGTTGTGCACGACCTGCACGAAGGCTCGCCTTTTCTAATGACGTGGAACGGCACTGGACCTTACAACCCGAATATCGATCCCATCACCTACACCGAGTTTTTGGAGCTGAGCTTTCACGAAGTTCAGACTCTGACGGCCATGGGCATGCCTGGTGTCTCCACTTGGAATTTCGGCGAGGCCTTCGCGCATCTCTACCTTGATTCTGTTGCCATGAATCACAACAGCATCGGTCGCGGATACGAAACCTGGGGCAACGGCACGGCCGAGACGCTGCGCCGGACCATCCCGCCTAGCGACACGACCATGGAATGGTATCGCCCGCTGCCTCCTCCCGCAGGAGAAGTAACGTGGTCGGCCCGCGACAACCTCAACTATCAGGAGACCGCAGCGCTCGCCGCTCTCGACTACAGCGCCGGCAGCGCGAAAGCGATGCTCCGCAACTTCTACAAGAAGGGTTGGGACTCCTGGCAGAAAGGCTTGAATGAGCCGCCGTACGCGTTTCTGATCCCAGAAGGTCAGGGCGACCGCACGCGCGTCGCGCAAATGGTTGGCCGTCTGCTCGGCCAGCACATTGAGGTAGGACGCGCACAGGGAGAATTAAAGCTGAAGGACGGCGACTATCCCGCCGGCACTTATGTCGTGCGCCTTGACCAGCCGTACAGAAACTATGCAGTGGACTTGCTCACGCCGCAGCACTATCCCAAGGACGGCAGCGAACCTTACGACGACGTCTCCTGGGAGTTGCCCGCCCACTATCATCTGCAAGCAATTCCTACGGCGGATGCGGCGGTGCGCTCGGCGAACCTCACTCCGTTAACGGAGGAACCGCATCCTGCGGGCAACGTGGCAGGTGCCGGCCCGGTCTTCTTAATGAAAGACACAGGGCAGGAGGAGCTGCTCGCCGCACGTTATCGGCTGGCTGGTTTCAATATTGAAATCGTCGAGCACTCGTTCAGCGCGAGCGGCACAGACTTCCCTGCCGGTTCGTGGATACTTCCCGCACAAGATGGGCTGGCCGAGACGGTTCGCAACACCGCCGCGGATTTGGGTCTTGACTTTGCCAGTGCCGCCTCCGTGCCTGACGTGCCGCGGCACACGGCCAAAGCCGCGCGCATCGGCGTATGGGTCCCGTGGGCCGATACGGATTCAATCGGCTGGCTGCGCTATTCGCTTGATCAGCGCAAGGTCCCGTACACCTATCTTCGCGATGAAGACATCCGCGCGGGAGGATTGCACGATCGCGTGGACGTCGTGCTCTACGGGCACGTAGACCTCGAACTTGCCGAGCAGATTCACGGTTTGCCGAAAGCGTGGGGTCCCATGCCCTTCAAGAAAACGCCGCAGACGCCGAGCCTCGGAACACCCGCCGAATCCGACGACATCACCGCCGGCATCGGATGGGAAGGTCTGGCGCAACTTCAACACTTCGTCGAAGATGGCGGTTTACTCGTGACCCTGGGCAGCGGGTCAATGCTCGCGCTGGAAGGCGGTATGGTGCGCGGCGTTCGCCGTTCCTCCGGCGGTGTGCCTCGCAGTTCACAAGGCGGAGGTTCCGATGCTGCCGCCGCAGCACAACAAGCGGCGACACGAACCCCGGGTGCGCATGTGCGCGTGACTTTCGATCAACCCGATCACCCACTGGCCTACGGCTACCCGGCGCAGACTTACGTGTTCCGCCAGAACTTCCCGCTCTACGATGTGCCACGGCATTGGCTGCGCATGGCCTACTGCACCACCTGCCTCGATGGCCCCGAGGACCGCGGCCACATCATCATGGAATGGGGCGACCGCAGCGGCGCGCCCTTTGTCGTAAGCGGCCAAGCTTGGGGAGAAAATCGCCTCGTAGGTCGTCCGGCGATACTTGATATGCCCGCAGGTCGCGGACACGTGGTCACGTTCAACTTCAATCCGATCCACCGCGACCTGAACCGAGGCGATCAGCGTCTACTTTGGAACGCAATTCTTAATTGGCAGGCGATCCTGGCCGGCAAGCCGGATCAACCCAACCGTTGAGATCGCTGAGGGGGCGCTACCCCGAACCAGGTGGGGAAAGCCACCCCCGGGCTGTCCAGGTCGAGCGCAGCTCGACGGTTGAAGTAGGAAACTCGTCGAGCGTTGCTCGACAGGACGCCGGGGCGGCTGTCCCCACGTGGTTCGCGGTAGCGACGACATAGACTTTAAAACGTTCGGGGTTCTAAATCACCAACGATGAACCAGTATGCGACCAGTCCGACGAGCAGAACGATGGCCCCAAGCTCAAACCCGGGAACATACGAGGCGCTCCGCTTGATCAACAATCCCACCGCCAGCGGAGCGATGATTCCGGCGAGATTGCCCGCGAAATTTTCGGCTCCGGTCCATATCCCAACTTTCTCCAGCGGTGCGCAGCACTGAAGAATTACGAGGAGGTTGCCGGTGGCGAGTCCGACCAGTGAGCCCGCGATCAACAGCCAAATGGCAGTCCCCGTATTCGAAGCCCGCATAGCCGCTATCAGGAATAGCCCCATAAAAAAAGCTACGGTGACGATTCCCTTCCGGGTCCGTGTCTCATCCCACCCCCGCCGAATCAGGCTGTCGGCGATCCATCCTCCAATCGGTTCTGATACTCCGAAGGTAAAGAACACGAGCGAACCATAAAAGCCGGTCTGCACGATGCTGAGGTGGCGGACCGTCACTAGGTAGTCAGGCAGCCAGGTGACCAGCACATACCAATAGTAGTCAAAACAAAAAAATCCGAGGCAGATGCCCAGCAAATTGCGGTTGAGCAGAGCGTTCCAACGAATCGGAGACGTCGTGCTGGACGCCGAGGAGACCACCGCCGGGTTCGTGACCTGCATTCGGCGAGGAAACACCAACAGCCACGGGACCATCCAGACCATGGCCGTAAAACCTAATAGGAGGAAAGTGTGGCGCCAGCCATAGCGCGTGAGCAGCCAGGGCACCAGGATGCCTTCGAGGATCAATCCCGTTCGAGTCCCGAAGTCGAAAAGTCCTGAGGGCAAACCGCGATCTTTCCCGGTGAACAGCAAGCTGATGATCTTGATCCCTCCTGGAAGGTAGATCGATTCTCCGACGCCGAGAAGAATGCGGAACCCGATCAAGACTTCGAGACTCCCGGCCAGGCCGGTGAGCCCCTGGGCCAATGACCAGAGGGCAAAGGCCCCGGCATAGAGCCAGCGCAAATTGAAGCGGTCCGCGCACCAGCCAATGGGAACTTGCATGAGCGCGTACGACCAGAAGAAGGAAGAAAGCAGCAGCCCCTTGGTTTCCGGCGTGAGATGGAAATCCCTAGAAATCAGCGGCAGAGCGAATGAGATCGCAGCGCGATCGAGATAGTTGATTAAAGAAGCGGTAAAAAGCAGGCCGACGATACTCCAACGGCGCGAGTTGGAAACGGCCGACAGGTCCATTCCGGGTCCTTTCGTGATACCTTGCGAACAGCACCCGGCCAGCATAGCCTAAACTGCGCTGTACAGCGACGAGGCCCTTGCAGGAATCTGCGATCTCGTAGCCACGATATTCGGACCTCCCGCAGGAAAAACTGAAGTCGCGCCGGCGGCGGAACCTGTGAGCACAAGAATGTAGCATTGAGGACCCGCCGTAGGCATGGATAAGAAGGAAGACCGGTTCAGCCTGGTCTTACGCTACCGACGCCTCATCCTGCGTTGGCTAGGCTGACGCTCCCGCAGTTGGTGAAATTGCACTGCCCTTGCGCTTGGTGAATGCCTGGAGCAAACCCTCCAAGAACGAGAAGAACACGTCTACCGCGTAGCCTAGCAAGAAGGCGATTGCCAGAGGCGAGATGGAAGCTCCTTGCGTAATAGTGAAATTGCTGAACAAGCCAACAACCGCTCCCCCGATGCCCGCGATGAGAAAACGGGCCCAATTATTCGCCCTGGACAAGGGCGTGAACGTCAGGGTCCTAACTTCCTCTTCGAACGACCGCAAGAGATAGGCACAGGTACCCAGGAGTGCGTACAAAACCGGAAGCAGACAGGCGGTTATCGCGCCATAGGAAACCGACACCAATCGAGGATATTTTGGCCGAACGACCGAACGTCCTGATATACGGTGGGTAGTTCATCCAAAGCCGCCTGGGGGTTATCGCGGAAGTCAACACTCAGTTGGAACATCTTCTTGAGCGCTCGTTGGTGGGCTTCATTTGCATCTTCACTCAGTTTTCGGTTCCATCGATACTGGGCAAAGGGATCTCTCACCGTACGGAACACAAACCAATTCAATTGCCGGCCCCGGGCGTCGATGGCGCGGAGCGTCGAGGCGTATAGCTGAAGTTGAGTAGTGACCTCGCCTTCGTTGAGGCCCGTGGGGAGCGTGGGTTTTTCGGGAGTTCCGCCCGTCGGCGCCTCCGGGGTCCCCAATTCCGACCTAAGCTTTACAGCCAGCTCGTTGGCGGTAGTGATGTCGGTGCGAATGGCACTTGATATAGCAGAAGAGACAAAAGCGAGCACCGAAAACAGAATGATCGGAAAGGCCAGGATGCAGGTCCACGTCCGTAAGCTCCTAACCGTGGGCCCCGTGGAGCTATCACATGATTCTCTTAGGCTGTCGGCCGTAACCGGACTTAACTCTGCGGCGAGTTTGGTGAACGCCGCCAGCAAATTAGTGCCTACGGTCTCCTCCCATCCGGCACCAGTGACAGCCCGGGCACGCAAGATGCTATTCCGAGTAGTGTCATCGACATCCTTTCCGACCCTTGCCGCATGCACGAGCAGGCACATCGCATCGTCAGCCGTTCGAGCAAAATCGGGCGTCCATTCCGATGGCGTCGAAGTACTGGCGATGTGGATGCGTTCGCCGGGCTGGGCTCTGTCCGGATGGTTGTCCGCTGCATTCGCATCGCTCTTGGGCAGGAACCACTTTGTCAGACCCATTTTATTGACCTCCTGCAACGATCCAGCAACGGGTGGCCTCGTTGCTTCTTGCTTTTTTAGGCGCCTGGCAACGACCTTGCAAGACACGTGCCAACTCAGAGCAGGTAAAAGGTAATTTTGACTTTTCCCGCACTTGCAATGACATACGCCGAGGGAGCCAATTTAGATCCGATTGCTCGTTTCGTCTCGCGTGCTCGGCGTATCCGGATGGATCGTGGCGACTACCCGTTCGGTTCGAGGCGGGCGAGCAAATAAAAGGCGCGCCCGAGGCGCGCCTTGAACTGCTCTGTGAGCGAAAGAACAGCACAGTCCAACTCTGGTTACGCCACCTTTTGTCCCTTCCCCGCCGCCCTGGCGGCCGGATTGGATCCGATTGACGAAAGCAACTTGCCACCATCAGGGCTTCCCCATCCAGTACAAGGGTCCCATCCCCTGGCAGCGATGTAGACGCCGTTGTCACCCTGCGTAATGTCGCGCAAGTCTGACGACAGCTGTATGTAAAGCAACGGGTTCAGATAGCCGACACTGGCGCGGAGATCTTGATTGATCCGTGCGATCAGTCCAGCCCAGAGAGGCGCTACTGCGCTCGTCCCGCCGATCACCTGTTCCTGTCCGTCCACGATGACGGAGTATCCGGTGTTGGGATCAGCGTCTCCCGCCACATCGGGCACGCCTCTTCCTTTGCGGCCACCAGGATTGTTCGAGGGCGGAACGTTCGCATCCTTCTGCCAGATCGGCGGATCGAAGAAATCGCTTATGCCGCCGCCGCTGGCGCTGTTCGGTCCATCGTTCCACACGGTTTCCGACGAAATCTTGTTTCCCGAAGCCTGCAGATGGGTTCCGCCACAAGCCAGGGCAAAAGAACTCGAGGCCGGAAAGTCCACGTGTTGCAGGCCATCGGTCAGCCCATCGGTTGATCCGTTATCTCCGGCGGCGCAGCAGACGGTAACACCGATGGCACCAGCGTCCTGAAATGCCTGATCAAACGCCTGCATCGCCTGTTCCGTCCATTGTGACTCCGGCCCGCCCCAACTGATGGAGATAACGGAAGGCTTGTGACGTGTGTCGTGAACCGCTTTCAGAATTGCATCCAGAAAGCCACGATCGGTGTTCGGTGCGAAATAGACCACCACCTTGCTCTTGGGAGCCAGGGCACCAGCCACCTCAATGTCCAGCATGACCTCCCCGTCCGCGTCGCCGCCGGGACTGTTATGGCCGCCGTCCACCGAAACTGCACTGACCGTAGGGTGGGGAACATTGAGCTTGTCGAAATAGGCGTTCAAATCCCGACTCTGGTAACCGCCTCCAAGCTCAATCAAAGCAATGCATTGTCCGGAACCATCTGCGTCTGGGGGAAAGGAATACAGATTTGCCAGTTGAGTAGGAGTGAAAAACGTATCGGGAGTCAGCGCCCGGACGCCCGTACGGTTCCGCTTCTGAAAGTGGGCCTTTGCCTGAGGACGGTCATCCAGCCCAAACACTCCCTGCACGATGTCCGCAATATCGGTGGGCAAATGCACTGAACCTGTTCGCCCCCGGTACGAACCCCCTGGATGTTCATACCTTTTCAGCTCGACGTCAAAGGCCTTGCTGAAGTTTGCTACTGTACCTGAAAGCACAACGCGTCTTTCCGCCTCGTTGGCTTCGACAACCGCGAGCTGATAATCGTGAGCAAAGGCCTCGATGCTCGCGATATCCTGCGGGGCAGCTCCGCTATTCGACGCGAGCTATTCCCGAGTCAGGTGCTTGCGTTCGCGTGGCGGACGCGCACCCAACTCTTCCAGCTTCAAGGACTGTTTCGCTGTGCGGGGACGCAAAAGTACTGTGACTTCAATCGGTTGATCTGGGTTGGCGGCGCCCACGGCGCGTGCGCCGGGAAGAGGCGCGCGGACACTGCCGCGGAGAGAAATGCGATCTTTTGGAGAGGACATATTGCCTTTCTGTCGCCGGGGAGGCAAAGACCCGCGCCTTGGGCGACACCGGCCGGAAATTTCCTGTCTTCCCGAATTACCGAAGGCAGGAATAAAATGGAATTCAGCCTAAGGCCCTTGTAGCGTGAATACAAAGATCCCCGGAAACTCACGCTGCACTATTTCGCAGCAAGTCAAATGCCGAAATTTGACCTACGACAGCCACTTCAGAAGTAACTGATTTCCGAGAAGCTCCGCCGTTCAGTGGATGCGACGATCTGCAGAATGACGATCCGATCGGATAGGCGCATGTAACAGTTTGGATGGCTAGGTATTCGTCGGCTGTATATCGGCACCTGAATGCCGAAGCGCCGTCATGATATGGCGTTCCGCCCTGACTCGATTTTGATAAAGCTTATCCGGAAGATCCCTTAGGCTTGGTTTCACTGACGTCCGCTTCAATGGTGACATCGACCTGAGCCCCAGGCTTCAGGGCCACTGCCTTGCCATGTTCGTCCTGCAAAATATTCTCAACCCGGATCTCCCGATAGAGTTCATCTGCCCCTTCAACCGCGATCTGTGCCTTCTCAGCATCACTCGGATGCATCGGCGGGATGATCTTTTCAACGGTTCCAGGGAGGGTCACTGATGGCTTTTCCGCGTCGGGCTTGTCGTTTTGCGTTTGTGTGGTCAAGCGGCTCCATTCTTTGATCGAGCGCAGAGTGCTTGTCCCTCCGAGCTCGATCAATTCATTTCTTAGAAGTTTCGAACTCTACTGCGACACTGACTAGAGATGAAACTGCGCAAATACCAGGACCGTCTGACCTCGTACGATGACAATTCCTCCCAACATGCTGCACGTGCAATTTCGGCAGGCCTCTAGGTTGCATGCCTTGGATGACCGTTTTACCGATCGGGATTCAATCGCACTTTCGAAAACCCGTAATATGCCGATCTTAACGGCAGGCGTGCAGTATTCATTGTATTGACATGGGACCGGTAATCGCGCCGGACAATTCTCTCTCCGTCAATTCTTGTACACTGCCGCACATGGTGCGGTTGTCCACGAAGATCGGGGTGTGCCGGTTACGGTGAGAGATGACTCCAATGGAAGTGGGACGCTAGCGACAATGACCGTGCCGGTCGAAGGGAGAACGAGGTGGAAGAAAGCGCAGAGCTCGCAATGACTTACTGGAGATTTATTTTGTTTGACCGCGCGGTTTGCTGGCGATGCTCTCGATCGTAGCAAGGAGCGTTGCCGGTCCCTCCAACTTTGAGATTACGTCTCGGATGCCGACCTCTTGAGCGTCTTTCACAAGATGATCGCTGGAGTGCATTGTGAACAAGACCATTGCCGTTTTTGGGGCAATGGAGGCAATCTTTCGGGCCGCTCCCAGACCATTCATAACCGGCATCGACAGGTCCAGGATGACGACATCCGGGTTAAGGGATTTGACTCGTTCGACCGCAATAGCTCCACTCTCTGCCTCACCGCAAACTCGCCAATCGCCCGCTGCTCGAACCAGGATCGAAGCGATCGATGGATTTCTGCGCTGTCGTCCACCATCAACACTGTAGTAGACATTTAGGCCTCAAGGAGAGCATTGAGCAGGCCCAGCCAAGACCCATCCGTGATCGTTTGGGGTCTGTGCAACGCCGTCAATACAGTCGAAACTGTACGCTGCCGATTACGTACCGTACATGCTAGACATGCTAGATCCCTCGCACATCTTTTTTGCAACTCAGGCTGCTCGCTGTACTACCTTGCGTGTTTCTTCAATGTCTTCGGCACCCTCCCGCTCGAAAACCGCGTTCGCGGCCGAAGCCAGAGCCGGCTCATCAACGTCGGCTATGACGAGCGAGTGGCCGCGCTTCAACAGCTCACGGTAGAAAAATGTGTCGTCTTTGGGAACTCCGATGTCCGCGGCGTGCTCAGAGGCTTGGCCCAGGCTTGCTCCTGCCGCGGCGCCACCGAGTCCAAGCAGGGCGGCCGCACCCAAGCCAATGGCAAAGATGGTGCCTACCCCGGGCACGACCAGGCTGGCCACGGCGCTGCCCAGGGACAAACCGGCGCTAGCCCCGACAGCTCCGCCTACCAATCCACCCACCGCTTCACCCATACCATCGCGCTCGGCGTCGGTAGTGTTAAGGCTGCCCACCTGGGCTCTGCCCGCTTCACCCGTTAACAAGGTGATGGATTGCGGTGCAATAGGGGTAGCCATGAGTCCGCGGACCGCCTGCTCGGCTCTGGTGCGGGAAGTGAAGATTCCCACCACGCTTTGCATGTGCCCTCCTAGACCGGTGTTGGTTCGGGATTGGGATGCGCACCAAGCTGCCGGAGTTGGCCGAGTGTCGAAGCTAAGACAGACCGGGCTATGACAGCACCGGGTTTTTCCTCATCGAGCTGAAGGCGAGAGGCAGGCGCCCTTGTCTTTCTGCCGTGGGCGCCTGCCTGGCTTGGGATCATAAAGTGGGAAATAACGAAGCATGTGAAGCAGAATATGTATTGGAGTCTGGCGGCACCATCCTGTCTAATCGGTAATTTCACCACCTGAAATCCTGTAGCCAGCAGACGTTCAGAAGGAAGCGTCCTGAGTCAAAAACCCGCTAACTACATAGGGTCGGACTCTCCGGATGCCCCACCCCATCGGCAACGCCCTGGTTTACTTTGACATCGAACCCTTCCGTGCCGAAATCAGTCAAGCTTCCGGTGAGTTCGTCAAGGCAGCCAAAGTTTCCTCCGAAACAGGAAGCCATGTTCCGGGAAACATTGATGGTCTTGAATCGCGGTCGCGTGCCTTATGTGGTTTCGGGCGCTTTCGCTCTTCAGGTCCATACCGGAATCGGGCGCGCCACCAAAGACCTGGATCTGTTCCTTGCGCCCGAAGACATGCCCGCCGCTTTGCGCTGTCTCACCAGGCACGGTTTCCGTTGCAAGGTAAAGGATCCAGTTTGGCTGCACAAAGCGCATCGCCATGGCTTCTTCATCGACCTGATTACCGGTATGAGCAATGCTGTAATAACCGTAAACCGTTCCTGGATTGAGCGCTCGACTCCGACCATGATCCTGGACGTGCGGGCGCGAGTGCTGGCTGCGGAAGAACTGCTGGCGTCGAAACTTTTCGTGGTGCGCCGCGAGCGCTTCGACGGAGCTGATATCGCCCACATTATTTATGCCAGCCAGGGCCGTCTCGACTGGGAGCGAGTCCTGGATTTAATCCAGGAGCACTGGGAAATTCTGCTGTTCGCTCTGGTGTTGTATCGATATGTCTATCCTGCCCACAGCCACTACGTGCCATCCTGGGTATGGCAACGCTTGTTGGTGCGTTTCTCCAATGAGCTGACAAATCGCGATCCGGCTGCGGAGTTTCGGGGCAGCCTGGTGGATGACAAGATGTTTGCCATCGACGTCGCCGAGTGGGGAATGGAGAACATGCTCAACGCCCGTCGTGCCCAGGCCAGAGTTGCAACCAACCACTCCCGGCAGAAAGTACACGGATGAGAATTGGAGCCACGGCTGACCTGCATTTCTTTTCACCTCGATTCGGGGTGATCCAGGAACAACTCGCCCAGGTCAGAGACCAGGCTGACATCCTGGTAGTGGCGGGCGACTTCACCAACTATGGCAAGCCCGAGGAGATGGAGCAAATACTGAACTCCTTGGTGCGACTGCGCCTCCCGATTGTGGCCGTCCTGGGGAACCATGACTACGAAAGCGGGGCCCAGGTTGAGTTGATGCGCATGATGACGGATGCGGGAATAAAACTTCTTGACGGCACTGCCTACGAACGCGACGACGTCGGTTTCGCCGGCACCAAAGGTTTTCCGGGAGGCTTCGGACGCGGCGCGCTGACTGCCTTCGGCGAACCCGAAATCAAGGCATTCGTTCAGGCTGCGATCGACGAGGCATTGAAACTGGAACGTGCCATGTCGCAACTGCGAACTCCCAAACGGGTGGTTGTGCTTCACTATGCGCCGATCGGCGACACGATCCAGGGAGAACCGCCTGAAATCTATCCCTACCTGGGGAGTTCACGTTTTGCGGAAGTGATCGATCGTCATGGCGCCGACCTGGTCTTTCATGGCCACGCTCATCATGGCTCCCCGGATGGCAAGACCATTGCCCGAATTCCCGTCCACAACGTGGCCCTGCATATCCTTCAAAGTCAGAAACCGCCGGCGGTTTTCAGAATGTTCGAGGTGTAAGGCGGCCACCGGGCTTTTGCAGTTTCGACCTGTAACAAGCGCTGAGTGGCCGGGGCTGACATTTACAGTTTCCGGAGGACACAATGAAAGTCCCGATATCGCTGCTCACGGCTTTAATCGCTCTTCTCGCCGCGTCCCTGGCGCAGAGCTCTTCCCAATCGTCACCGGATAAACCACCGCATTCGATGCAACAAGACTCGCAGCCGGCTTCTCTGGCGAGTTCGTTGAATGAAGGATCGACGAAGCTCACCGGTTGCATCCGGTTGGAAAGCGGAAAGTACTTACTGGAAAGCAAACGTCACAAGAAAATCTGGCTTTCAGGACCGGTGGAGTTTGCCCCTCACACAGGTCACACCGTAATTCTCCATGGCAGTTTCTTGAATGAATCCGCCTCTATGAACACGTCGCCGGGGAATCAGCGGACAGCTACGGAACCCTCTGTGACCGGGCAGGAGAACAATTTCCAGGTGGCCAAAATAGAGCTGGTTTCTGACACTTGCACACTCAAGAATACGAAGGGCATCAAGGGCCCTTCCGATCAACCGTGATCGGATCGTCTTACCGTTTCGAGCCGAGCGGCGACCGGCCGCTCGGCTCGAGCTTTTTTGTCATACCGCAAAACCGAGGAGCGGATACCAGCAGTACCCGATGGCTTGTCCAGGATGGTATCCGTAAGGTGGAGAAGAGTTGAGAACGTGCCGCTAATTTTCGAGGATGCAGACATGGCAACTTTCGCCGTTCCCACCGCGGTTTTCTCCCCGGAAGCGCAGACCTCTTCGCTCCAGGTGCAACGATTTATCGAACGCGCCAAAAAGGGGGAACAGCAAGCCTTTGTGAGTTTGTTTCAAGCACACTCAAGGCGCATCTACACCCTGAGTCTGCGACTTGCGGGAAGTGTGCCCGCAGCGGAGAAACTTACTCGAGATATTTTCGTCGAAGCTTTCAGCAATCTCAATGCCGTCTATGACGATGACGCGTTCGCTGCCTGGCTCTACCATTATGCGACCAAAACCGTGATGGCAAACCAGCAAGGCAGGTCACCCGAAGTCCCCTGTACCGTTCGGGAGCGTTTCTCCGAAGTTCAGAGCGGCACCGAGGGATTGTCGCTGGGTTAGCTGATGTCGCCAGCCCTCGTCCGACGGCGCTGTCGCGGCCTACACCAGGACTAGGGAATCCACTGTATTGCCATGGCGCAGCCCATGCGGCACACTGAATCAACTTCACTCAGAGAGTGCCATGTCACATCTGACCTTAGAGGAAGTCGTCGACCGTATTAACGATCGCTATCTTTCCATAAGGGATCAGCGCACCGCCCGTGATCGCGTCGGGAGCCGGCCCCATCATCCCGAATTTTACGTTCCCCGCATCACCAGGTTTTTTGCAGGCTTGCTGTTGGGTGCGTTTCCGGCGACCAGCCGGATGGCGGTGGTGCAAAAGCGAAACGATCCCCACTCGGTTCTATCGTAGGCTGATTGCAGTCACCCCGGACAGGGCGGCGACACCTTTTGCCCTTGCCAGGTTAGACGGCAAACCTGAAAAGCCAACCTGAAGCAGCTCTGTCGCATCTTCCAATCGGTTCTTGGGAACTTACACATGCACCCAGACGATTTAATGAAGCCTGACTTGTTGTGTGAAGTCTTGGTTAAGGCGGGAGGCATGCTGATATTGCTGTTCCTATTTCTGATCCTCGTGCTCGCCCTGACCCAGGTGTCCCCGCAGATCTAACTCGGGACCCCCGCTGTTGCTCTCGTTTTGTCCGCATAGGAACTCTGGTCATCGAAAGGGCGCTGGCGCTGCCGATGTTTCTAATCGAATCGCTGATTGACCGGGGCGCAGATATCTTTTCCGATTTGCCCAGAGAACAACGACCCTGCGGACCGGCCAAGACAAAGGTTCGCTTTGCACGGTGCCGACCTACAGTATGGACCGTATTGACGATAAAGGGTTTCGGGCCTGATAAGAACTATGTTCCTGCCGTACCTCGAGTGCCGGACCGAGGTTGTTGCCTGTGAATGTCTGAGCCAAAAGGAGCCGCATCATGAACCGCCTGCGCATTCTGGTTGCCGACGATCACGAAATCGTGCGCCGTGGATTGGTCTCACTCATCAAGTCACATCCTGACTGGGAAGTCTGCGCGGAAGCTAACAATGGACGTCAAGCGGTCGAGAAAACCAGCGAGTCGAAACCCGACATCGCAATCCTGGACATCGGTATGCCCGTGCTGAATGGCCTCGAAGCAACGCGTCAAATCCTGCGAGAGCACCCTGGGGTCAGGGTCCTGATTCTGACCATCACCGATAGCGATCAAGCCGTGCAGGCGGTGCTGGACGCGGGCGCTCGTGGCTTCCTTCTGAAATCGGACGCGGCTCGAGACCTGGTGATGGCAGTAGAAGCACTGGCACACAATAAGACATTTTTTACGGCTCGGGTGGCGGATCTGGTCTTGTCTGGTTATCTGAACAGGACCCAGCGTTCTGCCAAAAACAACATCAGCCTCCCGGGTCTAACATCTCGGGAGCGCGAAGTCGTGCAACTGCTGGCTGAGGGCAAGTCAACGAAAGAAGTAGCCTCTCATCTCGACTTAAGTGTCAAAACCGCGGAAACCCATCGCAGCAACATCATGCGAAAGCTCGGCCTACACTCCGTCAGCGAACTGGTCCTGTATGCCGTGCGGAATAACATCGTACAAGTCACTCTCGACGTTTCTTACCTCTCGGCTGGTACCGCAAACCCCGCGAACGCCCTTGCGGCTCCGAAAACGTAGAAGGCTCCTGAGGGGAGAACGCAACGAACCGTAATCGGCCCCAAGATTTCGAGTCTTCGGGGGCCGGTGGGACGCTGTTTTCCAGAAGCTATTCGGTCGACGCTACTCGCTTGCACCGCCCTTAAGCGGCCATGTTCTGGCTACCTGCACGAGACAGTTCGACGGCAGCCTCCTGACTTTCAGTTTGTAGAAATTCCTCCGCCGCTTGCAACAAATCATCACGCTTCACATCGTCTTGCTCACTCAAAGCTTCCCACACCATCTCTAACCATTTCGCGACCTCCAGGTTCTCCATCTTGAGTCACCCCTCTACCTTATCGCCCGAAGCAATTCGGCAGCGATATGTAAGAGCACGGCTCGTGCCATCCCTTTATTTTGACTGGGATGCAAAGCCCGCCTGCCTGGTGCACCGGGAGTTTTTGTCGAAAATCGAGGAAATCTGCTCTACAGATGAAGCTGTAGTATGGGGTGCGTGGAAAAATTGCCTCGACACCTCACTGAATCGATTTCCGGCCTCATCTAGTTAGTTGCTCGCCGGGCCCAAGCTTATGGGGGCTATCGGGATCGCGCCCGAGAAGAGGACCCGCAGCGAAGCGCAATTTCCTCTCGGTTCGAGACACCCATCCATCATGTGAGTGCGCGCAGGTATCCTAATGCCTACGCAGCGTTGCGGAGGCCACTTCTGTCCACACTCATCGAAGATTACGCCATGATCGGTGACTGCCACACCGCGGCCCTTGTATCGAAACACGGGTCGATCGACTGGCTCTGCCTTCCCTATTTTGATTCCGGTGCCTGTTTTGCTGCGCTGTTGGGGAAGGCGGAGAATGGCCATTGGTCCATCGCGCCGGCTGAACCGATCCGGCGCATTCGCCGACGTTATCGCGAGGGGACTCTGGTTCTGGAAACGGAGTTTGAGACTGACGGCGGATCGGTGAAGTTGGTCGATTGTATGACTCCTCGGGGTGAAACGCCTAACCTCTTGCGCTCGGTAACCGGTACACGAGGCCAGGTACAGATGAACCTGGAACTGGTAATTCGATTCGACTACGGCTCGGTCCTGCCCTGGGTTCGGCGCACTAACTATGGGATCTCAGCCATAGCCGGTCCGGACATGCTCAGTCTGCGTACCCAGGTGCCGCTTCGGGGGGAGAACTTCAAGACCATTGCTACGTTCACCGTGACTGAAGACGAGAAGGTGTCGTTTGATCTTATCTGGTATCCATCTCACCAGGATGAACCTTCGCCCCTGAATGTTGACGCAGCCATTCTAGACACGGAGAACTGGTGGCGGGAATGGTCTGACCGTTGTTCCTACCAGGGCGAGTGGCGCGATGCGGTATTGCGGTCATTGATCACTCTGAAGGCGCTCACATTTCTGCCCACTGGTGGGATTATTGCGGCGCCGACAACTTCACTGCCAGAGTTGCTCGGTGGCATACGTAACTGGGACTATCGCTGCTGTTGGGTACGTGATGCGACCCTCACTCTGCACTCGCTGCTCAACGCGGGATATCGTGACGAAGCGCGAGAGTGGCGAGAATGGCTCTTGCGGGCGGTAGCAGGCAGTCCCTCGGAACTCAACATCGTCTATGGCCTTCGCGGTGAGCGCAGGCTCCCGGAACTGGAACTGCCGTGGCTCTCAGGCTATGAAGGATCAGCCCCGGTAAGAACTGGCAATGCTGCGTATAGCCAATTTCAGCTCGATATTTTTGGCGAGGTGGCGGACACTCTTTTCCAAGGCCGTCAGGCAGGAATCGAGCCCCCACAGAACCAGGGCGAAGATGTTGCGCAGACCTTGCTCGAGTTCCTCGAGACGGGATGGGAACGGCCTGATGACGGCATTTGGGAAATGCGCGGCCCACGGCGCCATTTCGTTCACTCCAAAATGATGGCATGGGTGGCTGTCGATCGCGCGATTAAATCAGCCGAGCAGGGCTGGTTTCGTGGAGATGTTGGCCGATGGAAGGCGCTTCGAAAGCGTATCCACGAGCAAGTCTGCCACAAAGGCTTTGACGCTGATCTCAATGCCTTTGTGCAGTTTTATGGCTCCAAACATCTTGACGCCAGCTTGCTTACGATGCCGATGGTCGGCTTTCTCCCCCCGCATGATCTCCGCGTCGTCGGGACCATCAAAGCCATCGAAACCCACCTCGTGGAGAGCGGTTTTGTCGGACGGTACTCGCAGGATCCCCAGGTCGACGGTTTACCGCATGGAGAGAACAAGTTTCTGGCCTGTTCATTTTGGCTGGCGGACAACTATATTTTGCAAGGCCGTTATCAGGACGCGATGGAGTTGTTTCAACGCCTGCTGAGTATTCGTAACGACGTCGGCCTGCTTTCCGAAGAATATGATGTCGCGGCCAAACGTCTGCTAGGCAATTTTCCGCAAGCGTTCTCTCACGTCGGTTTGGTGAACACGGCGTTCAACCTAAGCCGCATTTCCGGCAGAGGCGTAAGCGCATAGCGATGAGGAGCTTGATGAGCGTCTTTCTGTGCTGTTCGACGGACCGTGGCGGAATGCTGTAGCTCGTTTACTGTTCTTGATACTCATGGGTTCACGCCGGACTGAGATCAGTCTTGAAGGCTCGGTCTAGGCGGAGGGGAGACTTCCACCGCGGAACTCCGCGCTCAAGCGCGCCAGCTGTTGTCGTTCTTCAAACCTGTCGGAGAGAAATTCGACTCCATACAAGTAGACGCTGCGGTTGCGGACTTTGCCCCGAACCCGGACTGGCTCATCGGTGTTTGGGGTTCGGAACTCGACCTTGACCTGGCTTCCCACCGGCAGATTGGCCGCCGCAAAAAGACAAATCCCGCCTTCACTGAAGTGGACACCGCGGCCGTCGACGACCGTGGTTTCAGCAGAGTGATCGACCACGACACGCACCGAGGCGTCAAACGGATAACGTTGCCAGCGGCGCCGATGTAGCGCTTGCTCCATTCCATCCCCTCTTCCTGAACTTTGTTGGCTGGCGGCATTTCTCAATCGAAAACCCCGCGTCGCAATGGTTCGCCAATTTAGAAAGTATTCCACGGCCCTGCTTCGTGAAAGTTACGGTGGTACAACCCGGGGTGGCGCTGCAGTAACGAGTCTGAGGAAGAAGGCGTGGTCGGAAATTAATCTGGCTCTAATCTCTAGCAGCGCGTCATGCTCGGACGGCCGAGGCCGCAAAGTGCGGCAAAGAGGGCCTTGCCCACTTTACCTGGGAACGTTACCCTTGGAGCGTCCGGCAACATTGAAGGAGCAGTGATGAAAAAGCACAAGCATCATCCGGAAACCGAAGCGGTTCGCGCCGGCACCGATCTACGCAAGAAGAATGGACCGCTCACCACTCCGATTTATCAGACCGCCACGTTTGAAGTCACGGACAGCGATCAGCAGTTGCGTGCCACCTCCACGGACATGTTTTACACGCGCTACGGCAACCCCACACACACGGTTGCCGAAAAAGCCATCGCGGAACTGGAAGGCGTCGACGCCGCGCTGCTGTTCGCATCGGGCATGAACGCGATTACAACGTCGATCATGGCTTTGCTGAAGAGTGGCGACCACGTCGTTGCCCAGCGGGACATTTACGGCGGAGCCACAAAATTCCTCGGCCAGTGGCTGCCCAAGCTCGGCATCGAAACGACTTTTGTGGACACCACCGAATACGATCAGCACGCACGCGCCATCCGGCCAAGCACCAAGCTGCTGTATCTGGAATCTCCGACTAACCCTCTGCTACGCGTGGTCGATTTGTCCAAACTGACTGCCCTGGCCAGGCAAAAAAATCTCATTACATTCATCGACAGCACTTTTGCCACGCCCATCAACCAGCGCCCGGGGGATTTTGGCATTGACCTGGTTATGCACTCCGGCACCAAATATTTCGCGGGACACGCGGACCTGATTTGCGGCATCGTGGCCGGGCGCCAGGACCTGATCCAGAAGATCCACGAAACTCGCACTACTCTTGGCGGGGTCATGGATCCCCATGCCGCCTGGCTGCTGCTGCGTGGCATCAAGACGCTGGCGGTGCGGGTGCAGCGGCAGAATGACAACGCCTTGCGCGTCGCCCAGTTTTTGGCGCGACACACCAAGGTTCGACGCGTGCACTATCCCTTCGTCGAAGGCCATCCCCAGCGTGCTTTGGCGATGGAGCAGATGCACGGCGGTGGCGGTGTCCTGAGTTTCGAAGTGGACGGCACTGGAGAAGATGCCAAGCGTCTGTCGGAATCGCTGCGCCTGTTCACGCTTGCTCCGAGCCTAGGCGGAGTCGATTCGCTGGTCAGTCTGCCGGTGCTCACCTCGCACGCTATGATCTCCGCCGAGCATCGCGAGAAGATGGGAGTAACTGAGCAGTTGATCCGTCTTTCGGTCGGAATTGAAAATGCCGACGACCTGATCGCCGATCTGGAACAGGCCCTGACCGTCATCGCCGGAACCCGGCAGCACGCCCAGGTGGGATAATCGGCCCCACCCAACTGTCATCCTGAGCAGAGCACGATCATGGGCTCGCGAATGATCGGGAGGAGTCGAGGGAACCTCTACCGAACAACAAAAATCCTGGTCCCATGAAGGGACCAGGATGATTGAACTGCAACTGATTTCCGATCTATCCCGTTCCATCTACTAGAAGATAAATTTTGCTCCCAACTGAAGTATGCGTGCGTTGTGGGCTGTCGCAATGTGGAAGAGATTGTCCTGGCCTATGGTATTTGTGCCAGAATTCAGATTCGCGCTGTTGCTCGCACCCGAACCCCCGTCCCCTGCGATGTATCCCCACTGTGTGTGGTTGAAGATGTTGAACGCCTCGGCCCGAAATTCGAAGCCTACCCGCTCCGTGATGGCGAAATGTTTAAACAGCGCCATATCGAAGTTGGTCCGGTTCGGATTGTTCAGGATGTTTCTTCCCGCAGTGCCGAATGTCAGGCCACGAGGCACGGCAAACGCGTTCGGGTTGAAGAGCAGGGGGCCAAAGCCTGCCAATGGAACCTGGACAATACCTGATCTAGGGTCTCCGACCAGGTCGGGTCGGGAGCCCGCGTTACCGCCATAGGCAAGACCATTGCCCACGCCAGCATTGTCGGTAGGATTGATCACGCTGAAAGGCGAGCCGGTCGAGAAGGTTGTAATCCCGGAGAATTGCCAACCTCCCAACACCTTGTTAGCCAAACCAGGGTTCTTGAACAGCGGGATATCCCAGACGTAGCCCAAGTTCAGGGCATGCCGCTGGTCGAAGTTAGAACTGGCCCGGTTGGCGGCTAGATTGAAGGTATCGACGTAGCCGTTGTCCCCGCGGCTGGAGGAATCGTCAATGCTGTGGCTGTAAGTGTAAGCGAAGTTGAGTTGCAACCCACCGAGGTTTCGCCGCACAGAAAACTGGGCCGCGTGATAAATGGAAGACGCTTTAGGTTCTAGATGGTTGATGTTCCCATAACCGAGGTACTTACGGGATGGATCAGCCAGCGCACCGCAGGCTGCCACGGCCAGATTGAGCGCCGCTTGGCCGGTTACCGTATTCCCATTTACTGTCAAATTGTTTGGGTTGCTACAGTCGGTATTGAAGTCAGGGGAGGTAGGGTCGGTAACAATCGGCTCGCCCGGCAAGTATGGGTTCAGTGACAACGGCAGCGGCGCAAGTTGATTAAGATTGCTCTGCCGGGTCAAATGGGTACCTTTGCTGCCGACATACGAAACCGTCGCCACTGTGTTTTTCGCGATTTCCTGCTGGACGTCAAGATGCCACTGCTGCACATAGGGCCACTGGGCCTTGGTTGGAATCGCGACGACGTTCAGAGGAAACTGTGGTGACAGACCTCCGCCACCACCGATGTTGGCGTAACCATTGATGTTGTTCTGCTGAACGGCATTGGCCAGCGGGGGCGAGTTCTCCAGAGATTCCGTGTTGCCCTCGTTGCCGTTGGTATGCTCCAGGAAGATGCCGTATCCGCCTCGAATCGCGGTCTTGCCGTTTCCGTGAGGATCCCAGGCGAACCCGATCCGCGGAGCAGGATTGAAAAGGTGACCTTGCATGCATCCTGCCGGCACCTTCCCGACGCCACATTGGACGATTCCGTTGGGCAAGTTTGTCACCGAGGGCGGCAGGCCGTTTGCTGTCAGTCCGGTGACTGTGCCCGTGGTGGGATCGACCGTGGTTTGTCCGAAAACATAGGCCGCAGGATCGAAATTGAAAGCCTGCTGCTGCTTTTCCCGGTAGGTCTCAAATAGGCTGACTCGCAGGCCGAGGTTGAGCGTCAGCCGGTTGGTGATACGCCAGTCGTCCTGGAAATAGGGCTCCACGATCTTGTAACGGTTGTAATACTTCACGAATTGATCCTGCTGCCCAAAGCTGGCGATGTGTCCGGTTAACAAGTCTGCGAAGGGATTGCCGGTCGTATTGTTCGGAAACTTCGATGGATCAAACGTCAGATACCCAGGTACCGACCCGGCGGCCAGCTCGCCCCCCAGTTCGTTCTTCTGGGCCGTTACGACATAGGCTCCAAATTGCAGGTTATGCTTGCCGACAATCTTGCTGACATTGTCGCGGTAGGTGTAGGTGGGATTGGAGTTGTACAACCCGTTTGGAATATAACCCGGGTCTTGGCCAAAATTACCATAGGTGGTCCCGCCGAGCAGGTTAATTCCCGGCAAGCTGCCGTTGAAACCATTGTTGAACAGACCCGGCATCGTCATGCTGGCCGGGCGCTGCCAAGCTCCAGTATTGTTGAGAATGATGTGGTCCGCGGTATAGCTGAACACAAACTCGTTCAGCAGGGTGGGGGACAAAGTTGCGGTCAAGCGTGTCACCAGCCCCACACCAGGCCCTTTGAAGGCGGTGCCCACGGTAGGGAAATTGCCCACATTTGTCCAAAGCGGTGTGGGTGTAACCGTATCCCACGAGTCGTGGATATAGCGGAATGTGCCGCGAACTTTGTCGGTAAAGTTGTGATCGATGCGGACCAACTCTTCCCGCCAGTTGGTGGGCAGCACCGGTGACGCCTGGTAGCCGAAGGTCCCGACATTCGGTTCGGGGATCAGCGGCAACAGAGCCGCTCCATTGGGATCGACCGGGACCTGATCACCGGGGAACCTGAGGCCGGTCGCGGGATCAATTGGGCAGTCCGGACCTGGACAAAGATCCGCAAAATTACCTGACCGGTTGGCCAACGACGGCACGTTGATGTTGAACACCTGCCCCGGAACTCGTTCTTTGCGCCACTCCTCCGACCAGAAGAAAAATGTTTTCTGTTTGCTGGTGTTGTACACGCCGGGAATAAACACGGGGCCGCCGATGGTGTAGCCATAATCGTGTTTCTTGTATGCAGGAACCGTCGATTCGAAGAAGTTCCTGGCATTGAAGGCATCGTTGCGCAGGAATTCGTATGCGCTACCGTGAAAAGTGCTAGTACCGGACTTGGTTTCTACCTCGACCGTGCCGGAACCGTTGCGGCCATACTGTGCGCCGTAGTTGGAAGTGAGCACCTTAAACTCACCGATCGCTTCCAGACTGGGATAAACGTTAAGCGTGGTGTTGCTTCCGTTATCCATGTTGTCGCCGCCGTCAAGTTCCCAGTTGTTATATTCGGTGCGGCCGCCATTCATGCTGAAGCTGACGTTGCCGTAAACCCCCACCGTCCCCTCGTCCTGCCCCGTCTGGTTGCTCACTCCTGGTGTGAGCGTGACGAGCTGGGTAAAGTTTCGGCCGTTCAACTGGAGTTGGGATATCTGCTTCCCGGTAACCGTACCCGTCAGGTCGGAGGATTGCGTCTCTACCTGGGCTACGCTCGATCCCTCAACTGTGATCTCGTCTTTGATCGTGCCGACTTGCAGAGCTACGTCATAGCGCGCCTTCTGACCCACGCGCAGAATGATGCCCTTGGCCTCGTACTTCTTGAAACCCTGAGCCGAAACGCTCACGCTTACCGTACCGATGGGGAGCGCTGCCACCAGATAGTCGCCACTCTCATTGGTCGTGGTTGCGCGGTTGATGCCCCGGTCCAGACTGCTAACCGTCACCTGTGCGTTGGCTACAGCCGCACCACTTTGATCGGTCACGGTGCCCGTAATCGAAGCTGTGTCCTGGCCAAACGCTACCACCGAAAGAGACAGAAAAACACCAATCCAAAGCACGCGCGACTTCATAGATACCCCCAAATATTTTTTCAACCCACGAAGATTGCCGGAACCAGTCCTAATCAGAATCCTAGTCCTGTTCTTTCCTTCACGCGGAACCATCGAACATCGGCACCTGTCCGGTAAACCTACTTCGCACTCGCGCGGAGGACGTTACCTGAGAATATTTTTGCCGTTTTCATCGCGAGAGTCCGAGAGGCGCGCTAGCACATTTCGAATGAAAGCGTTTATTAAAACGAATCAATGGCTTGAATATTGCGGTAATGCGACTGCCAGTGTCAAGAAGAAAAGGCAGAAAATGATGCCCATTCGTTTCTTGGATAACGGGGTTTTTTGACCCTGTTTCGGCCTACAACAGGCTGCGGGTGGACTCTCGCACCGCCAATTCGGGTGCCATCTTGCGGTGGACTGCCGATATTTCCCGTTTTTCGAGTACGGCATTAATTCCTTCAATCGCCAGGTTTGCCGCCATCGCTCCCATGGCTTCCATCGGTTGGCGGATGGTGGTGAGCGCTGGGGTATACAAACTGGACGCCGCGACATCGTCAAAGCCGATAACTGAGCAATGCTCAGGCACACGCAGGCCAGCCTTGGCCAATGCACGTATGGCTCCAAATGCCGTCATGTCGTCAAACGCCATCAATGCAGTGAACGGCCGCTTCTGCTTGATCAGTTCCTCCGTTAATTTGTAGCCCGCTTCAAAACTTGAAATCGGATCTCCCGATTCCGGGAGGTCTACGATCAGACGTGGATCAAGCGCTAGACCCGTGCTTTTGGCAAACGAACGAATCCCCTGCCATCTCGGTGCGCTGTCTGCCAAAGTTTTCGGGCCGCGGATGAAGGCAATCTTGCGGTGTCCCAGCGAATGAAGGTGTTCGATCGCCGAGTACGCCCCCATCTCGTTGTCCACGATCACCGAGCTGACGGTATCGGTTTGAAGTTCGCGCGCGATCATCACGCTGGGAATACTGCTCTTTTCGAGATCCGCCAAAACATCGATATTCACGAACAACCAGTTGGCCAGCACGATCAAGGCTTCCACACGCCGGTCGAGCAGCATCTCCAGATAGCGCTCAAACCGGCTGCCCTCATTGTGCACATCGGTGAGGATAGGCAGGTAGGAAGACTGATACAGAGTATTTTCAATGCCGCGCAAAATCAGCGTGCAGTACGGGTCGGTCATGTCGAAAACCATGACGCCGATCGTGTGACTGCGCTTGCTGCGCAACGAACGAGCAAACATGTTGGGACGGTAACCGAGCTTCTTGGCCGCCTTCTCAATCCGCTTTTTGGTCGCCGGTGGAATGTAGCGCGCCAGGGGAGCGTCGTTGAGAACAATCGACACCGTGGTCGAGGAAAAGCCGCTCTCTTTGGCCACATCGCGAATGGTGATCACTGAAGTCTTGACCATAAGAAATAACGTAATTGGTAATTAGCAATTAGCAATTGGCATTTAGCTAAGTGCTGATTGCTAAGTGCTAATTGCTAATTGCGAGCGGGTCTGGCTTGAATTTCATGCCATCGCTGGCGGACACTACAGCAGAGTGAAATCACTGTCAAGGCTCCTCGCCCTGGTTCTATTCGTTCTGTTCGCGTTCCTGTCGGGCGCGAAGGCTCAGACTGCCCCGGCACAATCATCGACTTCCAGCCCCCAGCAACTCTTTCAGCAGGGCGAAGGCGCTCTGAAGAGGAACAATCTCGACCTGGCCGAGCGTTCCTTTCGTGCCGTGCTGTCCCAGGACCCGCAGGTCGCCGGCGCCTACGCCAATCTGGGCGTGATCTTCATGCGGCGCAAGCAATGGCTGCAGGCTTTGGAAATGTTGCACAAGGCGGAACATCTGGCGCCGCAAGTCCCTGGCATTCGTCTCAACGTCGGCCTGGCCTACTATCGGCAAAACAACTTTCGTGGCGCTATCGTTCCCTTTGAATCCGTAGTACGCGACGCCCCGGATTCCTATCAGGCACGCTACCTTCTGGGACTTTGCTACTTCTTCACCGAACGCTACGCCGATACTACCAGCATGCTCGAACCTCTTTGGCCCCAGGCTTTGAATCAGCTGAACTATCTATACGTTTTGGGAATTGCGGCGGGCAAGTCCGCCCGCCCTGACCTGGAACAGCGCGCTCTTGGCCGCCTGGTGGAAACCGGCCAGGATTCTGCTGAGTTGCATCTGCTGCTGGGCAAAGCGCACATCAACCGTGAAGAGTACGACGACGCGATCAAGGAGCTCGACCTCGCCGCTCAGGCTAATCCCAGACTCCCGTTCGTCCACTTTAATCTGGGAATCGCATACTACAAGAAGCAAGACTTGACGCGGGCCAAAGGGGAGTTCACCAAAGACGCAGCCATCGAGCCTGACGTGGCTTATAACTACGACCAGCTGGGACTGGTGAACTCGCTGCAGGGAAACAACCAGGAGGCGGAAAGCAATCTGCGCAAGGCACTTCGTCTTGATCCTTCGCTGGCCAGCTCGCGCTACCAGTTGGCCCAGGTTTACCAGCGTGAAGGCAAATACACTCAGGCCCTGGTTGAGACTGATGCCGCAGTCAAACTCGATCCCGGGAGCTCCAGCGTCCACTACTTACGCGGGCAATTGCTGCAACGCCTAGGCCGGACGCAGGAAGCCCGCGCCGAAATGAACGCCACCACGAACATGATGAACGAACAGCGGGACAAACGACAGAAGGAGCTCTACGGCCCCACCCCCAATCCAGAGCTCACGCAGGAACCACAGTAGCCCGCTTTTTGGTAGACTGTGTGCCACTCGCAGCCTACTCCACGTTTGTCATCGGCTCTCTCAAGGGTTTAACGTTGGTGAAGGAGTCCTGTCATGAAAGCACTGAAAATCATCGGGATCGTGGTTGTGATCCTCCTGCTCATCGTCATTGCGCTACCCTTCCTGATCAATGTAAACAGCTTCCGCCCCAAGCTTGAGTCTGCGCTTACGGAAGCACTCGGCCGGGAGGTCAAAGTCGGCAATCTGAGTCTTTCTATCCTCTCTGGAAGCGTTTCAGCGGAGGATCTTTCGATCGCCGATGATCCGGCTTTCAGCAAGGATCCCTTCATCCGCGCCAAGTCGCTGAAAGTGGGCGTGGAAGTGATGCCGCTGATCCTCTCCAAGGCTTTGCACGTCACCGATATCACGCTGGACAAGCCCGAGATCGCTCTGCTGCGTGACGCCGCTGGAAAATGGAATTTTTCGAGCCTGGGCAGCAAGTCTGAACCTGCCGCGAAGCCGGCTCCCGCAAGCGGACCGTCGTCCACGCCAGATCTGTCAGTCAGCAAGCTCGACGTAAAAGATGGCCGCCTGTCGGTAAACCGGGCGAACTCCTCCATCAAGCCTCATGTGTATGACAACGTGGACATCAGCGTCCGCGATTTTTCACCCAAGTCACAGTTCCCTTTCACCATCACCGCCAATCTCCCCGCCGGTGGAACCGCGAAACTTGACGGCAAGGCGGGCCCGATCAACTCTACCGATGTTTCGGCGAGTCCGATCGAGGCGCAAATCAACGTCAAGGGTTTGGACCTGACCGCCTCGGGCTTCGTTGACCCGTCCACCGGAATCGCCGGCGTCGCCGACTTTGATGGCACGCTCAGTTCCGACGGGCACGCGCTGCGAACCAGCGGAACATTGAAGGCCGCCAAACTCAAGCTGGCGGTAAAAGGCACGCCGGCCACCCAACCGGTCACGGTAAAGTACGCCACCGACTTTGATCTGCAAAAGCAAGGGGGAACGCTGACCCAGGGCGACGTTTCCCTGGGCAAGGCCTTGGCCAAGCTCACCGGCACTTACCAGAGCGAGGGTGAGTCCACGATATTGAACATGAAACTCAATGCCGACGGCATGCCGGTAGACGACCTCCAGACCATGTTGCCGGCTCTCGGAATCGTTCTGCCTTCCGGATCAAAACTGCAGGGCGGGACGCTTTCCGTCAACGTGGGCATCTCGGGGCCGGTCGACAAGTTGGTGATTGTGGGTCCGATTCGGCTGGCGCAAACCAAACTTGCTGGCTTCAATCTCTCGTCCAAAATGTCCGCGATCTCTGCGCTATCGGGATCGCAGAGCGGATCGGACACTTCCATCCAGAACCTCAGCGCGGATGCCCGCGTGGCGCCCGAGGGCGTGCGCACGCAGAATATTAACTTGACGATTCCCGCTCTCGGCACGGTCACGGGGAATGGAACCATCAGCCCGGCAGGAGCGCTCGACTACAAAATGAGCGCGAGTCTTTCCGGTGGCGCCGTGGCTGGGCTCACGCAACTGGCAGGCATCGGCGGCGGGAGTGGCAAGGGGAGCGGCATTCCCTTCTTCATCCAGGGCACAACCTCAGATCCAAAATTCATGCCAGACGTTAAGGGCATGGTGGGCGGTCAGCTAAAAGGCGGCCTGGGTGGTGCGCTGGGTGGGTTGATGGGAGGAAAGAATTCCTCCGGAAGCTCTCCCGCTGACGCACTGGGCGGTCTCTTCGGGAAGAAGAAGAAGCAGTAGGCAGGGTTTAATGTAGGCGCGAGCGTCCTCGCTCGTGCTGCAGCGCCACGGACGGCTCCCGCACCAGCGAGGGCGCTCCCGCCTACATTGTGTTTCTTAGTAAGAATTCCAGGAGCGATTCATGGCTGAGAAAGTGCCTCAAAGTTTGTCCAATCACGCCCGTTTTGATCCGCCGTTCCACTTCTTCGTGCTGCCGGTATTTGCGATTACCGTGATTGTCGCGATCGTGGATCTGGTCAGATTTCCAAGCCTGCACGCCGGGTGGTTGGTCGTCTTCACGATCGCCGCCACGATTGCAGTGCTCAAGATTCGGTTCTACGCTCTCAGAGTGCAGGACCGGATCATCCGGTTGGAAGAGCGGCTGCGGCTTGCGATTCTGGTGGACAAACCTTTGCGTGCCCGCATTGTTGAACTCTCCGAATCACAACTGGTGGGGCTGCGCTTCGCCTCCGACGCGGAGCTCCCTGCTCTGTCCGCGAGGGCTTTGTCGGAGAAATTATCCAGGGCAGAGATCAAGAAGGCCGTTACCCAGTGGAGGCCGGACTACTGGAGAGTGTGAGAGTCATGTAGGTTGAGCGCCCGCGCTCGTGCTGCAGCGCCTCGAACAGTTCCGCACGATTGCCTACTTCTCGGTCGCGTGCAACTGTTGGGCTAGATAATTCTCCAATCCCATTTCGCCAATAGCGTGCAGCTGTCCTTCCAGCCAGTCGATGTGCTCTTCCTCGTCGGTGAGAATTCCTTCCAGGAGATCGCGTGAACCGTTGTCCCCAGCTTTGACGCAGGTTTCGATGCCGGTGTTCAGACGTTTCACTGCTTCGTATTCCACCTGGAGATCGAACTCCAGTTGCTGCTTTACATTCTGGCCGATATTGATCTTGAAATAGTCGCTCATGTTCGGAGTGCCATCGAGATACAAAATGTGCTCGATCAACTTTTCCGCGTGCTGCATCTCTTCGATGGACTCGACTCGGGTGTGCTTGGCCAGTTTTTCGTAACCCCAGTTTTCGCACATTTCCGCATGCAAAAAATACTGGTTGATGGCAGTCAATTCCGCTTTGAGTACCTCGCTTAGAACCGCAATGACTTTGGCGTCACCTTTCACGGGTCCCTCGCAGGATGATGATGGGGGAAATAAAAACTATAGCACCGGAGCAGGCGAGTTCGTGTGGGGCGGACACTCTTGTCCGCCGATTTTGACTTTTTAGCTCTTGATGTCCTGCTGCCGGCTGAATTAGTTTCGCCCGGCTACGATCCAAGTCAAGGCTGCGGACAAGAGTATCCGCCCACACTGGCTTGAATTTCAGGCGGCAGCGACGTCCTCAGGAGGAGGCGGATCGACCCGGCGGCGGGAGGAGCGATTGGGAGGTAGACCGGCGTCGCGAATCTTATACAGCAGCGCGCGGTAACTGATGCTCAGGGCGCGCGCTGCCTGCTTGCGATTCCAATGATGGGCCTGCAGAACTTTCAGGATGACCTTACGCTCCAGCTCCCGGGTAGCTTGGCGGGTAATCGTTTTTAGCGCGATCGGCCCATCGAAATTCAGGTCGAGAGTGGGAAATTCCTGTTGGTGCGCCACCAGATCGCTACTGATGACTTCCTCGTTGCCCAGAATCACGTAGCGCTTGATCAGGTTCTCGAGTTCGCGAATGTTGCCCGGCCAGTGATGCTTCTGCAACGCCGACATCAGGTCTCCCGAAAGAGTGCGGGCGCGGCAGTTGTACTTGCGGTTGTAGTATTCCAGGAAATACGCGACCAGGTCCGGAATGTCCCCTTTACGCTCCCGCAACGGCGGCATTTGGAGATTGACTACGTTAATGCGATAAAACAGATCCTGGCGGAAAGTACCGCTTTCGATTTCCACTTCGAGCACCCGGTTGGTGGCACAGACTACGCGGACTTCAACTTTCTTGTCCTCTTGGGCGCCGATGCGGCAGAACTGACCGTCTTGCAGCAACTGCAATAGCTTGGACTGCAGACCCAGATCGAGCTCGGAGATTTCGTCGAGAAAGAGGGTGCCGCGATGAGCCAGTTCCACGCGCCCCGGTTTCGATCCGTAAGCGCCGGTGAAAGCTCCTTTCTCGTATCCGAACAGTTCGCTCTCCAGGAGCGTGCCCGGAATGGCCGGACAGTTGACCTTCACAAAGGGCCCGCTGCGCCACGGAGATAGCCCGTGGATCATGCGGGCAATGATGTCTTTGCCGGTGCCGCTCTCGCCTTGAATCAGGACGGGAACGTTGGCGCTCGCGACTTTGTCCATGCGGTCACGGAGCGACTGCATGACCTCAGAGCGACCGAAAATGACCGTCTCGGGCGGAAACTCCCCGAGTGAAGTAGCCAGCGAAGTGACGGAAGGAATAGTTGTCATGAGTATATCTAGTGGCCCGTGGCCCGTTCGTACAGACCTTGGTGTGCACCCCGAGAGCCAAACCCCGCCCGGCTCGATATTGAACCACTAGATTCTATCTAACCTGTTTATATTTATCGATTTGCAAAGATTCAGCGCAACCGGGTCGCGGTCCACTAGATCCCATCAAGTCATACCAGTCTGCGTGAACAGCGATCGGATCTATGGGAAAATGTTTTCACTGCGCGGAACGGGCTTTCCTTGGGCGGGAGGTACGGGAGGCGGGTGGGCCAACCAAAGGACGGGAGAACTTGAGGCCAACCAGATGATAGCCATCCGCGTGGGTGACCCGCAGGGTTCGCGCCCGCAAATTGCGGGCCGCCTTGGGCAACGAATTCGCGACGGCCAGGGGCGCACTCGGGATCTCAAGCAAAACCTGCGTGGAGAGCGGCAAGGAGCGGCGCACAGCAACCAGCGCTCCGCCGGCGGAGATGTTAAGCGCCGTGGCAAACTCGAGAATCTCTTTGGCTTTCTCGTCCCGGCTGCGCACAAAGACCGGTATTGCGATAGGGAGACGCGGCCACTTGCGGCGCTCTGTTTCGGGATTCCGACGCTTCAAACTGACCCCTTTGAACACGAGATAAACCCAGCTACCGCACCTTGGGGGCCAAACCAGCCATGCAAGGGTTGGCATTGGCGGTAAGAAACCCATAGAATTCAGGGTGATTCCTCTCTAACTCCGCCATTACAGCCTTATCTCGCCCTGGTTCTCTTCTCTCTACATTCGCCCCGCCAATGGCATTTAGTGACGGGCTATGAAGCGCTTAGGAGTGCAAGGTTTTGCTCTTCCGTTACCATTAAGTTGCATTTTCCGTTGACACTGGTAAGGCTCTATCATACGATTTGGCAGCACTCAAATTTATAAGTTGGGCTGTTTTCGTCCCCTCCCCTCGCAAGCCAAACCAGTGAGTTTTCCACATATGGGAGTGGTGCCAGAAAAAGCGTTTGTGTCTCGGGAGGTGGAGCCTGGGGTCGCCGGAACCGCTTCGACCCCGGCCCAGCGACCTGCCGGAGACCCCCTGAATTACGACGACTTGCTCCTGGAGTACAACCAGCTCCGGGAGCGCTCCGGGCGCACCACGAATGCCCTCGCATCCGCCGCCCACGACCTCAAAACACCGCTGGCGATTCTGAACGGCTATATCGAACTGCTGCAAAATGAGAAGTTGGGCTCGCTCAACGATCGGCAGCGGGAGATCCTCGCCGATATGCACGCGAGCGGGCAACGCTTGCAACACTTTATCCAGGATTTTCTGAGTTACAGCGTTCTCGAAACGGGCGAGATGAGGATGCGCTACGAGACAGGCAACGTAAACCCCTGCCTGTCCGAGGTCTGCCGCCTGTGGTCGCACCGGTTTCAGGAGCGGGGTCTGGCGCTCTATTTTCTGGCCAACGATAAGTTGCCTGAGCTGGCGTTTGATTCGGCCAAACTGCAGCGGGTGATTTCGAATCTGCTGGAAAATGCCTCCAAGTTCACTCCGGCCGGGGGCACGGTCTGGCTGCACGCCGAGCCTTATATGTGGGAACGCCGCAACCCTAACAGCTCGGCGATTCCGAGCGAACGGCGACGGCAGAACACGCCGCAGCCCAACTCGGTGAAGGTCAGCGTGTCCGACACCGGACCGGGAATTCCGGCGGAGTATCACATCGAAGTTTTCGACGATTTTTTTCGTTTGCCGCAGAATGAGGCGCAGACTGAGGGCATGGGGCTGGGACTCGCCATCGCGCGCCGGCTGGTGAACGCCATGGGCGGCAAGATCTGGGTGGAGAGCGAACTCGGCGCGGGAGCGAAATTCTCATTCATCATCCCGCTGAAGGCAGTCGCCATTGCACCAAGCAAAGGAAAGAATAAATAAATGACCGACGCGGTCAACATCTTATTGGTCGATGACGAACCCGGAATGCTGCGCTACATCCGCACTCTGCTGGAAGTGGATGACTACAGCGTCCAGACTGCATCCACCGGCGAAGAGGCACTGCAGCAGGTAGAGAAGGGTCTGCGCCCTGACCTGGTCCTGCTCGACCTGTTGATGCCGGGAATTGACGGCTTGCAGACTCTGGAGCAATTGCGCCAGTTAGTACCGGGACTGAAAGTGGTAATGCTCTCCTGCGTCAGCGACACTCGCAAGGTGGTGCAAGCCATCCGCCTGGGAGCGCAGGACTATCTGACGAAGCCTTTCCAGAAGGCCGAGCTGACCACGGTCATTGACCAGTGTCTGGGAAAAAACCAGCAGAATTTGCCGGGCGAAGTGGAAGAGCTCTACGACGACGTATTTTTCGTGGCAGCCAGTCCGGCCATGCGCAAGATTCGCTCCCAGGCAGCGCTGGTAGCCAACGTGGATATTCCAGTCCTTATGCTGGGGGAAAGCGGTACGGGCAAGGAAGTTGTGGCGCGGCTGATTCACAAGCTGTCGCCGCGCGCCCATCGCACTTTTCTGAAGGTGAATTGCGCTGCTGTGCCGGGCGACTTGCTGGAAAGCGAGTTGTTCGGTCACGAAGCCGGCGCGTTCACCGGCGCTACTCATGCCAAGCCCGGCAAGTTCGAGCTCTGTAACAAGGGCACGATTCTGCTCGACGAAATTGGCGAGATGCCGGCCTTGTTGCAAGCCAAGCTGCTGCACGTCTTGCAGGACCAGACGTTCTCTCGGCTGGGCAGCCGCTCAGTGGTCAAAGTGGATGTCCGCATCCTGGCTGCGACCAATATCAATATCCCGGAAGCATTGGCCAGCAAACGTCTGCGTGAAGATCTCTACTACCGCCTGAATGCCTTCACTATGCAGTTGCCGCCCCTGCGAGAACGCAAGGAAGAAATACCCATCCTACTGAAGCACTTTATGTCTCGGATGGCGGAGCAGTATGCGCGCCCCCCGCTGCCGCTCTCAGCCAACATGCTGCAGGCGTGTCAGGATTATTCCTGGCCTGGCAATCTGCGCGAACTGAATAACTTCATCAAGCGATATCTGGTGCTGGGCGATGAGAAGCTGGCAATCCAAGAACTGCAGCCTCGCGACGACGGCCACGGTGTGCGACCGGACGCGGCACACAGCCCGGCGGAGGCCAGTGGCGGACTAAAGGGTGTGGCGCGCAGCGCCAAGGATGAAGCGGAGGCGGAAGCCATCCGGCAAGCCCTTGACCAGACCAACTGGAACCGCAAGCAGGCAGCGACGTTGCTTCAGATCAGCTACAAAGCTCTGCTTTACAAGATCCGCCAGTACGGCATCGCCCAGTCGAAGAGCCACAAACTTACCGCAGGCGCCTAGGTCCGAAGCGTATTCCCCTTCATCAGGTCGAGCGGGCCAACCTTAGTCGCGAACGGCTATTTTCTACGCAACGCACTAACTAATTGTTCAAATCGACGCTGACCCTGCCTCGCACCTGTGGAACTTTACACAACTCCTTCGGCGTCCAATCGTGGATCATGGTAGTCGGAAGCTTCGAAGATTCGTGCAGGATGAGCGTTAGCCCGCGCCGTTGTTCGGTGCCGGTAGTGGTGAGCCGCATGGGAACGCTGCCCGGCACGATCACCGGCGCGCCCCCGGCGCGTGCGACCAATTTGCCACTGGGAGTTTCCAGACAAGCTTCTCTGGCCAGGTTGTACCAGGCCTCGCCCCGAATGAGTATGAATTTCCGAGCTCATCCCAGGATTAAAGATGACCTCCATCAACAGCGCCGAGTACTTTCCACCGATGGCTCTCAGTTTTTGAAACCAGAAACCGGAAACCAGAAACTGCACTCCACGTTCTACTGCACGACCAGCACGATCTGCTGTGTCCGCGTGGCTGACCCAGACGTCGCCGTGACGGTGAGGTTGTAAGTGCCTGCCGGAGTTCCCGAGGTTGTCGAAGTCGTGCTGCTGGAGCTACAACTAGCTTGGAACAGGACCAACGCGAAGAAACAACCCAGCAGTGCCGCCATCAGCACCCGCCGCCGTCGCGACTGCCTTCCTCCGATGCCAACGCCCAGCAGCGCTAATCCTGAGACTGGGAAAAACGCCGCATAAAAGGGCCGGCCGGCAGGGAAGAGGCTGGCCGGGGTGGTCACGCGCGCGGTGGTGTTGACCACTAACTGGCGGCTTTGCGGCCCGCTGCTCAAGTTGGTAAATGAAGTGCCGTTGGGGAATGTCGCCGTGCCGCCCGTGGGCGCGCCCGTCACTGATAGTGTGACCGTATTTGGAATATTCCCGGTGGGCGTGACCGTAACCGTGTAGCTTGCGGGGATGCCAGCGGCCACGGTTGCGGTGGTCGGCGAAATACCAACACCGAAATTATTCACCACCGCCACGGCGGGGGCAGCCGGCGTCACGACCGCAGAGGTACCGAAGATACTGATTTTCCCGCCATCACTCACAGAACCGGGTTGGAGCGGGAGCGCAGGCAGGGTCGGAGCCATTACAACGGTCACGGTTCCAATCGCTCCGCCGTTTAACGTTCCGACCGTGCAGGTCACCGTGCTGCTTGAAACCGGAGCTGGACAACTGGACTGGCCGGGAGAGCTGTTGGCGGAGACAAACGTAGCGGTGGACGGTAAGACATCGGTAAAGATGATGCCCGTGGTCAGGTCCGCATTGTTGGTAATCGTATAGGTGAAGGTAGCGTTATTGCCCACGCCAACGGTAAGGGGCGTTACGGTTTCTGTAAGGGACAGGTTCAGGGCAGGGCCCAGCTTGGTCAGGAACGCGTCGCTGGGACCGTCGAGATTCGCCTGGATCGGATTCTGCTTGGGAAAGTTGCCCGAGGCAGTCTCGCCCACAACGTAGCTGCTGCCCTGCGCGTCGGTGGCGATGCTGGTCCCGAAATCGTTGCCCGTTCCTCCCAAGTAGGTGCCGAAGTGACCTAGCGCGACCGTCGAACTCGCTGTGGTATCAATGCGCGCCACAAACGCGTCTACCGCCCCGCCCGGGGTCGCTTGGATAGGACTGTTGGGCGTTGGGAAGTCAGTTGAACTGGTCCAACCGGCGATACGCGCACCCTGTAGGGTATCCACGGCGATGCTCAAGCCAACATCAGCACCGGAACCGCCCAGATAGGAGAAGTAGGTAAGAGGTACCGCCGTGGTCGTACAGGTGGACCCGACGCACGGCGTTCCGAACTTGCCTACGAAAGCGTCGCTGGCGGTGACTCCGGTCGGACACGGGGAAGGATTCGTGGGAGCATCCAGGCATCTTTGGAAGGGCGTGGTTCCGCTCGGAATGGTCAAATCTGTCGACGCGGTCGAGCCGGTGACATAGGCACTCAGGCCGGAATCCACGGCAACGCCGAATCCCACATCATTTCCGGTGCCGCCCAGATAACTGGAATAAAGCAATTGCGTCCCCGCCGAGGCAGCCGGATTGATCTTGGCCACAAAGGCGTCCGTCGGGATCGGGGACGCCGGTGTTACGCAATTTGTGGTCGTAGTTGTGGTGGTCGCCGGCGGCGGCGTATCCAGGCAACCCTGGAAGGCGTTGAGGATGGGAAAATCCGTGGCCGGGCTACCTGTGTGCTGGAAGTTAGTGCCGCCGGTGATGTACACGTTCGAATTCGCATCCACGGCGATACCGCCACCTAAAGTAAGTCCGTCGACCGGATTCCCCCCGCCAAAATATGTGGAATACGCCAGGCTCGGGAAATCCAATCAGGGTAGGGTCAATCTTGCTGACAAAGAACTGACTATTACCCAAGGAGGCCGCCTGAATCGCGCTCAGCGTGGCGGGAAATGAATGGGTCGCGTCGGGCACATTCTTGGAAGTCGTGGTGCCGATGACGTAAATCTTGTTTCTCGGGTCCAGCGCCAGCCCGCGAGCGGATTCTGCCCCGTCACCCGATAGGTACGTGGAGTACTGGAGACTTTCTCCGGTCGGACCCAGCACGCTCACGAAGGCGTGGGCGTTCGCATTCGTACGAGTGGCTTCGAAAGCCGTCCCGGTACTGACCGGGAAATTACTGGAAGTCGTCGTACCTGCCACCACTACGTTGAAAGCGGTGTCCGCAGCCACGCCGGCGGTGGTATCGATGCCATCACCGCCCAGGTAGGTGGAGAATAAGATCGTGGAGCCGAGCGGCGTTCATCTTAGTGACAAAGACATCCGGAGCACCGGCAATCGCAGGTTGAAACGCCGAAGGCGTACTCGTAACCGGCGGGACCACCGGGAAATCTGCAGACATGGTGGAACCGGCGATGTAAATGTTGGAGGAAGGGTCGATCGCTACCGCCGGACATCCCGACGGCGGCGATGCAATTCCCAAAATAAGGGAACAAGATTCGTTGCCGCTGCCGCCGAAGTAGGTCGAGAAGGTCAGCACTGGATCAATCACCAGCGCCCGGGTGCGGTCATAGGCCGCGAGCTCGAAGCCAACCTTGCCCTCCAGCTGCAACACGAAGTGCCCCGCGACCGGTCGTTGCTCGGCGCCAAACTCCTGATAAATACGCGGCGCGTTCAGCCGTACCTCGTTGCTGCCGCTAGCCAGTATCAGATTGCCACTATCGTCCAGGTTCACTCTTTCCTGGCCCTGGAAACGTAGCGCGATTTGGCTGGGATCCGCGCCGGGCGCGACTTCGAAGTCGTACTCCAACTGTCCCTGGTTGCCGTAATACACCAGATCGACCCCGGGATAAACCCCCTGATAGCGCACGCGAGCAAATTGGGGAACGCCGCTGTGCCAATTCGCCGGATCGTTGCCGATGAAATAATTGCTCTTGCCGGGAAGTTGACTGGTTCCAGCCGCCGTCGCAGCCGGGCTGGCACCCGCCAATTGCATGCGCACCACGGAGGAACTCTTAGCGGACGAGGGCAGCGTAAGAACCGCCTGGTCTGAGGTCAGGAACACTCCGTAGCCAGCTCCGCGCGCCAGAAACTTCACCTGCGGGTCGGTTTGTCCTTGATTCGGCTCAAAGCTCAACGGCAGCCGGCCGAAATCCACATGGACGCCGGAGTGGTTCGCGCCGAGGTCGGGAGCGGCAAAGAGCCAACGATGATGACTGGTTCCTTCCCGAGACGGCCAACTGCGACACTGGAACGGCCCAGTGCAGAGCCAAACCACCCAACAGCAGAAGTAACGCGAACGAAAGCAGGACAAGGCAATATCCTGTTCCCGACTCCCGGAAATTCAATCTCACTCGCTCCTCCGAATATCCCGATTCATGGAGAGGAAGAAAAACGGCACACTAGGGCAGCATCCCGGCTCGTGTCCGCAAAGCGGTATGCGTGCTTGTCACCAGAATAAGGGCGAAAATAAGTAACTACTTAAACATCTGACGGATAGCCTGTCAAGCCACGCACGATTCCCACATCCTGGGATGGTCAGATGCGGCGAGCAACTACTTGAGATGCCGATTGCAAGCGCAAAACTCGGTGACGGTGGAGGAAAACTGGAATGGAAGTGCCCGCGCAACGCCGTTCGTCTGCAAATTCTTTCACTTGTATCTTTGTGAGAAACCTCGAGTCGCCGCGCAACTCATTCGGTCGTATGATGGAGAAGGCTTCGTGCTGCCTGCCGCTCGATGGTATTGCGCGTGCATCCATCATGGCTTCGGCCCCAAATCTGCATTTTAGCTGTCCCTCCCCCAGGCCCTCCCCGCTTCTGCCGCGTTAACCGAGTCTGTTCCCTTGCTGTTTTTGCGCTTGCAAACTGTTGCTGAATCAGTAAATCTGGCACCAAGCCTGTTCCAGTCAGTGCGTGGTGCCCACCGTTTGGGGTGGAAATTGGGTGGATCTGCGTTCATGCATCTGCGAAGACAAAATTCGATGCAATCTCCGGTTCCGGAGCGCCGTACCATGCGCCGCTTCGACATGCGTCTGCCGGCGTCGGTCCGGGTGGCGGGCAACGGTTTCAGTGACTTGTTGACGGAGACCCAGAATGTAAGCGCTCGCGGCGTCTTTTTCTATCTTGATCGTCCTCTGGCCGAGGGTGCCCGCCTTGAAGTGACCATGACGTTTCCGCCACATGTGACGCTTACCGAACCGGTACGCGTGCGTTTCACCGCCCGGGTGGTGCGGGTGGAGAATCCGCAATCCGGTTCGAGCATTGGCGTGGCCGCCATGATCGAAGAGTACGAGTTCCTGCGCTCATTCCGCCGCGGACTTTAGAAGCGGGACGAGATAAGACAGCAATTGGCAATTGGCAAAAACTGGTCGTCATAGGGTATTGGCTTAGTGCTAATTGCCAAGTACCATTCCCCACCTACTTCTTCTTCAACTCTTCAATCTCCCGGCTCAGGCGATGATAGCGCCGCACCAGAGTGCCCAGATAAGTGATGTGGATGATCCAGGTGGCGGTGTAGGCGGCGTAGAGAAAATTCATCGTGAGCTCCGAGGTTCGAGCAGGGCTTCGAGGGCCTGGGTTTCTTCCACTTCCCGCTGCAGGATCTCCAGGCGATAGCGGGACCAGCAAACCAGCGCGGCGAAGCAGAGGAACGCCAGCCAGTTGATCAGCAAGACATGCAACATGCGGGGATCAATCGAGCCGCCGCCGCCGATCACCGGCTGCGGATGCTGGGTGCGGAATATCCAGATGGAGAAGTACACCAGCGGAACGTCGAGCGCGCCAAAAACTGCTAACGCGGCGGCCAGCACCGGAGTCTGCCCGCTGGTGGAAAACCGGCGCAGCATCAGATAGCTGACGTAAATGAGCCAGAGCACCAGGGTGGAAGTCAGGCGCACATCCCAGGTCCACCAGATACCCCACACCGGACGCGCCCACAGCGGTCCGGTCACCAGTACCACGGTGCAGAACACAACGCCGACTTCGGCGCGTGACCACGGCCAGAGCATCCGTCCTCGGGCTGAGAGAAGCACTTCTTGATCAGGAAATACAAGCCGGCGATGGCGAGCCCGGTGGTAGCGACCGACGACGGCTCAATGCCCTCCGGCAGCGGACGAATCACGAACGCCGCGACGCAGGCTGCGACCCCGATGGCGATGACTGTCCAGTTCGTCAGCTTGTCGGCAACCGGGTTGGGACGCACCAGATACTGGATGGAGCAGACAAAGTTGATGAAGAACAGCAGAAACGCAGTCCACGCCGAGGGCACGTGATAGTAAAAAATGCGCTGCACGTTGCCCATGGTCTGCTCGGTGGGAGCCGCCACCAGCGCCTCATAGAGCGCATAACTCAGCAGGACCGCTGTCAGCACTGCGAGGATGGGGAAGACCCGTTTCATCTTCATTCGTGTCATTCGGCGTTCATTCGGCGTTCAAGACCAACTCAAACAACAACAGACAAGCGATAGTAAACACCACGTCGTAAGTGCTAAGCAACACAATCCAGAACTTCGCCGAAAGCTCGCCGGTCAAGATCGCGGTGGTGGCGTTCACCATGGCGAGCAAGCGCCGGAATCGAGACGGGAAACAACAGCAGTGGCAGCATGATCTCGCGGCTGCGGGTGCGCAGCGACATGGCGGCGAAGAACGTGCCATTCACCACCAGGGCCCACGTGCCGAGCAGCAGCCACCGGAATCAGCTGCCAGGCCGGGCCGAGCGCCCGCAGCTTGTAGAACATGATGAACAACGGCGTCATCAGGATTTCCAGCACCGCGACAAAAATAAAGTTGCCCAACGCCTTGGCCAGGAAAAGCGAATTCGCCGGAGCAGGCGAAACCCGATAGGCGTCCAAAACATGGTTGCGCAGTTCGCGCGCCCAGGTCTGATTGAGCGCCACCACCGCGGCAAAAAGAAATGCTACCCACACCAGTCCGCCGGCAATCTGGCGCGATTCTTCCGCGTTGGGATCGAAGGAAAAACTGAAAACCACGACCACCAGCAGGGAGAAAAACAGCATGGAGTTGAGGGCGTCTTTCGATCGCCACTCCAGGCGCAGATCTTTGGCCAACGTGGCTCCGGTTACGCCCGATGGGCAGCTGCGGATGACTCGCTCATCGCGTCTCCACCGGCCGCAATTCGCGGGTGCGATCGTGATCTGCCCGGCTTCCATCCAGACGAATTCGTCGGCCACGTTCCTTCCAGCAACGACGCCTGATGAGTCACAACGAAAATGGTTTTTCCCGCGCTGCGCATCGTCGCCAGAAGCGAAACCATCTCACGCGCCGAACGCACGTCGACGTTGGAAAAAGGCTCGTCCAGCAACAGGAGTTTGGGATCGTTGAGCAGCGCTCGCGCCAGCGACAACCTCTGGCGCATGCCTTGCGAATACTGCGCCACCGGACGGGCCAGCGCGGGATCGAGGCCGACTGCGGTCATATTGGCGGCGCCGCCTTCGTGTTTCTGCGTTGGATCATTGTCGAGTCAGATCGCTGATCCCATAGAGGCGGGCAAAATAGCGCAAGTTTTCCATGCCGCTCATCTCGTCGTAAAGCAGCGAGGGATGGGCCATATAGCCCAGTTCATGGCATACCGATCGCAGCTTCGTCGTCCCCAAAATCGAAATGTGCCGCGCGTGGGCTGCGCCAGACCGGCCAGCACGCGCAATAGCGTGGTCTTCCCTGCCCCGTTGTCGCCAAGGATCGCGTAGAGCCGTCCTGGTGCGAATTCAGCGCTGACGCCGCGCAGCGCGGCGAAGCGGCCGAACTGCTTGACCACGGAGGTAAGCGTGACTACGGGAGAAGCATCCACGGTGCATGCGTAATGGAAGATAGCCGAAGGAAGGAGTGAAGTCGAGAGCTTCACCGGCCACGTAGGGGCAGGTGTCCCACCTGCACGGCGGAGCAAAGCTCCGCAACGCCGATAGAGGAGAAATCCCCAACGAGCTTTTGCTCGAGCCGTGTGGCACGGGCGCCCTCGCCCGCGGCTTTTGACGCCGCACTGGCAGCGTTCGCGGGCGAGGGCGCCCGCGCCACATAGACTCCTAGGTGTAAGGGGTTAGTTCGACATGGTGGGCGCAGCATTGGCTGTCTGCCCCGGTTGCTGAGGCGCATACTTCGATGCGCATTTGGCTTGCAGCTGTTTGGCGTGGAAGACGCCATCGCGTCCGAAGCTGCCATCCGCCAGCGCCTGGGAGTTGTCTTTGAAAGTGTCGGGCGGCGCTTCGGTTCCGCTGTAAACCACGGGCAGAAGCTGATCATTTTCTACCAACGCAAATTCCACTCGGGTGCCCGTCCGCTTGATCGAACCGGGCTGGACATTTCCGGCCACGCGTAAATGTTTGGTATAAGCGCCGTCGCCCATGCCCCGCAACTCTTTGATGGTGACGTAGTAGCTCTTGCTCTCCTGCACGCCGGTATACGCGAGATAGCCCAGCGATAGCAGGATCACCGCCACCGCACCGCCGAATTTGAGGTACTTGCGAGCTTCGCTTGGCATAAGAGCCACCGGATATGACTCTATTCTCGGCTCGCGGTCGAGGTCAAGATGTCCGAATGGCCGATCTATAATGTGAGAGTCGCTATCCCAGCGAGGCCGAATGATCCATCCCTGGCACGACGTGACCCCCGGCGACAAACTGCCGCAGGAGTTTTACAGCATTGTCGAAATCCCCTTCGGATCAAGCGTGAAGTACGAACTCGACAAGAACAGCGGCCTGATCAAGCTGGACCGGGTTCTCTACTCGGCCGTGTACTATCCCGCCAACTACGGATTTATTCCGCAGACGCTGGCCGAAGACGACGATCCCCTCGACGTGCTGGTGCTATGCCAGGAGGCGGTGGTTCCGCTGACCCTGATCCACGCGCGCACCATCGGGCTGATGACCATGATCGATACCGGGAAGAAGGACCACAAGATCATCGCGGTCGCCACCCAGGACCCGGAATTCAACACCTACCGCGAAGCCAGCGACATGCCTCCCCACCGGTCGCTCATGCTGCGTCGCTTCTTTCAGGACTACAAACAACTGGAGGGCAAAGCGGTGGAGGTGGATGAGATCCAGCCCGCCGCGGAGGCCTACCCCATCATCAATGATGCGCTCCACCGCTACAGCGAGCAGCGGCGCAAGGGCTTCAAGGGATTCGGTGGGACCCACTGAGTCTTCCGCTCAGTTTTTGCTCACAGCCGCCAAAGCCGTCTGCTCGCGGCGGGCTTCCTGCGCGGGGATGAAATCGGCGTCGGCATTCTTCCAGAGCTGGAGCAGTTGTTCGTAGCTTCGGCCGGCCGCCGCCCGGTCGATTTGGGTCTGGGCTCGCGCCGTTCCCAGTAAACAGAGGGCGTAGTCGGGAACCTGCGACGTCCCGTTCGCGCCTTCGCCCAGGGAGAGGGCGCGATAGCGGATGCCGGGCTCAAAGTCTGGTATGGCCTGCTGCGCATTCTTCAACTCTAAAGATGCTCGGCCGAGAAGGTGAGGAACCTTCGACACCAGCAGGTAGGGAGCGGCCGGCGACAAAAATCCCGCGACCTGCTCCGGATGATGTTGCAGGAGAGCCACGGCGGCCTTTACTTCGGGCAGGTAGATTTCGTTGACCAGCGTATTGTTGGGCACGTCCGCGGCCAGGCGTTGTATCTCTGCAATAGCCGGGCCGGTTTCGCCGCACAGGGCCAGAGCCAGCGCTGCGTCGGGGACAGTGGCTGCGGAACGGTCGAGCGTCAGCCCATGGTGGGCGGAATCGCGCGCCGCGGAACAATTCGAGACCAAGGCATCGTGCAGTGCCTTGACAGAATAAATTCCGCCCGCGGCATCGGGCAGGTGTTGCTGCTCGGCCCTTTGCGCCGAGTGCTCCCATAGCCGGTCGGCGTCATGCATCCTGCCCGTGGAAAAGTAAATCGCCGCCGCGCCCGATTCCACGGTAAAACCGTCGGGACGGACGGCCGCCCATTGCACGTGCTTGTCCCAGTCCGGCCGATTCGAAAGGAAATCATCCATCATTGCATTGTCGTGGTAGTTGGTGTCATCGCTCCCGCCCTGGTCCACCGCTTCTTTCAGGTAGCGCTCGCCTTCCTGCAGGCGGTCCATCCCAATGAGCGTACCCGCCGCATTGTTGGCCGCGACGTTGTTCCACTTGGCAATCTCCCAGGTCTTCTGGAAGCCGGCAAGGGCTTGTTCAAAGTCGCCGACGAGTCCGTAGGCGTTGGCCAGGTTGTTCCACGCGGCGGCATCCCGTGGATAGGTCGCCACAAAGAGTTTGTAGGATTGCAGCGCTTTGGGCAGATCGAATTGCTGCAGCGCATACTGTGACTCGATGTACATCCTCTCCCGCTCGGTCACGCGCTCGCGCAGGTCATAGGCCTTCTTCAGATACTCGATCGCTTTTGTGATCGCGCCCTGGTTCCAGTAAGCCACGCCCAGCCGGGCGTACGCCATGGCAAAACTGGGATCGAGCCGCAGGGCCTCCTGATAAAAAGACGCAGCCTGAGGAAAATCCCGGCCCATGCGATGCTCGTCTTCGCCCAGCGAAAAGGCATGGAAAGCCTGCAGCGAAGTCGTGGTCACGTTGGTGTAGGGCGTGGACAGCTTCTGGATCGACGCCATCGACTCGCCCAGCCGCGCCCGCATCGCGGTGGCCGCTTTCGCAACCGCTTGCAGGACCGCAGTCTTGTCGGGGGCGGTCTCCTGCTCCCGCGCGAACACTTCTCCCGTGGCGCAATTCACCGCGTTAATCGAAATCACGTAGGACGGTCCCAGATTGGCGATGGTCCCCGCCAGATAGGCCTTCACGCCCAGCCGCTGGCCAAGCTGTTGCGCCAGCTCCGGCGTAATCTTTTGCGCGCCCGACTGTCCCAGATATTGCAGATTGTTGTGCATTTCCGCATCGCTTACCAGTTGCAGCAATGGGGACTGCTCGAGCTGAATGGCCAGCGCTTCTTTTAGCGTGGAATCGAAGACCGCGTCGCCGGTTTGATTGGTGAAGTCGGCAAGAATGAGCTGGTCTTTGTCGGTGAGTTGCACGGTCTGATGCTTGCGCCAGTAGAATCCGCCAGCAATCGCGGCCAGCAGAGGACGACGACAGCGGGAATGACGAACTTCCGCCATGACGGCCGCGGTTGAGGAGCTGCGGGAACTGTCGCTACAGCGCCTGACGAGGCCGAGACAACCGCCCGAGCCGAACCGCTCGTTCGCTGCGCCGATGCCAGATGCCGATTCCGCCGGCGCGGCGACTGTCCGCTGTATATGCGGCTCCGATGACGAACTCACGGCCGAGCTTCGCCCCGACTCCAAATCCCGCTTCAGACGCCGCAACTCTGACTTGATATCGACCGCATGCTGGTAGCGCAGCTCGCGGTCCTTCTCCAGCGCGCGGTTGATGATGTCTTCCAGCTTAGGCGGCAGGTTCGGATTCAACCGGACCGGTGCCAGTGGCGCGCGGTTCATGATCGCATCGAAGATGACTCCCGAAGTTTCTCCGCGAAATGGCACAGAGCCAGTCGCCATCTCGTACAGCACGATGCCGAACGAAAACAGATCGGTGCGCGAGTCGAGCGGCTTGCCACGCACCTGCTCCGGCGACATGTAAGCCACCGTGCCCAGCGCCGATCCCGGACTGGTGAGATGCTGGTGCGCGTTTCCTCCTTCGGTCTTGGTCACGTCCGTGGGGTCGAGAGCCCGGCTCCCATCATCAGCCACCTTGGCCAGGCCAAAGTCGAGAATCTTGGTCGCCCCGCGCGAGGTGACAAAGATGTTCGCCGGCTTGATGTCGCGGTGCACGATGCCTTTGGCGTGCGCCGCATCGAGTGCCTCGGCGACATCGATCCCGATCGAGAGCAGCTTCTCCATCTCCAGCGGCCGATTGCCGATGAGATGTTTCAGGGTCTCGCCTTCCAGGTACTCCATGACGATGAAGGCCTGGTCGCCGTCTTCCCCGATGTCGTGGATGGTGCAGATGTTGGGATGATTCAGGGCGGACGCGGCCTGGGCCTCGCGCCGGAACCGGCTGAGCGCGGTGGGGTCGCGCGTGACATCTTCGGGAAGGAATTTCAGGGCAACAAAACGGTGGAGGCGCGTGTCTTCAGCCTTGTAAACCACGCCCATCCCGCCACCGCCGAGCTTCTCGATCACCCGGTAGTACGAGATGTTTTGGCCGATCATTTCGCCCATGGAGAGATTGCCCCGCAACGCCCGGAGCCAGAATTCGGGTGAGCCATCTTAGGGGGCGGATGGAAACAAAGTCAACGCGAGACTGTTAGTGAGATTTGTCCCGAAGGCTGCCGCCATAAACGACGTGGCCACGTTCACCTTTTGAAGCGTGGCCATTTCTGGTCTCAGCCCAACCCAACAATCGCGTGATCATAGAACTCGCCGCGTGATCATGTCCCGCATCGCTCAGGGAGAGACAGAAATTCAGAGTGTGGCGCGCTGTCTTGCCACATCCGCTCGAACGTTGCAGCGGCGGCTGTCCGCCGCAGGTACCAGTTATCAAGAACTGCTCGACTCCACGCGATGCGAGGCCGCCACCCGGTACTTGCAAGACCGCAGATTATCTATCAGCGAAGTCGCATATCTACTGGGATACTCTGAACCTTCCGCATTCCATCGCGCATTCAAACGCTGGAACGGGCTCACCCCGCAGGAATTTCGGCAGCAACGATCCGAGAAACGTGCCAGCACTGGCTACGCGGCAGCGCTATCAGTAATGTTCACGCGCCGCAACTAGTAGTAGGCTGATGGAGAGCCGGTGTTTTGTCATGGCACAACGATCCTGGTTCTGATGGGGCGGCTATCCCCACGTGGTCTGTGCTACCACACCCGGCAGGCGTTCTCCCGCACCATGGGTTGGCCGGCTTTGCAGCTGAATGCCTTCTGGAACTCGGGCATGTTCTGCACCACGCCATTCACCCGGTATTTTCCCGGCGAATGGGGATCGACACTACCAGCATGCGCGAGTATTCCGGACGCCGCTTTTCGCACCAGGCGCGGCCAAAACCGAGGAAGAAGCGCTGTTGCGGAGTGTAGCCGTCGATGGTTTGGGCCGTGGCCGCTGTCGTCGGCCATCATGTGCTCCAGCGCCATCAGCGCGATGCGAGCGCCGCCGTTGTCGGCGGTGTTCTCGCCCAGGGTGAGGCGGCCGTTGAGTTTGAGATCGTCCACGGCGACGAAGCTGCTGTACTCGTCGGCGACGCAGCTGGCGCGCTTTTCGAATTCCGTGCCATCCTGCGCCGTCCACCAGTCGCGCAGATTGCCTTGCGGATCGAACTTGCGTCCCTGATCGTCAAAGCCGTGGGTCAGTTCGTGGCCGATGACCACCCCGATGCCGCCGAAATTCATGGCATCGTCGGCCTGCTTGTCGAAAAAAGGCGACTGCAGAATGCCCGCGGGAAACACGATTTCATTCTTCGCCGGACTGTAATAGGCGTTCACCGTGGGCGGCGTCATCTGCCATTCGTTGCGGTCCACCGGCTTGCCGATCTTGGCAATCTGGCGGCGCGCTTCAAATTCGTTGGCCCGCAAGAAATTTCCCAGCAGATCGCCGCGCACGATGTTGAGCGAACTGTAATCGCGCCAGACGTCGGGATAGCCGATCTTGTTGCGGATGGCGTCCAGCTTCAATTTGGCTTGCTTCTTGGTTTCTTCGGTCATCCAGGGCAAGGTCGCGGATGTCCTGATCCAGGCTCTTTTCCAGCGCATCCACCATCTTCAACATGCGCTGTTTGCCATCCGCACCGAAGGCTTGCTCTACGTAGCGCTGGCCCAGGGCCTCGCCCAGTTCGTCGTCAGTGGAACTTACGCAGCGCTTCCAGCGCGGCTTGATTTCGGATTGCCCGGTCAACGCCTTCTGCATCTTGAAATTGGCGTCCACGAAGGGTTGGGAAAGCCAGGGAGCGGCCCCGTCGATCAGGTGCCAGCTCACGTAGGTTCGCAGGGCGTCGAGCGATTCCGTTTCCAGAACGCTGTTTACCTGCTTGAAGAAATCCGGGTTGGTGACGTTCAGACTGGAAAACTGGGGCGTGCCCATAGCCGCAAAATAGCGATCCAAATAGAAGTTGGGCGCCAGGGCGACGGCTTCCTCGCGGGTCATCTTGTGATCGCGGGTCTTGGGATCGCGGCGCGCGGTGCGGTCCATGGAAGCCTTGGCCAGTGCGGTCTCGATGCGCAGCACCGACTGCGCCGAGTCCGCGGCCTGTTTGGGAGATTGCCCGATCAGCGTGAACAACTGGGTCGCATACTCCACCAGGCTCTTGCGCGCGGCCGCCATCTTGGGGTCGTCTTTGAGGTAGTAGTCGCGGTCGGGCAGCGACAGGCCGCCCTGGTCGATGTAGGCGATCACGTCGTTGGCACTGTGCAGGTCGGGCGCCGAATAAAAACTGAACAGCGGATTGGGCCCAATCAGCTGCACCCGGGCAATGGCTTCGATCAGTGCTGCCTTGTCTTTAGCATTCGCGATGCGCTCGAGTTCCGGCTTCAGCGGCTCGACTCCGCTGGGCATTCGCGGCAGTTTCGTCGATGCAGGAACCGTAGTAGTCGCCGATTTTCTGAGTGATGGCATCGCGTCCCGGCATTGCCGGCGGCGGCTTTCTCCAGAATCTCGCGCATGATGGCGGAATTTCTCTCCCGAATGTCGACAAAGCTTCCCCAGGACGTCTGATCGGCCGGAATCTCCGTGGTCTTCAGCCAGTTGCCGCAGGCGTACTGGTAGAAGTCGACGCAGGGATCGACGGTCTTGTCGATGGTGTCGAGATTAGCTGACGGTTGGGAGGGGCCGGATCTGGGCGAAGACTGGCAACGGCCAGCAACAGAAGAAATGCCGGCAGAGAGAGAACGCAAGCGCATGGATGACCTCGTTCGAATCGACCGTTGATTTTAGGGCCTCGGGCTTAGACGGACAAGCAGGGAAAATGTTATGTGATGGTTTCGCAAGCAACAAGCGTTACTCAAGGACAGAGTTCGCGCAAGCAGCAATCCGCACAAGCGATCCGGATACGGCAATCTAACGGGCTGAACTGGTGATTTCTTTGCGGCCTTTGCAGGATTCTCTTTGCGAACTTTGCGGTAGTGGATTTTTTCTTGCCTTTCAGATCACCTCTCGACCGCAGCGTATAATCGTTGCACAGAACCTCTAGAGGATACAGTGTCACAATGACTTCCGACCAATGGCAGCAACGGACATAGTGTTCCCAAGCCCCGGGCGGAGTGGATCGCAGGTCGCAGGTCCAAGAATACTGATGGCAATTTCTCCCAGATGCGCTATGCGCGCCAGGGAGAGATCACGGATGAGATGGCCTACGTCGCCCACCGCGAAAAGCTTGCGCCCGAACTGGTCCGCGACGAAGTCGCGCGCGGGCGGATGATTATTCCCGCCAACATCAATCATCCCGAACTCGAACCCATGTGCATCGGCGTGGCCTCGTTGTGCAAGATCAATTCCAATATCGGCAATTCAGCGGTGACCTCGAACATCGAGGAAGAACTCAAGAAGCTGCACACCTCGGTGCACTTCGGCGCCGACACGGTGATGGACCTCTCGACCGGCGGCAACATCCACGAAATTCGCGAAGCCATCCTGCGCCACTCGCCCGTGCCCATCGGAACCGTGCCCATTTACGAGGCCATCTCGCGGGTCAAGCGCATTGAAGACCTCAACAAGAACGTGATGCTGGAAGTGATCGAAGAGCAGGCGGAGCAGGGCGTGGACTACATGACCATCCATGCCGGCGTGCTCATTCAATATCTGCCCATGGTTTCAAAGCGCATCACCGGCATCGTCAGCCGCGGCGGCGCAATTCTGGCGCAGTGGATGGCGCATCATCACAAACAGAATTTTCTGTATGAATGCTTTGACGACATCTGCAAGATTTTCGTCAAGCACGATGTTTCGTTCTCGCTGGGAGATGGCTTGCGTCCCGGCTGCATCGCCGATGCCAGCGACGAAGCCCAGTTCGCGGAACTCAAAACTCTGGGCGAGCTGACCAAGAAAGCCTGGGAGTACGACGTGCAAGTCATGATCGAAGGTCCGGGCCACGTGCCGCTGGACAAGATCAAAGAGCAGGTGGACAAGGAAAAAGAGCTCTGCTACGAGGCGCCGTTCTACACCCTGGGCCCGCTGGTCACGGACATCGCTCCCGGCTACGACCACATCACGTCAGCGATCGGGGCCGCCATGATCGGATGGCACGGCGCCGCCATGCTGTGCTACGTCACGCCCAAGGAACACCTTGGCCTGCCCAATGAGAAAGACGTGAAAGACGGAATTATTGCTTACAAGATCGCCGCGCACGCGGCTGATCTGGCGCGGCATCGTCCCGGCGCGCAGGATCGCGACGACGCGCTCAGCTACGCCCGCTACAAGTTTGATTGGGAAAAGCAGTTTGCGTTGTCGCTCGATCCCGAGACGGCGCGTTCGATGCACGACGAAACTCTGCCCGACGACTACTACAAAGAGGCAGCTTTCTGCTCCATGTGCGGCCCGAAATTCTGCTCGATGAATTATTCCGGCAAAGTGGACGAGTACAACAAGAGGGAGCACGGGTTGGAGAAGAAAGACTATTCCGAGCTGGTAGACAAGCTGGTCAGCTCTGCAAGTAGACTTTCGGACAGGTCGCGTCAAAACCGCGGCGGGCTGTCCGCCCTGCTCCAGCCTACTCCCGAATTCGGCTACGCCGTCCCAGACCAACTGCACGGCCACTGCAAAAATCAGAAATCCGAAAATTCTAGTGATGCCGGCGACCGCTCCCGGCCCCAATCTTCGCAACCAGCGGACCTCCCAGGCGCAGAAACAGATAGACGCTGATGGCCAGCGCGGTGATGCCGATCACCATTCCGAGGTAGGTCAACATGCTGCTCGGCATTGGCCGCCAGGCCCATCACTACGCCGATAGAACCGGGTCCGGAAAGCATCGGCATCGCCATGGGAGTCAGGGAAATATCTTCCTTGGTCGGCAGCTTCGTCGCTCTCGGCCGCAGTGATGCGAGGTGGAAGCGGTGACCATGCGCCAAGCGGTGTTGGCTACGATCAACCCACCGGCAATCTTCAGAACCGGCAGCGAAATTCCAAAGAAGTTGAGCACGAATCGTCCGAAAAACATGAAGACGACCAGGATGGCGAAGACGTACATAGCGGTCTTCAGCGCAGTCCGATTGCGCTCACTCGTGGAGAAATCGGAGGTCAGAGCGAAAAACAGCGGCACCCCTCCAAATGGATTCACGATGGGAAACAGGGCGAGAAAAGTGGCGGCCGCTGCCGAGGGCAGGGTCTTCAGAATTTGTTCGACGGCATTTCCCGACGCCATCAGCGATAGTCCTCCAGCACTTTTGCCGCGCGATTCAGGGCTGCGGCCAGAACTGCGATTTGTTGCCTGGTCCGTTCCAGATCGTGCTTGTCGATGGCCTCGTTCACGCCCGGAATCACCACCGCCGCATAGCCGGTGTACTGGCCGGGAGCATAAATCACGTGACGGAACCAGGGACGGTTGGGCAGTCCGTTCGGGAATCAGCAGGGCACGTTCCGCCTGGCGCAGAGCCTGATTGAGCCGCGCAGCGCCATTCCCGGGGATTTCCTGCTTGCGGCGGATTTTGGCTCCGGCCTGCTCAAACTGACGGGCGGCGCGGATCGCCTCGGCAAAGTTGGGCGGCTGGCCCCCGAATGTTGCCTCCGATTTCTTCCGCGCAGCGTCGACATAGGCGGCGATTTCCTTGCCGTATTGCTCGTAGTCGTAAGGCAGCACATCGGCGTCGGACATGCGAATGGCTTCGAGTCCAAATACACGCGCCATTTCCTGCTCGTAGGTAAAATCAGGATCGCCAAATTTCTTGAACCAGTTGAAGTTGTCGAAGACGGAGTGATACACGCCATACGATCCGCTCGAACTCACGTCTGACGAAGGCACGCCTAGATGCTGCAGGAATACGGTATAGTCCGAGCCGCTGCCCAGGTCTCCGACGGGCACATCGGAGTTGCCCGGCGCGGCCGGGGCGCGTTCCGTGCCCCCGATGTCCTGCGTGGGTCTGCGCTCGGTATCTCCACCCGTCTGGCTGCTCTTTCGCCAATCATCGTAGACCGTGCCGCCCTTCGGGCTCGGCACGACCCTGGTCACGTCCCGGATAAACTGCTTGAGCGTGGGCACCGACGACGCGCCGAATTTCGAGCCCGATACCGCTACATCCATGTTGAAGTAGGCGACGGCGTTGGCCAGTTCCGCCTCGTGCTGCTCGCCCCATTCCGTGGAACCGATGAGTCCTTCTTCTTCCGCGTCCCAACTGCCGATTACGATGGTCCGCTTCGGCTTCCAGCCCGACTTCAACAGTTCGCCGATGCCGTGAACCGATTCCAGCATCGCCGCCGTGCCACTGTTGGGATCGACCGCGCCATACACCCAGGCATCGCGATGATTGCCCGCCACGACCCACTCGTCCGGCAGTTCGCTGACCGCGTACGCGGCCGATCACATCCCAGATGGTGCGAAACTGATAATCCTGCTTCAGGTGCATCTTCACCTTGGTCGGCCCAGGACCGACGTGATAGGTGAAGGGCAACGAGCCCTGCCAATCGCGAGGCGAGTCTGGTCCGCCCAAGTGTTCGAGGATCGGCCACGCGTCGGCATAGGAAAGCGGCGTCGTAGGAATTTTTGGCAACTGTGCCGACTGCTCGGGAGGCGTGCGTTTGGAATCCGGCAGCGACGGGCACCGAGGCGATTCCCGGCGTGGTGGGATCGCCGGGAAATTGGAACATGTAGCCGACGGAGCCGCGCTGCACGCCGGTATCTGGGCGCCACGGGCCTTGCGGATATTTATCTCCGTGCCGCCAGCCGTCGTCGGCCGGATCGGAATAGATCAGCACACCTGCCGCGCCGCGTTCCTGCGCCACGAATGCTTTTACTCCCCGGAAGTTTTGCCCGTAGCGCACCAGCACGATTTTGCCGCGCACATCGATTTTCATCTGCTCGAGCTTCTTGAAAATCGTCGGGCGATCCATAATTTGCGTAAACCACTTCGGCTTCGACATCTCCCGACGGCGACATGCTGTTGAATGGCATCACCACGCGCGGATCATCCTGATAAGGATCGCCATCGACCCGTTCACGGGTCGGGCCGTGCATGGTGACTCCGGCGGGCGCGGTCACGTCCACGCTGATTTCAGCCGGATAGTTCATCCAGACGCGGTATTCGACAATCTCGGTTTCGAGACCGGCATCGCGGAATTTTTGGGCGACGTAGTCTGCGGTCGCCTTGTCTTCAGGAGTGCCAGCCATGTGCGGCGCTTGGGTCAGGATGCGCAGGTGCTCTTCGGCAAGTTTCGGATCGGGCACCGCCAGGAAGCGGCTTTCCAGCGCGATCTCGTCAGACGAATTGCGGAACCCGAAAATCGGAGCGGCAGTAGCATCCTTCGCGCGAAGGCCGCGCGAAGTTCCGCTCACATGGAAAAAGAAGAAGAAAGAGAAGAAAAGAAAGGGAGAGCTGCGGCGGAAATGAATTTCATCGGGCTCCTGTGGCCGAGCGCGTGGGTTCGCGCTTTCAGTTTCTCGACAGCTCACGCAGCGCGCTCAAGTGTTTCCTCAAGATCTGGAAGCTGGTCCACGGGATAGATCCTGCCGAACGCGGACTCTCCCGCCCTTATCGATCACGAAAATGGCGCGCTCGCTGGCTCCTTGGAAGGGTTCCTCTTCTCGCAACACGCCGTAGCGGCGGCTGACTTCTCCGTGCGGCCAGAAATCGCTGCCCATGAAGAAGTCAAAGGGGCCAATCTCGCGCTCCCATGCAGTGGTGTTCATGATGCAGTCCACGCTGATGGCGAGCACTTCCGCCTCCCGCGCCAGAAACTTTTCCCGCTCCACCTGATAGGCGACCATCTGCTGGGCGCTGACGCGGCTCCCAGTTCACCGGATAAAACGCGAGCACCAGGTTGTGCCTTGCCCCGGTGCTCGGAAAGGCGGAACTGCTTTCTTCACGCCGCCGATCAGAACTGGAAGCATCGAAATCGGGAGCCATGTCGCCGGCCTGCAACAACGTCAATTCACCTCATCCAGAAAACCATGTGCAGCGGGCAGGGCTGCGATCGACCGGAGGCTGAACCGTCTACCTTATTTGTCCGCTGCCGATCACTTCGTACTTTGCCGAGGTCAATTCCGCCAGGGCGAAGGGTCCGCGGCAGTGCAATTTTTGGGTGCTGATGCCCATTTCCGCGCCGAATCCGAATTCTCCTCCGTCGGAGAAGCGGGTGGAGGCGTTCCAGTAGACCACAGCTGAATCGACCTGCCGCAGAAACTGGCGCGCATGGGCTTCGTCGCTGGTCACAATCGCCTCGGAGTTTTTCGTGGAATAGCGGTTGATGTGCGCGATCGCGTCTTCGATGTTCGCCACCACCCGTATCGCGATGCACAGCCGCAAATATTCTTCGCCCCAATCCTGAGCCTCGGCCGGCACGGACGCCCATTCCGGCGGCCAGTCGGCGAGTCTCGTCATCGCCGCGCACTTCCACTCCGCTGTCGAGCAGCTTCTTCACGATGCGCGGAATATATTCCGCCGCGATGCGCTGGTGCACCAGCAGCTTTTCCGCGGAGTTGCAGACTGATGGACGCTGCGTCTTGGCATTGATCACGATGCCGTCCGCCATTTCGAAATCCGCGGACTCGTCTACGAAGATATGACAGTTCCCTGCTCCGGTCTCAATCACCGGCACGGTGGCGTTGTCCGCGACAAAGGAAATCAGCCCCGGGCCACCGCGCGGGATCAGCACATCCACCAGCCCGCGCGCTTTGATCAGTTCGTGCACCGAATCGCGCGTGCTCGAATCCAGCAGTTCGATTGCGCCTTCGGGAACTCCGTCCACCTGGTTCAGAATCTCGACCAGTCTCTGCATTGCTGTGCACCGCTTCCTTGCCGCCACGCAGCACAATGGCGTTGCCGGTCTTGAGCGCCAAAGACGCGCAATCCGACAGTCACATTGGGCCGCGATTCGTAGACCACGCCCACCACGCCCAGCGGCACGCGCACTTTGCGGATGCGCAAGCCGTTGGGGCGCGTCCACTCGGCAATCGTTTCACCGATCGGATCGGGAAGGCTGGCCACTTCGCGCACGCCCGCTACCATAGCTGCGATGCGTTCCGGAGTGAGGAGAAGGCGCTCGCGCATGGCACCCGCCAGGCCGGAGTCTTCCAAGATCGGCCTGGTTCGCTTCAATAATGCTTTCGGCGTTGGCTGCAATCGCATCGGCCATCGCCAGCAGAATGGCGTTCTTCTGCGCTGTCGCGAGCTGCGCCATCCGTGCCGCGGCGCTCTGTCGCCCGAAGAAGCTTGTCGCGAGTCGAGCTGGGAGTGCGAACGCTAGTTGCCATCGGAAGACTTTCTGCGTTGCGGCGGAAAATAAGTTCCGATCTTGCGCTCGAGGGCCCACGGGATGGCGTGCGCATGGCGTCCATTGGCGATGGCGACGTTGGCGCCAGCTTCGCTGGCCAGCTTGGCGGCGCGCAGCTTGGAGCGCATGCCTCCGGTGCCCAGCTTGCCTTGGCCGTTGCAGACGGCTTCCATGCGGCGCGGTCAGTTTGCGCACCGTACGCAGCAGGCGCGGCCGCTTGCCGTTGGGAAAGTAGAATCCGTCGACATCGGTCAGCAGCAGCAACCAGTCGGCCTTGACTGCGGTCGCCAGCAACGCGCTCAGTTCGTCGTTGTCGCCGAACGCTCCCACCAGTTCGCGCACCGAAACGCTGTCATTTTCATTGACCACCGGCACCACGCCGAGCTTCAACAACTCGTGCAGTGCATTCTGCAGGTTGTGGTAGCGGATGGGCGAAGTGAAATCATCGCTCGAAAGCAACAGCTGGGCCACGACTTTCTTGCCGAAAAACAGTTGCTCATAGGTATGCATCAGCAGGCTTTGGCCGACCGCGGCACAGGCCTGCATCAGAGGCACGGTGGACGGCCTTTGGCGAAGCCCCAGGTGGGTCATGCCGGAAGCGATGGCCCCGGAGCTGACGATCAGATACTCGTGGCGGGAAAGATCGAGCTGGTCGACCAGCGCGCGCATGCGGGTAGTGTCGATGCGGCCGCCGGGCGCAATCAGACTGGTGCCGACTTTGACGACGAGGCGCATGGTTGACTTCTAATTTAACAATTAAGATGGATTTGGGCGAATGTAGGCGCGAGGGCTATCGCTTGTGCTGCAGCGCCACAGGTGACGCCGCACGAGTGCGGGCGCTTGCATTTCTCGCGTTAAACTATTTTATGGCTGTGCAAGATTCAACTCAGCGCTTTTCCTCCCGCGTGGGAAACTACGTTCGCTATCGGCCCGCCTATCCTTCTGCGGTTCTCGATCTGCTGAAGAACGAATGCGGTCTCACCGCCGCCTCCGTCATCGCCGATATTGCTTCCGGCACTGGCATCTTCACCCGCATGTTGCTGGAGAATGGCAATCGCGTGTTCGGGGTCGAGCCGAATGCTGACATGCGCAATGCCGGCGAGGAATTTCTGCGCGCTTATCCTAAGTTCACCAGCGTGACGGGAACGGCGGAAGCCACGACCCTCGCCGATCACAGCGTCGACCTGGTCACCGCCGCCCAGGCAGCTCACTGGTTTGATCGAGAGAAAGCGCGGCGCGAATTCATTCGGATCTGCCAGCCCGGCGGTTGGACGGTGCTGCTGTGGAACGAGCGGCGCACGGGATCGACGCCTTTTCTGCGTGCGTACGAGCAGTTGCTGCGTGGAGTACGGCACGGACTATCAGGATGTGCGCTCCGAGCGCACTACGGAACAAATTGAGACATTTTTCGCGCCCTCGCGATTTCAGGTCCGCACGTTTGATTATCATCAGGACTTCGACTATCCCGCGCTCGAAGGGCGTTTGCTTTCTTCTTCCTACACCCCACAGTCCGGCGAATCAGCGTATGCGCCTATGCTGCGCGAGTTGCGGAGGATATTTGATGCCCATCAGGTGCATGGTCGAGTGGCGTTCGAGTACGACACGCGGGTGTATTACGGGCAGCTGGGTGACTTCCGGCTAAAAACCATTAACCACGAAGGACACGAAGGCCCACGAAGGAAGGCCCATCTAGATTGCCTGCACGGAGAACGAATGGCCAGCGAGAAGACGTTTCACATGACACCCGACGAATTCCGGCGCCACGGACATGCCGTGGTGGACTGGATCGCCGACTACTACGCGCGCATCGAGTCGTTCCCTGTGCTTTCGCCGGCTGAGCCCGGACAGATTCGGGCGTCGCTGCCGGCCGATCCTCCGTTGAAGGGCGAACCTTTTCCAGCAATCCTCGCCGACATTGAGAAGCTGATCCTTCCCGGCATCACGCACTGGCAATCGCCGAATTTCTTCGCCTACTTTCCTTCGAATGCTTCCGGCCCAGCGATTCTGGGCGACCTGCTTTCTTCCGGCCTGGGCGTGCAGGGAATGCTGTGGGCCACCAGCCCTGCCTGCACCGAACTGGAGACCCATGTGCTGGACTGGCTGGTTCACATGCTGGATCTGCCCCAGAAGTTTCTTTCTACGAGCAGCGGAGGAGGAGTCATCCAGGACACGGCTTCGAGCGCGTCGTTGTGCGCGCTGCTGGCGGCGCGGGAGCGGGCCACGAACTTCGCCAGCAATCGCTACGGCTGCGATGGCAGACTGGTGGCCTACACGTCTTCGCAGGCACACTCTTCATTGGAGAAGGGCGTTCAGGTCGCCGGCATCGGACGCGACAATCTGCGCCTGATCGAGGTCGACGAGAATTTCGCCATGCGTCCCGAGGCGCTGGCGCGCCAGATCGCGCAAGACCGCCGCGGCGGGTCTGGTTCCGTTTTTCGTCTGCGCTACCGTGGGCACGACGTCGTCAAATGCGATTGATCCCGTGCCGGAAATCGGCCGCATCTGCCGCGAGCAAAAACTCTGGTTGCACGTGGACGCCGCTATGTCCGGCACGGCCGCGCTTTGTCCGGAATTTCGCCACACCCATGCTGGTCTGGAGTTTGCCGACAGCTACTGCTTCAATCCCCACAAATGGATGTTCACCAATTTCGATTGCGATTGCTTCTACGTGGCCGACCGCAAGGCGCTCATCCAGACTCTGAGCGTGCTGCCGGAATATCTGCGCAACAAGGCCACCGAAACCGGCGCCGTGATCGACTATCGCGACTGGCAGATTCCGCTGGGGCGGCGCTTCCGGGCGCTCAAGCTCTGGTTCGTCATCCGGCACTACGGCGTGGAAGGGCTGCAGCATCACATTCGTCGGCACGTCGAGTTGGCGCAGCAGTTTGCGGGGTGGGTCAAGAGTGACGACCGCTTCGAGATGGCCGCGCCGGTGCCGTTGAATTTGGTGTGCTTCCGGCACAAGGGCGGAGATGAGCCCAATCAAACCTTGATGGACCGCCTCAACCGCAGCGGGGATCTTTATCTCACGCATACGCGACTGAACGATCGTCTGACTCTGCGGCTGTGCGTGGGGCAGACAAATACCGCTGGGCGGCATGTGGCGAGGGCCTGGAAGCGGATTCAGGAAGGGGCTTCGAAGTTGGGTTCGGCTTCAGACTGAAAGATCGCCGGCTTCACGATGACATGAGCACGAGCGGGGCGCTCGCGCCTACAGTGAGACTAGTGGGGTGGAGCGGCTGGCGTCCCCGCCCGTTCCATCCGAGACGCGTCGGTGCGAGCCTTGCGGGCAAGATATTTTCCCCGGCCCGCCAGGAAGTGCGCCAGAGCGTCAGCCACCCCTTCCAGCAACACCCGGTCTGCCGCGCCAAAGGCATTCTCGCGATCGCTCTCCGCACTTAGAATCCCCAGTTCTCGCGATGCCAACTTCATGGAGATGAGTATCTTGGAGCGAGTTTCCGGAAGCGCGACTTCACCTGGAGCATCGCTGCCAGCTCCCAACGAGTGCTGGGGTGTATATTCCTCGGCAGCGAGGAAGATGCCCACCCAGGCATAGTGACGGCCCCGGCAAAGTAGATCAATCACATGCTCCAGCGGAGAATGACGGACGGACGGCTGGCTGGCCGCGAGCAAGCGTTCGACATCGGCCAGCAGCTGGCGGGTGGAGCGATAAACTTTCAAGGGCGAGTCCTGAAGGTAAGGAAAATCGAGGCCAGTGTAACTGCGGATAGGATGAGGGTCAACGGTTTTGGGAGCAGTACTCTGCCCTTGGCAATTGGTACTTGGCGCTTTGCAACTAGTCTCATGTCCCAGAAATAAGTGAACTAAGTCGGGCCCGGATTGCATCTAAAATGCAGGAGGCTCAGATGCGAACCGGACGTCCCAAGCAACCCTTGATTGTGACCAACGAAGAGCGCCGGCGACTCGAATCGTTAGCCCACCGGACGCGCAGCCAAGGCCTGTTGGCTCGTCGCGCTCGGGTAGTGTTGGGCTGTGCCGAAGGACTGGATAACAAGACGGTCGCCAAGAAGTTGCGCTGTTCGTTGGGCATGGTTGGCAAGTGGCGGTCGCGCTTCCTGGAAGCGCGCATGGAAGGGCTATACGACGAACCACGTCCCGGAGCGCCACGCAAGATCAGCGATGATCAGGTCGAAAAGCTAGTGGTTCAAACTCTAGAAAGCACGCCTCGCGGCCAAACCCACTGGAGCACGCGCGGTTTAGCCAAAGCGAGCGGACTCAGCCGGATGACAATTAGCCGGATTTGGCATGCCTTCGGATTGCAGCCGCACCGAGCGGACACGTTCAAGCTGTCGCCGGACCCGCAACTGATTGAAAAAGTGCGCGACATCGTGGGTTTGTATATGAACCCGCCCGAGCACGCAGTGGTGTTCTGTGTCGACGAGAAGAGCCAAATCCAGGCGTTAGACCGCACGCAGCCACTGTTGCCGATGCGGCCGGGGCAAGTGGAGCGCGGCACGCATGACTACAAACGCCATGGCACGACTTCGCTGTTTGCCGCGTTGGAATTGAAGACCAGCCGCGTGATTGGCCAACTGCACCGCCGCCACCGCTCGCAGGAATTTCGCCAGTTCCTCGATGTGATCGAGGCGCAAGTGCCCGCTGGACTCGATGTGCATATTATTGTGGACAATTACGGAACCCACAAAACTGCCATCATCCGGAAATGGTTCGCCAAACGTCCACGCTTTCATGTCCACTTCACTCCCACCTACGGATCCTGGATCAACCTGGTGGAGCGATGGTTCGCCGAACTCACCAACAAGCGAATTCGACGGGGCGTGTTCCGCAGTGTAAAAGACCTGGAAGCGGCCATCCGCGAATTCATCGACGTGCACAATGAAGATCCCAAGCCCTTCGTTTGGACCAAAACCGCGGACCAAATCCTGGCCAGCATCGCTCGTTACGCGCAGCGCACGACCGCCTCTAACTTATGACACGAACCACTGGGACAGGAGACTAGCAATCCACGCTAACCCGGTCCGCGAACGACTTGAGCGGAAAGCATCGGGACGGGTGAAATGTTTAGTGCTGAGTGCCAATCGCTAAGTGATGCCAAGGGCCCAAGGTCCCATCTACCTCTTCTCCAATTCTTTCGGCTTATCGGGAAGAGGATGGTTCGCGGAAGCGTCAGGTCTCCAGGCGGTCGGGTTTGCACTGGCGGATGGGTTTACGCCGAAATCCCATACGTACAGATTCATTCCATCCTTTCCCAAGAGCTCGATCACCGCATATTCCCCAGGCTCGAGATCGCTTGACGGAGTCACCTTGACCCAGCCGCCGGTGAGTTTGGTCGCGGTGGTGAACACGAGCTTCTGTTCCTGGCTGACCTTGCCATAGATCGCAATCTTGATGTCCCCGACAATGCGCTTGTCCTTGTTGGCTTGCAGACGCACGATGCGGAAACGGTCCCAGGGGAGCTGCTCTTCCTTAGTTTTCTCGGCAATCTGGGTTGCTTTGGCGAGCTGGTCCTGCTGCTCCAGATTGACGTAAATCGCGGGGACGGTAACGTGCGCCTGAATCTTGGCATGCAATCCAGGCAGCTCGATGATCTGCTTGGAGCTGGCGATCGGATTGATCGTGGCGCGCAGGATGTTTCCCTTCATGTTCTTGTTGAGCTCGCCGCTGCTCTGCTGCAATTCGACCAACTGGGGTTGGGTCTGGAAAGTATCGAGCAGGATCACGCCGCCATCGTCGGGCAAACGCAAGCCGGGCGCCACATGCGGAGACCTGGCTTCGTCAGCCTGGCGTTCGGCCTCTAGTTCCTTATCGAGCGCCACTGCTTCCGGGGCGGGCTTGCCCGCGGCACGTTCCTTTTCGTACTTGTCGGTCGCCGCCCAATCCACCATCGAGTTGGGGACTTCTTCCCACTCATTGCGCTCAGCGCTCAGGTAGCGCACGCGGTCACCTTTGACCTCCCATTTGGTGGCTAGCTGGTAGCTGCCATCTGTGAGGATGAGGCGTTTGGCGAGTTGCTGCGCGGGCGCAAGGCGTGGCCATCGCCAGGAAGAAAGTAGTTCCCGCCAGCAGGCCGATTGCGAGACGATGAAGCCGACGCATAGGATCAACTCGTTGGATGCAGCCTCCTGATGCCAAGTGTACTCCGCGACAGCCGCTACTTCTTAACTTTGAAGCGCTGTTCGCCTGCGCCGACGACCCGCTCACAAGACGGCGCTACCGTATTTGGGTTTTCAACGCGTCCCTACAAGGGCCGCTCTTCCACGGCGCGAGCAATGTCCGGTGAGTGTCCAGACGAGAATCTTGCCGAGCCAAACTATTCCTAGTCACCCGAAAACATTTCTGGCATAATTGGTCGTGCACCCATCCTGCACAAAATCTCAAAGACAATTTAAGGTGAGGAATCGATGTCGGCAAAGTACATCTTTGTGACCGGGGGCGTGGTGTCTTCGTTGGGCAAAGGACTGGCCGCAGCCTCGATTGGCTGCCTGCTGGAGAGTCGCGGGCTGAAGGTCAACCTGATGAAGTTTGATCCCTATCTCAACGTCGATCCCGGCACCATGTCGCCGTTCCAGCATGGCGAGGTATTTGTCACCGACGACGGGGCCGAGACCGATCTCGACCTCGGCCACTACGAACGCTTCACTCACGCCAAACTTTCTCGCGACAACAACTGGACCACGGGGCGGATCTACGAACAGATCATCGCCAAGGAGCGGCGCGGCGATTACCTGGGCAAGACCGTGCAGGTGATTCCCCATGTCACCAATGAAATCAAGGCCGCCATGAAGAAAGTAGCGCAGGATGTGGATGTCGCGATCGTCGAAATCGGAGGTACGGTGGGCGACATCGAGTCGCTGCCCTTCATGGAGGCGATCCGGCAGATGCGGCAGGAACTGGGCCGCGACCACACTCTGTTCATGCACGTGACCCTGGTGCCGTTTATCGCCGCCGCGCAGGAACTCAAGACCAAGCCGACGCAGCACTCGGTAAAAGAACTCCTCAGCATCGGGATCCAGCCCGACATTCTGCTTTGCCGCACCGACCGGTTTCTGTCCAAGGAGATCAAATCGAAAATCGCGCTCTTCTGCAACGTGGAAGAAGAGGCAGTCATCACCGCCAAGGATGTGGCCTCCATTTATGAAGTGCCGCTGGTGTTTTCGCATGAAGGCGTGGACTCGCTGGTGCTTCGCTACCTGCGCCTGGAGGCCAAGGACCGCGATCTCAGGAATTGGGAGGAAATCGTACATCGCGTCTACAACCCGAAGGCTGAAGTCACGATCGGCATTGTGGGCAAGTATGTGGAGTACGAAGATTCCTACAAGTCTTTGAAAGAGGCGCTGGTCCACGGCGCGCTGGCGCACAATCTGAAACTGAATCTGAACTGGATCGAGGCCGAAGGGCTTGAAACCGGAGACCGCACCTACGAAGAACAGCTGGCCGGCTATGACGGGCTGCTGGTGCCGGGGGGCTTTGGCAAGCGCGGCATCGAGGGCATGCTGATTGCGATCCGCTATGCCCGCGAGAACAAGGTTCCGTACTTTGGCATTTGCCTGGGCATGCAGACGGCGTGCATCGAATTTGCGCGCAACGTATGCGGGCTAACTGACGCCAACTCCAGCGAATTCGATCCTGCGACGCCGCACCGCGTGATCTACAAGCTGCGCGAGCTGCGCGGAGTGGAAGAACTGGGTGGCACCATGCGGCTGGGAGCGTGGCCCTGCAAGATCGAGCCCGGGACCTTGGCGCACAAGATTTATGGCAAGCTCGAAATCAGCGAGCGCCATCGCCATCGCTACGAATTTAACCGTGAATACGAGGAAACGCTGACCGCGGGCGGGTTGCGGATTTCCGGATCGACGCCGGACGGAACTTACGTGGAGATGGTGGAGTTGCCCGACCATCCGCACTTTATCGGCTGCCAGTTCCATCCCGAGTTCAAGTCGAAGCCGCTCGAGCCGCATCCGCTGTTCAAGACATTCGTGGGCGCGGCTTACGAAAACGGCCTGAAGCGGCGGGCGGAGAAGGCAGCGTCCGAAGTGGAGATGTTCCACCGGCCGGAGAAGGTTGGGAAAAGATAATCTACCGCCAAGGATGATCTACCGCCGAGGACGCAGAGAAACACATTCATTCGAATTTCTCGGCGTCCTCGGCGGTGAAAGCGAACCAGGAACTGACCACTTCTTTTCAAATCGACAATGTGCGGATCGGCGCAGGCAACCTCTTTCTCATCGCCGGCCCCTGTGTCATCGAGAGCGAAAAGCATGCCCTCTTCATGGCGGAGGTGATCAAGGGCGTCACGCGCTCGCTGAATTTCCCTTTCATTTTCAAGGCGTCCTACGACAAGGCCAACCGCACTTCTATTCGCAGCTATCGCGGCCCCGGGCTGGTGGAAGGGCTGCGCATCCTGAAAAAAGTGAAGGATGAAGTGCACGTGCCCGATTCTTACCGACGTGCACGAGACTGCCGACGTGGCCAAGGTTGCGGAAGTTGCCGACATCTTGCAGATTCCGGCGTTTCTCTGCCGTCAGACCGATCTGGTCGTGGCCGCCGCCATGACCGAGCGCGTGGTGAATATCAAGAAAGGACAGTTCGTCTCGCCCGCCGATATGCGGCATATCGTGGAGAAATGCCGCACCGCCGGCAACGACAAGGTCTTCGTGACCGAGCGCGGATCGAGCTTCGGCTACAACAATCTGGTGGTGGACATGCGCTCGCTGGCCATCATGCGCAAATTTGTTCCGGTGGTTTTCGACGCCACCCACTCGGTCCAACTGCCCTCTTCCGCGGCTGACGGAGATCATGCCGTGAGCGGAGGACAGCCCGAGTTCATCCCGGTACTGGCGCGCGCGGCGGTGGCAGCGGGCGTGGATGGAATATTCATGGAAGTCCACGACAATCCCAAGGAAGCCAAGTCCGACGGGGCCAACGCGCTGGAGTCAACGAAACTGCGCGCAGTCTTGAAAGAATTGCAGGCGATCCAGCATGCGCTACCCGCCGCGCATGCTAAACCGTGAATCGGCCTCGGACATCTGAATCTGTTACCATGGCCGGCCTTAGCGGCGCAGTGGTCGCAATGAAATACTTTTGCCTGGCAATCCTCACCGCTGGTTTATTCGCAACGTTCACAGCTTCTAGCGCGCAAACTACCGCAGCCGCCGTCCCGCTTCGGGTCGCGTATCGCGGGCATGGTCCACGGGCACGTCGAAGGCTTCTTCCAGCGCTCGCTGCATCGGCCCGACATCCAGATTGTCGGAATTTCCGAACCTGACACACAAGTCGCGGCGCGTTACGCGGCGCAGTTTAGCCTCGACCGCAATTTGATCTTTACCGACCTGGAAGACATGCTGCAGAAGACCCATCCGCAAGCCGTACTGGCGTACACCAATACGTATGACCACCGAAAAGTGGTGGAGATATGCGCCCGCCACGGCATCCACGTCATGATGGAAAAGCCGCTGGCGGTCAGCGCCGAGGATGCGCACGCCATCGCCGATGCCGCGCGCAAGGGCAAGATCCAGGTACTGGTGAATTACGAGACGTCGTGGTATCGCAGCAACCATGCCGCCTACGACATGGTCCACGACAAATCGATCGGCGACATTCGCAAAGTTGTCGTCCACGACGGACACCAGGGACCGAAGGAAATCAACGTTCATCCCGAGTTCCTGGCCTGGCTCAACGATCCCAAGCTGAATGGTGGCGGAGCGCTTTACGATTTCGGCTGCTATGGCGCGGATTTGATGACCTGGCTGATGGATGGGCAGCGGCCCACTTCGGTGACCGCCGTTACCCAGCAGATCAAGCCGGACATCTATCCGCGAGTGGACGACGAAGCGACCATCATCCTGACCTATCCCAAGGCGGTGGCAATCCTGCAACCTTCATGGAACTGGCCATTCGATCGGAAAGATATGGAAGTTTATGGCCAGACTGGCTACGTGCTCACGGTCCGCCATGACGACGTGCGGGTGCGGCTAAAGGGAGGAGAAGAGCAACTGCTGCCGGCGAAGCCGGTGGCTGCTCCTTACGATGATTCGTTGTCCTTATTCCGGGCGGTTGTGCTGGAGGAGTCGCGCCAGGCGCGCCTTCCTCGCTCGAAACCAATGTGATCGTCGCCGAAATCCTCGACGCCGCGCGGCGCTCGGCGGCTTCGGGACAAGTCGATTCGACTCAGCGATGACGGTCCGCAATGAGTTCGCATTGAATCTGCTACCATTTCGTGCACGCGTAATGTAGGCGCGAGCGCCCCGCTCGTGCGGGAGCGTCGTAAGTCCTACGTACCGCCCTACGAGATGCCTTTCGAACGCCAGGTCATTTGCGCTCCTGCACGAACGGTCGCTCGCGTCTACCTTGACGTTCCCATCGCCTGATGCACACTTTCTGCACCATTGCCGGAATTGTCTCCATCCTTGCCATCCTGCTGGATGCGTTCGAGACCGTAGTGCTGCCGCGGCGGGTGCAGCGCAGCTTCCGGCTGACCAGCTGGTTCTACCGCCGTACCTGGATCCCGTATCGAAAGCCTCGCGGGCCGCATTCCGTCCCGGGCCCGGCGGGAGAATTTTCTGGGCTACTTCGGACCGCTGTCGCTGATTTTCCTGCTGATTTTGTGGGCGGCCGGACTGATCTTTGGTTTCGCCCTGCTGCAATACGGAGTGGGTGAACACTTCCGTCTGAGTGGCGAGCCTCTTACTTTCGGCCTCCTGGTCTACCACAGCGGCGAAACTTTCTTCACCCTCGGCTACGGGGACATTATCCCCAGCTCCGGTCTCGCCCGCGCCCTGGCCGTGATCGAAGCCGGCCTGGGTTTCGGTTTTCTGGGCATGGTGATCGGCTATTTGCCGACGATCTATTCGTCGTTCTCTCGCCGCGAAATCGAAATCTCTCTGCTCGATGCCCGGGCGGGCTCGCCTCCATCGGCTGCTGAACTGTTGTCGCGGTTCGGAAACTCTCCGCAGCAGGCGGTGCTCGACCAGATTTTCAAGGACTGGGAACGTTGGGCGGCAGAGGTGCTGGAGAGTCATCTTTCTTATCCCGCGCTCAGTTTTTTTCGTTCGCAGCACAATAATCAATCCTGGCTGGGGGCCCTGGTCACGATTCTGGATGCCAGCGCGCTGGTGATCGCGGGCGTGGACGGACTGCGCAGCGAGCAGGCCAAGATCACCTTCGCCATGGCGCGGCACGCGGTGGTGGACCTGGCCCAGGTGGTCAACGCGCGCTACAACCCGAATGCACCTGACCGGCTTGTCCGAGCCGGAACTGAATCGGCTGCGTCAAAAACTTGGCGGAACGGGGAATAAAGTTGCGCGAGGGCGCCGCATTTGAGGAAAAGCTGGACGCATCTTCGTTCGCAGTATGAACCCTACGCCGTGGCAATTGCGCTTAATCTTTCGATTACCTTACCGCCGTGGATTCATCCCGAGAGGCAGAAGGATAACTGGCAGGGCGGCCCGTGGGACCGGGCCATTCAGGCCAAAGGCCTGGGGGGACGAGTGCAGAGCGTGGATGATCATTTCTGAAGCAGCCGTCAGCGATCAGCTTTCAGTTTTCAGTACTCCCTTTCAGTCTTGCTTCCGTGTGCTCAAATGTGTGCCTGCGTGCCGATTGCTAATTGCCAAGTGCCAAGTGCTGAGCGCCAGGTTCTGCTAACATCTGTTTTCTTCCCATGAAGCACGTTGGCGAAAACGTCGTCCGGATCGAGGCTGAGGCCTTGCGCGCGCTGGCCGACCGCATTGCGGGCCCCATGGCTGCGGCTTTCAACCACGCCGTCGAGTTGATCTACGCCTGCACCGGGCGAGTGGTGGTCACGGGCATGGGCAAGAGCGGCATCATTGCTCGCAAGATCGCGGCGACTCTGAGTTCGACCGGAACTCCCGCGCTGTTCATGCATCCGGTAGACGCCGTGCATGGAGACCTTGGAATGGTGGTGCGCGGCGATGTAGTGCTGGCGCTCTCGGCCAGCGGCGAGACGGAAGAAATTCTGCGGCTCCTGGTAACTCTCAAGCGGCTGCAGGTGCAGCTCATCAGCATGACGGGGGATCCGGTTTTTGAAAAGTCCGCAGAAAAAGCCGCGGGCGAGTCGCCCGCAACCACACAAACATCGACGATGTCTGCTCTGGCAGCGGCGGCTGAGGTTGCGCTGGACTGCTCCGTGGCCAAAGAAGCCTGCGGGCTGGGATTGGCGCCCACGGCATCGACCACGGCGATGCTGGCCCTTGGAGACGGGCTGGCCATGGCTCTCGCCGAGAAGCGAGGCTTCAAGGAAGAAGACTTTGCCAACCTTCATCCTGGGGGGAAGCTGGGCAAGCGCCTCGCCAAGGTCGAGTCGCTGATGCATACCGGAGAGGCCGTGCCACGAGTCACGCCGCAAACCAGAATGCCGGATGTGATCTACGAAATGTCGCGCAAGAAACTGGGTGTAACTGCGGTGATCGACGGCGAGAAACTGGTGGGAGTGATTAGCGATGGTGATCTGCGGCGGCTGCTGGAAAAGCGCGGCAAGGACGTACTGGACCTGACAGCCGGTGATTGCATGACCGCAAACCCCAGAACGATTGGCGCAAATGAATTCGCGGCCACGGCGCTGGCGTTGATGGAAGAAAAGAAGATCACGTCATTGGTGGTGGTTGACGGCCGACGCACGCTTCTGGGAATTGTCCACCTGCACGATTTGTGGGGAACGGAGATGATGTAGCGTCGGCCTCCGGCCGGCCCGATGGGTGGGCGAGACGCCCGCCAGACAGCCGGCGGGACGCCGGCGCTACAATAAAACCATGTATCACTACGATCCAAGTACCGCGCTGGAAGAATTGACCGAAGAGGCTACTCTGCCTAATCCCGTCCACGTGCGCGACATGATCTTGCGCAAAAAGCTCGGGCCCGACAAGTCGCTGGAGTTGAATCGTCTGTTCGTCGAATATCAAAAGTTTTTCGGCGAGGCGCAGAAGCTGGGGAAAGAGATCCTGGAACAGTTGGCGGGTTAGTGGCCCACATCTTCACGGGTAAATCCCTGACGGTCAATGTCGGCGCGAGCGTCTCGCTCGTGCGGAATCGCCCGTAGCGCTGCAGCACGAGCGAGACGCTCGCGCCGACATTCGTGCTCCATCATTTACAATAACCAATTCCCTGCTACCCAGGACTCCTAACTATGCATCGTTGGTCTCAACTCTTTATTCCTACTCTGCGCGAGGCGCCTGCGGACGCTGAAGTCGCCAGCCACAAATTCCTGGTGCGCGCCGGTTATATCCGGCAGCTGGCCGCTGGGATTTACTCCTATCTGTTCATGGGGCAGCGCTCGTTCAACAAGATCATGGGCATTGTTCGCCAGGAGATGGACAAAATTGGGCAGGAATTCTATCTGCCGGCCATTCATCCGCGGGAGTTGTGGGAGGCCAGCGGGCGCTGGGCGCTGATGGGCGACACCATGTTCCGGTTGAAAGACCGCAAGGGTGCGGATCTTTGTCTAAGCATGACGCACGAAGAAGTCATGACCGAAATTGCTCGCAAGGAGTTGCGCAGCTACAAGCAGCTTCCGCAAATCTGGTATCAGATTCAGAGCAAGTTTCGCGACGAAGCCCGGCCTAAGTCCGGCCTGTTGCGGGTACGGCAGTTCATCATGAAAGACTCGTACTCTTTCGACATGGACGCCGCCGGTCTGGATGTTTCGTATCAGAAGCATTACGACGCCTACTGCCGCATTTTCGATCGCTGCGGATTGAAGTACATGGTGGTAGAGGCGGATTCAGGCGCGATGGGCGGATCGCAATCCCACGAGTTCATGGTGCGGACGCCGGCGGGCGAAGATCGCATCGTCAGCTGTGAAAAGTGCGAATACGCCGCCAACCTGGACAAGGCAACGTCGAAGCTGGCTGCGGTCGAGGACCTCAAGGCGGAGGGCGACGGTAAGCCGCTCGAAGTGCACACGCCGGGAATGAAGACGATTGAAGACGTCGCGAAGTTCCTGGGCGTGTCGCCGAAGAACAAGATGAAGACGCTGGCGCTGATGGTGGAGGGCCTGGATCCCAAGACGGGCAAAGCCTACGCACGCGCCGTTGTGTTGCTGATGCGCGGCGATCATCAGATGAACGAAATCAAGCTGTCGTCTGCATTGGGGGGCAATGAGACTCGCCCCATGCAGGAAGAGGAAATCCGGCAGCTCTTCAATTCTCCGGCTGGGTTTCTGGGACCCATCGGCATCAAATGGGCCAAGGACATGAAGGACGTCGAACATCCCGTGCTGCTGGTGGATAAAGCCCTCGACGGTCGCGCCAACCTGATTGGAGGGGCCAACAAGGAGGACTATCACTTCAAGAACATCACCCCGGGTCGCGACTTCCAGCCGACCGCCTACGTGGATCTGCGTAGCGTGACTGCGGGGGAAGACTGTCCCAATTGTGGCGGGACGCTACGCATCGATCCCGCGGTCGAGATCGGCCACATCTTCAAGCTGGGCTACAAGTATTCGGAATCCATGGGGGCGCGTGTCCTGGACAAGAATGGCAAAGAAGTCACGCCCATCATGGGCTGCTATGGCATTGGAATCGAGCGCATCCTGACGGCTGCCGTGGAGCAAGACAACGATGAAAACGGCTTCTGGCTGCCGCCGCAGATCGCGCCTTTCGAGATCGTGGTGACACCCACCAACGTAGGGGACGAGAAAATGCTGAGCACGGCCGTAGATATCGCCAGAACGGCTCGAGGCGGCCGGATTCGAAGTCTTGCTGGACGACCGGGACGAACGGCCTGGGGTGAAGTTCAAGGACGCGGATTTGGTGGGTATCCCCTTTCGTATCACCGTCGGAAAGAAGGTTACCGAAGGTACTGTGGAAGTGGTTCGGCGCTCGACTCGGCAAATGGAGGATGCTAGCATCTCCGCAATAACGGAATATTTCGAAAAAAATTTACGGTCTGCGCGCTAACTGATCTTGGCGCGCCACCGGAAGCGGAGCGCGCAATGAAGCTGGATTTGTTGGCATTTTCATCATGGTTGCCGCGGTCATTCTGATCGCCACGCTGGCACCGCCCTACTTGTCCAATTACCAGTTTAGGACGCCCTCAAGACGGAATCGCAGATGAGCACCTACAGCAACAAGACGGAAGACGCAATCCGCGACGAAGTCTTCCAGAAAGGCGCAGGAACTGGATATCCCGATCACCAAGGAACAAATCAAGGTCGTGCGCAGCGGCAAATCGGTACCGGTTCAGTCAGCATCGAGGCCCCCTACACTGTGCACGTGAACCTGCCCGGCTATCCTCTGGATCTGAACTTCGACGCTTCCGCCAGAAACAAGGGCGTGTTGTAGAGCTCCACCGGCAGCAGGAAAGAGTCGCAGGCCGGCGCAGGAACCTGGAACGCAACCTCCTCTTACTTCCGTACTCTTGTTTCCCAATCCGGTAACTCCCTACCATTCAGGAATGGGTGCCCAGAATCGCCCCAATTAGACGTGACTTGCAACGGCGCTTTTGGCCTGGTCGGCAGTGTAGGTGCGCAACCGAGCCCTGACGGTCCGCAAAGTCCGAGATGGACGGAGGATGTATGAAGCTGGGGAATAGGATCTCGTTTCTGCTGCTTGCAGCATGTTGCCATGTTCGGATGGGCGGGTTGTGGAGGTGGCTGTCCAACTACTTCCTTGCCACCAGCAGTTCCGGCGGCGGTACCACCGGCTGGGACATCGACCCGTGGCACGGTGTGCGGGCCGGGGACGAACACCTGGCGGCGGAGGCAATAACGCAGCGCTTTCTGTACTACCTGGGCACCAACGATATTCTAGGCGCCGGCCTCAGCACCACGGGAACTTTTGCCGCCCTTACCTCCGTTCACGCCGCCGACGCTTCCGAGCAGTGCCGGCAACGACATGGTCATCGTGAACAAGAAATTTCTGTATTTGCCACAAAACGATTCTCTGACCATTCAAGCGTTCACGATCGATCACACCGCTGGCGCTCTGACCCCGGTCAGCGGAAGTCCATTCGCCACGGCGAGCGCAGACTCCATCGCCAGCGATCCGGCCGGCCGCTTTCTTTTCGCGGGTAATGATACTACTGGTCAAATCTCAGTTTTTCAGATCAACTCCACGACCGGGGCCCTGGTGGCCGCTCCCGGTTCGCCGTTCTCCGCTTTCAATCTCGACTTTGCTCAGGTTTTGGCCGTGGATGGGACCGGAAAATTCCTGTACGTGGGACAGGACATACCTGCCCTGCCGATTTATGCGTTCTCCATTGATCAGAATACTGGCGCCCTTTCGCAGGCGGTGGGAAGTCCCTTTGGTTTGGGCGTGGCTGGCGTGCGAACCGATTTCACAGGTAAGTTCGCGGTTGGGATCACCGGCAACACCGGGGATAACCATTTATATGTTTTCGCTATTGACCCGGGCACCGGCGCGTTGACCCCAGTCAATAATTCTCCCTTCGCCACCGTCACTGCTACCCTCACAAACCTGGAGGTTCATCCCAGCAGTCAATTTGTCTACAGCTTCGGGCTCGACAGCAGCAACAATCTCGCGGCCGCCGAAGGTTTCGCCATTGATCCCAGCACCGGGGCGCTAACCGCTTTGGCGAACTCTCCGTTCACCAGTGTCCCCATCGTCGGCTTTTGCAAGTGGGACCAGGGCGGCGCAGAAGCGTTTTGCGCCAATGGGACCACCAGCGCGTTCTCGGTCTTGAATACCAACACTTCTACCGGCGACCTCACGCACACAGTGACAGGACTTGAGCGTCTCGGACAATGCGGTTCCGTTTGCACCCACCGATTGAAGCTAGGGCTGGTATCTGGCTGCCAACCTGCTGGCGCGTTCAAAACACGCGCCGGCGGGTTAAAATGCCTTATCTCTATCCGAAGTCAATCGAGGGATGCGGAGCGCTCGTTCGCCGGGCGGGAGATTTCTTTGTCTCGGATAACGGAAACGATACGCTCCATCGTCTAAGCCGGTAGAGGCGGGTCCGCTCATCGAATTGTGGCCATAAAACTCAAGATCCCGACAGGTAAGGCAACCGGCGAACCCGGAAGAGGATGGCTCTCCCACGATCCGCTGCTGCGCGCTGCGCTGGTGGTCTTTCTCGTCCTGGCGACCACAGGCGGGGTGTTCTTCACTTACTACTACGTCAAGTTTGGCCGGATGATTGACCAGCGGTTCAAGGGTCCGGTTTTCGGCAATTCAGCCAGAATTTACGCCATCTCGCACCCCATCCAGGTCGGCGAGAAGATCGAACCCAAGGAGATTGCGACCCAACTGCGGCACGCCAGCTATTCCGACAACGATGGCAAATCACCGATGGGCAGTTATCGCCTGTTCGAAGGCGGAATCGAGATCAAGCCTGGTCCTGATTCCTATCACAGCCCGGAGTCGGCCATCATCCGCGTGCGGGGCGGCAAGGTAGAAAGCATCACCAGCAAATCGGGCGATCTGGCGGCCTACGAACTCGAACCGCAGATGATCACTTCATTGTTTGACGCAGGGCAGCGGTCCAAGCGCGAGCTGGTTACCTATGATCGAAATTCCAAAGTTGATGGTGGACGCGGTGCTGGCCATCGAAGACCGGCGCTTCTTTCAGCATGGCGGCGTGAACTTCATTGCGCCTGGCGGAAGCCACCTGGGTGGACGTGATTCATGGGCGGCATGAGCAGGGCGGTTCAACCATCACCATGCAGCTCTCCCGAGCGTTCTTCCTGACTCCGGAGAAGACGGTAAAGCGCAAATTGTCGGAAATGCTGATTGCGCTCGAGATGGAGCAAAAGCTCAGCAAGCAGCAGATTTTTGAGTTCTATGCCAATCGCGTCGATCTTGGCCAGCGCGGTTCGTTCACCATCAGCGGCTTTGCCCAGGCGGCGCGGGCATACTTCAACAAAGATTTGAAAGATCTCACGCCCGGCGGAGGCCGCGCTGATCGCCGGAATTATTCAGGCACCCAGCTACCTGTCGCCGTACCGCCATCCCGAGCGCGCCCTGGAACGCCGCAACCTGGTGCTGGACACCATGGTTGAAACTCATACGCTTACCCAGGCGGAAGCGGAGAAGGCCAAGGCCACGGCGCTGAAGCTAGCTCCGCCCAACGTCGAAGCCAGTGATGCGCCTTACTTCGTCGATCTGCTGCGGGAAACGCTGATCAGCAGGCTCGACGAACGCCAGATGAATGACCAGAGCTACCGAATTTACTCGACGATTGATCCCGACCTGCAGAGGGCCGCCGCGGCGGCGGTAGAAACCGGAATGAAACTGGTCGATGACCAGGTAACCAAGCTGCGCACGCGACGGACGAAGATCGGTAAGAACAAGTACGAGACCAAGGTCCTGCCCGGACCTCAGGCCCAGGTCGCGATGGTGGTGATGGATCCGCACACCGGCGAGGTGCTTGCTTTGGTTGGCGGGCGGAACTACGGCGTCAGCCAGTTGAATCACGCGGTGGCGAAGCGTCCCACCGGATCCATTTTCAAGCCGTTTGTCTACGCCGCCGCCATGAACACGGCGCTCGACGGTTCCAATCCGGTATTCACCCCGGCCTCAATGGTGCAGGACGCGCCCGGCTCGTTCGCCTACGGCGACCAGATTTACGAGCCGCGCAATTACAAAGAGGAATACCACGGCGACGTCACCGCGCGGTACGCGCTGGCGTTGTCTTTGAACAACGCGACCGTAAAACTGGCGGAAGAAGTGGGTTACGAAAAAGTGGCCGACTTGGCGAAATCGGCGGGAATCGCGTCCGTGAAAGCCACGCCCGCCATGGCATTGGGCGCTTACGATGCCACTCCCATGGACATGGCGGCAGCCTACACCGTCTTCGCGAATGCTGGTGTGCGCATATCGCCGACCTTGGTCAACTCGGTGCGGAACGCGAATGGCGATATCGTGCTCGATTTCAAACCGGAGACTCATCCGGTGCTCGACCCGCGCGTAGCCTATCTCATGACCACTATGATGGAAGGTGTGATGAATTTCGGCACGGCGTACCCGGTACGCTTGCGTGGATTTACGGCTCCTGCCGCCGGAAAGACGGGAAGTTCGCATGATGGCTGGTTCGCCGGCTATACCAGCAATCTGCTGTGCATCGTGTGGGTGGGCTACGACGATTACAGCGATATTCGCCTGAGCGGGGCCCAGACTGCCGCTCCCATCTGGGCTGAGTTCATGAAGAAGGCAGTCACCCTGCCCCAGTACGCCGATGTGCGTGCATTTTCGCAACCTGCCGGCGTGGTGGACGTGCAGCTCGACAAGACCACCAATCTGCTGGCTACGCCTGCCTGTCCGGAAGACTACAGTGCGGCGTTCATCGCTGGCACAGAGCCCAGCGAGACCTGCGACCAGAGCACGGGAATGCGGGGTTTCTTCAGCCGGGTCTTCGGTTTAGGCGGCGACAAGGCCCTTCCGCCCCCACCGGCCGGCGCCCAGCCGGGGACGCCCGGGACTCCAGCCAGTACGACGGCCGAGGATCCCAACAAAAAGAAAAAGGGCTTTTTTGGCAAAATTGCGGGTATCTTTAAGGATGATAAACCGTCTAATGATCCGCCGCCCAAACCGGCGGACACAGGCGGTAACGGTAAGAGTCCTCAGTAGACGGGCCCGCACCCGAGTTGGCTCTGTCTTCAGGAGCGGACTTATGGGTCGTCAATATCTGCTGTACGTCCTGCTGGCAGCGATTTTCCCCACTCCTTCCCTGCTGGCCCAGATTCATCACTTTGATCAGACCCGTTCAGCGGAGCAGGTTGATATCAGCCCCCCGCCGATACGGCGTGCCGAAGCCCCTCCAGCCGACGCCGCACCTGCCGACCTGGAGGAGCGCGGCGATACTCTGCGAGCAGAAAAGTCCTACCTGGACGCGCTGGACTACTACCGGGCTGCGCTGGCTAAAAAGCCCAAGGACGCCCAGCTCTACAACAAGATTGGCATCAACGAACTGCAGATGGCACGCTTCAGTGAGGCTCGCAAGGACTTCGAGCGCGCGATCAAGATTGATGGAAAATTTGCCGACGCCCACAACAACTTGGGTGTCATTTATTATCTGCAAAAGAAGTACGGTGCTGCCATCAAACGTTACGAAGACGCCATCAAGCTGCGCGAGGATTCCGCGTCTTTCTACAGCAATCTGGGGGCTGCGTATTTTTCTAAGAAGGACTACGTGAAGGCCAGCCTGACCTATAACCAGGCACTGCAACTGGATCCGGAGATTTTCGAGCGGACCTCGCATTCCGGAGTGTTGGCCCAGATGTCATCCCCGGGAGACCGGGCCCATTTCTACTACGTGCTGGCCAAGCTCTACGCCAAGAGCGGAATCGCCGACCGCTCATTGCAATACCTGCGCCGAGCTATGGAAGAAGGCTATAAGGGGATCGACGATGTGTACAAAGACTCAGAGTTCGCCGGACTACGCAAAGACCCCAGGTTTACCGAGTTGATGGCCACCCGGCCGGTGGCGATTCCTGAGTAAAGGCTGGCTTACAAATATTTACAAAAAAACACGAAACTTTATGACAGAGTAGGGTTTAATGAATGCAATTACTCCTGAAAACAACAGGGTGAGTAAGGAGAAACGGTAGCCCATCGGTCGTCGACCCGAGCACGCCCCAAGCAGACGACCGGTGGGTTTTTGTTTTGTTGGTCAGACCGGTTGGATGCAGCAGATTTCGTGCGGTAGATTAGTTCGTCGGAGATCAGCATTGAGCAATTGGCGCAGAGCTCGGGGGTCGCAGCCTCTCGAGATTTCAACCTTTTCTCGGGTTGGCCAAATGCGAATTGCGAAGTTCCAATGGCTCAGATCGAGTTGCTGCCCGCGTTTTCACTTCCGATGTAACTCTCTACCGCCTGTTTCCACTTCCCTTGCGCCTTCAGGATGTACTCGATCACGTCACGTAGTGCCCCATCGCCACCGGCATGAGGGGTCACATAGTGTGACTCGTCCTTGACCTCGCGGCGGGCGTTAGCAACCGCAACCGAAAACCCACAGTTGCGCATTACCGGAAGATCGATCACGTCGTCCCCGACGAAGGCAACTTCGCCGGCGCTGAGTTCCTCTTTGACCAGGATTTCGCGAAAAACCTTCAACTTGTCCTGAGCGCCCTGATGAACGTGCTCCAGCCTGAGATCGTGGGCCCGCAGGGCCACGGTGTCAGAGTTGCGCCGGGTGATAAGTCCGGTCTTGATGCCGGCGATACGGGCGATAGAAATGCCGGCACCGTCTTGAGCGTGGAAGCCTTTGGCTTCCACCACGATCTGTCGGGTGGATTGGCCGCCAGATTGGCTGGCTGCCGGAACGGGAAACAGAAAAAGCTTGCCGTCGGTGAGGACACCGTCTACATCGAAGAGAAGGAGCTTGATTTTTTTAGCGCGGGCTTTGGCGGTTTTCGATTTGGACATTGCGGGGATTCTAGCATTGCCGAATCAGGATCGAGCAATCCAGAGCACCTCAACCTGCCGGCCAAGCTTTTCAAAGTCGCGGTCAGAGGTCACCAAGACAGCCTGGTGCGGAATCGCCAACCCCGCCGCAATGCAATCGACATAGGGAATCTTGTGGCGAGCCTTGATTTCGCCGGCCTGCAGCGATTGCGAAAGGTCCACCGGAACTAATTCCAGCGGAAGCCGCGATAAATCGGCCAATAGTCGTCTGGCGGACTCTTCACCATGTTGCTGCCATGAGTGGCGGAACACTTCGCCCCAGTTCACGACCGACATCAGCACACGTGAGCGCTTGCCGAGAGCGTCTTTGAACAACTGTTCGACGCGTTTGCCGCCGGGGCCGCCTTCCACGAAATCCAGCACAGCACTGGCGTCGAGCACGTGGCTCTTGCTCATTTTGCCGTCCGGTCCTTCTCGATCTCGATCCTATGCTCACGCTCCCGGGCTTCGACTAGCGAGGTCTTGCCCTTAAGGCAACCGCGGAGACTATGGATACATTCATCAGTAATCGGCTGCAAAACCAGATGATTGTGCTGGATGGCAAGGCGCGTCCCGGCCTGGATCCCAAGTTGTTCCCGCAGGGTCGCCGGAATCACGATCTGCCCTTTTACTCGGTCGGCGGGGGCCTACGACTTGGAATTGTGCTGGACACTTTGTGCGCTTGCGTAGGGGCAGGTGTCCTCACCTGCCCGGCAGAGCGAAGCTCCGCCGGTTTTAGGGTGCCGCTTCAACTTTCCTGGCGAGCTTTGCTCGCGCGCCCAGGCGAGGACGTCTGGGCCTACGTGGTTCGTGGCACAGGCGAACAGTTTACGAAAGTCCCGTGCTAGAATATGACGATGTTTTCCCTTCCTTCCTCTCTCGCCTGGGCGCACCCTCTGGTCGCGGAGTGGTTCGTGCAGAAATTCGGTACGCCGACCGAACCTCAGGAGCAGGGATGGCCTTACATCCTGGCTGGGCGAACGACTCTTATCTCAGCACCCACCGGCTCTGGCAAGACGCTGGCTGCGTTTCTGGCCTGCATCGATCGTCTGGTGCGCAAAGCGCTGGCGGGTGATCTCAGCGACCGCACCGAAGTTCTGTATGTGTCGCCGCTGAAGGCACTCGGCAATGACATACAGAAAAACCTCGAAGTGCCTTTGAGCGAGATCCTTCAGATGGCCGGCGAACGCGGATTGCTGATGCCCGAGATTCGCACCGCGGTCCGCACCGGTGACACGCTGATGCACGAGCGCCGCGCCATGCTGAAGCGGCCGCCGCACATTCTGGTGACCACGCCGGAGTCGCTTTACATTCTGCTGACGGCGGAAAAGAGCCGCGCGATTCTGCGCGACGTCGAGACCGTTATCGTGGACGAAATCCACGCCGTAGCCGATGACAAACGCGGGGCGCACCTGGCGCTGTCGCTGGAGCGGTTGGAGGCACTGACTTATCGTCCTCCAGTGCGCATCGGCCTTTCAGCAACCCAGAAGCCGATCGAAGAAGTTGCCCACTTCCTGACCGGCAACGGCCGACCGGCTCCGGTGATTGTGGATGTCGGACACAAGCGGAAGCTTGATCTCGCGGTGGAGGTACCAGGCGCGGCCCTGGGACCGATCACGACCAACGAAATGTGGGACGAAGTTTACAACCGGCTGGTGGAACTGATTGAACAGCATCGTTCCACGCTGGTGTTCGTCAACACCCGGCGGTTGGCGGAGCGAATCGCACACTCACCTGGGCGAACGGTTGGGCGAAGACAATGTCGCGGCGCATCACGGCAGCCTGTCCCGCAAGCTGCGCCTCTCCGCGGAACAGAAACTGAAAGAAGGCAAAGTTAAGGTGCTGGTGGCTACCGCATCACTGGAGCTGGGAATCGATATCGGCACCGTCGACCTGGTGGTGCAGATCAGTTCGCCGCGGGCGATCGCGGTCGCGCTGCAACGAGTAGGACGTTCCGGCCACTGGCGCGGCGCCGTCCCCAAGGGACGATTCTTCGCCGGCACGCGCGACGATCTGCTGGAATGTGCGGCGCTGGTGCGCGCCATCCGGCAGGGAGATTTGGACCGGCTGATCATTCCCGACGCGCCGCTGGACATTCTGGCCCAGCAGATCGTGGCCGCCTGTGCTGCGGAGAGTGTCAATGGACGTGTGGCGCGGGCGCCCCGCCCGCGAACGCCGGAAACCGGATCAGAAGTTGGGGATTCGAAGGCACAGCTCTGGACGAACGATACGGTGCCGGTCAGTGCAAATCACATGACCGTTGCCGCTCTCGAGACGCGGGCGGGGCGCCCGCGCCACACAAACCACACTGGCCACGATAACGAAGATGATGGCGGGTGGGATGAAGACGAACTCTTCGCGCTGGTCACGCGGGCCTATCCCTATCGCAATCTTTCTCGCGAGACTTACGACTCCGATCGTCGAAATGCTTTCCGAGGGGATTGCAGCGCGACGCGGACGCTACGGCGCCTACATCCATCACGACAAAGTGAACCGTAAGCTGCGTCCGCGGCGGGGCAGCCGGCTGGCGGCCATCACCAGCGGCGGCGCCATTCCGGAGACGGCGCTTTTCACCGTGGTCGCCGAACCGGATGGCATTGTCGTCGGCACGCTCGACGAAGACTTCGCCGTCGAGAGCATGGCCGGCGACATCATGCTGCTGGGCAACACTTCCTGGCGCATCCGCCGCGTGGAAGGCAAGTCGGGACGTGTGCTGGTGGAAGATGCCCATGGCGCCCCGCCCAGCGTTCCTTTCTGGCGTGGCGAGGCTCCGGCGCGGACCCAGGAACTTTCCGCGCACGTGGCGGGTCTGCGCAAGGAAATCAGCGACCGTCTGCAGAATGTTTTTCCGGTCGGAATTTCGCAGAGCCAGCCCGTCGTCGCTGAAACTGTCGCCTGGCTGAAAGAAGAATGCGGGCTGGATGATTCCGCCGCCGAGCAGGCCATCGAGTACATTCTGCAAGGACGCGCGGTGCTGGGGGATGTTCCCACGCAAGACACGATTATCGCCGAGCGCTTTTTCGACGAAGGCGGCGGGATGCAACTGATCATCCACGCGCCTTATGGCGGCCGCATCAACAAAGCCTGGGGACTGGCGCTGCGCAAGCGTTTCTGTCGCAGCTTCAATTTTGAGTTGCAGGCCGCGGCCACCGACAACGGCCTGAACATCGCGCTGGCCGAGCAGCACAGCTTCCCGCTGGCGGACGTTTTTCATTTCCTCAACGCCGAGACCGTGCAGCCGGTTCTGGAGCAAGCCGCGCTGGCTTCGCCGATCTTTGGCACCCGCTGGCGCTGGGATGCCAATCGCGCTCTGGCCTTGCTGCGCTTTCAGGGCGGCAAGAAAGTTCCGCCGCAGATTCAGCGCATGCGATCGGACGATCTGCTGGCATCGGTGTTCCCCGACGTCGCCGCCTGCCAGGAAAATATCGTGGGCGACATTCAGATTCCCGATCATCCCCTGGTGAAAGAAGTGATGAAGGATGTGCTCACCGAGGCCATGGATATCGACGGCCTCAAGGCCCTGCTGAGCGGCATCCAGCAAGGGCGAATCCGTTGCCTGGCGGTGGATACGCCGGTGCCGTCGCAATTCTCGCATGAGATTTTGAATGCGAATCCCTACGCGTATCTCGATGATGCGCCGCTGGAAGAACGGCGGGCCCGCGCGGTGGAGATGCGACGCATCCTGCCGGAATCAGTGCTGGAAGAAGTGGGCAAGCTCGATCCGGCGGCGATTGCGCAGGTGCGGGAAGAAGCCTGGCCCGATGTGCGCGACGCGGATGAGTTGCATGATGTGTTGCACACGCTGATTGCCTTTCCGCAAACCACGTGGGGACAGCCGCCCTCGGCTGTCCGGCTCAGCGAAGCTGAGCCGTTCTTTCTTGGCAGTGCCGCAGTGACGGTTGCTTCCCAACCTGATCGTTCGCCAGATCGTCGAGTTGCGCTCGACCGGACAGCCGAGGGCAGCTGTCTCCACGTGAGTCGTAGTATGGGCGAGTGGCAGGGACATTTCGAGAGACTGCTTGAACATGGGCGCGCTGTTCGAGCTGAACACTGCTGGGGTCAGCTACTGGGTGGCGGCGGAGCGGGCGAAAACATTTTCCCTGCTGTTCCCGGGCGCTAAGTTTGATCGTGCGGTCGCGGAGATTCAGGCGACTCTGCCGTCTTCCGACGACGCGCTGCTTGCCCTCGTCACCGGCTGGATGTCGCATTTGGGACCGGCCACGGCTTCGCAGCTTGGAGATATGCTGGGGCTTCCGGCGTCTGAGATTGAGAAAGCTTTGCTGCGAATGGAAGCCTCCGGTGCCGTGCTCCGAGGACAGTTCACCGACACTGCATCGCGGGCGGGGTCGCCCGCGACCACACGAACCGGCGCCAGCTGAACTTGAGTGGTGCGAGCGGCGCTTGCTGGCTCGCATTCACCGGCTGACTGTGGCCACGCTGCGCAAACAGATTGAGCCGGTCACGGCGGCGCAATTCATGCGATGGCTCTTGCGCTGGCAGCACGTCGCGGCGGGTGCGCAAGTTCAGGGTGAGCGGGCCACGCTGGATGTGCTGCGCCAGTTGCAAGGATTTGAGATTCCCGCCAATGCTTGGGAGTGGCAGGTTCTGGGCCGACGCATCGTCAACTATGATCCCAAGTGGCTTGACCAGCTTTGCCTAACTGGTGCCGTCGGATGGGGACGTCTGTCTCCTCATCCTGCCACCCTCGATGACACCGCAGCCGGCAAACGGCGTGTGATTCCGACCAGCGTGGCTCCGATTACATTCTTCGTGCGCGAAGAAGCCGATTGGATGACTCCGCATCGTCCTGACACCGGAGCTGCCCGAAGCGCGCGGCCTGAGTGAAGGCGCGCGGCAAGTGTTGGACTTTCTGCGGCAGCGTGGGGCGTCGTTCTTCGCCGACATCGTACGCGGCACCGGTCGGCTAAAAGCCGAGGTCGAGACGGCCCTGTGGGAACTGGTCGCAGGCGGGCTCATCACGGCGGATGGCTTCGACAATCTGCGCTCGCTGATCGATCCCAAGCGACGTGCTGGGCAGGGCAATGGGCGGACCGCGCGTCCGCGGCACAGTACTGGGCGCTGGGCGCTGTTGTACGCGGAGCCGGCGGCGGACCGCAATCGCGCCGTGGCAGCGACCTGTTGGATGCTGCTCAAACGCTACGGCATCGTCTTCCGTGACTTGCTGTTCGCGCGAGACCAATCTTCCCAAGTGGCGCGAACTGCAAATGGGCTTTCCGGCGACTGGAAGATCGAGGCGAGATTCGAGGCGGCCGCTTTGTGGATGGTTTCCTCGGCGAACAGTTCGCTCTGCCGGTGGCGGTGGAATCGTTGCGGGCGACGCGCAAAATGCCGCTCACCGGAGAGACGATTGTGTTGTCGGCCGCCGATCCCCTGAACCTGGTGGGAATTCTACTGCCGGGGGAACGGGTTCCAGCCATCTCGGGGAAGAACTGTGAGCTTCCGTGATGGAGTCGCCAGCGCATGGAGCGGCGGCGGATTTCCCACGATTGACCGCGATGGGCGAATAGCGAGCTTTCGGATGCGAGACAGGATTGTGATCTTAATTAAGGGCAGCTCTCGGTTATCAGTTCGTGAGTTCTCGGTGGTCAGGGTTGAAAAAGGGTCGGGAACCCGATGAGGGGGTCCCCCGGATTCCCGACCAGCGCATCCCGGCGGAATCTCTGAAAGCGCTTCCCCCATCGCTTTTTGCCGGGCCGCGCTGCCCGCGCCTAAGTGCACGTATTCGGCCATCACAAGAGTCTGCACTCAAACCTGCCAAATAATGTCTATCACAATGATTCTATTGGCTTTCGATATGCCATGGGAGGGCGCTGTCGGAACGCAATTGGCCAGCAATCACTATCCAAGTGGATAGAGGTATATCTGTTCGGATAGTGGAACAAGACCGTCACCGCTATTTTTTTAGGACAAAAAGTGTGCTAAACCGTTGGACCGCGAGCGAGGCGCGAAAACGGTGAAGCCCAGAATTCAGGTAGCAGCGGGACCTTTGGCAGACTCCATTTACTTTCTGACGGAACCCGAGGTTCGGATCGGACGAGATCCCTCCAATTCGTTGGCGATCAGTGATCTCTCCCTCTCCCGACGGCACTGTGTGCTCGCTCGCGAGGAGGATGGTTACAAACTTCACGATCTGGACAGCCGCAACGGAACGTTTGTAAACGGCAGGGTTGTCTCAGAGAAACAGTTGAACCACGGGGACCAGATCACGGTGGGAGAATCCGTTCTTGTGTTCCTGCTGAAAGAGGACACGGATGACGCGACGACGCAAGGTGTGGAGTTCGACGACAGCCTGACCCAGGCCACCGCGCAAATACGCCCGCAGGACGTTCTCTATCTTCAGCCGGAGCGTATCTTGAAGCAATTGCCGGCTGCCTCGCGGCTGGGACGAAACCTAAATGCGCTGCTGAAAATCAGCCGCGTTGTTCACTCCATCTCCGATCTCGACCAATTGCAGGCGCAAATCCTGGAATTGATCTTTGAAGTGGTGCCGGCCGAGCGCGGCGCCATCCTGCTGGATGGCAGGGGCAACGAGAAGTTTGCGTCGCTGTTCGCCCATCCGGGCTCAGCAAAGGGGGGAGAGCCGTTGCGTGTAAGCCGTACCATCACGCGCCAGGTGATGGACCAGGGGGTGGCCATTTTGGGTGCGGACGTTCCGGGAAGCGGCGGGTTGAGCGGAGTGCATAGCCTGGTGAGTTCTAACGTGCGCTCGTTGCTGTGCGTGCCCCTGACCGTGTTTCAAAAAGTGCTGGGCTGCATCTACCTGGACACCACCAGTCCGGCGCACCCGATTTGATCGCGATCATCTGGAACTCGTAGCCAGTATCGCCGGGTATTTCCGCCGTGGCACTGGAAAACTCGCGGCGGCTACTGTGGCTGGAACAGGAAAACCAGCGACTGGCGGCGGAAATCAATCTGCAGCACAACATGGTCGGCGAAAGCGCCGCGATGAAGGAGGTCTACCATTTCCTGTCGCGAGTGGCGCCGACAGATTCCACGGTCCTGGTAGGTGGCGAAAGCGGGACTGGAAAAGAGCTGGTGGCGCGAGCCATCCACCGCAACAGCCCACGCGCCAGCCGCCCTTTTGTCGCTATCAACTGTGCGGCCATTCCGGAAGGTCTGCTGGAAAGCGAACTCTTCGGTTATGAAAGAGGCGCATTTACCGGTGCGGCCAGCCAGAAGAAAGGCCGGCTGGAGATGGCCGATGGCGGCGTTGTGTTTCTGGACGAGATTGGGGAACTGGCGCCGGCGCTGCAGGTCAAGTTGCTGCGCGTGCTGCAGGAGCGCGAGTTCGAGCGCCTGGGTGGTGCCCGCCCTATCTCGGTCGACATCCGTCTGATCGCGGCTACCAACAAGGATCTGGCATCGGCCGTAAAAGCCCGAACCTTTCGTGAGGATCTCTATTACCGCTTGAACGTGGTTTCGCTGGTGCTGCCCCGGTTGCGCGAGCGTCTGCGAAGACATTCCGGTTTTGGCGGAGTATTTTGTCGCCAAGTTTGCCGCCAAATGCAAAGTGAAAGCCAAGAAGATTTCTGCCGGAGGCCATGGCGGGGCTGATGAACTACACCTGGCCCGGCAACGTGCGCGAACTTGAAAATGCTATCGAGCGGGCCCTGGTGTTAGGCGTCTCCGATTCTATTCGTCCAGAAGACTTGCCCGAGTCGGTGGTGGAGAAGGATCCGGCGCCCGGGCGTGCAGGAAGCGAAGTATCACATGGCGGTCACGCAATTGAAAAAGCACCTCATTCTTACCGCCCTGGAGGAAGCCAAGGGCAATTACACCGAGGCGGCTCGAATCCTGGGCGTACACGCCAACTATCTGCACCGGCTGGTCAGAAACCTGGACTTGCGACCCTCAATTCGTTCTTTTCCTATTTTCCGCAGCGGGACAGGAAGAGTCATGGATGGCAGACTGTAAGCGGGCGCGATGAGATTCTCGGAGCACGTCTAACAAGGCTGGGCACCCTCAAGGCAGCTTGAGGGTCAACAGGGTGGCAGGGTTCAGGTAGACGCCCTGCCAGCGTACCGCCAGGTGGAGATGAGGCCCCGTAGCTCGGCCTGTGCCTCCGCTCAGGGCGATCTGCTGTCCGCGCACAACCCGCTCCCCCTGCTTTACGCTGAGTTCGGAAAGATGGAGGTAAAGCGTCAGCAGTCCCTGCCCGTGGTCGAGTACCACGCAATTACCTTCGAAATATAAATCGCCGGCCAGTAGCACCGTTCCGGCATTGGCCGCCGAAACCGGCGTGCCGGTCGGTACGGCGTAATCCAGCTCCCTGATGCATGCTTTGAACTTTGCCGTTGAAAGTCCGCCGGGTCCCGAAGACATCGGAAACCGACGCATCTACCGGCGGACGAAATTTCCCCGACCACTCCCGCTCTGGATCAGTGTGCTGAAATACGTCTTGCTTGACCGTCTTGTCCTGGTGAATGCGTTCCAGCTGTTCTCTGCTGGGTTCGGTAAATCGCTTGGCAACGGTCACCGCAATGCTGCGATATTTTGCGGCCTGAACCTTAATCCTTTGGGAAAAGGTGATTTCTGCTGACCGAGATGTTGTTCCCTTTAGTTCGAGAGCGTAGACGCCTGGACGAGTTTCCAGACTGACTCCCGCAATCCCGTACCAGGCTTTCGTGGCCGCGTCATAGCTAAACAAGACTTCGTGTTCGAGCCATCTCGCGGAAAGAGAAGTTAGCCGCGCCGGCGGCACAACTTCAATAACAACGGGCGCCCCATTTACCAGCTGTGCCGGTTGCCGGTGAATGGCCCAGGAGCGATTGGCCACGACCTGGGTAGGCGCGGTGGCAGTTTCGCCGATGGCGAGACAGCGGCACAGCAAGCGTCACCAGAATAAGCAGCAGGCAACTGCGGTAAATAACAGAGGACAATTTGGAACACTCCATCACCAGCCTAGCATTCCTGGGAAACTTCGAGAGTCACAATTCGTGGCGAATGAACCTGCAGTGGAACGCCTACTGCTGACTCGGAATGAAATCCAGCTGGACTTCCGTGGTAGTCGGATGATCGGCGGGCACATATTTCCATTGCTTGACCGCCAATGTGGCCGCATCCACAAGAATTGGATTGCCCCCGATGGGCGAGATTTTCCCTACCGAACCACTGGGACTAATCGAAATCGATAAACGGACGATCCCACCAATTGCGTTTTGTTTCAATTCACGCGGATACTTGGGCGCCACCTTGTAGACCAGTTTTCGCAAGCTTGGAGTGTTTTGAGCATCGCTGGAGGCCATTGACAAAAACGCCAGGACGATAACGCAAAGCCCAGCGCAAGTTTGGCGCGTGCCGCGTATCGACCATGATGTTTTTGCCTGGTCCACGAAGACTCAGATCCCGCGACTGAACTTGAATCGCGATTCTTTGAGAGTAGGAAACTAGTCACACTTGTACAAGTTACGGATGTAATTGTTACGAAGAGCAAAATTCCGCTCGCCCCACGGGCACGAAAAAAACGGCGAGTGGAAGATGACGGTCTGATCAGGGCAGGCGAACCTGATCGCCTGATTGATGCGTCGCTGTCTCGGCTCACAAATGGTTTTTTAGAACGCTCGGACACGAAGTCCACTCTGGCACTATGGCTCATCCAGCAACTCGTTTAGTTACAAATATATACAGCATGCTCAGGCCACAAACGACGGCCGGCAGAAATCCCCGTGACTAATATGAATCAACTATTGACTCATGAACCACTGCCTGTGACTCTGACTGGTTGGTGTGCGGTCCAAGAGTGCGGAGAGCAGCCCATGTCGGTCTATGTCTTTTCGCGCTCCCCTGCGTCGCCGCTTTTTTCGTGACCGGGTGCTCCAGGCCGATCGATTCGTCGCCTGCAGTGACGGTGGAGCACAAAATCTCGCCCGAACCGCCGCAGGTCGGGCCTGCTACGGTCCTTCTCAAGTTGGCCGATCCTGCTGCGAAACCTATTTCTGGAGCTCGCATCACCCTGGAAGCAGAGATGTCGCACGCGGGCATGGCTCCTGTGTTTGAAGAAGCATCGGAAACCGAGCCGGGCCAATACCAGGCCCGTCTAAAATTTGCGATGGCTGGAGATTGGGTTATTCTCCTGCACGTCCGCCTGCCGGGCGGGCAAAGTCTGGAGCGGCAGTTCAACGTAGGCAGCATTCGCCCGAACTAGGTCAGCTGTTGAATCCATCATCCATCCCGGCACTGGACGCAACCGACTCCGAGCCTTTTGATTTAATGCGAGTCCCTGGACTGGGACAGTTATTTCGCTGGCGCCATGCCCGTCCGATGCTCCAGTTGCCGCTGCTTATCGTCAGCGTCGTAATGATCCTGCATGGATTGTTCGGGCCGACGCTGGCGCCCAAGAATCTGGCCACCACCCTCAGCTGGCTTCACTTTCGTGGGGTGCTGGTGCTGGTCCTGCTGGGGGCGGGAAATTTCTTCTGTCTCGCCTGCCCGTTCATGCTGGTGCGCCAGATGGCGCGGCGCTTCTTCAAACCAAGGTTCAACTGGCCGCGGAGGCTGCGCAACAAGTGGATTTCGGTAGCACTCTTCGTCCTGATCCTCTTTACTTACGAGCTGTTCGATCTGTGGTCTTCGCCCTGGTGGACTGCATGGTTGATCATTGCCTACTTCGTTACCGTGCTTGTGGTCGACGGATTTTTCAAACACGCTTCGTTCTGCAAATTCGTTTGCCCTATCGGACAGTTTAACTTTGTGGCTTCTACGCTTTCTCCTTTCGAGGTAAAGGTGCGGAAACCGGACGTCTGCGTGACCTGCCACACCAAGGATTGCATCCGCGGCCGGCGCGAGCCAGTCTCGGACCTGGTTACGATTCGCGGCTGCGAACTGGCACTGTTTCAACCCAGCAAGACGGGCAACATGGACTGCACCTTCTGTCTGGACTGCGTCCACGCCTGCCCGCATGACAACATCGGAATCCTGAGCCGGATGCCCGGAGACGAACTACTGATAGATCCGCTGCGATCGGGAATTGGTTATTTTTCGCGCCGCAAGGATCTGGCCGCGCTGGCAGTTGTGTTTACTTTTGGCGCCCTGCTGAATGCCTTCGGCATGGTCAGTCCCGTTTATGCCGTGGAGAGTTGGCTGGGGAAGATGCTGCACCTAAGCCACGAGGCCCCGGTGCTCGGCTTAGTTTTCACTTTCTTTCTGATCCTTGAACCGGTCGTGCTGCTCGGACTGGCAGCGTGGTGGATGCGCATGTCGGCCGGCAGCCAACGCTCACTGCTTCCGCTGGTGGTGCGATACACGTACGGCCTGGTCCCCATCGGCTTCGGTATGTGGCTGGCTCACTACGGTTTTCACTTCCTCACCGGACTGTACACAGTGATTCCGGTCACTCAAAGCGCGCTGGCAAATCTGGGATGGCCGATCCTGGGAGAGCCGCGCTGGACGCTGACCGGTCTACCATCCAACCTGGTGCAGGTCATTGAAATCGGATTCCTGCTGCTCGGATTTGCAGGGTCGCTGGTGGTGACGCATGGTCTGGCGGAAGAGGACTCGCCGGGCAGACCGCTCCGCGCGTTCGTTCCGTGGGCGACCGTCTGTCTGGTCCTCTGGATGGCGTCGATGTGGCTGGTATTCCAGCCCATGGAAATGCGCGCCACGCTCATGAGCGGATAGTGATTGTGTGGGGCGGACACTCCCTTCGACTTCGCTCAGGGCAAGCTTGTCTGTTGCTGTTGAAGTTGATCTGGGTGCTTGTGATCTCGTAGTTACGGTCAACATGCCGATGACGTGCCAAAGGGTCGAGAGAATTTCGGTTTGCTCTGCCGTTGTGCTTTGGCTGCTAGTCCCAGCCCAAGCCCACAACGGCCCTCCCTTCCCTATCATTGAGAATCAGAAAATTGGCCCATGCATCGTTTCCCTCTGGACACATCCGGATATCGGTACCGGGGCTTTCTTCGTGCTGGTAGATCCGCTGCCGGGCAGCAAGATTCCAGATGACCTGAAGATTGGAATCGGGGTCCAGCCGGAAAGTGGAAGGCTTCCCGAAGTGGTTTACGCGGCAACGCGCGAGGACACACGGGGACAGTTGGAATACAAGGCCCTCGCGGAGTTCGACCGGGATGAATTCTGGCGTATCCGCCTGGTGTTGCAAAGCTCTCAAGGCAGCAGCGAGATATTGTCGAGAGTGGAAGCCACACCTCCTGGCTTCGGACGATGGGATCTCTTGCTGTACCTTCTGCCGTTTCTTGCGGTCGCGTTCTTATGGTTTCGAGGAATGACGCGCACACGAAACCGCAGGAAGAAATTACAGGTCGTATGACATGTGTTGTGGGCAAAAGACTAGGTGTGTCAGGTTTCGAGGAGAGAGAATCTTGACCCTAGCCGCTTTCCTAAAGGTCGATTTTTCGAATACATTGCGACAGCGTTCAACTATGCATACTCGGCGATTGATCAATTTTCAACGCACGCTTCTGCTCTTTGTCTTGAGCGCCCTTGTCGCGGTCTCGGGCTGCCATTCAGCCCCCAAACTGCCCGACCAGAATTCTAAAGCTTACGCGGAGATTGTCTCGGCCTTCTATGTTGGTCTGGCTGCATTGCAGGTGGGAGATGATGTCCATGCCGAAAGCAAACTCTCGGAAGTTACCCAGCTTGTCCCGAGCGAGCCTGCGGGTTGGGCTAACTGGGGAGTGCTAGCGCTGCGGCAAAGAAACTACGACAGTGCGGCACAGAGACTCGAGCGGGCTCGCGATCTGGCCCCGCAGAACGATCGGATCTACGATCTGCTAGGAATTCTGGAAAGCCAGCGCGGCCATTTTCCAGAAGCGATTGCCGACTTGCGCAAGGCGATCGAACTGAATCCGCAAAACTTGCGGGCCATCTATCGGCTGGCGGAAGAAACGGAACGTCAAGGCGATGAAAACGGCACGGCCGAAGTTCAGCAGTTGCTGCAAAAGATTCTGACTGCTCAACCCAACAATCTGGCTGCCCTGCTTGAGTTGAGCCGGATTGCGGCGAAGCGCGGTGATGCTGCTACTTTAAAGTCGGCAGTCGCGCAGATCAGCGCTCGCTCATCGGCATGGCCGCCCGAAGTGCAGCATCAACTGGCGGCAGTACAGTCTGCCGCAGCCGGCGCGGACCTGCATCCTGCGGCCACGCAGACGACTTTTCTGCGTAACGTGATGATGCGCGTGCCCGAATATCGTCAAAGTCTGACTGCGATCAAGGCGCCTCCCGGCGATGAGGCCGAGCCCTTCACTCACTTCCTGCGACTCGAGTCACCGGTCTTCCGGCCGGCGTCGGCCGACACCGCACTGACCTTCAATATTCAACCGCTCTCCGATCTCGGCCCGAGCTCCAGTAAGTGGAATTGGATTGGAGCGATTCCGCTAGGCAGCGCCGGCGCGCCGGTTGTCACCGTAGCGAATGGCCGCGAAGTGCGTTTGTCAACCGGCGCTGCGATTCCCTTCCCCGGCGGCCCATCGAGCGTGCCGCCGCTGCCCGAGGGCGTCGTGCCGGTCGATTTCAACTATGACTTCAAGACCGATCTGGTGCTGGCTGGCGCCGGCGGTGTGCGCCTGCTGCGACAGGACAATCCGAACACATTCACCGATGTCACGGCGCAAACGAAACTCCCAAAGTCGGTTGCCAATGCCCGCTACACCGGGGCGTGGGCGGTGGACATCGAAGCGGACGGCGATCTCGACCTTGTGCTCGGCGCCAAAGACGGCACCCCGACAGTCCTGAGAAATAATGGGGACGGCACATTCCTGCCCATTCATCCCTTCGCTGGAATTTCAGGTGTGACGGGTTTTGCCTGGGCTGATCTCGACGGTGACGGAAATCCCGATGCCGCCATCATCGACGGTGTGGGTAAGCTTCACGTGTTCATGAACCTTCGACAGGGACAGTTTCGCGAGCGCACGCTGCCGCCGGGTCTGTCGTCGGTTAAAGCGGTCGCCGTGGCGGACGCCAACAATGACGGGATTCTCGACCTCGTCGCGGTACAAGCAGACGGCGCCATCATTCGGATCTCGGACAAGAACGAAGGGCAAAGTTGGGAGACGGCAGAAATTGCGAAGGTTCCGAACGCGGGCGGCTATCTTGCGGGCGAGGTGCGTCTGCACGTCGCTGATCTGGACAACAACGGGGCGCTCGATCTGTTTCTCTCTCCCGTCATGCAGACTCCCGGAAGTATTGCCGCCGGTGCCGCTGGTCTGGCTCGGCGACGCAAATGGTAGCTTTACGCTATTAAATCGTCCCACCGGCCCGGCATTGGTCTTTGACGCTGCAGACCTTGGTAGTAATGGCCATCTCGATCTTCTGGGTCTCTCTGCCGATGGGCAGCCGGTACGGGGCGTAAATCAGAGCCCGAAGAACTATCACTGGCAAGTTGTGCGGCCACACTCGGTCCAGGCGGTCGGCGATCAGCGCATCAACCCGTTCGGGGTTGGCGGCGAAATCGAAATCCGCTCCGGGCTGCTGGTGCAGAAACAACCTATTACCGGGCCGCAACTTCATTTCGGATTGGGAGAGCAGACAGAGACGGAAGTGGTGCGAGTCATCTGGCCCAATGGCACGGTGCGCGCCGAGTTTGGGGTGAAAGCTGACCAGGAAGTCGTGACCGAGCAGCGCCTGAAAGCTTCCTGTCCGTTTCTTTTCGCCTACAACGGAAAGCAGATGGAATTTGTGAAGGATGCGGTGCCCTGGGGCTCCGCCATCGGTCTGCGCATCAACACGCTCGGCTCGGCGCAGATCGCGACGACGGGAGAGTGGTACAAGATCGGGCGCGACCAGCTCGTGCCTCACGATGGCTTCTACGATATCCGCGTCACGGCGGAACTGTGGGAGGTCTACTACTACGACTATCTGGCGCTGATGACGGTTGACCATCCCGTCGGCACGGAGATTTTTGTCGACGAGCGCTTCGTGATTCCACCGGCGAGACTTGGCATCACCACGGTCGCCACGCCGCATGCCATCGCGACGAGCGATGGACGACACTGGTCAGGATGTCACCGACCTTGTCAGCACGCTCGACGGAAAAGCGGTGAGCAGTTTCGGGCGCGGCCAGTTCCAGGGCGTGACTCGCGATCACTACCTCGAGGTCGACCTCGGCGATGATGCGCCGAAGAGCGGCCCGCTTTATCTGATCGCGCAGGGTTCAATCCACGACACCGAGTCATCCGTGAACGTCGCCATTACCCAGGGCAATCGCTGGCGCGCTCATGGCTTGAGCGTCGAGGTGCCCGACGGCCATGGCGGTTGGGTCACCGCACAGGACAACCTGGGCTTTCCGGCGGGCCGCAAGAAAACGATTCTGTTTAATCTGACGAATGTTTTTCGTCCTGGTACGCCGCGCAAGGTGCGACTGCGGACGAATCTCGAAATTTATTGGGACGCGATCCACTGGGCACAGGGCGCGCCGGATGCTCCATTAAAGAAAACAACTCTGGATCCCGCGGTGGCCGATCTGCACTATCGCGGCTACTCCGTAATGCAGATGCCCGTAGGCGCGGGCGCGCCGGAAGTTCCGGACTACAACCAGATTGAAGGAACCAAGCAGCACTGGCGCGATCTGATCGGTTACTACACGCGTTACGGCGACATTCGCGAGCTGCTTACCACAGATTGATGACCGATACGTCATCGTGAATTCGGGAGACGAGATGTCGCTGCGCTTTCCCGAGCAGCCGCCACCGCCCGCAGGTTGGGTGCGGGACTTCGTCATCAAGGGCGACGGCTGGATCAAGGACGGAGATTTCAATTCAACCTTCTCCAAGACCGTGCTGCCGCTGCCTTATCACGCCAAGAACGAATACACGACACGCCCGGGCGCGCTCGAGGATGAGTGGGTCTATCGTCAGCATCCCGACGACTGGCAGAACTATCACACTCGTTATGTAACTCCTCAGGTTTTCCAGAATGCATTGCGGAGCGAACTGTCCAAATGAGCGGCAACCGCGTCGCAAGGATCATTCTCGGTATTATTTTCGTCGGGTTGTTGATGGCCCCCCTTGTGCTCAAACGGCTGTCGGCGCGCCGCACCGCGGAGAGATCGAACCGCCGACGCGAAAACGATACTGGCGCGGCACGGCTTCTATCTTCAGGAAGTCTCTCAAGCTGCCGGCATTCGGTTTGTTCATCAAGCCCCGGAGCTCGATCCCAAACTTAATCCCATCATGCCGGAGGTCGCTTCGATGGGCGCGTCCGTGTCAATCGTCGATTTCGATCGCGACGGCTGGTCAGACATCTACGTCGTCAACAGCGCTATCGGCAGCAAGAATGCTTTGTACCGCAATTTGGGCGACGGCACTTTCAAGGACGTGGCCGGTGAACTCGGCATTGCCGATGTCAATCAGCCGGGCACCGGAGTTTCTACCGGGAGCGGTGTGGGGCGACTACGACAATGATGGCTACGAAGATCTGTTCCTCATCAAGTGGGGACGCCCTGAGCTCTACCACAACGACCAGGGCCATGGCTTCACCCGCGTAAGCGAGCAAGCCGGCCTTCCGCCCTGGATCAATGCCAACACCGCGATCTGGTTTGATTACGATGGCGATGGGCTGCTGGATCTTGTTTGTCGGCGGCTATTATGCCGAAGACATCGACCTCTGGCATATCGCTACCACACGAATCATGCCCGAGAGTTTTGAATATGCAAAAAATGGCGGGCGAAAATATCTGTTTCACAATCTTGGCCATGGAAAGTTTGAAGAAGTCGCCGAGAAAGTTGGCATCAACAGCCGGCGGTGGGCACTGGCCGCGGCGGCCGCAGACCTGCGCGGTACTGGGCATCCCGATTTGTTCATTGCCAACGACTACGGAGTTTCTGAACTCTATTTCAACGATGGGAAACGGTTTCATGAAGTAGGGCAGCAGACGGGAGTGGGCTTTGCGCCCAAGAGTGGAATGAATGCCGCGTTTGGCGACATCTTGAACCAGGGCCGATATGCCGTGTACGTTTCAAACATTTCTGAAGATGGCATTCTTATCCAGGGAAATAATCTGTGGGTGCCGAAACAAGGAACCGCCGGCGACGGCATCAAGTACGAGAACCTGGCCCGGGATTTCGGAGTCGAACTCGGCGGCTGGAGCTTCGGTGCGCAGTTCGGCGATTTCAATAACGACGGGACACTCGATCTCTACCTGGCGAACGGTTACATCTCGCTCGACCGGAATCGCAGCTACTGGTATGACTTTTCCAAGGTCGCCGGCGGCAATAGCACCATCATTGGCGACGCCAAAAACTGGCCGGCGTTCGAGGGCCGCAGCTTGTCAGGCTATCAATCGAAGCGGCTGTGGTTGAACGATGGCGCCGGAAAATTTGTCGATGTGGCTCAGGCGGTTGGAGTCGGCGACATTTATGACGGCCGCGCCGTCGCGCTGGCGGACCTCTGGAATCGCGGCGTGCTCGACGCTGTGGTGGCCAACCAGAAGGGTCCGCTGCTGGTTTACAAGAACACGGTGACCCCGGAAAATGAATGGATCGAATTTCAGTTGGAAGGAACCGCGAGCAACCGCAGTGCGATTGGCACTCAGGTCACGCTCTTCTGGAACGGCCAGCAGCAAGTGCAGGAGGTTTCGGGCGGTAGCGGTTTCGCCGCGCAAAATCAACGGCGACTTCATTTTGGACTAGGAAAATACCCGCAAATGGAAAAGGCGGTAATTCGCTGGCCCTCCGGCAAGCTGCAGACTATCGACAAACCTGCTGCCGGCCAACTCTACAAGATCAAGGAGCCTGTATGAGCCAGCCGACGACCGCGCCCTTGACACCGCCCCCGCCCTCACCCGCTCGGTGGAAACAATTTGTCAGTCTCGACAATCGCTACATTGCTCCGATTTTTATTACCTGCATCCTGCTGGTTGGCCACTTGTCGTTCGGTATTCTCGAAAGCTACCAAAGGACTCTGCTGGCAATCGCCGTAAGTATCGTGACCGAGCTGGCGCTGGGCCAAATGTTCTTTCACAAATGGGTGCATCCGGCGAGCGCGTACATCAGCGGAATCAGCGTGGGAATTCTGCTGCGCTCACCCGCGTTCTGGCCCTACGCCCTGTGCGCGGCCATCTCCATCATGTCCAAATACGTGTTGCGCATTAAAGGGCGCCATGTCTGGAACCCATCGAATTTCGGCATCTCGGCCATGCTTTTTCTCGTGCCTGAAACCGTGGCCAGCTTGAGCATTCAGTGGGGCAATTACCTTTTGCCCATGCTGGTTATCTGGGTGCTGGGCTCGGTGATTATCTGGCGCCTCCGGCGCTTTCACATCACCTTTACTTATGTGATCTCGTTCATCGCATTCGCTTTTCTGCGCAGCTGGATCACCGGAAGTCCATGGCAGTCGGAGATTGCGCCCATCACCGGTCCGATGTATCAGCTCTTTATTTTCTTTATGATTACTGATCCGAAAACCACCGTGCGATCGAAGCGAGCACAGTGCGGGGTGGTATTTCTGGTGGCACTGGTTGAGATGGTCATGCGGATGTACCAGATTGTCTACGCACCGTTCTACGCGCTCTTCATCGTGGGACCGACTGCCATGCTGATCGAGATTTGGCTGGATTCGCGACGTGCGAGTTCGGAAAAACTAGCGGTGGTCCGCTGAATTTTTGTCAGGATCGCGATCGGCCAGGTGGAAGGTCGAGAAGAGCGAAAAGGAAACTGAGCCGCTGATGCCTAGAATCCGGGTCACTTGTTGTCTGGCGCTGGCGGCAATCTTGTCATTGGCGGGTTGCAAGCAGCACGCCTCGCGGCCGCAAGAAACTCTTGCACCGCAACCCGCCAGTTCGGTTTCAAGCGAACCACCTTCCGTCCCGGCACCAATGTCCGCTGCCGCTCCCAGTACAGCTCCCGCACGTCCTTCGGGACCGATCCAGTTCACCGACGTGACCGCCCAGGCCGGCATTCACTTCAAGCACAACACCGGCGCCTTCGGGAAAAAATACTTGCCGGAAACCATGGGTAGCGGCGCCTGCTTTCTCGACTACGACAACGACGGGTGGCAAGACATCCTGTTGATCAACTCCATGGACTGGCCCGGCCATCAAACGGGAAAATCCTACCCCGCGCTCTATCACAACAACCAGAACGGAACCTTCACCGATGTAACCAAGCAGGCAGGGCTGGCGCTGGAGCTTTACGGTCAGGGTTGCGCTGTCGGTGACTACGACAATGATGGCAACGTCGACATCTACATTACCGCCGTCGGGTCGAACCATCTTCTCCGCAATCTGGGGAATGGCAAGTTTGTCGATGTGACCGTTAAAGCAGGCGTGGCCGATCCAGGATTCTCATCAAGCGCGCTATGGTTTGACTATGACAACGACGGCAAGCTCGACCTGTTCGTCGCCCACTACATCGAATGGTCGATTGAGACCGACCAATATTGCTCGCTCGACAGCAAGAACAAGTCCTATTGCACGCCGCAAAGATACAAAGGTCAGAGCGCGACACTATTTCACAATAAGGGCAACGGAACTTTTGAGAATGTGACGCGTCGCGCCGGCCTTTACGATCCCACGAGCAAGTCGCTCGGCGTTGCGATGCTGGACTATGACAACGATGGGTGGATGGATCTTTTCGTCTCCAACGATACCGAACCCAACAAGCTTTACCACAATAACCGCGATGGTACTTTCACCGACGTTGCCGTGGCCGCCGGCATTGCCTACGGCGAGGCCGGCACGGTGCGCGCAGGCATGGGGACCGACGCCGCCGACTACGACAATTCCGGCTGGCAGAGCCTGGTGATCGGCAATTTCACCAACGAGGGTATGGCGCTTTACCACAGCGACGGATCGGGCCTGTTTACGGACGAAGCTCCCGCAACCGGCATTGCCAGGATCTCGACCAAGTCACTCACCTTCGGCACATTCTTCTTTGACTATGATCTGGACGGTCTACTTGACCTTCTCGCGATCAATGGCCACGTCTCCGATGACGTCAGTGTGGTGCAGCCCACCGTCAAGTATGCCCAGCCGCCACATCTGTTCCGCAACCTGGGCAAAAAGAAGTTCGAGGAGGTTACGGCGAGACTCGGATCCGCATTGCCACGACCCATCGTTGGTCGCGGAGCGGCATACGGAGACTTCGATAACGACGGTGACCTCGATCTGCTCATCACGGCCAACAACGGGCCGGCTCGATTGCTGCGCAACGACAATGGCAACCAGAACGACATGCTGCGAGTGAAAACCGTGGGCACGCGCTCAAATCGTGACGGCATCGGCGCGAAGGTGACGGTGAAAACCAGCAAAGGCACGCGACTCTTTGGCATGGTGAAAACGGGTTCGAGCTATTTGTCCCAAAGCGAGCTGCCTCTGACTTTCGGGTTGGGCAAACCGGAGGTGGGCAAAACCGTGAGCCTCACTATCGTGTGGCCGAGCGGCCAAAAGGACTCCATCGCTAATGTCGAGCCCAACCAATTCATTACGGTGCGAGAAGGAAAGGGCATTATCTCAGCCCGGCCGATCGTTTTCAAGGCAGCGCTGGGAGGAGATTCGTCGCGGCCACTCGCAACCCAGCCTCTTGCTCACTGAAGCGCCCTGCCGCCCTTTCCATTTTCGCGTCCCGGTTCGATGTTATCTTTGTGGCATATTCATGGACATTCTCAACCAGCTTTTCGAGCAGCACTTCCACACACCGGCTGAGCAGGCACAGCCGCTACAGGGAAAACTCGGGGGCTCGGGTCGAAAGATCATCCGGCTTCGCGGTGGGCAGTTCAGTGCGATTGGTATTCTGTACGACGTCCGTGAAGAGAATGTCGCTTTCCTCGAATTCTCCCGGCACTTTCGCCAGCACGGTCTGCCCGTTCCGGAAATTTATGCCGAAGATCTGGCGCACGATGCTTATCTGGAAGAAGACCTGGGCGGCACGACACTTTTTGAGTTTCTTTCGAAGAATCGCACCGGCGAGAACATTGCTCCGCTGACGGTTGAGGCCTATCGCAAAGTCATAGCCGTGTTGCCGCGGTTCCAGATAGAGGCTGGGCGCGATTTGAATTACAAGGTGTGCTATCCGCGGGCCAGCTTCGACCGGCAGTCCATCGCCTGGGACTTGAATTACTTCAAGTATTACTTTCTTCGCCTGGCCGGCATTCCCTTCAACGAACAAGCGTTGGAAGACGATTTCAGCCGCCTGACGAAATTCCTGTTGAGCGCCGGGCACGAGTATTTTCTCTATCGGGATTTTCAGTCGCGCAACATCATGTGGCGCGACGGCCGGCCATTTTTCCTGGACTACCAGGGCGGACGTAAAGGGGCGCTGCAATACGACGTAGCCTCGCTCTTGTACGACGCCAAGGCCGACCTGCCGCCGGAACTGCGCCAGCAGTTGCTCGATCACTACCTCGACACCGTCGCCGGTTTCGTCAAGCTCGATCGCGACGTGTTCATGCAGTACTACTATGCCTACGTTTATGTCCGCATTATGCAGGCCCTGGGGGCGTATGGCTTTCGCGGCTTTTACGAACGCAAGGCTCATTTCCTGCAGAGCGTCCCATATGCGCTGAAGAACTTGCGCTGGCTGCTGCACAACGTCACCCTGCCCATCGCGCTGCCCACGCTGCTGGACGCGTTCAATAGCATGCTGGGATCGGAGAAGCTGCAGAGCCTGGCCTCCGACGCTGAGAATCTCGTGGTCAGGATTTTCAGTTTTTCATTTCATCGCGGCTGGCCGAAGGACGAGACGGGAAATGGCGGTGGATTTGTCTTCGACGGCCGCAGTCTGCCCAATCCCGGGCGCGAAGAGCGCTTCAAGGCGCTTACCGGCAGGGACGCGCCGGTGATCGACTATCTGAATCAGCAGGAGAGCGTGCATCAGTTTATGGCTGGCGTCCTGTCGCTGGTGGATGCCAGCGTGAGCGAGTACCAACGGCGCGGCTTCAAGAATCTGATGGTGTCGTTCGGCTGCACTGGCGGGCAGCATCGCTCAGTCTATCTGGCGGAGCAACTGGCCAAGCGTTTGCGCGGCCGCAACGGAGTCGAAGTGGTATTGCGGCATCGTGAACTGGAGACGCTCGGCCAATGAAAGCGATGGTGCTGGCCGCGGGCCTCGGTACCCGACTCCGCCCGCTCACCGACGACCGCCCCAAGGCGCTGGTCGAAGTCGCCGGACGGACCTTGCTGGATATCACATTGACCCGGTTGCGTGGCTTTGGGGTTCGCGAAGTGATTGTCAATGTGCATCACTTTGCCGACATGGTTCTGGAGTACCTGAACGCCCATGACAATTTCGGCATGCGAATTGAGATCTCTCGCGAAGATGTGTTGCTCGATACCGGCGGGGGACTGCAAAAGGCCGGCTATTTTTTTCGCGATGACTCCAGCCGTCCGGACGAGCCGTTCATTCTGCACAACGTTGATGTCATCAGCACGATCGATTTGCGACGTATGGCGCAATTTCATACCGACAATCAGGCTCTCGCCACGCTGGCAGTGCAGGACCGCAAAACTTCCCGCTATCTGCTGTTTGACGAACAACTCCGGCTTTGCGGCCGCCGGTCCGGGCACGATGGGAAAACTGAATTGGCTCGTACTTCACCGCAAACTCAGGCGCTGGCCTTTGCCGGTATCCACGTAATTTCGCCTCTCCTCCTACCGAAGATGGTGGAAGAAGGAACCTTCTCCATCATCAAATCCTATTTGCGTCTGGCTGGCCAGGGAGAGAAGATCCTGGCGTTTCGTACCGACGAATATTATTGGCGCGATCTGGGCAGGCTGGATGATTTGAAGCGAGCCGCCCGGGACTTGGAGCGTGGAGTCGTTCTGCAGTAGTTCGTGAAATCAGTTGCCGGTTCCAGGTTCCCAGTGCCAAACGCATACCGAATCGGCGCCGGACTAGGACTGCTTTCCAGCCAGTTTCGCGGCGACGGCGGTAAAGCCGGCTGCGAAGACATTGTTTCCGATCTGCGCAACAATGGCGTCGCGCTCGGCTCCCACCACTTCGAAATCGGCCCACCACTCCGCGAATGTGCGGTTGCCCTGGGTAACGCGATGGAGGCGGACGCCCGCCACGTAGCCGCGAACCGGCAGAGTGCCTTCGATTATTTCGTAGGTGAAGATGTAATTTCGGTCGTCCATGCAGAGCAGAACTTCCCGCACGAAACCCTCCCCCAGCGTAAGACGGCGCACGCAGCCGACCTGATCGCTCGGCCGGCCATCTTCGATCACGCTGCGCTTGATTCCAGGATGATACGAAGGCATACCGTTGTAGTCCCGCATGATCTCCCATACCGTTTCGACGGGCGCATCGATCACCGCGCTGATATAAACCGTGTTCGGCATTTTGCCTCCAGTGTTAGAAGGTGATTCGCTTGAAATCCTGGGTCTGCTTCGTTATGGCCTTTTCGGTGGGTAGGCGCTCCATGGAACTCGCGCCGTAGAAGCCCTGACAATGGCGAGTCTTGCTGAGCACGAGAGTAGCGTCGGCAGGCTCAGCGATCGGGCCTCCGTGGCAAAGCACAATAATATCGGAGCGTACGTCGAGCGCGGCTTCGGCGATGGCGTCGATCCGGCCGGCGCAAGCTTCGAGCGTCAAGGCGGTTTCCGAACCGATCATGCCGCCGGTGGTCAGGCCCATGTGGGCGACGACAATGTCCGCACCGGCGTTCGCCATCGTGGCCGCTTGCGACGGGTCGAAAACATAAGGGGTCGTCAGGAGGTCCTTCTCGTGGGCCAGCCGGATCATCTCAACCTCCAGCGCGTAGCTCATTCCGGTCTCTTCCAGATTCCGGCGGAAGACTCCGTCGATCAGTCCGACGGTCGGGAAATTCTGCACGCCGGAGAAACCGACAGTGGCGACACTGTTGAGGAAGGTGTCGAACCGGCAAAAAGGGTCGGTGCCATTTACCCCCGCGAGCACGGGCGTTTTCTTGACAACTGGCAAGACTTCCTTGGCCATTTCCATCACGATATCGTTGGCATTGCCATAGGCCAGGAGTCCCGACAGCGAGCCCCGGCCTGCCATGCGGTAGCGGCCCGAGTTGTAGATCACAATCAGGTCGATGCCGCCAGCTTCCTCACACTTGGCCGACAATCCCGTGCCAGCGCCGCCGCCGATAATCGGCTGGCGGCGGCGAACCATTTCCTGATACTTCGCCAGCAAGTCCTCCCGCGCAAAACGTGGCATGACTATTCCCTTAAGACGAGTGTCGCCTGCGCAACCGCCAGGAATTCTTCGACCGCGGCCTGGGCGAACTGAGGATCGTTAATGTGATACGGGATCCGCCGCAGCTTCCGCCGGTCCGTCTGCTCCAGTTCGGCAGTCAGCGTCTCGAACAGCGCCGCATCGGCACGCTGGATCCCAAAAGGGCTGCCCGGGCGCATCCAGCGCCGAAACGCCGCCCGTGGGCAGCAGAAACCGCACTTCCCCTTCGCACTGATTGAGCCGCCCGGCGATCCAGCGAGCCTGGAGGATATTTTCTTCGACCGTAGTCCGCATCAGCGTGATCTGCGGATTGTGCGGGTAAAACATCCGTCCCCGATAGCGTTCGGGCACGGTCTCGGGCGCTCCGAAGTTCACCATGTCGAGGGCCCCGCAGGAACCAACATAGGGCGCCTGGGTGCGAGCCACAGCAGCAAAGCGGTCGTCGGTGCAGGCTAGCACGCCGCCGAACAGGTGATCGCAGACTTCGGTAGTGGTAATGTCGAGCACGCCGCCAAGATAGCCATCTTCCAGCAGCTTTTCCATGGACTGGCCGCCGGGGCCGGTGGCGTGAAACACGATGCAGTCGAAGCGGTCAGCGAGCAGCCGGGAGATCTGCTGAACGCAGGCGGTAGTCACGCCAAACATGGTAAGCCCGACCGCCGGGCGCTCCTCACTTGCCTCCGGGACAGAGTGCAGCATCATGCCCGCGACCGCGTGCGCTGCGTTACCCAGCACGCGGCGGGAGATCCGGTTCAGGCCTGTCATGTCAGTGACGGAATAAGCCATCGTGATGTCACAGGCACCGACATACGCGGCGACATTGCCCGAGGCCATCGTCGAAACCATCAGCTTGGGCACACCGGTGGGAAGGGCGCGCATGGCGCGCGTGATCAAAGACGTGCCGCCGGAGCCGCCCAGGCCAATCATGGCGCCGATGTCATCGCGACTCTTTACAAAGCGCTCGAACGCATCGCTCATGGCGGCAATTGCAGTTCCCCGGTCGCCGGTGAATACTGCGCTCCGACCTTGCGGGTGGTACGCCGCGATGTCTTCGGGCGAAAAATATATGCGCGTGGGGACCGAACTGCCCAACGTGGAGAGATCTGCCAATGTTACCGGCAGTCCGGCGGCTTCGAGCAGGGTGCATACATAGTTGGCTTCGTCGCTCTTGGTGTCGAGGGTGGCCGCAACCCAGACTCGCTTGGCTGTCTCCATGTCGCCTGTGGCCTCTCGGGAGGCCGGCCCGAAAGTATATCGCGGAACGGGACCGGCGCAAGGGTATGTACTCGTCCAGTGGATGGGTAACACTTTTCATTTCGTTGGGATGACGCCAGCCGCGGGAACTGCTGGGGTGGGGAACGGACGTCCGTCGCTGCAAACATGGATCGCCCCAGCGAGAGCAGTGTCTTACCGGTGCTGCACTCCGCGGTCACCTTGGCTGTCTTCGATCCGTGGCTGGACACGGCTTTCCGAAACACAACTGTTGTCTCGGAGATGCTGAAGCCCTTCGACGCCACGGTCATGCGTCGCTATCCGCTTAGCACGAGAGTCAACCAGGTGCAGAATGACGATGCGGATTGTGCGAAGCCAATCGAAACTGATTCGTCGCCATCTCAGGCACAGCTCTTCTGACTAGTTCTTCGGCTTCAAATGGGCGCTGAGTCTTGTGTCAGAACTACGAGCAGGATCAGAATCAGAATCGCGAAGACCAACGCGCCCGCACCGAGGAGAATGGCTTCACTCACTAAATCAGGCTTCAGTAAGTCATCGCGACGCAAAGCACCCTCCAACGGAATTGGAGGAGGAGGTAGGCGCGAGTCACCGCTCCGCGCCTTCAGGTAAAACCGCACTTTCGATGCCATGCTGGTTGGTGATCTGAGACAGTAAGGATTGGAGTTGCGGTCTGACGCTGATATGCCCCTCGCAGAACCGTGCACTTTGCGAGTAAATTGCTTCACGACTCAGGACCTTCGAAATTACGCAGTCGCCTAATGCTGCGCAGTACAGCGACGAGCCTTAAAAAAAGTGGCCAAACCGGGTGGTAGAATCCGCATCGCGGTTACCGACCTGCCGAGGCTGCGTTGTTGGCGAAGAACACTCCGCAAGACAAGTCTAACGGCTACGAGGAAGCTGCCGATAGTTATATGTCCACACGGAATCCGCACATAGGTGTGGCAACCGTGCGGGAATGAAGCCAGACGTTTGCAGCCAGTTCCTCAATCCTCGATCTTGGATGTGGCCATGGTATGCCGATTTCGCAGGTGCTGATCGAGGAAGGTTTCACAGTTTACGGCATAGACGCATCCACGAAGTTGATCTCCGCATTTCGCAAACGGTTTCCTAATGTTCACGCGGAATGCGCGGCTGTCGAGGACTCGGAATTTTTCCACCGCACATTCGATGGTGTCGTTGCATGGGGCTTGATGTTCTTATTGCCGACCGATATCCAGATCGTCGTCATTCATAAGGTCGCCAAGGCTTTAAATTCCCGCGGTAAGTTTCTGTTTACGTCACCGGCACAAGCAGTCACGTGGCACGACTCACTCACCGGACGCGAGTCAATCTCGCTAGGAGATGAGCGGTATGAGCAAACTCTGGGTGCCGAGGGCCTAGTGCTGGTCGGGAAACAAGTCGACGAAGGAGACAATCACTACTACTTCGTCTCGAAGCCATGAGAGGGTTAGTGCGTCCACGACTGGAATCGGCATTGTGATGGGCGGCGGAGTTTCACCTGCTGAAGTCCAGCGCCTTTCACGGCGCACTGTTACGCCAACCATGCATAGGCATTCTGAGAGTGATCGCCAGCCCTTTTTTTGAAACCAGTTCACTAGCTCGCCCGACGGATCAATTTCTCGATTGGTGTCGGAAATCGCGTCTTGAAGTCCAACAACTTGGCCCAAAGCGGTGTAATTTTGATGCGCGCCATCTGCTTGTACAGCGCGCGCACCTGCGCCTCAAAGGCATCCCACTGGTCGGGTCCAACGCCTTTCCTGGACGCCGCTAGATATTCAGGCGGTATACCGTCAACTATATCGACGGCGGCAGTACCTCGCACGAGCAAAACATGGGGTGGGAAAGCGTTCGTATCAACGGTAAACGCTACCTTCGGATTTGCTTTCAGTGCCGACACTTTGGGGGCGTCTGGCACAGTACAAAGGACAAATTCAGCACCGTTCCAGTGGAAGCCAATCGGGATCGCGCGCGGAAATCCATCGGGTCCTACATACGCTAACCGCGCGGGAATATTTGACTGCATTAGCTCTTGCGCCAATGGATCGCTCAGCACTCGGGCGACATCCTGTTGCTGCATCATAACCCCCTCGCGAACATACTCAATGTCATCAATTGTTCTCGTACGTGGTTTGGCATGAGCACTCCATCATATGCCGATCTTCCTCACTCCTCGCAATGCTCGACTTTCTCAGTGTGTTCGAGCAAGTCTATCGTTAGTAGCCCTTGTGGTAACTGCTTGCAGCACGCGGAATAATTCCCCCCAGCCCCCGCCTGCTACTCCTGGGATTGGCCCCACGGCCTGCTCGGCCACTCAGGAATGGTGCCAGGGAAGATGCGTCGATTCGTTTCCACTGGCCGCCCCGGTCGAATGAAACACAACTGTACGTCGTTCGTCATCCCCCAAGCTTCCAGGGCGCGACGGCGCGAACTCCGTGCCATAGTCCACCGTAATGCTGGTTGGCAGACGTCCGCGCTCTGCCTTGGCTCTCTCCAGCGCCTGGGCTACTTGCATTCCCGTCATGGCGCGATCCGCTTCGCCAACCACCGCATTGTTTCCGGTTTGCCCACCTTTCGGGAGCTACCGCATTCCTGCATTCTTCCGTCGCGATAGTATACGAGTCGTGGCAGAACCGTCTCCATCGCATCTGAGCCTATGGAAGAAGCAGCTCGGGCACGTGCCAGAATCAGTGTGGGAGCAGGTCGAACTCGAAACTCTCATTTTGGCTGACAACGGCCTGAGGGAAGTATCGGCAAAGATTGGACGCCTGAAGAGGCTTCGCATGCTAGACCTAGGGCACAATGCATTGACGCAGGTGCCGGATACTCTGGGAGATCTCGACGGTCTCACTGACTTTCTTTACCTTCACGACAACCGGTTGACTTCACTTCCGTCGTCTTTCGATCAATTGAAAAAGCTGCGCTACCTGAATCTCAGTGAGAACGCGTTTGCGACACTACCTGACGTGGTTTGTGGTCTAGCGAACCTGATCGAGCTTCGGGCATCCGACAATCAACTGACCGGGCTGCCGGATTCCGTCGGACGGTTGTCGCGATTGCGAGAGCTACACCTTAGAAACAACAAGCTGACGGCCCTGCCAGAATCAATCGGAGCACTGCTGCAACTGCGGCAGATCGATCTTCGCGGTAATCCGCTAACCTGCCTGCCCGCCACCATGGCCACACTTCCTCGCTTGGAGAAACTCGACTTGCGATGGGTAAGCACGCTTGTGAGGCCCGCATGGATCAGCGACCTCGAAGGACACGGATGCGTGGTGTACAGCTAATCACCTTTTCACCTCGGGTTTGGTGGGGATATAAAACTGCTTAGGATCGCTACAGTGTTCTACCGACGTGTGTTTTGGGTGTTATCGCAAGTAACTATCGCTAGCAGCTCCGGCGAAGTAAACTCTTGTCGTTCGTCGGAGCTCCTATGCGCCTGCTGCGCCTTCAACACGTCGAGATTGGCCCCAGGGATCGCATATTCCGCCACTCGCGTATGCGAGCGTTGATCGTCTGGGTTGCTGGATTCGCCGCCACCGCGGCTTTCTTTTTCAACGCCTACACGCGAAAGTGGCCGCCCGGCTACTTCTTTGGCTCATTTCTACTGCTCTTCGTGCTTCTGACTCTCAGGATGGTCACTGCACGCTTCCACCCGTCCAATTGGGTCGTCCGTATGAACGAGACGGGAATTTACGTGCAATATCGTTCTTATCTGAACTACCAGTTGCCCGCCGATGACCCTTCTGTCGTTTTCCTTTCCCTCGGCGAGGTCGCGTCGGCCCGGCTGGTCAAGGAGCGCGTCGAAACACCCGATCCGGCAAAGCCTGGCGCCACGCAAACCCAATACCTCCGCTATATCGAAATCGAGTTATCTGGCGATACCGCTTTTCTTGCGGACGCCTTGAAGGCCGAGCGCGGGGAACAGGCTCCATTGAAAAAACGCTGGTATGGCACCAGTTCGACTCTTTACCGAGATTATCCAGTCACGATGACCGCGCCGACGCTCCTTCGTATACGTTGGGACGTTGTGCCCGGCGCGCACAAGTTCCTCGACGCCCTGCGCCCCTACACGGTCATTGCCGATCCGGCTTCCTTAATCCAGGACTTCACGCACCTGAAATCGCTCAATCGCGAAGACCAACAGAAGCAACTCCGCGAACTCGTCGCCCGCGGCCAGACCATCACCGCCATGTACGCCGCCCGCAAACTCTACGGCTGCAGCTTAGGAGAAGCAAAGGAGCTGGTGGATTCTCTGCGGGAGAATGAGGTGCCGCGATAGCCCCCTGCATTCCATATTTTTCATAGGATGAGGTCGCGGTAGGGACGACCATTGCTGAGCGCCCCCCGCGCGAAAGGTGCCTTCCCAGCATCAGGCGTCCCATTGTCGCGCCCGTCTAGTTTGCATCCCTCCTTCGTGCCCCCCCGCTTTCAAACCTGTATATCCCCGCGCTGTGTCGGGGCAGTTGTGCGCTGGAGCACCGCCATTTGAGCATTTCGTGCTGCTCTACCCCAGGGGTCCTCGCTCCGGTCCGGGTTATTCTGTCCCGGTCCAGCAACACTTAATCGACCCCATCCGCCCCGCTCATAGGCACATCTTGATTTCACCGCGGAGCGGCTTATACGAGATGCCTTCGCTGTGCATTCCTGCCTCAGGCGACCCATGAGTGGTTCCGTGCTTTCGCTGCCCATTCCTTCTCGGCATGCCATCTTCTAGACCGCGGGGAGCCCATCGGCTGCTTCTGCCCGATACCTTCACCGATGGTACTGGCCTTCGCCAGGAGTAGACCGGCTCGGCACTCCCAAGTACCCCCATCATCCGCTTCAGATGGGACGAGATTTACGCGGCTTCACTAGTTCGCTTGCGTTACGGCCTGTCGAGTTGCTCGCCTCCCTGGCGGATCTGACCGGGTCGTACTTCCTCCCAGCCAACGGAGACTTTTACGCCCGAGCTTTCCGCGGGTCGGTCGCCCTTCCCGTGGTCGGGTATAACTACGGTGGCTACTGGGCAATTTCCGCCGGCGGGACTTTCACCCACTGGAATGTCAGCTAGCATCGCTGCACCTACTCCTTTCTCGTAAGGCTCTTGCAACCTCTACTTCATGCGGGTTTACCCCGGCGCACTGTAATTGATGTCTCGCCAGCGTGACGGCCGTGCTCTTCTTGCTTCAGGTAGTTTTCAGGTCGCAACTTCTAGCATTATCGTTACAATTGCCCAGCCTATTGGAGGTATCGAGTGCAGTCTCGGAATCTATCTGCTGCCCTTCTGATCGCAGTGGTCTCGCTCAGCTTGAGCGCCCGCGTTGCCGCGCAGGGCACTTGGGCGGTCGAAAAGACCTTTCACATCGGCGGTGAGGGCGGCATGGACTATGTCACCCTGGATGCCGACAATCGCCGGCTCTACGTTCCCAGAAGCACCCACACGATGGTCATCGATGCCGATTCCGGCAAGACTCTCGCCGACATTCCCGGCCAGAAGCATAACCATGGCGTTGCCCTAGTTCCCAAGGTCGGACGAGGATTCATCAGCGACGGCGACGGCGCGGTGGTGATTTTCGATCTCAATACGAATGCTGTACTGGGGACGCTAGCCGCGCAGCCTGATGCTGACGGCATCATTTTCGACAAAGCCACCGCGCTTGTACTGGTCGTCTCAGGCGACAACGGAGTCCTGATGACGCTCAAGCCCGACGTCGATCCGAAGACAGGATCCATCGATGCTCCCATTGACTTGGGCGGCAAACCCGAGTTTCTTGCCTCCGACGGCGCCGGTAAGGTCTACATCAATCTGGTGGACAAGGACCAGGTCGCAGTGGTCGACATCAAAGCAAGGAAAGTTTTGGCTCACTGGCCGGTCGCTCCCGGGGGCTCACCCGTTGGGCTATCGATCGACACCGCGAAGCGGCGGCTTTTCATCGGATGTCGAAAGCCGCAGAAGCTGATCGTGATGAGCACTGACGACGGCAAGGTACTCGCCGATCTACCGATCGGCGGAGGCGTGGATGCCACGAAGTTCGACGGTCACCAGGCATTCGCGAGCTGCCGAGATGGCAAGCTTAACGTTGCGGGCGAGAGTGCGTCCGGCAAGCTCGAGATCGTGCAAACCGTGAATACTCCAATTGGCGCCAAAACAATGGACGTTGACCTGGAGAGGCACAAGGTGTATTTGCCCACAACCGAGTTTGAGGAACAGAAACCGGGAGCAACCGGTCGTCCGGTGGGCAAGCCTGGGACGTTTATGATCGTCGTCGTCGGGCGGCACTGAGACAGGAAGGCAGTTCTCAGTTCGGCAAAGCCCGCTATGCTCCCGCTGAGAACACATTCCTGTACGTCAGCTGGGAGAAAGGCGTCTACCCGAAACCGGGGTCACGAGTCAATGAGGTCGCGGTAGGGACGACCATTGCTGATCGCCCCCCGCGCGGATCCGCACGAGCGCTCATTAGCGCATGCGGCTCTTATCGCAGATGAATAACGGCCAAGCGTGCTGCTTGTCCGCACACTCGCCCACCCGTGGGACACGCGCGGTCCCGCTCTATGTCGGGTACATGTCGAGGGGAGAGTGTTCTCCTTGATCAGCAGCGTTCCCTCCTCACTCTCCGCCGACGGGCTTGCCGTCTTGGTTCGAATGATTCCTCGGTACTATGCCGCTGTCCGACTCCTCGCAGACCTACATGCGGGCCGTGTGGCCTAAGCGAGCACCAGAACGGCAGGTTACGACACAAGTCACGACACAAATGTTGCGGTTGCGACCACACGACCCGTCTAAGTTGTTAGGAGATTTGGTGGACCTGGTCGGGATCGAACCGACGACCTCTTCCATGCCATGGAAGCGCGCTCCCAGCTGCGCCACAGGCCCACATGAGAAACGAGTGTTCGACGAGGGGCTTAAAGCAACTCAATTCTCGCTTACTGGCTATCGATAGTCAAACCCGGCGGCGGCTGTCGGCATCTCTAATGCGTACCGTGCAAATTTTGCGAAAGCCGGGAAACTTAGTATGCTGAGTGACGGCTTGCGGCGACTTTAATGAAACGAAACTCCATCTTCCTTTTTCGATGTTTGTCCCTGTTGCCGCTTTGTCTGGCGGCGAGCGCCCAGGTGATTTCCTCCAACCAACCCGCGCCGCAAGGTCCGGTTTCGTATTCTTCCGCCAGTCAGCTGAACGCGCTGCTCTCGCAGCTGGAGGAGGCCTCGCAGGCGGCGCAAGTGGATCTGGCCAAGCTGCGCGTCGAAAGATGGAAGACCGACTCCGGCAGCAAGCGCCAGGCCGAGGGCAACGTGGACTCCATCCAGCGCAACCTGCAGTCCGCTTTGCCGGAAATTATTGCGGAGCTGAGGGCTTCGCCCGAGAGTCTCACTTCCACTTTCAAGCTGTACCGCAATCTGGACGCGCTTTACGATGTGTTCGAATCGGTGGCGGAGTCGGCGGGGGCATTCGGGTCCAAGGATGAGTTCCAGTCGCTGGAAAACGATGTCAGCGCATTCGAGAAAGCCCGGCGCGCGGTTGCCGACCGCATGGAGACTCTGGCTGGAGCCAAAGAAGTCGAAGTCACTCGCTTGCGCGCAGCGCTGCAAAACGCTCAGGCCAGCACGCCGTCGCCGCCTCCAAGAAAATTGTGGTGGATGACACCGCGCCCGCGAAGAAACCGCCTGTCAAGAAGAAGCCTGCTCACCAAGCCGCGCCTACCGCCACCGCAACCCCGGCCCAACCGCAACCCCGCCGAAACAGGCGTCAATTTTCTTTGCGACGCGCCCACGGCCAACCCGCGAGAATACGCGACGGACCTCCATCCTCCGCCTGGCGCATATGCTCTAACATACTGAAATAATTACAGTTGCGCAGTGTGGAACTCTACCTCTCGCAGGCGGGGTCTATACATATAGTAGGTTGGCATACTGCAGGTTGGGGGCAGGCGCGTTTAACTTTGGGCTCAGGGGCGGAAAGAACCTATAATGGGGGTGACGCCATGGCGTTGATGGCGGGAGCAACCACCTTGGGTGATCTGGCAGGTATCGATCGGAGTCCGGGCCCAGCAGTCGGCGATCGTGGCCGAACTGAAGGCAGGCTCGGAAGAAGCCTACGCCTGGCTCATCGGCGAATTTCACCAACCCATTTATAGCCTGGTCTATCGCATCGTCACCGATCCGGCGGACGCGGCCGATACGACTCAGGAAGTCTTCCTGAAAGTGTTTCGGGGAATGAAGCATTTTCATGGTGAGTCCAGCCTGAAAACCTGGATTTACCGTATCGCGGTGCATGAGGCGTCCAACCGGCGACGCTGGTGGTTCCGGCATAAGGCGAAGGAAACGTCGATCGAACCGGACCTGGACGATAGCGGGCTGAGCGCCTCGGGGATGCGCGATACGCTGGTGGACGAAAGCGAATCGCCATTCGACATGGTGGTTCACGAGGAAGTCCGGGCGCGGGTCGAGGAAGAATTGCGGCAGATCTCGGAGCCCTACCGCACCACGGTCATCTTGCGCGATCTGGAAGAAATGTCGTACGAAGAGATAGCGGAAATTACAGACGTTTCGCTGGGAACGGTCAAGTCGCGACTGACCCGCGGCCGGGAAGCATTGCGACAGCGTCTGACAGGATACGTAGTGGAACATGCGGAACAACTCGGCTTGCAAGCTCCCCGGAAGACCCGAAGGGCGCGAGCGGCGCTGCGCGATTTCCGCGATTGAGGTGACACGATGACGTGCGCCCAAGCCAGACCGTTGTTCTCTCCGTACCTCGATGGAGCGGTGACCGGCAAGCAGATGCGTGAGCTCAGCCAGTCATCTTGAATCCTGCGAACGCTGCAGCCGCCAATACGTTTCGCTGCGGCAGACGCAGCACCTGCTGGCCCGGGTGGGCCCCCGCAAAGCGCCGCCTGACCTGGCATTGAAGCTTCGTGTGGCGATTTCCCAGGAGGTCGCGCAATCCAGTCGCCGGTATCTGGAAGGCGTTCGGGTGCGTTTGGACAATGCGCTGGACCTCTTCATGCTGCCGGCGACGGCAGGCCTGGCCGCCGCGGTAGTGATCTTTGTGGTCTTGATGGGATTTCTGGCCCCCCTGCAGGCGGACAATTCCGATGTTCCCCTGATGCTTCACACCGCGCCGCAACTGCAACAGTCGGCTTTCGGATCGACCTTGGATTCCATCAACGACGACTCGCTGGTGATCGAGGCCTATGTGGACTCGCAGGGACGAGTGCAGGATTACCGCATTCTTTCCGACTCCAAGGAAGACAACGCCTTGCTGCCGCAGGTAAAGAAAAACATGCTTATCTTCACTACCTTCACCACGTTCCGTCCGGCGCTTTCGATGGGCAGGCCGACCACGGGGCGGGCGATATTGTCGTTCTCACGAGTGAGCGTGAAGGGGTAACCGCCTCGGCGTGCCGGCGTTTCCTGCCAAAAGAAGCCTTCCGAATAAAAAGCTGCAACAGCGTCCATTGATTCTCCGGCGGGCACCCCTTACACTTGAATAGATCGTAGCCCGCATATCCGGCCAGCCTGCAGGAGGTTTCCCTGAGTCGTAGGTTTAGGTGCTCGCTTTACGCGGCCTTGTTTGCCCTGCTGGCGGAGCTGTCGCCGGCTCAAAATCAGAGCCGCGTAACTCTGGACACCAACGAAACTCTGTTCACGGTACTTACCGCTATCAACACCTGTGGATACGACCAGGACCTGGGCGTCTCCGACCCGCTGCGGGCGCGGGTACGCTCCGAGGTGGCTCGCGTCCGCCGGAGCTCGCCGGAAGCCAAGGACGCGACCCAGGCCATGTGCCAGTACTATCAGGAGCACCAGCAGCCGGATCCGTCGAAACTGCTGGCCCAGTACGTGTCCCTCGCGCTCTACCTAAACCCGCCGCCCAATCTGACGGCCAAGGTAAAGGATGCGGACATGCCTCCCGATGCCGGCGCTCGTGCTGGGAATCCTTCCGCTCTGCAGAAATTCTCCGAGACAGTTGGATTGCATGCCATCTGGGAAGCAGACCGCGAGGCCTACGCCGGCATTGACCGAGCGTTATCACAAGCCGCTGGCCAAGATGTTGTTCGATACCGAGATTTATCTGAAGCTGCCGTCGTCCTCCCGCCTGGGTCGCGAGTTCACCGTGTATGTCGATCCCATGGGCTGCTCCGGGACAAACCAACGCCCGGAACTACGGATCAGACTATTATGTCGTGATTTCTCCGGGCCCTGGGGCAGGGCTCAAGATGGACCAGATCCGGCACACCTACCTGCACTATTTGCTGGATCCGCTGGCCATGAAGTACCCGGCGACGATGAAGCGCCTGGGTCCCCTGCTCGCTAACCGTCAAGACGGCGCCCATGGATCAGAGCTTCAAGAGCGATGTCTCCCTTCTGGTGACCGAGTGTTTCATCCGGGCGATCGAGGCGCGCACGGCGGGATCGAAGAAAGCACCCGAAGCGGAGCGCGCTGCAGGCCATTCAGAATTCAGTCCAGCAGGGCTTCATCCTGACGACTTATTTTTATGAAGCGCTGCTGCGGTTTGAGAAGGACCCGGCCGGCCTCAGCAACGCGTATGGCGATCTGGTGAGCGGCATCGATCTGGGAAAAGAGCGGAAGCGCGCAGCCCAGGTGACATTTGCTTCGACCTCCGATACCGAGCTGTTGCATCTTTCGCGTCCGCAGCAGGCCAAGTTGCTGGTCGCGGCCGAGCAGCGGCTTTCGGCGGGCGACGCGGAAAGCGCGCAAAAGCTGGCGCAGCAGGCGCTGGACGAGAAGAACGAAGACCAGGGCCGGGCGCTTTTTATTCTGGCGGAAGTCGCCACTCACAACTCGGACATGCAGGGCGCGCGAAATTATTTCGAGCGCGCCCTGGAAGTCGCGCATGAGCCGAAGGTGGTGGCCTGGTCCCATATTTATCTGGGAAGAATTTTCGACTTGCAGGAAGATCGCGAGGCGGCGATGGACCACTACCGGGCGGCAGCAACCGCGGGCTCCGGATTGCCCGAAGCCAAGGCTGCGGCCGAACTGGGATTGCAGAAACCATATGAGCCCACCCGCCGTTCACAGTAGAGTACGGCAGCAAGCCGTCGAACAGTGACGAATTGCACTTTGCCCAAGGAGAAAGCATGAAGCAAGCAGCGATGCTAGTCGTGATACTGGCGCTGGCTACATTCGTATCCGCGCAAACCCAGACGCCTCCCGCGCCGGCAGGTACCGCGGCCGCAACCCCTCCGCCCCAGGGCAAGCGCCCGCCCCAAGCCAAGACCCAGGCCGAGTTCGACGCCTACAAAGTAGCTGCGGCCAACGCCACCGACGGCGCGGCCATGGAAAAAGGCGGCGGATGATTTCGCCGCCAAATTTCCCGACAGCGAACTGCGAATTCTGCTGTACCGGAACGCGATGCACGCTTATCAGACTGCGAACAGTTCCGAGAAGATGATGGACATGGGACGCAAAGTGCTCAAGATCGATCCCGATGATCCGGAAGCGCTGGTGGGCGTGGCCCAGGTCCTGGCGGAGCGCACGCGGGAGACCGATCTGGACAAGGATCAACGCCTGGATGAGGGCACGAAGCTGGCCCAGCACGCACTGGAAACGGCCGACACTGACATCACCGTGCCGCCCGGAACTCCACAGGACAAGGTGGACGCCTACAAAGGATTCCTGCGCTCCAACGCATATTATGTGCTGGGCACCATCCAGTACACCCGGGAAAAGTATGCGGACGCAGAAGGCTATTTTCGCAAGTCGATGGACGCCTTCCCTGCCCAGCTCGACCCGCTGGCAGTGTTGCGCCTGGCGCTTTCGCTGGATAAGCAGGAGAAAGTATCCTGAGGCATTGAAGTACGCCAACCAGGCCGTGCAAATGACGGAAGCCAACCAGGGCTCGACCCTGGCCACTTTGTCACGCAACGAACGTGATCGGCTGGTTCAGCTGACCGGGGGCGCTCCCGCGGCTGCCGGGAAGCCGCCTGCGAGCGCGCAGAACCCAACGCCCAAGAATTAGTACGGCGAACCGGACCTCGGACTTCGGACCCCAGCCCGCAGGAATTTGCCGAAGTTCGAGGTCCGAGGTCGCTCACCAAATCATGAAGCCGCGTGACATTGCGCTGTTGCAGGCAACACTCGACTACCGTTTCCAGAGGACAGAGCTGCTGGAGCAGGCCTTGACCCACAGTTCCCAGGCACGCGAGCTGGAGGCGCTGCAGGCGGCCGGCAGTCCGCGCGTGGGCGACAATGAGCAAATGGAATTCCTAGGCGATGCCGTCCTCGGATTTGTCACCACAGAGGAACTCTGCGACCGGTTCCCCAGCTTTCGTGAGGGAGAACTCTCCAAGCTCCGGGCCCACCTGGTAAGCGAAAAACATCTAATTCGAGTGGCCCAGGAACTGGAGCTAGGGCACTACCTGAACCTCGGGCGAGGAGAGGAGAAAAGCGGCGGCCGCAACAAGACTGCCTTGCTAGTGGATGCCCTGGAGGCTGTCCTGGCGGCTATTTACCTCGATGGTGGGCTGGACGCGGCACGCCGATTGGTGTTGCGGACTATTGTCGTCCCGGAACTGGTGCGGATTGCATCGCAGGGAAGCAGTCTCCCGGTGACCGATTACAAGTCGGCGTTACAGGAGAAGCTGCAGTCCACCGGAAGACCCCAACCCACATACACGCTGGTGAAAGAGCGCGGCCCGGAGCATAGCAAGACTTTTACAGTGGAGGCGCGCCTGCAACCGCTGGAGAATGGCGGCAAGGCGGAATTCGTCGGCCGGGCAGATGGTTCCACCAAGAAAAATGCGGAGCAGGACGCCGCCCGCCAGGTGCTGGAATATCTCGGCACCGTGTCCGTCGGGGCTAACGGCAGGACGAAGCGCAGCGAGCAAGCCCCGTGACCGCCATGGAAGTAGGAGTAAAGGTAAAACCTCCGCACGCGGACACGCTGAGTTCGCTGCAATCGTTGCTGGCGACCGTGGTCATCGCGGTTTTTGTCATCACTTTCATCGTGCAGGCGTTCCAGATTCCCTCCGAATCGATGGAGAACACGCTGCTGATCGGGGACTATCTCCTGGTCGACAAACTGCGCTACGGCGGAGGCGGCCTGTGGGACCTCTTCATGCCGTACCGGCAAGTAAAACGGGGAGATGTTGTTGTTTTTCGCTATCCCGTGCATCCCACTCAGCACTTTGTGAAGCGCGTCGTCGGCGTGCCTGGAGACCGCGTCCGCCTGATCCACCGGCAAGTGTATGTCAACGGCCATGCTTTGGTGGAACCCTACGTCCGCTACAGCTCTGGTATGCACGACGCTTTCCGCGATGAGTTCCCCCGGCTTGACCTTCCCGTTCCTGGTCTGGAAGGAGGCTGGTGGCTGGAAATGAAGAAACTGGTCGAGGACGGTGAACTCATCGTTCCGCAGGGAAATTATTTTGTTCTGGGCGATAATCGGGACGAGAGTCTGGACAGTCGTTACTGGGGGTTCGTGCCCCAGGAAAATGTCATCGGACGTCCGTTGCTCATCTACTGGTCGGTCCGAAACGCGGACCATGACATGCCGACTTCTCCTACTCCCGGTGATAAACTCATCCACTTCGCCTATGCAGCGACCCATTTGTTCCAGATGACCCGGTGGGACCGCACGTTTCGAGTGGTTCGATAAGTGCAGAAATAGTGCCAGAGCGGGAAAGGTCCAGTGCCCAAGCAAGTGACTAAGACTAAGAAAGAGAACAAACCGGAAGAAAAGCCGCGTGAGACGACCGTCGAGTTCCTGGCCTCGCTGGCGGCGGTGCTGGTGACCGGACTGTTCATCATCACGTTCGTCCTGCAGGCCTTTGAAATTCCCTCCAGCTCGATGGAAAACACGCTGCTGATCGGCGACCACGTTTTCGTGAACCGGGTCCTGTTTGCTCCGGCCACGCACTGGATGGGCCCGCTGCTTCCCTATCGGGAAATACGACGGCAGGATATCGTGGTCTTTCTTTCACCGGCGGAGCCCGGACTATATGTGGTCAAGCGGATCATCGGGATTCCCGGAGATCGCATCCATCTACGCAACGGCGTGGTATTTCGCAACGGGGAGAAGCTGGATGAGCCTTACGTCATCCACAACAGCGATGAAGGACCGAACGAATATCGCGACAACTTCCCCGCCGTGCCGCCGTCCGATTACAACCGCCTGTTTCCGGACTGGCAGCAAAATCTGCCGCAATATATTCAGGGCGATGACATCGTCGTGCCTCCCAACAGCTATTTCGCCATGGGCGACAATCGCGACGTGAGTTATGACAGCCGCTACTGGGGATTTATCCCGCAGGAAAATGTGATCGGGAGACCCATGTTCATCTACTGGTCGTTCGAAACGCCGCCCAACCAGTATCTGCATACGGCGATCGGCGAGCGAGTGGGATTTCTGGCGCACGTGGCCATCCATTTCTTTGACCTGACGCGATGGCGGCGCACGTTGAAGGTGGTTCGTTGAAATTTCTCCGGTCCAATCGCGGCAGAGCGGTCGCTGGCATCGTGCTGGTGCTGGCCCTGTTTCTGGTACGCCCTGGGGCGCAACGCCTGCGCACCCGAATTGTACGCTCCATCAGTCTGGCGTTAGGACGACCGGTGGGCGTGGGATCGGTGACTCTGCGCCTGTTGCCCCAACCCGGCTTCGACCTGGAAAATTTTGTCGTCCACGAAGACCCGGAGTTCGGCGCCGAGCCAGTGTTGCAGTCCTCCGATGTTATGGCCACCGTGCGCGTGAGTTCGCTGTTGCGGGGACGGCTGGAGATCGCCCGTCTTAGCCTCACCGAACCCAGCATCAACCTGGTGCGCAACAACGAAGGCCGCTGGAACCTGGAAAAACTGGTCGAACGTGCCGCCAGCACTCCGGTGGCGCCGACTTCGAAGACGCGCCGCGAAGCCCGGCCGGGCTTTCCTTACATTGAGGCCGACCACGGCCGCATTAACTTCAAGTTTGGACAGGAGAAGAAACCCTATTCCCTGACCGAAGCCAATTTCGCGTTGTGGCAGGACTCCGAAAATACCTGGGGTATGCGACTAAAGGCCCAGCCAATGCGGACTGATTTCAACCTCAGCGATACCGGCCTGCTCGCAGTGGACGGATCGTGGCAGCGCTCGGCGAATCTGCACGAAACACCGGTGCAATTCGCGCTGCAGTGGGAAGGTGCGCAGCTGGGCCAGGTCACGAAGCTGACTCTGGGACAGGACAAGGGATGGAGAGGCGGCGTCTATGTTCTCGGCCAAGTTCACTGGCACGCCCAAGGATCTGACGGTAGACACAGAAGGTTCGATTGAGGACTTCCGTCGCTACGACATTTCCGGCGATCAGGCGTTGCGCCTGGCGGCGCGATGCACCGGCCATTACAGTTCCACGAATCATGTTCTCTCCGAGCTGTCCTGCCGAGCCCCGGTTGGCGACGGCGGAATCACTCTGAACGGCAGCGTTGCTCCCATGCCGGGTTCTCGTGCGTACGATTTGACCATGCTCGTCCAGAACCTGCCCCTTCAGCCGCTGGTGGAATTCGCCCGTCGGGTGAAAAAGAATGTGCCGGCCGACATTATCGCGGCCGGCAAACTGGATGCAAGTATCACACTGCAGCGCGCTTCAACCTCGACCGGCATGCGGGCCGGTCTGGCAGGGCGGCGGTGAAGTACTGGCTTTGAATCTGCGATCTCCTCTCACCAATACCAGGCTCGCGCTCGACAAGATTCCCTTCACCATATCTTCATCTTCGAGTGACGATCATGGGATGAAACGAAGCTCCGAATCGTAGCCGTGGCTCCCTTATCCCGACGAGCACCGACCCCCGGCTGGACGTTGGTCCGTTCAATCTGGCTCTGGGCAGACCTACAAGCGCTACCGTGCGTGGCCAGTTTTCGCGTTCCGGTTACAACTTCCTGGTGCAGGGAGAAGCCGAAGTGCAGCGCCTGCTGGAAGTGGCGCACACCGTCGGATTACCGGCGCCTCAACCCGTGGCGAACGGAGAAGCCCGGATCAATCTTCGCGTTGGCGGTGGCTGGGCTGGATTCGCGGCCGCTACGGTTACCGGGACAGCACAACTGCATTCGGTTCGCGCACGAGTGCGCGGCTTGAGTGAGCCGCTAGAGATCTCCTCTGCCAGTATTGAGCTGACACCTAGCGCCAGTGAAGTCCGGAAGCTGACCGCTTTCGTGGCTGGCAATACGTGGCGCGGCTCGCTGACCGTCCCCAGACAATGCGAGAAGTCTCAGACTTGTCCGATTCGTTTCGATCTTCACACCGACGAGTTTGCGACGGATGAACTGGGCGTTCTGTTGAATGAGGAACCGGGAAAACAGCCGTGGTATCGCTTTCTGACGTCGCCGGCGCAACCCAAACCCTATCTGGCGTCGTTACACGCGATCGGAAAGCTCACCGCAAGTCGGGTCTTGATTCATAGCCTGGTCGCGAACCGGGTTTCGGCGGAGGTCGAGCTCGAGCAGGGCCTTCTCCAGCTTTCGGACCTTCGTGGCGACGTATTGGGCGGACGACACACTGGTGAGTGGCAAATGGATTTCACGGTCAATCCCCCCACGTATCACGGCAACGGCACTCTGGAAAAAGTTGCGCTGGGGCAAATCGGAGAAGCCATGCATGACGCCTGGATCACGGGCACCGCAAATGTGGAGTACCGTGCCGACACGCTGGGATGGACCAAGGCGGAATTGCTTTCCCACGCTGACGCCAGCTTCCAGGTAGAAGCTCGGGATGGTTCCCTGCCCCACCTTACGCTGGCGGGAGACAGCAGCGCGCTACGGGTCAACCGATTCGTGGGGCGATTGCTGCTGCGCGACGGGAAGTTCGAGATCGAACAAGGCAAACTACAGACACCTGGCGGCATCTATCAGTTGAGCGGCACAGCATCTCGGGGTCGAGTTCTGGATTTCAAACTGGCGCGTGATGGCGCCCGCGGCTTCAACATCACCGGCACGTCGATCAACCTCGTGTAGCCATCAGCGCAACTCCAGAGACTCAGGCCGCGCTCAAACCATGAAGGCCTGCGGCGCCTTTCTTTTCGCGGTCACGGCTTGGTCTCTTCTGGTTCCACATTCTCTCGCTCAAACCCGTTCTGTTCCGAATCCCGTGCGGGTGGCAAGCTTCGAGCGCAAACTGCAACATCTGCAGAGCAACGGAGCGCAACCGCATCCGGACCCATCGCCCACGGAGCTCTCTGAGCAGGAGATTAATGCATACTTTGCGTCCGGGAACGTCGAACTCCCCGCTGGAGTTCGGTCGGTAGCTTTCCAGGAACAGCCGGGCATGATCATTGGGACTGCACGCGTCGATTTCGATCAGTTGAAGGCGGGCAAGAATTCCTACAATCCGCTGCTCTCAATTTTCAGCGGATTGCACGACGTGGTGGTTACAAGCCACGCCTACGGTGCCAAGGGACAAGGATTGGTTCACGTCGATGCGGTCTCGCTCGACGGCGTTGACGTTCCCCAATTCGTTTTGGAACTGTTCGTGGAGAAATATCTCAAGCCGAAGTATCCCAATATCGGCATGGACTCGCGATTTGCGTTGCCGGCCCGCGTGGACTCGGCGGTGATCGGGCTGCATGAAGTCACTCTGACGCAACAATAGCCCCGCCGGTTCGCACATCGTCGTCGGCCGATCCTTACGGCACGTACCCTGCACCGCGCAAGACTTTCCCCGGCAGCGCCCCGGTCTGCTTGCCCTGATCGATCACCGCAACGCCGTTCACCAACACGTACTCCATTCCTTCGGACAACTGGTTTGGATTTTCGAACGTGGCCAGGTCTCGGACCGTGGCCGGATCGAAGACCACGACATCGGCCCACATCCCCGCTTTCAGTACTCCGCGGTCAGTTAGACGCATACGTTGCGCCGGCAGCGCGGAAATTTTCGAATGGCGTCTTCCAGCGTGAGCCTCTTCTCTTCTCGAACATATTTGCGCAGGATGCGAGGGAAGGTGCCATAGGCCCGCGGGTGAGGATGTTCCTGGCCAAGAATTCCCTCGGGTGAAGTGCCGGAAGAATCGTTGTCGAAGGCTACCCATGGCTGCTGCAGAGCAAGCACGATATCCGGCTCGGACATACCGAAGACGGCGACTCCGGTAGCCGCGTTGTCGTCGATGAGCAGGTCGAACAAGGCATCCATGGGGTCTTTGTTTTGCATCTTCGCTACCTCGGCCAGTCGCTTGCCCTGTAGCGGAAGCAGCTTGGGGTTTTGCACTACGCCGATCAAGATGTCCTGAGGACCGTTGATCTCCTGCCATTCGTTGTCCCATTCGTTCGACGGAGTCATCATGTCTTTGCGAATGCGTGCGCGCATCGCCGGATCTTTCAGACGTTCGATCAGCTTGGCGTCGCCACCGTCGTGCGCCCAGGCCGGAATGAACGCCGAGAGACTGTTGAACCATGCGGTGTAGGCGTAAGTGTCGGCGCTGACATCCATTCCGCCGGCTCGTGCGGCATTGATTTTTGCAACGACTTCCGGCATGCGTCCCCAGTTGGCCTTACCCGCAACCTTAAGGTGCCAGATTTCGACCGGGAGGTGGCCCTCGCGCCCAATGCGCAGGGCTTCGTCAATCGCCGGCAGAATGGCGTTGCTCTCGTCGCGCATGTGCGTGGCGTAGATGCCGCCGAATTTTGACGCCTCCGAACCCAGAGCGATCAACTCTTCGGTCTTGGCGTAGGGAGCGGGCGCGTACTCAAGTGAGGTCGAGACCCCGACGGCGCCCTCTCGCATGGCCTGCCTGACCAGCTCTCGCATCTGGTCCAATTGCGCGGGTGTCGGCTGTTTGTCGTCGTCGCCAAGCACCATGCGCCGGACCTGGGTGGCCCCTACAAAGCTAGCCAGATTGATGCCCATGCCCTGCTTTTCCAAGCGGGCGAAGTACTGCTGAAAGGTGCGCCAGTCGGGCGTAATGTGATATTGAGCGAAGCCCCGCCGATCGAACTGGATGATCGAGTCATTCAGCGGCGCGATGGAGCCGCCCTCACCGGTAATCTCAGTTGTGACGCCCTGGTAAATCTTCGAAGGCAGGCGCGGATCCACCAGGATCGTCAGCTCCGACTGGCCCAGCATGTCGATGAAGCCGGGAGCGACTACCATGCCGTGGACATCGATGGTGCGGGTGCGCTGCGTGTCGCTCAGATTTCCGATGGCGGCGATTTTGCCGCCGCGAATGCCGACGTCGCCTGAGTACCACGGTGATCCTGTGCCGTCGATGATGTGGCCGTTGGTGATGACGAGATCGAATGCTGGGATTGGGGTTTGTGCCCGCGACGGGGGAATAATGGTCAGGAGAAAAACGCTGAAAATCAGAAGCTTTTTCTTTAGTGTGCTGCTTCCCATGGTTTCTCCGTTATTGGTTTCTAATTCTTACAACAGAGTTTCTTTACCTACCGGGTGGGCGAGACGCCCACCCGACAGCCGGCGGAACCTGTCCTGAGCGAAGTCGAAGCAACGCCGGCTACGGTGTTTCACGCTGGGCTGAGATCGCTCCAAGCACCACCCAGATTCCCAGTGCCAGCCATTCGTAGATGCTGAAGTGTCCGGGCACGAACGGAACAACTTTCATCAGAATCATTAATAGCCCAACCATCGCGCCAACGGCGGCAACCAGGCGTTGGCGCCGCGGACGGAGCCATTTGATAATACGCGGCGCAGGCTGCCAGCCATCCCGCCGCGGACGCCAGCGAGCCGACATCCGAGATTGGCACCAGGATGGCATCGCCGAGGAACATACATGCGGCCGTACTCAATCCTACGCAAATCACGGCAGTGGACGGTGTCTGATTCTGCGGGTGCACCTGAGCGACACGGGCATCCACCAGCCCGCGACGCCCCATGGCAAATACCAGCCGGCTGGCTGCGACCAGGTTCCCATTGAACACTTTAAAAAGCGAAAGCAAAGCCGCCGCCAGAATGACGCTGACAATCCAGCGCGAACCCACTGCGTGCTCAAAAGCGACCGCGGTCATGAATTTCTCGCCCGTGAGTTCGCGCCACGGAGCAACGTAACCGACGGCGGCGATCACGATGGTGTAGAAAAGAATGCCCACTAGGATGGCCATCCAGATCGCCTTGAAAAATCCGCCAGCACGGAATTCCCGACTGGATTCTTCCGCTCCCTTTACCACCGACTCAAAGCCCGTCATGTAATACGGCACAATCTGAATGACCAGCAGAATGGAGACGAGTCCGCTGTGGGTGAACAAAGGCGGGAAATTCTGAGGGGAACCCTTGCTCACTCCGACGGCGACGAACACGACAAACAGACCGAGGGTCCCGAACGTTGTCCAGTTCTGAAAGCTCGCACTCAGCCGGATGCCGCGATAGTTGAGGAAAGTCAACAGACCGGTGAGCCCCAGCCCGATGATCACATGGGGTAAATAAACCGGCCGGCCGGCGATGCGATAGAGCTCCATGGAATCCAGTCCGGGGAAGATATAACCCGCAATCTTCCCCACCGCCACCGCTTCCCACGGACAAACGATGAAGTAGGCCAGGATCATCATCCATCCAGTGGCAAAGCTGATCGATCGGGGAAAGACTTTTGCCGTGTACGCGACTTCGCCCGCGGCATCGGGCATGGCCGCTACCAGTTGGCCGTAGACATAGCCGATGGGCAACAGGAGCGCGCCGCCGATAGCGAATCCCAGCACGCCGCCTAGCGTTCCCCCGCGCAGAAGCCAATCGTCCATCACGACCAGCCAGCCGACACCCACCATGGTGCCCCAGCCCAAGGCGAAGTAATCGACGACACCGAGTCTGCGGGCAAGAGTGATCATGGAATGCAGGGAAGTCTGTCATCCTGAGCGGTTCTAAAACAGACACAGCAACTCGAAAAGCAAATTCGCCGCCAGCAGTGAAGTGATCTCACCGTTGTCGTAGGGTGGCGACACCTCCACGAGATCGCATCCCACCAGCTTCAAACCCTTGAGACTGCGTACCAGATCCAGAATTTGCGCGCTGGAGAGCCCGCCCACCTGCGGCGTACCCGTACCTGGAGCATATGCCGGATCCACCACATCGATGTCCAGCGTCAGGTACACCGGACGGTTGCGCAACTTTTTCAGGTGACGTTTGACCAGCTCGACCCCGCTCTTGTGAAACTCTTCCGAGGTCACAATCTTGATACCGTGCCTGTGGGCGAAATCAAAATCGCCGTCGGAATAAACCTGACCGCGCAGTCCGACTTGAAGTGCGTAACCTTTTTCAATCAATCCTTCCTCGATGGCATACTTTACCGGCGTGCCGTGCGAATGCGGACTGCCAAAGTACCCGCTCCAGGTGTCGCCGTGGGCATCGAGCTGAACAAACGCGACCGGACCGAAGTGGCGGTGAATGGCGCGAAGGATGGGCAAGAGAACGGAGTGGTCGCCACCGACGCAGACCGAACGCGCGCCGTCGCGAAACACGTCGCCCAGTTGCTCAGTGACTCGTCGATAGGTGTCTTCAATCGACAGTGGGTTGATCGAGAGATCGCCAAAATCACCGATGCGCCATTTCTCGAATGGATTGACCTTCAGCACTGGATTCCAGGGGCGAATCATGGCCGATTGCACCCGAATGTTGCGGGGACCGAAACGCGGCGCCGGGACGGTAAGTTGTGCCTCCATCGAACGGAATGCCGATCAACGCCAGATCGAGCTCCGCCGCGCGCGGAATGTGCGGCAGCCGCATGAACGTGGGCACACCGGAGAAGCGGGGGTAGACCAGTGCGTCCACCGGCATGGGATGCGGCTTTGCGGTTTTCTTCGATTTCATCGGCGCGCGCATTATAGAACACAGGGCTGAGTCTCCGGCCCGTTAAAATTGCGATCTTCTTTACGTCCTTTGCGGTGAAAATCTTTAACCGCAAAGGACGCAAAGGACTCGATCCATTGTTCATGAGTCTGTGTGTTATGTTTTAGGCTTCTCAGTTGAATCAGCGAGGCGACTATGCCCCGATATGAATATCGAGTTCTAAAGCCCGTTCCGGCAGCGGAAAAGGCGTTCCTCGAATGGATTGATGGGGTCGATCGCGCGTTCGCGAATCGTAACCCTGAACATCGCAGCAACGTTGTCCGTGAGGAATTGCACCAGCTCTATCTGGGACGTCCTTACGCGACACCGGATCCGGCAGCGCCCCTGGCCATACAAACTCTCGTCCACTCGCTTGATCCGCGCAACGCCACGCTGGAGCCCGAGACTTATGGTGATGCCGATGCCGCGAAGTATGGTGAACGCAAACCGCTGATCTGGTTCTGGATGATGTACGACCGCTCTCCCGTTGGCCTGAATCACTGGCTGGGACATAAGGTGCGAGCCATGCTTGCCCGCCACGTATTCAAGCATTGCGGCAACAACGTCAAGATCTTTCACGGCGTTGAGTTTTCCTTCGGCTACAACCTGACGGTTGAAGACAATTGCACGATTCACAAGTACGTCCTGCTCGACGACCGCGGGGAAATCATCATTCACGAAGGGTCTTCCGTTTCCGATTATGCCAACATCTACTCGCACGCCCACGATCTTAACGACGGCATGATCGTCAGCAATCACAAGACGGAGATCGGCCCCAAGGCACGTATCACCTATCATGCGACGGTGCTCAGCGGGGTAAGGGTTGGCGAGCACGGGATGGTGGGCTCGATGGGTGTCGCCTCGAAAGATGTCGATCCGTTCACCGTGGTCGGCGGCATTCCGGCCAAACCGATCAAGATAAAATCAATCGCGCCGGAAGAACTGCAGAAATCATTGGAAAAACGGTAAGGCCCACCCCAATACCTCGATCACCTTGTCATCCTCAGCGCCAGAGAAGGACCTCTGCGTTCCGTGCCGCCTTCCACATGTGTCTGTGTCGCAGAAGAGGATCGCCATAAATACACGAGACCAAGGCAGGAGCGGACCTGTCAGGAATGTGGCTGCTATCGCGAAGAAATGCACAGGTCCTTCGTCGGAGCCCTTCGCGGAGCGAAGGGCTCCGCTTCCTCAGGATGACAGCAGTCGAGCTCAGAGGTTCGTGATCTGCCCCAAACCTTCGAACCGACCGTCTACGTCCGCGCTCCAGCCGCGCGGAATCGCGGGTCCGCATGTTAGTATCGAAACCAATCTCGCATGACCCTGCAACACATCGACATAGTGTTCAAGTTGATCGCCTTCCTGTTCGCGATCAGCGTCCACGAATCGGCGCACGCCTGGATGGCGAATCAGCGCGGAGATCCCACAGCCCGCATGCTGGGGCGCATTTCGCTCAATCCCATCAAGCACATCGATCCCGTGGGAACCCTGCTGCTGCCTGCGGTTGCGATGTTCTTTCACGCCCCGGTGATCGGCTGGGCCAAGCCTACTCCCGTCGATCCTCGGAACTTCAAGAACCCGGTGCTGGATGACATTCTCACTTCGGTGGTGGGACCGATCAGCAACTTCGTAGTCGCCACTGGCGCCGTGCTCGTCCTGGTCGTGGTGAAACTGGCCTCCCCTTTGGGGCAGCAGATTTTGTCGCAGGGCTTCTCGACCGATACAGATTCATTTCTCCTGCCGTTGTGCCTGCTGCTCTATGACGTAATGTTGATCAACGTCATACTCGGTGTTTTCAATCTCATACCGGTTCCGCCTCTGGATGGCAGCCACGTGGTGCGCCATCTGCTGCCGGCCGGAGCGCTTCGAGTTTACGATACGGTCGGCATGGCCGGCCTGTTCATTCTGGTGTTTTGGGGTGGTCGATTGCTGAACACGCTGATCTCACCCGCGGTCGGATTTTTTAACTACATCCTCCTGAGAATCTGATGACCTCTCGCCCAAGCCAACGCAAACGCGTGCTCAGCGGTATGCGCTCCACCGGCAAGCTGCATTTGGGAAACTTTGTCGGCGCGCTGGACAACTGGGTGCGCATGCAGGATGAATACGATTGCTTTTTTTTCGTGGCGGACTGGCATGCGCTCACGACCGATTACGCGGATACTTCGCGGATCAAGGAAAACTCGCTGGAAGTTCTGCTCGACTGGCTGGCCGCGGGGCTCGATCCCGAGCGCTGCACCATGTTCATCCAGTCTCACGTTCCGCAGCATGCCGAATTGCATTTGCTGTTTTCCATGATCACGCCGCTGGGTTGGCTTGAGCGCGTCCCCACCTACAAGGAGCAGCGCGAAAACATTACAGAAAAAGATCTGAGCACCTACGGATTTCTCGGTTACCCGGTCCTGCAGGCAGCGGATATCCTGATTTACAAGGGTGATTTCGTTCCCGTGGGCGAAGACCAGGTACCTCACGTTGAGCTGACTCGCGAAATCGCGCGCCGCTTCAACATGTTCTACACCCGGAAAGGCATGTACGTTTTTCCCGAGCCGCAACCGTTGCTGACTCCGGCCGCCAAACTGCCAGGCACTGATGGCCGTAAAATGTCGAAGTCGTACGGCAACACCATCCTGCTGACCGACCCCGAGCCGTTAGTGCGGCAGAAGCTGAAGACCATGGTGACCGACCCGGCGCGCGTGCGCCGCACCGATCCCGGCAATCCCGATGTTTGTCCTGTAGGGGACCTACACAAGATCTTCAGCGACCGGCCAACCATCCTGAAAGTGGACGAAGGCTGCCGTTCAGCCGGCATCGGCTGCATCGAATGCAAGGGGTGGGCCGCGGATGCCCTGGTCAGCATTCTCAATCCCATGCAGGAGCGGCGTAAGAAATATGAGGACAATCCACGCCTCGCCTGGGATATTCTGGAGGCAGGCTCCTCGCGTGCCAGCAAGGTAGCCGGCGGAACCATGGGCGAAGTCCGCGAAGCAATGGGCATGTCGCTCGATTACGATGAAAAGACATGGCTGAGAATCTAAACATCGCGCCCCCGAATGTCGCGTCGCAGGAAGCCGGAAGCACGCTGGCGCCGGTGGTGCAGATGCCGGCTGCGCCAAAGCAGAAGCCGGAAAGCGACTTCCCGTTTTCGGTAACCGTGGGCGATGTCTACGAGGGACCGCTTGATCTGTTGCTCGACCTGATCCGCAAGCAGGACATTGATATCTACGATATTCCGATCGCACGCATCACCGCGCAGTACCTAGCCTACGTGGAAAAGTTGAGAGAACTGGATGTGAACGTGGCGGCCGAGTTTATTTACATGGCGGCCGTGCTGATTCACATCAAATCGAAGATGCTGCTGCCACGCGATCCCGCTGCGGCCTCGGACGCGCAAGACGATCCGCGGGCAGAACTGGTTAATCGCCTGATCGAGCACGAGAAATTCAAGTCTGCGGCGCAGATGCTGATGCAGAAGCAGCAGATCGAAGATGCCGTCCGCTCGAACCCTGCGATCCGGGAGTTCATGGAGGCTGAGGGCACCGAGCCCGAGATCGCGGCCGACGTGATCGATCTCGTAAAGACGTTCCAGCAGATTCTAGAGCGCGCCCGTTCCCGCCCCCTGCTCCAGGTGGACGAAGAGACGGTCACCGTCGGACAGATGATTGACTACTTGCAGCGTCGCCTTGCACTCGAGGACCGGCCACTTCGCCTGAAGCAAATCCTGCGCAATGTGAATTCCCACCAGGCGCTGGTCTGCATGTTTCTAGCGCTGCTGGAAATGGTCCGGCTGCAGGCAATCCAATTGCGGCAGGATCGCATTTTTGGCGAGATTCTGCTGCGCAAGCATAGTGGATTTGACGCCATCGTCGCGGAACAAGCTGCGGTGCGCGACGATTGGCGATAGACAGTGATCGTTGACAGGTTGCACTTAACCATGAGTCTTAAAGCTAAACTTGAAGCCATTATTTACGCGGCGGAAACGCCGATCACGCTCGATCACATTGTCGAGTTGCTAAACGAGTCTGCGATCGCCGAAGGCGCAACCGAGGAAGAAGTCAAGTCACGCGTCCGCGTCGCGCTTGAGGAACTGATCGACGACTACGCTGCTGCCCACCGTGGCATTGAGATCCGCCAGATCGCGGGCGGATATCGAATGTCCACCAAGCCCGAGCAGCATGACGTGGTCCGCGATTTTGCCAAGAGTCTGAAGCCACCGATTCGGCTTTCACTTCCGGCGCTGGAAACTCTGGCTGTGATTGCCTACAAGCAGCCGGTCACCGTTCCTGAGATCAGCGAAATCCGCGGCGTGGATTCGAGCGGCGTCATCGCCACCTTGCTGGACGAAAGCTGATCACCACCGCGGGCCGGAAGGCAGTCATTGGTCGGCCGATTCTTTACAAGTCTACAAAGGAATTTCTGCTCCGCTTTGGACTGAAGGACGTCGGCGAACTGCCCAGCATGGAAGAGTTCGAAAAGCTGGTGGCAGAGTCGTTTCAGAACGAATTGCTGCCTGTTTCGGACAACGGCGCGAAGGTTGCGTCCGCCGGCGTCAGCGATCCGCAAGTCGAGTCCGAGCCCGCAGTTGCCTCGACGGAGATGGAAACGGCCTCCACCGAGTCACCTGCCGCCGGCGAAAATGACCCGGCCGCTTAGGGTTTGGGCTGGCCAGATTTCCGTCCGGCGGCTTTCGTCCAACGCGCGATTGAAGAAATTTCTAATGCCCGCCCAACGTCTGCAAAAAATCATCGCCGCTGCTGGAATCGCATCTCGCCGCAAGGCAGAACAGATGATCGCTGGCGGCCTGGTGTCACTCAACGGGCAAGTGGTCACCGAACTGGGCACCAAGGCCGACCCAGAGCATGATCACATCCGGGTAAACGGCAAACTGCTGCACGGCGCGCAGAAAAACGTCTATCTGCTGATGAACAAGCCTAAGGGATATATCACTGCGGTAACCGATCCGGAAAAACGGCCGACCGTGATGGACCTGCTTCGGGGAGTGGGCGCGCGCGTGTATCCGGTTGGACGGCTGGACTATTCCAGCGAAGGCTTGCTCCTGCTCAGCAACGATGGAGAACTCGCGGCTGCGCTGATGAAGGCTTCGTCTCACGTTCCTAAAACCTACCTGGTCAAGGTTGCGGGTACACCTTCAGCCGACGGCCTGGCGAAACTGAGGTCGGGTGTTTACATCCAAGGCAAAGGCGGCCGACGGCAAAAGACCGCTCCCGCCAAGATCAAACCGATTCGTGAGGCGGACAATCCCTGGTATGAAGTCACGCTGATCGAAGGCAAGAACCGGCAGATCCGGCAGATGTTCGAGACGGTCGGACATCATGTGGAGAAAATTAAACGCGTGCGCTACGGGCCGCTGCAGCTTGATGTTCCTCCGGGGAAATTTCGCCATCTGACCGCGCAAGAAGTGACCCGATTGAAATCTGCTGTTAAATAAGGGCTCCTCGCTCGTTGCCCCTTGCCCGGGGGAACGCACAGGCGAGGCGCGGCAATGTAGGCGCGAGCGCGCCTCCCGTGCTGCAGTGCCACGAACGGCTCCGCACGAGCGTGGACGCTCGCGCCTACATTGAACCTTAGTTGCTCGTCGTGGCAGTTGCGCCGCGCCGAAGAGTCCGGCATCGCTGCCCAACAAGGCCCGAGTGACAATCGTCTTGGTCGAACCTTCCGGATCCACATGCCCCGAAGCCCCTTCTCCGCCAGAGAGCGGAGAGGCAGGAGCGGTTGCGGCATAGACCAGGGAGCGCTGCCGCAGTTCTTCAAAGATGAAGGGCGAAAATGCCTCCCACGCGCTCGACACTCCTCCGCCGACCACATACATATTGAGATTGAACGCGTTGACCAGGTTCGCAATGCAGATGCCCAGGGCGCGTCCCACTCGGCCAAAGATTTTCTTGGCCTCTGCGTCTCCCTGAATGGCCAGGTTGTAGATTCGCCTTGGCGTTGAATTCCGGATCTGAGCTTGCCGCCTTCGCCAGGCCAGGCGCACGGCCGGAAGCAATCGCCTCCTTCGCCATTCGGACTACCGCCGTGGCGGAGGCATATTGTTCCACGCACCCGCGGTTGCCGCAACCGCATGGAGGCCCCTCGGGTTCGACGGTCATGTGCCCGAACTCGCCGGCCATCCCGGTCATGCCGTGCCAGATGCGCCCTTCAAGCACGATTCCGCCGCCCACGCCCGTCCCAAGCGTGAGCATGACCATGTCATCCACATCTCGCGCTGCGCCCAGCCACTTCTCACCCAGCGCGGCCACATTGGCGTCGTTCTCCAGAATCACTCGCGTACCCAGGAGGTGCTCGATTTCCGCCTGCACCGGAGTTCCCGCCCAGCCCGGCAGATTCGGAGACTCGCGCAACATGCCCGTCTTCATGTCAATAATGCCCGGCACGCCGATGCCGATCCCCTGCAGAGCAGAAGTGTCTCCATACTTGGCCGCAAGAACGCGGATGGCATCGCACATCTCATGGATGACGTGATCTTTGCCCAGCGCCGACCCGCGTGCCGAGCGTGACTTTTTCCATCAAGTTGCCTTGCTGGTTGACGGCAGCGATGCGCAGGTTGGTCCCGCCGAGATCGACACCGATCGAGAAGTTGGGCATAGGTAAGTAGCGTACCAAATTTCAGATTGCAGATTCGCGAAGGTGTCGGCGTAGCGTCGGCGGGACGCCGGTGCTACTTTTGACACTTCGGGCAATAGTGGCTGCTGCGACCCGCGATCACGACACGTTTGATCGGAGTCTTGCACACCAGGCACGGTTCGCCTTCGCGGCCGTAAACTCGGTGCTGTAGCTGAAAGAATCCTTCTTCGCCATCCGCGTCAACGTAGTCGGAAACCGACGATCCGCCCAGGGAAATCGCCTCCCGCAGCACTTCTTGAACCGCCGGGTAAAGCCGCCGCAGGTCTTCTCGCGTAAGCGACGATGCACGCCGCCGCGGCCGAAGCCCGGCACGGAACAGCGACTCATCGGCGTAGATATTGCCCACGCCGCGCAAGAGTTTCTGGTTCAGCAGGGCGCTCTTGATGGGCGTTTTGCGGCCGCGGAAGAGGCTGACAAAGTGATCCAGTTTAACCTCCAGAGGCTCGGAGCCGCCGGCCTCGAAACCGTGCGCAACACTCAAACGCCCGAAGCGCCGCGGATCGACGAAGCGCAATTCCCTGCCCGACGCCAGCTTCGCCACCAGATGTGTGTGTTTTGCCATTTCGCTATCCGGCGAGCAGACCACCATGCGCCCAGTCATCCCGAGGTGGACGATCCACTGCGCGGTCTTGTGTGGGACGGGCACTCTTGCCCGCCGCCTTTTTCCGTGACGACGAGCTGTGAGGCCGGTAACGACCCTTGGCGGGCGAGGGCGCCCGCCCTACATCACCCACTGGATCCAGATCGAAAACAATGTGCTTCCCTACGCGTCGTACTGCCACAATGCGCCGGGCCTCCAGAGTGGCGACGATTTCAGCGGCAGGAGATTTCAGCGGCTCGGGCTTCGATCCCAGCCAGACCGACTCGATGACATCTCCGGTGACCCGGCTGGCCAGGCCACGAGCAATGGTTTCAACTTCAGGAAGTTCGGGCATGGAAGCAGTTTACAGTCGTCAGTCTGCGGTCGTCAGCCAAGGCCCGATCCTGACGACTGCATTCACGAATTGCTCATCCGCGGTCCCGCAGGTTATCATTGTCGGTAACACATCAGCCCTGTAAATCCTTGTAATTCAATCTAGCGCAGTTCCCCGTGGGCGTGGAGTGTGTGCGACCCTGCAATGCGGCCGAGGCGCCGCCATCTTGGACCACGGAGCTAACTTTGAAGAAGGGTAAGACTGCGGTCATCGTGGGTGCGCAGTGGGGCGACGAGGGTAAGGGCAAAATCGTCGATGTTCTCTCCGAGAATTTCTCGGTGGTTGCCCGTTATGCCGGCGGACACAACGCCGGGCACACCGTCATTATCAACGGCAAGAAATTCATCCTGCAGCTGGTGCCTTGCGGCGTCCTGCGTCCGGGCTGCCGCAGCGTGATCGGCAACGGCGTGGTGCTCGACCCCATCGCCTTTCTCAAGGAAGTTGCCGCCTTGCGCGAAACCGGCGTGCAAGTGGATGGCAGTCTGTTCGTTAGCAACCGCGCGCACGTGATCCTGCCTTACCATCGCATGATCGAACTGGCCTCGGAAAATGCTCCGGGACGGGTGAAGATTGGCACCACCTCCCGCGGCATCGGCCCGACTTACGAGGACAAGATGGGGCGGCGCGGGCTGCGCGTGGCCGACTTGCTCGACCTGAAGCTGCTGCGGACGCACATCGAAAACGCCTGCCACGAAAAAAACATGATCGCGCACGCGTTGTTCAATTCCGAGCCGCTCGATCCGGACAAGATGTATCAGGAATATGCCGAGGCGTCGGCCAAGGTGGCTCCGTTCGTATGCGACACCGCCGCGCTGCTGAATCAACGCCCTGGCTGACGGCGAGTCCGTTCTGTTTGAAGGCGCGCAAGGCACCATGCTCGACATTGATCACGGCACCTATCCGTTCGTGACCTCTTCCAGCGCCACTTCCGGCGGCGCGGTCATCGGAACCGGCGTGGCTCCTACTGCCATCGACACCGTGATCGGCGTCACCAAGGCGTATTGCACGCGGGTGGGCGGCGGGCCGTTTCCCTCCGAAGCTCTGGACGCGAGCGGTGACTTGCTGCGGGCGCGGGGCAATGAGTATGGCGCGGTGACGGGACGTCCTCGGCGCTGCGGTTGGCTCGATTTGCCACTGTTGCGCTACGCTGGCATGATTAACGGCATCTCCTGGCTGGTGGTGACCAAGCTCGATGTGCTGGACGAACTGGCCGAGATTCCGGTTTGCGTCGGCTACAAGATCAATGGCAAGGTGACCGCGGAAATTCCGGCGCACGCCAGCGGCTATGACGCCATCGAGTGCGTGTACCACAACATGCCAGGGTGGCGCACTTCCACTCAAGGCATCACGCAACTGGAAAAGCTGCCACAGGCGGCGCGACAGTATCTGGCTTTTCTCGAGAAGGAAAGCGGCGCCCGCATCGGCATGGTCTCTACCGGACCCGGTCGCGAGCAGACCATGTTTGTGGATAGCTTTACCACCGAACTGAGAGGATTGACTGGACAGAAAACCGGGGCTTCAGCAACAATCTGACAAACGGAGCGAACGATGGTTGTCCTGGCTGTGACGTGGATGGCGAAAGTGGGCCGAGAAGCTGACGTGGTCGGAGTCTTTTCCAAGCTGACCGAAGAATCCCGCAAAGAGCCCGGCTGCATCAATGTACGTGGTGCATCGGCACAAAACCGAGCCACGGCGCTTCTTCATCTACGAGCAGTACAAGGATGACGCCGCGCTCGAGGCCCACCGCGCCGCCCCGCATTTTCTGCAATACGTCAAAAAAGAACTCCAAAAATCGGCGACCGCGTCGAAGGACATCTGTACGAGCCGCTAGGGTAAAAGTTTGTCTAGGTTGTGTGGCTGTGTGGTCGCGGTCGACTCGCCCGCGCGTTCGGTTACTTTCCCTTATCCGCTATCAGCACCCCGCCAGAAGCGTAACTCTCCTTCGACACTTCATGGAACGCCACCACGACCGCCTCGCGGCGAGCTCCTGCTTCCTCCACCATGGCATCGGTGAGGCGCTGTGCCAGCTTCCGCTTTTGATCGGCCGTGCGGCCGGTCAGCATCGTGACTTGGACCAATGGCATGAAAATCGCTCCTGCCTTCTAGCTTGTCATCACACTACTGCGCCAGTTCGTATCCCGCGAAAAAGAAGCTCAGCTCAAAGCGGGCGGTATCGTCCGCATCCGAGCCGTGGATGGCATTGTTCTCGATGCTGGTGGCCCACTTCTTGCGAATGGTGCCTTCCTCGGCGTTGGCCGGATTGGTGGCGCCCATGAGCTTGCGCAGATCGGCTATGGCGTTTTCTTTTTCCAGCGCCAGCGCCACAATCGGTCCGCTGGACATGAAGTCCGTCAGCGAATTGAAGAACGGTTTGCCGGCGTGCACGGCGTAGAACTGCTCCGCCTGATGCTTGGATATTTCGAGCATCTTCATGCACAAAATCTGAAAGCCATTCTTCTCGAATTGCTCGATGATGTCGCCAATGGCGTGCCTGCGGACGGCGTCGGGTTTAACAATGGTAAGAGTGCGTTGAAGTGTTTTCATTTTGTCGTTAGTCGCTATTCCTTGAATTGCAACACTGAGAAGCGGAATTGATATCTGGCAACTGGGCTCCTAAGCTTTCACTCCCATCACCGCCGCCACGGTCTCGCCAATTTCAGCCGGCGATTTCGCCACACGAATTCCCGCCGCTTCCATGGCGTTGATCTTCTCGGCCGCGGTTCCCTTGCCGCCGGAGATGATGGCGCCGGCGTGGCCCATGCGGCGTCCCGGAGGCGCCGTCTGGCCCGGCGATGAAGCCGACCACAGGCTTTTTCATGTGCATCTTCACGTACTCCGCTGCAGTCTCTTCGGCGTTGCCGCCGATTTCTCCGATCATCACCACGGCTTCGGTCTGAGGATCACGATTGAACAGCTCGAGCGCATCCAGAAAATTGGTGCCGATGATGGGATCTCCGCCAATCCCGATGGCGGTGGATTGCCCGATCCCGCGAGTGGTGAGCTGATACACGGCCTCGTAGGTCAGCGTCCCGGAGCGCGAGACGATTCCCACCGAGCCTTCTTTATGGATCCGCGCGGGCATGATGCCAATCTTGCAGTGGCCCGGTGAAATGATTCCCGGGCAATTGGGCCCGATCAGCCGCGAGCGCCGGTTTTGCAGGAACTCCCAGGCGCGAACCATGTCCAGCGTCGGGATGCCTTCCGTGATGCAGACGATCAGCTCCAGCTCGGCATCGGCCGCCTCCATGATCGCATCCGCGGCAAAAGGTGGCGGCACAAAGATCACGGACGTATCCGCCGCAGTCTGGTTCACGGCTTCCTGCACAGTATTGAAGATCGGCCAACCTTCGTGCGTCGTGCCGCCCTTGCCCGGAGTTACCCCGCCGACGATCTGTGTTCCGTACTCCGCGCAAGCTTTGGCGTGGAACGTGCCTTCGCGCCCGGTAAGTCCCTGCACGATCACCCGCGTCGACTTATTTACCAGAATGCTCATGAACTCGTCTCTGCTTTCAAACCTGTGTCATCGCGAAAGAAATGCGGAGTCGAAGGACCCCTATTCTGTTCAATGCACGCGCTACCTAAGGCGCGCGTGCTGCCGCCACGACTTTCTCCGCCGCGTCTTTCATGGTTTCAGCCACGATAAAATTCAATGCCTGACTGCTTCAGAATCTCCCGCCCCGCCTCAACGTTCGTGCCTTCGAGACGCAGCACGATCGGAAGCTGAATGTCGGTCTTCCGCGCCGCCTCGACCACACCCGTCGCCAGCGTATCCACCCGCAGGATGCCGCCAAAAATATTGATCAGCACTGCCTTCACATTCTTGTCGCTCAGCAGGATTTCAAACGCATGCGTGACTTGTTCGGCGTTGGCGCCTCCGCCTACATCGAGGAAGTTCGCGGGCATGCCGCCGGCGTACTTGATGATGTCCATGGTCGCCATGGCCAGGCCGGCGCCGTTGACCATGCAGCCCACGTTTCCGTCCAGCTTGATGTAGTTCAAACTGTACTTCGAAGCCTCAACCTCCAGCGGATCTTCCTCGGTGACGTCGCGCAGTTCGCGCAGCTCAGGGTGCCGGAACATGGCGTTGTCATCGAAATTCATCTTGGCATCGAGCGCGAAAAGGCGGCCGTCCGTGCAGGTAATAAACGGATTGATTTCCATCAGCGAAGAGTCGGTCTCCTCGAAAGCCGTGTACAGGCCGGTCATAAACTGGACGGCCTGATTGATCTGCGGCGCCTTCAGCCCCAGCGCAAATGCCAGCTTGCGCGCCTGAAATGCTTCGAGACCCATGCCCGGATCGATGTATTCCTTGAGGATGGCCGTCGGGATTCTCCGCCGCCACTTGCTCGATTTCCATGCCGCCCGCGGCCGATGCCATAAACACCGGCCTCGCCTGGGCGCGATCAATCACGATTCCCAGATAGAGTTCTTTCTCAATCGGCAAGGTTTCTTCGATCAGCAGTCGGCGAACCACCCGGCCCTCGGGCCCGGTCTGATGCGTGATCAGACGTCATGCCGAGAATCTTGCCCGCCAGCTCGGCGGCCTCCGCGACCGACTTGGCGATCTTCACCCCACCGCCTTTACCGCGTCCGCCAGCATGGATCTGGGCTTTCACCACTACGCCCGTCGCGCCGGCGTCGAAAAGCTTCCTGGCGGCGGCCTCTGCCGCTTCCCTGGTCTCGACCATTTCTCCGCGCGGCACCGCGACCCCGTACTTCTTCAGGATATTCTTGGCCTGGTACTCATGAATTTTCATAATGATTCCCGACTAGACCTATCGGCACAACCTGGCTTGCAGCTTAGGGCAGCGGTTCGCAACGTTCAATTTTATAGAAGCGGTCACCGATAGGGCAAACGCGTCGCGCGGCGCAGCATGATTTCGAGCCGCGATTTCCTGTGCAGGTCTGCAGCGACAGCTTGTACGCGGGAAACGATGCTACTCTTATAATCCGATCCATGATCACTGACGCTCTGCAGCGCATCGCCAATCACCGCGAATCGCTGACTCGCGAAGAGGCGCGCACGGTCATGACCGAAGTTTTCTCCGGCAAGGCGACCGACGCACAGATCGCGGCCTTGCTGGTCGCGCTGCACATGAAGGGCGAGACCGTGGAAGAGATTGTGGGCTTCGCCGAGGCCATGCGCGCGGCCGCAGAGCCCTCTGCCTCTTCACGAGATTCCGCATTGACCGTCAGCGGCACAGGGCGCGATGCGCTGGTTGACACCTGCGGCACCGGCGGAGACGCCCGCGGCACCTTCAATATTTCGACGGCCGCCGCCTTCGTGGTCGCCGGAGCGGGTGTGCGCGTGGCCAAGCACGGCAACCGAAGTCTGAGCTCCAAATGCGGCTCGGCCGACGTCATGGAAGCCCTGGGCGTAAACGATCAGTTTGTCCGCCGCGGTTCTGGCCAACTTGTCTCGAAGAAGTTGGCATCGCGTTTCTGTTCGCGCCGGCCATGCATTCCGCCATGAAATATGTGCAGCCCGCCCGCCGCGAGCTTCGGCTGCGAACAATTTTCAATCTGCTCGGTCCGCTCACGAATCCGGCGCGGGCTTCGGCGCAGGTAGTGGGCGTATATTCCCTCGACCTGGTGGAAAAAGTGGCTGAAGCGCTCAGCATGTTGGGGGTCCATCGCGCCCTGGTGGTGCATGGACTGGACGGCCTGGATGAAATCACGATCACGGGACCAACTCGCATCGCTGAAGTTCGCGAGGGAAACGTCCGCACCTACGAAGTCACGCCGGAAGAGTTCGGCATCAAGCGTGCTGCAACTCGAAGATATTTCAGGCGGCGACGCCGCGGCTAACGCCGCCATCATTCGGGGAAGTTCTCGCCGGAAAGAAATCTCCGCGGCGGGATGTGGTCCTGCTGAACGCGGCCGCCGCCTTGGTCGCAGCCGGCAAAGCCGAACATTTGGGAGATGCGTTGCCGCTGGCGGCACAGTCCATCGATTCCGGCGCCGCAGTCGCGAAACTGAATGCGCTGGTGCAGTTCACAAGCACATACCCGTAACCAGCCCTCCCCGTTGTCATCCCGAGGAAGCATTCCCTTTCGCGACGCGAAAGAAAATGCGCCGGAAAGACCTATCCACTTCCGGCCAATACACAGGTCCTTCGCTGGTTGCCGTTTCGCAAGCGAAACGGCAGCGTGCACTCAGAATGACAGGAGATTTACTTTTTCCCCGCTTCCTTCTTCAATCTTTCAATCTGTTCCAGATGGCTCGCGCCGTGGGTCCCCATTCTTTCGATCAACTGGGCCACGGTAAAGTCCTTCTTCGTCTCGGGGTGATAGGCCGACTTGGCGAGATCCGCCGGTTTGAGACGCTGCAACAGTCGCAGGTTCGCATGGCGATTCAGCCCGTAGAGCGCGATCAGTTCAGCCGGCGGAGTCTCTAGGCAGCCGAGGTTCCGCGCCCAGTCATCCTGGTCCATGGGCGCAATCACCGGCTTCTTGTCGGCGAGCATCTGCCGCAGGCGGTACGCGTAAACAATCTCGACGTCGGCAAGATGACCGAGTATTTCCTGGATACACCACTTGTCTGGAGCCGGCTTGTAGCGCAACACTCTTCTCCGGCAAGCCCGACACCGCTGCCGCAATCTGCTTGGGACTTTTTTCCGCGGCCTCGAGATGCTTCTTTCAGTTCGCTTTCGGTCATAACATCTCCAAGAATTGGGCAATTGAGTAATTTGGTAATTGGGCTAATTGAAAAATGCCCCACTCTTTCAGTTACTAAATTGTGCAATTTCACAATTACACAATGACTTTCTGCATCCACTCCGCCACTTGCACGTTCCAGCCTAGCTCTTTCGTCATCGCGTCGCGCAGCAAGGATGACGCGCTAGGTTCGCCATGCACCAGGTAGGTGGTCGCGGGCTTTTGCGTAAACGTACGCAGCCATTCCAGCAATTCCGGCGTGTCGGCATGATCGCTGAATTGTTCGAGCGTCGCGATTTCGGCCCGGATGGGGACCGTCTCGCTGAAAATGCGCACTTCGGAAGCGCCGCTCTTGATCGTAGCTCCCCGCGTTCCCGGCGCCTGGAATCCGATAAAGATCACGGTATTTCTCGGATCGGGGAGCCGCTGCATGAGGTGGTGCAGGATGCGTCCGCCGGTCACCATGCCGCTCGATGATACGATGATTGCGGGAAAGTTTGTAGCTGTTGATTTTCTTCGACTCTTCGGTCGTCTGGGCGAACGTAAAACCCGGCCACTGTAAAGGCGAGCCGTATTGCTTGATCAACCGGCAGGTCTCGTCGGTGCATTCCTCCGAGTGTTTCAGAAAAACTTCGACCGCCTTGATCGCCATCGGGCTGTCGCAGTACACCGGAATGCGGGGAATCTGCCCGGATTCCATCAGCTCTTTGACGATGAACAGAAATTTCTGGGTACGCTCGACGGCAAACGCGGGCACAATCACGCTGCCCCCACGCTGCGCCGTCTGGCGGATGATCTCCGCCAATTTCGGTCGGGGATCGTCCGTAGGGTGCTGCCGGTTGCCGTAAGTAGATTCCATCACCAGAACGTCGGCCGTCTCGCCTTCGGTGGGTCCCACGCGTACAACTTTTCCGGGCGCGCTGTTCTGATCACGAACGCGGCCAATGTCTCCACTGAACAACAGTCTCTTGATCTGGCCATTCAGATTGAGCGTGAGTTCTACCATCGCCGAGCCCAGGATGTGGGCCGCAGGGACAAAGCGAAATGAAACTTCGGGCGAGAGCTGCGTGGTTTCTTCAAACTGCACGGGCGCGGAAATGCTGTAAGGAATCCTGCGCTTCCGCCAGCGTGTAGAGCGGCAGGGCCGGATCGTGCTTCGACTTCTTGTGCCGATTGTAGAATCTGGCGTCTTCTTCCTGCAGATGGCCGGAATCAGGAAGAATGATGCCGCACAAATCGATGGTGGAGGGCGTCGCATAAATCGGGCCCCGGAACCCTTCTCGGACCAGGCGCGGAATCCATCCACAGTGGTCGAGGTGCGCGTGGGTGAGAACGACCGCGTCGATAGTCCGGCTGCCGGCACCGGCGTAGGCTGCCAGTTGCGCTCTCGCCATTCCTTTGCGCCCTGGAACATTCCGCAATCGACAAGTACCTGAAATCCGGCTTTCCCGCCAGGGTCTGAGCTGGTGTTGACCAGGTGCTTGGAGCCGGTAACGGTGCCCGCCGCGCCGAGAAACTGGATGTAGGCCACGAGTCTTTCCTCCGACAGAAAAACGATTTCAGATTGTTGATTGCAGATTGCAGATTGTGAAAACAGCAAGCACCAGTGCTCTTACATCTGAAATCTACAATCTAAAATCTTCAATTCTTTTTCGCCGGAGCTTCAATCTTGTACACGTTGTTGCTCATATCACTCTCCGGCACACTGCCGTCGTTCACCACGATTTCCCGCGGAGTGGAAATAGCCTCGATGCGGATGATGGCTTTCGATTTTGCCACGCACCACGAGCCGTTTCGTAACTTGTCCTTCTTCCATCTTGAGTATCAACGGCACCTCGGCCGCGGCATGTCCCAGGTTCTCCACTGTGACTGTCACCACATGCGCATTCCCGGAAGTCTCCCATGGATAGACCGTCGCGACCTTGAAATCCGGCAGACCGCGGTCGCGATAGACCCAGTCATCGAAAAACCATCCCAGGTCACTCTTGGTCTGTGCTTCGATCAATTGCTGCATGTACGAAGGCGTGGTGTCGGCCTCTGGACGATAGGCCGCAAGCGCCTTCTTCAGTGCGACGTCGCCGACCATGTCACGCAGCATCCACCAGACATACAGCGCCTTGCTGCGATAGAGGTCTTCGATGCTGGTGCTAATCAGCGATTCATCGGCTCCAGTGTTCTGGCTGCGCTCTCGATCCAAGGCTTTTTCTGCTTCCGCCAACGCGGTGCGGTGCAGGCCCATGAAGTCAAGGGCCGACTGGCGGCCGCTCTCCTGTTCGCGATACACCGCCTGGGCAAAATGTGCCAGCCCTTCGTAGATCCAAGGCCGCGGCGAGAAGAAGGCGGCATGCGTGAGTTGGTGGACTGCTGTGAGCTGGGCCAGCCTGTGAATCGCTGTTGAGAGGCGTGAGCAGCATGCTTCCACTCTCGTACGGCGCGGCTTCCGGGTCGCTCAACTCCACAACTTCCGCTCTCGCTTCGGCTCGGCGCTTTCAGCAGTACCAAACCACTCGGTCACGAATGGAACCGCTAGCCGCGCCGCCAGCGCATAGGCCTGGGCGGCCGGCCTTATGATCCGGCACGTAGGAAATATTCACCGACGGCTCATCCAGTCCGTCATACCCGCCGATCACAAAGAGCGGCACCGTCTCGCCAAGAGGCTGGAACGCGCATTCGTTCACGCTTTCGTATGCTCTGCCCATCTGTTCATAGGATCGCAAGCCTGCCGGCCTCGCCATTACACAGCGGGATTGCAGGCGTGCCTTCTCCGGAATGACTCAGCTTGATCTTCATCTGGGCTTGCGGCTCGCGCGCTTTCCATCTCGCCACCGTTTCGACCACGCTGTTCCCTTCCGACAAGATTTGCCGACTCGGTTGCTATCGGGTACCAGGCCACATATCCGATGCCGCGAACCGCGGTGAAGGATTGCCAATCTGGTCCCAGTCGCTGTGCCGGGCCACCTCCGCGGGCACACCAATTCGTGTCAGCCGGGTCACATCAAGAGGGATGATGCCCTCGTATCCAATTTCCACTTCCACCGCACCCTTCGGTGGGATCTCTTTGGGCAAAGTCACAATCGCTTCCGAAAGCGCCCCGGTATGATCGATGTCCGAAGTATAGGGCTGGGAGACGAACTGGGCCGGCTTGCCGTCGAGTTGGATCGATCTCCAACCCAGGCTGGAGGAAATCTGCAGGGGCAGATTTTTCTGCGGCGCTGCCGAATCGTTTCGCAAGATGATCTTGCCCCGCACAGCCAGCCGCTGTTGCTCAGGTTCTATGCGCACGTCCAGATCGTAGTTGATGAAAGTAAAGGCTTCGCGATCGAGAGCGCGAGCCTGAACCAGCAAACCACAGAGGGCACAGAGGACGCAGAGGAACTTCATTTCGCATGCGCAGCCTTTATCCTGCGCTGGCGCACGATTTCGTACAACATGACTCCCGCGGCGACCGACACGTTCAGCGACGGCACTTTCCCCAGCATCGGAATGGAAACCAGGAAGTCGCATTTTTTCGCCACCAGGTCGTGAACCCCCTTGCCCTCGGAGCCCAGCACGATGGCGCAATCCATGTTGTAGTCGAGCGCGTCGTAATTCTGGGTACCGCGCTCGTCCAGCCCAACGATCCACAGGTTCTTTTCCTTCAGCTCTTCCAGAGTGCGCGCAATGTTTGTGACCTTGGCGATGGGAAGATGCTCGCTGGCGCCGGCGGACGCCTTGGTCACGGTCGCGGTCACACCCGCCGCGCGACGCTCCGGGATCACCACGCCATCGGCACCCGAGGCATCGGCGGTGCGAAGAATCGCGCCCAGGTTGTGAGGATCCTCAATTCCGTCCAACACCACTACCAGCGAATACTGCCCGCGCTTAGCGGCAACCACGTCATCCAGATGGTTGTATTGTTTGCCCGAGGTAATTGCGACCACGCCCTGGTGGGCATTATTTCCGGCCATGCGATCGAGTTCGGGACGTTGCAGAAAGCGCACGGCTACGCCATTGCGGCGGCATTCCTCCACCACCCGCTGCAGGCGCAGGTCATGACGCTCTTTCAACACCCCGACCCATTCGAACGATCGCCCGCGCGCCTTCAGCGCTTCGGCGACGGCATTGATCCCGTAAATGTAATTCATCGAGCACTAAGTTTACTCGACATCGGACGTCGGGCCCAAAGGTCTGAGGTCTGAGGTCTGAAGACCGAGGCCCAACTGGTGGCGCTTTCATCGCCCACTCGATATACTTTTGATTGCGCGCATTAGGAGATGGAATGTCTCTGTCCGCAGTCATCGTGGACGATGAACAGCTTGCCCGTGACGAACTTGCCTTCCTGCTGAAGGATGTCGGCGACGTGGACGTCGTGGCCCAGGGCAAGAACGGGGTCGAAGGCGTCAATCTTATCCGCGAGCACAATCCTGACCTGGTCTTTCTCGATGTGCAAATGCCTGGCCTCGATGGCTTTGGCGTCATCAAGAAACTGCTCGACAAGAAAGTAGTCCTGCCCAAGATCGTTTTTGCCACCGCCTTTGATCAGTACGCGGTGAAAGCGTTCGAAGTGAACGCCGTCGACTATCTGCTGAAGCCTTTCGACAAGAAACGGGTAGCGCAGTCGGTGCAAAGGGTACGCGCCAAAATGGAATCCGGTAACACTTCGTCGGACAAACTGGAGACGTTGGTCCGTATGTTGGAGTCGCAGAAGCCCCAGGCGTCCAAGATTCTGATCAAGGCCGCCGGCCGTCTGTTCCTGGTCAATCAGAAAGACATCGGCTTCGCCTCCATCGAGGAGGGCGTGATCACGGTTGTGACCAGCGGCGCCAGCGGCATCGAGGGCCAGTCCAATTGCCGTACTCTCGAAGAGCTCCTGGACAGTCTCGATCCCAATCTTTTCTGGCGCGCGCACCGCTCCTATCTGGTCAACATCAACCGCATTAAGGAAGTCGTCCCCTGGTTCAAGAGTTCTTATCAGCTGCGCATGGACGATAAGAAGCAGACTGAAATTCCCGTCAGCCGGGCCCAGACGAAGCGCCTGCGCGAACTGTTCGGACTATGAGAACTATTTCAGACTGTTGATTTCAGATTGCAGATTGTTCGACCTCGGCGGTAGGGCAATCTGAAGTCTTCAATCTGAGATCTTCAATTCCGATTGCCGGATTTTCAATCTCGCACATGAAGTCGCATCGCCTCTTGAAAACGGGAAGCGGAGGGCGGCCGATTTGCGTCCACAACCGACCGTTTCGAGCTGCCAAGGAGTTCTTTCGCAGCCAGCGCCTCGAACGCAGGGTCGATTGCGGATGACCAAAGTCGACCCTTTCAAGGGCGAATCAGCTCCTTTCTACCCAAAGAGGCTGCAAACACAGGCTATTTATCCCAACCGAACGGTTGAGACGCTGCTTGGCGGGGCGATCCGGCTGCCGGGGCTCCACCAGGGTGCCGATGGATCGTCATTGAGCAGGCTGGAACAATCACTCATATTCCTGACGAGAGATTCCCATTTTCAAAATTCTGGATTGGAGAGTGGTGCGCTTCATCCCCAATCTGACCGCCGCCCCATGCGGACCTGCGATCACTCCGTTGGTGTCGCGCAGAACCCGAACAATGTATTGGCGCTCCAGGCTCTCTAATGTGCCGTCGCTGTCCAATCCTTCGTGGCCACTTCTTAGCTCCGCCAAGGGGGCATTGAGCACTCGGCCATCTGAGAGGATCACGGACCGCTCCATAAGGTTCTCGAGTTCGCGTACATTGCCGGGCCATTCCCAATTTACGAGCGCGCTCATGATGGCGCTGGGAATGATCTCAATTTGCTTATTCATACCCCGGGCAAACTTCTGAACGAAATGTCGAACCAGGGCAGGAATATCCGTTTTGCGTTCGGTCAGCGCGGGCATCCGGATTGGGAACACGTTAAGCCGGTAGTACAAGTCACTGCGAAAGTCTTTTTCAGCGACCGCCTGCGCCAGATCGCGGTTCGTGGCGGCAATCAGGCGAATGTCGACCTTGATGGTGCGGGTGCTGCCCATGCGCTCGAATTCCTGATCCTGTAGGACGTGCAGCAATTTCGGCTGCAGCTCCAGGGGAATGTCGCCCACTTCGTCCAGGAACAAGCTGCCTTTGTCCGCCAGTTCCAGACGTCCGACCTTCTGGCTGATGGCGCCGGTGAAAGCGCCTTTTTCGTGGCCAAAGAGTTCGCTCTCCAGCAGTCCGGTAGGAATGGCAGCGCAGTTCAACTTGACGAAAACCCGGTCTTTTCGGGAACTCATGCGGTGAATAGCCCGGGCGATCAACTCCTTCCCTGTTCCTGTATCTCCCAGAATCAATACGATGGCATCGCTGGGCGCAACCGTTCTCGCCTGGGACAGCACCCGCTTCAGCGCCGGGCTTTCTCCCACAATCTCTTCGAAGTTAAGTTCGGTACGGATTTCCTCTTCGAGATAGAGCTTTTCGCTGGCGAGCTTGTCGGTAAGTTGTGCGATCTCGCGGTAGGATCGGGCATTGTCCAACGCCACCGCGACTTGCGCCGCGAGCTGCTGCAGAAAGCCAACGTCGGGTGGCGCGAAGGCGTTCGCCTCTTTGCTGGCAAGATTCAGCGTACCCAGCTCGCCTTTGCGTGTGGTCAGCGGAACACAGCACAGCGATTGAATTCCGTGTTCCAGCATCTGGCTGACGAAGCTGGATTGGATTCCCATCAGGTCGTCACGCGTGAAAATCTTGGTCTCGCGTTCCATCAAGGCACTTCCCGCGGGAGTGTCTGTCACCGGAAGCGTCGTGTCCATGCCAGCGAGTCCTGTAGTCAAGGGAGAATCCAGCGGATAGAAAGACAAGGAGTGGGCGGCTTCGTCGTAAACCGCGACGCTGGCATAGTCATAGCGGATCATCCGGCGCATGAATCCTGAAATCGCAGGAAACAGTTTTTGCAAGTCGCGGTTTGTAACCAGTGTGTTGTTCACCTCCAGCAGCATGTGCAGTTTTTCTTTCTCTCGCACCAGGGCTTCACGGGTAAGGGCGTTCTCCACCGCCACGGCGACAAGCTTTGCCACCCGCGGCAAAAGGCGCATGTCTTTTTCGCCGTAAGCGTTGGTTTGAGAACTGCCGAGACCCAAGGCGCCCAAACGCTTCTGTGCGGTGGTCAAAGGCAACCAGCAATAGGACCGCAACCCTTTGTTGCGCAGAGTGCTCAGGACAGGAGGGAATCGCGGATCCGCCGCCAGATCGGGTACGACCAGGGGTTGCTGGTTTTGCCAAGCCCACCCGGATGGTGATTCCTCAACCGGCACTTCCGCAGATGTAGGGACAAGTTCAGTTCCCTCCCAGAAGTGGAGGCGCATTACATTTTTTGTGGGATCGTAAAGAGAAAAGTTGGCTGCATCCGAGGCCGCTACACCGCGCAGTCGTTCGGCCATCGCGGCAAACAATTCTGGCAGACTGTGATGGTGAACAACAAGGTCCGCCATCTCGAGCAGAGCTTCGTAGCGCTGAAGATCCGCGTCAGAGTCGAAATGACTTTCCGTACTCAATTTGCCCGAGCCCCACTAATTCCCCCCTCGGCAAACTCGTGGATTATAGCGCCGGTGTCTCGGACGTAAAGGCTTTTTTTGTTGCTTGTTCCATTTCCGTAAAAAATTCCAATCGAAGACGTCCCAGCCTTTGGCCCCTGGAATTCAGGTTTTCGGAACACAAGCGGAGGCCATCGAGCGTTTGTTCAGAGCAAGGCCGAGAGGCGAGCAGCCTGGTGGGGAGGCTGCATCAGGGCGAGTTGCCCGGCTAACGCACTGAGATGTTGGTAATTATCGGCGAGTTTGCCGAAAGCAAGGCGGCGCTGGGGAAACAACATACGGACATAAAGCTTGGCGCAGGAGAGGAGCGCGTAGGCCCGGAGGCGCAAGGCACTATCCACCAACTGTCTGCCGGCTTGCGCGATGCGGTGGTCGGCGCTCTGTGTGGCAGCCTCTCCCATACGCAGTAGGAACGCCGCATTGTGGGCGGTGTTCTGTACATAATCCAGGGCGGCTCGCATCCGTTCCCTCTGGACGGCACGAAACTGCCGCGGCAGCAGGTTGGCGCGCAGGAAGTCTTCTTCTCCCGGATCTATGAGATTCCGGAAAGCCTCGAGGTCAACCGGACGGGTGCGCCCTGCCAGGTCTTCTAAGCGATTTGCGGAGAAGTTGTGGCCGCCTTCCAGGTACAGCAGCAGAAGCAGAATAGCCAGCGCCACGAAAATCAGGGTAAAGGAAACAATCATTGCAGTAACAGCCGTTGCAACTCAGCGTTCCACTGCCCCAGATTATTTTCCGGTAATTCTTTCGCCGCCCGGCGCGCCATCTCAGGGGTCAGCAGATACACCAGCCAGATGACGACGCAACAATGATAGGTGGCCATGGTGACAAAATCGAAATCAGGCACCGGGCCAGTCCAAACCCTTACCGTCTCAGTCGCCAGATCAACACTGGCGCGAAAATTCCCAGGCCAAAGGCAAAGCCATAGGCGGGACTGCGCCAGGACAAACCAAAATAGGAGGCAAACCCTACCAGGAGAAGGAGCAATCCGCTCTGCATAACGTCCACCGAGAGATTCAAGAGATGAACTCTGGAAAGAACGGCGGGAGTTCCGTCGTCAGGCGCTCGCGCGGCAACCGCAATTGCGGCAAACAGCAGAACTACCGCCGCTCCCCGGAACAAAACACGAGTGAGTTGCTTCAATCCGGGATACTTTCCGAAAACGCTGGAGAAAATCTCGAAGATAATGGCGAACCGTAGCGCGGTGTCAAACATCTGGCACACTCTGTGTGTAAGCCAGTACTGATCACCGGAGACCGCGTCGATGTGGTCCAGGACGAAGAGCGTCCCCCCTTCCACGATCTGGAATACCGTATAGGCGAAGAACAGGGGATACTCGCGAAACACACCCCGCCGTACCATGACGATGGCAATGATGATCTGAAGGGCGTGGGGTGCGATCCACAGGTAGTGCCACAGGAATGAGTGCGGGTGCATGGCGAATTGCCGGAACTATATCCCGTTTCGCGGACGCCCGCAAAGCCTATTCCCGCGTGCGCAAGCGCAGTCCAACACCCTCCAGTTCAGACGATGGTTTAGGCTGCAGCGCTCCTCAAACGCTGCGAGTTGGTCCTACACGTTCATGGTTTACAGATTTTCTGCGGCGGACATTGCGGGTTGGGATTACCGTCCGCTAGTACGTGGATTGAATTTGAAAGCGTACCTGCAAGCAGAAGGGCGCCGACGAGAAACAACAAGAACCTTTTCACGATGGAACTCCTTTTCGTGTGGATTGGGAAGTTCAACCGTGGTAACGTCGGGCCTTAATTGGGCGTTTTTTGCACAAAACCAAGAGTGGTACGGTTTTCTGAAATCCGAAAAAATGACACTGCAATCAGCTCTCGAGGATTTGTTAGAAACGACGCTTGCAGGTGTCGCGGGAATTGCCGGAAAGATCGAATACGTTGCGAGCTTGCGCGATACGGCGTCGGGTGCCTATTCGCATTGGGGGCTGACCCGGGCTTACGGTGAGCCCGCGGCGCAGCAAGCTCTCGCAGAAGCGCATCGTCTGGCATTTCTTGGACTTCTGCGAACTCCGCTGCGCACTTTGCGCGACGACGTAATCGTTTCGAGTGGGGTGTTACAGATAACTGCGGGTGAGTATGTGGAAGGTCTTCGAAACCGCTCGCCGGCGTTGCTGCCGCCAGATCTGGGCGGGGGGTCGGCCCGGCACTTCAGTTCAGTGCTGCAGGCTCTTTCGATTCTGGTTTCGGAGCCGGTAGAGACTCCATCGGAAGCCATTCCCCCAGCTTGAGAGCAATGCCCACAACCTGACCGATCACTTCCGCTTCCTGCGGATGGCGCAGCATCTTGACGGGTACGGGCGAAAGCGGATGCGGCTGCAGAACGATCTGCTCGCCTTTCAGACTGCACCAGCAGCAGGTGTAGCCTTCGCGCGTCTCCACGAAGTAGATGGGACGCTCAAGTTCGGAGCGCCACATTCCTTGCACGATCTTGTTTCTGCTTTCGTCCACCTGCAAAAAAGTTCCCGGCGGCAACAACGGATACATGGTGAAATCCTCGCTGCCGACGTAGCCGTAGATGTACTTATCACTGCTTAATTTTGCCAGATACGCCAGCGGCACCAGTCCCCACTGCTCGACCATGCGGCTCAGGTTGGCGCTGCGACGAGGATCGAACGCGGGATCCAGTCGCGTGGGCATCGCGACTGTCGACGTACTCTGCAGAGCTTTCTTCGACATGCGACTTGGGAGGAAGATTGAGGTGCAGGTCCGCCGCCGAAAGGCTCAGGTCGATTCCATACCACGCCAATATTTCGCGGAGATCGCAACGGTAAATGATTGAGAGTGAGTAGAGGCGGAAGATACTGGGAACCAATCCCTTGGTTTCAATGTCGGACAAGCGGCTGGGACAAACTGCAAATTCGTCGTTTCCGTGCCGTTCGGCAATGCGAAGGCTGGCGCTTTCCACCTCTCGCATGGTGAGGCCAAGGCGATCGCGCAGACCGCGCAGGTTTAGGCCAGCGGCGAGAATGGCGATCCTGACCTTCAGGAGCCTGCATCAGAAATGCTCCGGATCAGCGGCGTTCCTCAACTTCGATTCGAGGCTATACTTCGCGGCTGAAGAATCCCCAGTATAGGAGTGGACGTGCGATCGCGTTGCGATCCGCGGTATCTTGCCGCCGCAGGGCCCCAGGCAATCGCAGCGAACAATAAACCAAAGTTTGCTGGCTTGCAAAGAACTTTTATCCCACCTCAAAATTGTGATCCGGCGAATCGATGATTCAACCGGTCAACGTTATCCTTATGATTCTCATCTCCTGTGAATGACTCCTTAACGATAACCGGGGACGGATTTCTTTGCCCTGGCAGAGTCTATAATCGGCTCATGGCCCGCGGATGGGAGAGCAAGTCGAGTAGAGGAGCAGCAGTCGGCTGCCAACACACAGGTCGAATCGAAACAACGACTTACGCCGCAACAGGCAGCCCAGAAGCAGGAGCGGGAGGCGATTGAACTGTCCCGCCGGCGAGTCCTTGCAGCAACTCCAGTCGGTCCAGAATCCTCGCCACCGGCAAATGCTTGAGATCGCCCTTTCGGAACTGGACGCGCGGCTGGCACGCTTGGGCTAAGTCTATGGTTTGGTTGAGTTTGAATATTTCTGAAGTATAATGGTTGCAATCCCCCATGAAAGCTTACGTATACGTGTCGCTCAAGAAGAGCGTTCTGGATCCGCAGGGAAAGACGATCCAGGGTGCCCTCAAGAAAATGGGATGTAAGGGATTGGAAGAGGTACGCCAGGGCAAGTATTTCGAGCTCACACTCGATGGCGGCCTGAATCGGAGCGAGGTGGAGGCGGAAGTAACGCGCATCGCCCGCGACGTCCTGACCAATCCGGTGATTGAAGAGTTTCGTTTCTCCCTCGAAGAATAGATAGAGCCGAATTCCCCGAGTTCGGTGGTGCAAAGTTTGCCTGCTACGGCAGGACGTTGCGGAACGTGAGGAAGCGTTCTGAAAGTAGTGGCCGGACTTCTAACTCACAAAAACATTCTTCGGTTTCCCCAGGCCGAAAATCAGGAGCATTCGCATGTGCGGCATAGTGGGATATGTTGGCAAGAAGCGGGTCGTACCGGTCATCATCGAGGGACTTCGACGGCTGGAGTATCGCGGCTATGATTCAGCCGGAATCGCGGTGTGCGGCAATGGCGAGGGTCTGCAGATTCGCCGCGCCGAGGGCAAGCTGCGCAATCTGGAAGAGGTCATCCGGCTCAAGCCGCTCGATGGCACCTACGGCATCGGCCACACCCGCTGGGCCACGCATGGCCGCCCCACGGAAGAAAACGCCCACCCGCATCGCGACTGCACGGGACGAATCGTGGTTGTGCACAACGGAATTATCGAGAATTACGTCTCGCTGAAACGAAAGCTGATCGAGGAAGGCCACAAGCTTCACCACCGAGACCGATACTGAAGTCATCGCTCACCTGGTCGAGAAGTATTTTCTGAAGACCGCGAATGGTCATCGCCCCTCGCTCGAAGAGTGCGTCCGCAAGACGGTGGGTCAATTGACCGGCGTGTTCGCGCTGGCGGTGATTGCGGTCGATGAGCCGAACAAGATCGTGGCCGCGCGCAATGGCCCGCCTGCGGTCATCGGTCTGGGCAAAGACGAATATTTCGTCGCCTCCGACGTTCCTGCGATTCTTTATCACACTCGCGACCTGTTCTTCCTGGGCGATGGCGACCTGGCCGTGATTACGCCGGAAGGCGTGCAGCTCACCGACTTCAACGGACAGCCCGTCGTCCGCCAGGTGCAGCACGTCACCTGGGACCCGATCATGGCGGAAAAGGGCGGGTTCAAGCATTTCATGCTCAAGGAAATCTACGAGCAGCCGCGCTCGGTGCGTGACACCACGCTGGGACGGGTTTCGCAGGAAACCGGCCACGTCTTTCTCGACGAGATGGAGATCACCGAAGCTGAGTTCAAAGTCCGCCAAGAAAATCAACATCGCGGCTTGCGGAACCAGCTGGCACGCCGCCCAGGCCGGCAAGTTCATGATCGAGCGCCTGGCGCGAATCCCGGTCGAAGTGGATTACGCCAGCGAGTGGCGCTATCGCGATCCCATCATCGCTCCCGACACCCTCACCATGTTGATCACGCAGTCGGGCGAAACCGCGGACACGATCGCCGCCCAGCGAGAAGCCAAAGCTAAGGGTTCCAAGACCCTGGCCATCTGCAACGTAGTGGGCTCGATGATCACCCGCGAGGCCGCGGGAACCATCTACACTCACGCCGGACCAGAAATCGGCGTGGCTTCCACCAAAGCGTTTACCGCGCAACTGACCGCCCTATACCTGTTTGCGCTTTACTTGGCCCAGCAGCGTGGCGCCATGAGCGCAGATCAGGCCAAGGAAGCGATCCAGGAACTCACCCGCATCCCCGGCAAACTCGAACACCTGCTGACGCGCGAGGAAGAATGCGAAGACCTGGCCAAGGAATACTCGCGTTCCCAGGATTTCCTGTTTCTGGGACGCGGCATCCACTATCCGATCGCGCTCGAAGGCGCGCTCAAGCTGAAGGAAGTCTCCTACATCCACGCGGAAGGCTATCCCGCTGGAGAAATGAAGCACGGCCCCAACGCGCTGATTGACGAGAACCTTCCGGTAGTGATCATCGCGACCCGCGATCCCAAGGACGCGCTGTCGATGACCCGCTACGAAAAAACCTGTTCCAATCTCAAAGAGGTAAAGGCCCGTTCCGGCATGATCATCGCGCTGGCCACCGAAGGCGACGAAGACATCAAGGAAGCCGCCGACCACGTGCTGTACGTTCCGCCCGCGCCGGAAGAGTTGCTGCCGATTCTGGAAATCGTTCCGCTGCAGTTGCTGGCGTATCACATCGCAGTGCGCCGCGGCTGCGACGTGGATCAGCCGAGGAATCTGGCGAAGTCGGTGACGGTGGAGTAAGAGCAGCTTCTGGCTTCTGGCTTCCGCAAAACTAAACGCCCTGTCATCCTGAGCGAAGTGGAAAGTTCGCGATACGAACATTCCGTGGAGTCGAAGGACCCCTATCGTCGCCACGGCGCTGGTGGGCATCGGGTGCTTCGACTCCTTCGTCGTTCGCGAAGCGAACGACTCTCTCGCTCAGCATGACAATGAATGACTCGCGTCCAAGAACGCTTCGCCATCATCTACATAGCTGATGTCTCCCTTTCAAACCTTCGCGACCCGCTGGTTCGCTCTGTCTCTTTGTCAGTCCAGACCAAGCACCTGGAATTCGAAGTCACCGCGGTTCCACGCTTCGGCTTCGTCGCCGGCCAATGGCTTTCTTTCAAGACCAATAAGCCGGACGGCGAGGAAATCACTCGCGCCTACTCCATCGCTTCCCCGCCGGGAGACGACAACCGCTTCGCTCTCTGCCTGAACCGGGTGCAGGACGGCTTCATGTCGAATTTTCTCTGCGACATGAAAGAAGGCGAGAAAATCAGCTGCCAGGGGCCGTTCGGTGACTTCATCCTGCGGCCGCCTTTGCGCGACACGGTTTTCATCGCCACCGGCACCGGCATCGCGCCTTTCCGCTCCATGCTGCACTGGCTGCTGGCTGATCCAGCCCGACATCAGGGCAAACGACTCTGGCTGTTGTTTGGCAACCGGACCGAAACAGATATTTACTACCACGAAGAATTTCTGGATCTCGCCGCCCGTCATGCGAACTTTCACTACCTGCCAACTCTGAGCCGCGGCGGTTCCGAGTGGCAAGGTCTGCGCGGATACGTCCAGGAACATGTGCCCGGAATCGTCCAAGGCCGCACGGACATGCACGCCTACATCTGCGGCCTCGACAAGATGATCAAGGCTAATCGCGAATTGTTGAAGGGCCTGGGCTGGGACCGGAAGTCGATTCTGTACGAGAAGTACGACTAGGACCTGCTGACTCTGACGGAATCTGACGGCGTACTGCGGCGGGCCAGATTCGGCGTAAAACCGCGCCAAGTCAGCCAATCCATCCGACTCATTCGGAAAGCGGCGCGAATCGTGAGCCCGATCGTGAGCTGACTGCGACCTACGATCGGGCGGACAATCATTCCCTGGAGTGCGCCGAGGCGTCGAAGGCAGACTATCTGGTGACGGGAACAACGTTATTTCCTCACGGAATGGCGGCAGACCCAGGTCGTGAACGCCCGGGAATTGCTGGAATGGACCATCCCAGAACTGCGGCGATGAGAATTCCCCACCTTTCGCCACCCGAAAGATAGGTCATCGAACGCTTCTCTATGGGACGCTTCTTTCTGGGAATTACGACTAGCGTGGCCCGCCGATCGCGCATCTCATTCTCTTTCTCCCTTTGCGTCCTCTTGCGATCAAAGATCGCGACCGCAAAAGGACGCTAAAGACGGCCGCAAAGGTCGCCAGTGAAGACCCCTTCCCTACTCGAAAGAATAGCCTGTATCCATCCCGTGATTTGCCGCATCTAAACCTTGACAACGATTCACTCAAGTCTTATCATGTCGGGTATAGCAATCGTTAATGAAATGATTATAAAGCACTTATGAGCTAAAAGGAGGGCCGAATTATGGCCAAGATTATCGGAATTGACCTCGGAACCACCAACTCCTGCGTGGCGGTGATGGAGGGTGGCGAGCCCAAGGTGATCCCCAACGAAGAAGGAGGGCGCACCACGCCCTCAGTCGTCGGCTTTACCAAGACCGGCGAACGGCTGGTGGGGCAGGTGGCAAAGCGCCAGGCCATCACCAACCCGGAGAACACGGTTTACTCGATCAAGCGGTTCATGGGACGCCGCTTCGACGAGGTGACCGAAGAAATCAAGATGGTGCCCTACAAGGTCGTGCAGTCGGGCGACCATGTCGCGGTGCTGGCGCAAGGCAAGGAGTACACGCCTCCCCAGATTTCCGCGATGATTCTGCAGAAGCTGAAGAAGGCGGCGGAAGACTACCTCGGCGAGAAAGTGACCGAGGCGGTCATCACCGTGCCGGCGTACTTCAACGACGCCCAGCGCCAGGCCACGAAAGATGCTGGACAGATCGCCGGCCTTGACGTGAAGCGCATCATCAACGAGCCCACGGCGGCCGCGCTCGCCTACGGTCTCGACAAGAAGAAGGATGAAACCATCGCCGTCTACGACTTCGGCGGCGGCACGTTCGACATTTCGATTCTGGAAGTCGGCGAAGGCGTGATCGAAGTCAAAGCCACCAACGGTGACACTCACCTGGGCGGCGACAACCTCGACCAGCGCATCGTGGACTGGTTGATCGACGAATTCAAGAAGGACGAAGGCCTCGACCTGCGAGGCAAGGGCAACGAGATGGCGCTGCAGCGTCTGCGTGACGCGGCGGAGCGGGCCAAGATCGAACTCTCCACCACCATGGAGACCGAGATCAATCTGCCCTTCATCACCGCCGATGCCAGCGGGCCGAAGCATCTGGTCAAGAAGATGACCCGGGCCAAGCTGGAGTCGATGGTTGAAGACATCATTCAGCGCTCGGTCGGTCCGTGCAAGCAGTGCATGAAAGACGCCGGCGTGGATGCCAGCAAGATCAACGAAGTCGTGCTGGTCGGCGGACAGACCCGCATGCCGCGCATCCAGCAACTGGTGAAGGACCTGTTCGGCAAGGAAGGCCACAAGGGCGTCAATCCGGATGAAGTCGTTGCGATCGGTGCGGCCATTCAGGGTGGCGTGCTCAAGGGCGAAGTCAAAGACCTGCTCTTGCTGGACGTAACTCCGCTGTCGCTGGCGATTGAAACTCTGGGCGGCGTGGCGACGCCGATGATCCCGCGCAACACGACGATTCCGACCAAGAAGACGGAAACGTTTTCGACCGCGGCCGACAGCCAGACTTCGGTTGAAGTGCACGTGCTGCAGGGCGAACGCCCACTGGCGGCGCAGAACCGCACGCTGGGCAAGTTCCACCTGACCGGGCATTCCACCGGCGCCGCGTGGCGTGCCCCAGATCGAGGTGACGTTCGACATCGACGCCAACGGCATCCTCAACGTGACCGCGAAGGATACGGCCACGGGCAAGGACCAGAAGATCACGATCACGTCGTCTTCCGGTCTGAGCAAGGAGGAAGTCGAGCGCATGGCCAAGGAAGCCGACGCGCATTCGGCCGAAGACAAGGCCAAGCGCGAGGAGATCGACTCCAAGAACCAGCTCGACTCGATGGTTTACAGCGTGGAGAAGATGCTGCGCGAGCAGGGTGACAAGATCTCCGGCTCTGACCGTGGCGACGTGGAAAATGCGATTGCCGACGCCAAGAAGGCGCTGGAGTCGAACGACAAGGCGACCATGGACAAGGCGCGTGAGACCCTGACCCAGGCCTCGCACAAGCTGGCCGAGCAGATGTACAAGGCGGCCCAGTCGCAGGCCCCGGGCGCCGGCCCGGCGCCGGGAGCAAGTGCAGGCCCTGAGCCGGGCGGCAACGGCCAGGCCAAGAAAGACGAAGGCGTCATCGACGCCGAGTACGTGGACGTGGAAGACAAGAAGTAAGCTGTCAGCTATCAGCTCTCAGCCTTCAGTTATGGCTGTAGGAGAAGCGGGCTGTGTGGACGCGGGCGACTCGCCCGCAGGCTTTTCGGTAGCGCCGCCGTCCCGGCGGCTGTCGTGCGGGGTCCCGCCCGCAGCGCCGAGGGCGCGACGCCCTCGGGACAGCCGGCGAGACGCCGGCGCTACGGATTTAGGTCGGAGAAGAGGAAATTGCAATTTGAAGTCAATGGTCAGGATTATTTCTTGAACTTTGCCGAAGACGAAGCCTATTGGTACGTCCTGGCACCCACGCTGACGGGCATCCAACGCATTCCCGTTTACGTGGATTCGCCGTCGTACGAGCGCTTCGGCATTCTGGGGAAAAACCGTCACAACATTCCGAACTGAACTGCCATAATCTGTTCGTCGAGTTCCTGAGCGGCGCTCATAAGCAAGAATGGCCACAACCCCAAAAAAGGATTACTACGAAATTCTCGGCGTGAAGAAGTCCGCCTCGGCGGATGATGTCCGCAAGGCGTTTCGCAAACTTGCGCGCAAGTATCATCCCGACGTCAATCCCGGGGACAAGGCCGCAGAAGAGAAGTTCAAGACCCTCTCGGAAGCCAACGAAGTCCTGAGCGATCCCAAGAAACGGAAGATCTACGATCAGGTCGGGTTTTATTCCGACAACATCGACGCCGCTACGGCCGAGGCCTACGCCCGGGCCGGGGGCGGCGCGGCCGGAACGGGCCCGGGCCAAGGATTTCCTGGAGCCCAGCCGGGAGGCGGCGCGCAGGGCACCAACTTCGATTTCGGCGGATTCGACTTCACCGACATGTTTGAAGGCGCCAAGGGCAGAAAGGCCAGCGCCTCTGGCACGGGCAGCTTCCGCGATATTTTCTCCGGCATCTTCGGCGGGCGAGGCGGGGCCGCTCAGGAGGGTCCCGAGCCCGGATCGGACCTTGAATATCAGGTCAACGTGCCTTTCTGGACGGCCATTCGCGGCGGCGTGATGCGCCTGAATATTACCCGGCGGGATGCCTGTCCTCAACTGCCACGGCCACGGCTTTATCGAGGCCGGCGGTACCTGCCCCGAATGCGGCGGCAAAGGCCAGGTCACGCAGACTGGCGGCCGGATGAAATTCAATGTCCCCTGTCCGAGATGCCACGGGACGGGAAAGAACATCTCGACCTGCCCCAATTGTCACGGGGAAGGAACGGTCGAACGTACCGAACCGCTCGAAGTTCGAATCAAGGCCGGGACCCGCGATGGCCAGCGCATCCGCGTCCCTGGCAAAGGCAATGCCGGCACGCATGGCGGTCCCGGGGGCGATCTCTACGTGATCATCCGAACCGCGGACCACCCCGTCTTTCACCGCGAGGGTGACGATATTCGCATCACCGTTCCGGTGACTGCCACGGAAGCGGCGTTGGGAGCGAAGATTGAGGTTCCAACCATCGACGGCCGCACTCTGCTCAAGATTCCGCCGGGAACCCAGTCCGGACAAAAGCTTCGCCTGCGCGAAAAGGGTGTGCCCTCGGCCACCAAGGAGGGCGCTCGCGGGGACGAGATCGTCGAGGTCAAGCTCACCGTGCCTATGCCCCGGGACGAGCGCTCCAAGGAGATCCTGCGGGAGTTGGCCAAGCTGAATCCGGAAGATCCGCGAGCGGAACTCTGGAAGAACGTCTAGAAAAACTTTCACCACAAAGGACACGAAGGTTCACAAAGGAATTCCTCAGTGAACCTTCGTGTCCTTCGTGGTTTCAGGTTTCTCTTGCTGCCGGGACGGACCATTACCTCCGTGCCGCCCCGCAAAAAAATATCCGAAAATTGTTTTTACTCTGCATCTAATTTCCCGTATGCTCACGGCTGCGAACTTGCAACCAGCCGAATTCTGAAAGCGCAAGGATCGCCCCAGGAGGAAGCCGTCGAAATTGGCAACAGCTAGCGCCCCGCGTCAAAGTCTTCCATCACCCACCGTCATCCCCAGCCGGAAAAAATCGGTTCGCCTCACGCTCTGGCCCCTGGTCGCCGCCACCTTCTTTATGGTGTCGGGCGGCACCTATGGCACGGAAGATATCGTGCACGGAGCAGGCTACGGCAAAGCCATTCTCATCCTGCTGCTGACCCCGATTCTCTGGAGTCTGCCGACCGCGTTCATGATCGGCGAACTTTCCAGCACGCTGCCCTTCGAAGGCGGCTACTACGCGTGGGTACGCCGCGCCATGGGCAATTTCTGGGGCTTTCAGGAAGCCTGGCTGTCTCTGGTGGCCTCGATTTTCGACATGGCGATCTATCCCACGCTGTTTGTGCTTTATCTCGATCGCCTGTTCCCCTGGTTCGCTGAGGGGCACCGCGGCACCATGGTCGCGTTGGCGGTGGTAATTGTTTGCGCACTGCTGAATATTGCCGGAGTTCGGGTCGTATCGACGACGTCGTTGTGGCTGTTCTTCGCGCTATCGGCGCCATTCATTCTGATCGTAGCCATCGCCCCGTTTAAGTTCGGGGCGCTCGCCCACGCGGTAACCCGGCCGACGACCTCCACCGTTGACATTCTCGGCGGCTTGCTTATCTGCATGTGGAACTACATGGGATGGGACAATGCGTCGACCATCGCCACCGAGGTGGAACGCCCGCAGCGGACCTATCCTCGCGCCATGCTGGCCGCAGTCGTGATCGTGGCCTTGAGCTATGTCGTCCCAGTGGGAGCCATGTGGATGACCGGGCTTTCCTCGAGCGCGTGGGAGACCGGTTCCTGGGCGGACATCGCCGGCATGCTCGGCGGGCCATTGCTGCGCGTCGGCCTTGCCCTGGGAGGCATGATCAGCGGCTTTGGCATGTTCAACGCCCTGGTCATGAGCTATTCCCGCCTGCCCCTGGCCATGGCGCAGGACGGCATGCTGCCGCGGGTCTTTGCCAAGTTACATCCGCGTTCACGGGCGCCCTGGGTAACCATTCTGGTTTGCGCCACCGGATGGGCCCTGTGCCTCGGCCTGGGCTTCGAGCGGCTGGTCATCATCGATATTCTGCTGTACGGCGTCAGCCTCAGCCTGGAGTTCGTGGCTCTGATCGTTCTGCGCATCCGCGAGCCCGAGCTGCCGCGTCCCTTTCGTGTTCCGGGTGGGATGTTCGGAGCGGTGGCAGTCGGAGTGGCTCCCATGCTGCTGCTCGGCTTCTCGGTCGTGCGGGGCGAGAGCGCGCAGGTGCTGGGGATGAGCGCCCTGGCTTTCGGACTGCTGCTTATCGCGGCGGGTGTCGTGGCCTATTTTGTGAATGTAACGCTCAAGCCGACGGGGTGGGGCGCAGCCTCCGAGAAGCCTGAACCCGTAGCCTAAGACTCAGCCACGGATCACCGCGGATTTTCACGGATTTATTCGTGAGAATCCGCGGTGATCCGTGGCTTTTGTCTTTTGGGGTAAAGTAGTACAGATGACAAAGCGCAAATCCAAGGGCGCGTACATGATTTCGTCGGTGGCGGAGATGTATGGCATCCACCCCCAGACCCTGCGCCTGTACGAACGCGAGGGACTGCTCAAGCCGTCCCGCACCGAGGGCAATACCCGGCTGTACACCGACGAAGACCTGCAGCGTCTGGAGTTCATTCTCTCTCTGGCTCGCGATTTAGGAGTGAACATCAGCGGCATCGCCATTATTCTTCAGATGCGCGAGCGCATGGAGGAAATGCAGGTCCAGATTCATGACTTTGTGAAGTACATCCAGGAGGAAGTGTTATCGCGGGCGAGCGCGGCCGCCGATCCGGCCAAGGGTGCGATCGTGCCGGTGCGGCGACAACTGGTGACACCGGTTCCCGCCAGTCAGAAAACGATAGCTGAATCCCTCTGAGAACTTGGCACCTGAGAACCGACAACTGGTTTTATGCTTCCCTTCCGGCTCATCTACAGCGGCGACTATTTCCTACCCATCGGAGCCCACGTCTTCCCGGCTGAGAAATATCGCCGTGTGCACGACCAACTGATCCAAACTGGAGTGGCTGAACCTACCGACTTCCTCACCCCGGAACCGGCATCGGACCAGGACATCCTGCTGGTTCACACACCGCAATACGTTCAGAAGCTCAAGACCGGGACGCTTTCCCCGCGCGAAGAACAGGAAATGGAGATTCCCTATTCGCCGGAACTGGTGCGGGCCTTCTGGCTGGCTGCGGGCGGTTCGATTCTGGCCGCCAATCTCGCTCTCACCGATCGCGTGGCCATCAACATCGGCGGCGGCTTCCACCATGCTTTCCCCGATCACGGCGAAGGCTTTTGCATGATCCACGACGTGGCGGTGGCGATCCGCCGTCTGCTGCGAGATGAAAAGATTCGCACCGCCATGACCGTCGACTGCGATGTTCACCACGGCAACGGAACGGCCGCCATTTTTGCCGGCTCGCGCACTCCCAGCGAGCCGCTGCCTTCAACGACTGCTGCTCTGAATCGAGTTCCCGGAGGCAAGATGCGTCACGCGTACGCCGGCGACGTGTTTACCATCTCCCTGCATCAGCACAACAACTACCCAGCGTTGAAGCCGCATTCTTCGATTGACGTGGACTTACCCGATGGGATCGGCGACGATGACTATCTGGCCTGGCTCGACAACGCGCTCAGCTCCGGCCTGCGCCAGTTCGAGCCCGATCTGATCTGCTATGTCGCAGGCGCTGACCCGTATCGCGAAGACCAGTTGGGCGGGCTGGCGCTGACGCTGGAAGGGTTGAAGCGGCGGGATGAACTCGTATTTCGCGTGGCCAAGGCGCGGAACATTCCGATTATGGTGACGTACGCCGGAGGGTATGCGCGAAGAGTGGAAGACACGGTGACGATTCATTGCAATACAGTGATGGCGGCGGTGGAAGTGTTCGCCAAGGCAACAAATTAGACAACTTGTTATCTTGAACGGAGGGACGGCTTCGCCTTGGCGAAGCCATCACACAGTCGAAAGATCCTAGCGTCTACGTTGCCGCCGGAGATCGTGGGAGGTTCTGACCTGCAAGGCCGAAAGTTCACAGTTCGTCGTGATGCTAGGGATCCTTCGACTCTCGTGCCGGTTCGCAAGCGAACCGGCCCACTCGCTCAGGATGACAGGCAGTATCCCCTCGGGGCGCCGGTGCCGGCTGTTAAAATAGTCTCCTAACTCTTATGTTTGAGAATCTCTCAGAAAAACTGCAGCGCGCGTTTAAGACCTTGCGCGGCGAAGCCACCCTCAACGAAGAAAACATGCAGGAGGCGTTGCGTGCCATCCGCCTGGCGCTGCTCGAGGCTGATGTCAACTTCAAGGTCGTAAAACAGCTCATCGATCATATCCAGGAGAAGGCGGTTGGGCAGCAGGTGGCGACCGCGCTCTCGCCGGCCGAGCAGGTCATCAAGATTCTTCGCGATGAATTGCTCGAGATCCTGGGCCGCGATACTGCGAAGGTCAAGTTCGCATCGCAACCTCCGACCGTCGTGCTTATGGCCGGCTTGCAGGGTTCGGGTAAAACCACTACGTCCGGCAAGCTGGCGAACTGGCTGAAGAACGGGGGGCATCGGCCGCTGCTGGTTTCGGTTGACGTGTATCGTCCTGCGGCCCGCGAGCAGCTTAAAGTCGTGGCCCAGGCGATCAAGGCCAACATCTACGAAGGCGAAGTCGGCGAAGCCAACACGGCCACGGTCGAACGTCTGGCCAAGGAAGCGCGGCGCGAAGCCATCAACACCGGCTCGGATGTGCTGATCGTGGACACCGCCGGCCGCCTGCACATCGACGATCAGTTGATGGACGAAATGCAGTCGCTCAAGCGGCTGCTCAATCCGCAGGAAATCCTGTTCGTGGCAGACGCCATGACCGGCCAGGACGCGGTCAGCTCCGCCGACGAGTTTCACAAAAAGCTAGCGCTCACCGGCGTCGTCCTCACAAAGATGGACGGCGATGCTCGCGGCGGCGCGGCGCTTTCTATCCGCCAAGTCACCGGCCAGCCCATCAAATTCATCGGTATGGGCGAAAAGTACGACGCACTCGAACCGTTTCATCCCGACCGCATCGTGTCCCGCATCCTGGGCATGGGCGACATTCTCTCGCTGATCGAAAAGGCCGAACAGAATGTTGACAAGAAAAAAGCCCAGGAAATGGCCAGCCGGGCCCTTACGGGCGACGGCTTTTCTTTGGAAGACTTCCGCGACCAGTTGCGCCAGCTAAAGAAAATGGGATCAATCCAGAACCTGATGGGCATGCTGCCCAGCGTCGGCCCCTTTGCCGGGATACAGAAGCACGCTGACAAGGTCGACGAAAAACAGCTCAGCCGGGTGGAAGCAATCATTAATTCGATGACTCAGCACGAGCGCCTCCACCACGAAGTCATGAACGGCAGCCGGCGCAAACGTATCGCCCGGGGCTCGGGCACCAGCGTGCAGGAAGTCAACAACCTGTTGCGCCAATACGCCCAGATGCGAAAAATGTTCAAACAAATCGGCAAGCCGAGCTTTGCCCGCAAACTCGCTGGCATGAAGATGCCGGGAATGTAAAAGCGGACGTCGGACTTCAGACCTCGGCCGATCGAACGTCTCGCGGCAACGGATTGGATCTTGGATGGGGTTGAACTTGAGGTCCGAAGTCCGACGTCCGAGGTGTGAATCATGAAGTGGCGATCGCTCGAGGAATCCACTCCCGGCACGGACACTCGCTCCTTACGTGACATTCTTTCCGAGCGTAAAGAACTGATCGTTAGGTACGTCGCGCCGGACACTCAGGCTGTGCACGCCCGCACCATCAGGGAACTGAAAGAAAACAGTTTCGCGGAGAAACTCCTCGGTGTCGGCGCGAAGGCCTCGGCCTTCGAACTCGAGGACCAAAACCGCAAGCTGGTTTCATCGGCTGATTTGCTGAGGCAAGGCCGCCTGGTGATCTGCTTTTTTCGCGGGCGTTGGTGTCCATTTTGCGTCGGACAACTGGAAGCCATGAGCCTCCTTGCACCCCAGATTGAACAGATCGGGGCATCGCTGGTCGCCATCTCGCCTCAGACGGTTCAACAGTCGTTCTTCATGGTCGACCAGCACAAATTGCGCTTTCCGCTGCTGAGCGATGCCGGGAACCAGGTGGCTCGACAGTTGGGGCTCGTCTATCGCGTACCAGACGACCAGCAGGCGATTTACCGCCGGGCGTTCGTCAATCTGCCCTTCGCCAATGGCGACGACAGTTGGGAACTGCCCATCCCGGCTACTTTCATCATTGACCACGACAACTCGATTCTTTATGCGTCCGCCGACGAAGACTACACCCAGCGGCCGGAGCCTCAGGAGATCCTGCAACACCTGAGCTCGCGGGGGCCAACTCAATCTCGCCCATTTCAATTATGATTGGACATGGGTGAGCCCTCACTTTGGAATTCTGGTGACCAGCGCGGCCGGCTCGACGAGCTGACTGCCAGCACCACAAATCCGGTCAAGGACCTTCCTCTCCGTCGCGATGTGCGCTTGCTCGGCATAATGCTGGGGCGTGTCCTGGTCGAGCAGGTGGGCGAGTCTTTGCTCGGTGTGGTCGAGGAGTTGCGACGCATCTTCATTCAGCATCGGGAGCAGCCGCGCTCTCAAGCTGTGGCACCGGATTTCGAAGATCCTCTACTGAATCAGGCCCGGGAGATTATTTCCGGCCTCACCATCGATGAGGCTCACCGTGTCACCAAAGCATTCGCCATTTATTTCGAGCTCACCAACCTTGCCGAAACTAACCATCGCAAACGCCGCCGGCGCGCTGCCAAGCTCCATGCCGAGCAGCCCGCGCTGGAAGGCTCGTTTCGCGGCACCTTCCGGCGCATGCGCGCCGCCGGGATCGATGCCGGGCAGGCGCTGGCAGGTCCTGCGCAAAATAAAAGTCGTGCCCGTTTTCACCGCGCATCCCACCGAGGTCGCGCGCCGGACAGTACTGCTCAAACGTCGTCGCATCGGCAAACAACTGGAACGATTGGACCGTCTGCCCCTGACCGAGGCCGATGCCAGCCGGTTCGAAGCACTGATCTTTGCCGAGGTGACTTCGTTATGGCAGACCGATGAGGTCCGCCTGGAAAAGCCCCTGGTGACCGACGAGATTCGCATGGGGCTCGACCACTATCCTTTTTCGATGTTCGCCGCCGTGCCACGGCTTTACGACGAGCTGGTCGATTCCCTGCGTGCGATTTACGAAATTGATTTGGAAGACTGCGAAGTCCCCAATCTTCTCTTTTTCGGCTCCTGGATTGGTGGCGACCGCGACGGCAACCCCTTCGTCACCCCCGGTTCCACTCGTGAGGCATTGCAGCGGGCCCGGAATATAATCATCGGCCACTATATCGCGGAACTGGAACGCGCCACCGACCAGCTCAGCGCCTCGGTTCGCCAGGTAAAAGTCTCAGACGCTATCCACGCCCGGCTCAAGGACTACAGTGCTCATATGGGCGACGAATACGCCCGCCAATCCCGGATTTCGAGCTCTGAACGTTATCGTCGACTGCTCAACCTGATGGTCGTTCGCTTGCGCCACAGCCGCGAAGAGCTTGCCGACCGCAAGGCATATCCGTCTGCCGGAGAGTTCGAGAGCGACCTTTTGCTGATCCGCGAGAGTTTGGCGGTCAACCGAGGGCAGCGGCTGGCCGAACTGGTGATTCATCCCCTGCTCCGCCAGGTGCGTACTTTCGGATTTCATCTTTCGACGCTGGATATCCGCCAGCACGCGCGCTTGCATACTCAAGCGCTGGGCGAGATTGAGGGTAATGTAGGTGCGAGCGTCCCGCTCGTGCGGCAGCGGCACGAGAGCGGCCCGCACGAGTGGGGCGCTCGCGCCCACATCGACGGAATTTCCGCCTCGACCCAGGACGTTCTCGACACTTTCATTGAGATCGCACATTTGAAGAAGGCGTATCCCGCTTGCGCAATTCGCAGTTACATCATCAGCGGAGCGCAGTCGGAAGCGGATGTCTTCGCAGTCACGAGACTGGCCGCTACTTGCGGTGTGCAAGTCGCCGCTTCTGGAGATGACCCCGGACTTATGCCGGTGCCACTTTTCGAATCGATCGAAGCCCTGCGCACTTCGGCTTCGGTTATGGAACACATCTGGCGCGCAGCCGACTATCAGCCGGCTGCTCGACTCCTGGGGACGCTGGCAGGAGGTCATGCTGGGCTATTCCGACTCCAACAAAGACGGCGGCATGCTGACTAGCATCTGGGAGTTGTACAAAGCGCATCGGGAACTGCACCGCGCGGCGCGCGAGTGCAACGTGAAGCTCCGCCTTTTTCACGGCCGGGGCGGCACGGTGGGACGCGGCGGTGGCCCCACTCACACCGCTATTCTGGCCCAGCCGGTTGGCGATTTTTCCGGCGAGATTCGCATCACCGAGCAAGGCGAAGTTCTCAACTGGAAATATGCCGATCCTGTGCTCGCGGAATGGAACCTCGAGATCATGATTGCGTCCTGCCTGGAAGCGCTCACGCGGACTCGAGGCCCGGAACCTGGGGCTGACCAACGCTGGGCCCCCGCGATGGAGCAGATGTCCGCCGATGCCTTCACTTTCTACCGTCGTAATATCGCCGAGAATTCCGAGGTGATCGAATATTTCGAACAGGCCACACCAGTGAACGAACTGGAGCATGCGCGCATCGGTTCACGTCCTCCGCGCCGGGCCCAAGGACGCCGCCTGGAAGATCTCCGCGCCATCCCCTGGGTCTTCGGTTGGATGCAAAGCCGTCATGCCGTCCCGGCGTGGTTCGGAGTGGGTCATGCTCTCGAACACTTTGTGGTTCAGGACCCGGCGAATCAGTCTTTGCTGTGTGAGATGATGCGGAGTTTTCCGCTATTTTCCGACTTGATCCGCAACGTGGAACTGGCCATGTCCAAAGCGGACTTGACCATCGCGCGCCTGTACGCCGAACTTGTCTCGGACGCGGACCTGCGTGAACGTGTCTGGGGCATGCTGGTGGATGAATTTGAACGTACTCGACGGATGGTTCTCAGCGTCACGGATCAGGGGGAACTGCTGAAGGGCAATCCAGTGCTGGCCCGCTCCATCCGTTTGCGAAACCCGTACGTGGACCCGATGAGCCTGGTGCAGGTTGAGCTTCTACGTCGCAAGCGCGCTGGGGGAAACCCGGACGGTGTGGACTACGCCTTGGGGGCGACAATCAACGGCATCGCCGCCGGCCTGCACAATACCGGGTGAAATTCGCGGGCTCAGTTCAGTTTTGAGTCTTCTTTGTTCATGTCATCCTGAGCTTGGCGTCGCGAAGCAGCCACGCCGTCGAAGGACCCCTTTAAGCTTCACGACTGTGCTGCCGACAATCTGCAGAGGAAACGCCCACGCGCTCCGTCAATAAAACAATGCCGCATAGATGCTAGGGGTCCTTCGACTCCGTTCAGGATGACACTCGCGTCGTGGTCGCCAGTTCCCGTTCCGCGCTCGGTTCGTACTCCACGATATATCCCGCGACGGCACTCGCAGCGACGGTGAGAGGACTCGCCAGATACATCTGCCCGGGCCCGCTGCGGCCGGGGAAATTCCGATTCTGCGCGCTGATCACCACCTGCTCCGGACGTGTGGTCACTCCTGGCCCGGCGTTGATGCAGGCGCCGCAACTCGGTTCGATCACGTGCGCGCCCGCCTTCTGAAAAATCTCCAGATACCCTTTTCGGATGCAGTAGTCACGTGTCTCCTGCGATCCGAACTGAATATAGAATTTCACCGAATCGGCCACGCGTTTGCCCAGTTTCAGGGCATCGGCCAGCACGCGGGCATACATGTCCATGTCTTCGTTCTTGCCAGCCGTGCAAGTGCCGCCATAAGCCAACTCAACCGGGACTGGTGTATTCAGTTCGCGGACGTACTTGCCATTGCCGGGATCACCTGGGGTCGCTACCATGGGCGTGATGTCCGCGGCATCGAGCTCGATGGTGCGCGCGTACTGAGCGTCGGGATCGCTGTGCAGTCCGTCGATCAGAGACTCAGCTTTCTTGCGGTCCATGCCGCGGCGCTCCACCAGGAAGTCAACCGCTTTCTGGTCAGGCGCGACAATTCCGGTGAAGCCGCCGATTTCCGCCGCCATGTTGGTCATGGTGGCGCGCTCGTCCACGCTCAATTCTTCGATTGCTTCACCTGAATATTCCATTACCTTGGCCAGAGCCTTGCCGCTGCGCACGTAATCGAGGCTGAGAATTTTCAGAATGAAATCTTTAGCGGTCACATTCGGATGCTTCTTGCCGCGAATGATGATTTTTACCGACTCCGGCACCTTGACCCGCACGTCTTTGGTGATCCAGGAATTGAAAACATCAGTGGTGCCAATGCCGAAGGCGACACATCCGATTGCGCCCACGTGGGGAGTGTGCGAATCAGAGCCGATATTCAACTGCCCTGGCAGCGCATAGCTCTCCAGCACGATGGAGTGGCAGATTCCTTCCGACCCTTTGCGGTCCTTCAACTCGCCATGTAGCTTGATTCCTTGCTTCGCCGCGAAATCCTGCTGCTTCAGCTTGAGTTGGGTGGCCAGATCGAGCAGGCCGAGTCTTCTTTTTTTCCTCGGAAATCACTTCATCGAGGAAGGTCAGGTGGTCGCGGAAGAACAGGATGCTTGAAGGATCGTTGACCTTGGCATCCTTGCCTACGTAGCGCTCGAAGAAAATAGCTGCCATGGGCGTGACGTATTCGTGGCTGAAGCGCAGATCGGCGCGGGCGAAGCCGGTGTCGCCGGGCTTCACGGCGCCTGTAACATCTTTAGCGGAGCGTTGCTCCGCTGGACGGGCGGGGACGCCCGTCCCTCCATTGGGATCGAGCATGTGGCGGGCGAAAATCTTTTCTGCTAAGGTCATCGGGCGTTTTGCTGTTTTGATGGGCGGTAGAAAAACTTTCTTCTGCAAGCGCGCCACGTTGAAGGGGAACAGGCCGCCGTATTCGATCACCTGCCGCGTGATTTCGTCTTCGCCGGCGGTAAATTCCGCTGAGCGGGATTTCCTCTCCCTGCCCGGAACCTTTCAATCAGCGAGAAGTTCGTCGAAGTCAGCAAGCCCAGGTTCTGACAGTTTTGCTTGTAGATCCGTTCAATATTCTCGGCGATCACCAATTGGATCCCGGCGCACATCTCCGCGTATGGCGACTGCTCCCGGCTTGAGCCTTTGCCTCGCCGCTTGCCGCTGACGGCGCATACAAAGCCGCCCTTTTTTACGGCGCTTCGTCCGATGGGCAAAACATCGCCGCACTTGAGGCCCAGGTAGGGGATCTCGCCCAGCGTTTCATCGAAATAGAAACAGTAGTGCGCGGGCGTGATCTCGTCGGTCGAGATGTCGTCGCGCAGCTTGGGATTGTTGGCTGGATTCTTGCTGTCCCAGGGCAAGGTCTTCGCCGGCAAGTTGACGCTTGATCAGTTCCGGATCTTCGGTGAGGAAAAGAATGCGCCCTTGCAAGCGAACTTTGTCGGGGCGTTTTTCGATCTTGCGATCCAGAAGCGAGTTGATCACAGATCTATTTTACCGCTGGAATCGGGGTAAAGGATCGGGGAAAAAGACGCTTCCGACCGCACCGGCTGAACCCAGTCCAGCCTCTAGAAAAAGCCTCAACCACAAAGGACACAAAGGCTCACGAAGGAAGTCCTTAGTAAACCTTCGCGTCCTTGGTGGCTAATGCTCTCCTACCGCTTGAAGCGCTCGACCCTGATCAGCCTAGTGGTGGCCGTGTTTGTGGTCATATTCTTCGCCCGCTGGAATGGCCACGCTCAACCGGTTTTCCTTGGGCGCCAGCGGACAGGTGGCATAGGGCGTGACCGCGCACGGAGGATTGTAGGCGCGGTTGAAGTCGAGCACGACCGTGCCGTTTGTCACTGGATCGGTCTTTAGAAAGCGACCTCCCGGATAGGTATCGGTCTTGCTGGTGAGATCGCTGAAGACGAAGAACAGACCGCTCGCAGCGTCACCACCCAGATCGGTCAGCCTCAGTTCCTGACCGTTGATTTTGAAAACCGCTGTCCCTGCAATCGGAGTCGGGGAGATATCGCCCAGCACATTAGGAACGTCGACCGTCTGCTTGCCGTCCGAGGGCAGCCAGGTCGCGGTCACTCGATACGATAAGTCCAGGGGAAAGAATTGCGGTCCCGTGGATATTGGCGTACGGCGTCGCTTTCCAAGTCCTTCAGCCGGATACCGACACGCTGGCCGCGCACGATCACGTGCAGACGCAGCTTTCCCAACTCGACGACGGTAGGATTGCCCGTCGTGTCGGGCTGAAGCTCGGCCGTGGTGGCCGGTTTGCCGGCGATGGTTGCGTCGGCGTCTGGAGCAAACTGTGCAGTCACCGTCTTCCCCTGCAAGGTAAACGATCCGGCGTGGGCCGGACCCTTGGGGAAGACGATGGCATTTTTCGGATCGGTGCCAAAACTGTTTTCGCCGGGTTTGAGCCAGAACAGTCCGGCCAGCGGCAACCATTCCTGTTTGAGATCGTCGACCAGTTCGCCTTTCCATTTCTCGAACGATTGCTGGTAGGCAGGGTCAACCGAGGAGGGATTTGGCTTGTCTCGCTGCGGACGCAATTCCGCATAAGAGGCAGAGAGCAACGAGCATCACTCCGAGTTTCCGATTCATGTTCGTCTTTGGTATTCCTGAATGGCGGGCAGCGGTTCGAGGCCTCGCCCCTCGAAAATCTGCGCAAATTCGTGGAGCAGCGCCGGGTGCAGCAGAGCCATTCGAAGCCAGGGTCTCGCGACTGTTGAGCTGAAAAGGTCCGCCTTTGAAATCCGTCACTTTGCCGCCCGCCTCTTCGACTATCAGAACACCCGCGGCAGTGTCCCAGGGATTGAGGTTGAACTCCCAGAAGGCATCGAAGCGCCCGCTGGCCACGCAGCAGAGGTCGAGGGCCGCCGAACCCGCGCGCCGCACTCCATGCGTGCGTAAAGTGATTTGATGATAGAAGTGAATATTCGGATTCTTGTGACGCTTGTGGCTGGGAAAGCCGGTGGCCACCAGGCATTCGGACAGGTTCGCAATCTTCGAAACCTGGATGCGCTGCTGGTTCAGATAGGCGCCGCTTCCCTGCTCTGCTGCGAACAGCTCATCGCGCGTAGGATCATAAACCACGCCGGCAATTCGCCGGTTCTTGTGTTCCAGCCCCAGGGAAACGCAGAATACCGGAAACCCGTGCGCGAAGTTGGTGGTGCCATCGAGCGGGTCCACGTACCAGCGATAGTCACTGCCGGTATCGACCAGGCCCTGCTCTTCACCGAGGATATCGTGGCCCGGCCAACGCGCTTTGATCCGCTCCCGGATCAGAATCTCAGACTTGCGATCCGCCACGGTGACCAGGTCGGCGTCGCCCTTGTACTCCACCTTTACATGCTGTTGGAAATATCCCATCAGCAAGGCGCCCGCCTCGCGGGCGATCTCGGACATGCCGGGGACAAAGTCCTTGTGAATTGGTCATGACAAGACGTTTTACGTTTTCCTTTGCGTCCTTTGCGGAATTTCTTTGCGAACTTTGTGGTTAAGCTCTTGAAGTACGTTGAAAATCTCTACCGCAAAGGTCGCAAGGGAGGCAAAGAAGAGCAGCTGCCTACTTGCGCTTTCCGCTGTCTTCCGCGATGTACATGATCTCGTGTTTGAAGATAAACAGATTGGGCTGGTCTTCGCGGGTCAGCCTGACCATATTCTTGTCGTAGTATTCGATCCAGCCGCGGACGACTTCGCCGTCCGCCAGCTTGATGCTTACGGGCTTCTGTTTTTCTCCGAGAGACTTCAGGTATGCCGCCTCCTCCGAGGTCTGCTCGGGAGGGGCGGGCCTTCCCTTGCGGGGAGCGCCGGATCCTTGTCCGTGAAAAGGCATAGAAGTTATTTTACACGCTGGCTGCGCCCGCAGTTGGCGGCAGAATCAGACCCTGCTCCTAGAACGTAAGCCTTATTCCGAACTGGATCTGGCGCGGGGCACCTAGCGTAAACAATCCCGAACCGGATCCGATGCGGTTGGTAATTCGATCGGTAGCTGATGTGCCGTTCACCGATCCCACGGTCCCGTTGAGGATTCCACTGAGGCGATTGCCCGGGCTGTCGAAGTTGGCGAAGTTGAGGACGTTGAACGCCGAGACGCTAGGCTCCACGACAAATCGGTCCCCCATCCGGAAAGGCCGGGCGAGGGTCAAGTCGAAGGTCTTCATCCACGCCAGGCCTACGCTTCCTGCCGGCGGAGCCGCGATGGTCGGCGAGTCCGCACCCAGCTGCACCAATTGCGATCGTGAAAGCAAACCGGCATTGACCAGGGCTTGGCCGGCCGGAGTCACCTGGTCGGCGAAGTGGGTGTTATAGTCTTGGATAATTGTGTTCAGGCTGCTGTCCTTGACGGCGCGGCCAAAGGATCCAATGTTGGTTCCCGGCAGAATATCGCCGTAAGAACCGGCACCGGTTTGGCTCTGCCCGCCGAATGAACCATCGCCCGTCACGTCGCTACGGAAAATCTCTCCCGCAACCCCGCCGCTAGAGGGAACAAAAAGGGTCTGAGGCAAAGGCGAAGCCACCTGTGCGACCAAGCCCAGCCGGATGCCCCGAGGCAAGTCCAGAATCGAGCCGAGGGAAAATTGGTTCTTGCGGTCCTGGGATGCAGAGCCAAAGAATGCCGTCGGGTGATTGAAATCCGCCGCCAGGGGGAGCAGATCCTGGTCGGCAAGCCCTCCCGCAAAATTGCTGCGGAAACTGGAATGCGTGTAGGTAAATTGCAGGCTTCCACCGAGGACTCCGCGCACCGGATTGGTGAGATGCGTCCGCAGCGAGAGTTGGACTCCGCTGTAGAGCGAGCGCCCGGCGGGGAAGAACATGGTGTTGCGTCCTACCAGCGGATTGATTCCGGGAAAGGCCGCGCCCGTATCCGGAGTCAGGCCAAACAAGGACGCCGGAGCGCCGGCCAGAAACTGGCCACCGGAATCCAGGCCGTGGCCGGCGAAATCGGCAATGCTGGCGCCGGGCACCGCGGCCAGGTAGCAGTTCACGGCTGTCTGCGAACTGGCGCCGGCGCTTGCAGCCGGCGCACAACCCAAGCTTAGCGGGTTCGAGCCGAGCGTGGCGTTGATGGCATTCAGCGCCGCATTCGTGTTCAGGTGGGTGGCGTCGCCTACGTGGTTCGTGTCATATCCGATCAGATAGTGAGTACCTACATTCCGCACATAATCCGCCGTAAACACGGTCGACGGCCACAACTGCTTCTGGAGACCGATGTTCATCTGCAACGAGCGCGGAGTCTGGTAGGTGGGGGCCAGCAGGCCCTGCTGGCTGTTTAGCGCCTGTCCCAGGAAGCTGGGATTCGGGGAACTCGAACTCAGGGCAGCGTTGGCCGCCTGGAAGGCAGTTTGCAAGTCAGCGACGGCAGTCGCTACGCTTCCGATGGGCTGCCCGCAAAGGCCCGCCGCGCTCTGGGTAACATTGCCGGGGAATATGACGACGCCGTGGCTGGCGCACGGATCATTTGCCTGGGCGTTGAACTGGCCGTTGGCGAGGCGGGCAGCACGATCCCCGAGCAGGTTGCGAAACACGTTGTCATCGTAGTACATGCCGATCCCGGCCCGGATGACCGTTTGTCCGTGCTTCCCCGGGTCCCACGCCAAGCCAAACTGCGGAGCGAAATTCAGGTTGGGCTGACGCAACCGCCCGCCCAGCCCGGAATTCCCTCCGAAATGAGTAAGCAGGTCGCCACTCCCGGTACAGGGCGCCTGGCTGCCATAGGAAGCTGCCACCGCCGAGCACGGAACGGCCGGCAAATCGGAATCGCTGCGCCCGGTATCACGAACGTATTGCACCCCGATAGTCACCGTCAGGTTGGGACGGAATTTCCAGCTGTCCCCGAGATATGCCTGCATGCGAGTGTCGCTGAAGGCGCCGCAGGGAGAACCGAATCCTGACTTCTCGCTCAAACAACTGGAGCCGTTCCCGAGAGTGATGCTGTCCACCGGATAATTCAGAGGATTACTGGCGCCGCCGACAAAAGGCCCACCCGCGGCAAACAGAACCGAGGCTGCGTCTGTATCGGAACCAACCTGCGGAGCTAAACCGAAGAGATCGGCAGAAAGCAGATTGTCAATCTTGTTCACTGACGCACCGAATCGAATGGTGTGGCTTCCCCAGGTTCGAGTGCCGTCGTAGCGAGCCTGTTTGTTGTCCTGCTTGGTCTGCTGTGGCGCTTGGGGATTGGGCCCGCTGGCGAATCCCGAGCCGCCTGTGAAAGTTCAAGCTGAGTCCCGGGGCAGGATTGAAAATGCTGGTTCCTCCCACGGCGTCCACGATCTTGTTGGAGTAGCGGTCGTAGGCAAAGCGAAGGCTGTGGACATACGGTCCGCGCGTGAAGTCGAAACCGACAGCGTTCCCGTAAGTGTCATCGCTGACTCTTGAGCGGCTGGAAGTTGCTGCCGCCGAACGAATTGACGTCGCTGCCATTGTCGTAAGTGAAGCGGTAGAACAGCTGCGATCGGGAAGAGAGTTTGTAATCCAGGCGGGCCGCGACTTCGGTCTCGTGGAAAGGAGCGCTGTAGCTTCCGTCAAGAACATCGAAGGGCGCGTTGAAAACCGCCGGAGCGTCGAGATCCTGTCTGAAATACTCTCCGGACAAAAAGTAGAACAGTTTGTCCTTTTTCCATGCGCCGCCGGCGTTTCCGCCGAAAACTTCGCGCGAGTAGGAGTTGTCCTTACTTCCGGGTAAAGCGGCGCCGCCGGCGGCTTTGTCGCGAAAGTTGCCGAACAGCTGGCCGTGAAGGTCATCAGTGGCGGACTTTGTCACCACGTTCACAAATCCTGCGGAAGCCAGCCCGGAAGAAAGCGGAAGCAGCGATTGCTCAACCCCCACTTCATGGATGGCGCCCACAGGAAGATTCATCGTGGTGGCACCCACAGCTTCGTCCGTGATGTCGATCCCATCGACCTGCATCCGGGTAGTGCGGCCATTGCGGCCGACGATGGATGCCGCCGTAAGGCCGCTCTTAGAGGGCGCCAGCACCTGGCCGTCGAGCTCCTGAACCCCGGGCTCTAGGCGGGTCAGGTCCAAAAACCCACGGTCGGTGGGAATCTGTTCCAGCTGGGCGCTATCGACCGTGCCACGTACTTCCGGCGTGTCGGTGTCGACCAGCTTGGCCACAGGCGCGACGACCCGGACCAGCTTGACGTCACCGGTGGCGGTCGCCGCCGCCTGGATTCTGATCAGAAGATCGGCGGGTTGAAACCCTTTCGCCTCCACGTGCAGAACATATTCTCCCGGAATCAGGTCGCGAACGGCATACGTGCCGGCGGGACTGGTTGTGGTGCGCGCGGTTTGTCCGGTTATCTTGTTGGTGATGGTAAGGTCGGCTCCGCTTACCGAAGCGCCTCGGGGGCCGGTTACCGTCCCGGAAACGTTGCCGGTGGAGGAATCCTGGGCGTGGGCCAGCGATGAAACAACCAGAAGGACCGCGATCGCTCCGGCCCACAGACTCGACTGCCTGAAGACGGAACGGGCACAACCAGTATTGCTCGACATTCGTCTCGCTTACCTTCCTTACAAAGATTCGCCGCTGGCACACTCCAACACCCGCAAGACGGCCATCAGGCCACTGCCCAGTTTTAAGGAAGGCAGAAGGCGGGCACAGCATGCCAGGCATGCAGAACATGTCCGATCAGCAATCCTACAAGACTTTCACAACAGAATTTGTCCCGTCAACCAAGCCGTGTGGGGCGGGCACTCCTGCCCGCCGCTTTTGACCTGGGCTTTTGCGGCTGTTTGGCAAACAGCAATCAATTTTCAAGATCAAAATCAACTTCAAAGGCGGCGGGCGAGGGCGCCCGCCCCACACACCTTCAATGCGACTTGGACGTGTAGTATCCCGTCCGATGGCGCACCTTGAACCCGGAGTCTGCCGGCAGCCCTGCGACCGTGACCTGGATACGGCGGAAATCTGAATCAGAAAGCCGCTGTGCAGGATAGTACGCCAGCAGGTACTGGGTGCGCAGTTCATCGCTGATCTGGCGAAACGCATCATCCAGTTGCGGCAACGAAGCGGCGTAGAAATATTTGCCGCCGGTGTCGGCAGAAAGCTGGATCAGGGCGTGCTCACCGCCGATGTCGCGTCCCGCGCTGGCCTCGATGGGCACAATGATGATGCTGTACAGAATAGCCTCGGCGGTCTCGGCGGCGCGCACCGCCTCCTGGTAATCCACTTTGCTCATGGTATCGCCGCCATCGGTGATGACCACCATCACTTTGCGACCCACCCGCGGCTCCAGGGCCTGCGAACCCAGAAACAGGGCATCGTATAGGGCCGTGGCCGAGCCCATGCGAATCCGGTCGATGCCGCGATCGATCGCCTTTAAGTCGGAAGTGAAGGAGGTTAGTTCACTCACCGTCTCGCTGAACTGGTAGAGCGACAGGGCGTCCACGGGGCGCAGGATGGCATGCGCGAAACGACGGGCCGAAGCCAGTTCGAGGGGAAGGTCCTTGCGCGTGCTCAGACTGGTGTCAATGGCCAGAACAATCGAAAGCGGCAAAGCCGATTCCTTGTCGAAGACAGCTATTTTTTGCTCCTGGCCGTCTTCCCGCAGATGGAAGTTGTCTTTCTTCAGGGAGGCAATCGGCGCGCCGTGTTCGTCGGTCACAGTGACGAACACGTTCACCAGCTTGACGTCGACTTTGAAAGTGGTAGTCGGCCTCCTGGGCAGCGGAGAGAAGGCACAAAACCAGCAGAAGGGCTGCAGTTGCCACTGGTTTCATCTGGAAAGTTAGGGTACTTCTCTGCATTCTCCTCGTGCCGCTGGACAGAATCCCTGCGACAAAAAGCCCGTGCTTAAGCGGGCCGAATACAAATCGCAGACAGAACCCGCGGAGAATGCAGATAAATCGGCTGGTCACTTAGATGCACGCTCCCCGGAATGGGTGCCTTGGGCGGTGGGAATCTCGCTCGGGAAAGGGCTCGCCATCGGCCCAGACCGCGCCATCTTCGAAATGCTCCTTCTTCCAGATAGGCACGGTACGCTTGAGAGTATCGATGAGCCAGCGGCAGGCATCGAAAGCAGCGGCCCGGTGGGCCGAGGCCACCACGATCAGCACGCTGGTTTCGCCGATTTCGAGCCGTCCCAGGCGATGGACGATGGCGACATCGCGAATCTTGAACTCGGCCAGCGCTCGCACGGCCAGCTCCTCCATTTGCTTGAGGGCCATCTCCTCATAGGCTTCGTAGTCCAGATAGAGAGTGCGGCGGCCGCGGGTGTGGTTGCGAACGATGCCTTCGAAGACCGCGGCAGCCCCGTCCTCAGGCCGTTTGATGCCCTTCAGACAAGAAGCTGTTTCGATCGCCTCGCGGACAATGGCGGCGTGCGGGCTGCGTTTGAGTCGCAGGCGCTTCGCCATCGGCCAATCCGCCGCTCACTGGCGGCAAGAGCGCGACTTCATCTCCTGACCTCAGCCTTGTGTGTCGGTCCCGCATATTCCTGATTGACGGACATAGCCAGTGATGATGCCGTATCTTTCAGTTGCGGGATGACTTGCTGGTAGTGACTAAGAACATCCCCCAGCGTCGCGTCCTCGGGAAGGTTGAGCGAGTCGCTCGGTTTGCCGGTGAGGTCCTTGAGGACGCCGAAGAATAGGACGCGGACTCGCATAGAAAACCAGTTTCCAGCTTTCAGTTCCCGGTTCCCAGTAGTCTATCGTGCAGGCGGCGATCTGGAGGTAGGCAAAACAATTGCCAGTCTCCGTTTGGAAACTGGCAATTCAAAGTGACGGACACTCAGCTCTGCGATTTTGGCCGCTTGTCTTGCTCCCGGGGAGCCTGGTGCGGAGCCTGATGCTGCTCCTGCGGTGCGTGGTTCTGAGCAGGCGCGGCTTGCTGGCGCTGTTGCTGCCAGTTGCGGAACTTGTTCTCATCGTCCCGGGCCTGGGCCGCGTTTCGTTGTTGCACTGGCGGGGCGGGCTTGGCCTGCGGATGTGACCAGCCCTGTGAGAGCCGGTTGTTATCGTTCTGGTTCACAGCCGCCTTGAGGCGGACGTGGAGGCATCTGCCCTTCCGGACGAGCCGGTTCAGCCACTCGCGGGGCCACAGCCGGCTGCTGCGGACGGGCCTCAGGCCGCGGCATCTCAGGACCCGAAGCAGCGCTCGGCTGGACTCACAGGCTGCTGCGGTCGCGCCACCGGGCGATTGTAGCCCTGATTGCCGGGCGCGGAGTTGCTCAGTGACCGAGGCTGGTCGCTAGGCCGCTCCGTGCGCACATTGACGGCCGCCTGTCGCTGCTCGAAAGGCTGCCGGGGAGGAGCCGGTCTCTGGGTCGCCACTACCTGGCGGTTCACGATCGCCTGCGGCGGTCTGAACCTTGCCGGAGCGCCCGAGCCCAATACGCTGGCCCTGACCGGCTGCACCTGGACGCCGCGCTGAACCGGCGCATTCGCCAGTTGCCGCGCGTCGAAATGCCCCAGATTCCGCGATACCGGTCGCGCGTTCACGAACGTGTCCCGCGAAACTAACGTGACGCCATTGTTCACCCGCTGGTTCACGTAGGTGATGTTCGTAACATTGCGCTCGATTGTAAACGTTGGTCACGCGGGTGACGTTCACCACCGTGTTGGTTACGTTGACTCGTTCCACGTAGCCGCGGCTGCCCCGGTAATAAGGCACATAGACTTCACCCGGAGCCAGCGGGAACCAGCCCACGCCCGGGCCGCCGCCGACCGAGATTCCGACGCCGCCTACAAAGGCTACCAGCGCCGGCGCATACACCGGCCTGACCGCCACCGGTCCTGGCACCCAGCACCAGCGGTTTCCAGCATAGGCCCAGCGTCCATAGTGGAACGGAGCGAAGCCCCAGGGCTCATCTTCTACCCAGGTCCAGCCCCAGGGATCGATGTACGCCCAATGGCCATTGCGATACGGAGCCCAATCCGAGGCAACACCCGCGGGAACCCAGACGGTTCCGTAGCCGCCTACATATTGCCAGTGGCCGTAGTCGTCGAGGTCTTCGTAGCCGGTCATCTCCGATGAAACATAGTTGGCGGATTCGGCGCCATCTTCACGATGGTCGCGCTGAAACGCCCAGTTGTCGAAATCATCGGAGCCCGGCAGTTGCGCAATGTCGTAGTTCAACTGGTCGGTGCCAGAGAAGCGAGCCGACTGGCCGGCCACGACGGTGTAAGAATATCCGCCACCGGTGACTTCGCCGCGACCGCTCCAGACGCTGACGTTGGTCATGTCCCCATTGCTGTCGACATCAATCCGGTATTCGCCGGGGTGCTGCAGATTGAAGGCCAGATTGGGAGTGTCTACTTCGACCACATCGCCGTCATCGAGATGGCGAACCCGCAGGATGACCGTGCCTGCCGACAGGCGAAGCTGCGTAGTGCGATCATCGAGATCAAGCAGCGTGACGCTGGTTTCCGGCGCCAGCCGTATCGCGGTCGAGCCTACATGCATTTCGGCGCGCGAGCCCTGATCCGTCCAAAGATTGTCGCCCGTAGTCAGCGGCCGGTTGGGCACGGCGGTTACCCAGTCGCCCTCTCCGCCGGGCTGAAAACTCACTGAGCCCTGGCGTGTAGTTCATGCGCGCCACGCGGCTTGGCGGATCCTGATCGCCTTGGTCCTGATCCTGCGGACCTTGGTCTTGCGCGACTTGATCTTGATCTTGCGCCACCGATGTGGCGGGGCTGTGCAGCATCAGCAATACGCCCGCCAGGACAACTCCGACTAACCACCCGCGGTATGTCTTCGTCTTTGGCATATTGTTCCTCGCTGCGGCCGGAAACGGCACCGCTCTCCTACATAGATTAAACACTTCGCGCCGAGGATTAGTTCTATACCGGCGACCATGTACCACGGTGCTGAAATACAAGTCACTTATTCGGTACAACAAAAATGCCAGTCTCGGTCAATCGAGAACTGGCATTCAATGGTTGCACACACGGCTTCGAAACAAATCGAGAGCTTATGAAGCACCCTGCGCGCTGAGCACTTTTTCCCGCTCCTCTTCGTCCTGTTTCTCTTCGCGCGGCGTGGCGGGCAGAGCCAGCTCCAGCACTTCGAGAATCGACTTCACGTAGTGGACCCGGATGTTCTCGAGCTGCTCCGGCGTCAGGTCTTCTTCCACGTTCGTCTTGTTTTCCGCCGGGAGAATCACGTCGTGGACACCCGCACGCTTGGCGGCCAGGACCTTCTCCTTGACTCCGCCGATCGGCAGAACGTCGCCGCTCAGCGTGATCTCGCCGGTCATCGCAGTCAACGGACGCACCGGTCGACCGGTCAGCAACGACACCAAAGCGGTCGCCATGGTGACTCCCGCCGAAGGGCCGTCTTTCGGAATCGCTCCCGCCGGCACGTGAATATGGATGTCGTGCTCGGCGAAGAAATTCTCCGGAATCCCGAGTATGGCCGCATTCGACCGCACCCAGGTCAGAGCTGCCTGCATGGATTCCTGCATCACCTGACCGATCTGTCCGGTCATGGTGAAGCCGCCCTTGCCCTTCATGGTGTTGGCTTCGATGAACAGCACGTCGCCGCCGGAAGGCGTCCAGGCCAGACCTACAACCACGCCGGCACGCTTGGTGCGCTCGGCAATTTCGCCTTCGCTGCGAACCTTGATTCCGCCCAGAAATTCCTGAACGACTTCCTTGGTCACGATCAGCTTGTCGGTCTTGCCTTCCGCCAGCCGACGAGCCTGCTTGCGGCAGATGGTGCCGATGTTGCGCTCCAGATTCCGCACGCCGGCTTCGCGCGTGTAATGCCGGATGATGTAGGCCACGCCTTCTTCCGGAAATTCAATCTGCTCGGCGGTCACACCGTTCTCTTCAATCTGCCGCGGAACCAGGTATTGAAACGCGATGTGGACTTTTTCTTCTTCGGTGTAGCCCTGGAGTTCGATGATCTCCATGCGGTCGCGCAACGGCTCCGCGATGGGATCGAGCATGTTCGCGGTGGTGATGAACAGCACCTTCGAAAGATCGAAAGTCACATCCAGATAGTTGTCCCGGAAGGTGGAGTTCTGTTCGGGATCCAAAGCTTCGAGCAACGCCGAAGCAGGATCGCCGCGGAAGTCGCGCCCGACTTTGTCGATTTCGTCGAGCATGAAAACCGGATCTTTGGTCTCGGCGCGGCGGATGCCCTGGATGATTTGTCCAGGCAACGCGCCGATGTAAGTGCGTCGGTGGCCGCGAATCTCGGCTTCGTCATGCACTCCGCCCAGCGAGATGCGGACGAATTTCCGTCCCAATGCTCGCGCAATCGACTTGCCCAGCGAGGTCTTGCCCACGCCCGGAGGTCCGACGAAGCACAGGATAGGGCCTTTCATTCCCGGCTTCAAGCGACGTACCGAAAGGTAATCCAGGATGCGATCTTTGACCTTCTTGAGATCGTAATGATCGGCATCGAGAATTTCCTTGGCTTTCAAAATGTCGACTTCGCCGCCGGAAGTCTTCGCCCAGGGCAACGCCGCCAGCCATTCCACATAGTTGCGGGTGACGGAATAATCCGCCGCCATGGGAGACATGCGCGCCAGCCGGCCCAATTCTTTCAGGGCTTCTTTCTTGACTTCGTCGGGCATGCCCGCGTTGTCGATTTTCTGTTTCAATTCTTCGGTATCGCGCGCGCCTTCATCCTGCTCACCCAATTCTTTCTGGATGGCCTTCATCTGCTCGCGCAGGTAGTACTCGCGTTGCGTCTGCTGCACCCGGTCCTGAACTTCGGACTGAATCTTATTGCGCAGTTGCTGGACTTCGAGCTCTTTCGCCAGATGCTGATTGATTTTTTCCAGACGCACCCGGACATCGGTGGTTTCGAGCGTGTCCTGTTTATCGGCGGTCGAGAGCGAAGGTAGCGAGGAGGCGATGAAATCCACCAGCCGACCCGGTTCGTCGATGTTCATGGCCACGGTCGAAAGCTCATCCGACAAGGTCGGAGAGCCAGCCACAATCTGCTGGAACAGAGTAAGAACGTTTCGCTGCAGTGCTTCCACTTCGGAACTCTTCGGCGGAATCGACTTCGGGCACCGAATCGACACGGCCGCGCATGAAAGGCGTCAGCTGGGAGAATTCAGTGAGCCGTACCCGTTCCAGACCTTCCGCAAAAACGAACAGGCTCTGGTTGGGCATTTTGACCACTTTGTGGACCACAGCCAGAGTGCCTACGGTGTAGAGATCGCTGGCCTGAGGGGCGTCGACGCGGGCTTCCCGCTGCGCCACCACCACGATGGTTTTGTCCTCGCCCAGTGAATTGATCAGCTGGACCGAGCTCTCCCGACCCACGGTCAGGGGCAGCACGGCATGAGGGAAAAGTACCGTATCCCGCACCGGCAGGATGGGCAGAATCCCAGTTTCTTCTTCTTTTGGCTTGGTATTGCGCTCAGTGCGCGTCTTTTCTGCCATTGTTCACCCTTGAGTGTCTTGTGCTCAAGTTTTGATGACATAAAGGCCCGGAAGGATGCAGGCCCCTCTATCCACTTGAAAGTAGCTGAATTCTAAACCTTGATGCCCAGGTTTGTACCAATCGAAGGTGCTGACACCGATTGGTGTCCAACGAACGCCCGAAATGGGCTTTCCTGCGGCTTTCTTATGTAGGGCGCGCGCCCGGGCCCACCGCCGTTGACTTTGGTTTCAAGGCAAGCAAACCACGATCAAAACCAACTTCAAAGGCGGCGCGCGAGGGCGCCCGACTCACACGGTCAAGCTGCTGGATAAATCCCCAGGACTTTTACCATGTCAGCTACTTCGCTGAGATGCCGCAAGGCGTTGCGAGCGGGTTCATCGTCTCCGCGGAGAAAGTCGGCGTAGAACACATATTCCCAGGGTCGCCCGCGCAGCGGCCGTGATTCGATCTTGGTCAGGCTGATGTCGCGCAGAGCGAATACCGCCAGCGCCTTGAATAACGCGCCTGGGATGTTCTTGACGCTGAAGGCAATCGAAGTCTTGTTGGCGCCAGGAAGAACGCGCCGTGTCTTGCGGATCAGAAAGAAGCGGGTGAAGTTGCGTTTGTCGTCTTCGATGCCCGCCGCCAGAATGTGGCCTTTGTACGCCTTCGCTGCCTGGGCGCCGGCGATTCCGGCAGCATCACGCAATTGGTCTGCGATCACATGCTTGACGCTGCCCGGCCGTGTCATAGAAGGGCGTCGGCTGAATCTTCGGATTCCTGGCGAAGAAGTCGCGGCACTGCTCCAAAGCCACGGGATGCGAGTACGCGCGGCGCAGATCGCCGCGCTTGACTCCCGGCAGGGCGATCAGATTGTGCACGATGCGCAACCGGAATTCCTGTTCGATGAAAACCTTGCGCGCCAGCAACAGATCAAAATGCTCAGTCACGGAGCCCGCCAGCGAATTCTCGATCGGGATGACAGCAGCAGCCACCGAACCGCGCTGCACGCGATCAAAGACCTCGACCGAGCGAGCGCAAGCGACGATCTCGCAGCCCGGCAACCATCCGCCGGGCGGCTTCATGGCTGAACGAGCCCGCCTCTCCCTGGATCGCAATTCTTTCAGTTCCCTTGGTCATCGGGCTGTCTGCTCATCGGGGCAAATTAGCTGGCTCCGGCGGCGAAAGCAAATCTTTCTTCAGTACGAACGCGTCTACGCCATTCGAATAGTACCGCGGCAATGTTTTGATTACGGTGTAGTGATGTCGTTTATAGAAAGAGAGGGCGGCTTGGTTGTCCACCGCGGTTTCAAGAATCACGGACTGGCAGCGGGCGGCACGCAACCGGTCCTCGGCCACCCGAAGCAACTGCGATCCGATGCCGACTCCGCGGGCGCTCGGGCAGAACATCGATAGTGATGACGTGGCCAGTGCCGCGGCTCCCCGTTTCCGCAACAATGAATCCCGACGGTCATGACGTCTTGATTGGCCTTGCTTCGAAGCCCTATTCAAAGTCCCGGTCTGGCTGATTTCGATCCCGTCCGCCACCAGGGCAAATGCGCCGGGGCGCTGCAGATAAATGGCGAGTTCCAGTCGGCTATACGAAATCCCAGGCGCAAAGCATTGCTGGTCAATACGCCACAGGGTCTCAAATTCTTCGTGCCGGAAGTCTCGCAAGGCGAATTCCACGGATTCATTGTAGCCGCGATGACGGTGTCTTCACCCGTTCCCTCTTGACCCGACACGGGTTGAGGCCGCACCAAGGAAAAGGAAGAGGAACCTGTTGCGGTACTTGCATCACAAGTCGTAGTATTTACACAGAGGCTTTGTGGGACGCCTGGTGCTCATCGACGTGCTTAGTGCAGTCGTTTTGTTGGCGGTATGGTTTTTTTATTTTGCGCGCTACAACCGCCGCAAGGGTGCGACGGCGCTGCACTGGGTCGAAGCTGCCTGTTCCAATAAAGGCCAAATGCTGGACTCACGCTGGGTGAGCCAGACTCTGCTCCAGGCCCGCTTCGGCTTTACGGCTCACTGGTTCGATAACGCGCGAGTGACCATCCGCCTGCGGCCTCGCCCGATCCCTTTCAAGTGGTTTGTCAGCATCTGGCACAAGCAGAAAGAGACTCTCACTTTTGAAGCGGATCTGGACAGCACGCCCAGCTTCCATCTCGATGTGTTCCGCCATCGCTGGCTGTCCCAGCGGCACAGCCGTTTGTCTTCCGAAACCCGGGATTGGTCGGTTTCGCGTCCCGGGCCTGTCGTTCTTACCACCCGCACTCGCTGGACCCAGGAGCTTTCACCCGTGGTCAACACCCTGATGACCGCCCGCGGTCACAACCTGATCAGCGTGCGGTTCCGTTCCGAATCGCCTCACATTGCCGCTACGGTTCCGCTGGAAGCTCTCTCCGACGAGCAGGCCGCCGCAGGATTTCTCAGTGTGCTTCGCGAACTGGCCGCCGGGGCATCCGCCTCGCGGCAATAACCTTCCAGGCTCACACGGCAGCGCCTTGGGCCGCATCTTGGAACCCTTGACTCGCCGGGCTGGGGAAACCAAGATTCAGCCGTATAATGCTCCCAAAGTTTGAGGTTTTCGGGTGCCCGCAAACAACCTTGAGGTCGGCAAAACCGTAGGAGACTACGAAATCATCGCCCTGCTCGGACACGGCGGCATGGGCAAGGTCTTCAAGGTGCGCAACGTCATCTCCGACCATGTGGACGCGATGAAGAGTCTGCTGTCCTACGGCGACGGGGAGTCGGAGGCGGCGGAACGGTTCATCCGTGAAATCAGGGTCCTGGCCAAGCTGGAACATCCCAACATCACGTCGTTTCGAACCGCTTTTCGGGTGAACGAAGAAGTTCTGATGATCATGGAGTACGTCGAGGGAAGTTCTCTCTCCCGCAAACTCCATCACAGACTCGAGGTGTGGCGTGCAGTGGACTACACTTGCCAGGTGCTTAGCGCACTGAGCCATGCTCACCAGTCCGGAGTCCTTCACCGAGACGTGAAGCCATCGAACATCCTTATCGGCGCGGACGACCGGGTGAAGTTGACCGATTTTGGAATCGCCAGTTTGACCGCCGATCCCGGGCTGACCATCACCGGCGGAACCGTGGGAACTCTTTACTACATGTCGCCGGAACAGATGAAAGCCCTACCCATTGATGGCAGGGCAGATCTCTACTCAGTCGGAGTGACCCTGTACGAAATGATTACGGGCCGCGTTCCGTTCAGGGGCGACAGCTACTACAGCATTCTCAAGGCCAATCTGGAGCACAGGCCGATCCCGCCCAATGACCTCGTCCCCAGCTTGCCAGTGGAGCTTTCCGCGATTATCGAGAAGTCTCTCGAGAAAAATCCCAGGGACCGTTTTCAGACGGCGGATGAGTTTCGGATTGCCTTGCAGGCGCTGATGCTCGACAAACCTTCGAACCACGATTCCCCTACTGCCTCGGCTGTGGGGGCTCCGCTCGCGTCCAAGACGCCGTCCCGCAGTTTCAAACATCTGGATCCAGTCGTACTCGAGACGGCCAGAAAGAAGCTGGCCATTTACATCGGGCCGATGGCAAAGATTATCGTGGACCAGGCGGCCAACCACGCGCGGTCCGTTGAAGACCTTTATCAGACACTGGCTGCGGAAATCCCTTCGATGCAGGACCGCGAGAAGTTCCTCCGTTCTCGTCCGCTTTGAGTCTGCGTAGTTTGTACGACTCGCGATTCCAGGACCTGCCTGCAGTCATTCCGACCCGAGCATGCGGATTGCCTTCACCAGACTGAGATACATCCGGTTGAAGGAGCGCGCTAGATCGGCGATCTCGTCCGAGCCTGTGACCGGAATCTCGGGAACATTCAGGTCGCCAGTGCTGATGCGATCGGCCGTCCTCGAAAGATGGGTCACAGGACGGATGACCACCAACCCAACGGCCAGGTCGAGCACAATGAGCGTCAACAATGAAATGCCGCCGAGGGAGAGCATGAGAGTCGTGAAAGCCTGGTCCGCAATCTTCAAGGGGATCGCCATGGGAACTGAAACCAGCTGAACCGCGATGGCATCGCCCACCTTCCAGCCAAAACCGTGGTCCGTGCCGTAAATCTTCGTCATTGCTGCGGGCGCCTTGTCGGGCGTGCTGTGACACTGCAAGCAGGACATGTCCACGAACAGCGGCTTCGCCAGAAAAAGAACTCTGCCGGCCGGGCTTTCACGCTCGGCGGAGAACTCCTGCTTTTGCGGGTGATCACGGAACAGCTGAATGACGTCAGCCTCCCAGTCCGCAGCGCGATCGCGTAGATTCGTAGGGTTCAGCGAAGCTTCCTTGTAGCTGTAGTCGGGATAAGTAGCGCGCAGATAGGTGAAGACTTCCGTGGCCGAGTAGGCGGGCACGACCTGGGGGAGAAAACCGTTGATTCGCTCCTGATGCGCATTCAGCAGTGGGCCCACCTGCTCGGAAGTGTAGGTGCGCATCCCTCCCGCCGCCCCCATCATCAGACGAGCCTGTTCCAGCACCTGACTGCGGGCGCTGCGCTCCAGGAAGCGGTGAGACAGAAACCCGGCGATGGCGACGCCGGACCCGAAAACCAGTATCAAGATCAGGTTGAATTTTACGAGCAGCCTCATGGCGGCCACATTATAGCGGTGATCCGCGGGACTGCCATGATCTTGTGTGTCTCATGACGGACGGTTTATAGGCCAGAGGACACAGCGCGACACTGATAAACCAGAAACGCGATCTTCTCCACTCCTGCAGAACGAACTGCTGCCAGCACTTCGCGAACACTTACGTATCGGAGCCGCTTATCTGCTCGGATGTAGATTTTCTTCTCTGTGCCGCGGGCCCCACCTTCTCGAATTTGTGCAGGCACGTCGCCGGGCCTGGTCTTGTGCTTGCCAAAATACATAGTGCCGTCGCGCAGGATCGAAACGATAGGGGCATCTTGCCGGTTGGCGCCCGGCATCGATATGGGATGCCACACCTTCGGTAAGTCGGCCGACACTCCGTCATGTGGGGTTTGAGTCAGCATCATCAACAGAAAAAGCAGCACAACCAGGATGCCGGCAACGGCGCTGGCGTCAATGCCGCGAATCAGGCCCGGCGACCGTGAGTTTCTTTGGCGCATCTTAACTCAGACTCCGCCGAGATACTTATTGTTCTGGAGTGGCCGGTGTCAGGCGGGATCGCCATCGTAATCAACGCCGCTTCCGTGTTCGCGGGAGCCCTTGTGGGGGTCTCCGGTTGTGCTAGAGTCGGAACTTTCATGGTTTCTCCCACCGTCTCCACCGAAAATCTGACTCGGCGCTTCGGCGACCTGGTAGCCGTCGAAGACGTAAATCTCAGAGTGGCGCCCGGCCAGTTCTTCGGCTTTCTGGGACCGAACGGCGCCGGAAAATCCACGACCATCAAGATGCTGACAGGGCTGCTCGCGCCCACTGCTGGGCGCATACAGATTCTCGGCCTCGATCTGGTGAGCAACATGGTCGAAGTAAAACGGCAGATCGGAGTCGTGCCTGAAGGCATGGCGCTGTTTGGAAGATTGACCGGGTCGGAATATTTGAACTTCGTCGGCCGCATGTATGGTCTGGATCGCGAGACCGCGGCCAAGCGAACAGCCGAACTGCTCGACTTCATGCAGCTCACCGATCAGCCCAAGGCGCTGGTCACCGACTACTCACACGGCATGCAGAAGAAGCTGGCGCTGGCCGCGGCCGTGATCCACGGGCCGAGAGTTCTCTTTCTGGATGAACCATTCGAAGGCGTGGACGCCATCGCCGCCGGCACTCTGAAGGCCATGCTGCAACGCATGATCGCGCGCGGCGCAACTGTCTTCCTGACCTCGCACGTGCTGGAGATTGTGGAACGGTTATGCACTCATGTCGGCATCATTCATCGCGGGCGGCTGGTGGCTCAAGGTTCGCTCGAGGAACTGCGAGCGGGAGTGGAAGCGCGGTCGGCGGGCCTTCCGGTCGATGAGGCGCTTCTCCCGGCGAGAAGCTGACCCTGGAACAGATCTTCCTCCTGATGGTGGGCGGATCGCGATCCGATGGCCAGGAATTGTCTTGGCTGGGTTGAAGGCAATGACTGAGCAGCGCGAGGATAGCAAAGAGATGAAACCGGGCGAAGCTGAGCCTGGCGCCGTACAGCGCGCTCAGCAGCTGGCGGCGGTCGCTGAACTGCGTTGGCGGATCTTTGTCAATTCTCTGCGCACCTTTCGCGGCCGGTTGGAATTGGCCTCGCGCATCTTCATCGGCCTGGCCTTTGTGGTTGGCGGCATCGGCGGCGCTGTGGGGCTCGGCGGGGCAGCCTGGTTTGTGTTCTCGCAGGGAAATGCAGACTGGCTCGGAGCTCTGCTCTGGCCTGTGTTTCTCTTTTGGCAGCTGTTTCCGCTGATGGCGACGGCATTTACCCAGAATGTCGAATCCGCAAATCTTCTGCGTTTCCCGCTGAGCTACCGGTCGTACTTTCTGATCCGCCTGGTCTCGGGTTCGCTGGACCCGGCCACGGCGGTGGCCAGCCTTGTGGCTGCTTGGAATCGATATCGGTATCGGAATTGCCCGGCCGAGTCTGCTTCCCTGGGCCACGATTGTGCTCCTGACCTTCGCCCTAGTGAATCTCGTTCTCGCGCGCATGCTCTTCGCCTGGCTGGAACGCTGGCTGGCCCAGCGGCGCACGCGCGAAATCATGGGCATCCTTTTCTTCCTCTTCATTCTGAGTTTTCAGCTGATCGGTCCGTTGATCGCGGTCTATGAACATAGGTCCATACCCGAAACCGGTATCCTGGGTCAGAAACTGGCCAACGCGCAGCGGCCACTTCCGCCAGGCCTTGCCGCCGCTGCGATTGCGGGAACGGCGCAGGGGCAGCCTGGGTCTAGCCCAGGCACGTCCGGCGTGGTCGCGATCAGCGTGCTCCCGTTTCTACTGCTGCTGAGTCTATGGAATTGCATTCCTCTGGCTCTTGAATTTCCGTTTGCGGGCAGAGTATCGCGGCGAAAATCTTAGCGAATCGGCGGGGCGCAAAGGCGGGACCAGCGGGCTCCCGGCGGTCCGGCTGGGCTGGAATTTGCCGGGACTTCCAGGACCTGTCGCCGCCGTCTTCGAAAAAGAGTTGCGCTATCTAAGTCGCAGCGGGCCGATGCTTTTCACTCTGATCGTGCCTCTGTTCATGCTGGCGGTTTTTCGCAGTTCCGGGAAGAACGAAGGTCTGTTCGCGCATGCCTCGGGGCTTACTTTTCCGCTCGGAGCCGCCTACTCTCTGCTCTTGCTGACCAACCTTTCTTACAACAATTTTGGAGCTGATGGCACCGGCACACAGTTCTTCTTCGCCTCCCCGGTGCGCTTCCGGCAAGTCATGCTGGGGAAGAATCTGGCACATACAGCGGTTTTTGCTATGGAAGTCTTGCTGGTGTGGATGGGAACGTGTTTGCTTTATCGGCCGCCATCCTTCGTTGTGACCCTGGCCACGCTTGCGGGCATTCTGTTTGTCCTGCCGATTGACCTCGCCGCGGGAAACCTGTTCTCGATCTATTCTCCCAGCCGGGTGGAGGCAGGCGTGTTTGGCAGACAAAGGGCTTCCCTGACAACCGTGCTGGCAAGTTTTGCAATTCGAGGGGCATTGTTCGGCGTGAGCGCGCTCATGCTCTGGCTTTCACGCAATTATAGGAATCCCTGGATGGAATTACCGATTCTTTGGTTGCCAGCCGCTCTCGGCTTCACGGCTTACATTTTTGCTCTCGACCGAGTCGATGGAATGGCGCTTAAACACAGGGAAAATCTCATTTCTAATCTCGGGCGCCGCCAGTAGCGCTTACGCCTGTGCTTTACTCCTTTTCCGGCTCCGCGATGAAGCGATAGCCCACGCCGCGCACCGTGAGCAGATGTCGCGGTTCGGAGGGGTTGTCTTCGATGTAGCGTCGCAGGCGAACAATGAAATTATCGATGGCTCGAGTGTCGGTGTCTTCGTGCAGACCCCACACTTCTTCGAGAATCGACTTGCGGGAGACGATCCGTCCCTGATTCCGTATGAGATGGCGGAGTAGTTCCGCTTCCATCAGAGTCAGCTGGATGGTGTTTCCGTTGACGCGCAACTCCAGCTTTCCGAAATCGATGGTCCGGCCGTGGAACGAGAACGCCTCGTACTCCACGGTGGCGGCGGCTTTCGCGGCCGGGCTCTGGCGCATCCATTCCCGCCGCCGCAACAGGCCCTGCAATCGAGCCAGCAGGATGGGGAGTTCGAAGGGCTTGGGAAGATAGTCGTCGGCGCCCGAAGCAAATCCCTTGAGCACATCTTCCGGACGGCCGCGCGCGGTCAGCATGAGGACGGGGACAAATTGTTTCGCGGCGCGCAATTCCGTGGCCACTGCGAATCCGTCCTTGCCGGGAAGCATGACGTCGAGCACTACCGCGTCGAATTCAGCGGGTTCGCCGGATCGCCCTAGAAGCAAGTCCAGCGCTCGTTCACCATCGCCGACCACGGCGACGGAATGCCCTTCGGCTTCCAGGTTGAATTGCAAGCCTTTAGCCAAGTGGGCTTCGTCTTCCACAATCAGAACATGACTCATTCAAACCTTTCCATCCCGTGTCGGACCGGCCACTCAGAGGTTCACCCGGGGCAACTCGAGCACGACGTTCGTACCACGGCCTTCGCCCTCGCTCTCGGCGAATACCCGGCCGCCGTGCTTCCGTGCGATCGCACGCACGATGAAAAGACCGAGGCCAGTTCCCTTCACATGACTCAACGAGCGACTGGAAACGCGGTAAAAGCGTTTGAAGATGCGCTTCAATTCTGTCGCTGGAATTCCGACACCCTGGTCGCGGACGCTCAGGGTTACCCGTTTCTCGTCTGGAGTGTCGAGACGCACCGAGATTTCCACTCGATCGCCGGAATACTTGACGGCGTTGTCGAGCACGTTCGAAACCGCCGCGCGCAGTTCCTCGGAATCGCCCAATACGCCCGCGGCAGCGCCGTGGTTGACCGATTGCTCATAGCGCAGGGATTCAGGCGGAAGGTGATGACTGGCGCGAGCCACTTCTACGCACTCGCGAACCAGGCCACTAAAGTCGACGGGCACGCGGCGGTCCTGGCGTTTGTGCCCGGCCTCTCCGGCTTTGAGAACCTGATCCACGGTGCCCATAAGGCGATCCGTATCGTCCAGCATCAAGCGATAGAACTCGTTGCGCCGGGCTTCGTCCACCTCGCGATGCTGCAAGGTTTGAAGATAGAGCCGGATGGAAGCGATGGGCGTTTTCAATTCGTGAGTGACGGCGTTAATGAAGCTGTCATGCTGTTCGTTGCGGCGAATTTCTCGTATCAGGAAACTGGTATTCACGATCATCCCGGCGATCAGCAGGGCGAAGAAAACTACGCCGAGAAAAAGCAGAACCCCTTCGCGCCAGTTGAGGATGATCCAGCCGACATTCAGTCCGACCGCCAGCAGTACCAGGCAAACGCCCAGAACGACGAAGAAGGCAATTGCCCTGCGACGGCTGCTGATACGCATGGCAGGATTCTACCGCGTAGCTGAGGAAGAGTGTGTGGGGCGGGCGCCCTCGCCCGCCGCGGTTGATGTTGATTCTGAAGTTGGTTGTGAAGTTTGTTGTTTTAGGCGTTCCCCGGTCGAGGCTTACCTTGACTGGCTAACGTCAAAGGCAAAGGCGGCGGGCGCGGGCGCCCGCCCCACACAATTTCTTACGCTGAGACTAGTTCGGCACGTGCTTCCGCCGGCGCTCCCTGTTGTTCTTCCTGGCGGCGCAGTTCGGAGAGTTTTACCCGGTAAACCTGACGCGCCAGCCCCAACTTGGTCAGCGCCCAGATGCCGTACCAGTTGAAGTCAATCTCGTACCATTTCAAGCCATGGCGGGCGGAAACAGGATGGGCGTGGTGGTTGTTGTGCCAGCCTTCCCCAAAGGTAAGCAAGGCCACCCACCAGCTGTTGGTGGAGAGGTCTCGAGTAATGAAACGCCGCGAGCCCCAGCTGTGCGTGGCCGAGTTCACCAGCCAGGTGGTGTGCAGTCCGATCACAGTGCGGAAGAAAACTCCCCACAGCAGGAACGGTAGGCCGCCGATGGCGAACAACATGACACCGAGGACGATCATGGGTACGTAGTGGTACTTCGTGATCCAGACATGGAATTTATCTTTAGCAAGATCGGGAACGTAACGCGCCAGCGTAGTCGTGTCATGGTGCATCGATTTGCCGGTCAGGATCCAGCCCATGTGCGCCCACCACTTACCGTCACGGGGAGAATGTGGATCACCTTCCTGATCAGAATGCTGGTGATGGATGCGGTGCGTGGCGACCCAGAAAATCGGCCCGCCTTCGAGCGCCAGCGTGGCACATGTAGTCAAAATGTATTCGACCCACTTGGGAGTCCTGTATCCGCGATGGGTGAGCAATCGGTGGTAGCCCATCCCGATGCCTAGGCTTCCAGAAACCCACCACAGGAACATCGAGACCAGAAAAGCCTTCCAGGTAAAGAAGAAAAGCGCCGCGATCGCGCCCACGTGGAACAGGCCCATGAAAATCGCGGTTACCCAGTTGACTTCATCATCCGCGGCTGCTTTCCGATCCAAGACTTCGAGGTCTATTGCCATATGCTTTTCCCTGTACCCGGTATTGAGCTTCCAAGGCTTAAGTTAGCAGGGTGGGAAATTGCCGCGTGTAAAACTTCTGTAATAGAAGAGACACAGACGTTACGTAGGTACTAGCCCAGAAATCCAGATGAGGTTAGAGATGGGATGGTGTGGCGGCGGGCGTACGTATCGGCGTTGGATGTGTGACCATGCACTGGGCACGGGAGACCATGAAAAGGACCACTAGCATTAATAAAAGGAGGCCGACAAAGGCCACAATCAGGCCGCGCCGCCGCATAGGATTTGGAATTGTTCGTAAGTTGGCCATCGACTCAGGGCCCACTTCTTGGAGCGACGAATAAAGTTCCGGAAGCAACGATCTATAAAGCCGCCAGAGCAGCCACATGGGCAACCACTGGAAAGTAAATGCAGAAATAATGTAGATGATGAGGGCGAATTCCAGTTTGCCCGCAAGGGGACCAGGACGGTCGGAAGAGGCTCCCAGCGTGATTACTAAAGCGCTCGTCGACCCCAGCACCTGGAACAACAAGCTGCCCACCGCATAGATCGCGACCAGCGCCTTGACTTTTTGGTAGTCAGACGAGGAGTCAAGATAATAGCCTGCCCGGCGTCGGCCATACGGGAGGAAAACCAGTCGTCCGCTCGAGTCTTTCCTGCAGCGAGCGTCAACTAGCTGCCCGATCCATGCCGAGAGCATCCCCATTTTGCCGCCTCCCGCCCAACCAGCTCTGCGGTCACTTTCGAGGCTACAGGAGAATGGAACCGGCGCAAATTTACGAGGGTAATGTCGGCACAGGCACAACAGGCAGATAGGAAGCGGTCGGCCTGCGGCCAGAAGGCGGCCCTGCCTCAGGCCGAAGCGCCCTTCACTTCAACGCCCGCCCATTTCTCGAGCAGTGTGAGGGTCGCGGCATAGTCCAGATTTTCGTGTCCATCTTCGGTGGCCATTTCGTAGATTTCTTCCACGGTTTCGAGCGCTGGCAGCTTGACCCGAACTTCTTTCGCGGCTTCCAACGTCAGGCGAATATCTTTGTGCATGAGCCGTAGCGGGAAATTGGCGGTAAAGTCGCGTTTAAGGACAAAGGGCGCCTTATAGTCCACAACTCCGGAGCGAATCATGGACGCCTGAATCACCGGCATCAGTTTCTCGATATCCACTCCCAGCTTCGTGGCCAGCGTAAGCCCTTCGGCGAAGCCTTCATAGATCAGCGCAATCTGCAAATTCATAACCAGCTTGGCGGACTGCCCCATGCCGATTTCGCCGATGCGGAAAAATACTTTGCCCATGGCGGCCAATAGCGGCTTCAGCGACTCGATTACTGCTTCCTCCCCACCCACGATGAAAATGAGGGTTCCGGCTTCCGCCGCCACTTTCGATCCCGTCATCGGCGCATCGACGTAGCGCACTCCCCGGGCGGCAACCCGCTCGGCGAACTTACGGGTCGCCGAAGGTGAAATCGTGCTGGAATCCACCACGGTCATGCCATCGGCGAGCGATTCCTCGACCCCCTGCGGCCCGAACAAAACGCTTTCTACCGCATTGGTGTCGGAAACGCACATCCACACGACTTCCACGCCTTGTGCCGCATCGGCGGGCGAAGTCGCGCTTCGTGCGCCTTCGACTCCTTTGCCGGCGGTACGACTCCAAACCGCAACTTCATGACCCGCCTTGACCAGATTGGACGCCATCGCGCGTCCCATGATTCCCAAACCTAAGAAGGCAACACGCATCCCAAGTCTCCCCCGAAGATGATAATGATGACCAGCAGCGATTAGAACCGACAGCACCAACCAGGGTCAAGGTAATCCCTTGCGCATTGTTCTAGAATAGTCAGGTAACCCACTGTTTTCGCGTGTTTTGCGAAAAAGGTGGGCGACCAGGATCCTGTCGCTGCGGGCGAACTCGTCGAATGGTTTCGACTTGTCCGGTTCCCCACCACAGCAGGCTCGATGTTAAAGACTACCCTGAAGAATCGCGCTCTTCGCAGCCGAGCCCGGCAGTTCGGTAGCCTGGTGCGGCGCTCCGTGGTGACTCCCCGGACCGGCCGTTCCCACAAACCGAAGCTGGCCACCGACGGCCAGATGGGAGTGACTTTCATCGGTCATTCAAGTTTTTTCGTTCAGATGGGCGGCCAGAATGTTGTCATCGATCCCAATTTTGCGCGCTGGTTGTTCGTCCTTAAACGCTTGCGACAGCCGGGCCTGAAGGTACGCGATCTTCCGGCCATTGACCTGGTGCTCGTGACCCACGCCCACTTTGACCACCTGCACCGGCCATCGCTGCGCGCCATCGTGAAGCAAACCAAACGCCGCCACGGAGTGGCGCCCACGATTGTGGTACCGCATCACGTTTTCGATCTGGTGTCCGACCTCGGATTTGAACGGGTCGTAGAACTGGATTGGTGGAACAGCTACCGTGATAGCAAGCTGACCGTCACCCATGTACCCTCGCGGCATTGGGGCGCAAGAGTCATCGAAGACTCACATCGCGGCTACGGTGGTTACGTGCTGCGTGACCAGAAGCATTCGATTTATCACGCCGGCGACACAGCTTACTTCTCCGGTTTCCGTGAGATTGGGCAGCGACTGGCGCCGGAACTGGCGCTGTTGCCAATTGGCGCCTACCATCCGCCTTCCTTCCGCAATGTTCACACCAGCCCGGCGGATGCCATGCGGGCCTTTTTTGATCTGAATGCCCGCTGGATGGTGCCGATGCACTACGGCAGCTTTCGACTGTCGCACGAACCCATGGACGAGCCGCTGCAATTGCTGGAGCAAGAAGCCAGGGCGGCGGGTATTGAAGACCGGGTGTTCGTGCTGGAAGAAGGCGTGACCAGATTTTTCTAGCTGCATGTTGTGCGGACATTCAATACGCCAGCAGGATTCTCAGATCCCGCAAATTGTTCCCCGTGGGTCCGGTTGTGATTGCATCACCCAGCGACTCAAAAAATGGATAGGCGTTGAAACCTGCCAGATGTGCGCCCGAATCCAGTCCCGCGGGCCTTGGCGCGCTCGAGCGTGCTGCCGTCGATGATCGCTCCAGCGGCGGGGCTATTGCCGTCGATGCCGTCGGTGCCCGCGCTCAGCACGGTAATCGCTTCGCCAGAAATTCTCGCCGCACAGGCCAGGGCAAACTGCTGGTTGCGGCCGCCGGTACCGCCATCTTCCACTTTCACGGTGACTTCCCCACCGGAAAGCAGGCACACGCGTTCGGATTTCTGGCGCTGCCGGCGCAAACGTTCGAGAAGATAATCCGCGGCGCGAGCATAATCCCAGTCGTCGCAGCGGTTGTCGATCTCGACGCTGAAGCCGTGGCGCTGAGCCTCTGCTTCCGCCGCATCCAGCAATGAAGCATTCGACAGCAGCGGCCACCAACGCGAACGGTGGAAGGCAAGGTTGTCGGGCTTGGGAGTCTCGTCGAGCGCGTGGCGTTGAAACAACTCGCGCACCGAATTCGGAAACTGTTCCAGCATGCCGTACTTCTCCGCGATGGTGTAGCAGTCTTCGACCGTGGTGGAATCAGGCATGGTTGGGCCGGAAGCCAGCGCATCCGGAGTATTGTCAGGGACGTCAGAGACCAGCAGCGATACCTGCTGAGCCGCAGGGGCTGCGACCGCCATCCTTCCACCCTTGACGGCAGAGAGGTGCTTGCGGATAGCATTGATCTCGGCAATCGGTGCACCGGAGAGCACCAGCACACGGTAGGTCGCGACCAGATCTTCCAGCGAAATTTCATCGTCGATCGGTTTTTCAACGATCGAGGATCCTCCGCCGCTGAGCATAAAGATCACCAGCGACGACGTATTCTGAGCGCTGAAGCGATTTCAGCATGGCCTCGGCCGCGCGGATCGATTCCTGGTTCGGTAGCGGATGGCCTCCGCGAAAATATCGAAAGCCCCGAACCTGCGAAGCTGGGTCGACGGAACTGGCCACGATGCCCTCGAAGCGATTGCCTGCCTGCATTTCGAGCGAATTGACCATGGCGTGCGCAGCTTTGCCGATGGAAATCACCAGCACGCGGTTATATGAATCGAGGTCATGAAGGTCTTCGCAAATGCGCAGCACTCCACGATCGCAATCCACGTGACGCTGAAATGCCCGGTCGATGCTGGCTTCGGCGAGCGCATGCTCAAACAAGTGACGCGCGGTGACCCGCATGTCCAGAGCAAGCTTCTCGCGATCAGTGGCAGATGAAGGCATGTGCGAGGATTATAAAAGGCCCTGGTAGCGCCGGCGTCCCTTCGACTACGCTCAGGACAGGCCCGCCGGCTGTCGCGAGGACGTCTCGCCCTCGCAGGGTCTAAAGAATTCACCGCTTCCCCAACCCACTGCTCAATGGCGTCGCGCAACTCGCGCAGTCGTCCTTCGAAAAAATGATCGCCACCCGCAATCAAGACCAGCTTCTTCGGATTTGAGGCCGAATCAACCAATTCTCTCAGCTGCGCCGGCGTTCCGAACTGATCGCGATCGCCGCTGACGAAAAGCTTCGGCTTCGAGCACGATCCGAGAAAGCCGAAGTCGTAGGTGCGGTCATCAATCGGCGATACCGGCAACCCCAGTCCGATCGCAGCCTTCACGCGCGCATCAGGACAGGCAGCCCGCAAACCGACAGCCGCGCCAAATGAAAATCCGGCAAAGATGAGGGGCAAGTGAAACTCGTGGTCAAGCCAATCCAGCGCGGCTCGGACATCGTCCAGTTCGCCATTTCCGTGGTCGTGCTCGCCTTGACTCAGGCCAGTCCCGCGAAAATTAAAACGCAGCACCGAGAAGCCAAAACTATTCAGTGCCTTCATAGCGTGAAAGACCACTTTGTTGTGCAGCGTGCCGCCATAGAGGGGATGCGGATGGCAGACGACGGCGGCGTATTGGGCGTCAGCAGTTCCCGCATTGAGCAAGGCTTCGAGGCGGCCCGCAGGACCATCCAGAAACAAGGAGCGGATTGCACTGGCTGGCGAGTCCATCGTGTTCGGTTAAGCATAGCAGCGAATTGACAGTTCTTCGGTGTCCGTCAGTGATCGTCAGCTGACCGGAAGAATGTCACACGACTGGAGGACACAGGCACGGAAGACGTCGTCGGCGCAGCCTCTTCTGGGACCACACCGGACTAAGGTATCCTGTCGCGCATGGATACCGTCGCCCTAACCCGTCGACTCGTGGATATCGAGTCCATCACCGGCAACGAGGGCCCGGTGGGCGATTTCCTTCACGGAGAATTGCGTCCGGCGAGGCTTTCAGGCTGAGAAGATTCCCGTCGAAGGTGAGCGTTTCAATGTGTTCGCAGTATTCCCCGAATATCCGCGCCCTGCTGTTGTTTTCTCCACTCATATGGATACCGTCCCGCCCTTTATCCCGTCGTCCGAAGATGCTGTGCGCGTCTCCGGACGTGGCTCCTGCGATGCCAAGGGAATCATCGCGACCCAGGTGGCAGCCGCCGAACGGTTGCGTAAGGAAGGCATTCATGTAGGGCTTCTTTTCCTGGTCGGGGAAGAGCGGGACAGCCTGGGCGCCAAAGTGGCAAACCAGAATCCTCCGGGCTGCAAGTTTCTGGTGAACGGCGAGCCGACAGAGAACCAGGTCGCAGTCGCGTCCAAAGGAGCGCTGCGCGTGGAGATCGATCGCCGAAGGACGCATGGCGCACTCGGCTTATCCGGAGTTGGGGGAGTCGGCGATTGACAAGCTCCTGGTCGCGCTAACCCGCTTGCGCGCCATGAAGCTGCCAGCTGAAGAGGGTATCGGACCATGCACGCTCAATATCGGAGTAATTGAAGGCGGTCGCGCCCCCAACGTGATTCCTGACAAAGCGCGGGCGCAACTCCTTTACCGACTGGTCGGATCGTCAGAACTATTGAAGCAGGACATCGTGGCAGCCGTGGGTAATCTGGCGAAGGTTGAGTTTGTGCTGGAAATTCCATTTGTCCGGCTGCGCACCCTCGATGGCCTTCCCACCATGGTCGCTGCTTTCACCACCGACATTCCCGCACTCAGCAATTGGGGACAGCCCTTGCTGGTCGGCCCAGGCTCCATCCATGTGGCCCACACCAACGGTGAATACGTCGAGAAGAAGCAATTGCAGGAGGCCGTGGATTTGTACAGCTCGATAGCGCGGCGGCTAACGGACTGAGTGGAGACGAGATGGCCCCCCGGCAACAGCGCTGCCGCTCGCTTTGTCGCTCCTGGAAATCAGAGGGAAGTGGGCTCTGTGGCTGACCCCGACACTCCAAACAGAATTGGAACCTTTTGAGACTGCCATTCGAAAAATAGGGGCTGACGCACACCTACTGGAACATGCGCCGGGAGAGCCGAGGGCAATAAAGGAAATGTATGCGTTATTTGCGAAGGTACTTGGCTTCGAAAGGTGGGAAGATAAGCTGGTCATGGGAGACCTCACAGTGACGGCTGTGATTAAGAAACTGCGTGAGGTTTTGGGAACTGATGAACTTAATCTATTGCAAAGCGAACTAGTGCGCCAGGCGTTGGCCAAGACGCAAGACTCCAGGTAGTCCTCTGGCCGGTCGTTCTCGCGTAAACTTGAAGTATGACCACCCAGACCCTCAACTCGCTTTCCAAGGCATCTTCCGCCTACCTGCGCTCAGCCATGCACCAGCCCATTCAGTGGAATGAATGGGGCGAGGAGGCCTTTGCCACGGCCAAGCATGAGAACAAGCCCATCTTGCTCGACATTGGCGCGGTCTGGTGCCACTGGTGTCATGTGATGGATCGCGAATCGTACGACGATCCGGAAGTGGCGCGGATCGTAAATGAACGCTTTGTGGCGGTGAAGGTGGATCGCGATGAGCGCCCGGACATTGACAGTCGTTATCAGGTCGCGGTAAGCGCCATCAGCGGACAGGGCGGGTGGCCGCTGACCGCTTTTCTCACCCCCGACGGCAAGCCGTTTTACGGTGGCACTTACTTTCCTCCCGACGAAAATTATGGACGTCCCAGTTTTAAGCGCGTGCTGCAGTCCATCGCCGACGCCTATCACCAGAAGAATACCGACGTGGTTGAGCAGGCGCAGATGGTGGAAATTGCGATCTCCCGGGCCGAGTCTTTCGCGTGGCGGCAGTGGCGAGTTCTCTCCCAAGGTGATCGATGCGATCGTGGAAGCGGCGCTGAAGATGTTTGACCCACAGAATGGCGGGTTCGGGAGCGCGCCCAAGTTTCCTCATCCCGCCGTCCTCGATCTGCTGATGGATCAGTACGCGCGCTCGGGAGATGAGAAGCTGCGCGAAGTCTTCGTCCCCACACTGGAAAAAATGGCGCGCGGCGGCGTGTATGACCAGCTCGCCGGCGGCTTTCACCGCTACTCGGTGGACGAACACTGGATCGTGCCCCACTTCGAGAAGATGTGTTACGACAATTCCGAACTGCTGAAGAACTATGTCCACGCCTACCAGGTGACCGGCTCGGAATTCTTCGCCGCGGTGGCTCGCGACATTATCCGCTGGATGGATGAATGGCTCAGCGACCGCGAGCGTGGCGGTTTTTACGCCTCCCAGGACGCCGACTACTCCATGGACGATGACGGCGACTACTTCACCTGGACCCGTGCCGAAATGCAGGCCGTCCTGACTGAGGAGGAATCGGCGGTCGCCGGTTTGCACTATGACGTCAACGAAGTCGGCGAGATGCACCACAATCCGGAGAAAAATGTTCTGTATGTCCGCGTCTCCTCTCGATGAGATCGCCAAACGTCTGAGCCTGACTGTGGAACGGCGTGGGCGCCTTGCTGGAGTCCGCTCGGCAGAAAATGTATGCCGCCCGTCTAAAGCGGCCTACACCTTACGTCGATAAGACGGTCTACGTGGGGTGGAACTCGCTTTGCGTCTCGGCCTACCTGGAAGCTGCGAAAGTGCTGAAGCTTGAAGCAGCCAAGCACTTCGCGCTACGTTCGCTGGACCGCGTCCTCGCCGAAGCGTGGCAAGCCGGACCAGGGCCTGCAGCACGTGGTTGCCTATTCCGACCCCGCGGCTGAGCGGCGCACGGTCCCTGGCCTGCTGGATGACTACGCCTTCACCGCGGTCGCCTGCCTCGATGCTTACGAGGCAACCGCTGACCTCAGTTATTTCAATTTCGCGCAGCGCATCGTAGACAAGATGGTCGATCGCTTCTTTGATCCCGTATCTGGGGGATTTTTCGACACTGCCGCCGGTGGCACCGAGAAAGCGCTGGGAGTACTGGGCACGCGGCGGAAACCGTTTCAGGATTCTCCGACTCCCGCCGGAAATTCCGTGGCCGCCATCGCGCTGCTCCGGCTATACGCTTTCACCAATCAGAAAAGCTATCGCGAGCAAGCGGAACAGACGCTGGAGTTGCTCGGCGGGGCTGGCGGAAAAATTCGGGATCTTTGCCGCGACTTATGGCATTGCGGCAGTGCATCTCTCACATCCACATACCCAGGTCGTGGTCATTGGGGAAGATGACTCGGCGGAGCAGTTCTATGCCGTCGCCGCCGGCTTCTTTGCGTTTCCAAGACAGTGCTCAAGCTGGCAGCGAACAAGGCAGTTCCGCAAAATCTGCCGCCTGCGCTGGCGGAGACCATGCCTCATCTGCCCGCGATCCATGAGGGGAAGTCGGTGGCTGTGGTTTGCTCGGGATTCAGCTGTCAGCCTCCGGTCACGGATCCGGAACAATTGCGGCGAAACCTGAGGATCGCGCTGAAGAACTGATGGAACAGACGGTATTACCAGAACAAAAAAAGAGGGCTGACCATGCGATTCGCAATCGGTCAGCCCAATCAGGTCCAAAAGCCACTTGCGCGGCTAGTTTAACAGCCTTTACTAATCCCACTTGCTTACCTTTTCGAGCAATTGGGATTGGCTGGATTGCACAGTGGCATCGGGCCCAGTTCTGCGTTGAGTATCGGGGTCGCGATTGCCACGTACGTGCAAGCCAAACCTACCATCAGGATCAACATCCTGACCGCACGTTTCATGGTGTTCTCCTTACGCTGCGAGGCTCCTGGGAGGAAACCTCACGGTTGCGGCATTATACAGGGGGCCGCCACCCGTCCAGTCTTTTCTCCAGCATGGCGCACGGAGCGGCCCGCGACGCTCGTCATCCAAGATCCTGGATTCGACTTTGGCGTCGTGTGTCGAAGCGGAGTGCAACCATTGATCTACACGCGCGCTTCCCTTCGACTGGTAGTGTGGTCGTGGCGCTTGTTCAAGTATTAGGTGAGGTACAGAATGGACAGACAGATGCCCGCCTGGCAGGAGTGAAACTGAAATCAACAGAACTAGACGTCTGAAGTGAAACGTCTATTGGACCCGGCGGCTCTGGACTGGAACGGAATGGATACCGCTTCGCACGGCGAGAGCCGGTTCCGGCACGGAATCGGGTGCGGCTTTCTTGGGCGAATAGTCTGCCTGGGTGCGCGAGAAAGCGCGATCCACCATACTCTCGAACATGGGGATCAGCGAATCGCCTTGCGCGGGACTCTGAATATCGGCAAGGCTTCTCTCCCAACGGTGCGACGTGAACAACTCTGCTCCCGGCGCTGCGCGCCGCGCTCTTGATCAGGGCAGTAACCTAACCAGACCAGGATGGCCACGTTGTAGGCCACGAGATTGATCACGTGGACCGAATTATCTGACGCATGGCCACTCACATGGAAAGCCAGCGTGCCCAGTTCGACTCCCGCCGACAAACCCAGACCCAGCGAAAGCCCGAAACTATGTTGCTTCCACGACACTCCGAGATAGCGGGAGAACACCAGCAGAAACAGAATGAGTCCAACCTGCGCTACGCGCACGCAGCGGGTCACCGTAATTACCGCCTGCACGATCGGCCCCTGGTCCCCAGTGGGACTGGATGCCGCGACCACAAAGGCCACCAGCGACATGACCAACGCCGCCCATTTGAAAAGCACCGACCCCAGATCTTTCAGGGTGTGATAAGGACGGAACACATCCAGGAAGATTTCATAGATGACCATGAATCCCAGGACGAGATTGATCGCAGCGCAAGCCCAGTAGGACCAGAAGAACATTCGGATAACTGGCGCTTACCCATTGCGATGACATGGGAAACAACACGGCAAAAGGCCAGAATCTGAAAGCAGATGTATGCGAAGAAAACCGGAAAGAGACGATGCAGCTTGTGGCGGAACATCGCCGCCCCCACCACCAGTTGCAGTATGGGGTGGGCGATCCAGAGCGCGGTTTGGTGGTCTAGCTGTCATCAACCTGTTTTTCTGCCAGCCGGGGGCGCCACGGTTGACGGAAGTACTGCGATTAGACTTCTCTTATGCATAACCTTAGCAGTTCTGCCCGAAGGGTCAATGTACCAAGGTAATCGGAAGTAATGGTTACCGAAATTACCTGAAACAGGTTGCGGTGGGGCGAATTGCGAGACACTCGGCGGCAACCACGAACCGCGTAGAGACTAGCCGCCCTCGTTGGTCTTGTCGGCGCACTGGACAGCTGACGTGGGAAACTTGTCGAGGCTTGCTCGACCTGACAGCCAGGGCGATCGTCCCCACGCGATTCGTCGTATCTTATTGATTTTGATCGAGATAGAACATATCCAGCACGTGGCCCTTGCTGTCGATCAAAAGCACCCGCCCGCCATACACGACGCGCTCCAAATCATTGGATAGCTGGGGCAGTTGCTGTTCACAGGCCAAAGGCAGGGACTGAGCCTGGTTCTGAATTTCGGAGGGCAAGGTTCCACCGCGGCGTATTTGACGTTCTGCTCCGGAAGGTAGCTCGGGACGCTGGGTTACGCCGGCGGGGAGGTCGGAGGCATGCTCACTGACACAGCTTCGGATCGTTCTGCGATCGCGCAGCGTGAACAGCGGAGTGTTGTCGTCCGGCCCTGTCGCCGAATCCGAAGCGGCAGAGAGGAATCGGAGGGCGGTGGGGCCGGTGCAGGCGTCGGCGCGGCGTCGATTCGAGGAGAGGGCCGGCCGGGGGCGCAGCGGCGGCAGGCACTGACGCCGAGGAAGTTACAAAAGTCAGGACAGCTTCTGATTCAACAACTGCCGGCTTCTTGCCCGTGGCCGCGGCCGCGCCGGTACCGGCGGCTCCGCCCGCCAGAGTGCCGATGGCCGCGCCTTTGCCTCCGCCTGCAATCGCTCCGATCACAGCGCCCAGGGCTGCTCCGCCGCCAATCTTCGTGGCGTTGCTTTTTGCGTGCGACTCGCCCTTGATCACCAGCGGCTCCACGTTGAATCGACGCCGCCACGGTTCCCGAGCTTACGGTGTTCAGCACCAGGTCGAGTTCGCCGGGTTCACTGAGCCGGCCTGTGGGATGCACACTGGTGACTCGGCCGATGACATCCGCGCCCTTAGGGTAGAGTTCCCTGCCATTGACTTGAATCGGCTCGTCCAGTGTGCCGCGGAATGTGTCTCCGATCTGCGTCTTTTCACTGCTTAGGTTGTCGATCATGCGCACGCGTATCGACGTACCGGAGGGAATCTCCAAAGAGCTCTGGCCCGGCGCAGGCAGCGGCGCGAGGGTCAGCAGAAGAGACGTCAGCCCTGCGCTCACCAGCTGGAAATATTTGCGATTCATGTCGTTTTCACCTCGTTGAAATTTCGGCTGGTCAGGCGAAATGGCGTTCCCTCTTGGGATGCGTGCGCATGCCGTGTGGCTGCACGAAAGATGTCGGCAATCTGCGCATTAGTTCTGAGGCCCGATAAAAATAAAGTATGAACAAGCCCACAGATTGGTGGGAATGGTTCCGCGCGGGCGCGTGGTGAGAATGATGTTGTAGTCGCCGGAAATTTCCAGAGTGTCCAGCAGCTGAGGGCGAGACCTGCGGACCAATGGTCGCAAGATACGCGAGGAAGTCATGAATCTCCGCCCCTCCCCGATAGTCCTGCGCCACGAACGACAGCTCGGCATTGGCCCCGGCGAAGTGCCAGGCCAACGATGCGGCTGCGGTCACTGCATTTTCGTAGGCCTGCTCGGAGACGATTCCCGGACAAGGATTGTCGAAAACGACGCGCAGCTTGCGTTCGTCCTCGCGGCTGAACTCGCGTACTTTCAGCGACCCCGATTTGGCGCTGGCTTTCCAGTCCACGTGGCGGGCCGAATCTTCCGGAGTGTACTCGCGAATGAGGTACAGGTCGTCGCCGCGTCCGCGGGCGAAGGTTTCAAATTCGCCAGTGATCAGCGGGAGAACTTCGAAGAATTCGTCTGTCGGCCTCTACCGGCGGATACACCAGGATCTCCCGCGCTAAAGCCACGCGCCGCGTCTTGGTAAGAAAGGCGAAGGGAAAACGAGTGGCCAGGCCAAAGCTGTTCTGTTGATAGCGCCCGCGGCGTGGAAAGCATAGTTCCATCTCGGCGGCGAGTTCGGCGGCCGCCGGAATATAGGGAAAGTATGCTGACTCCGTGAAGATTCCGGGCGGAGTGGCGGCGCCACCGCTGATGCGGCGAAATTGGCGGTCTGGAAGTCTCACCCACTGTTTGGCTGCGGGCTGCCCGGGCGGAAATCCGAACGTTGTGGCCGTCCACTGCCACTGCGCTGAGGGCTTCTGCTTGAGTGGCACCACGCTGATCGAGAATGAAGGCAGCCAGCGGCGGCGGTTTCGGATCACGATCTTCCCCAACGTGGGACGGTCCGCGAAGACCTGATCGGGCAAGCGGATGTCCAGCTCCAGACCGCGCAGCACCAGCGCCGACGCCACACCCGATACCAGGATGGCCGCCAACATCGCCGCCACGATCACGTAAAGCAGGTTGTTGCCAGTATTCAGGGCCGCAACCCCGATCAGAAGGACACGTTACGACGTAGATGATTCCCACCCCGGTTACGTCGTAGTTGAAGGCATCGCGGACCCGTCCGCCGGCAACCCGGCGCGCCAGATATGGTACCGTGGTCAGTCCTACTACGACCGCCAACGTCAGCGCGATCGAAGCCAGGATGACGGTAGTCCAGAGGCTGCCTGATTCGCGCGCCACGGTGGAAAAGAGCGCGGCCGCGAATGCCAGAATCAGACCTAGGAGGGCGAGCAAAAAGCGTTTCCAGATTCCCGGGATTTCGAATCGCAGGAGCCCGGCGCGTGATCGAACGGCGCCGGCCGGGGCCGGCGCTGCGGATATTACAGGATCAGCCATGGGCGCGATTCGCTGTTTCGAGGTTAGCACCGCCGTGACCGAGCATCAATCCGTTTTGGGTTGACCAGTAATGCGCCGTAACCATGCCGCTGCCTTCTCGGTCGCCAGGTCTGCGGTGCGGCCGATCTTGGGAAAACGCTCCCGCAACCTGGCCAACAGCCGGTGCGCCCAAACATATTCTGACGAAAGAATTATTAAGCCGACCAGCAGGAACAGCACACCCTGCAGGATGGGCAGAAACAGGCCCACGATTCCCAATAGGATGAATCCCCAGCCCGCGATCAGGATCAGGATGCGCTTAGTATAGGTTTTCACGGCAAACAGGCCTTGTGTTCCTTTCTCTCTTCAAGGTATCAGGTGGGCTGTGGTTGGAGCGGAAATCCCTGTGGAGAGCCCCACCTCCTGTTGGTAACTCAAGCCTTCTTCAAGGAGATCATGAGCCCATGTGTGTTCTGCGGCAGGACCGACAGTCGCAGACTCACGAAAGCTGCCACGGGCCATCGCAATCCAACCGGTGTACAATTGCGGCCTGTTTGTAACATTCTGACATCGCAGCCGACGCTAATTACATAGGTCTCCGGAGCGTTCAACGCGAGGATTTATGGAGCCAGGCTCGCTCGTTCTAGACGAGACAGCGACAACTCTCACCGAAAGCAAGGCCAAGAGTTCGGAATGCGGCTTGGCGGTCGTGCGAGATATTTACTATCTGAAGCTGTTAGCTATCGAAGTGGTCTGCCAATTGGCTTTGGACACTGTTTCCGAACGACCGAAGGACTCGCCTCTGTTTTCGCAGCTAGTGGAACAGATTCAGGAAGAGATCGATCACCTCAACCAGTGTCGGATATTTCTGTCCCAACGCGATGCCCTGGAAACAAGCCCCTCCTACGTACGACGTTATAGCCGGGTCATGCGCTCTTGTGCCAGCCGCCGCCGCCGGACCCTTCCTCTGGCGGTCGCTGTTCTTTTTTGCATCGCCGTCGAGAAAAGTGCGATGGAACAGATTGCGAAGGCCTCGGTGTCGGACTGGCCGATAGCCGACTTGCTGAAAAAGCTGGGCGCGGATGAAGAAGACCATTACAAGCTAGTGGCCAGCGTGGTCGCTCCCTGTGCCGCTGCCAAGTCTTCCCTGCTGGAGCGGGCCTACGCCTACGCTCTCATGCTTCGACTCACCGCCATAACTCTGCTGGTATGGTGGCCCAGGCGTGCCGCGGACTACGAATACCTCGGCCTGAAAGTAGATCTTTTCCTGGAAGAGATGTTGGACTATGCGGCGCGAGCGATCCGGCCGCTCGGGCTGTTTTTCCCGCAGCGGCCTCTGTTACGCCTTGCGAGAATAGCTTTGCGAATTTCGTAACTACTTGCAACCCAATCCCTGGGTGAAAGACGGTTATCGGATTGAATGGGGTGCCATGGTTCGCACCTCCGGCCTCGGCCCAGCACCTTTCTCACTGAGAGGAGTGACACGTGGCGGAGAATCAGCAGAATTCCCAAGATCTTGAACCTAACTCATTCAAGGCATTCATGAATCCGGTGGTGGTCCTGGCCGGCATCATCGTGCTCAGTGTGCTTTTTTTGATTCTTTGCGCGATTTTTGGATGGGATAAAGGCGTACTCCAGAACATGTCGAGGACCGACTACGCCCGCGGGCTCATCACTTACCTCTTCGCCGTAGTGACCATCGGCACTGCGGTCGTTCTGGTGGTATCCGCTTTGACCACCCGCGCGGACGATCGGCATGAAAAGCAGTTTCAACGTGGCAAAGAGATCCTATCGTTGTTGCTTGGGGTTTTTGGGACGATTGTCGGTTTCTATTTCGGGGCGGAGATAGGAAAGGGAGCTGAGGAAACTCTACGCATCGCACCGATTCACCTGAGCAGTGACACCGTGGCTCCTAACACCAAATTCAAGTTCACAACAGTGGTGTCTGGCGGCGAACCTCCTTACCAATTCGGTGTCGGGTTGGACCAGGAACCCGCGGAAATGACGGGGCACGTCGGCGATGGCGGGTGGATCGAAATGGAGGTCACCGCGCCGCAGTTAGTGGACAATAAGGAAAAAACGGTTCAAGTGGAACTTCAGGTTTTAGACGCCAATGGCCATATGGGGAAGCAGTCCACGAAGATCACGGTCAAACCTTCACCGTAATACATTGCTCCCGTCGAGAAATGCCGCGACCACCCGATTGAATTCTTCCGGAACTTCTTCGTAGGGCAGGTGTCCCACGCCGTCAAGGGTCACGGCCTTACAGTCTGTAAACTGCGCCTGCAACCGCATCGTCGAACCAGGCCGGAGGGTTCGATCCATGCTCCCCCACAAGAGCAGAGTTGGAACATGCGCAATCCGCGGCAGCAGGGACTCCAGTTCCCTTAAGCCTTGCTCCCACAAGCGCAATATCCCGAGCTCATACTCGAACGCACCCGGCAGGGAAAACGGGGTCGTGTAACCTTCGAGTACTTCGGGGCGCATGCGCCGCTTATCTCCGTATTGGCGGCGTATCCAATAGGCATCCGTGAAGCGGAAGCGACGTGCACTGCCAAGGAAAATTGCAGACACCAGGCGATGACTGAGAAATGAGGCCATTCGTTTGCCGTGCCCGGACCACGGATCCACCGGGCCCACCAGGATTAGCCGCCGCACCCGGCCTGGCGCCAGGGCTGCGGCCATCATCGCAACCGTACCTCCGTAGGAGGTGCCCAGCAGGTCGCAACCTTCAACACCGGTTAGATCGAGAAAGCGTAGCAATCGTGTGGCACCGGCTCGGAGGCTGCAGTCCATTCCGGCAGGCCGGTCGGAAAAGCCCGCGCCTGGCATGTCTACCGCGTACACCGTCGCTCTCTGCGGCCAGTACCGGGATGGCGAATCGCCAGGAGAATGAGTAACCGAGCAAGCCATGCACTAGGATCAACGGAGGTCCGGAGCCGCCACACAAATAGCGCATCCGGTAGCCATCGAGGATGGACCAGCGCTCCTCAATCGGCATTGAAGCCTGCAGCTTGGCTTGGGTTTCTGATCGGTCAGTCAACTTAATTTCTTTCGCGCCGGACAACTCCTTAACGGCGCCAATCCTCTATGTAAGTGATATCGCCTCATTACTTTTTCAGCGGAGAGCTTGAGCTCTCCGCATTTTTTTTGCACTCCTTTCTCGGCGGGTCGGGAGCGATGGCATAGCAGTCATAGGTCGGCAATCGGCAAAAGGAACGCTCGACGATTGCGTCTGCACGGATCACTGGGAATTACCGATTCTAGTCGGACTCAGCCCAATCCAGGACCTTCTTAAGGACCTTTGCGGGCTCTTGGCGATCTTTGCGGTCACGCGCTTTAACCGCAAAGTTCGCGAAGGACTCCGCAACGTCGCTAAGAAAACCCGCGGCCGAGATTGTCAAATCGTCGTGAGGGGTAATCCCTTAAGCTTCTGTTACGCATAGAGTTACCAAACGCCACAGAAGCCTTCCAAAATACATAGCTTTACTTCCGCAGGGCTTCTATAATCGGTGAAGTCTTTTCTTTGAAGTAAGTTAGAGGGTTCTCCCTTGCGCCCAGCCGTGGCCCCCGACGTGCAGAACCATTTTTCGGGTCTTTCCCCCGCCCTCAACCAGGAGCCGTTGCGGTCGATGAACCGGGAATTTCAAATCCGCTTTACAGCCGGCCTGCTGATTCTTTTGACCACGGCGGCAGTAGTTCTGGCCTGGATCAATTTCCAAAAAGAAGCTGAGTTCCAGATTCCTTCTGACGGCGTTTGGTGGATGGAACAGGCGGGAAGCGACGGCGGCCTCGTCGCGAACCGCGTGGAACCGAACGGCCCGGGCGAGAAAGCCGGCATTCGGGCAGGCGATCGGCTGATCGCGATCAACCAGCATGACGTAAACGACACTACCACCCGGATGCGGCAGGTTTACCGCGTAGGAGCATGGTCGAAGGCGACTTATTCCCTGGTACGGCAGTCCGTCCCGCTGGATACGACCGTCATCCTGATTCCCGCCGAGCGCTCGTTGAACTTCTGGCTTCGGTTCATCGCCCTGATCTACCTGGGCATCGGCCTTTATGTCCTGCTGCGACGCTGGACGGCGCCGAGTTCCACGCACTTCTATGTGTTCTGCCTAGTCTCGTTCATTTTCTACGCCTTCAAATTCAGCGGAAAACTGAACCAGTTTGACTGGACCATCTACTGGGGCAACGTTACGGCCTGGCTGCTCCAGCCCGCGTTGTTCCTGCATTTCGTCTTGACCTTCCCGGAGAAACGCGGCTTTGTCCGCAAGCATCCCTGGATCATCCGCGCAATTTATGTGCCCGGGATGCTGCTGCTCGGAATGCACATCTTCGCGCTCCGGGTGTTGAAGGCCAGCGAGCGGGTGCGCTGGAATCTCGACCGGGTGCAGATGGGCTACCTGGCGCTGTTCTTCGTGGTCGCGGCGGCAGTGTTGTGGGACAGCTATCGCCGGGCCAGCACGCCGATCCTACGGCAGCAACTCAAGTGGGTGACCCGCGGCACCATTCTTGCCATCGCGCCATTCACGCTGTTCTACGTGATTCCTTACCTGACCGGCGCGATGCCGAGTTCGGCGATGAAGGTGTCCGTTCTGTCGCTGGGTCTGCTGCCCCTGACCTTCGGATATGCCATTTTCCGCTACCGGTTGATGGACGTTGACCTGATTTTCAAACGCGGCATGGTGTACACGCTGGCGGCGGCCGCGATTGTTGGAGTCTATTTCGCGGTGGTGGCAGGAGTGGCGGAACTGGTCCACACTCAGGTACCGAGCTCGGGGCCAGTGGGGCTGGTTCTGGCGATGGTGGTCACGGCGCTGCTGTTCGAGCCGGTGCGCAAGTGGATCCAGGAGCGGATTGACCAGTTCTTCTACCGCACCCGCTACGACTACCGCAAGACGCTGATCGAATTTGGGCGCGAGCTCAGCTCGGAAACCGATCTGGACAGGATGCTGAGTTCGGTGGTCGATCGTCTGTCGCGGACCTTGCTGGTGGATCGCATGGCCATTTTCCTGTCCGCGGGCGAGCCGCCCAAGTTCTTGCTGGCAACGTCTTTCGGCATGACCCAGACCAGCGGCCTCGACCTGAATTTCTTGAGCGCACCTCGGCCGGAGACCGAGGCGGGACACCTTTTCCTGGAGAATGTCCACCACATCCCGCGCGAGACCGCCAGCGCCCAGCAGACCATCGCCAGGCTGGACTTGAACTACTACATTCCCTGTCGCGCCCAGCAGAGAACGATTGCATTCCTCGGGCTGGGCAAGACGATTGAGGGCGATTTCCTGACCAGCGAAGACATCGAGTTGCTGGAGACCCTGGCCGGCTATATCGGCATCGCCATCCAGAATGCGCGCTTGTACGCGTCGCTTGAACAGAAAGTCGCCGAGTACGAACGCCTAAAGGACTTCAACGAAAACATCGTCGAGTCGATCAACGTAGGCGTCATGGCGGTCGACCTTGAGGACCGCATCGAATCCTGGAACTCGCAGATGGAGGTCATGTACGCACTGCCCCGCTGGCAGGCGCTGACCCGGCCGTTGAGCGAAGTATTTCCCGCGGAGTTCGTGGAAGAGTTCTACCGGGTGCGGCAGAATCCCGGGATCAACAACCTGTACAAGTTCCGCCTGGCGACGCCGACCGGCGAGAACCGCATGGTGAACGTTGCCATCGCGCCGCTGGTCACCCGGAAGTTCAACGTGATCGGGCGCTTGATCATCGTCGACGACATCACACGAACGCATCGATCTGGAATCGCAACTTTCGCAGGCCGACAAGCTTTCCTCGATTGGCCTGCTGGCTGCCGGGGTGGCGCACGAAGTCAACACGCCGCTGGCGGTCATTTCCTCCTACGCCCAGATGCTTTCGAAGCAGCTGCAGGACGATCCGCAAAAGGGCGGACTGCTCGAAAAAATTACCCGGCAGACGTTCCGCGCCTCCGAGATTGTGAACAACCTGCTGAATTTTTCGCGCACCAGCGGCACGGAATTTACCGAAGTGAACGTCAACAAGATCATCGGCGACACAATGGCGCTGCTGGAGCACCAGTTCAAGATCACCAAGATCAGGGTCGAAGACGAACTGGCGGACCATCTGCCGCTGATCAGCGGCAATCCTGGACGTCTGCAGCAGGTTTTCCTGAATCTCTTCCTGAATGCGCGGGACGCCATGCCCGAAGGCGGAACCCTGCGGGTGGCCACGTCGAACGGCGACGGAGTGAGCGTAGTCGTGTCCGACACCGGGACCGGCATTGCGCAGGAGCACATCCAGCGCATCTACGATCCGTTTTTCACCACCAAGTCGTCGCCGCGCGAGGGTCAGGGCAAAGGCACGGGCCTGGGCCTGTCGGTGACCTACGGAATCATTCAGGAGCATGCCGGGAAGATTCGCGTGGAGAGCCCTCCCGGCCAAGGCACAACTTTCTATCTGGATTTCCCGCTGACGAGGAAGGCCGTCAATGTCTGAACTGGCAACCATGCCGCGCCATAACCTGGGCGAGAGTTCGTCCGCGGGTTCCGTGCTGATCATCGACGACGAGGCCGCTATCCGCGAGTCGCTCGAGACCTTGCTGGAGATGGAAGGCTACGACGGTGCAGTCGGCCGCCACCGCCGACGAGGGCCTGACCCGGATCGGAAACCGGCCGTACGACCTGGTCCTGCTCGACCTGGCGCTGCCCGACCGCAATGGCATCGATCTGCTGGCCGAACTTCACGTTCACGATCCGCAGCTGGCCGTCATCATGATCACCGCCTACGGCACAGTTGAAAATGCGGTGAAGGCGATGCAGGCCGGCGCGACGAATTTCGTCCAGAAGCCCTGGGACAACGAAAAACTGCTGGCGGACATTCGCACCGCCGTGGCCCGCCATCGCACGGAAGCGGAGAACGTTCAGCTCAAGCGCGCGCTCAAGCAGCGCTACAACTTTGAAAACATCGTGGGCAAAAGCGAGCCCATGCTGAAGATTTTTGACCTGGTGGCGCAGGTTGCCCCCAGCCGCTCCACCATACTTTTGCAGGGTGAGAGCGGGACTGGCAAAGAGCTGATCGCCAAGGCCATCCACTTGAATTCGCCGCGGCGCGACCGCGCGTTTGTCCCGGTGAATACCGGCTCGATGCCGCCGGACCTGCTGGAATCCACGCTGTTCGGGCACGTCAAGGGCGCCTTCACCAGCGCCATCGCTTCGAAGAAGGGCCTGTTCGAAATCGCCGACCGGGGAACGCTGTTCCTCGACGAAATCGGCACCATGAGCATGGACACGCAGAGCAAGATTCTGCGCGTACTGCAAGACAGAAAATTCATGCATCTGGGCGGCGTTCACGAAATTCAGGCGGACGTGCGCATCATCGCCGCCACCAACGTGGACCTGAAACAATTGGTCCGCGAAGGCAGGTTCCGCGACGATCTCTTCTATCGCCTGAACGTCATCACGGTTGATCTTCCGCCGCTGCGGCAGCGAAGAGAAGACATCCCGCTGCTGGTGGATTTCTTCCTGGCGAGGTATTCGGAAGAAAACGAGCGTCCGCGGCGGAGAATGACGCCGGAAGGACTTCGCCCGCTACTCTCCTACTCCTGGCCGGGGAATGTGCGCGAACTGGAAAACGTAATTGAGCGGGCGGTTGTGCTCTCCTCCGGCCAGGACGTGGGAGCGGACCTTCTTCCCGACGTAGATCGTGGGCCGCGGCACTCCGGTTCCAATGATGGAACATCGCGGCGACGCTTCCCTGTTCGATATCGTGGAAGACTGCGAGCGCCACATCATCCTTGACATGCTGGAGAAGTGTAACTGGAACCAGACCGAGGCCGCCGAACGCTTCCACGTGCCACTTTCCACCCTGAACCAAAAAATCAAGCGCCTGAATATTGAGATCAAGAAGAAGGTTCGGGAGTAGGAAAGCGACCTCGGGCGTCAGACCTCGGACCTCGGCTTCCTCCGCTCTACCGCAGTCCCTGAAATGATTCTGGCTGTCGCCTAATTGTTCAAAATTACCTCCGAAGACTAGTGGCCTGGAGGTCTGACGTCCGAAGTCCGAGGGCTGACGCCCGAGGTCCGCGGTCTGACGTCTGGCGCCAACCTTCTGCTATAGTTCCTCGCAGATAGAGGCCACACTGCATGGCAGCTGGGGATATCCAGATCCCGCTCAGATCGCCCGCTGAATTCGCCAAGGAGAAGGTCAAGGCGCTCCAGGACTATGCCCTGCTCGTCGGCCAGTCTCTGGCCAATCTTTTCCGCCGCCCGTTGTACGTCACCGACATGATTCAGCAGGCTGACCTGATCGGCGTAGGTTCGCTGCCCATCGTGATCCTGACCGGCGGCTTCACCGGCGCGGTGCTGGCTCTGAACAGCGCGAGCACGCTGTCGCGGTTCGGCTCTCTCACTCTTATCGCGCAACTGGTATCGGTCGGCATGGTCACTGAATTGGGACCGGTCATCACCGGGCTCATGGTTGCCGGCCGCAACTCTTCCGGCATGGCCAGCGAACTTGGCTCGATGACCGTGACCGAGCAGATCGATGCCATGCGCGCTCTGGGCACCGACCCCACAAAAAAACTGGTGACGCCGCGAGTCGTGGCCACGGTAGTCATGCTGTTTTTCCTGACCATCATCTCCGACCTGCTTGGGCTGGTCGGCGGAAACATGGTTTCGAGCCTGCTGCTGGGTCTGGACTCGCGGCAGTACTGGACCTCCGCGTGGCAATCCCTGGTCTGGCGCGACGTGACGACTGGGCTCATCAAACCCGTTCTCTTCGGATTTGTGATCTCCACCGTCGGCTGCTACTTCGGAATGTCGACGCGCGGTGGCACGCAAGGCGTGGGTCGCTCGACCACCCAGGCGGTCGTCGTCGCCTCGGTGCTGATCCTCGTCGTCGATTTCTTTGTCACCAAGCTGCTCATTGCTCTGTTGGGGTACCGATAAGCGATGTCTGCTCCCACTCTTCCTCTCGAGAGCCCCACCCCTGCCGCCAAGCAGAAGGGCAGCGAGGCCATCCGGTTCGAGAATGTGACTCTCGCCTTTGACGACAAGGTGGTGCTGGACGACATTTCTTTCCGGCTCCCGCACGGGGAAACCAAAGCCATTTTCGGCGTCGCTGGCTCAGGCAAGAGCACGATTCTCAAGCTCGCGCTGGGATTGATGAAGCCGGACTCGGGCCGCATCTATGCCCTCGGCGAAGAAGTGACTGCAGATGACCGAAAACGCCTTGTTCGACTTGCGGCGCCAGATCGGCATGGTATTTCAGGAGAGCGCGCTTTTTGATTCGCGCACGGTGCGGGAAAATGTGGCCTTCCGCCTGATGGAGGAAGGCAGTGTCCCCGAAGACGAAATCGAGCGCCGGGTGCGCGAGGCACTGAGTTTCGTGGAACTGGAACGGACCGTGGACATGTTTCCCTCGGAACTTTCAGGTGGAATGCGGCGCCGGGTGGCCATTGCGCGTGCCATCGTGACGCAGCCGGAAATCCTGCTCTATGATTCGCCCACCGGCGGGTTGGACCCGGTGACGTCCACCACAATCGTGGAACTCATCGTGAAACAGCGCGACGTGTACAAGACCAGCTCGCTAATGGTTACGCATCGCCTGCAGGACGCCTTCGTCATGGCCACGCACTATTTCGATCGCCAGGCGAACCGGATGATGGCGCTGCCCAAGGGAGTGCATTGCGAAGTGCCCATGGCCTTTCTCATCCTGCGGGACGGCAAGGTTATCTTCGACGGTGATCTGGATGAACTGGCGCGCACGCGGGACGAGTACATTCGCGAGTACATCGCGTAGAGAGAGCTGTCTAGCGTCTAACCACCTGGTCATTCTGAGCGGAGCGACTGCTTCGCTTCGCGAAAGCAGTCGCGGTCTCTAAGGACACCTACCCTGTCATACACCGTCGCAAGCATAGAAAGACCCTTCCCCTGAGTGACGCCACAGAATTCACGCGGTGGTGGCACTTCCAGGGATCCTTCGACTCCTCCGGTTCTTCGCAAGCGAAGAGCCGGACTCGATCAGGATGACAGGTGGTTGAGACTTGAATGAAGCGGCTAGCTGGCTTTGGCTCCCTCCGCCATGACCTTACGCCGGGCCGCCAGATTTGTTTCCATGCGTTTCAGGAACTCGCGGCTTTTCTTCGTGCTTGTGATCAGAGATTCGATACCAACAAGAAATTGCTGGTTCTTCATCTTCTCCCGAATTTCTTTCAGAAACGGCTTTACCTTGGCGTAGATGAGAACCATCTCTCCGCAAAAGCTGGGTTCAAGAAACAGTTCACGGTTCAGAGCGCCATGGTTCACCAGCGACACAGCGATGCCCCAGTACCCCAGAACCTGGCGCAGCCAGTTGTTTTCCGGCGTGCCCATCGCAGCGGACACTTTCATGAAGTCGTCCGCACTCTGGGGCGAGAAGGTCACCACCCACCAGTTGCGCGCTTTGCGCAATTCAGCTTCGCGGCGCAGGTCGTAGAGTTTGAGAATCAGTTGCGCATCGGCTGCAGTCGGTTTTGCCATTACAACACCTCCAAGCTTTGCGATTTGCCGAGTCTGACCCGGCCGGGCGTGAGAACCCTTATGTTGTGGATGATCCTGCTGAAACCGCTTCCACCGGCACCTCGCGCTCATAGTCACATTCTTTATTGGGGCACGCGATCACCGGTCCCGACTTCAGCATTTTCTCTACCAGATATTCGCTGCCACAACTCGGACATTTTTCTGCCAGCGGCTTACCCGCGGACGTGAACTTGCACTTGGGGTAATTTCCGCAGCCGTAGAACGTGTTCCCTTTGCGCGCCTTCTTCTCCACAATTTCGCCATCTTTGCAGAGCGGGCACTTCACGCCGATGAAGTTCTGTTTCACATACTTACATTCCGGATAACCACTGCAGGCTGTGAACTCTCCGAAGCGGCCGTGGCGGATCATCATGTTGCGCCCACACTTGGGGCAGAGCTCGTCGATCGGAATGTCAGGAACTTTCTTGCCTTGATCAAGCCGGCGAGTGGTCTTGCAGTCGGGATATCCGGTGCATGCCATGAACTGGCCGAAGCGGCCCCGCTTCAGGACCATCACCCGGCCGCAGTTCTCGCAATATTCTTCCTGCGTGGTCTCCTGGATGTCGGCCGAATCTAGGTCGGGCAGGTTGATCGGATTTTCCTTGGTAAAGGTGCAGCTATCCGGATTCTCCTTGTCGTAGGAACTGCAGGCGTAGAACGAACCGTGCTTGCCCCACTTGATCACCAGGGGAGAGCCGCAGCGCTCGCACTTCTCGTCCGTGGGCTTCTCCATCCGCTTGATGTTCTCCATGTGCTTCTCGGCATAGCGGAGATCCTTGGCGAATCGCTTGTAGAAGCCGCCCAGAGCGTCAGTCCAGGTTTCTTTGCCTTCTTCGATTTCGTCCAGCTCTTCTTCGAGTCGCGCGGTGTATTCGACGTCGAAGATATCGCGGAAATTCTCGACCAGCAGATCGGTCACGACCAGCCCGATCTCGGTGGGTGAGAACTTGCCGCCCAGCTTCTGCACGTACTGCCGTTCCTGAATGGTGCTGAGAATCGCCGAGTACGTGGAAGGCCGGCCGATGCCGCGTTCTTCCAGCTCTTTGACCAGCGATGCTTCGTTGTAACGCGGCGGAGGTTCGGTAAAATGCTGCTCTGGTTTCAGTTCTCGCAGCGTGAGCTTTTGTCCGGGTTCGAGCGGCGGCAACTTGTGCTTGAGTTCTTCTTCCTCCTCGTCCTTGACGTCCTTCGATTCCTCGTAGACTTTCAGGAAACCGTCGAACTTGAGCACCGAGCCAGTCACGCGGAACCAGAAGGTTTCGGCGCCGGATTTCGCGTCGATGTCGACTGTGGTCTGGTCGAAGACTGCCGGGGTGATCTGCGAAGCCACGAAGCGCTGCCAGATCAGCTTGTAAACTTTAAATTCGTCTTCCTTTCAGATATTGCTTGATCTGGTCAGGATGGCGCATCGCTGATGTGGGACGAATGGCCTCGTGCGCCGCCTGCGCCGCCTTCTTCTCTTTGTAGACGTTCGCCGATTCCGGCAGGTAGTCCTTGCCGTATTGCGAAGTGATGTACTCGCGTACCTCGGCCAGGGCTTCGTTGGAGATGCGAGTGGAATCGGTACGCATGTAGGTGATCAGACCGACTGAGCCTTCCTCACCCAGTTCCACGCCTTCATAGAGACGTTGCGCGATCATCATGGTGCGCTTCACGCTGAAACGCAGCTTGCGCGAGGAATCCTGCTGCAGCTTGCTGGTGGTAAAAGGCGGAGTCGCATTGCGACGCCGCTCTTTGCGATCGACGGTACGGACCAGCCAGTCGGCTTTCTCCAGCGCGGCGCGGATTTTTTCCGCGTCCTCGCCGTTGTTTACTTCGACCTTTTCTTCACCCTTGCCGACAAAGCGGGCATCGAACGCCGGAGGCTTCGGCCCTGCCAGGTGAGCGTCGATGGTCCAGTATTCAACTTTCTGGAAGGCCTTGATTTCCCGCTCGCGTTCGACGATGAGCCGCAGCGCGACAGTCTGGACCCGGCCGGCGGACAATCCGCGGCGCACCTTGTCCCACAGCAAAGGTGAAACCTGGTAGCCCACCAGGCGGTCAAGCACACGCCGAGCCTGCTGCGCGTCCACCAGGTTCTGATCGATGTCACGAGGATGCTCGAAGGCCTCCTGCACGGCACGCTTGGTGATCTCGTTGAAGGTCACGCGGCGGATGCGGTCGGGCGCGTCGCCTTCCTTCTTCTTCTTTTTCTTTTTGCCCTTGTTTCCATCGCCCAATTCTTCCGCCAGGTGCCATGCAATGGCTTCGCCTTCGCGATCTGGGTCAGGCGCCAGATAGATGTTGTCCGCGGACAAGGCCAGCTTTTTCAGCTTGGCGAGAACTTTCTCCTTGCCGGGAATGACGATGTATTCCGTCTCGAATTCGTTATCGATATCGACGCCCAGCGTGCTCTTGGGCAGGTCCTTGACATGCCCGAGCGAAGCTTCGACCGTAAAGCCCTTACCCAGATATTTCTGGATGGTTTTGGCCTTGGCCGGCGACTCGACGATGACTAAACCTTTAGACAATGTGTCCTCTGATGGCGATTACTGGTTTTGAAGCTAGCATGAATGCCGTGGTGAGCAACAAGTTTCGGGTTTGAAGGCTTTAGCTTTCGGCCTTTAGCTTTTAGCCTGAAGCCTCTAAGCCGCCAAGGCATTTCTGACCTTTTGCGACAGCGAAGATAGCATTCGCATGACTTCCTCTAAATTGGACTTTAGCCTGGAATATTCCGTGTTCTTCAAAAAATCCAGGTCTCTCGCTAGTAACAGATGATAAGAAAGGCTCTGCTCCTGAACCCGTCGAAATCTGGATGAAACGCGCCATCTCGCCGTCTGATCTTCGGCCACAGCCTTCCGCCAAGTTCGCCGCGATCGAAGCAGTTGAACGCCGGATTTGGCTGGTCAAACCAAATGTTCCTCTCTTGGAAAGTCGCGTGTATCCCGATGGATCGCGAGGGTCAACTTGTGGGCCTTCCCCAAACCTGCAGGTCCCTGTAATTCCTCATGTCCCCTCCTCATGCCGGCCGATCAATGTTCCAAGCTAGAAGCCTAAGAGCTGACAGCTAAAAGCTTTTTACAAAATTCTTCCCCGGCATCTGCTTCACCTTCCCCGCCAGCTCCAGCTCGAACAACGCGGCGAATATTTCGGACGACGACATGTCCAGTTCCAGCGACTCCACAATTTCGTCGATGTGGGTGGCCTCGTCGGCTTTCAGGAGTTTCAGGATCTTTCTTTCGTGTGGGGGCAGCTCACTTTCCCCGAATAGAGATGCAGTCTTGCCGGCTTGCGATTCATCGCCGCTAGCCGGAGTCAGTGCAAGTCGCACTGGCGTAGGGAGTTCTTCCCACACGTCCTCCCAGGTCGCGGTGAGCTTGGCGCCTTGTTTGATCAGGGTGTTCGGTCCCCAGGAATTTTTGTTGGTGACATTGCCGGGAACGGCGAACACCTTGCGATTCTGTTCCAGAGCGCAGCGCGACGTGATCCTGGTGCCGCTGTATTCGGCGGCTTCCACGACGAGAAACGCCGATCGAAATGCCGCTGATGATGCGATTGCGAATGGGAAAATTTTGCGGTGCGGCAAATGTGTTCATGGGAAATTCGGAGATCAGGGCGCCGCCCAGGGCCAGCATCTGCTCCGCGAGCCGGGTGTTTTCCTTGGGATAAATAATGTCCACGCCGGTGCCGAAAACGCCACCGTTTTCCCTCTGGCTTTGATGGCGCCGCGATGGGCAGCCGCGTCTACGCCGCGAGCCAGGCCGCTAAAAATGACCAGCCCGTCGGACGGCAAGGTCGCACGCCAGCCGCTCGGCCATCCCCAGTCCGTAAGGCGTGGGATGGCGGGTGCCTACGACCGCGACCCCGGGTTGGGTGATCGCATATACATTCCCTCGCACATAAAGAACCAGCGGTGGATCGTAGATCTGTTTCAGCTGTGCGGGGTAGGTGGAATCGTCCAGGCAGACGACGGAAACTCCGGCCGCCGCCACGCGTCCCAGTTCGTCATGCGCCAATTCCATGGACTGGCCGGTGCCGAGCGATTGCGCCGAGACGCGTTTGAATGCCGGTAGCCTCGAGCTCGGTCAGCGACGCCTTGAAAATGTTCTGCACGCCGCCGAAATGTTCGACCAGTCGCCCGCATGGTAGGCCCCAGGCGTGGGGTCAGAGCAAGGGCAAGCCATTGTAAGGCGAGACTTTCCCTGGGTCTGGGAACCACAGGCCAGGGCTTCGGGCACGTCACACCTCCGCATCTCTGATCGCGGACTCTATACATCCGCAAAAAACGATGTCAAGGTCACACGACACATGGCTCTGTTAAAATCAACCATCGGCCGTATGAAACGCCTTCGTATTTCCGCGATTTCCTACCTTAATACTGCACCCCTGATGTGGGATTTCGAGCATGGAGACGCGGGTACCGCCTTCGATATTTCCTACACCGTGCCTTCACAATGCGCGGCTGATCTGGCTGCGGGCTCGGCGGACATCGGCATCATTCCGGCTGCGGCCTATGCCAGCATTCCGGGGCTTGCCATCTTGCCCGGGGTCGCGATCGCTTCGCGGCGGCCGGTTCGCTCCATCCTTCTGGTCAGCAAAGTCCCGCTGGACCAGATCCGGTCGGTCGCACTCGATACTTCTTCTCTCACTTCGGTAGCGCTGACCAAAGTGTTGTTCGCGAAATGGTGGGGCCAGGGCAGAAGTTTCACTCCCATGGCGCCGGACATAGAAAAATGATGGCCGAGCACGACGCCGGTCTGGTGATTGGCGATCCTGCGCTCAAGGTGGATCGCTCGCGTTATCTGACCTACGACCTGGCCGAAGAATGGATTCGTTTTACCGGCAAACCTTTTGTTTTCGCCTTTTGGGCAGTGCGGCAGGCGGCTTTGCAGGGATGCTCCAGCGGCCCTCGATCTGGCTGCCATATTTCAGGACTCACGCGACCATGGTTTGCAGCCGCCGAATCTCGACCGGATTGCCCGAGAATGGGCGCCACGCCTGGGTTTGAGCGCGGCCGAAATAACGGCCTATCTGACTGAAAATATCCACTATGATCTCGATCCTGCGTGTCTGGACGGATTGCAGCTTTTCTACCGTTACGCCAGCGAATGCGGCGCGTTGCCGGCGGCGCCGTCATTGCGTTTTCTGGATGTGGCGAAAATCGGCCGCCACCTAATCTTCATTCCAGCTGCGCCGTACCAGTTGGCATCTGAAAAGTGCCTTCGAAGCAGGAATGTCCATCCAGACTTCAAGTCATGATCGCGGTTTCGGTCTGGAGTCGGCTCCGACACCTGGGTGGCGTGGGCCTGGTTCTGTTGGGGCTGGCGGACAACTCGGTCGTGCCGTTGCCGGGGAGCATGGACGTTCTGACAATTGTCCTGGCCGCCCACCACACCAGTTGTGGTGGTACTACGCGTTTATGGCCACCGTGGGCGCGGTCATCGGCGGCTACATCACCTACGGTTTGGCGCGGAAGGGCGGCAAGGAAGCCTTTGAACGCAAGCTGTCGAAGAGAACGGCCGACGAAAGTCTTCAAGCGATTTGAGCGCTGGGGATTCTTTGCCGTGGCCGTGCCCGCCTTGTTGCCGCCGCCGTTTCCTATTGTCCCGTTTCTGCTGGCGGCGGGCGCGATGCAATATTCGCGCAAGAAGTTCTATCGCGGCGCTGACCCTGGGCCGCGGGATTCGCTTCACTATTAGTCGCCGGCCTGGGAGCGATTTATGGCAGGCACATCGTCAGGTTCTTCTCGAGATATTACAAACCGGCACTGTTCGCGCTGATCGGGTTGGCCGTGATCGCCGGGGTCTTTTCTCTCATCCAGTATTACCGCTACAAGAACAGGACTGCTACGGCTTAGGTTCTTCATGTCATCCTGAGCGGAGCGAGATGTTTCGCGAGCGAAACATCTCGCGGAGTCGAAGGACCCCTATGAGCTGAGGGCTTTGCAGCAGGTAGGGTCCCTCGACTTGCTCTCTCCACGCAAGCGCGGCTCGAGACTGAGCTCGGGATGACAATACTGTTCGGGTTCAAACGTTTGGCACCAGAGTCTCCAGTCCGTTAGAATCTTTACAGCGGTTCGGAAACCCATGTCCCTGACCAAACAGCAAGCTCTCGACCTGTTCCGCTCCGACGACCTGATCGGCATCGGCATGGAAGCTGATGCGGTGCGCCGCCGGCTGCATCCGGAAGGCGTTGCTACCTACGTCATCGACCGCAACATTAATTACACCAATTTCTGCACCGAGTATTGCACCTTCTGCGCCTTCTATCGGCCCTTGAAGGGTCCCGCCGCCAAAGAGGGATACATTCTCGAGTTCGACACCATCTACGACAAGATTCGGGAAACCGTTGAACTGGGCGGCACCGGCGTGCTGATGCAGGGTGGCTTGCATCCCGATCTTAAGATCGACTGGCACGAGAAAATGTTGAGCGGCATCAAGCAGCGCTTTCCGAAGGTTCATCTGCACTGCTACTCGGCATCGGAGAGTCATCGCCATCGCCGAATACAGCGCGTTGAGCATTCGCGACACGATCGTTCGCCTGCGCGACGCCGGACTCGATTCCATTCCCGGAGGCGGCGCGGAAATCCTCGACGACGAAGTCCGCTACAAGATTGCCCGCCTCAAGTGCCTGACCGAAGACTGGATCAACGTGCATCGCACCGCGCACCAGTTGGGCATGCGCACCACCGCCACCATGATGTTCGGCGTGGGCGAGAACATCGAAAATCGCGTCAATCACTTCCAGCGGCTCTACGAGTTGCAGGAGGAGACCGGCGGATTCACTGCGTTTATCCCCTGGAGCTTCCAGCCCCACAACACGGCCCTCGGCGGTCGGCACTGGGACGAGGCCACCGCCGTCGAATACTTGAAAGTTCTGGCCATCTCCCGGCTGTACCTCTCGAACTTCCTGAATGTTCAATCAAGCTGGGTGACCCAGGGATTGAAAGTCTGCCAGATGGGCTTGCGCTTCGGCGGCAACGACGTAGGATCGGTGATGCTGGAAGAAAATGTCGTGCGCGCCGCCGGCGTAACCAATTGCACCACGGAAGAAGAACTGCGCCGGATCATCCGCGACGCCGGATTCAAACCGGCCCAGCGCGACACCCTTTACCGAACGTATTTCCTGAATTAGAGCCCGCACGCGGCCACGTAGGGACGGGCAGCCCGCCCGTCCAGCGGAGTGCAGCTCCGCATGTTTAGGCAAGCTGAGCATTCCAGAAAACGGGCGGAAAAGGCGAGCTTCGCTCGCCCACCCGGACGAGGGCGTCCGGGCCTACGTAGTTCGTGATTCTCCGAGTCTGCCCGGCCCTTCGGTACAATGACTGTCTTCGGTTCCCCGAAGAAAAATGACCGGATAAGGACTTTCCCCTGGGCGTTGCCTCCATTTCACCTTCTTTTCTAGCCGCTTTCGTGGCCTCGCGGGGCATCGGCCAGTACATTCGCCAGCATTTTCTCGACACCACATTCAGGGGTCTTGTATCACGCCAATGCGTTTGATATGGCGTTGCTGGTCCCCTACTTCATCGTGCTGATCCTGCTGGCTTCTTACGGTCTGCACCGCTACGTGCTGGTGTATCTCTATTACAAGCACAGGAAGAATCGCACCCTTGAGCCGGCCGGGCATTTTTCGGATCTGCCCCGGGTGACGGTGCAGCTTCCAATTTTCAACGAGCAGTTTGTGGTTGAGCGCTTGCTGGATGCGATTTGCCGCCTGCAGTATCCGCTCGAAAAGCTCGATGTGCAGGTGCTCGACGATTCAACTGACGAGACTCAGACCGTCGCGCAGGGCCTGGTCGAGCAGCACGCCGCTCGGGGCTTTCCGCATTACCTATCATCACCGCAACAATCGCGAGGGCTTCAAGGCAGGTGCGCTGGCTGAAGGCATGAAAACCGCGAAAGGCGAGTTTATTGCCATCTTTGACGCCGATTTTGTTCCGCCCGAAGATTTTCTGATGCGAACCATCCACCATTTGACCGACCCGAAAATCGGCATGGTGCAAACCCGCTGGACCCATATCAATCGCAACTATTCTTTTCTTACCGAGGTCGAAGCCATTCTGCTCGACGGGCATTTCGTGCTGGAACATTCCGGACGCGCCCGCAGCAACGTCTTCTTCAATTTCAACGGGACGGCCGGAATATGGCGCCGCAGCGCGATCGAAGAAGCCGGAGGCTGGCAGCACGACACGCTCACCGAAGACACCGACCTTTCCTATCGCGCCCAACTCAAAGGATGGAAATTTATTTACCTGCAGGATGTGGAGTGTCCTGCCGAGCTGCCGGTAGAGATGACCGCGTTCAAGACCCAGCAGGCACGCTGGGCCAAGGGCTTGATCCAGACCGCGAAGAAGATTCTGCCCAGCGTGCATCAAGAGCGATCAGCCGTTTCGGGTCAAGCTGGAAGCCTGGTATCACCTGACCGCGAATCTCAGCTATCCCTTGATGGTCGTGCTTTCGGTGCTGCTGCTGCCGGCCATGATCATCCGCTTTTACCAGGGATGGTTCCAGATGCTGTACATCGACTTGCCGCTGTTCATGGCGTCCACTTTTTCGATTTCGAGCTTCTACCTGGTCTCGCAGCGCGAGCTGTTTCCCCGGAGCTGGCCGCGGGCCCTGCTCTATCTTCCCTTCCTGATGGCGCTCGGCATTGGCTTGACCGTCACCAACACGCGCGCCGTGCTGGAAGCGCTGGTGGGACAGAAGTCCGCGTTCGCGCGCACTCCCAAGTATCGCGTGGAGTCGAAAAAGGATCGGATCAACGCCACCAAATACCGGCGCCGCCTGGGATGGGTTCCGTGGATCGAGCTTTTGATCGGCAGTTATTTCGCGCTTACGGTCTACTACGCCATCGCTAACGAAAACTACATTACTGTGCCTTTCCTGGTTTTGTTCGTGGTCGGCTACTGGTACACGGGGTTGATGTCTTTGTTGCAAGGCCGCTTCTCGGGCTTGTCCCTGAGCGCGGAGACCCACACCAAGCCATTTCCAGTTGGCGTGTAGCGGATGGAGGACACGCGTGCCCGCCCGTGCTTGTGGTGGGGCGGGCGAGGACGCCCGTCTTCCATCCCCTTCCTTCCCTTTCGCTGCGAGTAGGTTTAGAATTCGTACCGTTTCGCGCCCAGTTGGACGCGGTCGGTTCGCGAAGGAGGATCCGATGCGCCACCTCACGGTACCTTCCAGAGTAGTCTTCGGCATCCTGCTGGTTTTCCTGGTCAGCTGTGGAACCGGTCACGATACCGATGAGAAGTATTTCCTGATTTCAACCAACGTCAAAATTCCTTACTGGCAGGCCGGCTCGGCCGGTTTGTTTCAGGCAGCCCAGCAACTCAAGGTGCGTTCCGAGTTCACTGGTCCGGACAGCTATGATCCCAAGGCTGAGCAGCAGGCGATGCAGCAAGCAGTGCAGAGCAAGGCCAGCGGGATCCTGATCTCAGTGGCGGATCCGGCATTGATGAAAGACGATATCGATCGCGCCATCGCCGCCGGCATTCCGGTAATTACAGTGGACTCCGACGCGCCCGCCAGCAAGCGGCTTTTCTTCATCGGCACCGACAACTACCATGCCGGCCAGATTGGAGGCCAGCGGCTGGCGAAGGAATTGAACGGCAAGGGCAATGTGGTCGTGTTTACTATTCCCGAGCAGGCCAATCTGAAAGAGCGTTTGCGCGGCTATCGCGATGCGCTCGAGGCCACTCCGCAGATAAAGATCACCCGCGTGGTGGACATGAAGGGCGACTCCCGCCTCGCTTTCGACACCGCTACCGAAGTTCTGGGCAACGACAAGAAAGAACACACCGACGCGTTCGTGTGCCTGGAAGCGCTAGCCGGTAAGGAAGTCGCCACCGTGCTGAGCCAGCATGCAGTCAAGGACAAGGTCATTCTGGCGATGGACACCGATGAAGACACGCTCTCCTGGATTCAGAAAGGTGTGATCGCGGCCACGATCTCGCAGAAGCCCTACACCATGAGCTTCGTCGGATTAAAAATGCTGGACGATCTCTACCATCACAAATTGTCCACACTGAGCAATGATTGGGCGAAAGACAGCTTCGCCCCCATTCCTGCATTTGTGGACACGGGATCGTCGCTCGTGGACAAGACCAACGTGGATGCAGCTGATTGCGGCAAGCAAATCTGTAACTAGCAATACCAAGTAAATTCGTGCCACGAACAAAGGGACTCTGAATGCGTAAGGTCTTGCTGTTTGTTTTTCGTTCTTTCCCAACTTACTTGGGCTCTGGATCGCCAACCCAACACTGATTTCCGACTTCGCCGTCAGTCTCTGGCCAGCAAGGCCAATGGAGGCGCAGTTCTTCTGTTTGCTTCGAACGAAGCTGAGGGCCCGAACGATCTCTACGGCTACCGTCCCGACGACAATTTTTTCTATCTCTCCGGCTGGAGCGAGCCGGGAGCCGCGCTGCTGATTGTTGGCGGCGCAAATTCTCAGGATCACTCCTACACCGAGATCCTGTTTCTTCCCAACCACAATCCCTCGCAGGAAAAGTGGACCGGTCCGAAACTGGGCGCGGATAGTCCCGACGCGAGCAAAGTTACCGGGTTCGACCACATCGAGGTCCTCGACAATCTACGCTCCGAGCTGGTCCGGTTGCTCCCTCTAAGGAAGGCGACCGTCTTCACGGACATCGTCGCGGATGATGAGATTTCGAATTCAACCGCGCCATTGGATTGGCTGAAACGCGCCAATGCATTTCCGGTGGGAGTTTCTTTCCAGGATGTCCGGCCGATGCTGGCTTCGCTTAGAACTTATAAGGACTCAGGTGAAATCGAGCGCATCCGTCACGCGACTGACGCCTCGATTGCCGCGCATTTCGCGGCCATGCGCGCCGTGAAGCCGGGTGCGACTGAGCGTGAGATCTCCGCCCTGATGCAGTATGAGTGGGGGAAACGCGGCTGTGAGCGTCCGGCTTATGCACCCATCGTGGGCTCGGGTTTCTATTCCACCGTGCTGCACTATTCAGAGGACTCCGGCACCATGCAATCCGGAGACCTGGTGGTGATCGACGCGGCAGGGGAATATTCGATGTACGCCTCGGACATTACTCGTACTCTGCCGGTGGCCGGGAAGTTCACCGCCCGGCAGCGGGAGATTTACGATATCGTTCTCGGGGCCCAACAGGCCGCTGCTGCCGCATTCCGCTCGGGCAAGTCCCGCCTCCGGCGAGATCAGCCGGATTCTCTCCACGATGTGGCTTACAACTACATCAACACCCACGGCAAAGACTTGCACGGCGAGCCGCTGGGAAAATACTTCATTCACGGGCTCGGCCACTACGTGGGATTGAACGTCCACGATCCCGGCGACTACGACGTTCCGCTCGGGCCGGGCGCAGTGTTTACTTTGGAGCCTGGAATCTACATTCCGGAGGAAAAGCTGGGAGTGCGAATCGAAGATATCCTTTACGTGGACCAGGATGGCAAGTTGATCAATCTGACCGGCAACTTGCCGCACACCGCCGACGAAGTCGAGCGCGCCATGGCGGGCAAATAAAGCCGAAATGCAAGCCGCGAAGCGGCGCAAGAATGTAGCCCGGGGCGCAAGCCCCGGGGTGTTCGGCGCCAAGGAAGATAGCCCTAAGAGGGCGACAGAAACACCTGCCGCCTGAGGAGTCAGCAGGCTGGACATTGAAGAGCGCTCGTCACAACTCCCTCTTTCGCTCGTTCGGAGCTGGATCATTTTCTTTCCATCGTCTTACCTAGGGCTTGCGCCCCTGGGCTTTATTCTTCGCGCCGCTTCGCGGCTCGGCGGTACTACGGCACAGGGCTTAGGGCTTTCGGCGCACGTTACACTCCCATTTGATATCCTAAGACATCGTGCGGATGATCTGGATGTTCCTGATCCTGGCCCTGAGCACCGTAGCCGTTTCTCTGGTCGGATTGGCAGCCTACCTTCGGGTGCGCAGCCATATGAAGGAAGGTTCCTCCAGAGAAACCCACGGCAAGGACTGACCCCGAATTCGTTACACCAGCGCATTTCAGATTCTGACAGCGGAGAACCTTCAACATGGCGAAGCCCGCTAGTCTTGCCCTCGACCAAGGTAATCGCGCTCTGTACTGGGCGGAACAGGCGGCGATTGTGGTTAGCGCCAGCCTGTTTGTTGCCCTGTGCGCCCGGGTGACGGTTCCTTTGCCGTTCACGCCGGTGCCCCTGACCCTGCAGAATTTTGGCGTGCTTCTGGTAGGCCTTACGTTGGGAAGCCGTCGCGGCTTTGCTGCCTTAGCGCTTTACCTGGTAGAGGGAGCCGCAGGGATGCCTGTGTTTAATCCCGCAGGGCCGGGTGGCGTCGCCCAACTGTTGGGCGCGACCGGCGGATTCTTGCTGGCTTATCCCTTCGTCGCCGGACTGGCCGGTTGGATTATGGAGCGCGGCAAGGCAAGTTTCGCTCGCGCGGCCGCTGCGGGTGTGCTGGCTGAAGTTGTATTGTTCGTCGGCGGCCTGTCATGGCTGGCGGTGCTGACCCACTCTTTCGCCCAGGCGGCGCGCTTCGGGCTTTACTGGTTTGTGTTCGCGGAAGTGATCAAGGTCATGTTGGCGGCCGCAGTCTCGACCGGATGGCAGCGTGTCCGCAAGGAGCAGGCATGAGTTCCGTCGAAACTCCGTCTGGAAATATGGCCACCGCAGCGGTCATTCCCGAAACCAAAGATTCGTTGCACGGGAGCGCATCGACACGTGAAATCAGCATCGCGCACAGTCCCGACTCCGATGACGCTTTCATGTTCTATGCGCTGGCCACCAACAAGGTGCGCGTCCCCGGCCTGCGCTTCACCCACACGCTTTGCGACATCGAGACCTTGAACCAGAAGGCGCGGGAGGGTGACGGCGTGTATGACGTTACGGCCATCTCGTTCCATGCTTATCCTTATATTCAGGACAGCTATGCACTGATGCCCTGCGGAGGCAGCGTGGGCGACGGCTACGGGCCCATGATTGTGGCCACCCAGGGGTTTTCCCCGAGCGAAGTCAAACACAAGAAGATTGCGATCCCGGGCACTCTCACTACCGCTTATCTGGCGCTGCGGCTTTTCGCGCCGGGAATTGAGACCGAGGTCGTGCCCTTCGATCAGATCATTCCGCAGGTCGTGGAAGGCAAATACGAAGCCGGCCTCATCATCCATGAAGGGCAGTTGACTTATTCCAAAGCCGGCCTGCAACGCATTGTGGACCTGGGCAAGTGGTGGCTGAAAATCACCGGTCTGCCGCTGCCGCTGGGAGGAAATGCGATACGGCGCAGTCTCGGGCCGGAACTGACGGTAAAGGTTTCACAAGCTCTGCGGGACAGCATTCAATATGCGCTCGACCATCGGGACGAGGCACTCGCGTACGCCATGCAATTCGCCCGCGACGTCGATCCCCAGCTCGCCGACAAGTTTGTTGGCATGTACGTCAACGAGCGCACCCTGGACTACGGGCCGGATGGCCGCGAAGCAGTACGCCGGCTGCTGGATATGGGTTACAAGGCAGGAATTATTCCGCGAGAAGCGAGAGTGGAGTTTGTTTAGAACAGCTTCTGGCTTCTGGCTCCTAGGTTCTAGCAGAAACTTGGCAGCCATTGGCTTGAGCTAGGAGCTAGAAGCTAGAAGCGATTTATTTAATTTTCTCCGGAAACGAAAATACTGGATCCACATCCACCGGAACCTTCGACGCCGTCCTTCAACGACACTTGCAGATCCGACGGCATTACGTCGTATTTCTTGAACCAGTTTTCCGCGCGCTCGCGGTTTCCTGTGGCTTCGATTTCCAGGAGTTCCTTGGCCAAGTCAGCCAGCGCACCCGGCATGGCGGCGTAATCAATGGCATACATTCCTGATGACTGCCGTTTGATTGCGCCCCGCTCCGAAAGATAGTTGAACTCCATCATCTCGGCCTGGCCGTGCGCTTCTCCGGTGCCGAAGCGGACGGTACGGAAAATCCCGGCGACGTAAGACGCGTAGTATTCTTCGAGCTTTTCCTTGGGCAAACGTCGTGGTCCACCAGCCACTTCAGGCCGAACATGCCGACTACATCGGCTTTGGCCTCCTCCAGGCCGCTGTAGGACGGGGCCGATCGCTTCACGAATCGGCACCTTGCCGGTCGAGGTGCGCGCGTAGGCCGGGCCCAGTCCGTGCGCCATCTCGTGCATGATCGTGAACAGCAGATATGCTTCAGCCGAAGCCTTGGCCGCCTGTTCCGGCGGCATCATGTATCTGCGCCAGCGGAAGAATTACGTAAGTTGACTCGCGCATCCATGAAGTTCTTGAAGAAGATTTTCTTGCTGCCCTTTTGCTCATGGACTCGGGGATCGTTCGGCAGGTTGTCGGCCACAGCCTGGTAGCCGTGGCGCAAGTCGCCCACGCGATAAGGGCGCGTCCATGACCTCCATCGGGGTTTCGAGGCCGTGCTTGGAAGGCCTGTCCTCCGGAGCCAGCGGCAGCGCATCCTGTATGTCGGCAACATACTTCTGAAACATTGCCAGCTTTTGGCTCTCGCTCTCATTGCGCACCAGCACTGCCCCGCCGTAGGAGCCTTTTACTCCGAGAAGGCCGTCATCGTAGGTCTCGTAGGGAGCGAAGATCACATCGAACTTCGGATCTTTCAAATCGAGCCAGGCCAGGTCGCTCTTGAAGTAGTCGTCGGTCAACAAGGCATCGGCGCGCAGGCGCAGGAAATTGGCGAACGCCGGATCGTCGCTCAAACCGGCGGCTTCGCGCAAATCCTGGGCGGCCGGTTCCAGAAACGAGCGATAGGCGATGTGATAAGGCACTCCTTCGAGGCGATCTCCGTGCCAGCGCACAACCGTGGTGGAACTGTAAATTTCATCTCTCTTATCGGGATGGTCTTGCAGGTATTGCTCGATCTGTTTAGCGAGTCAGGCCTTCGGGATAAAAACCGCGGCCCGGTGGCATGGGCGTGATCCCGATAAACGGGCGGTTCTCTTCGATCAAATCGAAACGCGAGCCGTTGATCCACAGATAGTGCCGCAGTTCCTGATCTTTCGGATTCTTGCTGGTCGCCAGAGACTGGTAGAGCGTCAGAGCCTCAGGATCGATCTGCCGCCAATAAATATCTTCCAGATAGCGTGAAGCATCGACCAGTTTCTCCACCAGCTTCTTCTCGCGCTCGGTGAATCCGGCGGAGTGAAACGGCATATCTACGCGGCGAAATCTTGCCAGCCGCTGCGTCAGGTCCGGAGCAACCTGCATGCCGCCGGAAGCCGCGCCTTTGGCCGCAGATCCGGTCATCGTTGCTGGCTTCTTCGTTTTCTGGGCTGAGGTGGGAGAAATCATCAGAACAATAAACAGCAGGGGAAGGAGGAAGCCCTGTTTGATCATCCACTTGATTCTAGCAAACAGGAGTCGGCTTTGCGCGCTTTCGGCTTTGCGGCCAACATCTCCAACCGCAAAGGGCACCAAGGATTTCGCAAAGTTCGCCGAGGAGCATCTCGCCAAGCTTCGTGTTCCCCGCTATCATGATGTGCACGATGCCTGCCGACTCAAGTTCGAATGGTGCGCAGACCCTTCTGGTCGATGCCGACGATACGCTTTGGGAAAACAACATCTACTTTGAGCGGGCCATCGCCAACTTCATTTCGTTTCTGAATCACCACGAGTACACTCCCGAGCAAGTACGCGAGGTGCTGAACCAGGTCGAGCGCGAGTCGATCGTCACTCACGGTTACGGGCTGCACAGCTTCGCCCATTCTCTGGTCCAGACCTTCGAGCGCCTGGCGGTTGAACCGCTTACACCCGCGCTGCACGAGACCATCAACGGATTCGCCCATACCATCGCCGGTCACCCGGTTGAGCTTCTGCCCGGCGTGCCGGAAACATTGCAGTATTTGTCGGAGCGCCATCACTTGATACTGATGACCAAGGGCGCTGTGCAGGAACAGACTGGCAAGGTCGAACGCTCAGGTCTGAAAGAATATTTCTCTGCGGTGGAAATTGTGTCTGAAAAGGATGTTCCTACCTACCGCTCCGTTATTTCCAAGTACGAACTGGTTCCCGACGCTACCTGGATGATCGGCAACAGCCCTAAATCCGATATCAATCCTGCATTGGCCGCGGGGCTGAATGCGGTGTTCGTCCCGCATGGCGCGACCTGGGTGCTGGAACACGAGGAAGTGGACTCCGCGGAGCCACCGAGGCAGTTGCTGGTGGTGGAGAAGTTTTCTGAGTTGCGGACTCACTTCTAGTTTCCCCGCGGGAGAAGCAGAGCTGTACTCTGCAGGAAACAGCAGGTCCCTCCACTCCGCTCGCTTCGCTTCCCTCCGGTCGGGATTGAGAGCGTTTTTGGGGAACTGGGAGTTGGAAGCTGACGGCTGAAGGCTGAAAGTTGACGGCTGTTTTGCTAGCACCAAACTAACCAACAAGCTCCGTATCCCGCTGTTTCGCCGCATGTTACTCTTTTTCTGCTCTGGTCTTTTGCCCGCATCCGTGCGTGGCTGTGCAGAAAAACAATTTGCGGCGGCTGCTGCGAACTGTGGAAGCTCTGTCTGATCTCGGCCCTGAGATGACGGCGGAGCGTGAGTTTCCGCAGACCGCGCGGGCCATGGTCTCGGCGCTGCTCCAGGCTGGCGGCGCGCGCGAAGCCGTGCTCTTCACCTTCAGCGACAAGCCTTCCATGCTCTCCTCGGTCGCTTCCGAAGGCTTCGCGTTGATGCCCGAACCCGCCATCATGCCCTTGCTGCCGAAGCATGTTCACGCTCTCACTTCGGCGCGCGGGCCGGTTGTCCTGAATCCTGGCTCTTATGAAATTTTCCTGAGCTCGAACGGAAATGTTGCGCCTGAATTGTTCAAGTGCATTGCCCCGCTGAAAGTCGGCGGCAAACTTGTCGGCATGGTCGCGCTGGGCCGCCGCGAGGGCGATGCCCTGTTCGACGACGAAGAACTGGGCGCGCTCGATCTGCTGTGCAACTACGTCGCGATCGCCATGCAGAATCACGTACTGTCGCAGACCCTGGCGCAGCGCGTTTCGGAGAATCTTCGTCTGATGGCATCGCTTCACGGTTTTTATGACACCGCGCTCGAAGCCTTCGCTACCGCGATTGACGTGAAGCATGTAAACATTCACGGCCACTCGTTGCGGGTGGGGCGTTACGCCTCTGCCATCGGAGAAGCCATGGGCATGGAACCCAACGACGTCGCCGGCTCTGCGCTCCGCGGGCTATCTGCACGATATCGGCAAAGTCGCGGTGGACAAGCGTCTGTTCGGAAAACCCACATCTCTCGACGCCGAAGAATTCCGCGAAATGGCGGACCACACGGTGGTCGGACATCAGATCGTCAGCGGCGTTGAGTTCCCGTGGCCGCGCATTCCTGAAATCGTGCGTTCGCACCACGAGCGCGGTGACGGCTCGGGATATCCCGATGGGCTGATGATGGAAGATGTCGCCATGCCGGTTCGCATCATCGGCCTGGCCGACACATTCGACGCCATGACCAGCGAGCGGCCTTATCGCGAACCGCTCTCGGTGGGCAACACCCTAAGTGAGATCGTACGTCTTTCCCCGCAGAAATTTGATCCCAATGCGGTCCACGGATTGCTGCTGCAAATCCGGCGCGACTCTGTCGGCAGCAACCGCGCCCGATTTCTCGAAGATCGCATGGCCGTCAACATCGCCGCCGGGGACATCGATCAACTTGCCGCCACGCTGCAACACAAAGTCACTCATGGCCGCCTGTATCTGACCTAAGGCAAGCCTCGAGCAGACACCACTAATATATCCTGTAAGCGATTGTATTTAATGGTTGTTACATCAGCACTCGCCGATTCAGGTATAAGGAGTGCTGGACGCCGTGCCCGATCAACTCGTGAACCAGGGTAACTTCCTTCGACAGCAACTTTTCTCCTGCCTCGGGTTAATAATACTGAAGCGGCCTGTCGGCCTGAGCCGCCGCATGAATCTCTTACGGCGACAAATCGCCCTTCTGATTGCGATATCGACGCTGGGTCTGGCCGTCTCCGTCACAGTTCGCCATTGCCAAGAAAGACAAGCGGAAGCCGCCACCACCCCGATGGATGAGCAAAGCACGTGCGCTGCACGCGCTCAATCGGCTGGCCTTCGGACCGCGTCCGGGGGATGTCGAGCGGGTAGCAGCGATGGGCGTGGACAAGTGGATCGATCAGCAGTTGCATCCGGACAAGATCGACGATCACGCGCTCGATGCCCGCCTAGAACAATTTCGCACGCTGCGCATGAGCACGCCGCGAGATGGTCGAGAACTTTCCGCCACCGCAGGTGATCAAGGCCATCGCCGAAGGCAAGCAGTCGATGCCTTCCGATTCCGCCAGGCGCGCCGTGTACGAAGCGCAGCTGGAGCGCTATCAGGAGAAGAAAGAGCAGAAGCAGGAAGCCGCGAACACTGACTCCTCGTCCGCCGGCGGGTCCGGGAAAGCCGAGCCCAGATGAGCGACGACGAACAAGCCCGCCGCCGCGAGGACCGTCTCTATGCCGATCTCAAGTCCGAAGACCTGCTGGACTTGCCGCCCGACCAACGCATGAAGGCGATTCTCAAGATGTCTCCCGAAGACCAGCGTGCGCTCGAAGCTTCGCTGAAAGGCGACAAGCGCGACGAGTTCATGGAGGGGATGAAGCCGCAGCAGCGCGAGACTCTGATGGCGCTCAACAATCCTCAACAAGTCGTGACCAGCGAACTGGTGCAGAGCAAGCTGTTGCGCGCCATTTACAGCGACCGCCAGCTGGAGGAAGTGATGACCGATTTCTGGTTCAATCACTTCAATGTGTTTATCGGAAAAGGCGCTGACCGCTACATGCTGACCGGGTACGAGCGCGATGTTATCCGTCCGCATGCCCTGGGCAAGTTTGAAGACCTGCTGGTAGCGACGGCGCACAGTCCGGCCATGCTGTTCTATCTCGATAACTGGCTGAGCGTGGGGCCGAATTCAGATTTCGCCAACGGCATTCCCAAGCGCAATAACAATTACAACTGGCGCAGGCCTCCTCGCCCACCGCGCCCCGCGCCAGTGAAACAGCTAAGGGTAAGCGCAGCGGCCTGAACGAAAATTATGGCCGCGAACTGATGGAACTGCACACGCTCGGCGTAAATGGCGGCTACACGCAGAAAGATGTCACCGAAGTGGCCCGCGTCCTGACGGGTTGGACGCTGAAGCAGCCCAGAGAGGGCGGCGGCTTTGTCTTCGAAGAACGGATGCACGAGCCCGGCGACAAGCGCGTGCTGGGGCATCGCATCAAGTCCGGTGGTGAAAAGGAAGGTCGCGAGGTGCTGCACATTCTGGCGCGCCATCCGTCCACGGCAAAGTTTATATCCACCAAGCTGGCGATGCGCTTCGTCTCCGACGATCCGCCGCCAGCCCTGGTTGATCGCATGAGCGCAAACTTTCCTGAAGAAAAACGGTGATATCAGCGAAGTGCTGAAGACCATGTTCCATTCGCCGGAATTCTGGGCGCCTGAGTCGTACCGGGCCAAGGTGAAAACTCCCCTGGAGTTTGTGGTTTCAGCGGTGCGGACCAGCGGCGCAGAAGTCAGCGACGCCTTGCCGCTGGCCCGGCAACTGCAAACCATGGGTATGCCGCTCTACGGGATGCAGCCGCCGACGGGCTATTCGATGAAGGCCGATGCCTGGGTGAACTCCTCCGCCCTGCTGGGGCGAATGAATTTCGCGCTGGCGCTGACCGCGGGAAAACTTAAAGGCGTTCAGGTGGACCCCGGTCAAATACTCGGCGCCGACGCTTCACCTGCTGATTCCCAAGGCGACGCTGGCGGCGCTCGAGAACAGTTTGCTCGCCGGCAACGTGTCCCGACAAACGCACGACACGATTGCGGCGCAGATGAATGATTCGAAAATCGGCCAGCGCCAACTGGATAATCCAGCTCGCCCACCGAACACAAGTGCGATCGCGGGCTTGCTGCTGGGATCGCCAGAGTTTCAGAGGAGATAAGCTCTCAGCTCTCAGCCATCAGTGTTCTGATCTTGCTGATAGCTGAGAGCCGACGGCTGAAAGCTGAGGTGTTATGTCCATCACTCGTAGAGTATTTCTTCGCAATGGCGCGCTGGCGGTTGTGGGTACGGCCGCGGTCCCCGCTTTTCTTACCCGCGCGGCATTCTCGACGGTCGAAGCTGGGGCGGGGCAACAAGCGGCTTGTGGTCATCTTTCAGCGCGGCGCGGCTGACGGCTTGAATATCGTGGTCCCGCATGGCGAGCAGGCTTATTACGCGATGCGGCCGTCGATCAATATCCCGCGCAACGCAGTGATTGATCTGGACGGCTTCTTCGGACTCCATCCAGCGATGACCGCCCTCCAGCCGCTATGGAACCAGCAACATCTGGCGATCGTGCACGCGGCCGGCTCTCCTGACCCGAGCCGTTCCCACTTCGATGCGCAGGACTTTATGGAGTCCGGCACGCCGGGCATCAAGGCCACCGAAGACGGCTGGCTGAATCGAGCCTTGCGATCTCTGCCCACGCCCGCTGACAAGTCAGCGTTCCGCGCCATCGGCCTGGGGCCATCTCTGCCGCGAATTCTTGCCGGGCCCGAACCGGCGGTGGCCGTGAATAACATCAACGACTTTGGTGTGGGAGGCCGCAATCCGAATGCGACGCCCGTCTCCAACACTTTTGAAGCCATGTATGCGAATTCCGTAGATTCTGTTCTGCACGGCACCGGCCAGGAAACTTTCGAAGCGGTGAAGATGTTGAAGGCGGCCGATCCCGCGAAATACAAGCCTGCAGCCGGGGCGGATTATCCCAAGGGACGTTTTGGCGACAGCCTCAAGCAACTCTGCCAGCTGATCAAAGCCAACCTCGGAGTGCAGGTGGCGTTTGCCGATATCGGCGGATGGGACCATCACGTCAACGAAGGCAGCACCCAGGGCCAGATCGCGAATGTGCTGCGCGAGTTCTCGCAATCTCTCGGCGCTTTCTGGACTGACCTCGGAGATCTGGCTGAAGATACCGTCGTGGTCACCATGTCGGAATTCGGACGCACCGCCCGCGAAAACGGCAATCGCGGCACCGATCACGGCCACGCCAACGTCATGTTCGTGATGGGCGGCCCGGTTAAAGGCGGCAAGGTGTATGGCCGCTGGCCCGGCCTCGACCAGTCACAACTTTACGAAGGACGAGATCTGGCGGTGACCACAGATTTCCGCCGCGTGCTCGGCGAAGCTGTCGACCGACACCTGGGGAATCACGCTCTGAATCAGGTGTTTCCGGGGTTCGACAACCAGGCGGGAAAATTCCTGAAATACTTGGGATAACCACGGGATTCCTTGCTTCCCACGACCGCCTGGTAAAGGGGGTTAAACTTCCATCCTTCTCGGGAAGCGTTTCCGCAGTGCCGCGACAAAGACCAAGTCGGCTTTTGTAGAGATCATTTCCAGAGGCGAGAACCCCCGCCACCAGGCCAACTCGAGAGTCAGCAGGAGCAATCCGATTGTGATGACCAAGTTGGGCCAGGCGTTGAGCGCCCACTGTCCGTGCCAACTCAGCTGCACCGCCGAAGAGAACGGACTCAAATAGGAAATGGGCCACTGGTATCCGTCCGGCCCACGTGAGCCGAGCATGTCCTCAAATAAGTGAATATGGAAGCTGAGCAGAGCGAGCCAACCGGTTTTCCATTTTTGATTGGCCAAGACCGACGCCAGAGCAGCTACGACCAGGCTGAACGCCAGAGTGTGCAAGCGGTGGTGATAGAGTGTGAACCAGTTCAGCGGATGGACCGAGTTACTTGTCAGCAGCTCGGGAACGATCCCCAATCCGTCCACATCCGGCACAACGCAAGCCAGAGTAACGAGAGCCCGCTCTTTTCGATCCAGCCTGGCGCAATTCGCCAGAATCCATCCCGTTAAGAAATGCGTCACTGGGCTCATGCGGGGTCTAAGTAATCCTTTCAGACTTCTATCATTACGTCCCCGCCTTCCACTTTCAGCGGGTAGACAGCAACCTTGGCGCCGGGATTGTGCGCTGCCTGTCCGGTCTCGGGGTCCCACTGCCAACCGTGCCACGGACAGACCAGCTTTGTCTCCCTCGATCACGCCTTGCCCCAGTGGACCGCCACGATGCAGGCAAACGTTGTCCATGGCGGAGATGGTGCCATTCACATTAGCTACGCAGATTACCTTGTCACCCAGAGGAAATTCTTTGGCTTCGCCCTCGGGAGGAAGTTCGGATTGAGCAGTGAGTCTTACGAACTTGGACATGAGACCTTTCAGAATGATGAAATCGAACTGCCGAGCTGCGCTCGGCCAAGACAGCCGGGGCGGCTGTCCCACGTGGCTTGGGGTATGGCTGACGACTGGCGACCGACGAGCTGACGACTATTTTGGCTGCAACGTCTGCGCGATCATCACCTGGCGTTTGAAATTCTCCACCATATTGGGGTCGAGCCGGACTTCGGTGGGGCGCTTGGCCAGCGACATCTGATCAATCTTGTCCTGGAGTTTGAGCAGCGCATAGAACAAATTTTCCGGACGCGGCGGGCAACCAATCACGTAGACATCCGTAGGGACGATCTTGTCCACGCCCTGGAGGACCGCATAAGTATTAAACGGACCCCCTACCGACGAGCACGCTCCCATCGAGATCACCCACTTGGGATCGGGCATCTGATCGTAGATGCGTTTCACCACCGGCGCCATCTTCAACGTGACTGTGCCGGCCACAATCATCAGGTCACTCTGCCGGGGGCTGGGACGAAAGACTTCAGAGCCGAAGCGGGCAATATCGAAGCGGGCCGTCGAAGAAGCGATCATCTCGATGGCGCAACAGGCCAGTCCAAACGTCATCGGCCACACCGCTGACTTACGCGCCCAGTTGAACACGTAGTCCACAGTGGTGATCATAAAATTCTTTTCGAACTTGTTCTGCAGCCAGCCCATGGAGTGTCCTCGATGTCGCGATTGCCAGCGTCCCGATACAATATAGGCACTGCTCGCCCCGAGCAATCGCGGAACCTTTTCAGTCTAGGTGCGGGCCAAACGGGTGTCAATGACAGGCATTATCGCTTACCTGACGGAGTTTCTCGAAATCCGGTGGAGACCAGCGATCGTGGCCCTCGCGTCACTCGTCGTTCTGTCTTATGGCACCCTTGATCTCTTACAGGCCAGCTCCAGCGCGAAATGGCCCAAAACACCAGGCAGAATTTTGACGTCTCAGATGGTTCAGCCCCGGAGTCGCTATCATCCGTCGATTACCTATGCTTATGCGGTCGGGAACACATCGTACACAGGCAACACCTACCGCTTCGGTGACACGTTCTACTGGAAGCGACAGACAGCCGAAGCCGCAGGGCAAACTTATGCTCCGGGGTCGACCGTTTTCGTGTCCTTTGATCCTTCTCGTCCTGAGAGGTCTGTGCTGGAACCGGGTTTCACACCAGATGCCGTCTCACGTATAGAGTGGTTTTTGCCCCTTTTCTTCATCGCCCTATGGTGGGTGAGAATGGAATTGAATCGAGTCCGGACTCGACACCTGATTCAATCAAAACGACCCGTAAAGTCTCACGTCTAAGGCTCACTCGTGGGACAGCCTCGCTTATGTATCACGCCAGGCATGGCAGTCTCACTCAGATATTGCTGGTCGCAGGCGTATCAGCTACAAATGGAACTGTTCAGAATCTTGCTGCGCCAACCATGGCTGATGCCATCACAACAGTTCCATCGACATCCATGAACAGGCCGGCCCCCCTCAATCGTTGGTGGAGCACAGCCCGCACATCTTTCTTCTGGATGGTTTTTGTCGCTTTCGCTCTGCGCTTTGGCTGGATCGTTGTAGCCCATACTTACAAGTTCAAGACTCTCGACGACAACTTCAGCTTCGGCTGGGAAATGGGCCGCATCGGACGCTCTCTCGCTCAAGGCCAGGGTTTCAGCAATCCCTTCAGCGAGACCACCGGGCCGACGGCCTGGGAGCCGCCGCTCTATCCATTTCTCATTGCCGGAGTTTTCAAGCTGTTCGGGATTTATACGCAGGCCTCTGCGCTGGTGCTGCTGAGCATCAATAGTCTTTTTTCTGCGCTGACTTGTATCCCCATTTTCCTGATCGCCAAAAGATGTTTCGACGAAAAGCTGGCGATCTGGACGGCTTGGCTGTGGGCGGTAATGCCGCCAGTAATGTACTGGTGCACGCGGTGGGTTTGGGAGACAAGTCTGGCGGCATTGCTGCTCGCGCTTGTTTTCTGGCTGACACTCGACCTGGAAGAGAGAGACGGACTGATACCTTGGATTCAGTTCGGACTGCTCTGGGGCGTCGCAGCGCTGGCCAACACTTCCCTGCTGGCGTTCCTGCCCGTTTCCGGACTGTGGGCGTGGTACCGGCGCTGGAAGCGCGGCAAGTCCTCGCTGGCTGGCGTTGCGCTGTCGGCGCTGGTATTTGTTGCCTGTATCGCGCCATGGCTGGCTCGGAACCACCGGACATTGGGAGTAACGTCTTTGCGATCGAACTTCGGCGCCGAGTTGCGCATCGGGAACGGCCCGGGGGCCGATGGAACCTGGAGAGAATATCTTCATCCCACGCAAAATGTTTACCAGCTGCGCCGCTATCGCCAACTCGGCGAGATCGCCTACGTAGCCGAGCGCAGGCGGGAAGCGGTGGCTTTCATTCGCCAGGAGTACCCGCGCTTCCTGGGCCTCTGCGCGAAGCGTTTCATTTATTATTGGGGCGGGGTTCCGCGATTGTCAGAAATCGCCGCTCTGGCTCCCGTAAAGAATTCTGTTTTCCTGGCCTCGTCAGTGCTGGCCTTCTGGGGCTTGGGACGTGCCCTGCGCAAGCGACGACCCGGTGCCTGGCTGTTTTTCTGGCTGATCCTGTTCTACCCGGCGGTGTACTACGCCGTTTTCCCGCATCCGCGCTATCGTCATCCCATTGAGCCGGAGCTGGGAATTCTGATCGTGTACGTGATTTCAGAAGCGGAGAAAAAGGACAGAGGGCAAAAGGAATCCATTGAGAAAGAAGCCAGCTGAAGAAACTCTCCGTTCAGACTTACTGGGCAGGCTCAATATCCATGATATGAATTGTCTTGCTTTTTGATTCCTGCGTGCCCGTGATCTTTACTTTCTGCCCTGCGAAAAGACGCACTTTTTCCTGGTTGTCGACACGGTAAACTTCGTTCTTCGACGAAAGCACAAAATCGCCCCCCAGGTATTGCACGCAGTAGGATGCGCAGGCGCCGGCGGTACCACCCATCTTCTTGGACTTCAACATCTCGGTGTGCGACCGCGTCATGGAATGGACGTTCAGGGCACACTGGGTATCGCCGATCTCGCCGTGAAAGGTTTGCGGTTTATCATCGCCGGCATGGGCCAGCAGAACCGCCACCAGCAACCAGCCTCCTGCCCAAGCCAAAGTCTTGCGCATCAAGAGCTCCTCAAATCTAGGGCACAACCAGCAATCGCATGTTCATGCCTTCGTGATCTTCACTGCAAATTACCGTACACACCACGACATATTCACCCGGATCGGCAGGAGCGGTCAGTTGGAATTCCTGCTGTCCCGGACGCAATAACAGGTTCCAGCCTTGCACTTTGGTCCGATCGCCAGCCCGCAACAGCGTGAAGCCATGGATCGATCCGTCGCGGTTCCACGATTTTGCCTTACGCGCCGAAACTCGAAGTAGGACTTGCTCTCCTGCCTTCAACGTAATCTCTGGCTTGCCCCCATCGGGAGATTTGTAGCGGCTGTCTTTGTCCGCCACCACCTCAATCACGTGTGCCTGGGCCTGGGCGGGATGAACTCCTAGAACCGCAGAAGCCGCTAGCACCATGCCGCACAATTGGACTCTGGCTCTGGCTCTGCCTGTCATGCTGGCTGATCCCCTGCTATTGCGTCATGTAGAAGAGGACGAGCCGCATGTCTTCGTCCGTAATTGTGGCTCGTACCCGCATGTGGCGGACAATGGTCGCCATCATCCGCGGCGGAAACTTGTGTGGAGCGGCATGGCAACGGCTGCAGTTAGCGCGAAACCGTTGCTCCCCCTGTACTCGCACGGCATCGGCTTCGGTGCCGCTCTGCACCACAGGCGTGCTTACGCTGGCGCTTTCACTTTCACCTTTGCGGGGCGGGTTGGCAGCGTACGCGGACGATACCAGCCCCAATACTGCCGTCAGAATTGCGACTCTTGTGTTCATTGTGGCCCCACTCTTCCCAGAGGAAGCGCAAAGCGATATGCCAGCCCGACGGTCCAGAGGTTCACATTTCCATCGGAATTAAACCGGCGGCTATAGCTGGCCGAAGCTTTGAGGCCATCGTGGATGTAGTAATTCAGTCCGAAATCCCCCTGACGCGTGTTCACGTCCGGCAAGCCATACTCTTCCGCTTCATCCTCACTGATCTGTCCCGCAAACAATTGCTGGCCGCGGCCTATGATTTCGGTTCGACGCATGGTCTTCTGCCAAAATGGCGCTTGACTCAGGCGGTAAGCGGCTTCGATCCAATAGCCGCTGCCATCGTGGGAGCGAGCGTATTCGGAACGCAGATTGAGGGGAACCGCAGCGGGCTGCCAGGCAAAATGAAATCCAAACGCGTTTGAGCGCTCGTCTTGCAACTCCTTTTGAAAGGAAACACCCGCTTCGATCCGTGGACCGGGCAGAAAGAATCCCAGGCGGCCGCCCAAAGTGCGGTCCGATTCGAACTTGTTCACCGTAGTTAACGTGGAAAAATAGGTCGCGTAATTCAGATTGATCTTTGGGTTGATCGAAAAACCGCCGCGCAACATCACGCCATCGCTGGAACCCGTTCCCAGCGGAAAGATCAGTGGTGTCGGCTGCAGGCTGCGAATCCAGATGGGATAAAGGCGCTCGTTATAAATACCGAATGGAGTCAGGAAGCGCCCGGCGGTAACCGTCAGGTACCGGTTGGCGATGTAGTCCAGTTGCAGATAGTCGATTTCCTGCTCCACTTTCCCACCGTAAGGCCCACCGGCGTCGGGACGTTCGAATTGGCCTGTGAATTCAGCCCTGGATTCGACCAGCCAGCGATCTCCCAGGGGCACCAGCAGCACGGGAGTGATCGACGGAACGAGTTCGGTTTGGCCGCCGTTGACATTGGTGAAGAAGCCGGCGTTTCCGGTCAGGATGGGGACGGGCCGTTCCGTCTCAGGCGCGGGGTCGGGCGTTTGCGCGTTCAGCACCGCGGAAAACAGACAAAAGGCAACCACACAGCTAGCCGAGACACAAGCTCGCCCCAGCAAGCACTCGAGAGTTCTGACAATGCGACCCACAACGGCTCCACTTCTTTGACCCCATTGTCAGGTGGCGAGAGAGCCGAGAAAAGATGACCAAGGTAATCTGAACCAATCCCTTGCAGGGACAGTGGTTTTGACGGAATGTCAAAACTAGACCTGCACGGCCTGGGTTACTTCGTGCAATGTCTCTGCGAAAGCGGTGATCGCACGATCAATTTGCGGCCGGGTAATAATGAGCGGAGGCTGGAAGCGAATGACGTTGCCGTAGACGCCGCCCACTCCCACCAGCACACCTTGGCGCAGCAGCCCATCGCGAATGGCTTCCGCTTCAGCCGTGGCCGGAGTGAGTTTTTCGTCTTTGACCAGTTCGACACCGATCATCAATCCCAAGCCTCGCACTTCGCCGATCAGAGGATTGTGCTTTTGCAAGTCGCGCAGCTTCGCCATGGCGTAATTGCCGGTCTCGGTGGCGCGGGCTGCAAGATTCTGCTGCTCCATGAACTCGATGTTGGCCAGCGCGGCGCCGCAAGAGACTGGATTGCCGCCAAAGGTCGACAGATGATCGCCAGGCTTATAGGCCGCGGCGATTTCCGGGCGCGAGGTAAATGCACTCAGCGGGAAGCCGTCAGCAATGCCTTTCGCAGTGACCAGAATGTCGGGCTCTGCGCCGTAGTGTTCGATGGCGAACATCTTTCCGGTGCGGGCAAAGCCGGACTGGACTTCGTCCGCAATGAAAAGGATGCCGTGCCGGTCGAGAACACTTCTTCACTTCCTTGAAGTAGTTCAGCCGGGCGGCACGATGATTCCGCCTTCCCCCATCACCGGCTCTGCGATAAATGCAGCCACGTCATCGGCGGTGGTGAAGCGGATCACGTCTTCGATGGCTTGCGCACACTGGCGTCCGCATTCTTCAGGATCGTCGGGCCACTGCGAACGATAGGCATACGGCAGCGGGCGCAAAGGTCACGCCGGCAGCATACGGGCCGCCACGCTTTTTGCGTCCCATGTTGCCGGTGACGCTGAGCGCGCCCCAGCTGCGTCCATGAAAACTGGCGTGGAGCGCGATGAACTCGTGCTTACCCGTGTAGAGCCGGGCCAGCTTCATGGCGCCTTCGATGGCTTCAGCGCCGCCGTTGCCGAAAAATGTCTTGGTCAGACCGCGCGGCGCGATGTGAGCAAGCTTCTCTGCGAGGTCCGCGACTGGCTGCACGTGATAGATGTACGACGAACAGTGGACGAGCTTGTCCATCTGCGCCTTGGCCGCCGCGATCACGCTGGGGATTGCAGTGGCCGGCGTTGACCACGGAAATGCCGGCAAAGCAATCGAGATATTCGCGGCCGTTGATGTCAGTGACTGTAACGCCACTGGCTTTGTCGATCACAATGGGCACGACTGACTTCATGAAGCCAGTCATCACGTAGTCTTTGTACTTCTGGATCGTATCTGACATGAGTGCCTCTGCGGCTTACGTAGGTCCGGACGCCCTCGTCCGGGCAGGCAAGCAACGCTCGCCAGGTTTGTGCCGACTTGGCTCGGCCGGGCGGGTGGGGACACCCGCCCCTACGTGGCCGTTGCTAGTCTAAAATTTCCGCGAGTGTTCTTTCGCCCAGCGCTCGACCACGATTTTCTTTTCGGTATAGAACTCGATGGCGTCGCGTCCCTGGGCGTGCATGATGCCGAAGAAGCTGTCCTTCCAGCCGCTGAACGGAAAGTATGCCATGGGAGCGGCGACTCCGATGTTGATGCCGATATTGCCAGCAGGCGCTTCGTAGCGGAAACGCCGCGCCGCCGCACCGCTCGAAGTAAACAGCGACGCCTGGTTGCCATACGGGCTACGCTCCAGGAAGACAAGGGCCTCGTCCATGTCGTTGGCGTGGACCAGGCTCAGCACCGGACCGAAGATTTCGGTTTCGGTCAGTTCGCTGGTGGCGGGAACCGCGTCGAGAACGGTGGGCTTCACAAAATTCCCGCTTCATCTTTCGGAATTCGCGTGAGTTGCGCCCGTCGAGCAGAATCTTGCGCTCCTTGCTTCTCACCTGTCGCGATCAGCGATCTCGACCCGCGACTTGCTCTGCGGCGTGATCACCGGGCCCATCTGGACGCCCTCGTCAAGCCCATTGCCCACTCGCAGTGAGGCCGCCGCCTCGGTAATCGAATCGCGGAAGGTTTTTTGCGCTTCGCCAATCGTCACGGCGACGGAAACAGCCAGGCAGCGCTGCCCGGCACAGCCAAAAGCGCTGTCCCCGATGATCTGCGTGGTCATTTTCATGTCCGCGTCCGGCAACACAATAACGTGATTCTTCGCGCCGCCCTGGCATTGCGCGCGCTTCCCGTGCTCGCCCGCGCGGGCGTAAACATACCGAGCCACCGGCGTGGAACCGACAAAACTGATGGCCCTAACCTTGGGATGATCAAGCAGCGCGTTGACGGCGTTCTTTCCGCCATTGACCAGGTTCACCACGCCCTTGGGCAGTCCGATATTCTCCATCAATTCAAAAACGCCCGCTTCATGGTGAGCGGCACCCGCTCCGACGGCTTGAGGACAAAAGTATTTCCAGTAGCGATGGCGTAGGGCAGAAACCAGAACGGAATCATCCCCGGAAAATTAAATGGGACAATCGCGGCGACCACGCCCAGCGGCTGCCGGATCATCATCTCGTCGATCCCGCGCGCCACGTCTTCCAGGTTGTAGCCCTGCATCATCGTGGGAATGCCGCAGGCAACCTCCACGTTTTCGATGGCGCGGCGCAACTCGGCTTTGGCCTCGGTAAAGGTTTTGCCATTCTCAGTTGTGAGGATGCGGGTCAGGTCCTCGATCTGCTCTTCGAGAAGTGTTTCAGCTTAAACAGCGGCTGAATGCGATCTTCCGCGGGCGTGCGCCGCCATTCCGGAAAGGCGGACGGCAGCCGCTTCGATCGCGGCTGCCGACCTCGGCGGCATTGGAAAGCGGAGTCTGGGCGATGACCTCGCCGGTAGCCGGGTTCGTGACATCGAGCCATTCGGTAGCCTTGGAATCGACCCACTGCCCGTTAACGTAATTAGGAACTTTGGTCAGAGTCGCAGTAGCAACAGTCATAAATTTCTCTCAGGGTTATTGTAGCGCCGACGTCCCGCCGGCTGTCCGGAGGGCATCCTTGCCTCCGCTTTCGCGGGCGAGTCGCCCGCGACCACACGGACCACCCAGACGACACCCGCGCAACCTAAACTGGCTGGGCGACGGCACCTCTTCTTTTCATACACCATCTGCAGCGCGGACTCCAGTACGTCCAGGCCCTCGTCCAATCTGCTGCGTCGGTGACGACCAGCGGTACCAGCACCCGTACGACGTTGGAATAAGACCCTGCGGTAATCGTGATCAGGCCGTGCTCATAGCAGTATTGTGTGATCTGTTTGGTTTCCTCGGCCGCCGGTTCTCGCTTGTCCGCCGACCTCACCAACTCGATCGCCTGCATTCCACCCAGGCCGCGGACGTCACCGACCATCGGCCAGCGTTTTTGCCATTGCCGCGCCCGCTTCTGGAACTGGTCGCCTAATTCGTTGGCACGGCTCAGCAAATTCTCGCGCTCAAAGATATCCAGTACCGCAAGCGCCGCCGCGCAAGAGAGTGGATTGCCGGCAAAAGTGCCGCCCAGCCCGCCGGGTCCCGGCGCGTCCATGATTTCCGCGCGGCCAGTGATCGCAGCCAGCGGAAGTCCCCCACCGAGGGATTTCGCCGTCACCACAATATCGGGTTCGATTCCATAGTATTCGCTGGCAAAAAGTCTGCCAGTGCGGCCAAAGCCGCTCTGCACTTCATCGGCAATAAACAGGACACCATGCTTGTGACAGATGTCCATCAGTACCCGGAAGAAATCTTTGGGTGGAACAACGAACCCGCCTTCGCCCAGTACGGGCTCGGCAATCACGGCAGCTACATCTTCTGATGCCACCACCCGCTTGAAGGTGTCTTCAAGATGGCGGGCGCAGAACAAATCGCACGACGGATACTTCAGCGAATACGAGCAGCGATAGCAGTAGGCGTAGGGAATCCGGTAAACATCGCCCGGAAACGGCGCGAAACCCGGCTTTGTAGGGATGAGTCTTGCTGGTCAGCGCCAGCGTCATCATGGTGCGCCCGTGAAAAGCGTCCTCGAAAGCGATGATTCCCGAACGGCCGGTGTGGGCGCGCGCAATTTTCACAGCGTTCTCTATCGCTTCGGCGCCGCTATTCACAAACAGAGTTTTCTTCGGGAACTTGCCCGGCGTGACTTGGTTCATCCGCTCGGCGAGGCGCACGTAGTCCTCGTAAGGAGTGACCTGAACACAGGTGTGCAGGAATCGATCGAGCTGGGCCTTGACCGCATTGACCACCGGCTCACGACGATGCCCCACGTTAAGGCAGCCGATGCCGCCGGCAAAATCCAGATAGCGGTTGCCGTCTACGTCTTCGAGCCAGGCATCTTCGGCTTTCGCTACGTAAACAGGCGTGCCAATCGAGAGCCCGCGGGGAATGGCGTTCGGCACGGCGCTCAGCCAGTGCTTTCGACTTCGGCCCGGGAATCGCGGTTCGTAGTTGGATAGTTGCCATCTTGGTTTCCTGCTTCAGTCGTTGGTTGTAGTCGGTTAGTCGTTGGCCACCGTCGTCACGCAGCCAATTCTAGACCAACGACCAACAACGAATGACCAACGACGAATCTCAGTACCAGCCGATCGGGGCCTCGTTCAGGTTGATGTGTACCTGTTTGGTTTCTAGATATTCTTCGATCCCCCATGGGCCCAGCTCACGTCCGAAGCCGGATTGCTTGTAGCCGCCCCACGGCGCTTCCACATACGTCGGCTGCATGTGGTTGACCCACACGATGCCGGCGCGCAGCGCTTTCACCGTACGGAATGCCTTGAAGATGTCGCGTGTCCAGACCGCCGCCGCGAGCCCGTAAGGAGAATCGTTCGCGATTTTTACCGCATCTTTTTCGTCTTCGAACGGGATCACCGCGGCGACCGGCCCGAAAATCTCTTCGCGCGCGATGCGGGCACTGTTGTCGAGATCGTAAAAGATGGTGGGTTCGACGTAATAGCCTTTGGCAAACTTCTCGGCACGTCCGCCACCAGCTGCGAGCTTGCCTTCTTTCTTTCCGATTTCCTGATAGGAGCGGACGCGATCGTATTGGTCTTGGCTGACCAGCGGTCCCATTTTCGTATCACGATCGAGGGGGGCGCCGAGCTTTATGGTTTTGGCCTTCGCGGCCATGGCATCGACAAATTTCTTGTAGATCGGCTTCTGTACCAGAATGCGGCTGCCGGCGGAACAGACTTCGCCCTGATTGATGAAGACGCCGAAGAGCGCGCCGTCGATGGCGGCTTCAAAATCCGCGTCGGCAAAGAAAATGTTGGGCGATTTTCCACCGAGTTCGAGAGTTACGCGTTTGACCGTATCGGCGGCCTGCTTGACGATAATCTTCCCGACCGCCGCGCTGCCGGTGAATGCGATCTTGTTGACGTCAGGATGCTGCACCAGGGGCGCGCCGCAAGTTTCACCGAATCCTGTGATGATGTTGACCACGCCGGGCGGGAGGCCAACATCGGCCAGCCAGTTCGCCATCTCCAGCGCCGTAATCGGAGTCTGCTCGGCCGGCTTCAGCACGCAGGTACAGCCCGCAGCCAGCGCCGGCGCCAGCTTCCAGGCCGCCATCAGCAGCGGATAATTCCACGGAATGATCTGTCCCGCGACTCCGATCGGCTCCTTGAGCGTAAGGCTCATGGCGTTGTCGGGAACCGGATTCACATATCCGAGAATTTTTGTCGCGAGGCCGCCGTAGTACTCAAAGCAGGTGGCGACGTCGGTAATGTCGTATTCCGCTTCAACGATCGGCTTGCCGGTGTTGCGGGATTCCAGTTCCGCCAGCATGGCCGTGTTCTGGCGAATCTTTTCGGCCAGACGGAAGAGCACTCGGCCGCGTTCCTGGGCCGTGGTGGTCGCCCACGGGCCGTCTTCAAAAGCGGCTTTGGCGGCCGCAACGGCGCGGTTTACGTCGTCAGCATTGGCGTCAGGAGCCTGCGCGATCACTTCTTCGCTGGCGGGATCGTAGACCGGAAAAGTCTTGTTTGACTTGCTGTCGACCCACTCGCCATTGATGTACAGCTGATAGGTGCGTACGTCGGTTTTCACTCCGCCGGGCATGTGACCTCCTGCTATCGTCCGATTATTGCCGAGCTGTCGCTCGGCTGCACGGGCGTGACGCCCGCGCCCACATTCGTTTGCTTTTCGGCTTTGCGGCGGCCGTAGACGAAGAAGAAGAATGCGGCCAAGCCGATAAAGAACAGCGTGCCGCCAAACATCCATATTTCATACGACCACAACGAACTGATCTGCTGCGCGGGAAAAAATACCAGCACAATTCCCAGGGTCGTCGTCACCAGTCCGCTGATCCCTGCGAGGATCAACGTTGTCTTGCTGTAGTGCCCCGGGCCTGCACAAGTATTCAGCGCCAGTTTGATCAGTGCTGCAAACATGTACAGAAACGGTATCAGTTGCAGCACCACCGCCAACGACAACATCTTTTGGAAGGTCTCCTGCACGCCGGCGTCCGACAAAGTTCATCACGATCAGCACCATCGAGACCGCGGCATGAACGATGAGCGCGGCGTAGGGCGTCGCATAGCGCGGGTGCACCTTCGCCATCCACGCCGGCATGTACGAATCGAGGCCGGCGACGAAGGGAATGCGCGCTGAGCCTCCCAGCCAAGCCGAGCCGATTCCGGCGATGGAAAAACTTAGCAACAGGGCAAACGGCGCCACGATCCACGCCGCTCCTACTCGTATCCGCCATGTGGCCCACAGCCTGCACGATGCCTTGCAGCACGCTGATCTGGTCTTTGCTTACCGCGATCAGCAGGGTGAGTGTGGCCCCGATGTAAAGCAAGCCGGAAAGCACTCCGCCCCAGGCTACGGCGCCGGGCAAAGTCCGCCGCGGATCCTGGATCTCGTCTCCCATGACCGAGGCCAATTCCAGGCCAACCAGTCCAAAACAAATCACGCCAAAGGAATTGAGCACGAAGCGAGGATTCGCCGGAATCCGGAAGTCTGCCGCGCTCACGGTTGTGCCAAACCTCAGCCAGATGACCAGTCCCAAGCCAATCAAAGTGGCTGCAGCAACGCCGGTTCCGATGCCGCCCAGATTGTTGACCCACTTCCCCACACCCAGGCCCACGATGTTGAGCACGACCAAGAACGATCAGCAGCGCCAGCGATGCAATCAGGGCAAACATCTTGTTGTCCGCCAGCGCCTGATGGTTCGGCCCCAGAACAAACACCGATACGCCGACGAAGTACAGCATCACCGTCGGGACGTAAAGCATGTTGTTCGTCCAGTAGCACCAACCGGACAAGAAGCCGTGGAAGTCACCGAATACTTCCTTGGCCCACAGGTACACGCCACCTTCTCCGGGATAGCGGTGGGCCAGTTCGATGACGGCGATGCCTTGTGGCCAGAAAAACAACAGCAGCGATACGATCCACAACCAGACCGTGACCCCGCCGTTGGCCGCAATCGACGGAACCACATTCAGGTTGAAGATTGCCACGACGAACAACAGAACCAAGTCGGCGCGGCCTAGGACGCGCTTGAGGTGTGGCTGGTCAGGATCGTTTGCGGACAATACCTGCTCCTTGGTTTCAAATCGTAGCGTCGCCGTCCCGGCGGCTGTCGTGGGGGCGTCCCGCCCCCACTGCGAGAGCCGGATGCCCTCGCGACAGCCGGCAGGATGCCGCCGCTACAAGGAACTTAGCCTAGTGCGCCACCGCCACCACTTCTCCTACACGCTCCTGCTGCGCCTGGGCCAGCGCCGGAGCCACATCTTCAAACGCAGCCAGATGCTTGTCGATGTCAGCCTCGGTGTGCTGCACGGAAATGGTCCACTGCTCGTCCCACCAGTACGGTTGCGCCATCACGCCGCGGTTAACCATGGCAAACCAGTAGTGCCGCCACAGATCGATGTCGATGGCTTCCCAGTCGCGGTAGTTGCGAATCTCTTTGGGATACAGCATCAAAGCGCCATTGGCCCCGGCGCTGGCGATGTACCCTTGCAAGCCCGACTTGGAGACGATCTTCCTGTAGCCCTCGGTCAACTTCTTGCTGAGCTTGTCCACGTGCGCGTAGTTCTCGCGAGTGAGCACTTCGCGAAATGTAGCCAGGCCCGCAGCCATCGAAACCGGATTGGTGTTGTAGGTGCCGCCGTGAAAAACCTTGTGCTGCGAGATCAGGTCCATGACTGACTTGTGCGTGCCGAAGGCCGCCAGCGGCAAGCCGCCGCCGATCGACTTCGCCAGGCAGATCATGTCCGGCTTCACGCCGAAATATTCGGAGGCGCCGCCCCATCCCAGCTTCGCGCCGGTCTTCACTTCGTCGAAGATCAGCAACGCGCCATTTCTGGTGGCAATCTCGCGCAATCCCTGAAGAAAGCCGGGCTGCGGTATGCACAGGCCAACGTTCATCAGAATCGGCTCGAGAATGATGGCTGCGATTTCGCCAGGATTCTGCTTAAAGCGCAACTCGACGCTGGCCAAGTCGTTGAAGGTCGCAGCGAGAACGTTGGCCACGGCAGATTTCGGTACTCCCGAGCCCGCCGGGTACAGAAGTAGGAGCGTTGATATCGCCGTAATCAGGGGCGTGCGGCTTCACGCTGACCAGTGCGGAATCGTGCAAGCCGTGGTAAGCGCCTTCAAACTTCACGATCTTGTCGCGCCCGGTAGCGGCGCGGGCCAGGCGGATGGCGTGCATGGTGGCTTCCGTACCGCTGTTGCCGAAGCGGCACCATCTCGACCGGAAAGCGGTTGCAGATTTCTTCGGCCAGCTCCCACTCCATGTCGTGGGGCATGCCGAACATGGTGCCGGTGCTGAGACGCTTTTCCACCGCCTTCATGACCGCGGGATGGCAATGTCCGGCCATCAGCGCGCCAAAGCAGAGGTTGTGGTCGATGTATTCGTTACCATCGAGGTCGCGGAACTTGCTGCCCTGTCCCTCCTTCACAAAAATCGGGTAGGGATCGTAAGCGCGATAGTTGCTGGCCACGCCCAGCGGAATGCGTTTGAGGTTCTTCTTGTGAGCGGCGGCGGATTTCGGCGTGCGGCGCTCGAAGGTTTCGAGCTCTTTCTGCAGTGCGGGGTACATCGGGTCTCCAGGAATGGCTCAAGCCGCTCTGATTGCGGCCATTAGAATGCCCGGGCGACCGCAGCCGCCCGGGTTGCAAAGCTGCTTCTACTTTACCGCTTTTCCACTAGAAGTAGAACTTCAGGGCGAACTGCACCAGGCGCGGATCACGCGTCTCGGTGAGCTGGCCGAACTGCGAGCCATCACTGCTGTTCCCATCCGGATTCAGGAACTGCGTGTGATTGAAAATGTTGAAGAACTCAGCACGAAATTCCACGCGCTTGTTCTCGTTGATCGGGACCGGCCTTGAGAATTGCGAGATCGGTGTTGCTGATGTGAGGACCGCAGCAGACGGTGCGCTTGGTGTTGGGAATCGTCCCCAGAATTGACGGGAAAGCGCCGGTGTCTTCGGTGAAGGTGTTGGGATCGAAGAATTGGTTCGTAACCGGCGAACATGGTGCGCCGCTCCCACTCGGATCCGTAGGCCCGGTTTCGTAGGCACAACCCACCGTATTGGGATTCTGGGTCTTGAATTTCTTCAGTTGCAGCGGCTCGCCCGGCAGTTCGAAGTCGAAGCTATTCATCAATTCATTGTCTGCACTGGACGTTATGCGAATGGGAAAACCAGTCTGGAAGGTGGTAATTCCCGACAGCGACCAGCCATTCAGGATTCCGCCCTTGAGCCCGGCGTACTTGGGCACAGGAAGCTCCCAAACATAACTGAATACGATGCGGTGCCGCGCGTCGAAGAGCGAAAGCGAGCGGCTGCGGCGCGGATCGATCGGATTCAGGATCCCTTCAAAGCTGGAGGCCTCGTCGAAGGACTTGCTCCAGGTGTAGGCAGCCTCGAACTGAAGTCCATGGGAAAAGCGCTTCTCGAGCGAGGCTTGCAGCGAGTTGTACGCGGAGTTGGCGATCGTGTCCTGAGCAAAAATGCTGGTGAACACCGGGACACCGTTGGCCGGGCAGCCAACGCTCGTCAGCGGATTGCAATTCGGTGAGGAGAACGGACGCAGGCCTACCAGATTGATCGGAGTGCCCCCGCCTGCGCCGGTCAGAATCTTGCCATTCGGCAGATGAAAATTGAAGCCGCCCGGAACCGTCAACTGGTACTGACTGTCTTCCAGAAATTGACCGCAAGTGCCGTCGCCTTCGATGGCGTTGATGTCGAGACAGGTTTGGGGATTGGCGAAATTAATGTCGTGCGTGGCCAGAAGCCGATGGCCCTGGGAGCCAACATAATTGATCTGCAGCTTCATATCGTTGGTCAGCTCACGCTGGATCCCCAGGTTGTATTGCAGCCGTAGTTTGGGCCCGCATATTGGGCTGGAATTGACCGAACAGCAGGATCGGTTCGTAGCGAGACCAATCCACCGCGGTTCCCGGCTTGGGTGTAATGAAGCCCGCCAAACACGTTGGGGAACGTCGTTCCATCCTGGCCCAGAAATGGGGTGTTGAACTGGGTGTTGGAGTTGATGATGCTGCCGCCGAACGGCGGCTCCGCGCTGAACTGCTCCAGAACCAACTGCTCGATCGGGTTGTAGAACAAGCCCCAACCCGCACGGATGCTCGTCTTGCCCGATTTGCCCGGACTCCAGGAGATGCCGAAGCGAGGCGCGAACGCTTTGGTGTAAGTCTGGGTGAGACCGTTGGGAACACCTTTGTCCCCTGGCACCACCAGGCCGGTGGGAAACTGCGAGGCGCAGTCGTTGCTGCCGGTGTCAAGGCAGGGAAAAAGCTGGGTGCTCTGGCCGGGCCGGAAAGTCTGAACCCGATGGCCGATGTCCGCGATCGGCGTGTTGAATTCCCAACGCAGGCCGTAGTTCAGCGTCAAATTCGGTTTGATCTTCCAGCTGTCCTGAGCAAACAGATAGGTGGAGGTGCTGCGGACATTCTCGGTTTGGGGTGAGCCTTCACCGTAACTGATCGGGTAAGCCCGAGAAGAAAGTTGGGAAACAGATTGGACGAGCCCGGATCGTTCGTCCCGCCGCCAAAATAGAAGTATTCGCCGCTCACGTTGAAGTAGAGCGTCTGGTCAAAGCGCTGACGGCGAAGGTCGCCGCCGAACTTGAAGGTATGGTTGCCGGAAACCTTGGTGAAATTGTCCGACCACTGAAAAGAGTTTCCGACCTGGGGCAGTTCACCCTCCGCATTGTTGCCGAGATTGAAGCCGCCCGAAATCTGAATGAAGGGCAAGCCCTCGCGGTGTCGGCCCCAGTCCGGGATGTATGCCGGTGGCATTGGCCGGAGTGCCGTCAGAGAAGCAGGGCACTGGACCGGTGACGTTGGTCAGCCACGACGGCGCCGCGGGACAGGAATCCTGCACCAGGCTCGTGGTTTGGGGGTGCTGGAAGGTCCGCTGAGCTTCGCGGTTGTAGTTGAAACGGAATTCATTGACCGAATTATTGCTGACAGTCCAGGTGTGTGAGATGTTCCATTGTTGAAAACGCTCTGCGATCTGACTGCCGAACCCGGAACGTTAGCGCCAGCCAACTGAAAGTTGGCAAACGGCTGGGTAGTGCGATCGTCGGTGAAATAGTAGTAAGCGCTGAAGTTCTGGCGGTCGTTGATCTTATGATCAAACTTGAAAGTTGCCTGGTCGCCACGCGTAGGCTGCACCGGAACGGTTTGAATCAAGTTGTTGCCGGCGGTCGGCAGGGGGACAAATTGAAGAAGATCTACAGCCGTCGGATCCATGCAGGCCAGCGGGATCTGGCTGTTCGGGAAAATACTGGTATAGAGCACACCATCGCTCAGCGCGCCTCCGCCATTGGCGGTAATAGCTGCCTGACAGCCTGGACGGCTGCTCAAGTTGCTGGAATTGTTCAAAACGGCGGTCGGACTAAAACCACCAGCGTCGGTGAAATCTCCAAAAGCCTGTGTGGCGCTGGGTCGTTCCGCCAGAGTAGGCACGGTCACCGTTGGGGACGGAATACCCTGGCGAACCCGGCGACCTTCATAAGACGCGAAGAAAAATGTCCGGTCTTTCTTGATCGGCCCGCCAAACGTGCCACCGAACTGGTTCTGTTTCTGGTCCGGCTTCACCGAATTCAAGTAGCCCTGCGCATTTAGGACCTTGTTGCGGAAGAATTCGTATACGTTGCCGTGAAACGAGTTGGTCCCTGACTTGGTGACCACATTGACGACCGAACCCGAGTTGCGGCCGTATTCCGCGTCAAAAGTATTGGTGAGGACGCGGAATTCCTGAATGCTATCGGGCGAGGGTTGCACGGTCGGCAGATTCACGAACTGGTCGTTGGCATCGCCGCCGTTCACATTGAAATTGTTGGAACGCCCTCGGCCGCCGTTGACCGAAACCGCGCCGGCATTGTTGCTGCCATAGATCGACGAATTGCTCGACCCCACGGTTGACATGACGCCGGGCTGCAATTGCAGAAACTGGTAGGTGTCGCGCGAATTCAGAGGAAGGCCGGCCACCGTGCGGTCATTGACCACCGCTCCCAGCTGGGTGCTGCGTGGTGTCCACCAGCGGGGCTTCAGAAGTCACTTCTACTACTTCCTTGGCCTGGCCGATTTGCAAAACCGAATTCAGTGTGACCACGCCGTTGACTTCGACGGTTACATTCTTCAGTACGTTCTTCTTGAAACCGGCCAGCTCAAACTCGACGGTGTAGACGCCGGGCACGACCTCCAGGAAACTGTAATCGCCGCTGGCGTTGCTCTTGGTTTCGCGGGAGACGCTGGTGGCCTGATTGGTCAAGCGCACCTACAGCATCGGCCAGCACGGCGCCGCGTGGGATCAGCCACTCGCCCGAGTATTCGTCCCCCCGTGCTCTGCGGCAAAGCAGGTATTACAAGTACCGCCAATAACCCAAGTGATGCCAAAAAGAAAGCCGGGGAACGACGCGCCGTCGACGGATACATGCAGGAACCTCCGGATCACGAGTGCGAAATTTTTATTTCGAAACCAGCGTATTGCGTCCCAGCAAACCTTGCTATAATCGCGCAAGGTTAGAGGCACCCTCCGCAAACTGTCAAGCAAAAAATAGCGTTACTCCGGATCGGCAAAACACTTGGGGAGCAAGGTTTGGGATGAAGCCGACTGAGCGAAAACCTTACTTGAAAATCGGCGATGTGGCGCGCCTGGTCGGCGTTTCTCCTTCCGTCATTCGCTCCTGGGAGAGCCTCGGCCTTACCCGTCCGCATCGCACTGCCAGCAAGTACCGGCTGTACGCGCCAGAAGACGTGAAACTTCTTAAGCGGGCGCGCTTTCTGCGCAAGGTGCGCGGCTTGAACGCCCCTGCCATCGTGCAAATGCTGAAACGTGACGGTCTGGTACGGCCTTCCTCTAACGGCTCCAGCGCGATCGGCGCGCGCCTGCGCCAGCTGCGTATTCGTCGTGGGCTTTCTCTGGCGCAAGTGGCCAAGGCAGTGGGCATTTCGCTGGGGTTTCTGAGCGCGCTGGAACGCTCGCACATGAGCGCTTCGGTTTCGACCCTGCGCAAGCTGGCGCGCTTTTACAAAACCAACATTCTTGATTTTTTCGATCCTGCGGAATCGAATGTCCGGCTGGTGTCCCCGGACAAGCGCAAGGTGCTGCAAGCCGGGCCCGGGAGTGCGCATGGAATTGCTCGCCTGGGGCAACACCGTCATGGAGCCGCACCTGTTCCGCATCGCTCCTCAGGGCGGCAGCGGCGAGTCTTACCACCACGAGGGCGAGGAATTTCTGTACATCCTGCGGGGAGAATTGCAGATTTCGCTGGAAGGAGAGGAGTACCATCTCCAGCCGGGCGACAGTTTCTATTTCGAGAGCGCCACGCCGCATAGCTGGAAAAACCCCGGCCGCAGCGAAACCTGGGTGCTATGGGTGAACACGCCGCCTACCTTCTAGCGCGCGGCGACAAGAAGAACCACGGAGGAGATCTTGGTCGAGTCCGGCAAGTTCCATATCGGGTTGTGGCGTCATCTTCTTCCAGTCTCTCTCACTATCATCGCTCTGTCAGCCGGCGCGTGGGGACAGGCTGTGACGACGGCGGAGACGGTGATCGTGAATGCCCGAATCTACACCGTCAATGCCAGACAACCCTGGGCGGAAGCGCTTGCCATCCGTGGAGACAAAATTCTCGCCGTCGGCAGCGCGAAGGAGATCGCAGCTTATCGCGGAGCGTCTACGAAAGTCATCGACGCGCAAGGCAAGCTGGTTCTGCCTGGTTTCACCGACTGTCATATCCACTTTATGGAAGGATCTCTCGGTCTCACCCGGGTTGATCTCAATGGAACCGAAGTCTGTGGCCGAGATCCAAAAGCGAGTGAAGGAATACGCGGTCGCCCATCCCAAGGCGGAATGGATTGAAGGCATGGGCTGGCTTTATTCAACGTTCGGTGCTGTCGCGCTGCCCGACAAGAAGTTCCTGGACGAAGTCGTGCCCGACCGACCGGTGTATCTGCAAGCCTACGACGGTCACAGCTCGTGGGCCAACAGCAAGGCGCTGGCCCTGGCGGGCATTACACGCGAAACTCCGGATCCTCCGGGCGGCAAGATTGTCCGCGACGCAAAGGGCGAAGCTACGGGCGCGCTCAAAGAATCAGCCGGCGACTTGGTGGCGAAAGTCACGCCCAAACCTACTCACGAAGAAAGAGTGGCGGCGCTGCGCCTGGGAATGTACGAGGCCAACAAGTTTGGCCTGGTTCGTGTGCACAGCGCGGGCCAGGATTTCGAATGGCTCGACCTCTATAACGAATTGCGACAGAAGCAGCTGCTGTCGCTGCGGTTCTATATCGCTTACTTTCTCGATCCGCCAGAACTGAAAGCGGATGACATCGAAAAGATCGAGCAGGCGCGCCGTACCTATCACGATGATTGGATTTCCGGCGGAGTAGTCAAGACTATGCTTGACGGCGTGATTGAGGCGCACACTGCCGCTATGCTTGCCCCGTACAGCGACGATCCGGAGCAGGCCGGAAAGATGTTCTGGGAGCCGGCGAAATACCAGCAAGCCGTCACCGAACTCGACCGCCGTGGACTGCAGATTTTCACTCACGCCATCGGAGACAAATCTGTGCGGCTGGCGCTGGACGCCTACCAGCAGGCCTCTGAAACCAACCACACCAGCGATGCGCGTCCCCGCATCGAACATATCGAGACCATCAGTGCGCAGGACATTCCGCGCTTCGGCAAACAGGGAGTGATTGCCAGTTTTCAACCGCTGCATGCGTATCCCAACGAGAACGTGCTGAATGTGTGGGCGCGCAACGCCGGTCCGGAACGCACGCAACGCGCCTGGGTATGGCACAGCATCGAGAGCACAGGGGGGGTGCTTGCGTTCGGAAGCGACTGGCCGGTGGTGACCCTCAATCCCTGGCCGGGGGTCCAGAACGCGCTGACCCGCAAGACTGCAGAAGGCGATCCTCCCAATGGATTTGTTCCCCAGGAACGGATCAGCCTCGAAGACGCCATCAGAGCCTACACTCTGGGCGCCGCTTTTGCCGGACATCGCGAAAAGATCGAAGGCTCGATTGAGCCCGGCAAACTGGCCGATCTGATCGTTCTTGCTCGAGATCTTTTCAAAATTGAACCCAACCAGATCGCCGACATGGAAGTGCTCTTAACCATGGTTGGCGGAAAAACGGTTTACCAGGCACCCGCGTGGCCGGCAACAGGAGCTGCAGCGGAGATGAAGCCATGATTCGGCGTCTAGCGTTTTCGGTTTCACTTTTTGTGTTCGCCGTTCTGCTGGGTTCCTGCGGCAAGAAGACTCCTACCCTGAACCTGCTGGTTTGGGAAGGCTACGCCGATCCATCTTTCGTGCACGAGCTTCGAAGAAAAGTATCACTGCAAGGTTTCCGCGTCCTACATGGGATCGAGTGACGAACTGGTTGCCAAGCTGCGCGGCGGCAGCACGGGAAATTACGATGTCATTTCGCCTTCGAGCGACGTTGCGACCTCCATCGCTGCGGCGGGCTTGGCTCTGCCGCTCGATCTTTCTCAGGTTCCCAGTTACAGCCGGCTCTCGCCCCAACTCACTTCCCTGCCCCTGGTGCGCATAAAAGGACAGGTCTACGGCGTGCCCTTCATGTGGGGACCGGATCCTTTGATTTACGACACCACAGTTTTTCCCAAGCCTCCCGAGAGCTGGACGGTATTCTGGGACCCGAAGTATCGCGGCAAGATTTCAGTGTGGGATGATCTTTCGACCGTCTACATGGCGGCGCAAGTTTTGGGCTATGACAAACCCGATCCCTCGCAGCTCTACAACCTCACCGACGAACAGCTCGACGCCGTCAAGAAGAAGTTGCTGGAACTGAAACCCAACATCCGGAAGATGTGGTCGACCGGGGGCGAACTGACCAATCTCTTCCAGAATCATGAAGTCGTGGCGGCCATGGGCTGGCCGCTGATGACCAACCAACTCCGTAAGATCAATTTTCCCGTCGGCGAGACCATCCCCAAAGAAAACACCACGGGCTGGATCGATCACCTGATGATCACCGCTGGCAGCGAGAACAGAGAGTTGGCATACAAATTTCTGGAGTACATGGTCGAGGCGCAGACCCAGAAGAAGGTCACTGATGTCACCGGATACACTCCAGCGAATCCGCAGGCAGCACAACTGATGACGCCGGACGAGATCAAGGGACTGCATCTCGACGATGTGGACAACTATCAGGCGCGTCTTTACTTCTGGCAAAATGTGCCGCGCCGTGCCAAGTACAACGAGATCTGGAACGAAGTAAAAGCGGCACAGCAGTAAGCAGGTTGGTCGGAGTGGTTATGTGGCCGCGGGCGGGACGCCGGCGCTACAAAATGCACAAGAACAACGTGGGCACCATAAGCGAACCCGCAACCACTGGCGCAGAGCCGTCTTCGACGGCCCCACTGCTCGAAATCCGCAACCTGGCCAAGTCGTTCGGGAAAACCGCCGTGCTGCGCGACATCTCGTTGCAGGTGGCCGAGGGAGAGTTCCTCACGATCCTGGGCGAAAGCGGTTCAGGCAAGACGACACTGCTACGTATCATCGCCGGTTTCGAAAGCGCCAGCTCGGGCGAAATTCTCATGGGTGGCGGGCGCCTCGATAACTTGCCGCCGTACCGGCGCCGCGTCAATACCGTGTTCCAGCACTACGCTCTGTTCCCGCATTTGACGGTCGCGGAAAACGTAGGCTACGGATTGAAGATCGCCAGAGTGCCGAAGCAGGAAGTCGCGACCCGGGTCGAGCAAGCCCTGGACATGGTCAAGATGGTCGCCTATGCCGCGTCCAAGCCGGCGAAGATCAGCGGCGGACAGCAGCAGCGCATCGCTCTCGCCCGCGCCCTGGTGAACCGTCCCCGGCTGCTGCTCCTCGACGAACCTCTCTCCGCGCTGGACGCCAACCTCCGCCGCCAAATGCAGGTGGAACTGAAATCGCTGCAGCGCGAGGTCGGAATCTCTTTCGTGTTTGTTACTCATGACCAGGAAGAAGCCATGGTCATGTCCGACCGCATCGCGCTACTGCGCATGGGAGAACTGGAACAGGTGGCGTCTCCAAGGGAGATTTACAACCGGCCGGCAACCGCCTATACCGCCCAGTTCATCGGCCACACCAATCTGCTCAGCGGAGAAGTGAAGGATGGAGTGGCGCGCTGCCAGTCGCTTTCCTGGCGAACCGGACTGCGGGATGGCCCCGGCCTTTTCTCACTCCGTCCTGAAAATATCAGTCTGGCGCCAAGCACCGGCAGTGGTTCGAAGGTACGATTTCGCGGAAAAATTCTACGCCAAGCCTTTCACGGGGCAACCGAACTACTTCAGGTCCAGTGCGCCGACGGCTTGGTGCTCTCGATTCGCACCGCTAGCCAGGAGAATTGGAACGGAGATGTGGAGCTTGAGTTCTCGGCCGCGGATGCAGTGGCAGTACGAGCATCCGAAATTCGGCAGCCCCACGAAAGGACCTGATGGTGTGGGGCGGACACTCTTGTCCGCCGCTTTTGACTCGGACTTTTATGTTCTCCCGCGCCTATCGAGCCGCGATCACCGTTCCGCCGCTGCTTTGGGTGGCCCTATTCTTGCTCGTTCCCTACGCGATTCTCTTCTGCTACAGCTTCTGGTCGGTTTCGTCGGCGCAGGAGATCGTCCATTCCTGGACTCTTGACAATTACCGCCAACTGCTGCGAGTGAACGTTTACTGGCAAACGCTTTTTCGATCGATGTGGATCGCTGCGCGAGTGATGATCTTCTCTTTGTTCCTCGGCTATCCCCTGGCCTACTTCCTGTCGTTTCACGCGAAGCGAAAAGAACTCTTGTACCAGTTAGTGATCATCCCGCTGTGGGTCAGCTATCTGGTGCGCGCTTATGCCTGGAAAACCATTCTGGGTAGCGATGGCGTCCTCAACACCCTGCTGCAGTATGTGCACCTGACCAGGCATCCGCTCGATTTTCTTTTATACAGCCCGTTTGCGGTAGTGCTGACGCTCACGCATATCTACACGCCATTCGCGTTCTTGCCGATCTATGCGGCGCTCGAACACATTCCGCGGAACCTGGTTGAAGCGTCGCACGATCTGGGCGCTTCGCCCTTTCAGACTTTCTGGCGGGTGATTTTTCCGCTTTCAATTCCCGGGGTTTTGGCGGGAGCGACGTTTGCTTTCGTGTTAAGCCTGGGAGATTTTCTCGCTCCTCTGCTGCTCGGTGGCCCCAGCGGCATCATGATTTCGAATATCGTGGTCAGTCTGTTCGGGGCGGCTTACAACTGGCCGCTGGGCGCCGCCATTTCGTTCTGCATGCTGGCGCTGGTGCTGGGACTGCTCTTTCTCTCGGAAAGTTTGGAGAAGAAATGGAGCTTTCGATGAGGTGTGGAGAATGAGCCGCGAGGGCACCGTGCCAACTTCGCGCTGGCTGCCATGGCATGCCATTGTCGTCTTCGCCTTTCTTTACCTGCCCATCGTCACTCTGATCGTCTACTCGTTCAATGGTTCGGGGGTAGGGGGATTTCCTCCGCGCGATTTGACCCTGAACTGGTATCGCCTGCTGTTTGCCGATGAAGCGATATGGACTTCCGTCCTGAATAGTCTGCTGGTTGCGTTTGCGGCGATGGCGATTTCGCTGGCGTTCGGTATTCCGGCAGCGCTGGCGCTCGATCGCGCCAACTTTCCGGGCAAAGCGCTGTTCCGGCGGCTCGTCCTGCTGCCGCTGATTCTGCCCGGAATAATCACCGGACTTTCTCTACTGATGCTTTTCCGCGAAGCCGACGTGAAGCTGAGCCTGCTGACTATTGTTCTGGGACACGGCACGGCGCTGATCTCGGTCGCGACCACCGAAGTCTTCGCAGGCTTGCAAAAACTCGATCGCGCGCAGGAGGAAGCCTCGCTCGACCTGGGGGCAAATTACTGGCAGACCTTCTGGCGCGTGACTCTTCCTAACCTGAGGCTATCGATCATCGGCGCGGCGCTGCTGATCTTCACGCTGTCCATGGACGAAATCGCGGTCAGTTTCTTCCTGATCGGACGCGACAATACGCTGCCGCTCGAGATCTGGGGACGCCTGCGGCGCGGCATCACTCCGGAAATCAACGCCATTTCAAGCATCATCTTTATTTTTTCGCTGGCCGCAATCGTGACCTGGTATCGCTTGAGATCGGGCGCAGAAGGCAAAGCGGACCCGGTGTTATAGCGCCGGCGTCTCGCCTGCCCGTGCAACGGCGGGCCGTTACAGGAAAATTCAAATGACTCCGAATCGCAGAGACTTCATCAAGTTTGTCGTCGCGGGATCAGTCGCCGCCGGTTGTCCGATTGATCTTTCGCTCCTCGCCGCGCAAACTCCCGTTCCGAAATCTCCGATGGTGGACGGCGAAAATAATCACATCTGTCACCAAGTACGCGACCGACAAATATTTGATCGCCCTCCAGTATCAGCAAGGCGCGACGTGGTCATCGTCGGCGGCGGGGTGAGCGGGCTTGCGGCTGCGTATCGGCTGCGCAATCTTAATTTCCTTCTGCTGGAAAAAGAACCGCATTGGGGCGGCAACGCTTTCTTGATGGAGTACCAAGGAACGCCCTACGCCACAGGCTCAGCCTTTCTGGGAAAAAGCGAACGTGCGTATGATTTTGCCCGGGAAATCGGCCTGGAACCTTTGCCCATCAATGATTCGGATAGCATGATCGTCAAAAGCGAATGGATTCCCGACACCTGGCGAAGCGGACTGGACAAACTTCCCTACCCAGCCGCGGTCCGCGAACATTTTAAGAAATTCAGAAAAGAACTTCTGTCTATTGACTTCGAGAAGCGCGGCAAGGAGCTCAGCCGCGTTCCATTTTCCGATTTAATCAAAGGGTATCCTGACGAAATCAAACAATGGTGGGACACCTACGGGCCTTCAAATTGGGGTGCCACCAGCGACGAAACCAACGCCGCCCTCGCGATTGAGGATTTTCAGGAATTGGCCGGAGAAAACGGCAACGACTACTACACCTGGCCGGGAGGCTTGGGTGCAATCACGAAGAAGCTATCTGAAATTCTGCAGCAACAATCTCCCAGTCAGATGCGACTGAACACCACCATTGTCGCCGTGGTCCCCGAGAGAGACGAGGTCCGCGTAACGTACATGGAGGAAGCGGAATTGAAGACCGTTGGCGCCAAAGGGGTGATCATGGCCACTCCGAAGTTCATTACTCGCCGCCTGGTGGAAGGTCTGCCCACCAAACAGAGCGAAGCCATGCACCAGATTCGCTACATTCCCTACGCTGTGGTCAACCTGATCTTCGACAAACCGGTATTCAACAAGGGCTATGACACCTGGTGCCCGGGCAACAAGTTTTCTGACTTCGTCGTTGCGGATTGGGTGGTCCGCAACCAGCCGGGCTACAAGCAGAAGTACAACATCCTTACTTGCTACACACCTTTGCGCCGTGAGGAAAGAGCCTTGCTCCTGACCGAATCCAGCGCGCAGCAGATTGCTGCTGAGGTACTGCGCGACTTTCAAAAACTGTTTCCGGGTTCGAACGTCGATCCGATCGAGGTGCACCTTTACCGGCGGGGCCATCCTTTATACATGTCCACTCCCGGCCTCTTCACCGAGGTACAACCTCTCGTCCGGCAACCCATGGACCGCATATTTTTCGCCAACACCGATTCGGAAGGTCCGGAATCCACCATCAGCGGCGGCATTGAGGCGGCCGAACGCGCGGTGAAAGAAGTGCAGAGGCGCCTCGCGGGGTAAGCCACTCCCGGGAAGAGCTCGTGTAGCGGATTCCTTCGAGGAGACGAATCGTAACTGGCGCTGCATCACCAACTCCCTGTAAAACCTGCATACATAGTAAAGTAGTAGCAGAGCTGTATTTTGTGAGCCTCCGGAAGGCAACTGACTCTTGACCTCAAACATTCGCAATATCGCCATCATCGCCCACGTAGATCACGGCAAGACCACCCTGGTAGACGCCATGCTGCGGCAGAGCGGCACTTTTCGAGCCAACGAGCACCTGATTGAGCGCGTCATGGACTCCAACGATCTGGAACGTGAGCGCGGCATCACGATTCTCGCGAAGAACACCGCCATCTTCTATCACGATGTAAAAATCAACATTGTGGACACCCCCGGTCACAGCGACTTTGGCGGCGAAGTGGAACGCGCGCTCAAAATGGTGGATGGCGTCATGCTACTGGTAGACGCGAGCGAAGGCCCACTGCCGCAAACGCGGTACGTGCTGAGCAAGGCCCTCGAAGCCCACCTTCCCCCGATTCTGGTGATCAATAAGATTGACCGCTCCGATGCCCGCCCTCAGGAAGTCCTGAACGAGGTCTACGACCTGTTCATCGACCTCGACGCCAAGGAAGAACAAATCGACTTTCCCGTCCTATACACGAATGCCAAGATCGGCACCGCTTCTGCCGATATCAAGGGCGGCGGAGAAAATTTGCAGCCTTTGTTCGAGGCCATCGTCAAGACCATCCCTGCACCCAAAGGCGATCCGGCAGGACCGCTGCAAATTCTGGTGGCCAATCTCGACTACAGCGACTACCTTGGCCGCCTGGCCATCGCGCGTGTGTTCAACGGTACCATGCACACCGGCGAGGATGTCGGAATCGCCAGGCTGGACGGCACTCTGCACAAAACGAAAATCACCAAGCTGTTTTCATTCTCCGGCCTGAAGCGGGTCGACATTACCGAGACCACGCTGGGTGACATTATCGCGGTCGCCGGCGTGGAGGGCATCACCATCGGGGAAACCATCACCGACGCGGAGAATCCTTCCCCCCTTCCCCACATCGCGATTGATGAGCCCACCATCGCCATGCTGTTCACGGTGAATACTTCGCCTTTCGCTGGCCGTGAAGGCACGTACGTTACTTCCAGAAATCTCCGTGAACGTTTGCAGAAGGAGCTGTTGACCAACGTCTCTCTGCGCGTGGAAGAAACCGACACCACGGATTCCTTCACCGTAATGGGAAGAGGCGAGTTGCAGCTTTCCATCCTGATCGAGATGATGCGGCGCGAAGGCTTCGAACTCATGGTGGGCAAGCCCGAGATCGTCACCAAGCGCGTGGATGGCAAGTTGATGGAGCCGATCGAGAAACTCACGGTAGACGTGCCGGAAGAGTTTGTCGGCGTGGTGATGGAACAACTGGGCGCGCGCAAGAGTGAAGTCCTCAACATGCACAATCATGGATACGGGCGGGTACGGATCGAATTCCGCGTGCCCAGCCGCGGGCTGATCGGACTGCGCAGCCAGTTGCTGACTGACACCCGCGGCACCATCGTGATGAACTCTCTCTTCGATGGCTACATCGAATGGCAGGGCGAAATTCCACACCGCCTGACTGGCGCGCTGGTGTCCGACCGCGCCGGAGTCACCACGCCGTATGCTCTTTATAACTTGCAGGAGCGCGGCGAACTGTTTGTCGGGCCCACGATCGATGTGTATGAAGGCATGATCGTCGGCGAAAACGCCAAAGATAACGACCTCGACGTCAACGTGGTGCGCGAGAAGAAGCTGACCAACATGCGGTCTTCGACTTCCGACATGGCCATCCGCCTGGTTCCCTTCCGCAATTTGAACCTGGAGCAGGCCATCGAGTTCATCACCGACGATGAATACGTCGAAGTAACCCCAAAGTCGCTGCGCCTGCGCAAGAAAGTCCTGCAGTTTAACAAGCGCAAGAGAAGTTCGATGGTAGCCGTAGAAGACGAGTAGGTGGGTGCCCCACCCTCGTCTCTCCGGTTTTTGGAGAGACAGGGTAGGAATTTCCACCACGGATTCTCTACGGGCGCCCTGAAATCCTGGATGTTCGCTGGTCACAGAACTCCGCAATATCGGGACGAAAATTCTCGCCCCTGTCTCTCCAAAAACGGAGAGACAAGGACGAGAAACCCTCTGGGATACTAACGGCGCGCGTGTGCCGGATTGTTAGACTCTCCTCAGACGATGCCGACTGACTCCAAACCGCTCAAGATGTATCTTGTCCCCTGCAGTTGCGGGACCACGTTTGCAGTTTCCGAAAACTACGATCGTCAAGGAACGGCCTGGAGCCGCTATCTGAAATGTCCCAATTGCGGCAAACGGCATGACCCTAAGAACCGCCTGTTGCAACTCGGCTATCAGCGCGCGGGATATTGGAAGGTAGACGAGTGTTGACTGACGCCACTCAGCCGCGGTCCTGAAGGCGGTGGTCGCAAAGCTCGATCTCGCTTGAAACATCGCTTCCTGTGCACGCTTTGCGGGTTCCTTTGCGGCCTTTGCGGTTAAAGATTTTGACCGCAAAGGCCGCTAAGTCGCCGTAAACTGCGCAAAGGACGGTAGTGACAAGGTTTGAAGTTCTCCGGACGTGGCAATGGCCTTTGACTTGTGGCATGATGTAGCCATGCCTAAACGGTCAAGCAGGATAGCAAAGCGGGATGATTTCCAGAATGCTCTACGGGTGGTCGAAGAGGCCATAGAGTCCTCGTTGGGGAAGAACCCGGCGGCGGTGGCGCTAGGGCGTCAAGGTGGCCTAAAGGGTGGCAAGGCCCGAGCCAAGGCTCTCACCCCCTAACGGCGGGAGGAAATAGCCCAGCAGGGGGCGCAAGGCCCGCTGGGCTAAGGTTAAGAAGGGTTGCTTAGGTAGTCGGTTACTGGGAGTGATCAGCTCCCCATACCCCGATAGCGCCACTTTTGGTGTACGCTATATCGGCACTTCGATAACGACGACCGAATCCCCGTTGGTAACAGTGATTACGATCTTCGTTCTCGACAAAGCACGATGTGCACTGTGTTCACATATCAGGCTATCACCTCCCTGAAAGGCCCGATCTGCCCGGTCGCGCTGCCACTCGTTTTGTGACAAGAACCATTTAGGGCACCTCTTCGAGGGCGCTCCTAGCCATGTCCTTGGCTTTCGTAATTCCCTGATTTGTGAATCTGTAGCGAGTACCCTTTCTTTGTCCAATCCGGATGACGTTTCCCTCGTCTGCAAGTGGTTGCATGATTCGGTCAATCCGTGCCGGGCGATAACCGGACTGTTCAAGACCGTCTTTAATCTCACTTGATGTAACGGTCTCATTATCGCGAAATGTCTTTTGCCCAAGCATTATCAACATGGACGCGGTAGCTTCGGCCTCTGGCTTAACCGTTAGCGAGACAACGCGCCCAGTGACCCGGCAAATTCGATCAAGGTGAATGTCGCCATTTCCAGACGCAGCAGCCCCTAATTCGGCTTGTTGCGTCGCCTTTTTAGTGGTATTTATAGGCTGAGGCTGATTGGCTATAAGTTGTTTGAACATCTCGAATTGACTTTGCACGATTTCAGTCGGCCCTTCAGCCTCGAACTCGTGCTCGCCAACCTTGACCTTAATGCGGTGGGTGTCCATAAGGGGCTCTCCAACAGAGGATGGCATAATAATGGCAAGAAATAGTTTTAATGTCAAGAGCCGTGGCAAGAAAATGTTAAGGCCCGGGGAAGCCGCTTGTTTGGCCTGCGGAAAGAAGCTCAGTTATTGCGGCAAGCCTTTTTCGGCTGAGATTGCCTGCCCCAATTGCGGCGGGATTAACGTCTATCGTGAATCTCAAAGGCCGGACAGTGTGCGGGTGCTAACACTAAGCTGACAGCAGTGGGAGTTATGGTGTGAACAAAAGATTAAGTCGCGCACCAGTTGGTAAGAGAATCGCTAAGGCTGAATCTCCATATTTGCCTGCCAGTTCTTCTCGTAGGCGTTCATCCTCGACTTCCCGTTTGTCTCCGTACATGAAAGAGCATTCACTGCCCAGTGGGTCGCCGGGAAGTTTTACGGTCAAAATAGATGCGGAAAGGGGCAGCGGTAGGTCTCGCACAGAGCAGATCACCAAGCCAGCCTTAGATGTCATACCGGATACGAAGCCGGGTAAGACCACAGTCGAGCCGTCCACTGCCGCAAAGAACGCAACTAGTGGAATTGCCTCGCTCATCAGTTTGTTTAATAAGAGGCATGCATCAACGAGCGAAATAATGTTTGAGCTCAGGAAAGATCGAATGGGTTCGCAGGAGGCAAACTGGTGGGCGGAAGAGCTTGGTTTTTCCTCTCTGCCCTAGGCCGCAATTCTATTCTCGCTACTCAAGAGTGCAACCAATTCCTCCAGTGACCAGATGTGATCCGCAAGCCTAGCTTCCATTGCGGGTGTTACGCGCAACGTCTGATGGACGCGGCAAAAATTGTAGTAGCTGTAGTAGATCGCAACCGCGTGACAGTGGTTCGAGAATTTCTTGGAGAATGCATTTGTTAGCCGCGTGAATCGCCGCAGGCTCATTCGTAGGCTTAGATTCTGCCGTTCTACAAATGATGTGCTGATGTGGTCGGAATCGGGATTGCCGCTCAGAACCGCAGTGCGAATCCCAATGACCTTGGCGGGACTATAGCGGCCATCAACGACTTCGCCGGGAGCGCCGAATAGCTTTATCAGCATCGCGTAATCGACATGCATCCCGAAAGCACCTTCAACCGCCTCGGCATAGACCTTATGGCCGTCGGTCGTAAGCTGGATGCGCGTGGTCACACGCGATGCTAAATCCTCCATGAAAGACTCTGCCCAGGCTGCATTGCGTTCGCCGCAGAGGTAAGACAAAATCAGCTTTGAATCAGCATCAATGGCCGTCCACGTCCATACGTCGCCAGCCCAGATGCCTTTTTGCTTTGCGTTGGGAGCATTCTTCGCCTTGGCATAGCAGAATGACCAAACCTCATCACATTGCACCCGGCGGGCCTTGACTCCGCGCACGGCGGCATCGTGGTGATCGGCACAGGCTTTCCCGAGATCGCAGAGCAGCTTGGCGATAGCCTCTTGGCAGATGCCGGTCATGCGGGTAATAGAGCGAATGCTGTTTCCCTCTATCATCATTCCGACGATTTGGGCTCGCTTCTCTGCGCTTAGGCGGTTCATGATGAAACTAGTATGCCTGACCGCTCAAGCATAGTCAAGAGAATAATTCAGGGCTGTGGAAAAGCAAACCTTGTCACTACCCAAAGGACAAATAGCTTCCCATCCTCAAGAGACCTGCTATACTTCCCCACGCATTTGACTGTTCATCTGCTCCGGCTGTAAGACGGCCAACCAGCCTTTGTTTTTCCGCCGAAGTCAGTCACACTCAGATAGCTCAATTAGAGGCAATTCGCTTGAAGAATATTTTCGTGGGGAACCTCGACTTCAATACTTCAGAGGAAGAGCTGCGGCAGATGTTCGCGGCGCACGGGCAGGTAGACCGCGTCAGTATCATGACCGATCGGGACACCGGTCGCTCGCGCGGGTTCGGTTTTGTGGAGATGACCAACGCGGAAGACGGAGACAAAGCCATCGCGGCCCTGAACGGCACTCAAGTGGGCGGGCGCACCCTGAACGTCAACGAGGCCCGACCCAAGGTGGAACGTGGCGGAGGCGGCGGCAGGGACCGAGGTGGTCGCGGCGGCGGTGGTGGCGGTGGCCGAGGGCGCTACTAGTTCGCGCTTCCCCGGTCAGCTCTCGGCTGACTTATCAATTTCTCAGCGAATTAGGCTGGGCTGTGTCCTAAAACACGTGGCCTTCGTGGTCAAGGCTCGACGACTGTAACTCGCGACCAGGCGTGCCCGCCAAGACTCTCCCGATCATTACCTCGATCCGGCTGGCCCGATTGATGGCCACACCTCCGGGATGTAAACTGGTTTAGCGCGCCCGTAGCTCAGATGGATAGAGCGATTGCCTCCGGAGCAATAGGTCGGGAGTTCGAATCTCTCCGGGCGCACCATTCCTCCGTTTTCGCCCTCTCGAAGATCAGGTCGAATGGCTTTGTGTAGGCCGGATAAAGGCTTACTCCGTCCGTAGCGCAGTTCGAGAGCAATATTCGGAGCAGTTTCCCCCGCTCCGCCGCATTCTGGCCAAGGTACAGAGAATAGGCCTTGTTCGCGAGTTCTAGAATGCGATTGGCCGTCAGCAGCCGGGCCGGATTGGCGGTGGAAAACGCCCGCAACGCCAGCGCAAGCCCGATTGCTTCCTCCTGCCATTCGGCGTTCTTTTGCTCCCAGAACTCTTCTGAGATCTTGCCATCCAACTTATCCAGATAGACTTGGTCAATCCGCCGTCGCACCGCGGCAAGACGTTGCTCCAGCCGGATGCGTTGGGCGGCGCTTTCCTGGCGTACTTGTTCCGAGTCTTCCGCCAACGAGTTCTGCAGCGAGCCCAAGACTTCGTCCGGAATGTGGATGTTTTTCAAGACCTGGCCCAGTTGCTCGCCCACAGCCTCTTCCCGCATATACGGCAAGGCACATTTCCCGCGATATCCGGTGCAGTGGTAATAAACGTATCTTCCTTTCTTGATTTCCGCCGTCACAGCGCAATCGTCAAAGGCACAGGTCAGCAGCCCCGAAAACGCAAATTCGTGTCTATGCAGTTTGGGGCGATGGGAGCTGTTTAGAATTTCCTGGGTTCGTTGAAAAATTGCTGGATCAATGAAGATTGCTTGGGTTCCCTGATATTTCTTTCCCTCCCAAACAAAAAAACCGCCATAAAACGGATTCTTCAACAGCCGGTGCAGATATCCTTTCGCAAGTTTCTTCCCAAATTCTGCTTGGATTTGCTTCCGCAAGCTGGCCAAAGAATACTTTCCGGTTGCGTAAAGCTCGAAGATGCGTTTTGCGATTGGGGTAGCTGGCGAGTCGATCTCAATGGTGTGTTCAAGCTTGTTATTCTTGTAACCGAGAGGAGGACGACTAGGATAAATTCCCTGCTCGGCTTTTTCCCGCATTCCCTTGCATACCTCCTCGCGTAAATTATCGATGTAGTGGCGGGCGATAACGGTTTGCATTCGATGAATAAGTTTGGCCTGCGAACGCGCATTCTTTTCAATGACTTGCCCCTCTTTGACCAGATGGATCTGCACTTCTAGATCTTCTAACGTCACACAATCGCGAAAATTGCGGTACAGCCGGTCGGTTTTCTCCACGATTACGCATCGAGTATTAGGATTTTGTTCGAAGAAACGCACCATTTCACCAAATCGCTTTCTGCCCGTTGTTTTGGCGGTTTCCACGTCCACGAATTCGTGCGCAATTTCCATTTCGTTGCGCACTCCGTATTCCCGCAACAGTTTCAATTGTGCCGGAATGGAATATCCCTCCCGTTCCTGGTCCTTGCTCGAAACGCGCGCGTAAATGACAGCTTTTTTCATTTCTGCTTCTCCGTATCGTCTTTTTGTATTTCCCGTCCTAATTCTGACCTGACATGCTCGATTTCTGCGTCTAATGCCTCAATTAACTTATCGGTATCTGAATCACGAAAAATAATGCCGTGTTTCTCCTGAAGACGATCTCTTTGCCGTTTCAAACCCTGCAACCGGTTATATAGGGAAACGGCACGAGCAGGACCGTTAAATTCGGCTGCCACAGCCTCTTCCGAACGAATTATCTTGTGCAAACGCTTGATGCCAGCCTGTCCGCGAAAGAATATCTGGATTCCGCAATCCAGACACATGCAATAGGGCTTTTCTTTCCTCGAAATCTTCAGTCGCAAGCCCATATTGCACACTGGACAAGGGAATGGTTTCCCGGCGAAATCTGCAGTTTCCATAACGTTATGTTGCCCCCTCCCTCACCTCTCTTCTTGGCGGTCCCATTGGTCTAAAAGTAGAAAGAATTCGCGCACCAACAACAGTCCTTGCGGCTCGATTTCGTCTTTATTACTTGTGGGTAGAAGGCATGCGTTCGCAGCGGCACCACTACCCGGCGGCTCCTGCGGAACCGTCGAGCCGGTCTCGGTTGCCAAATTTGGACCAGGCGATGACATATTCAACTTGGCTCATTTCCAACCCCAAAAACACGAAAAGCCGCTTCGAGTACGCAGGCAGACAGAAAGGTACTTAACCTTTCCTGCATAATCGAAGCGGCTTCAATGTCCTTGCGGCGTGTTGAGCCGGTTATAGCTTGTCGCGACCTCGGCGGATGCTAGCCCGGTACCCGAGGTAGTGGAACTTCTGACCTCCTAAAGTATAGCTTATTTCCAGTTGCAGCACACCTGAAAAGCCCAGTCCAGCGCCAGTTGCGAACCGGTGTGGGTTAGCTGCGGACGAGTCCACCAGCTTGTGCTGGCGTTTCACAAACGTTGCTTAGGGGGTTTCGGCACGCTGGATGCGATTGATGATATGGCTTCATCCGCGAGGAGCACGCAACCGATTCGAAAGGGAACTGTTCGGGCACAATATTACCATTACGCATTCCGGGCTTCCCGCTAACACGATTGCAAGCCAGGGGGCTTTGAGAGTAGGCTTTGACGGCCTCACCCTTCGCAGTTTTTCCCTAGAAACCCACCGCCAAACGGTGAGGCAGGACAGAAGTCCGGACCAAATCCGACTAGGAGGATAGACCGCACGTCGGACGCAGAACGAGGCCACAGCTGACCGTTGATTGAGGAAATCTGGAAAAAACGGAGGCTAGTCGCGAACGAGGAAATTCCGGGGTCAACTTTTTTCCAACTTAATTCGGTGTCAGAGTGCCCTCTATCGCAGCGGGTGGAGGGTCAATTTCTCAGCATGAAACTCTAGCAGGTAGAGTGCGATGAATTCTAAGCACCTCTTACTTGTGGTACTTGCACTGGCGATATCCTTTAGCACGACCAAGATTGCTGCACAGAGTCTGACCACCGGGAGCATCATCGGTGCGGTAACAGACCCAAGCAACGCCTTGATCCCCAAGGCACAGGTAACCCTAAAAGACAACTCGAAGGGTACGACGCAGGGGACGAACACGAATTCGAGCGGCCTGTACCAGTTTGCCTTGCTCGCTCCCAGCAGCTATACCGTCACCGTATCTGCCGCCGGATTCCAGGTGGTGAACCGCACGACGAACGTGGATCTCGGCCAAGCTACGATCTTGAACTTTCAAATGACGGTGGGCTCGGCGAATATGGCTATCACAGTGACCGAGGCCGCTCCCCTGGTCCAGATAGACAACGGGAATTTGGCGTCCACGATCAATGAGACGCAGGTCTCCCAGATGCCCAACCCTGGCAATGATTTGACTTACCTTGTGCAAACAACCCCGGGCGTCGTGATGAACACGCAAGGTGGGTACGGGAACTTCTCCGCTTTCGGGATACCGGGGACGTCAAACCTTTTTACTCTGAATGGGATGGATGACAACGACCCGTTCCTAAACATGCAGAGCGCGGGCGCGACCGGTCTGCTGCTGGGCGTCAACGAAGTCCAAGAGGTCTCGGTCGTCGGCAACGGCTACTCCGGACAGTACGGTGGTCTGGCGGGATCAAACATCAACTACATAACCCGCTCCGGTGGCAATGCCTATCACGGCCGCGCCATCTACTTTTGGAACGGGCGCGCGATGAACGCGAATAGCTGGTTCAATAATGCCTCGGGGACGCCTCGATCGTTTGTCAATGCGAACCAGTGGGGCGCCGATATCGGCGGTCCGGTGCTCAAGAACAAATTGTTCTGGTATTTCAACACCGAGGGCCTGCGCCTCGTGATCCCGACCAGCGTCCTGGTAGTTCTGCCAAGCCCGCAGTTCCAGACTGCCACAATCAACAACATCGACAGCATATTTGGGTCCACATCGGCTTCGGACGTGTTCTACAAACAGATGTTCAGCCTGTATGGCGGGGCACCAGGGGCCAGTAGAGGAGTAAGCGGTAGCCCAGGAGATCCGTTTGGTTGCGGCGCGTTCTCGGCGGCGGGATTCGGTCCGAGTGGGGGGGCCGGCGGTACGGCCGGATTGCCGTGCGCAGTGAACTTCCGCTCCACGATAAGCAACCGAAGCCACGATTCCCTGGTGGCTGGCCGCGTGGACTACAACATCGGCAACAACGACCGGATTTTCGGGCGCGTCCAGACTGACCACGGGCTGTATGCTGCGGCCACGGATGTCATCAATCCCCTGTTCAACCAGCAGAGCAACGCGCCGGCGTATCAGGGGCAATTGCAGGAGACGCACGTGTTCGGGGGGGCGAGCGTCAACCAGTTCATCCTTTCCGGCCAGTGGTACGGCGGGGCATTCACCGCCCCTAACCTATCTGCGGCGCTGGCCGCTTTTCCAACGTCCGTCTTCTTCGGCAACAGTGACGTAAGCTTTAGCGCACTCGCGTTGAATGATGTGGGTGAGCCATACGGGCGAAACGTCACCCAATTCCAAGCCTCCGACGACTTCTCGAAGACAATTCGCTCCCACACGATCAAGTTCGGGGGCAAGTTCCGCCGGAATGATGTGACCGACTTCGATTTCGCCAGTACAAGTATCGGTGTAATTGTTCCGCTGTCTTTGGCCGCGTTCTACAACGGCGGTGTGGACCCGGCCACCGGGACTCCCACCCTCTTAGACCAGGCCTTCCCGCGGGAAACCGAGCAAGCGATAGCTGTCTACACGATCGGCGGTTACATAGAGGACCAATGGAGGATTAAGCCCAACTTCTCCGTGACCTTGGCTGTGCGCTTGGACCACCCCTCGAATCCGGTTTGCCAGCACCGATGCTTCGCCCACGCCGTGGCTCCATTCGTCTCGCTTGACCACACGGCGACGATTCCCTACAACCGCACCATAGTCCTAGGCGGTAAGCAGGCCTTTACCGGCCTGACTAACGTTGAGGCGCAGCCGCGGTTAAGCTTCGCGTGGCAACCGCATTTGTCCGGCCTGTACGACACGGTGATCCGCGGTGGAATTGGCATCTTCTATGATCAGTTCCCTGCCGTCGTCGTGGATGCGTTCGCCTCGAACCCGCCGTTACTCAACCGCTTCCTGGTTGGGTTTATGCCGAATAATCTGGCGCCCGGCCAGATGTGCGGCGGCACTCCTTGCAATTTGTTTGCCGATGCAGCGGGAGCGAACAGCGCTTTTATTTCTTCATTTGACAGCGGCACTCCTCCCAACACCTCGGGAGCTTTGCCTGGGCTCTTCACTACTGATAGGTTTACGCCTGCCCCGCAATATCAGAAGTGGAGTGTGGCGGTTGAGAAGGGCTTTGGCCAGAACACGTCTCTGAGCATCAGCTATGTGGGCAACCACGGAATCCACGAGGCTGTCTCCAACAACAGCGTCAACGCTTTTGCTCCGGGCGGTTTTGGTGATCTGCCCGCAACGGCGCCTGACCTCCGATTTGGGCACGCAACGCAAGGCCAAAGCATCGGCGTCTCGAACTACAACGGGATGATTATCTCGTTCACCCGGAGGTTCACAAGTGGTCTGGTCCAAGCCAACTATGTTTGGAGCCACGCTCTTGACGAGGTATCGGGCCTGCTGGCGTTTGCCGCTTCCTTTGGGGGGGCGGTCAACACGAGCTTCTTGAATCCGGAGGACCCAAACAATCTGCGTAAATTCAATTACGGCAGTAGCCGACTACGACGTGCGCCACAGCCTCCACCTCAACTACGTCTGGGAACTCCCACTAAAGCGGTTGACGTTTCGGCATGGTCCAGACGCAGTGCTGAAGGGTTGGCAGGTGTCAGGCACTCTGCTAGCCCACACCGGATTCCCCTTCACACCATATGATGCAGGCACCACCGGTACTTTGGCTGGGACGAACTACGGCGGCGCGGTTTTTGCCAACTACGCCGGCGGAGGAACTGATAAGAATTGCTTCAGCACGTTTGGAGTGGGCCAGCCGAACATCAATAACTGCTTAGACCCGGCCAAGTTTTCGGCCTCGCCGACGGGATTTGGGAATATCCGGCGAAACTCCTTCCGTGGCCCGGGATACTTCGGCTCCGACTTTACGATTATGAAGAACACGAGAATCCCCGGATGGGAGCCAGCCCAATTCGGAATTGGGGCACAGTTCTTCAACGTGCTGAACCATCCCAATTTCGACATGCCGGTCGGGAATGTCAGCAGCAGCCTTTTCGGAAAGATCACTCGGACCGTGAGTGGGCCAACTACGATCTTCGGTGGGCTGCTAGGGGCCGACGCGTCACCGCGGTTGATCCAGCTCAAGGTGCAACTAACCTTCTGAATCCGAGCCGCTTAGGCGGGCAGACTGTAATTTCGGAGGCGAGTCGGCGATTACTCGCCAGTGACCCGACGGATCGGTAAACAGTCGGCAATTACTCAGGAGTCTATCGGCCAGAGCCGGGCATATTCCACACATGAGGCTTCACCGCGCTCGCCTCGCGGTGCGATACAATCCGTCCGCATGATCACCTGCTCCGGGTGCGGGGCTGTATCTTCTGAGAACGTCCGTTTTTGTTCTTCATGCGGGCGTGCCGTTTCCATTCTCGACACGCCGACCTTGGAGCCGGGTGGACCTGCTGTGGTGCTTACGCCTGTTCCCCCAAGACCGCACCCGCCGCAAAGCGGGGGATTCTCGCCGGGCACAATTCTCGCCGACCGATACCGGATCGTGGCTTTGCTAGGGCGCGGCGGCATGGGCGAGGTCTACCGCGCCGAGGATCTCAAACTTGGGAATGTTGTAGCCCTCAAGTTTCTTCCCGCCTCGCTCCAGAATGATGCCGCGTCGCTCGCCCGATTTCACGCCGAAGTACGGAACGCCCGTCAGGTTTCGCACCCGAATGTATGTCGGGTCTACGACATCGGTGAGGTGAACGGCCAGCACTTCCTCACTATGGAGTACATCGACGGTGAAGACCTTTCGTCGTTGTTGCGGCGCATCGGGCGCTTGCCTGCGGACAAGGCACTGGAAACCGCGCACCAAATCTGCGCTGGCCTGGCGGCCGCGCATGATTGTGGATTGCTGCATCGTGATCTGAAGCCAGCGAACATCATGCTCGACGGACGAGGGCGCGTGCGCATTACGGACTTCGGGCTCGCCCTCAGCAGCGACGATGCAACGGGCCGGAGCGAGACTGCGGGTACGCCGGCTTACATGGCTCCTGAGCAGATTGGCAAGGGCGAAGCCAGCGTTCGCAGCGATATCTACTCGCTCGGACTCGTGTTTTATGAGCTGTTCACCGGACGCCTTCCTTATAAAGCAAACAGCCCGCTCGAGTGGCGACGCGCGCATCTGGAGTCCTCTCCCCGGACACCGTCGTCAGTAGTAAAGGAAATTGATCCAGCCGTGGAAAGCGCGATCCTGCGCTGCCTGCAAAAAGATCCCGCGCTACGGCCGTCTTCGGTACGGCAAGTAGCGGCTGCCTTTCCGGGAGGCGATCCGCTGGCGGCTGCGCTTGCGGCAGGTGAAACACCGTCGCCCGAGATGGTCGCCGCCTCAGGAGAATCCGAAGGCCTGCGCCCCGTGGTGGCTTGGGTTTTGCTGGCAGGAGTCCTTGTGGCCGTAATCGCGGTGATTCTGTCGAGTGCACAAGCCAAGCTTTACCGGCGCGTGCCGCTCGAAAAACCGCCGGAAGCGCTTGCCGAGCGCGCGCGGGAGATTCTGCAGAGTGTCGGCTATTCCGAGCCGCCGGTTGACACGGCGATTGGGTTCTACGAGGGCAACGAGTTTCTACACTATATCGCGGAACACGACAAATCGAAGACACGCTGGAACAACCTCGAAACTGGAGCGTTCGTGTTTTGGTATCGCGGCAGCCCGCGGCCTCTCGCGGCTCATTCCTCCTTCTTCTTCACGAATTTACCCACGTGGGATTCGTATGGACGGACGACCCGCCATTGAATTTGTCCGGGATGACGCTGGTCAGCCTCAATCCGCTCGGTCGCCTCACGCAGTTCATCGCTGTGCCTCCTCAGGTTGAGAAGTCGGCAGGCGCCGCGCGTTTACCTGACTGGGCGCCTCTGTTCTCTGCCGCGGGACTCGATCCGTCCAAGTGGCAGCCAACGCAGCCGACCTGGACGCCTCCTATTTACAGCGACGCACGTGCTGCGTGGACAGGATCGCTGGCCGAGCGCCCCGATATCCCGATGCGGATCGAGGCCGCGACGTACCGGGGTGAGCCCGTCTATTTCCACTTGATTGGCCCGTGGACCCGTCCCGAGCGTATGCAGCCGTATGTATCAGCGCACCCCCGGCGAACTGGTGGGTCTGATCATTTTAATCGTTTTGTCATTTTCGTTGCTAGTGGTCAGCGCAATAGTCGCCCGGCGGAACCTCCGCCTTGGCCGGGGAGATCGCCGGGGAGCTTCTCGTCTGGCAGCTGTTTTTTTTGCGGCCTGGGCGGTGGCCTGGGTCTTCGGTGCGCACCACGTCCCGAATCTCGACGAAGTCTGGCTCTTCCTCACGTTCTTGAGCTTCGGGCTTGCCTGGTCCTGTTGGTTCTGGGTTCTCTACATTGCCTTGGAGCCCTATGTGCGTCGGCGCTGGCCCGCCACGCTTGTCTCCTGGAGCCGCTTGTTGGCGGGAGGCTTTCGGGATCCACTAGTGGGACGCGACGTGCTCGTCGGTTGTCTTTTTTCGGCGTTTACGTCCGCTCTTTCAAGACTAGGGTGGTTTGTTCCCGCCTGGCTCGGCTATCCCCCGATACAACCATTATCGGGTCCACAGTGGCAGCTTCTCGGTGCGCGTACGATAATTGCTGATATAGCGATCACCTGGAGCGCTGCGCTTGGTGCTCCGCTTGCTATTCTGTTTGTCCTGTTCCTTCTCCGGGCCTTGCTGCGCAAGGAGTGGGCGGCAGCAGTCGCATTCGTTCTTTTCTTCACGGTCTTCGGCGCAGCGGGGAGTCCATCTGCCCCCGTTGCCTTGGTGATCGGGCTGATCATGAATGGTCTGACCGTGTTTTTGCTGATCCGCTTCGGACTGTTGGCGCTGGTGGCTGCATTCGTCTTCGGCGAATTCCTGGAGTTCTTTCCCCTGACGACCCAAGGGTCTGCGTGGTATGCGGGCATCAGTCTGGCGGGGATTCTGTTGATGGCCGCGGTGGCGCTCTATGGCTTCTACACCTCCCTGGGGGGCCGACCAGTTTTTGGAAGCGCCGTGCTGGAGGAGTGAGCTGCCGTGGGAAATGGCTCCTGATTTGCCGCCAAGCGTACAGCAGGAACACCAGGGTCCGGCCTTTCCAACGTTTCAGAAGCCTCATGTGCGCATTTCGCCGACATAGTGCGGAATTTGAGTGTCCCACGCATTGCGTTCCTCGCAACGGGCGGAACCAGAATAAACGGATTCCCTGCCTCGGGCCAAACGGAAAAGAGGCGCGTTAAACCAGGCTTGGAGCGCGGCTTTCAGAACGCGGCTCTCAGAACGTCCGATACTTGTAGAAGGGCCGTTGAGTTTCGGCGTTCCTGCTTCAAAAGAGGGTCTCCAAATCCGGGGTTACCTTTTCATTCTATCTTGGCTTCCCCCCTTACCGACTGTGCTTCAGTGGTCGTCGGGCAACAGGAGAAAGTGTACCCCTGCATTGTTGGCGAAAAATCGCCAGTAATCCGGCAAACGGGCCTTGTGCAGAAACCTTTTCCTTTACGCACATCCATGGACGGTGTGGGACAAACCCCGATTTAGGGGACGTGTAGAGCGTGCAAGAAATCTCCATTTGGGATTTCGACCAGACCAGGCGACAGAACCAGAGTTCTAAAATCGTCCCCTAAGGCGCACCAGATTTCACTCTTTTCCCTCAACTACTTCTGGACACCCTGACCTCGACGAAGTTTTCAAGTTTTCTGGACTGTTCCCAGAATTGTGCCCACTCAACCGAGATATGGCCGCGAGTACTGTGTCCTCCGAGGGGTGAACGTACCGGCTGGAAATCGCTATTGAGCTCTGCCCCCGCGATCGTTCGAAGCGCAAAAGGTCGACGCTCCTGCTGTACTCCGTCGTAAAGATAAATAAAAGGGGGTTGAATCATTATCCATTTCTGTTTTATAAGCTGAGGATATACCAGCCAGCTTGAGCCTCTCTGGTCGCGGGAGAATCGTTTATGAATACTGGAGCGTGCAAACGTTTGGATGCTCAATCATGGAAAGACCTTTATCAAGCCGCGATGTGCGAGTCGGATATGAATAAGCTACCGGAGCGCATCGCTGAGGCGGAAATTGCGCTCGCAATGCGGGCGCGAGAGTTGTTCTACACGTCCGAAGACAGATTTGAAGAGGAAGAAAGTTTGGACGACGCGATGTGCGTGCTTCATGCCTTGCGTAGCTCACTGAAGCGTCGCCCTTCTGCCATTCAAAGTACGACTAGTTTGGATTACGTAAGAAGCGCGTGACCCGGCCAGAGGGTTTATCAGACTGCGGCCATTGCTTTTAACTAGGTCGGTTGCAGCCCCAGAAACCCGTACGCAGGCACGCGTGACGTGAGTCCGAAAAATGCGGGTGCGGGTTCCGGTACGGGCGGAATTGGCGACGGTAGGATCAGGCTTGCGAGGCTCCCGGTCAGCCTCGGGTATGGGGTTGGGCAGAACGTCCGGCCCGCCAACGGTTGGCATGTTCAGCCCAAAGAATTACCGGGAGCGCGAGATCCCCATGCCTGCAAAACTCAATCCTTCCCGTCGAACGGTCGCCGCGCGGTACAAGCCGGAATATGGGTTGTTAGTCGGCAGCCATGGCTCGGCGTCCCCGACCTGCGGACGAGGTGCTCAGCCGGAAGGATCTGGCAGATTTGCAGAGACGCCTCTCGATGATGAGCACGACCGCCGTGCAGGATTTCTACCGGAGCGCGCACTTTGTCTGTCGCATCGGGCCGGGACACTTCCCGAGCGCGCGGGCGATCCCGGAGCTGGTCCAGGCGTGGAAACAGATGTGGAAGTGGCGCTGATCCCAGACGATTCTGAAGCTGGTTCGGTTCGACGTTCGAGGATGAATTGGGCGGGTTCGCTGCGTCGTGAACTGAGCCAACGAGCCGAGCAATATGCCCGAACCCATGGGCTACCACACTGTCTGAGCTATGGTCAGCCGTCGACGGTCTGCTTCGAACGATATTGCAATGATTCGCGGCACGGGAATTTCCTTGCCTCCACCTACAAAGCGATCCTTCGCAACCCGAATTGGCGACGCCGTTTGCAGAAAGTCCATTCGCAATGTCATAAGTCCCTCCCACCATACGAGAATGGAATCCGAAGAGAACTGGATTCCTGTACGAGTTCCGATGCTCTGCTGATGAATGCTTTCTGCCATCCAGGTGTGTTCAGAGATGGCCGGGTCTGTTCGATGCTTGATGTGAAGCCCGGCGTAATCCCGGAGTTCGGATTTCGGGCGCGCGTGCCCTTGGCAAATGGGAGAGTCGACCGCACAGAAGTTGATATGCGGCTTGGCGATCTGCTGATCGAGGCGAAGCTGACTGAGAGTGACTTTCAGAAGGCCCCTAAAGCGATCGTTCGCGCCTATCGCGGCTTCAGCGAAGTATTCGAAGATGAGGACTTGCCTCAGACCGAGCGCGACTCTCTTTCATATCAGCTCATACGGAACGTTCTGGCTGCGCATGCGTCGGGTGGTTCGTTCTGCGTGCTCACCGACGCAAGAAGGCAAGACCTGATCGAAGCCTGGTATGCGGTGATGAAGTGCGTGCGCCCGGTCGATCTGCGGCTGCGTTGCAAGGTGCTTACGTGGCAGGAACTCGCAAGAGTACTGCCGCGAACCCTCATCGTATTCCTGGGTGAGAAGTACGGTATCGATGGTGCCTTCGCATAGGGGATTGCGCCGAAAATTGATGACGTACTTCCGGCTGGTTATGCCGAAAGCGAAGCCAAAGTCGAAAGATCGCGTCTTGAAGGGCTGGGGACAGATCGCGGAATTCCTAGGCCAGACCGTGTGTGTGGCGCAACGCTGGCAGAAGTCAGGGATGCCAGTCAGCCTCGAGGGCCGCTGGGTTTGCGCCTCACCCGAGGAGCTGACCGCGTGGCTCGGCACGGAACGTGGGCAAAAGGAGCCTGTGCACCCCAATAAGTCCGACTCGCGTTCGGCAGTTCTTCGCTAGGCAAGATTCACAGCATAAAAAAATAAACCGGACCCGCTCGACATGCCCCCGCCATCCCCCTCTCTCAGGGCTGGACAACTCGGGCCTGAGCGATCGGCCAAGGATGGTCGTTGTGATTGTGAACATCACAGGTTGATTGGGACTGCGCCGAATTGGGCCCACCACCAAGCCCTACCGAGTGTGACTGAGTGTCGCGCTATCGCTGGAAGGCCTTGCTGGACACGGCATAGGTGGCAATCCATCACAACTGGTCACTCCTTCTACCTCTCTGATTCCTCGTGCGGCAAGTCCTCCGGAGCAATAGGTCGGGAGTTCGAATCTCCGGGTGCACCAGACTTCAACAGCTTCTCGTTACATTTCTGAGCAGCTCTGGTGTAGCGACAAATCCCAGCTCTGGGAGTTCGGTAATGTTCTTGACGCTCGCAAATCCATCCTCATAGCGTCCAAATGCAGCGTCCATGTTCCATTTTTTGATAAGCTCTCCTCGCGCCAGATCGCGACTTACTAAGATCCAAGCGCAAAGCAGACTGGAGAACCAGGCCAACAATGCTTAATCGCCGAAGCTTCATCATCGCCAGTGGACTTACCGCGCTCGCCTCAACCAGAGTGCTGGGTGCAAACGATACCGTTCGCGTGGGAGTCATCGGAGCCGGCAGCCGGATGCGTAACCTGCTCGATGCTGCCGACAAGGTCGGCCCCTACCAGATCGTAGCCGTGAGCGACGTGTACGCACCGCACCGCGATACCGTCAAGGAACGGTCCAACGGTATAGCGACTCCCCACCTGGATTATCGTGAAGTGCTGGCACAGGACCTGGATGCGGTTTTTATCGCGTCCCCGGACCATTGGCACGTTCGCATGGCAGTCGATGCCCTGGCGGCCGGCAAAGACGTCTACCTGGAAAAGCCTGTCACCCACACGATTGATGAAGGCGCCACACTCACCCGAGCGGTTCGTTCCGGCAAGCAGATTCTGCAGTGCGGCATGCAACAGCGCAGCTGGACTCACTTTCGCGATGCGGTCGATATGATTCAGGGAGGCAGTCTTGGTCGCATCACGCAGGTGCGGACCTACTGGTGGCAGAACTACAACCGGAACTGGGTGCCCAAGCCCATCGACGTGCAGGCCCTCGATTGGAAGCTTTGGCTCGGATCCGCTCCCGACCAGCCCTTCAGCGAGGAGAAATATAACCATTGGCGTTGGTTCTGGAATTTTGGCGGCGGCGCCATGACCGATCTCTTCACTCATTGGATCGATGTGGTGCACTGGGCCATGAAAACTGACCAGGCACGTGAGGCGCATATGCTCGGGGACAAATATGTTTTCGACCAGTGGGATTGTCCCGACACCATTCAGGCGGCTTTCCGCTATCCCGGGTTTGATGTGGTGTATGAGGGCATGATGAGTTCCTCCATCGATGATGGAGGCCTAGAGTTCCGCGGAACAGAAGCGACCTTGAAGCTCGACCGCAGCGGCTTCGCCGTTTATCGCGAGGGCGTCCAAAGCGGGCAAAATCCGATTCTCACCGAACACAGCTTCCGCGACGGCACCATTTCACACATGGAGAATTTCTTCGAGTGCATCAAGACGCGCAAAGAGCCGACCGCGCCAGTAGAGACCGGGGTCGCCGCCGCGCGTGCAGGACACCTGGGCAACCTGGCCTACCACCACGGTGGTCAGAGTGCATGGCCACTGAAGGCCTAGGATCGAGCGGCGCCGTCAGTCTGCACCAGGCGGCCCAACCTTTGTCTCACCATCCGGAGGGTGCCCCCGTCCAAGCTCGGCTTGGGGGTTTTTGATGTTTATCCGTCACAGGCATCTCCCAACAAGTGGAAATATTCTCCTCCAGTACCCTGGTCACTGAAAGCACAGCCCGGACGGAAGGAGAACAAGAGAGGGGTATGTTCTAGCGGCGAGGGTGTGCCGGCCGGCAGGAAAACCCCGCCCAAGCTTGAGCGCGGGGGCACGCTCAAGAGTAGATGCACTTGATTGGCTGTGCCCGCCGATTCGAACGGACGTTGAGTACGCTCTACTGTCCCTCACCCAGCTCGCGAATCCAGATATTTCTAAAACGCACCGGGTTGGCGTGGTCTTGCAGGCTCAGGGGTAACTTGTCGGCCGTGGGTTGGTAAGGAGGCCGCACATGGTGGCCAGTGGGACCCGACAACTCAACATTGTCCTGTACCAACACTCCATTGTGCAGCACAGTCACCCGAGCCGGGCGGAGTACCTTGCCATCTTTGGCAAAGCGCGGACCGTGAAAGATGATGTCATATGTCTGCCATTGTCCCGGTGGCCGTGAGGCATTCACCTGCGGGGGAAATTGTCCGTATACGGCAGAGGCCTGCCCGTCGGCATAGGTTTTGCTCTGATACGAATCCAGCACCTGGATCTCGTAAAGGCCCATCAGAAATACGCCGCTGTTGCCGCGTCCTTGATCCTCGCCAACCGGAGGCACAGGCTCGGTGAACTCCACATGCAATTGGCAATCACCGAACGGCTGGCGCGTATGGATGAGGCCGCTGTGGGGCACCACCTCCATGTAGCCATCCCCTACCTTCCACCGGGCTGGCTGGCCATCTTCGGCCGCCCACTGGGAAAGATCCTTGCCACCGAACAGCACAACGGCATCCGATGGAGGACGCCCCGGCATTTCCTGCGTGCTCGGCGTCCCCGGCACAATCACCGGGGGCAATGGACGATCCGGATCGTTTGGTTTCCAGCGCGGATCCACCTGCGCCGTGGAAAACTGCGCCAGGCAAAAGGCAAATGCCAGGGCAAAGAAAATCGCTCTCATCGGCAGTACCTCGCTGCCCAAGATACACGAGATCGCAGAACCACGATGAACTCGTGCTGGGCCAACCGGCCGTCTCATGCCTTAAGAGCAATAGGTCGGGAGGTCAAGTCTCGCCCGGCGGCGCGCCAGATTCTTCCTCCCTCTCTATCGTCCGCAATCAGCTCCGCTGAGCTTGACGAAGCAGATCAAGCCTCCATGGTGACCGTGGCGTCCTCGGGATAACCCTTCAGGCCAAACTCGGGAATATCCAGACCTTCGAGTTCCACCTCCGGAGCAACCCGCATACTCTTGACTTTATTCACTAATCCGAACACGACATAGGTCGCACCAAATGCCCAGGCCGCACACAGCGTAGCGCCCATCAGCTGGCAGAGAAACTGTCGCGTGTCCCCGTGAAACAAGCCCGTCACACCTTGGCCCTGGTGTCCCAGGTAAGAGGACGCGCCGACTCCGTTCCAACCTGAGCCATAGGTGCCGTCAGCAAAGAGGCCCACACATACCGCACCTAACCAACCACAGTAGCCGTGCACTGAGATCGCTCCGCAAGGATCGTCAATTTTGACCACGCGATCATTAAAGAGAACTCCGAGACAAACCACGACACCGGCCACAACGCCGATGACGACAGCTGAGTTCGGAGAGACAAAGGCGCAGGGAGCCGTGATTGCAACCAGACCAGCGAGCATCCCGTTGCAGGCCATGGTGATGTCGGGTTTACCGAACAGGAGGTACCAGAGGAACATCGCAGCCGCCGATCCCGCCACCGCAGCAAGGTTGGTATTCACTGCGATGACCGAGATGCGAAGGTCGGAAGCTCCCAGCGTCGAGCCGGGATTGAAGCCCATCCAGCCAAACAGCAGAATGAAAGTTCCGGTAACCACGTAGACGAGGTTATGCGCCGGAAAGACTTTCACCTTTCCGTCTGGCCCATACTTGCCCAGACGCGGGCCCAGGATCACGGACAGGGCCATGGCGGCAAACCCTCCCACAGCGTGAACCACAGTCGAGCCGGCGAAATCCACGTAGCCGTGCCCAAGATTCCGGGTCGTGCCCAGCTGTGATAGCCAGCCCCCACCCCAAACCCAGCAACCGAAGGCGGGATAGAGAATTGCTCCTATGAAGAGTTCACAAAGCAGGAACGACCAGAAGGTAATCCGCTCACAGATAGCGCCGACAATGATGTAGCCGGCCGTCTCCATGAAAACGACTTCAAACAACGTCAGACAGAGACTGCCCGCATCGTAGCCGGGACCGGAAAGGAAAAAACCCTTGCCTCCCAGAAATCCCCATAGGCCGCTGCCCAGGAGGAAATGATTGAGCGTCGGGGTGCCACCGAGGTTTGCCGGGGCGGCATTGATAGCCACAGCGCCAAACTGAAAGGCGTAGCCTACGGCGTAGTAGGCGAGGAAAGCAAAGACGTACGCCGCAAAGTTCAGCATCATCAGATGGGCGGCATTTTTCTTGCGCACCAATCCGCACGTCAGCAAGGCAAAGCCGGCCTGCATGAACAGCACCAGATATCCGGTCAGTAGGGTCCAGGAGAAGTTGGTGGCTATTCGGACATGGCCCAGATTGTCGGCCAACTTCCCCGCCAGTGGTTCTTTCGCCAACTGGGCCTGGAAATCGTCGTAGTCTTTCTTTTTCTGGGCGTAGTCCGGCGCACTCGGATCGGGCGGCGCGGAAACCACGAAAGGATTGCCCGCCGCATCGGTGGTTGCGGTTCGGTCTCCGGTCGCTGTGCCCGAGGGATCGGGCGCAGGTTCGTCCGCGAAACAGGGGGTTAACAGACTGCCTAATATTACAGTCGCGAGAAATAGCACTGCATAGCGCGACCTCCGCCTCACCGCATCCTGAGCGGTGGTCCCCGCTTTTCCGTGTTCCATCTCTTCCTCCTGATCGTTTCCCCCTGGCCCAGCGCAAACTCTGAATGTTGCTTATGTCGAAAAAGTGCGGGTTTCGTCGAGACGCGATGACGCGTGCCGCAGTATGAACTAGACAGCTGCCTTGCCGATTTCCCCGGTGCGGATGCGGACCACCTCGTCGACCGGCGTGACGAAAATTTTTCCGTCACCGATTTTTCCGGTGCGCGCGCCTCCGACGATGGCCTCCAAAATCTCCTCCACTTGGTCTTCGCGGGCCACAATCGTCAGCAGCAGCTTGGGATGAAAGTCCACTTTGTACTCGCATCCCCGATAGAACTCGCTGTGGCCCTTCTGCCGTCCGAACCCGATCACTTCGGTGACCGTGAGCCCTTCCACACCAATGTTGGTAAGGCGCTCCCGTACCTCGTCCAGATTCCCCTGTCGGATTACAGCATCGATCCGTTTCATTGCGGTTCCTTCCTGGCCCCGACGCCACACTCTTGGGGCACAATTTGATATTGATCGATATAAAAAGTGCATAAGAAAGTCATAAAAAAAACCGTAAAGAGCACACCGAAGAATGGACTCGTCGGGAGAGGAATTGTGCGGGTTTCGGGAAGCGCGACTGTGACTCGGCCGCCGCGCGAAGGGTGTTCTCGAAAGGCGTGCCTCAGCCCTGATTACCGGGCTTGTGACTATAGTCATCTTGTTACGGATGACATCCTGCTTCAATCTTGTAGAGGCATCACCAAGAGTTCGCGGGAACTTCTATCCTATGAGCGACCCCAAGTACTCCGGCACGGGTGCGGATTGGACACAGCTTCTGACCGATCCGGTCCTCGTGAGCCATCTAGGAGAACTGCTGCAGGTTTATCGCGATACTCCCGCGGAGCACCGTGACCAGGCCCTGCTCGAGGCGATGCGAAAGATCAAGGGTGGGACGGGAAAGGTGCCGGTCGCGAAGGCCGCGGCTGCTGCCCAGGCGCCACCTGCCGCAGTCGCGCAGCCCGCGCCCGCGGCCCCGGTTGCAACCAGCCCGGCAGCGAGTCCGCCATTTGAACCTGACATCTTTACTCCTACATGGGGCCAGGATCGCCGGCGCCACGCCCGCTTGAGGTGCTTTGTGGCGGTCGAGTTGCGTCTAGGTAATTCGGCGGTGCCGATCTGGGGAAACTTGTCGAATACCAGTATCGGGGGATGCTTCGTCGAGACCGCCACACCGGTGCCCTCCGGAGTCACTGTCGAAATCGGTCTTTGGCTGGCTAACGGCAAGATTTGGATCAAGGGCCTCATCCTCACCGGGATTGTTACCAAGAGCAGTCCATCCTTCGGCGTGCGCATCAAATTTTCCGAACTCGAACCCACCGAGCGCGAAAACCTGCGGCATTTTCTCAAGTTTGTCGAAAGCACGACCAAGGGCTACAACACGGAAAACGGCTACCTCGCACAGCTTAAGCGATAGGCCAGTTATCTCGTTCAAGTATCTGCAAACACTAGACATCAGCATGAAGGTCGCGTGCCAGCAGAGAACACTGTTGTCTGCGCATGCGGTTTCAACGAATGGGGCCGTCGGAGCATTAGATACACAGGGAAAATCCCGCAAGCAAGGTTCGAAAGAAATTGATAGACTGCAAACAGTAGACTGCAAACGAAGAACAGTTTCTCGGGCCGTTATCGGAGAGCCGTGCACTTCCACCCACATTGGTTGATGACATAACCTCCCCAGGGGAGAGTCCTTCATGGTAGCGACTGAGCAGACTTTGGCGACCGGCAAGCAACTGGAAACGCTGTGCATCAACACCATTCGCACTCTGGCGATGGATGCAGTTCAGCAGGCGAACTCGGGACATCCGGGTGCGCCCATGGGGTTAGCGCCCGTCACCTACAGCTTGTGGCAGCAGTTCCTGCGCTACGATCCCGAAAATCCGACATGGCCCAATCGTGACCGCTTCATCCTTTCGAATGGCCACGCTTCCATGCTGCTGTATGGCATGCTGTACCTATCGCAGGTTCGCGGCGTGAATCCCGAAGGCGAGCACCTCGGTGAATTTGCCGTGTCGATGGACGACCTCAAGCATTTTCGCCAGCTCGACAGCAAGACTCCCGGACATCCCGAATATCGTTGGACTGCGGGCGTGGAAACCACCACCGGCCCTCTGGGCCAGGGTGTATCAAACAGTGTAGGGGTTGCGATTGCCGGCAAGTGGCTGGGAGCGCATTTCAACCAACCCGGTTTTGAGATTTTTGACTATAACGTGTACGCGATGTGCGGCGATGGCGACCTGATGGAAGGCGTCGCCAGCGAGGCCGCGTCCCTGGCCGGCCATCTCAAACTTTCCAATCTGTGCTGGATTTACGATGAGAACCACGTCACGCTGGATGGTCTGGCGAACGTCTCCTTCACTGAGGACGTAGGGAAGCGCTTCGAAGCCTACGGCTGGAACGTTGAACATGTCACCGACGCCAACGACCTGGATGCACTGGCCCAGGCTTTCAGGGGCTTCGCGAAAACCAATGACCGTCCAACTCTGATCCGCGTGAACAGCCATATCGGCTACGGATCGCCACACAAGCAGGACACCAGTGCCGCCCACGGCGAGCCTCTGGGAGAAGAAGAAGTTCGGCTGGTGAAAAAATTCTACGGCTGGCCGGAGGACGCCAAGTTTCTGGTCCCAGATGGCGTGTTGGACAACTTCAAGAACGGAATCGGCAAGCGCGGGGGTGCGCTGCGGCAGAAGTGGGAAACGCTGTTCGCCGACTATGGAAAGAAACATCCCGATCTGGCGAACCAAATCAAGCAGATGCAACTCCGCGAACTGCCCGACGGATGGGACAAGAAGCTGCCCACGTTTCCGGCGGATGCAAAAGGCATGGCCACTCGCGAGAGTTCAGGAAACGTGTTGAACGCAGTTGCCGAGGGAGTTCCCTGGCTGGTGGGCGGCTCGGCTGACCTGGCGGGTTCCGACCGGACGAGGTTGAAGTTTGCGGGTGCCGGAGACTTCCAGGCCGGCAGTTACGGCGGGCGCAACCTGCATTTTGGAGTGCGCGAACACGCGATGGCTGCGGCCTTGAACGGCATGGCAGTTTCGAAGGTCCGGCCCTTCGGCGGCACCTTCTTCAATTTCAGCGACTACATGAAGCCGGCCATCCGGCTGGCCGCATTGATGGAAATCCCAACGATTTTCATCTTCACCCACGATTCGATTGGCTTGGGTGAAGACGGCCCGACGCACCAACCCATCGAACAGTTGGCCGGGTTGCGTGCCATGCCCGGGCTGATGCTGCTACGGCCGAGCGACGCTAACGAAGTGGTCGAAGCCTGGAAAGTGATCATGAAACTACAGCATGAGCCTGCAGTCATCGTGCTGAGCCGGCAGGCCGTCCCTACCTTCGACCGCTCGAAATATGGCGCTGCCTCGGGCGTCGCCCAGGGCGCGTACATCCTGGCAGATGCGCCCGACGGCAAGCCGGAAGTTATCTTGATGGGTACCGGCACGGAAGTCTCGTTGTGCGTCAGCGCCTACGAGCAGCTGAAGACCGAGGGCGTCAAAGCCCGCGTCGTGAGCATCCCTTCGTGGAATCTTTTTGATCATCAAAGCGACGGGTACAAAGCCAAGGTCCTTCCGCCGGACGTGAAGGCGCGGGTAGCAGTGGAGCAGGCCGCCACATTTGGATGGTCGCAATATGTTGGCCCCACTGGCATAGTAGTAGGGATGCGCAGATTCGGCGCATCAGCGCCAATCAAGGATTTGCAGAAAAAGTTCGGGTTCACCACCGAGAACGTCGTCGCGGCGGCCCGAAAGGCAATGGGAAAATAAATAGCAGTCGTCAGTCATGGGTCGTCAGTCGTCAGCAAGACACTCGATCTTGGTTTTGGTGAAGACTGACGACCGACGACTAAGAAAGAGGTATTTATGCAGCCAGTAGGAGTGCTCGACACCGCCAAAGCTACCAACCCACTGAAAGATCTTCTCAAATTCGGCCAATCGGTTTGGCTGGACTACATCCGGCGCGACCTGCTCACCAGCGGCGAACTGAAGCGCTTGATTGAGGAAGATGGACTTCGGGGCATGACTTCGAATCCGACGATATTCGAAAAGGCAATTGCCGGCGGCGCTCTGTACGACGATCTGCTGAACTCCTTGCGGTCGCGGACTGATCTCGACGCCAAAGGACGCTTCGAGATTCTCGCTATCCGTGACATCCAGGATGCGGCGGATATTCTGCGCCCGGTGTACGACAGCTCGAAGCGCCGCGACGGATACGTCAGCCTCGAAGTATCACCCTATCTCGCCCGCGACACCAAAGGCTCGCTCGAGGAAGCGCGCAGGCTGTGGAAAGCTGTCGGGCGCGAGAATGTAATGATCAAGATTCCCGGCACTGCCGAGGGTCTCCCTGCGATCCAGCAGGCGCTCAGCGAAGGCATCAACATCAACGTAACCTTGCTTTTCGCTCAAGATGTTTACGTGAAGGTGGCAGAAGCCTACATCGCCGGCCTTGAGCAATTCGCCAAGAGCGGCGGCGACGTCAGCAAGATGGCCAGCGTGGCCAGCTTCTTCATCAGCCGCATCGACTCCGCGGTCGATGCCATCATCGACGCCAAACTCAAGGTGTCCAAAGATGCGCGTGAGCAAGAGCAACTGAAGAGCCTCCACGGAAAAGTGGCGATTGCCAACGGCAAGCAAACTTACGAAAAATATCAGGCCATCTTCAGTACTGATCGCTGGAAAGCGCTGGCCGCCAAGGGTGCGCAGACGCAGCGCGTGCTCTGGGCCAGCACCAGCACCAAGAACCCGGCCTACCGCGATGTGCTGTACGTCGAAGAACTGATCGGGTCGGATACGGTGGACACCATTCCACCGGCCACCTTCGACGCCTTCCGCGATCATGGGAAGCTGCGCCCGAGCCTTACCGAAGATCTTGCGTCGGCGCATAAGACGATGGAAGCCGCGGCCAAGGTTGGTATTTCCATGAAGGAAGTGACGGATAAGCTCACCGACGACGGAGTCCGCCTCTTCTCCGAGGCTTTCGACAAACTACTTGCGGCAGTGGAAAAGAGCTCGAAATCCAAATGAGCCCCAAAGTCGGCGTTCAGACCTACAAACTGCCCACGGCCCTGGCGGCCTCGGTAAAGACCAACCTGGAAGATTGGCGCTCCGGCGACAAAGTACGTCGTTTGTGGCAGCACGACGCTTCGCTCTGGACCGGGACCGACGAAGCGAAATGGTTGGGCTGGCTGGACGTCACCGCCGAACAGATCGCTCACAGCGAAAAGCTGCGCGCGGCGGTGGCGGAGGTTAAAAAAGAAAACTTCACCGACATCCTCCTGCTTGGCATGGGTGGCTCGAGTTTGTGCCCCGACGTACTTAAGGTGACCTTCGGCAAAATTGCCGGCTTCCCCGAACTGCACGTGCTCGATTCCACCGACCCGGCGCAGGTCAAGGCTTTCGAGAACGAAGTAAATCTGTCCAAGACTTTGTTTATCGTCTCCAGCAAGTCGGGAACGACGCTCGAACCAAATATTTTCAAACAGTACTTCTTCGAGCGCGTGAAGCAAACCATCGGTGCGGACAAAGCCGGTAGCCGCTTCATCGCGGTTACCGATCCCGGATCGAAAATGCAGAAGGTCGCGGAGGCGGATCACTTCCGGCATATTTTCCCCGGTCTGCCCAGCATCGGCGGCCGCTATTCCGCGCTCTCGAACTTTGGCGTGGTCCCCGCCGCCATCATGGGACTGGATCTCAGCCGGTTTCTGGACCGCACGCAGGCAATGGTCGAGGCTTGCGGCGCCAGCGTGCCCGCCGATCAGAACCCGGGAGTTGTGCTTGGAATCATTCTGGGCACGGCGGCGCGGAATGGACGCGACAAGGTCACCATCATCGCCTCACCCGGGATCTCTGCTTTGGGGGCATGGCTCGAGCAGTTGATGGCTGAATCCACCGGCAAACAGGGCAAGGGCATTGTCCCCATCGACCGCGAAGACGTCGGACCACCTGAGGTTTATGGCAACGATCGCGTGTTCGCCTACGTGCGGCTGGAAACCGCGCCGGACAAGGCCCAGGATGCCAAGGTTGCCGCGCTCGAGCAGGCAGGACATCCGGTGGTCCGCATTCCGCTCGGCGACATTTACGATTTGGGCCAGGAATTCTTCCGCTGGGAAATCGCCACCGCCGTAGCCGGTTCCGTCATCGGAATCAACGCTTTCAACCAACCCGATGTGGAAGCCAGCAAGATCGCGACCCGCAATCTCACCGACGAATACGAGAAGAACGGTTCCCTGCCCCCGGAAAAACCGGTTCTCGAGGATGGCGGCATTAAATTATTTACCGACACGGTAAATGCCGATGCCCTAGCCAAAGCCGCGGGCAGCGACAAGTCGCTGGCGGGATATCTTCGCGCCCATCTCAAACGTGTAGGAGCCGGCGATTATTTTGCCCTGCTGGCTTATATCCAGATGGATGCTGCGCACGAGACGCTGCTGCAGAAATTACGTCAGGCGCTACGTGACAAGAAGCGCGTGGCCACCTGTCTCGAATTTGGCCCGCGATTCCTTCACTCCACGGGCCAGGCCTACAAAGGCGGGCCGAACAGCGGAGTCTTTCTCCAGGTCACCTGCGACGATGCCGCCGACCTGCCCGTCCCCGGGCAGACGTACACTTTTGGCGTGGTCAAAGCAGCGCAAGCCCGGGGAGACTTCCAGGTCCTCGCGGAACGTGGGCGGCGCGCGTTGCGGGTCCATCTGGGCGAAGGTCTGGCATCCGGCCTCGCTCGCTTGTCGGCTGCGTTTCAGCAAGCCCTAACCTGATTTCTCTCCCGGCGTACTACACTGGTTTAAGCTATAACCACCGAAAGCAGTAGCCGGGCTTATAGAAACGATTTAATATTGGCTAAGAGCGTGTTTTCCGCGATGCGCCAACCGCTTCGAGCCGGGAATGGTCAAGAAGTAGATATGGCCCAAACTGAAGCAATGCCCGCAATCGAACAGCCTCGAATCAGCAAGCCGGCCGATCCCTGCGCCATGGTGATTTTTGGCGCGAGCGGTGATCTGACCCGCCGCAAGCTGATTCCAGCGCTCTACAATCTGGCGAAAAACGACTTGTTGTCGCGTGAGTTTGCCGTGATTGGCGTCGCGCGCTCTCCCATGTCGACCGAGGATTTCCGCAAGAAAGTCTCGGAAGACATCAAACAGTTCGCGACTGACAAGGTCGACGCCGATATCTGGGAATGGTTCGTTCGCCGTATGCACTACCAGAGCGGAGACATGGGCGACAAGAACCTTTATCTGCAACTGAAGGATTTGCTCGACAAGGTCGATCAGGAGCACTCGACCCACGGCAATCACATGTACTACCTGGCCACGGCGGCCGAATTTTTCGGCCCCGGCGTGGAGCATCTGGCGGAAGTGGGATTGATGCAGGAAGACAATCAGCGTTGGCGGCGGGTGGTCATCGAAAAGCCTTTCGGACACGATCTCGAGTCCGCCAGACTACTGAACCAGCAATTGCTGCGGGTGGCGAGCGAGAAGCAAATCTACCGTATTGATCACTATCTGGGTAAGGAAACGGTACAGAACATCCTGGCGCTGCGCTTCGCCAACGGAATTTTCGAGCCTGTCTGGAACCGGCGCTACATCGATCACGTTCAGATTTCGGTGGCGGAAACCGTAGGCGTGGAAAAGCGTGGCGGGTATTACGACAAAGCCGGCGCCCTGCGGGACATGGTGCCTAACCACATCATGCAACTCATCAGCCTTACCGCGATGGAGCCACCCGTATCTTTCCGAGCCGATTCCGTCCGTGACGAACAAGCGAAGATTCTGCATGCCATCCAACCCATGAGTTCCGAAGACGTGCTCACTCGGACCGTGCGCGGTCAGTATGGCGAGGGCGTCGTGGGCGGCGACCGTGTGCCCGCCTATCGCAGTGAATCCGGCGTGCCTCCGAATTCTAAAACCGAAACCTTTGTCGCCATGAAGCTCCTGATTGATAACTGGCGCTGGGCGGACGTCCCCTTTTACCTGCGCACCGGCAAACACCTGCCCAGCCGCAGCACCAGCATCGTCATTCAATTTCGCCGCGCTCCGTTTGTGCTGTTCCGTGACACGCCGGTGGAGAATCTGATGCCTAACCAACTGGTGCTGCATATCCAGCCGGAAGAAGGTATTTCTCTCCGCTTCGCCGCCAAGGAACCCGGACCCGCCATGCGGCTGGGCGTAGTGAACATGAGCTTCGAGTACTCCGACTATTTCGGGTCCATCCCCAGCACCGGCTATGAGCGGCTGCTGCATGATTGCATGATCGGCGATGCCACGCTGTTCCAGCGCGCGGACATGGTCGAAGCTGGATGGTGCGTTGTCAGCCCTGTACTGGACGTCTGGAAAGCATTACCCGCGCGTAATTTTCCCAACTATGCCGCCGGCACCTGGGGGCCCAAAGAAGCCGAAGATCTGCTGGAGCGCGACGGCCGTCACTGGAGGGATTTCGAGAAATGATTCTGGCAGGCGACATTGGAGGAACCCACGCTCGACTGGCATTTTTCGATGCCGTGGACGGCCGCTTCAGCCTGGTGTCCGCTTCCATCTTTCCCAGCCGCGAGTACGCCGGCCTGGACGAAATCGTAGCCAAGTTCGTGGACACGTCAAACCTGCATCCGGACACCGCCTGCTTTGGCATCGCGGGCCCGGTGCGCAATGGGCGGGTGGAGGCTTCCAATCTTCCCTGGATCATCGAATCCAAGCGCCTGGCGGACGAGCTCAAAATCAAGAAAGCGTTTTTGATAAATGATCTCGAGGCCAACGCCTGGGGTATTCCCGCGCTGGATGCCAAGGACGTGGTCGAACTCAACCAGGTTAAAGGACAGCCTGTCGGCAATCAGGCGGTGATTGCGGCCGGGACCGGGCTCGGGCAAGCCGGAATGTTCTGGGACGGCGCCAAGCACCACGTTTTTGCCTGCGAAGGCGGCCACGCTGATTTCGCACCCCGCAATCAATTGGAAGTGGATCTCTTCAATTATCTTCACACCCGATTCGGTCACGTCAGCTATGAGCGCATCGTTTCCGGTCCGGGCCTGGTCAATGTTTTCAGCTTTCTCCGCGACACGGGACGCGGCACGCCGCCGCAGTGGCTGGCCGACGAAATGTCTCAGTCCGACCCGGCAGCGGCAATTTCTCGTGCCGGCCTTGAGGGCAAGTGCGAACTATGCGAGCAGGCGTTAGACTTGTTCGTTTCGATATACGGGGCCGAGGCTGGTAATCTTGCGCTCAAGATCATGGCCTTGGGCGGGATTTATCTGGGTGGCGGGATCGCTCCCAAAATGCTTTCCAAACTTTCAGGACCATTGTTTATGCAGGCCTTCACCGGTAAAGGCAGGATGCAAGCCTTGCTGGAATCCATGCCGGTCAGGGTGATCACCAACGACCGGATCGCGCTGCTGGGGGCCGCCCGCTGCGCCCAAGTCAAGACTGCAGCGATGTAAGCGATTCAAACATGCCAGCTCAGCCTGAGATTCGAATTCTGAAGACTGCCGCAGAGTTGTTTGAGGCGGCGGCGACCGAGTTCGCGGCTCAGGCCTCTGCGGCGGTGCAAGCCAATGGAAGGTACACGGTGGCTCTCTCCGGCGGTTCGACGCCCCGGACCCTGTACTCGCTGCTGGCCACAAAGCCCAACATCCCGTGGGGCAAGATTTTCATTTTCTGGGGCGACGAGCGCCACGTTCCTCCGGACCATCCCGAAAGCAATTACCGCATGGCCAATGCAGCGCTGTTGTCCAAGGTCTCGGTGCCTCCCGGAAATATTTTTCGGGTTCACGCCGAGGAAAAAGACGCGGCCGCAGCGGCCCTGCAATACGAGCGGACCCTGCAAGACTTTTTCCATTTGGCTCCAGGCGAGTTTCCACGCTTCGATCTGATCTTCCTCGGCCTAGGACCTGACGGACACACCGCATCCCTTTTTCCCGGCACCTCAGCGCTGACCGAAGATCGGCGGCTGGTGGTCGCCAACTGGGTGCCCAAATTCAACACTTACCGCATCACTTTCACTTTCCCGGTTCTGAATGCCGCAGCCTGTGTGATGTTTCTGATCAGTGGAGCAGACAAAGCGGCAATTCTCCGCGAAGTTCTGGAGAACAGCAGCGCAGATTTACCGTCGCAAAAGGTACGGCCGGCCAAGGGTAAGTTAATTTGGCTGGTGGATGAGCCAGCCGCCAGCACCCTGTCCCACCCGCCTCAACGCCGTTAGCGGCATGGGTTCCGATCACAGTCGCTGTCCGCTCGGATATACAACACACCTTGAACAGAAAATCTGGCGGTATCCGGTGAAGTTCATGGCCGGCAAACAGCTGGATCCCGCCGAGAAAACACGTCTATGGCTGCGATGGGACGGGTTGCATCGCGGGTGCCTGAGCGCAAGACCTCGGAACCCATCTCCGGCCCAAAGCGTTAGGATCGCGCCAATCGAAGCGTTCCGAGCTCTACTGAACCTCGATCGAGATCACATTTCCCGCAGCGTCGCCGGTTTCGCGGTAGTTAAGCGCGACGCTCTGTCTCCTCCACGAACAGGAAAATGAATCCGCTCCTATCACCAAGACGCGTTTGCTGTCCCGTACCTGCAGCTTCCAGTTTTTCCCGCCGGAGATCACCGTCAGGGTAGCCCCGGGCGGCGAAGAACAGTCGACACTAACGATCATGCCTCTAAGAAAATTGAGCGGAGTTTGATTTGGAATTGTGTCCACGTGCGGTTCGGCCGGCGAGCTTTTCTCGATTCGTACGGAGCCGTTGACGGCGGATTCCCCGTCGTTTTCCTGCCCGGCCCCGAAGTCCAGCCCACGTTGTTCCTGCGTCGCTGCTTTGAATTGCTGAGCTTGCGCCAGCAATCCGCCAGACATCTCGGCCAACTCCGAATTGCCACCTTTGCTCAAACCCTGCAATATCGCGATTGCCGGATCGGGCTTCTGGTTGTTCAAGTACATCTGCGCCAGATTGAACTGATAATTTTCGTTTCGTGGACTTAGCGACGCTGCCTTCTGCATGGTGACGAGGCCCTGGGCTGGGTCGCCTGCATACATCTGGGCGAATGCCAACAGCATGTAGGGGTCGGCAAAGGTGGGATCGAGCGCGATGGCCGTGTCAAGGTGCTTGATCATTTCCGCCAAATCAGAGTGCCTGGTAAAAGCGCCCTCACGCCTCATCAACAGCGCGGAGTAGTAGTGCACTCGAGGGTCTTTGGAATCAGCCTGCGCCGCGCGCGTGAAATATTCCGCTGCCTGGGTAAAATCCCGTTTTTGCAGGTAGGCATAACCCAGACCCCGGCAAGCCGCCGCATGGTTCGGTTCCACGCTCAAGATTTGCTGGAATTCCGCGATCGCCTTCTGCCGGTAATCAGGAGAATGCAGATGGATGTCGGCGAGTACAGCGCCGCTGTCGGCGGCGCTGAGCGGCCTGGCCCCATACTCACCGCTGACTATGTTCGACGGAGTCGGTATGGGGAAGTACTTAAACCGGCGGCTGCTCACATAGGTGCGCAGGGCCGTGTCGAATTCGTCTGCGCTCAGGCCGAGACTCTGCTGGATAGCATCTTCGACCGGCACGTTCTTGTCGATCTTCAATTCAAAGTACGAGGAAAGCTTGGGAATGAGATTGTTGTCGTAGAGATAGTGCACCACCATGCCTGATTCCGCGTAGAAGACGGTGCGATGACTGCCGCTCTCGTTGTAGGTTGGAGAATTCTTCCGCACCCGGAAAAGATCGGCGACCTTCATCGTGCCCTCGTGCTGCAACACGTGGTACTCATACTCCGGGACCTTGCCCACGCGAGCTTCTTTGCCATCAACCTCGATGCTGGAGAAGTATTCGGCAAAGCCTTCCTCAAACCAGGGATCGACGCGCGCAGTAAGGACTGCGTTCATGAGCTGATGGGCATATTCGTGGAAGACCACACCCCAGGGATTCTCAGTCGACATGTCGAGCATGATGAAGCTGCGGTCTTCGCCACTCTGGAACAGCCCGGCCAGTTGCACCGGCTTCCCGTTCCACAGGGGCGCAAATTGTGCCAGTTCTTTGGTATTGCGGAAAGCAACAATTTGCAGGGGTATGGGAAGGTTCACGTTCGCCTTGGTCATCAGAGCGCCGAAGACGGCCCGCATCTGCTCGAAGCGCATAGCGGTCTCGCGCCCTCGTCTTTCGCCTGCATCGGTCACCACGGAGAAATGCGGAGACTGAATTTCAATCCACGGTGGGTCGCTGGCAGAGGCGATCGTGACCGCGCTCAGAGTGAGCGCAAGCAGGAGGCACGGACGAACAAACCAGCGCAGAGGAGAACTCACAGCCAGACACTCTCGAAGGATAGTAGCTCAGCCCGAGGTACAATCCTAATTTCCATCCCGGAGCGCCTTCAGAACACCGGCGTGAGGTTGTGTTTTTTGGAATACATCTTGCGATCGACGGTGCGCAGGACTTCCTCGGCGTCGGAGCCTGTGACATAGGGCGCCAGGGCCCAACTGAACGAGAGTTCATAGTCTTTCTTGCTGCCCAGATTCCACTGGTCCACTTCGCGGAGAATCCTCTGCACCGGGAAATCGGCCTGCTCTTCGGTGGTGTCCGGCATCATGATCAGAAATTGGTCTCCGCTCTGACGAAAGGCGAGGTCGGCGCCACGGAAGACAGTTTTCAATATCTTGGCGAAGTCAACCAGGACTTTGTCTCCTTCGAGCGCTCCGAACTTGGAGCTGAGCTCGCTAAAACCGTTCAAATCAATCGCCATGAAAGTCAGGCTATTGCCCACCCGGTTGGCGCGCGCCACTTCGCGGGGAACCAGCTCATTCAAGGCCCGGCGGTTCAGGAGCTGGGTGAGCGGGTCAACCAGCGACAGACTCTCCAGCCGCTCGTTTAGAACCAGCTCGCGGATCAGCGCCAGGCGGGTATTGTTCAGGGTCTTTTTTTGCGACAACAAATAAATGTTGAACAGCAGAACCAGCGAGATTAGTCCGAAAAAGAGTTGCGGCAGATAAGAATGCTCGACGCGGACAACGCGCTGTGCCCACACCAGATTCGGAACCAGCAGCGCCAGCAGGCCAGAGGTCAGTACCAGGATGACCAGGATTCCGATGGACCAGAGTTGAAGATCGCGCCCGGAGAGTTGCTGGATCTGCTGCTGGATCTCGTCCGCGCGCACCAACATTGAGGGCTGGGTCGTACGGTCTTCACCGGATTGCGACATTCCCCCTCCTTGGACGCACGGGTTTCCCGGTCCTGGAACACTCTTCCTTAGAATTTGTACTGCAATCGTGGTGGGGAAGAACCGGGAAAAGACTCTTCTACAGTTACGTTCGTAATCTAGCTGTTTGTAGCGCAGGCGTCTCGCCGGCTGTGGGAAACCTTATAGACAGTGGTGCTGCGCTCGCGGACGGGGGCACCGTGGCACACTAATGCCTGAAGCGGGGAAATATTTCAGGCATAGTCGACGTCCACGAGCACGTTGTGTCCGCTTTCCTTGCGGAAAGTAACGTCGACTTTCTGGCCAACAGGGAGGGCATTCCGCATGTCACCTTCAAGCACCAGCAGGTTCGACGCACTGACCTCGTCAGACAGGGTCACGATGGACTTGTTGGGCTGGCCCACGCCGGATTCATAGAACTGGACGCTCTCCACTTTACCTCGCTGCCGGAGTCCGCCGGAGACCGTTGAGGCTGCCGTCGAAGAGGTTTGCGTGCCCGAGCGTTTTTTCTTCAGCTCGATAAGAACATTCAAGCCCACGATGCCCGACATCGCCGCGAGGATCAAGGACATGAACAGTCCGTCCACGGTAGTGATCGAACCGTAGAACACGATCCACGCAATGCCCAGTAATGGAATCAGCGCCAAAAGGACCGAGATGAACAGCATCATGATTTTTTCCGGAGGAGTCCGTTGCCGGCCGAGGTCATGGCCAACAGATTAGCAAAAAACCACTTACGGTTCATCTGTTAAGCAGATGAGGATCAGGTTTCAAAGTTTCAAGGTTTCATGGGCTGGTCTAGAAACCTTGAAACCTTTTGAGGTTTTGGGACTTCAGACTCAGGCGCAGGTGTCTCGCCAGTCGGCGATTTCCTTCAGTCCGTCCACTCGGGTTTGCTCGAAAAGACGTACCCGGTGGCGGCTGTGCTCAAATTCGTGGATGTCAGCCCATACTTCAGCCTGCCAGGCTTCATCATGGACCGCGGTCTCGCCGCAAGTGGCGCAGCGGGTGTGGAGCTTTCGAATCAGGCGAGTGGGGACGGCAACGGGACCAGGAGGCAGCTCGACAAAAATGCAGCGCACTTCCTGGATGTCTTCGTTGTCGCCAATGATGTGTTCGTACCGCAGCAGATAGCCGAACGCCAGCTTTCGGGCTTCTTGTTCGGCTTCGGCGCGGGTGTGAAAGGGACCGTACTCAGCCCGCAATTGTTCGGTGGAGTCGCAAGCCATCCAAAACGTTTCCTTGTACGCCATTATTGCCTCGAGGGGTCGGACTTGGCAGGCTTAGGGGAAAGCGCCGGATGGTCCTGGGATCACGCCCCACCTGGAGGAATGCAATTGAGCTGCCGGGATTGAATTGCCGAAGTGATGGGTATACGCCGTTAATCATCAATCACTTACGGGACATTGCAAAAGACGGCCCGAAGGCAAAATGCAAGCTTTTGCAGCCTTTTTCTCGGTTCGTCTCGTTGGATCCCGGTCCTACCTCAGGCTCCACGGGACCCAAGACGGTGAAAGCTTAGAGATCGGCGGACCACCCGCCTCGACATGGTTATCTCGGCCCGTCCCACTGAAATTGTTGTCAACAATTCGCTGACAAGAACTACAATTTTTCGCTTGTATTTTCAGACTCCAGGGAAGGGACTTGTGCGTTGGCCCTTCCTACACTTTATCGCAGTCTTAATACTGTTGGTTGTGGCTGGCTGTGGCGGGGGTAACTCATCGTTCTCCACGCCCCCCACGTCCCATTCTCCTGGTTTCACAATTTCGCTATCACGAGCAGTATCACGCTGGCACAGGGCGGGTCAGCGCAGACGGTACAAGGTTCAGTATCCGCACACGATGGCTTTAGTGACACGGCAACGGTCACAACGCCTGGTTTGCCCGTGGGAATCTCGGTTTCCCCGTCGAGACCCATGGGCCGGGTGCTGATCTGTCAAGCCTGAACTGGGACCGCGGGTCCCAAAACAGGCCCGATCACGGATAGAATCGGCTGGAGGGGGGTACGCTATTGCGCGTTTTGGTCGTCGAAGACGAAATCCGGCTGGCCGAGAACGTCGCCCGCAGTTTGCGGGAGAGCGCCGGCTACGCCGTGGACATTGCCGTCGACGGCCAGGAGGGATTATTTCTGGCGGAATCGAACGCCTACGACGCGGTGCTGCTCGACCTCATGCTGCCCAAGCTGAGCGGAATGGACTTACTGGGCAGAATCCGCCAGTCCGGACAGCACACGCCAGTCCTGGTGCTGACCGCCCGCGACGACAAGGAATCCGTCATTGCTTTGCTCAACGCCGGCGCGGACGATTACCTGACCAAACCGTTTGATCTGGGTGAACTGCTGGCGCGCACGAAAGCCTTGATCCGTCGCGGCAAGGGACAGCCCTCCCCGGTTGTCACCATCGGCGATCTCGAACTGAACACCGTCAACCGAACCGTTCAGCGGGGTGGAAGAGCGATCACGCTGACTGCCATGGAATATCGCGTCCTCGAGTACCTGGCGCACCGTCCCGGCGCGGTGGTCTCGAAGACGGAGCTGCTGGAGCATCTATACGACTACAACTGGGAGAAATTCAGCAACGTGATTGAAGTCTATATCTCCGGGCTGAGGCGCAAACTGAACGAGGGCTCGTCGCGGCAACTGATCCGCACCCTGCGCGGCCAGGGCTACATGTTGCAGGACTGATTTTCCAAACCGATATGCCAGCGCGACTCCATTCAACGGCGGCTCATCGCTTCAGTATTGCTTTCCCAGGCGATCCTAACCGCCGGCCTGATGGTGATCGGCGTAGTGGTCACCTACTGGCGCCTGCTCTCTACTCTCGACGTTGCCATGCAGGCTCACGCCACCAGCGTGGCGGTATTGGTGCGCTATACCGAAGATGCCAGCGGACATGTGTACTTCGACAACAGCCTGCTGCCCGAGTCGATTGATCCCAATCATCCTGACCAGTTTATGGTCTGGGCCGACCGCACCGGATATCTGACTCGTTCCGAAGACTGGCCGGAGGGCCTGCAGTTTCAGCCGGGCCCGAGCCAGCATTGGAATTTCACCTGGGCCGGGGTTCCCTATCACGCTGTGCGTATGACCCACGTTCCCATCCTTGATCGGGAAGAGGGCTAAGGCGTTCCGTCCGCAAACCCTGACCATTGTCTATGCCTCGCCCACGGTTCGGATACAACAGCAAGTAAAGGAGGCACTAGCCTCCATCGCGGTCGCAAGCTTGCTGTTGCTGGGAGCCACAACCTGGCTGGCTTGGTGGAAGATTCGGCGTGGCCTGTTGCCCTTGCAGATTCTGGCCCGGCAGGCGGCCCTGGTCTCCACCCAGAGTTGGAAGCTTCAGCCACCCAAGGAAGCCGAGGACATCGAGGAACTGCGCCCCTTGACCGAGTCCATGACGCAGATGTTGGCGCGGCTTGAGTTCTCCTTCAAACAGCAGCGGGAATTTGTGGGGAATGCCGCGCACGAGTTGAAGACTCCGGTGGCGGTGCTGAAGTCGACGCTGCAGTCGTTGCTGCAACGGCCGCGAAGCTCGGACGAATATCGCGCCGGCCTGCAGGCATCGCTCCAGGACCTCGACCGGCTGGAGCAACTGCTGCAATGGATGCTGCGGCTGGCCCGGGCGGAACAGTGGGCGCAGAATGGGCAACGGCGCGAGCTCGACCTCATCGACATCAACTCCACCTGCGAAGAAGCGGTGGAAAGAATTAGAAGTCTGGCCCAATCCCGCAACATGACCATCCATCTTGCAACCAACGGGCCGACTCCGTTCCGCGCCGACCCCGAAGACTTGCAACTGGTGTGGACCAACCTGCTGGAGAATTCCGTTCGTTACAGTCCCGAGGGATCATCGGTCGAAGTCGCGGTCGCTCGTGCGGGCGATAGGGCGCGGATTACTTTTCAGGACCATGGCGCCGGCATTTCCGCCAGCGATCTGCCCCGCGTCTTCGACCGCTTCTATCGCGGAGACCCGTCTCGGACCCGCGCTACCGGCGGTTTCGGCCTGGGCCTGGCCATTGTGAAGGCCCTGGTCGAAGCCTACGGCGGGACCATTGCCGCCGAGAGCACGCCGGGCAAAGGCACCCGCATGACCGTGGAACTCCCCACCCCCCGGGGATAGGGATCGGCGCCTCCAAACCTGCTTCAGTTTCCCTTAAGCTAGGTTTCGGTACCATGTAGGATTCGTCGCCCAGCACTGGTGGTGAAACCTATGTCAAATTATTTTCGTCGCCGCACAATCAGCAAGCCTCTCGCACTTGTCTTCGTCGTCATCGCGACGTTGAGCCTGCATTCGATCGCGTCCGCGCAAAAGACTCTCAACGCGGTTGACGCGGACAACAACGCGAACCAAGCAACGAGCGCGGCTCCGCTGACTGTCACCTTGCAGGATGCCATCGCTCGCGCACGGAAGAATAATCCCGAGTACCGCGCAGCCTTGACCGCGTATGGTTCCGCGAAAGAGGACCGGGTACAAGGCCGCGCCGCTCTGCTGCCGGGTGTGAATTACAACGCCGGGTTCCTCTACACCGAAGGAAATGGAACGTCCTCGGGGCGATTTGTCGCCGCCAACGGAGTGCACGAATATCTCAGCCAGGGCAATGTTCACCAGGACATTTCCCTGCAGGGAATCGCGGAATACCGGCGCACGCTCGCGGCGGAAGCGGTGGCGCGGGCGCGCTCGGAAATTGCCGCTCGCGGCCTGGTCGTGACCGTGGTACAAGCCTATTACCACTTCGTCGTGGCACAGCGAAAGTACGACACCGCCCAGCGCGCCGCGACCCAGGGCCGGCACTTTCTCGATATCAGCCAAAGGCTCGAACAGGGCGGCGAAGTGGCGCACTCGGATGTGATCAAGGCCCAGATTCAGTCTCAGCAGCAGGAGCGTGACTTGCAAGAATCCGAGTTGGAGATGAACCACAGCCGGCTGGAGCTGGCGGTTCTGGTCTTCACCGATTTCAACGAGAACTTTAGCGTGGTGGACGATCTGCAAACTCCAGAGCCGTTGCCCTCGCTTCCCGAAACCCAGGCCGCGGCCGTTCGCCAGAATCCTGAGCTGCGAGCCGCACTGGGCGCATTGCAGGAAGCGCGGCAGGAAGTGGGAGTGGCCTGGTCGGGCTTCTTACCCTCGGTCAAACTGGATTATTTTTACGGGATTGACGCTGATCATTTTGCGACGCGCCAGTTCGATCCGGTTTCGCAGCTGTCAGTGCGCAATCTCGGATACGCTGCGACCGCCACCTTGCAATTGCCGGTGTGGAACTGGGGAGCGAATCGCAGCAAATTGAAGCAGGCGAGTCTGCTGCGCGAGCAGGCACAGGTCGAGTTGACATTCACCCAGCGCCAGTTGCTGGCAAGATTGCACACGCTGTACGACGAGGCCCGAACTGCCCGCTCGGAGTTGGACTCCCTGAACCAGTCGGCAGACCTGGCGGCGGAGAGTCTGCGTCTGACCACACTGCGTTATCAGTCAGGAGAAGCCACTGTGCTCGAAGTTGTCGATGCGCAAAATACTGCCACGCTGACGCGCAATGCGTTCAGCGACGGGCAATCGCGGTATCGCGTGGCTCTGGCAAATCTGCAAACACTGACGGGGAATTTCTGAGCATGAAGAGCGAAAGTTCGATTTCGGCGGTCAGAGGCGCGGAGCGGGAGGGCGCGGCTTTGAGCCGTGCTGTAACCGTCGATGTAAGGGTGACGGCGCGACTGAAAGCCGTGCCCTCCCCCTCCCTTATTGCGGCGTCGCGTCAGCGCGTCAAAATCACCTTGGCCGTCCTTCCCTTATTTCTTTTATTCAGCTGCTCCAAGGATTCCGCCGAGAAGGAACCTGCCGTTCCGGTGCAAGTGGTCACCGTTCAAAAGGTGACAATTCAGCACACGGTCACCGCTGAAGCCATCTTGTTTCCCCTGCAACAGGCGGCCATTACTCCAAAAATCAGCGCTCCCGTCAAGGCTTTCTATATCAAACGTGGCAGCCGCGTACACAAAGGCCAGCTGCTGGCCGTGCTTGAGAACAGCGACCTCGCAGCCGCAGCCCAGGAGAACAAAGGCTCTTATGACCAGGCCCAGGCTGTCTACGAAACCACCACCGTCGCCGACCTGCCCCAGGAAGTTCAGAAAGCTCAACTCGATACGCAGGCTGCGAAAGAACTCTTTGCCGCGCAACAGAAAATCTTCAACAGCCGGCAGGAACTCTTTCAGCAAGGAGCGATGCCTCGTAAAGAACTCGACCAGGCCGGAGTAGATCTGACCAACGCCCGCAATCAGTATGAAATCGCGCAGCAGCATCTCGATGCCCTGATGAAGATCGGGAAACAACAGCAGTTGAAATCCGCGGCCGGACAATTGGAATCCGCCAAGGGCAAGTATCTGGGCGCGGCTGCCCAGCTTAGCTATTCAGAAATCCGCAGTCCAATTGCCGGCGTGGTAGCAGACCGCCCGCTGTACCCCGGCGAGATGGCCGCAGCTGGCGCTCCCCTCCTCACCGTGATGGATATTTCGCAAGTCATCGCCCGCGCTCACATTCCACAGCCCGAAGCCTCCCTGCTGAAAGTTGGGGACAAGGCCGCCATCATTGTGCCCAGTGAAGAGAGTCCCATTGAAGGAAAGATCACCGTGGTCAGTCCGGCACTCGATCCCAACAGCACCACGGTCGAGATATGGGTACAGGCGCAGAATTCAGACCTGCGCCTGAAACCGGGCACCAGCGTGCGCCTGTCCATGTTGGCGCAGACCATTCCGAACGCACTGGTCATTCCAGCCGCCGCCCTTCTTACCACCCAGGACGGCGCCACGTCAGTCATGCAAGTCAGCGCCGACAACCGCGCCCATCAGAAAAACATAAGAGTAGGCGTGCGACAGGGCGACGAGGTTCAGGTCAACGAAGGACTGCAGGCCGGCGACAAGATCGTCGCGTCCGGAGCCTACGGGTTGCCGGACAACACGAAGATCAAGGCAGAGATCCCTGCCGCAGGACTGAACGAGAACGAAAATAAGACCGGGAAGCCCGATGAAAAATAGGGGCAGTGAAGAGGCTTCTCCCCAGCCGGGAACTTCGTACTGGTTTGCGCGACATTCCAAGTCAGTAATTTTCCTGATTCTGACCCTGGCCCTGCTGGGCGGCTATCTGGCTTTTACCATTCCCGATCGCCGTCTTTCCTGCCACCAACTTCCCACGGATCCTGATCGCGGTGGATAACGGGGTCATGCCCACCGATCAGATGATGGTGACGATCACGCGTCGCCTCGAAGAAGGAGTCAACAGCGTTCCCGGATTGCTGGAAGTGCGATCGATCACCAGCCGTGGATCGGCCGAGATCGATCTGTTCTTCGACTGGAATGTGGACATGTTCCAGACTCTGCAATATGTGAACGCGGCGATTTCCCGTGTCCAACCCGAATTGCCACCCACGGCAACGGTGGTCGCGAATCGCCTGACCTTCGCCAGTTTTCCCATCATCGGCTACAGCTTGACGTCGGCCACCGTTCCGCAGACGCAACTCTGGGAGATGGCCACCTACGATATCAAGCCGCGATTGAACCGGCTGGATGGCGTCTCCACGGTGCTGGTGCAAGGCGGGCAAGAGCCCGAGTTTCACATCCAGCCCGACGCCGCCAAGCTGCTGTCCGCAGGCGTCACGGTCACCGACATCCTGGACACAATGCGGCGGACCAACCTGATCGATTCGCCCGGGCTCTTCGAGCGCAATCACCAATTGGTGCTCGGACTCGTCAGCGCTCAGGTGCGCACGCCGCAACAGATCGCGGACATCGTGATCAAGAACACTCCCGCCGGTGTCCCAGTGCGTATCGGAGATGTGGCGACGGTGGCGCCTGGCGTCAAACCCGTTTACACCATCGTGACCGCCAACGGAAAACCGGCGGTGTTGATCAACATCAACCGTCAGCCCGACAGCAACACCCTGCGGGTCGCGGAAGAAGTTCACGCTCAAGTCGAGGAGATTCGCAAGTCCCTTCCGCCCGGCATCGAGATTCGGCCGTTCTACGATCAGTCGATCATCGTCGAGCGATTCCATCAAGAGCGTTCGTGACGCGATTCTGCTTGGACTCATTTTGGCTTCTATCATTCTGGTGGTTTTCCTGCGCGACTGGGGCACTTCGGTGGTGGCGGGCCTGGTGATTCCAGTCACGATTGCAGTGACTTTCATCGCGCTCAAACTGCTCGGTCAGAGCTTCAACCTCATGACCCTTGGTGGCCTGGCTGCAGCAGTCGGGCTGGTGATCGACGACGCCATCGTCGTGGTGGAAAACATAGTCATTCATCGCGATTCCGGACAAGGACGGCTGCAGGCGATTCAAAGCGCTTTGCAGGAAATCACGATTCCGCTGATTGGTTCCACAGTCACTCCCATCGTCGTATTCCTGCCGCTGATTTCGATCACCGGAGTTACGGGAACATTTTTCCGCGCCCTGGCCGTGACCATGGGAGTATCGTTGTTGACATCCCTGGTCCTGGCGCTTACCTGGACGCCCAACTCTGAGCCAGTACTTCGTCCGCGCGCGCAATGGTACGAAGATCATCGACGATGCGATCTGAAGGACAACTCTCGAACGAAGAGACGTTTCGGCGACTACAGGCTGCCGAAGAGGCGTCATCTGGGGGATTCTTCCGCAAGATTGTGGACTTCCACCAGCGTTGGCTACGTCGCGCTTTGGCCAAGCCCCTGTGGCTCGCCGCTTTGAGTCTAATGCTGGTGGTCGTCTCTTATGTCTGTTATCGATATTCCGGGTCAGACCTGATGCCGGAAATGGATGAAGGCGGATTCACCCTGGACTACTGGACGCCCGCCGGCAGCTCGCTGGCGGAAACCAATCGCATGGTCGGCTGCTATGGAGCAAATTCTGAATTCCATCCCTGAAGTTGAGAACAGCTCGCGACGAACCGGTTTGGAACTGGGACTGGCGGCGGTTACGGAGGCAAACCGCGGTGACATCCTGGTGAAGCTGAAAAAAGATCGCAGCCGTGCGATTGACGACGTAATCGAAGATGTCCGGGCAAAAGTTGCAGCCCAGGAACCGGCAGTGCGTGTCGAGTTCGTGCAAGTATTGCAGGACATGATCGGCGACCTGACCAGCGCCCCGGAGCCGGTCGAGATCAAGCTGTTTTCCCAAGATCCCGCATTATTGGAGACCTGGGCGCCGAAAGTCGCCTCTGCGATCGGCAAGGTAAACGGCGTGGTAGATGTTCTCGACGGAATTGAAAATACCATCAGCGGACCCGCCGTCGTCTTCCAGATCAATCCCAGCACGGCCGCACGCGCTGGATTTACGCCAGAGGAAGTGGCGGTCGACGCTGCCGCCATTCTTGAAGGCGAACCGGCGGTGACGCCGGTGGTGAACAACGACCGGGCCTATGTTGTGCGAGTGCGCTTTCCGGACAGCAACCGCATTTCGCTCGAGACCATGAGCGACACTCTGCTGACCAGCAGCAGCGGGAAAACTGCGACTCTGGGAGCGCTGGCGACCGTAACCGAGCTGCCACCTCAGATCGAAATCCGGCGCGAGAATCTGCAGCGCGACGTCGCGGTTACCGCGCGACTGGAAGGCACCGACCTGGGCAGCGGGGTTGCGGCGGTGCAAAAGGCGGTCGATGGGCTGCATATGCCCTCCAGCATTCGCGTGGAATACGGCGGAACTTACAAGGAAGAACAGAAGTCATTTCGCGATCTGGTATTTGTATTCGTCCTGGCCATCATTCTTGTGTTCATCGTTCTCTTGTTCGAATTCAGGATCATTCGCCGCGCCCCTGGCAATTCTGGCGTCGGCGCTGCTCTCGACTTCGGGCGTTTTTTTGGCCCTGATCATCACTCGCACCACATTCAACGTGGCTTCATTCATGGGAATGATCATGGTGGTGGGCATCGTCGCCAAGAACGGAATTTTGCTGCTGGATGCGGACCAGAAATTTCGGCTACTCGGGCTCTCAGCCGAGGACGCCATGCTGCAAGCCAGCCGTCGACGTTTGCGTCCGATCGTAATGACGGCACTTGCCACCATCGCGGGCATGCTGCCCTTAGCTTTTGCACTGGGCGCCGGCTCACAAATGCTGCAGCCCCTTGCCATTGCTGTAATCGGCGGAATCCTGGTCTCAATGGCGTTGTCGCTGATCATCACTCCAGCGGTTCACTTCTATCTGGCACGGGCGGGACGATCAAAGCCGTAAGCACCCGGACAGCGATGAAAGTGCATAACTTTGCACACTTGTCCTCGAAAGAAAGGCGCACATCCGCCTTTTGATCCACGTGACCGGATCATGGCCGCCTGGCAATGGAATGAGCCGGGAAACGCTATGGGTTTGCTTTACAGTCACTTACAGTCGACGTCGAACCCTACCGCATCGTCCGGACATCAAAACACTGGTAACTTCGGTGGACGCTTTGGTAAGCCAGTTTGGATTGTGGATTGCATTACAATACAATTCCCGGGATCCCTCACCGGCTGGCGGGGTATTTGCTCTCGTGACCCAAACTGCTACCAGCCCGCAACGTAAGCCTCTGCTCGACGAAGCCTTCGTTTCAGCAGCTTCTCTCGGCCGCCTATGTGCTCCAGGAGCACAACGATCGCTTGCGGGCGAAGGGATTCCAGGCCGACTTCGCGGAAAATCTGTCGGCCATCGTAGAAACCCAAAAACTAATCCAAACCCTGCAACTGGATTTGGCAGCGGCATCGGAACTGGTTGCTGAGAGAGTGCAGAAGGTGACCAACGCCTCGGGGACCGCGATCGGAATCCTCGAGAAGGGCGAGCTCTTTTATCGTGCCGCTACGGGCAGCGCCGCGATTGATGCAGGAACGCGGGTGGCGCCCGATGCTGCGCTCTCCGGAGACTGCCTCAGCAAGGGATCTGCGTTGAACTACCCTGACGTCACTTCGAACCTGCACGTGCGCGCCGACCTTTTCCGCAATCGTGATGTGAAAGCCTTCATCGCGGTACCGGTTTATCACGCGGGCCAGGTTGCAGGCGTACTCGAGCTGCGCTTCGCGCGCGCCAATTCCTTCCGCGAAGCTGACGTGCGTACCGCTGAACTGATGGCCGGCCTACTAAGCGAGGCCATGGTGACTGCGGCCCGGATGAAGTGGAAGGAGGCCCTCGCGTCGGAGCGACAGAGCATGCTGGAAGCTCTGGAACGAATCAAGCCTCAGATCGAACGCCTGGGAAGTGAATCCATGTCCCTCGAAGATGTGGGTGGAGCCAACTCACTCGCATCACCTGCGGAGCGATCAGTGGTCAAGCACGAACCTCCAGCCCGCGTTGCGGACACCTGCGCGGCCTGCGGCACCGATTTTTTTGATGAGAGTGAATCTTTCTGCGGCACTTGTGGAGCCGGCGCGGCCGGTGGCGCCTCCGCCGACTCGATCAATTCCGAGAGTAAGATGTCTCACACAGAAGCAGACCCTCCGTGGTTGATACCGTACGGGCAGGAAAATCCAACGAACGGAAATTCCGCCGCAGACGCGGCAAACCGACAGTGTGCTTGCAAGGGAACCTGCGGTGCCGTCCTCTCCGCCGACAACTACAGCGCCCGGACTCTGGCCGACGCATTCGCCGATGCGGCAACCCAGTACACCGTCACGCCGAAAGCCGAACCGGTTTCAAAGGCAGGCTTGGAGAGCGGGACCGTATCTGCCGGCGCAACGAATCTGCCGTCCGACCCTTTCCAACTGCCGGCTGAGGACGGGGGCGCAGATGGTCTTCGCATAGTTCCGGCCGATCCGTTACACAGCGATCTGGTTCCGGCCAATCCGTTTGCGCCGGCCGCTAAGATTCAGCCCTATCCCTGGGGTTCTGCAAAGAAGGCTCAGCAGTGGCTGGAGACGGTAAAAGCCCACCAGGGTCCCCGAGCGGAATGGCTGGCACAACAGTGGCAACGACGGCGGGCAAATATTTACGTGGTGATGGCGGCCGTCATCCTTCTGATGGTGATCTCCGGCTGGGGCTTTCGACCGGCCGGGACGACAGCGGCCGGAAACGCGTCGCCGACGCCGAACAGCCAGCCGCAAGTGCCGCCTCCACCGCAGTTGACTCTGTTTGAAAAACTCATGGTAAATCTTGGATTGGCGGAGCCTCCGCCCGCGCCCGTCGACATGGGGAATCCGAACGCTCAGGTGTGGGTCGACGTCCACACTGCCCTTTACTACTGCTCTGGCAGCGACTTGTACGGCAAGACCGCTGACGGAAAATTTACGACCCAGCGCGATGCTCAGCAGGACCAATTTGAGCCATCTAACCGGAAGGCTTGCCCGTAAACGCAGTGGCCATAATGGGAGGAGTTTTCCACATTTCAGACTTTTCCACATGTCCGATTGACACTTTCGGTCGCGCATTTGATGTGTAATATCGTGTGCGTATCGGTTGGAGAATGCTTGTGCCAAATCTCTGGGACAAAACGCCAGAAGCGCCGTTCCCATCCGAACTGAATCCGTTGACGAATCCGGTTCTCGAGCAAAATCTCGGACGCTGGGCCAAAGTTTACTTCAACAATCCTCCGGCGAAACGCGAACAAGCCGTGAGTAACCTTCTGGAGGAAATTAAGCGGGAATCGGGCGCGGGCCCGCCTGCGGCCGCTCAACCAGATCGGCCCTATTTTGCGACGGACCCTAAATTCCTGCGAGCGGTGTGCTCCGCATGCCAACATCAGAATCCACCCGGTCACAAGTTTTGCAGCCGGTGCGGCCAAGTCCTTGGTCGCGGCACGGCCACGTTCGACGGAAAATCTGGGTGCGCCCAGAATTACCGAAGCGTTTCCGTCAGACTCCGACAACGATCTGGAGTGGCTGAGCGACCAGGCATTCAGCGGCCTGGGCGATCCGGTTGCGCCCCGAAAGCGAGGATGGAAATATCTGGCGGGCGCGGCCGTCATTGTGTTGGCTGGTTTTGCATATGTGCAATGGGTTCCCGGGCCCCTGACAAGAGTGGCTTCTCCCGCCAACGCGCGGCTGGTCACTGCGCCAGCGACGTCGTTCCCGCCGGAAACCTCTTTGCCCGCTGAATCAAAAGGTCCAGCAGAAGCAATCACACCCGAATCCGCTGTGCCAGAATCGGTGGCTCCGGAATCGGTGGCTCCGAAATCCATTACATCGGAATCCAAGGAACACGAAGCTCAGAACCGGTCTGCGACCGCAGAGGCTCGCGGTCGAACGGTTGTGCCGCCCGGGACTCAGCAAGCCGCTCAGAAGTCCCCATTGCTCGATGCCACAACCTCGCACCAGACTGTTGCAGACCTGGAGAGCAGTGCCCCCGATCTGCGTCTGGCCCAGCGTTACCTGGGGGGCACCATGGGTGTTCGGGATCCCTCCGAGGCGGCCAAATTGCTGTGGAAGGCGGTCGGCAAACAGAACCCTGCGGCGGCGGTCCTGTTGTCGGATCTCTATCTGCGAGGAGATGGCGTTCCCCGGAGCTGCGATCAGGCCAGGCTTCTGCTGGTGGCCGCGGCCAAGCGAGGTTCTCCTCTAGCGGCTCAACAGTTGCGCAATCTGGAATCGCAGGGCTGTCGGTAGAAATCCCAAAACGCTGAAAAAACTAAAAGACCCTCGAACCGCGAGGGTCTTTTTAGTTTCAAACTCAGTTCCCGTTCAACGCTGAAGAAGATTGCGGCGAGGGCCTGGCTGATGGAGATCAAGAATATTGTGCTCCCAGCTCTCCAGAACCTCAGGCCTGCGCTGGGACTTCCTGTCTGCGGGCTTCGTACCAGAGGGCCAGTTCGACCCGGTTCCAGAGCCCAAGCTTGTCGTAGATGATTCGCAGGTAGTTTTTGACGACGTGTTCCGTTGTGCCGATGGCGTCCGCGACTTCGCGGTTTTTAAGTCCTTGGGCAACGAGTTCAATGACTCGCTGTTCTCGCTCGCTGGGGACGCGATTTCCGTAACGCTGTTCTCCGAACATAACTGCCTCCGATAAAGAATAGTTGCGAGTTTGACTCGCTTGATACCGCCAGTAATTGCAAATCGTAGGAAAAGACGATTAAAGTGCGCCTTCACCGTGCGCCGGGCCATCTTGAGCTGTCGGGCAATCTCGGAATTGTCGCAACCCTGAAGCAGCAGTTCGGCAATCTGCTGTTCGCGCGGACCCAGCCGAATGGAGCTCTCGTTCATTTCGGCTTTCCCCCTTGATTCATGATTCAGTTAAAATGATTCAGGCCCGATTAGGGCAGTTATTGATTGAAGTAGCTCGTGCCCGGCGCCCTTTGCGGCATCCGAATCACTCCGTACTCCCAGATGTTTTAGGGTTCTCCCAAAATTCATAGCATTCACACTGCCAAGCTGGGCGTGGATTTCCTTTTTCAGCAGAAAATGTCGCACTTTCGTAGTCCCTGACTGCGACCTGCAGCTCTCTCTCTGTTGCGATTGACTACTCTAGACAAGCTATTTGTTTTCTGCGTTCTAGAGACACAGCTGGAAAAACATCTGCAGACTTGGCTTGGACCGGCGGCAGATGCCAATCTGCGATCCCGACCGGTGGGAGGCTCTGGCAAAGCGTTTCCACGGAGGACAGCAGAAATTCCGCATTTAGTTTGCCGACCCTGCCGACCTTTCGGCATGGTTGGACGAATCGTTGTATGGGCAGCTAAGTGCTTTATCTTCAGGCTATGACCAGAGCCAGGGAGAAAAAATTTCCCCCACCTACAGGAGGATTTGGAACTAATTACATCTTTTACCTGATGACAGGATAATTAACTCGCGGTCACATCGGCGGATGACGCCGAGTGTTACTCCCCTCGTTACTCCACCCGCGCAAGGGGACGGCCGTTCCATTTGGGTAGTGCATTCCCGGCTTAGGGCGGGACGACCCGAGCGATTTTGTTGGCGTCGGACCCTCAATTTCACATTGTTGCAACAGCGACGAGCGCATTTTGTTTTAAACTGAAAAGTACTTCCCGTTTTGAAATTGCCGGTTGTCACCGCGATTTGTTAACGGGCGCAATACATCGCCCGCGGTTTCGGACGTGTGCCGGCGATCTCGCTCCAGATTCCCAACGCGGTAAAGGAACGGCTGCAGACAAATAACGCAACGCGACGGACCCTCTCCACATCAGTAAGGGGCAGGATTTCTTTCCCTGCCGGAATGCCGCACCATTACCGACACCGGAATCTGACAAAACTTCCAGGAGGCCAAAGAGTTTGAGCACTTCGAGCAGTCACCTTATCCCGCCGCACGGGGGAGAACTTGTTGATCTTGTCGCCCAACCGGAAACCATTAACGAACTGAAAGCCCGCTCGCGCGAGTGGCCCTCGTGGGACCTCAGCGCACGCCAACTCTGCGACCTCGAGTTGCTGCTCAGCGGTGGCTTTTCTCCCCTGCGCGGATTCATGAATCGCGCCGACTACGACGGCGTCTGTCACCAACATGAAGCTGGCCAGTGGACTGCTCTGGCCGATGCCCATCACACTGGACGTCAGTGAGGAGTTTGCTAAGTCACTGAAGCCGGGCAGCAGCAAGGTCGCGTTGCGCGATCCTGAAGGCGTCATGCTGGCGGTGTTGCATGTCGAGGATGTCTGGCAGCCCGACCGCAACGCCGAAGCCAAGGCGGTGTTCAACAGCACCAGCAAGGCCCATCCCGGGGCGGATTACGTGATGAATAAGGCCAATCCCTGGTATGTGGGCGGCCGGCTCGAAGGTACCCAGGCTCCGGCGCATTATGATTTTCGCTCCCTCCGCCTGACCCCGGCTGAACTCCGCGCCGAATTCGCGCGCCTGGGCTGGCGCCGGATCGTCGCGTTTCAGACGCGCAATCCCATGCATCGCGCTCATCAGGAGCTTACCTTCCGCGCCGCTAAGCAGGTGGAAGCCAGCCTACTGATTCATCCCGTGGTGGGAATGACCAAACCCGGCGATGTTGACTACTTCACCCGGGTACGTTGCTACCAGTTGCTGACCGCCAAATATCCGCCGGCCACCGTCAAGCTTTCTTTGTTGCCGCTGGCCATGCGCATGGGCGGACCTCGCGAGGCCATCTGGCACGCCTTGATTCGCAAAAATCACGGTTGCAGCCACTTCATTGTTGGGCGCGATCACGCCGGCCCGGGCAAAGACATCGATGGCAAGCCGTTCTACGGCCCGTACGAAGCTCAGGAAGTCTTCAAGAAACACGAGGCCGACATCGGCGTCACCATGGTGCCGTTCAACATGATGGTGTACCTGGAAGATCAGGACAAATATTTTCCCACTGACGAGGTACCCAAAGGGGCGCGCGTCCTGGACATCTCAGGCACAGAGCTGCGACAGCGGCTGAATGAAGGCCGCGACATTCCCAGCTGGTTTACTTATCCGGAAGTGGTGCAGGAGTTGCGGCGCAGCTATCCGCCACGCCACAAGCAGGGTGTAACGATTTTCTTCAGTGGACTTTCCGGTTCGGGCAAGTCGACCATCGCGAATGTATTGCTCACCAAGTTTCTGGAAACGGGTGGTCGTCCAGTGACTCTGTTGGACGGCGATCTGGTGCGCAAGAATCTGTCGTCCGAACTCGGATTCTCCAAGGAGCATCGCGACATCAATATTCGCCGCATCGGATACGTGGCTTCGGAAATCACCAAAAACGGCGGCATTGCGATCTGCGCCCCCATCGCGCCTTATGACGCCACTCGCAAACACGTGCGTGGACTGATCGAACCTGTGGGCGGATTCATTCTGGTGCATGTTTCCACCTCGGTCGAAGTGTGCGAGCAGCGCGATCGCAAGGGTCTCTACGCCAAAGCCCGTGCCGGAATCCTCAAGGAATTCACCGGCATTTCTGATCCTTACGAAGAACCAAAAGATGCCGAGGTCGTCATCAACACCGCCGATTTGACGCCCGAGGAAGCGGCGCAAGAGATTATTCTGCATCTCGAACGCGAGGGTTTCTTCGGCGTCATAGGAGAGCGCGCGTAGCGCATTCCACAGGTCACGGGGGAACGCCCTCGGCTGTCTCGCGGAGTGAAGCTCCGCAGTTTTGGGAGCCCGTGCCTAAAGAAATGAAGGAACGTTGATGGCCAATCCTTCCCAGACTGAAACTCTGCAGCGAATCGGGTCGGCGCTGGAATCTGCGCGTCAGATCTTCGCCCGTTTCACTCTGGGCGCAATCGAAGCGGAATACAAAGCGGGCCACGATCCCGTCACCGAAGCTGACAAGGCGGTAGACGCCGCGCTGCGCCAGGAATTGCTACGCGAAGGCGAAGGCTGGCTTTCGGAGGAGAGCGTAGACGACCTCTCACGCCTCGAGAAGAGCCGGGTCTGGATCGTAGATCCCCTGGATGGCACGCGTGAGTTTATTGCCGGCATTCCCGAATTCTGCGTTTCAGTCGCGATGGTGGAGGATGGAATTCCGGTGGCGGGAGGAATTTGCAATCCCGCCACCGGGGAACTTTTTCTCGGTTCTCTGGAGTCGGGCCTGACCTACAACGGAAAGCCAGCCCGTGCCAGTCAACGGACCAGCCTTCAAGGCGCCCTAGTCCTGGCGAGCCGAAGCGAGATCAAGCGCGGGGAGTGGAAGCGGTTCGAGAAGGCTGCTGTAAAAGTGCGTCCTATGGGATCGGTGGCCTACAAGCTGGCTCTGGTCTCGGCGGGCCTGGCGGATCTCACGTTCACACTCACACCAAAACATGAATGGGACATTGCCGGTGGCGCGGCCCTGGTGAGCAGCGCCGGGGGTTTCATCAGCACCTTGGAGAACTCGGCATTGCATTGCAACCGTAAGTCACCGCTACTGTCCGGGCTTCTGGCTGGCGGCCCTTTCCTGCGCCATGATTTGCTCACTCTGGTGAATGAATACCTGCCGGCGAATTCGGGACGCTAACGGTGAACAAACTACTCGTCCGATGGCCACAAGACTCTAAGACTTGAGCACCGTCTTCAGTAGCGCTTCGACACCGTTCCACGTAATCTGCACACCAATACACAAGAGGACGAACGCGATGACGCGCAGAATTCCGTGCGCCGTTTGGGGTCGAACGCGCGCGGTAATTTTGGGAGCATAGGCGTAGCAAAGATAAACCAGCAGGCTCAAAGCCACCACGGCCAGAAACACTCCCACGTGGGCCATTACGTCGTTCAGCACCCCCTTCACCGACGCATGGGCACTCAGGGTCAGCATCACCACAATGCAGCCCGGCCCTGCCGTTACTGGGAAGGTCAGAGGATAGAAGATTTTCTGCTCCAGAGATCCGAAGCTGGTCTCCGCGACTTCGGTCCGATCGGGATCAGCTTGGGCCTCATGCTGATTCAGCAGGTTCCATCCCATGGAGGCAAGGACTAGTCCGCCCGCGACCTGCACCACGGGAAGAGAAATCCCAAAAAACTCCAGCATAGCGGTTCCCACCAACTCCACCAGCGCCAGGAAGAGCGTGGTGCGGATCGCAATCTTGCGCGCCAGATCGCGGAAAACGGACGCGGGCGCGTTGCCTACGAGTCCGAGCAATACCAGTGCCGATCCCAGCGGATTAATGAGCGGTAAGAGAGCGCTGAAGGCAAGCGCAAAGAACTTGACGAGAAGGGACACGCTTCCCATGGGTGCAACAGGATAGCATCTGGGCCAATCTCGACAAGACTCGGCGTGTGAGGGATCTAGTTTTCAAACCAGCGCTACGGACCGATTCCACGATCGCAGGAATCCAAACCCTGCGCTTGGTCGGCTGCAAGAAGACGAGCAGAGACCGTTCACCGGAGCACGTGACCGAGCTCGGTATCGCCTAGTGTAAGCGCTTCAGAGCGGTAATGGTCTTCTCAGCGTTTTTCCTGATCGCAACCTCTAGGGTCTTAGCACGGAGCTCGGCTGCATAGCGGATGGCGGCGTCGACTGTGAGATGGGGCTCACGCGGCGAGCCCTCAATTCGCCAGCCGGTCCGCCCGACCAGGTGGGTTCCTTTTCCGCCCGGTCCGACCTCGTCGGGATTGTCCGACGGGAGAAGGTTGAAGCCAGCCCGTACCTTTAGTGGGGGCACGCGCGAAAAGCGCGCCAGCGAAACACTGATCTGTCCAAGCTGGACATACTCGACGTAAAACTCAGTCCTACCCTTTTCGAAAGCCCGATGGCTCACTACGAAATCTCTAACAACAATGATTTTGTCTCGCCTGGGCGCGCCGGGCGTAACGAATAGCGCGACTATCTCCTGCCGGCCTTCAGGATTCAGTTGATTGCCCAGCGCATCGAGTTCGCAGAACCGTTCCAGAACATCCCTAGCCTCTGGCTGCGAGAACGCGAAGGGATCTATTGCCGCGATGATCAGTCCGCTAGCAACCAAGAACTTGACAATGAAAAGCGATACATAATCACACTGTCTTCGTAGGATTAACGCCGAGGGCAACCTCATCGAATCGGTCTCGGCCCATGTGGGACGGACCCTCTTGTCTGCTCCGCACGGCCAGCTATTGTTATAAGGGCGGTGGGGTCATGCCGACGAATGTCGTACCTATAAACTTGCCCTGAGCCGTGAAATTCCAGGTGAATATGGCCGACCCGGCGTGGGCGCAGGCGTGACATCCATTGATCAGCGGATAGCCCACCGTAAACTGGCTGCCGCCATTCGGGCCAGTTTGTGAGTTGGGCCAGGTCTTTCCGTCACGATCCCCGGGCCACACATCAACCTGCGGAAACTGGGCCTTAAGGTCTTTGAACTGAGGCGTCTGCTGCATTGTCTTGCGGTCAAGTAGCGCCAAGTTCTCGACGTTTACGATGAGAGGCTTCCCATTGACCAGAAGAAGACCGTAGTTGGTATTCGCACGCAAGGGATAACTAATCCATGCGAAATCGACCGGACCGACAGCCTGGAAACCGGTCATGATGCCCACCTCGCCGCCACTCTGCTTGTAGAGTTCGCGGGTGAAGCTGACCGCATCGGCGGAAGCACCAGCTTTCGCCATCTGGTTGATGACACATTCGGCGAAGCTGGCCGGCGCAGACTTGTCGCAGGCCGTGTGGGCTCCGGTCACGAACTGGTCCGGCAACTGCCATATCGACGATGCGCCGACTTTTGTGCCGGGCTTGGGAGCAGAGAGAGCGAATGTTGAGGAGCCAATAATGCACGCGACGACGCACGCGGTTCGGGGGAATGCAAGGGTCTTGCGCATGTCGATCCTTTGGGAAGGCCTCATTCTACAGGAGCCAGTCGCTTTCTCCGGTCAAAGAGCCCCGCCTTCGCCGCGGACCCAAGCTAAGAAATTGCCTACTCCTTCGCTGCTTCCGCATAGCGACGGAAAAAGCTGTCCGCCTTCCACTGCGGCCGCTCCGCATCGTCCGCGACTTTGACCATGAGCAGCCGGATGATGTCTTCGTACTTGCCTGCTGCCGCCAGGTCCACCGGCTGGTCGAGATCGTCCGACGGCGCATGGTAACGGTTGGTCAGCCAGTCCTGGTAAATCTGCTTCTCTTCCGGCGTGGTCGGGGCAATATCCAGCGCCAGCGCCGGAATGCCGTGACGAATGAAGCTGTACTGGTCGCTGCGGACGAAAACATTTCTCAAGGGCTGAGGATCGGGTTGGACGGAAACACCGGCTGACTCCGCCACCTGCCGGGCCGCGTCGCCGAGTTCCGATTCCGCCATCCCCAGTACGGTGAGCATCTTCAGCGGCACCAGAGGCCGAAACATATCGATGTTGATGTCCGCCACCATGGATTTCGGGGTCACCGTGGGATGGGCCGCGAAATACTTCGATCCCAGCAGCCCCTTTTCTTCTCCGGTGACGAATACAAAGAGGAGTGAACGTTTCAGGTTCTCGGGATGCTTCTTGAGAGAGGCCGCCACATCGAGCAGCACAGCGACGCCGGACGCATTGTCCATGGCGCCGTTATAAATTCGGTCGCCACGAACCGGCTCGCCGATCCCCACGTGATCGATGTGCGCCGACAGAACTACGTATTCATTTTTCAACTGTGGATCGTTTCCCGGCAGCCGCGCAACAATATTTCCCGACTTTACCGCCTTTTTTTTCACTTTGGCCTTCGCCTGGATGGAAACGGTCAGCGGAAAACGGGGCAATGGTTGGCGATCTTTCGCCAACTCGGCAAGCTCCCGGAAGTCATGCCCCGAACCGGCAAACAACTTGTCCGCGTGCGCCGGATTGAACGCAATCGCCAGATCTTCTCCTTCCGTTTCGTTAAACTCCGCGCCCGCCAATTCCATGCTCGGGTGCAATCGGTTCAGAGCGATGCGGGACCAGGGAACGTCCATGGACGCGGGATTTGGGATGGAGATGATCCCGACCGCTCCCGCCGTGCGCAGAGCTTTCCAGCGTTCTCCCGCGGTCTGATGGTGCGCCGCCAGCGCCGAGGGAATCTGCGATGGAGAGCCGCTGATCAGGACAACCACCTTGCCCTTAAGATCCAGTCCAGCAAGATCGTCGAAATCCTTTTCTGGAATGCTCAAGCCGTAACCCACAAACACCAGCGGAGCGTCGACCTTCGGAGCCAGATCCACGCGCGTGCTGAAGATTGCATCTTCTCCCAGGGTTAGTGCCTCCGCCTTGCCATCGCGAACCAGAGCGGCGCTCGATTCCTTTTCCACCAACTGCCGCGACTCGAACTTCACCGGCTGGTAGTAGCCCTCTATCCCCGCAGGCTGAAGCCCCGCTGCCTTCAATTGACCGACGACGTACGCTTCCGCCCTTTTCAGTCCCGGACTTCCCGTGTCGCGCCCTTCCATGTTGTCGGCGGCGAGCACTTTTATATGGTCCCACCAGCTCTTGCCGTCGAATGGCGATAGGCTCTCTTGCGCCAATGCTGGCACCAGGAAAAACACAATCAACATGAATAACAATCGCTTTTTCAACGTGACTCCTCCGAGCAATTAGCACTCCGGCCGACTACCCAACATATCTTTTAAACGCGTCGTCAAACGTAACCCAATCCCGCAAGACGGTCGTGGACTATTCTTTGCGATTCCTCATCTGAGCCTCCGCCCGGGCCCTTCTTTTCCATGCCAGACACAAGCGACCGCCCCTGCATGGTTTCGGGAATTTCGTACCCCGCAAGGTCCAATAGAGTGGGAGCCATGTCCAGCAGGCGCGCCCCTTCATACTCGCCGCTCAGCGGGCAATTCGGCGCCGTCAGAATGAACATTCCGTGCTGTGCGTGGTTGCAGCCATCAGGGCCGGTGTCGTTTTCCTGGACGTGGAGTTTCGCATGTCCGACCGTTCCGATAGACCGCCAGTAGAGCTCTCCGAAATGAACTATCAGGTCCGGAGCCACGTTGCGCACGTGGCGATAGATTTCCTGGGGCTTGAACACCAGCGATTTCATCACGTGACCGTTCTCACCCGGCAGCGTCTCAAGCCGAGCTTTCATCTCGTTCTGGAAAGACTCGTACTCGGACAACGGAACCACACCCTGCGGTTCACGTCCCTTCACATTAAAGAACACGCGAGCGTAGTATCCGCCTTCGCTCCAGACTTTCGTCTCGCCCCAGTTCACGTTCAGCTTTTCAAATGGCGTCAACGTTGTCGGATATTGGTTCAGAACCAGGAGGCCTTCGCGGATCAGCCATTCATTGATCGCGAACCCGCCATCCAAGCGCTGCGCTCCGTGGTCTGAAACCACGAGTACGACAGTGCCGTCGTCCAGCAATTCGAGAACACTGCCAACCTGTTCATCGAGCAAACGGTAGTACTCCGGAATCGCGTCCTGATAGGGATTGTCCGGCTCAAACTGCACATGCCGGGGGTCGAAATAATTCCAGAAGCCGTGATGCATGCGATCGAGACCAATGTCCACAAAGTGGAAATAGTCCCATTCCTGCTCGGTCAGCAACCAGCGCACCACTGCCCACTGTTTGCCGCTCATGTTGAAAATCTCTTCCTTGAGCCAGTCTTTTTTGTCGGTACGGAAGTTTTTTACGTCGACCGGATACTCTCCCACCAGCTCGTTGATCTTGGCTTTGAGCGCCGGTGGATAAGTAAATTCATTCTTGACTGTGTCCGGGGTGAGAAAACAACCGATGCTGATGCCGTTCACCCGACGCGGAGGATAGTTCGGCGGCACTCCGACGATGATCGACTTCTTGCCTTCGCGCGCCAGGTGGTCCCAGATCGCGAGCGTCTTGATGGAAGCCGAGTTCGCGAAGGTCAGCTTGTCGTAAGAATGGTCGGAACGGTTGCGGAATCCGTAGACGCCGAGCGAACCTGGGTCCTGGCTGGTGCTCATGCACATCCAGGCGGGAACGGTGATGGGAGGAACCACGCTCTCCAGCCGCCCGTAGACCCCGAGGTCCATCAGGCGACGCAGGTTCATCAACCGCTCATCGCCAAAGATGACCTCCGGCGCAGCGCAATCCAGCCCGAGCACGCAGATTTTCATGGGGTCAAATTCATGTTGTCAGAGTAACGACGCGCCTTCCACGGATTCAGGTACGGCAACCCCGAGATAATGCAAGATCGTAGGTGCCAGATCGATAATTCGCGCGTGGTTGTGCAGGCTCGCGCGATTCATGAACAAAATGCCCGGAACCGATTCCGGATCTACAATGTGGTCCCCGCTCCAGCGGCGCATGTTGTCTTCCAGCACCGAATGCGAAAATCCTCCCACTGCACTCTGCCACGAGACCCGGAATCCGCGATGAAAATTTACCAGCAGATCGGGAGAATTCTTCACAAACGCCCCCGAGTATAACTGCTCGCGACGCGATACACTCCGAATTGCCGCCCGCTGCGTGTGCTCGTCAGGAAAGTCAGCTAGGCCGGTTTGAATCGCATTGCGTACTCGTTCCGCCTCGCTTCCCTCTTCCAGTATCCCACCGCTCTCCCGCCCCTTGAAATTCAGATAAATACCTCCCAACCCGACCGCGTAGGCATAGGTCTTCGCCCAGTCGACCGCTGCAAAGCCTTCGCCCAGGTCCTCTCCTGGCTTGCGACTGTCTTTGAGGGCGAGCAAGCCGTTCTGAAACAACCAAGTATTGGTATCGAAAGCGCGACGGAAAGTTCCGAAGCCATGATCGGAGAGCACGATCAGCAGCGTGTTCTCATCGACTTTGTCCAGCACCGCGCTGAGCAATGCGTCACAGCGACGATAGTGTTCTTCGATCCGGGTGGCCAGTTCGGGAGAGAGGTCAGGCTCAAAGCCAGGATGTTCACGATCACGGAAGCGCCACAGCATGTGTTGCACCCGATCCGGCGTATCGAACAACATGAAGAAAAAACCTTCGGTGAAGCGATCCAGTTCAAAACGCATGGTGCGCTCACGCTCGCCCAGCACTAGTTCACATTGCTGCAAATATGCCGCCTCATCCAGATGGCCGTTGTTCAAACCATTGTGATCTTCCGCCATGCCAAGCGTCGAAAATAGCCCGACCTGGTCGGCTAGCTCTCGGGCGTAATCGGCGGGAGCCGAAACCGGAAACATGGGTGCCGCCGGATCGAAGTTGACGGCCGAAAGATAGAATTCCAGACCCGGCTCAAGCTGGCGGACGTAAAAGCGAGCGATTCCCGTCACCGATTGCAGCATAGAGAACTTGAATTTGAATCGTACCCATTCGCTCCAGCCTTTTTCCGGGACCTCAATCCTTGCCGGCGAGGCGCCGGTTTGGATCACCAGCTTGCGCCCAACTTTGTCCACATGGATACGCACTTCGCAGGAAGTATCCGCTGTCGGTGACGTCTTCGTGTTGCGCGGCCCGATGACCCGCGTCGTGACCTCATCACCGGAATCGAGAAACAAAAGTTGTTCGTTCTCCTCTGCAACTGCCGTTCTATCTTGCGTGTAAAACGTGCCTTTGCTCTGACTGCCGCGCAGATCCGGAACGCCCACCCCCGCCAGCATCCGGCCTTGCAAAGCTTCCGGAGGGAAGGTACAGGGGCAGCGCAAAACGGTGCTCGGGATGCCCGCCGCCGAGAGTGTCTGCCACAGCGGAACACCCTTACGCCGGTTTACCACCCGTGGTTGGGACAGCATATTTTTAGGGCGCTCGAACCGGGTCAGCGCGACATCGGGCAGATAGGTTTCCGGATCGCGACAGATGAAATCAAAAATTCCATGCGCGCCCGGGTTGGTGCCGGTCACAAACGATGACCAGGCCACGGGGGTCTGCGCGGGGTAAGTGGTTTTCAAACGGGAGTAGCTGCCAGTGGCGCGAATCCTGGCGAGGTTCGGAAGCTCTCCGCGTTCGAGCATCGCTTCGACAATGCCAGGCTCGAGCCCGTCCAAACCGATGACAATGACTTTTCTACGCAAGAACGGACCCGAAATTACGGAGTTCCTTTTGGACTTTCCTTGGGAGCATCGACAGCGGCAGGCGTAGCGGAGCGGCTGAATTTCCGTACGGCCTTGAAAAAAATGCCAACAACTTTGTTCCAGAAGATCAGCAAGAGGCCGAGCACGCTGGCCAGCCCGGAAGTCACCGTCATGACCTGGTCGGGGCCAGCATAGAGCGCCAGCATTTCAAATCTCATGAATACTCCCCTAATCTGGTTTCAGACTCAACCTCACCACGATCCCCGAGCATGATCTTAACAGCCCGGTATTTTCATCCCCAGTGGCTGGTTCAATTCTACTTGAGACTCACGGCTTCCCGGCACCAAAATCTCCAGCCGGGCGTTCATATTCACACCGGACAAAGCAGTGGCAGGTCGGAACTATGTCAACTCGGAGCGGTAGAAGTGCCGCCGTTCAAACAGATTCAAGGGCAATTCGAAAACCTTGGTTTCCCCGACCGCAAAGGCAAACTGCTTGCCGCATTCGGGTCCCGGGCAGGTGGTGTTCACCTTGTCCTTGTTGCTTTCTCTAGTCAGTTCCCGTTCGACAACAACCCAAGTTCCGCACTTGGGGCAGGTTATGCACGAACAGACAATCCGGTCAGACATTTGATATCAGTGTAAATGATTTTGGGGCGAGGAAAATCTCGAACCGGCAGATCAGTCGGTCTTGTTTTTCCCGTGGTGCAATTGCCATTGAACATGCCGCAGAATGCCAAGCCACGCTTCGACATCCTGGGCCGACAGCTTGAGTCGACGGACCATGCGGCGAATTCGCTGCTCAGTCTCCGCTGCCCGCTGCGGCAGCATATAACTGCTGGTGCTCAACACGTCGGCCAGCAAAACCGTGATGCGCTCGATTTCGCCTCCAGTAGCCAGTAGCTGCTTCTCGGATCTTGCGGCCGCCCTGCCGTCGCGAATCAGTTCGTACAGGCATATGGCGACCGCCTGCCCCAGGTTCATCGAGATGTTTCGTTCGACGGTGGGAATGCGGATCAGCCAGTGACAATGGCTGAGGTCCTGCTTGGAAAGGCCGTACCTCTCCGAACCGAACAAGAGAGCCACCGGGCCAGATGCCATGTGCTTGCGGATCAGCCGGGCACCGTATTCCAGACGTCGCAGCGGATGTTGCACTTCCCGGTGCCGCACCGCGGTCGTGCCTACTACCAACGTGCAGTCGGCTACGGCATCGGCGACAGTCGTGCATTCCCCAGCGCTGGCCAACAGATCCGCCGCGCCAACCGCGGAGCGTGCGGTACGGAACGCCTTTTCGTAAGGGTTTACCACCCGCAGATGCGAGAAACCGAAATTGCTCATGGCGCGGGCGGCCGCGCCAATGTTAAGAGGGTTACGCGACGACACCAGCACGACGCGTAGGCGGTCGAGTTCAAGGGGAGCAGGCAAGAATGCCTATTCTAATGTAGGCGCGAGTGCCCTGGCTCGTGCGGCGCCACCACGAAATGATATGTTCCACCACGAACCGCATGGGGACAGCTGCCCTCGGCCGTCCAGTCGAACGCGGCTCGACCAGTTCTCGCTGAAAGCGAAATAGGGGAGCGTTGCTCCGCTGGACAGCCGGGGCGGCTACCCCACCTGGTTCGTTGGTAATGCCGCACGAGCGAGGGCGCTCGCGCCTACATTGCCGGCTTATAGACCGACTCGGCGACGCGAATCAAAGTGGGCAGCACTTCGCCGAACACATGCTCGTGGGGATCACCAAAGGAAAAATAAAGTTTGCTGTAGAGCGGGTACAGTTCGTTGTAGACGACTTGTTCAGATTTGTCGGGCTCAAAGACTCGGTGAGACGGACAAATCTTTTTCTGCGCGTCCTCAATGGTTTTGAATGTTCCGGCCGCGAGGAATGCGAAGATTGCCGAACCCAGGCTGGTCACGCTTTCGCTCGGAACCAGCACGGGGCGTCCAAGAACATTGGCGTAGACCCGGTTCAGCACGTCATTCTTTTGCGGAATACCGCCCGCATTGATCACCCGCTTAATATTAACGCCGTTTGCGGCCATGCGGTCGAGGATCACCCGGGTATGGAACGCCGTGCCCTCGATGGCGGCGAACAGCTCGTCCTGAGCAGTGCTCTGCAGATTCCAACCGAGGGTGATGCCGCGCAAGTTCGGGTTGACCAGCACGGTGCGGTCGCCATTGTCCCAGGTCATGCGCAGCAGCCCGGTTTGCCCTGCACGATATTTTTCGAGGCCTCGGCTCAACGTCTGTACATCAGTCCCGGCGCGGGTCGCGATGGCGTTGAATATGTCTCCCACGGCGGAAAGTCCGGCTTCGATCCCGGTCCGGCCGGGGTGCACGCTGCCCTGCACCACGCCACAGACACCTGGAACAAGATTCGCCGACGGCGTGATCCCGATGATGCAGGTAGAGGTACCGACGACATTCACCATGTCATCGGTGCCACAACCGGCGCCGATCGCGTCCCAGTGCGCGTCGAACGCCCCCACCGGAATCGGAATGCCGGCCTTGAGTCCAAGCTTCTCGGCCCAAGGTTTGGAGAGCGTTCCCGCGAGCTGGTCCGAAGGTGCGTATTCGCCGTCCAGCTTCTCGCGCACACCCGCCAGAAGCGGATCTACTTTGACCAGAAACTCCTCCGGGGGCAGGCCCCCGAGAGACCGGTTCCAGAGCCATTTGTGGCCCATGGCGCAGATGCTGCGTTTTACTTTCCCAGGATCGGTAATGCCGCACAACGTGGCCGCCACCATGTCGCAGTGCTCGAAGGCGGAGACAAACTCGGTACGCTTTGTGGGATTGTGGCGAAGCCAATGCAGGAGTTTCGAAAATCCCCACTCCGACGAATACACACCGCCGCACCAGTGGATGGCTTCCAGGCCTTCCCGGTGAGCGGCCGCCGTGATCTCCGCTGCCTCACCCTTGGCCCGATGATCGCACCACAGGTAGTATTCGCCGAGAGGCTGCAGGCCTTTGCCAACCGGAATCACCGAGGAGCCGGTGGTATCGAGAGCGATGGCCTGCACCTGGTCGCCTGCGCTGCCGGCTTTCTTCACCACCTCACGAGTGGCGGCGGCCAGAGCGCGCATATGGTCTTCGTGCGATTGGGTGGCGTATTCAGGGTCTTCCCGCTTGCGGTGCAGAGGATATTCTGCGACGGCAGATTCCAGCAGGCCGCGCTCGCTGTCAACGATAGAGACGCGGACGCTCAGCGTCCCGAAGTCGACTCCTGCCACAATGGCCATTAGCAGGCCCCGTTATTTCCTGGATGCTGATACATATCCCAGTGGAGATACCGGGTCGTCGCTTCGTAGACCGCCGGCGCAACACTCGAGAGGTTGGCGGCCACGTGATGCTCGAAGCCGTTCTCGCAGATATAGTGCAGCAGCTTTTGCATCTGTGGGATTTCGACTACGCCTGCGCCACCAAAAGTATTGAGGGGATCGTCGGTAAACTTTCCTTCACCCACGTAGCCCCGCATCTTTCCCGCAGTGTCATTGGTGGAGAAGCGGGCGAAGCTCATTTTTTCCGGCTTGATCAGCCCCACGCAGGTGCCGAAAGTGTTTTCCTTGCCCACAGTCCCCGCGATGATCTCCTGGAAATCCATCTTCACTGAACGGAAGAAGTGCTTGGGCAGGTTGGAACAATGGAAGCACACCGCCTTGTTGGGATCCGATCCGTAGTTGTTGTTCCAGTCCAGCAACGCCGAAGGCGTTTCCGACGCCAGCCGTAGAGCGTGCATGCCGAGCACGCCGCAGATATCCACTTCGCAGGCGCTTGAGAACAAGCTGTCACTCATCATGCTCATCACCGTGCACGGCACCACGCCCAGGTTTTCTTCAATCGAAGTCCAACACTGCACGGCGCTGATGGCAACTTCAGTAGCCGACATCCACTGGTCGACCACGGCGCCGAGCTTCGCCATTTTGATCAAGGCCTGCGCCGGCACCCCGCTTGCATCTACATATTTCTTGATCAAAGCCAGCTTGGCCTGCGCGGAGTCGTCGTTGTCCTTCATGCGCTCGATGCGGCCCAGCACCTCGGAGAGATCAAGCGTCTCAATCGAAATGCCTTGCGATTCGAGGATCTTCTCGCTGTAGCGGACCGTGTTGAAAGCAGTGGGACGCGCGCCAATCGCTCCCACTCGCAGGTTGCGGAAACCATTTACCACGCGACAGACCGCAGCGAACCATTGCAGGTCTTGGGCGAACTCAGGCGAGTCCAGACTTTCGGTGTGCAGCGTGGTAATGGAATATGGAATGCCGTACTGCCGCAGATTGTTACAGGCTGACATTTTTCCGCAGAAGCTATCACGGCGGAACGCGATAGTCATCTTCCCGGGATCGTCAGGCGTAGCTTGGATCAGCACCGGCACTCGCAAATCCGCTAGCCGCAACGCATCGGCAATGGCCCGCTCTTCCCCGAAGTTCGGCAGCGTCACGATAATGCCGTCGATACGGTCGCGATTCCGTTTGAACAGATCGGCACAGCGCCTGGACTCCTCCCGGGTTTCGACTGCCCCATACTTGCTTTCTTCCGGAGTTAGCGCAACCACATCCATGCCGGCAGCCGTCAACACCCGCAGCATTTCTTCTCGGCCGCTCTTGGCCAGGTGGTCGGGGAAAAAACCCCGGTTTCCCACGATCAGGCCCATCGTCATTTTCTTCGTCGCCATACCCTGCCTTTATAAACCCAATCAGCTTAGACCCGCCGCCGGGGGGCAAATTTCACACAATAGATCAATCCGACTATCAGAAGCACGGCGCCCCACCACAGATTGGCGTGCAAGTTGAACAAGACTACATCCGGATTCACTGGAGGATTCACCACCTGGTAGATTCCTGCGGCACAAATCAATGCGCCGTTCACGGCCAGTGAAATACCAATAAAGAACCAGATAGAAATCATCCTACACACCTCGAACTGTCAAAATCGATCGTTGGTAGCGCCGGCCTCTTGCTGGCTGTCCCTAGGGCGTCTCGCCCTCGGCTCGACGGGCGGGACCCCCACCGGACGGCCGCCGGGACGACGGCGCTACCTACATCTGCATCTCACCTACCAGAAAATAATATTCAGTACAAAGAAAACAACCGTCACCACGCCCGCCCAGAAGAGCGGCTTCTGGTATAGCGGGACGTCCCCGGTGGACGGCACTTCGGTCAGCCCGTACACCAGCCCGGTCAACTCCGCGTCCGTCTTGGGTTGCGTCACCATGCTCACCAGCACGGTGACGGTTACGCAAACCACAAACGACCAAAGCGCCTGATACATATCCTGGGCCAGGGCTTTGGCGTGGGGTGAGAGCGCCACATAGCGCAGCGCAGTGGGATCAACCTTGACCCAGGCCCACATGCCGATCGAAGAAAGCGTTCCGCACAACAGTCCCCAAAAACCGGCGGGGCCAGTCGCCCGCTTCCACAGCATCCCGAGTATGACCGTACCAAACAGCGGGGCAATGAAGAAACTGAATAGAGCCTGCACGTAATCCATGATGCTGGCGAACTGCATCACCAGATAGGCCGTGCCTACGCTAATCAATACGCCGATCACCGTGGTCCAGCGGCCCATGTTTACGTAGTGATGGTCGCTGGCTTTGCTGTTGATCAGCGGGCGGTAGATGTCATAGGTCCAGACGGTCGTGAATGCGCTCACATTCCCGGCCATTCCCGACATGAAACCCGCAATCAGAGCGGTAATTCCCAGACCGAGCAGTCCGGGACCACAATAACGAGCGAGCATGAGAGGGAGCACGTCGTTGTAGCTATGGGCCCCCGTGGCGGCGGCCACCGATTCCGGGACCAGCTTCATGGGCAGAACGGCCAAGCCCAGCAATCCGGGCAGGATCACGATCAGCGGCACCATCATCTTGAACCCGGCGCCAATAATGGGCGCCATCTCCGCGCTGCGAATGTCCTTGGCGGCGAGAATGCGTTGCACTACGAGAAAATCTGTCGTCCAGTAGCCCATCGAGATGACAGAGCCAAGTCCAAACACAATCCCAGTCCAGTGGATGCCCATCGGATTGGAGGTGAATGAGCCCAGACCAGACCAAAGATGGACGTACTGTTCCGAGGTTCTCGCCGCAATTTGCAGCTTGAGATTGGTCCACCCCCCGGCTTCGTACAACCCGAGAATCGGAATGAGCAGAGCACCGGCCCAGATGAGAAAGAACTGCAGCACTTCGTTAAAGATCGCCGAGCGCAGCCCTCCCAGTGTGACGTAAATGGCAACCGTGAGAGACGAAACCCAGATGCTGAAGTTGATGTCCCATCCCAGCACAATCTGCATGACCTTGGCCATGGCAAACATGTTGACGCCGCTCATGAGCACCGTCATGAACGCGAAAGAAACCGCGGACAGGACGCGGCTGGGTTCGCCGAAACGCAACTTCAAATATCCCGGGACCGAATGGGTTTTAGAAATGTAGTAGAACGGCATCATCACCAGAGCGAGGAACAGCATCGCCGGAATGGCGCCAATCCAATACCAGTGCGTCGCCAGAATGCCGTACTGATAGGCGGACCCCGCCCAGCCCATCAATTCGAGCGCTCCCAGATTGGCGGACAGAAAGCTGAGACCAGCCACCCAGGCGGTCATCTCGCGCCCCGCCATGAAGAAGTCTTCGCCGGTGTTCGCCCGTCCGCGGAGATAGAATCCGATGGCCAGAACCAGCACGAAGTAGAAAGCAATGATGACGAAATCTACTGCGGACAAGTGCACAAGCTGTGTCGCGACAAACATCACCAAAGCTGGCATCATTTCTTTTCCTTTGCCTGCCCGTAATACGCGTTGGTCCCGTGCTTCCTCAGGTGGTGCTTGTCGTGCAACCCGCCGCCCACGGGTTTCGCTGCTGGATCGATGTTGATGGTGAGATACGCCATCCGCGCCACCGCTTCGAGAATCGCCGCGTTATGTGCCGCTGCGGCTGGATCCGGACCCCATGCGAAAGGACCATGGTTGGCCACCAGAACCGCCGGAACCGAGGCGTAGTCCAGCTTCTTAAAGGCCCGAACAATGGCATGTCCGGTGTTTTTCTCGTACTCGGAGGCAATCTCGCTGTCCGCCAACACTTCGGTGACTGGAACCGGCGCGTGGAAATAATCGGCGTGGGTAGTGCCAAAGCACGGAATCGGCCGGCGCGCCTGCGCCCATGAGGTCGCATACTCGGAATGACTGTGGGCTACTCCGCCAATCTCCGGGAAGGCGCGATAAAGGACAAGATGAGTCGGGAGATCCGAGGAGGGCCGTAAACTGCCCTCGATGATTTTACCCTCGAGGTCGGTGACCACTAGGTGCGCTGGTCTCATTGCCTCATAGGGAACGCCGCTGGGTTTGATGACGACCAAGTTCTGTTCCCGCGAGATGCCGCTGGCGTTGCCGAAGGTATAAAGCACCAATCCCCTTCGCACCAATTCGAGGTTCGCTTCCAGCACCTCTTCCCTTAGCCGAGGCAGGAGCATAGAGGGAGTGTTCCCGAGCCAGATTCGAGTATATCGCGAGTAATCGTTTACTATTCGAGAAGTCAAAATAGTGTACGTAACCGCTTTTGTCAATCACGGAATTGTATGTTCGGTGTCGCGGCCCGGTTCGGTCTGCTGAGTCCCTGAAACTTCAAAGCAAAAACGATAATTCCGGCACCTTTGACCGCCTCTAGAAGGCTCATAGCAAACGTTTTCCCTAATCTACTAAGTACCCAAGTAAGGCTCCGTTCCAACCCTCATCCTTAAGTACAAGATCTCAATATTCCGCTGGGCGACTCGCTCAATCACGACGCCAGGAGGTAGCAGTTAGATGAATTCCGCTGGCCAGAACTGGTCTGCCTTCCCTCCCTACCGCGCGCTCGGGATAACGTTTGCCATGCTAGAATCCGGGCGTCGCTTCTGCACCAGTCTTATGGACATACGAGAAATTGCGAAACGGGCCAAGGTTTCAACCGCCACCGTGTCTCGCGCCATCAACCGCGTCCCCACCGTCAATCCGGCGCTGGCGAAGCGCGTTTGGAGCGTGATTGAGGAACTGGGGTACTACCCGAACACTCAGGCGCGGGCCCTGGTCTCTGGGCGCAGCAGGATTTTTGGTCTGATCATTTCTGAAATTACCAACCCCTTCTTTCCGGAAATCGTTCAAGTCTTCGAAACCATTGCCGTCCAACATCGCTATGAGATTCTTCTTACCTCCACCGCAAACGACCCCAAGCGCATGGAAAGCGCCGTTCGCCGCATGATCGAGCGCCGGGTGGAGGGCGTCGCCGTCATGACGTTCGGCATGGAGGAGGTGTTGCTCGAAGACCTGAAACTCAGGCAAGTGCCGCTGGTCTTTGTCGATGTCGGGCCGCCTCGGCCCCGGGTCAGCAATATCCGGATCGACTACCTCAACGGAATCCGCCAGGCGGTACAGCATCTGGCTGCTCTCCGCCACGAGAAAATTGCATTCATTACCGGACCCCTGCGGTTGAAATCAGCCATGGCCAGGAAACAAGCATTCCTTCGTTCCATGCAGGAAATCGGCCTCGACACCGATCCCGGGCTGGTGGTCGAAGGCGACCACACCGTCGAAGGAGGCTTGGCGGCCTTTACCCGATTGCTCGCGGGGACCGTGCGGCCCACGGCGGTTCTCTGTTCGAATGACATGACCGCGATCGGCGTGATGCGGAAGAGTCATGACGCCGGCCTCTCTATACCTCGCGACATCTCCGTCATTGGGTTTGACGACATCCGCCTGGCTCAGTTCGTGATACCGCCGCTCACCTCGGTACAAATGTCCCAACCCGAACTGGCGCGGCTGGCTTTCCATGCACTCCTGGCCGAAGTCGAGCGGGAAACGCCGGCGCCGAACGGGACCGACTACTTGCTCAAGACGAATCTGGTGCTGCGCGAGTCGACCGGGCTGATTGCAAGTGCTTCGAAGCCAGCAGAAAAACGGCGTTGAACCTCTACTCGAGTGACAACGTCAGCTTGGTGACCGAAGCGGGCGCGAAACTGTAGACAAGGTCTCCCCGTTCAAAATCGAGGGTCTTACTCTGAGGACTGACGACCTCGGGCTGGTCAAATGTGTTGTGCGCGTGAATATCTGAATTTGCCAATGTCGTAGCTGTGCCCGATTTTAAACTCGCCCCGCGAATTCCAATCTTCGCTTCACGCGCCGCACTCACATGCGGATTTACTACCGTCAGCACCAACTCGTTCTCGTGCAGTGAGGCAGAGCCGTTGAGTCCCCAGAATGACGCGGGCTTGCCGTCGCGATCATAACCTACCGAGGGTGAGGAGAAGATCGTCCGCAAAGCCTGCCCACCCTGGTGCGCGGCGTACATCGCGAAGACATGTCCAACCGGGGTCACGCAAAACTTGTCCTCATGGGCCAGGTACAAACTGTTCAGACAATTAATCAGCTGAGCGCAGTTGGCCATGGCTACCTTCTCGGGGTGACGGTTAAAGGTATCGAGCGTCAAGCCGCTAAAGAGCGCGTCCCGCAGGGTTGGCGTTTGTTCGAGGATGTCACCAGGAGTCGCCTCACTGCCCCGCCGGTACCACGGTCCCCACTCGTCCACTACGAGTTTAACCGAATGGTCCCGGTCGAATTCTCCCATCACCTGCCAGTGCCCGTTGATCAGGGATTCCATGACATCGCCCTGGCGCAGGAGCTCATACCAGTCCACGGTCTCAAACTTGAGCGCGTCACCTTTTCCTTCAACCCAGTCGCGGGTGCGGCCCCGGCTCAGGTTCCAAGCGTAGTAGTGGAGCGCCAGACCAAAGACGGAACGGAGTTCTCCCGGACCTTTGCGAATGATCTCTTCCAAAAACCCCCGCGTCCAATCCCAGTTGTCATCACTGGGTCCGGAGGCTACGAACGACAGCTTCTGGCCATACTGCGGCACCCAGGCAGCATATCTGCGGAATTCCACGGCATACTCCTGTGCCGTAAAATTGCCGCCACAGCCCCACGACTCGTTACCGACGCCCCAAAATCGAACTCCGAATGGTTCCGCATATCCCGCTGCCGCTCGCATATCCGCCAGGGTCGTAGTGCCCGCAGGCGAGTTGCAATATTCCACCCAACGGTAAAACTCGGTCGCGGGAAGGCTGCGCACGTTGGCTGCAAGGTAGGGCTGGCTTCCAATCAACTTGCAGAATTGGATGAATTCGTTGGTCCCGAATTGATTGGGATCGTACTTATGGTTCGCAGGGCCCGCAGCAGTTTCTTCCTGGGCCCAGAAGTTAGTTCGCCGGGGACGCTTTTCGGCCGGCCCTATGCCGTCACGCCAATCGTAGCTGTCGGCAAAGCATCCGCCGGGATAGCGGACTACCGGCGCCTTGATCTTTCGCATCTCCTCTATCAACTCTTTGCGGATGCCCTTCACGTTTGGAACTTTTGACTTCTCCCCCACCCAGAGGCCGTCGTAGATCACGCCGCCAAGGTTTTCGGTGAAGTGTCCGTAGATGTTGGGCGAGATGGTTCCCAGAGGTTCCGCCAGCAGAAGCTCGATCCGCGAGTCGTCTGCGGTGGCGGCGAAGGGCGCAACCCGGCTCAGCCAAACGTACCCCGCGCCCGCCGCGGTGTTGCGGATGAATTGCCTGCGTCCGATCAAATCACGATCCCCATTGAATAACGGCATAGGAGCGGGCCGGGACTTCGAACTTCGCCCGTCCTCCCGCGACCGAAGGCTTGTCCAGGTTTCGCGGCGCCACCTTTTGCGGTGCCTCGAAGCTGTTGAAAGCCTTGAGATCGTCGCCCGTCAGAAGGACGGAAGACAGGGCTTTCGCAGGCGCCTGGTCTTGCCAATTTACCTCGATGGCGTGGGCCTTCGACAAATCCCGGTTCAGAACGAAGAGAGAAACTTTGCCGCTCTCCACGCTGACCGTTCCGGCCACATCCAGGTACGGAACTTGACCCATCCCCGCAACTTCGTAGACAGGAGACTCAACCAGCAGGTTCAGTACCGAGCCGCGGGCAAATTGCAGCGCCCAGCTGTACGGATAGTAGATTGTCTGCCGGAACAAACCATTCGGGTTGGTCATGATCGGAGCGATGACGTTGATCAGTTGAGCCAGGCACGCCAGTTTCACGCGGTCGGCATTGCGGATTAGCGAGTTGAGAATCCCGCCCACCAGCAGCGCATCTTCCAGGTTGTAGACCTCTTCCAGCAAATGCGGCGCTTCCTGCCCATGCCCGTTGGAGGCGTCCCCGTGGCGGGCGCGATACCAGACATTCCACTCATCGAAGGAGAGCCAAAGTTTTTTGGGCGACCGCTTGTGTCCCCGCACCAGATCACAGACCGCTACCGTTTCAGCAATCTGCTTTTCCATGCTCAGATTCATGGCCAGAAACTTCGAACTGTCCTCTCCGGTCTCTTCCTTGGTGTTTCCTATGTAACGATGCAGGGAGAGGGCATCGACGTAGTCGTAGCATTGCTCCAGGACTTCGCGGTCCCATTCCAGATAGGTGGGCATCCCCGGTCCACTCGATCCACAGGCAATAAGCTGAAGAGATGGATCGACATAGCGCATCTGCCGCGCTGCATCTTCAGCCTTCAGTCCGTACTCCGTGGCCGTCATGTGCCCGATTTGCCAGGGTCCGTCCATCTCATTTCCCAGACACCAGTGCTTCACCTTGTACGGCTCCGCGACCCCATGCTTGCGTCGCAGATCGCTCCATCGCGTGCCCTTCTCCACGTTGCAGTATTCCACCAGAGCGGCAGCCTGTTCCGCAGTTCCCGTGCCCAAATTGAGGCCCATGAGGGGTTCTGTGCCGACGGCTTTGCACCACGCCATAAATTCGTTGGTGCCAAACTGGTTGGTGTTGAGCGAATTCCACGCTTTGTCGAGCACCCGGGGACGGTCCTGCTTTGGCCCAACCCCGTCGAGCCAGTTGTATCCCGAGACAAAATTTCCGCCGGGATATCGAACGATGGGAACTCCAAGCTGGCGTACTTCGTCGATCACGTCCTGGCGGAGACCATTGGAATCCGCCAGCTTCGACCCTGGATCGTAGATTCCCTCGTAGATGGCGCGGCCCAGATGTTCCAGAAACGAGCCGAACAGATTGCGGTCCAAAGGGGCGGCGGTGCGTCGCGAGTCCAGGTAAACCTTCGCCGCTGCGCTGGGGTTCGACGTCTGGGTCTGGGCAGACAGGAAACGCCCTAACACGATATTCGCGGAACCTGCGATGCCGGCGGTGGAAGCTTGACGCAAGAAACGTCTTCGATTGGCCGAAAACATGTTCGTGATCTCCTGGGAGTGTCGTGGGCGTGGGCGGGCAGAGTAAACGTTTACTCACACCGTTGCAAGGCTTTTCGTCGTACTATCCTTTCGAAGGGAAGGCTTCCCCGCTAGATCAACATTCTCGGGCCAGAGCTAACTTTCGATCAAAAATCATTTCAGTTGGATGAAGCGGAGGCTGACGCCGGCCCGGGACCGGAGGCAGGCGCGACCGTCTCAGCTGACACCCTTGCCGCCTGTGGCCGGTAGCCATTCCTGGTACGGACGCGAAGTCCCTTTGCTCGTTCGCCCGCTAGCTTCACCGTAATTGCGCGCCATCCCCGGTTCGGATTGGCTTGCGGATAGTAGCTTAGAGAATAAAGGTGAGCCAGGTCGCTGCGGATCGAAGCGAACGCTTTCTGCTGCTGTTTCCACGTCTTGGCAAAGTACGCTTCTCCGCCGGTGGCCGCGCTCATACGCTTGAACACGGTGCTGGAAATCGGCTCCAGCTTGGCTTCCCGCGTACTGATCATGTAAATAGGGATGCCCTTCGATTGCGCCAATTCAGCCACATCCTCCGGCGGCACCATGCTGAAGTTGTCCGGCCCGTTGGAGAAGACCACGATTACTTTCCTGCCCGTATTCTGGCCTGCGTCTCTGACCGTCATTAGTAAAGCGTTGTAGAGGGCGGCGTCGTCACCGGCGACGGTGCTGCGCACTCCATGCAGGACCTGCGAGCGGTCTGCGGTCAACGTGGTGGCCCGGGATAGGTCACGGCTGTAGGAATAAAACGCCACCCGGTCCGGACCGTCGAGCGAACGGACAAACTCGGCAATCGCATCCTGCGCGAAAACAAAGCCCCGGTACATGTAGTTGCTGGTGTCGAACAGAATGAAAACGTCGGCGCCCGCCATCATTGAGCCGAGTTCGGAGCCCAGTTCCGATGATTCATCCGACGCTCCCGTGGATCCATGCCGGACCCGGAGTTCCCCTGGCTTGCCTCCATCGGGCTCGTCGGAGGTCACTCGACGGGTAGGCTCGTTGCCCTCTCCGAAAGTGGCAACTTTCTGCGGAATGCCATCCTCGGTCACCACAAAGTCCGAGGGGCGAAGACCGGTCACGTAGTTGCCCTTACTGTCCATGACGGCCACGTTCAACTGCACCATGTTGACTTCAACACGAATCTTGGTTTCAGCCTCCTGCGCCTTGGCTCGATTGATGGAACCAACGAACACCGCCAAGAGAACCACGAGAAAGAGAGAGAATTGTTTTGCCATAGCCTGTTTCACCTGCCGGAGCCGTTTGGATGCGCTCCAGATCCTGATAGTTTTCCGGTTACAAGACCGTCATTGTACGGTAGTGTTCAACGCCACTTTCGGCAACAGGGTAATCTTGCCGTGACGGAACTCATCACCGGTTTCCCGCATCGCGCGCAGCATCGCCGGCCAATCCTCGAAGTCGGTGGCAAAGATCTTCTCCACCATACGATAGGTCAGCTCCGGAACCAGCCGGTTCAGCATGGCTGGCGAATAACCCTGTTCATCCGCCAGTCGCGCCCAGTACAAATTATTGGAGTCCCACGACTCGGCTAGCAGACGGCTGGAGTAACCCATGAAGGCAGGAAAAGGCTTCACATTCAGCAACTCACGAGAATAACTCTGCGCCAATGCCGGGTGAGGAACCCCGAAATCCTCGGACAATCGCTTCCAGCTGACTTCCGCCGGATACTGGCCGGAAAGACTCTCCAACTCCTCGCCGGCTTTCCCCCAATGGCTGTTTTGTCCCGGAAATCTGTGCCGGAATTCTGCCGCCAGGTAGAAAGTCTCGCCCGGCATGACCCGGGAAAGCGCTTCTTCCACTGCTCCCGCCCGAAGGGCCTTCTCGACCTGTTCGGAGCGCTGCGGGGTCATCCGCTCCGAAAGAACCGCCAACACTTCCCGGCGTACGGCTTCATCCTGACCTGCCGCGGTTAGAAGCTCTTCACCGGTTCGCTGGTAAAGGGTAACCGCGTGCAATTCGTTTCGAGTCACGCCCCACCAGCGCGGCAGGATCGAGCTGCTGACCAGGCCGGGCACCAACTCATGCCAAATCAAGGCCTGCACATTCTCCGGAACGATAAAGTCCTGCTCGGCCTCTGCCAGAACGAAGGGCAGATCCGCCAGCGAACCGGCCAGATGAGCACCGCCGCCGGCCGGCAAGCCGGAACCGAACACGTGAGGCACACGCCAGGACTGTCCTCCTCCAATCGCCATTTCCCCCGAAAAATCGTGAGAGCGTACGAAAAGAGGATTGTTAAGAAGAATCTGGGCTCCCGGGGGCGCGTAGTAGGCGTAGTTCAAACCCACCAGCGTGTCCCTCAGAAAGGGCACGACCAGCCCGCGCGCGTCAACGAAGTCCTTGTGAGAGTTGGGGGACTTGATGAGCTTTGCCAGGTCGGTTCGCGTCTGCAAGGAACTGTGCCGCGTGTTATAGAAGCCGGCTGCCCATTCGCTGCGTTCGCTGCTGGTAAACATCGGGCGTGGCATCTCGAACTCCCGCAGCTGTCCGGCCAGCGGAATTAACGTATCGCCCACGTCCTTGCCTTGCGCCAGTTCGTTTAATCCCTCGCCCAGAGCCAGCAGCGTGTCCAATGAAACCAGGCGTTGACCGTCCAGTACGGAACGAATTCTGTCCGCCAGTTCCTGCCGAACTTTTTGAGCGTCCGGACTTCGGCTGGTTCGGGCCCGCCAGCAGGGCGACCACTTCGTCCTGGGAAAGATTCGATCTGCCCGCTGCGGCTCGCCACAACTCCCGCACCGAGGTCCGGGCCGAGTCGAATAGTTGCGCCGAGGAGGCTGATGCCGGCTGCGAAAGGACTGATTACCGCCTGCCAGGATCCATTTAAATCTGCCGCGGGAATCTGTCCCTGGCGCGCCAGGATCTGCCACAGACCAACATTGGATTGAAAAATGCCCAGCGCATTGGCCCGCAGCGTGACATTGGAAATCCGGTCAATGGTGTCTGCCGTCTTGAGAAAGCGGGTGATCGAATCGTCGTTCAAGCCCTGAAATTCAGAAAAAATCAGGTATTGGTTGCCGTACCGGGAAAACTTCTGCGCCAGCAGGCGGACCGTCTCCGGACTCAGATGTTGGCCCGCCGGTCGCCCGCTGTCGATCGCACTCAGCATCAAGTAGATTCGCAGCGGTCCGTCGTCGGAACTTTGCCGGGAGAAGGCGAACAAAGCTTCCACCAGTTGATCAGAATCTTTCCAATGGTTCGCGTGCTTGGCCCACTGGCGGACCACTTTGGAATCACTCTTCTGCTGAAGGATCTGCTCCCACACTTCGAGATTTCCGGGAACCGTCGCCTGACCCGACGAATCCAGTTGCAGGCGCGTCACCAGAATCAGAGGTCGGGATCGGGTCGGAACACAGGCCGGGCCGGACCGGGCGAAATATCTTTTCCCCGCAGCGCGTCGTAGAAACGCGGCAGCCGGTGAGCGTCAGTGAAATAGACCTGCTGGGCCGGAGTCAGTCGCGAGAGCGTGTCGAAATAAGCAGCCAGCCAGCCGTCATCCTTGGCCAGCAGACGCGCCACGAATTCCTTCGGTGAGTCCGGACTCGCGCCGGCAAGTTCCTTCCACGCAGCTTCCGCAGCCGCTCCTCCGGGCACGACCATGCGCCCATTTCGAATGGAGATGTGGCTGCTGTAAAAATCGAGAACGGAGGCAAAAGGAAGCAGCTTTGGTATTCCCGCAGATTGCCGCAAGCTTGCGCTGGTTTCGGTATCCATTCGGGACATGGCCCAATAAAGCCGCGCCAGCATGGGGTCGTCGAGCATCGCGTCCAATACGTCATTTCCTTTTGCACCGTGTTCGCCGGCTGCGTCCAATCTTCCGCCGAGAACAGCAGTGGCACCTGGAGAGACGGCGAAGGGACAAACAAACGGCTTGCCTCCCTGGAGTGTTCGCTCGAGCTCGGCAAGAGGAAATCCGGAATCAATGGTTAGAAAGGCGCGCTCCGGATCGGCCGTCTCCAGTGCCGCGCTCTTTCCGCACCCTTCGCGCAGCCGGTAGCCGAGAATGTCGAGCAATGGCCCCGCCTGATCGCAGTTCGCAACCCGAATAGTTCCCTCCGGGCCGGCCAGTGTGACCAGTTGCCCTTGCCTGCTCCACATACCGTTTCAGCAGAATCAGAAACTCGGTGGGTCTGCCCGTCCTGTCCTTGCGCCCCTGATAACCCTCGACTGCCACATTGCGGGCCAGGAGAGGCAGCACTTCCTCTGTCGGAAATCTTCTGGCTGATGCCGGCCATGCGCAGAAATGAGCGCAGAGGTCCTGGGATGGCAGCGCTAGCCGCGGCCGGTGCCGGTTGCGGAACTTCCGGGGCCTTGGCGCTGCTGGAGGTGTCCGATGGCGACGAAGAATCAGAGCCCGGCACTGTAAACGCTTGCAGCAAAACAACAGGGAGATAGAGAGAGAAGCTCTCAGCAGGAGGCAAGGAGATTTCACGGCTGGCCCTTCCTTACAAATCTTAGGAATGACTCGATATCAAATAGCAGGATGCCAGGGACCGAAAGGATATTTGCTAGCGAGTGACGTCAGGTGTCTGACCCGGGCCCGAGTACCGCCACCGCGCCGGTATCGAACTAAGCTCGCATATCTGTGTTCCGCCCCCGGAGCCTAGATTTTGTGCCTGCCAAGATAGATCATCTTGCGCACGATGCCAACCCCTTTTTCGTATTTTTGTGAGCCAGCGGTCCCGAAAACGACGAAGCCCCGGAAGTGGCGTAGATTGGGCGGTTTCGGGGGATGTCTCCGGCACCGGGAGACCTCCGAGGAACCTGGCGAATCGGACATCATACGCTGTGGAATTCCGGGAAATTTCAACTTCGATGGAGAACGGGAGTCCCCGTCCGTCCCAGCAAAGACGGGTGAGGACGCCCGTCCTCCACATCGAACCCTCGCTACCTTGCCACTCCCGCTGTCTGAAAACTTGCCACCGCTTCCCGCAATCCCTTTTCGTAGTGGTCGATCAATTTGTCCCAGGTGGCATTCGCTTCAGAATCAATCACCTTCCGGGCAGGGTCGGCGTCAAACCAGGCCAGCGACTGGCGAATGCCCTGAGCAAAACGGGTGGTAGCCACATAATCCGGAACAAAGCGCTTGATCTTGCTGTTGTCGAACACCACGCTTACGGCTTTATCGCCCACCAGCGTGCCTTCCATGTCGGGCAAGCACGCCACCATGAAATCGGACGGAATATGCACGATCCGAGGCTCCACCCCCACCGCCGCTCCCACAATGCGATAGAGCTGGTTCCAGCTCAAGACTTCGTCGGTGGTAATGTGAAAGGCGTGGCCAATGGACTGTTCATGACCCAACAACCCGACAAAACCTTTGGCAAAGTCGCTATCGTGCGTGATCACCCAAAGCGATGAGCCGTCTCCTGGAACGATCACCTTCTGTCCCTTCAGCATCCGGTCAACCACCGTGTAGGAACGCTCCGCCCAGCTATTGATAACCAGCGGAATCAGGTTCTCGCCATAAGTGAGTGAGGGGCGGACGATGGTGATCGGGAAATCCTTCTTCTCGATAGGCCTTGAGCAGACGCTCTTCGCAGGCAATCTTGTTTCTGGAATAGTCCCAGTGCGGATTGGCCAGCGGCGTCGACTCGGTAATTAGATAGTCCGTGCGAGGGTTTCTGATAGGCGCTGGCGGAACTGATGAAAATGTACTGCCGGGTGCGTCCGCGAAACAGTTCCAGGTCGCGCTCGATGTCCGCTGGAGTAAACGCGATCCAGTTGACGACAACATCGAACCTCCGACCCCGGAACGCCCGCGCGACTGCAGACGGATCGTTGATATCGGCGTGAACCGTTTCCGCGCCGGCTACCCAGTCCGCGGCATGCTTTCCGCGGGTGAGCAGCGTAAGTTTGATGCCGCGACGTAACGACAACCGGGTGCAGGCACTGCTCACGATCCCGGTACCGCCGATAAAGAGTACGTTCATGCGCCAGCCATTCTAATGGAGGACGGGCGTCCCCACCCGTCCTCGATTACTTACACTCACCAGCGATGCTGCACTAGCGGCCGAATCTTCTGATCGTAGATCCGCTGCACCGCGGCCATGGCCTCCGACGTGAGGGCTGGGAGATCCGAAGCACTGCAGTTATCGGCAACCTGCTCAGCTCGTTTCCCACCGGGGATGGCGCACGTGACGGCATCGAACATCAGTATCCACCGCAGGGCGAACTGACTCATCGAGACCCCGGCGGGCAGAAGTTCCCGAATCGATTCCACCGCCGCGAGGCCGATGTCGTAATCTACTCCGGAAAACGTCTCGCCTACGTCGAAGGCTTCTCCCCGCCGATTGAAGTTGCGATGGTCGTCGGCGGCGAAGATGGAGTCGCGTCGAAGCTTGCCCGTAAGCAACCCACTGGCCAGCGGCACACGCGCCAGAATGCCCACGCGCTTTTCCTTGGCCTTTGCGAAGAAGACGTCAGCGGGACGCTGCCGGAAGCAATTGAAGATGATTTGCACAGTCTGCAGGTTGGGAAACTCAATCGCCTTCAAGGCCTCCTCCACTTTTTCTACGCTGACACCGTAGTAGCGAATCTTCCCGGCGGCGACCAAATCATCAAGCATCCCGAAGACTTCGGGGCGTGAATAAAGCTCGGTCGGCGGGCCGTGCAACTGGACCAGGTCGAGCCTCTCGGTCGAGAGATTTCGAAGACTGTCTTCAACCCAGGCCGAAAGGTTCGCACGACTGTATCCCTCTACCGTTTGGCGCGCGAGGCGCCGGCCCGCTTTGGTGGCAACAATGATTTCTTCGTTGTCTTTGCGTTCCTCCTTGAGCCGCGCGATCAGGCGCTCGCTGCGACCGCCTCCGTAGACGTCCGCGGTATCGATGAAGTTGACCCCGCAGTCGATAGCCTTATGCAGGGCCGCCATCGAGTCTTCATCCGAAACCTGGCCCCATGAACCGCCAATCGCCCAGGCGCCGAAGCTTATTTCTGAAACTTTCCATCCGGTACGGCCGAGTGCGCGGTAGTGCATGCTTTCTTCTCTCCTTGCAAAAGTGCCGGTAGATTGTGAAAGGCCGTCCTGACCGACGCCAAAGTCATCTTAAGCGAACAGGCTGCTCACCTGCGATTAGCAGTTTTTTGGTTTATCCGTATCAGATTTTTGAGTTTAGCTAAAATGATCTGAAGGGGTACAAAGTCTTGCCAGCCCATATTTTCGGCGACTGAATCGTTTCAATAGCGTGGGCACAACTCCGCCCGAGAGCGTGCCTTAAGGAGTTGTCCAAATGCCGCAATCAAACATCGGCTTCTACGGTCACGTGAAGCAGTATCACAATCTGAAGGCTGAAATCGATCAGGCCATCCTCGACGTGCTGGAGAGTGGCAGTTACGTGCTCGGCCCGCAACTGCTCAGGTTTGAAGAAGAACTGGCGCGCTACATGAAAACGAAGGAAGCCGTGGGCGTCAACTCCGGCACCGACGCGCTGTGGCTCGTATTTCTGGCTCTGGGCCTTGGTCCGGGCGACGAGATCATCACCACCTCCAACACTTTCTTTGCCACGGCTGAAGCTATCTGGCTGGCCGGAGCAACTCCAGTGCTCGTAGATTGCGATCCCCGGACCCGCAACATCGATGTCACCAAGATCGAAGCCGCGATCACGTCGAAGACTCGCGCCATTGTGCCCGTGCACCTGTATGGCCTCCCTGCGAATATGCCCGAAGTCGCGAGGATCGCCAAGGCCCAGAATTTATTTGTGGTGGAAGATTGCGCCCAGGGCATCGGGGCTCGGGGCGATCACTTTGCCATCGGAGAACTCAGCGATGCGGTCTGCCTGAGCTTCATCATCCAGAAGAACCTGGGATGTTTTGGTGACGGCGGCGCCGTGGCCACGAATAACGAAGACCTTGCCGCCGAGATCCGCAAGTTGCGCAACCACGGCTCGGTGAAACGCTCCCATCACAGCATCGGCTACAACAGCCGCCTGGACGATATTCACGCGGCGGTCTTGCGCGTCAAGCTGAAGCGCGTCGACGAATGGAGCGGGCGGCGCCGGGAGATCGCGAAGCTTTACGACCAGGGCCTGGCCGACGCGCCCATGACACTTCCCTTCACACCCTCTGGCTACGAACATGTTTACCATCTCTATGTTATTGACAGCGACGAACGGGACGCTTTGCAGACCTATCTGCAGTCGAAAGGAATTACCGCTCTGACTCACTACCCGATCGCCATTCATCAACAGGAAGGCTTTCCCTGGGGACATCCCGCCCGGGTCGGTTCGCTGCCGGTCACTGAGAAGTCCGCCGCCAGCGTTTTGTCGCTGCCCATGTATCCCGAACTCACCGATCAGGAGGTCGAGCGCGTGATCGAAGAAGTCTTGAACTGGTCCGCAAGCCGGGAGACGCTGATCCGGGCGGTGTGATCGCAGCAGCTTTGAGGTGTGGGGCGGACACTCCTGTCCGCCCCCTTTGACTTTGGCTTGGACACGAATCAAGATCTAAATCAAGAGCGGCGGACAAGAGTAATCCGCCCCACACGCCGGCCCTCCCGTTCACAAACCTACCGTGTCATTTACAATCCAAGAACGACGGAAAACGATCGGCCTCAAGCACACTCCGGCCGCGTAAACCAAAACTATGCTTTCACGACTAGGGATTGTGGTCACAGCTGGCGCCTTCGCGCTGGCCTCCTGTGCCGCCACCTTGGATAAATCTATGGACTTTGGGCCGAACAACCCGTTCTACGCGCCGAGTACTTTGCCCTTTCACGCACCGCCGTTCGACAAGATCAGGGACGGCGATTACCAGCCCGCGATTGAAGCCGGCATGGCGGAGCAGCGCCAGGAAATGCGGGCCATTGCGGACAATCCGGCTGCGCCGACATTCGAGAACACCCTTGTCGCAATGGAAAAAACCGGCCAGCTGTTCAACCGTGCGATGGCTGCGTTCAATGGCGTCACCGGAGCGAACCTGAATCCTGAGCTGCAGAAAGTGCAGGACTACGAGGCGCCCAGACTGGCCGCGCACCAGGACGCCATCTTCCTCGACTCCAAACTGTTTCACCGCGTCGAGGCGGTCTACCAGCAACGCGATTCGCTGAAGCTCGATCCGGAGTCGCTGCGCCTGGTCGAGTTCTACCACCAGAGATTTGTACATTCCGGGGCCAACCTCTCCGATTCCGATAAGGCCGAACTGAAGAAACTTAACGAAGAGGAATCGACCCTCACCAATGCATTCACCACCAAACTGCTGGCCGCCACCAAGGATGCGGCCTACGTAACCAAAGAGAAGGACACACTCGCAGGCCTGGGCGATGCGCAAATCGTGGCGGCTGCCTTGGCCGCCAAGGACCGCAAGCTCGACGGCTACGTCCTGCCTCTGCAAAACACAACGCAACAACCCGACCTGGATTCGCTTCGCCAGCGCTCGACCCGCCGGACACTCTTCGAGAACTCATGGAATCGCGCTGAGCGCGGGGGGCCGAACGACACGCGAAAGATCGTCTCCCGGCTCGCGCAGCTCCGCTCTCAGAAAGCCAACCTGCTTGGCTTTTCGAACTACGCAGCCTGGAAGCTGGAAGATCAGATGGCCAAAACGCCGGACGCCGCGCTGAAGTTCATGGATGCGCTGGTGCCGGGGGCAACGGCAAGAGCTGCCGGTGAAGCTAAGGACATCCAGGCGGTCATTGATGGGCAGAGCGACGCCTTCCAACTGGAGCCGTGGGACTGGAATTTCTACTCCGAGCAGGTTCGCAAGGCGAAGTACGACATGGACGAGTCGCAGATCAAACCATATTTCGAGCTTAACAATGTCCTCGAGAATGGCGTGTTCTACGCCGCGACCCAGCTCTACGGGATCACCTTCAAGGAACGCAAAGACATTCCGGTGTACAACCCGGACGTACGCGTGTTCGAGGTGTTCGACTCCAACGGGCAGCCGCTGGCTCTTTTCTACTGCGACTATTTCAAGCGCGATAACAAAAATGGCGGTGCCTGGATGAGCAACTTTGTTGACCAGTCCAAGCTGCTGGGCACGCTGCCGGTCGTCTATAACGTCTGCAACTTCAGCAAGCCCGCGCCGGGTGAACCTGCTCTGCTCAGCTTCCGCGAAGTCACCACCATGTTTCACGAATTCGGCCACGCCCTGCATGGCATATTCGCGGACGCCGAATATCCAATTCTTTCCGGCACCGCGGTGCCCCGTGACTTCGTCGAGTTTCCATCACAGTTCAACGAGCATTGGGCGAGCTATCCGGCGGTGTTCAGCCACTACGCGAAACACCACAAGACCGGCGCGCCCATGCCAGCCGAGCTAGCCGCCAAGATCAAGAAAGCCGAAACCTTCAATCAGGGCTACGCTCTCACCGAAGTGCTGGCGGCGGCGGAACTGGATATGCAGTGGCACACACTTCCGGCCGAGACGCCGCTGCAGAAGCCGGATGGGTTTGAAACCGAGGCGTTGAAGAAGACCCGCCTCGCCCTCAGCGCCGTCCCGCCGCGTTACCGCTCCACCTACTTCGCGCACATCTGGGGCGGCGACTATGGCGCGGGCTACTACGCTTACCTATGGGCCGAAATGCTGGACGATGACGCCTTCCAGTGGTTCGAGGACCACGGCGGCTTGACCCGGGCAAATGGCGATCGTTTCCGCCGGATGGTACTTTCGCGGGGCAACACCGAAGATCTGGCTAATCTCTACAAAGCCTGGCTTGGCGCAGAACCCAGCATCGAGCCGATGCTGAAATATCGCGGTCTAGCGGAGCCCGTCTCAAAGTAAACAGGTCAATGTGGGCGCGAGCGGGGGCGCTCGCGCCTACATTTTACTTCAGAAATTTTCCCTGCTCGAGTTCCTGAAAAGCCTGCCGCAGCTGCTCCTGTGTGTTCATCACGATGGGGCCATACCACGCCACCGGCTCTTGCAGCGGTTTTCCCGAAACCAAAAGAAACCGGATTCCGTCGTCCCCGGCTTGCACCGTCACTTCGTCTCCGCGATCGAAGAGTACGAGCGAGCGGTTGTCCGCCTCCACTGGAGGATTCGTATCCGACCACTGGATCGCTTCGGTCGGAACCGTCAGCGGGCCCGACGCGTTGCAGAATTTCCCGCCGCCCGCGAACACATACGCGAAAGCGTGTCGAGTGACTTCAACCGGAAGCGTCTTCCTCCTGCCCGGAGAAACAGACACATCGATATAAGTCGGATCGGTAGCAATTTTCTCCACCGGACCGGTCTTCCCCCAGAAAGTTCCGCAGACGACGCGTACGTGGGTGCCGTCGTCATCTTTAATTTCAGGGATTTCGGGCGCTTTCACTTCCTGATAACGTGGGGTAGTCATCTTCTGCGAAGCCGGAAGGTTGGCCCACAACTGGAAGCCGTGCATCCGGCCGGCGTCATCGCCTTTGGGCATCTCCTGGTGGATGATTCCGCTCCCCGCCGTCATCCACTGCACATCGCCCGAGGCAATGGAGCCGCGATTGCCCATACTGTCGCCGTGCTCCACGGTACCGGCTAGGACGTAGGTGATGGTCTCGATCCCGCGGTGGGGATGCCACGGAAAGCCCGCCAGATAATCCTCCGGAACGTCATTGCGGAAGTCGTCGAGCAGCAAAAACGGATCGAAGTCGGACGTGTTGCCGAAACCGAACGCGCGTCGTAGATGCACCCCCGCGCCTTCGAGCGTCGGTTTGGCTTTCACCAGCCGCTTAACCGGTCGAATGGACATAAATGGTCTCCAGTACTCAGAGTCTTCCGTATATATCTGGTCAATTTTGACCAGTCCTCGAGCATCCTCTTGTTCGATACTGTCAGTAGTAAATTCTACCAGCGAGCTCACGTGGGGGCGGACACGCCCTCGTCCGCCCAGCGGCGCAAAGCTCCGCAGTTAGTTTTCTGGGCCCAATTTCTGGCGAGCCTGGCTCGCCCACCCAGACGGGGGCGTCCGGGCCTACGCGATCTGTGAAGACCGAGGCGCTCACAGTTCTCCGCTACTCGTCTCAGCATCATTGAAGGACCCATGTCACTATCCAAAACAATGCTTTCCAGAGGGATGTTGGAAGTCGTCGCCCCTCGCTCCTCGGCGCGGGACGAGGCGGCAGCGGCCCGCCCTCGATGGCACGCCAAGCCCTCGCTGCCCAGTCGAATTGCGGTCATCGGCAATTATCTTCCGCGCCATTGCGGAATCGCTACCTTCACCACCGACCTGTGCGAGGCCATATCCGCGGAGTACGGGACGGCTCGCTTAATGGCGCTACCCGTGAACGACACGGAACAAGGATATGACTACCCCGCACGCGTGAGATGTTCGCTTGCCCAGGACGACGTGGCCTCGTATCAGGAGGCGGCTGAATTCCTGAACTTTCACAATATCGACATGGTTTGCCTGCAGCACGAGTACGGAATTTTCGGCGGCCCGGCCGGAAGCCACATTCTGCATCTGCTGCGCGGCTTGAAGATGCCCGTGGTGACCACGCTGCACACGGTCCTGCGCGAGCCCGATCCCGACCAACTCAAGGTGATGGAAGAGATTGCGGAGCTTTCGGACCGCCTCATTGTCATGAGCCAGCTCTCCTCCCAGTTCTTGCAGGAAATCTTTAAGGTATCGGGCAGCAAGATCGACATGGTTCCGCACGGGGTTCCCGATCTGCCCTTTCTCGACCCCAATTTCTACAAGGACCGCTTCGGCGTCGAAGGCAAAGCGGTGCTGCTCACCTTCGGCCTGCTCTCGCCTAACAAGGGGATAGAGAACGTCATTCAAGCCATGCCACAGATTTTGGCGAAACACGAAAACGTGGTCTACCTGGTGGCGGGTGCGACCCACCCTCACGTCCTCCGCCGCGAGGGCGACAAGTATCGAGCCAGCTTGCAAGCTTTGGCGAAAGAGATGGGAGTGCAATCGCGAGTGATTTTCCACGACCGTTTTGCCAGTCCTGAGGAAATGGCGGAATTCATTGGCGCCGCCGACATCTACATCACGCCCTATCGCCACGAAGCGCAGGTGGTTTCCGGAACGCTCGCCTATGCGCTCGGCGCAGGTAAAGCGATCATCTCGACTCCTTATTGGCACGCGATTGAGTTGCTGGACGACCGTCGCGGCGCCCTGGTTCCCTTCCAAAACCCCGACGCCATCGCGCAAAAGACCATCGAACTTCTGACCACCCCGGCGCTGCGTCATGCCATGCGCAAACGCGCCTATCTGTATGCGCGCGATATGGTGTGGAAGAAAGCCGCGCAGGGTTACATGGAAAGTTTTGCCAGGGTTCGCAGTGACCGAATGGAGGCTCCCCGAGTCCAGTTCTCTGCGCGCGCCGCCCAGAAATCGCTGAATCAACTGCCCGAATTAAAACTCAATCACGTGAACGCGCTAACCGATGACATCGGAATGCTGCAGCACGCGATCTTCACCATCCCTAACCGGGCCGAGGGATACACCACCGACGACAACGCCCGCGCGCTTATTTTTGCTGTGCAACTGGAACAAGAAGGTGGCGAACAAGCAGGCATGTCCGGAAAAGACGGAACGGCCAACCCGGACTGGGCTTCTCCGGTACCTGGCGTTCCTCGAGCACGCCTTCAATCCTGCTAAGAAGAGGTTCCGAAATTTCTTCGGCTATGACCACCGTTGGACGGAAGAGCAGGGATCGGAAGATTCTCACGGCCGCGCGTTATGGGCTCTTGGAAGTGTCCTCGGCCAATCCGCAAATCATGGAATGAGAGGTGCCGCCGGGCGTTTGTTCGAGTACTCGCTGCCGGCAGTGGTCGAATTTCACAGTCCTCGTGCCTGCGCCTATGCCGTGCTCGGAATTCAGGAGTACCTCTATTCGTACCCTGAAGACCGGGACGCCCAGCGCGTACGATTCGTATTGGCTCAAAGATTGCTCGATATGTATGAGTCGATCCAACGTCTGGACTGGAAATGGTTTGAGGATGTGGCGGCATATGGGAACGCGAGGCTGCCCCAGGCCATGCTGCTGGTAGGATCAGCTAGCGGGAATGAACGCATGCTTTCCGCCGGACTCGATTCTCTGGACTGGCTCATGGAAACGCAGCGTTGCCCGACGAACGGCCACTTTGTCCCGATCGGCTCGCAAGGGTTTTACCATCGGGGCGGCGAACAAGCTCGATTCGATCAGCAGCCCGTTGAAGCTGCCGGCGCGGTGTCCGCGTGCTTACAGGCTTACCGCGTGACCGGAGACCATCGTTGGCGCGATGCGGCCTGGTCGGCTTTCAACTGGTTCCTGGGCGATAACGATCTCCAGCTTTCTCTCTACGATTCTGAAACCGGCGGTTGCCGGGATGGGTTGCATCCCGACCGCGCCAACCAGAATCAGGGAGCGGAATCCACGCTGTCTTTTCTGATGGCGCTGCTCGAAATGCGCTCTCTGCAAAACCCTGAACGGTTGCCTGAAAGGCTGGAAGATCCTTCATGACTGCTCCGGAAACAACACTTGTGAACGTTGAAAGCACTCACTACCCGCCGCTGCTTCTGCGCCATCCTGGCAATCCTATTCTGACCCGTAAGCATTGGCCGTACTCCATCAACAGCGTATTCAATGCCGGCGCAACCTTGCTGCAGGATGGAACGACTCTGCTGCTTTGCCGCATTGAAGACCGGCGCGGCTTGTCGCATCTTTGTGCCGCTCGCTCGAGAAACGGCGTCGATGACTGGCAGATTGATCACGAACCGACCTTGATGCCCAATCCCAAGGATTATCCCGAGGAAACCTGGGGGATCGAAGACCCTCGCATCACGTTCGTGCCCGAACTGCAGCAATACGTCATCACCTACACCTCTTATTCGCGCGGCGGTCCCGGAGTGTCTCTGGCTCTGACCAAGGACTTTCGGAGCTTTGAGCGCTACGGCGTCATCATGCCGCCGGACGACAAAGATAGCGCGCTTCTACCGCGCAGAATCGATGGATACTGGGCGCTCATTCACCGTCCGATGACGCCACTGGGAGCGCACATGTGGATTTCCTACTCTCCCGACCTGCGGCATTGGGGCAGACACAGGTTGATGCTGGAAGCGCGTCGCGGCGCCTGGTGGGATGCCAACAAGATCGGCCTCTCCCCGCCGCCGATCGAGACCTCGAGAGGCTGGCTCGTGCTCTACCACGGAGTGCGGCACACGCCTTCCGGTTGTCTGTATCGATTGGGCTTGGCCCTGTTTGACCTGGAGAATCCAGAAAAATGTCTACTGCGCGGCGACTCCTGGATCTTTGGGCCAGAGGCGGATTACGAGCGCATCGGCGATGTCAACGATGTCGTGTTCCCGTGCGGATACACAATGGACGCCGACGGCGACACGGTCAACATCTACTACGGAGCTGCTGATTGCTCAATTGCCCTGGCCCGGGCCAGCGTTCGCGCCCTGCTCGAGTGGCTGGATGCGAACGGGAGTCTTGACCGCCGGCGAGCACAGGACGTATGAACCCTCTGCGGTGGGTCTTCGAGTTCGTCTTCAGGTGCCGACACCGTCAACTCAGTCGCGTGTTCACCATTAAGCACAGAACCTACAAAGTTTGCTTCCAGTGTGGACGAGAATTTGAGTGCTCGGACGTTGATGCGTCTGCACTACCGCAAGGATCTGTGTCGCAATTCAAGGCCTGAAAAAAGATCGAGTCACTCGCGAACGAGACCCCTACGATGTCCTTGCGCCCATCGGCGCAGTGGCATTGGTCAGGTGTACGCGCACCGATACTGTTCGAGAAATCTGTCCTGCAGGACGCTTCGGGATGAGGAAAGCGGAATCGGCGCGGTTGTGCTCCACTAGCTGTGTGATCTGCCCACGGATAGAGGCCTATGCGAACGGTCCTTGCTGAGTTAAGAAGGGCGGTCGAGGACCCTGATGGTTTATCGATTCCAGAACTCGACCGAAAGCTTACGGGCCACTCGGCGACTTCAGTGATCAAGACCCTAGCCTAGTGTGGTGTCTGCTAAATAACTAAGCAGTTATGATTGTGGGTTCCGTTTTCTGGGTTTGGCGCTGGTGCAGCCGGGCTGGATCTGCTCCAAAATCCGGCGACAGCGAGTGAGCTTTTCCTGAATGGATTCGACGGTCGCGGTCCACACGAAGGGTTTGGGATTTTTGTTCCAGGCTTTCAGAAACGTTTCGATGGACGCCTGCAGGTCGGCTACGCTGAGGAAGACGCCACGGCGGATTGCCTTGTTGTCTAAATGACCGAACCATCTCTCCACAAGATTCATCCAACTGGAACTGGTGGGAACCAAGTGCGACACCGAACCGGGGATGACGTTTCAACCGACGCCTTTACTTTGGCGTGCTTGTGCCTCCCATAGTTATCCATGATCAGATGAAGCGGGATATCGCCGGGAAACTCGGTATCGAGTAAGCGCAGAAATTTCAGAAACTCCTGATGCCGGTGTCTCTCGTGGCACTCGCCAACGACCTTGCCCTGTATTGTCTCCAGAGCGGCGAATAGCGTGGTAGTGCCGTTGCGTTTGTAATCATGGGTCATGGTGCCGCAGCGACCCGGTTGGATCGGTAATCCAGGCTGGGTGCGATCCAATGCCTGAATCTGACTCTTTTCGTCGACGCACAGTACGATCGCTTGTTGCGGGGGATTCAGGTACAGTCCTACGACATCGGTCATCTTTTCCAGAAACTTCGGATCGCGAGAAAGCTTAAAGGTTTTGGTGCGATGCGGCTGCAGATTGTGAGCACGCCAGATATTGTTAACTGTGGATTTGCTGACGCCCTGGCTGTCTGCCATCGTCCTGCAACTCCAGTGTGTCATCCCGGCTGGTTTGGTTTGCAGAGTCGCTTCCACGATGGCGGCGATCTTATCGATGGGATAGACGGGGCTTTCGCCCCCGGCCGGGAGCAATGTCCCACAGACCGTCCAGTCCTTCATCCCCAAAACGCTTGCGCCACAGAATCACCGTATTGCGGTTCACCGAAAGCCGCTGGGCAATGGCGACGTCCGATTCACCCGCAGCCGCGGACATGACGATACGGCAGCGCAAAGCCACCTGCTGTGGCGTGCCGTGCGCTGCGATCCACTGCTCAATCTTCTGCTGCTCTACGGTGGAAAGCTGAACTGACTTGCCCATGCCCCAAGGATAATGGGGATCCTTCATGATGTCTAGTTATTTGTTGGACATAACACTAGCAGAAGCAGAGGGGACGCGATCCAGCCCGCGCCAGCCAAGAAAAGCGCCACCTCCGTTTTTACCGATCCAAACAACAGAAACGGGTCTTGACAGCTCTCTTTTCCGTCGAGCTCAGACGAGGTCGAAGCGATCGAGGTTCATCACCTTGGTCCACGCCGCCACGAAGTCTTTCACAAACTTCTCCTTGGAGTCCGCGCACGCATAGACTTCCGCGAGGGCACGCAGCTGCGAGTGCGAACCGAAGATCAGGTCGACACGGGTGCCGGTCCACTTGACCTCGTTCGTCTTCCGGTCGCGTCCCTCGTACACGCCTTCAGAGCCATTGGACGGCTGCCATTGCGTGCTCATGTCGAGCAGGTTGACGAAGAAGTCGTTGCGTCAGCGTCTCCGGCCGCTTGGTGAAGACGCCGTGCGTGGACTTCCCGGCATTTGCGCCCAGGACGCGCAGGCCACCGACGAGAACCGTCATCTCAGGCGCCGTCAGCTTCAGCAATTGCGCCCGATCCACCAATAGCTCCTCAGCCGACAGGCGCTGCTTGCCGCGGACATAGTTGCGGAACCCATCCGCGGTCGGTTCGAGCGGCTCGAAGGATTCGACGTCGGTTTGTTCTTGCGACGCGTCCATGCGCCCCGGCGTGAACGGGACTTTCACGTCGTGCCCGGCGTCCTTCGCGGCTTTCTCGATGGCCGCACAGCCGCCGAGAACGATCAGGTCAGCCAGCGAGACCTTCTTCCCGCCAGACTGTGAAGCGTTGAACTCCTTTTGGATCGCTTCGAGCGTCTGCAGCACCTTCGCCAGCTCGAGCCGGCTGGTTGACTTCCCAGTCCTTTTGCGGCGCCAGGCGAATGCGCGCGCCGTTCGCTCCACCGCGCTTATCAGAGCCGCGGAACGTCGACGCCGACGCCCAGGCCGTCGAGACCAGCTGGGAAACGGACAGGCCAGACGCGAGGATTTTCGCCTTCAGAGCGGCAATGTCCTGCTCCCCGATCAGCGGATGATTCACAGCGGGGATCGGGTCTTGCCACGGCAGCGTCTCCTTCGGAACGAGCGGGCCGAGATAACGCACGATCGGGCCCATGTCGCGGTGCGTCAGCTTGAACCACGCCCGGGCAAACGCGTCTGCGAACTGATCCGGATGCTCGTAGAAGCGCCGTGAAATCTTTTCGTAAGCAGGGTCGAACCGCAAGGCGAGGTCAGTGGTCAGCATGGATGGCGCGTGACGCTTTGACGGGATCGTGCGCATCCGGCACCGTAGCCGGCGCCTGCGCCATTCTTCGGCGTCCACTGATGCGCACCGGCCGGGCTCTTGGTCAGTTCCCATTCGTAGCTCGAACAGGTTCTGTGAAGAAGTTGTTGCTCCACTTCGTCGGCGTGGTGGTCCAAATGACTTCCAGGCCGCTGCCGATCGCGTCACCGCCTTTGCCCGTGCCAAATTTGCTCTTCCAGCCCAGGCCCTGCTCCTCGATGCTGGCGGCTTCCGGCTCTGCGCCCACCAGTGACGCATCGCCAGCGCCGTGGGTTTTGCCGAAGCTGTGACCGCCGGCAATCAGCGCGACCGTTTCTTCGTCGTTCATCGCCATGCGGCGGAACGTTTCGCGAATATCCTTGGCCGCCGCGAGGGGATCCGGCTTGCCGTTCGGCCCTTCCGGATTCACGTAGATCAGGCCCATTTGCACGGCAGCGAGAGGATTCTGAAGATCACGGTCGCCGCTGTAGCGCTCGTCCGCCAGCCACTTGCCTTCGGGGCCCCAGTAGATGTCCTCTTCGGGCTCCCAGACATCCTCGCGCCCGCCGCCGAAACCGAACGTCTTGAAGCCCATCGACTCGAGGGCGACGTTGCCCGCGAGAATCATAAGGTCGGCCCAGGAGATTTTCCGGCCGTATTTCTGCTTGATCGGCCACAGCAGCCGGCGCGCCTTGTCGAGGTTCACGTTGTCCGGCCAGCTATTGAGCGGCGCGAAGCGCTGCTGGCCGGCTCCGGCGCCGCCGCGGCCGTCGCCGATGCGGTACGTGCCTGCGCTGTGCCACGCCATCCGAATGAACAGCGGCCCGTAGTGGCCAAAGTCGGCCGGCCACCAATCCTGCGAGTCCGTCATCAGGGCATGAAGGTCCTTGATCACGGCATTCAGGTCGAGACTCTTGAATTCCTTGGCGTAGTCGAACTCCTCGCCCATCGGATTGGACAGGGTGGAGTGCTGGTGGAGAACCTGAAGGTTCAGCTGGTTCGGCCACCAGTCACGGTTCGTGTGTGCGGGGGTTGCGCCCGTGAACGGGCACTTGGCTTCGGTTGACACGTTTTGCTCCTGTTCCTTAATGAATTAGAAAAAAAGCTGCGACAAACTCCGAACCCATCCTGGCTTTACCAATCGCGCCGGATCGCTTGCTGATGCGCGCCATTTCACCTGGCATCCACGCGCCTACGACGCTTAACGGGAAGCGTGCCGCGGAGCGCACTTCGCGCAGAGTCCCCGGAAAATGAGTTCATATTCGCGAAGAATCCGCTTACCGAGGGAGCCCGAGCCAGGCTTGGGCACGTCGTACCACTCAATGTCCTCAACATTGCCGCAGCGGTCGCAGATGAAGTGGTGATGCCGCATGCCTTTCGCATCGAATCGCGCGGCGCGGCCCTCGACGGCCACTTCGCGCACCAAACCCGCCTCCACCAAGTCCCGCAGATTGTTATAAGTCGTGGCCCTTGAAGAGCGCGGATCCACGCGATTCACAGCTTCGAAGATTTCCGCAGCCGTGGGATGCCGGTTGTGTTCCATCAAGAATGCCATCACGGCGTAGCGCTGCGGAGTGCACCGCAACCCGCTGCCGTCGAAGGACCGTTTAATCGCCGCGGCGTCCATGAGCAGCTTAGATTATATCTAATGTGAGATTTTGTCAAGACTTAGGCTTTTGCTTGCTGCTGCGCGCAGAAAATCGGCGGATGCCGTATCGAGTATCCTCATCGAGTGTCCGCCCTGCTACTCTTCCCACGTCGAAAGGTCCCGACGTTGCGCCTTATCTTCAGATGTGAGCTATCTTGCTCAGACAGGAAAGTCCGCGTCTGCCATTCTCTATGCTGTTGAGTGTGTAGAGGGAGCCACGACCCTAATTCGTAGCTCTCATCGTCTAGCCGCGGCGGGTCAGGTCCCTGCCAATTCAATCCAAGCGACCATACTCAGCGAATTGGGATTCTTCGCTCGTGTATGTCGCGGAACTCCACGACAACACGTTTCGACCCTAAAAGCTCTCGAACGCAAGAGCGGGACAATACCTCCGGCGCAGAGGAGCGTCGGCACGCGCAACAAGAAAGGTCAAAGACCATGCCGTTAATTCAACTCCTGGAAGTTCTCATTGTGGTGGGTGTGCTTCTGTGGCTGGTAAATCGCTTCATTCCGATGCAGTCATCCATCAAGTCCATCCTGAACGGTGTCGTGGTAATCGCCGTGGTTCTGTGGCTGTTGAATGTTTTTGGGCTGTTTCACTCGCTTTCCCATATCCGCGTTGGGAAAGGATGAGCTGACGATGGGCATATCGCCATCCAGATCCACGAGTTCAGGACAGAAACTAGCAGCACGGCAGAAATCTGCCTCAAGGAGAATCCTTTGAAGACCAAGCTCTTGCTCGCACTCGGAATCACCCTCAGTTTGAGCGCGTTTGCTCAAACCAACTCTCAATCAAGCACGGTTGTCGAACCCATGGAACACACGCCGACGTTCCGGGTCACTGTCGTCAGCCGCAGCGTTCAGGCCGTCAACTACAAGCACCGCGGCGGAGCTACCAAAATGGATTTCGCCGGTACTGACTTAATGCCCCAGGCCCGTGGCCAAGCCAAAGTCGAAAGCAAGAAGGGCTACATCGAAATCGAAGTGGAATTTGCCAATCTGGAAAAGCCCACGACTTTCGGCAATGAGTATCTGACGTACATCCTCTGGGCCATCTCGCCCGAGGGCCGGGCAGTGAACCTGGGCGAAATCCTGGTGGGCGATAACCACCGCAGCAAAGTAGATGTCACCACCGATCTTCAGACGTTCGCGCTGGTGGTCACGGCTGAACCTTATTATGCGGTTCGCCAGCCCAGCAATGTGGTCGTGCTCGAGAATGTAGTCCGCGAAGACACCAAGGGGACTACCGAGGCGATGCACACCAAGTACGAACTTCTGGAACGCGGCGGCTACATCCCCACCGGCTACAAGTTCGATCCGGTGATTCTGAATGCCCGGTTGCCGTTGGAATTCTTTGAAGCGCGCAACGCCTTGCGCATAGCGCGATCTGAGGGCGCCGAGAGCTACGCTAACGACACCTATCAGCATGCCGTGCGATTGATGGACCAGGTCGATCAAGATGCCACCGCCAGACACACCGACAGAAAAGCGATGATCGGGGTTGCCCGTGAAGTCGTACAGACTGCGGAAGATGCCCGCGCAATTACGGTCAAAAAGATAGATCAGGAGCGACTGGACAACGAACGTCAAGCTGCGGCCGATGCGCAAGCACAAACCCAGGCGCAAGCCGACGCCGCAACCCGGCAGAAGGAACAGGCCCAGTCTGACCAGGCCCGAGCCGAGCGCGCCAGATCTGAAGCCGAGTCTGACACAGCCAGGGCGCAAATCGCTAAGGCCCAGGCAGAGTCTGATACGGCAACTGCTCAGGCCAATGCTGCTCGAGCGCAGTCAGACGCCGACAGAGCCAAAACTGATATGGCGAATAGCCAGGCTGCCTCAGCCAATGCGCTCTCCGCCGCCCAGGCTGATGCGGAACGGTCCCGCTTGGCTGCACAGCAAGCTCAGGCGAGCGCACAGCAGGCGGATGCTGACAAAGCTGCTATGCGCGTCCGACTGTCCGAACAGTTGAACAAAATCCTTCAGACCCGCGACACCGCGCGCGGTCTCATCGTCAGCATGTCCGACGTTTTGTTTGACACCGGAAAATACTCGTTGAAGCCGGGAGCCCGGGAGAAGCTGGCGAAAGTCGCCGGTATTCTGCTCGCCTACCCTGGACTCAACATTGAAGTTGGCGGCTACACGGACAATGTGGGCGGCGATCAGATGAATCAGAAACTGTCTGAAAACCGCGCCGCCTCGGTGCGTGACTACCTGGTGCAGCAAGGAGTCACAACTAATTCCGTCACAGCCAGAGGTTTTGGCAACACCCTGGCCGTAGCATCGAACGATAGTGCCGCGGGACGACAGCAGAACCGGAGGGTGGAACTTCTTGTATCCGGCGAAGCCATCGGCAACCCAGTGAACGCGCAAACCGGAAGCCTGCGCTAGAACCGGCATACGTACTCAGTAACGACGGAGGTAGCACACATGAAAATAATTGGAATCACCAGCACAGCCATTCTGTCCTTGCTTCTCGGAGTCGCCGCTCCTGCTTACGCGCAGCGCGAGGAGCAGGGCGAAAAGCAAGATCATGCCAAACAGGAACAGGGCGGGCACGAGCAAGCCGGGCACGAACAGCAACATGCCCAGCAACAGCGCACTCAGCAGAATGAGGCCCAACAGAACCAGCGGCACCAGGACCAGCATAGCCAGCAACAGCATAGCCAGCAACAGGCCCAACAGAACCAGCGGCAACAGGACCAACATAACCAGCAGCAAGCTCAGCAGAACCAGCGGCAACAGGACCAACATAACCAGCAGCAAGCTCAGCAGAACCAGCGGCAACAGGACCAACACAACCAGCAACAAGCTCAGCAGGAGCGGCGGCAACAGGACCAACACAACCAGCAGCAAGCTCAGCAGAACCAGCGGCAACAGGACCAACACAACCAGCAACAAGCTCAGCAGGAGCGGCGGCAACAGGACCAACACAACCAGCAACAAGCTCAGCAGGAGCGGCGGCAACAGGACCAACACAACCAGCAACAAGCTCAGCAGGAGCGGCGGCAACAGGACCAACACAACCAGCAACAAGCTCAGCAGGAGCGGCGGCAACAGGACCAACACAACCAGCAACAGGCCCGAGAGCGGCAGCAGCCACAACGCGGGGAGCAACAACAGCGTGTCCAGCAGAGCGCCTGGCAAGAGCATCGCTCGCACGACTGGCAGTCCGACCACCGCGACTGGCAGCAGCGCGGCGGCTATCGGGGAATTCGCATTCCCGACGACCGGTACCGCGGATACTTTGGCCCTGGCCACGGCTTTCGCATTAACGGCCTTCCTTTCCTGGTTGTAGGCGGATACCCGCGTTTTCAGTACCAGGGCTACTGGATCAGCGCCGTTGACCCATGGCCGGAGTACTGGGGAAACGACTGGTACGACAACGACGACGTTTACGTCAACTACGTCGACAACGGTTACTACCTCTATAACCGGAGATATCCCGGCGAGGGAATTGCCATCAACATCACGCTGTAGCGGTGTTACCCGGCGCAGATTCGGGAGAGGCTGCACCCATGAATGTAGCAAAAGGAGCAAAACATGCTTGGAACAATCTTGATCGTGGTCCTGATTTTGGCACTTCTTGGAGCGTTGCCACGCTGGCCGCATAGCCGGGATTGGGGTTATGCCCCGACCGGGAGTGTGGGACGTGGTCATTCTCATCGTTGTCGCGCTTCTGGTTCTCGGCCGCATCTGAGCCATGCAGTGTCCCTCTATTACGCCTGGCGCCACCGTCGAGATGTGGCGCCTGCGTGTCCGGCGTGTCGGCGCGCTTCTCCTCATCGTGCTGATGTGCAGCGGAGGCTCGTCCGCGTACTCGGTTCTGACCCACGAAGAGATCGTCGACTTACTCTGGACGGACGAGATCCAGCCACTCCTACTGCAGCGATATCCCGGACTGTCGGAAGAGCAGATCACCGAGGCCCATGCGTACGCCTACGGCGGCGCCGTCATCCAGGATCTCGGCTACTATCCATTCGGCAGCCGGGAGTTCAGCAGTCTGGTGCACTACGTCCGCAGCGGCGACTTCGTCCGCGAACTGCTGCTCGAAAGCCAGGATGTCAAGGAGTACGCCTTCGCGCTGGGCGCCCTGTCGCACTACGCGTCGGACATCGCCGGCCACCCGGCAGTCAACCAGGCAGTCGCCATCGAGTATCCCAAGCTGCGAGCGAAGTTTGGCAAGTCGGTCCGTTATGCGCAGGACAAGACAGCCCATTTGAAAACAGAGTTCGGATTCGACATGGTACAGGTTGCGAAGAATCGTTATGCGTCGCAGCACTACCACGACTTCATCGGGTTCCAGGTGTCGAAGCCCCTGCTGGAGCGGGTCTTTCCCGTGGTGTATGGGGTGGAGTTGAAAGACGTGCTCACCCACGAGGATCTGGCGATCGGCTCGTATCGTTACGCGGTCAGCCGGCTGATTCCACAAATGACCCAGGTCGCACTGCAAACCCATAAGAAGGACCTGATGCGCGAGACGCCTAATTTCGCGAAGCGAAAGTTTCTCTACCGCCTTTCCCGCTCCGATTACGAAAAGGAGTGGGGGAAGGATTACGTAAAGCCGGGTCTGGGCACGCGAATCTTATCAACGCTGCTGCGCTACATGCCGAAGGTTGGTCCCTTCAAAGGACTGGCGTTCAATAGCCCTACTCCGCAAACTGAAGATCTGTACATCAAGAGCATCAATACGACCGTCGATCAATACCGGGCTTTTCTCCAACAGGTGCGCACGGACTCGCTTTCGCTCCCCAATTGCGATTTCGATACCGGCAACGAAACCAAAGCCGGCAGAATACTCGCTGACCGATGACACCTACGCCGAGTTGCTGGGCCAACTCTCGGATCGGAAGTTCGATCTCACCACGGCGGAATTGCGGGATAACATCCTACACTTCTATTCCGATCTCTCGACGCCGATCGAGACCAAGAAGGACGATGCCCACTGGCATGCCGTGCTGGCTGCGCTGGACCAGTTGAAGTCCATGGCTCCGGTTCCAACCCTCGCGGGCCGCACTGCACAGTGATCCCGATCCGAACTTCGATCTGTCTCCTGATCGCCGTGCTTGCTGTGGGGCAGACGGGCTCGACGTACTCTAGCCCCGCGGCGGTTGGCCGCGCCATGCCGCCCGCAATCGTCATCGGGTTCGTCGGTGGATTCATCCGACACGACAATCTTGCCCACAGCGAGGTACAGCTCGCGGCGCGCCTGCGCCAGGCTTACCCCTTGGGAGTGGAGGTGGACACCTTTGAGAGCTACCGCGCGGGAAAAGCCCGAAACAGGGTCCTGCGCCTGCTCGACACCAACCACGATGGGACTTTAAGCGCGGACGAGAAGGCACATGCCCACATCATCATTTACGGACATAGCTGGGGTGGTTCTGAAGCGATCAACCTGGCACGTGACCTGGAGAAGGACGGCATCCCTGTGCTGCTCACCGTGCAAGTGGATAGCATTTCGATTTACCACAATGATCGAGTCATCCCCGCGAACGTAGCCCGAGCCGCCAATTTCTATCAGCCGAACGGGCTTCTCCACGGCCAGCCCGAGATTCGCGCTGCCGATTCGACTCGCACACGCATCATCGGAAATTTTCGGTCCGACTACACAGCGAGCTCTTACAACTGCGAACAATATCCCTGGTATGACCGTGTCTTCGTCGAAGACCCACACCCAGATTGAATGCGATGCAGATGTCTGGAAACGTGCGGAGGCTCTGATCCGGTCGGACCTGGCGACAGTCACTGAAAACGAAACAGAGCCGTGAACCAGCCTGGGATCCGTCCCGGCGAGGGTAGATTTGGCCGAGACCGGAAGTGGTCTCGGCCAGAATTAGAGATGCTCCTAGCGTTATTTCTTGTCGTCGTTCACTTCCGCAATGGCTGCCTGGTGGCCTGCTTCTGCCACTGCTCTCATGAACGCGTCCGCACTTTTCGGGGTCGATGCCTTGCCCGAAAGGATATTGCGAAACGATCATGTGCTTGCCGTAAATGGCGCGGGTGGAGTCGTTGTCCTGCTCCACAACCGCACCTTCGAGCGTGAGGCCGGCGAACACGCCCTTGGAGCGGGAGTAGGTCAGCATTTCAGTGTTCATCTTCCAGTCAGTTCCGGCGGAGGCATGACGTCCAACCGGGCCTGCTGCCACCGATCCTTCACCTGTAGAGTTCGAACTTGCTGGAGAGCAGATGCTGGAAACCATGATCGTTCATGACCAGCACAACCAGGTCCACGCCTTCGACGCCGATCTGCAATCCCCAACTTCCACCGCCAATCGGATACAAACGCGGGCGCGCTCCAGCCATCGGACGTGCGGCAGGACGCTATTCCCCGGCCGTGTTTGCCGCCAATGATGAAGCCGCCTTTGATCAAGTTCGGCACTACCAGGATGCACTTCGCATTGCTCAATACTTCTTCGGGAATTCCTTTGTCGGGAGCCGCCATGATCGCGTGCAGAACGTCAACCGACGATTGCAAGCGTGCGTCCGTGTCTTCACGAGCGGTGCCTGCCCAGGCAAGTGTTCCAAACAGGCCCATGAAGCCCATCAACAAGACTGACATTAGCTTTTTTCATGTGATTATTCCTTTTAGGATCTACGAAACTAAGAGGAGAGAACTTCAGATGGGCTGACTTAGCTCAGAGGACCTGAAAGAGAGCGAGAAGGAATGGTCATCTCTGCCATCATGATGGCCCAGCCGCGAAACAATAGCTGGTCTGAATTGCTCACATCCATGTTGCAGCGGGAACCACCCGGGCTTCGATGGTCACAGCGCTATTCCTCTTCTTGAGCAAAAGCGAGCAATCTTGCACAGAATGGCCGATGGTGACATGTCATGATTAGTCTTGATCAGACTCCCCTTTGGGCGGCGATTTGAGATATCGTAGAATTTCAACCATGACTTCCCTCCCGCAAGCCTTTCTTGGCCGCATCCGCAGTTTGCGCGCTTTCCTGGCTGCGTCGCTGAGAAAGTCGGTCGGCATGGAACCACGCGACGGCGATTTCGCGTCCCAGCGGATGTGCCCGTTTTGTGGACTCATCACCCCGCGCCACGGAACCTGTTGCCTGGAGTGCGGCAAGTCGCTCAAACCCGCTTAAACAGCCCGTCGGCCCTCTAAATGGCATCGCGTAAACCGCGCGCGGCTCTACCGTTGTGCGCTCCCGCCGGCGAAACAATGCAACCAGTCGCAAATGAGCAATCCGGCTCAGCATTGCGAATTCGAATGAGGCAGACTCACGAGAGCAGCATCCCGAGCACTGCGAGGCGGACCGTCGACCAGATCGGAACTTGGGTAGTGCTGACAATTCGCAGAGGAGAATAAAAATGCTTTGGACAATTTTCGTTGTTCTGGGAATTTTGTGGCTTTTGGGTTTTAGTCTCCACATAGGTGGAGGCCTCATCCATTTGTTGCTGGTTGTGGCGTTAGTGATTCTAGTCATTAATTTGCTGAGCGGACGCCGCGGCATAGCATGAGGTGCTTTCCCAGCAAAAGTGAACGGCAAGGTTAAAGTCTCGCTGGGGTATCTGGAGTAGCGTCGCACGGCGATCCATACCGCTGCTTCTCTATCCTGATGTTTGTATCCCCAGCTTTAATTTTCTGCGGTCTCGATGTCGGAATCGGCACAACCGGTCTCACAATCCCCGATACCTCATGAAACGCCTTCAAATAGCATTATTTTCATCGCATTAGGAGCATGCGAGCGCATACGACGTTCCTCCATCCCCACCCCCTCGCCCCCAGGAAAAGTGTTCAAAATTGCTCACCTTTTAAGAAACCAATCGGGTTATCTTGAGTTAATCGAGACCGCCGATGAAAATACACAGCCGTTCCGCCCGCTCTAGCTTATTGCTGTTTATCGGCATCGGCATCCTGCAGGCCGCAACTGCGCAGCGCTCGGATGCACCTGCAACGACTCCCCAAACCGGGTTGAGCGCGGAAGAGGTCGTAAACCACCTGGTTCAAAGAAACCTTGAACGCGCCCGCGCGCTGGGCGCTTACCAGGGGACCCGGATCTATCGTCTGGAATATCGCGGCTTTCCAAGCTCCAGAAGTGCGGAAATGGTCGTGGACGTAAAGTACAGCACTCCGGGAACGAAGGACTTCAGCATCCGATCGGAGAAGGGTTCGCAGTTAATCATCGAGAGAGTCTTCAAACGAATGTTGCAGAGCGAGAAAGAGGCGGTCACCGAGGAGAATCAAAGTCATATCGCTCTCAACCACGATAACTATAGCTTCACTCTGGTCGGATACGAGAGCACGCCGGCGGGTTCGTCCTATATTCTTTCCGTGGAGCCCCGCACCAACAACAAGCTTCTATACCGGGGCAGAATCTGGGTCGATGCAGAAGACTTTGCGGTGAGACGTATTGAAGGGGCTCCGGCGAAAAACCCATCGTTCTGGACGAAAGAAACCAAAATCGTACAGGTCTACACGAAGGTTGGCGATTTCTGGCTCCCGGCGTCCAATCGAAGTACCAGCGCGATCCGATTGGGAGGCCAAGCCAATTTCGCCATTGACTACCAGAATTACCAGATCACAGCGGCAACTACGGTGGGCGTACCAGGTAAGCTCGCTAGTACCGATGGTGCTATCTCGAAGAAACAATCGGCGCGGAGTTGTTCAATCGTGAAGAACTATGTTGAGAAGTGAACTGTGAACCTGTAGGCCGCCTTCTAAACCCCCGGCGTAGTGAATGAAGCCTAGCTTCCTGAACCGGTTCATAAAAAAACTCACGCGCGAACGAGTGGTCCCTACCATTTCTGCCAGAGTCTCCTGACTTATCTTGGGAACCACGGGCTCAGGTACCCCTTCCTTGCCAAAATGGGCGAGCAGAAGAAGGACCCGGGCCAGCCTTTTCTCGCTGGAATTGAACAACTGGTCCACCAGGTCTTCTTCATAACGGATATTCCTCGCCAGCAGATAGGCCACGAACATATCCGAAAACGCATGTTCGCGGTGAAGGGCGGCCACCATCGCCTTCTTTTCGATCCGCTGAATCTCGCAGTCGGTCATGGCCGACGCGGATCCCATGCGGAGGGCCTGTCCGGCCAGTGCGCCTTCGCCAAAAAAATTTCCCTCCCCCAATATTCCGATCGTCGCTTCCCGGCCAATCTTGGACACGACAGTGAGCTTTACTCTGCCTTTTTGGATATAGAAAACGGCGTCGGCCGCGTCGCCCTGAGAAAAGATGCCTTGCTTTTTCGAGACCGCGAGGTTTTTCCTGCCCTCGCCAATGGTTGCCAGGAACGTGCTGGGGTCGAAATCGCGCCCGTTCTTACGGACTGCCGCAGGCTTCATAAGCAATCATTTTAATCGTAAAAGCTACTAAATTCGCCAAAATTGTGCACAGGGTGCGCCAGGCCCTGGGGGCCAATTCCGACTGGATGAAAAGCTACTTATCCGACGCCTCTATGCGCCGGTTGCGATGAGGATCGGTGCGCGGCTGACCGGTGCTGAGTTCACACTTTTCTCCCGGCTTGGCGCCGCACGTGGGACAACGAATCGCCAGCGTCTCTTTCTTGATGGCTTTCATGTCACCATCATGCTGCGTTGGCCGGCAGGAAGATGTTCAATTTTGACCACCGAAGTTGAGAAATAATCTTCACGACCGTCACTTCGCCTCCTGTACGAATGCCAGATTCGCGGGCTGTATCGGAATCGACTTGAACGCCCCGCCCGCCAGGAGTTGCTGCTGGTCTTCCACGCTTTTCTCCCACGAAACAAAGCTCACACTGAGCGAGACCATTGCCGCCCGGACGGTTCGAGTAATGGAGATTGTGTCCTGCACGCTGGAGATCGCTCCGATTCCGCCGAGACCCGACATTGCAGTATCCGCGCTGGCGTTGGCGATGCTGTATCCCATCATAGTCTCTGTCGACATTATGGCTGCCGCCAGCCGGCTCCCGAGTGCTGATCCCACGGCGATCCCTTGGAAGCCAATCCCCACTGAAAAGGTTCCGCTATTTGTCTTTCTGGAGGCCAATTTGAAGAACGTTCTACCAGCTGGCAGGAATTGAAGCAAGAAACGAGAGCATCGGCCTGGCGGCCGCCGCTCGTTTTGTGCGCACTAGGTTCTTGAACCTCAGATCTGAGAATTTATCTCTCAGAGTTTCAAGCGGCAAGTAGATCGATGAGCTGTTGAATCGAAGCGTCGGCTTTTTCATAAGCGGCTTGAAATTTGCTGGTGGGGGTGTGGAGTTGGGTGGGTTGGCGGTGGAACAGGCTGTTGGCCAAGGGGCCGCAGACGCGCTGGTGAAAGAGAGTGAACATGAGGGCCACACGGATGCCTTTTTGGGTGAGCCGGTAGGCGTAGCGGGAGCCGTCGCGCTCTAGCAGGGTATGTGCTTTGAGCTTGCGCAGGTCATAACGGAGTTGGGTGAGGGTGTAGTTTTCGGGGGTGAGTTGGAAGGCGGAGAGGATGGCTTCATGGATTTGGCGGGAGCGCCATCCGCCCAGTTGGGTACCACGGTGGAGCAGGACTTCCATCAGGCGGAGCATACGGGTGTCCTGGATCTTAATGCCGGGGATTTTGGTGTTTCCAGAAGGGATGGGCAGAGCCAGACGCTGGAATAGAGGGAAGTCAACGTGAACGTCCAGAGCTTGGGCCTCGAACTGAGCGAAACGGTCGGTCACGGTAGCCAGAGTCTGACGGACGGTTTCTAAGTTATCCAAGGATTTTTTCAGTCCGAAGTCTCGCAGGTTGTTACTGAGGACCTCCAAGCGTAAGAAGGTCGAGAACTTCTCGTACATGCGGAGCACGGCATTCTTGGCGCAGGCGCGCAGCACGTGATGGCCATGTTCCATTCTTTCCAAGACCGTAGTGAGCTTGCCCCGCAGTCGCTTGTGGAGACGAAAGCCGAACATCTGGGAGAGCTTGTCGGCGGTGAGGCGGAATAGTCCTAAGTCGCAGGAGCGCTCGAACAGTTTGTGGATGGGGAAGTTGCGTCGGAAGATGAAGTTCCGACAGTATTCCACCTGTTGTAGGGAGTAGTGGCGACTGAGATTGATAGCGGCTCGGTCTTTCTGGGAAAACTTTGGTCCTACCACCCAAGTCCAATGATCAAGCTGCTTGTGAATGACTTGGGCACTGAGACGGTCGGCCGCCGCCTGTAAGGCTTTTTGATCGGCCACCCAGAGAAAGGCATTGTCGTCTTTACGGAACGGCACGCCGGCGCGCTCCAGTTCGCGTTCGATGAAGTGATGGCCATTGAGATAGTAGGTGACGGAAAAGGGGAGGAACGATCCCACGCACAAGGCGATCGGCCCCAGCACTTCGTCGCGAATGTAGAAGTAATAGTGAGTGTAGCGGGAACGCTGTCGGGCGAGGATGCGGTAATGGGGATCGTCGACCGGAAACTTGGGAACGGCGGAACGGAAGGAGGGTCCCAGTTCCATGCTCTTGAGGATGAAATAGACTCCGAACTGATGGCGGCGCTCCGTTCGTCGCAGGTGGGGATGAATGTAGTCTTCCTTGCGGACCCCTTTTTCGGCCCACTCCATGGGAATCTTACGTTTCTTGGCGAAGGCTTCCACCCAGCGATGGTAATCGTCGGTTCGCTGACGCAAGGCCTCTTTGCTGATGGTACTCACTTGGTGGATGTCGCGAAAAAAGTGGACGATGTTCTCGGGGCGGGTGAGCAAGGGCAGATGGCCAAGGATGACGATGCGATCGAAACAGTGATATACCAAGGCCAGCAGGCTGCCAAACAGCTTTGCAAAGGTCTCCATCGGTTTCTTCCTTTGACTCTTGCGTCGAGAACAAGATCATCGGACAAAGAACCGATGGAGATCAAAATTTCAAATATCTTTGGGTAGAACTAGGAAAGCAGCTATAGCAATATTTGGAATTAGAACGTCAAGCTCAACGACATCTGAATCTGCCGCGCGCTTCCAATCGTTTTATTAGTAATGCCCAGGCCGCTGAGCGTCGGGCAGACGTACAGAGACCCTGTGGTGGTCTGGTCGAACGACGAGTTGCAAGGACTCAACGTCGCCGGCGTACCGGCTTGCGGAAAGCCCTGGAAGCCGGGGTTCTGGGTTACATCGTTGATCGGGATATCGAAGCTCGCAGTGTTGGTCAGGTTGTAGACATCGAAACTGTACTTCAGGGTGGAACGCTCAGTGATCTGCGTTGTCTTCACCAGGGAGATGTCTGCGCGCCTCTGCCAGGGTTGGCGGAAAATATTGCGCTGGCCACTGTCAATGAAGTTTGTTTCGTAGGGGTCATTGGAAGGGATCGCGCCATCCAGGGCGCCTGCACTCAACAACGGCAGGGTGAAACAGCTGGCATCGAGCGCAGGAGTCGAGCCCGCACCCGAGGCCCCCGTGAGGGCCTTCTGCGGTGAGCAGTTGGCGGCAAGCGGAACGATGGGATTCGTGATGCCGTCGTTCACACCATAGAATATGCTGCCGACTGCGCCCGAGTAGTCAATCACGCTGTACGGCTGACCACTCTGGATGACGGTCAGACCGGAAATGGCCCATCCATTGGCGATCTTGCTTTTGAATGACGACCCCGAAAAAAACCTTGGCAGTTCGTAGCGGTACGTAAAGTTGATCACGTGCTTGCGGTCGTAGTCGGACAGTCCGTAACCCGAGCGCAGATTGAGGGGATTGTTTCCGTTGTAAAACAGACCCATCGCACTCTGTTCATCCGTGGCGTGCGAGTAAGTGTAGGAGAAGCCAACCTGGACGCCATGACTCAGTCGCTTTTCGACGTGGGCCTGAAGCGCGTGGTAGGCGGAGATACCGGCAGCGGTATAGGACTCCGACTCGGAGGAATAACCGATATAGGGAACGCGGAGGTTGACATTTCCGCCTTCAAAGGTTTGCAGGTATGGCTGCCCGTTGGGCAGGGTCGCCGGCGTGAAGGTGCTGGGGTCGCTGAGAATCGAGTAGCCGTAGGTGTAGTCCTGCTCAAAAGGCGTGCCCGGACGGATGGGATGGGTAGGGCGACGCAATTCGCGCCTGGTTGAAGGGTATGGGAACGACCTCATGACGGCCGAGATTGCCGACGTACCCGACCTGGATGACCAGATCGTTACGCGGTTGCCACTGTATATCCAGCGTCTGATTCATCGTATAGGGAAGCTTGTTCGCCCGGTTGTAATCGGCGAAGGAGAAAAGCGGCAACCCAGTTGAGGAAACCGCCGCATTTGGGAGCTTGAGATCTTTGGGATTACCGGAAGGAGGTGGCCCGAGGGTGGTGCCCCAGGGGTTGGCGAAATCGGGACAGGTTACATACCCGAAGCCTTCAGGATCGCAAGTCTGTGAGCTCACCCAGGGAGGAGTCTGATTAACGCCAAACGGACCTCCCGTGATCACGCCGGACGCAAAGCCCGGAGAAAGATAGGTGAAGAGTTCGCCGCGATCGTAATACAGGCCCCAGCCCGCGCGAACGACGATTTTGTCGTTGAACACCTTCGGGCTCCAGGCCATTCCAAGGCGCGGCGCGATACCCCACTGCCGGCCGGTAAGCGTCGAAGCACTCACGCCTTTAGTGGGAAAATCTGGATTGTTACCCGCGAGAATAAGGCCGTTCGACGTGATGGCGTCAGTGGTTGCATCGTAACTGTAGGCCGACGGGTCAAAGTTGAAAATGCGTCCGTTCTTTTCCGTCAGACCGCCGTGGTAGTCGAGGCGCACGCCTGCGGTGACGCTGAGGTTAGGACGGATCTGATACTTGTCCTGAAGATATCCGCCCCACTCTCTCGAACGGTAGTAGCGGTTGGCATCGCCCTGCAGGAAGTTTGTGGTGATGAATCCGTCGGCGGTATAAGTCGTGGGGTTGCCGGTGAGGAAGTTGGCGAAACTGGTGAAACCGATCATTCCACTATTCGTCCGCGTGTCGCGCGCGTTGAGTTGGGTGTAGGAAAAGCTTCCGCCGAACGTAAATGTGTGTTTGCCGCGAATCCAACTGGCGTCGACGGAAGGCATCCAGCGGTTCTGGAAAATCCCGGTGAACGCGCCCTGCGAAGCTGCCGTCGAACCGATATTCTCCCCGGCGTTGAAAACAAAGTTCGTATTCGCCGGCGACTCGTTTCCCAAATTATCGACAATCGTGATGCCAGGGAAAACCGTCGAACCGAATGCGTTGATGCCTATCGATTGAGGCGTGAAGGGCTGGGCAATCGTGCTGAATATTTTCTCGCGGATGAAGCCGAAGACTTCGGCGATGCTGAAGTTCGGCGAGAGGGATTGCGTGTTGGTAATGCTTGCGACCTGGCTTCCGGCGTCCAAGTGCTGGTCGAACCCTTTGACGGAGGAGAGCCCGAAAGGCGCTGTCGTGGGATCGTGCTGGTAGTAATATTTCAACGACAACGTGTCTTTGGAGGTCGCGAGGTAGTCCAGGTTCGAGACAGCCTGATCCGAAATAAAATAGGCCGGCTGAGTGAGAAACACATTTTCCGGGAAGTTGAGCGTGGGTGTGAAATTGGGATTCGCCGACGGAATCATGTACTGGCCGTTTACCTTGGCATTCAGCAAGGCGAGTGACACGGGACTGATGTCAGCCGTGGTCAGCGAAGTTCCAAAGTTAGCATTGGCGACATTGACGAGTGCCTGGGGGCTACGGTCATCGGTAAGTCCGAAAGGCACCGCGGTGCGCGAGGTTCCGATTTCCAGATCAGAAACATGAACATGCTGGTAGCCGACAAAACCGAAAAGTTTGTTCTTGATGAGGGGCCCGCCCAGCGTTCCGCCCGCAGTGTAGCGGTGGAGTTCAGGCACTTTCTCGTTGCTGGGGATGTTGTTGTCTTGCTTGTAGAAATATGGCGCGGCATTTAGCCAATCCGTCCCGCGGTGAATGTAGGCCCCGCCGTGAATGGTATTTGTTCCGGAGGAAGTATTCATGTCGATGTGGGCGCCGCTGGTAGAACCCTGCTGCGCGTCGTACATCGAAGTGTTCATATGGAATTCCTGAACTGTCTCAGGGGCGGGTGTGGGGATGGCTTGGCCGATCGCTAAATAGGGCGATGCCGTGCTCTGAATGATTTGGGCGGTGGTGCTACCCGCTCCAGCGACTCCGGTGTTGTTCACAATGCGCGCCGAAGCCACCTGGCTGGTGCTCTTGCCGTTGAACAGGTTGCTGGCATCCACTCCGTTCAGCAGGAAGGTATTGCTGGTATCGCGTTGTCCGTTGGCCCAAATGGGCTGATTGCCCAGACCGGCGTTGGCCCCGGTGCCGGCCGGCAGTTCGGCATTCACCCCAGCGAGACAGAATGGCAAGTCCCGTGAAACTGCCGGTGGGAAGTGGAATGGACTCGATTTGTTCCCGATCCAGAATGTACCCGTTTGTGGTGTCCGAAGAGTTGATCAGGGGAGTTTCCTCCACCGTGATGGTTGTAGCAACCTGGCCCACCTGCATGGTGGTGTTCACTGTTGCGGTACGATTGGCCTGCACCAGAATCGACGGCACGCGCTGCGTCTGAAAACCGTCATGGGTGAACGTGAGGGTGTAGGCTCCGATGGGAAGGTTTACGAAGTCGTAGCTTCCATTCCCGCTGCTGGTCTGGGTGCGGGTCAGCGTCGTCTCGTCGCCCACAATGGTCACGAGGGTCCCGGGCAGCACGCTGCCGGTGCTCTCCATGACCGTGCCGGTAATGCCTCCCAGGGTCTGTTGAGCCTGGGCCACGGGCGCGGAGATTAGCAGGATCCCGAGGGACAAGGCGAGGACGAATACAAGGAGTTTATTTTTCTTTCTCTCTGGCATCGCTTGACCTCGAAGTGCCGAAGTTACGGTGCTGTGCTATTTCGTGCACGGCCCACGTTCTTCCTGACAGAACTACATGGTCCACCTCTCGGCCTGCAAAAATAATTGACCGAATGTACGCTAGTTTCGGTGCGAACGAAAGCAAGACGCCCAATGATAATTTCTTTGCCGCAGATCAATTATTTTTATGGTGGGTTCGGTAACCGTGAACCGGAGATAACCAGTAGCAAAGCCAGGAGATCAAAGGAACTAGCTTTCACTCTTCGTCAGATTCTTTCCTCGTCCCCGGAGCACAAACCAAAGCAATCCCGCTGCCAGGTAAGCAAGGTAAATGTAAGGCAGCTTGCCGTACGGTCCTTGCGGCACGGGATAAAGGTTGCCAGCCAGCGCGAATACCATTGCGGCGCAGGCCATCCACGGAATGATTTGCGCTCTCCGGCGGAAGACGCCGCGCTCGCCCAGATAGCGTGGCAACGCGATGCACACGAGTGCGTAAGTAACAATGAAACCGTAAGTTGCCAGCGAACCCATCCAACCGTAAACGTCCAGACCGCTGGCTCCCCGCGCAGCCAGCACCGCCACCGGCAACAGGGCAGCTAGGCCGGTCACGATGATCGCGCGACCGGGCGTCTTGTTAAGGGCGTGCGTAACACGCAGCGATCCGTGGGCGAGGCCGTTGTGCGACATCAGCAACAACACACGCGCGGCCGCGGTAATGCATGCCAATGTTCCGGCAAACAAGCTCACCAGGGCACCAATATCGATCAGAAGTCCGAGCACTGGAACCCCAGCCACCGCGGCCAGCACGCCCATCGGAGCCGAACTGGTCCCCAGATCCTGCCCGGCAGTGTGGAAGCCGAGTACTTCCGCATAAGCGCACACCGTGAAGAACGCCCCCGCCAGAACAGCGCTTTGAATCACTGCACGCGGAATCGTCTTCAACGGATGGTGCGCTTCGGAACCGAGCGTGGTGGCACTCTCAAAACCGACAAAGCTGAAGAGCGCGAGTACCAGTCCGAGCCGCAATCCGCTGCCGGTCATGCCGCGCAGATGCAGTTCGTCCCAGTCCCAGTGCCAACCGTGGCGGACCAGCAGCAGCGCCACAACGACAACGATGACCGAAACTGAAACGGCTTCGATCCAAAGCATCAGGCGCGCGGAGATTTTTACATCTCGCCACGCGATCCAAATGGAAACGACGGTCACACACACAGCCAGCAGCACAGCGGAGAGGACGTGGCCGGTCGCATCGCGCAGCAACAAGTTAGCCCAGTGATAGAAACCGCCGATGACGCTGGAGCCCGTGGCAACGTACGCCAGCAGCAAACTCCACGCGACCGCCGCACTCATCCACCGCGGCAGGATCAGCGTCGCGTACGTATATAGCGAACCGGGCGAGGCCGAGTGGCGGGCAAAGCGAGCGATGCACAACGCCACCAGCAATACCGCAATCGTCGCGAGCACATAAGCCAGCCAGGTACCGTTTCCAGCCAGCGCGCAGACCAGCGGAATCGTGGCCGCAGGAGTCGTCGTCGGCGCCATAGTGGAGACGGACTGAGCCAGCGTCTCCATCGGGGAAAGAATCTCGGGGCGCAAACCGTAGCTTGCCGTCTGGGAAGACTGTTGCACCACTTGCTCCATGCAAGGCCGCTCCTTTTTCGCCCAAGCCGGTTCAGGGTTGCGGTAGTGTACAACACGGCTTCCGTAGCGACGCGAGCGATTCCCGCGAATAACCGGCAGCATGCTGTGCAGTATGATCAACGACGGTGTGAGTTACTTCGGGCTCGGCCCTCTACACATTGCCGGAGAAATCATGAGTGGCTTTGTGCAACGATTAGTTCCCGCATTGCTTGTGTTGGCTTCGTGTGCCGGCTCGCTTGTGGCTCAAGCCGCTGCGCCCGCGCCGCCCTTCCAAATCAAAGTCGTAGTGGTCACCATGTTCGAGCGCGGTGAAGACAGCGGCGACACCCCCGGCGAATTCCAACTCTGGGTAGAGCGCGAACATCTGGACCAGGTGGTTGCGCTGCCTGCCGGCTATCATCATGTCCGCCTGAACAAGGACGGAGTGCTCGGCATGGTAACCGGGGTTGGGACCGCCAGGGCCGCGGCATCGGTGATGGCCCTCGGCCTGGATCCGCGCTTTGACTTTTCGAAAACGTATTGGATCGTTGCCGGAATTGGCGGTGGTGATCCGGCCGACGTATCTCTGGGCTCGGCGGTGTGGGCCGACCACGTTATCGATGGCGACTTGTCGTATGAGATCGATGCGCGTCAGATTCCCCACGATTGGCCAACCGGTTATGTGCCCCTCCGCAAAGCGACACCCTACGAGCAGCCGGTTTCGAGAGACGGATATGGTGAGATCTATACGCTCAACCCCGAACTCGTGGGCTGGGCCGTCGGCCTTACGCAAAATGTACCGCTGCCGGACTCCGAAACCCTGCGCAAGTTTCGCGCCCGCTTCAGCGGCTTTCCTAATGCATTGAGGCCGCCTTTCGTCACCCGAGGCGACACCATGTCGGCAAGCACGTTCTGGCATGGCTCAAAAATGGATGAGTGGGCGAATGCCTGGACTCGCTACTATACCGGCGGCAATGGAAATTACATGATTGCGGGCATGGAAGACTCGGGCACGATGCAAGCTCTTACCTTCCTGAGTCAGGCTGGGCGCGTGGATCTGCAACGCGTACTGGTTCTTCGCACCGTAAGCAACTACGACCGCGAGGCGCCCGGCACTACTGCCGCGGACAGCCTCAAGGCGATGGCTTCCGGCAACTACTCGGCTTACATGCCGGCCCTGGAAGCGGCTGCGTCGGTCGGCGACAAAGTGGTGCGGGACATAGTTGAGCATTGGGCCGATCGCGAATCCAATATTCCGCACGCGCCGTAGAGGTTGTTCCTAAGCTCACTCCGACAATGTTGCCAGAGCTTCGGCCAGCACCAGCGTGCCACGGGCAATGTCTTCGGGAGATGCATACTCGTCGGGGCGATGGCTGTATCCGTTGCGGCACGGGATGAACAACATTGCCGCGGGCGCGATGCGGGACATGAAAAGCGAGTCATGATAGGCCCGGCTGACCATCGGAAGAAACTTCTGCTCGGTGTTTCCTGCAGGCGTCAGAAAGAGCTGTCGACAACCGAGGGCGCACATTCTGCCGGCGCATCCGCGTTCAGCAGCTCGATGTGAATGGTAACTTCCGCTTCGCCGAGATCGTGCTACAGGCTCTCTCCATCGCTTTGATCACGCTGTCGCGACGCTGAAGATCGGTATCGCGGATGTCAGCACTGAGACGAACCCGGCTGGGAATGCTGTTGATGGCGCCGGGAAACACCTCGCAAATGCCCACCGTCGCTACCGTATCGACCGCGCCACTGTTTCGCGCCGCATTCTCGATCGCCAGGATCAATTCCGCGGCGGCGCAAAGGGCGTCCCGGCGATCTGGCATCAGGACTCCGCCGGCATGTCCGCCCGCGCCTTCGATCGCGATCCGCATGCTGGCCGGAGCGGCAATGTTCGTCACCACTCCGAGCGGAATCTGCTGACGTTCCAGCACCGGGCCTTGCTCGATGTGCAACTCGACGAAAGCTTTGTAATAGCCGCCGGGCAGCTTCACATCGTCGAGCTCTCCGCGCAATCCCGCCTTGCCGCGTACATCCTCGATCGATTCTCCGTCGCTATCTTTCAACTTTTTGGCGGCTTCGGCGGAAAGGCTTCCGCTGAGTAAACGGCTGCCAAGGCATCCGATTCCAAATCGCGTCGGCTCTTCCGAAGTAAGAACCAGCAGCTCAATCGAGTTTGTCGGACGAAAGCCACTTCGCCGCAGCGCTCGTATCGCTTCGAGACCCCCCAGGACTCCCACTACGCCGTCGATATTTCCCGGCGTTCGGAATCGCATCGATGTGAGAACCTGTACCGACCGCGGGCGCCGCTATGTCCGAGCCATTCCACCGCGCAAAGGTATTTCCGATGGCATCCTGCCGCACTGTGAGTCCGGCCTCTTCACATTGTGCTCTCAGCCAGGCGCGGGCTTTAAGATCAGTAGGTGTAAAAACGATTCTGGTTACGGCGGGTGGGTCCGCATCAGAAATAGCCGCCAGCGCTTCGATCTCGGAGAGCAGCCGGTCGCGATCAATTTCGAGATTCATGGACGACGATCAGCCAATGGATGGCGGTTCCAATCTTTGTAAATGAGATATTTCGCGGGCACTTTACCCAGCGCTCCAAACCATTGCGGACACCACGGACCCATCCAGATAAAATCTCCAGCCGTTACCGGATACCACGAATCACCCAGCCGATAAATCCCGCCGCCTTCGAGCATGATCAGCCCATGTTCCATCACATGCATTTCGACCATGCGGAGTGCCGTTCCTGGCTCGTACACCATGGTGTTTACGGCGAAGTCGAAACTCATCTCATCGGGAAGCAGACATTTAACTTGCAGGTCGGGATCATCTCCGAGCGGATGCGAAGACACCGCATCCTCACTCGACATGATCAGATGCGGCGGATCGACTGAGACCAGCGCTTGGTACGGCTTTTCGATGACGGCCACGCGGCTCGTCTTCACCGCGACCACACGGTGCTTCAGGCCTTCAGGCAGATAGGCATAACCGCGGACTCCTCAATTCGTGCCGCTTGCCCTCAGCTTCCAAAGTGACTGCGCCCTCCATCACAAAAAGAAACCGCTGCGCCAGTGTATCGCCCAGTTCGCCGCCCGCCTCGAACTCGGCCGTGTACTGGGTGAACTTCGCGCCCAGGGCCGGACCCGCATGCACAATGGCGGAGCAACCTTTCATGCCCGGCAGAGCAGTGCGGACGAAAGTGTCCGGCGGTCAGCAGCAGATGATTGGGTTGTTGGGAACTTCGCGTCTGGCCAAGGTTATGCACGGCACATCCTTTTTTGAAAAGTGGGTGACGAAGCAGAGCTGATCGAGCAGATGCAAGCCGCATTCAATCGCCTTAGCCACATCCTCAAGCGCGACCGATTCTGCAGGGTCGTGGCTGATCCCGCCCGGAGTTCGCAGAAAAATCATGGCGGCCGGAACTCTCTCGGCCAGGATCATCGCATCATGTCCCGCGCCACTCACCATGCGATGCGGCTCGCAACCAGTGGCTTGGATCGCCTGCTCGATTTCATGGACGAGAAACGGATCCATCGCCACCGCCGGCTGACTCAGAAGAATTTTCTGATTCACAGATAACCCACGCCGTTTTGCAATTTCTTCCGCCGCGCGAACAAGCGTCTCCACCGTACGGTTGCGCACCTCGTCCAACCCGTGACGGACGTCGAGAGTTAGCCGAGCCTCGCCGGCAATGACGTTGGTAGCACCGGGCCGGGCCTCGATCGCGCCCACTGTGGCCACCAACCCTGGAACCTTGTGCCCTTCCTTTTCCACAGCCGTGATCCACTCTGCCGCGCCGGCGATTGCGTCGTATCGAAGATGCATCGGCGTTGTACCGGCGTGGTTGGCCCGGCCAACGAATGTGAACTCAAGCCGGCTCTGGCCAGCGATCGCATCCACGACTCCCAGGGGCTGCTTCAGTGTCTGCAAGACCGGGCCTTGCTCGATGTGAAATTCCAGGTAACCCAGAATATCGCTTCCCAAAACAGCCAGGGGGATCTCTCGAGGATTCAATCCAAACTCTTCGATGGCGCTGCGCACAGAAATTCCCCGGGCGATCCTTACGCAGCAGAAGTTCTTCATCGAGCCTGCCCGTCAGCGCCCGGCTGCCGATGAAGGGCGTGCCGAATCGAACCCCCTCTTCTTCCGAGAAGCCAACGATTTCAATTCCGAACGGAAGCCGCTGTCCATCCAGGGCCTCCAGCAACGCAACGGCGAGCACCACGCCGAGCACTCCATCGTAGGCTCCGGCGTTGGGAACCGTATCGAGGTGCGACCCCAGGAGGAGTCGCGGTGCATTGGATTCGGCTCCAGCGTAGAATCCGCGCAAGTTTCCGGCGGCGTCGATTCTCACCTTGGCTCCGAGCGCCTCCATCCACACGGCGATTTCTGGGTGACAGTCATGCATGGGCGGGGAAAGAAAAGTCCGGCGCGTGCCGCCTGGATCTTCACTGAAGAGCGCCAGCTTCCGGCAACGGGCGATGACTTCCTCCGCGCGATTTATGGTCTCACCCGTTGTCCGCACTGGATTCTATGGTTACCGCCAACTACGCGTCTCGGCTCAAGCCTGGCGTATGACCTTCGCCGCCCCCCAACCGACCACGACCAAGGCGACCAGAATCTCCCAGCTATACCTGTTCCCGTAGGTGGCCACGGGAAAATGATTGCTCAGCATAATGAAAACGACAGGAACCGCCATGAACGTATTGTGCTTGGACCGCAGCTTGGCCTGGGATCCGAGCGCAGGATCGAACGTGGTGCCGGTTGCGGCCGCGGCAATCATCTTGCGCTGCGCGGGAAGAATTCGCCTCCACACGTTGAGCATCATGATGGTTCCGAACATTGCCCCGACGTGGATGTAAGCGGCGCGCCCGCTGAAAACGTTCACCAGTCCGAACGCGAACCCGGCCGTCACGATCAGTGAAAATATCGCAAAGCCAGTTTCGGACCTGCGCAGAGACGACTGCACCGCCAGGTCGTAGATAACCCATCCGACCACCAGCACGCCGATTCCGATGGCGATGCCGCGCCCTTGCGAAATCTCCGCCACGTCTGGATCGATCAGCCCCCCGCTAAAGTAATAGACCAGGAACATCAGCACGATTCCGCTCAGCCAGGTCATGGCCGCTTCCCAGCGGAACCAGTGCAGCTTGCTCAGGCCCGACTCGCAGCGATTTCTGCTTTTCGACGGTGTAAAAACCGCCGCTGTGGACCATCCAAAGCGCCGCGGGCGCACCGGTCGCGTTCTTTTCAAGCTTTCCGAATTGGCCGTCGAGCCAAGTGAAGTAGTAGGTCTGGCCGACCCACATGATTGCGGCAAAGACGTGAAACCACCGCACCAGGAGATTGAGCCACTCGCGAATGGAGGACGTCACCGTAACCCCTCATCGGTTTTCGGCGGGATGGTCATGCCCTCAACTTCCCCGGTAAGTCGTGTATCCGTTCGGGCTCAGCAGGAGCGGGATATGAAAATGCGTCTCGCCGTCCCGCACCTGAAAAGTGACTTCAACCAAGGGATACAAGGCTGTGATTTTCGTCGCCGCGAAATAACTCTCCGTATCAAATGCCAGACGGATAAAGCCCGGCCGAAAGAACATTTTCATCCGGCAGCAACTGACTGCACCGCCCGTCCTGATCGGTGCGCCCCGAGCCCAGCAGCACCCAGTTGCCGGACTTCTCCCGCCGCTCCAGGCGCACCGGCATTCCTCTGGCCGGCTTGCCCAGTGCGGTGTCCAAAACGTGAGTGGAAATCCGCTTCATTCCGAGAGCCATTTTGTCAGGCGGATGCGTGTGATCTGCCGCTGCTGCTCCGCTGCTTGTCGAAGTTCTGTGGGTCCGTCATTCTGCAACCGGCGCTGCAAAATCTCCAGAATTTCTGGCGCAGATTTTCCCGTACGGCGCACACGATGAAGATATGGCGAAAGCGCTTGCTCGTATTCCTGATTTGCCTCCGCCATCGCTAACCTTCACAGCATCACCGGTCGCAGCCACGTTCTGCTGTTCCTGCGCCGACCAGGTCTTCGATTTCTCTGATCCAGACTGATCTGACACAGATGGCGTCGCGAGCGACTCACCGATCCGGGGATGGCTGCGGAATGCCTCCATCCAATCGGCTGCACTCAGATTACTCCAGGTTTCGTCGGACGCGGCTAGCAGAGTGGTTACGTCTGAGAACGGTCTTCGCGCTGCCATCCCGGCAGCCCAGGCCTTCGAGCTACAGCACGGCAGAATTTCTTTCACAGCCTCATCCAGCCGGAAGACGATTCCATTGCACCAGCACTCCGCTCATGGGTGATACTCGTCCGCGCGAAGCTTCTCGAGAAATTCTGCGACCAGATTCCCCACCACCGCCGCCCGATATCTCGCAGGTCGATCGAATATCATCGATCGGCTGAATCTCTGCGATTGCTGTCTTCCTCGCCAAAGCCAGCAGGAACGGATCAACCGGCTTTCCCGTCACCAGCCGTTCCGTTTCCGCCAAGCGAAGCGGAACCGGCGCGACGCTTCCCAGAGCGATGCGGACATCCTCGACCCCACCGCCTGTGCGCCGCCCCAGCGCCGCGATACACACTTTGGAAATGGCCTGCGCGTTACGCGCTCCAACTTTACGCGCATAGGCAACATGTTCCGAAAATCGCCGCGCAAGGCAGACCGTTCGAATCAGTTCATCCGGCGCCAGTTTCGTCTTTTTGTAACCGGTATGAAAATCTTTATAGGGTACCCTCCGTTCCCCACGAACTGACACCAGAACAAGTTCTGCCTCATACGCCAGCAACGCGGGCAGCGAGTCAGCGGCGGGTGATGCGTTTACGATATTGCCGCCGAGCGTGCCGCGATTCTGGTTCGCAATTCCGCCGGTCCAAGCGGCAGCCTGGGCCAGCAACGAGAACTCACGTTGCACCGACTCGTGCTCACGCAGGTCAGTGTAGGTGCATCCCGCACCGATACGAATTTCGTCCGGCGACACCTCAATGCGCCGCAGTTCGGGGAGATTCCAGATGCTCACCAGTCTCTGCGGCGGAAGTTTTCCCGCAGCATATTGCACCATGACATCCGTGCCACCGGCGATCGGCAGCCACGCGCCGGGTTCCGCCGCCAGCAGCGATACCACCGCCTGCAAGCTGGAGGGCGCGACGAGTTGATAGTCGGCTGGATTTGATCTCATGTTGCGCCCCTGTGCCGGGCTGCTTCCGCCACCGCCTCGAAAATCTGGATGTAACCGGTGCAGCGGCAAAGATTTCCGGAAAGTCCTTCCCTGATCTCCTCGATGGTGGGATCAGGTTTTCGCTGCAGCAGATGATGGGCCGCGAGAATCATTCCCGGCGTACAGATACCGCACTGCGCGCCCCCACATTTCAGAAAAGCCTCCTGCAGATCATCCAACCGCGCACCGGCAGCCAATCCTTCGATCGTAACGATGTCGGCGCCTTGCGCCTGCAGAACCGGCACGAGGCAGCTATTTACCAGCGCGCCGTTCAGCAGCACGGAACAGGAGCCGCACTCGCCTTCGCCACAGCCCTCTTTAGCGCCGGTCAATCCAAGCTGATGCCGCAAGGTGTCGAGCAATCTCTCCATGGAATAGACGCGCACGGTCCTCAACTCGCCGTTCACGGTGAACGAGACCTCGCACAAGGCGGGATTTCCCAATGACGAAGACTCGGTCATCGCACTCCGCCTGCGGCGTGCGGCTCGCGGTTCGGCACAAGCGCTTCGAAGATGTCTTCTGGAAGGAGTGGGATCGAATCGAATCGAACTTTGAGCGCGTCTTCTACCGCATTGACAATGGCCGGAGCGGGGCCGTCCATGGGCAGTTCACCGATTCCTTTTGCGCCAAACGCCCCATGAATGTTTCCCAGTTCCTCGAAGAAAACCCGAATGGGAGGAAGGTCGGCGGAAGTTGGCATAATGTAATTCGTCATCTGGCCGTTTTGCATGCGCCCATTTTGCCAAATCACTTTCTCATACAACGTGTATCCGATGCCTTGCGCGATGCCCCCTGCGATTTGCCCGCGGGCCAGGACCGGGTGCAGCACCTTGCCAACCTCCTGCAATGCCACAAAGTCGTCGACTGACACGCTGTAGGTCGTCAAATCAACCGTCACTTCCGCGACATAGACCGCCCAGGCAAAGGCCGCGTACGCTTCCCCACGATACTTGTCATCATCCCAGAACACATCGGCTGGCGCTTCGTAGCGTGCCCACGACCGGAATTGCCCGCGCGTTGCAACCTCACTCCGGCACGCGGTCCGAAATTCTTCCGCGGAGTACGAATCGCCCAGCAGGCCGCTCGCCATCAGAGTCTGCCTGATTCCCAGGGCAGCCGATTGCACCAGTTTGCCCACAACCATGACGGTTCGCGACGCCACTGTTGGACCGCTGTTCGGCACTTCGTTCGTATCGGCCTGGGCGATTTCGACGTCCTCGTAGGGCAGCCCAAGTGATTCCGCTGCGATTTGGCAAAGCACGGTTTTTGTGCCCTGGCCAAATTCCGTGCTTGAAACCAGCACGCGCACCTTGCCGTCAGCGCATCCCTCCACGCTAACCAGTGAACCAAGATTGCGCTCACCCGAACCGGTAAATCCCGCGCCGTGCAAAAAAGCCGCGATGCCAATTCCCTTTCGGCTGGTGCCCATCTCATTCTCTTTTGCGAAGCGCTGCTTTTTGGCTTGATAGTCCGAAAGGTCCAGTGCCCGGTCGAGAAGTTGTTCCAGATCAATCGGCTCGCGCACCGTCTGTTCCGTGGTTGTCGTCTGCCCCGGCTGCAAGAAGTTTCGCTTTCGGATCTCGACCGGCGATACCCCCACGACCTGCGCGATACGATCCATGTGCCGCTCCAACGCGAACAGACTTTGTGGTGCGCCAAAACCGCGAAAAGCCCCGTGGGGTGGGACATTGGTGGCTACGGCCTTGGCCGTAATCCGGACGTTGGGCCAATAATAAGCGCCCCCGGCATGGATGGTGCCGCGTGAAAGCACAACCGGCGAAAGGGTTAAGTAAGCCCCTCCGTCTACTGTGAAATCAATCTCGCCGCCCAGTATCTTCCCATCTTTACTCACCGCCGTGCGGTGGCGCGTTCGCGAAGGATGCCGCTTGGTGGTGGCCACCATGTCTTCCATGCGGTCATAAGCGATTTTCACCGGACGCCCGCATTTGATTGCCAGCAACGCAGCGTGGGCGGCAATCATCGAGGGGTATTCTTCCTTCCCGCCAAAGGCTCCCCCAGTCTCCATCTGTACCACTCGAACTTTGTCGGAAGCCAAGTTACACAGTGCCATCAAGGCCTTGTGCACATAATAAGGACACTGTAACGAGCCCCACACGGTGATTCCCTGCTGCGGATCGAAGCTCGCGATCATCCCGTTATTCTCGATGTAAAGCTGCTCCTGCGCTCCCGTCCGGTATTCACCTTCGACGATGTAGTCCGCCTTCTCCCAAATTCCGTCGACGTCGCCTTTCTCCACCAAATAAGTTTTGAAAGTATTGTCCGCGCCCCAAATGATTTCGGAATGACTCTCACTTTCTTCCATGGTGAAGACCGCGGGAAGTGGATCGTACTCGATCGAGACCGCGTTTACTGCCTGAGGAAGAAGGTGACGGTCTGAATGGGCCAGCAGAAGAATCGGCTCTTCGGGATGATTCACGACCTCATCGGCAAGACACGGTTGATCATCGGCGATCAGAGCAATGACATTTTTGCCGGGGATGTCCTTCGCGGTGACCACAATGAATTCGTTCCAGGCGATGCCAGACCCAAATGTAATTTTCCGGATCTTGCCGCGTGGAATCTGACTGCGGACCGTCGCGCCGTAAAGCATGTCCGGGAGCGTGCATATCGTCGAGGTAGCGCGCGTGTCCTGTGACTTTGTCCCGTCCTTCTTTGCGTGGAACGGATGCTCCGACGATACCCTCACCGGTCATAGAATTTGATTATCGCACTCCGGCTGCGCGGGCTATGGCCGCCATTCCCGCCCCCTCGGCTCTCCGAGAACGTCACCCTCCGAAAACACCGGCCGCCCCCGGAGATAGGTGGCCTTCACCACGCCGCGCAAAGTTTCGCCCAGATAAGGCGACAGCGGGTGCCGGTAGTGCAGCCGCTCGGGTGTCAACTGAAAGGTTGCGTCCGGATCAAATACAACCAGGTCCGCATCGTAGCCCGCGCCAATTCGACCCTTGCGAGCCTGGCATCCCGCCAGTCGTGCCGGGCCCTCGGCCATCCAACGAGTAATATCCACGAGGGTAAATCCCCGGCGCTTGGCCTCGGTCCACACCACGGCCAGCGCCACAGAAAGACTTGAAATGCCACCCCACGCCGTCCTGAAGCTTCCTTCTTCCAACCTCTTCATGGCCGGCGGACAGGGAGAATGATCGCGTAGCCACCAGATCGATAACTCCGTCCCGGAGTGATTGCCACAACGCTTCGCGGTTTTCACGACTCCGGACCGGCGGCGCGCACTTGCATAAAGTCGCAGCGTTAGGAATATCCTCAGCCGCCAGATACAGATAGTGCGGGCAGGTTTCGACGGTCACCGCCAGCCCCTCGGCTCGTGCCGCCCGCAGCTCCGGCAGCGCGAGGCCGCTCGAGAGATGGACAATGTGCAGGCGAAAATCATATTGCCGGCACAGTGCCAGCATCATTCGAATCGCGGACAACTCAGCTTCGTCGGGCCGTGACTGCAGATAGGTTGCGTAACTCCTCCAATCCGCGTCGGCCAGATGCGCCGTGGCCGCGTCTATTGGCCCGGCAAGTTCTGCGTGTACCAACACCGGTAGGCCGGTCCGCGCCACGCGAGGCAGTGCCGCTCGGAGATCATCCTCGCCGACCATGGTGAAGCCATCGATTCCGGGATGAATCAGAAAGCACTTGAATCCCCGCACTCCCGCGCTGGCAAGCTTTTCGATGTCTGCCTGGTTGCCTTGGACTACGCCACCCCACGCCGCCCAATCCACCCAGCAATTGTCTTGGGCCGCTGCACGCTTCGCCTGGAGCGCAGCGACCGTCGTCGTTGCCGGCAGACAGTTCAGAGGCATGTCCACCAGGAGGGTGTATCCGCCTGCCGCGGCAGCGCGCGTCGCGCTACGAAAGCCTTCCCACTCTGTCCGCCCGGGCTCGTTGATGTGTACGTGAGAATCGACCAGCCCGGGAAGAATCGCGGCATCTCCGAAATCGTGGGTTTCCGTGCCCCGGGCGATTTGCGCGGGAGAGACAACCGCCTGTATCTGTTCACCTTCCACAAGAACGGCTGCCGGCTGAATTCCTTCGGCCATAACCACCCGACGGGAGACGAAAGCCTGTAAGCTCATGGCGTCAGTGGCCGTCCCGCAAGGAAGTGAGCATCAGGAGCCGAGCCTATCGTGCCCGCTTCACTTTTTCAACTCACTGTCATCAAGAATTCAGGCTGCAAAAAGTTTCGCGCTCTTCCAGGCACCGCTTATACTTGCTTGCTTTAGCGTAGAGATCGCGTAGAGAGTTTGGCGTCTGAGACGAGCGCAGAACCGCGCCCGCTCACGCGCCACCCGGCCGAGACATGAACAACCCTTTCATGGCACGCGCGATTCAGCTCGCAGTCGAAAATGTCCGCTCCGCACAAGGCGGTCCCTTCGGCGCGGTAATCGTGAAAGACGGAAACATTATCGCCGAAAGCGCGAATCAAGTGACTTTGACCGATGACCCCACTGCGCACGCCGAAGTCCTCGCTATACGCGGGGCCTGCCGGAAGCTCGGCCTGTTCGAACTGAAGGGCTGCGAACTCTACACCTCGTGCGAGCCGTGCCCCATGTGCCTGGGCGCAATTTACTGGACGCGTCTCTCTCGTGTCTATTTCGGCAGCCTGGCCGCGGACGCATCCCAGGCCGGGTTCGACGACTCGTTTATCTATCGCGAAATTGCTCAGCCCCACTCCGAGCGCGGAATACCCATGTTTCAGATGATGCGCGAAGAAGCGCTGGCCGCGTTTCGCGCCTGGCAGGAAAAGTCCGACAAGATACGTTATTAAAACCGCCCCTGTTGCGGTCGAAGTGAGTACTGCTGACTTCAATCGAGGGAAGACGATTGCTCGATCGCTATTTCAAGCTCGCTGCAAACCAGACCACCATGAAGCAGGAATTCCTCGGTGGCCTTACAACTTTCCTGACGATGGCCTACATCATCGTCGTCAATCCGCAAATCCTGGCCCAGTCGGGGATGCCGGTCGAAGGCGTGGTTTTTGCCACTTGCCTGTCGGCCGCGATCGGCACCCTGGTCATGGGTCTGTACGCCAACTATCCCATCGCGCTCGCTCCCGGCATGTCGCTCAACGCATACTTCACTTATTACGTTTGCCTGAGCATGCACATTCCGTGGCGAACTGCCCTCGGCGTAGTTTTCTTCTCGGGTGTTGTGTTCCTCGTGCTTACGGTCACCCGCGTCCGCGAACAGATCGTCAACGGTATGCCGGATTGCCTGAAGCATTCCACCGCGACCGGGATCGGTTTTTTCATCGCTTTCGTCGGGCTGCGGAATGCGAAACTGGTGGTCGCCAATCCCGCGACGTTTGTCGGCTTGGGAAGTTTTGCTGACCGCGATGTGCAGACAGCCTGCTTCGGACTCGTCCTGACGCTCGTCCTGATCGCGCGAAAGGTTAACGGCGCGATCCTGATCGGTATCGTCGGCACTACTCTTCTCGGCATGCTGCGCGGCATCTCGCGCTGGCCCGCCGCCATCGTCTCCCTGCCCCACCCGTCGTCTACTTTCCTGCAACTTGACTTGCGCGGCGCCCTCCATCTCGGGTTTCTCGAAATCATGTTTGCTTTCCTGTTTGTGGATCTCTTCGACAACGTGGGCACTCTGGTGGGAGTGTGCGAGCAGGGCGGATTCATCAAGGACGGGAAAATACCGCGCGTGGGTCGGGCGCTCCTGGCCGATGCCACCGGAACCGTTTTCGGATCGCTGGCCGGCACCTCCACGGTCACCAGTTACATCGAAAGCGTCGCCGGCATCGCGGCCGGCGCCCGCACTGGACTCAGCAACGTATTCGTCGCGGGCCTTTTTCTTCTGGCCATGTTCTGCTCCCCACTGGCCACTGCCATTCCGGGTTATGCCACTGCCCCCGCTCTCATCCTGGTGGGTGCGTTAATGACCCAGTCAATCGCGCACATCGATTGGGCAGATTTCAGCGAAGCTGTGCCCGCATTTATCACCATGCTGGCCACGCCTCTGACTTTCAGCATCGCCACCGGCCTTAGCCTGGGACTGATTTCCTACACGGTGGTGAAAATTGCGGTAGGAAAGATTCGCGAGATCAACCTCCTGATCTGGATCCTCACGGTCCTGTTCATTCTCCGCTACATCTATCTTGCGACGGCTTAGCAGATGGGCTGGCACAGGTTCAATGCAACAGCGTCCAGCAATCGCGCGCAATCTCCCAATCTTCGCCTGCGCGAATCAGTAAGACGCGAACCGGGGAAGTTCGATCAGAGATGTCCTGGTCTGGAGGGGATTCTGCATTCTTTTTCGGATCAAGTTTCACGCCGACATGCTCAAGGTTCTGGCAGGCCCCGGCTCGCACTTCGGGTGAATGCTCTCCAACTCCAGCCGTGAAAACCAGGGCATCGATACCACCCAGTACTGCGATCATGGCGCCGATTCCTGCAGCAAGACGGTGGACATAGATTTCAAGTGCCAGGGTGGCCCGCTCGTGTCCATTTTTCACGGCCGCCAGGACTTCGCGCATGTCTCCAGAGATGCCGGAGATTCCCAGCAGGCCGGAGTGTTGATTGAGAAGGTCGTCGAGCTGTTCGCCCGTAAGCCGTTCGTGACGCATCAGATAAGTGAGGATTCCGGGATCAACCGAGCCGGAACGCGTGCCCATCATCAGACCTTCCAGCGGCGTGAACCCCATGGTGGTGTCCACGCTCCGCCCGTCGCGAATAGCCGCCAGAGAACAACCGTTCCCCAGATGACAAGTCACCAGCTTGAGCGAATTTGGATCTCTACCGCAGCAGCTGCGCCGAGCGCCGGGCGCAATATTTGTGATTGATGCCGTGAAATCCATAGCGGCGGATTCCGGCTGCGAACCATTCATACGGTCCCGGATACACCGCCGCCGAGAGCGGCATTTTCTTGTGAAAGCCCGTGTCGAAAACCGCAACCTGGCGCACCGCGCCCAACAATTTCTCGATGATTTCGACGCCCTCGAGCTCCGCGCGATTATGCAGAGGAGCGAAGGCAGAAACTGCTGCAATCGCCGATTTTGCTTCCGCTGTGATCACGACCGGATCCTCGAACGCGGGCCCTCCGTGCACGATCCGGTGTCCGACCACGTCAATTTCCAAGAGAGAGGAGACGGCGCTGGCGTCCCCTTTCCACAGGGTATCCAGCAAGTGCGCGGTCGCTTCGGCGCGGGAACAAACCTTGAGTCTCTCCTTCCGACTGGAGCCCCGCCCATTCTTGATCTCGGCTTGACCCGACTCGCCTTCCCACTCGATCGTTGCCTGCCAAAGCCAGGCCGGCGGAACTTCGGGAAGAACGTCCCCGATCTCGTACAGGCAGCTTTTCTGGCTGCTGGATCCCGAATTCAGCACCAGAACTTTCATCGGTTAGTAAGGCCAGGTCCAGTCGCGCACTTCCGGCATGTCATCCCCGTGCTGATCGATGTAGCGCTTGTGCTCTACGAGCTGGTTCCGCAGGAACTGCTTGAAATGCGCGCCCACGCGCTGAAGCCGAGGCACTCGGTCGACGGCATCACCGGCCAGATGATAGCGATCAATCTCGTTGAGAACGGTCATATCAAAAGGCGTGGTCGTCGTGCCTTCTTCTTTGTAGCCGCGAACGTGAAAGCTGTCGTGATTGTGCCGGCGATACGTGAGCCGATGAATCAGCCAGGGATAGCCGTGGTAAGCGAAAATGACGGGCTTGTCGGTGGTAAACATCGAATCGAAATCCCGGTCGGAGATGCCGTGCGGGTGCTCCGAAGGAGGTTGGAGCGTCATCAGATCCACCACGTTAACAAACCGGATTTTTATGTCGGAGAAATTCTGGCGGAGCAGGTCAACCGCGGCCAGGGCCTCGAGCGTGGGGACGTCACCGGCGGAGGCAATCACCACGTCGGGCTCGCTGTTCTGATCCGTACTGGCCCATGACCAGATTCCAATTCCGTTGGTGCAGTGTTCGATGGCGGCATCCATCTCAAGATATTGCAGGGCTGGCTGCTTTCCCGCCACGATCACATTGATGTAATCCCGGCTGCGCAGGCAGTGATCGGCCACCGAGAGCAGTGTGTTGGTATCCGGCGGCAGATAAACGCGCACCACATCCGCCTTCTTGTTCATCACAAAATCAATGAATCCCGGGTCCTGATGACTAAACCCATTGTGGTCCTGCCGCCAGACGTGTGAGGTCAACAAATAGTTTAAAGATGCGATCGACCGTCGCCAGGGGATGTGGCGAGTCACTTTCAGCCACTTGGCGTGCTGATTAAACATCGAATCGACGATATGGATGAAAGCCTCATAGCACGAGAAAAAGCCGTGGCGCCCGGTGAGCAGGTAACCCTCGAGCCAGCCCTGGCACATGTGCTCACTGAGCATTTCCATGACGCGTCCCGTGGTGGACTCATTCTCGTCAGTGGACAAGAAGGGTTCCATCAAGATTTTGCCGGTTACCTCATAGATGGCATCCAGCCGGTTGGAAGCGGTTTCATCCGGACCGAATACCCGGAAGTTCTTCGCTTCCAGGTTCAACTTCATGACGTCGCGCAGGAAAGTACCGAGCACCCGGGTGGCTTCCGCCAGCTCCGTACCCGGCTTCGCAACCTTCACGGCGTAGTCACGAAAGTCGGGCATCAGCAGATTCCGGAGGAGCAAACCGCCGTTAGCGTGCGCATTAGCGCCCATCCGCCGATCTCCCTGAGGCGCGAGTTCGGCAAGTTCGCTGCGAAATTTACCAGTCTCGTCGAAAAGTTCCTCGGCACGATAACTCTTCATCCAGTCTTCCAAAATCTTGAGATGACCCGGTTTGGACAGATCGGTGACCGGCACTTGATGCGCGCGCCACGTACCTTCGACCGGTTTACCATCCACGATCTTCGGTCCGGTCCAGCCTTTGGGCGTGCGCATCACGATCATCGGCCAGATAGGCCGCGCCTCGGACCCACGCGAGCGGGCGTTGTCCTGTATCTCCCTGATCTCGGCGATGACAGTGTCGAGGGTGGCGGCCATAATCTGGTGCATGGGCTCGGGATCATGACCCTCGACGAAGTGAGGCTTGTAACCGTATCCGTTGAATAGGTGGCTAAGTTCCTCGTCGCTCAAACGCCCCAGCACAGTTGGGTTCGCAATCTTGTATCCGTTCAAATGGAGAATGGGCAGCACCGCGCCGTCACGCGCTGGATTAAGAAATTTGTTGGAATGCCAACTGGTGGCGAGCGCACCCGTCTCGGCCTCGCCGTCGCCGACCACACAACAGGCCAACAGATCGGGATTATCAAACACCGCTCCATACGCATGGGCAAGGGAATAACCCAGTTCTCCGCCCTCATTGATCGAACCCGGCGTTTCCGGAGCCGCATGGCTGGGGATTCCTCCGGGAAAGGAGAACTGCTTGAACAGCTTTCGCATGCCCTCCTCATTCTGCTGAATGTCGGGGTAGAGCTCGGTATAAGTGCCTTCCAGATAGGTATTGGCCACAATGCCCGGCCCGCCGTGTCCCGGTCCCGTAATGTTGATCACGTTCAAATCGTATTTCTTGATGAGCCGATTAAAATGCGCATAGACGAAGTTGAGTCCCGGCGTCGTGCCAAAATGTCCAAGCAGGCGAGGCTTCACGTGCTCAATCTTGAGCGGTTCGCGCAACAGCGGATTCGCATAGAGATAGATCTGGCCCACGGAAAGATAGTTTGCGGCCCGCCAATAGGCGTTGATCTTGCGTAGTTCGTCTGAAGTAAGAGGCTGGTTGGAAACTCTGGAGAGGGTGGATTCGGCGGAGGCAACGGGGGTCATGACAAAATGCTCTCCTGTTAAGTCATTTTTGGATCTGAATACTTTCGATCCTACACCGATTGGATTCGTGATGCCGGCTCCAGTCAAATGAAAATATTGTTACCGCGCCTGTCTGTCGGTTCCGCGTTGAATATTACTCGGTGACCCAGTGGTTGGACGGTGACCCATCCACTCCAGGGGAGCACGAGAATTCGCGACTGGCCACAGATAAAGGTAAGGGATTCGCGATGAAAGCCGCTGTGCTCGCTTCGACGGGTAAAGTCCCGGGTCAACCTCTGCGCATTGAGGAAGTATCGAGACCTGAACCGGCACCAGGGCAGGTGCTGCTACGTGTGCTGGCATGTGGTGTTTGCCGAACCGACCTGCACATTGTCGAAGGAGAGCTCTCGCCTTTGCGGGAACGCTTGATCCCCGGTCATCAGATCGTGGGAGAGATTGTCGAAGGCGCGACCTCGGAACTCGCTCTGGGAACACGGGTGGGCGTCTCGTGGATCGGGGGCACGGACGGCAGGTGCTGGTATTGCAAGAATAACCTTGAGAATCTTTGCGATTCGCCGACCTTTACTGGCTATAGCGTAAACGGAGGATATGCCGAGTTTGCCGCCGCGCGATCCGACTTTGTCTTTCCTCTGCCCGCGGCACTCGATCAAATGCATGCTGCGCCGCTACTGTGCGCCGGCATCATTGGTTTTCGTAGCCTCCGCGTCGCCGGTGTGCAACCTGGAGAAAGAGTCGGCTTGTTCGGCTTTGGTGCGTCCGCACATCTCGTCATCGCAGTTCTCCGCGCCTGGCAGTGCGATGTCTATGTCTCAACCCGGGGCGCGTCACATCGCGGGCTGGCCGAATCGCTGGGCGCCACGTGGGTGGGTTCGGAAGCGGACAAGCCTCCGGTGGAACTTGATCGCGCAATCACCTTCGCCCCGAGCGGAGACGTGGTCGTTCTGGCACTCTCCAGTTTGCGAAAGGGTGGCGTGGTGGCGATCAACGCGATCCATCTCGATCGCATTCCTGAGTTCGACTACGACCGCCTGCTCTGGGGAGAGCGGCAAATACGCAGCGTCGCTAACATGACGCGCTCCGATGCTCGCGACTTCCTCCAACTCGCGGCCGAGATTCATCTTCAGCCCAAGGTGACGACCTTTGCCCTGGACCAGGCCAATGAAGCGTTGGCCGCCATCAAGCGTGACTCGATCGACGGAGCCGCAGTCATCGTTCCTAAACGCTAACTACATTCAGATAGAGATCGAGGCCCGGCTTTGTAGAGTGAGTTTTCCTAATAAGCCCTGTTGATCCAAGCGGAGGAGGCTGCCGTCTAACTCGTGACCGCCTGCCTGGGCTTATGTTGCGCCTTCAGGATTTCATCGATAAGAAACAGGTCGGTAAGCAACGCGCGGACATGGATGGAAGCGTTCAGGTTGTCGATCAACTGAGAGCTGATGGCGGGCTGGGCCAGTACCAGATCGAGGGCGGCCAGCGAGTCCTGGGCGTCGCGTCGCAGCACCGCAACGAAAGCATCGTATTTTCCGGCGGGCTCGAGCCCTTCCTCGGCCACAGTCTTCGCACAGCTCTCGGGCAGTCCGGTCAGCGCTTTGACGGCACGCTCGAGGAATTCGCGGACCTGGCTGCCCGCCTGGCTGCCTTCATCGCTGGGCAGCCCCTGCCCCGCATAGGCCAGCATGAACTCATAGCATTCTTCGATGGCGTCACAACGGTCCAAGAACTCAGCCGTCATCCGCTAACCTCGCCGTCCACTCGAGGATGAAGTGGAAGTTTCGACCACCCAGCGCTCCGGATCGTGTTCCTTCAAGTAGAACTCCCGGCTCATCGTACCGACGATCATCGACGCGGTGATGGGAAGCTTTTCAGGGCGTACGGCAAAATAAACGTGCACAATCACCAATGTGATAAGTCCAACACCTGCAAGTCCGTGCAGGACATACATCAAGCCCCAGGTCATATCGCTGAACAAGTACGGATTGCGCGGAAAAAAGATGGTGCGTACGCGTGACATCATGAAAACGCCCGTCACAATTGCCGACATCCCGGTCACAATGATGGCGCCGTGGTAAAGCTTGTTCTCCAGCGGATACTTGGCGAATTTCCGCGGGAGCGCCGATGACTTCCCCAAGAAGCGCTGAACCCTTTTCGAGGCGTCCTCGAGGTCGGCCCGATCCGGCCAGATGGACCAGAAGTCCAGATAAAAGGAGGCGTGGATGATGTGAAAAACTATGGAAATGGTCAACACCGCGCCCGCAATCCAGTGATAGGTGACCCAATCGAACTGGACACCGACCTTGGGCAGGAATGCGGTGAACAGCAGCGTGAACATGGAAGCCGCCATAATCCAGTGAAATAGCCGCGCCGTTAAGGAGTGCCTGGGAATGCGCGCGGGTAGCTGGGCCGCAACTTTCGGAGAAGCTTCCGCTGCGAATTCTTTCTCTTTCGCGAAATACCGGATATAGATGGCGTGGACCACAAGGAATAGCAGTCCCATGATCAGCGCAATCCATATCAAAAACCACGCGATGTGAATTGGAACGTTCTGTCCCAGAGGACTTGTGGCCCACTCTATGATGCCCACGTTGCCTCCTGCACGCCGCTGATAGCGCGCTTCACCAAGTTTCTCATCAGCGGGATCTTGTAGCCGTTGAACTGCAGCGGGACTGCTCCCTGGACGGCCAACTTGCCTGCCATCTCGCCGGTGACGGCGGTCCGCGACTGCCCGCGCACTGCATCTTCCACCGCTTTCAACCGCAAGGGACGCGCCGCCGCGGCATTCACCGCGATACGGATTCGTTCAATCCGGTCGCCTGAAAGCACCATCGCCGAGGCCACGTTCATCAAAGGAAAGTCCCACACGTTCCGGTCTCGTATCTTTTCAAAATAAAATTGTGCGCCCGCCCAAGTGGAAGGAATGCGAATAGCCGTCAACAAATATCCCGGCTGCAGAATATTCATGCGAGTGATGTCAATCTCTGGACCGACGAAGTAGTCCTCGGCGTCGACGACACGCTCGCCTTTGGGAGTTTGAATTACGAACTTGGCATCGAGGGCGATCAGGGCCGGGGCCGAATCGGACGGATTGACCGCCACGCAGCGCTCGGCGTGCAAAATCGCATGCTCACGATTTCTGCCCACCGGGGTGTCGGCATAGCAGATGTTTCCACCCGCCCGGTAGCACGGCCAACCCGCACGGTAGTACCAGCAGCGCGCGTCCTGCGAGAGGTTGCCGCCCAGCGTGCCCTGATTGCGAATCTGCGGCGATGCCACCAGTTCGGCTGCCTGTGCCAGTAATCCGTATTTCTCTTTAACGATCGGGTGCTGCACAACTTCGGTGAGCGTCGTCATCGCGCCGAGTTCAATCCCGTCGCTGGTCGTGCGAACTCCCCTTAGTTCTTCGATTCCACTCAGATCAACCAGCGCCTTAGGCTTCTTGATTCGATCCTTAAGCCAATCGAAGCTATCGAGTCCGCCTGCCATCACCCAGGCCTCCCGTCCGTGCTGCTCGAGAAGCTTTTGCGCGTCCGCAATGGAGCTCGGCTGAAACAACTGGAAGGCCGGCATAACATCTCGTATTACAGCCATGACTGTCTCCGTTTCAGGTCTTTGCTAGATGAAAGCGGTCAAGGGATCCTGCATGGGCCGCCCGGCTTCGAGCGACGTCAGAATCGTGTCCAGGTTGACCGGCGCCCGGCGATAAATTTCATCGCCCAGCGCATCCGAGAGGGCGTTCAAAACGGCGCCACAACCGCCGCCCACCGGAGGTTCACCAATGCCGCGAGCTCCCACCGGAGTTTCGGGATCCGGAATGTCCAGCGCTGCCCATTGCATGTTGGTCGGCACGTCCAGGATGGTGGGCGGTTTGGTGTGGTGGAACCGCCGGGAAATTGTGTGGCCGTATTGTGGATCGAATACCCATTTCTGACCAATCGCGTGGCCGATGCCTAAGATCGACCGGCCGAGTACTTGTCCGCCGAGAGCCTTGGGATGAATCACGGTGCCTACGTCGGCGACGGCGAGAAAATCCGTGATGCGGTACTTGCCGGTTTCGAGATCCACTTCGACTTCGGCAAAGCTGGCGACGTAGGAAAACGACTGGCCATCGTGCGGATACTTGTCTTTCGCTGCCGCGACCAGTCCCTGCCCAGCCAGCGCCGCGATGGACGCCTTGGTGTACTTATTCACGTCCTCCGCTGCTTCGTGACCGTCGTAGATGCCACCTAACTGGATGGCGTGTTGCGCCGCCTGCGCCAAGGTCATGCTCTTGCCGCCACCCTTGTGGTAGACACGTTCGTTGGCCACCTCGTACTGTTCCGGCTTGCCGCCATAAGTCTTGGCGGCGATCTGCTGGAGCTTGCCTTTTCCATCCATGGCCGCGGCGTGCGCCGCCCGCGTCATGGCGTGCGTCGTCTGGCTGCCGCCGGAAACGCAGGTCCACGGCAGGTTCTTGCTGGTGTTGCCCCATTCGACATCGCACTTTTCCCACGGAACCCCCAGGACCTCAGCTACCACGCGGTGAACGTCGCTTATAGACTCCGTTCCCAGGTTGCCAATCCCCGATTGGATTGCGATCCGGCCATCGGGCCTGATCACGAACAAGCCGTCGTATCCCACAGAGCCGGCGAAGAAGGCGCTCGACGACACGCCGACCCCGCGCACCTTGGTGCCACTCCGTTTCGGGCGCGCGATCCGTTCTTTCCATCTGAACTGCTCCGAGCCGCGATCGAAGGCTTGTTTGAGAAACGCGCTGGTCGAGTGCGCTCGCTTACCGTCCCTGGCGGGTCCCCAGGGCGCCTTGCCCTCGGGAGCGTTGATTTTTCGAATGTCCACCTGGTCGAGCGAGAGTTTGCGCGCCGCCTTCGCCAGGATCGGCTCCATGATGATGATTCCCTGCATACCGCCCGGTGCGCTCTGCGGACCTCGCGGCGGTGTGTTGGTCAGCATGGTCACGCCGCGCCAGCGCATTGCCGGCGGTTGATACAACAGGGACACGACCATTCCCGACGCGCCCGCGTCGCCCACGGCGTCGTAGGGGCCATTGTTGCAGATGGTGAACATGTCTACGGCGGTGATCCTGCCGTCTTTGGAAAAGCCCACTTTCATACGGCCCTGGAAACCGGGGCGCGCCCGTCCGATGAAGTGTTCTTCCTCCCGGCTGATGCGCATCATGACCGGGGCATTGGCCTTTTTCGCCAGCAAGGCTGGGATAATCGCGAAGATGTAGCCGGTCGCTTTGCTGCCGAAGCCGCCACCGGTGTATTCGCTGATGAGCACGATCTGGTTGGGATCCATATTCAACCAGCGTCCCAGACCGGCCAGGGTTTGCACCGTGCTCTGCGTCCCCATGTGAATGAAGACCTTGCCGTTTTGCCAATAGGCCAGGGCAGTGCGAGGCTCCAGCGTTTGATGGCTGCTGTCCGGAGTCAAAAAGGTTTCATCCAGTACCAGCACGGCACTCTTGAGACCCGCATCCACATCGCCGTAGGACCACTCATCAGGGGCTTTGCCCATGGGCAAGCGGCCTTCTTTTGCATCGGCGAAGTCAGCCGCTGTCCATTTGAGTTCTCCCACCTGGGGTGGCGGAGGGCTGGGTGGCTTCTCTCCCGGCTTGGCGGGTGGTACCTGAGGTTTGACCCAAATGTTGCCTTCCGTGCGTGCGTTCGGCCCGCCGGGACGGAGACTGTCCAGCGGATCGACCACAAACGGCAGGTGCTCGAACTCAATGTCAATTTTTTCGATTGCTTCCGCGGCGGTCAGCTCGTCGATCGCCGCGACCGCCAGGATCGGTTCTCCCTGGTACAGGGGCTCCATCGTGAGCGCCTTTTCGCCCTGCTTGTTGGCCTTGATCACCACGCCCAGATCGGTCACGCTGTCCGCCGGGGCAGGAAGGTCATCTTGCGTGAGGATAGCTTTGACCCCGGGCATCGCCAAGGCTTTGCTTAAATCAAGGTGTTTGACGCGCCCGTGGGGGACGGGACTCAGCAGCAACTTGCAGAACAGCATGCCTTCAGCGCGAAAGTCTTCGGCATACTTCGCCTTTCCCGTCACCTTCGCATACAGGTCCGGCGTTGTGTAATCCTTGCCGATGAGCTTGTACTGGGCGCCGAACTTCTGTTGGCCAGGTTTCGGTTGATCAGGCTTCCCATCAGGACTAGGCATGGTTCACCTTCCTCATGTTCTCTGCGCCTTTCATCATGGCGGTGAGGATCTTGTCGTAGTCCTGGCAGCGACACAGGTTTCCGGAGATGCCATGCGCCAACTCGGATCGGCTGGGATTGGGATTCGTTTTCAGGTATCCCACCGTGGCCATCACGAAGCCGGACATGCAAAACGCGCACTGGAAGCCCTGTTCATCAATAACGCCCTGCTGCACTGGATGCAGCGTGCCGTCAGGGCTGGCCAGTCCTTCGATGGTCTCGACTTTCTTGCCACGCACGGTATGGGTAAGCACAGAGCACGAATAATGCGGCACGTCGTCGATCAGCACCGTACAAGCCCCGCATTCGGCGCGGTCGCAACCCAACTTGGTGCCGGTCAGACCCAGCTTGTAGCGCAGCGTCCACGCCAGTGTCTCCTGCTTCATGACGTCGACCCGCCGTTGCTGGCCGTTTACGTTGAGGGTAATGAGCCGCTCTCCCACACCCTCTGGCGCCTGCTGGCCAAGCAGAGTGGAGGCGCGGAACAGATAGTTTGCAGAGGAGACTGCTACGCCGCTGCTGATCACGCCTTTAATGAAGTTGCGTCGGGAAACGCTCTTCAACCTGTCTTCGGTTGTTTGGCTGTTTTCTCTGTCTGTCATGCCGGGAGCCTCGTTGCACACAACCGCCAGATATCTAAAGTTTTACACCTTGGTGGCTATAGGATGTCAAACGTGGAATTCCAGTTGCACATTCAACGATGCAGCCCGGATCTGCTTCGCTGCCTGGCGTGCCTGGTGTCTGATTCGGAACGAGGAGCAGTCCGCGAAAAAGTGCTGCTCAGGCCCGAAGAATTCCGGTCCCAGGTCTGCTTTCATCCTTCGATGCGAAAATAAAAGACCGACGGAACCACTGATAGTTGAGGGACATTCCGAGCAAGAAAGGAAGATCACCTTTGATACTTTACCGGACCACCGACGGGATCTTCGTAGAACGGGAGAGCAGGTTCTACCGGGTTGAAGTGGCATCATTGGATCTTCTTGTCACCCGCGATGATCTGCACGGATTTCTCGCCTCTGCAGTCGGCGAGGGAAAGCCCGCGGAGCAAATCGACCTGAGCAAACTACAGGCCCCGATCGGCAATCAAGAGGTCTGGGCTTCTGGCGTTACTTACTATCGCAGCCGCAACGCACGTATGGAGGAATCGCGAAGTGCAGGTGGTGGCGACTTCTACGATCGCGTCTATTCCGCGGAACGACCCGAGTTATTTTTCAAGGCTGTCGCCCACAAGGTAGCTGGCCCAAACGCCAATGTGAGGATACGGCGGGATGCGAACTGGTCTGTTCCGGAACCGGAATTGACATTGCTCGTGAATCCACGCGCTCAGATCATCGGCTACACCATCGGCAATGACATGAGTTCCCGCGACATTGAAGGGCAGAACCCTCTCTACCTGCCGCAGGCCAAGGTCTATGACCAGAGTTGTGCGCTCGGACCCGGCCTGCTTGTCCAAAAAGAGCCGCTGCCTTCCGCCACCAGGATTAAGTTGGATATCCTGCGGCTGGGCAAGTGCGGAGTTTTCTGCGTCTGTCACCCTGGCCGACCTGAAACGAAGTCCTGAGACGCTGGTCGAATACCTTTTTCGCGACCACAGCTTCCCTTATGGTTGCTTCTTGTTGACCGGCACCGGTATCGTGCCGCCGGACTCCCTCAGGTTGCAAAGCGGAGACGAGATCCGGATCAGCATCGACGCCATCGGCACGCTGGTGAATAAAGTTGCCTGAGCCGAACACCCTGCCCAGCGTTCTCGCATCAGGAGAGAGCGGGTACTGTCGTACAGTATTTGCGGTATAGACTTGATTCTCTTCTTAAGCGCATGATTTGGAGGCTCTTTCGTTACCCCCTGCGGAGAATCCGGAAATGAGTATCGCCACCTCCAGTCCCGACATCGAACTGATTCCGTCGCTAGCCCAGACGCCCAGCCATGATCATGATGGCCACGTCGTTCAGTTGTATACCGACGACGGCTTCCTCATTGACGTGTTGAGTCGATTCATTGGCGGAGCACTCGCGGTTGGCGATGCCGCCGTGGTCGTCGCAACCGCGTCCCATAGTCGAGAGCTTGAAAGACGGCTATCTGCACGGGGATTGGATACGGCTAAAGCGATGCGGCAAGGGCGATACGTCACTCTGGGCGCGAGCGAGACTCTACCCAGATTCATGGTAAACGGTTCGGTCGACGAATCGCGCTTCAACGACATTTTCGGCGGAGTCCTAACGCAAGTACGAAGTACCGTGGATGGAGAAGGCTGCCGTATTGCTGTTTTCGGAGAGCTGGTTGCGTTGCTGTGGGCGGAGGGGAAACCACGGGAGGCCATTCGGGTTGAGCAATTGTGGAATGATCTGGCTAGAAACCACTCCTTTTCACTTCTCTGTGCATACCCGGTCACGGGATTTAGCAACGACGGGCACATCGGGTCGTTTCTAAAAATGTGCGGCCAACACTCGGGCGTGGTTCCTAGCGAGAGCTTGAGTAGTGGCGAAGAACGCCTTCGCAGTATCGCTGCATTGCAACAGAAGAACCAGGCGCTCGAAAACGAACTAGCCTTGCGGGAAAGCGAGGCGCGATTCCGGTTGCTGGTGGAAGCTGTGCAAGACTACGCGATCTTCATGCTAAACGCCCAGGGCTACATCAGCAGTTGGAATATCGGAGCCGAACGTTTAAAGGGATACAAGGCCGGCGAGATCGTGGGTAAGCACTTCTCGTGCTTTTATCCGGAAGAAGACGTGCGAAGTGGCAAGCCCAAAGGCGAGTTAGTCGTCGCAGCGAAAGAAGGACGGTTCGAGGACGAAGGCTGGCGGATCCGCAAGGATGGATCGAGGTTTTGGGCGAATGTGATCATCACTGCGGTAAGAGATGGTGCCGGAAACTTGCTCGGTTTCGCCAAGGTCACTCGAGACTTTACCGAAAGGATGCAGATCCAAAAAGCGTTACAAAAGGAAGTTGTCGAACGACGAGAGGCACAACAGCTATTGCACAATTCGGAAAAGTCGCTGCGGCAGTTGTCGCTGCACCTGCTGCGCACGCAAGACGAGGAGCGAAGACGCATTGGCCGGGATCTCCACGACAGTCTCGGGCAGTATCTCGCCGTACTGAAGATGAAGTTAGATTCAGCAGCCTCTCTCCTTGTGCACAAGGAAGAGGAGGCCGCTCGCAGCGTCGCCCAATGCATTCAACTAACCGAGGACTCGATCAAGGAAGTGCGGACCGTCTCCTATCTTCTCTATCCTCCGATGCTGGAAGAGATGGGCCTGAAATCAGCGATACCGTGGTATCTTGACGGCTTCTCCGGGCGTAGCGGAATCAAAACCACCTTCGAGGTTCAGGACGACTTTGGCCGCCTCTCACGCGACTCGGAATTGGCCTTGTTTCGTGTCCTTCAGGAGAGTCTGGCCAACGTTCACCGGCATTCCGAGAGTCCGATAGCTTACGTCCGATTGTTGACGAACGAAGGAATGGGTATTCTAGAAATCGAAGACCGGGGGAAAGGCATTCCTTCGGGAATTTTAGGACAGGCCGCTCACGACTGGATGGGTTCGCCCGGCGTAGGCGTACGCGGCATGAATGAGCGCATGCGACAATTAGGCGGAAGGCTGGAATTTGTTTCGATGGGGAGTGGCACGACCGTGCGCGCTATCGTTCCAGCCGGGGAATCCTCATTTTTGACGTCGTCACCGTCAGCGCAGCCCGAGAAAGGTGCCGCTTGAATGGCTGCCAAGATTCTGATCGCGGATGATCACGAGATCGTGCGTGACGGCATTCGGACGCTCATCGACAAATCACGCCCGGACTGGAACATTTGCGGCGAAGCCACCAACGGAGAGGAAGCCCTTGAAGCCGTCAGGACGTTTAAGCCAGACGTCGTTGTCCTCGATATCACCATGCCGAAAATGAGCGGGCTCGAAGCGGCGACGAGAATTGCCAAACTTGGTCTTGGGTGCCGCGTCTTGATGTTCACGATGCATGACTCGGAGAGGCTATCGGTCGAAGTTCGCCAGGCTGCAGCCCATGGTTTGGTTCTTAAATCGCAGGCGAGCCGTGATCTGGTTCGAGCTATAGATCACCTTCTCGCCGGAGGAACATTTTTTGCCTCTGAATCCCCGTCACCTTCTTTTCGCTGAACTTCGAGGCTCGACCCGTCAATTCTTTTTGATTCGTCCTAACTGTTCGGTTGGATTAGCGTGATTTCGCTTGGCCACCGGGCGCGGATCGCGTCGACTTTTTGGGAAAAGGCCTGCAGTTCTTTGCTCAAAAGCTACAAGATGGCGATGCTGACCGGCTTGGAAAGGGCGGCGACCTGGACAGGTGCGGCGAGTACGCGGGCCGCTGAATCGATCTTCATCCTCAGCACCGCATCGCTGCCTAAAGCCAATAGACTCTTGCCATCCGCCGTTACATGCAGCGTATTTGCCTGAACCCCCTCTACTCCAGGCAAGGTTGCCAGCGAGCCATTCGCTGCAATTTTCCAGGCCTGCACACCATCACCGTGCGAACTGTATAACGTCTTGCCCGAAGGATGCATCGCGAGCGCAGCCCTCTCACCCGCAACCGAAGCCCTGACCGTCTGCGTGCGATCCAAAATCCTGCCCAGCGTCGCGTCATAGCCGAAGCTCGCCACCGACCCGTTCAGTGCGTGCGCCACATACAGTCGCTTGCTGTCAGGGTCCAGCACCATGCTGCTTGGCCCGCTGCCGGCACTGACTTCACAGCGGCCAGCTACCGTAAGCTCTCCGTTGCTGAGCGAAAACACGCTCAGCTTGTCGCTACCCTGGTCTGCCGTCAGCACGCGCCCCTCTCGGTCAAACATCACCACCGCAGGATGCGCACACGCCTGCAACGCATGCGGTCCCGAACCCGTCTCCTTCAGGATCCCCAACACCCTCCCCAGCCGCCCGTCCTCAACGATGGACACCACGTTGTACGCACCGCCGCCATGTATCGCGACCGCAACGCTACGCCCGTCCTGAGCCACCGCCAGGTCTCGCGGCGAGGTGCCTGAAAGCGACAGTGGCGCGCGGTTTTTAAACTCCAGTCGGCCGGTCGCAGGGTCAATCCCGTATGCCTCCACGCTCCCGCGCGGCAGACTGCCAAACTCAGATACTCCGTTGGCTACATATAAATGATCATCGCTGATCGCCATCGCCACAGGATGCGCGCTGGCCATCATCTGCTGCTTTATGAAGCGCTCATCTGCAGCGATCGAGTACACATGGATCCCCTGCTCTCCTCCGACGTAGGCAAATCTCGCTGTTCGCGTCGGAGCACCCAATGACGCCACCCAGCCAAACCGGCCGCCGACAGATCGTAACAACGCCGTGGTGCCCAGCATCTGCACAAAACGTCGGCGATCTATCCCGATTGGATGCTTCATCTCCGTCTCTCTTCTAAGCACCGATTAAAACACTAAGCTCGAATCGACATCGCATGATGGAACACGTTGTTGGGATCGTACTTCTTCTTCACCTGCTGCAGGAACTCGTAGTTTGGTCCGTAATAGAGCTGGGACCAGTACGCATAGTCGAGCATGTCCTTGTCGGGATAGTTGATATAGCACCCCTGATAGTTCTCGCCCGGGAATGGTGTTCCCTGGTGCGCTGCATCGACTTCAGGACTGGAGTACAGCTCTCTATAAAACTCCTGGATCCAGGTGACATGGCCCTCGTCCTCCGCAGCATCAGCCCAGTAGGTCTGGAATTGCAACCTCATGATGCTCGAACGCTGGAAAGCCACGGTTTCTTCCAGCTTCTCTTTGTGATTGATCGCGCCACCGTAGGAGTCGACTTCCACCACCGTACGCGCCAGGTCGACGCCCGGCATCATTCGTGTCAGGTGCTTGTAGAAAACACTGATCTCACGTGCCGTAAAGTTCTTCCTCATGCAGGTGGACTTGTACTTGGCCCGCGTGGAACCGCGGCGCCTGCCTCCGGCCGCTCCCGTGTCGGCCCATAGTTCGCGCGTCATCAGGTGGGGCCCAAAACCCTCCGGGGGACGGTTCAGCGGCGGCATTGGTAATACGGCGGAAGGTTTGTAGGCGTCGAACCGCGCCAGGAACTCATCCAGCACCCTCGTGTCCTTGCAGGTGCCATCCGGATTGCAGAACTGCGCTGAGAGCCGCATAAATCCGCTTGCCTGATGATTTGCCTCGATTACAGAGAACAATCCCCAGGTCTCAGGGTCCTGACCCCGCGTGGCGAAGTAGTTGCCGAAAGCGTCGAATATCTTCGTAAACTTCTCCTCGGTCATCTCGGCCCAGGGGAAGAACATGTTCGAGAGCATCACCTCCTGCGGCGCCGGCGGCAGCTTGTCGAAGATGTAGTCGATGATCACGCCAAAGTTCCCGCCGCCGGCGCCACGGCAGGCGCGGAACAGATCGGCATCGCGCTTCGCAGTACAGTTACGAAGCACAACCTTTCCCTTCGAGTCGACGGTAAGAATATCGACCCCGGTCAGCCAGTCCGCTGTCGTCCCGTACAACCGGGAAACAAACCCATACCCTCCACCGGTGATATGTCCACCCGCGCCCACGGAATCGCAGGTGCCACCGGGCAGGGTCAGGTTGTAAAGCTTGTAGAGGTCCTGATAGGCCTTGCCCAAGGTCGCTCCCGCCGCCACGCGATAGCGCGCGTCGTCACTATGCGGAAGAATGCCGACATGGTTCATCATGGACATATCGATCAGCATGCCGTTGGGATTGTTGGCGTAGAAATCCTCGTAGCAGTGGCCGCCGGAACGAATGGTGGGCCGCTGCCCCGCGCTAATCACGCGCTGCAGCGCCTCCGCTGTGTCCTCGGGGCTCAGACACAGCGCTACGCTACTGATTCCATCCGCCGGGTCCGCTGGCCAGCGCCCATTTCTGGCTCGCTTCAGGTTATTGAAACGCACATCGTCGCGAGTGACTAGAATTGCCATGTGGTTGCTTCAGTTCAACCCTTCAGGGAGCTTAACAGCAGACAGGGGATGCGATTGCTCGCATCCCCTGAAAGGTTAGCCGAGGCGCTTGCGCGCCGCGGGTGGGATTAGAAGATGAACTTCGCGCTTACCTGACCGATACGACCCGGTGCAGCCGTGGTGGCATCACCGAACTGGCCGCTATTAGCATTGCCGATCACACCGCTAGGAAGGAAGTTGGCATGGTTGAAGACGTTGAACATCTCGAAGCGCAAGTTCAATGCCATTGCTTCGGTGATTTTCGTGTCTTTCTCCAAACCCAAATCCGTGCTGACCCATCCCGGTCCGCTGAAGGCGTACTGCGCCGCGCTGCCAGTCACGCCACAAACTTCGTAACCGCAGCTAAGGCCACTGGCGAAGGCTGATGTATTGAAGTAGGCCCCCCCATTGCGCGGATTTAGCTTCTGGATTGAACCGACTTGAGTGGGATAGTCGAGTCCGATGTTGGTCAGGGCAAAGTCGCCGCCGCTCTTGACGCTCACCGGAGTGCCGGTGTAGAGGCGGGTGATGCCCGTAATTTGCCATCCCGTAGTAATTCTACGGGGAGCAAACAGGCGATCAAACGGAAGGTTCCAGTAGTAGCTCATCGTGAGGTTATGTCGCAAGTCGAACGTTGACGGGCCATAGGCACGAGACGGATCGAGAGGGTCCCACTTGGCAGATACGTTATCCAAGGACTTGGCGTAGGTATAGCTGACCAGGAAGGTCAAGTCGCGAGCACGACGTTCCGCCGAAACCTGCAGCGAGTTGTAGTTAGAGTTGCCCGCGTTCGCCAGGTAGGTCGCCGAGGCGAAGGCCACAACTGGACCTCCATTGGAATTGTGGTAGTTCGGGCTAATGTTCTGGTTGCTGATCTGCCCGACAAGAGTGCCGTAGATCGTCTGTCCACCTTGAGTGTAGATTCCACCTTCGCCACCTGGCCCACAGTTTGCAAGCGACTGGCAGAGCGCCGCGCTACCATAGATTATGTCTTGCCCTTGCTGAATGTGGTGTCCTTGGGTTCCCACATATCCCACGGTCAGGACAGTCGACTTGTCGAGCTGCCTCTGGATGGAGACGTTATAGTGTTCGGCCATTTGGGTCTTGTTTTTGTTGTAGAAGCCCGGCACGTAAAGCGGCATGAGCGATCCGAACTGGAAGTTCGGAAACGGTCCAGAGCCGGAGGGGAAAGTAAAGGGGAAGTGCTGTCCTTGCGGTATTCCGGTTGAGCGAGTTATGTAGGGACTTGCGAATTCCGTTGGTTGTGGCGATGCCCAGTAGAGGCCCCAGGGAGCGTCACCGATAATACCGAAGTTACCGTTATCCGCGGCGCCGAGGTAGTACATACCCCAAGCCGCACGAATGCTGGTCTTGTTCTCACCCCAGATGCCACCCGAGGGCGCGTAGGCGAGACCAATACGAGGTGCGAAGTTGTTATACCGGGTGGGAGAAATCGTGCTTGGAACTCCCGGATCTCCTGGAACCAGGTTGCCCCGAGGGGAGTTGGGGAACTTGGTGGACTGCACTCCGGGAACCGGGGTGGTCAGACGACCATAGACGTCGCTCCACGGCCGGGCGACGTCCCAACGGAGGCCAAGGTTAACCGTGAGTTTGGGAGCTACCTTCCAGGTATCGCCGACGAAGAGAGCACCGTACCGGGTGCGGTTGTCGAGAAGTTGGACGGAGCATTGAACGAAGGTGCCGGGAGCGCCGATATAGTAATCGGAAACGTCCGAATGCGTCTCGTTGCCGCTGAATTGGAAATATCCGTTCGGTCCGCATTCGTTTCGAGCATTTAGACGGTAATACCGTAAGTCACCGCCAAAACTGAGCGAGTGTTTGCCCATCGTCTTGCTGAAAGTGTCGCCAATACCGTAGGTGGTGTCAGGCTGATAGAGATTCAACCAGTTGTTGCCGACCGCAAAGCTGTTGAACAACAGCATCGGCAGTGACGATGGGTATCCAGGTGTTCCGGTATTGATCAGACCACCGGTAGTGGGATCCGTGTTGAAACCGAATTGATCGTAGCCGGAAATCGTCGAACTGGCAGTCGGCTGAGCGGTTCGAACTGCGGTGCGGAAAAACTGGAGGCGCACAACATTGACCGCGGTGGTGCCGAAGGTCTTCGTGTTGCTCATCGCGAACAGCTGATTGCGCGACGGCACCGTCACCGGGAAGCCGGGCACGTTCTCAATACCCATATAGGCCTGCTGGTAGACGGGCTGGAGCGCCGTCGAATCGTCGTAGTGATAGTAGAACGACCAGTCACCAGTCCTGTGATTGACGAAGTCTATGCGCTGGCCCATGTTGGTATCGATGATGGATCCGGCATGGCTTGAGTCAGAAAAATTGAAGCCGCCGGGCAGATTTGCGGCTGGAATGAGCGGCAGTGTCAGTTTACTCACGGGGTCGATATAGGCGGATATGTTGTGGCCCGGCACGCTTGCGCCGCTACTGTCCGTAGTCGTCACCGCCGTACCGAGCTGGTTGTACAAGGTCGTCCCAGCGACGATGGTTCCGCCACCGCGACTCATGAGGGTCGCTGCCCATGCGTCACCCTGAACAGGAGTGTCGAGCACGCTATCGGGAAAGATGCCATTACGTTCGTCATTACTTAGAACCTGTACGACTCCCGTGCTGGCACCAGCTACCTGACGCGTTTGCTGATAGTCCGTGAAGAAGAAGATCTTGTCCTTCCAGACTGGGCCACCAAGCACACCGCCGTACTGATGTCGCTTCAACTCAGCCTTCGTTTGATCGAAATAGCTCGTCGCGTCCATCCCCTGGTTGCGGTAGAACTCGAAGAGAGTTCCATGGAAGTGGTTGGTTCCGGATTTAGTCACAGTGTTCATGACTGCACCGCTGAACTTACCGTACTCAGCGCTGAAGCTATTGGTGAGCAGGCGAAACTCACCAATCGAGTCTGCGTTTGGAATCAGACCGGCGCCCATGTTCTTGGTCTCGTTGACCTCGGCCCCGTTCACCAGAAAGGCGTTGGCATACTCAGGCTGACCGTCGGTGGAGACATTCCCCGAAGAGCTGTAGAGGCCGGAAGAGGGACCGCGATCAGAGTAGCCGCCATTCGTACTCGCGGGAGAAACGCCTGCCTGAAGCGAGAGCAGATCGAGATACGAACGGCCGTTGAGCGGCATGGCCAGAATCTGAGGAGACTCGATGGTGGTGCCGGTCGCTGTACTCACGGTCTGGACCTGCACGGCGTTCGCATCGACAGTGATAGACTCGTTCACGCTCCCGACCTGAAGATCGAAATCAAAGTGCAGCGCGTCGTTGACGTTGAGATCGACGTTGTCGATGACTCCCTGCTGGAAGCTGGGGACGGAAGCGGTCAGGCGATAATGTCCGGGAGGCAACGCCAGAATGCTGTACTGGCCCGACGCATCACTAGTGACCGTGCGGGAATAGCCGGTGGCAGCCTGAGTGGCAGTCACGGTCGCGCTCGGAAGCACGGCGCCGGATTTGTCACGAACGTAACCGAGAATAGATCCAGTCACGTCTGCCCACAGTTGCACGGTGCCGAGCAGCACGATGAAACACAGACAACAGTAGCGGAAAGGACGAAGTTCCATGAAAAGCCTCCCCCAAAGACGCTGTAACCCCCGCATATTTGTACGACAATAATAGCAATCCCACAAGCGAAATAGTGCGAAATGATTGGGCGAGGAATCCACTCAATTTCTCGCCTGCAAAATCCGCATCTATACTGTAATATATGATAATATTATGTTTACCCATTGATCGAGCTTAAAACCCGATTGCGATGGGTCGCCTTTGTCCTCATGCAGTTCTGGGCTGTGGTTGCCCGCCAGACAGCAGAGGAACACTCTTTGAAACATCGCTTGGCCTGCGCCGCCATTGCCGCTCTTTTCCTTCGCGCTTCCTATTGCAGCACAGTCGGATTCGACGGCCTACGGGCACGATGCCGGCCAAACCAAGTATTCGCCATGATGCGGAAGAATGCCGACGTGGGTTCATCATGGACATATCGATCAGCATGCCGTTGGGGATGTTGGCGTAGAAATCCTCGTAGCAGTGGCCGCGGGAACGAATGGTGGGCCGCTGCTCCGTGCTAATCACGCGCTGCAGCGCCTCCGCTGTGTCCTCGGAGCTCAGACACAGCGCTATGCTGCTGATTCCATCCGCCGGGTCCGCTGGCCAGCGCCCATTTCTGGCTCGCTTCAGGTTGTTGAAACGCACATCGTCCCGAGTGACTAGAATTGCCATGTGGTTGCTTCAGTTCAACCCTTCAGGGAGAGTTTAACAGCAGACAGGGGATGCGATTGCTCGCATCCCCTGAAAGGTTAGCCGAGGCGCTTGCGCGCCGCGGGTGGGATTAGAAGATGAACTTCGCGCTGATCTGACCGATACGAGCCGGTGCGGTGTTGGTCACCTGGCCGAACTGGCCGCTGTGGGCGTTGCCAACCACCCCGTTGAAGTTGGCATGGTTGAAGACGTTGAACATCTCGAAGCGCATGTTGAGTGCCATCGCCTCGGTGATTTTCGTGTCTTTCTCCAAACCTAAATCCGTGTTGATAGCTCCCGGCCCGTTGAAGCTGAACTGCTTCGCGCTGCCGGTCACGCCACAAGTTTCGTAACCGCAACTGAGGTTGCTGGCGAACGCTGATGTGTTGAAGTATTGGCCACTTGCGGAATCACGTGGATTCAGCTTGTGGATTGCACCGATTTGGGTGGGATAGTCGATCCCCAGGTTGGTTAGAGCGATGTCCCCGCCGCTCTTCAGGCTCACCGGGACGCCAGTGTTGAAGCGGCTGATGCCCGTTATGTGCCATCCCGTGGTAATCCGACGCGCGCCAAGCAGGCGATCAAACGGAAGATCCCAGTTGTAGCTCATCACCAGGTTATGCCGCATGTCGAACGACGAAGGACCATAGGCACGAGAGGGATCGCGAGGGTCCCACTTGGCAGAGTAGTTATCCAACGATTTGGCGTAGGTATAGCTCAGCAGGAAGGTTAAGTCCCGAGCGCGACGTTCCGCTGAAACCTGCAGCGAGTTGTAGTTAGAGTTTGCCGAGTTCTGCAGGTACGTTGCCGAGGCGAAGGCCACAACCGGACCTCCACTCGAATTCTGGTAGTTCGCGCTGATGGCTTGGTTGTTAATTGCGCCCGTAAAGGTGCCGTAGAACGTCTGTCCACCCTGGGTGTAGACGCCGCCTTCGCCATTCGGTCCGCAACCTGCAGCCGCCAGCGACTGGCAGAGCGCCGCGTCACCCCAGATCAAGTCTTCGCCGTGCTGAATGTGGTGTCCCTGGGTTCCCACATATCCCACGGTCAGGACAGTCGACTTGTCGAGTTGCCGCTGGATGGAGACGTTATAGTGTTCGGCCATTTGAGTCTTGTTATGGTTGTAATAGCCGGGCACGTAAAGAGGCATGAGCGATCCGAACTTGAAGTTCGGAAATGGTCCCGGGCCGTTTGGGTAGACAAAGGGGAAGTGTTGCCCCTGCGTCACACCGTCGGCGCGAGTGATGTAAGGACTTGCGAATTCCGTCGGTTTCGGCGATGCCCAGTACAGACCCCAGGGAGCATCCCCAAGAATACCGAAGTTACCGTTGTCCGCGGCGCCCAGGTAGTACATACCCCAAGCCGCACGAATGCTGGTCTTGTTCTCACCCCAGATGCCGCCCGAAGGCGCGTAGGCGATACCAATACGAGGTCCGAAGTTGTTGTACGGGGTGGGGGAGATCGTGCTCGGAACTCCCGGATCTCCGGGAACCAGGTTGCCCGGGGGAGAGTTGGGGAATTTGGTGGACTGCTCGCCCGGAACTGGCGTGGTCAGGCGACCAAAGACGTCGCTCCACGGCCGGGCGACATCCCAGCGGAGTCCGAGGTTAAGGGTGAGTCGGGGAGCCACCTTCCAGGTATCCGCGACGAAGAGCGCGCCGTATCGGGTACGGTTGTCGAGAAGCTGGATGGAGCATTGCACGAAATCCCCGGGGGCGCCGATGTAGTAATCAGAAAGATCCGTACTCGTCTCGGCGCCGGTAAAGTCATAATATCCGTTCGGTCCGCATTCGTTTCGAGCATTCAGCTGGTAGTACTTGAATTCACCGCCAAAGCTGATGGAGTGACTGCCTATGGTCTTGCTGACCGTGTCGCTCACCCCGAAAGTGGTGTCGGGCTGATACAGATTCAACCAATTGGTGCCGATCGCAAAGCCGGCATTGTCGAAAAACAGAGTTGGCAGTGAGGAAGGGTATCCGGGCGATCCGGTGTTGATCAGGCCGCCATTGGCCGGGTCGGTATTGAAACCATAGATATCGTAGCCGGAAATCGTCGAACTGGCAGCCGGCTGCGCGGTTCGAATGGCGACGCGGAAAAGCTGGAAACGCGCCACGTTGACCATGGTAGTACCGAAGGTCTTCGTGTTGCTCACGGTGAACAGCTGGTTGCGCGATGGCACGGTTACCGGATAGCCGGGCAGAGTCTCCAATCCGTTATCACCGTATACCGGCTGGATCGCGGTCGCATCGTCGTAGTGATAGTAGAACGACCAGTCGCCGGTCATTTTGTTGACGAAGTCGATGCGCTGCGACATGTTGGTATCGATGAGCGATCCCACGTGGCTTGAGTCAGAAAAGTTTCCTGGCCCTAAATTTGCGTTCGGAATTAGCGGCAATGTCAATTTGGAGACGGGGTCAATATAGGCGGAGAGGTCATGGCCCGGCACGCTCGCGCCAGTACTGTCCGTGGTCGTCACCGCCGTTCCCAGTTGGTTGTACTGGGTGACTCCAGCCACAATCGTTCCCCCACCGCGGCTCATCAGGGTATTGGCCCAGGCGCCACCTTGGACAACCCCGGTGAGTGCACTATCCGGAAAGATGCCGTTACGCTCGTCAGCACTCAAAATTTGCACAACTCCCGTGCTGGCTCCCGCTACCCGGCGCGTTTGCTGATAGTCGGTGAAGAAGAAGAGCTTGTCCTTCCAGATCGGACCACCAAAAACACCACCAAACTGATGTTGTTTCAACTCGGCCTTCGTGGGGTCGAAGTAGTTGGTCGCGTCCATCCCCTGGTTGCGGTAGAACTCAAAGAGAGTTCCGTGGAAACGGTTGGTTCCGGATTTAGTCACGGTGTTCATGACTGCGCCGGTGAACTTGCCATACTCGGCGCTAAAGCTGTTGGTGAGTAGGCGAAACTCAGCGACCGAGTCGGCGTTCGGAATCAGACCGGCGCCCATATTCTTGGTCTCGTTGACCTCAGCACCATTTACCAGGAAGGCGTTGGCCCACTCCGGCTGACCATCCGTGGAGACATTGCCCGTCGACGTGTAGAGGCCGGAAGCGGTCTGGCGATCAGTGTAGTTGTTGTTCGTGTTCGCAGGAGAAACACCTGCCTGAAGTGAGAGCAGATCGAGGTACGAACGACCGTTGAGCGGCATGGCCAGAATCTGAGGAGATTCGATCGTCGTGCCTGTCGACGTAGCCACGGTCTGGATCTGTAGAGCGTTCGCTTCGACGGAGATAGACTCGTTCACGCTGCCGACCTGAAGATCGAAATCAAAGTGCAGCGCGTCGTTGACGTTGAGGTCGATATTGTCAACGACTCCCTGCTGGAAGCTGGGGACGGATGCGGTCAGGCGATAACGTCCGGGACGTAATGCCAGAATGCTGTACTGGCCCGACGGATCACTGACGACCGTACGGGAGTAGCCGGTGGCAGTCAGAGTGGCAGTCACGGTCGCGTTCGGAAGCACGGCGCCGGATTTGTCACGGACATAGCCGAGAATAGATCCAGTCACGTCTGCCCACAGTTGCACGGTGCCGAGCAGCACGATGAAACAAAGACAACAGTAGCGGAAACGACGAAGTTCCATGGAAAGCCTCCCCCGAAGATACTGTAACCCCGGCATATTTGTACGACAATAATAACAATCCGACAAGCGAAATAGTGCGAAAAGTCCCAGATCGGCGAGGAATCACTGAATTTCCTTGCTGCGAAATCCGCAGCAATACGATAATGTATGATAATATCATGTTGCCATTTGGATCGAGCACAAGCCCGATCGCGATGGGTCGCCTTTCTTCTAATGCGGTTCTGGGCTGTGGTTGCCCGCTCGACACGGCAGAGGAACACTCTTTGAAACGTCGCTTGGCCAGCGCCGCCATTGCAGCTCTTGCCTTCGCGCTCCCTATCGCAGGACAGTCGGATTGGACGGGCTACGGACACGATGCCGGCCAAACGAAATATTCGCCGCTGGACCAGATCAACGCCAGCAACGTCGATAAACTGGCGCAGGCCTGGGTGTACCACATGAAGCCCGCAGCACCGGCGACTGAACCGGCGAGTCCAGCGGGCAACAGCAGCAGCCGGCGCGTTTTAACCTCCCCAGCCACTCCGCTGGTTGTAAACGACATGATGTACGTGGCCACGCCGTACGCCTCGGTGATCGCCCTCAAGCCCGAGACCGGTGAACTGATCTGGACCTACAAGCTGGCGCAGTCCCGTCTCTTGGGACGGTCCGTCTCCTACTGGCCGGGAGACAAGACCACGCCCGCGTCGATCTTCTTCGGTACCGGCGATGGCCGCCTGATGTCTTTGAATGCAAGAACCGGCCAGCCGACTGCCGGGTTTGGCGAGAACGGATCCATCAATCTCAAGTCTGGGATGACCGAGGCTCCGAATCAAGATGGTCGCTATTACATGACGTCAGCGGCGTCCATCTATAAGAACCTCATTATTACCGGCGCCGACGTGCAGGAAGATCCTTCGAAGGGGCCCGCTGGCGACATTCGGGCTTGGGACGTGCACAGCGGCAAACTGGTATGGCGCTTCCACTCGGTCCCGCGGCCAGGTGAGGTCGGTCACGACACGTGGGCGGGCGATAGCTGGAAAGGTCGCTCGGGAACGAACGTCTGGGGTTTCTCGTCGGTCGACGCCAAGCGTGGCTTGGTCTTCCTGCCCTTCGGCTCGCCGACATCTGATTTCTGGGGTGGCGATCGTGCCGGCAATGATCTGTTTGGCAACACGCTGGTCGTCCTCCATGCGAAAACGGGCAAGCTCGCCTGGTATTTCCAAGCTGTTCATCACGACCTCAACGACTATGATCTGGAATCCGCGCCGGTAATGATCGACGTCCAACGCGACGGCAAGAAAATTCCGGCGGTTGCTCTGATCAGCAAGACTGGCCTGATGTTCATCCTGGACCGCCGCGACGGCAAACCGATCTATGGCGTGGAAGAGCGTCCGGTGCCGCAAAGCACGGTCGCGGGTGAGCGCTCTTCTCCCACACAGCCGTTCCCGCTCAAGCCAGTTCAGTTGGGCCGCAGCAGCTTTACATCTGCGGACCTCTCCACTGTGACTCCAGAGCACCATGCGGTGTGCGAGACGATGCTTGCGACGGAAGGCGGAATGCAGAGCGGGCCCATGTTCACACCGTACGGGCCCAAGCTCACGATCGTATTCCCGAGCACCGTCGGCGTAGTGAACTGGCACGGCATTTCCTATAACCCGGAGCTTGGCTACCTGTTCGCCAACACGGACGAGCTGGGCAGCGTGGGCAAGGTCACGCCCGCCGAGCCGGGGACCGAGCCTCCGTATGAACGCACCAGCCCCTGGGGAATGTACGCGTTGTTCTGGGACAAGGACAGATTCTGGCCATGCCAGCAGCCACCCTGGGGTCAGCTGTGGGCGATCAATGTGAATACGGGCGATGTCGCCTGGAAGGTGCCTTTCGGAACCGTCCCCGAGCTCGACGCCAAAGGTGTTCACAATACCGGATCGCTGAACTACGGAGGATCCATCTCGACAGGCGGCGGCTTGGTTTTCATTGCGGCGTCCAACGATCAGCACTTCCGCGCCTATGAAGCCGCGACCGGCAAAATTCTGTGGGACATCAAGATGGATACAGGAGCCTATGTCACGCCTTCGACCTTTATGGGTAAGGACGGAAAGCAATACGTAGTGATTGTGGACACTGGAGGCAGCTTCTTCGACCGGACCAACGGGGATTCGATCCTCGCTTTCGCGCTCCCTTCGAAGTAGACGGTAAGCGGACCGAAGACATCATGAACCACTCAGAAGGAGAATCCATGACGGGCAAGATAATGAATCGCAAGATAACGGCGGGCAAGATGACGACGGGCAAGATGATCGCGGCCGCTCTACTCGCGGCGATCACAGTTTCGCCGCTGGCGCGCGCGCAAGAGCTACAGGTGGGCAGCAACGCCTACGTCGATATGTATTTTGCTGACTGGCACGCGTCCAAGGCCCAAACCACGGGGCCCGTAACGGAGTACACCGTCTTCACCAAGGGTGACCCGGTGAAGCCCACTAGCAAAGGCGCTCTCCTCCGCTACGTCGATTCGTATGTCTACACCACGCTGGCTCCCGGCGCCTCTTCGCCGTCAACAACTCTGTCCGGCAAGCAGGGGGTCTACTACTTCACCTCCGGCACAGGCACTATCTCGGCCGGCGGCGAGTCGGTTCCGGTCTCCATCAATATCGCGGTGCTGGTACCGGCCAACCTGGCCTTCACGATCAAGAACACGGGAGCAATTCCCCTCAGCGCATACGTCATCACAGAACCCACCCCCAGCGGCTTTCAGCCCGGCACCAAGCTGGTTGTGAAAGACGAAAAGTCCACTCCCATCAGCACCGCCGTGCAGGAGTGGTCGCGTATCGTCAGGCCGCTCTTCACTTCTGCCGACGGTCTGGCCACGATCTCGAGCGTCGAAACGGTCACCCTGGACCCGCTGACCATCTCCCGCCCCTTCATTGGCACCCTGCCAAACACCGAGCAGTTGTGGATGGAGCTTTCCGGCAAGAGTATCGCCTTCATCGGGCCCTACCTTCGCCGTCAGACCACTGGCATGGCCTATGAGCATCCACCGGACAATCTGGCTCCCACTTCCAACGTCAACTACTCGGAGGACAGCCAGGTGAAGTTCCTACTGGTAGCGACGGACGGGTCTCGGTAGCGCCGCCCTCCGGCCGGCCCGACGGGGTGGACGGGACGCCCAGTCGACACCCGCGAGACGCCAGCGCTACCAGAATGTTTAGTGCGGCGTTGTCGACACCCGGTTGCTGGTGCTGAACCACAGAAATTCGATCGGTTTGTCTCCGGGTTCTCCAAAGTTGATGTTGGAGTGCGTCGTGAGATTATCCGGGCGCAGAATGTACGCCTCACCGGGATGCTGCATCCGCAGCTGAGAGCCGTAAAACGCAAGACTCTTCCCTTCAATCTCACACCAGATCTCCTCATGGCCAGGAAAATGTGGATGCGGCTCGCCGAGTTGCATGGGGAGGATTTCGACGGTGATGATGCCCCCGATCGTGGCCAGGCCGTTTCTGTTATTGAAGAAGCCGTGAGTGATGTGAGCCCAGTGACCACCCGCTCCTGGGTTGGTAAAGGGTGAGTCGACGGCCGGCTTGCTATGCGGAAGCTTACTTTCGTCTTTGACCACGAAGGAGGGAAGGGGCTTGAATCCCGGAAACGTGGGATCACCGATGATGTACGCGGCGAGTTGGGTCTCTCCAGTGTTATGCAGCGTGAATTCGAGGCCCTCCGGCATGAGGATGGCGTTTCCTTTGTGAATCGGCTCAGTCGCGCCTCCGGCTGACACCTCGCCTTCGCCCTCCATCACATAGAAAAAGATTTGCAGTCCTTGCAGCGTCGAGGGAACGGTCCGCGCTCCTGGCTCGAGCTTGGCGTAGGAGAGGAACTTGGCGCGCTCGAGTACAGCGCCGGGAACGGGCGGGCTGAAGTTGTCGCCCGGAGTCAGAATGTCGCGTACGACCAGCGATCCGAACATGACGCGTGGCTCAGAGTTACGCCAGTCGCCGAAGTACATGTTGGCGCGAGTGTCCTCGAGGGGACGCGTGGGGAGATAGACCACATCTTTCGGTCCTTCGAAGCTGTTGCCGCCAATGTGAGGGGACTGCCCCGGTGCCGGTGCAGGCGGCGTAGAAGGAGTTTGTGCGGAAATCGGTCGAGCGGCGACAACGAAGAACAGTGCGAGAGCAGTTCCACATACGGCCGGAATCTTCTTTTTGTTACGAAGTTTGCTCAAAGTAATCCCTCCTAGCAGCTTTCACAATTCCAGGCCTAATCAGTGCGCAGAAATACCCGGGAGTTCGAGATACTCAGGATGCACGGTGACATGCTCGTTCTTCTCGTTCTCCAGGATCTCGGCGAACATAGCATCGGTGTCTTTCTGCGGTGGCCGCAATGCGTTTCTGTCCCTCACGGCTCGATCGTCGCGAGGCTGATGAGCGAAGAGGATGATCTTTGGCCAGTCGGCAGGGGAAGCGAACGTATAAGGTCCAGTCGTGTCACCCGCCATCTTTTTGTAGGGCCAGATCATCCAGCCGATGTTGTATTTCTCAGCCAGATTAACGTGGGCAGTTGACCACTCCGGCGACCTCTCCGTGTAAATCTCAGAAAAGAAAATCGGCACGTGATACTTGGTGCGGAAGTCCAGATACGGCTGCAGGAACTCAGGACGCGGCGTAGCGCTGTAGCTGTGGAAACTGTACACGGTGTTGTTGTCGAAAGGCTTGCCGAACGCGCTAAAGCGCCCCAGAGGCGGTTGCAGAATGAGCATGTGATGGGTGTCGACTTTGCGGATGGCGATGGTCAACTGCCGGTACACCGGTTCGATAAGACTCTCCATATCGAGATATCCGTTCCACAGCAACGGCTCATTGAGGAGATCGTAGCCCAGGATCGTGGGGTCATCTTTATAGTGGTTCGCAATCCGCTGCCACGCGTCCGGCGACGTACGCCTGAATGCCGGCGTCTTTCAGCAGCCACGGATACCCCGGACCGTCGTCGCTGGCCTCTCCGGTGAAGCCGCCGACGCCGGACTCCAGCATCAGGATGACGTAAAGGTGCTCCTGGCGGCACCATTTGAGGAGTTGATCGATGAGCTTGAAGCCTTCATCGTCATCGGTCTTGAAATACTTGGTGTGCAACGGAATTCTGATGGTGTTGAATCCGTCCTGCTTGATGCGATGGACGTCCGCCTTGGACATGAAGTTCTGACGCCAGGTGTAGAGGAATTCCTGGGCATGAGTGGGCCCCAGCAGATCGGTAAAGACCTGCTCGAGTTCCGATTGCGCCTGGCTGAGGCCGCCGAAACGCCAGAAATAGCCTTCCAGCACGAACCAATTGCCGATGCTGATCCCGCGAATCTGGAGCGGCTTGCCGGAGGCGTCGACGATCTCCGTTCCTTGCGCTTGCACGAACTGCGAATGGGCTGCAGGAGTTCCCAGGAGAAACAGCATGGAACAAAGAACCGTCAGGCGTCGAAGAAACACGAAGTCTCCTCCAAATTCCGGCTAATAGTACTACAATATGTGAATAGTACTATACTACTTTGCCGCCGGACTGCCGGACTTTGAGCTGAAAATGCGAGGGTAATTCTTGGAGAAGCAGCTTGGCAATTTGAAGATCGGAGCACCCAGCGTGAAAACGAGAAGGTTTCTCATCCTCTTGGGGCTCTGCGCTCTGCTTTCTTCGTCAGCGTTAGCGCAAACCACGGGAGACCGCATCGATCTTTATTTTGGCGATTGGCACACATCGCCGCCACGGACAGTGCATGGCACCCTCGAGGAGCGGGATATTCTCACACGCGGCGACGCCATGAACCCGACGCAAAAAGGAGCGGTCCTTCGTTTCATCAACTCCTACACTTACACCACACTGGCGCCGCATGCTTCGACGAAAGCGGAGCGGCTCGAAGGACAGCAGGAGATTTACTTTGTTCAATCCGGCAAGGGAATCGCGCGTGGAAACGGTCAGTCTGTAGACTTGTATCAAAATGTGGCTATTTTGGTCCCCGCTGGATTGGAGTTCCACCTCGAAAACACCGGCGACCAGCCGATGACGATGTATGTGATCAATGAACCCACGCCGCCCGGTTTTCGGCCCAACCCGAGCATGCTGGCCAGGGACGAGAGTCAGTTGCCGATAACTTCCAGCAAAGGCATGTGGGCTCATATCGTAAAGACGCTGTTTGTCAGCGCCGACGGTCTCGGCACTTTGCAAGCCGTCCTCACCGTAACTCTCGATCCCCTCACCTTAGGCAAACCACACCCGGTTCCTGGCGAGGACTCGAATGAAATTGAGGAAGTATGGACCGCCCTCGAGGGTACGAGTCTCGCACTCGTGGGCAACCAACTACGCCGGCAGACTCCGGGGATGGCGTATCTGCACATCCCGGATAACAAGACCCCGCACACCAATATCAACAGCAGCGAAGATTCTCAGGACAAATTCCTTTACTTTGCCCGCTACCGTAGCCACGAACCGCGAAAATAGAGCACGACGGGACGATCAGAATGCAGAGAGGAACGCTCGCTCTTTTGGCAGTGTCAGGGCTGATGTTCGCCTCGCACTCGCCGGTGAAGGCACAAACTCACTCGACCTGGAGCGACTATGCGGGCGCTTCAGATGCCTCGCAGTATTCTTCTCTTGCTCAGGTAAATCGCTCTAACGTTCGCCAGTTGCAGGTCGCGTGGAATTATCCGACCGGCGACGGGAACAAGTATCTGTTTAACCCAATCGTGGTCGACAGAACGATGTACGTTCTGGCTCACAACAATTCAATTGTGGCGCTCGATGCGAAAACCGGTAAAGAATTGTGGATCCATCCGACGGACCCGAAGACAACGCTGATCACCAATCGTGGAATTAACTATTGGGAAAGTGCTGACCGCTCCGATCGCAGGCTGCTATTCGCGGCCGACAACTTCTTACAGGAGATCGATGCCCGGACGGGTAAATCGATTTTGGATTTCGGTGAGAACGGCCGCGTCGATTTGCGAGAAGGTCTGGGACGCGATCCTGAAAGTCTGACGCTGGTGCAGTCGACCACTCCCGGACGCGTGTTTGAAGATCTCATAATCCTGGGTTCGGCAACCAACGAAGAATATGAATCCGGTCCCGGCGACATTCGCGCCTACAATGTCCGGACCGGGCGTCTGGTCTGGACCTTTCATACGGTGCCACACCCGGGTGAAGTCGGCTATGACACCTGGCCGAAAGATGCATGGAAGACGGTCGGCGGTGCGAATGCCTGGAGCGGACTGTCTGCGGACGAGAAACGCGGCATTGTCTTCATTCCGACCGCGAGCCCTAAATACAATTTCTACGGCGCCGATCGGACGGGAGCCAATCTTTTTGGTGACTGCCTGATTGCGCTCAATGCGCGCACCGGAAAACTGATCTGGTACTTCCAAATGGTCCACCACGACATTTGGGACTACGACAACGCGACTGCTCCAATGCTGTTGACCGTGCGCCACAATGGCAAGATGGTCGACATAGTAGCGCAGGCTGGAAAAGAGGGTTTCGTTTGGGTGTTCAATCGCGAAACGGGCGAACCACTCTGGCCGATTGAAGAGCGGGCTGTGCCGCGATCGGACATGCCGGGAGAGGTAACCTGGCCCACCCAACCATTCCCTTCGAAACCGCCGCCCTTCGCGCGTCAAAGCTTCACCGTCGCAGACCTGAACCCATTCGTTGATCCTGAGGAGCGGGAGCAGCTTCGTAAACAAATGAAAGGCGCCCGCAACCAGGGTCTTTTCACTCCTCCCGGCCTGGCCGACACAATCGAAATGCCCGGAAATAACGGAGGAGCCAATTTTCAGGGCGCGGCCGTCGACCCCACGCATGGCACCTTATTTATCGTTTCGAAAGATCTTCCTTCCATGCTCAAGTTGGAACTGAATGCGGTGGAGCAGACACCAGAGGGAAGCTCTCCAGAAGAAAGGGGACGGGCCGTCTTTCAATCCAATTGCCGCTTGTGTCACGGTGCCGACGGGGCAGGTCAACCTCCCGTTGTGCCTTCTCTGGTGGATATCGGAACCAGACTAAACGCTGATCAAATTCGTGCGGTCGTGGCCCACGGACGCGGCCCCATGCCGGCATTTTCCAAGCTGTCCGATGCGGCTCTGGATTCTCTCGTGGCCTATCTTTCCCATCCCGAGCGGGTCCATCTGGAGCGCGCGCCGGCGTCTCCTTCTACGGAAAACGATCCTGCTTCCGAGAGCCCAGCAGCCTCCTTGCCTCCGGAAAAGCTACGCTATCGAAGCAGTTTCGGTTTCATGTTCACCAGCAGCGGACTGCCTGCCATCGCTCCGCCCTGGACTACGCTGACTGCCTACGACCTCAACCAAGGAACCATGGAGTGGCAGGTTCCTTTGGGTGAAGTCCCTGAATTGGCCGCAAGAGGAATTACGAATACCGGTTCGCATTTTCCCAAGGTCGGCCCGGTGGCGACTGCCGGCGGTTTGATCTTTACGGGCACACGCGACCGAAAGGTCCGCGCTCTCGACTCCGCGACCGGCAAGGTGCTCTGGGAGGCGGAGGTGGGAGCCGCTCTCGAGGGAATGCCGGCGGTGTACGAGATCGACGGACGTGAATATGTCGTATTCTGCGCAGCCGCCCAAGCCACTACGCATACGCACAATCTGCCCGGTCATCCCGCACTACAAGCGCCAATACCGGGAGCTTACATCGCGTTTGCGTTACCGGCTGGGCCGGCCGAGTAGCAGGATCGAAAGGCCGCCAACCAATCCGGCCAGCTGAGGCTGGTATTCGCGGTCATTGCGGCAGCGCAAAAGCCACGTAGACTCCACCCGACGACGATTTTGGATCCTTGCCGCCACCGGCCGCGATCACCACAAACTGGTGGCCATTTATTTCATACGTGACTGGCGTTGCGTTGCCGGCGAAAGGTAGTTTTGCCTCCCACAGCAATGCGCCCGTCGATTTATCGAAGGCGCGGAATTTCTTGTCAAAGTTGGTTGCGCCAATGAATACCAGGCCACCCGCGGTCACGATCGGTCCGCCGTAGTTTTCCGTACCCGTATTGTTCTGTCCCTTGGCCGCTAGATCGGGATATTCTCCCAGCGGAATCTTCCAGGCATATTCACCCGTGTTCAGATTAATCGCGTTCAGCGTACCCCAGGGCGGCAGTACCGCCGGATATCCTTCCGGATCCAAAAACTTGTGATATCCGGTGAAGCGATATTTCAGGGACGTTGGAGGTGGTTCGCCGCTGGTGAGCTCCTTGCTTTCACCACTTGTGAGATACGTCACCAGAGCGAACATCTGATCGTCCGAGAGGTTGGGGAATCCAGACATTCTTCCCTTTCCATTCTTGATCGTGGACGCAATCTGCTGGGGAGCCAGGCGATCTCCGACTCCTACCAGCGAGGGAATGGTGGGTGGCGAACCCATCATCTTTTCCCCGTGGCAGACACCACATTGAGTTAAGTAAATGCCCTGGGCGGAATTCTCTCCGGTGTTGGGTGCCAACGCACCGGTCCATGCCACATCGTTTGCATTCACATAAATGATTCCCGTCTCCGGATCGACCGCCGGCCCACCCCACTCCGCCCCACCGTCATAGCCGGGAAAGATCACCGTATCTTTTCCGACGCTCAAGGGAATGAATTGTCCCTCGCTTCGGAACTTGCGGAACTTTTCCAGCGCCCACTGATGGACCTCGGAGGTTCGGTTGGTAAGGAGATCCTCGGTAAGAAGCTGGCGTGCATAAGGCGCGGGCAGAGTGGGAAGAGGCTGCTCGGTAGCGGCAACTTCGCCTTCCACTGTGCTGGCAGGATATTTGTGATACTCAATTGGAAAAAGCGGAGTCCCATTAGCGCGATCGAAGAGATACACGAACCCCTGCTTTGTGGTTTGCGCGACCGCGTCAATGTCTTTCCCATCGCGCTTCACGGTGAGCAGCACGGGCGCTGACGGGAAGTCACGGTCCCAAATATCGTGCCGCACTCCCTGAAAATGCCAGATTCTCTCGCCGGTCTCTGCATTCAGGGCAATCAGGCAATTAGCGAACAAATCATCGCCAACTCGATCACCGCCGTAGAAGTCAGACACCGCGGAACCGGTGGGGACAAAAACGATTCCACGCTTGGGATCGAGCGCCATACCGGCCCAGTTGTTGGCGGCGCCGCTGGTCTTCCACGCGTCCCTGGGCCAGGTCTCATAGCCAAACTCCCCCGGATGAGGAATGGTATGAAACGACCAGCGCAGCTTTCCGGTTCGCACATCGAACGCCCGGACATAGCCCGGCGGCGCAGGGTGGGTTTCCGGATTGCGTCCACCGACAATCAGCAAATCCTTGTAGACGATGCCTGGACTGGTCAGGTAAACCGACTGCGAAGCGGCCGGGAGGCGGTCGAGATTTTCCCGCAGGTCAATCCGGCCGTGGTTCCCGAAGCGGACAACGGGCCGACCCGTCACCGCATTCAGGGCGTAAACAAAGTTCATCACCCCGACCAGGATTCGCTTGTCTTTGACCTTGCCCTTGCCATTGCGATCTTCCCAGTAGGCAAGTCCGCGGTCCGGTTGAGCCCCTTTTATGCCAGCGTCGAATTTCCACAACAACTTGCCCGTGGCGGCATCCAGGGCAAACATCTTTTCAGTCGGAGTGATTCCGTAGAGGATGCCGTCAGCCACAATCGGGCTGGTCTGTAGGCCGCCTTCCTCATGTGAGTCAAAGCTCCACGCCCCAGTCAACTGTTTCACATTCGTGCGATTGATCTGGACCAGGGGAGAGTAATGATTGTTTTCTGCAGCTCCGCCGAAGACCGGCCAGTCGCGCTGCTCCTGCGCCGGGTTCCGGTCTATTCGCGCTTTTCCAACTACCGACGACCAGGCGGACGCTGCCGCGGAGCCTCTTTCCTTCAGCAATTCAGGGTTGGCAGCGGTTCCCCGTGCAGGCGCAAACGTAACTGCAAGTAGAATCGCGAATTTCCGAAATCTCATGCTGGGGACAGGCAGCGTTCCGGTCATCGATTTCACGGTAGGGATCCTAGCAAACAAGAGACATAATAAAGTCGTGCCGCCTTGCCGGTGAGAGGTAAATCTCAGCCCGTTACTATTTGTTTTCGGAGTACTTTCGCGGATTGCAGCCTTGAAATTCGGCTGGTTTGAGCGCGCTAAATATTTCGTCGACCGCCTAGCTCTTGGTTCGGAAAGCCAAAACTGCCTCGTCGTCACTTTCGTACGACTTAAACACTGTGTTGAGTCTTGTGCGTTGAAGCAATTCAGTCACGCGCCGATTGGGGCGAACTAATTTGATCTCGCCGTGGCGGTTCCGCGTTGAGGCAAGCGTCCCCACCAGGGTGCCTAAGCCCCCGCTATCGATGTACTCGATTCTGCTGAGGTTGACGACAATCCGCTGAGTTCCCAAAAGGATGTGGTTGATTCTCTCGCGAAAAGCAGCCGTCTCGTCGCCAAAGACAAGGCGTCCGGCGCAATACAGAATGACTACGTCGTCCGAAATGTCCGTCTCCATCTTCAGTGGCATATATAACGATGAAGAAGCGCATGCGGTGTGAACTACTAGCGACCAAGCATGGTAGCACGGCGCCAGGGATGCGGGCGAAGAGACATTCGTTTCCGCGCTTGACTGCGTCATGCTGGTCCAATTCGATGGCGGATCGAACGCCAACCCTGCATCGCGACGTTTTGCCGAACTCCAGGCGCCGGTCATTTCCAAGTTAAGAAATTTTATTCTTTTGCAGGTTCGGTCTGAAACTGCGTGGCATCCCCATACTTCACAGTCTGCAAGGGCTCGCCATAGAGCAGGAGTTCTCCCGGGACTTTGAAGACTTCGTATGAGACTCGTACCATTCCGAGGCTGGGATACTTGGGCGACTTTTGAGATGCGTACGAATGCTGTAGATCGTGTCTCCGATAAAAACCGGCTTGATGAAGCGCACTTTGTCATAGCCGTAGCTGAACGTGTGGACATTGTCGTGCGCGCCATCAAGACGAGGCCCAAACCGAAAACCGTGGCGCCGGCAATCAACCTGCGGCCAAACGCGCCTTCTTCTTTGGCGAAGACGTCATCGGCAACGTAAGGGTGCATGTCAAGAACCAGGGCGTTGAACGCCATGCTCTCGCCTTCTGAGATGGGTTCGCCGGATGGAGCGGGACCGCGCCCCGACCTCGAAGTCTTCGAAGAGCCCGGTCTCCGCCTTCAGACGGGAATCTCTTTGTGTTTAGCGGAATAAGGGTTCGGGTTCTTCACCAGTGCTTCCTCCGGGTTCAAGCGATTCGTCGTGTTGTGCCACGCGTGGCGTATTGAGTGTTAAGCCATTCGAGCAAGTCTGCATCACTGACCTGACCTCGCAAAACATTTGTTGATTTCGATTCCCGCAGATTCGAAAAATCGGACAAACCCATCAAAGCGAGGGCGCAAATACGATGTCTCCAGCGTTCTTATTGTGCCGGAGAAAAATCCACCAGCAGCAGCGTCTGCCGTGGCATCCTTCCAAACCGCCAGACTTGCAGGTTGGCCGCCTTCCCGGAAATATGTCCCCTCTTGATGCGGCTTGCTTACCAGCCACTTCGCGTATGAGATTGCTTCCTCTTGATGCGCGCTCTTGTTGCTGACGGCGACGCCAGTTCCGCCTAACATGGTTCCCGCACATCCCAGCCGGCCGGCAGCTGGCGCATCCGCGAACCTTAATTGCACGGGTCTCTCTACGCGGGAATAATTGGAGTGGCCAAAGCCGTAGGGACAGTAAACTGCATCCGAAGTGGAAACCATAAAATCGTAAACTTGAATCGGATTCCATTCCACCGACTTAGGATGGGCGGCAGAAATCAGAGCGTGGAGACGATCCAAACCTTCCCGACCAACCGCATCGTCGACGAAGACTTCTGAAGACTCGGCTATGGGATGACCAAGATTTGCGGTAAGGGTGAAGAACAGACTGATGGCATCCGTGGGGCACGCAGGAATCACGACGAACTTGCCGAGGTCATGTGCCCTGTGCGCCAGCCTAAGAACATCGTCGAGAGTGCGCGGGGGCACCGCGTTCACCTGCTGCAGCAAGTCGGGACGATAGCAGGCAACCTGCGTCGCCGCATCGATGGGCAATGCCCAAATCCCGCCCTGGTAATGGTAAGACTCCCTAGAGCGCCGACGTCCCTAGCGCGTCATGACTTGCCAGGTTCGAGGCGAGAGTGGAAACCATTCTTACGGGACTGACGTGGGACCATCCGCGCGGGTACGATCCGCTGGCGAGAGGAACGCCGGAATGTGCTTGATGGTGATTTGGGTATGCAAAGTATCCCCGATGAAAACCGGCTTGGGGAAACGTAGCTTGTCATAGCCGTAGGTAAAAGCAACGGGATTGGTCAGTGTCGCTGTGAGTCCGATTCCGAACGCGAAAGTCATCGTTCCGTGAGCCACTCGCTGACCAAACTGAGTTTGGCGCGCAAACTCCGCATCCACGGGATGGGGAAAGTACGTGTGGCCGGCGTGGATCACCACATCGGCCTCCGTAATAGTTCGACCGGATGTGACTCGCTTGCCACCCACGACGTAATCTTCGAAATATTCTGCGTGCGCCATCAAGGAAGCCAGTTCCCTGCTTTCGGAAGCCATGGGCGGCGGCCCGCTAGTGTCCTAGCACACTCCGCAGTAGTCGTCGATCTTGCGCATTTTTCCAGCCGCCCGAGATAGCTTTGCCGGCACAAAAACGCCGCAAATGTTACCAGCTGAAGGTCACACTTTTCTCCACATAGCCCGTGCCCGCAGGGAACGGGACAGTCACATCCTGTAATCCGGTTGGCTTGAGAGGAAGCGCGAGATTGGAATGTATCTTCAGATTGAGCCCATTTATGCGAAGCGTCAGTTTTTGCACGCTGTTCGCCGGAGCCGCCAGATCGAGCGTAATGGAATGGGCTCCGCCCTCCTGATTCAATACTTTCATCTGATCGGTCACCGAACCCGGTTCGGGGAGCCCATGGGCAATGCCGACTTCCACAGGAGGAAGCGGAATCCGTAAGCCTCCAGGAACGATGCTGGCTCCGGTTAGGCGAGACTCCAGCTTTAACCCGGAAACTCCCGAGGCGCGCACCTCCAGCACCGCTCCACTACGCTTGAGTTCGATTTCGATACGGCCGTCGCCGAACGGAACGCGATGGAGCTTGGCCCCATCCCACGTGGCGGGTAGCGCGGGCGAAATACTCAACGTGTTGTGAGCCGCATCCCACCTCAGACCGAAAAGCCCACGTAACGTCGGAGAGATCACCATCGCCGATGACCACAACTGGTGCGACGTGCTCCGGCCCAGTGGAGCGAAGAACTCTCCGGAGAGCAACTCCGTGACTGCACCCGGGTTCTGGAACCAGGTCAGATCGGCGTTCTGCATCAGATGCGTAAACCCCGAAAGGCTGCGTCCGTTACGGTATTCGGAGAGGGAGACCCATCCGGTGAAGAGCGGCCAGACTGAACCCTGATGGTAGCTGATGGGATCATAGAAACTGACTCGGTCACTGAGATCGCGCGTACCCCAATCCGTCGAAATCTCGGCCGAAGCCCAGAGCGCCATCATCGGGCTGGAATGCGCCAGCGAGAAGGTTCCGTCCCAGTCGGCGACGGCCGGATAGATCGTCAGGGTGTCATCAGTCGTGCCGTCCGCGTTGCGGCTGAACGCATAGTAATGTTGGTCCTTCAGGAAATATTCCCGTTCAATCTGCTCTTGGATACGGCGGGCGCGCGCTTGGGCGGCCCGCGCCAGATCGGCATGCGCGGTGGCGGTGGCCAGACGCGCAAAGGCAGCGCTGGCCTGTTGGTCGAGCGCCGCCAGATAAATTTCCTGGTGCGGCATTCCCCGCGGCCAGGACTCAACCCAGCCGGAACCCTCGGTGTTCTCGTAAATGCCGTCGCCGTCGGAATCGTGCGACTGCTCAAAATCCCAGGCTTGTTGCAGCGCGGCCCAGTTTGCCTGTATGAAAGCTTTGTCGTTGCTTACGTTGAGATAGTCTGCGGTCGCCATGAGAAGCAAAGGAGTCGCGTCCGATGATGCGAACGCGTAAGGCAGGCTCTTCCAGTCGAGGAGGTCGGCAGTCTGTGACCATTCGTGCATGATTTTTCCTTCAGGACTCTGGCGGTGAATCAGAAACTCAAGCTGGTGTTTTACCAGGGGAAAATCGCCGTAACTGGTCACGGCGTAGAGCGTCCAGAGAGCATCCCGGCCGAAAAACCATCCGAAGCCGGGTCGCGCCGAATCCCCTGATCCAGTGAAACCAGCAACCAACGCGGTTTCCCGATGCCCCGGAGTAGTCTCGACGCGAAGCTGGTCGATGGCGAGTTCGGCCCAGGTGAAAGCGTCATCAAAACTCTTGTCAGGAGTTTCGATGGCGATGCTTGAGTTGATGAAATCCTGATAGTGTTTCTGGTTGGCTTCATAGAGCGCCTGGATGGATCCGTTCAACGCCATCAATTTCGCTTCGAGAGCGGAGCTAGCGGCGCTTTCCTTTGTTTCAGTAACGCTCATCAGTAGCGGAAAGATCCTACTTCGCTCTATCGTCGGATCGATGTGTACCACCAGTTCGAGCGGATAGTCTTTCGGGCGCTCCTGGTAGGGCGCCAGAATTCCCGGCATACTATTGGGCATTCCGATGGCGGCTGCCTGATCAGGAAAATTCAGATGCAATACATAAAATCCACCCGCCGGGGTCTTCACCCATTCCGGGGACGGGCGATCATCCGAGAGTGCAGGCCACATTCGCTTCATTTCCGGCCTGAACTGGAAGGTGAGGGTCAGGGGCCGCACCGCGTTTACCTCAAAAAGTGCCAGCACTCCAGTTCCGTCGGAAGCGTCTTGCGGAGCAAGCAGGGTTTCCCGAATCGTAAAATTCGCATGCGCGTACACGATCGTGGTGTGGTCCGGTTCCACTTCAATCATCGATGCATATTCGTTGACGGCGATTGGCACCGGGTAGTTCTCCATGTCGGCGCGGATGCGCAGATCGCTCAGTATCTTCCACGGAAATATCCATGCCTCGAAAACGCCATCCTGCTGGCCTAGAACCGCCCCCCGTCGGCCACTCACCGTGAACGGATTCCAAGGCGCCGTCCGGCGAACGATCGAGGGACCGCTGCGGGTGTTCAAAGAAAAGCCCGGAGTCTGCGGGAATTCGGAGTTGGTTCCCCCCGCGCGAGCTATTGTAATGACTGCTCCTGCACAGAAAGCGAGCAACGCCGCCTGAATCGCCAAACTCCGCAGCGAATCCCGGATTTCAGCGACCTTCAGCTGGAATACATGAGTGGGGCGATTCGGCACTTCCCGCTCCTTCCTCGGGCCTATTTTTGATTATAACGAGTCGCTTCGTCATCATTCCGCGGGGATTCGAACCTACCGAGATTGCCACGATCTTTTTGCACTACAGTATTCAATGTATTTCCCGCGAGCGTCGCTTGGCGGATGGTATAGAAAGGGACATTCTTCATGAGATCAGACGTTTTCGTCAGTCAGACCGAGAGCGGAGGCGTAGAAATTTCTGTGGTCAAACACGGCATGAGTTCTGGGGCTGCACGCAAGTACGACACCAGTCAAAAGGCGAAAGAAGTACTCTTGGCCTTCGGAATCGACGCCGTGACGGTGGAGCGCCAACTCCAGATCCTTTTAACCACACCTCCAAACGTTCTAGTCAGGCTTCCAACGGTCGAGATTGCCGATGATATTTTGGGATCGCTTGGATTCAAAGCTGCGGCGTTCATGGGTGCTGCTTAGACAACCCGAGAATCGTACACTTCTGGCGACCCCGCCGCCTCACATGCCAGCAGTCACGTTCAATCCGTTCAAGAGTCTGGATAAGTATTTCTTGATCTGCAAAATTGCGACGTTGCTGTTCTGTCTTCCCTGGCCGTTGACACTGCTGGCTACCGTGATGTCGCTGGCCGGCTATATTCCACCCGACACTCCCATGGTCAAAGTGGTCCTCATCCGACTGGCATGGCTTCTGGTGCTGATCTATCCGGTGGTGTTCTTTGCGGTTGTATTTTTTGCCGAGAAAGTGTTGGCACGCAAGTCATACGGATTCGCGGTTGCTGTCGCGTGGCTGCCAGTCGCTTCCAGTTTGTTGGCTGTGGCTGCGATATTTCTGACCTAGGATCAGGACCCGTTAAACTGCTTGCCGTGACGTGACGAGGTCAACAGATGTGAAGCCCGCTTGGCACAGTTAGACGATCAAATGGGCACGACCAGGTAGCATCATCGTCATGCGACACGTAAAGGCATCCCGATCAGTCGATCACAGCGGCCATTGAATCTCAGGTCGCGATACAGCGGGTATCGGCGATGCCGTCGATCCACTTCGGCATGCCTCCGCCCAAAGGCTGTAGCGGACCGTTGCTGTCGATCGGGCGTCGATAAACTGCGCCTTGCGTCGCAAAAGGGTCGGTGGATGCTGATACGAAAATATCGTTTCTTCCAAAAGCAACGGCAGAGCAATGATGCACGGTAACCGTTATCTTCTGGCTCAATGAATGAGTCCTGTGCCTACAGCGGATTCCCTCTCGGAGCGTTTCGGCCGCCAAGAAAGAAAGGGCCGTTTTCGGCCCATTCTTGTTCGACAAGCTTTGGATTTTGCGGTCTACTTCACGTGGATTGTCTTACCGTCCGGATCGAGAGTTCCGCTGATTCGGACCTTCTTTCCTTCATGCGACTTCACCAAATCCTGGCGGTCGATGTCATAGCTCGTGCCGCTAGCGTCCTGTAGTACATACTTGTCGCCGGACTTCACAATGGTCCCGGCAAAAGTCTGCGCTTGTGCCTGCTGTGACGGACTCTGGGAATCTGGCGCGGCCTGCTGTTGAGACGGTGGCGGAGCTGGCTGCGGATCAGACTGTTGCGCATTGAGTTGAACACCAGACAGGCCCACGCCTGCCAGTAGGCCCAGTGTAACTGGCGAAATTACAGAGTAGCTGCGTTTCAACATGAGAATTTCTCCCGAGAGATTTTTGTTCCTTCGCGATCAGGCTGCACGCAGTCTGCCAATTTCTTCGTTCCCGGTCTCTTGCTGCAAAACAAAATATCGAAGTATTGCAAGCTCAAGAGTTATTGCTAAAGAGATTTTCCTTGGCATTCAGGCGGACACCGGAAGACGAAAGCACATCGTGACACCTACGGGAACCGTTGTAGCAATCTGCCGAGTGACCAGGTAGCTTTTGGAATCTGGCTGAGCAAAGTTTTCTCGATCGTCGATGTCGCGTCGTTGTGTGCCTACAAAAGACTAGGGAATTCACTGTAGGCAATCCAAGAGGCTATTTGCCGTCAGACTGGAGTGTCGGTTGTTGTTGGGTGGGGTCTCGGAATTCGCGCGTGCGCTCTTCGTGGCCCAAAGATGCCGCAGCTACACTAGAGGGAATCACTTGCCTTTTCAGGATCGCACTTGTGCCGGTCAAACTGCCCTTGCAGATATTCCTGGGCGTCCGTGGTTCGTGAGAGCGAAATCATGGGGACTCTGAATTCCTTGTTGCAGGAGGCGCAAATGGCGACGGCCGGCGTCGTACTGAGCCATTTCGTAACTTTAAGATTGCGCTTTGGCACAAGACTAAATTTTGCCACAGTCCACTGCATTTTTCAGTCATGGGGACTGTTTCTGCCTTTAGACTCCTGATACCAGAAGGCCACACCGGAGCTGCAGTGAGAAGAGTCACAGCGCCGGTCTTGCGTCAGGCAAGAGAACAATCAATGAATGTATGCGCCGCCCGGCAGCAAATATTGAATCGGCCACAGGTCGCGACGCTGTTCCACGAGATCGGACCACTTCATGATTTGGATATCTGGTTGGGGAAGAAGCTTGACCGCCGGAAGGGTCTCTGCAATCGCACTCGCCAGGGTGTAGGCCTCGGCATCGCCGGTTACGGAAAATTCTGTCGTACGCAGTGTTTCACTAGGAGAATCGCATGGCGATCTCAGCGTCCTCAATCAATTGCAAGAAATATCGCCTTCCCGTCAGCAGTGAGTTATAGGCTTCCGGTGGGGGCACGGATGCAGCCCGTATATCAGGAGCAAACACCGCAACCACAGTGGCAATAAGAAGGAGGCGTGTTATCTCGAGTTACCGGGCGCAGGTGAGAGCGCCCCAATCGAGGGGCCCTTGCGTTGATGCCCACCCAAATCCCGTGGCGGCAGGTCCCTGGAATCTCCCCACTGGGCAAAGAGCTTTGAATCTGGGCGCGGACGGAAATCCGGGCGACTTGGATTGAGCCGCCACCACTTGCCCTCAATGATGACCCACGGCTCATCGCTGTAGCGGACAAACTCCTCCGCGGCTCTTTCCTGCGTAATCCCTGAAATCGCCTGCGGGCCTTCCGGCAGCTGAATCGCCAGATTCTTGAGGGCTTCCGACATCCCCGCGTAGCTCAGCGTATTGATGACATCAAAACTCGAATCCAGGCGGTAGATGCTGGTGTTAAAAACCTCAATAGAGGAAGGCTGATCGTTGATGAAGATGTTGTTGCGCATCCGGGTGCCCCAACTTCCGTTGCGACACTGCATTGCCGCGCGGTCGGGATTATTCATAAGCACAGTATTGTTCCGGATGATATTTTGCTGGCACCCCCAGAGTGGCAGGTCATCCGGGCCCTTTACCTGACCGGGAGAAGCTGGGCCGGGATCGACATAAGCTGCGTCATACGGGTTCGCGTCATCCCACTGTGCGATTCCGTGGTTGAAGTTCCCGTAAATCAAATTGTTCTGGATGAGCGAATCCTGCAGGCCGGCTAGGTTGAGTGATCCACCGCCGGCCCTACCGTTTTGATTGATGACATTGTCTTCGATGATAAAGTTGACGCCCTTGCCGTCGGGAAAGTTGTTCGCCCCGAATTTCTCCGTCGCCAGCTTGATCAACCCCACAGCCCATTCCCGGGTGGGCTGCTCCCTGGGATAGCCCCTGAGAGCGGGATTCTTGACCAGATCGTGAAAGGAGCTGACGGTATCCAGGTTGCATTGCAGTCCGCTCGCATTGCTGCCGAAGAAAATGTTCCGCCGGATGACATAGTTGTCCGAGCCGTCGCTGGCGTAGCCCGAGTGTTCCTGCTTGGAAAGAGCAAACAAATTGTTCTGGATCAGGACCGTGTGCGTATCACGCGAGTGAAATCCCCACTTGCGATGATTGTGCGAGAAGTTATCAATCAGAATGACGTGGTGGGTCTGCTGGCTGGTCTGGCTGAAATCTCCATCCATCATGATGCCAGCCCGAGGACCATGAGGTTCAGTGTCCGGACTGTTGCTGCCCGCGATGTTGAAACCCTGAACGATGATGTGGTGGGTGCTGCGAAGCAGAATCATCCAGTCTGGTATGCCGGAGGGTCGGTTGATGACGACGTCTCCGGGTTCGCCCATCGCCTTGAAGTGGATGTAGTGCCAATCGGCGGCGCTCGGCTTATCTTCCACGACAAAACCCGCGTACGCGCCCGGCATGACTGCGATGAGATCGCCTCCTTGCGCAGCATCGGCCGCCTGCTGCAGGGTGCGGTAGACGGCATACGGCTTGTAGCTGCGGATTGGGCCTGCGGCTGCGTTGTCCCTAGAGTTGAGATTCAGGCTGTTGGTTCGGATCCGTCGTGGTAGTTGACCGGAGCCATCTACTACCAGAACGCGCGAATATCGTTGCTGCACATGAAGGCTGTGGTTGACCCATTCGTCCGAGTTTTGCGTCTTGTAAAAGAGCGGAGAAGCTGGCGAATTTTGGGCCGTCAAATGGCACAGAAAGACCAGGAGGAGCGACGACAAGGCAAAGGGGAGATATCTTCTGCGCGGAATCGTTCTGTGGTCAGGCGCTGCCGGGCAAAATCCTGGATGAACTGACGCAGGCTGTGGTTTTGCAACTGAGGACCGAGGCATCGGGGAGGTTTTCAAGATGCACTATGGGAATCGGAAAGCGATGGCAAAAGAAATATATAGAAAGCAAACGAAATAATCAAATGCCACGAAAAGTATCGCTTCCGGAAAGAAATTTCCTTCACGCATGCTCGAATCTCACGGGATTTGACGAGGTTTGCTATCGTGGCCTACCGTCGGCACAGCGAGGTAAACCATGAACTCTAGGCGTGTATTGTCTAGCCCCGCACTATGGTTGGTCGCCGCAGTGTTCGCGGTCCCTCTCAGGGCCGAACCCGGTCAAACGTCGCCTGATTCCGCGCAGCAAATCTCCGCTCTGCATGACGAATGGGTGAATGACTGGAAATCAAAAAATCTCGAGGATCTCCGCACCTTGTATGACCAAGACGCGGTTTTGTTACGTCCCGAGGGAGATTAGCGTTGGCGGTCGAGATGCCATCGAAGACTCTCTTAGGCAAATCATCGATTCAACCACCTCCTTGATGTTGAAAGGTGACAAGTCTGAGATTTCAGGTAACTTGGCCTACGAGACGGGAATCATTCAGTACGGGTTTCGCGGTGAGCAAAGCTCAATGAAGGCGTTTTACATCACGGTTATGAAGCGAAATCCCTCGGTGAAATGGGTCATCGTGCGCCAGGCGTTCATCTAGGTAACGCTTTCAGACCGGGGGCCCGGATCACCGATTTAGATCGATCGCACCGTCCCTCGATTCGTGGCCTCGGTATTGCGCACGAGCAGCAAAACCAGAACCATCCCTACAAAAGGAACTAGCCCGGCCACAATGATAATCGGATCGAAGGAGTGTCCGGCCATGGCGTGCCGGGCATCCGAAAAGCGGCCGATCAGTTCGAAGGCAACAATCGTACCCAGCCCGGCGCCGGTTCCGCTTAAGCCGCTTACCGATGCCACCGACTCACTGTGGAACAGATCGGATGGCAACACGTTGGCCATGGTTGAAAAGGCGGCATAGGAGAAGGTGGCAAGCGCGAAAAGGAATGCGATCAAATAAAGGTTGGCCGTGAAGATGGTGGGAATGAGCATGGTTACACCCAATCCGCCGAAGATGACCACGGCTTTTCGGGCAGCACCCAAAGACCATCCCCGTTTCATCAAGTAGCCGGAGATGCCGCCGCCAAACAAGTTTCCCAGATCCGCAGCCAGGAAAGGAATCCAGATGGCGATGAGCCCGCTCTTCAGTTCGATGCCCTTGGCCACGAGATAGATCGGAAACCAATCGGTGACGAAAAACCAGACTGGATCAGTGAAAGCCTTGGCAATGATTGTTCCCCAGGTTTGAGGCAACTTGAGCAGATCACGCCAAGGGAGGGGGGTTCGGTCCGCGCGTTGCGACTGGGACTCTGCCTTGTCATCGAGAATAAGTTGCAGTTCTGCCGGGCTGATGCGCGGATGGGACTCCGGCGGGTGATAGAGCCAGCGCCACACGATCAGCCACAAGAAGCCGAGCAAGCCGGGAATAGCAAAAGCCGGACGCCAGCCCCATCGAAAATAAATCCAGTAGACTAGGGACGGAGCGATCGCCCCACCAATCGAAGAGCCACTGTCGAACAAAGCGGTGGCCAATCCACGTTCGCGTTTTGGAAACCATTCCGCAACCGCTTTGGTTGCCGCCGGCCAGTTGGCGGACTCGCCCGCTCCCAGCAGGAACCGAAATCCGGCAAAACTGTAGAAGCCCTTGGCCAGTGAGGTTAATACCGAAACCACCGAGTAGAAAACCACCGTAAATGACAAACCGCGCCGGGTGCCGATGCGATCCATCAACCGGCCGAACACCGTCTGGCCAATCGAGTAGGCAACCCGAAACGCAATCACAAGGTTGGCGTAGTCAGTGTTGGTCCAGTGATACTCGATCTTCAGGTAGGGGGCGAGCAGTGAGAGCGTCTGCCGGTCCATGTAATTGATGACGGTGGAGGCAAACAGAATTCCCCCGATCCACCAGCGCAAATTACGGATCGAGCCGAGTTTTCGGGAGTTCTTGTCGCCGGTCATCGCGAGGTTTGCTGGCTCCGTTTTCACCCGAATGTTGGCGCGAGCCGCGTGCCTCAGGCGCGCTGGCGCCAAACTCAGATTCGTACGATGCGAAGGCGAAGATTCCCCAGGCGCGGCTTTTCCAGTCGCAGCACGCCTTTGCCGTTGGCGCTCACCCGCAGAACGTCGGCCAAGACGCCGGGCAGGATCGCGGCAGGGGAGGACGAGACATTCGGACCGCTGAAACTAAGCTCGTAAACCGACTCCGGCTGCAGGCCGGTAATAATTAGCGAATCACAGGCCAAGTCGGGCAATGAGATCTCACCTCGACTAGCGGCGGAAGGCGATGTGCCGAACAACACAATGGGGCCGTGTTCAAACGCCGCGCCTATAAAATTCACTCCATCCAAAATCTCCGTGCGCTTGCCGCCGGCTGTTCCCCGGTTCCCAATCTCAAAAACGTGAAGAAAAAAATCTTCTTCGGCGGGAACCGACGGTGACACCTCGATCCGCCATCCTCCCGGCACCACATTCTTGCGATTGGAGCTGAGAATTCGGGAGAAGTCTTCGCCCCAAAAAGTCTTCCACATGTGACGCAGCCGCGCGTCTTCCGGCAGAGGAGCCCCTTCCGGCGGATCGAGTGGCCAGTTTTCGCCACTTCCCCATGGACCGCCATGGTCGTCGCCCGGAGCGTGGAATTCGTGGCCCGCGCCTCCCCGGCGAGTGAGGATCCGCTCCCGCGGGAGCAGCGAGTGCACCAGCAACTCGCCCGAGCCCTGCTGGAAACGAAAAGTTCTGGCGTTGATGAAATCTTTTGATCCTGGCGCTTGTTGACCGGCTTCCTGGTTCACGCTCGGCTGCTCCACTCCGTGCAGCAGCCAGGCTTTTTTGAAGGAAGGGTTCGCACTCACTACGCGATCGAAAACGAAGAGCAAATCCTGCGAAGGTACATAAACCAGTTCACGCGTGAATTTCCGCACTTTCTCGGGGGAATATGCATGGCTCGCGTCGCCCAGCGCGTAATGGTACTGGCCGGGCGCGTAATCCACGACGCGCATGGAAGCGCGGTCCCACAGATCGCGGTTGCGTTCCCAATCTTCACGGTTGCGTATCGTATTCCAAAAGCGCGAAGAGTCCATGCGCTGGCCGCCGTCGTTAGCGGCGGCCTGGAGATTGTCCGACCAAAAAAACTTTTCTGACGGATCATAAACCAGCACGGAATTGTGCGCGACGGTACGGCGATAGTAGTTCAGGTAGTGCGGACTTTCCGTGTCTGTGTAATCGGCGCCGCTGTCGACCGCCAGATAGCCCCCATGGTAAATCGCAATCTGGTTTTGATCCATGTGCTGGTGTTTAGCGAAATACGGTCCACAATCGAATTCGATCCAGGTCGATTCCGGCTTCCACCCGTCCCGCATCACCAGGTGTCCCACGCCTGGGAAGTAACGCTGGCGGGACAACTCGCCTTCACCGGCCAGCGCGGGATCTCGCGGTGTGACCTCTGGATCATCCCACAGGAACTCCAGAACCGGTAGCACCCACTCCTTGGCAAAAAACCCGCTGCGGCGCAGAAGCCAGGCGCTATGGGGATCCTTGAAACGATTGATCGCGTAACCCAGCAAAGCCGTATCCCGCGAATCAAGGACCGGATATTCGTTGTCACCCTCACGCGACGGCGTACCATCTGGAAGTAACTTGTACAGGTATGTATTCCCAATGTTGCGAAAGACAGAAAAGTGTAGGGCGGGGTCTACGCCCGTGGTGGTACGCTGCAATTCGGCGAGCAGAGTCAACGACGCCCACGTGATCCGCATGTAGTCCATCGACTCGTGGTAGCTCCCTCCGGGAGTGACGAACTCTGTGGTGTCGAGAACGTTGGCCATGCATTTTGCGGTCTGGCTGCGCCAACTGCTACAGCGTTCCTCGCAGCCCGGATAGCCCTCAAGCGCCGCCGATTGAAATGCAGCCAGCGCCAGAAAGCGCAGAGCATAATTGTGGTAGGAGAATTGGCTGGGATCGGCAAAGTCGGCCGTAGCCAGCATGGTCGCTGCCCCTTCCATCAGTTCGTGGGCAACGCGGTCCTGCAGAGTGCGCTCAAAGCCGCGATATCCAAGAAGCCAATCGAATGCCAGCGACCAGCGAGTGAAATCAAGCCATGAGCGCGAAGGACTCTTGCCGGCAGGAAGGTGTTTGGTCCGCATCTCTGCCAGCGCGCGTTCGGCAAAGGTGTCTTGTCCCGTCAGCCGCCACGACAGCGCCCACCCTTCCATGTCCTCCGACGGCCGGCGCCCGCTGGCGTAACGCGATTTCAGCAAAGTCAGACCGGTGAAAGGGTCGGCTGGCGCAATCAACAGCCGGGGATGCCGGATTGGAGCTTGGGCGCTGCTCCGAGACGGAGCCAACAGCCCAGACGCAGCCAGCCCCGCTATGAAATCTCGCCTCTTCATTTCGTAACTTTCGCCCGTTTGCGACTACATTCGGTGAATCGCCAGACTAGCGACCGGATATCTAAGACCTCTGCACCCAGCCCTACGGCAAGCAAAGAAAGGCAAACGAAACCGAGCCGGCAACCCATGCTGGAATCGGATGCCTAACAGTCCTGGCGGGGAGGTGCGGAACTGGCTGATGAACCAGATCGAGCTATCAAACCGCGCACCCAGCGTCTCTGCTATCTGCATGGGGCCAACGAATACACATGGCTTCACAAAGCTAGGCTCCGTGGACTAGACTGTCATGGTTGTGTAGATCCACCAACAGGCTCACGGTCCGGCCACCCAAAGGAATTGAGAGCCAAATAGGTCTTTCGTTTATATTCTATTTTCTTTCGTTTTAAACGAAGTGCAAGTGTATAGCTAACCGGCGCGGATGCCAAGGGAGTACCTCGTAGGCTACATTGTGAGGAAAGACCTGATGCGGAACCAAAGAAGTTCTCGTCTGCTCGCGGAGCAGCGGCGCCGGAAAATCCTGGATTTGATTGGACAAAAGGGCCAAATCACAGTGCAGGATTTGGTTGAGAGGTTCTCCATTTCCGCTGTCACTGCCCGCGGCGACTTGGACGCTTTGTCGTCGGAGGGAACGGTGGTCCGGTCGCACGGAGGAGCCGTCCGGCGATTGGAGGCGAGTCAGGATTATCCGCTTCGCCTGAAACAAACGCTGCACCATGCCGAGAAAGTAAGAATCGGACGTGCGGCAGCCGAGCTCATACAAAATAACGAAACTGTGATTCTGGATTCCGGAACCACGACGGCTGAAATTGCCCGTTATTTGAAAACCAGAAGGCTGCAATCCGTGACTGTAATCACGCACGCGCTGAATGTCGCATCGGAGCTGATGGATGCGACCGGCATTTCCGTGATCATGATCGGGGGGTTGCTGCGCCCGGTGTCGTGCTCGCTCGTCGGGCCCCAGGCAGAAGCAACGCTCAAGGAATTTCGCGCCGACCGTCTGTTTCTGGGGGTGGACGGTTTCGACCTGGACATCGGGCCATCAACTCCTGACGTGTTGGAGGCTCAACTGAATGGCTTGATGATGCGGGTTTCCAAAGAGGTCAATGTGGTCGCAGATTTCAGCAAGTTAGGACGGCGGAGCGTTTCCCGCATTGGCCTTCTCTCCGAGGTCCACCGCTTGATCACAGACAGCCGAGCCCCCGCCGAGTTCAGTGAGGCTCTGCGGAAATCAAAGATTGAAGTGATTATGGCGTAGCCGCTGATCTTGCCAGCCGCGTGAAGTGGTACGCCAGCATCCGGTCCGGCAGCAATAAAGCTTTCTGAAAGCTGACTTCCGCATCTTGTGCTCTGTCCAGTTCCCTTTCCAGCGAACCAGCCGTGTAGAGCCACCAGCTTGGGTAGGCGCTGGTTTCGGAGCGGCTGGCCGCCTGCCCTAAGGCGGATTGCAGACGGTCTTGCCATTGCACCCGATTGAAGCCGGGCAGTCTTTGGGCTGCCAAACAAGCCCACCGGATTTGGTCAGCCGCCGAGGCCGCCGCCGCAAGCTTGAATTTGCCTGTTGCTTCCTCAGACTTGCCGCAACCGGCATAGACGGAGCCAAGCAGGTAGTTGGTTCGGGCAGACTGCAGAATGGGTTCCAAGCCGTCGCGCGTGAAAGTCAGTCCGGGAACCTCCATGCCGAGCTGCTGCGCGAGCGGCAATGCCTGGTTGCAATGTCCTTCCTTCGCCGAAGCGAGCAGGTGCTGCAATTGCACCTCCACCCAAACCTGGCGGACGTTGGTCCCTCCTTCCTCGCGAGGAAAAAAGCGATCGTGGAACAAACTTGTGGCGCGCTCAAAATCTCCGGCTTCCGTAAGATTCAAGATCAACTCGAAGATGAGCCAGGGAGGCGCATCGTCAAGCCTGGGATATTTCTCCAGAGCTTCCACGCGTTCGCGGGCCGGCCGGTTCAACAGGCTGAGCGCCTGATCCATGCCGAGGTAAATTGCGAGGTTGGCAGGATCACTGCCGAGTCCATTTCGAAAAGCGGCCAGCGCGCCGGCGGGGTCATTTTTCTGGTGGAGCAGAGCCAGCCCGGTGCTGGCATCGAGCACCGGGATGTGAGGACCGTATCTCCGAGCCTCTGACCATTCGGTCAGGGCAGAATCCGTTAGTCCCCGCGAGAAGTAGAACGTTCCCAGCAAATAGTGGGCGCTCGCATCCGAAGGATTGGCGCGCAGCGCCGCGCGCAACACGGAAAACTCTTCTGCGGTGCTGGGAAAAACATACGCCGTAGAAAGTCCGGATGCGGTTTTGTAGTCCTCAACGCCTGACCCGCCGAGTCCTTCCCGGCAATACCCTCGGAAATAGGCAATCATCGGATCGTCGGCCGGGTGCGGCATGCCCGGTTCACTTTGACCCGGGGCCGCGGGAGGATATTCCCTGGAGAGTACATCCAAAGATTTTTGGTACAGCCCGAGCCGGATATATTGCGCGGCCAGATTCAGCACTCGGGCGGCATCATCGGCAAGGTGGTTGAGATTGGGATTGCCGATCTCTTCGCGGAGAGAATCGCTCAACGGAAAGCGCGCCAGGCCGTCCTTGGCGAGTGCCTGTGCCTCCGCAGTTTTACCGGCAGCGTTCTTCATGATGACCAGTTCTTCGTACGCGCGAGGGTCTTCGGGGGCAGTCCGGACGGCTTCGGAAAAATGACGTTCAGCCGCGTCGAGGTCGCCCTTCCGCCCCAGCAGTTCGCCCAGGCGCAGAGCGGCGGAGGAGTAAAGGGACGGCAATCTCTCGGCTTGTTCATAGGCGGCTTGCGCGTGCGGCGCCTCGCCCAGACCGTCATACGCGATGCCGAGATAGTAAGAGACTTCTGGGTCGGTGGTGTCCCGACGGTGAAGTGGCTCAAGGAAATTCCTGGCCTCTTCGAACCGCAGCAGGCTGGCTGACAATCGCCCAGCCGCCTTGCCGGCAGAGAAACTGTGCGGAAATGTTCGCAGCACCTCTTTGTAGGTTTCGAGCGCGGGCAGATTTCGTCCGTTGAGCTCATCCTCTTCGCCGAGCTGAACCCAATCGTCGTAGGTGCGCTTTTCCGGCTCGGGAATGTGATAAGCAGGTTGCGGGCCGAGGTGAATTTCAGATTCGGGAGTCCAATCATATTCACCTTCGGTCTGGCGGAGAAGCACGGCGCCGTGCGCGTCCTGAATCTCAACGGTGTACTTGGCCTGAGAGTCGGCACTTTGTAGTTCGTGGCTCCAGGTCCTCTCGGGCGTCAGATCGATCTTCTCGTGGAACAACTCCTCCTTGTCATGCAGAATGGAAACCGAGGCCCGCGGAATTGGCTGGTTGGCATTGAATCCGGCAACGAGGCTGCCATTCCGCCGCATGAGGCTGGCTACTCCGGCCAGGTTGGCCCGTGAAATCCCGCCGATTGCCCGCACCGGCATCCAGTATTCTGAGAACCGGATCAGCTGCCGCGGCTGGAGAAACGCGTATGTTTCCTGGTTGCGAAACAGTCCGGCCTGAATCTCAAGATAGGCACTGTTATCGTCCGAGAGCGCTTTCCGCCAATCCAAACCATCGGCATCGGCTCCCCAGGACCAGATCTTTTTCGCTGGAACTTTCTCGTATTCAGCAAAATGTACGGTTCCGGTATTCGTTTTGGGATTCCAAACTCCCATGAAGTTCTCCCGGCTACCGTGGCTGAACATCGAAACCGGGCCCTTGATATGATTTCGGAGGAGGCTGTAGTCCACGCCGTCGTCGTCCACCGGCCAGGGATGGACCTCGGTAAAGCCGTGCGTCGCCGCGAATCGCATGGGATAAACAACGCGCGAATCATCCCAGGCAGCAATTCCAGCATTGCTCCACCAGTAAAAGCGATGCCTCACATCACTCCGATTGCTGAGCGTCACTCGCTGCTCGAGCACGGTGGATTTCGGCCGAAGGATCAGCTCCACCGTCCATTCCATGCCGTAGACCCGGTCGATGTTGCCGACGCTGACGGAAGCGCTGCCGTCATCATGTTTCGCGAAAGCGAAATTGACCGGCGACATCGTGACCCAATTGTGTGACACGGGAAAATTGAACTCGATTCCGAACGCGGCCCAGGCCCCGCGATAGGCGATGGCTGCCTTCTTGATCGACGGATTGGCATAAAACATGGATTTGCCGGAAATCTTGTCGAGGCAGGTATAAAGATGGCCGCCGATATCCGGCAACACGGAGCATTTCAAATATTCATTCTCAAGATAAATCGCCCGCCATGCGTGGTCGCTGCGCCGGCCAGTAAGGTTATTGCGCAGGGTGTAGGGATAGTTAAATCGGTTGGTGGTGAACTGGTCGAAGGGAGGATTGGGATCGGGCATCCCCTCCTCGTAAGTCGGCAGAGTCAGGGTATCTTGCCATACCCGAACCTCCGCCCGCGCCGCCGATACAGAAGCGATCAGCGCCAGGGCGAGGATGCGCCAATGGACCCGCATCTAAGCGGTGACTCGCAGCGCCCGCGCAGCGTTCTCGTGGTAAACCTTGCGCAGAATCCCATCTGGCAAATTGATGCCGTAGATCCGCCAGCGGCCTTGCGGCGGTATCTTCGCCGGAGCGTAGTCAAAATATTCGTCGTCGGTTTCCAGAAAGCGGTAGTAAATCTCATATAGCTGGTCATTGAAAACCTGCTGCGGAAACTCGTCGCCGTGTGGAGTTGCGTCAGTCGCGAACAGGATCCGGTCCTGGTACTTATCGAAAAAATTCCTGGCGGTTCGCGGCTGACGCCCAAGCTCGCCGATGCGTGCCGCTATGTCCACCGACATATTCGGGAACCGGTCCAGGTTCTCGGAAACATTCTGCAGGTCCTCGGAGAAGTTGCCCACATGCAGCGCCACAAAGTGGGTTTTAGGATGCCGCGCCATCACTCGATTGCGCGCCTCGATCAGTGCCGCGTTGCTGGGAAAATCTTCACCATAGAACGACCAGTCGGGATGATTGTTCAGCTCTTCATAGCGCTCATTAAAACGATCGGCGGGAGTAAAGAATGCGATGGGATCCGAGATATGTATCGCGACTGGCATGTTTAGTTGCCCGCACGCATCCCACATCGGATCGAACCTCGGATCATCAATCTTCACCAGCGTACCCGAGGTGATGTTTTCACGAAGATAGAGTCCCAGCGTCTTGAGAATCTTCAGACCACGCGCGCCATCCCGCTGAGCCTGCTCAATCGCTTGCGCCTGCAGCCTGGGGTAACCGGGCTCGTTGAAGCGCGAATATGAGGGTTCGGTGAAAGTGTAAAAGCGGCCGGAATACGCGCGGTCATATTTTGTTACCGCTTCCGCCAGACCTTTATCGTAGCCGCCGGTGAGGTTGACCATGGCCCGGATATTCTTGCGGTCCATCACCGTTAGTAGTTCTTGTGGTGTTCCCAGGTATTGCCGCTCGGGAACGAGTTCAATCCCCTTTTCAGACTTGGCAGAGACGGAAATGTGGGTATGGAAGTCGATGACTGGAAATTTAGCACGTTCGATACGCGACTCATGCACATGGAGCATGCTTTTCGGCTCATACCGGGAGATCTCCAGGGGTTCGGACTGGTCCTTATTTTCCGGACTTTCCGGCGTCGTGGCGAAGGCACGGCCGCTTTGCGTCCCCGCCCCCGCGATCAAGCCCATTCCGTACAGCCACTGCCGGCGATCGATCAAATTTCTCCCCCCACATTTCCGGGCTATTGCCCAGGCTCGAGCACTGGAGTGGCAATGTCCAGCGGTTCCTCTTGCCCGCGAATCGAGCCGTGCCAGACGCTTCCGCCGAAAGTCGTGATGTAGATTTTGTTGCGGTCCAGCGGATCGGGAATTACGCGTTGCGCCCACTTGAAGTTAAATCCAGGAATGCGCGTCCAATGCAGTCCACGGTCCGCCGAGCGCCAGGCCGAGGATTCAAAGCCAGCGGCATAAATAATGGCGGGATCGGCCGGGTCAATGGTCACATCGTAAATGTGGCGATCCTTGTCCAGCACCTGCTTCCAGTTCCTGCCTCCGTCTTCGGAGAGAAAAATCCCGCCACCATCCCCATGCAGTCCCGTAGCCCTGGCCCAGGCGGCCAAATAGAGACGGTCTGGCGAGTCGGGATCGATGGCAATACCGTTCGGTCCGTTGGTTCCCTCCGGCAGGACTACCGGTTGCCAGTGCTCAGCGCCGTCGGTCGACCGGTACAATGCGCCATCGCCGCCGTTGCCGATGCTTCCATCCTCCGACCGGCGGGCTACAACCAGGTAGAGCGTACCACTTGAGCTGCGCGCCAGCCTCCAGGCGAAGGGTTGGCTCTGGGAGATTCCCTGGTTCTTCAAGCTCCAGGAGCGCCCCCCATCATTGCTCTTATAGACTCCCCGACCAAAGCCAGCCACATAAAGGACACGCGCATCCACCGGGCTGGTGGGATCAAGCAGGATGTGGGTTGCAGCGGTTTCATCCATGCCTCGATTTGATTTTGTCCAGGTCCTGCCGCCATCATCGCTGCGGCAAACCCCACCTTTGTAATTTGCTGGCGAATTGTGCCGCCACATCTTGGGACGAGGAATATCGTGGGTGTAGCTGTTCACACTCCACATCCGGCCTCGCACCTTAGGATCAAACACCACCCAGTAGGTCGTGTTCAGCCACTCACGCGGCACACCCGCAGTCGCGCTGGTCCACGAGGCTCCTCCGTCCTCACTGCGGAAAAGTCCAATATCGGTGTAAGTGATGAACTGACGCTTTGCGTCAAATGGATCGAAGTGAATGCCATAGCTATTGGTGACATCGAGCCCGAGGCTGGTCCATCCCGCGTCGTTTGTTTTCCGGGAGTACATCGCCGCCCAGGTGGCACCTCCATCGGCGGTGCGCATGGTTCTTCCCAGGTCGGTGCCGTAAGCCAGATTGGCGTCCTGTTCAGCCACGGTCAGGTTCAGCGGATTTTCGCTCCAACCCGGACCGAAGCGTTCCGTGATCCACGCGTCATGCACATTGTTAGCGGGGGCCTCGGATTCCTTCCACACCAGTTGCCAATCAGCGCCGGAGTTGGTGGTCCTCGCCACACCCATCCAGGTTTTTCCATCGAGTGTCATATCACTGTAAGAAAGGTAGGCCACTTCGGGATGGCGCTGGCTGGTTGCGACCGCGCGCACTCTCGCTCCATCTCCGGGGAGATGGCTTTTGTGCCAGGTCGTGCCTCCGTCCACGGAAACGAACGCTCCCTGCTTCGATGTGACATAAATGATCGGCTGCGTGCCCGAACCAAAACCCAGGGAAATGTCAGTGACCGCGGCTGGAAGCGGGAGACTACGCATTTCCGCGGTGCCGGCCACCGCAATCTTGTCCGCGCTCGCCAGGAACAAGGTTCGCGAATCAGCGGCAGAATGCGGGTCGACCCAAAGGTGACGCGGGACGTCGGGTAGGCTGGTTTGTTTTTGCCAGCTTTGCCCGAAATCGTGCGAGACAAACAGCGCGGAAATGTCCTTGGTGCCTGCCGCTACGTAGAGAACGTGCGAGTCAGCCGGATCGATCGCAAGGGCTGTGATGGTCCCAAGCGGGTCGGGCTCGGCGAGGATGTCTTCATCGGAGTGATCGGAATTCATCCTGACGCCTTTGACGGCAGAAGGGCTGGGATAGACCAAATTCCAGCGTTCCCCGCCATCGGTACTGCGCCATAAACCCGTCGCATGCGCGTATATGGTTTTTGGATCCCGCGGATCGAAGGCAAAAAAATCCACCACCCCGCGCAGATTGAACATGCGCCAGGTCTGACCGCCATCGTGCGTGATGTAAGCGCCGGTCATGTCACAAGCAACCAGCACCGTGTTCGAGTCGTGCGGACTGATGGTCGGATGAAACATGGCCCCACCGCCGCCCGGCCCAATGACGCGAAAACCTCCCGGCCGATCAGCAAAAGCGCTGGTCAGGCACACCACTACGAGAAATGCGCGAAAGATATGGAGTTTCATCGGCTCATGAGGTGGTTGCGCCAGCCCTCACTCGAGTGCGCGCAGCCACGCTGGTTCCCCAAACCGCGTACATTTAACGCCCGCAGCTAGAAAGTGACTCGCAGTCGCAGACGAATGGTCCGCTGGCTGAGCACACCCTCTTGGGGAAAGCTGTTTGTTAGTTGGCCAAAAAGAGGATTGGGATTGATGTCCGTAATCGGCAACACCTTCCCCGTGGCTTGATCGACATTAATGTTAAAGTCGCCCAGTTGCGAGAACGTGCCACCACCGCCGCCGAAGTTGGCATCGGGTGCAAGCAGAGGGTGATTGAAAATATTGTCGAAATCAGCTCCCAGAGTCGCAACCACGCGATCTCCTATGGGGAAGGCCTTGTGAATACCCAGATTTACTCCCCAGGCGCCGGGCCCGACCAGCAAGTTCCTTTTAGCAACGGCCGAGTTGCTTAGTAGATCAGCTCCGACCGAGGGCGGACCGAACGCGCTGGCATTCCAAATGACGGCGTTGCTGCCATGTTTTCCGGTATTGATGTTTTTGTTCACCACGACCGGCCGGAATGAGGGTTCGGCGTTGAAATCGCCGACTGCATCGATCGACGAAACCGCGATGTTCCCCGGCTCTACCGGATCACAGTCGTCGCAGACCCAGAAGGGAGTGAACCCTTGTCCGGATTTGGCGAACATATTGAACGTCGTTTGCCAACCGCCGAGCAAGGTGTCAGCCAGTCTAGAAAACGAGCTGCCAATTCTATGTTTCCGCCCAATCGGCAAATCATAAATTCCGTAAGCTATGAAACGGTTCTTGGAGACGTAACCATCCGTGCCGTAGTCCGCGTTGGGATCAAATGGGTTGTACCCGATTCCTCCCAGACTGGAGTTCGCGGTGTCCAGAGCGCTGCTTTTCTGATCAAGATATGTGTAGGACATGTCCAACATGAGTCCACTCTTGTAACGACGCGTGAATTCGGTTTGGAAGGAGTTGGAATTTCCATGCCCGAAGTTTCCATAGGTGAGCAGAAACTCTCCCACCAACGGAAACGGCAGTCGCGCCAAATCCTGTGGCGAGTAGGCGCAATTTCCCTGGGTAGGATCGCAAATGGTGACGCCGTCCCCCTGGGTTGTGCCAAAGGGAGTATTGTTCGGCGCGAGTTCATCCAAGTCTTTACCTGCAATCAAGCCACCCATGTGGGTACCGAGATAAGAAAGCCGCAAAGTTCCGTCTCGAACGATCTCGCGTTCAAACGTGACGTTGTACTGCTGGATGCGCGGCGTTTGCAGATTCAGCGGTATGGCATTCGCGGTCACCGAATTGCCAAACCCTGCAACCGTTCCGCCAGTGATGGGACTGATGCCATGTTGCGAGGCGCTTGGCCATCCTTCCAGAGTGGTTCTCGACGTGACTCCCTGATTGAACGGATTGGTTCCGATCGCGTCACGGATTCCCTGCGCCGCCGATGTTGGATAGAAGAAGCCCCAGCCCGCGCGCAACACCGATTTATCCCCAAGCTTGTAGGCAAAGCCCAGGCGCGGAGAGAAATTATTCCTGTCCAGATGGACAAGACCGCGGCCCAAGCCGGCCTGCGAAGCACTGATATATCCATAGTTGACGATTCGCGAGTCCAGAAAGGGCAGAGTTTTCGTCGAGGGGATGATGAAGACTCCCGGGTTTCCGTTCGGATTCACGCCGGTCGGGTCAAAGTTTATGAGCAGGTCGCTCTTTTCAATAAAAGGAGTCGCTAAATCGTAGCGAAGGCCCAAATTCACAGTGAGCTTGGATGTGACTTTCCAATCGTCCTGACCGAAGTATCCTTCCTCCCAGTTATAGACATTCATGGGAGGCCTTGCCTTCAGTACATAGCTGGCGCTCGTCGGAGGCAGACCCAGCAGGAATTCGGTGAACGTATCCGCATTGGAGCAAGGATCGTTGGCACACGTAGCGGGGTTGGTGTAGGTCATCGAGCCTCGCGGATTGCCCCGGTTGAGAGCAAACCCATCCACCGCCTGATTGCGCACAAAATCTGCTCCCATGCGCAAGCTATGTTTTCCCAAGACCCAGGTCAACGTGTCTCCGAACGTGATCAGATCCTGATCCTCGGGCCGATATGTGTTGCGATTGCCGTTGGTGAAAGTAGCAAAGCTGTTGCTGAAGTTGACGGCGGGATGCCCGAAGGTGGTCAGCGCAAATTGACCGACGACCGAACCATAGGCGGCGATATCAGATGCGTCAAAACCTATGCCGGAAAGGAAACCTTCCAAGGTAGTGTTGCTATGCTCCAGCAAATTCTGCTTGTTGAACCCGCCACGCATTTCATTGACCAGATTCGGCTTAAAGACGCGCGTGTAAGAAAGAGCAACGGTTTGATTTTGACGATTGTTTTGCGTCAAACCCAGTCCTGTGTAGGGGGCCACAACCGGATTGTTCGCGCTGGTTTCCGCGGACGTGTTGTAGCTGGCATAAACGTGATCTTTTTCGCTGAAATCATGGTCGAGCCGCAGAGAACCTGTATCCAGCGTATCTCGTCCGGGCACCTGCGTCTGAAAGCTCGGAATCCGGCCGTTCGCGCTATTGATCGGCGCTCCCACGCCAATGTGAGGAAAGTAGGTCGTGATCAGGCTTTGCACCGTGGGATTCAAGAGTCGCGATGGAATTTGAATAAACTGCAGGCCCGCCCCACCAACGGTATCGGTGGCCATTTCCTGCGGAGTGAGTACAACGCCGGCAGGAACGTCCGGCTTGTCGGCATCCTGCATCAGGGAAAAATCTCCTCCCCACAATGACGGATGCGGAAGTTTTGTCGATTGGATATTCGTGGGCGATAGGTTGTAGTCCCGCTCGTACGCCGCAAAAAACCACGTGCGTTTTAATCCTTTAACCGGACCGCCAAGGGCGCCACCGAGATCGTTGATGTTGAAATAAGGCGTGGGATACTTCGTGGCAAATGCATTCGGCTCAAAATCGGCGATCCCGGCAAGGTCCTGCAGCGAGAGCGCAGCCAGAGCAGAATTGGCATTGTTGTAGAAAGCCGAACCGTGAAACTGGTTTTGTCCGCGCTTGGTGGTGATACGAATGTTGGCCGTGCCCGCGTATTCCGCGCTGAAGCTGTTCGAGAGAACGTTGACCTCGTCGACGGCTTCAAGAGAAGGCTTGCTGTCAGTGGGCTGGCCGAATATGCCTCCGTTCGAGCGCTGCCCGTCCACCGAGAAACTGCCGCCGTAACTTTGTCCGCCGATGAACTTGAAGTCTCCGTTCACGTCCGCCTGCGTGATATTGGGGTTCAAATAGAGAAACGAGTAGATATCGCGACTGTCGCGCGGCAGGTCAATCACTGCCTGATGGCCAATGCTGTCACTGATGGTTGGATTCTCGACATTGATGCTCGTTGCCTCAGCCGAGACCTCCATTTTTTCTGCGACCTGGGACACACGCAAGGTCACGCTGACCGCGACGGTCGCGCTTCCGCTCACCGCTAGATCGTTGATCTCTTCCGTGTTCATTCCGGGGGCAGTGACGGAAACGTTGTAGCGGCCGGACTTCAACCCAAAGACCTGGAAGTCGCCCACTCCGTTCGCGTTGGTCTCCCGCGAAGTACTGGTCTCGACGTCAGTGACGGTCACTTTTGCGTTGGCAATGACCGCGCCGCTTGGGTCCTTCACGGTGCCTCGAATCGTGCCCAAGTCAGTTCCCTGCGCGAACAAGAATTGGCCGCCTCCGAGAACCGACAGAAGGATAAGTAGTGATGCGAAGTAGATTGCGGACTTCATAGACACTCTCCCCGAAGCGGTGAATCCCAACGCGGACCTTGTATCACAATTAAAAATCAAAAGCAAACAAAGAATAGCAAACAACGAAGTATGAGAAATCAAACGCAAGCTTCCAATTCCTGTAGCTTGTCCTTGATGGATACGTTTTCTTCACCCGGACTACGCCATCGTTAGGCAGGAACGCCATCGGATCGCCCCATGGCTAGGCTTCGGGAAGATGCAGAGCAAAGCTTTGGACCACCCGGTTGATAACGCCCTGTTTCGAAGGCGAATCCGGACGAAGTCCCGCTTCCATGCAACGGAAAAAGGCAAGCAACTGGCCGACCAGGACATCGACGACAGCGAAATTTTGGTCTCCTAGCTGGCGCAACCCGCGGCACTCGAGCACTACATCGTTGTCACCGACCAACTCGCCGGGGATCGCTTCGCCCACCATGAGCTTGAAAAGCCCGAGGCCCTTTTGATCCAGCTCGCGCAGCAGGTCGGTCTCATACGCCCGTATGATGGGATCCGAAGACAAGAAGCACACCACCAGGGTGTCCTCGTGCACGTAGCTCATGGGGCCGTGGCGAAGTCCCAGGTAGGTTTCACACATCGCGGTCACCCGGCCGGCGGTCATCTCCAGAATCTTGAGTGCGGCTTCGCGCGTTGCCCCAAAACGTGAACCGCTGCCTAGAAACAGCGCCCGCTTGAAGGGCGCTTTCGCCACCTGGGCCAGGGTACCGAAATGATCTTGGATCAATTCCGCGGCTATCTGGCTAAGTTGCTCACAAATCGCCTGATAGCGCTCAGGCTGGTCCACCAGTCCCAGAAAACGCGCGCCCAATACCAGGTTCGTAAAACTACTGGTCATTACCAGACCTTGATCATTGGTGCCCTCGTCCAGAACGATGACGGCGACCCGCGGATCACCCTGGTAAGTTCTGGCTAGACTACCGGCTTCATTGCAGGTGAGAACCAAGTGGCGGACTTCAGGCTGAGTCTTGAGCATCAGGGCCAACGCGCCGACGCTTTCCGGACTATCGCCGGAGCGCGCGAGCGAAACCATCAGCGCCGGCCGGCCTGGCGGAAGGACGCTGCCTCCGTGGGCCAACAAGGCTCCGCCGCCGATCGCCTCGGTGACGATGCCCAGCTCATGCTGCAGCGCTAAACGCACGCAATCGCCGGCATATTCCGAACTGCCTGAACCAGTCAAGGTCAGAGCGGAAATGCTGGAAAGATTGGACCGCAAATTGTCACAGCAATCGCGCATCAACCGGGCGGTGTGGACCCAGGTAGAAGGCTGCTGACATATCTCGCGCAGGGTGTGAAAGTAGCCCAGCCGATGCTGCTGTTCGGCGCTTCTAGCCAGCAGTTCAGCCGCTATCGGCTGGCGTCGTGCGAGCGCACGCAGCCACTCCGGCTCGACAAGTGGTACCGTAGACATAGCCCAATTGCCTTTCCCAGAAGGAAAATAACAGAAATATATAAAAAGTAAAGACAATATGAAAGAAAAGTCGAGGCGTCATTTTACTCGTTCCCTTTAGCTCGGCGGCCTAGATACATTGCGCGTGGCAGTGGCCTGTTTGGCGGCATGATAGCTCCGGAGCCGCAACTTCCGAGGCAACTTCTTTCAAGCCATCTCCCGGTGCCCACTCCGTGCGATGGACATTGCTTCTTTCGTTTATCTTTGTATACTGTCTTTTCGAAACAACCATCAGCCACAACCAAAACTATGCGTCGCCGAGACCTATTGAAGGGCGCAATCCTGCTGCCCGCTGCTCTGGGAGCAAGCGCGGACGTACCCGGACACCTGTGGCAGGGCTACAACTTCGGCGCGGGGCCTCCGGTCCAGGAGCGCCTCAACCAGGGCCCTTTCGATATCGACCAGGATCAAGGCTGGCAGACCGTCCTGTTCACGACGCCCTCCGAGCAGCATCTCCGCAACCCGGGCCTTGGCTTGGTCGGCTATGCCTGGGAAGAGAGCGGTCCGTCGCTGGCGGCCCGGGCGGGTCAGGAAACGATCGAGCAGCACGTCGAGAAGATTTCGAGTCTGCCGTTCGTGGATGTGCTCTACATCCGCTGCGATTGGCGCAATGTCCAGTCACGTCCCGGGCGGCTCGACCTGGAGCCGGTCTGGCAACTTACGTTGGATGCCGCCAAGCGCAAAGGTCTGCGAGTTGCATTCCGGATCCAACTCTCAAACACTTCGTTTCAGCCTGAGCAACTGGCCCTGCCCGAGTTCCTGCGGGACCGCACACCGTTGGTAAAGATCGGACGCATCCCCGGAAAAAGGGACGCGGAATATCGAGAGCCGCGCTACGACCACCCCGAATTTCAAAAAGCTTTTGCCGAACTCAACGATCTGCTGGCCGCCCAATTTGAAGGGAATCCTCTTATCGAGTGGATGGACCTGATGCAGTACGGATTCTGGGGCGAAGGCCACACCAGTGATTTTCCCAATCCGTTTCCTGATTACCTGACAGCGGAGCGGACCTTTGTGAGCATGACCGCGCGTCAGCTCGATACCTGGAAGAAGACTCCCGTTGCAGTCAACACCCAGCCGGACATCAGCAATGTGGGCAACCGCACCGTCATTGACATGGCGGTACGCGCAGGCGCCTGGCTGCGTTCCGACAGCATTATTGTGGAGGAACCAATCCAGATTGAAGAACTCGCCAACCGTCCGCCCTGGCTTGCCGCCATCATGGAGGATGGCTACCTGCGCCAGTACGATATCCAGCAACTGAAATGGGATGCGGCCGGAGTCGACGAGCTTGAGAACTACATGCTGCACGTTCTCGATCTGAGAGCCAACTACTGGTCGCTCTGGACGGAAGCAGACAATCTGGCGCGCTACAACCAGAAGTATCCTCGGGGATTTGAGCGGCTCCAAGCCAGTATGGGATACCGCCTGCGTCCTTCCTGGGTGTGGCAACGCAAGCGCTACTCCACTGCGGAGCTGATCGTGTGTATTGCCAATCGCGGCGTGGCTGGAGTACCGGGAGTGCTGTGGCTGCAAGTGGAGAGTCCCGATCGCAAACTTAATCTACGCGGAGCGCTCGATGCGGGACATCCCTACGGCGGCGGAATCCGGCAAGCTTCATTCCTGCTTCCCCAGGGCTATAGCAGCAAGATTCAATTGTCCGCCCAGGTTGAGCTTCGTCCCGGCATCAAGAGGCCAGTGGCTTGGGCTTGCGAACAGCCGGTCAACGCCGACGGTTCCATCACAGTGGAGCTTAAGGGCGACAACGACCGCGGATGGAGGAAGGGAGTCTAACCTGCAGCGAGCGTTCACCACCAAGAGGACAGGAAACGGACGCCAGAGTGGCAGGACTCAGCAGTGCTGCGGAATGCTGGACCAGATATGCGGTGGTGTTCCCGTGGGTCCGCAAGATTGAAGCGGGAGCCAGCGGACTTATTTCCCCGTCGAAACAGGCCAGCACCGCTTTGGCCTTGCGGGCGTCGGGCACAATGCAGGCCGTGCGGTGAAAAGATCTTTCCCCCGGGGCAGATGGAAGAAATTGATCGCGTATGCCGGCTTTATCCACACTTGCGAGACGACGAGTTTGTGCGGGAGCATCTCGATGAATGGCTTAGCTAAGATGGTTGCGGTTCTAATGCTCGGTAGTGCGGTAGCACTAGCTGCTGAAACACCCGTCATCGAGGCCGTGCAGGCGGCGAAAGATGTCACGTTGGAAACCGATCCCGCTTCGCCATTCTGGAACGAGGCGCACCCCATCTACATGGACAAAGACACGTACAGTAAAAGCATTCCCGGCTATCGCAGTGAAGTGCGCACCCGTTGGACGAAAGACAATTTGTACTTTTTGTTCACATGCCCGTACGACCAGCTCTATCTGAAACCCAAGCCCAACACCCAACAGGAAACGAACGAGCTATGGAACTGGGATGTCGCTGAGGTGTTTCTTGGTTCTGACTTTCGCGATATCAAACGCTACAAGGAATTTGAAGTCTCTCCACAAGGCGAGTGGATTGACCTCGACGTCGATCTCCACAAGCCGCACCATGAGGATGGCTGGACCTGGAACTCGGGAGTTGAGGTCGCTGTGCGCACGGACGCAGCTTCTCATCGCTGGTACGCAGCCATGCGGATTCCCTATTCAGCAGTGGATACACGGGCAGCCGCACCGGGAAATATCCTGCGCATAAACCTTTTTCGCAGTCAGGGGCCGCCTGCGCATCGCCGCGAAGTGACCTGGCAACCCCCGATGAGCAATACGTTCCACGTTCCAGAACGATTTGGTCTGCTGAAGCTGGTGGGCGGTCGACAATGACCTATCGACGGCTCGGTGCTACGCTCTCGTCGGGAGCTCAGCTGCACGCGTAAATTTCCTTCGGGGATGGTCACTGGCATTTTTTGCTTCTTCGAAGAGCACCACGCGACTGTGTCGTCACCATCGCATGTCAGTGCAATCTTGGAGAGCTACAGTTCACTCGTTGGCGGCGGATCCAGCTCGTAACAGCCATTGTTCCTGACCGATCAGTTTCATCACAGTCAGCACGAAAACCCCAGCCACGAACCACCCAGCCACAATAGCGGGCGCATATGAAATGGGCGCGGCCGGCAACGGTACCACAGACTTGTATGCCACCCAAAGGATCGCCACACTCGAGATCAGCGGAAAGAGGGCATGCAACGCCGGATGAAACTCATGGGGTCGTTCCTTTCGGTAAAAGAGAAATACTCCCAGATTCCCCAGGCTATAAATCACCGCCAGTGCAAGTGTCAATACGGTTCCCATCACAAAGAATTCCTGGTCTGGTCCGATCCACAATCCCATTCCAATGCTGATTACCACCGTAACCAGGGTCTGAAAGGAAATGGCGTTAACGGGAGTCTTGTACCTCCGATGAAGGTCCGTGAGTTGCCGGGGTAACGAACCGGAACGCGCCATGGCATACCACATTCGCGTGGATACCAAGGTTGTCGCCACGGCCACCGCAACCATGGAGTTGATCAAGGCAAAGAGCACGAGGATCCAGCCTGCTCCCCAGAATCTTCGAGCGAGAACAAATGCCGGAACTTCGGGACATGCGACAAAATCCGCGACGCGATTCGTACCCCAGCCCACCAGAAGTCCCCAGGAGGTGAAAACAAGGTAAGCGCCCTTGAGGAGAATGGCGCCCAGGATCGCACGCGGCACGATCCGTTTCGGATCTTTGGTCTCTTCGGCGGGCGGAGCCGCGCCCTCCACCCAGTCAACGCGAAAATTGAGAACACGATTGCGAGATATAGACCGCTGCCACTCGGCGCATTCGCAGGATTGAAAGAGGACAAATTAACGCCACCGGGTCCCGGAGAAAAATCTTAACCGGCTTAACGCCGAGCACGCCATTGTCGACATCCTCGACCCCAATCTGCCGGTACAGGTCGGCGACCAAGTGGAAGTTTGGGCTCACTACAGTGACGCCACGGTCAATCTGCATCGCCAGATGTTTGGAGTGTGCAACGGGAGGGTGGAAGAGCTTTACCTCGAATGTTTCCACCAGGCCTGATTGCACGTCGTTAAAGAAGTGCGTGATGTAAGGCATGGCGCAGTGCTCGTCGAAGGCTTTTTTGTCTTTCCATTTTTCGATGTAGGTGATCCATCGCGGATCGTCGGCGCGCTGGTTGAATTCGTAGCGGACGCAGCCGGACTCCTTGTGGGTGGGCTGCATCAGCGGGTACATGGCGGCGATTAGGTCGTCAGTCTTGCCTTCCTTGGCGCGGAATTCCGCCACACAGACGAACATCATTGAGTCCGCGAACTCTTGGTGACAAATTGCACACTTCCTGTGGGTGCTCGACAACCTTCCGCTTCAGGAGTTTCCGCACTTCAGCGGGAGATTGGAGCCAGCCCGAGCTGTTCCGCGCCATCGCGCTGGTAACGGATCATTCTAGTATCAGTGTTCTCCGGATCAATGATGCTCTGGATATAGAAGGCCACATTGTGCCTAAGCGCGGCAGATCCCACGGGTATGGGCGAATCCGCCGTGCCGCCCCTGGCTCCCGCGGTTGCCGACGCAGTCTTTGTCGCCGCGGGAAAGCGGGTGCGAAGGCTGCCCATTGATCTACGCAATTCCCTTCCCTTCCGTAATTTTGATGTACCGATCAATCGCCACGTCCGTGAATCGGTCAATTCGCGACGATGGCGCGGGCCAACGAATTTCGAGCCAGTCCAGTTTGGCGGCCTTCCCCAGGCCTATAATTTCACGGGGATCGTGAGAAGACAGGTAGCTTCCGCCAGCGGTCTTGAGGCGCGAGTGTCTCTTCCCGCCGGCGGACCATGCGATGCGTGCTCCGATAGCATCGCGATTACTCGTGTGCCCCTCGAGCTTGATTCCCAGCCAATGATTGCCCGCACCCGAACGGTTTTGCAGGAGCAGAGGGGCGCCGCCGTTAACTGCAATCAGAACATCCAATCTGCCGTCGTTGTCGAAATCACCAATCGCCAGGCCGCGCGCGGCCAGTCCCTTCGAGAATGCAGGTCCGGCTTCCGCACTCACGTTCTGGAACTTTCCGTTTACCTGATGAAATAAGAGTAAGGGTTCACGATATGTGACAGCTTGTGAACGCTGGCTGACCATGTCATCGGGATGGCCGTTGGCGAGAATGAGATCGAGCTCGCCATCATTGTCATAGTCGAAAAACTTCAACCCCCATCCGCTGAGCAGGCGCGTGGCTTGAGCGATGGACTGGGCTTGCGCGACATCGGCGAAGGTTTCGTCCTTGAGGTTGCGATAAAGCGAGAATTTCTCCTGGTCAATATTGGCCACGAAGAGGTCTTGCCAGCCATCATTGTCGAAGTCCGCTGAGTCCACGCCCATACCGGAACGCGCCTGACCGTTTTCGCCGTACCCAACCTCCGCCGTGACGCCGATCTGTTCCCATCGATTCCTGCCATGGTTGACGAAGAGGAAATTCTGTTCGGTATCGTTGGCTACAAAAAGATCCATCCTGCCGTCATTGTTGATGTCTGTGGCGACCACGCCTAGAGATTTGCCGGGCGTCTTGCCAATGATGGTATCGTGGCCCACTTCCGTGAACGTTCCGTCTCCGTTGTTGTGGAAGAGAAAGCTGACCGTCGGATGAAATGCACGCGGAATGCAATAATATTTCTGGCCTGCCTCGTTACCGCCGCACGACTGCCGGTCTTCCGGTAAGTAGCGCACGAAACTGCAAACGAAGAGATCCAGGCGGCCATCGTTGTCAAAATCAAACCAGACGGCACTGGTGGTCCAGCCGGAAATTTCAATTCTCGCTTCCTTGGTAACGTCGGTGAAGGTGCCGTTACCGTTGTTGCGATAGAGCAATGCACGCCCGCAGGCGGTGACGAAGATGTCCGGATAACCGTCGTTGTCGTAGTCCCCGACGGCAACGCCCATCCCGAATGTTCCGCCCGGCACGCCAGCCTTCTCGGTGACATCCGTGAACGTACCGTTTCGGTTGTTCCGGTAAAGAGCATTTCGAATCGGTTTCCTAGGTTGGTAGAACTCCGAAGGCCCGCTGTTCACCAGATATAGATCCATCCAACCGTCGTTGTCATAGTCAAAGAAAGCGCAACCAGGGCCCAGGGTCTCCGGAAGATAGTGCTCAGGAGACATCGCGTTTTCGTGAGTCCAGACAATGCCACTGTGACTGGCAGGAATTTCCTCAAATATCGGCGACGCGGCCATGAGGGGCAGTCGTGAAGCCGTTGCGAGGGTCCCCAAGCCGATTAGGAATTCACGCCGATTGAGAGCCCCGCGACACGAACCCAGGTTTTTCAAAACTCTATGCCACACCTACATTCTCCTCCGTCTCCTCCGTTGTGCGGCAGGCGGCTCCCAACTCCGAGAGCTCCCTAAGACTAGTGCCCGCCGGGCTTACTATGGGCTCTAAAATCCGCACGGCCGGGGCCCCAAGTTCCCCGAGGGCAATTGCTTTCAACGCTGTAGGCCATCCTCGCTGAGCAACAAAGCGGCAGGGTCAAGACAATGCATACGATTGCGCTGATAAGGACGGGGATAGGAGTTGGATTCTTGCTTCTACTCTCAAAAGCGCGCTTGGGAGTCAAGAAGCAATTTTCCACGACGCTGGCGCCAAAAACAAGTGAATTGAAGGGGAATTCAATCGAAACGCGGCTGGGACCGGACGAAAATGAGGTCTGTTCCAGTCACCACCGGGTCATTCGGAGCTGATCAGAAACGTGTTTACAGCAGAAATCGTTTTATGGTAACGTTTGCACATTCCAGGGGTTTAGCTGACTTCGATTCCTTCAAGGGGTGCGCCCATGCGTGTTCTCTCTCGCTTCCATGAACGGACGGTGAAATTTCTATTGGTGATGACCTTGCTCCTTCCTTCAGTTGTCCTGGCTCAGATCGATACCGGATCCGTGGTCGGGGTGGTAAGAGACCCCAGCGGGGCCATCATTCCGGGCGCAACCGTGACTCTCACGAACACGACGACTGGGGTAACGCGCGTCGTCACCACCAACGCAGACGGCGGCTATCAATTTGCCGCAGTGACTCCCGGCGTGTATTCAGTTCAGGCATCCGCGACGAGTTTCGAATCCGCGATCACGAGTAACATTCAAATGGACGTGCAGTCGCGGCCGGCGATTGATTTCACCTTGAAGGTAGGACAATCGACGCAGGTCGTAGAAGTCTTGGCACCCACGCCCGTCTTGCAGACGGAAACCGCCGATGTGGGAGGGGTTGTCCAGGGGGCCCAGATCAACGATCTGCCGCTTAACGGACGGCGCTATTCCGATCTGGCGCTTCTCGAGGCCGGTATCCAGCGCAATCAAGTGAATCAGAACAACACTGCGCCGGATCGTTTCAGTTCGAACGGGAATCTGGAAACGCAAAATTATTTCTCGCTCGATGGAGTCGACAACAACTCCGGATCCACTAACCTGCAGGAAAGCTCGGTGCAGGTCATCCAGCCCCCGCCTGACGCTCTCCAGGAGTTCCGGATTCAGACGCGAACCTACTCCGCGGAGTTCGGCACGGCGGCCGGCGCGGTGATAAACGCCAGCATCAAGTCCGGCAGCAATTCTTTCCACGGAGATGTCTGGGAGTACCTCCGCAATAGCTCGCTCGACGCGAACTCCTACTTCAACAATCATAACGGCGTTCCCCGAGGGCACTTTACCCAAAACCAGTACGGCGCCACGATCGGTGGGCCGGTATGGAAGAACAAGACATTTTTCTTCGGAGACTTCCAATTCTTCACTAGCCGGAGGGCCACCACCATCCAGTCCACGGTGCCCACGCCCTTGATGAAGACCGGAAACTTCACGGAATTGAGCAAGGCTTTGAGTGATTCTCCCGTGAGCGGCCAGACCGGTTGTGTAGCCGGCAATGTAATCGCCACCGGATGTCTCGACTCCACCGCAACCCAGCTGGTTGGCGTGTTCCCTGACCCGAACATTCCCAGTCAGGTAGCGCATGAGGGAGTGCCAGGAAGCTGGAATGGCGGCTCGAACTATCAATTTCAATATTCTGTTCCCAAGGACACTTACTCATTCGACGTTCGCATCGACCACACCTTGAACCGCAAGAACCTCGTATTCGGGCGGTATAGCCAGTTCATCATCAACAATCAGGACCCGCCGTGGACCAAGGATCCGGTGGCCGGGAACGGCAACTTTGCCACGGCCTACAATATCCATGAGCGATCGACCGCATTGGCTTGGGATTACACTTTAAGCTCATCCCTGCTGAACGAATTGAGGTTCGGCTTTAACCGCGACTTCGCCCACAGCGATCCTATCGGCCTAACCTTGGGCACATCGCTCGCGCCGAGTTTTGGCCTGACCGGAATTCCGGTCGGCGCCAATACAGCTGGAATCCCTCCGATTGAAATCAACGGATTGACTCGCATCGGGACTTCGCCCTGGCGGCCACAGTTCCAGATTTCTCAAGTCTGGCAGATTCTCGATAACTTGAGCTGGCTTAAGGGGAACCATAGCTTCAAGTTCGGTTATGAATATCGACACTGGAGCAACAACTTCCTGGACATCCGGGCGCCGCAGGGAGAAATCGCTGTAAATGGCATTTACACTGCGGGCGCTGGCTTCGGCTTGCCCGACTTTCTGCTCGGTGACGTGGATTCCACGGTGTTTGTCACTCCCACCGTGGTTCATAACTACACCAACGGAAATAGCATTTACGCCCAGGACACCTGGCGAGCCCGACGGAATTTGACGGTTACCTTTGGGTTGCGCTACGAGCTTTTTTCGCCCCTGCTGAATCATCAGAACCAACTGAGCAATTTCAGCCCGGCCAACGGTGGGGAACTCGTCAGTGTAGCCTCCAACGCCTCGGGCTGGTTTGAGAGATCCCTGATTCATCCAGATCTGAACAACTTCGCACCCCGGTTCGGCTTCAGCTATCACCCCTTGGAACGAATGGTTCTTCGCGGCGGGTACGGCGTTTTTTACCAGCAAGGCGTCCGCATTGGTTCCGAGAGCATTTTGGCTTTGAATCCGCCAGCCGTCATTTCCTTCAATCTGGCGCAGAGCCTGGGGAGTACTACGCCGGTCTTCCAACTGAAGAACGGATTTCCGATCAGTCAGTTTACTTCGCCGACGTTTGACCTGACGCAACTTCAGGTCCGTGCTCAGGATCCCAACGAGCGAACTGGTTATGTCGAGCAGGCCAGTTTCGGGCCACAGATTCAGATCACTCCAAGCCTGTCTTTGGATATGAGCTACGTCGGCAATTTCGCGCGGAAAATGAACCGTCTGCGCGACGCAAACCAGGGGATTTTCACTGGTACTTTTGACGGCAGTGGGAAACCCATCGACATCTACCCGTATGCCAACCTGAACACGACCAACAGCAGCGCCTCCGGAAATCACGCGTTCCTGGAACTCGCCACCAACGACGGTAACTCCGACTATAACGCGCTGCTCGTGTCTCTCAGGAGTCGCTCCTCTAAGGGAATGTCGTACGGAGCGAGCTACACCTGGAGCCACAATATCTCCGATTACGTGGACAATCTGACCGGTACGGCATTTCCACAGAACGCCTACAACTATGCCGCAGAACGAGGGGACTCGATGTTCGACGTTCGCCAACGCTTCGTGAGCTTTGTCACTTACGAGTTGCCGGTCGGCAAAGGCAAGAAGTATCTCGGCCAGGGCGGAGTTGCAAGCTACATTCTCGGCGGCTGGCAAGTCAACACCATCGTCTCGGTTCAAACCGGCGCTACCATTCAATTGTCCGCTCCCGATTCGAGCTTGTCGGGAGGTTCTCATGCTTCACGTCCGGACTGCATAGGAGATGCGCGCTCCGGCGCGTCGGACGACCCGCGCAGCGGATTTTGGCTGAATCAAGATGCGTTTGCTGTGCCGGGAACCGGTCAATTCGGGAATTGCGGAGTCGGCAGATACCACGGACCCGGCTTCACCAATGTGGACCTCAGCTTCTTCAAGATCGTTCCAGTGAAGGAAAGCATGCGGTTCGAGTTCCGCGCGGAAATGTTCAACGCTTTCAACCACGCAAACTTCTCGAACCCGAATTCGTTCTATTCGCCTCTCACTCTCGGCGCCGGTGGATTTGGTGCGATAACCTCCACCATCGGCGATCCGCGTGAAATGCAGTTCGCACTGAAGTTCTACTTCTAAATTCCCCGGGACCATTCACCCTAAGCCGCCAGATTCGTGAGCACGAATTTGGCGGCAACTGGGTCATTCGGAAGGCCCATCAAGACAAATTTTTGCAGCACGAGATTGAGATCTTTCAACCGGTTAGCCAATCCCTATGACGCGATATCGATTCCTTGCTTTGTCTTTACTGCTTTCTTCCACGCTCTATACCCAGACACCCTACGACTCCTCAATCCAAGCCTCGCCAAACGCACAGGAGTTGCCGATTAATCGGGGTTCGACGGCACTCTGGCAGAGTTTAAAGAAGCTGCATACGCGGGCCAGCCTGATTATGGTCACCGCTCACCCGGATGATGAAGACGGCGGCATGCTGGCCTTCGAATCGCGCGGGCAGGGCGCGCGGGTTACGCTTCTGACGCTGAATCGGGGCGAAGGCGGCGCCAACGTGATGTCGTCGAACTACTTTGACGGGCTGGGCCTGGTTCGCACCAAGAACTTCTCGCCGCCGGGCGCTACTACGGCGTGGATCAGTATTGGACTCGCGTCGTGGACTACGGCTTCTCTAAGACCAAAGCGGAATCCATCGCCAAGTGGACGCATGACCGCGTCCTCTACGACGTGGTTAGAGTGGTCCGCATGAGCGGCCGCTGGTTATCACGTCCGTCTTTGTCGGCGGACCCAGCGACGGGCACGGCAACCACCAGACAGCCGGCGCAATGGCGCAGGAAGTCTTCAAGGCGGCGGGCGACCCGAATGTTTTCCTGATCAGATCGCCGCCGGATTACGACCCTGGACGCCCCTGAAGGATTACGCCCATGCGCCCATGGACGGGAACGATGATGGCAAGAGCTCGCCGTCAATGTCGAGATTACCCGAGGGCGACTACGATCCGGTTCTGGGCATGTCCTATGTGCAGATTTCCCGCGAAGGTCTGGGCTATCAGAAATCGCAGAACGGCGGAGGCACGATTCCCAAAGCCGGCAGCGTGATTAGCGCCTATCATCGCTTTGGCTCTGTGATTCCGTCGCCGGAAAAGGAAGAGACTCGTTCTTCGATGGAATCGATACTTCCCTGAACGGAATCGCCAGCCTGGCACGTGGCGGGAAGGCGGATTTTCTGCTACCGGGTTTAAAGAAAGTCAATGGGCTGGTGGAAGCTGCGATCGCGGATTACTCGGTCGCTCAACCCGAGAAGATCGCGCCGAAGCTGGCCGACGGATGGAAAGAAACGGAAACGCTGATCCAGCAGGTCAGGGCGAGCCAGTTATCTGACGAAGACAAGTACAACATCACTTTCGAACTCGAGATCAAGAAGACACAGTTCAACAACGCCCTGGCACAGTCGCTCGGTCTGTCACTGGCGGCAATCATCGCGCCAGAAACGGAACCCGATCCCCGTTTCGCGATGTTCATGGGTGATCCGGAAACCACGCGAGTGATCATTCCCGGCCAGAAGTTCGGTGTGAAGGTGCATGCGGTGAGCCAGAGTTCCGCGCCGGTCAAGCTGGAGGAAATTAAGGTGCAGGCCACCGATGGAAAGGACTGGGGAGTCAAGAGCGCCAGCGAGACGGCTGGAGACCTAAGCGAAGGCAAACCCGTCGATGCGCGCTTTGATTTGAGTGTCCCCGAGAACGCAACGTATACGCGTCCTTATTTTTCGCGGCCTGACATCGAGCAGTCTTACTACGACATTTCCGACATGCGCTATCTCAACTGGCCTCTGCCTCCATATCCGCTGGAGGCCTGGGCAGAATTCCGCTACCAAGACGTGCCGGTTCGTGTAGCCAAAGTTGTGCAGTCAAGCAAGCGCGTGAGCGGGCTCGGCGAAGTGCTCGAACCGCTGGTGGTCGGCCCCGCTGTATCGCTCAGCATCTCACCGCGGGCCGGCATTGTGCCGCTGACTGCGAAGACGTTTCAGCTAACGGCCACCGTGCACAGCAACATGAAGAGCGCTGGAAAAGGAACAGTCAAGCTGGATTTGCCAAGCGGGTGGACGAGCCGTCCCGCGGCTGCCGAATTTTCCAGCATGGCGGATGGAGACGAAAAATCTTTGACCTTCGAAGTGATCCCTTCAGGTCTAGCAGAGAAGGTCTATCACCTTACCGCTGTCGCGGAAACCGGCGGAAAGGAATATCGCGAAGGTTACGAACTGACGGGCTATCCCGGCCTCCGCCCATACTACCTCTACCGGCCTTCCGTATTGCGCACATCTGGAGTCGATGTGAAGGTTGCGGAGGGTATGAATGTCGGCTACATCATGGGGAGCGGAGACGACGTTCCCGCTTCGCTCGAAGCGCTGGGGATTCACGTCAACTTCCTGGCGCCGAACGACGTGGCAACCGCCGACCTGTCGAGATATAACGTCATCCTCCTGGGAGTGCGCACCTATGCCGCCCGCGAGGAACTCAAGACCTACAACAGCCGCTTACTGGACTACGTACGGAACGGCGGAGTCTTGGTCGTGCAGTACAACACTCCCGAATACGATCACAACTTTGGGCCCTATCCGTATGTTATGGGAGGAAATCCCGAAGAAGTGACCGATGAAGCGTCCAAGATGGACATCTTGGATCCCAAGAATCCCATCTTCCTCTGGCCCAATCCGATCACGCGGCGCGATTTTGAAGGTTGGGTCGAGGAACGCGGCTCAAAATTCCTGAAGTCCTGGGATCCGAACTACACTGCATTGCTGTCCACCCAGGATGACGCTCAGGAGCCACAAAAGGGCGGGTTGCTCTACGCCCGATACGGCAAAGGCGTCTACATCTACAACGCCTACGCGTTCTACCGCCAGTTGCCCGAAGGGGTTCCGGGAGCGTTCCGTCTGTTTGCCAACATGGTGAGTCTGCCGAAGAATCCGAATCTCGGGGCTGGTGGTGGCACCAAGTAATTCAACCAATTGGAGGACAGATTCCTCTCAGACCAGCAAGGTCGCCATCTGCGGCGCATCCTCAAGCTGGACCGGCCTGCGCTCATCGTAGGACTTGCGGGCAGCCAGTGCCATAACTACGGCAACGCGGCCATCGATTCCGTTTACCGGCACGGGCTGATCCAGAACTACGGCCTGCACGAAGGCTCTCAGTTCGCTGACAAAACTTTCCGTGTAGCGTTCCATAAAGAAATTCAGCGGCAGGTCTCTCTGAATCGCTGCGGCGGTGCTGAGTATCGCTTGATTGGGATAGCAGTTTTCTGTCGTGATTGCACCCTTACTTCCCAGAATTTCGACCCGTTGGTCGTAGCCGTACGCCGCTTTACGGCTGTTGTCGATGGTTCCAATCACGCCATTCTTGAATTGCAGCACGATCACGGCGGTGTCCAGGTCCCCGGCTTTTCCGATCTCCGGATCCACCCGCACACCTCCCGTAGCGTAAATACTCTCGACTTCATCTCCCACCAGGAAACGCGCCATGTCGAAGTCATGAATGGTCATATCGAGAAAGATTCCACCGGATGTCTTGATGTAGGAGAGCGGCGGCGGACCGGGGTCGCGGCTGACGATGTGCATCAGGTGGGGTGTCCCGATCTCGCCTTGCACAATGGCGTTGCGAACCCGGACGAAATTGGCATCAAATCGCCGGTTGAATCCGACCTGCAATTTGACGCCGGATCTGTTCACTTCCTGAAGGGCACGATCGATGTTCGAAAGAGAGTGAGCAATCGGTTTCTCGCAGAAGACATGCTTCCCTGCGCGCGCCGCCCCAACTATCAAATTGGCATGGGTTTCGGTTGGAGAACAGATCAAGACGGCATCGATCGCCGGATCGCTCAGGATTTCCTTGCTGTCTGTGGCTACGCGGGGAATTCCGCAACGTTCTGCCACCTCTTGCGCCGCATGGCCGTTAATGTCAGCAATTGCGGAAGGCGCCGCTTCGGGGATGCGGAAGGCCAGGCTCTCAGCATGCACCCTGCCGATCCGGCCGGCGCCAATGATTCCGATACGGAGTTTCTTCTCTCTCAACCGCTTTCTCCTTCGCAGCCATTAAGCGAAATCATGTTCAATTGAGCGCAAATACTCTCGGTTGCGCAATGCGCTATCTTTCGGCGCTCCCATGCCGGGCAGTACGTCCTGTTCCACCAGGACATAACCGTCATAGCTTTGATCTTCCAGCCATTGCAGCACCTTGGTAAAGTCAACGCAGCCGCGCCCAAGCTCGCAAAAAATGCCGTGGCGCAAACATTGAAAGTAGTCCCAATTCTCGAGGCGCGATGTTTGGGCCACATCCTGGCGGCAATCCTTCAAGTGGACGTACCGAATGCGGGGCTTAAACCGGTTCAAGCCCGCGAGAACATCGCAGTCGCCGGCGCCGAATGCGTAGTGACCGGTATCGAAAACCAGGCCTATGTTTTCCGGATCGCTGAGCTCCAGAAAACGAGCGATCTCATCCGGCGTCTCGACGTAGCCGCCACAATGGTGGTGGAAGACAGTCCGCAAGCCGGTGGCTTCACGAACCGCTCTTGCGATCGAGTCTGCGCCGTGTGCAAATGTCTTCCATTCTGCGCTGGACAGCCCCATTTCCGCGGTAATTCGTCCAGCATTAAGGGTACGTTCCGGCACGCTGCCATTTTTATCCGCAAGGACCAGGAAGGGAGCTGGTTGTTGGCCGACAGCCGCGAGCAATCGCGCGGTCTTGATCGCGTCTTCCTTACCTCGATCGTGCGAGGATGCATCCTTCAGGGCCACGGGCACGAAGGCGCCCAACATAACAACTCCCCGGCGCGTAAGCTCCCGCTTCAATATCTGCGGGTCGGTGGGCATGTAGCCCCAATCGCCTAGTTCCGTTCCGGTGTAACCGGTTTCAACCAACTCGTCGAGCATGCGGCCAAAGCCGATTGGCTCGGCCTTCGTGGCTTCGAATTCGAGTGTGCCCCAGGAACACGGAGCGTTACCGACTCGCAATGTCACAATTTCTCTCCCAAGGTCTTAGTGGGTGCCGCTTCCGGGCACGGCACAAACTTCCCTGTTTGTCCGGGTCCGGCAGCCTGAAACCGTGCTCCCGAGCCAGCAAAAGTTCTTGCGATTCCTCATCCCGATTTCACGAGCGGAACCCGGGGATCCTTTACCTTCCAGGTGTTGCGAACCCAACCGTAGTCGGGATCGTCCGAGGCGGCCATCGAACGAGCCGAGCCCGCCAGAACATTCAGGTAATAGACGTTGTAACCGTGAGCCGCGACCACAGGGTGATAGCCCTCTGGAATCAGCACCAAATCCCCGTCCCGCACCGTCAGGGTTTCATCGAGCCGCCGGTCGCGCGTGTAGACGCGCTGGATCGCATAGCCTTCGGGCCGATCGATCCTGTAGTAGTAGAGCTCTTCCAAGTCCACTTCCCCGGGCGGGTTGTGTACATCGTGCTTGTGGGGAGGATAGCTAGACCAGTTACCGCTGGGTGTATAAACCTCCACAATCAGGAGGCGTTGCGCGGGAAATTCTGGTGTGACAATGTGATTGATCTGGCGGGTGGCATTGGCGCCTCCCCGAATTTCAACTCGAACATCCGCGGGTTGGATGAGCGCGGCCGGGTGAGAGACTTCCGCCTCACAATAGCAGAAGGCAAGGTCGCAATCGCCGACGGCAGTAATTGCAAACTTGGTCCGGATGGGCAGGTAAACGGCCGAGGGCATGCCCGTGAATACGTTTGAACGAGACCCAATGCTGCTCCAGCTTCCGTGTGTAGATTCCAAATCGAATGTTCCACCCAAGCCCACGATCACCAGTTCGTTCGAATCCGTGCTGCCTTCAAAAGTTTCCCCCGCCGCAATGCGGCGCAGCTGTAGCTGCAAGTATTTGAACCCGGTTGCGCCTCCGGGCGCAAAGTCCATCGTCGTCCCGAGGTCACGAGTTGTCGATACCGCTGGAATCAGCAGACTTCGGGTATTCATGCCTCATGTCTCCCGAGGCGGAGCGGTGGACTCGCGGACGATCAGTTCCGCGGGAACCTTGATGACACGTGAAGAATCCTCTCCCGATATCAGCTTGAGCAGACTCTCCATGGCTAGATGTCCCATGAGCCGGCGAGGCTGTCGCAGAGTTGTGAGGGGCGGCTGGGTGTACGAAGCAATGAACAGGTCGTCGAATCCGACCAGCGAGATGTCTTCCGGGACACGCATTTTTCGCAGATAAAGCTGCCGCAGCGCGCCCAGAGCGGTCATGTCGTTGTAACAGAAAATTGCCGTCGGCGGATGCGGAAGGGTGATCAGAGCTTCAACCCCCGCCATTCCGCCCTCGCACTTTCCGTCTCCATGGACGACTAACTCCGGCAGGAAAGGAAGGCCCGCCCTGCCTAAAGCCTCGCGATACCCGGCAAAGCGTTCCACGTCCGATTGGTAGCCGAAGCGGTCTCCCAGATACGCAATTCTGCTGTGGCCGAGCTGAATGAGATGATTGGTTACCTCCGCGCTGGCTTCGACGTTTTCGATCAGGACGGAATTTACGAATTCTCCCGGATGCTGATTGTTCACCAGCACAATCGGGACTTGCATTTCGGACAGAAGCGGAAGATACAGCGCCCCCACGCGAGAAGAAGTAACGATGATGCCTTCCACCCGCCTTTCGGAGAACGAGTGCACTACCCGGGCTTCCCGGACCGGATCCGCGTTCGAATTGGCGAGAAAAACTGAGTAGCCGTGGTCGTTGCCATAGTCTTCGATACCACTCACGACCTCGCTGACGAAGGGGTCGGCGATGCTCGTGACCACGACGCCAATCGTCTTGGTCTTCCGCGTTACCAGCCCGCGAGCAATCGCGCTGGCACGGTAACCGCATTGCTTGGCAATGTGCTGGATTCTCTCGGCAGTTTCGCGACTGATCAAAGGACTGCTTTGCAGGGCGCGGGAAACTGTAGAAGAGGAGACATTGGCCAGGCGCGCGATATCTTTGATCGACGTGGGTTTATGCACGGGCTGCGCACCGGAATTTGCAGACGTTTGCACGACAGCATTATACCCTTTTTCAGGCTTCTTCTGCGTCAAGTAAACATCCTGCTTTCATCATTTTAGCAGCGTCCGACGCTCTCGCCAATAGGGTTCGCGTCCAGTGGCACCGAGACCTGCAATACCGCTAGCTTTTCAAGTACCCAAGATGCTCGTGATCGCACCTGGCCCACGCGTTTCGAAGACTCTGGGCGATTTCCCATTGCCCGATGCCGGGGTATTCGAGCATGGCGAGCTGCGCCACAGGCCACGATTTTTCGATGACTGCACGGATTACGGTGCGTTCATAAGCTTTGACTGCCAGAACCAAGCCCCGAACACTCTCAGGGAGACGTCCGCAGTGCATCGGTCTGATGCCTTGCGTGCTGATGGCGCAGGGCACCTCAACGATATCGTCAGTCGACAGGTCCTCGATGCTGTTTTCGTTACGCACATTCACCACCACCGAACGCGGCGCGCCCGAAACCAGGCCGCTCATCACCTCAACCGCAATCTTATGGTATCCGGTAGGAGTTTCGAACGGGTCGGGCTCGTCCTCCGTCGTTCGAAATGCTGTTCCTGCTTCGGCTTCCAGACGCAGATACGAAGCATTCCGTTGCATCAGGTAGCGACGATAGGTGTTCAGGGCTTCCCGCGGAGCCTCCGAATAAAGTTGCGTGAACAGTTCGGTGTTTAGCCGTACCAGCTCCTCGCCGCGGCTCGCGCCGGCGCTCAACTGATTGCGATACGCTTTACGCTGGCTGTAGTAGAAGAACAAGTACTCGGATGGAATGAGACCCAAGGTGCGAATCAGCAAAGGATCGAACAGTTCGGCATGATAGAGCTGCCGCAACGCCGTCTCGTCGCTGAGCAACCGTGCGGTGACGTCTTCGTCCCCCTGGAGCACGCGTCGAACCCATCCCAGGTGATTCAGCCCCGCGTAGTCGCAGCGAAGCTCAGCAGGGGGAATTGCAAGGACATGAGCGATGCGGTGCAGTAATTCACCCGGCGTATCGCAGATGCCGACGACCTTGAGCCGGGTATGCTGGGACAAAGCCTGCGTAATGAGTCCGGCGGGATTCGTGAAATTGATGAACCACGCCTGCGGTGCGAGGCGCTCTACGACGCGTGCATGCGCCAGCGCCACCGGAAGAGTCCGCAAGGCCATGGCCACGCCTCCGGGGCCTGTGGTCTCCTGACCTGCCAAGCCCTCCTCGATGGCAATTCGCTCATCCCTCGCTCTGGCCGCCATACCTCCGACACGCAGACTGCTGAGCACGAAATCGCAACCATCCACTGCTTCTTCAACGGAATTTGCCGCTGTCAATCGCAGGTTCACGCCAAGGTTCTGGGCGATTTCGCGTCCCAGGGAGGCCATTAGCTGCGCGCGGCGCAAATCAACATCGAACAACTGCAATTCGCCGATGCCGAGCAGCGTTTGAGACTGCAGCAATCCATGAATCAGGAGCGGTGTTCGAACGCCGCCGCCACCGATGACGCTTACTTTGTGGTGCATAGGATTCGTTCCAATTCTTCCTTAGCGGGAAAGCCGGCCGTCCCTCCCAACGCTCTGGCGGACATTTCTCCGCACGCGGCGCCGGCCCGAAGACACAGTTTTGGGTCCATGCCCTGTAGCCAGGCATAAATGAACCCTGCATCGAAGCAGTCGCCCGCACCTGTGGTGTCCACAGGATCGATGAATCCCGGCTTCTGGAAAGCAACTTCGCCATCCCAGAGCAGCCCTGCGCCTTCCGCACCAAGTTTAAGTGCAACCCGCTTCAGGCCCATTCGTTCGAAGGCCCGCAGCATCCGGTCCGGTTCCGTTTCCCCGGTGATCGCCGCAGCCTCGCGCTCGTTGGGAAAGAAAACGTCAACCAGACCCAACGCAGCCATCGCACGAGGATCTGCAAGCCATCCGGGATGCCACCCGACATCCAGGGAGAGGCTTCGCCCACCGTCAGAAATTGCTTTGAACGCACCTTGCGCGTTCTCGAGGTCCAGTGCATGCGCCAAATGGATGTGACGAGCCCCAGACGCCGCCGCGATGCCCACCAATTCCCCCAACAATCCAGGGAGTTCGCGATTCGCGCCGTTGTAGGTTAAAAACGTGCGATCCACGGTCGTGGAAACGCTGACCGTGAAGGCGGTAGGCTCGGCTGGTGTTATGTGGATCCGTGATGTGTCTACGCCCCGCACCTGCAAATGGTCCAGCATCCATTGGCCATCCTCCTTACCTATCGACCCCAGGATGCCAGCCCGCAGGCCAAGTTTCGAGAGCCCACAGGCTGTAATGGCGGCTCCGCCTCCCACTTCTTTGTGGAACTTTTTAGCGAAAGCTTCCTCGCCGGCAAGGGGCCAGGCTTTGAAACCGCTCATGACCAGGTCGAGAAAGAGGTCACCTGCAACCAGCACATCCAATAGGTTCCCCCCGCTCATAACACCCCTTCGGCTGAAGCCAGTTCGAACGGCCATTCGTGCTGAGTACGCGCTCTCCACAAATAGGCGAAAACACCAAAGGCCATCAAGACAAGTCCCCAAAGGACGAATTTCAGCCCGCTGGCCGCAAGAATAAATGCCCATCCGGCAAAAGCAATAATGCTGGTCACCGGGTAAAGCCACATGTGAAACGGGCGCTGAATATCGGGGCGGTAGCGTCGAATCAAAGTGACGGCGACGACCTGCGCCATGAACTGCACCAGGACCTGAATGACGATCAGTGCGGTAATCAAGTCGGACAGATTCATCAGGCTGGCGAGAGCAGAGGTAATCCCGATGAACGCCACGGAAAAATAGGGGAAATTCTTGGTGCGATGAAGACGTCCGAAAATCGGGAAAAATCGGCCATCTACAGCCGCTGCGTAAGGGACCCTCGAATAGCCCAGCAGCACAGCAAACAGCGACGCAAAAGTCGTAAATAAGATCAGCCCGGTCATCACTTGGGCCACAGTGGATCCGTATAGGCGATTCATCAAATCGGAAACGATGAAGGTCGAATGCATCGCTTCCCTCCAGGGGACAACACCAATGATGGTCAGGTTCATGGTCATGTACAAGGCCGCGACCAGGCCAATCGAAATCAGGATGGAACGCGGAATCACTCGCTCCGGATTTCGCACCTCACCGGCGAAAAAGCAGGCGTTGTTATAACCGCCATAGTCGTACATTGCCAGCAAGGTTGCGCCGCCCAGACCGACGAAAAAATCTTTCGAAAGCACGAATGCGTGCGGAGGAAAATCAAAAACGCGCTGCATCTTGAAATTCAGCAAACCCGCGGCCGTGACCGCCAAAGCGGTGAAGATCACCGTGACCCACAAGATGATAGAGAGTCGTCCCACGGAACGGATGTCGCGGTACAGCATAAAGGTAATGACCAGGCAAATCGCCACACCTACAGCTTTGCCCTGCCACACCGCCATGTGGGGCCAGAGGAACTTGGTGTATTGCGCGAACCCAACCGCCCCTGCGCCAATCGACACTGGGGCCAGGAAGATAGTCTCCCAGATAAAAAGGAAACTCATCAGCCTTCCCAGCCGTTTGGGGCCGTACGCTTCAGACAGATAGCGGTAGGGCCCACCCGACCCTGGCATGGCCGCCCCGAGCTCGGCCCAGACCAGACCATCGCAAATGGCTACGAACGCCCCCAGGAGCCATCCAAGCATGGCCTGCGGGCCGTTCATCGTGCTCAAAATTAAGGGGATAGTGATAAATGGCCCAACCCCGATCATCTCCAGCATGTTGGCCGAAACAGCCTCGAAAAGCCCGAGCTGGCGATGCAGATGGGGGGTTGGCGTGCCAGACACCGCGCGATTTTCTCACACGTTTGCATAACTCACAAGCTTGTCGGGTTCGAGTACCGGTCCAAGCTCGTCCTGAGGGGAAAATCGCGGCCTCGAAAGGCGAAATATAAACGCAACGGGTCTTCGATACTTACGCGTAGTGTTATCTCGCGAGGGACGAAAACCTCGTATTCTAATGTGGCCTCTATCGACCATTCGCCCCCAATCCCTGAGGAGGGAAATCGGATCAATGACGCCTCGATCAAAGAGCATATTGACAGCCGCATTTTGGTTTGCCGTTGGATTTATCGTGCACGGGTTGCTTTTCTACTTTCACCACCATGCAAGATAGGGGTTGAAACTTACGGAAGACGCCAATCGCCTCGTATTCTTGCCAGCCGAAGACGGGGATTCAGTCACCACCTCAGCCCGCGGTAAGATAGTTCCCGAGATGAGCCGGGCGATTCTGTTCACTTTCACTCTCTGCCTCGGATGCTTGTGCTCAACGGCGTTTTCCCAAGCGGCGGACCAACTCAGCCTTTCGCGAAATGAGAATTCGCTCGCCCGGGCACTGCAACTTGCGAAAGCGCATCGCTATGCGGAAGCTGCCACCGCGATCCGGGGCGTGGCGCCGCCCGAAGACCACATCCAGAGAATAATGTTTTTTCGTCTGCGCGCTTCCATCGAGTCGGGGCTCGGACACTCCGCGCCCGCTGCCGCTGACATGGAAGCGGCCAGTAAACTAGCGCCGGAAAACCTAGATTTGCAGGTCGCCGCGAGTCTCGCCCGTCTGGAAGCCCAAGTGGAATCAAACAACAACCCGGCCCCGGTACTGGCTGCGTTGAGAGGGGTCACTCTTGATCCCGCACAACAACTCGAGGTGCGTTTGCATACAGCGGAAATCCTCAGCCGAGCCAATCTCTTTCAGGAAGCTGCCAAGGATTTGGAAGATGCCAGTCGTCTGGCGCCGGACCGTGCAGACATTCACTTCAATCTCGCGCTGGCCCGCTATCGCAATGGCGAATGGGACGCCGCGCTGACCAGCGCCGAGCGCGCAAAACAGATTCAGGATAGTGGTTCGGTGGAGAGTTTACTTGGCGATATCCAGGAGAGGCGAGGAGACGCTCTCGCAGCCGTGCACAGCTACCAGGCTGCGGTGACTCTTGAGCCGAATGTCGAAGAGCATCGTCTGGCGCTGGCGACCGAACTGCTCAAGCACCAGACGTTCGACGCGGCCGTGGTTGTACTCGAGCAAGCCCGAGGCCTGTTCCCGCAATCCGTGCGGATAACAGTTCTCTTGGGTCTTACCTACTATTTCGTGGATCGGTCTTCGGATTCCATCCGTACCCTGTTGGAGGCTACACGGCTGGATACAAAGAACGTCCTCGCCGCCCACTACCTCGGCGAGATAACCCTTCAGGACTCTGCCACGCCCGATCCCGCAGCCGTCGCCCAGATTTGCGAGTTTGCCGACGCTCATCGCGCGAGTAAGACGGGCAACGCGCTATGTGGTGGAGTTCTCCTTCGCGTTGCAGAGGAAAGCGGCGACCGCTCCCGGCAGCCGGAGATTCTGCGCCGGCTGCAGCAGGCGGTTCAGGTGGCGCCGGGTGAGCCCCTCGCTCGATGCGAATTAGGAAAGGCATTCGAATGGTCCCAGCAATGGCATGAGGCCCGGATGCAAATGGAAAGATGCGTACAGCTGGACCCTGATTCTCCCGAGAGTCACTATCGCCTAGCTCGCATTGATCGGCGACTTGGGTTAACCGCGCTCGCCAGCGAACAAACCGTCGCTCAACAACAGGCCACAAAACGCCAGAGCGAAGATAGCAATCGACGCACCAAAGCCGTCACTCGATTTCTAGTGCTACTCAATCAGTGACATCGTTATACGGCAACAGGCGACATCCAGCCTTTGGCAGGTTTATGGAGCGCACGCTTGAGATTCACCCGGCGGAGGATTCAACTTCTGAGCTACGCCTTCCGCTGAAGTCGGTTCACTTACGCGAGAGAACGAATCGTGTCAGCCACTCTGCCACGCACCGTGCCAGGCTCTACCTTTGAAACCGGAGAACGTGATGACTACCTACCACGTCGCACAAGTCAATATCGGCCAGATCAAAGCCCCGCTTGAAGATCAGGTCATGTCAGCATTCCTCGCCCGCCCCGATGAAATCAATGCCTTGGCCGACTCCAGCCCCGGCTTCGTTTGGCGCCTTCAATCCTCCGCAGGAAACGCTACCTGTCTCAGGCCCTATGAGAACGACCGAATGCTTCTCAATATGTCAGTTTGGGAGACGATTGACGCGCTGAAAGATTACGTCTACCGCTCCGCTCACGCGGAGGTTCTGCGCCAACGGCACGATTGGTTTGAAAAATTCACGCGCCTATACGCCGCTTTGTGGTGGGTTCCGATCGGACACATTCCCAGTGTTGACGAGGCGAAGAGACGCCTTGCCCATCTGGACGAGCATGGATCAACGCAGTTTGCATTCACTTTCAAGACGATTTTCCAGCCCTGTGATGAATTCGAGGAAAGCATCGATCGTGTTACTTCCTAACGAGCGCTCCGCGTTTGTTAACTGCGCATTTCTTCAACTGGGACAACGGGCATCCTCCAATTCAGTCTCCAAGGTCGCCAGGGACCGACAACGACCCGCTGCGACGCCGCACCAGAACGGGCGCCAGGAGACCAAGAGCTAGAGAGGTTCCCCCAAAGATGACCGCCTCCCACAATTTGGGCTTGACGGCCATGAGCAGGAGAATGCTGAGCAAGCGGCGATCCAGTTGGAACCCTTGTGCTTATCGCGCCACTCGGCGCCCTGGAGAGTCTCACTTTTCGGCGCCTACGAGGAAGAAATGCTGGAGCGTGCCTTATCGTCGGCATCTGCCACGAGTGTCCGTAAATAGCTCCGAGTTTCTGTGATCAAAGCACTCAACCCAGAGTTCGCCACCTCTGTCGAGGTGCGGGTACGCAGATCAATTCTCTCAGTCAAGGAAGATGGCAGGCTCTCGCTCGATTCGGCAGTGCACCGACTCTTCGCCAGCTGGCGAGTGGCAGGCCAGTTGTTTTGGAGTGTAGAATGAGCCGCGAGCCACTCAGGAACTCACGGTAAACGTTCTTCGGGCTGGTCTGGTGCTCCCCCGTCTGCTCGAGCGCCCTTAGAACACGAGGTCCACAAACGAGAAGGAGAGGCCATGCGGAACCGATGGCACGCGTCAAGGTCACGAGTCGGACCCTCCACTAACGACGGCCGGAATTTGGCCAGATTGCTGTGTCGCCTGGGTTTTGTTGTTTTCACCCTTCTATCGTCGGGCGGATGTGGGAGCAAGAACGTGTCGGCAGCGGCCGCTCCCCCGCCAAGCGTTCAGATCGTCGAGGTCATCCAGCGAGACGTTCCCGTTTATCACGAATATCTCGCGACTCTGGATGGTTATGTGAACGCGCAAATCCAGCCGCAGGTTTCAGGCTACCTCATCAAGCAGAATTACCTGGAAGGCGCCGTGGTTAGCAAGAACCAGGTACTTTTCAAGATCGATCCGCGGCCTTTTCAAGCAATCGTGGATCAAGCCAAGGCACAGGTCGCGCAAGCCGAGGCGCAGCTGGGAAAGACGCAGTTGGATGTGCAACGCGACACTCCCCTGGCAAAAGAAAGGGCAATTGCGCAGAGCCAACTCGACAACGACATTCAAGCCAACTTGGCCGCCAAAGCGACTGTCCAGGCCGATAGAGCGGCGGTTGAACAGGCGGAACTGAATCTTGGAGTTCACCAATGTCCGTTCGCTCGTCGATGGCGTCGCCGGAATCGCCAGCGGGCAGGTGGGAAATCTTGTCGGCCCGCAAATCATCCTCACCACGGTTTCTCAGCTGGAACCCATTAAAGCTTACTTTACGGTGAGCGAACAGCAATACCTCGCTTTCGTCAAGCGCAACCCGACGGCAGCGGATCGCGACAGGCGCGTGAGAAACAGCTTGAGCTGGAGCTGATCCTTTCCGATGGATCTACTTATCCCCGAAAAGGAAAATTCTTCGCCGCCGATCGTCAAGTGGATATCCAGACGGGATCGATTCGGCTGGCTGGTTTGTTTCCGAATCCCAGGCAATGTTCTTCGTCCCGGCCAGTTTGGCCGCGTCCGTTTCATCAGCTATACCAAGACAGGGGCGCTGCTGGTGCCCCAAAAAGCGGTGGTGGAGCTTCAGGGAAGTTACCAGGTGGCGGTGGTCGGGAGCGACAACAAAGTCAGTCTGAGGACGGTGAAGGTCGGAGAACGAATCGGCGCAATGTGGATTGTTGATCAAGGTCTTAAGCCTGGGGAGCGAGTTGTGGTTGAGGGTGTGCAAAAAGTCAGGGACAGCATGCCGGTCAACCCCACTCTGGTGGCCGCTCCGGCAGAGGGCAATTGAGCCATGTCCAAGTTCTTCATCAATCGTCCGATCGTCGCCATGGTGATCGCGATCGTCACGGTCATCGTCGGCGCGGTAACGATCGCAGGCCTTCCCGTCGCTCAGTTTCCCAACATCGCGCCTCCGGAAATTCAGGTACTCGCCACCTACGTTGGCGCGGATGCGCAGACCCTCGAGCAGGCGGTTGCCACTCCCATCGAGCAGCAGATGAGCGGCGTGGACAACATGAACTACATGTACTCGATCAATGCGACGGGGAATTCCCAAACCACTCTCATCGTGAATTTCGACGTCAAAACGGATCCCAATACCGATCTGATTCTTGCCCAGTCCAGAGAGACCCAGGCCGCATCTCAGCTTCCCATTGATGTTACCAATTACGGAATCACCGTGCAGAAAATCGGTCACCGCTCCGCTGATGCTGATCGCGGTGTATTCCCCGCATGGTACCTATGACGCGAGGTTCCTCGCGAATTACGCGTTCATCAATCTGATTGATCCCATCACTCGCTCCCCGGGGATCGGCCAGGTCCAGGTATTTGGAGCGGGCCAGTACGCCATGCGGTTGTGGGTCAAGCCCGACCAGTTGGCCAAGCTGGGCATCACGGTCACCGAGATCGTCAACGCGGTCCAGTCGCAGAACACGGTCAATCCTGCCGGACGAGTCGGTGGCGAGCCGATACCTCCCGGGCAGCAGTTCGCCTATGCGGTTCGGGCGCAGGGCCGGCTGGTCTCACCGGAAGAATTCGGAGAGATCGTGGTCCGCGAGTCGCCGCAGGGCGGCGTGGTGCGGGTGAAAGATGTCGCCCGAGTTGAGCTGGGAGCGCAGGACTACTCAGTCGCGGGGCGCTTGAATGGAAAACCGAGCGCCATTGTTGCCGTTTACCAATTGCCAGGATCGAATGCCGTTGACGCGGCCAACGGCGTCAAGAAGCTGATGGCGGAGATGAAAAGCCGCTTCCCCTCGGACATGGACTATACGTTGGCGCTCGACTCGACCCGATCCGTCGTCGAGGGAATGAAGGAAATCATCATTACGTTGCTGATCGCGATTGGCCTCGTGATCATGGTCGTGTATCTGTTTCTTGCAAGGATGGCGCGCTACTCTGATTCCCCTGCTGGCGGTGCCGGTCTCTCTGGTCGGCACGTTCGTGTTCTTTCCGTTGTTCGGCTTTTCCATCAACACACTCTCGCTATTTGGTTTGGTGCTGGCGATTGGCCTGGTGGTGGACGACGCCATCGTGGTGGTGGAAGCGGTGGAACGTCACATCGAAGACGGCATGGCTCCGAAAGATGCGGCCTTGAAAGCCATGGAGGAAATTTCGGCCCGGTGGTCGGAATCGCGTTGGTGCTGTCGGCGGTATTTGTGCCGACCGCTTTCATACCGGGCATTACAGGAAGGCTCTATCAGCAATTCGCCGTGACCATCGCGATCTCCGTGCTGCTCTCGGCGTTCAACGCGTTGACCCTCAGCCCGGCGCTGGCCGCACTGCTGCTGCGGCCCAAGAAAGCCAGCCGAGGGCTTCTGAGAAGATTTTTCGACTGGTTCAATCGGCTGTTCGAACGCGTCACCAATGGTTACGTCCGGGTTTGTGCGGCCCTGCATTCGCAAGAGTGCCGTGGCTTTCATCATGCTGGTAGGGTTCGGCGTCGGCGCCTGGTTTTTCGGCGGTAAAGTTCCGTCGAGCTTTCTTCCCGATGAGGATCAGGGATATCTATACGTCAACCTGCAGCTACCGAGCGCCGCTTCCACCGAGCGCACCGACCTGGTCGGCAAGAAAGATTGAGGACATTCTGGCTCACACTCCGGGCGTGGCAACCACCACCACGCGTCGTAGGCTTCAGTTTGCTCAGCTTCACCCGATCGACATACAACGCCTTCTTTTGGGTCACCTTGAAGCCGTGGGACGAGCGCAACCGACCGGGAAACCCAGTTTCAGGTGATTAAGGCGCGCCTGAATCGAGCCCTCAGCCAGTTGCCGGAGGGGATCGCATTTGATTTTTCGCCTCCCGCCATTCCCGGCGTGGGCACCTCGGGCGGATTCACCTTCGTCCTCGAAGACCGTGCCGGCAAGGATGTGCAATTCCTCGCCAACAACTTGAACACGTTCCTGGCGGCTGCCCGCAAGCGTCCTGAGATCGCGGGCGTCAGTACCACGTTCCTGGGAAGCGTGCCCCAGCAGTTCATCGACGTGGACCGCGACAAGGTGATCAAGCAGGCAGTGCCCGTCGCCGATGTGTACCGCACCATTCAGGCCTTCATGGGGGGACTGTTCATCAACTACTTCAATCGCTTCGGCCGGCAGTGGCAGGTCTACATCGAGGCGGAGGGCGACTACCGCACCAAGGCGGAGAACGTCGGCCAATTTTATGTCAGAAACCAAAACGGCCGGATGGTGCCGCTCTCCGCGCTGACGAGTTTTGAGCCGCGTCTCAGGGCCGGAATTCACCATGCGTTACAACCTGTATCGCTCGGCTCAGATCAACGGGAGCGCCGCTCCGGGCTACAGCTCCGATCAAGCCACGGCTGCCCTGGAAGAAGTCTTTGCGCAAACCATGCCTTCAGAGATGGGCTTCGACTACATGGGCATGTCATATCAGGAAAAAAAGGCCCAGCAAGGCGTGCCTCCGGCCGCGATCTTCGGGTTGTCGTTGCTTTTTGTTTTTCTCATTCTCTCCGCGTTGTATGAGAGTTGGACACTGCCCTTCACCGTGCTGCTGAGCACGCCGGTGGCGGTGTTTGGCGCTTTCTCATTCTGTGGCTGCGCCGCGCTGCTGCTGAGCGCGTTCTTGCCCCCTTTCATGGTCCAGATTGAGACCGATGTGTACTCGCAGATCGGACTGGTCATGCTGATCGGCCTGGCTGCAAAAAATGCCATTCTGATTGTGGAATTCGCCAAGGATGAATACGAGCAAGGCAAGCCCCTGGTGGATGCGGCGCTTACAGGGGCCAAGCTTCGCCTCCGGCCGATCCTGATGACCTCGTTGGCATTCATTTTCGGATGCATCCCGCTGTGGACGGCATCGGGCGCCGGGTGCGGTGGCCCGCCAGATCATGGGCACCACGGTCATCGGCGGCATGTTGGCGGCGAGCGCGCTCGGCATTTTCTTTGTTCCGGCTGTGTTTTGCGTGGTGGAGAGGTTCTCCGGTGCTGAGACCAGGAAGCCATCCTCTGCGGGCGCGACGCCTCTTCCCGCGCAAAATCCGGCGAAGCGGGAGACGACTAGATGAGGACGCTACCTGCCCTTCTACTCCTGGTGGTAATTCTGGGATTCGCCTCCGGTTGCGCGGTCGGGCCAAATTACAAGAGGCCGGCGGTCAACGTTCCTCCCGTCTATCGCGGTCTCGCACCTGAGGAAGCGGCCAAGAGCGATGCCAGATCCCTTGCCGACGAGAAGTGGTGGGAGGTTTTCCAGGATGAACAACTAAAAGAGCTGGTCAAGACCGCGCTGCAGCAGAATTATGACGTGCGCATAGCGGCCACGCGGATTCTGCAAGCCCAGGCGCAGTTGGGCATCACGCGGGCCGATCAGTTTCCCACTGTCGCAGGCGGGGTGGCGGGCACGAATCTGCGCAATCCGCAAACAAAATTCTTAGCTGCATACGAAACCAGCGCCACTCAGGTGAGTGGGAGCCTTGCCTGGGACCTGGATTTCTGGGGGAAATACCGCCGCGCTACTGAAGCGGCCCGTGCCGACCTGGCCGCTAGCGAGTGGGCTCGGCGGGAAGTTATCACTGCATTGATCGCGAATCTGGCCGGCGCTTACTTCCAACTGCGCGCGCTCGACTTGCAGCTTGAGATCTCCCAGCGAACACTGACATCGCGCCAGGACTCCCTTCGCCTGACCCGACTGCTTGGCCGACGGAGGTTCAACCTCCATGCTCGACGTTCGACAGGCCGAACAGCTCGTTTTTACCGCAGCGTCCGAAGTCCCCAGCCTGGAACAACAGATTGAGCAGGAAGAAAATTTCATCAGCACTCTTCTCGGGAACAACCCTGCGCCGGTTCCTCGAGGACGAAAATTGACCGAGCAGGAACATCCCCCTGCGGTACCCGCCGGGCTTCCCTCTTCCTTGCTGGAGCGGCGGCCCGACATCCGTCAGGCCGAAGAACAGTTGATCTCCGCCAACGCTCAAATCGGAGTCGCGCGGGCCGCGTACTTTCCCCAGATCTCACTCACCGCGACAGCTGGATATCAAAGTTCCGCGTTGACTAGTTTGTTCAGCGGCCCGGCGGGATTGTGGAACTTTGGCGGAACACTCACCCAACCGATCTTCACGGCGGGCAAGCTGCGATCGAACGTCCGCCTGACAGAAGCGCGGCAGCAGGAGTTCCTGCTTGGCTATGAACAGACCATCCAGGGAGCATTCCGCGACGTTTCCGATTCCCTGGTTGCATACCGCAAGACCCAGGATTTTCGTCAGCAGCAGGAACTTCTGGTTGCCTCCGCAGAAGACGCGGCGCGCCTCTCGCACATGCGATACAGCGGCGGTGTTGCGAGTTATCTCGAAGTCCTTACCAACGAAACTAACTATTTCTCCGCCGAACTCGGCCTGGTACAGGCTCAACTCAATGAACGATTGACCCTGGTACAGCTCTACAAGAGCTTGGGCGGAGGATGGGAACCCTGAGTGCAATTTGTACTTTGGCAAGAGGCCAGGCATGGTCTTGACACGGTAGGTCTGGGGTTCCTTCGATGGAATGTTTTACTAACGGGAAACGCCTTCTCTTTACTTTACTTCGGAATCGTCGGCTTTCCGGAAGCTGATTTGTGGTCCCATCCGTTTAACAGCAGTCTGGCCCCGTGGAAGGTTTGGGCTTCACTGCAGGGGGTCCAGCCCTTACTGCACGAATACCAAGGTTGGCAGACTTCAACTGGATTGACCTGACTCCCATGGCCATTCTGATGGCATGGGACATCTTAAGAAAAGCCTACTCACACTGTTATTGGCCTGTTCGCCGCTTTTGGCTCAGATCAATCCGGACGAGCAGCTGCGCCAGTCCTTCGTACTTGAACAGCAAGGTCAGTTCGGCAAAGTCATCGCCATGACTAAGCCTCTCACCGACTCTAGTCAATTGAGCAGCATCGAACTTGCAAGGGCCTGCATCACACTTGCTGGTCGCGTATGAGGGAGAGGGTGAATTTGGGGAGGCTCGCAATGCGTTCGAGCGTTCTCTACGTATTCTTGACCATGACCCTGAGCACACTACCGACTACGCCGCAGCGCTGGACAACTTCGCTGGGCTATAAACAACAATGCTGGGCAACGGGACATTGCGGGCCAGATGTGGCTGAAGGCGCTTGATTTGCGCCAGCAGAATGGCGATCACAGCGGCGTTACGCGCTCGTTCATGAATCTCGCCGGACTCGCCCTTGCTCAGAACCAGAAGGGACCGGTCGGTCGCATAAATTATGCGTTGTACCGCCATGCATGCGAAGCATCGGTAACAGGCTTAACAAAGTATGGCTCGACGGCGCTACCACGAGGGGGCCTCGCCATCTAAGAAGGCGATCTGAGCTTTTTTGCGATGCGGCGTTCGCAAGCCTTTTACACATACCTGGTCTGCAGGGCTTCGAGATCAAGGGCAGGGTTATAAACGACGGGGCGACAGAAAAAAGGGACCGGGCGGTCGCAGTGTGCATCGAACATGAAACGAGATCGAAACGAGGGACGGCAAGAATCGTCGTTGAGGTCTCGGAGATCGTCGGAAGAAACTGGAGGCATGCGCGGTTGCGTCGAATCAACCTCTAAACGCCGTAGCCAAGCAGAGACACGCCCATGTGGATAGTCCGGTTAGCGCTTAATCGCCCCTATACGTTCGTTGTTGTTGCGATCCTCATTCTCTTGCTGAGTCCGGCCGTCATTCTTCGGACCCCCACTGACATCTTTCCGAATATCGACATCCCGGTCATTTCCGTCGCCTGGACGTACACGGGACTGAATCCTGAGGATCTGGAAACCCGACTGACCACTCCGTTCGAAAGGGGCCTCAAATGCAACGCGTTTGACATTGCCTGCGCGAACATCCCCCGCAGCGAAAACACCGGGCAGACTGGTTTCCAGTAGGTATGGTCGGCGACTGAGAGGCCAGTGTGCGCCGCTCAGTTCCTCGGATGAAAGATCGGGACCTGTCTTAATGAAGCCCTTGTTGTCGAGCACGACGCACCCGTTGAGCCAAGCGGTGTTGGGGTTCGCTCCTGTCATTACGAACACATGCGCGATATTCTTCTCCTCGGTCTTTCCAGTTTGAGTATTCCGTACCGTGACTCGTTCGAGATGATCAATGCCATCGAGGCCGACAAGTTCGGTATGGACCAGTACGGTGATGTTAGGGGTTTGTTCAATGCGCCGAATCAGGTATTTCGACATTGTGTCAATGAGGCCAGAGCCTCTGACGACTATGTACGCGTGCTTTGTGCTCTCAGCCAAGAAAACAGCAGCCTGCCCCGCGGCATTTCCCCCGCCGACTACCATGACGTCTTCACCGCTACATACTTGCGCTTCAACAAAAGTTGCACCGTAATAAATGCCGACGCCTTCAAAGCGGGACAAATTCTCAATCGGTAACTTGCGGTATTTGGCCCCGGTGGCGATGACGATCGCGCGTGCTGGGATCCTTGTGCCATCTTCTAGTTCTATCTGATACGGCTTGCGGTCGCAGGTTAGCCGCGTTCCCGTGGTGAGCAGCATCTGCGCTCCAAATTTCTGCGCCTGAGTGTATGCCCGACCAGCTAGTTCGTTTCCCGAAATTCCGGTTGGAAATCCGAGATAGTTTTCAATTCTCGAACTGGAACCCGCCTGCCCTCCAGGCGAGTAGGGTTTCCAGCAGCAGAACGGCAAGGCCCCCCGAGGCGCCATACACGGCGGAGGCCAGCCCCGCCGGCCCTGCGCCCACGATCACCAAATCGCGCACCTGTGTCTCGTCCACCGCCTCGTTGAAGCCAAGACAGTTGGCGATCTCGCGATTCGTGGGATTACGCAGTACCGTTTCGCCGCGGCAGATCACCACGGGTGTTTCAGCTACAGAGACACGAAAGTGATCGAGAAGGCTTTGAACGTCAGCGTCGCGTTCCAGATCGATATACGTATATGGGTGGCCGTTCCGAGTCAAGAATTCCTTAATGCGAAGCGTATCGGCGGAATGGCTCGAACCCACAAGTGTTGCATCGCCAATGCTTTGTGCTAGCAACTCTACCCGTCGAAGAATGAATGCGCGCATCAGGATCTCGCTCAGTTCGGCATCTGTTTGAACCAGAGTGAGGACATTTTCCCGAGCAAGCTCGATAAGTTCTCCATCTTGCCGTGCACGAATGCGCGCCAGAGCGCGACGGCCCGAAAGCGTGTTGATTTCTCCAGTGAACTGACCAGCTCTGAAGATCGTGATGAGCGTCTCGGTTGCGCCTGTCGGCCGCATCGCCTCTAGTTCCCCTGAAATGACCACGAAAAATGGAATGGCTCGATCCCCTTGTTCGACCAAGACCTCGCCGCTGCGAACTGCGCGCGTGCGGCCGTGTGTAGCAACACGTGCGATTTGCACTGAAGTCAGTATCGGGAAGATCTGGTCGGCACGCGAGGACGTTAGCGGTAGTGGAGTGATCGATTCCGCCATACTTACCATTCTATTTCCCGCAGCCGTGCGAAAGCCTTTTGTCGAAGATCCTTGTGCTGTCCTTTGTTGTGACTGTCGCCAGGAAATCGTCTTCATTCGTCTTATTCAGCGATTGTGCCTCCACGACTCGCCCTCCTAGTCTCATGTCCCAGAAATAAGTGAACTAAGTCGGGCCCGGATTGCATCTAAAATGCAGGAGGCTCAGATGCGAACCGGACGTCCCAAGCAACCCTTGATTGTGACCAACGAAGAGCGCCGGCGACTCGAATCGTTAGCCCACCGGACGCGCAGCCAAGGCCTGTTGGCTCGTCGCGCTCGGGTAGTGTTGGGCTGTGCCGAAGGACTGGATAACAAGACGGTCGCCAAGAAGTTGCGCTGTTCGTTGGGCATGGTTGGCAAGTGGCGGTCGCGCTTCCTGGAAGCGCGCATGGAAGGGCTATACGACGAACCACGTCCCGGAGCGCCACGCAAGATCAGCGATGATCAGGTCGAAAAGCTAGTGGTTCAAACTCTAGAAAGCACGCCTCGCGGCCAAACCCACTGGAGCACGCGCGGTTTAGCCAAAGCGAGCGGACTCAGCCGGATGACAATTAGCCGGATTTGGCATGCCTTCGGATTGCAGCCGCACCGAGCGGACACGTTCAAGCTGTCGCCGGACCCGCAACTGATTGAAAAAGTGCGCGACATCGTGGGTTTGTATATGAACCCGCCCGAGCACGCAGTGGTGTTCTGTGTCGACGAGAAGAGCCAAATCCAGGCGTTAGACCGCACGCAGCCACTGTTGCCGATGCGGCCGGGGCAAGTGGAGCGCGGCACGCATGACTACAAACGCCATGGCACGACTTCGCTGTTTGCCGCGTTGGAATTGAAGACCAGCCGCGTGATTGGCCAACTGCACCGCCGCCACCGCTCGCAGGAATTTCGCCAGTTCCTCGATGTGATCGAGGCGCAAGTGCCCGCTGGACTCGATGTGCATATTATTGTGGACAATTACGGAACCCACAAAACTGCCATCATCCGGAAATGGTTCGCCAAACGTCCACGCTTTCATGTCCACTTCACTCCCACCTACGGATCCTGGATCAACCTGGTGGAGCGATGGTTCGCCGAACTCACCAACAAGCGAATTCGACGGGGCGTGTTCCGCAGTGTAAAAGACCTGGAAGCGGCCATCCGCGAATTCATCGACGTGCACAATGAAGATCCCAAGCCCTTCGTTTGGACCAAAACCGCGGACCAAATCCTGGCCAGCATCGCTCGTTACGCGCAGCGCACGACCGCCTCTAACTTATGACACGAACCACTGGGACAGGAGACTAGCAGGCTGCGGAAAAACACCTTGAGAACCAAGAATGATTCTTGTTTGCACAAGCAAAGCTGATAAGAAGAAGGAATGCGAGGCGACGACAGGCAGCAAATGGATGTGTTCAGCTACGTAAGCCCGGAACAGCGGGTACCGCAAGACCACCCCTTGCGTCCCCTTCGTGTCATGACTGATGAGGCATTGAGGCAGTTGCAACCCCGGTTCAACAAGGTTTACGCCAAGACTGGGCGCCCCTCGATTGCGCCGGAGAAGTTGTTGCGAGCGCTCCTGTTGCAAGCGCTGTACTCGGTGCGCAGCGAGCGGATGCTGATGGAACAGCTCGACTACAATCTGCTGTTCCGCTGGTTCGTGGGCTTGAACATGGATGACGCCATTTGGGATGTGACCGTGTTCACGAAGAACCGCGAGCGCCTGCTCGATGGGGACATTGCCGAAGCCTTCTTCCAGGCCGTGCTGCAGCAGGCACGCGAACGGAGTCTGCTCTCGGACGAACACTTCACCGTGGATGGAACGCTACTGGAAGCGTGGGCGAGTGCGAAGAGTTATCAACGCAAGGATGCCAAGAGCACGGTTCCACCGGACGATCCTGGCAATGCGACAGTGGACTTCCGCGGGGAGACGCGGTCGAACCAGACGCACGCATCGAAGACGGACCCGGATGCGAAGATGGCACGCAAAGGTCAGGGCAAAGAAGCGAAGCTGAGTTACAACGGGAATCTGCTGGTGGAGAACCGCAACGGCCTAATCGTGAACACGGAGGTATTCGAGGCCAACGGAACGGCCGAGCGCGATGCCGCGCTGGTCATGCTGGAACAGATTCGGGGAACGAAGCAGGTAACGGTAGGCGGCGACAAGGGCTACGACACAGCGGATTTCGTGGCCGAGTGTCGCAACCTGAAGGTCACACCGCACGTAGCCCAAAATCTTGCGCGGCCTGGTGGAAGCGCGATCGATGCTCGTACGACGCAGCACCCGGGATACACCATCAGCCAGCGGAAGAGGAAGCGGGTTGAAGAGTGCTTCGGATGGCTCAAGACGATCGCGCTGTTGCGGAAGGTTCGCCACCGCGGCATCTTCAAGGTGGGCTGGGTCTTCACCTTTGCTGCCGCTGCTTATAACCTAGTCCGCATGCGAAATCTGGCAATTCAAACCGGATAAGTCAAAGTCGAGTCTATCCGCTGGGCCGAAAAAAGACCTTCTGGCCACCAGCACATGCAGCGAAAGCTCTTCTCTCACTAACAAAATCGATAAACTGGGATAGGTTCTAAGTCGCATTATCCATTTTTCCGCAGCCTGCTAGAGAGGTTGAACGTCGTCGGATTCAGTTGCCCGGCTTCACCGCCTGTGCCGAATACCACAAGACCGCCGGGTTTACGCGTTCGGGATAAATCGCAAGCATCTCGTTATATAGATCGAGCGCGGTCTTGGTATGGGAAGCAATCCGGTCGAAATCGCGAATGTATTTTCGTGTAGCCTCGATGTTATTTGGCGTATCGGGCGCGCCCAGCCTTTTGTGCCCGGCAATAGCCGCAACCGGCTTGAGCGACTCGATCGTATCGAGCGCCGCGATCCACTCCTTGCGGCCTTCCGCATTCGACTCGCCCAGATGAAGATGAACATCATTGTAGAGCGCATCGCCGCAAACGGCCAGTCCGATGGAAGGGACATGGAGACAGGTTGTGCTATCGGTATCGGTATGCCCGAGAGGAACACTTATGAGTTGCTCCCCTTCCAGTTCGAGAAGACCGCCCTTGAGTTCGTCGGCGACCACGAGCGTCGAATCGATTTGTCCGGGAAACCGTGGTTTCCAATATGACTCAACCACAGGAACCGACGCCTGCTTTCGCATAACCGCGATGACTTCGCTCGTCGCGACGAACCGCGCCTTCGGAAATTTCTTCTGGATTGTGTTTACGCCAAAGAAATGATCGCCGTGGCCGTGGGTTGCGTAGATTGCCGTCAAATTCTTGCCGCTGTGCGCGATCCAGTCGGCAAGTTTCTGGTTTTGATCGACCGTAATCGCCGTGTCCACCAGCACGGCATCGCGCTTGCCCGAAATAATCGTCGAAGAAATGGGCGACCATTTCATTTCGCTTGCGCCGGGCGGAAGGTCGCTTGTGACCACCGGGATCTGGGCACTGACAAGAGCGTCCCACTGCAATCGATTGGTCATCACTCCTCCTCAATTTGCCGGTTCTGCTTCGACGCGCAGCGATGTTGGCTCAGCCTGCCGCTTCGGACAAAAGGGTCTCGACTTTCTTGTCGAGATCCCTCGCGACCGCGAGTGCCTCGGAATTCCGATAGGGAGCCAGAAGACTGGCCATCCTGTCATAGGAAATGTGAACGCCATCAGAGCGTTCGTCGACGAGCACCGTGACCGGGGCATAAGAGCCGGCGTCCGGAACGTTCCTTGCCATTTGCTGCATGATGAGCGGATTGCCCAGGATGAGCCGCACCATTCGGGGGTTATCGCGATCCGTCGCTTTCCTTATAACGGCGCCGTGCTCCAGTTCCATGAAGAGCATCAGGCCTGTCTTGCCCAACCCTTCGCGAACTATGCTTTCGAAATCTGGAAACGTCGGCGCAGCGGCTGTCCTTTTCGCGAACGCAACCATGTCCGGATGGCCTATGGCGGCTCTAATCGCGGCTAATATCTTGTCGAATGGCCGGGACGAGATCAGGCTGAATCGCTCGACCTCAAGTGTGGCTATCATCCCCAACGCCTTTCTTGCCGGTCTCGACGAGCGTGCCGAGTACCTCGGGCCAATTTTTCTCGAAGCCGGCGTCGCGTTGCAGTCCGCGTCCCAGCACGGTCTTTATACGGTTCTGAGCTTCGGGCCACCCAAGTGCTGTTCCAAACGAAGCGAAGGCGTCGAGCAGCCGATCGAACCGCGGCAAAGAGACTTGGTTGACGAGATGTTTTGCCGCAACGAGCGCGCGCCGATCGAAGGAGCCGATCCGGCGTGCGAGGGCATCGACGAAGCCGTCCAGCTCGGCGTCTGGAAGTGATCGGTTCACATAGCCGTATCGTTCCGCTGTGTCGCCATCGAAGTCGTTGGCACTCAGAACGATTTCGAGCGCCCGCCCGCGCCCCACCAGGTGCGGAAGGCGCTCTGTGCCTCCGCCCCCGGGATGCAGGCCAACTCCGAGTTCGGGGTGGCCGAGCTTCGTGTTCTCGCGCGAGGCGAACCGCATGTCGCAGGCAAGAACGAACTCGCTGCTCACGCCGCGCACGCAGCCTCGGATTCTTGCGAGGCTGACGACCGGCGCTTTCGTTAGGCGCACGAACGTGTCCATCAAAATGGGTAAGCCCGTGGGGCCGATAGCGCTCATGATGTTTCCGATCTTGCCCGTCAGATCGAAGTGCGACAGGTAGAAGTCCGGAAGAGCGCTTTCGAAAACAACCACACGCAAACTCTCAGTAGTCTCCATCCGGACAAGAAGGTCCTGAAGGGCCTGGAAGACATCGGCGTCGACGACATTAAAGGGCGGATAGTCGAATATGGCTCTCCAGTAGCCCGGCGTTTCCTCGATCACTCGGATGGGTGAAGTATTCGATTTGGCCACGATTCATCCTCCTTTAAGATTCAAGCGAGCGGGACGGGTCTGTAATCTTCTTGTCTTCGTAAGAGCGCATGCGCGCGAGCGCCTGGTCGGAAACGCACAATCTCATGAAGAGGTTTCGCTCGAGAGCCAGTCCTTCAGCGAGAGGCGTGTCGATCGCATTGCGGACAAGACGCTTGATATAGGCGAGCGATTCCGGCGTATGCGAGCAGAGGCGTTTTGCAATTTCCATCGCGCGATCGATGGCCTTGCCGCTGACGGTTTCGTGCACAAGGCCCTTCTTTTCGGCGTCACGCAGATTGAGCGGCCGCCCCATAAGGATGTGCATGAGGGCCGCCGCCGGCCCGATGGTGCGGGGCAACCTTTGTGTAGCGCCCGCACCGGGCAGAAGACCGAGTTCGGTCTCGGGCAGACCGATCAGATAGTCTCCGTCCTCAGCGACGCGAAGGTCACACGCAAGCGTGAACTCGAAGGCCCCGGCAAGAGCAGTCCCGGAAATCGCAGCGATGACAGGCTTGGGCATGGTTTCGCACAGCGCCATTGCCTTGTCGAAGAATCCGTCGTGGTAGGCTGCGTTGTCCGGCCATTGCCGCCCGGAGGTGCGCACGGCTTGCGCGAATTCGATAAGGGCAGGAATGCTGAAATGACGGTTAAAATATCCCGGAGTGCCGCCTGTCACGATCACAACGCGGATGTTGGGATCGCCGGCGAATTCTTGCAGGCGCTCTGTTAGCACGTCGCCCATTTCGGCATCGAAATATATGCGCTTCGCGCTCCCTAGCGTGATAACGGCAATTCGTTCAGTGACTTTTGTTGACAAGACATCCACGTTCATCGAGGGCTCCGTACGGTTTAAGTTGTTCGGCGAATCTGCCGCTCCGCCGTGCGAAGGATATGGAGAGTTGCAGTCACCAGTCTTGCGTCTTCGAACTAGATTTACTCATTAGTGCCAAGAAAGAGCGTTTTTGCGCAGCCCCGTTCGATGACTTTCTTTCACAGATACGGGACCAACCTTCTCCTCTCGGTTCGCTTTCGAGATCTGCCCATGACGGAAACAACCGATGATGTGGTCATTTACCATCCCGATGGCCTGCATGTAGGCGTAAATAACGGTGGGACCGACGAACCTAAATCCCCGGCGCTTTAAGTCTTTACTGAATGTCTCGGATTCGGGGGAGCTCGCCGGTATCTCCCGCGTCGTCTTCCAACGGTTGAGTTTCGGCCGCCCGCCGACGAACCGCCAGCAATAAGAATCAAAGTCGCCGAACTCTTCCTGGACCTTCAGCAATGCACGCGCGTTGCGCACCGCACCTTCGATCTTCATGCGGTTGCGGATGATGTCGGTATCGGCTAAGAGTGTTTGAATTTGTCTTCCGGAATAACGCGCGACTTTCTCGGGATCGAATTTGTCGAAAGCGCGGCGATAGCCTTCTCGTTTTTTCAACACCAGTGACCAGTTCAATCCCGCCTGCGCTCCCGAAAGAACGAGCCCCTCGAAGTGTTCGCGATCGCTATGGGCGGGAACGCCCCACTCCCGGTCGTGATATTCGACCAACAGCGTGTCATCCAAGTTCACCCAGGAACACCGTTGACCGGGCTTTGTCTCGTTTCTGCGGGCCATGTTCACTTTTTGCCTGCCGCCGCGTCTTCAATCACGTTTGCGACTTCCTTCGGATGGGAGAGCATCGCGACATGACTGGATGGCAGAACAAAGGTGATCGCACCTATCTGCTTCGCCATGCTCTTTTCTTGTTCGGGAGCGATCATATTGTCGTTGCTGGCGACGATGAACCACGACGGCTTACTGTGCCAAGCCGCTGCCGTGGGTTTAGCTTCGAAGATCGAGCCTGCGGTTTGAGGCTGGACCGCAACAAGGAGCGCTTTCTCCTCCTTGGTCAGGTCCTGCGCGAACGCTGTCTCGACGCCCTCGGGAGTCAAAAGGATGAACCCATCTGTTAGCGGTTTCACTTTGCTGAGTCCGGGGGGCGGAGGGAACGGCTTGCTGATCTCCG
>CAWDNR010000011.1:0-20945 GCA_963803655.1 Terriglobia bacterium
CGGCGGATGCCAGATCCGACTGTGCTTGATACAAATCTCTGCTTAATGCCGCTTCGCGCGTCACCTTCTCCTGCAACTCTTTCAGCTTCTGCCGGGCCGCACTTTCGCTTGCATCGCTGAGGGTCAGTTGTCGGCGGGTGTTCTCCAATTGCCGGCACGCATTTCTCACCTCCAGAAGAACGGCGCGTTCCGTAGCGCCAACTCCAACCGTGGCCTGTTCTTCCTGGCTGTTTCCCCGTATTCCTGGTGCCTGCGTCCCCAGTCCCACGGTTCCCACCGGACCGACACACCCACTGTCCCGACGTTGCTTGGAAAAACATTCTCGAAATTCGCGGTTGTGTAGTAACTGAATGCGAGACTCACGTCGGGGATATATTCCGCCTTTTTCGCCCGCGCGTCGTAATTGGCTTGCTGCACCAGAAGCTTCGCCTTCTTCACATCTGGCCGGTTTTGAAGAGCGCGGGCTTCCATAGCTTCGGATGTGGCGAGATCGGTATCTGCGTCGCCGATCGCCGCGACCCGGAACTGCGTGTGTACGTCCCGGCCCATCAGATCGTTCAATCTTTCGCTCGCCGATGCGACCCTGTCGCTCGCATCGCTGATGGCATTCTGTATCTTCAAAAGCTGCGCATCGGCGTTCAGCAGATCCGATTCGAGAATCGTCTCTTTACCGCGGTTCACGAATGCCAGACGATGCGATTCCCGGTAATAAGGGAGTGACGCCTGAAGGCTATCCAGAGCGCTCTGTGCCTCGACAACCGCGTAGTAAGCACGTCGAACCTGGTCGACCACCTCCAGACGCGTTTTCACCTGGTCCTGGCGCGTACCTTCCAGCCCCAGCTCAAGAGCCTTCAATTGCAGATGCAGCTGGTACTGCGTCGAAAGTGGCTGGGCAACCAGGACATTCACTATGCCTACGGGTTTTCGCGGAATCTCGACCTTCTGATTCGTCGCCGGAATCGGCCCGGTTGCGCTGTATACCCCAAGCGAGCCTGCCGGATAAGTAACAGATGGCTTCGTAACCAGTTGGGCGCCGAGCGCAGTGACCTGCGTATTCGCAAAACGTCTTGTCTTATTCGCAGCCAGATCGTCAGCGGCCCGGAGTGTATCGAGGCTGGCGGTCTTCAGACTGCTGTTGTTCGCAATGGCTTGTTCAACCGCCTCTTCGAGAGTCAATTCAGGGAGGTTTGACTGTTGTCCCGCCGCCTGTTCAACCGTGGGCGGGGGGACAGAGGTGCGAGATCCTGACCTCGCGCCAGCAGCGCCAGCGTCCCGAAGGTGAAGGCCAAGCAGGTTGTTCGAGTGCGTCGTTTCATGAAGCAATGGTGCCTCGAACGCGGAAGCGGGGGGAGTAATGCCTCGTAAGCCCTACGTAAGCCCTACGTAAGCTAACGGCACTGCTTGCGGCACCTGTCAGTGCGACAAGTTTAGCTTTTTCAGGAGTTTGGCAAACCTGCGGTCAGCGTGAAGAGGATGAAAAAACGGCTCGATCGCCAGGAGATTCACGAAGTTTGTTTTGTGATTGATCGCTTCATCCAGGCACTGCAGTGCCAGATCGAAATCTCCCATCCCGACTGCAGCGAAACCTTCTGCCAGGGGAGTGACGTATTGCCGCCCCGCGAGTTGATGAAGTCTCTCGATACATTCTTCGGCTCGCGATAAGCTGCCTTGCTGGGCATGTCCTGCGGCAAGCAGACCGATATCCAATGGTGAGGCAGACGGCGAGAGACACTGTATCACCGCGTCGTAACGCTGCTGCTGGAAGTGCAAGAGTCCTTCATACAATCGCGCTTCAGGATAGTCTCGATCCAGTTCGAAAGACTGTCGGAGATGCTCTGCGGCTGATGAATAGTCTCCTTTTACGTAGTGAAGATAAGCCATCCGCGCGCAGTCGCTGGCCGAGAGCGGGTCCAGTTCAGTCGAGCGGCGAAGTCCTGACTCTGCCGCGTTGATGTCCCCCTGGCACAACAAAGCCATAGCACGAAACATGTGAGCCGGCGCGTGACTGGGTTGTAGTTTTAGCGCGCGGTCATACATCCTGTCCGCTTCATCCCAACGATGCTCAAACCAGGCACGAAGTGCGCCCAGCACCGTGCATGTGTCACCGGATTCAGGATCGAGCGCATAACCGCGCTCCGCGTTTGCCTTCACTTCTGGATACACATCACGGCCGGAGACCATCCCGAACTGGGCAAGAAGGCCGCTCGCCGCAGCCATGCCACTGTAAGCAAGAGCGTAATCGGGATAAGTCTCTGTGAGCCTTCGTAGCTGCTCCAGGGCGGCGTGCAGCGTTTCAGGCGACTGCTGGTGAATCAGAAATCGAGCTCGCAAGTACCTTGTATATGCCTCAAGATCAGGAGGGGAGGGCCGCACTGGCCCTTGTACTTCCGGCATGTGAAGCCGGAGTAAGTCCGCAACAGATTGTGCGATCTCTTCCTGGATCGCAAACACGTCCTGTAGCTCGCGACGGAACGTCTCCGACCAGACGTGATGACCCGATTCGGTCTGAATCGCCTGGGCAGTGATCCTCAGCTGTTCGCCGGCCTTCCTCACGCTTCCTTCGATGACGAGATTCGCGCCGAGACGCTGCCCTACTTCCCGGATATCGATGTTGGCACCCTTGAAGTGAAAGGCCGATGTCCGCGCAATCACGTTCAAACCGGATACCCGCGTAAGCGAGTTCGTGATCTCTTCAGTGATCCCGTCGCAAAAATAGTCCTGCTCCGGCTCCGGACTCATGTTCACGAACGGCAACACGGCAACGCATATACGGCCCGGTGGCGGAGCTGCGCCAATCTCTTCGCGATGCTTTGCTGGCTGGGCATCAAGCCATCGGAAGACCGGGACATAACTGCCCGGCCGCAATCCAATCAGAACCGGATCAACCGTACCCTGCCCTTCCTCGTAATAGGCCTTCAACTTCGCTCTGAGACGACGAGCCTCGACCCGAACAATTGCGTCGATGTTCGGATCGTACTCCGAGGTGCGGTCGAACACCTCCATTGCAATCGAGAACTCCTTGAGGCTATCGATATCTCCATCGATTGTCCGATTCACGATGTGCGTCAGAAACCGGCATAGCCGGACTGACGAAACGAAACCAGGGCTATTCACCACGCGCGCCAATTGGTCGCGAACCGCCGTCGCCGGCACGGGGTCGGCTGCAGAGTTGGCGAGAGATTTTCCGGATGATAATGGCGGCGTTGGCACTTGCTTCTTTTCCCCATTCATTATGCTCCACAAAGCTTCGCAATGTTACGGCGAGCTTACGGCGGCTTACGGCCAATCGAAGGCCAGCGGGCATAACGTGGAATCAGGTAGGTTATAGAGATCGATGCAGACCCACAAACGAGCAGGAACAGTGATTTTTGTGTCCACCACGAGCCCCGAAGCCACGGTCGCGCAGGACATCGAAGCGTACGGACTTGAGATGCAATGGGCACCCAGCATCAGGGCGGCAGTTGATTTGCTCAACTCGACGCGCGAGAAGACAGTGATTGTCACGCAACTTGCCCTGCCGGACGGCAATTGGAGAGACCTCGTCGAATGGGTCAGGTGTCCTGAGATCCCCACTCCAATGGTACTTGTGACTTCTGCCATCACGGCGGAACTTTGGTGGGACGCGCTCGAATGCGGCATCGATGACATTCTGCCCGGGCATCTCATTGCTTCTCGTTTGTGCCAACTTCTACAGGAGAATAGGTTCGATGAACGGAACGAATAGTTCGGCAAAGCATTACGACATGGTGGTGATCGGCTCCGGCGCTGCCGGACATCACGGCGCCATTCTGAAAACCCAATACTTCAAGTTGATCGCAGGTCGGGCATATCGTCGTGGGTGACCGCCGTGGGTGATTTCATCCGCTTCTATTCAGTGACATCTTCGTAAGTCTTGTGGGCTGAAGGCGTTCAGGTAACTGCTGTTTTTCAGAACTCGTGTTTCCAGTGTTTCCAACAACTTCAATGGTTGCCGTGGGACTGCCAAACAGTGGAAAGTACGAGGAAAGCGCAAGAACCGTGGGTGATTGTCGTGGGTGATTCTGAAGGCGAGACGATTCACGCAGATGGTCCATCAACTTGCTCAAGATCTAACTTCAGTTCTCACAAGCCCGACTTCACAGAACTGATCCCGCCTCTGGGAGCTGGATAGCTTCCGGTTAACCGACCATTCGCTCAGAACACCGGAATATGTAACGCGAGTTCGATTGGACCTCAAAGCGCAAGCCTTGAGGCTATAGATGAAGGCGACGAACACTGACTCAGAAACTAGCTACCAATTCGAGTTTCGAAGCACGCGGAGAAAGAAGCGCTCGAACGTCTCGCATAGGAGGTTGGCCGAAGAAACGGCTGTATTCGCGATTGAATTGCCAAGCGCTTTCGTAGCCGACCTCAAAAGCCGCGCTGGCGGCATCCAGACCGTTGTTCAGCATTAGGCTCCGCGCCGATTGGAGCCGGAGTTGTTTTTGATACTGAAGCGGACTCATCGAAGTCAGCACCCTGAAATGATGATGCAGCGTGGACACGCCCATGCTCGCCATCTGTGCGAGTTCTTCCACGCGCAGAGGCTTGGCATAGTTCGCGGCTATCCACGTAATCGCTTTTGCGGTCCGGTGGCTTTGATCTCCGAGTGTGGCTACTGCGCGCAAGCGCGCTCCCGCGGGTCCCCGCAGAATCCGATAGATGATCTCGCGCTGAATCAGGCCGGTTAGAAAAGGAATGTCCTCTGGGTTGTCCAACAGATCCAACAGGCGGCAGCATGCGTTCAAGAATTCGGGCGTGGTCTTGCCGATCGACATCGCGGGACTGTCGGAAGGCGCCTCCCCGACATGAATTTCCTCACGGCTGAGCAGCTCCCGAACCATGGACATGTCTAACTTGAGCGATAGCACGAGACACGGAACCTCCTCGGTTGCTTCGGCCACCCAGCTCACAATCGGCAAATCGACTGCAGTCACCAGGAAGCGCGAGTCGTCGTAAATGAAACTCGATCGGCCAAGGTTCACCTGCTTGCTGCCCTGGGCCACCACAATAATGCCGGGATGGTAGGTCGCTCGGCACGGCGGTGTTGGGGAAGTCCGACGGTGGAGGCTCAGCCCCTGGATCTCCGTTATCCTTTCCTCTTCCTTGCCCATGAACGAGGCAATCTTGCGGGCCGCTGGACCAGGTCTTCGAGCGCCTGGCGATCTCCCGAGCGGGCTCGTAACACAAGGTCCTGATCCTCATGGTCCGGCGAGTTGTCAGATAGCGGATTATTGATCGTCATGTCTCATCTCCAGGCAGCCGCTCAGCCTTCGCCGATGCTCAGAGACCCTGGGGCATCGCGGAGAAGTGGGCGCTCACAATCTTCCACTGCCCGCCTTGTTTGACGAAGACCAAGGTTCCTCGGTCGTTGACTGCCAGGACCTTGCCGTCCTTCGTTACTCCCCTAAACGAGCCGTAAGCATTCACGATACCCACGTTATCGCCATAGACGCGAAACGATGGTTGTCGGAAGCCGAAGCTCGCCGATACGATGCCCTCATAGGCTTCGTTGACATGCTTGGCAAACATCTGCTTGCCGTCGAACCGGTAGGGAACGTATTCAAAGACCTCCACGTCCTCAGAAAGCATCTCTATGGCAGGCTTGAGGTCGCGCTGATCGAAGGCGTCGGCGAACTGCTGTGCTAGGGCTTGGAGTTCATTCACGCTCATGGTTGTGTCTCCCTTCATCTAGTTAGACACGCGCCGCGGCACACTGTGACAGAACTATACCGCCAAAGCTGCTCACCGCCGGAGCACTGGCGAGTGGAGGCTCCCCCCAGATTGTGCTCGAATGACGGGCAAACCGGAGGTCAATGCCTCGGGGGTGGCAGATTGCTCCCGATAAACGATAGATCCCTATCGAAACTGCCCCCCACGACACCTGCGCCCAACCTCCGCGTCTCATCTCAGGCAGTTCCGATAGGGATCTATCGTTAGTCGTTATCCATCCGCTGACGAGAACGGATAAGGCCGGACTGCTGGGTTCGCAACAGCAGTCCGGCAGGTATCTAACGGCGCTACTGCGCGTCAGCGACGTTTTCCATCCAAGCGAAGGCCTTATTCCGTCGACGAGACCGGCGGAGTTCCACTATCGATGAAGGTGTAGAACACGGCCACACGGCCGTCGCGTTCCTCCAGAACGTCCGTACCGGTATAGCGGAACGGTTGGCCAGGAAGTCCGCTCCCCCAACGGTACATCCCGACATTGTGCATCGTGTGAATATCGCCAACCACCTTGTAGCGGTACTCCGGGATGTGCTTACGAATTTCCGATGCTGCCTCATTGACCGCCGCAATGCCGACCAGGCGGCCACCTGGGTGTATCCATACGCAATCTTCCGTATAAGCATTGCGCATCATGGCTTCGCGCTTCACTGGATCAAGCTCGATGAAGATCTTATCGAAGTTGTGGTGCATCAGTTCTGCGACTGTCATCTTCTCTCCCTCGTTTCTCTTTGCCAGTGTAACGATCTTTCCTTGAGCTTTCCGGCCACTCTTCCTCCTGGCATTTCTCTCAAAATACTTAGAAGGAACATAGAATGGCTTGTACGAAACGGCTACGATTGTACGAAAACGCTATGGGCGAGAGCCGCAAAAGGAGGACCACAGATGCAGGTTTCTGGGGGATCGGACACATTTGAGTTTCGTTCTCCGCACGGTATGAAGGCGGCGCACAGCAGACTTCGAACCTTCGCGGGCATAGCGGTTCGTCACCTGCAGCACTTCAACCACCCAGGCCGTGCCTGGCACGATTTGTCGGGTCCGCAAGACACTCTCACAGTTGTGCTCGCGGAGATAGGTGGCAGATGTGAGGCCCGCACAAATCTGCATCGTCCCGCTGCCCTAGAACGTCAACGGCCTAATCACATCAGTTTTGTCCCGGCAGAGATGCCGGTCTGGGGCTATACGGACAACATGGAGTCTGTACGCGAACTTCGCCTGAGCTTCGACAGGAAATCTCTAGGAGATTGGTTCGGCCCCGAGTTGGCCCCGGGAAAAGCAGGAAATCCTGAGCTGATGTTTCATGACAAGAGAGCGGTCGAGTGCGCGCGACTCCTTGCTGCCGAATGTGACGCATCTGACCCGAGTACAGGATTGTACGGAGAAGGACTCACGATCGCCCTCCTGAGCGCCTGCTTCCAGGGGAGACCCCCAAAAAAGAACTCTGGACTATCGGTCTCACAACTCCGTCTCGTTCTGGACTTCATCCACGAGCATCTCGATTTGTCCGTTTCTGTTTTCCAGCTTGCCCGCCTGGTCGACCTGTCATCCTCGCAATTTGCGAGGATGTTCAAGGCGTCCACAGGAATATCCCCGCATCGCTATCAACTGAACACTCGGATCGGCAAAGCGCAGGAGCTACTGCTGATGAAAGGAGAGAGCCTTTCCATGGTGGCTGTGGCAACAGGTTTTGCAGATCAGAGCCACTTCACGCGGACGTTCAAGAGGGTCACTGGAGCTACACCACACGAGTGGCATCAGAATCGCACCCCCTAAGAGGATGCGATATGAAACTTATGAGACAAGGGCGCGTTTCTCATACCACGCCGCGCTGATTACTCTGACAAGTCATCTTGTCGTTGTTGCCTTCCGACAAGGAAGAATCTCAACTGCCGAGTACAGGCCAACGCGCTCATCGACCTAGGGGTGAGCGGCATTCCGAGGGATTGGTACCCGAAAACGCGCCAGCATCCTGCGATACCCCACTTCCGAATTACTGGCGGCTGGCCGACTTGCAGGTACCTTTACCGGGTGACCGCATCTCAAGTTTGCGGAAGGATGAGCACGCAAATTCTCAGCAAACGCTCAGGCGCAAGGTTTGATGTTCTCGGATTGCCCACGCAAGTGGCTGTTGAACAACTCCGTTTGCCAGAGTTGGGCAGAAACCGCGTCGCGTCTGGATGCCTATAAACGATCTTCTCGGCTTTTTGGATACATTTCGGCTCACAGATTCTTGGCCGGTTTTCGTTGAAATCGAATGTTTCAACGGCCACGCCTCTTATCGCTCGACATTCAGTGATCGGTATAGATCAGGTACTTTTGCCGGACCCGCATGAATTGTTGCAGATCCGGCTGATAGTCCTCGGCAATACACCACGGATCTTTGCCGGACTTAAGCTCCTCCAAGGTCGACTCATTCCCCAGCAGATCGATCAATCGATCCAACTCCCAATCGGCGGGATAGAGCTTCAGCAGCGCGGAGCCAAGTTCCAATCCAAGTTCCGGCGCATCGAGAACAGACCGGTCAGTCACGATCATCTGCACCCCGCCAACGCGCTGTCCGCCTAACTTGGCATCTTTGGCGGGTGTAAACCAGGTTGGCACGAATCGGACACCCGGGATTTGGCGTGCATTCAGATACTGCGCGAATACCCGTGGTCTGATCCACGGCGCACCAAACACCTCGAACGGCGTGTCCGTCCCGCGACCGACGGATACATTCGTATACTCCAAAATCCCGATCCCGGTGTACAGCGCGGCCTCATTCATATTCCGCATATTCGGCGACAGGTTGATCCAAACCAGATCGGTGGAATCGAACCAGTCGCTGCGCGTCCATCCCTTTACGGGAACCACCGTGAGCTTGGCGTTGATGTGGCGCTCGCTGTTAAACATCTTCGCCAACTCGCCCACCGTCATGCCATGGCGAATCGGTTCCCTCGTGTAATCGACAAAGTTGAGGTGTTTGCCATCCGAGACAGGTCCTTGCACATGCACACCGGTTAAAGGGTTCGGCCGATCGAGCACAACGACCTCGGTGCCGGTGATCGCTGCAGATTCAAGTGTGTAACCCAGGGTAGACTCGTACGTATAGAAACGGGAGCCGATGTCCTGGATGTCGATCACTAGGACATCCAGCTTCCGGAGCACGCTTTCGGGTGGATGCCGGCTCGCCGTCGTGTCGCCGTAGATGCTGTAGATATGTACGCCCGTGGCGCGATCGACTGAATCGCCCACCGAATTGACGTCGAGTTCCCCGGTCACGCCGTGTTCGGGGCTGAATATCGCCACGAGCTTGATGCCGGGCGCTTTGGCGAGAATATCAATCGTCCTGCGGCCCTCGACATCGAAACCAGTGTGGTTGGTGATAACACCGACTGCGCGTGGGGAGGACGGGTCGGAACCCCGGACTTCCCGGAAACCATCCTGTTCGAGGACGTCGATCCCGTTCATCACGATTCCATTGTTTGGGGCTGGTCCATGCGCAGCAATTTGTGGCCGGCAGAGACCATCTCCGGAGGCTGCGCTGTTCGATACTCCGGGCTGCGATCTGGACATAAGCAAGACAGCAGTGAAGGTCACGAGAAGAAGGATTCTGGCACTCACGCGGGAATTGTAGTCGCAATTACACCCGGGGGCCAGCGAACGATTCAGTTGCGATTCGCCAAGGAAGAGTGCAACTGGGCGAATAAAAAACCCATCGTGAATAGGGTTAGCCCATGACGGCGCCTGTTTCTGTCAGTTGTTCAAAACAGACCAAATCACTCACTCAGACCGTTTTACGCTCGATTTCGGGTATAGGTACCGATAGACGTGCTACTGGTTAGAAGATCCGGGACAGGATCATGCTTTTCGCCGCGGCAGCGGAGGCCGCTTCCAATGGCGAAGAGCAAACGCAAACGAGTCCCGAAAATGGTTCTCAAGTTACCCGATCTAGAACAATCGAAATCTGCGGTCTTGAACAGTCTCACGTCTTCGAGTTCAAAGCGCTCGTACGACCATGCCATTCGTGAATTCATCGACTGGTACTGTTCGGAGCCCAGGCTAGCCTTCAACAGGACCGTGGTCACACGGTACCGAATCGCACTCGAACAGCACCCGTACGCGCCGTCGACGATTAACCTGAGATTGGCGGCGATACGCCGGCTGGCGTATGAAGCATCCGATTGCGGACTTCTTAGCCCGGATCTTGCGGCAGGCATTCGGCGTGTGAAGGGCGTCAGGCGACTGGGAGTGCGTGTCGGGAATTGGCTGACGGCCGAGGAGGGCAAGAAGTTACTCGGTGCTGAGACAGCCTACACTCTTCGCAGCCGACGAAATCGCGCTTTGCTCTCGCTTCTCATCGGCTGCGGCCTCCGGAGAGCTGAGGTTACAACCTTACGGTTAGAGGATCTTCAGCTTCGGGAAGGCCATTGGGTCATCGCTGACCTGAGAGGAAAAGGTGGCCGCATCCGAACGATCCCCGTTCCGCAGTGGGTGAAGGAGGCGGTCGACAGCTGGACTGCGGGTGCCGGCATCACCTCCGGTCCGTTGCTACGGTCTATCAACAAAGCAGGCAAAATTTGGGGTCACGGCTTTACACCCAAGGTCATCTGGGCAATCGTGAAAGCAAACGCGAAAAGCTGTGGTCTGCCATCGGTGGCACCGCACGATTTGAGAAGGACCTGTGCGCGATTGTGTCATCAGGCAGGAGGTGAACTAGATCAGATCAGTTCCTGCTCGGCCACGTTTCAATTCAGACGACGGAGCGATACCTCGGGTGCAAGCAGCGTTTTCACGATGCGGTTAATGATCACATCGGCCTGGAGCCGGATGCGCCGTCGTGAGGAACAGGCGTAGAAATTGGTATCCACTGGCCGACTTTCGGGTGGTAATCGGCCCCGGTAAGTGCATTAGCGATTTAGCGTCAACTGAAAATGCGGTACGCGGTTGCCTGGTCGTATGGAATGGCCAATGGGCCAAGAAGCCCGTTGTAAGGCAACTTAGAAGCGTGCCCCGACTCACTCCTCGCGCAGCAGGACCAGAGGATTGACCGATAGCGCACGCTGCGCCGGAATCCACGTGGCCAGCAAGTCCCAGCGCAGCCATTGCCAGAACCACACCAGCCAGGACCAGGGGATCGCGCGGCGTGGCCTGATACACAATGAAAGCCAGCACCTTCGTCGCAAGCAGACCCAGAACCAATCCAACCCCCGAACCAATCGCCAACAGTTTGAACGCACGTCCCAGCGCGGCCTGCAACACTTCCTTGCGTTGCGCGCCGAGAGCCACGCGAATTCCCAACTCCTTGAGCCGCTTGCTCACCGAGTAGGCAGCCATTCCGAAGATGCCCGTGATCGAAAGCATCGCGCCCATCATGCCCAGCACACCCAAGCGATACTGTCGCCATGCGCGAGGGGAACAAAGTTCCGCCCAGTTCTGTGCTCCACGGGCGAATCGCCAGAACCATCCCAGGGTCGATGTCCCGGAGCACACTTCTCATGGCCGCGGCAAGTTGCTGCGGGTCGCGGCTCGAGCGCACCACCAGCCATGTCCAACTAGCCGGCGACTGCAGGAGGGGGAAGAACATCGCGGGCTTCTGGCCTTCGGTGAGGTTCGCGTATTTTCCGTCTTCGACCAGACCCACCACCCGCACGCGCGTGCCATCTTGCAGCTTGAAATACCGGCCGACAGCGTCCGGTACGGAGCCCAGTATCTTGCTTGCAAACTCCCGGTTCACCACTGCTACGCGCGGGGCGTTTGTGTCGTCATGCCATGAGAAGGCTCTGCCCGCCAATAAAGATGTCCCGGATGCGCGGAAGTAGTCTGGAGATATGTTGAACATATTAGGGTCGGCCGCGGCATTCGATGGGCTCAGATCCTCGGTTGTGTCGGTATAGACAAGCCCTTGCCAAGTACCGGGAGGTTCTAACGGCGGATAATTCACCGATCCTACGGAATCTACGCCAGGAATCGCTTGTATGGCATCGATCATGCGCCGTTGCATTGCGGGTACTCTTTCGCCGCTGTAGCCTGCTGTCGTCAGATCGGTATCCACCAACATCGCGTTCCGCGGCTCAAAACCGAAGTTGCTGTGCATGGAGCGCATGAGTCCACGCACAGCAACCATCGAAGAAGTGACCAGCACGGCACAGATCGCAATTTGGACGACAAGCAATACGTCTCGCACGGTAATTCGGCGCCCGAACGCGCCTGTCGATCCCGCTTTGACGATCTCGTATGGATTGGCCCGGAGAATCTGGCGCACGGGAACAATTCCGAATAGAACTCCGCTGACCAACGCCAAGACCAAAGCTACCAAATAAACGTTAGCATCCGGACTTACCGGCACATGGAGGGGGAATCGCGGAAATGGCTGCCACACGCTCAACCGGCGCAAAAGCAGAATGCTCGCCACGAGTCCCGCTACGCCTCCAGCGAGCGAAAGCAGCACGGATTCGGTGAACAGCTGGCGCAAAATGCGATTGCGGCTCGAACCAAGAGCCAGGCGCAAGGCCACTTCGCGAGAACGGTCGGCGGCCCGCGCCGCAAACAGGCTGCCCAGGTTGGCACAGGCCGCCAACAGTATCAAACCCGAGAGAAGCATCAACCCGGTGAGAAAAGCCCGCGTTGGCCCGTTCAAATAGTCGCCATGAAGACCAGGCCGCGCCAGCGTATAAGGGTCATTACTTTCTTCTTTGGGATAGCTTTTTTTCAGATACGAATCCACGGAGTTCAGATCGGCAGTGGCCTGCGCCGGAGTGACTCCCGGCTTCAGACGTCCCACCATCTCAAACATCCAACGGATCCCGCGCGCGTTCAATATCATCTTGTCGCCGGATAACTGCTCATGGTTCACGATGGGCACGAAGATATCCGAAGCGAAAAACAAGATGGTCCCCTGGAACCCCGGAGGCGCCACGCCAAGGATGGTGAATGGATGCTTGTTGAGCCGAACAACGCGGCCCACCACGGTGCGATCGTCCTGAAAATGGCTGTGCCAATATGCGTAGGAGAGCACGACATAAGGCGCGCTGTTTGGGCCGTGCTCATCGGAAGCGTGGAAGAAACGGCCAAGGTACGGTTGAATGCGCAATGCGTCGAAGTAGTTTCCGCTGGTTTCGTATTCCCAGACATTGGATGGATCTTTGCCCGTATCCAGCCCTGACTGAGAGATGGCAAAAACAGCCACATCGTCGAAGCTGCGATTGCGCTGGCGAAGATCGAGATAATCGGGATAGGAGTGGGACGCGACGTCGCTCCCATGTTGGACTACGAAAAGGCTCTCTGCCTGAGGCACATTCAGCGGACGCAGGATGAGCGCATTCAATACGCCGAAGACGACTGCGTTGGCGCCGATGGCCAGCGTCAGTGTCAAAACGGCAGTGATGGTGAAGCCGGGAGACTTGCGCAGTTGGCGTAGGGCGAATCGCAGGTTCTGCAGCAGGGTGGTCATGGTCGGGCTCCGGATTACGGTAATTCTATTCAGAAAAGCAATTCGAGAGCCAAAGTGTCTTAAACGCAACTGTATGAGAAAAGATCGGCTTACGGAATCTCGCAGGCACATGGGAATCCGAATTGCGTCCAGTTTCGCCGGCGGGTGTCCGTGAATGAACAGGGGGCGGCGGCAACGGCGGCTTCCGTTCTCAGTTGATGCCAGCAGGCCAAAGCGCTCGTTGACCGAAGGCTGAGTGCGACTGACAGGATTACTCCCCATAAGCGTTAGTGCTGTATCGGATGCGCCCCCACAACGAACGTCGACTTATGCGCGTGAAAGGGGGCGCATCCGATACAGCCGTTTGAAGGAAGCCGCCCGTGGGTGGGCAATTATGTGGATTCAATGGCGTTGGGTTTAGGGGAAAGGCTTCCGGGAACAGATACTGAAGTTCGTAAAAACGAAGGCAGGATAGGTTTGGTTGTAGTTTGCCTGCGGCAGCGCGGGATTTTGAGCCGAGATCGGCAACGGACGGGTGGTTCGGGGGTCAGTTGGGCGCACCACGGCGGCCGGTGGTGAGGTGCAGCGTGAGAGGGACCTTGGAATGGTGGCTTCATGCGGCGGCTCCGGCGAGACAAGGTGGAGAACGGAGCTGCAGCTGGGCAGCGGTGAGTCTCTCGATGACCGTCATGGGACCGCCACATCGGGGACAGAGCCAAAGCGGGCTGAGGGGCGGGACGCGGGACGTGTCTGCTTCAGTCTGCAGCGGCGCTACTGGACCTAGTAGTTGGAAGCAAAGCGGCAGAAGAGTGACTCGGTTGCGATTGGCCAGAAAGCCGAAGTTACGGATGCGGACGAAGCCTTTGGGGAGTATGTGCAAGAGGAAGCGGCGCAAGAATTCGTCGAGCGATAAGGTGAGTAACTTCTGTTCATTTTGGTGAGCGGAATCCCGCCAGCGAAAAGTGACTTGGCCATCGCTGAAGGAGACGAGACGATGGTTGGAGATGGCCACGCGAGCGGAGCGGCAACGAGGAGCAGATGTTTGGGAGTTCAGATGGCGCGAACCGGGCGCGGGTGGCAAACGAAGGCATCGCAGACTAGTTCTAGGGTCAGTCGAACAGTTGGCGGACGAAGCAGCTGCTCGTCAGGCGATTTCCGCGTTACGGCTAGAGCTGAACCGTGGCGGCGCGTGGCTCAAGACGAGATCGACGACAGTTTCCGAGCTCGTTTCTCATTATCGTGAACGCGAACTGGATCCAGATACCGTCTGGAAAACACATTCCACCAAGGTCACGTACGAGGGTTATCTCAACAAGTGGATACTGCCGCGTTGGGAAAACTACCCGCTGGTACGGGTCAACGCTGGCGAAGTGGAACTCTGGTTGAGGTCACTGCCACTGGCGAGATCAAGTTGCGCGAAAATTAGGAATCTCATGAGCGTAGTCTTCAATCACGGCATGCGATACGAAATCTGCAATCGAAATCCGATTCAGCTCGTTCGGCAGAGTGCGAAACGAAAGACGGTCCCGGTGATACTTAGTGCAAACGAAGTCCAGCGGCTTCTTTCTGTTCTTGGCGTTCGGGAAGGCACACTTGTGCTGCTGGCTTTCGGGACTGGGTTACGGATGAGTGAGCTTTTTGGTCTCAAGTGGCACGATATCGACTTTCAGAAAAATGAGATCAGTGTGACTCGGTCCATCGTGTTCCAAGTAGTTGGCCCTTGCAAAACAGAGGCGTCACAGAAACCCGTTCCACTTGATCCGCGCCTAGCCGAGGCACTGCATACATGGCGCCGTTACACAAGGTATCGGGCCGCTGATGATTGGGTATTCGCCAGCCCGGCTGTGCGTGGGCAAAAACCGTATTGGGGGCAGTGCCTCATGCGAACCATTATTCGTCCAGCAGCGACTAAGGTCGGCATCACACAGCACATCGGATGGCACACTTTCCGGCACACGTATTCTTCATTGCTCAGAGCAAACAGAACAGATATCAAGGTGACACAAGAACTCCTTCGCCACGCCTCCAGCCGGGTCACGTTGGATACATATACCCAAGCCGTCACAGTTCAGAAGCGGCGAGCGCAGAGCAGCGTCATTCGTCTCCTCCAGGCGTCTACAACGGCTGCTGGTTGAGACCGGTCTGCTGGGAGGTGTTCCTAATCTGTGCCTGCTCGAAATGGCGCGATCGGTGCGAAAATACTGCCGCTTCAATGAAATGCATTCGCGTTGATGCCGAGAATTGTTCCTTTTTTGTGCCTATAAAAGGAGGAGGAGAAACCGTAAGTTGCTGAAAAGGCTTGGCGTCCCCGACGGGATTTGAACCCGTGTTACCGCCGTGAAAGAAATCCCCGGTAGCGGGAGCAAAACCGTAGCGTAATCCGTAGTGCGGTGCAGGCGAGATGAGCGCCGGATGACGCTCGAAGGCGAAGATTGAGTTACCCCCACAAACAAGATATTGGCGCAGCAAGAAGGCGGTCACCGAAGGGGACGGTTCTTCCACTGTCGTAGAGCACCACTCCCAGCTTGAAATCATTGCCGCAGGCGTCCGCCAACTTCCGGAGCCCCTTGAAGTCACCCGTATTCACGGTAGCACCGGCCTTGACTTCGATACCGACCAATGCACCACTCCCACTTTCAATCACAAGGTCAACCTCGTCCTGGTCTTTGTCCCGGTAGTGATACAAAGCGCAGCTCTCACCAAACCAAGACGCCTGTTTCAACACTTCAGAGAAAACAAATGTCTCCAGCAGCGGTCCGAAGATCGAACGGTCTTTCGCAATCCGCTCCGCTGTGGCCCCCAAGAGTGCGCCGAGCAGGCCAGAGTCAAGGAAATGCAACTTGGGCGTCTTTACCAATCGCTTCAACTGGTTCCGAAACCAGGGTTCCACCCGACGAACGAGAAACAACTGCTCCACGATGGCGACATACTTCCGGGTGGTCTTGTCGTCAAACCCAACTTGGCCGCCCATCTGCGTAAAATTGGTGAGTCGGCCAGAGTGGTGTGCGAGAACCTGCAGCAGCCGCGGCATTTGGTCAAGCTTTTCCACGTCGGCAACTTCGCGCACATCCCGCTGCACGATGGCTCTTATGTAATCGCGTGCCCATGCCTGGCGTCGCTTTGGATCTCCGCGCCGCAGCATTTCGGGGTAGCCGCCGGTCAGCACGGCTTGTATCAGATCCTCGCCGATCATCAACTCCGCGGGTTTGCCGAGTTTGCTTTCGAATGCGGCTCTTAGGAAATGCGGCTTCTTACCTCGAATTTCAGCCCGCGAGAGAGGCAGGAGGCTCACGATCTCCATGCGGCCAGCTAGACTCTCCGAGACTTGAGGCAGAGTGAGAATATTGGCTGAGCCGGTCAATAAGAACCGGCCGGCGCGGCGATCTTCATCCACTGACCTCTTGATGGCCCGGAGGAGGTCGGGCACTCGCTGCACTTCGTCAATGGTAGTCCGATCGAGAGCGCGCACCAACCCAGTTGGATCGCTGCGTGCCGCAGCCAGTACCGTGTCGTCGTCCATGGTGATGAATTCGCGATTGCCCGCGAGCAAATCACGGACCAGTGTGGTCTTGCCACACTGACGCGGGCCCGTAACCATGACAACCGGGGTGTCCTTGAGCGCGGTGCTCACCAGTTCGGCACAAAAGCGAGGAAAGAGCGCGTGATCAGTGTCGTCCATGCCGGTTAGAGGCTCCGTCCAATTCGGATTGAGGTTGCGTCTATTTCGGATTATAGACTCGTCTGATCCGGAACGGAAGCTGGACGGTGCCGGGACTCATTTCGGCTTGTGGTGGGCGGTTTCTACCTGGGCGTGTGTGAGGCCTTTCGGTGGCCTTCGCGGATCGAGCCGAGCCGACGTTTTCTGATCTGGTTTCTTCACCGTCCCCCGGTCGTTACAGATTTGCCTTAGTCAACCGGCGCAGAAGACTTTCCTTGGCGGCGTGCGCCTGACGGAGTTCCCCCAGTGCGGACTGGAATGCAGTCACCCGGCCTTGCCGCACTGCGAGATCACGCAGGTCAATCAGCAGAGTGATCACCTTGTCATATTCGTTGGGCTGCCGCTTCTGGATGTGCGCTGCAATCTGATTCCAAGCCGCTTCTTCGCGCTTCCCCAGTTGGTCCAGATAGCGAGCGCGGTTGGCCTCGTCCTCTGTTTTCCGCCGCGCAGCTTCTGCCGCTCGCTTCGCGTCCAGTAAACGGGTCCTTTCTTCCGCACGGGCATGAACCAGTGTCAGGAGATCACCGGCAGTGCGCCGCCGAATTGCGTTGGGGGCGGCCAAAGTGGTTAGCGCGTTCTGTTGCTCGAAACATCGCAGCAGTCCATTCTTCCACCGTTCACCGGGTTCCAAGACTGCGGCAACGAGCACATTGTTCTTTTCCTTTTCGGGCAGACTCTGAATCCAAGCCGCTAGTTCCTCCCGATCCGGGCCAGCGTTCAGCGGCGCCGAAGCCGATGCAGCAACTTCGACGAGATCCTCGTCTATTCCAAGAAACTCGATCAGCGAATGGAGAGGAGCGGACAATTCGCCAAGACCAGCAGGCACCGCTGGCTCCAGTTCGTCCTCGGCGAACTCTTCATTCTGCGCGCAAAGTAGCCATCCGAGATAAAGGCAGCGGAGGTCGCCGCGCAGTAGGTCCGAGCGCAGAGACATCAGCGAGCCCATCCATCCTGTCCCGTCGTCCCAGTCCTCGTCCTCGAACTCATTTTCAAACGCGACGATCACAGAGTTTCCAGCTTTTCGCACTTGGGCAGCTTCGCCCGGAAGCATGGCTCTGAACACTTTGTAATCGGCCAATGCCTGCGGAAGCCGGAGATACAATTCACGCGTTCCCCGGTTTGCAACGTAAAGAAACGCGTCGAAGTACTTTTCCAGGAGTTTAAGAGGATATGCTTTCAGGTCTCCCCATTCGTAGTGATTCGTGAAACTCGCTGAGGTAATCGCCGCGCGTGTGGAAACGGATCGCAGTTCGGCTATTTCGGCTTTTGTGAGCGCCCGGTCGATGGCCCGAAAATCGTAATATTGGTATTCGCTCATTCAGAATCCTCCGCGCCAGTGGCGGTACGCGGCGATCCATTCCACACCTCCGGGAGCTGGCGTCGGCAACGGCAGATCAAGGATCCCGATCCTCTGCCGTGTCTGGTCGCGACGGCAAATCGCTACAATCTGGCCATCGCGTGCTATTTCCACTTTCTCTATCACAACGTCAACGCCGAGGATATTTGCGGAGAAGGGCAGGGTGAGATGCTCCTGCATCATCGTGAGGAAACCGACAACCTGCTCCTCCTCGGTATACGCATCCACGACCGCTTCCTCAATCAGTTTCCCGAGTTTCGCCTTGCTGAATAAAGAAAGCTTGGTGTCAGGTTCACGTTTCAGCTTGCGCACATCCATGTGGACCACAACTGGCTTGTTGTCCTGTTGCGCCATATCTATCCCTTCACATCAGAAACGTTTAATCACGGGACGAGGGCTCGTCGGCGGCCGCAGGGACAATTCTATAGCCGATGGCGCCGTAGCCCTTTAGTCGCCGGGCGTACATTCGCGCCAGCATCAGCACCTGAGAATCGACATAGTCATAGACCCGAACAACATGCTTAGCATCGTGGAGCCGATGGAGACGACCAACATACTGTTGCAACGTTCCCTTCCAGGAAATCGGCATCGCTAAGAACAACGTGTCCAGACGAGCATCATCAAATCCCTCGCCAATGTAACTGCCAGTTGCCAGGATGACTCTTGGCTCGCTCTCTGAAACAGCCGCAATCGCCTCCCCAATCGATCGGCGCTGTTTCTTGCCCATGCCGCCTCTTAGCACAAATACGTTGCTCACTTTGCCGGAGAGCGCCGTCTCGAAATACCTCAAGTGATTGGTCCTGCCGGTCAGAAGCAGCGGTGAGCGTCGGTCTCGGACCGCGCGTAGCAGATCGGCAACGATCATTTCATTGCGAGTGCGGTCGTCGGCAAGTGCAGCGTACACTTCCTGAATCGTTGTATCGATCTGCTCGGGCGGCAGGCAAAACTCGGTCAATCGAGGAACCACTTCATGTCCGAACGGCGTGACAGCGGTCATCGAGCGCGCGCTGAGCTCATATCGTATCGGACCACACTGCATGTGGATTATGGGGTGGTGTCCATCTTTGCGTTCGGGGGTTGCCGTCAGGCCGAGGACGTACCTCGCCTTTACCTGTTTCATCACCTGCTCAAAGGTGAATGCTGACAGATGGTGACATTCATCAACAATGACTTGCCCGTACTCGGCGACGAAGTCTTTGACTCCCTCTCTGCCATGGGTGCTTTGGATGATGGCGATATCCACGCTGCCACCACGGTCGCTTTTCCCGCCCCCAACCTGGCCGATTGATTTCCCTGGAAGATTGAGGAACATCGCCAATCTTGCATGCCACTGATCTAACAATTGTTGGCGGTGAACCAGTACGAGGGTATTCACTTTTCGCGCTGCGATCAGCCATGCGGCCACTGCGGTCTTGCCGAAAGCAGTAGGAGCGCAGAGGATGCCCTCGTCGTGTTCAGCAATCATGGAAACAGCGTCCTGCTGCGACGGGCGTAATTGGCCGCAGAACTCAACGTCAATTGAATGTCCCGCACACCGCTCGTCACGGACTGCTGGCTTGATGTGATGTGCTTCAAACAGCTCCTTCACCTCGGCCAGGCACCCACGCGGCAAAGCAATGTAGTTGGCGAGATCCTCGCCGCACGCGATTATTCGCGGCTTGTCGAATGTGGGAAGCCGCATCGCTTGGGCCTTATAGAATTCAGGATTCTGAAATGCGGCCAGGCGGAGCAGACGGTTCAACATCGCCGAAGGCAGCCCATTCTTCTCGATATACAGAAGGTTTGCGCGAACGATTTGAACCTCAGGTGGAAACGGTCCTGGTATTGGGCGTTCTACTCTCTTTGTGACGGCGGAGTGCCCAGGGATCTTGTGGGGCGTCGTCCATAATGCTGATCCTGACACCGATGAGATCTCCTCGTTTTTGAGCTTCCCGCACGACTGCCTCGACAGCGTCAGCCGACATTCTTTCGACGCTCGCCAGAAATGCCCACTGGTCTGGGTACGGACGGAATTCTGAATCGACAAAAACACTGTTTCCTTCTGCACGCGGAATCTTTTGCAGTGGCAGAGCGATCAGGTTGCCAAGACCTCCCTTGGGCATCGTGTCCTGGTTGGGGAAGAATCGGTCGTATGACTCCAGACCCACTTGGTGCCGGAACTCCATGGTTCGAGTGAGGATTGCGCAGCCCAGTTTTCGCGCGGTGGTCGCAGGAACCGCTCGATTGAAGAATATCCACACATGGCCGCCGTTTCCTGAGCGGGAACGTTCCAAAACCGCTGGCACATTCATCTCGCGACAAGCCGTGAGGAACGCGGCGGCGTCCTTCTGCCAGGTCCTCTTATCGAAATCGACCGCCAGGAACCAGCAGGTCTCGTCCTGCAAGAGCGGATAGATTCCGACTGTATGATCCCCGACAAGATGGCCACGCACAACGTCTTGGGTTAGGGGCCTGAACTTTCTAGTCTGGCGATCGACCTTCTTGCGGTCCTTGTCTTTGGCGCGTAAATACGATTTCCAATCACGATCTGCCTTAGGCATGTATCCAGATCGCCCATCCGCGCTCTCCCAGCGAATGGCATAAACATCGTCACGTCCACGGAAGAGACTGCGAAACAGCTCGATCCGCTGTTCCGCCGTACCCAATGCGGACCTGCGAACGTCTGGCGCTGCGCTTATGGTCTGAGTTGAGAAACTGCAGTTGGTGACGGAATC
>CAWDNR010000012.1:0-7019 GCA_963803655.1 Terriglobia bacterium
CTGACAGGAACTCCATGCAGCGGACCGAGAGCCTTTCGACTCATGACGGCGGCTTCCGCGTCGCGAGCGGTACGCCGTGTGCGGTATGCGTCCACGTGCACGTAGGCGTTTAATTTTGGATTTAGGCAATCGATTTTCCTCAGATGCGCTTCAACCAGTTCGATGGGAGAAATTTTCTTCTTGCGGACTTGTTCCGCCATAGTCACGGCAGAGAGAAAAGTGAGTTCATCCATAAATGGGGTCAGATCTTCGTTCGCTCGTCAGTCGTTTGAAAAACGTGCCGTCCCCTGGACGGGACTCATTTTTGTGTGGATCGGGTTCCCGGCGCTGCCATGCCGTGCAGCTGGAGCGTGCCGGTTCGTGCCTCATCGCCTGGCGAAGCATGGCTCATCGTCAGATCAAGCATGCCTCATGGCCTGATCAAGCCTGGCTCGTCGCCTGGTCAAGAAAGCGTTTTTCTTCGGCGGTCAGCGGACGAAACTCGCCCTTGGCCAATTTGCCCAACTGCAGCGGACCGATGGCGATTCTGATCAATCGCATAGTCTCCACTCCCACTACGTCCATCATGCGGCGAATCTGACGATTCTTGCCTTCCTCCAGAACGATCTCCAACCAGCAGTTCTTCTGCCCGGAGCGTAACAGTCGTGCCCGCTTCGCGCGCAAAACTTCCCTGCCCTCGTCGCGCACGCCGCGGACGAGCGAGGACAAGAGTCCTTCGTCGGCAACGGTTGCGATCTGCACGTGATAAGTTTTTTCCAGATGTGTCTCAGGAGCGGCGATGCGCGCACCCCACTCGGAATCATTGGTGAGCAACAGCAGGCCTTCGCTGGCCTTGTCCAGACGGCCGACTGGCGCGACCCAGGCCGGAAGATCTGCCCTTGAGCTGGCCAAGACCGAATACACCGTCTCGCGCCCTTTCTCGTCGTAAGCGGTGGTGACCGCACCGCGCGGTTTATTCATCAACAGATAGATTTTTGCCTGCCGACCGACAAGCCTGCCGTTCACGCCGATGCGGTCGTGTTCGACTCGGACCGGCGTTTCGGGATCGCGCCGAATTGTCCCGTTCACCTCTACCAGACCGGAGCGAATCATCGTCGTCGCCTGCGAACGCGAGCAGTAGCCCAGCTTGGAGAGTGCCCTTGCCAGTCCGGTCCGGCGTGACGTTTTCTCGTCGATCACCCGTTCATGCTAATCGAATTGCGGGCTGGTCGGGTGAGTAAGAACCTCAATCGCAGAGCATGCCGGGAAATTCCGCACAGGACGCGGAGAGAACGTCGGGGACTTACCAGGGACTTAAACCGAGATCTTGGAATATCGGGCCCTCAACTTCGCCTCGGGAAGCCATGCGCAAGGCGGGAGTGACTTGATACCATGTTGTTTCAAATTCACCATACACACCAAGGACCAATCATGGCACAACAACACCCTCCCCGCTTTCTTAAGATCGTTGACGATGCCAAGACCCGGGTGCGCGAAACGACCGTGCACAAAGTCAAAGCCCGGATGGACCGTGGCGAGAAGTTCGTACTGGTCGACGTGCGCGAGGAGAGTGAGTTCGCCAAGGATCATCTGCCAGGCGCGATTCATCTCGGCAAGGGTGTGATTGAGCGCGATATCGAGGCGCGCGTGCCGGACTTGAATGCCGAGATGGTGCTGTATTGCGGAGGCGGATTCCGCTCAGCGCTGGCTGCCGACAACCTGCAGAAGATGGGGTACAAGAATGTGATTTCCATGGACGGCGGAATACGAGACTGGCGGGAGAAGGGCTATCCGCTGACCAAGGGGTGAGTCCAGTTCTCCGTTGTCGGTGCTCGGCACAGTTATGAATCGTCGAATCTTCTTCTGGTCGCTCAGGATCGGCACTCGCTGGATTTCTTTTTGGTTTTCGACACGGTGGTTATTTCCGGCGCTGAGAGAACAATTCAGAGGCTTCGATGGTGTACAGATCCAGCACAGCCTGCGTGCGATGCTGCCCGCCTTCTCTGTCCCCGGCATTAATAACGGGCACGGGCGAGACTAAAGCCGCGCGCTGAGCCCCTCCGGCTTCCGGATGGCGAACCACGATGACGTCGGCATAACTTCCGCTGATGCGGACCACCGGTACCTCCAATTCCGGCAGCGAACGACTCCGCCGGCAAAGATTGCGACAGCAAATAGCCAATCTCGCCCTGCCTGGCGACGCCACAAACGTCGGGAGTCTGCGCGGGAACCTGATCGGATGCCTGCTCCGAGCGCAGCCATTGCGCGACCACCCGCGGCCGGTTGCCGTGCGTAATGACAACGTGATAGCTACTGCCTATATAACCATGTACTTCTGTGTCTTTTCTTATCGAATCCGGTGAGTAGAATCGGCGGCACGGTGACAGGGCGTCACCTTAAGAAAATCCCAGATGCCGATGCTTTGCCGCGCCACGGTTTCCGTCTAAATAAAAAATCGGGAGGTCTTAATGCGCTTCACATCCTTCTCTGCCGGCGCATTGCGGTGCATTCGCATTGCTGTAGCTATCGTTGTGCCAATCACTTTCATTGGCTGCGGGTCTTCGGCGTTCTCAAACCCGGCGGCAAGCAAGGCTCCTACGGCATCGATGCTGGCACAAACTCCCAGCGTGCCGCCGATTCTTCTGTTCAACGGCACCGGCACCCTTTCTGCGGACGTATCCGCCGTGGGAAACAATCCTCAAAAATCTCAAGTTGAGCTACGCCACGGCGAACTCAAGCGAGATGGATTCCATGACTGAGGCGAAGCTGAAGACTTACAAGCTGCTGCTTGTGCCCGGCGGAAATTCGGCGACGATCGGCGACGCACCTCACCCGGACTGCCACGGCGAACATTCACAATGCAGTCCAAGCAGGTTTGCACTACTTGGGAATCTGCGCCGGCGGTTTTTTTGCCGGTGACTCGATCTACAACGGACTGAATCTGACCTCGGGCGTGTGGTTCAACGTCTATCACAACGGCGGCAAGGGCACAGGGAGAACGGCGGTTGAAATTTCCTATCCCAACAACACCAAGCTTGATCAGTTGTGGGAGGACGGCCCGCAGTTTGCCGGATGGGGCAGCATAGCGGGCAAATATCCGGATCACACTCCGGCCGTCGCAGAGGGTAAGTCCGGGTCGGGATGGGTCATCCTTTGTGGTTTTCACCCGGAGTCGCCTGCAAGCTGGAGAAGCGGATTGACATTTACGACTTCAGCTGCCGTGGATAATGCCTACGCAGGCAAGCTGGTGACCGCTGCACTGAACGGTACATCGTTGCCGCACTTCTGAGTCTGTAGGGTTCTTGAGATTTGAAACTCGCAAATGAGAAGGGCCGGAAAGCCTCTTCCGGCTCTTTTTAGTCCGCTTAGTCCGCCCCGTCCCCGCTACTTCTTACCGCCTTCCAAGAGTTCATGAGTCCTGGATAGAAATCAGCTTGCAAATTTTGCGGGTCCGACGTTAAGGGTCGGTAGATTTTTAGGAGTCTTTCGTCTCCGGTTGTTGCTCCGCCCGTGGCGTCCGCTCGTGGCACAGGAGCATGCCTGGGGTTGTGACGTTCGGTGCGTGAAAGCAGAATCAAGCCAACCTTTGTGCGATAATTAGCCTCGAACTTCGGTTTCAGAGCACCACTAGATCCGCTCTACCAGCCCCTTTCAAGGGATTAAGAAGAGATGAATCGAGAGGCGTTCCCAGCTTCGTTTGCACAGCAGAGGCTGTGGTTTCTCGACCAGTTCGAGCTCGGAACCGCCGCTTATAACCTGCCTCGCGTCTTCCGGATCAGCGGTCCCCTAAATGTCGATGTCCTGACCCGGGCTTTCCATGCCGTGGTACAACGGCATGCGTCGCTGCGTACGGTGTTTGACTCGGTCGATGGTGAGGCCAGGCAGGTGGTGTTATCAGACCTGGAGGTTAAGATCCCCATCATCGATCTAACCGAGACTCCAGAGGAAGAGCGCGAATCCGAGGCGCTTCGCATTGCGAGCGAGGAAGGCAAGAAACCGTTTGACTTGCATGAAGGGCCACTGCTCCGCACCCTGCTGGTTCGCCTGGGACCGGAAACCTGGATCCTGGTATTGGTCATGCACCATATCATCACTGACGGGTGGTCGATTTCCTGTCTTTTTCGTGATGTGACGAAGTGCTATGCGGCGTTTCTGGAGAATAAAGATCCAGAGCTTCCCGAACTTCCAGTTGAGTACACCGAGTACGCGCAGTGGCAGCGGGAGTACATGAGCGGAGAGGTGCTCAGCCAGGACGTCGAACACTGGAAGAATACGCTGGCCGGAGCGCAAACCCTGCTTGAGCTTGCCACCGACCATCCTCGTCCGGCCATCCAGACCTGGCAGGGTGCAACTAAGGCAATCAGCCTGGATGGCGCCACTTTGGCCCGGCTGAAATCGATGGCGCAGAACGAGAAATCCACCCTGTTCATGGTGTCGATGGCCGCATTTCAGGCCTTGCTCTGGCGCTATACCCACCAGGAAAGCATTCTGATCGGGACACCGGTTGCGGGGCGAAACCATGTCGAAGTGGAAGACATGGTCGGGTTATTCGTGAATACACTCGTCTTCCGCACGGATTTCACGGAGAACCTGAGCTTTCGCGATCTGATTGGCCGGGTGCGCTCGTTTGCCCTGGAAGCGTACACGCATCAGGACGTACCCTTCGAGAAACTGGTCGAGGTGTTGGTCCCCCAGCGTTCACTCGGCACGCCTCCACTGTTCCAGGTGATGTTCACTTTCCAGAACATTCCCAAGCAGGTGTTCGAGATTTCCGGACTCAGCATCAAGCAGATGAATTTTGCGACTGGCATCGCCAAGTTCGACCTGTCTGTCGAAGTGTGGGAGGACACCGAGTTCCACTGCCAGTTCGAATACAACACCGATCTTTTCGAGCCATCCACGATCGAGCGGATGCTGGGACACTTCGAAAAGCTGATCCAGGGCGCGTTGGAGAACCCAGACCTTCCCTTAGCCCAACTGCCGATCCTGAGTGAGCAGGAGCGGGAGCAGGTCCTGGTGGAGTGGAATAACACCAGGGTGAGCTATCCGAGGAACATCCCTTTGCACAAGTTCGTTGAAGATCAGACGGAGCGGACGCCTGACTCGATAGCTCTGATCTATGAGACCGAACGACTCACGTATAGCCAGTTGAACGCTCGCGCGAACCAACTCGCGCGCAGATTAAGGAAGCTTGGTGTAGGGCCAGACGTTCTGGTTAGTGTTTGTGCCGAGCGCTCCGTAGAAATGGTCGTAGCTCTCCTGGGTATTATCAAAGCCGGTGGCGCCTATGTTCCGTTGGATCCTGAGTATCCTCGGGAACGCTTGGAGACTATGCAGCAGGACGCAAAGTCTTCCGTTCTGCTCACCCAAGAATGCCTCCAGGACCGTATTCCGCAGGGGGCGCGACATGTCATCCTACTCGATCGTGACGGGGAAGGGCTGCACCAGGAGAGCACCGAAAATCTGGCTGCCACGGTTAGCGGGAAAAATCTGGCGTACGTGATCTACACCTCGGGTTCCACGGGTAAACCCAAAGGTGTACCCAACGTCCACGAGGGCATAGTAAACCGGCTCTTGTGGATGCAAGACATGTATCGGCTGACGGCGGATGATCGCGTTCTGCAGAAGACACCCTACAGTTTCGACGTTTCTGTATGGGAGTTTTTTTGGCCCCTCATGACAGGCGCTACGTTAGTTCTAGCGCGTCCGGGTGGACACAAGGATCCCGCGTACCTCGTAAACCTGATTGCCGATCAGAAGATCACGACCCTTCACTTCGTTCCTTCCATGCTTAGCACTTTCTTGGAGGTTGAAGATCTCGAGGGTTGCCGTGCGCTCAGACAAGTCTTCGTAAGTGGTGAGGCCTTGCCCTTCGAGTTACAACAGCGTTTTTTTGAAAGGTTACGAGCGGAACTGCACAATCTTTATGGCCCTACCGAGGCGGCCGTGGACGTGACTTACTGGGCTTGCCAACCACGTGGCAAGCAGCCAATCGTGCCCATCGGCAGGCCGATTGCCAATACCCAAATCTACATTCTAGAGCCGAGCCTTCAGCCAGTCCCCATCGGAGTAGCTGGGGAGTTGCACATTGGCGGCATCGGCCTGGCTCGAGGATATCTGAACCGCCCAGAACTGACGGCCGAAAAGTTTATTCCGAACCCGTTCAGCTCGGACGCTGGGTCTCGCCTTTACAAGACCGGTGACCTGGCCCGCTTTCTTCCCGACGGAAACATTGAGTACCGTGGTCGGATCGATCACCAAGTTAAGCTGCGAGGCTTTCGTATCGAGCTAGGTGAGATTGAATCAGTCCTGACGAAGTGCCCTGGGGTTCGCCAGGCCTCGGTAATTGTTCGGGAGGACACGCCGGGAGACAAACGTCTGGTGGCATATTTTGTATCGGCGCAAGAATCGACCCCACCGATCAACGGGTTGCGCGATTTTCTAAAAGAGAAGTTGCCGGAATACATGGTGCCGTCGGCTTTCGTCGCGCTCAAGGAGATGCCGCTGACGTCGAGTGGCAAGGTTAACCGGCGGGAGCTTCCAGCGCCTGATCAGGGAGACTTCGCGGCAAAGGGAGAGTTTGTCGCGCCAAAAGATGCCATCGAGTCCCGATTGGTCCAGATCTGGGAGTCTGTCCTAGGTGCGCGGCCGATTGGTGTCAATCATAACTTTTTCGAATTGGGCGGGCATTCGCTGCTGGCGCTGCAGGTGATGGCGCGGATCCGGAGGGCGTTTGGAGTGGAATTGCCGGTGCGGACTGTGTTCGAGGCGCCGACCATTGCGGCTCTGGCGCTCGAGGTGGAGAAGGTACGGGGGAAGGGACTGAAGGCGCGCACTCGCATCTTCGAACGTCGTCATCATGGGGTCAGTGCGGACCCGGGTCGCGAGGCGTTTCCCGCTTCTTTCGCGCAGGAGAGATTATGGTTTCTCGACCAGTTCGAGCCCGGAACCGGCACTTACAACATGCCTTCCGTCTTCCGGATCAGCGGTCAGCTGAATGTCGATGTCCTGACCCGGGCTTTCCGTGCCGTGGTAGAACG
>CAWDNR010000013.1:0-429702 GCA_963803655.1 Terriglobia bacterium
TGCTTCATACTCTCGTCCTGTTTCATGCTGTCCTGCTTCATGGCGTCGCCGGACTGTGCAAAAGCCGCAAAGGACATTGCCAGAAGACACATTGCCATCGACCTGCGAATCATCTTGTTCATGAACTTTTCTCCTATTCATGTTCGAATTGACGCCGGGGAACCTGGGCGCATACATGGGATGTGAAGCACCATGGAAAGTTACAGGATCCTTACTCCAAATTGTGCCTTTCGGAAGGTCCTCCAGCTGGAAGTCATAAGACCGCAAGAATTCTTCGCTGCCGTGTGACTTTTTTCGAATTGGTCCATCTGTGTAGTATGGTGGAAAGCTGTCCGAGGGCATCCACCTCTGAGAGCGCTCTATTCTCCGAAAATGCCGACCCACTTAGACAACTAGCAATCGCTGGTGGCCGCGGCCCAGGCGGGTGATTCGGACGCATTCGTTACGCTGCTGAATCAGTACAGCCGGCACATTTATCGCCTTGGTCTTAGCATTACCGGCAACCACCAGGATGCCGAGGATGTCCTCCAGGAGGCGTTGCTAAAGGCCTATCGCGCGATAGCGGAGTTTAAGGACAACTCGCGCTTCTACACTTGGCTGGTGCGCATCGCGGTGAACGTGGCCTTGGGCAAGCTAAGGAAGCGCGCCTTGTGGAAAGAGTCATCGCTTGATGAGCCACGAGAAGGCGAGGATGACAGCTACTTACCCCTGGAAATCGAAAGTTGGGGCGATGATCCGGAAAAGGCTTGCCTGCACAACGAACTGCAGCAAATACTGGCAGAAGTTATCCAGAAGCTGGATCCAAAGTCGCGGATGGTCTTTACTCTTCGGGACGTAGTGAGAAGTTCACGATCGACGAGACGGCCAAACTGCTCGGCCTAAGCATCCCCGTGGTAAAAACGCGACTCTTGCGCTCTCGACTGAAGTTGCGCGAGGAATTGACCAAGTATTTCGGAAAGGATGCTCGCAATGCGATGCCGACAAGTCGTCGATAAAATCTCTGAATACATCGACGGCGAGCTTGACCCCGAACTGGTGCGCGAACTTGAGCGCCACCTTCAGCATTGTGAGGACTGCCGCGTCGTAGTGGATACCACGCGCAAAACCGTAGTGGTTTTCTGCCATACGGAACCCGCACCTCTACCCAACGACGTGCGCGAACGACTGAACCAAATGTTTAGGCACAGCTTCCGTAAAGGCGAGCCAAACTGAACCAGCACGAGGATTCATGGGCTAATCAAAGTCGGGAGTGAGGCCGAGGCCAGACGAGAACCGGTTGGCGCAGGCGTGGAGCGACGTAACCAGGACAGCGTCGAAGATAGCAGCATCGTTCCAGCCCAACTCTCGCAACTTCTCGATGTCAGCCCGCCGCATGTCGCCTGGATTGATAGTAAGCTTCTCGCAAAACTTCAACAGCTCCATGACCTTAGGATCCAGCGGCGCCGACTTGTAGTCGATCGATAGCCTGCGGCTGAGAGATTTGTCCATGTGCTCCGCAAAAACTCCGTCGGAACGCAATGTAACAATGTTACATTAACGACAAAATGTTTCGGATGGAATTTTTGCGGAGCACAGACCGCCTGTTGTGGGTATGGCTGTCTCGCCTCTGGCGCGACTGGCGTTCCGCATTGGCCATCGTCAAGCCCGAAACCGTCCTGGCATGGCATCGTGCGGGCTTTCGTCTGTTCTGGACCTGGAAGGTCCGGCGCGGCAAACCCGGACGACCCGCCATTTCCTGCGAGGTCCGAGATCTGATCCGCCAGATATGCCGGGAGAATCCAGGTTGGGGAGCACCCCGCATCCACGGCGAGCTGCTTAAACTCGGCATCGACATCGGTGAGAGCAGCGTCAGCAAATACATGGTGCGCTGCCGCAGGCCGCCGTCTCAGACCTGGCGAACTTTCCTGGAGAATCACGCCAATCAGTTGGTCTCCGTCGACTTCTTCACCGTGCCCACCATCCGGTTCCAGGTCCTTTACGTGTTTCTGGTCTTGGCCCATGACCGGCGTCGTATTCTTCATTTCAATGTGACCACTCATCCGACCGCCGAATGGACGGGACAGCAGCTGCGGGAAGCCTTTCCCTTTGACCAACTCCCGCGCTACCTGCTGCGCGACCGCGATGCGATCTTCGGCAATGCATTCGAGGACAGGTGCGGGACATGGGCATCCACGAAGTGCTGTCCCCGCCTCGTTCTCCTTGGCAGAGAGCCTATGTGGAGCGGGTGATTGGTTCCATTCGGCGCGAGTGCCTCGATCATGTAATCGTGTTCCATGAACCCTCGCTCCGTCGAATCCTCGGTTCGTATTTCGACTACTATCACCGGTCAAGAACTCATCTCTCCTTGAGCAAGGACTCGCCGGAGCCAAGATCTATTCAGCCGCCGGAAATGGGCTCCGTCGTGGCGGTGTCCCAGGTCGGGGGACTGCATCACCGCTATGAACGACGAGCCGCCTGAAGGAGCCGAGTCTACCTCACTAGTGTGACCTCTTCTCCACCCCGCGACATCCGTTTGACATCCGCGTCCGAAGTGCCTCGATGCACACGTGCACATCAGCTAACGCAGTCCAGCTGACTCACGCCAGTCGGCGAGCGTGCAGCTTTGCGTGGTTCGCTTGGGGAATAACGGAATAACGTCGTAACAGCGCCCGCGGAGTTTTCGTTAGGGACAATCCCTTGGGCCTTTTCCCCACGCGGTTGCTCCTAATCTCGACTGTTGTAGCGCTCGTCGAGATCGTGGTTGCTACGCTGGTGGGCGCATGGCTATATAAGGAGGAAGAGAAGGTGGCGGCCGTTCGCCCAATAGCCGCCTAGCGGCGCGGCGCACCGTACCCAGGGCCCGCATGAAAAAGGCGCGCTCCTGCGCGCCTGTTCGTCAAGACCACACAAAATCCGCGACCCAAACCTCCTGAAGAATCCAAGACCCAACCCCGCAGAATTCCAGACCCGCAAAATCTCTCCTCGTCTTCTCGGTGGCCAGCCACCCATCCAGAGCGGTGCTATACTGCGGCCCGAAGTTTTCTGCCAGGAGGTGTCTATGCGGTTCAAAACCATACCGATATGCCTCAGCCTAATCGCATTCGCAACAGTATCGCTGGCCCAGACCAAGATTTCCGGCACCGTGCAATGCGGGAAGTCAGACGAACAACATGCACTTGAGGTGGGAGACCATCCCGGTCACTCGTTCATGATCAGCAAAGGCAAGTGCACCTGGACCAAGCCCATGGAAATCGCGGGAACCCAGACAAAGGAGGACCTCGGTACCAACTTCGACGAGGTCCATGGCAACAAGAGCCAAGGGCACGGCTACGTTGTCGGTACTATGGCCAATGGCGACAAGATGTACGTGCGGATACAAGGCTCCTCGACACTGAAGGACAGCGTGGTCGAGAGTGCTGAGGGTGCGTGGAGTTTCACAGGCGGCACTGGAAAGCTGAAGGGTGTCAAAGGCAAGGGCACCTACAAAGGCAAAGGTGCGCCTGACGGTTCCGCTACCTATGAAGTCGAGGGCGAATACGAGCTCCCCAAGTAGCGATCATCCAGCAGCTAGGGATTCCGCTCACGGCTAAACGGCGAGCCTCAAAGGCTCGCCGTTCTTACCTTCCCATTCTCTCGGAAGAGGCCTCTGTTCCAGATACGTACCCTCCCTCTCACGCTGCATTCTGGAGGGCAGCGCGTCAATCCCGCCACGATCTCAAACCATACCCGGGGGACGGAATGGTCATTACCTTGCCGACAAGACGAGCGCCACTACAACCAGCCCGGCCAACAACATGCTCGCGATAAGCGAAAACGTCGCCTGCAATGGATGCGCCTGAAAATGTCGGCCTCGCTCTGTTAGGGTCCGCATGGCAAGCCTCCCTGCTGAGGACAACGGGATTACTCAACCACAAGCTCCCGCGCCTGCGATACAAACTCCCTCTCTAAATTAGACTCCAAATCCACAAAAATTGCAGTAATAACCCGTGCCTTCCAGGCGGCAGTCGCCGACAGATCGCCTCGGACCTGCCTCACCCATACCCTTTACTACGCCTTCGGTTTTGATAACAGAAGAAACGAGTTTAGAAATGTAGAAAAATTCTCGCGGCCGAGGCGTGCTCTTCGGAGCAAAAGCGTGTAGCACATACAAGCGGTGCACGACGAAGTAGATGGCGAGTTCCCCGCTCGTATTCTGTCCGACGAAACGGACCCATTTCCCTGGATAACCTTCGACTGAAGTAGGCCTCTCGTCCACCACAGCCCCACTAAAGCCGTTCACAATTGAATCACGCTCGCCGTTCACCACACTTTCCCAATCCGCACTCGGAGGATAATCCGCGTACGTCAGTCCGTAAGACTCGGCGCCGGCAGCAGCACTGAACCGGTGTAGGTTCCGCTCAGTGCCCTTTTGTTGTTGGGGAGTCTCGGGGAACACTACTCTAAAGTTCCCCTCTGAGGAGGTAAATTCCTTCCACTCGGTTTCGGCAAACATCGTGGCTAGGAACAACGTTGTTAGCGCCAGTACCTTGGATGCACTCATAGCACCGTCCTTCTGGCCGACACAATCATAGGCCAAAAAACATAGGGAACACCTGCCACCTCGCCAGGGCTGTCGGGTGGATGTATGATCTGCGTCTCGGCAAAGGAGTCCTGCCATGCCCATCCAGAAACTCAAGGAGTTCCTCGACAGCCACAACATAAAGTATGTCGTCATTTCCCACTCGGTCGCGTATACGGCTCAGGGAGTCGCGGCGCTCACTCACATATCGGGAAAAGAGTTGGCCAAAACCGTGATCGTCAATATTGACGGGGCGCTGGCCATGGCCCTTCTTCCCGCCTCTTTGCACATTGATCTATCGCAGTTGCGATCGGCTGCCAGCGCAAAAAATGTTGCACTTGCTTCGGAGGAAGAGTTCAAAGAGCGGTTTCCAGACTGCGAGACCGGAGCCATGCCTCCCTTCGGCAACCTGTACGATATGCCCGTCTTTGCCGATGAGAGTTTAGCTCGGGACAAGGAGATCGCGTTCAATGCGGGCTCTCATCGCGAACTCGTGCGACTCGCTTGGGAAGACTTCGTGAGGCTAGTTGAGCCCAAGGTGGTCAGGTTCGCCGCCGGCAGCATCCATTCCACCGCGGCATAGCGCGTGGCGCAACGAATTCTCACGAGTCAACGGAGCTATAGCTGCAGATCTCATCCTCACCCGCGATGTGGTGAAGGGCGACGTGACGCTTGTACTGCGTGACGACAAAGGCGACCCTGTATGGAGCTGGCAACGCTGATCTTGGCTTGTGCTCGATAGGTCAGCGCTTATTGATCCGCAATGACCTCGAGGGCGTTGACCACATACCAGTAGCGGCCTTGGGGATCGTCTCTGTACTCTCGGACCCCGTACCCGGTCGTCAAGCGCTCGATACGCCATGTAGGTTGGCGAACTTTGAATCTCCGCTGGAGAAACTCACCGACGGGGCTTCCTGTGGGCAGGGAAAGAGGACGAATGGGACAGTCGCTGGTCTGGATCACGGATCGAGGGATCCGCGGGTGGGCCTGCTCGCAATGCGAGTGGAGATACACTATCCCTACCCTCTTAACTGACCCAAAGGCCAATGAAGTTTATGACCGCTTGGCTTCGCCAAACCGAGTCACAGCGGAATTGCGAACACCGGTCTTAACTCCTGGTTGTGTTTGTGGCCATTTAAACGGCTCATCAGCGGAAATCACTAACTTTTATGAGTGGAGGGCAACACTATGAGTGCCGGAATTCTCACCCCACGCGGAGTCAAATCTGCGGGAGATTACATTGAAGAAGTCATGACCCAGGTGAAGTCGAAGAATCCTGCCGAACCTGAGTTTCACCAGGCAGTCCAGGAAGTATTCGAGTCGTTGCGTCTGGTACTGCAGAAACATGCGGAATACCGGTCAGCGAAGATTCTGGAGCGAATTGTAGAACCCGAACGCGCAATCATGTTCCGCGTGCCCTGGTTCGACGATCAGGGAAACGTGCAAGTCAACCGCGGATTCCGCATTGAGATGAACAGCGCAATCGGACCCTACAAGGGCGGGCTTGCGCTTTCACGCATCGGTGAATCTTGGAATCCTCAAATTTTTGGCATTCGAGCAGGTCTTCAAGAACTCGCTGACCACACTGCCGATGGGCGGCGGCAAAGGCGGTTCGGATTTCGATCCAAAGGGCAAGAGCGACAATGAGGTGATGCGCTTCTGCCAGAGCTTCATGGCCGAGCTGTGGCGGCACATCGGAGCCGATACCGATGTACCCGCGGGCGATATCGGAGTTGGGGGGCGTGAGATCGGTTTTCTGTTTGGCCAGTACAAGCGCCTGGCCAATAAGTTCACCGGTGTGCTCACGGGCAAGGGCCTGAACTGGGGTGGTTCGCTGATTCGTCCGGAAGCAACCGGATATGGCTGCGTCTATTTCGCCGCCGAGATGCTGAAGACCTGGAAGGACTCGCTGGAGGGCAAGCTCTGCCTGGTCTCGGGGAGCGGAAACGTTTCCCAGTATACGGTCGAGAAGCTGCTCGATTTGGGAGCGAAGCCAATTACGCTGTCCGACTCGAATGGCGTAATCTTCGATCCGGACGGCATCGACCGCGAAAAGCTGGCCTGGGTCATGGAGCTCAAGAACGTGCGTCGGGGCCGCATTCGTGAGTATGCGGACCAATTCAAAAAAGCCGTCTTCATGCCCACGGATATCACGCTGGATCACAATCCGCTGTGGAACATCAAGGCCGATTGTGCGTTCCCGAGCGCCACGCAAAACGAGGTCAACGCCAAAGACGCAGCGAGCCTGATCAAGAACGGCATTAAGCTCGTAGCCGAAGGCGCGAATATGCCGAGCACACTTGAGGCGACCAAGATGTTCCTGGATGCCGGCAGCCTGTACGGACCAGCCAAAGCCGCGAATGCCGGTGGTGTCGCAACTTCTGGACTTGAGATGGCCCAGAACAGCGCACGGCTGACGTGGGATCGCGAAGAGGTAGATGATCGGCTGCACAAGATCATGATTGCGATCCACAAGAACTGCTACGAGACAGCGGAGACCTACGGGACTCCCGGAAATCTCGTGAACGGTGCGAACATCGCAGGCTTCCTCAAGGTTGCCAACGCGATGCTGGACCAGGGACTCGTCTGAGCCTGGCGTCAGGATGGCGAGTATGATGCGGGGTGGACGAAACTCCACTCCGCGTTTCTTTGATTCAAACTGCGATCATCGAGACTTCCCGCTCATGGATACGGAGACATTGTTCGAAGGCTTCGAGAATCTGATGCCCTTCCGGGTGCAAGACATTCTCCTGGTATCCAGCCTTTACGACTCTTTCATCCTGCGCGAGGACGGCCGGCTTAATGAGCTTCTGATCGGGGAGTCACTCGAACTCAATCTGCAGCAGATTCCCGGCATAACCCAGGTCTCCACCGGTAAAGAAGCGCTAGCACGCTACCAACCGCGGTTCAACCTGATCGTCACGAATCTTGAAGTGGGAGACATGGATGCCGCGCAACTCGCACACGAGGTTAAGGAGTCTGGACTGGACATCCCGGTCGTGGTCCTTGCCTACGATTACCGCAAGATCAAAGATTTCATCGCTCGCAATCCCGTTACCGACATCGACCGAATCTTCCTTTGGCAAGGGAATGCCCGAATTCTGATCGCGATCATTAAGTACATCGAGGACAAGCGCAATGTGCTCCACGACACAGAAGCCATGGGCGTTCCGGTCGTGCTTGTGGTGGAGGACAACATCCGCTATTACTCCTCATTTCTTCCGATGATTTATACCGAGCTGATTACTCAGTCACGTCGCGTCATTCGAGAGGGAATGAACGTGGCCCATAAGCTGGTACGAATGCGGGCGAGGCCGAGGATTCTGCTTTGCTCCAATTACGAAGATGCCGCGCAGCAAGTAACGAGATATAGAGAGTACCTGTTCGGAGTGGTCTCGGACGTGGAATTCCCGCGCCAGGGTGAGGTCAGCCCGGAGGCCGGCTTCGAACTGGCGCGCATGGTCCGCAGCATGGTGCCGGATGTTCCCATCGTACTGCAGTCCAGCCGCACTGAATTCATGGCACGCGCACTGTCTGAAGGCTCCTCGTTCCTGCGGAAACGTTCACCGACGTTTCTAGGGGACCTACGCCAGGTCTTGATCGAACAATTCGCCTTTGGTGACTTCGTCTTCCGTTTACCCGATCGCACGGAGGTGGCGCGGGCGAGCGACCTGAATGCGTTCGAACAGCTACTACACGAAGTGCCGGCCGAAAGCATCGCTTACCACGGCCAGAGGAACCACCTCTCTCACTGGTTGATGGCGAGGACCGAGTTCGCATTGGCGCAGAAGCTGCGGCCTCGTAAGGTGTCCGATTTCGCGAGCTACGAGGACCTGCGGCGCGACTTGATTGACTCGATCGCACAATATCGACACGAGCAAAGCCAGATTCTGATCGGCGATTTTAATCCAGCGACCTTCAAGGCGGCGGAAGGTTCTTTTCTGCGGATTGGCGGGGGTTCTCTGGGCGGAAAAGCGCGCGGACTGGCTTTTCTGCGGAACTTGCTGCACAAAAACCGGATGGGACAGTGCTTCGATGGAGTCCGGATTGCAGTGCCGCCAAGTGTCGTGGTCGCCACCGACGTCTTCGACCAGTTCCTCAGCGAGAACAACCTTCTCGAGTTTGCCATTCACAGCTGCGATGATGCCGAGATCGAGCGGCGGTTCCAGGAAGCATCGCTACCGGCCTCGCTCCGTGAAAACCTGCTGGCGTTTCTGGCAGAAGTCCGCTACCCGTTGGCGGTGCGTTCTTCCAGCTTGCTGGAGGATTCGCAGTACTTGCCTTTCACCGCCGTGTACGAGACCTTCATGTTGACCAACCAACACGCCGACCTGTTGCTCCGTCTGCAGCGGCTCATAGAAGCGATAAAACGCGTTTACGCTTCGACCTTCAGCGGGCATGCGAAGGCCTACGTAAGAGCTACGCCCTACCGCCTGGAAGAGGAGAAGATGGCAGTCATCCTTCAGCAGGTGGTGGGCACGACGCATGGCACACGGTTTTATCCTGACTTTTCAGGGGTGGTGCGGTCACGAAACTTCTATCCCGTCCCGCCTTTGGGCTTCGAGGACGGTATTGCAGCAGTGGCTTTGGGCCTGGGGCGTGAGGTCGTGGGTGGCGGAAAATGTCTGCGGTTTTGTCCGCGGTATCCAAGACATCTTATGCAGTTTTCATCGGTGGAGGACATGCTCGCGAACTCTCAGTCTGAATTCTGGGCGCTGAATCTTGATCACGTGGAGCGCGAACACGATTCGCCCAGCGAACTGCGAGAGGTGCAATTTGGACTGGATGCGGCGGAGGCGGATGGAACACTCAACTTGCTGGGTTCTACGTATTCTGCGGACGACCACGCGGTCTATGACGGACTCAGCCGGCCCGGCGTCCGCATCGTGAGCTTTGCCCCGATTCTCAAGCATGATGCTGTCTTCCCGCTGGCGGCAATGCTTGATCAGCTCATGAGCATCGGGGAAGACGCGCTCGGGCGCCCGGTGGAAATCGAGTTCGCGGTCCAGTTGCCTCGCCGCCCGGAAGAAACCGCCAATTTTGGATTTCTCCAGATACGTCCGCTGGTGTTGTCGCGTGAAGGCGAAGAACTGCGGATCGAGAATGTGGATCCGGCCAGGCTCGTCTGTCATAGTTCAAAGGTGTTGGGGAACGGCCGTATCGAAGACTTGCGCGACGTGGTGGTAGTCGACTCCGATTTGTTTGAACGCTCGCGCAGCCAGGAAGCGGCCCAAGGCATTACCTACTTCAATGGGAAGCTGAGCGAGAACAGCACACCATATCTGCTCATCGGGGTTGGTCGTTGGGGGTCGAACGACCCATGGCTCGGAATCCCGGTTACATGGGATCAAATCTCCGGAGCCCGGGTAATCGTAGAGGCGGGACTGCGTGACCTGCGGGTGACGCCATCGCAAGGCAGCCATTTCTTCCAGAATCTTACGGCGTTTCAGGTCGGGTACTTCACGGTGAATCCTGACGCCGGAGAGGGATTTGTGGACTGGCAGTGGCTGAGGTCGCAGCCCGTCGTGGAAGTAGAGGGCTGCGTTCGCCATCTACATTTTGAAGCACCGCTCCCCGTGGTCATGAACGGCAAAACCAGTCAGGGAATGATCTTCAAGCCGGCAGTTACATAGGATGCGATTCTGAATCGAAGCCGGGCCCACGTTCGGACAACGACGCCACCTTTTAACGAAAAACGTACTGCATTGCGTCGCGCCAGCGCCGGGACTATGCTCTTAGGCGCGGCAGGGTGGGGACGGCACAAAGGGTTTTCACCGTTTCCTCTGTCTTAGGCCCGGCCGAAGGCGAACGGTGTCACGCCAGGCCACGTCTCTTCCCCCTGCCCTTCGCGCTCGTTCTTCAAAAATTTCCGACCGGCTTCGAGGGTGCCTCCCGTAGCCGCAGATAGAAGAAAACCGCTGCGAACACCAGCCTGATGGCCGATCGTCCCCAAATGAGGTGGCCAGGATAGATTCGCTGGATGTCCACGGTGTAGAACGAAAGCAAAGGCGTTCCGGCGAGGATAACAAGGCCCACAATCAATCCATCAACAATAGCGACGTTGCGCTCCGGATCGCGGGAGGCAAGAAACAGCATCGCGCTGACCATGAGTACTATTCCACCCATCTCCTTCAGAACGAAGAGCAGCAGAGTTGAAACCTGGACCTCGGGAGGGTGTAGGAATACGCGGACTACAATAGCTCGGCTGCTGAAAATCATGAACATCGCGCCGATGGCGAGTAGCACAGAGAAGATGCGCAGCGCTACCTGCAACGCACGATACGGAGGTCTTGACATGGCAGCAGGCATCCCTTCGCTGAACACCGAAATGTCCGCTGAGCCACTGGCCGCGCCTTGGTAAAGAATGCTCTTTCTGCAATGAAGGCTTCGATCATTAGAAGATCAAACTCCGGCAGGCTACCTCAGCTTCGCGTACTCCGCCTTGGCTTCCTTCAGGATGGGGAGGTCAGGGTCGGCGTCTCTGACGAATCAGTCCCTTCGGAGAGCGGCTAGAGTTGGATTAGCCAATACCTCCCGAAACATGAGGAAGCATGATCGAATGTGCAGAGTACCGAATCATTGGCCCTGCGGTGTGCCCGCTCCCTGCATGGCTTGCTGACACTGATGTGCGGCGGTGAGCAGCTCGTCGAACCTGCGATCGCTGTGCAGGCCTCTTAGCAACGGGTCGGATCGCAAGTTAGAGTAGGCACAATAGTTCAATTCGACTGCGGTCTTGAGCAGGTGGAGAGCAGCAGCATTTTTTCCGCAAGAGGCGAAGATAGCTCCCTGGTAGTACGCCAGCTCCGGGTCGGGATCCGAAGGCTGGCCGGTTTCTGCCTCATGCGCCATCCGGTCCAGTTCAGAGGCAGGCCGGAGGCCGAGACAAGCTTCCATGAGATCGCGATGGTAATGGGGAGTAGCCGACATGCGCTTTACCGCCTCGCGTGCCTCCGCCGTTTTTCCTTCCCTTAGCAGCAAGGAAGGAGTGACGTAGTTGGCCCATTCCGATCCCGCATCCAGTTGAAGGAAATCTCTGGCTCGGTCGAACTTGCTCAGTTCCATGAAAGGCCAGGTGCACGAACGGAATTGGTAGTTCCCGGGATCGAGCGCCAGTGCAGTATCGCATTCGCGTGCGGACTCTTCCAGCATTCCGCCATATCGGAGCACCACGGCCAAAGCGAAATGAGCTGGGGCGCTCTCGGGGCGGCGCTTGACGAACTCTCGCGCCGACTCATAGGCTTTGGCGAGTTCACCCCGCTCCACGCGGTTGGTAATGATCTGGCCGGCCGCGAGCATCCGGTTGGGATCGAGAGTGAGCGCGCGTTCGTACGAAGAATTCGAGCGCTGGAAAACGTCCTCTCCGCCGTCTGAATAGGTTGCGTCGTAATAGTAGCGCAGGCCGAGCGCCTCCCAGGCGGGTGCGTAGCTGGGGTCCATGCCTACCGTACGCTCCAGCATCTTGATGGCCTCCTTATTGGGAGCGGCATCGTGGGGCGCGGCTACGCTGCGCAGGTAAAGGTCGTAGGCTTCCTGATTGCTCGGTCGCGTGCCGGTTTCCAGAAAGCCGCCAGTAGCGCCCATGACTGGTAGCAAACCCTGGCGGACCTGCATCTCGAGCTGTTGCTGTACGGCAATCAAGTCTTGCGTGGAACCACTCAGATTGGCTTGCCACATCATCCTGTCGTTATCGGTCTCGATCGCCTCAAGCGTAATCAAGAAGATGGTTCTCCTGCTTCAGGAAGTGTCCGGTTAGGACCGTAGCTACGTGAAGTTCCTGACCCGCTCGGTGCAAGTCCAGATCCGCATTCGCGTACTTTCGAGTCAGTGCTGAAGGGCGAACATCCAGCGTGCGAGAATAGGTGAGCACGTTAGCGATTTCGTCCGCCAGGGCGAAACGCAGATAGTCGGTGCCGAGATCGCCGTTGAGATTCTGAAGCGGCAGCACCGCAATAGAGTGGAGGCCCATTCCTTCAGCTCGATGCTTGGTCTGCCAGAGAAGACCGGCAATGATACATGCAACGATGATGCCGCCCGCCAATGCAAGTTTTCGGTAGCTTCGTCTATATTTGGCAAAACGTAGCGTCGTTCTTCTGACGTCTGTTCCACCCATGGGAGAACCTGTATCTCGCCTCGTCCGAGTAAGATCAGCTTCCATCTCCGAGGCATGCTGATACCTCGTCCCCCGGTCCTTCTCCAGGGCCTTGGCTATGATGTGATCGAACTCGTTGGGTAATTTTTGGTTCAAACGCAGAGATGAAACCGGCGGCTTGTGTAGGATGGCGTCAAAGATCGCCCCCGACGTGTCCCCCTTGAATGGAAGAGATCCGGTCGCCATCTCATACAGTACAACTCCGAATGAAAACAGGTCGGTCCTCGCGTCGAGCGACTTCCTTCCCCAGCACCTGTTCCGGCGACATGTAGACGACTGTACCCAGTGCGGTGCCGGGGCTGGTCAGATGCTCGGCGCTCACACTTGCCGTTGCACTCCCCTCTGCTACGTGCCTGTCCGCCGGCGTTGGCGTGACCTTGGCCAATCCAAAATCGAGGATCTTCGCATGTCCCCGCTTAGTTACGAAAATGTTTGCCGGCTTGATATCTCGATGCACAATGCCCTGGGAGTGCGCGGCGTCGAGTGCGTCAGACACTTCAATGGCGATGGAGAGCAGCCTCTCTAAGTCCATCGGACGATTCCCAATCAGGTGCTTGAGCGTGACCCCGTCCAGAAACTCCATGGCGATGAATGCCTGCCCCTCCTGCTCGCCAACGTCGTAAATCGTGCAGATGTTGGGGTGGTTCAGGGCCGATGCAGCCTCGGCTTCGCGTTGGAAACGGGCCAACGCCTGGGGGTCTCGCGCAACTTCCGAAGGCAGGAACTTCAGGGCGACAAAGCGATGCAGCCGTGTATCCTCAGCCTTGTACACCACACCCATCCCACCGCCGCCTAGTTTCTCAATGATGCGATAGTGCGAGATTGTTTGGCCGATCATGTCGAAGCGCGGGAACTCAGGGTGCCATGTTAGGGGCAGGGGAGATGGGAGTCAACGGAAGGGGGGGTATGTGTAAGACACCATACATGGACACGCTACCCCTTTCCCTACATGCGTTCCAATCAGTATTTATGCTGGTCCGATCGCTTAATGCTTCAACAATCCCAATGAAAATGCTGGTCCGCGCGATATGCGCCCTGCGTTGGCCGGATTGATGAGGATCGATCTGCGGGTGCGGGGGATCTCGGGCATCGGGCGGCGCGGGAGAGCGGGCGGCGTGGGCGCGGCGGGCGGGCACGTCAGCTCGAACTTGGCCTGGTTGTGAGTGTAATCGCCTGTTGATCGGCATAGGGGCCGCGGTCGCCCGCGGACCCCTGCCACACCACCGTGCGTACGGGTCCGTACACGGCGGTTCGAGTCAGTTACGCTAGCACCCCTCAATCAACGTTGGAAGTCCGAGCGATTTGAAGTAGGCATTAGAAAGCCCCACAGAAAGGGCCTTGCTCTTCGCGAGATACCAAGGGCCACGACCGCTGCCGGCCGTGTTGCTGGCCAGACGCGGCCGAACCCCCAGTGCCAACAGAGCGGCCCGTCGACGGCGTGGTGTTTTCCACTGCCGCCACAAAGCGGCTCGAAGCCGCAACCGGACCCAACGGGTGAGAGAGACCAGCACCTCGGGGGTTTCGCAGAAGCCGAAATAGCTGCGCCAGCCTCGCATATAGGAGGCCAGTTCCTCTATCGTCTTCTGGATACTGACGCCCTTGGCCCGTCGCGTGATCTCTCGGATTCGTCGCTTGAACCGATCCAAGGCCTTCGGTGCAATGACTCGCTTGACCTCCGGGCCAGCTGTGAAGCTGAATCCGAGAAACTTCCGCTCCTGTGGTCGTGCCACGGCACTCTTGGTCTCATTTACCTTGAGCTTGAGATGGTGCGTGATGAATCGCGTGATGCTCTCCATCACCCGCTGACCCGCCTGCTCGCTGCGCACGTAGAGATTGCTATCATCGGCGTAGCGAACATAGCGATGCCCGCGGCGCTCTAGCTCCCGATCGAGTTCGTCGAGCACTAGGTTGCTTAACAGGGGCGAAAGCGGGCCCCCTTGTGGGGTCCCTTCTACGCTTGGGCTGACCAGCCCGTTTTCCATCACCCCGGCATTCAGGAATGCCCGGATGAGTTTCCGCAGCCGCTTGTCCTCGACTCGTTTGGCGATCTGTCCCATCAGTTTGTCGTGATTGACTCGATCGAAAAATTTCTCCAGATCCAAATCAACCACCCAGCTGTAGCCTGCGGCTATATACTTCTGCGCCTGGGCCACCGCTTGATGAGCCGACCGTCCTGGTCGGAACCCGTAGCTGTGATCGGAAAAGGTCGGGTCCCACTGTCGCTGCAGAACCTGCATGACCGCTTGCTGGACCAACCTGTCCAGCACAGTTGGGATGCCGAGTTTGCGCATCCCTCCTCCGTCCGGCTTTTCGATTTCCACCCGCCGCACGGGTTTCGGCTTGTAGGTCCCGTTCAACAGTTGTTCCCGGATGACTAGCCAGTGTTGTTGCAGATAGCCGGGAAGTTCTTCGACGGTCATCCCGTCGATTCCCGGGCTACCCTTGTTGGCCTTCACCTGTTGTAATGCTTGCTTCAGGTTTTCCCCCTCACATACGCCTCCAAAAGCTTGGTCATAAGGTCGTTCTCGAACCGAACATTACCGTCTGACCGAAATTTTCAGGGCAGGTTGGGTGGAAGGACTTACACCTCCTAACTGCTGAGCATGCCCAGCACACAACGAAGCCGCTCGCGCGACGGACGCTACGCGTGAGGCGAGGGGTAGCAGTTGTAAAGGGTATTGAGAGATTGAGATAAGTGGGTCACAGAACTTAAGGAGGTCACTGTGACCCAACTACGAAAACGAATGCTGGAAGAACTCCAGGGTCGAAAATCACTGTGCCGGTAGTTGGTTTGGTTGAGGATTCGGGGGTTGGATCCGATAGCCGAGGCTTCGGAGTTGCCGAATCATCTTCCAAGTGCGCAGTTGCTTGGATCGTTTGGTGACCGCTGGACCGCGTTCCTCGTAACGGACTCCTTGGTTCAGGATCAGCCAGATCAGTCGACAGTGCCGATGGGCAATGGCTCCGATGGCTTGATTGTGTCCCAAGCGGGGGACGGAGCGACGATACACAATCTCGAAGATGCTTCCTTTGGTCCTGGCTGCAGCATTCGCAGATTGATTGAGTATGCGCCGCATCTGACGGTTGCCCTTTGGAGAGCGGTGGCTGTAGTTCACGCCTGCGGTCTCATCGTCGCCCGGACAGGCACCGACCCAAGAGGAGAGACATTTCGCGGAGGGAAAGGTTGCTGCGGTAGGGCCGACTTCTGCAATGATCTGCTGGGCAGAGTCCACTCCCAGACCGGGTACTTCTGCCAGTCGCTGAACGGCATCTTGGTGCTGGCCGAGCAGACTGGCCATTTCCCGATCTAGTCGGCCGATCTGGTCATCGATCAAACGCAATTCCTCCAACGCCAACTTCAGCAATCGCCGGTAGACAGGGTTCAACTGTGTACAAGCACCGAGCGCGTCGCACAGCTGTTCCGGCGTTGCACGCAAGTGTTTATCCGCCAGAGCCGCTAACACGGCTGGATCGGTTTCGCCTTCGGAGATTGCCTTCAACATCCGCTGGGCACTGAGGCCCAGCAGATCGGAGACGAAACTGGACAAACTTGATATGTGCCTCTTCTAGAAGAGATTCCAACTGGTTCTGCAGCCGTATTCGATCACACCTTAACTGGTACTTCTTGCGCGTCACCGTCCGCCACAGCCGTTGTTCGGTATCGGGCACAAAGCTCAAAGTCAACTCTTGGGCCACCAGTCGTTTTACCAAGCGTTCAGCATCGGGGAAGTCCCTCTTACGTCCTCGTCGTCCGCGATTGGATAGCGCCTGCGCCAAATGCAAGGTTCCCGACTTTCGCCTTGCGCCTTCTCGTTTCTCGCATATCGGTTTCCAATACCTTTCCAGCGTTTCCCATACTGGCTTCCAGTATTGGGCCGTCGATTCCATGACGACTTCTTCGGCCGCTTGCTCGAGCAGCCATGCCGCCAGCGATCGCAGTTGTTCGGGGTTGCTGCTAAACTTCTTCCGCTCAAACTGGTACTCGCTATCGATCTCGACGTCAGACACAACTACGGCCAGCATCTTCTTGTGGACATCAATCCCGGCTATCCTGTAGGACATAGTTCCTCCTGGCCGGGAGCGGAGAGCGTGCTGCGCTTACCTTAAGCAGGGTCGCGGGCTATCGCCGCTCCCACAGGGGGAGAGACAACGCTCCAATTATTCGCTCAAACACGCACGCTCCGGATCAGACAGCGACACGGCTTCGATTCCTCCAGTGAGTTCTCGACCTCGCCGCTCCGGGCCCCGCAATTTTAGCGCTAAATTTTCATGAGGTTTCGCGGGCCGGTCGGCCCTAAAGGGACAGCGTCGTGATTACTCACAGTCTACAGCAAGAATCTACCTTCACGTCATCAGCGATTTCGCTCAGCACTTTCGGCGGTCACCGGATACGCTCGGTCCAGAACACATCCGGCAGTATCAGTTGCATCTGTTTCACAAGAAGCTGTCCCCGTACACCATCCGGCAACACACCGCCGCACTGCGTTTCTTCTATTTCAAGACTCTCCGCCGAAACTTCCCGGCAGAATATATCCCTTTCCCCAAGTACCGCAAACGACTGCCTACCATACTCAGTCCAGAGGAGGTAGGGCGACTGATCGACTCGGCTCGCAACCTGTTTCACCGCACCTTGATCATGACTCTGTATTCCACCGCCATGCGCCGGGCGGAACTGTGCCGGCTCAAGGTCGGCGACATCGACAGCCAGCGCATGATGATTCGCATTGATCAAGGCAAGGGCGGCCGGGACCGGGAGGTGCCGCTCAGTCCCACCTTGCTCAAGACCCTACGAGTCTACTGGCGCTGGATGAAGCCAAAAACCTATTTGTTCCCAGGAACCGTAAACGGCTGGCGCGCCGACGTGCCCATCAGTCCTAACACCGTCTGGCTCGCCTGCCACCAGGCGGCCCAGGCGGCCGGCATCACCAAACGCTTTTCTCCGCACAGTCTAAGGCACTATTCCGCGTACCGAACTATGCCGAGTGATGGAGGAGGCACTGGGCGCACCAAAAAGTGCTCCGCGCCATCGCTCACTGCCGTACCGCCGTTCTGGGGGGACATCTCCACCAGTGTCCCAGTTGCGGCCATCGTGCGGTCGTATTCCACTCCTGTCGCAATCGGCACTGCCCAAAGTGTCAGATAACGGCTCGTCGCCGCTGGCTCGCGGCTCGCCAAAAAGAACTGCTCACGGTCGAATACTTCCACGTGGTCTTTACCTTGCCCCACCAACTCTCTCCACTGATGCTGCAGAACAAAAAGCTCCTCTACGACTTGTTGTTCCGGGCCAGCGCGGAAACCCTTCTGGAGATTGCCCTCGACCCCGAGCATCTCGGAGCCGAGATCGGGTGCCTCTCTGTGCTCCATACCTGGGGGCAAAACTTACGACACCACCCCCATATCCATTGCGTCATCCCAGCCGGCGGACTCTCCCCCGATCGCCGCCGCTGGATTCACCCTCGCTATCACTTCTTCTTGCCACGCCACGTGCTCAGCCGGGTCTTCCGCGGCAAGTTTGTCGACGGCTTAAAAAAAAGCCACCACCAACTCACTCTCTCTGGAGCTCTCCAACCTCTTCGTCAGGATCAAGCCTTCGCCTCCTTCTTGCGCACCCTATTCCGGCAATACTGGGTGGTCTACCTCAAACCCCCGAATCCGACCGTTGTTGTAAATGAGCACGACGTCTCCGGGCGTCATCTTCTCCCACCGCGACTCATTCATTGATCCGGGAACCGCTCCCCACACGATAAAGTTCGAGCCGTGGTAAATCTTCTCAAGGCTTTCAATCTCTTGAGATGGCAGAAATCTCCTGACTTCCTCCAGGGTCCTTTTGCGCTGGATCGTGTCCTCGAAATGTCTCTCTGCGGAGGGATTTCCTCCGGCGACTACGAGAAAGACCTTTCTTGAATTTCCGTGGGACATTGGCACGCCCATCATACGGCGAGTCCAGAGTTCAAGGGTAAAAGAACGCCTCCTGATTGGGTTTCGCAAATGCTCATCAAACGTCACTTCCTCTGCCAAGGCTGAACCTGCAAATCGGGCGAAATTCCTACAAGGCGCGCCAGTGCCAGCCAAGCCGTGGATGCGGGCGGCGTCGGCATGCACGGATGCAGCGGCGTAAGGCTCGGAAACGCCAAGAACTGACGCGATGGTCGAGTACGTGACTCCGGCGAGCCGAGGCTGAATCTTACTCGTTGCACAGCCACGAAGTGATTGTGGACGAACAGACTGGCTTAAAGGGTCGAATGGTCGCACCTCCGGAGTCTCAGTTCTCGGTTGATGCAACCTCCATGTACAACCCGAGCACGGTTATTTAAACTACAAGGACAGCAGCGATGTCTTCCTCGTCCATCAGAAAACACGCGAGCACTGGCGCGGTGAGTGACCAGCCCGCGGTCCCCGAGCCTTCGTCCGCCGAGCGAGCACGCACTTTGGTGTACTTGGCCCGCACCGGAAGCCTTTCGACCCTTTCGCGCAAGCAGCCGGGGTTTCCGTTCGGGTCCGTGATGCCCTACGGGTTGGACGATCATGGGCGTCCGATCTTCCTCATAAGCACAATGGCTATGCATACTCAGAACCTCCAGGCGGACTCACGTGCCAGCCTGCTAGTTACCCAGCCTGACGCGAACGGCGATCCGCTAGGCGCGTCCAGGGTGACGTTAATCGGAAATGTTCTGGCGATACCGGGGCCGGAGGTGCCGGAGGCACGTAAGCTCTATCTGGCTCGCTACGCTAACAGCCAGTATTGGGTGGACTTTGAAGATTTTTCCTTCTACCGGATGGACGTGGTGGACGTTTATTACGTGGGTGGCTTCGGGGTGATGGGTTGGGTTTCTGACTCAGATTATGACCACGCGCAACCCGACCCGCTGGCTGACGCTACAGGCGAGATCATTCAGCACATGAATATTGACCACAAGGATGCGCTCATCGTGCTCGCCCGGGTATTTGCACGCATTGAGTCGCAGGAAGCGACGATGACCGCGGTCGACCGCCTCGGCTTTCACGTGCGCTTGAAAACCCAAGATGGGATGCGGGGCGCTCGCATTGCATTCTTGCGAGAAGTGAGGAACCCGACAGAAACCAGGAAGGTTCTGGTAGAGATGGTGCAGCAGGCGCGCTCGCAAGCGTGATGTCCGCAGGGAGAGTTGCTATCAAACAAGCAGGACCGCTAAGAGCATCGAGGCGCAGACAGATGAACGAATTGTCGCTGGTCATCTTGACGAGTTTTCCCCCGCAGGCTTGGTCTGCGCGAATACGAGCAGAGGAACTCTTCGGCGAGTCGGTTCTCTTTGTCTTTTTCCGAGCGGCCCTCTGCGATCTTGGCACGGACGCGAAAGTCATACGGACAGTCGGGCCGAGGCCCCGCGGTCTGTTGACATACTCGGGACCGATACCGATTCCAAGATTCTGATTCACAGGACAGCACCACACAGACTCAGGACAGCATCACACGAGTTACGCTCAAGCGGCCTCCCGGACACGGCGCAAGAACTCCTCCGCGTCAAAAGGCAAACCGTGCCGTACGATCCCGACGCCCATCCACTCCATAGGAATTTCCGCGGCGGCTCGGAACACTGCCTCGGGCTTGTCCTTGAGCAAAGGGTCCATCACATCGGGCCGGATCAGTCGGAGCATGTCGATTTTGCCGGTCCGGTAGGTGACCGCCGGAACATTCGCGCCGGGATTGCAAGCGTGTCTGAAAATCTCAACACTAATTGCAACGCCTCCCTGGGGATGCCCCTTGACGCTCTCCTGCCCTACTTCCCAAACGGCTTTTACATCCTCGGGGTCAACAATAGGAACCGGCTCGCCGGCTCGTCCAAATCCGAACAGTTCTCTTAATCGTTCCTGTTCCTCTATGTCCTGATCCATAGATTCCTCCGTGGTCGGACACTATACTCGCCGATGGTTGAAGGGACGAGGTGACTAAAGTAACCCTCGGAGCCTTGACCGCGGTTCAGCTTAACGCTCGCTCAAGTTCTCGATCTCTCCCCCTCTCGATCACGCCTAAACGCTTCGCGCAAGAACGCGACTGCCAAGTCTTCGACTTCCGGCAACCCGCCAGGCTTCCTGCAGATCGGATAGATCATGACGAGTTGCCGGTACTTCTGGGCGATTGTTGCAGATGACCTTCATGTCTATTTCTTCTCCAGCATCTTCATACCGGCCCTGAGGTCCCCGGCGGGAATTTGTTTCTTGTAGAACGTCAGCGTCGTACTCATATTCTTGTGCCGGAGCAGAGCCTGCCCTATGGCCGCGTTGCCGTTCGTGCGCGCGATGATCGCTGTCCCCGCTCCCCTGCGCCCAGCATAAAGACTCTTCCAGACCAACCCCTGCGCTTCGATCGCCGGACGTATGACACGCGCAACAAGGTTGTGCAGATCAATCGGCGTGTTGTTCACGGAAGGGAACACCCATCCCGAAGTGTCTGGACTCCTCTGCCGCCATAGTCCTAAGGGCACGATTACCCTATCGATGAGCGGCAGACTCGCAATCGATTCCTGCGTTTTTGGAGCGCCGACGATCCCACGCACTACCGAACGGCGGATGTGTACGCTCTCCCCATCGAAGTCTTCCCAACGCAGCGCAGCTATCTCTCCCGGTCGGAGCCCCAGGAAGCAAGCCAGCGCCATGATGAGCTGACAGTCAACCCGGTCAACCAGAGCTGAAATGATGTTCTCTGCTTCCTCTACGCTGTAATGCTGCGTCGGTGCGGAGTCTACAGCGTCGTCGGGCATCTGCACATCGTGCCAAGGGTTCACCTTGATATGCTGCTCGTTGACCGCACGCTTAAACAGGGATGTGGCGCACGCTTTAATGTGTCTCAGCGTGGCCTTGCCTTGCGTTCCGGTCAGGCGATCTAGGAACCGTGTACCCGTGTGGGGCGTGTATTCCTGCAACGTCATCGCGTCAAAGTGCGCCTTGAGATGCTGATTCCAGATTTGCCGGTAGCCCCGCACTGTGGCCGGTGTCTTGCGTGGCTGCCCCGTGATGGGCACGACTTCCTCGCAGTACGGTAGATAGCGCTGCTCCCAGAAGTCCACCACGCGCACGTCCCGACCGGGTGTTTCAGTCTGTTGGGCGTTCACCGTCAGCATGAACTCTCGGCTCAGCATCTTTACCGCCCGGTCGGACTTCGAACGATGCCGATCGTCTTTGTTGCAGAGGAAGTGCGAACGCTGCACGCGCTTGCCGTTGACTGCTACACGGTACTGCACATAGAATTTTCCAGATGCCTCGTAGATGCGTCCATCTTGATGCGTTCCCATGCGAGAACAGTAGCAGGTGTGTAGCCAGTGTGCAGCAAATCTTTGGTAACTTGTTTACAAGTCTTTTGTTTTAAACGTGGCGGCGTAGCTCAGGTGGCTAGAGCGACGGTCTCATAATCCGTAGGTCGTTGGTTCGAGTCCAACCGCCGCCACCAATCAAATCAACAACTTCGGCAGGAATCCCAGTTTCGCTATTTTCGGTCAGTTGCGCGGGGGTCGCGTTTTGCGGCGGAGTTGTTTTTGAAGGTCCCCGGGAAATTTCGTCCAGGCGATCCACATACGACACGTTGGCGCCGGGAATCAGATGGCCGTAGATGTCCACTGTGACCTGAATCGAGCTGTGGCCCATCTGCTCTTTCACGTACACAATTGTGGCACCATTCTGGAGCAGCAAGGAGCCGAATGTGTGCCGCAGGTCGTGCAGGCGAATTTTGCGGAGTCCAGCCTTGGTGAGCACCGGCTGAAAATAGCGATGGTAAAGGTTGTCCGGGTCCAGGATGGCGCTCTCGGGCGACGGGAACACCAGATCGTCAGCAATGCTTTCCTTCCCCTTGAGAAACGCCTCCAGCAGGCGCTTGTCCCGAAGGTCGAGCAGCGATTCCCTAAGCTCGCGCGAGAGATCGACACGCCGGCTCTTCTTGCTCTTCGTCGTGGTGTGTTCGCGCCGCACGTAGTTGTGCTGAACCACGATAAAGCGATTCGGGTCGTCGTCGTCCTTTCCGAACTGGATGTCGCCCCATTGCAACGCGACCAACTCCCCCCGGCGAAGCCCAGCCCGAAGCGCGGTCAGAAACAGCGGATAGTATTCGACGCAGACAGTTTTGGCGGCCTCAAGGAATTGCTGAGCCTCTTTGCTGGTCAGCGCGATTCCCTTGGTCTCACCAGCTCTTGGTGTACGAGTGAATCGGCCGAGTCGCGCGGCCGGGTTCGATTCGACTACGCCGCCTTCAATCGCGTCGTAGAAGATGGCTCGAATGACGCACATCGCGTTGCGGATCGTGTTCCGCGAAAGTTTGTCGGCAATCAAATCGCTGACCATGGCCTTGATGGCAGTGCGCTTCACCTCGTCAAGCCGCTGGGTGCCGAATCGCGGGCGAAGATATAGACGCAAGACGCCTTCATAGCCATCCGCAGTCGAGGTCTTGCACTCCACGCGCGCGTAATTTTTTAGCCAGGTATCGGCGTAGGCGTCAAAGGTCGGCACCTGGCTTTCAGCCTCAGCCAAAATTCCGAGATCGCCGACTGCAAGGCGGGTTTCGAGTTGGCGGCGGACTGTCTCAGCCACGGCGCGGCTGCTGCCCACGCACTTGGTCTTGCGGCGACCATGATAGTTCACCACCACATACCACTTTCCGCCGCGTTTGCGAATCTTTACGCCCATCAATTTTTTCCAGTCACGCCGGCAACCATCTCCTCGACAATATAACTCACGTCAACCTGCTTCACCTCGTGTGCTTCCAGCCAGCGGTCGAGTGTGCTTCGCCGGACCAGCAGCTTAGTTCCGACTCGCGAGGCCGGCAATGGATTTTCCGGCCGATGAATCCAATCCCGCAGGGTTCGCTCCGAAACACAGGCGTATCTCTGGAGTCTCTTCAGGTCCAGCCATTCCGGCTCGACCGCATCCGGTTTTGTTTGTCCCAGATTCATTTCTTCAGAATGCGCGGGGTTACTCGGACTGAAGGCTCTAGTTTGTTAGCCAGTTGGTTCCATGAACAGCCGCTTCTCAACTGGTGATCCGTCCTCTCGCAAGCCACAATGCTGCGCAGTCGGGACACCGCGATACCCGAATCGTGTTGCTCCCATCGCGACTCGTCTCGACCCAGCCGCCTAAACACTTCTGTCCGCCGCAATATGGCCGACCGAATCTCCCTACCTTCCCGGCCGATTCACGTCGGTGAACGGCCTCCACCCGGGCCAGAATGTCGGTTGGAGTGGGCATTCGCGAGCCGCGTGGTCGGCCGGTAAAACTTTCGATTTCAGTGTCTGACCGCCAGCGGTGTAACGCCGCACGGCGTGCAGATCCGCGCTGTCGAGCAGAAGACTGATAAGTCGCAACAGGCAAAGGCCAAGCAGGCCGCGGCCGAGCCAGCAAAGCCCGCCACAACCGAGCAGCCCAAAGCGGCAGCCGCGGTCGCAGGGACTTAATTCTTCTTACGTCACCCGAAACTTATCACGGCCTCGGGAAAACCTCGCCACAAGCCGACTTCGCGGTACCAATCTTCGGGCTTCGTTGACAATTTCTGCCCTTAAGCTCTCTCCAGTACGAAATGGGTCGCGTGTTCCGTAGCTGTGTGCTCGGTCACTGAAAATCCAAGTGCAGGCAGGTCGAGATCGGCGAACAGCGCTTCTCCTCGACCGAGTACAACGGGGGAAAGCGCGAATTGCAGAGAATCTATCAGCCCAGCTCGTAGATACTGCCGTACAGTGGAAACACCGCCTCCGATTTTGACATCTTTGTCGCCCGCCGCTTGTTTCGCGAGTTTCAACGCTTCTTCGATTCCGCCAGTGACAAAGTAGAAGGTCGTTCCTCCTTCCATCACCAGAGGCTCATGCTCATAGTGGGTAAGAACGAAGGTTGGCGTATGATACGGCGGGTTGTCGCCCCACCAGCCCTTCCATGAGCGATCCAGCCATGGGCCGCGCACGGGACCGAACATGTTGCGACCGAGGATGAAAGCGCCAAAGTTATCCATTGCTTTCCGTGCGAATTCATCGTCGGTATCGACAACGCCACCTTCCTGCCCGTGCATCGCGCGGAATGTCTTTGTCCGAAAGAACCACTGAAAGATCTCGGTTCCCCGCTTGCCGAGTGGATCACTCAGGCTCTGCTCAATCCCGGCGCTGAAACCGTCCAACGAAACACCAAATCCTGCGACACGAACCTTTTGCATCTGTGTTCTTTCCTCCTGGATTTCTGTGCAAACTCTTTTTGCTATGGCCGGAAGCAGCACCAAAATCAGCTTTCCCCAGCTAACTGAAAAGCATGATTGCGATCATGCAGCCTCGGCCACGATCGTGATCATTCTTCTGACTTCGGCTCGCTCTCAACGTGCCGTGTTCTTTCGTCGTCGCTGCTCACTTGCCTTCATGATTTCGTTCATGTCCCCCGCTGGCCGAATCTCGAAAATGTTGCCATACGTCAGCGCCGGATGCTGCGCCATGAGCTGTACAGCATGATTCATGTCCCGCGCCTCAAGGACGAGAATGCCGCCGAGTTGTTCCTTGGTTTCCGCATAGGGACCGTCAGTAGTTGCCACTTTGCCGTTCTTCCAATACAGGGTCAAGGCGGTTTCCGGAGACTGAAGCGCTTCTCCACCAGCCCAGTGCCCGTTGGCGCGAAGATGGTCGTCGTATTCAAAGCATATGTCGAACATGGCGTTTTGCTCGCCCTCAGTCATGCCATCAAATTTGCCTTTATCGTAGTATCCCAAGCAAACGTATTTCATTATTCTTCTCCTCCTGGTGGAAACCAGCAGCGCAACTTTGCGCGCTGGCTCGTTCACCTATAGTCGTCGGGCGTGGGGAAAATCGACAGCAGAGCCAAATTTTATTTCAATTCCTGCAGCCGCGCCGCCAGGAACCGGCGGTCGGACTCCTGCCAAACCAGGGCCAGCGCCTTCTCATAAGAAGCAGAGGCCTCCGCAAGCCGACCCAGCCGGCGACACAATTCCGCCCGGGCGGAGTGCGCGAGATGATAGTTGGCGAGTTCTCCGCGCGCCAGCAAGGCATCGATGAGAGCAAGGCCCTTCTCTGGATGCCCGCACATGGCGACGGCAACGGCGCGGTTGAGTTCCACGACCGGAGATGGCTGGATACGAATCAGCCGGTCGTAGAGTGCCGCGATCTGCTGCCAGTCTGTAGATGCTGCGGATGGAGCTTCGGCGTGAACCGCAGCAATGGCGGCCTGCAGCGTATAGGCGCCGAAACGGTGCGATGCAAGAGCGCTCTCGGTTAGCGCAATGCCTTCGGCGATCTGGTCTTGGTTCCACAAAGAGCGATCCTGCTGGTCCAGAAGGATGAGATCTCCCTCCGGAGAGCTTCGGGCGGCACGGCGCGACTCCTGCAGCAACATGAGCCCTAGCAGGCCCGTTACTTCGGGTTCCGGAAGAAGCTCGCGGAGCAGTCTGCCCAGACGAATCGCCTCGCGGCTCAGTTCGGATCCTGTTGCTTCCGCCGAGTAACCCTCGTTGAAGACCAGATACACGACTTGGAGTACGGCTCCCAATCTTTCCGGTAATTCCTGTGGTGAGGGCACCTGGTAAGGAATAGTCTTATCGCGGATGATGGCCTTTGCGCGCACGATGCGCTGCGCGAGTGTCGCTGGCGTAACGAGAAACGCGCGAGCAATGTCTTCTGTTGTCAGGCCGCACACTTCACGCAGCGTAAGAGCAACCTGTCCTTCCGGCGCAAGAACAGGATGGCAGCACGTGAAGATGAGACGGAGGCGGTCGTCCTCGATCTCCTCTTCCTCTGGTTCCTCGTTAATGCGCGTCTCAAGGTAGAGCGCGAGGTCCGTTTGTGCGGCGTCGAAGCGCGCCCGACGGCGTATCCCGTCTATGGCCTTGAAGCGTGCGGTTGAAATGAGCCAAGGGCGCGGGCTATCTGGTATGCCTGCCTGATGCCACGTGTCCAAAGCAGCTGCAAAGGCCTCGTGCATGGCCTCCTCAGCGAGATCGAGATCGCCGAGCAGCCGCACGAGCGTAGCCAGAATCCTGCCCGATTCAGACCGGTAAAGCGTCTCTATGGTTTTGCTCAGCTGTTCGGGTACATTTGGCGGCATGCACGCCACGCTAGCAAACGGACTGACTCTGCACAACTGCGCCTGACGTCACAGTTGTGATCACGACTTGAGAGATTAGTGGTGCTAACAGTTCAAAGGGCTCATCGAGGCGGATTGCGCTAGAACAATCAGGATAGATCCTTATATCCGAATCGACGGAAATGCGGGGACCTATGGCTGCCACGCTTGCAGTCCGGCCTTTCGGTCGATAGACTTCGTTCGATTCAGGCGTCGCAACGCGGTCATACGCTGGCCACTTGCCGCTCTTGTACAGAGAACCGGGTGACCACTGGAGGGATGTAGTCTAATGATGCGATTCATTGGGAGTTCATCCGCGTTTGGGTTTCGCACGAGCCTGCTGGTGACGGCGACTCTGCTGACGAGTGTCACGTCCCTGGCTGCACAGACTGGTATTGCGCAGACCGGTGCCACTAAGACCGCGTCTCCGACCGCAGTCGTCGAGCGCGGCAAGGTGCTTTTTGGGCGGGATTGTGCGTTTTGTCACGGGCGAGACGCCCGTGGTGGCGAGACCGGACCGGACCTGACAGAGTCAGAGCTGGTTAGCAGCGACGTGGGGGGCAACAAGATTGGTGTAGCCGTGCGTAACGGACGCCCCGAGAACGGCATGCCGGCCTTCAAGCTCTCTCCGCGGGAGACCACGGACCTGGCCGCCTTCCTTCATGAACAGAAGAAAAAGGTTGTGTCCAAGCCGGGCGGGCGTCGCGGTGTCGCGGTCAGCGATCTTCAGACGGGCAATGTCGAGTCTGGCAAACAATATTTCAATGGCGCTGGGACCTGCTCGACTTGCCATTCTCCGACCGGCGATCTGGCCGGCGTAGCCAGGCGTTATCGCGGTCTGGAACTTGAAAAGCGGATGCTTTATCCTCGAAACGCTCCCGCAACCGTCTCTGTTGTTCTCCCATCTGGCCAGACTGTCTCTGGCAAACTCTTCTTTCAAGATGAGTTCACCATCGGACTGACCGACGAGTCCGGATGGTATCAATCCTGGCCCACGAACCAAGTCAAGTACACGATTCAAGCGCCCGCCGAAGCTCATGTTGAGTTACTGGGAAAGTACACCGACGACGACGTTCACAACCTGATGGCTTACCTGCAAACCCTGCGCTAGGAGCGAACCGGATTGCGATACACAGATCACTTCGATAAAGGCTTCCGTATTTTCGTGCTGGTGCTGACCTTCCTGGCTTCCGGGCGCCTTTTGGCGCAGGGCCTCGACCCGGCGACGATTGCAAACCCACCTGCCGATAGTTGGCCGAGCTATCACGGGGATTATTCCGGCAAGCGCCATAGCGGATTGAGCCAGATCACTCCGCAGAACATTTCATCGCTGGGGCTGGCCTGGGCGTTCCAGATTGGCCAGGCAGCAGCCCTGAAATCCTCTCCCATTCTGGTGAACGGTGTGCTGTACTTCACCGTGCCGGACAACGTCTGGGCGGTGGATGCGCGCTCCGGACATCAGATCTGGCATTACACGTATCCGCCCAACAAAGGCCTCCACATCGGACATCGCGGGGTTGCGATGTATAAAGAGTGGTTGTACTTTATTACCCCCGATGCGCACCTTATTTCCTTAAATGCCAAAGACGGCAAAGTCCGTTGGAATATGCAGATTGCCGATGTGGAAAAGGGATATTGGTCCACCATGTCGCCGCTGGTGGTGCGCGATCACGTGATCGTCGGGGTCTCGGGCGATATGGACAACTTGCAGGGATTCCTCAGATCCATCGATCCAGACACCGGAAAGACACAGTGGCAATGGGACGTCACGCCGCCCTTGGGCACGCCGCACGAAGCCACCGGGGGCATGACGTGGATGACCGGCACATATGATCCCGATCTGAATTTGCTTTATTGGGGAACTGGCAATCCGACACCGGTTCTAACTGGCAAGACGCGACCCGGCGACAACCTCTATACCTGCAGCATCGTTGCCCTAAATCCTGAGACCGGAAAACTAGCCTGGGCCTTTCAAGCGTCTCCGCACGACACCCACGATTGGGATGCGGTCGAAACTCCAGTGTTGGTCGATGCCGACTTTGGAGGAGAGTCGCGCAAGATGCTGATGCAGACGTCGCGCAACGGCTACTTCTTCGTCCTGGACCGGACCAACGGAAAGAATCTCCTGACGATGCCGTATGGTCCAGTCAACTGGGCCCTCGGTGTGGATAAACAGGGCCGACCGATTCCCAATCCAGACAAAGAACCGGCCCCCGACGGCCGGTTGATCGCCCCCGACGAAGGCGGTCTCACCAACTATCGTTCGCCAAGTTTCGACGCCAAAACTGGCCTATTCATCGTTTCCGCTCACCCCAGTTGGTCGATCTACTTTGCAAAGCCTGCTGACGGCACATATGGCTGGGCGGGCGCGGACTATGACGTGTGGGGTAAAGGAGTAATCGAGGCCATTGACTACCACACCGGCAAGATTCGCTGGAGGCACGAAATTGGAGGCGATGCGTTCGCGGGCTTGCTGACCACCGACTCGGGCCTGACTTTCACCGGCGACAATACTGGCAATGTACTTGCTCTCGACACCAGTAACGGCACGACTCTGTGGCACGCCGGCACCGGCGCCCGAATGCAGAGTTCTCCTATTACCTACGAATTGGACAAACGCCAATATTTGCTTACAAGCAGTGGGGGCGTGGTTTTCGTGTGGGCTTTGCCGGAAATTGCCCATTAGGCCGAAGTTCCGTATTGCGAAGAGCGGTAATCCGCTGATTTCGTTTACATTAACCGGTTTTGGAGGCGTTTTTGTCTGGGTACGGCTATAAAAGAGGTTGAACCCGGAGAAGCTCGAAGGCGCGTTGTTGCACTGCGGTCGGCGTGGCGATCATGTCAAAGCTCTGCTCCGCCAACCGCACCCGGTTCTTGGTCAAGGTGGCTAGGTCCTGGAGCAAGGTTTGAAAACTGTGGACGGGTAGCCCGTCTTCGGTGTGCTTATCCTGCGCCTTGCTCTGCGCCTTCAGCGAGCGTTGCGCGGGAGCGACAACACTGAGACGGAGTTGCTGCGCGCCTTCTCGATCATCGTCGTCAAATAGCATCGGGGCCAAGGCTTCGCGCATGTGCCATTCGACATAATAGGCTAGCATGCAGAGAAACACGTGCGCTCGCACGCGATCGGGTTGGTGATGATAAATCGGGCGCAGCTTCAGATCTACGCTCTTCAAACTGCGAAACGCGCGCTCTACTTCCGCTAACCCCTTGTAGTGGCCCACCACTTCTTGGCTGCTCATGGCTGCCGCCGACACACTAGTGCGAATCACATAGATCCCATCCAGCGCCGCTTCCCGGGCAATGCTCTCCGCTTTGCGCTCCCAGCGAAAACTGGCGTCCTCGATGTGCAGCTGGAAATGTTTGCCCATTTTGTAGCGGCCCAAAATCTTGCCTACCCGTAAGCCGATTTCGTTGCGTCCCCGCAGCGGTCGCCGCTTTCTCTCCGTGCTCGCCGCAATCTTGGTCAACTCCTTTTCCGTGGCCTGCAAAAGTTCCTTTCGCTTGCGACTCCGTTCTTCCGCCAATAGCGGATTGCGGCAGGCCATCAATCGTTCTCCCCCATAGGCCGGGTGGGTAATCTCGGCTAAGTCCAGTTCGTCAAAGAACGACAACTGCAAAGCTCCATCCAAAACTAATTTCTGAATCTGGCTGGCGCGCAACGCCGTGATCCACTCCAGGCCTGCTTCGCCGCGCAGATTCTCGCGGATACGCGCCGTCGTCAACATCCCCCGATCTCCCACCAGCACCAGGTGTTTCAACCCGAACCGTTGCCGCAGTTTGTTCACCTGCCCGGCTACAGTCTTGGGATCTCCGGTGTTTCCCTCAAACACCTCCACGGCCACCGGGCATCCCTTCCGGTTCGTCAACAGACCCAAGACGATCTGTAAGTTCCCCGGCTTCTCATCGCGCGAGTGTCCCAACCTGGCCAGCGGACAGCGGCGGCCTTCAAAATACGTCGAGCTCACGTCGTAGAGCACCAACGAGCCTTCCTCCAGATGTCGTCGTGCCAGCCCCTTCTCGATCTTCTCTTGCCGCTCGAAAATCCAGTCCATGGCTTGGTACAGCCGATCCTCATCGATCCCCTCCAGCTCCAAGACCGAACCCAGCGACGAGATGGCGGTCTGCTCATCCAGGCCGCGCGCCGTGGCCAGTTTCGAAGCCGGCGATAAGACGCGGGCTACGATCAGCGCCATCACCACATCGCGCTCGGGGGAAGGGGTACGCGCCACCATCGCCTCCAGTCCCAGGCGACGAACCGTCCCCAGGACGGCGGCGACATGACCGTGAGGGAGGGAGCGTTCGATCGCCAGTGCCGCCGAGGCGGGAAGCAAGGCTTCGCCTTTCAGCACCCGGCGGAGGAGATCGACGCGGGGAGCAGGCCACTCGGAGAGGTTGGCGAGGGTGCGCTTGACAATCTTTTTGCCTTGCCGGGAGCTGTCGCGGAGAAGGATGGCGGGCGGGGAGTTGCGGTTGGGCACGATATCGATGTACATGGGCCAATGTATATCACACTAATCTGTGGAAATGAATAATAACTGTTAACTTACATGGGTACATATAAAACAGCGCAAAAGCAGCAAAGCACGCTATGTGAAGTGTTTAGGGATTCAAATGCGAGATTTTTCCGGGGAACTTCGGATTAGGTGACGTGAGGTGATAGTTAGCCGGGCTTACCGCGATTAGTTCCTGATAAGTCTCCCCAGAAACTCCCAAGCTCGGCGCCCCCGCTGCAATCAAAGCCATGGCCGCTAAGCTGGCGCGATTGGTCTACCGCATGCTCCGCTACGGGATGAAATATGTGGACCAGGGAGCCAAAATCTACGAGGCCCAACACCGCCAGCGACAGATCGGACAGCTCAAATGGAACGCCGCGAAGTTGGGATTTCGCGTTGTTGAAGCTGTAACTAAACACCCAACTCTCTGAATGGCCCCCCAGGCGCGTGCAGTGCAATATTCCAAACCGAACACCGGATTGGCCGCAAGCGCAATTCGGCGATTGCTCCGCTCGCGGGCTAGAACGAAAACTTTGCCGCGAACTGGAATTGTCGCGGGTTGAGCGTCGTCCGCGGCGTACCGAAAAGAGAGTTTGGTGCCGGAGGGCCACCCGCAGGACAGGTTCCGAATTGCGCGCCGCTCTGGGCCGCAAGCGAGGCTGTGTCTTTATACTGGCGCGGAACTAGCCCTCCGCAGAAGTCGTAGGTGCCATAGACCGAGTAAACTTCGTCCACGTTCGGGCGGTTGAGGAAATTGAAAACGTCAGCCATCAACTGCATCTGATAGCGTTCACGAAAGTGGATCACGCGCGAAACTCGCAGATCCCAGCTCCGAAGGTTGTCCCCGACGTACGAATTGCGCCCGGACTGGCCCACCCGATCCGTCACTGGGTTGCCGTCGTTGTTGGCATCGAATCCGACAAATAGGGTAAAGGGTCGCGGCGACTGCACGGTGATGATGTTGCTGAGCTGAAAATTTCGCAGGAACGAATGCTCAGGCGCACTCGCCACAAAGTCAGTCACAAACCTATGGGTCACGTTCTGATTGGAAAGGCCACGCTCAAGAGATCGCTGGTCGTTGGATTGCGGCGTGTCCACGAATACCAGGTACGTGCCGTCGTCGAGGGCTTTGGAAAACGTATAGTTCGCCTGCAGCTGAAAATACTTGCCGGCTTTTTCAGTCGCCTGCAAGGTTAACCCGTGGTACACCGAGTTCCCCGTCGAATCGGTGAAGTAGAAGATCCCATTTGTCCCAAACGGCCCCCACGGCAAGGGCGTGGCATTGGGGTACAGGATGGCATAGTTGTAAATGTCCTTGTTCGTGCCGGCCTGCACACCAACGTGGGGGGCGACGTTCAAGTCGATGGGCCGAACCAGACGATGACCTGCCACAAATAGATATCCGGCGCTCACGGTGAGTCCCTTTGTGATCTCGCGGTCAATGGAGAGACTGGCTTGCTCACTGTAGGGATTGCGCTGGTTCCTGTCTACCACCGAGCCGCCCTGGGCAAACGGAGAATTGTTCGGGAAGGATCCAGAAGTGATCAGGTTTTCAAACGCCGTGTCCAGCAACGGCGGTGGCACTGTGCCCGCGGGCAGAGGCGGCGCGTTGTGGAAGTTGGGAGGATTGCAAATGAAACACGGGGTGGGGAGGAACAGGCTGTTCAGGAGCCACGTCCCGGTGGTCTGATTCGTTGAAGTCGGCAAGCCAGGGATGATGGGAGCGCGCTGCGGATCGGAAACGAAAAAGAACGTCAGGGTGTATCTGTCGTAGAACATCCCATAGCCGGCGCGGATCACGGTTTTCGAATCCGGAGAGTAAGCAAAGCCGACTCTTGGGGCGAAGTTGAAATGATACGGATCGACCAAAGCACTGAGCCCAGTCTCGAAGTCGTAGCGTAGGCCGTAGTTCAGTGTGAGCTTCGGGGTGATGCGCCATTGGTCCTGGGAGAAGAAGCCGTAGTAACTGTGATTAAGATGAACATCGAAGTTGGACGCCTCGGATGGCAGGTAGGCATTCTGCCAGGTAGTGGGCAGGGGAGGCGAAGGCTGGTTAGGATCGATTGCTCCTGTGCCGACCGGCGCGCCCCAGAAAAACGCCGCGATGCAAGGGGCCGAGAGGCCAGTGAGAGGAGGTGGACAGGCGAGCGGACTCAGGCCAGTGCCCCACCCCGCTCCCGGTAGAGTCGCGTAACTCTGTCCCGAAGCCAGCAGATCGGCCAAGCTGGGGAAGATGTCCCGGGAAGGCGTGAACCCGGGCCAAATGACAAAGTTCCTTATGTAGTTGCCGTCGACGCCGAATCTTGCATAGTGCTTGCCTTTGACCCAGGCCACGGTATCGGAGACCTGCACGCGAGATTCGTTGTAACGATCGAAGGCGCCGAAGTTATGGCCGAGAAGGATGAGGTTCGGAACGTCGAGGTTGGGCTGTCCGGTGACCCCCGGGAAACCGTAGTTGCGCCGGGCCCATTGCACGAGCACGGAATTCACCAGGTTCGGCTTGAGCGTCGAAGTCCAGGTGCCGACCAGCGCCTGATCACGCAGGAAACCATCGCGTCCGCTGCTCGGCATGCCCAGGCCGCCGCCGTCGAGTGTTTCGCCGACAAGCATGTTCAGATCGGTTGCGGACTGGACGGAATAACGGAACGATAGCCGATTCTTTTCGTTGAGCTGGTGGTCTATTTTGATAAAGCCGTTGTCGACGTCGGCGGTTTTCAATAGATCCAGATTCTCCGGCGCGAGGTTGAGACTTGCTTTCACCGCATTCATTGCTTGCAGAGTAGTGAAGCTCGCGGGAAATGGGTCGACCGCTCCGGGGAATAAAAACTGGCTCGAAGCGGCGGCGAAAAGCAGGGTGGGATAAGTCGGCGATTGCCCTCGGCGTTGCCCTTCGTAGTTGAGGAAGAAAAATGTCTTGTCTTTCTTGATGGGACCGCCCAGCGTCACGCCGAACTGGTTTTGCCGCAAGGTATCCGCCAGGGGCGCAACCTGTAACAAAGAGCGCGCGTCCGTCGCGTTGTTTTGCAAATAGTCGTAAATCGACCCGTGGAGTTGGTTCGTCCCTGATTTGGTGACGATGTTCACGATTCCACCCAGCGCGCGTCCGTATTCCGCCCCGAAACCTTCGTTCACTACCCGAAACTCGCTGACGGCCTCCTGCGAAGGAGTGGCTCGTTGTGAACCTGTCGAGGTGTTGATGTTGTCCGCGCCATCCACAGTCACGGCATTGTTCAGGTCGCGCTGGCCTCCGAAGGAAATCCGGGTGACGCTCGGGTCGGTAAAGGTGGACTGGAGGCTGGTCCGGCCCGTCGCAACCCCCGGAGTCAACAAAGCAAAGTCGGTGAACAGGCGTCCACTAATGGGTAAGTTCTGGATTCGCTGCGTGTCGATCACCTGGCTGAGTTCGGTGCGCGTGGGTTCGACGGGCGGAACCTCGGTGTTGACCGTCATCACCTCTCCGGCCGCGGCAACTCTTAGCGTGACATCGACGGTGGCGCTTTGGCCCACCGTGAGCGTGAGCCCGGTTTGCGTGTATTTGGCGAAACCCGGAACGGCCACTGTCAGGTCGTAACTTCCTGGAGACAGGTTGGGTATGACGTAGTATCCGGTGGTGTTGGTAAACGCCGAGTAAGCAAGATTCGTGCCCTGTGCCCGCAGGTTGACCTCAGCTCTCACCACCGCGCTCCCACTGGTGTCGAGTACGGTTCCGTTAAGTTGGGCAAAGGTGATGGCCTGGCCGACGGCGTGCGGAGTCAGATTCAAAGCCAACACTAAGCTGATACACAGAGTCAGGGTCAAACGCAGTTTCATGTCCGTTCTCCCGTCACTCATTCGTGCTTTTCAACACAGACGCACTTGTGCGCCTTTTGCCGAGAGAATGATTTGGAACCAGGAAACTGTCCAATACATGTTTGGTCAGCTACTTATACTCCGCGGGTATAACAACCGAATCGTGGTGCCGATCGGCGTCTTGCCACCGTTAGTCTTCCGATTCCGCAACTGGAAGAGGACACAATATCTTCTTGGCGTGGACGGCTTGATCGCGCCTCAACCTGATGAGGCCAGGCCGGTACAAAGTCTCCAATCATTGCGGAAGACGAATACGTCAATATGTCGGAGCTCGGGAAGGATCGAAGTTTAGCCGTGCTATACTCCCGCTCCGTTACTTGAGTACGTGCACCAAGCTTCGCGCGGATCACTGAATAAGATTGCAGAGCCCTTGATCACCCTGCCGAAAACGTTCAACGTCGCAACCTATTTCGTGGATCGCAATGTCCTCGAAGGAAGAGCGGGAAGGATTGCGATTGAGTGCGGCGGCGAGCAGGTTACCTATCAACAACTGCTGGAGCGAACGAATCGTGCAGGCAATGCGCTGCGCCGCCTGGGCGTCCGTCGAGGAGAGCGGGTTCTCCTCGTGCTCCAGGACACGCCCGAGTTCCTCTATTTGTTCTTCGGCGCCATCAAGATTGGGGCGGAGGCCGTTCCCACCAATACTCTTCTGAAGCCGCGCGAGTACGAATATCTCCTCAATGACAGCCGGGCAAATGTGGTACTGGTCAGCGAAGCGTTGTGGCCACACCTTCGATCGATACCGCGGGAACGGGTCAGTCATCTGCGTGCAATCGTTGTCGTCGGGACGCCACATCCGCTTCACCTTTGCCTGGCTGAGCTGATGGACAGTGCGTCTCCGGAACTCGAGCCTGAACCAACCAGCAAAGATGACGTTGCTTTTTGGCTGTACTCCTCCGGGAGCACCGGCCTTCCGAAGGGTTGTTTACACCTGCATCACGACATGGTGGTGTGTTCCGAGTTGTACGCTAAAAATATTCTTCGGATGAATGAACGCGACCGCTGTTATAGCGTCGCCCGGTTGTTTTTCGCGTACGGTTTGGGGAATGCCGGATATTTCCCGTTGGCTTGCGGGGCCACGACCATTCTCTCCCCAGAGCGTCCGACCCCAGCAACGATCTACGCTGACATTGAGCGCTATCAGCCGACTCTGTTTTTTTCCGTGCCGTCGAGTTACGCTGCCTTGCTGGCCCACCGCCGCGATGACGGAAGAGAATTTGACCTCTCCAGCCTACGTCACGCGATCTCGGCCGGAGAGGCCTTGCCGGCTCCATTGTTCGAGCGCTTCAAGCAGCGCTTTGGAGTCGAGATTCTCGATGCCTGGGGCTCAACCGAAACCTTGCAGATGGTGCTATCGAACCGCCCGGGAGACGCCAGGCCCGGGTCCAGCGGCAAAGTCATTCCCGGGTATGAAGCCCAGATCGTCGATGACAACAGCCGCCCCGTAACTCTGGGAGAAATTGGTAATTTGTTAGTCAAGGGCGATTCCACCTGTACTGGCTATTGGAACCAGCCCGAGAAAACCAAGGAAGCATTTACAGATCAGTGGTTTCGCACCGGAGACAAGTATTTTCAGGATCAGGACGGGTATTTTTGGTACGCCGGGCGCGCCGATGATCTCTTCAAGGTCAATGGACGCTGGCTCAGTCCGGTCGAGGTCGAAAGCGCGCTGACCGCACACCCCGCCATCCGGGAAGCTGCGGTCATCGCGAGAGACGACGAAGCCGGGCTTACCAAACCAGCCGCATACGTCGTCATACATTCGGGTTTCGCTGCCGACAGCCAGCTGGCCCGCAGCCTCCAGGACTGGGTAGCGCAACAGCTGAGTGCCTATAAGCGTCCCCGCTGGATCGAGTTCCTGCCTGAGCTTCCCAAGACTGCAACCGGAAAATTGCAACGTTTCAAGCTGCGTGAGCTAGATGCCCGGCAAACCCGAAGCGAGTCCGATTCGCACTAGTCCTCAACGACAAGGATTGCCTGCGGATCTTCCATGCCGCGCGGGAAGACCAATGCCTGCGCGTGCGGGATCGGGGCGCTCCCCACTGTTGAGGAGAAAGGTTCTGGAGTAATACTCAAGGGGTATAGAATACGGGCCGTGGAATTGCGTCACGTTCGCTACTTCCTTGCCGTCGCCGAACACCTCAACTTTAGCAGGGCCGCGCAACAACTGCACATCGCACAACCGCCGCTGAGCCGTCAGATTCGCCAACTGGAGGAAGACCTGGGCGTCGCACTCTTTGTGCGCAATAAGCGCCATGTGGAGTTGACCAAGGCGGGGCACGTCTTTCTGGACGAAGCCAGAAAGCTGGTGGTGCAGGCTGGACACGCGACGGAGGCCGCACGCCACGCCCAGGAAGGAGAATCCGGGGTCGTGAAGATCGGCATTGCCTCTGGGTTGGGTGGAGTCGTGAGCAGGGTTGTAGCGGAACATTGCAGGCATTTCCCATCCTTCAATATCGAGTGCAAAGATATTTTTTCGACTGCCCAAAATGAGGCCCTCCACAAGCGTGAGATTGATGTGGGTTTCCTCCGTCCCCCGATCGATCAAGTCAATCTGGATTGCGAGATGTTGTATGAGGAGGAATTTGTAGTCGTGCTGTCCAAGGCGCACCGCCTGGCAAAACGCAAGTTCCTGCGACTCAAAGATGTCGCCGATGAACCCTTAATCGTGTTCGATCGAAACTTTTCTAGCGGGCTGTATGACAGGATTCTGGCGTTGTACAACCGGCAGGGTCTCACGCCGCATTTCACCATGACGCACGTCGAGCCTCATGAGGAGGCGGGGGCAATCCTGGTGGCCTCTGGCAAAGCAATTTTCATCGGCGCCGGCGCGATCGTTACCCGTTCCGTGAATGGCGTCGAAACGGCTTCTGTGCGGTTGAATGAAACTGAAGCCAGCATCGAGGTATACATGGCATGGCGGAAGGACGAAGACTCCGCCGCAGTATTTTCCTTCCTGGAGTCAGTGCGCCGGGTCTTTAGGCGCCGTGTACATCGGGCGATTGCCTAGGTCCAGCCGCCTGCGGGCGTTCGGTTTCCTGAAGGAATAGAGCTGCCTGAAAAAGCACGACACTTCCCGCTGCAGCCAGCCACATGGTCAAACCGAGCCCGTGTCTCTCCGCCAGGCCGCCGGCTAGAATAGGCGCCCCGGTCGCACCCATGACTTCACCGACCAGCGTCGCCAAGCCGATGGAGGTGGCTCGCAATTGCGCTGGGACACTTTCGGTAGGTATCAGCACCATAACGAGACTCGCTATGCCTTGACCCGTGTTGCTCACAAACACTATCGCCGCCAGCAAAAGAGGATAGACATACAACACAGGGACAAGGAAGGCGAGAGGCACAACCGCAGACAGCGCAGCCATCAACAGTAATACCGGTTTGCGTCCGATTCGATCAGAGAGCGAAGGAAGAAGAAAACCAAGAAAGAAACTGCCCAAACCGCTGGCGCCCAGCAAGAACCCGGCAGTAGTTGGCGTTTGATGCGCGACCTCAGTGATGTAAAGCGGTGCGAACACACTCAGCGCGAACAGCCAGGACATAAAACCGGTAGCGCCCAGACAACACAGCCACATATTGCGATAGCGCAGGATGGAGAGGTAGTCCCTTAGTGACGGTTTCTCTTCAGTGATGCCACCATCAGCATGCGCAGGCTCTTTTACAAACCTCCAAATCAGGAAACCCATCAGTAAGCCCGGGATGCCAGCAACAAAGAAAGCCGAACGCCAACCCCAATGCGAGGCCACTTGCGTGGTTAACACTGGTGCCGCTGCCAGGCCAACCAGCGCCGCGGCGCTGACCACCAACCCTATGTTTCGTCCGCGCCGGCTGGGATGAGATGACTCTTCGATCAGGGCCGTCATGATCGACCAGGTTGGTCCTTCAGCAATGCCCATCAGGGCGCGGATGAAGAGCAGTTGATGAAAGCTGCGAGCCAGGCCCGTTGTCCCTGACAATATCGAGAACATGAACACGGCGGGAACGAGTACCGGCTTGCGTCCAACCCGATCTGATAGAGCGCCGAAAAAGAAGGTCGATGCCGCCCATGTGATTGCCAACACCGAAGCCAAAGTGCCGATCTGTACATGACTGAGATGGAACTCCGGAGCGAAGTATGGCGCCAGATAGAGTAGCGACATGCGGTCGAGGAAGACTGTTCCCCAGGTAAAAAAGAGAATTGCGAGCAGCGTGTTTTCGTAACGCTTCGAAGCGTGCATGCCGACGCATCATAGCAAACCGAATGTCACCTCAACCGCCTTCCTCCGATGCTGGTTGCGACGTGTCTTCGCTTGCACGGTTCGTTGCTGAGCGCACCGATTCTGAAAGATTTCAGCTCACCAGCTGGCTTCAACCTTTTTCGTTTCACTCTCATACTCAGGCGGTATTAGTTTCGCCGCCCTTGTGGAACTCTGCGGTTTTCGTTACTTTAGCGCTGGGAGACCGGAAGTGAAGCATGTTCACGACTCCATACATCGATGGTGCCCCGATCAGCGCGCCGTCCGCTGCTTTCGCTGACGTGGTTAATCCCGCTACTCATCGTCCGTTCGCCAAAGTATTCATGGCGCATCCCGAGCATATGCGCCGAGCGATCGACGCCGCTTATGCTGCCAAAGATCGCTGGGGACGCACGCTGGCAGCGGAGCGTGAACTGATACTGCAGCGTTCCGCTGATGTATTGGAAAGCGCTCGCAACGAAGTTGTGGACCTGCTGATTAATGAGGCAGGCTCGACGTTTGGCAAGGCTCAATTCGAAGTCTCTTTCACCGTCAACATGCTGCGCGCCGTGGCGGGCGAAGCACGACGTATCCACGGTGATGTGATTCCTGCCGACATTCCGGGCATGATGTCTCTGGCGATCCGGCGGCCCCTTGGCATCGTCGCAGGCATCGCGCCATTTAATTTCCCTTTGGTCCTCGGGACCAAGAAGGTTTGCCTGGCTCTGGCTGCGGGAAACACGTTTGTGCTCAAGCCTTCGGAGGGAACTTCCCTGTTGGGATTAAAGATCGCCGAAATTTTCGAGAAAGCGGGATTGCCCGCGGGAGTGCTGAACGTAGTTCCTGGTGATGGGCCGACCGTCGGTCCAGTTTTGTTTTCCGACCCCCGGGTCAGGCTGATTTCTTTCACTGGTTCTACAGTGGTGGGCAAGATCATCGCGGTTGAGTGCGCCAAGAACGCCAAGAAGGTAATCCTTGAGCTTGGTGGGAAAAGCCCGCTGGTTGTGCTTAAGGACGCCGATCTCGATTATTCCGTCGCAACTGCCTGCTTCGGCATATTCATCCATCAAGGCCAGATTTGCATGGCGGGTTCCCGCATCATCGTGGAGTCGGCTGTCTACGATGCCTTCCTCGAACGATTCGTGGCCAAGGTCAAGACTCTGAAGGTTGGTGATCCGCGCGATCCCCACACTGTCATCGGCCCGCTGATCCGAGCTTCTCAGTGCGAATTGATCGATCGCAAGATCCAGGAGTCTGTAGCAGCCGGAGCTCGACTCCTGACTGGCGGCACATACGAAGGGAACTTCTACCAACCGACCGTCCTGGCTGACGTAAAACCAAACATGTCGGCATTCCGGGATGAACTGTTCGGCCCCGTGGCTGCCGTCATCAAGGCCGACGATGCCGATCATGCGCTCAAGTTGGCGAATGACACAGCTTACGGGCTCTCATCGGCCGTACTCACCAACGATCTCCAGTTGGCCATGAAGTTCGCTTTCGAACTCGAAGCGGGGATGGTTCACATCAACGGACCCACGGTGCATGACGAAGCTACCGTTCCCTTCGGCGGAGTGAAAGATTCCGGGAACGGCCGCGAGGGTGGTCGCTGGTCGATGGATGAACTGACCGAAACCAAGTGGATCACGATCCAGCTGGGCCGTCGTTCGTATCCCTTCTGAGATTGTCAGAAGCGAGGAACCAGGCGAGAAGTGTCTGTCTGAGGAGGAGTCTTAGCGACCGGCGGCCCAGGGCACAATAAATGATCAAAATCACTCCGTACCGGCGGCATGATTCAAACAGCCAGCCTACATTGCTGTATCCGGCTTATCACGCAACGCTCCGACGCGCGCCCCGCAAGCCTCTGATCGTGCTGGCGCATACCCTTTCCGAGGTCACAGGCCCGGTGTATGGGTATGACGACATCGCGGAAACGGACAGCGATCTCACTCGGCAACACGCCGGCGAACCTCTGGGTGAACGCATCATCCTGAGGGGACGCGTGCTCGACGATGGCGGCCGCCCGGTTCCACACACTCTGGTAGAAATCTGGCAAGCCAACGCGGCCGGCCGTTATTGCCATCAAACGGACAATCATCCTGCACCTCGAGATCCGAATTTCACCGGAGCCGGCCGGACTTTGACTGATGCCAGCGGCTGCTATCAATTTGTAACCATCAAACCTGGTGCCTACCCGTGGAGCAACCACGACAATGCGTGGCGCCCCGCCCATATCCATTTTTCGCTGTTTGGTCCTGCCTTCGCGACTCGTCTGGTAACGCAGATGTATTTCCCGGGGGACCCGCTTTTTCCTTACGACCCAATTTTTCAATCCATACCTGACGAGAACGCCCGGCAGCGGTTGATTTCCCAATTTGACCCAGAGGTCACCAAACCAGGTTGGGCGCTCGGGTTCCGATTCGATATCATCCTGCGTGGCCGCGAAGCCACGCCCTTTGAGGAGTAGCGTGGACCTGGTTCCTCTCCCTTCCCAAACCGTCGGCCCTTTCTTTCACCTCGGCTGCACTGAGACCCAGTCGGTCAGCCGCCTGGCTGGTCCAAACGCAAGAGGCGAGTGCGTTCGGCTCACCGTTCGTGTCCTCGACGGCGACGAGTGCCTGGTGAATGATGCGATGATTGAGATATGGCAGGCGAACGCAGAAGGGAAGTACCATCATCCCGACGACCCACAAGATAAGGCCATTGATCCGGACTTCCGGGGCTTTGGCAGGTTAGCGACTGACGACAAGGGGACCTGCGTTTTCGAGACGATTAAACCGGGCCGCGTGCCGGGGAATGCGGGTGGGTTGCAGGCGCCACATTTGAATGTTTCCATTTTTGGGCGCGGCATTCTGCACCGTCTGCCTACGCGCATCTATTTCGCAGCCGAGGCGGCGAACTCCGAAGATCCTATTCTGGCGCTCGTGCCAGAAGAGCGGCGAAATACTTTGATGGCGCAACCCGATCTTCGCCACACCGGCCGTTGGCACTTTGATGTACACCTTAGTGGCAAGGATGAGACGGTGTTCTTTGACGTCTAGCGCCGGGCTGAGAGACGCCGCTCACATTTGTTCTTTAACCGCATAAGTTCCGTGACTTCCTGGAGGAATTAATGCAGGTTCGTTTAATTGACAGCCTGGCGACGACAGAGCCTTTGGCGGAGGTCTTTTCGGACCGGTCAATGCTTCAAGCCATGCTGGATTTCGAGATGGCGCTCTCTCGGGTAGAGGCACGTCTGAAGATTATTCCGCAAGCCGCAGCCGAGGTGATCGCGACTGAGGCGAATCCAGATGCATTCGACATTGGGGCCCTCACTCGAGACACCTTGCGTGCGGGAACGCCAGGCATTCCCCTGGCAAAAGCACTTACTAAGCGCGTTCACGCCAAGGATGCCACCGCTGCGGCATTCGTACATTGGGGGGCAACCAGCCAGGATGTAGCCGATACCGCATTGATGCTGCTGCTGCGGCGGGCGCAACCCCTGCTGGAGTTTGACCTTATCCGCGTCGAGCAGGCACTGCAGCGATTAGCCGAGCAGCACCCGGACACAATCATGCTTGGACGGACCCTGCTGCAGGCAGCCCCGCCGGTCACGTTCGGGCTCAAGGCCGCAGGCTGGTTGGCGGCTGTTCGTCGTGGCAGCGTACGATTGAGAGAAAGCTTCGCGGAAGCTTTGCTGGTGCAGCTTGGCGGGGCCAGCGGGACACTCGCGGCGCTGGGGAAACAAGGGCCGGCAGTGGCGCGCGGACTTGCCGATGAACTCGGGCTCGGATGTCCCGATGCTCCCTGGCACTCGCACCGTGACCGGCTGGCGAATTTGGTGTGTGCCTGCGGCGTTGTGACCGGCACGCTGGGCAAGATCGCCCGCGACGTTAGTCTGTTGATGCAGGGCGAAGTAGGCGAAGCCGCCGAACCTGGCGGTCAAGGTCGCGGTGGTTCGTCGACCATGCCGCACAAACACAACCCCATCGGCTGCGCGGTGACTCTCGCCGCCGCGAATCGCATGCCCGGCCTGGTTTCCTCTTATCTCTCGGCGATGGTACAGGAACATGAGCGAGCCGTTGGCGCGTGGCAATCAGAGTTGCCTACGATCGCGGCCGTAATTCAGGCCACGGGCGTTGCCGTTGCTTCAGTCGTGGAGATCACAGAAGAACTGAACGTGGATAGCGCTCAAATGCGCCGCAACATCGATGCCACGCTGGGCACGATTTTCGCAGAAAAAGCTATGATCCTTCTGGCGCAGAACCTGGGCCGCGACCTCGCCCATGAGCTTCTGGAAGAGGCTACGCGCAAAGCCGTGGAGGACAAACAGCCCCTGGCGAAAGTGCTCGGTGCCATGCCGGAAGTCACGCGGCACATCGATCCGACGATACTCAATAAACTGGGTGTTGCCGAAGATTACCTGGGCTCGGCCGATTCCTTCCGAATCCAACAGCTTCAATCGAACCGTCCCACGGACAAGAAGGACTAGCGCAATGCCGTTTGTCACGCTGAACGACAGGACACGTTTGTTCTATCGCCTGGAGGGCAATGACGAACTCCCCGTGCTGGTCTTGTCCCACTCGATTGGCACGGATCACGGCATGTGGGAGCCACAAGTACAAGACTTGTTGGCACACTTCCGCGTACTGCGGTTCGACACGCGTGGGCACGGCGCATCCGACGCTCCCCATGGCGAGTACTCGGTGGAACAACTTGGCCGGGACGTCTTGGCCTTGGCGGACAGTCTGAACCTTCAGAAATTTTCATTTTGTGGTCTTTCCTTAGGAGGCGCCATTGGCCAGTGGCTTGCCATTCACGCGCCGGAACGCCTGGCCAAGTTGGTGATCGCCAACTCTTCACCTCAGTTTCGACCTCGGGAGAATTGGGAAGCACGAATACGTGCTGTGCAACAAGGTGGAATGGCAGCCATCGTCGACGTAGCGATGCCACGCTTCTTCTCTCCAGAATTCCTCGCGCAAAGTAATCCCTACGCGGCAAGCATCCGATCGGTGCTGCTTGGAACTAATGCGACAGGATATTTGGGGTGCTGCGTTGCTCTTCGGGACTTGGACCATACCCCGGATCTGCGCCAGGTCAAAACTCCAACTTTGGTGATTGCCGGTAGTCATGACATTTCCACTCCGTGGTCCGGACACGGCGAAATACTGGCCCGCGAGATCGCCAGCGCTCAAGCGGTACACTTGCCGGCTGCGCACCTGTCGAATGTGGAGCGTCCGAAATCATTTACCGCAGCTCTGTTTGCATTCTTGCTGCCCGCAAATTCCGACACAAGCAGTTTAGAAGCTGGCTTTGAAATGCGTCGCAAGGTTTTGGGTGATACCTATGTTGACGGCGCGATTGCTGGCACTTCCGAGTTCACTCGAGACTTTCAGGCCCTGATCACACAGCACGCATGGGGAACGATTTGGACACGACCTGGCCTGGATCTGAGAACCCGACGCCTTCTTGTTCTGGCCACAACCGCGGCCCTCGGCCGCTGGGACGAATTTCGTCTACATGTTTCCGCGGGTTTAATCCACGGTCTGGAAGCCTGCGACATCAAGGAAGCGCTTCTTCAGACTGCTATTTATGCTGGCGTTCCTGCCGCGAACGCCGGCTTCCACATTGCCAGGGAGGAGGTGGAGAAGAATAAGTAACGGTCAAGCCGCTTGCCGAGAGCGCCTCCGTTCCAATATGAGCTGGCGGGGTACATTCGAGACCGCACCCGATTCAGAACCAGCCGCTCTCCATGACGTTTGACCGGCATTTGCAGGATGGTTTTGTGTTCGGCAGATATTTAGTTTGGGAGTACGATTTGGTGAAGTATGTGGAAAGCCCGGAGCAGTCACGGTCGGGGCGATTTCGGCGCGTCTTGGTTTCGATGGTCAACGCCGGTACTGATCATCCCGCTGATGGCGTTGTGTGCGACTCGCTTCGCCGGACAGGCAAATCATGGTTCCGCCACCAAAGAGCCGGGTTCCCTTATCCACAGTTCGCTTCCGCCTATTCCTGACGACCGGGTCACGGGTCCAGATACAGGGGCAGCTCTTTCGGTCGTGCCTGATGAGTCTTGTTTCATGTGGCCACTGACCGGGGTCCGTGCTTCCACCGAGGGGGTTCCGTCGTTGAAGGTACCAGGGCGGGCTCGAAAGGAATTTCAGCATGCCTGCAAGGCGACAAACGACAGGCGGCTGACCAAAGCCGAAGGGGCCCTTCGTCGGGCTCTCGAGGCAGACGCGCTATACCCGGCGGCGTGGGTACTGCTGGGCCAGGTCTTAAAGGCTCAACAGAAGCCAGAAGATGCCCGCCGGGCTTGCGCCCAAGCTCTAAAAGCTGACCCAACCTACCTTCCGGCCGATCTCTGCCTAGCGGACCTTTGTGCCATCGAGCAAAGATGGCAGGACATGCTTCGCTTTGCCAACGCCAGTATTGCGCTTGATCCCGCGAACAATTTTCGCGCCTACTTTTACGCGGCTGGGGCATATTACGGACTGCACCAGCTGCCCGAAGCCGAAACCAATGCTTTGAAGGCGGCTGAGATCGACAAGCACCAGCGTGAACCCCGAACCCACTTTTTGCTGGCTCAAATCTACGAACTGCAGCATGAGCCGGATGCGGAGGCGGCTCAACTGCGGGAATATCTAAAATCTGCCACAGACCCCGCAAGATGTGGCGATGGTGAAGAAGTATCTAGCGGATCTCACCGGGAGGCCCAGAAGATAGTAGCCAACGGCGGCGCAGCAGCGGGTCAAAGGGCCGCGACCGGATCACATCCTCGGTTTTGAGGGTAGTCGCGTGTTTGTGGCAACGATCTTGTTCAACTACCCCTTCATGTCAATGCGAGCGGTCACACGTCTATTTCGCGAACCGCCGAACGCTGTAGGAAATCGGCAGCCCGACCACGACCATGTGCACAAGCAGCCCTAGAATCAGGTCATGAAGTTTGTAAGGACCCCGGGCGTGGAGCGCGGACAGCGGCCAAGACGACAAGATTCATTACCTCTTCAACGGCGGCGCCAAAGAATAAGCCACACACCAATGGGTGTTCCGTCAAGAAACTCAGCCTGCGGCTGGCCGCGTAGTAAACAGCCGCTGCCGAGCAAGCGATAAAGAAGTGCAGGAAGACGCCGAGAATATAGGTGCCGACGCCTCCATGGAAGGCTTGCCGCCCGAGCAGGCCGCCGGCAATCGCGAGCGGAATGTCCCATCCAAATAGGATGCAAGCTTGTGTAAGGTCCAAAGCTCCGGCAATCAGGCCGCCCACTGCGATTGCCAATAGAGGGTTCCCTTTGCGCAAGAGCAAAGGTGCCGAGTCTCCGATCATTCGAGCTCCTCTCCTTCATGTCATTAGCGCAGTTAGACTATGCAGGTGGCGCAACGGTTAGCGGAGCTTGGTCGGGCGGTGTTGACCCGAAACTTGACTGTCTGTGGATCTATGGTTAGTTATTGAAAGCAACGCGGCTATGGGCGGAAACCCGCAGTTACGCTGATTGACAGAACCGGGCTCCAACACGAAGGTTCGATTCCCCTTTTTGTCGCCGGACGTCTTTTGCTGCTGGTTATAGGCCTTCCACGATCCATCAATCACATAAGCGTGAATGGCGTCGTCTTCCTCTACTGTTAACTTCTTTATGTTGGGAAACTGCATGTCAATCCCGAAGCCGAGCATACCGGCGTCCCGGTGAGTGCCGGCGAGAACAATCGCGTGCCAGTCTTTGTGGACATCCGGCGGCGCATAGCGCAGGTCTGGAATGGCTCCGTTCACCGTCCACGCTCCACTTCCGTCGAGCCCGGGAGAGTGGCAACCGCTGCATAAGTGGGTCTCGTAGAGAACCTTCCCCTGCTCGATCACTTCTTTGCTGAAAGTTTGCTCAGGCGGCTTCGGGACACGCGGGATTGCGTTCGGCGGATATGGAAAAGGAGTTTTCGCTCCCAATTTAAAAGCCAGGAGTCTCGAGGGCCCTCTCTTCGACTCGGGAGTCGCCATCATGCTGGCCGGACCGAAAATTCGCGAGGCGGATCCCCATCCGACCGGAACCACGATGTACTGCTGTCCGCCAGCGCTAACGCTCACAGGAGTGGCATCGATCGCTGAACCTGTCTTGATCGACCAAAGTTTTTTTCCGCTGTCGGCCGCGTAGGCATTGAATTCTCCGGTGCCTTCGCCTTGAAAAACTAGATTTCCGGCGGTAGATAAAGTGCTGCCATTGACGGCTATCGGCTGTTCCACCGACCAACGCACGGACTCGCTGACCGGGTCCCATGCCACGAGTCGTCCATCGAAGGCAGCGGCCCACGCGCCCTCTCCGCGGGCCTGCCCTTCCTCACCGTCCGCAGGCGCTTGCAGGACGGACCGGCGATCGGTCGTTGGGACATACACCAGCCCCGTAATCGGGCTGTAACTCATGTGCCACCAGTTGTGCACCGTCCAACCACGATGCGCTCCGGTGATTTCGACGGGTCGCCCAGTCTTGGGGTCAAGAGCAGCCGCCCAGGGCACCTTCACCATGGCGTTCCCGGCGATGAACTGCCCTGTCTTTGCATCCAGAACATAAAAGAAACCATTCTTCGGAGCTGTCATAGCCACATGCCGCTTTTGTCCGTTGATTACGAGGTCAGCAAGAATAATGTGGAAGTTCTCGGTGTCGAAACGCTGAGTACTGGTCTGGAAGTACCAGACATATTCCCCGGTGTCTGCATTCGCCGCGACAATGCATCCCGCGAACAGTTTGTCGCCGCCCGGGGTGTCGTCGTGGGAGTCCGTGCCTTCGCCGACTCCGGCGCGAGAAGTGCCGAAGAGTAGAAGGCCGGTTGCTGGATCGTAAGTGATCGGGTCCCAAACATCTCCTCCGCCGAATCTCCACCACTCTTTGCCGGTCCAGGTCTTGGCGGCCATTTCCAGCGCTTTCGATTCGAACCCTTTTGCGGGGTCGCCCGGAACTGTCCAAAACCGCCAGACCTCTTTCCCCGTCTCTGCGTCAAAAGCAACCAGGGATCCGCGGATGTCGTCGTCCGATCCGTTGTAACCAATAAACACTTTCCCTTTGGCGACGTGCGGAGCGCCGGTAGTTCCTGTTTGCGCCGGGTCACAGATGCGCGACACCCATACCTGTTTTCCCGAGCCAGCATCGATCGCAAACAGGCGGCAATCTCCAGTACCGACATACACCTTCCCATTCCAAACCGCCGCGCCTCGATTCACTCTTGCAGAATAAGAATTCTGGGTGCTCAAGCCGAGCGCTATTTGCGGATCAAACCTCCACAACAAATGCCCCGACAAAGCTTCCACCGCGTACACGCGCGACAATGAATCAGTCACATAGATTCTGCCGTCGACAACTATCGGCTCCGCCGTCATGCCCATGGGACTGTCAATATCGAGCGACCAGGCCAGCCCCAGGGTGTTGATGTTCTTGTCGGTGATTTGCTTCAGGGCACTGAAATGCCTCTCGCCAAAATCTCCGCCATCGACCATCCAGTTGGTGCCTGCGGAGGCGTCCGACAGGACTCTCGCTTCGCTCACATCACCAGCTTTCGCGGGAGAATCCGCTGAAGATCCAGCGACCAGAATGCATCCAGCCAGCAAACCCGCAGCCATCAACGTAAGAATTTGAGATGCCTTCAAAGGGTCTCTTTTCATCGACGAACTGCCTGGCAAAACTCGCAAAGCTTTCCGCGTGAATGCGGCTGCCCGTCCTTCGGGCGCAATCTTAGGTCGGAAGCAGAAGTGAGTCAATCCGTCGGCATCGCGCTCGCCGACTTGACGCGGCGAAGGAGATCGGGCGACTTCATTCGAACGCAGAATTCGTCAAAGTTCGGACGCGGCCCCTGCCACCGAAGATCCCCGACCGTATCAAAGACGGGTACATCGAGTCGCAGGGTTGCAAGGGTGCGAAACAACAGCGCGTCGTTCCAGGCGTTGAATAGCGACTCAGACAGCGGCCGGGACTTGCGGATTGAGGGATGCCACTTTCGCCAGTCTTTCGGAATGTCTTCCAGGTGAGGGTACTGAGACAACGTAATCGCCGCCGCCTTGGCGCCCCACCCAGACACACCTGGGAAGCCATCGGCACTGTCGCCCACCACGGCCAGGTAGTCTGGAATCGATTGCGGCATCACGCCGAATTTGGCCACAACGCCGGCCTCGTCGCGCAAACTGTCGCGCCTGCGGTCGAGCTGAACCACGCGCGTGCCCACAACACACTGACTGAGGTCTTTGTCCGGCGTACAAATGAGCACCTGTTTTACAGCGTCATCCCGCGCCGATTTCCCGGCGGCAGAAGCGAGCGCGTCATCCGCCTCAAAGTAAACCATCGGCCACACCACGATTCCCATGGCTTCCAGCGCGTTTTCGAGAACGGGGAACTGCGAGATCAATTCCGGAGGCACACCTTCACTGGTTTTGTATCCGGAATACAGGTCGTTCCGAAACGACTCCACAACATGGTCGGTAGCAACCCCGATGTGAGTCGCACCGCGCTCAATCATGGAAAAGACCGAACCCAGGACCCCACGCACCGCCCCGATTTCCTGGCCGTTCACATCCGCCGCAGCCGGCACGGCGTAAAAGTACCGGAACAATTCATAAGTCCCGTCAATCAGGTGAACGTCCATGGCGCTCCGGTTGGCAAATCATTTTACCCCCAGCCCTCGGACGCGTGAGGATGGCAAACCCTTTGCGCTCTTTGCGGAATCCTTTGCGAACCTTGCAGTCAAAGTCTTTGAAGTCTTAAACCGCAAAGAACGCAAAGAGCGCGAGGGCGCAAAGAAACAGCGCTGGTTGCGTTTTTCGATTTCCGCTCCTCCAGGTATCCGTCAACGCTGCTGATCAATGAGCGAACCCCGAGTTCGGGATGATGACCGACCGGTGGTAAACTGCGCGTATGGCTACCAAGAAAAAGCAGTCGAAAAAGAAGAAGGCGCCGAAGAAAAAGGCGCTAAAGAAACTGACCAGGAAGAGGGCCACTCTCAAAAAGAAGCCGAAGAGGAAGCCCACCCCGAAAAGGGCGGCCGCAAAAACGAAGCGCGGCAGCAAGAAGACGACCGCCCGGAAGAAGGCGCGCGCACCCAAGAAACGGGCAGCGGCAAAGAGCCCGAGCGTGGATACTGCGGCCTTCACGCGCGAGGGCCAGAGAACCCGCTCCGGCGGCCAATCGGGAGACTTACAGGGATTGTCCAACCGCGAAGGTGCCGCGTCGGAGAGTGTCGACGAGCTCCTCGAGGAAGGAAACGCTTTCGAGGCCGACGTGGTGAAGGGTGTGGAGGACGCCGGAGACGAAGGCGAAGTGCACACTCATGAGGTGCCGGAGGATGATGTTCCCGGCGAATATCTGGACGAAGAATAAATACCATCAGTCAATTCGGTATGGGACTCGTTAAGCCGAACGCGCATGGGTAGCTCTTATGCCAGTAGACGAGGAGCTCTTCCGCAATGTGCCACTGCCGCAAGCTTGTCTTGGAACTCTGCCCGATAGTCGTGCTGCTCGTCGCCGCGTTTAATTCACCAGTAGCGCAAAACGCAAGTCCTTCCGGGGCTCCCCCCTATCTGGACCCGTCGTTGCCGATGAATATCCGGGTAGACGACCTGGTTTCGCGGATGACGCTGGAAGAGAAGGCGTCTCAACTAGTGAACGAGTCGCGCGCCATTCCCCGCCTGCAAGTGCCCGAGTACGAGTGGTGGAGCGAGGCGCTGCACGGCGTTGCCCGCGCGGGAACGGCGACCGTCTTTCCGGAACCCATCGGCCTTGCCGCCACCTTTGACGCGCCATTGATTCACCAGATGGCAACCGCCATCGGTCAGGAAGCCAGAGCCAAGCACAACCAGGCCGTCCGCGAGGAAAGGCGAGACATCTACGAGGGTCTGGATTTCTGGTCGCCCAATATCAACATATTCCGCGATCCGCGCTGGGGACGAGGACAGGAAACCTACGGTGAAGATCCCTTTCTTACCTCCCGAATGGGCGTGGCTTTCGTTACGGGCTTGCAGGGCGACGATCCGAAATATTTTCAAGTTATCGCCACGCCCAAGCATTATGCGGTGCATAGCGGTCCCGAGCCATCACGACATTCGGTCAACGTGGATGCGACCAAGCACGACATGGAAGACACCTACCTGCCGGCCTTTCGTGCCACCGTGACCGAAGGCAAGGCCGGATCAGTGATGTGCGCCTACAACCGTGTGAATGGGGAGCCGGCGTGCGCGAATGCTTTCCTGCTCGAGGACAAGCTGCGCGGAGCCTGGAAGTTCGACGGCTATGTGGTGTCGGATTGCGATGCGATTGCCGACATCCAGCGAGGCCATCATTTCACCGAGACCATGGAGCAGGCGGCAGCCGTTTCGCTCAAGCGAGGCACGGACAATGAGTGCGCCGACTTCGGGCAAAAGGCTGTTGGAGACTCCGACTACGTGAAGTACGTCGATGCCGTGAAGCAGGGATGGTTGAGCGAGAAGGATATTGATGTAGCAGTGAAGCGTCTCTTTGCCGCGCGGTTCCGGCTGGGAATGTTCGATCCGCCTGAGATGGTGAAGTACGCGCAAACGCCGGATTCGGTCATTGACAGTGACGCCCACCGTAAACTCGCGCTGATGACAGCTCGCGAGTCGATGGTACTGTTGAAGAACGACGGCCTGCTGCCATTGAATGCAAACACGAAGAAGATCGCCGTCGTCGGGCCGCTCGCCGACTCCTTGCATGTGCTGAAGGGGAACTACAATGGAACGCCGTCACGTGCAACCACGGCGCTGGACGGGATTCGTAAGCAGTTTGCCGGCGCTCAGGTGACGTTCACGCCCGGCAGCACCTTCCTTCTTGAGTATGCCCCCGTACCCGGCGCGATGCTATCCGCGCCCGATGGGCAGCCGGGTCTGAAGGGTGAATACTTTTCTGGCGCGACTTTCGATGGCGAGCCGGCGCAAGTCCGGGTGGACAAAGACGTCAATTTTGACTTTGCCCCAGGCACGACCTCGAAGACGTCTATCTTCACGGTACGCTGGACGGGTTTTATTACCCCGGCCGAGTCCGGAACTTATCGCCTTGGTTTGGACGGCAGTCTCGATCGCCTGTGGCTGGACGGCAAGATGATGGTCGACGATCACAATAGCCATGACTCCCGGCCGATGGTCGCGGAAGTAGCGCTCGAAAAAGGCCGCCGGTACGCGCTCAAACTCGAGTACTTCCAGGGCCGCGCTCGCGGCGTGAAGCTGGTGTGGCGCCGTCTGAGCCGAGACCCAATCGCAGATGCGGTCGCAACCGCCAGGCAAGCCGATGTCGTGATCGCGGTGGTGGGAATTACTTCAGACCTGGAAGGCGAAGAGATGGACGTCGCCGTGCCGGGCTTCAAAGGTGGAGACCGCACCTCGCTCGACCTGCCGAAGGAAGAAGAAGATCTCCTGAAAGCCGTCAGGAGTACCGGCAAGCCTCTGGTCGTGGTGCTCATGAATGGCAGCGCGCTCTCGGTGAACTGGGCGGACGGCAATGCCAATGCCATCCTCGACGCCTGGTACTCCGGCGAGGAAGGTGGCACCGCCATTGCTGAGTCTCTGGCGGGAGTGAATAATCCCGCAGGCCGGTTGCCGGTGACTTTTTACCGGGGCGTGGAACAGTTGCCGCCGTTTGAAGGCTATTCCATGAAGGACCGCACATACCGGTACTTTGAAGGGCAGCCTCTCTATCCATTCGGATACGGTCTGAGCTACTCAAAGTTCGCCTACGCGAATCTGAAGCTGTCCGCGGCCACATTGAACGCAGGTGATCCGCTGAGCATTGAAGCGGATGTGAAAAACACCAGCGGGCGCGACGGCGACGAAGTAGTGCAGCTGTATCTAAGTTTTCCGAAATCCCCGGGCGCTCCAATTCATGCCCTCCGTGGGATGACACGTATACATCTCGCAGCGGGAGAGTCCGAACACGTCCGTTTCACGCTGGACGCGCGAGACTTGAGTGGAGTGAACTCGCAGGGAGATCGAATCGTCGCTGCGGGAGCTTACCGTCTTTCCATCGGCGGGGGCCAGCCGGGAACGGTTGCTCCTGGCGTGGAGGCAGAATTTAGCATCACCAACGAACAGAGACTACCGGAGTAGCGCTTAGTGTGGTCCGACCACTGACGACCGACGACTAACCAAGATACAACCCTTCCTTCTTTATGTACTCTTCCACGGACGCATCGACAAACTTGCGTAGCGGTTTCTTTGCCACAACCGCTTCACGGATCGCCGTGGCCGATACCGGCTGATGCACATTCTCCAGCAAATGTATGGTTGCCCCACTTAGCACCAGGTCTCCCGTGGCCGGCTGCTTGGCAAAGGGCTGGCTCACGGACTGTGGCGGGCGAATCTTTTCCGGCAGGGCGTTGGCCACATCCGCCAGCGAATATCCGGGACGGCTGGCCACGATGAACTCGCATTCGCGAAACAGGGCCTCGGCCTGGTGCCAATGAGCGATCTCAGAGAACGCGTCCATGCCGATCAGGAAAAACAGCCGGTCGCTTTTCTTCAGCGATTCCTTCAGACGCTTTACCGTGTCAATGCTGTAGTTCGCGCCTGACACGCCGTCTTTCGCTGCCCGGCCTTTGGCTCCGGCCGTGGGAGTCGCGACCACTCCCGGGGCCTCCAAAACCGATGGAACAAATGCCTTCTCGCCCATGGTGGCCAGCACCACCATGGCGTAGCGATGGAAATACGGTGTGACCGCCCGGCTCTGCTTGTGCGGAGGAACATTGGCTGGCACAAAGTGGATGCGCCCCAGGTCAAAGCGCTCTTTCGCCGCCCGCGCCAGCCCCAGATGCCCGTGATGAATTGGATCGAAAGTCCCGCCCAACAGGCCAATATTCATGGTAGGTCGCCCATAGTTTTCGTTCTCAAGCGGCGGCACCGTGCCAGGTCTTACTTTGCGTCCTTTGCGGAATCCTTTGCAAACTTTGCGGGAAAAGTCTTTAAAATCTTAAGCCGCAAAGGACGCAAACGATTCCGCAACACACACGGGATTCTTCTTTTTCAAAAGGCGTTGCTCGTTCCAGCGTACAGGTTGCCTGCGCGCCGTGAATCTCTCGGTCAGCTGCCGATTGGCCCTCTCCTGTATGCACTGACGTAACTCGCGCCGTACCATTCCGGGAATTAGATTCTACTTATGCGAGCGAAGCTCCCCCTTCTTCGCAACCGCAACATCGCTCCGGCTCGGGCCCCAGTCCTCCGATACGGCGTCGCCGTCCTCAGCATTATTCTTGCCCTGATCCCAGCCTTCCTGCTTTCCGACGTGGTGGAGAGCCGCCTGGTCGTGTTCTCGGTTGCCATCATGGTCAGTGCCTGGTACGGCGGCTGGAAGCCGGGCCTGGTCGCGACCACTTTTGCCCTGACGGTCAGCGCTTACTTCTCGTTCGCCGGGGCGCGAAGCCCTGCCGACTACCGTCGGGCCATCATACATCTCGCGCTGTTCGTGTTCGTCGCCGGACTCATTTGCTGGTTCAATGCCGCGCTGCGCTATGCTCAGGAAGGCTTGCGCCGCTCCGAGATCAACTTTCGCTCCCTGGTCACCCATGCTCCTTACGGTGTGTGCCGATGCAATTCCGTAGGTATTCTCCTCGACGTGAACCCGGCCCTGGTTGCCATGCTGGGTTACGCTTCAGGCGCTGACCTGGTCGGCCGCAATCTGGCTAACCTGTATTCCGATTCGCAACAGTGGTTCAGCCTGGCCGACTACCTGCGTCTGCTGGAGAAATTCCAGGGCCTGCCCGCCGACTGGCTGCGCGACGACCGCACGGTGGTCAGCGTACGCCTTTCCGGCCGTGCTTTCCGGGACGAAAGAAACACCATTTTCTTCGAACTCTTCGCCGAAGACGTAACCGAGCGCCGTGCACTGGAGCAGCAACTTCGGCAGGCCCAGAAAATGGAAGCCGTGGGCCGGCTCGCCGGCGGCATCGCCCACGACTTCAACAACCTGCTGATGGTTATCTCGGGATATTCCGAGTTCCTGCTGGAGCGCATCGGCAACGATCCCACCATGCGAGGACACGCGCAGGAAATCGCCAACGCCGCCGGGCGTGCTACCTCTCTCACCCGACAGCTTTTGGCCTTCAGTCGCAAGCAAATGCTCGCTCCAAAGATTGTGGACCTGAACAGCGTGGTCACCGAGAACGTGAAAATGCTGACCCGGCTGATCGGCGAAGACATCGACCTGGTCATGGTCCCAGGCCCTGACATCGGCTCCGTCAAAGCCGATCCTGGACAGATCGAGCAAGTCATCATGAACCTGGCAGTCAATGCTCGCGATGCCATGCCGCATGGCGGGAAGCTGACCATCGAGACCGCTAACGTCACACTCGACGCCAACTACGCCCGCTTTCACGCTCCAGTGAAGCCCGGAGACTACGTCATGCTCGCCATAAGCGACACCGGCGTCGGCATGGACGCCGATACCCAGGCCCACATCTTCGAGCCCTTCTACACCACCAAGGGACTGAAGGGCACCGGCCTCGGTCTCTCGACGGTCTACGGCATCGTCAAGCAAAGCGACGGTTACATCTGGCTGTACAGCGAAGCCGGCAAAGGTACTTCGTTCAAGATCTACCTGCCGCGCTTCAGCGCCACCGGAGAAGTCCTGGCCACGCAGCCCGCGCTTGCCGCAGATGCAGACCAAACCAGTCTGGGCCATGAAACGATTCTGCTCGTAGAGGACGAAGAAAATCTGCGCCGCCTGGCACGCCAGTCCCTCGAAAACCAGGGATATGGCGTGATCGATGCTCCCGACGGCGCCACCGCCATCCAGATTTCCCAGGCTCACCAAGGCCCCATCCACCTGCTGTTGACGGACGTCATCATGCCGGGAATGAACGGGCGTGAACTAGCCAACAAGGTTTCTCCCACTCGCCCCGAGATGAGAGTGCTGTACATGTCGGGTTACACGGAGAACCACATTGGCCATAACGGCACACTGGACGTGGGTATCACCCTGCTCCAGAAGCCCTTTACTCTCCCCGCACTGAAGGCAAAGGTGCGGGAGATGCTCGATACTCCACTCCCTCAGGAGATACAAATGTCTGCTCGTTTAGCTCAATCAGCTCCAATTGCCCGAACTCGTAACAAAGTGTCCTCCCCCTTCCGCGCTACCCGTTTCGACCTCCATCTGCCGCTGAAATACCGGCTGGTGGGAGAAAGCGGATGGCGTGAAGGTAAAACCGAAAACATCAGCCGCTCGGGAATGTTGTTCCAGGCGGAAGAACCGATCGCTCCCAACGCGCAGCTCGAGATCAATCTCGTGCTGCCCGCTGAAATCGCGGGGCTGGCCGCGGCAGAAGTAGTTTGCCGGGGCGAGGTCGTGCGCACGGTTAACCAGGAATCCGGTACCGTGAGCCCGACGCTGGCTGCGAAAATACTGCAGTACCACTTCCAGCACGGCTCACTCCTGTCCGAGGCGTGAAGGGGAGTGGCGAGCACCACATAGGCGAAAAGGCGTCCGTCCTAATAATGTAGGCGCGGGCGTCCTCGCCCGTGCGGGCGAGCGAAGCTCGCCTCGGTTGGGGGGAACTAAGAAATAGAACTCAAGGCCTCGCGGGCGAGTCGCCCGCGGCCACACGTTTCGATGCGATTCTCAAAAAACGCTTCGACGCTGTACAGAATGTCCACCCGGCTCTTCGATTCGTAGATGGCCTTGCGCAGGGCCGCCCCGCCCGCCACTCCGTGAGTGAACCAGGAGGCAAACTGCTTCATCTTGCCTTCTGCTCCTGGCATCTCCTCCTCAATCAACATCTCAAAGTAGGTTCGGATCATCTGGTAGCGGTCAGCTTCGCTGGGCTCGTCATAGGCACGATCCACGTAGCCCCGGACGCCCTCGCCCGGGGGGGCGAGCGCGAGCTCGCCGAGCTCGCGCTCGGCCTGGCCGTGTCGAAGACCCGGCCCCACACAGCCATTTCCGATCGCAGCCGTGTGCTGCTCGATCTGCCGAAAGATCCACGGATTCGAAGGCGCCGTGCGCCCGATCATTACCGCGTCGCATCCCGTCTGCGCTACCATGGCGCAGGCATCCTCCGGGGTGCGGATATCTCCATTGCCGATCACTGGAATCTTCACCGCGTTTTTGACCGCGGCAATCCAGTCCCAACGGGCCTGCCCGCTGTAACCCTGCTCGCGGGTGCGGGCATGCAATGCCACCGCGCACAGCCCACAGTCTTCCGCCATCTTTGCCAGTTCGACGCAAACCACGTTCTCATCATTCCATCCGGCGCGGAACTTGACGGTGAACGGAATCGTGACCGCGGCCCGCACCGCCTCGAAGATCTTCCCGATGGCCGGTAAGTCCTTCAGCAGGCCGGAACCGCCGTTACACTTCACCACTTTCTTCGCCGGGCAGCCCAGGTTGAGGTCCACCAGGTCGAAGCCCAGCCCCTCAACCAGGCGGGCCGCCTCAGCCATCACCTTGGGATCACTGCCAAAAAGCTGCGCCGAGATGGGATGCTCGTCCTCGTAGAAGTGCAGGTAAAGTTTGGCCTTCCGGTCCTTGGAGCGCAGGATTCCGTCCGCCGAAGTGAACTCGGTCATGATCAGTCCGCACCCCCCAGATTCCGAATGAAGCGGCGAAAGACGGTGTCGGTCACTCCCGCCATGGGAGCCAGCACAGTAGCGGGAGCAATGCGCACATTCCCAATCGTCATGGAAGAAGGAACAGGTCGTGTGGTCGCGGGCGACTCGCCCCGGCTTGGCCCCGAGTTGTCCCAATACTTACGCACGATCCTATTCTACCTGTCCGCCCAAAAAAGAAAGCCCCCGCAAGAGCAGGGGCTGAAAAATGCGTGCCAATCCGCGAAAATCCGTGACCAAGCCTTACTTCTTTGCCGGCTCCACTTTCGCATACTTGCGGCGGAAGCGCTCCACGCGGCCAGCGGTATCCATAAGTTTCTGCTTGCCGGTGAAGAAAGGATGGCATGCCGAGCAGATTTCCACGTGGATATCTCCCTTATGGGTCGAGCGTGTCGTAAAGCTGCTGCCGCAGGCGCACATAACGCGAATTTCGTTGTAAGCGGGATGAATAGCTGCCTTCATGGGGTCTCCAAACTTGTTCGAGACATTAGATTCTAAAGGATTACTGCAGGATTCAGCAACCTGGCGTGTGGGGTGGACATTCTTGTCCGCCGCTTTTGCCTTTGCTTTAAGCAGTTAAAATGAGACCAGCAAACGAGACCACAACCAACATCGAGAGCGGCGGACATGAGCGTCCGCCCCACACATGCTCCGCAAAAGAAAAAACGGCAGGACCGACCTCCCGCCGTTCTGCTTTGAACCTGGGCCCCTTATTTACCGCGGTTGACCGCTTTCTTGAGTTCGGCTCCGGACGAAAACTTGGCGACTTTCCGAGCAGCGATCTTGATGGTGGCGCCCGTTTGCGGATTGCGCCCGTTGCGGGCTTTTCTCTGCGAGACGGAGAACGTGCCAAAACCAATCAACGCTACTCGATCCCCCTTCTTCAGAGCAGACGTGATGCTGTCGACAGTGGTGTCGATAGCCGTGGCTGCCGTGGCCTTACTGATGTGGCAGCTAGCTGAGATTCGGTCAATGAGATCGGCTTTATTCATCTTCTCTCCTGGCAGGCTTCGTTAGTCCCCAGCGCGTACGGGGGAGGGAAAAATGCTCACTCGCTGAGTGGGAAACCTGACGGCCTTATTTAGCTACCGTAGGGAGAGAATGTCAACTGTGGAAATCCGCGCCGGATGCCGATTTTGGGTCACCGCGGTGATTCCAGCCGTCCTAGACAAAGAAAAAAGCCACTCTCCCCGCCGGGGACGCCAGAAAGTGGCCCTTCGGCCGAGAAAATCGCGTTACATGCGCACCCGGGTCTGTTCGATCTCAGGCAGAACCATCGGTACGCTGTCGTGCTCTTCAATCCGAGATTTCGCTTCCGAGCCGGGCTCACCCTTACCCGGCGCAAACTGCTCCGCCTCGGTCGAGCCCGCCAGTGCCGTGGTGGAAGAGTTTCCGCTCGCGATCACCTGCGTGACCATGTCGAAATAGCCCGTCCCCACAAAGTGTTGATGCTTCACCGCCTCGTATCCATATTGTTCCGCGCTGCCGAATTCCTTCTCCTGCAATCGAGAGTAGGCGCTCATTCCGGACACCTTGTATGCCCGCGCCAGTTCGAACATGCTCAGGTTCAAGGCGTGGAACCCGGCCAGGGTGATGAACTGGAACTTGTAGCCCATCGCCGCCAGCTCGGTCTGGAAGCGCGCGATGGTGGCGTCGTCCAGCTTCTTCTTCCAGTTGAATGACGGCGAGCAGTTGTAGGCCAGCATCTTGTCAGGATACTCGGCGTGTATGGCATCGGCGAAGCGGCGCGCTTCTTCCAGATTAGGTTCCGAAGTTTCGCACCAGATCAGGTCAGCATAGGGCGCATACGCAATGCCGCGGGCAATGGCGGAGTCCAGCCCGCCTCGAATGCAGAAAAAGCCTTCGGCTGTGCGGTTGCCGGTGAGGAACTCGCGGTCCCGAGGATCGGTATCGCTGGTGAGCAGATACGCACTTTGCGCGTCGGTACGAGCCATGATCAGCGTTGGCACTCCCAGGCAATCCGCCGCCAGCCGGGCCGCCACCAGCTTCTGAATCGCCTCTGCCGTCGGCACCAGGACTTTTCCGCCCAGATGTCCGCACTTCTTGGCGGAAGAGAGCTGATCTTCAAAGTGGACGCAGGCCGCGCCCGCTTCAATCATGGCTTTCATCAATTCGAACGCGTTAAGGTTTCCGCCGAATCCAGCTTCCGCATCGGCTACCAGTGGAGCAAACCACTCCACCCCGTTCTTCCCCTCGGCATGATGGATCTGGTCGGCGCGGGTAAGCGCCTGATTGATCCGCCGCACCAGGTTGGGCACGCTGTCGGCCGGATACAGACTCTGATCGGGATACATTTGTCCGGCGTCATTGGCATCGGCCGCCACCTGCCACCCGCTGACATAGATCGCCTGCAGCCCAGCCCTCACCTGCTGAATGGCCTGGTTGCCGGTCATCGCGCCCAGCGCGGCGACATGGGATTCACCATGTAGCAACTTCCAAAGCCCCTCCGCACCATGGCGCGCCAGCGTGCACTCGATCTGTATCGAGCCGCGCAACCGCTCCACATCCTGCACGCTATAAGGCCGTGTAACCCCTGCCCAGCGTGGGTTTGAAAGCCAGTCCATCAGAGAGTTCGTAACTTTTCCATTGGTTGCCATAAAGGGTCCTCGTACTAAGTAGCGCCGGCGTTCCTTCGACTACGCTCAGGGCAGGCCCGCCGGCTGTCGAGAGGGCGTCCCGCCCTCTCATTTCAAATCGGATCGAACTCATCGTTCAAAATCATCGCTTCGCTGATCCGGCGCGCCTCGCGAAACGTGTCCGCCGTTCCCAAGTCTCGCCCCGGATTCGCCACCAGCTTTTCCAGCTCTTCGTCGAACAAACGAGAAACCAGTTCCGGCGTGTGCACCACGATCTTTCCATCGTCGGTCACGGGCACATGCCCGTTGTGCCGCAAGCGCTGCGCGATCATCAGCCGGTAAATGCGGTCTGTCGCCAGATCCTCCATATATCCATCCAGCAGGCTGGCGCCTTTGCCGTTCAACACGCCGTTGCGATAACGGATCACAGTCCGCACCGCCGCTCGCGTTCCGGCCAGCGTGTGCTCTCCCACACCGTTGAGGCACCGGCCGCAGATTGGGATACCGCTCTGCCTGCGCCCGCCGCGCCTGCAACTGGTTGGGAAAAGGGAACTGGTCGATTGCGATCTGGTTCTGGTCCGGATGTCCCGTCCATGCGCCATCCATCAGGCAGTTCGCCTCGTTCTTCTTGTCTTTTTCCAGGCCAGCCAGGGCGCGGGCATTCAGTTCGCTATCCTCCCGGCTGGGAAAGAGCGCCGTCATGCCCCCAATGGCCAACACTCCACGTTTGTGACAAATCTCCGGCATCAGTTCACGCAGATTCTGGAAGAAAGGAACGTTCGAAGGAATCGTGTTGCGGTCGGGCAGCACCCACTCCGGATCGTCCAGATTGAAATGGATCAGGCTGGCCATGTAATCCCAGCGCCCCAGGTTCAGCCCAAGAATGTGGTCGCGCAGATTGTAGAGAAATTCCTCCATCTGAAAGGCCAGGGGATGCGACTCCACCAACGCCATGCACTTGATGTAATCGCGCGGCCATCCTCGCGCCGCGGCCAGGGCCTGAAACAGATCGCGCCACCACAACGCTTCCTCTGCCGACTCAGACTTTGGAATATAGAAAGATAGCGGATGCTTCAACTCCGCCGGATCAATCCGCCACACGATACTCGCGACATCAAACAGCGATGCCGACGTAAGCTCTTCGCCGAATATCCCGCCCTGATGAATATGCAGACCACGCGGCCGAGTCCAGATCACGGTCGGCTTGGGCTCGATGCCCACCACTTTGTTCCGCTTCTTGTCGAAATAGGTCAGCGTGCCGCGCAGCGCCTGCAGGACGTTCTCCACGCCGACTCCCTGGTGCTCCCATTCGTTGGCCATGGAATCTTCCAGGTCGAGCATCACGCCGGGCGCGCCGGAGTTGAGCATCTTTACCACCAGGTCTGCGTCGTCGGCCGGGCCCAGTCATCTGGTTGCGCTGGTCCTGGCACCATTCCGGCAACTGGATCCGCCAGCCCCGGCGCACCGCGTCCCCCGGAAACCGGTGAACCGGCTTTTCTCCTTGATGAGACTGCGCCAGGACCTGCTTGCGTTCCTCAAGCAACGACTGCTGCCACGGAGCAAATCGGCGATGGAGCGGCGCCAGAAACTCCATGAATCCCTGAGGGAGGTCTTGCTTCGGATCAAATGTCGCGGGCGGACGGTTCACATGAAAGCCCTCCAGAACAACGTCGCTGACAGAAAGAGTAGCCATCGCTGGTTCAGCTCCTGAAGCCAAATTTTGAAGGGGGAAAGAACTTTCTTCGTCAAAAGAAAAACTTTGCACTCTGCGGTCGGCTTACCGGCCCTGCAGAAATGACCCATTCCGGGGGCCATGGAGGCTGATTCTGTGCAGTTTTCCCTATTCGGTCAAACGGAATGTTTGAATCGATCTGATAACAGATATCTATCAGCAACCATGTGCTTGATAGTAATATGTGTTCAGCTATTAGTTCGAGGCTCGCTGAAGGCTGAAAGCTACCGGAACCATGGAAATCGACCAAATCAAGACCTTCCTCGCCGTCGCCACTTTCGGTGGCTTTCACCGGGCGGCGGAGGGTCTACGCATAAGTCAGCCTGCGGTAAGCGCCCGGATCAAGGCTCTCGAGGAGTCGCTGGGGACGAGCCTGTTCGCCCGCTCTCGCAGCGGCCTGACCTTGTCCGAAGCCGGCAGGATTCTCCGTCCCTACGCGGAGGAACTATTGCGCACCGCATCGCTGGCCGCGCAGGCGGTTCATGAGCTGAAACCCGCCAGCGCCGGGCCGCTGCAAATCGCGGCCGCCCATTCGATTTCTGTCTATTTTCTGCCCGACTTCCTGAAGCGCTTTCAGCGGGCCTATCCCAAGGTCGTCATCTCCATTCGCGCCGGGCATTCCAAGGAAGTGCTGGAGATGGTGCTGAACCAGGAAGCTGAGATCGGACTGGCTCGCTCGTTGAACCATCCGGAGGTTGAGACCCAGAGCCTGCGCGACGATCCGCTCCTGCTAGTAGGACATCCGAAACACGGGCCCACGCGCTCGCGGCGCGCGCGTCTCGAAGAGGTGGCAAACTGGCCACTCGTCTTCTATGAGCGGGGATCAAGCGACTGGACTCTCACTCACGGTCTCTTCCGCCGCGCCGGCCTGGTCCCGAACGTGGCTTTGGAAGTGGACACGATCGAAACGGCCAAGCGTATGGTTGATCGCGGTCTAGGCATGGCCTTCCTGCCTCAACTCGCCGTGGGACAGGAGCTTAGTTCCGGCAAACTTGCGACCGTCAAACTTCTCGACGCCGAGCCTCTGGGCCGGAGCCTGGACGTCATTCATCGTAGGCATCGTCCGCTCCGCAAAGAGGCGCAGGCATTTCTCGATGTGATCAGGGAAGCGGTCAAGGAATCCTCTACAATCAAGAAGAGAACACGCCGTAGGGTTCGCCAGTCATCGTTACGACCAGCGAGATAGCCGGATCTATTTCCTCAGCTCTCCACAACTGCGTCCTCAACTTCACAGGATGTACACAGGCACACCGGCTTTGGCACTTGCGCAAAATGCATCCGCCAGTGCAAAGTTTAGACAAGGAAAAGAACCCAGGTCATGAAAGTTTCCGTGGACGTTTGTTCTCTCTGTGAAGGTACTGGCTGGAAATCGGTCTCTATCGGCTCCGAGCGTCGTGTGACTCGCTGCGACTGCCGCCGGCAGGCGCGTACCCAGACTCTGCTCGCCGCTGCCCGCATTCCCAAGCGTTACGAACACTGCGAGCTCTCGAACTTTGAGTTTGACGGACCGCATCGGGCTCTGGCTTCGTCGCGCCTAGCCGCTTGCAAGTTTGTCGAGGAATATCCGGTCGACAGCACCGGCTTGCTGCTCATCGGCAGCATCGGCGTCGGCAAGACCCATCTCGCAGTCGGGATTGTTAAGGAACTGATCCTCAGCAAAGGCATTGCCTGCCTGTTCTACGATTACCGCGAACTGCTGAAGCAGATCCAGAATTCCTACAACGATTCGGTGAAGGCCACGGAATTGGACGTGCTGCGCCCCGTCTTCGAAACTGAAGTGTTGGTGCTCGACGAGCTCGGCGCCGTCAAACCCACGGAATGGGTGTGGGACACCGTCAGCCTGATCCTGAACACGCGCTACAACGACAATCGCACGACCATCATCACTACCAACTTTGATGACCGCCCGGCCGGCGCTGTCGCCGGCCCCCGTAGTGCTGCCCGCGAAGAAACCTTGGGCGACCGCATCGGCGAGCGCATGCGCTCCCGCCTGCACGAGATGTGCCGCATCATAAAAATGGAAGGTGAGGACTTTCGTAAAAACTTCCGCAGCGCCAGCTTTAGATAACTTCCTGGCCACAGATTTCACGGATTCCCACGGATCAAACACCTGACTCGCTTAGATCCGGTGTTATCCGTGCTGATCCGCGGCCGAAGTTCCTCTGTGCCTCTGTGTCCTCTGTGGTGAATTCAAACTAGAATGACAACGTGCTGACCGAGCGCCTGGAATTCATTCCCGACCGCGATGCGGAAGTCTTCGCCTCCGCTCCAGCCGCGCCGGCAGTATTCCTCCTCCGCAGCGACGATCCTCAGGCCGAGCCTTACGTCAGCAAGACCGCCAACTTGCGCCGCCGTCTGCAACGCCTTCTCGGGCCTCCCGAACAAACCCGCAGACTGAATCTGCGCGATCGCGTGCGCTCCATCGAATACACCGCCACCGGGTCAGACTTCGAATCGGGATTTCTTCTGTATCGAGTGCTCCGCTCAGCGTTCCCGAAAACTTACACCGACCGGCTGCGCATGCGTTTCGCCCCGCTGCTCAAGCTGCATCTGGAAAATGAATACCCCCGCGCGTCGATCACTACCCGGCTCGGCCGCGCGGGCGGGCGTTCTCTCTACTATGGCCCGTTCGCCTCGCGTACGGCGGCGGAAAAGTTCGCCAACGATTCGCTCGATTTCTTCAAGATGCGCCGCTGCGTTGACGATCTCCATCCCGACCCACAGTTTCCCGGCTGCATTTATTCCGAGATGAAAATGTGCCTGGCACCATGCTTCAAAGGCTGCACCGACGCGGACTACCAGGCTGAGGTCAGCAGAGTCCAGGCCTATTTCGACAGCGGCGGTGACTCTCTGGTGCGGGAAATAACCGTGCAGCGCGACCAGGCATCGACCAGTCTTGATTTTGAAAACGCTGCCGCCTTGCACGTCCGAGTTGAGAAGCTAAAGCCTGTACTCGGCCAACTCCCCGAGATCGTCCGCCGTATCGATCAGCTCACCGCGATCATGGTGCAGCGTTCAGCCGTCCCCGAAGCGGTGACATTCTTCTTCATCGATGCTGGCCTGATCACCGGCCCGCTCACTTTTCCCATCCAGTCTCTGGAGCACACCAAGTCGCAGTCTATGGAATCCCGGGTGCAGGCCGCGCTGGCCACACTTCCCCCCTCGAAATCGAAAACCGCCCTGGAGACGATGGAGCATCTTGCACTGCTCAAACGCTGGTTCTATCGCAGCACCCGGTCGGGAGAAATGTTCTTTGCAGACATCAAGGGTGGGCTGCCGCTCCGCCGCCTGGTGCGCGGCATCGCCCGCGTCTACCGCGGCGAAAAGCCGGAGGCCGCTGCGACGAACCTCGAGGACAGGCCTACCGGTCCTTCCCAACCGATGTGAGGCCAAAGTCCCGGCAGAATTCCGCCACCGGCCGTGTGGGGACGGGTCGGAGCCTGCCCTGCGTGAAATCGAAGGGACCCGTCCGGGCCGGGCTCAGCTCGGCAAGGCCTACTCGCCAGCCGGGCCGACCGCCAAGTGATAGACTGTTTCCGAAAAAATCCAAGGAGAGCGAAGAAATATGGCGGACGCCAAAGTTCTGTCGAATCAAAAAACAATCCTGTCCAACCAGGCGACAATCGTCAAAAATCAGAAAGCGATCCTCGCTAACCAGACTGCCATCGTGAAGAATCAGAAGACGATCCTCGCCAACCAGGGCGTAATCAAGACGAATCAATCGGCTCTCGATGAAATCCTGAAAAATCAAAAACTGATTCTCGCAGCACTGGCCAGGTAGTGGCCGGCCCGTTCTCGTGGCCGCGTAGGGACGGGTCTCTGACCCGTCCAGGCCGAGCCTCGCTCGGCAAGCCTTCTGCTATCACCCTCCTGAAATTTGAAATGCCGCCAGGCCATGAGAAGCCGACACCGTTTCACTGGTTTGACTTGCCCACACCTTAGACATACCATGTGCCCGGCCCGAACCCCGGTGTGGCCAACGCAGCTCCAAAAGATTAAAGAGAGAGAGGAAACATCGAATGAAAAGAAATGCCGCTAGGGTCGTTGTAATTTGCCTGCTCGTCTGTGTAGGGTCGAGCGCCGCCTTCGCGCAAAAGGGAACTGTGCTGCGTGTGGTCGTGGTCAAGACGGACAATCCCTCCGCCTACGCTCAGGAACTCGAAAAGGGCAAGCAACTCAGGAAGAGTCTGGGAGTAGAGGAACTGACCCGAGTGTGGCAAGCTAAATTCGCCGGACCCGACGCAGGAGCGATGGTCGTAAGCATCGAGTTCCCCAGCATGGCCTCGTTCGCCGAAGCCGACGCCAAGGAGCACGCCAGCGCCGAGTACCAGAATTGGCTGAAGGGTCTCGACAAAATCAGAAAGATCGTCTCCGATAGTCTCTACACCGAATGGTAGGATTGTGGTCCGGGGGATGCGCTGAGAGCTGCATCCCCGCACGCCCGATGCAGCCATTCGCGCAATCTCTCGTGAACGAGGGTGGGCAGAAGGTCGAATGCGGCTAGAACTTCGAGCTTTCCCTTCTGAGGTAAAAGCGGGTCAGTCCAGCGGCGGACGCGACGATCCACCCAGCAACGAAGTGTTCATATTCACGAGGTTGTGGTGACCCTCTGGTCCTCCCCAGGCGAACATCAGAAATATCATGGGCAAGCCACCGGCTCGAAGCGTCAGTCCGCCGGCGAAACTACAGGTGGCTGAAGCCCAGGGTCGCCGCGTGTCAGTGCAACCCTTCCTTGGTCAGCCGTCAGCTTCACGCCAAACGGACCCCAGATCGAGTGCTCGAAGCTTTCCTGCAAGAGCAAAAGATTGGGTGCGCGAAACCGATAGTCCTGATAGCTGCCGAGCGACAACGCGCTGTTGATATCCGACCCGCCGAGTGTCTGCTGAAAATAAAAGGGCACGACACTGGTCCCCGACGTGAGCGACTCGGATAGCAGCAGGCGCACTCCGATCGAGCCGTTCAAGTTCCGCGTATGTGAAATCTTGGCGCAGGTCTCTCCCGAGGGCGCGCAGGAGTCAGGATCGACCCCGTCTGCGCTCTTGGCCGCCGACTGCGTATTTCCGGACAACGAATACGTATGGTCCAGATCCAGCGTCCATCGCAGAAAAGAATTCTGCGAACTGGAGGGCGCAAAGAATTGCTGGAATCTCCCCATGTAATTCAGTTGCAGATTTCCAATCGCCGGCTTGATGCGCAGGCCTTCGCCCAGCTGAACAAACCCCGGTTGGCTACCTAAGCCGGGTGCCGTCGCGTCCGTGTACAGGGTTTCAATCGATGGCGCGGACTGACCCTGTTCCCCACGGATATCGACAAAGCGTCCGTTGACCTCTCCCAGCAGCGCAAGATTCAGCCAGTGGATCGCCGCCCACTCGAATACGGGTTTGATGACACTGCCTCCAACAATCGTTTGATTTATCCCGAACAGCGATTTTCCCGCCAGGGCAGTATCGTTACCCAAGCCAAAGAAGTTCACCTTATTCAGCGAAATCGATTGCGCGTAGAAATTGAAGACGGTGTAGGGATGAGTAAAACTTTCCGTTCCTTTTGGCTTCTCGTCGCTTTTGGGAGTCTCACCCGCCGTCGGGAACGTAACCGTGACTGGCCCCCGTTTCGGATGCGGCGTGTGCACCATTGTCATATACCCACCCGCGCGCCACGCCCCACTGAACGCCCCAACCGCGTCGAAGCCCCAACTCATCCGCCAATTCGTGGTGTTCTTGGACCATACGAAAGCGCCGCCCAGGCCGAATCCGTTCTGCGGTGGCATGCTGCCCGCTGCGATGTGCAGCGGATGGTCGGTAAACAGTGTGTACGTGCATCCACCTGCAGCCGTGAAACTGAAGGTGCCGCACGCGTCTGACACCCGGTCACCCTCGCGGCGTAACTCTCCCCAGAGCGCCCAATGTCAGCGCAAGCAGCGCGATGCAGCTATGAACCGCGCGTACTTCCGTTTGCTACCGTCGCCGAGTTTGTCGCTCAAGGCCTCTTGGGCAGCTTCCAGCTTGTCCAACACAATGGAGTGTGCAGGAAACGGGTGCTGACTCATGATTTCCCGCAAAGTTGAAGGGCACGGCGTTCGCCGTGCCCGTCTTTGACAGCTTACGTCACCTACTATTTGTTAGATCTAAATGCTCCGGGCTCCGGCTCTGCTGGGCAGGCGAGAACCCCTACCCTTACGCAATTCAGCCTAGCTACACCCGCTCGTACTCCCGCAGCTCCCGCACCTGTAGCAGCTTCCATTGCGCGTCATGATGGATCCGCAGAAGCTGCAGGTGGGGGCGTCGCCCAGGTCGATGAGTCCGGCGAGAGCGTCGGCGGCGTGGACTGAACCGGGCGTCGGACCTCGGACTTCGGACCTCTGGTCAGAAACCGGCGAGCCGCTGGCTTCTCCTACGCCTTCAGGCTGCGATGCGGCGCCCGGGAGTCCGCAGTCTCAGGTTTTCGAACAGCATGCCCTGCTGGCCGGTCAGGAAGCGCAACTGCAGCCAGCGGAAGATGTAGTCCATGATCGACTTGGCGAAGCCGATGTCGGGATTGTTGGTCCAGCCGCTGGGTTCGAAGCGGGTGTGGGCAAACTTTTCGCAGAACAGTTTCAGCGGCACGCCGTGTTGCAGAGCGATGGAGACGGCCAGAGCGAAGCTGTCCATCAGGCCGCTGACCGTGGAGCCTTCCTTGGCCATGGTGATGAAGAGCTCGCCGGGGCTCACCGTCGGGATAAAGGCCGACGGTGATGTAGCCCTCGTGTCCGCCCACATTGAATTTGTGAGTGATGGAGGCGCGCTCTTCCTGCAGCTTGTGGCGGACGGCGCGCGGCGGAGCGTTGAGATTTTCTTCCTCGACGTGCTGCGCAGCGACTGCGGCGGCAGCATCGCCCTTCTTCTCAGCGCCGTCGTGGTGCCGGACGCGCTCAGCGGTTGCGACTTCTTGCATCCATCACGGTAAACGGCCACAGCCTTCAACCCCAGTTTCCATGCCTGGAGATAGGACTCCATGATGTCTTCGACGGAGGCATTCTCCGGCAGGTTCACCGTCTTAGAGATGGCGCCGGAAATAAAAGGTTGCGCCGCCGCCATCATTTTCAGATGGCCCATGTAGTGGATCGACCGCGTCCCCTTGGCCGGCTTGAACGAGCAATCAAACACCGCCAGATGCTCGTCCTTGATATCGGGCGCGCCTTCGATGGTCCCGGTAGCGTCAATGTAGGAGACGATCTTGTCGGTTGCGTCGTGATCGTACCCCAGCTTAAACAGCGCCGTGGGCACAGTGTTGTTCACGATCTTAATCATGCCCCCGCCGACCAGCTTCTTGTACTTGACCAACGCGAGGTCCGGCTCGATCCCAGTGGTATCGCAATCCATCATGAAACCAATCGTTCCTGTTGGAGCTAGAACGGTTACTTGGGAATTGCGGTAGCCGTGTTTTTCGCCACTGGCCAGGGCTTCGTCCCAGCAGGCTTTGCTGGACTCGTAGAGTGGCGTGGGGACATTCGTCTTGTTGATGTTGTTGACGCTGCGCGCGGTGCATGCGGATTACGTCGAGGAACGGCTCGCGGTTGATGTACCAGCCAGGGCAGGCTCCGCCGGGCATGACGTTTGCGCCGAGATTGGTTTCGGCTAAGCCTTTTTGTGTGGGCTCGGTGGCTGGAACCAGCGGCGGGCATGATTCGGCGATGCGCGACGATTGCAGGTAGGCTTCGCCGCACATGATTGCGGTCACGCAGGCGGCGTAATCGCGTCCGGCGTCGGAGTCGTAGGGGAGGCCGGCGGCCATCAGCAGGGCGCCGAGGTTGGCGTAGCCCAGGCCCAGCGGGCGGTAATCGTGCGAATTCTTGGCGATCATTTCCGTCGGGTAGCCGGCGTTGTCGACCAGGATTTCCTGCGCGGTGATCAGGACATCTACCGCGTGGCGATAGGCTTCCACGTCGAAGGTGCCGTTGGGCGCGAACTTCAGCAGGTTGAGGCTGGCCAGGTTGCAGGCGGAGTCGTCGAGGAACATGTATTCCGAGCACGGGTTACTGGCGTTGATGCGGGCCGTGTTTTTCGAGGTGTGCCAGCGATTGACCGTGGTGTCGTACTGCATGCCGGGGTCGCCGCAGCGCCAGGTGGCGTCGGAGATCCTGTACAGCAGGTCTTTGGCTTTGAAGTTCTGCATGGGGCGTCCGTCTTTGACGGCGCGCGTGGTGAAGCCGTTATCGCGCAGGACCGAGTACATGAAGTCGTCGGTCACGCGGACGGAGTTGTTGGCGTTCTGGAAGAAGATGGACGAGTAGGCATCCGAGTCGGGCGAGGAGCCGTCGTATCCGGATGCGATCAGCGCGTGCGCCTTGGCTTCTTCCTTCGACTTGCACTCGATGAAGTCGATGATATCGGGATGGTCGATGTTGAGGATGACCATCTTGGCGGCGCGGCGAGTTTTGCCGCCCGACTTGATGACGCCGGCGAAGGCGTCAAAGCCCTTCATGAAGCTGAGCGGGCCGCTGGCGGTGCCGCCGCCACTCAGGCCTTCGGTGGACGAACGCAGTGAAGAAAGATTCGTGCCGGTGCCCGATCCCCACTTGAAGAGCATGCCTTCGGTCTTGGCCAGAGTGAGGATGGAATCGAGCGAGTCCTTCACCGAGTTGATGAAGCAGGCCGAGCACTGCGGCGTGCTGTAGCCGGTGACGCCGAATTCGACGCGCGCGCTGGCCGGGTTCCAGTGCCAGTTCTGGGCATCAGAGTTGGGCTCGATGCGGTCGCAGCCCACGTTGAACCAGACCGGCGAGTTGAAGGCGGCGTACTGGCGGAGGAGGATGTGCGCCAGTTCGTCGTGGAAAGTGGCGCCGTCTTCCGGCGTCCTGAAATAGCCCTGCGACATACCCCAGTCGCGGATGGTCTCGGCCACGCGAGTCACCAGGGCGCGCACTCCGCTCTCGCGCTCGGGCGTGCCCAGCGTGCCATGCAGATATTTGCTGGCCACGATATTGGTGGCGGTCACCGACCAGTCTTTGGGGACTTCGACGTCCTTCTGTTCGAAAATCGCGTTGCCCTTGGCGTCCGTGATCAGAGCGGTGCGCTTCTCCCACTCGATTTCGTCGTAGGGAGAGACGCCGGTCTTGGTAAAGAAGCGGCGGAAGCTGAGGCCCGGGGCTTTCTTGCTGGGGGTGGCGGTGTTTACCGGGGCCGCTGCGGTCTCGGTAGGTGGGGGCTCCTTTTTCTTTTACCTCTGCCATTTCTGTTTCTTCTTTCCTTTGGATTCTGTTCCCGCCTGCTGATTCCTAACTTCCAGTATCGCGCAAAGCTAAACACCTTTTTAAGACCAGTTTCTCGTTTCCAGTTCTCTGTTCCCAGTTCGGTGATTCCGGGGGGTGTTTCAGATGAAGAAGACAGCCATCGCTGCAAAGCGGCATAGGCGGCATGGCGTTGGGTTGGGTCTTCGATCACTGCATAGCGCGCAAGGCAGCGGCCAGAGGCCAAGCGCTCGTGCTCCGGGCCGCCGGGCAGAAACAGGCGGCCGAGAGCCATCCCCAAATCATCGGTTTCTGAGACTTGGAACAGGGCCAGCATACGCTTGCCGCCGGTTGCCGGAACCGCTCCGGGAGCGACGATTTCTTCGCCCAAGGCGAAAACTCCCGGCTTGCTGGACATCAGCACCAGGCTGAAGCTATCGCCACAACGGAACCACCGGGACCACTGTACGCGGCGATAGTCGAACGCCGATTCAACCCCATACCGGGCGAATGACTCGCTAACCATGCGCTCCAGACCTTCCATTCCAATCCTCAAATTCCTGCCTCGGAAGAAAGGGATTGCAGGCCCCCTTTTCGAGGCATTTTCCACACCCTGACTTGTCAACTGTCGTCGCTCCCTCGGGAGGAGTTCAGCGCACCACTTTACGGAGAACGAGGGAGCGGCCACCGCACTACAAACCCGCCCAAGAACGGGTTACACCTCAATCATTTGCCAAGCTGGTGCCAAGTCACCTCAACCTGAGCACCGACCCTTTGTTTTCTTACTCTTGCCTGGCATTGCCACGCCTTCATTTCAAAGGCGCTCAAAGCCTTATGGGATGCAAACAGTACGCCCGTATGTTGGGGCTGTCAAGAGGGTATCCCTATATATTGTATCTCAGTCTTAGCAAGTGGGATGCTGCCCCCTCGCCCAAGCTTTTCCACAGGGCGGAGTTTCCGCTGAAAATCAGGTGGCACGTTCGAGCCGTGCCACCCCGGATTTGCCATTGTTCGAGTTTTTCCGTGGCCTGCCAGGTCGCAGTCCAAAATTTCCGGGCCGCTCACGCCAGCATCTCGGCCCGGGCCGAGGTCCGACGTTTCAGATCTGAAAGGGAAAAATTTCGTCTGTCCAGCAGGGGCCACTTCTCAACGGCGGGACCCATGGTTACATAGACATCCTCGAAGATTTCACGGGGCGCGATTCTTTGCGTACCGTCTGAGGACTCCACAAGATAGTCGCCTTTTTGTCCGCGATGTTCACGTCCGAGCGCATCCCGGAACTCCAGGGGACCGGTGAGTTGCCTGGCCCGTATCAGAAATCGCGTCCGATAGACTTGCCATTCGTTTTCTACTTTCCTCACTTTATTCCACCCTTGGGGGAGGGAATATCACTTGGAATTGGTTGTAAGCAAAAACGGCTGTTTCCTTGGCTGGATTTTCTGTGAAGGTGAAAACGAATCTACGCGCGATTAGCAGCGCGGTCAATCCCAAATTTTTGTGCAATTCTAAAATTTGAGCACGTCGATTTCTGCGGGCGTTGTGAAACGGCAAAACGCGTCAAGACTCGCTACTGGAGCTATAATGCGCCCGACATCGTCGCGGTCAGCCAGAGTCGACGGACAAATTTGGGGCAAGAATTTCCACAAGCAAAACGGGATCGGGAGTGCGGGAGTGTCTCAGCGCAACATCTTGCGAGGTCTCATAGAGTTTGCGGATGTTCGCTCCGCTGGACAGCCGGGGGGCCGGCTGTCCCCGCGTGGCTGGTGGAGTTGTCTTGTTGATCGTGTTGTGGCGTCGTACACTCCCTTTCGCCTTTCTATGCGGGACGACGGCAATCTGCGTGGTCAGGGCCAGTTTCCAGTTACGCGCTGGTCACTCATCGTCGCTACGCGTAGCGCCGAGCCGGAAGAACGGCAGCGCGCGCTTGAAATCCTCGTCGCTGCTTACTGGAAGCCGGTTTACAAATACATTCGTCTGCGTTGGGACAAGGACAACGAACAGGCCAAGGACTTGACTCAGGATTTTTTCTTTCATCTTCTGGAGAAGGATTTTCTCGCCAAGTACGATCCGCAGCGGGCCCGCCTGCGGACATTTCTGCGAGTGTGTGTGGATCATCTGATCGCCAATGAAGACAAGGCGGCGCGAAGCTTAAAGCGAGGTGGAGAGGTACAGTTCCTTCCGCTCGATTTCGAATCCGCAGAAGGAGAGCTGCGGCAGATCGAGATTCCTTCGCCGGGTTCGATGGAAAATTTCTTCGAGCGTGAATGGGTGCGCAGCGTTTTCAGTCTTTCCCTGCAGCGCTTGCGACAGGAATGCGAACAACGTGGCAAGCAGATGCACTTTCGTCTGCTTGAGTTCTACGACGTCGACGAAGCCGGCAGAGAGTTGACCTATGAACAAGTCGGGCAACGGTTTGAATTGAAGACCTCAGACGTTACGAACTATCTGGCCTACGCGCGCCGCGAGTTCCGCCGGATCGTACTCGAACAACTGCGCGAGATGACCGGCGGCGAGGAAGAATTTCGGCGGGAAGCGCGAACCCTTCTGGGAGTAGATGCGCCATGAGGACCGGCACACCATGAAGTGGCTGTCAGATCAGTCTGTGGATCGGCTCCGCGTGGCCGCCGATACGCCGGACCTCAGCGGCACGGGTTATGTACTGCTCGACAAGCTGGGAGCGGGCGGGATGGGCGGCGTCTTCCGCGTCGAAGACACGGCTCTGGGCCGGCAAGTCGCGCTGAAAGTGCTCGGGATCGCAGACTCCAGCGGTGAGTTTGGGGCACGCCTGCTTCGCGAGGCAAAAATAATCGCCCAGCTTGAGCATCCCGGAATTGTCCCCGTGCATGACGTTGGCACGCTGCCCGATGGCCGCGTCTTCTACACCATGAAGCTGGTGCAGGGTCGGCGACTCGACCAGCGCCGGGATGAACTCGGAGGCGTACCTGAACGTTTGCGAACATTTCAGAAAATCTGTGAAGCGGTTTCATTCGCGCACGCCCATCAAGTGCTGCATCGTGACCTGAAGCCGCAGAACATCATGGTCGGACAATTCGGGGAAGTGCTGGTTATGGACTGGGGTCTGGCCAAGGTGCTGAATGCCGATATTTCGGCAGAACCGAATCCATCCCGGAAAATTCGTCTGCAGCAGGAGGACTCTCATTCCGACGCGGACACGACCGATGGGGACACCGCGCAAGGTGCGGTTCTAGGCACCCCCGGCTACATGGCGCCCGAGCAGGCGCGAGGCGAGGTTGACGCCGTGGGGCAGCGCGCAGACGTCTACTCGCTGGGCGCAGTACTCACGTTCTTGCTGGACGATTGCGGTCGAGTGCCTAAGGTTTTGTTCGCGATTGGAAGCAAAGCGATGGCGGAAGATGCGCAACAGAGATATGGATCGGTGGAGGAATTGGCCAACGACATAGCGCACTATCTGGATGGATTGCGGGTCAGCGCCTATCCCGAAGGTCCGATGGCGCGGCTGTGGCGATGGGCGGTCAAGAACAGCGCATGGATTCTGCTGATCGTCGCATATCTGGTGATGCGTGCGTTGTTCATTTTGTGGCGAGGACGGTAGGGCGGAACCGCGATTGTAGGTTTCAGATTGATGATCTCAGATCGCAGCTGCTCGAAGAAAGAGACAGTCTGCAAGATCTACAATCTGAAACCTACAATCTGAAATTCCCAGACCTTAAAGGATTTCCCGGCCACGTTGAATAAGACACTAGCGGGCAACGGGCCCGCCAGGAGAACGATATGAACAAAGTCGTGCTGGGGCTGCTGGTGGGTGGAATCCTGGGCATATTTGACGGGCTGAGTGCGTGGTTCACGCCGGCAGTGCGGGCCCAGCTGCTGACCATCGTGATCGGGTCTACGGTGAAAGGGCTGATAGCGGGAATTCTCATTGGCTATTTCGCAAAAAAAGTGAACTCGTTGCCTCTGGGCCTGCTCTTTGGGTTGGGCGTCGGGTTGCTGCTGGCATACGCGGTCGCGGCGATGCCGGACCCGACTGGCAAACATTACTACTTTGAAATCATGCTTCCGGGCGGCATTGTGGGAATGATTGTGGGCTACGCTACCCAGCGCTTCGGTCAATCGATGCAATTGGCCGGCAAGTAGTGCTGCCAATCTCAACCCTCGGTACGACCGCGCTGGCCGAGCTTTGTTCCGTGTCCGGAACCCTCTGCGAGGGGGCTGCATCTATAAACGTGGTTGTCTGGATTTGTTCTTATCTTCTCCTCTGGAGTAACCACTATGGAGACACGCAAACTCGGCCGCGGCGGTCTCACCGTTCCCGCAATGGGCCTGGGTTGTATGGGCATGTCGGAGTTCTACAGTGGACGCGATGACGCCGAGTCTCTCGCCACCATCGATCGTGCGCTTGAACTCGGCATCAACTTTCTGGATACGTCAGATGTTTACGGTCCGTACATCAACGAAGAGCTGGTAGGGCGCGCCATCAAAGGCAAACGCAACCGGGTTGTGCTCGCCACCAAGTTCGGGATCGTGCGTGATCCCAAGAATCCAAGTGCCCGCGGTGTCAGCGGTAAGCCGGAATACGTTCGACAATCTTGTGAGGGCAGCCTGCGGCGGCTGGGCGTGGACACCATCGACCTCTACTACCAGCATCGCGTCGATCCCAATACTCCGATTGAAGACACGGTGCGCGCCATGGCGGATCTGGTGAAAGAAGGCAAGGTGCGTTACCTCGGCCTTTCCGAAGCCAGCGCAGCCAGCATGCGGCGCGCTGTGAAAGTCCATCCCATCGCGGCGTTGCAGACCGAGTATTCGCTGTGGACGCGCGATCCGGAGGACGAAATTCTCGCGACCTGCCGCGAGCTTGGCATCGGCTTCGTTGCCTATAGCCCGTTGGGCCGCGGATTTCTCACCGGCCAGTTCAAACGTTTCGAAGATCTGGCCCCCGATGACTACCGCCGCGCTTCTCCACGTTTTCAGGGCCAGAACTTCCAGAAGAATCTGGATCTGGTTCGGCAGGTGGAGGAGATCGCCCAGGAGAAAGGCTGCAAGCCGTCACAATTGGCGCTCGCCTGGGTGCTGGCGCAGGGCAACGACATCGTGCCGATTCCCGGTACAAAGCGTCGCAAGTATCTAGAGGAGAATGTGGCCGCGTTGGAAGTGTACCTTAGTGCAGATGATCTGCGGCGATTGGCAGAGGCGTTTCCGCACGGGGCCGCGTCCGGCTTGCGCTATGCGGAACCGATGATGAAGGCTGTGAATCAGTAGCGGGACTGATCCGGGGTGATCGCGGCGAAAGCAGGTCCCTCGACTTGTCCTCACCGCGCGAGCGCGGCTCGTCTGGCGCTCGGGATGACAGTGCATTTGAGAAGTGTTCTTGCAGGCGCATAGCTTGCCAGCAAAAAATTAAGGGCGGCTTTTGGCCGCCCTTGCTGAAGTCTGAGGTACGAAGTCTGACGTCCGCCCTACGCTGGCGCAGGTCGTTCGCCGCCTTTGGCGCGTCCGGGTTGGAGATCTGGCTTGATTACTTGTTGTACTCCGTCGTCAGGCTTGACCGGAGGGACGATTTTGGGCAATTCCTGGCCCTCGATGATCATCTTAATCTGAGCTGCGTCCAGCACTTCGCGTTCGATGAGTGCCAGCGCAATTCGGACCAGCACTTCACGATTGGCTTGCAGCAGGTCTTTAGCGGAGTCGTAACCGCGCTTCACCAGCTTTTGCACTTCCGCGTCGATCTTGACCGCCGTGGCTTCGCTGTAATCGCGATGTTGGGCAATTTCGCGGCCCAGGAATATCTGCTCTTCCTTTTTGCCGAAGGTGAGCGGGCCCAGGTCACTCATGCCCCACTCGCAAACCATCTTGCGAGCCAGTTCGGTGGCGCGTTCGATGTCGTTGCCGGCGCCGGTGCTCATCGAATTCAGGAACATCTCTTCCGCCAGACGGCCGCCCATCAGGATGGCAATCGAGGTTTCGAGGTAGTTCTTGTAGTAGTTGTGCCGGTCGTCCGTGGGCAACTGCATGGTGACGCCGAGAGCCATTCCGCGAGGAATGATGGTGACTTTGTGCAATGGGTCGGAATGAGGCAGCAGGGCCGCCACCAGCGCATGGCCGGCTTCGTGATAAGCCGTATTCTTCTTTTCCTCATCTGACAGCAGCATGGACTTGCGTTCCACGCCCATGAGGACTTTGTCTTTGGCGAGTTCGAAGTCATACATCAGCACAGCTTTTCGGTTCTGCCGCGCCGCGGCCAATGCCGCTTCGTTAACCATGTTGGCCAGATCCGCGCCGGAGAAGCCCGGTGTGCCACGGCCCAACACGAAAAGATCCACATCGTCCGCCAAAGGAATCTTGCGGGTATGGACGCGCAGGATCTCTTCGCGGCCGCGGACATCGGGGCGGCTCACGACTACTCGTCGATCAAAGCGTCCGGGCCGAAGTAGCGCAGGATCCAGAACGTCAGGGCGATTCGTGGCAGCCATCAGGATGACGCCTTCGTTGGACTCGAAACCATCCATCTCCACCAGCAGTTGATTGAGGGTTTGCTCGCGCTCATCGTGACCGCCGCCGAGGCCGGCGCCGCGATGGCGTCCGACCGCGTCGATTTCGTCAATGAAGATGATGCAGGGAGCGTTTTTCTTGCCCTGTTCGAACAGGTCGCGCACGCGGCTCGCACCCACACCTACGAACATTTCTACGAAATCAGAGCCGGAGATCGAGAAGAACGGGACATTGGCTTCGCCGGCGACTGCGCGTGCCAGCAGAGTCTTGCCCGTTCCTGGAGGTCCGACCAGGAGTACGCCTTTGGGAATGCGTCCGCCCAGCTTTTGGAACTTCTGCGCTTCGCGCAGGAATTCGATGATTTCCTTCAGTTCTTCTTTGGCTTCATCTACGCCGGCCACATCCTTGAACGTGACTTTTTTCTGCTGCATCGAAAGCAGCCGGGCCCGACTCTTGCCGAAGGACAATGCTTTGTTGCCGCCGGTCTGCATCTGCCGGATCATGAAGAACCACAGGGCTGCGAGCAGGATCAGCGGAGCCCAGGTTCCCAGCAACTGAAGGGGCCAACTGCCACTGGTAATATCCCGGACGGTCATCGCGACGTCCTTATCACGCAGGGTCTTGATCATGTCGGGATAGTTCGACGGGGCGGTGGTGTGAAACGCAGAGTTATCGTTTCGATACTTGCCGCGCACTTCCTGGCCCGTGATGGTGACCTCTTTTACGTTGCCCTGGTCCACATCCGTCAGGAACTTTGAGAAGGTCACTTCCGTGTCTTTTTGTCCCGCACTGCCGGCTTTCATCACCTGCCATAGCAGGAAGGCCGAAAGCACGATCACCAACCAGAAAACCACCGTCTTGACTGTAGAATTCACCGAAGACTCCTGAGAAGAATCACGCCGTACGCCAAAACCAAAGCAGCCGGCTGCCGTTGCACCTAGATTAGATGCCCCGCCCGAGGTTTTGGATTGGACGAGCCGTAAACTTGTATTCTAACCGTTTCGAGGCAAAAAAGGTCGGGGTTCTGAGGATGACTTAAGTCATGCGGTCAGTTCAGCTTGCCGCGCCGACATATGGCAGATTCCGGTTGGTTTGCTGGGGCGAACCTAAGCCGTAACCAACCAGGAAGGCCTCATCGACCAAAAAACCGAAGTAGTCGGGCTGCAACTGGACCCGGCGGGCCGATTGCCGATCGAGCAAAGTTGCTAGTTTTACCGAAGCCGCCCCCCGAGCCTTCAGGTCGCTCATCAGAAATTCGGTAGTAATTCCGGAGTGCACCAGGCCCTCGACCACCAGCAAATTCTGGCCGCGAATGTCGGGCTCGTGGCTGAAGAAAATCTCCAGAACGCCGCCCGAGCCATCCTCCTCGTGGAGGTGATATTTGGGCTTGATGAACTGGCAAATCACGGGAACTTCGAGCGCTCGTACCAGGTCGGCCATGAAGATGAAGCCGTTCTCGAGCAAGGCCAGCAGATGGATGGACTGGCCGCGGTAGTCATCGGAAATCTGACGGCCCATCTCCCGCACCCGCTTCTGGATCTGCTCGGCGGAGATCACCGTGCGCAGTTGGGCCGGTTTTGCGCTCTCATTCATGCTCCGCGTCCTCCCGACTGGGCAATTCGCGAATCACCAGGGCCTCGTGATCGCCCTCCCGCGGCAGCAATCGCGCAGGCGAGGGAAAGCCGCGGACCCAGACAATCTCCTGTCCGCTCACTACTACCGGCCAAAGCTTACGCTCCGTGCCGGTCACTTTCAGCTCCTGCAGCAGTTGCTTGATCTTTTTCGGAGCCTTGCTGTGGGCCGGCCAATACCGGTCTCCCGGCCTCCAGTTGCGCACGGTTAACTCTTGCTGCAGCAATACCGGATCAAGCATGTGGTCGGGATTATAACCCGGCACTGCGCTCCCCGGAACCAGCGCCGCTTCAAAACATGCCGCTGCTTCAGGCACATGAATCATGCCGGGTACTGTCAGTTTGTATTCATAGTCGGAATTCGTCGTGGTGGTCCGGCTGGGGGGATCGAATTGCAACCCCTTCTTGGTTACTGAAAGAAGCCAGCCCTCCGGCAACATGGCCGACCTGGGGCCGCGCTGGTCAAGGTCAAGAATTTCTTCCACATGGCGGAACTCGAGCTTCAGTCCGAGGGACTCAGTCGCCGCTCTGACCATTCGCCGCCGCAGGGCGAGAGGCAGCGCCCCCAGCCCAGTTGGCTTGAGAGTGAGGCTCTCCGCTTGCCACACGTCCGGCAACGCGCGTGTCACTTCCTTCTGCCAGTACTCTTCCTCCGACCGCGCAATGTCCGCCGTCTCGGCCAGAGACTCCCGCACCGCCGGGTTTAGGGTGCGCTCCAGCCGGGGCAAGATTCCGTGGCGCACCCGGTTGCGCGCGTGGCGAAGATCACGGTTGCTGGAATCCTCGCGCCAATCCTGACCGATTTCTCCCAGGTAGGTTTCCAACAGTTTGCGCCTGGTTTGAAGCAGAGGGCGGATGACTGAGAACTGAGAACCATCGACTAACAACGTAGGATAAATTCCTGCCAGCCCGCGGGTGCCAGCCCCGCGAATGATTCTAAGCAAGACAGTCTCAGCCTGATCGTCCAAAGTATGGCCGGTAGCGATGCGGTTCAGCCGTTTCTTCTCCAGCAACTGCCGAAAATGCTGGTAGCGAAGCTGACGGGCCGCGGCCTCCAGGCTGAGGTGCTGGCTGCGGGCGTGGGCCGCGACATTGCTACTGCTGAGGTGCAACTCCAGATCATGCCGGTGGGCCAATTGGGTGACGAACTTCTCGTCGGCGTCGGCTTCCGCTCCGCGCAGCTTGTGATTGAAATGGACAATCGAAACGACGATGCCGAGTTCTTGCCGCAACTCGAGCATGATTCGCAGGAGAGCTACTGAGTCGGCTCCGCCTGAAACCGCGACACCCAGGCGGTCGCCGGCGTGAAGAAGTCCCTGGCGACGAATGTAGTCGAGGACGCTTTGGAGCGGAGTGCGCACGGGAACATGGTACATCTGGGCTTGTATGCAGGCCTGCTCTATCCTTTTCAAGGGACGGTGAGGTGAGTTATTCCATCATGCGATTTACATCTGCGAAGGGGATTGCGCCATCCAGGGTTGCGTAGGTTCCGGCGCTCTTGAGTTCTTCTGCAATTCGACGGAGCAGGCCCAGCGTCGCCCGCATCGCGCCCGATCCCACGCTGACCCGCGCCACGCCCAGCTTGTGCAGTTTCGGTACGGGAGGGGACCCTGGTCCGGCCAGGATATTTACCGGACACCGCAAGTCCTTCACCAGGCGTCCGATGGTGGCCGCGTCGCGCAGGCCGGGGGCGAATACGCAGTCCGCGCCGGCGTCGCGAAACGCGGCCAGCCGACGAAGGGTTTCGTCGTATCGTTTGTCCGACGTACCGGCCTCAAGTAGGTAGACATCGGTGCGGGCATTCAGAACGATCGGTTCTTCCCGCACCGCTTTCACCCGTTCAACTTGGAGACTCAGCTCAAACAGGGGGTGCTGCGGATCGCCTGTGGAATCCTCCAAATTCATTCCGAGTGCGCCGGCGGCGAGGACGTCTCGTGCCGTGCGGGCGGCATCTTCCGGGCGGTCGCCATATCCCGCTTCGACGTCGGCCGTGACCGGGACCTTGACCGCTCTCGCAATGCGGCCGACTACCGCTAGCATCTCTTCACGCGTGATGCGTTGGCCGTCGGGATATCCCAGGGTGAAGGCGATGCCGGCGCTGGTGGTGGCAATGGCGCTAAAGCCGGCTTGCTGAACTACGCGGGCGCTGGCGACATCCCAGGCGTTAGGCAGGACGAGGATCTTGCCTTGATGCAGGGCTCGGAAGGAGTCTGTTTTCGATTTTTGCGATTCGGCGCTCATGGGATTGAGCAAAACCTTGGCCGAGCTTTGCTCGGCCTGGACGGGTCTGAGACCCGTCCCTACACAGTCTACGCCGATCCATGCGGCGGCTGAGCACTGAGAACTGACGACTACCTACTGAGCTTTTTCATTTTCCCCAGAAATTTTCCTGTGCTTACGACCGCGCGGCCGACGGTGCCGCGGCCGATCTCCTGGGTATCATCCTGGGCGGTTACTCTTAGTGTGTAGAACTTTCCGTCGAACGATTCCAGTATTCCTTCCGCTCGAATCTTGGCCCCGATGCCGCTGGCGGCGCGGTGCTCGATGTTGATAGCAGTTCCTACCGTGATTTCGTCGTCCTCGCAATAGGGCTGCAGGGCCTTGAAGGCGGCAAACTCCATCAGCCGGATCATGTCGGGCGTGGAATATATCGGCGGGAGATTCGGGTTGTGGGCTGCCAGGGTGTGTTTCAGTTCGACAGTTTGTTCGACCTCGCCGCGGGCCCCGAGGGGCATTGCTTTCGCCATAATCAAAGAGTCCTGTCCAAATCGAAGAGCCATTGATTTTGCCAAATCAATGGCTCTTGCCGAATGGCTCACTGCTTCGTAACTTTCATGCGCTACGCGGCTTTCGTCTTCGCCACTCGGCGCGCTTCGATCCCGTCCAATGCGCTCCACAATGCTTTCGCCGCGTTCCCGGCTGCGATGAGGGCCGGCTCGGCTGCTTGCGGATTCTGTTCCAACCGACGGGCCAGCTGCTGCCGCCAGATCTGCGAGTGGTCTACGTCGGCGATGCTGTGCAGAGTGAAATATTCGCAGGTTTTGTTGTCGGCCGCGTACATCTCCCGAAGTCCCCGCGCTTTTTCTGCGGCTACGCGCGGGACCTGCGATTCGTAGGCATAGAACGCCGCCAGGGCCTCTTCCGGCGTTCCCTCACTGGCAACACCGTGGAAAAAAGTCGTCAAATTTTTTATTTCGGCCACTGGCTCGTGTCCCCGAAGATTGCGGCTTGTTCCCATGCCTTCGGCAAAGTCCAGCCAGAGCTCGGAGTGCTCCGGATTGTTGCCCGTGGCATCGTTGCTGCCTTTCTCGTCGGCCAGATTGGCGAGCACGGCGCGGCGCAGTTCGCTTTCTTCGAGACGCATGCTGAGTTCCGCCAGATAGGTGGGGAACGCATTTACATGATGGTAGTAATCCCGCGCATACTCGCGGAGATCGTCGCGCGACAACTCGCCTGCACTCCAGGCCTTGTAAAAGGGGTGGCAAAGCAGATCGAACCGTGCGATCCGCGCGTCCAGTTGCTGGAAGAATTCCTGGGGTGTCATATTTGTTGGCCTCACTTTTGGGGATGTCCACCAATATACGGGCTGCCTGGCCCGGCTCGCAACTTGTAGCTCCGCCGCCCCGGCAACCGGCTGTGACGGCCGTCACAGAATACCCTCATCACCTCGCGTACTCTGAACCCGAAGCTGCTGGAGAGAAATTGTCGCCCCACAGGCGTATCCATTGGATTGTCGCTTACTTATGGTATTTTCCTTCTCCGGATTGGCAGGAAGCCTCGTTCACCGATGTTTGGGGGGCGGCAGTTCTAGGCAGGACTACGTAGTGGAGGCCGGGCGGGACGCCCATCCTCCATCACTAAGTCCTTGCTAGAATGAAAGCTGGCCATGCCTGCATTTACAGAACAGTTCGATGTCGTCGTCGTCGGCGCTGGACACGCCGGGTGCGAAGCCGCCGTGGCCGCAGCCCGCATGGGTCTGAAGACCGCCCTCTACACGCTTAATGTCGATCTCATCGCGCAGATGTCCTGCAATCCAGCGGTGGGTGGCATTGCCAAGGGACACCTGGTCCGCGAAGTGGACGCCCTGGGCGGCATCATGGGCGAAATTACGGACGCAGTCGGCATCCAGTTCCGGCTGCTCAATACCTCGCGTGGCCCCGCGGTGTGGTCTCCCCGCGCCCAGTGCGACAAGCAGGCCTACCGGCTAAAGATGCGCGAGGTGCTGGAGTCGCAGCCGAATCTCAAGATCAAGCAGGCGGAAGTTGCGGATTTGATCGTGGAAGAGTCGTTGGTCGTTGGTCGTTCGTCGTTGGCCGACAGCGGAGGCGCCAGGCTCTTCGCCAACGACCAACGACTAACGACCAACGACGACGAGCACCGGCGAGTCATCGGAATCCGGCTGCGCGACGGACGTACGGTGGGCGCGGCCGCTGTCATTATTACCACCGGGACGTTCCTCAACGGCCTGATCCATTGCGGCGAACAACAATATCCTGCGGGACGCTCCGGGGAGCCGGCTGCGATGCTGCTGGGCGAGGCACTCAAGCAACTCGGTTTGCGAGGTTGCCGGCTTAAGACTGGGACGCCGCCGCGGCTTGACGGCCGGACGATCGACTGGTCTCGGTTTCAAGAGCAGCCGGGCGACGCTGATCCTACGCCCTTCAGCTTTCGTACCCGGCGAGTGGCTCATCACGATTCGCAAGTCCCCTGTCACATTGCGTGGACTACGCCGGAGACGCATCGCATCATCCGCGAGAATGTTCATCGTTCACCGATGTACAGCGGGCAAATTCACTCGGTTGGGCCGCGCTATTGCCCGTCGATTGAAGACAAGATCGTCAAGTTTCCCGAAAAGATCACCCACCAGCTCTTTCTTGAGCCTGAAGGGCTGAACACGCACGAAATTTATGTCAACGGCATGAGCACGTCGCTTCCGGTGGAAGTGCAGATGGAAATTCTGAAGTCGATTCCCGGCCTCGAGAACGCAGACATGCTGCGGCCCGGCTACGCCATCGAGTACGACGCCATTGATCCAACAGAGTTGGAGCGCACGCTCGAAACCAAGAGGATTGCGGGCTTGTTCCTGGGCGGCCAGATCAACGGCACCAGTGGCTACGAAGAGGCCGCGTGCCAGGGTCTGATGGCCGGCATCAATGCTGCATTGCAGGTCAAGAACGAGGCGCCGCTGATCCTAGATCGTACCGAGGCCTATACCGCGATCCTGATCGACGACTTGATCTCCAAGGGCACCAACGAGCCTTACCGCATGTTTACCTCGCGCGCCGAGTTCCGCTTGCACCTGCGTATTGACAACGCCGACCGGCGGCTCACCCCGCATGGCCGCCGCGTCGGATTGATTTCCGATGCCGCCTGGGCTGATTTCGAGGCCAAGCAGCAGCGCCACGAAGCGATGAAGGAGCTCCTGGAGCGCACTAAGCTAACGACTTCGATGCTCGAGCAAATAGCCAAGGTCTCAACAGACGGTGTGCGACCGGGTCTCCGACCCGGTCAGGCCGAGCAAAGCTCGGCGGTTGCGAGCGACCAGCAGCCAGCGATTAGTGATTGCAGTTCCGCCATTGGCCAGAGCCTGGTCCAACTGCTCAAGCGCCCCGAGATCACAGTCGAGCGGCTGCTTCCGGTGTTGCGCGAACTGGCGCCGGAGTTTCTCGAACGCGAAGAAATCCGTGCAAATCCGCGCGAATCCGTGGCCGCTCTTTCTTCATCGACCCGAAACGAACTCAAGTCCGTTGAAACCGAAATCAAGTACGCGGGCTATCTTCTACAGCAGGAGCGCGCCATCGAGCGGCTCAAGAAAGCCGAGCAGCGTGCTATTCCTTTGTGGTTTGACTACGGTTCGGTCAGCGGACTTTCCCGCGAGATACAGGAAACACTGATCAAGGTCCGTCCTCGCACCCTCGCACATGCTTCGCGCATTCCTGGGGTCACTCCAGCTGCGGTTTCTCTGGTGCATGTGTTCATTGAAATTCAGGCGAAGCGGCGGGAACAGGCGGCCATAAACTAGGATTTCTGTCCTTGGGCATTGATGTCCGAAAATGGCCAATCTTTTTCGGTCCAATCGGATATCTTGGTGGCAGATGCACTTGGATCCCAAAATCTGTGCTCGTGCTCGACTCGCTCGCGACCCGCGCTTCGATGGGCGCCTCTTCATCGGGGTGCTGACCACACGCATCTACTGTCGCCCCATCTGTCCAGCGCGTCCCCCAAAGGAGCAAAACGTCCGTTACTTTCCTAGCGCTGCGGCGGCTGCTGAGGCCGGTCTTCGTCCTTGCCTGCGTTGCCGGCCTGAGTGTTCTCCGGGAACGCCGGCTTGGATGGGAACCTCGGCTACGGTATCGCGAGCGTTAAGACTGATGAACGAGCGCGTGCTGGAAGTTGGCGACATGGATGCATTCGCTGAGCGCCTTGGCATCGGTTCCCGTCATCTCCGGCGCCTTTTTCTGAAGCATCTGGGAGCGAGCCCGATCGCCGTGGCTCAAACTCGGCGTCTACACTTTGCCAAGAAGCTGATCGACGAGAGCCACCTGCCGATGCGTGACGTGGCTATCGCCTCCGGCTTCGGCAGCATCCGGCGGTTTAACGCGACGTTTCTCAAGACCTACGGACGCACGCCAACTCAACTGCGAAAGGCTTCCCGACCGGCAGCTGCCGGTCCGGATAGTGAATATCGTTTCCTGCTTCGCTTCAGGCCACCCTTTTGCTGGGCGGCGCTGCTTGAGTTCCTAGCTCCGCGCGCGATTCCCGGCGTCGAAATCGTGGACGGGGAGACCTACCGGCGCGTGTTTTTGCTGGAGAATCATGTCGGCTCGATCCAAGCCACGCTCGACAATGCCTCGGAATCAATCGTGCTGCGCATTCACTACCCCCAACCGCAGTGGCTCTTTCTTATCGTAGAGCGGGTACGGCGTCTGTTTGATTTGTCAGCCGATCCAAATGAGATTGCTCTGTATCTGCGCCGCGATCCTCTCTTGACTCGCCTGATCGCCGCGCGGCCCGGAGTCCGAGTACCGGGCTGTTGGGACGGCTTTGAACTCGCCATCCGCGCCATCCTGGGACAGCAGGTCACGGTTCAGGGAGCTACGACCCTGGCTAGCCGGATGGTTCGGGCTTTCGGTATGCCCATCGCAAACGAAAATGGATTCACCCATCTTTTTCCGTCGGCGGAAAAGTTGGGAGACGTCGACCTGGGTCAGATTGGATTGCCTCGGGCACGTGCGCACTGTATTCGCTCGCTGGCGCGGGCTGTCTGCAACGGCAAGATCACTTTTTCCGGGGTGGCGAACGTGCCCGATTTTATGGCGCAGTTCTGCGAACTACCCGGCATCGGCGATTGGACCGCACAGTACGTGGCCATGCGCGCCCTGGGTGAACCTGACGCCTTTCCCGCCAGCGACCTAGGCTTGCTTCGCGCCACCGGGCTGCGAGATCCCAGGGAGTTGCAAGCTCGCGCCGATGCCTGGCGACCGTGGCGTGCCTACGCCGCCCTCTACCTGTGGCAGCCACCCCTTACGGCCGATCCACGGCGTGCCCCATTTTCTCCGAGTTTGCCAGCGAAAGAATATCGGCCTCGTATGGCAGCGGTTTCTTCGGCTGTTTCATAGGGGCCTAAGGAAGGGAACTGGACGATGATCCATACTCACGCAACGAACGCTATGAGCTGCACCAGAATCGATAGTCCAGTGGGGCCGCTGCAGCTGGTCGCCGATGACGGCGGCGTGCGGCGGATAGATTTTGTAAACGGACGAAATCCCGTCGAGTTCGATCCGCAATGGCATGAGGATGCGGAGCCCTTTCGTGAGACCATTCGTCAGCTCCGCGCCTATTTTGCCGGAGAGTTGGAAACCTTCGATCTCACGCTGGCGCCTGAAGGCACGCCTTTTCAGCGGTCCGTTTGGGATCGTTTATGCGAAATCCCCTTCGGAGAAACCATTTCCTACGGTGAGCTGGCTCGGCGCGTTGGCAACCCAAACGCCTCGCGTGCGGTTGGCTTGGCCAATGGGTCCAATCCAATTCCTATCGTGATCCCCTGTCACCGCGTAATCGGCAGCAATGGGAAACTCACGGGCTACGGCGGTGGATTGCCCATCAAGGAGAAGCTGCTGGCGCTGGAGCGCCGCCAGTTACGATTGCTGTGAACCTAACTAACTTCGCAAGACCCACCCACTTAAGCCTTGGGTAGGGGCTCGGTTTGAAATTTCTGCTCTGATGCCAGGCGTCATGCTGAGCTCGCGAAGCATCTTGCGTGAAGCGGGTGTGCAGTCGGGTTGGCAATTGTGATAGTACGCGCGCCATCCTTCGAGGCTGAAGTCTCTCAGGATGACGCCGTGTGGGAGACTTGTCGAAGCTGGGTCACTACCAAGACCCGGTTTCACAAGTGTTTTCCCCATCAGTTACCATAGGGTGCAGGTAAACATCAAATATGAATAACCACTGCGTGCTACTCGTCCTCGGCTTCCTGCTGGTTGCTTCCCTGGCCTCGGCCCAGACTGTCGATCCCGCGCTGCGGCCACCCAAAGGCGCCCAAGTCGCGTTGGTGGTTTTTGAAGACCTGCAGTGTCCCGACTGCCGCCGCGCCGCTCCCCTGGTGGCGGAGGCTGGCCGCACATACAAAATTCCAGTAGTCCGCCACGACTTCCCGCTGCCCATGCACAATTGGTCGTTCGACGCCGCAATCATCGCCCGCTACTTTGATACCCAGTCGAAGCAGCTGGGCAATGATTTTCGCGACTACATCTTCCAGCATCAGCCGGAGATCACGCCGCCCACGTTGCGCGGGTTTGCGGAAAAATTCGCCACCGATCACAAAGTGGATCTGCCTTTCGTCGTCGATCCGCAAGGAAAACTGGCGGCGGCAATCAACGAGGACAAAAACACCGGCCAGCGTGTGGGCATCAATCACACGCCGACGATTTATGTGGTCAGCAACAAGACGCAGGGCAAGCCCTTTGTCGAGGTTGTGGACCGTACCCAGCTTTTTCAGTTGATTGATGCCATGAAGAACGAGTAATTCAGGAACATCCAGGCCACAGATTCACACGGATCGACGCGGATACTTCTCGAATTTAAATCGGCGTAAATCCGTGACCACGAATTTGTTGTCACCCAACCTGCCAAACCGTATCCAACACGGTTCCATCCACCCACTTGACAACAGCCACAGGGCGATCGCCCAGCTTCGGCCGTACGGGCTTGCCGCCACAGATGCGTTCCACTTCCGCCTTGATGTCCTGGATCGGCCGGATCGGCAAGCTTGATTCTTTTACGGCGTCGAGCAAATCCTGACGGCGCGGATTGATGGCAATGCCGCGCTCGGTCACGACGACGTCAATCAACTCGCCCGGCCCAGTCAGATTCGTCACTTCGTCCACAATCACCGGGATACGATCGCGGAAAGATGGCACTGCGAGAATTGTGCAACCCGCCTCCAGACAATTCTGCCAGCCGCCAATGCCGTGCAGAAGCCTGCCGTCAGAGTGGGTGACGACGTTGCCATTGAAGTTGACGTCGACTTCGGTCGCACCCAGCACTACGGCGTCGACCAGGGAGGCAAACGATCCTTTGCCGTGATAGTTGTACGAGGTAAAGGGCGATGTGGGCACATGCCGGGGATCACTGGCGATCGACTTCACCGCATCCAAGTCGAAGGTCTGGCCATCGAGAATGTAGTCGGTCAGGCCTTCCTGCAACATTTCCACCAGATAGCGGGTCGAACCGCCGCGAACGAAGCGTGCCTTCACGCCGTCTTCCTTCATCATGCGGCGCAGGTAGTCGACGAACGCCAGCGCGATGCCGCCCGCACCGGCCTGGAATGAAAATCCGTTGCGCATGATTCCCGCATCGCGCAGGAAGCGGGCCACGTACTCCGCCACTCGCAGGCGATCGGGTGAGCGCGTGATCTGCGTGGTCCCCGAAACAATTTTTGCCGGATCTCCAATCGAATCGACTGCCACAACGTGATCGACATTGTTGCCCTGAATCTGCCACGGAATGCAGGGGAACGGAACCAGATTGTCGGTGACTACGATGACGTTGTCGGCGTAGGTGGAATCAGCCAGGGCGAAGCCCAGAGATCCGCAGGCCGACTTGCCATGCGATCCGTCGGCGTTGCCGAAGGCGTCGGCTGTGGGTGCCGCAATTACCGCGATATCAATGTGCACCTCGCCATCCTGGATGGCCTGCCAGCGGCCGCCATGCGAGCGCAGGACACCCAGGCCTCGCATCTTGCCTTGCGTGCAGTAATCGCCCAGCGGCCCGTTCATTGAACCTTCGATGTGATGGATCACGCCCGACTGCATCAGTTCGATGGCGGCTTTTTGCGAGGGGAACGACGCGCTGGGAAACCAGAGTAGGTCCTTGACGCCTATTCCCGCAGCGGCTTCCAGCATCATGAGTGCTACGCGATCGCCATCGCGCAGATGATGATGGTTTGAGATCACCATGCCGTCGCGCAGTCCGCACTTGCGTAGCGCGGTCTCGAGGTCGGGCGCACGCTTGTCACCGTGGTCGGAGTAGTCTTTGCTCGAACGCACCGGAGGGGCAGTCTTGCGGCCACGCGGCTGATACTTGGCCACGCCCAGATAGGGAATCTGGGGCTTGCCATTGACCATGGACGGCACCATGCGTCCCGCGGCATTCTGCAACATTTCGGATCGATCCGTCATCCCGCTCCCTAAAACCTTTAATCACGAAGGACACCAAGGATCACGAAGGAATTCCTTTGTGCACCTTCGTGTCCTTGGTGGTTAAAGCTTTCTTGCCCGCGACGCTACGCTTTGCCCATCCGCTTCGCCATCTCGACGAGCTTCTGGGCCCGCTGCACCACCGGCGGATCGATCATCTTCGATCCCAGGCTGACCACGCCCAACCCGCGCTGCTGTGCTTCCTCAAACGCAGCTACAATCTTCAGCGCCTTTTCGATCTCGGCCTGTGATGGCGCGAACGCCGCGTGAATCACTGGAATTTGTCCGGGATGAATGCAGCCCATGCCTTCAAATCCCAACGCTCGGGAATCCTCCGCCCACCGACGCAAGCCATCCATGTCACCCACGTCGCCGAACACGGAATCGATGGCTTGCACGCCCCTCGCCCTCGCCGTATTGACCAAACGCGATCGCGCATGGAGCGACTCCCGGCCTTCCGTGGTTTTGGCCACTCCTAGGTCGGCGGTGTAGTCTTCCAGCCCAATGGTGAGCGCGACCACGTTCTTACTGGCATGCGCGATGGCGGACGCGTTCTCAATGCCGAGTGCAGATTCGAGAATCGGCATCAGCCAGATGGGGCGCGTGATGCCATAGCGGCCTTTGAGTTCGCCAATCATGCGATCGGTTTCCGCGACTTGCTCGGGAAGCTCGGCCTTGGGGAGCAGCACCAGGTCTGGCGATTCGGGAACAATCTCCGCCAAATCCTCAAGGCCCATGGGCAATTGATTGATGCGCACCATGCGCTCGCATTTTCCGAAATCCACGGCACGTAGCGTGTTGCGAACGAGAACACGGGCAGCATCCTTCTCCGCGTAATGAACGGAATCCTCGAGATCGAGAATGATGGCGTCGGGCCCGTGCAGCAAGGCGTTGATGAAGTACTTGGGCTCGGAGCCTGGAAGATACAGGCGCGAGCGGCGCAAGCGATCTCGGGGCGATGGTTCCGGCAGAGCGATCTTTTCGGGCGACGCCTTGCGCCCCAGCCCCAGCCCACCACGCCGGGCGGCAGTTTCAATCCGCGCCGAAATTACGAACGGCAGGGCGCCCTCGTCGCGCAGTTCAACCCGGGCGTGCTTGATGCCAAGCACCTCCAGCACCTGCCGTGCCTGCGCCACTATGGACTCGCCATAGTAGGGCGCGACCCGGGATTGCATCGTGATCTCGAGGCCTCCGCTGTCGCGCGACTCGATGGCCACGTGCAGATCGGAGCGGACATCCCTGCCGCAGTGTCCGGCCTCGCCTGATCCCGCCGACTTTACTTCCGCAGAACCTGTCATGACTTATCGCAGTGTAGCGCCGGCGTCCCGCCCCGCAGTCGCCAGGGCATCTTGCCCTCGCCACATCAATTCCCGGCGGTGAAGGCGTATTCGCGGTTACTTCAACTTCTCCAGAATCGCATCGCCCATCTGAACCGTGCTTGCCGCTCCCTGTCCAATCGATTTCGCTCCGCCGGAAATTCGCATCATGTCGTAGGTACGCACTTTGCCTTCTTTGACGACATCGGCGATAGCCTTGCGGATGCGGTCGGCTTTCGCGCCTTCGCCTAGGTGATCGAGCATCATCGCGGCGGAGAGAATCATCGCGATGGGATTCACAATCGGAGGATTCAGCTCCGCATACTTGGGCGCCGAACCATGCGTCGGCTCAAATACGGAGACTTCGTCGCCGATGTTGCCGGAAGCAGCAAAGCCCAGCCCGCCTACCAGTCCGGCGAACGCATCGGACAAGATATCGCCGAACAGGTTTGAGGCGACGATCACGTTGTACTCTTCCGGATTCTTGTTGAGCCACATCAATTGCGCGTCAATGTTCGTCGACCAGAGCGCGATTTGCGGATAGCCCCTGGCCACTTCCTTGGCGGTCTCTTCCATCATCCCCGAAGTCTCCCGCACTACGTTGGGTTTCTCGCAGATAGTCACCCCCTTGAAGCCACGCTTTTTCGCATATTCAAATGCAGCGGTGACAATGCGGCGTGCCGCCGCCCGCGTGATGATGCGCACACTTGCCGCCAGGTCGGGACCCGGCACGTTGTTAAATGCCTTGAACCGGGGGTGCGTATTCAGAGCTGCTCGCACATTCTCTGGCGGGTTTGTCCACTCGACGCCCACGTACATGCCCTCGGTTCCCTGGCGAAATACGGTGGTGTCGATTTTAGGCTCATCGAATCCGCCGTCGGTGCGCTTGCGAATATAGTTCAGCGGATTGCCGGTGAAGCCGATACAAGGCCGCATGCAGATATCGAGATTGAACTTCTGCCGCATGGTGACGATCGGGCTGTAGTAGACCAGGCCCTTGCCGCGCAGTTCTGCTTTCAGTTCGGACTGGGCTTCCTTGTTAGGTTTCGAAGTGATGGCGCCAAACAGACCGAGCTTGTATTTTTTGAGCAGGTCGATCGTGCGATCGGGGAGGGCGTTGCCTTCGCTGCACCAGATGTCCCATCCGATGTCGGCATGAATGTATTCGGCGTCGAAGCCGACAGCCTTCAGGACCCGCAAGGCCTCGGGCAGGACCTGGTTGCCGATGCCATCGCCCGGCATGGTGACTACAGTGTGTTTCGCCATTCGTGCAGTTTCTCCTCTGGTCATCCTGAGCGCGGAGTCGAAGGATCCCTCCTCCCTAAGACCGCCTGGTGTGAACCCGACTGAGTTCAGCCTCGCAGCAGTTGGCGGGCGAGGCCTCCGCCCCCACATAGAACAGACCTAACCCAAACCCAGCCGCTTCGCCACCAGATTCTCTACCCCCTGCGCGATCACCAGCGATTGCGGCACGCTGCCCAGCGCTGGGAACGCGAACTTTTTGCTACGCCAGGCGATCATGCCTGAGGTAAAGTCAATGGCAATTTCTTCGCCGGGAATGATCGTTTTTTCTTTTGCGCCGATTTCTTTGGCAAACTGCTCGCGCAGACGCTTGACCAGTTCCGGAACTTCCACACACAGGAAGCCGTTGTTGTAAGCGTTGCGCAGATAGGTCTGCGAGAAACTTGCCGCAATCACCAACGGAATGCCTTTCGCCTTCAAGCACGTGACCGCCTGCTCGCGGCTTGAGCCGGTGCCAAAATTGAAACCGCTCACAACCACATCACCGGCATGGGTTCGCGAGGCAAATTGCGGATCGTAATTCTCCATCACGACCTTGGCCATGGTTTCCGGAGTGACGTCGTCGCGGTAAGTGTAGTCTTTTCCATAAATGGCATCGGTGTTGACGTTGTCTTGTGGCAAGAACACGAGGCGTCCCTTCACCTTCTCGGGAAAGCCGGGAAGAATCTCGACTTTTTCCGGTGCCGGGCCGGCGGGAAATTCCTGGTACACACGCGCCGGTGTGCGGTCTGACATCTTGTAGTGTCCGCGGATGTAACCGGCAACCGCGGAAGCAGCCACAACCTCCGGGCTCGCGAGATAACATTTCGCGTCGCGCGATCCCATGCGGCCCTTGAAATTGCGGTTGGTGGCGGAAATCCCTACTTCGCCCGGCTCCAGCAGTCCGACTCCAAGGCCGATGCAGGGCCCGCATCCTGCAGGCAGAGGATTCGCCCCGGCGTCGAGCAGCGTCTGCCAGATGCCGCGGCGCTCCGCTTCTTCCTGCACCCATTTGCTGGCCGCGCCCAGATACAGCTTTACCCCGGGCGCAATTTTCTTGCCGCGCAGCACGGTGGCCGCCGCCGCCAAGTCCTCAACCCGCGAGTTGACGCAGGAGAGCAGGTAGGCCTTCTGGATCGGAATCTTCTGTTTTTCGATCTCGGCTAGCGACGCCATGATCTGAACCGTGTCAGGTCCGGATACATGGGGCGTGACCTGTGACAGGTCGAGCACGATGCGCGCGGCATAGACTGCGTCCGGATCGGGATGCGGCGGGTGCTCAGACCAGTTCGCAATGTTGCGATCGGTAAAGCGCTCGATACCGTGGGCCGCCAGGCGCTCTTTTACGCCCTGCAAATATTTGATCGTGACCTCGTCCACCGGAAACCAGCCCACCAGCGGTCCCCACTCGGTGGACATGTTTGAAATCGAAAAGCGCGCATCCATGGAGAGGCTGGCGACGCCCGGTCCGCTGAATTCGACGGCGGCGTTCAAGACTTCATCGTGGTTGTAAAGTCCGCACAGCGTGATGATGACGTCTTTGCCAGTTGCGCCCGCGGGCAATGCGCCTTCGAGAACCACCTGGATGGAGCGCGGAATCTGCCACCAGAAATCGCCCGTCGCCCAGGCAGCGGCAGCGTCGGTGCGCACGATGGGAGTCCCGACTGCTCCCAGCGCGCCGTACATATTCGAGTGCGAGTCGGAGGCGACCACAAAGGAGCCGGGCAGGACATATCCGCGCTCGACCATGATCTGGTGACCGATGCCGGAACCGGCGGGGTAAAAATCCACGCCGTGGTGTTTGGCAAAACCCTCGATGGCCAGGTACTTGCTCAGGTTGGAATCGTCCTGGTTCTGGATATCGTGATCGAGAGCGAACACCAGTTGTTTGGAATTTTGGATCTTCTTCGCGCCAATGGTTTGAAACTTCTTGATCACGGCCGACGTGTTGTCATGAGTCATCACGCGGTGCGGGCGGATGGCCACGAAGTCTCCGGTCCGTACCGGACGCTTGGGCCCCTCGGCGAGGTGTGCCTGCGCGATTTTTTCAACGATGGTCTGACCCATTAGGCGCTCCTGGTCGTGTGGGACCGGGTCTCCGACCCGGTCAAGCCGAGCCAAGCTCGGCAGCTTTGAATACCTATGCGGCAGATGCCGCCCAAAAGGAAACACCCGCTTCGGCCGAAAGACTACCAGTGCAGCACTCTGAGGAAAATAGAAAAGGAATAAGTACCTCAGGGCTGAAGCCCTCGTCGCTAGGACGGCTAGTGCAGGGCCAAGGCCCTGCTCCACCCAAAACCAATACTCCCGTCAAAATTTCTTTTCAAACTCAGCAAACTCCCGTTCCAATTTCCACTGTACCCGCGCCCGGTCGTTGGCATCGAGAAATTTCTGGCACCCGGCGGAGACGCTGGCGGCTCCAGGACCGTCGCTGGCACAGGCAGTGACTGCATGATATCCCTGAGCGTCAGGCGGCTGCTTGTCAGACCAAAGACTGTTACCGGCCAGGAAGCTGTGTTCCAGACTCTGCCGCGCCAGGCGCTTCAGGTCCGCATACGTCAGATGGTAGGTTTCGGCGGCGCGCACATATTCGTGCGTCATATCGGACCGCGACACGCCTTCATCATCGGTCGCCAGGGCCACGGGTACGCCGTAACGCAAATATACCGGCAAGGGATGCTCTTCGCCGCGCACTCCTAGAATCACGTCATTCGAGGTCAGGCAGATTTCGACCAGCACCTTACGCCGGGCCATTTCCCGCAGCAAACCGGGAGCGTCACGTTCATTCATCACGCTCACGCCGTGTCCGATGCGCTCGGCATGACCTTTCTCGATCGATTCGCGAACATGGAAACTCAAACCATCGGGCGGAACCAGGCCCATAGCCAGCTCACCGGCGTGCAGACTGATGTGTACCTTGGGATAGATTCCGTGCAGGTAGTCGAGCATCTTCATGTGCAGATCGAAATCGTGCATGGGCACGTACCAGTCTTCGGGCATCACCAGATTCAATCCTACGAAGCGCGGGTCGGCCTGTGCCAGCTCGAAGCCGAGGAGGATTTGAGCGTAGACCTGCTCTTTCGGCAGTCCGCGAAGCGCCTGATACAGATAACGGATGGTGACGCCGCATCCGGCACTGGCCTGGGACGAACCGCAGCGCAATAGCTGGCGCATTTTCGCTTCGTCGTGATCTAGTTGTTGGCGAGTGGCGGCGACGATATCTTTAAGTCCACTGGCCAACACCTTCTCCCGCAATTTGGAGAAATCATCGTCCCAGCCGACCTTGGCTCCCAGTTCCGGCGCGAGATTTCCGTCCGCAGTGTGCATGAGTTCCAGATATTGCAGATGATCGGCCGCCGCGCGTTCCGCTGTCTCGGCGATTGAATCGCCCAGGTGATTGGTCATGGCCGGAAGGAATTTGTCGAAGGTGGCAAAAAAGTGGTCATGACCGGGCTCTTCGCCGGCCCAGTTGCGCATGGACCAGGCGTCGACGATGGAGTTGTAGAGAACGTGGTCCTGGTAAGCGCAACGGATGGCCGGCTTGCTGGCATAGCGGTCGCAGGCCTCGTCGCAGGGGGGCGCGATCAGAACGGAAGTCGTGCGGTCCACGCAAAAACCGTCCTGGGCGGCGAAGTCGATGAGACTCTCGGCGTAAATTGCTCCGGCGAGGTGGATGTGCAGATCGCCGCCCTTCGGCATCTCCCGCAAGAATGCGAGCAGAAGTCCCGGCTGCAGGCGGATCGAATCGAAATGGCGGGCGGTTCGCTGCTCGGCGGTTGGGCTTTTCTGTTCCGCCAGGCTGATTAGCGCCGACAGCATCAGCGCAAGAGCCAGCAATCCCGCCATTGGTCGCAAACAATCCCTCCTGCTCGAACGGGCATTTTACCCGATGGTGGGTCCTTTGCGATCTTTGCCGTCGAGAGCTCTTAACCGCAAAGGTCGCAAAGGAGACCGCAAAGGATGCAAGGACGAGGGCGCTGAAACGGGGCAAGCTTGGCTTCCAGCAGTATGCTTGCCTGGATTTTCACAGTCCAAGGATCTGCACTGTTGCTCGCAATCCCTGGAAGAAATCCGGGAAAACGCGCGGCCGAGGTAAAGAAAAGGCTGGTGGGTTATTCGCCAATTGCACCATTAATGCGGCACCCGCCTGTGGACGGCCTGCACTCGATTGATTTCTAAGCAGATAAAACGCCCCCTTTTTTATTGACTCTAAAAATGAAAGGAGTAAAAACAAACTCGTTCTTTGACAGCTTCTGAAGTTTTCCCGGTTGGTACGGCGTCCGGGGCTCAAGCCAAGTCACTCTTCGCATCGCAAGATGACGGAGGGAAGGCGGGCAAGGGTCTTTAGCAAAGCGCTGGTCGAGGCGAACAAGAAGATATGTCGGAGGCAGGATAGAGTCTCGAGGCGTTAGGCAGGTTTGTCCGGTTGGCGGTAAGCCCGGAGCCCAAGCATGATCGCGCGGAGCAGCCCGCAAGGGTAGCAACGAGAGCAGGTCGGTGAGGGTCTAAAGCGAGCTACTGGCCGAGATGAATGGGCATAACATCACCTCGGGGCTCTTATTTTTTGCTTAGTCATATCGCTCAGGGACCTTGTACTACCTGCAGTTTGTCTGCCGGCGCCAGCCGAGCGCGAAAGATAGTATTTGTGGACTCCACCTCACCGACCGCGTCCACATGCAAATCGTAGGCTCCCTGCGGCAGGTTTTCCCCGAACGGAATCTCAAACTCATCCGTATCCTTTTTCAGGGTGAAATGCTGGTAACCGACGGCCGTGGCCCGGCCATTTTCGTTGACCGCCAACGCGACTAGAGTGAAATCGAAATCCTCCCCGGTCTGGTTGGAAACTCGAATAGCGGCGTCCAGTCGGTGGCCGGTGATCTTGGGTTTCCTGCTCCACTCGACGACCAGCGGGGCCACCACTTCCATGGTGTATTCCTTCTTTTTTTGAGCGACAGGCTTGCCGCTATCGGTTACGTTCACTAGGAAAACAAAACTGTCGACCTCGGTGGGCGCGCCACTGAGGGTCCCGTCTGGGGCCAGTTCGACGCCCTCGGGCAGCGATCCGTTCGTCACTTCCCATCGGAGAGGGGTAATGCCGCCTTGGGCCTCCAGCTTGAAGTGATAGGGCTGGCGCAGGAATCCCTTGGGAAGCGGGGCCGTCGCGAAGACGATAGGTTCCCCCGTGGCCGCGCCCTGTTGCGCCGTAGATGATCCCAGCAGAGTAAGAGCCAGAATCAGTGATCGCGTCAGTTTCAACTTCATAGGGCCTTAGATGGCACTCTAACACTGGATGGATATTTCGAAGCCGCCCGGAACGACAATGCTGGACTGGCCCCAGGCCGGAAAGATCACGCAGGCGCGGAACGACGGGCGGGGACGCCCTCCTTCATTTTCTTGCGCTCCTCGCCTACTTCTCCAGGAAGTCCTCGACCGAGTTCTCGAACATTCCCGGCTGGTCGACGAAGGTCATGTGTCCCGATTTCGGTAGAATTACCAGCTTCGAGCCAGCGATTTTTTCGTGCATCGTCTGCGAGAGCGACGGGTCAGACTCGTCGTGGTCCCCGACTAGGATGAGCGTCGGAACTTTGATGGCGGGTAGCCGGTTGGTGTATTCGACGGACTTCAAGTTGCCGTCAATCACGAACTCTCCGTGTGAACCCCACATCTCGCGGTAAAGCTCCCACGACATTTTTCCATTGTCTATCGGATCGTAGTTCGCGTCGGGCCGGTTCTGATAGAGATAGGGAAAGTATCCGTTGCCCCAGGCCGCGGTCATGTACTCGGCGGTGTAGCGGTTCTTTTCGTAGTCCTTGCCGTGACCGTAGAGCCCTTCGGCTTCCATCTTGTCGATGCGCTCGCGCACATCAGCTGGCATCTTTTCTTTCATACGCAGGAAAACTTCGTTGATTGCTTTCGTACTGGCGAAAGTGCTGGCCAGAATCAGCCGCGAAAGATTCTTCTGATACTTGAGCGCATAGGCCTGGGCCAACACGCCGCCGTAGGAGTGTCCCAGCATGCTGATCTGGCCGAGTCCCAGGGCCTGGCGCACAGACTCGACGTCCTCCACCATATTTTCGACGGTGTAGCCGGAGACATTCTCGAGCGACTGCGAGCGGCCTGAGCCGCGCTCGTCGATGAAGATGAGCCGGTAGTGCCGGGCGAGAGGGGTCAGATAAGGCAGGAAGTAATCATGGGACGCCCCGGGCCCGCCGTGCAGGAGCATCAACGGCTTGCCGCGCCCGAAACTCTTGTAATAGATCATGACGCCGTGCGCGTTTACGTAACCTTCTCGGATGGGGTAGACGGCATCCGCGGCCAAAGGATTTGCCTTCTGTGCGGTGACAATTGCCGTAGGCAGCATCAGCATGAGCAGGAGCGGGAACGATGCGAAGGGTCTGGTCATGGCGGCCATGCTAACCCCTGCTGATGGAATGAAGCAACGGGAGGATTTTTCTCGGATCTGTGCTCGGTCGTGGCCAGCGCCAATGGAGCATGCGACTTCGCACACCGGAGCTTGGACGAAGTGGCTGGCTGACAATTGCCTGTCACAGAATGCCCGGCTTGTATGTCAGGATCCGCATGACGAGCGCCCCCGCGGCGACCCCCAGCATGAATGCGGCAGATCCGATGCCTTTGAAATCGCCGACACGCAGATGCGACACGACCGCACCCACAAAGTAGATGACGAGGCCAATGCCGCCCGCGACCCCTAACGGAGGCCACCCGATCCCTGCCAGTAGGCCCAAAGCTCCGGCAAACTCGCAAACGGCCAGAAGTGGAAAGAACTTCAACGGTACGCCCACCGTTTCGTGGATCCCTCGCACTTGATGCGCATCGCGGCGGATTTTCCCGACGCCGGAAAACGCGACTATGGCCGCGAAGAAGATTGTAATTACGAGGTACGCAGTATGCATTCGAACCCCCCTGCGCAACCGAAGGTGCCGTCTTGCCGGGAGCGCACGTCCTATTCTCGCACTTGCTTAAGTTCGCGCTTATGGCGGCACCAGCGACAGTTTCACCGTGCGGGCACTCTCTCCCCCTCGACTCTTGCTGCGTCGTCACGGTAAGCTAAATTGTTTCGTCGCGGAGGGCTTACGAATGCACGAGGCAGTCGCCAAGCTTTGGCCGGAGATCCTGTGGATCGAAGACAAGAAATTGCGCAGCCAAGTCACCGAGACCTGGGTCAAGGCGTTGGAGCGCAGCCCGCTGAAGCCTGACGATCTGAATCGCATTCCTTTCACACTGCTGGTGCCAAACTGTCCGATCACTTTTATGGAGCACAAGCGGTGTGTGGTGCATATCGCGCGCCAGAGCGCTGAAGCGATGCAGCAATTTATGGGGCGCGCGTTGCCCGTCCACCTGGACACCGTAGTTGCGGGCGCCATCCTGGCGGACGTAGGGAAACTACTGGAATATGAACTGGGCGCCGATGGCAAGAGCCGGCAGAGTGAGCGGGGAGAGGCGTTGCGCCATCCTTTTACCGGAGTCGCGCTGGCGCTCGAATGTGGCGTGCCCGATGTCGTCTGTCACATCATCGCGGCCCATGCCGCTGAAGGCGATCTGGTGAAGCGCACCACCGAGGCCTACATCGTGCACCACGCCGATTTCATGGCATTCTTGCCTTTCGGGAATCCAAAGAATATTAAGCTCAAATAGGAGACCTCGAGTTGGCCACGAAAGAAGCTGCCGCCAAAGAAACTATCACCGCCGGGATGTCGCGCTGGGCTGCCGGTCTGAGCTATGCGCAGCTCTCGCAGGGAGCCGTGTATCAGGCCAAACGCTTGCTGCTCGATTCCGTCGGCTGTGCACTGGGCGGATATCAGCAGCACGATGTGAAAATCGCTCTGGCGGTGCTCGACGAAATTGCCGGGCGCGGGCTGGCCACCGTGGTTGGCACGGGCAAGCGCATCGATCCGGTGTCAGCCTCGCTGGCCAACGGATTGATGATCCGCTGCATGGATTACAACGACATTTACTGGAAGCAGGACCCGTCGCATCCGTCCGACATTTTTCCCGCGGCGCTGGCTGGCTGCGAGCGCGCGAAGAGTGATGGCAAAGAGTTGATTGTTGGCCTCGTTCTCGGGCATGAGTTCGAGATGCGTTTCTGCGAGGCTGCATTCCCAGGAATTCGTGAGCGCGGCTGGCATCACGCTACGCTGACTGCGTTTGTCTCGCCCCTTGTCGCAGGCCGCGCTATGCATCTCGGGTGGGAGCAGATTCAGCACGCGATCGGAATTTCGGCCAGCCGCCATGCGACGTTGGGCGCGGTCACTGCCGGCAAGCTGACCATGATGAAGAACACGGTCGATCCCATGGCCACGCAAAGCGGGGTACTGGCCGCGCTCATGGCCGAGAAGGGCTACACCGGACCCGAGCATGTTGTCGACGGCAAGGAAGGCTTGACACAGTGTTTCGGCCCGGCATGGAAGTTGAATCTACTGACCGATGGGCTGGGCGAGGCGTGGCGCATTACCCAGTGCGGAATGAAGGCGTTCCCGACCGAGGCGCTTACCCATACGCCGATTTCCGCGGTGCTCGATATCGTCAAGTCGAACGATCTGAAGCCGGAGCAAGTGGAGAAGGTCCAAGTTCGGTCGTTGGCGCGTGCTGCCGACATTCTTTCGGATCCCAGCAAGTACGATCCGCGCTCGAAAGAGACTGCGGACCACTCGCTGCCCTATGTAATCGCTGCGGCAATAGCCGACCGGCAGGTCACGCCGGTGCAGTTCGAGATGAAGAAGATCATGGACCCGACCATCCGGGCGCAGCTAAAGAAAGTCGAAGTGGTGGCCGATCCGGAAATAGAGAAAGTTTTCCCTGCGTTGCAGCGCGTGATCGTGAATCTGACGACCACCGACGGGCGCACGTTTACCAAGCAACTGGATTATCCCAAGGGCGACCCCCGCAACCCGCTGTCCGATGCTGAAGTCGAAGAAAAGTTCGCGGCGCTGGCGGAAGGAGTCCTGTCGGAGGGCGCGCAGAAGAAGCTGAAGCAGGCGATCTGGAATTTGGAAAAGGTTGGGTCGGTGAGCAAGTTGATGGCGCTGATGAAGGCGGATGTGCAGGCAAAAGCAGCATCGGGCAAGATCGCACCCAAGAAAAAGACTAAGGTAAAGACAAAAAAGCGGCGATAACTGCCCCGAAAGACTCTTAGGCGCATGGGGGCGGAGGTGGTGATCGTGAAATGACGGACGACTTTACCAAAGCCGGTGCGGCCGCGCAGTTCTTGCTTTCGCAGACTGTTGCGCGCCCCAAGATCGGGCTGGTGCTGGGTTCGGGCCTCGGCGGATTCGGCGACGAACTCTCCGATGCCACGCGGATTCCTTACACCAATATTCCTTTTTTCCCGCGCTCGACCGCCGTTGGACACGCCGGGCAGATGGTGATCGGTAATGCCGCGGGAGTTCCGGTGGCGGCGATGCAGGGACGGGTGCACCTCTACGAAGGCTACTCCGCCCACGAAGTCACTTTTCCCATGCGGGTACTTGACTGCATGAATATTCGCGCCGTGATTCTTACCAACGCGGCCGGTGGCATCAATCTGGAATACAACCAGGGTGCATTGGTGGTGCTTGCCGACCACATCAATCTGCAAGTACACAATCCGCTGGTCGGGCCCAATGACGAACGCTTCGGCCCGCGCTTTCCTGACATGACGCAGGCGTACTCGAAGCCTTATCGCGAGATTGCGCTGGCGGCCGCGAAGAAGGCGGGCAAGACCCTTCATCAGGGCGTGTACGCGGGATTGCTGGGACCAAGCTACGAGACTCCGGCGGAGATCCGCTATTTGCGGGCGATTGGCGCTGACCTGGTGGGGATGTCTACCGTCCTCGAAGTGATCGCGGCGCGCCACATGGGAATGAAAGTTTTGGCGATTTCATGCGTCACCAACATGGCCGCGGGAATTCTCGACCAGGTGATCAACCACGAAGAAGTGCTCGAAACGGGGAAGCGGGTGACAGGCGATTTCATCGCCCTGTTGCGCGTGGTGTTGCCTGAAATGGCAAAGGACGTCGAAGAATCGCTGGTCCCTCACTAATTTTCCAGTGCTGGGGGCGCGGCCGAGTCGGCCGCGCCCACACAACCATTCTCAGGCCAAGGCTTAGTTTTTCGCGCGCGAGAAGAAAATCGGAGCAGGGAGCTTGATGGAATACGCAACCGCGAAGCTGCCCTGGTTGACAGCCAGACCCACATCGCCTCGCGAATCGATGTACAGCAGCGGCTTTTTCAGAGGCACGTCGCTGAAAGTCCGGACGAAAGGAATATTCATCTCCGTCTTGCCGATGGTGACGTGCACGTTCTGTCCATGTCCGTAACCCAGCTTGAGAAAATCGTCGCCGCTGACGTTGGTCACGAGGTTGCCGAAGGGGCCGTCGGTGGCGATCACTTCGCCGCTCAAGCCATGCTCATCGAGCCGGGGAGCCACCAAATCGAGCCGGACTAACTTACTCGCTGCCAACTCAGGTCCGATGTTCGTCCAGTCCTCGCCGTGGGCCAGGTGCGCGCCGACCGGAGAAAAGATGTCGCGTCCGTGGAAAGTCGACGACAACGCCGTACCGATCATCCAGTCGCGGTTCGTGATTTCGCGCGCCGCTTCGATGCCATCGCGGTCCTGGATCAGCGTCATCAGGCCATTATCGGGCAGCACGAAATACTGTCCCCGCTTCGACTTCACCACCACCGCTTTGCGTGTGCTGCCAACTCCCGGATCGATGACCACTACGAACACCGTGCCCGCGGGAAAGTAGGGACTCGCGCCATAGAGGAAGCGGGCGCCATCGAGTATCGAAAATGGCGTGACCTCATGCGTGAGGTCCACGATGCGCAGCTCGGGCGCAATCGAGTACATCACGCCTTTGCAGAGCGCCACCGAATCGTCCACCACGCCGAAGTCGGTCATGAAGACGACGGTAGGACGGGCCGGCGCGGCAGTTTGTGCGCATGAGTATCCGCCCGGCGATGCAAAATAGCAGACTCAATCCGAGAAGAAATTGCGATAGGCGATGGCGGTTCATAGTTTTGTGATCGGAAGTCGTGCACTCGTGCAACCCGATACTCCGAACTGGAAGTGTCTGGTAGTTTACTGGAGCTTGAAAAAGATACACAACTACGGTCTGGATTTCGGCGGTGGTTCGGTTCCGGTGGAGATGTGGGGATCCTTCGACTGCGTCGATCCATTCGCGAGCGAAGGGATTGGACTTCGCGCAGGATGACAGGGTATTGGGGCTCGATTAAAATTGCGCCGCTGCTATAGATCTTAGGCGGTTGCTTCTCCCAGGCGTCTCCCGTCTATAATCCCTCAGTGCGGTACGCATTACCCAGGAGGTATGCATGTCCTCGGCCATCCCCGAAAAATATCGTGATCTGTTCAGCAAGCGCGCGTTCGCCAGTCTGGGCACGCTGATGCCCGACGGCCGTCCCCAGGTGACGCCGGTGTGGTGCGATCTGGAAGGTGATCTGGTCGTCTTCAATTCCGCCAAGGGCCGTCAGAAAGATCGTAACGTGCGCCGCGATCCCCGCGTGGCGCTGGCGATTGTCGATCCGGAGAATCCCTACCGCTATCTTGGAAATCCGCGGCCGGGTGGTCGAAATCACCGAAGAGGGCGCCGACGCTCACATCGACAAGATGGCGAAGAAATATTTGGGAGTGGACAAGTATCCGTACCGGCAGCCGACGGAACAGCGGGTGATTTACAAGATCCAGCCCGAACATACGACCATGATGGGCTGACGTGTGGTACTGACGCGATTACCCTCCGAGGGCAGGACTGCCCTCGCGACAGCCGGCGGGACGCTGGCGCTACGACGACTCTTATGCCGACTGCACAGACCGACATCACCGCGCTCGATATTGTCCGCGTGCGCTCTCAATTTCCTTCATTGTCCCAGACCGTCGCCGCGCAGCCGGCGGTTTTCCTCGATGGCCCCGGGGGCACCCAGGTTCCGCAACGCGTGATTGACGCGATCAGCGACTATCTGAAGAACTCGAACGCCAACACCCATGGCGCCTACGCCACCAGCCAGCGCACCGACTCCGTAATCGCCGGACGCCCGCGCCGCCATGGCGGATTTTTTCGGCTGCGACCAGGATGAAGTGGTCTTCGGTCCCAACATGACCACGCTGACCTTCGCCATCAGCCGTTCGATCGGACGCGAACTCGGGCCGGGTGACGAAATTCTGCTCACCCATCTCGATCACGACGCCAATGTTTCTCCCTGGCGCGCGCTCGAGGAGCGTGGCGTGACCATTCGCTTTCGCGGAAATCAATGAAGACGACTGCACCCTCAACCTGGCGGATCTGGCGCAAAAGATCAGCAGCCGGACCCGAGTGGTGGCCGTCGGCTATGCTTCGAATGCGGTGGGCACGATCAATGATGTGAAAGAAATTGTCCGGCTGGCGCATCAGAAAGGTGCGCTGGCCTACATCGACGCCGTGCACTACGCGCCCCACGGCCCGATCGATGTCCGCGGCCTCGATTGCGATTTCCTGGTGTGTTCGAGCTACAAGTTTTTTGGACCGCACATGGGGATTCTTTACGGCAAGCGTGAGCACTTGCAGCGCCTGCAACCCTACAAGGTGCGCGCCAACACCAACGCCATTCCCAACCGCTGGGAGTGGGGCACGCTGAATCACGAATGCATCGCAGGAATCGCTGCTTGTGTGGACTATCTGGCCGATCTGGGGCGCCAGGTGGACCCTTCGGCCTCTCGCTCGCCGCGCGGCGCTGCTGGCGGCTTACGGCGCCATCCAGCAACACGAACGCGGGTTGGCGGAAGCTCTGATCAGCGGATTGCTGGCCATTCCAGGGCTGAAGTTTTACGGCATCCGCGATGTGGGGAAACTTGACCGGCGTTGTCCGACCGTTGCGGTGCGAATCGCAGGCCACACTCCGCTGGAACTTGCCACCAAGTTGGGCGAGCGCGGCTTCTTTACCTGGGACGGAAACTATTACGCTCTTGAATCTCACCGAGCGGCTCGACGTGGAGAAGGACGGCGGCTTCCTGCGCATCGGTCTGGCGCATTACAACACCGCCGAGGAAGTGCAGAGATTTCTGAGCGCCCTGCGAGAGATTGCCAGCTCAGCCTGGCCGGGTTCGAGCTGAGGGCTTTAACTCTGCCCTCTATTCTTTGTCCGTGCCCGGTATTTCCAGAACCTGATCGCCTTTGCCAATCAGGGCAACGCTTGCCATCCCGATGAAAAGGCCGTGCTCAACTACTCCGGGCGTGGTTTCGAGCTTGCGGGCCAGGCCGGGCGGATCGGGAATCTGGCCGAAATGGCAGTCAAGAATGTGATTGCCTTCGTCGGTGATGAACTTGCGGCCGGAGGCATCCGCGCGGACTTTGACCGCCGCTCCCATCGCGGCAATCTTTTTCGCCACCAGAGCTTCGGCAAACTTGATCACTTCCACCGGGACCGGAAATTTGCCCAGCATCGCGACCTGTTTGCTGGAATCGGCGATGATCACAAATTTTCTGGTCGCTGAGGCCACAATTTTTTCCCGCAGCAGTGCCCCGCCTCCGCCCTTGATCAGTTGCAGTTGAGGATCGACCTCATCCGCGCCGTCGATGGTGACGTCGATCTGCTGAACCTCATCGAGCGTGGTCAACGGTATCCCCAGGCTGGCGGCCAGTCCCTGAGTGTGAATCGAGGTCGGTATGCCGCGGATCTTTAGTCCAGCCTGAACTCGTTCGCCGAGAAAGCGGACGGCGTAGACAGCAGTTGATCCCGTCCCCAGACCGACGATATCGCCATCGCGCACGAAGCGCAGACTGGCGTGCGCCGCCGCTTCTTTTTCCTGGTCATTCGCCATGCTGATGAGTGGTCCTCGCGAGCGATACTCTACCGCGTTCTGGGACTATGCACCACTGCCAGGGGAAACTATTCCGGGAAGAGAATTGTGTCCGCTTAGAACTCCAACGTGTCACCGCAAACGATTTAGTCCGCTACCGTGATCAGGATTCTTGTCCGCTCCAGGACTTCGCCAACTTCTACGGCGGGTACTCCGCCGGCTCGCAAAAGGCGGAGGAGTTCCGATCCATGTTCGCTTGCCACTGAGATCAGCAAGCCGCCGGCGGTCTGCGGATCAAACAGTATTGCCTTAAGCTCCTCCGCAATTCCTTCTTCGTATCCAACCACGCATTCGGCAAAGTCCCGGTTGTTTCTCAATCCGCCCGGGATGTTGCCGGCGAGAATGCAATCCAAAGCGCCTTCGAGCAGGGGGATTTGGTTGAGGCGGAAACGCAGCGAGACGTTCGATGCCAGGGCCATTTCTCGGGCGTGGCCGATGAGGCCGAAGCCGGTGACATCGGTGAGGGAGTGGATGGGAAGCCTTGCCGAGCTTTGCTCGGCCTGGATGGGTCTGAGACCCGTCCCCCCATGGGCAGTGGTCGCGCAAAAAGCCGTGATCACATCGGCGGCAGTCTTGTTCAGAGTTGTCATGGAGCGCGTGGCGGCGTCTATCCAGGACTGCTTTGCGGTTCCCTGCTTGATCGCGGTGGAGATGACGCCCGTGCCTAGCGACTTTGGTAAACAGCAATCGGTCACCAGGTTGAGCGCCGCCGTTGGTAAACACCCGGGCGGGATCAATGAGGCCAGTGACGGAATATCCGAATTTGGTTTCCTCGTCGCGGATGCTGTGGCCGCCCACGACCGCGCAGTTCGCTTCCATCATTTTTGAAAGCCCACCGGCGAGGATTTGTTCTAGCACTTCGAGATCCCCGCCGGCGGGAAAGCAGACGTGAGCCAGCGCGGTGATGGGGCGGCCACCCATGGCGTAGACGTCGCTCAAGGCGTTGGTGGCGGCGATCTGGCCGAATGTGTAGGGATCGTCCACGATGGGGGTGAAGAAGTCGACGGTCTGCACCAGCGCGAGGTCGGGAGCGATTTTGTAAACGCCGGCGTCATCGGCGTGATCAAAACCCACCAGAACATTGGGATCGTTCTGGTGGGGCAACTTCCCCAGAACTTTGTCGAGGACGGCGGGGCTCAGTTTGGAGGCACAGCCACCGGCTTTGACTGTCTCGGTGAGGCGGATGCTTTTGACGTCAGGCATGGGAATATTCTAAAAGAAATTGTCGAATCTAAGTTGGAGGCCGGGCGTCCCCGCGCCATCTGGACAGATGGCGAGAGGCTCCGTCCCCCATTCCTGGCGTTTCGATTCACCCAGTTACTTTACTGCCACATCTGTCACGCGCACCTCCGGATACTCATGGTTCCAGTCGGCGGTGACGTGCTCGAAAGTCAGGCGGAAAGGTTTGCTCTGGGATGGGGCCAGTGCGCAACACTGAGGTCGACCGCCTCGGGATACGGCCCGTTGGTCTGGAGAATGCGCAGCGGAACATCTTCGGCCTGGACGATCTGGCCGAGCGAATCTTTGAAGTTGACGTGCACCATGGCGTGCGCTGACGGTCTTGTCCCCGGCGTTGGTGACCGTGCCGTCGAGATAGGTCACAGTTGACCCTACAAAGTTTTCCGCGGCGCTCATCTTCAGGTCGGAGAACTTGAGGTTGGCGGCGTAAGGATGCGGAGCGTTGGCAATCTTGGAGTCAGTGCGCAACATGAGGGACGCGATCACTACCACGATGACCACGAGCGCGACACCGAACACGATCGGAAGCCAGTTGGAATTGCGGTCCTCCGCCGTCGCGGCGGGAGAGGGCTGGAGCAGGCTTCCCATGAGGACGATTGTACTCTTGAGGGATTTCAGATTGAGGATTACAGATTGAAGATTTTCAAGATTTAAGGTCGACCGCAGCTGCTTGCAATCTGAAATCCAAAATCGGCAATCTGAAATTGTCACTCACTCGCCGCCAACGATCAGGCCGTCGATGCGGATGGTGGGGCAAGCCATGGCGCCGCGAAATTCGAGGTCGCTCGGCGATCTCGGAAATGTTGAAGAACATTTCTTTCAGATTTCCCGCAACCGTGATCTCTTCGACGGGATAGGTCAGCTCGCCGCCCGAAATCCATAGCCCGGAGGCGCCGCGGGAATAGTCGCCGGTAACGAGGTTGGCGCCGTGGCCGAGAAATTCGGTGACGTAGAGGCCTTCGGGGATACTGGCAATGATTTCTTTCGCGGTTTTCTTCCCGGGCTGCAGAAAGTAGTTTCCCGGACCGATTCCCGGAGTGCCGGCGAGTCCACGAGAGGCGTTGCCCGTCGTCTGAAGGCCGAGCTTCTTGGCGGTGTAGGTATTGAGTAAATAGGATTTGAGCACACCCTTCTCGATGACGACCGTGCGCCGTGTCGGGATGCCTTCGCCGTCGAAAGGCGCGGTGCCGAAGCCTCCGACCATGGTGCCGTCGTCAATCACGGTAACCTGGTCGCCCGCGATCTTCTCGCCCAGCTTGCCCGCCAGGAACGAAGCGCCGCGATAGACGGAGTCGCCATTGATGCCTTCGAAAATATGACCCAGGATGGAAGTGGCAACCATGGGATCGAGGACGACGGGAACTCTGCGCCGTTCTTACCTTGCGCCCGCCCAAGCGCCTCAAGGTGCGCTGGGCGGCGATCTTTCCTACTTCTTCGGGCGAGTCCAGGCGGCCCAGATTGCGCGCGACTGAGAACCAGTAATCGCGCTGCATGGCGCCATTTTCCGATTGCGCGATGGGTACGGCCGCTACCGAACAATACGACCGTCGGTACTCGCCCACAAACCCGTGGGAATTGGCCAGCACTTTGTGGCCGGTGGCGGCGTCGAACGATCCGCCTTCCGAATTCTTGATGCGAGGGTCGTAGTCGAGCGCAGCTTTCTCCGCGCGGCGGGCATAGTCGATGCGCTCTTCGCCGGGCAAGCGAGTAGACGTCGGCCGAGTAGAGATCGAGATCGCCGGCGAGAGAGCCGAGTTGCGAGGCCTCGGGTATGCCGCTGAAAGGATCTTCAGAAGTGATCTTGGCCAACTCCAGTGCGGACTTCAACATGCGATCGAGTGCTTCGCGGGAGAAGTCGCTGGAATACGTGCTGGCGGAACGCTGCCCACGAAATACCCGCACGCCGATGGAGCGGGAGCCGGCTTCTTTTAGCGTTTCCACTTGGCCGAGGCGGACCAGCGTGGAAAATTCATCACCCTCGCGGACTACGCATTCGGCGGCGGTGGCGCCTCCGGCCATGGCGCGGCGGACGATGTCTTGAGCGACATCACGAAGATCAGTTTTCAGTTCTTGGTTCTTAGTTGCCAGTTCGATTTGGGCATAGGAAAGATGATTTCAGATTTGCGATTGCAGATTTAGAAACCCGGTCTTTACGTTTTCAAATCTGCAAACTAAAAATCTGCAATCTGAAATGGTCTACTGCATGAATCCGCCGGAATCTTTCTTTGCGGTTCCGCCTACGGTCAGGCGGTCCACTTTCAGCGTGGGAATGCCGACTCCGACGGGGACGGCTTGTCCGTCTTTGCCGCAGGTGCCGACGCCTTCGTCGAGTTTCAGATCGTTGCCGACCATGGAGACGCGGGTGAGGACATCGGGGCCGTTGCCGATCAGCGTCGCGCCCTTGATGGGTGCGGTGACGTGGCCGTCTTCGATCAGATAGGCTTCCGACGCGGAGAAAACAAATTTTCCGCTGGTGATGTCCACCTGGCCGCCGCCGAAATTCACCGCGTACACACCGTGCTTGACCGAGCGGATGATGTCTTCGCGGATCGTCCTGCCCGGCGAGCATGTAGGTGTTGGTCATGCGCGGCATGGGAATGTGCTCGTAGCTTTCGCGACGGCCGTTGCCGGTGTCGGCCATGCCCATCAGGCGGGAGGAGAGCTTGTCGCTCAGGTATCCCTTCAGAATTCCGTTCTCGATCAGGACCGTGTTTTGCGTGGGCTGACCTTCGTCGTCCACGTTGAGCGAGCCGCGCCGCCAGGGCATGGTGCCGTTATCGACTACCGTGCATTTTTCGCTGGCTACGCGTTTGCCGATCAGGCCCGGCAAACGCTGAAGTCTGCTTGCGGTTGAAGTCGGCTTCGAGTCCGTGGCCTACGGCTTCGTGCAAAAGCACGCCGGGCCAGCCCGGGACCGAGCACCACTTCCATTTCGCCGGCGGGAGCTTCGCGAGCGTCGAGTTGCAGGATGGCCTGGCGGGCGGCTTCCTTGGCGAAATATTCGGGAGTTTTTTCTCCGAAGAAGAAGTCCAGCGCGACGCGTCCGCCGCCGCCGGAACTGCCGCGAGCGGAATTTCCTTCGGTCTTGGCGATGCAGGAAACATTCATGCGGGCCAGCGGTTGGGAATCTTCGGCGAAGGTGCCGTCGGAACCTACGACCAAAATGTTGCGCAACTCGTCGGAGTAGCTGGCGCGAACTTCCTTGATGCGCGGATCATAGGCGCGGGCCGAGGTGTCGGCGCGCATCACCAGTTCAACTTTGGCGGTAATTTCGGCATCCACCGATGGCAGCGTTACCGGATAAAGACTGCGGGCAGGCTTTTCCTGGAATCCCACCACCGGAGTCTTGGAGGGGCCGCTGGCGATCAGGGCCGCGGTGCGGGCGGCGTGCAAAATGCGCTCCGAGGAAAGATCGTCGGTGTAGGCGTAGCCAGTACGCTCGCCAACCACCACGCGAACGCCGCATCCGGCGGAGATGCCCTGGGACGCGGACTTCACCATGGACTCGTCCACCATCAGCGAGGTGGACGAGAGGTACTCGAAATACAGGTCGGCGTATTCTCCGCCGGCTGAAAGGGCCGCTGCCAGATAGCGCTCGAGGTCATGTTCCGTCAGGCCGTAGTGCTGGAAAAAGAACCGATTTTTGTCCACGGTAATTTAGATGTCCTTGAGACTGGGAAAGACTCCCGGGTTTCTTCTATTATCCCACAGGGCTTCGATGGAGGATCGGGGCCCCGCCCGTTCAGCACTCCCGCGTGGACCGTCACAATGGTCACACATCACAGACAGCGGATTCATGGAGATGAAAGCATTCTAACCATGACTCCAGAGGCCCTGGCTCGTACGGTAGAGGACTTTCCTCGCAGGAGCAGGGGATGCCATCGTGCTCGATGACGGCGCTGCAGTCTTCGACCTGGCGCAGGCGAAGTATTCCATTTCCGGCGAGCGCAACAAATGTCTGCTTCATCTTTGGTCATCGGCGCGGAACCCTGGTGCCCCATGTCCAGGGATTGTGCCTGATCTATTTCTCTGGCCAGGCTCCGAGCAAACGGCGGATGTCCACAAGCTGGGCCAGGTGGTATGCGTTGTGGTCGGCCACCAGCAAGGCTTCGCGCAGGATCGTCTGGCCTTCTCCCCAGGGGATGCGGGCGTACAGATCAGTTTTCGGATTGGCGACCAGGTTCTCCATCGTCTTCAAGTCTCTGGCGAAATTTCTTGACGCTGGTACTCCAGGCGGCGGCGCCAGGCGGGGCGTTCGCTGCGCGGCCAATAGCCTTTGGGCCAATCGGGTGAAACATGTTTCCGGTTGCGGCTGAATTCCAGGATGTCCCATTGCGCGATGCGCATGTGCTCCAGCAGCATCCAGGGAGAGTGGGGCAGACCGGCCGGTTTTTGTCCGCGTAGTTTGGCGGGGATGCCCGCGACCACTTCTTCAAAGCGAGCGTGGGCGCTTCCGCCTTTCAGCAATTCAACCAGATGCCGGCGCAGGGAACCGTCGTGATCGGATTTCATAATCTTTGCCTCGCACTTCCTCGACGATACATGTCAGGTTGGCCTGTCCAGCCAAGAATTCCTCAGAACCAGTTAAAGGTTCTTGCAGAAAATTGACAAGCCCCGCGTAGACACGGGTCATTGTCCCGCGCTACCCTAACTGTAGTAAGGAGCTTTTTATGCGTCTATGGATGGTTTTGCTGGTAGCGGTCGTTTTGGGAGCCGGGCTGCACTTCGCGTTTGCCGCGATGCCGGCCGTGGGCTCCGCTGCGCCCGACTTCACCCTGCCTTCACAGGATGGCACGCAAGTCAGCCTGAAGGATTTTCGTGGAAAGTGGGTGGTGCTCTATTTCTATCCCAAGGACGGCACGCCCGGATGCACCATCGAGGCGCACAACTTTCAGCGTGATCAGCCGCAATACGCGAAACGCAGCGCGGTGGTGATAGGGGTCAGCGTGGATACGACCGATTCTCACAAAGAGTTCTGTTCCAAGGAAGGGCTGAACTTCAAACTGCTGGCCGACACCGAGCACAAAGTGGTGAAGCTGTACGACTCCACCATGAACTATAAGGGCGTGGAAATCGCTGCCCGCAACACTTTCATCATCGATCCCCAGGGCAACATCGAGCGTGCCTACACTGGAGTGGATCCTAACAAGCACAGCCAGGAAGTGCTGACGGCCCTGGACGAGTTGGAAACAGGGCTTCCGGTTCAAAAATAATGGGTTCGAATGGAGGACGGGCGTCCCCGCCCGTCCCTCCGCGCCTGCTTGATCCGCTTTTACTGGGCAACGTTTAAACTTGAAGCATGAACGTTCGCCCCGAGCAGATTCCCTATCGCGATTTCTATCGAATTCTCCTCAGCTCCGTCGCTCCCCGTCCTATTGCCTGGGTCTCTACGCTCAATAACGGACACCTGAACCTGGCGCCATTTTCTTTCTTCAATGTGGTGTCGGCGAAGCCGCCGCTTCTCGGCTTTTCCCCGTCGCTGCGCTGGCGGATGGCCACTCCGCTCCCAAGGACACGTTGCACAACATCCGCGAAACTGGCGAATTTGTGGTCAATGTCGTGACTTTTGCCGTGGCCGACGCCATGAACCTCACTAGCGGCGAATATGACAGCTCAGTCGACGAATTCGCACTGGCAAAACTGAACACGCGGCCTTCGCAGGTCGTGCGTCCGCCTCAGGTTGCGGAATCCCCGGTCAGCTTCGAATGCAAACTGAACCGGATCATCGATTTTGGGACTGAGCCTCCGAGTGGAAGCCTGGTGATCGGGGAGATCGTGTGCGTTCACTTGGAGGAAAGCGTCTTGAAGGAAGACCGCCTCGACCCCGATACGCTTGACCTGATTGGACGCATGGGTGGCGTCCAGTACTCGCGCACCACCGAACGCTTTGACCTCAAGCGGCCCGAGGTGCAGCGCCCCGAAACTCCACGCTCCAAGACATAGGCCGTCCGTTTTTCCCGCTACCGGATGGAATCCCGCAGCTCGATGAGGGCGTTGTCCGCCGCCGTCAGCCGGATCAAACCGAAGCGGGGATAGTCGAGGTCAAGCATGGTGAAGATTGTGATCGAGATTACCACCGCATAAAGAAGCCCGTGGAACCAGCTGCGGCTTTTTCGTCTGGCCATGTCGTAGCTCGCGAGCAGGCCGCTCAGGAGCGCCACAGAAATCGACAGGCCAAAGATCAGCGGCGGCAGATGGGTGTGCAGGGCGATGGTGCGCGATGTGGTGACGTCAATCATGTCATTCAACGCCGGCAGTAGCAGCCGGGCAACGTTCTGGGTGGGATCGTCGCGGCTGCCCGCGATAGCGTAGTGACCAGATTTCCTGTTGCAGTTGCGCGGCGTGCTGCAGGTCCTCCGCGGCGGCCGGCAAGGTCGGGAAGCTTTTCATAGACCCCCAACCGGGCATCGAGGTATTGCCGAAACAGATGACGCATCTCCTGCTGCTGGTCGGCGGGCAACAAATCCAGGCGGAGATAGGCGGTGCCGATGGCATTGGATTCCTGAATGATCAGCACGCGTCTCTGATCGAGATGAGAGATGCCATTGGCGAAGGTGAATTCCCAGCAGCAAGCCCAGCAACGCGAAAACTGCCGCCTGAATGGTGGCCGTGCCTTCGTGCGCGGTTTCAGTCCTTTTCGCAACGTAGCAGCCAATGCGATAGCCCGCTTCGAGGCAGATCGCCATCCCGAAAAATAGACAGATCGAAATTACAGCCGCCATCTGTGCCGGATTCATAGATTCGTTTGCCTGATTTCCAAGCGTCGAAGGTTCAACAGTCTATCCGACGGGCGAAGTTTTCCTGCCGCTATTTTCGCTGGCGGCAGAAGATGGTCGAGCTTTGCTCGACTGGACGCCTGGGGCAGCCGTCTCTTCGTGATTCATGGTGGGTACTGGTCTAGTTCGAAGTCGATTTTCTCGAATCCAAGGCCTTGCAACAGGCTGGTGATCGTCTGACTGGCGTTCTGTTGGGCAGTCCGCAGGATGCCATCGGCCAGCGCGGCCTCCAGCAGTTGCCGTTCAGCCTCCTGACGCACTTGCGATTCCAGATTCGGATCGGTGGGTACGAGCAGCCCGGTCTGCCGGGAATACACTCGCGTCCTTGCGCTGTCGAGCCGCGTACTGAATACCTGCGCCGCGGGCAGGTGCAAATGAATCTGCTTGCCGTCTACTTTGACGTCGCCCGGCTTCAGGCTGGAGAAGTCAATTCCGGCTACGACTTCGCCGTGGACCAGAAGCAGCAGGCGATCGCCCGCCAGAAAATCCGGGAAAATGGGATTTTCCTTGGCCCCGCTGACCACCTTGTCCATGGTGTAGACCACCGTCTCCAGTCGCTGCAGTCTGCTGGATGCGATTGACCACCGTGGGCTGGCTCACGTCGATGGTGAGGGTTCTGCCCGTCACCGCCGACCACAAGCGGCTCAACAGGGCCGGGCCGGAATTCCGCGACAGCATCAGGAAGCCGAGCGCACCGAGCAGCAATGCCCCGAGAAACAGTCCTATGATCGAGGGCGAGCACCGCTGAAGATCGGGCGGCTTGGCGAGGCTCATGCATTCTGCAAGGTTAACATCGGTAAGCGGGCTGGTAGGAACGAAAGTTGTTTCTACGCATGATCTTAGAGGCACCGACCACGTGGGGACAGCCGCCCTCGGCTGTCCGGGCGGAGCGCAGCTCCGCCATTTTCGGAGCTTTCCGCAAAAACCTGGTCGAGCTTTGCTCGACTGGACAGCTGAGGACAGCTGTCCCTACGTGGATCCCGGCGAACACTTCCGCTTTTTCAACAGAGCAGCACGCGCGGCCCGCGGGGATGCCTGTGCCACGAAAAGGTTGCATTTTTACGCCGCACCAAGGTAAGATGCACATTGAACGCAGCAGTAAGCGTTTAATCTCGTCGCTGTACGCCCTTTCTTCCAACGGTTCAAAAATGTGGCCCAATCGTATGCGTGGGGTGACCCTATCTCGCCTCGCAACAGGTTCGGAGAGACCTTATGGCGTGGTACGCTTATTGCATCACTGAACAACAGACCCTAGCCAATGGAACCCGCTCTCGTCGTCCTTCCTTACTGGAAGGGGTTCAAGGCGTGAACGGAGCTACCGTTCTGACCTATCCCAGCGGAGAATTCAACATAGTCGTCAGCGAGTATGAGCGCGATAACGTGCAGTTCGGGGAGAAAAACGTTCTCGAGCATGCGCGCGTCGTAAGCGTGTGTTTCCGCAGTGGGACGGTGTTGCCCTTCCGCTTTGGCACGATTTTCGACACCGACGAAGCCCTGCGGCATGCCGTAAGGTCCAATCGCAGGGCCTTCGGCCAGAGCGTGGCCCGGCTGCGGGGCAAGGCCGAGATGCATCTGAAGCTGCGGGTCAAGGACGGTTCGCTGCGCGAAGCCATGGCCGAGATCGTCCTGCCCGACACCGTCGGCGGCGATTACCTGATCAAGCTGCGGGAGAAGGCTTCGCAGGATCGCGAACGCCGGACCAAGGCCCGGGCGCTCTCGGTGCAAGTCCATAAGTTATTCAATCCGCTGGAAGAAGAGATCAGCTGTAAGCGAGTGGATTCCGACGGAATGTTGATCGATATCGCCCACCTGATCGACTCCAAATCCATCGAAAAATATCAGAACCGCTACAGCAGCGCCGCCAAGCAGTTGAAGAACTGCGAACTGGCGATCAGCGGACCCTGGCCGCCTTATCATTTCCTGCCGGGCAAGCTGCGGATGGTCGCGGGCAACTCCTAAGAACGGACCTCGGAGATCGGGCCTCGGACTTCAGCGTTCGGCTGAGGTCCGACGGCTTGGGTCTAAAAGCCTACAGTGTGCAGCGAATGTGCAGGATTCTGCAGTTCAGCTTTGCTATCTCTGCTTGTGCGTTTCTCATCCGCACTTCTCTGATCGCCTCTAAGTGCACAATTTTGCAATAGCTTGCCGAAAGGCCGGCACCTGGCTCTTGGATTGCGCTGGCTTTGGTTGCGCAAATGCACTTGATGAGCTAACCAAAAGAGGCCGCTGACAAGCAATGACCTTCACTCTCTGTTTTGTTCGACATCTCTCTTGTTGCCGTTCCGGCCGTCGGATCGGCTCACTGCATCGCCATTCCTGACTCAACCTTCCACTTTGCCTCTTTTAATTGTGGCCCCAGCAATGGGGCCATTTTTTTGTCTCCTCTGGACCGAGGTGAGACGGGCGGGGACGCCCGTCCTCGATGTTGTATCTGAGGTCTGACGTCCGAAGTCTGACGCCAACAAGTTATTATCGGGCAACTCTGAGTTCGCTAAACTTGTCTACCTTTCTTATGAATACTTTCCTGCGCGGCCTGGCCTTAGGTCTGGTGCTGCCGCTCTGCTCTACCTTGGTCGTACGGGGTACGGACTGCCACGCCGGCCCGGCCTTCGGACGATGTGCTGCTTTCAACCATGCAGCGGGAATTGCAGCGGGCCCAAACCAAACTAGGGCAGCTGAATCCCGCACCTTACTTCACCAGCTACTCGGTGTATGACGAAGAAGGGACGGTTGTGGTCGGAGGCTTGGGCAGCCTGCTGAATTCCACCCAATTTCACCGGCGCACGGGTGAAGTCACGATGCGGGTGGGAAGCGCCGCGCTCGACAACACTCATCAGGAGAGCCGACCGTCCGGGATGAGTTCGGGGCTGGTTCCCCTCGGGGACGATCCTGACGCCGCAGCCAGAGTCTTGTGGCAACTTACCTATCAGGAGTACCGCCAGGCGGCGCAGACTTACCTGAACGTCAAGACTGCGGCGGCGGTCCGTACCCAGGAGGAAGATACCTCGGCTGACTTTGCCGAAGCCAAGCCCGAGGTGCATCTGGACTACGCCATGCCGGCGTTCCACCTCGACCGCAAAGATTGGGAAGACCGGGTACGCCGCTACTCCAGCAATTTTCGCAAGTATCCCGAGATTTATTCCTCGGCGGTGATGGTGATCGGGCAGAAGACCCAGATGCGTTTTGTCTCTACCGCTGGCGCCCAATTGGCCACGCCGTGGACGCTCGTCCGGTTGATGATCGAGGCCGAGACCCGGGCCGATGACGGGATGGAACTGCTGCGGGTGGAAACCTTTCAGGCGGACACCCCGGACGGTCTCCCGAGTGAAGCTGAGATTGCTGCCAAGATTGCCAAGATGGCTTCCGATCTGAAAGCCCTGCGGGCGGCGCCCACAGCCGAGCCGTTCGATGGGCCCGCGTTGCTCTCGGGCAGGGCGGCCGCCGTTTTCTTCCATGAAGTGCTCGGCCATCGGCTGGAAGGCCACCGCCAGCGGGGCGACCAGGAAGGCCAGACGTTCACCAAAAAGATTAATCAGCAGGTGCTGCCGGAGTTCCTCAGCGTGATTGACGACCCCACGCAGCGCAGCCTGAACGGAATGGATCTGGGCGGCTGGTACCGGTATGACGACGAGGGTGTCGCGGCCCAACGTGTGGACGTGATCAAGGATGGCGTCCTGAGGAACTTTCTGATGTCGCGGATGCCCATCAAGGGCTTTTCCCAATCGAACGGACACGGACGAGCGCAAGCCGGACTGATGGCCACTGGCCGGCAGGGCAATCTAATGGTCAGCTCGACCCACACCGCCAAGGATTCCGAGATGCGGCAGAGGCTGATTGAAGAAGTCAAGAAGCAGGCCAAACCCTACGGCCTGTACTTCGAAGACATCGAAGGCGGATTCACCCTGACCACGCGCTCACTGCCGCAGTCGTTCCAGATTTTGCCCGTACTGGTGTGGAAGATCTATCCCGATGGCCGTCCGGATGAATTGGTGCGGGGCGTAGACATCGTGGGGACGCCGCTGGCCGCGCTCAACCGGATTGAGATCACCGGCGAGAAGACGGAAGTGTTCAACGGTGTCTGCGGAGCGGAGTCCGGCAGCGTGCCGGTCTCGGCGGCGGCGCCGGCGATGCTTTTCTCCGAAATGGAAGTGCAGAAGCGGGCGCACTCGCGGGTACGGCCGCCGATTCTGCCGCCGCCCTCGTGGGACAAAAGTGCCGACGTCGGGCGTCGGACCTCGGACCTCGGACCTTGGGATTCTGGCTCCAACGTCGAGAGGCAGCGATGACGCGGCCTCGTTACAGGCAGCTGGCGCTCCTGGCTGCATGGTTGCTCGCGACCGCAGGTGTGCTTGGCGCCCACGACTCGGCTTCCGCCGAAGATCCGGTGCTACGCGCCATGCTGGCGGAGATGCAACGCTCCAAGAGCCAGCTCAAGCTCACGGACATGCAGGCGCCCTACTACGTTGACTACCGGCTGATGGACGTCGATCAGTACGTGGCCGAGGCGGCGTTCGGCGCGGTGCGCACTTCGTTGCGAACCCGCATTCGGATGCTGCGCATCGTGGTGCGGGTGGGCGACTACAAGCAGGACAGCTACTACGGCCCGGGAGAAGGCATCGTTGATGTAGGTCCGCTTGACGACGACGAAACCGGGTTGCGGCACCAGCTGTGGCTGGGCACCGACCGGGCGTACAAGGCGGCCTCCGAGGCCTTGACTGCCAAACAGGCGGAACTTAAGAAGTACTCCGTGGACCAACAGGTGGACGACTTTGCCCGCGCGTCTCCGGTCAAATTGATTGCACCGTTGGCCCGGCTGGATTTTTCTCCCGAACCCTGGCTGGCCACTCTGGAAGAGGCGTCGGAACTTTACAAGAGCGATTCGCAGGTGCAGTCGCTCAATGCTTCGCTGCGCTTCACCGTCACCAACCGGTATTTCGTCAGCTCGGAAGGAGCGGTGGTGCGCACCGCCGACACCTTTTACCAGGTGTTTGTCGGGGCCTACACCCAGGCCGCCGACGGCATGCGTCTGGACCGCTCGCATGGCTACCAGGTTCGACAGATGAAGGATCTGCCGGTGAAAGCAGAAGTGCTGTCGCGTACCCGCGAGTTGCTGACAAGTTTGAAGCAGTTGCGCGAGGCGCCGGTCAGTGAGGAGGAGTATCGCGGTCCAGTGCTCCTTTCCGCGGATGCGGCCGCTGGCGTGATGTCCGAACTAGTCGGGCCGAACCTGTTGGGCAACCGGCCGGCACTGGGCCAGAACGCCCGTACCACCGGAGACTGGGCCAACAACTACAAGAGCCGGGTGTTGCCTGATTTTCTTTCTGTGGTGGATGATCCGACACTCACCAACTTCGAGGGCCACGCCCTGCTGGGCAACTATGACGTGGATGACGAAGGTGTCAAGGCTAGTCGGGTCTCCCTGATCGAGAAGGGACAACTGGTGCGTTATCTGTTGGGCCGCGAGCCCATCCGGGATTTTCCCAACTCCAACGGTCACGGCCGGGCGTCGGTGACGGGACCGCCGACGTCCGAGTCTGGGAAACCTGATCGTGCAGTCCTCCGATGCTCTGAGCCTCGATGAACTGAAAAAGAAATTGATTGAGGCCTGCAAGCAGCGCAACCTGCCGTACGGGTATTTCGTGGGAACGCTGGGCCCGCGCCTGACCCCACGACTGCTCTACCGCATCTCAACCAAAGATGGGCACGAGGAGCTGGTGCGAGGAGCGGTGTTTGGCGACCTGGACACGCGTGCGTTGCGCAATGACGTCGTGGCCGCAGGCAAAGAATTTGACTCGGAAGACCGGCTTGATCCCATACCACAGAGCGTGGTGAGTCCGGCGTTGCTCTTCGACGAATTGGAAGTGAAGCGCGGCGACGTTGCCAAGCAGAAGCTGCCGGAATATCCGCCGCCTGCCGGAACCGAGTAGAGCTTAATGTAGACGCGAGTGCCCTCGCTCGTGCATGCGAAAAATCTGCAGTAAATATCGTACTGAGGTGCTGCTTGATCCACCTGCGAAGTGTGAGCTGCCTGCTGATGCTGTCCACGCTGGTCACCGGATCTGTGCTCGCGCAAAAGCAGGCCTCGCGCCGACTCCGACTTACGACCGTCCCCAGGCCTCGGCCGCACCCTCTTTGCCGGCGCCACTGCTGCAGGAACTCACGGCGATTCGCGACGCTGCCTTGACGCGACGACTACGCCTACCGGCAAGTCGCGCATCTGACTGAAAATATCGGGCCGCGCCCGGTGGGATCTCCGCAAGCCCAGGCCGCCATCGAATATGTTGCCGGAGAAATGCGCAAGCTGGGCCTGGACGTGCGTCTGGAGCCGGTGCAGGCGCGACACTGGATACGCGGGGCCGAATCGGCCGAGCTGGTGGAGTATCCCGGGACAGGCCCCGGGACAGCACGCAAAAAATTGTGCTGACCGCACTGGGCGGAAATCATCCCACTCCGCCCGAGGGAATCACGGCGGAGGTCGTTGTGGCCAACAGCTTTGCCGATCTGGATCGGCTGGGGCGGCAAGAGCGTGGCCGGGAAAATCGTTCTGTTCAACGTGGCCTTCGACAAGCAAAAGGCGGCCAACGGCTATGCCGGGGAAGCTTACGACGAAGCGGTGGTCTATCGTGGGTACGGAGCAAGAAGGGCGGCCGAGCTGGGGGCGGTGGCTTCGCTGGTCAGGTCAGTGGGCGGGGCCGACTATCGTTTGCCGCATACCGGAGGAAGCGGAGCCGCCGACATCCCGGCGGGAGCGGTGACCAGCGAAGACGCCGACCTAATCGCTCATCTTGCCTCCCAAGGGAAGGTGCGCATGCACGTCATTTTGACTTCCCAGACGGCGGAAGAAGTGAGCACCTTCAACGTGGTAGGAGACCTGAAAGGCTCCGAGCATCCGGAGCAAGTGGTGATCGTTTCCGGCCACCTCGACTCCTGGGACCTGGGAACCGGCGCGATCGACGACGCGGCCGGCGTGGCCGTCGCTATGGAAACCGCGCAATTGCTCCAGCAACTGCATCTGCGTCCCAAGCGGACTCTGCGGGTGATTGCCTGGATCGACGAAGAGAATCTGGGACGCGGCCATGCGGAATATGCTCAGGCGCACGCGGCAGAGATCGGCCAGCATGTGGCCGCGATGGAAAGCGACCTCGGAGCTTCGCATCCTCTGGGATTCCGCGCCAAGATCAGCCCGAGGCCGCGGTCCGGCTGCAACCCGTGCTGGAAATCCTTCAGCCTACGGGAGCAAACCTGCTCCTGCTGAGCAGTGACAGTCCAGAGGCCGATATCGATCCGCTTGGCTAAGCAGGGAGTGCCGGCTCTCGGCCTGTTGCAGGATGGCCGCACCTACTTTAATTACCATCACACCGCCGCCGACACGCTGGACAAGATAGTTCCCCTGGAGCTGCGGGAGAACGCAACCGCCATGGCGGTCATGGGATACGCGTTGGCGGCGATGCCTGATCCCTTACCTCGATGAAAACAATGTAGGCGAGAGCGCCCCGCTCGTGCAGCAGCGGCAATGAACATATTCTCGACGGTATATCGCTCAGACCATTTTGTTTCTTGCTGAACCCTGCGGGGTATCCGCGACTCCCGCACGAGCGTGGCTCTCGTCGCCTACATTGGGCAGGTGCATCCCTTTCCCCGCCGCACCATCTAATCATACTGAGTACAAACTTATGGCGAATACATTTAAGACTGCTTTTCTCCTGACCGCGATGACGCTGCTGCTGATGGCTGTCGGCCGCGCGTTCGGCGGACAGAACGGAATGCTGTTGGCGTTGAGCATTGCCGTGGTGACGAACTTCGTCGCCTACTTCTTTTCCGACAAGATCGCGCTCAGGACTTATCGTGCTCAGGCGGTGACGCGAGAGCAATTGCCTCGCGTCTACAACGTGGTGGAGCGGCTGACCCAGAAAATCGGCTTGCCCATGCCGAAGATTTACGTCATCCCTACGGACTCGCCGAACGCCTTTGCCACCGGACGCAATCCGAAGCATGCTTCGGTCGCCGTTACCGAGGGCATCCTGAACCTCCTGAATGACGAGGAACTCGAAGGCGTGTTGGCCCACGAACTGGGACACGTAAACAACCGCGACATCCTGATCAGTTCTGTTGCCGCCACCATCGCCGGCGCGATCACGTGGTTGCGCTATGGGGCGTATTTCGGCGGGATGGGCGATCGCGACGATCGCCGCGGAGGAGCCATGGGCGGACTGCTCATGCTGATTCTGGCGCCGATTGCCGCCATGCTCATCCAGATGGCGGTTTCGCGTTCCCGGGAATACGCAGCCGACGAAACCGGCGCACATTTTACCGGCAATCCCTACGCTCTAGCCAGTGCTTTGGCCAAGCTCGACGCCTATTCGCGCCGCGTACCCATGATGGGCACGCCATCGACCGCGCACTTGTTCATCATTCAGCCGCTGCTGGGCATGAGTTTTGGCAATTTGTTCTCGACCCATCCGCCGATTGCCAAGCGCATCGAGCGCTTGACCGGAAGGCCGGCAGAGTTTATGCAGTAAGGCGGACGTCCGACATCAGACTTCGGACCGTCAGCAAATCGATCCATGTCTGTGACATACGATCGGTCGTTGAGGTCCGGGGGCTGACGCCGAAGTCCGACGCTGCCTTGTGACGTTCGTAACGCCTGCCACCCACCTCAACCGCTGCCAGCGCATAGTAAAATTTCTCGATGTCGCCTGAAACCGCTATTGCCGTGTCCCACCGCGCGACGCAGCTGGAAAACGCGCTCCGCAAGGTGATCCGCGGCAAGGATGATGTCATCCGCCTCGCGCTGGTCTCGGTGCTGGCTCGCGGACACTTGCTGATCGAAGGCGTCCCCGGAGTGGGCAAGACGACGCTCGGCCAGGCATTGGCGCGGGCCATCGACTGCGGTTTTCAGCGGGTGCAGTTCACCAGCGACATGCTGCCGGCCGATGTTCTGGGCATCTCGATCTACTCCGCCGTGGAGCAGCAGTTTGAGTTCAAGCGCGGACCGATTTTCACCAACGTCCTGCTGGCCGACGAGATCAACCGCACCACTCCCAAGACCCAGTCTGCGCTGCTCGAGGCCATGAACGAAGGCCAGGTCACGGTGGATTCGCATTCCTACTCGCTGCCACAGCCCTTTCTGGTGATCGCCACGCAGAATCCGGTTGAGCATCACGGGACTTATCCTTTGCCCGAGTCGCAACTGGATCGCTTCCTCATGCGGGTGCGTATGGGATATCCCGATGGCGATTCGGAGCGTGAGATTCTGCGCTCCGAGGCTGGAACTGCACAGTTGGAGCTTTTGGAGCCGGTGCTGACCGGCGCCGACGTGCTGGAAATGCAGCAGGCCGTTACCCAGGTGAGGGTGGACGATTCGCTGGTTGGCTACGTGCTCGCTATTGTCCGCGCGACACGCGAATCGGAGCAATTCTCTCTGGGAGTGTCGCCTCGCGGGTCCCAAATGCTGTACCGCGCCGGGCAGGCCATGGCTTTTCTCGACGGCCGCAAGTTCTGTGTTCCGGAAGATTTCAAGCCGCTGGTGGTTGCAGTGTTTGCCCACCGCGTCGCAGTCAATGGCCGTTACTCTTCCTACCCTGAAGAAATCCGAACAGGCCGAGCAGTTGATGCGGGAAATCGTCGAGAGTGTGCGGGTGCCTGTGTAAGCCCTTGCAGTCGCCGGATAGCGGAGGACAAAATCAGTTGTTCAGTTTCTGAGTTCTCGGTTCTCAGCTCGGCTGGCTTTCATTCCTTTCGCCGTTCATAATGGTCGTCCGTGATGTCATTTCTCCGTTTCCTTATGCTGCTGTCTTTGATCGTGTGGCTGGGAGGGCTGATATTTTTCCCGGTGATTGCGCAGACTGCGTTCTCGGTACTGCCCACCCGCCATCTGGCAGGTGCGATGGTGGGAAGGTCGTTGGGAATTCTGCACTGGATGGGCATGGTCTCCGCCCTAGTCTTTCTGGCGCAGTTCGCTACTACTCAGCCGGCTAAGCAACGGCGAAGTCCACGCGTTCGCCCCGCGGAATATACTCATCTGCCTGATGCTATTGCTTACGCTGATTTCGCAGTTCGGCATCATTCCGCGTATGGACGCGATCAGGGCTTCGATTGGAGAGATCGATGCCACGCCCGCTGACCTTCCTGCTCGTGTGCAGTTCGATGCGCTGCACCATTGGTCTACGCGGATTGAAAGCGGAGTGCTGCTGCTCGGTCTGGTAGTTGCTTATCTCGCGACGCGGTCGTTGACCTGAGCTGGCTGTTATCATCTTCTTGCTCCCTATGAAAACTGGCATCATTGGCCTGCCCCAGGTAGGCAAGACCTCTCTGTTTCGCATTCTTACCAAGGCGCATCTTTCCGACCAGGCCTACGCTAACCCGCGTGAAGCTCACATCGGCGTGGCCAAGGTGCCAGATGAGCGTCTCGACCGCCTGGCAGCGCTCTACAGTCCGAAGAAGCTCACCCACGCGTCCGTCGAATACGTGGATGTGGGCGCCATCGGGCAGGAAGCCCTTAAAGAAAGTGCCTACGTCGGGCACCTGCGCAATGTGGACGCTCTGGCCCACGTGGTTCGCGCCTTTGACGATCCCTCCATCCCACATGTTGGGCCCGTGGATCCGCTTCGTGATATCAAGAATGTAGATTTCGACCTGATGGTCAGCGACCTGGGACAGATCGAAAAGCGTTTGGAGCGCCTGGAAAAAGATCTGAAGAAGATGCGCACTCCTGACCTCGAAAAAGAATTTGATCTTTTGAAACGGGCCAACGCTCATCTCGGAACCGAGCGGCCGCTCCGCGAAATGGAAATGACACCCGAGGACAAAAAACGCCTCCGCGGCTTCATGTTTCTGAGCGAGAAACCGATTCTCTACGTCCTCAACGTGGGCGAGAGTACGGAGTTAGGCAACGATCTCGAGAACGCAATCACTAAGTACAAGCTGACCGAAGTGTCCTCGCGCCCCAACGCATCGGCATCGGCCATCTGCGGAAAAGTAGAAGCGGAACTCGCGGAAATGAGTGACGCGGATGCGGCCGAGTTCCTAGGAAGCTATGGCCTGCGAGAAAGCGGACTGGTGCGCCTGATTCGCACTACATACTCGCTGCTCGGACTCATTTCCTTTTTCACCGCCGGCGAAGACGAATGCCGCGCTTGGACAATACCCGTCCGCACCCGGGCGGTGGAAGCTGCTGGCGCCATTCATTCTGATCTGGAGAAACACTTTATTCGCGCCGAAACTATTCGATGGGACCAGCTACTTGAAGCGGGCTCCGAAGCCAACGCCCGCGCCAAAGGCACCCTGCGTCTCGAAGGCAAAGATTACATCGTGCAGGATGGTGATGTGATGCACATTCGGCACAGCGGATAAGTCCCGTTTTGAAATTGAGAACCGAGAACTAGGAACCGGGAACTGATTGCGGGGCAAAAGGCTATGGACTTTGTCAGGATGTTTACCGCACCAGCAAAGCGTTTCCGCGAGACGACCTTAACTTCTTGCCAGCCAGCTGGGGAGAGCGGCAGTTGGGGTTCCGACGAACATTGCGGATGGGCAAGCGCGTTTCTCGGCGAACGAATTCCATTATTTCCTGGCACGAGCCCGAGGATCGCTGGTCGAGGTGGAAACCCAGCTGATGATTGCACAGAACCTGACCTATTTTTCTCCAGAACACGGGAAGGATCTCATGGACAAAGCGGCCGAGTTGGGGAAGATACTAAACGGTCTGATCGGCGCCATTCGGCCAGCGGCCTAGCTGAGAGCAAGGAACCAGGCAGCGGGAACTGGTATTATCGCCCGCGTACATGCATCCCATTCTCCTCAGCATTCTTCTCGGTCTCACGGCAGCGGCGGCCAATGTTTTTGGCGGCGCCATTATCGTCCAGAAAAACTGGGACCGTTCTTACCTGAAGTACTTCGTCGCACTGGGTGCGGGATTCATGCTGGCGACTGCGATCGTAGAAATTTTTCCTGCCAGCCTGGAGCTTCGCGGCAAGAGCGCCCCTATCCTTGTGTTGGCCGGATATCTCCTGGTTCACCTCTTCGAACATACGGTCACGCCGCACTTCCACTTCGGCGAGGAAACTCACAAGGATGCGTTCGTCCACGGTCATCGGGGATACTCGGTGCTGATGGGACTGGTCATCCATACTTTCTTTGACGGCATTGCGATCGCTTCCGGTTTTATTGTTTCCAATTGGCTGGGGTGGGTCATCTTTCTGGCGATCTTCCTGCACAAGATTCCGGAGGGATTCACGATTGCATCGGTCATGCTGGCCAGCGGGCAAAGCCGGAGTACCGCCTGGGGCGCATCGGTGCTGCTGGGTGCCTCAACCCTGGCCGGAGTGCTGACCATGGCGGTGTTTCGCCATGAAGTCAGTTACGGATTGCCGCTTTCGGCGGGAGTGACGATTTACGTTGCGGCCTCAGACCTGATGCCGGAGGTCAACCGCGAGCCCGGAGGGAAGATGGCGCTCGTCGTCTTTCTTGGAGCAGGGATGCTCTTTCTGCTCGATGCGATCGCCCACGTCCACTAGCTATTCCACGGTGTGTTTCGCGGTGTAACCTTCTCGCGCGACGACGTTGTACTTCACGTCCTTACCTTTCTGGTCTTTCACTTTCAGCTGACCTCCATCCGGAGCGACCACTTCCACTTTTAATTTGCGGTAGGTGCCGTCGAGTTTGGGATTGGTGGGATGGTAGGCCAGGTTGTACTGGTTACGCATGTCGCCGATTACATCGTGAAAAATTTCCGGCAGTTCCGCCTGAAATCGGGGAAAGTAGGCACGTCCTCCGGTAAGGCGGGCGAAGGTGTTCATTTCGTTGTCGCCTTGCAGGTAATCCATTTCGCCAACCGGGATGCCCATGCCGTGGGTGTAACCGCAGCTGTGAGTTTCGCAATAATTGCGCACCGCAAATCCCACGCTGATGGGAAAGATAGTGACGTCATGCGTGGCTTTGATTTTCTTAGTGATCTGGTCAAGAGTGAGTTTGCTGAAGGTGTCGACCCCGGTGGTTACCAGGATGATGTACTTGCGTCCTTCGATCTGGTCCACCCGGTCCAGCGTGTCATACAGGGCGTCAAACAGATTGGTCTCGGCGAATCCTGGGATTCGCAACTGATTCAGCGCGCCATAGACTGCCTGCTTGTCCTGGGTGAAGTCGGCCAGGATGTGCGGTTTCATGTCGTAGGAAATCACCGCCACCCAGTCGTTCTTCTTGAGGGCGTTGGCGAAAGCAGTAGCTGGCGTTCAGTGCCTCCACCATGAAGTAGTAATTGGTGGAGGCAAATTCAACCAGCAGCACGGCCGTGATCGGTGCTTGCGAAATATCGAAGTCAACCACCGATTGCTGGACGCCGTCCTCCATCACCCGGAAGTTGTCCTTCTTCAGGCCGGGGATGAATTGCCCGTCCTTGGTCGTGACCAGAACATCCACGTTCACCAGCGAGACGTCCGCCTTGATGGAATAGTCCGGCATGCCCTCCACTTTTTTCGGTTTTGCCGGCGGCGGCGGAGGAGGCGGTTCCTCTCTCTTTTTCGGAATGGCGTAGGGCCCTACATCGTTCTGGGGCCCGCCTGCTTCCGGTGGCGGTTCCTGCTTTTGGCCGGCTGCCGCGGGTGCTGCCTGGTCCTGGGCGAAGAGGCTGGGCATGCCCGAGGTTAGAAATAGCAAAGCCAACATCATCAATGGGATAGTTAGGATTTGTCGGCCCAGAGATGTCAAAATTCTAATCCGGTCAATGCGAAAACATGGAATTCCTCGGAAAATCCTTATGCTAGTATAGACGCAGGGCTTCGCGATTGGGATGTTTTGCACGGCCTCGGCTGTCGCTTTTTTGGCTCCTCCCCCCGGCAAATCGTACACAAAGCGCGAAGTGTAGCTTTTTTGGTTTACGGAGCGTGGCTCGCTCCAGGTCAAATTCATGAGACATGCGTTTTTCTCCAGCGTTATAGCCCTCTTGCTCGGTTCGGTAACCCAGGCCCAAACCCTCTAAACCCGTCGAAACCATTCCGGTGAGCGAAATCCACGCCGGGATGCACGGCGTTGCCTATACCGTGTTTCAGGGCACCAAGCCTGAGTCCATGGGAGTGGAAGTTCTCGGAATTCTGAAGAACGCGAACGGTCCCAAGGGAGACATCATCCTGGTGCGTTTGTCGGGTGAGAAAGCGGAATATACCGGAGTGGTCGCCGGCATGAGCGGCAGCCCGGTGTATCTGGACGGCAAACTGGCGGGGGCGCTGGCTTTTCGCATCGGCGAATTCTCCAAGGAACCCATCGCCGGGGTGACGCCCATTGCCGAAATGTTCGAGATCAACGCCATGGATCGCAGCCAGGGAAGCAGCACAGTAAACGCCGGCGCTTCCGTTCAGACCCCAACCCGTACCTCGGGTCCCGGAGCTGAGAGTTTTGCCTCTAGAGATTATGCCAACTACCTGAAGCCGATCGAAGCCCCGCTGGTGTTCAGCGGATTCTCGCAGGAAGCCATGCAGCGCTTCGCTCCCGCAGTTCGCGCGGGCTGGGATCGTGCCCGTCATGGGGGTGGGTTCGGTCAGCGAAAGCAAACAGCCCGAGCCTCTGGAACCGGGATCTGCTATCAGCGCGATTCTGGTGCGCGGCGACATGGACATCGCCGCGACCTGCACGGTCACTTACATGGATGCGCATCACCTGCTCGCGTGCGGTCATCCGCTGCTGCAATTTGGCATGGTGGATTTGCCCATGACCAAAGCGGAGGTCCTGGCCACGTTGCCTTCGCCGCTGAACGCTTTCAAGATCGTAAACGCTACCGAGCCGGTCGGCGCCTTCGTGCAAGATCGACACACCGGCATTCTGGGCGAGTTTGGCAAACAGCCGGAGATGATTCCGGTCACCTTGAATATTCACGGCGGGGCGGCGAACAAGCAATTTCATTATGAAGTGCTGAACAACGCCAACCTGAGCCCGCTGGCCATGATGGCCACGGTATTCAACGCGCTGCACGGGGTGAACGAGTACGGCGAAGACACCACCTATCGCATGAACGGCCGGATCAGCGTGAATGGATATCCCGACGTCACGGTGCAGAACATGTTTGCTCCGTCGGATGGCGGACAGCCTGCCGCCGTCATGGCGGCGCTGTCGCTGGGGGAACGCTTCAGCGGCATTTACGACAATCCCTATAATGTGCCTGGCATTCGTGGCGTCCAGCTTGATTTCGACCTGATCCGCGAACGCCGCTGGGCCCGTCTGGAGGGTGCCCGCACCGACCTGATCGAGGCCCGGCCGGGAGACGAGATCACCATCGAAACTGTGCTGCGCCCCTACCGGGGCGAAGTGCTTCTGCAGCAGATTCCAATTCATATTCCGACCTCCACTTCCAAGGGCCCGCTGCGCATTCTGGTCAGCGATGGCGAAACTCTCGACCGTGTTCGCCGCACCAGCCCGCTGCTTGGTCGCAAAATGGATCTGGCTTCGACTATCGCTCTGCTGAACAAACAGCACGTCAACAATCGCGTTTACGTTTCGCTGCTTGAGGCTGATCCCGAGGCGATGGTCGCCGACAAAGTCATGCCCACTCTGCCGCTCTCGATCATGAATGTGATGGACAGTATGCGTGGCACTCAGGAAATGATTGTGCAGGGCGAGTCTTCGGTGAACGAAGCCGCCACCGGACCGCTGGACTATGTGGTCGCGGGCGCGCAGGTCCTGACTATTACGATCAAGTAAGGCGCGAGCGTTCCTGCTCTCCAAAGTTGGACCACCGCTCCCTTTCAAACGCTGTCATCGTGAGGAAGCGGAGCCTTTCGCTATGCGAAGGGCTCCCGACCAAGGACCTGTGCATTCCTGGCGATAGCAGCGCCAAATCCCTGCCCGATCTGCTCACGCCGTTTCATGCTGGATTTGAGCAGATACTGTATGGAGGGTGGCGCGGAATGCATGGGTCCTTGGCTTGTTTTCATCCCGCTTTGCGGGACGAAAGACTGCGCTCAGGATGACAAACTTTGCGGGTCCAAGTACCCACTACCCCCGGGGTGATGCTCCGAGCCTCCGTGATAGTCTGGGTTCTTCCGCTTTAGATCGGCGATGAGGTAACAAAATTGGCAATCCTTCTGCGTAAGCAATTCTTCCTCGTTTTTATTTCTATGTTCGTTACGGTTCGCTTCGCTTCCGGCGAAGGTACGCGCACCTGGGAACAATCGAAGTTTGAAGACCTGAGCAAGGGATCGGCTATGGGTGTGGCCATTCGCAGTATGGGCGGTCTCGAGCTGGCTCCCGCTTTCAAGGCGATCTCCACCACTCCATCCACTTACATATGGTCGATCGCGGCCGACCCGAGCGGCAATCTCTACGCTGCAACCGGCTCGCCTGCCCGCGTGTATCGCATCACTCCGCAGGGGCAATCGTCCAGTATCTTCGAGCCCAAGGAGCTGCAGGTGCAAGCGCTGGCCCTGGACAAGAACGGCGTTCTCTACGCCGCGACCAATCCTGACGGCAAGGTGTATCGCATTGAGCGACAGACTGGCGCTCTCGCGGCGAAGGGAAAAGCGGAAACGGAGAAGACCAAAACGGCCGGCGATTTCTCCGCTTCGATGTATTTCGATCCGGGCACAAAATATATATGGGACCTGGCTTTCGACAATTCGGGCAACCTGTATGTTGCGACCGGCGATCACGGCGAAATCTATCGCGTGACTCCCAAGGGTGAGCACTCCCTCTTCTTCAAAAGCGACGAAGCTCACATTCGCGTCTTGTCCGTGGACGCCAAAGGCAATCTCATCGCCGGCTCGGATGGCAGCGGACTGGTCTATCAGATCAAGCCGAGCGGTGAGAGTTTCGTGCTGTACAGCGCGCCTAAAAAAGAAATCACCGCGCTGGCCCTCGACAAGGCGGGAAATATTTATGCCGCCGGGGTTGGGGAGAAACGCCCTGGGGCTGGTCCTTCGATCTTCCCGCCACCGGTGACAACGCCTACTCCCGGGCCGGCCGGGGCGGCACAACCCGGCATGGTGGTCCTGAACGTAAATCCTTCCCCGTCTGGCCTCGCGAGCAGCATCCCGCTTCCCGGTTCTGGAGCAAGCGGCGGTTCAGAAATTTACCGTATCGCTCCTGACGGATCTCCCAGCCGCATTTGGGCTTCGCGTGACGACCTGGTGTATGCCCTGGCATTCGATCCGGCGGGCCGACTGCTGGCAGGGACGGGCAACCGTGGCCATGTCTTTGCGATCACCGGCGAAGATCGTTTCGTCGATCTGCTCAAGGCCAGCGCCACCCAAGTCACCGCTTTCGCCGAAGCTCCGGAGGGAGGCCTCTATGTTTCCACCAGTAATCTCGGCAAAGTGTTCCTGCTGGGTGGGTCTCCGGAATCCGAAGGCAGCTACGAAAGCGATGTGTTCGACGGCAAAGTCTTTTCCCGCTGGGGGCGCGCGGAATTGCGCGGAACCGGTCAGGTCGCAGCTTTTTGCTCGCAGCGGCAATGTGGACAATCCTGACCGCAACTGGAGCCCTTGGACGCCGGTTGACTTGCAGAAAGATCCGGTACTGAACGTCCCGCCCGCCCGCTTCATTCAATGGAAAGCCATGCTGCACGCCGGCAACACCGCCCCCAGCGTGGACAGGGTGCTGCTGAACTACCTGCCCAAGAACGTCGCACCCGACTTCGACGACGTCAGCGTGCAGGTGGGCGTGCGTTACCAGCCGCTGCCCAAGCCGGTTGTGATCCCGGATACCAGCGGGGCTGCGGCCGGCACTCCGCAGCTACATTTTGACGCGCCGCCTCCAGCCACCCGCGACTCCGATTCCATCGGCGTGAAGTGGACCGTCCATGACGACAACGACGATCAGATGGTCTACTCGGTCTATTACCGGGGCGACGGCGAAACCCGTTGGCTGCTGCTGAAGGACAATCTGACCGACAAATTTTATTCCTTCGACGCTTCGTTGCTTCCGGATGGTGGCTACACCGTCGAGGTCCTGGCTTCGGATGCACCGTCGCATTCGCCTGGACAGGCGCTCACTTCGACCCGGGACAGTGCGCGCTTCGAAGTGGATACCACGCCGCCGCGAATCGATGAGCTCAAGGCGTCGCCGGAAGGCGCGCAAATTCACGTGAGCTTTCGCGCGACGGACGGGTTTTCGAACATCAAGCGCGCTGAATATTCCGTGGACGCGGCCGATTGGCAGTATGTGGAACCGGTGGGCCAGCTCGCGGATTCGAAGTCCGTGAGTTATGACTTTCAGGTGGCACAGCCTGTGGGCGGGAATCCGGGACTGCCTGACGCGAAGAGGATGTCTGCCGAGCACGTTGTCGTGGTGCGAGTCTACGACCGCTTTGACAACATGAGTTCGGCGAAAACGGTGATCCGAGGCAAGTAGCTCGAGCTACCACGGAGGGACAGATGTCCCCATCTGTCCGGCGGAGCGAAGCTCCGCTCTTTTTCTCCCCCAAGAAATCTGTCGGGCTTTGCTCGACTGGGCAGATGAGGACATCTGCCCCTACGTGGTTGTTGGTGGTCGATCTGTGATCTGGTCGGCATTCCGCAGTTCTGGGAAAGCCCAGGCCCATATTCCGATCACCACCAGCGTGCCCACTCCTCCCAGCACAACCGCCGGGACCGTTCCGAACCAATGTGCCGTCAGACCGGACTCAAACTGTCCCAGTTCGTTTGAAACTCCGATAAAGATCATGTCCACTGCATTCACCCGGCCGCGCATCTCATCCGGCGTCGCCAGCTGAACTAGGATGGAGCGGATGATCACGCTGATCATGTCCGAAGCTCCGAGCAACAGCAATGCCACCAGGGAAAGTGCCAGGCTGCGCGATAGCCCGAAAATAATGGTGCAGACTCCGAATCCCCCCACGCACCACAACATGGTGAGTCCGGCGCGACGCCGCAGCGGGCGGTGCGCCACCAGGATCGCCATGGCTGTCGCTCCTATGCCCGGAGCGCTGCGCAGCAGACCCAAGCCCCAGGGGCCGGTCTTGAGAATTTCGCTGGCATAGACGGGAAGCAATGCCACCGCGCCTCCCAGCAGAACGGCAAACATGTCCAGCGAGATCGAGCCCAGAACCAGCTTGTGTCTCCAGATGTAATGGAAGCCGGCAAGAACGGTGTTCCAGTTGACCGGTTCCCGCGTCCGCGCCTGGGCCCGAAGGGTAATTCGAAGCATCGAAAATACGGCTGCGAGGCTGGCGACCACCGCCGTGGCATACACCACTCCGGGCCCGTGCGAGAGGGCATACAGAAACCCGCCAATCGATGGCCCCAGAATGGTAGCCGCCTGAAAGATGCTCGCGTTCCAGGCCACCGCGTTGGGAAAATGCTCCTCCGGAACCAGTTGCGGCAGAAGCGCCCGGCTCACCGGAGAATTGAATGCGCGCACCACGCCAACCAGCACAACCGCCGCATAGATCAGACGAACAGAATGGCTGCCTCGCCACGCGATTGCCCAGAGCAGTCCCGAGGACACGGCGAACCCGCCATAACACAGCGTGACCACTTTGCGCCGGTCGAAGCGGTCGGCGACGTGTCCCGAGACGAGAAAAAGGACCATGCCCGGCAGGAACTGAGCCAGACCAATCAATCCGAGGTCGAGCGGCCGCCGGGTGATCTCGTACATCTGCCATCCCACGGCGACTGACTGCATCTCGAGCGCCGCGACGATGAAAAACCGTGCTGCCTGGTAAATGGTGAAGTCGGGATGGGCGAACGCGATTCGGCCAGCAGGAAGTCTGGATGCAGGGACTTTTTTTTCAGCAAGCCCGGGTTCAGGAACCTTCGATTCGAGGGAATCGGCCATCCTCATCTACTTTGCCACAAAACCAGTCCGGGTGGAGCGGGCCTTTCGGGCCTGCAGTAAGGATGTACCCTAGATGAGCTTCAGTCCCGGAGGTACCTCAGCGGCTGAAAGCTGTCCATGCCATCATTTTGCCTGGTCTCATCGGCAAGAAAGATTATTTCAAAAGGTGTCGAAAATACGCTTTCCGCTCGACTAACTGATGTGCAGGCAAGGAGGCCTGAGAAAAATGCAATATCTGCTACTCATCTCTATGGCAACGAAACCTACTGGAACAAGCTCAGTGAGGCGGAACAGGGGAAGGTAAGCCAGGAGTATGGAGAATTTACCCAAAGCATCGCCGGCAGCGGCCATCTCAAGGGCGGCAATGAGTTGGACCGCATCTCCACTGCTACAACCGTGCGGTGGCGCGACGGCAAGCGCGTGGTGACTGATGGTCCCTTTGCCGAAACCAAGGAACAGCTCGGCGGTTACTACCTGGTCGAAGCGAAGGATCTGGACGAAGCTATCGGACTCGCGGCCCGGATTCCGTCTTCGCGTTGGGGCTCGATTGAAGTTCGGCCGATCAGAGTCCACTCGATGCCCTAGCCCGATCGAGGTATCACCAGCTACCCTCTGACAAAGGGAATGCGGTGACCATCGAACGAATCTTTATCGAGCAGGTGTATCGCGACGAATCCGCAAGAATTCTCGCCACCCTGATTCGCCTCCTCGGAGACTTCGATTTGGCCGAGGAGGTGACTCAGGAAGCGTTTGCTGTGGCAGTCGAACAGTGGCCCCGGCAGGGCGTTCCGGAGAAGCCACGGGCATGGTTGGTGTCCACGGCGCGCAACAAAGCCGTCGATCTGATACGGCGGCGGATGCGTTTCGAAAAAAAGCAGGAGGAGCTACAGAGATTTAGCCGCGTACCGGAGCAGCGGGCCCTCGTTCCTGCCAGCGATGGTGCGGGTGAGTCAGAAAATGCCATGCTCAGTGACGACCGCTTGCGCCTGATCTTTACCTGCTGCCATCCTGCTCTGCGGACGGAATCACAAGTCGCGCTCACCCTGCGCACGCTGTGCGGGCTCTCCACCGGAAGCTGCTGGCCTGCTCGCACTGAATGCTGCTGCACGATTCACGGCGCGACGCCCGGATGGACGCAAATAGGGAGATTCTGTTGCTCGAAGGACAAGATCGTAGCCGGTGGAACCAGGCGCAGATTGGTGAAGGCCTAGCCCTGGTGGAGTCGGCGGGGAGAACTGCGTGGCTACTACCTGCTGCCGGCGGCACAGGCGGATCTGGCACGGCGTCTCCAACAATGGACTACAGCCGCTGCGGCATATCGCCGCGCACTTGCGCTTGTCACCAACGAAGCGGAGCGGAAATTTCTTTCGAAGCGGCTGGTTGAAGCGGAGTCGAAACTGCAGTAACACCTGCGGCCCCCTTCTCCACACGGCGTCGCTATAATCGAATCCAGCGGAGAGCACCGACTGAGAGCTGATAGCTTCCCTTCATGCGCTTCGAATTCTTCATCGCGACTCGCTATCTCCGCGCCAAACGCCGCCAGGCCGTGATAGGTGTGATCACCGGCATTTCGATCGCTGGAGTCGCTGCTGGAGTGGCTTCTCTCGTCGTCGCACTTGCCATCAACAATGGATTCCGTCAGGATTTGCAGAATCGTCTGCTGGGCTCAACTTCGCATATCAATCTCTTGCGCATAGAAAGTGACGGGATCAAGGAATGGCGTCCGTTGATGGAGCGTTTGTCGAAGCAGCCTCACGTGGTCGGTACGGCGCCTGCGATTTATGAGCAGGTATTGATCTCGCGGGGCCCGCGGGCCCGTGGCGCTGTGCTTGAAAGGCATGATCCCGGCGTATGAGCGCAAAGTCAGCGATCTGCTGGATACGGTGAAGATTGGGTCGATGGATCCTCTGGAAGAGAGCCCCGGCATTGAGAATGGCGCAGGCCGTGTGGAGCCGGGTCTTCGACCCAGCCAGGGCGGGTCCGGAGACCCGCCCCTACGTGGACACATTAGCTTCCGGCGCATCGGCTCCAGACTCAGAGAAATCTCCGGACGATCTGAACTCGGTGCACGAGCGGGTTGCTTCGATGCCGCCCATCGTGCTCGGGAAAGATATTGCTGAAGATCTGGGCGCCACGCTGAACTCGGTGGTGCTGGTCACCAGTCCGCAAGGTGAACTTACTCCGTTTGGGCTGGTGCCGAAGTACAGCCGCTTTCGCGTAGTCGGGATTTTCAATTCCGGTTTCTTTGACTACGACAGCTCGTGGGCTTTCACCCGTCTTTCTGACACGCAAAATCTTGAAGGGCTGGGCGACCAGATCACCGTGCTTGAGTTCAAGGTGGATGACATTTACCAGGCCGGGCAAATTTCGCAGGAGCTCGAACAGGCTGCGGGGAAAGGTTTCATGACTACCAACTGGATGGAACAGAACAAGGCTCTGTTCCGCGCCCTGCGCCTGGAGAAGCTGGTTACGTTCATTACGATCGGCCTGATCGTGTTCGTGGCTGCCCTGAATATTCTGATCTCGCTCACCATGATGGTGATGGAGAAGACCCGCGACATTGCGGTGCTCATGTCCATGGGCACGCGGAAATCGCAAGTGCGCCGCCTGTTTATCACGCAAGGATTGTTGATTGGCGTAATCGGTACGGCCATTGGTCTGGCAGTCGGGTACGCGCCTCTCCTGGGCGGGAGGCCACTACCATTTGTTGTCGCTCGCTCCTGAGGTTTATTCAATCGACTATGTGCCTTTTGCCCCGCGAGCAATAGATGGCGCGCTGGTCGCTTTGGTTGCCATCGGGATTTCCCTGATCGCCACGTTGTATCCATCGTGGTCGGCGGCGCGGATTCTTCCCGCGGAAGCTCTCCGCTACGAGTGACCCTCGGCCAGGTTTGTGACCATGGTCATATCGTATTTATTGAAAATTGGGCTTAAGGTTCCTCTCAGCAGCGCTCCCCAAAACGGGGAGCAGGAGGTTTCCGCCCCGGCGTTCATGTTTTAATGAGCGTGCAGCCCGGAAAGAAGGCTAGCCGCTAGAAGCTAGCAGCCAGAAGCTGCCCGTGAGCCGAGGAGCCAACCTTTTGCATCTAACCGAACAGGAAACGATCCTGCGCGTCGAGAGGTCTGAAGAAGGTTTTTCGCTCCGGCGAGTCGGATCTGGTGCTCTTTGAAAATTTGTCTTTCCAGGTAGCCAGAGGAGAAATGCTGGCGATCGTCGGAGAATCGGGCTCGGGCAAGAGTACCTTGTTGCATATCCTCGGCGCTCTTGATCGTGCTTCTGCGGGTGACGTATACTGCGCCCACTTGCGATTGAGTTCGCTTTCAGAAGATGACGCGGCCGGGTTCCGAAACCATGAACTCGGTTTCGTCTGGCAGTTCCACTACCTGCTGCCGGAGTTTACGGCACTGGAAAACGTGGCCATGCCGCTTTTGCTGAGGGGTCTTCCTAAGCCAAAAGCGGAGGGAGAAGCTTCGCGGTGGCTGCACGAGGTAGGTCTGGAGCAGCGTTCGCATCACCGGGCGGGAGAGCTTTCCGGCGGTGAACAGCAGCGTGTAGCTTTGGCCCGGGCGCTCATCACCCGGCCCAAGCTTTTGCTGGCGGATGAGCCCACTGGAGACCTCGACAGCCGTACAGCGGACTCGGTTTTTGAATTGATTGCCCGGCTCCATCGCGACTACCAGCTGACCTCTCTCATTGCCACCCACAATTTTGCCTTTGCGCGACGTTGCCATCGGGTGTTGCGTTTGCAGCGCGGGCGGATGGAAGAGGTTGTACCGGAGACGCTTTCTGGCTAGAGTGACGCCAATTGACAGTCGTCCCGAGAAGTGCCGCAATGGCAGGACGGCGAGAAAGTTTGTAACGCGTTGCAAATGGTCGGAGAGAAAGGTGATACGGGTCTCTTTGGTAACGGGCGGACGTTCTACCGGCGCTTCCGGGCCATAGACGGGTTGGCCGGTTGGTTGCAATAATGCTTTGAGGGCAGGTGGCTTCCTGGGTGGGGACGCAAGCAGAAACCTCGGTCCTCAGTAGAGCCAAGGGGGTAGGGCTTTATGTTTGAACGTTATACGGAAAAAGCGAGGCGCGTCATCTTTTTTGCGCGCTATGAAGCCAGCCAGTTCGGGTCTCCCTATATTGAGACGGAGCACCTGTTGCTGGGGCTTCTGCGCGAAGACAAAGCCCTGACTAACCGCTTCCTGCGCTCTCATGCTTCGGTAGAATCCATTCGCAAACAGATCGAAGGACACACCACGATCCGGGAGAAGGTGTCGACCTCGGTCGACCTCCCATTAAGCAATGAATGCAAGCGCGTTTTGGCGTATGCCGCGGAAGAGGCGGAGCGGCTTTCGCACAAGCACATTGGAACCGAACATTTGCTTTTGGGTTTACTAAGAGAAGAGAAGTGCTTCGCCGCTGAGATCCTGCATGAGCGTGGCCTCAGGCTCTCCACTATCCGCGAGGAATTGGCACGCAGCAGTCAGGAAAAATCAGCGCCCCAACGTCAGCGCGAGTCTTCACTGCTCAGCGAATTTTCCCGCGACCTGACCCAGGCCGCCATGGACAACCAGCTCGATCCGCTGGTCGGACGCGACGGCGAACTAGAACGCGTGATTCAGATTCTGTGCCGCCGCACCAAGAACAATCCAGTGCTTATCGGCGAGCCCGGTGTGGGTAAGACCGCCATCGTGGAAGGACTGGCGCAGCGCATCGCGGACGGCGAAGTCCCGTCGTTCCTGGCAGATAAGCGCATCCTCGGACTCGACCTTTCTCTGATCGTCGCCGGCACCAAGTATCGCGGCCAGTTTGAAGAGCGGCTGAAGACCATCATGAAGGAGCTGATGGAATCGCAGAACTCCATCATCTTCATCGACGAGTTGCATACCCTGGTGGGTGCAGGCTCGGCGGAGGGCTCGCTCGATGCAGCCAACATTCTGAAGCCGGCGTTGTCGCGCGGTGAGATCCAGTGCATCGGGGCCACCACGCCGGGCGAGTATCGCAAGTCGATCGAAAAAGATCGTTCGCTGGAGCGTCGCTTCCAGGCGGTAAAAGTTCCGCCGCCGGATGAAGCCAACGCCACCAAAATTCTGTTCGGGATCAAAGACCGGTACGAGAAGTTCCACGCCGTCACTTACACCGACGAGTCCATCAACTTCGCCGTATCGCATTCGAATCGCTACATCCCGGACCGCTTTCTGCCGGACAAGGCAATCGACCTGATCGACGAAGCCGGAGCGCGGGTAAAGCTGCGCCAGACTTCGCTGCCGGAGGAGATCACCGAAGTCCAGAAGCGCATCAAGTTCATCGTCCACCGTATGGAGAACGCCATCGCGAACCACGAGTTCGAGAAGGCGCGCTTCTACTCGGATGAGGAACGCAAGGAGCGCGAGAACCTGCGCGCTCTTCGCGAAAAATACCACCTCGATGAATCCTCCACCGGCGTTGTCGGTCGGGAGGACATCGAGGACGTGGTTTCGCGCTGGACCGGCGTGCCTATTACCTCGATCAAGGAAGAAGAGTCGGCCAAGCTGTTGCGCATCGAAGAAGAGCTGCACAAGCGGATCATTTCGCAGGACAAAGCCATCGTCGCCTTGGCCCGCGCCATCCGTCGCAGCCGCGCCGGCCTGAAGAGCCCGAACCGGCCTATCGGTTCGTTCCTGTTCCTCGGTCCCACGGGCGTGGGCAAGACCGAAGTGGCTCGCACCTTGGCACAGTTCATGTTCGGCAGCGAGAAGTCGCTGGTTCGCTTCGATATGTCAGAATTCATGGAGAAACACTCGGTCTCGAAGCTGATCGGTTCGCCTCCGGGATACGTCGGCTACGAAGAAGGCGGACAGCTCACCGAGCGCGTGAAGCGCGCACCCTATTCCGTCGTCCTGCTCGACGAAGTCGAGAAGGCGCATCCGGACGTGTTCAACATCCTGTTGCAGGTATTTGAAGACGGACAGCTCACCGACGGTCTGGGCAACACGGTCGACTTCAAGAACACGATCATCATCATGACCTCGAACATCGGCGCCCGGCACCTCCAGAAACGCGAGGGCCTGGGCTTCCAGTCGACCAACGAGGACATGATTTCGGGCAAGATCGAAGATCTGGTGAAGGGCGAGGTCAAACGCACCTTCAATCCGGAATTCCTCAATCGTCTGGACGAGATCATTCTGTTCACGGCGCTCAGCGAGCAAGATCTGATCCAGATTCTGGAACTGATGGTGAGCTTGCTGAACCAGAACCTGGCGCAGAAGTCGATCACGGTCACGGTGACCGACGAGGCCAAGAAGTGGATCCTGAGCCAGACTCTGGGCGATCGCAGCTATGGCGCGCGTCCTCTGCGGCGGGCTTTGCAGAAGTACATCGAAGATCCGCTCTCTGAAGCGCTGATCCAGGGCACGATCACGACCCGCCCGGCGTTCATCGAAGTTTTTCTGGATGGGCAGAAGCTGTACTACCGTCCGGTGGATTCGGAGAAGACCGAAGGCGTGTTGTTGTACGAAAATTAGGGGTCAGGTCTCAGTAATCAGCCGTCAGCTTATGCTGGCGGCTTTGTTTTCTCCGGCCCGCAAAGGACGCAAAGAAATTCCTAACCCACATGGAACTCGTGCTTTATTCCGCTTTTTGGTGCCCGGACTGCCGCGTTGCCAAGCGGTTTCTGCAGGGTCACAACATTCCGTTCAAAGAAGTGGACATCGAGACCACGCCCGGCGCTGCCGACGAAATCATTGCTCGCACCGGCAAGCGCGCCATCCCGCAATTTGTCATCGACGGCGAATGGGTGCAGCCCTACCGTCAGGGCGAGGGGTTTCTATACCAGGAGATGTCCGAACGCCTGGGTATTAGAGAGCCATAAGTCCACCCGTACATAACCTTCCGTACCCTAGGAGACCACGGTCCCAAGCCGCAGAATAGTAGGTCACAGGTCTGCCCGGCGGACACGCTTTTCCCTCCCCTAATTTGCCCGCGGCAACCGGTTCGTCCTCATGGTCGAGAGCCATCATTCATCGGAAGAAGAGCCGGTCTGTACTACGTGGGCACGGCTGGTCGAGGTTGTGCTGGGCCTGTTCCTGATCATCGGGACCGGCGTCATGGCCCACTACTATGCGCCGCCCGCGCCTCTTCCCCCGCCGGCATCGGTTCGCCCCGCCCTCATCAACGAACACCAGGACGAACTCAATCAGCTGACACGCGACGTGGATGAACTCAAGCAGGAACAGGCCATGCCTGCCCTGGTGCTGAACCGTTATCGCAATTCAATCTGCTACATCTACGGCGTTTACCACGTCTCTACACCGGGACACCGGCCTTCTCTTCGCGCCCGCATTTCCGGAACTGGCTTCGTGGTCGCGGAAGGCTTACTGGCCACAAATCGCCATGTTGCCGAGCCCTGGTACGGAGACGCCGAGTCTGACCTCCTGATCAGCAAGGGGGCCAAGCCGGAACTGGAAAAATTGGTGGCGTTTTTTCCGGGATTCCCACTTCCGGTTGATATCACGCCCCTGGTGCTGTCAGCGCACGGCGACCTGGCTGTGCTCAAGGTCGAAAATTCACAAGCCATCAGCCGCCTCCGCCCTCTGCCCCTGGCCGAGACAGCCTCGAATCCTGGAGAACTGGTCGCTGTCGTTGGCTATCCGATGGGCGTGCTGGGCATGGTTGCAAAATCGCCCCCAGCGGTTTACGAACGCCTGGCTTATCGCCGTGACGATATTGGCGCCGCCAATGAACTGGCAGCGCTATCGCTGATTCGTCCATCGGCTACCTGCGGGCACCTGGGAGACGTGGTCGGCGACAAGCTGATCTATGACGCCCCTACCGCCCACGGCGGCAGCGGCGGCCCGGTATTCAACTCACAAGGCCAGGTCATCGGCATTAATGAAGCCTACATCGACGGCTTCTCCGGCGGCACGCTGGGCGTCTCGGTACAGGCGCTCCGCCCACTGATTACAGCAGCACAAAAGAGCATCATCTCAAGCACCCCGCCGCCGGCGAAAGAGCGGAACTGACCGTTCTCAGAATATTCTGGTGCCATCCTGAACCCGGTCTGAGCCGGGCGAAGGGGTGAGCCGTTTCGTAAAATGAGCGGTGTCTCACCGAGGAACAGGAGATTGCTTTGGTCATGTTTGATCACATGACCATTCCAGTCAGCCACTGGATTGCTTCTCGCGACTGGTATGTCAATGTTCTCGGTCTTACGGTCGAATTCGAGGTCCCGGATCCTGTTCGCTGAAGTGAAGGAATCGCCGAACCTGGTAGCGCAGTTCCGCCAGCTCTCGGTAATCAGAAAAGGGCCAGCTTTTTTTAATGCCCGACATTTTTGCATATATATCGTATAACGATATATAGCGACAGACATGACCCACGCATCTTTATCGGGTCGAAGAGGCGGAGAGGGCGGTTAGGCTTTGACGACTTTGCCGCTGCGCAGGCAGGAGGTGCAGACGCGGATCCGTCTGGTCGCGGCGCCCACCTTGGCGTGCACCGGTCGCAGGTTCACATTCCAACGCCGTTTGGTGACGTTGTGGGCGTGGCTGATATTATTCCCGAATTGCGGCCCCTTGCCGCAGATCTCACATACTTGTGCCATGCACTACTCCAGGAAAGGTCAGAACTTGATACGCGAAGAGTTATTCTAACCGAATCTCCGAGCCTTGACCAGAGCCTGTGCGGAGTGGCGTGTCCGCCCCACACGTTACCGTACCCTCGCTACTTCCGGCGTGTCGCCCACGATGTACGAATCCACCCGCAGACCGACCGGCAGCTGTACGCCTTTGTCCAGTTCGACCAGAGTCTCCAGAATTTTCTTGTCTACGTGTTCGGTGGGCTCGTCGGTACGGACGTTTTTCGGCCCGAGCAGTTCGCCCACGCGAACGACCTGTCCCCAGAACTTCTGCTTACCGTAGGCATCGGCGGTGACGTACGCTTTCTGCCCGACCCGGATCTTGTTCACGTCGGTCTCGTCGACATCCATGCGAACCCGCAGGATGTCCTTGTCTCCCACGGTCAGAATCGGGTCAGGCACGGTCGAGGAATTGGAGACGCTTTCGCCGTTGCGATGGTGCTTGCGCAGCACCGTGCCGTCGATAGGGGACTTGATCAGCGTCTTTTCATATCTGGCCTGGGATTGTTCCAGTTGGGCGCGCGCCAGCTGCAGGTCAGCTTCGGCGAAGCTGCGATCTTCTTCGCGCGCATGGTCGTCTACCAGCGAATGGTGCTCCACATTCTCCTGATAGTTTGCCTTGGCGACGTCGTATTCACGCGCATAACGCTCGAACTCGTCACGTGAGATTACGCCGGCATCGAAGAGCTTCTGGCGTCGGTCCATTTCTGAACGGGCGTTGTTCATGACCGCTTCGGCGGCGCGGACCGTCGACAGAGCTTCCGAGCGCTCCTGGGTACGGGCGCCGTTGACTACCTTTCGCAGGGTGGCTTCCTTCGCCAGTACCTGGGCTTCGCCAGAAAGCACTTCGGCGCGATAGTCGTCGTTCTGCAGCACGGCCAGCACCTGTCCCTTGCGGACTGGGTCGCCTTCTTCCACGTTGACCGACTTGATCTTCCCGCTCAATTCGGAGCCGATCTGAATGTTTTCCGAGAGAGGTTCCACGCGCCCCGGTCCCGCAACCAGGAAGGGTGCGGGGGTCGCCTGCGCCGCAACCGTATTGGCATTATTGGCTGCGCGCGAGCGAACCGAAACCAACGTGAGTGAGATGGCCAGCGTGAACGCCACCAATGCGATTAGGAGAACAGATTTTCTGTTTAATTTCATAGTCATAAAAGTGCTCAATGCGGTTGTTAAACCCGTTATTAGGCGATATGAATTTCGCCCGCATGCATGGCCAATGGCGCCAACAGTTCGGGAGAAACTTCCGACTCGGGGCGCTTCTTCGCCATCGAACTGTCTGCAATCAAGCCGTCCTCGATTCGGACGATGCGGTCGGCAAAGCTGAGCACGCGCGAATCGTGAGTCACGATGACCACGGCGCGGCCGCGCTCATGCGCCAGGCGCGCCATCATTTCCATGACGGTGCGGCCAGTTTGTGAATCGAGGGCCGCGGTTGGTTCGTCCGCCAGAACGATCTGCGGATCGCCAGCCAGCGCCCGCGCGATGGCCACACGCTGTTTCTGTCCTCCGCTCAAGTCGGAAGGGAAGGTGGCGTACTTTTCGGCCAGGCCAACCTGTTCGAGCAATTCCAGGGAGCGTAGTTTTGCCCTTTCGCCACGAATGCCTTTGAGGTCGAGCATGAGTTCGACGTTCTCGCCGGCGGTGAGCGTCGGGAAGAGATTGAAGCCCTGGAACACGAAGCCGATGTGCTCGAGCCGGATCGCCGGCAGCTGCTTTTCGCTCAGGTTGCCGACTTCTTTGTCCGCAATGCGCACGCTGCCTGAGGTCGGCGAGAGGATGCATCCCATGATGGACAGCAGCGTGGTCTTGCCGCTGCCCGAGGGGCCCATCAGCATCACCAGTTCTCCCGGATGAACGTCCAGATCCACACCACGCAGGGCGGGAACTCCGGCGATTCCTTCGGCGTAGGTTTTCTCAACGGCGCGCACTGCGATGGCTGGTTGCATAGTTCCTCTCTGTTCCGTTACTCAGCCCTTGAACACGATTGCCGGATCAAGCCGCGTGACTTTGTTAATGGAAACCAGGGCTGCGCCGACGCACATGGCCAGGGTGAGAAAGAACATACCCACCGCCATCTGCCACGGCATAAGAATCGCTGCGCCTCCGTGCTGGCTGGCGCGAACCACGAAGGCGCTTACCGCCATTCCCAGCACGTAGCCGATTCCCGCGCTCATGGCGGCCTGCTGAATGATTACCTTGTACACATAGCTGTTGGCCGCGCCCATGGCCTTGAGCGTGCCAAACTCGCGCAGGTGGTCCATGGTGGTGGCGTAGATAGTCTGAGCAACCACGACGAATCCAACAATAAGTCCAAGGCCAGCGGCGAGCAGCACAGCCACGCCCGCGCCGGTGGTGAACATCCAGTAAATCTGGGTCATGCGGCTGAATGCATGACTGGTCAGAACTTCAACGTCTTTCACCTGGCTAGCAAGAGCGCTGCGCACGGTTTCCAGGTCGGCCCCGGGAGCGAGTTTGACCAGCAGAAAGTATGTCTGGTCCTCGCGCAGGCCGACGAAGTCCTGCGCATTCTTGAAGCTGGTAAAGACGTACGGCGAAGTCGTGAAGGAACGAATGCCATGGGTGAACCCGACCACACGAGCGCGTCGACCGTGGATTTCAAAGACCTCACCCACGCGGGTGACGCCGAGCTTTTCCTTGTAGAGTTCGTCGAGGATGATGGCGTCTGGAGTCTTAAGGTCTTCGACCCGTCCCTGCACTAGATTCCATGGCCTGCCCATCGCGGAGTCCACATTGAAGCCAACGATCTGAACCGATTCCTCGCTTCCATCGGGACGTTTCCACTGGGTCCAATGTGCGATGTATTTTTCGGCTTCGCCCACGCCCGGGATGGCTCGCACCTGATTCAGCCTGCGCTCGCTGAAAACGACGCCCTGCTCAATGTAGGGCACGTTCTTGGAGGCGACCCACAGGTCGGCGCCGGAGTGATCCACCAGTCCAGAAGTAGTGCTGGTGAACCCGACAAACAGTCCCAGCTCGACCACGATCAGAACCACCGCGAAGACGATTCCAGTGAGGGTTACGGTCAGCCGAACCTTGTCGTGAAACAGATTGCGCCGCGCCAGGGGAGGCATATCAGTTGGCCTCCTTCAGCATGCCCCGCAAAGTGACGTCGAGCATGAGAGTTGCCCGGTCTTCGAGGGGGCGCCAATCCACCCAGCCGTCGTTGCATTTGGCAATTTGCAGGGAAATCACGCCGTGTACGGCGGCCCACAGGGTCTGTGAAATCAGATCAGGGTCGTGCAGGTCATCGCGGAAGTATCCGTCGCTGATGGCCTGCCCCACCGAGAGCTTCAGAAAGGCATAGGCGTCGCTCTCCGGATTGCCTTTTATTTCACGATCGAGATCATCGAGTTCGGCCGGCGGATGCGGCGTCATAAACATGAGCTTGTAGTGATTCGGGTAGTGGGTTCCGAATTCCACGTAGGTGCGGCCAATTTCCCGGATGCGGTCTACAGGGTTGGCCGGCATCGCTGCACTCTGGAAAACGGTGGCCAGGCGGGCGAAATCCTCGTGAACGAGTTCGTGGAAAAGCTGTTCTTTATCCGCGAAATGCAAGTAGATCGCGGTGGGCGAGTACTCGATCTTCTCGGCTACCTGGCGCATGGAAACGCCTTCGTAGCCTTCGCTGGTAAACAGTTCTCGTGCAGCGTCCAAGATCTTGTCCCTGGTCTCCGATTTCACGCGCTCCCTTCGTTCTTTGACGCCCATCACTCTCTCCAGTTACGCCGTTCTCTTACTTAACGATGTTTAGTTAACATCGTTAAGTTAAATATCTTCGTTCCTCTTGTCAAGAAGATTCTTTGGATTCACCTATCTTATAGTCTGGCATGGACATAGGCAGTAGTCAGACTGTGCGATACTGGGAAAATGACGGCTCCCGATCCGAAATCGGTCAAAGTGAACCTCACTACCGGTTCAGGCTTGGACATCGAATGGAAGGACGGTCACAGTTCGCACTACTCGTTCCCCTTTCTGCGCGATGCATGTCCCTGCGCCCTTTGTGACGACGAGCGGGGCAAGTCTGGCCGCCAGCCCGGCGAGCGGCCTAAACTCGCGCCCGGCGCGCTTCCTATGTTCAAGGAGGTGGCCAAGCCGTTGTCTGCCGAGGGAGTGGGCAAATACGCCATTAAGTTTCATTGGAATGACGGCCACGAATTGGGCATTTATTCCTGGCAGTTTCTGAGGGATCTCTGTCGGTGTGAAGAATGCAATGCCAGGCGAACCGCCGCGAAGACAGGATAGTTTCCGTTGAAGCAGGGAAGATTCAGCCGGACCGCACACAACGTCGCCATTCGACGCGCCGCCCACCAGCTTTTTGACCAGCCCAAAGTCCTCGACGATCCCCTGACCGTACCGATTATTGGGGCTGAGGCGGCCGAGAAACTGTGCGCCAGTCCACGAGAACGCAAACCCTTTTGCTCGAGCGTTTCGCGCTTACGTGGTGGCCTGCAGCCAGGTACGCCGAAGACCAACTGGCTAACGCCTTTGAGCAGGACGTGGCGCAATACGTCGTTCTCGGCGCCGGCCTCGACACGTTTGCTTACCATGATTCAACTAGAGTGTTTGAAGTGGACCGTCCCGCTACTCGAGCCTGGAAGCTCGAGCGCCTGCAGGCGGCGGGTATTGCGATTCCACAATCGCTGAAGTTCGTCCCGGTCGATTTCGAGCGGCAGACACTGGCGGCTGGACTCGAACAGGGCGGCTTTGACTCAGGCTCGCCCGCGTTCTTCTCCTGGCTGGGAGTGACGCCCTACCTCACCCGGGAATCCTGCATGGCGACTCTGCGTTTCATCGCGCAACTGCCTCCGGGCAGCGGCGTGGCCTTCGACTTCGCTGTGGACCCCAAATTACTCAACCTGCGGCAGCGGCTTGCGCTGCACCTGATATCCGGGCGGGTGGCGGCTGCGGGCGAGCTTTTCCAACTATTCTTCCGTCCCACCGAACTGGCCGGGGAACTCAGGAACGTGGGATTTCAACGCACCGAAATATTGGGAGCGGAAGAAACAAACGCCCGTTATTTCACCGATCGCGCGGACGGGAGTGCGGGTTCGGGGTGGACTAGGACAGGTTATGGGAGCCTGGATCTAAGCGGAGTCCGTGAATCGTCGATCCCCTGTAAAATTGAGCTAGTGAACCTCGGAGCCGCTCCACATTTGTCTTTTCTAGAACAACTCAATCCGCAACAACGCGCCGCCGTTGAAACCACGGAGGGGCCGGTGCTCATCCTGGCTGGCGCGGGCAGCGGCAAGACCCGGGTCATTACCTTCCGCATCGCTTACCTCATCGAAAATCAGGGCGTGATGCCGGAGGCCATCCTGGCCATGACCTTTACCAACAAGGCTGCGCAGGAAATGGTCGAACGCGTGGACAAGCTGGTGGGTGGTCTTTCCATCGCCAAGCCGACCATTTCAACCTTCCATTCTTTCTGTGTGCGGGTCGTTGCGCCGGGATATCGAACAACTGCGTATTCCTTCATCCGTTCCGGGCCAGCCACCGATTGGACTGACGAAAAGCTTTGTCATCTACGACGAGTCGGATCAGCAGCAACTGGTCAAGTCGGCGATGCGCCGCCTTGGAATTGACGACAAGCAGACCACGCCGCGCTCTGTGCTCTCGCATATTTCCTGGGCCAAGAACCACATGCTGGATCCGCAGGAGGTGTATCTGCAGTCGGGAGATCCCAAGACGGAGCGTGTGGCCCACATTTACGAGGAGTATTGCAAGGAGCTGCGTAAAGCCAATGCTCTTGATTTCGACGACCTGCTGCTTGAAACCGTGCGACTGCTGAAAGCCGTCCCCGCGGTTCGCGACTATTACAACCGCCGCTACCAGTACGTGATGATCGACGAATATCAGGACACCAACCGTCCGCAGTACGAACTTATGCGCCTTTTGGCTGGCAGCCATCACAACATTTGCGCCGTGGGCGACGAAGATCAGTCCATCTACTCCTGGCGCGGCGCGGATATCCGCAACATCCTCGAGTTCGAAAAAGACTTTCCCGAGGCTAAGATCATCCGCCTGGAGCAGAACTACCGTTCGACTCAGAACATTCTGCAGGCGGCGTCGGCGGTGGTTGCGAACAACCTGAAGCGCAAGGGCAAGAACCTGTGGACCTCGCGGCAGGGCGGCACCAAGATCGGCTACTACGAAGCTCCGGACGGCGAGAACGAGGCGCTCTTTGCCGCCGATTATCTTTCGAAATATCTGCGCGAGGCGGTCGAACAGGGCGAGAACGCCCGGGCTGCCGTGCTCTACCGCACCAACTCGCAGTCGAGGCTCTATGAAGAAGCCATGCGCCGCTACGGGTTGAAATATCACGTGGTCGGCGGCTTCTCGTTCTACGAGCGCGTCGAGATCAAGGACATGATTTCGTACCTCAAGGTCATCCACAACCCAGACGACTCCATCTCGCTGCTGCGCGTGATCAACGTTCCGGTCCGCGGAATCGGCAAGACCAGCATTGAAACCCTGGAGCGGGTCGCACTCGAAACCGGGCTTTCTTTATGGGGCGCGATTGCGGAAGTAGTTAAACGGCAGCTTCTGCCCCAGCGTGCGCTGGTGGCGCTCAAGCTATTCACCAACATCATCGAGGACGGGCGCGCCATTCTGACCGGAGCCTATGCCGAGCGTTTGGAAGAAACTGCGGCGGCCGAAGCTGTGCAGGGAAATGAGGAGACGGATCCCCTGCCGGTCGATGACGACACCGACTTCAGTCCCGCCAATTTCTCATTCGATTTTGGGGGCGATTCCGGATCGGTCGGCGAGGGTAGTGCCGGTGTCCCGCCGGTGGGGGAACGGGCGAATCGTCTGTCTGACGAAGAAGTGGAGGCGGGACGCCTCCACGACAGCCGGCAGGATGCCGGCGCTACGAATTCTCTCCCCGCCGGCACCGCCGATATTCTGAAATTTCTCATTGACCGCACTGGATACATCAAGCAGCTCGAAGCCGAAGACACGCCCGAAGCCTTTTCCCGCGTGGAGAACCTGCGCGAACTGGTCAACGCGGCCATGGATTCTCGTGACCGCGGCGAAACGCTTGACCAGTTTCTGGACCACGCGGCATTGGTCAGCGATGCGGATGCCTACGACGAGCGCGCACAAATTACGCTGATGACCTTGCACGCCGCCAAGGGCCTCGAGTTCCCACTCATCTTTCTTGGAGGCCTGGAAGAAGGCCTGTTTCCGCACTCTCGGACTTTTCTGCAGCCTGACGATGTTGAGGAAGAGCGCCGCCTTTGCTACGTGGGCATGACCCGCGCGATGGACACGTTGATTGTGACCCGTGCAGTCTACCGCCGCCGTTACGGTACCGATCTGCCGGAGGCGAGCATTCCGTCACGGTTTCTGGAAGAAATCCCGGCGGAGCTGGTGGAAGACCTGGGATTATCCAGAAGAGCCCGCGCAGGTCGTGTGGCTGAGGGCGAGTCGCGCGCGTTCGGGCCAGCGCGGGCGAGTCGTCCGCGACCACACGAGCAGGAATCCACCCACTACGCGTACGAAGACGAAGACCAGAGTGCGGTCTGGAGCGGCCCGCAGAAACAACGCACTCCGGCGGCGTCGTACTCCGGCAAGTCCTATAACTCGATTGAGAACATTGCCGACTTTTTCGCCTCGCGAGGCAAGAAGTTCAGCGTCCCCAAACTGCCGGTCGAAGAGCCCAAAGGCAGAAAGGGCTTCCGCCCTGGACAGAAAGTTCGCCATCCGAAATATGGTGAAGGCACCGTCTACCAGCGCGAAGGAGAAGGTGAAGATGCCAAGATTACGGTACAATTCCCTCGCTTCGGTTTGAAGAAGCTGGTGGAGAAGTATGCGCAGCTGGAGGGAGTCTAGAGCGCTTCCAGCTCCTGGCTTCCAGCCTCCAGCCAGCTCGCAGATCTTATGTTTTGGCTAGAAGCCAGAAGCTGAGCTTCAGCATTTCTTAAGGAGAACCAAACAGCACTCATGGCAAACACAAGCACACTGACCAAGGAAGAACGCAAGAAAACGAAGCGCGCCTCGCGCAAGAAGCGCAAGACGGAGAATCCACTGAAGCCGCGAGAATATGCTCGCGGTTCGGCCAAGCGCAAAGTGAAAAAGATGGCACGCGGTACCGCGAAGCGCTAAAGAGGGCACTCGGCATTCAGCATTTGGCACTTAGCTGTGGACTGGCTAAGTGCCAAGTGCGCTGGCCGACTGTCCCAGGAGACGAAAACCTTTGGCACAAGCACCAACGGCCTATACCTCTGACCATCAACTGCTCTGCTGCAAGTCCATCGACAAACTGATTGCGGAAGCCGACGAGCCGGGCCATCGTCTTAAGAAGTCCCTCGGTCCGTGGTCGCTTACCGCCCTCGGCATCGGCGCGATCATCGGTTCTGGGATATTTCGTTCTCACGGGCACGGCGGCCGCGGGGGAACACTTCGACGCCCCCTCAATTCTGCACGCGCAGGTCTTGGACCTGATCGGCAACTTCCTGCGCACCGGAAGCACGGCGGGCGCGCTGATGCACGGCCGCCCGGCAGCCGGCCCCTCCATCGCCATCTCGTTTCTGCTGGTCGCTGTGGCCTGCAGTTTTGCCGGCCTGTGCTACGCCGAACTGGCGTCGATGATCCCGATCGCGGGCAGCGCCTATACCTATTCCTACGCGACCCTGGGCGAAATTTTTGCCTGGATCATCGGCTGGGATTTGATTCTGGAATATGTGGTGAGCAACGTGGCGGTCGCCGTCGGTTTCAGCGGATACGCCAAAGCGCAACTGGCGGCTTTCGGTCTAAACCTGCCCAACGCGTGGGCAAGCCCGGTCTGGGCTTCGGGGCACTGGACTGGCGCGTATTTCAACGTGCCCGGCTTTCTGATCGTTTTTATTCTGACGCTGCTGCTGGTGCGCGGGGTGAAGGAGTCGGCCGGGGCCAACAATGTGATGGTGTTGATCAAGATCGGTGCGATCCTGACGTTCCTGGTCGTGGGCGGCATGCTGGTCAATAAGGCCAACTGGACTCCATTCGCTCCGTCGGGATTTGCTGGAATCGTCACCGGCGGCGCCATCGTGTTCTTCACCTACATCGGTTTCGATTCCGTCTCCACTGCCGCCGAGGAATGTAGGACTCCGCAGCGCGACCTGCCCTTCGGCATCATCGCCTCCCTGATTATCTGCACCATCCTCTACGTTGGGGTTGCGATCGTTTTGCTGGGCATGATGAAGTACACGACTTTCGTTTCCGGCGAAGCCGCCGAGGCGCCCGTAGCCTACGCACTGAAGTACCTGGGCGCGCATCCGTTCTTTCGCTCCGTGATCGTCGTCGGCGCCCTCACTGGGATGATTTCGTCGCTGCTGGTCTTTCAGTATGGACAGGCGCGCATCTGGTACGCCATGTCTCGCGACGGCCTTCTGCCCAAGCTTTTTTCCGTAGTGCATCCCAAGTACAAGACTCCCTATTGGTCAACCTGGATTGCGTGCTTTGCGGTAGGAATTCCTGCCGGCCTGGTGGATATCGGTGACGCCGCCGATCTGTCCAATATCGGCACGCTGTTTGCCTTCGTACTGGTGTCGTTGGGCGTCATTTTTCTGCGCCGCCGGCAGCCTGATCGTCCCCGCGCCTTTCGCGTTCCTTTCGTTCCATGGTTTCCGTTGATCTCGGTTGTGCTGTGCGGTGGACTGATGACCGGGCTTACCGTAATCACCTGGCTGCGTTTCTTCATCTGGCTGGCGCTCGGACTGGCCATCTACATCTTTTACAGTCGGCATCACAGCGAGTTTTGCAAGGCTAGGCTAGCGAGATTAGATTGAAGATTTGAGATTGCAGATTTTCTTTTGCTCCTTCGGAGCTTACTCGTTTCGCTCTTACCCGGGGCTTGCGCCCTGGGCTACCTTTCCGCCGCTTCGCGGCTCGGGTCTATGCGGAGAGTTGGAATCGACATCGTGGACCATCACTCTTCAATCTGAAATCTAGAATCTTCAATCTGAGATCTATTCTCTCTGCAAATCTTCGGTCTTCAATCTACAATCAGGTTGTGGCGTCGCAGCCCAGTTCGTTCATTGTCACCCTGCCTAAGGCTGAGCTGCATCTCCATCTGGAAGGCGCGATTGATCCCACGACCCTGCTCGAGTTGCGGCAGCGCCACGGCAAAACCAGCACGCTGGCTGAGATCGAACAGCTCTACAGCTATCAGGACTTCAACGGTTTCCTGATGGCGTTCAAGGCCGTAACCGAAGATCTTCAGACCGCCGACGACTACGAACTCATCACTTACCGCTTGACGGAAAGGCTGAGAGCGCAAAACGTGCTGCACGCCGAGGTATACGTGTCGGTGGGAGTTTGTCTATGGCGCAAGCAGAATTTTGATGCTCTGTTCGAGGGCTTGGAGCGAGGCCGCCAAAAAGGAGAGCGCGATTTCGGTGTCTCCCTGTTATGGATCTTCGACGCGGTGCGCCAGTTTGGCCCGGCTGCGGCTCGCGAAGTCTTCGAAGTTGCGGTGCGCCATCGGGAGCGTAACGTTGCGGCCATCGGTATGGGCGGCGATGAACAGAAGGGGCCACCTGAGTTGTTTCGCGACGCCTACGCCTATGCCGCCGACAACGGATTGCACCTGACCGCGCACGCGGGTGAGAATGCCGGGCCTGAATCCATCTGGGGCGCCCTCAACCTTCGCGCGGAACGCATTGGACATGGACTTACCGCCGCGCAAGATCCTGAATTGGTGGAAGAGCTGGCCACCCGCCAGGTACCGGTGGAGATCTGCATTACCAGCAACCTGCGCACCGGCGCGTGCCCATCCTCGAGTTCTCATCCGGTCCGCCAGTATTTTGATCAGGGAATCATGATCACGCTTAACACTGACGATCCTGCCATGTTTCGTACATCGCTGGCGCGCGAATACCAGTTGGCCCAGCAGTCTTTCGGTTTTACCGAAGAGCATCTGCGGGAACTGGCACGGAACTCCTTCGAAGCCTCTTTTCTTCCCACGGAAAAGAAACTGACGTTCCTGAATTTGTTTGACGCCGCGGCGGCCCACACTTAGCCTTTCCTGACCGTTGTCTTCTGGAGCCTTGGGGCATGAAAGCATCTCTGACCGTCTGTTTGTGCCTGACCACGTTCCTGTGGGCGGGACCCAACCCAAAAACTCGGACCGAGGCTCTCATATTCACCAACGTCAACGTAGTGAGTGTGCGCGATGGCACGATTGCTCGGGGTATGACGGTAGTGATTAAGCAAGGGCGGATCAGTGGCGTGGCGAAAGTCGGTTTCGTCGGCCAGGGGCACGACATCCAGATCGTGAATGCCGACGGAAAATACATGGTCCCTGGACTGTGGGACATGCACGTGCACAGCGCCTTCGTGTCCCCGGCATGGGATGAGAAAGTGATCTACCCGCTCTACATCGCCAATGGCATAACCGGGGTGCGCGACATGGGTGGCGACCCAGATGTGTTGGAGAACCGCCGCCAGCGGATCGAGAGTGGAGACTTGCTCGGCCCCCGCCTGATTTTGGCTGGCCCGTTTCTGGCGGGAGGGAAGAGCGACCGGCAGACCATCGCCGTAAACACTCCGGAAGACGCTCGCCAGGCGGTGGACGCGGTGAAAAAGCAGGGTCTGGATTTCGTCAAAATACTTTCCAATGTTCCGCGCGATTCCTATTTTGCGATTGCCGATGAATCTGCAAAACAGAACATTCCTTTCGTCGGCCACGTTCCATATTCTGTGAGCGTTCGCGAGGCAGTCACGGCGGGCCAGAAAAGCATTGAGCATCTGACCGGAGTCTTGCTCGCCTGCTCCTCCCGCGAGGACGAACTTCGCACCCAGGAACTCACCGCTCTGGCGAAGCGCGATTACCGGCATACGAGAAACTGGGTCCACAGATCATTTCCACCTATGACCAGGCCAGAGCGGGCGCGTTGTTCCTCCAACTGGCACAGAGCCATACCTGGCAAGTGCCAACGCTGGTTTGGACCGAGGCCAATAGTCGAATCGACGATCCGGATCTGGAATCCGATCCCCGTCTGAAATATGTTCCTGCATCAGTCCGCGCGCAATGGGATCCGGCGAAGCTCCGCGCGAACACTTCGCCCGAAGAGCTGGCGGCCTTGAAGACTGAAGCCGCTCGCGATGTGGAACTGGTAAAGGCGATGCACAGCGCCGGAGTGCGCTTCATGGCCGGCAGCGACGGTCCCGACCCCTACGTGTTTCCCGGCTTCAGTTTGCACGATGAGCTGGATTGGCTGGTAAAAAGCGGCTCCACCCCCTTACAGGCCCTTCAATCCGCCACTTTGAACCCGGCGTTGTTTCTGGGCAGAATAGATAAATACGGACTTGTCGAACCGGAACATGTGGCTGATCTGGTGCTGCTGGACGCAAACCCGCTCGATGACATCCGCAACGCGGGCAAGATTTTCGGCGTCGTCGCGAACGGCAAGTATTACTCGCGTAAGGACCTGGACATAATGTTGCAGCGGGTCGAGAAGCTCGCTTCGCAGGAGTCATTAAAAAGAGAGACTCAATGACCCAGCACATCGGCATTGTCGCTTGCAGCGCGGAGGGGGCGGCGCTCTGTTATCGCACCATTGCACTCGAAGGCGCCCATCTGCTCGGGGTCCACGATCACCCCGAAGTCTCGATGCATACTCATCCCCTGGCCCGATACATGAGTTTCATCTACGCCGACGATTGGTCCGGAGTTGCGGATCTTATGCTCTCGTCGGCCGACAAGCTGGCAAAGGCCGGCGCTGATTTCCTTATCTGTCCCGACAACACTATCCATCAGGCATTTGACATGGTCGAGCGGCGGTCCCCACGTCCCTGGCTGCACATCGCACAGGAGGTCGCGAACGAGGCCCGCCGAAGTCACTTCAAACGCATAGGCGTGCTCGGCACTCGCTACCTGATGGAAGGGCCGGTCTATCCAGAGAAGTTGAAAGCAGCCGGCCTCGAACACCGCACGCCGGACCAGCAAGCCCGCGAAAGAATCAACCAGATCATTTTCGACGAGCTGGTAAACGCCCAGTTCATTCCACGCTCCCTGACATATTTTCAGGAGGTAATCCGGGCGTTGGCTGACCGGGGCTGCGACGCAGTTGTGCTGGGCTGCACTGAAATCCCGCTGCTGGTCACGCCCGATTCCTCGTCGCTGCCAACCCTGGACTCAACCCGCCTACTCGCCAAAGCGGCAGTAATGAAGGCCGTGGGCACCACCTGAGACTGTGTGGGGACGGGTCTCCGACCCGTCCAGGCCGAGCCGAGCTCGACTAGGTATTTACGTCCTGGAGCTTTCATGCAGCTAAGATTTCGACGTCTCCCAGCCAGCTTCACAGTCTGTCGCTTGGCCCCGGATGCTCCAATCCCCGCACCCACCACAACCGTGCTCTTCACCTCCATCACGCGAACTGCCGAAGAGCTATCCATCGTCTGCCCCACCGATCAGGCTCCGCCAAACGCAAAATGTGAGTCGCCGTGGACCTGCTTCCAGCTCGAAGGCCCATTCCCGTTCTCGCTGACGGGGGTCCTCGCTTCTTTTCTCGAGCCCCTGGCCGAGAGAGGCATTCCTATATTTGCTGTCTCCACTTTCGACACCGACTACATCCTGGTGAGAGAAGAGCACGCAGCCACCGCGCTCGAGGCGTTGATAAAAGCTGGCCATACCCTCACCGACTGAAGCTGCCATTCACTCCGTAAATCGCACCAAACGCTGTCCAGTCGATGCACTTCAACCACCCCTATGCTCTAATAAAGAAGTAACCATGCCTTCCGCCGGAACCATAGTGCGACGCCGTTTGAAGGCGCTCCACCGCAATCTGCGGGGGGCGCGCATGATCGCGAGTGCATTTTCCTCCACTGACCATCCTCTTTTGGCTCACATCATCCCCACCCGGCGCTGCAATCTGGCCTGCGAGTACTGCAACGAATACGACGATTTTTCGAAACCTGTCCCTACCGAGGCCATGTTTCAACGCGTGGACAAGCTGGCTGCACTGGGGACATCGGTCATCACCATCAGTGGCGGCGAGCCCTTGCTTCATCCCGAACTGGACGAGGTCATCCACCGCATTCGCAAACGAGGCATGATCGCCGGGCTGATCACGAACGGCTATCTTCTGGTGGCGGAACGCATCGAACGCCTCAATCGTGCTGGGCTGGAGTGGCTGCAAATTTCGATCGACAACGTGACCCCGGACGAGGTCTCGAAAAAAAGCCTGAAGGTGCTGGACAAGAAGCTGGAGCTGCTCGCCGAGCACGCCGACTTCCACGTGAACATCAATTCGGTGGTGGGTGGCGGCGTAAAGAATCCGCAAGACGCACTGACCATCGGCAAGCGCGCTCTGGGTCTGGGCTTCAGCTCCACCATCGGCATCATTCACGATGGCTCCGGCCAGCTGCAACCGCTGAATGACGAAGAGCGGCGGGTGTACAACGAGATGAAGTCGATGGAAAAGAGCGGCTTCACTCGGATTAACGGCTTCCAGGACAATATTGCGCAAGGCCGCCCCAATCAATGGCGCTGCCGCGCCGGTGCCCGCTATCTATACATTTGCGAAGATGGCCTGGTGCACTATTGTTCCCAGCAGCGCGGCTATCCCGCCATCCCGCTGGAGAAGTACACGACTGAAGACATTCGCCGCGAATATCTTTCGGAGAAAAGCTGCGCTCCCAATTGCACCGTCTCCTGCGTGCACCAGGTATCCGTCTTCGACTCGTGGCGCGCGCCTCAGTTTCCCGCGCCGGTTGCGGTGACGCCGGGGACCAGCGACCTGATACAGATTAGGTGAACTGGCCAGGCAGGCTCTGCCCCGTGCGTCTGCTGGAATCTCTTGCACTGAGCTCTGCAATTCTTTATATATTGTTGCGATCCGATTGGACAATATGAACAAGAGACAGTTCCTGAAATCGTCTGGCGTTCTTCTCGCCAACGGCATGCTGTCGCGGCTGGTTACCGGAGAGCAACAATCTACAGCGCGGACAAATTGGGCGGGCAACTATCAATACGGTACCGACCGGTTGCTCCTTCCCAAGTCTGTCGAGGAAGTTCAACAGGCGGTGAAGAGCAGCGGCAAGCTGAGAGCGCTTGGCGCGCGCCACTCTTTCAACGGGATCGCCGACAGCACCGATACCCAGATCTCGCTGAAGTTTCTCGACCAGATGGTGTTGGACCCAAAGTCCCGCACCGTCACCATGGGAGCGGGTGTCACCTACGGCACGCTCGCTCCGTATCTCGACGCCCAGGGTTTCGCGGTGCACAACCTGGCCTCCTTGCCGCATGTTTCCGTCGCGGGCGCATGTGCCACAGCCACGCATGGCTCGGGCAGCAAGAATGGCAACCTGTCGACTGCTGTTTCCGCACTCGAAATCGTCACGGCCGACGGTGAGATTGTAACTCTGTCCCGGCAAAAAGATGGAGACCGGTTTCTCGGTGCCGTCGTTGCTCTAGGCGGGCTTGGTGTGGTCACCAAGGTTACACTGGACGTGCAGCCCACATTTCAAGTGAGGCAGGTTGTCTACGAGAATCTGTCGCTGGCGCAATTGGAAAGCCATCTCGATGATATTTTTGCGAGTGGCTACAGCGTCAGCCTATTCACCGATTGGCAAGACCACCGGGCCACTCAAGTATGGATAAAGCGCCGTGTCGAGCCTGGGACTTCATTCGAGTTCGCGCCTGAGTTTTATGGGGCGAAGCTTGCAACCCAGAAGCTTCACCCGGTGGCAGGGCATTCGGCGGAAAGTTGTACTGAGCAGATGGGTATTCCCGGCCCCTGGCATGAGCGACTGCCGCATTTCCGTATGAACTTCACGCCCAGCAGTGGCGCCGAGTTGCAAGCCGAATATTTTGTTCCGCGCCACCGCGGGTACGAAGCCATTCTCGCGGTCGAAAAGCTTCGGGATAAGGTCGGGCCCCATCTGTTCATCTCGGAATTACGCACGATTGACGCGGACAATCTTTGGATGAGTACTTGTTACCAACGGCCATCCATGACAATCCACTTTACGTGGAAACCGGAATGGCCCGCGGTCAAACAGTTGTTGCCGATGATTGAAGAACAGCTAGCGCCCTTTGATGCGCGACCGCACTGGGCCAAGCTCTTCACCATGCCACCTTCGCGGCTGAAGTCGCTCTATGCCAAATTGCCGGAGTATCAGGAACTCTTGAAGCACTACGATTCACGCGGCAAATTCCGCAATGAGTTTCTGAATAGCAATATTTACGGGGGATGAAGAAATTACCGAAGCGAGGGTGCCCCATTTCTCGCAAAACACGAGAGAAATGGGGCACCCTCTTAGCCTGCCTAGTTCCCGTACTTGCTGCTTAAGTATTTGCCTACTTCGCCCTGCAACTGTCCGTAGTCATCGTGGATAGTCGCTCGCAAAGCGGTCTCGGTGGAATTTCCCTCGGCCAGTCGTTGCAGGATGCGTTGCAGATCGCTCGCGCCCTGAGTGTCGATGATGAACTGCACTGCCGCGAGAGACTCGTCGTAGGCCAAGATTGCTTCCATCGGTGAAAAGCGCATGAAGCTGCCTTCCAGTGCATTGAATGGAATTTCTTGTTGGGCCTTGAAGAGTTCGGCGAGACGGCGTCCGCGAGATGATAACGATTTCGGCTCCATCGCCTGCGCGATGCCCTCATTTAGCCACTGGGGGCAGCGTCCGCCCGACAGTTGGTTGATGAACGAATGCGCGAGTTCGTGCTTCAGCACGCGCGACAACTCAGGGGTAACCGAACTCATGCCGTTTACCGGGATGCGCAGTTTGCCATCATTGACCGCACCGGCCCATGAAGGCGACTGGGTCACGTCGAAAAAAGCCTGGTCGGTGTAGAGGACCACGGCGATACTGCCGCGCGGCGCCACGCCGAGATCACGTACCAGGTCGTCGTAGTGTGACTCCAGGGTGGAGACCAGATCGCGGCGCAAAGACTCCGGCGTCTGCCGGCCCTCATATTTCAGGGTAAAGTGGCTGCTTTCGTTTTGCGTGAAGTCCGATTCCGCAGTCGCATCGCGCTCCGCCTTCTCCAGATATTTCTGTACCTGGGCATCGGGACGAAGCTGCAAAGATCGCTTCCAGCTGCGGATCGCATCCTTATTGCGATCGCTGGCATACTGGGCGTAACCGAGGATGGCCAGGGTGTCGGGGGAATCGGGGGCAATTCGTACCGCGCGTTCGGCGAAGGGCAGAGCCTCAACCGCGTTTCCGGTCCGCAGCAGCAGCGCGACGTAATAGTTCAGGATGGTAGGGTTCTGGCCTTCAAAGCGCAGCGCGGTCTCAAAATAAGTTCGGGCCTTGCTGAAATTCGTCTGCTCCATCTCGTGTTTGCCAGCGATGAAAAACGCGGCCGCGGTTACCGGTGCATTGCCGTGTTGTTCGATCGCGGCCAGCGCATCGACGTCCACCTTGCCTTCGCGGACGATCTTGTCGCTGACTTCGGGCTCACCCTTGAGTTCGTCGGCTGGAGTGAAAGAGGGGACGTCCCTGGGGTCCTTGCCGCCCGAAGCCGAGGCTCGCTCGGGACGAACTCCTCCGGCCTCGACCCGGTCTACCGCTGATTTCGGAATTGCGTAAGAGTCTTCTCCGACTTCATACTCGAGGTGGGAGCCATTTTCGTGAACCTGGTCGGCATAGATGGTGCGACCATTCTTCAGGTAGATCACTTCCGCCGAAGCGCAGTCTGCGCCCAGAAGGAGAGCCGTTAACAATAGGAAGATGACAGGTGCCCGCACTATGGCGCATTCTAGCAATAGGGGTGAAGGCCAGCCTACGTGACCAAGGTAATCAGGTTTGTTCCCGCCAATGCGCCAGCGCTTTTCTTGCTCGTGCACGCATTGTTTATTGCGCCGTCCAGCAACGCGCAGGCTACGGCGGTCACGGCTGCGCCGCCTTCCGCGGTCGCGACCTCAACTCCGCCGGATCACTCTGCGGAGGCTTTGTATTCGCAGCTGCAAAGCGTGGGCCTCGACAAATCGCGAGTCTATAACATCCGTGAAGTGACGCTCGAGCGCGCCGCCTTCCATATCACGTTCGACGACGGCACCATCGCTTTCACTGAAGATGTCGCCGGCCACGTCACCGGAGCTTTTTTTGAGGGCGAGGGTGAGGTGCTGCTGGTTCCCAATGTCCAGGCTGAGCGGGCCTCCATGATGCTTTTTACCGGAGCGGCCATTCTGGAAGAAAAATTCGTTACCGCATATTTTCGCTTTAACGACGAGACTTTCGCCGAGTTGCAGCCTTCGCTCCGGGCCGCGGAGAACGCCCAGGAATTTGTCTCCCAGTGGGACTCGACCGCCCGCAACCTAGCCCAACTCGATGCCTTGCGCCTGCTTCTCAGCTTCAGCAATTCTCTGCCTACCTCGGGCCAGCAACAGACCGTCGGCTCAGCGTCCAAGCGTCGAGCGGACGACGATCGCATGCTGCATGCGCGACTCCAGGGGCGAAATCTCGGGACTTTCGATCTCTACTTCGACTCGCTGGCCGCGGAGCAGATCTGGGCGGGCCAGCAGAAGACAGTGGAAGGTGAACTTTACTACGACGTGTGGAGCGCATTCACCCTGGGGCAACCCGGTGGTCGTTCCGGTGACGCAGCCGGGGTCATGGGAGAAGAAGCCAAGCCCGAGGCGGTGAATGTTTCGCAGTACAAAATCCGGACAAAAGTGGCGCCACCCACCAGACTCGACGCCGACGCAAGCCTGCAACTTGAAGTTCGACAGGCCGGCCAGCGAGCCGTGCTCTTCGAATTGTCCCGGTTCCTGCAGGTCAGCAAGGTAGAAGCCGATGGCCGCCGGGTGGAGTTTATTCAGAATCAGGCGCTCGAAGGCACACAGCTGGCGCGGCGGGGCAATGACCTGGTCGCCGTCATTTTCCCCCAGCCACTGCGGGCCGGCCAGCGAGTTGATTTGCACTTCGTCTACGGCGGCGACGTGCTCTCCGAAGCCGGAGCTGGGCTGCTCTATGTCGGGGCTCGCGGAACGTGGTATCCCAACCGCGGGCTGGAGATGGCCCGCTTCGACTTGCGATTTCTCTATCCTCCCGGCTGGACACTTCTCGCGACCGGCAAGCGAATAGAAGGAGCGCCCTCCGATTTGCCGCCGGGTGAACAATTCAGCCATTGGGTTTCGGATCGTCCCATGCCGGTTGCCGGATTCAACCTGGGCAAGTACTCCCGAGTAGCAGCCCAGGCCGGCGGCGTTTCGGTGGAAGCGTATGCCAGTTCCGGAGTGGAACGCTCTTTCCCGCAAGGCTCGTCTGAGGTTTTGGCGCCGCGACCTACGGTCCCTTTTCCGTTGCGTGCACGACCCGAGGAGATGACTGTGCCCGCGCCTTCACCCTCGCCCGCGCACAATGCGCAAGCAGTGGCAAATTCGTCCGCGCGCGCGCTAGAGTTCTTCGCCCACCGTTTTGGTCCATATCCCTACACCAGCCTGGCGTTGACCCAGATGCCCGGCGAGGTCAGTCAGGGTTGGCCATCGCTCATTTTTCTCTCCAGCTTTTCCTTCTTGACTCCCGAGGATAAGTCCGAGCTGCATATGAGTGCGGCAGCGAAAATCTTGAGCGAGAACATCATTGCGCACGAGACGGCCCACCAGTGGTGGGGCGATCTGTTGTCCTGGAAAAGCTACCGCGATCAGTGGCTCTTCGAAGCCCTGGCGAATTACAGTGCCTTGCTGCTGCTGGAGTCTGAATCTCCGCCTCAGTTCCACATGATCATGGAGAAATACCGGCAGGATCTGCTGGCGAAGAATAAAGAGGGCTCGCCACTGGCGGACGTCGGTCCGGTCACGTTCGGTACCAGACTCAACTGTTCTCATTTTCCCGCCGGATACAATGCCATCAGCTACGGCCGCGGTACCTGGCTCTTCCATATGCTGCGAACCATGCTGCGTGATGCTGAACGGACGAGTAGCGGGCATTCCGCAAACCTCTCGGACACCCAAGCGGACGCGCTCTTTCTACGCGCTCTCAGCAAGGCCAGGGAACGCTTTCAGGAGAGAGCGATCAATACCCGCGAGTTCCTCCAGGTCTTTGAGGAAGAGCTGCCTCTGTCTCTCCGCTACGAGGGACACAAATCGCTGGACTGGTTCTACGAAGGATGGGTGAATGGCACGGCCCTGCCGCACCTGGAATTGCAGTCCGTGAAATACACACAGAAGCCCGGAGGCTCGGCGGTCACCGGCACGATTGTACAAAAGGACGCGCCCCAGGAGTTGGTGACGGTCGTTCCGATCTACGCCGTGCTCGCAGGAAAAAATGTGCTCTTAGGCCAGGTATTCGCCGACGGTCCGGAAACCAACTTCCACTTGTCCGCACCGCAAGGCACACGAAAGATCGTACTCGATCCCTATCAGACGCTGCTGACTCGACCCTAGCGGTTTAATGTAGGCGCGAGCGCCCACGCTCGTGCAGGGCAGCGTTCCAAACCTGTTCCCGAAACCGCGCAAGCCTTCCCGAAACGACATCGCATTCTTGATTCTGTGACCTGCCTAATTTCTCACAGACGCTCGGCGTCGCGGTAACTCCCGACCCATCAACCCACAGCTCGGAACAGCGGGCTCACCTCATCATGGAAGCACAAATGCACAATGCCACAGCGGAGGTGAAACTTGCATCTGACAAATCCAGACTACGTGGCACCGGCAGGTCCCACTTGCGTCTTTCCCGCGCTGGAATCCAGGCCGCGAGTTCCAACCATCCTGCTGGTGGAAGACGAAGCTTTTGTTCGTAGGTGGCTTGCGAGACCCTGTGCTCGAGCAGATACCGGGTGCTGACCGCACGAAACGCGGCGGACGCAGTCCGAGCATTTCACGGTCATGCGGAAGAGGTGCAACTGTTGCTTACCGACGTGGTCTTACCCGACCGCAATGGCTGCGCTCTGGCCCTTGAGCTGATTGCGGCCAGCGGGGGCGTAAAGGCCATTTTCATCTCGGGATATCCGAAAAATCCCGTCACCAGAAACGGCTTCCCCAACTAGTCGTCCGCGCCCAGGTCCAGACACAGCACCCTGTCTTCCACGCGGGTACGCCAAGTCAGCACCAGAATCGGCATGCTGGGCTTCCGGGCGCGCAGGAAGCGCAGGATGGCAATGCCGTCGAGTCGCGGCAGGTTAAGGTCGAGCACTACGAGGTCGAAATCCAATTCCCCTGCCATGGCGCGCACCTGCTCTCCATCGGATGAAACCACCACTGCGTAGTGCTCGGACTCCAACCTCTTTTTTATGAAGCTGGCCAGCGCAGCATCGTCTTCCGCGACTAGAATTCGCATAAGATCAATCTAATTTGGGTAATTATATACTTGACTAACCAGACGAATTCTGCTATCGTTCGATCATGGACGCCAAGGTAAAGACTCTACAACAAGTTATCCGCTACTTCAGCGACGAACAGACTTGCATCGATACCGTGGCCCAAATGCGCTGGCCCGCTGGCCCTGCCTGCCCCGCTTGCGGCCACAAAGAGCATTACTACCTGAAGACCCAGCGCCGTTGGAAATGCAAAGAATGCCACAAGCAGTTCTCAGTGAAGCTGGGGACGATCTTCGAGGATTCGCCGCTCACGCTGGACAAGTGGCTTTGCGGAATGTGGCTGATTGCGAATTGTAAAAACGGTATCAGCAGTTGCGAAGTGGCCCGCGATCTCGGCATCACGCAAAAGTCCGCATGGTTCATGCTGCATCGCATTCGCTTGGCAATGCAAAATGGTTCGCTGCTGAAAGTTGGCGGGAACGGTGGCGAAGTTGAAGCGGACGAAACGTTCATCGGCGGCAAAGCGCGGAACATGCATCTGTCGCAGCGCAAACGCCGCATTACAGGAACAGGCGGAAAGGACAAGGCCGTAGTGTTCGGAGTCTTGGAGCGCGGTGGCGAAGTCAGGGCATCGGTCGTACCGAATCGGCGACTGGAAACAGTGCAGCCCGAAATCAAAAAGCATGTGCAAGCTGGCGCTGCTCTCTATACCGACGAATGGGTTGCCTATCGAGGATTGCAAGGCGAGTACGCCCACAAGGTTGTTGACCACGCCGTGCAATACGTAGATGGCCGCGTTCACACAAACGGGCTGGAAAACTTTTGGAGTCTGTTGAAGCGCGGCATCTCGGGAACATATGTGAGCGTCGAGCCGTTCCATTTGTTCCGCTACCTTGATGAGCAGGCTTACCGCTTCAACAATCGAAAAGAGCCGATGGACGATTCCGCACGGTTTTACGATCTGCTTTCGCGGGTTGCTGGTCGGAGGATTACGTATTCGGAGTTGACGGGGGCGAGGCAATTCTAAGGTCGCGCGCCAGAATCGCGGGAAGCGGAAGCGCGTTTAGCCTTTCGCTTCTTTGCTTGTTTGTCCGCTTTTAATCTCGCTTGCAGTTCGGAGTGGGAGATCTGAAGGACTTTCCCTAAAACATTGGAGAACGCCTGATATTCAGCGGCCGTTCCCGGTTTTCGCTTCGTCGCCATAATCAAATATAATATTGCCCAATGGAACCACTCGGTGCCAGCCGTGCGGCTCCAGCCCATTCTTAAATGCAATCTAAGAATAGGCCGAATTGCGCCTGCGACGCAAACACAATATGCCGCATTCCGTTACTTGCTGTGACAGCGCTAGTGTGCGGGGCCGTTGCCATCGCCAGTGGCATCGCCCACCTCGCAATTATCAAACGCCTTAATGTCATCCTTCCAGTAGCCGCAAAAGGTAAGCCAGTGGCTCTCGGGGAAAATATCGTCATACAGCACGCAACCATAAATAGAAATCTTTTTGGTGCCGAGCTTAGTCAGCCAGCCAGGTTTGAGTTTTCCCCACTTTTCCCCTCTCCCTGGAAAAGAGACGGTGCCGCCGGGAGCAACGATGGTCCGCTCCGGTTTTGCGTTGGCCTGGATACACTCCAGCGCTACGTCTGCTATGTCTACTTTGGGGAGAGTGTTATTGAGCGCAATCGAGAAACGCTCGTTAATAGCTGGAGTTTTCCCGCTATTCTTGACATGCACGACGGCAGAAAAGAAGTCGCCAACCTTCGCTACGCCCGGAATATCTTCCACGGCAAGCCATGCACGCTGGTCGAGATGAGCACTGGCCCTAGTCAATGTCACACTTTCGGCAGTGGAGTCGGCAGCATCTCTGGCAGCATCAGCAGCCTTCTTGTTGGCGCAATACATCTTGATTGTGTAGCCAGTATAGATGCCGAGGAGCACCATGCCGGCAATTTCCACAAAAGGTTTGCCCTTATCCCACCAATTCTTTTCTGTTTTGCAGCCAACTTGGTAATGGGCGTGGGATGGTGGAAGCTTCGGCGCTGCAAAAGCTGGCGAGACTTCTGCTTGGGGATGATCGGGTTGCTTATAGGGTTCCCGGCTAGTGTTTGGGGTTGGATTGTTTTCGGGGACAGGATTTTCTGATGTCATAACGATGCGCTCCGACGATGAAGGAACCCGAATACAAGGGAAGGGGCCGGAACTGAAGGAAAGACTTTAGTGATACCCTGATTCTCAAGAAACAGGCTGGGCGTAGCGGTTCTTTCACCGGGAGTCCGTCGGCTCGGGCAACGCTCCACAAGGCCGATTATTTTTTGTGTGGGCGAACAACCCTGAGGAGCTTTTTCGCAAACCGATGGCGGTGGGTCGTCTTCTACGCCCAGTCGTCCTGATTGATTTCCACTCTAGAGCAAATCGCTCTGGTTAGTCAACTATATAGTTGCCCTAATTTGGACTATTCTGATTCTTAGTCAGGAAGCGGGCCGGAACAAGAGATACTGCACCAATCGAAGGTCCCGGCTTCCGTAAAAGGGAACCAGGTGCAGAAGGGGAACTGGGAGCAAGGCTAGCCAGGGAACCGGTTCTTACCGGTAATCTGTACGGTCACTGACGTGCATATTCAACTTCGGAGATAATGCGGAGAACCATTACAAACAGTGTTGGCCGAAAGGATTCGCTGGGGAGTGAATTTCTGGAGCCCAAAAACGCTTAGATCCCTGGTAGTGCCGGGAGCGCTATTCCTGGTGGCCGCCTGCGTGGTCTTCCAGGGTGCGTTTGGTTTCATTCCTTCCGCCGCCGTCCACTTCTACTTCTATTCCGTCTTCGCCGCGGGCATTCTGCTGGCCTGGCGCTTTCACTCGAGCCGGATTCTGTTCGGGCTCTTGACTCTATTTCTCGCCCAGCGCGCCCTGGAATTCTTTTCTTCAGGACGCGCCGTTTCCGCCGGGCCCGGCCGGATTGCCCTTGAAGCGGTGGCATTTCTCCTCCCGTTGAACTTTATTGCCTTCTCCGTGTTTCGCGAGCGAGGATTGGGCATCCCCGCCAGCGTCCCCCGCCTGGCGCTTCTGTTCTTCGAGTCGGTGTTTGTGGCGATCATTTGCCGCCCCGGAGAAATTGTAGGCCCGGCGTTTCTCCACTCCCGCTTTCTCGGGCGCCTGCCCTGGACGCCACTGCCTTCGCTGGCCCTGCTGGCCTTCGTCGCGGCTCTGGCAGTTCTGCTGGTGCGCCTGGTACTCTATCGCAAGCCAACGGAGAGTGGTCTGTTATGGGCTCTGCTGGCGACCTTTCTTGCGTTCCAGGTCGGAGCAGTCGGCCCAGCTGCCACTGCTTATCTGGCCACAGCGGGCCTGATCCTGGTCAGTTCCATCATCGAAAACTCTTATTTTCTGGCCTACCACGACGAACTGACCTCGCTTCCAGCGCGCCGCGCCTTTAATGACGCTCTGTTGCGTCTCGAAGAACCATACGCGGTTGCAGTCGTTGACATCGATCACTTCAAGAACTTCAACGACACCTATGGCCACGAAACCGGCGATCAGGTCCTGCGCATGGTGGCCGCCAAACTTGCCAGCATAACCGGTGGCGGCCGCGCTTATCGCGTAGGCGGCGAAGAATTCTCCATCCTGTTTCCGGGGAAATCAGTCAAAGAAGCCACGCCTCATCTGGAGTTGCTGCGCTCGGTAATCGAAGTTGCCACTTTCCGCATCCGGGGCGGCGAGGAGCGCCGGGGCTCGGTTCGCGCCCAGAAGTCGCGCGCGTTGGATTCCAGAAATCAGGATTCCCGAAGTCCGGATGACCCTGATCAGACCGGCAGCACTCAGGAGACACGTACTCAAGAAACTCAGGCCCAGAATCTTCGCAGTCACGACCGGCGAAACCTCGAACGCCGGGCCCGGCCTCGCCGGCCTCCAGCGCCGCGAAAGAAGGCCGGCACCGTCATTTCCGAACCGGCGAATCAGCAAATTTCGGTTACTGTAAGCATAGGCGCTGCCGAACCCAATGCCCGTTTACGCTCGGTCGAACATGTGATTCAGGCCGCCGATCAAGCCTTGTACCGCGCCAAACAGTCCGGGCGCAATCGGGTTGAGCTTTCCTCCGCGCCCCGTGCCGCCAGGCTCAAGCGCAATATAGCTTGAAGTTGCAAAGGATCAGGGGTGCGCTTCCTGCGCGCTGATCCAGCTCTCAACCTGGGAATGCAGGACACCCAACGGCAACGGGCCGCTGCCGACCACCTGATCGTGAAACGCCCGCAGGTCGAATTTGGTGCCCAGTTTCTGTCGCGCCTCTTCCCGCAATCGCAAAATCTCCAACTGCCCCAGTTTGTAAGCCAGTGCCTGTCCCGGCCATGCAATGTACCGGTCCACCTCGCTTTGCACATTCGGCTCGTCCATCGCGGTGTAGCGATGGAAATATTCCACCATCTGTTCGCGTGACCAGTGTTTCTCATGCACGCCGGTGTCAATGACCAGCCGAATGGCTCGCCACATTTCGTTTTCCAGCCTTCCGTAATCGCTGTACGGGTCCTCGTAGAATCCAATTTCTTTGCCCAGCCGTTCTGCGTACAGCGCCCAGCCCTCGACGAAGGCCGTGTATCCCCCGTTTTTGCGGAAGGCAGGCAAATCTTTCAGTTCCTGGCCGATGGAAATTTGCAGGTGATGCCCAGGCACGCCTTCGTGGTAGGCGATGGCCTCGATGTTCAACGTCAGCCGATGCTCAGGGTCCCACTCATTCACGTTAATGTGCCCGGGCCTCGAACCGTCCTGCGCTCCGGAATTGTAGTCAGCCGGGACCGCATTCTTGGCACGAAACGGATCCATGGGGATGACCTCAAGCTTGTTTTGCGGGAGACGTCCGAAGAGCTTGGGCAGTTGCGCCTCCATCTGGCGCGTGTATTGGGTGTACAGATCAAGCACTTGCTGGCCCGAGGTCGCGTAGAACTTGCGATCGTTCTTGATGTGCTGGTTCAAGCTGGCCAAATCATTGAACCCCAGTTTGTGCGCCAGCGTCAGCATCTCTGTTTCGGTCTCGGCCAGCTGCTTGAGCCCGATCTGGTGGATCTCTTCCGGAGTCAGGTCGGTCGTTGTCATGCGCCGGATTTGAAAACGGTACCGTTCCGCGCCATCGGGCAGCGCCCAGACTCCCGGTTCGCTACGGCCGTGAGGAGCATATTCGTTACTCACAAATTCGGCGAAACGCTTGTACGCGGGAAGGACCTCGCTCCTGATCACCGCCAGGACAGCCGATCGCAGCCGCTTCTGATCGCCATCAGAAATACCGCCCGGAAATTTGCTCAAAGGATTGGCGAATGGGCTAGCCTCGGCGTCCGTGTCTGAAATTTCCCGCGTTTGCGCCGCCACCTTGTCCAACAGGTATCTAGGCTGCATCAGCCCGTCTTTCAGTCCCTGCCGCATATTACCGGTCACCTGATCGAGCGCCCTGGGGACCTGATGCAATCGCGACAGATAGTTGTCGTAATCTTTCACAGTGTGGAAAGGCGTCAAACTCACCATCTCAAGCCATCCGAGGTGCGGGCCTTCCATCTGGTTCACCGGCATTTCCCAGGGCTTGAAACGAGCTTCTTCAATAATATCCTGGCGCAGGTTTCGGATCATCAACTCGTGGCTGAGCGCATCCTGCGCAGATAAGCCCGTGTGATTCACCGCCTCGAAGCGGTCGAGAAACTTGCGTCTGGCTTCCACATCGGACTGATAAAACTCCGGCGAACGGTCCTTGAGACGATCGTTGTAGCGGTTGTCCCCGAGTGAGGTCGCTTCTTCAGGGCTGGTACGCAGTTCGTACTGCCACTCTTCGTCGAACAGCGAGAGTAGCTGGGTTCGCCGGCTGTCGATATCTGCAGCCTTTCCGGCTGCCTGCGTCTTCTGGGCTGCCAGGGCGCTCGAATAAAGACAGACCGCGCTCGCGATCAGGGCCGCCATACCACAGGTGCGTGTGACACCGATATTCATCAGAGTCTCCTTGAAAAGCTCCCTCAGATTCGACATGGGTCTCAATGACAAACCAGAGCCCGCAAATGGGCTATCCTCTGCTTCGGTGAAGACCCAACCCAGCCGCTTCATAGCGTGCGATGGAGACTAAGGCAGATGAAAAGATATCTTACAGAATCTGGCGGGCTTTCGATCTCTGATAATTCAAACCGGGGATGCGGGGTCGGCCCGACTGCGAAGGTCGCAGCCGATATACTGTCCGTTGCGGGCCGCCAAGCCCCGAGTAATCTGGAGAAGCGCATTTGAAAATATCAGGACAATCGATTATCGGTTTGCGTTCAGCGGTCAACTCCGGCCCATCCTTCCGCGCCGCCAATCCGCGCACCGGCGAGCGGCTGCCCCCGGACTTTTTCTCCGCAGGAGTTGGCGAAGTAAATTTAGCTGCGGGCCTGGCGCATGAAGCTTTCGCGATTTACGGCCAGCTCTCGGGCCGCGAAAAAGGAAAATTCCTGCGTACCATCGCGGTCAAAATTGAAGGCGCTGTGGACGAACTTGTCGAACGCGCCGAGCAGGAGACGGCCCTCCCGAAACCCCGCTTGCAGAGTGAAACTGGGCGCACCAGCGGCCAGCTTCGCCTCTTCGCGCAACTTGTGGAAGAAGGTTCATGGGTCACGGCCCGGATCGACCGGGCTGACGCCGTTAGCAAGCCTCCCAAACCTGATCTGCGCTCGATGCTGCATGCTTTGGGCCCGGTGGTGGTGTTCGGTGCGAGCAATTTTCCGTTGGCTTTCTCGGTGGCGGGCGGAGACACCGCTTCTGCGCTGGCTGCGGGAAACCCTGTCATTGTCAAAGCGCATCCCGCCCACCCTGGCACCAGTGAACTTGTGGGTCGGTTGGTGCGGGAAAGCGTTCAGGAGTGCGGTTTGCCGGAAGGAGTTTTCTCTCTGCTGCTCGATTCCGGCACCGCAGTGGGGGTGGCGCTGGTCAAACATCCCCTGGTGAAAGCTGTGGGCTTCACGGGATCGCACAATGCCGGAAGAGCGCTCATGGATCTGGCTGCCGCCCGTCGTGAACCCATACCCGTCTTTGCCGAGATGGGCAGCACTAACCCGGTTTTTATTTTGCCGGGCGCACTGCGGGAAAATGGCGAGAACATCTCAACCGGAATGTACAAATCTTTTACCCTGGGAGCCGGTCAGTTTTGCACGAAGCCTGGGATCGTGTTCCTGCCTGAGAACGACGACGCTGCAACCTTCGTCGACAAGCTGAAGAAGTCGGTCCTCGAGTCGGGCCAGTTCAACATGCTGACCTCCGGTATACGGTCAGCCTATCAAGCCGCTACGACGCGTCGCAAGACAGAAACGGGCGTGAAGCTTCTGGCCGCGAGGCCTTCCTCGGCCAACCATCAGGAGTTGGGCGTAGACGCCGCGCTTTTCGAGGCCGATACGGAATCGTTCTTGCGAAATCCGGAATTGGCTGCCGAGGTCTTCGGCCCGGCAACGCTGATCGTCCGCCACTCCACCCGCGCCCAGGTGTTGGAGCTTGCGCGCAATCTGGGCGGCCACCTGACTGCGACTATTCATGGCACGGACGCTGATCTTCACGAGTTTAGAGATTTGGTCGCGATTCTAAAGGATAAAGTCGGCAGGCTGGTGTTTAACGGCTTCCCCACCGGGGTTGAAGTTTCCCACGCCATAGTGCACGGCGGCCCCTACCCGGCGACCTCTGACGGACGCTCGACCTCCGTGGGCAGCGAGGCGATTTTCCGCTTTTGCCGGCCCGTCTGTTATCAGGGATTTCCCGAAGCCACTCTGCCTGACGAGCTGCGAGACGGCAACCCTTTGGGTATCTGGCGCATGGTCGACGGAGAAATGACCAGAGAATCGCGGACGACTTGACCTCGAAGTTCACATCCCACTTAGGCGTTCAGGCCGTCTCCGGCTGCAAGGCACTGTCAGGAAGCACTTCGGCTGCGAGGGCCGCGCCGCCAGCGATGCCGGCGTCGCCCCCGTAGAAGGCAGGAAGCAGAGGGATCTCCTGGCATCGCCGGTTTACGCAGCAGGTGGGAAGGAGTTCGCGGATTTCTGCGAGGAAGGGTTTTATCAGAATCCCGACCCCTCCTCCCACAATGATCACGTCCGGCTCGAGGAAGTCGATCATGTTGCCCAGCCACACAGATAGAAGCCCAACCGTTTCCCGCAGAGTCTCTGCGGCCACGGGATCGCCTTCTGCGTAGGCTTCGCCGATCATTTCGGGGGTAACGCCGTCGTGCTGTCCCTGAGCCAGTCGCAGGAGCACCGACTCGCGCGTTCCATTGGCGCTGAGCTTTGCCTGGGCGCGCTTGGCGATGGCCGGGCCGGACGCGAAAGCCTCGATGCAGCCCGCCTTGCCGCACCCGCAGAGCGGGCCGCGATAATCTATGCTGACGTGGCCGCCTTCTCCGGCGGCGCCAGTGCGCCCGTGATAGATCCGGCCGTCGAACACAATCCCGGTTCCAATGCCGGTTCCCAGGACGGTAAGGAAAATGTTGCGATAACCGCGCCCCGCGCCCCACAAAGCTTCCGCTAGCGCCGCGGCATTGGCATCGTTGTCGACCTTCACCGGGACCTTGTATTTCCTCGAAATCTCGTCGGCTAGGGGAAAGTTGCGCCAGCAGGGCAGGTTGGGTGGATTGATGACAATACCGGTGTGCGGGTCAAGCGGGCCGGGACAGCAAATACCGATCCCGCGCAACGAGGCATCACATGTACCACAGCTTACTGCCTTCCCACAAACCTGGTCGATGGCTTGGGTAATGGTTGCGAGACCTGCTGCCGGCCCGTCGTTCGCCAACATGGGAACGCGGGTGTGATAGTGAATCTCTCCCGTCGGGGAGACTGAACCGGCAGCCACCTTGCTACCGCCAATGTCCACTCCGACGATGAAGCCCGTTGGGGTCAAGGATGAGTCTGTTTCCATGGGTTCCGCTATCCCGGCTGTTTTACTGGAACAGGCCTCGACCCTCTAAACGCGTAGAAAATAATGTACAGGTAACAGATGGCCGGCAAAACGAATGCGTGGTGAAGTCCGATCGTATCGGCCAAGCGGCCTTGCGCCAGTGGAATCAGGGCACCCCCCACAATCGCCATAATTAGCAGACCGGATCCATCGCCAGTGAGCGGGCCGAGCTCGGCGATCCCCAACGTGAAAATGCTGGGAAACATCACGGAATTAAACAAGCCCACCAGAATGATGCTCCACATAGCCAGGTGACCGAGGCTGAGGATGGACGTGCAGACCAGCAGGCATGCGACCAGCGCCGCGATCCCTAGTACCGTCCCGGTACGGACCTTCTGCAAAATTGCGGACCCAATGAATCGCCCAACCATGGCTCCGCCCCAGTAGTACGACACATACTTGGCGGCAGACAACTCGGAGATATTGCCGATATTGGCCTGACTGAAATAGTTGATGAGATAGCTTCCGATGGAAACTTCCGCGCCCACGTAAACGAAGATTCCGATCGCGCCCAGCACTAGTTGACGATGCTTCCATATGCTCTCGCCCACAATCTTTCCATGGCGTTCAGCGCCCGGCAAAGGTGGCAGCTTGAACATGGAGATGGCAACCGCCAGCGCCATCAACGCCAGTCCGATGACCAGGTAAGGCAGTTTCACCGAGGAAGCTTCATGAACGCGGTAGGCTTGATGGGCCGCTCCTGACATCTGTCGTACCACATCGGCGTTTTCCCGCGTGCCGCTGAGGATAATCGCGCCGCCCAACCAGGGAGCGATAGCCGTGCCCACCGAGTTGAACGCCTGCGCCAGGTTCAAACGGCTCGACGCAGTCTCTGGCGGTCCTAAAACCGCCACATACGGATTTGCCGCAACCTGCAGCGCGGTAATGCCGCCTGCCAAAACCATTAGCGCGGCGAGAAAAAGCGGATACGATGCCGCACTCGCCGAAGGAATAAACAAGAGCGCGCCCAGCCCCATGATCACAACCCCAACCACCATCGTTTTCTTGTAGCCAATCCAGTCGATGAGCCTTGCGGCGGGGATCGAAAAGATGAAATAAGCGGTGAAGAAAGCGAACTGGATCAGGCTGGCGCGGGTGTAGTTGAGGTCGAAGATCGCCTTCAGATGAGGCACGAGAACGTCATTCAGTACAGTGACGAAACCCCACATGAAGAACAACGTTGTCACCACGCTCAACGCCGCGCGGTTGGAAGAGACGGGGCCGGTTGTCGAACTGATGGGAGTCTTGAGGCTGGTAATTGCCATTTAGGGCTCGCCTGGGCAGGCTTCGTGGCCGCCAGAATACGCAATCCGAGGTCAGCATCATACCATCGGAGACGCCATTGTTCGTATCTGTATTATTGTCAGGGTAATCGATTAACTTGCGGGAAACCCGCTTACTTTGCCCTTGACAACCGGACGCATGGTGCTCCAGACTGCGCCGCGGAATGGTTTTCTGTGGACCTACGGCGCCTCCTTACACTGCACTCCAATTTGCATTCTCGAAACATATTCCCGGTAAACCGTCATTCAATCGGGATGGAACGGATTCCATGAAAAAATCGCTGGGCATCGCGGCTATTTTAGTGTTCTTGCTTTCGGAATGGGCAACAGCTCAGGACAAATCCGCCGTCGTGATCTTGGCGGAGCCTGGGTTTCCCGCTGCTGATTCTGCCGCAGGCAATCCGGAGCAGCTGGCCGGCTGGGTGCCCGGCGCGCAACTGGCATCGGTGGAGCAGCTTCGCCAATTGCTAAACTCGCCAGCTACAGCCCTTCTGATCCTGCCCTATGGCTCTGCGTTTCCAGAGGAAGCCTGGCCGGACATCCACCAGTTTCTGCAGCGTGGCGGCAACCTTGTCGTGCTGGGAGGCCAGCCCTTTACCCGCGCCGCCTATCGCGACCGCGGAAGCTGGAAGTTGCGCGAATACAGCGTGCGCTACATCCGAGCCTTGATGATCGATCAGTACCAGACCACGCCCGGTTTTGAAGGACTGGAATTTCAAGCGAACCCGGAGGTTCCGCTGCAGCTGCCTGCGTTTCCGTGGAAGCGGGCGTTCAGCCCCGTCATTCGACTCAGTGCTGTCGATCTCTACAAGCGTGGCGGTGCGGCCGGCGCAATCGATGCCCGTCTCGACACCCTGGCGTGGGGAGTGAAGCAAGGGCGGAAACTTTCCGCTCCCGTGATGCTGGTGGACCACCTGCGAAACGGTTTCAATGGCGGACGCTGGGTATTTCTCAGCGCCGACTTGTCCCCTGAGTTCTACGGCAGCGCAGCGGGAAGCCGCGTGGTCAGAGATCTGGTAGAACTGGCGTCGCAGGGCAGCCAGGAATTCATTGTGCGCCCCGTCCTACCGCTTTATTTGCCGGGAGAGCCGGTGCAACTCGACATCGAGTGGAATTCGGCTCGGACATCCCCCGCCGCGCTGACGGTGAAGATCGCCACCTACCCCGACGGCGAACCGGCGAAGCGCTCGGAAATGACAGCGACTCCTCCCGCAATCCAGTCCGCTGTTTTGCCCGCGCCATCTGGCAAGGGACTGCAGGTGGTGGAAGCGGCCTTGATGGAAGGCGACAAGGTTCGCGCCATTTACCATTCCGGCTTTTGGATTCGCGACGAAGAATATCTCCACGCCGGGCCTCGCCTTACCGTCAACCAGGACTACTTCGAACTGGATGGGCATCCACTCGCCGTAGTCGGGACCACGTACATGTCGAGCGAAGTGCAGCGGCTCTATTTCGAATACCCCAATGTATATGTGTGGAACCGCGATCTGGCGCAGATCAGCGGCGGCGGTCTGAACATGGTCCGTACCGGCTGGTGGACAGGCTGGGACAAATTCTGTAACGAAAATGGCCAGCCGTACGAGCGCACCCTGCGTACGCTGGAGGCTTTCTTGATGACTGCCCGTAAGAACGGGCTACCGCTGCAGTTTAACTTCTTTGCCTTTCTTCCGGATGTGTTGGCCGGCGTGAATCCCTATCTCGATCCAGAATCCGTCCGTAAGCAGCGGACCCTCATTTCGTCAGTGGTTGCCCGTTTTCATGACGTGCCGTGGCTGGCTTGGGATTTCATCAACGAGCCCAGTATTTCGCAGCATCTGTGGACCATGCGCCCGAATGGCGATCCCATTGAGGTCGCAAAGTGGAATGAATGGCTGAGTCAACACTATCGCGATCGCGCGATGTTGGCGGCGATGTGGAATGTTCCGATTGACTCTGTTCAGGGAACCATCCCGCTGCCCGACGATAGCGAATTCACTCTGCGCGGCGAGTACATTGGACACAACTCGCTCAAGGTGTACGACTACTTCCTCTTTTCGCAGGAGGTTTTCGCCCACTGGGTGAAGATCATGGCGAGCGCGCTACGCGAAACTGGCTCGCAACAGCTTGTCACGGTTGGGCAGGACGAAGGTGGCATCCAGGACCGTCTTTCTCCCGCGTTCTGGGGAGAGTTTGTAGATTTCACAACCAATCATTCCTGGTGGCAGAACGATTATGTTCTATGGGACTCGCTGCTGGCTAAGCAGCCCGGCAAGGCTATGTTGATCCAGGAGACCGGCCTGCAGCGCGAACTCAACTTCGACGAAGTCGCGCGCCGCACTCCCGAGAATGAAGCGGCTCTCCTCGAACGCAAAATTGCGTCGTCATTCATTCAAGGGTCAGGCGCCATCGAATGGCTCTGGAACACGAATTCCTACATGACGGAGAGCAACGAAACGCCGATCGGAGCGGTACGAACGGACGGCACCGAGAAACCGGAAGCGACCGTCATGGAGGCGTACGCAACCTTCGCGAAGTCTCTGCAGGGGCATTTGCGCAATCCGCAACCGCCTTCCATCGCTATTGTTACGTCCCAGGCGTCCCAATTTTCGGTGATCGGAGACCTGCAGCTGGAAGCGCAACGCAAAGCCGTGCGCGCTCTGGCCTACTATGATCGGTTGACGCCATACGCGATCGCTGAAAATCAAATCGACAAACTCGGCACACCTAAGCTGGCGATTCTTCCGTCGCCCCAAGCTTTGGCACAGACCACGTGGAAGACACTGTTGGCCTACGTCAGCGGCGGCGGCAACTTGCTGGTTACCGGGCCGCTCGACCGCGACGAGCACTGGCAACTTGTGCCTCGCGCTGCCAGCACGAATCTCGACGCTCACGCCGAACCGCTGACGTATCACAATGCAGTGATCAAACTGAGCGACCGTACGATTTCACTTTCCTTTGATCAACAGAAGCAAAATCTCCTGGATTCTCTGCGCTTCAGTGATGGGTCAACCCTCAAAGAAGCGGTTTACGGCAAAGGCCGAATCTTCTGGGTTGCTTATCCCGTTGAGTTGGCCGAGGGAGTGCAAGCGGCCGCTGACCTCTACACCTACGTTGCGGGGCGCGTTGGATTGGCTCCGATGTTCGACCTGCAAGGGCAACTTTCTCCCGGTGTGCTCATCTACCCAACCGTGCTGGACGATTCCGTGCTGTACGTGATGATTTCCGACGGCGCCGAGGATTCGAAGATCGATTTGCGCGACAAAACGACGGGTGTCCGGCTGACTCTGCAGATTCCCTCACAGCACGCGGCCATCGCGGTAATCGGCAAGAAAGAGAAGACAGTGGTTACCCGATATGGCTTTTGATCCGGGCGGACCTTTCTTCTAGCGGTTCCTTTCGCTGTTAAGCGTGAGTGCTATAGAATGTCGCCGCCCCCGCATTCGTCTTGCCGGAGGACTGTCGACCATGTCTGATCCATTTCCCAAAGAAATTACGCGCCGAGGATTCATCACGAAGGTTGGCCACGGGCTGGTAGCAGCCAATCTTTCCGGGACATTCCTGAAGCGCGCTGCCGCGCTAGAGGTTCCCGATCCTCCGGGAAAGAAATTGGGCTGGGCCATTGTTGGACTGGGCAGTCTTGCAATCAACCAGATCCTTCCCGCGTTCGCGAAATGCGAAAAGTCCAAGGTGGTGGCCCTGGTCAGCGGGCATCCTGATAAGGCGAACAAGCTGGCGTTGCGCTACGGCGTGAACCCGAAGAATATTTACAACTATCAGAACTACGACGCGATCCAGGACAATCCGGAAGTCGACATCATCTATATCGTGCTGCCGAACGGGATGCATGCCGAGTACACGGTTCGCGGATTCCAGGCAGGCAAACACGTGCTCTCGGAAAAGCCCATGGCTAATACGCCGGCGGACTGTCAGCAAATGATCGGCGCCGGCCGCAAGGCCAATCGAAAACTGATGGTGGGTTACCGTTGCCGCTATGAGCCCTACAATCTGGAAGCGATCCGTATGGCGCGCCAACAAGAATTCGGGCCGACGAAAGTCATTCTGGCCGATCACGGGTTCAACATTGGCGATCCCACGCAATGGCGGCTCAACAAAGCGCTGGCGGGAGGCGGATCGCTGATGGATATCGGCATCTATTCGCTAAACGCTTCTCGTTATCTTACCGGCGAGGAACCCACCGAGGTCAATGCCATGATGTACACCACGCCCGGAGACGTGAGGTTCAAAGAAGTGGAGGAGACGATCAACTTTCAATTGCGATTCCCCAGCGGCATCCTGTCCAATTGCACGTCAAGTTACGGCTATTCCGGACAAAACCGCTATCGTGTGGTGACCACTAAGGGATGGTTCGAGCTGGAGCCGGCGACCATCTACAGTAATTTGCGGATGCACGTTCACCACGACAATATCACCGAGGAGCGCCTGCTTCCGGCGCGCGACCACTTCGCCCTGGAGATGGACCACATGTCCAGTTGCGTGATGGAGAACCAGGAGCCACTGACTCCGGGTGAGGAAGGGCTGCGGGACTTGACCATCATGATGGGCATCTACGAAGCGGCGAGAACCGGTAAAACGGTCAAGTTGTAGGTGTGCCGTCGCGTCGTGCTGAGGGAGTCCCGAAGAGCCTACCCTGAGCGAAGTTTCGTGTGCACATCCGCTTCACGGCAGATGCTTCGCAAGCCCAACATGACGGCCGAAAATCTTGGAGTCGAGCCACTACCGTTTGCTCCGGATCTCCTCAAGTCGTTTTTTTAAATACTCCTGGTACTCCTGCTTTAGCTTGGGATCACTCGGAGAACCATAAATCTCGCTCGATTTGTATTTCCCTTCGTCGAACTTTTTCTTTGTCCATTCGTCGTGAATATGGGTTTCATCGGCGCGGTCGAGGACGTCTTTCACAGCTTGTGGCGGGATGAAGTAAACGCCCTCCCGATCGCCGACGACCAGGTCGCCTGGCATGACCGTAACCCCGCCGATACGGATCGGAATGTTTATTCCGGTAAGCATGACGTTTCCGATGGGCGTGGGCTCGACCGAGCGAAAATAAGCGGGCATGTCGATTTCCGAAATGCCATCGAGGTCGCGAACACTTCCATCCACAACCAATCCGCCGCCGTGGGTGGCTTTCATGACGTAATAGAACAGATTGTCGCCGACGATGGTGCCGTCAACTTTCTTGCCAAACAGATCAACCACCAGCACATCTCCCGGTTGCAGCATGTCAATCGCAGTCTGATTGGTGAGCCGCGGAATGCCCCGTGCTTTCGCCTTGGCGACGGCAACACTGTCCAGATCGGAGCGCTCGGGCATGAACTGAACCGTGAAGGCGCGTCCAACCAGCGTTTTGCCGGGATGCAAGACCTGGAACCCGTCCGCATATTGATTGCGAAACTTCTTGTCTTCAAGGCCCGCCCATATTTCCTCGGCCGACAACCCGCGTGCCCGCTCGATTAAGTCGTCCGGCACCTTCGGCCTGCCATCAGGCAAACGGCCAAATGGGTTCTGGGACGTGTAATCCAGCAAGTCCTGGTTGGAGAGAGTAATCATTTGGGCTCGGGCTACTGCCGGTCCGAGCAACAGTGCCGTGCCGATAATTAGGATGGCTGTCATTCGGATTGAATTTTCGATTGCGATTCTTGTCATCGGTTATCTCCGCCCGCCGCAACGTCTCAAATTGCGGAAGGTTTGTCAAACTAAACTGGATGATGGAGGCCGGCCGTGCCCGCCCGGCTGGACAGGCGGGACACCCGTCCTCGATCGAGCCAGAGTTGGAAAATCTGTTGAATCGATCTTGATCGCGCATTAATCTGCTTGCGACTTGCGTGAGGAAGGACGAACGGTCCATGAGCAAACCCAACCAACCCTCGATCAATCGTCGCGACGTTCTGAAAAGCTCGGCTGGGGCGCTGGGTGCGGCTCTCGTGCTGGGTGATTCGCTGGAGGCCTATCCCAAGAAGGTCAACACCAACTCGAGCCCGTCTGCTCTGCGGATTACGGACCTGCGCGTGGCCACGATCGTCAAGCCCGGACCCAGTCCTTGTCCGATCATTCGGGTCAATACCAATCAGGGCGAGTATGGACTTGGCGAAGTTCGCGACGGCGCCAGCGCTACCTACGCTTTGTTTCTGAAGAATCGTATTCTCGGCGAGAATCCGCTGCAGCTCGACAAGATTTTCCGCAAGATCAAGCAATTCGGCGGTCCCGCCCGACAGGCTGGCGGAGTTTGCGCTATCGAAATGGCGCTGTGGGACATTGCCGGCAAGGTGTACAACGCGCCCGTATACGCCATGGTGGGCGGCGGCAAGTTCCGCGACAAGATACGCGTCTATGCCGACACTACCGAATCAAAGGACCCAAAGGTCTACGCGCAGCGCATGAAGGAGCGCAAAGAAGGGATGGGTATCACATGGTTGAAAATGGACCTGGGCATTGAGATGGTGTCGGATACGCCCGGCACCGTGACCGAACCTTCCGAACTGAGCCCTTGGGAAATGAACCAGCTTGCGCATCCTTTCCTGGCGATGGAAGTCACTGACAAAGGCATCGCGATGCTCGAGCAGTATGTTGCTGCGGTCCGTGACGCAGTGGGCATGGAGATTCCTCTCTCCATGGATCACCTCGGCCACCTGGGCGTGAAGTCGATCATCCGATTGGGCAAGGCATACGAGAAGTACAACCTTTCATGGATGGAAGACGTGATTCCCTGGACCTACACCGATCTGTTGAAGCAAATTTCAGATGAAAGCCCGACGCCCATCCTTACTGGCGAAGATATCTATCTGAAGGAGCCCTTTCGCGTACTCTGCGAAAAGCATGCGGTGTCGAAGATTCATCCCGATCTGGCTACATCGGGTGGCGTGCTGGAGACTCACAAGATCGGCAACATGGCCGAGGAATACGGTGTGCCGATGGCGATGCATTTTGCCGGAACGCCAGTCAGTTGCATGGCCAACGTGCACTGCGCCGCCGCTACGCTTAATTTCCTCGCGCTGGAAAACCACTCACTTGATGTTCCCTGGTGGTCCTCGATGGTTGAAGAAGGAGTGAAGACGCCGATCGTGGAGCACGGCTGGATCACGGTTCCAGACCGCCCTGGCCTGGGTGTGACGCTCAATGACGAAGTAGTACGACAACATCTCATGCCGGGCACGGGGTACTTCGAACCCACTCCCCAGTGGGATCAGGAACGCTCATGGGACCGGTTGTGGAGTTAGCCTCCGTGATTGCAGAACATCTTTATCCGTCCTCGTTGTCATCTTGAGCCATGGACCCGTTTTCAGCGGGGTAAAAGAGCAATGAACAAGTGGCGCGGTATGGCATGCAGGGTGACCGCGTCTGGATATCCCTCTATAACTTTGCCATCACGCGCCAGCCATTCGAAGTAGCCGCCGTTCTTGGCGTCGTGGGCGTGTTCGTCAACCCAATGGAAAGTCTTCTACGCAAGTTCAAGTGTCCTGGGATCGTGCGTAGCCTGGTAGGCGGCAGCTGCGCCGTAGAGGTCGAAGCTGATTCCATAAAGCTCCTTGCCATCGCTGTAGAGAGGCGTGATTTAACCGTTGTCGTCGACACCCCAAAAGAAACCGCCGTATTGCTTGTCCCAAAGAACGTTGCTCAGAAAATCCACGCCATGCTGGACAATGGGAAGATACTGCTCTTTCAAATCCGGCCGGCGCATCACGATTTGAGATGCAATCCATGTCATGCGTCCCTGGAACACCGAAAACTTTCCTTCACTCTTCGGGGGTTGCCAGTCACGTGCAAAGTCGGAAGAGAATCCCCCGTGCGCGTGGTCAACGGTTCGGGGGAACCAGACACCCAAAACGTCCCGGCGCAGCATGGTCTCGGTCTCGTCGGCGAACTTGAGATAGGTCGCTCTGCTGGGAGCAACATAAGCAATCGGCTTTGGCTTGGTCGCTGTTGGTGTTGCCGGAGATTGCGCCGCGGCCGTGCTTTCGCAAACCGCTCCTATCACCAGCAACATTGAGGTCAGCAGCATTCGCAACGACGATCGAGTGCTTGGCATGGGAATCCTCTCGTGAGGTGGAGCCCTCGCGGGGGTGCTAACGTCAGGGGACCTGCTCGAATGACATCTACTTGGTTTCCACGTCACCCCTCCAATAGGCCTGGTGACCGTGATAATCATCATCTGTCAAATTTGCGATGATCAGCCGTTTCAGTTGCAGCGGGTCTACCGTGCCCTGGCGTTTGTACACGACCTCGCCATCGGGGCGGATCAGCAGCGTGTACGGAACGGCCGCGCTCCAGTCAGGATCGAAAGCAGCCAGTTGCGGGTAGATGTCCGTCGAACTCAGGATTCGGTTGGTGCTGGTGGCGTGCTCATCGGCAAGAACCTTGAGAACGCCTGCTTGTTCGTCGGGATAGTTGATACTGACTGTCACCAGGTCGAAGGCCCGGCGTCCATACATCCGGTACATGGTTTCAAACTGAGGCAACTCGGCGCGGCACGGCCCACACCAGGTCGCCCAAAAATCCACCAGCAGTAGCTTGCCAGTGGAGTTTTTTCGCAGCTCCTTGAGATCTGAAACGCCCACGGGCTTTAGGACCACAGGCTTCTTCGCGATTGTTTCCATTTCTTCGCGGCGTCCTGCTTCTTTGTAGAGCCACTTCGTCGAGCAGCCCACGGATGGAGTCTTCGCGACCGCAACAGGCTTGCTTGCCAGCAGCGCATCCAGCGCGTCGCGAACGTCTCGTTTCGTGACCAGCGGCTCGCGCATATTGTTATCCACGCGGCCTTCGTAACGAAGTTTGCGATCAGAGTCGAAAACGAAAACATGTGGTGTGGCGGTCGGTCCGTACGCGGTGGAGATTTTCTGGGTTTCCCCATCGTACAGATAGGGAAAATTGAAGCGCCGGTGTTCCGCCCGGATCTTCATGTCTTCGAGCGAATCCCCCACGTCGGTGTAACCCATTTCGTTGAGCAGAACGGCATCGGGATTGTTGGGTTCGATGGCCACTACGGCGACACCCTTGTCTTTGTAGTCTTCGGCAATCTGCTTGATCCGCGTCTCGTAGAGTTGCGAGGTCGGGCAGTGATTGCAGATGAATGCGATCACCAGAACCTTGTTGGCGGCATATTCCTTGAGACAATGAGTTTGTCCATCGACGCCGGGCAAACAGAAGTCCGGTGCTGGAGAGCCGATGGCCAGCGTCGGGTGTTCGTTGCCATCGGCGATCGCAGGGGCGCACAGCAGTGTCCCTGAAAGCAGAAATAGCAGCGTAAGAAGGACCGTGTATTTTGGATTCCGTGCAATTGCGTGGAAGTTGGCGGCAAGAGATGAATACATAATTATTTTCCTCGCGGGGCGAAGACTCTACTTCGGAGCTGGCTCCATCGACCAGATGGCTCCGGGCCTCATATACATGCTGGCGCGGTACATGCCTCGCGTGTCATAGGCTTCGGGGGTGCGGAAAAAATATCCGCGATCTTTCCAAACAACGTTGTAAACGCCGCGCGCCGTGTGGAATGCCTGGTCGCGCATGCCCTCTGACAACATGTGAGAAGCGATGGCAAAGGTGGCACCGGTCCAGACCTCCTCGACCTGTTCGTTTTCGTGCAGGGCCTGGCCGTCAGCGCTCATTCCATTCAGGGCTCCCATTTCTCCGTTCTGGAACTTCATCACGTTGTAGTCGAACACGCGCTGCAGCGCAGACTTGCGCATTTGCGCGGGAACCAGATCGCCGAGTCCGGTGAGGTTGGCATACCACTGGCCGGCGAGCTGCTCGGCCATGATGTCCGTGCGATAAGTGCTGCCTTGATCGTAGTTGAAATACGTCCCGTTCCAGAGATTCTTGACATAGGACGCCTGGGCTTTCTTGAAGAGGGTGTCGTATTCTGAAGCGACATCGCCATCACCCATTTTGCGAGCTATCTCGGCCGTAGCACGAAGGGCGGCCAGGTAAAGACTGCCGCTGTAAGCGCTTTCGCCGCGGGCCACCCAGTTATCGTAGGTCTGGTCGGGGAAGCCGCCGTTTTTGATCAGGCCATCGCCGTCCGTGTCGTACCGGCGGAGGTGCTGCATCGCCTGCTTGACCGCGCTCCAGGCGTAGCGAAGAAAATTGTCATCCTTGCTGCCGCTCCACACATAGTCGCGCCAGATCATGAGAACGTACTTACTGTTCAGATCGCGCCAGTTCGAAACATCCTGATAGTTGTACTGGTTCACGTTCACAAAAGGATCTTCGGTGGGTGAACCCAGGTCATGCGGAGCTGATCCCGCCGCCTTGCGCTGCATGGTTTCGAACTTGTGATCGTGCTGCAGTTTCCATGACCACAGATAGTGCTGCGGAATGCTTTCAGGAATGGTGTCCGTGTACTCACGCATTTCCTGCTTTTCGATTTCGGGCCAAAACTTGATCAGCGGGAAAGAGCCATAGAAGCGCACATCCGAAGTGCCGTAGTACTGGTAGTCAAAACATTCGAGGTAAGCGAAGCTGTCAGCATCTTTCGCGGACAAATGTAACGGATTCGCGGGGCCGCTCTGCTCGTGGGCCCAGAGCGTGCCGCCATCCGCGACGATATAAAGTTCGTTGAACAGTTCGCCGCGGTACCACGCGGGTCTGGACTCGTCCTCGATATAAGGTTTCTGCCAGGCATCGATCTGATCACTCCAGCGCTGGTTGTTCTCGAGCGCGGTGCGCGCAATCTTCCACGCGTTGGTGCCGGAAGTATCGAAGAACTGGGTGTAATGCCGAATCCACTTGCGGCCTCCACCAAACTGCACCACCGGGAGATCCCAGGAAAGGGACATAGGGATGAGTTTCTTCTCTTTGGGAGCCAGGGTAAAGCGGACGGCGAGGGCGCCGGCCATCTGTTCTCCGGCACTGGCAACGGCCGGTGACTGGTTCGGCAGGCGACCCGTGGTCGAGAAAGGCTGCCAGACTTCAGCGCCCGAGCTCTGCGGATCGAAGTTAGTGAGGTAGCTCACCTCGACACCAGGCGAGGCGAGGGCAGCGATCGCGAACTGGCCGTCCCATTCGTCGGATGCGGGGCCAGTGCGAATGCGATCGAAGACAATACCCTGCATCTTCGCGTCGGAGAGGGATTCCGAACGGAGAACGTTCTTGTTCTGAGTATTCAGCACGGCATGGAAGTTGCTCGTGGTGTCGCGAAACCACCCCACCATGTTGGTCCAGGAAAACAGGAGCGAGACCGTTACCGGCTTGCTGGATGGGTTCTCCGCGTACCAGTTATAGATGGCAACCGGATAGCTGGTTTCCTTGTAGTTGTTGGGCAGAACGGGAGAGAACTGTTCGACCGTCAAGGTGATGGGAAGTTGAGGCGAGCGATACGCGAACCATGACTTTGGGTACAGCGCGGCGTACTCCCCCCCGCCCGCGGGATAAGTCCAGTTCCACGCCGAGAGTGCCGTGCCCGCAGGCTTGCCGGTCGAAAGAACTTGCGCCATCGCGGGTTCGCCTTCTGGCTGCACAAATACGGCAAACTGGTTGGCAGGAACATTCTGATACTTGTGAACTCCGGCCTTGATATGCCAGCGTTCAAAGTTGCCACGATAGGAACGGGAAAAAGTTCCCGCACCGATGCCGCCCACCGGAGCGCCTTGCCAGAAGCCGTCGTCGATGTTGGTAAGTTCGGGTTTCCGGCCACCAGGATTTGCGGGCGGCTGTCCGATGGGAATGCGCCACGCGATGGGTGGAATTTGGTCGCTGGCGGTTAGGAAAAGATGCGCGAACAGCACGACGAAGGTCAGAGAGAAGAATTGAAGAGTTCGTTTCATGAGGTCAGGAACGCGTACTTGCGGTGGAGAAACTCCGGCAGTCTGAATCACCCGGCGCTGGTTGTCAAGGCCCGAAGTAAACGATTATCCACTGGGCATTTTGTGAATGGAGAGACCGGGAGGCATTGACAATTCCTGCCGTGCGTCCTACCTTTCTCACCGAATCGTTTTCACCGAACGTCGGGGAGGCCAGCGTGAACCGGAAGAAGAGTCCGTCGCTGATTTTGATCTGTGCGTTGTTTATGGTTTGTTCTGCGCCCGGATGGGTTGAGGCGGAGCCCGTGCCCTCAGCCAGCGGATTGTTCGAAGGTCACGGCGATGTCGGCACGGTCCTTCATCCCGGCTCCCTCGAATACGATCCGTCCCGGCAAACCTACGTGGTGACCGGCAGCGGAGAAAACATGTGGTTCGCCACCGACGCGTTCCACTTTGTTTGGAAGAAAGTCTCTGACAATGTTTCGTTGACGGCTGACATCTCCTTCACCAACACGGGAGGGAATGTGCACAAAAAGGCGGTGCTCATGTTTCGTCAGAGCCTCGACTCGGATTCCGCGTACGCGGACGTGGCGCTCCACGCCAGCGGCTTGACTTCGCTTCAATATCGCGAGGAGAAAGGCGCTACTACCCATGAGATTCAATCCAATATCTCCGCGCCGGCGCGACTGCGCCTAGTGAAGCAAGGCGATTACGTTTATCTTTGGCTGGCCGGAGCTGAAGGCGAGTTCAAGGTCGCCGGCGCATCCATACGGCTCCCGCTGCAGGGAACGTTTTATGTTGGAATCGGAGTTTGCGCGCACGACAAGGACGCGGTGGAGAAAGCTGTCTTCTCCAAAGTTGATTTGACAACGCCGCCCGCGCCGGCAGGCGAGCCCAAGCTTTACAGCACTCTGGAGACGGTGACGATCGCCTCTACCGACCGACGCGTGGTGTACGTCGCGCCCGGGCGATTCGAGGCGCCCAACTGGACCCGGGATGGCGCGGCGTTTCTGTTCAACAGCGACGGGCACATCCTACGCTTGCCGGTGAGCGGCGGCACGCCTGCAACAATCGACACGGGTTTCGCCACCCGCTGCAACAACGACCACGGGATTTCTCCGGATTCGAAATGGCTGGCCATCAGCGATCAGTCGCAGGAGGAACACCACTCCGAGGTTTATCTGGTGCCAATCGAAGGTGGCGCGCCCCGGAGGATCACGAAAAATTCTCCGTCCTACTGGCATGGATGGTCGCCTGACGGAGCCACGCTTGCCTTCGTGGGACAGCGAAACGGAGACTTCGATATCTACACCATCCCGGTCACCGGCGGCGAGGAAACCCGTCTCACCACAGCCAAAGGACTCGACGATGGGCCGGACTACTCGCCGGATGGCAAATACATTTACTTCAACTCCGAGCGCACCGGTACCATGCAGATCTGGCGCATGCATGCAGACGGGAGTGGACAGGAACAAGTCACGTCAGACGATTTCAACAACTGGTTTCCGCACATTTCTCCGGATGGAGAGTGGATGGTCTTCCTCACCTATGAGAAGGATGTTACGGGGCATCCCGAAAGCAAGAATGTGAAGTTGCGACTGATGTCACTGGAAGACAAGAAGATCAGTGTGCTGGCCAGTTTGTTTGGCGGGCAAGGCACGATCAACGTTCCCTCCTGGTCACCCGACAGCAAGCGGCTGGCATTTGTCAGTTATCAACTGATCCAGTAGCCGATGGCGGCCTCGGACCTCGACCCAGTCAGCGAACGTGTGCCGTCGGGTATCGACCATGTTAGAATTCTCCGTGTCTTGGCCCGAAATCATCGCTGCCTGAAAACGCAACGACCAGCGACGTCGCTGAGTCCCTTGATCGCAACACGGAGAGGTGGCAGAGTGGCCGAATGCGGCGGTTTGCTAAACCGTTGTACTGGCTAATACCGGTACCGAGGGTTCGAATCCCTCCCTCTCCGCCAGCACTTTTATTTGCAATGAGTTGTGAGCACTCGCAATGAGTGAAAACCGCCTTTCGCAAACGTCTCCAAAAGCCAGATTGTCATGAAATTGTAATGGTTGCTACTGGACAGAGCCGTCAGGTAGCTTCGGGGGTCGTTCCTCCCGCGATACCTGATCGCCTCGTAGATTTTCCAACTTGTGAATTGCGTCCCTTCGGTATTCGTCGATGGCGCGGGCGTAGGTGCTCAGAATACTCGTACTGGAGTGGCCGATGATTTGTGCCACGAAGACCGGCGATACCCCTGCCTGGGTCAACCGGCTCGCCAGAGTGTGTCGCAGATCATAAATCCAGAAATATTGCAGGCCGGCATCCATCCCTACCAGTTATTGATTCTCCCACTGCCAACACAGTTCACGTAATCGGATTCTTGCAAGTCTTTGTTGATTCCTCCACGCATACGCATGTTACGGCCCATATTCTCAATGTAGTTGGCTGCGGCAATCCCGGCGCAGGAGCACCCGTTCTGGGCGGCGGGTACTCTACCATTCCAGTGCGGCTTATACATAACTAGCGCACAGGTTCGTCGAGCACTGGGCAAGATTGACCAGTCGCTTACGTCGGTTCTGAAACCGCTCCTATTACATGGCTTTACTCATTAAAGATGGAACCAAGTGTTCTGGTGCTAGCCGTGGAACTCCCCTTCAAGAGTCGAAACAATAGAACCCCTCGTGCGAGTAAATCCGGTTGCGGGCTCATATTGGGTAAGCCGGGATTCAAACTTCTCTGTAAGTGGCCGAAGTTCCTCATACATTTCCTTTACGTTCCAATCCTTTGCCGTAGTTCTGTGGGTAGTGCACCGTCCGAGCCATCCCGACCCAGGCTTAGCATGGTCAAAACGAAAGCGCCCCAGACTCGGTTAAGTCACGAGGCGCTCGTCGAACAGCCTCCCCCCTGGAAAGCTGTTTTCTCAGCTTCGGCTTCAGTAATTCCTTGTCCTCCTATGGACCTTGTCTTTTCGCTCCTACCCAATCCGGTTCTAAGAACATCGATGCCTGCACAAGTGAAATGGCAGCTAGAGTAAAGATATTTTTCTGAACCTTAAGCGAACCTGAAAATCTAAGCCATGCATCATTAGACTCGCAGGCTTTAAGTGAAACTTCGATCCTGATGGGTGCCGATCACAGCAGCGGGTTATGTCATTTTCACGCAATAAGCGAAGTGCAGGGCCTCCGCAGTCGAAGCCTGCTTTCATGCTAAGCTCCTTCTCAAAACTAACAAAACTGCAAAACTGGGATCACCCTCATCCCATATGCCTGCGGAAGTTTTGCCCCGGGCAAGCGTCTTTGGAAAGATCGTGCAGGACCTTTTCTACCGCCTCACCCGCACCGGAATGAACGAAGCCACCTCCGGTCTTTGTTCTGGACCAAATCAAGTCTCCATTCGGCAGTGTTATCGTCAACGAAGTTGCCACTTCGTGAATGTCGCTGTGTTTCTCGCGTTCTTGGACATCCATGACTGCATCGGCAGTAGCCTTGTTTCCTGCTAATTTCAAGCAAGTCCAAGATTCAAGATGCTGACGAACCTTGTCTGCCGATTCGTTGTTGCCATCCACGAAGATGGTCTTGACTGCTTGAAGCTTAGCGAGGTTCTCTTTCTCGATTGCTGGCTTATCTTTAGCTGGCGATAGTACCGCCGCAGCCATGATGACTACAGCTATTACCCTTGAAAGCCTTCTCATACTTTTCACCTCATTGCCTCACTGAGAAGTCATACCCGCTGCTCCCCATTGAATCCCACATCAACAAGTATTCCCCGGGCGCTAGGTCTTCGTTCACTGAGCAGCGCGGCTCCGTTCTCTGATAGGCCCCGATTAGACTTTGACATAAATAGTTTTTGGTAGCGGAGTTGGTCATCTGGAGCAGATTTCACGGTTCCCACAACCCGCGCAGAACTTTGGAACTGTCCCTAGTAGGATTCTTTTTCATATCTTAGCGAATGGTTCCAGGTTCGATGTCCGAGCTGAGCAAAGTGTCCTGGCAAGCGTAGCTCTTTCAACAGGGGGAATCGAGTGGTCGAACTATTTCACTGCAGATCGCAACCAAACCTGATGTTCCCATTCTGCTAAACAGATGGGCTTGGCCCTTTTCCTAAGCTCGCTGATCCACTCCATGTATTGGCTTTCGCTGCCACGCTTTGTCCAAGGCCCGATAATCGACCCAGCATTGAGCACGACACTGTCAACCGGACAATGTGGAGGCGACCGAATGATCCCAAGTCGCCAGAGATATACAGTCTACGCTTCCGCACCTTCGGGACCCGTCCTAGGGGTTATTACTACCCACCAATCTACAGGTGCAGTCCTCGCCTTGCTGTCGGATTAGGTCAGGAGTGTCACTCCTGCATTTCCCGGCATGGTCCACTGACTCGTGGCTTGCGTTGGTTAGAACCGAATGTAGCAGTATGTTGCCAAGTCATTGTGGCTCGAATTACTCTGGTTTCAGGATGTATGCCTTGTTCACTTGGTTCATGTCGAAAGCGGTTCCCACGATCTCGCCCTTGTTGTTAATACCATGGGCAATAGCCAAGGTCCAGCTCGCGTTCGAGTCTACTATCGTGTTCAAGTCGATGATGCCCAACGACAGAGTCCAAAGCATTGCTCTGTCCGAATTGTCGAGAGTACGTGGGAGCAGGAGCGATGGCTTATGAGTTGACAGCCGCTTCTGCAATCTAGCCATGCCTGTGGGCGCATCCCCCATGATACCGACAACCGTGTCGGCATTGTTAAGAGCAAGACCAGTGCTATAAAGAGTGCCACCAGTCCCAAGGAAGAACATACCACCAACCGGCTCCCAGAACATGCCTTGGAGAACATTGTCAAATATCACAGTTCCACAAATGTGCTCCAAGCTATTTATCGCTAGAGCGGAACTTTCAACATCGTTGCCTGGCCCTAAGTCGTTTACGTTTGGCATGTTACTGGTGATCGAACTCACAATGACCGCCTCATTCAGGAGGCTGCTTTGTCCCTGCGACTGCCGCGCCAGTTTGACCACTGTTTGGCAGGTCAATGATAGCGTCCACCTCAAGCATGCTTCGTATGCTTGTGGGTCCGCTTGACATGTCCCAGATGAAGCCGCCTTTCGATGGTCCGCCATTGGTGAATGATTGACCACCAACGGTTCCTTTATCGTCTATTCCCAATCCCGAAGAAGAAGCATCTCCAGGTATTGGGCCAAACATGATTTGGCCAGTGCTAGCTGACCAAAACCATGCTTCGTCGCTAAACCCCAGGTCAACTCCTACTGGTGGGCCTTCGCCTGTACCTGAAACCTGCTCGTTCAAGTTGATACCCGATGCCACTCCTTCTCCTATATCTATTACCTCTCCGTTCTTCCACATAGTGGCTTCAGCGGTCTGCTGACCGTTGGTCAGCTCGAAGATAGAATAGCCAACCACAACGCTGTTGTCGTTGATGGCAGTAGCTTCTGCCTCTGCAGCTCCCGGTAGCGGCTCCAAGATAACCAAGTGAAACTGGTTAACTGGAGGCGGGGTTGGAGGTGTGGGAGGCGGCGGTGGTGGTGGTGGCGGAGGAGGAGGTGGCGGCGGTGTAACCGGTATAGTCACAGTTACAGTGGCCGAAAATGTCTGAGTTCCGCCTGCTCCCGTTGCAGTCAGTGTGTAAACGGTCGTAACCGTTGGGCTTACGCTCTGTGAACCATTGACTGGCACTGGGCCAAGGGCGTCAATGTTAGCAGTTGTTGCGTTGGTCGTTGTCCAAGCCAGCATACTTGATGCACCTTGAGCGATGGTAGTTGGACTGGCCATGAGCATCGCCGTTGGAGCTGCCGGAGGTGGAGTTGTTACAGGAGGCGGTGAAGATTGAGCAGATTGCGGCATTCCCCCGCCACATCCTACGAAGGTTAACAAAGTTAATAGCAATATCGCTTTGTATCCAAGCCCTGTTGCGACGAACTTCATTTCACTCTCCGTGATTTGTGATTTTACCCGTTTACCCTTTTCAGTCTTCAACGGTGAGCGGGTAAAGCCTAATCACCTGAAGGCTTGGACTTCTTCAGGTTTCTTATCAATCATGCACTCGGACCGAATCGCGCCCGCACGCCCACAGAATTCAAGGAGCGTGACGACGCCGGGTGCATAACTACATTCTTATATCGGTTACGCAGAGGACCGTCGCGGGGGAGGGAATTATGTCTGGCCTGAGTGCAACGGCGAGGTGCGAAAGAGACATCCCAGCCTAGTCCTCAGTGTTACCAAATGCAATCGGATTCCAATTTCGAACCAAAACCGACTGGGGTTTGAAGTCCCCCCCGAACCAGATGTTCGGGTAACAATCGTGTGGGTGAAACAGAATGGGCAGTGGAAACGCGTTTCCTTTCAAGCAACGCAGGTACAACCCGCTTCCACAGGAAGTTAGCGATGCATCGCGCAGTTCCCCCGGCGTAGCGCCGAAGTTAGCGACGTCGGCCTCGCCCCGGCTAGAGCGCAGCGCGCAGCGCCGGGCGGGGAGAGCGCTTTCCTGGCTCCTCACAGGTCCGCATGGCGCAAGCCTTTCCCGCTGAACACGCAAGTACAGTCGCTCGACCCAAACATCAACGAGTTCTATGGCGATTTGTACGAAGCCGCTGGCGCGGCGGACGCTACCGCGTGTTCGAGGATCGGCAGTTGGTGAGGGATTGAAGTAAGTTGGGTCGCAGAAAAGGAGGTCCCTGTGACCCAACTACGGCAAAAGATGCGGGAAGAACTCCAGCGTCGTAATTACTCCCATCGTACCGCAAAAACCTACATCCGAATCGTCCGCGAGTTCGCGACGTATTTTCACCAGCCGCCTGACAAGCTCGGGCCCGAGCAAATTCGGCAGTATCAGGCTCATCTGTTCCAAGCCAAGAAGTTGGCTCCTGCCACGGTCAGTCAGCATGTGTCCGCGTTGCGCTTCTTGTTCGTAAAGACAATGCGCCGGCACTTCCTGACTGAGTACATTCCATTTCCCAAATCCCACAAGCGATTGCCGACCGTGCTCAGCCCAGAGGAGGTGACCCGACTGATCGACGCGGCCTGCAATCTCTATCACCGCACCCTCCTCATGACGTTGTATTCGACCGCCGCACGCCGCGCCGAACTATGCCGGCTGAAGGTACAAGACATCGACAGTCAACGCATGATGATTCGCATTCACCAAGGCAAGGGCGGCCGCGACCGCGAGGTTCCTTTGAGCCCCAAGCTGCTGGAGACTCTGCGCGTCTACTGGCGCTGGATGCAGCCCACCACCTTCTTGTTTCCGGGCACCGTGAAAGGAGTGCGCGCCGACGTCCCCATCAGTGTCAACACCGTTTGGTTAGCCTGCCGGCAAGCTGCCCAAAGGGCCGGCATCACCAAACGTCTTTCTCCTCACAGCCTGAGGCATAGTTGTGCTTCCCACCTTCTCGAAGCCGGCGCCGACCTGCGCACCATTCAGGTCCTACTCGGACATTCCAGGCTGGAACACACCCTCGTCTACCTGCATCTCTCCCCCAAGCATCTGCGCGCCATCCCCAATCCGCTCGATGCTCTGGAAGTCTCCAGCCTCGAGGGCGTTCAACGCTCGCGGAGGCTTAGGAAAAAATGACTCGGCCCCTCCTCGAGGTGGCCGATATCGTTCGCGCACACGGCGATCGCTTCCTTCAGCACAACTTCCGCTGGATCCACTGGGCTCACCGGAAAGTGCTGCGCGCGATCGCTCGCTGCCGCACGGCGTCACTCGGTGGGCATCGTGATCAGTGCCCTCGCTGTGGCTATCGCACCATCTCATACAACAGCTGCCGCGATCGCCATTGCCCAAAGTGTCAGAGCGGTGCTCGTGACAAGTGGATTATGGCTCGTCAGAGTGAACTTCTGCCGGTTGCCTATGTCCACGTTGTCTTTACTCTGCCTCACCAACTTTCCCCACTGGCGCTGCAGAACAAGAAGGTTCTCTATGACCTCTTGTTCCGCGCCAGTGCGGAAACCCTACTCGAGGTCGCCCGCGATCCTCGTCACCTCGGAGCTGACATCGGCTTACTTTCCGTCTTACACACCTGGGGACAGAATCTACTGGCTCATCCTCACGTCCACTGTGTCGTTCCCTCCGGAGGTCTCTCGCCCGACCGCACCCACTGGATTCATCCCCGCTACCCCTTCTTCCTACCCGTGCATGTGCTCAGTCGCGTCTTCCGCGGCAAGTTCGTCGCCGGCTTAAAGCGACGATTCCAGCAACGCCAACTCACTTTCGCCGGATCTCTCAAGCCGCTGCAAAACGAAAAAGCGTTTCGCTCTTTCTTGCGTCCCTTGTTCCGTCAGAACTGGGTGGTCTACGCCAAGCCCCCTTCGGCGGGCCGCACCATGTGCTGGGCTATCTCGCCCGCTACACCCATCGCGTGGCCACCACCAACCATCGCCTCGTGGCTTTCGAGAATGACCAGGTTAGTTTCCGCTGGAAGGATTATGCCCACGGAAATAAGAAGAGAATCATGACGCTCGGTTCGCAAGAGTTCCTGCGCCGCTTCCTGCTTCACGTCCTGCCCCGCGGCTTTGTCCGCATCCGCTTTTTCGGCTTCCTGGCTAATCGGCGGCGCGCCACTCTCTTACCTCTCTGTCAGCGCTTGCTCGCCGACCAGCCTCTGCCGCACCCACCCGCAGCAGCCACTACTTGTTCACCGACCCAGCCCACTTGTTTCCGCTGTCCAAAATGTTTCACTCCCATGGTCATCGTCGAACGATTTTCTGTACTCACTACTGAGCTACTTACGATCAGGAGCGCTCTCCTTGACTCTTCCTAACCGGCCCATCAAGCCGCTCTCCACCGCGCGAGCCTCCGCTCCGACCGCCGTAGTGTCTCTACTCACCCTCCTCCACCTCAATCCACGACTTACTTTCGTAAATTACCCGCACCGGATCGCCTCCTCGGACCTACCAACCCTCTCGCCGACATCTTCTACCAGTCCCCTCAACCCAACCCTGCGACCAACAAATCGCGAATCGCCCATGCAAAACCCATAGCTCCCCCCGCGCCCGCCGCGCCAGCGGCTTCGTACAAATCCTCCTATCGCAAGTGCCCCGGCGGGAAACACTTGGGTCCACGCGGAAGCTCACCGCCGCCGCACTTGTCGATAGGAAACTAAGATTTTTCGCCAACAACCCCTCAACTCCGACTGTGCATCTGTAGAGTGGATGGAGGTGGCGCATGAAGACGATGACGTGCCGATCATTGGGTGGGCCCTGTGAACAGAAGCTGTCTGCCGCATCATGGGACGAAATGGTCCAAGCGATGACGAAACATGTGATGGAAAAGCATCCTGACACCGCGAAAGCGATGGAAAAAATGCATAACGAGGACCCTAAGAAATGGGGCAGAGAAACGAAGCCGAAGTGGGAGGCGACACCAGAGACATAAACGTTTGCCGGGTCGATGCATTATGAAAGAACGCCCCGCTTCAGCAGAATGAAGCTGCGTGAGGTGTTGGTCTGGCTCCAGACTCAGGATGGTTAACGTCAAGTTTTGAAACGGTGGTCCTAAGAAATGACAGTCTTACCTTGGGGGAAAGTAGACGTTGGCACGAATGAGCTTCCCCCCAAGGAGGCAACTCATATGAGTCGTGAGATTAAGTATATCGGCCTAGACGTGCACAAGGAAGCCATTGTGATCGCTGTCCTCAAAGAGGGTGGCAAGCTGGGGATGGAGTCCATCGTCGAAACCAAAGCCAGCAGCATTCTGCAATTCATCCACGGTTTGCGAGGCGAACTGCATGTCACCTGGGAAGAAGGGACTTGGGCAGCCTGGCTATACGACTTGCTGAAGCCGCACGTGCACCAAGTGCTGGTCTGCGATCCCCGCCGCAATGCCTTATTAAAGGAAGGCAACAAAAGCGACAAGATAGATGCGCGCAAGTTGGCCGACTTGTTGCGCACGGGCATGCTGCGCCCGGTCTATCACGGGGAACACGGACTGCGAACGCTGCGCGAGCTGGGGCGCAGTTATCAGACGATCAGCAAAGATCTGAACCGAGTAATGAATCGGATCAAAGCTCTGTATCGCGGCTGGAGCATTCCCTGTGCCGGTACCCAGGTGTATGCTCCGCGTTATCGCGAGGAATGGTTACACAAGATCGAGCACGTAGGGGTGCGCCGGCGAGCCGAGCTGCTCTATCAGCAGTTGGATGGATTGCAGACGTTACGACGAACCCTGCGTCCCGAGTTATTGGCGGAGAGCCGGAAACATAAAGCCGCGAAACTGCTGCGGCAGATTCCCTGCATCGGTCCGATTCGGGCCGCCCGCTTGATCGCACTGATGCAAACGCCACACCGGTTCCGTAGCAAACGGCAACTCTGGACCTACAGCGGGCTGGGCATCGAGACCCGCGACAGTGCGCAATACCGCTTTGTCAGCGGACAACTGCAACGTGCGAAAAAACCGCAACAGATTCGTGGCCTCAATCAGAATCACAATCACGAGATGAAAGAGATCTTTAAAGGAGCCGCGACCCGGGCTAGCTGTGGGGTGGGGCCGTTGCGCGACTTCTATGTGGCTTTGCTGGACAAAGGCATGAAGCCGGAGATGGCGCGTCTCACGTTAGCACGAAAGATCGCGGCCATTGCTTTGACACTTTGGAAAAAGGAGGAACGTTTCGACGCCGAACAACTGAAGCCACAAGCCGCTTGAGCGTTGCACGAACGCCAGTGATCCGCCAGGTTTTCATGCCGCGGTGGTGACCAGGTTCTGCGACGCTCGGGTTCGAGGGAGAGTATCCATGCACTCATTAGGCACCGTGTGCTGCTATCGTTCAGCACCGAGTCTCCGGGTCGATCCTATGCCCCCTCGGATAACCCAAAAAAGCCATAGGCCTCGAGCCTCACATAGGATGATGGTTGGCACTTAAGCCAACGCTTGGCTTGCGTAGCTTCGCAACCGAACGGCGTCAAGCGCCACTGCTCCATGAAACCGTTAGGTCAGGGAGATCAACTGGGGTTGGCATCGCCGCTGAAATACGCGGCGATCCAAAGCGGTAAAACCAAAACCCCCTCTAATAAGGAGGCAGGGCTGGATGTAAGTCACCACGCCCTGGTTTCCCGCGAGGGGAGGGGAGAGAATTTGTTTCTTGACATCCTCTTTAATAGGATGAGTGTAACCGCGATTTAACGTCAACCGCGACCCAGAGTAGACTGTTTTCATGGCTGGGAACTCAACCCAAAGATTCGGCATGAAGCAGCGCCCTCGCAGCTTTCACGTGAGTCCTTTCATAGGGGTGCTTGCGACAGCGGGATTGTGTATTCTCACGAGTTCTGCTCCCAATACGACTGCGGCGGAAACGGCAACTTGGCACGACCCGTCCCCTCACCGCATGACATTTGTGACAGTCGATAATGGCGTGAAGTTGGAAGTACTCGATTGGGGAGGAAACGGGCGCGCGGTTGTGTTGCTGGCTGGATATCAAACTGCGCATGAATACGATGACATTGCTCCGAAACTCACGGCCTTCTGTCACGTGTATGGAATCACCAGACGGGGATTTGGCGCTTCCAGTCGACCAGATTCAGGCTACACCGCCCAGCGGTCAGCAGAAGACGTTTTGCAGGTTCTCGACGCGCTGAAATTGGACCGTCCTGTGCTGGCTGGACATTCATTCGGCGGAGAAGACCTCTTCACAATCGGGGCACGACATTCCACGCTTGTCGGTGGCTTAGTTTTTTTCGATTCGGCAGACGACCCTACGCTCCCATCCTCTGCTTACGGAGTAGCAGAGGTTGATACCAAGAAACTTCCCGCTTCCATGACGCCGGAACCACAGCCCGACCATTCTTCGTTTCAAGCCTTCAGGGAATGGCAGTTGAAGGCGCACGGGGTCATGATGCCAGAGGCGGAACTACGCCAGCGTTATCAGGTCAACTCCGACGGAAGTATGGGAGAAGATTCCACTCCGAAGTGGGTGCGGGACGCGATATTCGCAGGGATTCAAAAACCGAAGTATTCAAGTATCCACGTCCCAGTGCTTGCCATCCTTGCCGCCCCACTCCCGCTCGATGAGCAGTTCAAGAAGTACCAACCGGGAACAACAGATGAGCGAGCGGCGATGCAACAGAAATACGCTGTGGGCGAAGCCTTCACAAAGAGGACGGTTCAGGACCTTAAAGCCGGGGACCCAAACGCTCAAATAGTTACACTGCCCGGAGCCAGCACCTATGTTTTCGTCTCGAATGAGAACGACACGGTTCATGAAATGCGTTCGTTTGTAGGTGGCTTGCACTAAGTGGGTTGTTCCGAGTGGGAAGTCCTGATTAACGCGCCATTTGAGATAAATGTTGTAACCAGGCGATAGCGCGTATTGACCAATGGTCAACTTGTGCTATGGCGATGTAACACCAAGTACCTCGAAAGCGATACAAGGAGTCGCCCGAAATTTGACATGCCTGAACACGGGGACTATAGTCGTCTGTTTCCAAAAACAAAGTGGAGGTTCCGATGAATAGGATTTGGATTTGTTGTCTCATCTTTACGTTGTCGTTGGGCAGTGCTGCTTGGTCACAAGAGAAGAAGGCTGGCGCCGGGACCGACAAAGCCGTCGCCGGACTGGAAGAGCAGATACGGATGGCTGTCATCAAGGGGGATACGTCCGTCCTGGAACGATATCTTGCCGATGATTTTGTGGGCATTGGGCCTAACGGCATCGCAGACGATAAGAGTCACACCATCCAAGCGCTAAAGGATGGCACCGTGAAGTACAGCGCCATTGATGTCACCGAAGAGAACGTCCGTATGTACGGGAATACAGGGATATACAACGGGCGCGGCAATGTCAAAATGACGATTAATGGCCAGCCACTAACAGCAGATGTTCGGGTAACAATCGTGTGGGTGAAACAGAATGGGCAGTGGAAACGCGTTTCCTTTCAAGCAACGCAGGTACAACCCGCTTCCACAGGAAGTTAGCGATGCATCGCGCAGTTCCCCCGGCGTAGCGCCGAAGTTAGCGACGTCGGCCTCGCCCCGGCTAGAGCGCAGCGCGCAGCGCCGGGCGGGGAGAGCGCTTTCCTGGCTCCTCACAGGTCCGCATGGCGCAAGCCTTTCCCGCTGAACACGCAGATACAGTCGCTCGACCCAAACATCAACGAGTTCTATGGCGATATTACGCCAGCTATTTCTGACGGTCAGGCTAAACTGATCTCAGACATATAGGGTTCGATTCGTTCAGGAGTGAAATTAGATCGCCATAATCTTGAGAAGGGGTTGCATATGACGGGGAAACAAGCGCTGCTGCTCGGGACATCGTTGATTGCGTCATTGTTATTTTGGGCCCAGCAATGTGCCGCTGCCGAATCGGTCGGGGTCCCTATTGTGCGGATAGCAGAACTGGAGATTGATCCGGGGCAGCTTGAAGCCTACAAGCTCGCTCTCAAAGAAGAAATCGAGACTTCGATTCGCGTTGAGCCGGGGGTCTTGACGCTGTATGCAGTTTCACTCAAAGAGCATCCTGAACAGATCAGATTGTTCGAAACCTATAGGGATGCGACTGCTTACGAATCGCATCTGCAGAGTCCGCATTTCAAAACATACAAAGATCGGACGCGGCAGATGGTGAAACTTCTTAGGCTGGTCGAAACCGAGCCCATTCTACTCGGCTCAAAATCGAGGTGAACTCCCGCGACCACAGCTCCGCGTTTTTCGAGTAGCATGCCACCCGAGTTGATCGATTACCGAGCGGGCGAAGGCGTGACGCTTTTAGCAAACAGAGGAGGCAGTCAATCATGAATAACAATCCATTGGACTTTAGTGGCAAGGTGGCACTCGTGACCGGCGCAGCATCGGGAATGGGCTTGGCGACGGCTCAGACGTTCGCCGAGGCAGGCGCGGCCGTTGTGTTGACCGATTTCAGGGAGGACGTGGTGAAGGCGGAAGCTCAGAAGCTGATGGCCGCCGGTCACAAGGCAATCGCCTTTCGGTGCGAGGTGAGTGACGACGGCCAAGTAGCGGCGATGGTAGACCGCACCGTTACCGAGTTCGGGCGAATCGACGCCGCGTTCAACAACGCAGGCGTCATGGCCCGCATCGCCCCGACCGCCGATAGCACGCGCGAAGACTGGGACCGCGTGATCGGGATCAACTTGCGAGGCGTGTGGAGCTGCATGAAACACGAACTGCGGCAGATGGAACGTCAGGGCAGCGGTGCGATCGTGAACAACGCGTCGGTCGGCGCCTTGACCGGCAATCCCGGTATCGGCTCCTACATCGCATCAAAGCACGGCGTTGTTGGCCTGACGCGGACGGCCGCTCTGGAATACATCAAGCACGGCATCCGCGTGAACGCGGTCAATCCCGGCCTGATCGACACACAAGTCGCCCGCGATGTCGTCAATGGAGACGAGCAGGCGTACGCCGATATAGCGAAGCACGTTCCAATCGGCCGCGCGGGCAGGCCCGAGGAGATCGCCTCGGCTGTGCTGTGGCTTTGCAGTCCGGGGGCGAGCTACGTGGTCGGTCACGCCCTCACCGTGGACGGCGGAATGACCGTACTGTAGCGCCCTGCCTCAGCAAAGAATCTGAAGTCAATTGTTGTACTCAATTGTTGTAATCAGGCGATTTCGCTCATTGAGGGGTTTTGAGCGTAACCGCGATTTGTACGAAGCCGCTGACGCGGCGGACGCTACCGCGTGTTCGAGGAGCGGCAGTTGGTGAGGGATTGAAGTAAGAAGTAAGTTGGGTCACAGAAAAAGGAGGTCCCCGTGACCCAACTACGCCAAAAAATGCTGGAGGAAATCCAGCGTCGTAATTACTCCCATCGTACCGCAAAAACCTACGTTCGCATCGTCCGCGATTTTGCGGAGTATTTTCACCAGCCACCTGACAAGCTCGGGCCCGAGCAAATTCGGCAGTATCAGGCTCATCTGTTCCAAGCCAAGAAGTTGGCTCCTGCCACGGTCAGTCAGTATGTGTCCGCGTTGCGCTTCTTGTTCATCAAGACACTGCGCCGGCACTTTCTGGCGGAGTACATCCCATATCCCAAATCCCGCAGGCGACTGCCGACCGTGCTCAGCCCAGAGGAAGTGACCCGACTGATCGACGCGGCCTGCAATCTCTATCACCGCACGCTCCTCATCACGTTGTATTCCACCGCCGCACGCCGGGCCGAACTCTGCCGGCTGAAGGTACAAGACATCGACAGTCAGCGCATGATGATTCGCATTCACCAAGGCAAGGGCGGCCGCGACCGCGAGGTTCCTTTGAGCCCCAAGCTGCTGGAGATTCTGCGCGTCTACTTTCGCTGGATGCAGCCCCAGACCTTTCTCTTTCCCGGTACTGTGAAAGGAGTGCGCGCCGACGTGCCCATCACTCCCAATGTGGTTTGGTTAGCCTGCCGGCGAGCTGCCCAAAGGGCAGGCATCACCAAACACCTGTCTCCCCACAGCTTGAGACATAGTTGTGCTTCCCACCTTCTGGAAGCGGGCGCCGACCTGCGTACCATTCAGCTCCTACTCGGACATTCCAGGCTGGAGCATACGCTTATCTACTTGCATCTCTCGCCCAAGCATCTGCAGGCCATCCCCAATCCGCTCGATGCTCTGGAAGTCTCCAACCTCGACGGCGTCCATCGTTCTCGGAGACTGAAGAAAAAATGACTCGGCCCCTCCTCGAGGTGGCCGATATCGTTCGCGCGCAAGGCGATCGCTTCATCCACAGCAACTTCCGCTGGTTCCATTGGGCCCATCGCAAAGTACTGCGCGCGATTGCGCGCTGCCGTACCGCGGCGCTCGGCGGGCATCGCGACCAGTGCCCTCGCTGTGGCTATCGCACCACCTCCTATAACAGTTGCCGTGATCGCCATTGCCCAAAGTGTCAGAGCGGCGCTCGCGACAAGTGGATCATGGCGCGGCAGAGTGAACTTCTGCCCGTCCCCTATGTCCACGTTGTCTTTACTCTGCCTCACCCACTCTCCCCACTGGCGCTGCAGAACAAGAAGGTCCTCTATGACCTCTTGTTCCGCGCCAGTGCCGAGACCCTGCAAGAGGTCGCCCGCGATCCTCGCCACCTCGGGGCCGACATCGGCTTCCTTTCGGTCCTGCATACCTGGGGGCAGAACCTACTGGCTCATCCTCACCTCCACTGTGTCATTCCCGCCGGGGGCATCTCGCCCGACCGTACCCGGTGGATTCATCCCCGTTACCCGTTCTTCCTGCCCGTCCACGTACTTAGTCGCGTCTTCCGCGGCAAGTTCGTCGCCGGTCTAAAACGCCGATTCCAGCAACACCAACTCACCTTCGCCGGAACTCTTCAACCCCTGGCCAACCAGAAGGCCTTCCGCTCCTTCTTGCGCCCCTTGTTCCGTCAAGACTGGGTCGTCTACGCCAAGCCACCCTTCGGCGGTCCTCATCATGTGCTCGGCTATCTCGCCCGTTACACCCATCGCGTAGCCATCACCAACCATCGCCTCCTGGCTTTCGAGCATGACCAGGTTACTTTCCGCTGGAAGGATTATGCCCACGGAAATAAGAAAAGAATGATGACGCTCGCTTCGCAAGAGTTCCTGCGCCGCTTCCTGCTCCACGTCCTGCCCCGCGGCTTTGTCCGCATCCGCTCTTTCGGGTTCCTGGCTAATCGGCGGCGCACCACTCTCTTACCCCTCTGTCAGCGCCTGCTCGCCGACCAGCCCCTGCCGCACCCACCCGCAGCCACTACTTCCTCACCCACCCAGCCCACTTGTTTTCGCTGTCCCAAATGTTCCACTCCCATGGTCATCGTCGAAAGACTTTCTGTACTGATGGCTGGGCAACTCACCACCAGGAGCGCGCTCCTTGACTCTTCCTAACCGACCAATGCGCTCATCCAACATGGGATATCCCCACGAAGAACGGATCGGTCCTGAAAAACGCGCATCACGACGCCGATTATCAGTCAGGGGCGCGCGGTCTTGAGATTTCAGTCGCGAAGCCGACTTATCGTTACTGATCGTGACTCAGAGAGTACATTGGCGATCATGCACTCACCGAGATCCGCCGATTCAGATTGCCGAGACGAAACAGCGCGATGGGTCAGGGCCTGGGGCTCGCGGCCGTCTCGGAGGCCCGCGCCAGTGCTTGCGTGTCGACATACTCCCGGATGTTCGTCACTTTGCCATTTCGAACGGTAATGGCGAAGACCCAATGGTCCTCGAACGTCCTATTCGTGGCTTTGATTCTCCCCGTAGCGAAGCCGACGACCAGAACCCGGTCTCCCTGCGCTATGAACTCGGGGGGCTCTGGGTACGAAGTTTCCACCGTTTCGTTAGCCTTCTGAACTAAGTTATTCAATCCAGCGTGCCCGCGGTGCGTGCCGGCCAGCGGCCAGTCCTCGCCCGGAATGATCCACTCAATATCTTCGGCAGACAACGCCAGCAGATCTTGCTTGTCGCGGCGGCCGAGTGCCGCAAGAAAATTCTTCACAATCTGGACATTCTTTTCGGTGCTCATCGAAATCTCTCCTTTTCCCTTACATCAAGTGTGTCCGATCTAATCCGACGTTTCGGAACCATCCTTCTCGGGCCAAATCGCACGGTCATAGATTGATTACTGCTGCTTCTTGAACAAATCCTGGAAGATGAGCTGACCCCAAGTGCGGCCGCGTGCGTGCACCAGCGCGCCACCCTCGTTGAGCTTTCCCAGCTTGACGGGTGCGAACCCGAGTTGTTTGGCCAAATCCGCCACGGGAGAGATCGCGTCCTCGTCATCGCTCGACAGAAAGACGACCCGATGGCCCCCTTCGACGACCGGGTCGGTAGCCAAAATGGCTGCAACCAGGTGATTGAAACCTTTCACGAGCTTAGCGCCGGTGAACGCCTTCGCGACGAAGGCGGAGGACAGGAGGCCGCCCAGCTCTTCAGGGAGAACTCCAAACGCGTTCGTCGCGTCGATGACCGTCTTGCCTTTCCAACTCGGCAGGGCCTTCGCAACCTCGCGATGTTCCCCGAACGGGACCGCCAAGATGATGGTGTCGGCCTCAAGTGCATCCTGCAGCGACCTGGCGACGACCGTAGGTCCAATCGCCCGAGCCTGCGGCGCCAACGCCTCAGGCGGCCGGCGACTCGCGACAGTCACGTTGATGTTTTTACGGGCGAACGCGTGGGCGAGGGCCTGGCCTATCTTGCCGAATCCGACAATCGCATAGCTCATAGTGCTTCTCCGATCCATGTTGATATTGATCCCAACCGCCGACTTCAGATGGCCGAGAAGCCGCCGTCGACATTCAACTCCACCCCGTTCACGAAGCTCGAATCGTCGGAAGCAAGAAACAGCGCGACCGTCGCGATTTCCTCAGGTTGACCCATCTTTCCCCGCGGGATCAGGGATTCGAACATCTCCTTCGCTTCCTTGGTGAGAACTTCTTCCTGCATCGGTGTGGCGATCGGCCCCGGGCCCAGCACGTTCACCCGGATATTCCTGCCCTTCAGTTCGTTGAGCCACGTGCGTGCAAAGGAGCGCAATGCCGCCTTACTCGCCGCATACACGCCGAAACCAGGAAAACCTTTCACCGAAGCAACGGATCCGGTCATGATGATCGATCCGCCATCGTTGAACAGCGGCAACGCCTTCTGAACCGTAAACAGCGTTCCGCGCGTATTCAGGCCGAAGGCCGCATCAAAGTGCTGCTCGGTAATCTCGCCCAGTGGTAAGGCCTCGCCCCTGCCAGCGCTCGCGAACAGGACGTCGATCTTGCCCTTTTCCCGCTTGACCGTATCGAACAGACGGTCTAGGTCGTCGAGATTGGCCGCGTCACCGCGCACGCCGGTCACGTTTCGGCCAATCAGCTTGACGGCCTCATCGAGCTGCTCCTGCCTCCTACCCGTGATGAAAACGTAGGCGCCTTCTTCAACGAAGCGCTTGGCGCTCGCCAGCGCCATGCCGCTCGATCCACCCGTGATGACTGCAACTTTTCCTTCAAGCTTTCCCATAATTACTCCCTTCGGTAGATGTGTAGCATTCGGTACAGTAGAGTAGAGTTCTTTGGCGGTGGACGAGAACTGCTCGGGAGTCCTAATCTTTTGTCTATTCGTCCAAAAGAGGGAGGCTAAGTTGGACCCGATAACAGACATCTTCAGAACGATGCACGTAACCGCTTTCGGTCTGCACAGGCTCGAAGCCACAGCCCCGTGGGGCGTAAAACAGGAAAACCAGACCGAAGAAAAAGTCACGCCTTCCGACAAAAAGATGTCACCCACAGATTTGGCGCACTTCGCCATGCTTTCGCGCGGCAACTGCTGGCTGAGTGTGGAAGGGATTGCGGAGCCGATTCCCCTCACCGGTGGTGATTGCTTTTTACTGGCTAAGGGGACTTCGATTGTTTTGCGCGACAGCCCGCGAACACGTCCGAGGTGGAGCTTCCGCGAGATCGGGGCCAAGGCCAACGGCAATGTCGCTCTTTGTGGCGGCGGTGGCGCACCGACGACAATCGTCTGTGGATCCTTGAGTTTCGATCGCGCCAGCCTGAAGCCGATCACTCAGTTATTGCCGAACTTCATTTTGATGAAGGCCGATCAGGCACGCACGCTTGCTCTTCACACCACAGTGCAGGCGCTCGCGTCAGAGATGGAAGAACAGGCGCCGGGATCTGAAGTCGTCGCGAGTCGACTGGCCGAGGTTCTGTTTATCCAGGTACTCCGGGCGCATATCGCGTCGGGACCGGAACGCAACAAAGGATGGCTTCGTGCAATTTTCGATCCTCAAATAGGCGCTGCTCTGAGTGCCATTCACGACAGAGTGAATACACCCTGGACGGTCGAATCCCTGGCCGAAGCGGCGGGCATGTCTCGCTCCGCATTCGCAGCACGTTTCAAAGAGCTACTCGGACAAACGCCGCTGGAATACGTAACCGAGTGGCGGATGCAGAAGGCGATACAGCTACTTGAACGGCGTGACAAAAAGCTCCCAGAAGTCGCTCGATTGGTCGGTTACGAGTCCGACGCCGCATTCAGTAAGGCGTTCAAGCGAGTTGTCAGGGCTAATCCTGGTGAATACCTCAGACGTGGTTTGAAGGACCCAAAATCGACCGAAGCAGACCACGATCAGTCCCGATAAACGTTAGTGCTGTATCGGATGCGCCCCCACAGGTAAGTGTGAGGGGAAGGCAAGTGCGGAGGGCGCATCCGATACAGCCGTTTGAAGGAAGCCGCCCGTGGGCAGGCAATTATGCAGATTCAATGGTGTTGGGTTTAGGAGAAAGGCTTCGGGAACAGATACTGAAGTTGGCAAAAACGAAGGCAGGATAGGTTTGGTTGTAGTTTGCCTGCGGTAGCGGCGAGATTTTGAGCCGAGATCGGCAACGGACGGCTGGTTCGGGGCCCAGTTGGGCGCACCGCGCCGGCCGGTGGTGAGGTGCACCGTGGGAGGGATATTGGAATGGTAGTTTCATGCGGCGGCTCCGGCGAGACAAGGTGGAGAACGGAGCTGCAGCTGGGCAGCGGTGAGCCTCTCGATGACCGTCATGGGACCGCCACATCGGGGACAAAGCCAAAGCGGGCTGGCGGGCGGGACGCGGGACGTGTCTGCTTCGGTCTGCGGCGGCGCTACTGGGCCCAGTAGTTGGAAGCAAAGTGGCAGAAGAGTGATTCGGTTGCGATTGGCCAGAAAGCCGAAGTTACGGATGCGGACGAAGCCTTTGGGGAGTATGTGCAACAGGAAGCGACGCAAGAATTCGTCGAGCGATAGGGTGAGCAACTTCTGTTCATTTTGGTGAGCGGAATCCCGCCAGCGAAATGTGACTTGGCCATTGCTGAAGGAGACGAGACGATGGTTGGAGATGGCCACGCGATGGGTGTAGCGGCCCAGATATTGCAGCACATACTCGGGGCCACCGAAGGGACGCTTGAGATAAACCACCCAGTTTTGTCGGTGGAGTGGCCGTAGCCAGGCGGCGAAGGCTTTGGGCTGAGCCAGATGTTTCAGGTCTCCTGGGAAGCAGAGCCGGCGGTTGAGAAAGGCCTGCCGAAGAGCGGCGACGAACTTGCCGCGAAAAACCTTCCGTAACACCGGCTTCGGAAGAAAGTAGTTTTCGCGGGAGCGAATCCAGCGGGTGTGATCGAGGGAAAGGCCGCCGGAAGGAACGACACAATGGACATGGGGATGAAGCTCGATTTTTTGGTTCCAGGTGTGGAGCACGCTGAAGAAGCCGCTCTCGGCGCCGAGATGCTTGGGATCACGAGCCACTTCGAGCAGTGTTTGGGCACTGGTTTGGAGCAAGAGATGGTAGAGGATCTTTTTGTTGTGCAGGGCGAGTGGTACCAGCTCATGGGGTAGGGTAAAGACAACATGGAGGTAGCGCGTGGGAAGAAGTTCTCGTTGGCGCGCGGCGATCCATTGTTCCCGAGCAGCCGTCTGGCACCGTGGGCAATGCCGATTGCGGCAGCTGTTATAGGAGATGGCGCGATGTCCACAGCGGGTGCAGCGATCGATATGTCCGCCGAGTGCAGCGGTGCGACACCGTGCAATGGCCAGCAGGACTTTAATGTGAGTCCAGCGGATCCAGTGGCGGCTGCGCCAGAAGAAAGCAATGCCCGCGCTGCGGACCAGGTCGGCCAACTCGAAGAGTGGCCGACTCATTTATTCCTCTAGCTTTGACGTGCCTTTCAGTTGGAGCGAATCCAGAGGACTCGCAGTGGCGCTGAGATGACGTTGTGAAAGATGGAGGTAGATGGCGGTCTCTTTCAGATCTTGATGTCCAAGCAGCAGCTGAATGGTGCGCAGGTCAGCACCGTTCTCTAACAGGTGGGTTGCGAAACAGTGTCTCAGCGTGTGCGGATGAACTCGATTCTGGAGGCCAGCGTGCTGCGCAGCCTCATGGCAGGCATTCCACACTACCTTAGTGGTGATGGGATCTTTGGCGGTGTGCCAGCGTCCGCCGGGGAATAACCAGCATGTAGGTTTGCGCCTTAGCCCGCGCCAGTAGTCGCGCAGGGCTTCGAGCAGCGTGGAACTGAGCATGACATCTCGGTCCTGACGGCCTTTCCCGCCGCGGATGTGGATGACCATGCGCCGGCTGTCGATATCGGGGATTTGCAAGCGAGTCAGTTCGGCACGCCGTGCCCCAGTGCCATAGAGCGTCATCAAGACAATGCGATGAAACCGAGTCCGGGCCGAGTCGATGAGGTGGGCCACTTCTTCTGGGCTCAAGATGCTGGGCAGGTGTCGCGTCTTCTTCGGATAAGGTGTCTCGGCCACGCTCCATGCTTTCTTGAGGGTCCGAGTGAAAAAGAAACGGAGCGCGGCCAGCCGTTGCGTGACAGTGCTTGCGGCGAGCCTGCGCTCGCGGAATAGGTAGGCTTGGTATTTACGAATGTGCTCCGGACCGAGCTGGTCGGGAGAGCGCTTAAAGTAGCGCGCGAAATCTTCCATTGTGCGGACGTAACTGCGTGTTGTAGTCTGAGCGAAATTACGACGCTCGAGTTCCTCGAGCATCATTTTGCGAAGGTGGGTCATAGGTTAGCTCCTTATGACCCCACCTTATTCCGTCCACACCGCTCCTGCTGACACTACGCACGCGAAAGCGTCTGCCGCGAAGCGGCTTCGTTCAAACGGACTTCTCGCCATCAATGCCGCATTGTCGCTATCCGGAGACTGGAGAAAGCGACCGCGCGATGCCGCCGGACTTGCTATCAAAACTCGGTTTGAAACGGTCCTAGGGGTCACCACTAGCCCTGTTGTCGAATGCAAAGGCTTCACTGTCCCCATACACTACTCGCTCAACAGAACAATAAAGACGGCGAGAAAATCTCTCGCCGTCTTTTTGTTTCCTTAAATCGGCTTGTACTCGGCTACGCGGCCTTCTTCCCCTGCATCTGCCGCACCTTTGCCCACCGCGCCCGCTGAGCTATCGCTATCTTGCGGCGAGCCGACGCTGACATCACTCGTTTACCAGGTTTCGGAGGGATAATCTTAATCTCCTTCACCTTTGCCCAGCGTGCTTTCTGAGCGGCAGCAATGCGGGCACGTCCTTTAGCCGATATTGTGCGGCGAAGACCGGCACCATCGTTGTTTCGGTAGACCGCCGCAAAAGCCTCAAGTGCCGCATTCAACCCGGATAGCTGTTGTACTCGGTCACGTTCATCTCGGATTCGACTTTTGAACGTTAGAAAAGTGTAGTTTTCTTACAGCCTTTCGCCACAATAGTTTTCTAAACGGCAGCATCCCTCAGTTCTTCAGTTTCTGCCGCTCGCATGCCTCCACAGTTTTCGTGGGATCCACGGCCTCATCATCGACCTGTTCGTTGATGATTTTCCCTGATTTGTCGATGAGGAAGGTGGCGCGCCTGGCGGTTTCCATCGGAACACCCTGGATGTCAAACTTCTGAGTCAGTCCGTACCGGCTGGTGACGGGGCCTCCCCAATCACCGAGGATGGGAAAGCTGATTCCGTTTTGTTGAGCGGAGGCAAAGTTTGAGAAGGGGCTGTCCATGCTCACACCCAGAACCTGGGTGTCGGCGCCCTCCAGCCTGGCGAGATTCTGCTGGAGAGCCTTCATTTCGCGAGTTCAGCCACCGGTGAAGGCGAACACGAAGAATGCCAAAGCGACGTTCTTCTTGCCTCTGTAATCCTGCAACGATACTTTTTTCAGCTCCTTGCCATCGAAGGCAAGCAGGGTGAAATCCGGAGCCATGTCGCCCATCTTCAGTTTCATGGGCGCAGGTTCTTTCTCTACCTTGTTCTGGGGTTTATTTTGGGCCTGCAAGAATGAAGATGGCGCCAAAATAAGATTTAGAAGCCCCAGGCAGACAACATGTTTCCACTCGCGTTTCATTGACGAACTCCTTAGAACGGCGATCAACCCACCGCCTTCTATTCTAGAGTAGCAGGGCCACAAAGGGAGAACGGGCCATCTTACAAAAACCGGTCAACCCGAACTCGTATGTCAACTTTCAGCAACTGTCCGTTATCGAAGTCGAGCACGGCGTCTGGGAACCGCATTCGAAGTGAAGCTGTTGGGATCGAATCCATAATTATTTAGATTCTTTCTCGGGTCGAGCTTTCGGAACTTGGCAACCGAACTCAGCGGAGGGGCTCACAGTGACAGCTGTCACTGATCAAGATCGGTCAATATACAATTATGTGTAGGAGACTGCCGTCATGAAACACGCCATCGAGCGACTGCGGTCGTCGATTTTGTTCTTCCCTCTGACGGCTGTCCTCTTCCTACCCGGGTGCGGGAATAAGGAACAAGCTCCGATGGCCGGCGGTTCGGGGGGGCGTCCCCCTGCACCGGTGGTTGTAGCCAGCGTTGAGCAGCGAGACATCCCGGTTCAGATCCAGGCCATCGGCAACGTCGAAGCCTACCAGACGGTGCAAATCAGGTCCCAAGTCAACGGTCAAATCCAGAAGATCTTCTTCAAAGAAGGAGAGGACGTGCGCGCGGGCCAACCACTATTTCAGTTGGACAAACGGCCTTTCCAGGCAGACCTTGAAAAAGCGATTGGTCAGATGAAGCACGATCAAGCGCAGGCGGAGAATTCAGGGATTCAGGCGGACCGCTACTCCGGCCTGGAAAAGCAGGGCATTGTCTCCCACGAACAGGCCGAGCAATTGCGTGCGCAGGCCAAGGCCGATGCATCAGCAGTGGAGGCGGATCGCGCCGCCGCCGCCGCTGCTCGTGTGCAACTGCAGTACACGGATATAGTCGCTCCTATCAACGCCCGCGCTGGAGCATTGATGATCAATCTCGGCAATCTGGTGAAGGCGAACGATACGCCCTATCTGCTGCAATTGAATCAGGTCACTCCGATCTACGTCACCTTCTCCGTGCCGGAAACAAACCTGAATCGGGTGCGGCAGGGCTTCTCCTCCGGACAGCTCAAAGTTCTGGCGTATCCCAAGGGACAATCGGAGAGTCCGGCAGGGGGCCGGTTGACGTTCATCGACAACGGGGTCGACACAACGACCGGCATGGTCAAGCTGAAAGGCACGTTTCAGAACAAGGATCGACGTCTGTGGCCAGGAGAGTTTGTAGATGTTGCGTTGGTGCTCTCGACCCAGAAGAATGCCATCGTCGTCCCGACCAAGGCGATTCAAACCGGGCAGCAAGGCGAATACGTATATGTCGTCAGGACCGATAGCACAGCTGAATCGCGCCCCGTGAAGACGGCGGGGGCGTATCAGAATCTAGCCCTGATTTCGGACGGATTGAAGGCAGGTGAGCGCGTGATTGTTAACGGCCAGTTACGCGTGGCCCCGAACGCAAAAGTGATGGTGCAAGGCACCCTTCCCGGGGCGGCCAGAGGTCCTGCCGGAGGCGGGCTGTGAGTCTCTCCAAGCTCTTCATCAACCGGCCCATTATGACCACGTTGGTCATGGCCGCCATTTTAATCTTTGGTATTTTCGCGTATCAATTGCTGCCCGTCAGTGATCTGCCGAATGTGGACTTTCCCACGATTTTGGTAAGCGCTTCTGTGCCAGGCGCGAGTCCGGACACCATGGCTTCTTCCGTGGCGACCCCGCTGGAGAAACAATTCTCTACCATCGCCGGCATTGACTCGATGACGTCCACGAGTTCTCTGGGGCTGACCAACATCACGATTCAGTTCAACCTCAGCCGGAGCCTCGATGGCGCTGCATTGGACGTCCAGGCGGCAATCACAGCGGCGGGTGGGCAACTGCCTCCGGAGATGCCGACGCCGCCGACGTTCCAGAAGGTCAATCCCGCCGACTCGCCCATCCTTTATCTGGCGCTGAGTTCGCCAACCATGAAACTGTCCGATGTCGACGAGGCCGCGGAGACGACCATTGCCCAGAACGTCTCTATGGTGGCCGGCGTGGCGCAGGTGCAAGTGTATGGAGCGCAGAAATACGCCATGCGGGCGCAGCTCGATCCGAGCGCCCTGGCTTCACGGCAGATTGGGATCGACGAAGTCACGGCAGCGCTGCAATCGGGAAACACCAACCTTCCCACGGGCACGCTTTATGGACAAAACCAGACGTTCACAATTCTTTCCAACGGGCAGCGGATGAATGCTCTGCAGTTTGGGCCCATGGCGGTCGCCTATCGGAATGGTTCCCCGGTTCGGCTGAACCAACTCGGCCACGTGATTGACAGCGTGCAGAATGACAAGACCGCAAGTTGGTTCAACGGGGTTCGGGCCATCGTGCTGGCGATACAAAAGCAACCGGGAACCAATACGGTTGCGGTCGTGGACAACATCAAGAAGCTGCTGCCCAGGCTGGAAGAGCATATCCCTGCCGCGGTCAGAATCGACACGCTTTACGACCGCTCGGTCTCCATTCGTGCGTCGGTCAACGACGTGAAGTTCACCCTGTTGCTGACCATTGCTCTGGTCATAATGGTGATCTTCGTCTTCCTGCGAAACGTTTCTGCCACTATCATCCCGTCTCTGGCTTTGCCCATGTCCATCATCGGAACCTTTTCGGTGATGTACCTGCTGGGCTATAGCCTTGACAATCTTTCCTTGATGGCGCTGACGTTGTCAGTCGGATTCGTTGTCGACGACGCCATCGTCATGCTGGAAAATATCGTCCGTCACATGGAAATGGGTAAACGACCGCTACAGGCGGCGATGGAGGGCGCCAGCGAGATTGGCTTTACCATTCTCTCCATGACGTTGTCGCTGGCTGCGGTCTTTATTCCGCTGCTGTTCATGGGTGGAATCATCGGACGCTTGCTGCATGAATTCGCGGTAACGATCGGCGTCGCGATCCTGGTTTCGGGATTCGTATCACTAACCCTGACCCCAATGCTCTGCAGCCGGTTTCTCCGTAACCACGAGCCGTCAGAACGCGGACGGCTGTTCAATCTAAGCGAACGCGTCTTCGATGCCTGGTTGCGCGGTTACAACCGCAGCCTGAAGGCAGTCCTGCGGTTCAAGTTCGCAACCCTGATGGTGTCTTTCGTGGTGATCGGGCTGACATTTTATCTGTACACGATCTCCAAGACCGGATTCATTCCCGACGAAGATCAAGGCCTGGTCTTCGCGTTTACCGAAGCGCAACAGGGCGTTGCATTTCAGGACATGATGCAATTGCAGCAAAAAGTAGCCGATGTGGTGCGCTTCGATCCCAGCGTCATAAACACCATGTCTTCGATCGGCAGTCCCATCAATCAGGGCCGCATCTTCTTTCGCTTGAAAGACAAAAAAGATCGCGTTAACCAAATGAGCGCGATGGAGGTTATTCAGGAACTTCGTCCCAAGGTGTCCGAGATTCCGGGACTGAATGTATTCATGCAGATTCCGCCGACCATCCGTATCGGCGGGTCTTTGACCAAGTCGCAATATCAGTACACGTTGCAATCGCCCGATACAACTGAACTTTACCAGGATGCGCCCAAGCTGGAAAGTGCTCTCCGTGCTCTTCCGCAATTACAGGACGTTACCAGCGACCTGCAGGTGAAGAACCCGCAGCTCACCGTGGAAGTCGACCACGATAAAGCGTACGCACTTGGATTGACGCCCGCTCAGGTTTCCGATGCTCTCTATTCCGCGTACGGTACCCGCCAGATTAGCACCATATACTCGCCCAACAATGAGTACTACGTCATCGTGGAGTTGTTGCCGGAATTCCAGAACAATCCTGACAAGCTTTCCTTTCTATACGTCCGTTCGAGTAGCAGCAAACTGATTCCGCTCGACACCGTAGCGAAGCTGGTACCTTCCGTGGGTCCCCTGACGGTGAATCACCTGGGCCAGTTGCCGGCGGCGACCATCAGCTTCAACCTGAGGCCCGGAACCGCGCTCGGCGATGCGACAAAGCTGGTTGAGCGCGAGGCTAATCGAGTGCTCCCCGGAGAGATCCAAGGCACGTTCCAGGGGACGGCTCAAGCTTTCCAAAACTCGTTCACCGGAATGGGGCTATTGCTGCTGGCGGCGATTCTAGTGATCTACATCATTCTTGGAATTCTGTATGAGAGCTTCATTCATCCCGTCACAATTCTTTCCGGTTTACCTTCCGCCGGAGTGGGCGCACTGCTGACTCTCACCCTCTTCCACCAGGAGCTGAATCTTTACTCGTTTGTGGGGATCATCATGCTGATCGGCATTGTCAAAAAGAATGCCATCATGATGATTGACTTTGCCCTCGAAGCAGAGCGGACAGAAGGAAAGAGTCCGGAAGAATCCATTTATCAGGGCGCGCTCGTCCGCTTCCGTCCCATCATGATGACCACTATGGCGGCCCTGATGGGAACACTGCCCATCGCGATTGGCTTTGGCGCGGGCGCAGACTCGCGGCGAGGTTTGGGGTTGGCGGTAGTGGGTGGTCTACTCTTTTCGCAGGTCGTAACCCTCTACATCACGCCGGTTTACTACGTGTACCTCGACCAGCTACAAGCAAAGTTCCGGAGGCGGCCGGGTGGACGAAAGCCCGAAGCCCCTCCAGAGGACAGGCTCAACGAGGTTGCTTTGGTGGGACCGAACCACAGGGTTGACCATTGCTAAACGTGCGTGTTACAGCCTGCGGTACAGTCGCCCGCGTCAGCTGGAAAGTCGGCACCGCTGAGTTGCCTCGCGGGTTAGTTGGCGTAGTTGGATGGAACATCCCCCGTGCGCGAGCTACCGGCTTGGATGTGGATGGACAACGGCAGTTCGGCAGGCTGTTGGCATCCCAAATGGTAAAGGCTGGAATCGACTCTCTCTAGTTCGTCGCGTGTGCGGCGGCACTGTAATGAAATTGTAATGGTTGCACGATCAGAGTTCTCGCAGTCGCCCACCTCTCAGATGAGGAGCTGGGCGGTCCCCCTAACCACCGGTCGACAACGAGAATTTTGATACCTGTGTGACAATCGCGTCGTTTTTTTGCCCTAAGTGGATTCAAGTTCGACCATCCAGTCAGATCAGCGAGAGAGTCGAAGGCCGGTCCACATGTTCAGGGTTCATTGGTCGCGGATGATGGGAGCAGTACTATCGCTGGCCGTTCTTTGCGCCGCTGTTGCGGCCGAATTATCTACTGTTTCACTGGAACACGGATTCCACCTTTTGTACAACCTCGATTTTGGCGGCGCCCGAGACCAATTTGCGGAATATCAGCGCCAGCATGCGGGCGATCCCATGGGTCCGATGGCAGAGGCTGCTGGCCTGTTGTTCTCCGAACTGAACCGTCTCGGAGTTCTAAGAGCACGTTTCTTCGCCGAGGACTCTTCCTTTCGATCGCGATCCCGGCCCAAAGCGGATCCAGTAATCCACGGGCGCTTTGATTCTGCGCTTCAACGCGCCGAGGCGCTTGCTCAACCCCGTCTCGCTCGCGATCCGTGCGACCGGAACGCGCTATTGGCCCTTACTCTCGTCAACGGCTTGAGGGCTGACTACAGCGCGCTCATTGAAAACAGTAATCTTACAGCGCTGCACTATACGCGGGATGCAACCACTTACGCTCGCCGATTGCTCACCATCTGCCCAGATTGCTACGACGCCTACATCGCAACGGGAATCAGCCGGTACCTCATCGGCTCCACATCTGCTCCCGTCCGCTGGATCCTGAGAATGGATGGTTTCTCCGCCGACAAGGAGCAAGGCATGGCTGACCTGCGGCTGGTGTCCGATCGGGGCCGTTATCTAGCTCCTTACGCGCGCATCTGGCTGGCCAGCGCCGACATCCGTGAGAAGAATTTCACCGACGCACGACAGCTGTTGATTAAGCTTCGTGACGAGTTTCCAGGAAATCCCCTGTTTACCCAAGAACTCGCTCGGCTGGATACCCAAGGACGGTGAGGAAGGCGACGCTGGAGGGCTACTACTATCCCCGGGATTTTGCCCTCATTCTGAGGAATTTATTCCATTTCCGCAAATGACTTTGGCTTTCTCGTAGTTAGCCACGCTTTTCGTCCCAGGTCACCCGGATTTGCACTTCATCCCCCTTTTCACTGCGTAACCTCCGGATCCACCAAAAGTGGAGAACAAAGTGGAGAACAAAAATTGCCGAATGAGACCTCATTCACCCAGTTCTGGTGCATCCAGCCCGCCTGCAAGGCGTTGAGACGACTGAACGACCCCCAAAACGATAGATTTGCTAAACCGTTGTACTGGCTAATACCGGTACCGAGGGTTCGAATCCCTCCCTCTCCGCCATTACCTTAGTTATCTGGCACTTGCAAGCTGGTGATACCTACACTGATACCACAGTGAAGGGATCATCGGAATGCCCAACCGCGAAGTCAACGTCACTAAATGAGTCCAGACCGCCAAAGGTCCGCGTTATTGCCGCGTAGTACTCTCAGCGAATGGCCGCATCAAGCCAGATGTTGTGTTAGTGAACGGCCGGGAAGAGAGGCACCCGGAAGGCGCGTACTACCTGGAGTGGCGCGACGGCGCGAAGCGTATCCGTCTCTCTGTCGGCAAGAATGCAGCCGATGCCGGCGCCCGTCGCCAGCGCAAAGAGGCTGAACTAAACGCTCTGAACAATGGCGTGACCGTGGTGCCAGACGATGGCCAGAATGGGCACCGGTCGCTGGCCGCCGCGGCAGCTGATTTCCTGGACGAGACCAAGCTCACCAAAAAGCCCAAGACGCACGCAGCCTACTCGACAGCGCTGAACTATTTCCTGGAGTCCTGCCGCAAGCTTCACGTTGAGGACATCGAGCGCAAAGACCTCCTGAAGTTCTCGGCGTTCCTGCGTGACGAAAAGGACCAGGCACCTCGCTCTGTCTACAACAAGTTTGAGATCGTGATGACGTTCCCGAAGGCTCAGGGCATCCGTGGCCTGGTGGGCAAAAATGACCGGCCGCGATTTGTAGAAGAAGAACCAGAGGTGTACGAGAAAGAAGAACTCGACACTCTGTTCGCAAAGTACGATGGAAAGGAGCGACTCTGGTTCGAGTTCTTCCTGATGACCGGAATGCGTGAACAGGAGGTGATGCACTGCTCATGGGCAGACATCAATCTTTCCCGTGGAACGGTCACCGTCCGGTACAAGCCGGAATATGGGTTCAGCCCTAAGAACTACCGGGAGCGTGAGATTCCTATCCCAGCGAAGCTCGTCGCGCGCCTGAAGGCAGAGAAGGAAAAACGCGATAAGACGTGTGGGCTAGTCTTCCCAACTGCTGGCTGCAGACCCAAACTTGATTTCCTGGACACTGTGAAGACCGTAGCTGAACGGGCCAAACTCGACAAAGAGCACTTTTGGCTCCATAAATTCCGGGCAACATTTGCCACGTGGTCGCTGTGGGCAGGCGTAGATCTACGGACCGTGCAGCAGTGGCTCGGTCACTCGGACATGGAGTCCACGATGCGGTACCTGAAGCCGTCACGCAGTCAGCAAGTACGGGAGAAGGTGAACGAGATTTTCGCGTAGCAGGGCCCAGTTCGACAGTCTTCCAATGGATTGTTGCTGCAATGGCTGGTTTCGACAGTTATTACTGTCGAGTGGCCGGGCGCCATTGCTGGCGCCCAGCCCTCTAAGAACCGGACTTGAAGGTTTCCCATTCATCCGGCTCGAGCACTCAAAAACGCCCCCATAAACAACGAGGACGCGGCCTGATGCAAAACGAATCAGACCTACTCGATACTGACTTGCTGCCGATTCGCACGGCGGAGGGAATTCCGCCCGCTGTGTGTGAAGCCGCACCAACGGGTTGCCCCGTCGTCATTTGCTTTGCTTCATGCATCGGTTCCTCAAGCGTTCTCGAGTTGAGCACCAACAGGAAGTCAGCTCCGTTTCCGGCGAGGTGATCTTGTCCCAACCTGGCGACGCAACCTCTATCTGCCCCGTTACAGGGCAGCCTTCGCTTGCTCCCATTTCCGTTACCCGCATCGCCATCGGATTCATCTTGCGATGGTCCTTCCCCTCGCGAGGAGCGCTACGGGCTTACCCTGTTCCGCTGAAATAACGCGATCGGTTAGGTCTGCTCTATACGCCGGCAGTGTTGTTTACTCATGGCAGAGGAACCGGAAGCCTCTGTACTCACTGCAAAAAGAGCCGCGCAGCATGTTAGGCTCTCTCGGGCTAACGACGCTTACGAGCATTTGCATATTCTGACCACTACGACCAAGCCTAGGCCCGCTCCACCTTATGCTGGCAGATACACCGTGGCCTCGCGGTTTCGGTGCCACTCTTGCGACTGTGGGTACATTTTCCAAGGGCTCCAGAACAGTTCGTTGCCTCCCCGCTCTGCCTTGTAGGCAGCGCGCGATGAGACGCTGATTTCGATACTCTAATTTGGCCCCCCAACGATCATCTAAATTGGCCCCCTAAGAGAGAACCCTATAGCGTGGATCTCGTTCGGGCTTGCAAGCCCGGGAGGAGATCCGATTGGACAGGAGAGCCAAAGTGGAACTATTCGAACAGATTCGACGGGAGTACGAGTACGGCGAGGGAACGATCAAAGGGGTGGCAAGGAAGCTCGGGATTCACCGGCGAATGGTACGCGAAGCGCTAGGGGATGCCATTCCGCGAGAGCGCAAGATCAGCACGCGAGGCAAGCCAAGATTAGAACCGGCGAAGCCCTTCATCGAAGCAATCCTGCAGGCGGACGAGAATGCGCCCCGAAAGCAACGACACACGGCACATCGGATCTGGTCGCGGATCCGCAAGGAACTTCCAGAAGTTAGCATCGCCGAATCCTCGATTCGTCGCTATGTTCGCGAGCGGAAGATTGAGCTGGGACTGGTCAAGCACGAGACTTTCATTCCGCAGTCCTACGCTTGGGGGCAAGAAGCGCAGGTGGACTGGTATGAAGCGTACGCCGATATTGGGGGAGAGCGAGAGAAGGCTTACGTATTTTGCATGCGCAGCATGGCCAGTGGAGGAGCGTTCCATTGCGCGTTTCCGCACTGCAGTCAGCAAGCGTTTTTGGAAGCACACGAACTGGGTTTTGCCTATTTCTTGGGAGTTTTCAAAACTCTTCGGTATGACAACCTGAAGAGTGCGGTGAAGAAAATTCTGCGCGGACACCAGCGAGAAGAGACGACACGATTCATCGCCTTCCGATCGCATTGGGGCTTCCAGTCGGAGTTCTGCACCCCGGGAGAAGGGCACGAGAAGGGCGGAGTGGAAGGAGAAGGGGGATATTTTCGCCGGAATCACATGGTGCCGGTACCGCAGGTGGCCAGCTGGGAGGCCCTAAACCTCCACTTGCGGGAAGAATCGAGAAGGGACGAGGAGCGAAGGATCGGCGAGCGGAGGCAGACGGTAGGCGCAGGGATGACGGTGGAGCGAGAACACCTGCGCGCCCTGGCGGAGGAAGGCTTTGATCTAGCGTCGGTGCATTTTCCGCAGGTGAACGGGAGCGGATGTGTGCGGGTGCTGACCAACTTCTATTCGGCTCCCCTTCCGGTGGGCCTGGAAGTACAAGCCAAGGTGCACTCGGCGTACGTGGAGATCTGGCACCAGGGACAGTGTGTGGCCCGACACGAACGCTGTTTCAACCGACAACAGAAGGTACTGAACTTGGAGCACTACCTGGAGGCGCTGACGAAGAAGCCCGGAGCTTTCGCGGGTTCGACACCGCTGGAGCAGTGGCGGGCACAGGGGCGCTGGCCGGCGAGCTTCGATCGTTTTTGGGAGGCGCTGCAGCAACGACGAGGCAAACAAGGAGGAACCCGAGCCATGATCGAGGTGTTGCTGCTGGGCCGTCAGTATGGATACGCAGCGCTGAAAGAGGCGCTGGAAAAGGCTCTGGATCTGAGTTGTTTTGACGTCGAGGCCCTGCGTCTGCTGTTGACCGCGGAAGCAAGCGGGAAGCGCGAACCGGGCGAAGTGGTCGACATTGGGGCCTTGCGATCCTATGACCGACCGCAACCCACGACCGAGAACTACGACCAGTTGCTGGAAAAATATTCCGCCCGGGGGGTGATTCAATGAGCGCAGCTACGGTTTCGGTGCAGCAAGCCACGATCCGGCAGTATGCCAAACGACTGCAGTTGACCGCGATCGGAGGACAGTTCGCAGGGATAGCGGACCAAGCCGTCAAAGCGAAGCAGAGTCATCTCAGCTATCTGGAAGTGTTGCTGGGAATGGAGGTGGAAGAGCGAGAACGCAACACCGTGGCGCGCCGCATCAAGGAGGCGCACTTTCCCAAAGTGAAGACGCTGGAGGGGTTCGCGTTCTGCGATGCGCCGCACATTCCGGTTGCTGTAGTGCGGAACCTGGCCGAGGGCGGCTATTTGCAACGGAGTGAGCCGATTATTTTTCTTGGGGAAACCGGAACGGGCAAAACCCACTTGGCGACGGGACTGGCGGTGGAGGCCTGCCGTCAGAGGAAGCGGGTGCGCTTCACCACCGCGGCCGAGATGGTGAACGAACTGATCGAAGCCAAGAACAACAATGAACTCAATCGGGTCACGCAGCGGTGGACACGATACGAGTTGATCGTGATCGACGAGCTCGCGTATGTGGCGATGCCGGAAACAGCCGCCGAGTTGTTGTTCCAGATCATTGCGGGAAGAGCCGAACGAGCAGCCGTAATCGTCACCACGAATCTGCCCTTCTCGGAGTGGACCACGATGTTCCCGAACGCGCGACTCTGCAAAGCGATGCTGGACCGGCTGACCGATCAAGCCCACATCATCGAGACCGGCACGGAATCCTATCGTTTCCGCAGAACCCTGGAGAAGAAGAAAGGCGACAAGCAATGACTACGAAGCAATGGTATCGCGCTCACCTTCGTTGGGCCGTAATGGCGGAAGGGAAAGAAGGGTTACGTGGCTGGAAGGAATCGGTTTACTTCTTCTTAAGTGCAGACCAGGATACAGCATTCCGGCGCGCGCTTGAGATCGGACGAGGCCACCAGGACGAGCATCAAGAAGGACGGAAGTGGGTAGAAACCAGGCTGGCGGACATCGTGACGTTAGATAACCTGGGAAGCAACCCAACCGAGTTCGAGGTCAACTTGGGTACCCAGAAGCCGGGCGAACATCTTCCGTTTGAACACGTGTTTGATCCGGAAGGGGCAACACCGCCGCCGATGTTCTGAGGTTTGACTCGGGCTTGCAGTCCGCAGGAGCTAAGTGACGATCCATGTTTTTTCAAAAACAAAAACGCGGCGGCCGCCGGGCTGTAGAAAAAGCCGGTCCGTGGAAAGCGAGGAAAACCAAAAGCAGGTTTTCCTCGCTTCCCACCGCCCTTGGAAATCGCGCACAACCCGCGCGATTCCCACTTTTCCCACAGCCCCTACTGCTGCTGGTATTTCTACGAGCCTAACAACTAACGTTGGGGGCCAAATTAGATGATCAAAGTGGGCCAAATTAGGTTGACGGAATCAGACGCGCGGTCTGATCGAATTCCTCCTCTCCAGACAATCATTTTCAGCAGCTTTACAGGTCGCACTCCGGGTTGCCCGTCAGAACGAAGCCGCTCGCGCGGCGGACGCTACCGCGTGTATAGACATCAGCGTCGGAACTCTCTTGAACAATGGATGGCGCCGGGGGTAGGATGACGTGGATGGCTGCGAGAAGCTATACATCGATGAGCATCAATAACAACCTTTTGGCTAAACTCCCCGTCTGGCAAGGCTTTTCAGGCAGAAATCGATTGAATTCCCATAGCACCCCGCGTCCGCCGCACCCGCGAGCGGCTTCCTTCTAACGGTTTTATCGAAAGCGCGCCAGAGCATCGTCCACGCGCACCCGTTGTCAAATGCGCGCTTCCGATAAAACACTAACGTCATCCGTCCACAATGGCAGCAGCATTGTTTTCAGGCTCCCGACCAGGAATTTCACTCCGCTGACGCTGGCTCTTTCTCTAGCAGGCTGCGGAAAAATGGATAATGCGACTTAGAACTTCTCCCAGTTTCTGGATTTTTGTTAGTGAGAGAAGAGCTTTCGCTGCATGTGCTGGTGGCCAGAAGCTCTTTTTTCGGCCCAGCGGATAGACTCGACTTTGACTTATCCGGTTTGAACCGCCAGATTTCGCATGCGGACGAGGTTATAAGCAGCGGCAGCAAAGGTGAAGACCCAGCCCACCTTGAAGATGCCGCGGTGCCGAACCTTCCGCAACAGCGCGATCGTCTTGAGCCATCCGAAGCACTCTTCAACCCGCTTCCTCTTCCGCTGGCTGATGGTGTATCCCGGGTGCTGCGTCGTACGAGCATCGATCGCGCTTCCACCAGGCCGCGCAAGATTTTGGGCTACGTGCGGTGTGACCTTCAGGTTGCGACACTCGGCCACGAAATCCGCTGTGTCGTAGCCCTTGTCGCCGCCTACCGTTACCTGCTTCGTTCCCCGAATCTGTTCCAGCATGACCAGCGCGGCATCGCGCTCGGCCGTTCCGTTGGCCTCGAATACCTCCGTATTCACGATTAGGCCGTTGCGGTTCTCCACCAGCAGATTCCCGTTGTAGCTCAGCTTCTCTTCTTTGCCCTGACCTTTGCGTGCCATCTTCGCATCCGGGTCCGTCTTCGATGCGTGCGTCTGGTTCGACCGCGTCTCCCCGCGGAAGTCCACTGTCGCATTGCCAGGATCGTCCGGTGGAACCGCGTTCTTGCGATCCTTGCGCTGATAACTCTTCGCACTCGCCCACGCTTCCAGTAGCGTTCCATCCACGGTGAAGTGCTCGTCCGAGAGCAGACTCCGTTCGCGTGCCTGCTCCAGCACGGCCTGGAAGAAGGCTTCGGCAATGTCCCCATCGAGCAGGCGCTCGCGGTTCTTCGTGAACACGGTCACATCCCAAATGGCGTCATCCATGTTCAGGCCCACGAACCAGCGGAACAGCAGATTGTAGTCGAGCTGTTCCATCAGCATCCGTTCGCTGCGCACCGAGTACAGCGCTTGCAGCAGGAGCGCTCGCAACAACTTCTCCGGCGCAATCGAGGGGCGCCCAGTCTTGGCGTACACCTTGTTGAACAGGGGTTGCAACTGCCTCAATGCCTCATCGGTCATGACACGAAGGGGACGCAAGGGGTGGTCTTGCGGTACCCGCTGTTCCGGGCTTACGTAGCTAAATACATCCATTTGCTGCCTGTCGTCGCCTCGCATTCTTTCTTCTTATCAGCTTTGCTTGTGCAAACAAGAATCATTCTTGGTTCTCAAGGTGTTTTTCCGCAGCCTGCTAGAAACTCTTTTGCGGTAGTGACTTCAGGGCGATCAGGGTCAGCGTTCTTCCAGAGTGTCAGGAATTGTTGATAGCGCTGATGGGCCGTGGCCTTGTCGCCGGTTGCCTGCGCCGCTCGAGCGATGCCGTAGATGGCCTTGGGACGCCCCGGAGTCCGTTTTAGAGCTTGAAGAAATCGTTCTTTGGCATCAGCGGGCCGATTCAACTCCATCAGCAGTGTGCCAAAGAGCTCGTTCGCGGGAATGATCGGATAGGGAGGCTGTGAAAGGCTGTCAATCGAATCTTCGATGGCGACTGCTTCTTTCATCTTCGCAATTGCTTCCTCTGCATTCCCAGCGGCTTTGGCGGCGAGCGCTTCTGCCTCTTTCGCCTGCACCGTGATGATCTGCTGAGCGAACGGATGTTGTCCGGGCTCCTGCGCGAGCAGAACCAATTTCCCGGCGGCAAGCTTCGCTACGGCAGCGTCCTTGTGAGCTGCTGCGGCCATCGTTTCCAATTGCAGTTTCACCGCCACGAAATCTCGCGAAGGAACAAGCAGCGGAATCTTCGCCGCAGTGTCCCAATCTCCGGTTTCGACTGCGTAGCGCGTCAGCATGTCAAAGTACCCATAAACCACGCGGTCCGGTAGGGCATAAATGGTCCGCCCGCGCACGTGCCGCGCTTGTAGCTCTGGAGTGTCGGCCAATGTCTTCTTGTCGGTCAACGCGTCATATTGTGCCGCGATAATGTCAAGCGTCCGCCGGGCATCCCGATAGCGGCCTAACTCCAGGTAGGCGTATTCCAGATAGTTGAGTGAATGGAAATCGCGCAGGGAGCCGGATTCTCCCGCACGCTTTACATCAGATTCAGAGGTTTGCCAGGCCTTTTCGTTGGTGGCCGCCGACTCATCCCAATACCCTAGACGAGTGAAGATGTGGGAAGGCATGTGCAAGGCGTGCGGAACTGCGGGGGCCACTTTGGCGTATTTGCGTGCGGCCTCGAGCCCCTTCTCGGCATGTGCCGGATCGTCATACACATGGATCAGATAGTGCAACACACCTGGATGGTCTGGATTGCGGGCATAGACCTCCTCGAAGAGATTGGCTGCCTGCGTCTGGCGCTCAAAACCTTTCGTACCTTCTTTGACTGTCCCCAGAATGGCAAGGCCATAGAAAAGCTTGGTCTCATCGTCCGGAAAGCTGGCATAAGCTGCAGCCATGGCATCGCAGTAGCCTTCGTCGCGCGCGGCCTTCGGTCCTGCGCCAGCATCTTTGAACAGAGCGGCGACCGCATTAAGATAGAGCTTCTCGCGCGGAGACATTTTCTTCGCCGCAAGTCCCTTTTGCACCAAACCCCACGCAGCCGTCTCGTCCGCGGACGAAGGCGCGTCCCAGAAGGGACGGTTGTATGTCATGGCTGCGCCCCAGTAGGCGATTGCACACTCCGGATCAACGTTTGAGACTTGCTGAAAACCTTCCAGTGCGCGCCGGTACCAGAAATTGTGTAACAGGGCCAACGCGCGGTCGAACTTTGCGGCCACCGCCGAAGCACATGAAGTGTCCATATGCACGTGTCCCAGACCCTCTTCAGACCCAGGAGAGCCGTGCACGTGTTCCTCAGCTTCTTGTGCAATACCCGGGCACCGAAGGACAAGCATAACAAGGAAACATATTGCGAAGCGGCGGAAGGATCGCATGGCGAGTTCCTTTGTACGGAAATCTCGAGGCTTGCAGTCTCAGAGACGCGCTAATCGTATCAAATCCCAGAGTAGCCAAGTACCCATGTCACCGTCGAACTATATTGAGAAACGGGTTGCTGGACGCGAAAGGCGAAGTTCTGGGCGTATGACCGAAACCTTACCTTACGGAGTTAGGTAAGAGTAGCCCGTCAGAACGAAGCCGCTCGCGCGGCGGACGCTACCGCGTGTATAGACATCAGCGTCGGAACTCTCTTGAACAATGGATGGCGCTGGGGGTAGGATGACGTGGATGGCTGCGAGAAGCTATACATCGATGAGCATCAATAACAACCTTTTGGCTAAACTCCCCGTCTGGCAAGGCTTTTCAGGCAGAAATCGATTGAATTCCCATAGCACCCCGCGTCCGCCGCACCCGCGAGCGGCTTCCTTCTAACGGTTTTATCGAAAGCGCGCCAGAGCATCGTCCACGCGCACCCGTTGTCAAATGCGCGCTTCCGATAAAACACTAACGTGACTCGGGCATTACGGATAGGCGAGCGTTAATACGGGACCTGCCAATCGAGGGCGTAGATTTCCTGGGTGCCGGTGTCGCGGAGCAGAAGCGGCGAGTCGTCGGGGGCCAAGCTGAGCCAGACATTGTAGAAACCTGCTTGCCGGAAGTTCTTCAGGTCGGCCACTCGCTCGACCTTGTGATCGCGAAGGCGCACTCGCATCACTGCCGGGTCATTCTCCTCGTGCAAGACATAAACATAGTCGCTGTTTTTCGACCAGTTGGGAAAACCGCAGGTTATTTTCGCGATCTCATCCCATTTTTGCTTGGAAAAATCGAAAAGCATAAGGCTGCGGGACTCGAAAGGCATGGCGACGATGTATCGTCCATCGGGCGACCAGCGGGGCGAGAAGAGACCTTTTGAATCAGGCAACGTCGAAATTTGGTTCGTCTTTACGTCGAGAATTCGGACGGCGCTGGCAGGATCATCTGGACCGCTGCCGAAGGCGATTTTGCTTCCGTCGGAAGACCAGGTAGTGTCCCACTCTTCTGGGGAGTTCTCAGGTATCAATTCGCGCGGCGTTCCCCCATCGGCCGAAACCGTGTAGAGCTTCGGCTTCTCGGGGCCGGACGAGAATGCGTAGAACACGATCTGCTGGCCATCGGGTGACCAGCTAGGCAGTCTGACGCTGAGCGGCGGGTAGGTGAGTTGAATTCGCTGGCTGCCATCCGATTTGCTTCTCCAGAGTGTGCCCTCCGGGAAGCTGACATATGTCACCCACTTGCCATCTCTGGAGAAGCTGACGCTATCTGCCGAAATTCCGGAGAGAAACGGAACGAATGCTGCGGACTTGGTATCGTAGCGAGCCAGCTCGCCGCGCGACAGTGCCCCTACGACGAACAGCTTCTTGCCATCCTTGCTGAATAGAGGGGAGAAGAAACTCATTGGCCCGGAGGTCAACTGAACCGGCTGGGTATCAGCCTTTCCCAACAAATTTCCCTTTTCCGCGCGAGACCAGATATTGGCTTCTGACTGGAAAACGAAATATTTTCCGTCTGGGGTCCACTGGCCGCAGCATTCGTTGGGAGGTGTGTGCCAGGCAGGGAGCAGGGGATGCGGGTCGGTTCCGTTGACTGAAACTTGCCAAAGCGTTCCGCGAGTAGTGAATGCGCCTCCAACTCTAAATCGAATCACAGTGCCATCCGGCGACCAGACAGGCTCAAAAGTTTGATTGGGCGCGGTAAAAAGCTTATGTGACTCCGAACCATCGCTCTTTATCAGCCATAAGTCGTGTCCGTCGGCATAAACAATCGTTTGGCCATCGGAAGACCACGCAGCGTCCTGTGCAGCAGCGTCTCTCAATCTGCGGGGTGACCCGCCGAGCACCGGCAGCAACCAAAGGGGTCCGTGAAATGCCGTCTGGCCTACCTCATCTGCCACCAGCAGCGTGCCGCCGTCGGGAGAAACCCCGAGCAGCGCCATCGTGGGCGACGGTGCTGAAACGGGCGCTACTTCCCCGCCAGAACTCGCTACTTGTGCGATGCGGCCTACGGAACCAAACTCCGTCAAATAGAGTCTCGCTCCGTCCGTCCCGCCGAGATATTTTGGGATGCCGTCGTGCGTGATCGGCACGTAGCCAGACACTTTGGGCTGAGGGAGTGGTCGAGATCGCACATATATGAAGACGGCAATGACGAGAAGAGCTAATCCGCCGATCGCGGCTGCCCAAGTTTTCCATCCAAACCGATTGGGTTTGGAAATGGCCGCCGCACTGGAAATGCTGTCGCCCACCGCGACCGATGAAGACGAATGTATGCCGCTCGATGTAGCGACGGGGAAGCCGGACCGTCCCGAGTCCGTATCCCTCTTCAGCCGTTGCAGGTCGGCGCGCATCTCTGCCGCACTCTGATAGCGCAGGTTGCGATCTTTCTCTAAGGCCTTATTGATGATTCGCTCCAGCTCGGCTGGCACCGAAGGATTCAATCGCACGGCGGGCGCGGGCGCTGCGTCGAGGATGGCTTTGAAGATCTCCGCGGAACTGCCGGCATGAAACGGGAGAGCGCCGGTAGCCATCTCGTAAAGCACCGCGCCGAAGGAAAACAAATCGCTGCGGGCGTCCAGTTCTTTGCCTCGCGCCTGCTCCGGTGACATGTAGGCGATGGTGCCGAGCGTGGAGCCGGGACTGGTCAGGTGCTCGGCATCAACGGCGCCGGTCATCGTCATTGTGTTCGCCGATGCGATCTGGTTGGAAAAACTGGTGGCGGCGACCTTGGCCAGACCGAAATCCAAAATCTTGGCGTGCCCGCGCTTGGTGACAAAGATGTTGGCCGGCTTGACGTCGCGATGAACAATGCCCTGGGAATGCGCGGCGTCCAATCCGTCGGCAATCTCCGTTGCAAGCGAGAGGACAGTTTCGTTGTCTAACGGCCTTCCCGCAATGTGGTGCTTCAGGGTCACCCCGTCCAGAAATTCCATCGCGATGAATGCCTGGCCATCCTGCTCGCCAATGTCGTATATGGTGCAGATGTTGGGGTGATTCAGCGCGGACGCGGCTTGGGCTTCGCGTTGAAAACGGGCGAGTGTCTGCGGGTCACGGGCAACTTCCTCGGGTAGGAACTTGAGGGCAATGAAGCGATGGAGCCGTGTGTCCTCAGCCTTATAGACCACGCCCATCCCGCCGCCACCGAGTTTCTCGACAATGCGGTAGTGCGAGATGGTCTGGTCAATCATTATATAGATGCCAGCTTTCTGGTCGCTTCATCTTACGGACGCGGCGCCGGCCAGTCAATGAAAACGGTTCTCGCACGATCGCGTCGAGAACACTTCCCTTTGTAATAGGGGTATTAAGCGGGACGCGCACTCACACTGCGATTCAAGACAAGAAGGGATCACGAGCGGATGGTCGGCTAACCTTGCCTTGGGATTACTTCCCGCTTGCCCGTCAGAACGAAGCCGCTCGCGCGGCGGACGCTACCGCGTGTATAGACATCAGCGTCGGAACTCTCTTGAACAATGGATGGCGCTGGGGGTAGGATGACGTGGATGGCTGCGAGAAGCTATACATCGATGAGCATCAATAACAACCTTTGGCTAAACTCCCCGTCTGGCAAGGCTTTTCAGGCAGAAATCGATTGAATTCCCATAGCACCCCGCGTCCGCCGCACCCGCGAGCGGCTTCCTTCTAACGGTTTTATCGAAAGCGCGCCAGAGCATCGTCCACGCGCACCCGTTGTCAAATGCGCGCTTCCGATAAAACACTAACGTCACTCGCCCAGGATCGGCAGCAAGCCGCCAATCGAGGTTCCGCAGAAGGAGCAATGCAGCTACTTCAGCTTCGCATACTCCGCCTTGGCTTCTTTCAGGATGGGAATATCGGGGTCGGCGTCTTTCCAGAGGGCGAGGAAATCCTGGTACGCGGTGCGGGCGTTGGACGTGTCGCCTTGCATACCATAGGCACGGGCCAGGCCCAGGCGGGCAAGCGCGCCCACGGGAAAGTTCAGCACGATTCCGCGGTGATCGAGAATCTTGCGGAATTCAACTGCTGCGGCACTGCCATTGTGCGCCACCAGGTACGCCTGTCCGCGCACGAAAATGGGATAAAGTGTCCCAACCTGCAGTTGCGGAGGCAGTCCCAATTCGTACGGCCGCGCCCCCTCGAGCAGCGAGATCGACTCCTCCGCATGGCCGCTGTTGTTCGTGATCGCGGCATAGATCGTCGGCAGCCAATAGAACTTCACCATAGTGTCCTGAGCGTATTCCTTCTCCAACTGTTCCGCGGCCGCTTTGACCCGGGCATTGTTACCGGCGCGGGCCCAGGCCAGCGCCGTGAGCACTTTCACGTCCCGCCCCGGGGCCAGGGCCAGTGCTGCCGCAATGGCCTGCTCAGCTGCCGGGGCGTTCCCAAACTCGGCTTCGCGCAAGGCGGCGTTAGCTTGCCAGAGCGCACCTGCTTCGTTGGACCCCGCGCCACGCGCCGACTCCACCGCACGCCGGGAGTAGTCCCGCGCCTTAGTTAACCGGCCGTAGTAGGCCTCAGTGTCCGAGTGCACGGAGAGAATAAGGTCTTCGTCGCCCGGTCTGCCGATGGACCATGAAATGTGCCGCTCCATTTCCACCGGGTCGTTGCGGAGAAATGCCAGCTCGTACGCGACCTCGTGAAGCCACTCGCCATCCAGTTTCTGGGCACGAGCCTGATCCATGGTGGCTTTCGCGTCATCCAGCCGATTTAGAGCGAGGTAGATGAGACCCAGGTTGCCGTAGGTTGTAATGACGTCGGGATCGAGACGCATCGTCTCGTTGCACTCCACGAGTGCCTTGTCCCATTGGCCCAAGCTCATGTAGGCATTCCCGAGGTTGCCGCGGGCGGTGGCGTCGCGCGGGTAGCTCTGCGTCCAGAGTTGCAACACCTGATTCGCCTTCTCCAGTTCTCCGGTCGCGTTACCGAAGTAGGCGTGCGAAATGCGCAGTTTCTCTCTTTCGCTGACGTGGTCCCGTAATTCGTAAGCCTTCTTGATGTTTTCAGCAGCCAGGGTGGCTTCGCCAAGATTGGAGTAGGAAATTCCCAAAGAAACGTAGGCCAGTGCGAAGTTTGGATCCAATTCGATGGCCCGTTTGAAGAACGGAGCCGCCTCCGGGTCCCCCTTTTCTCGCATGGCCCGTATACCCAGACTGAAAGTCTTCAACGCTTCGAGCGATGGAGTCGTAGCTTCCACCGGGACATCGAATTTCTGCACCGAGGCCAGCGACTCGCCCAATTTGGCGCGCAAGCTCGAGGCCACCTTGTCCAACGCCTGCAGAACACTCTCTTTAGTCGGCGCATCCGCTTGTTCTTTCGCCAAAGTGTCGCCGTTTCCGCAACTGACTGCCTCCAGGCCGATCACGTAGTGGCTGCCCAGGTTGGAAATGGAGCCGGCCAGGATTGCCTTGCTGCCGGTCCGCAGGCAGAGTTCCCGCGCGATTTCCGGGGTCACATGCTCGCTGGACGATCGTCCCATCAGGCGCAAGGTCTCGCTCACTTTGCGGTCCGACAAGACGTTAAGGAAAGGCGATTGTCCCAGATTTACGGCCAGGGCTTGCTTGAGCGCTTCATCAAACACGGGGTCGCCGGTCGTATTCGTGAAATCGGTCAACACGATCGTGTCTTTTTCAGTCAGCGGTGCGGCAGGCCTTGACCGGAGGTAAAGGCTCCCGCCAACCAGAACCGCAACGGCGAGAACCGCAGCCGGAATCAGAATTCTCCAAAACTTTCTTCCGCCAGCCGGAGGAACCTCTACAGCCGCTACTGCGCCAGAAGGTGTTCGCTGTGCGGCCGCCGGGCTGGAACCGGATGCAGGAGCTGTCTGCGGAGAGCTCGGCTCAGAAGTCTGTGCCTGCGTAACCGGCATCGTCCCCGAACTGGCTGCCCCCGGCCTTCCTGTTTCCGTCTCCCGCTTGAGCCGCCGCAGGTCAGCCCTGATATCGGAGGCGTGCTGATAGCGCAATTCGCGATCTTTCTCCAGCGCCTTGTTGATGATGTGTTCTAGTTCTGCGGGCAGGTCGGGATTCAGCCGCACGGCCGGAACCGGGGTGCGATCCAGAATCTCGCGGAAGATGACCGCGGAACTCTCGCCACGGAAGGGCAATGCACCCGTCGCCATCTCGTACAGCACCGCGCCGAAGGAGAACAAATCGCTACGCGCATCCAGCTCTTTCGCTCGCGCCTGCTCCGGCGACATATAAGCGACGGTGCCCACCGCCGTGCCCGGACTCGTCAGGTGTAGCCCCGCCGTACCGGTCTCGGTAGCGTCGGATCCCAGCTTCGCCCCGGTTGCGGTCACCTTCGCCAGCCCAAAATCCAGAACCTTGGCGTGGCCACGCTTGGTCGCGAAAATATTCGCGGGCTTGATGTCGCGGTGGACAATGCCCTCGCAGTGAGCCGCGTCGAGGGCGTCAGCTATCTCGATGGCCAGTGACAGCAAGGTGTCAAGTTCAAGTGGGCGATTGCCGATCAGATGCTTTAGCGTCTGCCCGTCCAGGTACTCCATGGCCAGAAAGCGTTCACCGTTGTGTTCACCGATTTCGTAGATTGTGCAGATATTGGGATGGTTGAGAGCAGAGGCTGCCTTCGCTTCGCGCCGGAACCGTTCCAACGCCTGCGGGTCTTGAGCCACGTCAACGGGAAGAAACTTGAGTGCGACGAAGCGCCCCAGCGACGTGTCCTCGGCCTTGTACACGACACCCATCCCGCCGCCACCGAGTTTCTCAACGATGCGATAGTGCGAGACGGTTTGGCCGATCATTGAAGAAGGAGGCACTTTGGCGACCAATCTTAGGCGGGTAGAGTGGGCAAGTCAATGAAAGCTGTGGAGTTCGCGGTATCTTAAGAGTGTTGTTGGCGAAAAATCGCGATTACGGTGCGCCGGGATAAACCGGCATGAAGCAGAGGATGAAAGTTCCTTACGAGAAAGGAGTAGGGAGCAGTCGACAAGGCTGGGAATCTTGCGAGGTGAAAGTCCTCGCGCCGCCAATTGCCTGTAGTCGGGCGGCTAGCAAATCCGATGCGTGCGAAGGTAACGACGCACGTTCTGCTCGGACGTAAACGCCTCAGCTGCCCTGCAGGGAAACTTGCAGCGGTAGGAACGATCTGGGAGGCAAGCAAACTTGGAGGCCTGAACATAACGGAATAGCTGCAGCCTCGAAAATCTCGTCCGTGGAAAATCGTGTTCGCGGGATGAAGCGGGAAGCCGACCCGAGCTACTCCAGGGGAAGGCCGATGACGCCGAGGAAGAACCAGGCAAGTGCACTCGGTGGGACCGCCGTGGTAGGGGCTCAGGCATCTGAGGAAGGATTCGCAGAATAACGTCGAGAAGGTCCCGTTGGCAACAGGGGCTGATGGCAACCTGCAGAGACTCCTCTAACGAGGCTACGGCCGAAGGTGAGGAGAGGTGACGGGATCGGCGCATGAGTCCGTAGGAGCGATGAATTCAGAAGAGACGGTACACGTCTCTGCGATGGAGGTAACGCCGACATTGCGCAAAGGGACTCTGGGTCTTGGTGGTTTCGTCGTTCAGCGGGGTGGTCGGACACAGAGCCGACAATGAACCTCACGTGGGAGATGGAACTAGGCCTTGAGCAAACCACGGAAGCTGGGGTGGATTGCGAATCAGCGCTTAAACCTCACCAAACTGGGAAGGCTCGAGGAAGACAGACCAAGACTCCGAACCGGACCTTGGGAAATCCGGCTGTCCGGGATTATAGGGGGGCCTCCGGAAACGTAGCAACGGTGGAATTGTGAACCCAACTCGCAATCGAAAGAGCGGGCTTGGTAACCCTCCACCTACAGCTGGCGCGCTGGAGTTCTATCCCAACCGATCCGCTCGGCCTCGAGTCTTGCGCTGTTACCGCGAGGGACACAGCGAAGCGTAGATAGAGGATAGGCGGGGTGGGTATTCAGCTCCGGTACATCCAGGAAAAGAAGGAAACTGATGTGTTCAGTGGGAGGTAGACTCACCGAGGTAAAAGTCAGAAACCTCGTAGCTTGGATAGAGGGGAAGAGGGAAACCGAATCTCTGTCTATTGACAAAGCCATCTTCAGGATGGTGAGCAAGTCATCGGGCCGTAACGAAAGTAAACGCAAGGTAGCCTCGAAAAATAGTCACCCCAAAGGCCGAAACCTTCGTAGCTGGGTGAAGGCAGCATGGCGCGTCGCAAACTGACCGAAGCGGCGAACCACTTTGGCGGGGTGTTAGCGACAGCACGATGGCAAGGACGCATTAAGCAACTGGAGAAGCCCTCCTCGTCCCAGCGAGAAATCTCTGGAGCAGGTCCGACCTATAACCGGCGACACCGGGAAAAGGAAGGAAGGCGAGAGGGTGGCGGATGGGCCCGTAAGAGCGATGAAACGGCGTAATGGCCGTGGAGCGAAGGGGCCCTGCTGTTTGTAATGACTCCAACAAAAAGGAAGGCAAGGGTGGAATGATAAAGACACCCATCAGTTTGCAGGACCTGAGGAGGAGTCTATACGTCAAGGCGAAGGCAGAACTGACTTGGCGTTTCTGGGGACTATACGTTCACGTCTGCAAGATGGAAACGCTTCAAGAAGCCTACCAGATGGCGAAAAGTAACGACGGAGCCTCAGGAAGCGATGGGGTCACGTTTGAAGCCATCGAGGAAAGCGGAGTGGAGAGTTTTCTGAAACAGATTCAGGACGAACTGGTCCGCGACACGTATCAACCCATGCGGGTACGGAAAAAGGAGATCCCGAAAGACGGGGGCAATAAGGTTCGCGTTCTTTCGATTCCCGCTATTCGTGACCGTGTGGTCCAGGGTGCGCTCAAGCTCATCCTGGAGCCGATCTTCGAAGCTGATTTCCAATCGGGGTCGTACGGATACCGACCGAAGCGAACAGCTCAGGAAGCGGTACTCCAAGTGGATAAAGCGATCATGGAAGGGAAGACTCGCGTCATTGATCTTGATCTGCGAGCCTACTTCGACAATGTGCAGCACTATCGGCTGTTGGAGAAGGTGGCTCGACGGATACAGGATGCAATGGTGATGAGATTACTCAACCGGATCCTGAAGTCGACTGGGAAGAAAGGAGTCCCGCAAGGCGGAGTGATTTCACCTTTGCTCAGTAATGTCTATCTCAATGAGGTAGACAAAATGCTGGAGAAGGCGACAGACACCACGCGGCGCGGAAACTATACCCATGTGCAATACGCGCGGTTTGCGGATGACATGGTGATTTTAATTGACTCCCATCCGCGGCATGACTGGCTCATGAGGGCGGTGGACAAGCGACTGCGAGAGGAACTGGCGAAACTACGAGTGGAGATCAACGAAGACAAGAGTCGGACAATCGATTTGAGGAAAGGCGGAAGCTTCGCGTTCCTGGGATTTGAATATCGCCTCGTTCTGGGCCGTAACCAGAAGTGGCGACCGCAATTTGTGCCGAAGATGAAGAAACGAACGACGCTCTTTGCCAAGCTCAGGGAAGTCTTCCGGCAGCACGTCAGCCAGCCCGTGGGGGAGGTGATTAAGTTAATCAATCCCATCCTCCGGGGATGGGTGAACTATTTTCGGATCGGTCATTCGGGTCGGTGCTTTTCGAAAATCAGAGACTGGGTAGAAATGAAGATCCGGCGTCATCTGATGCGGTCCAGATTACGCAAAGGCCAGGGCTGGAACCGGTGGAGTAGCGAGTGGATCTACCGCATACTCGGACTATACAGCGACTATAGGCTGAGACGGCCAGCACTCGCGAAAGCTGTTCCTGTCCCAGGCGGCGTATAAGTCTTGACCTGAAGCAAACAGGGGAGCGTAGTGCGGGAAATCCGCACGCTACGTTCGAAGTGGCGGGGGCTGGAAACCAACTTACGGTTTGGCTAATGAGGCACTCCCAAAGGAAACGGGGAGCCCCAGCTAGGCTGAACCTACGGAGCATGGCGCCAGTCCTCGACCCTACAAAAGATGCAATCCGGACGCCGACGTCCTTGTAATGCACGGAAGGCAACATGAACAGGCGCGCTAGCGCGAGCTCCTGTCCAGTCCGGCGTAGTCGAAGACCCCAGACACGCCTAGAAACTTCATGCACGAGAACCGGGAGACCTCGGAAACACCTCCGGCTCAACCAGGCCGCAGGTCGGCGGGCGAAGGCCAGTGCCACAAGGCCCGCGCGTACGTCTGCGAGGAGTCACACAGCGGCATAGTGCCTATGAACCATTCGAACAAAGACGGTTATCCGGCTAATGATTATTTAATTATTTTATTTACTTTACGTTTCGTTTTATACTAGAGCGATGCCAATGTCAATTGAATTTACGCTACGTTCGTTAAACTTAGTTCCATGAAGAAGAACGTGCTCCCCACTGCGCGCAAAGGCCGACCACCGAGCGAGATGGCTGCATCGCATGCCGCCATCATGGACGCGGTCTATACACTGCTTCAGGAAAAGTCCGTCCGAGAATTGACCATGGAAGAGGTCGCCAAGCGGGCCAGAGTCGGCAAACCCACCCTGTATAAGTGGTGGCCGACCAAGGCAACCTTGGTGTTGGCCATGCTCTGCGAGCGGATGGCTCCCAACCTGGAGAAGCCGACTGTCCTGACCGCGGAAGAGTCTCTGCGCCTTCGAGCGCGGCGCTTGATCGACGCCTTCAGCGGGCCGTTTGGCAAGATCGTGGCCGGGCTGATCGCCGAGGGCCAGAGCGAGCCAGCTATACGTCAGGCGTTCTTCGAGCGATGGGTTAGTCCTAGGCGGACCGCTACCATCGCCGATCTGCAGCGGGGCAAGAATGCGGGCGAATTGCGGCCAGATGCAGAACCTGACCTGCTGAACGACGCGATCTTTGGCGCGATCTATTATCGCTTCTTATTGGGCGCGGGCCCGTTTACCAGACGGTTCGGCGAAGAATTGGTCGAGCAAGTCATCCGTGGGCATCTCTCGGGAAATGCCCGGAGTTGATAGAAAGCGAGAGTGCGAGCTTCGCGGATAAGCCTTGTCGCCCATTTCGCAAGGTCGTCTCCCCATCTAACGACTTTGATGTACCCACGCCATGCGGGCAGCGGTTAAGTTGACGCATGACCGCCATCCGCCAATCTAGCCGTATGATACCGAGCGGATTGTCGGCAACCCTTACCTTGGGATTACTTCAGGGTTGCCGTCAAAATTTTGGGCTTGACGGGCAATAGAGTACGTGCGTACTCTTATGGCATGCGATATTCGCTAGAACACAAAGCGCGGAACCGCGAGAAGATTCTTGCCATGGCTGCCCGCTCGATCCGGGAGCACGGCGGGGACACGAGTGGCATCGGTACGGTGATGAAGAAGGTAGGCCTGACAAAAGGGGGCTTCTACCGGCATTTTGCAAGCAAGGATGATCTTTTCGTTGAAGCGGTAGCGCGAGCGTTCGATGAGATGGGAACGGGCATGCTGGAGGCTGCAAAGTCAGCACCCGAAGGCCAGGCTCTGCGGGCGATCATCGAACGTTATCTGAGCACCGGCCACGCGAATTCGCCGGGAATGGGTTGTGTGCTAGCCGCCCTCGGGCCAGAGCTCACGCGAAAGCCGTTGTCGGTGCGAAAACGGATCGAGGCAGTGCGGGAAGGGTATCGTGAGCGTCTACTGCCGTTTGTGCCCGGCCGAACGCGGGAAGAAAAGCTGACGAAGTTTCAATTGTTATTCCCCTGCATGGCCGGTGTGTTGACGAGTGTCCGCATGACTTTGTCGCCTGAAAAGCGTGACCAAATGTTGATGGAGGCGAGGAATTTTTTCATAAAGCTTTTCGTTGAAGACTAAATTTTTTTTGCCCGTAAAGAGTACGACAAGTACTCTTTGTGGTGAATAGGCCAAATAGACAGACTGACTGAATCGAAAGGATAAGGAGATGAAATTCATGATCCCGTTTCTTATGGCCGCAGTGCTTCCCGCGGCGGGTCTCGCGCAATCCCAGTCCGGGGGCGGCTCAGGCGTGCCCAGCATCGCTATACCGAAAACTACAGAAGTCATCGTCATCGAGACTCCCCGGCAGGGCGTAACCCCCCAACAAGTCATGGCGGTTATACCGGAAGAGATTAAGGCGACGGTAAAGCTTTACCTCGACGGGAAAATCCGCCAGTGGTATTCGCGCGGCGATGGCAAAGGCGTTGTTTTCGTGATCGATGCTAAGACCGAGGACGAGGCGCGCGCGATTGTGGAAACACTGCCGCTCGCAAAGGAACATTTGATGGATCACCAATACATTCCGGTCGGACCGTTGATGCCGCTGAGGGCACTGAACCCAGGGGCGTTTCAGTGAGTCACGTCTCGACAGCGGTGCTTGTACGAAGTGAGCGCTTAGAAGGAGATGAACATGATCAAGCCAAGAATTATCGTGACCGGTGCGACCGGAAAGACGGGGAGCGTCGTTGTTACGGAGCTGCTGAAGGCGGGCTATCCCGTTCGCGCTCTCGTGCACCGAGAAGATGGCCGCAGCGCGCGACTGAAGGCGCGGGGGGCCGAGATCGCGGTCGCCGACATGAGCGATGTTGAACGCGTGGCCAACGCGCTAAAGGATGTTCAGCGCGCCTATTATTGTCCGCCTATCGATCCATACATGATTCAGGGCGCGGCCGCGTTCGCAGTCGCCGCCAAGGAAGCTCGGCTCGAGCACATTGTCGGCATGACGCAATGGCTGGCGAGCCCTTCGCATCCCTCGCTCACGACCCGTCAGCACTGGCTCGTCGATCGGCTGTTTTCGGCGATTCCCGGAGTCGCGCATACGATCATCAAACCAGGCTTCTTCGCTGACGACTACCTGGTGACGATTGGGGCGTCCGCGCAGCTCGGCATCTTTCCCTGGATGTTCGGCAATAGCCGCAACGCGCCACCTTCCAACGAAGATATCGCGCGAGTTGCCGTCGCGGCGCTGATGGATCCTGCGGGGCACGCAGGAAAAAGCTACCGCCCCACCGGACCGGACCTTCTCGGCGCGGAGGACATGGCCAAGGCCATCGGCCGAGCCGTCGGACGATCAGTTAAGGTCGTGCCAACCCCTGCCTGGCTGTTCATGAAAGCCGCACAGATGAGCGGCTACCCGATCGATGTGTTCAGTGGCATTCGCTACTACATCGAAGATCACAAGCGCGGCGCGTTCGAGGTCGGGGCGCCAACGACGGACGTCTTCGATGTGACTGGCCGCCCCGCTGAAGACTTCGAGACGATCGCGCGTCGTTATACGGCGCAGCCCCGCAACCAGCGGACCTTCGGCAATTGGCTTCGCGAGTTTGTGCAGTTCATGCTCGCCCCACTCGGGCCTGGGTTCGATCTGGACCGCTATGACCGCGAACTGCGGCGTCCGTTCCCGTCGGTGCCTCAGTTCGCGACCGACTCGAAGGTGTGGCGGCGCGAGCACGCCATCGCCGACAACTTTAGTCCCGCGGCCCTCGGCCACGGGAAGGCCCCTGTCGCAGCCACCAGCCGCGGTTAATCGCTGGAATTCTAAAAAGGAGAGATTAATCATGCCACAACAAATGATCTGGTTTTTCGTGAGCATCGCATTCAGCTTCATCGCGTGGGGGATCGTTACCGCTCGATATATCTGGCCGGAACTCCGTCTCCGGTCACGGGTCGAAGCGTTGCGCCCCCTGCTCGTCCTGCATAGCTTCCGCTTCATCGGGTTGGCAGTGCTGGTTCCGGGCGTCGTGTCACCCGATCTGCCGCCTACTTTCGCGCATTTCGTGGCCTATGGGGACATCATTGCGGCGATACTTGCGTTGTTTTCGCTGCTATTACTGCCCAGCGCGGCCGGCGTTGCCACCGCATGGATTTTCAACCTCTGGGGTGCAGCCGAACTCCTAAACGTTTTCTACCAGGGCAATCAGTCCGGACTTTTGGCCGGGCAGTTGGGAGCCACATTCTTTCTTCCAACTCTGATCGTGCCGCTGCTCCTAATTACGCACGGACTCGGTTTCCGGATTCTTCTGCAACATCAGCCAGCACCCGCAATGCAAGAAAGCCGGCACCCGGCATAATCGGCCAAACGCTAAGGTCGCGTCTGCTAGGCACCCGAGCCCGACTCCCTGACAAGAAAGACGGCGCGTTTCGGCGCTTATTTTCCGATCTAGGGGCCGGGCTTTTTCGCGAAGCCTCGACGGAGGACTAGACATTCAGGGTTTTGTTTATAGTCGGGCACTCGATTTGGTCTCCACCCGCGTGCGACCCTCCGTGTGGATGGATTCTGAGCCGATTGTCGTCCAGCCTTCCATAACCGGATTAGGGAAGGCTTGCTCGTTAATCAGGAGTTATCTCTCGCACAGCACTTTTCGATAGACAATCGCCGCAAGGTCTACCGAACATCTACGCGAACCTTCTGAATGGCATTGTTCCCATAGCCGAGCCGATTCCAGTCTGGCGAGTCGGGCTGTGTCCGGCTTGCCATATCCGTCGCACGGGCGGAAATCACTGTGGAACCGGGCTGCTCAAGGCGAGCGATAAGCTCCCACCCCTGCCAGCTGTGTCGCTTCCGTCCGCCCACTAAGCGGGCGTCTTGCCAGGGACCACCGCCAATTCTGACTTCGACCCGGGCGATAGGTGCCGCTCCGGACCATGCGACACCGCGAATCGGCAGCTCGCCCTGCTCGACTTCGCTGTCGGGCTCCGGCTCGGTGATCAGACTCCGCACGCGCTGCAACGATACCGGCTCTCTCACTACTTGTTCGCCCCGTTGCCACTCAAAGAAGTATGTTTCGGTCTGGTAGTGACCACTGAACCGCCGACTGATCACCTCAATCTCGGTAAGCCATTTGACGGATGCCACGGCATACCACCCAGGAACGATGACCCGCAACGGATAGCCATGCTGGATGGGGAGCGTCTCTCCGTTCATGGCGTAGGCAAGCAGCGCCTCAGATCCCTGAGCGTCGTCCATGCTCAGGCTACGCTCGAAGCGAATTGGTTCGCTACTCGTATCAAGTTTACCGCTGTCAGCGCCCCGAAACACTACCTCTCTCGCGCCCAGTTTAATGCCTGCGCGGTCTAGAACCTCCGCGAGTGGTACGCCCGTCCATTCGGCAGTGCTAACGGCTCCTAAGTTCCATTGCTCGCCATTCACACGCGGGCTCAGCACTGAGCGGCCATTTCCAGCGCACTCCAAAGTGACGAATTGGGTCTGAGACGGCATCTTCATAAGGTCGCGCAAACTAAGGCTCAAAGGGCGTTCGACCAGGCCAACTACATTCAGGCGCCAGCTTGAGGAATCAAGCCTGGGAACCTGAAAGTGGTTACGAACGTAGAACCTCGCATTCGGCATTACCACGCCGCCGATCAATGCGGGAATGGCGGTCTCGCAATTGAGCGGATCGGCACGGTGAACGACCATCCCCGCATCGATTGCTTGCTGACAAGCCTCTTCTGGGTCGAGCGCAGTGAGAGGGCCCCCGATAGCCAGCGGCGTCGACGGGGAGCCGCCTGCCGCCACGATCCTGCCACGCTTGAAGACAGTGTCCAGCTTCGTTATCTCCACAAGTTTCTCGACTCGCGGATTCAGGTTTGCGATTTCGAGGTCGCAGCCCTTGTCTCGTGCTACGGTCCATGCTCCCAAGAGCGCGCCCAGACCAGAGCTGTCGACGTGCGAAACATTGCTCAAATCAAGCACGATCCTGTAGGCAATCGCAGAGATTGGATCCCGCGATTCAGGCATCAGATCGCGAATCTCCCTTTGAAACACCTCCAAATTTTCCGCGGTAATCCTACCCTTACAGTGGATGATGGTTTCATTAGGCTTTTCTTCCAATTGCAATTTCAATCCACTAGGGCTAAGCGGCTGGGTTGCCATGACTAACCTCCAAACGCGGCAAGGAGACATACTTGCGAACTGAAAGGAAGCCGCCCCTCAACGTTCGCGCGGTGCAAAGACTTTACCACTTGCGACAAGGAGACTACCTCGCTAAGGATGACGTTTCAATCTCCAAACAAGTAGAGGCGGTCTCAATAGCCGCGCATGATATTGGCACCCCGAGCTACGAGTTCACCGTGTTGTCCTGTTTCCACTTCCTTTCCTGACTCGTCGACAACACGAACGTCGGTCGGTGGCGTCGAGGCACTCATCATTCGCATTCAGCTGATGCATTCGCACAGCAATTTCGTTTCGCCAGAAGTGTTCAACCGCATGTTCACCATGCATGGGACGACCATGATCTTCTTTGTGGCCATGCCCATACTGTTTGGATTTGCCAATTACTTGGTCGCATTGATGATCGGTGCGCGCGATATGGCATTTCCGCGCCTGAATGCTTTCAGTTTCTGGCTCTCGTTCCTGGGCGGGCTGCTGCTCTATTTCAGCTTTCTCGGAGGAAATGGCCTGTACGGCGCAGGAAATGCACCCGACGTGGGCTGGTGGGCCTACGCACCGCTTGGCGCACGAGCGTTCTCCCCAGGCCATAGTTCCGACTATTGGACTCTCGCGCTTCTGGTCTCCGGGTTTGGAAGCATAGGAACGGCCATCAACATCATCACCACCATCATTTCCCTAAGGTGCCCCGGCATGAAGCTCAGCCGCATGCCCCTGCTGGTATGGCTCAACCTGGTAATGGCTGGAATGGTTTTGCTTGCCATCACGCCATTGTCGGCCGCTCAAATTATGTTGCTGATCGATCGATATCTGGGCGGCCATTTCTTCGATACTCAGGCTGGAGGATCGGCAGTCCTCTGGATGCACTTCTTTTGGATCTTTGGACACCCGGAAGTCTATGTTCTCGGCATTCCTTGCTTTGCCTTCATGTCAGAAATCATTCCGGTCTTTTCACGCAAACCTATTTTCGGATATCCCGTGATGGTTGCCGCAACCGTGTGCATCGCTTTTGTGAGCATGAGTGTGTGGGCGCACCCCATGTTCACGATCGGAATGAACTCCTACGCCAATAGCTTCTTTGCCCTTACCACGATGGCGGTCAGCGTTCCCAACGGAATCAAGATCTTTAACTGGATCGGCACGATGTGGGGCGGTCGGATTCTGTTCAAAACACCGATGCTGTTCAGCATTGGATTTTTGTTTCAATTCCTCATTGCCGGCTTGACCGGAATCATGATGGCATGCGCGCCGTTCGATTGGCAGCTCAGCCTGTCCTATTTTGTCGTAGCGCACTTTCACTACGTAATCGTAGGCGGAATTTTGTTCGCGCTTTTCGCAGCGTTCTATTACTGATATCCCAAGATGACTGGCCGGATGCTAAGTGAGCAGCTGGGGAAATGGCATTTCTGGCTCTTCCTGATCGGCTTTCACTTGACATTCGACGTAATGCATATCCCCGGACTTCTTGGGATGCCGCGCCGGATCTATACCTACGAGCCAGGTCGAGGTTGGGATGGCTTGAATCTCATCATTTCGATGGGCGCGTTTATTCAGGCCATCGCGATTCTCGTGTTTGTCGCAAACCTCATCCTCTCTTATTTCAAAGGAGCCAAGGCCGGCAATGACCCGTGGGACGCCTGGACGCTGGAGTGGTCCATCGGTTCGCCGCCACCCGCATATAACTTTGCGACGGTCCCGACGGTCGCGAGCCGCCGCCCCTTGTGGGACCAGAAGCATCCGGAAGATCCCGATAGTCGCTATGAGTGAAGGCGAAATCGTATGAACGCAGTGCCAATTTCATTTCCGAACACGACAGTGCCGTGGCATCTGCCATCTCGCGGGAAGGTGGCGATGGCGGGTCTCATCCTTGCCGAATCCGCGATCTTTACGATCTTCGTGGTTGCGTATCTCTTCTATTTGGGGAAGAGTCCCACGGTCCGACGCCGCGCGAGGTCCTTGAACCGCCGATCTTCTACACCATTTGTCTGTTGTCGAGCAGCTTGACCATTCACTTCGCTGCAAAGTCTCTGCAGCGAGATCACAGAAGATTGTTCCTCGGGTTCTGGCTGCTCACGATCGCATTGGGCGGCTCGTTCCTTTATGGCACGGCGCAGGAATGGCACCGCCTGATCTACGACCACGGGCTGACGATCTCGACGAACCTTTTTGGAACCACCTATTACTCGCTTGTCGGCTTGCACGCGTTTCACGTCACTGCGGGTCTCGCCATGCTCTTGACGGTTGCAGTGCTCGGGCTTTGTGCCCGTGTGGGAGTGAGTCGGTCCGGTCACATCGAAGTCCTCTCGATGTACTGGCATTTCGTCGACGCGGTGTGGGTTGTGGTTTTCTCTGTAGTTTACGTTCTCGGATGCTAAGGGACATATGGCAACACGATCGGCGACAGAGCAGTTGAACGAAACCCCTCGTGCTCCGCGCGAGATCAAAGTTCCCGCGCCAACAGCGTGGCCGTTCATTCTGGCTTTGGGGGTGACACTGCTGTTCGCAGGGCTGGTGACGAGTCTGTCGGTGAGCGCGCTCGGCTTGGCGCTCGCGCTGGCGGGCTGCGTCGGATGGTTTCGTGAGGTCCTGCCTCACGAGCACGAAGAAGTTGTTCCGCTGGTGACGGAGGAGATCTCAGTCCGCACGGAACACCCGATGGTCGAACGGCTGCCAATCTCTCCCGATCAGTTGCGTGCCTGGCTTCCTTTGCACACCTGTCCGATTTCGGCGGGCCTGAAGGGTGGACTCGCCGGAAGTGTCGCCATGGCCGTATTGGCTTGCATTTACGGAGTTCTCAAGGCCCACAGCCTCTGGTATCCCATCAATCTCCTCGCGGCAGTCGTCTACGTGGAATCGCTGAAGCTCGGCCCCGCGCAACTGAATTCCTAGGTATGACTCATAGCACATTTGAGGAGCCTCTTCCGAAGAGCCTCTGGCCGAATGCGGCGAAACCGTATGATGGCAACGGAAATCCCATTCAAGGCGGGTGGCGCATCTATCCCGAGATGACGCCGGCGGGGCTTTGGACGACACCATCCGATCTCGCGCAATTCGCAATTGAGATACAGAAGGCGTATGCAGGGCATTCAATCGTTATCTCGTCCGCTCTGGCGCACCAGATGCTTGCGTACCAGAGCGACCAGGTCTACGGCTTGGGGGTCGCCCTCGGGGAACGCGGTCACGCAGTGAGGTTTTGGCATTCGGGTTCGAATAGTGGATACAAGTGCGTCTTTGAAGCCTACCCGGAGATCGGCCAAGGCTTGGTCATCATGACGAACAGCGACAGCGGGCTCCAGCTGATTGGCGAAATCCAGCGTCGTTGCGGAAGAGTATGGCTGGCCTGATGGTCGCCCGGAAGAACACACACTCGCCAAGATTGATCCCGCGGCACTTCGCGCATATACGGGCGTTTACCTTTTCGGTGGACTCTTCAAGTTCATAATTACTCAAAACAACGGGAACCTGTTCGTGCAGTACTCGCCATTTGGCGATAAACCTCAAGAGCTGCTTGCGGAATCGCACACTCGCTTCTTCATGACCAGCCAGCCCGTTGTGATTGATTTCCAAAAGGAAGCCGACGGATCGATAACGAAAGCTAAGGTACGGAACGGCCCGGAAGAATTGGAAGGAGAGAAAATATCCGATGCTCCTCAGTGAAACGGCTTCTGGTGAAAAAGTCCGCCCTCCATCGTGACCGCGCTTGGTCACAAGGATGTTCGCAGACTTGATGTCGCGGGTGCACGATGCCTTCCGCGTGGGCGGCATCGAGCGCGTCAGCAATCTCGATCGCCAGACCGAGTAATACATCCGTCTCCATGGGCTTTCCGGCGATCCGATGCTTCAGCGTCATACCATCGAGATACTCCATGGCAATAAAGGACCGGTCACCATATTTCCCAATCTCATAAATTGTGCAGATGTTGGGGTGATTCAGAGCAGACGCTGCTTTCGCCTCACGGCGAAACCTCTCCACGGACTGCGAATCTTGGGCCACGCCTTCGGGCAGGAACTTCAGGGCGACAAAGCGATCAAGGCGGGTGTCTTCCGCTTTGTACACCACACCCATACCACCGCCGCCGAGCTTCTCGACGATTGCGGTAATGCGAGATGGTCTGGCCGATCATGTGATCGGGCAGTCTTAGGTAGGAGGCGAGGGCAAGTCAATGAAAGCTCCGAAGTTGGCATTGTCTAGCGCAAAATCGCCATGAGACTTTGGAATAGGACTCCCCTCCAGGAAAAATTAGACTGGCACTTAAGGGCCATTTCTCCGAGTCTTGGGTCGGCATAGGCTCACTCCTAGGAGGTGCTGCAATGGAACGAGACCTGGTTCGCGACGGACTTCGGTTCAAACTCGCCAAGCAATACTGCGATGATCCGACCGGCTTTTTGAGCTTATCAAAAGAAGCGATAGATTCCGCTTTAGGCCGCGAGATCGTTGCAGAGTTGAGAAACGCGGGGCACATCGAGGAAGAAGTGCGAGGCAAAATCCGGCTTACCCCACGCGGCTACAGAGCGTTTCAGAGCGATCCACCACCCTATTCTTATAGAAACTGCATTACGCCAAGGGTAGTTTCACCTGGCACCTCAGCCGTACAATGAACCTGGCTCCGATGATCATCTTTGCGGTGAACAGATTTGACTTCTTCACGTACCTCGCCGGATTTCCTGATGCCAAACCTGGACGATCAGCAGCTCTGGCGAGCATGCATCGGGTTGGACTTGGCTGATCGCACCGTACTGGAGGCAGAGGTATTGATTTGGCGCATTGTCCGGCAGAAGTCTGCAACCCTTATGAGGCAATCCTTGGACCCGGGCGAAGGCGACGTCTTAACCTAACGAACCGGAGCCGGAAAATCTCCCTGCTTTCACCGCCCATATCAGAGCCACGACCCATCCAACAAGCCTCCAGCCGAGAAGCAGAGTAAAGATGAGACAGCGTGCTCGCCTTGTTGCTGGCCGAGGGCGATAATCGGATAATCAATGGAACGAAATAAAGAAAGAAGAAACAGAGTTAGTCTAGCCGGCGCTTCTCATTGCAGCTTCGCGTACTCCGCCTTGGCTTCCTTCAGGATGGGGATGTCGGGGTCGGCGTCTTTCCAGAGCCTGAGAAAGTCCTGATAAGCGGTTCGGCTCTTGGCGGTGTCGCCGGAGAGGGCATACGCGCGGGCAAGCTGGAGATGGGCCAAAGCACCCGTCACAAAGTTCAGTACCACGCCCCTGTGATCCACCAGCTTCTGGAACTCGGCTGCGGCGGCGGAGCCATTGTGCGCCATGAGCTGGGCCTGGCCCCGAATGTAGGCAGGATAGAGAGTCCCCACCTGCAACTGTGGCGGCGCTCCCAATTCGTAGGGAGCAGCAGCTTCCAAAAGCACGGTCGCCTGGGTGGGATTGTTCGCGTTGAGTTCGAGGGCCGCGTTGATAGCTGGCAGCCAGTACACCTTGAGCACAGTGTGTGACGGGTAGGTTCTTTCCAGTTCCTCGACAAAGCCCTTGGCACGAGCGGTTTCGCCCACACGCGCCAGCGTCAAAGCAGCAAACATTTTTACATCGCGGCCCGGAGCCAGCGCCAACGCTGCCCCGACCCCTTGCTTTGCCGCTGCTGCGTTGCCGAACTCCGCCTCCCGCAACGCAGCATTCACTTGCCACAACGCGGCTGTCTCCTTGGAGTCGTTCCGCACCGCCGCATCTACGGCACGCCGGGAAAAGTCACGGGCTTTCACCAGATGTCCGTAGTATGCCTCGGTGTCGGATTGGAACGAGAGCAGGAAATCTTCGCTTCCGGGCTTCCCCGCAGCCCACGCCACCTGCCGCTGCATTTCTGCACTGTCCCCTTGGAGGAAAGCCAGTTCATAGATTGTCCAATGCAGTATATCCCCCTCAAAATTATGCGTTTGCGCCTGCTGGATCGTCTTCTTGGCGTCGTCCAGCCGGTTGAGTGAAAGGTACATGTCTGCAAGATTGCCGTAACCAATCAGGTCCGGTTGCAGACGCATGCCCTCCTGGGTTTCAGTCAAGGCCTTCTCGTACTGTCCAAGTTGGGCATAAATCCATCCCAAGTTGCTGGGAGGTACCTTATCCTCCGGATAGCTCTTGGCCCACAGTTCGTATACGTGGCTAGCCTGCTCCAACTCCCCAGTCGCGTTACCGTAGTACAAGGAAGCGATGCGATATTTTTCCCGTTCGCTGACCCGGTCGCGCAGATCGTAGGCTTTCTTAATATTCTCCGCCGCCAGACTGGCCTGTCCAAGATTACCGTATGTAACTCCTAGACTCGCGTAGGCCAGGGCGAAATTCGGATCGAGTTCGAGAGCGCGTCTATAGAAAGGAATCGCCTCCGCATTGCCTTTTGCACGGAAAGTTGTGATGCCCATGCTGAAGGCTTTCAGTGCCTCCAGCGACGCTGTCGTTGCCTCCACCGGAACATCGAATTTCTGGATCGAGGCAAGCGATTCGCCCAGTTTGGCGCGCAGGCTGGCCACTGCCCTACCCAGTGCTTTCAGCACGTCTTGCTTGCTCGCCGCCTCTTCCTGTTCCTTGGCCAGCGCATCCCCGCTGCTGCAACCGACAGCGTCTACGCCGATCACGTACTGGCCCCCCAAGTTGGAAATTGATCCCAACATGATTGCCTTGCTACCGGTGCGCACGCAGAGTTCTCTGGCGACATCCTGGGTTACACGGTCGCTGGGTTGGCGGCCCATAAGGCGCAGCGTTTCACCTACCTTGCGATCAGAAAGAATGTTGATGAACGGGGACTGCCCCAAGTCCACGGCTAGCGCTTGTTTCAAGGCGTCATCAAACACTGGATCGCCTGTCGAATTGGCAAAGTCCGCCAGGACGACGGTGTCCCTCTCCGTTAGCACTGTGGTCTTGCGCGAGCGTAAGAAGAGGCCACCGCCAACCAGGGCAGCGACCACCACTATTGCGGCGGGAACCAGAATCTTCCACCGGACGCCTTGCGATGGCCCTGTCGCCGATGCCTGCCCCGAAGAAAGTGTCGTCTTCTGCTTGCCGCTCGAGGGACTCGATTTTGCGGCCGCCGGTCCGGTTGCCAGTTCGTCTGCGTCATCAACGACGGCGGGCACTTCTGTCCGGCTGGACTCTGTCTCGCGCTTGAGGCGTTTCACGTCGGCACGCATATCAGAAGCGTGCTGGTAACGCAGGTCGCGGTCTTTCTCCAGGGCCTTGTTGATGATCCGTTCCAATTCCGTGGGCAGGTCGGGATTCAGCCTTATCGGAGGCACGGGAGTCTTGTGCAGGATGGAATCGAACAGGTCGGTGGTCGTGGCTCCCCGGAATGGCAACTTGCCGGTAGCCATCTCGTACAGCACTGCACCGAAGGAGAACAGGTCGGTTCGGGCATCAAGTTCCTTCCCGCGCGCCTGCTCTGGAGACATATAGGCGACCGTGCCCACCGCCGTACCGGGACTGGTAAGGTGTGCGCCCCCGATACCTGTTTCGGTAGCGTCGGAACCTGGCTTCGCCCCGGTTGTGGTCACCTTAGCTAGCCCGAAATCGAGAATCTTGGCGTGGCCACGCTCGGTTACGAAGATATTTGCCGGCTTGATGTCTCGGTGGACGATGCCCTTGGAGTGCGCTGCGTCGAGGGCGTCACCAATCTCGATGGCCAGCGACAGCAGTATGTCCAATTCAAGCGGTCGGACCCCGATCAGATGCTTCAGCGTCTGCCCATCGAGATACTCCATGGCAATGAACGCCTGGCCATTCTCTTCGCCAATGTCATAAACAGTGCAGATGTTGGGATGATTCAGGGCAGAGGAAGCCTTCGCCTCACGTCGAAACCGCTCCAAGGACTGCGGGTCGCTGGCCACGTCTTCGGGCAGGAACTTCAGAGCGACGAAGCGATCAAGACGGATGTCTTCAGCCTTGTAAACCACACCCATGCCGCCGCCGCCGAGCTTCTCTACAACCCGATAGTGCGAGATGGTTTGGCCGATCATGGACGCGGCAATGTTAGGCGGGGATATGGGGTCAAGTCAACGTAGTGGCTCCCGTTGCGTCACATGAGCCTGATTATCACCGACTAGAGATGGAGTAAAATCTTGGCGTGGTGGTTGCCGTGACCGACTGAGACAAGTGAGTAGAACTCACGAACACTACCTTCGCCGAGGTTCGAGCCGTGCAAGATCGTATTCGATTCATCAATCACGGGGAAAGAAAGATTCTCCTGGTTGACTTCTCAAACTGCCCGGCCAACGAAGTCGAAGAGATTGCTCGCGCAGTTCCCGATTATGTCACCGTAAACCCGCATGGTTCGGTCCTGGTGCTTACAGATTTCACTGGAGCAGCGTTTGATCGGGATGCCCTTCGGGCCATGAAGGAAACCGCAGTCTTCGACAAGCCCTATGTTAAGAAATCGGCTTTGATAGGGACAGAGAGCTTGCCTAGGGATTTCTATGAGGACATGACGCGATTTTCCCGGCGGGAACTGCCGATTTTCAAGACTCGCGAGGAAGCTTTGGACTGGCTGGCGACAGATTCGGTGGACGCTTGAACGACTCCGCCTGAACGACTCCGTTGAGGAGGGAGGAAGGCTATTCCATGAAGAGCGCGACGATATTCATCGCCTTCGGACTACTAGCCGGAATAATTCAAAGAATCATCAATAGCCTTGCCGGCCTCGAGACTTCCAAAGGACTGAAGGGTATCCTTTACAATTTCCCCACGTACGCCCTAGGCGTTCTGGTCGGCTATTACGTTTTGAGGCACTGAATCCGTGCCGCCCAGGCCGCTGGTCCAGGAGTACTGCGTGTCGAACTTCATCCAGGTCACGCCGTTCATGTACGTGGATAACCTTGAGCGAGCGGTTGCCTTCTTCACTGAAATACTGGGCTTTGTGTTTGGGCAAGCCATTGACGCCCGGCAAGAGGTAAAACCAAAAGTCCGATCGAACGAATTGCCCCGAATAAGCCGGAGGTGGAGAACATGACATTGGCGAATATAGTTGAGGCCGCAGTAATCCTCGCCGTAATCGTCGTGGCGGTTCGTTTCTTTGTGAAGCGGGGCTGATCCGCCGGCGTCGGTATGGAGAGGCGAGTGCTAGGGGGTAAGTATCGCACCCGCCAAAGATCGCATCGAGTGGTCCTATCCGGCCCCGCTAGTCAGGACTTGCCGCGCACCTGGAAGGCGTGATGAACGGCACTTTCCTGCTCGCGCTCGGGGCTGTCTGGAACGAGGTGCGACTGTCGCCACCAATCAAGGCGGGCGCATTCTGGAGCGCGCTCTTCGACACCTATGGCAACTGGCTCGTAACCACACTCGCGGCAACGTTTGGTACTGCCGCCCTTTCACCAATCACGGGAGCCGGCTATACCGGACAGCCATGGCAAGAGAGCCTGGTCACTATTGGATTTCTTACCGTCGGCATCGCAATAGTGGGTTCCTCCGTGCTTGTTCTGTGGGGTCTTCGCGCCAAGGCGCTGGCGTGATCTCCACACGTGGGAAGCCCGGTTCACATGAAGGGAGAGAAGAGACCCATGTCGGCCGAAGCTAACAAGACCCTTGTACGCCGGTTTTACGAAGAGATAGACAAAGGCAATCTGGATGCGATGGATGAGTTGGTGGACCCAGACTACCTGGATCATAATCCTCCTCCTTTTCCGGGTTTGTTAGGTGGCCGGGACGGATTGAAGCAGGCTTTCAAGATCTTTTGGGAGGCGACTCCTGGGTATCATCAGATCGAAGATCAAATCGCCGAAGGGGACAAGGTGGTCACGCGCCTCACTTCGTTCGGAAAGCACGAAGGGGACCTCCCCGGTGCCCCCAGGACTGGCAATGACTTGAAGATGACCTCAATAACGATCCACCGTATCGCCAACGGAAAGCTAGTTGAGAAGTGGGCTGAGAAAGATGTGCTCGGTTTCTTGCAGCAAATCGGCGTGATCCTCTCGCCGAGGCACGACTGAGCACAAATCCCGCGATTCTAGCCACTGCGAGACAATTCCCGGTTGGTCACTTGGAACCTGGCTGGACACCGGTTGCTGTTGAAATATCGCGATTATACTCATTAACCCTTCGGGGACGAGGGATGTGCGCAGAGGCACCGGGCTCGGTGGTGAGTGTAGCCTGATTACTTCAACTACCGGCCCGTTTCTGCTCAGGCAGCTGTGGGATAGAGCAAGTTGCGTGCTTTCTCAAGTAACACCGAGAAGGGATCAGATTTCGAGACCACCTCAGAGATTCCTATTAGTCGCGCCTGCTGCTCCACGAATCTGTCTCCGAAGACGCTGTACATGATCAGCGGAACCGTAGGCATTATGCGCTTCAGAACCCGAGCCGCATCGAGGCCATTCATCACGGGCATAGAGAGGTCAAGCACAATCAAATCAGGACGCAACTGCTCAGCCATTTCAATCGCCTCTCGCCCATTCTCTGCATCTGCGCATATCTCAAAGTCTTCTTGGCGTTGAAATAGCTCGCACAGTGCCTGACGGATGGACTCATTGTCGTCAACGATCAATACGGTCTTCGGCACGGGTGCACCCCCGGGGAAAGGCTCCCTTTGACTCAGACCATTTCGGAAAACTTGGGATGAGGTGGGCTCGTATCAGGTTGTTCGGGTCGGCCTGTCAGCACTCTTCTTTCTGTCAGCACTCTTCTTTTAAAGATTGTCCCACTGTCCTCCTCAGCAGGAATACGTCTACAGCATTTCCTGTAGGGCAGATTTTCTCGCATTTGGGTAGGAACTCCCGGCATCTCGGCGGAGGTTACCTTTCTCATCTTGCACATAATAAAGCAACGGCATTGTTCGTGCTCCAAAGACGACAGCTGGAAACCTTTGGAGGGAAGATGCCAAGCGTACATGTCGACAAAGTCGGTGAGATGGCGATCATTGAGTGCGCGGGCAGATTTGTCCGCACCGAGACTGCTCTCATTTTGTGTCATTGGTCATTTTTGTGGCCGAGAACACCTAGTGGCGCGTGAGAATGGCGGTTCGCATTTCCGAAGGGCACATGACTTGTGTTGGCGCAGCTTGTGCTTCGTCCGCCACTATGAGAGCCCGTTGAAGCTGTCAGACTGAATCTCAATCTCTGCTTTGCTCGTCATCGGCTCGGAACGGCCTTTATTTCCGAAGATGGGCCGCGGTTGGGGAAATCCGGGCCGCGGACGGCGAAGGTCCGGAGATGTCGGCAGTACTGCAACTGGCCCATTCCGCGCCGAACTGGTTATGCCGAGCAAGTCGTCGTGTTGAGGTACCATGAGGCACGGTGCGTGCTGAGTGGCGCGGGCCGGCAAGCAGTACAAATGCACGGGTCATATTCAGCGACGGGCGGAGTGAGAGATGAGTCAAGAAACATACTGCAATAATGGCCGACCTCGTCATCAGAGACGACCGAAGATCGAGGCAATGCCCATGCTCCTTGGCGCGTACTTGCTGGCCGCAAGTTGCGCAGTGGCTCAGACGGGAAAGCTTCCCGCCGATAAGCAAGCGAAGATTGAAAATGGCATTTCCAAGTTCATGGCGGCTAGCAAAGCACCGGGGATCTCTGCGGCTGTTGTACAGGATGGAGAATTCTTGTGGTCAGCGGGCTTCGGCATGGCCGATCTGGAGAACTCTGTTTCCGCGACATCGGAAACGCTGTACCGGCTCGGCTCGATCTCTAAACCGATCACGGCCACTGCCGCCATGGAACTTTGGGAGCGCGGTAAGCTGGACGTCGATTCTCCCGTGCAAAAGTACTGCCCGGCATTCCCGCCGAAGTCGTGGCCCATCACCACGCGAGAACTTTTAGGACATCTTGGCGGAATCCGCTACTATCATGTGCCTGAAACTCCCTACTCCAAATCCCAGAGCGACCCCGAAGTGGGCAACACGCGTCACTTTGAAAATGGAATCGAAGGCGGCCTGAAGTTTTTTGCGGACGATCCGCTAGTTGCTCAGCCTGGAACGCACTTTAACTATTCCACGCAAGGCTACACGCTGGTCGGTACGATGGGCGTCAACTACAGAGCTTATCGTTGCTTATCCAGAGAAGGCTCGGGTTGCTAGGGAAGACCCTAACTTCCGATCGGTCGGCATTCGATATGTCTCGTCTCCGTGACCGCTGCAAGCAGCGGAAGCAGCGCTGGCTAGACACGGTGATTCTCGCGGGGTAAACGACCGGAGGCGGCCCGTTCCCGTAGAGAACTACAAAAACCGACCATGGCCGCATTTAGCCGGGAGGACTCAAATCGAACCTGGTCCCTGGTCTCGAACCGCTCGGTAGGCGCGGAGCTTGCTTTGTACTTCTGCCAGATACTGCCTGGCTTGTTCGCGCGTTTGGATCGAACGCACTCGCTGGAGAATCTCCGTCCGTTTCTCTGGTGACATTTCCAAGTCCTGACGCAGTGCCGATTGAATAATTACCGGTAGCGTACCCTGGTTGACGGTCGCGTCCGGTCTGGCCGCAACGCTCTCACTCAAAGTACGGACACTCATCTTCATCACTTCGCGGCCGGCAGAAGGGGCGGCGGGCAAAGGCAGAGTTGTGGGAGTGTCCAGCCTCGGTGCATCTAACGAAAGGAGCATGTTCGGACGGTTGGCCTTCGCGTCGCGTTGAGTAAGCGCACTGACCCCGAAAAGAGCCTCAATCGTGGCCGGTATCGAAGTGTGATCATACAACCGATGGTCAATTACATTCTTTGGAACCAGCGGAGAGATGACAATCGCTGGAACACGGGGTCCGTACTGTTGGAAAGTAAAACCGAACTGATTGTTCTGATTGCCGGACGCCGTGTCGCCAGGAGCTATTGCACCCGGTGGAATGGCATGATCGAAAAACCCGCCGTGTTCATCCCAAGTAATGATCAAGACACTGCTGTTCCAAAGCGGAGAGTTACGGATCGCTTCGTAGATTTCCTTTATTAGTCCCTCTCCTAGCGTTATGTCGGTGAGCGGGTGCTGCGAAGTGCTGTCTCTGTATTCGTTCAGAACATCATAGCTTGGCTCAAGGAAGACATAGCTGTACGGGTACGTCGCCTGGCTAAGATCGCCGGCGAAATTGCTGTAGTGTCGGATGTCAGATAGGCTGATGCCCTTAAGCGCAGCAACCATCGGAAAATCGTCACCGGCGTACAGACGACGAGACACTCCCTTTTGCTTTTAGAGCATCGAAAATGTTGCCTGCCTTGAATTGAAAGCCTCCAATCGTCTCCCATTCGACGATTTCCGCCGTGCTTGGACTGTGGTCAAGTCCACCTGAAGAGGCCGCGTGAACAAACATGCGGTTCGGCCACGTTGGACCCGGCATGGACGCATGCCAGTTATCGCAGAGCGCAAATTCTTGCGCCAAAGCGACAAGGACCGGGAGCTGCTCGGGAGCAAAACACCTCATGCACTCACCGGGGTCGGCAGCGCCGCCACTGGCTACGTATGACGCGACAAACCCAGTGTTATTGATGGGTGGATACGCGCCGCCCGGCTGATATGTCGCGTTGGGTCCGCAGAGCTGCTCGAGAACGTTGTTGAACTCGTGCCCCGGGTCGATCGGCATCACATCATCGGCGCCTCGGATAACACGGTACAGCTGGCCGTCAAATGTATTCATTTCATTTCCAGTCAGGCCATTGATCTGACTTGAACCTCCGGTCTCGGCGTCGCGGCCTTGAATGCCTGAGAAACCCAGCATGTGATCGAACGCTCGGTTCTCCAGCATCAGAACGAACAGGTGTTCAACCAGGTTGGACACTTCACTCTCCAGGCTGTGGCTGATTTCATTATGCATTGTAGCTTCTTAATCCTGGAGGGAAGAAACGAGCGGCTCTCTCGGCACCTGAGCGTTGATCGATGTACTCACAGATTTTAAGACTCGATATGACGAAATGGTCACGCAGTTCAACGCGATAGCTGAGGCTGACACCGCAGCCGGTACAAGACCGGATATTGCGACGTTCCTTCGCAACAGAGACAAACTCATCCAAGATGTGCGGGACGCCCTCGCAAGGGCACTCAGTCAGGAAGGCGTGGCGAAACTGAACAATCATGTTCAAGCGGAAAAGAAGAACATGAAAGTCTCAATTGGGGAGGCACAATGACGCACAAAACAGCCATCGTTTGCTCCCTTGTCGTTGGCCTTTTGGGAGTACGTCCCCTTGTCGGACAAGGATGCGGCGTGGTAATGACGAAGAACTATAGTATTTATGCCACAGCAAGTGCGGATACTTCGCATATCTATACTTCAGTCGTGACTGATGGTTCCGCGAGTTGCACTCCGTCTCTTGCCTGTCCGTGCAATACTGCAACTCACACCCCAGAGGCTTATAACAAAATCGGAACCGTTGGTGGATGGGGTACAGGAACGCCGCAATGTGTTAACTGTTATCTGTCGTATACTAATAACCAGAGCACCGCAGCGACCGCAGGAGTTGCCTACCCTTTTCAGGCCAGCGGTCAGGTGAATTGCAGTATCGTTGGGACATTTTTCTCGGCTTCCCTGGACGGACTGAACGAAGCTCAAAATCCCAATTGTGGATCAGGAAACCGACAAGTCATAACGATTTTCACTCCACCGCAAAGTCAGAGCTGTAATGGTACGACGACATATACCGCCGGGATGAGCGTGGCTGGTTCAGGAATCAATCATGTATCTAACGTTCTTGCTTCCACGACAACTGATGTGCCACTTACACTGGAATTACTTGGAGGGCCAATTAAGAATACGCTTTGTCAGAATACGGCTGGGGGCAATCAGTGGTGTTTTAATCAAAACTACAAAGCCCACCGAGTTGCTCCAAATAAGGGCAACATTAAATGGGATGCTAAGATCTTTTGCGGCGGGGTCAGCCTAAATCCAGATATCGACGCGAAAGTAGACCAAGCATTTCACTGTCGGTAGAATGTCAATAGTCAAGAAGTGTTCATGCGAGGATTTGTGCGATCGCTTGCCAGAGTCACTATTAGTTTGGGAATGATCATGCTGGTTAGTTCAGCGATGTTGGCAGAAGACACATTCTCATGCATAGCCGAGCAACTGCCCACCGTTTGGAACTTTGAAGCTCCTCCCGCAAAGATCGACAAGCACAGTATCCAGTTCACGGATACGGGACAGGCCAGTGTCAGTTTTTACTTGCACAATCTCACTGGCTGGCCATTAGATTCGCTCACAGCTGTCGTAAGATACAAGGACGATGGGGGACAGGTAATCAACGAAGTCGCCGTGTCTGCGACCGCCAACGAGGGAGTAGACCACTCGGACCAGCCCATCCCGATTGAGGGTGTACAGCACTGGGCGAAATCTGTTGCCCCGCAAGATGTTGCCGTAGTAGTCGGAGTCTCAAACGGAATTAGAACTGACATATGTCCGTCCAAGGCGGAAATCACCTTCCTGCGGCTTCACTTCTACCCTGACAAAACGCTTTCGTTTTCGTCTGCCGGATGGCATTTGCCTCCCAAACTTCTGTCCGTTCCCAGTGTTCCCGATACGTTTGGAAATTTCCACAAATTGCCAGACTTCGTGGTTGGACAACTCGCGATTGATGCGTCCGGCCACGTAGTAAATTTTGTATCGGAAGATCACGGAGAGCCGGAAGTTACGAGTTGGCTTCAGAAGTTTATGCGTCGCAGTTGGAAATTTTACCCTGCGATTCTTGACGGGCATCCAGTACCAGCGACTCTCCCCCTATTAGTCGGCTTTCCCCGAGACCGGGATTCCCTTCTCCACGAGGCCGCTACAACACTCTCTCCCATCACAACAATTCAGATATTCCGCAGCTCCGACTTTAATCCTGTCGACGAGTCACAAGATAAGTTTCAGGCCCATTTCGGCAACATGGCTAACGGAGATTCGCCAGCCTATCCGGCCCTAAATCCACCACAGAAATAAAGCGACACCCCGATATCCTCGTGGACGACGAAACTCCCCAGCAAGCATCCAGAGGAGAAGAAAGGCGACAGTACGTTGCAGTCTTTGCCTCTTGCTCTTTGAGGTCAATCTTGGACGGCGGCTCAGCGGCGACCATCAAGGGTTTGGACTGACTGCCTGCTGGGAGTCAACCCTCTGGCCGACCAGCCGTCATTGCATCAGGAGCCCGCAGGAAACACACCGGCACATCGGATGAGGCTTCAGATCGCCGCGTATGCACGGCTCGTAGAATCGCCTCGTGGTGATTTTCCCGTCCTCCCAACCTCACCAAGAGATTCCACAGCGTGCACAAGCTCCCGGCAGACTGGCACGAGACTCATCCCAGAGATTGCTACCATTGCTACTAGTTTCCGCGATTAACTCCGTCTTTGGAGTGCCTACGAGTGCCTTTCGGTACTCTCCAGCCCAAGACATTTTTGGGACGCATCTCGCTGGAAAAGCACGAATTAACGCTAATCGCCAGTGTTCATGCGGGTTAGAGCGAAAACAGGGCATTTGAATCCCTCCCTCTCCGCCATTCGTTGATAACAAATGAGATACTGCGCTCGTATACCGCCGCTTCCAAAGGCGCGTTGATGATGACTTCCTGCTTGGATCGGAACGGTGGCTGCAAATCTTGCCTCCAAATTAATGGGCGAGCTTTCGCTTGAAGTCACGCGGACGCGACTAATTCGGTCCTCACAAATAGCGCAGCACTATTTTCATGCAGCCAAGCCGGACCATGCCGAGGAAGTTCTCAGCATGAAATTCGTAGCGGAACCGCCTGCGGAACCAGTGCAGCCAGGCGAACAGCCGCTCCACCCCCCAGCCGCGCAGGCAGTGGCGCAGCGCTCTGACGTCCTGAGTCTTCCTCCGGTTCTCGCGGTTGGGCGCAATCATTTCGATTCCGCTCGGTCAGTATGCGCAACGCTTTCTCCAACTGGCCGCTCTGCACCCACTGCTGGAACCGTCCATGCACGGTTTGCTACGGCGGATACATGCTGGGCAATTCCCGCCATTGCGCCCCGGTGCGCAGAATCCACAGTACTCCGTTCAATACCTCACGCGTGTCAGCCGGCGGCCGGCCGCGCCTGTCGGCACGCTGAGGAAACCGCAACAGCGGCTCCAGCCCCGCCCAATCCGCATCCGACACCTCTCCCCACGCTCGCATTCGTGGTTCCGCGAAATCGCCAGTGTCACTTCTTCTTTGCCGTCATCTGCACGAAAAACTCAAGCATGCTGCAAGGCAGAGCCGGAGGCAATGCCATCACGGCAGGAGATCCCGGGGTCGAGTCCGACAATCCCCGCGTCCGAACGGAAACAACGTTACGTTGACTAGGCGTTTTTTTTCTGTCGCGTGCGGAATCGTCTGACTTTCGCGATATTGCCGCAGTCTCGCATTTCACACCAACGGCGACTGCGATTTCGACTCGTGTCTTCAAAAATCCAGCCGCAATCTTCTCCTTCGCATTGGCGTAAGCGAGTCAAGTCGCCCTGCGTCAGCAAGTCGGCCGCCGACCGCGTGACGGACGAAATAACTCTGTCCAATGAAGGATCATGTGCGCGCCATTGCCAAGCGAAATTGTCTGTCTGGGCTACCAAGTGTTCCGCTGCCCTGGCGAAGCGCAGCTCCTCATTGAGCACGCGAAGATGCAACTGCTCCGTATTTCCCTTCAGGGCGATGGCCCTGAAAATACGATGGAGCGATTCTCTCAAATGAAAGGCGCGACGAAATATGGCTCTCGCTTCGTTCACACGACCCGTGTATTCCCGCTCCAGACTCTTCGACTCACTGTCCGTTAATGCACCCGCATGCCGAGCCCAGGCAAGCAAATCGAGATAGTCCCGCAACTTTTCATCTCGGATCGTGACTTCACCAGATGCGGAAATGCGCCAGGCTCCCACGGAATTAACGAAATCAAGACAGAGTCTGCCACCGACCAGATTCACCGCACCAGCCGGCCTTCCGTCTAACAGACTGGGCATTGTGTGTAACCTCCAATAGCATGTTGACAAGTTACAGAGCGCGTAGTACCGTGTAACTCTCAATTGCAGTATGGCTGGTTACGAGCCATTACGCAAGGGAGCCGTTTCATTGAAGAAAAACCTTGCAAGCCTTACGCGCCAGCGCGAAGAAACGCGGAGAGCTAATGCGATGACACCCTTGCTGACACGCAGACAGGTCCTAGCAGTCGTCGCTGCACTGATCCCTGAATTCGCACTTGCAAAAGCGCTGGACAAGCGCCGACTCAGCCTGGTTCTGGCGCCATCGAATCTCGGCCTGCGGCCCGAGAAGAATGGAGACGAGCCCGGCACATGGCGCGCGCCTGAAGTACTGATGGCCGCGGGTCTGCGGGCACGGCTGGGCGCTGACAAGGTCGTGCCTCTCGACAGGCCCTCCTATGAGGTTCACGAGCAGCCGGGAACCCGTGTTCGCAACGGCCTGGCCATACGGCGCTTCTCACTCGAGCTTGGGCAGACGGTAAGCACTGCAATCCGCCAGGGACTGTTCTCGATCGTCATCGGCGGTGACTGCTCTGTGCTGCTGGGTTGCCTCTATGGCGCGCGGACCTCAGGCGGAAGAGGTCTGGTGCATATCGATGGTCACAGCGATTTTTTTCATCCAGACAACCACGACACGCGCGGAGCCCTCGGTGCTGTGGCTGGAATGGACTTGGCGCTTGCGACAGGCCGCGGCGAATCACTTCTGACGGAATGGCCGGAGGTCGAGGGGCCACTATCGCGTGACGAGGATACGATCCAAATTGGAGAGCGCAGCGCGCTCGACGCGAACTTCTCGTACGGCGACATCGCGCGCACGAAAATCACGCGATTGATCGTCCAGGACGTCTTGCGCAATGGTATAGCAGCAGCGGCGCAGATGGCTTTAAAACGAATGGACACGCGAGGCCTCGATCGTGCGTGGATGTTTGTGGATTTGGATGTGCTGGATCAAAACGTAATGCCTGCAGTTGACTCCCCAGGAAGGCCTGGACTCGACTTAGACCAACTGAGTTCGCTGATGGGAGCGCTTTTGGAGTCGCGCCGATTCTTGGGCGCATGCATCACGATTTACGATCCCGCACGCGATCCGAAGACCGAGTACGCGGGCAGGATTGTCGCAACGCTCGGGGACGCATTCCACCACTTGAGGTGAGAAACCACATGCGCGAGCAAGCTACCGGCAGGTTCCGTCCTTTGAATGATACTCAATCGACCGCGAAAATGACTGTCCTCGCGCGAGCGACGATGCAAATCATCGTTGTGCTCGCTATGGGAGGCGCCCTGGCGGGCGCGACACAGCAGCAAAAGACACCCGCCTGTCGAGGGGAAACACGCACCGACAAGATTATTGAATTACGCAACTACACGCTGCTGCCCGGCAAGCGTGACACTTTGATCGAGCTGTTCGAACGCGAGTTTGTGGAAACACAAGAGGCGATGGGCGCGCGAATTGTCGGCACGTTTCGCGATATTGACAGTCCCGATCACTTCGTGTGGATACGCAGCTTCAAAGACCTCGACACCCGCGCTGGAGCGCTGACCGCTTTCTACAATGGGCCCGCTTGGCACGCGCACAGTAAAGCAGCGAATGCGACGATGCTTGACACGGACAACGTGCACATGCTGCACAGCGCCGGGCCACTACTGTGTCTCCCCGCTGGGCGCCCTGCACGCGATGCCACGGACGTATTGCAAACTTTGCTTGCCATCGATATCTACGTGCTGAGCGGACATACGGAAAAGGAACTCCGTGCGCAAGCCATTCGCGATCCCGCAATCATCGGCATGTTCACCACCGAGCATAGTCCGAACAATTTTCCTGCAATGCCCGTGCACACTAACTCAGTGTTTGTGACTATCCGACGGTTCGATGCCAAACAACAAGTCATTCCGCGCAGCCAGGGGTTGCCAGAACCGGAACAAACACTGCGTCTTCGACCCACGTTGCGCTCGCTTTTACGGTGATGGAAATACGGTGGCGCCGACGAATTTGTGCGGCGTCGTGGTCCGTGCAGTGGCACCGAATAGCCTTCCACTTATGGAGCAGGCGCATTCGCCGCGAAAGTCTCTCGACTGTGCGGCTGCAGCACTGGAGCACCAGAACAGCTTTCAACCTCACCAGGAGGATATGTTATGCGAACTTTAATTCTAGTCGTGATTATGGCATCGCTCTGTATTCTCACACTTCCGGACAGACACGTCCGCGGTTGGGCCCAGGATAAACCAAAGGCATCCGGCAATACCGATACGGACACGCGCTTGGCGGCAACCGGGCCGCAGGCAAAACTGCCGGAGAGCGCGCTGTACGGTCGCTTTGTCGGCACCTGGGACGTAAGCTATGAAATCTACGACAAGGACGGTAAGGTGCGGCCCTATCGCGGCCAAGTGACCTATAGCTGGATCCTCGATGGCGGGGCCATGCAGGAGATCTGGACGTCGGACGCGCACAATAAGGAACCCCAACCCTACGGTACGACGATCGACTTCTACGATGGCAAGCGCCAGCGCTGGACAGCAGTGTGGATATATCCGGCGCAGGGCATGACGACCGTCGTGACCGGCAGCGAAGTGGACGGCCGCATCGTGCTAACCGGCCGCGATCAAGCCGGCGCAATACAGCGTTGGTCGATCAACGACATCCAGACCGACTCGTTTGCTTGGCGTTTTGAGAGCTCCAACGATGAAGGTAAAACGTGGCAGCTGCTGAGCGTGAACCACATGCACCGGCATCGCGACTAAACGCTGAGTTGCATGGCGCGGTTCCTCCCGGTTTCGGCTGTCACGGCAGGCACGAGAGATGGCAGCATCATAGCCACCATCATGACAACCCACATCCCCATGAACGAGGCGGCCGCACCGAGCCATGTCTGCCCGGACATCCGCATCCACGCCATAGACATGGTCCAGCCGCCAGGCATGATCATGCTGGCGGACATGGACCGGCACCAGTAGACGCTAGCAACCGCGCTCGCTACGAACAGAATCGCACTGGTCGCGAGAAATGCCCGGTCACGCGCCATATCCTCGTCAACCATCGGTGTAATTTGCATCGGTGCGCTGGTCGTCGATAGTCAGTTTTGTCTCGACCTGTCCATAAGTAGGCGTAGCCGTTTCGCCGTACATGCGTTATCTGGTGTTCCACAGGATGACTACGGAAACAACGTTCACGAAGGGAAGAAACGCGAAGGATTTGTGTATTCTATCGTCCCAAAATGCTTTATAACTGGCTTGCTTAAGTTGGCTTGAATACTGGTGTCCAGTCCTCATGAGCCAAAGCGGTACTTATCGGTCTCAGCGGACCAAACTGGCCTGCATTAGGCAAAGTGAGCATTGGGAGTAATCCGCAACCTGCGAAGCTGCACGAAGACATTTACAAAACTAGCCGACGACTGAGGAGATGTCAGAAATGAGCACATCCGTGGATCAACCGCCCCGTGCTCGGCATTCTTCTACCACTTTCTTAAGAATTCTAGCCGTCGCATCATTGGCTTTGGCCTGTGGCGAACTTCTCCTCACCCTTCAATACAGGCGCCAACTGGCCGCGCCAAGGTATGCGGAAGATGTGGCTCGCGCGTTTCAAAAGGTCTATTACAACTCGCACGTTTGGAACAACGACACAAAGTGGCTGGGTATTGCGACCCAGCAAGCACCCACGGATAACTGGGAAATGCAGGAACTGATTGGCGAGATCCGGCCCGATTACGTTGTCGAAACTGGGACGTTGAACGGCGGAGCGAGTTTGTTCTACGCCGACGTGCTCTCGCATGTGAATCCCGAGGGCAAGGTGATCACCATCGATATTGACCCGAAGGTCGAAGATGCTTCGAAGCTCCCCTTATGGAAAGAGCATGTAGAAGTGGTTGTCGGCAGTTCGGTCGATCCCAAGGTGACTGATCACGTTGCGCAAGAAGTTCTGGGCAAGAAGGTGCTGGTCACCCTTGACTCGCTGCATACCCGTGCGCATGTTCTGAAAGAAATGGAGATTTACTCCAATCTGGTGACACCGGGAAGTTATCTCGTTGTGCAGGATACGGCCATCAATGGAAATCCCGTATATTCGGATTTTGGGCCCGGCCCCCACGAGGCGGTGCAGGAATTTCTGCGAACCCATGACAACTTCATGGTGGACGGCAGCCGCGAGAAGTTCCTGCTGACATTCTATCCGGGAGGCTGGCTGAAGCGGATCAAATGATCCGTCGCGTCGCGAGTGATTCATTCTCCGGGGCAGCCAGCATGGTGCGTAGTCACCTCTCTCGTATCATGCAAGCGCTCCAATGAAGGCGCAGCACTCAGCTACATTCTCGATTCAGCGTCGAATCATGCACCGCAATCCAACTTGGAACCGCTTTGCCAGGTCGAACGTCGCTCTCAACTTTTGATTGTTGGCGTAACATCGCCATAGCGCTCATCCTGTGAAAGAGGATGTCAAGAGAAAATTCTGTCCCCTCCCCTCGCGGGAGGCGGTGTGGCTTGCATCCAGCCCCTGCCCGCTTCTCCTCCTTCTTAGTCCGGTTGGCCGACCATCCACGAACTGGTTTGGCTTGCATACAAGGGCATTTGTCGATGCCGACCTGTAATGCCGTCTCCTGGATCAGAAGACGAAGGATAGCCAATATGCCGTTACTTGTAGTAGGATCGCCGGATCAAGTAGGAGATCATGAAAGAGCCGCGTCTTTCCAAAGCCGAAACTCGCATTCTCGAGCAGTACTGGAAACTGGGGACCGCGTCGGTGCGCGAGGTCCTGGAAAGCCTCCCGGAGGACGAACGTGTCGCTTACACGACGGTCCAGACGCTCGTCTATAGACTTGAGGAGAAGGGCGCTTTGAAGAAGGTAAAAAAAATTGGCAATGCCCAGCTCTTCCAGCCGGCCCTCGATCAGAACCAATACCGCAGCAGGGTGGTCCGCGACTTGCTGGACCTGTTTGGCGGATCGCCACGTCTTCTCGTCTCGAATCTGCTCGAGAACGGTGCCCTGACCTTGCGGGACCTTAAGACGCTGCAGGGTTCGGCTCGTGGTGATAAGAACGGCCACAGTCGTGGAGGGAAACGTGCATGAGCATATCGCCCGCGCGATGTATTACTTCAGCGTCCACCTGCTATATGCATCGATTGTCGGCTGTGCAGCCTGGGTGCTGACATCATTCCGGCGCGCCAGCGCTACCACCAAATATTGGCTCTGGGTTGTGACGGTTTTCAATTTCGTCTTGCCGGCAGGCGCGGTAATCGACAAGCTTTGGGCGCCGCATTTGGCATGGGCCGCACCGCTCGGTGCTATTGGCGGACCGGTGTGGGACATGACACAAGGTCGGACGGCCGTCGTACTTGCCGTGACATGGATGACGGGTGCACTGACCATGCTCGTGCGATTGATCTCGCATTTGCGCAGAGAGCGTCGCGAGGTTCAAGTCCCTGCCCATGATGTGACATCCAGCTTCGTGGCAGATGGCATACCTGTGAGCTTCGACAGCAGGCATCCAGTTCCCGCAGTCGGCGGCGTCCTGTATCCGCGTATCTTGCTTCCTACCGGCATCGATCGATTACTCAACCGACAAGAATTGAACGCTGTGCTACTTCATGAAGTGGCCCACGCAAAAAGACGCGACAATTTGATCCGTCTGGTCTACGAAGTTTCGTTGTGCGCCTTGTGGTTCCATCCGCTCATCTGGCTCGCGGGAATGCGGATGGCACTCTATCGCGAGCTCTCCTGCGATGAATCGGTCATCCAGCGTGCGCAGGGACAAGCACTGGTTCGAGCGCTCGCCAAACTTGCAGTCCCCGAAGAAACGATGTTTCTCCAAGCGACAGCCTCGTCGCATCTGAGCCATCGCTTGGCGCGCCTGGCCGGTTCGGCACAACCGACACACCGCGCAGCAAGCCTTCTACTGACGTCGCTGTTCGCTGCGGTGATCGTGGGCGGCGTCTTTGGAACGGTCGCACACACGGCCTGCTGTTTCGTGTTAAAACACTGACCACTGCATAATCCTCGCTCACCGATGTGACCCAGCCGCGTCTAATTGCCTATAAAAACGCATTGTGTAGTAGAATAGCCTTAATGTGTAGTAGATAAAAGAGGTGCCGTGATTTGCCCGTCTCAGTCTTTACAGAGTGCTAGGATGATCCGATCCTGCCGGGGCAAGTCTTAGGCGTACGGAGGCCAAAATGGCGACACTGCGGACCCGCGCAGCTTCCGGCGGAAGCTTCCGTCCCGAGCGGTGTTTCGATCGCCCCAGTCACGAAGCTTGCGCCGAGGCACTCTGCCCTCGTCCGCGTGACGCACTGGATCACCACTCTCTGCTTTTTCGCCCTGCTCGTCACCGGCATCGAAATTGTGATCTCGCATCCGCGCTTCTACTGGGGCGAGACGGGCACGGTGTTGACGACTCCGTTGTTTCAACTGCCAATTCCTTCCTCCAGAAGATTGGTGCCGACGGGTTACGGCTACGTGCTGCCCGACCAGAACGGCTGGAGCCGGGCACTGCACTTTGAAGCTGCCTGGATCGCGGTGCTGACAGGCTTGCTGTATGTAATTTCCGGTCTGCTTACACGGCATTTTCGAAAAGACTTGGTCCCCAGCAAGGCCGATCTCTCTTGGCGGGTGCTCTTGACCTCCTTTGCAAAACCGTTGCGCTTTGAACGGCCGAGTGCGGCAGAGGCTTCTTCCTACAATGGGCTCCAGCGCCTCGCGTACCTATTTGTGATCTTTGTTCTATTCCCCTTGGTCATCTGGAGCGGCTTGGCGATGTCGCTCGGCTTTGCCTCCGCCTTCCCTTGGTCCGTTACTCTGTTGGGCGGCCGTCAATCCGCTCGCACGATTCACTTCTTTGTCTCGCTGGCCCTGGTGCTGTTCCTGTTTGTTCACGTCCTGATGGTTTGCCTGGCCGGATTCTGGAGCCGCACAGGAGCGATGATCACAGGCCGCACCGGCACGCGTAAGGAGCAGACATGATCAACCTTTCACGCCGAAAACTGATCGTCTCCGGACTCGCAGCGACCGCGGGTGCATCGGGATTGGCAGTGGCAGCGCGCCTTGCACAGAAGTATGGATTGGTTCCTCCCGATCATGGCGGAATCTACGGCCTCGGCGAAACGCTGACTTATGCCTCGCAGCGGCTGCTGACGAGGCATTCACTGGCGCGCGAATTCCCTCGAAACCGAATTTCGCCGCGTCCATTCCCGAACGAACTCGGGCCCCTCACGGAAGACTTTAAGCGTCTTCAGGCGGGCGGGTTCGCGGACTGGCGGCTCTCCATAGATGGCATGGTCCATCAACCTGCGTCGTTCTCGATTGCTGACCTCAAGAACTGCCCGTCTCGCAGCCACATCACCGAACTCGCGTGTGAAGAGGGCTGGTCCTACATCGCCGAGTGGATTGGCGTGCCTCTCTCCCACGTCTTGCATCTTGTCGGGGTCCACCCACAAGCCCGATACGTCGTGTATGTGTCGATGGAACCCGAGACGTGGGACAGCATCGATATGGCCGATGCTCTGCATCCGCAGACATTTCTCTGTTACGGCATGAATGACAGCGACCTTCCGGTGCCCCACGGCGGACCGCTTCGCATGCGGCTCCCTCGGCAAGTCGGCTACAAGAACAAAAAATTCATCACTCACCTGACGGTCACAGACAATCTGAAGAGGTTTGGCAAAGGCCTCGGCTGCGTGGATGCCGAGTACGGCTACGCCTGGTACGCCGGCATCTGAGAGGCCTGGACTGTCGAGGTTCGAGAAGACTTAGATCGTCGGCAACCTGGAAATTAAGGACTGCTCGCTTCTGCAGCACCCCTCAGTAGTAATCACGATACGTGGCAGGTAGGTATTTGCGAGCAATATTTAGCATTTACCAGCACTTGCACCCTTTGCCAAAATTAGCACTTGTCGAAAAACAATAAATATTTTATCGTTTATCGATAATTATACGTTGGAACCTACCATGAAACATTCGACGACGCTACTCGCGACCTGGGTCAGTTTGCGGATCCTGATCGTTCTCAACTGGATTCTCGGAGCGCTGATCTTCGCTCTGCTGGCGATCAGCTGCCAGGCTGAGGAATGGACCTGGCGAGCGCTCGGCGTCGGCGGGGTCACTGGGCACGAGAGCGTGGTTGCCGGGATGCGCGCAATCATGGTCATCGGCATCGTAGGCACACCCATCGCTTACGTGGTGTTCAGCCGGCTGCTTTTGATCGTCGAATCGGTGCGCACGGGCGAGCCATTCACCATGGACAATGCCGCGCGGCTGCGGACCATCGCTTGCGCGCTGATCGGCCTCGAGCTGCTCCACATCTGCGTCGTCGCGATTGCCTCCGCGGTCTCGACCAAAGAAATGCCGCTGCGCATCAACGGCAATTTCGATCTCACCGGTTGGCTCGCCATCCTGCTGCTGTTCGTGCTCGCGCAGGTGTTCCTTGAAGGGACGCGCATGCGCGAGGATCTCGAGGGCACGGTCTGATGGCCATTCTCGTCAAGCTCGACGACCTGCTGCACGACCGGCGGATGACGCTGACCGAGCTCGCCGAGCGCGTCGACATCACGCTCGCGAACCTGTCGATCCTGAAGACCGGCAAGGCGCGGGCTATCCGCTTCTCGACGCTTGAGGCAATCTGCGAAGCGCTCGCCTGCCAACCGGGCGATCTCCTGGAATTTCGACACGATTCCGGCGCCGGAGAGCGGCCGTCCGTGTCACTTGATGAGATTGGAGATTTGAAATGACTTTGAATGCTGCCACTATTTCACCGTCCGCTGCGGCCCCCATCGAGAGCGAAGTCTCTCTCACTCGGCTCTACGTACTGCGCGCGATGTACCTGCTGCTGGTCATCGGCGGCGCCATCGTGTTTCTGCCGCAGTTGATAGGCCATGAGCCGGCGGCGCGCGGGGTAATCCCGAGCATGCTCGGCGGACTGTGGGTGCTTGCATGTTTCGGGCTTCGCTACCCGCTGCAGATGCTTCCGATACTTCTCTTCGAGCTGGTGTGGAAGACAATCTGGCTCATCGATTACGGGCTACCGCAATGGAGGGCGGGCGTGCACACGACGCAATTCACAGAGGATTTCAAAGCGATCGCGTTGGGCGTGATCTTGATCCCGATTATCCCCTGGGGATACGTCGTCCGGCATTACCTGAAGAAGCCGGGGGCACGTTGGCACTAAGCACCGTGAGGATTGGGGCATCTCCGAGAGACGCGCGTATTGCCGCGGCGCTGTACCATCGAGATCCGAGCTCTTAAACGGGCGTTCCTGTTCATTTCAGCACGTCGATGAACTCCCACAGCATTTACTCCGTCAACTTGCCTGATTGAGAGTCCGCGGTTGGGCGTCGCCGGTCGCCCGCTCGCCTCGTGGCGACACAGCCGGCCAGTCTCCTCTCCATGCATCGGGTTCCTTGGTGTTCAGGTACCTGATGCGTACCGGCATAGCCGCAAGCCGATCAGAAAGGCGAGCCTCAGCGCGAATGGGCCACCAGTCGTACAAAAAGATCTCAAGAGGGCGCCACATGGAAACCCAGCCGCCGATCGTAAAGCTTTCACGTACGATCTCCCCAATACGGCTGCCCTTCATTAAACCAGCTAGAAAATCGCCCAAGGCAATCGCCGATGCTAGAGCAACGAGACCAATTACAAGGCTGGTCCGGCCCACTCGGAGCAATTCGCGCAGACGACGTCGATATGCCTGAGCGCGTTGACTGAAGAATTCGTGAATCGCTTCGCGAAGAACAGCAGCCTCATCCGGTAACCCGGCCTTACGGTCGAGATCAACTACCAGAGCCAGAGTTGCGTCACGGGGCAGGTCCTTGGCCCAACCTACGATGAACTCCTCAGCTTTGGGGTCCAGATCCTTTTCGCGAAACGGAGAAGGATCGATGGCATTGAATAACTGCTTCAATTCGTCTACATGTACTTCGATGACAGAACACTTGGGGGGAATCGGGTCGCCGGCAGAGGGTTTGTCATTGGTGCCGGAAGTGTTTGTCATCGGGCCAGAATACGCCATTGTGTCTCGCTCAGGAATCTTTGTCCGTGGCGTTGGCGAGAAAGACCTCAGAGTTGCTCTCGCCCAACATCCGGCGAACGGCAATTCTTTTCCCGTCTGGAGACCACGCGGGGTAGGTGTTCACCCCGCCGTCGATCAATTTGGTGATCTTTCGGCTGACGATTTCGATGGAATAGATTTCCGCTGGATTCCTCTTCGGTGGCTTCAAATCATCATCCGTGCAGTAGGCAATGCTTTTGCTGTCTGGATTCCAGTTGGGATGGATCGTCTTCACTTCCGCTGGGGTGAGCGGTTCAACCCCGGTGCCATCGGCATTCATCAGGTAAATTTGCTCCAGACCGTTGCGAATCAGCACGAAAGCGATGTGCTTACCGTCCGGCGACCACGCCGGGTCTTCATGGTCGGCATCATCGTGTGTCAACTCCCTTACCTGCGAGCCGTCCAAGCGCATACAGAACAGCTGTTCCTTGCCTGCCACGACTGATATGAAGACCATTTCCTCACCGCCTGGCGAGAACGATGGAGAGTCGTTCACGGAGTGGCTGAACTGGTACGCGATACCGATTGCGCCTTTCGGCATCTGGGCCGAAGTCCACATCGTGCAAAATAAAACGACCCAAGCGCCCGTTACGGTGGGGCTGGGGAAGATTGTTTCCATACTCTTCTTCGACGTCAGGACGAATGTTTGGTGAGCTATACACGTGTGACAGAACAGCAGGTCGCTACACGCAAACGCGCGGCGAATCTGCGCTCTCAGGACGGCTGGCAATAACAGCCACAGGCGTTTAGACTCACAGCCCCGGTCAATGCTGTGACCTCATTAAGTGAAACAAACGTAGGCGGGTCAAAACAGAGCGCCTCGCTCTAGTTTGAGGTGAGGCGCTCAGGTTGGGGATGGTTGTTTGAGGTCTAGTTCACAGTACTCGCGACCGAGGAAAAGACGTTATTGGCATTCGACCCGACCAACCGAACCGTGCCAACCACGATCACGAGAATGACAGCCAACATCACTGCATATTCCGCGATGTCCTGTCCTTCCTGATTGTTCCATAGAGATCGAACGTACTCCTTCATTTGATACCTCCTATTTGGGGTCACAGAATCTAGGAGGTCGCACCAACGCGACGGGAGAAAAGAAAAGCAGGAGAGCGGTTCCGAACTTTCTAGGGTCTGAGAGGGATTGTGCCTTCCGGTCTCGGGAAAGTCAATCACTGTTTTGGCGGGTGTCAAGACTCGATAGAAATGTCCCCATTGTTAACTCGATAGAAATGTCCCCTTTTTTGCTGTGAACGAACAACATCGCAGTGGCAGAGTGTGAGCCAGGTTAGGGGGCGCGGGGGGAAGGGGCGGCGTGATGAGCCCCTTCCCCTCGCTCATCGCTTGAGTGGACTCCACTGTGCGCATTGCGTTTTTTGGCCCGCCTTTTCTCTTTTTGTGCGGGTCCTCGTTTTCCAGAGAAAAATTTCGCGCCAGGATCGAATAAGAGCGACGATTCCCAACTGCGTGGACCCATAGCATCTGCCGCTTTGGCCCTCGTGTTGGTCACGGCGGCGAGAATTCACAGCGAAGCTGCCATGCGCGCCCGCATCTCTGCTTTCGCCGGCCAATTCGGTTTCATGGTGCGGTAATCTCGACGCCAAGGATGATCCTGGCTCGGCTTGTGCGCCTTTGCGAACGATGGAACCGCGACCGTGTCTTTGGCGCTGTCTTCCACTTTTTGTTTTCTGGCTTCAGCAAGCTCTTGGAAGGCGTGGCGTTCCCCGCGGTAGTACACCTCCGTAGTTCCATCTTCCCACTCACAAACTAGTGCTTTGGCCTGGGTTGGACCGTAGTGTCCATGCTTCGGTTGCAATTGCAAAAATCGTCCATGGTGCCGCACCACCCAATCGTTGCCGATCCCCCGCTGGGTCTCCAAGCGGAAGATCCGCTGCAGTTCGCTGCGGCTCGGCCGTCGTCCGTGGTAGTCTTCCTCCTCTGCGGCAGTTTGCGCAAAGCGTCGGTTGTGCTGCGGCAGATACTCCTGCTCCAAGTACTGGTTCGCAGCCTCATAGCTGGCGATCTGTTTCCGCCGCAGCTTCTTCACCAGCCGATCCTGATGCACCCCATGGTTGCGCTCCACCCGTCCCTTGGCTTGCGGCGAACTGGCGGCAACGATGCGAATTCCCAGCTTCTGACACATGCGCCCGAACTGCGTAACCGGGACCTCTCCTCGCAACTGCTCGGCGGGTGTGGCCTTTCGCTTGTACACATTCTTCCAATCGGTGTAGAGCGCGCGGGGCACGCCATATTTCTCAATCCAGACCTGCAACACCCCGGCTGCCGCCCATATCGTCTCTTCTTTCCCCAGACGAGCCTGCGTCCTGCTCGTGGCATCGTCCACCATGTCCATCAAGCAGCCTCCCGGACCACGCCCTTCCAGCCAATCGTGAAAACTGCCATCCAACTGCACCAGTTCGCCAAAGTGGGATTTGCGCTCTCTGCGTGGGCAGTGTTTTTTGCGCTTCCGCTGCCGACTCCATAGGCGTTCCGCCAACATCCAGCGGCGCAACGTCTCGTGATCCATCACAATGCCATCTTCCTCGGCCAAGTGTTCGGCCGCCAACGTCGGCCCGAATCTCTCCTCCTCCGAGCCGGAATATTTCTTCTTGATTAAATGCAGTACTCGACGCCGCAGTTTCATCGGCTTACCCCGATTGGAGGGCCGACCGGCGTTGCCATGCTTCAGCCCCTTCCTGCCCACCTGCCGATAGCACCGCCACAGCCTTTTCGCGTGACGATAGCTCAGTGCAAGCATTACGGCTGCATCGGTCAGCTTCAAATCCCCACTGGCGACTCGCCCCATGACTTCCACCCGCTCCAGCTCACGACTGCTCATGCCTGTCCTCTTCAACGAGACCTCCTGGCTGGAGGTCTCAGTCTAAGGGGACATTTCTAACGAGTCCGCGAGGGGACATTATCAAAGAGTTTCAACATCACTGTTTTGGCGGGTGTCAAGACTCGATAGAAATGTCCCCATTGTTAACTCGATAGAAATGTCCCCTTTTTTGCTGTGAACGAACAACATCGCAGTGGCAGAGTGTGAGCCAGGTTAGGGGGCGCGGGGGGAAGGGGCGGCGTGATGAGCCCCTTCCCCTCGCTCATCGCTTGAGTGGACTCCACTGTGCGCATTGCGTTTTTTTGGCCCGCCTTTTCTCTTTTTGTGCGGGTCCTCGTTTTCCAGAGAAAAATTTCGCGCCAGGATCGAATAAGAGCGACGATTCCCAACTGCGTGGACCCATAGCATCTGCCGCTTTGGCCCTCGTGTTGGTCACGGCGGCGAGAATTCACAGCGAAGCTGCCATGCGCGCCCGCATCTCTGCTTTCGCCGGCCAATTCGGTTTCATGGTGCGGTAATCTCGACGCCAAGGATGATCCTGGCTCGGCTTGTGCGCCTTTGCGAACGATGGAACCGCGACCGTGTCTTTGGCGCTGTCTTCCACTTTTTGTTTTCTGGCTTCAGCAAGCTCTTGGAAGGCGTGGCGTTCCCCGCGGTAGTACACCTCCGTAGTTCCATCTTCCCACTCACAAACTAGTGCTTTGGCCTGGGTTGGACCGTAGTGTCCATGCTTCGGTTGCAATTGCAAAAATCGTCCATGGTGCCGCACCACCCAATCGTTGCCGATCCCCCGCTGGGTCTCCAAGCGGAAGATCCGCTGCAGTTCGCTGCGGCTCGGCCGTCGTCCGTGGTAGTCTTCCTCCTCTGCGGCAGTTTGCGCAAAGCGTCGGTTGTGCTGCGGCAGATACTCCTGCTCCAAGTACTGGTTCGCAGCCTCATAGCTGGCGATCTGTTTCCGCCGCAGCTTCTTCACCAGCCGATCCTGATGCACCCCATGGTTGCGCTCCACCCGTCCCTTGGCTTGCGGCGAACTGGCGGCAACGATGCGAATTCCCAGCTTCTGACACATGCGCCCGAACTGCGTAACCGGGACCTCTCCTCGCAACTGCTCGGCGGGTGTGGCCTTTCGCTTGTACACATTCTTCCAATCGGTGTAGAGCGCGCGGGGCACGCCATATTTCTCAATCCAGACCTGCAACACCCCGGCTGCCGCCCATATCGTCTCTTCTTTCCCCAGACGAGCCTGCGTCCTGCTCGTGGCATCGTCCACCATGTCCATCAAGCAGCCTCCCGGACCACGCCCTTCCAGCCAATCGTGAAAACTGCCATCCAACTGCACCAGTTCGCCAAAGTGGGATTTGCGCTCTCTGCGTGGGCAGTGTTTTTTGCGCTTCCGCTGCCGACTCCATAGGCGTTCCGCCAACATCCAGCGGCGCAACGTCTCGTGATCCATCACAATGCCATCTTCCTCGGCCAAGTGTTCGGCCGCTAACGTCGGCCCGAATCTCTCCTCCTCCGAACCGGAATATTTCTTCTTGATTAAATGCAGTACTCGACGCCGCAGTTTCATCGGCTTACCCCGATTGGAGGGCCGACCGGCGTTGCCATGCTTCAGCCCCTTCCTGCCCACCTGCCGATAGCACCGCCACAGCCTTTTCGCGTGACGATAGCTCAGCTCGAGCATTACGGCTGCATTGGTCAGCTTCAAATCCCCACTGGCGACTCGCCCCATGACTTCCACCCGCTCCAGCTCACGACTGCTCATGCCTGTCCTCTTCAACGAGACCTCCTGGCTGGAGGTCTCAGTCTAAGGGGACATTTCTAACGAGTCCGCGAGGGGACATTATCAAAGAGTTTCAACATCACTGTTTTGGCGGGTGCCCAACGCTCGCGACGAGCAGGGTACTACGCTTGTTTATGCTCCATTTACCTCGACAAGCTGGCGGAGTTGTTACGAGAGTGGCTATCAGATCGCCTCAGGGGGTATTGCGCTTCCGAACGGTTGGAAAGTGCTCTTCGAGGAGGCGATTTCGAACGGATTGTGGTCCTGCGAAGTTGGAAACTCAAGAGGGAAATGGAGTTTTATTCGCGGGGACGCCCGTACATGCAAAAAGGCCCCGGATAGGTCCGAGGCGTGTGTTGTTTTCTGTTTTGATGTGTGCGTAATTAGGCGGCGATAGTGCGTGCCTTCTTCTGCGTGATTTCTTTTTCGGCGCGGAGCCAGTCGTCCAGTTCGTGACCGTCTTCCCTGCCCCGGGCTTCGTAGAGTTCCTGCGCGCGGAGGCGGATCTCGTGTTCGAGCTCTTGTGGTTCGCTCGGGACTGTCGCTGGCGGTTTCTTCGAGGGATTTTCATTCATGGGGGAAACTCCTTAGAGGCGAACGTACGCCTGAATCCGGGCCTGGTCAACTGCCCGAGATTGGTGCAGCCGCGCGGCTGCTTGCGCGATGCCTAGGCGACTTCCGCGTCCAGGGCGGAGGCGACGATATCCGAGCGGGTGCTATTGACGATCGCGCGCAGTTCGGCTTGCTCCTCTGAAGGTACTTTGAATCTGTCCAACGTCAGCCAAACATCGTCCATGAAGGCATCCCACTCCTTGCCAGTAATTTTCAAGTGGCTATGAGAATCAGCCATCGACCTGCCCGTATATTTTTGTGGGCCACCCGCGGCCCAGCAGACCATCTCCGTCACCAAATACTTGAATCCCGCAGGCGGCACGCGATGGTGCGCTTCGTCCACCAACGGATTGGCGTTCAGCCTCGGGTCTGCCATGACTCTGTCGATGAGGTCGTCTACCACAGTGGCGATGCTGTATAGGCCGCCGAGTCTGTCGTAAAGAGAGGGCTTTTCTGCTGGGGGCATGATAAATCTCCTTATGCGGTATTTTCGTATTGATTTGGAGACAGCCGGCATTCTACAACGGCTTGCCTTCATTGTGATACCGCCTCGCTCACGGTGCGGATGGAGGTGGACGGGTGATTATCACTCGAAGGCGAATTGGTGAGCACGAGAAATGAAACATCAAATTGTTCACGCGCTACAGAAATACGTGCTGAACCCACCGATTAAGCTCCTCTTTGCAATGGGCATAGTGCCACCCGGATATGCGCTCCTGGAAACGACCGGGCGCACGACCGGGAAGGCGCGCCGTACTCCGGTTGGTGACGCACGCGTCAGCAATCAGTTCTGGATCGTGGCAGAGCACGGCATGAAGGCAGGATATGTTCGTAACTTTGTACATAATCCGCGCGTTCGTTTGAAACTGCGTGAAGGGCTTCGCGCTCGCTGGCACAGCGGTACGGCGCAGGTGCTCTCGGACGACGACCCGCGTGCGCGGCAGCGCTGGCTTACGGGTCAGGTGAGAGGCAGCAGCGCGAATGCGGCCGCGGTGCGATTATTTGGGACGGAACTTCTTACGGTGCGGATTGATTTGGATGACTAGGCCGCTGCATTTATCTTCGACGATGGAATTGAGGTAGCGGGTAGAGTGCTCGCTACACTGCGAAGAAGGCGAGGAGAGAGGTCTCAGATTTTGCGGGATGCGGTCTCGGGTTTCTCGTGAGGTCTGGTCGCGGATTTTGCGTGTACTTTGCGCCAAAAAGCCCGATGGAGTCGGGCTTTTTGTTTGGAAACAGTCGTTGGAGTTCCTCAGCCAGATACACAAAACCTGGGTAGCACAATGAGGCGCGTGTAACGTGCCGAAGCACAGGTACGCTGCAGGCCTTTCATCCTCGAGCCCGCTATTCCCTTCGTGCTTACCCAGGGCCCCAAAATCGTACGCCGGAGACTCAGTGCGCGTCAAGACGCTTTCAAAAAAAGAGTGCGGGTTAGCGGTCTTGGTGGGCTACGAGGTTTGCCTGAGTGGGGCGCGGGGTTTGAGTCGAAACGGCGAGCCGGAGCACTTGGTGCTCTGGCCGCCGTGGAGTCGTACGCATTGGAGTAGAATCCAGTTATCCCCGATATGTTTCCCCGGAGGTTGCGCTGATGGAAACGCCGAAAGCGCCGGACGCTGCTCGCGGGGAAACGATCATCATCGGTCAGTCGGTTGTGATCAAAGGGGAACTTTCGTGTGGCGAGGACCTTTATATAGATGGCCAGGTGGAAGGCACCATCAACCCGAAAGGAAACCGTCTGACCATTGGGCCGAAGGGCCGGGTTAAAGCCAACGTCACTGCCTGCGCCGTGGTCGTGCAGGGTAAGCTGGAAGGCAATATTCAAGCGAGCGACCGGGTCGACCTAAAGCAGTCGGCCGTTGTCATGGGCGACATCGCGACCCACCGCATCTCCATTGATGACGGCGCGTACTTCAAGGGAAGTCTCAACATCCAGAAAGAGGCGCCCACGAAGGAAGTACTCGGTGGGACTACGCGTTCCTCGAAATGAGGCGCTGGACACCCAATGACGTGTGGACGGTGGCTGTCGCGTGGGAGCACGGGCTCACTTTTCTCATCACTGACAGAATGCCTTGTATTCGGGAATCAATCCAAGAGGTTAAGTGGGGAAACTGGCTAAGCCCTGTCACGGCATCAACAACTTAGCGGTTGTGAGTCGGTGCTGTCGGTCTCGCCGTTTTAGCATTTCGTCGATGACATCAACCAAGGCTCGCAATTGTGTTGGGCCGCCCGACTCTGGTGGACCATGCTCGGTTCGCTCGCAAAGTTGACGAAACTCTTTATGTGTCATAAGACAAGATTAGAGGGATTTAAAATCAACGACGCTGGTCAATAAGGCTCACACCTCCCGCGCTTTGAAAGCAGGTTTAGTCATTCAACGATGTTAGTGCCAAAATTTGGGTCATGGCGGAAGCGATGAGGAATGCACCGAGAGTTCCGCGGAGTATGCAGCTTCGTAGTTGGGGGGGAATGCCTCATGTCGCAATGACGAGCAATAACCAACTCGGGAAAAAGAGGTCAGGCGTTCGTGAAATAGGGCACGCGAATTGGAGTAAACTGAAAATAGAATCCCTGGGGATGAGGAAGGCCATGGACAAACGAATTGCCTTCCTTGCGTGGCCGACGCGCATAATTCAGGTTTTGGTGGCCGCAATGTGTCTGCTCGCACCGGGAGAGGCGCAGCACGGCGGGGGCGGCCACTCCGCGGGCGGACATGTTGGAGGCGGATACTCTTCCGGCGGCCATACGGGTGGGGGCAGAACGGGTGGTTCGCATTCCGGTTGGTTGCGCCTTGGTTTTGGAAATCGAGCTGCGCGGCGGGCGGGGCTTGGAACGGTGGGCACCCCCGATACCTCGCGCCATTTGCCGCTAGACCTCGTGAAGCGAGCAACGCCGGTCCGTGCAGCGTCTTTGGTATCCATTCAGCCGGCGCCGCCGCGGTCTCTTCGGTTTCCGGTTTTCTTCCCACCCCGTTTCCTCGGGAGCAGCTTTTTCTTTTCTTCTCGGTTTCGCCGTCGTCCCAGTTCTTTCTTCGGCCGCTTTCCGTGTTTTCGGGCATCGGGTTGCTTCTTCAACGGCTTGACCCAGGTTTGTTTCTTCGAGCCAACTTTGCCGCTGTTTTTCTTTTCATCTGGTTTTGATTCTTTCCTTTCTGGGGCTGGCTTCAGCGGGGACTCTCTCGGTATCGGTGACGACGTCAATTCCCTAGGCACTATGCAGCAGGAAGTTGCCGTGGAACCACCGACGCCAGGTCCCATGGATGCGGACACATCTGCACCGGCGGCAGAGAATTCACCGACCAACGGCGGAGTAAAGGTCGACGCAGCGACCGAAGCGGCTGACGAGGTGGCGGGAAAGGAATCCTTCCTTCTGGTGCTGAAGAATGGGACCAGCCACGCTGCGACCGACTACTGGCTCGCAGACGGATATCTCGAATATGTCGGCGCCGATCGCACGCGGAGCCACGTTCCGCTTGAAGCACTCGACCTACAAAAAACGGTAGTCGAAAACTCTCGCCGCGGCCTTCCATTTGTGCTTCGGTCCGCACCTTGACCGTTTCCGCTTACGACTACAACAGGAATTGCGGCAGGACCGGGCATGCTTTACCCCGCTGGTGTTGGAGCACCAGGGGGTACCAAACCCTGGGTCCTTCAGGAGCGGCCAAAATTCAGCGGAGCTAGCATTGTGACGTTTCCGTGAGTCTCTTTGGCCTGTTCGACACCGAATGCCAGACCAAAAGACCAAAGGAGTCTCAGCGATGAAGGCGTTGTCTCGTTATTGCTTGTGCTTTGTTCTGTTCTGCGCCACTGCATTCACCCAGGACGTTACACAACCTGAGTTAGGCGCCTCTACGACCTGAAGAGTGACAATTCCTTTACGAGGAAATGACACCTGCGTGACACCCGCTTCCTTGCTCCTCGCTAGCCTCCAAACGAGACTCCCGACAGGAGAATGTCATGCGTAAGATAGCCCTGATCTTCGCCGCAGTGCTTGCTTTCAGCCCGCTTGGAATCGCGCAAGCCTACCAACAAACCAACCTCGTTTCCGATATTCAGGGCCTCGCTCAAAACCCGCCGAGCGGCCAGCCCGATGCGCAGCTTGTCAATCCTTGGGGCCTTGTTTCAAGTTCCACAAGCCCCTGGTGGGTATCCGACAACAACGCCGGCGTTTCGACCCTCTACGACGGACAGGGAGTGAAGCAAGGACTTGTGGTGAATATCCCGTCACCCGTAACTGGGGTCGCGGGCACCCCGACCGGGGTGGTTTTTACAGGAGCCGCGGGATTTACGTTCCATGCGAAAAACGCGCAGGGACAAGACACAACGACCGGCGCAGTTTTCACGTTCGTGACCGAGGACGGAACGATCGTGGCGTGGGGGCCAGGAATCAACCCAACCGACCTTCCCAATGACGCATTTGTGGTTGTGGATAACTCCAAGACTCCCTCCGCCAATAAGGGTGCGGTCTACAAGGGCGCCACAATCGCTCAAATGAAAGCTGGTGGACCGTTTTTTCTGTACGTCGCGAACTTTCGCTTAGGTCGCATCGAGGTTTACGACACCAAGTTCAAGCGCGTAGACCTTGACGATGCCGACAATGACCATGGTGATCAAGCGTTCACTGATCGGGAGATCCCTAACGGCTTTGCCCCGTTTAACGTGCAGGAGGTAAACGGAAATCTGTACGTCACATACGCGAAACAGAATGCTAGCAAGCACGACGACTTCGACTTTCCGGGCCTCGGATTCGTGGACAAATTCTCTCCTGCAGGCAAGCGGCTACAAAGATTGGAGCAGGGGCCGTGGCTTAATGCGCCCTGGGGAGTCGCGATCGCACCGGCGAACTTCGGGTTCTTCAGCAACCACTTGCTGATCGGCAGTGCAGGGAGTGGACAGATTGCTGTCTATGACGTCGACAGCGGACGTTTCGATGGCCTACTCCGCGATGCAATTGGACATGCGCTGCAAAACGATCGCCTGTGGGCGCTACGCTTTGGCAACGGCCAGAGTGCTGGACCGAGCAATTGGCTGTTCTTCACCGCCGGCATCAGCGACGAGGCGCATGGCCTTTTCGGCTTCTTCACGCCTGCGGATAAGAGTGCACCGGAGGACAACGGTGACGATGAGTAGTCAGTCTACTCGATGGGGTAGACGGAGTCTCTGGCAAGGTGTGCCATCGCGTAAGCGCGACCGATCTGGAGATACGCCACTGCGCCCAGGGGGTAAGGGCACGGTTACGCACAATCTGCCGGTGTTCACGCTCGATTTCCGTAGCCACTCCAAACTGAGGTAAGGGGTGTCTGCGTTTTTCCGCTGAAATTCCCAAGCGCACCTAAATGATCGGTTTCGGATCTCAAGGGAAAAGGGCGCCAATAGGCCCTCAAATAGTGGCTGATGGCAGGACTACGTTCTCGATCATCACATGCCAGCCGAAGAGGAGACGAATCGCGTGGCCGAGAGCGATCAGCGAAAAGACCGCTGCGGCGATGAGGAAAAGAGTACGTTGCGTCATTTTCAACCTCGATACCAGGTTGTTTTTCGTGGACGCGACGCCGCCTAAATCCAGAGGCTGTGTCATATGAACTTCCTCAACTTAGGGTGAGCAACTGACTCGGTGCGATCACTTCAGCGACGCGATCACGGTTACCAAGTGGAGAACGAAGCTGCCGAAATGAGACCTCATTCACCCGGTTCTGCCGTATCCAGCCGCCTGTGGTTGTTGACATTATGGGGTAGCCTGAGAAAGGATAGATTTTGCTAAATCGTTGTACTAGCTAATACCGGTACCGAGGGGCCGAATTCCTCCCTCTCCACAGTCTTTTGATCTTAACTAGTTTGGCGCTTGTGTTTCACCCACTGGCGCAACAAGCTGCCGTGTCCTGGAGAACAGGTCATACCTTCATATCCTGTCATTTTTGCCCTCAACCTCGAAACACGCAAAGCACGCGAGGCAGATCAGGTCTGCCGGCGATGGGACCAAGGTTGTGGTGAAAGCTGTCTCTAATCCTTATGCGCTATTTGACCGCGATAGGACTGCGATACCGATCGACCCAAAAACCATGACTCATTTCTTACGTGATATTCTCCGCCAGCCACATGAATTGCGGGGCACCATTGACTTTCTGTGCGGAGGGAGACGACGCCGGTTGGATGAAGCGACAGCCGCAATCCGCAGCGCTCGCCACGTTTACCTGACTGGAATTGGAAGCAGTTGGCATGCCGCATTGACTGCGGAGCCGGTGTTTTCGGTGGGCGGTTGTCCCGTATATATGCGGGACGCGGCCGAGCTGCTGCAATTTGCCACTTTTCCGCCGAATGCGGTTCTCATCGTAATTTCACGCAGCGGCCGAAGCGTGGAGATCGTGAATTTGTTGGTGAAAGCCCGTGAAAGCGGCGCGACCGTCATCGGCGTAACGAATGTGGAAGATGGCACGCTGGCGCGAGAGGCGCAAATTCCCCTGGTGATCCCCACTAAACTGGATCACGGGATTTCGGTCAATACTTACAGCACGCTGGCTGCGGGAGTGGGGGCGCTGGCCGCGGCCACTGTGGGCTCGTTTGACAACAACGTGGCGCATTCGTTGTCGCAGTCGCTCGTGGAAACCGAGAACGCAATGGTGGGTTGGCAGCAACAGATCGCGGACACCGCATGGCTTGTGCCCGACGGAGTTTATTATTTTCTCGCTCGCGGCCAGGATTTGGGCAGTTGCAATGAGGCGCGGTTAATGTGGGAGGAAGGCGTGAAGTCTCCGGCGACTGCCATGGGCACGAGCAGTTTTAAACACGGACCGCTGGAAATGGTCGCCGAGAACATGAGGGTCGGCCTGTGGATCGATGGACAGCGCATGCGTGAATCAGACCTGGCGGTCGCCCGCGATCTGCGACGTCTGGGCGCTTCAGTCATGTTGATTGGCCAACATCTTCCTGAAGGCGGAGCCGACCTGGTGTTTCGACTCCCGGAGGTGCTGGCGGATTGGCAATTCCTGATTGACATTATCCCGGCGCAACTGGCGGCAGAGAGCCTGTCGCGACTCTCCGGAGTCGATTGTGATTCTTTCAAGCTCTGCCCCTACATTGTCGAGGATGACTTCGGACTTCTCAGCGGCTGAACGCCCGTACCATTTGTCTCAGCGCGGATCAGGCAAATCGGCTTGAAATGGATATTCCGTGAAATTGTCGCGATCTAGAAGGAACGATGCGCGGAGAAAGCATGATCGCAGCGGTTGATATTGGAGGCACGAAAGTAGCCGTTGGCGCAGTGGATAACCGTGGCAGGGTGTTGGGCTCCCAGGAATCGCCAACCGGGTCTGATTGCGAATACGCGCACGGGCTCGACATCATCGTGAGCATGTTGAAGGATGTCGTGCGAAATGCTGGAGTTGAACTCTCTGGCGTGGGCATTGGTTCCACGGGACCTGTCGATCCATTTGCTGGAGACTTTGGCGAACTTGACTTTCTTCCAAAATGGCGCGGCAAAAGTCTGGTGAAAGATTTGGCGCGGATTTTCAACGTGACGGTTGCGTTGGAGAACGATGGGGATGCGGGCGCGCTCGCGGAGGCAGGATGGGGCGCGGGCAAGAACAGGTCGCGTCTGATTTATGTAACCGTTGGTACGGGCATTGGTGGCGGAATAATTCTGGATGGAAAACTATACCGAGGTGTAGAAGGAGCTCATCCCGAAATTGGCCATCAGGTGCTCGACCCATCGGGCCCCCGCTGTTCTTGCGGTTTTCGGGGATGCTGGGAGTCGCTGGCCGCGGGTCCGGCAATGGCCGCTTGGCTCGAAAGTACCGCGCCCCCAGACTATCCGCATCGCGCAGGGCTGACTGCCAAGCGCATCTGTCAGCTGGCAGTCGAAGGCGATGAGTTGGCCCGCTCGGCAGTATGCCGTGAAGCCAGGTATCTGGGGCTTGGCCTCGCCAATTTGATCAATCTGTTCACTCCTGACGCAATCGTTCTGAGCGGCAGCATCATGAAGAGTTCCAATCTTTTTCTTGATGGCATTAGCGAGACCATCCGCCAGGGTTGCCGCTTCGTTCCTTTTGAAAAGACGGAGTTGTTGCTCGCCTCGCTCGGCGCGGATGCGAACCTGATTGGGGCGGCGATGGTGTGGCATCATCGGTTCGGAAAGGTCACGGAGCGTACGTCCTAATCGGAGCGACGGAGACGGTGGGCCTTATGGCAAGAAGCAAGTACATGATCGTGCTGGTCTTCCTTGTATTTTTCGTAATGTCATTGTTGACCAATATTCTCGGCCCGATTCTCCCGGACATCATCAACAGTTTTCACGTAAGCCTGACGGCGGCCGGATTTCTCGCGTTCGCTTTCTTCATCGCTTATGGGGTGATGTCCATTCCCGCCGGTTTTCTGATGGAACGGTTCCAAGCGAAACCGGTGATGGTGTGGTCCTTTGTGGCCAGCACTCTTGGCGCGCTCGCCTTTGCCCTGTTTCCAGGATATCGCGTGGCGTTTGTTTCATGGTTCGCGATCGGCGCGGCGATGGCGGTTCTGCAGGTGGTAGTCGTTCCGCTTCTGCGTGTGGCCGGCGGTGAAGAACACTACGCCTTTAATTCAACGCTTTCGCAACTTGTTTTCGGCAGCGCTTCTTTTCTTAGTCCTCGAATCTACTCTTATCTGGTACTGAATCTCAGTAAGTCCCCGATCCACGAAAACATTTTGCTGCGCACGCTGCGCAGACTGACGCCTGAAACGCTCCCGTGGGTATCGATCTATTGGATCTTTACAGCTTCTTCCTTCTTGATGGTGATCTGGTTGCTCTTGTCCAGGTTTCCTCCCGTCAAACAGACCGACGATGAACGCGCCGGATCCTGGGACATCTACCTCAGCCTCGCGCGCAAGCCAGTGGTTTGGCTTTACTTCATTGCGATGTTTGCCTACATTGGCTGTGAACAAGGGACAGCCGACTGGATTTCGAAGTTCCTCTACACCTACCACAGGTTCGATCCTCAAACCACAGGTGCCAACGCTGTCTCCTGGTTTTGGGGACTTCTCACTGCTGGGTGTGTAGTGGGTATGGCGCTGTTAAAGTTTTTCGATAGTCGCAAAGTGCTGATTGGTGGCGCAGTGGGCTCCCTGTGTTGTTTGACTGCAGCCTTGTTTGGACCCGCAAAAGTATCACTGATTGCGTTTCCCGGGATCGGCTTGTTCACTTCGGTGCTTTGGCCCGTCGTTGTTTCTCTCGCGTTGAATTCCGTGGACGAACATCACGGCTCGTTCTCGGGCATTCTGAGCACCGCACTGATGGGAGGAGCGATTATCCCGGTCGTTATCGGACGGATCGGCGACTATGCCGGATTAAGAAGTGGCATGACATTTCTCTACGTCACATTTGGGTTTGTTCTCAGTGTCGGATTTTGGGCAAGGCCGCTGATCACGAATGCCACCATTAGCAACGTCAAGAAAGTCGCGGCGCCGGCAGTTGTTTGATGGATTCTGGCCGTGTTGCCACGAACATGTTACTGAGCTGTGACCGCAGCTTCACCCAGGCTGCCGCGGTCGATCCCTTGATCGTCGACCAAGTGAATTGAGATCCGGGCTGGCCGCTTTGACGGTTGTACTTCACGATGAAGTTCCACGCGCGCCTGGGGCGCGACCGATTGCAGATCGATGCGCTGCTGTTCGACTCCGTTGGAATCGAAAAGACGGGCCTGCAGCTTACCGGGAAAAAATACGCCGAACAAGCCGGAAAGCACCAGCGAATTGTTGGGCATTGCGATCGTGAGCGGCGACAGGATCACACCAGCACTGGTGAGGCCGCGCATCTGGCTATCCGCTCGCGTCGGCCACCAGCTTGTGTCCAGGGCATAGCTCTCGCCCGGTTGCAGCTCGATCATCGGACTATTGATCTCAGCTTCCATGTAATAAGGAGCGCTTTCGATGTCCGAAGAGCGAAGTACCGGGCTGCCCTTCTCGTTCAGTTCCAGCGTTGTGCCATTCTTGTAAAAAATCAGCGATGCTTTGCCCGGATAGTCCGGGCTCTTGAGGTATTGAAAGCGTTCCACCATCGCGAATTGGCTCTCGCCGTCCACCACGGCGAGCCAGCCCGCGGTGGAATCGAGCCAATTCGTTTTCCAGATACGTCCAGTGCAGCTTGAAGAGATCGTCGCGCACCGAGAACGAAGGGTCATCTGCAAGTCCGTTGCGGACTTGATATCCGGTGAAATATGCGCTCAGTGGATTGATCTGCGTGAGAGCCCAAAAATTGCGATTGTATTCGGCTGGGTTGTGAATGTCAGAAGTGTCGTACTGGGTTACAGATTGCACGGACCATCGAATCCGATGTCCAGTGGCATTTCTCATCACAGCGTGGAACGAAATCTGCGGCGAATTGGACGGAAGCGCGATTTCACGAGAATACTGCAAACCCGTAGTGGGGTCGGCGGGTCCGTCCAGGCGCACGGCGCAGGCCGGACCTTGCGAAATTACTTTCAAGTCATAGGCGCCGTCATCGAGCACATCGGACACCGGTCCTGCCCAGTGCTCCGCATCGTCTCGTCCCTCGGGCAAAGGCCAAAGCTTGTCCCCACCGTAATTGAACCATTTACCGTTTGCTTGCGTGGGAGGGATGTACTTGCCCTTGTATTTGGGAATCACGAATAAGTATGGATGGCCGGCGAAGCTGACCTGCATGAGGCGACCACCCAGTTGCTTGACGATCGTCAGCTGCAACCACTCGTTTGAGATCTCTTCGGCATCCCATCCCTCGAATGTCGTACTTTTAATGTTGCAGGTCCGGTGTAAGACTTCTCGCGCGAAGCCCGGTCGCGCCAGAAGGCTGACGCTCATCAGCCCAAGAGTGAAGAAGCGTTTCATATGAGGGACAACTCTTCGTTCCGCCTGGGTGCGTTGCTGTTACGGCAAAGGGAGTACGATTTCCCTGAAGACCTAGTGGCTCTTGGTGACATCCGAATGACAGTGTACGCCTTCCTCTTTTCCGAACGGTCCAATCAGATGAACTATCATGGGGGATCTCACAAACCATGAAAGCGCTCGTAAAGCACTCTTGCGGCGACGGAAACGTCGACGTCCTCGACGTGGAGGAGCCTTCGTGCGGGCGAGACCAGGTGAAAGTGGAGGTTGCGTTTTGCGGGGTGTGCGGGACCGACATCCACGTCTTGCATGATACGTTCCGGAACTACCCTCCGGTTATTCTAGGGCATGAGTTTGCAGGCAGGGTCGTGGAAATTGGTGACAAAGTCACCGGCGTCACTCTTAATGAAACAGTGGCGTGCCTGGGAGCGACGGCCGTTACTTGCGGACACTGCCGATATTGTATTTCTGGGAAATTCATTTTCTGCCCGGACCGGCGAGGGATGGGACACGGCGTGAACGGCGGTTTTGCGCGTTACGTGGTCTTGCGTCCCGACCAACTCTATCGTGTCCCTGAGGAAATTCCCCTGGAGGAGGCGGCACTCAGCGAGCCATTCGCGGCCGCCATCCAGGCGGTCACGGAACTGACCCAGGTTCGAATCGGTGACACAGCGCTGGTTTCCGGCCCGGGGCCTATGGGGCTTCTGTGCCTGAAATTGCTCGTGGCGGAGGGAGTGAAGACCGTCGTTGCCGGGGCCGTCGGTGACGAAGCTCGTTTAGATGCCGCGCGTCGTTTTGGTGCAGCCATCATTGTGAATGTGGGCAATCAGAATCTGCTCGACGCGGTCCGCCAGGAAACCGATGGCGTTGGTGTGGATAATGCCTTCGAATGTGCCGGCCACCAGAGTTCGGTTCGCGGTTGTATTGAAGCCCTGCGACCTATGGGACAGTACACGCAAGTGGGGATCTGCGGACAGGAAATTCAGTTTCCGATGGATCAAGTCTTTTTTAAGCAGCTCAGTCTCACCGGTTCCGTCTGCTACACCGCTCAAACCTGGGACCGCATGATGAAAATCTATGAACAGGGCCGAGTCAGATTGAATGACATCATTTCCAGCAAGCTGCCCATTTCAGAGTGGCGCACAGCGTTTGATTTGTGCACTCAGAAGCGCGGATTGAAAGTGCTGATGTACCCCGAAGCGTAGATACTCCGGCTTCGCAGAAATGATGTTTAACTATGTTGCCTTGAACTCGTTTCCACTTTTGTTCCTTCTCCCTCAGTGAGAGTGACATAGCGGTCAATCGGCAGCTTGTAAAATCGTTCCACCACTCCGCTGGGCCGGGGCCACTTTACTTCGATCCAGTCAACCTTCGTTCGGTTCCCAATGCCCAGGACCATTCGTGGGTCGTGGGCGGCCAGATAGCTTCCGCCGCCGACTTTTACTCTGTGACGCTTGAACTCCCCGGCTTGCCAGGTGACACTGGCGCCGATGGCATCGCGGTTAGCCTTCTTCCCGACCAACTGAATCCCCAGCCAATGGGTTCCGGCAGTTGTTGTGTTTCGCAAAAGCACCGGTGCGTTATTGTTGACAGCCACCAGCACGTCCACTGCGCCATCATTGTCGAAGTCGCCGATCGCCATACCCCGCGCGGCAAATCTTTGATTGAAAACTGCTCCTGCCGCGGCACTGGCATTCACGAATCCCGGTCGGGTGCCGGGGCCGGTACTCCGAAACAGCAGCATCGGTTCCGAATACTGGACTTCGCGGTCCCGGGTTTCGACTTTGTCATCGGGATGACCGTTGGCCAGAAAGAGATCGAGATTCCCGTCATTGTCAAAGTCAAAGAATTTGAGTCCCCATCCGCTCATGAGAATCGTTGTCTTTCCAATACCAGTGGGGAGTGCCTGGTCATCGAATGTGTTGTCGTGATTATTGCGATAGAGGGAATACATTTCGCGGTCCACATTGGCCACGAAAAGATCCATCCACCCATCGCCATCGTAGTCGGCGGCGTCAACTCCCATGCCTGATCGAGGGCTGCCTTCCGCGTTGTACGCGACGCCCGCTTCGGTTCCAATGTCGGTGAAGCGCCCGTTGCCCTGGTTGAGCAGAAGAAAGTTGCCCACGGTATCGTTCGCCACAAAAAGGTCCATGTGGCCATCGTTATTGATGTCGCAGGCCACGACACCCCATGCTTTCCCGGGGTACTGCGCGATGCCAGACTCCTTGCTGACGTCGGTGAAGGTGCCGTCCCCGTTGTTGTGAAATAGCCAACTCGGCATTGGATCGTAGACGCGCGGAACGCAGTAGTAACGTTCGCGGGTCGCTGAGTTCCCGCAGAATTTATTTTTACCTTTGCTGAAATCTACAAAGCGGCACACGAAAAGATCGAGCCGCCCATCATTGTCATAGTCGAACCAGACGGCGCTGGATGCCCAACCTGAGGCGGCCACCCCGGCTTTCTGCGTGACATCGCTAAATGTACCGTCACCGTTGTTGTGGTAGAGAATGCTGCTTCCGTACTGGGTGACGTATAAATCCGGGTAGCCATCGCCATCGTAGTCACCCACAGCGACCCCCATGCCGTAGCCTCCGCCGGGGACGCCGGCTTTTTCTGTAACGTCAGTGAATGTTCCGTCGCGATTGTTGCGATACAGTGCGTTACGGAGCGGCGGGTCCGGCTCGTAGAAATCGCAGCGGCCACTATTTACCAGGTAAATGTCCATCCAGCCGTCGTTGTCATAGTCGATGAACGCGCAACCCGCGCCAGTGGTTTCAGGAAGATAATAGTTCGGCGATCGGCCATTGGAATGTTTCCATGTGATTCCACTGCTGGAGGGCGGGATCGGAGTAAAAAAGGGTTTCGACTTCTGGAGTACAGGCTTTTCGGCGCCCGTAGTGCCCGCAAGCAGCGGCAGGGCCGAAGAGAAAACAGACCCACCTTCTAGACCCAGCAGGCCCAACGCTTTCAGAAAATGACGCCGGGAAGGGGAAGCTCTTAGAGGATGGCGTTCGCGCAATAGCGAGACCTCAGAAATAATTGCTTCCCGATTCTCGCATACAAATCAGGGTAAGGCGCTGTTCGATCCAAGCCCGCAATCCAGCCCCGGCAACTTGATAAGGGACTGCGAAAGCTGTCGAGCTGATTAGAGAAAATATTTTTCTTTTTTCTTTGCCTCGGCGTAGCTCCGGTAGGAAGCGCGAACTGACTCGACTTCGGACACCTCAGCGATGGGAACATCCCACCAGGATTCATAGCCGCTGACCCGTTCGTTATAGTCGGTCTCAACCACGACCACTGACGTCCGGGGTTGTTTTCGCGCCTCGATCAGTGCTTGTTCCAGCTCGTTACTGGTTTTCACTCGCACCGCATACGCACCCAGGCTGGCCGCATTGGCGACGAAATCGATCTCAATTGGGCTTCCGGAAAGCTTTCCATTTTTCCGATACCGGTATTCCGTTCCCATGCCATGGTTTCCACAAGCACGGCTCAGTCCGCCAATGCTAGAAAATCCATGGTTATCAAGAAGCACGATGTTCAGTTTGTGTCCTTCCTGCAGAGAGGTGACAATTTCCTGCGCCATCATCAGATAAGATCCATCACCGACCATCACGTAAATCTCGCGCTCGGGCGTGGCCATCTTGGCGCCAAGCCCGCCCGCGATTTCGTAGCCCATACAGGAAAACCCGTACTCCATGTGATAGCCCTTAGGATCGCGCGTGCGCCAGAGTTTGTGAAGATCGCCAGGCAGACTGCCGGCTGCGCAAAGCACAACGTCTTTCGGTCCCGACACCCGGTTCACCACCCCAATGACAGCGCCCTGACTGATTGGTGGACCGTGGCGCAAGCTGTAGATGCGGTCCACTTCCTTTTCCCATTGCGCCTGCAGAGTGGAGGCAGTTGAATGATAGGAATCGTCCGCCCGAAAGCCCTTGATCGCGACTTCCAGTTCCTCAAGAATGGCGCGTGCATCGCCCACCAGAGGCAGGGCCGCGTGCTTGTAGGCGTCGAACTCCGTCACATTGATATTGATAAATCGCACATCCGGATTCTGGAACGCGGTCTTGGATGCGGTGGTGAAATCGCTGTACCGCGTGCCCATGCCAATCACCAGATCTGCTTCCCGGGCACATATATTCGCGCCCGGAGTTCCGGTTACTCCAATCGCACCTAGATTCTGTGGGTGGTCGAAGCACAAGGAACCTTTGCCGGCTTGAGTTTCGCCAACAGGAATTCGGGTTTGTGCGGCAAAACTGGCCAACTGCTTCGTAGCTTCCGAATAAATCACGCCGCCACCCGCGACAATCAGCGGCCTTTTTGAAGCACGAATCCACTGCGCAGCCAAGGCGAGCAATTCGCGGTCGCAACGTTGGCGAGGAATGGACCACACTTTCTTTTCGAAAAGCTGGGCGGGGTATTCGAAGCCTTCTGCCTGCACGTCCTGCGGCAAAGACACGACCACCGCACCGGTGTCGGACTGAGAGGTCAAGACCCGCAGCGCTTCCGGCAGGGAAGTAATGATTTGTTCCGGCCGTTCGATCCGATCCCAATATCGGGATACCGGCTTGAAACAATCATTTACCGAGATATCTTGCGTGGTCGGCAGTTCCAATTGCTGCAGCACAGGCGCAACATTGCGACGTGCGAATATATCGCCCGGCAACAGCAATACAGGAAGCCGATTTACCGTCGCCACCGCCGCGCCGGTGATCATATTCGTAGCTCCCGGACCGATCGAGGTGGTGCATACCAGGGTCCTCAGCCGGTTACTCATTTTGGCGAAGGCGGCCGCGGTGTGCACCATGGCCTGTTCATTGCGGCAAAGATAGTACGGAAACGAAGGGTTTTGTTCGAGTGCTTGACCCATCCCGGCCACATTCCCATGGCCAAAGATCCCGAAGCATCCTTCGAAGAAACGTTGTTCTCTACCGTCGCGTGAGACGTATTGGTTTTCCAAGAACTTGACGATGGCTTGAGCTGTCGTTAGTCGCATCATGGCGATCTGCCTCGCGTGCCTCTGAGGGTGAGATTGGTCCTTCCGGCCAGAAGTTTCGGGTCAAGCTGACTTTCCCCAGGGCTAATCGGTAATATCAGCTGAGGACGAGCGGAAGGCGCGTGTCCGGTTCCTTCCAGTTTGACCGAATCCATGTATGTTGCGGATCTTCCGTGACCGCCATGGTCCGTGAAGTTCCGGCCAGAAAGTTCAGGTAGTAGACATCGTACCCTGGACCCGCGACCACCGGGTGGTATCCCTCTCTTACAAGGACGGCATCTCCATCTCGGACTTTCAAGGTTAAATCCCGAGAGGTTCGCGGGTCATAAAGGTTCTGGAAGGCAAACCCTCGGGGGTCACCGATCCGGTAGTAGTAGATTTCGTCCAAATCAACTTCGGCTGGGGGATTGTGAACATCATGTTTGTGCGGAGGATAACTCGACCAGTTTCCGCCAGGCGTGTAGACCTCCACCACAATAAGTCGGTCGGCGGCAAAATCGGGACGAATGATATCTACAATCTGGCGAGAGGCGTTCTCACCGCCGCGGAGGCTGCTCGAAACATCCTTTGGAGCAATGAGCTTGGGTTCCAACTGGGACTTCGATGGAACCCGGCATTCCGCTATTTCGCAGACCGTTTCCGCTTTCAGCGTGGCATGATTCCCCGGGGGCAAATAAAGCGCATGAGGAAAGCCATCAAACACATTCCTCCTTCCACCGATCAACTGCTTACCTTGACCCCAGTCCGCCGTGCATTGGCCACCGAGCAGGACCAGCAGCCACCTCCTCGTCCTCTGCGCGACACTCCCACGCCATCCCTGGTGCGAGACGGCGCACGAAGAAACTCATCCATTCCCACCCCGCCGCTTCACGCGGAAGCTGGATCAGTTCGCCAGGTTGATCCGCCGGCAACGTACGTGAGTGGACGACGTTTTCGGTATGCATCATGGCAGATTTCATCCAGAACCCCGAAGATCGCAGCGTGTGCAAGAGGATTCACCATGGCCTCCAGCGCCCGCTGCATGTTTTCCAGACAGTCACTTCCCCACATATAACCGCTTAGAACATAGTCCCGAGCTCTTCATCTGTCAACTTCAGCTTGTCCTAAGACTCACTCACAGGGAAATGCAGGGTGGCTGATCTCAGTGTGCCACAGCCAGAAGCAACGGCGATATCAGCATGAGCAATGCGGAACCCACGGGAACCAGAACACCCCGGGCCACGCCGTTGCGGTTGGCCACGAATCCCACAGCGGGAGGAATCGCGATCGCACCTAGCCACCCACCCGTTATCACAAGACTGATCGCAGTTCCCACCAACGATGGAAAGTATCTTCCCGCCAATCCCAACGCCGTAGGAAATATAGCGGCCATGAACCATCCCGCCGCCATCGTGGAAATTGCGACCAAAACACGCTTGCGCAGCGTAAACATCCCGGCCAGGCAGAGGACAGATCCGGCGGCGCTGACCATCAGCACTGCCAGAGGGCCGAACGCGACCAGAGTCCATTGGCTTGCCCAGCGACCCGCGATCATGGCCAGAGCAAAGGCAGCGATCATTCTGGATGCCCCCTTCTGCTCATATCCGCGCTCGGTGGTGAGAAATGTTACCGTCCAACTCCAAACTGAAAATTCAGTGCCCACATAGAGAAAAACCAGAAACATCAGGAGCCATAACCTGGGCTGGACTAACAACGCCCCAGCTTGTGCGAGAGGGAAACCTTGGACCAAGAGAGGCTTGGGAAACGAAAGCGCCAGGTGCAAAGCTAGAACTGCAATGGTCAGCAGGCTTGAAACTTTCAGCACACCTGAAAAGCCCCTGCGTTTGAGCACCGGCATTACCAGGAATGGAGCTACGAAGGCACCCACGCCGAAAAACAAGTTCAGCAAGTTGGCGGCGATTTCGCGCTGAGTGGAGTTCACCAGGGAAATTGCAGTGTTCTCGCCAGCCACGACCATGGAGCCCCCAAGGCCCAACACGAATGCCATCGAGTACAGCGCCTTGGAGGAGCCAACGACTCCGAGTCCCCAAAAAGCGACAGCGACAAGAAACAATCCTAGGCAGACGACCAGCTTTGTGCCCAAGGCGTCCATGGTCAGGCCCGATGGCACTGAGGCCACAACCAGCCCTATCGAGCTGATCATGAAAAAGACGCCAGCCTGAGATTTGTTAAGTTTGAGTTTCTCCATCAAGTTCGGCAATACGATCCCCAACATAGCGTTGAGGTAGCCGTAAATAAAAATGCCGAGCCATGCTGCGAGTATGAGTGGTCTTCCGCCGGTCATGCGTTTCTCCTGTGAGTCGCAGCAAAAAGCGAGAACGGGTACTCAGCCCTGTTTCCCGTTTCGCCAAGCTCCCCCTTGCCATTGTTTCTTGATGTATTCAGCAGACCAAAAGGCAACGGCCTGGATGGTCAGCGAGGGATTAAAGCCTGCGTCGGTGACCAGAACGCTTCCATCAGCTACGAACAAGTTGTCGACGTCGTGACTCTGGCAGTACCGGCTCACGACGGAAGTTTTCGGATCGTCGCCCATCCGGCAAGTGCCGTTTTGATGATCTCCCACGCCACCTTTGCCATTGCCACCACGCCAGGTCTTGATGGCGCCGGCCTCTTTTAGGAGGTGCTCACCTTTGTCCATGACGTAATTTGCGATTTCATAATCGACGTGCATCCAAGAATGGGTGATTCTGGCTACCGGCATACCCCACGCATCTCGAACCTTCGGGTCGAGATCCACGCAGTTCGCTTCTTGGGGAAGTCCCTGGCAATTGCTGCCGAGATGGAGGTAACGGCGGAAGTACCGGCGTTGAAATTCCTTGTGGGCACTGCCCCAGAGAGGCTCGCCAGGCGGGCGGATTCCCGCAAATTCGATCGGAAGCGTGCAGTAGTAGTTATAAATGTACCCGCCGCCCGGTATTTCCCGGCTCCGGGGATGGTTCCAGTCGTTGAAGGCAATGGACGGACCAGGCCCCTTGTCGTGTGGAATCTCACGATCGAAAATCCCGAATGTATCAGCACCCGTGTGGTCGTTCAGGTTCCTGCCCACGTGCCCGGAAGAATTTCCCAAACCATTGGGATGGATTTTGCTGGCGGAGTTCAGCAGCAGCCGCGCTGATTCTGTGGCGGAACAAGACACCACAATTAGATCCGCGTACTGTTCATGGCCCTGATGCCGACCATCGAAATATTCGACGCGATTGGGGCGGCCCTTGGCATCGGTGAGAATCCGGGTCACAAAACAGTTGGCCCGCAGTTCGCACTTTCCCGTCTGTATCGCCCGCGGAAGCACCGTGACCTGCGTGCCCGACTTGGCTTTGACTTCACAGTCATGAGCCAGACACCAGACGCATTGAACACATGGGTTACGACCCATATAGGGCTGCGTCAATATGGCGAACGGGGGTGGAAAAGGATGCCAGCCAATGCGCTGGCCCACGTCGCGGATGATTTCGCCTTGCGGATTGATAGGCAGGGGAGCAACGGGATATGGTTTTTTCCGCGGCTCGGCGAAAGGATCCGCGCCCGCCAGTCCGGAAACGCCCAGTTCGTACTCGGCCTTTTCGTAGTAAGGTTCGAGATCGTCATAGCCGATCGGCCAATCTTCGACCGAAGTCCCCGCAATGCTTCCGTAGGTTGACTTCATTCGAAAATCTTCCTTCTTGAAGCGCCAGGCTGCGGCACCGTAAGCGATCGTGCCTCCTCCTACCGCTGCAGCGGTTTTTCCGTACCCCTCGCTCACTCCGGGATAGACGACCTGCGCCGTTTCGCGATCGGTGTAGCGAAACGTTCGCGGGTTGGGATATACCGACGGGCCATAGGCGGGCGGAAGGGAGTATTGGCTGTTCAATTCGTCGTGATTAAAATCGGCTGCGCTGTAGCTCTTTCCTCGTTCGAACACAACCACCGACATGCCGGCCTCGGCAAGCTCCTTGGCCACTACGCCGCCGCCGGCCCCTGATCCGATGACAACTACGTCCACTTTCTTGTCGTTCGGCATTCTGTTAGCCCTCGAATCCAATCATTTTCCAGCTGGCTTCATCACGATTTCCACCGTGCTCCGGATCACCGTAGTAGCCTTCCATGATGTGGCGCCATAGGAGCCCAAAAAACTCTTGATCGGGAGATCCTGCCGCATCACTGGATTGGAGGTCCTTAAGGATTGCGGTCTGTCGGTCGGAGCCTTGGGAAACAAAGCTGCCTCCGAATTGCTTTTGACTCGCTGCGTCTACCCTAAGGAGGCCTTCTTCATAGCGATTCCTGTAGAATTTTCCGAAGGGGCCAGCGAGAATTCCGTCGATGTAAAAGACGACTCCCGCTGTCTTGCCGCCGGGAAATTGATCCGCCGGAATCATCAATTCAGAAATGGACTCAACCAGAGCAGCCTGAGAAACGGTCAAGAATTTGCAACCCGCAGCCAGCGAGTGGGGAATCGTAGCGCCCAACACGGGCAGGGAAGTCATGGCCACTGTTCCGGTTGCCGCCATGGACTTCAAGAAATCTCTTCGATGCATCGAGTTGGACATGGAGGGCCTCCAAAAGGTGGAACACGCTTTCTGGCGGCCGGCTCAAGGCCAGCCCCGCAATTCGCCAGAACCCACGCATGTATACCACAAGGTCATGTCAGGAGCCGCCGAATTCTCCCACAAAGCGCAAACCACAGAAATCCACGCAGCGCGCTCATCAAGATTTGCGAGGGCGGGCTATCTCCTAGGAGCGCGAGGGTCAGAATCTGCTTCAATCCCAACCCCGTCACTAACCGCTTAGACTGCGGATCTCGCGCACGAGGCCTTCGAAACCGACCGTCAAAGGCTGTCTTCTGCGACTGCGCAAGACCCATTTGTCTACGAAAATTTGAATGATTAGTCTTGACAATGCATCTGAAATAGTTATAAAAGCGCATTGATTGTATAAGCGGTTAGATAAAAACACAAACAGTGCAGATTAAGCCGGGCTTAGCCGGGCGCGGCGCTACTTGAAGTTCATTTCATATGTGTGGGGGGGCCGTATGCAACTGTCGAAAAGTCAGCGGATGCGTGGGTTTCTGATTGCAATCGCTTTGGTCTCGGCTTCCACAATTGTTGCGGTGGCCCAGATCGATACTGCCAGCATCGTGGGTACGGTCAAGGACCCTTCCGGCGCAGTGGTTGCGGGCGCAAGAGTGACCGTGGCAAATTCCGCTACCGGCGAATCCCTCACAGCCACCACCTCGGAGAGTGGGGACTACGTGTTTCCCTATCTCCGGGTCGGCGGGTACATAGTGACAGTGGAAGCCCCGAACTTCAAGAAAGCGGTTCGCAGCGGAGTCACGCTGGATGTGCAGGACCGCAAGCAAGTGGATTTCCAAATGACGCTGGGGACCTCAATGGAGAAGGTCGACGTCACGACAGAAGCTCCTCTGATCGATACCCAGACCGCGGATGTCGGCCACGTGGTCAGCGGCCAGCAGGCCACCGACCTTCCCCTGAACGGGCGGCGGTACGACTCCCTGGCGCAGCTCACGGCGGGCGTCAATACGGCGAGTGCTTCGTTTCAGCAGAGAGCTGAGGGAGTCTTCAGCGTCAACGGAAACAGTTCGACGCAGAACAACTTTGTTCTTGATGGCGCTGACAATAATTCCTACACGACGAATCTCCAGGACCAAAGCGCCCAGGCGGTGCAGCCCGCAGTCGATTCGCTGGCCGAATTCAAACTTCAAACGCGCGACTACGACGTTGAGTACGGACGCAGCGCCGGCGGCGTAGTGAACACCGCGATCAAGTCAGGCACCAACCAGTTTCACGGCGATGTTTACGAATATTTTCGCAACAGCAAGCTTGATGCCAAGGATTACTTCGCGGGGCAGAATTCGATCAAGCCAATATTCCAGCAGAACCAGTATGGCGCTACTCTTGGCGGTCCGATTCGGAAAAACAAAACCTTCTTTTTCTTGAACTATGAGGCCAGACGGGTTCGCGAGGGTTTGACCCTTACCGGTCTCGTCCCGACTCCTGCCATGCGGAACCTGGACTTCAACGAACTCACGAGGGTGCCTACCTCTCCGTCCATTGCACCGCTTGCCCAATTCTCCAATTGCATCAATAACGGTATCGTCAACGCGACGTGCGTCGACCCGGTGGCGGCCAAACTCTTTGCGCTCTACCCCCTTCCGAATGCGAACCGGAGTCTTGAAGGCCAGCCGGGAAGTTTCGGCAACGGCGGCTTCAACTACATTGCCAGCCCTAAGGAATCCGTGGATTCCGATCAGGGTGGACTCCGCATCGATCACAAATTTAACGACGCAAACAATGTCTACGGCCACTTTATTGTTTATGATTTGCGTCAATTCCGGCCTGGAATTTTCAACGACAGCTCTCCCGTTGCAGACGGAACCAACGACTCGACCTCGGGAAAGAACCTTGACCGCGGAACCAGTATCACCACCGCTTGGGTCCACGTGTTCACTCCGAGCATCGTGAACGACGCGCATTTCAGCTTCAACCGTGCGGCCTCGCACAACATCCAGGCCACGCTCGGGGTTGATGCGAACAGTCAGGTTGGTCTGACTGGAATACCGAACTTCCCAGGCTTATCCGGTGGTCTTCCTGAAATCGACATCTCGGGTATGCAGTTACTGGGTAGCCCCATGTGGCTCCCACAGAATCAGTTCGCCCAGATCTGGCAACTCAAAGATGCCGTCACCTACATCAAAGGCACGCACAGCATAAAGCTGGGCATCGAGTGGCGGCGCGACGCCGACAATTTCAGCGATCTTTGTTGCATTCGCGGCAATTTCGGCTTCAACGGTCAATACACCGGCGATGGAATCACTGATTTACTCCTGGGATTGCCCAGCCACGCGGAATTGGAAAATCTGGATATTGCGCGCATCTACCGTAATGGTTGGAACTGGTTTGTCGGAGATTCATGGAGGGCAACGTCACGCCTGACCCTCAACTATGGAGTTCGTTACGAATACTCCAGCCCATTGTTTGAGCGCGACAACCGCGAAACCAACTTCGACCCTGCTCTGAATGGCGGGGCGGGCGGACTGTTCAGCATCCCCTCCAATGCCAGCGGCACTTTCAACCGCACCACCGTTCATCCGGTGAAGGATAACTTTGCTCCCCGCGTCGGCTTCGCCTTCGGAATTACCCCGAGGCTGGTCATGCGTGGCGGCGCGGGCATCTACTTTCAGAACACGTATCGATACGGAAGCGAAAGCCAGTTAGCCCTCAATCCTCCATTCCTGGTCGACGCTCAGAAGAATCCTCAGCCAACCGAGGGGCCTGCCTTCCTTTTGCAAAATGGATATCCGTCAAACTTTCTCGCACCAGTAGATATCAACAACACCGCCCAGGTGAGCCAACTCTTCATCCGTGCGATCGACTCTCATCTGGTGCCCTCCACAATCTATGAGGGAAGTTACGGCTTCCAATATTCTGTCACCAACAATTTCGTGCTGGAGGCGAATTACGTCTTCAACCAGGCGCGTCACCTATGGGATTTGGCGAACGAAAATCAGCCGAACCTCATCACTCCGGGAACGCCTCCGGTAATTCCATTTCCGAATTTCGTGCAGGGAACGTCGCCGACCCACATTGAATGGCTGTCGAGCGCTTCGAATTCAAACTACAACGCGCTGCAAATCTCAGGCGATAAGAAAATGTCTTACGGAGTTACTTTCCACGCGGCCTATACCTGGAGCAAGGCTCTGTCTCAGGTCAGTGACTTCGAGGCTGGACTGCGCGGAGTCCAGGACATGTATCACCGTTCCCGGGAGTGGGGTTACTGGGACAATGACACGCCGCAGCGCCTGGTGGTAAGCGGAACCTACCAGTTGCCGGTAGGAAAAGGACACGCCATCGCAAGTTCGGGAGCTCTGGAAAAGGTATTCGGCGACTGGCAGCTGAACGCCATCGCTACGTTCGCAAGCGGGCAACCCCTCACGATTGGCATTACACAGGACAACAGCGGAACGCAATCAGGAAATCGTCCGAATTGCACCACGCCAACGTCGGGCTTCCACCGCTCCATCGCCGACTGGGTGAGCCCAAGCGGCTACTCGGCGCCAGCGCAGTTTTTCTTCGGAGATTGCAGGCCCACTCCGGGGCCGCGGGCTCCCGGGATCTCGCTGGTGGATGCATCGCTGTTCAAGAACCTTCCCCTCACTGAAACCAAGTCTCTGCAATTCCGGGTGGAAGCGTTTAATTTCCTGAACAAGCCGCAATTTGGTACGCCTTCGAACCTTAGCTGGAATACGAGTAATCCAGGTACAGCGGGCGCTCCGGTTTCTGGTTTTGGCGCAATCACCAGTACCGTACCCTTTACCTTCCGGCAGATTCAGTTTGCGCTGAAGTTCTACTTCTGACAGAAGATGCTAACGTTATTTGAGTTGAGGGGGCGATGGCCAACAGAATTGAGCGACGTCAATTTCTGAAGGCCGGTGTGGCAAGCACACTGGCCTTGGCCATCTATCCATCACAGGCCTTTGCCGCCGATCAGGCACAGAAGTTCAGAATCGGGATGGCAGCGACGACCTGGCTGTCAGCCGATCCTTCGATCGCCACCTATTGGAAGGCCACGGACGGTATCGCAGCGCTCAACATCGGCGCAACCGAGGCAGACAACAGCAAAGCGAATTTCGATTCCGCCTATGCCAACAAGATAGCTGAGTTTCAGCAGCGCTCGCGCCAGGTCGGCGTGCAGTTGAATGGAGTTTACCAAGCGCTCTTGTTGCACGAGACGCCGCGGCTACCGGAAATACGATCCAAAATTAACTCGCTGGCAGCATTCTTAAAAGCCGTAGGCGCGGAATACATCGCCCTGGGATGGGATGTTCCCTGGGGACCGGGGAGGAAGCCATACGTGCGTACCCCAGCTGACGTCCAGCAGGCCATTCGCACGGCCGACGAAATCGGACGCATCTCGCTCGAGCAACACGGCATTTTTGTTGCTCTTCATGCCGAGCGGGATATTCCCAAAGAGATCACGCTCCAGATACTCGACAGCACCAATCCAAAGTATGTTCGGTTTTGTGCCGATGTCGGGCACCTTACCGCTATGGGCCTGGATGCCGTGCAGACGGTCAAGAAATATGCTTCCAGGCTGGCAGTGAGTCACTGGAAGGATTTCGATCCAAAGCTGGGAGGCCCCAGTTATTTGGGGCAAGACGCGAGGGGGGATTTCGTCGAGCTCGGCACAGGCGTAGTCGATTTCCGGGGACTTGCAGATCTCTATCGTGAGATTGGATTCGAGGGTTGGGTCCAGTTAGAGCTGGACCAGACGCACGAGGCAAGTATCGCCATCAGCGCGCAGAAGATGAAGGCATTCGTCAAGGACCAGTTGAAACTTCAGATGTATCCTCGCTCCCACTAGTCCCCTCGTCCTCGGTTGAATTGAGACGATCGCAAAAACCCCTGCTATGATTTGCACTTCAGGCCACGTGCGGCGCGGAACCACAAAGAACTAATGAATCAAGCCCTCCCTGAGATTCGTAGCGGTTTGGGATGGGGCAGGGCGGTTCTGGCTGTGATTCTCATCCTGGCTGGTATGCTGGCGGCCCAGAACGACCCAGGCCTTGATCGCGCGCGCCAGGCCCTCGAAACGGGCGACACCAAACAAGCGATTGCGTGGTTGGAAGATTACCGCCGCGTCCACCCGACCCATGCCGAGATCTACAACCTGCTCGGCATCGCTTACGGTCGTGCCGGAGACAATGATCGGTCTCTAACCATGTTCCAGGAGTTCGCGCGCCTGGCTCCAAAGACGCCAGCGGCCTATAACAATCTCGGGGCCGCCTACCTTCGACAGGACAATCCGGAGCAGGCCGAGGCTGCGTTTCGCCAAGCTCTACGGATCAGTCCGCAAGACATCAACGCGCTCTACAATCTGGGAGCGCTGTTGAACGCCCGGCATCAATATCTCGAGTCCCGCCCGCTTCTGGACCGTGCATTTCACCGAGAGCGTTCCACCGCCATCGGTTATGAGGCCGCCGTAGCAGCCGCCGGTGCGGGAGATCGCAAAGCCGCCTTACGGATTCTTGATTCAATGGAGCCTCCGCGAGATCAGAGTGTTGTGCCGTGGTTAAAGCTAAAGGGCACGCTCAATTTTGATGAAGGCAATCTCGAGAATGCGTCGAAAGCTCTGGAATCGGCCAGGCATCTGGCTCCGGATGACAAGCAAGTGCTCTATGCGTTAGCTTTGGTGCGGCTAAAATCGGAGCAGGCGGACCTGGCACTTCCTCTACTCGACCAGGTTTTAGGCACGCTTTCCATAAGCGCGAGAGACGTGCGGGAAGGTGCGCTTCTGACGTCCTACGGCGCACACAGCCAAGCGCTGGCGAAATTCGAAGAGGCCGTGACCTCGGATCCCGGATCCTATGACGCCCAGTACAATCTGGCTGTCCTGCGGCTTGAGCATTTTAAGGATATCAATGGTGCGCAGGAGGCCGCGCAGCACGCTCTTGCCATCCAGAACACGGGTCAATTGCAGGACCTGCTGGGTGACATCTGCGAGTCGCAAAATCGCTTTGAGGAAGCGCTGCAGCATTACCAGGAAGCGGTACGTTTGGATCCCGGTAGTGACAAGCTTGCTTTCGACCTCGGCGCGGAGCTTCTGCTGCATGAGAATTTCGATGCTGCGGAAACGGTCTTCCAGGCTGCCCAGAAGAGCTTTCCAAAGGCGTCGAGAATCTATCTGGGTCTGGGCACTGCGGAGTTCATGCGCGGAAAGACGTCTGACTCCGTGGCCTCCTATCTGAAGGCGGTCGATCTGGATCCGGATTTCGAGCCCGCCTACCTTTTTCTTGGAGAAGCATTTACTTTCGCCGATTCTCGATCAGCCGAAGTGGTAGCCAAACTTTCGCATTTAGCAGTCAAGCAGCCTCAAACCTTCGGCGCACAGTACTACTATGGCGCGGCACTGGTGAAGGAAATGGACCAGGGAGGCGATATGAGAAATGCTCCCCTGGCAATGGCTGCCTTGCGGCGGGCTGCAGCTTTGCGTCCCTCCGACGCGCGAGTACCTTATCAGTTCGGAGAACTTTGTCGCGTGCAAAAGCGCATGGGTGAAGCAGTTTCGTATTATCAGAAATCGGCCGCCCTCGATCCGGAGTATCCGGAACCGCTGTACAAACTGGGGCAAGCCTATGTTCGCTTGGGAAGACCGCAGGATGCGAAGCAGGCATTCGCCCGGCATCGAGAGGTGATGACAAAGGCGGAAGCGGCCGTCTATCATCGGGCCAGCGAAATCCGGAGTTTTGTTCTGAAGATGAGAACTTCTGAGTAATTCTCTGTGGTTCGGTCCGAACACTGTGTTGTTTCGGTCCTGAACACGAGGAAATTAGGATCATCGAAGGAAAATGAATGTCGCGTTCACCCAGGAATTCCAAAACTTCTGGTCGAAAGGCGCCCAACATTTACGATGTGGCGCGCGAAGCGCAAGTCTCGGTGTTTACCGTCTCCGCCGTGATCAACAAGAAGGATCACGTCGGCGCGGTGCGTAAACGACGCGTTGAGGCTGCGATTCAAAAGCTGAACTATCGCCTTAATTCGCTCGCCCAGAGTTTGGCCAGTGAGCGAACTCACACCATCGGAGTCGTCGTACCGGACATCTCGAATCCGTTTTTCCCCATGGTGGTGCGGGGTGCGGAAGATGCAGCCCAAAAGCAGGGATATAGCACCCTCCTGTGCAATAGTGACGGCAATGCCGAAAAGGAAGAACTCTATCTGGAGTTGCTTCTTTCCAAACGGGTGGATGGAGTTTTGCTTACCAAAGCCCCGGGGCAACTCAGTTCGCGGATCGAGCGCATGATTTCCGACATGAAAGTGCCGGTCGTGCTAATGATGCGGACCTATCCCGGCTTGACCAAAGACGCCGTGACCACCGACGATCTGAAGGGAAGCTTCGATGCGGTATCGCATCTTGCCCGAGTTGGTCATCAGAGAATCGCGCTGGTCGGGGGTCCGTTGAGCGTAAGCAACGGCAAGGCTCGCTGGCAAGGCTATCGCAAGGCTCTGAGTGAGAGCGGTTTGAAGTATGACCCCGAACTGGTTTACGAAGGCGATTATCGTATTGATTCAGGGTATCGAGCCGGTCTTTCGCTGCTCACCCACCGTCCCGACGCTGTTTTTGTCGCGAACTATCTGATGATGGTAGGCCTTCTGGAGGCCGCCCAGGAGATGGGCATGCGCTGTCCGGACGATTTCGGCCTGGTGACGCTCGATGACTATCCCTGGCTGAAGCTCTTCAGTCCCCCGATTACGGCAGTAGAGCTTCCAAAGTATGAGGTGGGCAGCGCCGCGACCGAATTGTTGCTCGAACGTATTCAAGGAAAGACTGGGCGGGGCGAGACGCGCAAGATCATGCCCCAGCTGCGGGTTCGAGAATCGTGCGGCTTTCGTCTTCGAACTCGTAGCTTGGCCGTAAATGGCTCAATTCCCACACAGGGTCAACCCCGGCTCCGATGAGTAGCCGCTGCCGTAGGATCGGCGAGGCTGATCAACCTACCTTCGACGAAGGTGCAATCAGGGGGCAGCGCGATACCCAACCCAATATCAAAGCGCTTAGAATAGCTGTCTTCCGCTCCCGTCGACCGTGGGTTAGCGCTATTCAATACTGCCAGAGCTCTAACCAGCAAACAGGCCATATCCTCTGTCTAAAAGCCACTAAGTTTGTTTCCATCTAAGCGGTTTGACAAAAGCGAGATCGGAGCACATAATGCCAGACGCAAGTATGTCGCAGCCTCGAGCCTGCGCATGATGCACCATTTCATCCCTCGGGGGATTCTATGACGCCAACATCGAGCTCGGTGACATACAAGAGCCCGTTGCATGAAATGACACAAACGACTCCCACTTGCCTGTGGAATGACTCGGCCGCGATCGACGAATTGACCTATTCGATCGAACACGGAGCGGTGGGCGCGACCTGCAATCCGGTCATCGTGGTTGCGGCCCTCAAGAAAGAAATGAGCCTGTGGATCAATCGAATTCGCGCCTTGATTGACGAGCACCCTACAGCGACCGAAGACCAGATTGGCTGGCTGCTGGTTCGTGAGATCTCGGTCAAGAGCGCTGCTCTGCTGAAGCCCTGTTTTGACTTGCACAAGGGAAGGAATGGAAGACTCTCCATTCAGACTGACCCGCGCCTTTATCGAGACTCGCGAGCCATCGTCGAGCAAGCTGAGGAATTCAGCCGCCTGGCGCCCAACATGATTGTAAAAATTCCAGTCACAAGTGCGGGCATCCCCGCTATCGAGGAAGCCACCTATCGAGGCATCAGTATCAACGCGACGGTTTGTTTTACATTGCCCCAGTGTATCGCCGTAGCTGAAGCCGTGGAAAGAGGCCTGCAACGGCGCGAAAGGGAAGGCAAGGAGATCATTTCGATGGGACCGGTGTGCACCATCATGGTCGGCCGTCTCGATGACTGGTTGAAAGTTGTGGTGGAGAAAGAGCGCATCACGATCGATCCCGGATACCTTGAGTGGGCAGGAGTGGCGGTGTTCAAGAAAACCTATCACATCTTCCGCCAGCGCGGGTACCGCATTCGTTTGCTCTCGGCGGCGTTCCGCAACCATATGCACTGGAGCGAATTCATCGGTGGCGATGTCGTTATTTCACCGCCCTACGCATGGCAGGTTCGTTTCAACGCGAGCGACGTTGAGATCAAACCTCGCATCGACAATCCGGTCGATCCCAAAATTATTGCTGAGCTCTCGAAAAAAGTTGCGGATTTCCGCCGTGCCTACACCGAGGGCGGCATTTCCATTGATGAATTCAATTCGTTTGCTCCAACTCGACGCACCCTTCGTCAATTCATCGCTGCCTGCGGCGACCTCAACAGCATTGTGCGCGATGTCATGCTTCCAAACCCCGACGCGGCATGAGCCATGCACGACCCCACACCGGCACGTCCACTCAGTATCCCGGATGTCTCTGCAGGGTCTGCCATGTTGGACTGATGGAAAGAGACTCAATGAGGCAAATCCTACTCAAGGCGCCCAGTGAGTTGGTTGAGCGTCAAGTCTCTCCCCTCAGACTTCCCAGTGGTGAAGCGATTGAAAGGCCTTCCGGCGAAATCAACATTGATCAACGGGTTTGGTCGAACCGGACGATTCGGGCACGTAATCGCAGCCCATTAGCACTCCGGTTCACACATCGAGGGTCGCACCCCAATCTTTGACCACGATGCGGTTCCCTTTACCGAGGCGCTGCGCATCCGGCCGGCGTCCACCCGGAGCGCGCTCTAGTGCGACTCCCGGGGAACGGCGGCACTGCGGCATCCGATCAGAAAATCGAAATCCGCGCCCTTGTCGGCCTGGGTCACGCGCTCGACGTACAACTGCTGATACCCGCCCTTTATCGCCGGTGCAGGCTTCCGCCATTGCGAACGCCGGGCCTCCAGTTCTTTCTCAGACACATCGAGATGGAGCTTCCTTGCTTCCACATCCACCTCAATCACGTCGCCGTCCCGCACCAGCGCGAGCGGTCCGCCAATCGCGGTTTCCGGAGCGATGTGCAGGATCACCAATTAAGAACCTATCGCCCGGAGCCGGTGCGCAGGTTTATCTGCTCGGGAACCCAAAGCCATTGGTGTGGAACCACCAGGGGGATGACACGAGAGTATTTCTGCCATCTACTCTCCCCGGACAGTATGCCTATGTGCTCAGAACGAGAGGGCCCAATCTCGTGACGCACGGAACTACTCAGTCACACGGTAACCGTCTTTGGCTCTGCCTTGCTAGTGGCCTTCCATTGACCGTTCGTTTTCTTGTAGCAGTAATACCTAGCGCATGAACGGACAACTCAGGGTCGTTGCCGAGCCTCAGAACCGGTACAGCAGGTTCATGGATACAAAGCCGGACACCGAGCGATTACCGATCTGCTCGCTGTGAGCGCCGGGTCCGAAGGATCCGTTACAGTCGCATGAGACATGTAGATGCCGACCGTCTCCCGCATAAAAAAGTGGTGACTCGTCAACGGAGGTGGCATCCACAGCGAAAATTCCGGACCCTGCGCCGCGTTCAGATGGTCGCTCCCCGGCAATTTGTAAACCACCTGCCCGCGGAGTGAAAAAGTTTCTCCGAGCCAGTCGCATCCCACGCCGAAGTTCGGATGCCAGGATTGCTTCGAGTAGTTGGTGGTTGACAATTCACTCCACGAAGCTCCGCCTCCGACGTACAGCTTGTGGAAGCGGTAGAAGATGTCACCGTCCAGGCCCCGGTCATGCCCGGCATTGTTGTGGATTGTGTTGTCGTTTGTCTTGTGTCCCGTGTCATACGCAGCGCTGGCGTCAAAAACCAGGTGCGCCAGTTCGAGGTCCAGCCCGGCGCCGCCAACCCATGCGGTCGGAGAATAGCCTCCGCCGTTCAGTTGCAGCCCGCCATAGAGATACGGATGCGGATACTTCGCAACTGTGATGGTTTGAAAGCAAATTGTTGGAGTATCCGGACATGAATATGACCTTGGTCTCGGGATGAATGCGGGTGATCTTTTCGGAGAGCTCCCGGCCGCTCATCTGTGGCATGACGACATCGTGAGCAAGAGATGGATCGGTTGTTTACGTCGTTTTGCTATCTCCAGCGCCTCCGATCCTACGCTGGCCTTTAGTACCGTATATCCATTCTCGGCCAAGTATTCTGCGGCAGACTCGCGTACCGCTTCCTGATCCTCCACCAGAAGGATGGTCTCGTCTCCACGGACAGAGGCGTCGGACGGCGCAGGGCTATCTGACCGCAGTGCATCTTCCACGGTGGGCAGATAGATCTTGAAGGTTGTGCCATGTCCAGGCTCACTCTGCACGAAAATATGGCCCGAGCTCTGTTCCACAATGCCGAAAACGGTGGCAAGTCCAAGCCCAGTTCCCTTGCCTTGCTCTTTAGTGGTAAAGAAAGGCTCGAAGATGTGCGAGGCAGTTTCCGCATCCATACCACAACCGCTGTCGCTCACGGCCAGCACGACGTACTTTCCCGGTACGGTCGAATCGTGTAGCCCGCAGTCTCCGTCACGCAGTTCTGCGTTGTCGGTCTCGATGAGAATGTCTCCCCCGTCCGGCATGGCGTCGCGGGCATTGATGATCAGATTCATGACCACCTGTTCTATCTGGCTGGAGTCTACTCTGACTCGACCCAGAGCATCGAAGGGGACGAATTGCATTTCGATGTTTTCGGGAATGAGCCTCTTGAGCATCTCTGTCTGCTGCGCAATCAGTGAGTTGAGGTCCACTACCTTAGGAGAAATGACTTGCTTGCGGCTAAAGGCTATATGGACGCGCCGGCATCTCGAAGAACAACATGTAAACCAGCTGCCGGCAGCGCGGTGCGAGCTCCGCCAGCGCCTCACGCAGTGGTTGATCCTGCTGAAATTCTGCCACCAGACTGTCGGCCGTCTGTCCTGTTGCGAGTGGGTCGTCGCTCCCCATCTCTTGCACGGGATGGCGCTGCCCATCTAGTTTCCGGTGAAAGCACTTGTTCCGTGTGACCTGGATCAACCATCCGGCTAGTGCCTTTGGCTTGCGAAGACGGGGTAATTCGGCCAGCAGGTCCAGGCAAACAGCCTGAAAAATGTCCGCAGAATCCTCTTGAGAGAATCCATATCGTATGGGAATGGAAAAAATCAGGTTCTTATACTTTCTGATCAAGGTTGACCATGCGGCGTCTCTTCCTCTGAGACAATCCCGCACCAGTTGCTCGTCTGGCAACTGAATTTCTTCCTTTTCTTCAGCTCTTCCTGGCGCTGGGCTCATGGTCCGCCTGCTGGTCCCTTTCCAAGAAAGAAGAGCTCTTGAGCGTTCCAAAGCGTATGAGGATCGAGAGTCGCAGGTCTGAAATTGGCCACCTGATTCTTTGCTCCCACCAGGATGTTAGGACTTACCAGGCAGATTAGAGGAAGATTCTCGGCGAAGATTTCCTGGACTCGGTTGTACAGAAGCTTGCGAGCTTCGGGTTTCAGGGTGGAGAGCTGCTTCTCCATCAGTTGGTCGATCTCGGCCTCCCACGGCGTGGCGGGATGAGGCTGTCCGATGTTCCAGAGATGATCGCTGCCGGACGACAGCCAAACGTTCATCTGAGAATTAGGATCGACATCTCCTCCACCCAATGCCAGAACCGCCGCCTCGTAGTCGTGAGTCTGGAAAACGCGATCCAGAACGGCGCGGAATTCCAATGGCACTACCTGGACGCGAACTCCAAGCTCTTTGAGGTCCGCCTGAACCATGGTCGCCATTTGCGTCCGCTGGGTGTTCGAAGCGCTGGTGATGATAGAAAATTCGACGGGCGCGCCGGCGGCGTCCACGAGTGAGCCATCGGCTTTCCAGGAAAACCCGGCGGACTGCAGCAGCTTCCGCGCTTGATCAACCGAGCGTGGAGGATGCGGAATTGCGGTATCAATCCAAAACTTGCTGGCCGGTGTGACGGGGGTCCATAGTGGCGTCGCGCGTCCGCGGTACACGAGGCGAGTGATGCCGTCGCGATCGATTGCGAGAGAGACGGCCTGGCGAAACTTGACCTGCCGAAACCAGCTTTGCTTCTGAGCGATCTCGGTGGATTGGGCCGGTACCGTAGCGTTGAGATTGAAAAAAAGAAAATTGTATTCGAGGCTGGGGCCGAGATCATAGATGTGTACGGACTGGTTTGCTTCCAGGACGGAGGCGTCCGCGGCGCTCAATCGGTTGATGAGGTCTGTATCTCCCGCTTGAAAGCGAATGACTTCCGCATCTGCGTTGGTCACGAAGAGGAAAGTAATCTCGTCCAGGTAGGGAAGCCGATTTCCCTTGCGATCGGTTTGCCAGTAGTAGGGGTTTCGCTCGAGGGTAACCCGCTGTCCTGCCAGGTATTCTTTGAGCCGAAAGGGGCCGAGGCCAGCTATTTCGCCGGGAGAACTCCCGAGACCCCAGGTTTGCGACAGCTTGCCCTCCTGATAAGGCTTCTCAAGGAGATGCCGGGGAAGGATGGCTACGCTGTCAAAAAGCCTTTCCGCAGCCGCGTAGGGCTGGGCCAGTTCAAAGACCAGCGTATAAGCATCAAGCCGCTTTACGGTAATTGGTTTGTCCGCAATGATCAGCGAATCGCGTTGTGGTGAATGAGCGTTTTCATCCAGATAAACTTTGAAGCTAAAAGTCACGTCATCGGCGTCGAGTGGATGGCCGTCAGAAAAGCGCAGACCATGGCGCAGGTGCAGCGTGTATTTGAGCCCATCAGGAGATACCTGCCAGGTCTTCGCCAACGCAGGCTCGGTATCTTGTGTAAGGCGATTGACGTGGATCAAGTCGCCCGTCATTTGGGCGATGACTTCCCGCGACGAGATATCCAGAGAAGTAACAGGATTGAGTGTCTTGGGTTCCGAACGAAGAGAGACTACTAAACGGCCGCCGAAGTGCCCGATCTCACCGTTACTAGTGAATAGTTCTTCGCCAGGATGCGGCGATTGAGCCAGCGCAGCCGGGGCCAATGTGTAAAAGTGAACCCCGACCAGGAGAGCGATAACGAATCGTGAGATTCGGACTTTCATCCCGCGTCGTCCCCGCATGCATACTGGAGTCTTAGATGGCCCGGGTCTGCAGTGTGTTGGCCAACAGCACATAACCAAGAAACACTGGGACCAAAGCAACACCGGGAAGCAACATCCACCAATACGAAACCATCACGTGATACTGTTGCAAGCTTGCCAGCATGTTACCCCAACTCGGCACCGGCTCACCCACTCCCAGACCCAAGAAAGATAACGTCACTTCAGCCAAAATATATTGAGGAATTAACAGAACGGCTTGGGTGAGGATGATGCCGTAGGTATGCGGCAAAATATGCCGGCGCATGAGATACAGGCTAGAACCTCCGAAGATTCGAGCGGCCAGCACGTAATGGCGTTCTTTGCCGCTAAGCACGACTCCGCGAATGAGACGCGCTGGACGAGCCCAGCCCACCGACCCAATTACTGCAATGAGCAGGAGGAAAGCCTGGCTGGGATTGATGTTGAGCGGCAAGAAGGCGCGCAGAGCAAACAGCAGGTATAGCCAAGGCAACGCGATGAAGAGTTCCCCGAAACGCATGACTGCCGCGTCCAACCATCCTCCATAAAACCCGGATGCTGTTCCCAACAGCATCCCGAGCCCCAGAGACAGGAGCGTCGCCAGCAGCCCCGCAGCCAGAGAAATCTGGCCTCCGTGCAGGAATCTGGAAAACAGGTCTCTTCCATAGCCATCCGTGCCCATCAGGAACAACCGCGCCGGAGGATCTACACCCAGCAAATGTTGCTTTGATGCAAAAACTCCTCCCAACTTGTATGGCGTTCCTTGGACCAGGAAGCGGACCGGAAAGCATTTCTGCATGTCTTCGTGATAGACGCCAAACTGGGCAGCATCCTCCGCGAGGAGACAGATAAATGGCCGCCAGTGCACGGTTCCCTCCGCATCAATAAAGTGAACTCGGGTCGGAGGAGCAAAAGGGAACTGGCGCTCCTGCTCGGCCACGTCGTAGGGAGACAGAAATCCTGCTGCAAGCACCGCCAGGTGGAGCGCACCCAGAGAAATCAGCAGAATTGCCATTCCGTTCTTTTTCACGCTACCCCCTCTGTGCGAATTCTGGGGTCGGCGGCAAACAACAGGAAATCGGCGAGCAGCGTGCCGAATACCAGGAATACGGTGGAAAAGACTACGGCGCCAATCACGACGTAAATGTCGCGAGCCAACACTGCCTCTAACAGAAGCGGTCCCAGGCCGGGCCAGCTCATCACCACTTCCGTCAACAAGGAAGCGCTCAGTAGCGAACCCAGAGAGAAGCCGAACAAGGAAACCAGCGGGTTGATCGCGGCTGGGAGGGAATGACGAAACAATATCCGCCAGGGCGAAATCCCATGGCCTCGGGCTGCGCGGACGTACGGAGAATCCAACACTTCGAGCACGGCGGTACGCGTATGTCGCAACAATATGGGCAAGCTGCCCAGCACCAGGACCGCGACCGGGAGGGCCAGGTGAGCAGCCAAATCTTTGGACAGCGCCCACGTTCCCTCTCCCGCCGACTCCCGCGAAAACATGCCGCCAGCGTGAAACCAGCGGAAGTGGACTGCCAGGAACAGGAATCCCAACGCCAACAGCAAGTCGGGAGTCGCTAACAGCGCCGATGTGAACAGCTCGCACGCATGGCTGATCCAGCCGTGTCTTCTCGCCGCGCTAAGAATTCCTAATGGAAGGGCGACCAGCCAGGCAAATAAGGTGGCCGATCCCGTCAACAGCAGAGTGTTGCGTGCCCTGGCCCAGAGCAGGGGCGCGACGGGAGCATTATAGGCAAAGGAAAATCCCAATTTCCCTTTGAGTGCAGAATCCAACCAGCGGAAGTACTGGACGGGCAAGGGTTGGTCCATGCCGTATTGCTTTTTCAAGCTTGCCACGGTCGCGCCTGAGATTTGCGGGTTCAGCCGTATCTCATCGAAGAAGTTGCCGGGCGCAAGCTCCAGAAAAATAAACGAGAGCAAGGACACACCCAACAGCACGAAGATACTTTGGAGAAAGCGGAGCCCGAGATATCTCATACGAGTCTTCTATCCTCCGCTGTGGGCGCTGTAGGCAAGTTTTGGGGGCATCGATGCCAGCAATGCCAGGGTGTGGGGATGATGAGGACGGGTATACAGTTCTGACCGGCTCGTGCACTCGACAATGCGGCCCCCGGACATGACGGCGATCTCATCGGCGATTTGCCCGGCCAATTCAAGGTTGTGCGATATATATAGGTAGCTGAGTCCGTCCGAAGCCTGCAGATCCAGTAGAAGATTCACAATTTGTCCCTGGATAGAGAGGTCCAGCCCGGTGAGCGCTTCGTCCAGTATCAGCAACTTGGGTTTTAGGACCAGTGCGCGAGCGATGGCCAATCTTTGCCGTTGGCCACCGCTAAACTGGTGGGGTCGCCGGTCTTTCCATGTTGGCGACAGGCCGACCTGGGCCATCATCTCGAATACCAACTCGGAGCGTTCCTTGCGACTTGCCTGCTGGCGTATGAGCAATGGCTCTTCGATGATCTGAGCCGCGGACATTCGAGGATTCAGGGCGCCTGCCGAATCCTGGAATATGAGCTGAATCTCGCATCTAACACCGGCCTTTCTTCGCCTGCCCTCGGCCAGAAGATTCTTCCCCTCGAACCAGATTTCTCCAGCGTCGGGTTGCTCCAGGCCTACCAGGCACATGGCCAGGGTCGTCTTCCCGCAACCGGATTCACCGACTAACGCCAAGGTTTGGCCGGTCTGTATTGCTAAGTCGACATTATCCAAAGCAAGGAACTGGAGTCGCTTCCGCCACCAATGGGAGGGAGCGTAGACCTTTCGCAGACCTCGAACCTGCATCAGGGGCTCGGGCGTCATAGCTGCTCAGCCCCATACTTGAAACAACGAACCGTCCGGGAAGCAGAGGGGCGGAACTCCTCCGGGTTGCGGACGTCACAGATTTCCATTCGATCCTGGCAGCGATTCGAGAACGAGCAGCCGGGTGGCGTCACCATCGGGTCGGGTGGGCTGCCCGGAATGCAAGCTAGTCGGAACCCGCGATCTCTCACCCCGCCGCCCCCCGGAGGCCGCGGAGCACATTCCAGCAGAGCGCGCGTGTACGGGTGCTGAGGCTGTGAGTAGACTTCGCTGAGGGGGCCGTCCTCAACAATCTGACCGGCGTACATCACCATGACTCGATCCGCCAAAGTTGCCAGGGTGGCGGGATCGTGGGTGATGAACAGGAACGACGTATCTGAAACCGTCTTCAGCCCTTTTACGAGATCTACAATTTCCGCGGCCGTAGTCGCGTCCAGCGACGCAGTAGGCTCATCGGCAATCACTAAATCAGGTTTGCACACCAGAGCTTGCGCGATCACGATCCTCTGACGTTGTCCGCCGCTTAATTGATGAGGGTACGAGGTGTAGATGCGATCGGACCCGCCCAAACCGACGGCTACAAGGGCCGCCATAGCTTCCTCGCGCGCGCGCAGCATCGGCCACCGGTGATGCGCACGGACAACTTCAGTGACCTGATCGCCAACCCGCATTACGGGGTTCAAGACGCTGGAATCCTGATAGATAAGGGAAAGTTCGGCGCCGCGAACTTCACGGAGCTGCCTTTCGCTCAGCGATAACAGATCACGACCGCGAAGCTGGATCGAACCACCGGCGACTCTCGCATTTGGAGGAAGAAGCCGCAGGAGGGACAGCGCCATCGTGGTTTTGCCCGAACCCGACTCTCCCAGGAGACCAACAATTTCGCCGGGAACAATATCAAAACTTATTCTGTCGAGGATGGTGAATTCCGGACCCGCGTCCACACGGAAGCGTACCCAGAGGTCGCGGACCTCAAGAAAACTGGCCGCACACCGAGGTGGGCGCTCGCGAGTGGGGGCCGGATTGGCGCGTGCAACTTCCATGGGAGATCTGGCCTTCTGCCGTGGCCTGGTTAGACGAAGGGCCGCCAGATGCCGGCGAACACCTTCGGCTCACCGATTTTGACCATAGCCTCATATCTCATTTACGAGCAAAAATAGTCCCCACTCAACGGTTACGGGGGTAACCGGACCACTGATCTGCCTCCGGTTCGGAATGTCCGATTTCTAAAATCGCTCCATCTTTCTCGGACATTGCCCTCGGCTAGCGACGTTTAAATTGCTGTGAACAATAGGGGAAAGGACGATCGAGGGGCATGGCTGGCCGATTGCTTAGGTCAGGGTATGAATCAAACGCCGCTTCCCGAGAAGAACGAGATTCACTCCGACTTGAAGCCTGGACTTGCCCTCCCCATCCCACGCACCCAATACCTAACGACAAACCCTTGGGGGTAGGTACTGAAGCAGGGAACTTGCTGATCCGATTCAACCCCCGGTTGGTCGGATTTGGAATCATCGGTCCCTCCCCCGGCCGTGGTCTCAAGGACAAGAATTCGGAGGAACAGCCATGAACAATTCGAACCCGAGCCTTATCCCATTACAGCGGGCCAGCCTTTGTCTCGACTGCGAGGTGATTACGCCGCCGCACAAGACGTGTCTAGCTTGCGGTTCTGTCGCCTTGCTGAATGTTGCGAGGGCCTTGAGCGGACCCGGGTACACGGGTATCGCCCGCCTCAATAGCACGGCCATCGCTGACGTGCCCCGAAAGCACTATCAGCAGCGCGCAAATTTCATGCACAGTACCTAGCCCACAAACGCGTCCGGAGGAGCGAGGATTAAAACCGGGCTGTTATGCGGAGGCAGTAGAAAGCGCGCGGAGTAGTTAAAGTTGCGATCAAGGAGGCCAACAGAATGAGGTACGGAAGCCTGATTGGGATCTTGTTTCTTGCGTCGGTGATGCAGGGAAAGGATGTAAAAGTGCATCAGAGCGGGACCTTGCTTCAAATGGATTCCGTGGAATGCGGCCTCGCCGAGAACAGCGGCAAGATTTGCAGGAGAGATCCTGGGCACCGACTCGGCGCACAAGAAAACCCATGCACTCTTATGTCAGGAATATGTGGTCCAGTCGGACAAGATGACCTACAGAATTCGCCCACGAGATGAAAAGCATCCCGCGTTGTTGCCGGTGGGCGAGAAAGCGCAGTTTCGGATGGAAAAGAACAAGATGAAGCTTCGCGTCGAGGACCTGGATGACAAAGAACGCGAATACTCTGTCGTGTCGATGAAGCCGCGTCTGGACGCGAACGCCAAATAAAGAGCTGAAATCGGCTCCAGAAGTGAGTGGAGGACAAACCGAATGGCATCCCTAAAGCTCCTTGTGGTGGAAGATGACGCGCCCAGCCTGGAGTTGATGGCTGAGGTTTTCACTTCACTTCAGGCAGAGGTTCGCCCGGTCGACAACAGCGAAACAGCTGCGGCGCTGGTCGATAGAGAGAAGTTTGACGGCATATTCCTGGACCTCGAGATGCCACGCCTGCACGGTTTTGATCTTACCCACCGGATCCGAGAGTCATCGTGGAACAAATCGACCCCGATTATTGTCGTGTCGGGACGAAGTGACAGACAAACCATGCGAGAGTCATTTTCCGTAGGGGCCAGTTACTTCCTTCAGAAGCCGGTGGACCGACAAAAGCTCAGCAGATTGGTACGTACTGTGCGGGGAGGGATGTTGCAGAACCGCCGCCGCTCAGTGCGTGTCTCGCTCCATACGGAATTGATGTGCAGCATCGGCATGCGGACGATCCGCGGGATGTCCTGGAATCTCAGCCAGACGGGAATGCAAGTCGAAGTCTTTGGCCTGGAACCAGGGAACGTCGTGCAACTATCATTTCGACTGCCCCCGTCGCGTGAGAACATTGATGCGACTGGCGTGGTCGTGTGGGTGGGTGAGAATCGTCAGGGAATCCAATTCAAAAAGATGAGTGCCCACAACCAGGAGCTGATCAGGAATTTCATCGGGGAGCTGGAACATTAGACCGCGCGGTTGTAGCGCAAAGCTGGATGTCCTGCGCATTCCCTGAGGGGCCTTGTGTGGCCTCGCGTCGGCCCCTCGTCCGTTCTCACCTGACCCTCCTACGGCGGACTTAAAGGGATTTCCCTGGCTGCGGAACACCATCACTGAGCCTCTCAACGGATGTGTCAGGCGTGACCGCCTTTCCGGTCCCCCAACTCGATTTATCGCTTGACCTGGTGGGCCTTCATCGCGTGGACTAATCCGGTAAATCCCAGGTCCAGCACTTGGAGGCATCGATGAAATGGGTGGTTCTCTTTTTTCTTTCACTGACCGGTCAGCTGCTTGCGCAATCACCCCACGTGCCCGAAATCCCTTATCGTTCCGTTCCCGGGTTTCTAAAGCTGCCCCCCGATTCATATTTGGGCGAAGTGGCCGGCGTTGCCGTAAATTCCAAGGGCCACGTCTTCGTTTTCTCGCGTGGCCACACCAATGGCCCCGCCTACGGCGCGGCTGCGGCGCAACTCCTGGAGTTCGATGCGGACGGCAAATTTCTGCGCGAGATTGGTCACAACCTGTACGCCTGGTCATTTGCGCATTCGGTGAAGGTCGACAAGGATGACAACATCTGGGTCGCCGACAAGGGCTCCGACATGGTCATCAAGTTTGATCCGGAGGGCCGTGTAGCTATGGTCTTTGGGCGCAAGCTGGAAGCCTCCGACGAAGGCACGGAACCGCTGAAGCATCCCCATCCGCCGTTGCCGCCGGTGGACGGAATGTTCCGCCAGGTTACCGACATCGCCTGGGATGGCGCCGGCAACACCTACATCAGCGACGGATATATCAATTCCCGCATCGCGAAGGTCGACAAGAACGGCAACTGGCTCAAGTCATGGGGTGAACCTGGAGATCAGCCCGGACAATTCAATACTCCGCACAGCATCGCAACCGATGCGGAGGGAAATGTGTACGTGGCCGACCGCGGCAACCGCCGCATTCAGGTATTCGACGGCGATGGGAAATTTCTCCGGCAGATCGTGATTGACGTGCCCGTCGATCCCAACGCGCGTCCCGCGATCGGCAACAAGCCGCAATTGCCAATTACCGGCAACCAGGCAATGGTCCCGGGCGCACCCTGGGCGATATGCATCACGTCTCCGCCGAATCAGGTGCTGTATAGCTCGGACGGCTACCCGGGCCGGATCTACAAGCTCAGTCTGGAGGGAAAGATCCTCGGCGTACTCGGGGAGTCCGGCAAGCAGCTAAAACAATTTGGATGGATTCACGAGATCGCGTGCCCGTCGGAGAACGAGCTCTTCGTTGGCGAGCTGTTGAATTGGCGAGTGCAAAAGCTGATTCTTGCACCCCTCCATTAGCTGGCCTGCCTCGGCCTCTCATTGAGTCCGGGCTCGAAGAGGCGAAAGCGCATCTCTGCGTACTCTTTGCTGAATTGTCACGGATTTTTAGAGGTGTGGGAGGACTCGGCTGAATCACCCAATTCCTCACGGTGGCTTTTTACTTCACGCAGCGCATAGATGGGTTTGTTTTGCGATTCGTAATAAGTGCGCGCCATCATTTCGCCCAGTAAGCCAATGGAGATGAATTGCATGCCGCTCACAATGAGAGCCACAGCCAGTAGCATCAACGGCCCGTGCGCCATCATGATCGGAATGTGGCGGTACAACTTTTCGTACGCTAGAAATACGGCCACGGCAAATCCAAGCCCGGCGCCTGCCATACCGAGCAATCCAAAAAACTGCAGTGGGCGCGTGGAATAGTCCAGCAAAAATTTCACGATGATGAGATCGAAAAACACGCGGATCGTACGCCCAATGCCGTAGTTGGATTTTCCGGTCTTGCGTTCGAGATTGACGATGGGCACTTCCGCGATTTTGGCGCCGGCGGAACTGGCCAGCGCGGGGATAAAGCGGTGCAGCTCGCCGTAGAGTTGGATTTCCTGAATAATCTCTCGGCGGTAGGCCTTGAAGGTGGTCCCGAAGTCGTGCAGCTCGATGCCGGAGAGCTTGGCCATCATCCAGTTCGCGGCGCGGCTGGGAATCTGGCGCATGAGCCAGTGATCGCGGCGCTGGTGCCGCCATCCGCTTACCAGATCGTAGCCTTCCTCGATCTTTTCAAGGAAGCGCGGAATCTCTTCCGGGTCGTGTTGCAAATCCCCGTCCATGGAGACGATGATGTCGCCGCGCGCGAAATCGAATCCCGCCTTGAGGCCCGCGGTTTGTCCGAAATTTCTACGCAGACGCACCAGGTTTACGCAGCCGTCGTGTTCGTAAATGTCGCTGAGAACTTTGAAGGTGTTATCCCGGCTGCCGTCGTCGACAAAAACCAGTTCGTAGGGCTCGCCGAGGCCTTCCATCACTTCCGTCAGCTTCATGTAGAGAGGAGAGACGTTTTCCTGTTCGTTGAAGAACGGGACTACGACCGAGTAGCGAATGGAAGAGGCAGAGGCGCTTCTCATACTCTGGAACAACCAAATTACGTAACAGTGTTAGCCACGTGAGACTAGGCTGTCAAGGTAAAGCCGTCGAGCAACCTTGGGTAGGGTCGCATGCTGCTCTTCGCCCGGCTGTGGAAGTCAGAAGCTGAACGTGGCCTGCAAATCGAGGCGGCGGTTGGAAGCTCCGCTGGAGAAGGGCCCTCCCTGCAGCGCGTTAGCAGTGTCGAAAAATGGCGAGCCGAGGATTCCGCTTGGATTCGCCGTATTTACATTATTCAAGACGTTGCGGACAGAAACGCCGAGGATGAGGCTATAGCGCCGGTCCGAATTGGCCGACATTCCCGTTGGACCACCGCCGAACAGCGGGCCGCGAAGGCCTCCTCCGCCCCGCGGACCGCCGCCTCCCCCTCCGCCTGGGCCACCGGGGCCGCCTCCGGGCCCTCCAGGCCCTTGACCGGCCATCGCACCCTTTGTTCTTGGACCGAACCCGAAAGTCTTGGTCATCCGCAGGTTCAGCACAAAATGGGCGGTGCCCGTGCCAAAATTGATGGGGAGCATTCTTTGAGCAGTTGCGGCCAGATCGGGCCGGGCGTCGAAGGTTCCCACCGGGGTGCAGTAGACGTTTGCGTCAGCCGGACTGATCGTCGTAGTCGGGCACATCGAAGAAGAAACAAAACTGGGGCGATCGTTGAACACTGAATCGCCGTTCAAATCATTCGGCGACGTAATGTTGAAGGGCGATCCGGCGCTCGCGATCATGAATGGACTGAGACGAAACGCATAGGGCAACGCGATAGTGCCGCCAAAGAAGAGGCGGTGGCGCGTGTCGAATGATGCTCGGCCATAATCCTGGCTGATGTTGTAGGAATTTGAGGGAAAACTCGAGACCCCGGAAGCATCGCTGTTGGCATAATTCAGCGTGTAGAAGCCGAACACCTGGATCTTCGTTCCCAGCCGCACGTTGCTGTTGACGATGAGCTGGTTCTGGTTGAAATTCCCTTCGGACACGTACCGGTAAATATTTCCTTCACCTGGTTGCGGACGAGTGGTACTCCCGGGCGTTCCCGGAAACGGGGCGTTGGCGTTGATGGTAAGCAGCTGATCGAATCCGCGGGAATTCAGGTAAGTGACGGACAGAGTCGCCGACTTAGTGAGTTGCCGCTCGGCGCTGATCGCCGACTGGACGGTATACGGAGCGTGCAATCCGGGATCGATCTGGTAGACCGTCGGAGCGGCCATGCTCGAGGTGCCGCACGTTGAAAGCACGACCGGCATGCCAACGCCGGGAAAGCAGGTTGGATTGTTGATGACGAACTGCTGTTGGGTGATGCCGTTCAACCTTTCCACTTGCAGAAGCTGTTCCGACTGGAAGCGATCGTAGAAAATTCCGAAGCCGCTGCGCAGGACGACTTTCGGCGGCGCACTCTTGCCTCCGATTCCCCACGCAATCCCCAGGCGCGGCGCCCAATCGCCATGATCGTGAATGTCGTTCTGGGTTTCAAAGCGCAACCCCGCGCTCAAGGTGATGTTCGGCCGCAAGCGCCAGTCATCCTGAGCGTACAGGCCGGCGTCGTAAGTAGTGACGTTGGCGTTAGGCAGGCCGCTGGTAAACGAGAGCTGGGTTGCGTAGGGAGTTCCGCCCGGGGTCGCCAGCTGTTGCACGGCAAATTGATATGAGATCGGGCAAGGCGTTGCGGGATTGGCGGCAATGTCGCAATTAGGATTCGACGGCGTGTCTTGCGCCGAATCCAAGGACGAAAAAATGAAGGTGCCGTTAAAGCCGGATTGGGAAGAGCTGGCGTCGCGGACAGCGCGCATGCGTCCTCCGAACTTGAAAATATGAGTGCCGTGAACCAGCGACGTGTAGTTCTGCAATTCGTAGTGGTCCTGGTGATCAATGATTGCGCCCTGGCTGTTGCCCCCGGTCGTAAACGCTCCCAGAACATTTACCGCTGGCGTTGTTGTGACCGGTAGCTGGCTGTCGCGCTCGCGAAGATACTGGAAGCGCGTCTCGTTGACGATTTTTGCGCCGAAAACCTGAGTGTCACTAATCTGCAGCGTGTGTTCCGTGGACTCAGAGTCGTAGGCCTGCGGCGCAAGGTTGAACTGCCCGATTCCGTCGTTGTTCTGAGCGTCGCGGAAATACTGGTAGCGCGCCGTCAGCGTGTTGTTCTTGCTGACCTGGTAGTCGAGACGGGGGCTGAGATTTGTGCGTGTCCGCGGATTGGGAACCGCCTCGGTAAAGGGAATCGCACTATTAATGTCGTTGGGATCGAGAGTGATGGCGTGGATAGCGGCGAGATCGTTGATATTCCGGCGCTCGATATTAAAGAAGAAAGAAGCCTTCTTGCCCAGCGGGCCACCGATGTTTCCATTGTATTGCGTCGAATCATAACCGGGTTCTGGACCCGCGAAGGGGTTCGCGGCGTTGAACACAGAATCATTTCCGTCGATATAAAGCTGCCCGTGATATTTGTCCGTGCCCGGCTTGGTGAAGACTTCAATCCGGCCATAGCCCAGCTTGTCGTACTCCGATGAAAATGGATTCTGATTAATCCGGATCTCACGAATGGATGACTTGGGCGGAAGCTGGCCGGCGGTAAAGCCGTCAATGTACATCTGTCCGCCATTCGGTCCGGCCGAGGGCCCGGCGAGAGCTTCGAGATCGGACTGCAACTCATCCGGATCGTCGGGCAGGGCCTCGAGTTCCTTGCCTGAAAGAACGATGGCGCCGGCATTGTTGGCCAGGGTTCACGTCCACCGTCGGTGCGGTGTCGGAGACCTGAATCTTCTGCTCCTCTACCGCGATGACGAGTTGAACGTTCAGCCTTAAAGGCTGGTCAGCAATCGTTGCATTGTCGTTCTCATACACGGTGAAACCTTGCGCAATGACGTTCAACGTGTATTTTCCCGGCGGCAGCCCCTTGAACTCATACATTCCCTGCGAGTTCGTCTGAGTCGTTACCGGAGAACCCGTGGGCGGGGTCATCACCACGGTGGCGTTGGTGATGGCGGCTCCGGACGGATCCGTAACCTGGCCCCGCAGATCTCCCGCGGCTGCCTGTGCCAACGCCAAATTGGTGAACAGCAGCCACCAGAAAAATATGATGAAAAGGCTTGCGTATTTATCAACTTTCATTCCAGGGTCCACTTCCCCAACCAATGTCTCCGCCGACACAACGAAACGGTCGATTCCGACAGCGGCACTTCTTAAATTGTTCCGGCTGCTTACAGAATTTATTGCCCCAGTGCATCACCACCAGCGGGCGCGCCCAAACTCCAGGGTGACAACATCATCGCCTGACTCCCGTTAGGAGCCGCTTGCAGAATGGGTTCCACACCGCTTAGCAAAGTGATCGCCGAAGATCCGCCCGATGGCGTGCCTTGGGTCGCAACGATCATCACGGCATCACCCTTGTGCAGATCAGTCAGGGCAACAGCGGGCATACGGCTCAGCATTTGCTGGAAGTCTGGCGCTCCACCGGAACGCATACCTCCACCTCCCCCGCCGGGCCCGGCTCCCGCGGAAGATGCTCCGCCGGGTTGAGCGCTCCCGCCATTGCTGGCTGCATTTGCACTCGCGCCCTGGCCCAGAGGTGCGCCCGTCATGCCTGCCATCGCCGCCTTCAGCCGCATGGCGATTCGTTGCGCAAACTCAGGCGGCAACTGGTGAAGCTGCGATTCCGGTGTGACTCTTACCTGCACCAGCTTCTTGCTCAATAGATCATGAACGTTCACTGTTCCGGCACTGGCATCCACCGAATTGACGATTCCTGCGACGTTACGAAAACTCCCAGTCACGATCTCTTCTGCCGTCAATTCCGTTCCATCGGCGCTGCGATTGCCGCGCGCCCGAAGTTGGTCGCCCGGCTGAATCGCCTGCAAAGTGCTGGATTTGGCGTCGTCGAATTTCATCGAATCGGGAGCGTAGCGGCGAATCACGGTGTCTTTGGAAGTGTGGACAACAATGGTCTTGGCGCCTCCGAAACCCGTGACAGAAATCGTGGCGGTTCCAGCCGTCGGATCCACTGTTTTCACCAGACCGCCGAGCCCGCGCTTCTGCCAGTCCTGACGATCCTCTTCCTTGCGCGCTTCAACGTCGGAGCGCTTCATGACGACGATCGATGCGGCAGTGATCGCCTTGGCATCATCAGACGCTTTGCCGGCCACGAGAATCCGGTCGCAGACCTGCAGATCTTGTAACTGCACTGCGGTCGCATTCTTCAGCGTCTTTTCTCCTGGTGCGATGCGCACAATGCGTGTGGTCGCCTGGACCGTGATATCGATTTGAGGACCCGAGTCCGGCGTAAGAGTAATGACGTTGCCCGAGATGGCTTTGATAGCTCCAATGTGTTTTGCTGGGCCACTCCCTCCGGCCGCTTCCGGTGTCTGCGGCTCGCTCGACGGGATGGCCAGGCAGGCGGGAACCAACCGCAGACACGCAGCGACGGCTACGCAGAATGCAAATACCATTACCCTTCTTCTTATCGTGTTCATAGGCGCACGTGCCCCATCACTAATAATTTACATCCCCAAACCGGTCGGAACCGGTGCTTTACAAAGTTTTACGGTCCGAGCGCCGGCTGTGCGCTGCATCTGATTGAAAGCACGTCGTGGGTTCGTTTCCGAAGGCGGATGATTACTCAACCTTCGGTCGGTGCGTGTAGCGTCGCTTGATAAGTTGAACGGGCTTTGATTTTTCCTGCAGCTTTAATACTACTGTAACAATCCCGCCGTATATTGGCCGTCACCTGCGACTGGAAATTTTCCGGTCAACAATCAGGAGACCGCCCATGGCGACCGCACCCACATTACCTACTCCGCGCCCAGCGAAGCTCAAGCCAGTAGCCGTGCCAGCGCTCGATGCCAAGCTCGGCAAAGGTCCGGAGAAGATCGGAGTCCTTGCCTTCGGAGTAGTGCTGATTATCGGCGTTATCTATGCCGGGTCCAGTCTGGCGTCGGACCTGTCGGGCGTGCATAACTCTTCGATCTTGCCGTATCTTGCTCGGTCTTGCTCTGCTGGTGGCGCTGGGATTCGAGTTCGTCAACGGATTTCACGATACGGCGAACGCCGTCGCCACCGTGATCTACACCCATTCGCTGGAGCCGCACATCGCGGTGGTGTGGTCGGGCTTGTGGAATTTTCTCGGGGTAGTGACCTCCTCCGGATTGGTGGCGTTCGGCATCATTTCGCTGTTGCCGGTAGAACTTATTCTGCAGGTTGGAAGCAAGGCAGGATTCGCGATGGTCTTCGCGCTCCTGGTCGCCGCTATTATCTGGAATCTCAGCACGTGGTATTTCGGTCTGCCCGCCTCCAGTTCTCACACTTTGATCGGTTCGATCATCGGAGTTGGTATCTGCGAACCAGCTCATGTCGGTTAGAACAGGCACCAGCGGCGTGGATTGGGCACAAGCGTTGAATATTGGTAAATCACTGCTGCTTTCGCCGCTGGTGGGTTTCGCGGCCGCCTTCCTGCTGCTTTTGCTGATGAAAGCTGTGGTCAAAAACAAGAAGCTTTACGAGGCCCCAGAAGGCACTCAGCCGCCGCCCTTCTGGATTCGCGCCCTGTTGCTGCTTACCTGCACGGGCGTGAGTTTCGCCCACGGCTCCAACGATGGGCAGAAGGGTATGGGCCTGATCATGCTCATCCTGATCGGAACCGTTCCTACCGCGTACGCGCTGAACCATGCGGTCACAAAACAACAGTCGGTCGACTTCATAGCGGTTTCCGAACAAGCCGCCAACACGTTGAACAAGTATGTAAGTCCGAATGCCGTGATCGCCGATGCGCGCGACGAAGTTACCACATACGTGCGCACCAAGGAATTCACCCCCAACACCATGCTGGCTCTGCGCCAGGTGGTGAGCGATATCGGCAATGAAACCGTTCTGTTTGGAGAGCTTCGCAAGGTGCCCAATGACCGCGTCCGCAACTTCCGCAACGACATGTACCTGGTCAGCGAAGCCCTGCGTCTGATGCAGAAGACTCACCAGCCGGACATCGCAGCCAGCGACTGGCAGGTCTTGAGCAACTACAAGAAGCACATCGACAACGCGACCAAGTTCATCCCCCTCTGGGTGAAGGTTGCGGTTGCCATGGATGGCGGTGGCAGGAGAGACATGGAATACTTTCTCTTTTCATTAGCGGGATTTTGTTTTGCTGGTCGGTGCTGACGTTGTATTCACACTGCCTGTTCAGAGAATCCTGCCTTGGCCCGACAAACTCGTTAGACCGCTACAAAAATACCGAGTCTCTGACGCGCTTGTGTGGCCGCCGGCGACTCGCCCGCGGTTCTTGACTTTGCTTTTCAAGTCCAGCGGGCGAGTCGCCCGCCACCACACAAAACTCTAAATCACAAACACCCTCATTTCAGTCCAGGTGCATCATGATCTTCTTGACCCGGACGGATTGGCGCTCCACGCAGCCAAGGCTTGCGGGGCTTCGTTCATGCCCCGACGGCAGAAGGGGCGCTCTGCACAACTTGCGTAAGGCGACAGGGTTACATCCACGCCGGCAGAAAGGGCGGGGTCCACAGGGCTGGCTTCGACGATCGTGGCTGAGAATTCGTGCCCTGGAATTCGCGGAAAGGACACCACGGGGTTTCGTCCACGGAAAGAATTCAGATCGCTGCCGCAGAAACCGACATTGTAGCTGCAATACAAAACGTCCCATGACTTGGTTAAGTCATGGGACGTCTGTCGAACAGCCCTCCCCCGAAGTCTGCTCAAGAGCAAGATAAAGGCTGGGAAGAGCCCTGTGAATGGCCCATTCGGGCTACTGTGGAAATCTAGGTTGGTAGGCGAACAGACCCGTCATTGACGGTCCAGATGAGAAGCGAGATACACTGCTGACGACGTGGCGTCGTGCCTTGGACCTAGCGGGCAAATGACCCCAGCCAAGTTAAAGCCGTTTGGTATGAACGAAGAAAAACACAGCGGTATCAAGTGGATGGATGTGCTCTGGCTGGTCTTTCTGCTGGGGCTGGCGGTGCTGCCGCCGGTGGAGGAACGCCACAAGCAACTGGCGCTGCTGGCCATCGGGATCGTGCAGCTGGCCGAGGGCAGAATCATCGCGACCTGGCCTCGCTCCGGTCTGTCAGCCGTGGTTCTGGTCAAGATCGTATTGGCGACCCTGCTGATCAACCACACCGGTGAACTGGGCATTAACAGCAGTTACTATCCCATCTATTACGTCCCGATCGTGACCGCAGCGATCCACTTTGGCTCCTGGGGCACGTTGCTCTGGACCTTGCTGGCTTCGGCCGCCTACTGTTCATATCTCTATCCTGCGCTGCAGGAATACACGCTCACACTCACCGGAGCCGCCGAACTCGCCATCCGGATCATGTTTTTCTTTATGGCGGCTATTGTGGTGAACCGCTTCACGCTGGAGAACCGCCGGAAGACCACGCAATACCAGCAAGTGGCCGAGAAGTTGACGGAAGCCAATCGTCAGCTCGAGCGGGCCCAGGCTGAGGCCCGGCGTTCCGAGCGGCTGGCTGCCCTGGGACAGCTTTCGGCCGGGCTGGCGCATGAAATTCGGAATCCGCTGGGCGTGATTAAGGGATCGGCGGAAACGCTCAATCGAAAGCTGGAGAACTCGAATCCCCTAGCCAGCGAGCTGGCGGGATACATATCGAGCGAAGTGAACCGGGCGAGCGCGCTGGTGACCCGATTTCTCGATTTTGCCCGGCCGTTGCGCACCGAGACGCGTCTCCAGCAAGTGACAGAATTGATCGATCAGGCTCTAAAGTCGGTAGCGGAACAGTGGAAGGGCGGGCCGGTTGTGGTGGAACGTGACTATCAGAAGGATTTGCCTCCGGTGCCGCTCGACGAGAATCTTTGCGAGCAGGTGTTTTTGAATCTGGTTCAGAATGCGTATGAGGCCATGGGCAGCGACGGCGGCAACTTCCGGGTCGAGGTTTCAGACGCTCGGTCGAACGGACGTAAAGGAGTGCAGGTGCGGCTGAAAGATACTGGATCCGGTGTCCCGGCGGAAATGCGCGAGCAGATTTTCAATCCTTTCGTGACCACCAAGAAAACCGGCGTCGGGCTGGGCCTTTCGATTGTTTCAAAGATTGTGGATGAACATCACGGCACCATCCGACTGGAGAATTCAGACGGAAAGGGCGCCTGTTTTGTCATTTTCTTTCCGGCGGAAGAGGTCCCGCAGAGGGCTACAAGTTCATGACGACACCGAAGGCAATCATCCTGATTGTCGAGGATGAAGCAAAAATGCGCCGTCTCCTGGAACTTGATCTGGGAGACGACGGTTTCCAAACCTTGTCCGCAGAGGACGCCGAAACCGGATTGAAGATGCTGCAAAGCGGTTCGGTCGATCTCGTGATCACCGATCTCAAGTTGCCGGGCATGAATGGGCTGGATTTTCTGCAGGCGGTGAAACGCTTTCAGGCGGCGCTGCCGGTGATTGTCATGACCGCGTTCGGCACGGTGGAAACTGCAGTCGAGGCGATGAAGGCGGGCGCCAGCGATTATGTACTAAAGCCTTTTTCTCTCGACGAGATGCGGATGGTGGTGCACAAGGAGCTCGATGTGCAGCGCCTTCGGGTGGAGAACCGTTCACTGCGCGAGGCGCTGCAACAGCGTTACCAGCATCCCAACCTGGTAGCCCGCAGCGCGAAGATGCAGGAAGTTCTGGCTACGGTGGAACGAGTAGCGCCGACCAATTCGACCGTCCTGCTGGGCGGAGAAAGCGGAGTGGGTAAAGACCTGGTGGCTCGCGCCATCCATGAGAAATCACGGAGAGCGTCCGGGCCATTCATCAAGATCAACAGCGCCGCGATTCCGGAGAATCTCCTCGAGAGTGAGTTGTTTGGATATGAGAAAGGTGCCTTTACGGGCGCGACCGGAAGCAAGCCGGGAAAGTTCGAGCTCGCCGACAAGGGAACCCTCTTCCTCGATGAAATCGGCGACGTGCCGCCCGCGACGCAGGTGAAGCTGTTGCGCGTCCTGCAGGAGCGAGAGTTCGAGCGACTCGGCGGAACGAAAATCATCAAAGTCGATGTGCGCCTGGTGGCGGCCACCAATCGGGACTTGCGGGCCGCGCTCGAAGACGGCACATTTCGCGAGGACCTCTACTACCGGCTGAATGTTGTGCCGATCGATATTGCTCCATTGCGGGAGCACAAGGAAGATATTCCTGAGCTGGTGACTTTGTTCCTCTCGCGCTTCGCCCAGGAATCGGCAAGAAAAATTACTGGAGTTTCACCGGATGCTTTGCAGATCCTGGTGGACTATCACTGGCCGGGAAATGTTCGCGAACTCCAGAACATCATGGAGCGGGCGTCGGCTTTGGCGGCAGGACCCTTACTCGAAGCAAGCGATATTCACATTGATTCGCGAGGCGGCAAGACCGCTGACTTTCCGTCAAGTCTCCTTCCCGAAGGTATGACTCTCGAACAGTGGGAAGACGAGATGATCCGCGAAGCTCTGCGTCGCGCTCATGGAAACAAAAGCCAGGCCGCGCGCATGTTGGGACTTTCGCGAAACGCGCTCCGCTACCGGCTTTCGAAAATCGGCATCGGCGACGAGCCGGAGAAAGAAAGTGAAGAATAGTTCGGTTAGGTCGCTGTATTAGCGGAGACTGGTTGTCCGAGTAAGAGCCTGGCGCCACCGTGGAAGAGCGGCGCTTTTTAAGCGCCGCGTAGGCTCGTCGATCTGAGACGTTGGGCTTCAGCCCCAATGGCGCCCACTGGGCCTAAAGGCCGACCGATGGGGTGCCATTGAGAACGCGGCCCTGGAAGGGCCGCTCTTCCACGGAGCGGGCGATGTCTCGTGCCCGTTGAGGAGACGGATTCCGGTGGCTGAAAACCACCACTCTTGGTTGAACCCGGCCAGCCCGGGTCCCGGGTCTCATCCGCGTCTCTTCAGCTCGCCTCTAACCTATTGAACAATAAGTCTTTAGCCTGCGCTCTCAATGCTGACTTTGGCATGTCACCTGCATTGTCCATTGTGCGCGAGTTCTTGTCGCGAGAGGTGGGCCATGAAAAACAGATTTGTACTCATTGTTGGAGCACTGATTTTAAGCGCGTGTGTGATGGCGGGTGCGCAAGTATCAGAAGAAGTGCCCGGGCAGGGGCAGGCGCCGGCTCAAACGCAAGCCGAGCCTTCGTCCGCCGTGGCGCGCATCAGTTTAATTCACGGAGACGTCTCCACGCAGCGGGGTGATTCTGGGGATTGGGCGGCTGCAGCAGTGAACCAGCCGATGGTGAGCAGCGACAAGGTTTCGACTGGCGCCAACTCACGAGCTGAGGTGCAGCTTGACTCCGGGAACATTCTGCGGCTTGGCGACAGCACGCTGGCCAGCATTGCAGGCCTTTCGCGGACTCAGATCCAGGTACAAGTCGAGCGCGGACTGATCGACTACACGGTTTTCAAGAACACGGAGGCCGCGGTTGAAATTGACACCGCGAACGTCGCCGTTCGACCCGCACAGGCGGAAGGAATTTATCGGGTCGAGATCAATGCGGAAGGCGACACACAGGTCATCGTCCGCAAGGGCTCAGCTGAAATTTCGACGCCTCAGGGCAGCACTCAGGTGGAAAAGGGCCAAATGGCCGTCGTGCGTGGTACCGGCGCCGATACTCAATACAGGTTGGCGGAAGCGCCGTCGAGAGACAGTTGGGATTCATGGAACAGCGAGCGCGACCGATTGATTTACGATGCCCGGTCCTGGGGAAACAGCAATCGCTACTACACCGGTTCAGAAGATCTTGATACCTACGGACGCTGGGTGACCGTTCCGGACTACGGTCCGGTGTGGACGCCCTTGGTGGGCCCGGGTTGGGCGCCTTATCGCAGCGGACGCTGGGTGTGGGAGCCGGGCTGGGGCTGGACATGGGTTTCGTACGAACCCTGGGGTTGGGCACCTTATCATTACGGACGCTGGTTCGTTTACAACAGTTCGTGGGTATGGTGGCCGGGTCCGGCTTACGGATATCCGCGATATCGGCCGGTGTGGGCGCCCGCGTATGTGTCCTTCTTCGGTTTCGGCGGCGGGGTTGGCGTCAGTGTCGGATTCGGATTTGGCTCGGTCGGCTGGTTGCCGATTGGGCCGTGTGACCGCTTCTATCCCTGGTACGGCCGTTACGGGTCGCACTACAACGTGGTCAACGTCACGAATATCTACAATATTCACAATGGCCCCGGACGTGGCTTTGGAGGCATTGCTCCGCTTCGCGCCGGTGGTGCATATTCCAACCTGCGCCTGGCCTCGACGGATGCGAGAGTGCGTGGTGGCTTATCCACCGTTCCAACCGGGCAGTTCGGGACGGGACGGTCCACTCCTGTCGGAGTCAACGGTGAAACCTTTCGTGGCGGGCGCATGATCGCGGGAAATCTCCCCGTGATTCCAACGCGTTCGGCATTGTCGGTAAGCAACCGGCCGGCAGCAGCGTCGACGTTGCCGCGCGGCGGCGAGCAACAGCGCTTCTTCTCGAAATCACGGCCGGCGGCCGCGCCGCAATCGTTCGACCGGCAGGTCTCGCGGATGCAGCAGTCGATCCAGCGCAACGGAGCGGGTCAGTCATTCTCGAGAGGCGAAAGCGCGGTGCAAAACCGGCCACAGGTTCAAACCCAGGGTCCGGGCCGGGGAACGATGTCTACGCCGAACAGCGGGGTGGCAAGAACCTCGACTTCCGAGGGCGCGGGTTGGCGGCGATTTTCCGATTCGTCTCCAGCGCATGATGGCGCCACGAGTCATTCGGCGGGGTCAGCAGGGACGTTCAACAATAACGTGCCGCGACCGGGAAACTCCTCGCGTCCAGACGCGTCGACCAACAATGGCAGCTGGCGGCACTTCACACCACAGTCGGGCGGTGGCCCCGCCGATCGGGTGAATAACAACGGAGGCGGCATGTATGGCGGGCGCGGTGCAGGGCCAGAGTTCCAGCGCAACGAGATGTCGCGTCCGGATCGAGAAGTAGGTGGCGGCCGCAGTATGGTTCAAGACTCGCCGCGGAGCTACTCTCGTCCGCCGTTGGAAATGAGGCAGCCGATTGTGACGCCGCGCGGCTCTGAAGGCAGAGGAAGCGCGCCACGCGAGTCGGCTCCGTCACGAAGTGGTGGCGGTGGAGGCGGGGGCGGTGGGGGCGGGAGCCACGGTGGATCGGGCGGAGGTCCGCACGGCGGGTCCGGCCGGCGCTGAGTGTTCCGTTAATCCGTGGCTGATGGAAACGGCATCCTGATGGGTGCCGTTTTTTTTTGTCGACTGGAGAGACGTGCCGGTAGCGGGTCATCTTGGAACAAGCTCGCATGGGCATCGGTTATCTGGTCATTACAAGAGAGCTGTCATCCCGAGCGTAGTCTTTCGTCCCGTGAAGCGGGGCGGAAGCAAGCGAAGGACCTATGTATTCCGCGCCACATTCTACTTGCGTCAGCCCGCAAGGAACACTCCTTTCAATCCAGCGCGAAGGAGCATGAGCAGAGCACGCGAAATTGGGCGCTCGTCGCCAGGGAATGCGCAGGTCCTTCGTCGGGAGCCCTTCGCGCAGCCAAGGGCTCCGCCTCTTCAGGATGACACGCGAATGACACACGTGAAACGATGACAAGTAGTTAGGGTTTAAACTGGTCTCCGTGCCGCCAGAAAATCGCGATGTCGGGCAGAAGGCTAGAAAGGCGAAATCAGGCAGGAAGGGTGGTTTCCTGGCGCGACACTCTTTGAGTATTGCGTGCGTTGCCGTCCTGATTCTTTGGATCGTCCTTTATATCGTCTCCGACCCCAAGACCCACTGGGGCTCATTTTTTGGCAATGCTATTGCCGACTGGTCGGGTGTGGTGGTCACGGTGTTGGCCACCAAGTACCTTTACGAGCGAGGCTCGGCGGAGAGTAGAAAACCGCCGCTGAATTTGCGGGGTCCCGTTTGGGAGACGATCACGAATCATTCCCTGACGCTGTTTCTGCTGGTCACGGGCGTGTGCTGGGTCGCCGTCTACAAGCACGCCGACCCAGACTCGAAGTGGGGACAGGTGGCCGGAAACATAGTCTCGGAATGGACCCAGATTCTTGCGCTTGTGATTTTGACCAAGCGATTGATTGAAACCCATTCCAAGGAGAGCGAGAAATAGCTTTCGCCATCAGACGCGGCCGGTGAGCGCCAGAAACACAACGATCAGCAGAACGAGCCCCAGGCCGCCGCTTGGGTAATAGCCCCAACTGCCGCTGTAGGGCCACGTCGGAAGCGCGCCCAGCAGGAGAAGCACTAACAGCACGATCAAGATTGTTCCCATGGAAGTCCTCCTCGTATTTTTTCGCAGCTCAATTGCTGCACAAGGCTAATGGCGGGACGATTCCGCAACAATCAGGACAGGACTGTAGTTGGGCGGACATCTCTATGTAGGCAGAAGTTTGCGGATTCCAGAACAGAACGCACGAGCTCGTGGATGGAATAGGGGCTCTTCGACTCCGAGGAACGCTTCGCCAGCGAAGCGTTCTTCTCCGCTCAAGGTGACAGGGAAATCGAGTGTTATTGATGAATTCTCGCTGCCCAGCCTCCACCGGGTGCGAGAGATATTTTCAGTTTGGTGTCCCGCGTAATTTGGGTCCTGGTCTTCCTGTAGTCACTGGCCATGCGATCGGCGTTGACTCCGTCCTGGTAGGCTTCCAGCCAGAACGTTCCCGCGGGCAGGAACGAGAAGTCCACTTGCAGGTGGCGTGCGGTCCAGTTCGTCATGGCGCCGGCGTACCAGTCTTTGCCGCTTCTTCGGGCAACCAAGGCGTATTCGGCGATGCGAGCGTCGAGCACCTTTGTGTCATCCCATACGGAAGGAACGGGCGCCAGGAACTCCATCATTTCCGGTTCGCGCATATAGTTTGACGGACTGTCGGACAGCATTTGCAGCGGGCTTTCAAAGACTACGTACATTCCCAACTGGTGGCAGCGTGTGCCCAGGCTCATAGGGCGGTCGTGGATAGCAGCAAAACTCGCTTTCGATGCGTTCAACATGGCGCCGGGAGTGAAATCCATCGGTCCCAGAAACATGCGGGTAAAGGGTAGCGTCACGTTGTGCTGGGGTTCGGTCTCAGCGCTCCACTTGCTCCATTCCAGGCCGCGGACGCCTTCGCCGCTGATCATGTTGGGCCAGGTGCGGGTCATGGTGATCTGGCTCTGTCCGCCATGAAAATCGACCAGCATGTGGCGCTTGGCGGCCTCGCGGCACGTCTTGTAATAAAAATTGATCAGCTTCTGATCGTCGCGCTGCATGAAGTCAATCTTGAGTCCCTTGACACCCCATTTCTGGAATTCATCGAACGCCGGGTCGAACTGATCGTCTAAGGTCTTCCATACCATCCATAAAATGATGCCGACATTTTTCTGTTTGGCGTATGCGGTCAGTTCCTCCATGTTGAGGTCGGGCACCACTTCGAGCACATTGCCGAGTTTGTACCAGCCCTCATCGAGGATGATGTACTGCAGCCCATACCTGGCCGCGAAATCCACGTAGTACTTGTAGGTCTGAGTGTTGACGCCGGACTTGAAATTCACGCCATCGATGTTGAGCGCGTTCCACCAATCCCAGGCCACTTTGCCGGGCTTGACCCAGGAGGTGTCCTCTACCTGCGACGGTTTGGCCAGCAGCCAGACCAATTGATTGGTGATCAGGTCACCATCTTTTTCGGCAATCCCCAACAACCGCCAGGGATAGCTGCGGGTGCCGCGGGTTACGGCGATGTAGTCGGCGGCCTGGGTGACTTTGAAATCGCGGTCCTTCTCCAGCGTTTCCTGGAGCGGATACGGCGGGAACGTTGCCGCCAGTCCGTTGCCGCTGGTGCCGTGCAGCCAAAGCCCGGGATAGTCTTCAATATCGGATTCGGCGATCGCCACTTTCACACCGTTCGCGGCTTCGACCACGGCCGGCAGGCTGGCAATGGCGACTGGTGCGATCGTCTTCAAATTCATGGGCAGGTAGTGTCGTTCGTTGTGGGAAAAGAAACTCTCTTCCTGCGGGAAGTAGACGCGGTAATCGTCGGGAAAGTTGAAGCTGGATTCCTCGTTGTAGACTCTCACTTCGGGTTGCGGCAGCGATGTCTCCAGACGGTAGGCCACGCCTTCGTCGTAGGCGCGGAAGATGACCGCATAGTTGCCTTCGAGAGTCAGACGCAGTTCGTTGTAGTTCTCCCGAACTCTGGCAAATTTCTGCCGGACCGGAGGTTCGAGCGTGCCATCGTAGCTGCGTTCCTTGGTTGTCTTGACCTTGGGTTGAAGGCCCAGCGTGTTGTGATCGATGTCGATAGAGAAAGTGGAGTTCTGCAGCAGCACCGTGCCCTTGAAACGGACGTCGTAGCTGAAGCGGTCGCTGGTCCGAACCTTCACCTCGATGCGCTTATCGGGAGAGAGCAGGCTGTAGCTGGCTTGTGCCGGGGAGGTCCTGGCCAGACCTAGAAGTGCGATCAGAATGACAATTGCATTTTTCGAGGAAAGCTTCATCGGACGTTCTCCTGCCGGCGGCTACCTCGCGGCCAATCCTACGGACAATATATGAGGGGCAGGGAATCTTACCGCAGTATGCCCCGTTTGTGCTATGCGCGACGATAAAACTGGACTTTCACCAGACACCACCAGGCCAGGGTGAGATTTCGGCGCCCATCTGGCCACTGCTCCTGACCTCAACGAACAAGGCATAATTGAGGGACGCAGCCCGATGCGTCGTCTCTAATGCGGATGTCTCACGCGATTCGCGGTGTGACTTACCGGTTTGCCGGTCTGAAGGAATTGCTGGCGAAGGCGTCGCCCCTTCGGTCGGGAGACCAGTTGGCAGGTATCTCCGCGGCCACAGCCGAAGAACGAGTGGCGGCACGTTTCGTTCTCGCCGATCTTCCACTCCGCCACTTTCTCGACGAACTTATCATTCCCTATGAATCCGACGAAGTCAGCCGGCTGATCGTAGACGCCCACGATGACGCTGCCTTTGCGCCGATCGCGTCATTTACGGTGGGCGAGTTTCGCAACTGGCTGCTCGACGACCAAGCCTCGGGCGAAGCGTTGGTCGCACTGAGTCCGGGTTTGACTCCGGAAATGGCAGCAGCCGTATCGAAACTCATGCAGGCGCAAGACTTGATCGCGGTAGGCTCGCAAGATCAGGGTCGTGACTCGCTTCCGCACTACGGTCGGACTGAGCGGACGGCTCTCCACGCGGCTGCAGCCCAACCATCCGACCGATGATCCGGTTGGGATTGCCGCGTCCATCGTGGACGGGCTATCGCTGGGGTCGGGAGATGCGGTGATCGGCATCAATCCGGCCAGCGACAATGTCGCATCGGTTGGCACATTGCTCAGACTGGTGGACTATGCCCGGGAGAAGTTTGGTATTCCCGCGCAGAGTTGCGTGCTGGCACACGTCACCACTCAGATGGAGGCCTTGCGACAAGGCGCGCCGATCGACCTGATGTTCCAATCCATCGGAGGAACGGAGGCGACCAACCAATCCTTCGGAATCAATCTCGCGCTGCTGGATGAAGCACATCACGCGGCGCGCGAGCTCCGGCGAGGAACCGTCGGCGACAACATCATGTACTTCGAGACAGGCCAGGGCAGCGCGCTGTCGGCGGGAGCGCACCACGGATGCGATCAACAGACGCTGGAAGCCCGTGCCTATGCGGTCGCGCGCCGCTACCGACCCATGCTGGTGAATACAGTGGTGGGCTTTATTGGGCCGGAATATTTGTACGACGGCAAGCAGATCATCCGCGCCGGACTCGAAGATCACTTCTGCGGCAAACTGTTGGGCCTGCCCATGGGATGCGACGTTTGCTACACCAATCACGCCGAAGCCGACCAGGATGATATGGATTTGCTCCTGACCCTGCTGGGCGTGGCGGGAGTGAACTACATTATGGGAGTGCCGGGCGCGGACGACATCATGCTCAACTACCAGAGCACATCGTTTCACGACGCGCTGTATCTGCGGTCGGTGCTGGGATTGCGGCCCGCTCCGGAATTCGAGGCATGGCTGGAACGTGGCGAATTCCGCCGGCTGACGGTAAGTGAGCTCTTGCCAGCGGGAGTCAATCCGGTGGCGTGATATGACGGAGGAATTAGCCAGAAGCCTTCGGCAATATACTTCGGCCCGCGTTGGCCTAAACCGCGCGGGCCGCGGCCTGGCGACTCACGAAGTGCTCGATTTCCAGCTGGCGCACGCGCAGGCCCGGGACGCGGTCCACGCTGCGCTCGATGTGCCGTCTCTGTTGGGGGGACTGCGCGAGCGCGGGCTGGGGGTTTGTGTACTCAGGAGCGCCGCCGCGGACCGGGCTACCTATCTGCGCTATCCCGTTCAGGGGCGGACGCTCAATCCGGAATCCGGTGCGAATTTAGTCGCTGTTCCCTGTGACGTCGTGTTTGTGGTTGCGGATGGACTTTCCGCGCTGGCTGTGGCGCGTCACGCGCTGCCGCTGCTGGACGAAGTATTGCCGCTGCTTAACCATCCACCACTTAGCCATCAATGGTCGGTGGGCCCAATCTGCATCGTTGAGCAGGGACGCGTGGCGATCGGCGATGCCATCGGCGCGGCGCTGCAGGCGAGGGTCTCAGTTGTCCTGATTGGCGAGCGCCCCGGGCTAAGCTCTCCCGATAGTCTGGGCGCGTACATCACATGGGGGCCGCGTCCAGGGCGCACTGACGCGGAGCGAAATTGCATCTCGAACATCCGTCCCGAAGGTCTGGAATACGCGGCCGCTGCGAGAATGCTTGCCTTCTATCTTGACGAGGCTCTGCGGCAGAAATTGACAGGCATCAAGCTCAAGTTGCTGGGGGGCTTTCATGAGGAGGGGACTCTCGGCTCGCTGCCGGACGGAACATGAGGCGTTGCCGAAACATGAACGGAACCGGGTGTCTGGCGTGGATGTCATAATGATTCCGGGAGGATAAGAATCTGAGTCTCGACTACGCCGCCATGCTTGCCGTCGCCCTGGCCGAAGCCCGCAAGGGACTGGCGGAAGGCGGCATTCCCATCGGCGCGGCGATTTTTGACGCGCGCGGCCAACTGGTTGGCTCAGGTCACAATCGCCGGGTGCAGCATGGAGATCCCTCGATGCACGGTGAGACCGATGCCTTCCGCAACGCGGGACGGCAGCGCAGCTATCGCGATCTCGTCATGGTCACTACGCTGGCACCGTGCTGGTATTGCAGCGGGCTAATCCGGCAGTTTGGCTTCGGCACGTTGGTGGTCGGCGAAAGCCGCAATTTTCAGGGTGGAGTGGAGTGGCTGCGCTCGCTCGGAGTGAAAGTGATCGACCTCGATTTCGAAGAGTGCGCTTCGCTGCTGGGCGAGTACATCCGAACGAATCCCGAAGTTTGGAATGAGGACATCGGGGAAGCTTAATTTGCAGGCGAAATGAGCCTCTTCAAAGCCAGTTTGCGTTTCGCGGCGTTGATGCTGGTTTTGGGGCATGCGGCTGCACCCCAGGAACCCACCTTCAACGCACAGTCCAACGTGGTGCTGGTCCCCACGCTGGTGAGAGATGCGAAAGGCAATGTGGTTTACGGGTTGCAGGCGAAGGACTTCATCATTGAGGACAATGGCGTCGAAGAGCTGCCATACCTGGATGAAGCCGCTCAGGCCGGGCCGGTCTCGGTGGTCATCGCGGTCCAATGTGGCCGCAGAGCGTGGCGTGAGTTTGCTCGCATGCGCGGTCTACCGTCCATGTTGGAGCCCGTACTGAGCCAGGCCGATACCGAGACCGCTCTAGTGTTCTTCGATAGCAAGCTGAATCTGGCGCACGATTTCACCCACAACTCTGACGTTATCGAGAGCGATCTGAAAGCCCTGGAGGCTGGCGACAACGGTGCCGCGATTCTCGACGCGGTAGCGTACTCGGTAAGGTTGCTCAACCAACGGTCCGAGGGACGCCAGCGCCTGCTGCTGCTGATCAGCGAAACCCGCGATCATGGCAGTCACTTTGCGAAACTCGACGACGTAGTTAAGCTGATCGGTGTGGCCAACGTCGCGGTCTATGCGCTCCCCTTTTCCCCTTCGCTTTCGCAAGTGCTCGACACCGAACGGGGGAGCAACCGCGACGAGGCTTATTGGGGTGCGCCCCCCAACATACAGGGTCCTCTTCTAATGGCGCGGGCGGCGATGAAAAAGAATGTGTCCCAGGCGATTGCATCGATGAGCGGCGGTGAGTACGAACTGTTTGCTTCGCGCAAGAGTTTCGAGACCAAGATGACCAGCTTTTCCAATCATGTGCACAATCGCTATCTGTTGAGCTTTGAACCCAACGAGTCCTCGTCCGGGACTGCATCAGATTCGAGTGCGGTTGAAAGACCCGGCGCGGAATGAGACGGTGCTGTTTCGCAGTAACTATTGGGCCGCGGGCGTCAACCAGTGAACCCCGTGCCGCCGTACCGAACGGTAGATGTTAGTCTCCGATGATGCTTGATAAACGCCGATTGAGGAGCTTGCCCAAAGTGCTGTTGCACGAACACTTGGACGGTGTGCTGCGGCCGCAAACCGTGATTGACCTGGCTAAGGAAACAAAATACACGGAGCTTCCCACCAGCGATCCGACGGCACTGGCGCAATGGTTTCATCAAGGCGCGAACAAGGGGAGTCTCGCCAAATATCTGGAAGGCTTTGCGCACACCATTACAGTGATGCAGACGGAGGAGGCGCTGGAACGGGTCGCATACGAACAGGCCGAAGATCTAAGCCAGGATGGCGTGGTCTATTTTGAAACGCGTTTCGCGCCGGTCTTTCATACCCGCAAAGGATTGACGCACCAGCAGGTGGTCTCCGCCGTATTAAAGGGGCTGGAGCGGGGGCGAAAAGACTTTGGAACAGTTTCAGGGTTGATCATCTGCGCCATGCGCAATATGGATGTATCGCTCGAGATGGCGGAACTGGCCGTGGATTTCCGCGAACGCGGCGTGGTCGGCTTCGACCTGGCCGGTGAGGAAGGCGGATATCCGCCCAAGAAGCATGTCGATGCCTTTCACTACATTCAGCGTCAGAATTTCAACATCACGATTCACGCCGGCGAGGGATACGGTAAGGAATCGATCTGGCAGGCCATCCAGTACTGCGGCGCGCATCGCATCGGACACGGAACCCGGCTCATTGACGATATCGCCGTCGCGGATGGCAAAGTGGTGAAATTGGGCGATCTGGCGCAGTACGTTCTCGACAAGCGAATTCCGCTGGAGATTTGTTTGATCAGCAATGTCCATACGGGCGCGACGCCCAGCCTGGCGGAACATCCGTTCAAGGTTCTCTATCAGGAAAAGTTTCGCGTGACTCTCAACACCGATAACCGCCTGATGAGCGACACCACGATGACCAGGGAATTCGAGGCCGCCGCGGAAACCTTCGGCCTGTCTCTAAATGACTTTGAGAAAATTACCATCAACGCGATGAAGAGCGCGTTTCTGCCCTACCGGCAGCGTTGCGACTTCATCTATTTGGTGATCAAACCTGGATATGCAAGAATTCGCGAAGCTTTGGGTGGAATGGGCAGGGTTTAGGGTCGGGTTATTCGGCATTGAAAGGTTAACGAAGCCTGCTTCGGATTCAGGAACATGTCTAAGTTGACGGCGCACGATAGGATTTTTAGCCGCTCAAGACGTTTTTGCGTCAAACGAGTGCTGAGCGACGCCCTTCCAAAGCTGAAGTCACCCGAGGAGCGTCCTCTTATGCCACGCAAGCAGAAGTCCTGACCCGATCATCATCAGGCCGGCGCACAGCCCGATCCAGACTCCGACCGCGCCCCATCCCAACTTGAAACATAAAAGATAGCCGACCGGGAGCCCGATCAGCCAGTAGGCGACGAAATTGGCCAGCATGGGCGTTTTGGTGTCGCCCGCGCCGCGAAGAGCTCCGGTCGCAACCGTCTGCAAGCCGTCGAACAACTGGAAGGCGGCGGCAACCAACAGCAGTCTGGCGCCGGTGCGAATCACAACCAGATCCGGAGAGAACAACCGTGCAATCCAGGTGGGAATGGACACGAACACCAGGCCCGAGCAGGTCATGAATCCGGCTCCGAGCACGATGGCGGACCACCCTGCGCGACGCGCTCCCGCGGGATCCATTCTTCCCAGTTGTTGACCCACTCGAACCGCGGCAGCGGAGCTAATGCCCAACGGCACCATGAAGGTGAGTGCAGCACAGTTCAAAGCGATCTCGTGCCCCGAGAGAGGGACGGGCCCAAGCCTGGCCACCAGCGCCGTGGCCGCCGCGAACGCTCCGATTTCGAGAAGGATCTGGGTGGCCGCGGGCGCTCCCAGCTTCAGCAAGGCTGTAACCCGCCGCAGATCGATGCGGACGGCTCCCGTCCACTTGGGCAGCGAACGTTTCGACTCCACCCAGAGCAAAGTGAGGGCGAGCACACCAGCCATGTACATGCGGGCCACACAAGTCGCCCAGCCAGAACCGGTAATGCCCATGACGGGAAGTCCGAGGTGTCCGTAGATCAATGCCCAATCGCCGATCGCGTTCACGACGTTGGCGGAGATCAGAGCGAACATGATCGGAAGCACCACGTTCTCTGCCTGCAGATAACGGCGAAGGGCGAAGTACGTTAGTAGCGGCAAGGTGCCCCAGTTGAGCGCATGCAAGAACGGACGCATGGGCTCTACCAGCTCCGCGCTGATACCGAAATGCTGCATCAGCGGCGGCCAAAACGAAACGGCCAGCATGAGGATCGGAGTCAACGCCAAAGCGAGAAACAGTCCGTTCACAAGCGAGATTCGTGCGTCGTGCAGATCTTTGCGACCGTAGGCCTGGGCAACGAAGGTATCCAGTCCAAGCAGCAGGCCGCCACCGAATATCGCGACGCTGTGATAGAGGCTCTGGCCCAGGCCGGTGGCCCCAATGGCCACGGCACTGTCGGGCAGCCGCCCTACCATGATCGTGTCCACGATGCCCATGCTCATCCAGCCGACCTCGGCGATGATGAGGGGCAGCGCGAGGCGCAGCGTCAGGAAGAAGTCGTCGCGCAACCGGGTGCGAGAGGCGGGTTGAGACTCTACAAGCATGGGATCATTGTGACTATAGCAACCTAGGAAAGTTGACGTGTGGGGAACCCCACTAAAGAATACTATTTACCAATTTTCTTGATCGGCTGCGCCAGTCCAATCCTGAGCCAGCCAGCGAAAAGTGTAGGATATTGAGATAAACTTTGCTGCGGGCCTGCTGACTCGGGACCGAGGCTCCGTCCAAGACAACCGAATGCCAACTGCATATCTGGAAGAAGTCAATGCGTGGGAAGCACAGATTGCCCGGTCCGACGTGGCCGCGGAGAAGCTCAAACTCAACGAGGGCCTGTGGAGAATATTGCGCGAGCCCAGCCGGGAAATTATTGTTCATATCCCGGTGCAGCTGGACAATGGGCGCCTGGAAACATTCACCGGGTTCCGGGTACAGCATTCGATCGATCGCGGGCCGGCCAAGGGCGGCATTCGCTATACTCCCGACGTCACTCTGGACGAGACTCGCGCGCTGGCCAGTTGGATGACATGGAAATGCGCCGTAGTGGATATCCCTTTTGGTGGCGCAGCCGGTGGAGTGATTTGCGATCCCGACAAAATGTCCAAGCGCGAGCTGGAACGGCTCACGCGTCGTTATACGGCAGAGTTGATGGAGCTGTTGGGGCCGGAGAAAGATGTTCCCGGTCCGGACATCAACACCGACGGGCAGATCATGGCCTGGATTATGGACACGTACTCCATGCATGTCCGCCATACCGTCACCGCAGTTGTAACCGGCAAGCCCCTGGAGTTGGGCGGATCGCACGGGCGCATTGAAGCCACGGGGCGGGGGCTGATGATTGTTTGTGACGAGGCGGCGAAGAAACTCGGCATGAGCCCGGATCAAACTCGAGTAGTGATTCAGGGGTTCGGCAATGTGGGTTCGAATGCCGCCCGACTGATGCGCCGGAGGGGTTACAAGATTGTTGGCGTATCTGCCAGCAAAAGTGGGCTCTATAACAAGAACGGCATCGACATTGAAGCACTCTCGCTGCACTACCAGAACAATCGCACCCTGAACGGATTTCCCGGCACAGAAGAAACCAATTCCGCCGAATTGCTGGTGGCTGACTGCGACATTCTCATTCCCGCGGCGCTCGAGAACCAGATCACCACCCGCAACGCCGATCGGGTGAAGGCCAAGGTCCTCTGCGAGGGAGCGAATGGTCCCACCACCGCCGAGGCCGATGAAATTCTGATGGACAAGGGCGTGTTTGTCATTCCTGACATCCTCGCGAATTCGGGTGGTGTAACCGTTTCCTATTTCGAATGGGTGCAAGACCGCCAGGGATATTTTTGGACCGAAGCGGTGGTCAACGATTACCTGCAGCACACCATGCGGACCGCCTTCGCGGAAGTCCTGAAGTACGCCGAGACCCACGGCGTGAGCAATCGCATGGCAGCGTACATGCTGGCCATCGACCGTGTTGCCTTTACGCTTCGGCAGCGCGGAATCTACGCCTAAAACTGGACCGATGACCCCACACGCTTTGTGGCGGCGAGTCGCGGGTGTTGTGAGACCCGGATTCGCTGTGCTCCTGGTTCTATTGCTGACCGGCTGGGCCGTGGCGGCGCTGTATTTCGACCTGCTGCCCGTGTCATCTTCTTCTCTCCGAAACGTTGCGGCGCCCGGCTACGGGATCGCCGTGATAGGAACGCTGCTGGCCTTCCGGGGACGCGGCAAAGGGATCGCCATTTGTGTCGCGGGATTTGTCCTGGTGTTGGCGTGGTGGCTTACCTTGAAGCCATCAAATGACAGGATCTGGCAACCCGACGTGGCGCAGACCGCCTGGGCGGAAATAGACAGCGATCACGTCACCATTCACAACGTTCGCAACTGCGACTACCGAACCGAAGGCGAGTACACACCACATTGGGAGACTCGATCATTCGATCTCTCGCAGATACGGGGCATGGATATTTTTTTCACCTACTGGGGTTCGCCCTGGATCGCCCATCCCATCGTAAGCTTCCAGTTTGGCGACCATGACTACATCGCGATGTCGATCGAAACCAGGAAGGAAGTTGGGGAGGAGTACTCCGCCGTCCGCGGTTTTTTCCGCTACTACGAGCTGATTTACACGGTGAGCGACGAGCGCGACGTCGTGCGTCTGCGGACGAATTATCGCAAAGGCGAAGAGACATATCTCTTTCACACTCGCGCCACGGCCGAACATGCGAGGGTCACTTTCCTCAATTATCTGAAACAGATAAACCGGATACGAAATCGGCCAGAGTGGTACAACGCCCTGACCAACAACTGCACGACCAACATTGCTGCGCTGGCTGGAGAGCCGCAATGGGACTGGCGCGTCCTACTGAACGGGCGCGCCGACCAGATGCTTTACGAGCGAGGAGACCTGGCGGCGGAAAATCTTCCGTTTGCACAACTCAAAGAACAGGCGCACATCAATGCCGCGGCGCGGGCCGCGGGAGACGCTCCCGATTTTTCTCGCCGCATTCGGGAAGGGCGCGCCGGGTTCTAAGTAAGATTGGAGTCAGCAATGAACTGTGCAGCCGGAAGCAAGGGCTCCCACCCTTCGCAAAAAAGCCGCGAAGGATGAGGCACGCTCAGATACGTTACTGGGGGACCAGTTTCAGGACGTTGCCGCCGCCGTAATCGACTACGTACATTTCTCCGGAGTTGTCCTGGCCGAGAGATGAGATCGTGAGATTGGTGGTGAGTAGGTCGGCGCGGGTCCAGGTATTGGCTGGCGCTTCCGTCAGGCTGAATATCTTGCCGGTGAGATCGCCAAAGATGTATTTGTTCGCCAGGCTGGGTATGGCGCTGCCCTTGTAGACGTACCCGCCGATGACGGCTATGCCAACCGTGTGAGGGTATTCCATAATCGGCAGGATTTTGTTGCTGGTGTCACAGCCGGTGGGTGGGTTGAAACAGTGCGCACCTTCCATGACGCTCCAGCCGTAGTTTCCGCCGTTCTGCAATATGTCGACTTCTTCCCAGCTGGACTCGCCAACGTCGGCGACGAATATGCGACTACCGCCACGCTCCAGGGAAAAGCGCCAGGGGTTGCGCAGTCCATAGGCGAAGATCTCAGGCAACCCTCCACCGGCTACAAAGGGATTGTCCGCCGGAATCGCGTACTGCAGGCTCCCTGTAAAAGGAGGATCCACTGCAAGGCGCAGCATTTTCCCAAGCATCGACGACAAGTCCTGTCCGCTATTGAGGGGATCAGGGGTACCAGAGTTGCCGCCGTCCCCGAACCCGATGTAGAGAAGACCATCGGAGCCAAAGACCAACTGGCCGCCCTTATGGTTGGCAAACGGCTGGTTTACAACCAGCAGAACACGCTCGCTGTTAGGGTCGGCTTGGTTGGGATCTGTAGTGGAAGTCTGGAACTCGGCAATGACGCTCTGCGGGTTGGGGAGGGCGCGCGTGTAGTTCACGTAGAACTTACCATTGGTGCTGTAATTGGGATGGAAGGCCAGACCCAACAGGCCCTGTTCTGCTCCGTCGAAGTTCACCAGGCTCTGGATGTCCAGAAAATTTCCCGACAGCAGGGCGCCATTTGCGATGATGCGGATGGTCCCCGGTTGCTGGACTACGAACAGCCGATTGTCGCCCGGCGGTTTTTCCAGACCGAGCGGGCTGCTGAGACCACTCACCACCGTGGTCAAAGCCAGGGTGGCGGGTGGCGGAGGCGAGGTGAGGGTGCCACCGCCTCCGCAGCTGGGCAGCAGAACCGCTAAGAGCAACAGGGAAATAACTGGCAACAAGTTCTTAGGCGACATTCCACCAAGCTTAATCCGAAGTTCGGGATGGCTGAATAGCCCGCATGGCTATGATGTTGGCTCTATCTGAAATCTAGCCTTCCGAAACCGTCGTCATCCTGAGCAGTTGAAGAGCTCATCCACAGCAGGCAGGTACGCCACAAACCACGTGGGGCCCGCCGCCCTGGGCTGTCCAGTCGAGCAAGGCTCGACCGTCTTTCGCCGAGACCTAAACATAGCGAGCGACGCTCCACCCGACAGCTGAGGACAGTTGTCCCTACGCGGATCGTGTGAATGGATTCTGGGAGCCTTATCGGGTCCGTGAATTTTGTCCCGGCGCGATTCTGTGGCAGACTCCCTTGGGAACTTTATCTGGCTATGTTCGGTTCGATCGAAGCCGGCGGTACAAAATTCGTTTGTGGAGTGGGGACCGGGCCCGCCGACCTGAAGACGATGCAGTTTCCGACGACCTCGCCCGAGGCCACGCTGGCGAGGGCCATTGAGTTTCTCCGCGAGGAATCGAGGGGCGAGTTGAAAGCGGTGGGAATCGGCTCGTTTGGGCCGATCGATCTGCACAATACTTCGCTTACATTTGGCTACGTTACTTCCACACCGAAAATGGGATGGCAGAACTATAATCTGGCGGGCACGGTGCGCGATGCTCTAGCCGTGCCGGTTGGTTTTGACACCGACGTGGACGCGGCAGCGCTCGGCGAGGCACGCTGGGGCGCGGCTCAAAACCTGACCGACTTTCTCTATCTCACCATTGGCACCGGCATCGGCGGCGGCGCCATCATCAACGGCCGCGTTCTTCATGGGCTGGTGCATCCGGAGATGGGACACATTCGGGTGCCGCACGACTTGGCAAGAGACCCGTACCCTGGCGGCTGTCCCTACCACGGCGATTGCCTGGAAGGATTGGCGTCGGGGCCAGCGATGCAGGCGCGCTGGGGCCGGGCCGCTCAGGACCTTCCGCCAGACCATCCGGCGTGGACGTTGGAAGCACACTATCTGGCGCACGGGTTAGCGAATTGGGTGCTGACGCTATCGCCGCAGCGCATTCTGCTGGGCGGAGGAGTGTTGCGCCAGTCACATCTCTTTGGTCGAATCCGGCGAGACCTGGTGGAACTGCTCAACGGATATGTCCGCGCAACCGAAGTCATGCGCGACATTGACCAGTATGTCGTCCCACCGCAACTCGAAGGTCGAGCCGGCGTCCTGGGTGGCCTCGTGCTGGCGGAACAGGCCTACACGCGACTTGACCGCGAATGACGGGCCAAGCGTCATCTGATTTGAATCGATTAGAATCGGTCAGGGTCGTGCCGTTGCCCGCGTTAATCGCCGGGTGGACTAGAAGCGGCCCCGGGCATTTCTACCCAGGGAACGTGGCACTGCTGCTGTTCAAGTTCGAAACGGGCATCTTTCTCAATTTCGTGATCTGAAGTTCTTCCGCACTTCGTACAAAACCATTCCTGCCTGGCGGGATTCCAAAGGATCTGTTCGTGTCTCATGGAGTCTGAGCCATGTGCGCCGCAGTAGCAATCGCGCTTAAGGCAATGAGTTCCTCGAGGCGGACGGCGCCGGGGAGGGCTTTCCATCACGCGGTTGCTTCAATCTAGACAACATTCGCCGGACATTCACATCATCCGATTCTCCCGTGGCCTCAAGTTCTGCTTTGGCGGCGCCGGCGTCCAGGATTTTAAAAGAGGGAGGGCTATAGGGCTTCTTCGCAGCTTTGGGGTCCCGAACCACAAATGTACCTCCGAGCCTAGTTTTGGCAAATCGTTGGGGTCATCCCAAGCAAGCTTTCTGACTTGATCTTTAAGGACGAATGACCTAGAAGAAATTGTTACAGCAAAAAACTGTGGTGGAGAAAAAGAACCATCAGAGTCGCTTTTCCGACGTCGATCGCTATTGAGTTTTACGGGAGGGAGCCAGGCTGATGCGCGGGTGGGTCAGTTCGCAAAACCATTCACCGCAAAGGTCACGGACGTACACGAAGGAGACCCCGAAAATAAGGCCTTCGTGATACTTCGTGTCCTTGGTGGTTTGTGGGTTTTGCGGGGGCCGAGACGGTACTTGCCTGAGCTACGGCGTCGACACCGCATCTGGGGTTGTCTGCAGAGTACTAGTTGGATGGTTCCAGAACGCCCTCGGTGGTGATCCGGTTGGCCTTGCGGATTTCGGCGGCAACTTTCACCAGCGCCTCATCAGCGCGCGCGGGACCGTCATCTGAAATCATCGAGCTGGCGGCCAAGGTGAAAAGCAGCGCGTCTTCCTGCTTATCAAAATAGAGAACTACCTGACTCGCTGCCATATAAAAATACCTCCCGGGGTCTGTCTCTGGAGATGATAGGCCGAATCGACGGCGGATTGGAGGTACTCTCTTGATGCCTCCGCCCCGGCCAAAGTGGCGAATCCGTCTCCCGGGGCTATACAGCGGTTGCTTTTGATGACCGAGGTCTGACGCCCGAGGTCTGAAGTCCGCCACCCGTCCTGCTAAAATCCCTTGGTGCTCCGAACCATCCTGATCGTGATGACGTGTCTCGGCCTGGGTTTGCTGGCGATAGCGCAACAGCCGTCGCAGCCGCAGGTCAAAGTAAATGTCTCTGAACGTGTGCTCGCCTTCGGCCGGGGAACAGCAGGAAATTGCATCCGCGCTGGCCCGGGTTCCCAAACAGCCTTTATTTGGCGTGGACTTCGAGGTCGATCGCGGAAGGTCCAGCCTCGAAGTAGGGCCGGGATTTCTGCAGCCGGGATCGGGCGGACAGATGTCTTCCGACCCGGGCACGGCCAACTGGGTGCGATTCCGGCGCGAGTTTTCCGTGCAGGCGCTGTTTTCGACCGTGCAGTACTCGTTCAGCATCGACCCGAAAAATATGGTGGAGACGCTGGTCTTCCGGGTGCGCGATCCCAAAGACCTGATGCAGGTTTCGATCGAAGACAGCGCCTCGGCCGTGACCACGCCGGCCACCATGCTGACCAGCAGCACGCCGGCCAGCCGGATCAAACTGGAGCGCTTCGGCAAGTCTTCCGTGGTGCTGGCCCGGTGCTCCGCATCGGAGGCGGGTCCGGCGCCGGATCAAAGCGCCTACGAGCCGCTGTTTCAGAGCGCGTCGGCGATCCTGTCAAACTACCGCGGGCTTGCTCGGCGCGCGAACCACCGTGCCGGAGGAGCTGGAGCGGGTCGGCGGGGCGGCGGAAAAGAAGGCGGAGCGATCGCCTTCCGCGAAGAAACCTGCGACGAAGAAAAAATAGTCGCGGCGGAGGGCGGGACGCCGGAATACGCGGGCCTTGCATCCAAATCTGAATTCGGCAATCTAAGCAGTCTGCATCGCAACACGTCAGCAAGTCACTATGGAGAACATTCGCAACGTCGTCATCATCGGGTCCGGTTGCGCCGGCCACACCGCGGCGCTCTACACGGCTCGCGCCAACCTCAAGCCACTGGTGATTGAAGGCCATGAGCCCGGAGGCCAGCTTTCGCTCACCACCCTGGTGGAAAATTTCCCCGGGTTTCCCGAGGGCATTCAGGGGCCCGAGCTGATCGAGAACATGCGCAAGCAGGCGGGACGCTTCGGCGCGCAGTATCAGCTGGGCCACGTGGTCAGCGTGGATCTGAGCAAGCGGCCCTTCGCGGTGAATTTCGGCAAGGAGACGATTCACGCCCGCACCCTGATCATTGCCAGCGGGGCATCGGCACGCTGGTTGGGGTTGCCGGGCGAAAAGGCGTTGATCGGGCACGGCGTTTCTTCGTGCGCCACCTGCGACGGCTTCTTCTTTTCCGGAAAGGAAATCGCGGTGGTCGGCGGCGGCGACTCGGCCATGGAAGAAGCCACACTTCCTCACCCGCTTCGCCACCAAGGTGACGCTGATTCATCGCCGCGACCAGTTCCGCGCTTCGAAGATCATGCTCGACCGCGCCCAGCAGAACAAGAAAATCGAATTTCTTACCAACACCATCGTCGAAGACGTGCTGGATCCTTCCCAGCAGGAAGTTACCGCCCTCAAACTGCGTGATACGAAAACCGACAAGGCCTGGGACTTCCCCACCAGCGCCATGTTCCTGGGCATCGGCCACATACCGAATGCCCGGATGTTCGAGGGCCAACTCGAGACCGATCAGGATGGATATCTGGTGACCGAGAAGAACGTGCTTACACGCGTGCCGGGCGTTTATGCCTGCGGCGACGTGCAGGACCGGCGCTATCGCCAGGCCATCACCGCCGCCGGCACGGGCTGCATGGCCGCCCTCGAAGCGGAGAGGTTTCTGGAACACGAGGGCGAGTACAGTCAGCAAGTTTCTTTCGGAGGTAGTCGATCAATGCCGAATCCACCTGCGACCTGCTCCCACCTGGGAGAAATCCGAAAAGTTAAACCGAGCGGCCGAGGCTGCAAGGAATGCCTGGAGATGGGCGACACCTGGGTCCATCTGCGCGAGTGTCTCAGCTGTGGTCACGTCGGCTGCTGCGATTCTTCCAAGAACAAACACGCCACCAAACACTTCCACCAGACCAAACATCCCATCATGCAATCCTTCGAGCCCGGCGAAGACTGGCGCTGGTGCTACGTGGACGAAGTGTTTCTGGACTGACGGCAACTGCTCCCAAGTCAGCGCTGACGCTCGCTGATGTTTACAAACCCGACGCCTTACCTCCGAGTCCGCTCGCCGGTTACCTAGGTCATCTTTTGCCAATCCCAGAGGCCGAATAAGCTGCAGATGGTCTCGAGCACTTATGAACCACCTCACTGCAGACTGGCTTACTGGTGCTGATCTTGCGCTCGTCTGTGCTCCGGCTTCGATTGGCACAGCAGGAACAGACCGAAGGCACTCGCAAGAATTGTGAGCCGGGTCATGCCGCAATATCCCGAAATGGCCCGTAGCATGCACTTGAGCGGAAGCGTAAAGGCTGAAGCCTTGGTGGAGCCGAATGGCATGGTCAAGACGGTCGAAGTGAAGGGCGGCACATCCGGTGCTGGTGCGGGCAGCGCAGAGACGCGATCTATAAGTGGAAATGGGCGCCGGCTGCACACGAAACCCGGGAACCCATCGAAGTCAGGTTTGATCCGAAGTAGAGGTACTCGGGTCTTAGCCTCATCCGTCCGCCTCAGATTTTCTTCGGCTGTGGTACAAATTTCTGTGATCTTCATGCGCGTGCAGGGCGCCCGCCATCCCGACCTTGGCCTGGAAGGAACATGCTGAGGGCGCTTTTCATTTCTCTTTCCGAGAACCGCTCGCTGCGCGGGATGGCTGAGCGGTCCGCCATCGGGCGGCGTCTGTCCAGCCGTTTTGTGGCCGGCACCCAGGTGGACGATGCGCTGCGCGTCACGCAAACGGTCAATCAGTCTGGTCTGAGCGTTTCCGTCGACAATCTCGGCGAGAACGTCACCAACGCTGAAGAAGCCCGCGCCAGCGCCCAGCTCTATCATCAAATGCTGGACGAAATCTCGGACCGCCAGCTCAACGCCAATGTCAGCCTGAAGCTTACCCACATGGGTCTCGACGTGGACGAGAAACTCGCCCGCGATCTGGTCACCGGCCTGGTGGCGAAAGCGGCGACCATGAATCCGCGTAATTTCGTTCGGGTGGACATGGAAGGCTCGCCCTACACCCAGCGCACCCTCGATTTCGTCTACGAACTGCACCGCATGCCGGGTCATGCTGGCGCGGTGGGCGCGGTGATCCAGTCCTATATGCGGCGCGCGGAGAAAGACATCGAAGAGCTGCTGGCCGAAGCGCATCCGTATTCGCCTGTGCAAGGGGGCTTACAAAGAGCCGGAAGAGATTGCCTTCCAGAAAAAATCAGAAGTGGACGCGAGCTACGTCCGGCTGATGAAAATTCTGATGAAGAGCGGCGTCTATCACGGCCTGGCGACGCACGACGAGAAGATCATCAATCAGGCCAAAGCATTTGCCACGCAGGAAAATATTCCACGCGACGCCTTTGAGTTTCAGATGCTCTACGGCATTCGCCGCGACCTGCAGCGGCGGCTGGTGCGCGAAGGATGGCGCATGCGCGTTTACATTCCATTCGGTACCGAGTGGTATCCCTATTTCATGCGCCGCCTGGCGGAACGACCGGCAAATGTATTCTTCATCGCCAGGAATTTGTTGCGGAGCTAGGTGCTCGCATCTGGGACTCACAGTTTGACTTCCCAGATTTGCGATACCAGATCGTCGCGCCCCCAGCTCTGGTGCTTCTTTTGCTGCATCAGCCGGAAGCCCGCTTCCTGGTAGATATGCCGGGCCGCTGGGAGTTCGCTTTGCGTCCATAGGACCATTTTCTCGTAACCCACCTGCCGGGCGAAGCGTAGACATTCGCCGACCAGTCGCTTGCCAATGCCCAGACCGCGTGCTGACGGCTCGACCAGCAGCAGGCGCAGCTTGGCTACGGTGTTCGATTTTTTGACCAGAAACACCGAGCCGACGATCTCGCCGTCTTTTTCCGCAATCCAGCAACGCTCACGCTTGGGATCGAAGTGCTGGATAAATTTGGCTGCGATTTCCGCCACCAGGGCTTCGAAGGTCTCATCGTATCCGTACTCCTGCGCGTAGAGAACGCCGTGGCGATGGACCACCCAACCCATGTCGCCGGGTTGATGGGCACGCAGAATATATGGAGTCTTGGGTTCGTCGCCGTTGCCGAGCACGGTTTCGATCATGCGCATGGCCTGCACTAACCGGGTCTGTCCTGCGGTCGGGAGTTGGCGCAACATGGTTGCGACCTCGTCGTTCTGACGCGCGTCGAGGGTGGTGAAGGTTGCTTTGCCGCGCGCCGTCAATCCCAGCAGACTCTGACGGCCATCGGACTGGGATGCTGATTTGTGCACCAAGCTGCGCTTTTCCAGTCCGCGCAGGATGCGGCTCAGGTAGCCAGGATCGAGCCCCAGTTGCTGGCAGAGTTCGGTGGCGGTCGGATGTTCGCGGTGCGCAACCTCGTAAAGCACGCGCAGTTCGGCGAGTGAGAAAGGACTCTTGAGCAGCCCTTCGCGGAGCACACCAATCTGCCGGGTGTAGAACCGGTTGAAGCTGCGGACGGCGTGGATATTTGGGTTGACTCGAGTGCTGGAAGAAATGGGCATAAATTAATAAATGTGACGTAGTCAATTATATACTTGACCTAGTCACATAGATGAAACGATTCGCTGAGGGCTTTGAGGGCATGCCAGATCAAGTCAAGACAGGTCTAACGCGGCGGTCTCTTTCGCGCCTTCGGAGCTGAACCGTGTTTCCCGTTCTCTCCCACGGCTGGCGCCGTGGGCTTCATTCTTACCGCTTCGCGGCTGGTCCAAAAGGTTGTCAAGGCCCCATAAATCTCTGATTGCCGTTAACCTGCTCTTCGCTTGAGGAATATAAAGTTGCCAGGCATGTCCCATTCATCCGTTGCTAATTGCTATGCTGGAAATAGAAGTCAACCCTCCGTGGAAAGGCATGCACTTCAGGCGCGGAGCCGCCGTGTCCGGTTGACCTGGGCATAGCGGAAGCATTCGATGCTGTGGTCGTTCACCATGCCCACGGCTTGCATGAAGGCGTAGCAGATGGTCGAGCCCACGAAGTTGAAGCCGCGCCGCTTGAGGTTCTTGCTCATGGCGTCGGACTCTGGAGTTCTGGCCGGAACTCGCTGCCCCGAGCGCCAGGCATTCACTCGCGGCTTTCCACCTACGAACTGCCAGATGTAACTGTCGAACGAACCGAACTCTTTTTGGATGTCGAGGAAGGCCTTCGCATTTCTTACCGCAGGACGCGATCTTGAGGCGGTTGCGAATGATGCCGGGATTGCGCAGCAAGCTCTGCCAGCTTGCGGCGATCGTAGCCAGCGATGCGTTGCGGGTTGAAACCGTCGAAGGCGGCGCGATAGTTCTCGCGTTTCTGCAGGACCGTGTCCCAGCTCAGGCCGGCCTGGGCGCCTTCGAGGATAAGAAACTCGAAAAGAACGCGGTCGTCGTGTTGCGGCAGGCCCCATTCCTCGTCGTGATAACGGATGGACAGCGGGTTGCTGGGCCAGGCGCAACGGATCAGCGTTCGAGATTCGGGCTTCATGCTGGGGGTCGAACTGGGCTCGCTCCTACATAGTCTACGGTAATGGAGGTTCTAAGGTTGTGTGGTCGCGGGCGACTCGCCCGCGTAGCCCGAGGTCAAATTCAAGAGCTCGCGGGCGGGTCGCTCGCGACCACATAACCCGACAAGCCTATCGCCCGAAAGACGTTGCTTTTATGACCAATCGTGTGCTCCTTTTGTAACTTGGCTTTGCCACGACTGTCCCCTACAGTCGGAACAGTACTGCTGGGCAGCGGCTTTCGGCCCGATACGTGCATCTAATTGAGAGACGAGGGCTTTAGCAGCGGTTTGGCATGAAATTTTTGGATTGGCCGGGCATGAACTACACGAAGTGGTGTCGATGGCTAGTTGCAGTTTCCGTTGTGGTTGCCACGGCTGGGTTGCCGATGCGCGGCGCAGTCGCCGTACGTGGCAGCATCCAGCATGGCCCTGCCCGAGGCTTCGCCTACCACCGGATCGGACCCATCGGATCCCATCCTTACCATCAAGAAGCGGGTGGACGAAGTCAACGTGCTGTTCATTGCTACCGACCATCACGGCAAGTTCGTGCGCAATTTGAACCAGGGCGACTTCACCATCCTGGACGATCACAAGCCGCCGCAAGCGATCATCAACTTCCGCCGTGAGACCGATCTGCCGCTCGAGTTGGGACTGCTGGTCGATACCAGCGGATCGGTGCACAGCCGCTTTGATTTCGAGCAGGAAGCCGCCGTCAGTTTTTTGCAGCACACCCTGCGGGCGAATTTCGATAAAGCCTTCGTCATGGGCTTCAGCACTCACAGCCAGGTCACGCAGGAATTCACCGACAACGTTCGCCTGCTCGAAACCGGGGTGAGAAGTCTGCACAACGGCGGTGGCACCGCGCTGTATGACGCCATTTACCGGGCCTGCCGCGAGAAGTTGAGCAAGGACCGCGGCGACCGTCCGGTGCGACGGGCCATCATCGTGGTGAGCGACGGCGAGGATAACCAGAGCGAGGTCAGCCGGGCACTGGCGATGGAGACGGCGCAGCGCGCCGAAGTGATCATCTACGCGATTTCGACCGACGACAGCGGCCTGATTCTGCGCGGCGACAAGGCCCTGCAACAGCTTGCGGACGCCACCGGCGGACGCGCCTTTTTCCCCTTCAAGATGAAGGACATCAAGAATTCGTTTGCCGCGATTGAAGATGAACTGCGAAGTCAGTATGTGGTTTCCTACAAGCCCGCGGACTTCGATGCCGACGGCCGCTACCGTTCCATTGAAATCACCGCGCTGAAGAAAGACCTCCAGGTGCGGGCGCGCAAAGGTTACTACGCGCCGCGGCAGTAGCGAAAAAAACTCCTTAACGCAGATCAGTAAACGCAGATCAGTCTTTCGAAGCTACTTGGCTTCGTGTCCGGCGCGCTCGTCCATAGGTGGTACTGTCAGCTTGGTTTCGTGGTCGCAAATGAAAAAAGCGATCAACTTTGCCGGCTCCTTCGCGCTGGCGTTGGCGGATATCTGGTGGACACCGTTCGGCGCCTCGTAAAAGCTTTCACCCGCTCTGTATACGGTCTCGGGGCCACCCTTTACCTGGAAGCGAATTGCGCCCTGAGCCACGTATCCGATCACGGTGCAGGGATGGCTGTGCGGCTTGTCTGCCTCTGCCGGCGCGTAGTTCACCTCGACGACAGTCGCGCGCAGGTGACTACCATCCAACTGCGGCAGTGAATGAGAGAAATCGGCGGGATGGCTCGCTCTTGCGCCAGATTGCGCGGCAGAAAAGCGTGCACTTAAGCTCGCGCCTAAAACAACTGTAATCAATAGGGTAAGGGGCAGGAGGAAGTGTAATTTTTGCTGCCGCTTCTGACTGATTTTGAGCATGATTGTTCTCCTTCGCGCCGGACAACGATAAACCGCCAGGCCGGGAACCGCAAACCTTGAAGTCGTGGCGCGACAGGCGTTTGGGGGCGGAAGAGTTTCGAGGTCCGAGATCAGAGGTTCGAAGCCCGGCTACGATGCTACAATTCCGGCTAGGCGGCAACCGGCATCCAAACCTGGTGTAAGGCCGGGAAGCAGGTACCTTGGTTTTCTTTAGGTCAGCTCTGCACGCGAGAGTCCAGTTGGTTGTAGCGTCGATCCTGCTTGTGCTGCTGGTGTTCAACGGAGTATCTGCGGCCCGGCAGTCCGCAGCTCAGCAGTCTTCGCCTCAACAACCTTCATCTCAACAATCCGTGGCCCAGCAATCTTCAGTTCAACCATCTGGGACGCACAAGCGTGCGGCCAAGGCGGCGAAGAAGCCTGTTCCCGAACCTCCACCTCCGCCTGCTCCGCCCCCGCCGCCTCCTACCCTGGAGCAGATGCCGGCGCTGCCCCCGCAGGTCCGGTATAGTCGTGGGCAGCTCACGATTGTGGCTGAGAACTCGACGCTGGCAGACATTCTCAGAGCCGTTCGGACGCAGACTGGGGCTATGGTAGAGGTTCCGCCGAATGCAACCGAGCGGGTCGTGACGCATCTGGGGCCGGGGCCGGCGCGCGATGTCCTGGCGGCGTTGCTGAACGGAACCCACTTTAACTACGTGATGCTCGGCTCGCCGGCGCACCCCGACAGTGTGGAGAGGCTCATTCTGACGTCAAAGTCCGGTGGGGATTCTGAGGTTGTGCAGGCGGTGCCTGCGGCTCAGAGCAACAACCCGGTTCAGACGGATGACGTCGGACCCCAAGGCATGGACATCGCCGAACAGCCGGTCGATGACCCAGCTGACAACGCGGCCAACGGAGAGGCCCCTCAGCCCCAGCCGAATGCCCAGCAGGTGAAGACTCCGGAGCAGTTGTTGCGTGAGTTGCAGCAACAGCAGCAGCTGCAGCAACAACAGCAGCAGCCGCCGCCCGCAGGCCCTCAGCCCCAAGGCGGTCCGAACTAGGGCGGAGGTCGGACCTCGGACGTCAGGCCTCGGACTTCTAGCCTGCATTGAGGGTTGGGTTTGCTTTGTAAGTCTAAGAAACCTGATCTGGTTGAGGCCTTGGCTGCAGGAGCAAGACGGGCGGGGGGGGCCGTCCTCCATCAAGAAGCGGGGATGAATTTCAGGTCTGCTTGTTGTACTTCAGGGTCCGAGGGCTAACGTTCGGGATCAGTCTCCGCTGGCTTGGCTCTGGCTGGGTACGAGAATGGTCGGGGTGGTGCCGGCGTTGCTGCGCTTACGCGAGCGATGGGCGAAGGCGTACAGAATGCCGGTTACGGCGGCGTAGGCCGTAAGGATGCCCACCAGCACAACCGTGATGGCAGTAAAGGACATGACGAAAGCGACGATTAACCCGCCCAAGCTCGACCTACTTTCCTGTTAAGGACCGGACAAGACGCTCCGGACCCGTTTGGCGCAATCTCTCACCTTACCCGCCGTTGACGCTGGGAGCTGTTAGCAACTAAGATACGTGAGTAGAGTCGCGCAAACACACTTTCCAACATTTCTGTGGGGCCGTCCATATTACGGAAGGCCAGTCGTAGCTTTCGCCAATTCCATGCCTATTACCAAGATTTCCGTGCGCGGGGCACGTCAGCATAACCTCAAGAATATAAACGTCGAAATCCCCCGTAACACGCTCACGGTGATTACCGGGCTGAGCGGGTCGGGGAAGTCTTCCCTGGCCTTTGACACGATCTACGCCGAGGGCCAGCGGCGCTATGTGGAGACCCTGTCAGCCTACGCCCGCCAGTTCTTGGACCAGATGGAGCGTCCGGACGTGGACGCCATCGACGGCCTGAGCCCGTCGATTTCCATTGAGCAGAAAACCACCAGCCGCAGCCCGCGGTCGACGGTGGGGACAATCACGGAAATCTATGATTATCTTCGTCTTTTATTCGCTTCGATCGGAGTGCCGCATTGTCCCAAGTGCGGGCGGGCGATTGCGCGCCAGTCGGCGGAGCAGATCGTGCAGCGGGTCATGAGCCTGACTCCGGAAGATCGCGTCATGGTGTTGGCGCCGATCGTGCGCGGACGCAAAGGTGAGTTCAAGAAAGAGATGGAGAAGTTGGTCCAGCACGGTTTTACTCGCGCGCGGATCGACGGCGAATTAGTAAATCTTGAAGACGACATTCCTCTCGACAAGCGACGAAATCACACCATCGAAGTAGTGATCGACCGGCTTCTGGTTAAGCCTGGGATCGAGCACCGGCTGGAATTGTCGGTGGGGCTGGCTATGAAGCTGGCGGGCGGGTTGGTCCAAGTCGCGGTGGTGGGCGGCGAGGAACAACTTTATTCGGCGAAGCTGGCGTGTCCGGATTGCGGGATCAGCGTGCCACAACTGGAGCCGCGGTCGTTTTCCTTCAACAGTGGCTATGGGGCGTGCCCGGAGTGCCACGGATTGGGCAGCCGCTATGAATTCGATCCCGCGCGGGTGATCAATGACTGGTCGAAGCCGTTGCTCGATGGCGGACTGGGGCCGGGGTCGGCATCGCAGAACCTGATTTATCAGCTGCAGATTACCGCGGCGGCCCACGGATTCGATCTCGGCGACGCCGTTCGAGAAATTCCCGGAGAAGATCCAGAACCTGCTGTTTCTACGGAGAAGCAGGGAAGAACGGGGGCGAAGGGGGCAAGAGCAGGAAGACCGGCTTCCGCGGCATTCTGGGTTATCTGAAACTGATGGTGGACGAGTCCACGTCCGACACGTATCGGGAATTTCTGCTGGACTATATGTCAGCTACGAAATGTCCCGTGTGCGAGGGCAAACGGTTGCGGCCGGAGAGCCTGGCGGTGAGAGTGAACGGCATGTCCATTGCCGATTTCACGGCGTTACCCGTGTCGCGCGCGCTGGAGACGGCGCGCAAGATTAAGCTCAACGGGCGCGAGGCGATCATTGCCGGGCGCATCGTGCACGAGATTGTCGAGCGGCTGCAATTTCTGGATGCCGTGGGACTGGGCTACATCTCTCTGGAACGATCAGCGGCTACGCTCTCTGGCGGAGAAGGACAGCGCATCCGGCTGGCGACCCAGATCGGATCCAAGTTGCGGGGCGTGCTTTACGTGCTGGATGAGCCTTCCATCGGATTGCATCATCGCGACAATGGCCGGTTACTGAAGGCGCTCGAGGAATTGCGCGATTTGGGAAATACCGTCCTGGTAGTGGAACACGATGAAGAAACCATCCGGCGGGCGGATTACGTGATCGATCTAGGTCCGGGCGCGGGCCGGCATGGCGGCGGCCTGGTGGCGCACGGAACTCCGCAAGAGATCGAGCGAGTGCCGGAGTCGCTTACCGGCGCGTATATCTCGGGCCGGGTGCAGATCGAAATGCGGCCGGAGCGGCGGGTACCGAACGGGGCGGCGATCACGCTGCTGGGCGCGCGGGAGAATAATCTCAAGAATCTCGATGTTGTATTTCCACTGGGCGTGATGACGGTAGTGACCGGGGTTTCCGGATCGGGCAAATCGACACTGGTGAATGACATTCTTTACCGCGCCTTGGCCCAGAAGCTTTACCGGTCGAGGGAAGAGCCCGGTGCCCACAAGACGATTTCCGGTACGGAAAATATCGATAAAGTTATTCGTATTGACCAGTCACCGATCGGGCGCACGCCGCGTTCGAATCCTGCAACTTATACCGGGGTGTTCGCCCAGATTCGCGATCTCTACGCGATGCTCCCGGAATCGCGCGAGCGGGGTTACAAGCCGGGACGATTCTCTTTTAACGTTTCCGGTGGACGCTGCGAGGCTTGCCAGGGCGAAGGACAGCGGCGGATCGAGATGAATTTCCTGCCGGATGTGTATGTCCTGTGCGAAGTCTGCGGCGGCAAGCGCTACAACCACGAAACCATGGCGGTGAAATACAAAGGACAATCGATCGCCGATCTGCTGGAAATGCCGGTTTCGGATGCGTTGCCGATTCTGGAGAATATTCCCCAGGTCCGGCAGAAGCTGCAGACGCTCGTGGATGTGGGGCTGGGCTACATTCATCTGGGACAGTCGGCGGTGACGCTCTCTGGCGGAGAGGCCCAGCGCATCAAGCTGGCACGCGAATTGAGCAAGCGCCAGACCGGGAAAACGATGTATCTGCTGGACGAGCCAACCACCGGTTTGCACTTCGACGATGTAAAGAAATTGCTGGAAGTGCTGCACCGACTGACCGACTTGGGGAATACGGTTATGATCATCGAGCACAATCTGGATGTGATCCGCAATGCCGACTGGATTATTGATCTCGGTCCGGAGGGCGGAGAAGAAGGCGGGCGGATCGTTGCCCAGGGCACGCCTGAGCAGGTGGCGCGCAACAAGAAGTCTTACACCGGGCAGGCGTTGTCGGGATATTTTGCCGACGGAAGCGTGCTCAGGGAGAAGAGTTCAATCGCATAACGTGTTCCGGAGAACGTTTGATGTGCGTACCTCAGCGGTTGAAGCTGCTTATCAAAATGAATCTTTGATGCAGCGCCTGAAGCGCTGCTCCACCCTCTCTTCGACAGACTGATAGACTTCAGCAGTTGCTAGAGTGGAAACGGCAACGGCCAACGATCTCCCGAGTTCAAAGGGTCGACAAACCAATCGTGTCCTCATCAGATCATCCTCTGCCGCAAATGCAATCGAGCCGCCGGTTGAACCGGTCGTCTCGCCACCTCCGGTTGTGCTCAATCCGGGCGTCGAAAATCCGCCCTGGAGCGGCCTTGATCTCCTGATCGTGGGGCTGGTCCTGGTGGCGTCTCTGTTTCTGTTCAGCTCGATAGCTTTTGGCATCGTCTTGCATAGCTCGATCTCCAAGGGCATGTCTGCCGCTGAGTTGAGCAAGAATCCCGGGCCGCTGGTGATTGTCCCGAGCATGACGCTGGCCTACCTGGCGATGCTGGTCGCCATGTATGCGCTGGTGACGCGTCACGGGCAACGTCCTTTCTGGCAGACGGTGGGGTGGCGGTGGCCGGGCAGGCCTGGGCTGGCTGGGATTTCTGGGGGCCGGCGCCTTTCTGGCCGTGGCCCTGGGAGAGCTTTCGCGGCTTTTGCCGATCCCGAAATCGTTGCCCATGGACCAGTTTTTTCAGAACGCCGCAGGGCGCCTATCTGATGATGATTTTCGGCGTGGCGATCGCTCCGCTGGCCGAGGAAATGCTCTTCCGCGGATTTTTGTACCCGGTGCTGGACCGGTGGCTGCAAACGCTGTTTATGACGCCGCGACAGGTTCGGCGGGGTTGCCTATGGATCCTGATCATGGCCGGCTGGGGATACGTTGAACACCGGCTTCCGCTGGCCGTGGTCGGTCCTGCTGGCGGTTGTAGTTTTTCTGGCGGTCGGGGCGCTGGTGGCGGCGCGAAGTTTGAAGTCGGGAGAGAGACCGTCGACCTGGTGTTGCTACCGGCATCCACGACGGTGGCCTGGGGGCTGGCAGCGCGGCGCGATTTCCGGTCATGCCTTCGGGGTCGCTAACCGACTGCTGCTTTTGGTTCTGGCTGCCTGCTCGGAGTGTTCAGCATGGCGCCAGCTCCGGAAGCTTCGGCTGCCGGCAGGTGGGGCAGGGTCCTGGCGGTGCTGGCGACCAGCGTCGCTTTCGCCATGGTGCACGGCGAACAACTGGGACAAGCCTGGGGACCGCTGCTGGTTCTGTTCGTAGTGGGGCTGGTCCTGACCAGTACGCGAGTGGTGACTCGATCAGTGACGCCCGGACTTCTGATTCACGTGGGCTACAACCTGATGCTCTTCGGCGTGCTTTATATCGGGACCGACCATTTTCGGCATCTGGAGCGCATGACGCAATAGCAGGGCATTGGCAGCGTGATATCGTAGGTTTTCATGGCTTCCGCGCGCCAAGATTTGCTGCGTCTGCTGGCTTCCAAGTCGTTCCGGCTGGGACAGTTCAAACTCTCATCCGGAGGGACGAGCGACTACTACATCGACTGCCGGACCACCACGCTTGCGGCCAAGGGCGCGCGTTTGACCGGGCAAGTGGTCCTCGACGAGATTCGGAACCGGGGATGGAAGCCGAAAGCGATTGGCGGCCTGACCATGGGCGCCGATCCTATTGTGGTGGCGGTTTCCGTGGCCAGCGGCGACGTGGATGGATTTCTGGTGCGCAAGGCCGAGAAGCAGCACGGCACAGGACGGCGCATCGAGGGCTTCCAGGAAAAAGGCGCGCGCGTGGTGATTGTGGATGACGTCTGCACCACCGGATCCTCGACGATGCAGGCGATTGAGGCGGCGCGGGAATTCGGATTTCAGGTCGTAGGCGTGCTGTGCCTGGTAGAACGCGAGGAGGCAGGAGGGCGTCCCAACGTGGAGAAAGCGGCCGCGCCGGCCCCGTTTGTTTCCGTGTTTACCGCCAGCGACGTGCGGCAAGAACATCTGCTGCAGAACCGACGAGACTTCTCCGGGAATGCCTGCGGCAGGCTCCGGCTGCGAGATTTGTGGAAAGCCGGCGGTGGTGCATAACCCGAGAATCCGTTGCGAAGCGCATAAAATCTGAAATCGTCGTTGGTCGTTCGTCGTTAGTCATTGGCCATCGACTTCGGCGGCAGTTGAGGGGAAGTAAACAGCTGACATGTAGCTTGTTGATTGCGCCGACGTCAAGAGGCTAACGACCAAAGACCACCGGCCAACGACTGACTCCGATGATTCAAACTCTCGAATGGACCGATTCCGGCGTGCGCTTTATCGATCAGACGAAGCTGCCGACTGAAGAGACTTACGTTACCTGCAAGACTTACACCCAGGTTGCTGACGTTATCCGCAACATGGTGGTGCGGGGTGCGCCGGCCATTGGCGTGGCTGCCGCTATGGGCATCGCACTGGGTGTGAAGAATTCCAAAGCTGAAAATGGTGGCGATCTGAAGCAGGAGTTTGACCAGATCTGCGATGTGATGGGCAAGACCCGTCCGACGGCGGTAAATCTTTTCTGGGCGATCCGGCGCATGCGCGACAAGTTTGAAATGTTACGAGTGCGGCCAGTGGCGCAGATCAAGCAGTCGCTGATAGAAGAAGCCCAGCGCATGCACGCCGAGGACATCGCTGCCAACCAGGCCATGGGCCGGCACGGCGCGACCTTGATGCCGGCGAGCGGTGGCGTGCTCACGCACTGCAATGCCGGGGCGCTGGCCACCTGCGGATATGGCACAGCGTTGGGCGTGATCCGCGCGGCCGTCGAGCAGGGAAAGAAAATCCATGTCTTTGCCGATGAGACACGTCCCTTCCTCCAGGGTTCGCGATTGACGGCGTGGGAGCTGATGAAGGACTCGATTCCTACCACCGTGATTTCCGACAACATGGCGGGCGCCATGATGAAACAAGGAAAGATCAATGCCATCGTCGTGGGCGCCGACCGCATCGCCGCCAACGGCGATGTGGCCAACAAGATTGGAACTTACTCGGTGGCTGTGCTGGCGAAGGAACACGACATCCCGTTTTATGTGGCCGCGCCGTTGTCGACCGTAGATTTCGAAACGCCGGATGGGAGTGGGATTCCGATCGAGCAGCGCGACGGGAAAGAAGTCACGCATATCGCAGGCCGGCAGATGGTGCCGGACGGTGTCGAGGTTGAAAATCCGGCGTTTGATGTCACCCCGGCGAAGTATGTGACGGCGATTGTGACCGAGCGTGGGATTGCGCGGGCGCCGTATGGAGAGTCGTTACGCAGGCTGGCGCCGGAATCAGCGGCAGCGGGCTAGATGGTTCTGGACGACTGACGTCAATCAAATTAAACGGAAGGCAAACCTGATTTGAAACAAAACCCAGATGTCAGTTTCGTGTTGTCAGTTCTCAGTCTTTGACCTTTAACTGCCGTGGAACTTTTCGAATCGTCCCCTCGTAAATTGAAGCAGGGTCAATTCCCGGGAGCTGCAGCTATGTTTGGTTTTCTTCTCTGGTGCGTTCTCTTTGTGTTGTGCTGGCCGCTGGCGTTGTTGGCGCTGGTGCTTTACCCGTTTGTGTGGGTTGTTTTGCTGCCGTTTCGACTGGTTGGGATTGCGGTCCACGGCGCGCTGGCGTTGGTTTGGGCTGTGGTCATGTTTCCGGCTCGGCTGTTGAGCGCACCATTTCGAATTTGAAGTGCTGCACTTCTCACTCCGCGCCCGGCGCCTGCATACCTGCTTTCACGGCCTTCAAATCCAGATTACGGACTAGCCGCAGCAGGGAATTGGGGTGCATCCCCAGAGCTTTTGCGGCTTCTATGTAACTGCCATTGGCCTGGTGCAAGGCTTGGAGGATCAGTTGCTTCTTGGTCTCTTTGATACTGCCGTGGTATTTGTCGGTCGACGCCGTGGTGGTAGAACCGGCTTCGAGGACGGCTTCCGGTAAGTCATCCGGGAGAATGGAATCGGTCGAACCCAGAACCAGCGCCCGTTCCAGGGCATTCTCCAGTTCACGAACGTTACCTGGCCAGTCGTAGTGCATCAGACACCCCAGGGCTTCCGATGAAAGCGGCTTCAGCCGCATGCCGCATTTGCGGCTGGCTTTGGCTGCAAAATGCTCGGCCAGGACTGAGATATCCTCGCGCCGGTCGCGTAAGGGCGGCATGTTGAGCGTGACCACGTTCAGGCGGTAGTACAGGTCGTTGCGGAAGGTGCCGGCCTTCACCGCGTCAGGCAAGTTTCGGTTGGTGGCGGCAACTAGGCGGATGTTCAGTTTGATGGGTCGGGTGCCGCCTAGGCGTTCGAACTCCCGCTCCTGCAGGACGCGCAGCAGCTTGGCCTGCAAGCCGGGTGCGAGTTCACCGATCTCATCCAGAAACAGCGTTCCACCTTCGGCCACCTCCACCTTGCCTTTTTTCCGCGCGGCGGCGCCAGTGAAGGCGCCCTTTTCGTGGCCAAACAGCTCGCTCTCCAACAGGGTTTCGGCGATGGCGGCGCAGTTAATGGCTACGAAAGGCCGGTCCGCACGTGGGCTGTTGCGATGGAGGGCGTGGGCCACTAGCTCTTTTCCCGTCCCGCTCTCGCCCTGGACAAGGACCGTAGAGTCGGTGGGCGCGACCCGGCGAATGAAATCGAACACTTTGCGCATGGCGGGACTCCCGCCCACCATATTGTGTTCGAGCTCGATTTCAGCACGCAACTCCTGGTTCTCCTGCCGCAAACTTTCCCAGTGACGCACGTTGTCAAAGGCCAGGCTGGCGATGCCGGCAACTGCGGTCATCACCTGTAAGTGGTCTGCGTCGAACTGCACCGTCGGGCTGGTGCTGTCCAGATAGATGGCGCCCAGCACTCTGCCGGCAACCGCGAGCGGAACACAGAGTAGAGACCGTACTTTCAATTCAAACAAGGTCTTGACCTGGCGGAGAGCTTCATTCCCCATGACATCACTCACCACCAGACCTATGCGTTCTTTCAGAGCACGCTGCACCACGGTACGGCTGACCCGAACCGGATGGCCGGGTCCGCGCACCCGGTCCCAGGCGGCGGTAGAAGTAAACTCGTCCGGGTGGTCGCAGAGTAGAACGGCGCCGCGCTCGGCCGGGACAACGTCGAATATGAAACCCAGGAGCTGCCATTGCAGCGATTCCTGGTCGCGAATGCCACCGATCCCGGTGGCGATCTTCAGCAAGGAATTCAAGTCACGGGCTCGGCGCTCTGAGGAAGGCAAACTCGCGACTGTCTTTTCCGGTTGCAGGTACAGTGAGTCTTCCGCCCGAAGCATAAGCGGAGATCCCTCAAAAGCTGCCGTGTCCTGGAACTCAACCGGATTCCTGGCGAAGTGCTCTCCGTCTTTGTTCAGCAGGAAGAGGAGTACGGAATCGCCGATATAAATCTGGTCTCCATGTCGCATCTGCTGTTGCTCGACCGGAACGCCGTTGACCAGGGTACCGTTGCGACTCCCCAGATCGCGAATGGAGACCTGTTCGCCGGTGGCGACCACCAGGCAGTGCCGGCGCGACAAAGCGGGATCGGGCGCCCAAAGCTGGTTTGAGGAGTCGCGTCCGATGGATACTTCGCCGGGGGACAGAGAGAAAGCGGTGCCTTTCAAAGGGCCGCCGATACCGACCAGTCTTGGGTTCAACTCCGACGTCATACTCCGCTGTTTAGCACAAATCGGGCTGCCGTGTACACGTCGCTTTGTCAAGATCAGGATCCAACCACTGGCAACTAACCCGAGCGGTGGCTCGTTCTAACACTTGGGTTAGTAGAGGTTGTCCGGAACCCAACGCCGAATGCGGGTCGGCTTGGGTCATCCAGCGTCAACATCAAGTCATTCAACCAGTTGGGAACACCGGGCCAGCAACGCCGGCGCTGCTCGAACTCTGGCACGCTACCTGCAATCAATCATAACGTCAACGGTTCTCAAAGCCGCGAAGAGTTCAAAGCTCGAGGAGATCTTATGAAAAACCAGATGGTTGCTCTCATTGGCCTGGGCCTGTTGCTGGCTACTGCATCCGCCTACGCCCAGACCGGCGTGGTGAAGGCGAGGGTTCCGTTCAACTTCATCGTAAACAAGACCCAACTTCCTGCCGGCGAATACAGGATCCAGCCGCTCGGCATCTCTGCAAGCGCGATGGCGATCCAAAGCCCGGATGGCAACATCGTCAAGGCGTTCTTGCCGAATGCCTGCGAATCGTCACAGACACAAAAGACGACGAAGCTGGTTTTCCACCGCTACGGCGCCCAATACTTCCTGGCCCAGATATGGAGGGCAGGAAGAGATCGCGGCCAGGAACTGCCCATGAGCGGTCTTGAAACCGAAGTTGCCCGGGATCGTCCGGCCCAGAGTGTTGTCGTAGTCGCGACGCTGCGTTAGACGCGCCCTTCGGGGGAAGGCGCATTTCTCGCGTAGCGAAGCATAAAAAGGGGCACATACCGTGCCCCCCTTTTTTTTTCCCCTCGATCACAAGACCGACGAGCGCACGGCCGCTGGCAACCGGGATACAACTGGCGAGCCAGGGCCGTGCCTGCTAACATCGCACCAGATGGCTCGTCCCAAGCCTAAGAAGAAGGTCAAAATCGCAGCCAAGGCCGCCCGGGAAAACGTCAGGGCGGCTATTCGTTCGCCAGGTGAACTCGTCATCATTACCGGCATGAGCGGATCGGGCAAGGCGTCCGTGCTCAAGGCGTTCGAGGACCTGGGGTACTACTGCGTGGACAACCTGCCGGTCGAGTTGATTCCGCGCTTCGCGGAGTTGGTCGGGCAGTCCTCCGAGATCAGCCGCACCGCACTGGTGGTAGACGTTCGCGAAGGCACGCAACTCGAGGGTCTGCCGGCGATCGTGAACTCGGTTAAGCGGATGCTGCCGACCAAAGTGATTTTCCTCGAAGCCGCGGAATCTATCCTTCTGCGGCGTTTCAGCGAGACCCGGCGGCCGCATCCCTTGGGCACGCACACGCCCGTGAAGTCCTCGCTGGCGACCGAGCGCCGCCACTTGCAATACATACGGGCCATGGCAGACCTGGTCATTGATACTTCCAGGTTTAATGTCCATGAACTCCGGGCCTATATCACGGAACGTTTTCACAAGCGGGAGTCGGGCAAGAACATTCTGGTATCGTGCGTCAGTTTCGGATTCAAACATGGAGTGCCCGACGACGCTGACCTGCTGTTCGACGTTCGCTTCCTGCCCAATCCGCACTTCGTGCCCGAGTTTCGCCCGCTGACCGGGCTGGATCCGAGAGTCGCGAAATATATCCGTTCATTCCCTCAGAGCCGAGAATTTATCCAGCGAATTTCTGAATTGCTGGTATATCTGCTGCCGCACTACATCCGCGAAGGCAAAAGCTATCTGACCATTTCTTTCGGCTGCACGGGCGGACAGCATCGCTCGGTCATGATCGCGGAGGATGTCGGCAAGCGCTTGCGCAAGGCGGGATACAGGGTGAAGGTGGTGCATCGGGATAGTCCGAAGTAGACAGTCGTCGGTCCTGGTCCTCAGCGAGATCAGAATCCTCGCCCTTCGAGCTACGAAGGATGGGCGCTCACGACCGAAGGCTGACGACTGCAGTAGAATAGGATCTTGCGACGTATGCCGATTCCATCAGGCGTGGGCCTTGACGGGCTGCGCATCGAGAGCTCCAGATGCGGCAACTGACTCGCCTTCTACGGTATGTACTTCCGTTTGGGCTACAGTTGCTGCCGGGTGTGTTGCTGTTGGCAGCCGTCGGATTCCTGGAGGCGTTTCGGTTGGTGCTGGTCAGGCCGATCTTTGACCGCGTCCTGAATCCGTCGACCGGGTCGGACAACATTCAGCTGTTCACCATTCCCGGCAGCGGGCGCGTGGTTTACCTGCAGCAGTTCGTTCCCACACATTTTCATAATGCCTGGACGATTGTGGCGTACGCGTTGGTTGCGTCCACGGTCCTCAAAGGTATTTTCGATTATGCGGGAACTTACCTGGTGAACCATGCCGGGTTCGGCATGATCACCGACCTGCGCAACGATCTATACAACTCCGTGTTGCGGCGCTCGGCAGCGTTTTTTCAGAAGCACACGACAGGGACTCTGCATTTCAACCATCATTAATGACATCGAGCGCGTGCAATACGCCATGTCGAGCGTGCTGGCGGAGTTCCTGCAGCAGTTCTTTACCTTCCTGTTCACCGCGGTCGTGGTCGTCGTGCTCGGGCGAAAACTGGCCTGGGTGTTATTGCTGTTTGTGCCATTCATCATCTACTCGGCGGATCAGGATCGGACGCCGCGTACGGAGTACGACCCGTGGCGGGCAGGACAAGCTGGCGGACATCCAGAACATCCTTCAGGAAACTATCAGCGGCAATCGGATCGTGAAGGCCTTCAGCATGGAATCCTGGGAGATGGCGCGCTTTCGCCAGGCTGCGCAAAGGCTTTTTAAGGCCAACCTGCGCTCGGTGGCGGCGGCGGCGATCAGTTCCCCGCTGATGGATATCTTCGGGGCCATTGCCATTGCCCTGCTTTTGCTATTGGGCCGCAACCGGATTGCCCACAGTGAATTTACGCTGGGAACATTTGGCGCTTTTATCACGGCCGTGTTCAGCTTGTATAACCCGGTGCGGAAGTTTGCGCTCTTTAACAACAATTTCCAGCAGGCACTGGGGGCGTCTTCGGAAATTTTCAAGTTCATGGATACGGAGGACGACGTAAGGGAGAAGCCGGGCGCTAAGCCGATACCGCCATTTGCCAAAAGTATTCGACTGGAAGGCGTGTGCTTCTCTTACGAAGCGGATGGCGACGAGTCGCGGGAAATTCTGTGCGACATCAATCTGGAAGTGCGCGCGGGAGAAGTCGTGGCCGTCGTGGGATCGAGCGGCGCGGGCAAGAGCACACTGGTGCACTTGATCCCGCGTTTTTTTGACGTGACCGCGGGACGCCTGCTCATCGATGGACGCGACGTCCGCGATACCACGCTGGCATCGCTGCGTTCGCAAATCGGCGTGGTCACGCAGGAGACGGTGCTGTTCAACGACACCTTGCGCAATAACATCGCCTACGGGCAGCCCTCCATCTCGCAAAAACAGGTGGAGGCTGCAGCCCGCGCCGCTTTGGCGCACGACTTCATCATGGAGCTGCCGGCCGGGTACGACACCATGATTGGCGAGCGCGGCGTGCGGCTCTCCGGTGGCGAACGGCAACGTATCGCCATAGCCCGTGCTCTGCTGAAGAACGCGCCCATCCTGATTCTGGACGAGGCCACTTCCGCGCTGGACAGCGAGTCGGAGGCCCTGGTGCAGCTCGGCGCTGCAGAATCTGATGAGCGGACGGACGGTGTTTGTGATCGCGCACCGGCTTTCGACCGTCCGTCGCGCCGACCGGATTGTGGTGCTGGAGAACGGAACCATCGAGGACATCGGCCCGCATGAAGAGCTCATGCAGAAACTCGGCACCTACCGGCGGTTGTATGATCTTCAGTTCGCGGAAGGAGAGCAGCCTAAGGTGAACGCGATTCGCTAGTCGAAACTCCGAGGGCAGGCCTGTCCTGAGCGAAGTCGAAGGAACGCCCTCGGGACAGCAGGCTGAGCTTGCCCTGAGCGCAGTCGAAGAGCCAGCGCTACAGATATAGACGCTACAAGTAGAAATGCCTATTCGTTCCATGACCGGGTTTGCGCAGGTGAAGGGCCAGGTTGCCGATCCGCTGGGCAATGTGCCGGGCAGAAGCCCGATGGGTTTCACGTTGTCCTTGAAGGCGGTGAACCATCGCTTTCTCGACGTGCATTTCCGTATGCCATCGGACAGCGATTCTCTGGAAATGAAATTGCGCCGGCTGCTCAAGGAAAAGCTGGCCCGGGGCCACGTGGAGTTGACCCTCAATCTGGAGCGCGGCGGGAACGAGAGTTTTGCGCTCAACCGCCAGATCGCGGGAGGTTATATTCAGGCATTCCGGGCCGCAGCGGCGGAGTTTGGGCTGGCGGCCGAGCCGGATTTGAACGCGGTCCTGCGCCTTCCCGGCGCTCTGGACGCCGCCGCTCTGCCTGCCGATGGCGCACTAGAGGCGTCCGTCTTGGCGAAGGTGGAAGAGCTGCTCAATCACCTCAACCAGATGCGCGAAGAAGAAGGACGCGGCATTGAACGGGAACTGCGGCAGCGCATGGCGCAAGTGCAGAAGGCTGGCGATGGCGTCGAGAAACATCGCCAGGCCGTGCAGCAGACCTATGTCGACAAGCTGAAGACCCGCATGCAGGAACTGATTGGAAGTCAGGTGGATCCGGAACGTTTGCTGCAGGAGGCGGCGCTGCTGGTCGATCGCAGCGACATCCAGGAAGAACTGGTCCGACTGGACACCCACGTGAAACACTTTCTGGGATTGCTCGAGCAGGGCGGCGAAGTCGGCAAGAAACTTGATTTTCTGTTGCAGGAAATGAATCGCGAGGCCAACACACTGCTCTCCAAGACCTCCGGCCTGGCCGGCGATGCGTTGAAAATCACGGAGATGGGACTGGCGATCAAGACGGAAATCGAGAAGGCCCGCGAACAGGTACAGAACATCGAATGAGTGGTGTGTACATCATTTCGGCGCCGTCCGGTTCGGGCAAATCCACGCTGGTGGATCGGGTGCGGCAGATTGTGCCTGGCCTGAGGTTTTCCATTTCCTACACCACCCGGGCGGCTCGGGGTGACGAGCAGAACGGCCGGGAATATTATTTTGTCTCGCGCGCAGAATTTGAAGAGATGATCCGCAAAGACGAGTTTCTCGAGTACGCCGACGTGTTCGGCAACTACTATGGCACGGCGCGTCGCTTTCTGCGCGAGGCCAAACTAGAGGGGAAAGACCTGCTACTGGACATCGACGTTCAGGGGGCGGCGCAGATCAAGCGCAAGATTCCTGACGCCGTGAGCATCTTCATCATGCCCCCGAATCGCCAGGAACTGGAGAAGCGGCTGCGCACCCGCAGCCTGGATAAGGAAGAGGTAATCCAGCGCCGGTTGGTCACGGCCTCTCGTGAGATTGAGAATTACGACAAATACGACTATATTTTGGTTAACGACCGCCTGGAAGAATCTATCGACGCGCTGAAGTCGATCCTGCTCGCGGAGCGACTGAAGCGATCAGGAGCCCAAGAACAGGGACAACGATCCGCTGACGACACCAATCTGATGGCCAAGGTAGAGCACTGCCGTCTGAACAATGTGCGGGAGCGGTTGCAGCCGATTCTGGCTTCGTTTGAGAAAGCAGCGGCGCCGGGTGGACGCTAGCGGCAGGGGAGAACACAATGAAGTTGATGGATGGGTTTGACAGCAACTATCGGTACATCCTGGTGGCCGCGCGGCGTGCGCGGCAATTGCAGGGTGGCGCGCCTCCGGTCATCGAAACGCCTTCCCGCAAACCTTGCCGGATCGCGCAGGATGAGATCAAGGCGGGCAAGGTGAAGTGGGTGATCCCAGAAATGCCGCGCTCCGCGGCCGAGGTCGCCAGCGAAATGCTGGAGAAGGCACTGGCGAAAGATGTGTAAATTGCAGATTGCAGATTTTTGATTTCGGATTTGTGGTGCCAGCGCAGCCAGGCTGAGTGTGCTGGGTCCAATCTGAAATCTTCAATCTGGAATCTGCAATCGCTGTGAACTACCCATGAAAGTTGCGCTCGGAGTCAGCGGCGGGATCGCAGCCTATAAGGCGGCGGAAATTGTTCGCCTGCTGCAGGACCGCGGGATCCGGGTACAAGTAATCATGACTCAGGGCGCACAGCAATTTGTCCGCCCGCTGACGTTTGCCGCGCTCTCCGGCGAAAAGGTCATTACCGACATGTTCGCCGTGGGCGGCGAGGAAAACGCTCAGCCCAACATCGACTCCGCCATCGAGCATATTGCGGTGGCCCAATCCATCGACGCGCTGCTGGTGGTTCCTGCTACCGCCGACATTCTCGCCAAGTTCGCTCAGGGTATCGCGAGCGATTTTCTGACAACACTTTATCTGGCAACGACCGCGCCGGTGGTGGTCGCACCTGCGATGAACGTCAACATGTGGAACCATCCTGCGACCCAGGCGAATATGGAGCTCCTGCGCCGGCGCGGCGTGCGGATCGTGGAGCCGGGCGATGGTTATCTGGCCTGCGGCATGACGGGGCCTGGCCGACTTGCGGAAAACGACCTGATCGTCACCGCCGCGTTAGAGGCCCTGGGGGCTTCTCAGGAACTGGCCGGCGAAACCGTCCTGATCACGGCTGGTCCCACACGAGAGAAGATCGACCCGGTGCGTTATCTCACTAACCGCTCGAGCGGCCGCATGGGATACGCGCTAGCCGAGGCCGCGTTGCGGCGCGGAGCGCGCGTGCTGCTGGTGAGCGGGCCCACGGCCCTGACGCCGGCAGGCGGTGCTGAAGTCACGCGAGTCGAATCCGCCGAGCAGATGCGCCAGGCTGTGTTGAAACTGCTGCCCGAGGCGACCATAGTGATCAAGACCGCAGCGGTGGCCGATTATCGTCCCAAGAGCGCGGCGGAGCAGAAGATCAAGCGCATAGGCCCGATGTCACTGGAGCTGGAGCCGACCACCGACATTCTTGCGGAACTGGTTCGCAGCAAGAGCTCACAGATCATCATCGGTTTCGCCGCCGAAACCGAGAATGTGCTGGAAAACGCGCGCAAGAAACTAATGTCGAAATCGCTCGACGCCATCGTCGTAAATGATGTGTCCCGCGAAGGTGTGGGCTTCGATTCCGACCGCAATGCAGTTACCATCATCACCCACAGCGAGGTGATCGAAGTGCCTGAGACCACGAAGTGGGAAGTCGCCCAGCGCGTGCTCGACCAGGCAGTGCGCCTGCGAAAAGTACCACAGGCCAAGTAGCAGCCACCAGCCACGTAGAGACGGCTGCCCTCAGCCGTGGGGCCGCGCGCAGCTCGGCTAGCCGGAAGCGCAAACGATTTCAGATTGGTGATGTTAGATTTGAGATTTGAGCACCAGCCGGCCAGCGGAGGATGTTCAATCTGAAATCTTCAATCTGAAATCTGCAATCGTTTTGAGATTCCCCATGCCCACAACCCTGGATCCACAACTCAAACGTGCCCTGGCCGATCGCATCCGCTACTACAATGAACTTGGCATCTACGATTTTTACCGGCGCGATACTACTGTCCAAATCCAGCCAGAAGAGCGAGAGCCATTGCCCAGAGCCAAAGCCGCCGCCGTAAGTCCCCAAGAACTAGGAGAAATCTCCACCAAGCCCGAGTCAGCATTTGCCGACCCCGCCCAGGGATTGCGCGCCATTCGCGAAGACATCGGCGATTGCACTCGTTGCCGCCTGGCCAAACAGGGCCGCAAACAGATTGTTTTCGGCGTGGGCAATCCTCGGGCGGAGTTGATGTTCATCGGCGAAGCGCCGGGCGCCGACGAAGACCAGCAGGGCGAGCCCTTCGTGGGCCGCGCCGGACAGTTGCTCAACAACATGATCAAGGCGATGGGCCTGCGGCGCGAGGATATCTATATCGCGAACATCATCAAGTGCCGGCCGCCGGGCAATCGCACTCCGGAGCGCGACGAGTGCGAAACCTGCTCTCCATTTCTGATGCGGCAGATCGCCACCATCAAGCCCAAGGTTCTCGTCGCTCTGGGCGCGGTCGCCGCCAAGACGCTGCTGGCCATCAATGCGCCCATGTCGGAGCTGCGTGGCAAGTGGTACGACTTCCGTGGGACCAAGCTAGCCGTGACGTACCATCCTGCATTTCTGTTGCGTGATCCTCGGCAGAAGAAGGAAGCCTGGAAGGATTTGCAGATGGTGATGAAAGATCTAGGGCTGGTGGCTCCTGCCAAGAGCCCGGACTAGGCTGCGAGTCTTCCTCGCTGCCGCACGGGCCAGGCGCTCGCGCCTACATTGAACGTCCGCGATGTTACGATGCCACTGAACCGGCGAGACGCTGGCGCTACCAATGACCGAATTCTGCGACGTAGCTCTGCCGGTGCCGCTCGACATCGTCTTCACCTACGCTGTTCCTGAGGGGATGCAGCCGGTCTTGGGTGGGCGCGTGCTCGTGCCTTTCCGCCAGCAGCGAATGTCGGGGATCGTCACTGCGCTGCACGATCACAACCCGAAAGTTAAAACCAAGAACGTCATCAGCGTGCTTGATGCCGCGCCAGTGCTCGATGAGCCACTGATCCGCCTAGGGCAGTGGATTGCCGACTACTATCTTGCTCCGATCGGCGAAGTTTTCCGGACCATGCTGCCGCTGGGCGCGGAATTCAAAAAAGCAATTGGCTACAGCATCACGGAAGAGGGGCATATGGCGCTGCATTTGGCCGGGATGACGGGATCCTCCGCGCGCTCCCAGAAAACTCCCGAAGACCAGTTGGCTGAGTTTCGCGTGCTTGACTACCTCGCGGAACGTGAGATGACGAGGGAAGAGAGTTTGCGGGCCGCGACCCGGGCGTCCAAGCCGCTGCTCGCCGGAATGGTGCGGAAGAAGTGGATCGCCCGCGAAGATTTGTCTGAAGCCCGCGAGGCGGCCCGTACGGTTAGATTCGCGGTACTTAAGAATGTCGAAGGCAAGATCAACTCCAATCAGCGAACTCTCATCGACACTCTGGCTGCTGCCGGCGGCAGGGCGCCCGTCGATGCATTGCAGTCTTTAGAGGTGCCCCGCAGCACGCTGGGCACACTGGTGAAGCGCGGACTAGTAGAGATTGTCGAAGAGCCAGCTGAGTTCACCGTGTCCGTGTTGAAAGCTCGTCCGAGCCTGTTTGATTCCCAATTCAACCCTGCGCAACAGGCTGCGCTGAAGTCCATTCAGCAAAGTGTGAACACGCGAAAGTTCGCCGGCATGCTGCTGCACGGTGTCACCGGATCGGGGAAGACCGCGATCTATCTTTCGGCGATGCGGGCGGTGCTCGAGGCTGGGCGTTCGGCGATTTTGCTGGTTCCCGAGATTGGGTTGACTCCAGCGGTGGCTGCCGACCTGCATCAGCTCTTTGGGGAGGGAGTTGCCATTCTGCATTCGGCGCTGTCCGACAAGGAGCGGGCTGAACAGTGGCATCGCATCAAGCGCGGAGACGCTCGCATGGTGGTGGGGACGCGTTCGGCTGTGTTCGCTCCCGTCACCGATCTGGCGCTGGTGATCGTGGACGAGGAGCAGGACCCCTCGTACAAGCAGGAAGAAATGCCGCGCTATCACGCCCGCGATGTGGCGGTGATGCGGGCCAAGATGGCGAATGCGGCCGTGGTGCTGGGATCGGCCACGCCATCGCTGGAGTCGTACTTCAACGCCAAGAAAGGTAAATACAAGTTGCTCGAATTGCCTGACCGGGTGGAGCAGCGGCCGCTGCCGGAAGTCGAGATCATCGACATGCGGCAGGAATTTCAGGAAACCGGAAGCGAGCAGGTCATATCACGCAAGCTGGCGGAAGAAATCAAAGAGCGGCTGGAGCGTAAAGAGCAGGTCATGGTTCTGCTGAACCGGCGCGGGTATTCGCCGGTGGTGCTGTGCCGCGCCTGCGGCAAGACGCTGGAGTGCAAGAACTGCGCCATCGCGATGACGCATCACAAGCGCTCCCGCCGCATGGAATGCCACTATTGCGGCTACACGGCTCCGGTGCCTAAGGCTTGCATCCATTGCGGCAGCGAGTACGTATATTTCCTCGGTACCGGATCGGAGAAGCTGGAAGAGTTGCTGCACGGGATGTTTCCGCAGGCGCGCATTGGACGGTCTGGATCGCGATACGGTGCGCGGCCGCGAAGATTTCGAACGCGCGCTCAATGCTCTCGATGAAGGCGAACTCGATCTGCTGGTGGGCACGCAGATGATCGCCAAGGGTCACGACATTCATGGGGTCACTCTGGTGGGCGTGGTGGGCGCCGATATGGCACTCGGGTTTCCGGATTTTCGAGCGGCGGAGCGCACCTTCCAGTTGCTGACCCAGGTGGAGGGACGAGCGGGGCGCGGGCAAACTCCCGGCAAAGTCGTTCTGCAGACTTATTTTCCTGACCACTACGCGGTGCAGTACGCGGCGCAGCACGATTTTACGGGTTTCTATGAAAAAGAGCTGCGCTTTCGCAGCTGGATGCACTATCCGCCGTACAGCGCGCTGGCCAATGTGTTGGTACGAAGCGACAAGCTGGACGAGGCGCTGCAGCTGGTCTGGGACCTTGGGGAAGTGGTTTGAGAAGACGCGGCATGAAGGAATTCGTGTGCTGGGTCCGGCGGCCGCGCCGATTTTGCGTTTGAAGCGGGATTATCGATATCACTTTGTGGTGAAATCGGCGAGCCGCGAAAAGCTGAACACACTGCTCAGGACGATGTTGGCGTATGCCGCACAACAGAAGATTCCACGTTCGCAAGTAATCGTGGATGTGGACGCGGTGTGGTTGATGTAAGAGCCCAGGTTTCCTTCCTGTACCTTCGTGTCCTTCGTGGGTTAATCCCTTTAGATTGCAGCAAAAAGCTTTAACCACGAGGGACGCGAAGGTACAGAAGGAACCCCGGGGGCTCATAGTCCCTTCTTGCGCAGAAATTCTCTTACCACTTCCTTCACATCGCGATGCTGGCCGTCCAGGGCGTAGTTGAGTTGTCGCATGTCCTCGTCAGAAATCTTTCCGGCGAGTTCGTTCAGAGCTTGTCCCACCTCGGGGTGATGAGCCAGCATTTCCTGCCGAATGATGGGGACGGCTTCATACGGCGGGAAATAGTGGCGGTCATCTTCCAGCACGAACAGATCCAGTACCGGGATCAGGCCATCGGTCATGTTTCCGGCAGCCAGATCGATTTGTTTGTTCTTGAGGGCGCGGGCGAGCAGGCCCAGATCCATGACGCTGGGCGTCTCGGCGAAACGTAGGCCATAGGTCGCCGCCAATCCCTTGTAGCCGTCGGGACGTCCATGAATTCGTAGCCGAAGCCGGCGCGCCATTTCGGAGTGTAGGCGGCCGCTTGCGAGATGGTCTTAAGGCCGAGACGGCGAGCGTCTTCACCGCGGATTTCGATGGCGAAAGTGTTATTGAATCCGAACGGCTGGCCGAGTTCGAGATTAAACCGCCTGTCATATTCGGTCTTGACCCGGTTGTAAACCATGCTGGGCATCGCTGGACGGCTGCTCTTTCAAAATCGCGGTTAGGGCGGTGCCGGTGTATTCGGGATAAATATCGATGCGGCCGCCGAGAATGGCCTGTTGGCAAATATATGTGCCGGCCAGATAGAAACGCCGCTCAACCGGGAGGTGGGTCTTGTTTTCGATCTGTTGGGCCATGATTTCGCCGAGGACAAGCTGCTCGGTGAAGTTTTTGGAACCGACGACGACGAGATCTGCTCGCGGGGGTCCGCAGGCTGCGAGCAGAGCAACGAATGCGAGAGTAAGGATGGTACGAATCAAATGCATGTCAGCTGCGCAGGTGCAACTTATGGCTTAGCGCGGGCTGAGGCGCTTCTCCAGCCAACCCAGGCTCGCGTCCGCAAGTATGGCCAGGGCGGCAGCGGGAATTGCGCCGGCTAGAGATGACTTGATTGTTGACCATGGCCAGACCGCGAAAAATAAATTCGCCAAGGCCACCCGCGCCAATAGCGGCGGCGATAGTGGCAAGGCCGATTGAAAGCACGGTTGCAACGCGCACTCCGGCGATAATCACACTGAGCGCCAGAGGGAGTTCGACCTGCCAAAGTAGCTGGCGGTCCGTCATGCCCATGCCGCGTCCAGCTTCCACTACAGCCGGATCCACGCCCTTGATGCCCGTGTAAGTGTTACGAATGAGGGGCAGCAGCGCGTACAATATCAGCGCGAGTATGGCGATGCGGTCGGCGCGGGCGCCGATCCAGGGTGCGGGCAGGAGAAATCCGAATAGAGCAAGGCTGGGAACGGTCTGAATGATGTTCGCGCCGCCGAGCACTGGTTTGCTCAACACTGGCCAGCGCGTGATCAGGATGCCGAGCGGAATTCCGATGAGGACCGCCAGGGTGATGGATGCCCCGACCAGCCAGAGATGCTCGGCGGTGAGGTCCAGAACTTCGATGTGATTCTGGATGATGAATTGAAGCACATTCATGATTGGCCTCTGAATGCTGCGTTCCGGATGGCTGCCCTGGGCACAGTCGAAGGGACGCCGGCGCTACGCTGGTAGTTCATCGTGCTTCCTCTCTTGACGGTGAGAGTTCGGTTCTGAAAGCATCTACGTAGGCGGCGACCATAGGGTCGGTGGAATGCACAAATTCGTCGGGTGTAAGCGTGACCACCAGTTGGCCCGACTCCATGAGGGCGACGCGGGTGCCGAGGAGCAGAGCTTCACGCAGATCATGGGTGACGAAGACTACCGTTTTCCCCAGGCGTTGCTGCAGGGCCAGGAATTCGCGCTGCAGTTCGGCACGCGTGATGGGATCGAGCGCGCCAAAAGGTTCGTCCATGAGGAGAAACGACGGGTCGGCGGCCAGGGCGCGGGCCACGCCGACTCTCTGCCGCTGTCCGCCGGACAGTTCGCGCGGATAGCGCGATGCGAGTTGCGGTTCCAGACCCACCAGTTGCAGCAGTTCTGTGACGCGGTGCTGAATGCGGTCGGCAGACCATCCTTCGATCCGCGGCACGACTCCGATGTTGCGGGAGACGGTGAAGTGCGGGAACAAGCCGACTTCCTGAATGACGTAGCCGATCATGCGGCGCAAGCGGATTACATCCCATTCCTCGAGGGAACGGCCGTCGACGAGGATGGTGCCTGCGCTCTGCGTGAGCAGCCGGTTGATGAGCTTCAGGGTGGTGGTCTTGCCGGAGCCGCTGCGGCCCAGGAGCACCAGGGTTTCGCCGCGCTGGACTTCCAGGTTCAGATCGCGAAGGAGGATGGTTCCGTTATTCAGGCGATAACCGACATTACGGAATTCGATGGCGGGGCGGGTGTTGGGAGCGTCATTCATTTGTGCTGTTTGCCATCAATTTGGAGTGCGTTGGTGTGAGGGCAAGATGCCCTCACGACAGCCGGCGGGCCTGTCCTGAGCGAAGTCGAAGGAACGCCGGAGCTACGACAAACCGCTCTACAAAACCTCGTATGCTTTTTCTGGTAGGCCCGTGATGCGAATGCCGGAGTGGCCTTTGTGGCGAATGTTGAGGCCAATCAGGAGTGCGGTGATCTGCTCCAAGATGCGCGCGTTTTCCAGTTTGCCGCCGTCGATGGCGCGGACGCCAGGAATTTTTGCCGCCAGCGTTCTTACCGTCTGAGCAGCGTCAGCGTCATCACTGCAGACGATGACGTCGCAGTCAACGGGAGCATCGCCGTTCAGAATATCTGCCGAGGTATTGTGGAACGCAGCTACCACTGAAACTCCCTGAGGCACGAGTTCGGCGGCTTGTTGCGCCGCGGAACCTTGCCAGACGCCGAGAGTGCGAGTGGCGCGTCCACCAACGCTCGCCGCCAGGGGCACGGTGGCGTCAACCACGATACTGCCGGGGCGGATTGCCGGCTTGATTTGCTTCAGCAGGGCGGCGTGGCCCTCAAACGGGATAGTGAGTACGAGGAGATCGGCGGCAGCGCAGGCGGAATTGTTTTCTTCGCCCGAAACTTTTGCGTCGCTTACCGACTGCTTCCTGAATTTTTGTTGCTGCTTCGCGAGCGCGTTCCGCATTCCGCGATCCGACAATTACGGTCTCGCCCGATCGAGCCCAGCGCAGGGCGAGTCCAAAGCCCTCCGGACCGGTGCCGCCGAGAATCGCGATAGCGCGGGGCATTATCGTTCCGACCTCACTATGCGAACTCCGGCTCGAGCGCTTCTTCGATGGCAACGTGGTCAGGTTGCAGTTTGAGGTTGATGCGCGTGTAAATCGTGTTGCGCTCGGCAGGGATGCGTCCGATCTCGAGAATCAGCGACTGGAATTCTTCGCCGCTGGTGTATTGTCCTGCCGTGGCTCCGGCTTCACGCGAGATGTTTTCTTCCATCAGCGTGCCGCCGTAATCATTAGCACCGGCGTGCAGGCAGAGTTGCGACAGGCGACGGTTCAGCTTTACCCACGACACTTGAATATTGTTGATGGCGCCCGCCAGCATGACCCGCGCCAGGGCGTGAATCTTGAGATGTTCGGCGAGAGTCGGGCCGGGCCGCGCGATTCCCTGATGAAACAGCAGCGTGTTCTGATGCACAAAGCCCAGCGGGACAAACTCGGTGAAACCGTCAGTCTGCTGCTGGATGTCGCGCAGTAGCTCAAGCTGGTTGACCCAGTGGGTGGCGGTTTCGACATGCCCGTACATCAGCGTGGATGTGCTGCGGATGCCGCATTGGTGGGCGGTGCGGATCACCTGCTTCCATTGCTCGGTGGAGAGCTTGTTGCGCGAAAGCACGAAGCGCACGTCGTCGTCGAGAATTTCCGCAGCCGTTCCCGGAAGAGTGTCGAGGCCATTGTCGCGCAGCATCCTCAGATAGTCAGGCAGGGGCATGCCGGTGAGTTCGACGCCGTAAACGATCTCCATGGGAGAGAAGGCGTGAATGTGCATATCCGGTACGGCCGTTTTGATCGCGCGCAGGATGTCGCGGTAATAAAAAGGAGGCAACCCGTGCGGCAGTCCGCCCTGGATGCAAACTTCGGTCGCGCCCAGCGCCCGGGCTTCGACCGCCTTCTGCGCCATGGTTTCCAGGCCGTGGAAGTAGCTGTCCTCCTCCCGCGGTCCGCGGCTGAAAGCGCAAAACTTGCATCCGACGAAGCAAACGTTGGTGAAATTGATATTGCGATTTACCACGTAAGTGACAAGATTGCCGACCAGATCGCGGCGCAGCATGTCGGCCGCCACCAGCAAGCCGAGAAGATCGTCGCCCTCGGCATTCGCCAGGAGCAGGCATTGTTCACGAGAGAGGGCGCTGCCGTCCTGCGACGCCAGGACCTGATCGAGCGCATTACGCGATTCCGAGGACATGCGCCCGGCGATCTCTGACCATTCGAGGGTAGGAAAAGTTTCCAGTTCAGAATCGGGTAGGACTCGGGTCACGGCTCCTCCTCGGGAAAACGACAATTTAGCGAAACAAATCGCTCGCAGCCGGGCGAATCAGGTCACGGGCGCTGCCCCGGCCGGGACGATAGGCGAATCCTCGAATGATACATGCCGGCGTGCGAGCTAGCTTGCCGCAGACCAGGCCCGCTGCGCAAGCCAGCTGGTCGGCGTCTGCCTCAATACTAGCTTGCAGCGTGTATCCGTGCGAGTCAGCGCTGACCGCGATAGTCGTGAAGGGCCTGCATACCCGCCAACCCTATGGCAACTTCGGTCAAGCCTTCGCGCCAGGGTCGGCCGAAAGTATCTGTGATGATCACAGGGACGGAAAGGTGCAGAGCTTTTTTCAGAGCACGATGGATTCGCGCGGCCGAGCGGTCGGGATCGTGGGGCAGGAGGAGCGCGTGGCGACCTCCGTCTACGTTGGAGACGTCCACGGCGCTGTTGGCGCAGATCAGGCCGTGGCGAGTTTCCGTGATCAGGACGCCGCGCTTGCGCCGCACGATGCGATGGCTCTGCTGGGTGGCGAGCTCGATTACCCGCGCATCGAGATGATAGCGGTGCGCCCAGCGGCGGGACGCGGCGGAGGGTTTGATCTTGGCGAGGTCTACGAATTGTCCCTCGGCCTTGGAAACGATTTTGTGCTTGATGACCAAGATGTCGCCCCGGCGCATTTTTTGATGCTTGAGGGCGTCGAGAAGCAGCCTGGATAGCGAGTTGCCTGGCTTGATCTCGCTTTCAACGAGAAGCGGGATGATGTGAAGTTCCCGGGCCGGGGGAGGCGAGCGTTTCTTTCGCCTCTTTGGGGCTTCCTCAGCGCGTCGTGTCAACCCACGCCTAACGCTGTGCGCTGCATTCTTTCGCCCCTGCGGGGCTGCCTTTTGCCGTACGACTCGCGCTTTACTCATTCGCGGCTACGGGAAGATCAGTCAGCTGCCATTGCCGGACCAGGCGCTGGGCGCGAGTTTCGCCGGGCGCGGCGGCAAGGGCGCGCAAATCGGCGGGAGTGTCGACGTCGAGTGCGATGCCCGGTAGGGAAAGCACCAAACACGGCTTTCCCGTGGCTTGCGCCGCGGCATGGTGAGGTTCAAAGCTGTCATTGCCGAAGCGCGCGGGAAACAATCCGGCCGGGCGTCGCCAGATGGCATTTGTGCCGCGTGTATCAGCGGCGCGTACCAGCACGGAACCCTCGGCAGGCGCCGATCGCAGAATCGCCTCCAGTTCCCAACTTTGCATGAGGGGAATGTCGCCCGGAATCGCCAGGGTGTAATCAACGCCCTCGGCCTCGCAGAATCGGGTTGCCATTGCGATGGCATCGGTCTGGCTCCGGTTGGCGTGGTCCAGGATCACGGAGAAATGGAATTGATGGGCAAGGTGAATAGCAAAGGGATCGCTGGTCACGATGCTGACATCGGGGCGGGTGCTCCACGTGCCCAGGGTTTCGAGCACATCGAACAGCATGGCTTGCGCGAGTTCGGTGCGGGTGGCCTGATCAAACAGGGCGGCGAGGCGTTGCTTGGCGCCGGAGAGGTTTTTGACCGGGACCAGAATCATAACAGGTCCGAGCCCGCGTGGGCGGCGTTTTCCGTCGACATCAACGAAAGTACTTGGCGAGCCAGATCAACTTTTTCATCGGCTGTGCTCATAATCGTGTTGGCGCAGTGGACTTGCAGTCCAGACTGTTTTAGTCCCTCGGCCGCTTTGGCGTCGCGGTTGTCCACCACCAGAATATCCAGAAATTCGCGGTACGCCTGGGCCACGCCTGCGATTGAAACCGGCAGGCCCTGCGCAGCCATCAAAATACCAGCCGGTCCAGAGACTGCGGTGTTGCCGATAATCGGACTCACGGCGGCCACCGGAGCGCGAGTTTGTTTGAGCGCTTCCATAATGCCGGGAACGGCCAGGATGGGGCCGATGCTGGTGACGGGATTGCTGGGCGCGAGCAGTACCACGGTGGCCGACATGATGGCCTCGATCACGCCCGGGGCAGGCTCGGCATTTTCAATGCCTGCGAAACGGATGGAGTTGACGGGATCCTGATACCAGCGCTGCACGAAATATTCTTCGAAGCTGAGTTCGCCGATCGGCGTGTCCACACGGGTTTCTACACGGGCATTGGTCATCGGAAGAATGCTGGCCTGCACGCCCATCTTGACCGCGACTTCAGCGGAAATCTCGGAAAGCGTCTTGCCTTGTTTAAGCAATTTCGAGCGCAGCAAGTGGACGGCGAGATCGCGGTCGCCGGCGTGGAACCAGATGGGCTCTCCCAGATCACCCATGGCCTGCAGACAAAAAAATGTATCACCCTTCACGCCCCAGCCGCGTTCTTTGCTCAGCAGCCCAGCCAGCACATAAGTGATGGAATCGAGGTCGGGCGAAACGTACAGTCCCCACCACTCCAGATCGTCTCCCGTGTTGACGATAATGGTGAGGTCTTTGGAGGGGACGACCCGGCGGAGGCCGTCCACAAACTTCGCGCCGCCCGTCCCGCCGGTGAGTACGACAATCATGCGGCCTTGGCCCCCCGGGCGTAGCCTTCGCGGTCGGCAGCGGCCTGAACTCTTTCTGACAGCAAGCCGGGACGCGAGGTAAGCGTCGTTAGGAACTCGGGATAAACCGGCAAGCGCTGGCGCAAAATATATCCTCTCGATTCGGTACGGGCCTGGAGCTGATCCAGATGCGGCCAGGGTTTTTCCGGATTGATGAAATCGGGGGTCAAGGGCGAAACTCCGCCCCAATCGTTGATGCCCGCGTCGAGGAGTTCATCGTAATAGGGAGCGGAAAGATTCGGCGGCGCCTGTAAGTTGACCTGGGGCAGGAGAAGGCGTGCCACCGCAACCGTTCGCAACATCTCGCCCCGCGTCGGTTCCGGCCAGTCACGCATGGAAATCTCTGGCTTGACGCGGAAATTCTGCACGATTACCTCCTGGATATGGCCGTAGCGGCGGTGCAGTTCGCGGATCGCTAGCAGGGTGTCCACGCGGTCTTCCAAAGTTTCGCCGATTCCAATCAATAAGCCGGTAGTGAAGGGCACCGACTGTTTGCCCGCTTCTTCAACGGTGCGTAGGCGTTTGGCCGGAACTTTGTCAGGCGCGTTGTCATGCGCGGCACCGGGCGAAAGGAGCGCGGTGTTCATAGTCTCGAGCATCAGACCCATGCTGGGCGAAACCGCGGCCAAGCGAGTGATCCATTCTGCGCTCAACAGCCCCGGATTGGGATGTGGCAACAGAGTGGTCTCGCGCAGGACCCGTTCGCACATGGCTTCGAGGTAGTGCAGCGTCGATTTGTATCCCAGGTGGCGGAAGGTTGCCCGCATTTCAGGGAAGGCCAACTCCGGCTTGTCGCCCAGACTGAAGAGAGCTTCGGTGCAACCCATCTTTTGTCCCGTAGTAGACACTTCCAAAACTTGATCCGGGGTCATGGTGTGCGCCCCGGGTTCGCCTGGGTCACGGCGGAAAGTGCAGTATCCACAATAGTCGCGGCACAGGTTCGTCAAGGGGATGAAGACCTTGCGCGAGTAAGTGACGATGCCGGGCTTGAAGCGTTGCTTGAGTTCCCGAGCGGCGGCGAGGAGAGCGGGGAGTTCGTCGTCCGGGCAACGGAGGAGTTGGCAAGCGCCCTCGCGGGAGAGCGGCCGCCCGTCTCGCAGTTCGTCGAGATAAGTCGTCAACGAATTTTCTTGCACTTGCATGCTCGCTCTCGCTCTCAGGTCTGGACAGACCGGCATCGCCTGATGATCACCAGAATGATACATGAGAGCGATTCGGAACGCCGTGATCTCCAGTGTGTGCGTGATCGTGGGAATGTTCGAGCGTTGAATTGTTCAACCTTCCGCATTTGGTGGTAAAACTCTTTAAGGGCGGCGAGGGCGCTAGCCCGTTTTGTCCGAAAATATTCGAAACGGAAGGGCTCCAGCCTTCAAATGGCCGTCACTCAAGAAGAATTCCGCAACGCGCTAGGCAGTTTTGCGACCGGAGTGACGGTGATTACGGTGGACTATGAAGGCGAAGTGCACGGTATGACCGCCAACGCTTTTAGCTCCGTGTCGCTCGATCCGCCGCTGGTGCTGGTTTGTGTCGACCATCGCGCCCGAACCCACGCTCACCTGCATGCCAAGAAGCGGTTTGGTGTGAATGTGCTGGCGGACAACCAGCGCGTCATTTCCGAATACTATGCGCGCCCCGCCCAGGACCATCGCTATGCCGAGCGGGAGGCAGGGGCGCACTTCGATCGCACCGCACACGGCACTCCGGTACTCAATGGCGCCTTGGCCTACCTCGAGTGCCGACTGCATAGCGCCCAGGATGCGGGCGACCACACAATCTTTATTGCGCAAGTCGAGGAAGTAGTGGTGCGCGGAGGCGATCCGTTGCTCTATCACCGCGGGGAATATCGGATTATCGGAGGCTCCAAAGCATAGTCGTCGGAAGCTCGTCGTCCGGCTAATTAGGGCAATAATATACTTGACTGACTATGACTCCCTTGTAGTCTTGGGGCATGGAAACACCCAAGACACTCCAAACAGCAATCCAGCACTTTAGCGATTACGAGAACTGCCGGAAGTTCATGGTCGCCGTTCGCTGGCTGGATAATATCGTCCGCTGTCCGCGTTGCAATTCCGAGAAAGTAACCTATCTGGCCAAGGCCCGATTGTATCGCTGCTACCGAGATCACCCCAAGCAAAAATTCTCGCTCAAGGTCGGCACAGTGTTTGAGGATTCGCCGATTGCTCTTGAGAAGTGGTTGCCCGCCGTGTGGCTGGTTGTGAACTGCAAAAACGGAATCAGCAGTTATGAACTGCATCGCGCTCTGGGAGTGACCCAGAAAAGCGCATGGTTCATGCTGCATCGGATTCGTCTGGCGATGCAGTCAAAATCATTCTCCAAGATCGGTGGGAGTGGTGGCGAAGTTGAAGCCGACGAAACTTTTATCGGCGGCAAAGCGCGGAACATGCATCTGGCGCAGCGCAAGCGTCGCATTACAGGAACAGGCGGGAAGGACAAGACGATAGTGTTTGGGATGTTGGAGCGTGGCGGTCAAGTCAGAGCATCGGTCGTGCCGAACCGACGACTGGAAACTGTGCAGCCAGAAATCAAAAGGCATGTACAGGCTGGCGCGGCTCTCTACGCCGACGAATGGGTTGCTTATCGCGGATTGCAAAGCGACTACGCCCACAAGGTTGTTGACCATGCTGTGAAATACGTAGATGGCCGCGTTCACACAAATGGTCTGGAAACCTTTTGGAGTTTGCTCAAGCGCGGGATCAGCGGAACCTACGTGAGCGTCGAACCATTTCACTTGTTCCGATATCTGGATGAGCAGGCTTATCGCTATAACAATCGCGCAACCAAAGACAATCCCTTGAACGATGCAGACAGATTCCATCTTGCTATGACACAGATTGCTGGAAGGCGGCTCACTTTCGCGGAGGTGACTGGCAAGGTGGGAGAAACCCCGTTCTAATCTTTCTGGTCGGAAGAAGCGCGGGAAGCGGAAGTCCTCTTAGACTTCCGCGCCTTCGCTAGTTTTTCAGCATCCAGTTTGGCCTTGATTTCGCTGTGAGGCACGGCCACTAGACGCTTCATAAAATTCGTGAACTTGCCGAAATCGCCCTGCACATTCTGGGAAGTTTGGCTCGGGCGAGTTGGCTTTTCTGGCACGGCAGGATCAGTCTGCCTTGTCCCATCAGAGAAGTCAATTTCCGCTGGAGTCATTGTCAAGACTCGATAGAAATGTCCCCATTGTTAACTCGATAGAAATGTCCCCTTTTTTGCTGTGAACGAACAACATCGCAGTGGCAGAGTGTGAGCCAGGTTAGGGGGCGCGGGGGGAAGGGGCGGCGTGATGAGCCCCTTCCCCTCGCTCATCGCTTGAGTGGACTCCACTGTGCGCATTGCGTTTTTTTGGCCCGCCTTTTCTCTTTTTGTGCGGGTCCTCGTTTTCCAGAGAAAAATTTCGCGCCAGGATCGAATAAGAGCGACGATTCCCAACTGCGTGGACCCATAGCATCTGCCGCTTTGGCCCTCGTGTTGGTCACGGCGGCGAGAATTCACAGCGAAGCTGCCATGCGCGCCCGCATCTCTGCTTTCGCCGGCCAATTCGGTTTCATGGTGCGGTAATCTCGACGCCAAGGATGATCCTGGCTCGGCTTGTGCGCCTTTGCGAACGATGGAACCGCGACCGTGTCTTTGGCGCTGTCTTCCACTTTTTGTTTTCTGGCTTCAGCAAGCTCTTGGAAGGCGTGGCGTTCCCCGCGGTAGTACACCTCCGTAGTTCCATCTTCCCACTCACAAACTAGTGCTTTGGCCTGGGTTGGACCGTAGTGTCCATGCTTCGGTTGCAATTGCAAAAATCGTCCATGGTGCCGCACCACCCAATCGTTGCCGATCCCCCGCTGGGTCTCCAAGCGGAAGATCCGCTGCAGTTCGCTGCGGCTCGGCCTTCGTCCGTGGTAGTCTTCCTCCTCTGCGGCAGTTTGCGCAAAGCGTCGGTTGTGCTGCGGCAGATACTCCTGCTCCAAGTACTGGTTCGCAGCCTCATAGCTGGCGATCTGTTTCCGCCGCAGCTTCTTCACCAGCCGATCCTGATGCACCCCATGGTTGCGCTCCACCCGTCCCTTGGCTTGCGGCGAACTGGCGGCAACGATGCGAATTCCCAGCTTCTGACACATGCGCCCGAACTGCGTAACCGGGACCTCTCCTCGCAACTGCTCGGCGGGTGTGGCCTTTCGCTTGTACACATTCTTCCAATCGGTGTAGAGCGCGCGGGGCACGCCATATTTCTCAATCCAGACCTGCAACACCCCGGCTGCCGCCCATATCGTCTCTTCTTTCCCCAGACGAGCCTGCGTCCTGCTCGTGGCATCGTCCACCATGTCCATCAAGCAGCCTCCCGGACCACGCCCTTCCAGCCAATCGTGAAAACTGCCATCCAACTGCACCAGTTCGCCAAAGTGGGATTTGCGCTCTCTGCGTGGGCAGTGTTTTTTGCGCTTCCGCTGCCGACTCCATAGGCGTTCCGCCAACATCCAGCGGCGCAACGTCTCGTGATCCATCACAATGCCATCTTCCTCGGCCAAGTGTTCGGCCGCCAACGTCGGCCCGAATCTCTCCTCCTCCGAGCCGGAATATTTCTTCTTGATTAAATGCAGTACTCGACGCCGCAGTTTCATCGGCTTACCCCGATTGGAGGGCCGACCGGCGTTGCCATGCTTCAGCCCCTTCCTGCCCACCTGCCGATAGCACCGCCACAGCCTTTTCGCGTGACGATAGCTCAGTGCAAGCATTACGGCTGCATCGGTCAGCTTCAAATCCCCACTGGCGACTCGCCCCATGACTTCCACCCGCTCCAGCTCACGACTGCTCATGCCTGTCCTCTTCAACGAGACCTCCTGGCTGGAGGTCTCAGTCTAAGGGGACATTTCTAACGAGTCCGCGAGGGGACATTATCAAAGAGTTTCAACATTTCCGCTGGAGTCATTTGTTGGGGCCATTGCGTCATCGCTTGGTTCGGGCGAGGTATTTCTGGTGCTCAAAGCATTCTTTGATGAGAGCGGAATTCATGAAGACTCGTCATGTTGCGTGGTTGCTGGATATTTTGAAAAAAAAACCATGGAAGCAACTGGAGGCGGCGTGGAAGGACACTCTCAAGGTCTATAAGATTAGTAAATTTCATGCTAAGGATTCTTCTTTGCGCGCGATGATCTCGGAAAAAGAGTGGGTGAATACAAGGAATGGAGTGATAGTGAAGCAGGGGCCTTCATAGATACGCTGACTTCGCTCGTTCAGCACAATCCGGTAAATCAACCCAATCTCATGCTGCCTAGTGAAGGCTGCTTGGAACGACCTCAGTTATGGCGAGAGAAAATTCATTACGGGAGGCATGTTCAAAGCAGGAAAGTTCAGAAGCTCCGGTGCCCCCAGCAAGGCTTACTTCGTACCCTTCCAATACTGCGTCATCAACCCTGCTCATTGTTTAGTCGGCCAGAAGATACATTTCATTTTCGATTTGAACGAGCAATTTGAAGGTTTCGCGCGTGATCTATACAAATTGTTCAGGGGAGAGCACAGCGATATCAGCGTAAAGGACCGCTTCGGGCCGTTGAGTTTTGCGATATCCAAAGAGGCTGTGCCAATTCAAGTAGCCGATCTCTTCAGCTATCTCAGTTCAACCTTCTGTGAATGGAGAATTAAGGGACAGTCTGCGGCTTCTTTTCCAGAATGGCATCTTCTAAACAAGGTAATGGCAAATACTCAGCACGAAGAAAACCACCAGTTTTTAGATAAAGACGGTCTATCACAATTGTTAGGCGACTTGCCCGCCTTCATGAGAGAAGCGCTTAAGGCAGAGCGAAAGCTAATACACAAAAACCAACGTCGCTTCAAACCATGAAACTGGCGACCCCTGTCACGGCGTCAACAACTCAAAGTAGCGCCTCAGTTTTAAATTTGATGCCAAATCAGTGCGGCAAGCAGCAGTGTGACACCGAGAATCACGCTCGCCAAATCGAGGTAATGACCGGGACTATTAGGTAGTCCCCATCCCATCCCGGGAAAGAAATGCCAACGCTCCGCGTCGTGCGTCAGCACAACTACGATCAGGAAGGCGATGCCGAGTATGGCTAGCAAACGGGGCATTTATGTTTTTTATCCGCTTCCTGCCCCTGTCAGGGTTCCCACACCTTAACAGATTTAGTCAGTCATGTATGATATTGCCCTAATTAGAACTGACTTTTTAGGAGGACGTTTCCTGGGTGGCGAGAGCAGCACGCTTGCCGCCGTAAGCTTCCTCCCAGGAAATTATGCGGTTGCGCAGGATTCCGATACCTTCGATTTCACATTCCATTACGTCGCCAATCTTAAGATACCGGGCTTTGGGATCGCCATTGAACCCGGCGGCTCCCGCGACCTTGCCGGTTGAGACCACATCGCCCGCGCTGTAACCCATAGTGGAATAGTACGAAAGAGTTCCAGCGATATTCAGCGACATCTTGCGGAGACGAATTTTGCCGGGGCTCGCCGTTGACTCGCAGTTCCATGGCCAAATTCTGCGGATCAGGAATCTCGTCAGCGGTCACGATCCATGGTCCCAGCGGACAGAACGTATCAATTCCTTTGCAGATGCCCAATGCTCCTGACTTCATCTCGCGGCGCTGAATGTCACGGGCCGTGATGTCATTGAAAGTGACGTACCCGCCAAGGTAGCTTGCGGCCTCTTCCGGGGCGAAGTGCTTGCCACCTTTTTTCAACACGACGGCGAGTGCGACTTCGCAATCCAGTTCTTGCGTGAGGTGTTCCGGATAGATCACCGGCTCATCGTGGCCGATGATGGCGTCGACATTCTGGAAGCCCGTGGCATGGAAAAACTTCCTGGGGGCAATGGGCGCTCTAAGAGTAACTTCGTCCGTTGAGTAAAAGATGGGCTCCCCGTGCGGTCCAGGGAGGCTGTCAGTCCCCAGCACGTGATCCAAAGCTTTGCGTGCAGTTTCCAGGCTGGTGTCGCCGCCGGAAAACAGTTCGCGCATATTGGGCGGGACCAGTGCGTCTGCCAGACGGTAGAAGGCGCCTTCCTGCTCGACATCACGCAAATACAAGGCGCAGGCGGAATTCAGGTCAACGATCCGTCCATCGGGAGTAAGGGCGCCGATGCGGGACCGTCGCACGCTGTCTTCAAAAGTAATGAGTCGCATACAGGCGCCGCAGAGCGCGGCTCTAGAAGTATAAACCGGCATCGTGATTGTGCACGGGTGAGCCGCTGATACGCGCAAGTAAGCTAAGATGAATCGCTTCTGAAGTTCCAAAACTGTTCGGAGCGGAGATTCTATGGCGAACCGAAGAGAATTCATGCGCACGCTCTCCGGGATGGCGGCGCTGAGTATTACGACCGATGTAAGCCAGCTGGGGAGGATGCGCTTTTTGCGCATGGCAACCACTATGCCGGACACGAGTCCGCACGACCGCCTGCAACCGGACTGGTACCGGCGCAAGATCGTCGAAGTGCAGAAGAAGATGAAAGAGCGCAAGCTCAACGCGCTGCTCCTTTTGAACGCGACCAACATCATCTACACCGTGGGCTATTTTCATCTTTCGACCGAGCGCCCTCTGGCGACGCTTATTCCAGACTCGGGAGATCCGGTGATGTTCATCCCTGGGCTGGAGACTGACCAGGTCAAGACCTGGTGGGTGAAAGACTACGAGGCTTATTTTGATTTTCCGGGCCCGGTAAACCGGGTGCGCTGGATTTTCGAGCGCGTGGCCAAGCGCGGATTCGATCGGGCACGCATCGGCGTGGAGGAGCCCCGGCCCAGCCGGCTGCATCAAATGAACTTGGGTGTGCCGAAGGCCAAAATCGTGGTGGCCGGAGATATAGTCGAGGATCTTCGCCTGGTCAAGGACGAAGACGAAATTCGCATCATGCGCCGCGCCATGAAGTATGCCGACTTCAAAGTGCAGGCGGGCCGCGAATTCGTGCAACGCAATGGCAGTGTGAGCGAAGACGAAATCCTGAAAGTGACAGCCGACGCAGTCGCCGACAGGATGTCGAAGGAACTGAATGATGTGGTGGGCGTGGGCATTGAGCCTCCGTTTGGTGGATTGGTGCCATTCGGCAAACGTTCGGCGTTCCCGCACGCGGTCCCGAGCAAAGATCGGCTGAAAACGGGAGACGCCTTGATCCTGAGTTTCGGCGCCCAGGTGGGAGGCTACAACGTCGAGTGCGAGCGTTCGTTCTGCGTGGGCAAGCCGACCGATTACGCCAAGCGGTTGTTCGACGCCATGCTGGCCGCCCACGACGCCGGTGTAGAGAACATGAAAGAAGGCGCGGTGGCCGAGGAGGTGGACCAGAAGAGTCTGGACCAGATTCGCAAGGCAGGGTTTGAGAAATTTCTCAGACACCGTACTGGGCACGGATTGGTCTGGAAGGCCACGAAGCTCCCTGGATTGCCGAAGGTGACAAGACAGTGTTGCAACAGGGCATGACTTTCAGCTGCGAGCCGGGAGTTTACGATCCGGACTTCGGTGGTTTTCGGCACTCGGACACGGTCGTTGTGCGTAAGGACAAGGGCGAGATGTTGAACAGCTATCCCACACGCCTGGAGGACATGGTCATCGAGATTTGAGGGCGTTCCGCAGAAATGCGGGATGAAACGACTAACAACCAATCACGATTTGGAGAATGTAATGGCAGAGAAAATTGAAAAACCGGAAGCCGAGTGGCAAAAGCAGCTATCGCCTGAGCAGTACTACGTGACTCGGAAAGCAGGAACTGAGCCGGCGTTCAGCGGCAAATACTGGAAGACAAAAGATGCGGGGACTTATGCCTGTGTCTGTTGTGGGCAACCGCTGTTTAGCTCAGACACCAAGTTCGAATCCGGTACGGGCTGGCCCAGCTTCTGGAAGCCGGTGGACGAGGCGGCGGTGGTAAACCATACTGACAAAACCTACGGCATGGTGCGCACCGAGACCCGTTGCGCGCGCTGCAATGCGCATCTGGGACATGTCTTTGAAGACGGGCCCGCTCCCACTGGCTTGCGCTACTGCATGAATTCGGCCGCGCTGGATTTGAAGCACGAAGACTCGAAACGGGACTCGAAGCCGGGTGAAAAGAAATAGGAGCACGCGCGAACACGTGCTCCGTGAATTTCCGAGACCGCGAACCTTTGGAACCGACTAAGCGCCTGCGACCGCCGCTCTGGGTTGCTCGGTTGCAGCGGATTTGGGCTCAGCTTGCGTCTGCTTCTGAGCTTGAGACTTGTCCTGTTTGTGCTCGACCGCGCGCACCTGCACGCTGCCCTTCAGAATGGCTCCGTCTTCAACGCTGATGCGCTGGGTGACTACATCACCTGTCAGAGCCCCTTCGCTGCGGATGTCCAGACGGTCGGAGCACTGAATGTTGCCTTGCACCTTGCCCAGGATGACAACTTCGCGGGCGCTGATGTTGGCGGCGACGCTGCCGTTACGTCCAATGGTGACCCGGTGCTCGGCAAAATTGACGGTGCCCTCGATTCGTCCATCGATGTAGAGCGATTCAGTGCCGCTGACTTCCCCTTTGATGACTACAGAGCGGCCGATCGTAGCCTGCTCCACGGGCACGCTGACAGTCTTGCTCGGGCTGAAGTTCTGGTTCGAGGGTGACTGCGATTTTTGAGAATCTGATGGTTGCAGCATCGGTTGCGGCGCTCCTTAAGTGTTCCGCGCGGTGCGCACCATGGGCGTTACCGCATGCGGCAAGTCTGCTGATTACGGCCGATTGGCCAAGCTGAATATCGCATGGGAGCAGGGAATAGAGCAGGTTACGGAAGAACCTGTCCGGGTTCGAAAATCAGGTAACTGCGGCTCGTGCGTCAGTGGCTGAAGCCGGCGCTGAAAATAAGGGTCTTACGGCAGCGCTGAAGCCGTGCTCCACCCGAATCAGCTTTATGATTGAAGCGCCTGACCCAGTTCTTCCCACTCCGCCAGCCGGCCCTGTAATTCGCCCCGTCTGACGCCCAGTTCCTGAGTGACCCGCTGGGTTTCTTCGGCGCTGACGAAGGTCTGCAGAGCTGCCTCGCACTCGGCGATGGTATCTTCCAGGCGGTTGATCTCGGATTCGAGCTCGTGCACGCGATCTTCCATCTGCTTGCGCTTGATGGGGTTTAGGCGCTTGGCCGCGGCGTCCTCGGATTTCGGTGGTTGCCCGTTTACATTGCCGTTCGTCGGTTGCGCATGGGGGGATGACGTAACCGCTTTCTGCAACGCTGCCGCACCGCCTTCTTTCCTCCAGCGATAGTCCTCGTAGTTGCCGGGATAGACTTCGACCCGGCCATCTCCTACTTCTAAAACGCGCGTAGCCAGCTTGTCGATGAAATACCGGTCGTGGGAGACGAAGACCACAGTGCCGTTGTAGTCGGTCAGCGCCTTCAGCAGGACATCTTTCGCGCGCATGTCGAGATGGTTCGTCGGCTCGTCGAGAAGCAGAAAATTGGCCGGATGCAGCAACATTCGGAGGAGCGCGTAACGATTGCGCTCGCCGCCCGAGAGTACCCCGATGCGCTTGAAAACGTCATCGGCCGAGAACAGAAAGCAGCCCAGAAGGCTACGCAACTCAGTTTGCGTGGAGCGGGGAGAAATGTCGCCGAGGTCGTCGAGGATGCGGGCGTCCGGGTTGAGTTCCTTGTACTGGTCCTGCGCGAAATAATCTGGCTCGACGTTGTGCCCCAGCCGGTACTCGCCCCGGGTCAAGGGTTCGGTCTGCGCCAACAGCTTGATCAGGGTGGACTTACCGGCCCCGTTCACTCCGACCAGAGCGATCCGATCGCCACGTTCGATCATGAAATTGACATCGTGAAAGACTCCTTTGTCTGCGTAGGATTTCGCGACCCCAATGAATTCAGCCACGATCCGGCCGGCGGGCTTGGGTTGCGGGAAGGAGAAGTGGATGGTCTTTTCCTCCTCCGGCAGCTCGATGCGCTCTATTTTCTCCAGTTCCTTAATCCGGCTTTGCACCTGCTTGGCTTTGGTGGCCTGGTAGCGAAAACGATTGATGAAGACTTCCAGTTGCTCAATACGCTCGCGCTGGTTGCGGTAGGCGGCTTCGAGCTGCTCCAGGCGATGCGTCTTCGCGTCCAGATATTTTTCGTAGTTGCCGTGATACAGATGAATACGCTTGTTCCAGATTTCGACAATCTTGTTGATGGTGACGTCGAGAAAGTAGCGGTCGTGCGAGATCAGCACAAAAGCGTAAGGATACTTGCTGAGGTATTCTTCCAGCCAGTTTCGGGCTTCGAGATCAAGATGGTTGGTGGGCTCATCCAGCAACAAGAGGTTGGGCTGTTGCAGCAGCAGCTTGACCAGCGCGATGCGCATCTGCCAGCCGCCAGAAAATTCCTCGGTGTGCCGGGTCCAGTCTTCCTTTCGAAAACCTAACCCCGAAAGGACAGTGCCAACCTGGGCTTCGATGGCGTATCCGTCACGAGTGGTGAATTCGTGTTCGATGCGCTGGTACCGCTGCGCCACCTGCGCGTATTCCGGAGACGCGTGGTCGAGTTCGGACATGCGTCCGGTCAGCTCTTCCATCTCCTGCTCCATCTTTCGCAGCTGCGAAAATACCGACATGCACTCGGCGAAGACGGTGCGCCCGGAGAGCGCCAACCCGTCCTGCGGCAGGTATCCCGCACTGATGCCCTTCGCCCGGCTGACGGAGCCGTAGTCGAGGCTTTCAGCGCCGGCCAGAATCTTCAGCAGGGTGGATTTGCCGGTGCCGTTCGCTCCGACCAGGCCCACGCGGTCACGAGGCGTGATCATCCAGTCCGCGCCTTCGAACAGGAGCTTGTGGCCATACCGTTTGCCGGCGGCGGAGAGCTGAAGCATTCTTTAATCGTCTCACGAGAGAGGGTTTTGAAGAAGGCGCGCCCCTAGCTTTTGAGAACCGCACGACCGGTCAGACCCTGTCATCGTGAGCGCAGTATGGAGCCCGCGTGCGGGCTTCGTGCGGAGTCGAAGAGCTTACCCCCAGCCAAGTCGAGGGGCCCCCTACCGCACAACCGGACTTTGAGGACGAGGGAATTTGGCAGCGTTCTCGATGAATGACTGGAAGGAAATAGGGATGCTTCAGATTCCGCTCGGCATGACCAGGACTATTCCTCAGTTCCCACGTAGTCGCATACCAGAACAGTCAGGTCATCGTCTTGAGACACCGCCCACTGCCCAACCGAGGTGATGATGCGATCTGCAACCTCGGACGGCGTGAGCCCAGACGTCTGTCGCAAGAGATTTGACAAAGAGTCCTTTCCAAAGAATTTCCCTGAGGCATCGGTCGCTTCTAGTACCCCGTCGGTATACAGCAACAATCGATCGCCCGCTTCGAGGCCATGTGCGGCATTGGAATATTTTGCGAATTTGAGGGTCGACCGCAGGCATGCGACAGGATAGTTCATTTCTTGCTGATTCCGCTCAGTATGCCAGAGTTCAGCAGTGGCTCAGTTTGAACCAATCCCCTACACCGCCGTCATCCTGAACGGCTTCAGTCATGGAGGATCTCGCGCGTACCGCACCATCGGCTCGCCAACGTGCACATCCGCTTCGCGCTAGATCCTTCGCAAGCTTAGGATGACTCCTCGTGTATAGAGAAAGAGAATTGAAATTGAGCCACTACCCAGAGTTCAGTTATCGGGTAGCTGCGGCTTGTGCGGCGCAAATCTTCTCCATCGCGCGGTCAACCACAGCCTGCAACTCCCGCGCGTATTTCACTTCGCGACCCTTAGCTAGGATCTTCTTGCTTTCTTCGGGGCTGAACCAGGTGGGATTTCGGGCAGGTTCTTGTGGCTCTTCTGCGAGCTCCACCTCGAGCAGAAATGCCTTGATTACATATTCCCGCACTCCCGGAGGTTTCCAGAAAACGCCTTTGGAATGGAGGTAAAGGCAGAAATGGCGCGACTCGATAGTGCCGCGAACGCCGGCTTCTTCCCAGGCTTCGCGTTCGGCAGCCCGGCCATGAGAGAGGGAAGCTTCGGGATCACCCTTGGGAAAAGTCCACTTGCCGCCGCCGTTCGTGTTCACCAGCAGGAACTCGACCGATGGGCCGCGCCGCCGGTAGCAGACAGCCGCTACCTGCAGCGGAAGAGCGTGTCGTGGAACCCGGGTCGCGCCCATTTCTGAGGCCTCCGTAGCTGTGTGCTCTTCCAATGCTAGTCCGAAGATATTTCAGGAATGTTAAAGTGCAACGAAAAAGGTGCAACCCAATATTACCAAAGGGTTACGGATTTGGCGGCTGGAGTTCGACGGTCCAAGTTCGAGGACGGGAGTGCCGATCAGACTGTGACTGGTTTCTTTTCCAGTCGTCTGCATGCTGTCCAAAATGGTAGAGATGACATATTCATCGCCGACGGCGGTGTTGATCATCATGTGGTAAAGAGACCGCGTAGGCCAGTCGGCGCCGAAGTAGTGCTTCACGAATTCGATGCGATCGCGGTCCACGGTATCGACTAATTCTTCCGCTTCGTTGTCGCTGTGTCCGATCAGGCGCAGGCGGCGAATTTTTTCCGCCCTGGGAGCGTAAAGGAAAACGTGGAAGGCGTCGCAGCTTTCGCGCAGGAAATAGGGAGCGCCGCGTCCGACAATCACGCAATTTCCGGCCGAGGCGATCCTGGCCATGACTTCCTGGCCGATGGCGACAAAACAATCCGCGTCGAAAGGTCAGCGCCGGCTCCATGGGCATGCTGCGTCTCGTAACTGCCACGCCAGAATGTTTTCGCCAGGCGATGAAAGGTACTGTCCATCCGCTCATCGCAGTACATGCGACAGCAGAACGGTCTACCTTGGCCTCTTTGGCGATCTCCTCGGTCAAAGACTGGTCCCACAGCTTCCAGCCCAGCCGGTTGGCAATCTCGCGGGCGATTTCCGCGGCTCCGCTTCCGAATTCCCGTTCGACTGTAATGACTCGAAACACAGGCGTCCTTTCCAGGAATCGTTCTAATGGACGGCGATCTCGCCGCCGGTTCTAGGCCGCTTCATCAGAAAGACCAGCGGAACCATCACTAGAATAGCTACTCCCAACAACCAGAAGTTGTCAATGTAGGCCAGCATGGTGGCCTGGCGGAAAAAATTGCCCTGCAGCAGCGCGTAGGCCCTGTGCATGGCGTCTGTAGCGGAGAAAACCCCTGGCCTCGAGCGCTCGCGTCGTGCCCTGAAGCATGGACTGCACTTGCGGACTCCCGGCGGAAAGATGACTCGACATGCGGCTGAGATGATATTGCTGTCTCCGGTCAAGCATGGTGGTCACGATCGAGATGCCTACACTTCCGCCGATGTTACGGGCCAGGTTCATCAGTCCCGAGGCGGCGTTATTTTTCTCTCTGGGCAGGAAGGCATACGCCGCGGTATTGATCGGCACGAACAGAAACGCCAAGCCCACGGTCTGGATCATTCGGGCGAACACCACGGTCCGAAAATCCACTCCCAAGGTCGAAGTTGGTCATGTGAAACAGGGAGAAGGAGAGTACCACCAGTCCGCCCATCATCATCTTGCGGGCATCGTAACGGGAGAGCATGAATCCCACCAGCGGCATCAGCAGCATCAGACTGAAGCCGCCTGGTAACAGCGCCAGTCCCGGAATGTTGGGCGGTATAGCCCAGCAGGGTCTGCATAAAAAGCGGGAGTAGACACTGTGCTGCCCAGCAGGGCGAAGCCCAGCATGAACATCAGGAGATTCGAAGCGGCGAATGTCCGGTTGGTGAACAGGTGCAGGTCGATCACCGGGTCTTCGCGCGTCCATTCCCAGTAGATCAGGAACAAAAGGGAAGCCGCCGCGATGACCGGACATGATCACGATGAAGTGCGATTCGAACCAGTCATCGCGTTGGCCTTTGTCCAGGACAACCTGCAACGTGCCCAAGCCCAAGCCACCAAACCCAGGCCAATGTAATCGATTTTGGTTTCCGAAAGCTTCTTGCGCTTCATGTGGGGCGGGTCCTGAATGAGACGCGAGGTCAACATCAGGGAAAGAATCCCGACCGGAATATTCAGCAGAAAAATCCAGCGCCAGGTGAAATTGTCGGTAATCCAGCCGCCGAGAGTGGGACCGATGGCCGGCGCCAGCACGACCGCCAGGCCGTACACGGCGAAGGCCATGCCGCGCTTGGCGGGAGGAAAGGTGTCGGCCAGAATGGCCTGCTCGCTGGGCTGCAAGCCGCCGCCGCCCGCGCCCTGCAGGATGCGAAAGAAAATCAGCATGCCCAGATTCGGCGCCAGCCCGCAGAGCAGCGAACTGACGGTGAAGATGGCGACGCAGCTCATGTAGAAGCGCTTGCGTCCGATGATGGAAGAAATCCACCCGCTGAGCGGAAGAACGATGGCGTTCGAAACCAGGTAGGAGGTCAGGACCCACGTGCTCTCGTCAGTGCCCGCAGAAAGGCTGCCGGCGATGTGCGGCAGAGAAACGTTGGCGATGCTGGTGTCCAGCACCTCCATGAAGGTGGCCAGCGTGACCGCCATCGCAATGATCCAGGGATTGACCGCCGGGCGCGGCAGGGCAGCGCCGTCCGCGGTCAGAGCGGCCGAACTCATCGCATCCTACTCATTGGGCTTTACTCATCTGACCATGCTCATCGAACCCAGACCTTGGGTTCGACCGACATTCCGGGCCGCAGAATATGCTCTTTGGTCTCTCCCGGATCAAAAGTGATTTTCACCGGAATGCGCTGCACAACTTTTACATAGTTGCCGGTGGCATTTTCCGGAGGAAGCAAGCTGAACAGTGCTCCGCTGGCGCCGGCGATGCTCTCCACGTGTCCGTTGTATTTTTTCCCGTAGGCATCCACCGAGATGGTGGCCCGCTGTCCCGGCCGCATCAGCCGGAGCTGGCTTTCCTTGAAGTTGGCGGTCACCCAGATGTCGTCCAGGTTAATGATCTTCATCAGTTCCTGACCGACCTGGACATTCTGGCCGACTTCGACCGTGCGGTTGCTCACGATGCCGCTGACAGGAGCGACCAGCCGCGTGTATTGCAGATTCAGCGTGGCCTGTTCCAATTCAGCCTTCTTTTGCTGGGCCTGGGCCTGGGCGGACCTGGGCGCGCGAGCGGATCGCAGACAATCTGTTGAGGCGCGGTCTCGGCGGAGCGCAAGTTGGCTTCCGCCTGCTCCCGTTTGGATTGCGCCTGCGAAACCATCTGCTCGGCGGCAGCTACGTTGGCTCGGGCAGCGGCAACCCCAGCGGCGCTGGACCGGGCTGCAGCGACCGCCTGGTCATACTGCTGGTGCGAAATTTCCTGCTTGTCCACCAGCTGTTTGTAGCGCCCGACGTCGTTCTGCGCCTTGATGTCATTAGCGATGGCCTGCTCCAGCTGAGCCCGCGCGGCCTCCAGTTGCTGGCGCGCCACGGAAACTCCGGCGCGTCCGCTCTCCACCTCCGCCTGAGACGAGGACAACTGACTGCCTGTGTTCACCGATGGTGATCGGCACGTTCACCTGCATGGAGTCCGCGGTGGCCAGAGCATCCTGGTAGGCCGCCCTGGCGCTGCGCCACCGCCACCTCATAGTCCTTGGGATCGATTTCGACCAGGGGCGTGCCAGCCTCCACAAACTGGTTGTCGTTGACCAGCAAGCTTGATGACGTGTCCGGATACACGGGTGCTGATCGCGTTCAGGTGGCCATCGATCTGCGCGTCGTCGGTGGACTCGTAACTGCCCAGATAGCGCCAGAAGAAAAAGCCCGCCACCAGCAACACAATTCCGCCCACGATCAGGGCCAGGCGAAAGCGCGGATTGCGGGAGGCTTGCTTCCAGCGGAGATCTTTCTCCGAAGCCGGCAAGGGAGGATGTTCCCGGGATTCGACTCCAGGTGTGTCGTGCACGGTCGTCGTCGTTGTCGTCTGTTCCATATTACTTGCTCTTCAAATATTGCATTACGCCCTGCTCCGCGTATCCCATGGCGCGAACCAGTTCGATCTTGGCCAGGTTATGAGCGTACAGGCTGGAAATATAGCTTTCATGGGCCGAAGCCACGGTCTGTTGCGCCTGGACCACCTCCAGATTGTCGGTAACGCCGGCGGAAAATCGGTCGCGGGCCTGGGTGAGGGTCTGCTCCGCCAGATCGACGGAACTGCGCGCGACCTGCACCTGCTCGTCGGCAGCCTCGATGTCCAGCAGAGCGGTGCGGACCTCATATTCAATCTGGCCCCGCAAGTTGTCCAGCTGGGCGCGGGCCTGGCGCAGCGTGGCCTCGGATTGCAGCACGTCGGCGTGGACTTTGCCGCCCTGAAAGATAGGAATGTTCAGCCGGCCGGCGACGGTAAAGCGTTCCATGCGAATTCCCGAAATTAACTCCCAGGTCGCCATAGTCGGCGGTCATATCGATGGTGGGAAAGTATTCCGCGGTAGCGCCTTTGCGATAATACTCGGCAGCCCGGACCTGTTGCGCGGCCGCCAGGTAGTCCGACCGGGAAGCATAGGCGCGTTGCAGGCTTGCTTCAATTCCAAGCGTGGTCAGCGCGTCATACGGAGCTTTGGAAATAAGAGCGATTTCCTGGCCTACCGGCAGGCCAATGGCGCGTACCAGCGCCAGCTTCTGTTTGGCAAAGTCATTTCGCGCCACAATCAGCTGTTGCTGCCGGTTCTGGAATTCCACCTGGGCGCGAAGAGTGTCAATGGCCGGACTCAGGCCCGCGTTCTGCTGGTCGGTGGCCTTGCCATAGAGTGCCTGCGCGGTTTGCAGTTGCGCTTCGGCGGTTTCTACCCGCGCTCCGCCGCGAGCGCCTGAAGATAGGCGTTGCCGGTCGCCAGCACCACCAGGTCGCGGGCATCTTTATAGCTGAATTGCGCCGCTCGCTCATCTACTGCGGCTCCGCGTTCGCGGTTCAGTGCTTTAAGGTTCAGGATCGACTGGCTAAGGTACACCCGCGCATCGGAGAATCCGAAAGGTCCTACGACGGTAGGAAATCCGGGAAATCGAAGACCTTCAGCCGCCAGATTTTGCTTGCGCGGCATTTTCGCTGATCCTCGCCGTCACGTTGGGGAGCAGTTCGCTCAGTTCTTTCCATTTCTGTCCCCGGGCAGCGATGGTGTTGTAACTCTGCAGCAGCACTCCGAGATTGTTCTTCAGGCCGAGGTCAATGGCATCCTGGAAAGTGAGCGGCACCACCTCCGGCTTGGCGGTTCCCTGGGCGACACTGCCGCTGTAGGGGCTTTGATTCGAGGGGGACGTAACCTGTATGCTGGCTGCCGGGGTTGAATCCGAATTCGAGTTCGGATATGCACTACTGACTTGTCGCCCTGGCTTGTCCGGGCAAGAGCGCGAACAGACAGAGACATTACAGCGGTCGAAGCGGTAACCTTCCTTGGTGGTGACTCCCTTTCGGGGTTCAGTTCTTCCATATGGAAACAGGGGCTGAACATAACCAATGCAATAGGTTAACTTGATTCCCGGTGCCGCATTATAGATGCAAACGATTGCTGATAGGTGACTGGAGGTAATTTCAAATCTGATCTCTGATTCCCGCCGGGTTACTTCCTGATGTCCGTCCCGCTTTACAAAACTTTGCGTTTTCCCCCGGCAGACCCGTTGCATCTAAAGCATATATCGTTCTGGAGGGTCACTTGAGAAAGCTTAGTTTAATGGCGGTTCTGGTTCTTCCTTTCCTCATTCATAGCACCGTTCATGCGCAGCAGTTCGATGCTGCTTTTGGCGTCGGCACACTTACGGCGCCCTCAGCGTCAAGCGCCACCGGAAGCCACGCGCCGGTGTCGCTGACCGGCGGCGCCTACCCGGTGTTCAGCGCAGACCTTCTTTTGAAGCGGCAGTTTGGAGTGAGTGGCGAACTGGCCTGGAGAGCCAGTCAGAATCTGTACGGCGGGTTCCAGCCTTACCGTCCGCTTTTTTATGACTTTAACGGAATCTACGCCCCCAAGCTGGGCAAGCACGCGGCCGCCGAACTCTCGGCGGGCATCGGATGGGAGAGCCTGCGCTTCTACCAGGGTTTCACCAGTTGCGGCGCGATCAGTTGCACCGACTTTGTCAGCAGCAATCACTTCATGGGTCACTTCGGTGCCGGCCTGCGCTACTATTTTCGCGGCCATTTTTTTGTTCGCCCGGAAGCTGACTTTTACGTGATCAACAATAATCAAGAATTCAGTTCTCCTCGGGCGACACGATTCGGTGTATCTCTGGGATACACATTCGCGCCTGGTTTCTGAAGCGCGGATTTTGATTCTCGCCGATGTCAAAACTACCGGGGGTGCCCCACTCTTCGAGCGCTTTGCGAAGTGTGGGAGGCAGACGGTCAGCGCCCATCGTTGACGAACTGGGTTGGTTTCGTTCCTGGTTGGATTTTTCCGAACCGCTGCCCGCGTCCTTGCCTCCCACCCTTGCGCAAGGCACGCGCAAGGATGGGCACCCCCAGTACTTCAGTGCCCATGGGTCGATTAGAATGATCGAAGCCTTTTGAAAGGACGGAACCCATGTCTCCTGCACCGCTCACGCCCGATCAGGCCAAATTCATTTTGAGTTTGGCGTTGCCCACGCTTAAGACTGAACACCAGACCACCAAACGGGTGATCGAAGCTATTCCCCTGAACAAGGGCGACTATCGCCCCGACGCCGCTTCCAAGACCGCCCTGGAACTGGCTTGGCACATTGTTGCGGCGGAAAAACGCTTTCTGAGCGGAATACCCGTGGGCGCGTTTGATTTCAATCCGGTTCACCGGCCGGAGTCGATCACAAACTCCGCGGGCATTGTCGTCTGGTTTGATGAGACCTTTGCCGCGAATCTCGAGAAGCTCGAAGGGATCGGCGGCGAGCCACTGACCAGGATGATCGACTTCCGGGGCCTGTTCCAGCTTCCCGCCGTCGCTTTTGTTCAGCTTGCGATGAACCACACCATCCATCATCGCGGACAGCTTTCCGTTTACCTGCGACCTATGGGTTCCAAAGTGCCGTCGATCTACGGCGAAAGCTACGACACAACGCAGGCACGGTTGGCGAAAGAAGAGAAAGCGAGCTAGACCGAGCGCGGTCGAGTACGCTCCAGATTTCGATTCTGGTGGGCATGACACGCGCGGGGGTGCCCATCCTTCGCGTTTTTTTGGCGAAGGGTGGCAGGCAGATGGTCAGGACCCGCCGTTGGCTAACGGGGTTGTTTTCTACAGGATATTGTCCCCGATTCGCTGCCCGCGGGCTTCTCATCCTTGCAAGGAACCCAAGAGTGGGCGCCTCAGTGGGGAAAAGAGCGAACACAAATTGGGGACAGGCGCACCACCCGCCGGCGAACTGGTTTATCTGGGACAGCGACTAATTATCCTTGCGGTAAAGGAGCTCGCGCATGGCTTGCCTCCGAGCCTCGTTCGCTTCATCCAGAGTCTTGCGCTCATCGGCGTCCAGACGGTGCAGATTTTGATAGGGAAAGCCATTTACGGTCCATCATACGACGACCATGACGCCCTAAGGAAGTGGGTCATCGGCCTGCGACGAACTCCTCGGCCTTCATTGACTTGGGCGTGCCATACATCCCTGCGCATGATCGGCCAGACAATCTCGCACTATCGTATCGTTGAGAAGCTCGGTGACGGTGGGATGGACGTGGTCTACAGAGCCGAAGACATGCGACTGCATCGTTTCGTCGCCCTCCAGTTTTTGCCCGAGGCGGTTGCCCTCGACCCACAGGCACTCGCCCGCTTTCAGCGCCAAGCCCAAGCCGCGTAGCCGCTGAACCAGCTCAACATCTGTACGATTTACGATCGTACGATTTACGATGTTGGCGAGCAGGAGGGGGCAGGCGTTCATCGCCATGGAGTTTCTTGAGGGGTTGACCCTGAAGCATCGTATTGCAGGGCATCCGCTGGAAACGGAAGTTCTTCTCCCCCTTGCCATCGACATCGCTGACGCTCTCGATGCTGCCCACTCTGCCGGCATCGTCCACCGTGATATCAAGCCGCTAACATTTTTATCTCGAAGCGCGGACACGCCAAGATTCTGGGAACTTTTCGGTCCATAGCCAACTTTATGCTTTCGTTGACTTGCCCGTTTCACAACAAGTAATATCGTGCGCCAGTGATCGGACGGACCATCTCGCACTACCGCATTATCGAGCAGGTCGGTGGCGGGGGGATGGGTGTCGTCTACAAGGCTGAAGATACCCGGCTGCACCGCTTTGTCGCCCTCAAGTTCCTGCCCGATGACGTTGCCCGAGACCCTCAGTCCCTGGCCCGCTTCCAGCGTGAGGCCCAGGCGGCTTCTGCCCTGAACCATCCCAACATTTGCACCATTTATGACATCGGCGAGCAGGAGGGGCAGGCGTTCATCGCCATGGAGTATCTGGACGGCGCGACCCTCAAACACAAGATCGAGGGCCGTCCTCTCAAGATTGAACAGTTGCTCGAACTGAGCATCCAGATTGCGGACGCTCTCGACGCCGCCCATTCCAGCGGCATTGTGCACCGCGACATCAAGCCGGCGAATGTTTTTGTCACCCAACGCGGGCAAACGAAAATCCTCGACTTCGGTCTGGCGAAACTGACTCCGCAGGGAAGCCGCGCCGTTGACGCCTCGGAAGGTACGCGCACTTCCATCAGCGTGGACCAGCTCACCACACCGGGGACAGCGATGGGAACGATTTCCTACATGTCGCCTGAACAGGCGCGTGGCGAGGCACTGGACCACCGTACTGATCTGTTCTCCTTCGGCGTCATGCTGTATGAAATGGCGACCGGCAGGCAGCCCTTTTCGGGAACGACGTCGGCGGTCATCTTTGAGGCGATCCTGAACAAAGTACCGACCTCATCGGTCCAGTTGAATCCGGGACTACCGCCACAACTGGAAATTATCCTCAATAAAGCCCTGGAGAAAGACCGCGAGTTACGCTGCCAGAGCGCCGCGGAACTCCGCGCCGATCTGAAGCGCTTGAAACGTGACACCGATTCCTCCCGCGCAGGAATATCACGAGATGCGAGCAGTGGGGTGGCCACGCCGGCCGTAGCGAGCGGCAGACAGCCGAGCAGCGCAAGAGGCAGCGCAAGAGAAGGTTCGGTGCAGGCACGGCGCAGCGGCGGCCTTCTGCCCGCGCTGGTCGGCCTCGGTTTGCTGGTTGCTCTTGCGGCTGGATTGTTGCTGGGCAAACGGTTGTGGGGATCCTCGGAGGCCAGCGCTCCTCTGTACCATGAGATCACTTTCCGTCGGGGCGAGATTCGTTCGGCCCGATTCGCACCCGACGGGCAGACCATCTTGTACAGCGCCTCCTGGCAAGGAAGCCCAGTGGAAATATTCGCAGCGCGCCAGGGGACGGTCGAGTCGCGTACTCTGGGACTGGGCCGCGCCGAGCTTCTGGGAGTTTCATCGACAGGTGAGATGGCGCTTTCGCTAGGCAGCCATCCCGTCGGAACCTGGGTGAACGTGGGCACGCTGGCCAGAGCGCCGTTGGCGGGCGGCGCGCCCCGCCCGGTTCTCGAGGATGTCGAGTCAGCGGACTGGTCCCCGGACGGGACGAGCCTGGCCGTCGTGCGCAACGTGAGTGGTCGCGAGCGCCTGGAATATCCCATCGGCAAGGTCCTCTACGAGACCAGCGGCGGCTGGATCAGCTATCCGCGAGTTTCGCCGAAAGGCGACTACGTCGCATTCATCGACCACTCCAACCAGGGAGATGATGGCGGCTCGGTGGCGGTGGTCGATCTCTCCGGAAAAAAGAAAAAGCTGACCCGCGACTGGTACGGAACCGGTGGCCTTGCGTGGTCATCAACCGGGGAGGAAGTGTGGTTCACGGCAAGTGAATTGGGAGTGGATCACTATCTCTCTGCCGTGAGCCTGGCGGGAAAAGAACGGCTGGTGGCGCGCATCCCCGGTACGCTGGTGGTGTTCGACATCTGGCACGACGGGCGGGTGCTGCTGGCTCGCGTCGGGCGACGCCGCGAGGTCATGGCTCTGCAGGAGGGCGAAGACCAAGGAACGCGACCTCTCCTGGCTGGACTATTCCTATCCCGCCGACCTTTCCGCCGACGGCAAGACCGTCCTTTTTGATGAAGAGGGAGTTGGCGGCGGGGTGCAGTACGGAAATTCGCAAGAGCTGACTTACGCGGTCTACATTCGCAACACCGATGGCTCGCCGGCGATTCGACTGGGCGAGGGCGTGGCTGATGCACTCTCTCCCGACCAAAAGTGGGTCATCGTTCAGACTCCGCATTCGCCCGAGCAACTGCGTCTGTTGCCAACCGGCGCTGGTGAAACTCAGCCGCTCACCAACGATTCGATCAACCACCAGTGGGCACGCTGGTTCCCGGACGGCAAGCGCTTTGTCTTCTCGGGCAACGAACCGGGGCACGGAGTGCGGCTCTACACGCAGGATCTTTCCGGAGGAGCACCGAAGGCAATTTCTCCCGAAGGCGTCGACGCAACCGCGTTTGCTATTTCTCCGGACGGCCAGTTGGTGGTGGGCGACTGGCCCCGACGAAAAAGGGTATTTTTATCCCACCGCCGGTGGCGAGCCTCGCCTGGTTAACGGCCTGGAACCGGGAGATATCCCCATCATCTGGAATCAGGATGGACGTTCGATCTATCTCTATCGCACGGGCGAGGTGCCAGCCAAGGTTTACCAGTTGGACTTGGCCACGGGCAAGAAGACTATTAGGAAGCAGATTGTTCCCGTCGATACCACCGGTGTCTCCACCATCGGACCGATTCATACGACGCCTGACGGGAAGACTTACGTCTATGGTTTCCATCGCACCCTAGGGGATCTCTACCTGGTCGAAGGCCTGAAGTAGATCCTCATTTTTCATAGTAGGTTTTGACCCGCGCTGGCGTTGCCCAACCGAGGGTGCCCCATCCTTCGCTTTGCGAAGGGTGGGAGGCACACGGTCAGAACTCAGTGTTGGCGAAAGGGCTTGGTTTTCTACAGGTGGATACCGTCCCCGATTCGCTGCCCGCAGACTTGCCTCCGCGCAAGGGCACCCTCGGTGGGGTAAGGTGCGAACAACAAACCGGGGAAGGGCGAGCCCGTATAACCTGTCCCTTGGAAGCAGTTCTACCCGAGTGATATATAGGCCCGAACCATTTCCTGACTTTCCACACTCATCTCGTAGGTGGGGAAGGCGCGAATAGAAATCTCCGTTAGCCTACGAGGGACGGCGCAAGAAACGCCGAATGCCGAAGTCGTAGACTGCAGCACCTAATACTCCGCCCACGAGCGGCGCCAGGACCGGCACCCACCACACCCGATTCCCGTCCGTTAAACCGTTATTTCGAAAGCCGGCCAGCACTGTGAACAGCCGTGGCCCGAAATCGCGCGCTGGATTGATCGGATATCCGTGCATCGCCCCGAAACTCATCCCGATCGCCACTACCACCAGCCCAATCATCAGTGGCGCCATGTTGGCGCCCGGGGGCATGTTGAATTCATCTGTGATGGCGAAAATGAATAGCAGCAGCAATGCCGTGCCGATCACCTGGTCGAGGAATCCTGCCTGCGGCAATTGGGGAATGCCGGGAAGGTGGTGAAGACGCCCGCCGTCTTTTCCAGATGCGGGTCCAGCTGATGAAAGGCAGGCAGATAGTTTCGGTATACCAGGGCCGCGGCCACGAATGCTCCGGCAACTTGCGCGATCGAATAGGGCAGAACTTTTCGCCAGGGAAATCCTCTGAAAACCGCCAGCGCCAGGGTCACGGCGGGATTGAGGTGGGCACCGGAGATTTTCGCGGCAACATAAATCCCCATGGTCACTCCCAGTCCCCACCCCAAAGTGATGTTGGTGAAGCCGCCGTGGATTAATTCGCCCGGCGTCTGGGTCGGAAACAGCACGACCATCGCGACCACACCCGTTCCCAACAGGATCAATACGAAGGTTCCCAGGAACTCGGCAGTCAACTCCGCCAGCAGCGAGAACTTGGGGTTGGTCATGGAACTCCTGTAACTGATCTGAGAGCAGAAAGGTCGCGACGTAGTCTAACAACGAATGGTTTGGAACAGGGTGGGAAAATGCAGGACCGCGCGATAACGAGAGCGCTCTTCAAACCTTGGGGTGGGAGACGGGGATTGAATCCGCCGTGAAACCTATACTCAACAACATACAGAGCAACGGATGGCAGATTTAGAGATGTAAAGCAGTATAAGGCATTCTCAATGGCAGGTGAACGGCAGGTGAGAGTCGGGACGTCCCAACATCTCGAGTGTGGCAAGATTGAGAGATTGCGCCTCTTGTGCAGTCGCTTTGGCTTCATCCAGACGATTGAGGGACACGTAACTACCGATGAGATTGCCGTAGAGAAGCCCACTTGGATTGAGCTTCAGGGCTTCTTGGGTAGCAGCGAAGGCCTTGTCCTCATAGCCAAGAACGCCGTAGACATACGCGAGCCCGCCGTGCGCAGCGACATCGAGGGTGTAAAAGGAACTGTGTAAACGACCATCGGAAGAGGAGAATGGAAACCGATGGCGATCGACAAGGCACTGATAGACCAACTGCTGGCCGATTACAAGAAGCCGGAGGACATCATCGGCGAGAACGGCCTACTGAAACAACTCACGAAAGCAATCCTGGAGCGAGCGCTGCAGGCGGAACTGACCGACCATTTAGGGTTTGAGAAACACGATCCCGCTGGACACCACAGTGGCAACAGCCGCAACGGAATCGGTCGCAAGGCGCTGAAAGGAGATTTCGGGGAACTGGAACTGGAGACGCCGCGGGATCGGCAGGCGAGTTTTGAGCCCAGGATCGTGGCCAAGGGGCAGAGCCGATTCACCGGCTTCGATGACAAGATCATCTCGATGTACGCGCGGGGCATGAGCACGCGTGAGATCCAGGGGCACCTGGAAGAGATCTATGGCATCGAGGTATCGCCGACCCTGATCTCCAACGTGACGGAAGCGATTGTGGAAGAAGTCAAGGCGTGGCAGAGCCGGCCGCTGGAGGAGATGTATCCGATCGTCTATCTCGACGCGATGATGGTCAAGATGCGGGACAACGGACACGTGCAGAACCAGGCGATCTATGTGGTGCTGGGGGTGGATCGAGAGGGGCAAAAGGAAGTCCTGGGGCTATGGGTGGCGCAGCAGGAGGGAGCGAAATTCTGGCTGCAAGTCCTGACCGAGCTGAAGAACCGGGGGGTGAAGGATATCTTCATCGCCTGCGTGGATGGGCTGAAAGGATTTCCCGAGGCCATCGAAGCGCTGTATCCGCAGACCGAGGTGCAGTTGTGCATCGTACATCTGGTACGGGCGTCGCTGAACTATGTGCCCTGGAAGCACCGCAAGTTGGTGGCGGCCGATCTGCGGCGGATCTATCAAGCGGCCACGGCGGAAGAGGCCCGACAGCAACTGGAGGAGATGATCCTGAAGTGGACGGCCTATCCCAGCGTGGGCCAAGTGTGGCAACGCAACTGGGAGCGGATCACGCCTTTTTTCCACTATCCGGCCGACATTCGCAAGGCGATTTACACCACCAACAGCGTGGAGGCGTTGCATCGCTCGTTGCGCAAGATTATTAAAACGCGGGGCGCATTTCCCAACGAAGAGTCGGCGCTGAAGTTGCTGTTTTTGGCGATTCGGCAGGCGGCCAAGAAATGGACCATGCCGGTGAAGAACTGGAGCGAAGCGCTAAATTACTTCACCGTCCTGTGGCCCGAGCGCATGACCAAGCCAGGGAGATTGGCATAATGCAGTCTCAGGTTTTCTTCTACGTGGACATGCAAGGGAAGGGGAAAGGCCCCCTTCCCCTGCACTCCATCCCCAAAACCAACAACAACAGCAAAACCAAGAACAACAACAAAACCAAAACCAAGAACAAAATCAAGGTCGTTTACACAGAAGACTTGACACACCCGCGACATCGCGTGGGTATGTCTGAACCCACAACTCATAGGTCTTGCGAGCTGCCTCCAGATCTCCGGTGACGAAGCTCTCAAAGTGAGAGGCAATGTAGAACTTCTCCCGCTCGCTCACCCGCTCCCGCAGTTCATATGCCTTTCGGAGATTCTCGGCTGACCGGACCGTCTCACCATCGTTTGAATAACTGTTTCCCATTCGGACATAGGCCATGGCGAAATTCGGGTCTAGGCTGATCGCCCGCTGAAACGACGTGATCGCGGCAACGTCCTCGTTCTTCGTGGCGTCCTGACAACCGAGGCTGTAGGCTTGCAGCGCTTTGAGCGATGGCGTAGTGACACTCTCGGGTGGCACGTCATACCTCTGCACCGAGGCCAGCGACTCGCCCAGCCTCTTCCGCATCTTCGTGGCTGCCTCGCCCAGCGCCGTGAGCACCTGCTCCTTGCCATCGGCCGCGATCTGCTCGCTCGCCAGCAAGTCTCCGTTGCGGCAGTTCACCGCCTTAAGCCCCAGCACATACTGGCGTCCCAAGCTAGAAACAGAGCCCTCGATAGTGGCAGCACTTGCGGTGCGCTGACAAACCCCTTGCGCCAGTTCGTGCGTCAGCCGTGACTCTTTGGGTTGGGCCATCAGCGAGAGTGTCTGCGTAATGCGATCATCGGAAAGCAGGTTCAGAAAAGTGGACTGCTCCAGTTGCGACGAGAGTCCCTGACGCAGCGTGTCGTCGAATACCGAATCGCCCGTCTTGTTTTCAAAGTCGGCGAGCACAATTGTGTCCCGATCCGTCAGTCCCTGACTGTGGTGAAGATAGGAGACGCTCCCCGCAGCGAAGAGCGCCAATAGGAGAGCGGCTACACTGAGCATGGGCCACAGCTGTCGGCGAGCTGCAATCGGCGTAGCGCCGGTACTGAGTCGTTCTAGGTCCGTTAGCAGCTCCTGAGCGGACTGGTACCGATGAGCCGGTTCTTTCTCCAGGCACTTCAGGATGACAGCCTCCAACTTGGGTGACAGCGCGGGTCTCAGGTTGCGCGGTGGGCGTGGGGCAGTGTGAATGATGTCGTCCGTCAAAGCGCTCGGGATCTTCTGTTCGAACGGTCGGTGAGCAGTGGCTATCTCATAGAGCACCGCTCCTGCAGCCCAAATGTCGGTGCGCGCTTCGGCGGGTTCGCCGCGCAACTGTTCCGGTGCCATATAGGGCAGAGTGCCAGTGACTTTCTGAGACTCAGTCAAGGTCGCGGTCATGCCGGCTTCGCTCGCGTGAGGCATGAGCTGGGCCAAGCCGAAGTCGAGGATTTTCAACCGCCCATCAGAAGTCAGGCGCAGGTTGCAGGCTTCAAATCGCGATGCACGATCCCGTGTTCGTGCGCGGCACCTAATCCTTGCGCTAGCTGTATCCCCAGTCCCATGACCTCTTTCTCCGAAAGGGCGCCGCCGGCGGCCAATTTGATATCCAGAGATAGGCCTGAAATGTACTCCGTAACCAGATAGTCTGTGTTGTTCTGGGTGCTGAATTCGAAAATCGTGGCAATACTGGGGTGGTTTAGCTTGGCGAGTGCCAGTGCTTCCTTACGGAACCGCTTTCTTGCAGACTCGTCGGCGAGTGTGCCAGGGGGCGAGACTTTGACCGCTACATCCCGCTCTAACTGCTCATCGCGAGCGCGATAAACGATGCCCATGCCGCCGGCACCGATCTGCTCAAGAATGCGATAGTGCCCGAGCACCTTTCCGATGCTTGGCGAAGGTAATGACACTGGCCCAAATGTTAGGCCCACACTGGTCGAAGGTCAATGAGCGATAGTAATTGTGTCAAGACTATTTAGAAATGTCCCCATCGTTAACTAATTAGAAGTGTCCCCTTTTGGTGTTGATGTCGAAGGAGAACATCGCAGTGGCACCTATCAGCAGGGTTGGGGGGCGCGGGGGGAAGGGGCGGCAACTGAGCCCCTTCCCGCCCGCTCATCGCTTGATTCAACTCCACTGTGCGCATCGCGAATAGGCTCTTCTTTTTTGCCTGCCTTTTCTCTTTTTGTGCATGTCCCCCGTTTTCCAGAGAAAAATTTGCGCCAGGATCGCCTAAGAGCGACGATTCCCAACGGGGTGGACCCCATAGCATCCGCCGCTTTGGCCCTCGTGTTGGTCGTGGCGGCGAGAATTCACAGCGAAGCTTCCATGGGCGCGATCATGCGCGCCCGCATCTCTGCTTTCTGCTTCCTGATGCCGTAACCGCGTCGCCAAGGATGATCTTGACTCGGCTTACGCGGCTTGGCCAAGAATGGGACAGCGACGCTGTGTTGGGTTCTGTCGTCCACTTCACATTTTCTGGGCAGCGGTTCGGCAAGCTCTTGGTAGGGTAGGCGCCGCCCGCGGTAGTACACCTCCATGGCTCCATCCTCCCATTCACATACCAGAGCCTTGCTTTGCGTGGGTCCATAGCGCGCCTGACCGGCAGGCTGCAGTTGCAAATAACGGCCTTCATGCCGGATCACCCAGTCGTTACTGATCCTGCGCTCGGCCTCTAAGCGGAAAATCTCATGTAGTTCGCGGGCTGTCGGCTTCCGTCCGTGATAATCCTCTGCTTTCGCTGCCTTACGGGCAAAGCGTCGATTGTGCTCCGGCAGATACTCTTTTTCCAGATACTCATTCGCCGCCGCGTAGCTTGCGATCTTCTTCCGCCTCAACTTCTTAATCAGACGATCCTGATGCACGCCGTGGATCCGCTCCACTCTCCCCTTGGCTTGTGGCGAACTCGCAGCCCTGATCCCTATGCCCAGCTTCTGACACATGCGCCCAAACTGGGTGACCGGGACTTTCCCCCGTAGCTGCTCGGCGGGGGTGGCCTTTCGCTGGTACACGTTTTTCCAGTCGGTATAGAGCGCCTGGGGCACCCCATGTTTCTCGATCCAGGCCCGTAGGACGCCCGCCGCCGCCCAGATTGTCTCTTCTTTCCCCATCCGAGCCAGGGTGTCGTTCGTGGCATCATCCACCATGTCCATCAGGCAGCCACCTGGACCGCGATCTCCCAGCCAATCATGGAAACTACCGTCCAGCTGCACCAGTTCCCCAAAGTGCGATTTGCGCTCCCTTCGCTGGCAGTGTTTCTTGCGCTTTCGCTGCCGGCTCCACAGCCCTTCTTGCAACATCCAAAGTCGTACGGTTTCGTGATCCACCACGATGCCGTCTTCTTCCGCCAAGTGCTCGGCCGCCAACGTCGGCCCGAATCTCTCCTCCTCCGAACCGGAATATTTTTTTCTAATCAAATGCAAAACTCGGCGGCGTAGTTTCAGCGGCTTGCTGCGATTCGAGAGCCGTCCTGCATTGCCATGTTTCAGCCCTTTGCTGCCCATCTGCCGATACCGCCGCCACAATCTTTTCGCCTGGCGATAGCTCAGCTCCAGCATCACCGCGGCATCGTTCACCTTCAAATCCCCACTCCCCACTCGCCCCATCACTTCCACACGATTCAGCTCAAAACTGCTCATGGCTGTCCTCTTCAACAGACCTCCTCTGGCTGGAGGTCTCAGTCTAAGGGGATATTTCTAAATAGTTCGGAAGGGGACATTATCATTAAGTTTCAACATGAGCGATAGTAATTGGTGAAAGCGGGTGTCCTCAGCCTTGCACACCACACCCATCCCGCCACCGCCGAGCTTCTCGACGATGCGGTAGTGCGAGATGGTTTTGGCCGATCAGAAAAGAGAGACTCCGCCCCTCGGGCCGCAATCTTAGGGTGGATGCACGGGCAAGTCAACGCCGGACGCGCTCAGCCTGAGCTCTGATTATAGGATTCGCGAATGCCGGTGGAGACCCCAAGCCCTCCACGCCGGTCCCCCGCGCCACGCTCAAACAAGACTCTTATAATCTACCTTACCCACTCGTTGACTGCGGGCGGGGATTGACGCGAGAACCGTGCAAGAGAATGGCTAGGCCACGAGTCGCTTGCGACGACGCAAAAATACCTGGAACCCTCGCAGGAAACCGAAAAGCAGCTCGAAGAAATGAAGTTGCCGTTTTAATGCAGAACCGTTAAGCATTCACCAAATAAACGGCACCAAGCGATGCCTCACTTTATTCTTGTACTCCGCATAGCCCGGCAGATTCTTTAACAGTAATCCTTCCTCCTCAAAGATTCTCCATATAAACGCGGGCATCATGAGGAGGAACGCGAAGAGTCCCCACCACGAGCCGAGCGAGAGAGCCGCGCCGACGAAAAAGACAAAGCCTCCCATATACATCGGGTGACGCACGAGTGCGTAGAGTCCGGAAGAGACGACTTTCTGGTCGGGGTAGACCGCGATAGTTGCCGAGGCAAAGGTATTTTCCTTGTACACAAAAAATATGATGAGAAATCCGATTGCAACAAGAACGTCTCCCGCCAGCGAGGCGAAGAAGGGCACTGCAGGCCACCAGTGAAAGCGCTGATCAAGCGCGGGTAAAACGAGCATCGCCATAAATCCGAGAGCCGTGATGGATTGGATGATCTTTTGGCTCGTCTCCTTTTCGGCAGTTGGCCCCGCGTGCACCCGCCGCTCCAGGAGCTTCGGATCTTTTTCCATAAGGTAGAGCGTAATTGCAAGGGCCGACGCTCCGAACACGGCGAGGAAGGCCCAGGCCTGCCAGTAGTTAAGCGTCCACGCCGGAAGGAATAGTAACGCTCCCATGACGAGGAGAAGAAAGAGGAACCCGCCGAATGCTTTTTTATTCAGGTTTACCATTGAACTTAATTAATGGGCCGTAGCAGCGGGACCCTAATTGAAAAAGCTTGAAGAAATGAGGCTTCCGTTTTAGACACGAGGACCGCTCGGATATCCCGAATCCCGAAATCCCACAAAAACCGGGCACCCAGGCACTTTATCTTTTCTTGAACTTTTCTTTATCTTTCCTTTATCCCGCTTCCGTATCTTATATATAGGCCTCGGAGAAGCTCGGATTCTAGGCAGTCTGTCGCGTCAAACGCCTGCCATAGGTCTTAGCAATGATCGCGACGAGGACCCACAAGGAAGCTCCGTAGAGACCGTACCAGAACGCTTCTTGCGCAGCGCTCACCCGGGAGGCGCTGAAAATGACCAGGGAACCTGTGGAACTCACATGCATGAACTGGGCCAAAAGCACGCTTTCGGTGTTGGTGTAGATCCAGCAGATCAGCACGCGCATGGCAGTCATGGCCACGGTAAACGCGAGGATAAAGGCATACCAGTACGCGGCGTGCGGAGTCGCGGTCCCTAAGTAGTTGATGACGGGTAAATGCCACGAGGCCCACAAGAGACCCAATAGGATACTCGCGTCAAGCGCACCCTTTTGCGAACGCATTTTTGGGAACGCATAGCCCATCCAGCCAACTTCTTCCAAGAAACCCGCGGGAACACCAAAAAAGATGCCCATCAGGAAGCGATTGGGGGCATACACCGGAGAGACAACTGTTTCCAACAAAAAGAGAACAGCCAAGACCAGAATGGGAGGAATGAGAAGCGCGGCATACCATCGCGCGGGAAGCCGCCACCGACTTATTCGAGAGAAAAGATCCCATATACCGTCTTCTCCATCTACGATCCTCGCTAGAGTAATGCCAGCAAGACATGGTCCGAGCATCATGGCCGGAAACATCAAGATACCGGTCAACTTTGGTAGAGGCTCGTGGCGCACGAGGTGCGGTGCGGCCACCGCGAGGGCACCTATCCAAGAGATCGCAAACGTCAGCACAAAGTAGCTGGCGACAGGATGGCATCGGATCATGTTCTCGCGCGCATTTTGCACTGTTGAACTATAGCTTGCCCGCCTGCGTTTGGTTAAAGTGTCGTCACTGCGCCACAGCCTGTGCGTTGATGGCTCGCCGATCGGTACCCGGTTCGGTGTGCCCTCACAGCACGTTCTCGGGTTTTGACAGGTGCTCTAAACTCACGACATGCATTTCCTTATCTCTGGCATCCCGGCCTCGGGCAAATCGACCTTCTCGAGGTGGCTCGAAGAGAAGAAGGGTTTCCTGCACCTCGACGTGGAAAAGCCTGGGGTACTTGACCGATACGGACTTGCAACGACATGGGCTACCTTATTCGGCGCTAGCACCGCGGCACCCTTTGTTCAGGCCCTGGACAGGTTTAACCGCCCGGTCGCAATCGACTGGGGCTTTCCGCCGGAGCGCCTCAACACGGTCCGCAAACTCTTGGACGGCGGCGTTATGCTTTGGTGGTTCGCCGCCGACTGGGCCGTCGCGAGACGCAAATTTCAGCTACGTCGCTACCCCCACGTGCAAGACTTCGACATCCAGATCCGAAAAATCGAAGCCGCTCTTCCCGAGATCAATGCGCTCTTTCGCTCGCACGTGGAGTACGCGCTGCCTTCCACAGGCATTTACACTCCACCCGACACAATCTGGGACAGCATGCTCGACACTCTGGTCGGACCCCGGAAAATGCTAGGGCTGCCGGTACCCGTCCACCTCGCCCCCATCAAAAAACCGTCCTCCTACTAAGCGCCGAACTTCAACAGGAGGAATGGGCGGACGCAATTGCCGCATCCGGCAAGTTCATCGAGGCCGTCTTGCAGGCGTTGTTTATCCAAGTCGGGAAGACGCCGCCTGCTGGAAGGGGCTTCAAAGCCAACTTCGTCATTAATGGTCTAAGATGGAAGCAACCCCGGACGCTGCGGAGTAAAAGCGCGATCAACTGGGTTCATGTTACGGCTCCCTTTGCCTTGTCGGTTGGCGCAAGCTCTTCTCCGGCGGGCCGCGACTGTTGCTAGCGTTTGATGAGTTTTAGACGACTGAAATGCCCTTCCGTCACCCTTCTGGTCCGGGGGTCGGGGTTCGGTCTCACTCGAATCGACGAACCCGAGATTCGCATACTGGTCATTTCTTTGTCGGCCTTTTTCACCATCACAATGACCGCGCCGAACATAATCGAAATTACAACAACAGCACACATAACTCCTCTCCTAGCCTGCTGGTTGTGAACCGAAACACACATGGCATTGATCGCTCATCTTTCGTCAGAATCGAAACACGATACCGGTTGAGTAGCGGAAACTGTTCTGCCGATTGCCGAGGCTGCTGGAAAGTCCAGTCGTCAACGCATCGGTCGCGTTGAACTCCGTGCGCAGGTAGTCCACCTGGACGGCTCGGATCGCTAGGTGTCTAGTCATACCGATATCAATACCGCCGCCGAATGCCATGGCGAAGGAGTTAGCGCTGGTAATGCCGGTGGAGATTCCACCGATAATCGGGATGCCCACTCCTGCTCCCAAGCTTGAGCGTGCTTCGCCGAACAATGCGTGTGCGAAGACGGAGCTCCGGCCAACGCTAGCGGTTACGGTCGGCCCAAACAAATAGTTGTTCAGGTGCTGATAAGTCCCCGCCGAAAAGCCCAACGCCGAAAAGGAGAATGGAGAAATGCTGGCTCCACTTACGTCGGCTGTCACACCAAGGTAGCGGTTGAGATTAAATGTGCCCTGTCCTTCCCACCCGTTAAATCCGTTGTTGTTATTGCGAAGATAAGAATATCCACCGAAGATTGTCGCTCGTGTTCCATTCTCACTACCGGCTGGCCTAGCGCCACCGATTTGAGCAATGAGTATTGAGGGCAAGAACAAGCTAATGGACGCCAAGATCCCACATTTGCGCATTTCTATCTCTCCCGACGAAGGGCGATAAGTTAATAGGTGTGATGCACAAACGTGGCTTGGACAGAATCTAAAATGCATCAATTGTTGTGGAAACAAGAGAGTTAGATTAAGCGAACCTTAAAGGCGGGGTGATCTAAGCGTGCGGCGTCATGCGAGACAATGTGGCCACCTAGACCAGCATCTAGGAACAGCTCAAAGCCAGAAGGAACTGGGAATTTGGGAAGTAGACGCAGCGAACTTGGAGCGAATGGCGGTCTTCCGTCGGCCCAATTTAACCTCCAATCCGATGGCGATCTTCGGCTAGTTCTCTTTCGCCAAATAAAATCTGGATCAGGCTTTTTTCAGCAAACGCGTAAACCAGACTAAGAGCACCGCGCCTACAAACGCCACAACAATAGAACCGATCATGCCGCCGCCCGGCCAAATTCCCAAGGCTCCGAAAACCCAACCGCCCAAAATGCCACCGAGAATACCCAAAATGATGTCAACGATCACGCCGTAACCACCACCCTTCATAACTTGGCCAGCGAGCCACCCTGCTATTAGGCCAACCACAATCCACGCCAAGATTCCCATACCGACCTCCTCGTGCCGCGTTAATCGAGCAGCCCGGAAATCTACACCTCAACCCGTTAATACGCAAGAGCCACCCCAACCAGCATATGCCCTCTGGGCATCTCAACTCATTCCAGATGTGGGGGCGGAAGGAATCAAAAGAACTGGCAAACGTATATTCAACACGATACAGAGCAACGGATGGCAGTTTTAGAAACGTAAAGCAGTGCAAGGCAGTCTTAATGGTAGGTGATCGGCAGGTGGACCTCATCACTATTTGAAACCACGACCTCCTGCGCCTAAGTAATGGTCTCACGAAAAAATCAATCACTTGTGCTGAGTGCTATGAGATTGTGACGGAGTGCTACAGATCCGTTGTCGATCAACGCTTTCAGTGATGTCATAACACCCCGTCGTACTTGGTGGTGGACACCTAGGCACAGTCCTGATCTAAGCAGGCGCGTAGCCGGGTAGGGCATATGTATATTTCCACTTGCGCGGACAATTTTTCCAGATTTTTCGACTTGCCCCAACACACAGACAGCCGAGGAACTTGGCTGCCTCTGTGTCAATCCGCGTCAATCCGCCGCCGCAATCGTGCTCGGGGAGAATGCCGCTGTGAAGCATGCTACACCTCGTCGTCATGCTGCCTTGGGGTCAACCCAAGATTTTTGATTGCTTCGTCGCTTTCTAGAGTCAGAGGAAAATTGATCTCTTCGCCCCTTTCGTACGCGGCAAAACGTTCATGTAATTGTTCGTGTGTAACTCCCGCTTCCCGTTTGAGCAAAACTGCAACTTCACGGAACTCACTCAAATAACGCGGAAGGCCGTATTCTTTGCCGTCTTCGTTGAGAACGGAGAGGGACGCATAATAAGCTTTATCGTTCGGCTTCTTGGGGTCAACCTTGGTTTCTCTCTTGACTACGGCGGTCGCTTTGATGCTCATACGTGCCCTCCCCTCTTTGAACTAGGCCGCGATCTCTCTGTGGATTTCAAATTGAGCCACTACCAACTTTTCGGTAGTGTCCTAATTTGATTTAATGGCATCAGAAGTATCGCCTTCGAGCCACTGAAATCCTCCGGACACCCCCCGCCAAGTAAAAATGTGCGATTTGGACTCCCGATGCCAATGAAAGAGGCCCAAATTTATGGTGTAAGTTGTCCTGATTCTCATATGAATCAGGGCAAATGGCAGTTGTTCTCCGCCGACATAATAGCCGGTCGCATGGCTGGATATGTTACACGTAGATGTGACGGTGGCTCCGGCGCGATTGTCATGGGGGGTGGGGGAACCGCATATTCCCAGGCTCCTATTCCGCGGAAAGCGGTTGTTCCCAGTCCTTTCCACGTAATATTCGTAACATCACAAAAGAATCGCGCGTCGCGCATGTCAAAAATATCACTAGAATTCTTTGCCATTATGGGGAGGTCGGCCCATGATGAAGAAATCGCAGCGTCGGGCTGGATTGCAGGTATCAGAGCATTGCGGGCTTGATAAAAGCCGCCAAAGGACTACGATCACGGTCAGGACGTCGGCCCACCACGGCAGACTCCGAATCGCTCTGGTCAGTTCCGCTAGATTTCGGGAAAGCCAGCGTAGAACTCTTTTGGCTCGTGATCGTAAGGTTCGGGCTTTGGGCGTTCGCTTCCGCCTTTTTGCTTTCGTTGTTTCGATGCATGGCGTAGATAAATGTAACACAAAAACTGCTTGAGAACGCCATATTTATGTAATACAGTAATTGGCGTGGCAATCGTACTCAATACCGACAAGCAAATTGCGATAATCGGAACATTCAACGGGGATACGGTCTGGGAGGGCAATGTGGAAATCTTTGACCTGCATAATCATCCCAAAACGCACAGGATATATGCGTGGACTTACGATACAGATGATCCAGCATCCTAAGCGCCACGTAACGGTTTTGCACATCCCGCCAGTGGTATCGCCGGAAACGGCGGTTAAAGCGGCCATCGTACAAGAGCACCGGGGAACCAATTGAAACAGCCGAAGAAAGCTAGGAAAGTCGGTCGTCCGAAGATGCCCAAAGGCGAAGCTAAGGGGCGTATCGTCCCCGTGCGCTTCACGGGGAACGATTTAAAAGCAATGGCTCGGGCAGCAAAACAACGTAAGCAGACCATTTCAGAATGGCTCAGAGATATAGCTAAATTTGGCACGACATATCAACCGTTGGCCGCTCACGGCAGCAATGGTATTCCGGCCTTCCCGGATTGTCCTGAATGTCTTGCCCTCACTTTTAAATCGACGATCAAGTCAATGGTTATGCCGATCTGTCAGTCTTGCAAAAATAAGCAAATGGAGGGCCACTTAATTTGGCGCCGGACAGCAACTTAGGACACTACCAACTTTTCCGGCTGACTGGATTCGTCGCTCGAACACCTGCTATTCTGAGTTGTTATCTTGCTCTTGAAGGTGCTTGCCCATGAAGGACGTTTACGAAGTTCTGAGGCAGAAAGAGCTTGAAGTGTCGAGGCTGAAAAAAGAAGTTGAAGCCTTACGGATAGCAGCGCCTCTTGTATCGAAAGACGGGAAAACGGAAAATGAAAACCAGCCGACATCGCCGCGTGCGGTGAATGACACTCCAGAACCCGACCACAGTGGGGGGCAGGACAGAGGCAAAAACCACTGGCCGTAGGATTCTCAGACACGACCACTCTCGTTCGCCCAACTTTCGCCATTCGGTCTGCTATTCTCCCGACCGATGGCATTCGCCGATGCCGGTGTCTCGAAGACCTGTTCCCTTTGACCACCCGCAGTGGGTCTTCGAACTGAAGTACGACGGATTCCGCTCGCTTGCCGTCATTCAGAGCGGTCGCTGTCAACTCATCTCGCGCAACGGACATCCATTTAGTTCCTTCGCTGATCTTCAGAAAAACCTTCAGTCGCCGTATTCAGGCAAGACTGTTATCGACGGCGAAATCGTCTGTTTAGACAAGAAGGCAGACCCCGATTCAATGACCTGCTTTTTCATCACAGCCGTGCTTCTTTGCATTCGATCTACTGATGAGTGACAGGAGAGATTTACGCATGAGCGATTGACAGACCGTAAGCACAAACTCAGGCGTCTGTTGTCCAAGGTCTCAGAATCCAGAATGCGATACGTCGAACACATCGAACAGTACGGCACTGCGTTACCGGTGCTGCGGCTGATCTGCTGCCCATCTATCGCGGATCGACCTGTGATTTGTATTAATCCCGTATACTGCCACGCATGTCGCGCATCCCATCTCTCGACGGGCTTCGAGCGCTGTCGATTGCCTCACGTTCTTCCTGCGTTCCGTTTTGATCTTGAGTAAGCTCCAGCCGCCTCTTATGTATGTCAGACTCGGCCTTCTGAACTAGCTCTACCATCTTCGTCCAGTCGGTTTCGAGCAGAGCCGCGTGGTATGACTCTTGCCAGCTATATCTGACCGACACTTTAAACTCTCGGGAAGGATCAACTAGCCTTTGACTGATAGCCATTTTGTCGCTCCGTAATCCTGCGCAAACTATCTAGCGTAGACAGCGCCTCCCGCAGCGCAGCTTGTTCGCTGGTCGGCGGCTTCGAATAGCCGTCTTCGATGCGATCAAAAATCGCATTGCGTGCGCGGGCGATTCGTTCAAGCAATTTCACGGGGTTGACTTCGAACAAAGCAGCCTGACAGAGTTGTCGCCACTCGGGATGAGCAGCGTCGTTACTAATAATGTCGCTCATGTATCCCTTATAGAGCGAACGTGAAGTCATCGTCAAGTCCTTTTGATTCAGTATTTGCGACCACCAAGGTCAGTCGTTGCGTCTGACCGCACGGAGTAGGGCTATGGCCCCAGCGGGGTCGTCGTTTCCCCTCGCTTTTCAAACGTGAAAAGTTTGGTCAGCAACTGATGCTGCGAGGCCAGAGCACCCAAGCTGTACGCAACCCCGGCGTAAAACGGTGCGGTAACTGAGAATTGTGCCCACACCGAATAGGGTCGCTGGCAAGTGGATTCTGAAGAGTTGGCGCGACCGTCTGAATGTCGAAGAAATACTTCAGCGCTGTCATCGAACTGCCGTAGAGCACAGACGTAGGGGCGCGGTATTCCAGCATCCTGTACAACAGCACCAACGTGGGCAAAACCCATGCCCAAGTCGCAATCGAATGGCGGCCTTCATGCAGGAGAGTGCGATGAGCATTCGGCAGAAACCGCGCCACGTTGACGTAGCCTGTCAACAGAGCGGGAAGAATCGTCATCAATTCAAAATGCTGCAAGTACCAATCAGGAGGCGGGACGCTAGTTGAAACACTGAATATCAGCGCAAGCCACCGGAACCAATGGAACAAAACTCGCCCAGGTCGCTGGGCATCGATTGGGTGTTTTTCCTGTGTTTTTTGTCCTGGGGCGTGGACAGTGGGCGGTAAAATTTCAGCGGGGAAGATTCCGGGGTGGATTGCCCGGAAGCAAATGCAGTTTCCCTCGGCTGATTTCTGTGAAGGTGAAAAAGAATCTACGCGCTATCGCCAGCGCGGTCAATCCCAATTTTTTGTGCAATTCCAAAATAGGAACGCCCTGAAAAATTGCCCGCAAACTCGCCGTAGAACCGCTGTGGTTTGGGTTTTCGTGGAGCGAAAAGGACGCCGCGTCGCGAGAATTTCCACAAGCAAAAGAGGAAGCGTCCTGGCCCCTGAATCCTTCAACAACTTTGGACAATCTAACTTAGTGAGGCAAAATCTAGCACCCGACCGGCGAGGTGCCTCCCTCTTAATCGCTACAGGCTCATAACGTCTGTGCTTTTAGGAGGAGCAGTGCCGCCAGCCAACGCCGCAGACGGCCACGATGGCCTCTATCCGGCAGCCCAACAAAAAGTCACGCCGCTTGTTAGCCCTGCGTCACCCGTGTGGCTAACGTCAAAAGAAGCCGCGAAATACTTGAAGGTCGAGCCGCGCACCTTGCTGCTTTGGACCCGCCAGGGAAAAGTGAAAGGGTACCGCCTGTCGGGAACAAGACGGCACGTCTGGCGTTACCGACACCCTGATCTCGATGCTATGCTTGCTGTGCCATCCGTTGCTCTCCCAAAAAGGAGGGTCGAATGAAGAGAGCACGGAATCGAGATGGAAGCGTAGTTCTGGATAAACGAATCAAAACGTGGAATTTCGTTTGGTGGGAAAACGGCAAACGGCGCTCGAAGAAAATCGGGACCGTGAGCCAGTATCCGACTAAAGCTTCAGCGTGGCGGGCGGCGAAGCCGCTACGAGACGCGGTTGAAAACCGAGTCACAACCAGCAACAGCACCAAAGGTGAGGACTCTGGTGGAACAGTACCGGGCAGAGAAGATGCCTGCAAGGGCCAGCACACGACGCGGGTATGAGACTTGGCTTGACAATCATATCCTGCCGCTTTGGGGAGACCGCCAATTGACAGAGCTACAGGCACGCCCAGTGGAACTGTTTTTGCAATCGTTGAAGCTGGCACCTAAGAGCAAGCTGCACATTCGGGGACTGCTCAGCATCCTGTGGGATTACGCAATGTGGCGCGGAGACGTGCCCACACAGCGCAATCCTATGGAACTGGTCGCGGTAAAAAGCGCGTCACAGCGTGTGCGAAAACCTCGCAGTCTTACCGTCGAGCAATTCCAATCTCTATTGGAAGCACTCGGCAACGATGTCTGCTCACGCACCATGATGCTGCTCGCTGTCAGTTCGGTCTTCGCATCTCAGAGGTGCTAGGACTGAGGCGGAACGATGTTGAGTGGTTAGGAAAAACCATTCGCATAGAACGCGGCGTGGTAAAGCAGATTGTGGATGACGTGAAGACAGGCTGCTCTGCCCGCACGATGGTTTGCGCGAACGAACTGCTAGACGTTCTGAAAGTCTGGAAACAGACCACCCAATTCTCTCAACCGGATGATTGGATGTTTGCTTCCCCGGTGAAGCTAGGCCGTCAGCCATTGAGCTAACGCACGTCTGGTACACGCTTGAATGGGCTGCGAAGCAAGCAGGTGTCGGTCACGTCAGTTCGCACACGTTCCGTCACACTCATCGCACTTGGTTGGATTCGGTCGGTACTCCTGTCGGGGTGCAGCAGAAACTCATGCGGCACGCGGACATCCGTACCACGATGAATATTTATGGCGACGCGGCTACAGCGGACATGCGGGAAGCCCATGAAAAAGTGGTGCGTCTGGCACTTCCTAGGGCTTAAGGAGGTAACGGCAGGTGGTTCCGGTAAGCGATTGAAACCTTGGGGTGGGAGACGGGGATTGAACCCGCAACGTCCGGAGCCACAGTCCGGTGCTCTACCAATTGAGCTACTCCCACCGTTTCGTAACCGATTATAGCAACTGGGGTGAGAGCTGTCAGAAGGGACGCTTAGTGTCGTGGGATGGCGAAAAATGCCTAGTGGCGGCCAACGCCGACGTAGTCGAATCCCATGGCGCGTAGGCGCGCCGAGTCGAGAAGGTTCTTGGTGTCCACAATCACCGGGCGCTTCAGCAGGTGCTTGATGCGATCGAAATCGAGGCCGCGAAACTCGGGCCAGCCGGTGCCGACTACCAGCGCATCCATCCCTTCGCACGCCGCGTACGGCGTTTCGCAATAGTGGACGGTGCCATTCAGTTCCATGCGCGCCTCCGGTATCGCTACCGGATCGTAGGCGCGAACCCGGGCGCCGCGCGCTACCAGATTCTGAGCCAGCCGCATCGACGACGACCCGGCGACCGAGTTGGTGTTGGGCTTGAAAGCCAGGCCGAGAATTCCGACGTCTTTGTTCTGCACTGACTTCACCAGGGTCGAGATCTTGTCGACGATGCGGTCGGCCAGACTGAGATTGACTTCCCGCGCCGCGCTCAACACCTTAAGCGAGACTCCCTTGGCGCGCGCCAGTTCGGCCAGCGACTCCATGTCAGATTCGGCGAAGATTCCGCCCATGCCGGCTCCCGGCTGCAGGCAGCGGGGAGCGATTTTCTTGTCGAGCCCCAGCGCCATCGCCAGACTGACGGCGTCGGCGTTGACCTTCTCGCACAAGCTCGAAAGTTCATTGATGAAAGAAATCTTGGTCGCGACAAACGCCGTGGCCGATTCCCGCACCAGCTCCGCGGTTTCGTGATTGGTCACGATCACGGGAACGCCCCGCATAACCAGGGGATGGAGAATCTGTTTCAGCGCCAGCACGGCGTCGTTTGCGGCGGTGCCCAGGATGATTCGATCAGGCCAGTTGAAATCCTCCACCGCACACCCTGGAGTAAGAAACACGGGTTGAGACACGATAGTCGCTTTCAGACCGGCGTCCTTCAGCCGCTTCTCCACACTGGAGGCGGTTCCGACCGATACCGGCGTCATGATGGTAAGAATGGGAGGCTTGGGCGCCAGGCGTGCGATCCGGACTGCCAAATCGGCCAGGTGCTGCGGCGTGTCCTCGGCCAGAAAAATCACCTGGGCTTTCCGGGCGAACGATTCCATGTCGGTGGAGTAGGCCAACCGTCCGGAACGTACGTTACGCTTGATTACTTCTGTGAGGTTCTTCTCGAAGAAGGGCACGTTCCCTTGTGCCATTTCAACCATGCGAGAACTATCGGGGTGGCAGCAGGTTACCGGAGTTCCGAAGTCCGCCAGACAGGCCGATACCACCGTCCCGAGATAGCCAGACCCGTAAACTCCTGTCTGCATAAGCCTCCTGGCCGTAATGTCCGAAACCCGCGCGGGCAGCGGCTTTACGCAGCAACCCCACATCTTATGTACGCCCGGAAAGCGAGCTTGGCAATAGACGGGAAGGCCATGTACTTCGGAGGAAGGTGCCGGCCCTCGGACCTCGGACTTCGGCCCTTGGACGCAAACCCGAGTCGCGGATCTCAGGGATCCACGCGGATAGGCAAAACACGATAAAGATTTCAGTCGGTGAAAATCAGTGAAATCCGTGGCGGTTTTTTGACGTCCGCGGTCCGTCCTACGTCACCAGCTGGCGGCCCAGCGGAACGCCGGCCAGATCCACCCAGCAATTCTGTTCTTCTTCACGCACGAAAGTCAGTTCGCTTACCGGAATCTCGCGACCGCCTTCAAAATGCGCCCACCGCTCGTGGGCCACTCGATACGCCTGTTGGGCCTGGGCCTCGTCGCTCATCTTCACGATGGTCAGATGAGGCATGTACGGCCATTCTTCCTGGGCGGCCAGGGCCTTGGTGTTGAGGTGGTCGTGCAGCTCGCGCATGCGGTAGGACGCCTCCGCCACACGTATGAAAACCGTGGGCGTGCGCGGGACGAAAGTGTCGACATCGCCCAGTGTGACCTGAAAGGGCGCGACGTGATTGCACACTTCTTCCAGAGTTTCCACTGCGGACCGCTCCGTCCCTTGCAGGAGGCGGGGCGGGAGCACGGTCAGATGAGCTGCGAGGTGCGGGAGCTCGGGGTGCAACTGACGGCGGAGGCGTTCGACAAATTCCCCGACCGGATTTCTTACGTAGGCCACTAGGGCATAACGCGGGGTCAGCATGATCCAGTGCCGAATTATACGCCGTGGAGGTGAACCCGGCACTGGTTTGGACCTGAGACTGGTGGGAAGAGGTCGGCTATAATCGAAAACGGATGTTCTTCACTGTCGGGGCGTAGCGCAGCCTGGTAGCGCACCTGCCTTGGGCGCACGATCCTCCCTTCCACGACTTCCATCTCCTACTTTCGTTTCCAATGTTTTCAACAAGTGGGGGAATCTGCTTCTCGCTCAAAGCTAACCCTCACGGCATTAAAACGTTGCATTCATGCACAGTTCGTGCACAGTGATTTGAAGGGTATATGCACCTTCTCTAAGAAGACATCCACGCTGAAGACAACGGGTTTGCTAATTCTACCTACCCCGTTTGTGCTCACTGATTTTCACGTGCTTTATTTGGGTTACCGCGTTCTCATTTGCGCTGAACACCTCAGTTGCGGGCTTAGAGTCCATGTGCGCTTGAATACCCAAGGTGGCATGCGGGGCGCCCGCATCGCATTCTTGCGAGAAGTGAGCAATCCGGCGGAAGCCAGAAAAGTTCTGATGGAGATGGTGCAGCAGGCTCGTCAACGTTGAGCGAGCGTGTATTTTTCCAGCGATCCATCGGACCGGGATCCAATCCCCCAGCCTCCTTGTCGCCAGAACGTACCTACGCTGGCTCTGATACTCAGCGCGGGATGCGGAGTCCGCTCTACGATTTCTTCGTTGACCGCGACTCCTTGAACCGAACTCTTTCCGGTTGCCGTTGCCAGCGACAAAGGGATCTCGATACGGCTATTCGAGGATGACGGGACAGCCGATATCCTGGTGAGCAAATTCCGCACCCGCGATTCCCGCAGGCAGGGATGCTGGTGTTCTTCGCTATGCTGATCTTGTTGGCCACGCTACTTTACCTCTGGAAGACACGGGCTAGACTCTGCAAGTTCTGCCATCCGTTTTATCAATCGCTCTGGCACTTTCTTCCAGTACAAGTCTTCTCGGGAGAGATGACCCCAGCCATCTTGCAGTCGTGCAGCACAACGCTGGGGCTTCTCCGAGCGACGGAGCGCGTCAGCCGCGAAGTCACAACCGCGCTAGGCAAACAAGCTGCTCGCGCCATCGTGGGCGGGCTGGGCTGAGCTGAGACGCATTGCTATGTGCATCTGGCGGCGGTTGGGCCCGGCTGCTAAATTGATTGCAGCGATTGGGCCCAGCCATGATCGGCACCTCCCAACCAAAAAGACTTCTCGTGTTGTGCACGACCACGGGATACCAGACGTGCGCCTTTATCGAGGCCGCACAGAAGTTGGGGCTGTCCATCACCTTCGGAACGGACCGCTGCCACGTGCTCGATGACCCATGGCAGGATGGCGCTCTTCCCCTGCGCTTTGAAGATCCCGAAGCCTCGGCGCAGAGGATCTGCGATTTCGCGGCGTCCCATCCTCTTGACGCGATCGTCTCCATCGGCGATCGGCCCACGTCAACCGGCGCTCGCGCCTGCCATAAACTCGGCTTGCGGGGACATCCTCCAGAAGCCACCGACATCTGCCGCGATAAATACCGTTCGCGCGAGCGGTTGCGGGATGCCGGGCTGAATGTTCCGGCTTTCAAGAGATCTCCCTTGCACGCGAACCCGCTCCAGCTCATTGCCTCTGGGGAAATCACCTTTCCCTGCGTGCTCAAACCACTGGCGCTCTCCGGCAGCCGTGGTGTGATTCGCGCCGATACCCCCGAGGAATTTGTGCAGGCGTTCGAACGTATTCGGAAGCTATTGCGCAGCCCGGAGGTCGGTGTTTTGCGTGAGGAGACGAGCGAGTTCATCCAGGTGGAGAACTACATCGACGGGCTGGAGATCGCGGTCGAAGGCCTGGCCGACCGAGGCAAGTTGAAAGTGCTGGCGATTTTCGATAAGCCGGACCCGCTGGTCGGGCCATTTTTCGAAGAGACAATCTACGTCACTCCGTCGCGACTGGAACCTCCCATACAGGCCGAAGTCGCTCGGACGCTGCAACGGACGGTCGACGCGCTCGGCCTGTTTCATGGCCCGCTCCATGCCGAGTTGCGGGTGAAAGGCAATTGCAACTGGATCCTGGAGATCGCGGCGCGTCCGATAGGTGGACTGTGTGCACGAAGTCTGAGCTTCGGGAACGGAATCTCGCTGGAGGAATTGATTATTCGGCACGCGCTCGATGAGCCGGTCACGCACTTAGAACGCGAGGAGGCTAGCTCCGGCGTAATGATGATTCCCATCCCGCAGGAAGGGATCTACAAGGGAGTTGAGCAGTTGGAGCAAGCCGCGCAGGTGCCGGGAATCGAAGCGATCGAGATCACCGCCAAGCTGCGGCAGAAACTGGTGCCACTGCCGGAAGGATCAAGTTATCTGGGGTTTATATTCGCGCGTGGCGACTCGCCACAATACGTCGAAGGTTCTCTACGGGAAGCTCACCGCAAGCTGCGCTTCGTAATCTCGTCCAGCCTTCCAGTGGTGTAGGGCGTAACGAAAACCTCATTTTTGTGGGCGGAACAGGGCTTCAGCCCTGCATTGATTCTGAGGAACTAGGGACTTTAGCCGCTGATCATGTACCCGACCGAGCTTAGGTTAACTCTTGCTCTTTCATTGGGCGGAAGCGCTGCGCCTTCACCAAAGAAGAACTGCTCCAGCTGCTGCACGATGATCTCCTGGTGCGTGCCATCCGGCGCGTTCTCCCGGGAACTAGAAGCAGGCCAACTGCCCGCTGGTGGGTTCGGATCAACAGTACCAGGGTTCGGTCAGGTAGGGGATGGTGGCCCGCGGCGGTCCGGGTGGGACGAGCGGAAGGGGCGCCGGCGCTTCGTCCCCGTCTTCGTTCATGGCGCGCTGCAGCAGCTTCCAGGCTTCCCCGAAGATCACGGTGCGCGACGCGCCAGCCTTGGCATCGCGCTGCACCATGGCTTCGAGGTCGCACTGGAGCCGGTCAACCTTGCGGTCCGGGTTTGCCCACGGATAGCTCAGCGCCTCCTGTTGGAAAGGAGCGATGGCCGCGTTGTGCAATGGCAGAACTTCCAGCAGGCGCGACCCGGCGGGAATCAGCAGGCGGATGGTGAGTTGCACCGGCGGTACGTGTTCCACCAGCCCCAGCCGTATCAAGGTGGCCAGCAAGTCTTCGTAGCCCTCCAGCGTAGTCCAGGGCGTGAAAGGCACGAAGGTGGGCACGAGGAAAAGTCCGAGCCCGCGCATCAGCCCGGCGAGACGGATAAAGTCGGCGCGTGTGTGGCCCTTGTCTAGGATGCGCAGCACGTGGTCATCCACCGACTCCACCGCCGTGGTCACGAACGCGCATCCCGTCTCACGCAGCGCCGGGAGGCGCCCGGCGTGCTTCAGCAGGTGCTCTACCTTAATGGTGACATCGTAAGAGAGCCCGGGATGCTCGCGGTGGAGCGCTTCCACGATCTGCATCGAGTGCCCGACCCCGTTGAAGAAGTCGGGATCGCCGAAAGTGATGTGTTGCGCGCCGGCCGCGACCTGGCGGCGGATATCTTCCAGTACCACCTCGCGCTGGACAATGCGAAACGTGCCGTTGTACACCGGCACGATGGGACAGTGACGGCACAGGTGCTTGCAGCCCCGGCTGGCCTCGGTGTAGCCCACGACGCGGGTGCTGTCGTCGGGCAGGGTGAGATGTGCGTACTTTTCCAGCGGAGGCAGGTCGTCGCGATAGGGCACCAGGAAATTCTGACGGGCGAGCGAGATCTCGGGCTCAACCTGCGGCAGTCCAGGGCTGGGCGCGCCAGCCTTCAGGCGGCGGACCAGGCTCAACAGCCCCTGTTCAAACTCTCCCCCCAGGATCGTGCCGACGCCCAAACGACGCAGCAGACCGGCATTGACCGGGGCGTACAGTCCAAATCCGCACAGATGGGCGGAGGAGTTGAGTTTCCGGACCCTCTCCAGCGCGCGCACTGCGATCCGCGTGGCGGTGTGCATGGGCAGATAAAAGGCGATCAGGCTGGCGGTGCGTACCGCCTCTTCGTCCAGCGACTGTCGAGAGAGGTCCAGCGAAGTGGTGTGGAAGCCGTCAGCGCGTAGCCACGCCGCGGGCGAGGCCAGCCCAAACGGTTGCCGGCCCAGTTCGTAGGTCGAGATCAGCAGCACCTTCAGATCGGGCATAGAAACCTGAAATTAGGCCTTGCTGCGCGGGGGGACGTATCCCGGTGGAAGCGCGGCGCCCTCGCCGAAGAAGAAATCTTCCAGGTGCTTGGCCAGGATCTCCTGGTCCTGCCGGTTGGCGGGATTCAGCCGGTATTCGTTCAAGATCATCTTGCCATGCTCGCCCCACATCTTCCAGGCTTCCTCAGAGACGTTTTCATAAATCCGCCGGCCCAGTTCCGTGTCGAACGGCGGCTCGTCCAGTCCCGGCATTTCCCTCTGGAACTTCACGCAGAAGACCTTGCGCTGCCCTGGCCTCTCCGGGTCGGGTGGCATTTGAGGTGTATTACAGCCCATGTGTTCTCCTGCCAGGTGGAAAATTGTCCCCATAGTATCAGGATGCGGCCGGTCATGTACCCGGATTGAAATGCGCCCGTCAATGCCTATACTTGCCGCTCACCCTTCATGCCTTTGCCGTCCTGAAATGTTTTGCCCTTTCTGGACACAGACCTTTTTCCCGGAGCCATGCGCCATTTACGAGTGTGTTTATTCTCGGGTGAAAAGGAGGCCACTTCGGCCGGCTTGAGAACAATTTCATAATTGTGCTCGCGTTTCGGATCGGTGCTATTTGACACAGGTCGTTCACGGCGGTTACACGGATTTCTAAAGAATGCTTTATGCCCAGCAGATTGGGCTGCCACTAAAACGAGGCAGAAGGGCTATGGTGGGCCCTTGCGCCCAGCAGGGTCACGCCTAACCTCCCCGCGTGTGCATTTCCAAGTGGGGGTCCTGCCGGAGCTGTTGGATTCCGACCAACACCCCTCGCGACGGCAGATCCTTGCGTTCTTCTGCGCCGCGATCGGTTCGCTTCGCCCACTGGCTCACGATGAGGGACTTGATTTCTTCCCGGGTGGCGCCGCTGCGGAGAGATTTCCTCAGATCCGTTCCGTTCTGAGCATAAAGACACAGGTACCAGATCCCGTCTGCGGTCAGGCGACTACGGTCGCAGCGTCGGCAGAACGGTTTGGTTGTGGAGGCGATGATGCCGAAGACGGTCCCGTCGGCCAAAAGGAACCGCTCCGCGGGTGCGGAACTATCCTCCACCACCGGCGCGATCCGGCCGTAGCGCCGGCTCAGCGCGTCCAGGATCTCCGCCCGCGAAACCACCTTGCTCCTGGACCACTGCGTCGCCCCACCAACATCCATGTATTCGATGAAGCGCACTTCCGCACCCGCCCGCTTTCCGAACTCGATCAGGTCAGCGAGTTCATCTTCGTTGGTGCCGCGCACCACGACAGCGTCTATCTTCAGCGCCCGAAAGCCTGCCTGACGGGCGGCCTCGATCCCGCGGAGCACCGGTGCGTGGGCGTTCCTTCGAGTTAACACAAGGAAGCGGTCCGCGCGGAGCGTGTCCAGGCTGACCGCCAAGCGGTGCAGGCCGGCGTCCCAGAGCGCCTGCGCTTGCCCGGCCAGCAAGACGCCGTTGGTGGTCAAAGCTAGGTCCCTGATTCGCGGGTTCTGCGCCAGCATCCGAACCAGCACGGGAAGGTCTTTGCGCAGAAGCGGCTCACCGCCGGTCAAGCGCACCTTCTCGATGCCGACTTCGGTGAAGATGCCGGCCAGCTCGCTGATCTCTTCGAAGCTCAATAATTTTTCGCGCGGTAGCCACCCGTACTCTTCCTCGGGCATGCAATAGCGGCAGCGCAGGTTGCAACGGTCGGTAACCGAAATCCGCAGGTTGAGAAGAGGCCTGCCGAAGGCGTCAGCGGGGCCCTTTGATTTGACGGAAGGTTGCATAGCGAGGCAGCTTTCTTGCGGGGCATATGGTAGGCTGCTCCGGCGCCTAAATCAACTTAAGTGTATCCGCGATCCGGCTTCCAGCCAACGACTGTCTGGAGCGAGACATCGCGGAGTTGCAGTCCAAGACTTGGAAACTTGGGCGAAAGGGTGTCGCGGGGGCAAAAAGCGGCCGGAGGGCATACGAAGATAGTGGCCGTGCTCCACCCTTTGGAGCCGGGCAGCACGGCCGGCGATCTAATCGTGCGGTATCTCGGCACACAAAGCGAGCTCCGGCAGAGAATCGGCGCACTGCAATGGTCGCTGTCGGCCGCCGCTTCACAATCGGGCTGAGGGAGAATCGCCAATGAATGCAGAACGAAGTAGGGCGCTTGAAAAAGAGCTTCAGGACATCTTGAAAATTACAAACCCGCTGGTTCCCGCCACTCTGGATCCGAATAGCCCGACCGCGATGAGCGTCCCCGAAGTCGAATCGGAGGAACTGGACCGGCTGCGGAAACGAAGAGATGAGATCCAGCAGATGCTTGACGAGGACAGTTCCGAAGAGGACATGAGGGCGAGAGTCTTGTAACGTGAGAAAAGCCACTGCTCCCGTTACTATAGCGATAGCAAACTTCCAGCCTTTCCCTTCGCCCAGTTTTTGCAGAAAAGTTCCTAAGAACTTGTAACAGAACCTC
>CAWDNR010000014.1:0-240079 GCA_963803655.1 Terriglobia bacterium
ATGAAGTTTTCGCCAATTCGCAGATTGGCTACCACTATTGTTCAGCTGGGTATAGCTGCCGCAATTTTCATCCTTTATTCGAAAAACATCGTGTCTGCCACACTCCGGGCGGTCCTTGCAGGTTCCGTGTAATCACATTGTGCGTGAGCAGAGCACAGGATGGTTGGGTGGCGAATTGGTCGATCGTGTGGGGGTAGGAGTGGACCGAGGTGCGCACCTTGACGCGCCAAGTTCACTTTCAGGACGGCCTGCTACAGAGACGCCAACGGGGCGGCATAATTTAAAACTGTCTGAAACAGAGGCCGGCTTGCAATCTCGAAGCGGCCCTTGTTGTACACATGCACGTGAAGATTCTAGTAGGGATGAAGGTCGTCTTCCAGAGACCCGGAGGGACAATGCCGACGGAGAGACCGAAAACGAAAATCCTTGTTGATGGTGGCGATCCCGAGGAAACGGCACAGGTCAAAGCCGTACTTGGCTTCGTCGATGGACAGACAACGAACCCCAGCCTTATCGCCAAGAATCCGACGGTACAGCAGCGCATCGCCTCAGGCCGAAAACTCGATCCGGAGGAAGAGAAAGCTGAATACAGGAAAATTGTCCGGCGGATCTCGCCCCTCGTCGGAACTGCCGGTGTGTCTATCGAGGTTTTCGCAGATCTCGACACCAGCTCTGAAGAAATGCTCGCACAGGGTCGTGAAATGTTCGGCTGGATTCCAAATGCCTACATCAAGTATCCCTGCACGCATGAGGGGCTCCGGGCGGTAGAAGCATCCGTTCGCGAAGGGATCAGAGTCAATGTGACATTATGTTTTTCGCAGCGCCAAGCTGCCGCAGTGTATTCGGCGAGCAAGGGATCGAGAGAGCCTGTGTACGTATCCCCGTTTGTCGGCAGGTTAGATGACCGCGGTGAAAATGGAATGGATCTCGTTCGCAATATCGAAAGGATGTACGAGAGGAGCGACCACCATGTTCACGTGTTGGCAGCGAGCATTCGTAGCCTCGAACATCTCCTTTACTCGTTTGCTTTAGGAGTGGAGCTCGCAACAGTACCCGCGAGGGTGCTTTTGGAGTGGGCAAGAAAGTCGATGCCCCTGCCTCCACCCGATTATGTTTTCCGCCCCGCCGGAGACACTGCATTAGGCTCTCTTCAATACGAGGAACTCGACCTCAATCAACCATGGGAGCAGTTCGATATCCAACACCCACTCACCACACAAGGGATCCAGAAGTTTGTGGCTGATTACAGGAGCACTCTTAACCCGGCCGCATAGAAAGGTGAGTGACTGTGAGACTCTGTAGTTCTTGGGACCGACCACACTTCGCAAGGTAATTCCACAATTGTTCGCGTGAGGGTTCGATAAGGGTTCAATAAGACTTCCAAAGCGTTCTTTTCGGCTCTAATTGTTGCGATCCGTGCCTTTAGTTTCTGTTACTTACGATTCGGGGTACTTTCACGGCGGTAACACGGGTTCAAATCCCATCGGGGACGCCAGTTTAGAACCAACAACTTCCAGCTGATGATCGAATTACTTCCGGCTTGATGACTATCCGGGAGTTATCGCGTGGGTGGCACAAATCGAAATGCCGAGTGCTGCCACTCGCCGTCCGACTCGGCGTACCTCGCGCCATTCCCAAAGTCGGGATCGCATTGCTGGTGGGGTTCAGCGATTCCGGAATTGCGATAGGGCGACAGGGTGGCGATGCGGCGTTCACGCCGGGACGTCTCAGCCCTGCTGATCAATCTAGCTCACTTTCCGTGAGATGAGCGTAGCTGCTGGCGATGGCATAATGCTGTTGGATGTCTTCAGCTCCGCAAATTTCAAAACAAGAGACCTTCCGGCGTATCCGACAGATCCAAACTGTCACAATCGTTTGGATGACGGTGGAGGCAGCGGTATTCCTGGCAGCCGCATGGATGGCCCGCAGCCCTGCACTACTTGCCTTTGGCGGTGACAGTGCGATCGAACTCCTCTCAGCGATAGTTGTGTTGTGGCGGTTCCGTGCGCATGCCGACCAGGAGCACTCAGAAAAATACGCGGCCCGGATCGCGGCAGTGCTGTTATTCATCCTTGCGGCTTATGTGGTCGTGGTATTCGCACTGACACTTCTGGGATACAGCGAACCTAAGACCACGTATGTGGGGATCGCCGTTCTGGTCGCCGCCGCCGCAATCATGCCTTGGCTTGCGAAGGAGAAGCGGAAGCTATCAGCAATCACGGGAAGCGCCGCACTCAGAGCGGATGCCGCTGAGTCAGCCTTGTGCGCCTATCTTGCCTTGGTCGCTCTAGTTGGCCTTGGAATCAACGCGCTTTGGCACCTCAGATGGGCCGACCCGATTGCTGCTCTTGTGATTGTCCCGCTCATCTTATGGGAAGGAAGAGAAGCCATGCGCGGCAGAGCTTGTGGTTGTTGCTGATCTGGCGAATAGGGAATCTCCTAACCTGAGTCTGTTCGCGCGGCTCATGTGAGAACGCCAATCCTTTCATAGTGTCGAATCGTGTCTGGACTCACCCCGGTCGCCTTGGCTAAGGTCCCGGAACGAAGAGTTTTCGTACTGCCGCCCTGCACCATAAGAAGTATCAACCCCGGAATGCATTCCAGAGTCAAGGTGTTTTGTTCGTTCTCGCTCCGAAGGCATACAGAAGTTCTTATTTCCCCGACTCTTTCGAAGTCGGGCGCTTTGTGAAAATCGGCATCCCTTGGCCGCAGCTCATGGATTCGTTAAGAGCAATCGCCAGGCAGTTCTTGCTCCATTTATGATCCACGAACTGTTTCCATCCCTTACTGAAACCGCTTCAGGTAGCCATCCGTGTTGCGTAGTTTCAGTAACTTACGATCGGACCTCGTGCTTTCACGGCGATAACAGATGCCTAGGCAATTCCGATGTTGCCTCTCGTTTTGACCACAGCAGGAACGTTGCACAACTCACGATCGATCCTGAGGGACAACTCCAGGAAAATGCTCGCTTAAGGGAGAGGTCGTCTTGGGCAGATTTTATGGTCCAGTAATTGTTTCCGAGTGTGGTTTTCACGCGACGAGGGCGTCGACGAGGGCTTAGTTGGGGCAACGTCATCCCGCTAATTTATCTTGCAGCTTGTGAAACAGAGGGGAGATTCTAACGGGTGTGTCACCTTACAGGTGACCAACCGCACCCGATTTTGCACCGAGCGTCCAACATTCGGTCACCCCCGCAAGACGTTCAGTCTGTCGGTTACTAGAGATAAAGGAACTGCACCGGATTTTGCACCGACTGCCTGCATCCGGCGCGTGCTGCGGGCTACTGGCCGTCTCTGAGGGGGGTCGCTGGAAGTAACTGAGGCGAAAGGTAAAAGCTTCATGATCAGTAGTTTGTAGAGAATCGCTAAAGTGATGGCCTCAGATGGTGTGTCTGCCAGTTCCACCACTTCCGCTTTTCGAGGCAGCGTCGATTATAGCAAAGGGTGTTTCAGTACTTTACGATGGCCGCGAAGGATTTCGGGTCGAGGCTGGCGCCGCCGACCAGGGCTCCATCGATTTCTTCTTCGGCCATCAGGGCCTTAACGTTTTCCGGTTTTACCGAGCCGCCGTACAGGATGCGCAGGTTACTTGCAAAATTCTTCGCCGAAGGCTTTGGCGGCCTCGCCTCGAATCAACAGGTGAGCGGCGGAGGCGAGTTGCGGGGTGGCAGTTTTTCCGGTGCCGATGGCCCACACCGGTTCGTAGGCGACTACGAGTTTCGCTGCCTTCTTGGCTGAGATGGCGTGGAAGGCGCGCAGGCACTGGCGGCGCAGCACGTCTTCCGTGAGGTTGGCTTCGCGCTCTTCCAGCACTTCGCCCACGCAGACGATGGGCGTAAGGCCAGCTTCGAGCGCCGCTTTCAGCTTGAAGTTCACCATGTCGTCGGTTTCACCGAAATACTGGCGGCGCTCGGAATGGCCGATGATCACATGAGTGCAGCCCATATCCAGCAGCATGGCGGGACAGATTTCGCCGGTGTAGGCGCCCTCTTTTTCCCAGTACAGATTTTGCGCGCCGATGGCGACGTTCGAACCCTTGCAGCTCTCGATCGGCGACGTAAAGATCAATGTAGGGCGGGCAGACCACGATTTCATCCCGGGTGTGGCCGGCAACCAGGGGCAGGAAGTCACGGAAGAAGGCCCGCGTCTGATCGGGATTCTTGTACATCTTCCAGTTGGCGGCCATCAGTTTTTTGCGGGGCATGGAATCCTTTCCGGAAAAAGCGTGGAGACTGTGCGCTCTCGCCAATTCGCGATCCTTGGTGGTTGCAAACAGGCCGTAACCACAGAGGACAGCGAAGGATTACGAAGCGGATTTATTTTTTGTCGGTAAGTGCCTCTACGCCGGGAAGCTTCTTGCCTTCCAGGAATTCCAGCGAGGCCCCGCCGCCGGTGGAGATGTGGGTGATCTTGTCGGCGACGCCCGGCTGCGTTGACTGCCGACACCGAGTCTCCACCGCCCACGATCGAGGTTGCGTCCGACATTTTCCGCCACCGCATGGGCAATTTTGAAAGTGCCCTTGGCGAAGGGTGCTACCTCAAACACGCCCATGGGGCCGTTCCACAGGATAGTTGCGAGCGCGGGCGATTTCGTCGGCGAAGACCTCGATGCGTCTTGGGCCCGATATCCAGCGCCATCAGGTTGGCGGGATATGACGCTGCTTACGGTCTGCACAACTGCGTTGGGGTCAATCTTTTCCGCCACGACGTGGTCTGTCGGCAACAGGAATTTCACTTTGTGGCTCTTTGCTTCTTTCAACAGCTCGCGAGCCAGATCGATCTTGTCTTCCTCCAGCAGGGACTTGCCAACCGGCTCTCCCTGGGCCTTGAGAAAGGTGTAGGCCATACCGCCGCCGATGATGAGGGCGTCAACCTTATCCAGAAGATTGCGGATGACGCCGATTTTGTCGCTGACCTTGGCGCCGCCCAGGATGGCGATAAATGGCCGTTCGGGATGGCGCAGGACTTTGCCCAGATACTGGAGCTCTTTCTCCATGAGCAGGCCAGCGGCCGCCTTCTGCACGAACCGGGTGACGCCGACGGTCGAGGCATGGGCGCGATGCGCCGTACCGAAAGCGTCGTTTACGTAGTAGTCCGCCAGGCCGGCAAGTTGTTTGGCGAACTTGGCGTCATTGGCTTCTTCTTCGGGATGAAAGCGGAGATTTTCCAGCAGCAGCGTCTGGCCCTGCTCCAGTTTTCCCGCCATCTCCTCGGCTTCGGGGCCGATGCATTCGGGACAGAATCCCACGTTCTCTCCGCGCGCCAATTCCTTGTCGAGCAGCATGCGTAGGCGTTCGGCGGCCGGCTTCAGGCTCATCGCGGGATTGGGTTTTCCCTTGGGCCGGCCGAGATGGGAGACAAGGACCAGCCGGGCCCCATGACGAAGGGCATACTCGATGGTGGGCAGGGTTTCGCGGATCCGAGTGTCGTCGATGACCCGGCCATCCTCGAGCGGGACATTAAAGTCGACCCGCATGAGGACGCGGTGATTGTTGAGGGACAGATCGCGGATGGAAAGCTTTGACATGACTTCCTCTGGGGCGGCGCTTTCGCCGCCCCTAGGCTTGTGTGGTCGCGGGCGACTCGCCCGCGCAGTAAGCTTACAGGCCCTTGCTTCCCAGATAGTTGATCAGGTCGCGGACGCGGGATGAATATCCCCATTCGTTGTCGTACCATGAGATGACTTTTACGCAGTTGCCACCGACGACCAGCGTCATGGGCGCGTCGACGATGGAAGAACGGCCGTCGCCCTTGAAGTCCGCGGAAACCAGTTCCTGTTCTTCGTAGCCCAGATAGCCCTTCAGCGGGCCGCTCTCGGACGCTTTCTTGAGCGCCGCATTCACTTCTTCTTTCGTGGTCTTCTTTTCCACGAAAGCCACCAGGTCGACGACCGAAACATTGGGCGTGGGCACGCGCATGGAGAAACCGTCGAGCTTGCCGGCCAGGTCGGGAATCACCAGCTTCAAGGCCTTAGCCGCGCCGGTCGAAGTGGGAATCATGTTGATCGCGGCGGCGCGGGCGCGGCGCAGGTCCTTGTGCGGAAAATCCAGAATGACCTGATCGTTGGTGTACGAGTGGATGGTAGTCATGGTGCCGCTGACGATCTTGAAATTGTCATTGACCACTTTGGCAATCGGCGCCAGGCAATTTGTCGTGCAGGATGCGTTCGAAATAATGTGATGCTTGGCGGGATCGTAGACGCCTTCATTCACGCCGAGAACAACCGTGACATCTTCGTTCTTCGCCGGCGCTGAGATGATTACTTTCTTGACCGGTCCGCGCATGTGCTTCTTGGCGTCGTTGGCATCGGTGAAGTGGCCGGTGGATTCGAGCACGACCTGCGCGCCGACCGACTCCCAGGGCAGCTTTGCCGGGTCTCTTTCCTTGAACACCTTAATGGTCTTGTCGTCGATGGTGATGCTGTCTGCGCCGGCAGTGATGTTGTTTGGCAGATTGCCCAGGATGGAGTCGTATTTCAGCAGGTGGGCCAGGGTTTTGGGGTCAGTGAGGTCATTGACCGCCACGAATTCGATATTGCTGTCATGGAGCGAAGCTCGGAGCACGTTCCGCCCGATGCGTCCGAATCCGTTGATGCCTACTTTAATTGCCATTCTTGCCTCCGGAAAATTGACTTTAGACACTGATAGAAAATTGCCTGACCTAGAAGTGGAAAGAAAATGTTAACAGGGAACTGAAGAATGCGGCAAATTGCGAACGGCTAACAAGGCGACGGTGCCGACGATCCTTCTTACTGCAAAGGCCGCGAAGTTGCTGCGAAGAGCGAAAAGGAAGCGGCGCCCTACTGCGAGACTTCGATTTCCAGAAAGATGTTCTTCTTGCTGGAGAAGAACGAGATTCGCGCCAGCCAATATTTGTGCTTGATGGTCTTGCGCGCTGCCGGCCAGTCTCCCGGTGGAAGAATCCGCGCGGTCCCAGCAAACTCGGCGGCCGGTGATCCTTCCGCGAATGGTGCACGGGGCGATCCGAACTTTGGAGTTGTTTCTGATGCGTTTGTATTTGCCGGAGTCACTGCGGGTCATCACGTAAAGCTTGTCATCTTTTTCACCGAACCAGACCGGAGTGTGGACAGGACTGCCATTCTTGCGGAACGTGGCAAGCGATATGTATTTCTGGCTCTTGATTTCCGACGGGACCGGCATGAAGACATTGTACGGCGCAGAGAGGTTTGAATGTGTGGCGCGGGCGCCCGCGCCACACACGACTGTTTTCTTGACACCTGTCGTGGTTGAGTCGAGAATGTGCGCGGCAACAGGAGGTCTACGTTGACATCTCCGACCCGGCGTGAATTTCTTGGCGGCGCCTTTGCATTGCTGAGCGCTGCAAGTATTCGGCTTCCTCTCTGGGCACGCGCTGTAGCGAATGTCGCGGGTGCTCCCTCGGGCGGACAAATCCTGTTAGGTGTGGACTACTATCCGGACCAGACGCCAGACGCCCTTTGGGAAGAGGATTCGCGCATGATGTCCGACGTGGGCTTTACCAACGTGCGCATCGCCGAATTTGCCTGGGCCCTGATGGAGCCGGCAGAAGGCAAGTTCGAGTTTGGCTGGCTGCATCGCGCCATCGAGATTCTGCACAAGCACAACCTCGCCGTCATTCTGGGCACGCCGTCTGCGGCGCCGCCTCCGTGGCTGAGCGCAAAGTATCCCGATATCTTCGAAGTCAATGCTCACGGCGAACGACTGCATCCTGGTGGGCGGCGATTTACCTGTCCTACCAACCAGGTCTATCGCAAGCTCTCATTGGCCATTGCCGGTCAGATGGCCAAGAAGTTCTCCGAAAACCCCGGCGTGATCGGCTGGCAGATTGACAACGAGCTGACCCTCGGCTCTGCGCAGCGCTGCTACTGCAACTTCTGTCAGGCAGGATTTCAGAACTGGCTCCGCACCAAATACAGCACGCTGGACAATCTGAACCAGAGTTGGGGAACCGTGTTCTGGAGCCAGACCTATACGGATTTTTCCCAAATTCCCGTGCCGCTGCTGTCAGGTGGCGAACCCAATCCGGGGCTGGCGCTTGACTACGATCGCTACCAGTCCTACGCCAATACTTCTTTCGCGGAAGAACAACTCGCGATGCTGCGTCAGATGTGCCCCACGCATTTTGTGACGACCAACAATGTTGGGCCTCCGCTCGACACCATCGATCTGCGGAGCCTTTACGAAAAACTTGATTTCGCGGCGTTCGATAACTACCCGGGCTTTTTTAACATGCTGATGGCTCAGCAGGGTAAGTCTCCTTCGTATGACGTCATCGCCGCCGGCATCGCGCTGGGACATGACTTCGCGCGCAGCGTCAAGGGCGGCGAGCCCTTCATGATCATGGAAGAGCAGTCGGGAAAAGCAGGGCAGAGCACTTTCGCTTCTCAGCCCGAGACTGGGCAAGTCAGGCTGTGGACCTATCAGGGGATTGCGCACGGAGCGATGGGAGTCAACTACTTCCGTTGGGACACTGCGACCTTCGGAGCCGAAGAGTATTGGCATGGCCTCCTGAACCATGATCGCTCGAAGAGCCCGGCCTATGATGAGATCCGGCAGACGGTGAAAGAGCTCAAGTCACTGGGACAGGAAGTGTTGTACTCGCAGTACGCGGCGCAGACGGCATTGATCTTTGACTACGACTGCAGTTGGGCGATCAAAATTCAGCCGGGCCATTACGCACTGGACTACATGTCCCAGGTCACGTCGTGGTATGGCGCAATAAGCGCGAGTCATTCTGGAATCGATGTGATCGCCCCCGAGGCTGATCTGTCACCGTACAAGATTGTGTTCGCGCCTCTTGCCTATGTCATGTCAGAAAAGCAAGCCGCGCGGATCAAAGGTTTTGTGCAAAGCGGCGGCATGTTTGTGACCAATTTCCGGCTGGGCGTTAAAACTGAGAGCAGCCAGATTGTCCGCACGCCACTTCCCGGGCTGCTTCGGGATGTCATGGGAGTGACCGTCGCGGACTACGTACCGATTTACTCGGCGAAGAATGCAGTGAAGTTCGCTCCCGCGCTCGCGGGACCGGACGGAGAGTGTGGTCTGTGGACCGACATTCTCCAACCTACGGGTGCTGAGGTGCTGGCTTCCTACAGCAAAGGTTCACACGCCGGCGAAGCGGCGATCACCATGAATAGCCTGGGCACCGGAAAAGCTGTGTACATCGGTGCCGATCTGGATGCGGCGAGCCTGTCCAGAGTACTTCGAACTCTTTCCGGGCTGGCCGGCATCAAGCAGCCGCTTGAGGCGCCGCCGGGAGTCGAGCTGACAGTGCGCCGGGCAGGAGACAAGCAGTGGATATTCGTTCTGAACCATGGTTCCGTATCGCAGAGTGTGAATATTCCAAAAAGTTATACCGATTTGCTGACCGGCGAGACGCACACGGGAAAAATTGATGTGAGTGGATACGGAGTGCGGGTGTTGCTGGCGGCGTAGGTTTTGTGTGGGGCGGGCGCTCGCGCCCGTGCCACACCACCGCAGGCTGGCAGCTTTGGTACGTTTCCGGCTACGCGGATTGCCTGTGATATGTAGCTGTGTTACAAACCAGAGATGCGCAAGTGGATGCGCGATCGTCTCAAGCGACCCAAAAAGAACGCAGAAGCTGGTAAGAGCGAGCCTGCACAGGCCCCTCTTCAACCCGCCTATTACGATACCGCGGAGGCCTCTGCGCCAGCGGCTCCAACAAGATTAGCGGAACCAGACACCGCCGAACCGGAAGTTGAAGCGCGGCCGGCCCCGGAGCGGCAGCCTGCTCACGAGGAAGCCGCGGAAGCGCACGCCATCCCGCCGCGAACCGCACGTCCAGATGGGAACAACGACCCGCGCCGCAGACGTCGACGGGGAAGAGGTGGACGAGGCAGAAGTGGAGCGCAGGCGGCGAGGACGGTACCAGTCGCCGAGGTTTCCAGGGACAGCGAGGCGGAGAATGGCCAAGCCGTGGCTGCCCCAGCGATCGAAGCGCCTGGCGCTGCGCTGGCGATGCCGACAGCTGTGCCGCGGGCTTCGAAGGGCACCGTCGTTCTCGCGATCGGGTTGCCGGGATCGGGGAAGAGTTCCTGGTTCAAGCGGCACAAAATCACGCCTCTTTCGAGCGACATGTTGCGTGCGCTTCTGTTCGACGATCCCACGGAGCAGCGCTTTCAGGACCTGATTTTCTCCAACTTACGTTCCATGTTGAAGGCGCGCCTGATCGCGCGGCGTCCTCTGAACTACGTGGACGCGACCAACCTGACTCCACACGAGCGCCAAAGCTGGATCAAACTGGGGCAGGACTATGGCTACGAGGTTCAAGCCGTGTACTTCGATGTTCCCCTGGAGGTTTGCCTGGAGCGCAACCACAAGCGCGAACGTGTAGTGGCCGACGATGTGATGCGGCGCATGAGCTCGAAGCTGAAGGCTCCGACTTTCGAAGAAGGCTTTTCCAAGATTACGGTCGTGAGAGTGAAGCGGAAAGACTCACCGCCCGAGGAAATCGTCTGATTGCCGCCGATGTTGACCGTAAAGGCGCGCACCCATAGAATCAAGAGCAACGGATCCTTCCGCGTTCTCGCCGTGAGTTGCCCCCTCGTTCAATGGTAGGACAGCAGATTCTGGATCTGCTTATCGGGGTTCGAATCCCTGGGGGGCAACCAAAAGTCAGCTGGTAGATCACGAGATTTCCATAACGGCCTCCGAATTTTTTCTTCCTGCCCCTCCAATCACTAGGCTAGCAAGGGATTTGGTATTGCAAACACTGGCACGAACTCAGAATTCATAGAGTTTTAACCTACAAGTAACAACTGCGTAATCGCAACTCCTTACCTTCAGCAGACCGAACCGAAAAATTTCCCCACTCAGCGGTTCGGTCAGTTATCCAAGTCACGGAGGAGCAAAGATGTTGCAGCGACTCAGAAGGTCTGAAGCCCCCAGGAGAATTTTGGCACTGATGATGGCGTACGCCACCCTCCTGGGAATGATGCCAGCCTACGGCAGCTCTTTTTCACGAACTGCCACCCCCATCAAGCATCTGGTCATGATCTTCCAGGAGAACGTTTCGTTTGATCATTATTTTGGGACTTATCCCAACGCCGCGAACCCGAAGGGAGAGCCGGCTTTTTTTGCGGCGCCCGGTACGCCTACGGTGAATGGGCTGGCGGGAGCTTTGCTGAACAGCAATCCGAATTCGTTGAACGCCGGGAACCTGACTGGCGCGACCAACCCGTTTCGGCTGGATCGTTCGCAGGCCGCCACGGCGGACCAGGGACATAACTATGGACCGGAGCAGGCTGCGGTCCACTTCGGTTTAATGGACCTGTTTCCGCTCAAGGTGGGTGCCGCCGGGCCGCCGCCGAATGCTCCGCCACAAATTGTGACCACCAAAGGGCTTACCATGGGTTATTACGATGGCAACACGGTGACTGCGATGTGGAATTATGCGCAGCACTTTGCCAGGAGTGACAACTCTTACGACACCGTGTTTGGACCCTCGACTCCTGGACTGATGAATCTGGTTTCGGGTCAGACAAACGGAGTCACGACCGTTCTGAATGGGACCGGAAGTGAGACCGACGGTGGCAATTGCTCTTTGACCGTAGTTGGCGATCCCGATCCGGTAGGAGATACTTGCTCCGCGCCTACTCGTAACCAGGTTCAGATGGGCGGGCGTAACATTGGCGACCTGCTGAACGATGCCGGCGTGAGCTGGGGCTCGTTCATGGGAGGCTTCGACCTTACTGCGACCAATCCCAATGGCACCACTGGGTGTTTCCGGAGTTCGACCTCGGCATTCACCGGAACTTCAGCCGACTATGTTGCCCACCACGCTTTCTTTCAGTACTGGGCCAGTACCGCAAATCCGACGCATGCGCGGCCCAGTTCAGTCTCGGAGATCGGGCCACGACGGGACGGCGAATCACGAATATGACATCAATGACTTCTTCAATGCGGTCAAAGGAATGTTGGTCGCTGGATTTTCGACCTGTCGATTCGCGGCCGGTCAGGTAAACCCTCATCGCACCGGCATCATCGCAAGGCCGATGCTTGATGTAAATACTCTGGCGCGGTTCGTGGACCCACTTCCGATTCCGGCGGTCCTCAAGCCCAGCGGCACTCGCCCCAGCCCCGATGCTCCCTCGTCCCGGATACCGTATTACCGGCTTGCCATGCGCGAGCTGCGGAGCAAAGTTCATCGCGATGTGAAGCCCACTCGGACCTGGGGTTTTGGGCAGAGTTCACCCGGCCCGACTTTTGAGACCCGCAGCGGCGATCCCCTGCTGGTGGAATGGGCGAACGAATTGCCCACGTCGCATTTTCTCCCCATCGATCACGGCGTGCGTGGCGCGGAAGCCGACAAACCGAATGTGCGGGCGGTCACGCACCTGCACGGCGCGAAGGCGCCGGCCAAGAGCGACGGCTATCCCGAAGCCTGGTGGGTTCCGGGTAAATCGGCGCTCTATTATTACCCCAATCATCAAGACGCGGCCATGCTGTGGTATCACGACCACGCGCTGGGGATTACGCGTCTGAATATGTATGCGGGATTGTTCGGCGCGTTCGTTATTCGCGACGAGTTCGAAGATGGCTTGAACCTGCCTCAGGGCAAGTACGAGATTCCGCTGACCATCTATGACCGGTTATTCGATAGCCAGGGGCAGCTCTATTATCCGGTTTCGCCGGACCCGGAATCACCCTGGGTGCCGGAAGTATTCGGTGACGCAATTCTGGTCAACGGCAAATTGTTTCCCTACCTGGAGGTGGAGCCGCGGAAATACCGCTTCCGGATGCTTAACGCGGCGAATGGACGGTTCTTCCACTTGGCCCTTTCGAACGGACAAGAGATCCACCAGATCGGCACCGACCTCGGGTTGCTGCCCGCTCCCGCAAACGTTGAAGAGCCTGCTGATCGCTCCCGGCGAACGCGCCGACCTGGTGACTGATTTCTCCGGCCACGGCGGACAACAGATTGTTGTAAGTAACGACGCTCTCACCGTGATGCAATTTCGGGTCGCGAAAACAGGAACGCCGGACACCAGTGCATTGCCTTCGAGCCTGCGGCCCGTCCCCAGGGTTCTGGAAGCGTCCGCGGTCAACAACCGGGTGCTGACGCTAGGAGAAAAGGACGACAATGCGGCGAATCCGATGACCATGCTCCTCAACAACGCACACTGGGGGATGCCGGTGACGGAGAACCCGGCACTGGATTCGGTGGAGATCTGGAACTTTCTCAATTTTACTGACGACTCCCACCCCCATCCACCTGCACTTGGTGCGATTTCAGATCCTCGATCGCCGCGGCTTTGAACCGTACTACTATTACACCCAGGGAAAAGTGAAGTACATCGGCCCGGTGGTGCCTCCCGCGGCCAACGAAGCCGGATGGAAGGACACGTTGCCGGCGCATCCCGGAATGGTGACGCGAATTATTGCGCGATTCGAAGGCTATCTGGGAAGGTATGTCTGGCGCTGCCACATTCTCGAGCACGAAGATAACGAGATGATGCGGCCCTATGACGTAGTGGGGGCGTAAAAAGGCGCGCCCCCGGCCCTGTCTCTCCAAAAAACGGAGAGACGGGGCCGGGGCACCCGCGTACGAACTAGTCGAATACCACCGTCTTGTTTCCGTAAGTGAGGACGCGGTGGCACAGGTGCAGACGCACGGCACGGCCGAGGACGGTGCGCTCGAGGTCGCGGCCCTTGCGGATCATGTCTTCGATGGAATCGCGGTGAGAGACGCGAGCGACTTCCTGTTCGATGATTGGACCTTCATCCAGATTCATGGTCACGTAGTGACCCGTGGCCCCGATCAGCTTCACTCCCCGCAGGAAAGCCTGATGGTAAGGCTTTGCTCCGACGAAGGCGGGGAGAAACGAGTGATGAATATTGATGATGCGATTGGGATAGTTGGCAATGAAATCCTCGCTCAATACCTGCATGTAGCGAGCAAGCACGATCAACTCGATGCCGCGTGAGCGCAGCTCGCGGAGTTCCTCGGCTTCCTGCTGCTTCTTGTTTTCCGGAGTGATGGGAAAGTGCAGGAAGGGCACCCGGTAACGTCCCGCAATTTCGCCAGCGTCGGCATGGTTGCTGACGACCACTCCGATCTCAGCCATGAATTCGTCGGCCTGCTGACGTTGCAGAAGATCTTCAAGACAATGCGGCAAGCGCGAGGCGAACAAGGCGACCTTGGGGACGTGTTCGCTGAAATGGATCTCAAACTTCATGTTGAATTCCTGGGCCAGGGCGCGGAAACGCTCGGTTATCTGATCAGGGGGAATCTGGAATCCATCCAGATGAAATTCGAAACGGGCAAGGAAGATGCCGGCTTCCATGTCGGTGTATTGATCCGACTGGAGGATGTTGCCCCCGTTGCGGAAAATGAAGTTGGAGATTCCAGAAACCAGGCCTTTCTGGTCGGGGCAGGACACTAAGAGCGTGGCGGTTTCAGGCATGGGCTGGTTGCTAGCGTGATCAGGGCGAGGAGGAAACTTAGCAGAGGCGGGGATGATGGCGCAAGCCGGCCGCCACCACAGAATGCGTAGGGCCCGGACTGTCGGCTGACATCTGCCGGACTTTGCCCGCCCCCTACGTGGTTCGTGGCTGTGTCTTCGAAGAAATCTGCTCGCGGACCGCGGAATTGGCGAGATGGTTGGCCTCGGCGTTGCGCTCGCGCGGGACGTGGGTGATGGAAAACTTGAGAGAGCGAGCTAGCTTGCGGCAGATCCAGTGCAGGGAATAGAGGCGCGGACTGCGGCACGCGTACTTGCCCTGCATCTGCCGGACGACCACCTGGGAGTCGGAATAAACATGCAGCGCCCTTGCCTTGAGCGTTTGAGCGCATTGCAGGGCTTCCAGCAGGGCGACATACTCGGCTACGTTATTGTCCTGGCGGCCAATCCAGCGGGCGATCCGGATGGTGCCGCCGTCGGAACCCTCGATTACGACGCCAATACCGGACGGCCCTGGGTTCCCCAGCGATCCGCCATCCACGTAGGCTACGAGGTCTGACATCCAGCGTTTTCCGTTGTCATCAACATGCGTCAGAACGCCTCTTGCGTCAAGTTGTTTATTCCGATGTGCTTGCAACGTGGAGTGGGGCGCTGTGGAATAGTTTGTGGAAAACGGGAAAATCGAAGTTGCGGGAACAAGTAAGCATCACTGATTCAAGCAACTACAATTTTCGATTTGCACAGGATTGAAATTTGTGATTGCACACAAAAACGGCGTTGACATTTATCGTCATATGCGTTTAACTTCGCCAACGTCGACGGCCGAAAGGGTTGGCTCAAATTAAAACTTAGCCAGTCCGAAGTAGGCCGGGTGATCCGCCGGAAGGGGCAACCTGGAAGGCGACCGAACCCGAAAAAACCGACGGCCCTGCGAGGGGCAGTTGGGGTTAGGGACTGCGAAAGCAGCGATCACATCAAGGGCCGTGATGGTGCATGCCTCCACGCCGTTTCGCTTCCTCGCAGGAGCTGGCGGCTAGAGCATAACCAATGTCACGGCCTTTTCCTATTTCTCCGACAAAATGCCGCTGGGTATTCTTCAGTCTTCTGTTCCTAACTCCCGGTTGTCCGATAGTATTTCGACTTCACTGCGCATGGGCGAAACGTTGCGCACGCGTTGCTGCATCGTCGGAGGCGGACCCGCCGGCATGATGCTGGGCTTTCTCTTGGCGCGCATGGCGGTGGATGTCGTGGTACTGGAGAAGCATGCCGACTTCCTCCGCGATTTCCGCGGCGATACTATCCATCCTTCCACCCTTGAAATTATGTACGAACTGGGCATTCTGGACGAATTTCTCAAGCGTCCGCACCAGGAAGTGCGCCAACTGGCCGGCCAGATCGGGACCGAAACCGTCACCATCGCGGATTTCACCCATCTTCCAACTCATTGCAAATTCCTCGGGCTGATGCCGCAGTGGGACTTCCTGAATTTCATTGTCGAGCAGGCCCGCCGGTATCCCTCCTTTCATCTGAGAGATGGAGGCTGAGGTCACCGAGATCATTGAAGAGAGCTGGCACGAGTCGTCGGCGTTCGGGCCCAAACTCCGAGCGGGAGAGTTGGAAGTCCGCGCCGAGCTTACTGTAGGAGCCGACGGCCGCCATTCCGTGGTGCGCGAGCGCGCCGGGCTCTCCGTGCTCAATCTGGGCGCGCCCATGGATGTGCTGTGGATGCGAATGCGCCGCCAGCCAACCGACCCGGGACAAACCTTTGGCCGTTTCGATAGCGGCAGAATCCTGGTTTTTCTTAATCGGGAAGAATATTGGCAAATGGCCTATGTGATACCGAAGGGAAAAGCTGACGAACTTCGGCAACAGGGGCTGCCCGCTTTTCGCCAGGAGTTGATCCGGCTGGCTCCGTTTCTGCACGACAGAGTGGATGAACTACGCGACTGGGATGACATCAAGTTGCTGACGGTCGCAGTCGATCGCTTGAGCCAATGGTCCCGGCCGGGACTCTTGTGCATCGGAGATGCCGCGCACGCCATGTCTCCCATCGGAGGCGTGGGAATCAATCTGGCGATTCAGGACGCGGTGGCGACCGCGAACATCCTGGGTGAAAGACTTCGGCAGGGGACTGTAAACCTGAGGCGACCTCGAGGCCGTACAGCGACGAAGAACATTTCCCACCCGCGCTACCCAGCGCATGCAACTGTTAGTGCAGAACAACGTGATCCGAAGGGTACTGAGCAGCACCAAGCCACTCGTGCCTCCCTGGCCGGTAAAGCTTTTAGGGCGCTGGGCATTTTTGCAGCGAATCCCGGCGCGCGTGCTCGGAGTGGGATTTCGTCCGGAGCACGTGAAGACGCCCGAAGTGCGGGCTGCCTGATTTTATTTTGCCGCGTTCGCCCCAGTCTGTCCGATCATGACCGCGTCCTGCATCTGGCGGAACAACTCTCCAACGGCGGACGGGGAATGGGACACGAAAATTGTGTTGCTCTTGCCTTGAGCGCCGATGTCCTTCAAGGTGTCGAGATACTGGGTGACCAGGACGAGCATCATGACGTCCTTGGGCGAGGTCCCTTCAACAGCTGCGGCGAATGCTTCCACCGATACCTTGAGTCCTTCGATAATCGCCTTGCGCTGATTTGCAATGCCCTGGCCTTGCAGGGCCTTGCTCTCGGCTTCCGCCTCCGCCTGCTTTACCTTGAGTATTTTCTCCGCTTCGCCCCGAGCGCTGGCGGCTACCTGTTCACGTTGCGCCGCGTTGATCTCATTCATCGCGCTCTTTACTTTTTCGTCCGGCTCGATGTCGGTGACCAGGGCCTGGTCGATGGCGTATCCGTAGGTGGTCATCACGTCGTCGAGGCCGTCCTTGATTGCCACCGGCCAGATCGGATTGCTGCAGAAAGGCGTCGTCCAGGTTCATCTTGGGGACGTGGCCGAGGATTACGTTGAACACATAGGACGAAATCTGCTGCTTGGGATTTGCCAGCTTGTAGAAAGACTCGTAAACCTTCTCCGGGATGACGTGATACTGCACCGATACCGGAATCTTTACGAAGACGTTGTCTTTGGTTTTAGTCTCGACGTCGAGAGCGAGCTGTTGCACCCGCAGATCGATGCGTCCGGCGATCTGGTCCAGCCAGGGCAACTTGAAGTTGATGCCGGCGGTGGCCACGCGAAGGAACTTGCCCATGCGCTGGATCACGACGGCTTCCGCAGTCCTGACCTGGAAAAAACCCTTCAGGATCGTGCCAATCGCGAAGAAGGCCACGAACATGTAGAAGATGAATACCAGACCCTGGGGAACATCCATCGCCAATTCTCCTGCTGGCCGAAGAAACGCCAGAATAGGCATGGTAGTGGTCGGAAAGACTTCCTACAATTGTATTGCGTGGTGACGGCAGTCCAGATTCCCCAGGGTTGAATGAGAGCGTGTTCTACAAAAGCGGTTTGGCTATCCGCTTTTCCATGCGGACGATGGGTAGCGATTCTCCATTCCCCAGCCGGACCTCGAGATTTTCGATCGCCACATAGCCGCGGGCCTGGTAGAGCAGCAGTCCGGTGAGGGTTGCGCCCATTTCGAAGCGGGCAAAACCGGCGTCAATAGCGGCGTTTTCGCAAGCCTCGAGGATCATGGTGCCAATACCGCGTCGGGTCCAGGACGGATGGATGAAGAAGGCACGAATTTTGGCGGCGTCGTGTTGCGGGTCGAGCAGGGCTGCTTCGCGCCCCGTCCATTGGTCGCCGCCGTAGAGGGTCTTTCGTTTGCTCCAGCCTCCGCATCCTACGATGACCGGGACGGTCGCGTCTCGGTTTGATTTGGCTTCCGCAACGAAATAGGTTCCGTCGGCGATGAGCTGGGTATCCACGCCGTACACGGTTGCCAGCGCGTTTTCAATCTGGGATGCGGTGTAGTCCTGTGTCTGTAATCCGCGAACCGAGGCATCGATCAGCGTTCGCAGTACAGGAATGTCCGCGGAAACGGCCTGGCGTATGTGGATCGTCATAATTGCGGATGCTTCTTCTCGCAGATCCACATAGAAGTTTACGACTTTCACTCGCGAAGTTGTGGTTCCGCGGCCACCCGTATGACCTTGGCCGCATCTACGAGACGAACGTTTGTGCACTAGACCGACCGGAGATGAACAGCGTCAGGGACGCTTGCAGAGGCTGTAAGGCAGAGAAGCCAATCTTTTTGCTGTTTCGATGGGTGGAGTCGAAGCTGGAAACGGCCCCCGGGCCGATTTCGAGTCAGTCATGCAAGCGTCACGGTCTAGGTGAGAGACTTCAGATTGCAGATCTCAGATTGCGGATTCTAGATTGATCCCGTGATCAAACTATTCTGCAATCCGAAATCTACCGATTCGCCCCTGCCGACCGACGCACGGGCGTGTCGCCCGCGCCCACACCTACGGTTGCGGCCTGTCCGCTGGAGGTCCGCCATCAGGACCCAGGCCTCCCCTTTCATTCCCGGGACGACCCGGTCCGTGCATGGGCGGGCGCTCCGCTTTTAGTTTGAGCCACTGCTCGTGGCTCAACTGGCGGCGGATGCCCAGAAGCATGCGGGCATTGGTTTTCTCCAGTTCGGCCCGCGCCTGGGCTACGCGATCGATTTGCTGGAGGAGTTTGTTTTCGTCGGGTGGATCGGCGGCGACCAGCGGTTCCATGATTGCTTCCTCTTTTTGCACCGCCGCGAACAGATCAATCAGTTTGAGGCGGCTGCTGTTGAAAATCTCGTCCATCTTCTTCTGCTGGTCGTCGGACAAGCCTAGCTTCTTGACGAAATCCGGGTCGTCCCACCAACGTCCCGGAGGACCCATGCGCAAGGGTCCCCCCGGCCCACCCGGTCCTCCAGGACCACCCATACCAACACGACCGGGCCCCTGCTGCGGAGGACCGTCAGGACCGCCAGGGGAGGGCTGCTGTCCAAAACACGTCACTCCGAGCAAGATTGCGAAAAGTAAAAATCCGGCTATCTGCGAGAACTTTTGCTTCCAGCCATGAAATGAAAACATGAATTGCTTCTCCTATGTTCCTCACAACCTATTTATTGGTGACGGCGTTTGACCCACTGGATTCCGAAACCAGTAAAGGCTGCATGGGCGCCGGAACTGCTTCCGAAAGCTCCCCGCTTACCTGAGACAGCAGTTGGTTATCCTGATCAAGCTGCGTCTGCGACAATCCGGCATTGACCATCGGTGGAGAGACCTCCACGGAGCGTGCCTGGCTTGTGGTCCGTTCCTGATGCAAGTAGGCCAGATAGCCCGCCACCCACAGGATCAGGACCGCCGACGCCAGAATCCAGCGCACCGGCCAACGCGCCGACGACGCGCGTTCCCCAAAGACTCCGACCTGCGATGCTCTGCTCTCCGACTTCACCAGAGCGTCTTCACTCCAGGCGCGAGCCGCGCTTCGAAAACCTGCAATTGAATTTTTCACGCGCTCCAGTTCATCGGTACAATTCGGACAACTGAGAAGATGGGTGTTCACGGTGAGTGATGAAACGCCCATCAAGTTGTCAGTCAATTCTTCCTTGGTCAGATGTGCGGTCAGATGTGTGCTCATAGCGCTGCTCCAAGTCTGGCGCGTATGGCGCCTACCGCCCGATAGAGATGGGTCTTTACCGTCGGAACCGTCATGCCGGTGATGGCGGCAATATCGGACAGATCGATTTCCTCGACGAAACGCATCAGGAAAATGCTGCGCTGCTTGCCGGAGAGTTCCCGCAGTGCTTCGTAGACCATCTTCACTCTTTCCTTCGCGATCAACTGAGCTTCGGCAGAGCTGGCGCCGCTGGCCAGGGATTGGCTCACGTCGCTGGCATCGATCGCACTGGCCGCAGCCGTCTTCCAGAAACGAAATTTTTGGCTCTTGGTGTGGTCGCGCACCAGGTTGAATGCGATCCGCATCAGCCAGGTACTTACGCTGCAATCGCCGCGAAACTGGTTTCGGGTCAGATGAGCCTTGAGAAAACAATCCTGGGTGATCGATTCCGCAGCATCACGGTCTGAGATGGAGAACGCGACAAAGCGGAATATCTTCGGCTTGTACGCTCGGAACAGGGCATCGATATCTTCCAGCTCCGAGATACGGTGGTCTCCGGAGAGTGAGATGAGTTCAGCCGGGATCGTCGGGGTCATCACTAGCTATAGACGACTAGGCTTCGAACTAGATTACAAGGTTCGGACCAATTGCTGGGCCTTGGAATCTCGCGGCCGAAATCGTCGTCTGGGCCCTTTAGACCGACAATCCACATTAACCTCAATGCTTGCTCTCTCTCCCGGAGGGTTTGAGGCCAGTGTCACTTCACAGGAGAGATGATGGCATTCGAGGGCGTAGACAAGGAGATCAGTCGCAGACAAGCAATCGGCCTTCTGGCAGTCGCGGGCGCCGGTGTGATGCTCGGTTGCGGCGGAGGTACAAAAACAAGTACCACCACCACGACTACCACGACTACAGCAAATACTTCATGTACGGTGACTCCCGAAGATGAAGAAGGCCCCTATTTCGTGGACGACAGTGCCACCGGATTCTCGCGCAGCGATATTCGTTCGAATCTCGACGGAAGCAACACCCAAAGCGGTATTCCTCTGACCCGGAGTATCTATGCGTATGACAGCGAGAACAGTTGTGCTGCCATGGCGAACGTCCAAGTAGACATCTGGCACTGCAACGGGTCGGGTATTTACTCCGCCGAAGATGTGGAAGACACCACGGGTGAAACGTGGTTGCGCGGTTATCAAATAACCGATTCGAACGGCCTGGCCACCTTCAAGACGATCATCCCTGGATGGTACGCAGGTCGAACGACTCATATACATTTGCGACTGCGTTCGACTTACGACTCTACGACAACTGGGGGCACGAATACCACCCACCTATTTTTCCCTCAGGACGTCATCGACACCATCAACAGCACAATCAGTCCGTACAGCGCGGAGGGCGCAAACCCAACCACGAATGCCAGCGATCACGTCTACTCTGGAGAAGTTGATGGCGGGACGTTGCTCACGCTAAGCGGCGATAACACCAACGGCTATACGGCCACTTTCAAAGTCAATCTGCCCATCACGGCGCTTTAAAGCGCGAGTGTGTGAAGTTCAGGCCGCCGGTTTCGTGCCGGGAGGTTCGATGGCCAGAAATTCTTCAGCGAAACGGCGGCTGTAATTCTCCAGCAGGGTTTGGATCCGGGCGGGATCGAAGGAGCAGAGAACGAGGCCGGCGTGATGTCGTCTCTTGAGCCGTAAGGCGATTTCGGGATCGTTGTAGGCGGAAGTATCGGGATCTTCCTGTCGGGCCAGCGACAAAATCAAGCCCGCATAGTCACTGCGCACGGCGGGGAGTTGATAAGGTTCCTTGCCGCCCGCGATTTCAATACGTGCCCACTCCCGCCACAGGTTGATGCCAGTGGCGACTTCGATCATCTCACTGATGTAAGCGCCGCCCACCCGGGCCGCACATTCCAGAAAATAAAAGTGTCCACCGCTGCGGGCACGGATGAACTCAGCATGGGACACCCCGCGCACCAGTCCCAGCGCCTGGATCAATTCGCGATTGAGGATACGAAAGGCAGTAGCTTCCTCAGAGTCGCCGGGCAACTGGTACGTGGTAAAGATGCCGCCCTTTTGTGCCACGGCCATTGGCGGCTGTCCGTAGCGGCTGACACTGGAGAAGACCACTTCCTGTTCGGAGACCACCGAGTCCACGTGATAGACGTCGCCGGGGACGAACTTCTCCAGTAGAAAAGAAGACTGTTGATCGCCGAGTGAGTCAAGGATCGGCCACAAAGCTTCAGGCGAATCAATCAGGTTGATGCCGATGGCGGAGGCTTCCGATCGAGGCTTGAGCACCCACGGGCCGGAGACGTGGCTCAGGTAATAGCGGATGTCCTCGTGATTGAGGACGGGAATGAAATCGGGTACGCGGATTCCATGTTCAAGCGCCTGCATGCGCATGGCCAGCTTGTCGCGGAAATAGCGCATGGTGGTGAGGCCCATGCCGGGTATGCGCATGTGCTCGCGCAGGGTGGCGGCGGTTTCCATGTCGTATTCGTCGAGCGCGACAATGCGGTCAATCTTCTTTTCGCGCGCCAGATACGTTACCGCTTTCACGATTTCCGGCAAGGGTAAATCGGCAGGGATATAGAAGACATCGTCGAGGCTCTCGCGCGGCCAGTCGGCATTGCGCAGGCTCTCTACGGTAAGCAGGAATACGCGGCAGCCTTGACGCTTGCATTCGCGCATGAACTCCTGTCCTTTTTCGTAAGTGGTGATGCAGAGAAAAGTGAGCGGCTCTGACATTGGGGGCTCCGCGGCAGGCAGAAGAATATATTACTGCGAGCAGGGCTAGTCCGCGACGATCGGCAGTACGTTTCAGAGTTCTTCGACGTATTAACGAGGCCGTCATCCTGCCTTGCGACGGGTCTAGCGTGAAGCGGTTATGTACGTCGCGTGCCGATTGTGCAGCACGCGCAAGATCCTTCGGGGCTGAAGTCCCTCAGGATGACGCCCGGGATGGCGAGACTCGTCCAGGCTGACTTCCTACCCTGGACACTTGCCCCATAAAACAGACCACCCTTCACCGTGGAGGCGAAGGGTGGGACAGCGCGGCTGGCGCCGCGTCAATCAGTTGGAACTCTTACCGCCGCCAGTACGGACGGCGTTCCACGAACTCGCGATGCTCGAATCGTCGGTCGAAATGCCGATTCTCATAGAAGCCCGGGCGATAACCCCAGCCGGGCCGAACATACGTCGGACCGTAGAAGTAGGGACCTGGCCGGTAGGCGACAAAGGGCACAGGCGCCACGTACGCGTACGGGCGAACGTAAACCGGACGCGGATAGACCGCCCCGAACGAAACCACCACCCCCGCATGAGCCGGCGGCGGATTGAAACAGATCAGCATCACACCTAATCCAAACAGTGAAAGTGCGGTTTTCTTTAGCATTTGAGCACCCTCCATTCCTCATATTGATTAAACCCCGCAGGATGGAAAAGTTGTTTTCTGAAGCCAACCTTAAACGCGTGGTTTGAGGAGGTTACGGGGAACGAGGGCGGGCAGAATTTACCTGTTCATCTATAATTCCCCAGCCATGAAACTTCGGATATCGCTTCTCGTTAGACTGCTAAGTCTTCTGCTCGTCACCGCCGCACCTCTTCTGGCGCAGGATCGTTCTTATGGCCGGTCAATGGTCATCAATGACGGCGGCATCGTCGCCACCAGCCACACTTTGGCTTCGCAAGCCGGAGCGCAGATTCTGGCGCGGGGCGGTTCGGCCATTGACGCGGCGATTGCAGCAAACGCTGTGCTCGGTGTCACCGAGCCCATGATGAATGGAATCGGCGGGGATCTGTTCCTGCTCTATTGGGACGCCAAGACCGGCAAGCTGTATGGCTTGAACGCCAGCGGATGGGCGCCGCGCGGGCTCTCAATTGAATATCTGAAACAGAAGGGCACCTTGCAGATGCCCCAGGCCGGCATCGACAGCGTCACCGTGCCCGGCGCAGTCGACGGCTGGGCCAAAGCCCACGCCCGCTTTGGAAAGGTTCCCTGGAAAGACCTGTTTACCCCGGCGATTTACTACGCCGAGCATGGATATCCCGTGCCTGAACTGATTCATGATTTCTGGGAGGGCGATGCGCAGACCCTGAAACAGACGCCCGAGGCGGAGCGCATTTTTCTTCCCGGCGGGAAGGCTCCGGAAGTGGGTGAGATGTTCGCCAATCCGGACCTGGGCAAGACTTTGGGGCTGATTGCAGACGGAGGGCGCGACGTCTTCTATCGTGGAGAAGTTGCGCAGTCGATTGTGAGCACGTCGGCGGCATTGGGCGGAACCATGCAGGCCGACGATCTGGCGGATTTTTCGGCGGAGTGGGTGGAACCAATTTCGATCACCTACCGCGGCTGGAAAATCTACGAACTGCCTCCCAACGGGCAGGGCATGGCCGCGCTCGAGATGCTGAATATCCTGAGCGTGCTGCAAGCGGACAAGGCCGGTCCATTGGCGCCGATGGAACTGCACGGCCGCATTGAGGCGATGAAGCTGGCATACAGCGATCTCTATCGCTATAACGCCGACCCGCGCTTCGCGAAAGTGCCGGTGAAGGGATTGCTGGCAGCGGACTATGCCAGGCAGCGTGCGGCGCTGATCGATCCCGCGAAGGCGAATTGCACTCCAGCCAGCGGCTCTCCGGCTCGGAGCGACACGACTTACCTGGCCGCGGTCGACAAGGACGGCAATATTGCCTCGCTCATACAGAGCCTGTACGACGCCTTTGGTTCGGGTGTGGCGGTAAAGGGCCGGGGATTCATCTTGCAGGATCGTGGCGGCCTGTTCCTGCTCGATCCCAGCCATCCCAATGCGCTGGCGCCCCGCAAGCGACCGTTTCACACCATCATTCCTGCCTTCATGGAGCAGGGAGACACGCACATTGGATTCGGCATCATGGGCGGAGCCAATCAGCCGCTCGCACATGGGCAGTTCGTCTCGAATATTGTGGACTACGGCATGAACATTCAGGCAGCGCTCTCCGAGCCGCGCTTCACAGTCCACCCCACGGAGCAGGGGATTGGGTGTGACGTGCTGATTGAATCCCGAGTGCCGCCCCAAACCCTGAAAGATCTGGAGCAAAGAGGGCACAACTTCAAGGTGAGGAAAGAATATTCGACCGCGATGGGTCGCGGGCAGGCCGTGCTACACAACTCGAAAAGCAACGTGAACTTTGCGGCATCAGACCCGCGGGCCGACGGCTCGGCGGAACCGGAGCCAGTGCCGCAGCACTAGTCGAAGTCGGCGGTGACGTGGCTTCGAAGTTGTAATATGTTCGGGAGTTTCGTCGACCTTGCGCTGAGGCTGAGCCGAACTTTCTGCCTTTAGAAAGGAAGTCATCCTGAGCTTGCGAAGGATCTGGCGCGGAGCGGACTTGCCCTTGCTCTTCCTGTTAGACAGTGCGCGCGAGATCCCTCGGGACTGAAGTCCCTTGGAATGACATCAGGAGGATCAGAGTGCGGACCTCGAGTTCCTCTGATCCCCGCGGCGCTAAGCTTTGCTGTGCCGGGCAGGTGAGAAACACCTGCCCCTACGTGGCTCGTGGTGAGCAATTAAAGAACAGGAGTTTGTCGGCATGAAAGAGTTTGAGGGGAAAGTCGCGATTGTGACCGGGACTACCGGTATTGGACGCGCCATTGCCAAGCGCTTTGCGGCGGGCGGAGCCCACGTTCTGGCTTGTGGAATCGACGTGGCCGCGAATAAGGAACTGGCTCTCGAAGCCAAGGCGGGAGGGTTGAGTTTGCATGCGGAGCAGTGCGACGTGACTCAGCCTCATGCTGTGCAGGCGGCCGTCGCGAAAGCCGTGAAAGAATTTGGCGGACTGGACATCATCGTCAACGCCGCCGCGTTTCATCCTTTTGGCACGGCGGTTGAAACCGATCTGGAAACCTGGAACCGCTGCCTGATGGTGAACGTCGGCAGCATTTATCTCCTGGCGCACTGTGGAGTCCCGGAGATGAAGAAGAGGGGCGGGGGAGCGATCATCAACCTGGCGTCGGTGCAGGGGCATGCCTGCCAGCGCGGGGTCGTGGCGTATGCAACGTCTAAGGGCGCGGTCCACAGCCTTACGCGCGCTCTGGCGCTGGATCATGCTCCCGACAATATACGGGTGAATTCGATCAGCCCGGGATCGATACGTACCCCCATGCTCGAGCGTTCGGCAGGGAACTTCGCGCCCGGCGTGCCGATCGCAGAGGTCTTCCAACGTTGGGGCAAGGCGCATCCGCTGGGGCGCATTGGGACACCGGAGGAAGTGGCAGAACTGGCTGCATTCCTGGTGTCGGACAGAGCGGCATTCTGCACCGGCGGGGATTACCTGGTTGACGGCGGCCTGCTGGCAGGCATTGGGGTGCAGTGATTTCAGGACCCATTACGTCGCAACCAGTTTGTGTCGCGCCGACGGGCGACCGCTGCGGCGAAGGTGCAGTCTGGCATGCGGCGCATTCTACGGTCTATTGGACCGACATCAACCGGTTCCTGATTCATCGCTTCACTTTGGCGGATCAGTGCGTTCGGACCTGGTTTTTCGATGAGCCGGTAACCGCGCTCACGCTCACCGATCGCGATGACGTGCTGGCGGTGGTGCTCGGCTCCGGCGTGATCTTGTGGGAGCCTGCTTCGGATCTTCGACATAAACCCATCTACCAACTCGAAGGATGGCCCGCCGTCCGACTCAACGATGCGCGCGCTGATCCGCGTGGCTCGTTGTGGATCGGTTCGATGCGCAACAATGTGAACCCGGACGGATCGTCAGGGGAAGCGGGTGGAAAGGATGGAATCCTTCATCGCCTCGATTCGGACGCCAGCCTGACCATACACCGGCGAGATGTCGGCATCTCCAACACGCTGGCCTGGAGCCCCGATCGGCGTCGTTTCTATTTCGGAGATTCGCTGGCGAACGTTATTTGGGCTTACGACTACGATCAGTCCGCCGGGACGATTGCAAATGAAGTTGTTTACTTCGCGAACTTCGAGCGCGGCTCACCGGACGGCTCGACGGTGGATGCCGACGGCTATCTCTGGAACTGCCGATACTCTGGCGGGTGTATCGTTCGCGTTGCTCCGGATGGCAAGATTGACCGCGTGATCGAGATGCCCGTGAAAAATATCACAACCTGCACCTTTGGCGGCGCGGATCTCAAGACACTTTTCGTCACGACGGCGTCGGCCGATACGCCGTCCGGCGACCGGCTGGCTGGCGGATTGTATGCAATCCAGTGCGAGGTGCGCGGGCAGGCGGAAAACAGGTTTTATATATTTGGAGCTTAGCAGAGAGCGTCAAGCGTCGATGCAAAAATGCTGGCTCATGTTATGAAACGTAGAGAGTTTCTGATCGGTTCGCTTGTGGCGGGTGCGGCGCTACTTCGGGGGCAGGGATTGGATCGTGGACAAACGACAACAGGGCGTACCTATCATATTCTTGGAGTTCCCTATCGCAGCGGCTCGCTGTATCCCGGCAATGAGAACGACGCTCAAGCCTATCGCGACGTGCATCTGCTCGAGCGGCTGAACGCTGCCGGCTGTAGAGCGGTCGATGAGGGCGACGTCGCAATTCCCAGCTACCTTCCTCATCATTCGATTCCTCCCATCAGGAGTTGGCCGGGTCCGCGCATCGCGTGGGAGCAGGTCAGCGAGCGGGTGGCTCCGTATCTGCAACAAGCGGGACATGTGCCGCTGCTGATCGGCTGCGATTGCAGCGTTGTGGTCGGAACCTCCCAGGCTCTGATACACGCCAGCCCGGAAGACGTTCATGTTCTCTATGTCGACGGTGATTTTGACGACGCCGCTCCAGACCCTGCGCACTGTCAAAGCGCGGCTTCTTTAGCAGTCTGGTTGTTGACGCATCCCTCCCCGTTCTGGGCCGGTCCAGTGCTCAAGGCGCCACAGGTCACGGTCGTCGGCTGGACTAGGCCGTCGCGATCCGAGAGTCCGGGAATGGGATCGATGTCATTGGTTGATGTGCGACAGCTCGACGTCCAGGCAGCGGCGCGGAAGGCGCTGGACGCGATCCCACCTTCGGCGCAAGTGCTGCTTCACTTTGACATTGATGTTCTGCAAGCGCGTGAAATGCCGGCGGCGTATTTCCCGCATCCCGAGGGACTCACTCTGTCCGAAGCCTCGGCTCTGCTGGGTGTGTTGCTGAAAGACCGACGCATCCGCATCATCGAAATCAGCGAATACGCAACCCTGCGTGACAATGATCAGAGCTGTGTCAACAAACTGGTCAATTTGCTGGTAGAAGGACTGAAGAGCTGAGACATCACGCCGAATGCATGCGGCGGAATGTCTCAAGGCATTTCTTCGCCGTGTCGAACTCGGAGAACCTGCTACCTTCCTGCTCGACCAGATAGTATTCGACGCCACCAACGCTTTCCGCTGCGGCAAAGATGCCTTTCCAGTCGGCAACACCTTCACCAAAAAGCACGGTGTAGCCCTTATCCGGACCAGGGGCCCACTCTTTGCAATGAATGGATTTGATTCGTCCCGGGTTGGCGCGAATCCAGCCCACCGGGTCCGAGCCCGCTTCGAGGCACGTCCCTATGTCGAATTGCAGAACGACCGACGACTTCGTATTCTTCGCCAGTATTTCGATCGGTCGCTTACCTTCGACTGGAGTAAATTCCAGTTGGTGATTGTGGTATCCCGTCTTCAGGCCCGCCGGTTCGAGCTGGTCGGCCGCGGTATTCAGGGTGTCGGCGACTTCCTTCCATCCATCCAGACCCGGTTTAGGCTTCGAACTTGACATTATTACGTACTTGCTTCCCAGGATCAGATTCATGTCGGCAGCGCGCTTGAGATTTTCCGGCGTGAAATACGAAAAGCTGTTGTGGGTGGAAAAGCAGCGGATGCCCAGGTCGTCCAGCAGCTTTTTCATCTCCTTGGTCTGGGGCTCGGTCCAGTCGAAATAAGGGGCATAGAATTCAACGCACTGGTATCCCATTTGCGCGACGGTGCGCACTGTACCCGTGAGGTCGTCCTTCAATGCATTGCGGACGGAGTACAGTTCGAGACCTACAGGAATTGATGGGGCCGCAAAGGCACGCAGCGACAACGGCAGCATGGCGGACAACGCCAGGAAGGAGCGGCGGGAGAGAGAGTGCGTCGACATAGAGCGCATCCTAACTCAGAATTGCGCGAACTTCATAGTGAGTAGTGGTTAGTCTGACGAGGAAAACCCCCAAAACCCACGAGCCACCAAGGGGCACGAAGTGTCACGAAAGCCTTATCTTCAGGGTTTCCTTCGCGTACCTTCGTGGTCCTTGTCGTAAACGGTTCTTGCAAACTGGCCCACTACCTCATAGCGGTTTGATCGCGGGTTGTCGATCACCCTACATTTCGTGGTCCTTCCGTCTAGCTGAGCCTTGCTCGGCCCGACGGCTGAGGGCAGCCGTCTCCAAGTGGACGGTGCTTGCCCCTTGGCCTGTGGCTTTCCCCAAACGCACCCTAGCTAATGGCCAGCTTCTTCTGCATTTCTTCGAGCGACAAGCCCTTGGTCTCGGGATAAACAAATAGCACAACGAAGAACTGTAGCACCATCATCACGGCAAAAAACACGAAGGGATAAGCGCCCGACGATGCAGCCATTAACGGGAAAATCAGGGAGATGGCAGCGTTCATGAACCAATGCGAGAAACTACCCAGACTCTGGCCCTGTGCGCGCACTGAATTAGGGAAGACTTCCGAAAGGTAAACCCAGATGACCGCGCCTTGGGAGAAAGCGAAAAACGCAATGTAGCCCACTAGGAGCCAGACCAAAAGGCTCTGGTGCTGGCCGGTGAAGAAAATCACCGACACTCCCGCCAGGCACGTAGCCGTTCCGACAGAACCGACCAGCAGCAGGGTTTTGCGGCCGAGGCGGTCAATCACCGACATAGCGATCATGGTGAAAAGCAGGTTAGTGGCGCCGATTGCCACCGCCTGCAGGTTACCGGAGACTTTGCTGAACCCGGCGTGGCCGAAAATGTCATTCAAGTAGTAGAGAATCGCGTTGATACCGGAAAGCTGGTTAAACATTCCGATGCTGACCGCGAGAAAAATCGGGAACGCGAATTTTCGAGAGAAAAGCTTTTCCGTGGCCTGACTTTGCTCGACGCCGATAGAGGCGACGATTTCCTGCAGGTCATGCTCGTAATTCTCGTCTCCCGTCGCCTGGAGGACGGTACGGGCGTCGGCGACTCGTCCCTTCTTGACCAGCCAGCGGGGGCTCCGAGGAATCGTGAATAGCATGACGAAGAACACGGCGGCGGGAATCGCGGTCACGCCCAGCTCCCAACGCCATTCCGTGGCGCCGAAATGTTGCAGACTGATGATGTAGTTCGAAAAGTACGCCACCAAGATCCCGAACACCACATTGAACTGAAAGAAGCCAACCAGGCGGCCGCGCAATTTGGCCGGAGCAATTTCCGCGATGTACATGGGCCCCAGCACTGAGGAGCCGCCCACGCCCAATCCGCCGATGAAGCGAAAAGCCACCAGGGCAGACCAGTTCCACGCAATGGCGCAGCCCAGGCCCGAGACCAGATACAGAACTGCCATCACCCGTAGGCTGTCGCGCCGTCCGAAACGTTCGCCTGGAAAACCGGCCAGCATCGCGCCCAGGACGGTTCCAAAGAGCGCGCTGAACACGGTCACTCCCAAAAGAAAAGGCGTGAGGCTGTACGTCTGGGTCAGGGCACTGGTAGTGCCGGAGATGACTGCCGTGTCGAATCCGAACAGAAGACCGCCCAGCGCGGCCACGATCGTACTCTTCAGCAAAGTTGCATTCAGCTTCATGCGGACTCCAGCCCTCAGAAATATGGCCCGGTGAACTTCTCATGGATCGCAAGCCGCCCACAAGTTATCACAGAGGAAACTTCAATTCATTGGACTCAATACCCGTGACCGGGAGAATATGGATGATAGGGAGGCCGAATGGATCGTTCAAACCCCTCGAAGATAAAAGCGGTGATTCTGGACTACGGCGAAGTTCTCTGCTATGCGCCGACTGCGGAGGAAATGGGACGCATGGCGGCTCCGTTCGGCATGGCCCCGCTTCCGTTCCGTCAGCTTTGGGACCGGGATCGGCTCCGCTATGACCGTGGCGATCTTTCCCCCGAGGAATATTGGTCCGCGCTGGCAAAAAGTGCCGGTGCGCAGTTGACGCCAGAGCAATTCGCCCAGCTCCGCCAATGGGATCTCGAGATGTGGAGCCACGACAATCCGACCATGGTGGAGTGGCTGAGGTACATTCATTCGTCCGGAATAAAGACCGCGCTGCTTTCCAATATGCCGCACGACATGGTTCGTCATGTGCGGCAGAACTTCGCCTGGCTGGACCAGTTCGACCATCAGACCTTCTCGGCCGAGGTAGGACTCGTCAAGCCTGATCCCGCGATCTACGAGCACAGTCTGCGCGGGGTTGGGGTGGCGGCCTCTGAGGCGCTTTTTGTAGATGACAAGGAACGAAATGTTCACGGGGCACAGGCGGGGGGGATTCGCGCGATTCAGTTCCGTTCGGTGGATCAATTCGCGGACGATCTTAAGAAGGTAGGCTTTTCGATTTTGCCCAATACCTCAAGATCAAATTCAGCGGTTTTCCCGCTGAGCCGGCTAGTTTGAAAGAGATTTGGCGGTCCAGAAGCGGGTGATCTCTTCCAGTGTGCGCCCCTTGGTCTCCGGCACCAGCCAAAGCACGCACAGCAGATTCAGCAAGGCCGCTGCGCTGAAACACCAGAATGTGCCATCGCTGCCCAGATGTTTCTGCATCAGCGGAAAGCTCTGATTACCCAAATATCCGACGACCCACAGCGCGGTTGTGGCAATGGACATTGCACGTCCGCGAACCTTCGTGGGATAGATCTCGGAAATGATCACCCAGCAGGCGACGCCGTTGCCGAAAGCGTGGCCGGCGACGAAAGTCATTACGAAAATCAGCACGGCCAACCCACTGCCGTGGACGTGATAAAACCACCCCACCATGGCGAAGGAAATGGACTGCAGCAGCGTGCCGGTAAGAATCAGCTTCTTGCGCCCGGAGAGATCCACCAGCCACAAGGCAAACAGCGTGAACACAAGATTCACCAGGCTGACCAGCACTGACTGAAAGAAGGCGTCGCTGGTGGCGGTGCCGGCAGATCTGAAAATCTCCGGGAGGAAAGAGAAAAGCGGCGTAATGCCGCTTAACTGCGAGAATTCCGCCAGCATGATTCCGATCAGCAGGGGCCGCCGGAACGTGGTGAATAACTCCGAGATGCGTCCTTCCTCGAGGTTCAGCGAGTCCTGAATCTGCGCGGCTTCGCTTAATGCAGTGGCGCGATCATTTATTTTAGAGAGCACGGAAAGCGCGTTTTCCCGCCGGCCCATCTTCATGAGCCAGCGTGGACTCTCTACCGCGGGGACGATCGTCAATCCGAACAGCAGCGCGGGAATCACGCCCACAAAGAACATCCAGCGCCAGCCCACGGTCGTATTCCAGGCTTCATTTCCCATGCGCTGGATGAGCATGTTGACGAATACCGCTGCCAGGATGCCGAGTACGATTCCCAGTTGATACAAAGTCACCAGCCGTCCGCGAAGCCGGGCTGGAGCGATTTCTGCGATGTACATCGGCGCGATGATGGACGCCGCGCCAATTCCCAGACCGCCAATCAATCTCCAGATCACGAATTGGTTAAGGCTGGCAGCAAACCACATGCCGACCGATGACAGAGCGAAACATGCCGCACAAAGGGCCAGCCCTTTCTTCAGGCCGATGCGATCGACGACCGCACCCGCGCCGGCAGCGCCGACGGTGCAGCCGATAAGGGCACATCCGGCGGCCCAGCCGATGCCGGCAGCGTCTAGCTTGAAACACAGTGCCAGATAGTGAATGGCGCCGCTGATGACGATGTTGTCGTAACCGAACAACAGGCCGCCGAGAGCAGAAACAGACGCGGCGATGATCAGAGGACCCTTATGCGGGGCGGCAGAAGGGCTCAGGGGGGCCGTCAAGATCTATGGCCTCGCGTGAGCTTGCGTGCGTCAGCCGGTTCCACTGAATCTGTTCCGGGTTTTTTGGAAGATGTTTTGAGCATGGCCTCAGCCGCCAGGATGAAACCGATAGTGTGCGCCATGCCGGCGTGCCAGGGAGCCGCGCAGGTCATCTGCGGAGTGTGGTCGGGAATGACTACTCCGTCGAAGCCATTGTTCGCCAGGATGGTGAGGATGCGAAGCATGTCAACGTCACCTTCGTCGATGAAAGTCTCGCGGTAACTAGGGACTTTGCCTACCACGTTGCGCAGGTGGATGTATGCGATTTTTCCCTGTTTGCTGTAGCGGTCGACAGCGTCGTAGATGTCGCCTTCCGTCATCTCCGCCAGCGTTCCCACGCAAAGCTCCAGCGCATTGCTTCGGCTGGGGGCGAGATCGATCAAACGTTGATACATCGCTGGCTGGTAGACGAGACGAGGCTGGCGGCGCATGGTCGGCATGGGCGGATCGTCGGGATGGGCCGCCAGGCGTACGCCGGACTGTTCCGCAACCGGGACCACATCTGCCAGAAATCTTTCGAGGCGGCGCCACAGTTCTTCATGCGATATCGAAGGCAGCGTGCCCTTCGGAGCGTTAGGGTCGTAAACCATGTTCCAGATCATTCCGTTCGGAATGGGGACGTCTTCCGCAGGGCCGTCCATGCCGAGGGTGACAGCGTGTCCGCGCCCCAGGGGAGCGGACACGCGGCCGCATACGCCGGCCAGGCTGAAGTTGTATCCCAGGACCGGAATGCCCGCCTCTCCCATGCGGCGAATAATTGTTTTGACCTTCTCGATCTGCCGTGGCCGCTGCGGGCCATCGAGAAGAATGTCGTGCCAATGTGCCGGGTCGAGATTTTCGATCGCCGCCAAAACCAGGCCCGCCTCTTCAATCTCGCGGCGAAGATTTGTTAGTTCCTCGACTGTCCACAGCTTGTCAGGATCACCCGCCATTCCCCACGGTTCATACTTTCCGCCCGATGGTTGATTGTTGCGCGGGTTCGACGCGCCGCCCTGATTGAAATAGTCGACGAGGTGAACGACCACGTGCGTGCAGCCGGCTTGGCGCGCGAAGTCATAGTAGTCGCGCGTCAGCATGTGACGATAGAGGCCCAGGCCAATTTTCATAAGCGATTGCCGATGCCGGCGCCGAAGTCGGAACTCAAGTATCTGGCCATTGATTTCGTTGGCCAGAGGCGAGCAGAGGAACACGAACGCATTCGGCGATCGACTCCGGACTGTTTCTTCTCCCCAGAGAGACCCGCAGCACAAATTCTCTGTAGGCGGGATCTTCGTCGAAAACTTTCAGCGAACTGCCGGCAGCGACGTTTCCCGGTGAGACCACGTTGACGCGAATGCCCGTGTGCGCGTACTCCAGCGCCATGCAGCGGGCAAAGTTTTCCAGCGCGGCTTTGGCTGAAGCGTAAGAAGGAATCTGAGTGTGGGGCATGCGGGCGACGTACGAAGAGGTGAAGATCAGGTGGCCGGGAATCTTGCGCTCGATCCATTGCGCGAAGACGGCACGGGCCAGATTGACTTGGGCGAAATAGTTGAAGCGGAAAATGCGGTCGTAGTCTGCTTCGGAAGTGGTAGCGAAGGGATGCAGCTCGCAGCCACCGGCGTGACCGAGAACCGTATCCAGGGCAGGGAAGCGACGGAAGGATTCCGTCACTGACCCGTCTCAGTGCGGCGGAATCCGTGATGTCAGTCGGGAAGTAAATATATGACGCTGGCGGAATTTTCCAGTCATTCAGAGTTTGCCTGGCCGCCGCCTCGGGCTTGATATCGAGCAGGATAAGGGTTGCGCCCGCGGCCACGAGTTTGCGAACCATGGGTTCGGCGATAGCGCCGAGAGCGCCGGTGATCAGGATCGATTTGCCCGACAGATCAATGGTTATCATTTCATGGCTAACATTAAAAAAAGATCAGTTGCCAGTTAATCGTTCTCAGTTGTCAGTTATTCGGGCGATTACATGATGCCGTGCTTTTCGAATGCCGCAACCGCGCTGCTGCCTTCTTCCAGCGCCTTTCTGACCAATTTTTCGCCGCGAACTTTTTCCAGGGCCTTAACGAAAACTTCGTCTGCGGCCTCGGTCGGAATGAGGCAGACTCCGTCGATGTCCCCGAAGAGGATGTCGCCAGGGCGCAGGCGAACGGCGCCGATTTCCAGGGGGACACGAAAATCCACAACCTTGTAACGCGGCGAGGAATCCTGACCATAGGGGCCCCAGGAGAAAGTCGGGAAATTCAGATCAAGAATGGCTTTGGTATCGCGGGTATAGCCGTTCAGGACGGCCCCGCTCGCGCCCAACTTTCCGGCCCGAATGCTCATCAGCTCTCCCCACAGCGCGTTACGCGGGGACGACCCCGTGCTGACGTAAACCTCGTTGGGATGCAGGTCATCCAGGGCTTCAAGCATCAGGCCGAAGGGTTTGGCCATGAGATGGTTCGCGGTGCCTACAACTTTCTCGGCGAAGACGTCAACCGCCAGCACGGGCATGGCGCGACCGACGACCACCATGTCCGCTCGCAGAGGGCGAATCTGAGGAGGAAGAAACTGGTGCTGGAGTTCCAGCTTGTCCATTACATCGCCGACAACACAGGTAAACAACTCCCGCCGCACTAGAGCGAAAAGTTCGTCGTCAGTTTTCCAGGGCTTCATAAGTTATTTAAGCAATTCGGCGAAAGGCAGTTATTTTGCCCTCGCGAGTCGAATCTCTTCGACAAACTGTTTCGCCGTTTCGGTCACCAGGTGCAGGTTGCCTTTTTCGGCGCCTGCGGTAAGGCTACCGCCCACGCCGACCGCGACGGCTCCGGCTTTGATCCACTCCCCAACGTTGTCGACGCTTACGCCGCCGGTCGGCATCAGGGAAGCCTGGGGTAACGGGCCTTTCACCGCCTTGACGAAAGCTGGTCCGAGAGTTTCGCCGGGAAATAGTTTCACGATGTCCGCGCCGCACTCCATCGCGTCGACGATCTCGCGCATGGTTCCGGCACCCGGCATATAAGGGACCTGATACCGATTGCACAGGCGAGCGGTTTCAACACTCACCGACGGACTGACGATGTACTGGGCCCCGGCCAGAATGGCGATGCGGGCGGTCTCCGGGTCGAGGACTGTTCCGGCGCCGATGAGAATTTCGCCGGATTTATATTTCTTGGCAAGGTCTGCAATCACCGCAGCCGCGCCGGGAACCGTAAACGTGATTTCAATTGCCGCCGCGCCTCCGAGAGCGCAGGCCTCCGCAATGCGCAGCGGCCTGGTCTGAGCTATTGGTTCGCACGATGGCGACCAGTCCCGATTCGAGAACTTTTCCGAGAACCTTGAGTTTCAGCATAGCTATGGTTATTTTCCTGACTGCTTAACTATTGAGTCCTTTCTGGTTGAGTCGCGGGATTCTGCAATTTCTGAAACTCCTGCGTTTCGCGCTCCGCGTCGGCAGTCTTTCCTTGCTTGCGGTAGAGGCCAGCCAGGGCGAAGTGTGTTTGGGCGGCGAGACTCGAGCCCTTCTCGATGGAGAGGAGTTTCCTCCAGGCCTTTTCGGCGGCTGCCGGGTCACCGGCAAGCGCAGCGGCCTTGCCCAGTGAATAGAGGGTCTCGGGCATTTCCGGCTGCAAGTGATCGGCGCGTTGCAATTCAATTCTGGCTTCGCTGGCCTTACCCTGTTGCAATAGCGCTGCGCCCAGTCGATAAGCGCCTTCAGCATTTCCGGGCTGCAGTTTGGTCTGGGCGCGAAACTGTTCTTCGGCTTTCGGCCACTGCGCCGAGCCGGCATAGACCAGGCCAAGTTCCAGATGCAGCTCTGGAGTGTCGGGCCGAAGTCGCAAGGCTTCGAGAAATTCTTTTTCAGCCTGGGGCATTTGCCGCAGCACAAAATAGTTTTCCGCGAGCGCCTGATGCGCGCGCGCCGAATCAGGATACCCCGCCTGCAGCGTGTCAATCGATTGCTTGGAAAGCAGTCCGCTGGCGCGACCGAGATAATAAAGCAGATCTGGATCGTTAGGGTGCTGGGCCAGCGCGGCCTGGAGGTTTTCTACCGCTTGCTGCAATTGCCCGGTCCCGATCTGCGCGATCCCCAATGCCGTCTGCTCGTGAACCTTCTCCAAATGCGGAATCGCCTCGGCGTTATAGCCTTGCGCCAGCAGCGCGTACCCCAGCAACTGGTGCGCTGCAGCCAGATCCGGGGACAGTTCAAGAGCATGCTTGAGGGGTGCGATTGCGGCACCGTAATCCTGATGTTCCATGTAGGCCTGGCCAAGGTTTACGAAACCTTCTGCCAGCGTAGGCGCAAGCTCGGTCGCTTTCTTGAATTCGGTGATGGCAACGTCGAAGTGCCGCTGTTTCTCGGCGTCCGCGCCCGCCTGCAGATGTTGCATCGCCTCGGGTGAGACCGTCTGCCAGGCCAGCCAAAACATCAACAGGATTCGGATCACGGTTTCTCCGGTTCACGGACTTCCAGAAACTGGTCGGCGTGAACGTCATTCAATAATCTGGCGCGTTCCCGAAGGCCAGGCGATTTCTACTTTCGCGGTCTCGGCCGCTCCCAACCCGAAGTGCAGGCGCTTGTCGCTGGATGAAAGATAACTTCCGGCAGAGGTAGCGGATCGGGTTTGTCCGTTCACCCGGACGCGCGCGCCGAAGCCGTCCCGATTGCTGCGTGTGCCGCGCAGCGAGATGACCAGCCAGTGCTGTTTTCCTCCGCGGTTGAAAAAGACCTGGGGAGGACCGCCCAGAACTGTCATGACAACGTCCTGCCATCCGTCATTGTTCAGATCGCCGAAAGCGGCTCCGCGGCCCGCTGCTGGAGAAGTGCTGCCGGAATCGACGCGTTCGAAGCGGCCATTATGATTCATCGCCAACAGGGGCAGCTCCCAATAGTGAAGCGAAGGATCGATCTGCTCGACGTTGTCCAGAACGTGGCCCTGCGCGACAAAAAGGTCCTTCCAGCCATCGTTGCCAAAATCCTCCAGGCCGACTCCCCAGCCCGAGCTTCCACTCGAGAGCACGCCCAGGCCGGTCTCGAGACTGCCATAACTGAACGTGCCATTGCCTTCGTTATGGTAGACGCCATAGATTTCTCGGGGAAGCTCGGTCACGATCACGTCGGGCCGGCCATCGTTGTCATAGTCCTGAAAAACCACTCCCATGCCGGACAATCGACGTCCGTCTTCCGACAGCGCTGCGCCAGCTTCGAGGGCCCGTTCGGTAAACGTGCCGTCGCGGTTGTTGTGGTAGAGGTACTGTTGCATGCCATCGTTGGCGACGAATATATCAGTGAAGCCGTCGTCATCGTAATCCGCGAAGGCCACGCCCAGCGCCCGGCCTTTCTTGGCGGCAATCCCTGACTTCTGGCTGACATCGGTGAAAGTACCGTCTCCGTTGTTGTGATAGAGAATACTGGTGGTGGCGGGAAACTCTTCCGGCGGACAGTAAGTGTGCCACTCTCCGCCACAAGTCTTGCTGTGCTTAGTGTCCCACTCCATGTAACGAGTGACGAACAGGTCGAGCTTGCCATCGTTGTCGTAATCGAAAAAGCCGGCCGAAACCGACCAACCACCGGCCTCGACGCCCGCCTTTGCAGTCACGTCGGTGAAGGTGCCATCGCCGTTGTTGTGATAGAGAATATTTTTTCCGTAGCTGGTGACGTATAGATCGGGGAAGCCGTCGTTGTCGTAGTCGCCGACGGCTACTCCCATACCGTAGTTTCCGTCTCCGGCATTGGACAGGCCGGCTTTTTCCGTGACGTCGGTGAAACTGCCGTCTTTATTTTGCCGGTACAGGCGGTTCCAGTAGCGCGGGTTCTTGCGATCGAAATTCTCCGGCAGTGGCATCGGACTGGTCACGCGTCCGCCGTTGACCAGAAAAATATCAAGCAATCCGTCGTTGTTGTAATCGAACAGCGCGACGCCACCGGGCATAGTCTCGATCAGATACTTCTGCGGCGTGGGTGAATTTTGCAGGATGAAATCCAGTCCGCGCGGCGCTTTGGTTTCGAACAACGACACCGGCACCGCCGCCATGCCCAGGGCTATGCAGCAGACAAGAAGCGGAATACAGGCGATGCGCGGCATGGCGATGGTAACGTGGGAACCTTCTCAGTTAGCATATCGCGCCGAACCGGTGAGTGCACACCGCAGAGGCAGTAAATCGCGGATGGCGATGTTGTGAGGGCGGTCCGGGGCGCAAAAAACCTTACGACGGTCGAGCAAAATGTTATGCCGTCCAACTCTGGTCGGGTAGCCGAAATCGTGAGATTTATCTTTAGGTAATCGTTTACTTGAGTGGGAGTCGTGCTTTGTTCTTGACAACGTTCTATGGGGTATGACAAAACCCGAGGAGCAATATAAGTCAGGCACCGGAATCCGGCCCAAGACGGCCGGGTCACCACAGGGTTCTTAATTCTGTGCACTTCGTGTGGGGGTGGGTAATGATTTCTCGCCGAGCGTTTTCGCTGCTTCTTTCCTTGCTGGTAGCGTTCTCAACCTGCATCTTCGTTCAAGGTCAATCCACCTACGGCTCGATCACAGGGTCGGTGACTGATCCTACCGGCGCCGCAATCGGCGATGCCCAGGTCACGCTGACCAATCTGGGAACAGCGGAAAAGCGCGTCCAGCAGACCGGAGCTGACGGACTTTACAGCTTTGTGAACTTGGTTCCGGCGCAATACCGGATTGACGTAGAGAAGGCGGGCTTCAAGCACTTTACACGCCAGCCCGATCGCGGTCGAAGTGCAGCAGACATCGCGTATCGACGCAGCTTTGGTCGTCGGCCAGGTAAGCGAGACCGTCGAAGTGACCTCCGAAACGCCTCTGTTGCAGTCCGATACGTCATCACTGGGGACCGTCGTCAACCAGCGCGAGGCCAACGAGCTACCGCTGAACGGCAGAAACATCTACAACCTCACCACCATTACCCCTTCCGTTGTTCCGCAAGGGAACACTATGGGTACGGTTGTCGGCAAGAACCCCTTCGACTTCGCCAACTACCAGATCGGCGGCGCGTTCGCCAACGAAGGAGCGATTTACCTCGATGGGCAGCCGCTCAACATCGGCTACATCAACCTCCCACTTATGGTTCCGACCCAAGACGCAGTCTCGGAATTCAAGGTGCAATACAGCAATCTGGGGCCGGAGTGGGGCAAGTTCGCGGGCGGCGTTATCAATGTCAGCACCAAGTCAGGCACCAATGTCTGGCACGGCTCGGGCTACGAATATCTGCGCAACAAGATCTTCAACTCCAACGAGTTCTTCAACAAGAATTCAGAGATTAAAGCCGGAAAATCGAACCAGCCACCGCCGTTTACGCAGAATCAGTTCGGTGCCACCATCGGCGGAGCGGTGATCAAGGACAGGACTTTTGCCTTCTTCAGTTACGAAGGATTCCGGCTGCGCACAGGCACTCCGTTTAACACCACCGTGCCTACGCTTCAGGAGCGACGGGGCGATTTCTCGGATCTTTGCACCTCCGGCTTCAACGGAGCCGGAGTTTGCCAGGACAATGGCGGTACTTCGCACCAGATTTACAACCCGCTCTCAGCGACGGGGCCGGGATCGCTACGGACGCCGATCCCCTTTAACTGCCTGGCTCCTACCAGCACCTTCTGCGCGGCAACGCTCCGGTGCGCCCAATCTCATCAACCCCACATCCGCATTCCTTCTGAACAAGCTGATTGCGAATCCCACGGCCGGCGGAACCGTCCTGAATTTTCTAAAGGACTCGAGCACGGGCGGCGACACCGACACCTATATCGCCCGCATGGACCAGACCATCAACAGCAAGAACACCAGTCTTCGGCCGGTTTGCTTACTGGAAGCTGCTGAGCCTGGCGCAGGATCCCTTCGGTACGGGCATGTGCAAAGACCGTTGCGCGGAAAACACCCGCAGCAAGAGCATCGTGGTCGGCTGGAATTACGCCATTAGTCCGACTACAATTCTCAACCTCAACTCCAGCATCAGCCGTTTCCACTACCTGCGCGGTCCTATCAATCAGAACTTTGATGTGACCCAAGAGGGTTGGCCGGCCGCTTACAACGCGCTCGTGCCCAACATCGAGCGTACGCCGCTGACACCCTGCTTCGGCCAGAATGACTCGACGGTTACCTGCAGCCAGGGTCAGAGCTCGATTAACGACCTCAACACCCAGTTCAATATCTCCCCGCAAGTCACCATGATCCGGGGACGCCACACCTTCGTCTGGGGTGGCCAACTCGAAGAGGGCTATGATAACTACCTGCAAACCAATACCGGTGGCGGTCTCATCTCCTTCACCGGATCTTGGACGTCCGCTTCACCGGGCGTGGTGGGAGCAGGCAACGTTGCCGGAGCGGGTAACAACGGCGAAGATTTTGCCGATTTCATGCTGGGATACGGCAATGGCCAAGGCTCTGCATTCGGCAATCAGACCACTGGATCGCTGGTGATCTCTGGCCCAGTCTCAGGCAAGCAAACTTACCGGGCCCTGTACTTCGGCGACAACTGGCATGCAACCAGCAAATTAACTTTGAATCTTGGCCTGCGCTACGAATTGCAAGGGACCTGGTCGGAGCGCTTTGACAAGATGACCTACTTCGACCCCAAGGCTACAAATAGCTCCGTGACCGGCTGCAGCGGGACGGCCGGAAGCCCGTGTCCCGGCGATCTGTTTCTGGTGAAGACGGGCGTCAACGACACCCGCAACAACCTGCCGCTTTCGAAAAAGCAGGTCATGCCCCGTTTGGGTTTCGCGTATTCGCGCGGACCAGAAGACCGTAATTCGTGGCGGATACGGAATCTTTTTCATTCCGAACTACGTCGCGTTCAACACCAACCCCTATGTTGATCCGGTCAGCAGCTCCACTTCGAACTTCTTCGCCAGTAACGACCACGGCGTAAGTCCGGCCGCGACTCTTAACTCCAACACCTGTTCGGAGCCTACGCCTGGGGGTGGGACTCTTACCTGTCTGGGGGCGGGACCGTTCAACCAGGCTCCGGGGGGGGCAAACAACTTGATTGCCGTACCCGGCCGCAACCCTCAGCCCAATGTGTCGCAGTACATCTTGACGCAGAGCAACTTTTCGGCAACCGGCTATACCGTGCAGAAGTACGGATACACGGAGCAGTGGAACCTCGACATCCAGCGTGAGCTGCCTTTGGGCTTTTTTGCTGACATTGCCTATGCCGGCGCGCATGGCGTCCATCTGCCGCAATCCAACCCGAACATCAACCAGATACCGGACAGCTTCATCAACCAGGCTCATAGCCAATTTGCGACCGGTGGGGCTGCGGCTGTGGCCATCACTCAACGCGTCTGCCGGTGGTGCAACTGTGCGCTTATCCCTTCAGCCAGAATCTCCCCGGCGCCCTTGGGCCGGCGGGCCTGCTTGCTGGGCCAGCTTGACCGCCCGTTCCCGCAGTACGCGGCAGTCAACCTGAACGGACAAGGTTGCTGCAGCAGCAATTACAATGCCCTGCAGGCTACCGTAACCAAACGGTTCCAGGGTGGTGGTACGTTGTTGGCTGCTTACACCAATGCGAAGCTGATGTCCAACACAGATACACTTACGTCCTGGCTGGAAGGCGGCACGACCGGCGGCACAGGCGCCATACAGGACTGGAACAACCTGGGGGCCGAGCGTTCGCTGTCATCTCAGGACGTGTCGCAGCGATTGGTTATCAGCTACGTGCTTGATCTTCCGTTCGGCCACGGTAAAAGGTTCGCTTCGGGCATGAGCGGTGTGACAGACAAATTGGTCTCCGGTTGGGGTCTCGACGGCACTACCACTTTCCAACGCGGTTTCCCGGTGAAAATCAGTTGGGGCGGCGGTAACGCGATGACAAGTTCAAGCCTCCTTGGACAAAGCACGCTCCGGCCTGACTACATCGCCGGTTGCGACAAGAGTGTTTCCGGAAGTGCCGTCTCTCGGGTTACGGGATGGTTCAATACGTCCTGCTTCACGGCGCCGGGGGGGGTTGACGCGACGGGTGCGCAAATTAACCCGTGGACCTTCGGCAACGAGCCCCGCGTAGATGCTTCGATCCGTCAGCAGGGCGTCAATAACTTCGACTTTGCGGCGTTCAAGAAGACCAATATTGGCGAGAGATTTAATGTCGAATTTCGCGCCGAGTTCTTCAACCTGTTCAACCATCCCCAGTTCGGGCCTCCGAATGGAACACAGACCAGCGCGACGTTCGGACAGGTTACTAATACTGTCAACCTTCCGCGCCTGATTCAGTTCGGCTTGAAGCTAGCTTTCTAACCTATGCAATCCGAACATTTGGGCAGGCTCATCGAGCCTGCCTTTTTTTTGTCCACCCACAGAACAGCAGTGTTACCGTGCTTTGGTTTCGAGATGCCGGCGGTGTGAATTCCCCTGGGACGGTTTTCTCGCGCGTGATTTACAATCCATTCCGCTCGTGCACTCGCCCAGGATCGCCCACGTAGAAGGGGCCAAATGAAAACTACCCAGACCATCGACTACTCGGAAGCCAAACAAATCATCGATCGGATCGTGGAAGAGGTGTTGCGCCTGAAAAAGGCTGTCGTCATTGCCGTGGCCGACTCGCATGGCGAACTGATTGCCTTTGCCCGTATGGACAGCGCTCCCATCTCTTGCATTCGCATCGCCGCCAACAAGGCATGGACCGCGGCGCGGGAGCGCAAGTCGACCCAGGACATTGGAGAGAGAGCCCGGCATCCGGAAAAGGGCCACGATATCGCCTACTACGGCGATCCCAAGTTTGTGGGGTGGGGCGGCGGCATTCCGGTGTGGCGAGACGGCCAGGTAGTGGGCGCTGTGGCCGTAAGTGGCCTTTCCTCGAGCGAGGACGTCGTTCTGGCCACACTGGGCATAGAACTCGTCGCAGGCAAGGAACAGAAGCATAGCTAACCGCAAACACAAGGGGCCGAACACAGGGATATGGCAAAGACGACCGTAACTTTTGGCGAAATCATGTTGAGACTCGCTCCGCCGGGCTTCGAACGAATCCTGCAGACGGGGCAGTTCGTGGCGACTTTTGGAGGCGGCGAGGCCAACGTGGCGGTCGCGCTGGCGCAGCTGGGCCTGCCTGCGGCTTTTGTGACCGTCTTGCCCGACAAGAACCCGGTTGCCGATGCCGTGGTCGGCGAACTGCGCCGCTTCGGCGTGGACACTTCCCGGATCGTGCGCGGCAAGGGGCGGATGGGCGTCTACTACGTCGAGGCTGGCGCCAACCAGCGTCCTTCGAAGGTGGTCTACGATCGCGAGAATAGCGCCATTGCCCTGGCCAAGCCGGGAGCCATCGACTGGGAGCGCGTGCTGGAAGGCGCGGGCTGGTTCCACGTCACCGGCATTACGCCAGCCATCAGCAGTTCGGCGGCCGACCTGGCGCTCGAGGCGGCGAAGAAGGCGCAGGCAAAGGGAATCACGGTGTCCTGCGATTTGAACTATCGCAAGAACCTTTGGAAGTGGGGGAAACCCGCCGCGGAAGTGATGCGCGAGCTGGTGAAGAATATAGATATCGCCATCGCCAACGAAGAAGATGTGCAAATGGCGTTGGGCATCGAGGCCGAAGTGGACGTGCACTCCGGCAAGCTGGATCGCGCGCAATATGAAAAGCTGACTGCGAAGGTGCTGGCCGAGTATCCGAACCTGAAGGCGATCGCCATCACGTTGCGGGAATCGAAGAGCGCGTCGCACAACGGCTGGTCGGCCTGCCTGAACGACCGGCAGAGGTTCAGCCTGAGCCGTTCCTATGAAATCACCCACATCGTGGACCGGGTAGGCTCGGGCGATTCCTTTGCTGCCGGCCTGATCTACGGCTTTCAGATTCTGCCCACACATCAGGAAGCGCTCGAGTTTGCTGTTGCAACGAGCTGCCTGAAACACTCGCAGCAAGGGGATTTCAGCCGCTCCACCGCGGACGAAGTAAACGCGCTGCTCAAAGGCGATGGTTCGGGAAGAGTGCAACGGTGAGAACTGCTAAAGGGGGAGTTGGCATGATTCGCAGAGTCCAATGGATTGCGGCGGTTCTTCTAATCTCGGTCCTACCGGTGCTGTGCCAAACAGCGCCACCGTCTCAGCCGGAGATCGAAGCCCGCGTCGACTCGCTGCTCAAGCAGCTTTCGCTGGAAGAGAAGGTTGACCTGATCGGCGGTGTAGATGATTTCTATATTCGTGATATCCCCCACATCCATTTCCCCCGGCTGAAGATGTCGGATGGGCCGATTGGAGTCCGCAATTATGGGCCGTCCACCGCCTTCGGAGGTATCGGGATGGCGGCAGCGTGGGATCCGGAGCTGGCGCAGCGAATGGGGACCATCGTCGGCCAGGACGCCCGCGCCCGAGGCGTGCATTTCATGCTCGGACCCGGAGTGAACATTTATCGCTCACCGATGAACGGCAGGAATTTCGAGTACTTCGGTGAAGACCCCTTCTTGGCGGCCCGCACCGCGGTCGCTTACATAACGGGAGTGCAGAGCCAGGGAGTGAGCTCGACAGTCAAGCATTTTATGGGAAACAATTCCGAGTTTGACCGGCACAACTCGGACTCCATCATCGACGAACGCACCATGCGCGAAATCTATTTGCCCGCGTTCGAGGCCGCGGTGAAAGAAGCCAACGTCGGTGCGGTAATGGATTCTTACAACCTCACCAACGGCCAGCATCTCACGCAAAACGGCTATTTCAACACCGAGATCGCCAAAAAAGAATGGGGCTTTAAGGGAATCATGATGTCCGACTGGGATGCCACCTACGACGCCGTGGGTGCGGCGAACGGCGGGTTGGACCTGGAGATGCCTTCCGGAAAGTTCATGAATCGCACCCTGCTGTTGCCCGCCATCCGCGCCGGCAGCGTCAGCGAGGCCACGATCGACGACAAGGTGCGCCGCATCCTCAGAACCGCGGTTCGGTTTGGTTGGATGGATCGCGATCAGACCGAGACCTCGATTTCCCGGCTTAATGCGGAAGGAGATCAGGTAGCGCTCGAGGGCGCCCGATCGGGCATGGTTCTGCTCAAGAATGAGGGCAACCTGTTGCCCTTGGACAAGGGAAAGATCAAGTCGATCGCCGTGATCGGCCCGGACGCCTACCCGGCGCAACCCGTCGGTGGCGGTAGCGGTGCGGTCCAGCCCTTTGTCGCAGTGAGCTTTCTGGAGGGAATAACCCATTACTTGGGTGCTGGTGCCAAAGTGTATTACGCAGCCGGGATCCCGACTCTGGATGAGATGGCGAAGCAGACCAAATTCACCATCGAGGCTAGCGGCGGCCAGTCGGGTTTGAAGGCTGAGTTCTTCGACAACGCAAACCTTTCAGGTAAGCCAGGCATCGAGCGCGTCGACAAAAAAGCCAGCTACGATCCCGGAGCGAGTGCAGGCGAGGCCGCGAACGACGGGTCAATCCGTTGGACAGGCTACTTCACGCCCGCGACTCCCGGCGACTACCTGGCTTTCGTTCAAGGTCCGGGAGAGAACGGCGGTTATCGGCTGTACGTGGACAAGAAGCTGGTGATTGACGACTGGACGCAGGCCTATGCGTTTCTCAGTCAGGTCAAAGTATCGCTGCAGCCCGGCCCGCACTTGGTTCAGCTCGAATACTTTGTGCGAAAAGGCTGGGGAAAGCAGAAGCTGAACTTTGGCATTGTGCGGCCTGAGGACCTGGTCAGCGCCGAAGCCAAGGCACTCGCCTCGCAAGCAGATGCGGTCGTGGTGGCAGTTGGCTTCGATCAGTCGACCGAAGGCGAGAGCGCGGATCGGATGTTCGCCCTGCCTCCGGGTCAGGACGAGCTGATCAACCAGATCGCTGCGATCAACAAGAACACAGTTGCAGTAGTGACTTCAGGCGGCGGTGTTGACATGACCGCCTGGGTTGATCACGTGCCCGGAATATTTGAGGCCTGGTATCCGGGACAGGAAGGTGGTACTGCTCTGGCTCAACTATTATTCGGAGAATTCAGCCCGTCGGGCAAATTGCCCATGACTTTCGACCGGCGCTGGGAAGAGAATCCCGCTCATGACACCTACTATCCCAAGAGTGGAGACAAGAAGGTGGCATACACCGAGGGTGTGTTCGTGGGCTACCGGGGCTATGACAAGTTGGAAGCGAAGCCGCTGTTTCCGTTCGGCTACGGTCTTTCCTACACCACGTTTGCTTACAAGAATCTCACGGCTTCTCCGTCGACTTCCGCGGGCCACTCGGTCGGGGTGCGCTTTGAAGTCACGAATACCGGGACCCGCCCAGGAGCGGAAGTCGCGCAGGTTTATGTTGGCGACCGGCATTCCAGCATTCCCCGTCCCAACAAAGAACTGAAGGGATTTGCCAGAGTGAACCTCGCTCCCGGCGAGACCCGGCAAGTCACCATCGAGCTCGACCGCCGTGCCTTTGCCTACTACGACGTTAAGAAACACGATTGGACAGTTGAGCCCGGTGATTTCGATTTGTATGTGGCGCGGTCGGCGGCGCAAATTGAATTGACGGGGAAGGTGGCGGTGGGAAAGCCTTAGCCGGGTTTGAGAAAACGTTACGGACGGCATGCCTGGCGAGTCGTCGCGATTGCTGTGCTTTCCACCCCTTCGGTCGTTGATCGAAATCAGCCCCTCGCTCCTCGCGCAAAGAGCTCACGAGAAGGGGGTTACCCGGCCTGCTCCTTCCATCGTTGAGGATTTACACCCATCACGACGAGCCATAGCTGCAGCGGTATTTCCGCGAGCGCGGAGGCGGCAGCGATGAAGGGGAACAGCTGATTTGCCATTGGCGGGTACATATAGGTCGCCCAACCCAAACCATCAATCGCCAACAGCACTCCCAGAATTCGAGGCAGGAAGGTCGACCTGAAAATGAGGTAGCCGGCCAGGACGCACCAGAATCCAAAGAACACCAGGTCTATCTCGAAAGCATAAGCATTCAATTTAAGAAAAATGAGCGCCAACGCCTGCAACTGTTCCGCGGTGAACGCGCTCACGGAGCTACCGCCTTGCAGGATGAGCAACGGAGCGAGGTACAAGAGGCTGGTAAGCGCCTGAAGGCCGCACACCACGAGACCGACGAACGCCGCGAGTAAAGCGAGGCTCCTGTTCACCGGCTTAAACAGCTCGTAGAAGAGGAGCGTCCAAGCGATATGGCACGCAACCCCGATGAGGGAAGATACGAACCCCAGCCAAAACAACGGCTGGTGCCCCAGGATATTGGCCGCTGTAGCCGCGGCGTCGCTAAAGACAACAAGCCTGCCCAGAACGAACACCTGGCCGAATGCTGACGTCATGCCTTCGAGCACTTCAAAGACACCTGCCATCCTGGCCTTAAAACGCGGCGACGCTTCTGCAATCCGTTCCATTACGTAGTCTCCGGCGAACTGGAGCCTGGGACCGCCTGGCTGTGAAGCGAAGTTCCGCAGTACGGACAATAGACATCATTTACTCCCGCCACGCGATGGCACAGCGGACAGCTCGGACTCAGTTTGTGGTTGCAGCGAGGGCAGAAGTTGAACCCCGTATGCACGGCGTTCCCACATTGCGGGCAGGCATTGCTCCGCGGTTGCCGCAGGATGAAGTAGAGGAGAAAACCCAGGCCATTCGGAATAAGAACGGCCACAATCGTCCAAAGCGTAGGGCTCATTCCGCGGCGTTTCGCGTCGCGGTTTATATAGCCGATGAGGAGAAAAAGACAGCCCCCGCCAACGCCGGCCAGCGTTCCCAGCACCGGTCTACACCATGCCGGTGGCCCGCCCGAGTGCCGAGCCACCACAACATTGAAGAAAAATTGCGCGGCGACAAATACGATTCCCGCGAGCGCCCATGCCCACGCCGGAACAATTTTGATCTCCGTAGCGAGTCCAGTTCGAGTTTCGTTTTTCACTTGCATAGCCGTGCCCGCTTTCTCATTTCCATTGCTTTTCACCGTTGCTGGTCAAATGAGTGCCGCGAGCCAGAAGAAGCGCACTCACGACCAGGGCTGGTGCGATCCACAAGAACGCAAAGCCCGCCTGCCAAATCCAACTCGAAATGCCTGCCCAGCCGCCCAACCACGCAAAGAGTCGCCACAAAAAAGGGACGGTCAGCGTCGCGGAAAGGCCCACGCCCAGACAAGCCATCCCCACCAGCCACAGGCGTTCCCTCGTCTCCCGCAGCCGACTGGCGTGGAAGCGCACCCGCATTTGCGTGGCTCGCACCAGGCGGGAATCAGCGGCCAAGGGCTGAGAACGTAACGCACGAACCACCCGGCCAGCTGCTTCCGCATAATGACGGCATGCTTCGCATTCATCGAGATGGCTCCGCAGCCAGCCCTGCTGCGCATCCGAGAGACTCTCGCCCAGAGCGATGAGTTCCTGTGCCTCGTCATGTGCGTCCCGCGTCATACCTGCGCTCCCTTCAGCCGCGACATCAGCATGTTCAACCCGCGATACAGGCGCGACTTCACGGTGCCCAGGGGCGCCCCAGTCACCATGGCAATCTCGTCCAAAGCCAGTCCTTCCTGAAAGCGCAATACCACGGTCTCGCGATATTCTGCCGGGATGCTCACCAGGGCTGCGCTGACGCGCTCGGCTTGCTCGTGCTGCAGCAGCACTTCCCACGCCATGGGCCGGGTGTCGGCCGGTTCGAGCGGTGCGTGCTCTTCGTTCTCCATCAGCCCATCCAGGCTTATCGGATGTTTCTTCCGCAAATAATCGATGGTCAAATTCCTCGCCACGGCGTAAAGCCACGTGCTGAATTCGTGTTTCCCGTCGTACTGATGCCCGCGCTCCAGCACGCGAATCCAGGTTTCCTGGAAGAGGTCCTCGGCCAGTTCACGATTTCCTGAGAGGTACATCAAATATCGAAGCAGCCGGTGCTGATACTGTTCGATGAGTCGATCCAGTAGGTCTGGATCGCGCCGGCGGAGACCGCGAGCAGTTGCGCTGGCCTCGGATTCCATCGCATTCATGAAGCAATAAGCTACGGCGTTCATGCTACCGGGATATACGGGCGAGGAGACCAAAAAGATGCAGGAGAGCAGACATTCATATACAGCGCATTAAGTTATTCGTTCTGAAGCAGATATTCGATCGCAAGACACCAGGCTTGAAGTCAGGCGCGTGCGCAGTCACTACTGAAGGTGACAAGAAACTTCCAATTGCACCAGCAGCTTCTATACCGTCGCCCAGCCACGGGACGCCGCCGAGCGCTCGACTACGTCCAGGATTCTTTGCACCGAGACCGCATCATCGAAATCCGGATAGCGTGATTCTTTACGTGCCAGCGCTACGAGGAAATCTCCCAGCGTGGCAATGAAAGTATGTTCGTAGCCGATGATGTGCCCAGGCTTCCAGAAATTCTCGGAATAAGGATGGTCCGGGCCGGTGACGCTGATGTTCCGCATGCCTTGCTGGTTGGGCGTTTCGGCGGCATCGTAAAATTCGAGCTGGTTCATTTGCTCCAGATTGAAACGCAGCATGCCCTTCGACCCGTTGATTTCAAACGCATGACGATTGCGGCAACCGACCCCGTAGCGAGTCGCTTCAAACGTGCCCACGCTGCCGTTCGCGTAGCGAGCCAGGAAAAATGTAGCATCGTCGACGTCGCGGCCCGGGACGAAAGTGTGAGTCATGGCCGTTAGCTCCGTGATCGGTCCATTGAGGTAGAGCGCAGAGTCGACGGAATGGGAGAGCAGATCTCCGGCCGCTCCCAGCCCGGCCTCCGACCGCTTATAGCGCCAGGTTCCGGCCTTGCTGAGATCGTTTCCCGACTGGTTTAGGTAAAGTGCGCGGTAGTGGAAGGTCTGGCCGAGACGTCCTTCATCAATCAGCCGCTTGGCGAAGACCACGGCCGGAATTCGCCGGTAGTTGAACCAGACCAGGTTGGGGCCCTGATGCACCGCTTGGGCCATGCTCTCGGCTTCCTGTAGCGACGTGGCCAGAGGCTTCTCGCACCAGACTATCTTTCCGGCCTTGGCTGCGGCTACGGCGATGGGCGCATGCAACACGTTCGGAACCGCGATATCGATAACATCAATGTCAGGACGGGCAACCACGGCCTGCCAATCGTTCGAGATTTCTTGCCATCCCCACTGCGCCGCTGCGGATTCGAGCTTGGCCTGGTTGCGGGCACAGACAATCTTCAAGCCGAGTTCGTAACGGACATCAAAGAAATGTCCCACCTGGCGGAAGGCGTTGGAATGCGCCTTGGCAATAAAACCGGTACCGATCATTGCAACGTTCAGCTTCTGCTTGGGCATGGTTGTATCTTGGAGTCGTGCCAAAAACGCGTGAGTTCCGTCGCAGTGTATCACCGCCCCTCTAAAAGAAACGGTCATCGTGAGCGAAGTCGAAGGACTCTGAAAGCCGCACTTCTGCCTGCCCCGGGGGGTCTTCGACTACGCGGAAACTGCCAGCGAGGTTTCCGTGCGCTCAGGATGACAATGTGCTCCAGGATTTGCAGCAAAAGCAAAATGCCCCATCCGTCGCAAACCATGCGACAGATGGGGCACCCTCGGCCAAGTAAACTCTACGTTGCGGCGGGATCCGAACTTAATTGTTCCAGACGATCTCAGCCTTCTTCGCGGACATATGCTCTTGCCTGAGCAGACGCGCCGAATCGCCCAGGGGGGTGACGTACGCCGGCGTTGCTACTTCCCATAGCGGCCTTACGCCGTGAGCTTGCACATTCATGGATTGTTCCATGATGTTTTGCTGTTGCCCCATGCCCTGTTGAGTGGCGTGTCCCTCGTGACTGCGAAACTCGTAGACCACCGGCTCAGCGCTTATTCCGCTGCCGATTGCACTGCCGGCCTGTCCGAAAGCCACCCCAGCGAAACAAAGAATCCCCAACACACACAAAGTAATTTTCATCGAAATCGCCTCCGACCTAGAAGAATCCAGGATCAAGGTGCGGGAGTGGCCTTGAGTTCCTGTGACTTGCTTTTGACTCCACCTGAACAATAAGCAAGCCCTATACCAAACCTTCGGGGAGCGGTATCTAGACTTTCGAGCGGCCGTTGCAGGATCCGGTGCAATTGTTTGCGCAATCGCGGAGGGACATAGACCCCAAATGCCCTGCCAGGGGCGGCTTCTCGCTAGTGCATAAACCACAAAGGACACGAAAGACCACGAAGGAATCACCTTCCACATTGGATGTCCTTCGTGGTCTGCGCACTTTCTGGAGGGAGAAAGCGAAGCCGCCCGCCGCCTCGGAAGGCGAGACAAACGAGGCCAGCCGTGGAGGTCACAAGGTGGACTGGCCCAGGGGAGTGACCTTGGTAACGTCGTGTGGCACCAGTGGGCCATTTCGTAACCTGGCCCAGCCCCTTAGCATCGCATTATTCCGGACGGGAGAATCAAATGAACAACATATCGATCCGGGACGGACTGCTGGCCGCATTGACCGAGTGCTATGAAGCAGATACCGCCCATTACGTCAGCTTACCGAAACAGATTGTGGATTCTTCATCGGCCCGAGAGGTCATTGCCGATCTAAGGAACGAGGGCTACGTCGAGGAGCAGGAGCGCGGCGTAATCCGGTTCACCAGACGCGGCTACGAGTCGCTCAGAGAGCGCGCTAACCCCGCCCGGGACGAATCGAGAGCCCTGATTGCGGTCTAACGGCCATCCGCCCAACTGATCGCCGATCCGGCCGCGGGAAGTGGCGCAGGCCGTGGGGGGACCGGTCTCAGACCCGTCCGGCCGAGCAAAGCTCGCCTAAACGAGCAACACGTTCACCCAGGAATATCTCAACCGCCCACATCCACCACAGTTCCAGCCTCCATCCAGCGCACACGGCCGCTCACCCCAGCAGCCTCGAATGCCCGCGAGATCACTTCCCGCGATTCACTAAGGTGCTTCCAGCCCTCAAAGTGGATGGGCACGATCGTCGCCTCCGAAAATGCATGGGCAGCCTGGACGCCGTCCTCTGCCGTCATGGTAAGGGCGAACGGACCGACTACCGGGACCCGCGCTGCTCCCATAAAAAGCACTGCGACACGAATTGGAAACCGCTGCGCCACCTCTGCGACCCCGTCAAACCAGACAGTATCACCGGAGAAATAAATGGCGGAACCAGGCGCATCCGCCAAAGCGATCACAAAGCCAGTCACCGCCCCGCGTTGAAGATGGGCCGGCCCGTGCTGCGCGGGAGTCCCGGTAATCCGAAGCACTCGTCCATCGCCACCCGCGATGTCGATACTCTGCCAGGCAGCGAGGCCGACAGAATTTCCGCCCAGCCGTTCGGCTCCTTCCGGGGTGGTGATCACGCGGGGAACGCTGGCCAGAAACCTGCGACCGGAGTGGTCAAGATTGTCGAGATGATGATCGTGGCTGAGCAAAACCATATCCACGCGGCCTAGCGCCTCGGGAGCAAGGGCCAGTCCGATTGTCTTTTCCAGAACCACAGGTCCGTTCTGGTATTTTCCGCCGGGCGGATCAAACGTTGGATCGGTTAACAGGCGGAATCCGTGCCATTCGAACAATGCGGTAGGTCCGCCAATATAAGCAGCCTGAAGTCTTTCCTGCATCATGGTCGCGCTTTCCTTCACTCCGAATCTTGCCTGCGAGGATTCGTTTGCACAGCCATCGGATTCAGGGCAAACCGCGGAAGGCAATTTGATTACCGGTTACCCACTCATAGTCTCTACGGTAATAACTGTATTGCGGCGAAATGCCTCGGAGATTTGAATGGGGTTATGAAACCGATACCGCGATGCCCTCGGTGCTTCGCCCAGCTCGTCCTCAAGTGGTCGCGGCTGACTACCTATTTGAGTTGTCCCAACTACCCAAACTGCAAGAGCCCGGTATATCTTCAAAACGACCCTGGTGTGCAGGCTCGGCTAGCCGCATAGCCTGGCCACTCAAGCTCTTTACGACTCCTTCCTCTAACCGCATCTTGCTGAGCTCGATTGCCTACGGAGCACTATGACCAGCACACTGCAGCACGCCCAAGTAGGCGATCCACGGACCCACTGCGTCACGATACTGGTGGGCCATCACGCGGGATAGTTGATGCAGATGGGTGAGGTCGTGCACCGCCCAGGTGGCCAGAAGTTCCGACAGCGTTACCACTCCCAGCGCGGGGTGCCTACCTCGCCGGGCCAAGTCTTCCGATTGTAAATTCATTGCCTGCAGCGCAGTCAGATTCTCTGTTCGCAGGCGCGCGAAATCGCCCAGAAGCCGGTCGATCTCCACCGACTTGTCTTGCGTTTCTTTCGACTGCGCAAAGCGATCAAAGGCATCAAATGGCCGCGCTTCGCCGTTCTCCATGATGATCCGCACCCGCGGCAACCAATCGGTACGCTCCCCGACGATCAGGTGCCCCACAATGTCGAGCGCGTTCCAGGTATCTTTTCCTTCGTTGCAGCGCACCCAGATGTCGGGCATCCCGCGCAACATTGCATTGAGGGTTGCGGGAGTGCGGGCGAGAACTGCGATGGACTCCGCCAAGCTGAATTCCGTCAGGTTTGCCATGTCAAGGTAGATGCAGGCCTGGCGCTTTGGACTCAAGCGGCGCATCGGAGGGCCTGAATAGAACATATACGGAGTGGAGGCGGCTGGAGTCAACCCAGATAAGGAACAGTCCGCTCCTGCGCCAATTCGAGGCAAAGTTCGGGGGAATCCATCGGGACTGCGTAAGCTGCTTTGTGGTACGGGCAAGATCCGATCGGAGCGTCGCAGAATTTCCTTTGCTAGCCGATCCACACGTTCGCGATTGGCCAAGGTCAGCTCATGTTAGTGAAAGGGGGTTCTTGGTGATTGCGTGACCGTCTGGTATTTCCAAGCGCGCGGAGATGCCTTTCTCGGCGTGGACAAAGCACTCGAGTGGCCAGGGATCGCCGCGGGGATTCTTGAAAAGAAGGGTCGTCGCACCTCAAAGTGGTAATGTCCCCCGGAGATGGACGGGAGGCGGCCTGCCGGCTGGGGAGGTCGGCACGAGGGCAGCGCCCGTCAAAATTTGCGCCCGTGAAAAACACGGCTACCTAGGGGCGAGTTTTACGGCCAGAAAAGATTGCAGGGCCCGAGGAACAGGAAACTTGCATTCTGCTCAACGCGAAAGTTGCTTTGCGATGCTAGGCTAGACGAAGGACCAGGCAAAGCAAGAGCTGATGTTGGAGACGAAGAAACGGCGCGCAAAGTATAGCAAGAAATCCACTTTTGTGGGGCCCTCTAGGTGAATTATCGTTGCGCGGTTGTCGTGATGTAGGTGCCTTCGGAGGAAAGCATAGACTCGATGTTTTGGCTTATCGCCAGGGGGTAAGCATGTTGTCTATGGCACCCGTCGGCCCCGACCGGGGAATCAGATTCGGGCCGCTTGAGGTTGAGTGACGGTTTTAGCCTGGATATTTTCCCGAAATGTAGCCTTCGAGTTCCTGAATCGTCTGTGCCTGACCCGAGATGATCCATTTCACCAGATCACCAATCGACACCACCCCGGCGACCGAGTCTCCATCCACAACGGGAAGATGGCGAAAATGGTGCTTGGTCATGATGGCCATGCACTCGTCCACTGTATTTTGCCGCGTCACGTAGATCACCGGGCTGGTCATGATCTCATGGACCCGAGTTTTCTTGGACGAGCGGCCCCTAAGGATCACTTTGCGGGCATAGTCACGTTCTGACAGGATGCCGACAAGTTGGTTTGCCGATATAACGAGCATTGCGCCCACGCCCTCTACCGCCATTTTCTCAATTGCTTCGTAAACGGAATGGTCGGGTGTTACAGAGAGGACCCTGTTGTCGGCCTTCCCCTTAAGCACCAACTCAATCGTGTCGGCACGTTTCATGAGGCACCTTGCCCCCAAGCTGGCATATTAGCATGTGGGCGGAGCCGGATGGTCCCAGACAAATGTCGTGCGGCGTTTATTGACCTTGCGTTACAGTCGTCGCCGCTTGCACCGAAATCGCGACCGAGTCAGGCTGCGTCCAGACGGCTGCGCCGCTCGTCAAATCCAGTCGGTGCATGGTGATTTTGAGGGTGCCGCGATCAACTTCTACCAACAAGTAGTGATAATTGACGCTCTTGCCGTTAAGCGGATCATTGGGGGTTCGCTCGACTGGGTAAGGCCGAGCGCCGCCGCCGCCGGTCACAAAATAAGTAACACCGTTGTGCTCCTGATGCTCGTAGTTGTGCACATGCCCCGAGAACACCACGAAACGGGCATGGACGCGGCCCTGGCGCTCTTCTAACGTCTGAGCGAGCAACTGCTCCGGATGACGTGCTGAATGCCCGCCGCCGAGAGCTCTGTCGGAGGAAGCGGTATAGGGTGGGTGGTGCAGAACCAGGAAGACAAAGTCCACATCAGGAGGAACACTATCGAGCTTGTTCGCCAGCCACTCGCCTTGCGGCCCTGAAGTCTCATCGAGCGAACTGTCGAGCACCAGAATCAGCGTGTTGGCAGCGCGGACAGAATAGTAGCGATTGTTTTGAAGTGCGGGGAAGCGTTGGAAATAATTCTCCAGGGCTATTCTCTGGTTACCATGGAGATCGTGGTTCCCGAGCGCCGGATACACCGTGATGTGCCGTTGGCGCCACGCTTCGGTTTCGCTGTCCCAGATTTTCCAGTCGTTCCTGTCATCTCCGTTATAGGCAATGTCGCCACCAACCGAGATGAAAGCGGGATCAGCTTCGGCAATCGCTTGAACCAGTGCCCGGCGCACTGGAGGACTGGCAGCCTGAGTGTTTGCCGGATCGGTAAAACGCGTGTCGCCGTATACGACGAAACGGAATGGGGTCCGGGTTTGCGAATGCAACTCCACTGGCTGCGTCTGCGCGAAAAATGGAGCGACTAATAGCAGTACGAATGCGAGAGATTTGGAAAGAGACACCATGAACTCCTTCGACGTTTTTGCCGATCAATCCCGGTTGCGCGGGGGCACTTCTGCCCTGGTATGCCTCATTCTTCGTGGCCCAATGGCCTCCCCTGAGGATCTACCTGGATTTCGGACCTCTTGCCCTTCGTGAGGATCGCGGCTTCGTAGGCGACCAGCTTGTTGTGTTTGGTGATCGATTCGACGGTGACGATCTTTCCTTTCCCTGCCCGGGCGTGCAATGCCTCTTGAACGCCAGCAGGTAATGCACCCATCGCGATTTGCTCCTCTACTTCGACGATTACACCGTTAGCGTCCATCAGAACATCCTGGCCGTAACCGTCGACCGTCACCTCAGCCTCGTAAAAAATCTGCCCGTTCTCCCTTTCTTCTGAAAAGCTTCGAATCATCGTGCCCGAACTCTGCGCCGCAACCGTTTTCTCGACGGCTGGCGGCAGGTCTGAACGTTTGATCTTCTTTTCCTGTGCCAAGACCGAAAGGGGGAGAAACGAACTGGCAACAGCTGCGAGTCTAACTACTTGTAAAATTCGCATCGGTTTCTCCTCTGACCAGAGAATACAACGCTCAATGTGAAGAGAAGCTGAAAGCGCTTCCAAGAGTATGAGTCAGGCCGATCACGTCGGCCGGTGGTCAATGCTTCCCCCTGGCTAATTGTCATGCGTTGACAAGGTTGTAGACTCTTTGCGGCCTACGAGAAGAAATACATCAGCAATACCTATAACGTTCAAGTGGTAGACAGCCTGGACTCTTTCTATTCTGACCCTCGAAACCGAAGGATCAAGATGACCCACGCAGTTTGGCTCGTAGTCAATGGCCTCGCAGGAATGCGCCAAACGAGCTGGACAGGATGATTGAGAAGTGGCGAAAGCATACCACTGAATAGCGGCGAAATCGTGGTGCGTCCTGCTGTCCACATCCGGTACGGGCAAATCATAGAGGAGCCCTCCGTGACGGGAGACGTTTTGCCAACTTCGGGCAACCCGCGGCCTATTTCAGGGATCTCTCTTACTGCAAGATGGAGGTCCTTATGAAGCAGATTGCTATCGCTGTGCTCCTCGCGCTAGGGTTGATGCTCGGCGCGTGTGGTGGAGGAGGAGGTACTTCAGGTAACGTGAGTGGGAATTGGGCGGCAACGCTGACAAACCCGGATGGGACGCCCGCCTTCGCTTTCAACACTTCGTTCAGTCAGACCAGCGGCAATTCCACAGTAAACGTCACGAATCTCAGTTTCACCACAGCTACTCCTTGTTTCAATTCGCAGACAAGCGAGACGGGCTCGGTCACACTCAGCGGGAATTTCAATGGAAATGTGACGGGTGCATTTGGGATGACTATTTCAACGATGTTCCCGGGAACCCAGAATATGCTTACACTTCAGGGCAATGTGAACAACAACACCATTTCGGGCACGTGGACTTTAACTGGAGCGCAGTCGGGTTGCACCGGTTCTGGTAACTTCACGCTGACAAAGATGTAAAAGAGACAGTTCGTACCGAAACGAAGCTGCATGGCAGTGGCACAATTCGCAAACGGTTTGTGACCCGAAGATCAGGGGATTGAGATCCGTCACTGTCATTCACCGCTGTCCTAGCTTGAGCCTCCGTTTTGTCCGTTAAAGCGCGCAACTCCTGTTTCTTGATCGCTTAAGAATTGTCCTGCAAAACCGTTTAGCAGGTTGGGGCGCCGTGCCCGGAAACGGTCTGCCGTGAGTAGAGGCTGATCTGATTTCGCGTATTTGATTGACAATATACTCTTATACATTTAAGACTTGTAATCAAATGATGTGAAAGATGGTCCAATTCCGGAGTCTCGTCGCCTGTTAGCTCCTTAAGACCGCTTCTTGCGCGCGCAGTGACCGAAGGGGGTTGCTCAAATGGAGAAGGTCCGGTGCTCGCCTGAACTTATCTGAACGGATCGAGCGATAGGCTTCTTGTTGAAACCGTGAAACGTGGATCAAGCGTTGTGGGGAGAGCACATTGCTTGGTTCAGGTCGCTCTCGTGCGCAAATGGGGCGCCGCACATGTGTGGCATTCTGGGGTACTCACATATCGCGAAAGATTTACCCGCCGGGGTGCTGATGGCTGCTCTAGAAGCCCTTGCGCACAGGGGGCCTGACAATCAGGGAACTTTTTGCTCGGAGCACATCTCTCTGGGTGCGACTCGTCTGCGCATCGTCGATCTCGAGGGTGGAGATCAGCCACTCTTCAGCCCTGATCGCGATGTTGTTATTGTCTTCAATGGTGAGATTTTCAATTGCCTCGAACTGCGCGCTCAGCTGGAAGCGGAAGGGTTTACCTTTGAGACGCGGTGCGATACGGAGATTGTCCTCAATGCCTTTCTGTGCTGGGGCAACTCATGCTTCTCCCGGCTCCGCGGGATGTTTGCCATTGCCATCTGGGTGCGCTCCGAACGCCGTCTTATTCTCGCTCGCGACCGAATGGGCGTTAAGCCTCTGTACTACTGTCTTCAGGATGGTGAAATCTACTTCGGTTCTGAGCTGAAGTGCATCCTCATGCACCCTGCGGTTCGCCGCAACATTTGCCTATCGGGGTTGAACTGTTTTCTCAGTCTGAACTATGTTCCTGGCCCCCTCACTTTGGTGGAAGGAATCATCAAGCTCATGCCAGGACATCTTCTGGAGTGGCGGAACGGCGAGTGGAGTAGCTGGTCATATGTTCCCCCTTTGGCTGCCGCAAGCGTTCCAGGGTCAGTGGAGGGCGCCTGTGATGAGCTAGACGGTCTATTGGAGCAATCGTTGAAAGAGCAGCTTGTCTCGGATCTGCCCGTGGGTATTTGGCTCAGTGGAGGCCTGGATTCTTCGACCATCTTGCACTACGCCGCGAATGCGCACCAGGGTGCGCTGCAAACGTATTCCGTAACCTTCCGGGGACGCTCGTTTGACGAAGGTAGATACATCAAGGAGGTCAGCAACCACTTCGGCACGCGGCACACGGAGTTCGACCTGAGCGCGATCGCCGACCTCGTAGATGCGATCGCGCGCATTGCCTACTATTCCGACGAACCCGGCGCAGACGCAGGAGCATTGCCACTTTGGTTCCTGGCTCAGATGACCAGCAGGGATGTCACGGTCGTACTGACAGGCGAGGGCGCGGACGAACTATTTGGGGGCTACCTAACCTATAAGGCCGATCGCTACTACGCTCTCGCCCACTGGATTCCCGCTCGGCTACGGCGTGCAACCTTGGCGTTTGCCATGCACCTGCCGGTGTCCGACGAAAAAATCAGCTTCGAATATCGGCTCAAACGGTTTCTGCAAGGCACTCTGCTATCGCCAGAGATGGCGCACGTGTTCTGGAATGGAACATTTTCGGAAGCTGAGAAACAACGGCTATTCTTGTTCGCCGATGCTGGCCCACTCGCCAAAGTGCTCGGTGAAATGGGTGAAGGCGGGGGTCTGCAACGCTATCTGGACTTCGATCAGCGCTACTACTTGCCCGATGACATCCTCTACAAAGTAGACCGCATCAGCATGGCGCATTCATTGGAGGTACGGCCTCCCTTTTTGGATCAGCGAATCGTCGACTTCGCTGCCGGCTTGCCCGAGCGCCTGAAGCTGCGAGGATCGACTTCCAAATACGTACTTCGCCGCCTCATGATGGACAAGTTACCCCGCGCTGTACTGCAGCGCCCGAAAATTGGCTTTGATGTCCCGATCCATGAGTGGCTTCGGGGGGCGCTTCGGCCCTTACTGCTGGATACATTGTCGCAGGAAGCTGTCTTGGCGAGTGGGCTGTTCCATTGGCCTGCCGTGAAGCTGCTGGTGAATGCACACTTGGAACGGAAGGCAAACTACGGGTATCACTTATGGGGTCTGATGGTCTTATTAATCTGGATGAAGCGATGGAAGATCGAGTTGGCGTCCCACGAACAGCGGCTGACGATGCCAATCGTCGAAGTCCTGGACGGGGTTGGCTCGTAGTTCTGGTGGCCTCCCTCGTTTTCCTCCTCAACATCGCCAGTCCACCTCGGCTCATGGACGATGTGGACGCGGTTCAGGCGCAGATCGCCCGCAACATGCTGACCTCGAAAGACTGGGTCACCGCGCGACTTGACGGGGTCGCTTATTTGGAGAAGGCGCCGCTCATTTACTGGATGATGGCGGTGTCGTATGAAATCTTCGGCGTTCATGATTGGGCTGCGCGTTTACCGCTTGCTTTCTCGGCAGTGGCTTTGTGTTGGATAACCTACCGCTTCGGACGCTGGGCGTTTGGCGAGGAAGCAGGCCTGTACGCAGGCGTCGCACTCGCCACTTCAGCAGGCTTGTTTCTGTTCACCCGGATTCTGATTCCGGATGCCACGCTCACCGCAGCTATCACGGGCGCCATCTGGGCGTGGCTGTCGCTGCTCGAACCGGAAGAGCATCTTCCCCTTCGCTGGTCGGTCATGCTGGGAGCGTGCCTGGGAACCGGCCTACTACTGAAGGGTCTGATTGCCGTGGTTTTTCCAGTGCTGGCGGGCCTTGCCTACATGGCCCTCACGCGACAACTTTTCTCTATCCAGTCGTGGCGTCGATTGACTCTCGGCACGGCGATCGCCATCGCTTTAGCGATCGCCGTGCCGTGGCATGTGCTCGCAATCCTGCGCAATCCGCCTCACTTTGCGTTTTCGATGCGCAGTGCGCCCGGCGAATACCGCGGGTTCTTCTGGTTTTATTTCTTCAACGAGCATCTGTTGCGTTTTCTGAACCTACGGTACCCGCGTGATTACAACACTGTGCCGAGGCTCTGGTTCTGGCTGCTGAACCTGGTCTGGATCTTCCCCTGGTCGGTCTATCTGCCCACCATTCCAAGGTTGTCATTCAGTCCAGCTTCGCGGGCAGAAAGAACACGGTTAATGGCGCTTTGCTGGATCGGCGTGGTGATGTTGTTTTTCACTTTCTCGACCACTCAGGAGTATTACTCGATGCCGATCTACCCCGCCTTGGCGCTCCTGATTGGATCGGCGATCAGTGCCGGAGGGCGAAGGATGCGCGCGGCGACGCGTGTTCTTCTGGTGATTTCTACGCTGCTGTGTGTCGCGTTCACAGTCTTGATTGCATTGGTCTGGCGTCTGCCTGCAGTCGGCAACATTTCTACAGCCCTGACCCAACATCCCGAACTGTACACGCTGTCGATGGGCCACATGCGAGACCTGACACTTAGCGCGTTTGCCTACCTCAGGCTGCCGCTTGCGATCGCAGCTTTCGCGTTCGGCATGAGCGCTGTCGGTATCGTCGGATCGAGAGATAACGTCAAGAAAGTCGTTCTCGTTATCGCTGCCGGCATGGTCCTCTTTGTTCAGGGCGCCCGACTTGCGCTTGTCCAATTCGACTCGTATCTGGGATCGTACCCTCTGGCTCAGAGCCTAGAGCAGAGTCCCCCGGGACAACTGATCGAAGCCAATTCTTACTACGCTTTTTCATCAGTTTTCTTCTATACCGGTCGTACCGCGCTGCTGCTTAACGGCCGCAACAACAATCTGGAGTACGGCTCTTACGCACCGGGCGCTCCCCGTGTGTTCATTGACGACCGGGAGTTCGCGTCAATATGGGCAGGGGCAGGCCGCTGCTACCTTCTAGCCTACGGCGCGGAAATGCCGCATCTGGAGCAGCTCGTCGGGCGATCCAACCTGCGCGTGGTAACCGAAAATGCCGGCAACTATTTGTTGACCAACTATGCGCTCCCCTGACACGACGGCCGCGCGCGTGGTGCGCTGGGAGGAGAGTGTCCGCTTTGCCTGGTGGGCGCTGGCTGGCGACAAACTGAAGGCTTCTCTTACCATGCTGGGAGTTGTGATCGGCAGCGCTGCAATCGTGCTCGTCGTCACGATCTCTTCCGCTGGCAAGGTGTATATGATCGCCCAGATCGAGGGGATCGGCGCCGACCTTGCCTATGCCACCCTTGACCGCAATGGAGTCGCCGCCGTTCTAGACGACGAGTTGACACCAGAGGATCTCGCGGCCGTACGCCAGAACCTCCCGGCAGTCAGCGCCGTTGCCGGTACCTACGACATTCCAATCAGCTTTCAACTTCGGGGCAGAGAGGTCCATCCTCGGTTGGTTGGCATCACGCAAGATTTTGAGAAGATCCGCAATCTGCAGATTACCTCGGGCAGATACTTCGATGTTGAGGACTTCCTGGCCCACTTCAAGGTTTGTCTGATCACGGACCACATGGCCCAGACCGCCTTTGGCCTCGAACCCGCGGTGGGCAACATCATTCACCTCGAACAGTTTGGTTGCACCATCATTGGAACCTTCAAAGAGGGAGTGCCCACCTTTGGACAGTCCGAGATACAAGACGACACGTTGCTCATCCCGTTCCCGCTGGTCAAGTCCATTACAGGCGAGAACTTCTTTCAGGTGCTCTATGCGCAGGCGGCATCCTCGGCCGAAGTACCCGATCTGACTCAGCAGTTGAACCGCTTGTTGCAGAGCCGTCACCGGAAGGAAGCGCGTTACACCGTCGAGAATTTGTCTTCTCTTCTTCAGACGGCAAATAACATTTCGGTCGCTCTGAGCGCCGTACTTGTCGCGATTGCCACCCTGACTCTGGTCACTGCCGGAACGGGCATTATGAATATCATGCTTGTCAATGTCTCCCAGCGAACGCACGAAATTGGAGTCCGGAAGGCACTGGGCGCGCGACCGGATGAGATCCGGTTCCAATTCTTGTTGGAAGCATTCTTTATCAGTTTTGCTGGGGCCGTGGTCGGAGTAGTGACTGCCCTTGGACTGGTCTGGTTGCTCAGACGATTGACTGAGGGTATCGTTCCGCTCGGTATTTCCTGGGTGGCTGTAGCAGTTGCGCTCGTGGTTTCCTGCAGCGTCGGGGTGCTGTTCGGCTACCGTCCCGCTAGCGAGGCGGCGACCTTGAACCCCATCGATGCGCTTCGGATCGAGTGATGTCAACCGCCCGGCATGAGTACCGCCACACAGCTTGGATGAAATTCTCTTCCCGCGGATTTTCTGCTGGACGTCATCCGCGAGGTTGGGCATTCGTAGATCGGCACAACGCAATCCTGACGCCATGCGCTTGATTCCTCACTTCTCGACGGTCGCGTTGGTTGTCGTCGATACGGTTCGGATCAACCTTACAAGCGTCTCTTATCGCAGGTTCTCGTCGAATTACTTCCGGATTGCGGACGACAGGAGGGGCTCAAATGGTCGCTGAGGCTGCTGGGCGGCTATTGTTGTGCAACAGTAGGTTCTATACCAATGACCCCGGTCAATGAGAGGCGATGTTTCAGCAGTAATACTCCCAGACAACAAGAAGAACTCTCGTGCGGAGTAGAATCGGCACCATGAGCAAACGGCTCTGGTGGCTCTTAGCTGTGCTGCTGAGAATGAATATTGGCGTGGTCAGCGAGCACAAAGGGGTTTGCCCTCCCGGGCCGCCGAATCTGGTAGCCGCTGAAAACTATGTGGAGAACTTCAAGCTGGCTATTTTGGAGCCCACCGCACAGTGGAATATTGAACAGCGCCATTTTCGCCAGGAAAGCGGAGCGCCCGCCGGTGCAAGACGGTGAAGCCAGAAACTCGGCCGCGCGAGCTGACGTGGTCGAGCGAGCGTCTGGTTAGCGAATGCTGCAAGGGCAATCAAGCAGCCTGGTCCGCTTTGATCGAGAAATACAAGAATCTGATTTTCTCGATTCCCATCAAATTCGGATTGTCGCGTGATGACGCTGCGGACATTTGTCAGGCTGTTTGTGTTGATCTTCTTTCAGATTTGCCCCGGTTGCGTGAGCCTCGCGCTCTTCCCAAATGGCTGATGCAGGCGAGCTATCACAAATGCTTGCGCTTCAGAAAGCAGAAACTGGATCTGCTCGATGACCCGCCGCACATCGAGGAAAGGCCCGAAACAAAAACGGAACAACTGCCCGAAGAAATGTTCTATCAGTTGCAGCGCGAGCAAATACTGCGAGACGCAGTTGCTGCCCTTCCCGCCCGATGCAATCGATTGATCGGGCTGCTTTTCTTTGATGAACCGCCCCGTCCGTATCAGGAAGTAGCCAAAGAATTGAAACTCGCAACCGGCTCGATCGGATTCATCCGGGGGCGCTGCTTGAAGTTGTTGCGGCAGCGACTGGAGAAAGAGGGTTTCAGATGACCGAACCCATTCCCGCGGAGAATCAAGAGAAGTTGCTCCAGCAGTTCGCGGATGTGCCCGACGAGTCGGGCAGGCACGAGTTTCTTTTGCGCAACCCAGCCCTGCTTCGGCCGGAAATCGTAACTGCTCTAGCCGATCAGGCACGGGAGAAGATACGGGTCGATGTGCAGCAAGCTCTGCGCCTGGCTGACGCGGCACTCGCCATCGCCGGCCACATCGACCACAAGGAATCGCTGGCGCGGGGCTTGCGGGCTAAGGCGAATGTTCTATACGCCCTCGGCAAGCATACCGCGGCCGTCGATCATCACCAGCAGGCAGCCGCCTGGTTCGAAGCGGTTGGACAGAGCCACGAACTGGCGCGCACGCTGAGCGGATCAATCCAACCCATGCTTCTGTTGGGTGAGTACAATCGCGCGTTTGCCGCCGCTGAACGCGCGCGGCAGATATTCAGCGCGGAGGGAAATGCGTGGCGACTCGCCCGGCTTGAGATCAACATCGGCAACATTCACTACCGGCAGGACCGCTTCATCGAGGCCCAGGCTTGTTATGAAAGTGCTTACCGCGGCTTGTTGAATGAAAAAGATGCTGAAGGGATCGCCGCGGTCTTAAGCAACTTGGCGACGTGTTACATCAGCCTGAATGCCTTTCCTAAAGCGATTGAGGCTTATCGGCAGGCTCGCCAGTTCTGCGAAGAGCACGGCATGCCATTACTCGTATCACAGGCGGACTACAACATTGCCTACCTCCACTACCAGCGGGGTGAATACGGCAAAGCTATCGAAATGCTGCGGGCTGCACGGCAAGCGTGTACGAAAGTAGATGACGCGTACCACCTTGCGTTGTGTAACCTCGACCTGGCGGAACTCTATCTCGAACTGAACCTCAGTGCAGACGCCGCCGAACTCGCGCGACAAGGCTATGAGGGCTTCCAGAAATTGGGCATGGGATATGAGAGCGCCAAATGTTTGGCCTTCTCCGCCATCGCCGTCAGCCAGCAGGGACACGGGTTTGAAGGCCTTAAGTTTTTTTCGGAAGCCCGGGATATCTTCGTCAGGGAAAAAAACCAGGCATGGCCTTCCCTGATCGACTTGTACCGTGCTCTGGTGTTCTACAACGAGGGACGTCTCTTCGAGGCGCGGCGCCTTGCCGCCGAAGCGTTGGAATCCTTCCGCACACTCAAGCTGGGACACAAGGTTGTGCTGGCTCAATTGTTACTGGCACAGATTGCGCTGCGGACCGAAGACCTGGAGCAAGCCTACCACCATGGCCACGAGGCGATCGGCAACCTTGCGAACCTAGAGGCGCCAGTTCTGGCCTATCAGGCACACCTGCTCATGGGGAATATTCACTCCACTGGCGGCAAGACCGACCAGGCATATTCGTCCTATCAGAGTGCCCGGCAAGCCCTGGAAGCACTGCGTAGCAGCTTGCGCGGCGAAGAACTAAAGATCGCGTTCATAACAAACCGGCTGGAAGTATACGAGCACCTGGTTGAACTTTGTTTGAGTCGTAGCGGCGATGCCGGGGCAACCGAAGAGGCATTCGCTTATGTCGAGCAGGCAAAATCGCGCAGCCTGATGGACTTGTTCTTACGGCCGGCGCCCACTATCGCTGAAGACCATTTGGGCCAGAGTGAACTGGTACGTTCCATGCGGGATCTGCGAGAGGAACTCAACTGGTACTACAACCTCATCGAACGAGAGCAGCTTCAGCCCGAGCAGCCTTCACCAGAACGCATCGCAACCCTGCAGAAGCAGGCCGGAACCCGGGAGAGGGAACTGCTGCACATGTTGCAAGAAGCTACACCAGCCGATGCCGAGCAAGCCGGGCTGCAGACCCCTACCAATCTTCCGATCGCAGCCATTCGCTCCGCCCTACCGCCCGACACTTTGCTGATCGAATATTTTCGAGTTAAGGATCGCATCCTGGCGTGTTTGCTTGGACAGGAAACTCTTGAAATTTTTCCGGTCACGCTGGAAACGAGAGTGGCGGGTTTTCTAAGGTTGCTGCAGTTCCAGCTTTCCAAGTTCCGGCTCAATGCGCAATACCTCGACACCTTCAAGGATTCGCTGGTGCAGTCCACTCAGGCGCACTTGACCGAGCTCTATCAGGAACTTATCGCACCTGTCTCCTCCCGGTTGCAAGCCAGTCATCTTGTCTTCGTGCCTCACGGGTTGCTGCACTACGTCCCGTTCCACGCTTTGTTCGATGGCACTCAACACTTGATTGACCGCTACACGGTGTCCTACTCGCCGAGCGCCAGCATTTTTGCGCTGAGCCAGAACAGAACCGCAAATTCCTCCGGCGCTGCGCTCGTCTTCGGTATCCCAGACCCGCAGGCGCCTGCCATACTGGACGAGGTTCAGGTGCTTACCGGGGTTCTCGAACGGGCAGAATTGTTTGTCGGCCAAAATGCGACCGAACACGTCCTGCGAAACCGGGGACCCAAGAGCAGGATGATTCACATCGCAACCCACGGCCATTTCCGCCAGGACAATCCCATGTTCTCCGCCATCCGCATGGGAGACTCATTCTTGAGCCTGTTTGACCTTTATCAGCTCAGGCTTCCGGTTGAACTGATAACCCTGAGCGGGTGTTCCACCGGACTGAATGTGGTCAGTGCGGGTGACGAACTCATCGGCCTGGCCCGCGGCCTCATGCACGCCGGCGCACAATCCTTGATACTCAGCCTGTGGGACGTACATGACAAAAGTACGGCCGAGTTTATGACTGCTCTTTACCGGCTGCTGCAGAAGGGGGAAAGCAAGGCGGCTGCCCTGCGGGGAGCAATGTTGGCGCTACGATCGAACTATCCCCATCCTTATCAATGGGCTCCATTCATCCTGATAGGCAAGAACTGACCCCCTAAACTTTTCTTTCTCTCCCCTATATTTTTTCACCCTCTGGTGTCCCTTATTCCATAGAGTCCAATAAAACAGACTGGAGTGACGACCGGGATTCCGGTCGACTTCCCCGTGGAGGTAGAGTTGAAACATTTCAGTGAGGAAGCTTGGGCAGATTTCGTGCGCGACTTGGTCGCACCCACGATGAGAACGACCATGCAACAGCATATCAATCATGGCTGCGCTAAGTGCCAGAGTGCGATGCAGGTGTGGCAGCACGTTTTGTCTATCGCTAAGGCGGAGAGCGCCTTAACCCCTCCGGACGAAGTGGTCCGAATCAGCAAGAGCCAGTTTGCGGCTACGCTTTGTAAGGCGAAACACGGTATTCACCTTTTGTTCGATTCTAGTCTCGAGCCGGTCACGGCTGGATTACGTGGATCGGTTTCGGCTCGGCAGTTTCTTTACGAGACGGATGACTATTACATCGACCTCCGTCTCGAACCACGCCGGGACGCGGACTCCGCGTGCCTGGTAGGACAAGTCTTGAGCCGCTCAGTCAGCGAACGAGCAGCTCAGAAGGTGCCGGTACGGCTGCGGCAGGGAACGCGGTCTCTGGCTGAGACGGCAACCAATCAGTTCGGAGAGTTCCAACTCGAGTTCGACGCCAGCCAGAATCTGTGGCTCGCGATCGGCCACGACGAAGCAGACGAAATCATTCTCCCCCTTTACGGAGTTCACAAACCCAGCAACCGGAAGGACTTAGCGTAGGCCAGCATGGCCCAACGGTAACTCCATTGCGATTACGGCTGTAAGTTTAGCGAATTCTAATTCTGTCTTAGACTCAACCAGCAGTCGAGTCAGAGGGGGAACAAGTGGAAACGAAGCATCGGGCAACGAGCAGTACCCAACCTCAACCTAGGCCGCGGGCTCTGCGTGCGTATTTCGCGCTGCTGTTGCTCCTGTGTTTCGGAGCTCAGAGCTTTGCCGCACAAAGCGCGCCACAGACTCGACTGATAATTCGAGACAAGCTCGGTCTGTCCAACTTGCTCAACCTGTGCAACCTGCTCGGTTGCGCCGTGGACCATGGATTGGGCGATCCTAGTGGGCAATTGTTTCTGATCAAGACACCCAGGCCCCTTAACGCAATTGTCGGGCTACTGAACCTCAACCTGGGAGTGATCTCGATCGAGACCGACCAGGTAGTGCAGACGCAAGGCGCCGACGCGGGACCTGCTCCCTCTTATCTGACGGACACTACTCCGGTAAGCTACTACGGCACCACGGTTTGGCGCGGGTATGTAACCCAGCCGGGAAATCAACTGATCCTGACGAATAAAACTCACACAGCATTCAATACCGCTGGAGCGAACGTCATCGTGGCGGTGATCGACACTGGCGTCGATCCTACGCATCCTGTCCTGATGAATTCTCTGGTGCCCGGTTACGACTTCACCCGCGGCAAGAGCGGCGGCTCGGAAGACGCAGACGTCACTCAGTCCACGGTCGCAGTTCTGGACCATCGCCAGCCGGCCAAGGTCAGCCAATCGACGGTCGCGGTCTTGGACCAGTCGTCGGTAGCAGTGCTCGATGGTCCGCAATATGCCGCCTTCGGTCACGGAACCATGGTGTCGGGCATCGTTCACTTGGTGGCGCCACAAGCCAAGATCATGCCGTTGAAGTCGTTCCACTCGGATGGAACCGGTTATAACTCCGACATCCTGAACGCCATCTACTACGCGGTCAACCACGGCGCCAAAGTAATCAACATGAGTTTCAACTATTCCACCTCTTCACAGGAACTGGCAAACGCTGTGAACTATGCCAATTCGATGGGCGTGATTTGCGTGGCGGCAGCGGGCAATGACGGACAGCAGGCGACAGTTTATCCTGGCGCGCTCAAGAACGTGATTGACGTGGCTTCCACCGGTGACAACGATATCCGCTCCACTTTCTCGAACTATGGAGCACCGCCGGTGTGGCTGGCTGCTCCGGGTGAAGGCATCATGACCACCTATCCCTTCGGCACCTGGGCAGCGGGATGGGGAACTTCATTCAGCGCACCTCTGGTTTCCGGAACCGCAGCGCTCCTGGTCAGCACCAGGCCGACCTCACTCTCGCTGAAGTCGGTGTTGACTGGCGGCGCCAAGACCCAGGCGGGATCTGCTCTATCGCATACCCAGCCGATCTCGGATCCTCAAATGGGATATGGACGTCTGGATACTTACCAGGCGATGCAGGCGTGGCGCAAAGCGATGGGGTTGAAATAGCGTGGCGCAAGGCTACCCAATGCTCTCGTTAAAAGAAATAGCGACGGATCCGCTGGCCAGCTCAGCTGGCTTGCGGATCAAGGAACTGGAGCAGCAGCAGCTTTCACTGCTAAAGTCGGTCATTTGCGGATTCAATCAGCTGCTTGATCTGCGCGACCTGGGCACCGGAGTTCACAGTACTCGATTGGCGGAGTGGGCGGTACGAGTCGCGCGCAAGTTAGGCATCCCTGAAAGCGATCTGTATCAGCTGGAAGTCGCCGCCTTGCTGCACGACATCGGAAAAATCGGTGTTCCGGACTCGGTCTTGAAAAAGGAAGGCAAACTCACCGACGCCGAACGTGCACTGATGAACAAACATCCGGAATACAGCTGGTCCATCCTGCGGTTGCTTCCGGGACTGGAAAAGGCCAGCCTCTACGCCCTTCACCATCATGAAAGTTTCAACGGAGCGGGCTACCCAGCGGGGCTGAAGGGCGAGGAGATACCGATCGGATCGCGCATTGTGGCGGTCATCGATGCCTATGACGCGATGATCTCCAATCGTTGTTACCGCCGGGGACTGTCACATGAAGACACCGGGCGACGTCTGATAGAGAGTAGCGGTACGCAGTTCGATCCCGTCGTGGTTCACACCTTTATGGAAATTGCCGAGCAAGAAGCCGCCGATGTGTTTGCGGCGACCGGTGTCGGCGCTTCCGCTGTGATCTAGCTTGCAGTGGTTATTCCTCGACGGGACCGAGTTCGTCCAAGTGAAGACCAGGCGCGTCCGCGGCGGCAGTCTTGGCGGAGCGCCGGTGAACTTATGGGTCGAGTATCGCGACAGCCATCCTCCAGATGGAGCACTCGAGTTCGTGGGCTTCGTGGGCGAAGTAACTGCGCCGAGGAGACGATCAGAATTGTTGACGAAATTGGACATTAGACCACGACTGGGTCAATGAGAGGCGATATTACGTCAATTGACATTCGTTAAGGTTTTTCGGGACATGCTTCATTCCGTTGTATGGCTCGTAGCGCACGTCTAGCCTGAAATCTGACCGGATAGAACTGGCCTTCGTCTCCACCGTCGGTTACCTTTCCCGGAAGTTTCCACGGATCTGTCTTCGCGACCTGAGTGTCCAGCCCATCAATCTCGGTGATGAACTGTGGCAGGGCGTTCAATCTTGCCTCCACCTTCCGCCAGTATTCCGTCCCCCCATAGAGTGCCTGAATCGTCGCGAGTTGCACGCCTTGCGATGCATCCGTGACCGTTTCCGGTTCAGGCCACTTGGTTGCGTTGATGCGCCTGCGTAATTCGGTCAGGTCCGCCTCTGGAATGTTTACCTGAAACGGACGAATGGCGATCTTGTCATCCGCCTGCTTGCTGGCTTGTGGTGTAGCACTGATTTGGGTCATGGTGACCCCCTTATTGGGTAGTTTGGGATCTCCCTTGGTTTGAGTCATGAGCCAACAGTTCAACGCCAGTCGTGACAACCTGATCCTGGCGGTGGATGATACCTGCCGACTTCGAAACTGTTGTTAAGAGATTTACACTTAAAACCCGGTCAATGACGGGGGAGTTCCGATCGGTGGACTTGCGGGTACTGGCAAAGTCGGCTCTCAGCTTGAAACTCACCGACCCCGTCACCATCAAGATGTAGCAATTGTTCTCAGCGAGTCACCCCCGCCCACAAAAAGCCCCCCGAGGATACTTCCACCGCAAACTTTCAACCACCTAACATTCACTGCACCTTTGTCACTTTGAGAATTCAGCTGGTTTACGTAGATTGAGAAAATGGGTCTGAACTGCCTACTACTGACCAGCGATGCGACGCTGCTGGAGGTCATCCGGACAGGTTTTAGCGCCGCGAGTGTCGAACTCGAAATGCGCGCAGATGCTGCAAGCGCCATTGAACTTTCAGCTCGCCGGCACCTCGATGGCTTCATCATTGACTGCGACGATGTCTCGGGAGCTCCGGATGTGCTCACCGAGATACGCAGCAGTCGCTCCAACAAGGCGTCGGTAGTCTTCGCCGTCGTGAACGGCACAACCAGTGTGAGCACGGCGGTTGATGCGGGAGCCAATTTCGTGCTCGGCAAGCCGGTTCAGGATAGGCAACTGCGGAGCCTACTCGACGTAGCGCTTCCCAGGATGGCCCGCGAGCACCGCAGATATTTCCGCCACAAGGTTGACCTGCCTGTCGAGGTTTTGTGCTACGCGGGTGCGGCTTTCGCGGGGAAGCTCGTCAATGTGAGCGAGGATGGACTTGCTCTTACTCATTTTGGACCTGCCGCAGTCGAGGGCGTAGTGACGGTGCAGTTCGGGCTTCCCAGCGCGGAGCCACAAACCTTCCAAGCGAAAGCGGCGGTAGTCTGGAATGATGCTTCCGCTATGGGATTACGCTTCCTCCGCATAGAACCTGCCTCTCGTTCATGTTTCCGGGCTTGGCTGGATTCCCTGGAAGCGCAGCTGCAATTCCGAGAGTCAGCGCAATCGACCGACGCGGCGTCAAAGTGAATTTAAACCCTCGCTTCCGCTCACACGAAATATTTCGTATGTCAATACGAATATATTCGTGTCTGCTCGTTGCAATTCGGCTGCGCGTTCGCTCAACGGTTTGGGTCAGGATCGTGACAGCAGCGGCACCGAAGATTCAAAACAGATCCACGACAGCGGGTATTCATCGGTTGGGCGTCGCGGCTTTTAGTATAGCTTCGCCACGGGACGGAAGGGGTAAATCCTGAATCAATCCGCGTTATTGCGGTCAAGGCTTCTTTCTTGTGTTCGAGATTGTGGCGAAGAGTGCTTAGAGTCGTGGTGAGGGTCCCGAAGTGGCTGGTTACGAAATCCCAAACTGATCGTCTATTGACGGGAGTTCAGTACTCTCGAGCTCATGATGACCAGACCCGCACAGAACCTCGGCCGAACGTTTCGTCTATTGCTAGTGTGCGCCATTGCGCTTGCCTGCCGCGATGCTTTCGGACGCCCCCATCCAGATCATAAAAATGACGTGCATCCGCCTTACCAAGTGGATCGGAAGGTTTCTAAACCGGAGATCTTTGCGGAAGGAACGATTTCGACCGTTGATGACGAGATGGGCAGCGCGTTCAGTCCGGATGGAACGGAGTTCTATTTTTCTAAGTTTGTTCCGTACACCACTGCTCCTCGCCTTGCGCTAACGTGCGTTTCGCGCTTTCGTGCTGGGCGGTGGAGCGCGCCTGAAGCGCTGCCATTTTCCGGGAAGTATCTCGACTATCCTCCTAAGTTTGATCCGACAGGGAAGCGGATGGTATTCGCTTCGTCCCGTCCATTGCCGGACGGTACACGTGGTGCGATTCGAATCTGGGAGGTCGAGCGAAATGACTTGGGATGGGGTGAGCCGCGCCCTCTGCCGCCTCCAATCAATCTCCCGCGCAGCACGTGGAATGCGGATCCCTCGTTGACCGCCGATGGCACGCTATATTTCAGTTCCGATCGAGGCAATGGGGCGTCGTTGCACATTTATCGTTCACATCTGACTAACGGCAAATACACCGAACCGGAAAAGCTGGGACCGGAAATCAACTCTGAGTTCAATGACTACCAACCGTATGTTTCTCCGGATGAAAAGATTCTCGTCTTCAGCTCAGTAGCGGCCGGGGAGCCTCCGTACCGGCATCGTCCGGAAGAAATGACCGGCGGCGGCAAGGCGTATCCGCGCGGCGACCTCTACGTCAGCTACAACGACAGTGGCAAGTGGACGGTGGCGCGCCATCTCGAACACAACATCAATACGGTCGCCGAGGAAGAGTTTCCATTTCTGACGCCGGATGGGCGGTACCTATTTTTCTCGAGCGAACGCAGCCCGTTTACCGTGCCGGTCGCGAAGCGACTCGATTACAGGCAACTGGAGCGCAATCTTCATTCGGTGTTGAACGGTCACGGCAACGTCTTCTTTATCGATGCGACGGCGTTACGGTCTGGCAAATGAGCGGACGGGCAAATCGCGGGGTTCAGCACTTGTGCCTTGGAGGAATCCTCCTAATGTTGAGCTCGGCGTCGGTTTGGGCTCAAACTGGTGCACCAATCGCTGCGGACGCACCAAAGCCGGAACTCATCGGGGAAGGCACGATCTCGACTGTGGACGATGAGTTTGGGGGCTCACTGTCTCCGGATGGCACCAGCCTTTACTACGACATTACGGTTCCTCCGCACTATCTTTATGTGATATGCGAGTCTCGCTTGATCAACGGGCGATGGCAGAAGCCAGAAGTGCTGCCATTCTCTGGCCTCTATCGGGATTCCGACCCGGTTCTCACCCCGGACGGTCACACGCTGCTATACGCCTCGGACCGACCGCGCAATGGAGCGGAGAGCCACAATTTTTATATATGGGCGGCCGACAGGACGGCGGCGGGCTGGGGCGAGCCACGACTGCTCAGCAGGGCAGTCAACAGCGATGGCAGCCAGGTCTTCGCGTCCATGGCGCGAAACGGCAATCTCTACTTCACGTCCGATCGCAACCAGGGACGATTCGATATTTATCGTTCGCGGCTGGTGGATGGAAAGTATGAGACCGCAGAGGATCTTGGCCCCAACATCAACGGGGAGGGAATCTGGAGTCTGGAAGCGCTGATCGCGCCTGACGAGAGCTATCTGTTGATCGGAAGCTTCGGCCGGCAGCCGAGTTTCGGCAACTCGGACCTTTTTATCAGTTATAACCAGAACGGAGTGTGGTCTAAGCCCAAGAACCTCGGGCCTGTCATCAATACTGCTGCCCGCGAATATAGTCCGCGAATCAGCCCTGACGGGAAATGGCTGATTTTCACCAGCGAGCGCGGGATGCAGACTGAGCATCGCGATCAGACGTTTACGAGCGAAGCGTTCAGTTCGAAGGCGCGGAGCACGTTCAACGGGTTGGGGAATATTTACCGCATCCCCATGGACTACGTCCTACGAACTACGACGCCGTAGTCGTTTCAATGTGATCCCTCACAGAAAACCATTTGGATGGCAGACGCGCTGCTGGCCGAGTTCACTGCCCAGCAAAGCGAATATGAAGTTTCCCCGGTTGACAACACGGGACCTGGGCCTCGTTAAGTCGCGCGAGAATGTATTTCTATCCCACAGATTTGAGTTGGGGAAGAGCAGTAATCCGAAGTTTTGCCGCCGCATAGGCACATTGCAGCTGTGAAGTCATCGGCAATTCGCTTGGGTTCGTCATTTGCCTTGACAAACATGATTTAGTACGTAGCCCGACCTCCACTTACGTCGTAGCACTGACCGGTGACGAAAGAGCAGTCGCGGCTTGAAAGGAAGTGGACGACAGCGGCCACCTCCTCGGGTTGGCCGGTGCGCTTCATTGGGATGCGCTCGATCATGTAGGACACTTGGGCAGGTGTCAACTGATCCAGTATTTTTGTACGGATGACTGCAGGCGAGACTGCATTGACGCAGATGCCTTCGGTCGCAACCTCTTTCGCCACCGACTTGGTGAGGCCGATTACCGCTGCTTTAGAAGCGGAGTAAGCCACCATGTTGGGGTTGCCCTCCTTGCCGGCAATGGAGGCGATATTCACAACACGGCCATACCCTCGACTACGCATGTGCGGCATCACGGCACGACACATGAAAAAGGGCCCCGTGAGGTTGATGGCCAGCACACGGTTCCAGTCATCATCGGTTTGCTCCCATATTGGCGCAGCCTTGCCGGCAAGTCCGGCTTGTTCACGACAATTTCCAGCGACTGCGTGTGCGCGAGGACCATTTCGATAGCCTGTTGCACAGAGTTCGCATCCGTAACATCCAGGCGCACGGGGAAGGAGTGTTCTCCGATGCGCTCTGCTGCCGCCGCTGCTGCCCGCTCGTCAATGTCCGCTATGGCGACCCTCGCCCCCGCATTCGCCAGCCTTCTCGAGATAACTTCCCCAATTCCGTTTGCCGCCCCTGTGACAATGGCCGTCTGTCCATCCACTTCAAACATGGTTCATCCTTACCGTCGTTATTTTGGAAGCGGCCGACTCCAATGCTCGCCGCAGCGAAGCCCGCTATAGGCGCGCCAGGGTTGTCGATGACGACTGTAGCCACTGTCGGGCTCTGGACCGTCGTCATCACGCCAATCAATTTGTCCGTGCTGCTCCAGCGACAAGCTTAGTTTTGAACCTTGGTCAAATGTCAGGATAGTGTGCTCCATGAGCGCTCCATCGAAAACACCATTGTGACCGTCAATTCAAGGTTCCCTTGGCTGCCTCAAAAAGAATTGGGGACGCGCAAGAGAGTCTCCGGGTTCGATTCACCGAGCACCAGTGCAAACGTGAGGGAGCCAGCTACTCGACAGCCAGGTCGTCAGTTGACCACGAGGCGAAAGCTTCAGACCGGCGCTGAGGCTTGTGTCAGAACAATAATAAGGATCAGAATCAGGATCGTGAAGACCAATGCACCCGCGCCCAAGAGTATAGCTTCGCTCATTACATCAGGCTTCAATAAGTCATCGCGACGCAAAGCACCCTCCAAGGGAATTTGGAGGAGGAGGTAGGCGCGAGTCACCGCTTCGCGCCTTCAGGTAAAACCGCACTTTCGATGCCATGGTAGGTGATCTGAGGCGGTGAGGCTATTGGAGTTGCGGTCTGACGCTGATATGCCACTCGCAGAACCTTGCACTTTGTGAGCAAACTACTTCACGCGGCGTTACTCACGAGCGTCGAGCCCTTCACCTCCTGTTACTGTGTCGCAACGTCGCTCTTTTCGTCTTACTGGAACGTGGAAGGTCGCATCTCCTCCCAACTTGGTGCTCCGCCCCGATTGAGATCGCTTCCTTGTCATCATGGACGCCTCGAGCGATCCCGGGGTAAGGTACTTCTCCGGAACAGCGAGATATGTAAAGCAATTCCGTTTGCCGGAAAGCTGGGACCACTCTGGCTTCAAAGTCCTGTTGGATCTCGGACGCGTCCGAGAGTTGCCCAAGTCGCCGTGAACGGACACAAGTTACCAGACATCTTGTGGAAGCCGCCATTCACCCTGGATGTGACATCGGCTCTGAAGGCGGGATTGAACGATATAGAGGTCGAGATTACGAATCTCTGGCCGAATCGCATCATCGGAGATCTGCAGCCGGACGCGAAAGACAAATACAGGTTTACCGTCTACGGCGCGTACAATGCAGACTCCCCCTTGGTGGAGTCGGGTCTGCTCGGGCTGGTCAGGCTGTTGCGCCAACAGCGGATGAAGCAATAGGCTCGAATCTGTTTCCAGAAAATTACTCCACCCTTCTGGCATTGAATGTGAAATCACCAAGGATCGTACCTTGTTGAACCTCGTAAGTTCCGGTTATCGAGGAGTCTGAATTGATGGTCCCGGTAAACATCGTGGAACCGGAGCGGCCACCGCTCAGTTGCCAGCTGACCGACTTCCCGTGAATCTCCCCCGTTAGATCTTGACTGTCGTCCTCGCTCCGGCAACTCCCAGTCAGATGCTGTTCCTTCACGACAAAAGTGCACATCTGTGGATCACCCATCTCAATGCCATCAAGCTGGGGCTTTAGCTTCCAGTTCCCTGCGATCGAATCGTAGGCAGGCGGTGCGGACGCGGCAGAAGGAGCGGGGAGCCTTTTGATCCAGATATTCCGGACGGACACTTTTGAAGGTACTTGCTCTAGTTCAATACCAATCACGCCGGACTGATTGTTCGATGAAGTGGGATCGTCGTCCACATAAACGGCCATCAACTGCCCGTTCATGATGTGAATGAACGTTCCCCCTCGGGCCATGATCAGATATTCATTCCACGCATTGTTCCGAACATAGCCACCCAAGGCAAAGCGATCACCGATATTTCCGACCAGGCGGGGCCTCTGACCCGGCGACGAATTCACGACCTGGCCGCGCCACGCGAGAATACCCAACGGAGTGTTTTCCGAATAAAACTGCCCTGTAAATATAGAGCCCAGCACGCCCACCGGATACCAGATGTCCGCTTGGGGACCTGTAAGCAACCAATTGAGGTTGGTCGCCACATTTGGCGCGGGTCGGCGCCACGGTATTCCTGTCTTGCTCCGGTACTGGATACCGCTACCTCCGCCGTTCTCCACTTTGATTTCAAGCTTCAGATCAAAATCTTTCGCCTCAAAGCCGCGATAGACGATGTAAGTATTGCCGACAGGATGTTCTTTCGTGGAGACACCCACGATGGCACCATTTTCAACGTCCCAAAAGGATGGGTCGCCATCCCAATCCTTCAGACTCGTGCCGTCAAAGATGCGGACAAACCCTACATGGTCCTCGAAATCCAGGGGAGCGGGTTGGCGAAAATTGATGGGCTGCACTACCTGCTCAGCTTTTTTCTCGGCCGGAGTTGAATTTGATTGTGCCCCGGAAACCGTCGACCCGCCGCCGACAGCAATCGTCCAGACGACCACCAAAAAAATCGGGGACATGCATGACCGACGAGTTAGAGCGAGCCCGTACGCCTGATCGGTCCTTGCGAATTGATTCATAAACCCTCCCATTACCGATATGAATGAGGCATTTCCCTCGGAATACCCACCCACTTCCGTTATTGCGTTGCAGCGTCGCTTTTTCGTCGCAGCTTGAGGCCGATCGCTGCGAGCGGACCGAATTGCGCGGATAACAGTGAACGGGGCGCCGCGAAGTCGGGGCCGAGGCCTGTAGCTGGAAACTCTTCTCTTCCAGGACGGTAATAGGTCCCAAATACAATGTCGAAGATCGGCAGCGCATCGGCGAAATTCCTGTTGTAATGCTCAGCATCGACTGAGTGATGAATGCGATGCACTTGCGGCGTTACCAGCACGCGATCAAGCCACGGTAATCTGACGCGAATCGCCGAGTGATAGAACATCGACAAGCAGATCAGGAACATAGTGGAATACAGCGCAGCCTTACCGGCCTCGGCGAGGTGGAGATCGATGATCAAGCCCAGCGTGAAAACCGAGAAAAACGCACGCCAACTTTCCTGGAGGAAATGATCACGCGCCCAGGTGGAAGTGTTCATCCGCTCGTCGCTGTGATGGATTTTATGAAATTCCCACAATATGGGTACTTTGTGTTCGATGCGATGCGACCAGTAGAACCAGCAATCATGGATAAAGAGCGGAGCGAAAATCATTGCAAGGATTTCCAGTCCGTGCCCGACAACGGGGAGAGCGCCAATGCTGTGGAAGGAGAAGGATAGGGGTTTCCACGGGAGCAGGTGGCGCAACTGGCCACTCCACAGACCGGCGGCGATGCCGAGCGGCAGAGAAAGAAAAGCTGTGGATAGGCTGATCAAGATGTTCATGCCGTAGTCGCGCAAACGAGGAGCCTCGCCCACAGGCCACCGCTGTTCGGCAATGATGAAAGGGATCATCGGGAGAATGGCCCAGATCAGGAAACCTGGGAACATTCCCTGGATTGACGTGATCAGTATCTGCAAAAAGCTCACGGTGTGCCCCCTCTGCTTCTTGTCACAGCAACTCTGTTCTCCGCGAACTCATGGTCACGAACGAGGGATGAATCGTTTCGTGAAGGAGGGCTTCCAATTGCATTTCGACGATAGGTTCGAACGGGATCTTGCACGACTATCGCTGTCTCACGTCTCAGCATGTTTCCTGCCCACTCAACAGGAGCAATGTTCTTTTAATTCAAAAGAAAAATAAGTACAATAGGGAACTTTCTTAGGAAGCTCGCGAATGACCGAATCACGGGATGTCAGAGTGATAAAAGGTGCGACGAGAGACCGGGCTACAAAACCATGGATGGTCCGCGCAAGCCTGCGCGCCATGAGAGCAAGCATCCAGTGTCACCGCGACCTCAGACTTTCCTCTGCGCTCTTGCTTCTGGCTGTTGGACTGTTTTCCGCCTCTGGGCTGGCCTTCGAAAGCAACGCGCCCAGCCGCCTGCTGTGCGAGGCCATGCAGGAGCCACTGGGAATTGACATCACGAGTCCACGACTCTCCTGGCGACTCCAGGATCCAAGACGTGGGGCCAGACAAGCGGCGTATGAGATTCGCGTAGCCAGTTCGGCCGAATCGCTGGCGCAGGATCACGCCGACGTTTGGGACAGCGGACGAGTCGACTCTGATCAATCCGTGAGTGTTCTCTACGGCGGCCCCGCCGTCGAGTCTCGGCGCCGTTACTATTGGCAAGTCCGCGTATGGGATTCGCAAGGGCAACGCTCGCCGTACAGCCAGCCGAGCTGGTGGGAGATGGGGTTGCTGTCTTCCCAAGACTGGAAAGCTAGATGGATTACGCGCGACATGCCCCTGGAGCGCGGAGACCACGAGTCGGCGCCCAAGTGGATCTGGGCAGCCAACGACAACGCTCTCACCAATGCGACGCCGGGCAATCATGATTTTCGCTTCAGCTTCAAACTGTCGCAAAAACCCAAAGCGGCCACGCTTTTCATTACGGCCAAGGACAACCTCGCAGCCTGGGTAAATGGCAAGCAGGTCGTGACCGAGTCGCCGATGGGCAACTTCGGTCGAGCTCGAGATCCATGGGGGTATTTCCGGGTCATTCCGGTCGGCAAGCTTCTCAACGCGGGAGCCAACTCCCTGGCGGCCGAGGCCATTGTGCAAGAGGATCACGAGCGCCCTCCGCAGGCTGGTTTCATCGCTCTTCTCCGCGTCGAGATGGCGGACGGCAAAGTCGAGCGTTTCATTTCAGGACCAGAATGGAAGGCTGGCCCCGAGCAAACGGGAAATGCCTGGACCGGGCAGACATTTGATGATTCGTCGTGGCCTGCCGCAGCGGTGGTTGCCGAGATCGGACAGGAACCCCTGGGCACGCCCTGGCCGGCCCAACCGGTCGACCTGCTGCGAAAAACTTTCCGCCTAGCCAAGGCAGTGCGGAGCGCTCGGATCTATTCAACCGCATTAGGAACTTACCAGCTCTATTTGAACGGTCAGCGAGTCGGAAACGATGTTCTGGCCCCGGGTTGGACCGACTATCGCAAGCGGGTTGTTTATCAGGTGTATGACGTCACCTCGCAAGTGCGCCAGGGCGGAAATGCTGTTGGGGCGATTCTGGGCGGAGGCTGGTACGCCGATGGCCTGGGTTGGTTGCAGACTCGATACAACTTCGGACCGCCGCCCGTCCGGTTACTGGTGCAACTCGAGGTCGAATATACCGACGGTTCGCGCGATTCCGTTCTGAGCGACGAATCGTGGAAGGCAAAACCATCCCCCATCATCGGCTCGGAAATTTACAACGGCGAAAACTACGATGCCCGGCTGGAACAGAGTGGCTGGGACCAGGCATCGTTCTCCGACTCCCGCTGGGGAGCGGTTCTGGCAGCGCTGACGTCCCCCGCTCCCGTGGTCGCGCAAAATTTTCAGCCCATCCGAGTCAACGAGATCCTCAAGCCCAAGACAGTTACAAATCCGGGGCCGGGCGTCTACATCTTCGATCTTGGCCAGAACATGGTCGGATGGGCGCGGTTGCATGTTTCGGGTAAGGCGGGGACCAAGGTGCGCATCCGATTTGGAGAAGTCCTCAAGCCGAATGGCGAACTCTACACCGAGAACCTGCGTACGGCCGCGGCCACGGACACCTATGTTTTGCGCGGGAAGGGACAGGAATCATTCGAACCTCACTTCACTTTCCATGGTTTTCGCTACGTCGAGCTGACGGGCTACCCGGGAACCCCCACTGCGGACGCGATCGAGGGCGTGGTGTTTTATACTGCGGCGCCTTTCACCATCCAGTTCAGCACGGGAAACCAGATCGTGAACCAGTTGTGGAGCAACATTCTCTGGGGACAGCGCGGCAACTTTCTGAGTGTGCCGACCGATTGCCCGCAACGGGATGAACGTCTGGGATGGATGGGCGATGCGGAAGTCTTCTGGAGAACTGCTTCGTTCAATACGAACCTGGCTGCTTTTTCCCACAAGTTCACGACCGACATTCGTGATGCGCAGAGTTCCACTGGCGCGTTCACCGATGTGTCGCCACGCGTTGGCCCCACCACCGATAGCGTCGCCGGATGGGCCGACGCCGGCGTCATTATCCCGTGGTCTGCCTACCTGCAATTTCGTGATACCCGCCTTCTGGAAGACAACTGGGCCGCGATGGAAAAATGGATGGAACACATCGCAGGGTCGAATCCGAACGGCCTTTGGTTGAAAGAGCGCGGAAACGACTATGGCGATTGGCTGGCCATCGGCAGCAAGACGTCAAAGGACCTGATTGCCACGGCTTACTGGGCTTACGATGCATCGCTGATGATGCGTATCGCGCACGTGCTCGACCGTCCTCAGGATGAGCAGAAGTACCGGGAAGTTTTTGAGAAGGTCCGGACAGCATTCAACCAGGAGTACGTAAAGCCCGATGGCACAGTCGGAACCGGCAGCCAAACCAGTTACGTGCTGGCGCTGCACATGAACCTGCTGTCACCGAAAGATCGGGCGATCGCGGCGGAAAAATTAGTGGAGGACATCAAGGCGCACGACTGGCACCTGACCACTGGCTTCCTGGGCACGCCTTACCTGATGCTCGAACTCAGCAATAGCGGTCATAGTGATGTTGCGTACCGGTTGCTGCTCCAGAATACTTATCCTTCCTGGGGATACATGATCGAGCACGGCGCGACCACCATGTGGGAACGATGGAACGGCGATCAGATGATGGGCGACCCTTCGATGAATTCCTACAATCATTATGCTTACGGAGCTGTCGCCGAGTGGTTATACCGGTACGCGGCCGGCATCGACGAATTGAGCGAAGACCCGGGGTTTCATCGTATCGTCCTGCATCCGCAGTTCGACTCCACGCTCGGAGAGGTCAAGGCGACGTACGATTCGTCGTACGGTCCTATCACCTCGAACTGGAAGGTTGATGGCAATTCGATCAAATGGGACGTCGCAATTCCACCCAACACGACCAGCCTGATTTACCTGCCGGGCGGCGTGGCCACGAGCATTCTGGAAGGTGGAAAGGATATCCGGCAGAGCGCGGGAGTCTCGTTGGTTCTCAAAGACAGCCACAATGCGATCTACGAAGCGGGCGCGGGCTCTTATACCTTCACGGTTGCGGAATAAGTTTCCCGGGAATTCCTAACCTTGGAAGGCGACAATGGGTCGTCGTAAATTCAATAGGTAAATAGATTCATTTTGCTTGACAGTGGACGGCTCCCATCGTTAAAGTTGCGCCCGCAATCCGGCTAAGTGATTTGTTGGGGAGGGGTGCGTCTGGACATTTTCGTTCGTATCCTTCGGGTGCCCTCTATTCTTCTCAGAGCTCAGCGGTCTGAATTTTCATTCTCTGGCAGATTTCTCCCAATGCCACTAAGGACATATTGACATGAACCGATACCGGACCTTGTTGCTCCGCGTGTTTGCAATTGGAATCGTACTGAGCGGCATGACTGGCTTGACCATTGGTCAAAGTTCGAGCGATCCCCTGGAGCAGGGCTTTCAGCAGCCGCCTGATTCGGCCAAGCCGCGGGTATGGTGGCACTGGATGAATGGCAACATCAGCAAGGAAGGCATCAAGCTGGATCTGGAGTGGATGCATCGCGTGAGGACTGGGAGGATTTCAGAACTTCGATGCCGCGCTGGCGACGCCCCAGGTGGTGGATCATCGGCTGGCCTACATGACGCCGGAGTGGAAGGACGCTTTCAAATACGCGACCACCCTGGCCGATCAACTGGGAATGGAAAGGCGATTGCGGGTTCGCCGGGCTGGAGCGAGACGGGTGGCCCATGGGTTCCGGCGTCGCAGGGGATGAAGAAGTATGTGTGGAGCGAGACATTCGTCGAAGGCGGCAAGCCATTTACGGGAACGCTAGCTCATCCGCCGTCGAACACCGGAGCGTTTCAGAACATGGGCGTTCGTGACTCTCTCGCCCCGCCGGCGGGCGCTCCGGCGCCACCGCAGTATCTACGCTGACGCTGTAGTGATCGCGTACCGCAGGGCCGCGAATGACGTGCCGGTTGAATCGCTGCATCCGAAGATGACAGCCAGCGCGGGCAGCTCCTGACGCGGCCATCCTCAGCGACGGGGATCTGGAAAAGACGACCAAGCTTCCGATCCCGAAGGCCGGCGAAAGCAGCTGGATCCAGTACGAATTCGCGGCAGCCCCAGACGATTCGTTCCCTCACCATCGTCACCAAAGGCGTGGACTTCATTACCGCCATGGTGGCCGGGATCTCCAACCCGGAAAAGACGTTGGAAGCCAGCGACGACGGGCAAAGCTTCCGGCAGGTTGTGAAGGTGCCCGAGGGTGGCGCGCCCGCAGCATACGCTTTCATTCCCGCCGGTGACGTGCGAAGTTTTTCCGAGTCACATTCAAGCGCACGCCGCCTCCTCCCGTGCCGGCGTGGGCCAGCGGTATCGATCCCAATCCCTGGGGATAAAGATCGGTGCGCCTCCAACCGACTATGAAATTGCTGAGTTGGTCTTGCATCCGGGAGCGCGAGTCAACCGGTTCGAAGAAAAGGCTGCCTTCACTCCGGTGCCCGACGTCTATCGGATTCGCTACGCCTCAAGTGCCGGCAGCGGAAGTCGTTTCAAAGTCCGACGTGGTCGACTTGACTTCGAAAATGCGTTCCGGACGGCACGCTCGACTGGACACCGCCGGCCGGCACACTGGGTGGTTCTGCGTTTCGGCTATTCATTGTTGGGAATCACAAACCATCCGGCGACTGCCGAAGCCACTGGCCTTGAGGTGGACAAGCTGAACCGCGGCTACGTGAAGAATTACATGGATGGCTATCTCGACAGCTACAAGGAGACGGTGGGCGCGGATTACATGGGCAAGCGCGGTATCCGTTACGTGATTACTGATAGCTGGGAGGCAGGTTCACAGAACTGGACCGACGATATGGTGGCTCAGTTCAAGAAGCGGCGGGGCTATGATCCGGCGCCCTGGATGCCGGTCCTCACCGGGCAGGTGGTCGAAAGTGCCGAAGCCAGCGATCAGTTCCTATGGGATTTCCGCAAGACCATTGCCGATCTGATCGCGGACGAACACTACGGCCAGGTGCAGGCGTCGCTGAAAGAACGCGGCATTGGCCACTACGGGGAATCGCATGAGAGCGGACGTGCGTTCGTCGCCGATGGTATGGAAGTGAAGAAGCTGGATGACGTCCCGATGAGCGCGATGTGGACGCAGGTCCCCGGCGTGAACAAAGAACAATTCGGATACAACGCGGATGATCGCGAGTCGGCATCGGTGGCGCACATCTACGGCCAGAATCTTGTGGCGGCGGAGTCGCTGACGGCGGCGGCTGCACCATGGGCGTGGTCTCCGGCAACACTGAAGCCGACAGCGGACCAGGAACTGTTGAATGGGATCAATCGCTTCGTGATTCACGAATCGGCGCACCAGCCTCTCATCGACAAGGCGCCCGGACTGACGCTGGGGCCTTTCGGACAATGGTTCAATCGCAACGAAACCTGGGCTGAGCAGGCTGGGGCGTGGATGGACTATCTGGCGCGCAGTTCGTATCTGTTGCAGCAGGGGCGGTTTGCCGCCGACGTGATTTACTTCTACGGCGAGGATTCGAACCTCACGGCAATCTTCAACGAGAAGGCGCCCGACGTGCCGGCAGGCTATGGCTTCGACTACATCAACGCCGACGGCTTGATCCATGAACTGAGCGTGGCTGACGGACGGATCACGACGAAGAGCGGGATGAATTATCGCGTTCTGGCACTCGATCCGTACAGCAAACACATGTCGCTGCCGGTCCTGCGCAGCATTCGCAAACTGGTGGAGCAGGGTGCGGTGGTTGCGGGTGAAAAGCCGACCGACACGCCAAGCCTGGCAGACGATGCGGCGGAATTCAAGAAGCTGAACGATGAACTGTTCGGCGACGGAAGCGGTGTGCATTCAGTTGGCAAGGGCAAGGTGTATGCGGGACAGAACGCCGAAGCAACCTTGAAGGCGTTGAACGTGGCTCCGGATTTTGACCACAGTAACCCGCACAGCGACACGCGGATTCTTTTTGTGCATCGCAAAGCAGGTGACACTGACATCTACTTCGTCGACAACCGCAACGATCGTGACGAGACGGTGGATGCGAGCTTCCGTGTGACCGGCAAGGCACCCGAGTTGTGGTACGCCGAGACCGGCAAGGCGCAACCTGCTTCTTACAACATCGCCGATGGCCGCACCACTGTGCCCCTCCATCTTGAACCGTGGGGCACGGTGTTTGTAGTGTTCCGCAGGCCTTCCAAGGCTACATCCCTGACCTTGACGACGGTCGTGAAAACACAACTGGCGGTGGTGGATGGCTCGTGGAATGTCACCTTCCAGCCGGGGCGCGGCGCGCCGGCATCCATCACGTTGGGTACGCTTAGTTCGTGGAGCGACAGCCAGGATAAAGGCGTGAAGTACTTTTCCGGGACTGGCACTTACACCAAGACCATTCAGGCGTCAGCGGACTGGTTCAAGCCAGGCGCCAGGCTCTGGATTGATCTGGGTGATGTCAAGAACCTGGCCGAGGTAACCGTGAACGGAAAATCTCTGGGCGTGGTTTGGCATGCACCCTACCGGGTGGATGTGACCAGCGCGCTGAAGGCGGGTGCGAACGAAGTGACGATCAAGGTGACGAATGCATGGGTCAACCGTTTGATCGGCGATCAGCAACCCGACGCGACGACGAAATATACCTTCGCGGACGTGAAGCCGTACAAGGCAAATTCGCCATTGCTTCCTTCGGGATTGCTCGGGCCGGTGAAGCTGGAAAAGGAAACCGCGCAATAGGACTAACCATGAGCCCAATTGATCGACGCCAATTTCTGGGCAGTGCGGGCAATCGCGGCGCTGGCTGCCGCCCTGCCGAAGTATGGTTTGTCATTGCCGTTTGCCGCGTCGGGTGGAAGTAGTTTTCCGCCGGGTTTCTTCTGGGGTAACGATGACAAGCCGGCGAGCGATGGCAAGGTACACGATCCCGAACGGACGGCGTTTCTGGATGCCTATCTGAAGTCACTCCGCCGGGCGTCCGAAAAAGGCGTGCCCCTGAAAGGATATTTTCACTGGTCACTTCTGGATAACTTCGAGTGGACCCAGGGCTTCAACCAGCGTTTTGGACTGATCTACGTCGATTACAAGACCCAAAAGCGAATACTGAAGGATTCGGCGGCGCGCTACACTCAAATCATTCGTTCACAAGGCGCAACGCTGTAAGGTTCTCATTTCTCTGCGGCTAGGCGTAGGTGGTTACGGAGACCGCATTTCGTTCGCGACGCTCGGCCGTGATTCGTTCGAGATATCCGCTCTCGCGGAACGCCTGCATCGGATCTTCCGGCAGACCATGACTGCGGCGCCATTCGCGCAGCACGGGCCGCACGTCATACCAGAACGCACCGCGCAGGGTCTCCTCGGCTTCGACCAGCGAGCAACTCTGCTGTAGTGGCGCCAGGCGCGCGTGGTCCACGATGGCGGCTTTGGCGTAGAGTTCCTGCGCCGTGCAGACCGTCTGGATCATGGCTTCCATCTTGCCTTTCAGGTTGTGGCTCTGGTCTACCATGTACGCCACATCGGCGAATGCGCCGGTTTCCCAGGCGTAGGTGTGAATCTCATGGAAGATGCGGAAGATCTGATAGGGATCGATCGACCCCAGCGTCAGATCGTCATCGGCGTATCTGCGGTCATTGAAGTGGAAGCCGCCGATCATTCCGTGATGGAGCAGCCAGGCGACGATCTGCTCGATATTCTGGGCTTGATAGTGATGACCGGTGTCCACCAGAACGTAAGCCTGGGGACCGGCCGCGCGTGCCAGCAGGAACGCCATGCCCCAGTCGGCAACGTCAGTGTGGTAGAACGCGGGCTCGAACGGCTTGTACTCGACCAGGAGACGCTGTTTTGGGATTCAGTCCGGCATGGACCTGTTTTCAGCGCTTCCTCGAACCATCCAATCCTATTTCGAATACTCTGGCTGCCGGGATAGTTCGAGCCGTCGGCAAACCAGGGTGAAACGTCGCGACACTCCAGAGCTGTGGCGATGGCCACGCAATCCAGCATGTGATCCGTGGCACGCTTGCGAATCGCAGGATCCGGGTTGCCCACCGACCCATACTTGTACTCCTGGTCCTGAAAGACGTTGGGGTTGATTGAGCCCGGTTGCACCCCGTATTTTTCGGCCAGCCGTTTCACCTGGGCAACATCCTTCAAGCCGTTGGGAAGGTCCCACTGCACATGCAATGCCACTGGTAGGACAAGCGCCGGTCAAGCGCGTGCACCTGTCCCGCGTCGCTGAACTTGTCCTCGAGTGTGACCGCAGCCGCGAGCTGGATGAATTTTCCGAAGCGGGTTCCGGTGTTGGCAAAACCCCAGGAGGGCAGTTCGATATTAAAGTTGTCGAGCGCACGATGTATCAGGACTTCGGGTTTCTGCGTCATGCGAGTGCCTTTCCATTGGGCCTTTGAATCTTTTCGACTCTGTGAACAGGGATGGTGTTTCCGGGAATGGCATCAATAGGCTGGTCGGCTAAAATGCCAGCCCACTCGGCCACGGCGTTCGCGGCCACTCCAATGTCATTCGTGTATTTTCCTTCAAGCGCGGCCAGTTGGATCGCGAAATTGCCGACGGTCGCACTTTCAGTGGAGCCGGTCAGAACCTGCAGCCCGGTGGCTCTGGCGGTCAGCTGGTTGAGCACGTTGTTCTTGCTTCCGCCGCCCACAATGTAAAGCCGCTTAAAAGTTTTCCCCGAGATGCTGGTCGCGTCTCTGCAGGACCGCCGCGTAACGGGCGGCCAGACTGTGAAGAATCAGGCTCGTCATTGTGGGCGCCATGCCTGCGCCTTCGGGAATAGCGGTCTGGCCGGAGCGCTTCAGTTGCGCGTTGATCCGTGCCGGCATGTCCCCCGGCAACAACAGATCGGGATCGTCGACGTCGAGCAGATCCCTCGGGCGCATCCAGGTTTGCGGAGGCCTCGACCAGTTGCTCAACCGTCCAGGTCTGGCCTTGCGATCTGCCAATGTTCGATGCATTGCCGCAGCAGCCACATGCCGTTTACGTTTTTCAGAAAATAGATTCTGCCGCCAACGCCGCCTTCGTTGCTGAAGTTTTTCTGGCGCGCCGCCTCGCTGACGCATGCGGAAGTGAGCACGCAACCCACCAGCGACCAGGTGCCGGAGCTGATAAATGCCCAGTCATCCCCCTGCGCCGGGATTCCCGCGATGGCCGATGCCGTGTCGTGACAGGCGGGGGCGATCAACCGGGTGTTGCGGAACGCCGGCAGGGAAGCCAGGGGGCCCTGGCAATTGACCAATATCGGTTCCCGGATTCACCAAAGGCGGTGCGGCGTTCACATCAAGTCCAGCGGCCTTGAAGATTTCAGGACTCCAGGCCTGGTCGTGCACACCCAGCAAGCTGAGTATGGGTCGCATTGGTGTATTCGGAGACTCGCCTTCCGCCTAGCGCATGCAGCAGATACTCAGGCAAGTTTATCCATGGAACAGTCTGTTCAGTGTCGCCGTCGGCGTGCAGCTGATACAGCGTGTTCAAGGTCAGGATCTGAATCCGGTCAGCTCGTAGAGGCGCTGCGGAGAAATCTTGCCGTGCACCAGGTTTTGCGATTCCACGTTACGTTGGTCGCGATAGCAAAAGGGATTGGCGACCGGTTGTCCTTCCGGGCCCAGGCGCACATAATCCACGGCCCAACCGTCCACTCCAATCGCAGCGATCCCTTCGGGCGCAAGTTGCGCGCAGGCGCGCAAGCCCTCTTCCACGCCTGCCTCGATCGCAGCAATGTCCCAACGGAGACCGTTCCCCTAGTCTTGGGCTGAATTGGCGAAGCGGTGGACGAGACGAATTTCCGGTTGACCTTCGATCCAGCGCAGCAGGGAAACCCGACAGCTCTCCGCGCCCAAGTCCACGGCCACCAGCACCGGCTTTTTCCTGACTTTGGCCGCGAGCTTGTCGCCAGATGCGGGATCCCGGTCGCGCGAAACCTCATTCATCGTAGGAAAGCCTCGGTCAAACCCCCGTCCACGGGAACGATGTGGCCGGTGGTGCAAGGAGATTTCGGTCCCGCCAGGAACAGGATTGCTTCCGCACAATCTTTTGGATCAATAGGGCGATGAGTGAGGGTACGTCTGGCGTAAAACTCGCCGAGCAGCGTCCTCAATTCTTCGTCGCTGGCCGCATCACTGTAAGCGATCTCATATTTCTTCAGAGCCATGATCACGCGATCGCGAGGAAACATGGTCGACCCTTTGATCACGGTGGCAGGACTGATACCGTTTACCCGAATTTTCGGGGACAGCGAAATTGCGAGCTCGCGCACCAGGTGACTGAGCGCTGCCTTACTCACGTCGTAGGCTTCGCTGCCGCGCTTGGGCACAACCGCGTTGGCGGAACTGGTAAGTACGACTGAGGCGTCGAGATTCTGATCTTTAAAGATGCGAGCGGCTTCATCCACCAGAAGATAGTTTGCCGTAACGTTGATGTCGAGCGTAACTCCCCACTGCTCGTCGCTGATTGGTCCGTCTTTCGACGAAGGAAAGAGCGCGGCGGTGTTGATCAGCACGTCCAGTCCGCCGTAAGCCGCAACCAGTTCGCGCAGGCTCTGCCGGATGACATCACGACGGCGAATGTCCACGGCGACGGACAGGCCGCTTTCTTTCCCTGCGATGCTCTTGGCTTCCTCCGCTACTTTCTTCGCGGCTTCGTGATCACGGTCCGCGACCACAACGTGTGCTCCGCGTTCCGCCGCCAGTAGAGCGGCTTCGCGACCAATGCCGCTGCCTCCGCCGACAATCAGAACCACGTGACGGCTCAATTCCTTTTCCGGGGGCTGGCGGCGAATCTTGGCTTCTTCCAGTTGCCAGTATTCAATCCGAAATGCTTCCGAGGGAGGCAGGGCTACATAGTTTGCATGGACCGTGAATGCGCTGGTCGGCGCCGCGGCCCCGGCTTGGGGCAGCGTCGCGGGCGTTTTCCCGGTGTCCATCGAGGTCGCGCCTTCCATCACATGGATGGCATTCACGTAGAACTCGCCGGTGAGCCGGGCTTCGGTCTTGCTCTTTCCGAAACTGAACATACCGATGCCAGGAATAAGAACTACAGTCGGATTCGCATCGCGCATGGCAGGGGAATCAGGCTGCGCGAACGAGTTGTAATATTCCGCATACTCCTTGCGGTAATTTGTCAGCGCGGATTCGATTTGTTCGCGCAGTCCTTGCACACTCTCGACCGGCTGCCAGGGAACAAACAAAGGCCGGACTTTGGTGCGGATAAAGTGGTCGGGACAGCTGGTGCCCAGATGCGCCAACTCCTGCGGCGTCCGCCGAATTTACAAAGCGCAGTACTTCCGGCAGATCGCTGAAGTTGCCGATCAAGCGCCGGGCGCCGGAAACTCTTCCCCGCAGGAAGGGAAAAATGTCGAGCGCAAGATCGCGCCGGTTATCCAGAGCGCGGGTAGCGCGGACCGCCGAACAACGCCGCGCCTTTCTTGTCGACGTGGTCTACCACAAATTGTCCGAGCTGATCGATGATGGAAATCGTATTTTCGTAGCACTCTTGCTGGGTATTTCCCCAGGTGAACAGGCCGTGGCCGCCCAGTACTACGCCGTCGCAGTTCGGGCTCTCCTGCACCGCGCGACGCAGCATCATGGCCAACTCGAAACCCGGCCGTTGCCACGGCACCCAGATCAGATGGTGGTCATACAGGCGATTGAATTCTTCCATCTTTTCGCGGCCGTTGGCCGAGGCCGCCAGCGCGATGCCCCAGTCCGGGTGCAAATGGTCGATGTGGGGAAAAGGCAGAAAGCCATGAAGAGGCGTATCAATCGAGGCGGCGACTGTGCTTTTGCCGAAGGCGCATAGCGGATACATGTCCACCATTTCATCTTCGAATTCCGCGCCGCGATATTTGTGTTCCAGCCCGTGCAGCTTTTCTGAGTACAGAGCCGCCAGTCCGGTCAGCTTGATACTTCCCAGATCGCCGCCGCTGCCCTTGATCCACAAGACTTCTTCCTGCTTGCCGCTTAAAGGATCGGTTTGCTGGATTTTCGAACTGGTGTTGCCTCCTCCGAAGTTGGTGATGCGAAGGTCGGAGCCCAGCAGATTCGAGCGGTAGCGCAGCAATTCAGGTTGGTCGAGGCCGCGGGCGACCTGATCATCCCAACGATCTTCCAAATAGCGCAAACTGGTTTTGAGCTGCATGGACGTGCTCTCTGCGGAAAATATGTCGGAACCCGGTAGCCGTTCGATCCAGCTAAACGGCCGCCGCGCCTCGAAGTCCGAGATATCATACTCCACTGATGCAATAGGGCAACAATTTCCATTGGAGAATTTCAAGGGAGAAATCTGGGTGCGGTGAAGAGCGCCGGCGGTTACGCCGGTTTGCCGCCTGCGGACGCCCACGACCCGGTCACCAGTTTGTGCTCCACATAATTGTAGGGTGCGACGCGGTGACCACTCAGAATGGACAGCCCGAGATGAATCAGCCTCGGTCCGTAGCTTTGGGCCTCGTGAGAAACCGAGCCGATCAGCGGGCTGTCGGGACGCGAAATTTCTTCGAGAGCTTCCGGAATGCAATCTTGTCCGACAACGGCCACATATTTCTCGCGCTTTAAGCTCTCGCACCGCTTGTACCGCGCCCAGGGCGCTGGTGTCGGTTGCGGCGGCAATCAGGATTCCGCGATCTTTAGGGTGACGTCGCAGGAAATCGAGGACCAGTTGACAGCTCTTGTCACGTAAGCCGCGGGCGTCCATGCGGACCAGAAATTCAGATGGAATCCCCGGCAGTCGAGAGCGAATGGCCTCGAAGGCTCCGGTTACCCGGCTTTGCACCAGCGGACCGGCTTCGTCAATGTCCAGTCCTAAGGCCCAGCGCACCTTGCCGTCCCATATTTTCTTGGCATACAGCGCCAGGCATTCGCCAGCCTCGAAGCCCACCCGATAATTGTTTACCCCAAAAAAAGTCGCGTGGGGATGCGGTATGTCCACCGCAATCAGGGGGATACCTGCGGCATCGATCTTGTCTGCCAAGACGGGCGCTACATGCTGATCGATCTGAAATTCGATCACCAGATCCACCCGGTTGCGCACGAATTCGTCCGCATTGTGTAACGCGGTGGGGCCGTCATAACGATTGTCGAGCACGATCAGGTCAACTCCGGCGGCTGAGGAGGCAGCCTTTAGGCTGTCCGTCACGGCTTCCGAAAAAGGCATCTCCGCGGATTCACTGCCAAAACCGAACCGCGCCTTCTTGGGGTGGGCCACCAGTCGATAGAGTCCGTCCTGCGACTGGGCCACATAGCCGCGATGCACAAATGTTTTGAGAATGCGATAAACCGTGGTCTTGGAAATATTCGTCCGCTGGTAGATGGACTCGAGCGCGAGGGGACCCTGCTCGTTCTGCAGGAGCTCGAGTATGTCGAGCGCCTTCGAGAGCACGGGGATCAAGTAAAGCCGCTTGGGAGCTGAACGTTTCAATTCGCGTGTGCCTTGGCGGCCGTTGGCGACGGCCTAAAGACTATAACTTGGACCCCTGCTTTTCGCCTATAGACTCCGGGTTGCGGCGGGGCGCACGCATGCGGGCGGAGAAAATTTCTTGAACACCGGCACAGCTCAACTTCGCAATGGGACGTTTGTATAGCGGACCATCGAAACTTCAATAGAGAAACAAATTCACTATTTTCTTGACAACGTTTATTGACGCTCGCTAGAGTGCGGCCAGTTCGTGGGGTGGGGAAGGTCCAAACGGAATTTTCTCTGCCCGGTCTACGTTGACCGCTGGTGTCCAAGAGACACAGGAGAATGCGACCATGAGAGTCCACAGTCTGGTGGTATGTCTGTTTGTTATCGTATCGGCAGGGCTACTGCACGCCCAGTCCACCGGAACCATTCTAGGTACCGTCACCGACAATTCCGGCGCCGTGGTGGCCAAGGCGAGCGTCAACATCACTAACACCGCCACCGGCAGCGTTACTCACACCGAGACGAGTTCCTCGGGAGACTACACCGCCCCATTCCTTCAGGTCGGAACCTACAAGGTAACGGTCGAGGCTCCTGGATTCCAGAAGTCCGTGGTGGACAACATCAGCCTGGTGGTGGCGCAGCAGGCGCGCGCGGATGTCACCTTGAAGGCCGGCTCGGTAAACGAATTTGTCGAAGTGCAGGCCAACGCCGTCACTTTGGAAACTGACAGCGCAACCGTGGCACAAACCGTCACGCAAAGACAGGTTGATCAACTCCCACTAGCCAACCGCAACTTCATCAATCTAATCTTCTTGACCGCCGGCGCGGTAACGACCAACGGAGAGCAAGGCCAGATGCGGCAGGGTGCGGGCAATGCTATCAGCATCAACGGCAGCCGTCCGGAATCGAACAACTATACCTTGGACGGTATCGCGAACGTGGATACGGCCCTGGGCACGCCTGCGGTGATCCTGTCGCAGGATGCGATCCAGGAATTTAAGATCCAAAGTGGGACCTACTCCGCGGAGTACGGCTTTAGCGCCAACCAAATCAACATTGTCAGCAAGAGTGGCACCAACCAGTTGCATGGCACGGCGTTCGAGTTCTTGAGAAACGACGCCTTCGATGCGTTGCCAGTATTGCCTAACGCAGCGCCCGCAACCAAGAACCCCGAATTGCGGCAGAGTCAATTTGGCTTTGTGCTTGGAGGTCCGATCTACATCCCCAAGCTATACGATGGCCGGAACAAGACTTTCTTCCTGGTCAATTACGAAGGCCAGCGGACCATCAATGGATTCATCGCCACTCCGGTTTTCGTACCCGCCCCGGCACAACTCGGTATTGGTACGACGGGAGGAAACGCGGACTTTTCTGCGGCCACGGCATTGTCAGGCCCACTGGCGGGGCAACCGTTGCCCGCCGTAGGAACTGCGGCCTGCAACACCCAGCTTTCGAATAACCTTCCCTGCATGCCCATTGATCCTCTAACCGGAGCGCCTTTCCCGGGTAATATTATTCCTGCGGCGCGTTTTTCGCGCCTGGCGAATGTGGAGAAAGGGTTCTTTCCGGCTCCGGGGCCCGGCGGTACCGTTTCCGCCTCAGGCAGTGCCCCCAACAATATCGACCAGCAAACCTACAAGCTCGATCAGCTTCTGGGGCGTTGGGGCTCGGTCTCCTTCCGCTGGTCGAACGTAGACTTTGCCAATTCAAACGTCGCAAACGGGAACGTTTCAAAGCAGGGAGTCGGAAGCTTTGTCGAGAACAACGAAAGCTGGACGGTATCGCATACCATCTCGCTCGGCCACAACATGATCAATAACTTCCGCTTCGGACATCTTGAGGCAATCGCCAATCAGGTAGGTTTTCCCGCGTCGCAGGCCGACGTGACAACCATGGGGATTACGGGGAGTTACCCAAACTTGAATAAGTTTCCTAACAACCAGACGTACCCGCAAATCAACCTGAATGCGGGGTTCGCCACTGTGGGAAGCCAAGTCAACGACCTTACCACCAGCGACGTGCCCATGTGGGATTTCGCCGATTCCTTTACCGTGATAAAGGGGAAACACACCATCGCCGTGGGTTTCGATTTTCGTCGTTGGATACAGAAGCGTAATCTTGCGGACGATTTTCTGGGAGACTACGGCTACTCAAGCAACCTCATACTCAGCAACGGCAGCGCGACCGGGTTTAATCCGAGCAATAACCCCGGTGGCAATTTGCCCGTGAACGGCTGCACAACCGTTAGTTGTGGTACTGGTAACAGCGTCGCAGATTTTCTCCTTGGCTACTACAACAACGACGCCACCTGGCAGCCCGGACCGAACTTCAAGCCAGCGAACCCTCCCGGTAATCTGAATCAATATCACTTTACGTATTTTGCTCCCTACGTGCAGGACGACTGGAAAGCAACCAACCGCTTGACCCTGAACTTGGGTTTGAGGTGGGATTTCCGAACGATACCATACGAACAGAATAACCAAATGATGTGGTTTGATGACGCTAATCCCCTTGGCGGCTTATGCTTCGCTGACAAAACTCTGCTAACCACGGTTGCCCCTGCCGGAAATGGATTCTATCGCTTCTGCGGCCGCCGCAATCCGGTAGATAGTTCAAAGAAACCCTTTGCTCCGCGCGTCGGCTTTGCCTACCGGTTAACCGACAAAACCGTGGTCCGCGGCGGCTATGGAATTTTCTTTGACGCCTCGGAAACCCGCGAGATTGATGACTCAGGGGACGTATATCCCTTTGTCGTACGCCAGAACTACACTCCAACGGGCGATCCAACTACGCCGAAATTAACCGACAACATGCAGCCGCCGATCGTTCCTCACATAGTCAGTGCGGCGACAGATGGAAGCCAATTCTTTGCGGTCCAAATTTCCGACCATCCGCGCAATCCGTATGTCCAGCAGTGGTCCCTGTCAGTCCAGCGCCAACTGGCGGCAAACACAACGCTGGAGGCGAACTACGTTGGAAACCATGGATTGCACCTGCTGAACCGCACCAATATCAATCAGCCTTTTCCAACCCCCAACCCCGCTCTTTGCGATGTCACCGTGGGGGGCAATCCGAACAGTCCTACTTGCTTGATTCAACCCCGCAGACCGTTTCAAAACATCACCGCCGCGAACGGATACCTGAGCAGCGAATGGAATGGGTACTCCTATTACAATGCCGGCAACTTGAAGTTGGAGCATCGTACTTCCGACTTGGCGCTTCAGGCGGTCTATACCTATGCCAAGAGTTTGGACGACAAGTCGGCGGCTGCTGGCGTTGGGTCGGCGGGGGGCGGGTTTGCCGGGCATCTCAACGATCACAATCCGTCGCTCGACTATGGACGCTCGGACTTCGATGTCCGCCATCGCTTTGTGACGAGCTACGTTTACAGCTTGCCACTTGGGCGTGGTAAGCGCTTCGGCGGAAACATGAACCGGGCGGCCGATATCTTGATCGGTGGATGGCAGGTCGGTGGCGTGGTCACTATGCAGAAAGGGTTCCCCTTCTCTGCTACAGGCAATGCTGATTTCACGGGGAACGATATTTTCAATCAGCGCGCCAACCTGGTTCCCGGCTGTAATCCGAACAGCGGTCCTAAGACCCTTACGCACTGGTTCAATACCGCGTGCTTTACAGCCCCGTTGTACACCCAGTTCGGTAACAGCGGGCGGAATATCCTCACCAACCCGGGAATCAACAATTGGGACATGAACATCGGAAAGACGTTCAAGTTCACGGAACGAGTGGCATTCCAGTTCCGGGCGGAAGCGTTCAACGCGTTCAACCATACCCAATACGGATTGGACCTTACCAATCCCAGCGTAGGACCTGGACAAAACCCGGTGTCAACCAACGTTTCCAGCACCGGGGCGCAGGCCTTTGGGGTGGTTACAAATGCCCGCGCGTCGCGTGTCGTTCAGCTTGGTGGAAAAATCGTCTTCTAACTAGCGCTGGTTACTTCTATCAACCGCCAGGCTTAGGCCTGGCGGTTTTTTCATTCGCGTCCCGCGCGACGACTTGACCACTGTCCGGCGCATATATCTCCCGGTTTCCGGTTTTCGTGAGGTAAACTGCAAAAATGATCGCGGCAGCCACCAATGCCTGTCTCAGGGTAGTCTGCCTCTATCTTATAGCTCTGAGTGCCTTCGGGCAATCCTCCGGTGGCAGCGCGACGGAACCTTACGCAGAGGAAGGGCAAAGCGCGCTGGCGGCAGGGCGCTTAGACGAAGCGGAAAAGGCCTACGAGAAGCTGCGGGATCTGGAACCTGGCATCGCCGAAGTGCATGCCAACCTGGGTATGATCTATTTTCAAGAAGGACGATTTGACCAAGCCGTGCCGGTCCTTCGTCAGGCTCTGAAGCTTAAACCAAGCCTGACTAGAACCGAGAGCCTCCTAGCTGTTTCGCTGTCGGAATTGGGCCGCTACAACGATGCCCTGCCTGGGCTGGAGAGAGGCTTCCATCGGGCTGCCGACCCCGAGATAAAACGAATGTGTGGCCTGCACCTACAGCGCGCCTACACCGGACTGGGGCAGGACCGCAAAGCGGTGGAGGTGGCGCTAGAATTGAATCGGCTCTATCCCGACGATCCCGAAGTCCTATACCACACCGGAAAGGTGTATGGGAACTTCGCTTTCCTGACGATGCAGAAGCTCGCTCAGGTGGCCCCCGCGTCGGTCTGGCGTCACCAGACCCTGGCCGAGGCCGATGAGAGCCAGGGATCTTACGACGCCGCGATCACTGAGTACCGCCAGGTGTTGGCGCTTGATCCGCGCCGTCCGGGCATCCATTATCGTCTGGGACGCACGCTGCTGGCCCGCGCGCGTCAGATTACATCCAGCGAAGATCTGGCCAGCGCCCAGAAGGAATTTGAACAGGAACTGGCTTTGGATCCCTTGAACGGCAATGCGGCCTACGAGATGGCCGAGGCCCGTCGGAACGGAGGGCAATTTGAGGAGGCGCAGAAGCTTTTTGAGCAAGCGCTTAAATCGCATCCTGATTTTGAAGAAGCCCAACTGGGGCTAGCCTCCGTGCTAATGTCGCAGCAGAAGCCGCAACAGGCCCTGCCGCATTTGCAAAAGGCAATCGAGCTGAATCCGAGAAATGAGGTTTCCTGGTATCGGCTTTCGCAAGTCCAAAGGTCTTTGGGAAATAACAGAGAAGCGCAGGAGGCGTTTACTAAATACCAAAATCTCCACCAACAGAAGGCGAGCCTCGATGAGGCCGGTATGCGGTTCGTTTCGCCGAGCGAGGTCACCAGGCAGCAACTGGATTCAAGCGCCCCTCAGTAATGCGATGGCTCCAAACGGAAATTGCTTTCCGTCCTGGCGCAGCGGGCTCATATTTTATGCAGATTCAGTCGGACAGAAATGCATTGTCAACCGCATCTCGGATTTTGAACGTGAGCATGGGCCGCGATGGAAAATCGCTCCGCTCCTTCATAAGCTGGTCCTAACCCATGGCAGTTATCGCGAATGGGACAAGAGCGTGCCTTTTGAGCGGCCGAGAGCCCACGCATCAAGTTTGCCTGGACTAGCTTCCACGAGAAGCGGCCCACCCGGCGCGTCTGTTTGCTTACCGGTTTGGTCTCACTGCAAGAGTAATTGTTGATGACCAGGATGCAAGTTAAGGGTTTTTCCCTTCCAGAGTAATTCCCCCGACACATTCGCGGGGAGATTAATCTCAGCACTCACTCCTGAGTTCCTGGTAACGTAATTCACCTCCACCATGCCCCTAGGAGTCGGTACAGCGGAAACCACATTGTGTAACACGCCCAGGTGAGGTTCGATACTGACGCTTGAGAAGCCAGGTGCTTTTGGTCGAATTCCGGCGACGATAGTGAGAAAATCAAAATTCGGATGAGCACTCCAGGCGTGGGAATCTGATCTGGTTGGCTCGGGTTGCTCAGCCCATGTCGTAAGTCCTAAAGCTGCCATGTCCCGCCACGGCTTAAGCAGATTCAGATATTGATCTCCCATGCCTGCGTGCTCGAGCGCGCGGCCCAGATAAAATCGAAAGTAGTAGGTGGCCTTCGTCATCTCCGGAACGGGCCCGGTTGATGTAAAACCCGGGTCGCTCACCGAGAGGATCCTGTTGAGAACATCCTTCTGTTGTTCCCGCGGAATCACGTCGAGCCATACCCCGAGAATATTGGCATGCTGGCTATAGTGTTTCTGGGCAGGGGTGTCAGCGATCAGACCGGAAGTATGATTCCAGCACAATTTGCGGATCGCATTTACCGCGCGACTATCGGCTTCCCGGTAACGTTGGGCACGAGCCGGGTCTCCGAAGGTTGATTCCAGCTCCGCGCCGTAACGAAGGGCTTCAATGTACTGAAGGGTGATGGGGGAAGATCCGCCGTCCGCATCTTCGGGAGGCATGCCGAAGGCGAAATCTTTTCCCCAATCGAGGAAGGGCCACCAATTCAAGTGCCCCATGAGTCCGTCTGGTCTCTGCTTGTCGAGGAACCAGTCCAGCACGGTCCTTGTGCCGGGTATTTGTGCTTTAACGAATGCATCGTCTCCGCGATACTGCCAGAAGTCATCCACCATCCCGATCCATAACAGAGAGAACGTTGGGATGATCTGCGTGACTGATGACGGATAGCGGCTACGGGTGATGCCGTCAGCTATTCGGGAATCGTTAAAGGCTTGAATTGCCTGGCGAGCGAGGCGATCGTCGCCGGCAACGTCATAGGAGATCAAAGCCTGGATACGCGTGTCGCCGATATACTGCATGCGTTCCCAATAGGGCGTGTCCATATAGGTGTCATGGGCGTCGAGCCGAGCTGTCCGCCAGCCGATTTGCCAAATCTGACTTAGAACCGGGTCGTCTGATTCGAAGCGGGCGCGCTCTTCAAAGGGGAAGGCCGTGAACCAGGAGCGGAGGCTTTCAATGCGAAGTGGCTGGTCAGCGGTGTTGACGTCGAGCTGCAGATAGCGCCATGTACGCCATGCCAGGGGTACAAAGGGACGTTTTTCGGAGCCGTCCGGCAGGAATTCATCGAAGATGCCAACGATGTGTTTGCCCGCGATTTCATTGCGATTGCCTTTTACTCCCTGACTATCAACGAGCGCCTCTGCGTAGGTGAGACGAATCGTGCTCTTGGCGCCCCCGCTCACCGTCAGCTCTGGGTACGCTGTAGTCAAATGAGACTGGTCCACCAGCAAGCTGACACTGGCATGGGCCGGAATTTGGAACCCGGCGCCGGGGAAGTCCGCCGGAGGTTGAATTCCGGATGCGCGCACCACGCGTCCAACAGGTGTAAGTTCCATTTGCATGGCGGGGAGCGAATTCGGTATCAATTGCCAGTTGTTGTTTTGCAGTACCGCTCCTCGCTCGGTAGCATTTCCAATCGAAACAGCCTTCTCCCATTTGCCGCGCGAAGAAGCTGCGTCGTTCCAGGACCAATCCAATAATGCGCCATCTATGCGCTCCGCCGGCTCCGCTACGTAGTAGAACCGCTGAATGTCCGGCGGGGTTGGCAGAGTTTGCACGCCCTTGTCTTCTTCAACTTCCCAACTACTGTCAGTATCAGTGACACTTGCCTCCGACGAATCACCGTTGAGGACAAAGGCGGTTCGATCGCTGATCTGAGCCCCGGTAGAAACGCCCAAGCTCCATACTGTCGCGGTGATCTCACTACGGCCCGGACGCAGAGATGCCGCCAGGTCATAGGTTTCGTACTTCCAATGCGCAAGATCACTTCGTGCCGGACCACGCCCTACCTCGCGCTGGTTCACGCAGAGAATGAATAAGCCATCGGCGCTAACGTGGACGACAAAATGTTCAGGAACCCGTGGAAGGTTGATCACTTTCCTGAAATGCAAAACGACAATGTCCCGTTGAGGCGCGTTCGGTGAAGTGATCCATTGCGCTTTCCACAGTCCTGTCCGAGCTTCGGGAGGGAGCTGCGCGAATCCGCTGATCACGCTGGTCAAAAGCAAGGTGAGTAAAGTGAGCGCCCGGAATTTGGTTTTCATATGCTGACTTGTCTCCGCACAGTCATTCGCTCTCAAGGCCTGGGCCAACCAAGACTAGGTACGACTCCCGTGCCTTCCTTCACTGTGACTAACTGGTTCGCAGTCACGTTCGTGAGAGTTTGCCACTCGCCGCTGGGCCAGCGGATCTTCATTTCGGCGTTCTTGGCCTGGCCCAGGCCAAAGTGCAAACGGAAGTCGTTGCAGGAGACGAAGCTCGACTGGCTTTGTACCTCTTGCGTCTGGCTGATGTCGCCGCTTTTAACTACGACTCGGCCTCCGATTGCGCTGCGGTTGGATTTAGTTCCGATCAGCTTTACTTTGAGCCATGAATTCGTGCCGGTGACATCGTTTCGCAGCAGAGAGGGCGGTTCGTTGAGATTCACGATGAGAATGTCGAGGTCGCCATCATTGTCGAAATCTCCGAATGCGCAACCGCGGCTGTTGTGAGGTTCCGCTACTGCGGGGCCGGCCTCGCTGAGAAGCTCCTCAAATCGTCCGCTGCCCAGGTTGCGAAACAGAAGGCGGGGATTCCTGGCTGGGAAGCCTGGATAACGCTTTCCGATTTCCGGAAAAGTGTGCCCGGCGACGATGAAGATGTCGGGTTGTCCATCGTTGTCAAGATCGGCGATGCCGGCACCCCAGCAGACGAAGCGATTTTCGACGGCCAGGCCCGCCCGCCGGCTGGCCTCCTCGAATTCTGCCTTGCCCAGGTTGTGATAGAGATCGTGGGTATCGCCTTCGAAGTTCGTCTTCAAAATATCCAGGCGGCCATCGAGATCATAGTCGCCCACAGCCACTCCCATGCCCGCTTGCTCCTGGCCGTCTTCGCTATAGGCCGGACCCCGCAGAGCCGCCTCTTCGCGAAACGTTCCGTCATGATTGTTCATGAAGAGAAAGCTCGGCGTCGAATCACAGGCCAGATAGATATCCGGCCAGCCATCGTCGTCAAAATCGGCGGCGATTGCAGTCAGGCCGTAGCTGCTCTTCGCACCGGCTATGCCGGAGGCCACACTTACGTCTGTGAATGTGCCGTCTCCATTGTTGCGAAAAAGGCTGTGCTGTCCATAAGGGAAGCCGCGAGGGCCGCAAGCGACCGGCATCTCCATCCACTGGCAGTTGGCAGTCTGACCTTGCTTGGGGGCGTTTTTCAGATCGAACTGCAGATAGTTGGCAACAAACAGATCAAGCAGGCCGTCGCGGTTGTAGTCCAAAAATGTACAGCCGGATCCCCAGCGGGTTCCCGCGGATGCCAAGCCAGCGGCTTTGGTCACATCACTGAAAGTTCCATCCCCGTTGTTGCGATAGAGAACATTCTGTCCCCAGGAGGTGATGAACAGGTCGTCAAAACCGTCGTTGTTGTAATCGCCCACACAAACCCCGCAGGCCCAACCTGACCTGAAGAGTCCCGCTCGCTCGGTGACATCGGTAAAGGTGCCGTCCCGATTATTCCTGTACAGGCGATTACTGGTGCCCTCGGGGGAATTTGAAAGTCTGCTGCCCGATAGAAGGAAAACATCCAGCCAGCCGTCGTTGTCGAAGTCGAGGAAGGCACAACCGCAACCCAGGGTTTCGATGATGTATTCTTTGCGGTCGCTTTCACCGTACACCGTGATCGCTTGCAAACCCGACTTTGCGGCAACGTCGGCGAAGTGGGCATTGAAAGGAAGGCCGGAGGGTTTACCCCGGGGCTGGACTGCCGCCTTGTGAGGCACAACGCCCTGACCCAGACACGCCGTGGCTGTGGCACCGAACAGTCCGGTGAGGAATACTCGTCGAGAAGTCGCCATGAAGTGCAGCCCGCTGCTCAGTTATACCCGCTACTCCATATAGAAGACTTCCTTCATCATAGCGAACCGCTCTCCAGGTTGAAGGCCGGGCACGGGCTCAAAATACTTGGCCATTTCCGCCTGCCAGCGCACGTTCACAGGATCGGTGGCCAACGCATCCCAGGCCGCGTCGAAGTCTGGCACTCGCATGACCAGGATAAGGTCCTGATCGCGGCGAAAGATTGAATAGTCGGAAATGCCCACCTGCTTCAGCTTGGCAAGCAATTCCGGCCAAACCTGGGCATGATCCTTTTCATAGCCCGCGATGGCATCAGCCTTGATTCGCAGGCGGAAGGCTACTCGTGGCATACCGGGATCTCCTTAAGCTCAACTTCAGCTCTGACGATTAGGGTAATGTGATCACCGCCACTGAGAGCCCATTCAGTGTGATCTTCTCACCCGTCAACTTGGCCGATCCTGGAGGGTCAAAGCCCGTGGTCTGATCCACGTAGTCCTCCTGGCCTCCGGTGGCTCCAGGCACGTTGATCTCGAACGGCCGGTCCCGTTTGTTGACCAGCAGAACCCGCCGTTTGCCGTCCGGCTTCACCACCGCCAGAGAATAAAGATAAGAGTCTACGGATCGGTTGAAAGGCTCCGTTTCCACAACCTTGTCGCCCGGCCCAAAGTTCTCTCGCAGCAGGCTCAGAACCCGGATGCGCGAATTGGGTTTACCCGTGTTCCAGTCCACCATGGAAACCGACGGAAATTGCGTGGGGTAGCCCACAAGTTGTGACTCGCCCGCGACATCGACTCCCATGCGGGTCAGTTCGCCGAAGATGTAGGCGTACATGGCGCAGGTCAAATTCCAATAGGAACTCGGGATCGGCTGGGTGACGTGTCCCGGCTGGTCCTGCATCACGTCATCCGCGGAAATGGCTCCGATCTCGTCAATCGTCGTCTTCGTCTCGGGAGACAGTCTTTTTCGAATCGTCTCGACGTAGCGCACGGTATTAAGGAAGCCGTCCGCGTACGCGAAGAACGTGTAGGGCTGTATGGTGGGATTCTGATCGCCTGTCGGCACTGCATAGAAATGGTAGGAAATGAAATCGAGAGGAATGCCGGGCTTATGATTCCTGGGATTGAGAAAGTATTCAAACTGTTCGGGATGCGATGACGGCTGCGCCAGCGCCAGTCCCACGAACTTGGTTTGAGGCGCAACCCGCCGGATCGACTCGACCACCGCGTCATAAATTTTCGTGTAGGTTTCCGGCGTCATCTTGTGCTCGAACTCAATTTCGTTCAGCACCTCCCAGTAGGGAATGGAGTAGTGGTAACCCGATTCATGGCGCTTGCCGAACTCATCGGTAAAGCCTCCTTGCGTGTACCATGAAAAAAGACGGCCGTAGTAGTCGCCAATCTCTTTCATAGTAGGATCGCGGGGTTCAGTTCCCTGGGTGTAATCCCAAACCGGCTGGTCGGGGTCGGCCGGGTAGGTTACGGGCTTGTCGGTCTTGAACATCCATGCCGGGATCGTGCTGAAATTCAGAATGACGGAGTGGCCCTTGGTGGCGTCGAGAAAATCGATGGTCATGGGATCGATCAGCGAAAAGTCCCATGACGTCTTGCCATCCGCTGGCGGCTCAAGTTCGGCAATGCCGAGCTTCGGATACGGCAGCCAGGGGACATAGCGCACATAGTCGGCCTGAATATCGTGCAGTGACTTGAAAGCGTTGTCGTGAATTGTCGATCCACGGCGCAGTGGCGGGTTCACCACCACCTGCAGGGTCGCTGTCGTCTTCGAGACGCCAGTAACTTTGTCCCAGTGGACCGCGACTTTCGCGGACTGATCTTGGGCTGAGGGTCTCTGGGCTAAAGAACTGGATATTGCGATCAAACCAAAAAAAATAGCCAGCAACAGGGATGGCCGATATTGATTCACGTGAATCCTCCGTCAAGTCGCACGCAGCATTGTTCCGGGAGTCCCAGAAAATTCAATAGGAAAATAAACTTACTATTGACAACAACCGCCGCAGAATACTACAGTTCAGCCGTTTGAAGCGAGTAGGATTTGTGCCGGTTCAGATTCGCCAATGGACAAGCCCAGAGCATTCGCCGAGCCGAAGATTGGGCTTTTCGGAATCGGTTTGGACGCGTATTGGCCGCAGTTCCCCGGCCTGGAAGATCGTTTAAAGGGATACGGCCAGCAGGTTGCTGAGAAGCTCGAACGGGCCGGCGCCCAGGTTGTGAACCTGGGATTGATCGACACTCCTGAAAAGGCTCTGGCCGCGGGCCACGACTTCCGATGCGCTGACGTTGACCTCATTTTTCTGCACGTCACCACTTACGCGCTCTCTTCTACCGTTCTCCCCGTGGTCCGGCGGGCCAAGGTTCCCGTCATTATTTTGAACCTCGCTCCTTCTGCGGCCATTGACTATGACTGGTTCAATGGCCTCGGGGACCGCACGAAGATGACCGGCGAATGGCTGGCCTACTGCCAGTCTTGTCCGGTGCCCGAGATCGCGAACGTCTTCAACCGCTGCCGGATCCCCTTTTTCCAGGTCACAGGCATGCTCGAAGACGATCCGATCGCCTGGAATGACATCACCGACTGGGTCGAAGCCGCCAGAGTCGCTCATGCCATGGAACACAATCGCCTCGGCGTGATGGGCCACTACTACGGAGGAATGCTGGATATCTATTCCGATCTTACTCAGCATTGTGCCTATTTCGGCGGACACATCGAAATCCTGGAGGTGGATGAGTTGGCGGCCTTCCGACGGCAAGTGTCTGACTCTGAAATAGAGAGGCGGGTGGCGGAATTCCGCCAGAAGTTTGACGTCCAGCCCGATTGCCCGCGGGAAGAATTAGACCGCGCGGCGCGCACTTCGGTGGCATTGGATCGAATGGTTGAGATCCACAAGCTGGGCTCGCTGACGTACTACTACCAGGGTACCGGCAATCTGGAGAATGAAGATGCCATCAGCTCCATCATTCTCGGAACTAGCCTGCTCACGACAAGGGGTGTCCCAGTTGCCGGTGAATATGAGATCAAGAACGCTCAGGCAATGAAAATCATGGACGCCTTCGGTGCGGGTGGGTCGTTCACTGAATACTACGCCGCCGATTTTACGGATGATGTGGTGCTGATGGGACACGACGGGCCAGGCCATATGGCGATTGCCCAAGGCAAGACCAAGGTTCGTCCCCTCAACGTGTATCACGGTAAGGTGGGCCGAGGACTATCAGTAGAAATGTCGGTCAAGCATGGTCCGGTAACATTGTTATCGGTGATCCAAACAGTGGATGGAAAGTTGAAGCTTCTATTGGCCGAAGGCGAATCCGTGGCTGGTCCAATTCTTGAGATTGGGAACACCAACAGCCGATATCGATTCTCTCTTGGTGCAAGAAATTTCATGAATGCCTGGAACGTGCACGGCCCGGCGCATCACTGTGCTGTAGGCATCGGACACATTGCGGGCAAAGTGAAGAAACTCGGCGCCCTGACAGGTATCGAATGCATTCAGGTGTGCTGACCGACATAATCAAGCAGGCATCCAGATCCTGAGGTTGATATGAATCCGAATCCCTTAGTAGGCGTGTTATACCACTGGCTCGGCGGTCTGGCTTCCGGCAGTTTTTACGTGCCTTACCGTGGAGTGAAGCGATGGGCATGGGAGACGTTCTGGCTCGCGGGCGGCTTTTTCAGTTGGATCATCGCTCCGTGGTTTTTTGCGCTGCTCATGACACGGGATCTCTTGCTGGTACTCCACGAAACTCCGGGGACGGTTATTTTCTGGACTTTTTTCTTCGGACTTCTATGGGGAATCGGCGGTCTCACCTTTGGCTTGACTATGCGTTACCTGGGTTTGTCGCTGGGGATGGCCGTGGTGCTGGGTCTGTGCGCCGCCTTCGGAACGCTGATCCCACCGATTTTCCGTGGCGAATTCATGACTCAGGTGGTGGGGACCGCTTCGGGCAGAATCATTCTCTTGGGTATTTTCGTTTGCCTGCTGGGCATTGCGGCTGCGGGTTTGGCCGGTATCTATAAAGAGCGCGCCATGTCGCCCGCGCAGCAGAAGGAGACCATCAAGGAATTCGATTTGAAGAAGGGGGTTGGGGTGGCGGTCCTTTCGGGCGTGATGAGCGCCTGTTTCGCCTATGGTCTGGCGGCGGGAGATCCGATCAAGGCGCTCACGATCAAACACGGAACTCCGGATCTATGGCAGGGCTTGCCGGTACTGGTGGTGGTGTTGCTGGGTGGCTTCACTACCAATTTTATCTGGTGCGTCATTTTGAACCTTCATAATAAGACCGGCTACCAGTACTTCACTTCGATTTCCCGCGAGCCGAATACTCCAGATCAGGACGAGACCATCATCGAAACCGCCCTCGACGCGCCCAGCCGAGAAGTCGTAGAGCACATGCCGTCCCCGAGAACACAGCTTCGGAAGCAATCCTCGGTGGCCGTGGAAGAAGCGCCCGCTCCTGGAAACGCAGATCGGGCCCGGGTGCCGATGCTGGCGAACTACCTGTTCTGCGCGCTCGCCGGCACAACCTGGTATTTCCAATTTTTCTTCTACTCGATGGGCGAGACCCAAATGGGTAAATACAAGTTTTCCAGTTGGACGTTACACATGGCTAGCATCATCATCTTCAGTAGCCTATGGGGCATCGGCCTAAAAGAATGGAAAGGTGCGGGAGTACACGCGGGTAGGTTGCTCGCTCTGGCTCTGGCTCTACTCGTGGGCTCAACCGTAATCGTAGGTTACGGAAATTATCTTGGGTTGTCCCACTAGATCTTGCTGACCCTCATATCTTTCCTAGAACGGACACTAAAGTTCGCTGCTGAGGGAGCCACCGACTTCGATGAGCCGTTGCCTAAGCAAGAGAAGTACCGCGGATTCGGAGTCGGACCCGGCGGAATTTCTCAGGGGGCAATGGAACGTAAACGGGATTGCCGGTTTTTGCGCGATACAGGTACGAAAATAATTTCGGTCTGGAGTCGCACGGACATCAAACAGCCACCACAGTGTCCATAGATTCGCCGCCATGAATAAACTCTGGCCAGCTTTCGTCCGAACCCAACATTCTTGAAGGTTCTCTCCGCTGTTTTCACACGCGATCACAACGAGCATAGGGCCTTGGCTATTTGCTGACGTGAAAACACCAAATTTGCCGGCCGATGCATGTGACAATACGGGCACAAATCGCAGAATTGGCTAAAACTGCAGCCATCCGCGGAACTCCGCCAAAAGCGTTCTCAGCTTGCAGTCACAGAGTCGAAAGACTGCCCTCTACCCTGTGATCCAGCGCAGCGCCGCATCGGAATAGCAAATCATGCAGTTCCGGATGCACTCTTGTCCCCTTACAAGCACATTGACCAATGTAAGGGACAGATGCAAATGTCGACATGGCTAACCGCCATTGTTAGCCATTGCGTGCGGATGTCCCTGCCCAGACGACCACGGCAGATCCACCTGTCATTATGCGCTCAGAGGATGGACGTCGTCTTGAGCGGACGTGCGACGGCTTTCGGCTGCGTGGGGCAGATTGAAGTGAAAACTTGCGCCCCGCTCAGAGTTGGAGGTGGCCCACAAACGACCTCCATGAGACTCGATGATCGAGCGGCTGATTGGGAGTCCCATACCGGTACCGTGAGCCTTCGTGGTGAAGAACGCGCTGAAGATCTGCTCGGGCTGCTGCAGCGGCAATCCGATGCCAGTATCGCTGACCGAGATCATTACCTGGCCATCCTTGACTCGTTGCGACCTTATCGTAAGTTCACGTGCGGTGCCTACGTCCTTCATGGCGTCGATGCCATTGAGCATCAGGTTCATGAATACCTGCTGCAACTGGATACGGTCTGCCAAAACCCTGGGAAGATCCTCGGCGAGGTCAGAGCGGATCGAAATCGAGTACCGGGCGGCCTCGTTGCGCAGTAGGACAATCATTTCTCGAATGAGCTCATTGACATCGACCTACTCGTGCTGCAGCGCGCCCTTCTTGAACAGCAAGCTGATTCTGCCAATGATGTCCGCCGCGCGCGTTACGTCTGTCACGAGTCTCGATGCGGCTTCGCGTGCCTCTGACACGTCGGGGTCATCGCGTCCAAGCCACCGCAAGCAGGTTCTGGCGTCGGTGACTGCCGCGGTAATCGGCTGCTTGATCTCGTGCGCCAGGGAGGCGGTCAGCTCGCCCATCGTGGTCACCCTATTTATGTGCGCGAGATCCGCCTGGGCCTGACGCAATCGTTCGCGCTCTTCACGCGCCAGCTTGCGTTCAATGGCAATGCCGGCGAGGTGGGTGGCCATTTCCAGGGCGCGGGTCTCAGCCGGGCTCGGACTGCGGGGTTCGCGGTAATACATGGCAAACGAGCCCAGCGCCTTGCCCGAATGCGCAAGTATGGGAGTGGACCAGCAGGCGCGGAGCCCATAGGGCTCGGCCACGTCTCGGTACGCCTCCCAGAGCGGGTCCTGGAGAATGTCGGTGACGACAACAGGTTCTCTGCGATACATGGCGGTGCCGCATGATCCCGCCTTGGGTCCGATGCAAAGGCCGTCGATGGCCTTGGTGTAGGGCTGCGGGAAGGCTGGGAGCGGCGCCGTGCCGCACGTGCTGCCCGTCCTCGTCGAGGAGCAGGACAGAGCAAAGCAAGCCGGCAAATTGGGCTTCCACAACGCGCACCAGGTTCTCCAGTATTTCCTCCAGCGGAGCATCGCGCGCTATCATCTCCAAAATACGGCTCTCTCCGTCACGCAGGGCCTCCGCTCGCTTGCGCTCGGTGATGTCCGTCACTGCCCCCACGAATTCAAAGTTGCCCGATTCATCGTCTGTTGAGGGATGACCCACAACTCGAACGTACTTCACTGAGCCATCCGGCATCAGCAGCCGATGTTCAAAATCAAAAGCCTTCCTATCCCGTGCTGCTTGATCGAGCATTTCCTGGACAAGCGCTCTGTCCTCCGGATGGGTCCGTTGCAGTATGCAGTTCCACTGTAGGTTGCATTGGCCGGGTCGTATTCAAGAATTCGAAACGTTTCGTCTGACCAGACGATATGCCCACTGGAAACGCTCCAGCCGAAACTGCCGGTGTGGCTCACTCTCTGTGCTTCCGCTAAATAGGCCTCACTCCGCAGCAGGGCCTCCTCGGCGCGCTGACGTTGGAGTACTTCCTTTGTCAGTTCGCTGTTGACGGTCGTCAGTTGGCTGGTCCGTTCTACGACACGTTGCTCGAGTTCCTCATTCAGGCGCTTGATTTCAGCCTTAGCTTGTTTGTGCCCGGCGGTTTCGATAACATCCCAACCCCCGCGCCGCTTTGTTACCGCAAACTGATGTGTTCGCACCACATCCAGGATTTCAGCAGCTCCGCATGCGGCGAGCGGGTACGTGCATAACACCGCCAGACGCTGATTGGCGACCGCCTGGTTGAGTGACTCTTCGTATTCACAGAAGTCCTTCCAGTCCTTCTTTTCGAGCCAGGCGGTATCTCCGGTAACCCTTACGCCGGCGTAACCTCTGGCCGATGCGTGCGCGAGTTTCTCGTTCCAACCGCCAATGACTCGGTTGAGATCAAACGTGCCATCCTGCAAATACCAGTCGCGAGCCGCGACAATCTCTATGCTGTGGTCAGCGAGGTATCGATCGAAGTCAGGATACGGCTCGTTTCAATGCACGCCTTGCGTCTTCCACAGCAAGGGGTTCGGCAACCACCCACAGGCAGAACTCCTGGCTCTCCAATCCAGCTTTGCAGTAGGAGACCGATGTTTCGAGGAGATCCGCTTTTGTTTCGTAGAAGAGACAAAAGTGTGTACCCCAAGGCATGTCGCCGACGACGTCGACTCCGGTCTTCCGCATCTCGGTGTTCATGGAGGTTACTCTCCAAAATTCGCGCTTGGGATAGCTGCCAAAAGGGGCCGCGGTTGCGATGGACAGAACTGGACCGCCGCAATGCAAATTCGCGGGGGCGGAGGTAAGTGATGAAAGGTCGCGCTTCGCCATGGTTTGCCTCACTCCGATCGCGCGGACCGTTGCCCAGACGATAATGCAGTTGCACCGGCTTGACAAAACCAAGCGCCCAATGCGTCCTTGCTGGGACGTGGCAACACAACCAGCTTCAACGTGACAGCGACGCCGGACAGGAGGCGTCTCGTCTAGACGATCGCTTTAGTGAATCACGGTATCGACGATCCTCTGGTTGAGCCATTAATTCATCTCGCTGCTTTGGAGACTAGGCCGGAAAATACCCAACTTCTGCATCTTGTGGATCAGCGTAGTGCGTTTCAAGCCAAGTTTGGCGGCTGCGCCTTTCGGTCCGCCGATCACCCAGCCGACTCCTTCTAGCGTCTGCAGAATCAGAGCGCGCTCGGAGTCCCTCAGCGTGGTTGCACCGGCAGAGACAGTGGCGCGCTGCTCAGTTCCTGCGGTGGGCAAAGGATTGGGAAGCACACCATCGTTTGAAAGGATTACGGCACGTTCGATCAGATTCTGCAGTTCGCGGATATTCCCCGGCCATTGGTACGAGCTGAGCGCAGACATCGTTTCCCGGGGGATATGTTCGATTTGCCTCCCCATCCGCCGGCCAAAAATCTCCACAAAATGTGTCACCAGTGCCGGAATGTCTTCACGGCGCGCCCGCAACGGTGGCAACAGGACCGGGAAATACATTCAGTCGATAGTAGAGGTCGCTGCGAAATTCGCCTCGATTCACCATCTCCGTCAGATCCCGGTTCGTTGCAGCCACCAGCCGAACATCCACTTGGTGAGTCCGAGTGCTGCCCAGGCGCTCGAATTCCTGTTCCTGCAGTACGCGCAGCAGTTTGGGCTGCAGCGCCGGCGGAATATCGCCCACCTCGTCGAGGAAGAGCGTGCCTTTGTCGGCCAACTCGAAACGGCCAATCTTTTGCGCTATGGCTCCGGTGAACGCGCCTTTCTCGTGGCCAAAAAGCTCACTTTCCAGCAGATCCAGAGGAATGGCAGCGCAATTCAACCTTACGAACGGGCGTCCGCACCGCGAGCTGATGTTGTGAATCGCGTGCGCGATCAGTTCCTTGCCGGTGCCTGTTTCTCCCTGGATCAAAACCGTGGAATCGGTAGGCGCGACCCGTTCGACTTGTTCGAGCACCGCTTCCAGAGCAGGGCTGTTGCCTATGATTTGCTCGAATCTGCGCTCATAGAAATCTTGATCACGAGTCCGCAATCTCCGAAAGCTGCCACAGGGAACCTCCTGCGTGCTGCGTGCACGCTTTCTTATTGGGCTCAACTCTCCAGAGCTGCTCGGACACTTTCGAGCAGGGCTTCGTCGTCGAATGGTTTTGCCAGGAACTCCACTGCGCCTGCTCTTAAAGCCTGCATCCGCATTTTCTCGTCGCCGTGTGCCGTGATGAAGATGGTCGGAATCCTGCAATGCTCAGCGTTCAGCTTGGCCTGCAATTCCAGGCCGGACATTCCCGGCATGCGGATATCCGCGATCAGACATGCAGTCTGGTGCTGTGACCGGACTTCAGGAATTCTTCCGCCGACGCAAACGCTTGCGGCGGGCAGTCCGACCGATTTCAGCAGGCCCTGCAATGCGCTGCGCATCAAGTCATCGTCATCGACGATCGCCACTAGTTTGACATTTCCCTGAGTGGCCATGATTGGAACCCTAGCAGCGCCGCCAACAATGGCGCAATCATGCTTAGGTGGCGGCTACAATCATACTTTGGTATAGCCGGGCGCGAATATGCAGCGGCGGGTGTTATTCATGTGCCTCGGCTTTGATGGGTAGAGTGAAATAAAAACTTGCGCCACGGGGGGAGTTGTCGGAGGCCCACAAGCGGCCGCCATGCGACTCAACAATGGACGGCTGATCCGAAGTCCCATGCCGGTGCCGTGAGGCTTGGTGGTAAAGAACGCATCAAAGATCTGGTCCGCGTGCTGATGGGGCAGTCCCACGCCGGTATCGCTGACCGAAACCATAAGTTGGTCTCTTCCACTCGCTGCGACTTGATGGCGAGCTCGCGCGTCCCTTCACGTCCTTCATCGCATCGATGCCATTGATCATGAGGTTCATCAGCACCTGCTGCAATTGCACCCGATCCCCCATGAGTCTGGGGAAGGTCCGCTGCCAGCTCCGTCCGGACTGAAATGGAGTGTCGCGTTGCCTCGCTGCGCAACAGGGTCGATCATCTCTCGAATAATTTCGTTCACATCAACCAACTCCCGTTGTGGCGTGCCCTTCTTGAAGAGCACGCGGATCCGGCTGATGATTTCCGCAGCGCGAGCTGCGTCTTTTACGATTCTTGACGCAGCTTCGCGCGCTTCCTCCAGATCAGGGTGATCGCGAGTAAGCCAGCGCAAGCAGGTGCTGGCATCGGTAACGGCGGCGGCAATCGGCTGATTCACTTCGTGCGCCAGGGAGGCCGTCAGCTCCCCCATGGTGGTCACCCGGCTGACATGTGCGAGATCCGATTGCGCCTGGCGCAGCGCCTCTTCGGCCTGCTTGCGTTCGGTGATGTCCGTCGAGCTACCCACAAATTGCACCAAATCCCGGGATGCGTTCAAGACAGGATGGCCGACAGTGTGGATGTGTTTAACAGTGCCGTCTGGAAGAAGGATTCGGAATTCCACTTCGTACTCCGACTGTTTGTCGATGGCTTGATCGAGTGCCCCTTGCCACCTGGCTCGATCCTCCGGATGAACGCGTTGCAGCCGTTTTTCCCAATCTGGGGCGCCCTCTTCTGGGTCGAAGCCATATATGCGATACCATTCCTCGGACAGATGCAAGGCGTCTCTTCCCACTACCTCCCAAACCCAACTCCCTGTATGACTCAGCCTCTGCGCTTCGGCTAAATAGGCCTCGCTCGCGTGCAGATCAGCCTCTGCGCGCTTGCGCTCGGCAATCTCAAGTTTCAGATCCTCATTAGTTCGAGTGAGTTCCGCCGTTCGCTCGGCGACTCTCACTTCAAGCTCATCTCGCGCTCGCGTAACCCCAGTCATTAGCAGGGCAAAGACCAGAAACACAAGGTCATAGAGAACGCGAGACACGACATTGATTTCAGATTCGAAGAGATAGCTGCGGACAAGGCATGACAGCAAGGCCGCGAGAATGCCGGGCTTGGTGCCGCCATACCAAAAGGTGATCGCGATTGCAGACAGCGCAAATGCAGCGAATGGCTGAGGCAAATGGAAGTATAGAAATGCATGTGCCAGGCCGAAAGCTGCCGCGACCGAGGCGAAAGCCAATCCATAGCGCAAAATAACAGAGGCTGCCGGCCGTGCGATCCAATTCGTCTTGCCCATCCGTAGAACGTCTCTTTCCTCTCCGGTCAATACTTTCGTGGAGTGGCTCGCAATATAGCCTTTAGTTATCTCTTGCCGGGCGGAACCTCAAGCTTCGCCGCCATTCTGACCAATTCCGCCAGTGATTCCGCCTGCATCTTCCGCATCACGTGCCCGCGATGGATCTTCACGGTGATTTCGCTGGTCCCGAGCTCAGATGCGACTTGCTTGTTAAGCATGCCTGAAACCACCAGGCCCATGACCTCGCGCTCGCGTGTGGTCAGCGACTCGTAGCGTTTTCGCAACTCATCAAGTTCAGCTCTGCTGGTGGCGCGTTACCCGGTCACGATCCAAAGCCTGATGGATTGCATCCAGCAAGTCCTGGTCCCGGAAAGGCTTGGTGAGGAACTCCACCGCGCCGGATTTCATGGCCTTTACCGTCATCGGAATATCTCCATGACCGGTGATGAAGATGATGGGAATCCGGATGCCCGCGTCAGTCAACTCGTGCTGGAAGTCCAGACCATTGACTCCAGGAAGTCGCACGTCCAGAACCAGGCAACTTGGCCCATCCGGCCGCTTGCTGCGCAGGAACTCTTGCGGTGTCCCGAAGGTCTCGGAACGCAAGCCCACCGACTTGAGCATGCCCTGGATGGACGCACGCACCAAGCATCGTCATCGATGACGAAAACCGTGGGAGCAGCTGCGGGGGTCATTCCTGTGCCTCGACTTTCGGGATCACTCTGTAGGCAACGAACGTGACGATTGCTGCTCCACGCATAGGGATCAATACCCGCAGAGCACGGTGGTTCAAGTTGGCATACACCTTCTGTGCATATTTTAGGCCATTGCCTCCCACGTTCGCTGATTCGGCCGAAAGGAAGTCTCGAGGATGAGGGACAGCGCTGCCGCCGTCCAAATATCGACGCCGCTATCCGCCTGCGGACACTCTGGACTTCATCGTCTTTGCATTGCTGACCAAATAAACGGGGAAACCCTTGTATTAGCAGCGAAGACGAGGTTTGGAAATCTGCATGCATTCAGTCGAGATGACGTAGCCGTCCACAACCGACCGCCTGCAGTGAGTGAGACACCCCCTCGGACTTACTCGGGAGGTATAACCAGGGAGGCTACGTCTCGAGTTGCTGTAATGGAACGACAGAGGTGCGATTGGCGTTCGGAACCGATAACGACAGATCAGGCGGTGACGACTAATGCCGTCCCCGCCGCAGGAGAATTGGTTGTGATCTTTTTAAAACAGAGTTTGTCCCTTTTTCTTTCCTGTTGCCTTTTACTAACGACTGCCCCGGGAGCATTCGCCGATCAGGCTGACCAATCCGACGCAGCCCAGCCGGTTGTGGCCGCACAACAGACTCCGGCACAGCTGCAGCAGCTCGTAGCACCCATCGCATTGTATGCGGATGCTTTGGTGGCACAGGTCCTCGCAGCTGCTACTTATCCCGACCAGATTGTCGAGGCAGACCGGTGGATGCAACAAAACCCCAACCTGAAGGGAGAACAACTAGGGCAGGAAGTCGATAAACAACCTTGGGATCCAAGTGTGAAGGCCCTCACCGAGTTTCCCTCGGTGCTCGCGAACATGGACAAGAATCTTTCCTGGACTTCATCGCTCGGCGATGCCTATGTCAACCAACAGCAAGAAGTAATGGATGCTGTTCAAGTCATGCGTGAGCGGGCGAAGCAGGCGGGGAATTTAAGCAGTACTTCACAGCAGACCGTGTCCCAGCAGGGACAAACGATCGTGATCGAGCCGGCCGACCCTCAGGTCGTTTACGTGCCGGAATATGATCCTTGGCTCGTGTATGGAGAGCCTATCGGGGTCTGGCCAGGCTGGTATTGGTATCCAGGGCTGTACCTTGCCGGACCGGGAATTGCCTTTGGCTTGGGCTTTGGCATCGGATTCTTTGGCGGCTACGGATGGGGCTGGCACCACTGGGGATACGACTGGCATCGCCACGGAATCATCTTCAACCACAACACCTACATATCCCACAGCAGAATCTTCTCCAATCACAGCACGTTCAATCGCACGCGTGCAAACTTCAATCATGGCGGCGGATTTCATGGTGGAAGCGGATTTCAGGGCCGGGGCCCGGGTGGAAGTCCGGGGTTCCATGGATCAGTTCCGCAGCATGGATTTGTAACTCCGCAACACGGTTCTGCAACGCCGCGTGTCCAGCCTGGTCAGTCCGGCGCGTTCGGCGGCTTTAATCATGGAGGAGTTACGCGAGGGTTTTCCTCTCGCGGGCAATCGAGCGTCGGGGGCGGCTTTCACGGCGGTGGAGGTTTCCACGGCGGTGGGGGCGGAGGCTTTCACGGTGGTGGGGGCCACCGGTAACCTGGTTTCACTCATAGAAAACAACCTACGATAATGGAGAACCTAATCATGCACGTAACGAATCTGATAACCGAGACATCTTCCAGGCCGAGGCTCAATGGCATGGCTGCGTTAATCGCCCTTGCATTGCTGGTTGTGGGCACCTCTCAATTAAGTCTCGCTCAGAAATCGGGACCAGAGACCTTTTCGTCACCTGGGAAAGCGAGCAGTGCTCTGTTCCAGGCTGTCCAAAATAACGACGAGGAGGCTATGGAAAGGATCCTCGGAGCCGGCAAGGAAGTCACTTCGTCGAGCGACGAAATCGAGGACAAGCTCGAACGCGAGCGGTTTGGCGAGAAATATCAGGAGATGCACCGTCTGGTCCGAGAGCCCGACGGAAGCACGGTGCTGTACATCGGCGCGGAGAACTGGCCCTTCCCCATCCCGCTGGTATCAAAGAACGGTTCATGGTATTTCGATTCCGATGCCGGTACGCAGGAAATTCTGTTTCGGACAATCGGCGAGAATGAGATCACCGCAATCCAAGTCTGTCATGTACTGGTAAAAGCAAAAGAGCACACCGAGAACCAAACAACAGGCGACGACCCGATCAGCCAATACGCTCAAAACCTCGTCAGTGGCGGCGCTGCGAATGCTGACGGCACCGCTCGCGACACAGGCAACCAGTCGCCTCCTTTCCACGGGTATTACTTCAGAATGGTGAAGGGAAATGCTGCGGTCGAGACCAATAAGCATGTTGCCGGCAGCGGGAAAATCGGCGCTCTGGCGCTGGTAGCGTATCCGGCGGATTACCGATCGTCTGGGGTCATGACCTTCATAGTTAACAAAAGCGGTATTGTGTATGAAAAGGATCTTGGGTCGAAGACCACGGCACTCGCAAAAGACTTAAAGCGCGGCCCGGATTCGAGCTGGCACACCGCTGAGTGAAGTAGGCGACGTCTAACAAACTTAGGTCCTGGAGGATGAATATGAGCGAGAAAACTACAAGTCAGTCGGCCGCTGAGAGCGGAACAATTTCTCTAGGTGGTGAACTCACCGTCAACCGCCTTGGCTTCGGGGCCATGCGCCTTACGGGCGACGGAATCTGGGGGCCGCCTAAGGATCGCGCGACAGCAATTGCCGTCCTTCGCCGCGCCATCGAGTTGGAAGTCAACTTCATAGACACGGCTGATTCCTATGGTCCCAATGTCAGCGAAGAGTTGATCGCCGAAGCCCTGGCGCCTTACCCCAAGGACCTTATCATCGCGACGAAGGGTGGATGGAATCGCCCCGGGCCGAACCAGTGGACTCACGATGCCAGCCCGGCGCACTTGCGCGAGGCGGTGGAAGGCAGCCTGAAGAGACTTCGCCTCGATCGGATCGACGTCTACCAGTTGCATGTTCCCGATCCGGCGGTGCCTCTCGCCGCTTCGATTGAGACCCTGGCCAACATGCAATCAGAAGGCAAGATCCGGTTAGTCGCATTGTCGAATGTCACCGTAGAGCACATCGAGCGCGCGCGAAAAATCGTGCCGATCGTGTCCGTCCAGAACCGGTATAGTTTCGCCGATCGCGAATGGGACAATGTCGTCGACTATTGCGAGCGCAATGAGATCGCGTTCATCCCATGGTTCCCGCTAGGAGCAGGACGCGTGGCCGGCAGGCTGCTGGAACGGATTGCGAAGGCTCGCCAAGTAAAACCTATCCAGATCGCATTGGCGTGGTTGCTGAAGCGATCCCCGGTTATGCTGCCCATCCCCGGGACTTCGTCAATTGCTCATCTCGAGGAAAACATACAGGCAGCGTCGTTGCAATTGTCTGACGAAGAATACCTGGAACTCACTGGGATTACGGAGCTGGCTTCCTGAACCAAGCCGGCCTCGATCACCCCGGTTGAAGCGTTACGCGCCCCAGGTGAGACAACTCCGTGAACGTGTGATCGTTGTGCGCGGCCGTTCCATTGAGAAGGATCCGACTGCGGCCGCACTGAGGCGCCAGGTTGAAATCGTATCCAAGGGATGTGGCGGAGAAGCGGAGGCAGTTAAAGAAGTGTTTACCCTGAATGGGGCAGTTCGACCGCGAATCGAGATCTCGCCGAAAGAGCGGCAGTTCTGGCGTATCGTGAACGCCTCTCCGGACCGTTACTTGGACCTGCAGCTTGATGGACGGACTTTTGATATCGTGGCGCTGGATGGGAGGCCACTCGCGTCCCACGAACCCAATGGCCCGACGCGCACCACCGATCACTTACTGCTCGCGCCGGCCGGGCGAGTCGAAGCGATCGTCACCGGTCCACCACCTGGATCACATCGCGCTCTGCGCACGCTTTGTGTGGATACCGGTCCGGATGGAGATCCCAATCCGGGGATGGTGCTGGCAGATCTGGTGCAGTCCAGTTCGGATCGCTCCGGCTCAAGCGCACCGCCTAAGCAAGTGCACGCCATCGACGCCCGCGCCCCGCTCTACAAGCCGCTCGACCTTGAGCCATTCAAGAAGTCCGCACCGAACTTCACTGTCACCTTCACAGAAGACAAAAACGGCTTCTACATAAATGGTCGCAAGTTCGCGGGGGATGCAAGCCCCATGACGAGCGTTCGCGTCGGTACCTATCAGCATTGGCGTATTGTCAACGAGACTGCTGATCTACATCCTTTCCACATACACCAAGTCCACTTTCTTGCCTACGTGGAAAATGGTGCTCCGCTCTCGCATCCTGCGTGGCTTGATAAAATATTCCTTACCGAAGTTCCGTTGATGTCATCCTCGACTTTACCGACCCCGTCATCGAAGGCATGTCAGTATTCCATTGTCATCTGCTGAATCACGAGGACAAGGGCATGATGGCCAAGATCCTGTTCACGAAGTAGGATGAAGGTGGAAAACTCAACCCTCGCCATCGCTGACCAAAGGCTCATGGTTGAGTGTTGCACTACAAGGTGCGCTATCGCGGACTGGACAAGAACGCGAACCGGTTGTTTGTGACATGCGCTCTGGTGAATCTGTTCATGGTTCGTAAGCGGCTCTGACGGCTACCGCGTAGTGCTTCGACTCGAAGCTGCCTGGCTCAGTTCAGGACGCGTGAAGCGGTATTCTCTCGCGGGCGAAACAAACTTCTGAGCTCTCAACACTATGAGTTGGCACGAACGCGATGCTTGTTCAGAGGTTCCCTAAGGTCTCTCTTGGGTTGCCCCGGCCTGGCATTCACTCTGTTTCATGTTGACACGAGCGAATGCCCGCCTTCAGGCAGTGCGTTAGTTGCCCGCTCCGTTTGCTTCAGAATTGACCATGGTCCCATGCTCCTCTACGAAGGTTTGCCTCGCATCCTGAGCCAGTTCCGTCTCCACCTGTTTGGAGTAGATGAATTCGTGCCCAGTTTCCGTGCCGGGATAAAACCAGGTCATGAGAGCAGCAGTCTGTCCATCCGGGCGCTGGGCAAGCGTGACTGAGGTTCCGTCGGCCTGCCTTGCCCGCTCGGTCGGGATTGTTTGAATGGTTGCAAAGAGCTCGGTACCGTCCGCGTTGAAAATCTGCACGATATCCCGGCTAGACTGACTGTCTGCTAAGGCAAACTCGTAGGTGCCCGCGGGCAGAATCCGACCCGGTACTTGCACGGGTTGGCTGAACGTGAGCCTCGTCAACTCGTTATCTTCGTCCGCGTGAGCGGCCAGTTCGAAAATGAGAGCAAACGCAATGATGAAACCAGCGATCATGCTGAGCTTTGAAAATGTCATATAAGGTTCTCCTTTTGACGGCTGCATACCAGCTGTCAAATAGTTAGATTCTGGAGCTGGGCGGCCGAGGGTAAAGAATGGTTAAGAAGTGTGAATCTGGGTCAATGCGATGGAGGGAATGGCTAGCACGAAGATTAAGTCAACAGAGGATAAGAAGTTTGTTGAACAGTACCGTTATTCGACATCTTCTAGCGGTGGCGTGTACATGTAGCCCATACCGCGGATGGTTTTGATCCTCTCGTCGGGCGTCGTCGAGATCTTTTTCCGTAAATTGTGCACGTGTACGTCGACACTGCGGTCAAATGGGGCCAACGGTCTACCTAGCGCCCTCTCGGCAAGACTCTCCCTGGTGACGATGCTGCCTGCATTACGCAGTAGACATTCCAGCACGTTGAACTCAACGGCCGTTAGCTCAACGGGTATTTCGGCACGGCTAACCGCTCTTCGGCCGACTGAGAGAGTTACATCGCCGACCTTGATCTCGCTGCCATCTTTGGGTATATCGCGAGTACGTCGCAGAATTGCATGGATGCGAGCTGCCAGTTCCCGAGGTTCAAACGGTTTTGCAAGATAGTCGTCCGCTCCAATTTGCAGACCGATAATGCGATCCACCGCCTCACTCACTGCGCTGAGAAGCAGGACCGGCACTCTGGACGACGCACGCAGTGTTTTCAGAAGCTCCAATCCCGATCCACCAGGGAGCATGACATCAAGCACGACCAGTTCGTGTTCTCCGTCCAGAGCTCCGGCTAGGCCGGAAGCGTAGTTGTAAGCGGCGTCAACAGCAAACCCTTCCGCTGCGAGGAACTCCCGCAGAAGGTCAACCAGGACACGATCGTCATCAATAACAAGAACGCGATTCATCGCTTCAAATCAGTCTCTGAAGAATAGAATCTCAGCGGTGTCCCTTTGTGGCCAACATCGGCCAGACCACCGCTCTCTACGTCCTGCTGTCCGAACTCCGACGTGCAGCACTCCAAGCAATGTGGGTTCTTAGGACAGTTCGAAAAGCGAAGAGAGCAGCGGCCAGTCTCTCCGCACTTGCGTGATGCGGCTACCGACTCGCACTGCTCCTAAACACGCTGCTGAATACGATTTTGGTGAAGACATCCGGACTCAGGTAGCCACTACCCATTTTGCATCGAAGTCTTTGGTTGGCGTGGCAGCCGCCGCTTCATCCATGGTCTTTCCTGCTGTAACTAACACTTTGATGCGCTGCCGAACCTGCACTCAGCATGTCGTGATAATCTTGTAGGTCTGCTCGCGTGGCTACCGGCCCGTGGCCCGGGACGATCTTTGTCTTCCTTCGTCGGTTTGGGCCAAAATGCGATCGATCGAAAGAATCAACCCATCGATCGATCCTCCTGACACCAGATCGATGATGGGATAGAAGGTATTCGAGAAAATGTCCCCTACCACTACGACGTTCGCCGGCACGATATAAATGATCGTGTCTCCATCCGTATGCGCAGGTCCATAGTTGGCCAATGTCAGCCGCTGAGAACCTTGACCCAACGCCATGCTTTTTGAATAGGCTACGGTTGGGAGTGCCTGTGGCGGGTAATGACCGTCGCGCAAGCCAATGAAGGGAACGTCTTGGACCGACGATAGCTGCCTTTTTACGTTCTCTTGAGCGATGATAGTGACGCCTGAGGAGCCCAAGAACACGTTCCCGCCGGTGTGGTCAAAGTGCCAATGTGTATTCACCAGCCGTGTGACGGGACGCATCGTCGCTTTGAAGACCGCATCGTTCAGCTCAACAGCTCGCGAATCTATTCCGCTATCGATCAGCAACGTGCTACCGTTGTCGACTATGGCCGTAACGTTGCCTCCGTCACCGGAAAACACGAACAATCCGTTGCCGAGCGAGATCGTTTGCAAGGGGCTATGGTCAAACTGTTCCGTCGCCTTCTGGATCACCGTCTCGTCCGTTCCCTCCTGTCCTGCGACCGGCAAGGTTGATCCTGTTGTCACGTTTTCGATCTCGCGATGTACCAACGAATACCGTGCCTGTAGAGAAGTCACTGGAGCGATGGCCTGGGCACGCCGTAACTGTTGGACATTGAAGTTGGAGACTCCAACCCGGCATACCTTGCCTTCGCGCTTCAGGTCGGCGAGCGTGGACCATCCTTCTTCCAATGCGGCTGAATCAGGATCGGGAGGCCAGTGGATTTGGTAGAGGTCAATTGCATCGACGGAAAGGCGGCGAAGACTGTCCTCGACCGTACCGCGGATCGAGTCGGAGCTCAGTACTTTCTGCACCTCACCCTTGGCATTCTCCCGCAGGCCGCACTTGGTAAAGACGTAGGGTTTGGAGCCGCACCAGTCCTTCAGCGCACGGCCAACCACTTCCTCGGAGTGTCCTAGACCGTAGACGGCGGCTGTGTCGATCCAGTTGACGCCGAGTTCGAGCGCACGGTGAATGGCGGCGATAGAATCGTTGTCGTCCTGCGATCCCCAGACGAACTGCCAGCCTGAGCCGCCGATGGCCCAGGCTCCATAGCCCACTCGAGTAATGTGCAAGTCAGAGCTGCCAAGTTTGCGCATTTCCATCTCAATCTCCTTTCAAAATTCCGGGCGACGGTTCGCGAAGCAAGAGCGCTTAGTCCGTTGCCCGACCTTCCGAAAATGTTTTAGCTTTTTGCCGAATCCGGAGGGAAAGCCTTGAACATCTTCGTCACGCCCTTGTCCAGGTTCTTTTCATTTTGCGTGGCCTTGTCGGACAGCGTGTCTTGGGCACTGCCACGCCAGATAAGCTGCTTGGTCTTGGCGTCGTACAAGTCGATAACCAGGGTTCCTACTTTGTAATCCTGCTCGGTCGTGGTCGCGTCGCCGAACCCCCCGCCTCCGAACCTTCGCCATCCCCATCCCCCGCCAAAGCCGTCATAGAACGTCTGAAGCGTTCTTTGTGTCTTCGAGGCTTTCATCGCTACGACGGCCACGTCGCCGCCGCTCGCCACCTGAGACCAACCCTTGGCTTCCAATTCGGCATCCACCGCATTCTTGATTCGAGCGTCCCAGAGGGAATTCGCAGGCTTGATTTCCTGCCACGAATAGGTCTTGTACTGAGAGAAATTGGTTTGGTGATCAAAATCGGTTTGGACGTGCTGGGCAAACGCTGCTCCCAGCATGGCCAGAAAGAACATGGTGCAAACTGCTGTGCGACGTATCGGCTTCATATATGAGCCTCCTTTTCGGGTGTCAGGAATGCATTCGCATTTCCAAACACTCTGCACACCGAAGAAATCTGTTCGATCGTTCTGGCTCAAAGCTTTGGGTATCTGTCGGCTGAGCATGCGGCCGGCGAGCAAGGCTGGAGCCGTCGATTAGCCGACTTACTGTCCGCATGTTGACCCTTCGATGGTTCATTCACCGGCCCTATTGCTCGCCTGAGACAGGAAACTCTTGAGCCTCGTGTAGAGGTGACGTTTGGAGACCTGCGTGCACACCAGCGAGGTGGGGAATGTTTGAGTGAATCAAGAGAATGGCATTCGACAAAGGAACATTAGCAGGGGAAGGCGCTTACTGCTCGCATTCACGTGTTCTACCGGACTCTTAGATCCGTGCAGACCGAGTGCAGTGGATGAAGGACTACGGTTTATAACTCACGTCTTGCTGGTAGCCATTTCGATTGCGATGACGCGTGGCCTCGGCCACGCGCAGGCACCAGGCGCTTCCCAAGAAGCGATCTTATCTTCTTCGACTATCACCCACGATGGAGCCGGGGACAACCAGTCAACATCGATTTACGGACCGTCGGATCAGGTGTCGGCCAGTCCGTGTCGCCTACGAGTACAAGACACATTTCCCCAATCTCCGGCGAACGCCACAGAAGTTACGACGACGATCGGAACCTTGGATTACACCCCCTTGCCCGCACGTTGTAAATTCAACCTGTTTCTGGAGCAAACCCATTCGCCCTACACGTTCGTGTCAGCGGGTTTTCAGGCGACCTGGGCCCAGGCAATGGGCCAGTGGCCTCACTATGGCGGAGGTACGCAGGGTTGGGCGAAGCGATTTAGCGCGACTCTGGCGGATACGGAATCGCGCAGATTCATCCAGACGTTTGCTCTATCGACAATCTTGCATCAGGATCCCCGCTACTTTCCGTCGCGCAAGCGAACGTTCATTGCCAGGATTTGGTATTCGACAACCAGAGTGGTGGTTACCAAGAACGATAACGCCGATAGCACATTCAACACATCCGAGTTCCTGGGTGCTCTGACCAGCAGTGCGCTACAAAATGCCTACTACCCAAGACATGACCGAACTTTCGGGGATACCATGAATCGCTTTGGTGGTGCGCTGAGCTCGGATGCGATGGGGAATCTTCTACGCGAATTTGCGCCCGATATTGAGCGTCTTTTCCGGAAGCATGCACCGAAGACAATTTTGAAGATGGAGGAGAACCTTCCTATCCCTGCCGAAGATAAGCTGTAGCCAGAAGATCAAGATCTGAAATATCTCACGTCCCATCAAGACGACACTTCACTATCAGAACGGTGACGTCGTCGTTGAAACCAACTCCCTGACAGAAGTCTTCGGCACTCCGAAAAATGTTGCCCATCAGCTCTTCCGCTGACAGTGAAGAATCGCACCGAATCACGACAGACAGCCGTTCCATCCCAAATTCTTCTCCCTACGAAGTTTCTGCCTCGGCCATTTACTTCAACCATGCACGTGTCGCACGTCTGAATAGGGCCGAGTTGAGGGTGGTAACAGACGTGGGGGACTGAGACGCCACTACGGTTGACCAGATCAATGAGAAGCTCGTCGGGTTGGGCTTCTTGAACGACACCATCAATCGCAACGTTGACCACAGTTTTGTCCTCTCTACAATTCCTAGCAAGTCTGATTCCAGTCGCAAGTGGGGTGAAGTAGTGCCGATTGAATGCGCCCACGACTAGTCTTGCGGCTCATGAGGTGCGGCGATCGTTATTCTGCAGCGAATGGTGACCGCCCTTGGACACGTGCGTCGAGATATAGTCGCTGTCACTCAGTCTTGTTGCACGACCACGCGATCAAATGCGATACCGGCATCTTCCTCCATTCGCCGCAGGACAGCGGAAAAGTCGTCTTCATCGTGGTGTGCCAGCTCCTCTGAATTGACGCGAAACGCCGCTTCAGTCGCAGGCATGGGGATATGCGCTTCGGCTGCCGCCCTTAGAATCAACTGGAAATCCTTGTTCATGAGGCGAAGTGGAAATTGTGGTCTGTAATCGTTGATCGCCACCCTCGCTAGCTTCCCCACGTGAGCCGGCGCGATCACAGCTGTCTTTGACAAGACCGCAAGCAAACGTTCGCGATTCAGACCAACTGCCTCCCCAAGGACGACAGCCTCAGCAATGGCCTGCATGCCAATACCTAACAGCGCGTTGACGACTAACTTCATCGTTGTTCCGGAGCCAGGGCCGCCCAGACGAAAATACTGTCTCGCAACCGCCTGGAATATCGGCTCAGCGGCGCGGAACAGCTCTCGGTTGCCGCCGATCAGCAGGGTCAGCACACCCTCCTCGGCAGCCGGAGTGCTGCCCGAAATCGCGACATCCAGCACCTCGACGCCAAACCCGGCGCCGTGTTTCTGCAGTTCGCGTGAGCCTTCTGGAGAGATAGTGCTCATCTCGAGCACGACTGTTCCTGATCGGGCTCCGGCAAAAACTCCCTCGGGCTCGGTGTAAACGGCCCGAACTGCTTCATTGTTGGTCAAGCAGGAGAGAATCACATTGGCGCTGCCTGCCAGTTCGAGAATATTCTTTGCAACGACACCGCCCTGTGCAGCTATTGCGTCGGCCTTAGCGATGTCCCGATCGTAGACGAAGAGTTGGTATCCGTGATCAAGCAGGCGTCGCGCGATTCGCTTTCCCATGTTGCCCAGGCCAATAAATCCAAGTTTCACGTTGTCTGCTGTAAGAAGTTGCATAGGGTCTCCGTTGTCTCCTGAATAGTGAGAGTTGCGCCGACTGATCGCTCGCGAAAGCGGGGGGAGACGGCCTCGTCCAGTAGTCACATCCTTTGGAAACTATTTGTCTACATATCGTCAGCGATCGCTCAGCTTGGCGCCCATCCATTCAAGTTAACTCGGGTGGTTGCCTTCGTTGTTCGCCGATTGAGCCCGGCCGAAAAGACTCGCTCCCAGATCTGACGCCAGTCCGTCTGACACTCGCCCTGGCACTTGAACTCTCTGCCGACTCCACCCATGCTTCCGCCGCACTCCGGGCACACGCAATTCAGAATGCCGGACATCACGTCTGAACTCGCCCTGTCTATACCCCACCTCGTTACCTGCATCTAGGCCTCCACGAATGACAAAGATCCCTCAGCTGCCTGACACCCACCTTCGGCTCGAGCACATTCCGGCGCCCGCAGGAGCTGAACGCAAACTCCTGTATGCATTTCCCATTCCAACATTACGGAGAAAGATCCAATGTCGCTTTGATCAAGAAAGAACGACCGAGACGTTGATCGCGGCATCAAAAACACATATGGCAATGCGCCGAAAGCGAGGTCGCCTTCGCAGTCCTGCCTCCCCTAGATCTTTCATTTCCGTTGCGAAGGCGGCTCTCTACGTGTGTCCGGCAATGAGATTTTGTAAAGTTGCACCAACACTCGCGGCCCAAGCCTAAGGACGAATCCTGTCTGGGCTGCTCCGAACGTCTGTCACTGAAATTGGGAATCCTGTCGAAATGCGGACGTCGCGTCAGCGGCGGGACAGTCCCACTGGGTTTTCGTGAGGTCATCCCGCCACCCGATTTCGCTCATGCCGTTGAAAATACGCCCTAATTTACCTGGCAGGAGATTGGAAGGGGGCGTGCATTTTGAGGTCGTGGCTGGAGGAGAAGACCATATGCAAGCGACCGCGGCATACATCGGAAGCGAACAGCGCCTCGACATTCCTGCCCCAGAAAAGGAAACTGGGGAACCGCAGGACGTTTTCTCGCGTTATCTGCCCTTGCTCCACAGAACGGCTTATCGATACCTGGGCAATGCGGCCGACGCAGAGGATGCGGTTCAGGATGCACTCCTCTCCGCTTACAAACACCTGGATCAGTTCAGAGGGCAGGCGCAAATGTCGACGTGGCTCGTTGCCATCGTCAGCAATTGTGCTCGGATGCAGTTGCGGAGAAGGCCACGGCAGATCCATGTGTCGCTCAGCGAGCAATTCGGGGACGAGCAGGGATATACGGTGTCAGAGCGGTTGGTGGACTGCGCGACCGAGTCCTGAAGAAGAGTATCGAAAAGCGGAACTGCATGAGCGCCTCATGCAGTTCGCGGAGGAGCTTTCGCCCACGTTGCGCAGAGCATTCCAGTTGCGCGACTTGGATGGCCTCACTATCAGCGAAGCGGCACAAATTCTAGGAGTAGTTGACGGAACGGTGAAGGCCCAGGTCGCACGGGCGCGCGCAAAGCTCACGCGTCTTGTGCGCCGGGCACTCAATGCGCAGCCTTGTTCATCTCTGCCCCGCACGCGTTTGCAGGTTGCGGAAGGTAAGTAAACCGACGACCGTCGGTAATTGAGAAACCAGGAAAAGATTCTATGTGGATCGTTCGACTAGCATTGCGGCGGCCTTACACGTTCGTGGTAGCGTCCATACTCATCTTGATCATGGGTGGGCTCGCGATTGTTCGCACGCCAACCGATATTTTCCCGACCATCGATATTCCGGTTGTCAGCATCATCTGGAACTATAACGGCCTCGTCCCTCAGGAGATGAGCGACCGCGTCGTTAGCGTCACGGAGCGAGCGCTTACCACTACCGTCGATAACATTGAGCACGTCGAATCGCAGTCGCTGTACGGAATCGCTGTTGTCAAGGTGTTCCTCCAGCCAACCGCGAACATTCAGCAGGGCATTGCACAGGTCACGGCGGTTTCTCAGACACAGCTCAGGCAGTTGCCTGCAGGATCGACGCCGCCACTGATTCTGGCGTACAGCGCATCGAGTGTGCCTGTCCTCCAGTTGGCCCTCTCGGGGCAAAATCTGTCAGAGCAAGAACTCAACGACTATGGCCTGAATTTTATTCGGACGCAGCTCATCACCGTGCCTGGCGCATCCGTGCCTTATCCCTATGGCGGTAAACAACGCCAGGTACAGGTCGATCTGAATACCACGGCGTTGCAGTCGAAAGGCCTGTCCGCACTGGATGTCGTCAATGCAATCAGCGTACAAAATCTGATCCTGCCCACCGGGACGTCCAAAATCGGCTCCCGGGAATACGATGTCTCGATTCCCAATGCAGCACCGCAGACGATCGCGGACCTGAACCGAATCCCGATCAAGACGATTGGCGGCACGACTATTTACATGAAAGATGTTGCCTGGGTACGCGATGGTTTTCCTCCGCAGACAAATATCGTGCGCGTTGACGGGCAGCGCTCAGTATTGTTGACGATCCAAAAGGCCGGGAACGCGTCTACGTTGAACGTGATCTCGGCCATCAAGGCGCTTCTGCCTCAAATCAAGACGACGGTGCCACCCCAGTTACAGATCTCGCCGCTGGCGGATCAGTCGATTTTTGTTCGTGGTGCGATTAGCGGAGTGGTCAGGGAAACGCTGATCGCCGCGTGCCTGACCGCTTTCATGATTCTCACGTTTCTGGGCAGTTGGCGAAGCACCGTTATCATTGCGACCTCGATCCCTCTGGCGATTCTGACCTCAATCATTGTGCTCAGCGCGATGGGGCAAACGATCAACATCATGACGCTCGGAGGACTCGCCCTCGCGGTCGGCATTCTGGTGGACGATGCCACCGTCGAGGTCGAAAACATCAATAGGAACCGAGAGGCAGAACCAGAGACAGATATGGACGAAGTTGTGCTCGACAGCGCGTCACAAATCGCGACACCTGCCTTCGTGTCCACGCTTGCGATCTGCATTGTGTTTGCTCCAATGTTCCTGCTGACCGGGGTGGCGCGGTACCTCTTTGTGCCGCTAGCCGAAGCAGTGGTTTTCGCTATGCTGGCATCGTATCTGCTCTCCCGGACGATCGTCCCGACGATGGCCAAGTACTTGTTGCGTGGAGAAAAAAGAGTGGCTGGAGATGCCGCTAGCCGCAATCCGCTGGTGCGCCTTCAGAAACGTTTTGAAGAGGCCTTCGAACATTTCCGTCGGAGCTATCGCAGCCTTCTGGAGATTTCTCTCCATCACAGGCGCGCTTTCCTGATCACGTTCTTTGCGTTCTGTCTCGGCTCCCTCGCGATTCTGATTCCTTGGCTGGGCCGCGACTTCTTCCCCAGTGTTGACAGCGGCACTTTCAAACTTCATCTACGGGCTCCTACCGGAATGCGCATTGAAGAAACGGCCAACTTGTGCGACCTGGTCGAGCAGTCGATTCGACGACAGATTCCGTGCAAACGAAGTCCAGAGCGTCATTGACAACATTGGCTTGCCCTACAGCGGCATCAATCTCTCTTACAGCAATTCGGCCCCGGTTGGCACATCGGACGCCGATGTTCTTGTGACCCTGTCGGCCAATCACCACCCAACGGACAACTACGTTCACCAGCTTCGTTTGGCGCTCCCGAAGCAGTTCCCGGGCGTCACATTCGCGTTCTTGCCGGCTGACATGGTCAGCCAGATTCTGAATTTTGGCTTGCCAGCTCCCATCGACGTTCAGGTCGTCGGAAACGACTTGGCGGGAAACCGGCGCTACGCGGACACGCTACTTGAGAAAATGAGATTCGTCTCAGGAACGGCTGACCTGCGAATTCAGCAGCCCTTCGATCAGCCGTATCTGAATCTCAGAGTCGAACGCACCAAAGCTGAAGAACTCGGCTTCTCTGCGCACGACATTGCGCAAAATCTTTTGGTATCGCTGAGTGGCAGCTTCCAAACGTCACCTACATTCTGGCTTGACCCAAAGAACCATGTCAGTTACTCAATCGCAACCCAGACGCCGCAGTACCGCACGGCCACGTTGCAGGATCTACAGAACATTCCGGTTACAGGCACAGACCCGACCGCTCCTGCGTCAATCATGGCCAGTCTGGTATCGGTGCAACGGGGAGCGGGAATGGCGGTGGTTTCTCATTACAACGTAGCCCCAGTGATTGACATCTTTGGCGCGGCCGCGGGACGCGACCTGGGCGGCGTCGCCGGCGATATCACCAAGATCATCGACGCTACACGGTCGCAATTACCGCGTGGTTCTCAAGTCGTTATCCGTGGACAGGTTCAGACAATGCGATCGTCCTACATCGGCCTTCTCAGTGGGCTGGTATTCTCAATCGTACTCATATACCTGCTGATCGTAGTCAACTTTCAGTCCTGGCTTGATCCTTTCATCATGATTTCCGCGCTGCCCGCAGCACTCGCCGGGATTGCCTGGTTCTTGTTTATAACGCACACAACTCTGAGCGTACCCGCACTCATGGGAGCCATCATGTGCATGGGTGTCGCAACCTCAAACAGCATCCTGGTTGTGAGCTTTGCTACGGAGAAGATGACGGAAGGGAGTGATTCGATTAGCGCAGCATTGGAGGCAGGGTTCACGCGTTTTCGCCCCGTGCTGATGACCGCTCTGGCCATGATCATCGGCATGGTGCCCATGGCTCTCGGACTAGGCGACGGGGGTGAACAAAACGCTCCCCTGGGCCGGGCGGTTATCGGTGGATTGCTTTTCGCGACAGTCTCGACGCTCTTCTTTGTCCCGGCATTTTTCAGTGTTCTGCAGGGTTCACGCCGGCATGCGGCGCAAACGGAACAGCAGCACTAGACCCAAACTGTGTGGAGTTTAAATATGTTGCCTCAAACTGAAGGTATAAGACAAACGGCCGGGCAATCCCTCCCATTGAATGATATGGGAGCAGAGAAGCGTCCGCGCAAACGATGGCTGGGCCTGGCGATTGCCTTGATCGTGATTGCCGCCCTCCTGGCATCCGGCATCCGGTCCCGAGTCAGGGCCCGCGAGACCCTAGAGGCAGTGACCGCGCGAATGGCTCTGCCCGCAGTGTCGGTGGTGTCACCAAAACAAACAACGCCCGCCGAGGAGATCATCCTTCCCGGAAATGTACAACCGTTCATTACTTCACCGATCTATTCACGCACAAGTGGGTATCTGAAGAAGTGGTACTTTGACATTGGAGCCCACGTCAAACAAGGCCAACTGCTTGCTGTCATCGACACTCCGGAAGTCGACCAGCAGCTGCAGCAATCGCTCAGCAACCTGAACACCGCAAAAGCGAATCTCACGCTTGCCGAGATTACCAAGAACCGCTACCAGGGATTGCTAACGAAGAATGCCGTGGCTCAGCAGGACGCGGATAACGCTGTCGGCACCTACAACGCCAACAAGGCAATCGTTGACGCCAATCAGGCAAACGTCAAACAGCTACAGGCACTGCAGTCTTTCGAGAAGATATACGCTCCGTTCGACGGAGTCGTCACCGCCCGAAACACCGATATTGGCGACCTTATTAATTCCGGTAGCAGTGGCACCGCGAAAACCGATCTCTTCCACATATCGCAACCCGGCAAGTTGCGGGTTTACGTAAACGTCCCAGAGGAATACTCGCAAGGGATCAAAGTCGGTATGACGGCAGATCTCAGTCTGGCTGAGTTTCCGGGACGCAAGTTTCAGGGAAAGCTGGTGCGCACAGCCGAAGCCATCAACATGACGACCCGGACGCTGCTGATCGAAATTGAAGTGGACAATCCCACGGGCACGCTGCTCACGGGCTCTTACGCAGAGGTCCACTTGAAAGTTGCAACCCAGGCCTCCACGTTGCTGCTTCCAGTCAATACTCTGCTGTTCCGCTCGGAGGGTCTACGTGTCGGCGTTGTGAAAGACGGGAAGGTCGTGCTCTCTGCCGTGACTCCGGGGCGCGATTTCGGCAATCAGATTGAGGTCGTCTCCGGCCTCCAGCCGGCCGACCAAGTCATTATCAACCCGCCCGACTCACTCGTTTCCGGACAGCAAGTCCAAATTGTTCAGGCAACATTGCCGGGAGATATTAAGTGAAACGCCCAGGAAAGATGATTTCGCGTAAGAACATGCGGCGAGCACCATGGCCGTTGGTTTTGCTCGCGACGGCCGTGCTCCCGTTCACTGGATGCGCGGTTGGACCAAAGTATCACCCTCCGGTGGTACAACCTCCTCCCGCCTATAAAGAGGTAGGGGATTGGAAGCCGGCCCAACCCAACGACCAGAATCTTGGCGGTGAGTGGTGGAAGATCTTTCAAGATCCCCAGCTTGATGCGTTAGAGGCTCAGGTGAGCGTATCGAATCAGAACCTGAAGGCCGCGGAGGCACAGTTCCGCCAGGCCCGAGCCGCTCTACGCTACAACCGGGCTGACTATTATCCGACTGTGACCGCCGGGATATCGGCGACTCGGACACGGGTCTCGGCCCACCGCCCGCCCCCAAGTTCCATCTTTGATGGCATCACCTACAACGACTTTACGCTACCGGTCGATGTTTCGTACCAAGCCGACGTCTGGGGCCGAGTTCGAAAAAACGTGGAGTCCTATCGAGAACAGGCGCAAGCGAGTGCTGCAGACCTGGCTACCGTCAATCTGAGCATGCGCGCGGATCTGGCTATCGCATACTTTCAGGCCCGCAGCCTCGACGCCCAGGAGCAACTCCTCAATTCCACGGTCAAGCAATACGAGCAGGCACTGGAACTGAATCAGAGCCGTTTCGAGGGAGGGATTGCTTCAGATGTCGATGTTGAGCAGGCGAGAACGCAACTGCAAACCACCCGTGCAGCAGCGATTGATGTGGGCGTGCTGCGAGCGCAGTACGAACACGCAGTTGCAATTCTTATTGGAAAACCTCCTGCAGAGTTCAGCCTTGCCCCGCTGCCACTCACCGCCCCGCCTCCGCGCATTCCCGTCAGCGTGCCCTCCGACCTATTGGAGAGGCGCCCGGATATCGCGGCGGCAGAGAGGCGGGTCGCCGCTGCCAATGCCCAGATCGGAGTCGCGAAGTCGGCCTACTACCCGCTGCTCAATTTAGGCGCTTCGGGAGGATTTGAAAGCTCAACCATCACGACCTTGCTCAACGGACCGAGCGGCCTGTGGTCGGTTGGACTGTCGGCCGTGGGGACCGTCTTCGATGGGGGAAGACGACGTGCCCTCACCGATCAGGCCCGTGCGGCCTATGACTCTCAAGTGGCCTCCTATCGTGAGAACGTGCTGACCGGATTCCAACAGGTAGAAGACAATCTGGCGGCGGTGAGAATTCTGGAGAATGAGGCCAAAGTTCAGGATGAAGCAGTAGTGGCAGCACAACGCTCGCTGGACCTTTCCGTCACTCGTTACAAGGGGGGAGTTACAAGCTACCTCGAGGTGATCACCGCGCAAAGCGCCGCTCTTTCTGATCAGGTGACAGCTGTCAACATACTGGGACGGCGGATGGCAAGCACAGTGTTGCTAGTCCAGGCCCTCGGCGGCGGATGGGAAAAGTCGAGTTTGCCCAAACAGCCGGAATGCTGTGGCAAGCTTGTCAGCAGCAATGCCAATTGACGGCTCGTGCGAACTATGACCGCCGACACGATCTCCGCCCCGGTTCAGACCGTGGAGAAGGGCCTTTTCTGTTCCCGCTCCGATTTGCTTGCCATCGAGGAGCCTCTGCAGCTTTGTCTGAACGGCTCCCCGCTCTCAATAACCATGCGCTCACCGGGCTCCGATCTGGACCTCGCGACCGGTTTTCTCTTCACCGAGGGGATCATCGACGACGTTGGCCAGATTCTGTCGATGCGCGCCGAGTCCGCTGAGGATAGTTCCGATGACATTGGCGATCGGGTGACAATCAGGTTGAAACCCGAAGTCGCCATCGATCCCGCCCGCGTCCGGCGCAATTTCTATACAAGCTCGAGTTGTGGCGTTTGTGGGAAGCTTGCGATAGGCGCGATTGAAGTCCGTCCCGCAGGCTCGATGCGGCAGTCTGGCCCGCAATTCCCTGCGGACCTTATCTATCGCTTGCCCGATTTGCTTCGTCAGACCCAGTACGCTTTTGACCGTACGGGCGGTCTTCATGCTGCGGCACTCTTCTCCCCCGAAGGGGCCTTGCTCGGTCTGCGTGAAGATGTCGGTCGGCACAACGCTGTCGACAAGCTGATTGGGTTCGCCCTCGCGACGGCACGATCCCTCTCGGGGATGCACTCATTCTAGTCAGCTGGCGCGCTGGGTTCGAACTCGTGCAAAAATCCGTTATGGCCGCTATCCCGGTTCTAGCAGCCGTCGGAGCGCCGTCCAGTCTTGCCGTGGAGGTCGCGCAACGTTTTGGCATGACCTTGGTAGGTTTCTTGCGCGGCCAACGTTTCAACATCTATTCGGGCAATTGGAGGATTGAATGAAACTTCGCATTCACGGCAACTCGCTGCGTCTGCGACTGAACCGTTCCGACGTCGAGCAATTCCGGATTTCGGGCGTTTGCGCGGCATCGTTCCGATTTTGACTCCAGTTCTCAGCTGACCTACACGCTGGAGGCGTCTTCACGGTGATGGTGATGGAGGTTCAGTATCTCCGGGACTGCATCCGCGTTCTGCTACCGCTCGACATGGCTTAGGAATGGGCGTGCTCCGATCGAATTTCGCTTTCCCTCAACCGCGCCGGCGGCCTCTCCCTGTTGATTGAGACGGATTTTCAGTGTCTTCACCGCGACGAGACGAACCCGGCCGACGATATGGATGCATTCTGTTGTACGGTGTACCGATTCCCACGTGGCTCGCGGGGCTGCCATCGCATCTCTTTTCGACCGCTGCTCCCGCACCGTCAGCACCTGCCCGCCCGCCGTTTGAACGTTCCCGCCGCACCGCGCCGCACCCGTCGCACATCGCTCTGCTCTCGTCTCCACACGTCAGCGAAACGAACGGCAAGGAAGTGACGGCACAGGAGTGGGCAGCGGTGCGGTTTGACCCGCGTCACACCAGATCCTCGCAAACTCAGGATGTGACGCGGGGCGGGTTTTAGGGAATACCGCCGGAAGCCTGTATGTCGATACCGACTGATTGATCCACGCGCAGCACGAATGTGCTTGGGTTCTTCATTCCCCACTTCACGTAAGGAACAGTGAAGCGCGAGGTTGCAGTCCAGCGGCCCGGAGCCAACTCCACTCGGACTGGGATTGTGATCTCGTGTTCAGCTCCATGGATGGTGAACATGCCATGGACTTGGACGGTGGAATCACCCAGGGCCGCAACCTGTCCTTCCACTCGATCGGGCCGGAACACGATGTCCGAATAGCGGCCACTTTCCAGTACCTCCTTGTGCATCTTCTTGTCACGACCGTCACTTCCACTGTGGCCGCTGGTAGCATCAACCAGAATTTCTCCACTAACACTATTCGTTGCCGGATCAAAGTGGACCGCGCCGTGCTTCACGTCAAATGACCCGTGGACCGTATGGAGCACGTCGCCCAACGTGAAATTCAAGGTGGTTTTAGCGGGGACAAAGTTGAGATCAACTTCGTGTGGCTGGGCTCGGGCAACCGCTCCGGCCAGCCAGATAACCGAGATGGCGAAGAAGCTAAATTGAGTCACCGTCTTCATATGGTCAATAAATCCCATCCTAAGGAAAGCCCAATTCCAGCAAGAGAAAGAGGCGTCAACACACCTACATGCAAGGCCAGCATTCTGGCGAACGTCCGCGGTTGAGTGACGAATGCCTGCATCACCCGCCTCCTGAACCATTCGCGGCCTTCGAGAGTTAGCATGAGCCGGGACATCAGAGCTGGGCGTCTTGCCAAACTCCGGTGCCTCGCTTGGTATCGGTCTAAGCTGCTTGAAGCGAGGCACTCGGACAAGACCAGTGCCTGGCGAAACGAAAGGCAGAGCCCCTCGCCGGTAATCGCGTCCACGCTGCCGGAAGCATCGCCGACAAGGGCGATTCGTCCCTGACAGACGCGCCGTAATTTTCGGGTTGCTGAAACTGCGCCCCTCTCCACCGAAGTCCGCTCCAAACCTTCGAGGCGACCGGCGACTGCCGGAAGTTCTGCGAGCGCCGCATCGAGGCGGAGTCGCGGATCCCGGGAGATGGCAGCGACGCAGATTTCGTTGGGCGCAACCGGGGTGACATATATCTGGCAGATGCGTCCCCAATGTAGCTCCATACAGTTTGTCCACGGGGAAACACGATAGTGGCGGCGGAAGGCAAAACGCTGCTGGTGACGAATGTGTTCGTCGAGTCCTGCCCACTTACGCACCCGAGAATGAGCGCCGTCCGCTCCGACAATCCAGCGCGCACGGACCAGGTTCGTCCCCAGCCATACCCCATCAGGATGGAGCCCGGTGACGACAGTCTGCCACATCAGATTGACTCCAGCTACAGCGGCCTGTTCGATCATGAGGCGGTGCAGCTTGGTTCTCCGTATGCCGAGCCCGTGCCCGACTGGGAAGCTGGCGTCCACTTTCACTCCTGAGCTGAGAAAGCGGATGCCGCGGAAAGGATAGGAATCTTCCGGTGGGATGGCGATCCCGAGATCCGCCAGCGCGCATATGCCGTCCGGCATGAGACCTTCACCGCAGGGTTTGTCGATGGGAGGAATCCCGCTATCGGCAACCACTGCATCAAAGCCCCGTTGCCACGCAGCGATCGCTACGGCCAGCCCAGCCGGCCCCCCGCCGATGACGAAGACATCAGTGTTCCGCCGATGCGGTGAATTTACCATCGTAACAAGACCAGTTCAGAACAGAATCCCGGCCCCATCGCGGCCAGCAGTCCCAATGTGCCTGGCTCGGGGCGACGGCGCCTCATGACTTCTTCCAGTACGACCAGCACAGAAGCGGAAGACAAATTCCCAGTCTTTCGCAGACAATCCCAGGAAGCATCGAGCTGTCCGTCCTCGAGACCGAGTGCTGCCTCGGTTGCTTCGAGTACCTTGGGACCGCCAGTGTGCAATACCCAGCTGCCTATGTCACTGCGTGCGTATCCCATATCGGCCAGAAAAGCGTCTACATCTCCACCGAGGTGCTGACGTACCAGATTCGGAACTTCGCGAGAAAGGACAATGCGAAGACCTTTTTCGGAAATCGCCCAGCCCATCATGTCTTCAGTTTGGGGATAAAAAACAGAACGTGTGGCCAATACCCTTGGCCCCGCAAGTTCGAGTCCGCCCGACGCAACGTCAGGCAGCTGACATTCTTTCCCGGCCACAATCACCGCGGCGGCGCCATCTCCAAACAAACTGGCAGAAATCAAGTTCGCGACGGATAGATCCTCGTGCTGTAAGGTAAGCGAGCAGAGTTCGACTGACAGTAAAACTGCCAGCTGCGAAGGACGGGCCTTAACGTAATCTGCAGCCCACGAGATGCCGGCGGCTCCAGCGACGCAACCCAGCCCGAACATGGGAATACGACGAATATTCGGGGAGAGGCCCATGCGGTTGATCAGGAGCGCATCAATCGATGGACTCGAGATACCGGTTACGGACGTGAAAAAGAAAGCAGCGAGGTCGCGCGGTGCCAGCCCAGCACAGTTAAGAGCGCGGCAGACGGCCTGCTTGCCCAACTCGACAGCGGTTTGAATCCAGAGATTATTGGTCTCGCCCCAGGTTGCCAGCTTGGTGTAAGCATGCAGAGGTAAAGAGAGGTACCGCCCTTCGACGCCAGTATGCCGCTGAAGTCGCCGCATCAATGCGGGGTTCCCGAGTTTGTCTCCCCAGTATTCCTCCAGGGCGCGACACAGTACGTCTTGGGAATAGTAATACTTAGGGAAGGCGCTGGCGGCGCTTAGAATCTGCATAATTATGTTCGCAGGCTCCTAGTTTTCAGGCTTCGCGGCAAAGCGGTCTGCCTCCCACTTCATCCACTGCTAAAAGTTGACCGCCCGTCGTGCCAAGCCGAGAGCCTCAGACCAAAAAATTGAGGAAGAATGGACGAGTTCCACGACGTTTCGAATAGCGGAAACGAATTCATCCACCTGCCCGTCCGTAACCACCAGCGGCGGTGCAACTTTCAAAACCATGAAATCATTTCCACAAATCTGGGTAAGAATGCCGTGGTCACGAAACAGCCGCATAACCAAGATCTGACCGAACATGGCGGGATGGATCTTCGAGAATGCCTCGAATGGAACTCGCAGGCTCAGGCGGCGAGGAATGGCGAATTCAATCCCGAGCAACAACCCCATGCCGCGAACAGCCTTCACCATTTCGTAAGAGGAAAGTTCGTCAGTCAAGCGGCGCTGCAACTTGCCTCCCATCCGGGTGGCGCGGCTTCCCAGTTCCTCGCGCTCCAGCACATCCAACGTGGCTAGGCCGGCACGCATGGCAAGGCTGTTTTCACTGAACGTGGATGTGTGAACGATGGCCCTTTTCATTGAGCTGTACACCGAGCCGTAGACGGCATCGGACATTAAAGTCGCGCTGACCGGAATCAGCCCGCCACTCAATGCTTTCGCCAGGACGACAATATCGGGATCGAGGCCAAAGTGATGCGCCGCCAGGAACGGTCCGGTACGAAACATGCCGGTTTGCACTTCGTCCAGAACAAAGAGCGATCCGTAACGCCGACATAGTGACTGTACGGCTGGCAGGTAGTCAGAATCGGGGATGCGTATGCCGCCCTCGGACTGCAGCGGCTCGATGAAGAATGCGGCGTAGCGCTGGGTGGCGAGTCTCTGTTCGAGGGCTTTGAGATCTCCGAAAGGAACCGGGTCTGTCTCGGGAAGGAGAGCGCCGAATCCTTTGCGCCAGTACTCACCATTCATGAGCGACAGAGCGCCACATGTCAGACCATGAAAAGCGCGGTCCGCGTAGAGCAAACCGGCTCGTCCAGTGTGGTTGCGGGAAAACTTAATGGCAGCCTCTATGCCTTCGCTGCCCGAGCTGGCAAAGAATACTTTGGCTAGCCGCCCTCCGGCGCGGTTACAAAGACGTTCCGCCAGTTCGCCCGCCAGTTCCGGAACGTGGCTCTGCAGCATAACGGCGCCGCGCTTTTGCACCTGGTCCATGACGGCCCACAATACTTCGGGATGATTGTGACCCACGTTGTGAACGCAGTATCCAGAGAGAAAATCGAGAATGCGACGGCCGTCCACGGTGAACAGCTCGACGCCCGTGCACCGTTCATAGCTGACAGAGAGTTCCAGTAGGTTGAGCAACTTGACCCACTGGGGATTCACTCGTAGCGAGTAGCGGCAATCGGTCGCAATTTGTTCCGCAAGCGGCATATTTATCTAAAAGTCTACGTGAACTGGGGCGGCCGCAAGCGCTTAAGGGAGGCGCATAACCGCGCACAAGTTTCAAATTGGTTCATGCTTTAGCCGGGAACATGGTGGGCCAAAGTACACAATGTGCTTGTTGGGCTCGTGTCTTGGGATGCAGCAACCTGGGAAGATGGTTGCCGCGATCCTTTACGCTTGACCGTAATAATCTTATATTGTTAAGACTAAAACCTCGGGGTTGGGTCCATCCTATTAGGAGGAGCACTGCGGCGAAGAGATGAAACTCGTCGAAAGGCTTACTGCCGCCTAGATCAGCTGAATCCTCGGACCGTGTTGGGAGAGCGACAAATAGTGGCGTTGTCGCTGGTCCGATCGGCGCTCTGTCAAGTCGTCATGTGTTTATCAACTCAGCGGCCTGCGCGGGCAGCCTTGTTGGGCCACAAACTCCGCAAGGGGCTGCTCTACTCGCGGAACTTAATGTCCGGGACCTCGGCTGATTGAGTCGAGATCGGCAAGCACTTCAGAGGGAATCTGGAGTATCGAAGCCTGAAGATTCTCGCGAAGATGCTCGAGGGAAGATGTTCCCGGAATCAGCAGGATGTTGGGCGAGCGCTGGAGAAGCCAGGCAAGCGCCACTTGCATCGGCGTGGCCTGAAGTGACGCTGCGGCTGCGTCGAGTGCCGAGGACTGTAACGGAGTGAAGCCCCCCAACGGGAAAAATGGAACATACGCAATGCCTCGTGCGGCGAGGTCATCGATGAGGGCATCATCGTTCCTGTGTGCCACATTGTAAAAATTCTGCACGCACACTATCTCTGAGATCGTCTGGGCCTCGGCCAACTGCCTGGGAGTAACGTTGCTCAGACCGATATGATGGATGAGCCCCTGACGCTTGAGCTCGGCGAGCACGGTCAGCGGTTCCCCGATAGATCCCTCAGACGGTTCCGTGACTCCTCCAACGCGAAGATTGACGACATCGAGATTGTCGAGCCCGAGATTTCTCAGGTTGTCATGAATCGCATCGATTAGTTCCTGACGCGACAGAGCGTGCAGCCAGGATTTGTCCTGACCACGGCGAGCGCCGACCTTGGTGACAATCACGAGGCCATCCGGATAAGGATGGAGCGCCTGCTTGATAAGCTGATTGGTCACATGCGGACCGTAGAAGTCGCTGGTATCGATATGGTTCACGCCGGACTCTACTGCCTTGCGCAGAACAGCAATTGCAGAGTCAAGATCACGTGGTGGTCCCCACACCTGCGGGCCAGCAAGTTGCATTGCACCATAGCCCATGCGGTTCACGGTCACGGTCATGGATGTGCCAGGCAGCGTGAAGCTGGCAGCGAGATCGGTCTGTTCAATCATTCTGTTCCTCCTGGAACTGTTCATTATTTGTACCGAAGAAAACTAAAAGGACTCTCCCACCAGTTCTTCGCTTTTCTTCCAGAGCGCCTGCGCCGTTGTTGCATCCATCGCATACCCACGGACTCCTTCGCTCATGGCGGCAGTAGGCACCTCGTCCCGGACGATGGCGCTCACGTGGCAGTCCTCACAATAGCTGCCCCCGATCTCGTCCGCGGGAGCCACCACAGCAGCCCAGACCGTAGTTGCGGCTCCTTGCGGAATGCTTTTCCACTGCAAAGGCGGCTTACCCGCGGCTGCCAGTTGCTGATTGATCTCGTCCACCCTACTCTGCAACCAGCTTGGGCTCACATGGCGGATCAGTTCCGTCTGTATAACTCCGGGATGCACCGCCGCAGCGCGTACGCCGCGCTCCCGATGCCTCTGGTCGAAAGCTACAGCAAAAAGGATGTTCGCTGTCTTCGAGCGGCCATAGGCAACCAGCGGCTCATACGACGTCCGCTCAAAGTTGGGATCCTCGAGGTCCACGTTCGAGCGGCGGTGACCCGCAGAAGATACGTTGATCAGGCGTCCTCCCGTCCGAATGAGCGACGCAATCCGGTTGACTAGGACAAAGTGTCCCAGGTGATTGGTGCCGAACTGCGTTTCGAAGCCATCGGTTGTATGGCCGAACGGTGTGGCCATCACGCCTGCATTGGCGATGACCACATCGAAGGGTTCCCGTTTCGCCAGCAGACCATCGGCGCAGGCACGTACGCTCTTCAGGCTGGCAAGATCGAGTTCAACCAGTTCGAAGCTTCCGCCATTGGCCGCGGCGTCCTTTCGCACCTGCTCGGTTGCAGCTTTGGCCTTGTTCAAGTGCCGCGCCGCGCCTACAACCTGAGCGCCGTGCGCGGCCAGGGACCGCGCCGTTTCCACCCCGATCCCGGCCGAAACACCAGTCACGAGGATTCGTTTTTCCTGCAGATTCACGCTGGACAAAACGTCATCTGTGGTCGAAGTTGCCCCAAATGAAGTTGCCTCAAGTATATTTGTCATCTTCTACCTCCTGCACTGTTGCGTTCGAGTGATGCTGAATGGATCCGGTGGGGCGCTAGCCGCGTAAAGGGACGGCGTCCGCAGTGTGTTCGAAATAGTGCTCCTCGTCCAGATCGGCAATGAGCCCAAGCTGAACCGGACGCCATCCCAGGCGTTGCTGCGTTTGCGCGCTGGAAGCCGGGCCGTCTATACCAAAGAAATCACCTATCCAACCAAAATGATCGGCTGCTTCCTCGCGAGACTTGCTGACGACCGGTACGTTCAACTGCCGGCCGATGACCTCTGCGATCTCTCGAGTCGGTAGGCCCTCGTCGGCCACGCCGTGATGCCGCGCTCCAGCGGTAGTTTTCTCTATCGCGAGCCTGTAGAGATGAGCAGCATCGAGCCGATGCACCGCGGGCCAGCGGTTGAGCCCGTCGCCTATAAATGCGGAAACACCCTTTTCGCGTGCGATGCGAATCAGGCGTGGCACAAAGCCGTGATCCCCCTTGCCGTGTACTGAGGGAGGAAGCCGCAGCACAGATGCGTGCACTCCGCGTGCCGCCAGCGCAAGTGCCGCCGCCTCCGACTTGCGGGGAAAACTGGGGTTGGGCGCATCCTCTTCTGTAGCGAGAGGGCCTTGGCGTTGAACCAGCAAGGTCCCGCCAGTGACGATCAATGGGCGGTCAGAGCCGGCGAGCACGCCGCCGAGTGTTTCGATCGCACGCCGATCTGCGTCGGCTGCAGGCCCGTAATTCGAGAAATCGTGGATAAAAGCTGTGTGGATCACTCCGTCGGCAGCCGCCGCTCCGCTACGAAGGCTTTCGAGATCTTCGAGCGAACCGCGATGTACGTCGGCTCCGGCTGCGGCAAGGGATTTGGCTGCCGCATCAGAGCGAGCGAAACCGAGCACCCGATGACCAGCGTCGATCAGCTCTCGGACGATTGACATACCAATGAAGCCTGTGGCGCCGGTAACAAAAACACGCATGTTCTTTACCTCCTAAGCAATTTGTGATTCAACTGATAGAGACGAAGCGTTCACTCGACCTGCGAGCCGGGTCGAAACCCTAACACTGATCAATCGCCATTCGCGGTTGGGAGAGGGCAGACCATTGATTTCGATTAACTCGTGTAGCCAGTCTTCTGCTCGAGAGCTCCGCCTGTTCTGATCCGAATAGCTGGGTGACGGCGTTGACGAATGATGACAACTCTCGCTCCGTTATGGTCGCGAGATCGGCGCAGCGAAGACTGGAATTCCTCGACGGTTTATAACGAGCCAGTGTATTCATATTCTTCACCTCTTCGAAGCCGAAAAACCCGGAACCGCTATTGACAGGCCGCCGCGTTCCGACTAAAACGGAGAGTGTCTCCGAATCAGTAGATAAGATAACCGGAGACGGTCTCCGGTTGCAACTTTTTTAGACATGCCCACGAAGAATCAAAAAAAGGCTCCACGAAAACCGCGCACTGATGCGCAACTGAATCGCGAGCGCCTCCTGGAGGCGGCGAAGGAGGCGTTTACCCGATCTGGCGCGAACGCCAGCCTGGACGACATCGCCAGCCAGGCCCGCGTGGGAGCGGGAACTCTGTATCGTCACTTTCCTACGCGCGATGCCTTGATCGAAGCGGTCTATCGGACTGAGGTAGAAAAGTTGGCCGCAGCCGAGCGAAAGTTTGCGGAGACCATGTCCCCGATTGAAGCCTTGCGAGCGTGGATGTTGCTCTTTGTTGACTACATCGCGACGAAGCAGCTCATCGCTCCGGCACTGCATACGTTCGTCGGAGGCCCCTCGAAGCTGTATGAGGGTTCCCGCGGTCAGATTCAGGGAGCGATCGATGCGCTGGTGAAGCGCGCCATCAAGAGCGGCGACATACGTCAGGACCTCGAGCCCTTCGACCTACTTCGGGCGTTTATCGGCGTCTCCAACGTGGCGTCGGGGCCTGACTGGCAGCAAAGCGCCAGGCGACTGGTGGATATCCTCATCACCGGTTCGCGGCCGGTCAAATAGGTCGGGGATCTTGCTCCCGAATTGTCGGCAATCGAAAAGCAAAAGAACCTCAGCGCCAGTCGGATTGGTACAGTGAAGTCGGCACCTCGTCAGGAAATTAAGCCCTGATGAGATCCGCGTCTGTAAACCGGCGGCGGGCAAGCCTTCGAGCTGTCGGGTTTTGCTTCACTTTTCGGGGTTCTCTTCTAAGTCTTTGTAGATGACATGCCCTTCGTGACCGCAACTTTTAGTCCTTCTGGCGAGAGGGGCGTCACTTTTTCGTTTGGCAGAACAGAGTCGCACCGCATGTAATTCTCGAACCCGGGCGCTGAAAATACGAACACCACGCTGACGGTCTCGGTTCCCGCGTTCTTTACACTCACCCAGGTATACGCCGGAATGAATACCGTTCCTCCAGCGTGCAGGTCGCGTTCCTGGTCTCCCAGATGAACGTGAACGGTTCCCTTTTCGATATACACAATTTCATCCTGCCCGAGGTGCTTGTGCGTTGGAAATTCGTCTCCCTGAGCCATGTCCTCGGTTCCCATCACAAGGTGTTGAGAACCATTGTTTTTTGGACTGACCTTCAGTATGAAGTCCCCAGGAGGGGGCTCTCGCCATATCCGCCGCTCACCCTCATTTTTCTCCAGCAGGAGAGGTTTTGGAGCAGCCTCGGACGTGGTTGCGGAACTGGATTGTGCTGATGGAGTTTGAAAGACGCAAACCGCAACGAGCATCACAGCCATTGACGCAAGCGTTGTCTTAACTGAATATGAGTTCATCGCACATCCCCTTTCGTCGGTGGCGGACCCGATAGTATCACTCCGATAGTTCACCTTCTCATGGAGACCCACACCATGGGCGGCTAACTCCGAATAAGTCGGCTTCTGTTTGGCGACATATAGTGCGGATGCACTTCTTGATTGACTATCTCCGGAGATCAAGCCTATGTCCTGACCCTCAGCTGTTCGGAAGTTCCGTGATGCACAACACATACCCCTATATGCCCGACGAGTTCAAAGATAAGCGCGTTCTCGTGACCGGTGATACCAAAGACGCTGGAGAGTCCATGTGCGCCGCTTTGCACTTGCCGGAGCCTCCATTGCTACGGCTGCGCGTTCTCCTTTGCCGGAGGGACAGAAGTGCGCTCTTTGTTCAGGTGGATCTTGGCAGCGTGGGGGTATCGCGCAGCTTGCCGACCGCATCATGAAAGGAGTGGGGTGGTATCGACATCCTCATCAACTGCGTTGGGGGATCTGATGCTCCGGGTGGAGGGTGTACCGCGCTGACGGAAGAGCACTGGCAAAATCCACTAAACTTAGACCTTATGGCCGCCGCGCGTTGCAACCGACAGTTTTTGCCGGGCATGATCGAGCGCAAGAGCGGAGCGGCTAGATTGATGGCGTATGAGCTGGCAGCGATGATCGCGGGTGTTGGTTTTTCCAAGCCAGCATCGGCTCCGTACGAAAGCATCCGCTTAGTTGGAGAGCATTGTGTGCCCTCCTATCGCCTTTCCGGTGCGATGAATTCCTCGCCATAGCCATGCCTTACTCGGCGACAGAGCGATCTCGCTATACTTCCAAGATGGATCGGGACGGGAGTCACAAGAAAAACAATGCGCGTAGCGATAGTTACCGGAGCGGCGCAGGGGATTGGCCGCTGTGGGGCCCAAACTCTAGCAGAGCGCGGCCACGATCTGGCGCTTGATGACTTGCGTTCGCCCTCCGAAACACTCGCGATGGTCCAGCAGTCGGGAGCCGCGGCCATCGAGCTGGTCGGCGATATTTCGGATGAAACTGTGTCACTACCTTTGCGGAGATGGTCAAGGCGAAGTGGGGGCGGGTTGATTTGCTCGTGAACAATGCCGGCATCAGTTGTATTGTGCCCGCAGAACAGACCTCAGGGGCTCAGTTTCCGCCGCGTGCTCGAAGTGAACCTTGTCGGTTCTTTTCTTCTTGGCAAAGGCGTTCGGGGGAATCATGCTTGCTCAGCGCTCAGGCAGTATCGTGAATATCGCTTCGATCGCCGGAATCGTAGGTATCGCTGACCGGGTTGCCTACAAGGCTTCGAAACATGGCGTGATCGGCATGACACGAACACTGGCTGCGGAGTGGGGTGGACGCGGTGTTCGTGGCAATGCCATATGTCCTGGGTGGGTCAAGACCGAGATGGACGCTTCCGACCAGGCAGGCGGCAGCTATACCACGAAGACATCACGGACCGCGTACCTATGGGACGGTTCGCAACGCCTGAGGACATAGCGAACGCTGTGGCATTTCTTGCTGAAGCGGAACAGAGCGGTTTCATTAACGGTCAAGCTATCGCCGTGGACGGCGGTTGGACAGCAGACCGCACGTGGCAGAGTTCACGGCTGCGTCATCGTTAACGGGTGTAGCTACGTCGATGATGGCTTTCGCGCGAAAATGTACGCCCTCCGGCTCTGGTACTCCACATCCGGGTAGGGCTCACGCTCGATGATGTCTTCAATTGCAAATCCTGCGAACTCAAGATGACGCCGGATTTCCGTCGGCTGAAAAAAGAAGAAATCCATTGAGATCGGGTGGCCCCATAGTTCATCTTCCCCGGTCACTCCATCGCCCATGTGGAATGCGAGGAACAACCGTCCGTTCGGCTGCAAGACTCTCGCCATTTCTCGAAAGACCAAGGGCAGGGATTCTTGGGGAATATTCACAATGGAGTAAAAAGCAGCGATTCCCGCAAGGGTCTCGTCCTCTAGATCAAGATCCATCATATTGCCTACACGGAAGGTCAGATCAGGATTCAATTTTCGGGCGTTCTCTATCATGCGAGGCGAGAGGTCCAGGCCGACAACTCTTGCGCCGGCCTCGTGCAGATAGCGGGCGACATGGCCGGGACCGCACCCTATGTCACACACCTCCCCTTTATCTCCGACTTGCGCCGCGAACCGGTTCAGCAGTTCTCGATCGAACGGTTTGTGCTCAAGCTCACCGAAGATTCGGCGCGTGTATTCGTCCGCTATCCGGTCATAGCTTTCGCGGACCGACTTTGTGCTGTCATCCTTCAAAATGGCCTTCCCGATTTCTGTTGTGAATCACTGAATCGCATTCCGCTTCGATGAGAGCCAAGAGTTGATCCATATGCTCGATGCGCGTACGAAAGTTCACGGGATTGATGCGGAACCAGCTCTTTCCTTTTAGTTCTGTAGTTGAGATCCAGAATTTCCCACTCTGCTCAATTCGTCGCGCCACCTCCGCGTGCAGTTCCTTCGATTGTGGTTGCTCCAAGTCCGCGCCGCGATACCGGATGCAGATCGCCGACATCGGCGGCTCGCTAGCCGCCTCGAAGTCCGGATGGTTTGCCACCAGCGAGAAAACATGTCGCGCATGCCGAATATTGCCGTCAACCCATTCCCCGATCTGGCGCGTTCCATAACGCTTGAAGCTCATCCAGACTTTCAGGCCGCGAAAACGCCGCGATTGTTCGAATCCGTGAACGTAGTATTGGTATCGTTCATTCTCGCGGTCCAGTTCGTCTGTTAGGTATGAAGGCTTGATCCCAAAAGAAGCAGTCAGCCGCCGCTCATCTTTCACCAGCAGAGCCCCGGCGTCGAGCGGCGCGTAGAACCACTTATGTGGATCAATCGTTATTGAGTCTGCTTGTTCGAGTCCGTGATCCAGGACAGGAAATGCCTGCGAGAGTAGCATTCCGCCGCCATACGCTGCGTCGATGTGAAGCCACATCCCTTCTCGATCTGCGATTCTCCTTAACTCGGCTACTGGATCGATAGCGCCGGTGTTCGTGGTCCCAAAGATGCCGACTACGCACATCGGGCGGATGCCGCGTTTGCGATCCTCCGCGATTGCCGTTTCAAGGGCATCCAGCCGCACTCGGAACTGAGCGTCTGTGGGTAACGCACGCAACGCCGTCCGTCCGAGACCTACGGCATCGACTGCCTTATCGACTGAAACGTGGCGCTCTTCCGAGGCGTAAACGGCCCAGCGCTCCTGAACGCCTTCTTGTTGTATTCGGTCACCCGATACAGAATCCCGCGCCAGCTTTAGTCCGATAAAGTTCGCCATCATGCCGCCGCTGGTGAGGTTGCCGCCCGCCTTCTCTGCGTAGCCGACCAAATCGGTGAGCCAGCGGACAGTGCGCCGCTCCATGGCCACTCCGGATGGGCCAATCGAATAGGCACCGATGTTCTGATTGAGCGCAGAGCAGATGAAATCGGCAATGACGCCGATGGGATTGGGCGACGGAGTGATCAGCCCCATGTAGCCTGGATGCCCGACGTGGGTGCAATACGGAAGAAGCTTCTCTTCAAGTTCTGCGAAAACTTCCTCCGCTGTGCTGGGATGCTCAGGCAGTGGTTCAGCAAAAAGTTTCGTCAGTGTGGCTGGTTCGACGTTTGGGAACACGGGCCGTTCTTCGATATGCTCCAAATATCCGGCCAGCAGGTCCACGACTCGGTGTCCAATTTCGCGAAATTCTGTCGGGTTCATGTATCCACCTGAACTCCAGTCTAAACGAGCGGCGACTGTGGCAATTCCAGTCTCGCAATGCCAATGGTTGGCTGATGACTCCGGTGAAATCTGAAACACAAATTCTCGTCCAAACCTTTCGGTGGTTGGGCTCAACCGTCACTCTTTGTGTGGAATTTCCGTGTTGAGGGACGATTGGAGTCCCGACAGCCCGCAGATGAAGATCGAGATTGATTCAGATCGCGCGAATCTGGTCGGCATTACGAACGCGGATGTCGCAATCTCGACCGCTGCCGCAATCAGTGGAGACCCGGTAGGTATTTACAAGGAGGGAAACAAGAACATCCCAATTATTGTCCGCCTCCGGCCGCAGGATCGCGCACGGCTTTCGCAAATCGAAAATCTGTATGTCAGCTCATCAAGAGAACGTCAAAGTCCCTTTGCTTTCGGTGGCGACTCTGAAAGATATTCTTGAGACGGCACGGATTCGGCGTCGAGAGCATTTTCGCACCTTATCAATCTTGTGCTTTCCGGCGCCTGGCGTCCTGGCCTCGGAGGTGCTAGCACCGATCGAACCCAAACTGATCGCTCTCAAGAATAGTCTTCCTCCCGGCTATCAATTGCAGATCGGTGGGGAAAAGGCAAAGCAGGTCGAGGGATTCACGAATCTTGCCGTCGTTCTTCTGATTTCCCTGGTCGGGATATACCTGGCGTTGCTGGTTCAGTTCAATAATGCCATCAAGCCATTGTTGGTCTTCGCGACCGCTCCTTACGGAGCGATCGGAGCACTCATCGCTTTGGCAATCATGGGTACTCCTTTTGGCTTCATGGCATTTCTTGGAGTAGCCAGCCTGATTGGCGTCATCGTAAGCCACGTCATCGTGCTGTTCGATTTCATTGAGGAGATGCACGAAAAGGGCGAACCGCTGGAGCGCGCTCTTCCGGATGCCGGGATTGAGCGTATTCGGCCTGTGATGATCACCGTGGGCGCAACCATCCTTGCTTTATTTCCTCTCGCACTGGAAGGTGGTCCGCTGTGGAAACCTCTGTGCTATGCCCAGATCGGCGGGCTCGCTGTGGCAACGTTCATCACTTTGCTGTTGGTCCCAGTCTTCTACTCGATATTTGTACTCGATCTCAAATGGATCAAATGGGAAACGACTGAGAGCCGGCAGGGGCCCTGTGAGGAAGAGCCAACAAAAACGTGACAACCGCAGGCAATATTTGGAGGGGTTTCGAGACTTAGGTCGTCGGACGAGGAAAAAAGAGCGGCAAAATGACACCGGCCCCGCAGCCCAGAAGGGCGCAATCGCGGCGGCCAAGGCGCGCAAGCACGTCGCCATCGTCGACCGAACGGTCGTGATCGGAGGCGTGAGTTTTCATACGGTAAGATCCACGCAAAACGACTCGTGATGCCATCTTTCGTCGGCCTCTCCAACGGGGTAGAATCCTCTCTGCGCGGCTAGTTCCAGTCTCTATCACCGACGCTGACACCCTTGCCCAACTGGAGCCTGGTTATGGCGTCCGCTCAAAAACTCGACACTCACCACAAAGCGCTCACCGTGAATCTGGATCCATCCACCTTCGGTTCTTTCGCCGAAATCGGTGCCGGACAGGAGGTCGCGCGTTGGTTCCTTATAGTGGGAGGGGCCTCCGGCACTGTGGCCAAAACCATTTCCGCTTACGACAAGGAAGTGAGCGATGATCTCTACGGCTCGGGATCGCGCTACGTATCCAAACAGCGACTCGAGGCGATGCTGGACAACGAATGGACCCAGCTTCTCACGCAATTGAGCAAGTCTCGCGGACCGCAAACTCGGTTCTTTTGCTTTGTTGATACCGTCTCCGCCCGTAACTTCGCCGGAACCAACGACTCGCATGGCTGGATCGGCCTCCGGTTTCAGTTGCAGCCCGGTGGCCCTCCCAACGACGTCCTGCTGCACATCAATATGCGCGATCCTTCCAATGTCCTCCAGCAGCAAGCCATCGGTATTCTGGGCGTCAACCTCATTTACGCTGCGTTCTATGAAGGGCAAACCAAGGAATCACTTCTGGAAGGCTTGGCGCAAGACGTCGTCGCGGAGCGAATCGAGATCGACTATTTAGATCTTCGCGGGCCAGCATTCGAGAGTTGGGATCGCCGTGCCCTGCTGGTCCACTTGGTGCGTGCGGGACTCGCAGAGGCGGTAGTTTTCTCCTCCAAGAGCCCCATCGCTCCCCCCACCGAGGTCCTCTACAAGAGAGCCGTCGTGCTTGCACCGGGATATTTTGGGCACACGGATGCAGTTCATTCGCAAGTTCACGCGCGGCTGTTGGCTTCGGCTATTCAGGAGCTTCGGAAGGAACTTGGCGAAAGAAGCTTGGCCACCACTGGCTTTTTTTGCCTGACAGTTGCTCCGTTCACGCCGGACGAACCTGCCCTGGAGATTGCTGACTTGATTCGCCGCATCGATGCGCTTCTCGCCGCTGGCGGCGATGTGCTGCTTTTTCGTCAACCCGAGCTCTACCACATGACAGCTCTCGTAAACCGCCATACGAACGCGCCCGTGCGTTTCGTCGCAGGTCTTTCCCTGATGATTCGAGCGTCTGAAGACGTTTACGGCAATCTTGAAGGCAGACGTCTGGAAGCCCTCGCGCGTCTCTTCGCCCAAAATGTCCGTATTTACGTTTATCCCATGACCGCAACGGATCTGCGGGAGTGGCTGAAGAGTGTTTCCATTACCGGTTGGGAGTGGAGTGAGACGAATGGATGGGTTTCTGCCAGCCAGCTGCGTTGCGCGCCGCCTCTCGGACATCTGTTCGCCTATCTCCTGGCCAGCAACTTTCTTGTCCCCATGCGAGTTCCGGCGGAGGCATGAGAGGCGAAGATCGACATCATGATCGACGGCGTTCTTCTTCAAGACACGACTTGAATCTTCAGCTGGACCGCACCGACTTCGCCGTATACCCCCGGCAAAGCGGTGTTTGAAGACGGGCGCTTCGACAGTCGATTGTATGTGGCTAATAGCGGAATTGAGTCCTGAGTTGCTGAAACCAATGACTCACAATAGGATCGCGACGCCCGGTTCAAAGGTGGGTCCCTCGGTCCGCTCAGGTCATAAGCTCTGGGTTCGCGAAGGTCCTTTCTTCTAGGGTAATAAATCACTCTCCTAGGATCGATTAACTCTACACTTGCGCGAAGCCGCCATCCACAAACAATTCCGTTCCCGTGATGTAACTGCTGTCTTCGGAGGCAAGGAACACAACAGCCTTGGCGCTCATCGTCGGGTGCTCCGGTCGTGCCGAGTGGAACGATGTCGAAAGCCCCTTTCAAGCTTTGCTCTGCTCCTCAGGCTGCCAGTAGCTGCCTCAGTCCGGGCGTATCGGTGAAGCCTGGGCTCACGACGTTTACGCGGATGTGACGAATCTTTCAAATCCACTGTCCAAGTGCGAGCAAATGAGCGCAGCGCAGCCCTGGTGCCACTATAAAGGCTGTTGGCTCCCAAAGCATTCCCACCAATTTCTGAGATCCATGGAATAAAAAGTCGGCCCTGCTCGTTATCAATGTTGAGAGAAAGATAACTTCGGTTGATCGGAACCGAATACTCGGGCACTTCCGAGTCTAGCGCGGCCCTGGACGATGACAATCATGTTTTCAGGTGAGCAATGGAGGAAAGTGCTGAGTCTGCGAATATCGAACCGCCCCCTGTGTGATGCGACACGCGGCACAGTTCCACAACTTGGTGTCCGGGATCAAGACCTGGACTTTCCTTCGGCAGTTGGGTCAACGCCCAAGAGGATGATCGCGATGATTGACTATCAAAGCACGCTATTAGGTCGAACTGAGGTTGCTGAAGGGACAATGGCATTTCAGTTTGAAAAGCCAAAGCACTTTGTATTCAAGGCCGGGCAGTATATTGACCTGACACTATCGGGTTCCCAGCCGGGACTGCCAAACGGACTGACTCACACCTTCTCTATCGCAAGTTCCCCCTCCGACGAGGAGCTTGTCGTCACGACCCGCATGCGAAATACAGCTTTCAAGCAGGCCATGTCCATGCTGCCGATCGGGAGCATGGCCAGGATTGAAGGTCCCATGGGATCTTTTAGCCTCCACAAAAACACGGCCAGGCCAGCTGTCTTCCTTGCCGGAGGGATCGGGATCGCGCCGTTTCTCAGCATGATCTCTTATGCAACAGTGGAGAAGCTGCGCCATCCAATCATCTTGTTCTACGCAAACCGCTATGTGGAAGACGCAGCGTTTATCGACGAGCTCTGGGAGTTAGAGCACGCAAATCCAAGGTTCCTCTTCGTTCCGATCCTCACGCGCACGGATAAGAATTACCGAGGTTGGAAGGGAGAGACTGGACACCTCAGCTCGGAAATGCTGCTCACACGCGTGGGAATCCCGCGAGGCCCCATCTACTACATAGCTGGGCCGCCGATGATGGTTGCAGGGGCGCGCCAAACGCTGAGTGAGGTGGGCGTAGATGAAGACGATATTCGGACGGAAGAGTTTGCTGGCTATTGAGAATCACGAGTCTGTGGGTGGAGCGAATGAGTGCTGGTGGCTTTTTTCCAACGAGGGGCTTTCTCGGGACCGGTGCGACCTTCGGGGCAGATCTCAACCTCGTCGTGCAGCTCATGATGGGACTAGCCTTGATCGCGGGCGCTCTTCTCGCCAAACACAGACGCTACAGAGCCCACGGAATTTGTCAAACCACGGTGCTGCTGCTGAATTTATTCATGATCGGATCGGTGATGTGGCCGTCGTTCCAGCAACAAGTAAAGCCAGCTCTGTCTAAAGTTCTTCATAGTTGGTACTACGAGGCGGCGACTATCCATGCGGTACTGGGGATAGCGGCTGAGCTTCTGGGACTTTATATCGTTATCGTAGCGGGCACGAACGTTCTTCCACAGTGGCTGCGGTTCCAACATTGGAAGTTGTGGATGCGTACGGAGCTGGTGCTTTGGGCGATTGTCCTAGTCAGTGGCGTGGGAACTTACTGCGTATGGTATGTGGCGCCATTTCGGTAGCACTGGGTCCAGGGAACGATCTTTGGCCACATGTTGGCTGGGGGTGAGGGAGCATGTCCTTCGGGGTGATCTATCCGATGGCACTGTTCGGAGGAACGCTTCTCCATTTCCACCCGAGGCAAGACACTCCCAGTAACGACATCTTAAACATGTGGGTTGTTGCCGCCCCCGAGGGTCGCGCTCTATGCCATCAGTACCGGGGTAGCGTGGCTGCTAAATTCGCGTGCGAGCGCGGAGCAGGTGCCGTCTAACTTGCGCTGCGCCTTGCCGCTGTAGAGCTCCCTTAGTCAGTCCCAGATCCAACCGATCGACATACGAGGGTCCAAAAACGGTTTCGTCAGGAGAAATTTTCTTGGAATCGGGAACAACGGTCGACCAGCGAAGTTTCGTTCATAAGCTGGAACAAAATCATAGGCAAAAGAAAATGAAGATAGGAGCGTCTCGTGCCAGTCACCAACTCACTATCTGCTCCGAGCCTCGCTTATGTCTGGCTGCGCTTGAAGCGGGTGGGCAATGAGCTTACGGGTCTCGTAAGCGCCGAAGGGAAAACCTGGAAGACGTACGGTTCGTACTCGCTCGATCTACTCGCAACCGTCTTTCTGGGCCTGGCGGTGACGTCGCATGCTGCAGATGCTTCCGCGACGGCCAGCTTCAAGGATCTAGGGACATCCGAAAGTACCGGCCGATAGTGACGACGTTTCGACAGCGCGCCGAGACCCTGTGGGCGGATGTCACGACCAGCAGACTACGAAAGCAATCTACCCCTGTTTGATAAACTTTAACGATGCAGCGTTCATGCAGTACCTCAAATAGGTAGGCTTGGGGCCGTCATCAAAGACATGACCCAGGTGCGCTTCGCATTCGGTGCAGGAGACCTCTGTGCGGCTCGTCCCCAAGCTGGTGTCAGTTACGTTCCGGACATTTTCCTTCGCGATCGGAGCCCAGAAACTCGGCCATCCTGTCCCTGAATCAAATTTTGTTTCTGAACTGAAAAGGCATTGTCGCAGCAGATGCAACGATAGAGCCCTTTGTCGTGAATGTCATATTGGCCGCTGAAAGCTCTTTCCGTGCCCGCTTTGCGGGTGACTTGAATTGCAAGGGCGTCAATTGCTGCTTCCACTCGTCTTCAGTCTTGTGAACCCGCTTGACCCGTGCGGGACCAAGCTTTTGCCCGGCGTCACTGAATTGAATGATGGTGACGGTGTCTTTGTCATCCGATGTTGGCTTTCGCCTGGGCCAGGATCGGGCTTCTGAGCCATTCAACCAGACTTACCTCCGGCGACGGCCATGACGGAATTGCGGAAAAATTGTCTGCGATTCAGCATCGATTTCTCCAGTCTTCATCCCTACCCGAACGTGAAGGCAAACGCCTGCACGCCAGGATCGAGGAATTCAATCTCGAAAGTTCTGTCTTCTACGGTCCCTTTTTGCCGAATGAGCTGATACAGACGGTGCCCTTCAACCGTGCCGGCGCCGTTCGCGTCGGTATCGCTGCCATGGTCGTCGCCAGGCGGCGTTCCGTCGATGGTCACCCTGAAACGAACCGGCTTGCCATCCTTCGTGGGCCCTAGCACCAAGTGCAGATCGCGCGCATGAAAGCGAAACACAATTTTCCCGGAGGGCGCTTGAAGCACCGCGCTTTCCGGACTCCACCTTCCAAGTTCCGCTCAAGGCCCACTGATTGAGGGAGAGCCGTGGACGCGGGACATAGGCTCTTGCTTGCATCCTGAGCGATCGGCTCGGCGGAGGCAAAATGCTCGGCGCGCTGATACCCGATGTAGGTTTCGTGCGACCGAACGTCCTGATTGTCCGGGGCGGCTTCAGCGCCGGTCGCGGAGACATTGATCGCCACCCCAGAGAGCGATGTTGCGCCGTTCTCTCTTAAGAGTTGCTGAATCACCTGCTCGGATCGCTCATAGTCGCCTTCGCCAAAATGGTGATGCCGAATCCGCCCTTTCCCGTCGATGAAGTAGTGCGCTGGCCAGTATTGGTTGTTGAAGGCTTGCCAGATCACGTCAGTTACTGTCGATCGGCAACGGGATAGCCGATCTTTAAGTCGCGAACCGCCTTTTCCACGTTGGCGGGCTCCTTCTCAAACGCGAATTCTGGCGTATGCACGCCGATCACCACCAGGCCGGCATCCTTGTATTTCTCCGCCCACGCCTTCCACGTAGGGCAACGCCCGCAGACAGTTGATGCACGAGTATGTCCAGAAATCGATCACCACGACTTTGCCGCGGAGAGAGTCGCGCGTAAGCGGCGCGGAGTTGAGCCATGCGATGGCTCCGCTCAGGTCGGGCATGGGCCCCTCATCGTCGAGAACCAGGCGAAGAGTCCGCTGCACTCACCGCCACGGAGTCCCGGTTTCTCGGGACCTAATGTCTTGATCAAATGCGCTTCCGCTTGGGAGGTGTTCAGGAAAGAGAACTTGGTGAGCAGATTCGTGTCCCACCCCAGTGCGATCGCCACGACTCCCGACGATCACCGCAACCCCCAGGACGCGTCGTATCCAGACTTCAAACGAGAGAGACCGTTTCATGACAGAAAGCGCCTTGTTGCCGGCAAAAAGCGCAATTCCGAGAGAGGTCGCCGCCCCCACCGCAAAAGACAACAGCAAGAAGGACGAACGGGCACCCGGGCCCTGGATCGCCGCACCGGTCAAAATCAGACCGAGAATCGGGCCGGCGCAAGGAGCCCAAAGCAATCCGGTCGAAATTCCCAGCACAAACGACTTTCCGACGCGCTCTCGGCGGCTGGGATCTGCCTTGAAGGCGGCTGCCGGCGCGTACCAGCGGGCGAGTGAATGTTTCGGCAAGTGAGGGGAAGAGCAGGCTAACCCCTAAGAGCAGAAAAATAAGCATCGCCACATAGCGTCCGTCCTGATTCAGACGTACGACCCGATGTCCGCCAAATGCGGCTGCGATCGCCACGAACGAAAACGTGAGCGCCATGCCGGCAAGCAGAGGAAGCCCGGAACGGCGAAACGGTTGGTCCGCACGAGCAAATACAAACGGTAAGACAGGAAGAATGCACGGGCTGAGGATGGTCAGCACACCGCCAATAAAAGCCAACAGAGTAAATCAACATAGTTCCCGTCTATTACCCGCTCCCCGGCGCTCCGATGCGCACTCGTCTTCTTCCCTACTTCTTATAGAGCGCTGGAAGTTGCTCCCGGAGATGCTCGACCTTGGGCAGTCATTGACCGCTATGTATGAATCGTCGGGATGAAGCGTGGCGTAAGTTCTGATGATATATTTCAGCGGCGTAGAATGCTTTCAGCGGAACCACCTGCGTCACAATCGGACGAGGAAACAATCTTGCCTGTTCCAGCTGGGCGATGTACGCCTCGGCAATGTGCTTTTGTTCGTCATTCGCGTAGAAAATTACCGAGCGATACTGTGTGCCAGTGTCCGGGCCCTGACGATTGAGTTGGGTGGGGTCGTGGGCCACGGAGAAGAACACTTTCAGAAGTTGGCCGTAGGAAATTTGCGCGGGGTCGAAAGTGATCTTCACGGACTCAGCGTGTCCCGTCTTTCCCGTGCTCACTTCTTCATATACCGGCATGGCGACTGTGCCCCCGGAATATCCCGAGGTAGCATCTCTTAACCCCTTTGACATGCTGGAAAACGAGCTGGACTCCCCAAAAACAACCGCCGGCGACAACCGCGTTTGTTTGGCCGATTTCGCGGCGAGCGGGGTATCCACCAGCAGGATCGGGGAGAACGACGCTGCGCTCGGCGGCGTTGGCAGGATTCGAGACAACTGCGCCGGCAACGGCAGGAGATCACGACTAGAACCGCGATCGTAGCGCCCGGTCGAAGATGCTTCACTTCACGATTCATGGCTAGAGTTCTCCCCCTTCATTGGATTCGTAACCAGTCGAAAAGTTACAGATGCACTCTGCAAACAGCCCTGCTTCAGTATCGGAGCGAATGATTGCCCTCTATTGCTGGAGGAAATGCCCGGTGATCCCTATTTGACCGGATGCATCCCTGAGCCATCGCAAAACTTGATCGGCACTCTCATTCTCGGAAACACCGGATACAAGACATGCTCGATGCGCCCATCCCGAATGATCAATGTCAGACGCTTCAAAAGCCGCATGCCGGCGGTTTCAAATGTTGGTAATCGCAGCGCGTCGCAAACTCGAATGTAGCGTCACTCAGAACCTCAAACGGAAGGTGGAGGCGCTCGGCCATCTCGCGCTGATACTCAGTCGTTTGCGTACTCAAGCCGAACACCTCGTGCCAAGCTGCGAAGTCCCTGATAATGGTCCCGAAAATTGCAGGCCTGGGGGGTGCAGCCACGGGCTCCCGGGATCGCGTCCCAACCTTCGGGCAACGGCTTTCCTGGCACTCCTGTCATCGGATAGCAATAGATCACGGTCCTAAGGCGCTCAATTCCGAAGAGTTCGACCACCCGACCAGCGGTCGAGCGAAGACCGAGCTTGGGTACACCTCCCACGAGATGGTCTGCCGCACCGTCATCTACCGGTCGAGGTAGATCAGATGGCAACGGAAAATCGGTCTGTTGATGCATCCGGCACTCCGCCTGTTGCCAATCGCGGGAATCCGGTTTCAGAGTCAAACTCGTCGTGCCACGCGGCAAATGCTACTTCCATGGTCGGACAAAAGAACTCAATTTCCTCGCGCTGCAGCACCACGATTTGCCACAGTCCACAGGCCTCGTTGAACCCAATCGTGGCTACTCGCTTCCCCGATCTGTTGCACATGACGATGCAGTCCCGCATCATGACCTCACTCCTGGCTCAATCATTTTACATTTCTTCGAGTCCGGTCTTGAGTCGGCATTCGCACCCCATCCCCGATAGCAAATGCCCGAGGCCAGCATGATCCTAGCAGGCTGCGGAAAAAGGGGTTCTACAAAGTGTGGAGCTGGCTTTCGGTGGTTTTTAAGTGCCATCTTCATCGGGTCGGCTGTTGAAAGGTTTGGTGAAAGCGGAGCCTTAGGGCAATTATGCCACCTGTGGCTGTGGGGCACTGCGGATTAGGTTGCGGATGCGCACCAAGTTGTAAGCCGCCGCCGCGAATGTCAACATCCAACCGAAGCGCTCCAGCCCGCGATGCCGTAGCTTGCGCAACAACTCGATGTTCTTCATCCAGCCGAACACTTCTTCGATTTGTTTGTGTTTCTTCTGACTGACTTCGTACCCCGCATGGCGTTTTGTGCGCTCATCCACGGCGCTGCGGCGATTCGTGTCATTCTGCGCGATGTGCGGGGTAATCTCCATATGACGCAGTTCGGCGATGAAGTCGTGGGCGTCGTAACCCTTGTCCGCTCCGAGTGTGACGCGGTGTGTGCCAGGTGCAGAGCTTCAGCCATCAGCAACGCTGCATCGCGTTCCGCCGAACCGTACGCTCGAGTGGTGAGGGTCGAAACCACCAGACCGTTGCGGTTCTCGGTCAGCAGGTGGCCGCGATAGGCTAATACCGCGCCGCCGCCTCGGCTTTTTCGGGACAGCATTGCATCAGGGTCGGTGGTCGAGCAGTGGGTCTGATTGCTGCGCTTCTCACGGTGGAAGTTCACCGTCGGATTTGAGCCTTCCCCCGTTCCATTGATGGGCGGCTGGTGGTTATCGTCGACACGGCGAAAGCTCTTCTGTCCGGCCCATGCCTCCAACAGAGTTCCATCCACCGTGAAGTGCTCGTCTGACAGCAAGTCCCGCGAGCGCGCCTGCTTGAGCACGGCTGCGAAAAAAGCGTCGGCGCGGTTGCCCGCAAGCAGACGCTGCCGATTCTTCGTGAACACCGTCACATCCCAAATCGGATCATCCATGTTCAGTCCCACAAACCAACGGAACAACAGGCTGTAATCGAGTTGCTCCATCAGCATCCTTTCGCTGCGCACGGAGTACAACCTTTGGAGCAGCAACGTACGGAACAACTTCTCCGGTGCTATCGATGGCCGTCCAGTCTTGGCGTATAGCCTGCTAAAACGAGGCTTTAACTCGCGCAGGGCCTCATCAGCCATGATACGTAGCTGCCGAAGCGGATGGTCGTGAGGGATTCGTTGCTTAGGGCTTACGTAGCTGAAAACTCCCAACTGCTGCTCGTCTTGTCCACGCATGTCTTCTTCTTACCCGCTGTGGTTGTGGAAACAAGAGAATGTTCTGGTACAGGGCGCGTTTTCTTGTGATTATTTGACTGTCCTATGCGCATTCTTCTAATCGGTGGGAATGGGTTCATCGGGCGGTTCGCCGTGGCCGCACTGAAGCAGCAAGGGCACACGCTGGCGGTGTTTCACCGCGGCACGACGGCCGCGCCCTCTGGCGTGGACGAGATTCGGGGCGACCGTAATCAACTCAACGCCAGCGCTCAGGAACTGAAGCGCTTTGCTCCCGATGTCGTGATTGACCTGGTCATCAGTTCGGGTCCGCAGGCGAAAGAGCTGATGAACATCTTCCGTGGCGCGGCTCGACGCGTGGTCATGTTGAGCAGCATCGACGTGTACCGCGCGATAGGCGTTTCGCAGGGCACGGAAAGTGGTCCGCTGCAGGAGGTGCCGCTTACGGAAGAGTCGGAACTGCGGCGCAGTCTGCATCCCTATCCACCCGAGAGCATGCAGCTCATGCGCAAGATTTTCCCTTGGGTGACGGACGATTACGACAAAATCCCGGCGGAGCGCACCGTGATGAACGACCGTGAACTTCCGGGCACAGTACTCCGGTTGCCCATGGTGTATGGACCCGGCGATCCGCTGCATCGTTTTTATCCCGTGGTGAAGCGCATCGCCGACGGACGGCGCCACATCATTTTTGCCGAGACGCTGGCCGCCTGGCGCTCGCCGCGGGGCTACGTGGAGAACGTGGCGGCAGCCATTGCGCTGGCTGCCACAGATGATCGCGCAGAGCGACGTATCTATAACGTGTGCGAGGAACCATCGTTCAGCGAACTGGAATGGGCACGAAAAATCGCCGGCGAGATGCGGTGGAAAGGGGAGTTCGTCGTCCTGCCGGTGGAGCGCACGCCGCGCCACTTGCTAAAACCCGGCAACGCCGCGCAGCACTGGACAGCGAGTTCGGCGCGTATTCGCCACGAGCTTGGGTACGAGGAGCCGGTAGCGATTGAGGACGCGATCCGACAGACGATACGCTGGGAGCGGGAGAATCCGCCGGCCGACGCGTTACTGGCGCAGTTCGACTATGCGGCGGAGGATGCGGCGGTAGCAGGCCACCACCATTAAGCTTGATAACCGAGTCGTCTTCACACTGGCGTTGAAATCGAGGTTTTTCCGCAGCCTGCTAGGGGTTGTAATAGAATCACTCGCGATATTTCTCGGAGCCTATGCCCGGAGGTTTCAATGCCATTGCCGCGCCTATGTACACCTCTGTTGTTTGTAGGGGTCTTGCTCGCCGGGTTGTTTGCACTCAGCTCAATAGCGGCGGCTCAGAACCAGCCCAAGTCGGGCGCTAAAACCAAGAGCCCATCGTGTCCGAACGATAACAGCGGATTGAAGTTGCCCGCCGGTTTTTGCGCGACCGTATTTGCCGACGGCATTGGTCACGCTCGCCACATGGTGGTGGCGCCGAGCGGAGTGGTTTACGTGAACACCTGGTCGGGTAGAGTACTACGGCAATGCCGCCACCGCATGCTGGCGGATTTCTGGTAGCCCTGCAAGACAAGACGGGTGCGGGAAAGGCTGACGTGATTGAGCGCTTCGGTGAAACCGTTCAGACTGGCGGCGCCGGCGGCACGGGCATCGGCATGTATAAGGGATCGATTTACGCGGAGATCAACGATCGAATCGTGCGATATGCACTGCCTGGCGGGCTGCATCGTGCCGACAGACGCCTCCGAAACCATCGTCTCCGGACTGCCTCTTGGCGGCGACCATCCCATGCATCCGTTCATCATCGATGCCAAAGGATCGATGTATGTGGACGTCGCCACCGCCACCAACGCCTGCCAGCCGCAAAATCGGCAACCCAAGATCGCCCGGCGCGAATCCGTGCACCGAACTCGAGACGCGTGGCGGCATCTGGCGTTATGACGCGAATAAGACGAACCAGAAGTTTTCACCGGCCGAGCGCTTCGCTACCGGGATACGCAACGCCGAAGGCTTTGCCATCGACTCAGACGGCCGCATATTCGTGACGCAACACGGACGAGACCAACTGCATGCGAATTGGCCTAAGCTCTACAAGCCGGACGAGGAAGCTACGCTGCCTGCCGAAGAGTTGCTGCTCTTGAAGCCGGGCGGCGACTATGGCTGGCCCGAGTGCTACTACGACGCTTGCAGCAAAAACTGGTTCTTGCGCCGGAATACGGCGGCGACGGCGGCAAGACGGTGGGCGTTTGCGCGAACAAGACTCGCTCCGGTTGCCGCATTTCCCGCCCATTGGGCGCCGAACGCAATGGTGCGCTACGACAAGAAACAATTTCCAGCCCGCTATCGTAATGGCGTCTTCATCGCCTTTCACGGTTCATGGGATCGAGCGCCATATCCGCAAGGCGGCTATAACGTCGTCTTTCAGCCACTCGCCGGCGACCGTGCATCCGGCAATTGCGAAGTTTTCGCGGACGGTTTTGCGGGAGCGGTCAAGACTCCGGAAGGTGCCGCACATCGTCCCTCCGGCCTCGCAGTCGGACCGGATGGGTCGCTCTATGTTTCCGACGATGATACGCGGACGGATCTATCGAATTGTCTATCAGGGCGGCGTCCGCGGGCCTGCCGGCGGTCACTCCATGCCCGAGTGCGTCGGCTCCGGCTGGCGATGTCGTCGAAGCCCCCGCCAAACCGCCGGAGGGAACGCATCCAGATGCAGGCGCCCCGCTCTTCCCGAAGGAGCGACGCCAGACATGGTTGCCCTGGGCGATCGCATTTACCACGGACAAGTGGGCGGAGCGGCCTGTACGGGTTGCCATGGCGCGAACGCTACAGGCTCGCCCTTGGGTCCCGATCTAACCGGTAAAAAATGGCTGTGGAGCGATGGCAGTTATGCCGGAATCTTGAAAACGATAACGGAAGGTGTGCCGCAACCAAAGCAATATCGCAGCCCGATGCCGCCCATGGGTGGGGCGCAACTCACGCCTGACCAGGTAACGGCGCTGACAGCATACGTGTGGGGTTTGAGCCATTAAGCGCCTCACTCACTAGCAGAGGCCGGTTCCATACAACCCGTTGAGGTGGGTAATCCCAAGCAGGGACTCCGACCACTGGTCAGGATACAAAATCGATCATAAGAGGTTGAAATGTTGCCGAATAGAATGCCCGTCAGTGCGCGATTAGGGCTGCTCGTCGCAGTCCTCGTGGCAGCAGTCGGCGTCGTTACAGCACAGGTGAAACCGGCGTCTCGTTCTCATTTCGTGCTCTCCAGCCCAGATGCGCGGCTCGCAGTACGCGTACCCGAGGAATACACCGCGAACGTTTTCGGATGCAAGGGCGGAAATATATCTCCCGCATTGCAGTGGAGCGGCGCGCCGGCCGGAACCAAGAGTTTTGTAATAACGTTGTTCGATCCAGACGTACCTGACACTGGGTCGGGATGGTGGCACTGGGTCGTATACGACGTGCCCGCGAAGGTCAACAGTTTGCCCAAGGGAGCGGGCGCAGAACACAGCTCAATGCTGCCTGCCGGAACGCAACAGGGCCGCACCGATCTGGGCAATGACGCTTATCACGGCCCCTGCCCGGACAAAGGGCAGCCTCCTCACCACTACAAGTTCACGCCAGCTTATTGTTTATCACTTCATGCTTGGTCCGGGTTGGGGCGCAGGCTGCCCTGGTTGTTCTTTTCTCTCAGATCATATCGATAGCGCCCTTCCCCATCTCGAACATCACGATGTTACGTGGACTGCCGTGTCGCGCGCGCCGTTGAAGGAAATTGAGGCGTATAAGAAGCGCATGGGATGGAGATTCCCCTGGGTTTCCGCTTTCGAAACCGACTTCAACTACGACTACCACGTTTCCTTCACTGAAGCCGAACTGGCGAAGGGCAAAGTCCCTTACAACTTCACCGAAACGCCTGTGTCTGCGGGATCGACGGGCACAGAACTGCCGGGCCTTAGCTCATTCTACAGAGACGACACAGGCGATATCTTTCACACCTATTCCAGTTATGCTCGTGGTGGGGAGGAGTTGATCGGCACGCTCATGATTCTTGATCGCGCACCGAAGGGCCGGAACGAAAAGACGACGATGGATTTTGTCCGCCGTCACGACGAATACGGGAAGCTGGCCAAGATTGCATGATTGTTGTGCATAGTTGCTGCAAACGATGAGGACGCGTGACCGGGCGTCCAGTTGCAATGTCTGCCCGACACTAGAAAGAGAAACCGCCTCGATGAAACTACACACCTACCTCAACTACGGCGGAAATTGCGAGCAAGCGTTCCGTTTCTATGAAAAGCATCTCGGCGGGAAAGTCACCATAATGATGACCCAAGCCGAGCCGCCGACTTCAGCCGATGCGCAGCGTTTATCTCTCCCTCTCTCTAGACCGAAGTTCCCCGGAAAAATCTCGCATTTGAATCCCTAAACACTTCACATAGCGTGCTTTGCTGCTTTTGCGCTGTTTTATATGTACCCATGTAAGTTAACAGTTATTATTCATTTCCACAGATTAGTGTGATATACATTGGCCCATGTACATCGATATCGTGCCCAACCGCAACTCCCCGCCCGCCATCCTTCTCCGCGACAGCTCCCGGCAAGGCAAAAAGATTGTCAAGCGCACCCTCGCCAACCTCTCCGAGTGGCCTGCTCCCCGCGTCGATCTCCTCCGCCGGGTGCTGAAAGGCGAAGCCTTGCTTCCCGCCTCGGCGGCACTGGCGATCGAACGCTCCCTCCCTCACGGTCATGTCGCCGCCGTCCTGGGGACGGTTCGTCGCCTGGGACTGGAGGCGATGGTGGCGCGTACCCCTTCCCCCGAGCGCGATGTGGTGATGGCGCTGATCGTAGCCCGCGTCTTATCGCCGGCTTCGAAACTGGCCACGGCGCGCGGCCTGGATGAGCAGACCGCCATCTCGTCGCTGGGTTCGGTCTTGGAGCTGGAGGGGATCGATGAGGATCGGCTGTACCAAGCCATGGACTGGATTTTCGAGCGGCAAGAGAAGATCGAGAAGGGGCTGGCACGACGACATCTGGAGGAAGGCTCGTTGGTGCTCTACGACGTGAGCTCGACGTATTTTGAAGGCCGCCGCTGTCCGCTGGCCAGGTTGGGACACTCGCGCGATGAGAAGCCGGGGAACTTACAGATCGTCTTGGGTCTGTTGACGAACCGGAAGGGATGCCCGGTGGCCGTGGAGGTGTTTGAGGGAAACACCGGAGATCCCAAGACTGTAGCCGGGCAGGTGAACAAACTGCGGCAACGGTTCGGGTTGAAACACCTGGTGCTGGTGGGAGATCGGGGGATGTTGACGACGGCGCGTATCCGCGAGAATCTGCGCGGCGAAGCAGGCCTGGAGTGGATCACGGCGTTGCGCGCCAGCCAGATTCAGAAATTAGTTTTGGATGGAGCTTTGCAGTTGTCGTTCTTTGACGAACTGGACTTAGCCGAGATTACCCACCCGGCCTATGGGGGAGAACGATTGATGGCCTGCCGCAATCCGCTATTGGCGGAAGAACGGAGTCGCAAGCGAAAGGAACTTTTGCAGGCCACGGAAAAGGAGTTGACCAAGATTGCGGCGAGCACGGAGAGAAAGCGGCGACCGCTGCGGGGACGCAACGAAATCGGCTTACGGGTAGGCAAGATTTTGGGCCGCTACAAAATGGGCAAACATTTCCAGCTGCACATCGAGGACGCCAGTTTTCGCTGGGAGCGCAAAGCGGAGAGCATTGCCCGGGAAGCGGCGCTGGATGGGATCTATGTGATTCGCACTAGTGTGTCGGCGGCAGCCATGAGCAGCCAAGAAGTGGTGGGCCACTACAAGGGGTTAGCGGAAGTAGAGCGCGCGTTTCGCAGTTTGAAGAGCGTAGATCTGAAGCTGCGCCCGATTTATCATCACCAACCCGATCGCGTGCGAGCGCACGTGTTTCTCTGCATGCTAGCCTATTATGTCGAATGGCACATGCGCGAAGCCTTGGCCCCGATGCTATTTGACGACGATGATCGAGAAGGCGCGCAGCAACTCCGTCTCAGTGTTGTCGCTCCCGCGCAACGCTCGCTGAAGGCGCAGAGCAAGGCGCAGGATAAGCACACCGAAGACGGGCTACCCGTCCACAGTTTTCAAACCTTGCTCCAGGACCTAGCCACCTTGACCAAGAACCGGGTGCGGTTGGCGGAGCAGAGCTTTGACATGATCGCCACGCCGACCGCAGTGCAACAACGCGCCTTCGAGCTTCTCCGGGTTCAACCTCTTTTATAGCCGTACCCAGACAAAAACGCCTCCAAAACCGGTTAATGTAAACGAAATCAGCGGATTACCGCTCTTCGCAATACGGAACTTCGGTCTAGACAGCATCGACGAAGCCGAGCGCATTTTCGACCTACTTTCCGACGGTGGCGAGATCTTCATACCGATGCAGGAGACGTTCTTAGCTTTCCGTTCGCGATGCTACGCGACAGGTTTGGAACGTCCTCGATGATCATCAACGAACGAACTCCTCCGCAGCGCGGTTAGCAAACGTATTTCTCTATGCGATTCGCCGTCGATAATGGGCTGTACCCAGTGTGATCAACAAAAAGGAGGTAAATTCCGATGCAAACAATCACGCCGCATTTGTGGTTTGACAAAGAAGCCAAAGAGGCAGCCAAACTCTACACATCCGTCTTCACGGACTCGAGGGTCAAGAACACGGCAGTGCTTCACAACACTCCTTCGGGCACGGTCGACCTTCTTACCATTGAGCTTCTGGGGCAGGAATTCAGGCTCATCAGTGCAGGTCCGCTCTTCAAATTCACTCCGGCCGTGTCGTTTCTCGTAGCCTGCGACACGAAAGATGAAGTCGACGCCTTGTGGTACGAACTCTCCGAAGCGGGTTCGGCGCTCATGGAGCTCGGCGAATATCCGTTCAGCGAGAGATATGGATGGACACAGGACCGATACGGTCTTTCGTGGCAGGTAATGTTCATGGGCGAGCGTGCAGTCGAACACAGAATCACCCCAACCCTCATGTTTGTCGGCGAGCAGTGCGGAAGAGCAGAAGAGGCGATTAATTTCTACGCGTCAGTATTTCACAGTGCAAAGGTTGGCCATATTCTTCGCTACGGGAAAAATGAGGGGCCCGACAAGGAAGGAACTATAAAGCACGCGGGCGTTGCGCTTGAAGGCGAGGGCTTCGCGGTGATGGACAGCGCTCGTACACACAACTTCGGTTTCAACGAAGCGATTTCGTTCATGGTGCACTGCAATACCAAGGAAGAGATAGATTACTTCTGGGAGAAGCTCTCGGCAGACCCGAAGGCAGAAGCGTGCGGGTGGCTGAAAGACAAGTTCGGCCTCTCATGGCAGGTTGTTCCCACAGTTATGGAACCGATGCTCTGGGACAAGAATGAGACAAAGTTGGCACGAGTGACCGAAGCGTTTCTCAAGATGAAGAAGTTTGATATCGCCAAATTGAAGGAAGCATACGACCAAGATAGGTCAGCCGCCTAGAGCGGCCCGGTCTTCAGGACGAGCGGAGCTGGACATGAGCATAGCAGGTCTTTCAAAGCCGCGGCTCGATCGAATGCATCAAGTGTTGTCGGGATACGTCGAGCGTAACGAGATGCCTGGGCTCGTTGCGCTCGTCGGTCATCATGACGACGTTCATGTGGAGACGCTGGGCACAATGTCGGTCGGCCATCCGACGCCAATGAAGCGCGACACGATCTTTCGCATCGCTTCGATCACGAAGCCCATCGCTGCAGTTGCAGCAATGATTCTGGTGGAGGAGTGCAAGTTACGGCTCGATGAATCGATCGAGGCCTGGTTGCCGGAACTTGCAAATCGTCGCGTGCTGAAGTCCATATCCTCGCAACCGGATGATACTGTGCCTGCATTGCGTGCGATCACCGTTCGCGATTTGCTGACGTACCGAATGGGTTTCGGCAGTGTGATGGCGATGCCGGATACATATCCGATTCAGAAGTTGATCCGTGAATACCGGATTGGTGGCGACGGTCCACCGCGGCCTTCACAAGCGCTTGGTACGGAAGAATGGCTGCAGAAGCTCGGTTCGCTGCCGTGGATGGCGCAGCCGGGCGAGCGGTGGATGTATCACGTAAGTGCCGATGTGCTCGGCGTCTTGATCGCCCGAGTGTCGGGACAATCGCTTGGCAAGTTCATGCGCGATCGCATCTTCGATCCGCTCGGAATGAAAGACACAGCCTTCCACGTGCCTTCGGGGAAGATCGACCGCTTGCCTGCGTGCTACTCCTCCAATCACCAAACAAACACGCTTGATTTGTATGACGACCCGGCGAACAGCGCATGGCAGCCTGAGCCGCCCTTCGAATCGGGCGGAGGCGGACTCGTCTCGACCATCGATGACTATTTTGCCTTCAGTCGCCTGATGCTTAACAAAGGCCGACATGGCCGGGAGCAAATTCTTTGCCGCGCCACAGTAGAGCTGATGACTTCAGATCAACTTACGACTGAGCAACGCGCGGGAGCGGAAATCTTCTTCGGTGCGTTCTCCAGCTGGGGCTTCGGAATGGCGGTGGACATTCGGCGCCACGAAATATTCCATACTCCCGGCCGCTTCGGTTGGACCGGCGGTCTCGGTACAACCGCGTACACCGATCCTGCAGAGGGAATGATCGGCATTCTCTTCACGCAGCGAATGATGGATTCGCCGGAAGCGCCGAAAGTATTCACTGACTTTTGGACATTGGCGTATGGAGCGATGGAATAGGTAACTGATAACGCTGGTTACAACACGTGCGAGACGCTGTTGCCGGCCCGAGGAGGACAGCATGATCGGCCATCCGGTTTGTATCGCAAGAATGAGTCCCCGATCTCAGGAGAAATCAATGAAAATGAAGCCGAATGCTCCCAGGACGATTGTATTAAGAGACTTCGCGCTGGTTGTCGTGCTGGGCGCGGCAGGGCAGGCGCAGGCACAGGCACAGGACGCCAAAGCACCATATCCGAGCATGGTCTGAACCAATACCTGATGGAGCGAAATGCCGAGGTAGCGCTGGCGAGGAGCGCCGCCCCGGAATCCATCTCTCAGGATGCCGAGGTCATGGTCCTCGGACGCCACGGTTACGAAACCGCGATGAAAGGCAAAAACGGTTTCGTGTGCATGGTGTGGCGCTCATGGGCCGCCGGAATCGACGATCCCGACTTTTGGAATCCCAAGCTGCGCGCTCCGATCTGCTTCAACCCGCCCGCCGCGCGATTCAACGTCCCGCTCACGATCAAGAAAACCGAGTCGGTATTGGCTGCACGATCTAAAGCTCAGATTTTCGAGGATATCAAAGCGGTTTTCGACAAGAAGGAATTGCCGGCGCTCGAATCGGGCGCGATGTGCTACATGATGTCAAAGCAAGGGTACTTGAGCGACCGTGACGGGCACTGGCATCCCCACCTGATGTTTTTCGTTCCACTAACGGAGCCTGCAAGTTGGGGCGCAGGGTTGCTGGGTTCCCCGGTGGTTGTGGCATTTACCGACACTCCGGAGCGACATACCCTGTTTCTGATTCCCCTCGCCAAGTGGTCGGACGGTACGGCTGCCCCCGTGGATGAGCATTGACGTGCGATCTGATTGGTGGGATCAAAATGGAGGTTCACGATGATTGACACGGTAGAGGTCTGGGGTTCGAGTCCCCACGTGCCTACATTCTCTCCCAAGCATTTACGCAATCTGACTCTTACCTTCTGGACACAATCTGGGTACGTTAAGGTCACATAAGCCTCCGCGTGGGCCCAGTTCGGTCCTTTCTCGCTCGAAAAGCACATCCACGACGCGGCTCTGCGCCGCTCGTTTCCGTTCCATTCGAGCATGGGTATACAACTCCATAGTGGTTGACACTTTGGCATGCCGCCGCATCAGTTCCTGCACCACCTTGACGTCGGTTGCCGTTTCGGCGAGCAAAGAGTTGTCGTATGCCGAAAGGTGTGCCAACCGATCAGCTTTGCGATACCCAGTGTACGGGCGATCGCCTGGAGCACTCTCTCCCGTGAAGTGTTCGCCCGCGTTGGCTTTCGATCCAGAGCTTTGCGCTGGCAATGAAAGCGTATAGGCGCAATTGGAGAAGGTAGCCTACTGCACGTTCATGGCTTTTGCCGAAGTTCGTCTAACGCGTGGATTTCGAGTTGGTCAGCGACAGAGGTCGGGACTCGATAGTCTTACCAGCTCCCTATCAGCAGCCCCACTCGGCCTCACCCGGCTTTGCGAAATATCGTCTTGACTCTTCCCATTCTCGTTCCGCTGCTGCCAATTCCAATAATGCCAAACGGGCAGCCTCTACAAGACGAGCCTTTTCCTGATGTGGTGCTTGCTCCCATGTTTCAGCGTTCGAGTTGCTTTCGGAGCCAAAATCGGGGCCTAATGCTTGGTGATAGTGGTGGAAGAGTTCTGCCAATTGTTCTGCTGATACCTCTCGGATCGACATCTGATTACTATCCCTTTCTGGGTCAATCAACCTTCTAGTGAGCTTGCTTCGATTAAGCGGTTGCATTCGGGTCTCACGCAGCATGAGTCACCGGTTTCTTCCGCCCCTGCAGTTCAGTAATCGGGCCTTCGCCAGAACTGAGCCGTAGATACACGGAATAGCCGATCTGGCGACGCTCGTGCTCCTTGCATAGCGCAACCATGAATCGCAGACAAAATGCGACGCCTGCCACGCACAGCAGGGTCATTACCGCCATCACCAACATTTCATCCCCCAGGCTCTCATCCCTAAGTTTGGAAACGCTGCCTCGAATTGCGCACTCAGATCATTGGATACAAGAACCCGTAAGTTTCGAATAAAGAGTTCATAAATTGTTCGTAAAAATGCGCTCTTCACTACTCCCTATGACCCGTAGTGCACTTTTACGCGGTCTTGAGGGGTCATTCGACGGGTTGCCAAAAAGTATCTGAAGTGCGCTTATCCCAAGGTTCCAAGAGTGCGTACGGGGGGCTACAATCTCCAAGAAATGCCTGGTTCCGATCCAACACAACTCGATGCAGCACAAGCGGAGGCCACTCGCGGTCGGTTGAAAGTATTTCTCGGCTATGCGTCGGGCGTCGGCAAGTCGTTCCGCATGTTTGACGAAGCGCGACGGCGCAAGGAGCGTGGCCAGGATGTAGTAGTGGGGGCACTCCAGCCGAACGTCGCGCCAGAAATCGAGCCAATTTTGAGTTCGCTCGAAATTGTCCCTACGATTGACGTTGAGGGCGTGCCAGTGATCGATGTTCCCGCCATTCTGCGCCGTCATCCCCAAGTTTGTTTGGTCGATGGGCTGGCTTACGACAACCCGTGGAGCCGCAACGCGTACCGGTGGCAGGATGTCGAGCAGTTGCTGGCGCACGGAATCAACGTCGTTGGGTCGGTGAATCTGCAGCACATCGCCGACCAGTGCGAGGCGGCAGAAAAGTTGACCGGCAAGCCAGTGATTGAAACGATTCCTCGAGAGTTTCTCAATCGGGCGGATGAAATTGTGGTTGTTGATGCCCCGACCGAAGGAGCGCCGCCAGAGCTCTCGGCACTGCGCGAGATGGCACTGGTTCTGTCAGCGGACGTAATTGATGCCGGACTACAACGCTATTTGCAGTCCCACGATCTTGAGCCGGCGTCACGTGCACAGGAACGCTTCCTGATCTGCCTGACAACTCACGCCAACACTGATCGCATGATCGCAAGCGCCCGTCAGAGCGCAGCGCGCTTTCATTGCGATGTTCTGGCCATTTATGTGCGACAGCCGAACTCTTCCGAGAAGGACCACGCAGAAATGGAAGAAAAACTGGCCCAGGCTCGCGCGGCCGGCGCCCGGGTGGATGTATTAGAGTCCGACGATCCCATCGAATCCATCGTGCAGTATGCACGCTCCCACGGGGTCACCCAGATTTTTGTGGGACACAGTCTGAAGAAGGATTGGAGGGCACGCTTGTGGGGAACCGGCGTGAGCCGTCTGATCCGGGCTGCCGCAGGTATGGACGTTCGTGTCTTCCCACACTAGGCGAAAGGCAAAATGCGATGACTCATCTGACCGTTGGAGGTCACCTCAAGATCTATCTCGGCTATGCCCCGGGCGTGGGGAAAACGTATCAAATGCTGGAAGACGCGCGAGAGTTGAAGGCCCGCGGAACGGATCTGGTAATGGGATTTGTGGGGTCACGCGGGCGCAACGACATTCGCGACCGGCTTGATGGACTGGAGACCGTTCCGCTAAGGCGAGTCATACACCGCGGCGGCACGGCCGAAGAACTGGACGTCGCTGCGGTGTTGCGGCGGAATCCGCAAGTTTGTGTAGTGGATGAACTGGCGCATTCAAACGCTCCCGGCTCGGAGCGCCAAAAACGCTGGCAGGACGTTCAGGTGCTGCTCCAGGCCGGCATTAACGTTCTTACGACCACGAATGTGCAGGACCTGGCCAGCCTGAGCGACCAGATCTGGCAGCTGACGGGGTTACGCGTTCGCGAGACCGTGCCTGATTGGCTTTTTCAACAGGCGGACGAGGTTGTGATCGTAGATGTCACTCCTCGGGCGCTGCTTCACCGCTTGGAACGCGGCGTGATCTATGCCGCGGACAGAGCAAAGACCGAGGCAAAGCAGCTTTTTCAGGAGCCTGTTCTGGTCGCCTTGCGGGAATTAGCGATTCGACAGACAGCGCAGGCGCTCGAAGCGCGCCAGGCGGGAAAGGCCAAGTCGCCGGAATCGCAGACGGAAAAAATTCTGGTCAACATGACGGCCGACCCGTCGACCGCGATGTTGTTACGCCGGGCGAGACGCGTAGCCGACCATCTGCAAGCTGTCTGCATTGCCGTGTACGTCCATTCCAAAGACGAATCGTCCACGGTACATGCGGAGGATCGCCCAACTGTTGATCGCCACCTCCGGTTTGCAGAGAACCTACACATTCCCGCCCAGGTCATTCACGGCAAAGACCGCGCACAGGCCCTGGTTGATTATGCGCGCAAGGAAGGCGTGACTCAACTTTTCCTGACTCGCGGCCCGAGGATTCGTCGACGATGGTTTCTCGGCCTGGACTTTGCTGACCAAGTCCTGCCGCTGGCAAGTGAGATGGAAGTCGCAGTCGTTGCCGAACGAAGTCGCCATGGCCTGGCTGCGTCTCCCTATCCGGAAGACGAAGCGGGCGCGTTAATGCATGCAGGTTACGTCAGAATCTCGCCAGACGTAACCGTGGAAGAAGCTATCGCCAAAATCCGGCAACAGGCCGGGCGGGTCGAAATGATTTACTACGCGTACGTGCTTGATGAGTCGCAACACCTGATAGGTGTGGTTTCATTCCGCGAGCTTCTCTCCGCTGAAAGATCCCTGAAGATTCGTGAGGTGATGCGTACCGACTACATTCATGTCGTAGAAGATGCTGACCAGGAGACTGTCGCACAATTACTGGCAAAGCACCGTTTACTGGCGGTACCGGTACTGGATCAGGACGGGCACATGCTGGGTATCATCACCAGCGCTGACGTCGCCGGGCTGGTTCAGCAGGAGGCCGGAGAAGACATCCTGAAAATTGGCGGTATGGAAGCGCTGGACGGGCCGTACCTGGAAGTAACATGGCGTTAGGGGAAATTCGACTGCGGGACTGGTGGAGAGTTATTCAGCGCGAATTGGCAGCCGGCCTTACCTTGGGAACCATCCTCGGTGTAATCGGAATATCGCGGATTCTTCTGTGGCACGTTACGCGGGACCTACGGGCCGCACTATCTGGTCGTCGTTCAGGCAGATGGTACGCAAACGGGCTGGATGGCTCGCCATCGGATGTAGCCTCGTGGGGGTGGTGATGTTCGGTACCACCGCGGGATCCATGCTGCCTTTCTTGCTCCGGCGCTGCGGGCTTGATCCCGCAAGCGCATCGGCTCCGTTCGTCGCTACGCTGGTTGATATCACCGGATTGGTCATTTACTTCTCTGTCGCTAATATTATTCTGCGAGGAATCTTGCTCTAATCGCGAATCAGGATCGAATAGGCTGTGGGCGCTCTCTTCTCACTTTGCAAGAGCGGGTGAGGACCTGAAGCGGGCAAGAGAGTAATTAGGTATGCAGAGATCCAAAGATCAAGGATTCTGGCGTTCGGCTATTCGGGCTTTTCCCGGCACGTTTCTTGTTGGCCTAGTAACTGCTATCTGCTATGCGTTGCGGTTGGATCTCACTGTAACCGGGTTCCTTTATCTCATTATTGTGGTGCTGCAATCCCTCATCGGGGATTTCGTTTCATCTGCCATTGTTTCCGTCATCGCGGACCTGTGTCTAAATTTCTTCTTTGTTCCTCCGATTTTTTCGTTCCGAGTGAGCGACTCGTCGGACTTTTGGGCGTTAATCGCTTTCCTGCTTACAGGGTTGGTTATCACTCGGCTCACGACTAAAGTGCGCCGCGAGATGCAAGTATCAGAGCTTCATCGCAGCGAGATGAAGCTGTTGTACGAATTGTCACAACGGTTGTTCGCATTGGATCCACGAGAGCAGATGTTGCCGAAGTCTGTCGCATTGTTTCGCACGGTCTTCGGCCTCCAGGCAGCGTGCCTATACGACGGGATGAACGCGGAACTTCACAGTGACGGCGAGTCCCAGAGCGGCCTCGCTGAGCGAACTCGCGCGGCTTACATCGCACGGCAGGATCACGATGATGCGGTCTCCGGAGTTTTCACCCGCGTCTGTTCGCGCAGCGTGGGAACACGATGGGAGCGATTGGATTCGAGGGCTTGCATGATGGCGAATTGACAGCTGGTCCGCTGGCGGAGCTTGCAGCGGCCATGCTGGAAAGAGTGCGTGTTTTTCGCGATGCAAGCCACGCAGATGCCGCAGCTCAAGCAGAAGTGTTCCGCGGAGCGATTCTGGATGCCCTGGCTCACGAATTCAAGACTCCCCTGGCGACGATAGTTACGGCTGCCGGCGGTCTTCGCGAAACCAGGCGGTTTACGTCCAGAACAGTTGGAACTGGCCGAGATGGCGGAGATGGAGGCCTCACGGCTGGGCCTCTTAACATCGCGATTGCTCCGGATCGCCCGGCTGGACAGGGAAGAGGTCAAACCACAACTGGAGCTGACGGATCTTGCCGAACTGGTCACACATTTGGCCGATCAGTATGCGGAACGCTGGACCGACCGCAAGCTGTCTTTGAGCAAAGACGTGCCCGCCGCCGAGGTTTTCGCCGACGCCGAGTTGATCCGTCTCGCGGTGCGCCAATTGCTGGACAACGCGTGCAAATATTCGCACTCCGGAGCGGTCATCAAGATAGGCATCACGGATTGCAGCACGAAGTCGTGACCCTGAGGGTGTGGAACAGCGGAAACCCTCTTCCCGTGAATGAGCGCACTAGGATCTTCGAGCGCTTTTATCGGGGCACGGAAGCACGCCAGGTGGCGCCAGGATCGGGTCTCGGCCTGTATGTTGCACGGAAAATAGTCCAGGCGCACGGTGGAAGCCTTGACCTCGAGAGCGACAGACGCGCCGAACAGCGAGGGCGTATCTTTCCGACTGACCATGCCCATCGCAAAGAGCGATTCTGACCCCGTCGGCAAAATCCCTTAACCCGCAGCGTGCAACATGTTTGCGTCGTAACGGTCGCGTTCGCGCTTTGCCGTCCCTACTGTTCGAACTTTTTATGAAGTCTTTAGGGATTCTTTATGTCTGCCATTCTATCTTGCCAATTGAGCGCCCATTGAAGAGAGCTTCGTACCGCGCTGGATGTAATTGTTTTATAGAAGTAACTCTTGCTCCAGTATGACATCGATTCAAATCTCGACAGGGACTCTCACAGACTTTTGCAGGCGGGATCCAGCGTGACCGTGTCATCCCGCCCAATTCATGTGCTGGTCGTCGATGACGAGCCAGCTCTGCGGAAAGTGTTCCGCACTTCTCTGGCGTGCCAGTGGTTTTGTGATTGAGGAGGCGCGCAGCGGAGAAGAAGCCGTTGACCTTCTTCCCCAACACCCTTTTGATCTCGTTCTGCTGGACATCAATATGCCGGGAATCGGTGGAGTGGAGGCTTGTCGCGAAATTCGCGCACTTGCGCCCAAAATCGGGATCCTGATGGTCACGGTGCGAGATGCGGAGGGCGACATGGTGCGGGCGTTGGAGGCTGGTGCCGACGACTATGTCACTAAGCCGGTTCGTTTTCGCGAGCTCGTAGCCCGCATGCGAGCCGTACTTCGCAGGCTCGATGCCGGTAGTGCAACCGAACCGGCGGTCATTCGAGTGGCCGATCTGGAAATGGATCTGGGACGTCACTGGGTGCGAAAAGCCGGAGATCTGGTTCATCTGACGCCGAAGGAATTCGAGTTGCTGGCGCTGTTGATGAGGAATCGGGGAGCCCCTGTAACCCACGCCAAGCTGCTGCACGCTGTCTGGGGACCAGAGTACGGAACAGAACTCGCCTACTTACGATCCTTTGTCAGAACGCTCCGCAAGAAAATTGAAGACGATCCTGCCCGGCCACGGTACATCCTGACCGAACCCTGGGTGGGTTACCGCTTTTGTGATCCCGCCGATCCAGACTCGACCTTCACGGGAAACGAGTCCTCCTGAACGATCATTTCTGAGCAACTGTCAATGTCCCTGATACTTGCAGCTTTTTCGGAAACGAATCCCGGCTGCAACAGAACTGGTTTGTACGTTTGTACAACTTAGAATCCCAATTGCTCAAATCAAAACTTTTATGTAAATTTGTGGAAATCTTCACGGTTTCTCGATCTCCACCATTCTATGTTCGGCTTGAATGAGAGAAAGCAAGCAAAGCGCTTCAGCTTTGCAGGAGACGAACATGAGTGTATCGAACAAAATGAAGACTTTGTGGCGCAGGGCGGCAGGGGGCAGCTTCTTGCTAGTGATGCTGTGTGTCAGTCTGGCACTCGGGCTACGCGCTTACGCCCAGACTCAAACCCAACCCGCCAGCACCGCTTCCGCGCAGATGTCGGCGACCCCGGAAGCGTCCGAAGTACCGCCCGCAGTAGCCAAAGAATTGCAAGCGGTGAAAGTCCGGATGGCGCAGATGGAGTCACAACTGAAGGATCTCGCAGCATTGGTAGCGCCGGCCGTGGCCGTTCGGACGGCCCGCTCCGCGCCCACCGAAGTCACACTCACCGGGACCCTAAGTTGCGGCCATTGCCAGGGCATCCAGCCTATGCATAAGGGGTACACGCAGTTTAGCTGGGCTCTAAACTCCGTCAGCCAGGGGGACGACATCGTGCTGGTCGGCCAGGATCAGGTTTACAAGCTACAGGGGGATAAGGACAAACTCTTGAAATTCATGTCTGCTAAGGCACGAGTGACCGGAAGTCTGGACGGGAGCACCTTGGAGGTGGAGACGATCGCCCGTGCTGTGAAAGGCGAGTAGTAAGATCGGATCGGAATGAACCTGCCGGGAAGACCAGGCGTACCTCGACCGCTGGCGGAGGCAATCTTCGCCGCCGCTACGCGCTTGCCAAGTCTTCGCAACGGCGGTAGCTCAGGCTGCGTAGACGCGCTGTCAGCCAACGAGGGTTCCTTCGAAGGACTCTCGTTGCGTTCTCTCTAGACGATCCCATGGAGAGACACAAGCTCATCTCTGTAAGCGGATGCGTATCCCGGATAGTCAAAAGTTTCATGGAATGCAGCTAAAGTTTTAATGAAGATTCTTCACGGATTCTTTATGCCCTGCATTCTAGAGTTCGAGCTTAAGACTGGCCCGCAAGCTCCGGATAAAGTGGTGGGCTTGCGGCCGGCAAGGCGGCTGGCATGGCGATGACGACTTATCAAAACGATTTGGAGTTCAGTTTGCTGCGCACCTTTCTGGCCGTGATTCGCTACGGAAGTATGGGGAGAGCGGCAACAGCAGTTTGCAGAACTCAACCTGCCGTGAGCCAACAGATGTTAAGGTTGGAGAAGATCATCGGCAAAAAAGTGTTTTCCAGAACAAAGGGCGGAGTGAAACTGACCCGCCATGGGGAAATGCTTGTGCCATACGCAAATCGCGCTCTCGAGCTCAACGATGAAGCTCTAGCTCGACTTCGCGAAGAGGCGGCGTCTGGACTGGTCCGCCTGGGGGTCGGCGAGGACACAGCGCTGGCGGCCCTGACTTCTACGCTGAAGCGTCTTCAGAGTTCTCATCCCGACGTTTTGTTGGAAGTATTCGTCGCCGAGCCAGCCAAACTCGACTTGCTGTTGGCAAAGGGAGAACTTGATTTCGTCATCGCCAATCCGAGCTCTGTTGCCGCCACGCCTGTTATGGAATGGCAAACCCGCCCAGCCTGGTTCGCAAGCAACGAGTTATCCATTGATCCTTTCCGTACCCTGCCGCTCGTGCTATGGCAGAGTTCAGGTTCCTGGCATAACTGCATCCTCGATTCGCTAAGCAGGTCCGGGTGGGAATGGCGAGTGGTGTTTGAGAGCACCAGTCTGGATGCGGCCCTGGCAGCGGTCGAGTCCGGCCTGGGCGTGGCAGCATTGCTACGTGAAACAGTCCGGAATGCGGGTGTTGGAGAGGTCAAGAAGGTCAGGCTGCCCGTTCTTCCCGAAGTTCAATTCGCGATGTTTCGCGGCAAGTCTACATCCACCAGAGCACAGGCGCTGATGGAAGCGGCATTGGCAGCATCGCTCAAGGCCACGACTGCCAACGCAGGCGTTCTCCACGATTACCCAAGAGTACCGTTGCCGGTCGAAGATGGCCGCTCCCAGTTGCATGACCACAGTTAGCGTTAAGCATTACTTAACTATCGCGATCTCCTGCCTTTGCCAGCGATGACTCTGCTGACGTAGATCTCGTAGAGAACAATCGGGTGTGCCGAGCGTCATTCTTCTGTCACAGTTTGCCCGCATTCACCTGAGGGTTCAGACTCAGAAACAATTATTCTTCTTACGCCTCCACGAAACAGTTGCCATCGAAGGGGCATGAACACAGATGTTTTACGAACATTTTATAAACTCTTTATGCACTTTTTATTTTTCCGCGTGTGCAATGGTACTGGGCGTCCGCTAACAAACATCGGCGTCTGAAGTGCGAATACATTCAGCCAGCCACTAATGTTTCTTATCACCGACCCAGCGATATTAGCTATAGCTTATGGCTAACATGCTTATCATCCTTAGAAGAATTATCTATTGGACGGTGACGAGCGAGCGCGCTTACTTTGTGGCTTCCTGGTTCACGGTTCAGGTATGCGAGTCTTGCTGGATCACTGTCGAAACAGAAGGAGCCAAATAAGTGAGGAGAACCACAGGAATCAGAGAGACCGTTCAGAAGGGTCTTGCTACGACGCTATTGATCGTAGGTAGCATCGCTGGTTTTGCAGCTGGCGCACGCGCCGGCATCGACAATAGTCCCGCAGCGGCGGTGTCTGGAAGCCTCAGGGGAACGACTCGGAATGCACGCGGGGAGGCAGTGCCTTGGGTCAAGGTGACTGCGCACAGACTCGAGGGCGACGCCGATCGCAGCGTGGTCAGCGGGGTTGCAGGGAACTACGGTCTCTACGACCTGAAACCCGGACACTACAGGCTGATGGCCAGCAACGAGGGTACGAACAGTCCTTCGCCGATTGTGGCAGTAGGGGCTGGGCAAAGCGCAAAGGTTGACCTCGTTGCGGCGAACAGCGCTGCAGCGCCCGATCCCACGGTATCGACAACGTCTCCAGCAACCGCGGCAGCGACGGACATCGCAGATCCGTCATTGCCGCCGTCGGTTACCCGAGCGTTGGCGGCGATGCAGGCTCGCATCGAGCTACTCGAAAGCGAACTAAAGAGGCGCCCAGTAACAGAACAGCCCGACTCGACTCTCACAGCAACTCCCGCAAAGGCTGTTGCACCAGCGGCAGCTCCAGCGATCGCCAATCGACAAGTGGCGATGGTGCAGCCGCAGACTGAATCTACGAGCGCGCCAGCCGCGGCCGCTCAAGCACCTGCCGTTCCCGCAGTGGACACGCAAACCCCGTTTGCGTATGCCGACTGGACCTGGCTAAATGGCACTCCTCGCAACAAGGACGCAGTGTGGGATTCGAAATTCTTCACCCCGGAGATCAGGTTCGACACCAACTTTGTAAGTAGTTTTAACCACCCCCAGGATGACACGCTGGGCGGATCGACGGAGATCTTCCGGTCGAATGAAATCCAGATAGAACAGATCAGCTTCGGCGGCGACTTCCACTGGCAAAATGTACGGGGCAGAGTCTTGACGCTGGGGGGAATGTTCGGAGTCACAACACCGCGGAATGATGCCAGCGCTGGACGAGGACAATGGGACCTGCGAGACGCCTATCGCTACTTCGCTGAAGCCTACGGCGGGTATCACTTTAATGTGAACCATGGACTCAACGTGGACGCGGGTATCTTTGTGTCTTACATTGGCCTCTTCAGTTACTACAACTTCGATAACTGGGCTTATCAGCCGTCCTATGTGTCATCCAATACACCGTGGTTCTTCAACGGTCTGCGTATTCAGTGGTTTCCTACCAACAAGCTAAAGATTGAGCCGTGGATCATCAACGGATGGCAATCCTACGGCAGGTTGGGCAGCAGGCCTGGTTTGGGCGGACAGATTTTGTATCGCCCGGCGCCTTGGATTTCGATGGTCTTCAACAACTACGGCATGGGCGAGGATACCCTGGGCGCAGGCAACGGCAGACTTGGCCGCACGCGCATTCACACCGACGATAGCGTCGAAATCAAGTACTACGACCATCCCGAGAAAACTCCTCGACAAAATGGCATTTTCGCTTACCGGGGATCTGGGATGCGAATACGGTGGAGGAGTGAGTTGCTTTGGAAATACAAAGGACTCAACGGGCGCCATCCTTACTCACAAGCAGGCATTCTTAGGCTGGATGCTCTACAACCGCTGGCAGTTCAAAAAAGACACATATGGACTTACGGTCGGCGGGGGCGCGATGAACAACCCGGGGCGCTATCTGGTGTTGTTGCCGCCGATTAACGGAGCGGACGCAATCTCCGGAACCCCGTATTTCACGCAGAATCCCGGCGACCCCTTCAAAGCCTGGGATGGCTCGGTGACCTTTGACTGGATGCCGAAACAGTACATCACCTTCCGCTGGGAGTACGGCTATCGCCACGCCAATGTGCCGTATTTTTCGGGTCGCGGCGGGATAACGCCTGGCGTCAACACCTTTCCTAGCACCACCCCCAACCCAGGCGCCGGTTCTCTAGTGGGGGGCACTACCTTCGCACCGGGGCCGGTCTTGTCCGCGACACCGGGTCTCACCTGTGTTGCAGGAAGCGGGTTCTGCCCCGACCTGCGGAAAGATGAGGGCAGTCTGAGACTCGCCATCATGGTCAAGTTCTAGGCTGGCTCGACCGGACATGAAAAAACTGCAGCAGCGTCGCGGACCACGAACGGTTTCGGCGCTGCTGCGAAACCTTCCCTCCCCCGGGAAGATGTCCGCTGTTGAAAACCGAACTCTATTCATGAAAAGCCAAGGCCCGAAGATTGGTTTCCTCCTGATTTTCATTCCAGCTCTGCTGCTTTTTGGCGGATGTAACAGTGCGCACGGAGATCCGCGCGCGGAGGCTCCTCCCCCGGCCACAGTCGTAGCCGATACGGACGTCAGCTTCTTCTCGGTTGACCACCCCGAACAGTTTCCGCTGACTGCGGCGGTTGCGTATTCAGCCGCTCCGAAACTGGTGGTCACGGGCACGGTGAACCCCGACATCTCGCGGAATGTTCCTGTCATCTCTCTGGCCACCGGACGCGTGGTGGCGATTCACGCGCGCCTGGGCGACACGGTCAAGAAAGGACAAGTGTTGCTGAGCATTCGCAGCGACGACGTCGCGGGCGGCTTTTCCGATTACCGCAAGGCTGTGGCCGATGAGACCCTGGCGGGCACGCAGATGCAGCGTGCGAAGGAACTGTACGACCACGGCGCCATCTCGATGAACGATCTTCAGGTCGCCCAGGACACAGAAGACAAAGCTAGGGTGGATGTCGAAACCATGGCTGAACATCTTCGCTTGCTGGGGAATGATCCAGACAAGCCAAATGGGGAGGTCGAGGTGACCGCGCCGATTTCGGGAGTGATCACCGATCAGGAAGTCACCAACGCAGCGGGCGTGCAGGCCCTGGGCTCAAGCCCGTTCACGATTTCTGACCTGTCTTATGTCTGGGTAGTTTGTGATGTGTATGAAAACGATCTGACCAACGTTCGAGTGGGCGAAACGGCGGACATCAGATTGAATGCATATCCCGACATGGTGATTACCGGACGGATCAGCAACGTTGGCGCTGTTCTCGATCCCAATATTCGCACGGCCAAAGTGCGCGTCGAAGTACACAATCCAGGCATGATTCGCCTCGGCATGTTTGCCACCGCCACCTTTACTGGACTGAAGAAGGTGACTTACACCGAGGTCCCGGCCGGTGCAGTGTTGCATATACACGACCGCGACTGGGTGTATGTGCCCGCACCAAACCGTAAATTCCGCCGTGTGGAGGTGGTCAGCGGGGACGCCATGCCCAACAACATGCAAGAGATCAAGTCAGGGTTGGCGCCAGGTCAACAAGTGGTCGCGAACGCACTAATCCTGGAGCACACGATCGAGCAATAAAATAAAAATAGAAAATGATTCGCGCCCTCGTAGATTTTGCCCTCAACAACCGGTTCGTGGTGCTGGCGCTCACGATCCTGACGCTGGCATGGGGAGCCGTCTCCTTTCATAACCTCCCCGTCGAGGCCTATCCCGATATCGCGGACAACTACGTAACCATCATCACGCAATGGCCCGGCAGGGCCGCCGAGGAGGTGGAACAACAGGTCACGATTCCGATCGAAATCCAGATGAATGGAATTCCTCACCTCACACATCTCCGGTCGGAATCCATTTTCGGTTTGTCTTTTGTCCTGATGATTTTCGACGACGCCTCCGACAATGACTGGAACCGGCAGAAGGTCATGGAGCGTATGGCTCAAGCCGATTTGCCACAGGGCCTTCAGCCTTCGATGGGCACGGACTGGAGTACGACGGGACAGATCTACTGGTATGTGCTGAAAAGTACCAACCCGCAGATTGACACCATGGATCTGCGGTCAATTCAGGATTGGACCCTGGTCAAGGAACTCAAGTCGGTTCCGGACATCGTTGACGTCAGCACCTTCGGCGGCACTACGCGGGAATACCAGGTGCGCGTGGACCCCAACAAGCTGGTCTCGTACGGTCTGAGCATCGGGCAGGTGGAACAGCAGCTGGCGAATAACAACATCAACGCGGGCGGCAACTTCGTGGAAACTGGCTCGCAACAGATGAACGTGCGCACGCTCGGGCTCTTCGGCCATGTGAAGGATATCGAGCAGACGGTCTTAACCACGAAGTCGGGGACGCCGCTTCGCGTCAAAGACATCGCTGACGTCAGCCAGGGGGCGAAAGTCCGCCTGGGCCACGAAGGGAGGGCTATCCGCCGGGAAGATGGCAAAATCGTAGACAACGATGATGTCATTTTCGCCCAAGTGATGATGCGCAAAGGCGCCGACTCCGGGCCGACCCTGGAAAAGCTTCACGCGAAAGTTGAGGAGCTGAACCATGGCGGCCTGCCTCCAGGCGTGACTCTGGAGCGAATGATCGACCGCAGCGATCTGCTTGCCTTCACCCTGGACACCGTGCTGCACAACCTGGGCGAAGGAATGATTCTGGTTACAATCATCCTCTTTCTGTTTCTGCTCGACGTTCGCGCCGCCCTTATCGTGTCGCTGACCATCCCGTTCGCGCTTTTCTTTGCTTCGATCCTTCTTGACTTGACCAAGGTCCCCGTCAACCTGCTCTCACTGGGCGCGCTCGATTTCGGAATGGTGGTCGACGGTGCGGTGGTAATGGTGGAAAACATCGTCCGGCGCATGAGCCATCCGAAGAACGGCTCGACTTCCGGGCACGCGACCATGGCCGTGAAGACTCCCGGCCAGATCATTCGCGAGGCCGCCCACGAAGTACAGCGTCCGGTGTTCTACGCCATCCTTATTATCATCACCGCCTACATGCCCATCTTCACCCTGCAACGGGTGGAGGGCCGCTTGTTCCGGCCGATGGCGTGGACCGTCGCCTTCGCCCTGCTGGGCGCAATGACGTTTTCGATTCTGGTGGTTCCGGTGTTGGCAAGCTTCTTGTTTCGCCGCGGGGTGAAGGAGACGCACAACCCGGTACTGGCTCGTCTGACCGAGTGGTATAGGAAGCGCCTGCGCTGGTGTGTGGGGCATCGAACGATTACCGTCGGCGTCGGCGTGGTTTGTATGGTGGTCACGCTGTTTCTGGGTTTCAGCGGAGTGATCGGCTCGGAGTTCCTGCCCCATCTGGATGAAGGCTCCATCTGGGCCCGCGGTACCCTGGCGCAAAGCACAAGTCTCACCGAAGGCACGCGCTTCATGAACCAGGCGCGGCGGATTTTTGCGGCGTTCCCGGAAGCCAAGCAGGTAATCTCCGAGATCGGCCGGCCGGATGATGGCACCGACACCGGCGGATTTGGAAACACGGAATACTTCATCGACCTCAAACCCAAGGCAGAATGGCGGCCCATATTCCGGGAAAACAAGGAAGAACTCATCGCCGCCATGAATCGCGAGATCGCAAAGTTGCCGGGGGCAACCTGGAATTTCTCTCAGCCCATTGAAGACAACGTCGGCGAAACGCTCACGGGCACCAAGGGTCAGCTTGCCCTGAAAGTCTACGGGAATGACTTGAGGACCATCGAGGAGAAGGGTGACGAGATCGCGGACATTATGCAGCGGATACCCGGCATCACGGATGTCAAGCTGTATCGGGATACCGGCCAGCCCAATCTCAACTTTGCCATCAGCCGGCAACAAGCGGCACGTTTCGGAGTCAACGTCAGCGATATACAGGACGTGATCGAAACCGCAGTGGGCGGGAAAGCCGTCAGCACACTACTGCCGGCCGGTACTCCGGAGCGCTACGACGTGGTGGTGCGCTATCAGGAGCCTTACCGGAAGGATGCGCGAGCTATCAGCAACATTCGTCTGCTCGCTCCTTCTGGAGAGCGGGTTTCCCTGGCGCAGCTCACCACCATGGAGGTTCGCGATGGTGCCTACGACATCTACCGTGAAGGGAACAGCCGCTACGTCAGCGTGACCTTTAACGTGCGGGGACGGGATCTGAACAGTTCGGTGGAAGATGCGATGGCTCAGATTGAGCAAAAGGTCAAACTTCCACCGGGCTATCGTCTGGATTGGTCGGGCGAGTACGAGAGTTCCAAGCGCGCCGCCGCGCGCCTCGCGATCATCGTGCCGCTGACCATCCTCCTCATCTTTATCTTGCTTTACATCATGTTCCGCTCGGCCAAGTCGGCGCTGCTCATTCTTGCGGTCGTGGCCATGGCCCGGGTGGGTGGCGTGGTTGCGCTGCTGGTTACGGGTACGCACTTCAGTGTGTCTTCGGGCATCGGCTTCCTGGCGCTGTTCGGAGTGTCGGTCCAAACCGGAGTCATTATGCTGGAATACATCAATCAACTGCGCGCGCGCGGCTACACCATCGTGGATGCGGCGATCGAAGGCGCCGTGCTCAGGCTGCGTCCCATCATGATGACCATGCTGGTGGCAACGTTCGGACTCGTGCCGGCTGCCCTTTCGCACGCCATTGGCTCCGACTCGCAGCGGCCATTCGCCATCGTCATCGTCGGCGGACTGATTTCTGATCTTGTCCTGAGTATCGTTCTGCTCCCCACTCTTTATGTGTGGTTTGCCAGGGACAACGATGAGTTGCCGGAAGCGGAGGAGACGGTTGAGAGCTAGAGCCTCTAATTCGCGTCGATCGACACTGGCGGGGTGGCTACTTGGATGCCTGGCGCTCGCACTGACCATGAAGGCAGGTGTGGCCTTCGCACAGGGCCCGGTCCGAATCTCGCTCGACGAAGCCATTCAGCTGGCGCTGCAGCACAACCACATGCTTTTGGCGGCGCGCACCATGATCCTGCAGAGCCAGGCGGAAGAGACTACCGCGAACCTGCGTCCGAATCCGACCCTTTTTGCGGATTGGGAATATTTGCCTCTCGGTGCGCCTTCGCACCAAAACCCGGACGTGTATTCAGGAGTGTCCACTAGCGATTATCTGAAGAACAACACGGAAGGCGATATCGGCCTTAGCTACCTGATCGAGCGCGGCAAGAAGCGGCAGCACCGCCTGCAGGCGGCGAAAGATATTACCGCGCAGACACGATCGCTCGTGGCCGACAATGAGCGTGGCCTTACCTTCAGCGTTGCCTCGTTATTCGTAAATGTGCAGCTCGCGGAATCGACGCTTGAACTCGCCCAGCAGGATCTGAAGAGCTTTCAGCAAACTGTGGATGTCAGCGCGATCCGCTACAAAGCAGGTGCGATCAGCGAGGACGATCAACTAAAGATCAAGTTGCAACTGCTGCAGTTCGAAACTGATTTTCAGCAGGCGCAGCTGGCGAAGGTCCAGGCCCTTTCCGATTTGAGGCAGTTGCTGGGATATGAGTCCGTGTCCGCCGATTACGACGTCGCCGGACAGTTTGATTATCAGCCGGTGAAGGGCAATGTCGAAGATATGCAATTGAAAGCTCTGCAGAACCGGCCCGATCTGCGCGCCGCCCAACAGGGTGTAACTGCGGCCCGGAGTCAGTACGAGCTGCAAAGAGCGATCGGCAAAGTCGACGTCACTGTTCAGGGTAACTACTCGCACGTCAACGCAATCAACGCGGCTACGGTTTTCGGGAGCGTTCCGCTTAAGATTTTCGATCGCAACCAGGGCGAGATCGCGCGCACAACCTACGTCATCATGCAGGCCCAGGAGCAGCAGAAGGCGGCCAGCGAGCAAGTCATGACCGATGTGCATGACGCTTATCAAGGTCTGCGAACAAACGACAAAGTGGTAACTCTCTATCGTTCCGGCTATCTCGATGTGGCGCAGAAGGACCGCGACATCAGCGAGTATGCCTACAAGCGCGGCGCTGCCAGCTTGCTGGACTTTCTGGACGCCGAGCGCAGCTATCGCGCTACTCAGCTCGCCTACCGGCAAGCGCTGGCCGCGTACTTGCTGGCAGTCGAACAGCTTCGAGAAGCGGTGGGCGTGAGAGATCTGCCGTGATGGGTCCACTGAGATAACGATTCGCCGAGGGGGCGAATTTCGTGAACAAGCAAGATGTAAAAAGACAGATCGAGGAAGTTGGAATCGTCCCGGCAGTTCGGGTTTCTTCTTCCGAGGACGCTCTTTTCGCTGCGGAAGCGGTGTCGCGGGGCGGAATTGCCATCGTCGAGGTCACGTTAACCGTGCCCGATGCGCACCAAGTGATCTCCCACCTTATACAGAATGTTCCCGATGTGATTGTCGGTGCGGGCGGCGTCTCGGACGTAGAAACAGCGCGCCGCTGTTTGGATGCCGGAGCCAAATTCCTGACCACCGACGGACTCGATCCTGAGATCGTGTAACTTCGCGGCGAAAGAAAGTGTGGTCATGATCCCAGGAACACTGACTCCGAGCGAGGTGATGAAGGCGTGGAAGATGGGACCCGATTTCGTCAAGGTTGTTCCCTGCGCACAAGTGGGAGGCGACACCTACATCCGGGCTTTGAAAGCGATGTTTCCACACGTGCCCCTCATCGCCGCGGGCGGAGTAAATCAACAGACTGCGTCGGGCTTCATTCTGGCAGGCGCCATCGCGCTCGGCATCGGCGCAGAGTTGATCCCCAGGGAGGCGATCCGCAGGCGGCAACCTGATCGAATCGCGGAGTTGGCGCGCCGGTTCACGGGCTTTGTCAGCAGCGCGCGCAGCCAGTTACATGGCGGGTAGAGACTCTGCACCTGATCGGCCTGCAATGGCAGGACTTGGTTGGTGAGTAAAAAATCGGAAGTGGCAAGAGGCTTCAACGGCAAGAAAACGTTAGCAGGAGGTGTCAAGTGCAACCAGAAATAGGAAATGGACTCTCACCAGGAGAGCCGCATGATTTGGCGGAAAATTCCTTGTTCGAGAGTGTGTCACGGGTTGAGCACGATCTCAACGATTTGATTGGGGCCCTGGCTTTGCTTGGCGTCAAGCGCTGCTCCCAGTGCCGGCAATTTTTCCGCACGGCGGAACCCGGCGCGCTCTTCAACTACGGTCTGCTCGTCTGCTACAAATGCATTCCAGATTGGTGGTCTTCCTTCTCGCGACGACTCGGCGTCACGGACCGGGAACGAACCGAGGGGAAACTGGCATCGTGGTTGCGAAGGAATCACCACGCCGAAGTCGTAAAGGAAACTCCTGGCAAGGTGCCTGACACCAGTAACGTCGAATTTCAGATGGTCGCCAAATGCCTTGAGTGCTCTGGCTCTGGAAAGCTCATGGAAGAGGAGCGTTGCCGATTTTGCAATGGAGCTGGGACGGTGCGGATCGTGGTGCCGAAGTAACCTCGGACACACGACGCATGGAGCCGTAGTTCGTTGTGGCTTTTTGCCTCTTCGTGCGGGCTTGGTTCGATCTGCGATTTTCTCCAAGGCGCTGGTCGCTTCGGATGAGTCGAAGCAGTGTGAGCAGTCTTGGCAGCGCGATGCTAGTGGATCGAAGCGAAGCGGAGAATTGCCCAACGTAGTGCCTGTAGTGCCCCATACCGAGATCACTTCCGTATTGGCTGCGACCCTAGCAGGCATGACCACGTTCGCGGCCACAAACGTTGACGACCTCCTCTTGTAGTCCGTTTTCTTTGCCAGACGTGAGCCCATGCGTCGTGTCATGCCGCACGCCTTTGACCTTCACGCGAGCGCAGCTTTCAGATCGTCGTGTTCAAAAGCTGACGCCATGCGCTCAATCTCGTTCTTCGTCAGACCGTGCCGCGCGGCTTCGTCGCGCCACTTCGAGACGGCCTTGCCGACCTGTGCTGCTATTTCGCGGGCCTTGTCGTCCTCCAGATCGAAATACCCCGCAACCTCCAAAGCCAACGCGAGCGAAGCCGTGTTGTCATCCTCGTTGATCGCTGTGGCGAGAATGCGCGGTTTGATGTCGGTCGGCACAGGGTTGAGATCGTAGGCTGGCGAAAGGCGCCAGCCCTCCTGCCCCGCGTAGAGGAATCCGTGATTGCGCAGGTGGTCGTCGGTGTTGGAAATCAGGATATTGAACACCAGCCGCCGCCACAGCGCTTCCATGTCGGCTTTCGGCGAGGCCCCGTGCTGGCGGAGCGCGTCCACGATTTCCAGGTAGCTTCGTGTGTCGTTGTCTTTTGATCCCAGCATGCTCATGGCGGAGAGGAAGGGAATGCGGCACTTGCCGTCCCGGTCAAAGCGCCGCAGCAGAAGGACCGGTTTGTTGGATATGGTTTCGACGTGGCTTTCGGGGACCGCGATGCCGGCTTTTTTTGCCAGTGCCAGCGCCACCGCTTCCCACACGACCGTGTTGATTTCATCGTCCTTGCGCGGAAACTTCGCAATCGCCAGATGGCCGTCCCTTTCAATGACAGACGCCTTGGGGCGCGCGCCGCCGAGCGATGATCCCGGCGCAAACAGCAGGCGCAGATCCTCCTCGGTGTCCTGTCTGCTCCATGACGTGTTCCGCAGCGGAGAGCAGTTTCGGTAGTTCGACGATAGGCGGGATGCGCTTGACGCCCTCCTCACGAAGGAAAGGTCCGCCCGCAGTTTCGGCAAAGCGCAGCGCGCCCTGGCGCGCCTCATCGTCCACCAACAGCAGGAAGTCGATTTCCTGGAGCGTGCGCGGCGCGCCGCCCTCGCGCTCCGCGCGCCGTCGCTCCATGCGCCGCATCAGCGCCCGTCCCCACCGGTCCGGCGCCGAGTCGCCGATCGCGCCGAACATTGGCGTATCGGCCGGCGTGTGGAACGGGCCGGGGCCGAGCTGGAGGGCGGGTTCCAGAGAGAACCGCGCGGGATGCTGCAGCCAGCCGGCGTCGTATTCAAAGGTGGCGCTTTCCTTGTTCTTGCGCACGCGCGCCCACAGCCGCCCCATCAGGTGGGGAACGCCGTCCAGGTCCACGTACACAAGGGTTTCTTTGTCCATTACTTGTCTTTCGTGCGTTTCTGTTTGCCCGCTCGGCGAATCCGCTGCGGCAGATTCTCTTCTTCAAGCTGCAGGCCCACCGGGTCGTTTTTGGCGGCAGCGAGGTCGCCCAGCCGCTCGGCCATCCCCAACACATAAAGGACGGTCGCGTAGCTTGCGATGGAAACGGTCGGATCGCCCCGCTCCACCCTGATGAATGTCGGTTTACTAATGGAGGCCCTCTCCGCCGCGATCGCCATGGGGATGCGCCGCCGCCGCCGCGCATCCTTGATGTCATGGCCAAGCTTGCGCAGAGCGCGTGAAACGGGGATGGGTAGCGTCAGCACGGTTCAATCTCCGTTATAGTTAAGATAAACTATACGTTACTATACATGAGATAAGTTAAACTATAAGACATCTTAAGTCAAGTTTAGCCTTTCCGGATGGATCGGGCGTTCTGCCGCATATGAGTAAAGCTTTGATTGGCGAACAAATAGCGAATATGGTAAATTGCCATCGTGGCCCCTTAAAGTCTGCACCGTCGTTGTCCACGATCTGAACGACACGGCGCACGCGCTCGACGTGACGGCGGAGACGCCCTACGATGCGGTCGCCTAGCCCCTCGCCACGGCGCGGTCACGACTGGGTCGGCGACATCGGAAAAGGGCTGACCACCGCCACTGTGAAGGTCCGGAATCCCGAGGTCACACATATCGTCGAGATTCAGGATTCTGAAAACTGACTGAACAGAGGCTGCAAGAGTCGGCAGACACGGCGCTGAAGGCGAGGCTCCGGTCCATGCTCGGAACTGTTCTAATGCTGTCCAACGGATATTCTCCCCAACGCGGTACAATCCACTTCCTCAAATAACCTTCATACGCGTAGCTTGTAGCGTAACTCCTCCAGCCGTTGTCCGGTTTCAGCTCGCGTTGCCGGTAGTGGTCCGCAAGTTGCCCCAACAACCATGGATCCTTCTGACCGACGGCAATGACAGTAGCAGCCAAGGCATCGCTGAACGATGCCGTTGCCTCCGTACAGGCGAGTGGCATTGTCATCTTCGCGATAGACATCCGTTCCGTGACGAGAAAGCGCGCAGGCTTTCCCTCCGCTCTCTGCAATGCTCCTTTTATCCTCACAGTCTCGAGTTCACGGGAACGCGATCTGTCCCGTCGGTTCGTTATGACCACGCGCCGCACTTACGCGGCGTTGGTGACTGGCTGCATGACCTGTCGAAATACTTCGGTGCACTCATCCTGGTTCAGCGTTTTATGAGTCTCCCGTCCACGCCATTCGGGATCGGACGATTCGCGCTTGAACAGAATGGTTTAGCATGGCTTCATAGCAGAGGAGACAAAGTATCGCCGAGGTCATGAAAACGACGAAACAAGTTGCAACGATCACGCTGATCATATCGCTAGGACTCATCGCCTACGGATTGTTTCGAACTGGCGGGTCGATTACAGCATCGCCAATAACCCTGGGAGAATCGTCCCAAGCGGTGCATGGTTCTGCGATTGATCAGAGTCCTCTCTATAATGCGCGGCGGTTGGCGCAAATGCCCACTAGCGCCGACGAAATGCCCCTGGCACAGGAAGCCCTACGTCTCGGTGACCGCGAGATGGACTTGGCGTTTGCCGAAGGGGTGCGGGAGGCGCAAGAGCACCCAGCGGTATTGAGCGCCGAAGCAAAGCACAGTGAAACCAGGCTGCAGAACGCAGAGAAATCTTTGGACGGCGACAACGCACGGGTCGCGCAACTCACCTCCACGTTGGCGAAAGCTACCGGACTCGAGGCGAACCGTTTGGCCGATCAACTGGAACAGGCGAAGGTCCAGCTCGAGCTTGATCAGGATGATGTGGACAACGCAAAGCAAGAATTAAACCTTGCCGGTGGTGACGCCCAAGGTCGGATTGAACAGCTAATGAAAGAGCACGAGGCCGCATCCCGTATCGCAGATACCACCACCGTTAACACTGCCACTCCACCCGATCTAAGCGGGCTGGTTCACCGCTACCAGCAATGGGCAGAGCTGCATGACAAAAAGTTGCAGTTGTGGCAGGCCAAGCAAGACTCAGAATCGTCAGCAGTCGCGTTCACAACAAAACGCGAGGCCCTCGAATCGAACATCAAAACCAAGGCACAAGAAGATCCAGCGACACTCGGCGGACGGCCTGCGCTCGCGACAGGGGAAGATTCTACGAGCTCGGCCCGCGGCGGAGCGTCGGCCGAGCTCGTCAATGCTACGAAACGCCGCTCGGCTCAGGTGAAAGCACTTACAAACTTTGAGGAACGCATTGAGGATCAGAAGAACCTAGCCGAAACGTATAGCAAGTGGCTGGAAGTGGTCACGGCACGACAACGCAGCGTAATTCACAGAGGATTGTCAGGCGCTGTCGTCATTGTGGCGGTCTTGTTAATCGGGATTTTCTTTGATAGTTGGCTAAAACGTCTTCTCAGCAAGGCCAGATTGGACTCGCGTCAGGCCGACACTCTGCATGCGGTAATAAGCACCGGCTTGCAAATCATTGCCTTGGGTCTGGTCCTGCTGGTGATTTTCGGTCCGCCAAGCCAGTTTGGGACTATCTTGGGACTCGCCGGAGCGGGTCTTACCGTGGCGCTAAAAGATTTCATCGTTAGCTTTTTCGGCTGGTTCGTTCTGATGGGAAGGAATGGGATTCGTATAGGTGATTGGGTGGAGATTAATGGAGTAACCGGTGAAGTCGTCGAACTCGGTATGTTCCATACCGTATTGCTTGAAACTGGCAACTGGACCGACTCTGGGCACCCGACCGGACGACGTGTTACTTTCACCAACAGTTTCGCCATCGAGGGCCACTACTTCAATTTTTCGACTTCGGGGCAGTGGCTTTGGGATCAACTGACATTGGTCGTGGCCTCAAGCCAGAATCCGTATCCGATAGTCGAGGCAGTCCAAAAGACCCTGCTGGAAGCCACCGCAGAAAGCGCGGGTCAAGCTGAAAAAGAATGGCAGCACGCCGCGCATTCCCGGAACATGAGCGCGCTATCGGCCGCCCCTGCCATCAATGTAAAGCCAGTAGGCAGTGGCGTCGAAATCGCAGTCCGCTATATCACGCGCGCTAACGAGCGTTATCAATTGCGTTCTAAGTTATATCAGGCTGCTATGAATTTGATCAGCAAGAAGGACGCGGAACAGTCCATGTCCATCGCAGAAAAACAAGATCCAAAACCGGCCTGACACCCGCGTTGCTCAAAACTCTCTCTGGCTTCCTACCCGTCGTGTGCTCGCGCAACGGCCGATCGGATTGGACAAAATGTCTAGCAACTGCCACAACGGCTAGGACCGGGCCAGACGATGGGTGTGACGATCCGGGCACAACCAGGGAACGCCTCACCCCGAGCGTGGAGCTAGACCTGGAGTGTAGAGGGAAAAGACGTCTCGGTAGGGCTCGACCGGATAACCCTTCGCTTTCCAGGCCGCCAAGCCACCTTTGAGGAACTTGATCCGCAGAAAATGCATCGCCAGAGCTCGATGCAAAATTGCTCGGCTGGTTTTCTCGCCGGGACAGGTACAGTAGACGACCGCGTCCTTCTCCCTGGGGATTAGTGATGGCCTTTCAAGCACTTCGGTTGGTGCAAGCCTCTGTGCGCCGGGGATGATCTCGGGATTGGCTAGCAAGTCGAGCGGCTGGCGAACATCAAAAAGAAGTACCTCCTGGTGGGAGGTCAACAACGAGTGCAGATCCTCCACGGAGATGCTGTGCTGCTCCATCTCGCGTTGGTCTCTTATGCGTTTCATCCGCAACAGGACCGGCAAAGACAGCAGCGCAACCGCAACGCAAATAGCAGTCAGACTAAGTAACATCCCAGTCTCCCTCCTACGCTCCCCTCGTACCAGATTCCCAGAGGAGGTGGGAGGATTCATGTGCTTAGGTGCAAGGAGGCTTCATCCCAGGCTAGACTTGAGGGTTGGAAAGCAGGGAAGTGGAGGCAGCGAAAAGGGCGCAATGCTCCCTCTTCGCAATGCTCTTTCTTATGGCGTAAGGGGTCCGACCACTCTCGTCCGGAACGCCGACCTCGCTTAGGCACGCATATTCATCGGCGGAGAGGTGCAGTGGTCTCGATAGGTATGCAATCTCGGCCGAACTGAATCCCGCGAGGCTTTGGGACCATCCTAAGAGGCGTGTGTTATGAACCATAAAGCCGGCAAATTGTTGGTAGTAGAGTCCGATGATGCTCTGAGGGACCACATCGTCGCGGTGCTGAGCGATGCGGGATATGAGGTCTCGACCGACTACCGGGAAGGGATGAAGGCAGTCCTCGCCTTCGACCCGGACGCAGTTGTCCTGGGTGCTGATCCGCCCCAGCTCGATTGCTGTGACCTCCTTTCTGAAATCAAGGGTTCCGAGCCGACGCAGAACATACGCGTAGTGATGCTATCTCCGGGAGGATCAGCCGAGCGGACTCGAGGGCTGGATCTCGGGGCCGACGATGTGCTGTCCCTGCCTTTCGACTCACACGAATTGTTGTCGCGGGTGCGATTGCAACTAGGGGAGAAATCCATCGCGGACGAGCTTCGAGAGCGGCTGCGCCTTGCCGAGGAAAATCGAAGCACTACACAGCAGGTGGTGACAGCGGTCAACGAAGAACGGCGGACGCTTCGGGTTGGCGGCCTCGCGACCGTTGCCGTGGTCATCGTTGCCGGTCTGATCTTTTTCTTCTTCTACCGTCGCACCCAGGAACAGAACACCCGGGTCTATGCGGCGATCACTCGATTGCAGACTGGCGTGCTAACGCAACAACAGTTGATGGAACGCTCGCGTCGGGCCCTTGAAGACGGGGAACGCGGTCCATCTCTGGCGGGCGATCCACAAAAGCTTCAACTTCAGAAGAAGAGCGAGGACCTGAGATCGCAAATCGCAATCAGCAAGACAGAAAACGCTTCCGCTCTGCAAAATCAACTCGCCGCAGTGGAAAGCCGCCTTCAGAAGCTCGAGACCGAAGGCAAGGTTGCGCAAACAATTATCCAGTCCTATGAGCCGAGCGTCTGCCTCATCCATGTTGTGCTTGCCTTCCGCGAACACACGACCGGATTGAGATTGCACTACGCTGGAATGACGAACAGCGGCGAGCCAACCACCGACGAACACAACAACCCACTGTTGAGCCTCACTGGAAGTGGTCCGGAAGTACACCTCGATGTCTTTGGTACTGGTTTCCTCGTCTCCGCCAGCGGACAAATCCTCACCAATCATCACGTGGCCGAGCCTTGGTGGCAGAATGACGACTTGAAGGAAACGCTCGATCAAGGCCTTGAGCCAGTGATTGCTGAGATGACTGCATATTTCCCCGGCGTTCCACAGGGCATTGCCATCAACACTGAGAAGATTTCATCGGCTGCCGACGTTGCCGTCGTGAAAGGAAATGTGTCAGCGCTGAGAATCAAACAGATCGCCCTTGCCGATGGCCGCCGTGCGGCCGTCAGTGGTAGCCCCGTCGTGCTGCTTGGATATCCTACTGCTCTTGATGCGATTCTGGCTCGGGCGGGGGCAGAGACGCTCCGGTCCATCGCGACTGCATCCAAAGGTGATCCGAAGCAGGTGATGGAAGAACTCGCCCGCCGCAACCTGATCCGGCCTGTGACCACTCAGGGGCATATCGGCGACGTACTGCCTGACAAGCTTGTCTATGATGCCCAGACTACCTCGGGCGGTTCTGGCGGTCCGCTTTTCAATAACGAGGGCAAAGTTATCGGAATTAACTTTGCCATGGTACGTGAGTTCGGCGGATCGAATTTCGCCATTCCTGTTAGCTATGGGAGGTCACTTCTCAACCTTAGGTCAGCACCGCTGCAGAAACCGTGAAGCGCAGGCTTCGTCGATTAGCCAACCATTTGCCGTCCAGACGGCACAGATGGTAAGCTGCCGGTCATTCCAAGGAAATCCGCTAGGGGACAAGCGACAAGCGAGATGCACATTGAACTGTGCTGAATTCGCTTCCAGGAACAATCGGATCGGCCTCCCGTCCGGGTGCTAAATGCGCTGTCATGCTACCGATAACGGCTATTCGGTAATTTACGGGCAAGACAATCTCCTGAACCTTCATCACTTAGACCTCCCTCCTCTCCTCCCAGGAATCCGCATAGAGTTTCTCAACCGCTGGACCTCCACCTCGCTTAGGGCCCAAAATTCATTCGTGCGCGCGCGCTTGGACAACACACCTTTGACCTGCCGCAAAAAGTGCCAAAGCAGATCGATCTTTTGATTCGGCATATCCACGATGTTTTGGACGGCACGACTGAACCGATCATAGGCCAGTAGATGTGCGACCTCATCCGGCAGATCATGTTCCACGGTCTGCTCGACGCACTCATAGAGAAACTCCGCGTGTGCGGTGACGTCGAAGTAGCGATAGTAGACCGCGGTATCATTCAGCGCTTGAACATTGCCTTCTGCTGCCGGTTTCCACTCGATGAAATTCAAAAGAAGCCCCGAATAAGACAGCAGAACCGCCAGATACTTCTCAAGCTGACGAAGCATGGCCGTACTGATGGGAAACACCAGCGCCGGCGGATTGAACCCAGCATTCGCCAACACATGGTGAATGAGCCAACGGTGCAAACGCCCGTTTCCGTCCGCAAAGGGATGTATGTAGACAAATCCAAATGCGAGCGCGGCCGCCGCTACGACCGGGTCGAGACCGGCATCGAGAACACGGCGATCATAGGTCACGAACCACAGTCCGCATTCCCTAGCCTTGCCTTCCTTTCTGCTGCGCCCTGTCGGGTGGACGCCGCTCGGCCACGGCTCGGGCGGACGTTCGGACTGCACCGGTTTCGCGCCAAACCAGAAGGGAACAACACAATGAAAGTAGAAGAAATTCAGAACCGAAGCAAAAAAGCAGTCGATCATCTCGTGGGGGCACTGGAGGCAGGACAGAGTGAGGTATTGACCCAGATCTAGTGGCCATGGCCAAGTTTCACGAATACAGCTTTGAACGTTACTGAACACATAGGAGGCATAATGTCTGCGACCGGAATATGTGAATTCGGCCTTCCGCACTCGCTCGACATTCGCATGAACACTGCCCGATGGCGTTGTGGTGATTGACATAGTGCGCGCAAACTTCTCCGCACCGGCAACGAGCCGGAGGAGAAGATCTATGCAGAATCCGACGACCGAGCGTTTGTCCCTTTCCGTGTTTGAGTCGCAATACGATGCCTACTTGCTGACGGTGCGGGGGCTATTACGCTCCACTCGCAGCCTTCACCACCATGTAGTCCACAAGTTTCTCTCTTCGCGTTTTCCGATCGGCTACATCAGCTGGACTGAGATTCGCTTCAACGATTTCGTGCAGTTTTTGAGGAGTGAGTTCGCCAGGCTGCACAATCGGTGGACCCAGACAACGTGGCTGATGGTCCTTCGCAGCCTGTTGCGCTATTTGACTCGCGAGGGCCATCTACCTTCGGGCTGGGACGCCGCGTTACCGGCGATTGTCACTCGTAAGCACATTTCTCTACCACGGGGACTCTCACAGGAACAGGTGCGCGCGCTTTGGTCAGCTAGTGAAGCTCGGAGGCCCCGCAACCTTCGTGACAGGGCGCTTCTGCTGGTTCTCCTGCGTCTTGGGCTGCGTGCCGAGGAGGTCGCCAACATCGCACTCGCAGACATCGATTGGAGGAGTGGGTGTTTGAAGATCCGCAGCGCGAAGACCTACCGAGATCGCGTCCTCCCTCTTCCAAGAGATGTGGGGAAGGCCGTGGCTGCGTACTTGGAGGTTCAGGGCAGACACCCGACGCACGTCTTTGAACCGAGGCGACCTCCGTTCACTGAACAACGTCGGCGCACTCACGTGGGAAACAGCATGCGATATCTGTTTGCTTCCGCCGGCATCACTGATCGTGGATTGCACTCCCTGCGCCACACCGCGGCGACCGCGATGGTAAACGGCGGTGCGTCCTTCAAGGACGTGTCCGATGTGCTAGGACGCAAGTCGATTACCACGACACTGATTTACGCCAAGCTCGACCTGAAGTCGCTGATGCAAGTGGCACTGCCGTGGCCCGGAGGTGCGCGATGACTTTCTCAGCTCTGTCTGCCCACGCGGAGGAGTTTATGGCTTTGAAACGTGCAGTGGCCAAGGCCGATCCTCATGGCAACTCCCAGGATCGCAGAAGCCTGAAACACCGAGAAAAACTTCTTCGGAGCTTCGTTGCATATTGGCGTGACCAACAGTGTCCGTGGCCGATCCAGTCGTCTTTGGTCTTGGATTGGGTTGCTGTCGGTTCTGCCCCGCCACCATCCATACCGTGACCAGCGGCGCTTCTACGTTGTACGAGCTTTCCTGCAACATATCCGCACATTCGAGCCGGCAACAGCGATACCCGAGAACATCTATCGCCCTCTGTACCGCCGTCGGACTACGCATCTATATTCCGACGATGACGTTACGCGTCTGATGGATGCGGTCTGGCGGCTCCAGACAGTTACTCCTTTCCGTCAGACCACGGTTCATGCGCTGATAGGACTATTAGCAAGCACTGGCCTGCGAATTGGCGAAGCGCTGGCTCTCAACGTCGATGACGTGAGGCTCAGCACGGACCCACCGCATTTGCTCATTTCCGATAGCAAGTTCGGCAACTCGCGTTACGTCGTTCTTCACTCTTCGGTGGCGAAGCAGTTGCGAACCTATCTGCTTCAAAGATCGAAAGCCGTGGCCGGCCGACCCGTAAGGGCCTTGTTCATGAACCGATACGGCAAGCATTTGAACTACAATGCGCAGCGGTTGACGTTTCTGAGGCTTCTGAAGCGTGCTGGCATCCGGGCCGTGCCTGGCCAACGTGGGCCATCCATTCACTCCTTTCGTCACTCATTCGCGGTGAAGAGACTTACGCTCTGGCACCGAGAGAGAAGAGACGTGCAGGAACTTCTTCCACACCTGGCTGTGTATCTCGGCCACGTTGGCCCAGAAAGTACCTACTGGTATCTAAGCGGCACTCCCGAACTCCTTCGCGCGGCCAGTGCTCGTTTTGAGGGTCAACACACAGAAGGAGGCTCGAACCGATGACTGCTCACACTCTTGTCGGACCTCTCCTTCAGAATCTTTTTCACTGACCATCTCGTTGCGCAACGGCGTCTCAGTCTACAGACCGTTGCGAGTTATCGCGATACATTCCGATTGCTGCTGCAGTTTGTTCATCGCGAAACCGGCATCGAACCTGTTGCGCTGAAGATCCCAGGACTTGACGCTGAGATCATCCTCAGATTCCTCGACGCTTTGGAAAAGGATCGCAGGAATTCGGTTGCGTCCCGTAATCTGCGGCTCACGGCGATACGCTCGTTCTATCGCATTGCGTGATCCTGCGAGCGTCGGTGTTGCAACTCGCGTGTTGGCGATCCCGCTAAAACGGGCCACTACGAGAGTGCGAGAGTATTTGACACGGGAAGAGATGGAGACCATCTTGGCTGCCATTGACCGTACACGTTGGTGCGGGCGGCGTGACTACGCCCTGCTGCTGACGATGTACAACTTAGGTGCTCGCGTCTCTGAGATATCCGGTTTTCGTCAGAGCGACGTTGCCTTCGGCAGCAAGAGCTACGTTCAGTTGCATGGGAAAGGTCGGAAAGATCGATCGATTCCGCTTTGGCCGAGAACCGCGCGGATCCTGAAGGAATTGTTCTGCGAACTGGGGCAGCCAGAGCAAGCAATGGCATTCCCGAGCATTCGCGGAGAGCCGCTGACGAGGTTCGCTATTCATTTGTTGTTTGCGAAAAGCGGTCGACCGAGCATCAGCCCGGTGCGCCACTCTTAAGAAAAAGCGCGTATCGCCGCACATCGTTCGACACGGCACAGCTATGGCCTTGCTTCAGTCTGGCGTCGACATCGCCGTCATCGCATTATGGCTGGGAGACGAGAGCATTGAGACCACGAACGCGTATTTGCACGCGAATCTCGCCATGAAAGAAAGGGCGTTGGCCAAGGTCTTGCCGTTGGGCACGCCATTCCGCCGCTTCCAAGCGAACGATGGGTGCGCGACCTGGAAGGGGCAATCATGCCGGTCGGGACTCCCAGTAATCGTCGAATTCACGACTGTGACGGCAGCAACGGACAGCGATGACCGCATTGGCGCCGCGAACGGTCCAGAACATTCCCGAGCGTTTGAGCCGGGTGGCGATGAGGGTCTTGCAACCCGCTTCGATCACGCCTGAACCGACAAACAACCCCTGCTTGCGGAACTTCGGATAACGCATGCGCGCCGCATTGCGCTGGAAATAGTTGGCCTCGGTCTCGATGTCCTCTGCCAGTTCCCGCCTTTGTGTCCCCAAGGCGCGCAGGCGATTCACCAGTGGCTCGATCTTGCCGTCATCCAAGAAATGCTGATGACTCATCACCCAGCGTCGTTTGGCTGCCGCATCGCTCGGATGGAGCTTACCGCTGAGATCCCACAGGTGTTGTCGGGTGTGATAGAGATCCACGATCTCGATTGCTCCCAGAAACTGTTCCTGGGCCAAGTTCCAGATCCATTCCGCACCGTCTCCCATGACCACTTTCTTCTGGGCCCGGTCCCAGCCCCTTTGCTGGGCCTCGGTGTAGAGGCGGCGGGAAAACTCTTCGGCAGTTTCGATCGCTCCCGTGTAGGTGGTGCTGCCTTCGTCCCGCAGGGGCCAGCCTTCGGCATCCCGCTTGGTTTGCGTGAAGACACAGCCGAGCTTGACCTCCCGCGTGTGCGCCCGTCCGTTACTTCCTTTGCCCTTCCGCCCCGCCAGTTCTTTGCTCACCATGGGCACGCCCGTGCCATCCATCTGCACATACATCACTGGGATCGCCTGGCTCACCGCCATGGGCAACTCCCGTTGCAGGGCTTGTTGGATGGTGTCCTGTTCGCGGCGGGCGATATCCGCACCGATGCTTTCCGTGGTCCGTTCGACCGCCTTGGTAGCGACTTCCAGCCCGGCCAACAGCTTCATCTGCTCGCGGCCGCGCTCGAAAGAGGAACCCTCACTGCCCACCAGCGCCAACATGCGGCGCACCCCGGGTGAGAGCTCGGTGTTCTCCACATCCAGTGCGGCGTCGGTCGGGAATTGCCCTTGCTGACAGCGAGAGCACCAGTAATACGCGCGCCGCATTTCCGCGCGGCCGAGCACGGTGAGCAGAGGCTTGGTGCGCATCCCCTTGTAGCGGGCCTGGCCTCCGCAGGAGCAAGCTACATGCGGCTCCGCCGGGGACTCCTGTCGGAGAAGTTGGCTCAAACCAGCGGCACCGGCCTGCTGCAAGGCGGCACGCAAGGCCATCTCCACCGCTTCCAGGTCCATTGCGCCAGTCTTGTGACGTGCAGTGAATATCACTCGCAGCAGCGTATCTATTTCCCGCGCGACTTCCTGATGGATCGCAGCAGCCGTTTTTTTTCCTCTGCATTCCAGCCCCCGGACTCCTGCTCCAGGGGTCGCAGGCGGCAGATCTCTTCGTTGATCGTCACGAGCTCGGCACTGAGTTCCTGAAAGCGGTGGAATTCGGAGACCTCCCCCTGCGCTTTGCGGAACGCAGCCGGGCTGGAAAGGGTCTCCGCTACGGACTTGCCATGCACCTTGCGCAGAACGCGAATCTGCGGTTCGTGCCCGGGATCTTTGGGCTTGGCACAATGACAGTAGGACTTACCACAGCGATGAACAACGGCAGAAATAGAACCGGGGCGCAAATCACCCAAACTTAGGAATTGCCGCAGAATCTTGATTCGTTGGGCTTCCAGAGAATTCAAGGGATCTGACATGAGGTGCCTCCAATACTGAGTTACTATATATACTCAGTATCGTGGCCAAAAACAACACCATCATGCAATCTTCCCTCTCCAGGTCGCACACCCGCGAACGATACTCTGCTTGCTTTCTTGGAGTCGATATGAGCCGAGGCTGCCGGGGCGCATTTAAGATGCGCCCCATTTTGCCCAACCCCCGAACCTCGTTCCCGCTGCCTACGTCGCCCAGAGACGAGCCGGTTCTGGCATTGTGCGTGCTATAGATAGCGATGTTTCACCAACAGTGGTGCAAGTTGAAAACTCATAAGTTTACCTCGTGGAACCAACGCTTTTGGGTAGACGTATAATCCGCTGGAGGATACCCGCGTGCAAACCCTTCTGCAAGACATCCGCTACGCTCTCCGGCAGCTGCGCCATGCTCCTACGTTTACGTTGACTGCATTACTTACCCTGGCGATTGGCATCGGTGCGACCACCGCGATCTTCACCCTGACGCAGGCCATCATGCTGAAGTCGTTGCCGGTCGCCGATCCCGCCCAGCTGTATCGCATTGGCGATACCGAGGAGTGCTGTGTCGAGGGTTGGGAGGACGATGACTGGAGCCTATTCTCTTATCCCCTCTACCTGCGTCTCGCGGCGGCGGCACCCGAGTTCGAGGAAACCACCGCTTTTCAGGCCGCGCCTGGGATCTACAGCATTCGGCAGGAAGCCAAAGACCGCGAGGCACGTCCCTTGCGGGCCGAGTACGTGAGCGGGAATTACTTCCACGTTTTTGGCCTCGGGGCCTTTGCCGGACGGGTTATCAACAACTCGGACGATCAACAGTCGGCCTCATCGGTGGCGATGATCAGCTATCGCACCTGGCAGCAGGCTTATGGCTCAGACCCGGGGATTGTCGGGTCCACATTCTTCGTGCAAGGACAGCCGGTCACGTTGGTTGGGATTACGCCTCCGGGATTTTTTGGCGAGACACTGCGGAGCGATCCGCCGGACTTTTGGCTGCCCCTGCAACAGGAGATTTTGTTCGACGGCCAGAATGCGCACATGAGAACGAATCATCCCCAGTGGCTGTATGCCATTGGCAGGTTGAAGCCGGGTGCGAGCATACAAGCACTTCCCGCCCGGCTAACGCCGGTGCTCCAACGGTGGCTCCGTGACGAAGATGAGATGCCCGCCGAATTCAAACCGCAGATTGAACCTACGATTCCTCAAAAATTTATCCGGCTGGCTCCAGCCGGAGGGGGTGTCACCTCCTTAAGGGTAGACTACGGCGCGAGTCTGCGTATTCTCCTGATGGTTTGTGGAACATTACTTCTCATCGCGTGCGCCAACCTCGCCAATCTTCTGCTGGCGCGCGGAGCCACCCGCCGCGCCCAGACTGCGGTACGCCTGGCTCTGGGGGCTGCGCGAACAAGACTGATTCGCCAGCAGTTGACGGAGGCGGTACTGCTGTCGGTGCTAGGCGGTATCGCAGGATTAGTGGTTGCATACGTGGGAGCGCGTCTGATGCTGGCCCTGGCATTTCACAGCGCCACCTTTACGCCCATCAGTGCGACACCTTCGCTGCAGGTTCTGGGATTTGCGTTTGCGCTTTCACTCCTGACCGGTGCGCTTTTTGGCGTGGTGCCGGCGTGGCTGGCTTCGCGTTCCGATCCGGCAGAGGCTCTGCACGGAGCAGGCCGCGGCACTCACGCCGGGGCATCGTTGCCGCAAAAGATACTGGTGGTCAGCCAGGCGGCGCTTTCCCTGGTTCTGCTGGCCTGCGCCGGATTGCTGACGGTGAGCTTGCGGAATCTGGAGAGTCAGGACTTTGGTTTTGACGTCCAAAATCGCATGAGTATTCAGATCAATCCGCCTCTGGACAGTTACACACCCGAACACCTCGACTCGCTTTATCGCGCAATCGAAGATGGACTGGTGCGGTTGCCGAATGTGCAGAGCGCAAGCCTGGCGGGCTACAGTCCGCTCAGCGGCAATAACTGGGGTGAATTGATTGCGGTAGAAGGGAGGGGTGATCCAAAGGCTACGCAGGCGGAAGGCGTATCGTGGGACCGGGTGAGCCGTCAGTATTTTTCGACAGTCGGCCAGCGCATCGTGCGTGGACGTGGTTTCGCGGAGAGCGATTCCGGCACCTCGCGCCCAGTGGCGATTGTGAATGAATCGCTGGTCAGGAAATACTTCCCCGACGAAGATCCCATCGGCAAGCACTTTGGCATGGACAACTCCCGATATGCGGGCACGTTTGAGATCGTCGGCGTGGCGCGTGACGCGAAGTACAACGATCCAGACCAGCCCGCAAAGCCCATGTTTTTCCTACCGCTGGAGCAGAGTGTCCATTATCCCGACGTTCTGATGCAGCGTAGCGAAATACAAACGCATTTCGTAGGCAGTATCCAGCTGCTGGTACGCGGCGATACGCGCAATCTCGAGCCGCAACTTCGTAAGGCTCTCGCCGATATCGATCCCAACCTTACTATCATCACGGTGCAAAGCATGAACGAGCAGGTGGCCTCAAATTTTGACCAGCAGCGCATGGTCGCGCAGTTGGCCGGCACATTCGGCCTCATCGCCATGCTGCTGGCAGCCATCGGCCTCTATGGGCTGACGGCCTACACGGTTGCCTGCCGAACCAGCGAGATCGGAGTGCGCATGGCTCTCGGAGCCGACCGGCTGAACATTGTGCGATTGGTCCTGCGGGGAGCATTTCTGCTAGTGGCTATCGGGTTATTGATTGGAATTCCTCTGGCCATCGGCGCGGGACGACTCATGGCCGCGCAGCTATTCGAGATACGCAGCTGGGATCCGCATGTGTTCGGGTTTTCAATTCTTGCGCTCGGGGCTTGCGCCGCGGCCGCCAGTATTCTCCCGGCACATCAAGCCGCTTCGACGGATCCACTGAAGGCGCTGCGCACTGACTGAGATTATCTGGGTTGATTGTCGCGAACCAGCCGGTGCACCGTCGTCGTCGTAGCTCGTCTGAATGCGGTCCGGTTCGATGGTGGCGACATTCCATTCCATCGCTGGGGTTGAACGCTGCTCTCAGCTCTTCCTGACTGATGGGGTGCGGGCTAGTATCGGGACCATGGTCACGGAAGCACAACACGTCCAGGTTCAGGTGCTGTAGAGCGCATAGCGCCGGAATATCGCCTGAAATTCTCACACTCGCAGCATAGTTGACGAAATCGGCGATAGCGCTCATCACCTGGAGGGGCTAGGTTCGGGTTCTGGGCGGATCGCGGCAACCCGGAGGTAATCCTTCAGTTGAAAGCCGGTTTTGCGATTTTACGAACGGCTGACTTGGGATGCTGGCGAGATCAGGGTCGGCACAGCCTGAGACGCCAGCCTGTTCAGCCTGCCTGGAGACAACCGCACTGTGTCAAGTGCCGCAGTTTCTGCCATGGCTACACCGCGTGCCCCTGAAGTCCAATCTGCATAGTCCGGCTGGTGACATTAAGCTTCGGCAACATCGTGCAGATTGCCCGACAAAAACCGGAAGCAACCAACGTCGCCGGAATCCGCACCTGGAACTCGCTTGGCCGATTCGTCCGGCGCGGCGAGAAGGGCATTCTGATTCTCGCTCCGATGGTCAGTGCGCGCGGCGAGCAGAATGATGGCAGGGAAGCGACCGAAGAGGCTGGGCCAACTGAAGACGCCAAACAACCGCAGTCAAAGCTCTTTGGATTCAGGTCCGCGTATGTCTTCGATGTCAACAAACCGAAGGCAAAGAGCTGGCTGCGCTAACTCAGGTTCAGGGGGATACGGGCGGTTATCGGGAACGGCTGGTGAAGTTCGTGCAGGCTCAGGGCGTCGAGCTCAATTATTCGGAAAAGATTGGGCCGGCAAAAGGCTTATCGCATGGCGGGAAATCACTCTGCTTTGCGGGATGCAGGCAGCCGAGGAGTTCTCAACCCTGGTGCATGAGGTCGCCCATTTATGTGGCGCAAAGATTTATGTTGCGCTCGCCTGGGGATGCGCGTAAAGACGCGACGTTCGGCCCGGCCAAGCGCCACATAACTTGACTCGTGGATGTGTAGAAGAGAAGAAAGGCAGGTTGCAGGAGCCCGATTCAGATGTAGCAGTTCGACCTCGACCCTCCGGGCGGCCCTTGCCTTTCGCGAACTCAATTTCGAAATAGCGTAAGCATGGCGGTACCTATTCGGTACGGGGCAATTCCGCAACTGGTATGCTGCGTTCGTCATGGGTAGCACGCGCCGGTGGCCCACACCCTGGGTCTTCAGTTTGTTGATCCTGCCCCTGGGGATGTACGTGGGGTTCATCTGGACAGCTCTGCCATTCCTGCTCAGCCGGGCAGGCGTTCCGGTTGAGCAGATCGCACACATCGGCGCGCTTCTGCAACTCCCTCCGATCTTCATGTTTCTCTGGACGCCAATCGTCGATGTCAAGTTGCGCCGCCGCACTTGGCTGGTGATAGCAGCGTCGGTCACCGCTCTGTGTATGTGGGTCGCGTGCTCACTGTTGGGCGTGTCCGATTTGAAGATGCTGACAGCGTTTCTGTTGGGCGGCGGTGTTGTCGTTGCGCTGGTGATGGCAAGTTGCGGCGGGCTAATGGTCACGATGTTATCGGCATCCGAGCAGTCCAAGGCATCAGCGTGGAATCAGGCCGGGAACTTCGGTGGGGGCGTTCTCGGTGCCGCCGTTGTGCTATGGCTGATCGACCGCTTATCCCTTCCGTTAGTCGGTTTAGCCGCGGCTGCTCTGGTCGCGTTGCCCGCCTACGTTGCACTGACGATCGCTGAGCCGCTGCCCAGGTCCTCCCCTTGGCTGCGCGGCCGTTTGTCCGAAATCCGAAGAGAGGGACTGGCGGTGCTGCGGTCGCCTAAGCGCAGGTGGAGTGTTCTGCTGCTAATCGCCCCCGGAAGCACGTGTGCCGCACAGTCGCTGCTTCCCGCCCTGGCCTCGCACTATGGCGTGGGCGGGACAGGCGTGATGTGGACGAACGGGGTAGCCGGGGGAGTCGTGTTGGCGTTGGGGTCGCTTTCCGGTGTGCTCGTCCCCGGCGACTGGGACCGCCGCCTGACTTATGCGGGCGCTGGACTGACCAACGCGCTCGGCGCCATCGTTCTGCTCTTGGCCAATCGGCCATCCGTGTATTTTTGGGGCACGCTTCTCTATCTGCTGACCACTGGCTTCTGCAATGCTCGGTACGTGGCCCTCGTGTTGGACATCGTGGGAACAGAGGGCCACGACACCAGCACGTGGTACGCCGCCCTCACCGCGGTGGGCAACATTCCTATCGCTTCGATGATTTGGCTCGAAGGAAAAAGCTTCCATAGCTTCGGCACGCACGGACTGCTGTGGACCGACGCGGCGGCCAACCTCGTCGTATTCGCGATCGTCGCGCTCGTGTTTGCAACTCACGGTTTAGGCATTCGGGGCTCCCCGACCTCGCAGGTCTTGAAACCCGAAATATCCAGACCCTAAGCGTTCAGGAAAGTAGAAGGTATGCAACGCACCTGATCGCATCCGACGGCACGGCGTGCGAGCTTCAGTGCAGCCCAACGGAAATGTGGGCAGGTTCTTCTGGGCAAGTGGTTCGGGTTTGTTGCGATGATCCCCACCTATATCATTCTTATGGTCGGTGGTGTGAACGCGGTGACCTACTTCATCGGCGGTGTGACCGCGCGCCACTTGCTTCGCGGTTTTGTCCTCATGTGGATGGAAACCTTGGTGCTCCTATCTTTGACCTTCGTCTTCGGCACATATTTCTCGACCATTACCAGCGGTTTACTCGCGCTAGGCCTCCACGGGATCGCCTTCATTGGTGGCTGGATTGAGCAGTTCGGTGCCATTACACACACCCAGCGCGCAGTCAATGTAGGCATAGTCGCGAGCATTCTGATTCCGAGCGGGGTGCTGTGGCGTCGCGCTGCGTTCGAAATGCAATCTCCTTTGGCAAGTGCGATGCGGATGTCCCCATTTTCCAACGTTTCCGTTCCCAGCCTCATTATGGTCGGGTACGCCGGCCTATACCTGCTAGCGGCCCTCATGCTCGCAGTCCGCCGCTTCAGCCGACGTGACCTTTAGAACCGCCCAAGTGGCGCCTGCACCGATCGTGCGAGGGCGATTGTGATGCATGAACGCGCCAGAGATCGTAGCGGCTAAAGCAAGCCGCGCTCAGGGTCAGCTTTTGCGAGGAAGGGGTCCTAGGTAAAAGCGATGTTTCGACCAAGAGTTGGGATATTCCCCGTCATTCCCGCTCGTCCGACACCCGGCACAAGATCTTCGGGACAATAGCCCGAATGCTGGATTGGCCGTCGTTTCGTGCTTCTGCTATTAGTGTGTCCGCTCGCCACTGAGATCCGTCTGTTCCGCATTATGAATCTCGACCAGCCGGCGAAACCCGGCCGATCCGAGGAGTCCGCCTAACCGACATCCTTTCGACCGGGCACTTTGCCTTTACTCCGCGACGCCGTCATTGACCTGCCAGCACACCATGCGCGCCGTCCCGCTGTCGTTAAAGATCAGCCCGTTGAAGCGCAACACATTCCCCGGCACCATCGCGTTGGAATTCAGCAGGTGCGTGTTGCTGTCCACGTAAACCTCGACGGACGACGGATTCTGCAGCGCCGTGGTTTGCCCGGGTTGCACCGCCAGGATGGGAAACAGGTCGTACGTGGCGAGCGAGACGCTATACACCGTGAATCCGCCGCTGCTCGACACCCCCGTGATCGTTCCGCTGATCGTCTGCGGCATCAGCGTTATGGTCGTCGCATGCGTGGACGTGCCTCCTGAAGTCACAATCACTTGGGAGGCAACTGAAACGTTTTGGCCGGCGATCATGTTGGAACTATCAAACGTTGCGGAGAACGGAAGATTCGATGGCACCGCGATCTCTCCTGAGAGCTTAAAGGCGGTGCTGGCGTCGAACGAATAGTACATGGTGTTGCTTCCCGGAACGACGCTCTGGTTGAACTCCTCATTTGTGCGGCCCAGGTCCACGATGTGGCCTTGCGCGCCAAACACCGTCCCGATGGGACCTGCCAGCACGTTCGTGGCGCCGGGGTCATCTACCTCAATGCGCGTCGCCAGGAGCGAACCATCCGATTGAAGCGTAAGATCCAGGTTCGCGATCATCCCCGCAGCAAGCGCCGAGAAGTTCCCGATACCCTGGTAAACGGTACTCGCGTTGGTCGCAAGCGTAAAAGTCGAGCCGTCCGGAAACGAAGGATTGTTAAAGCCGTAGTCGATCGTCAGGCTCAGGCTATTGCTCCCGCCATTGATGGAAGAAACTAGGCCATCGACTCCCATTACTTGGACCTGAGACTGCGACGTGGGTGCGACCGGAGTGAGCGTGAACATTGGCGTTATCGCATATGTATCTGGCTGTCCGGCGCCCTGATTCGTGAAAGTCGCGGAGGTCGACACCTGCAGATCCAACGACACGGCCATGGCGCTGCCATGGATGGCGAGCGGAGCAGGCAGGTTCACGCTGGCAGTTTGTGGAATCGAGTTGGGTCCACCAACCGCGTCCGTAACCGTTTCCAGCCCCCCCGACGCAGTCAGCCTTACGTGGGTGAATTGGGCGTAGTTATAAGTAAGCGTCGCCGAGGTGTATACATCCTGAGGCACCATCGCCGTGAGGAAAGGCGCCATCTGACCGTTCAAATGAATGAATTCAGCCTCTTGAGTTTGGGTGAACGCTGTGCTTTGCGGCGCTGCCAGAACGCTGACCGTGGTGCCTGCCCGGTTTGTCAAACTGATGCTGGTAACGTCGACCTAAAAGCTCGTGAACTGCCCATTGGCGGTGCTGGACACCACCATGGCCACACTAGTTGGCGTCACTGCGGGAGGTGGCGCGGCGACTGACGGCATGCCGGCCGAACCACAACCTGTCGCAAGGCAGCCACATAAGGCCAACAGAAGAGAAAGCACGGCGGACACCGACGTCACACCGGAATGGTAACGAACGGGCTGGGATAGCGGGTTTATGGTTGCTCCTGCGTCGCGAATCCACCAGATCCGCAACGGAATGCACCAACTAGATACCTTACCACGTTCATCCGCCGTCTCATCATCAAGGACCCAATGGATATCGGGAAACGCAGTTCGTACGCGGCCGATGGCCTCCTTTAAACCGATCTGCGCCGTACCTGTGTTGGGGCGAAAAAATATGAGGTCGGGTTTCCGACGCAAAGACAGTTCGCTCCACGGCCGGGATGTTACGTCCGTGACTGCCTGTTATGTGACCTGCGTCATACACTGTCTCGGACATGAACATACCCTTATTAGTAGATTGTTTGCGAGATGACCGGAGGCAGTATTTTTGGCTGAGAGGATTATCCAATATGAGTAACGCCGGTGCACCCGAGTCAATTGGCAGGATGCTTCTGGTTTCCCCCTCCTCACTCACGATGTATCAGCTGGCGAAATCTGCTCATCGTTTTGCCATGTCCGTCGAGGTATGCACGAATGCACGGACGGCGCTTGATTTGGTGAACAGGCAGAAGTTCGATGCTGTAACTGTCGATTTGAGCCTTGGTCACCCCGCAGTTACCATCTTACGAGAGATGCGCCTGCCGGCTTAGCAAAACCGAACCGCAGTCGCCTTCGCGATCAGCGGAAACAAAGGCGATAGAGCGACGGCGTTTGCTGCCGGTTCGAGTTTTGTGCTAGAAAGGCCATTAACGTTCGACTCCATCAGAGCGACGCTCCAAGCGGCACACGGTTTGATCCTTCGGAAGCGGCGTCGATACTTCCGTTGCCCAATTGCAATGGCGGTGTCGATTCAACAGGAAGGAATCCCCCCGGTTTCCGGCGAAACCGTAGATATCAGCGAGGGTGGCCTAGCGCTCCGCATTCCGACTCCCCTCACGCCCGGGGCAGTGGCAACAGTACATTTCACTCTGCCGGGCACCCAACCGCCAATCCGCGCTGAAGTCACGATCTGCTGGTACAACGAAGAGTGCCAAGCGGGATTGTCTTTCCTTGCCCTCCCTCCACATGCTAGGTCTGAACTGCAAGGATGGATTACTCGCAGGTTTGAGGTGCTACTTGCGGACTGGAACTCGAGCGAACCCGGATCCTGTGGTGAGCCAATTCAGACCCGCCTGCCATAGGATCTGGTCACGTTCGCATGGTGTCAACTGACATAGGACTCATTCAGGGTCGCTTTTCCAAGCCATCAAGAAGGCGCTCGGGTATGTAGAGCGATTCCGGTCCCGCTTGCATCAGAGCCCATTCGAACGAGCCGAGTGGTCCAAGATCACAGAAACCATGAGTCTCTGCGGGCACAGCTTCAACGGCGCCAAGTGCGCGCTTCGACCGCGCCAAAACCAGTGTTTTTCGGTACGTCGGGAAAGCCATTTCTGAGCCTTGCAGGGAAAGCACTTAGCAGGCTTAAATTTTAGGGGATTGGGGTACACCGATGACCACAAATGCGAGTAGTCCGTTTCCGTGGTACCTATGGCGTTTGGGGAGCGGTACTTGCTAAGCGAAAGGCGGCGTTGTCCGCGACTTTTTGCCCGTCTAAACCCGTAACGACGGTGACTTTGATCTACGACGTATGATGGTTGGGCGAGACTTGGTCGCCAAGCCGCTTGAAAGGGATAGACGCATGGCATCGCTGAAGCTCCTTGTTGTGGAAGATGACATCGCAAGCTTGGAATTGATGGACGAGGTTTTCACATCGCTAAAGGCCAAGGTACGCCCGGTCAGTGATAGTCGGGAAGCGGCCGGCTTGGTTGAGAAGGAAAAGTTTGATGGGATTTTCCTGGACCTGGAGATGCCGAATCTAAATGGCTTCGACCTGGCGCGCCTCATCCGCATGTCATCTTGGAATAAATCGACGCCGATTATTATCGTGACCGGGCGGGATGAAAGACAAACCATGCAAGAAGCATTTGCTATCGGCGCAACTTTCTTTCTCCAGAAGCCCGTGGACCGACAAAAGCTGAACATCTTGTTCCGGTCGGTACAGGGCGGCATGTTAGAGAACCGACGGCGATCCACTCGTGTTCCCATCCAGACCGACGTGACTTGCGAAATGGGTTCCCGAATCGTGCGTGGGGTGACCTGGAACCTTAGCCAAGGCGGAATTCAGGTGGAAGCGGGTGGCTTGCGGCCCGGGGCAGCGGTGCGATTGTCATTTCGCTTACCCGTTTCCGGTATAGCGATCAACGCTGACGGCACGGTGGTCTGGGCAGATGATCGGCGTCAGGGAATCCAGTTCACCAAGGTCAGTGCACAAAATCAGCAGGCGATCCGCGACTTCATAGTGGCAGTGGAAAAATAGGCGCTGAGATGGTGCTCAAGAACGAGAACTGCGATTCCCACGATTTGCCGCTGCGCGTGCTCTCCCATCCGGCTGACTCCCGCTCGATTGATCAGGAGGAGCGTTTCGATCGTCCCGTTTACTCAAAAGACGTTTGAGCTCTTCAGCAAGCGAACGTGCGTCGACTGGCTTCGATAAGTCCCGTTAAACCGTGACTTCATGATCTTATCTCGGTCTCCCTGCATTGCGTATGCAGTAAGGGCTAGAACGGGCATTGTGGCCAGGCAAGGATTCTCGCGGATCTCGCGTATTGCACCAAAGCCATCCAGCACTGGCATGGCGACGTCAAGCAGCAGTATGTCGGGCTGAGTCTGTTCAATCATGTGGAGTGCTTGTTGACCGCCGCATGCTTCAAGCACTTCATATCCGCCCGTCTCCAGCAACTCGTGGAGCAGTTCCCGGTTAACGGCATTGTCTTCGGCAATGAGGACTTCGGTCATGGCTGCCCCGCAGATTTTGCCTGTTTGCGGCTCTGAACAACCCTTCCAACCTCGACCATGAGCTGCTGCCAGGAGCCATTCTTTTGAAACAGCGCCCTCGTATCACGACCGCTCACATGACAAGATAGGGAGGACCCGTCGAAGGGGCAGGTCGTTGCCATGACCAAAAGCAATTGCCAGATGCGGGCTTCCGCGAAAGACGACTTGCGTCGTCTCAATTGCTGAGCTGCGGCTCAAATGACAGGACGTCTTCTGAGACGGCGAGGATGCACCTGTGCCCCTCGAATTGGATATGATCGGCGGAATACGCGGTGAGCTTGATGTGGCCTGACTTGGTGCGGAGTCGCGTGATCACGCTCCGGACCGGTCCGCCTTTCTGAAGTTGTGCGAGCATTAACGAGCAATCTCTCGGATCTTCCCACATCTTTAGTTCGTGAACCGTATGGCCGATCAGTTCTGAACGAGAATAGCCATATCGACATTCGAAAGCCGCATTCACGTCGAGGAAACGGCCTTCATTAGCCGTCGTGATGGAGAATGCAACCGGGTTCGAATGGAAGACTGTTGGAATTTGTCCTCCGAAACCTTCCGGCTCTCTTCGGATTGCTCAAGCGAGTCTTTTGCCTCGTGGAGATCGTTGATCCGCTTTTCCAGCTCAGATCCATAGATTGAGGCACACTCATAAAGACGAGAGTTTTGAATGGCGGCGGCAGCCGGGATGGCCAAGAGTTGTGCCCGTCGCAGGTCTTCTCTCGTGAAACTGTCCGGCTCGGCGTGGCCCACCGACAGGAGGCCGAGAGTGTGTTGCGAGGCCACCAAGGGAACACAGAGCCAGGAGCGGAGATGGGTATGGCTTTTGAATGTTTGCCAATCTGCTTCCTGTTTGGTGTCAGCGAGCAAGACGCTCTTCTGGCTTCCTAGGATTCGTTGCAAAAAGGGATGTCGGCGGCGTCGAGCGTCAGGGGGTAGTTCGGACTCTTCCTTGGGGTCTCGTGGCGCAGCTTCTCGCGTGCGACAAATAAATGCGTATCGCCTTCCAGGAGCCAGATGCGGGCGCATTCGCAGGAGATGAGCTCAGTCAAAGACTGAAGCAACGCGTCCAGAACGAAATCCATGCGAAGGTCCTGGGTCAACGCAAGAGTGGCCTTACGCAGCGCTTCAGATTCTGCCCACGCACTTTCTGCAAGCGCCAAGTGGCTGGCGACTTGTTCCTCCGCCTGCTTCTGTGCCGTAACGTCCTGTGCGGTGCCGCCCAGACGCCCAATCCTACCTTCGCCATCTCGTACCGGAAACCCATGCACTGACACCCAGCGGAGTTCACCTCTGGGCAATACGATCCGGAACCTTTCATGAAACTGTCCGGTCTGGGTGGCTTCGTCCAGTTTTGCGAGCACGAGGACACGGTCGTCAGGATGTATGAGCTCCTCATAGGAGTAAGGATTGCCCATCAAAGATCGACAAGAACGTCCCGTAATGGTCTCGTAGGCTTGGTTGACGTAGAGGGCCTTCTTGCTCTCGGCATCGATCGTCCAGAAGATTTCCTCGATGTTGTCCGCCATCTGATGGAACTCACGCTCTCTCGTTTCGAGAACCTTGGCTGTTTCGCGATGCCCTCGGCGTAGGTCGAGGAGAGGCCGGCCATGAGGAGAATAACCGTACAAATGCCCAAAACCAAGGCAACCGGTAACCACGAGGACGCGTCTGGCCTTTGGAGATTGGTTCTCCACACCAGCACGAAAAGAACAACCGATACCACCGTAAAAACTATCGAGGTGATTCGCACCACGCGCTGAGCTACGCGTCCCCGAAAGGGCTCATTCGGGAGTGAGTCAACTCGATCCATGGCTATTCTGCAAAGGTAGGTCAGGGACGGCCACGGGCCTGAGTCCAGCGACTGACCCGAGGGCCGTTTTCCCGCTGATGCTACGCTGCCGAACGCAGGCGCGTCAACATGATGCGGGTCTCGTGATGCGGGTCTCTTTAGGCAAACTTCTGTATGGTTAACCGAGGTTCAAACGATTGTTGCCTTCACGTCTCTGTCTAAACGCCTTGTTGCACCCTTTTCCTCATGGCATCGCGTGGACCGAACCGCGGCCGCGAGTTCTCGGAGGAGCTCCAGGGTTTCGTCCCATCCGATGCAGGCGTCAGTGATGCTCTGTCCGTAAACAAGTGGTCTCCCTTTTGACAATTTCTGTGCTCCCGCCACCAAATTGCTCTCCAGCATCACGCCCATGATGCGACGGTCTCCGGTCGTAATCTGTCCGATCACGTCGCGGCAGACGAGGGGCTGTTTCGTGTGATCTTTGCCGCTATTGGCATGGCTGCAATCGATCATCACGAGCGGCAACAAACCCGCGTTCTCCAAGAGCGCGCATGCCTGGGCAACCGAGGCGCTATTGTAGTTGGTCGTGGTTCGTCCCCCGCGCAAGATTACGTGACAGTCCGGATTGCCGAGAGTAACAAAAATCGCTGATTGTCCGTGTTTGCTGTGCCCTAAGAAAGTATGCGGATGAGCGGCAGAGCGGACCGCTTCAATCGCAATCTGCACGTCACCGGAAGTCCCGTTTTTGAATCCGACAGGACATGAAAGACCGGAGACCAACTCGCGATGGACTTGGCTCTCTGTGGTGCGAGCTCCGATGGCGCCCCAACTGACTAGGCTCGCCAGGTATTGCGGGATGATCATGTCGAGGAATTCAGTGCCCGCCGGTACTCCCATCTCCGCGAGATCAAGAAGAAGGCGACGGGCCAACCGCAGGCCATCGTTGATCTTGAACGATTGATCGAGATGAGGATCGTTAATCAGGCCTTTCCAGCCAATGGTGGTGCGGGGCTTCTCGAAATAGACCCGCATCACAATCCGTAGGTCGGCGGACAGGTCCTCAATTGCCGTCTTAAGGAGAGTCGCATATTCGTGCGCCGCTTTGGTGTCGTGGATCGAGCAGGGCCCCACCACAACCAGCAGGCGATGATCTTTAGCTTGAAGGATGTCGCTGATTTCCGCGCGAGCCTGAACGATGGTGGAAGATGCCCGTTCAGTCATCGGCATCTCTTCCTCCAGGAAAACTGGGGGAAGAACAACTTTGGTCCACTTAATCCGAACATCATCAGTACGATGAAGCATGAGATCCTACCCGAAGCGGAGTGGTTGGTGCTTTATCTTAGCTACTACGTCAGCGGCGCATCCCACCAGATGTCTTCGCGATGATCTTTGGAGGAAATGTGCCTTTTCCTGGCGGGACCGCTTCACAAATTGTAGCCCAATGAGGATCCCAGAATTGGTCCGCCACCATGTTTCGTTCCCTCATACGCCTGCGCCAGCAATCCCGAGCCAGGAGTGTCCATGTTCCCAAGCTTCCACCTACCGCACACCGGGCAGAAGGAAGGGGCTCAGGGAGTTCACTCCAACCCGAAACTCACCACCACTTCGATGTCCGACACAACGGGTTCGGTTCCGCACATGGCTGGCTTGAATCTCCAACTTTTTAAGGTTTGCAGAGTAGCGTCGTCCATAGAGCGGGCTGCACTGCCGACGAGTTGAATGTCGGTAACGGAGCCGTCGGTAAGGACCGTCATAGCGACAGTCGTGTCGCCCAGTCAATTTGCTCTGGCTGGCAGACTTTGGATACATCGGGCCTGGCGTCTTTACGGGCGCCGCGTGCTTCATATCTTTGCATTGACGACGTTCAATCGCTCCTTTCCGTGCGACTAGGAATGCCTGGTCAAAAGCGGTTCCCACAGTAACCCGTTCGAGCCATTCCCACGACTTAACGATGCCGTTTACAAACGCACCGACTACTTGCCTCTCCCTGTCCCTCCTCAGACGAAAAGTACCTCTGTTGTTCTTGGCTATGTTCACTTCCTTCGTAACCATTCCTGCCTATAACCCTACCCTTGGCCTGGTTCGCCATGCGAGTTTTCTGGACTCCCTAAAAATGTTTATGGTTTTTCCGACAGCCCAAGCGGCTTGATCCTGATGTCACGAAACCAGATTTCGGAGCCCTCTGCTTCCAGCAGAATCCGTCCGCTCGTCAGCGGGATCATGTGGGAGGGATTGTTCGGGTCGGGCCGCTCGATGTCACGGGCATTGTTCACGATCCGGCCGTTTACCAGGTGCGTGGATCGATCTCCCTGAACAATTACTTCCACGGTGTTCCAGCCGTCCCGGTTCTCGAAGTCTCCGGACTTCAGGACGCGGAGGGAGTCGCCTGGGGCGCTGCGAACACGAGTACCGGCCTGCATATCGTCGTCATACATCGGCGTTGATGGGCCGATGAAGAAAGCGGTTACCGCCGCACCGTTGACAATCCACAGATCTCCAACGTCCGTCTCTTCAATCTGACACTCCAGGGATGTCGGGTAGATCGCGTCAGGACCCACCGCGAGATAGAGCAAGCCACTATTCCTTTTGCCTTCCGAAGCGCGTTTGACGCCCCACTTGTACTCGGCGTGGATACGGACATTGGAGAAATCCTGATTCGTGGCGAGATAGCCATTGTCCGATTTTCCCTTGGACATGGGAACGTCCAGGATATGAATCATGCCGTTTTCTACTTTGAAGACGCCTTTCGGATCCTTGTTCTTGCCGCTGGAATCCAGATAGGTGTACCAGCCGCTGAAATCTTTCCCGTTGAATAGAGGAACCCATCCGTCATTTTCCGATTTCTCTTCGGCTGCGGCGGATCCGGAAGGAACAATAGTCGCAAAGGCTACGAAAATCAGGCAAAGGGAGGCGCGTAAGATCGCCGATTTCATGTTGACCTCGTTTATTTGTGTCGCGTGACTATCGAGACTTTGGTGTTGGATCATCGCAGCCGACAAACTCCGTCAGCATGCGATTACCTTTATATTCCAATTCGTCATGAATACCGATCTTGGAAGTGTAATAGCCGCGAACGGTTAAGCCCTTCAGGTCGCGAAAAAACCGGACTTCGGGAAGATCGATCATTTGATCGTTATCCGAGAGGACGGTGAGAACTGCGATTCGTTCTTCGGAACTGGAATCGACGAAGGATTTCCCGCCGTAGTGCTGGCTCATGAGATCAATCAGGCGAAGGCCTTCGCGCCAGACCAGCTTTTGATTGTCATCGGTGCTTTCGTGCAAGACTTGCTCGATGTAGTCGGCAACCTTAGCCGCCTTCGCGCCGCCAGAATGGCTGTCGGCGGGAATAATCGTTTCCGACAACTCTTCAACCAGTGTGTGTTGCGCAGGAGAAAGGAATCGTGCGGCGGATCTGGTTTCGCCGGGCTTCACTTGCAGCGTGGCTGGGACGGTTTCCGCTTCGGCCACGGCCGGCAGGGGCAAGAGCGCTGCGCCGAGAACCGTAGCGGAAGTTTTCAGCCATTGCCGGCGATCCTGTTTCAGATCGATCGGGTCGTCTGTGGACATTGACTCCCCCTACAGATTGCCTTTGCCGAGTTCGTCTGCCAGATACTCGCACGAACGCCAGCACAACGACATGATGGTCCAGGTGGGGTTCTGACAACTGGCATTCACGAAAGCGCTGCCATCCACCACGAAGAGGTTCTTGACATCATGCGACTGCTGAAATTGATTGAGAACCGACGTCTTCGGGTCGTTACCCATGCGTGCGGTACCCAGTTCATGGATGGACCAGCCTTCCGTCAGGACGCGGGTACTAACATGCACAATGTTGAAGCCTGCTTCCTCAAACATCTCCTGCGCGGTTTCTTTCATGTCCTCGGCCATGCGATGCTCGTTATCGCCAAACTTGTAGTGAAAACGCAAAGCAGGGATGCCCCACTTGTCCTTCACCACCGGATCCAGATCGACGTAGTTTTCGAAGCGCGCCAACACTTCACCGAACGCGCCCATGCTGATGTATGAACCCTGGTTCTTGCGCACCTCTTCTTTGAATGAGGCTCCGAAGCCGTGCCTGTCCGTGCCCTCCGGAAACATCCTGGCGCCGCTTCCGCCTTCAAATCCGTAGCCGCGAATAAACTTGGGGTGCTTTTCCGTAAGATTCCGAAACCTGGTCAGATAAAAACCTCCGGGCCGCCCGTCATCGAGCGTGGGAGTCTTGCCGACGAGATCTTTCGCCTGGCCGGTGACTCCTGGTCCCATGACATGTTCGCAGAAGTTGTGGCCCACGTGGCCGCTGGAATTCGCCAACCCATTTGGATAGAGGCGTGATTTTGAGAGCAGGAGAAGGCGCGCGGATTCCAGCGTCGATGCTGCTATGATCACCACCTTGGCGCGGACGGTGTAATCCTTCATCGTCTCGGAATCAATGAAGTGGACGCCGCTGGCCTTGCCCGTCTGGGGGTCGACTGTGACTTCTCGGACCACAGCATTGGTGCGCAGCGTCAGGTTACCAGTATCCGCGGCCGGGTAGATCAAGCCGGTGGGAGAGTCGAATGCGGCATGAATGTCACAGCCGCCTTTGCGTTCACAGGCACCGCGTCCAAAGCAACGACTGCGATACTGGTTGTGCTTCAATCCGTCTGTGGTGACTCCTGCGCGGTATTGGGTCAGGACCCGGCCCATGTTCTGCACGCCTTGCTTGAGGGCGACCTCGGCGCAGTTCAGTCTGGTGGGGCGCTGAAATATGCTGTCGGGAAGATAAGCAAGGTTTTCCTTCACGCCGGTGATACCGAGGTACAAGTCCACCTTGTCGTAATAAGGAGCCAGATCACTGTAGCTGATGGGCCAATCTTCTCCATACCCATCGCGGCTCTTGGCTTTGAAATCGTAATCGGAGAGCCTCAGCGCCAGACGTCCCCAGATGTTTGTCTTACCGCCCAGGCAGCGTGCGCGAACCCACGCGTAGTTGGTTCCCGTGAAGGGATTCTCACGCTCATCCACAACGATGTTCTTCACGTAGTCTGTGCTGCCGACATAGCTGTGAAGATGCCGGGATTTTTCAAAACCTGCACTGTAGGGAGGCTGGCGGATAGTATATTCGTTAAACGTCAGAGAGTGGCGATCGGGCGGGAGCGCTCCCCGATTGGCATTGTCGTAGGGCCATTGCATCGACCGCAATTCTTCCTCGATCGGGAGTTTCTTTCCTGCCTCCAGCATCAGGACCGTCAGGCCGCGGCTGGTCAAGACATGCGCCGCCATCCCGCCAGCGGCGCCTGATCCGACGACGACTGCATCGTAGGTTCTGGTTAGATCAATTCCGTGATCTGCCATCGAGCAGACTCTTTATCATTGGCGTGGACCCGCTCGCTCTACCCGCAGAACTCCCGACGATCACAATCGCGGCGCCCTGCAGCGAGTGAACTCTGGCCAAAATCCACACCCGCAAGTGCATTTAACAGTGGAGCGCCATCTTTGTCCAGTACGACCTAGGGGTTGGCACTGTCTTAAATTCATGATTAAGACACTACCTAGTTGGTTACTCCGAACTCTTTCGATCTGCCCGGCAAGGAATGCCCGCCCCTCTAGGAAGATGATGTGGATAGGAGCCGGGCTACGAGTTGTTTGAGTGCGAACGCGCTTTCCTCCAAGGGTCGGCGACGAGGGAACCGAGGATCCGCACGTTTGCTAGGTGGATCCAAACCGCCCTTTCAGTCGTCCAGCAACGCGCGATATATGCTGTCGATCTCCGGAACTTTCGGGTTGACACCTACGAACAAAGCCTGAATGCAGTCGATGTGAAGATGGCGAAAGCGAAATGCAGGCGCCGGGTCGTACGGCGGCTTCGTCGATTCTCCAAATCGACTGCAGGGTGACGCGGGGGCGTCCGTTTGTTGCCGGTGTCCGCAATGTAGAGGCTCTTGGCGGTAGTGCCAGCGGTGGCGGGGAACACGGCCACCCCCCACGGATACGCGAGGGCAGCTTTGGTTGCCGGGCTGTTGTCACCCAGCGTCGAACTGACTACAAATCAGTGGAAAACCACGACTGTGCTGAGTTTTAGGGCAATACGGTGTAACAGTTTTCTGTCATATTTAGAATTCATGCGGCCTGTGACAGCTTGAGAAAGACCACGAGCGCAAGGCTCTGGTCTTAGTGGCGACCGGGGCGGGAAGACCCGTACCGTTGCGCTGTGCGACTGATGATGCGGTGCAATTGAACCTTGCGTTCGTATGAAGTAGTTGAAGGATGGATCACTCGACATGTTGACGCGATTTCTGTCGCCGTGGCGAATGCTCCGAGCATTTCCACCGTTCTTCGCAAAGCGCGGTCCCAAGGAATCAAGGTTGTTGCCTGGGATGCTGATGCAAAACCTGACGCTCGTGACTACTTCATCAATCAGGCAACGACACAGGCCATCGGCTATACACTGCTTGACGAGGCCGCCCGCGTAATGCACGAGAAGGGAGAGATTGCCATCATCACGGGCGCTCTGAGTGCAGCCAATCAAAATTTGTGGATCTCCTTCATTGAGGAACGTCTAGCGAAGTATCCCAACATGAAGTTGGTTTCCATTCGTCCCAGCGATGATGATCGGGACAAAGCCTTCTCGGAAGCGCAGACCATCTCCAAGGTTTATCCGGACGTACAGGTCATGATCGTGATTTCTGCGCCTGCTGTTCCTGGCGCCGCCGAAGCCGTTAAGCAATCGGGGAGGAAGGACCTGCTCGTGATCGGTTTATCGTTGCCTAACTTGTGCAAACCATACGTTCACGATGGGGAGATTGAGGCGGTGGTGCTATGGAACACCGAAAACTTAGGATATTTGGCCGTGGGTGCGCCCGCGGCCTTGGCCCGGGGGACATTTCCTGTGGGCAACGCGACTTTCGATGCCGGACCTCTAGGGAAGCTGCAGATTGTAGGAAGTGAAATTATTCTCGGCGCACCAATGATATTCCGCAAAGACAATATCGACGCCTTCAACTTTTGAGATTAGCCGGAAAGTCCGCGGGGGCGCATGTGACCGGAATCCCTCTCCATCATTGTTGTGCCTTCCGCGCGGAAATATACCTTTTCGAGCAGCTTAGCGCAAGCGTAAACCGTTCGGGTATGCGGCATGTGGACTCCGAGATGTTCGCCGAGCTCAACCACGGCACCCACTACCGGTTCCAGCTCCATCGGCCGGTTCGCCTCCAGGTCCTGCAGCATGGAGGTTTTGTGCTCCCCGACCTTTTCGGCGCCTGCAATCCGCTGCTCGATCGAAATAGGAAGCGACACTCCCAGCTTCTTTGCTACAGCTTCGACCTCGGCCATGATATTTCTCACGATCGCGCAGACATCGGCATCCCGCGTCATTTGGCCCAGCGTCGCCCGCGCCAATGCGCTGATGGGATTGAACGCGACGTTTCCCAGAAGCTTGACCCAGATCTCGGTCCGAAGCCGTGTCGTGACCGGGCAGCGCAGGCCAGCCTGGACCAGCGCTTCGGCAATGGCGCGACATCGCTCCGATCGGCTGGCGTCCGGCTCCCCTAGCGAGATCCGGTTTCCCTCCGTGTGACGGATCACCCCGGGCTCGACAATTTCGGAGCCCAGGTAAACCAGGGAACCGACCACGCGGCGTGGATCGATGGAGGCGCCAATCACGCCGCCCGGGTCGACGCGGGTCAGGGGAAGGCCGGCGAATTCCCCGGCACCCACCTGGAAATACCACCACGGAATGCCATTCTGCGTACTGACGACGGTGGTGTTCTTGCCGATCAGCGGTCCCAACTGCGGGGCCAGTTGGGTCAAACCGTGAGCCTTCACGCCCAGGACGATAACATCAGGTTGGCCTGCATCTGCCAGATCGCTTACGACGCGCGGGCGCGTCTCGAAATCACCCTCCGCGCTGAGAACTCTGAGTCCGTTCTCTTGCATCGCCCGCAAATGTGGACCGCGCGCGTAGAGCGTCACGTCCAGGCCGGCGCGCGACATGCAGGCTCCGAGGTAGCCTCCAATGGCGCCGGCACCGGCGATCAGGAATCGCATGGCTACGCCTCTGCAAACGCCTTGGCCACTACGCCGCGCTGTATCTTGCCGGTTGCCGTACGCGGAATTGTGCTCGTGATGTAAATTTTTTTGGGGCGCTTGAACTCCGCCAAACGCTCTTTGCAGAACGCCAGAATCTCCGCTTCGTTGGCCGCGTCCTTCAGGACCACCGCAGCAGCTACTTCCTCACCCCAGGCAGGATGCGGGATTCCGAAACAGACTGCTTCCGCAACTGCTGGATGGCTCAGCAGAACTTCGTCGATCTCTCTCGGCCCGATCTTTTCACCGCCGCGATTGATGAGTTCCTTGAGACGGCCGGTCAGACTGAGATAACCGTCTTCATCCAGGAAGCCCTGATCGCCCGTGCGAAACCATCCGTTGGTAAATGACTTGGCGTTAGCTTCTGGATTGTTCTCATAACCGGAAACCACGTTCGGACCTTGAATCACAACCTCGCCGCGCTCTCCCGTTGCGAGAAGACAACCTGCATCATCCATGATCCCGATTCGAACCCCTGTTCCGGGTCCAACCGAGCCCGGCTTTCGCACTGCCGGAGGCTGGGGGTTGGAAGCCATCTGATGAGAGGCCTCCGTCATCCCGTAAGCCTCGAGCACGGCAACGCCGAATACCCGCTCCATGTGATGCCATCATCTCCGCCGGCAGGGACGCGCTGCACGAACGGATGAACCGCAGGCCCTCGGTGCCCGCGGGCCGTTCCTCCCCAGCGCGCGAAAGAAGAAGATTGTGAATGGTGGGTACTGCGGAATACCAGGTTGCCTTCGTGTCGCGTACGGTGCGCCAGAAGGAGAGGGCATTGAACTTGGTGGGAACCGCTACTGCGCCTCCCGAAAGCAGCGTCGAAAGGGTTGAGGCCACCAGTCCGTGAACGTGGAACAGCGGCATGACACAAAGCGATATGTCGTCCGCAGATAGCGCGTAATGAGCCACGATATTCCGGGCCGAAGCCGTGATATTGCGATGGAGGAGCGGCACGCGTTTGGGACGTCCGGTGCTGCCGCTGGTGTGAAGGATCAGAGCAACATCGTCCGGCGATGGCGCGACCGCAATCTTCCCATCCGGCGCGCCGGTGATCCGCACGAACCCCGCGCTATCCGTTTCTAGCGAGTACACGGGAACTCCCCGGGCTTGGGCCGCCTGCCGCGCCTCGGCCGCGGCGTCGGGAGGACAAAGCAGGATCTTGGCGCCCGTGTCTTCCAGGTAAAAACTCACCTCTTCTTCCCGATATCCGGGGTTAAGGGGCGCAGCTGTTCCGGCGATCGACGCTGCAAGGAAACTCACGATCGCGGCCAGACCGTTCGGTAGGCTGGTAGCGACACGCTCTCCCTGCTTGATTCCCAGCGACGCCAGAGCATTTGCCATCGCGGTGACTTGATCCCGCAGCTGCTGGTAGGAGACGCGGATGCCACTTTCCGGAAGGACGATAGCGGTCTGTTCCGCCGGCGCAACCTGAATCAGCTCCAGCAACGTATTCGAATTGGATATGCCAAACGTCATGTCAGAATTCAGCTTCACAGCCCGATCGGCTCGGACACCGCCGCTCGGTCGGAGCGCGCATCGGAGGCCGTGTTATTTTGGCTCCCCCGTTTTCAAATTATGAAGTATCGCCGGCCACTTCAAGCCGGACCCGGCAATTTTGCGCGTCGGGATTGTAACAGTAGAAATCGGTATACGCGAGCTTCGCTGCTTCCCTGCTTCGCTGCTTCCCTGTAGTGGCTCCGTTTGAACGGACCCACTACTGCTACGCTGCGGCGGTGCAGTTCCGCCGAGCTGAAGAGCCCTTTCAGATCGTTCTGAAAGGTAGCTTGTATGCCGGTCACCCGAGGGAGACCTGGCAGGTAGACGTCGATGGCTTGCCCGCTCTCTATCCCGACATCACACGTCATGTAATGTAGCCCCCCAATGTGTCAAAATGTCATTTATGGCTTCTCTCACCTCGCTACCCACCGAAGGGATCGAGATTTGCGGTCAAGCCCCACAATGCGCCGATAAGATCCTTACGCCGGATGCCGTCCGCTTCGTCGCTGAGCTGTCGCGACGCTTCGAGACGACGCGCCAGCAGCTGTTGCACAGCAGGCAACAACGACAGGAGGAGATTGTCGATGGCCGCCTGCCCGGCTTCCTGTCGGAGACCGCGGCCGTTCGCAAGAAAAGCTGGACGGTCGCGCCCATTCCCAACGACCTCCAGGATCGCCGCGTCGAAATCACCGGTCCCGTCGAGCGAAAGATGATCATCAACGCTCTCAACTCCGGCGCGAACGTCTTCATGGCGGATTTTGAAGACTCGAACTCACCGACATGGCGGAACAATATCGAAGGTCAGCTCAACCTGCGCGATGCCGTGCGCCGTGAGATCAGTTTTGCCACTCCCGAAGGCAAGCAGTACCGCTTGAATCCCACGGTCGCGACCCTGATGGTCCGCCCTCGCGGATGGCACCTTGTCGAGAAGCACATGCTCGTCGATGGCCGGCCGGTCTCCGCTTCAGTCTTCGATTTCGGCCTGTTCTTTTTCCATAACGCGGCCGCACAGATCGAGCGGGGCACCGGTCCATACTTCTATCTGCCGAAGATGGAAAGCCACCTTGAGGCGCGCCTCTGGAACGATGTCTTCACCTTCAGCGAGCGGAAGCTCGGCATCAAGGGTGGTGTGATTCGCGCCACCGTTCTGATCGAGACGATTCTGGCGTCGTTCGAGATGGATGAGATCCTTTATGAGTTGCGAGACCATTCGGCCGGCCTCAACTGTGGACGATGGGACTACATTTTCAGCTTCATTAAGAAGTTTCGCCATCGCCCGGACTTCGTACTGCCCGATCGCGCGCAGGTAACGATGGAGAGGCACTTCCTGAAATCTTATGTTGATCTGTTGATCTACACCTGTCACCGGCGCGGCATTCATGCGATGGGCGGCATGGCGGCGCAGATCCCGATCAAGAACGACCCCGTGGCGAATCGGCTTGCGCTCGACAAAGTCCGCAAGGACAAGCTCCGTGAAGTCCAGGCCGGCCACGATGGGACGTGGGTAGCGCATCCGGGGCTTGTGGCCATCGCAAAGGAGTTGTTCGACCCTCGAATGCAGGGACCAAACCAGATCTCGGTTTTGCGCGATGATGTGCGAGTGAGTCCGCGCGACCTCCTGTCCGTTCCGAAAGGCGAAATCACGCAGGTCGGACTGGAGGTGAACATTGATGTCGGAATTCAGTATCTGGAGGCGTGGCTCGGAGGGAACGGTTGCGTGCCGATCTACAACCTGATGGAAGACGCCGCCACCGCGGAGATCTCGCGCACACAGGTCTGGCAGTGGGTCCGCCACGGCGCCCGCCTCAGCGACGGCCGCGTCGTCGACGGCGCCCTGGTTCAAGGAACGATCCGGCAACAGCTCGAAAAAATTCGCGGTCTGATCGGTTCGGCCCGATTTGATTCCGGGAACTTCGATCGTGCGGCCAGGCTGTTTGAAGAGATGTCCGTTTCGGAGAACTTTCCCGATTTCCTCACCGTGCCAGCGTACGACTTTTTGGACTAGCGTAGCTACCACACGCTCAAAATTACAAACAGAGAAGCTCTCCCGCCCAGGAGTGCCGACTTTTGGCTGCGATCAATCGGCGGTCACGATGTGGCTCCGTGTGAGGCTGACCAGTGCCGAGTTCGCAGCGTACTCTAAGCGGCGCGCCACACCTCGGACACCTAATGGCGAGTACTTGCTTCGGGGTGGATTTCTTTCACTCAGCCCACTCGTCAGCGACCTCAGTGGAATCGGGAATCTCTTCGGGTCTTCCTCGTCGGTTACCGTGACACAAATTCCTGGAAAATGTGGTGATCCATCGGGACAGAGTAGAAAACCTCGACTCAAGAAATCTGTTCAATTTTGAACACTCGCCAGCCACCCGTCTCAGTTGTCCCTGCGCCGGAGAGAATTATTGTGTTCCAGAATCGGAATAGCCCAACATTTTTCTTGACATTTACTATACGGAAATTCGATTTTGCTAACTTGTAGAGCAACAGTGGGCAGCTCGGCCCGCGAAAGATCGGAGTAGCGCTCCATAAGTGAAATTGGGGGTGCAGAAGTATGGATTCCGGTAAATGGATTCGCGAGTTGCGGGAAGGGCGATCGGTCAAATCAGGCGATATCGAACGAATCAGTCGGTCGATTGCCGATGTCAAGGGGAGCCCAGATTTCTATATTTCGCATTCCACCCTGCTGACCTGGTGGGACTCTTTCCGCCACCTCTGCACAAATATCTCGACCCCAAACGTTACCGCTATGCTGTGATCGGCTCTAAGGACGATGCCATGGGGGACTTGCTCCCTCCCCGCTCCCTGGTGGAAATCGATGTCGTGCAAAATGCAGTGCAGATGTCTGGCTGGACCTCTGTGCGTGAGCGTCCGATCTATCTAGTCTGGCATAACAACGGACATAGCTGCTGCTGGTGTCAGGTTCAGCAACTTACCCTGCTGCCTTACCCGCTCTCCCATCAGCCCGTGAGACACTTAAATTTGCCTCGGGACGCCTCTGTAATCGGGCGAGTGACAAACTCTTGTGGCTTCCTCCAGATCCCACAGTCGAGAGGTAAGGTGTGAAAGTAGCGCTGGAGTGCACTTCGAAACCTTGTCCGGTGTCGCATTAATCGCGCTTAAACTCATTGACCAGGTGTTGGTGTAGAACCTGCCAATGCACAACAACAGCGCGAAGCAGCGCTAAGTGATCCTTTCCGTTAGGTCAGACGCAGTAAGACAAGGGTCGTTGCCAGCCAAAGGCTAAACCCGGCCAGGTTCAACCCGATCCGCCACTTCATGCTGTCGATGATGTAGTTATATTTCGCATCCATAACGCCACTCCTCTTTACGCTATTAGCGGGCAAGCCAGCGGAGGGTTAGCTCTTTTGCTTTGCCTCGTCATCACACAACTCAGATACGAAGCCACAGCAAAGAAGGTTCCCGAAAAATAGCGTGACTCGATCATTAGGCACGCCTTCCCCTGTGCTTCGCCAACGATTGACGTGCTCGGGTGGGAGACGTTTGTTCTCAGATGAATTTGTGTACTGCTCGAAGAAAAGTGTGTTTTGCAACCGGCTTAACCAGATATTCAGCCGCAGGCATCAGGTTGAGGATTCGAGGGCTGATTCCCGAAACCACGATGGCAGGAATATGCGAGGTCTCGGGCGTGTTTCTAAGAACAAACAACGTTTGAAGGCCATCGGAACCCGGCATCAGCACGTCCGTCACGACCAGGTCAGGCAGGGATCGACGCGCTTCCTCGACGGCTTCGGTTCCGGTAGAAACCGTCACGATTGTGCAACCTTCTGGTTCGAGGTAACTGGCGAGCAACTCGCGTGAAGCCAGATCATCGTCCACAATCAAGACCAATGGTTTTTCTCGCTTTGGTTTTAAAAGCATCCTTCAAATCTACGCCAGCCGAAGATAGCTGCGAAAGGTTACCCGCGGAAGGTTACTCTTGTCATCAGGGGGAACCGCGAAGGGAATTCAGTAGTCTTCTGATAGATCCTTGATTCCACGCTGTTCCACTTGGAAAGTGAGTCGCATCGTAGTCATCCGCGTAAAATTAAAGGTGTGAAAAAGTATGAAGAACAAAATTGGTTGTGAAAGTGAATTGCTCTGCGAACCCCCCTAGCGAAAGTAAGGATTCTATGGTAAAGTAAGGAATATGAGGTCACTATGCAAAAGCAGGCGAGGATAACTAGCAAGGGGCAGATTACGGTGCCCCGAGAAGTTCGCCGGGCGCTAGGTGTCCGTAGCGGAGACAAACTGCTGTTCGAGAGCGATGAGAAGGGTGTTCGGGTCCGTCCGGTTAGAAGCAGAAGTGCATTTTCAAAGTATCGAGGCATTGGTAATCCTGAAATTCCGTCTGGCAGAAAGAACATTAGACAATGGTTGCGGGGGATGAGAGGGCAATGACGACGGCCGTCGACACGAATGTAATGATCGCGTTGTGGGATAAAGATTCTACGTTGAGCTTAGCCGCACAAAACGCTCTGGATGCGGCATTCAATCGTGGGACTCTGGTCGCCGCGGCTCCAGTGTACGCAGAGCTGCTCGCGGCGCCCGGTCGCAGCGAGACGTTCGTGGGATCGTTCTTCGAAGAGACGGGAATTACGGTTGACTGGGAGTTGCCAGAACAGATCTGGAGATCGGCTGGCCGAGCGTTTCAGGCCTATGCAGAACGTCGCCGTAGACAGCGAGATAGGGGAGCGCGCCGGATTCTTGCGGACTTCTTGATTGGGGCGCATGCATTGACGAATGGTTGCCGTCTTCTTACTTTGGACGATCGTCTGTATCGAACTGCGTTTCCGAAACTCTCCATAGAGACCTTTTAGACAAGCAACCTGCGAATTGCTCGCTTGGCGTGGGCCTGTGCAGGAGGCTTTCAGTCGAGGAGGGGGCATGTCGGATCAGAGAAGCGCTCCATCCCTCGAACGTGCCCTTCCGGAATTCTCGTGTAAATGATTCGAACAGGACATCACCCGATCTGTCGGAAGGTCGCGCTAATCGATGTTGTTGTTGTTGCCATTTGTGCTGGTCGGTTGGGCAAACTCCGGATGATTCAGAACGTTGAAGTACTCCACCCGGAACTCGAGATTGACGCGTTCCGTGATGGCTGTTGTCTTGGCGAGTGCCAGATCAAGCTGAGCGATGCCGGACGTCGCCGAAGGTAGGCCGGTATCGAAAGTGCGGTTTTACGAGAAGGCACGAAGCGTGACTCGCGCCTATCTCCTCCTCCAATTCCGTGCGGGTGCTTTGCGTCGCGATGACCTATTAAGATTGGAGAATCCGGAGGAGCCAAGAAAGAGGTTGTAACGTTTTTGAAGGTTTGGGATTCTGCTGACGTTGGGGAAGAGGATTTGTGAACTACGGAGCCCTGTTTCGATCTGCGATGGTGACCCTCCTCAGGAACAAGATGCGAAGCATCTTGACGGTCCTGGGCATCACCATTGGGATTGCCGCTGTCATCTGTGTTGTGGCCATCGGCAACGCCGGACAAGCCCGAGTCCAGCAACAACTCAACAACCTGGGGGACAACTTCGTCTGGATTGAAGCTGGAGGCCGAGCGGTAAACGGCGTCCGCACCGGCACTCACGATACGAAGACATTGGTGATGGCTGATGCCGTGGCCGTCAAGAACCAAGTCTCACTCATCAAAAGCGTTTCGCCGAATGTAGACGATCCCGTGCAAGTCGTCTATGGCAATCAGAATTGGCACACTTCCTACCGTGGCGTTACGCCCGATTACTTCGAGATCAAACGTTGGTATGTGGATCAGGGAGCGATCTTCTCGCAGGATGACGTGGATCGCGCGGCTGACGTTTGCGTCCTCGGAAAAACGGTTCGGGAGCAGCTGTTTGGCGTGGAATCACCGGTGGGCAAAGTAATACGGGTCAACAGCCTCCCCTGCAAGGTTGTGGCTACTCTTCATCCCAAGGGACTTTCGCTGTCCGGGCAGGATCAAGACGATACCATCATCCTGCCCTATACGGTTGCGCAGAAGAAGCTCAAGGGCATTACATGGCTGGACGACATCTTATGTTCGGCAGTCTCGCAGGATGTCGTGAAAATGGCCGGCCAGGAGGCGACCGCCGTGCTTCGCGACCGCCATCACCTACGTCCTGAAGAAGAGGATGATTTTAATATCCGAAATCCCGAGGACATCATTCAGGCACAGCTCGACGCCAGCAAGACTCTGACGGTTCTGCTGATCGCAATAGCGTCGGTCTCGCTGGTCGTCGGAGGAATTGGGATTATGAACGTGATGCTTGTTTCCGTAACCGAGCGCACTCGTGAGATCGGAGTGCGAGTGGCGGTGGGAGCGACTGAAGCGGCTATCCAGCTTCAGTTCCTGGGAGAATCGATCATGCTCAGCTTGGTCGGAGGCGCGATGGGTGTGCTCTTTGGGGTGTTTGGGTCCTATTTGGTTGGACAAACGCTGGGCTGGCCCATCGAGATGTCGCTTGGATCGGTCGTTGTGGCCGCCCTGTTCTCGGTCGCTGTCGGAGTGTTCTTCGGTTATTACCCAGCGCGCAAGGCCTCTCGGCTCGATCCGATCGAAGCCCTGCGATACGAGTGAAATAACTTATGGTCGTTGTTTTTCGGGACCAGACATAATGACAAAACGCAAATGGCTCATCTTAGCGGTTGTAGTGATCGTTGCTGGATTGTTCGTCATCTTGGGATTGAACCGGGATACTCACACGCAGCACTTTACCGCGAAAGTGGAACGAGGTGACATCCATGACGTGGTGGAAGCCACCGGAACCATCAACTCGGTGATTACGGTCCAAGTGGGATCGCAGGTATCTGGTTCCATCGCGAAACTTAATGTCGACTTCAATTCTCGGGTACATAAGGGAGACGTTGTCGCCCTTATTGATCCTGCGTTGTTCAAAGGAGCCTTGCTGCAGGCGACCGCTGATTTGAAAAATGCGCAGGCCAACCTCGAGGCCGCCCGCGCGAATCTTGAAAAAACGAAAGCCGCTTTAGTGCAGACCAAGGCCGACTACGATCGTGCCGTTGGGCTGACCAAAGATGGCGTCATGAGCAAGCAGCAACTGGACCTTGCCAAATCAAACTATGACGCGGCCAACGCATCGGTGGATGCTGCGGCAGCTAATATCACGCAGGCCGAGGCACAAATCAGTCAAAAAGAGGCTGCTGTCTCCGTTGCCCAAACCAATCTGGACTACACCGTGATCCGTTCTCCGATCGACGGCACTGTGGTTGCGAGAAATGTGGATGTAGGTCAGACGGTTGCCGCATCCCTCCAGGCGCCCACAATCTTTACAATCGCGCAGGATCTCACCAAGATGTGGGTGTACGCGAAAACTGACGAGTCGGACGTGGACAACATCAAAGTGGGCAAGACAGTCATGTTCAAGGTGGATGCTCTACCCAAGCAGACATTTCAGGGAGTCGTTAGCCAGGTGCGTATGAACCCGACCATGGTGCAAAGTGTGGTCACCTATGACACCATCATTGAATTTGCAAACCCTGAGTTGAAGCTCTTTCCCGGCATGACGGCCTACGTAACCATTCCAGTATCGACCGCGCCTAATGTAATGAAGTTGCCCAACACAGCCTTACGCTACAAGCCCCCGATCGCGCCTGAGGAGGTTCTGGCTTTGTACAAGCGCTATGGAATTGAAGGAGCGGAGGAGCAACGTTCTGGGAAGAACTCGGCCGCGGAGGAGAGTGCTGCCCCCACCGGTGCACAGAATCTCCCGCGCGCGCCGAAGGCAGAAAATGCCGTAGTTTGGAAGCTCCATCCCGATCAATCGATGGAGCCGGTAAGGATTTCTCTTGGAATTACCGACCACGCCTATACCGAGGTGAGCGCAATTCTCAAAGGCGACTTGAAGGAAGGCGATGACGTGATAATTCGATCGGTAATGCCTAAGAACCAGGCTCCCGGCATCTTGGGGCACTAAGCGACCCGTTCAGGTCTATATCACTCCATGGGATCGATACCCGCAGTCAACCAACTCGGAGCCACGCCGCCCGCTTCCTCGCCGGGCGCCGTCATCCGTGTGGAAGACGCCCACAAGTATTACGAACTTGGTGAAACACGAGTGCACGCGTTGCGCGGAGTAAGTCTTGAAATCCAGCGTGGTGAGTTCGTAGCCATCATGGGGGCGAGCGGTAGCGGCAAATCAACCTTCATGAACATGCTTGGCTGTCTGGATCGGACTACCTCAGGACGGTACTTTCTCGAAGGAATTGACGTTTCCTCGCATGACAAGAACGCGCTGGCACTCATTCGAAACCAGAAGATCGGCTTCGTCTTTCAAGGCTTCAATCTTCTCGCCCGCACGACAGCGCTTGAAAACACCGAATTGCCAACGCTGTACACCAAAGTCGATAAGTCGGAGCGCCGTAAGCGCGCAGCCGAAGCATTGGCCATGGTCGGTCTTGCCGAGCGGGCGCAGCATTTCCCGTCACAGATGTCGGGCGGACAGCAGCAGCGCGTGGCCGTGGCGCGAGCGCTCGTGAATCGCCCCTCCATCCTCCTGGCGGACGAACCCACGGGCAACCTCGACAGTCGTACATCAGTGGAAATCATGGAGATCTTTCAGAACCTGAACGAGAAAGGGCTGACGATCGTTCTGGTCACTCACGAGCACGACATCGCGCAATTCGCCAAGCGCGTGCTGGTCTTTCGGGACGGAAAGATCCGCAAGGACGACCCGGTTCTCAGTCGCCCGAAAGCGGGTGAAGTGCTGAAGACCTTGCCGACGCTAGAAGACTGAGAAGAGCTGCCACCAATGTTGCATCTTGGGTCCGATTTGCGAGAGCATCAGCCGATAGTACTTGCCCAGCTGCTGGACATGCTTGGTCTCGGCAAGGCGATCGAGCTGGGGTCGCAGTGCCTTCGTTTTTCCGCGAACGATGCAGGCGGGCAAGGAAGCCGTCAAGATTTCCCTTCGGCGCGTGGCCGCGACCTGTGACTGAACCCTTGTCCGTCTGCCCAAGGCTCTCCACCAGAAAACGAAGGTCAATCGAAGGCAAAACTCTGGTTGCCATCACCCCGCCTTCTCATGGAAGGAAAACACAATAAAATTAGAAGGATCAAGAAACCTGGCACAGCACTCAAGAAAATCGGCCAACGCTTCCTGGCAGCAGCTTCAATCGATTCGTGGTGTCCCTTCTTAAATATTTGGAATTATGAAGGCGGCCGGAGTGGTGTAGTTGTCACCCGAAGGCCAAGCCCGTGCAACAACTCCAGCCAATTCTTCTTAGCTTGGGAGCGATGAAGGCGCTCACCCGCGTATAATCAAAGCAGTGAGAAACTATGAAGAATACAAAATTTGTTGTGAAAGTGAATCGAGGAAGTACTCGCGCCACCGAATACGTGCAGCGGATTGATCTGACACCCATCCAAATGACACCCAATCGCAAGCTGGCCCTGGTTATGGGGAGATTCACGGCAGAAGATGCTGTTAAATCGCTCCAAAACTCCCGGTGCAGCCCGGAGCTGGTTTCCGTTCAAGTGCTTAGTCCTGAAGCGGTGGTGCCAAGATAAAGAGAAAATGCCCGAAATCCTTTCGGATAACGGGCATGCTTGTTGACCGCGTTAGACTGCCTGAACGTTCTCAGCTTGCCAGCCCTTCGGGCCTTTGGTCACGTCGAACTGCACCGCTTGCCCCTCTTGCAGGCTGCGAAATCCGCCCGCCTGAATCGCGGAGAAATGCACGAAAACATCCTCACCCGTTTGACGGCTGATAAAGCCGTAGCCTTTGGCGTCGTTAAACCACTTTACTGTTCCTTGTTCCATTGATATTCCTATTTCCATTTTTGATTTCGGCTGAGAAGAGTCGCTACGAGGTCGAGAAGGGCTGACGCTGGTTGGCGGAACCGGTTTTCAACTGCGGGTGAATCAAACTTAGCTGATAAAGATTGGATGCATCGCACACAGGAACGACTCAACAATCTGAGTCCGCCCAATTCCCGAATCCCTCCTCTGGATTACTGTCCTTCACGACCACCAGTTCCGCCGCGCATAGACGGCGGGGCGCGCGCATCGTCGGGACTTATTCGTTCAGGCTCTAAGATCAGGAGTTCCCAGGATATTTGGCCGCCCCGGGCCGCTGTCTTCTCCGCGTGAGCTTCCTCGACAGACCATATGCGGCCATGACGCGGGCACGTTGGAGGCGGATAAGAAGAATGCTCCGCAGAACACGAAAAGAATGGATGAGTGACGGCAATCAGTCGGAGTGTTTCATCACCGGGAGGCATAAGGCCGCCGCTGGCCATTCAAGCTCGCATATGCAGTTCTTCGTCGCGCTGCCGTTGCACCCGCCGCTGCGCACGTGCCGACGAATAGATCCGGGAACCATCGCTCAGAAGGCGTCCCTGTTTTGCTTGGCCATCGCTCGTGAGCTGAGTAAAGTCCAACACCCGAGCAGGCAGCGATGACGCGGTGCTCCAGTGGCGCAAAGCGAAGCCTACCGACAATACAGCCACGCTTGCCACTATGCCGCCCGCCGTGCCGGGATTAAGAAGAAGGTGTATCCCCACCTGCTCCGTCACTGCTTCGCCACGCACCTGCTGGAAGCCGGCGCCGACCTGCACACCATTCAGATCTTGCTAGCCCATGTTTGCACTTTCGGGCTGTAGCTCATTGAAAATAAGGAGGCGAGCTTTTCGATGTGTCACTAGGCTGCCCGTTGCTGCGTTTTTCCGGGGACCGGGTCCAGGTCCTTGATGCCCAGCGTGCTCAGGATAGCTGCGGCGCGGCTGCTCCCCTGAGTCACGGATTGCCTGTGTTCACCGTTGCCAAGATCGATGTCCACGACTCGCACCGTTTTCAGCGTCTGCCAAGCCTGCTTGGAGGCGAGGTCGTTGCCGGCAGACTTGAGGGTTTTCTCCAGCGCGCGGTCCAGTAAGAAGGCCAGGGAAGCGATGAAGATGTGGGCTTCGACCCGCGGCCCCGTGCGGTGATAGATGGGCCGCATTTCGATCACATCCTTGAGTCCGGAGAACGCTCGCTCCACCTCACTGAGATCTTTATAGATCTCCACGGCTTCGATGGGGGAGAGATTCGGCTCCTCGCTTTGGATCAAGTATTTGCCTTCCAGAGCTTTCTCCTGTCTCAAATTTTCCGGATGTTCAAAATAGTGAAACTGGCCCTGTTGCAGTTCCCAAGCGTAGTAGCGGAATCCGTGGTGGCGAGAGAGTACCCGGCTCGCCGCTGCCCCGATTTTCTCGGGCGCCTTCAATTTGCCCTGGGCCACTCTCTGCTGGAGCGCTTCCAGTTCCTCCTGTACTCTCTGCATCGCCTTTTCGCGCTCGCCGCGCTCGTACTCCAAGCGCTCCTCACTGTGCACCACAAACACCCGCACTCCGGCTTTGCCGGCGGCTACCTCCTGCACCAGAGTCTTCGGCACCTGTGACTTTTCGCGGGCCGCGATCCCAGCGGGACACTCCGACCAGGGCCCGGTGGCGCTTTGCAGATAGCGCAGGATTTCTGGTTGTCGGCGGCGCTTAAGTCCCACCAGATAACCCTGTCCGCTGGAGCGCAGCCGCTCCAGGTTGCCCGCCGTCACCATGCCTCGGTCGCCCACAAAAACCACCCGCCGTAGACCGAATCGCGCTTGCAGTTCCTGCAGCACTTTTTCCACCGTCGTAGAATCGCGCAAGTTACCCTGGAAAACGTGATGGGCAATGGGCCATCCGTCGATCATCACCAGGCCCACCAAGACTTGGCGATTCCGTGGTTTTCCATCCCGACTATGTCCATGCAGCGCAAATCCCCCAGCACCGTTGCCCTCGAAATAGGTGGAGGTCAAATCGTAGAAAACGAGATCGACGTTTAAGGAAAACAGATTGCGTAAGCGCAGAAACAATTCCTTCTCGATGGGCTTTTGCTGCACCAGCAACTGGTCCAGCGTCCGATACCACTGGCGCAACTGGCGGTCTTTGACTCGCACCCGCGGCCGCTGGCTGGACCAACGCTCGCCCTCCTCCCGCCATTCCGGGAACCACCGCCGTCCCTCGCGATCACATACAAAATCGGTTTCCAACCAGCGCGCCATGCCATGTTCGCTGGTGGGTGCACACAACCGGTTGGTCACCAGTGCCAGCGCTCGGTCGGCCAGTTCTCGACCCAGGCCACGGTTCTTGGCCAGCGAGTCGATGATCTCTTGCAGTCCCAACTGCTGCCAGAAGTGTCGCGCCACCAGCATCACTCCCCAGTCCCAAGCTCCCACCGCCGTGGCCTCTGGGTTCGCCGCTTTGGTTTTTTCCTTTCCCTGCAGCAGGTGCAGCAAAGCCTCCGCATGCGGGGCTAACAACTCCTTGCGGCCGAGATTGCAGATGACGCGGTGGCGCGGACTGCCGTTATTCCAATCGGACTCGACGAGGCGGATGTATTCGTCGACTTTGCCATCGAGGCGCTTGACTCTGGTGGTGCGAAGGAACATTTAGTGTCCCTATCTTGTGACAGAGACATTATGCAGAATAACCGCCCATAATCAAGATATATTCCAGATTCTCAGTTTAAAAGATTTCCACATGTGCCCCTATGCACATCGCCAAACTGGGAACTCTTTGCTGATTTGATTGGGTTTACGAACACGAGCACCCGCAAAATCTGCAAACATGGGCTAGGCCATCACGATCTGAAAGAGACCGCCATCTATCTCCACCTTTCTCAACGTCACCTCCACGCCACCGCCAGCCCGCTGGACGCGCTGCGGTTGAAAGGCAGGTCACCGCAGGAGGAGTAGATGAGTCGGCCACTCTTAGAGGTGGCCGATTTAGTTCGCAGCGCAGGAGCTGCTTTCATCGGGCGCAACCGTAACTGGATCCGCTGGACCCATATCAAGGTCCTGCTCGCTATCGCGCGCTGTCGCACCGCCGCACTCGGCGGTCACATCGATGAATGCACCCGTTGCGGACATCGTGCCACCATCTCGTACAACAGCTGTCTTATGGGGAGTTTTTTCTAATGGGGAGTGGAACAGCAAAAAGGGCGCGCCGTACACGAGGCCACACCCTCTCGACTCTCCATTAAGACCCGATCTTGAGAAAGGCAAGCAGTTTGTCAGGTGGTTGGAACTTGCCCTTGCGAAGGCTTGGCGGCACCACTGCCTCGATAGCCTCCAGCTTCTCAGTAGGATCGGCTCGAACGTAGACTTCCGTAGTGGTCAGATCACTATGCCCCAACCAGAGAGAAACTTTTCGAATGTCTTTTGTTGCTTGCAGCACCATCATTGCGCAGGTATGCCGAAGCACGTGGGGCGAGACATGTTTGCCGCGCAGCGTTAAGCATTTTCGGTCCGCTGTTTCGGTGTGACGCTGGAGAACGTAGGCAACTCCCCATCGACTAAAGGGTGTACCGCGGGCGTTTACGAAGAGCTCAGGGGATGCGACCGCTCCGCGAATGGCCAACCAAGCGCGGAGTGCCGCAGCCGTTGTCTTCCAAAGAGGCCGCGCGCGTTCGCGGCGCCCCTTGCCTCGCACGCGGATGCTCGCTGACTGAGGAGCGACATCGTCGGTGCGCAAACCTGTCAGTTCCGAGACTCGGAGACCCGCGCACACCGCCAAGTGCAATATGGCTCGGTCTCGAACTCCCATTCGCGTGGATGGATCAGGAGCATCGAGTAGGGCCTGCATTTCTTCCTGAGCCAGATACGCCACCAAACGATGGTCGGTTTTCTTGAAGGGGATTGCCAAAACGCGGCGAACCTGTCCGACGGCGGCTGGCTCGTGGTGCTGCAAACACCGGAAGAACGAGCGGATAGCAGCCAAACGGATATTTCGTGTCTCCGCGGAGTTGCCCCGTACGGTTTCCAGATGTTCGAGGAACGAACTGATCAGCGACGCGTCCAGCTGCTCCAGCATGAGAGCTGATGGCGCCACTCTAAGCTTCCGGGAAGCGAACTCGAACAGAGACTGAAAGCTGTAGGCATAGGAGTCGCAAGTATGGGGGCTGACACCTCGGTGGCGGACAAGAGGCTCACGGAAGAAAGCTTCTATGTGCGGTGCGAGAGGAGTCATGGCTGTCCTCCCTGCACAAAGTTCTCGGTGACGACGGCAATGTCGCGCAAAAGCTCAGGCGTGGTTTCCAGGTACCAGTAGGTAGAGTTGATATTGACGTGACCCAGATAGGTAGCCAAGGCCAACATGTGCTGTCCGATTCGTTGCCGGCCAGTTGGCGACGACTCCAGTGCCCGAACTGCAAAGGTATGACGAAGCTCATGAATACGAGGCCATCGACCGCGGGAGGGCTTGATCCCTGCGGATTTCAGCAGAGTCCGGAACACGCTGTGAACTTTCCAGTAGACGAGCGGTTGCCCGTCGTCTGAAACAAAAACATGGTCGCCACCACTCCTCATTGCTTGGCGGTGCGTCAAGTAGTGAGCGAGCCCCGTTCCTGCGGTATCGTGCAACGGTACCAAACGGGTTTTCTGGAACTTGGTTTTACGAATCAGCAAACCGTCGGGAGTAATGTCGGAGACCAGCAGATGCAACGCCTCCGAGACTCGCAGACCGGTTGCTGCCAACAGGCTGATCAGCGTTGCATAGGTTTTGGGCCGCAACGAGTCGAACGATGGAAGCCTCTGGGCGGCGAGGACAAGGCTCTCGATCTCGTCGCAGGAATAGATGTGCGGGACGCGACGCACCTTCCGATAGCGGAAGTAGTTTGTCGGTGGCGATTCGTGCCCGGAGTCTTCTACGCGGAGATACTGAGCAAAGAGACACACGGTCTGGTAGCGGACATGTCGTTGCGCGACTGATCTGGCCTGGCTAGCCCATTGGATGGTGGTGGCTGTGCGGATGTGCGTTTGCTTTTGATTGGTCGCAAAATTTGCAAAACTGCGCAGGAGATATTCTGCGTTGCTGAGGGTGAAGCCGGCTGTGCGTCGCATGGCAAGGTAGGTTTCAATGGCCTGGATCATCGATTCACCTCTGGCCACGGCTGAGCGATGTGTTTGAGTAGCGCGACATCTGCCTTGGCGTAGTAGGCGGTCATGTCGATGCTTCGGTGACGAAGGACGAGGCCGGCCTGCTCTAAGGGAACTCCATTCCGCAACATCTCTGTGGCCGCGGTGTGACGCAGCAGGTGTGCACCTTTGTCGGGGACCTCGATGCTGGCGCGTTGCAGAGCGTGTTTGACGACGGACGAAACCCCATCTCCGGAGGCAAAGGGTCTATAAGGGGCGATGCTTCGAACAAACACGTGATCGGTATCACTAGTCGTGGGCCGCCGTTCCAGATAACGGAGCATCGCCTCGCCCACATCCTGCGGAAGCGGCAACCGCACCTGGTATCGCCCTTTCCCGATCACCTGCAGCGTGCCACGATTCCAGTCGATGTCCTTAAGACACAGCTGCGCTACGTCTCCCGCGCGCAATCCTAACCGTACCAATAGGAGCACAATCGCACGGTCACGAAGACGTCCGGGATCTGAACCATCACAGGCGGCGATCAGACGGTTCACTTCTTCTGAGGATAGACAGCGTGGAAGCTTGGCCAGTCGCCAGTGAGCGACAGCGGGAATCGCGAGGGCGAGATCGTCGCGAGATTCGCCACGGAAGTTGAGATACCGCAGAAACGCTCGCAGGGAGGTAATCAGCTTCTGTGTGGTCGGAGCTCCACATTGGCTGGCACGTCGTAAAAGAAAGTTGCGTACGGCGTGCGCAGTCCATTGACCGACATCATCGCCGAGTGACTGGAGCAACTCCGCAGCGCCGCGAGCGTAAAGCCGAAGCGTTGGCGGCTTCGCCCCGCGATGCGTTTGAAACCAATCGAGGAAGGCAGTGACAAGAGTTGGATCGGCGTTCTCGTCCCGAACTGATTCACTCGAGCAGATCCCGCAGCCAACCAGTCGTTGATGGAAAAGTTTTACTCCAAAACGCGCGTGAAAGGCGATCTTTGCCCGTCTGAAGTGCGGGCACCGGCAACGGCGAAGGTGGCCAACAAAAGCATGAAGCGTGCGGCAATCGATGTCTGCCAGAACGCCACCTCTCCGCTGAACGAAGCAGCCGAGGTGGGCAGCGGCTCGAATGTATCGAACGGCGCTGGCCCAGGCGTATCCATCGCGTTCGAGGTCATCTGCGAACGCGTCTATGTGGGGTCCACTGATTCCACTCCGTAAGCGTCGTAGCGTCTTGGGCGCGGAGAAGTATTTTTCTAACATGGGCTCTCCTTGTTGAGCATTGGCCACTGATGGCCGCATCAACGTAGCAAAGCCCCTGAGCTTATGGTGAGTCGGCGCCCGCCCAACCCTGTCCGAAAAGCCCGCCCTGCACAGATTCCGGTGCGCTACTCCCCATTAAAAAAAACTCCCCATAAGGCACGTAATGGTGAGCTCACCATTAGCTGTCGCAATCGGCACTGTCCGAAGTGTCAGACCGGCGCTCGCGAACGCTGGATCCAAGCCCGGCGCCGCGAACTTCTCTCCTCTCCCTACGTCCATGTCGTCTTCACCCTGCCGTCGCAACTGGCAGCGCTGGCCCTACAGAATAAAAAGATCGTCTATAGTTTGCTGTTGCGGGCCAGCGCAGAAACGCTTCTGGAGGTGGCGCGGAACCCCATACATCTCGGGGCTGAGATCGGCTTCTTCAGCGTGCTGCATACCTGGAACCAGAGACTCCCGATTCATCCCCATGTCCACTGTGTCGTCGCCGCGGGTGGGCTCTCGCTCGATCACACCCGCTGGATTCGATCTCACCCGCGCTTCTTTCTTCCCCTTCCCGTGCTCCGGCAGGTGTTTCGCGGCAAGTTCGTCGACGCTCTCAAGGCTGCCTTTCAGCTTGGCCAGTTGCACCTTTCCGGGGATCTGGCGCTGCTCGCGCAACCCAAATTCTTCGCCGCCTGGTTGCGACCGCTGTTTCGCAAAAACTGGGTGGTCTACTCCAAGCCACCCTTCGGCGGCCCCGAGTATGTGCTCCAGTATCTCGGTCGCTACACTCACCGTGTCGCCATTTCCAACCATCGACTGGTCTCGTTGGCCAACGGGCAAGTTACCTTTCGTTGGCGAGACTCCGCTCACAACAATGAGCAGAAGCTGATGACCTTAGCGCTC
>CAWDNR010000015.1:0-246837 GCA_963803655.1 Terriglobia bacterium
CAACAATTTGCTGCCTGTCGTCGCCTCGCATTCCTTCTTCTTATCAGCTTTGCTTGTGGAAACAAGAATCATTCTTGGTTCTCAAGGTGTTTTTCCGCAGCCTGCTAGGGCTGATAAAAGGAATACATTGCCCTCACTACAACAGTACGACGCGAGGAATCCCCAGGAGAAAACACTTTCGGGATATGATTCGCAAGACCGGAGGGGTCGGAATTGCGATTGAGAACAACTGCGCTATAGAGTTTATTAGAGTTTATAGACGACCGATTCTACAAGGTCATCAGCTCCAAAAGCTATGCCCGCGCTTCTCGGCTGTATAAGAGAGGCGGCGAAGTAATTGCAGAACAAATACGCCAAAAGAAGCACGTTACCCCTGTTAAGTCCCTCAGGTTTTTCCGTTGACGCCTGAACGGACGGTCAACTGTTGTAACATCAATTACCCCAACCCCTCAGGCCAACCCTGACCCACCCCGGATTGTTGGCGTAAACGCGCCTGTTTATAACAGTTGTCTAAATGCCTTAGCTTTTGGCAAGCCGGAAGACCACCAAGTCGTATAATCGCGAGTGTGCACCAAGCGCTTCGGCGGGAGGCCACCCATGTCCAGTCGCAAGTCGGTTGTTTACCTCTTCCTCCTGTTGCTTCTCGTTCCCCAGATCAATGCCAAAAACAAGAAAAAGCAGTTGCTCCCGGACTACGTGTTGCGGGCCGAGAGAGTCCTGGTGGTGATTCATCCCGACGCGAGCGAAGGTGTGACCAATCCAATGGCCAATCGTACGGCTCGGGATGAGGTGGAAAGAGCAATCACAAAATGGGGCAGGTTCAATCTGGTGATGGATGCGCAAAACGCGGATTTGATCATTGCAGTTCGAAAGGGAAATAAAAGCGGTCCTGTCATTAGCCATTCGCCTGCGGACGACCGGCCGGTTATCTTCCAGCCCGGTATTGGAGACGCTCGCGTCGGTCAGCCGCAGCAGCCAGGTCGTCCTCCGGATCTGACGGAGCCTTTCCCTGGCGGGTCGGGAAACAGAGGTCCGCAGCTCGGAAGCCAGGTTGGTTCGTCTGACGATACCTTTGAAGTGTATCGAGGTGGAGGCGAGTACCCGCTGGATACGGCGCCGGTGTGGCGATACATCGCGAAGGGCTCATTGGATTCACCGCAGGTCGCCGCAGTCGAGCAATTCCGAAAGGCAATCGAAGAGTCGGAAAAGCAGCACCAGCAGAAACCTTGAATTCTGTATGCTGCCAACACTTGGATCATGCTTCTGACCTGAACTGGGGTTGTGAGTGTAGTCGTGTCATCTAGGGCCTTCGGCCCGCGAAAGCTCATGAAAGTCGCTCAGAGCGTGTTTCCAATAGGTTGCGCGGGGATGGAGAACTGCTTTCTTTGCGTCAATAAGCAAGAAGAGAACGGCAGAACCTAGTTAAGCGCAGTTGAGACACAGAAGTGGCTTGGGCGCTCCTTCCGAAGCGCATGGCGCTCGGTGGGCCCGGCCAGCCCTAATTCACAGGTGGCAGAAAAGTATCCGCATCTACGAAGCCGGTGAAGGTCGCACCTTGCTTGATCTCCGCGTCCTTGCCATGCACGAACAGAGCAACAGGAACCGGAACGGCCATGAGAGCAGCCGCCTTCGCCTCTTTATCATGTCCCTCTTTCGCGGCCGTACCGCGCAGTTTGATGAGAATGTCCCCGGCTTGGAGGTAGTCGACCTGGAAAACAACTTCGCCCGGAACGCCCATCATGTGCGGCTTGTCAACTTCGGTAACTGTTGCAACCGAAGGTGTTCCTTTCTTGGCTATGACCACGCCCCCGGCTTTGAGGTCCTCGGCAAGCTCAGAGAAATCTTGTCACCCACATCCGCTGTCTTGGAGCTCACGTCCGAAGCAAATACGAGAGATACAGCCGTTCCCTGAGCCAGCAAGAGTTTCGCGGACCCAGAGGTCGCTGCGGCAGGGTTCGGAACTGCCGGCACGCTCTGAGGCGCAGGCGGCGTTGGGGGCACTCCATTCAGAGTACAGCAGTGGCAACCCGACTGCATCCACCGTAGGGCGAGATTGCAATGGCATGCAGCGAGGTAGTCGAATCAATCGTAATCGGACCGGTGTATCGGGTTGGCTCCGCGGTCGGCGTCCAGCCATCGGTCGTGTAGTAAATCACCGCTCCACGGCTTGCATCTCTGATCTTTAGTCTCACAGGCGAGGAATACTTGCCCGGCTTCACGGAGAATTTGGGCGTGGCCGCGCTACAGCGATAGCACTGCGTGTTCTGCATTGACTGCTGCTGCGTGTTCTGCGCCGTCTGACTCGCCAACTGGGCATCGCGGATAGCCTGGTCGTTCGCCTGCTGCGCAGCCTGCGTGGCTTGTTGCGCCGCCTGCATACCAGGGTCCTGAGCCAGCGCGGAGGCGCCCCACTAATGCCAACGCCAACAACATGGGAAAGGTCCGCATACCATTTCTCCTTAGTGGGTTAGATTAGCTTGCCCGGACCCGAGATGCCCGATCATAGCATCCTTCAACGGACGCTGGGCATGGTCGGGAAGACGGTGACGTTCCAGCACTTGAACAAGGAGATATCTGACATTCTGCCTAAGGAACCTCTGAACAAGCATCGCGTTCGTGCCAACTCATAGTGTTGAGAGCTCAGTAGTTTGTTTCGCCCGCGAGAGAATACCGCTTCACGCGTCCTGAACTGAGCCAGGCAGCTTCGAGTCGAAGCCCTACGCGGTAGCCGTCAGAAGCCTGTTACGAACCATGAACAGATTCACCAGGGCGCATGTCACAAACAACCGGTTCGCGTTCTTGTCCAGTCCGCGATAGCGCACCTTGACGAATCCGAACTTCAGCTTCATCACCGCGAACACGTGTTCCACCTTGGATCGTACGCTACTCTTGGTGCGGTTCTTCTCTCGCTCTACTTCATCGATATGGTGCTTGTAGCGATAGCGCTGGTGGGTGAAGTCCAGAGCGTGCGGAGCGTGTTCCCGCAGCACCTCACTTTGCCCGCGATACGCTTGATCCCCCCACACCCGGGTTTCCTCGCCGTGCAGCAGGTGCGGTAACATCGTGCAATCGGCCGCGTTCGCTGCCGTCGCCACCACCGAGTGAATCAGCTTAGTCTTGCTGTCCACCCCTATGTGTGCCTTCATCTCGAAGTGGCGAGTCGGCCAAGGGAACTTCCCCCTCAGCCGCTCTCAGATCCGTACGTGACACTCTCGCGTCATACGGCTCCCGCTATCCAACCATATCCCCAACTACCCGCCAGTGGTGAAACAACTGCGGTTCGGCATCCTTCATCTTGCGCAGCCACTGCCCACTGCCCTGCTTTCGTCCCGATAAGGCCTTGTACTTGCGTCTGGCCCACCGTTCGAGCGCTCGGTCAATGTGCTGGTAAACATGGAACATGGCTGTCTGATAGAACGCTGCGTAGTAGTTCCACCACCCTTGGATTATTGGGTTGTATTGCGTCGCCAGGGCAGTAAGCGCCACATGAGTCTGTCGATTTAGTTTCCACCCACGCACTGTCTGTCGCATCCTCTTCAAGGCATCCTTGCTCACACCCGGCAGGAAACTGGTGAAGATCCGTCGTTGTTTGCTCAGTGCCTTCCTCGGTTGAAATGTGAAGCCGAGAAATGTGAAGTACACATGCGGAGACGATTCGGTGCGGTTGCTGTCCTTGCAGTAGACGATCTGCGATTTCTCCGGATGCATCGTCAGCCCACATTCCGCCAGCCGCAACGCGATAGATTGCATTACCTCTTCCGCCTGCTTCTGAGTGCGGCAGTGAACGACCGCATCATCGGCATAACGGGCAAACGGACATAGTGGATTCCTTCGCTTCATCCATGCGTCGAACGTATAGTGCATGAACAGGTTCATCAAAATCGGGCTGACCTCGCCGCTCCTCGCGAATATATACCTGCACTTCACTTTCGATCTCTGGGTGAACGTCTGGCGCAGGAAGTATGCGCAAGGCGGGGTGGTGGTCATCAGATATGCTGATGACACCATCGTGGGATTCCAGTATCAGACGGATGCAGATCACTTCCTGGAAAACTTACGGGAGCGGCTGGGGAAGTTTGGGTTGGAACTCCATCCCGACAAGACGCGCCGGATTGAGTTCGGTCGGTTCGCCAAACAAAACCGGGAACGAAGAGGGGAAGGCAAACCGGAAACGTTCGACTTTCTGGGCTTCAAGCACATTAGCGGGAAGAACGGATTGGGGCGATTCATGGTGCGGCGCACGACGATCCGCAAGCGCATGCGAGCCAAGCTGCGACAGATTAAGCAGCAACTCCGCGAGCGCATGCACGATCCCGTGCCCCAAACCGGACAGTGGCTTCAGTCGATCGTCCAAGGCTACTTCAACTACTACGCGGTACCGGGAAACCTCAAGAGTCTGGGTGTGTTCCGCGATCGGGTGCTTGCTCTCTGGTGGCGTACCATTCGCCGCCGGAGTCAGAAACACCGGATCAACTGGACGCGCCTCCTTGTTTTGGCTCAGTGCTGGCTTCCTCAACCGCGTGCGCTCCATCCCTTTCCTGACGCTCGCTTCGCCGCCACTCATCCGAGATAAGAACCGGATGCGCTAATCAGCGCTCGTCCGGGTCCGTGCGGGGGGCAGCCAGCGACGGCTGTCCCTACCGCGATCAACAGCGACTCGCAACTAGGGTGTGGAGCCGGTAGCAGGTGGCGGCACGAGATCTTCGCCGGCCACGATCTGCCATTTCCCACCTCGCTCGATCCAGGTGTCCGTCCAGACGAACTTTCCGGTAGTCCCATCCTTCTTCTTCCATCCCCAGTTGCCCTGCGCTACGGCCGCGTTTCCGTAGAAGCGAATCTCAACCTCGTTAAGATGGTTGAAAACGAATTCCGAAGGGTGAGTGCGGTAATCCTTGATGCCATCCGCTTTGGAATAATGGCTCCCATCGACATCCACTCCGACGAAGTCATCAGCGAGGATGCGCTCGAGAACGCCGACGTCATTCATGACGGTGGACTCGGCCAAGTCCGACTCAGCCTGTCGTATATAGGCTATATCGCTGGCGTGGTCATCGGTCTGCACATGCGCCAAGGGTGCACAGAGCAGAAGAAGAACTGCGATCATGAAAGGTCGTGCCGACATACTGACTCCTTTATAGGGGGAGCGTTAGGATGCTAGCAGCAGCTCTCGCCACCAACAAGGAAGGCGTCACTGGACCTGCGAAATTTATCGATGACGAGAGTATACGATTGCAAGGAGAACCGGCCTTCGAGGGGTCGATGCTGAAATCGCCATTCTTCGCCAGCGACCTCTTGAGATACCGCCAACTCCAAGGCTTTCATTGACTTGCCCGTTTCGCACACGTACCATTTTTTGCTAGTGATCGGGCGAACCATTTCGCATTACCGCATTGTCGAGAAAATCGGCGGCGGGGGAATGGGCGTCGTCTACAAGGCCGAGGACACTCGGCTGCACCGTTTCGTAGCCCTGAAGTTCCTGCCCGATGAGGTTGCCCGCGACCCCCAAGCCCTGAGCCGTTTCCGGCGAGAGGCTCAGGCTGCTTCCGCGCTCAATCATCCCAACATCTGCACCATCCACGACATCGGGGAAGAAGGTGGGAACGCTTTCATCGCCATGGAATTTCTGGATGGCGTGACCCTGAAGCATCGCATAGCCGGAAAGCCGGTCGAGATCGAAGTCTTACTCGATTTGGCCCTTCAGATTGCCGACGCACTGGAAGCCGCGCATTCCGAAGGGATCGTCCACCGCGACATCAAGCCCGCCAACATCTTCGTCACTAAGCGCGGCCACGCCAAAATTCTCGACTTCGGTCTGGCGAAAGTGGCGCCAGGCGGCAAAGCAGAAGCCGCGGGATCAGCGGCTCAAGAAGCAACAATGAGCGCGGAGCACTTGACGAGCCCGGGTGCGACTCTGGGCACGGTCGCTTACATGTCTCCGGAACAAGTGAGGGCCAAGGAACTGGACCCTCGTACGGATCTGTTTTCGTTCGGGGTCGTCTTATACGAGATGGCGACGGGCGCGTTGCCTTTTCCGGGTGAGAGTACAGGCGTGATCTTCGACAGCATCCTGAACCGCAATCCGCTGCCTCCCGCAGGACTGAACCCCGACATTCCACTCAAGCTGGAGGAGATCATCCTCAAGGCGCTGGAGAAAGATCGCGATGTGCGCTGCCAATCCGCCGCCGAGCTAAGAGCGGATCTCAGGCGGCTGAGGCGTGATAGCGAGTCAGGCACCCTCGCGCCACCGGCCCAAACTCGGCGGAGTTTTGTGCGGTTAGCCATGGTTGCGGCGAGCGTGGTGTTGTTATTGGGGGCGGCGGCCATCGGAGTCTATCTCTACCTGGGACATGGAACACCAGCCGTCTCTACTAACTGGGAACAGATGACATTTTTTACCGATTCCGCGGTATATCCTGCCCTGTCTCCTGACGGTCGAATGATGGCGTTCATCCGGGGAGACGACACATTTTTTGGCAAAGGGGAAATTTACGTCAAGCTGCTCCCTTCTGGTGACGCAGTTCAACTCACCCACGATTCGCTTTTCAAACTCGCTCCCGCGTTTTCTCCAGACGGGTCGCGAATCGCTTACGGAACCGCTGGTCCATGGGACACGTGGGAAGTTCCTGTGCTGGGCGGGCAGCCTCAGATCCTCCTGAGCAATGCCTCCTCGCTGACCTGGATTGCCGGCGGCCAACGCCTGCTCTTTTCCGAGATCAGGCAAGCCTTACACATGGTGCTGATCACCACCGACGAGGCTCGGGGGCAGATTCGTGACGTCTATGTTCCTTCTGGCGAACGTAGCATGGTTCACCATTCTTACCTTTCTCCTGATGGCCGTTGGGTCCTGCTGGTCGTCATGGACAACCGGGGTGAGTTGGGACCGTGCCAGGTGGTTCCGTTCGATGGCGGCGGAGGGGGGCGGGTCGTCGGGCCTTCCCAAGCGACTTGTCTTTCCGGCGCTTGGTCACCCGACGGCAAGTGGGTCTACGTCAGTTCAAATCAAGGCGGCCGGTTTCACATTTGGCGGCAGAAATTCCCCGACGGACCAGCGCAACAGCTGACTTCCGGTACTACTGAAGAAGAAGGCATAGCGATGAGCCCCGACGGGAAATCGCTGCTGACGTCGGTAGGAGTTCAAGACAACACCATCTGGATCCATGACACCGGTGGAGACCGCCAGCTTTCGTCGGAAGGGAATGCGTTCGCTACTTGGTTCTCTCGGGACAGAAACAAGCTCTATTACCTGATGCAGAGCGGCCAGAACCCCGCGATTGAGATCTGGTCTAAAGAACTGAGCAGCGGAAAAAGTGAGCGCATCGTATCGGCATCCGCCATCCTGCCCGGTGCCATCTTGGAATCTTATGACGTCTCTCATGACGGCAAGCAGGTTGCGTTCTCGATGAAGGATCAGAACGGCATCTCGCACGTGTGGCTTGCGCCAACGGATCACCGCTCGTCACCGCGCCAGTTAGCTTCTGCTACGAGCCAGGACACACCTCGTTTTCTGCCCAATGGCGACCTGATACTGCGCTCAACCGAAGGGGAACAAAACTTCATCTACCGCTCCCGCCCGGACGGAGGCGAACGCCTCAAGATTTCTCCAGACCCCATCCTAGACCTGCATTCACTCTCTCCAGACGGCCGATGGGTGACAGCATTTAACAAAGGAACGGATGAGGAACACGCAGGCGGCGTCTCCGCCATCCCGTTGGACGGCGGACCGTCTATCCGGGTGTGCAATACATATTGCTTGCCTCGTTGGGATCTTAGCGGGAAATTCTTCTGGCTCTCTTTCCCTGTGACCGGCGAAACTTACATGCTTCCAGTGAACCCTGCGCGCAGCCTTCCAGATTTCCCGCCCGGGGGCATCAACGTGGAGGCGGATCTGAAAAAAGACAAGAGAATTGTAGTGATCCACCAACAAATTGATTCAGCCGTGGGACCTAACTATTATTCCTATACTCGCCAGAACACGCGGCGGAATATATATCGCATCCCCTTGTCCGAGTAGCTTGCTGAAAATCCGCAGATTCCTTTCGGAGAATTTTGCCTCCAATTTCCCCTTTTTGGAATGTTTTGTTCTTTTGTTTATGCCACTCGTTTGTGGTTTCGTTCCACCTGAACTCCGATGGCCCAAATAAAGCCCAGCAGCTCGCGCCCTACCGCAGTTACGACTTTCTGCTTCCTTGCCGGCTGCGGTTAAGGTGCGGTAGCGCTTATTCAGCCGGTGTTGCGCCTTCCAGGCAATTTCTTTGACTTCTTCGCTTAGCCCCTCCTGTCGTTTGCGTAAAGCCATCCCGATCGCCGGTCGATGTCGGTAGGCCCACGCCGCCTCGATCGCGATCCGCCGCAGATGAGTATTCCCGGTCTTGGTAATCGGCCCGCGCTGGATTCGCTTTCCGCTTGAGTCTTCGCTGGGAACCGCGCCGCTGTATCCCATCAGTTGCCGAGCTCCCTCGAATCGCGAGATCTCTCCTAACTCCGCCACAAGGGTGATCGCCGAGATCTGGGCGATTCCGCGCAGCGCTTGCAGGGATTGGATCCCCTCTTGCATCTGCGGCGGCGCCAACTTTACGGCCTCTGCGATAGCTTGTTCTAGTCGCCGGATGCGGTCCGTCATAGGTTCAACCTCGTTGCAGGTAATCCAGCAACGTAAACTCTTGCGCCGGCTGCTCAAAGTGCACTTGCTCCTTGATCCATTGCTGAAACTTCTGCGTCCACGCCCTGATCCCTGCAGGCGCTCGTCGGCCGTGGCGCAACAGAAATTTGCTCAGCCGGTTACGCGCTCGTAGCTGATCCTGCTTAGTTACCTCGCGGGCCCGCACCAGATCTCGTAGCGCTTCGTGTTCCTCGTTCGGCACCCACACCGCGGTCAGATCCCCCGCGCGATAGCTGCGCGCCAGCTTGCTTGCGTCCCGCCGATCGGTCTTCACCCGGTCTCCCGCTTGGACCGGCACCAGGATCGGCGCCACCACCTCGCACTTCACTCCTAGGGACGTCATCTGCCAGTACAAAACATATCCCGTCGGACCCGCCTCATAGCATGCTTGCAGTTGCTCTGCCGGCCCCAGTTTCTTCACCAGCTTGCGAATCGCCTCTTCTCGATTCGGAATGATCCCCAACGACCGAACCTCTCCATTGGGCTCGGCCATCGCTACCGCAATCGTCTCGGCATGGACATCTAAACCCAAAAATCGTACCTTTTTCATAGAACCGGTTCCTTTCTGCTTGTGGCTCTGCGTTGTAGTCACACGACTCACAATGTAACCCACGCATCGCACATCGGGACCGGTTCACTCCATTGTGACTAGAGTGTGAGTTTTTCAGCAGCAAGGGGCGATTACACTCATAACGATTCGGAAAGCTAGAAATCTGCCGCTCCGTTCTCAGAGTAAGTGATAGATCTATTCGTCTTCGCACAAAACCCAATCTGCTGGGGCTAGAATCGCACTACTGATAACTCAATAAAGGAGGACCAATGGAACACATCGCATTCACTCTCCTGTTCATGGGTCTGCTCACCGGCAGCGCCTTCGCAAATGACACAGAAGGTACTTGGAAATATCGAACATATCTCAACGGCGTCATCATGGTGAATCACGGAGGCCAAACGTACACTGGCAAGTGCCGAGGTACGACAATCGGCGGCTTCAACACCCCTGTACAAGAGATTGAAGGATGCAAAGACGCAGAGCGATTCGCGGGCGAGGATTACCCAACGTGCAGCGGCAAAAATCGACGGATGCAGTGCATGAGGGGCGATCAGAGCACCATCGAAATCCACATCATGCTAAACCAGCAGTTTGTCGTGGTGACATTCAAAACGGTCTCTGTGGTGAACGACAGCAAATAAAGAGCCCCGCTGCGCTCATGCCTCATTTGGACACCCTCGGGAACAGCACAGTTCCCTGGGAATTTCGATAACGGTTGCAAACACGCGATTATTCTCCGTCCAACGCTAGTTTAAATTGGGAGGCAAATCTCGCGCCATCATGTTCAAGTCGGTATCTTTCGGCCCGCCGGAACAGCAAGGCGCAAATGGCGCATGATTTTCACATTCTAGTCGCTAACGGTCGAGAACAGTTAGTACTTTATCGCAGGTCCCGCCAAGCAGGAATTCTGCGCAAATCGAGGCCAGTGGCGGGACTTGCGATAAAGTCTGTTGAACGAAGTCGCTGGCGTTTGCGACGGATGCGGTGAGCTATGGGTATTGGATGGAAATTGTTCGATAGTAGTGGGTAATGATCAGGGAAAAGGCTTGGAAAAATAGACTGGATGAGGAAGATGGAGGTGGAAGGTGTGGGCGAAGCGGGAGGTTTTTCCGAGTTATAGGCGGCTGATGAGGGGGCGTAGAGGTAATTAGAGACACGACGGCGGCGCGAGCGGAAGATCGCGTTGCGAAGAGTAGATGTGTTTTGTGGCTAGGAAGAGTCAAGGGACGTGCTCCTGGGGGTGAAGGTCGAGGGGGAGAAAGTTTCTACGATTCGCATCACGGTGGCGCAGTGGGGACAGCGGAAGCCAGTCCCGGGCGCGGCTGGATCTGGGAAAGCGGCTTGGGATGATGTAGAAGTAGCTGTTGGCAGAGAGGGAGTAAGCGGGCTCTGCGTCGATGGGCGAGGAAGCCGTAGAAACGAATGCGGACGAATCCACGGGGAAGAACGTGCAGCAGGAAACGGCGTAAGAACTCTTGCGAGGAGAGCGTCATCATGCGTTTCTTGTTGCCGTGGGCGTAGTCCTTGTAGCGAAAGGTAACCTGGTCGTGCTGGAAGGCGACCAAGCGATGATTGGAAATAGCGACGCGGTGGGTGTAACCGGCCAGATAGCGCAAGACATGTTGGGGGCCGCCGAAAGGGGGTTTGAGGTAGACCACCCAGTATTGCCGGAATAGGGTGCGCAAGAAGGAGGCGAAGGCTTGATCCTGACGAAGAGGTTGGAGAGCTCCAGAGAGAGTGAGTTGGTGGTGGCTTTTTTTTAAGCCGTCGACAAACTTGCCGCGGAAGACCCGGCTGAGCACGTGGCGTGGCAAGAAGAAGTGATAGCGAGGGTGAATCCAGCGGCGGCGATCGGGGGAGAGTCCGCCGGCTGGGATGACGCAATGGATATGGGGGTGGTGTCGTAAGTTTTGCCCCCAGGTATGGAGCACAGAGAGGAACCCGATCTCGGCTCCGAGATGCTCGGGGTCGAGGGCAATCTCCAGAAGGGTTTCCGCGCTGGCCCGGAACAACAAGTCGTAGAGGAGCTTTTTGTTCTGCAGCATCAGTGGAGAGAGTTGGTGGGGCAAGGTAAAGACCACGTGGAAGTATTCGACCGTGAGCAGTTCTTTTTGGCGAGCCGCGAGCCAGCGGCGACGAGCCGTTATCTGACACTTTGGGCAGTGCCGATTGCGACAGGAGTGGAATACGACCGCACGATGGCCGCAACTGGGACACTGGTGGAGATGTCCCCCCAGAACGGCGGTACGGCAGTGAGCGATGGCGCGGAGCACTTTTTGGTGCGCCCAGTGAATCCAGCGGCGGTTGTTGGCGATGAAGCGTTCGCCTTGCGCCCGTACGATGTCGGCCACCTCCAGGTGTGGCCGATTCATTTTTTCGGTAACCTCCGAGATCGTTGCACGTTGTCCACATTGGAGATCTGCAACTGGTCTAGTGGATTGGGTACGGTTTGCAGATGTTTGTGCGACAGATGCAGGTAGACGAGAGTGTGTTCGAGGGTGGAATGACCGAGCAACAACTGAATGGTACGGAGGTCGGTTCCGGCTTCCAGCCAGTGGGTAGCGCAGCTATGCCTTAGACTGTGCGGAGAAAAGCGTTTGGTGATGCCGGCCGCCTGGGCCGCCTGGTGGCAGGCGAGCCAGACGGTGTTAGGACTGATGGGCACGTCGGCGCGCCAGCCGTTTACGGTTCCTGGGAACAAATAGGTTTTTGGCTTCATCCAGCGCCAGTAGACTCGTAGGGTCTTGAGCAAGGTGGGACTGAGCGGCACCTCCCGGTCCCGGCCGCCCTTGCCTTGATCAATGCGAATCATCATGCGCTGGCTGTCGATGTCGCCGACCTTGAGCCGGCACAGTTCCGCCCGGCGCATGGCGGTGGAATACAGAGTCATGATCAAGGTGCGGTGAAACAGGTTGCGAGCCGAGTCGATCAGTCGCCCTACCTCCTCTGGACTGAGTATGGTAGGCAGTCGTTTGCGGTACTTGGGGAAAGGGATATATTCAGCCGGGAAGTTTCGGCGGAGAGTCTTGAAATAGAAGAAACGCAGTGCGGCGGTGTGTTGCCGGATGGTGTACGGGGACAGCTTCTTGTGAAACAGATGCAACTGATACTGCCGGATGTGTTCTGGACCGAGCGTATCCGGTGACCGCCGAAAGTGCTGAGCGAAATCGCTGATGACGTGAAGGTAGATTCTTGCTGTAGACTGTGAGTAATCACGACGCTGGAGTTCTTCCAGCATTCGTTTTCGTAGTTGGGTCACAGTGACCTCCTTAAGTTCTGTGACCCACTTATCTCAATCTCTCAATACCCTTTACAACTGCTACCCCTCGCCTCACGCGTAGCGTCCGTCGCGCCAGCGACTTCGTTCAACAGGCGGTTACAACAAATATGGATCGTTCATTGCAGGTAGTGGCCGGGATTGTTCCTGCCAGACCGAACGTCAGCGGCTCTTGGTAGTCGTCGGAAGCAAATCGCTTGCAGCGAGAACGTAGTTTGTCGATTTATTAATCTTGATGTTGAAAATCTTTGAGGTAATAACGACCCCGCCGTCATCGCGGCGCCGAGATTGCGACAGTTTGGACTGAATGTTGGAAGCCAGATTAGACTACGCCCTCCTTCGCAGGCGCGTAGAAGTAATACTCGGCGACGTAACTACTTTTGGACGTAGCATCCAGATTGGAAGAGGTACACCGTGGTGTTGCGTGCGGCTGTCCGCCCTTGGTGTGAATGCGCCGAATGGTGGAGACACCTGCCAGCATTCCGGTTCCTGAATGGCTGGAAGCAGTCAAGAGCAGCCAGGGAATTGAATCGGCATCAGGCGAGTCCACCTTGGCCAGTACTTTCCCCGTGACTTCGCTCCCATCATTGTGCTTCCAGGCAGGACCGGCGTAGTGACTCCCGATGACCCGGTCTGTGTTATCTCGAAGTTCAGCCTAAGGCGCTTTGAGCAACCAAGCAGGTTGGCCATCTGCACCTCGCTGACGAGTGTAAATCTGAAATCCAGTTGCATGCGCCACCAGGGCCAGCTCTTGACCAGCAGGCGTTTTAATCTTGTCCGGGAACTCAGGCTTAGGGGACTCCTGGGCAAATGCGAACGTGAGCAGGCACAGCAAACCAGCAATCTTAGGTAACTCGTGAATCCATCCGCTAATTTTACACTCGCACCTATCGACTGCTGACGGAAACTTCCAGCGCCTGAGGGTCTTGCTCCACATCGTTCCGCTTCCCCTTTCTTGCCGGCCCGAGCTGCCTTCGATACATCCGAAGCATTAGGCGAAAGTATCAGACCGAGAGGACGGTGGAGGGTGATTGCACTCCCCGCATCTGGAGCCGCAGCAGAGGGTTCAATCGCCTTTACTCTTCTTTACGATGAAAACGCGGAACTGGGCATCTAATTGCCTAGGAGAAAGTTATGAAGAAGTTATTACTGATATGTCTGACAGCCGCGGTGATGATGGCGCCACTTGCGGCTTACGCACGACCGGTTCACGTGTTCGTCGGGCCGGGCTTCGGGTGGGGATACTCGCCGTACTGGGGGGCCTACCCTGTTACGGTCCAGCAACTGGCGCAGTGAAGTTCGATACCAAAGTTAAGGATGCAGAGGTATACATCAATGGCGCTTACGCTGGCACCGTCGGAAAACTGAAAACCATGAATCTTCGACCCGGTAGCTACAACATTGAGGTGCGCGCGTCGGGACAAACCGCGTTCGATAAGAAGGTGTACATCGCCGCCGGCAAGACCTTGCACCTGAACCCGGACCTCCGAGTCCAACCGCAAGCGCAACCGTAATTTCGTTCTTTCGGAGCAAGCCAAAGAAGCGCGGGAGATTTAGATTCCCCGCGCTTTTGGAAAACGTCCTGGATTTTGGCCTCGGAAGTTCAGCGAGGATGGATGACTTCCAATTACAAGAGACGGCAATAGATGCGTCTAGCCAGGGTCTAGTTCCATATCAAAGTCTGCAAGCAGCGCGGCAGTGCTGGCGGAAGCCGAGGTGAGTCAATGAAAGTCGGTGAGTTGGCGGTAGGGGGTCAAGCCCGCCGGCTATTTTTCCCACGGCTGGGAAAAGCAATTCGCCGTTGTCCGGCTCGATGCAGTCGCGCCCGGTTCATATGAAGTCGTCTATCACGAATACACCCATACCATTTTGCACCTGAACTTCCGCTGGTTCCCGGTCTGGCTCGATGAGGGACTGGCAGACTTCTACGGGAGTACCCGATTTGAGCAATCCCAGATGCTGGTGGGCGCTCCCGGTATGCGAGCCATCGAGTTGCAACGATGCTGACGGTTCTGATCCCGGTCGAGACACTGATTTCGGTAGACCGGCGGTCTCCTTACTACCACGACGGGGACAAAGTCGGGCGCTTCTACGCAGAGTCTTGGGGACTCACCCACTTTCTTACTTTTGGTCCCGGCATGGAACAAGGAAAACGGCTCAACGAGTTCTACGGTCTATTGCAGCAAGGAACTGAACAGAAAAAAGCATTCCAGCAAGTTTTCGGAAATTTTTCGGGGGTCCAGAAGAACTTCGAGGAATACATACACAAGTTCACCATGCCAACTTGGGTGCTCAAGAACCCGCCCCAGATCGACGAGAAGGCCTTCGCGGTACGTAGACTCAGTCTGGCTGAAACCGACGCTGAACTCGGCGGTTATCACCTTTGTTCTCGCGACCTGGCCGACGCCAGGCCGCTTATCGAACGGGCGCTGAAGAACGATCCCAAACTTGGTCTTGCCCACGAGAACATGGGCTTTCTGGATTTTGCCGATAGAATAGACTGTCGATCTTCCGCATAATCCGCTCGGCCCACTGGATGCTAGCCTCAATAAGCCGGTCAGTCGGTGGGCTCCCCTGAGGACCACCGAACAAGTCATCTGCGCTCTGTATGTGCAGCGAGGCCAGAATTGCTGCCATGACACGTTTGCGGGTCCGTCCATATCGAATCAACATGGTATCAAGTTCGCCTTTTGTTCGTTTGCACAAGAAATGGAGCAATTTTGTCCGGAATAAGCGTATGATCCCTGACGCACGAAACTGGAGGTGGATATGTCCAGGCTCGTTGCGTGCCTGTGGTCTGACGAGAACGGTCAAGACATCGCCGAATACGCCGTGGTACTCGCGGTCATTCTTGTGATTGTCGTCGGTACAATCCGGCTGATTGGCGCGAACGCAAACAACGTTTTCTCGTCTACCGCCAGTTCAGTACAGTGAAGCGCGGCTAAACTTCCCCTCGACCCCGAGGCGTTGGCTGACCGTCGGAAGGATTTTCTCGTTTAGCGATAGCGTTGACGGAACGCCGTGCAGCAAGCCTGCTGTGGCGAAAGTGCGCTGACTGCGGAGTAGCGATTTGTTCAAATTGCTCTACGGAGTGCTGCGGACAATCGTTCTGTGAAGTATGCGGCGATTACCACGTAGGGACTTCGTGCGTGAGGAAGCCTGTTCAGAACGAACGCCAGCCCGTTCCACTTTTTCGCTCTCTTACCAACAAGGGCTAGAATATTTCCCCAGCCTCCGCTCTAGTATCGTGGAAGTTGCTCGTTATCGCGCGGTACCGAATATCAACGTTTTTCAAACGAATGCTCGTACTCTGTTTTGCTGACCCTCCGAGGCTGCTCGTCAAGGAACCGCTCGGTAGGCTACACTGACGCCACACCCCCGCTTATCGAACTGGACAGGCGCAGTTAACGCATCCAGCTCTCGGAGAAAGGTTCACGTTGTCGCCCACGGAAAGCTGGCGGTCCGCGCTGTAAGTCGAACCAAGCCAAACTGCTGATGCAGGACCTGCTGAGGAAACCGAGCGTTTCCTCCGGCCCGCTCTTTGTGTTTGACACACAGCCACTGGCGAAGCCGCCGGGAGGTTTGTTGTTCCACCGGCCCCAGACAGAAGTAGTTGGCCCAACCATGGATCTTCCGGTTGAGCGCCGCTACCAGCGTTGCCGCCTCCTGCTGGGTGTGACTCCGGCGGGTCATCTCGCTGATCGACTTACACAAACGTCGCACTCGTTTCTTGGGGGGAGTGGTGCCCCAATAGGCCCGCCCCGTCTTCGGCGAGTAGCATCGACCAAACGTATACCCGAGAAAATCGAACTTCTCTTCCGGCAGTCGACAGACCCCGTCTTACTTTCGTTCACCGTCAGCTTCAGCACTCACAACCCACAAGAAGCTGCCCAGGGAGGCTCTCCGACTACTTCCGGATAGCCGGTGATTCGAGAATCAGCCAACTAAGCTTCACGGATAGTTGGTCATTCGAATAAAAATGCTGACCAAGAACTCATTGATCTCAGAACTTCGTAGAGGCGATCACACGTCGGATCTGCGCCCGAAAGGTGCTAAACTTCGGCCACGTGGACGTTCCCGTGTCAGCCAATTCATCATCCCGAATTATCCGTTTCAGCACTTTCGAGGTCGATCTTCACACCGGAGAATTGCGTCAGCGGGGACAGAAGGTAAAGCTGCAGGAACAGCCGTTGCATGTTCTGGCAGCGCTGCTTGAACGACCTGGAGAGCTGGTCACGCGTGAGGACCTGCAGAAGAAGCTCTGGCCGGCGGATACCTTCGTCGATTTCGATCACAGCCTGAATGCAGCAATCCGTAGGCTGCGGGACGCGCTCGGTGACTCGGCAGAGAAACCCCGGTTTGTGGAAACTGTGGCCCGACGCGGTTACCGCTTCCTCGCGCCGCTAAACGGGAGAATGGCAAGTGTCGCACCGACTTCCCAATCCATTTCTGGCTCCAAGTGGTGGCGGCTCCTTGCCATTGCAGCAGTGCTGCTGATAGTGGTGGCGGTGGGATGGGTCATAGCATACTGGCCGCACCATCCCACCGAAATCAAACTGCGGCGACTCACGGCCAATTCTCAAGACGATCCTGTTCTCGGCAGTGTGATTTCTCCTGATGGCAAGTACCTAGTGTTTTCTGACAACACCGGCTTCTACTTGCGCCAGATTGACAACGGCGAAACTCATCCGGTAAGTCTCCCCAAGGGGTTCAATGCCCTTCCGGCAGCGTGGTATCCCGATGGAACCCACTTGGTTGCAACCTGGGTCGAAGGACCAAAATCGACTTCCAGCCTATGGGAAGTCTCGATCGTGGGAGGCACACCTCGCAAACTGATCGACGATGGTCGGCTCGCTTCCGTTTCTCGCGATGGATCGCAGATTGCATTTGTGAGAGGGTCGAATCTGGATGAGGAACTATGGGTAATGGGCAAGAACGGCGAAAAGCCAAGGCGGCTCCTTGCTGCTGCTCACAGGTGCGTGTTCGGGGTGCCCGCCTGGTCTCCGGACGGACAACGAATTGCCTACGTAAACGGTACGTATGAGCCGGCGCAATGGGGGCTCATGACGAATATCGCGACGCTCGATCTGAGTAACGGCCGCCAAGAAATCATCGTCTCGCCGTCAAAGACTCAGTCAGAAATGGATCACAACACGCAACTGGGGCCGGCACTTGCTTGGACGTCGGACAATCACTTCGTTTACTCGGTTTCTGAGTCGACGTCGGATGAGCATGACTCAAATGTTTGGTCATTACCAGTCGACCCCCGAGGACACGTAGCCGGGCGTGCTTTGCGACTGACCGCTGCACCGAACGATGTGTCGAACCTCAACGCTAGCGCTGATGGTAAACGAATCGTATATACAAAGTACTCCGGAAACCCGACGATATATGTTTCAGAGTTGCACTCAGGTGGGACGCGGCTCAGCGCGCCCCAGCGGCTGACGCTGGACGACTGGACAGATCTTCCCTTCGCCTGGACATCCGACAGCAAAGCCGTTCTCTTTGTGTCCGATCGTGACGGTCTTTATCACATTTTCAAACAGCAGATTGACCAGACGATACCCGAGGTCCTCGTCGGGGGCAACGAACAAGCTAACGTGCCGCGTCTCGCCCCGGACAATTCGACCGTCCTCTACGTAGTCTGGCCGAAGTTGGGCGGGTCGGTCACGCCTAGTCGCTTGATGCGAATACCGCTTGCGGGCGGTCCGCCGCAAACTGTCTTGCAGCGAGATGGAATCGGCAACCTACAGTGTGCTCGCCTGCCTTCGACCCTGTGCCTCTACCACGTAGGGACCGCAACTCAGCTATCTTTCTTTCGTTTCGATCCCGCTACCGGTGCAAGCGAGGAGCTTCCGCAACTCAGAATTGTGGACGAGGCTCCCCATGCGTATGACTGGAGTCTGTCACCTGACGGGAGAATCCTCGCAACCGTGAAAGGGGAGGGAGTGCAGAAGGACCCGAGCATCGATTTCCGTTCTGTGGAAGACGGTTCGAAGCGTACGGTAAAAGCAAAAAACTGGGCGGGAATCAGCGGCATCGACTTTGCAGCCGACGGACGCAGCCTGTGGGTGCCGGTCTATACCAACACCGGAAAATGGGCGTTGTTGAACATCGATCTTAAAGGGCAGACCAGAATAGTACTGGAAGACACGGAGAAGATCGGCTGGGCGATACCTTCGCCCGACGGCAAACATCTCGCACTCTCGAAAGCCCGTGGGACTTCCAATGTGTGGATGCTGGAGCGCCTGTAGTTTGCGCGGTTGGACCTTGCGCCGCACCACGCGAATTAATCGCGGTTACACTCCGTCGAAAATCCTCTCCAGACCTAAGCAGGATTGGGGGCAAGTTGGTTTATGGGGGTGATTGTGACCTCATAGCCGAGCTTACGAGGGGCTCGCGCCAGCAGCTGGGCGCGTTGTTTCTTTTCCCGAGGGCCTACTTCGCGGCCTTGCTCGATGAATCGCACCCCTTCATGCAAGATCTTCCAAACGACGCGACAGAGCCGATGGGCAACGGCCCAGATGGCGGACTTATAGCCGAGGCGGGGCATCAGACGGCGGAACACAACCCGAAAATGACAGCCTTTCTTCGCGACCGCAGCGTGCGCGGCTTGGTTCAGCACTCGACGTAGGTATTTATTGCCTTTCGCGGAGCGACTGCTTTGGTTCTGCTCCGCGCTTTCTTCTTTGCCAGGACATGTTCCCACCCAAGCCGTCAACTCCGCCGCCGAAGAGAATGTACTGGCCTGCGCCCCTACCTCGGCGATGATCTGTTGCGCTGAATCCACTCCCAGGCCAGGTACTTCCGCCAGTCGGATCACGGCGTCCTGATGCGACTTCATGGCCTGCGCGATCATGTGGTTGAGCTGAGCCATTTGCTGATCGATCAACTGCAACCGCTGCAGTTGTAAGGCTAGCATTCCCCGGTGCATGGGTTGCACTCTTCCCGTCAACGCATCCACCAGTTGCTCCTCCGTGCAGTGCAACCGCTCATCCCCTAGCTCGGCCAACTTCTTGGGATCGGTCTCGCCTTGCGCCAAAGCATGCAGAATGCGAAGGCCACTGGCGCCCAGCAAGTTGCTGACCACGATCGACAGCTTGATGCGCATTTCTTCCAGCAGACACTCCATCTGATTCTGCAGTCGGACTCGGTCGCGTGTGAGCTGCACCTTCATGCGGGTGAGGCTGCGCCAAATACGCTGTTCCCCGTTGGGCACAAAACTCAAGATCAGCTCATCGGCGATCAGCCGCCGTACCAGCCGCTCCGCATCTTTGAAATCATGCTTGCGCCCTCGCGGAGCACGGTTGGAGAACGCCTGCGCCAAGTGCAGACGCATATGCGGCTCCAGCTCCAGCCACACCGACCGCCAGTACTGCGCGGTGGATTCCATCACCGCTTCTTCCACCCCTTGCTCTTGTAACCAGATTCGGAATCGCTGTAACTCACTCGGCAGTGTGACGAATCGTCGCCGTGCCGGCTTCTCTTGCAGCGCACTCGTATCCACCACCACTACCATCAAACCTTCCTGTGTACGTCGATCCCCGCCATCTTCATCGCTTCCTCCTGACGTGGAAGCGGCAGAACGCACGTGTACATGCTTACACGCCGTCACGTGCTACCACCCTCCCTACTCGGAAGAATGGCGCGACATAGATTGGTTCAAAACGCGCGTTCCCGACCAAACTCAAAAACGGCCTCACTTTATCCAGAGTGTAATCAGATCTGTGCCGTCCACGCCCGATGAGCATACAGCACAGACTCAACCCCAATTTTCATGTCAATAGGTGGGCTGCAGGCCCATGTAAACTCAAAACCCCTCAATAAGCGCTACCGCCCGATTTCGTCAACCACCAGCGTCGTGCGACAATTCCGGTGCTGCCCCGACGGAGAGCACGTCATGGAACGGCCCTTTGATACTGACGAACTCGACGTAAACCGACTGCTCGAACAGTGGCGTTGGCTTTGCGCTGAGCCTGTGAAACTGGCAGCCCGGAATGGTTTCGGCGATTTGTTCTTGCGAAGAGTTGAAGGTGGTGTACTGTGCCTGAACGTCGCGAACGGAACTCTGGCCGGGGTTGCCGACTCGGAATCGACTTTTGAGGAGTCGCTGCACCATCCGGCAAAACGCGGACTTTGGTTTGCTGAACGACAACTGGAAGCATTCGCGGAACGTGGCTTGAAGCCGAACGATCTGCAATGTATTGGGTTTAAGGTACCGGTCGTTTTTGCTGAAAGCGCGAATGTCGCTGATAACGCCTACGTGGGATCTGTATGAATAACCCGATTGGGGTGTAAACGCCTTTAAGGCTGGGGTCCAAGAATTTCTGTCGTGATCACCCTAGACCCACGCGCTCTGCCGCTCGAGTGCCAAGAGAGGCATTTACTTTCGACCGCTACAGGTAAGCCGTGGACACCGGTTGCAAGCGGATTCTCTCGGCATACGGAGCGAAGTGGGCTGCACGGAAATATCGAGTTGGACGGTCCGTTTGCAGTTGACTCGGAACTTGGTTTCCGGGTGATGTCCACCGAATCACGGGCTAATCACGGGCTGGAGAATTTTGGGGATTCTCTCTATCCCTATGAAAGATATGGTAGGCACGAGGAGACTCGAACTCCTGACCTCTACCGTGTCAACGCCCGAGTTTGAAGTAAACCGTTGTACCTACAAGGCCCTGGTCGCTACCAAAAGCCCTGTTGGATACAGAAGCTCGGCTTATTGTGACCTTAACGTGCCCATGCAAATGCTTGATTGTGGCCTTTTCCACAACACCATTTGGTCAACTCTGTGAACTGACAACAGCCTGAACGGTATCCTATTTGCGTGCAGGGAGACTTGCATGCCATCGCGCCCCCGCCTCAAGGATTCTACCAATATGGAATCGTGTCCGTACGATTGCAGGGCATTGTCGGCAATACTCTCTACGGGGGCACTATGTCTCGTTTAAGAACAACAGGTATTGACGATTTCCGAGTCGTCAGCTGATTTGGGCAACTCGTATCCCAGAGCGCCAGCCACTGTCACCTTGAGCTCGCGAAGATTCCTGGCCGAGGTCAGAATGTACTCTCCCACCGTTTTCCGATCGCGGTTCTTCTCCTCGTCGTACATGAGCATGGCCTTCGCATCAGACACGATGCGGCGCAAATCCGCGGGTGTGAATCCATCAGTTAGCCTCATGAGTTCCGGGAGATTAATTGACTCTGATTCGCAGGAGGAATCCCTTCCCGTGGTGGTAAATGATCTCCTTTCTGATCGCTGCGTCCGGCAGCTTGGTTTCCAGCCAGAGTTCCTAGCCTTTCTGATCGCGCTGTGACGATCCGGGTACCGAGACATTTCGGAATTGCCAGCGTCAAGAGTCGTGCATAACACGCGAAAGACGTCAAGCATCCCGAGGAGTTAAGATGCGCCGAGCTCACATGGCCATCGCTGTGGGCATCCCCGGCTCAAGATTTGCTGCGGCGTGTGGCCAGTCTGCACGCAGTTGGTGAGCCCAAATAAGCCCTTGACACGGCCGATACCCTCCTAGATGCGACACAAGCTGTAAGTCGAAACTCTGCTTTGGTTGGCGGGTTCCTTGTGACATGATCTCACTTTAAGATGCAGTCTCGCCAAAGGGATCTGATCCAGAAAAGCGGCTCGTATAGAGATGATCGGTGACGACTAAAACTGATGATCGGTTATTACGACTACCGCCTTGTTGCGCTGTCCGTCTTGATTGCGGTGTTTGCTTCCTATGCTGCTCTTGACCTCGCTGGGCGCACAACAGCCGCAATGGGCCGAGTTCGTCTTACGGTGGCTTGCGGGCGGGGCGACTGCCATGGGCGTGGGTATCTGGTCCATGCACTACATCGGAATGCTGGCTTTCAGCTTGCCGGTCCTGGTGCTCTACGACTGGCCGACGGTGTTGCTGTCGCTTATGGCCGCCGTTTTCGCTGCTGCAGTCGCCCTTTTCGTTGTAAGTCGAAAGAAAATGGGCTGGCCTCGGGCACTGGCTGGCAGTGCAATTATGGGCGGTGGCATCGCCACAATGCACTACACCGGTATGGCGGCGATGCGCTTGCCCGCAACGTGTTCCTACGACCTACGACTCCTGATCTTGTCAGTTGTGCTCGCGATCGGCCCGCGCCCCATCGGCTGGAATGCCATGGATAGAGCGTATCAGTGATGATAGCGTACGTAGGGCGAATCAGCGAAAGGACTACGTTCAACCCGATCACAGAGATTTCGAGTCAGATGAAGCATCCCAAGACGTAATTCAATTAACTACTTGGCTACTACTTGGCGGGCGCAACCGTAGTCCATTGCGCGGAAGCTATCTTCCACTTGCCCGAACTTTGTACGAACACCACCGTCGTCGCTTCCCTCTCGTTCTCCTTAGCCGTTTTGCTGGTGAGAATGCCGGTGAGGACAGCCATATCCCCGAACCGCCGCCCCGACACGTCGCTCAAAGTGCGTTCAGTCTGCGAATCGAGCTTCGCCTGCTTGCCCGCTCTTGGCTCCTAGCGTCTGCAGTTCGCAATTATTTCTTCGAGAGAGGCGCTTGTATCGGCTTCCGATCGCCGAGCCGAATGATCTTTGTCGATCAGCGCATGTTCCCTCGACTCCAAATAGTCCGTGCACTTGTCAATGATCGATAACGATGAAGACCAACGCACGCAAAGTATCGGGTGCCAGGTCAGACCCGACGCGTAGCGCTCGAGGTGGGTGGACAGCGCCATTTGCGCTGAGTCGATCAATCAAATCCCAAATGAACTCGTGAGTGATAATTGGAAGCGCTTCTTGCGGATTCACTTTCGGTATGGAGCCCAGTATGGCCTGAGCAGACGGGTCTTTCGTCAGTGCATCGGCGACGCATGCAGCAATGAGTTTGCCTTTGTGATGAATCAGGTCGTCCTCACGTTGGTGGATCACTGGCACCTTCAACTCCCCATTTAGGCCGCTCAAGTGCCAAACCGCTCCGTTCGAAACCTGAATAGGTGTGCTGTCAAGCCGGCTTTCGTCCACTGATTTTAACAACTCTCTCAGGGCGACAGATTGTCCCAGCGCATTCATTGGCTCAAGAGTTCTATCCGTCCAAAGCATCTTGAGTGTCACTCTCCCTTCAACGACATCGTTGGTTCCGGGCACTCCGGAGCGCTTCGGGTAAACCGCCCAAAAAGCGCCGTTCCAGAACGGGTGATCCGGCGTGACGTCGAGATGCGGGAACGCATCCGCAGACAACAAGTCGTACCAGAGCAGACCGTCGAGGACATACGAAAATACAATCGCGTAGTCACTGTCGGAAAAGCCTTGTTGCCGGAGAACCGACCCAATATCGCGAACGTCGCCTTCGATGGAAGGCGCTATTCTTGCCGCCAGCGCCACGAGCTTCGGACGAAAGGTAGCACTCTGTTCGGGACCGAGAACTGGAATACGGCTCTCATATCGATCAGCCTCTTTCCTCAAAAGGCTCCAGTCTGTCAGAAGGTACAGCTGGCTTTGTGTCGGGAAAATGGCGTGGCTGTGCAGCTCCCGAAGCGTCGCACCATTTCTTGCGTAGTAGAGGATTCGGCCGTTGTTATCAGCCTTAACGATATGCTGAGGCGTACTTACCGCCTTGGGACAAAGGCAAACCAAACCCCAATCCGCAATATTGTCGGGCACTTGGGGAGAGCCCGAAGGTACCTGAGCCGGGCTCAATATTGTCGTTGACAGAGCAAGTGCGGCGACTCTTCCTATAAAGAATTCCGGCAATCTCATCCTTCCAGTCCCTTTCTCCAAGTCCCCGCGCTTGCTATGAAATACGCAGGAATCGTCAACAAAGTTCCGCAGGTTCTGTCCACTCGCGACATGCACCAGCAAAAAGCCAGCGCAGAAATTTGGCCGGCCGTCAAGCTTTTGTTTTGCGCTCGCCAGCCTCTCCGCGCTTTAGTTCCGGCTGTGCGAATTTCTTGGCCCTGATCTTTCACAATCAATACAGGCGAGGCTCAGGTGAGAACCTCGCTCAAAAATGCCCTCATCGCAGCCCAGGACCGCCGATCGGCTGTCGCATCGTAGATCGGCTGTCGCATCGTAGAGGATGCCGCGCCGTGGCATATTTGCATCTTTGAACGTAAAGCCGTGCTTCGCTCGTCCATATGCGTGCAATTGCCAATCTGCACCCTTGCGGTTAACTCCTTCGCGATGGCGAGCACGTCGGACGACGGCGCGAAAGGGTCTTCGCAGGCATGGAGGATGAGGATGTTCGCCTTGATCGACAGTTGCTCGGCGATATTGGGAGGTGTCAGCGGTCCGTGGAAGCTTACGGGCGGCCTTCAACCCAGGTGGGGAAGCACGCGCCAGATCCAGAGCACATAATCCACCGAAGCAGTGACCTATGACGGTAACCCGCTCGGGATCGACCTGCGGATGGGCTTGCGCCCCACTGAGTCCGGCCAGCAAGCGTCAGCGCAGCTGCGACGACCTCACGCGAAGCCGATGGCCTGGGACTGAGTACGGTTAAACGCTCGAGCAGAAGCAGCCATTGGTCCAGGACGGGGCAAGAATGTCGAACACGTATTCCCGCTGACGCAGTTGGTCGGATCCGACTCCAATAATCCGCCGAGTGTATGATTGGTTCCCCAATACACAAAGACTCGCGCATTTTTGTGGAAAAACCGCATCGCTGAATTACGAGGTTTGACTGTTCAACTCTTGGTTTCGGTCTCTCTGCCAGAAGCGATCATCACCGCCAGGCGGCGGATGCTGTCGTGGAGTTTGCCTAGGGTTTGGAATGCCTGGCTGGAGAGAGGGTTGTCATCCGTTTCGACATCGCTGAAACCCTCAATCTCCATTTGCTTGGCGGCAGCGCTGAATCGCTCCGAACTGACGTCGTCCATACCCAGGAAGCGAAATGCTTGGGCAAGCGGTACCCCATCAGCTCCGGTATGCAGGAATTCGATCTGCGCAGTCACTTTCCCAAACACGGTCCTCAGAGCCATCTCGGCGACCGTTCCCTGAGGAATAGGGCCTTTAGAGAGGAGGGCAGAACCTCCAGTAAGGGAAAGACACTGAATGACTCCCATAAACTTTTGGGTGTCAACGATGAATATGGCTCGCTCGCTGTTAGGCACACGAATGCGCGGCGGGCGGGTACGCTTACGAGGTGTTCCCAACTTCCGCGGCATGCTGACAGCATTACAAAGGGACATGACGCCGGTCAATGTTACTTAGGTTTTCTGGAAACGTGGCATGCATGTGTTAAAGGACTGCCGCGATGGCTTGCGGCTCGCCAAAACCTCGTACACAGGCAAGATGAACGACATGGCGACAGGCTCGATTCGGACGGCCGTGTTTCTCCGGCATCTCCTGGGCTGGGTGGTCAGCGCTTGTCGTTCCCGGAAAGACCTCGTCCTCGAAAACCTGGCTCTCCGTCAGCAATTGCTAGCTCTGCACGAAGAAAGGCCTCGCCTTCGATTGAAGTCCTGCACAAGCTGTTCTGGGTCGCATTGAGGACAATCTGGTCCGGGTGGACGAAGCCTCTCGTCTTGGTCACTCCTAGACCGAAGTTCCGTATTGCGAAGAGCGGTAATCCGCTGATTTCGTTTACATTAACCGGTTTTGGAGGCGTTTTTGTCTGGGTACGGCTATAAAAGAGGTTGAACCCGGAGAAGCTCGAAGGCGCGTTGTTGCACTGCGGTCGGCGTGGCGATCATGTCAAAGCTCTGCTCCGCCAACCGCACCCGGTTCTTGGTCAAGGTGGCTAGGTCCTGGAGCAAGGTTTGAAAACTGTGGACGGGTAGCCCGTCTTCGGTGTGCTTATCCTGCGCCTTGCTCTGCGCCTTCAGCGAGCGTTGCGCGGGAGCGACAACACTGAGACGGAGTTGCTGCGCGCCTTCTCGATCATCGTCGTCAAATAGCATCGGGGCCAAGGCTTCGCGCATGTGCCATTCGACATAATAGGCTAGCATGCAGAGAAACACGTGCGCTCGCACGCGATCGGGTTGGTGATGATAAATCGGGCGCAGCTTCAGATCTACGCTCTTCAAACTGCGAAACGCGCGCTCTACTTCCGCTAACCCCTTGTAGTGGCCCACCACTTCTTGGCTGCTCATGGCTGCCGCCGACACACTAGTGCGAATCACATAGATCCCATCCAGCGCCGCTTCCCGGGCAATGCTCTCCGCTTTGCGCTCCCAGCGAAAACTGGCGTCCTCGATGTGCAGCTGGAAATGTTTGCCCATTTTGTAGCGGCCCAAAATCTTGCCTACCCGTAAGCCGATTTCGTTGCGTCCCCGCAGCGGTCGCCGCTTTCTCTCCGTGCTCGCCGCAATCTTGGTCAACTCCTTTTCCGTGGCCTGCAAAAGTTCCTTTCGCTTGCGACTCCGTTCTTCCGCCAATAGCGGATTGCGGCAGGCCATCAATCGTTCTCCCCCATAGGCCGGGTGGGTAATCTCGGCTAAGTCCAGTTCGTCAAAGAACGACAACTGCAAAGCTCCATCCAAAACTAATTTCTGAATCTGGCTGGCGCGCAACGCCGTGATCCACTCCAGGCCTGCTTCGCCGCGCAGATTCTCGCGGATACGCGCCGTCGTCAACATCCCCCGATCTCCCACCAGCACCAGGTGTTTCAACCCGAACCGTTGCCGCAGTTTGTTCACCTGCCCGGCTACAGTCTTGGGATCTCCGGTGTTTCCCTCAAACACCTCCACGGCCACCGGGCATCCCTTCCGGTTCGTCAACAGACCCAAGACGATCTGTAAGTTCCCCGGCTTCTCATCGCGCGAGTGTCCCAACCTGGCCAGCGGACAGCGGCGGCCTTCAAAATACGTCGAGCTCACGTCGTAGAGCACCAACGAGCCTTCCTCCAGATGTCGTCGTGCCAGCCCCTTCTCGATCTTCTCTTGCCGCTCGAAAATCCAGTCCATGGCTTGGTACAGCCGATCCTCATCGATCCCCTCCAGCTCCAAGACCGAACCCAGCGACGAGATGGCGGTCTGCTCATCCAGGCCGCGCGCCGTGGCCAGTTTCGAAGCCGGCGATAAGACGCGGGCTACGATCAGCGCCATCACCACATCGCGCTCGGGGGAAGGGGTACGCGCCACCATCGCCTCCAGTCCCAGGCGACGAACCGTCCCCAGGACGGCGGCGACATGACCGTGAGGGAGGGAGCGTTCGATCGCCAGTGCCGCCGAGGCGGGAAGCAAGGCTTCGCCTTTCAGCACCCGGCGGAGGAGATCGACGCGGGGAGCAGGCCACTCGGAGAGGTTGGCGAGGGTGCGCTTGACAATCTTTTTGCCTTGCCGGGAGCTGTCGCGGAGAAGGATGGCGGGCGGGGAGTTGCGGTTGGGCACGATATCGATGTACATGGGCCAATGTATATCACACTAATCTGTGGAAATGAATAATAACTGTTAACTTACATGGGTACATATAAAATAGCGCAAAAGCAGCAAAGCACGCTATGTGAAGTGTTTAGGGATTCAAATGCGAGATTTTTCCGGGGAACTTCGGCCTAGAACCGTCGTGGATTGGCATCGGGCGGGGTTTCGTTTGTATTGGACATGGGTTTCAAGAGCCAGGCAAATAGGAGGGCGCAAGCGCGTCAGCAAGGAGGTTCGCACCCTGATCTTCCGTATGGTGGCCGAGAATCCGACCTGGGGAGCGCCGCGCATTCACGGCGAACTGCTCAAGCTGGGTTTCGATTTCTCGGAAAGAAGTGTCTCGCGATGGGTTCGACGCGCTCTGAGAAATCCAGATCCTGCAAAGCGATGGCTGACGTTCCTCAGGAATCATCGGGAAGCCATTGCTGCGATGGACTTCTTTACCGTCCCAACGCTCACCTTTGGTGTTCTATATTGCTTTTTCGTTATCGGCCACGACCGGCGTAAGATCCTGCACTTCAATGTGACGCGAAATCCCGATGCTCTTTGGGTTGCACAGCAATTGCGAGAAGCGTGGGCCTACAAACAGCCGCACCGATTCTTGCTATTCGATCGAGACTCAAAGTTTGGAGCCGATGTGGTTTCAGCGGTGACGTACATCGGAAGCCAGCCAACCCGCACTGCCTTTCGCAGTCCGTGGCAGAACGGTGTTGCGGAACCCTGGGTCGGAAGTTGTCGGCGAGATTTGCTTGATCACGTGATCACCCTGAATGAACGGCATCTGAAACGCTTGATGTCTGAGTATGTGCGCTACTACCACGAGGACCGGACGCATCTGGGGCTCGCGAAGGACACACCAGCAGGTCGGCCAACAGCAATCCGCCCTGGGGCTCAAAGCAAGATTCAATCCTTGCCGAGACTCGGTGGACTGCATCACCGCTATGCGGCTCGCGCGTAGAGGGTAAGAGCTATTTTTCTGATAACAAACTCTTTTCATTGTATCGCCGCTAAGGCACAAGTCTTTGTCCGGTGCACGCTCTCCGCGAGCATTTTCTGCCGACCGCCGAATCAGCCTGCAATCCCAAAGAGCTTATGCCAAGGGGAAAGAAATCTCTTCATTTATTATGTAGCGCGCAACGTTTTGGCGAACTACAACACATCCGTTCCGCGTGGAGACTTAACAGAACCCGGCTCTCGCATCCGATAAGGTCGAGCGTCACGACGGGTTGTGGTTCCGGCGAGTGGGCCCCGAGAACAGCTCATGAGAAACCCAGCAAGATCTTTCGCAGGCAGACTTGATCGGAGCAGTCTTCATATCGAAATGACTACCGTTTGTCCGCGCCGGCGGCGTTTTCCGGAAAGTCGATGAAGATAGGATTCCCGAGCAGTTGCAGTCTGCCCGAGTCCGATATCACGTCGGCACGTAACCAGTGCCGTTTGCCATCGCTGCGCCAGTTTGCTGTGAGAGTCTGATCAGAAGAAGTGATTGCGGCTGGTGGGATCGACTCCTCGTCGCCGTCAACCGATATGCGGAGCAGCGACCCCTGGCACCCGAGCACATGCGCGGAAAGGTGAAGCGCCTCTCCAGAAATCGCGTGCAGCGTCTCGCCCATGACAGCTTTGGCCGTTGCCTTTTGCGCAGCGAAATCAAGCAGACGGTCTCTTGAGGCAGTCAAGTCAACAAAGACACGCCCTGAACGAATACCTCTAAGGATTGCACTTACCGACAATTCTGAGGCAAAGACTACTGTGGTGGGGCTACCCACCGACCCCGGCTTATTCGGCGGAAGTTCGGGATCGTGATTATCGCTACCGCCTATTGCGGTGGGCCTGTAACCTGCGTTCAACTGTTTCTCCCAAAACGGTATCCCTGAATAGGGAGCCTCTTCCGCTCCCCCATTCACAGCTTCAACGGCGGCCACCAGGCGCATATCCGCCGACCTCGGGTGCCAGCCGCAGCCCATGCATACTTCGCCGCTCGGCGCATTGGGGTGGTTGATGGAGACGATGGTATTTCCCGGACCAACCCTCTGAAGCAGGGAATTCATGTGGGGAACCGAACTTGATCCCACCCGAAAATCCAGAAACTCAGTGGAACCGTAGAGGTTGGCGTGTCCTTCGAAGGTTGTGATCTCGAGGCCAGGAATCAGGAGCAGACGGTCGAAGTACGGTTGGAGTTCGCGAAGAGCATCGTAATGCGAGATGGTGTTGTGGTCGGTCACGGCAACAAAATCCAAGCCCCTCCCTGCCGCCGCGTGGAGGGTGACAAATACCGGGCACGGCACCTGCCTGCCAGTCTGGCTCTGGCAATGACCGTCACTGTGCGCGGTGTGCATGTGCAAATCGCCGCGATACCACCCCGCAGAGGGAAGCAGAGGCGCGTCTGAAAATCCTTCAGGCCTGGTATTCCTTCCAGCCAGTTCAAAATAGAAATCCGCTTCGTACGACGCGACGCTGTTCTGCCGAATGTTTGGCACGCCGATCAACAGCTTCCAGATACCCGGTGGGATGTTGCCGGGAAGATAAGACGGAGTCGCATCCGCTGTGCTGATTGTGAATGAACTCTTGTTGCCGCCGCTCCAGCCGCGAAAGCGTTGCGGATCCTGGACGCCGATATCGAGTGTCGTATCTTCTTTGCCGAGGTAATGAAATGAAACGTTGAGTCTTCGAGTTCCGGGAGGGACCTCGAATGGCACTTCGAGATAGGTTTTGTTCTGGTCGCCTTTCACCGTTCCGCGCAGCACAAGGTTGGGCTCCTGCGAATGAACGCTTGCGCAGCTGACAATCGCCAACCAGCCAGTTAACAATGCCTGACGAAGCATCTCACCTCAAAGGCCGAGCGCGCCCACACCGACTCCGGTTCAAAAAGACCGGCGGACTAGCAAGGCAAGGCTCGGATCGAAGCGCGTCAAATTGGATCAGTCGATTTGGCTGACCACCTGTGTGCGCTGCGTGAACGGCACATAGTCAAAGACCCGTCTCGGTACAGTTGCTTATTTGAATCATTCACGTGTTCGATTCTCGGCTGGGTCCAGCACATCGTACAGAGGCTGTGCTGACCAGGCTTGTGCGCCCTGATTCGCCGCAGTTGCCGCAAGAAGACGAATATTGTGGTTTCGAGGCAACGTGAATGTTGACGCGCCCGACGGCACATCGATAGCATACGCAAACAAGTAAGAATAGGCGTAGGGCTCATTGCTCGCAGCGGCATCGTGACGATGCGAAGCAAACCATCCGATGTCGGCACGCTTGATGTAGCCTGGGCGAATGCCAATCATCTCTCCGTATTCATTCAAGCGAACGTGCGGCCCGTTGCCCTGAGGCAGAGCGCCACGCTGTGGGATGGGTTCTTCCGTGGTCCTCCAGATTCGGTCGTCCCATTGACCAACAAATTCGGTCCAGTCCTGTACGTTCAAGTTAACTGACTTGTCTCCAACCTTGAATTCGGCTTTCTGATCGCCGTTGGCCGCGGCCAGGAGGTACACTCGGTTGAACTTGCCAGCAGGCAAATGGATCGTCTGACCGTCAGTGGTCACCGCATTAGGTTTGCCGTTAGTAGCCGGAGCAAGTGTGAAGCTGACCCCAGCGTAATCGATTTTGCCAGGCAACATCTCGGCAGGCAGAGCCTTGCCTTGCGGTGCGGTCGGGCGATCGAAAGAGCAATCAAAGCAACCACTCGCAGGCTTGTTTTCGAGGCTGGCCACGGAAACATTGTAGGGAAGCTTTATCGTCGCGAATTGCGGCACGGCCGCTCTGGTCGGCGACGCGCTGAGTTTTATTGCGAAGCTGCGCGGCTGATATGCGCTGAATGACGCAACCAACTCGCCGCCCTGAACCCTAGCCGGACCCACCAACTGTTCCTGTCCGTTGATTTCTCGGGCTGCGAGAATGGGAGAAGCGAAGGCGACATGAACCTGGCTCGCGGGCTTACCATCGATCTCGACAACGCGCACCACGATTTCATCGCTCTGCTCCGCCTTCTTGAGGGCCAGCATGCGTATGCGACTGTTATTCACCCTGACAAGCGAAAATTGCTTGCCGAGCGATCCCGAGTGCTTCGTACTTTCGAAGGCGACGAGGGGATCGTTCAGGCGATAGGCCTGCCAATCGGTTTGTCCCTCACGCCAATCGCCGCTATGCCCGGCGAGTCCAAACACAATCTCATGATGGCCCAAATCTTGAGTTTCCTGATCTGCATAGCCGCCGCGGGTTCCGGGAGTTCTGATTAGTGTCAAGCGTACAGTATTGTCGTTGGGTTTGTCGGAGGCGTTCTTACAATCCGTAAGCACTGTGGCGCCATAACTGCCGCTCTGATCGGTGAGGTCGATCCACTGGTGCGAGGCAACTTCGAACTGACGCTCTTCTTCATTGGGACGCTGAACGGTGCCAACATCCCAGTTATAGGTCGCCATCTTGTTCTTGGCGCTGAGGGGAAAAGTGGCCTTCAGGTTGACGCCTTTGGTTTTCCAATGGATCTGGTTGGCTAACTCGACGCGGTTGCCGGCATCGCCGGCTGACAGGCGAACGGTCTGGACAAAGGTGGAGCCTTCCGCCTCGTGCTCCACCTGAACCGCCACGCGGGCTGGACCATTCTCGACTACGGTGATCTTGGCTGATCCGCTCACGTAAGCCTTGGGTACACGCTGTTCGTCCTCGAAGTCCATGTTCCAGGCCGGCCAATGCTCGGGATTATCGGTGGAGATGGCCAAACGAATGGGCGCGGACAGCAGTTCGCGATTGATTTTCTTGTCGAAGATGCTGGAGACGTCTCCGTTCTGATCGAGCTTCACTCTGTAGCGAGCGTTCTCCAAGGAGGACTCAGAAACTCTCAGCTCCGAATTTGAAGCTTGCGCGTCGGTTGGCTGCACATCAAAGACGGCGTAGCCGACAGAAGGCGCGTCGGCAAGGAAAAGAACTTTTGCCGCTTCGTTTTTCTCGCCAGAGACTTGCGCAGGAACTTCTGTTCCCTCGGGACCAATTACTCGAACTGTTTTGGGAATTCCGTTGGGAAACTGAATGTGCGCTTCTACGATGTCTTTCCGCTCGACGTTCAGCGGGTTGAAAACGACAATTGGAATGCCCTGAGTTCGAGTATTCATCGCGGAAGCGACCGCGTCAGTTGCGCTGGTGAGCACGCCGGCGAACTGATTCATCGCAATGATGTCGTCATTCCACGCAAATTCAAACGCCTTCGGAGTAGCAGTGCCCGGAAGGATATCGTGAAATTGGCCGCCCATCACCAGGGTCCATGCCGCATTCAAGCGCTCCAGCGGGTAGGGCCGTCCACCCAGCCAGGCAGCAGCCAGCGACGCCTTCTCCGCTGCGTCGGCCAGCAATTCGTTCTTGCGCATCCAGCGCTTTTGATATGCCTCTGAGCTGATAGATCCGGCCGAGTGATTGATCAACTCAAGGTCGCCTTTGTAGCGCGGCATGCGATCAGTGTTGCAGCACTTGAGAATGTCATTGAACATCTGGTCGGCCTTCGACCAGACAACTTGAATCGGGCCATCGCCCACCTGCACTGGCCTCGAGTGCGACTCCCCCGGCTCCTGTTCGGACTCCCACTCGGCCGGCGATGTTGGTGTTTCCGGAAGCGAGGCCTTTCCTTTGGTCACGATGGCTTCCATCAGCTTCACGGATGATTCAGGCGGAGCGCCGCCAATGTCACCAGTGCCGACATAGTGATAATCAGCCTTGATGCCCGTCAAGTCCCCGTTGATTTCGATACGCTTGACCCAATCTTCCCGTGGTCTGGTTCGGAAAGCATTTTGGCGCTCGCTCAGATTGGGGTCTGATGGAGGCGGCGGAGGGGGTGCTTTGCTGAGATCATATGTCACTTGGCTGCCATAAGACAGCGGATTTAGCGCCGCGATCACCGAACTGCCGTCAGTGCCTTCCCAGATGCCGACGTTGAAGGGGATGCCCTCAGGAGTCTTCTCCGGCGAGTCCGCACCGCCCACGTGAGGTGCCGGCTGCCACGCTGCGGAAAGTTTCTGAGTGGAGAAACCTTTAATTCCGGCGTGATGCAAAATACTTGGCAGCGAAGCCGGGAAGCCAAAACAATCCGGCAACATGTATTCGGAGCTGGCAGTGCCGAATTCGCGACGGAAGAAGCTGTTGCCATAAAGAATCTGCCGGAAGATAGATTCGGCGTTCGGCGAATTCACGTCGCCTTCCTCCATCGAGGAACCTGCCGGAAACCATCGGCCCGCGGCGACGTATTGCTTCAGCTTCGCGAAATCGGCGGGGTAGTATTCCTTCATCAGCCGGTAACGGTTCGCGCCACTGAAATTAAAGATGTAATGCGGATACTGATCGGCCAGCGCAAAATTATTCCGCAATGTCTTGCTGAGATATTCCCGGATGGTCTGCGGATACTCCCATCGCCACTCCGTATCCAGGTGCGCGTAGGCAACCGCGTACAGCGTCGGCTGCTTCGTTAAATCGATAGATTTGGCAGGGGGTAATATATTCTTGGGGTTGGACGATGAGTTTTTTGCCCGCTGCGCGGCTGCAAAGTTCAGCCACACTGCTGCGCACAAAAAGACCAGCGGCAACGATCGTAATCGTGCTTGCATTGGCGGTTCTCCAGGACACATATCTTCACCGGCAATGCACCGGCGAACTCCGCCAGGTGCGAGCTGTCCTAAACTGATGCCTGTTTCGATAAGGGAATTATAGTTGCGGGCGGGTTCCACCGGATTGCACCCCTAACTCATGCCCGCTACTGCTGGATTCTCCTGAACACCAACATGGGATTCTTGATGGCTTCTGTGACGGACACCTGTATGACTTTGAGCTGCTTGAAACGCTCTCGCCGTTCTATCTCGATATCGACGGCAAAGATTGCAACCTGCGCCTGGCCAATCTCCTTGTCACGCAACTCGTTCTCTATACCCATGGCGCCCTGGGTCTCCACCTTGATCTGGTGTCCTAAAGATTTCGCGGCTTTCTCCAACTCTTCTGCCGCCATGTAGGTATGAGCGATTCCGGTTGGACAAGCGGTGACCGCCACGATTTTCATGCGCCCCCCTGCTTTGGCTATGCAGGGGCGTTTGATGCAATAACCACGTCATTCGATTATGGTGTTACCAAAAAAAAATCGCCAAACAATGTAGGACTGAGAACGACATAGGGACAGCATGCCTTGACTGCCCGGCGCAGGTGCTCGGCTTCGCCTCCACTGAACAGCCGAGGCGCCTATCCCTACTTTATTTCGCTGGCCAACTCTCTTAGAAGTAGAAGCGCAAGGACAGCTGCAAATTGCGCTCGCCGCCGCCAACGCCACCCCCCTTGGTGAGTACTTTTCCGAAAGTGTTGAGATTGTTGGGGTCGAGTCCGATGTTCGTTGTCCCATTGCACCCGCTACCACCGCACCAATTCGGATGGTTGATAAAGTTGAAGGCCTCCGCGCGGAATTGGAGCCCTCTCTGCTCGTCAATCGGGAAGTTCTTGAAGAGTCCGAGATTCCAGTTCTGATATCCGGGCTGGTAGATGAGGTTTCGAACACGCTGCGTGGTGAATGTGCCCGGAAGCGGTTTGGTAAAAATCGGCGTGCCGTCGGGGTTGGTTGTTGCGAACCACTGTCCATTGCGCCCAAACGTGCCGATGATTTTGGGATCGCCGTTTACGGCCCAAAGTTGGCCATTGACGCCGCATCCGAAGTTGGAGTCGAGGCCCACGCCGGCGTAGTCGGTAGCACCCGCAACGCTGCACGGCAAGCCAGTCTGGAATTGTGTAACGCCGCTGATCTGCCACCCTCCCAACAGCTTGCCGGTCAGCGCGGTGTGGTTCTTGAAGAAGGGCGGCTCATAAAGGTAGTTGAACACAAGCATGTGACGAGCGTCGAACTCTGACGGTCCCCAGAGCATGCGGGTATCATAGGTATCTGGGACGACGTCGCGCTGGTTGGAACCATCGTCTTCGCTTTTCGATAAAGTGTAGGAAACGCCGAAAGCGAGGCCGCCTGTAAACCGGCGGTTCCAGGCTACTTGCAACGAGTTGTAGCGTGAACTGGCCACATTGTCGGTTTGGCGAATGGAACCGAAGCCGAGGTATGGCCGCAAAGCATTGATATTGACGCCTGGATTGGCCGCGACGACTGCTGTGGTCGGCTGGTTGATATCTGCTTCGCGCTGCAGGCGCAGACCACGGCGGCCTACATAACCCGCGCTAAGGATCGACTTCCAGAACATTTCGCGCTCGACCGTGAAATTCCAGTTCCAGGCCTCCGGGTTTCTAAAGTTCTTGCTCTGAGAGGTCACCACCAGCGGAATGGTAGCTGCGCCACCTGCTCCCGGGTTGTCTGCCAAGCCATTGGCTACGCTGGCGTTCGGCTGAAACGGGGGATTCCCGCCAAGGAAGATCGAGTCGCTCACTCCCAGGCGAGTAATAAAGCGGCCCGCGCCGGCGCGGAAGACGGTCTTGTTGCCGAGCTGGTAGGCGACGCCGAGCCGCGGCTGAATATCGCCCCACTGGATGTCTGAGTAGTGGTCAGGAACGTGACGGAACAAGTCAGTGTAGAGACCCGAGGTGGCCTCTGGGACTCGGCCATTCGCCGACGAGGGAAACCCGTTTCCGGGAATAACCATGCCGTTGTATCGCTGATCGATGGTCGGTGTGCCGGTAATAAGGCCGGTCGTGGGATCGACGGTTACCGCTTGCGCTGGATCATAAAACCTAGGATCGAACAGGATCATGTTTCTCCACTCCGCGTGGTAGGGAACGATGACCGTGTAACGGACACCATAGTTAATAGTGAGCTTCTGTCCGAGCTTCCAGGAGTCCTGAGCGAAGCCCTCATACATGTTAGAGCGGAAGATGGTGTAGGCACGGTGGCCGATTTCGGAATAGGTGTCGAAGAGGCCCAGGGCGGCGTTCGCGACAGCGACACCAGTGCCGCCGGCTCGGCTGTCAGTGAACAGGAATTGGCCGTTCTGGTTGTTCGTACAAGTGGGACAGGCTTGAACGTTGATTTCATCGTTATCGTTCTCGCCTGATCGCTCAAACAGGAATCCGAACTTGAACATGTGGTTTCGTTTGACCCAAGTGAAGCTGTCGGATGCGGTGTAAATGGGCCCAGCAGAGTGCGAGGGATAGGGTCCACCGCTGAGTTGAGAGAAGGGCGACAAATTTACCGTGGGAATACGGTTAGGAATAAGCTTTCCATCAGGAAATATGTAGGGGTAGTCGAGACTGCAGGGCACCAGCGACCCTGCACACGCCTGAGTGCGGTCAAAAAAGTGAGCGGTATCGACGGGGATCTTGACCACATCCTGGCTGGCAGTGATCAGAACTTCGTTAACCTTCGTAGGGTTAATGGTCCACACATAGTTGAGTGAACCGGTCTTGTTCGGGCGATTGAAAAATTTTGGTGTCCGGTCGGTATTGCCGTCGAGCGGCTGATATTCCAGGTACGCATAATTCATGGCGCGGAATCGGAGACGGTGTTGGTCCGTCAGATTCACGTCTACTCCCACCGTGTCCTTACGCTGGTCGATAGTGTGAAGTTTCGAGGCAAACCAGTTCCCGCCCCCGATGAAGCTTGTTAGGTTGGGGACTGGCCAAGCATTCAGGATGCCGATCCCGTTCGGACTTAGTCGGTCCGGTGGGATGATGTTCCCGGGGAAGCATCCGCTCCCGTCTGTAGCTGTGCACGGACTAGACGACTGCGGATCCTTTATGGGCTGGACCTTATGGGTATACGGATTATTGGGATCAAGGAGTTCGCTGAAGTCGCCTTGCCGCATTTTTACGGAAGGAACCAGGAGCAGCCCCGCGCCTCCCAGTGAGGAGCCTGATTCAACATAGTGATATTTCACCCATTCCTGACCCCAATAGAAGAAAGCTTTGCTCTTGCTGCTGTTGAACTTGCCAGGAATGTAGATCGGGCCGCCCAGGTTGTATCCGAACTGGTTGTAGTGAATGGGCGCGGTGAAAGCGGTTGCAGGGTTAGAGTTGCGCGCCCAGGTATTGGCGTTCAAGGCGGTGTTCCGTAGGTATTCGTAGGCGGCACCGTGAAACTGGCTGGTTCCAGTCTTGGTCGTGATGCGAATCTGAGCCCCGGAAGTACGGCCATACTCGGGTGCATAATTGGAGGTTAGGATCTGGACCTCCTGCGTCGAGTCCACGTCGGCGGCGCCCAAGCTGGTACCGTTGGAGCGCGTGCGCGTGGCCGGAGCACCGTCAAAGGTGATCAAGTTTTCTGGGTTGCGAGACCCGTTGAAGTTCGCGGGGCCCTGGAAAAAATTGAAGTTGAGGCCCGCTAATGTTGTGGAACGAGCGCCCGGCACCAGCGCCGCGAGGCCGACGGGGTTGCGGCCATTCAGTTCGAGCGAATCGATTTGCTGCCGGGTGACGAGTTGCTGCACCGAAGCAGATTCAGTTTGTAAGGTCGCGGCGTTGGCCGTCACCTGTACTGTTTCTGTCGAGGCCCCCACCGTAAGCGCCACGTCGACGCTTAGATGTCCACTGGGATCCAGCTTGTTGCCGGTGGATTCGTACTTCTCAAAGCCCGGCGCCTCCGCGCTGAGCGAATAAAGGCCGGCGGGAATATTTGTGACAGTGTAAAAGCCCGATTCATTCGTGCTTACGGCGCGATCTATGCCAGTTTGATTGCGGACGGTGACCTTCGCGTTCGGAACGGTCGCGCCCGACGGATCCTTGACAAAGCCTGAAATCGTTCCGAGATCCGACTGCCCGAAAGCAAGCGTGAGGCTCAAAAAACTCAAGAACCCAACACACGGCACGAAACGCAGGAAACGGCGGACTCGCAGAGACATGTTCAACCCTCCCAAGCTAGGAGAAGCACAAAGTAAGCCGCGACAGGCATTTCCAAAACGGGGCTTCACTCTTGTGACCGAAGATCGCGACGTGACCGGAGATCGCGACGGGGACTCATTTGGATGAAGGCCCAGTAGTCGGACTCGATTGTCGTGGGGAAGTATCTACGAGAATGCTGAATGATGCAAAGAGTAGACAACATACATTTGTTGCACTAACGTAACATTCTGTGCGCCAACACCAGCCCCAGCCGGAAGTGATCAGTCCCGAGAATCGCGCCACTCGGATCGTCATTGCAACCCTGGAGCATTTCCTCCGCCGCTCTCGGGTGCGCCGCGTCTATTTTGCCGAGCACAGCGTGCCTCCCCCAGTCCTCGCATATACCACACATTTCCCACGGCTCTACGTACCCGTGACGGGATGTCATGCTGTAGAAGTTGCCCAGAATGGATTGATCAAGACGATTCGTGCGATCAGGGGGGATGCTGTGTTTGTGCCCGATAACGCTTGGGACAAGCCAGAATGGTCGAACCCCATCGAGGTGCTTACCTTCCTGTTTGGGGCAAAGCATATTGGTATCAGTCTAGCCAAACACAACGGCGGGTCAGAAACTCGGTTAGAAGCGGTCAAAACCCACATTCACGGCACCTATGATGGATTAACACACAGCATCCTCAGCGCTCTGATGGTGTTTGCTGCTGAACCCAGCGATGGCCCTCTTGCGAATTTGCTAACGGAATCGCTTCTTCATTCTTGTCTGAGATTGCTGAGAACTCCGTCATCGCGCCACTCGCGCAAAGCCGCACGCACTTACGAGTCGATATGCCTTTACATGCAGGAAAACTTTCAGACCACTATCACAAGGGACAGTATCGCCAATCACTTCGGTCTCGCTCCCAACCATGTATCACGCCTCTTCCGGCGGGAAGGACAGACGCGCTTCCATGACTATTTGAATTTGGTGCGAATGAACCGGGCGAAATTCATGTTGCACAATTACGGGCTGACTCTCAAAGAGGTAGCTGCCAATTGCGGCTACAGCGACGTAGCGTATTTCTGTCGGATCTTCAAGAAGATGAATCATGCAACCCCCACCCAATTTCAGGCTATCGGGAGCCGCCGACCCAATAGCCCGTCCACAAGACCGCTACCACCTTGACTACGACCTTGTCTTGGGTGCTTCGGGAGGGAATCTCCGAGGGGCCGGCGTGAAGCCACCGAAGATGGCCGTGGCCAGGCTGTAGGCAAGCGCGAAACCTGACGTCCGCACGCTGACCGGCATGATCTCGGTCAGGAAAACGACCATGCCGCCGTTGTAGCTGCCGAAGATGAAAGAGAGCCAGAGTTGGACCGCGAGCAACCTCGAGAAAGACGGTTCACGCACCAGCCATAACATCACCGGATAGGCCGTGACCAGCATCAGAGTTGTGCAAACCAAAAGTAAGGGCCGGCGCCCTACCCTGTCGAAAAGCGCTCCCATTACGGGAAGCCAGAAGAGATTCGAGGCGCCAACGCAAAGGGTGGCGATCAGACTGTCCATGCTGGCAAGATGAAGGACGGAGCTGCCGAAGGTCGGAGTGTAAGCAGTGATCATGTGGAAAGACACTGTGGTCATCGTCACCAGCATGGTTCCAATGATCACGATCCGCCAGCTGGCAGTGAGCGAGTGGAGAATTTCCGATATGTTCGGTTTGTGCTTGCGGGCGATGAACTCGTCGGTCTCCTGGAGAGAACGTCTGAGCCTGAAGAGGAATGGAATGATCACGCAACCAAGAAGCAGCGGGACACGCCATCCCCACAGCATCATTTTCTGCGGTGGCAGGATGGAACTTACTACGACTCCGAGCAGCGCCGCGAACATGTCGGCGACTTGCTGCTGCTCGCTAGCGGGACCAAGGCCAAGCTTCGTAATCGTATGAGTGCTGTCTTTCGCCACGCCATTCGTTACGGGTGGTTGGGCCAGTACGAGAATCCGATCGCAATGTACGTGTGAGCGCAAAACGCAAGCGCGTACCGGTGACGCTTACGACCGAAGAATTCCGCGCATTATTGGTGGAACTTCCCGATAGGGAGCGAGCGATCGGTGTCATCTGTGCAACCACCGGGCTGCGTGTGAGCGAGGTGCTTGGCCTCAAGTGGGAAGACATTGACTTCGTGTCCGGAACGGCGAACGTCTTCCGTTCTGTTACGGACGGTCATGTTGAACACTGCAAGACCGAGACATCGCAGCAGCCGGTACCGCTCGACGAACTCACGTGTAGTGAGTTGCTTCGATGGCGCCTGGTGGCTCCATATTGCGCTAATTCGGACTGGATCTTCGCTAGCGCGACGCTCTGGGGCCGAATGCCAATTTGGGCAAACACGTCCCGGGAAAAGATCCTTCAGCGGGTTGCTCGCAGGGTGGGCATCACCAAATCGATTGGCTGGCACATCTTTCGGCATACGTACAGCTCACTGCTTGCCGAGAGCGGCAACGACATCAAGGTAGTGCAGGAACTGATGCGGCATGCCAAAGTGGCAACGACGATGGAAATCTATACCCATGCCCGAATGGAGCTGAAGCGCGCGGCTCAGAGCCGAGTGGTGGATGTTCTTTTCGAGCGGGAGCGGACGGGCGCAGCGCAAGCAGCAGGAGCTTAATGTGGCCTTAACGTGTCCACGCTGTGACCAGAAGGTAAGAGTCAAATCGCGTAAATGCTTGGGAGAGAATGGTAGGCACGAGGAGACTCGAACTCCTGACCTCTACCGTGTCAAGGTAGCGCTCTAACCAACTGAGCTACGCGCCTATCAACAACATGCGGACCTCTGACATTTTACCAGACCATTTACTGGACCATTGAGGCATTTTCCACTGTCTCAACCCAGCGTTCTTGGGCAGCCAGCTTCACGTCATCGAGGGCATGAGCATATACGTCCATGGTGACTTTGCTGTTGGCGTGCCGGAGCAGAGACTGAACGGTTTTCGGGTCGGCCAGCTTCTCGCCAATCATAACGCTGGTCAGGCTGTGGCGAAAGACGTGGAGACCACAACGACCGTGATAGTCCTTGGAGATGACGCCGTGCTTTACCAGGAATGGCCTGACGTAGTCCTTTACAAAACTGTGAACTACTGCGAGGCTTCTTCCCGCTCAGCTTCAGTGACGGGAAAACGAAGTCTGTTGGCTTCGTGTAGGCGGATTGTCGCTTCCATTCCATTAAGTAGGAAGCTAGTTTCCCCGACAACGGAACGTGGGTGCGGCTCGCGGCAGACTTGCCCTTGCCTTCCCGCCCCTTGATCCACGTTCGCCGTATCCAGATCTTCTGATTCAGGAAATCCACGGCTTCCCAACGGAGCCCGAAGATTTCACTGGCACGAAGGGCCGTTAATACGGCAACCAACACAATCGTTAGCCGAATGCCGTTGAGTACGAGTAACACAAACCACACTCCGTTGGCAGGAAATCCTCGGCATACTGCTGTTCGTAGGGGTCTAGGGCAATCAAGCGGCGTTTGAGTTTCCTTGCCCCAGTCCCGACTGGTGGAGATTCATGTTGATGAGATTCACAAAACGCAGGAAAAATGAAACGGAGCGGGAACTTTTGGCTTTCTTGTGACATTAAAGAAGCATGAAGGGTGTGAAAAACGCCGCAGAAGGATTGCGCGGATTGAGCTGGCGCACCGACTATGACTAGCGACGAAGCCTTGATGCTGGAATTCCAGGGCGGATCACGCGACAGCCTTCGAGGAGCTGTTTGCACGCTATCGCAAGCCACTGTACGGCTTCTTCGGGCGCCGGCTGAACAACCCCGAGCGAGCGGAGGATCTCGTCCAGGAGACTTTCCTCGCGGTGATCCGCGCAGCCTCCCGTTATGAGCCGCGAGCCTTGGTTCGAACGTATCTGTATGGCATTGCGTTGAAGCTGCTGGCTGCGGAACGGCGCCAGTTCTTGACGAGTAGCACATTAGGACAGTCCGCTCCGGAGCCTAAGACTGATGGAACTCCCGAGTGCGTGCTCTGGGTCCGGCAAGCCATGGAAAAGCTGGATTCGCCGGACCGCGAAATCTTGATGCTGCGCGAATACGAACAGCTGAGTTACTCCGACATTGCGGAGCTGTTGCGAATTCCCGTAAATACGGTCCGTTCCAAGCTTTTTCGATCGCGTCTCGCATTGAAAAGTTACCTAGAGTCGGAGGCAAAAACCAATCCTGCCCTGAGAGCGAGCGCCGGGCAGCCGCACCCACGAAGACGAGGCATGCAATGAGCACGAACAGACATCCGATCGAACAGGAAGAACTCATGGCTTATCTCGACGGCGAACTGCCTGCGGACCAAGCCACCGAGGCCTTGTCGCACCTGGAACTGTGTCCGGAGTGCCAGACCCTTGCTGCCGATTTCCGGGGTGTTTCCCAAGAACTAATGGCCTGGGAAATTGAGTCACCAGAAGTAGGCATCCCCTCGGAGATCAACGCGGCACTTGGGGAGCGCCTCCAGAAGCGGGAAGCGGCAAAGGTCAGCTGGCCGAGATTGGAAAACAGAGTGATGACGAGCCGCTGGGTCTGGGCCGGAGCCTTGGCTATCGTCTGCGTGGCTGTGGGACTGAAGTTAACGCTTACGAGCCGCAATCGGAATGAGGATCGCTCGACAGTGTATCCGAGCATGGCTTCGATCGAGCAATACCTGATGCCGGATCGCAACGCCGAGATCGCCATGGCGCGAAGCGCTGCCCCGGAAGCTATATCCAGCGACGCAAAGATCCTGGTCCTCGGGTGGCGCGGCTATGAGACCGCCATCGAAGGAAAGAACGGTTTTGTTTGTATGGTGGAACGATCATGGATGTCCCCATTCAACTCCGCGGAGTTCTGGAACCCTAAGACGCGTGTGCCGCTCTGCTTCAATCCGGCAGCCGCGCGATCCATTCTGCCTCTAACGATCAAGCGGACGGAGATGGTATTAGCCGGGCTGTCGAAAGCTCAGATGATCGACAGCATCAAGGCCGGATTCGACAACAAAGAGCTACCGGCACCGGAGCTGGGCGCGATGTGTTACATGATGTCGCGGGCTGGCTACCTTAATGACGCCGTTGGGCACTACGTACCTCATCTGATGTTCTACTTTCCACTGACAGACAAATCCTCCTGGGGTGCGGATCTGCCCGACTCGCCGGTCACGCTGAATCCGCAGTTTCAGGGCGGTCCGGAGCCCATCACCGAGTTCGTGATTCCGGTTGGCAAATGGTCAGATGGAACGGCTGCACCGGTTATGTAGGAATGCCTCAATGAGAAAGAGCGCGACAGCGGTTTCACTCCAGCAAGCAGGGAGTGGAGATCAGGAGACCAATTCAAAAAGGGGTTCAATCATCATAGGTCTCGAAGGTGTATTGGAATCCGTCTCCGAAGGGGAAAATCAATGAACCGAAAGATGGTCACGACAATCACAATAGGAACTTTCGCGTTGGTTGCATTACTATGCGCGGCGCGGCCAGGACGCGCAGCAGACGCCAAAACTCCGTATCCCAGCATGGCTCCGCTGGATCAGTACCTTATGGCGGACCGAGATGCTGAGATTGCTCTGGCACGGTCAGCGGCTCCGCCGTCCATTTCCAGCGACGCCACAGTTATGCTTCTCGGAAGGCATGGTTATGAAACTGCGGTGGAAGGCAAGAACGGCTTTGTCTGCATCGTAGAACGCGCATGGATGGGCGCGTTCGACAGTCCCGAGTTTTGGAACGCCAAGAATCGGGGTCCGAGCTGCTTTAATCCGCAAGCCGCACGATCTGTTCTGCCAATCACTTTGAAGAGGACAGACTTGGCATTGGCTGGGCTGTCCAAAGCTCAGATCATGGACGGTATCAAAAAGGCATTTCAGAACAAGGAGCTGCCAGCCCTCGAGCCGGGCGCGATGACCTATATGATGTCGAAGCAAGGGCGACTGAACGACCGCGCCGGGCACTGGGTTCCCCATCTTATGTTTTACGTTCCCGTGACGGACAATATGACTTGGGGGGCAGACATGGCTGGCTCCCCGGTTCTTACGAATCCACACTTTAATGGTGCTCCGGAGCCAGTGACCGAGTTCATGGTTCCGGTGTCCGAGTGGTCGGACGGAACGCCGGCGTCCACGGATCATCACTGACATCCGACCTCAACGCGAATTCAAGTCATGACCGTGCGAAGAAGATCGGCAACATTTTAAGGTTCCGGTCCTAAGCGTTCAGCCAAGACGTTTACGTCTGATGGAATAGAGATGGATGGTGACTGGAAACCATGCGCGTGTTGATCGTGGATGATCAGCCCCTAGCCCAAACGACTCTGGCAAATGTCCTGTCAGCAAGGAGCGACGTGGAGCATTTCGATTCGGCCAACGATGCGGTCGAAGCGCTCGAGAAATTGGCCACAGACTCTTACGATGTTTTGCTTCTCGACATCGATCTGGACCTGTCGGGCTCTCAACTGGTAGACCAGCTTCGGGAACGATACCTTCCGTTGCCGTCTATCGTGTTTGCAACGGCACACGTTGAACACGCGGTCGCAGCCTTCGAGAAGCACACCGTAGACTACGTGCTAAAGCCTTTCTCGAACGAAAGCATCAACGAAGCCTTGGACCGGGCCTCTCGGAGAGCAAAGGGCGAGCGAGCCGCGAAATTGATCGAAGCTTGGCCGCAGTTGCAGAAGCTGTCTCGTCCGCAGTACCCGAGGATAGCAATCAAAGCTAAAGGAAGGATTCTCCTCATCAATCCTGGCGATGTGGTCGTAGTTCAAGCTGAGGGCAATTATGTGTCGCTGCAGCGGGAATCGGACTCCTATCTGCTGCGCGAGTCAATCTCGGTGGTGGCAGAAAAGCTGAAGCCATACGGATTCATTCGGATCCATCGATCTGCGCTCGTGAATACCTCGTTTGTTGTAGAGATCAAGCCGTACCCGACGGGAAAGTATGGTCTCCGCGTTAAAGGTGGGAAGGAATACGCAGTTACCCGCGGTTACAAGAAGAATCTCAAACCCCTCACAGAATTTCGGATCGGTAACGGTGCGTTCCTCGCGGAATAGCCAACGCCAACTATCAGCTCATAATTGCGATTTATCTTTGAATAGACAGGGAATTTCCATTCAATGCGCATCGATCCAAAGAGACTCGCAGTTGAATACTATTTCGGTAATTTGCAGTATTGGAACCTTCCTCGCATCGCCGCCTATGCTCTTGAACAGGGCTATGACGGACCCGCATTGCGATACCTTGCGGGAATGTTTAATCCGGTCGAAAGCGATATGCGAACAGAAGAAATTGACCGTGCATTTCGAGAGATGAGCGTGGATGCTCCGGTCAGCAAGGAGAATGCTCGACTGTTTCTGGCCATCGAGTCTGCACAAAAGGCCCTGAATGGCCAGTGCAATGTGTTCGACGAAGCTACGTATATCCGCATGAGCCTGTGTGAACTTTCCGATCCACCAGACACACTGAACTCCCTCTTGCGTGCCCAGGTAAACACTGCGAAAAGCTTCAAAACAACTACAACGCCCGGAGGTCCTGAATGCTCTGGTTCTTTGAATCTTTCTTTCCCGTGGTGTGGATCGCCTTTCTTCTCTATTGGCGGATCAAGGCCTTCAATACCAAAACCACCCAGCGCATCGAGCCGGCCGCCTCGCGCGTCCTGCGGGCCCTCGCCCTCCTGATCGTGATCGTCCTCCTCTCGACAACTCGCATCCCGCTACCCTGGCTCTACCGCCAGCTCTGGCCGTCTGGCCTATGGTCCTTTTGTGTTGGAGCTGCTGTTACCGTCGCCGGCCTTCTCTTCGCCGTCTGGGCGCGGCAACACCTCGCCAGCAACTGGAGCAACTCCGTAACCATTAAGCAGGGCCACGAGTTGATTACCACCGGCCCCTATGCCCTGGTCCGTCACCCCATCTACACCGGCATTCTGGCCGGGTTTCTTGGCACCGCGATTGCGCTCTCCCAGGTGCGCGGGGCCATCGGTTTCGTCCTGATGTTCGTTGCGTTCTGGGCCAAGCTCCGCATGGAGGAGAAGTGGATGCGTTCCCAATTTGGGGAGACGTATGCCATCTATGCCCATCCGACCGCCACCCTGTTGCCGTACCTTTTCTGATCGCTACGTGTCACGAGCCACCCTCACGCTCGGAATGGGTCCTCACAGCTTCGATCCACCTCATATCAAAGCGCACAAGCATTGCATTCTACACCGCGCCGAGGTGGAGGCCAGCACCCTTTGCGGATGCTTCTATTGTTTTGCGACGTTCGCGCTGACCGAAATTTCGCGGTGGACTGATCAGGGCAACAATCGCGATTTTCTTGCCGTTCATCAATTCCTCATCACCCAAAGGTCGATGGTTTTTGAGGATGGCGCAACCCCTGTCGCGGTGTGCCATTGCTGTGCCGCGTGCTTCGTTCGAATCGATGCAACTGCAAGAATTTGCGAATGGCGCTAAAGTCACTTCCGTGCGGGCTGGTTACCGGCAAGTCATTGATGTACTGGCCATTGTAGTGGAGAATGCGTTCAGATCGTCTAACGGCCGATCAGCCGTTCGTCCGGTAATCAACTCTGGTAGATCCATGTGGTGTGGCCCTGGCGGCCCGCGTGATGTATGCCGTTTCACGAGGTCAAATTGTGTCAGTTCGTAAATGAGGCGAGCAACCTTTTCCTAGAATCCAGTGTCGTAGGCCTGCTTATTAGACACCGGACAATTCCGTGCCGAAAAGTGGCCTGGACCGGGTAGGTTGGGATCTATAGTGCACAGCCAAAATGAGTTTAGTGGCGCTGCACCAGCACCATCAGCGGTGATAACGGCTCCCTCGTCGAATGTTTCTCGTGTTACGCGTGCTGCTACGCGCCAAAAAGGCCGCCGATTATGTCATCCAATCCATGCGACGCAAGGTGCTGAGCCACAGTCTTGCACCCGCGATTGCAGTTTGGACTTCGGGAGAGGAACCGTTCTTTGGTTTTTCCACAGAACCGTCAGTTTCCACAACGCTTTTCGCCGCCGAATTTTCGTTTACGCTGCGAGCAAAGATAGCCCACAAAAAAAAGCGCCCCAGGTTACCGCCTGGGGCATGGACCTGGGTCCACAACTGATCAAGGAGCTAAGTGATGGCGACAGATCCAAGCAAAAGCCTAGCACCGGAATCGCTTCCCCTCACGGAAAAAAATATTTGGCACCGATGCTGGAATCCGACCTGGCCGATCTCAGCGTACGCGAACTGCTCAGCATGCTGCTATCCAGCGTCGGCCTGGCGGAACGTAAGGCTTACCTGGAACGCATCTTCCCGGACCAACCCAATGGTTTTTATGATCGCTCCCTGCACCTGGGCACCATTCCGGTGGAGATCCGCGTGCCCCGTACGCGCAGCGGCGACTTCCGCCCAGCCAGCTTGCCCCCGCTCTACCAGCACGGCTACAGCGACGAAACTCAAGCCCTCTTGTTATCGCTTCTGACTTCGGGTCGATCTCTGCATGCGGTCAAAGACGCTTTGCGGAAGATGGGGCTTTCCAGCTCCCAACAGGAACTGGAATCGGTGGCCACCGGCTTGATCGAAGAATTAGATCTGCGCAATAGCCGACCCCTCGATCCAGACCTATTGGCTCTGTTTCTGGATGGCAAGTATGTCGAGTTCCGCGACGGAGATCGTCTGCGTCCCGCTTGCATCTACGTGGTCGTCGGTCTGCGCCGCGATGGCAAAAAGCAAGTCCTCACCTGCCTGCCGCGCGCCGGCCGGGAAAATCTCGAGGATTGGAAGTTCGTGCTGCGCAACTTGATCGAACGCGGCCTGCGCCGCGTCCTACTCCTGGTGCAGGACGACTTTTCCGGACTCCTCCCCATTACCCAGGGCCTATTTCCCAACACCGACATTCAACTCTGTGCTGTGCACATGCAGCGCAATGCCAAAACTCATCTCAGCAAACCCGATGCTGGCGAGTTCCAGCAGCGCTGGCGAGCCATCAAGTCTTCCTGGAATCTCGAGGTCGCCAATCAACAGTTCGAATAACTCTGCGATCGCTTCGCCAAAAACTATTCCACTTTCATCGCCGAACTACGTAAGAAGCGCCTGCACTACTTGGCTTTTCTTAACTATCCGGAAAACATTCGTCGTTCTCTCTCCACCACCAATGTCGTCGAGGCCATTAACGGCCAACTGGAGATCATGCGGCGTAACAGTGGTGGCTACTTCCACTCTGAAGACACCCTAAAGCTCAAGCTCGGCCTCGCCGTCTCTTCGCTCGAGCAAGGCAAATGGAAAAGCTGGGCAAGAATATCGCTGCCGTACTTCACCAGTTCAATGCCATGTTCCAATCTCGTTTCGAGACCGCCGCATGAATCGCTTAAACACAACTTTATTGACAAGTGCCTCGAGCGGATCGGGAGTAGCAACTCCTCCTCCGATCTCCACCTCATCCCGGTGAGTGTACAGCATGAATCCACATCCCCAGTCTCGCTTCTTCCTCGTGCTTCGGCACCCACGCTGGCTCTAGGTCTCGTATCTCTCAGCAATGCAAAACTGCTCTCCATCCAGACTTTCGTAGGCACTCGTCGTAGCGCCTCTCCCTCTGTTACCCCGCACTGCAACCCGGCTGCACCGTGCGCAATGGTAATCCTGATAGCCTGCAGAACCGGACCAACCCTATACAAAACCCATAGCCACGAAGGGAGGCTTCCTTCAAATCGCTCTATCTGAAGCGCCCGTACATCCTAATCTGAATCCGCAAGTCCTCGCTCGCGGGCGCTTCAGATACAGCCCTAAGACTTGAGGACCAATCCGTGCCAACCCTGGCTTAGGTCGCGGACCGCTCGTGCCAGCTCAGAACACGTAGCGCCCGCAGCGTATTCCATCGGCTAGGCCGGTCGTCGCCGTCCTCGAGCTCAAAGTGGATCTTGCCGGGATGAGTATTCTCCAACAGCCAGGTGCCATTGGGCTGCTGCTTGGATCGGAGCAAATTGATCGCTTCGTCCATACGCGAGTCCGCCACATCCCCGACCGAACGGAAGTATTCGAGCGCGCGCAGAACGTCGTAGTGCCAGCGCGTGGGGAACGAGAATTGCAGCCAGGTTGGATTGACGACTTCGCCGGTGCTCTTACGTCGGAACAGCTTTCGTTCGAGGAGATACTCCTCACCCCTGTGCCGAGCCGCGATGGATTCCGCAGAGCCCCCGGTTGCGCGCTCGTGCGCCAACAGACCTTCCAGGACGTTGATCGTGGTCGCGAACGACGAGCGGACGGAACCGTTCTCCACCTCGCAGTTCCACCCGCCATCCTCAAGCTGCTCAACAAGTAGGCGGGCGACCAAGCCACCCATATCCTGATCGAAATAGGTGCCCAATGTGACGGTTCTGCCATTGATGCAGGGCTCGACCTCGCCGCTAAAGAAGGGCTGCTCGGCGTGTTCCCAGCGGCAGTGGTCTCTGGCCAGCGCCACTGCCCGGCGGACCCGGTCGGAGCATGGGTCGACGCCGAAGTCATGCAGGAGTTGAAGTGTTGGCAGAGTGGAGATCCAAGGCTGGCCCTGGTTCTTCTCCCACTGGTGGATGCTCCGCGCCGGGAAGCACGCGCCTCCCGCCCACTGGCCGTCTTCGCCCTGCAAGTCCAGCAGCCTGGCACCCCAGCCCTCGATGGCCGTCCGCGCGCGCTCCACCGCGACGACCTCGGCTGGCGCCTGGACAAGATCGCGCAACACCTGCCAGCGAATGGCGGGGTCCGAATCGAGCAGCCAGTCCAGTACGGTCACGCGGCTGAGTCTAACAAGGTTTAAGTCGATCTGTCAGAATCAGCCATGCGAAACGAATCTCACTTCTGGCATTCGCTAAACCGCGATATGCGAGTTGCTGTCGCAAAATTGCCTATACACTCAGTGAACACTTCGGGCTAGAAACGTTCGAGCGTGGTCGATACGTCAGCGCGGCGGAGCAAACCTTGGACCGTCTTCGCGTCTTTTTCATTTCCAACCACTCCCAGCACGAAGCAGGTCACATAGAACTGCCATACTCCGGAGCGCAACAGTGCCAGCGAAGTAATGCCGCAACCAAACACCGTCATGCACGGAAGAATGATACGGTGAGGGCCAAAGCGGTGGATCCACCGGCCCAGCAGCGGGGAGCACTGACCCACTGTGACGGCAGCGATTGCGAAGCTGCTCGAGATGGCTTCGCAATACTTGAGATCGAATTCACTCAGGCCGGGGTCGCTTCATCGCTTTGTATTGTGTCGCTGCTTTGAGGATGGCCGGCCAAGCTCACGTTTCTCCTTTCAACGCCGGCTCGATGTTCTATGCTACCTGATCAGCTCGGCGTCGATCGTTATGGATATTTCATCGCCGGCCATGCCCGGGGCACCATTCACGCCGAACTCTTTGCGGTTGATTTTCGTGGTAGCGGAAGCACCTATGTGGAAGTTGCCTCTTGGGTCTTTGACTGGGGAAGTCGGCCCGTCGACGTCGAGCACAACCTCCTTGGTCACTCCATGGATCGTGAGGTCACCCGCGATCTTCATCTTGCCCGGACCTGCTGCCTCGGCCCGCTTAGACTTGAAAGTAATGGTGGGATACTTCTGCACGTCCAGGAAGTTTGGGCTGCGCAAATCGTTGTCCCGCATATCCACCCGAGTGTCAACCGTGGTTGCGTCGATCGTGGCGTCAAGGGACGTTTTGCCGGGATCCGCTGTGTCGTAACCAGCGCTCCCGCTGACCTTCTTGAACTCACCCCGAACCGTAGAAATGCCCATATGACGAACAGCGAACTGCGCCGCTGAGTGCGCCGGATCAATCTTCCAGGTTTCAACCTGCGCAAATGCCGACACAACGAATATCGAAACGAACAAGACAGTGAAGCAGATGAGCCGCTTGCGGATCAATGAATCCTCCTGGCAACAGTAACTACAATTCCTTAATTTTACCGAAAGCTATGGAACCTGTGCCCGGGAGCAATGATTCGCGCAGGCGTGCTATGGTCCGGCTGACGGCGCCACGCCCGATGGGAGAGAAATACGGTTCACAGCGCTGGCGAGAAATCCGTCAGCGCCATGAAGGTGGAATCAACCTTGTCCACCAACTTTCCGTTCGCTTCGGACTCGTCGCGCACTTTCTGCCATTCGGGATCGTCGACAAACGCCTTCCAGTTGCTGGTCGCAGCCTCGCGGCTGGGATGAGCCAGGATATAGATGAGCGTAGTGCCTCTCAACGGATCATCGAGCGGAGTCCAGTAGGCCACGTTCTTCATCCCATGTTTCTCGAACAGCCGCATGGTGTGCTCCCGAAAACGTTTCAGCAGAGCGTCGAACTTGCCCTCGTTCGGATGGTAAATGCGGAGTTCAAAGACCGTTCCCGCCGCTGCTGCGGTGCGGGCTTGCTCTGGGTTTGCACTGGCCCAAGCTGCGGCTGGAATCAGCGCAATGGTAGGTAAAGATTGCAACCAAGTTCTTCTGTCCAAGTCAGCCTCCAGGTTAGGTCAGCACGACTTACCTTTTCTACCGTGAATGTACCTGATGCCCTTGCCACTTTCCAGAGTCCCGGACCTCAAATCACCCGATAAGGGAATCAGGCCCTCAGGTTGGAAGGGACTACGATATCCGATGACCAGACCCAGTTGCAAAATTGACCCGCTGGCGGCGACAATCTTGTGTGCAGTCTACTCAATCAGGCGCGGCCCCGACCTTCAACGCCGGAGATCCGTTTCAACCCGGCGCGATAGTGCTCTTGACATTGGGCAACCCTCGAGAGAAGTTTTGGGGCGCAATTCTTGCCCTCACCGTTCAAGGTCTCAGCCTTTCTGGCATCGAACTGGGCTCGTTCGAAGACCTGGTCTCCATGATAAAAGCGGGCGATCCCGCCTCTTTCGGTGTAGTCTTCTTTCCGATGCATCGCATTGAGCGTGTGGAACTTGACTCATCGGAGGGCAACATCCCTTCTCTTTCACAACGTTTTGCGGCGAAGACGGGACTCGACCCCGCTTCGGTTCTCACCCGTCACCTGCAAAAAACTGCCACTCGGGTAGATCTCTGAAGATGAAGCTCTCCCAACTGCTCACCGCGCCCAACCAGCTGACCTTGCTGCGCATGATGTTCGTTCCGTTTATCGTGATCGACCTGGTTGCCGGCCATTACCGATCGGCACTCATTTTGTTTGTCCTGGCGGGCTTCAGTGACGGCCTCGATGGACTGCTGGCCCGGACGCTCAAGCAGCAGACGGTGCTCGGCCAGTATCTCGATCCTATCGCCGATAAGCTTCTGCTCAGCACCATGTTCATGGTACTGGCTATTTTGCATAAGATCGCGTGGAAGTACACCGTGCTGGTTTTCAGCCGTGATATCTCGATCCTTTTCGCGAGCGCAGTACTCTACGCCATCGCTGGCCTGCGCGACTTTCGTCCCAGCATCTTCGGTAAGGCCAACACCTTCGCCCAGGTGGCCGCAATTTTTTTCGTGATGCTGTTTCAGATCAAGCATGACCGCTGGGTTTGGGTCACACAGAACACCTTTCTCCATGCCACTGTCGCTTTCACCGTGGTCTCGGCGCTGCACTACGTGTTTCTCGTGGGCCAGCGTTTGCACGCCACCAGCCACGTTTCCACGGACCCTTCCAAATCGGCAAGAGGCTCGATTTGACCCTGTTTCCGGTATCCCCCTAGAATTAACGATCTTGTCCGTACCCTTCTCACCTTATGGCGCTACGTCTGTACAACACGCTTTCCGGCAAGATAGAAGAATTCCATCCCCTTCAAAACAATGAAGTGCGGATGTATGCCTGCGGGCCCACGGTATACGACTACGGTCACATCGGCAACTTCCGGACCTTTGTCGCAGTCGACATTCTGCGCCGTTTCTTTCGGCAGAGTGGTTTCGAACTACGCCACGTCATGAACATTACCGACGTGGACGACAAGATCATCCGCAATTCGGCTCAGGAAGGGTTGAGCGTTAAGGATTACACTGCCAAGTACGAGAAGGCCTTTCTGGAAGACAGTTCCACCTTGAATATCGAGCCGCCCGTTCTTGTCCGCGCCACCCAGCACATCGAAGAGATGGCACTCTTCGTTGCGGAACTCGAGAAGAAAGGCTTCGCCTATCGCACCGAAGACGGCTCCTATTACTTCCGCATCGCCAAGTTTCCCGGCTATGGCAAGCTTTCAAAGAAAGATTTCGCAGGAATGGAAGATGGTGCTCGGGTGGATGTGGACGAGTACGAAAAAGACAACGCCCGCGATTTCGCCTTATGGAAGGCACCTAAACCCGGGGAGGCATTCTGGGAGAGTCCGATTGGCAGGGGTCGGCCAGGCTGGCATATTGAGTGTTCCGCCATGTCCATGGAGGAGCTAGGGGAAACCTTCGACCTGCACGCCGGCGGCGAGGATCTCATTTTCCCGCATCACGAAAACGAAATCGCGCAATCCGAAGCGCTGACCGGGAAACCTTTCGTGCACTTCTGGTTTCACGCCCGCTTTCTGCTGGTTGAAGGCGAGAAGATGTCGAAGAGCGCCGGTAATTTCTTCACTTTGCGCGACTTGGCCCTCAAAGGATACAAGCCTTCTTCGATCCGGCTGCTGTTGGCATCCGTGCCCTATCGTCACCAACTCAATTTTACTTTCGATGGCCTGAAGCAGATGGCCAGCAACGTGGACAAGTTGCGGAACTTTCAACTTCGGCTGAAGACCGGCCAATTCCCTAGCGGGGCCACCGATTCGACTCTGGCCCAGGAGACCGTTGCGCGCATGACTTCCGCGCTTGAAGACGACCTGAATACCGCTCAGGCCCAGGCGGCCATCTTCGACATGGTGCGCAAGGCCAACGCCGCGATCGACAGTGGACAGATGAAGACAGATGACGTTGCACCGCTGCTTGCGGCGCTCGACAAATTTGATCAGATTTTCGCAGTGTTGCGCGATGACGATGCACCCAAAATGAAGACCATTCTCGAATGGGCGAAGACAGAGGGGCACGATAAACATGTCAGCCAGGAATTGCTTGACGCCGTAGGAACACAAAACCTGTCTGATGCTGAGATCGAAGGGAAGATCTCCGCGATGGAAGCCGCTCGTCGGTCGCGTGATTTTCACGCTTCGGACGCAATCCGCGCCGAACTCACCTCCGCCGGGCTTCTCGTCGAAATCACCAAGGACGGTGTGCGCTGGCGCAGGAAGTAGCTAAAATCGCTGCTGACTTTTCCCCCACTCTGCCTTTCCCGTGTTGCGGCGCTGTCTCCTGCTTCCGAACGGGATTGGAACCGTAGGTTCACCTCGGGCCTCGATCTGCTTCCACTGGCCGCCGGCATTGAGCACCGAAATGTATCCTCCCGCGGTAAGCTCGAGCGATTTCCCGATTCTCTGTTTGAAATCGATTCGATCGGCTTGTGTGGACTCAAACCAGGCGGGAGTGACGAAGTCCGAAACCAGGACGCCATCGATCTCGTATCCCAGTCCGTCCGCTTCGACCGCGTCGCAGACTTTCAGGGCAATCCGCGCCGGGATTCGCCCTGTAGGCGTTGTACAGCGCCTGCAAGAGAGTAAGGTACTTGCTCGCTTCCGATGAGATGTTCTGGATCCCCAGCGCCTCGGCTGGACTCAGCTGCCCTCCCGATTGCAACGTTGCCACGAGTGCCGCAATGTTCAACGCCATCTGCGTCAGTACCGGTAAATCGGCTAGTGCGACGCTGACCCACTGGGCGCTGCATCCCATGGCAATCAATGAAATGCTCAAGACAAAGGCCAGTGCGATTCGTCATCGAATTCGACTTCATGAGTGCTTTCTCCGTGGTAAGTATTGTTTGTTGATTTCGATTTGTGGATCTGAGTGCCACAGGTCATGGGAGGACAGCGCCCCGGCTGTCCGGCCGAGCAACGCTCGCATTGCCGTCGCCCGGCAAAACAAAATCGCCACCGGCCTAAGCCGATGGCGATTCTTTTCCGGAAACCTCGAAGTTACTTCAATGTTGCGACGGGTGCGCCCCCGTCCACGAAGTTAGGCCGCCTTTTCGCTCGCCTGCGCCACCCGTAAGATCGTGCTCTCATCAAAATGCCGACCCAGGATCTGTAACCCGATGGGCAGCTTTTCCCTGGTCTCGCCGCACGGCACGGAAATTCCCGGGATTCCCGCCAGGTCCGCGGTCACGGTGTAGATGTCCGCCAGATACATGGCCAGCGGGTCATCCACTTTTTCGCCCAATTTGAATGCCGCCGTGGGACTGACGGGCGCCACAATGGCATCGACCCTCTTGAACGCCTCTTCAAAATCCCGGGTCAGCAAGGTACGCACTTTTTGCGCCTTCAGATAATAAGCGTCGTAGTAGCCCGCGCTCAGGGCATACGTACCCAGCATGATGCGGCGCTTTACTTCCGCACCAAAACCCTGATCGCGACTGCGGCGGTACATCTCGGACAGCGTGCGCGCATCACCGGCGCGATATCCGTAGCGCACGCCGTCAAAGCGAGCCAAGTTCGACGAAGCTTCGGCCGTGGCTACAATATAGTAAGCTGGAATCGCGTACCGGGTGTGCGGCAGCGAAACTTCCACGATCTCGCAGCCTTGCTTGGCCAGTTTCTGAATCGCGGCTTCGATCGCGCTGCGAACTTCCTTGTCCAGACCTTCTCCCAGATACTCTTTCGCCACGCCGAGCTTGAGCCCGCGTACCGGCTTCTCGAGTTCGGCAACATAATCCGGAACCGGAACGTCAGCGGAAGTCGAATCCATGGGATCACGGCCGGCAATGGTCCGCAGCACGATGGCCGCGTCCTTCACTGTTTTCGTCAGCGGCCCGATGTGGTCGAGCGAAGACGCAAACGCGATCAAACCGTAGCGCGAAACGCGCCCGTAGGTTGGCACCATCCCAACCACTCCGCAGAACGACGCGGGCTGACGAATCGAACCGCCCGTGTCCGAACCCAGCGCCGCCACGGCCATGTCTGCCGCCACGGCCGCCGCCGATCCTCCGGAAGAACCGCCGGGAACACGCGTAAGATCGCGTGGATTGTGCACCGGCTTCCAGGCCGAGTTTTCGTTGGATGATCCCATCGCAAACTCGTCGCAATTCAGCTTGCCCAAGACCACTGCGCCGGCTGCCTCGAGCCGAGCCACAGCTGTGCAATCGTACGGCGGAACATAGTCGCCCAGAATCTTTGAACCCGCGGTGGTTCGAACGCCCTTGGTGACCATCACATCTTTGATTCCGACCGGCACACCACCCAGTGGCGGCAGTTTCACGCCTTTTGCCGCGAGCACGTCCATCTCGGATGCCTTAGCCAGCGCGCGCTCTTTCGAAAGAGTCAGAAACGCGCCAATCTTTGGATCGTCGCTTTCAATCTTGGCGTAAAACGACTCCGTCAGCGCTGCAGCGCTGGTCTTGCGCTCCTGCACGGCGCAGCGGGCAGCATCAATAGTGAGTAGCTCCAGGTTCATGGGGAAGTCGTCGGCCGTTGGTTGTTCGTCGTTGGTCATCGGCCAAAGACCAACGACTATCTTTCAATCACTTTTGGCACTTTGAAGAATGTCCCGTCGGAGTCCGGAGCATTCTCCAGCGCTACGTCGTGGGGCAGCGACTTGCGTAAGCCTTCGCGGATGTCTTCGCGGCTGGCGTAGGCAAAGCGTTCACTTCCCTGCTTCGATTGATCTACACCGTAGCGATCTGATACCTGCGCCATGGGTTGCACGTTCGTCGTATCCAGCTCGTTCAGGCTGTCAATGTGGCCAAGAATCGAGTTCAAGTCGCGCACCATGCGAGTGCGCTCTTCCGTGGTCAGCTCCAGATTGCCGAGATCGGCAACATATGCCACGTCTTTTTCGGTTACTTTCATGCCCGTGTGACGCGGACTCCATCGCCCGCGGTTTTGTCCACAATCACAAACTCGATTCGCTTCACGCTTTCAGCGACGTAGCGATTGATCACCGCCAGATACTGCGGAGCCAGCGTCTGTAACTCGGCACGCCAACCAGCATCGGGAACTTCCACTCGAAGAATACCTTGAGCGAAGTCGACGGCCCTGGTGCGCGCTGCGACCGCCTGCCCACAGGCCAGCGCCCACGCCAGCAAAGCGCCTTGTCCTGCGGGAGAGCGCCGTAGGCTACCGGCAACAATCTTTTCCAGTCCTGCGCCGACTTGTTCCATGGCTCGGGTCATCAGAGGATCAAATTCTTGATGGGATCGAAAACGATTTTACCATCTCCAAGCTTTCTTCGGCTGCGGACAAACTCGTGATCCTTATATTTCAAGGATAGCAATTCGCGAGGGAACAATGGGACATCGGCGAGAGCAATATATTTCGTTTCCTCTCAACCGCTTGAGGGGGAATCCGCGCCGCATGGGGCTTGACAGTTTCTGCCGGGCGGCTCAGTCCTGGCTGGAATTGTCCGCTGCTGGAGGAAATTCTCGTCGCACATACTCCATTGCGTTGTCTTTCGACTGCAACCGTCCTTCGAGCTGGGCATCCTCCACGCGGGAAAGAATTTCCTTGAAGCGTGGCCCTGGCGGGTACCCGGCCGCGATCAGGTCGTCGCCGCTGATCAGCGGCGTGGGACGAATAGATTCCGGAGGAATGGCGGCGATCCTTTCGCGGGTGAAGTTGTAGGACGTCAAGTCGCGGTGACTGGCCTGGCAGTCCAGTCGATGCAGTTCGATGTGCTCTTCAAAGTGCGGCATGCGCACAAATTTCTTGAACGTGGATTCTTTCATCTGCGGCACGTGCGCGAATCGCATGTGATTGGCAACCAACGCCAGAATTTGCTCGACGTCATCGTTCGAAAAACGCAGGCGCTGGCAGATTTCTCCCGCCATCTTCACGCCGATATCCACATGATTGTCAAAGCGAATACGATCCGGCGCCACGCGGAACGTCGACGGCTTGCCGACATCATGCAAGAGAGCGCCCCACGCCAGCGTCGGCGAACAAGGGTGTGGCAATTCCTGGAGCAGCAGCAGAGTGTGTACAAACACGTCGCCTTCGGGATGAAACTCCGGTGGCTGCCGTACTCCCTTCATCGCGGAAATCTCCGGTAGGACTTCGCGAAGCAGACCGGTCTCGTGGAGCAGAAGAAAGGCTTGACTGGCGTGGCCTTCGATAAGCATTTTGGTCAATTCGTCGCGAACCCGTTCACGCGAAACTTGATGAATCCCGCCCGCCAGCTTCTGGATCGCGGAAAATGTTTCCGGCTCGATGGTGTATCCGAAGCGGGCGGCAAAGCGTACCGCACGCAGCATACGCAGTTTGTCTTCGGCGAAGCGTACCTCGGGGCGCCCGATGGTGCGAATGATTCTGGCGTCAAGGTCCTTGCGTCCACCCACGAAATCCAGAACATCATTCCCGAGGGAATCGAGCAGAAGTCCGTTGATGGTAAAGTCGCGGCGCTCGACATCTTCCTGAGCGCTTTTGCTGAAACGTACCTGGTCAGGATGGCGACCGTCACTGTAGCCGATGTCGCTGCGAAAGGTTGCGACCTCGACCGTATTGCCGCCGGCGTCCCTCACCGGCACCAGTACCACGCCAAACTGCGCGCCTACCGCATAGGTTTCCGGAAGGATCCGCATGACCTCGTCAGGCTTGGCGTCGGTGGTGACGTCGTAATCGGCCGGCTCGCGGCCAAGTAACAAATCGCGTACGCATCCGCCGACGAGGTAGGCCTGGTGGCCGGCGTCGCGCAAGGTGCGAATAATCTGCTCGGCGAATTCTCTAGTCTCAAGCATTCTTCGTACACTGAACCGCAAGTCGCCCTGCGGGCGACGGGACAGCCGAAGGTGGCTGTCCGCACGTGCTCCGTGATGGATCAGGCGCCAGAATTCCACTCCGCCCGCAGGCACTCGCGTTCCGCCTCGCTCAATCCGAACCACGATTCGGCCACGTCGCGTACGCGTTCGAGGGCGGCCTGCATCTCCGCGTGCTTGCGCTCGAGTTCTTCCGCATCCGCTTCCTGCGAAACCAGCATCAAGGGGGCGCTTACGATCACCGCCCGCGAGAAGGGATGCGGAATCGCCATCAGGTCCCAGGCTTTTTCCAGCGTGTGCGCCTTTTCGACTCCGATGTGAAACACGTAAATGGGCCGACCAGTCTTCCGAGCCAACATCACCGGCCCAGGCTTTGCGACATAGCGCGGGCCGCGCGGGCCATCAATGGTAAATGCCGAGTCGACACCTTCTTCCATGCGCCGCGCCATGACCGCCAATCCACGCAGGCCTCCGCGGGTAGAGCTACCTTGCGCGGTGCCAAAGCCGAAGTGCTCAATCACGCGCCGCGTCCATTGCCCGTCGAAATTTGTCGTGTTCATTACCACTACACCCCGGTTGCGCCAGTACCAGGTGGCAGAAATGATACAGCGATGCCAGAAGGCTGAAATCACCGGCTCCCCCCGAGCACGGGATTGGCGGTAGTGATGCATTCCCAGTTCTTCAAAACGCAGCGTCGGACCGAGAACGCGAATGATGGCGATGACCGCCCCGGCGATGACCGGGATTTGCATGCGCCGCCAGCGGGAGAGTTGAGGCAGGCGGGTATCGTAGAGCGAACTGACCGGCTCGGTAGCGGGTGGGGGGCTCGGGTTTCCGCTCGACATCATGGACATTGTAGTCGCCCTGCGAGCGACCGGACAGGCGGAGCCCATGGGGAAGCAGGCACGAACCACGCGAGGACGACGCCCGATGGAGGACGGGCGTCCTCGCCCGTCAGGCAATGGCCCGTGCATGACGGGCGGGACACCCTCCGAGCGGGGGTTGTCCCTAGTTCGTGATTCCAGCGCGGTTCTTCTAGACTAGAAACTATGGTTGGCGCCTACATTCTCGGCATTGAAAGCTCCTGCGATGAGACAGCAGCTTCCGTTGTGTATGCGGGAGAGAAAGTCGTCTCGAATGTCGTCTTCTCGCAGATCGCGGCGCATCAGGCTTATGGTGGCGTAGTCCCCGAGCTGGCTTCGCGGGAGCACCTGAGAGCGATTGTGCCGGTGGTCCGCAAGGCACTTGCCGATGCCGAGCGGACCTACCAGTCCATTGACGCGCTGGCTGTAACGCAGGGACCGGGGCTGGCGGGCGCGCTGCTGGTCGGAATTGGATACGCGAAGGCGTTGGCGTTCGCTCTCGACAAGCCCCTGATCGCCGTGAATCACCTCGAAGGACACATTCATGCCGTGCTGCTCGAGGAACATCAGAACAATAATCGCGAGATGAGTTTTCCCGTACTGGCTTTGGTGGTTTCGGGCGGACACACACATCTCTACCTGGCCGAGCAGCGGGAAGAACATTGGTCGTATCAGAACATCGGTCACACCCGCGACGACGCCGCCGGCGAAGCTTTCGACAAGGTGGCAAAGCTCCTGGGACTGGGATATCCGGGCGGCCCCATCATCGACAAGCTTTCCACTCACGGCGATCCCACCGCGGTAAACTTTCCCCCTTCACAACTGAAACATCGGGACCGGCGGGACGTGAAAGAGAAAGGTTCGAGCGATCAGCCAGCACAGCCGCGCTTTGATTTCTCCTACAGTGGGATCAAGACCGCGGTTCTGCGTTACGTCCAGATTCACGACATGCGAGCTTCGATTGACGCACGCAAGAAAGCCCTGGCTGGCATCGAGAAGCCGAAGCTTGAGGATTATCTGCTTCATTGCGACCGGAAAACGCTGAATCTGGTGGCGTCTTTTCAGCGGGCGCTGGTGGGTGATCTGGTTACAAAAACTCTGGCCGCGGCGCGGGCTCGCAACGTCAGCCACCCTCTTCGTCACGGGCGGCGTGGCCGCAAACAATGAGCTACGCCAGCGCTTCGAGCAGGATGCGGCCATGGAAGGCCTGCCCGTGTATTTCCCCTCCCGCCCGCTTTCGACCGACAACGCGGCCATGATCGCCGCCGCGGCGTATCCCAGGTTCCTGGCCAAAGAGTTTGCCGACATGGAGTTCTCCGCCGATGCGGCGATGAAGCTTTAGGTATTAGCTGCTGGTTGTTTTGGAGGGCAGTTCTCTGTTCTCAGGTTTGAGTTCTAGAGTTACTTCCCTGTGGCTTTCACTTTGACTTTTGTGATCCGGCTTCCCAGCAGAGCCTCGAGCGCTTTTGTCAACTGGGCTTCGATATCAATGTCCTTGAAGATAGCGAAATTGGCCCGGTGCTCCTCGGCGTCGAACCCGCTATTCTTTCCCGCCACGATCACGATCGGGATCTTAGCGGTCTCGGGTCGGGCTTTGAGAGCGGTGATGAGTTCAGTCCCGGACATCTTCGGCATCTGCATATCGGTGATGATGATGTCGGGATGAATCCGGTTGACGATGGGCAGCGCTTCTTCGCCATTGGTCGCCGACTCCACGGTATAGCCACGCTCCTCGAGAAACCGGCATACAGTGTGCCGGATGAGCATGGAATCGTCGACTACCAGAGCTACCAGCGGAGTTTGACTTTTTGCGGACAAGATATTCCCTGCGCGACATTAACAAATTGTTACAGTCGCAACAAGCGGAAAGGCCAAGAGCCGGGTTACCTTTGTCACGCGGGGCGCATTTCTGGTCCCCACAGTCTATCTGCGGGCACGGCGTCAGGATTCGTTTGACAGTTTCGTGTCTTCGATGACCATGTCCTTGAATTCGCTGGATTCGAAGATCTCTCCACATTCCTTGCATTCGACGAATTCAGAGTCTTCTTCGCGTGCCACGATTTGCACGCGCGGATGCTTGCACGGTGCCATGTTGCTTCTCTTCTCGGGGAGTGGGGACGGCGAGGATGGAGTCATAAATCCGGGTCTTGGGATTCCCCATTGTGCGGCCGGGGATTTCGCCGGAAATTGGCGGTATTTTAGACCGCCTTTCCCAGTTGTCAAGTCCTTCCGTTGATCTTTGTCCCGGATGGTTCATCTAAATGATCCATAGGACGGCCCAAGTTGCACTGTCTCAAGCGGTTAAGCCCAGTCTTGGCGACGCCTTGATGGCAATTTTCGACCATTGCCTGTAAGAGGTTGCATTTTGAGCAGGTTGGCGTCTAGTATAGATATATCCGACTGAAAAGGTCGGATTTTGCCCAGCATGCTGAAGCTGACCAAAAAGGCGGATTACGGGTTGATGGCCATGAAGCACCTGGCCGAGCATGCCGACCAGGGAGCATGCAGCGCCAAGGATGTGGCGGACGCCTACCGAATACCTCAGGAAGCGCTGGCCAAGATTCTCCAGCGCCTGGTTAAGGCCGGGTTGCTCCATTCGCAGCACGGAACGAATGGTGGTTACACGCTGGCTCGCGATCCGGGAATGATCTCGGCATTCGAGGTGATCCGGGCGATCGATGGTCCACTTTTTATCACTTCGTGCGTGACCGTGCGCGGCCAATGCGATCAGAGCGATCGCTGCAATATCCGGGAGCCGTTGCGGAGAGTCAGCCACGGAATCGAAGAGCTGCTTCGGGGCATCAGTATCCTGGAGATGACAGAGGAGTCCAGGCAACGGCAAGACTCCTAGCGACAGGACAAAGAGCGCAACGGAATTCGTAACCATTGGATAAGCAGGTTCTGAGGAGAGCAATCATGAGCACGGATGTAAAGACGATCCCCCAGGGGAGCAAACGGCCGTAGCGAAGTGCACACCCAAGAGCAGCGCACTGCCGCCAATGGCGTCAAGCTGCCGGTCTACATGGACAACCATGCCACCACGCCCATGGATCCGCGGGTTCTGGAAGAGATGCTGCCCTACTTCATGGAGAAGTTCGGCAACGCTGCCAGCCGCAACCATTCGTTCGGCTGGGCCGGTGAAGAAGGTGTCGAAACCGCGCGCGAGCGCGTGGCCAAACTGATTGGCGCGACTCCCAAAGAAATCATTTTCACTTCGGGCGCCACCGAGAGCGACAACCTCGCCATCAAGGGCGTAGCCGAGATGTACAAGGAAAAGGGCAACCACATCATCACGGCCGTTACCGAGCACAAGGCCGTGCTCGATACCTGCAAGCGCCTGGAGAAGTACGGCTACCGCGTCACCTATATGCCGGTACAGAAAGACGGACTGATCGATCTGGAAGAACTGAAGCGCGTCATGGATGACAAGACCATCCTGGTGACCATCATGGCGGCCAATAACGAGATTGGCGTGGTGCAGCCGGTGGCGGAAATCGGAAAACTCTGTCGCGAGCGCGGCGTGATTTTCCACACCGACGCCACCCAGGCGGTCGGCAAGATTCCGATCGACGTAAACAAGATGAACATCGACGTCATGTCGATCTCGGCGCACAAGATGTACGGCCCCAAGGGCGTCGGCGCCTTGTATGTGCGGCGCAAGAATCCCCGGGTACAGATTTCCGCCATCATTGACGGCGGCGGGCACGAGCGCGGCATGCGATCGGGAACCCTGAACGTCCCCGGAATTGTTGGACTGGGCAAGGCCTGCGCGATTGCCTCGGAAGAGATGGCGAAGGAATCGTGCACGTTGGCGGGTCTGCGAAACCGGCTGCGCGACCGCATCATGGGCCGGCTGGACGAGGTCTACATCAACGGCTCTTGGGAGCATCGCTTGCCCGGCAATCTGAATATCAGCTTTGCCTATGTGGAGGGCGAGTCGCTGCTGATGGGCATCAATGACATCGCGGTTTCGAGCGGATCGGCCTGCACCTCGGCGACTCTGGAGCCATCTTATGTATTGAAGGCTCTGGGAACGGGCGACGATCTGGCCCACAGTTCGATTCGTTTCGGCATCGGTCGCTTCAATACCGAAGCTGAAGTGGATTACGTGGCGGACCGAGTCATCGAGACGGTCGAACGGTTGCGCGAGCTTTCGCCTCTGTACGAGATGGCGAAAGAGGGCGTGGATTTGAAGAGCGTTAAGTGGGCGGCAGAGTAAAAGGGAGTAGGGGTCCTTCGACTCCGCTGATCGGTTGCCGCGCGACCGATCAAGCTCTGCTCAGGATGACAAGTTCTATTTCTCAGGAGACGGTCAAAATGGCATATAGCGATAAGGTTCTCGATCATTACTCAAATCCGCGCAACGTGGGCTCGATGGACAAGAACAGCAACGAAGTTGGGACTGGTCTGGTGGGCGCGCCGGAGTGCGGCGACGTCATGAAGCTGCAGATCAAGGTAAATCCGCAGACGAACATCATCGAAGACGCGAAATTCAAGACCTTCGGCTGCGGCTCCGCAATCGCATCGTCTTCCCTGGCTACCGAGTGGGTGAAGGGCAAGACGGTGGATGAAGCGCTGCAGATCAAGAACACCGAGATCGTGAAGGAACTCGCGCTTCCTCCGGTGAAGATTCATTGTTCGGTTCTGGCGGAAGACGCCATCCGGGCGGCGATTCATGACTGGAAGGCAAAGCAGGGCGCGGCCAAGCCGGTGGCTGTCGAAGCGAAGTAGCTAAGAGCTTTCAGCTATCAGCCGTCAGCTCTCAGGAAGAACTGGTGCTGACTGATACCAGCATTTTGGATCAATTTATGGCAACAGCAACGCAAGAAACGCCGAAGCCAGCCGCTCCGGCCAAAGGCGGCGTCAAGGTCACGGACAAGGCGCTGGCCAAGGTGCGGACAGCCATCGTCAAGGAAGGCATCTCGCCAGAGCAGGGCGGGCTTGCGTCTGGGCGTGCAGGGCGGCGGGTGTTCTGGTCTGAGCTACAACATCCGATTCGACACCCAGCCCCGCGAGCGCGACCGGATCTTCCAGTTCGGCGACGTACGCGTGTTTGTGGATCCGAAATCGTTCATCTATCTGAACGGCATGGTCCTGGATTATCAGGAGACTCTGATGCAGCAGGGATTCGTGTTCGTCAATCCCAATGCATCGAAGTCATGCGGCTGCGGTACATCATTCTCAGGGTAACCGTGTGCTTTGTGTGGCCGCGGGCGACTCGCCCGCGAAAGCCTGGAGCGGCAAGGCCCTCCGCGTCCGCCTTGGCTTCTCCGGTCCCCGGAGAAAAATGACTGGCAATCCCTGAGATGTTCTTAGTGCGTGCGCTGGCCGCGGGCGAGGCGCCCGCGGTCACATAGACAAGGCCACACAAGTAAGACTCAATGGCGATTGATACCTCCAAGACGATTGCAACGGCCGGAAGCGGCGATTCCACCTCCAGTTGCTGGTCGTGCGGCGATATGCGCGCGTCCCACTTCTGCCACGCCTGCGGAAAAGTACAACCTCCCTTGCCGGTGAATTATTTTTCATTCTTCGGCTTGCCGCGCAAAGCTGAACCTTGATGTAGTGCACCTGGAGCAGGAGTTTTACGAACTGAGCCGGAAGCTGCATCCCGACCTCAATGCCCGCGCGGACAAGCGTGAGCAGGAATGGAGCCTGGAACAGAGCTCGCTCCTCAACGACGCCTACCGCACATTAAAGGATCCCATCAAGCGCACCCAGTATCTGCTGCGACTGGAAGGCGTGGAACTGGAAGAGCAATCGAAGACCGCGACCGAGAAGGCGCGTGCCAGCGGGCGAAGTGAAGAAACAGATCGTGCCTCCCGACCTGCTGGAGGAAGTGTTCGAGCTGAATCATGCAGCTCGAAGAAGCTGCGCATGAACAAGAAGATGGGGGAAGACGATCCCGCGCTGGCGAAGGATCTGGAAGCTCACAAGGTCGCAGTTCGAGAAGAAGTACGAAGAGCTGGCAGAAGAACTAAAGACTCACTGGGACCACTGGGACCATGCGGTTGACCACGATAACGGAACAGAGCGCCGCAAGGCGCTGGACGGGATGGTCGATCTGCTGAACCGGCGAAGCTACATCAGGAACCTGGTACGGGACGTGAATGAAGCCTTGGAATTGTAATGCGATTTTAGATTTGTGATTGAGGATTTCAGATTTGAAATCTTCAATCCTAAATCTGCAATCTGAAATCTTCATATGTCATCTGACCGCATCGTCGGCATCGACCTCGGAACCACCAACTCCCTGGTGGCTTTCATGCAGGGGGACCGCCCCGTCGTGATTCCGGGCGAGGACGGGGTTAACCTGGTTCCATCGGTAGTCGCGCTGGATGACAAAGATCAGATCATCGTCGGCAACGCGGCGCGAAAGTATTTGATCGAAACTCCCGAACGCGCCGTCTATTCGATCAAACGACTGATGGGGCGCGGTATAGAAGATATCCAGCAGGAGTTGAAGCTGTTTCCCTTCCGCCTGGCCGACGATCTTCAGCCCGGCGAAGTTCTGCGGATTCGGCTGGGCGAGAAGACCTTCACGCCGCCCGAGATTTCAGCATTTGTCCTGCGCCAGCTCAAGCGCAACGCCGAGCGATTCTTTAATGCGCCGGTGACGAAGGCGGTCATCACTGTGCCTGCCTACTTCAACGACGCCCAGCGGCAGGCCACAAAAGACGCCGGCCGCATCGCCGGACTCGAAGTCCTCCGCCTGGTGAATGAGCCGACGGCGGCTTCCCTGGCTTACGGACTCGACAAGAAACAGAACGATATCGTCGCCGTGTACGACCTGGGTGGCGGCACTTTCGACGTCTCGATCCTCAAGCTGCATGATGGAATCTTCGAGGTCGTCGCAACCAATGGCGATACCCATCTGGGCGGCGATGACATCGACAATCTCCTGATCACGATCGCGCTGGACGACATTCGCGGCGACATGGGCATGGACGTATCGCGAAATGGCGAAGCTGTGGCCACCATCCGCAAGGCGGTCATCGAAGCCAAGATTGAGCTTTCCTCGCAGCCCTCGACGACACTGGAAGTTGAGCTGCCGGGCGGTAAGCACTATCTGAGAAAAATCACGCGGGAGCAGTTCGAGCAACTGATTCAGCCCATCATCGATCGTACCGTCGGCCCGTGCAAGCAGGCCTTGAAAGACGCCGGCCTGAAGCCCGAGCAGATTGATGAAGTGGTGCTGGTCGGCGGCTCCACGCGAATTCCCAAAGTGCGTGCTCTGGTGGAAGAGATGTTCCAGCGCAAACCGCACACCGATCTGAATCCGGACGAGGTTGTAGCGCTGGGCGCGGCAGTGCAGGCCAATATTCTTTCCGGCGGCTCGGAAGCCACGGAGAACATGCTGTTGCTCGATGTGACGCCCTTGTCGCTCGGCATTGAGGTGGCAGGTGGCGTAACCGACAAAATCATCCTCGCGCAACTCGACCATTCCGGCTTCGGCGACACAGCACTACACGACGCAAGTGGACGGACAGACCAATGTTGCCATCCACGTACTGCAGGGCGAGCGGGAGCTGGCGAAGGATTGCCGGTCCCTGGCGCGCTTCGAGCTGAAGGGAATCCCGCCGATGCCAGCCGGAATTCCGCGTGTCGAAGTGAAGTTCCTGATCGATGCGAATGGCATTCTGCACGTCTCGGCGCGCGAGCAGCGCAGCGGTAAGGAAGCGGAGATCGAAGTGCAGCCCAGCTACGGTCTGACCGATGAGCAGGTTGAGAGCATGATCCTCGATTCGTTCGACTCGGCGGAAGAGGATTTCCGCCAGCGGCAGGTGATCGAGGCGCGGAACGAAGCAGGCACGATCATGGCGGCGCTGGAGAAAGGAAAGAGAAGCCTAGCTTGGGGGCAGCTCACCAGCGACGAGAAGAAGCGCATCGCAAAACTGGAAAAGGCGTTAAACGCAGTGCAGGACGAAGACGACTATCAGGCGATCCGTACCGCCATTGACGCGCTGAACCAGGGCACGATGCGGCTGGCGGAGTTGATGATGGATAGCGCCGTGTCCACGGCCCTCAAGGGCAAGACGATGGACCAAGCGGATATGGGCGAAGGACCCGACGCGCCGCATCCGGTGGCCAAGGCGGAGTTTGAATAAAGCAGTCGTCAGTCGTTGGTCGTCGGCCAAGCACGCAAAGGGAACGAGATTAGGAGCTGTGATGGCAGAAGAGAAAAATGCAGGGGGCGGGAACAGCTACAGTCGACGCTCCGGGCGAGAACACGGTTCAGGTTACATTTTTGCCTGAGGGCAAGACAGTGCAGTTCGAGCACGGCAAGCTGCCTTACAAAGATCATGGCAAAGAGGAATCGCTGCTCGACGTCGCGCTGAACCATGGCATCCGGCTGGACCATGCCTGCGGCGGCAACTGCGCCTGCACCACCTGCCATATCTGGGTGAAAGAAGGCGCCGAGAATCTCTCCGAGATGGACGACGACGAAGCCGACCGGCTGGACATGGCCGCCGATTTACAGTTAAACTCCCGACTCGGCTGTCAGGCAGTAATTACCAAGCCGGGCAAAGTCGTAGTCGAGATTCCGGCGTGGAATCGGAATTACGTGTCGGAAGAACACTAGAGAGCAGTCGTTGGTCAGTAGCCTTTGGTCGCTGGCCAACGTCCAAAGACTGGAGACCAACGACTTAATTTCCAAGGAGTCATCCATGCCGAAAGAACTGACCTGGGACGATCCAGAAGACCTCGGAATCCTGCTCTCCGAGAAGCATCCTGAAATGGATCCGCTGGCCGTGCGCTTCACTGATTTACACCGTCTGGTCACTGAGCTGCCCGAATTCAAGGATGATCCCAAGAAGTCGAACGAGGGCAAGCTGGAAGCCATCCAGATGGCATGGCACTCGGAGTTTCTGGACCGCACTCAAGCCTAGCCTGCCCGGTGCTGGCTATTGGGTGGAATCGATTTCCCGATAGTACTTCTGCAACACATAGAACGCCTGCTTTTGCTCTCCGAGATTTGAAAGCAATCCCTTGCGGTTGTAGTAATCCTGCGTGCCGGGCAGCAAGCGGCGCGGTGAGTGGAAGTCCATCAGGACCCAGGGCGAGAGCCCGCCAGCGATGGAATCTTTTTCAGCATGTTGATCTGGTGCTGGTAGAGGTTGGCCTGATACTCCTCGGTCCAGCGTTCATCGGCCCCGCCGTGCCTGCCATACGGAGTCTTCCGCTCCAAATTCGCTCATGATGAGGGGCTTGTTCCACGCGGTCTTCCATTGCATGCTGTCGGCATCCTCGGGACGTCCCCAATACCAGCCCAGATACTCATTCAATCCCAGCACATCGAGATATTCGCCGAGCGGGTCGTGCAGGATCCGCGCATCCGGGCCGGTCTCGTCAACGTGATTCATCGCTGAGGTAATCAGGCGCGTGGAGTCCTGCTGGCGAGCAGCGTCGGCAAGTTGCCGCAGAAATGTGAGTCGCGCGGGTTTGACCGGAGTCTCGTTCGAGAGCGACCACAAGATGACGGAAGCACGATTGTGGTCGCGGGCAATCATGTCGTGAAGCTGGTTCTCGGCATTTTGCAGCGTGGCTGGATTCTCCCAGTCGATGTCCCAGTAAACCGGGATTTCGGACCATACCATCAGGCCCATGCGGTCGGCAAGGCGCGTCATGTTCTCGCTGTGCGGGTAGTGAGTCAGACGTACGAAATTGCAGCCCAGTTCCCGGGCCCAGCCCAGCAGGGTCTTGGCATCTTCTGAGCTGAACGCGCGCCCGCCGCGGAGGGGGGCCTCTTCATGCAAGGCGATACCGCGCAAGGAAAATGGGTTTGCCGTTGAGCAATATTTGAGTGCCGCGAGTTTCGATGGTGCGGAAGCCGATCGCATCGTGGACTTTGTCAGAGCCGCTCGACAACACGACATCATAGAGCTTGGGATGGCTGGGCGACCACAACTCAAGCTTGGCGGGAAAGCGAAACTCCGCGCGGCCAGCGGCATCCGTGGCAACGGTTTGCTTGATCGCCGCTTCGGGGATTTCAACCGTGACCTGCTGCGTGCAACATCGAGCCACTGAGTTGCACCCAGCCCGAAATCTCATTGCTCGACTCCTTGGCTAGTTGTACGAAGTAATCCTGAATGAAGCTTTCGGGAACTTCGACCAGCATTACATCGCGCGTGAGTCCTCCGTAGTTCCACCAGTCGGTGTTTACAGACGGGACACCATCTCGCCGGCGGGCATTGTTGACCTCCGCCACCAAGAAGTTGTCGCCTTCGCGAATCTTGTCGGTAATTTCAAAATTGAAGGGCGTGAACCCACCTTCGTGTTCCCCCAATGGCTGCCCGTTGAGATAAACACGGGTAAAGTAATTGGCGGCGCCGAAATAGACGAAAACGCGGGTGTGCTCCCGCTTGCGATAGGAGAATGACTTCTTGTACCACACCGGGCCTTCGTAGAAGAACAACTCCTTCTTCTGCGAGTTCCAGTCTCCCGGAACGTTCAGGACATCAGACTTGTCAAAATCGTATTCGAGGAGCTCATGCTTGTCTTTGGGCTTGGCATTCAGGTAGAAGCGGGCGTTCAGGCCGGTTTCGTACGGGTCGACGATGGCCTGCCATCGGCCATTCAGACTGATGGTCGTGCGGCTTGAAATGTTGTTGAATCAGCACGGGAGGGTCCGCGGCAGCGTAGCCAAACGACGCAAGCGTCAGCAGCAGGAGGAGCAGACGTCTCATAGAGGTCTCGCGAGTCGGGCAATCTTAGTGAGGGCCTGTGATGGTGTCAAATCGCCAAGCGCGACTCGGATGATGATCGGCTCTCACGCTAGCCCGCAGCCGTGGTCGAGGTCTCTTCCACGCTGGCCTCGCGCAGAAATTTAGCAGCTTCTTCCGGGGGCGTGGGATTGATATAGAAGCCTGTTCCCCACTCGAAGCCAGCCGTCTTGGTCAGCTTGGGCATGAATTCAATGTGCCAGTGATAGTGGTCGTTGTTCGGGTCCTGCACCGGCGAAGTGTGGATGACGAGATTGTAAGGAGGGTTATCCAGCACACGCTCGGCCTTGGTGAGCAAAGTCTTCAGCGCCTTGGCCAGATTTTCAAACATGTGGGATGAAGAATTCTCGAATGCCGACTCGTGCTGTTTGGGCAGGACCCAGGTCTCAAATGGAAAACGCGGCGCGTACGGTGCGAGCGTGATGAAGTCGGCATTTTCGGCGACCACGCGAGTGCCAGTCTCGGTCTCCTGGCGAATCACGTCGCAGAAGACGCAGCGCTCTTTGTACATGTAGTACTGTTTCGCGCCTTCAATCTCTTCAGTCACATAAATCGGAAGAATGGGCAACGCAATCAGCTGCGAGTGTGCGTGTTCGAGCGACGCGCCGGCAGCCTCTCCATGATTTTTGAAAATCAGGATGTACTTGAAGCGCCGGTCTTTTTTGAGGTCAAGAATGCGATCGCGGAAAGTCCAGAGCACGTCCTCGATCCTCTTGGGTGGAAGGTTGGCCAGGCTGGCGTTGTGGTCCGGAGTTTCGATGATGACCTCATGCGCCCCTATGCCGTTCATGCGGTCGAACATGCCTTCGGCCTGGCGGTTCAGATTTCCCTCGATGCCGAGCGCCGGGAATTTGTTCGGAACGACGCGCACCGTCCAGCCCGGACTATCGCGCTGGGGCGGAGGCCCGCCGTTGGGGTTGGGGCGGTAGGCCTGGATCTCGGGCGGAGTCTTGGATTCGTTGCCGTAACAGAAGGGGCAGAAGCCGCCTTTGATTTTGACCGCCTCGCGGGCGAAGTCGGTCGGACGCTTGGCGCGGTCGGTCGAAATAATAACCCAGCGGCCCACGATCGGATCTTTTCGAAGCTCAGGCAATTGCTGAAATCCCTCTCTGTGGCGCGCAGCGTCAGCACGCGAACCAAGCTATTTTACCCCCGAACCCTCTGAATTGCTTCGATCTGCCGCCAATCAAAGGGTACATCCTCTGTTCCATGCTAGCCTCGTTGGGTGTCATTGGATTTGCTATGCATATCACCGCACAGTTAGAGTCGCCGCAAATACTTCAGATTGTTCGCGAGGCTTTAAAGTCCGGAAGCAACGGCGCCTTCGGCGGGCTTCACGTCGTGGGTGGCGCGGGTTTTGACCTCGACAAACACAAGGTGTCCTTGTGCCAGCCAATAAGGTCGATTTCGCCGCGACGGTTGGGTGAGCGAAAATTGCGGGCGACCATGGTGTATCCGTGTCTTCGGAGATAGAAATAGAAGTAGGCAGCTTCCTCACCGCGCCGGCCGGTGCGCAGGAAGCGCCGTGATGGACGTCACAAGGGGTGTTTCGTAAAAAAAGAGGACCCGTTCCCGAGGAAATGGGTTCGTCTTCGTTCAGGTCCATCTCTATGGAGAACGAGAGCGCGCTACGAGGCGGGTTGAATATCGCTGACCTTAATCATGCTGCTCGATTGGTCGAGAGTTCCGTTCACGGTCACCTGTTTGCCGCTAAAGCGCTTGGCTTTCGCCTGGTCGTCGAGTTGATAGGTGGCTGTGTCAGTTTTGAGAACATACTGCTTTTGCATCTTGACCACGGTGCCCGAAAAGGACTTCTGGGTCTGAGCATCGGCTGAAGTGTCCGGAGCGGGCGTGGATTGGGTTTGGGGGTCGGTCGGACTGGGCTGGGCGGGCTGATTCTGCTGTGCAAAAGCCGCCGGGGACAGCGTCGCCGCCAGTGCAAGTGTGGCCAACAAGCTCAACTTCTTTTTCATGATGATTCCTCCAAAGTTCAATTGGGACCGAGCGGATTATGTCCACGCTGACCAGAGCACGGCAGAGGCCAGAGTAACGTGTATCCAATTTGCTGTTACTTACGAGGGAGAGTCTTGAGATAGGCGGGAGTTTTTTGGATGCCTTAGGACAAATCTTCCCCTTAGGTCCCAAATACCAGAAATCCTGTAGGGCCAGAAATTAGTGCTCCTCGCGGACCCGCAACCAATCCAGAAACATTTGTTCGATGGGTTTGTCATACGTCATCAGGACATGGCGGACAGTGTGGCCGCTGACGAAATGACAAACCTCCTCGGCGAGGTTCTTGGCGTGATCGCCGGCGCGCTCGAGGGATTGGGTCATGAAGATGACCTGTAAACTGGCGTGCCGCTGCAGGCCCTCGGGGTTTTCAATGTGGCGAAGGAAGATGAGGTTCCGCAGGCGGTCGATTTCCGCGTCGGCGCGCAGCACATCGACAGCTTTCTTGACGTCGCGGGTAGAAAACGCTGTTCCTGCGTCTGCCAGCATTTTCTCGAGAACCGTGGCCATGTGGGTGAGATCGCGAATGTCTTGCGGATCGAGGCGGGAACAAACTGCTTGCGCGCTGCCGGCGAAGCTCAGAAGAAGATCACCAATGCGTTCCAGGCTGATCATGAACTTCATACAGGCCAGGAGTTCGCGGGCTTCCGAGTCGGTGACCTGCGTGATGACCTGAGTCACGCTGGCGTCTATTTCCATGTCCAGGCGGTCGAGTTCCTTCTCGCGATCGCGAAGAGTGTTCAGTAAAGGAATGGAAGCGGTGGCGATACCTTCAGCGGCGGTCGCGGCCGCTTCCTTTGCGACTCGGCAAGCCTCAATCGTGCGCTTCACCAGGTAGGCGTAGGGAGATTCCGGTTCCGGGCTTCTCAAAATGGCCGTACTCATGCGTACGTTCCTTCCGAAGGCGACCTGGGCTGGCCGCCGCAGACTCTGCCTCATTTTCCGGTCACTGTTCTTGATAGTCAATACCGGAGCATAGGTTGTTTTTTCAAGGGTTAGGTTAACAGGGCGTTAATTTATGGGGTCGCGGCGACAGTTCACAGGCTGCGCGGGGACAGCCGTCCTGGCTGTCCAGCGGAGCAAAGCTCCGCAATCCTGAGAATGCCTCTAGGCTAACGGCAGCGTGAACAGGAAGGTTGATCCGTGATTGAGGTCGCTTTGGGCGCGGATAGTGCCGCCGTGGGCCAGAACGATGTGTTTGGCGATGGCCAGTCCCAGCCCCGTGCCGCCAGACTCGCGGGACCGGGCCTTGTCCACTCGGTAAAAGCGCTCGAACAAGACGAGGCAGGTGCTCCGAAGGAATTCCTGGGCCGAAATCCTGAATATAGAATTCGACGCTCTCCGCGACCGGTCGCGCTCCCAGAATAATCCGTCCGCCCGACTGCGCGTATTTCAGCGCATTATCCACCAGGTTCGAGAAGACCTGATGGATGGCCTCGGGATCGGCACCAACCTGGGCAGAGGCATGGTCCTCGACTTTCAATTCGACATTTTGTGCCCGCGCGATTTCGCGAAAGCTCTGCACCGCTTCCTCCAGTAGGTCCGCGGGTGCGGAGGGCTGAAGGTCAAAACGCTGCTCCCCCGATTCCACCCTCGCCAGAGTGAGCAGATCTTCGGTCAGACGCGACATGCGCAGAGCGCTCTTGCGGATGATGTCGAGAAAGTCGCGGGAATGGTTGTTGTCAGACGCACTATCCAGCAGGGTTTCGGTGTAGCCCTGAATGGATGTCAGCGGCGTGCGCAGTTCGTGCGAGACGTTCGCGATGAAATCGCGACGCGTCTTCTCGATCCGTTCGGTCTCCGTCAGGTCACGCAGCACCGCCACGGCCCCACCGCCCGGCATGGGCGCGGCGGTCACGTCGAAGGTGCGTCCGGGAACTATGGATGCGGCCCGGGCAGTAAACACCTTGCGCGCTTCACTCGCCCCCCGCACCGCGGTCAGGAAGTCGGGATCGCGAACCGTCTCCACCAGGGGCGCATTTTTGCGGGTGCGTTGGGGCACCAGTTTGTCCATGGTCTGATTGGCCCACTGCACGCGATCATCCGCACTGACAGCGATGACGGCGTCCTGCATACTGTTCAGCAGCGTTTCGAGTTGGCGCTGGCTGGTCTGCAGCGCAGCGAAGCTTTCTTCCAGATGGCGGGCAGTGGTGTCGAGCGAAGTGGCAACCTGTCCGATTTCATCTTCGGAAGTTTCCTCGATGCGCGCAGCCAGGTCACCAGCGGCAATGCGGTCGGCGAACTGCACAATGCGGTGCAGTCGGCGCGCCGTGGACCGCGCTGCGACGCCGGAAATGAGGAGCGCCACTATAAACGCCAGCAGCGAACCCAAAAACAAATGGCGGCGGACCCGCGTGACCGCGGCTTCGACATCGGAAAGAGGATAGGCCAAACGCACCGCACCGCCGGCCAGGGGCGCGGCAACGTAGAGAAATGACACGCCTACGGTCCGGCTGCGACGCGTGTCGGTCCCGACAATGCCTTTAAGAGCGGCCACGAACTCGGGGCGCTGCGCGTGATTTTCCATAATCGCGGGATCCGCCTCGGAGTCGGCCCAGACCTTGCCCTGCGAGTCAATAATGGTGGCACGGGCCCCGGCGGCCCGGCCGTCTTCCGCAACGATGCTCTGCAAACGCGCCAACTGCGGAGAGCCAGCTGCCTGTTTCGGATTGAGCAATGACAGAGCACCTACGCCGTTCACGTGATTGGCGAACATCTGCGTCTTCTGCCTGAGATTGAGGTCGATCTGCTGGAGCAGCGAATTCCTCCAGGCATGGTCAATCGAGAAATCGAAAGTCACCGTGGCTGCGGCGATCACCAGGGCGAAGGCAGCCAACAGTTTTAGAAATATCCGATTCCTCACGTCTTTTTCCTCACTTCGGGGACTCGAAGCGGTAGCCAGCCCCCCGCACGGTCTTGAGGTAGCGCGGGTTCTCGGGGTCGGGCTCGATTTTTTCGCGAATGCGACGCACGTAAACGTCCACCGAACGCGGGGTGACGTAGGCGGTGTCGCGCCAGACCGAATCGAGCAACTGGTCACGGGTAAAAACGCGGCCAATGTGGCGGGCAAAATACTCGAGCAGACGGAACTCGGTGGCGGTCGTGGTCACCAGGTTGCCCCGCACGTTAAGGGTCATGGCGCTGGGATCGATTTCGATGTCGCCAATCTTGACCGGTGCCTGGGACAGCGGTCGCTCGAAACGGCGCAGCACAGCCTTGACCCGCGCCACCAGTTCGCGTGGGCTGAACGGTTTCGGAATGTAATCGTCGGCGCCCAGTTCCAACCCGAGAATGCGGTCCGCTTCTCCGCTCTTCGCCGTCAGGAAAATCACCGGGGTTGCCGCCAGCGCGGGGATTTGCCGGATCTGCCGGCACAGCTCAAGGCCGTCTTTGCCCGGAACCATGATGTCGAGAATGAAGAGCGCCGGCCGCTGCCGTTCAGACTCGGGGATAACGGTGTTTCCGGTGGAAAACACTTTCACCGCAAATCCGTCTGCTTCCAGATGGTGCCGTACCAGGCGTGAAATATCCGGATCGTCTTCGACCACAAAGATGCTGGGTTTCATGGAACGTATTGTAGCGGGCGGGTCTGTGGGACACCTAGTCCTGGAGGCCCGGCTCAATTTGAATGAGATCCTTACACCAGCGTCATCCTAACGAGACTTCATTCTCGAAGAGGCTGCCCTGAGCGAAGTCGAAGGGATCTTTCGCGTACCACTACTGGCCTCGCGATTTTCCCGAGGATGTCGCAATTTCGATGACCAGATTTCCGGATCGCTCGCTTTTGAATCGCGTGTCCGGCGGCACCACTGTGGTCGCGCTGTACTCCGTGATTATTGCCGGACCGGAATATTTTCTTCCGATCGTCATTGAGTCGCGAGCAAAGATTGCGGCGGCGAGCCTTTTCTCCGAGAAAAACACGGGGGCGCGGTCCAGAGACACCTTGCCGGGCCTTGCCCGGCCTGGTCGGGTGGGGGCGCCCGTCCCCACGTGGCCTGTGGAGCTCCCCTTTGCAAGGCCAGCTTGCCGTGACTTGACGGTTGCGCGCAGGCGCAGCGTCACCAGTTCCACTTCGCGCGTGGGATAGTTGTAGCCATAGCGGCGCTGGTGCTCGCGGCGGAAATCCCGAATCAAATTGCGCGTATACGGCACATTTAGTTCATATCCCTGGCCTTGATAGCGGACATCCACGCTGCGCTGGTGGCTGATGGCGCCTTTCCATCTCTCGTCCCGGAAATCCCCATCGGCCTGGCGGCGCAATGCGGCAAACTCGCGTTCCAGCCGACCAATTTCCAGCCCATGGATAACTCGCCAGAGAACTGTGCGGGAATAGTCCTTCACCACGTCGCTGACCAGGATGCCGAAAGCAGAGAGAGCGCCGGGCAGCGCGGCAACAATGACGCGCGGGATGCTGAGCGCTTCCGCCAGTTCGCAAGCATGGAGGCCACCCGCTCCGCCAAAGGCCACCAGCGTAAAGTCTCGCGGATCGTAACCGCGTTCGATAGAGACCAGGCGGATAGCCTTCTCCATGGTGGCGTTAACGACCCGGATAATTCCAGCGGCGAATTGTTCGGGAGTAAGTTTCGATCCATACCGCTTGAGCCACTCGGCCACCAGCCGGCGGGTGCGCTCGAGATCCAGAGTGAAATCTCCTCCTAGAAAGCGCTGCGGCTGCAATCGGCCGAGCAGCAGATTCGCATCCGTCACCGTGGGCTGGGTGCCGCGACCATAGCAGATCGGACCGGGATCGGCCCCGGCAGATTCAGGTCCGACCCGCAGGGCTCCGCCGGCATCGAAGCGGGCGATCGAACCTCCACCAGCGCCTACAGTATGTATGTCGAGCATGGGCACGCCAATTGGGAACCCGGCGATCTCCGCCTGGTTGCTGGCCCGGGCCTCACCATCGACCAACGCGACATCGGTGGACGTTCCACCCATATCGAATGAGATGATTCTCTCGAAGCCGCTGCGGTGCGCGATCGCAGCCGCGCCTACCACTCCGCCGGCCGGCCCGGAGAGCACGGTTCGCACCGGCTCGCGGGCCGCGGAACTGAGGGCAGTGATCCCGCCGCTCGATTGCATAACGAAAATGTGGGACTGCGCCGCGCCGGATTGCACCGAGCTTCGCGTCTGGCGATCAAGACTTTCGAGATAATGTTGCATGACCGGCTGCAGGTAAGCGTTCACCACTACCGTGCTGGTGCGTTCATATTCCCGGAACTCAGGGAAAATTTGATGCGAGACCGACAGTGGTAGGCCGAGCTTTTCCAGAGCGTGGACGGCGGCGTTCTCATTTTTCGGGTTGGCAAACGAAAAAAGTAACGAAACAGCAATTGCTTCGGGATGTTTCTCGCTGAAGTCGGTCTGCCAGAGATTCCAAGTCTTGTTCAGACGGCGCCTGAAGGATTTCGCCGTCGCTGGCGGTACGTTCGTCCACGCCAAACCGCAAATCCGCGGGGACAAGAGGTTCTACGCGATCAAAAAAGAAATCGTAGAGTTTGGGTCGGGCCTGGCGGCCGATCTCGATGACGTCTTCAAAACCGGCGGTCGTGACCAAAGCCACGCGCGCGCCTTTGCGCTGTAACAAAGTGTTTGTGCCGACCGTAGTGCCATGGAGAAGGACTACGGAATTCCGCTGGCCGATCTTCTCCGTGACTTTGACGATGGCCCCGACAATCGCCTGCGAAGGGTCGGCAGGCGTGGAAAAAACCTTGAGCATGCGGACCTGTCCGCGCTCCACCCAGACGCAGTCGGTGAAGGTGCCGCCGGTATCGATGGCAATGTGGAGCGGCTGAGTTCGTGGGCGGCGTGGCATCGAAGTCAAAGCGGAAGGGTAACATCCCGGAGCGAAAGAATGCAGGTGGGGCGCTCAGCCACGCTACAAGCCTGTCTACATTTGCCATATGGTGCCGTTGATGGGAGCGACACGGATGGTTGTTCTTTTGATAGGCTGATTTAATGGCGAAAGAAGCAGCCAGCCAAGTATTGTCGGTCGAGGGACGTGAAGTTCAGATCACGCACCCCGACAAACTGTATTTCTCGTCGCAGGCGCGTATCTCGAAACTCGATCTTGTGCGCTACTATCTGTCGGTTGCGCCGGGCGCGCTCGCCGGAATCCGGGACCGTCCGATTGTTCTCAAGCGTTTCGTCAACGGCGCCGAGGCAGAGGCCTTTTATCAAAAACGCGCGCCGACCCAGCGGCCTTCCTGGCTGCGAACAGTCACGCTGTCATTCCCTTCGGGCCGAACCGCGGAGGAGATCGTCGTCGATGATGCGCCCGGGCTCGCCTGGATCGTAAATCTAGGTTGCATCGAACTGCATCCCCATCCGGTCCGCTCCAGCAATCTTGATCACCCCGACGAATTGCGGATTGATCTCGATCCGGTCCCGGGTGTGAGTTGGGCTGATGTGCGGTACGTAGCTCTCGAAGTGCAAGCGCTGCTCAAAGACGTGGGGCTTCGCGGCTGGCCCAAAACCAGCGGTTCACGCGGCATGCATATCAATGTGCGTATCGAACCGCGCTGGACGTTTCCCGAAGTACGCCGCGCGGCCGTAGCACTGTCGCGCGCAGTGGAGCGACGTACGCCCACGCTGGCCAGCTCGAAATGGTGGAAAGAAGAACGTCATGGCGTGTTCCTGGACTACAACCAGAATGCGAAGGACCGCACGACGTGCTCGGCATATTCGGTCCGCCCGCTTCCCGACGCCCGGGTTTCAACGCCGTTGCACTGGCACGAAGTCCCTGCCTGCGATCCCGCTGACTTCACTATATTCACCGTACCGGAGCGCTTCGCGAAGATCGGCGATCCACACGCGGGCATCGATGGAGAACCTGGTTCGCTTGAAACCTTACTTGAGCTCGCGGACCAAGACGAAGCCGCCGGCCTCGGCGACGCACCATGGCCACCGCACTTCCGCAAAATGGAAACAGAAGGACCGCGAGTAGCTCCGTCGCGTGCTAAATCATCTGTGAAGAAGCCGCCACGAGTGAAGATGCCGCTTATTGTTATTGCGAACTCTCCCGATAAAGGAGCCGCACTTGCGGGTCTGGAAAGATGGAAAACGAGACATTCCAAAATAGCCGCTCTCCTTGCCACGGACGACGTGCTGGTCGACTCCATGCGAGGCCGATCTTCGACCTGGACCCGCATTCGGGTCAATCTACGTCATGTGCCCGAAGCACGGCGGCCGCCTCAGGAAACTCCCGACCCCGATAACGATCCAACACGTGAATGGCGGCAATGGCGCAAGAAAAAAACGGACAAAAAAGAAAGCGAGTAGATAGGCACCGCGCTACCGGCCATGGGGAAAAATCTCTTCCAGTTCCTGGGGAGGAACCACTTCGAGCTGCGCGTATGTGCAGTCGCTGGGCTTTTTGTCGGTTCGCCATCGGCGGAACTGCGCCATGTGACGGAATCGGTCTCCTTGCATGTGCTCGTAAGCAACCTCCACTACTAGTTCGGGTCGCAGTGGTTCCCATGACAAGTCCTTGCCTTGACTCCAACGGCTTTGGCCGCCCGGCATACGCTTGACGCCGTCATCAGTCGCGGCTTCCGCCTCCGCCCAGGCTCTCCACGGATGAACTGAAAGCGCATCTTTGCGATACGGTTCGAGAAATTCCGCCAACTGCTTCCGCTTGACAGCGCTGAAGCTGGCACAAACCCCAACGTGCTGCAAAGCACCAGCATCATCAAAGAGGCCCAGCAGCAGTGAACCGATCAGCGTGCGATCACCTTTTTTGTACCAACGAAATCCTGCAACCACACAGTCGCAGTCGCGTTCATGCTTGACCTTGAGCATCACGCGTTTGTTTGGTTCGTACGTTCCCGCAATCGGTTTAGCCATCACGCCGTCAAGCCCCGCACCCTCAAAGCGGCGGAACCAGTCGGAGGCAACACTGCGGTCGGTGGTTGCCGGTGTTAGATGGATGGGAGGCGGCGCCGATGAAAGCAGCAATTCTAGCTCGTGGCGGCGAGTTTCGAATGGCTCGCCCCGGAGATCCCGTTCGTCCCGGCAAAGCAGGTCGAAGAACACCACTGAAGATGGAGTTTGTTGCGACAGAAGGTTCACCCGCGAGGCGGCCGGATGAAGGCGCAGCTGGAGTGCATCGAAATCGAGCCCATTGTCTTTAACGATGACAATCTCTCCGTCAAGCACGCAACGCGCAGGCAATGCCGAGCGCAACGGCTCGAGCAGTTCAGGGAAGTAGCGGTTCAGTGGCTTTTCGTCGCGGCTCTGGATCAGGATCTCATCGCCATCGCGAAAGATGAGAGCGCGAAACCCATCCCACTTCGGTTCGAAAATCCAATCCCCATCGGCTGGTAATTCGCCCACTCGCTTGGCCAGCATCGGCAGTAGTGGCGGGTTGACGGGAAGTTGCACACCTCATGGTATACCGCGCAATCATCTTGTGATTGCTGGGACCCTGAGTTTTTCCGCAATTTCTAGGTCTTATTTGTGAAGGCCAGCGTCAGCAGCGTTTTCTGCTCCACTTCGTGGGCTTTAGCCGATCCTGTGGCGGGGCTGGCGCTGGCGGAACGCTTTACCGACAAGACTGGACGTTCGCCAGCGATGCGGCGGAGGCGAGGCAACACATAGAATAACGCACCCATATTGGCTGGCTCTTCCTGCACCCATACAATCTCTCGCGCCGAAGGGAATTGTCCGATCGCCGCTTCCAGTTCTTTTTCGGGGAAAGGATACAGCTGTTCGACGGAAACAATCGCGGTTGATCTTGTCATTCCTCTTCTTGCGTTCGCCGCGCAATTCGTGGACGATCTTTCCGGTGCAGATCAGGATGCGGGTCGCATCGCTGACTTCCGTGTCCGGCAACACGGTCAGAAAGCGCTGGTGGGTGAAGTCTTCAATCGGAGAGGAGGCATCCGGATGGCGCAACATGCTCTTCGGGGTGAACACGACCAGCGGTTTGCGCCAGTGGCGCAACGCCTGGCGGCGCAGCAGATGAAAATATTGCACCGCATTCGAGGGCTGGCAGATCTGGAAATTGTCGCGAGCCGCGAGTTGCAGGAAGCGTTCGATGCGGGCGCTCGAGTGCTCCGGCCCCTGCCCCTCGTGGCCATGCGGCAGAAGCAGCACGACTCCCGAGAGCAGTCCCCATTTGTCTTCGCCGGCGCTGACAAATTGATCGATCACCGCTTGCGCCACGTTGGCGAAGTCGCCGAACTGCGCCTCCCACATCACCAGCGTTTCGGGATAGTCGCGGCTGTAGCCATACTCAAATCCGAGTACGCCAGCCTCGGAGAGGGCGGAGTTATAAATTTCGCACCGCGCCTGTCCTTCAGCGATGTGCTCGAGCGGAACGTACTCCTGTTCGTTCTCGATGTCGAGCAGCACCGAGTGGCGCTGGTTAAACGTGCCGCGGCGAGTGTCTTGCCCGGTCAGCCGGACGGGTACGCCAGCTTTCACCAGGCCTCCCAGCGCGAGCGCCTCGGCCATGCCGTAGTCCACCAGCCGTTTGCCCGCGCCCATCTCGGCCCGCTGCTCCAGCAACTTCTTGACCTTGGGATGGATGTGGAAGTCCGCGGGATAGGTCGTGAGCCGGGTGGTAATTTCGCCGAGTTCCTCCGCGGAGAGGCCAGTGTCCACCTCGTATTCGGGCTTGTAACGGCCGCCCTTGTAGTCATTCCAATATTGCGGCAATTCGCGCAGCAGCGGCTTCTTCCGGATAGCTCTTGGCTTTCTTCTGCGCCGCTTCCAGTTCTTCCCGGACTTTCTCTACCTTTTGCTGAACGTTCTCCGCCCCAATGTCCTCAGCATAGATTTCCCACAGCGGCGGATGGTCCTTGATCGCTTTATAAAGCAGTGGCTGGGTGACGGTCGGGTCATCGACTTCGCTGTGCCCGTGGCGGCGATAGCCGATCAGGTCCACCACCACGTCCCCAGCCCACGTGTAGCGATAATCGAGCGCCAGGCGGCCCACCCGTACCACGGCGTCCACGTCTTCCGCATTCACGTGAAAGATCGGAATCGACTGGCGGCGCGCCAGTTGGGCGGAAAACCGCGAGGAGTGTTCTTCGTTGTACAAGGTAGTAAAGCCGAGCAGATTATTGGCGATGATGTGCACCGTGCCGCCCACGGTGAAGCCCTTCAGATCGGACAGATTCAAGGTCTCGGCCACGACACCCTGGCCTGCGAAAGCGGCATCGCCGTGCACCAGCAACGGCAAAAATTTCTGCCGGCCGTCTTCGTGTCCGCGCGATCCTGTTTGGCGCGGGTGCGGCCCACGGTCACCGGATCTACAGCCTCCAGGTGGCTGGGATTCGAAACCAGGTGAATATGAACCTTCGCCCCCGAACGGGTCACGTATTCGCCGGTCGCGCCCATGTGATATTTCACGTCACCGCTGCCCAGAACGCTGCGCGGGTCAACGTCCTCAAACCCCGCGAAGACTTCTTCGGGAGGGCGTCTGGCTACCTGCACAATTATGTTCAAGCGGCCGCGGTGGCTCATGCCCATCACCAGTTCGACCGCGCCTTGCTGCCCGGCTGCCTCAAGAATTTCATCCACCAATGGGATCATGGCGGTCACGCCTTCAAGGGAGAAACGCTTGCTGCCGAGGTAGCGTTGCTGCAGCACCTGTTCGAACAGGTCGGCCCGGATCAGCTGGTCGAGCACACGTTCCTGATCAACTGCGGGCTGGGGCCCTTCCAGGCGTTCCTGGATCCAGCGGCGCCGTTCCGGGTCAGTAATGTGCATGAATTCCGCGCCCACGGTTCCGCAATAAATGCGGCGCGCTTCATCGGCCAGCTCGCCTTCGATCCGCAGGCTGGGATGCGACACCGGAGGCAGAAATCCAAGCGGGTCGAGATCAGCCTCCAGGTATCCCCAGTGGCGAAAAGGTTCAAATATGCGCTCACGCTCGCCGCTCGGGGCTTCCAGTACGCCGGTTACGGCAGATTCACTAGCAGGTTTAGATCGGGTCGCCATATGTCTATTACTAGAATAACGGATGCAACCGGATGTGTGCTGGATTCGCCCCAGAGGGAGCAACAGGTCGGGGTTTCGCTGGCCTAGCCTGCCGCGAGGTTCTCTATGCCACCGACCGCCGTGCCGGCTCGAGTGGTTGGTTGGCCAGTCTTGACTCTATGTCCTGAAAAACGGGGACGTCTTCGTTGCGGAGAAAACCGTTACTCCTCTGCGAACATTTATTTGCCCCGGGCGCGGCAAGTGAAACCTGTATTGCACCCTCCTTCCCTGCCCGCTGAAGGCTGCCCGCGAGGCGGCGAAACTTTGCTTCTGGCGGAAGATGAAGCGGCAGTCCGGCAGTCTACGCGCGCGTTTCTGAGCTTGAACGGCTATATCGTTCTGGAAGCAAAGAATGGGGCCGACGCCCTGGCCCTCGCGGGGGCACACGACGGCACCATCGAATTGATGATCACTGATGTGGTCATGCTCAGATGGGTGGAGCAAAGCTGGCAGCGGAACTGGCGTCCGATCGGCCGGAGATAAAAGTACTGTTCGTCTCCGGCTATGCTGAAACCACGTTCCAGCGGCACGGAGAGATTGACGTGACCACCCGCTTCCTGCAGAAGCCCTTCTCCTTGAAAGCCCTGGCCCGCAAGATCCGCGAAGTCCTCGACGCGGAGAAGCCCGCTGCCGCAGCCGCAGCTGCGCCGAGATAATCCTGCACGCGGCGCCTGTCCCATATAATTGGTTTTTATTGAACGTAGGCGCGAGCGTCCCGCTGGTGCGACAGCACCTCATGGCGGCGCCGTTCGGCTGACTGTGGCACACCCGTGCTCGAGGAATCTCATATGAGCCTGCTCGCTCCCTCCATTAGCCACGTCGGGGAACTGGCGTGACCTTCGTCCTGCTGCTTCTTGTGGCCGGTGCTGTTGTTTACTCGTTGCTGTCGGTGGTGGCCGCACTGCGCTACCTGTCGGTTCGGCCGCCAGCATTGAATTCTCTCGAACCGATCAGCATTCTCAAACCGCTCGCTGGACTCGATTTGGGGCTCGAATCCAATCTGCGGTCGTTCTTTGAGCAGGACTATCCCACGTTCGAAGTTCTGTTCGCGGTGCGAAGCGAAGATGATGCCGCCGTAGAAATTGTCGAAAAGCTTCGCCGGGAATACCCGCGAGTTCCGTCGCGGTTGTTGTTGACTGGGGAATCTCCCTATCCCAACGCCAAGGTCTACAGTTTGGAACAGATGCTTGCCGCCGCCGCGAATGATCTGGTGGTGATGAGCGACAGCGACATCCGAGTTACGCCCGGTCTGCTGAAAACGGTGGCCGCCGAGTTTCAGGACGCTGGCCTCGGCGTCGCCACCTGCCCCTACCGCGCGGTCGCCGGTCCGAGTTTCTGGTCGCGGCTCGAGGCCATCGGGATGAACACAGATTTCGCCGCCGGCATTCTGGTGGCGCGCATGCTCGAAGGCATGAAGTTCGCGGTCGGCCCGACCATCGCCGCACGGCGGCGCGTGCTGCAAGCCATCGGCGGCTTCGACCGGCTAAAAGATTACCTGGCGGAAGATTTTGTGATGGGGAAATTTGCGGCCGACGCCGGGCACGGCGTGACTCTTTCTTCTTATGTCATCGAGCATCACATTGGCAGTGCGGATTTGCGCCACAACGTCGCCCATCGTTTGCGCTGGGCGCGTAGTACGCGGCGCTCCCGGCCCTTGGGCTACGTGGGGCAGGTGTTCACCATGCCTCTGCCTGTGGCGCTGTTGCTTTGCGCCGCAAACCCGGCGTGGTGGCCCGCTCTCGTAGTCACATTTGGCGTGCGGCTACTGGCAGCTTACGTAATTTCCGCGCGGGTCTTGCGCGCACAGATCAACTGGCTGCTGCTGCCAATCGAGGACGTCAATGCATTCTGCTTCTGGCTGGCTGGATTTTTTGGAAATACGATTGTCTGGCGCGGGCGGCGGTACCGTCTCTATCCCGACGGCCGCTTCGAGCTGCTGGCATCTCCCGCAGGCGAGTGAAGCGACGATCGCATCCGCACCAGCTTGCCACCTTTCAACTCAAACGAATCCCCACGCCACGTCACTGTGTGCCCTCTGAAACCCATGAGCCACACACAGGCCGCCACAAAATCGCGCAAGGGGATGAGCGCGAGCCACCTTGTAACCTGCCTGTCTTCCAGAACCGTTCGTCCCGCAACCAAAGCTACGGCGTATCGCATGCAAATGACAGCGCCCAGCAGCGCCCAAGCCCAGCTCGCACCACGTGCGCATAGAAGAGCGAGGACCGCCCAGGGCAGCCCGAAGGTCGCCACCAGCCCCGCATAGCCGCCGGGACGCGAATCGCGTATCGTGCGCGCCCATCGCAGTTGGTGGTCCAGAAAGTCCTTCAAGTCATAGCGCGGCAGGAAAGTTTCGACCACTGTCCCGGATAGCTCAATGCCCAGACCCATCCCGGCAATGCGGCGACCGAATTCGTAGTCATCCGCCAGGTAATCCGCGAGGGCCTCAAACCCGCCGCTGGCGGCGAGATCGCTGCGGCGAAAGGCCAAGGTCGAGCCCAACCCGAAATAAATGCCGCCTTCAAGGAGCCGCGCCACAAGCACCCCCGCGCAGAAATCTGTGCTGATGAAGAGAGACTCCAGCCGCGATCCCAGGCTCGGACTCGCCACGCCACGATAAAGGCACGTTACCAGCCCGATTTTGAGATTCATCAGCGGGCGCGCGACACTCCGCACGTAGTTGGCCTCGACGCGGATGTCGCTATCGTTCACGATGATGTGCTCGTACTGCGCTTCCGTCACCATCTGCGCCAGATTGCTGACTTTGGTATTGGTACCCAGATTTCTCAGACAAAGCACGAGTCGGATGGGAATTTGCGGATATTCAGCTTTCAATCGGTCAACAAACTCAATTGCAGGCTCATCAGCCTCGCTGACCCCGAAGATAATTTCGTATTGCGGATAGTCCTGCAGACAGTGGCTGCGAAAACTCTCATACATCCCCGGATCAGTGCCCTTGAGCGGCTTCAAGATAGAAACTGGCGGAGTGGGTGGTGTGGGGCGGGCGCCCTCGCCCGCCGCTTTTCTCTCGCCCAGAAATTGCGCCGCGCTAAACAAGCAAAGAAAGTAATAGCCAATGCTCGCAACGGTTCCGAAGACGGCAACAATTTCGAGGACAAAAACAATGTCGTAAATCATGCGGATGGGGCTAGTCTACTCGTACCGCAGCGACTCAATCGGATCCAGGTTTGCGGCCTTCCACGCCGGATAAATTCCAAACAGCAGCCCCTCGGCAGCGGCTGAGCCTAATCCGAACGCCGCCCAGAAAAACGACATCCGCGCCGGCAGTGAGCTCCAGATCGCGGGAATCGTCCAGGTAATGATCGCTCCCACCAACACGCCGAGCACCCCGCCCAGCGCAGTCAGGGTGATGGCCTCCAGAGTGAACTGCAGCAGGATGTCGCGTTTCCGCGCTCCAATGGCTTTGCGCACTCCGATCTCCCGCGTCCGTTCGGTCACCGAAACTAGCATGATGTTCATCACGCCGACGCCGCCTACAATCAAACCCACGCTGGAAACGGCGAACATGAAGATAAAGACGGCGCCCGTGACCTGGTTCCACACGTCGGAAAGGGAATCTTGCGTGAATACGGCAAAGTTGTCCGGCTTGTCCGGCGATATCTTGCGGCGGCGGCGCAGCAACTCGCGGATTTCGTCGATGGCCTTGGGCATGTCGTCGTGCGACGTGGCTTTGACGCTGATCCAATAATTGCTTCAGCTCGGGATGCAATTTACGGAACGTAGCCAGCGGAAAGTACACGATGTTGTCATCTGGGTTTTTGCCGCCCGCAAACACGCTCTTGCGCTTGGCCGCGACCCCAATCACCGTGAACAACTGGCCATCAATTGTGATTTCCTTGCCTAGAGGGCCTTCGTTCGGGAACAGTTCCTCGGCGGTGTCCGAGCCCAGCACAATGACGGGCGAATGATGTTCTTCGTCAATCTCATTCATCCAGCGTCCAGAGGCGATGTCTAAATCAAACACGTCTTTCCAGGTGCCGGTATCACCCTCAAGAATAGTGTTTCTGACTTTACGGCCGTTGTACTTGACCTCATAAGTGCCGGTCCCGAATTCCTGGCGAAAATAGCGTAACCCGGTGGTGGCAATCTTGACGTGAGGCAGTTGCTGTATCGCGTCAAAATCCTCGAGGGTGAGCTCTTTGCGCGTCCGTATTTCTTCCGTCGGCCGGCCGAAGGTCAAGGGCTGGTGGTAGGCAAAGATGATGTTAGAACCCAGGCTGCTAATGACCTGGCTGACGTTGTCGTTGAGACCGCGCACCACGGACGAAATGCCGATGACGACGGCAACACCGATCACGATGCCGAGCACAGTAAGCGCCGACCGCATCTTGTTGGTGCGAATCGTGTCCAGTGCCATCTGGACGACTTCGCCGTAATCGCTAGTACGCAGCAAATTAGTAATTGGTAATTTTGGCAATTCTTCCATTACTCAATTACCAATTTCTAAATGCTCAAACCTCAACGCAGCGATCGGATCCAGCATCGCCGCCTGCCGGGCCGGATATACGCCAAAAAACACGCCCACGCTGGCTGAAACCAGGAGGCCGGCTGCCACCGCCCACAACTTGATTTCAGACGGCATGCCGATGATCGCAGTAATGCCCTTGGCAGAGACAATGCCGAATAGCACGCCTAACAAGCCACCGACCAGCGCCATGGTTCCGGACTCGATCAGGAATTGCAGCAGCACATCCTGACGCCGCGCTCCCATCGCTTTACGGATACCAATCTCGCGCGTCCGCTCGGTCACCGACACCAGCATGATGTTCATGATCACGATGCCGCCCACCACCAGCGAAATCGCCGCGATTGCGATCATGGCGATGAAAAACGTCCCGCTCAGATTCGACCAGATACTCAAAAAACTGGCGTTGGTCTCGGCGGCAAAGCTGTCAGGACGCCCGGGAAGATCGTGGCGCCGGGCGCGCAGGACGGCGCGAGCTTCGTCAATCGCGGCGTCCAGTTCGGTGCCCACGCCTGCGGCCTTGCCCGAAATGCGAATGCTGGTGTGCGATCCGAACTGCTTCAGATAAGTAGTGATCGGAATCGCCACGTAATTGTCCCGGCTCTGCCCGAGTGTGGTTCCCTGCTTCTTTCCCACCCCGATCACGCGGTACACTTCGCCCTCAACACGAATTTCCTTGCCCAGCGGGTCCACCGTCGGGAAGAAAGTATCCACGACGTCGGTACCGATCACTCCCACTTGGGAACGGTTTTGCTCATCGCTCTCATTGATCATGCGGCCCGCGGTGAGATCAAGGTCAAGAATCGGAGCCATCGCCGGCGTCCATCCGCGGATCCAGGTGTCGGAAAGCGCTTGTTCCTCGAACCTGACATGACCGGTGGTATTGGTGATGGCAGCCCCAATCATGGAGCAGTGCCTGCACGACTCCAGCACCGCCTGGTAGTCCTCCATGGTCAGGTCTTTTCGTTTCTGGCCTTCGAGAAGCTGGTCAACGTTGGTGACCACAGGGGTAACTTTGCTGATGATGAAAACATCCGCACCCAGATTGAAAATCTTCTCCGCGACGTAGCCGTTGATTCCGTTTACGAAAGTGACCACGGCGATCACCGCCGCAACGCCGATCACCACTCCGAGCAAAGTCAGAGCGGAGCGAAGCTTGTTCGCCCACAACGACAACAGCGCAATTCGGAGGGCTTCAAGGGTAGTCACGGGGTCGGTCGTCAGTCCTCCGTCGTCAGTCGCTTACCCGGAGAACCGCGCCCTGCGTCAAGTCTAGCAGCTTAAGCGGTAGGGCTGGCCGGCACGTTTTTCCAAACGCTTCATGAGCGCGTACTCCAGCAGCCACATAACATTCCGGGCCTGTGATAAGGTTCCTACCGCAATTCTGCAGGAGGATTGCCATGATCAGGATCGTCAACTTTCTTGTGTGCTTTTCGGCGTTGGCCCTGGGACAGCAGAACGGTCCTCTCGATGGACTGGCCAATCTGAGCGACGCGGTTTCAAGGCGAGCTTCAAGCGCGGACCGTTCCGGCGGCAATGCGGACTGGGTTGAAGTAAAAAACGGGTCCACCGTCACGCTCGCCGACATCAAAGGCTCGGGCTCCATCCGGCATATTTGGTTCACCATCAACTCACCCAGTCCGTTTCATTTGCGCGAACTGGTACTACGGATGTACTGGGATGGTGAAACTGATCCCAGTGTAGAGGTGCCGATCGGCGACTTCTTCGGGACCGGCTTTGAGTACGAAGACGGTTCGGGCCAGAAATATCATTCCTGGTGGTCCCTGCCCATCACCGTGCAGGATCGCGCCATGAATTGCTACTTCGAGATGCCCTTTGGAAATGGCGCCCGCATCACCTTGACCAATGACGGGACGCAAGACGTGCGCAATCTCTACTTCCACGTTGACTATCAGGAATTCCGTGACGCGCAGCTGGTGTCAAACCAGGGCCGCTTTCACGCCCAGTGGAGGCACGAATTCACCCGGGCGATCCCTGAATCAGAGTCCGGCGGCAAAAACATAAATGGCAAGAATAACTACGTATTCATGGAAGCGAAGGGCAAGGGCCAATATGTGGGAACCATCCTGAATGTGTTCGGACTTTCGACGGGATGGTGGGGCGAAGGCGATGACATGTTTTTCATCGACGGAGAGAGCGCCCGCGCCACCATCAACGGAACCGGAATGGAAGACTACTTCAACAACGCGTGGGCCTTCCAGAAAGAATTCAACTATCCATTTATCGGCTATTCGCAACAAGGAAATCGGGACTGGACCGGCAGTCACACCATGTACCGCTTCCATATCGAAGACCCAATCTATTTTCAGAAGTCCCTCCGTGCCACGATTGAACATGGTCACGCCGACGACCGGGCAGACGATTACACCAGCGTAGCCTTCTGGTACCAGACCGAGCCGCACCAGAAACTATATCCGCTGCCCCCTGTCAATGAACGCCTGCCCAACGCCTTCTGGAAGATTCAGAAGCTGGACAAGAACTTGCCGAACTGAGGCAGGCGCTGGTCGTTGATCCTTGGCCCTTGGTCGTTGGCCGATGAGGTAAGGACGAACACTGGCGACGAACGACCAACGACCGATTACTGGCGACTGTTACAATGAATTCGTTGGCAGCTGGACCGGACGGTCGCTCTCGCTGCGTCAAGTGGCGGGGGAGGAAAGTCCGAACTCCACAGAGCAGTGTGCCGGATAACGTCCGGGAGGGTGCCTCATCCTTGGGCGTTCTTTGCGCAGGGTGGGAACATTCGACGGAAAGTGCCACAGAAAACATACCGCCGTGGCGGCAACGCCAAGGTAAGGGTGAAAAGGTGCGGTAAGAGCGCACCGCTGTCGCAGTAATGCGATAGGCAGGGCAAACCCCACACGGAGCAAGACCAAATAGGGAGGGAGCCTCGGGTTCGCTTGAGGCGCGTGCCGGCTCGGCGCGCCACAACCTCCGGGTAGGTCGCTTGAGCCGCACAGTAATGTTCGGCCCAGAGGAATGACCGTCCTGCCGGAGCAATCCGGCAGACAGAATTCGGCTTACAGGTCCGGCTGCCACAAACATTGGACTTACAGGTGCTTTGCCGTTGGGCGTGCCGTTTTTGTGCCACTCCCGCCAAGCGGCGAAATGCGAGGTCAACGCGATGACAAAATACGAAGAATTAAAGGAAGCTGCCGCCGCAGGCGAACGGCTGTTCCGTGAAGGCAAGCAACGTTGCATGCAATATGGGTTGCTGCTTACTAGAACCTGTCTCATAAATGGTGATGCCTGTTTTCTCTTTGTATTTAGTGCGAAGTTGGGGCATATCGATGGTAGCTCTGGTAGCTCCGAAATCCGATGCGTGGACGCTGGGAAGTAAGCGATGCGGAGTGGTCCGTCTTGGAACCGATTCTGCAGCCGGCACGAGGCAAAGATGGGCGAGGGCGTCCCTGGCGAGATACCCGTGCCGTGTTGAATGGCGTCTTATGGGTACTGGGGACAGGAGCGCAGTGGCGAGAGCTGCCCAACAAATATCCCCCGTACCAGACTTGCCATCGCCGGTTCCAGCAGTGGGTGCGCGACGGAAAACTGGAGAAGATCCTGCGCCTACTGGCTACCGAGTTACAAGCCCGTGGGCAGCTGCCCTTGGACGAGGGGTTCATCGATGCCTCCTTCACGGGGGCGAAAAAGGGGGGCTCGCGGTCGGCCCTACCAAGCGCGGCAAAGGCACGAAGATCCTCGCCATCTGCACTGATCACAGTCTTCCTCTCGCCGTTGGTATCCAAAGCGCTTCGCCGCACGAAAGCCAACTCGTCGAAGAAGCTCTCGGGCAAAGCTTCCTCGATGAACTCCCGGCACGACTGATCGGCGACGCCGCTTATGATAGCGACCCACTGGACGCCTATCTGCTAGAAACTTACGACATCGAGCTGATCGCTCCGCACAAATGCAATCGCAAGCGGCTCACCCAGGACGGTCGCCCGTTCCGTCGCTATCGCAGACGTTGGTGCGTAGAGCGATTCTTTGCTTGGCTGCACTGGTTTCGTCGGCTGGTAATTCGTTGGGAGTATCACGCTGAAAACTTTCTCGGCATGGTCCAACTAGGTTGCATCAAGATCCTGCTGAGGCATATATGAGACCGGTTCTAATACTTTTGCCACTTACTGCGAAATCCCCACGTCTGAAATCAGGGTGCTTCGTTGGAACGGATGGGCCGCGAACCCGCCCTTCGAGGGTGCAAAACCCGGCTACAGATTCACGGCTACCGGCGCGATGAAGTTTGATGAGGAGAGCGGGAGCTGGAGGTTTGGCGTTTGTATTAAGTTTGGGGCCTTGGAATGGGTGTTCTATGGAATCGGCGTGGCCGATTCCAACGGAAAAGCGCTTGTTGATCAAGGAGTTGGTGCTCAAAAACTTTAGGGGACTGCCAGCCGAACAATTGATGGAGCGCATGATTGAGCTCTCACTCTATGTCGAGGAGAAATTGAAACCTGCCTGAAGGGCGGTAACGCACCTTTCGATTGGATAAGAGGCTTAGCCCCCGCCCAGAGCCTACTCTGACTCAGGCGCCACTGGTTCGGGGCGGCAGTTCCTGTTCCACCCACCGGACGTCAATACGACAACTTCGCCTCACGTCACCGCCCCTTGTGGTTGCACTGTCAGCACCTCGGACCACAGCGCCGCAGTATCGCGGACGTCGCTCACCGTGCTTCAGGTGCTGTCCCTCGCACGCTGCTGCCTGGCGGCACGTCTCGCTTCTCTTTGCGCCCTTCGACTCGACATCGCTCCTCGATAGACACGACGTTGTCGGGAGTAGTTTTGCCGAAACGCTCGAAATAGAGTTGCTCGATGAACTGGGGCAGTGGCAGTTTCCACGGCTCCTGCTTGTGGTTGTCGATCTTGCCCAGTTTCGCCGGGTTCAACCCAAGCTCCCGGGCCATCTGTACCTGGCTGTGAGACAAATGGCGGCGTCTTCGCGCATCGATCCATTCTTGCATTTGCTGATTTGTTTTGATTTTCTTCGCCATACGCTATCGTATTCCTCGGGTAAAATCAGCTCATGAAACGGTCGAGCCAGGCAATCTGCTCTCTAGTCTCTGCCAAGTCCGACGGTGTTTGCAAGAATCAAAATGGGGAGAATCCAATCGAGTGGACCAGGCAAATACGGTCATCATTGATCTAACATTCCGACTGCGCTGATGTGCGTTCACCCTTAACGAGAGACGTTCTTTATGGTAATCGAACAACAGATTTCTGCGCGTCGCGAAAGGGCTCACGGAAGCATCGTGCGCATTTTGACCCGGCCGGATGGGAACTTCTACGGAGATTATTCCGTACGCTCGGCCAGCAACAGAACTTACCGGGTAGCGATGCGCGGGCCGGGCCTGTTCGATAACTACTGTTCCTGTCCCGACTTTTCGGTCAACACCTTGGGAACATGCAAGCACATCGAGGCTCTGCTCGCTCGCTTGCGTCGGCGCCGGGGCAAGGCACTTGACCACGAGGTATTCAATCGCGCCAGGGCTTCGCTTTCGCTTCATTACGGTGACACTCTGAATGTGCGGCTTCGGCTCCCCCTCGCTCCCTCGTCGGCGCTGCAGGCGCTGGCTCAAGCATACTTTGACGATCGGGGCCTACTGAAATCCTCCCGCTTGCGGGATTTCGGAAAGCTCATGGATGAGCTCCGTAAAGCTGACGATCAAGCCGTTATTTACAGTGACGTTCTGAACTACGTCGACAGAGAAAACGAGATTGCTGAAGGGCGGGAGACAGAGAAGAAGCTGCTGGCGAAACACGGGCGCGGCCGGGATCCGCTTGCTGGCTTGCTCAAGACTTCTCTGCTCTCCTATCAGGTGCGAGGGGCCATCTTTGCGGCATGCCGCGGCCGTGTAATCCTAGCCGACGACATGGGGTTGGGTAAGACCGTGCAAGCGCTGGCAGCCACCGAATTCCTGCGTCGCAGCCGCGGGATACAACGAGTGTTGATCGTCGCGCCGGCGTCGGTTAAGTACCAGTGGAAGAAGGAAATCGAAAAGTTCACCGGCCTGGACGCGCAGGTCATCGAGGGACTGTTGCCTCAACGGCACAAGCAGTACTCTTCCCCAAAGTTTTTCAATCTCACCAGCTACGAGCTGGTTCTGAAGGATATCAAGTACCTGCACGACCTCCAATCGGACCTTATCATCCTGGACGAAGCGCAGCGCATCCGGAACTGGACAACGGCCACGGCACGGACCATCAAGCAGTTGAAAAGTCGCTATACGTTCGTGCTGACCGGTACCCCGTTGGAGAACAAATTGGAAGAGCTTTTTTCTGTGGTCGAATTCGTCGATGGGCGACGACTGGGACCCGCCTTCCGCTTCCTTCAGGAACACCGGATGGAAGACGCGGAAGGGAAATTGCTGGGCTATCGGGGCCTTGACCAAATTCACCGCCAATTGGAACCCATCCTTCTTCGCCGCACTCGCGGGGAAGTATTAAAAGACCTTCCCCCTCGAACCGACCAGGTGTTTCATGTACCGCTGACCCCGGAGCAGGCAGAACCGTACTGGGAACAGAGCGAGATTCTGGGTCAGCTCATGCACAAGTGGCAACGCCAAAAGTGGCTTTCGGAAATTGACCTACGCCGCGTCCTGTGCTGCCTCCAGAACATGCGCATGCTCTGCAACTCTACGTTCCTGTTCGACAAGCGCACCCACCACTCGCCCAAGCTGGAAGAGTTCCGCGAAATCATTCGCGAACTGACCGTCGAGGAAAACCGCAAGGTTGTGGTCTTCAGCGAATACGAACGCATGACATTCTTGGCTGGAGAAGAACTGCGGAAAATGGGAATCGGATTTGCTTCGTTGCATGGGGGCGTTCCCTCTCGGAAGCGCGGTGCACTCATCGAGAATTTCAGAGCCAGCCTAACTGCCGGGTATTCCTCTCCACCGATGCGGGCGGGGTAGGACTCAACCTGCAGGCGGCCTCCGCGGTCATCAACTTCGAGCCGCCCTGGAATCCGGCGCGTCTGGAGCAGCGCATTGGGCGCGTTCATCGCCTGGGACAGGCCAATCCCGTTCAGGTCATCCATTTTCTTACCGAAAAGACGATCGAAGAACGAGTGTGGGAAACACTGCACCTGAAAAAATCGCTGTTTGCCGGTGTGTTTGACTCGCCCGTTTCCGAAGTCAGCTTCGCCAAGCTCGGGCGCAAAAGCGTCCTACAGCAGGTCAAAGAAATCTTCGCCAACCAACCCGGAAGACCGAAGCCCATCATCGATACGTCCCCGCCGCAAGCAATCCGGGTTGGCGAGACAACAACCTCGGCACCAGCGGCACAGAGTACCGTGGAGGTCTCCAGTTCCAGCGTCCCAGCCAGCGGCGAGGACGGAGTTGGCGCCGTTGAACGAGCGGCCGTTGGCTTGGCCAAGGCCGGGTTGGTATTCCTCCAGTCCGTTGCCTCGGAATTTAAGAACTGCGCGACCGCGCCCGGCCAGCAATCGCACGCAGCCGTTTCTAGCCTGTTCTCGCGGCACCCGCAGACGAATCAGCCAATGCTGGCGGTTCCGCTGCCACAATCCTTTACGGCAGAGCGGATCACGCGAGCGGTGGTCCGGTTCTTGAGTGCCCTGGAGCAGGAAGCTTAATAAACCCCGGCGCAGTTGCGACGCCTCTACCCCAACCGTCTCGGACTACCAAATTGTGACGCCGGTGTGACGCAAAACCTGGCATCGCTGCCAAAGTTGACATCATCGACACTTCACGGCGACTGATTCTAAATAAGTTGCTTGTTTGCAACGTGACCCGGCGAATTCGGCTTACAAGGTCCGGCTGCCACAAAGTTATTTATTGTCAACTACTTACCCCCCCTTCGATTATGACCCCGAGAAGGCCGTTTTAACACGATTTGGATGGCGTACCACCCGATACGACGCGCCGAAGGCGAGCTACCGTTTGGACAGGCCTTGTCCGAACATCCAGACCGAAAGGAGCCCATCACAATGCCGCAACCCCCGCCCTCACTGTGGTTCGCCATGGGCCATAGCACTCCGATGCTTGCGAACGCTGAGGCTCTGCCGGAGATACTCAAGGCAAAAGAACTCGAAGCGTTCCTGCGGATTGACGTGAAGACGATTTACAGTAACGTGCAGCGAGGACTCATCCCGCACATGCGGATTGAGTCAAACGTCCGCTTCTCGAAACACCAGGTCCTGCAGTAGCTCGAGGAGCGCAGCTTCCAGCCCCGGCCGGTGAATCGAAACGGCGCTAAGCCCCAGTAAAGACTTCCGAAATACCCAAAAGCCCCGATGCCAGATCGGGGCTTTTTTACAATTGTGTTGACTTCCATTGTCGTACAGGAGCAAAATTCCGCCCGATCATTGAATATTTCTAATTTTCATCGGACCTTTCTAGAGTTTATCTTTTCTCCAACGCGGCTCGAAGCCCGTCCGCACAGAGCGGCGCGCTCGGTAACCATGCCGGACAGTGGCCATTAGCGCGTATCGAATGAACTGGCGTGTGAGATCTCGTCTCCCATTTCTTGTGGTAAATTGCTGTACAGGTCGAGGATAAGCCGGATATATTGCTGTAGCTCGCTAGCGTCGGAGTCACATCATGTCTACGAATGACACTCAAGGCTGGAGCGAACTCTTTGATGTTGCATTGTTTGAGGCGGACAGAGTCCACCTGCAGCGTCGCATGGAACACGCGACGGATGCGATCCAGAGGAGAATGGAAGAATTGCTCAAAGACGAACATGCGGGCAGCATCTCGGAACGCGTTGCACTCCGCAACGCGTTAACAACCCTGGCTGATCTTCAGAAGGTCGCCAATGCCCGGAAGCCTAGCGGGAGTGTTAGGCGCGAACGTGGTCAAGCTATAAGTCCTTAAAGGCGGAGAACACAAGACGGTTTGTGTTTCGCACTAAAATATGGACGCCCAGCGGTCCAGGAAAACAAAGCCCCGATGCCAGATCGGGGCTTTTTACAATTATGTTGACTCCCGCCCGTTCTCGGCGCAGACTTCGTTCGAATCACCCTTCCTAAAAAAGGGCGCGCTCGTTTCGGGAGTGTCCTATGTATCGCCCACCACTTCGTAACCACCCGGTTTTTGCAGACAAAAAAGTTCTCCTCATCGACCGCTCTCAGGCTACGCGCGAAGCGCGCGCTGCCGTCCTCCGGAGTCGTGGAGTTGAGGTGAATGAAGCTGAAGAGATCTCCGCCGCGCGATTTCTGTGGCAACCCAATGTGTACGATCTCGTGATGCTCGACGTTAGGAGGTATTCCCCGGAAGAGACGCGAGAATTCTACGAGCAGATTAAGGGTGCAAGTCCCCGGCAGCAATTCGCCTTCCTGATGGGCCCCCCTCGGTACCTGTCGCGTACTTGGCCAGGTGAACTCGCCGCGGGTGACACCTCGCGCGGACAGTGGGGAGAAACGGTAAAACGCTTTCTCACGGCTGCCTGACGTTTTGTTGCGGACCTAACGGATCGCGTTGAGTGGCAAAGCCGTGAGCGCAGACTCGCGTCGACTCGGAGCAGTGATGGCGTTAAGCGTAGAGACACAGATATCTGGCGACGTGTTCATCCTCCACTGCGAGGGCTGCATTGTGTACGGCGACGAATGCGCTGTCTTGCGCGAAAGAGTCGTGAGCATACTGACAGGAAGTCCGAAAATTGTCGTTAACTTAGCAGGCGTGGATCATATCGACAGCGAGGGACTGGGCATGCTAGTGGGACATCTCGTCTCGGCAAGAAACCGAGGCGGCGAACTCAAGCTGGCCTCTCCCGGCACGCGCGTCAAGGATCTGCTTCGACGCACAAATCTAGACACAATATTCAGGGTGTACGCAAACAACGACGAGGCGGTCGCAGCCTTCCGCAAACAAGTAGCCTGACGCGGAATCCACATTTTGCCGACCCTAACGCATATATCGCCACGGAACATCCGCTGGGGGATGTTCTCGGCGCAGCCAGCGGGAAGGAGGCCCCGCATGGATCGCGTTCGCTTTATCACCCACCAGGGTAAGCAAATCCTCTTCATCGACGTAACGAACTGTGCAGCAGAGGAGGTAATCGAACTGCTAACTGAAGTCCAGCGCATAGTGACTGCGCAGCCGCCCAAGTCGGTGGTTACCTTGAGCGATCTCACGGGCGCGCAGTTCAGCCGCTCTGTGGTCACCCGAATGAAGGAAGTTGCCGTGTTCGACAGGCCTTATGTGAAGCGAGCAGCGTTTGTGGGTGCCCAGAGCCTACCCAAAGTCTTCTACGAGGCGCTGAAGACCTTCTCCCAGCGAGAATTCCGCAAGTTCAAGACGCGGGAGGAAGCAACGGACTGGTTGGTCAGGGAAGAGACCTGATAAGAAGCATCCTACGACAAGCGGGCCTTGAAGTTGACCACAAGTTCTATCGACACTCCACCCCCGCCCAGACCGCTAACTCCGGTCTTTTTTTATCAAGCAACCTCCCGAAGCGAGCTTCAACTTCTGCCCTCGCGCTAGTGCTATACTACCTGCCGATTTTGGGGGAGGACCCCTGGAGAACCTGAAGACCAGTACCCGACAGGTAGAGGGTGTTACCATCGTGGACCTCAGCGGCCGAATCACGCTGGGCGAAGCGAGCGTTGTGGTGCGATTCCTCGGCCAAGATTGAAGCAACTTCAAAGGAGATCAACATGGCAAAAACAGTCAGCTGTAGAGACGTGGGTATGGACTGCGACTTTGTGGCGAAAGGCGAAACTAACGAGGACATCATGCAGCAGGCCGCAGAACATGCGCGGACAGCCCACAATATGACCGAAATTCCACCAGAGGTCGCGGATAAAGTTCGGAGTGCCATCCGCGACGAGGCCGCCTAAGCCTCTCCCGGTAAGCAACCGTTCTCATCTGCCCACGTAAACTAAAAGCCGCACTCTCGTGCGGCTTTTTGACCGCAGCGCACTCGAAATTCCGCGATCCGAATCTCACGAACAATCTGAGGCCTAACCACGCAAACTCCGATACTTCTCTCCTCGCCTTCTTCGCAGTGTAGCGAGCACCCCACCCGCTCAAGGTCCGTATATCCTAAAGCCCTCCCACAGCGGGCTTCCTTGTTGTTTCTACCTTCGGCGCTCCACCTTGACCCGGCGGGGGAATCCCACTCGCTCCAGTTGAAGCGTGGCGAGTCGCCAGCGGATGAGCCACGAACAATAACAACAGCTGGGAAAAGAAATAATCAGTATGACCGAGAACACCCGAGATCTCTCGAAGTTCGGCCTGCGGGAAATCGGGATCACCGCCAAGTTGGTCACCAGGTATGCAAACGGGCATCAATCCTGGGCGAGTGATTGGATGAATTGGGTGATGGCGTCGCAGTAGAGTTCAATCCGAATTCCGGGAACGTCTTCCTCGTGGAAGAACTGGCCTCCAACCTGCTTTCGCAAATAGCGCTCAATCCCAACCACACCAGTATGGAAAAAGTGGAGTTGGAAGATGTTCAGGGTTGGCTGAAGCTCCGCAGAAGAGAAGCGTTCGGCTCACCCTCGAACGACATTGCGTTCTAGAGAAAGGCAACGGCGTTGCGCCAAGCCCGCGCTGCGACTATGCTCTGTAGTCGTGGCAAGGTGAGGACGGCACAAGGGTTTTCACCGTTTCCTCTGTCTTAGGCTCGGCCGAAGGCGAACGGTGTCAGGCTAGGTCACGTCTCTTCCCTGCCCCTCCACTGGATTTACTCCTGCACCATATTCGGGTAATAGACCCTCAGCCGGACCGGGGCGTAGCGTAATTTCGAAATACCCAAAAAGGCTATCCGTCGTAATCCGCCTGCGGCGGATTCCCTTCCCCTCTCCAACGAAAGGAACCACTGTATGTTCACCCGAGTAGTCGAACTAACCACCAAGCCAGGCAAAAGTAAAGTTTTTGCTGACACCATCGATGACAAAGCGCTGCTGATCCTGAAGAAACAACGGCGTCCGGCTGCTACATCAACTCCGCAATGAATGACCGGGCTGCATCGGGTGGTATCTGTACGTCACTATGTATCAGCGGGCCAGTGTTTAGAACTGGCTCGGCTTCGTGCAAAGTGGGCAGATCGGTGCGCTCATAGAATTTCCCGATGGGAATCTCCTCACCCCAAAGCATTGATTTTCCCATCGCGGCCATCCAGTCGGCGGAATCGTAAGTTGGATCGTCCTCGAGTTTCTTCACGCGCGGACGGAACCACTGGTAGGTGTTGTCGTGGTTATAAGTCACGCATGGACTGAAGACGTCCAGGAAAGAGAAGCCCTTGTGTTGGATGCCCTGTTTGATCAGTTGGGTGAGGTGCTTCTGCTCGCCGCTGAAGCCGCGCGCAATGAACGTGGCGCCGGCAGCCAGAGCCAGCGAAATCGGATTGACGGGTGCCTCGATGTTGCCAAAGGGCATACTTTTCGTCTTCATGCCGATGCGGCTGGTGGGCGAGGTCTGCCCGGTGGTGAGGCCGTAGATCTGGTTGTCCATCACTATGTAGAGGAGATCTACATTGCGCCTCATGGTGTGGACAAAATGGTTGCCGCCGATCCCAAAACCGTCGCCGTCACCGCCAGTCACCAGGATGGTCAGCTCATGATTCGCCAGCTTCAGGCCGGTGGCAACCGCTAGCGCCCGGCCATGCAAGGTATGCATGCCGTAGGTGTTGATGTAGCCGGGGAAGTTGGACGAACAGCCGATCCCGCTGATGGTGACCACCTTGTGGTTTGGAATCTGCAACTCGACCAGGGCCTTTTCGACCGCGGCCAGCACGCCAAAATCGCCACAGCCGGGGCACCAGTCGGGATCGACCTTGCCTTTCAAATCGGCCACCGTCAGGTCCTTGGGGGATGCTAGAACTGTCGCCATATTTTCTTCTCCTCAAACCATGATTTCGTGGGCGGGAACGGAAAGGTTGGACTTCCCGCTTAATTGTTCCTTTACCGCTTCCACAATGTGGTGCGGCATGAACGGCTCCCCGTCGTATTTTCGGATGTATCCGTTCGGCACGTAGCTGGTTTCGCTACGCAGGTAGCGGGCGAACTGGCCGCTGTAGTTGTTCTCCACGATGAAGGTGTGCCGCGAGTCTTTCAGAATCTCAAGAACCGCCTCGCCGTGCAGCGGCACGAGCCACCGGATCTGAAGCTGATTGGCCGAAATGCCTTGCTCGGTGAGGATCTCGCAGGCTTCTTCGATCACTCCTTTAGTGGACCCCCAGCCGATCAACGTAATCTCGGCATCGCGCGGGCCCATCAGCGCGGGGGGAGGAACCGCAGCCTCGATACCGACGACTTTCCGCATACGCTTCTCCATCATGGCGCGGCGCTTCGTCGGGTTGGTGAATTCGTCGCTGATTAAGACACCGTCTTCTTCGTGTTCGTCGGTGGCGGCAGTGTGGGTGTGACCGGGAACGCCCGGAACCGCACGCGGCGAAATACCACTTTCGGTGATTTTGTAGCGCTTATAGCCGCCGTTGCCATCGGTGCCGGATGCCGGCGCGGCTGTGGTGATTAGCTCTCCGCGATCAATGACGGGGTTAAAGTCTAGGTCCTTCGGATCCACACTGAGCCTGCCTTCCGACAGCAACAAATCGCAAAGCACCAGGCCGGGACACTGGAAACGATCAGCGATGTTGAAAATCTCGGGGATGATCTTGAAGCAATCTCCAATATCAAGTGGGGCGGCCAGGACACGAGGATAATCGCCGAAGGCGGCGCCCAACATTTGCCAAAGATCACCCTGCTCGGTCTTGGTGGGAACTCCCGTGGACGGACCGGCGCGCTGGCAGTCAATTACTACCACCGGTGTTTCCATCATGGCTGACATGCCAAGTCCTTCGCTCATCAGGGCGAAGCCGCCGCCGGAGGTAGCGCACATCGAGCGAACGCCGCCGTGGGCGGCACCGATCGCCATATTGACGACCCCAATCTCATCTTCCACCTGTCGCACCATGATGTTGGCCTTGCGGGCGTGAGATGCCATCCAGTGCAGCACGCCGGTCGAAGGGCTCATCGGATAGGCGCAGTAAAACTTCACACCTGCCGCGGCGCCGCCCATCGCCATAGCGGTGTTGCCGCTGAGCACCGCGTAGCGGTTCCCGGTCATGGGAAGTGGCCAGGCGAAGGGCTTGAAATTTGCGCTGGCGTAGTCATAACCAGCCCGCGCGATTCCGACGTTTTCCGACACTACGCCTTCGCCCTTCTTCTTGAATTGTTCGGCGAGGACCTCCTCCAGCGCCTGGAAGCCGATCCCCATCATGCTGAGACCAGCGCCAACCGCGAGCGTGTTCTGGGCCACCTTGTTCCGGGTGATGTCGGCCAACTTTGAGACCGGAAGGGGGCAGAGCGCTACGCCCTCCGCGGCGGCGCCTGGCTTGATCGTGTCAGCGTTATAAATACACGCAGCTCCATCGGTGAGCAACCCGAGGTGACGATTCATGGCGTCTTGGTTCAGCGGGATCAGCAGGTCGAGGCGGTCACCCATGTTGGTGATTTTTTCCGGCCCGCTGCGAATGGTAAGAAAAGTGTGGCCGCCCCGAATGATCGATTGATAGGCATTGTAGGCATTCAGATGCAGGCCGCGGCGACTGAAGATCTTTGCGAAGATGTCGCCCGGGGTGGCGACACCCTGACCGGCAGCACCACCGATGCCAATGGCAAAGGTCTGTTTCATGGCTAAGTCTCCACGCGGAAGCCGACCGAGCCGACGCCTCACCGTTCATGTTCTAAGACGTGCCGCCCGTGTTCGGCCCGACGTTCTGCGCTCACTTGCAAAAGCCGCCTCTGCGGCTCCTTTCGTCCGGTCATGCCGGAGCAGTTCAGCAAGGTCCGGTCTATCTCTTTGGAGAAATTACTCAAATAGCCCACGTGCACCATTTTGGCGCCACAAGCATACACCCGAACCATGACCCGTCCCAACTACGACAGTAAAGACTGATCGACCTGGACAAACCCAAGTTGCGATCGACCTCATGCCGCAGCCGCTCCACTCTTCGGTGGTTCCTCGGCCGCTTGCACTTCGATGTCTTCAAACCCCTGTCTTCGGTGCAAGAAGAAGTAAACCGTCAGAAGCGTCAACATCAGCAACGCGAGGACCACCATCAACAATGCAAAGTGGCCCAGGCCTCGTAGCGGAGCGAGGGCCTCCCGTTCGTCTTGGCTCACCAGGATGAGCCAGCCCAAATTGGGATAGGCCCTCTTGAGGCCAGTATCTGCGAAACCGACAAGCCGGTCTCCTCCCCTCATACTGGCGACGACATACCCCGCCTGCCTTCCCTGAAGTGTGCCGAGTACATCGCGCACGGTAGCGTATTCGTCCGACTTCAACCTCAGAGAGGGATCCATGTTTGGTGCGCTAATCACCGTGCCGTCATCCCGTACCAGCATGATGCGCGCGGTCTGGCCGATTTCGTCTCTTTGGAAACGGGACAGGAGACTGGAAACATCCACCAGTGCATTGACTGCGCCAATAAATCGACGCGTGCCTTCTTCTAGCACAGGCATACCGATTTGAAGGTAGTTGGCCTTGGTTTGGTCGTCATAGCGAATCTCGGAAACGTAAATGCCCCCTCGACCCTCGCCATACACAGCCTGCCAGTACACCTCGTTCGGTTGAACGTAGTGCAGGGGCTTATCCGTCGCAGCTACTGTCGCGCCAGTCTCATCGGCAACGAGAATCTTGAGGATCCTCGGCTCTGCCTCGCGGTGGTGCCGCAAGACCTGTGACGTTGGCGACGCTAGGATCTCCTTCACCAACGGATCGACCTGCGGTGTTTCCCATGTACTTTCGATCTTCCCAACTCTCGCCGTGATTACCGCATCGTCGAGACCCTGGCGGGATCGCTGCGCTGCGGTAACCGCGTCTACCACGGCTGGACTCCTCGCAAGTGCCGCAACATCGAGGACCCGATCATTGATGAACTGAGAAGTGGCAGTACCCTCGGTTTGTGCAATGCTTCTGAAGTGTGTGCCTATGGTCTGTTCTAAAGCAGTGTCGGCTTCAGAAGTAAGGTACAACCCAACGACGCTGAGTGGAACGATAACCAGGATCAGTGCGATCAGCACTTTTTGGAGGGAAAACCGGACCTCCAGCGTATCAAACGGCATTGTGGGCCTCCTTTCAGGTGGGAGGCGTCGGTCGGATGTTCTAAGGTGAGCTTAGGTCGGCTGTGGCAATTATAACTCCGCCAATGCCGAGTGCGCCGTTTTCTTCCGAAATCAGGGCCGGCGAGCCGGGCCAATCCTCAAATGTACTCGGCTCTCTCCGCGACCCACCTGCCCTCGGGCGATTTTTCTAGTCGCATCGCTCTATCTTCTCTTGAACTTTATTTTAGAAATATTTCATCTCGCCTGCGCCATACTTCAGGGCATCGAAAGCCAGCCTACAATTTCCTATGGAGGCAAACGACTACTTCGGCACCCTCGCTACCATGCTGGATCTCGTCAGCCAAGACCTGAAGAAGAAGGGGCAGCTTAGGAGCGGAGACTCTCCGTCGTTAGCGAGACCAGCTGATGTACCTCCCGGGTGGGATACCGGATCGCAAAAGTCGAAGCCGACGAGCAACTCTCAGCCTGCCGTGAAGTCGGGGGTGGCGTTCGCCGCTCTCGGCTGGATTGAGAGGTTAAGCTTGTAGCTTTCTTAGCTTGAGATAGCTTCTGCCGCGGTCTGTGAGTTCAACGTAGCTCTTTAGATCGCCTGTCGGAGGGATGTCGTAAAGTGAGTAGTCGAGTCGTTTTGCGACTAGGCCAAAATCTCTCAGTCGGATGATCTCATTGATAAACCTGTCATCTTTGCCAGATCCCCGCTGATAAGTCAAAAGCTGCGTCAAGCGCCAACTTCGTCAGGTGACAAAGCTCCCACTCCGTAACGGATGTGCGCGCCACATGGTACCATTCCCGCGTGGGCGACTCCGCTTGCGTCCCAAGTGCTGCCTCGGCCGTCCCAACCACGACGACTACTTCGCGGCACTCTGCCCTCGTCCGCGTCACTCACTGGATCACCAGCCTGTGCTTTCTTGCCCTGCTCGTTACCGGAGTTGAAATTGTGATCTCTCACCCTCGCTTCTATTGGGGTGAAACTGGCAACGATTTGACTCCACCGTTGTTCAAACTGCCGATCCCTGCCTCGAGGGCATTGGTGCCGACCGGCTACGGGTACGTACTGCCGGACCAGAACGGCTGGAGCCGGTATCTTCACTTTCAAGCTGCCTGGGTCGTGGTATTGACCGGCTTACTGTATGTAATCTTCGGCTTGTTTACTGGGCATTTGCGGAAAAACTTGCTCCCCGGTGGGCCCGATCTGTCGTGGCGGGCGTTCTCGACAGCAATCGCTAGCCATTTGCGCTTCGAGCGGCCGAGTGCGGCAGAAGCCGACTCGTATAACGTGGTCCAGCGGCTCACCTACCTGCTCGTGATCTTTGTTCTGTTCCCGTTAGTAATCTGGACGGGGCTGGCGATGTCTCCCGCCTTTGTTTCCGCGGTTCCGGCGACCGTCACCGTGCTCGGCGGCCAGCAATCGGCGCGCACGATTCACTTCTTCGTCTCGCTGTTTCTCCTGCTCTTCCTGCTGGTCCACGTTGTGATGGTTTGTCTTTCCGGATTCAGGAGCCGCATGCGGGCGATGATCACGGGCCGGGCCGCTTCACCTACGGAGCGCCCATGAGCGAACTTTCACCCCGCGATCTGTCACGTCGCAAACTGATCACAACCGGACTCGCGGCCACAGCGGGCGCATGGGGCCTGGGCGTGGCCGCGCGCATTGCGCAAAGCTATGGGCTGGTCCCGCCCGATCACGGCGGAATCTATGGCCTCGGCGAAACCCTGACCTATGCTTCCCAGCGTCTGCTCACGAGCCACTCCTTAGCTCGTGAGTTCCCTCGGAGCCAGATCTCGAAGCCTCCATTCGCGAACGAAATCCCGCCCCTGAATGAAGCCTTCAAGCGCCTTCAGGCCGGAAGATTCGCTGATTGGCAGCTCTCCGTCGACGGCATGGTCGCCCGGCCTGCCTCGTTTTCGCTTGACCAGCTTAAGAGCTACCCGTCTCAGAGCCAGATCACTATGCTGCAGTGTGAAGAGGGCTGGTCGTATATAGCCGAGTGGATCGGCGTGCCTCTCTCCCACATCCTGCAAGTCGTGGAGGTCCGCCCGCAGGCCAGATACGTTGTCTACTTCTCCATCGATCCCGGCTGGTGGGAAAGCATCGATATGACCGACGCATTGCATCCGCAGACTTTTCTCGCCTACGGGATGAATGGCGATGAACTCCCCGTGGGCAACGGCGGGCCGATTCGCCTGCGGCTGCCCCGCCAGCTCGGCTACAAGAGCGTGAAATACATCACCCACCTGACGGTCACCGACAGTCTGAAAGGTTTCGGCAAGGGTCTGGGCTCCGCGTCTCCAGAAGGAGGCTATGCCTGGTACGCCGGCATCTGACAGATTCGTTCGGGCGAGTGGCGCACTCTGTCGCGAATGGTTTTTCCGCGGGTCTCTCGCATATGAGTTTCTTAACACTCAGGCACGACACTGTGACGCCGGTGTGACGCAATACCTGCAATACTGACGAAGTTGACATCGTTGATATTTCGCGGCGACTGATTTCAAGTAAGTTGTCTGTTTTCAGCGCAGCCAGGCGCATTCGGCTCACAGATGCGGCTGCCACAACTTTTTTCTGCCTGGGTCCGCCTCCCTGGTCCTCGATCGTTCCTTTCAAGCGGCCCTGAGCCTCGGGAGTTAATCCTTCCTCCCCGATTCCGCTCGCTTCACACGTCTGAGAATGGAGTACGATGGTGTCCGCAAGTTTGGCTTCATCCGGTAAAGCGAAGTGAGGATCGAGAGCCGATAGTCTTCTTACCCATTCTCCAATCGTCGGCTCCCCGGCACCTCATGGCGAAGGGGGAGTCATGCGTGATGGAATTGAAGTCAGCTGCTCGCGTTGGTCCCGCCAAATCATTCTCCTAATGGTGTTCGTCGCAATCGTTGTCGGGCCAACGGCCAGCGCCCAAAAAAAGCAACCGAGCGGCCCCAGTGCTCCAAAATACGACCTCCAGACCGAGGCCAAGATCAAGGGCACAGTGGAAGAGGTCAAGCTGCCGCCAAAAGGCAGCGAGAAAGAGATTGTCCACCTGCAAGTAAAGGATGGCACGAATTCCATCGACGTTTATTTGTGCCCGAAAACTTTTTTCGACGATATGGGTATGAGTTTTGCTAAAGAGGACGAGATCTCGATGACCGGCGCAAAAGCGAAACAGGGCGATGCCGATGTTTTCCTGGTGCGGGAAATAGCGAAAAGAACCGACACCTTCACATTGCGCGACGGAAAAGGAGAGCCCGTTTGGGACTGGCGCCACTGACGCTGTGCAGCGCCCGGCTTTCGCTCGAAGGCCGCTGACGCGCCGGCGTCAATGACGCTAAATTGGGGACATTGATATAGACTGGTTCCTCGACCTAAAGAATCAGGAGGCTCAATGTCCGCACCCAGCCGCCGGCCCGAAATTCGCCGCCGCCGTACTCGTAGTGAAAAGATTACCAAGCTGAAAAAACGCCACACCGCCGCTTCGACCGAAGCCGACCGCACCCGGATCGCGGCCAAACTGCATCGCCTGGAGTTCAATTCTCCCGGACAGCCGTTGCTCAAGAATGCCTGAACCGGGCTAGGAGTTCACGGCCCGGGAGACAACGCCCGGTCCGTCCGCCAACTGCGTCCGGGCTGGCGGTTTTTCCGACACTTCGTGGTATACACGGAGAATCTGCTGCGCGGCGGCGTCCCAGGAAAATCTCTTGGCCTGCTCGTAGCCCCTAGCCTTGAGTTTGTCGCGCAACGGCTGGTCGACCAACACGCGATGCAGCGCGCGCATGATCTCAAAAACATTTTCCGGATTCACCAGCACTGCGGCGTTGCCCACTACCTCGGGCAGCGATGACGTGTTCGAAGTCACCACTGGCGTGCCGTGGGCCATGGCTTCCAGCGGCGGCAGTCCAAAACCCTCGTAGAGCGACGGAAATACGAAAATTTTTGCCGCATCGTAAAAGATGCGCAGCACTTCAATCGGGACGAACCCCATGAAGCGCACGTCGTTCTGCATCCGGCTGCGAACCACGGTGCGGCGCAGATCAGGGTGCTTGGACAGCTCGTCCCCAATGATGATCAGCTTCAGGCCGGGAAACAGCGTTTCCTTCTCCAGTTCCGCTTTCAGGGCGGAAAAGGCCTCGATGATCCGCACCACGTTCTTATGGGGGCTGATCCTGCCGGTGTAAAGCAGAAATGGATGGTTGACCAGGTAGCGCTCGGCCAGGAGCTGCCGGTCGGCGTCAGTGGCGTGTCCGCGCAGGAAGCGCTCATCGATCGCGTTATAGACAACTTCGATGCGGGCCGCTGGAATGGCGAACAGTTTCTCCACTTCGCTCTGGGTGAAGTTGGAGACGGCGAAGATTCGCGCCGCTCCCTTCAGCGCCCGATGGGTCAAATAAAAATGCAACGACCGCTTCAGGCCTGACTGATCTCGGGCCCGATACATATGATCGAGCACATCATGCACGGTCATCACGTAAGGACAGGGCAGATTTCGCGGCAGCCAGAACAGGTGCGGAATATGCACCAGGTCGCAATTCAAGCGCTTGAGGATAGCGCGATAGTCAAAATAGTTCTTGATGGTGGCATCGTTGCCCAGCAGAGGTACACTGTGAAAGTTGGGCGGCAGCGGACCAATCTCCGCCACTTTCTGCGGTGGCCCGATCAGGAAGTACTTACTCTCGCGATCCAGTCGGCCGAGTGCCCGAACGATGTTGCGGGTGTATGTACCAACCCCGAATTCGGTCATCCGCCGGATGTCGATGGCGACTCTCACGGGGAGATTTAATCACAGAGAGTGGTCCCCCGCTAGGCACAGAGCAGGCACGGGCCGTCTTTCGAATGGAGGACGGGCGTCCCGCCCGTCCAATGTCGAAGGCTGAAGAACTTCAGTTGTCGAGAATTGGAGCCGGGACGGGCGGGACGCCCGTCCTCTAGTTAAGCTCTTGCTTCCACCTGGGCTTTCGCTCGACGCTCGGGATACAGCGGAAAAGCTTCCGCCAGGCCCAAAACCTGCTTTCGGATCTTGCCGAGCACAGCCGCATCCGTCCGATGATGCAGGGCTTCCGAGATCCAGCGCCCCACCTGCCTCATCTCCTCTTCCTTCATACCGCGGGTGGTCAGAGCGGGCGTTCCGATGCGGATGCCGCTCGGCTTCATGGGCGGGTTGACGTCGAAAGGAATGGCGTTCTTGTTGACCGTGATGGCGGCTTCGCCCAGAGCTTTCTCCGCCTCGCTGCCGAGAATTCCCTTGGAAAACACGTCGACCAGCATGAGGTGCGTGTCCGTGCCTCCGGAAATAATGCGGAAGCCTTCGCCGGCGAGGGTTTCGGCCAGCACTTTGGCGTTGGCCACGATCTGCCGCGCGTAGTCCCGAAATTCAGGCTGCATCGCTTCCAGAAAACTGACGGCTTTGGCCGCGATAATGTGAACCAGCGGTCCGCCCTGCATTCCAGGGAACACGACCTTGTCGATGGCGGCGGCAAACTCCTGCTTGCTAAGGATCATCCCGGCGCGTGGTCCGCGCAAAGTCTTGTGCGTGGTGGTGGTCACAATGTGCGCATGTGGCACCGGCGAGGGATGCACGCCCCCCGCAACCAACCCGGCGAAATGCGCCATGTCGACCAGATATAGCGCGCCCACTTTGTCCGCAATCTGCCGCATGCGGGCAAAATCGATGATGCGCGGATATGCACTGCCCCCACCAATGATCAGCCTGGGCCGTTCCTTCTCGGCCAGCTTCTCCAGATCATCGTAGTCGATGGTCTCGGATTCCTTCGTGACTCCATAAGGCACGATGCGATAAGTCTTGCCCGAAAAATTAAGATGATGGCCGTGGGTAAGATGTCCGCCATGCGCCAGATTGAGTCCAAGAATGGTATCGCCAGGCTGCAACACCGCCGCGAATGCCTCCATGTTCGCCTGGGAGCCGGCATGCGGCTGCACGTTCGCGTGTTCGGCTCCGAAAAGTTTCTTCGCCCGCTCCCGCGCCAGGTCTTCCACTACATCAGCAAACTCGCAGCCGCCGTAGTAGCGTTTACCGGGATAGCCTTCGGCATATTTGTTGGTGAATACCGAGCCCATGGCCTCGAGCACGGCTTCGCTGACAAAGTTCTCGGAAGCGATCAGCTCCAGGCCTTCGTGCTGGCGACGAACCTCGTTGTCGATGGCCGCAGCCACCTGTGGATCGGCTTCACTCAGAAGAAGCGACATGCGGTCAGTTGTCATAATTCAGCTCTCAGTTTTCAACCCTCAGATCTCAGTGGATCATTCTAAGCAAGCAATTGGCAATTGGCACTTGGCAATTGGGGCTGAATACAAAGGCAGGTAGCCAAGTGCTAATGGCGAATTGCTAGCTTTCAAACGCAGCCCGCAAAAACGAAACCAGCTGCCACCCATCCATATACTTGTACGGCGTCTCACCGGTGGTGTAGTGGCCACACGGCAGCACCACGACTTTGTGGTCCAGCCCGTAGCGTTCAAACTCAGCCACCGCATCGCGGGAGAGCTCGGGCAAAAATGTCATGTCGTACTTCGCGTAAATAATGAGCGACTTTTTGGGCCAGCGGGCGAACTGCTCAAAGTACGAGATCGGGCTGATTCCGCTCCACAGCGCCCGTAACCGATCGAGATCGATTTGCGTTTCGAGACCCTCGCGGATGTGGCGCGTAGATTGTCCGTGCCAAACCACGTCCGCGACATTGGTCGAGGCATGATTGAAGGCAGCCACCCGAATCCGCGGATCGTGCGCCGCGGTGAGAAACGAATAACACGAACCCAGGCTCGTACCCAGGATCCCCAGGCGGCTGTAGCCCTGCTGCTCCAGCCAGTCCAGGCAGCATCGCACGTCCACCACCGCCTGGCGACAAGCATCGAGCGTACGCCCGATGTTGGCAGAGACCGCATAGTCAGCGCGCCGCGTATCCGCCGGCATGCGAATGTCGTGATACGGCATACTTAGTCGCAGCACTGCGATGCCCAACAGGTTCAGCACGCGGCACAGCCCGGTGTAAGCAATCGCGTCGGAATTCCAATGCGGCAGCACCACCACCGCTCGCCGTCCGCCAGCTGGAAACCAGCGGGCGTTCACCAGATTATTTTCCGAGTACAGTGTGTGGACCGGCGAAGTAAAGCGCAGGAAATCAGCGTGCGCGCCGCGGACCTTCACTTCCAACCTCTGATCCGGCACCTCGCGGGTGCTGAACACCTGAACCTCCCGGCGTTCGAGCCGAAAATCCGAGGGCGTTTTGTAAGAGTAAAACTCGTCACTCGACGCGACAATTCGTCGGTTGTATTCGCGCAAGAACTTTTCGGAGTCGGCGTTTCCGGGGATATATCCGGGAGCGAAGCCGTTACGGCAAGGCCAATCCCGTGCCCACTCGACGCCCCACTCCAGCGAACGCACCACGCGGTTGTTGTCCACCGAGGTGAGCCGGGTCTCCCAGTCATACATCCACTGCTGGTAGCGGGAAGGCATTGAGAAATCAGGATAACAAAGAGGAATGTACAGGTCAGCCCGCCCACATTAAAGCGCAACAATCGGCACTTGGCATGCTCGTTTCGGATGGTGAGAGCTTTGGTCGGAGGTCACCGCGGACGGTGTTGGAGGCGGGTCTTCGACCCAGCCAGGTCGTGGCTAGGCCACGGCGAGCCTGCATCGCCAAACTTCGCGGGAAACATTGCAAATCAGCCGCGGCGCGGACGGGTCGGAGACCCGTCCCCCACTGTGGTGATGCAGACGACAGGGTAGCTTTGTGGTTTGGCCAAGGGCCAATGACCAACAACTAGCTATACTTCCTCGGCACCCGCTTCGAAATAGCGCAAAGAATTTCATACACATTCGTGTTGGCGAGTTCAGCATGCTCGCGAGCGTCCACGCTCAAACCGTCCAGAGCGCCGAGCAGGATCACTTCATCACCCACAGAAACACCTGGTAGGCCGGTGACATCCGCCAGCGTCAAGTCCATCGAAATGCGCCCCACGATGGGGGCGTAGTGTTCACGCACAATCACCCTTCCGCGGGATGACAGCGCGCGATTCAATCCGTCAGCATATCCGACGGGAAGCACCGCAATTCGCGCCGGAGCCTTGGTGACGTAAGTGCCGCCGTAACCCAGCGCCTGGTTGGCGCGCACGTCACGTAGCGAGAGGATTCGCGTCTTCCAGGTGAGCACCGGTTTGACGCCAAGCCGCAGCTTGCTGCCGCTGACTTCTCTTCCCGCGCGCTCAAAGGGCAAGTGGTAGCCATACAGTGCAATTCCCGGCCGCACCATCGTGTTCCACGATTCTCGCCTTGAAATGACTGCGCCGGTGTTGGCCACGTGAACTAGCGGTGGATCAAATCCTTCGTTACGCAGCAGGTTCCGTACCTGCTCGAACTTCTGCAACTGCTCATTGACCGAAGGCGCGTCCAGCACTTCGGAAGAAGCCAGGTGAGTCGAGAGACCTTCCAGCAACAGGTGTGGTGACGACTTCAGAGCGGAACAAACCTGGTACAAGTCTTCCGGATCGACTCCCAGCCGGCCCATGCCGGTATCCACTTTCAGATGGACCGGAAGTCTCGGCAAACCCAGGCCAGCCGCGGCCTTTTCCAGCAATTCAACCTGCCCCGGTTCCCAGACCGTGGGCGTCAGTTGCAGACGAATGATTTCTTCTTCTTCGCCCCGCCAGAATCCCGTCATCAGCAGGATGCGGGTGTGGATGCCGGCATCGCGCAGGGGGATCGCTTCGTCGAGCGAGGTCACACCCAGCCAGCGCGCTCCTTCTTCCTCCAGGGCTCGCGCGCATTCCGTCGCGCCGTGGCCGTAGGCATCAGCCTTCACCACCGCGCAAACCGTGATCCCCGCTCCGATGTGCCGCTGCACGACGCCGAAGTTGTAACGCAGGTTCTCCAGCGACACCTGGGCCCAGGTGGGTCGGGTCGCGGCCCGTTTCAAAATTTCAGCGGTAGCCACTGTTGCCGATTATAGCGGGCGTACCTGCCGTGGCGACGTTACGCCTGTGCTACTCCCGAGTTGCCGGAAAGAATCCGCTAACCGCCTGACAAGACGAAATTCACCGTCACCTGGGTCTCCACTTCCACTGGCTCGCCGTTCAGCACATAGGGCCGGTATCGCCATTGCCGCACGGCATCAACAGCAGCCTGCACTAGCATGGGATGGCCGCTCAGCACCTGCAGGTTTTCGATCGCGCCTTCGCGGCTGATCATCGCTCGCAGCACCACTCGGCCCTGTATCCGACCTGCCTCGCCAGCGCCGGATAATCCGGTTGAACACGATAGACCAGGTTCCCTTCCATCATGTGCGAGACCGGAGGGTGATGGACTGCGGGAGGAGGGGGAGGCAGCGCCAGATCGGAACCAAGCACCGAATCAACGACAGTACCTCGGCCATTAGGATCGCCGATTCCGTGGCGTACGCCGGCTGCGCTGGGATCGACCATCGGCGGTGGTGGCGTTGTTTCTGTAAGCATCGTCACCGTCGGCGGAATCTGCGCAGGACTCATCGAGCCTGTCGCCCATCAGGTTGCTTTGGAGGCAGGCGAGTTAGGGCGGACGCGGCTGCGTGGTGCGCAGCCGGTGGTGGGGCAGGCGCGAGCAGCGGCGCCAGCATGGCCAGTCTCGGCAGTCCTTCGGTATAGAACAATGGCAGCAGAAGCAGGCAGCCGATGGCCAGTGTCTGCAGGGTAAACGAGATCAGGGTTGTCCATCCGCGGTGGGAATGATTGGACCATTCGGAGTCAGGCGAGAAATCGGCAAACATGGTGTCCTCCTCGATGTAGGGTGGCTATGTGTAAGGACACCGAGGAGTCCGCCTTCAGACGCATTCGAGGAGAAATGATGCACAGAAAAAAGGCCGCGTTCTGGACGCGGCCTGTGGGAACTTCTTCACGACACGAGGTGTCACACAACTATTTTGGTTGAGTGGCGGACGCCTTTGGTACCGTGGTCGCCGGCTTTGGCGCAGTGGTCGCCGGCCTGGTCGGCGTCGGAGTTGGCTTCGCTCCGGCGGGCTTTGCCGCGGGCGCGGGAACACCGGACTGTGCGTTGTAAAGCTCAACTACCGGCCGCGTGATATCCACGGCAGGCCCTGCCCAAAGCACCGGCCCGTTCGGCCACGGGTTCGAGGTATCGATGATTACACCGAAACCGTTGTCCGCGGCGTACTTCACCAGCATCGGACCCATCTTCTGCAGAATACGTTGCGCGATTTCGTTCTGCTGATTCTGGGCATCGTCGCGCGCGTCCTGCACCGACCGCTCCAGAGACTTCTGCTTCTGTTCGATCTGCTTTACCAGCGTAGCCCGGCTCTCATCATTCAGCTTGTCGCCCTGGGTATTGAGCTGTTTCTTCAGACTCTCGACTTCATCATTCTGACTCTTGAGCTCGGTCTGCTTGGGCTCAAGCTTCTTGCTCAAAGCTTCGAAATCACGCTGGCCTTCGTTAGTGGCGAAAATCGCTTGCTCGACATTGACCGTCCCCATCCTGGTTCCCGTGGCGTTGATGGCGGGCGCGTCGGCAGTGTTCGCCGCGGCGCTCGGGGCCGCGGGCAACCCGGCGGACTGGGCCATGGCTACGACCGATAGGGCGAACACGGTGGACATAAGAAATCGCGCGAACTTGCTTGTCATGTGGTTGATTTTGAACTCCTTGGAAATTTGTCCCGGGAAATCGCTTAGATTTTTATGCCAGCCAATGCTGGCCGCGTCTCAGCACGAACCCGACCGTTTGCTGTCAACGGAAGATGCTGGGCCGGAGTTCCCAGCGCCTCACGCCGAACCTGAAGCGGCGTGGTAACCACACCGTTGGCTGCTTTGTTCAGGGCGTGGATTATTCATTATAGGTACAGCTTCCGCCTAAGGTCAAACGGTTGCTAGTCGTTGGCCTTTGTCTTGGTTCGTCGTTAGTCGTGGCGAACCCAGCACGCCAAACGGACACCCGTTCTGAGTACCGACCAATGACTAACGACCGAACGACTGATTTTAGAACGTCGTTGCCACGCTGAAGCGGAACGTCTTGCGCGGCTCGCGCAATTGGTACTCCGGGCGTGAGACTTCGGGCCGCTTGCTCGAACGTAAAGTCTCCCGCCGCGCCCGGTGGGAACATGTCGCGGGTGATGGGAACTGGACCCCGTGTAATGTTATCCAGGCGCAGCGGGTTGTATGCCCAGTAGACCCGGAACGGGGCATTGATGATGGGCAGAAACACCTGCACTTCCAATCCCGTCGACATTCTCGGAACCCAGTTGGAATTGCTTACGATTTGCAGATCTTGGGAGAACGGCGGAGTCTGTGGGTGTCCGCCGGTGCAGTTCAGGGCAATATCGAGCGCGGGACAGCCAAACACTGTGTTGTTGATGTTGGCAAGCTGCCCAGGATTAATGCGCAGCTGCGAACCCCTGACAATGGGATTCATTCCGACATCCACGAACGGTGCCAAGTGCCACCGGCCCGGCGATGGTTATGCGATATTCCAGGTTCGTGACCAGGCTCGCGTCCCCGCCTGGAAACACGATCTGCTCGACAGGAACTGGAACGGTATAGCTGCCGCGGAGAGGATTGGCAGGGTCCTTGGGGACAGCGGTGCCGTCCGGGTTACGCAGGACAATGCTGCTGCTGCCTGGAAGAAACGCGACAGGAGATACCGAACGGATATCAAAACCGCGTATGTCATTTTCGCCGCCGAGGTAAAAGCGCTCAAACGGCGGCGCCACCACTCCACCGTAACCAGCCAGGAAAGAACCCTGCACGTTAAATCCGATGGTATTGCGGCCCTTCTGAACGGGCTTGAAGTGTTTGTACTGAACGATCGGGCGCACCGATCGTACCGTCCCACCCAGCCCGGCAATTTCTCCGCCGAGGAACACGCTGGTGCCCCTCTTGGGTGAAATCGGGCTATCAATGGTGCTGAACGAAAAGCTGGGAAGGATCTTGCTGGTGATGATGCCCTGCAGAGAGTTGGGGCCGCTGATTCCGCGAAATGCCAAGTCCGTAAACAATATCTTCGAGGCATCGCTGACCGCAACAATGGAAGACCGGTCGAAAGAGTAGGTAATTCCGATGCGCTTGAACGAATGGTGCAGCTGGTAGCTGAGCGAACCGGTGAAGCCCGTGCTGGACTGGGTGTAGTTCTGCAGGTTGTTCAGAAAGGCGTTGGGCAGGTTCACTTGCTGGCCGGTGAGGATGGCCTCCTGCCGCGCCTGGTTGTAGTTGTATTTCTGGGCAAAAACCGAAAATCCTCCCTGGATCGGGCGATCAAAAAGATAGGGTTGGGTAAAACTGAAGGACATGATGCGTTGGCTGTTGCCGATACTGGTCTGGACCGCCAGCGTCTCCCCCAGGCCAAGGAAGTTGTTAGTGCTGTAATTGATCCCGATAAAAGCACCGGCTAGCCCGCTCACGCCGCCGTTCAGGCCGATGCTGTTCTTGCCTTTCTCTTTGACCTTCAGCGTAAGGTCCACGGTACCGTTCTTTTCGTCCAGGTGAGTTTCGGTAACGTTCGGGTCGTCCGGCTTCAACGGATCGAAGTACCCCAACTGATTGAGCCGGAGCAGGCTCAGCTTCCACAGCCGCTCGTCGTAAACCTGCCCCTCCTCCAGCGCGACCTCGCGCCGGATAACCTTGTCACGGGTAGTGGTGTTGCCGGCAAACTCGATGCGGCGGACATAAAACTTCTTGCCTTCATCCAAGTCGATGGAGAGAAACACCAGTTTCTTGTCTTCGTCGAAAGTCGTGTTGGGGATGGAAGTAAAGTTGATGTGGCCCAGCTCACGATAAGCATTGCGCAGGTTGTCCAAACCCTTGGCCACCTTTTCACGCGAGAAAATATCGCCGTCTTTCATGGGAAACAGCGAGCGCAGGGCCTTGACGTTGGTGACCTCCTTGTTCCCGTTGAACGTGACTCCGCCCAGCTGGTACTGATCCCCTTCGTCGATCGGAATCGTGATGTCGACTGACTTGCCGGGTCCTTTCATCAGCAGCGGGACATGAAAGCCCGGGCGGCCGGTGTCATGAATCTCCGCCTTGGCATCCTGCACCACAACCTTGAAGTAGCCGCGGTTCTGGAATTCCGCTCGCACCCGTTCCGTGTCTTCATCCAGCTTGGTGGCGTCATAGGTCTTGGCAAAGATGTTTTCCAGGAAGATGGAGTGCGGAATCCCGATCGGCCTCAAGTTCTTCATGGCGCCGCGAAGAATGCGCGAGCTGACGTGCTTGTTGCCAATGAATGTGATCTTGCCGACGGTAACCTTAGGGCCTTCCTTCACCACAAAAGTGACGCTTACCTTGGCCGGCGGAATGGGTCGAACCTCGGTACGCACAGTGGCGAACTGCCGGCCGTGCTCGGACAGCAGCTCCCGGATCGTGACTTCGGCTTTTTTAACCTTGGTGGGATCGTATTGGCTCTCGGGCGACAGTCCGACTTTGCGCTCTTTGAAACGGTCGAGCACGTCACTCTTCGACACGGAGTTTAGTCCAAGGTACTCAATCTCGCTGATGGTGGGACGCTCTTTGACATAAACGTGGATGCGCCAGCCCTTGGGGGTCTGCTCGCGCTCGATCCGGATGTCCTCAAAATACCAGGTATTCCACAAAGAGTTAAAGTCGCGATCGAGGGCAGCCTCGTCATAGACGTCGCCCGCTCGGGTGAAAATGCGCCCCCGAACGGTTTCCGCTGGGATCCGCCGGTTCCCGTGGATCACGATCTCGGTGATGATTTCCTGTTGACCCCAACCCGCCGAGCAGAGCACCAGAAAGACCAGGCAGAAGATAGGCCATCGCGCTTTACAAATCTTTAGGATTGAAGAAGATGAAGGCGATGCACCAGCCGGAGCAGGCCACAGACGGCCCGACCAACTCCTCGTCACTACAGGGCTATCCTGATGAAAACGAAGAATCGTTACGACCTCGGATCCTGGGAGTAGGAAAGTGGCAATTATACGGTAGAGCCGTGGAGACCGTCCAAACCGCCTCCCGCCTGGGAGATGGTTCAAAAAGCTCTACTTCAACCAAGACGGAATAAAACGTGGCGGAGTTGCCTAGGTCCGTAAGTTTTTCCGAGGTAAGGACATTTATGTTCCGGCTTCCTGAGCTCAACTTGGCCCAGTGCAGCCCGGCCGAAACCACACCGGCCTGCACCGCGCCATCCACCCGCGCTCGCAGCAGGATGTCTCCGCGACGATTAAAGACGCGCACCATATCGCCATCGACGATACTTCGCGCCCGGGCATCGGCCCCACTGATTTCCAATAAACCGGCTTCTTCCATCTCCTGAACCACCGGAACATTGCAAAACGTGGTATTCAGGAAGTTGTCCGCTTTACGAGCCAGAAGCTCAAGCGGAAACTCGCTGGCCCCCGAACCGTGCCGCGATTCGTCGGGCGGAGTAAAGGCCACAACCGGATCGAGTCCTTGCGCTTTGAGATCTTCACTAGTAGAGTTCAGCTTTGCCACTCGTCGTACCGAAATTACCCTCAGCAAACGGCAGGAAATCCGAGAACTGCGAACTGTGATCTGGCAACTGTCCTTCAAAATTCAGCCGCACATGCCCTTCCCGCTGCAGTCGATCGCGGTCAATTCCGCGCAGCCGCGGATTTTCCGAATGCAGCGCGGTATCAATCATCTGGTCCACGGACTCCTGAAAGCAATCCTCTTCAAATCCCATGCGTCCAGCCAGGGCGCGAAACACTTCCACGTTCGAACGGCACTCGCCCAGGGGTTCGATGGCCGCGTCCGACATCTGCAGATAGTAATGCCCGTACGCGGCCTGCAGATCTTTATGCTCAAAGAAGGTCGTCGCCGGAAGGACAATGTCGGCATAGTCAACGGTGTCGGTAAAGAACTGCTCATGCACCACGGTGAACAGGTCCGGACGCTGCAATCCTCGAACGACCTGGTTGTGATTCGGACAAACCGCCGCCGGATTCGAGTTGTAGACGAACAGCGCTTTGATCGGCGGATCTTCCAGGGTATTAAGCGCCTTGCCCAATTCCACCATGTTCACGGTGCGCGCGGGCCGTCCCAGCGCCTTTTCCATGAGGTCGGTCCGCTCCAGGGCGGATTTATTCAGCCCAAAAGCGCCGCTAGTGGAAAGCTGAAGCCCGCCACCGACTTCCTTCCACGAACCCGTGACGCACGGCAGCATGGTGACGGCACGCGTAGCCATGCCACCACCCTCGGAGCGCTGCACGCCATAATTCAACCGAATCACCGCCGGATGCGTGGTGGCATACTCGCGGGCCAATTTGACAATGTCGAGAGCTGCAATGCCCGTCCACTTCTCCACCCGCTCCGGCGAGTATTCCTGCACTTTTTCGCGGAGCTGATCGAACCCCACGGTATACCGGGCAACATAATTAGCATCGTGCAGTCCTTCGTTGATGATGACATGCATCATACCCAGCGCCAGCGCCGCATCGGTTCCGGGATTGATGGGAAGGTACCAGTCCGCACAGGCCGCAGTGCGCGTGCGGTAGGGATCAATCACCACTAGCTTGGCGCCTTTGCGACGCGCTTCCGCGATGAAAGGCCACAAATGGACGTTGTTGCCGTGGATGTTCGCGCCCCACGCGATGATGTAACGCGAGTGCGTGAACTGCTCCGGATCAGTGCCCAACTTGATGCCGATAACAGACTTCAGCCCCGCCTCGCCCGCCGCCGAGCAAATATTACGGGCAAGTTGCGAAGCCCCCAGGCGATGAAAGAATCGCCGGTCCATGGATGCGCCATTCAGCGCGCCCAGCGTGCCCCCGTAAGAGTAAGGAAGAATGGCTTCACTGCCAAAATCTGCACCAATCTGTCGGAATCGCGAGCTAATCTCGTCAAGCGCCTCATCCCAGGAAATGCGCTCAAACTCCCCGACACTATCGATCGGCACGGACTGTGTGGGGACGGGGCGGAGCCTGCCCTGAGCGAAGTCGAAGGGACCCGTCCGGACGGATCGCAGATCCGTCTCGCCGTTCGCACCCTTCGGCCGCACCCGCCGCATGGGATAGAACACCCGATCCGGCGAGTACACCCGATCCAGATACTTGGCCACCTTCGCGCACAGAAAACCGCGTGTCACCGGGTGTGCAGGGTCCCCCTGAATCCGTGTAGCGCGCCCATCTTCCACGGTGATCAGAACCCCGCAGGCATCAGGGCAATCATGCGGACAGGCAGCGTGCACAACCTTCTTCATGGTGAATTGATTATAAGGCTTCAAAAAAAGAAACGGGCGGCTCGGAGCCGCCCGCTGGAACTCCATACGCTCTCAACTATTGCGCCGCTTCCACCTCCCGAACGCGATGCGCCCATAGCACGGGATCACCGCTGGTCGAATCTTTCAGCACCAGCCCACGGGCCAGCACCGGAACGGCGACCGTAGCGCTCGCGGTCTGCAGATCGGTGAGCGTCAGCGTGTTGCTGTTGCCTTGGAAGAACACGGTTCCGGCGCCTGTGTTCACGGTCAGGGGTCCGCCCAGCGCGTAGCCCAGAAGTCCGCTGTTGCTCAACTGGAAGCTACCGGCGTTGCCGCTGGTCACGGTCACGCTGCCGGGGACGGTAAGCCCGTACACGCCCTGACGCCGCAACGAAATGAAACCCGCGGTAAACGAGCTGCCGCTGACGCTTCCCCCGATGAAGATTCGCTGGCCCACCAGCATCGAAGAATTTCCAAACAGGTTGTTCGGACTGAACCAGCTGTTGTTGAAGAAGCAGATGGCATAGTTCGATACGCCGCTGACATCCACCGTCTGTACGGTGTCAACCATGCTCGAGGTCCCGCCGCCGGTTTCGCCCACCCACAGGGTGACGGTTTGTACCGGTCCCGTGGTCGGATTCAGGGCCAGAATGCGGCCGGAGAGGAAAGCCAGGTCAGTTGTGACGAACTCCACGTCGCTGGCCAGGATGCTGCCGTCCATCTGCACCGTGCCCTGCAGCGAGACAAAGCCACCCGACGTGGGCAACGTAGCCAGAGTGAACCCGGCATTGTAGTTGGTGTTGCCATCTACATCCACCGTGAACTGATGTCCGAACGGCCCCTGCATAAGGAATGAATTGCCGGCCACATTCACGGAAACAATCGTACCCGTGAGGTCGGTGATCTGACCTTCAGGATTGGTCGCCTTTACCGCCTCGATAAACATGACCGGATTGATCACGCCGGTGATTTGACCACTGCCGTCGACCGCCAGGGATTGACGAATATCGAATTCCGTATGCATTCCTGCCAAACCGCTTGCCCCCACCACCATCGGCGTTGGAAAAGTGACAACCACCGACGTAGTCTGAGGATTGGTGGTGGTCGGATTGGTGAATGTGCCGTTCAACGTGGTCACCTGCGGAGGAGTGCCGGCACTGATGTAGTTGATCACCGGACTCGACAGCACAAAGGTCGCTTTGGTGTAGGTGTCAGCCGGAACCGCATTGAACGCCAGAGGAGCGCGCAACCCCACCAAACGGGCGAAATCGACGGTAATGGGTGACGATACAAGTTGCGGAGAATTGCTCGCCCCGGTGAGCGTAATTGAGTTAATCGTGAGATTGAGGCTCACCACGGACGGAAGTGGGGCATCCTCTCCGGTGACAAAAACCGCTCCCGCTTGCGGATTGCTGGAAAGAGTCGTGCCGCTTCCGCCCCCGCAGCCGACCAGGCTCAGGCCGCACAGGGCCACAAGCACAGAAAGCACCAGAAACCGTTTCATGACAAGCTCCTGAATTCTGAAAATGGGTGAATTCGTGGTACTGGTTCGTGGTACTGGGATGAAAACCCTCTCAGCTTAGGGAAGTTGCGTTACTTTTGGACAGAGTACCTAAGTAATTCCCGCTCTGGACGCGGGTTTTGGGGTCGTCTGACGGCTGTCAAGGCCCGGAGGGTACCCCGTTCAAGCTCCGCTTGGGCGGCGGCCTTTGTCACCATCTGAGTGAAAAGCGGGAGCAATGGAGATCGAGGTACAAGAAAAAGAGCGCCATTAGGTGTGGGACCTCTGACAGTGACGGTGCGGCCCCAAGAAAAACCCGGCTGAGATCTGAGGTCCGACTCCGGCCCTTAAATCTCCATCACTTCCTTCTCCTTGCCCTTGCTCATTTCTTCCATCTTCTTGATTTCGTCGTCGGTCAGCTTCTGGATTTCGTCCATGGCGCGCTTCTCGTCATCTTCGGCAATTTTCTTGTCTTTCATCGCCTTCTTGATGGCATCATTGCCGTCACGGCGGATGTTGCGCACCGCAGTCCGATGTTCCTCCAGCATCTTGTGCAAGTGTTTGACCATGTCCTTGCGACGCTCTTCGGTCAGCGGGGGCACCGGCACGCGGATGATCTTGCCGTCGTTCATCGGATTTAAACCAAGATCGGCGGTGCGTATGCCCTTCTCGATCGCGGCCAGCGCCGTGGGATCAAAGGGCTGCACGGTAATGAGCTGCGGCTCCGGCGCGTGCACCTGGGCAATCTGGTTCAGAGGCATCTGCGAACCGTAGTAGTCTACGCTGACCGCGTCCAGCATGTGCACCGAGGCCCGTCCGGTGCGGGTGCCAGCCATCGCCTTGCGAAAATCTTCCACTGCTTTGTCCATCCGCGTCTTGAGTTGAACGCGGATATCTCTAAGTGGACCGACATCAGCCATGATCAACTCCGTTGATGATTCAAGATCAAAACGTTGAATTATAAACCTTCGAACAGCAAAAGCTCCTGTCATCCCGACCGTGCGAAGAGTAGCGAGCGAAGTCGAGAGCCTGCCCTGAGCGAACTCCGAGTGCCAACGAGGGGGAGTGAACCGGGACTTGCTTGAGGTGGTGCCACGGCACGGGAGGTCGATATCCCGGGGAGCTACATTCGCTTCAGAAATCAGCAAAGTCGATAACCGCGAACTGTCAACGCCAACGAATGGCAGTTCAAGCAGGTCCCTCCACGTCGCTCGCTGCGCTTCGCTCCGGTCGGGACGAAAGGTGGGTGGCCTAGACTTACGCGCTCACCAGCGACCCGATCTTCTCGCCGATAACAACTTTCCGGATATTTCCTCGCTGATTGAGATTGAAAATGATGATGGGCAGGTTGTTGTCCTTGCACAGGGAGATGGCGGTTGAATCCATGACCTTGAGTCCTTGTCTCAGCACTTCCATGTAGCTGATTTCGGCGAACTTCTTGGCGTCCTTGACCAGCATGGGATCAGCATCGTAAATCCCATCCACTTTCGTAGCTTTGAGGATCACATCCGCCTTGATTTCCATGGCGCGCAGGGATGCAGCCGTATCGGTTGAGAAATAAGGGTTGCCGGTGCCGCCGGCAAAAATGACGATCCGCTCCTTCTCCATGTGGCGGATGGCGCGCCGGCGGATGAACGGCTCGGCCACCTGATTCATTTCAATCGCAGACTGCACCCGGGTGTGAATGCCCTGCTTCTCCAATGCGTCTTGCAGGGCCAGCGCGTTGATCACAGTGGCCAGCATGCCCATGTGGTCGGCGGAGACGCGGTCCATTTCACGCGCCTGCTGGGCCACGCCGCGGAAAAAATTCCCGCCGCCGACTACGATCGCGATCTGGATGCCAAGGGAGTGGACATCCGCCAGTTCAGCAGCAATTTCGTGGATGCGCAAGGGATCCACGCCGAAGCCCTGATTCGCCGCCAGGGCCTCGCCGGAGAGTTTGAGCAGAATGCGTTTGAAGACCGGAGTCGGCATCGGATTCTAGTTTCCGGTTTCTGGTTTCCGGTTTCCAGTTCTCACTCTCTTGTCTCCAATTCGACGCTCGATCATATTGCGCCCCGAAGATGCCAGCCAAACTAGAAACTAGAAACCGGAAACTAAAAACCGCCTTATTCGCTTTTCTGTTCCGGCTTGGTGATCGCAATGGTCTCACCCACTTCGCCAACCTTGAATCGCGCGAAGCGGCGCACCGCGATGTTCTCGCCCAGCTTGCCAATCTTTGTAGCGACGAGCTGGCCGATGCTGATGGTCTGGTCGCGGATAAAAGGCTGCTCGAGCAAGCACACTTCCTCGTAGAACTTCTCCATCTTGCCGGCCACCATCTTCTCCGCAATATTCGGTGGCTTGCCGGAGGCGACCGCCTGCGCCAGGTAGATTTCCTTCTCCCGCGCGAAGTCAGCCGGTGTGACGTCTTCCTTACGCACGAATTTCGGGTCGCTGGCGGCAATGTGCATCGCAATGTCGTGCACTAGTTCTTTGAAATCGTCGGTGCGGGCAACAAAGTCACTCTCGCAATTAACCTCCAGAAGGACGCCGATCTTGCCGCCAGCGTGAATGTAACTCGCGACCGCGCCTTCCTTGGTAACACGGCTTGCCTTCTTGCCGGCCACAGAAATGCCTTTCTTGCGCAGCAGGACGACCGCCTGCTCCAGATCGCCCTTGGCCTCGGTGAGAGCATGCTTGCAGTCCATCATCGGCGCCCCAGTCTTTTCCCGGAGCTCTTTCACTTGGGTAGCAGAAATATTCACGGTAGATGTGCTCATGGTCTAAATTATTCCAGATTGCTGATTTTATTTTGCGCCGTTGGTCGGTAGTCGTTGGTCGTTGGCAAAACGCTCACGAATCATGCCGACGAATGACCTACTAATGACTGGTCCTTACAAACTTTGACCCGCGCCGGACGACCCGCGCGGGTCTGATTTTCCCTCAGGAACCAAAGCTCGGATCTTTTGAGGCTCGAACGCTTCTGGCCAACGACCAACGACGAATGACCAACGACGGTTCTAATACGTCTGGGTTTCAACCTGGGGGACGTCTTCGTCCACGGTTTCCTTCGCGGCCGCAGGCTGCTTGCGCACTCCCTTACCCAGGACGTCTTCCATGCTGATGTCTTCAGACCCGGCATCGGGCGCGCCAGCGGCTTCAAGTTCGACTGCAGCCTCAGCCGCCGGAACAGCCTCGGGTTCGGTATAGACGGCCGCGGCTAAGTCAGCGGCCTGCTTGTCCGTCATCAGTTGCGCGCCCTCGGCGACCGAATCGGAAATCTTTGAAGCAAACAGCCGGATCGCGCGTAATGCGTCGTCGTTTCCCGGAATTACGTAATCCACTTCGCTGGGATCGCAATTCGTATCCACCACCGCGACTACGGGGATGCCCAGCTTGCGGGCTTCCCGTACTGCGATCTGTTCTTTGTTGGAGTCAATCACGAAGATCGCGTCCGGCAGCCGGCTCATGTTCTTGATGCCGGCCAGATTGGCCTGGAGATGCTTGCGTTCGCGCTCCAGCTTGATGACTTCTTTCTTGGGCAGCAACTCGTAGCGGCCATCCGTGGCCATCTCGTCGAGTTCCTTGAGTCGCTTGACCGACTTCTGCACGGTGACCCAGTTGGTGAGCAGTCCGCCCAGCCAGCGCTGGTTCACGTAGAAGCCGCCACATTTCGTAGCCTCTTCGGCGATCGCGTCCTGGGCCTGGCGCTTGGTGCCCACAAACAACACAATTTTGCCCGCCGCAGCCAGGTCGGCCACGAATTTCGACGCTTCCTTGAACATCTTCAGCGTCTTCTGCAGGTCGATGATGTAAATCCCGTTGCGCTCTCCGAAGATGTATTCCTTCATCTTGGGATTCCAGCGCTTGGTCTGGTGCCCGAAGTGGACTCCCGCTTCGAGCAACTCCTTCATGGTAATGTTAGCCAATTAACCTCCTCATTTGGTCTGCATCCGGCGCTCACCCTAAGGCTGCTCCGGATTGCCATTCCCGCCCCGCACCGCGAGGCGCAGGAAGAATTTAACACCCTAAAATCGGTTTCCAGTCTGGAGTTTCCGGTTTCGAAACCAGAAACCCAGAAACTGGAAACTTGAAACTATCTCTTCGAGTACTGGAACCGCTTTCGTGCGCCCTTCTGACCGTACTTCTTGCGTTCCTTCGAACGCGAGTCGCGGCTGACCATGCCTTCCGCCTTGAGCTTCTTGCGCAGCTCGATGTTAAACAGCATCAGGGCACGTGCGATACCCAGTTTCACCGCATCCGCCTGACCGTTCACTCCGCCGCCGCTCACCCGAGCGAGAACATTGAAAGTAGCCGCCGTTTCCGTCGAAAGCAACGGCTGCCGCGCGCTCGAGCGCTGCGACTCAGTCACAAAATATTGCTCAAAAGGACGTCCGTTGACTTTGAAATCGCCGCTGCCCGGACGCAGATAGACGCGCGCAATTGCCGACTTGCGGCGTCCCGTACCGTAATATTGAACTAACTCTGCCATTTAGTTATCAGCACTCAGCCGTCAGCTCTCAACCAACCGGTGCTCAACCTTTCAAAAATTTCCGAACTCTGTCGTAGTCGAACTAGAAACCAGAAACACGAACCCGTCCTACGCTCGCGTTTCGAGCGCTCGTACTTCAGGCTTCTGGGCCTCGTGAGGATGCTTGTCGCCGCGGTAAACCTGCAGCTTGGTGATCATGTGCCCACCCAGCTTGGTCTTGGGCAGCATGCGCTTGATCGCCTCTTCGACAATCAGTTCCGGTTTCCTCACGAAACGCTTACGAAATTCTTCTGTGCGCAACCCACCCGGGTATCCGGTGTAATGCTGATACACCTTCTGCTCGGCTTTCATTCCGGTCACCTTCACCTTTTCCGCATTGATGATGATGACGTGATCTCCGGTATCGAGAAACGTGGTGTAGCGCGGGTTCTCTTTACCCATAAGGATGCGGGCGACTTGTGAAGCCAGCCGGCCGAGCGTCTGCCCCGAGGCATCCACGACGTACCACTTGCGCACAATTTCCCCCGCTTTGGGGAAATAGGTTGACATTACGAGTCTCCCAGAATATTAAAAAACAAAGAAGACCGCTGAGTATCCACTTCAACGCCGAAGGCGCAGGGTACCAGGCGGGCAACCGCAGGACTGCTAAAGACTTAAAGATAACGTACGGTAGCGGATATTGTCAACGCAGACTGCAGACGGGAGACCTCAGCTCCTAGACCTCGCTTTGCGAGGCAATCTCAACTTAGCCCTTGTCCCCCTCCTTAAATCCCTTGTCTTGTGAGCGGAGGATGAGCGAACGCTTGCGGTCGCTCATCCGCAGTCGAAGTACCCCTACCCTCTTCACACCCCTCCATCCATGGGTACCAGTCTTTGCTTAATCGAGCCACCGCGGGTTGGTGGATTCAATCAACACAACTTTCTTCTCCCGACGCCGACCCTTGAGCTGTTTCTCGCGCCCAATGGCTTTGTGGACCTCATCGTAGGACCGCCAATAAATACTGAAGACGCTCGATGTCGTAATTGTCGGTGAAACCCTCAATGCGATGGAATCTATGTCAAATACCCGCTTGTGCAGATTACCGGTCATCCCGATATAGAACGTGCCAGAGATGCTGCCCATGAGGTAAACGCAGTAACTCCGCCGAGTGCGCATGAGGGTATAGGGGTCCTTCGACTCTCCGCTTCTTCGCCAGCGAAGAAGCGGCTTCGCTCAGGATGACAGATTACGAGAATCTAAGAAGAGTTTGCTGTGACGGCCGTCACAAGCTGTCCAAGAGCTCTCCCGAATTGGAAACTCCTGTCATGCTGAGCGGAGGAGGAGCACCCCTATAGCCACCGCCAACCTACAGCCGCAGCTCAACCATCGTCACACCACCGCCACCCTCATTCTGCGGAGGCTCCGTCACCGATTCCACATGCGGATGCTTCTGCAAATATTGTCGCAAAGCTTTCCGCAAAATGCCCATACCGCTGCCGTGCACCACGCGCACCCGCGGCAGTCCGGCCAGGAACGCCCGGTCCACAAATTTCTCTACTTCGCGGGTGGCATCATCCACGGTACGCCCGATAACGTTGATTTCCGACGCCACGCTGGCGTTTTCTTTCTCGAGCGAAACCGAGATTCCCCGCGCTCGAGCGGCTTTAACCGGGGAGTCCGCCGCTCGCGACAGCACTTCCGCGATATCGTCGCGCGCGATCTTCATCTTCATGGCGCCAATTTCGACTTCAAAATGATTCTCATCGACACGCCGGCTGACCACCGCCGGACGGCCTACGGACTTGAGTTTGACCGTGTCGCCTTCGGAAACATGCTTAACCACCTGGGGCTGCGCATCGGGATCGCCCTGGTCGGCTCCGGTCGTGTGCGCGACCACGGTTGAATCGAACTGCTCACGAAATTCCCGCCGCAACTTGGCAATGCGCCGCTCCGCGTCTTTTGAGAGCTTTTGCGATGCGGCCCGGTCCTGGACGGCGTTCACCATCTCCCGCGCCTGATACTCGAAGTCCCGTAGCAGGGTCTCGAGCTTTTTCTCCATCTGTTTGATCTTTGTCTGCTGCTCTTTCCGCCCCTCGGCGGCAAGGCTCGTCCGCTCCCGTTCTAGCTCCTGTTCGCGGGCCTTCAGGCGGAGGCGTTCGGCCGCGGCTTCACGCAAGTCGGCATGCAGGCTGTCGAGAAATTGACCGACATCCCGCGCCTGCGTGCCCAGTTTCGACCGCGCCGCCTCAATGATCGTCGGATTCAGCCCCAGCCGCTGCGCGATGTTGATGCCTGCCGACGCTCCCGGCACGCCAATCCTGAGCTCATACGTCGGTTGCAGCGTGGCTTCATCGAATCCCACCGACGAGTTCACCACGCCCGGCGTATTGGCGCCGAATACTTTCAGCGAAGTGTGATGGGTAGAGATCACGGTGATACATCCAATCCGCCGGAAGTGCTCGGCGATCGCCACCGCCAGCGCCGCTCCTTCTTCGGGATCGGTGGCCGAGCCCAGTTCATCCAGCAGTACGAGCGACTTCGCAGTCGCGGTGCGACGAGATGAAGTCGATGTTGGTAACGTGGGCCGAGAATGTCGAGAGGTTCTGCTCGATGGACTGGTAGTCGCCGATATCGGCCAGCACCGAATCAAATACCGGCAACTCGGCGCGGTCCGCGGGGACTGGAATACCGGACTGCGCCATCAAAGCCAGCAGTCCTACCGTTTTCAAAGCAACCGTTTTTCCGCCGGTGTTTGGACCGGTGATGACAAGTTCAAGTCGTTCGCCTTCGAGTTCGATACTGATGGGAACGACCTGCCCGCCCTTGGCTTTCAGGTTGCGCTCGAGCAGCGGATGGCGAGCGTTGCGCAGAATCAGTCCACGGGCTGCTCCCTCAGTGGCTGAAGCCCCGGCAGCTGCACCGCGCGGATTTACAGGGCTGAAGCCCCGCTCCACCCCGTAAAATGTCACCGGCACGCAGCTGTAGTCTTCGGCAAACCGCGCCTTGGCGAATTGCAGCTCCAGTTCACCCAGCACTCCTACGGCCTGCAAAATCAAGTCCGAGTTTCCCCGATCCGCCGCGTCATCTCCAGCAGGATGCGGTGGATCTCGGCCAGCTCTTCATCGAGCAGCCGCACCAGTTCGTTGTTCTGTTCGATAGTCTCCAGCGGTTCGACAAACACCGTCTGTCCGCTGGAGCTGGCGCCATGGACCACGCCTTGCACCCGGCGCTTCTGTTCAATCTTGATCGGGATCACGAAGCGCTCGCCCCGGATCGTGATCAGCTCATCCTGCACCGCGCCGCCTTCGGCCAGCCGCCGTAGATAACCCCGCAGCGATTCCTGGATCGTCCTTTTCTGCCGCTCGATCTCGCGCCGGATTCGAGCCAGTTCCGGCGAGGCGCGGTCTTCGAGCGTGCCGTCAGGCTGGATCTTGTTGCGAAATGTCCGCAGGAATTCGGTGAAGTCCGCGATGCCGGAGGAAAGTTCCGCCACCGCGTCCAGGCCACTTTCATCGCCGCCGGCGGGCTCAGGGCGATTTCCCGCCATTCAGCGGCGCCGGTCTACAACCAGCACCACGTCGCGAATCTCTGTAGTCTCAAGGACCGCGCCCTGAATGCGTGCCTTCTCGACCATCGTTGCGACATCCATCAGACCGGAGAATTCGAAGCGGCCACCCACCCGGCGAAACTCCCGAATCTCAACCGTGAGCTGCTGCTGATTTTCAATCCACCGCCGATCGACAGATGGAGAGAGCGCTGCAATCCGCCCTTGCCCGAGCGGCGAAGAAGCGTATCCCCGAACCAAATCGCGCAGAGACTCGAATTCCAGCACGCGACCGCTGGTGTGGATAAGACAAGACTGCATCGGGTTCATGTTACAAGAAGCCTCCCGACTCGCTATAGAAGGAGTTGGGAAGAGGGCAGTGGCACGACTCCGAACCTATCTGGAGGGCCGTTCTTTGCGAACTTTGCGGAGTACGGAAGAAAACCCAGCATCTCAGATCTGCAATCAAGAATGCCCTACGCCTCAGCGGCCTCGGCAATCTTCGGAACGGACTGCTTGGCCACGGGAAAACGCAACTCGAAAGCCGCGCCTCCCTCCGGCAGGTTCTCGCAGCTGATTTGCCCCTGGTGGTCCTGGACAACTCCGTACGTAACGCTCAATCCCAGTCCCATGCCCTTGCCCACAGGCTTGGTGGTATAGAACGGATCGAAAATGCGCTGCGGATCGCGGATGCCGGGGCCGGAGTCCGAAAACTCCATCACCAGTTCATCCCCTTCCTGCAGGACACTCACAGAAAATGTCCCGCCGCCCACTTCTTCCAAAGCGTCGGTCGCGTTCCCGATAATTTCCACGCAGCACTGAAAGAGCTGGTTGACGTTGCCCCAGATTTGCGGAAGGTCAGGCTGCAATCCGGCTCTCTAACCGAATATTCTTGTTCTCCGTACGCAACATTTTCATTTGCAGCGCCCGTTGCACGATGGAACCCATATCCAGCAGGGTCTTTTCTCCCGGCGACTGCTGGGCAAAGCTGAGCAGGCTGGAAACCAGTTCCCGGGTGCGCCTTGCCTGCTGGCCGATCTTGCGCGCCATGCTGGCCTGGTTCGATTCCAGATCCGACTGGGCTGCCAGCAGTTCGGAGTATCCCAGAATTGCCGCCAGGGGATTGTTGATCTCGTGGGCCGCTCCGGACACCAGTTGCGCCAGCGATGCCAGCTTTTCCCGCTGCACCAACTCGGTCTGCAGGCGCTTCATATTTTCCAGACTAGAGCGCGACTCTTCCAGCAGCCGTACCAGCTCCCGGTCCATCAGAAATTGGCGGAGAAATACGAACAAGCCCAGCACCAGCATCGCAGCCAGCGTGACCAGCAGCCGGAACTGCCGAAGATGGGGCGGCGCCGTATCGCGAAACCATGCCCAATATCCCATCAGCGGAAGAGAAAGCATGGCCAGCATGGCGAGCCGCGGGAGCTAGCATTTGCCAGCGGGGAAGCTCTGAGGGAGCGGGCTGAGAAGGCGGTTTCAATTCGCGCGCCAGCAGAGTGGCCCAGATCATCCAGCAAACCGAAGCAATGAACGGGATGTCGTACAGGCTGCCGGTATGATATTGACCGCGAGCGATGGCGACATTCAGCGCCAGCGAACTGACGGCGTAGAGTCCCGAAGCGACAAACAGGTTCCAGTAGATCCTTTTCCACGCCCCCCGCGCCTTCCAGGCCAGCACGCCGAGCACGCCCAGGAATGCCAGATTTTCCACCAGATAGAGCAGGTCGTAGTGGGGACTGTACACCGCCACGTTGAGCTGACACATACTCGTCCGGAAACACGATGAAGGCGTAGAGGAAAACCCACCACACCAGCATCATCAGAAAGTTCAAAGTGCTGAAGTAGAGCTTCCTTTCCTCCGATTGGTGGGGACGCAGCGCCACCGCCGCCATGAACGGCACCACGTGAACAAAGAGGATCGGCGTCTCCGATAAACGGTTCAGGGATGGCCCGGCGCAGGATCACCTCGTAAAGCGTCCATAAGGCCAGATCAGCCGACCACAACAGGCAGCCCAGCGCCATCAGACCCCAAAACAACCGGATCTGGCCGCGGGTCGAAACCGCGTTCGCCGACATGAGCAGGAAGGCGAGAAACAGCAGTGAGAATTGGGCGATGTCACCAAAAGCGAGCAACCCGAACCCGGCGGACGTGCTCAGCGACACGCTGGCATAGATCAGGGTTATGCCGACGACACCGGCGGTCCGCCATTGGCGCCTAGAGGTCATTCGATATCGAATCCGCATTCTAGTGGTTGAGATTGCGCCCCTTAGGTTTCGGAATAGACAAAGCGTTACTTATAGTACCCTCCGGCAGCACTGCCAGCTGGAGGCTTACGCAGTCAATGCAGGCTCTGCTAGAATCAGCCCATGACCTTCCCGGTCACACGCCTCCGCCGCCTCCGCCAAAATGACCAACTGCGGACGCTGGTTCGCGAGACCCGGCTCACTCCCGAGGCCTTTGTTTATCCCTTATTCGTGTGTCCCGGCGAAGGTGTGCGCAAGGAAGTGCAGTCCATGCCGGGCGTATTCAATCTCTCGGTGGATGAGGCGGTGAAGGAGGCGCGCGCGACCGCCTCATTGGGCGTTCCCGCTGTCATTCTTTTCGGTCTGCCGGAGACCAAAGATGATGTCGCCACCGGCGCCTGGGCTGAAAACGGAATCGTGCAGCAGGCCGCCCGGGCCATCAAGCGCGAAGTCCCCAAGCTTATCATCATGGGGGATGTTTGCCTGTGCGAATACATGTCTCACGGACACTGCGGAGTGGTGCGCAAAGCGCAAATTCCGCAGTCGCTCGGGGCAGCCGCCTAATGCCGTGGCAGCGGTCGCCGTAAAGCCTGAAGATAAAATGAAGGCCATCGACGCGCTGGCGGCGGTCGCGGCTCGGGCCGCCGGGCGGGAGTTCGAAATCGTCAACGACGCCACGCTTGAACTGCTGGCCCGCACTTCGGTTTCGCTGGCCCGCGCCGGTGTCGACATCATCGCCCCGTCCGACATGATGGATGGCCGCGTAGCCGCCATCCGCAAAGCCCTCGACCAGGCCGAACTGATCAACACGCCTATTCTTTCTTATGCCGCCAAGTTTGCTTCCGGTTTTTACGGCCCGTTCCGCGAAGCTGCCGATTCAGCGCCCCAGTTCGGCGATCGCCTCTCCTACCAGATGGATGGCGCCAACCTGCGCGAGGCCATGCGCGAAATTGAGGCTGACATTGAGGAAGGCGCGGACATGATCATGGTCAAACCCGCCATGCCGTATCTGGACGTGATCGCCGCCGCCCGCGAGCGCTTCGATCTGCCTTTGGCCGCCTACCAGGTTTCCGGCGAGTATGCCATGATCGAAGCCGCCGCCCGCAATAACTGGATCGACCGCGAGCGCGTAATGATCGAGTCGCTGGTTTCAATCCGCCGCGCCGGCGCGAGCATCATCGTTACTTATTACGCTAAGGAAGCGGCGAAGCTGCTGGGCTAGTCGATTGCTGGACTAGTAGTATGTGCATCGGAATCTCTGCTTTCGGCGGAACAAGACTACTGGTTTACCGCCGCGATGCGGCGGAAGAATGCAGCCCACGGCGTGAGCCGTGGGTACGGGCGAAAGATCAGTTCTCACGCACACACTAGTAGCGCTGCGGATTCTGCACGTAGACAATTCGGTCGTTCTTGCATGCCCAAACCAGGGCGACAATCCATCCAATCAAACTCCAGCCTAAAAAGAAATTGAGCAGAAAGATGGAAGCCTTGTCGTGTTTTTCGCGTAGCACGGCAATGATCGTAGGCAGGAAATAGACGACAAACCCAAATCCAAAGAACGGAAAAAGGAAGAACCCAAAGACGTGCATAGATACCTCCTACAGACAATATTACGTCCAAACTGGACTAGAAGTTCCCTGATCTAGGGTGCCCCGTCCAAGCTTCGCCTTGGGCGGGGGCTTTCTCGCGCATCGGCGTCGAGCAAACCGCCGGGTTGCTGTCCTACATTGCGAAGTTTGGCACGAAGTTTGGCCGCTATCGCCACTTTGCGTCTACCTGTTCTAGAATCAAACGTTTGCCATCGCGCATCTCTTCATAGAGAGGAATTCCTTGTCCGAAACCATTTATGACATCGCCATCATCGGCAGCGGTCCAGCGGGCTACACCGCTGCGATCCGCGCCGGCCAGTACGGCCTGAAAACCGCCCTCATCGAGAAGGACAACGTGCTCGGCGGCACCTGCCTGCACGTCGGCTGCATCCCGACCAAAGCTCTGCTCTTCAATGCCGAACTTTGGGACCACCTGAAAGACGCCAAGGAATTTGGCATCGATGGCGTAGACGCCCGCAAGCTGAATTGGGCCGCGGTCCAGGAACGCAAGTCGAAGATCGTGGCCAAGCACGCCAAGGGCCTCGAGTTCCTGATGAAGAAAAACAAAGTGGAAACGATCCGGGGATACGGCAAGCTAACCGGCCCGGCGCAAAACGGTGTGCTCACCGTCGAGGTCACGCGCCGACGGAAAGACCACGCACGATCAAAGCCAAAAACGTAATTCTCTGCACCGGTTCGGAAGCTCGTATGCTTCCCGGCCTCGAGCCCGGCGATCAGCGTCCTGACCAACATCGAGATTCTCGCGCTTAAGGAGATTCCCAAGTCGCTGGTGATTGTCGGCGCGGGAGCGGTCGGCGTCGAATTCGCTTCCATCTTCCGTTCCTTCGGCGCAGAAGTCACCCTCATCGAAATGCTGCCTCGCCTGGTTCCCATCGAAGACGAAGAAATCTCCAAGGAGCTGGCGCGGGTCTATCGCAAGCGCGGCATCGACTTCCACACTGGCGCCAAAGTCGACAAAATCGAAAAGGGCAAGTCCGGGGTCACCGTAAACTTCAGCGTGGACGGCAAACCGCAGAAAATCGAAACCGAGCGAATCCTGATCGCCGTCGGCCGCAAGCCGCGCACCGAGAACATCGGTCTGGAAAGAACGAAGATCAAGCCCGACCGCGGATTCATCAAGACCGACAGCTGGATGCAGACCGCCGAGCCCGGCGTCTACGCCATCGGCGACATCGTGCTCGGAACGCCGCAACTGGCGCACGTCGGGCGCGATGGAAGGCATCGTCGCCGTAACCAAAATCGCCGGCAAAAAGGGCAAGCCCATCAACCCGGAGCACATTCCCAACGCGACCTACTGCCATCCCGAAATTGGCAGCGTCGGCTTGACCGAGGCCAAAGCCGAAGAAGCGGGATACAACATCAAGGTTGGCAAGTTCCCCTTCACCGCGAACTCGCGCGCGTCGATCGTGGGCCAGCACGAAGGCTTCATCAAGATCGTCTCCGACGCCGATTACGGCGAAATCCTGGGCGTGCACATCATCGGCCCGCAGGCCACGGAACTGATCGCCGAAGCGGTCGTCGCAATCGAACTGGAAGCCACGGTCGAAGACTTGATGTGGACGATTCACGCCCACCCCACGCTGGCCGAAGCCATGCTGGATGCCTCGAACAGCGTGTACGGAATGGCAATCAACGCCTGAACCGGGCCACGGATTCACACGGATTGAAAAGATAACTCTTAATCTGTGTAATCCATGTTAATCCGTGGCCAGAAGTCTTGATCTCAGTCCTCCAACTCGGCACCATCGACTACGCCACCGGCCTGCGCCTGCAACAGCGCCTGGTCGAACTGCGCAAGGAAGGCCGCATCGGCGACGTCCTGCTTCTGCTCGAACACTCGCCGGTCATCACTCTGGGCCGCAACGCCAAGCAGAAGAACATTCTGGCTTCGCCCGAGCTCCTGGCCCAGCGCGGCGTAGAAGTATTCGAATGCGACCGTGGCGGCGACGTGACCTTCCACGGCCCCGGCCAGCTCGTCGGCTATCCCATTTTCGATCTGCGTGGAATCGCCACGCCTGATGGCAAGCGCAAAACTCTGGGCGCAATCGACTACGTGCGCCGCCTGGAAGAAGTCCTGATCCGCACCTGCGCCGACTTCGGCATTCCCAGCCGCCCGCATCTGCGGCCTAACCGGCGTCTGGACACGACCCCCCGTCACCCTGTCATCGCCCGAGCGGCAGCAGGACGATTCGCTTGCGAATTGTTCTGCGGAGTCGAAGGGACCTGATGTCGCCGCGAAGCAAAAATCGCCGCCATCGGCGTCCACATCTCCCGCGCTGTGACCTCCCACGGCTTCGCCCTCAACGTAACCACCGACCTCGACTACTTCAATCTGATCATCCCTTGCGGAATCACGGCAAAGCCCGTGACCTCCATGGCGAAAGAATTAGGCACAGCGAACTCTCGTTACAGGACGTGGCCCACTCAATCTCCCGCAACTTCGGCGTGGTCTTCGAGAGCCAGATGCTCTGGCTGGAGAGTCTGGATGCGCTCTTAGGGCACCCGGTAGGCGTGCCGCTAAAACCCCCAGAAGCAACTGCGCCACCTGCACAAAGAAGAAGATACATTCCGGGCATAACGCTAGTCTGGAGACGCGACACAAGCCAGCTCTCCGCGTTAGCATGGATGCCGCCGAGCCGCACATGGCCAAGAAGCAAAACAAACGACTCGCCGTCAAATCCGTAACGCGCCGACCAACGTACCTACACCATCCCGGATCATCGCCTCGAAAAGCCAAGCTTCTCCATCCGCCAGGTGTCGCAAAGGCGGCAAAGTCAGCTACGAGGTCACCGGCGACCTGAGCGCTCCCGTCCCACCCATCCGCGAATCGAAATATCTGAACAAGAAACAATGCATCGAGATCTACCGCTGGATGCTGCTCAATCGCAAGATGGAGGCTGCGCTCGAAAATCTCTACAAGCAGGGAAAGGTTGTCGGCGGCGTTTACTTCGGACTCGGCCAGGAAGCCTGCTCCTGCGCCTCCGCCTACGCTTTGCATAAGGAAGACTGGCTCGGCCCCATGATCCGCAATCAGGGCTCGACGCTGGTCCGCGGCTTCTCCCCTCGCGACATCATGATGCAGTACATGGCCAAGGCCGGCTCGCCGACCCGGGGCCGCGACGCATCCTCGCACTTCGGAGACATCAAAGACCGCAACGTAGTCTCCCCCATCTCGACTCTGGGCGACCTCATTCCCGTGCTCGCCGGCGTAGCTCTCGGCGCGCGTCTCCAGGGCCGCAACATCGCGGTCATGACTTACATCGGCGATGGCGGCCAGTCCACCGGCGTCACTTACGAAGGCTTGAATTTCGCCGCCGTGCAGGATCTCGGCCTGGTGCTCTTCGTCGAAAATAATCTCTGGGCATACTCCACGCCCGCCGACATGCAGTTCCGCGTGAAGGATCTGGCCGAGCGTGCCATCGCTTACGGCATCCCCGGCGTGATCGTCGACGGCACCGACGCCTGCCAGGTCTACGACGCCGCTCACGAAGCCTGCGAACGCGCCCGCCGCGGCCAAGGCCCGACGCTCATCGAAGCCAAGATGATGCGCATGAAAGGCCACGCCATCCACGACGCCGCCGATTACGTCCCCAAGCCGCTTTTCGAATACTGGCGCAAACGCGACCCGCATCGCCCGCTTCGAGAATTATCTTGTTAAACGTAAAAAAGTGGCTCACTCCAACTGAGAACCGAGAACTGATCGCTGGTGTCGATCAACAACTGGAAGCTGACCGCGAATTCGCGGTCGCCAGCCCAATGCCGGAACCGGAGTCCGCCGCCGGCGGTGTGTATTGCGAAAATGGCTGCCACGAGATCAAACCGAAGTACGGGATCCCAAAAGCTAGAAAGGGAAACGCGGCCGGTCCCGGAAGCGCAGAGGCGGCGGTGCATTTGAAGTGACATCGTCACATACGACAAATCTTCGGCGAGCTATGCATCCCTGAATTTGCAGAGGAAAAAGAACTAAGCCATGCCCCAACTGACCTATCTCGAAGCCATCCGCCAGGGCATCTGGGAGGAAATGGAGCGCGATCCCACCGTCTTCTGCCTCGGCGAAGACATCGGCATCTACGGCGGCGCTTTCAAAGTCACCGACGGCTTCATCGATCGCTTCGGCCCCGAGCGTGTCATTGACACGCCTATCGCGGAATCCGCCATCGTGGGCGCAGCCTTCGGCGCTTCGCTCACCGGTATGCGTCCGGTCGCCGAGTTCCAGTTCATGGATTTCATCGGCTGCGCTTTCAACCAGATCGTCAACATGGTTGCCAAATCTCACTACCGCTGGGGCGCGCCCGCGCCGCTGGTCATCCGCGGACCCAGCGGCGGCAATGTTCATGGCGGCCCCTTCCACTCGCAGAATCCGGAGATGTGGTTCGTGCACGCGCCCGGCTTGAAAGTGGTTTGCCCAGCCAGCGCCTACGACGCCAAAGGTCTGATCAAAGCCGCCATCCGCGACAACAACCCGGTCATCTTCTTCGAGCACAAATATCTTTATCGCCGCATCAAAGAAGAAGTGCCGTCGGAAGATTACATCGTGCCGCTGGGCAAGGCACGCATCGCCCGTGAAGGCCGCGATCTGAGCATCATTACTTATGCGGCCATGGTCTACACCGCGCTGGAGGCTGCCGAGACATTAAGCAAGGAAGGGATCGACGTCGAAATTGTGGACTTGCGGACCGTCTCGCCCCTCGATCGCGAAGCGATTGCTGAGACTGTGCGCAAGACCAGCAAGGTCATCATTCTGCACGAGCACTCTCGCACCGGAGGCCTCGCCGGCGAAATTGCGGCCATCATCAATGAAGAAGCCTTCGACGCATCTCGACGGCCCCATCGTGCGCATCGCCGCCCAGGATTCTCCCGTGCCATTCTCACCGCCGCAGGAGGAATACTTCTTGCCCAAGGTAAGCGACGTGTTGCGCGAGGCCCGCCGGCTAAAAGCTTACTAACGTTTGCGGCGATCAGAATCCACGTGGGGACAGCCGCCCGGTCCAGCCGAGTGCAGCTCGGCAAAGTAGCAATGGAATGCATGAAAATCTCGTAACCATCGCGGTCTTTCACAGTCAGCTCGGAATTCCTGCTGGCCCGCACTCGGCTGGAGTCAGCTGATATCGAGTGCTTCGCGTATGATGAAAACATGCTTCGCATCGGCGGCTGGCATTCGCATATACTCGGCGGGATCAAACTGCAGGTGAGAGAGTCGGAAGCACAGGACGCCCGCGCCATCCTGCTTGCCACAGCGCCGCTGGACAATCCGTAGCTGCGTCTTCTAAAACGAATGAGTTGAAGTATTAAGGAGACAAGAATGCGTAACTTCATCCTCGGCGTCGTCATTACTCTGCTTCTGCTCCTCTTGGGAGGTCTGGCCATCGCCACGCTCGGCTTCCTGCCCACGAATGCCGACTCCGTTCCACCCAAGATGGAGCGCCGCATCGCCATGTCCGCCATGGATGCGTCCATGGAGCGCCGCGCCCCGCGTGTCACCAGCCCCATGCCGCCGACTGACGAAAATCTGATTGACGGAATGAAAATCTACACCATGAACTGCGCCCTTTGTCACGGAGGGCTCGACAACAAACCCAGTGCACTTGAGCACTCCTTCTACCCGTCGCCGCCGCAGCTGATCCTCGACCCGCTGGATGATCCCGAGTGGCATATCTACTACGCCGTTCGCACCGGTATTCGCTACACCGGCATGCCCGCCTGGAACAAAGCTTTGAGTGAACAGGATATGTGGAAAGTTACAGCCTTCCTGTCGCGCATCCAAAAACTGCCCCCTGCGGTGCAGGATTATTGGAAGAAGTCCACCGGAGTCGCGCCCCCTCCCGTAGACCCTCAAGGAGAAGAACATGGACACCACGATTAGAGACTGGTGGTGCAGAAGGAATATCCTGGCCGATATATATAATGTAGGGTTGCGCGGTTCGAAGCAAGATCGCGTGGAAGGATTTTATGCCGACTGATATCGTCATGCCCCAGATGGGCGAATCGATCTTTGAAGGGACCATCACCAAGTGGCTGAAAAAGCCGGGCGATAAGGTGCAACGCGACGAGCCGCTGTTCGAAATTTCAACCGACAAGGTAGACGCCGAGATTCCTGCACCGGCTTCAGGAGTCCTTCAGGACATTAAGGTCGCCGAAGGCGCGACCGTTCAAGTGAACACGGTTGTGGGCACGATTTCAGCCGATGGCGAGAGCGCCGCTGCCAAACCAGCTGCCCCGCCTCAAGCAAAAAAGGAATCGGCTCCCGCCAAAACGGCGGCCCCGGTGGCTGAAACCAAGCCCCCCGTTTCCCAACCCCAAACCGCGCACGAAGAAGAGGATCACGCTCGCTCGTCCCCACTAGTCCGGAAAATCGCGCGAGAGAATAATATCAATCTCGCGCAAGTACCCGGAACCGGACTCGGCGGGCGCATCACCAAGCAAGACATCACCGCTTTTCTGGAACAGAGTCAGCCGGGCGCGGCTATCTCGACTGCTCCCGCCGCCCCTGCACCTCCGGCTAAGTCGGACGCGGGCTCGCCCGCGCCAGCCCTCATTCCAGGCGACCTAGTACCTATGAACCAGATGCGCAAGATCATTGCCCACCGCATGATCGAGTCGCGGCGTACCAGCGCTCACGTCCACTGCATGTTCGAAGTGGATCTTACTCGCATCGTTCAGTTGCGCAACAGGAACAAGGTCGTTTTTGAGAAACGCAACGGCGCTCGCCTCACCTTCATGCCGTTTTTTTCTCGCGCGGCCATCATCACGCTGCAGCAGTTTCCCATCGTGAACGCATCGGTCGAAGGCGAAAGCATTCGCTACCACCGCCACGTCAACCTCGGAATCGCAGTCGCGCTCGACTGGGGCCTGATCGTTCCGGTTCTCAAGAATGCCGATGACCTCAACTTCCTCGGCCTGCAGCGCGGCATCAGCGACCTGGGGGAGCGTGCTCGCAACAAAAAACTCAAACCCGAAGAGGTCGAGGGCTCGACCTTTACCATCACTAACCCGGGACAGTTCGGAGCCGTCTTCGGATTACCCATCATCAACCAGCCGAACTCGGCCATCATGGGTGTGGGCGGAATTACGAAGGCACCGATGGTGGTTACCGACGACGATGGCAATGACTCGATCGCGATCCGTTCCATCGTCCACCTAACTCTAGGCTACGATCACAGGCTCATCGACGGAGCCGTCGCCGACCAGTTCATGGCCCAGGTGAAAAAGACGCTAGAGAACTGGACGGAAGAAATCGGATGACTCACGGCTGAGTTGGTTTGGCCCACGTGGACGCATTTAAGCAGAAAACCGTACCGTGTATCACCGCGCTCAAACCTTGCTTGAATGTTTCCGAATCAATAATATGACGGGAAGTCACGGCGTCAGTCAGTTGCAGAGAACTGACGTTCTACTCTGCTCTCACTTGCTGATCCAGAAACCTCTCCACGCTACGCAAATACACGTCCGCAAAATCCACGACGGGACGTTCTTTCTCGATCAGGTCCTGCGCCGCGGCCGGCGTCCAGCCCAGCGAGCACAACACCGCCAGGGTCATCATCGGAGCCCGGTGCACTCCAGCAGCGCAATGAATGAACAGCTTCGTTCCGTCTTGTTCGAGGGCCTCGGTTGCGAACTCCACTCCCCGCTGAAATATCTCGGGAGGCTTGGGCTGAAAATCATCGTCGATCGGGTTCCACAGCACTTCGATGGCATGCGGCAGGGCCAGATCGGTGTCGTCAAATTCAATTTGCATATCGATGATGTGGGTTACGCCCGACCGCGCCACCGTTGCCATGTTCTCTGCCGTCCAGATTCCACCGCCGACCGCGATCCGGCCAGTTACCCACGTCATGTCCATTCTGAAAGCCCCACGCAGTAGAGGCGGATCCGTCACCGACCGTCGAGTCCGCGTCCTGGTGCAACTGCCGAAGGTCGCGGACAAACGGTCTACCGCCTGCGACCAACGACTGGCTGCTGTCGCCCAACTGCTGACTTTCATTCTAAAACATCCTCGGATGCTGCTGTGGTTGCCCTGGAATCTTTGGTAACTCTTGATTCCGGCACCGGCACTTCAGCAATACCCAGCGTTCGCAACAGGATTGCGGCCAGCGAATCCTCCACGGGGGCATCGTACGGGATGTTGCTGGATAAGTCCGATCATCTCGAAGAGGTATTTCATGCCGAGATAGTGGCCCTTGCCCGCTTCGTCCATCGTGGCTTCAACTATGCCGACGGCGCCATTTCCCACGAGGTCGGTGATCTGCCGCCGGATCTCCGCCAGGTCCATTGCTGTCCGCGGGGCTGAGTTGCCTGACGAAGATTTCTGTGTCAAAGAACTTTTCGAGCTTGCTCTTCGCGTTGGCGGTTTCGGTTTCTTCATGCCGTGCGTTCAGCCTCGACGCATCTTGTCGCGAAAGAGACACGGTGCGCTCTCGAGCGCGCCACCAACTTCGTTTTTCTCAATCTTTAAATCTAGAATGGCAAGTCCGTTGCGGAAATGGGACATGCTGTCGCAAAATTTATTCCCTCGGCCCGTCACTCTCTCGACGGCCAGTCGCGCAGAACTCCTTCCACCAATTTGAGCGCTTCATCGAGAGTGGCTAGCTCTTTCCGGGTCAGCCCGTCGAGGTGGCGGGCCAAATACTCGATCCGGCGCCGCCTGCCCTCATGCAAGAGGCGCTCGCCACTCGGGGTGGCGCGAATCCGCACCCGGCGTGCGTCCTTGGCATCCGTCATACGCTCCGCGAGCCGGCTGTGCTCCAGCCCGGTGACGATCCGACTCATGGTTGGAGGTCTAACCTGTTCGGCCGCCGCCAACTGACCCAGCGTCATCGGTCCGCCGAAAACCAGCACCGACAATGTCGAGAGCCGCGCCGGGCCTTCGCCCGTGGCGGCATCCTGCTTGCGCACGCGCCGCAGCAGGTGAATGGCCGAGGAGTGCAGCCGGTCGGCGATGGCGGAGGTCTCTTGCACAAGGTGAATTTTCTTGCTTGCGTCCGGCCATGAAATATAGTTAGCTATACTAACGATTCTTTCTGGAGGCTGCCCGCCATGACTTCCGCAACCTTACCCATCGGAATTTCACGACTCGGCCAGATCGCAATCAACGTGCACGATCTCGACCGCGCCACCGCATTTTACCGGGACATTCTCGGGCTACCGCTGTTATTCACCACCACCGCCCTGGCTTTCTTCGACTGTGGCGGCGTTCGCCTTATGCTCAGCCCGCCGGAGAAGCCGGAGTTCGACCATCCCGGCTCAGTTCTGTACTTTACTGTATCTGACATCGCGAGCGCACACCGGCAAATGCTCGGCAGCGGCGTGCACTTCGAGGACGCGCCCCACCTGATCGCAAGAATGCCGACTCACGATTTGTGGATGACTTTCTTCCGCGACCCGGACCAGAATCTGCTGGCCCTAATGTGCGAGATGCCGCCAGCGGCATAAGAAGATTGTAGGTGCGAGCGTCCCGCTCGTGCGGGAGCGGCAACGACCGTAATTTCGGAGGGGATGTTCTGTTCGCACCGTCCGTCACCCATTCCTTTTTGGATCTGTGCCACTTCCGCACGAGCGCGGGCGCTCGCGCCTACATGCAAAAAGGGAGCCCCTGAACCAGTCAACTCTTGCGGGCGACGCAAAAGAGCTGCCGGGTCCAGAGGCTGGGAGAAAACTTAATCGCGAATGCCGCTTTACTGCGGCTGGCTATCCGGACTGGCGCCGGCGGGAGGAGCGTTATCGCCTCCCCTGCGCCACTGCTTCATCCGGTCTTGTTGCTCTGCGCGCATCTTGTCGAAATTCTTCTGCTGCTCTTCGGTCAGCACACTCTTGATCTGAGTGTCGGAGCTTTGCCGCAATGCCTGCATCTTGCTGAACCGGTCTTCGCGGGAAAGTGACGAGTCGTCGTGAATCTGTTCCATCTGTTTGCGTTGGTCTTCTAAGATGGGTTTCAGCTTCGCCTGCTGGTCGTCGGTCAGATTCAACTTCTTGCTCAAATGCTTGATCTGATCGTCCACGCTCTCCATCGGACGACGACCCATGCCCCTTCCCATCCCGGGGCCAGGTTGCTGGGCTGGGGCTGGCGGCGCATCTTGCGCGTCCTGACCAAAAGCATTGACGACACCGAAACCAAGGCTAAGCAACACCGCAAGGAAGGCAGTGGCAAGCCAAGACCGGCGCTTGCCCGGACTGGAATAAGATCTCTCGGAAACTATTGAATTCCGCATGTGGGTACTCTCCAATTCATATTCGTGTAACTGTCGGAAGCTCTCAGCTCCCGGACAAATCTATCTGCTAGTTAGAACACTTCGCCATGCGCAACAGAGTAAAGAGTTGGTAAAGTCACGTAAAAGTTCGTAAAGCAGTCGTCGGTCGTCAGTCGTCAGTCGTCGGGAGTCAGCCGACCGAGCTGACGCTGACGACTGACGACTGACGACCAACGACTGTTTTACAAGACTTTACTTGTCTTGACGCACTCTTTACGCAGAGTTTGCAACTCCGGATTGAAGCCTTCGCATCAGTCGGTTTTTGCTCGCGCGTAATTCCAATAACTTCCAACGCCAAGGGGTGAAATAGTGGGACGAATCTTGCGGTTGACGTCGTTGTGCGCCTGCATCCTGGGTCTGGGGACAATCTTTCTTATGGCGGGATGCGGTTCTGGAGGAAGTACTCGCTTCCGGCTGATGAATGCGGTTCCGGACGAATCCAGCCTGAATGTGCTGGTGGATAGCACATCGGTGTCGAGCAACCTCGCTTACGGCACCAGCACCGGATACCTGTCCGAGAGTTCCGGCTCCCATCAGGTCGGGATAGAGCCTTCAGGATCAAGTACCACGCTCCTGCAGCAGTCCATCAGTCTTGCTTCCGGTTCGGACACGACCGTCATTTCTTCCAATTTTTCTTCTTCCATCGCGAACCTTGTCCTTACCGACAACAACTCAGCACCGGCCTCGGGCGATTTCAAAATTCGCATAGTAAATGCATCCCCGAACCTGGGAGCCGCAGATGTCTACATTTTCACCCCGGGAACCGCGCTGAGTACGGTCAGTCCTACGGTGAGTAATTTAAGCTTCGGCGCAACCACTTCCTACCAGTCTTTGACCGGGGGCAACTATGAGATCGAGTTCACGTCAGCTGGCCAGAAATTTGCCGCCATCGACACCGGTACTCTCACCCTCAGCTCGGGCCAGGTTCGGACATTCGTGGGCTTGAATAACCCGTCCGGTGGCTTTACCTACACCATGCTTCAAGATGTGAACTAGTCGCTCGTGTGGAGCGGACACCCTTGTCCGCTGCCTTTGAAGTTGCATTGGTTTGAGGTCAATTCTTTGGCTTGGGGAATCTTGCAGTGGCTGTGTGGTCACACCTGGCGTTACAAAACCCAAGTCAGAAACCGCGGACAAGCTTGGAGCGAAGTCGAAGGGAGCTTCCCCCGCCCAGCAGGACAGCTTAGAGGAGGAAGTGGGTCGTGTGACCCGCATCCTCCAGCCCTCGTCCCGGGGATGTTCGGTCGCGATGAGGATCGGCCAGGACAAGTCTGCTGTCACTGCATGTATCGGCGAACTGTCCGGAGAGCTTTGAGCCTTTGAATTCGAAACTGGACGTTGGAAACTTTGAAACCGCCTCGCGCCCTGTGTCGAAGTCTTCTGTTACCATCAATTTCTTGTCAGACTTTCTTTCTCGAATAGACGAGAAGAAACAACATTCGGTCACAGGGGAGGCATTTCATGGAGGAAGTACATGGCGGCGGTACTGGATGTGCGCCGCAATGAAGATATTGCGCTGGATCTCATGAAGTTTGTCGCCATGACCACTGGTTACGGCCGGACAACTTCGTCAGGCGTCGGGTTCCAGGGCACTGGGGCGGCGGCCAAGCCAGAAGAGTACGCCGGACATCTGCTCGAGCTTTACGGCAAGTGCCTGCAGGCAATCGCGGGGAAGAAGTAGCCCATCCAACGCAAGAGTTTGCACACTGGCGACAGCGAAGATCTCGCCATTGCCGCCACTCGGATGCCCGAGCAAGACGCCGGAATTCCGACCAAACCCACTCCTCATCCGGCTTGCGTAAATCGCGCCCAGGGAGCAGAATGTGCCGTCCTGACAACCGGACCGAGGAGGCACACATGGTCGCACAATCGACGAACGCGCTGCTAAAGCAGGCTTCCGGGTGGTCGATTCTCTGGGGAGTCCTGCTTATCATGTTTGGGATCGTAGCCATAGGCTCGCCCCTGCTGGCGGCGGTAGCTGTCAACGCGCTGATCGCCTGGCTCATCATTCTCGCCGGCGTCATTCATCTGGTGGTGGCGTTTCACGCGCACGGCGCGGGTAGCCTGATCTGGAAGCTGCTGGTGGGTCTGGCCTACATCGCTTTCGGCGGATATCTGCTCTTGCATCCGCTTCTGGGAGTGGCCTCGTTGACGCTGGTGCTGGCGTCTTTATTTCTCATCGAGGGCGTACTGGATGTGGTGCTCTACTTCAACCTGCGTCCTACACGCGGCGCCGGCTGGATGCTGTTCGATGGGCTGGTGACTTTGCTGCTGGCGCTGTTCATTGGTTTCCACTGGCCCTCCAGTTCAGCCTGGGCGATCGGCACGCTCGTGGGTGTGAGTATGATCATGAGCGGGGTCGCGCGCGTGATGATGTCGCTGGGGATACGCAAGCTGACCGAAACCACGACGCTGCCCAAGGCAGCCTAGGGTCGGTTCGGTCGCGGCGCTGATTATTTGCGGAAGCGGAGGTTGGTTCTCGCCTTTACCAACCAGCCAAATGGGGACAGCTACCCTCAGCTGTCCGGTCGAGCAAGGCTCGATCGGGCTTTTGCTGAGAGCAAAGTGCGGAGTGTGGCTCCGCCGGACAGCCGGGGCGGCTGTCTCCACACAGTTCGTGGCGATCTTCTCGTTAATGCCCAGCCATGACCGCTGTTACCGGCGACCGCGTTTACCTTTGCGCCGGGCTGACTTTGTCGCCTTGCGTGCTGGCCTTTTCTTCGCGACTTTTTTCTTCGCGGCTTTGCGCGCCGGTTTCTTCTTCTTGGCCGGCTTCTTCTTGGCAACTTTTCGGGCCGGCTTTTTCTTGGCAGGTTTTTTCGCCGCGGGTTTGCGCGGCGGCTTGGGCGAGCCTCCACCACCGGAGGGTTTCGGCGGGGCTGGAGCTGGTGCGGCCGGCTCTGGTTGCGGCTCAATCACACCCGCCACTTCGGCTTCCTCTTCCTCTTCTTCTTCCTCGTAATCTTCTTCCAGCGAATCGCCGTATGCGCCGCTGTCGCCAAACTCATCCATCTCTTCATCACGTGCGTAGAGGGTCTCGTCGAAGCTCATTGTTCCTCCTGGTTTTGGGCCGCGCCGGGCGCGGGCCGCTGCGCAAGCGCCGCGGCTACTAAGGGAAATAAAAAGAAAACTGAAAAACTACCGTGCTGGCCGAACGGGGCGCGATTATAGCACAGCGTTTTCGCAAGACCGTATCCAGAACCAGCTGTCGCAGGATGCATATTACACCGAGTGGGCAAAGTGGAATAGCGGAGGCCGAGAGAATTTCACTTCAGGATTTTCCTGTAGCAGAGATGAACCAGTGGCAAGTAGCCAGGGTCGAGAAGCGAGCCTTATCGGACGCTCTTGATGACCAGAACCATCCCCGGGCGCAGCACCGCCAGGTTGCCATTGTCTCGCTTCAAGGCTTCGACCGTTGTGTGGTGATTGCTGGCAATGGTGATCAGAGTCTCTCCGGGTTGCACTTTGTGACGCTGTACCGTCTTCCGCGTGGCCGGCGCTAACTCTCTATCGGATTTAGACTTAGACGTGGCGGAAGGCCCATTGGTAAGGCCCGTCGGGGTCACTGGCAGATGCACATAAACGATGCGGCGGCCGCGCAAACTGTCGCCCCTGAGGTGATTCCAGCGGCGGATCATGACAGGAGGAAGACTGAAATTGTCGGCTACAGTTTGCACCGTGTCTCCCCGACGTACTTTGTAACGGGTGGTGTGGCGAGCGTAGCTGGCGCCGTCTTCCGTTGCCGCATGTTTGCCCGGCGGGATGGGAACAATGAGTTTGCTGTCCGGCTTCAGTTCATCGCCGCTCAGGAGATGGTTCTCTTTCTCGATGGCGACCAGACTGGTGCGATAGGTGCGGGCGATCGAAGCCAGCGTGTCCCCTTCGGCCACTTCATGGTACCGCCACCACACCCGCATCTGCGGAGGGATCGGTTCGATCGCCGCCAAGTAGCGGTCTCTGGTGCCGACCGGCAGACGAAGCTCAAAGCTCTGATCCTTGGGAGTGGCCAAACGCAGCAGGCTGGGATTTAAGTCCTGTAGCGTGGCAGGCGAAACGTCGATGCACTGGGCGACCAGACGAAGGTCGACCGAATAGTTAATCACCACCGCATCATAGGGAACCGGTTGCTCCGGAACGATGTCCCCCAACCCATACTGAGCTGGGTTTTTGGCCATGATGGTGACGGCCAGAATGATGGGCACGTAGTTGCGCGTTTCCTTGGGCAGCACATTGCGTCTGTAGAGTTCCCAGAAATCGGCGTAACCGGTGCGCTTGACCGCGCTCTGCACCGTGCCCGGTCCGGAATTGTAGGCAGCCATCGCCAGATACCAGTCGCCGAACTGGTTGTACAGATCTTTCAGATGATGGGCAGCGGCGCGAGTAGATTTTTCCGGATCCTGGCGCTCGTCAACCCACAAGTTGTGCTGCAAGCCGTAGCCCCGGGCGCGACTAGACATGAACTGCCACATGCCCCTCGCCCCTACGCGCGATAGCGCCAGAGGATGGAACCCCGACTCGGCCTGGGCCAGATAGATCAGTTCCTGCGGAACGCCTTGGTCCCTCAGTGTGCCCTCGATCATTTCGCGATAACGTCCGCCACGCTCCAGCGCATGTTGCAGGATCTCGTGGCCCTTGGGAGTAGAGAAATAATTGATGAAGCCCGCCACCTGGTCGGTCAGCATGAGCGGCAAATCCGAATGCGTGACCTTGACCTCGGCTTCGGCTCGCGCTTTAACGTTGGGGTCAACCGGAGGCGTGACGTCGTTGACTTCATCGATCGGAGCCGGCTCGGCTTTCTGTTGCGGTGCCGGATTGTCCGACTGCAAGGCCACCATTTCCGGGCGGTTCACGTCTTCGAGAACCCGCTCCAGTTCGTGCTGCACCCGTTCATCCGACCGAATTTCGGCAGGACTCTGCAGCAGCAGATCAACTGCGTGATCAAAACTCCGCTTGGCCGCTTCCAGGTCCCCGGCCCTGAATTTGCCCTCCCCAGCCTGGTATTCCTTCTCGGCGTTCGCAATAAGGTCATCCACCGGATCCGCTTTGGGCTGAGGTGCAGTTTGGGTCGGCTCAGGCGCAGCCGGCTTTGGATCCGATACTTCGTGAGACGCGGGCGCTGGAGCTGCTGGAACGGCGGCAGTCAACGCCGGAGCATTGGCTTGGGGTGCTGGCAGCTTCCCCTGACGCTGATCGGAGTGGCACGCCGTGCCGACGAGAAGCAGGGCCAGCAAAGGCACAGTCAACAGCTTGAGCTTCTTCATCCCCATGTTTATCTATGACTTACATTGCACGTACATTTGTGACTTGCGCTCCGCCCCCATCGGGGTATCTCGGGTAGCGCAGACTCCTGAGATTATGAATCGTACTCCCCATGAATTTGAAGGGTCAATCCGTAATGGGGTACTCCCTGTTACTTAAGGGACAGGGGCGGGATGATACTCGCGAGCCTCTCCCGACGCGCAAGAGGATTGAATGCGGAACCTAGAGGCTAGTACCAACGACGGTTTTCAATTAACCTCGCGGGTTTATACTCGTCTAAGGCACAGGGGGACTCGGTGGACACCTGCCCGCAGTTCTTTCGTTGTCATCCCAATCTCGACGATGAGGTGAACCGCAACATCGTCGAGTCGGAGATCGAAGGCGGAGCATTTCTCGAGGACCTGCCTGCCCGCGCCATGCTGCAGATTCAGACCCAGCATCGCTGGTACACGGTGGTGCACCGAGGACGCGGCGAGGCCTGGATATGGGGTCATCCCGCATTTTGTCCCGAGCCCGTGCTGGTCAGAATTGAAGGTTCATCCTGGGGCGGCTCCATGCTGAAGATCGGTTTCGTCGGCCGGGGCATGCACCTGGAATTCCGCCATCCCAGTTATCGCACTCCGATCGTGACCTCCCGTATCCTGGAAATTCGTCAGTGCGAACAAAGCGAATGGGAAATGACAACCGCCGAATACGAAACTCACCCCACGAACTAGTCGCGAGAAACTTGAGAAAATAAGTTTAACTTTAACAATGTGGGCGCGAGCCGGCTGAATGGAAGACGGGCTTGCTCCACAAATGTTATGTGTCCTCCCGAAGCGAGCCTTGTGGTGTCTTTCCTTGACCGTGCCCTACGCGCTGTTTAACATCACCAGTTTGCCACGTCTAGCCCCTGCACCATTTCCACGCCTTATGCCTTCGCAGCTTGATCGGAGATTATTCATGAGTCGTAAGTTTGTCGGGCAGTTATCTACCTTTTTGCTCGCAGGCGCGAGCCTTTTGTCCACTGCGCAGGAGCGGATGCCGGCGCCGGGTGCTTCCAGTTATCTGGCGGGCACCGCCGAATCCTTCCTCATTTCCTGCCGCAGCGATCTGGACGACACCAGGAAGCGCATCGCCACGATCAAGGCCAGCCAACCGCCGCGGGACGCGCGGAGTACGCTGCAGGCGTTCGACACCGCTTTACTCGTCGGCGTAGACGCTGGAAACCGCGCCGCCCTGGCCGAACAGGTGCATCCCTCGAAGCCGTTCCGGGATGCCGCTCAGGTTTGTGAACAGGAAGTCAGCCGCGTGCTCACCGACATCTCCCTGGACAAGGAGATGTACAACGTGGTCGCGTCGCTCGATGGCGGCAGGCTCGATCCCGCCGGCACTTATTATTTGAGGACCACTCTGCGCGACTATCATCGCGCCGGCGTCGACCGCGATGACCAAACCCGGGACAAGGTACGGAACCTGCAGGACGAACTGGTAAAGATCGGCCAGCAATTTGATGAAAACATCGCTGCTGACGTGCGCCACCTCCAGGTCAACGCCGCCGATCTGGACGGACTTCCGGAAGATTTCAAGCGCTCTCATACCCCCGACACGTCTGGCAAGGTCACCCTCAGTACTGACAACACGGACTACTTTCCGTTCATGGACTATTCCAAGAGCGAACCGGCGCGGAAAGCGTTCTTTGTGCTCTATCGCCAGCGCGCGTATCCGAAGAACATCGACGTGCTCGGACAGCTCTTACAGAAACGCCACGAACTCGCCAACCTTCTGGGATACCCCGACTGGGCCGCCTACATCACGGAAGATAAGATGGTGGGAACCGAACAGAATGCCGCTGACTTTATTGAAAAAATCGCGGTGGCGGCGCAGCCGGGAGCAAAACGCGATTACGAGGAATTGCTGGCCTACAAGAAAAAAGAAGATCCGAAAGCGGAGAGCGTCAACGGCTGGGACGTCGCCCATCTGGTGCGGGGCGCGAAGATAGAGAAATTCGGATACGACTCCCAGGCTATACGACCCTATTTCGAGTATTCACGGGTCTTGCAGGGCATTCTCGATATCAGCAGCCGGATGTACGGCATCACTTACGAGCCCGTGACTTCGGCCCAAGTCTGGCATCCGGAAGTTACTGTGTATGACGTCTTCGATAAAGGCAAGCTGATCGGCCGGATTTATTTCGACATGTTTCCGCGGGAAAACAAGTACAAGCATTATGCAACGTTTACTCTGGCCACCGGCAAAGGGGGCTTTCGCCTTCCCGAATATGTCCTGGTCTGCAACTTCCCCAAGGCCACGGGCGGGCCCGGACTCATGGAGCGCGACGACGTCATCACTTTCTTCCACGAGTACGGACATCTCATCCATGGCATCATGAAGGGCAATACCCAGTGGGCTCAGGGTGACCTGGAGAATGATTTCATCGAGGCGCCTTCACAGATGTTCGAAGAATGGCCGCAGGACCCGGCAATCCTGCAAACTTTCGCGCGCCACTATCAGACCGCCCAGCCGATTCCCGTGGAACTGGCGGAGAAAGCCCGCGCCGCCGACAAATTCGGTCGAGCCCTGGACGTGCGCACGCAAATGTTCTACGCCGCCATCAGCCTCGATTTCTATAACCGCGATCCGCAAGGACTAGATACCGACCAACTGGTGTCACAGTTGCAGGCCAAGTACACGCCGTTCCAGTTTGTCGGGGGCACCCACATGCAGACTGCCTTTGGCCACCTCAACGGCTACTCTGCGATTTACTACACCTACATGTGGTCGTTGGTCATCGCGAAAGACATGTTCACCGAGTTCAAGAAAGATGGACTACTCAATCCTCAGGCCGCGGCGAAGTACCGCGACTCGATTCTGGGTGCCAGCGGCACCAAACCCGCGGCGGGAATGGTGCGCGATTTTCTGGGACGCCCGTATTCCTTCCAAGCGTACGCGGACTGGCTGAACGGCAAATAAAAAACGTCGTTGGCCGTTGGCCAACGTCAAAAACGCGGCCACGGATTTTCATGGATTCACATGGATCCGTGGCTAGAGTTTTTGCCAACGACCAACGACTAACGACGACTCTCCCGCTTGCGCGAATATGCTCGCGCATAGAGCGGCACTGGAGTCTTCGGGTCCAGCCGCGGATCGTTGATCGGTGGACCGGGGACCATGTCCAGAGGGATTACCCCTGCCCAGGTGGGGAACTTGTAATCTTCTTCGTCGTCAATCGGCGGGCCTTGCCTTACCTTCGCCGAGAATTCGTCGATCGGCAGGCGCAGCACCAGCGTCTGCTTGAGTTCTTTTTCGTTGGGCTGACGCGATTCCGCCCACCGCCCAGGCAAAATGTGCTCAGAGAGCAGTTTCAAGGCTTTCAGTTTTTCTTTTGTATCGAGCACCGCCACTGCCGTGCCCAGCACGACCACCGAACGATAATTCATCGAGTGATTGAAAATCGATCGAGCCAGCACCAGCCCTTCGAGCAGCGTCACGGTGATGCACACCGGAATGCGCTTGTCGAGATTGCGGAGCATTCGGCTGGCCGCCGACCCGTGGATGTAAAGATTGTCGCCCGACCGTCCGTATGCAGTCGGAATCACAAACGGCTGCCCGTCCATCACGAAGCCGACGTGGCAGATAAAGCCTTCATCGAGAATCTCGTAAGCGGCTGCGCGCTCATAAACCCCACGATGAGCCTCGCGAACGACACGAGTCCGTGCCGTGGGTACATGGGTTTCAGACATTTGGAGGAGTCTCCGGCAAGCGCCAAGAATAGAAGAGCAGTGTAGCAGAGGAATGGAGGCGCGCGCGCCCCGCTCGTGCGGCATCGGCACGGGCGCCGAGGTCGCGGGGGTTGTAGAAATAACTAGCGTTCGCTCGGTTCTGCGCACGCAGGCTCTCGCCCGCCGTTCTTGCCGCTCCTGCACGAGCGGGGCGCGCGCCCACATTTACCAGGTCAGCTTCAGGGCGAACTGCAGTTGGCGCGGATCGAACGCAGCGGTGGCCGTCTGCCCGCTGTTCCACAGCGGGTTCACGTCCGACACGTTGAAGCGGTTGATGAAGTTAAAGGCGTCCACAATGCCTTCCAGCGCCATGCGATCGCCCAAGGGAATGCGCTTGGAGACGCGAATATCGGTGAACAGGTTGTAGGGCCGGGTGCCGGCGTTGCGCCCAAGGTTGCCGTCGAGCGTGCCATTGAGAAAACAGGCCGGCATCAAAAAGCCGGTGGGCGAGAACTTCGACGGTGCCGCGGTGTCGCCGCAACCGTCGGTTGCACCTGCGGCCGCCGTGTTTGGCCGGTCGGTCGGCGTGCTGAAATCGAGGTTGCGATCGTCTCCCGAGATGATGTTGAACGGACGTCCCGAGGCCACTTCGAGAATGGGAGCCAGGGTCCAACCCGAGAAAAACTTGCTGACAAAGCCGCTACCGCTGAGCGCGCCGGTCTGATACACACCGCTCAATACAAAACGATGCCGCTGGTCGAAAGCCGAGTTGGCGCGCTCCGCCGCCAGATTGTAGTTGTCCTGCGGTTCCAGCGGCGATTGCAGATCGGTGGAGTCGTCGATGGTATGCGACCAGGTGTAGGAGGCGAGAAATTCGTAATGCTGCCCGTAACGTTTACGCAGGTTGGCGGTGAGGCCATGGTAGACCGAACTCCCGCTGGAAAAATTGGCTGGCGTATCACTGAAGGGTACGCACCCGGTCAGCGTGGTGGGATCGCAGGCAGCGCTGAGGCCGTCAGCCTGGATGATCTGCTGCGCCAGTCCTACGCATCCTGCCGCGGGGGACAACAGCAAGGCCTGGCCCAGCGCGGGATTCAGGCCGGAAGGACGAAAAAAATTCGTCAGCGCTGCCGCCACCCAGGGCTGCCCGCTACCGTTGAATCCGCACGGCGTTCCCGCCGCGCCCACTCCTTCCGGGCCTAGCGTGGCGGCGCCGGAAGTGGGATCGCCCAGCGCTACTTGCCAGTTGGCCAGCAGTGGTCCCGTCTTCACGGCGTTGGAGTTGATGGGGCGGTTGAGGTGACGTCCGCCGTTGAAGTTGTAAGCCAGGCTGAACGAGATATCGTGGCCAAGGTCCCGCTCAAAAGTCAGATTGGCCTGGTGAGACACAGCGTATTGAAAGTTTTTCGCTGTGGGGAAACTAAAAGGCAGGAATGACAGCGGCACGGGTGCGGCCGGATTCAGAAATGCCTGGCCCACAAAGATAGAAGGCGCGTTCGGCGCGGGATTGAAACGCTGCTGGTTGGGTAGGTAGTCGAATGCCGCGGGGAGACAGCCCAGCAATCCCTGAAAGGCGTTGGTCGCATTCAGGTTCGAAAGGGTTGCGTTACAACCGCCCGGCGCTCCCGGCGTCAGCACCAGTTGTGGCGCTTGCGAACCGTCAGCCACGTCGGAATCAAACGCCAGACCAAGCAGCGGATGGTCGTAGAACATTCCGTAAGAAGCGCGGACGACGGTCTTGCCATCTTTTTGCGGGTCCCAGGCCAATCCGATGCGCGGCGCAAAATTGTTGAAGTCGCGCGGAATTCCCTGGGTGATGCCGAGCGAATTTTCTGCGGCCTGCGAAAGCGCATTGATCGCCCGGAACGTCGGTGTGAACTCCACGTCGTAACGCACCCCATAATTCATCGTCAGGCCGGACGAGATGCGCCAACTGTCCTGCAAGAAACCCGCCGCGGTGGTATTGCTGAAAGAATCGTGGGGATTGCCCACGCCCTGTATGAAATTGGACGGAATTCCCGCGCCATAAGCCTGCACCGGACTGAACGCCGGAAACGGATTCCCCGGGGGCGGCGCGATGACAGGATTGTCGAAGCCCAGGCTCTGTTGTCCGAAATTGTAAATTCCGCCGAAGTTCACCGTGAAATTGGCCTCGATCGGGATGAAGTTGCTGTCTACGCCAAACTTGATGGTATGCGTACCTTTCACCCAGGAGAAGTTGTCGGTCAACTGGTAGCGCTGCTCGGTGCGCTGCACGAAAGAAAAAGGCTCGCGGCCGAAAAACGCAAAGCCCGGAATGTTCACCGCCACGTTGCTGCCGCCCGCAGCCCGCGAAAAGTTGTAGAGCAAACCCCGGCGGGCGTACTGGAAGCGCAGCTCGTTGATCTTGTTCGTGCCGATGGTCCACTGGTCCTGCCCGGCGATGTTCCAGTCGTGATAGTTGTCCAGCGAGGTCCGCGAAAACGAATTTTGTCCAAAATTCTGCGGACCCTGGGCCTGCACCTGAATGCCCGTCTGATCGCTTGGACTCACGCCGGCGCGCAGCGTGAGCCGGTTGTTGCTGGTCAGGTTGTGGTCGAGGCGGATCGAATACAGATCGGTGCGCTCGGAGACCGGGAAATTGCCGACCAAACTGTGCAGAGGCACGAAAGAAGCTGGCACAAAGCAATTCGCCGTGGGCGGCGGACACGAGGTCGGAAAACCGCTGAAACCTCCCAAAGTCGCCGGCCAGGCCCCTTTCAACGCCATTCCGGAAGAGGACGCTGCCAGCGCCGTGTACTGCCCCACCTCTTGCCCAAACAGCGGATTAAGGAACTCCTGCTGCAGTACCGCTGCGTTGGTCAGGAATCCAACCTGTTGCGGCGTGAGCAGCACCGTGCCGAACGGTTGGCCGACTTGCGTGGTGTCAAACGGAACTAACCCGAAGTTATTGGCCCCGATCGAGGAAAATCCAGTCTCCTGCCGCCAGGTGCCTTCATAAGAGAAGTAGTAGAAAGTCTTGTCTTTCTTGATCGCCCCGCCGATCGCCGCCCCTGCCTGCACTCGCGTATACGCCGGATCCGGGACCGTGCTGAAAGGATTGACCGCCTGGAAATTGCGGTTTCGCAAATAGCCAAAGAGCGAACCGTGCAAGTCATTCGCTCCCGAGCGCGTGATGATGTTCACCACTCCGCCGGAGGCGCGTCCGTACTCGGCCGCATATCCGTTGGTGATGATCTGGAATTCCTGGACGCCTTCTTGTGAGATGGTGGAGCGAATGCCGTTTGTGGAATTGTCCACTGCGTCGGCGCCGTCCACGTTCACCAAGTTGGCCCGGGCCCGCTGCCCGCTCATGTTCAGCCCGGAAGTGGGTGCGGCCCCAATGCTGGGAGCGGTATCACGCGCCAATCGCGAATCCGTGAGGGCGAAATTGATGTAATTCCGCCCGTTTATTGGAAGATTGTCAATGCGCCGCTGGTCGATGGTGTCGGTGGATGAGGTGCGTTGCGTTTCCACCAGCTCTGCGGCGGAACTCACGTTAACCACTTCCTGGGTTCCCGCCACCGACAGGGCGATGGGAATTTCCGCCTGCTGTCCCACTGTGATCGCGACGTTCGTTACTTCGGCTGTGGCAAAACCGGGCGCCTGCACGGTTACTGTGTATTGGCCCGGAGGCAGCAGCAAAATATGGTACTGGCCATCGGCATTCTCGCTGGTGGCACGCTCCAGTCCCTTGGTCTCATCCCGCGCGGTGACGCTGGCGGTCGTCACCACTCCGCCTTTGAAGTCCCTGACTGTGATACGCAGATCGCCGGTTGAAGCGCCCTGAGCAAAACCCAGAGCCGCAAGCATCACAACCAAACACGCAAGTGAGACGAGCTTTCGCACCCGCATAAAAGTTATCTCCGTGGACCGAAGGACCTTGGGTTCTGGCAGCGATCGACCTTCGTAGGCAGGAATTGAACGAGCACTTTTCAGGACCGGCAAATGCCGCACGGTTTTTACCTCAGGTGGGGCGACGAAATCAAGCTAAATCACTGACGGGAATTGGCTTAGTTAGCCTGAGAAGCAGCAACGGATAATTGGGAGATGAATTTAATTCTTACGCTCTATAGCGTAACTCTCATGCTTTGATGTCTTAAGCGCCCAGGCCATGCGCGGCGTATTGTGCGCGATGCCGAAACGTCCGTGAGCATCGAGCAGGATCATCCCGCCGTGCCCGTTTACCCGATCTTTCAAATAATTGATGGCTTCCGCTGCCACCCACTCCGGCAAACTGCCGGTTGCCACCCGGTCTGCGGCCCACTTGGCCAGCACCAGCTTCATAATCGGCTCGCCCCACCCGGTGGTCGACGCAGCGGCAGTCTGGTTGTCGGCGTAGCACCCGCATCCGATCAGAGACGAGTCTCCCAGCCGCCCCGGAGCTTTATTGAGCGTACCGCCCGTCGAAGTGGCGGCAGCAATGTTGCCGTCGCCATCCAGAGCCACCGCGCCAACCGTATCGTGAGAAATCGTAGGCGCGAACAGATCAACTTTCGCGTCCGTTGCCCGCGCCTGAAATTCCCGCAGACGTTCGACCTCGCGCGGGATGATCAGGTCTTCGTTGCGACAGAGCGGGACGCCATGTTCCGCTGCGAACCGCTCCGCGCCTTCAGCCACAAAGTACACGTGCGGGCTATCGCTCAAAATCTTTCGCGCCGCCCGCACCGGATTGCGCAGTCGCTCAACACACCCAACGCCGCCGGCGCGCAAGGTAGCGCCATCCATGATGAGCGCATCCAGTTGCACTTTGCCGTCGCGATTAAGAAAGCTGCCGCGGCCGGCGTCAAAGATCTCGTCATCTTCCATGATGACGACTGCTTCCTCGACAGCGTCGAGCGCTGTCCCGCCTCGTTCCAGCACGCGCCAGCCCGCAGCCATGGCGTTGCGGACGCCATTCAGATGGGCTTCGACCATGTCATCGGGAATGGCCCAGGCACCGCCATGAATTACAAGGACAGGATCGCGCAAGAGAAGGCCTCGGAAGAGCAACTAAAGTAGGATATCAGGGCAGCAGTTTGATTCTGGTCTTAAGACCTAATCCTAAATTGAAGTGGCTTGAGGGGAACACCGAAAAGCAAAAGCCCCGGTAGCCATCCGGGGCTCAGCAATAACTTCGAACGAGGTCTGCCAAACATCTCAAGAATCGCTCAGCCACTTGCGTTGTCAAGCAGAAATGCAGTGGTCGAGTAGCCGCGGAGGGCAAGGGAGTTGAACCCGAATGGCTGGCTAGCCACTCGAATGTTTGACAGACATCGTCCAGTACCTACTGGCAATACCCTCCAAACGCTGCCTGTACGAAGCGCAGTCGGAGACCGCAGATTGGCGCGGATCAAAACTATTTCGGATCTTGAATCCAATTTGGGAAAAGTCTTTACGCAGCCTGGCCCGCCTTGTGCGGCACCGCGTCCGCACCCTCCGTCCGTGTATAGGTGTAGCGGATGCGATGGATCACCGTGATCGTAGACAGCACCGCGATCAGCCACAAAACCGGCGCCATGCGGTTGAACAGGGCTCCGATGATCACCAGCACCAATCGTTCGGGGCGTTCCATGAAGCCCACGCGGCAGGAGCCGATGAGCGATTCGGCGCGGGCGCGAGTATAGCTCACCATGATGGCACTGACCATCACGAACGCAGTCAGCACCACATAGAAGAAACGGTCGCCGCGGGCGAAAAATACCAGCAGTCCAAAGAATTGAGAGGCGTCGCTGTAGCGATCGATGACCGAATCGAAAAAACCGCCGAAGCGGGTCACCTGGTTGCTGGCTCGCGCCACGCGTCCGTCGACCAGATCGAAGAAGCCGGAGCCGATGATGACCAGCCCGGCGTAGCGAAACATGCGCGCCTGGTTGTCGCCGTTGGCGTAGCCGAACAGAAAGGCCGCGATGGTATTCACGACCAACCCCAGGAAAGTGAGCACGTTGGGATTGATCCGCGCCAGGGCAAGCCAGCGGACGATGGCGTCGAGCAGCACACCGCAGCCACGGCCAAAAGCGCTGGTCCAGGTCGTGCTCATCAAATTCTCGTCACTGCGACCTCGGCCTCGTCACTTGGCTTCCGTCTGGTCATGGATGGTGGTCAGGTTCAGAATTTCCATCTCGCGGTTGCCGTTGGGGGTAACCACGACGGCGGTGTCTCCGACTTTCTTGTTGAGCAGGGCGCGGCCGATCGGCGAACTGGTTGAGATCTTGCCCGCGGTTACGTCGGACTCTTCGCTGGTGACCAGCTTGTACTCGACTTCCGCGTTCTTGGAATTGTCGTAGACTCGAACGGTTGAGCCCAGCCCGACCTTATCCTTAGGGATATTGTCCATGTTGATAAGGGCGAGTTCGGCCATGCGCGCCCCCAACTGCCGGAGCCGCGCTTTGACGAACTCCTGCCGCTGTTTCGCCATGTGATACTCAGCGTTTTCGCTGAGGTCCCCCAGGGCGGCGGCTTTCTTGATTTCCTTGGGAAGCTCGTGGACCAGCTCGTGCTCGAGCACATTCATTTCTTCCTGCAATTTCCGCTTGATCTGCTCAGTCATGTGCTTGGGGATTATAAACCCCGAAGGTCGGACTTCAGACCTCGGACGGCAGACTTCGGACCGTCGGGCCTTCCGATCTCAGGCCCGATCACAATTCAGATCGTCTGGACGTCCGTGCCACGGGTCGACCAGCCGAAAATCGGGTCCGATGGTCTCGGGGCCGAGGTCTGAAGTCCGATGCCCGAGGTCCGCTTCTAAATTGCCTTTCCTGCCCGCTTCGGATAGACTGAAGGTGTGTAGTTCCTCATTTGCCCTGCCCTCGTGGGTGTTCCCTCATGATCAGCGGCGACGGTAATTTCCACATAGGCGATAAGGTCGTCTATCCCAATCATGGCGTTGGAGTTATCGAACAAATCAGCAGCCGGACGATTGGCGAAACTGTGGAAAAGTTCTACCTGCTGAAGATCAAGGCCAACAGCCTGAAGGTCATGGTTCCGTTCCACAACGTGAACACGGTCGGCCTGCGGCGGGTGGTCAAGAACGGCGAAATCCAGAAAATCGTTGATTTTCTTACAGATGGCGAGTGTGACAACAACGCCGACTGGAAATACCGCTTCAAGGAAAACTCGGAGCGGATGCGCACCGGTTCACTGCTGGAAGTATCCGCCGTCCTGAAGGGCCTGCTCCTGCTGAACCAATCCAAGCCTCTGTCCTTCCGCGAAAAGAAGATGCTGGAACGCGCCCGCTACCTGCTGGTCAGCGAGCTGGCCATGGCCAAGAACTGCGAAGAAATCCTGATCGAAGAAATGCTCTCCAAAGCCCTTTCCAAGAGCAAGCTGCGCTTCCCAGAAGCCTCGGATTTTGTGGCGTAAAGGCAGACCTCGGGCGTTAGACGTCGGACTTCGGCCCTTCCATTCCTGACCACGCCAAGGTGCGCTACGCCAGGCTTCAGTGTAACGACTGCACCTGTGCTCCTTGCTGCCGGCCTGCCAACCTTGAGTTCGGAGGCAAAGGATCGTGGCAGGTTCATACCGAGACTTGAGAGTGTGGCAGCTCGCCATGGAGCTCGTGGTCAGGGTTTACGCTCAACCGGAGTTTCCCCAAACAAGAAATCTACGGACTGACTAGCCAGATGAGCGATCAGCGGTCTCTGTTCCGAGCAATATCGCAGAAGGCAAGGAACGGTCCACGGATCGGGACCGCGCTGTTTTCTTCTGTCACGCCCGAGGCTCCCTTCTCGAGCGTGAGACCCAGATTTCGATTGCTCAGCAACTGGAGTACCTGGTGCCGTCAGAGTTAGAAAAACTGCCCGCCTCACTCCCCCATCCACGCCCCGTACGGCTTCAACGATTCAATATGGTCAAAAACGATCTTCATGGCGGCTGTAATAGGGATGGCCAGGACCAGGCCCATGGCCCCCCATAGCCATCCCCAGACCAGCAGGGCTATCGTCACCGCCAAGGGATTCAACTGGAGACGGTTGCCCAGGAACTTGGGATAGAGCACGTTGAGCGCGATCAGGTGCAGTCCCAGCACAATCATCACAATTACGACCGCGTTTCCTGAGTCCATGTGGCCCATGCTTACGAAAATTGGCGGCGCCATGGCCAGCACCACTCCAAGATAGGGAACCAGGCTCAGAAATCCACTGATGAAACCGATGAAATAGAAGAATGGCAGATTCAGAATCGCGAACGCGATGGTGCTGGCTGTTCCCAGAAACAGGCCAATCAGAAGATTTCCCACCATGAAGCTGCGAATCATCGCGGAAATCAGGCCCAGCGTGACGTACGCCGTGTTCCGGTTCTCCAGGGAGAAAAGCATTACGGTTGCGGAGCGGACATGATGCTGCCAGCTCAGCATGAAATACACCAGGAAAGGCACGAATGAGGCGGCCAGCAAAGCTTGCGAGACCGAGCCGAAGCCGCGCGTCAGGATGTCCTCCCAATTGGTGGTGGGACGGGAGTCTGCAGATTTCGCCGGCCCGCCCGGGTCCGTGTCCCCCAACGCTTCAGCTTGTTGCCGGACGTGCGAAATTTCCTGCCGAATGGTACGCGTGTACTTGGACAGGTCCTGCACAAAAATGATGGCCTGGTTCGAAGAGTAGTAAACCAGTCCGGCAGTCAGAGAGAGCAACAGAATCACCGCTACAGCAGCGGCCAGACCGCGGGGCAGATGCAAGCGGATAAACAATTCCATCACCGGCGCGAGGATGAAGGCCAGCAACACCGACACCAGCATCACGGCCAGCACCAGTTCTCCCCAATAACAAAGACCCAGAATCGTGGCGATTCCAATCGCGGTAAATGCCCAGTGCGGCTTTTGCGGCTTGGGCGGGGGCAATACCGGAGCCTGCACCGGAGGTCGGTCGATCCCTGCCTCGTCAATGGCCATAGCGGTATCGTAGCCTAACCGCAAAAATGTGTGTGCGCCATATAATCGCCAGGTGCCTTCTCACCAAACCGATGCGTCTGTGGCGGGGCGTCCGCCGAGAATTCTGGGCCTGGATGTAGGTTCGAAGAGGATCGGGCTGGCCATTTCCGACCAGCTCGGCATTACCGCGCAGGGACTGGAAACGCTTCACCGGCAAAACAAGCGATTCGATTTTGCGCAGCTGGAGCAGGTCATCCGCCAGCACCATGTGGCCGAGATCGTGATCGGCCTGCCCCTGCGTATGAGTGGCGCTGAAGGAATACAGGCCGAGAAGATGCAAGCTTTCGCTGAAGAAATCCGCCGCCGCTTTCGTTTGCCCGTCCATCTATGGGACGAGCGCCTTACCTCGGCCCAAGCCAACCGCCTGCTGCGAGAAACAGAGATGTCGATCAAGCGCCGCGGAGAAGTGGTAGATCAGATGGCGGCAGTCCTGATATTGCAGTCCTGGATGGATGCGAGAAGCGGTGGTTAGTCGTTGGTCGATCGTGGTTGGTCGTTGGGCCAAAGCCCTCGGTTTCAGATCTCAGTTTCTTCCGATAACCAACCATCAACGGCCCGATAGCGACCGGCGAAGGACCAACGACGAACGACCATAGACCAACGACTGCCTCCCAAAGTCCAACGACCACCGACTAACGACCAACGCCTACTCTTCATCTAAACTATCTCTGATTTGCGCAAGTTTGTGATACTCGTGCTGCTCGCCGCCCTCGGAGCTGGCGGCTGGCTGGCGTGGGCGCTGTTGACGCCCGTTACGCCGGAGGGGCAGAAATTCGTGCTGCTGCGGCCGGGCTACTCTACCCGCAGGATCGCGGCTGAACTTGAAGCGGCCGGAGTGATCCGCAGCCGGCTTGGTTTTGTCCTCTGGCATCGCATCCATCGCAAGCAATCGCTGAAAGCCGGCGAGTATCTCTTCGACAAGACGGCGAGAACACTGGACATCCACGACCGCCTGGTGCGCGGCGATATTTACGTGCACACAGTAGTGATACCCGAAGGTTTCACCATGTTCGACATCGCGCAGGCGGTGCAGGACGCGGGCCTGGGGTCAAGGCAGGAATTTCTTGCCGTGGCGCAATCCGACACTGAATTGATTTCAGACCTGGCCCCTGAGGCCAAAAGCCTGGAAGGCTACCTGTTCCCCAATACCTACGAATTCACCCGTACCCAGAGCATGAAGGAGATCGCCGCTGCCATGGTGAGGCAGTTCCGCCAGGTCGCGGAGCAGATCGGACTCACCGCTAGCGGACAGGGGACCGACGTCCAGAAGACGGTGACGATGGCATCCATCATCGAGAAAGAGACTGCCGTTCCTGAGGAGCGGTCCGTCGTGGCCAGCGTTTACTACAACCGGCTGGCACGAAACATTGCACTGCAAGCCGATCCTTGCGTGATCTATGCCGAACTGCTCAATGGGAATTATGCGGGAGCACTGCATCATTCCGACATGCAGTTCCAGTCCGCTTACAACACCTACACTCATCCCGGACTTCCGCCTGGGCCGATCGGGAATCCCGGCCGCAGCTCGCTCGAAGCAGCCCTGCATCCGGCGCAGACGGATTATTTCTACTTTGTCAGCGACGGTAATGGCCACCATCGTTTTTCCCGTAGTCTCGAGGAACACAACCAGAATGTCGCCAAGCTACGGCAAGCGGTACAGAGAAGATAGCATTTTCTAATCTGTGAAATGGGCGCAGGGGGCTAATCTGACAACCCCCAAACCAGTCCGGACGCCCATTATTCGCATATACTTACCTAATTGGTGAACCGAACTGCCTGTTGAGGAATCCAATTCAGTCTCAATGCATATTTTGTCCCGTCATCGGGCCCTCCTCCTTCTATTGGTTGTCCTGCCGCTGACGGGGTGTCTTTTCCGGTCGCGCCGGGTCGAGAGGCAGATCAGCACCGCGCCGCTGAAGTCCGCGACCCAGGCAGAATTGATCGACTACCTGAACTCCCAGGCCGCCAGAATCAAAAGTTTGCAGGCCACGGTGGATATCGACACCTCCGTGGGCGGGGTCAAGAAGGGGCGGGTCACCGATTATCAGCAGATCCGGGGCTACATTCTCCTGCGCAAGCCCGCCATGTTACGGATGATCGGACTGCTGCCCATCGTGCGCAACAAAGCCTTTGACATGGTGAGCGATGGACGCGACTTCAAGCTCTGGATTCCGCCCAAGAACCGCTTCGTAGTCGGTCGCAATGACATCGAGACCCACAACCTGGATCAGCCCATGGAAAACCTGCGGCCTCAACATATTTACGAAGCCCTGATTTTGCGTGAGGTTGATCCGCAAAATGAAATCGCGGTGATGCAAAACAGCTTCGAAATCGTGACTGACGGCAAACATCACCAGGTGGAACAGGCCGACTACGAAATTGAAGTGATCCGCAGAGGCGACCGTGGTTGGTTCCTCTCCCGCAAGATCATCTTCAGCCGAACCGACCTCCTGCCTCATCGCCAATACGTTTACGATCAGGATGGAAACCTGGCCACCGATTCGCGCTACGAAGGCTACAAAGACTACGATGGCCTGAATTTTCCCTCGCAGATAGAAATCTGGAGGCCGCAGGAAGAGTACGACATCACCCTGACCATCGTGAAGCTGCAACTGAATGAGACGCTCCCCGACGACAAGTTCGCGCTGGATCAACCGGCCGGCGCCCAAATCGTGCACCTGGACCGGCCCGAGTCCAGCCTGGTGAACAGAGTATGTGACAGAAAAGAAATAGCTGCTGGACAGTGCGATTACCTGGTATTTCGATTGGCTAGACGACTGAAGACCGACGACTAGCGACTGGCCCAATGATGAACAAAATGATTGTCGCCAATCTGGTGCACCGGCCCATCCGGTCGCTGATCAGCATTGTGGCCATTGCGCTCGAGGTGACGCTGATCCTGCTGATCGTGGGGCTTTCCGTCGGCATGCTGAATGACGCCCGGCAACGCCAGGCCGGAATCGGCGCCGATGTGATCGTGCAGCCGCCCAACACTTCTTTCATGGCGGGTGTAAGCAATGCCCCGATGTCGATCAAAATCGGCGGCGTGCTCGCGCAACTGCCCCACGTCAAAGTGGTTTCACCGGTGATCTGGCAGCTCACCACCACCAAGAACCTCGAGGTGATCTACGGGATTGACCTCAAGACGTTCGAGGCCCTCGTCCCGTTTCACTACCTTCACGGCGGCCCTTTCCAGGGTCCGAACGACTGCCTGGTGGATGACTACTTTGCCCAGTCGCAGCATGTGAAAGTGGGCTCGACTATCGAGATTCTCAATCATCCTTTTCGAGTCGCCGGCATCGTGGAGCATGGCCGGGGAGCGCGCAAGTTTTTACCCATGAGCACTCTGCAGGACCTGATTGGCAGCGAAGGTAAAGCCTCGGTGTTCTACGTAAAGCTGGACGATCCGGGGAACGCCGATGCAGTCGTGCAAGAGGTGAGGAGTGTGCCGGGGCTGGAGAGCTATTCGGTGCGCTCCATGCGCGAATACCTTTCCATGATGACCGTCAATAGCTATCCCGGCCTGTCCACCTTCATCAATGTGGTCATCGGGATCTCCGTGGTCATCGGCTTCATCGTTATCTTCCAGGCCATGTACACCGCGGTCATGGAACGCACCCGCGAAATCGGGATCCTGAAATCCATCGGAGCCTCGAAGTTGTACATCGTAAATGTGATCTTGCGAGAGACGGTGCTGCTGGCCGTCGCCGGCATTGTCGTCGGGGTCCTCATCAGCCTGGCGGCGCGTGCCGGAATCAAGTACCGTCTACCGACTTTGCCGGTAGTCGTCACCGGCGGATGGATCCTGCGATCCACCGGGATCGCCATCGTCGGCGCCATCTTAGGAGCACTCTACCCCGCCTATAAAGCGGCACAGAAAGATCCCATCGACGCGCTCGCCTACGAGTAATGCGGGCGTCGGACTTCAGACCTCGGACGTCGGACCCTGGACCTTAGACCCCGGCGCCCATACCCGGCATGGGAGAAACGCCATGCGGATTGCAGTGGTATCCGACATCCACGGCAACCGAACCGCGTTTGAGGCGGTTATGGCGGACCTGCGGCAAACTTCGCCCGATTTGATCTTCCACGGCGGCGATCTGGCGGACGCTGGGGCCAGTCCCGCGGAAATTGTGGATCGCATTCGCGATCTTGGATGGCAAGGTGTAGTTGGCAACACAGACGAAATGCTTACGACGCCCGATTCACTCAGCGCGTTCGCGGAGCAACCGCCCCAGTTGCAGGCCCTGTTCGCCGTGATAGCAGAGATGGCGACCGCAACTCGGGAAGCCCTCGGGGAAGACCGGCTGGTCTGGCTGCGCAGCCTGCCGCGTGCTCAGACTCGCCCTCCGATGGCGCTCGTGCATGCCAGTCCAGAGAGCGCCTGGCGCGCTCCCGTGCCGGAATCAAGCGATGCCGAGTTGGAGTCGGTTTACGGACCACTGGGCCAGCCGATCGCTATCTACGGTCATATTCATCGCCCGTATATTCGCAGCGTTAAGCGAATGACCGTGGCCAACACGGGCAGCGTCAGCCTTTCTTACGACGGCGATCGCCGAGCTGCATACCTCTTGCTGGACGAGTCCAAACCGGAAATCCGACGCGTGGAGTACGACGTGGACAAGGAGGTCAAAGCTCTGCACGCCTGCTCCCTCCCCCATTCGAAGTGGGTGGCGAGGATCCTCGATAGCGGGTCCTTCCAGATGTCGTAAGCCAGTTTGCTTCTCCCGCGCGGTATGACAACGCGTTTTTCCTCGGCGATCAACGGAATAAGCACCGCTTCCACAGCTTCTCCACAACAATCCGCTTCCGGTATATTCAAATCAGCGGCTCTCAACCTCACAATTCCTGCGGACAGCTGTGTCTCCAACCATGACCGACTCCAGCGACTTCAAGGAAACCGTCAAGCAACAGGCAGACATCGTTCGCATTGTCAGCCAGTACGTCAAGCTGAAGAAGGCGGGGGCGCAGAACTATTCCGGGCTCTGTCCCTTTCATAACGAGAAGACACCTTCGTTCTCAGTCCACGCCACGCGGCAGTTTTATCACTGCTTTGGCTGCGGCGTGTCGGGAGATGTTTTCAGTTTTGTGCAGAAGGTCGAGAACATTACCTTCCCCGAGGCCGTGAGGGTAGTGGCGCAGAAGCTGGGGATTGCTCTGCCCAAGATCAGCTACTCAAGTCCGGCGGAGGCCAAAGAGGCCCAGCTCCGCACCGTCCTGCTTGATGTACACGAGGGCGCCTGTGCCTTCTTTCAGGAATATCTGAGACGACCGGAGGGCGCGCATGCCCGGGAATACCTGGCGGGGCGCGGATTGCATGACGAAACGGCCAAGACATTTCGGATTGGCTATGCGCCTGATTCAGGGTTTGTCTTGCGCGACCGGATGAAGCGCGAGTTTGAAGAGGAGGTGTTACGGGAAAGCGGGCTGTTTTCGTGGAAGGCGGAACCCGGCCGTCAACCCTCAGCCGTCAGCGCTGAGCAAAACACCGGGTCCCTCGACTCCGCTCGGGATGACAAGAATGAGGGGCCGCAGCCAGAAGCCAGCAGCCAGAAGCCAGCAGCTGCTGCCATGTATTCAAAGTTCCGCAACCGGGTGATGTTTCCCATCACCAACGAAGCCGGGCGCGTGGTTGGTTTTACTGGACGAACTCTTTCCGCCGACGAGAAGGCTGGACCCAAATATTTGAATTCGCCCGAGACTGCGATCTATTCCAAGTCGCGGCTGCTATTTAATCTCAACCAGGCTAAGGAAGCGATTCGCAAGCTGGATTATGCCATTCTGGTCGAAGGACAGATGGACTGCATATCGGTTTTTGCTGCAGGCTTCCATAACGTGATTGCCAGCTCGGGTACGGCCTTCACAGAACTTCAGGCCAAGCTTTTAGGACGCTTTGCGAAAAATGTTGTGGTCAATTTCGATCCGGACACCGCTGGCGCCAAGGCGACGGAACGCACTCTCGGCCTGCTGGTGGAAGAAGAATTTCAGGTCAAGGTTCTGACCCTGGAGTCGGGATTCGATCCTGACTTGTTCATCCGGCGCAAGGGGAAAGACGCCTACGCCGGCGCCCTAAAGCATTCGCAGAAGTACTTCGACTATCTCATCGAAAGGGCGCGCGCCCAGTTCCCCGTTCGCAGCGCTGAAGGCAAGGTAAAGGCGGTGAACTATCTGCTGCCTCACATCCAGCGCGTGCCCAGCCGCATTGTTCGCGATGAACTGGCGCGGGAGATGGCGCAGAAGCTGGGCATCGACTCGTCGGTCCTGCGACAGGAGTTGAAGCACGCCGCCGCCAACCGCTCCACCGCCAGCCTGAAGGCCCGGGCGGAAGTGCAAATTACGGATGCGGAAAAAATATTGATCCGGGCGCTGGCCTCGGCCACCGAGATGCAGAGTTCCCAAGCGCATCTTTCCGCCCGCGAAGGCGTGGATGAAGAGTTCGACCCATGCCGCCAGGCCCAGTTCGTTCTCAAGAGCGAGGGCCTGCATTTGGGGGTGGCTGCCGAGTCGCTAATCGAAGTCCTACTGAGTTCCGAGGCGACTCACGTCACCGATTTGCCCTTGCCGGAAGCCGACCGCAACCTGCTGGCCTCAATCCTGATGAAGGATGACGAAGAGCTTTCTGCCGAGCGGTTGGACGGAGCCGTACGGGCTCTGCGGCGCATCCAGATCAGGCGCAAGCTGGAGCGGGTCCAGCAAGAACTGCAGGTCGCGCGAGGACAGGATGGCCAATTGCAGGCACTTTTGGACGAAAAGATGCGGCTTAAACGCGCCCTGATGGATCCCAGCCTGGCCGGCGAGGGTCCAACGGTGCGGTCGGCCTAAAGGGCCAAAACACTATGAAACTAAATGCGGTTGGGTAACATCTAAATCAACAGTTGACGGGAACATGGACGGGGTGTGTCAAAAATCAGCCAACCGCTGATATCCACTAAACCCATCCGATGCTATAATTCGAAGGTTTGTGCCAGGCGCGCAGCTCGCCGCTTCACGTTCCCACCGCTAAAAAACGCTCTCTGTCCTTTCCGTAGGACAAAAAGAAGGTAATCCGTCTTGGCTCTTGACGACAAGTACGACGACATCAAAAAGCTGATCGACACAGGTAAAGAGAAGGGATATCTGACCTATGACCAGGTCAACGATCTTATCCCGCACGACGTACATTCTCCCGAGGACCTGGACGATCTGCTGACCACCATTGGTACGCAGGGAATCGATGTGCTGGAAGGACCGAAGCTTCCCTCCTCCGCGCTCGACAAGAAGTTTGAAGAAGAAGGAGAAGCCGGCGAGGATGTCGAACTCGACCTCACGCCGGGCGCTCTTGAAAAAACCAACGACCCCGTCCGCATGTATCTCCGCGAGATGGGAACGGTGCCGCTGCTCACGCGCGAAGGCGAAGTGGAAATCGCCAAGCGCATCGAGCGCGGACAACTGCGAGTGCTGAAAGCGCTCTCGCGGTCACCCATTGTCATTAATGAACTGCTGGCCATGGGGGAGGACCTCAAAAAGGGAGTCCGCTCCATCAAGGAAGTGGTCACCTTCGATGAGGAGGAGATCACCGACGAAATCCTCCAGAACCGTCTGAAGGAGTTCACCGGGAAAATCGATGACTTGGCCAAGGCCTACAAGAAGGCCAGCCAGTTGATCGAAAAATTCGCCACCATCTCCCAAAAGAAACGTCCCAAGGACTATCGCCGCTATCGCCTGAACCTGGCGCGCGCGGTCGTGGCCGTTTCCCTGTGCGTCCGCAAGCTGGGTTTTACCAACGCCGAGCGCAAGCGATTGATCGACCGGGTCAACAAGACGGTTGACACCATGCGGTCGCTCGACCGGCAATCCCAAAACCTGGAACGCAAAGCGGAAGCGACCCGCAGTGAGGACCAGAAGAAAGAATATCGCCGGCAGTCGCGCTCCGTCCGCTCTGAGCTGGAAAAACTGGAGGGCGAAGCTGGCGTTTCCTTTCAGGAGCTCAAGCGGACCCAACGGGAAATCATCCAGGGGGACATGGATGCGGAGCAGGCCAAGCGAGAGCTGATCGAGGCCAACCTCCGCTTGGTGGTCTCCATTGCAAAGAAATACACCAACCGCGGTCTGCAATTCCTCGATCTGATCCAGGAAGGCAACATCGGGTTGATGAAAGCCGTGGACAAGTTCGAATATCGCCGTGGGTATAAGTTCTCAACTTATGCCACGTGGTGGATTCGGCAGGCGATTACTCGTGCAATTGCCGATCAGGCGCGTACGATTCGCATCCCGGTCCACATGATCGAGACCATCAACAAGCTGATCCGCACTTCGCGGCAGCTGGTGCAGGAACTGGGACGCGAACCCACGTCGGAAGAAATCGCCAAGCGCATGGACATTCCGGTGGCTAAAGTGCGCAAGGTGCTGAAGATCGCACAGGAGCCCATCTCTCTCGAAACGCCGATCGGCGAAGAGGAAGATTCGCATCTGGGCGATTTCATTGAGGACCGCGCCGTGGTCTCGCCCGCCGAGGCCGTGATCAACGTCAACCTGAAAGACCAGACTTCGCAGGTGCTGCGTACGCTTACGCCGCGCGAAGAGAAGGTCATCAAGATGCGCTTTGGTCTGGAAGACGGTTCGGAACACACGCTGGAAGAAGTGGGTCAGTCGTTTGCTGTTACGCGCGAGCGCATTCGCCAAATCGAGGCGAAAGCACTGCGGAAGCTACGGCATCCATCACGTTCGCGGAAGTTGCGGGCGTTCCTGGATGGAGTGCGAGACTAATCACGTATAGAACTTAACCCAGAGGCACGGCCTTGGCCGTGCCTTTTTTCTTCGCCTTTGAGCACCTGGAAGGCGGAAAGGCACTATTCAAGGCCGGCTGACGAGGATATGCTCTTTCGTCACCAGCCATGGGCATCTACGTCGAAATTCCCATTCGCGGCAGCATGGACGAGCTTTGGGAGAAGACTCAGAATCCCCAGCTCCACCAGAGATGGGACCTTCGCTTTAATCAAATCGAGTATCTTCCGCGGGAAGCTGGCGAACCGCAGAAATTCCTGTACCGCACTCGCATCGGCTTCGGCTTCACAATCGATGGAAATGGAGAGAACACCGGAACCAGAGACGGCGAGGGCGGAGCGCGTACCTCGAGTTTGAAATTCTGGTCCTCGGATCCAAAGTCTTTGATCACGGTGGGCTCGGGTTATTGGAAGTATGTGCCCACAGAAACTGAGATTCGTTTCTTTACCTGGTACGACTACGAAACTCGTTTCAGCGTGTTTGGAAGAGTAATCGATGCATGCATTTTTTGTCCGCTGCTGGGCTGGGCCACGGCCTGGAGCTTCGACCGGCTGCGGCTATGGATCGAGAGAGGTATTCCGCCGGAAGTGTCGCAAGATCGCGCGCTCATCTATCTTGTCGCACGCGGCACAATGGCCTTTGTCTGGCTCTATCACGGCTTGGTTCCAAAGCTCCTGTATCACGATGCCATTGAGCTGGACCTTCTCAGCAGAATTGGTACGCCAGGTTCACGCCTCCACGCTGCGGCAACCGTCGCCGGGTTGGTTGAACTCTTCTTCTCCTTCCTGCTAGTCGCTCTATGGCGGCATAGCTGGCCATTGTGGCTAACCTTGGGGTTAATGCTCTTCGGCATTCCCGTGGTGGCGATCACCGCGCCAACCTATCTCAGCGCGGCATTTAATCCACTCACCTTGAATCTCGCAGTCGCGGCCCTGGCTGCCATCGCCATCACTGCAGGACGGGATCTGCCTAGCGCTGCCCGCTGCCGCCGCACACCGGACAAATCCAAATGAGATCGATCTACGAACAAGCGCTCGGCCAGGAGTTCAAGCTCCTGCACCCGCGTATGCAGGAACGATTCGGTTTCAACAGTAAGGACGGCCGCGCATCGATCGGCAAAGGCACAATGGACAAGATCTGGCGTGGCAAGTTCTTCACCTTGCCGTTCCTCTATGTCGGTAGCTGGCGACGCATCATGTTTCCTGAGCGCGGAACGGCGATCCCCTTCACCATCCGAAACTTCGCATACGTTGACCCTTTCGGCAGAGAAACGGTCACGTGGATTCGAAATTTCGAGACACACCATCCTCGGCGCTTCGATGCCTACATGATTTACAGCCAACAGCGCCGCTGCATCATTGACTACCTGGGCACCCACCAGCATCTCGCGGTGGATATTCGCTTGAGCGTTGACCAGCGTGGAGGCCTTTGCCTTCGCTCTGGCTCGCAGCGCTTCTACGAGGGCCTGATCGGCTTCACCTTCCCGCTACTGTTCTCAGGTGTGGCTGACGTTTGCGAGTGGTACGAAGAAGGCGACAGAAAATTCCATATTGAAGTGAACGTCCATAACGACACCTGGGGACCTTTGTTCGGCTATAGGGGAAAGTTTGATTCCGAATGGGTCAAGGTCAACGATGGCAACATTCCTCCCGATCTCTTGCCGGTGCGCCACGAGCGCAGAGAGTAGAACGTCGACCCGGCAACAATCTGAACTCCAACCTTCGGTACCGTCACTCTAGATCGTTGACGGATTCGACGGGAATTTTCACCGCTTTTTCCTTCTCTTTCCACAAGGAAGTCCTGTCCTCCACAGTTTCTGCACAAGCTAGCATCAATTTTCGATTGCGATTGATTCGGTATTCGCGCAGAGTGCTCACAGTGCAAACGTGAGATGCATTGAGCCTGCTCGCGACTGTAGCAGAGCTGGCGGTGACCGGCGGTTCTCGAGGGTGAATCGCCGGGAGGGTTTTCAGAAATGCGCTTCGGCGCGTTGCAGAAAACTCAGGCGTTGCGGCCTCCTCAGAAAGTCCTTCCCTAAAAAGCTGGACTGGCGCCGCCCACTTACGCAATCGCCGCAGGCCAATGTCTGCGAATCTAGTATTCGCGGATTGATTGTCTGCAGGGTGTGCCAGTAAACGTGCGCTCTTTCGCGAGGGCCGTTTCCTGATTCACAATTCGCCGCTTAACGCGCTGAAACCTGCTGGCATCGCACTCACGAGCGATGCGGCCCAGGTGGCTGGCCTGGGCCGCATTTATTTTGGGACCTCCTTCTCGCCACAAATTTTCGCGGATCGACGCGGATTGGGGAAAATACACAAGCACGAACGCCAGGGCGTCCACCACTTGTCCTTGATTATTCGCTTTTTATTCTCCTATACTTAGACAGCACGTATGCAGCCGAAAAAAATTGGTTTGTTCCGAGTTTTCCGAAGACGTTGCTGGACGTCCACAAGCAGCTGGCGGCTAGTATCGCTTTCGCGCTTCGAACCTAATTTTCTTTGCAGATAACAAGACATTGGCCACTACCGACTACAGTCTCGCCCACAGTCTCCCGGCAAACGTGGAAGCCGAACGATCCATTCTCGGCGCTATCCTGCTGGATAATTTTTCTTACAACCAGGCGGCTGAGCATCTCAAGCCGGAAGACTTTTCCCTCGACTCCCACCGCCGCATTTATACCCGCATGATGGATTTGGCCGAGTCTTCCCGGCCGATCGACATGATCACCCTGGTGGAAGAGTTCGACCGCCACAAGGAACTCGAAGCCATTGGGGATGTCGGCTACATCTCCGGTCTGGTGGATGGCGTCCCTGACCGTCCCAGCATCGAGCACTACATCAAGATTGTTCGCGATAAAGCGCTGTTGCGCGGACTGATCCATGCCGCCAACTCCGCCATCGCTCGCGCCTCCGATCAGAGTGACCCCGCCGAAGAAGTTCTTAACGATGTCGAAGCTGCCATCCTCCAGCTTTCTGAAAAGCGGATTGGCCGCGGTTTCATGGGCGTGCAGGAAATCGTCAAGGAATCTTTCGGATCGGTGGACGCACTGCTACAGCGCGGCCAGCGTATTACCGGACTGGCCACGCACTACACCGATCTGGACGAGATGACCAGCGGTCTGCAGCGCTCCGACCTCATCATCATCGCGGCCCGTCCTTCCATGGGAAAGACCGCCTTCGCCATGAACATCGCCGAGAATGCGTCCATCGAAGACCAGAAAGTAGTCGGCATGTTCTCGCTGGAAATGTCGCGAGAGGCTCTGCTGCTTCGGCTGCTGTGTTCGAAGGCGCGAGTGGACTCGCACAAGATGCGCACCGGTTCACTATGGCGTGACGATATGGACAAAGTCGTTCACGCCATGGAGCAACTGGCACACGCGCCTATTTTCATCGATGACACGCCGGGCATCAGCCTCAGCGAAATGCGCGCCAAGGCACGGCGCCTGCAGCAGTCGCAGGGCAAACTCGATCTGCTTATCGTGGACTACCTGCAGCTCATGTCGGGCGGAAGCAGGCGCTACGAAAACCGGACCCAGGAAGTATCCGCAATCTCGCGTGGGCTGAAGGGTCTGGCCAAGGAACTCAAAGTGCCGGTGGTCGCGCTCTCCCAGTTGAGCCGCGCGCCGGAGAGCCGGGGCGGCGACCACCGTCCCCAACTTGCCGACCTGCGCGAATCGGGGTCGATCGAGCAGGACGCGGACGTGGTGGCGTTCATCTTCCGGGAAGAGGTTTACAAGCCCGACGAGCCCGAACTGGACGGGATCGCCGAAATCATTATTGCCAAGCAACGCAATGGCCCAACCGGCAGAATTAAGCTGGCATTCGTCAAGCGGTCCACCCGCTTTGAGTCCATGGCGCAGGACGGCATGGGGCTCCCGGAATAGCGGGATCCCCGTCCATTTCCCCTACAACTCCACTGCCACATACTGTGGAAAGCTTGTGGAAGCGATGGCCTGTTTCATCTTGGGACAAGCCAGGTGACAATTGGCGGATTTCCTGCCGACCGCCAAGAGCTCCGTAACCCGTGTAGATGGTGCAACTTAGTCGCGAGCTACGCTTGCAATCCAAAGAATCCGCGGCTTCCATGGGATTTGTACAAGCTTTGGGATTTGCACATCCAGAGGGACACACTGCCGTTGTTTTCGCCGCATGTTCGCGGCTAAAAACCTTGCGGCATGCGAGTGGTAACGCCGATCCTGCCGGTTGTTCCGGCCAGCGGAAAAACGAAAGCGCCCCAGACCCAGGTTTGAGTCTTGGGACGCCCGTCGAACAGCCCTCCCCCAGAACTGCTCAAACGCAGCCTAGATTTCTTCCCGGTCGACGTAAATGGCCCCGTAGTGCCAGCAGGCGGCACCACCGGGCTACGAACGCGAGTGAGCAAAGCCAGAACCGCGCCTCAGGAGGAGATAACGTTGAGGAAGCGGGTGAAGCGAGGAGTTTGCCAGAAGGGGGAGGACTTTCTGCGGCCGAGGCTCCACATCTCCCAGCATCTTGCATGTGGAGCCTCAGGCCAGGACCACTCGCGAATTGTGTCATCGCCAGGAATTCCAGAGGTGAAAGACAGGTTAAAGTCGGTTTACCGACGCTGATCGCGAGGGATACGTCGCCATCGAGCACTTCAGTATATTGAGCCAATCAGCTTGGCGACCTGCCGCCCGAGCGGCTGTCTCTAACGCTTTCAGGAAAAAGTGCCGATTAACTGGTTCGAGCAGCAACTTCGCACGTGGAGGGACCTGCGCATGATCCCTACTCGGTAGGTTGAGCAAGCGGTCGGGCGGTGAATGGCTATGACACGAAGAGCAGAGATCATTCGCGCGCTGAATTTGCCGCCGGCGGATTTTGTGCGCTCTCTGTTCCGGCGCCGCGAAACAGCGCTGCCCACCGACCCGCGGCATTCCGACGTGCCGCTGCTCCGTGGGGCAGAAATCGCCGCCGTGTACTACAACCAGCGCGTGGCCGGCGACTTTTACGAATTCCTGCGCGTCGGTCCGTCCCGGGTGTTGTTCGGCCTGTTCGATCTGGCCGGCCGCAGACAGGACACTCGCGAAATCCTGATCTGCCGCTCAGAACACATTTCGAACTCTTGCCCCCAAACTTTTTGCGGGAAAGGACTTCAACGAGGCCGAAGCCATGGTTGCGCTCTGCCATGAGGTCAACCGCACCATCCTGCAGGTTGCCGGTGGCATTCGCAGCTGTCCCGCATTCATCGGCTGCTACAACGAGGATCTGGGCACGGTCTGCTACACCAACGCCGGTCACACGCCAGCGTTGCTCCGCGACGAATCCGGAATCACGCAGCTGGAGGCCAGCGGGCTGCCGCTCGGCATCTTCTCTCACGCCACCCAGAGCGCCTCGACCTGTGCGCTGGGGCCGGATGCGGCGCTCCTGCTCGTGTCCCGCGGAATCGTCGAGGCCGAGTACAACGATGAGGAATTCGGCCTGGAAGGCGCGAAGAAAAGTTTTCTGGGAGCGTCCGCCCTGACCGCACAGGACTTGTGCCTGGCGATTCTCCAGTCTGCCGAGCAATTCCTGCGGGCCGCTCCTGCTCAGAACGATGTCACCGCTCTGGCGCTGCTGCGCTACTGCATCAACCAGCCCGGATCGCCTTCAGGGCGAAAGCCACTCCCCTACGCCCCACCGGCAAGAGGAAATAAAACACCGAACCGCAACCCAGCTGGCTGGTAACACCGATTTTGCCGCCATGGGCTTCGACAATCGCTCTCGCGATGGCCAACCCCATGCCCGTACCCTGCACCCGGTATCGCTGATTCTTGCCGCGATAGAACTTGTCGAAAATCAGCTCCTGCTCCATGTCGTCGATGCCCAGCGCCCTGGTCGGCGACACTGACTTCGAGGTTGGCGCCTTTCAACTCCGCCGTGATCCGGATGGGAGCTTCGGGCGGCCGAATACTTGGCGGCATTCTCCAATAACTGGATCAGGACTTCCTTGATGCGGTCTGCGTCCAAACGGACGGTAATGTCTTCCGGCACCCTGATCTCCACCGGATGCTTGCCCAGACTCTGTTTGACCTCTCCGACGGCGGCCTGAACCAGATCAAGCACACGACAAGCCTGAAGATCGAGCTGAAATTCGTGGGACTCGAGCTGCGCCACCTCCGCAGCCTCCCCGACCAGCCGGTTCAAGCGATCGCTTTCTTCGTTGATCACCGTCATCAGTTCCTGGCGATCGTCGGCACTCAGGCCGGTGGTGGAGAGCAGGCTGGTGATCGAGGCTTTGATCGAAGTCAGAGGAGTTCGAAACTCGTGGGTGACGGAATCGAGAATCGCGGAACGCAGGCGTTCGCCTTCGCGCGCTCCTTCGGAACGGGCCAGGGTCTCCACCGCATTGGCGCGCTCGACCGCAATGGCGATCAGGCTTCCCATGGCGGCCAGGGTTTGCCGGGAAAGATTTCCGGCTACGCCGATCGCGCCGACTGTCCTAACGCCCATCTTCAGAGGGGTGTAAGCTCAGGTTGCGGGCGTCGTCCACCATGGGCTCGCCGCGCGCGATGATGGACTTGAGCTGGTCCACATCCAGTTCGGGCACTTCGATTCCGGAGCGATAAATATTGCCCTTGTCCGGGAACATAGACGGCGGCCGCAGAAACGCCGAACGATTCGACCACGTGGTGCGGCACCGCATTCAGCAGTTGCAGAACGTTGTCCGCCGTCAGCAATTGCTGGCTGAAGCTGTAAAGCCGTTCGAGTTCGCGACGCCTGCCCACGGCTTCGTCCGCCTGCTTTCGCGCCCGGTCCGACAATTCGCTGGCAATCACAGCCGTGGTGAGAAAGGCAAAGAGGGCAACCCAGTTTTGCGTGTCGGCGATGGTGAAGGTGCCGATGGGCGGAAGAAAGTAGTAGTTGAACGCCGCCGTGGCGACGAACGCGGTGAACAATGCGTAACGCAAACCCCACAGGGCGGACACGATCAGCACGGAAACCAGAAACGTCAGCGCAACCGTCGTGGGGTTCACGTGAATGACGCGTGGTGTAGAGACGCACCACGAGGAACAGGGCTGCTGCGCACGACCGCAAAACGGAGTGACCACTCTGATCGCCGACTGTTTCACGATCAGCGATTGTAGCCGATATCGACAAATCGAACGCCGTCCACGACAATAGGCGGCAATGACCAAGACTCCAGAGCAATGGCTTGAGGAAGCCGCGCCGGAAAAAAAAGGCGGCACGCTCAAGCTGTTTCTGGGATACGCGCCCGGCGTGGGCAAAACCTACAGCATGCTGAGCGAAGCCATCCGGCGAAAGAGCCGCGGCGAAGACGTAGTCATCGGCATCGTGGAGACCCACGGCCGCAAAGGAGTGGTTGAACTGGCCGAGAAGCTCGAAACCGTCCCCAGAAAAAAAATCGAATACAAAGGCACGGTCTTCGAGGAGATGGACCTGGACGGAATTCTGGCCCGCAAGCCCGCTGTGGTCCTGGTCGACGAGCTGGCCCACACCAACATCGAAGGCAGCCGGCATCGCAAACGCTATGAAGATGTTCTGGAGCTGGTGGACGCCGACATTTGCGTTCTGACCACCATGAACGTCCAGCACCTGGAGAGTGTCGCTCCCAGCGTGCAGAGAATCAGCGGCGTCACGGTGCGGGAGACGGTTCCGGACTGGGTGATGAAGCGGGTGCGGGAAGTGGTCATGGCGGACCTCACGCCGGAAGCGCTGCAGACCCGCATGCGGCGCGGCGATATTTATCCGCTGGATCGGGTGGAGAAGGCGCTGTCAAATTTTTTCCGCCCGGGAACTCTGATCGCTCTCCGCGAACTGGCGCTGCAGGAAGTGGCTCAGGAGGTCGACCGCAGCCTCGAAACCTACCTCGACAAGGAAGGCGGCGACCGCAACCTGGGGATACGGGAAAGATTTGCGGTCGCGATCAGCTCCAATCCCGCGGCGCAGCAACTGATTGCTCGCGCGGCCCGTATGGCAAAGAGGCTGGACGGAGAGTTGTACGTTGTTTATGTGGACATCGGAGTGGACGACAACGAAGCCAACCAGCGGTCGCTCGCATCCAACATTCGCTTTGCTGAAGCGGTGGGCGCGCAGGTGGTCAAGTTGAAATCACCGACGGTTGCCAAAGCCGTGGCTGGATTTGTGCGGGAGAAACACATCACCCAGGTCGTGTTCGGCCATTCCGCGGTGAAAGGCTGGAAGCGATACTTGTATCTAAATGCCATCCACAAGTTTCTCCGGGACGCGCCGCCCGTGGATGTTCACATCGTCACTCAGCAGTCGTCCTAATCAACATGACCGATAAGAAACGCATCCTGGTGGTGGATGATGAGTCGCAGATCACGCGCGTCTTGCGCACGGCACTGACCGGCAGCGGCTACGAAGTCCGCACGGCTGACGATGGTCATAGCGGCCTTCGATCAGCGCGCGAGTGGCTGCCGGATCTGGTAATCACTGACGTTTCCATGCCGAACATGACTGGCATTGAACTGTGCCGGCAGCTCCGGGCGGAGTCCACATTGCCGATCATCGTGCTGTCCGTGAAAGGCGAAGAAAAAACCAAGGTCGAGGCGCTCGACGCCGGCGCCGACGACTATGTGACCAAGCCGATCGGCATGGACGAACTGCTGGCGCGGGTGCGAAGGAACCTGGCGCGAACGCATCCGACCGAGGATGCGACGAAGCGAACCATAGCCATTGGCGATTTCAAAATCGATTCGGACGCATTCCGGGTTGTGGTGCGAGACAGCGAAGTCCGGCTTACTCCCAAAGAATTCGAACTTTTACTCTTTCTGGCCCGACACGCCGGCCGGGTGGTTACGCATCGAACCCTGCTTCTAGCCATCTGGGGACCCAACAGTCTGGAACAGCCGGAACACTTGCGCGTGCTGGTCGGGCAGCTCCGAAAGAAAATAGACGCCACGGACACGCCACGCTACATCATCACGGAACCCTGGGTCGGGTACCGCTTCGAACCTGCGGGCGAAGCCTGATTATTTCTAGGTTCGCGTCTTCGTCAGCCACTTGCTGAATCATTCCAGATTGTTGCCACTGCCGCACGAGCGTGGTCGCTCGCGCCCACATTGACCGGTCGGGGACTTCTCCTCCTCATTAACTCCCGCCTGCGCAACCTGATCAGCCCTTTACGACTTTTTTACGCTCTTCTTATACAAACTTTATGGCCAAACCCATCCAATGCTATTGAGAGGTCACAATGCCTCACTTGGAGACAGTCGCGAGTCCTGCAATCTTCGTCATGCTCCTGGCGTGTGTTTTAGGCGCAGGGTTCATGATCCGCTTTCTGGTCGCGCTAACCCTTGATGAAAGGAAGATGCATTTGGAGTGCGCGCATCGCCGTGCCGGACTACACGACCCCGCGAATATGCCCTGGGTTGACGCTACCTATCGCAAGACTGCCGTAAATTCCGCGGCCCATCTTGCGATTGGAGTCGCCAGAATCACCACTGCTCTCGCCTCCGATGCGGGCCGCGGGAAAAGGCACGCATCGGTTCAGCGCCTTCATGTGGTGACACTGGACACGCCCAGGCAAGAGATTGATTTCACAGCCGAACGCCGTTATCGCTCAAGGTGACGCGGAGTACGATCGGAGAATGCAAAACATGCAAGACATAATTTTCGTGGCAGCCACAATCGCTTTCTTTCTGATTTCCATCGCATATGTGAAGTTCTGCGATCGCATCCGCTAAGGTGAAACACGTATGAATGCTGAATCGATCATCATGCTGGTCGTGAGTGCAGGACTGATGGTTTACCTGCTGTATGCGTTGTTGCGGCCGGAGAGGTTCTAGAAATGACACTGAATGGCTGGTTGCAGATCATTGTCTACCTGGCTGTACTATTAGCGGTAACCAAGCCGGTGGGCGTATTCATGGCGCGGGTGTTCAACCGGGAGCGCACGTTTCTCGATCCCGTATTGCGGCCGCTTGAGCGCCTCATTTACCGCATGACGTTCGTGGACGAAGACCACGAGATGCGGTGGACGGAATATGCGGTGGCCATGCTGCTGTTCAGCGGCGTCTCCATGCTGGTGCTGTACGTAATTCAGCGAACGCAGCAGGTGCTGCCCCTGAATCCCCAAAAGTTTCGCCGGAGTAGCTCCTGACCTGGCTTTCAATACGGCTGCCTCGTTCACCACCAACACCAACTGGCAGAACTACAGCGGCGAAGCCACCATGAGCTATCTCACCCAGATGGCTGGACTGGCGTATCACAACTTCTCCTCCGCGGCGGTCGGCATTGCGCTGGCGATTGCATTCATTCGTGGCATCTCGCGGCGGGAGAAAGAGACGATCGGCAATTTCTGGGTGGACATGACGCGGACCACGCTCTGGGTGCTGCTTCCGGCCTGCATCGTTTACGCGTTGCTATTGGTTTCGCAAGGCGTGGTGCAGAACCTGAAACCGTATGACACGGTGAAGCTGGTCGAGCCGCAGCAGGTGCAAAGAGTCACCGATGGCAAACCGGTTGTTGGCCCCGACGGCAAGCCGGTGATGGACACGGTCACCGACCAGGTGATCGCGCAAGGACCGGTCGCGTCCCAGGAAGCGATCAAGATGTTGGGCACCAACGGCGGCGGTTTCTTCAACGCCAACAGCGCCCATCCCTTCGAGAATCCCACACCGCTCAGCAACTATTTGCAGATGCTTTCAATTTTCGTGATCCCGGCCGGCCTGACTTACACCCTCGGTCGAATGACGGGATCGCAGCGTCACGGCTGGGCGGTCTGGGCGGCCATGGCAATTCTGTTTATGGCTGGCGTAACCACAGCGTACTGGGCGGAAGCAAAGGGCAATCCCCTACTCAAGGGGGTGGACCAACACGCCAGCCTGATACAGTCGGGCGGCAACATGGAAGGCAAGGAAGTCCGCTTCGGCATTGCTGACTCCACCCTGTTCGCGACAATCACGACTGACGCCAGTTGCGGCGCCATCAATGGCTGGCACGATTCCTACACGCCGTTGGGCGGCATGGTGCCGCTGGCCAACATCATGCTCAGTGAAACCGTATTTGGCGGAGTGGGCGCGGGTATGTACGGAATTCTGATTTACGTGGTGCTTTCAGTGTTTATCGCCGGCCTTATGGTCGGGCGTACGCCGGAGTATCTGGGCAAGAAGATCGAAGCCTACGACGTAAAGATGGCGATGCTGGTGACGCTGGTCTTTCCGCTCGTCATCCTGGTGCTGACTGGGATTTCCTCGGTGGTGGGGTTTGGCACATCGAGCATCAGCAATGCGGGGCCGCACGGCCTCACCCAGATTCTCTACGCCTTCACTTCGATGGCCGGAAACAACGGCTCTGCTTTCGGCGGACTGAACGGAAACACGCCTTGGTACAACATCGCCGGAGCGGCGACCATGCTGATCGGCCGCTTCTTCATGATTCTCCCCATGCTGGCGATTGCCGGGAACCTGGCAAAGAAAAAGTATGTTCCACCGTCGCTCGGTACGTTCCCGGTAACCACGCCGTTGTTCAGCGTCCTGCTGGTGGGTGTGATCGTGATCGTGGGGGCGTTGACGTTCTTTCCCGCGCTGAGCCTGGGACCGATCCTTGAGCACTTGTTGATGCAGGCCGGAAAGACATTCTGAGGAAATATGGCAGAAAAAAAAGGCAAAGCGATTTGGGATTTGAAGATCGTGCAACGCGCGATCTGGGACTCGGTGCTGAAGCTGCATCCGCGCAAGATGATGGGCAATCCCGTCATGTTCGTGGTGGAAGTGGGCAGCGTGGTGACCACCGTCCTGCTGGTGCGCGATGTAATGCGACACCAGGGACAGTTTGGCTTCAACCTCCAGATCACGCTCTGGCTGTGGTTCACGGTGCTGTTCGCCAATTTCGCGGAAGCTATGGCGGAAGGCCGCGGCAAAGCCCAGGCGGACGCCCTGCGCAAGGCCAGGTCAGAGACCGTCGCCAATCGGGTCCTGCCCGATGGCAAGATCGAAAAGATCGCCAGCTCAAAGCTGCGTTCCGGCGACATGGTTTCGGTATCCGCGGGTGAATTCATTCCCGGAGACGGGGAAATCGTGGAGGGTGTGGCTTCGGTAGACGAATCCGCAATCACGGGCGAATCCGCGCCCGTGATTCGCGAGGCCGGAGGAGACCGTTCGGCCGTAACCGGCGGCACGCGCGTTCTCTCCGACAACCTCAAGATCAAGATCACTTCCAATCCCGGAGAAACGTTCCTCGATCGCATGATCGCACTGGTCGAGGGTGCGGAGCGGCAGAAGACGCCGAACGAAATCGCGCTCAACATCTTGCTGGCGGGCTTGACGATTATCTTTCTACTGGCAGTGGTCACGCTGCAGCCGTTCGCGATCTACTCGGGATCGCCGCAAACCGTCTTCGTGCTGGTGTCGCTTCTGGTCTGCCTAATTCCCACCACGATCGGCGGATTGCTGTCCGCCATCGGCATCGCCGGCATGGATCGCCTGGTGCAGCACAATGTGCTGGCCATGTCGGGACGCGCGGTCGAAGCGGCAGGCGACGTCAACACTCTGCTCCTGGATAAAACTGGCACTATCACTTTAGGAAATCGCCAGGCCGCGGAGTTTGTCTGCGCCCCTGGAGTGACGGAGGCTCAACTCGCCGACGCCGCACAGCTATCATCGTTGCCGGATGAAACTCCGGAAGGCCGTTCGATCGTGGTCCTGGCAAAAGAAAGGTACGGCCTCCGTGGACGTGACCTGGCCGCGCACGAGGCGCATTTCGTGCCCTTCACCGCGCAAACCCGCATGTCAGGCGTCAATCTGGACGGCCGCGAGATCCGCAAGGGTGCTTCGGACGCGATCGCAAAATATATTTCCGTGGTCAGCGGCAACGGTCTCCCCAAAGAGGTGCAGGCAACCGTAGAGCAAATCGCGCGCTCCGGCGGCACGCCTCTGGTGGTCTCGGAGAACAAGCGCGCGCTGGGCGTGATCTATCTCAAGGACATCGTGAAAGGTGGGATTAAAGAACGTTTCAGCCAGCTTCGCTCCATGGGCATTCGCACCGTCATGATCACGGGCGACAACCCGCTCACCGCCGCCGCCATAGCCCGCGAGGCCGGAGTCGATGACTTTCTCGCCCAGGCCACGCCGAAAGAGAAGATGGATCTTATCCGTCGCGAGCAGGCTGACGGAAAACTGGTGGCCATGACCGGAGACGGCACCAACGACGCTCCCGCCCTGGCCCAGGCCGACGTCGGAGTTGCGATGAACACCGGCACACAAGCCGCGAAAGAAGCGGGAAACATGGTGGACCTGGATTCGAATCCCACCAAGCTGATCGAGATCGTCGAAATCGGCAAGCAGTTGCTGATGACGCGCGGCGCGCTGACCACATTCTCCATCGCCAACGATGTAGCCAAGTATTTCGCCATCATTCCAGCCATGTTTGCGGGGACTTTCCCAGTGCTCAACGCACTCAACATCATGCACCTTAAAACGCCGAGCTCGGCGATATTGTCCGCTGTAATTTTCAATGCACTGATTATCGTTGCGCTGATTCCGCTGGCACTGCGCGGCGTGAAATATCGCGCCATGGGCGCCGCCGCGTTGTTGCGTAACAACCTGCTGATCTACGGCCTGGGCGGAATCATTGTTCCGTTCATTGGCATCAAGCTGATTGACATGGTCATCACGCGCATTGGGATGGCCTAAGTAAGAAGAGAATTACGATGAAAAAAAACCTCATAATTTCCGTACTCATGACCATCGTCACCACCGTATTGCTGGGCCTGGTCTATCCCCTGGTGGTCACCGCGCTGGCGCAGCTTTTCTTTCGCGACAAGGCCAACGGACAGCTCGTCCAGCGCAACGGGGCTGTCGTGGCCTCGCGCATCATCGCCCAACCTTTCGTGGGCGCGGGATATTTTCATTCCCGGCCTTCGGCAGCCGGCAACGGTTACGATGCCACGAGTTCCGGAGGGACAAACTTCGGGCCGACCAATCAGAAGCTTATTGATCGCGTGAACTCCGACGTCGCTACCGCTCAGGCAGAGAATCCCGGCAAACCGGTCCCGATCGATCTGGTGACCACCTCCGCTTCCGGACTCGATCCCGACATCACGCCTGCCGCCGCAGAATTCCAGGTTCCGCGAATTGCCAAAGCGCGCGGCATAAACGAAGACGCGGTCCGGACACTCGTCGCCCAGCATACTCAGGGACGGCAATGGGGATTCTTCGGAGAGCCGCGCGTCAATGTACTGGAACTGAACTTGAGTCTTGATTCCGCCTCCAGGTAGTGGTGAGATAGACAAATCCACGATCCCAACCAAAGATTGGTGGTCACGCCTGAACGAAGAGCAGCGGCATGAACCACCTCACGGTCTTCGGACTTTTTGCGGTGACTGCGATGCTGGTCTGCTACGCCTTCGAGAATCGAAGCCGCTGGTTCATTCTTGCGTTCAGCGTGGCGTGCGTGCTGGGGTCGGTCTACGGCTTTCTGCAAGGGGCCTGGCCCTTCGGAATTGTGGAAGGTATCTGGTCGGTCGTGGCACTGCGGCGTTGGTGGCAGGCAATGCACCAGTTCTGAGCTTGCGCTGAACGATCCGCCACGAACCACGTAGGGGCCGCGGAATTAGAATCTTAGTTTCTGCCGGAGGGAGACTCTTTTGACTCTTTTTCAAACAGCATTTTAAAATCTTCGACCGAAGTGAGAAGCACCACGATCGCCGACCCAACGACGCCGGCCACAAACATCACTTCGATGATGCGAATCAGGATGGAAACTAACAGGTTCATAACTGCTGCCTTCCTCTTACTCCCCGGACAACGTCAACTGCCAAGATGACGGAAATGTTATCACGTCGTACAGACTATCGTCCGGCGCGGGGACTTCCGCGCAGTGCCACCAAGTTAGAGCCATCCTAGTCCACCGCTTCCCGTAGTCAACAACGACACTTGCCGAGTAGTATTTGTAGCCGGGCTTCGCCCAGAGGACGTAGACCCGACCGGAGACAAATTGGCAAGCACATTCATTCCGAAAGACAGGCGGTCGGCTCGTATCGCAATTGTCGAGCAACACATCCGACTTGAGAACGAGCATGACCTTGAAGGCGTTCTTCGCACGTTCGGCGATGCTGCACGCTACGATGATGAGCCGTGGGGCGAACACTTTAAAGGCCGGAACGGAGTCCGCCTGTTTTACGAGCAGCTAATGAAGGCGTTGCCTGACTTAGAAATCGAGGTACAGAGCCAACATGTCACAGACGACGCAATTCTCGTTGAAGTCATGATTCGCGGTACCCACCTTGGCGGGTGGCGTGGTCTTCCGGCGACCGGGAGACGAATCGAGTTCCCGCTTTGCGGTGTGTACACGTTCGACGCCGATGACCGTCTGGCGGGGGAAAAAATCTACTACGACCGAGGGACGGTGTTGAGACAACTCGGCGTTTTCCACGAGCCGCAAAGCGTCTTGGGACAAATCTCCATTTTGGCGACCCACCCCACGACAGTTGCGCGTGCTTTCGCGAGGAAGCTCCTGCGCCGGTGACGGTTTCGGGCAGTGGTAAAATTCAGGGTCGTTGAAATGCCCTGTGCCAGCCTTCCACACGATCACGTAATAACTATGGGAAGCCGATCCGAAGGCCGAAAGAAAATTACCTCAGATTCGCAACCGGTCCATTCTGTGAGCCGACGAGATTTGCTCGCCGGTACTGCAGCCACGATCGCCTGTGCCTTTGTTCCAGTTTCTTCTCTCGGACTAGCTCGAACGCCGACTCCCAAAGAAGCTTTAACATTCCCGGAACGGCAATCCCTGGAGGCCGTCGTTTCACGAATCATCCCAGCCGGCACGGACGGACCAGGGGCGCTCGAAGCAGGTTGCGCACGCTACATTGAATCCGCTCTGGGAGATGCTTATCAATCTCTGAGAAAAATGTACAGCGTAGGCCTGGCAGCACTTGATTCTCATGCGATGTCGAATGGGGGGAAGTCTTTTGTGGCTTTGGGCGTGACCGAACAAGACAAGATTTTATCTCAATTCGAACAGAACATAAGAGTCGGCGAGTATAGCGATAGCGCGGCCTTTTTCGAACTGGTGCGCAGGCACACGTTGGAAGGCATGTTCGGCGACCCCTCCTATGGTGGTAACGCGAACTTTGCAGGTTGGGATCTGATCGAATATCCCGGCCTCAGAATGTACGTGAGTCCACAGATGCAGAGCAGGGGCGCCAGGCCACCTCGGTCCCGGGCCTCCGCAAGGCAGCTGGTGCATGGCTCCCGTTAAGCTACCCAAGACCGACGTCGTCGTGATCGGCTTGGGCGCCGCGGGAGGGCTCGCCGTGCTTCCTCTGGCGCGCGCCGGATTGAAAATCGTGGGACTCGAAGCCGGCGGATGGTTCCGGCCCGAGGATCACCTTCCCGATGAGATTCGAAACAACGTCCGGCACTGGCCTCATGCCGTCCAGAAAGTGAATCAAGAAATACCCACAGCGCGTAATGGACGGGATGGTCCCGCTCTGCCGCGTCCGGCTTACCATCCGATGATGAATGGCGTGGGCGGCACATCACTCCACTATTGGGGCCAGAGCTGGCGTCTGACCGAGTGGGACTTCAAGGTACGCAGTAAAACTGCCCGCCGCTATGGACCTTCGGCCATCCCAGCCGGCTCCACGGTCGAAGACTGGCCGCTCTCTTACCAGGAACTCGAACCGTATTACGACAAGGTGGAATACACGATCGGTGTTTCTGGCAAGGCAGGAAATATTAGAGGAACTGTCGATGAGGCGGGCAACATTTTTGAAAGTCCGCGGCAGAGGGAATACCCTATGCCGCCTCTACGCCATGCCGGCTTTGCCGATCACATGGCGGAAGCCGCAAAACGCTTGGGTTGGCACAGCTATTGTCCACCTGCGGCAATCAACTCTGTACCGTACGACAAAAGGACTGCGTGCTTCTACCACGGCTTTTGCGGCAGCGGTGGTTGCCCCGTAAACGCGAAGAACTCGACCGCTGTGACTACGATTCCTAAAGCAGTGGCGACAGGAAATCTGAAGGTCGTTCCTTACGCTCACGTCATCGCGATCGATTCCGATGACCACGGCCGGGTAACCGGCGTCCGCTATTTGAAGGACAAGAGAGAATATTTCCAGCCGGCGTCGGTCGTCCTGCTGGCGAGCTATACCTACGAAAACACCCGCTTGCTCCTGCTCTCTAAATCGAAAACTTACCCGAGAGGCCTCTCCAATACCCACGGTCAAGTAGGTTTGCACTACATGTCTCACACCAGAAGCGGCGTGATGGGCCTCTTCCCTTTTGATTTGAATCGTTGGTACGGGACGCCGGCCCAAGGCACATCACTGGACGATTGGTCAGATGACAATTTTGACCACAGCGGGCTGGGCTTCATCGGGGGCGGCAATTTGCTTGTCCCGATGGAAGCGAAACCGATCGAGGCAGCCAGCATGCCAACCTTCGGCAGGGTTCCGCGATGGGGTTCCAGTTGGAAAGCGTTTGTGAAAGAGAATGCTGGGCGCTGGGCTCCGGTTTGGGCACAGATATCGACGCTACCTTTCGAAGATCATTTTCTGGATCTGGATCCGGAAGTGAAAGATCCGCTCGGAGATCCGGTGTGTCGCCTCACGGTTGGACTTAAAGAAAGCGAGAAGCGCGTCATCGTGTTCATGCAGGAGAAGGCTGAGCACTGGTTGCGCGAGGCTGGCGCCATCGCGACCGATAAATTACCGCTGGGTCCCATTGCACTGAGCACCCATGCGTACGGAGGAACCAGGATGGGCGACAATCCAGAGACCAACGTTGTGAACCGTTGGGGCTTTTCCCACGAGGCTCCCAACCTTGGCATTCTCGGCGCTTCCGTCATGGGAACGACCGGCGCACGAAATCCAACACTGACCGTTCAAGCCCTCGCATGGCGCACCGCGGACCATCTCATAAGTGAATGGAAATCAATCGCACTGTAACCCGACGGGCGACCCTCCTCCTTATTATTCGTGTGGCCAACAGCATCGGCCGCCTTCGGTCGTCATCCTGCGCAGTCTCGGACTGGACCCGGACCCGCCCGATCCGGAATCGCATTCAAGCCCGGCGGGCGAAGACAGTGAAGTTCGAACGTGGCGAAAGTTCGCTTGCATCTTTGTGAAAATTTAGTGTGTTGGTCGGGGCGATAGGATTTGAACCTACGACCCCCTGCGCCCAAGGCAGGTGCGCTACCAGGCTGCGCTACGCCCCGACAAGTACTGCACGATTGATTCTAAAAGACCTTCCAATCATATTCCACTCCAGACCTCGTTTTCAGGGCCCGGACTGTGCACGAACTGTGCACGAATACGGTTACTGCATCATGACTGTGCACATTGGAGCCGGGCTAGCAGGCACCATTTCGTTCGCCCGACGGTTGAGCTTCTCCAAAGCTTCGCGCTTCATCTGCAGCTTCATCTGCGAATATTTCTTGAAGACTTGCGCGTCGCCCTGGCGAAGCATCTGCGTTACCCACTCATCGGCTACACCTCCGGCACTTAGCCTGGTGGCATAGGTGGAACGAAGGTCGTAGATCCGGAAGTAGGGAATGTTTGCGCGCCGCAGAGTTTTGCGCCAAACAGTCTTAAACGTCGTTTGGTGTCCACTCCTATTCCGATCGCTCGGAAACAGGAACGGCTCCTCGCCGGTGATCGCCATCTGGCTGATGAAGGCATGGATGGCAAGCGGAGAGAGCGGAACTTCGGCAACACCGTTCGGAGTCTTGGAGTCTGGTATCCAAACAACAGCGTTTTGGATATCCACTTGGTCCTTTCTCATGGGAGTTAGTTCCTTGTAGACCCTCAGCCCGGTCTCCGTAATGATGCGAACCGCATTCCGCAAACACTCCGAAGCGTGCGATTCAATTCGTTGCTGCTCCGACCATGTGACGTAATGTGGTCGGAACAGTCCTTTCACGGCCACCGGGAACTCTACACCCGAACAAGGATTCGCAAGCAGGAGCTTTTTGCGAACCGCCACGTTCAGCATGCGGCGGAGAACTCTAAACTCCTGATGCACCGTAGTGGACTTGATACATCCCAATTGCCGATAACCAATCTTGACCTTGACGCGAACTCGCTGACGAAGACGGTCACGGAGGTAAGACTCGATCGAATCGGCGGTGATATCCCCGAGCTTGCTCATGCCAAGAGCAGTTTTGAGGTGCATTATGCATCGCCTGTTCGCTTCGTGTGTTTTCGCTCCGCGCATGGGTGGCTTGGAATAGGTCTCCAGAAAAAAATCCGCCCATTGCCCGTACGTCAGGGTCTCGCCCTTTCGTCTGATTTCGAGGAGGTTGTCATCCCTGGACTGAAGTCTTTCTCTTAATCTCTTGTTTGCTTCTTGCCAGTCCGCGGTCAGGCTTGATTCTCTCCGGGGAACTCCGTTGCGGTCCCGATATCGGATCCACCAGATTGAGGTGCCAGTCCGCGGATAGACAACTCCGTCGTACTTGCGTGCTCTAGGCATTCTCCATCTCCTGTTTGAATGAAGCGCGAAACGTTTCGAGATCCGATTTCAAGAATCGGATGTTTCGACCCATTACGCGGAGATGAGGGATCTGCTTTCGCTCAACCCAAAGATACACAGTTTGCGGGCTGACACCAAGATATTTTGCCGCTTCTCGTACGGTTAACGGGGAGCGCTCGGGAAGGGCCGAATTCTCCTGCGGAAGGTCAACACAAAGGCCTTGCTTCATGGAACATCCCTTTTGTTCTTCGATGGCTTGATCTCCTTCCAGTCACGGTGAATCGCCTTCGGCGGGATTCTCGATTTTCGCCGCGGATTCTGTTTGCGCCTTCTCACTGCGCAAAGACTTGGCCTCGCGTTCGTGTTGTAAGCTAGGCTCGGGTGAGCATCGTGTCCAATATTTTTGCGGCCCGTTTTGATAGCTAGGCGCTATCGGGTCTGTAGAGTGGAAGAGGTTGGCCAGAGATCCACCGTTTATGAGTCTCATGGGAAACTGCAAATTCAACTACTTTGCAGCGCAGATGACAACCCACGAGGCCGCATGAATACTGGAGATTAACAGCATCGTGACCTTTTGTTTGACCCTGGACCGATACGCACGAGGATCATTCCGTCGGCAACGTGGGAGCAATTCGGCGCAACCTTTCCTCATTGCTGCAAGAGACGCTCAGGATTCGAGGCTGAGAAATGCTCGCATGCGATCCAGCTCCGCCTCGAGTTCGCGCTTGAAGACGCGATCGCGCGGTGGGTGCGATTTGATATAGCCGAAGTCAGACTTAAGGTCATCATTCTTCAACGAGAGGTTGCACCAACCGATCACGCGGTCGCGCCAAAGCAGCGGCAGAGCGTAATAGCCGCGCTTGCGTTTGTGCGCCGGGGTGTAGCTTCGAAACGGTACACCCAGTCCCACAACAGCTCGAAACGCGCTCGGTCTGACACCACTGGATCGAAAGGTGTGAACAAACGGACCATGTCCTGCGTCGCACGGTGCGATACATCCTCTCCCGCCGGCCAATACCAGTCAACGCCATCAAAGCGCGCATGCGAGAGCCGCTGTTTGGCCCGCTGCAAGGCAATCGTCAACTCTCCTTGCCACTGTGGTGTGGCAAAGCGCAGCCGGCGCACGAGCACAGAGAGGCTTGTGCCGGTAGTGGCGCGTAGATGCGGACGGCCACATCTACCAGCGTGTCAATCCGCGCGCGGCACGTGGCTGCATCGGTCGGCCCGATTCCGTGCTGGTGTGCGGCGTAGATGCGAATGCCGTTCTCGCGACGTACTACGCGCAGCAGCCCTTGATAGTGCATGGCGTCCAGTAAATGAGTGGTGGCGTTTGAGGAGCCACCCCAGTAGTTCCTCACGGTGCCGTGCGAGAAATGCTCATCCACTTCGCGGGGGTGTACCTCGCCGTGCTCACGCACGAACTCCAGCAGCAGCTGTGCTCGCTTCCTGCGTGCAAGCGGCCAAGGAAGACTCTCGGCAGGAACGCAGCTATCCGATCGTGGATGCATCAGTGCCTGTATCGAGTTCGTCACGAAACCGTAGTTGATGAAGAAATCCTCCTCGACGCCGAGCTCCGCGTAACGGCGTTCGAGGTCGCCGGCACAGTAGTCCTTGACTCGATGGCGCAAAATCAAATCCTGAGCGCGGGCGGGCGCGCGGATCGGGTCGGCCTGCACAAAGCCCAGCCGGTGGAGGGCCCGTTTCAGCGTGGTTGGCGTGAAGAGGCTGTGGGCGACGGCATAGCGCCGCAGATCGTCGAGCGTGATCGGCATAGCCAAATGTTGCGCAAAGGTCGCCGCGTCATCAACTAAGGTTTCCGAAATGACACGGTGATGGTATCGCGTTTCGCAAACGGTCGAAATCCGCGGCTATTACCGGAATGAGAGGTTTCCGTCATCATCTCCCAACCATCGCTCAACATGCTCGCGATGTGGTTATCCATTGTCTTCAGGCTCGGCAGGAGCATTTGCCGGTAGTATTTTCCCGTCCAATTTCTCTCGTATGTAAAAGACTTCACTTTCATCTCGCAACTCCCTAGCGCCTTTTCTGGTGCCATTTCCTTTGAGGAAAATCGGCTTGGCCGGATTTTCAAGGACATATTGTAGGCGAACAGATAGCGAAGCACAAGCAGATATCCAGCGCAAGGCGCTTGAGAGTTCCAGTTCAGGGCGATCTAGTAAAGGAATCGGCGTACGCATGTGACCGATTACCGGAAACGAGAAACTTGGGTGTTGTTGGTCCTGTGCCTCGCCAAAATTCTGTCTGGCCGTGAAATCAACACCTTGCGAGATTTCCTCACCACGCTCACCTGCTATAACTCTCGTCCATGTCTCGCTGGTTCTGTCTTTGGTTCGGAGTGCTCATTCGCATCTTTCGTTCACGCCGGAACTTACTCCTGGAAAATTTGGCACTCCGGCAGCAACTCACCGTGCTAAAGCGCAAGCACCCCAAACCCAAACTCCGCATGCTCGACATACTTTCTGGGTGGTCACCCGCCGATTCTGGTCGGGGTGGAAACAGTCTCTCATCGTCGTGACTCCGGAAACCGTGGTTCGTTGGCATAGAGCCGGCTTCCGTCTGTACTGGAGCTTTATCTCCAAGGTCAGAAAACAGGTTGGGAGAAACGGGCTTTCGAACGAGGTCAAGGACTTGATCTTCCGCATGGTAGCCGAGAACCCCACCTGGGGTGGCCCCCGCATCCACGGCGAACTTCTGATGCTCGGCTTCGATGTATCGGAGCGAAGCATCTCCCGCTGGATGAAGCGAGCGCCCAGAGATCCAGAACCGGGTCGGCGGTGGTTGGCTTTTCTCCGCAATCATCGCGAAGCCATCGCCGCCATGGATTTCTTCACCGTTCCGACGGTCACCTTCAGTCTTCTCTACTGCTTCTTCGTAATTGGCCATGATCGCAGGCGCGTCTTGCACCTCAACGTCACATGCCATCCGACCAGTTCGTGGATCGTTCAGCAGTTACGAGAAGCGTTTCCCTACCAATCTGCACCCAAGGTTCTTATCTTCGATCACGACGCCAAGTACGGGTTAGAAGTTCCCGCAGCGATTCGATCCATGAGCATTACTTGCCTCCAAACCTCCGTACGAAGCCCCTGGCAAAACGGGGTTGCGGAACGCTGGGTCGGCAGCTGTCGTCGCGATTTGCTCGATCACGTCATTGCGCTGAACGAGCGTCATCTCAGACGACTCATGGCCCAGTACGTCTCTTACTATCATGACGACCGAACCCATCTTGGGTTGGGTAAGGAGACCCCTGGTCGGAGAATCCGCTCGGCGACGACGGGTCAAGTGATTTCTCATGCGCGATTGGGCGGTTTGCACCATCGGTACGACCGCGCGGCTTGAAATCGACCGTTTTGAAAAGGCTTGCGCGTTCGAGCCTTATGGGAGCCAGTGTCGACTCATTCCGACGAGACGACGAGATCTAGCCGCAGCTAAAACTGCCACGCCCGGCGGCTGGCCACATCTGAGGATCGGTAACCTCTTGAGCGAGCACTTTCCCGGCACGTTTTGCATTGTGGCGAATGACACGTCGCACAGGACGGCAGTGCTTTGCCACCAGAACATCTCATCTCATCTGTCAACCTCAAAGTTGAGGTTCGCGGAACAGAATTCGGTGACACCTTCCGACTCCTTGCAATGCGCAAGCTCGAATCACCGCCGCTCACATAAAATCCGACTTCGTGGCAACACCCCACACCCACCAAGACCGCTACTTGCGCTATCTGAAGGCGATCGTAGCGAGGGCCGACAAGAGACAGGCAAGGCTACCCAGACACGACCGGAACCTGCAAGCGCTCTCAGACCTCAACTTCGAGCTACGCTTGCTGCAAGAAGCAATTCACAACCCCCATTTCGTGGCAACGCCCCACACCCACCAAGACCGCTAACCGCGGTCTTTTTTCTCAAAAACGTCAAGGGCCAGATGCCGGCTGTTCATCGCCCTTACTTCGGGTGGTACGAGTGCAGGCGAGTTCATCTCGCAGTCGTCAGGGCTGAATTGAGATAACATAATAAGGATGGGACTTACCATCGAGGAAGACATAGGCCAGATGGCGGGTGCCATTTGGTACGCTCTCAATACCCACGGCGAGCTTTCGCTCGCCCGGCTCAAGAAGCTGGTCGAGGGCAAGGGTCCCATTTTCGAATGGGCCATCGGGTGGCTCGCGCGCGAGGGCAAGGTTGTGCTAACCCCCAAGAAGCGCTCCCTCAGCATCCGCCTGAAATAATCTACTTCCCTCTCAAACCCCACGCAAAATCCGCGACCCACTCAGGCAAAACTCGTGCTCCACCAAGACCGCTAACCCGCAGTCTTTTTTTGGGTAGTGTCTGAAATGTGCGTTGAAGCCTAAACAGCGAGCGGTTGCTTTTCCATGATGCCCGCCTTATCGTTGGCACATGGCATCGAACCGAACCGAGCTTACTGCCCTCAAAAAGCTGCTATCCGAAACCGACCTGATCCTGTCCACCACGGACCTTCCGCAGAATCGCACAGCCAGATGCCGCGAATTGCTCCGCTCTGCCTTAGCCCTTACCGACGATCTCATCTCCCAAGCCAAGCTGCCAGCAGCCGAAATCCTAGGGCGCAAGGGCGGCACCGTGACCGCCAAGCGCGGCAGTGCTTACTTTCGCAAGCTGGCAGCCCGCCGCAAAACTCATGGCGGCGGCAGGCCGCGCAAAGAATCCAACTAACGGGTCGCGGGCTACTTTGAATTTATCTTTGGTCCACCAATCTCTCTCTGGCTGGGTTAGTGCTAAAGACTTCGCGTCCACCGCGATCAAGTAGCTTAATGGTGGCATAACCGCCTTGCTGCTCCGGATTGTCGATGGCAAATACCCCGCGGACCGTACCGTGCTCATCCACGAGAGTGAAGCGCTGAGCGCGGATTTCTTTGGGTGCTGGTAATTGCGCTTGAGCAAAAACAGTTGTTGGAGTTACGTAACGGGAGAATGTGCCGCCCAATAAGCCAGCAGCAAGGGCTAGGGTTAGGGTCAGCGTTTGATTCATCATTGGCGAGCCCTCCGTCCCGCTCTTTCCGCCCTCCGCTGTTCATATTCTCAGAGGGGCCACAAGATAGAATGGGTGCTCTAAACGAAAAGCCCGGCACGATGGCCGGGGCATTTTCGATGAGCGATTAGACACCCTCATCGTAAGCCCTTCATCGCGCCCCGCGCAAGGGTAACGATGAACGACGGCCTATCCCGCTTACTTCCGGATGATCCTCAAAACCTTCTTTCAGTAGAGGCACGGAAGCGCATTCAGCGCGCCCGTATCGAAGCGCAAAAGTTCATCTGGGAAACCGAAGTATTGATAGAAATGCGGGGGCAGCCTCTCGACTGGGATAGCGACGAAGCAAACTCATTGCGTAGTAAGGCGAGATTCAAAAACGCCAAAGCAGCTCTATCCGTCTATCGCAGGGAATTCAGCCGACTAGGCATTCCTGAGCGAGCCTATAGGAAATTCATGAAGGACGAGATCGAGTCTGCATCAAATTCTTTACAACTCACCCAGGCTCAGCAACGGCTGCTTGAGATCGAGTTCTTCTATCCAGAAAAGGTTGCACAACAGCGACCGTCAAGCACTTCCCGCGCACCCCTTCTGTGCCTGCCAGCCAAAGAAACGATAGCATCCCAAATTCAAAGACTGCGCGATGAATGCAGATGGACAATCCCAGCTTTGGCTGAGGCCGCAGATCTCAGTGCCCGCCAAGTAGCTCGTCATCTTTCAGGCGAGTTCAAACCACTCGCTAGAAATATATCTGCCTATGAAAGAGCGTTTAGTAACCACCTGAAAAGAAAGGTGGTTATTAATAAAATGTCATGAAAGTGTCATGAAGGTGTCAGCCAAAGGCCAGCATTCCCGTCATTGAGGTGTCGCGGCTACCGGTCCCATAATCCGCCTAAAGAACGAGCATTAGGAGGACTAAATGCCGCATCGAATTCGAGGACCATGACGCAGCAAGCCCCCAAAAGGGGCCATCCCCCGCAACGTTAACCCTTGACATACAGCGAGCGCTCGCTGTATTATTAACCCATGGTGAACACCACAAAAACCGCACAGACAATGGCCTGCATGACGTGCAATGTCGATTGTCAACGCTTCGGGAAGCACCGGAATGGCTTATGCCGATTCCGGTGCCCGAAGTGCAAGCGGACCTATACCGAGCCGCACAAGCGTGTTCTCGACACGATGTACATTCCCGAGGACCGCGCTGTTCTCGCCCTCCAATTGCTGCTTGAGGGCAACTCGATTCGCAGCACCGAGCGCATCACAAAGCTGGATCGCAACACGATTATGAGTCTGCTGGTTATCGCCGGGCAACGATGCCAAACCCTAATGAATACCCGGATGAAAGACCTTCCTCTGGAATATTTACAGATTGACGAAATCTGGACCTACGTCCAAAAGAAGAACCGCCACGTTCGCAGTGGGGATTCTCCCGAAGTTGGCGACCAGTGGGTCTTTGTCGCAATCGACGCGCAAACCAAATTGATTCCCTCATTCCGCATTGGAAAGCGCAGCCGCGAGGATACGCGAGAGTTTTTGTGGGACCTGTATAAACGCATCAAGGGGCGAACGCAGGTCACAACCGATGGACTCTACCACTACACTGCGGGCGTCCCTGAAGCCTTCGGATTGGATGTGGACTTCGCGCAATTAGTAAAGTTGTTCGGCGACTATGGCCAACATGACGCCGATGCGAGGTACTCCCCAAGTCCGATCATGGAGGTTATATCCAAAGTCCGAACTGGCAACCCCGATCCTGACCACATCTCGACTAGCTTTGTAGAACGGCAGAACCTCACGATGCGAATGGCGATTCGCAGGTTGACGCGATTGACGAACGCTTTCAGCAAGAAACTGGCGAACCTCAAAGCGGCGTGCGCCTTGCATTTTGCCTATTACAATTTCTGCCGCGTGCATCAGACACTGCGCGTCACGCCTGCGATGGAAGCTGGCCTCACCGATCACGTTTGGGAACTGAGAGAACTGCTGGCCTAAATTTACAGATTCCTACTTTCCAATCTTATCGTGGCCATATAATCGGAGGCAACGATGCCGCCACTGACAGAGCATCAAGCAAATCGAGTCTGGGAAAAAAGGGTTGAGGCCGAAGTGCGTTCGCTGTACTTCGCGGACTTGGCAAACCGCTTCACCGTCCGAAAGCAAATTATCACTGGGGCGTCTTTTTTCCTTTCCTCGGGAGCTGCCGCAACCGTCATAGGGAAATTGCCCCCGATTGTCCCGACATTGCTTGCTTTGGTCGCGGCAATTGTCACTGCCTATTCAATCGCGGTTGGTCTGGACAAACGCGTTGCTGCTCTAGTGAAACTTCACTGCCAGTGGAATCACCTCTGTAATGAATACGAACGTCTTTGGAACCATTGGTACGATGATGATGCGGAGCGCACTCTGAATGAACTGCTAAAGCGTGCGGGCGAGGCCTCAGAAATAGCAGTGGAAATGCCCAACGATGACGACCTGCTCGACAAATGGCAAAATATAGTCTATTCCCGAGTCTCCCCTACTACGGCATAGCCGATGGCGATGACGAGCACCCATTCAGGGAGAGCGAATGGCCCCCGCTTAGAAGGCCGCCGCCCCCGCCTCCGCCTCCCCCTAGACCTAACCCGTAGCAAGCATCAACGCACTTTTAAGACACTACTTTTTTTGAAAGCGTCTTGACGAGCACAGAGTCTCAGGCGTAGGATTTTTTGGCCCTGGGTAAGCACGAAGGGAATAGCGGGCTCTAGAGGATGAAAGGCCTGCAGCATACCTGTGCTCCGGCACGTTACACGCGCCTCATTGTGCTAACCAGGTTTTTGTGTGTCTGGCTGCGAAACTCCCGCGCGCCTTTCCCCCTCAAAACCCACGCAAGATCCGCGACCCAGATCTTCCGAAAAATCCGAGTCGAAGCAAGTCCCTGTTCCAGAGACGCAGCCTCCCTTTCACGCCCCATTGTGGAGGGCAGCGTGTCCCCCTAGCCACTATCGCAAACCATTCTCGGGGAACCGGAATGGTCCTTCACCTTGCTGACAAGGCAAGCGCCAATACAACTAACGCGGCGAGCAGCACGCTCGCTATAAGCGAAAACATCGCTTGCTGCGGGTGCGCATGGAAGTAGCGGCCTCGCTCCGTTCTCCAGGGCATCTGGGTCCGCATGGTATCCCCTCCTAGCCGACACAATCATATACCCAAGAAAGGGGTGCGCATTCCCACGCCTTGATCTGAAATAACATCCCGCCAAAAAGCCCGACCACACATCGGGCTTTTTGGCCACATACTCACGCAAAATCCGAGACCCAGACCTCCTGAAAAATCCGAGACCCGGGCACGCAGAATGCGTGACCTCACCCCATGTTGAACCTGCCGACCAAGAGGTCTAGAATTCTGCCATCACCCTTCAGAATTGTGGAGGTCTCTATGCCCCACTACGAATTCTTCTGCCCTGACTGCAATAAATTATTCGACAAGATTCTGTCTCTCGTGGATTACGAAGAAGGCGAGGTGCAGTGTCCCCACTGCGGTAGCCACAAGGTAGAACAACGCTGGTCTGCCTTCTCTGCGGTCACCTCGAAGAAGAGCGCCTGAGAACTGAGTCCGACCACTGCACCAAAAGTGGTCGTTGACACCCGTCCCCTCCGAGCCTAGGGTGGTGATGTCTCATTGGCCACAGCCAAAACTCAGTCGCACCTCTCCTACACAGCGGCCCAGCAGCGGTCCTGACCCGCGAGAAAATTCGGGCACTTGAAATTCACCAGACGTTACGGCCGTCTCCGATGACGGTTTAGGCCCGAATGATGGTGGTCAAGCAGTTGGTCGCGAGACCCACTCCGCCAAAGTGACATCACCGCAGCCGGTCAGCTTCGACCGGTATAGCCTCGAGCGCCGCCTGTTCAGAACAAGCGCAAGAAGGAGTGTTTTCATGTTTACACGAACTGTAGAAGTCACATCCAAATCGGGAAAGGCGCGAGAACTCGCCAACATCATCAACGACAAAGCGCTGCCGATTCTGAAGAAGCAGAAAGGCTTCGTAGATGAGACAGTTCTCGTCTCAGACAAGGAGGACAATCGTGTCCTCTCACTGAGCTTTTGGAACAGCAAAGAAGATGCCGAAAAGTACCAGCGGGAGCAATATCCCGCGATCCACGAGATGGTACGGCATCTGCTTGAGGCAGAACCCGTAATTCGGACTTTCAATGTTGATAGCTCGACCACGCACAGAATCGCCGCCGGCAAAGCCGCCTAGCGGGTAGCTGCGTCGCAAACCGACTGCGGGCAAGCTCAGTGGCTTCGCCCGCCGTCAACTTCTTACAAAGGAGACCCTATGGCTTCTAATAACGTGGAAACACTCCGGGCGGCGCACGAGAGCTGGAACCGCCGCGACTTCCCAGCGGTCGTCCGCAACGCCGCCGAGAGCCTGGTGTATACCGATCACAGCCGCAATATCGCGCTAGTCACCCGCGACAAATTCAGAGAGTGGACGGAAGCCTGGGCTATGGGCTTCTCGGACGCCCGCATCACCAACCCCGAATACATCGACGCGGGTGATATCGTCATCGCCCAATTCACCGCGGAAGGCACCAACGACGGGACATTCGGCGGGCTGAAACCCACAGGCCGCCGCATGTCTTTGCTCTTCTGCGAAATATGCCAGTTCGATCAACAAGGACAGTTTGTGTCGGGCGGCTGCTACTACGACCAATACACCCTCCTCACTCAACTCGGTCATGTCTCGCCACTCGCCGCCGCAGCCTAGCGGCCACCAAATGCCGACCTACCATCGCAAAGGGCGCGTTGGGAGCGCGCCTTTTGCTCATAAAAACTGCGCAAAATCCGCGACCCTCTGATCTTGGTCCGTAAGTGTTGCTGCTGCACAAGCGCGCCTACGTCGCACGTTCTTTCTTGTCCAGGGGTAGAGGACGCTCGCTCTCGGGCGGCCGACGACGCGTCGTGCGTAAGGACCTGATGTCTAGCTGAAACTGGTGGATGAGTCGTCGCAAGGTATTGCGGTGCACGTCTAAGGTCTCGGCGGCCCTGACTTGATTCCACTTTTGTTCCCGCAAGACCGTAAGCACGAAGATCTTTTGGAACTCACGGAGCGACGATCGAAAGGATTGGTTCAAGTAACATTAGCCAGTCCGAAGTAGGTTGAGTGATCTGTCTGGCAGGGCAACTTGTCGGGCAACCAGACCCGAAAAAACCGGCTATTCTGCAAGGAGGGGCTGGGGTTTGGAACTGCAAAAGCAGTGATCGCATCAGGGGGCTGTGACGGTGCACGTATCCACGCTGTTGACTCCCTTGCAGGAGTCGGTGGCTAGAGCGTAACCAATGTCATGGCCCTTTTAATTTTCAGCCCTTCTTGAAACGCGTACGCCCCAGCCTCCCCGCACTCACTTCGAGCGCGGTGACCACATACCAGTAGCTGCCTCGGGCATCGTTCTGGAACTCTCGGACCGCATACCCCGCCTTCAAGCGCTCGATACACCTTTGTTTAGGCGCGACGTGCTTGTTGTGCGCTACGACAAACGGCTTGGAGTGCGCAGCCATTGCACAGACGATGGTGCGCATATGCTGTCACAAAACGTGGCAGCATAGGAGTACTGGGTTCGGCACCGTGGAGGGACTCTTTGAGATGCTGGGCAGCCGCTTCCTAGGGGGCTTCCCGGGTTCGTCAGTCCCGTGCTGCGCCGCATTAAGCACCATTTCAAGCTCATCAACAAGTGCCAGGATTTCACGGAAGCCGACAGGCTCAAGTCAAGACCCAATACCTTGAACACTTCGTTGCGCCGGACGCGCAAGAATATGGAGAAGAATTTATCCGAAGCGTTCGGCCGGGCCGCAAACTCCAAACGCTTTACTGCACCAATCTTGGGTAATTGACTCCATTCTTTCACCGGGCGTATTTTCCATCCAAAAGGAGTTTTCCCCATGAATGCAAATCCCCCGAAGAAATTGCCGGCTACCGCGACAAGCGAGCCGCAAGAAGTAGAGCTCGAACACGAGATCCGCCTCCGCGCGCAGGAGCTCTACGCGGCCCGCGGCAGGGAGGACGGTCACGAAGTGGAAGACTGGCTCCGCGCCGAAGCGGAGATCATGCAGAAGAAGGCAGGCACCATCGCCGCCTGACTACGCACACGTCCAAAAATTGATCCTGGCCCCGACCCCTCGGGGCCTTTTTCACGCAAGCCGAGACCTCTTTCATTTCAATCGCCGATTCGAGTTCGGCGGAGTAGTATTGGCGGGCGAGGTCTAACCTTTATGGCTAACAAGCGCGGCAATCCCAACTGGGGACGTCCCATGCCGCCCGTTTCAATCCTCTGTACAGAATTCGAAATGCAGGTTAGGCAATTACACCTGATGCCAGAGACCTATACCTCCTCGGCTGAGCTGCGCACCTGGTGCGAAAGGAACCGTAACAATTTCTACATCCCAGAATGGCTGCTGTATGAGTGGGAGATACGCGTAAACGCAGACCTCACCGGCGCCGCCTAATCTTCCGACCACACTTTCAAGCGCCCTTTGGCACCCCAACCTACCCCTGACTCTCCTCCGCATCGCCCTCTGATCCTCCGAAGAAACTCATGGCTTCCTCATCTTCAATCTCTTGCGGGCGATTCACGACGGCAACGACCTCACGCATCGTGCAAATCGCTTCACCCACCCCCATACTTTGGGCAATATCCTCCAGGTCGCTCTCCGCCGGATTCCAATCACACCAGACCTCAATCCGAACTTTGTAATACGCCATCGCACCTCCTCCCGGTCGGTACGGGCTGTCCTCTCCGCGACCTCCGCTCCATCCTCACCGATGCGTTTATTTGGTTTTGGTCCTTCAACAAACCCGCGACACCGCCGCGTCGTTTGTGTTGAAGACCGCTAGTGGCCTAAAGTCTAACTGATGCCCGGGCTGCCCACTCAGGTCCCGTGGAGACGCTTCGTCTGCGTGCTCCGGAAACTGGGCTACACGGCCCAAAAGACGAAGCAAGGTTCAGAAAGATCGTTTGTGAACCCGGGACGCATCCCGAGTGTTGTTTCATTCCGGGAACCCCATCCCGGACAAAACATGCGTCCACCAGTGTTGCGCCAGTCCCTTCGCAAGCTTCTCCTCTCCCAAGACGAGTTCATGCGGCTGCTGAAAGAGTGCTAGATCGGACGCGCGAACGACAACTCGTGGCCGTCCGGATCTGGCATGTGGAAATATCGCTCGCCCATGATGCGTCTCGCGGACGTTCTGGCTGAAGTCCTTTGCCCCGCAAGTGCTCCCAAAACGCATCCACATCCGCCACGTAGAAAATCATCCGCCCCCAACCAGCGACCGATTGACCTTGCTCTAGATTCAGGATCGGGTATTCCGCGTCTTTAGCGCGGAGCGAAGAAAAACATCCATCTTCCCCTCCGAAGACAATCTCCATGCCCAAAACATCTTTGTAAAACCGCACGGAGTTCCGCATACTAGCCACCTTCAGGGTCACAGCAGAAATCTCTTCAATCCTCATCGTGCCTCCAAAGAAAGGCGACAGCGCCGTCGGCCCTGACAAACGCCGCCGTTCTCAACCGCAGTTACTTTCGTCACCCGCTTTAAACCTTCCTCCTCAACATCGTACGCCGCCCGCGCTACGATCAAGATTCCGTAGCAGGAGGTATCCGTGCATCGGCATCTGGTGATGTTCGCTTCATTATTCCTATTTCTGTGGGCCGCCATCTCGATCGGCTGCTCCAGCAAGAGTGCCGAGGAAAGCTCAGACTCGAGCGCTCCTTCCAGCAAATCAGCCAGTTTGTTTGGCCCCAAAGAAGTGACGCTCCCGGCAGGTACCGTCATCACCGTGCGGCTCGCAAGCGCAGTGGGGTCGAAGACGAGCAACACCGGCGACCATTTCAATGCAACAATTGCGACACCAGTTGAGTCAGGCGGCAAAGTAGTGCTTCCCAAGGGCGCTGAGGTGCTAGGCAAAGTCGCTGAAGCCGTGCCACAGGGCCGCTTTAAGGGTGCCGCCGTACTCCGGCTTGTCCTCGAGACCGTCACCGTAAATAATGACAGCTACGACGTCCAAACAAGTTCAATAAGTCGCTACCAGAAGGGCAAGGGCAAACGCACCGCGACCCTCATCGGCGGCGGCGCCGGGGGTGGTGCCCTGATCGGCGGACTTGCCGGCGGTGGCAAAGGCGCACTCATCGGCGCAGCATTGGGTGCGGGTGCGGGAACCGCGGGATCGGCCTACACCGGGGAAAAGGAGATTGTCCAGCCCGCCGAGTCGGCCCTCAGCTTCACACTCACCGAACCCCTCACCATAAAGCTGTAGCAATTGTTCTCGCGAGTCACCCACATCCACAAAAAGCCGCCCCACCGGGCGGCCGTTTCCTCTCGAAACCTGAAATCCGTCGCTACTGCTTTGAGCATAAAGGTTTTGGGCTACTCTTAACGTGAGAGGGTTTATTTCTAATACTGGTAAGCGCCCGCGTCCCAAGGGCCGGTGGCGGCCACACCGGCTTTATCGGAGTCGAGCACATTGATCCCAAGCCCTGTCAGATTCGCTCCTGCACCGACCGACTTGATAAAATTCCCGTATGAAGTGGCTTGCCGACAACTACAAGTGGCTTTTTGATGGAATCGGCGCACTGACCATCATTGGCGTTGTTGGCTACCTACTGCGCAGGTTCAGCCGTGCCGCTGAACCTGCATACCATTTGGAGCAACCTCGCCAAGAAAAAAGAGATTGCAGTGCCGAATTAAGGACGGAAGATTCGCAGGTTCAACCAGAAAGATTCAATCCAAATATTCGCATGACAGGTACTGGTGTTGCACCTGTGTCTGAGCGTGGACGTGGAGTGTGGAAAGAAGACGTGCAGGGTACTGAGCAAGCCATCCTCATTCAGTTCACCAACGAAGCCCGACCGGGGGTTCGAAACGTCGGGGGACTCGTTAAGGCGGAATTGGTCTACAAGAACGACCAAGCTGAAGCTCTAAGAATCATAGGCAGTTGGCTTGACGCTGGCGGCGACCACACGGAGTTTCGGGTTGATGAATCGCACAAACTCATGGTGGGAATTCAACATGCTCAGATGTTTATCGTGATTGGAAGACGCCATGTCTACGAACAGAGCCGCTTTACGATTGAAATTGAACCGCATGACCTTCCGGTTTTCCAAACTGTCCGTGTAAAGTTGACCAACGCCAACACCGGAGATTTCCTGTATGAAGGTGAATTTCGGGTGACGCTTGACCCTCTGGGAATCGTTGCCGAAGATTAGCCGGCACTCACTCCTCCAGTGCAAGTCCAAGAGCCGCCCGCACCAGAGCCCCAGGTGCAGGCCACACCCGAAACCACCATCCCCGAGTAAGCACTAGCAATCTCACACGCGTACTGCGCGCCGTCGCCGCGGCGTCGCGGTTTGCGAAAACAACCCCCGCCCCCCCGTCCCCAAGGCCGGGGAGTGCATTGGATCAGACTTCGCGTCTTGGGCGAGAATGAAGGGATGAGAGTGGAGGTGGAGTGCTACTCGGGGCGGAAGGCGGATGAGAGGCCGGTTCGTTTCCGACTGCACGGACATGAGTACATGGTCGAGGAAGTGCTGGACCAGTGGTACGGCCCGGAACACGTGTTTTTCAAGGTTCGCGCGGACGACGGCAACGTCTACATCCTGCGGCACCAGACCTCAGCGCTTGACGGTGACTGGAATCTTATTTCCTTCCGGGGGCCCGGCTGATCAATGCGCCACCGAACTGAAGTTCGCGCCAAGATAGTACGGCCAAAGCACAATCGCGGCTGCTTCGAGCCGTGCCTCGTGCTATACTTTGACCGCGTTTGACTGTTCGCCCGCTCCGGTTTCCCAGGAACGCCCGTTTACTTGCTCCTCCGCGCCGAAGTCCGCCCACACTTAAATAGCTCACCCCAGAGGCGCTGCATGAAGAACATTTTCGTTGGGAATCTCAATTCCAGCATCTCGGAAAGCGCACTGCGTCAGCTTTCGCGGCATTCGAGCCGGCCGGGTTCAACAACGTGTATTGCATCGACGGTCCACGACTGAAGGTTAGAATGGTGTCGGAGCGGCAGGATAAGGACAAGTACACGCACGCGGAGGTCAGGTTCGAGCACCCCGCGAGGGGCGAGAATACCTGCGACGAGTGCGAACACTTCATCCGCGGGTCGCTGGGCGGCTGGCACATTGGTGGCTGCGAGATCGTGAAGGATCCGATCGAGCCGGAGGACTGGTGTAATAAATTTAATGCTTCCCTAGTTAAGCCGTTGAAAACGCTAAAACTGACATCACTGCCCCCGATGGCGGCGTGGATATCCATTCTTCACTGCACCAATCTTGGGTAATTGACTCCATTCTTTCACCGGGCGTACGTTTGCCTCAAAGGAGTTCCCCACATGAATGCAAATCCCTCCAAGAAATCACCAGCGACCGTGACCAGCGATCAACAAGAGCTCGAACACCGGATCCGCGAACGCGCGCACGAACTGTATGAAGCACGCGGCCGGGAGGACGGTCACGAGCTAGACGACTGGTTCCGCGCGGAAGAAGAGATCACGGAGAAGAAAGTTCGCACCCTCGCCGCCTGATTCACGCACACTTCCAAACAGAAAACCAGCCTGGCCCCGACCCCTCGGGGCCTTTGCAATCAGATTTTCGAGAATCCTGGGACTCCCTTGTTCTTATCGTTTGTACCCAATCTTCCGGAGAAACTCTTTCCGCGCGTTGATCTCCGCCGGACCTTCGACTCCCTTCGACGAACTGCCGTCAATGACGCCCATCACGCCGCGTCCCTGTTCCGTTCTTGCAACGATCACTTCCACCGGGTTGGCGGTCGCGCAAAAAATTGAACAGACTTCGGGGATGTTCTGCACCACATTCAGCAGGTTTATGTCCCCGTCCACGTGAAGTTCAAAGCAAACGACAAAAAGCGCGGGTAGGTATGAGCCCAGAAACCAAGAGTGTGATGGAACTGGAAGAACTGGCGTTCAACCTGCGCAAACACATAACACGTAGTCCCATTCATTCTCGGATAGAGCAGGTCCTACTGGAGGACGTAGAGAGTTGGCTGAGGTTCCGCAGAGAAGAAGCGGTCGGCTCTCTGTCAAACGACATTGCGTTTTAGGGAAAGGCACCGCATTGCGCCACGCCAGCACCGGGACTATGCTCTGTAGTTGCGGCAGGGTGAGGACGGCACAAGGTTTTCACCGTTTCCTCTGTCTTAGGCCCGGCCGAAGGCGAACGGTGTCAGGCTAGGCCACGTCTCTTTCCCTGCCCTTCGCGCTCGTTCTTCAGAAATTCCCCACCGGCTTCGAGGGCACCTCCCGTGGCCGCAGATAGAAGAAGAGCGCTGCGAACACCAGCCTGACTGTCGCCGCGCATCAGAAAACGCGGTTTTTTGATCACGCGCCGGTTGGAGAGTGAATCCTCAGCATCATCGCCGAAGCGCAGCGGAGGCTGAGTCGATGAGGCGACGAGTGAAAAACTCCCGCGGTTGGAGAGTGAATCCCTCAGCATCATCGCCGAAGCCTAGCGGAGGCTCTCTGATAAGTTAGAGTCGACGAGGCGAAGAGTGAAAAACCCCGATCGCAGCAACGATCGGGGTTTCCGTTTCGAGTGGCCCCGTAAAGTAAAGAGAACCACAACAACCGAGTTCAGCTTTGCACAACGGCCGGCCCTTGTCCACTCCCGCCTGGGAGGCAATGGCGGCTGGACTTGTATTTCGACAGTTGTTTTGCCGCGCCGCGAGCTGCGGGGAGATGTTTTTCATCTGCCTCTCCTGCTATCGAGGACAAACCTACTGCAGTGCAGAATGTCGGCAGAAGGCCCGGCAGGAACAACTGCGGCAGGCCAATCGACGCTATCAACGAAGCTTGGAAGCGCGCCTCGATCACCGTGATCGCCAGCGCGAGTATCGCCGCCGGCATTTCTGCCGCGTGACAGATCAATCTTCCCCTGCCCCATCTTCTTGCGGCAGGATCGGCAGAGCACGGGCTCTGGTATCTACATTGCCAGCCTCCGAGGAGTCGGATGACCTGCGCCAACGTAGCCGACAAGCGGGTTTCCATCGCATCTTCTGCATCGTTTGCGGACGCTGGGGGCAGTTCATCGAGATCTTCCGCGCACGCAGGTGAGACATGATTGATCCCGAATTGGTCGCGAAAATCCGTCTTCTGTTTTTCGCCGAGCATTGGAAGATCGGCACCATCGCTACCCAACTGAACTTGCATCGGGATACCGTACGCGCGGCTCTGGAAACCGATCGCTTCAATCGCCCTAAGCAAGAGCGCACAAGTTGCAAGACCGATCCCTATGTGGACTTCATCCGCCAGACCCTGGCGCAGTATCCCCGCCTGCGCTCCACTCGGATTTTTCAGATGATTCGCGGCCGTGGCTATGAGGGTGGTTCCTCGCAACTGCGCCGTCTGGTGGCTCGCCTCCGCCCCGTGGTTCAGGAACCCTTCTTACAGTTGCGAACTTTTCCCGGAGAGCAAGGGCAAGCCGATTGGGCCGACTTTGGGGAAGTTCGCATCGGGCAAGCCCGTCGTCGTCTCTCTTGCTTTGTCATTACCCTTTCCTACTCTCGCGCCCTGGCTCTGAACTTCTTTTTCGATCAGAGTTTGGAAAACTTGCTGCGCGCCCACGTCGAGGCCTTCCAGCAGTTTCAGGGTTCTCCGCGCACCATCCTCTACGACAACATGCGCAGTGTGGTTTTAGAGCGCTACCAGAACCAAGTGCGGTTGCATCCCCGTCTGTTAGAACTGGCGGCGCATTATCACTTCGCGGCCCATCCCTGTCGTCCGGCTCGTGGGAATGAGAAAGGTCGCGTGGAAAGAGTGATTCGTTTCATACGAGAATCCTTCTTCGCCGCTCGCCCCTTCACCACCTTGGAAGACTTCAATCGCCAAGCCCACCTGTGGCGCGACGAAGTGGCCCATCGGCGTCCTTGGCCGCAGGATGATTCCAGGATCGTGGCCGAAGCCTTCCGCGAGGAACAACCTCGTCTGCTTCCTCTGCCCGCGCACCCCTTGGAAACCGATCGCTTGCTCCCCATTCATTCCGGAAAAACCATCTATGTTCGTTTTGATCTGAATGACTACTCCATTCCCCCTACGGCAGTGGGACGTGCCCTGACCTTGCTGGCCTCCACCTCCACCGTCCGCATCTTGCAGGAGGGCGTCGAAATCGCACGCCATCGCCGCTCCTGGGATCGCCATCAAGTGCTCGAAGATCCCGCTCACCGCCAAGCCTTGCTGGAAGAAAAACGTCGCGCCCTGGGCGCTTCGCCTTCCGGTCGGCTCCGTCTCGCTGTCCCAGAAAGCGAAATCCTCTTGCAGGAAGCTTTTCGCCGTGGCGAATCCTTAGCTCCGGCTACCACTCAACTCCTCCAGCTCCTCGATGACTATGGCGCCGAGGAGCTACGCTCAGCCATTCACTTCGCCTTGCAACAAGCAACATCCCGTGTGTCTTCCGTCGCCTATATCCTCCATCAACGCCGCCGACGGAACCAGTTGCGCACCCTGCGCCCAGTCGAGTTGGATCGACGTCCGGATCTCGCCGACCTACACGTTCAACCCGCTAGCTCGGATATTTACGATCAACTCTCGCACCTTAAGAAAGATGACAAAGATGACGACCACCACGAATGATTTGCCAACCCAACTGCTCCAGCTCGGCCTTCACGCTACCGCTCACGCCTTGGATGATTTCCTGGCGCGCGCCATCAAGTCCCGTTGGTCGCCGCAACTGATCCTGGAAGAACTCGCCCGCGCTGAAGTCCAAGAACGCTCTCGCCGCTCCTTGGAACGTCGTCTGCGTCTGGCTCGCATCGGCCGCTTCCGCCCTATGGCCGACTTCGATTGGAACTGGCCCAAGAAAATCGACCGCCCCACCATCGAACGGGCTCTCACCCTGGACTTCATCCCGGAAGCCCGCAACTTCATCCTCATGGGCTCCAATGGCCTGGGCAAAACCATGATGGCCCAAAATATCGCTTACGCCGCCCTTCAGGCCGGCTACACCGTCCTGTTTCGTACCGCTTCCGACATCCTCTCCGATCTGCATTGCGACTCCCCGCAGATCCTTCGTCGCCGTTTACAACGCTATGCTCGCCCCGACTTATTGTGTATCGACGAACTCGCCTACCTCTCCTATGACGACGATGCTGCCGACCTCCTCTACGAACTTGTCAGCCGCCGTTACGAGCGTCGTTCCATCGTGATTACCACCAACAAAGCCTTCAAAGAATGGAACACTGTCTTCCCCAATGCTACTTCCATCGCCACCTTGCTGGATCGTCTCACCCATCACGCCGACATCACTCTTCTCGAAGGTCAAAGCTATCGCGTGCGTGAAAGTGAAATCGAGATCGCCGCCCGCCGCCAGAAATCATGACCCAACAGGCCTACATCCTCGCCCTTCGCAGTTTGTATCTTCAACTGCCGAATACTCACCGTTGCTTCAGCCGCTCCGACCGGCATTTAGCTTCCATCCTCTACCAGCGCGGATTCTCTCTCGATCTGGTCCGCTCTGCTTTGCTCCTGGCCACCGCACGCCGTCTCGCTCACGACCCCGCCCACCCTCTGTCTCCGGTGCGTTCTCTTTATTACTTCTTACCTGTCTTAGAAGAAATCAGGCTCCAGCCGCTTCCTCCTGGATACCTGCAATACCTGGAACGCAAAATCAGCTCATCGAACGCGCAAACGATCCAGCCTTAAGCGATGACTCCCCCCGGCAAACCGGCGCGTGATCAAAAAACCGCGTTTTCTGATGCGCGCCAACAGCCTGACCATGGAACGCCCCCAAATGAGGTGGCCAGGATAGATCCGCCCGATGTCCAGGGTGTAGAGCGAAAGCAAAGGTGTCATTGCGAGGATGATCAGACCCACAATCAATCCATCGACGACCGCGATGTTGCGCTCCGGATCGCGGGAGGCGCGAAACAGCATCGCGCTGACCATCAGCACTATCCCACCCATTTCCTTCAGAAGGAAGAGGAGCAAAGTCGAAACCTCGGCCTCAGCAGGGTGTAGGAATACGCGGACAACAAGCGCTCGGCTGCTGAAAATCATGAACAGCGCGCCGATGGCGAGGAGCACAGAGAAGATGCGCAGCGCTACCTGCAACGCACGATACGGTGGTCTTGACATGGCAGCAGGCCTCCCGCCCAGAACACTGAAATCGCCCTGAACCTGTTTCGGGCGCATTTTACGCCAATTTCAGCTCGCTGAACCTCGCAGAATCCGCGACCCAGACCTCCTGAAAAATCCGCGACCCAGTCACGCAGAATTCGAGACCTGACCATGTTGAACCTTCCAACAAAGGGGGCTAGAATTCTGCCGTACCCCCTTCAGCAATTGTGGAGGTCTGTATGCCCCACTACGAATTCTTCTGCAACGCCTGCAAGAAGATATTTTCAAAGATATTGGCTCTCGTCGATTACGAAGAAGGCGAGGTTCTTTGCCCGCACTGCGGCAGCAGAAACGTCGAGCAGCGCTGGTCGGCCTTCTCCGTCATCACGTCAAAAAAGAGCGCCTGAAATGCCGATTGCTCGCAGAGGCGCTATGCACTTCGACAATTTCTCTTTCGGCTCCATCCAGATCGATGGCAGCACTTATGCACATGATGTCGTGATCGACCGCGGGGAGATCTCCAAACGCAAGAAAAAAGCGTCCAAGCAATTTCGCGAACAGTTTGGGCACACGCCACTGTCCGTTGAAGAAAACATACCCTGGAAATGCCGCCAGCTCGTCATCGGAAGTGGTGCATATGGCCGACTACCGGTGATGCAAGAAGTGCGGCGCGAGGCCGAGCGTCTCGAGATCAAGTTGTTCGTTCTGCCAACCGCCGAGGCCATCAAGGTTTTGGAACAAGACCTGAAGGATACCAATGCCATCCTCCACGTGACGTGTTGAGTCAGTCCTAAACGGACTTCGGAGGTATCCATGCGTCGAATCACTATCGCGATTCTTGTCATCACCGTGATCGTCTTCTTCGGCGCGATATTCAGCCACAACGTCCAAGTTGCGCGTCTTGGCGCCAGGCAAGCGGCCATGGCCGAGGCCAGGAGGTCTGCGGGTGAGAGCCTCGTCATCAGAGAATGGGACGTGCCGACGCCCAATTCCCGCCCGCATGATCCCGCGTTCGCACCCGATGGCGCCCTGTGGTACACGGGCCAGCTATCCAATACCCTCGGTCGCCTGAATCCCGCAACCAGTGAAATCCGCGAATACCATCTGAAGACGCCAGACTCCGGTCTACACGGCCTGGTCGCCGATCGCGAGGGAAGCATCTGGTTCACAGCAAATTTCAAGGGATACATCGGTACGCTCGATCCCCGTACGGGCAAGATTACCGAGTACCCTATTGCCGACAAAGGAGCAGATGACCCCCATACTCCCATTTTCGATCAAAAGGGAATGTTGTGGTTCACGGTGCAGCAAGGAAACGCGGTCGGAAGGCTCGATCCTCGCAACGGCATGATCATCCTGAAGAAAGTGCCCACTGGCCATGCATTGCCATACGGAATAGCGGTGAATTCCAAGGGCGTACCCTTCTTCTGCGAATTTGGTACGAACAAGCTGGCTTCTGATTCCGAGTAGAGGAGAACTCCGTGGGCTGTAGGCTTTCCTTGGCTCTATCCGCCGTTTCCAGCTACGTGCGCGTTTAGGTCCACCATGGCCCACCAAGTTCTCCCCCCTCACAGACCCCGCCGTGCAGATTTTCCGCAGCGGGTTCCTCAGGCGCTACTCCCCTTGCCCGCCCAGGCGTGCATGATCCGAGGTTTCAGCAACGGATACTGGCGTAGGATTGCCTCAAGCCGTTCCCATGTCAGCCTTCGTCCACGTGTGCGGCGACTCAGCCATTGCCTCCAGATACGCCGTACCGTCTGATGGAACCGCCAGATACCGCGGTAGTTCGTCGGACGGCCGTAGTACTGGTAGTGGCCGCGGAGCTTTGCATTCAGGGTTTTCTGCTGCTTGCTCACAGGATCGTGCCGGTGTTCGCGACACCAGTCGGCGATCGCCTTCAATCCTCTACGGAACCGCTTGGCGATCGTTTTCACGTGTACTGTGAACTTCCCCTTTCGGCTGCGGGCGCAGATATGCGTGAAGCCTAGGAAATCGAAGGTCGCGGGCTTCTTTCCCTGTTTCTCCGCGTTCCTGGCTGCATCGCGTCCGAACTCGATCAGCCGTGTCTTCTCCGGGTGCAGTGCCAGACCGTATTTCTCGAATCTCTTCGGCAGGACACTCATCACCTTTTCCGCGTCCTCCTTGCGCTCGAAGCACAAGATGGCATCATCGGCAAAGCGGATCTCGTAGGCTTCCCCCTTGAGCCGGGGTTTCACCACTTCCTCGAACCATTCGTCGAGTATGTAGTGCAGGTAAATGTTGGCAAGGAGTGGACTGATCGGTTGTCCTTGCCCGGTTCCTGTTTCGCTTACGAGCAGTCTGCCTTCTTCGATGACTCCGACCTTGATCCATTTCTGAATCAGGCGGAGCACGCTGCCGTCGCTTACGCGCTTCTCAACCATCTCGACGAGAATTTCCCGAACAATTTTGTCGAAGTATGCTCGGATATCTATCTCCAGAATCCATCCCGTGGGCCGGGTACAAATGACCCGTCTCACTTCGTCCAGCGCCTGGTGTTGCCCCCGTCCGGGTCGAAACCCGTACGAGGACCCGAGAAAGTCCTGCTCGTAGATGGCATTCAGCAGGTCCACCGCAACTTTCTGAACGAGCTTATCCTCGAGGACGGGAATCGAGATTGGCCTCTGTTTCCCGTCTTCCTTCGGGATATACACTCGCCGCAACGGCTGGGCCCGGTACTTGCCTTCTTTGAGCCGCTGATGCAACTGGCGGATGTTCTCATCGACGCCCGTCTCATACTGTGCATATGTGACTCCGTCGATTCCGGCACTGGCTTTCTTTCGTAGATGCCGAAAAGCTGCAAACAACTTCTCGACTGTGATCAGGTGAGCGATTGAGAAGAAATGTCGCTTCGGATCTTCCTTAGCGAGTTCAGCTATTCTGTCGATGTCTGTGCACATGGCGATCCGAGTTCTGAGTCTCGGTTATGTTTCCTTTCAACAGATTCGTACGCCTGCTCCCCCCTTCCCTCGGATGGGTACCGTGGCCGCTCCCTTGCGGGAAGCCCTGCGGTTCCCCACCTTCATCGGTAATATGGGGTCGTAAGACTGCTCAGCATCCGTCCGTACCCCTTTGGTCGACCCTTGGGTGCACGTACCTTCCGTCGTAAGAGGCATTCCTCTTGATGTGGGAGGAGATGAGGAGCTCTCTTGAGTTCCTGGACAATCCCTTTGGAACCATGCCCCGGGCTAGAGACCCCGGCCACTCCAGCACGACCTTCGCACTAACGGTCGCTGCCGGATCCTGCCTTCCGCTCAGATAAAGGCGTCGGCGTGGCAATGTTAACAATTTCGGGGCTGAATCCTCGCGGCCTGCTTCCTTGCTGTCTACGCTTCGCACCCACCAGTCACCCGGTGAATGGCAAGACTCGCTACTGACCTGTCTGCTCGACTTTTAGTCAGGTGGGACTTGCACCCACTGGACTGTAATAAAAGGTTTCACTAACTCGTCATCAGATCCTCCTCTTCCAAGCTTTCTCAACGCGATATCTGGTTGCTTCAGCAAACCCCAACAGGTAGTGTGGAGCGGTGCCCCGACCGCCGTTTCCCAGGACGCTTCGCCAGTTTCAGACCGACTTTGCTACCGAGGAGGCCTGCCAGAGATATCTGGCAGCCTGTCGTTGGCCGAATGGGTTCAGTTGTCCCCGATGCGGACATGAAAGAGCCTATGAGTTGGTGAACCAACGGCGGCAGCAATGCGGCAAGTGTCGGTACCAGGTTTCGCTGACTTCTGGGACCATCCTGCACCGGACGAAAATTCCGCTGACCCACTGGTTCTGGGCGGCGTATCTGATGACTACGGACAAGCGTGGCGTGTCCGCTCTACTTCTGCAGCGTCAACTGGGTCTGAGGCTTGACCGCATGGATGATGCTTCAACAAACTCCGCCGGGCGATGGTGAATATGGTCAGGGAAGCCCTGCGCGGCGAGGTCGAGGTGGATGACACTTGGGTGGGCGGCGAGCAAGCTGGACTGCGGGGAAGTCGACAACTCAAGGAACGGCAGGCAGCTCTGGTCCTAGTGGCCGTGGAAAAGCGGGGCCGAGCTTCCGGTCGAGTCCGAATGAGCGTGATTTCCAACTTCAAGGCCGCCACGATCAGGTCGTTCCTCATCCAGAACGTGGCACCTGGTTCGACTGTCTATACCGATGGCCTCAAAAGTTTCTCGGGTCTGTTGGAGGCCGGCTTTAAACACGTCGCTCGCAACCAGCCTCTCCGGTTGGAGTTGCGCAAGGGCGCGAAGCCCGCTGTCCCGCTGGCCGATCGGGCGATTGGCAACCTGCAACAGTGGCTGATCGGCACCTACCACGGAGTGAGCAAGGCCCAACTCCAAGTCTACCTGGATGAGTTCGTCTTTCGGCACAACCGTCGCAAGACACCGGCGGCCGCGTTTCAGACACTCCTTGGTCTGGGAACCAGCCGCAGATCAACAGTATACGAACAGATTCGGGGAGCGAGGGATCTCAACCCCAACCTGTTGGGGTTTGCTGAAGCAACCAGATAATCAGAAGCTGGCTAGCATCAAGCCCGAGACCATGGAAATCACCGAATACCTGCTTCCGAAGGGCGCGCGGCCCCGGCGGCTCACTATCGTCTCAGACGATAAGGTCTACTACTCTGACTATGCACGCGGGTACCTGGGAGAGTTTGGATTCGACAACCGGCAAAACCCAGGAATGGCCATCGCCAGGCGGCCCAGGCAGCGAACCCTACGGAATAACTACTACCTCGGATGGGATGGTCTGGTACGCGGAAACCGGCGTGACACCAAACCGAGTCGTCGAATTCAACCCGGAGACGCAGAGCTTCTTAGCCTCTACCCCCATCGCCTCGGGCGGTGGCGTGGTCCGCAATATGGTCGCCAGCCCGGACGGCAAACTCTATCTCGCCTGCAGCGGGGTCAATAAGGTCGCGATAGCAGAGAAGCGTCATTGAGTCCGTTCCACTGTGAGGCGAGAAAAGCTTTTTCCCGCGCGCCGCCATTTGGTCTGGCAGACAAGTCGAGAGGACTTTGTCCAGTGACCTGCGCAAATTGTGACCGCCAGTCGCGGTGGGGCACCGGGGTTATCCGGGAACACGTCAAACAGTCCCTTACCGACAATATCGCTTCTCCGAGTCATGGTAGCGCCTAAGTAGGAGTCCGACACGGCGGCAATCGTGAATTTGGGCGTTAAAACCAAAAATGGAGTGGGAGAAGCCTGAAATAGCTTCCGATAATCTTCAGTTGTGATGAAGCTCAGGGAGGCAATATCCATAGCGCTCACCTTCATCCCGATAGTTTTCACTCCACTTGCTTAGCTGGTGTGGTTTTGGGCATCCGATCTTACAGACTGATCTAATCTTTGGCACTACGTTGAGCCAAGTGCCCAAGAAACTAAACCTGACCGTCAAACGCGCTTTTCTACATTTTGCTGCCATGCTTCCGAGGATGGATTGATGTATTTGCGTACTGCTTGAACAAAGGCGTGTTTTTCAACCGGTTTGACCAAGTATGCAGCCGCAGGCATCAGCCCCAGAATTCGGGGGCTGATTCCGGAAACGACGATGGCAGGAATATGCGAGGTCTCCGGCGTGTTTCGAAGGATAAACAACGTTTGAAGACCACCGGGCCCCGGCATCAGCACGTCCGTCACGATCAGGTCAGGCAACGACCGACGCGCTTCCTCGACAGCATCCGTTCCCGAAGAAACCATCACGATCGCGCAACCTTCTGGTTCGAGGTAACTGGCCAGCAATTCGCGTGAAGCCAGATCATCGTCCACAATCAAAACTAGTGGTTTTTCTCGCTCCGGCTTTGGAGGCATGTGTCGAATCTACGCCAACGAAAGGTAGCTGTGGAAGGTTACCTTTGTCATCAGGGTAGTAGGGTGTCTGCGTTGCGAAGGCTTAACTTGATGGAATGGTTTGGGAAGGAGCACGCGCCTTAGGAAACGAAGTAAACCACCGGGTGATCTGTACCCCAATTGGTGGACACGGATAAAAAACCGCTACACGACGGCTAAAAGATCGGCGAACACCTCAGAGCCACGGTTGCAAAGACCTTGGCTCTGTTTGCGCTGGCCTTTCAAGCGGTGCTTGCGCGAGAATTACCCTGGAATGTCAGCGTGATCGATTGAAGCCTTCTCAGGACACCAACAGGAACATTCGGATCGGCGATTATCGCCCAATCTCCGAAGGCGCTTAAGCCATGAATCCGCTGATTTCCCGTACCTAGTATGCTGACGAAATCCGGCGTGTTTCCCGACTGTATGCCTACGTAAATTGGTTGAGATGCGAATTCTACACTTGTGCCCGACACAGTTTGAATCTGATGTCTTCCCAAATGAACCAGCCGACCAGAAAAGTGAGGACTGTTTGGGCCCATCGAAAACTTGAAGCCGGTAATGAAAATTTCACGCATATGAAGTGGAAAGTAGCCGGCTCCCGCCGCAATCGTAAATCGAAACCTTCGCGTGTTCACCAACGCACTGCGGTCAGAATCCGAAACCGAAAGGTTGATAGCAATTCCGCCTGGGTCAAAGGAGGTTACGACAGGAGATTGATTGGCAGTATAGCTTGCCTGTTGTGTCATTATCCCGTTATGCGCCTGAAAAAGATCTGCGGCGAGATTGATGGAGTTGATCTCTACCAAAGCCGTCGAATCGAGCAAGTCTGGGTTGACCTGCCAAAATGCTTGAGCACGTTTCTCATCCCACACGAGTTTTCTCATGACATTGAGTTGGGCGGTTTGAATTCTGTTTAGGGCACTAAGGTAGGCTACCTTTTGCGGAACCTGTCCGGTGGAGGATAGATGGCTTTTCATATCGGACAGACTCGATATTTGTACTCCTTGGTCGTAGTAAGACCGAGCTGAATCTTGAATGCTAACAATCAATCCGTCGTGCTCATCTATCTTTTTATTTCGCAGTTGCACAAGTCCGAAGTAAGAGTGAACAGCATTGATCAGCTGGTCTTTTATAGTTTGGGAAACACCGGCGGCGCCATTGACCGTTCTGTCGAAGTTGTCCAGGCGCTCGGCTGATAACCTGTCAAATCCTGTCTGCTCAACAAGAATTCGCGCGCTATCCGCATTGGCGTTTAGATCGCTCTGAAGTGCCTCGTACTTCGCGCGAATATCGTTGACGTCATTTATTGCAGATTTTACTTTTGCAACAACGGGCTGGACAGCGCTGTAAGCTTTCTTTAATTCTTGGAGTCCTGTTGAACCGGCCGTTGCGGCCCCCAGACCGGTCGTAGCCAAGGTCCCAATTGCGGAATACGCTACAACCAGTGACGATCCAGCAGTAACGGCTGCGCCAGCAACCGCGATGACTGCCGCCACGATACCAAGTACTTGTCCAAAACCGCATCCCGAGCCGCGAAGCCTTGCTCAATTCGTTTATCCTGAGCCGCGAAGCCTTGCTCAATTCGTTTATCCTGAGCCGCGAAGCCTTGCTTAATTCGTTTATCCTGAGCGGAGAGCTTCTCATCTACCGCTTGCAGAATAACGGATGTTTGCTCCGTCAACAGGTGCTCGATCTGCGGAATTACGGACGATTGCGCCTTATGATGTGTAGGTTTTGATTTGGGCATGGAGGAACAGACTAGATGGGTTTATACCTTATAAGTATAGGCAACGAATCAAAGTTGTGAAAGGATAGCTATGCAATATCCAGACCCACTACTGTCCGGTTAAATGTCGAAGAGAATCAGTTGGTTGACGTTTTCGGCGAAATTGGCACCCGCATCGAGGGCCTGAAGGGCGCATAAAATGGGTGTTTTCTCGAAAAGTGTGACGCTCAGAATCTGTAGGGTTTGGTAAAGACTGGCCTCAAGCCCCAACCGCTTACGTACGATCGCCACCAGCACGTAAACCGACACCGCGATCCAGATCTGGGTCTTCACTGCATTCTCGCTGGTCCCGTAGAAGGCCTTGATGCGCAGGTGTTGCTTGATCCATTTGACATTGTTGCGATGAGGCTCCTTTCCGTTTCTGAATACGAAAATCAACTCATGCTGCGACCGGTAAAACGATCCCATTCCGCCATTGTCTTTCGTCCATACGCAAAGATTGAGGAGCCTATCGTAGGCTTTCCTCCCAGCCTCTAAGATTTCAGCGGCATGGCGCCAATCCATGCAGATGAAATGAACCGAGCCATCGCAGCTGTGACGGTGTAGAAAAAAAAGTGCGCTACACAAGAAATCGACGAACTCAGGCTCACTCATCTCCCCCGCAGCCATAACAAATTCGCGATGGTGAATCTTCCCCTTACCGCAGACATTTCCGTCGATTTTGACGTTGTAGGGCGGATCCGCGAAGACAGCGTGAGCCTTCTGGCCTTTCATGAGTACCGAGTAGGTCGATTCATCCAGAGCGTCGCCGCAGATTAGACGATGATCACCCAACAACCAAACGTCTCCCCGCTGGGTAACCGCCGGACCAGAACGGATCTCTACCGGTTCTTTCTCCTCTTGTCCTTCAGCTGCGACTGCTTCCTGCAGGATCAGATCGACTTCCCCTACTTCAAAGCCAGTAATGGAAACATCAAACTCGAGGTCGACCGAGGTCAAATGCTGAAGGTCAATGGCCAGAATCGAATGGTCCCAACCAGCTTTCTCCGCCAGCTTGTTATCCGCCAGAATGTAGGCCCGGATCTTGTTCAGCTTGGGCAATTTGGCCGCAATCGCACCAATGTTTGGCGCTATCCCGGCATGAATACGTTGTCGAAATCGGCGGGTGAAGGCAATCTGCTGGCCCTACACCCAACGGTAAAGCCGGTTGCCATGATTGCCGATGCGATTCTCGATTGTTCCGCACGTGGCGATATCGTTCTGGACAACTTCTCTGGTGTTGGCTCAACAATTCTCGCGGCGGAGAAGGTGGGCCGGATTTGCTATGCGATTGAGATTGATCCCTTATACGTCGATGCCGCGGTGAGGAGATGGGAAAAACACACCGGTGAAAAGGTGAAGTGCGCGGCAACCGGCGAGTGCTTCGATCAAGCGGAGGTGATGCATGGCCCATGATATTAAAAATGAGGGGGGTTATAAAAAACCACCCAAAGCATTTCAATTCCAAAAAGGGCGTTCTGGCAACCCCAGTGGCCGACCGCGAAAAGCCCAGGGGATCCCAGAATTGCTGGGGAAGGTTGCGAAACAAAAAATTCTGACCAAGGGAAACAATGGTCCGCAATGGATGACCAAGATTGAAGCGAGCTTCACACAATTGATAAACCAGGCAGCCAGTGGCCATTTGAAGGCCCTGGACCTTCTGGCGAAAATGATGATCTCTTTCCCCGAGACCGTGAAGCCCAGGGACGTAGAAGATAAGGTTAGCAGCGCCAAAGCCAAACTCCTCAAGTTGCTCGAAGCTCGTTACGACTCTTTCGCTGAGGGCGCCGCGGAACCTGATCAGCCTTCGGGTCAATAAAGCGAATGCGATAGAAACGGCGGATTCGGCTGCTAATGCCATTTTAAAACCGTACCGCGGGTTCGAATTCCTCTCCCTCCGCCAGATCTTTCGTAATCTAGCAGTTACGCGGTGTGATACCTAGAATGATTCTGTTTCTAGGAGTCACGTGAACCGCACCGTCAATCTCACCAAACGAGTTCAAACCTCTAGCAGGCTGCGGAAAAATGGATAATGCGACTTAGAACCTATCCCAGTTTATCGATTTTGTTAGTGAGAGAAGAGCTTTCGCTGCATGTGTTGGTGGCCAGAAGGTCTTTTTTCGGCCCAGCGGATAGACTCGACTTTGACTTATCCGGTTTGAATTGCCAGATTTCGCATGCGGACGAGGTTATAAGCAGCGGCAGCAAAGGTGAAGACCCAGCCCACCTTGAAGATGCCGCGGTGGCGAACCTTCCGCAACAGCGCGATCGTCTTGAGCCATCCGAAGCACTCTTCAACCCGCTTCCTCTTCCGCTGGCTGATGGTGTATCCCGGGTGCTGCGTCGTACGAGCATCGATCGCGCTTCCACCAGGCCGCGCAAGATTTTGGGCTACGTGCGGTGTGACCTTCAGGTTGCGACATTCGGCCACGAAATCCGCTGTGTCGTAGCCCTTGTCGCCGCCTACCGTTACCTGCTTCGTTCCCCGAATCTGTTCCAGCATGACCAGCGCGGCATCGCGCTCGGCCGTTCCGTTGGCCTCGAATACCTCCGTGTTCACGATTAGGCCGTTGCGGTTCTCCACCAGCAGATTCCCGTTGTAACTCAGCTTCGCTTCTTTGCCCTGACCTTTGCGTGCCATCTTCGCATCCGGGTCCGTCTTCGATGCGTGCGTCTGGTTCGACCGCGTCTCCCCGCGGAAGTCCACTGTCGCATTGCCAGGATCGTCCGGTGGAACCGTGCTCTTGGCATCCTTGCGTTGATAACTCTTCGCACTCGCCCACGCTTCCAGTAGCGTTCCATCCACGGTGAAGTGTTCGTCCGAGAGCAGACTCCGTTCGCGTGCCTGCTGCAGCACGGCCTGGAAGAAGGCTTCGGCAATGTCCCCATCGAGCAGGCGCTCGCGGTTCTTCGTGAACACGGTCACATCCCAAATGGCGTCATCCATGTTCAAGCCCACGAACCAGCGGAACAGCAGATTGTAGTCGAGCTGTTCCATCAGCATCCGCTCGCTGCGCACCGAGTACAGCGCTTGCAACAGGAGCGCTCGCAACAACTTCTCCGGCGCAATCGAGGGGCGCCCAGTCTTGGCGTAAACCTTGTTGAACCGGGGTTGCAACTGCCTCAATGCCTCATCAGTCATGACACGAAGGGGACGCAAGGGGTGGTCTTGCGGTACCCGCTGTTCCGGGCTTACGTAGCTGAACACATCCATTTGCTGCCTGTCGTCGCCTCGCATTCCTTCTTCTTATCAGCTTTGCTTGTGCAAACAAGAATCATTCTTGGTTCTCAAGGTGTTTTTCCGCAGCCTGCTAGAGGCTTACGCTACTGCCCTGTTGTTTTGGCGGCGAACGGACGGGTGCGAGCCGATCTGGTGATCATCAATGGTCAGGAAGAGCGGCACGCGGAAGGGGCATATTACCTGGAGTGGTGGGAAGGGGCGAAGCGGGTACGATTATCGGTCGGCAAGGATGCCGCCGATGCAAGTGCTCGTCGATTGCAGAAGGAAGCTGAATTAAATGCGGTGAACCACGGAGTCGCCGTCTCCACCGAGCGGCCGTTTCGACCCGTCAATCCCTCATTCAGCGAAGAGAGGCGAACCCGTTGCTGGAATTTCCACCTTCCCAGAAGGCTTCTGAGCCAAGGCAAAAACAAAGCGATGATAGAAGACGATATTGGTAAACAGGCCGATCAGGTTGTAGAGCAAATACGCGATAAAGCCTGCCAAAAGCCCGATTCCGGCGGCCAGGAAAGAAACTAACACCATTCGAAACTGTGCCGGTTCAGCGAGCGCAGCGTCTTTAACCTGAACCCCAGTCGCTGCGATAGTTGGACGAGGAGGATTCACTGCGCCAATGCCGTCTGTGGACCCCATCTTGCCTTCCGACATATCTAAGTGGTTCCTTGCTCAAGTTCGGACTATGCTGTCATCCGATTCTTGCGGTTTGTATGGCGCGTTTGAGTGCCGCAACCAGCGCCGGTCCCCGCGTTCGAAGTTCCGCCCGGTGGTGCAAGGACAGCTCTCGCAAGATCTTTTCACCTTAGGTGTCAGCGAAATCAACACCTCCCGCCTATCTGCATCTCATCTATCGCGGCGGACATATCCTCCCGTCGCCAATCTGTTCACTAACTCCACGGCACTGTGGTGCTGAATGAGCAAACGCTCCGCCAATTCTCCAATACGAGGGCGAACGTCTTTGGGGAGAGCCTTCAGCGCCAACATCAGCTGATGCTGGCGAGGCTCGAGCCCCGCGTTCCGTACGGCTTGCTCGCTGAAATGCACAAAACGACGAATCTGGTACCGCAGCTCCGCTAAAGACTGATAGTCAGTAAGGGGAAGCGATTTCGCCGTTTGCTGATTATGCCGGGTCGCCATCATGCCTACCCTAGATCGTATCACGACATATTGAGGAAGGGCAGAAATGCACCTGCCGGACATGTGGGCTGGGCTATTTGGCTACGGCTTTGCTTCGCGGAAAGTTCTGGGTGCCGAGCCTCTAAGATCATCCCGTGCCGGCGTCCATGTCGCTACAGCGATAACCGAATCAGCAGATCCGTAATACAGATACCATGTTCCATTCTTCCAGGCTAGTCCTTCTGCGAAGGCGGTCCCGTTTGTGTATTGACCTGAACGTTCAAAAGGCAGCTCTGGAACGAGAAATGGCTTTTGTAAGCGAGCGATTACGTGAGCAGGGTCATCAGCCGAGAACAAGGCTTGACCCATGCTATAGGACAGGAGCGGATAGGCTTGGTCCCCATCATGCGCATCGCCATTCTTGCCATTGTAGATAAAGATGATCCCGGCAGATGTAAGCAACGGCGGTGGACCCGGATCCATTAGCCGGGCGTCGAACGAGCCTTTTCGGGTTTTGAGGACCGGCACGGGATGACCGTTGGCCTCCACCACTGGAGTCCAATGGATGAGATCTTCTGAGACGGCGAGAAAAATAGATGGATCAGCTTCACTATCGTGTTCCCAATACATCCAATATTTGCCCTTGATGCGCGCCGCTAGAATTTTTCCTCCAACGACAGTCGTAACAATGGCTCCCGACTTGGTCCATTCACCATCTGTTGGGGATGCGGAATTGAACGCAGGACCGTGTTTTTTCCAGATGTGCAGATCGCGAGAGGTCGCGATGCAGATATTCGCCTTGGATCTGTTCCATGCTACATAAGTAAGCACGTAAGTCCCATCCGGGGCCTGGACAATACGCGGATCTTCGCAGCCACCATCCCACTCGAATGGCTTAGCAATATCATTGTCAGGATATAGAACCGGGAGCGAAAAACGTTCTGTCGAGTGGGTACCATCGATGCTCGTCCACAGACCGAGCCGGGAAGTATGCCCGCCTATGCCTTGACCAGTATCGTCCTCGGCTCGGTACAAAACGGCGATACGATCGCTTACGGTTATCGCTGCGGGGTTGAAAGTATGTAGCTTCTCCCAATGGATGTCGCGCCGACGCATGGGGCAAGAGAACACGGATGCCGGACGGGGAGTGATGATCGGATTGATATCAGCAAAGCGCTTGAACGGGCCTAGCGCCCAAGCGGGCAAACGGGCAGGCGTGTGAGGAGCTTGCACCGCAGCCGTCTGTGCCGACGCGGGAAGTAGCGCCGCAAGGCCCAAAGCGATGCTAAAGCCGATCATTTCGTCCAGATATATGCGCCGCCCAATTAGAAATTTTACAAGGCAATTCATACAAGGAAGCCTTTCGGATGTGAGTGCCGTATCCCAGGTCGGCGCTTCCTGAGGGTGATCTCGACTCGCCGGTTCTTCTGGCAGCCCATCGGGATCGTCACTTCCACCAAGCTTAGTGTTCGCGCGAAACTCGATTAAGATTCGCGCGATCGTCCAGACTGTCATGAAATTGTAATGGTTGCACGATCAGAACGAATCGTTTCCAAGCAGAACGGGTCAAATCGAGTGATTTGTAACGCGTTCAAAAGAAGAGTAGAGTAGAAAACTTTGCAAACGGTTCAGAACCCTCCTGTGTATTGCTAAACCGTTGCACTAGCTGATACCGGTAGCGAGGGTTCGAATCTCTCCCTCTCCGCCATTACCTTAGTTATCTGGTACTTCTAGGGAATATCTGAATAAGTAAGTTCCTGGTCGAGCGATGGAGCGTGTTGCAAGTCTCGAGGAGTTCTGGTGAAGGCATTCCCCTCGGGTTTCTCGCCTTGGCCATCACCAACCTCAAGGCAAACAGGGGTTTGCTTGCGTCTATGCGCTGGCCGTCAGCAGCAGTTTCCGCCGACTGAGAAACAGATTGACCAACGCGCAAGTGACAAACAGCCGGTGCGCGTTCTTCTTCAGTCCTCGGTAGCGCAGCTTCACAAATCCGAATTGCAGCTTCATCACCTGAAACACATGCTCCACCTTGGAACGCACGCTCGATTTGGTTCGGTTCTTCGCCCGCTCGAGTTCGTCAATCTCATTCTTGTACCGGTAGCGACGATGAGTGTGGTCTTGCGCGCGAGGTGCGCACTCCTTAATTACATGGCTTTGTCCCTTATAAGCCTGATCCCCCCAGACCCGGGTTTCTTCCCCATGCAGCAGATCGGAAAGCACCGTAGAATCGGCAACGTTCGCCGCCGTAGCCACCGCGGTGTGGATGATCTTGGTCTTACTATCCACTCCCACATGGGCCTTCATGCCGAAATACCAGGCATTGCCTTTCTTGGTCTGATGCATCTCCGGATCGCGCTGCTGCTCCCGGTTCTTCGTCGACGAGGGCGCGTGCAGGATGGTCGCGTCCACGATCGTGCCCGTGGCGATGCGCACTCCCTGGGCTTGCAAGTGCAGGTTCACGGTGCCCAGGATCTGTTCCCCAAGTTGATGTTCCTCCAGCAAGTGACGAAACTTACAAGCCGTGGTTTCGTCGGGCACCGGTTCATGGCCCAAATCAATGCCCACGAACTGCCGCATCACCGCCGAGTCGTACAGCGCCTCTTCCACTGCCGGGTCCGACAGGTTAAACCAATGCTGCAGAAAATAAATCCGCAGCATTCGTTCCATTCCCACCGGCGGGCGCCCATTCCCCGGCTTGGGATAATGAGGCTCAACCAGTGCGCACAACTCGCGCCACGGGACCACCCGTTCCATTTCTTCCAGAAATATCTGTCGCCGTGTCTTTTTTGTGTACCGCTCAAAACCATTCATCATTGCCAGAGTCCTCTGTTGTTTGTTCGTCGATCTCATCTGGCGCAACTTACTCTATATTCCTGTGGAAAGGGAGACCTTATTCAGAGTCTCCCTAGCTGTTTCCAGCATTTCGCCGAACAGCGACCCAGTTCATGATCGAAACAGATGCTGTGATTGCAAGAACGATGAGTTCAGCGCTTCCCATACGGGTGACCAATACAATCGCAAAGAAAATCCCGAGCACCGCGAAGACACTGCCAACAGGCAAGTGGAAGCCTTCGTGTCCGGGCGCTTTCTTGCGTAACGCCGGCAGAGCAGCACAGGTAATTCCATAGGCGAAGAGACGAGACAGGGCGGAAAGTGTGGCATTCCACCGGAACGTGCCTAACAGTGTGAGCGCCCATAGCAGACCGGCGAAAACAACAATGGAAACGTAGGGCGTTCTAAAGCGGCGGTGGATGGTAGGTCACGGTGCGCAGCATCCCGGAATGGCGCAGCAAGTACTTTCACCTGGCGATGCGGCGGGGACGGAAGATCGCCAAGGTCGCGATGGCGCGGAAACTCGCATCTCGCACGAACCGTTCTCGAATGGACTGTTGTTTCACGAATTCGTCCACGTGGAACAGTATCGGCAAGTTCGCATTCCGCGATTTTCTGAGCTTTACGTGCGTGGATTTCTGAATGGTGGCAGCTACGAGGCGATACCCTTGGAAGTGAATGCATACACGCTGGGCGGTCGGTTTGAACAGAATCCTGCCAATCGGTTCTCAGTGGCCAACGAAGTGGGAAGATGGATCGCGGAAGGCAGGTTCTAGGTTTCTTGCGATGGACTCGATCCCGATTCCCGGCGCTGAGATTTACTACGACCAGCACTTTTCTCCAGCCTAACGAAGCAACTCAACTTTTCGACACTCTGCTGAGCAAGTGCGTTTGGGAACGACGCAGAAGCTCGTTCGGGCACGTAGTGCCCCGCGATGAAGCCTACTACGGCGATCCCGGAACGCATTGCATCCTCGAGGAATGGTTTGAGATAGCGGCTAGAATGACGCGCTGCCCTTCACAATGCAGCGTGAGAGGAAAGCTGTGCCTCCGTCGGAGAGGCCTGATGCCTCTCGCTTGACCGAGGTTCGGCGCACGCAAGGCAGCTTCTCCTACGGTGGGGACGACTGCATCCGGTGCGTAGCCTATTGAGTATGTTTTCGCTTGTGGTTCTTTTGAATTCGCTCATCCAAAAATAATTCTGGCAGGTCTGGGATTTTCCTCGGGTTGAGGGAAAAGGGCGTGGAACACGCCTACTATGGATAGACCGGAACCATGCAATCCAGATCGGAGATTCTAGTCGGCCTCTCCATTTCGCTTACCGGCAGGTTTTCTGCCCAGGGACGACAGGCGCTTGACGGACTGCGGCTTTGGCAGTCCTATGTGAACGGCCGAGATGGGATCACGCTCGGACAGAACGGACCCCGGCGAGTCCGAGTGGTTTTCTATGACGATCAAAGCCTCGCGAGCCTGGCGCGGGAGAACGCGTTGCGCCTGCTGCGCCAGGACCGCGTTGACGCACTTTTCGGACCCTACTCCAGCGGCCTAACCATGACCGTCGCCGAGGTTGCCCACGAACAGAAGAGAGCTCTGTGGAACCACGGCGGGTCCTCGGATGAAATCTTCAATCGCGGCTGGCAGCATTTGGTCAGCACGCCCACGCCCGCGAGTGACTATCTGCGCGACCTTCCGCGCCGGCTAGAACAACAGGCACCTGCTCTGCGCAAGATCTGTATCGTACACTCCACTCGAGGCACATTCGCCACCCATGTAGCCCGGGGAGTTGTGCAGACGGCACCCTCCGAATACTCGGTCCAGCTGATTTCTTATTCGGCGCTTGACGTTGACGTCCTGCTGCGGGAACTCCACGCATCACAACCGGAGATCCTCGTCCTGGCCGGGAGCTTCGAGCAGGAGATCCAGATCATGCGGGCGCGCCGGCGCTGGCCTGCCTCGATTCGAGCGGTTGCCGCTGTGGCTGCAGGAGTCCAGCCCTTCTATGACGAGCTTGGCCGCGCTGCGGAGGGAGTAATTGGGCCCAGCCAATGGGAAGCGCATGCCAGTTTCTCCGCCGGCATCGGGCCGGACGCGTTTTGGTTTTTGCGCAATTTTCGGAAGCAGTTTCGACGCAAGCCGGAGTACACCGCCGCCGGCAGTTTCGCCGTGGGTTTGATTTTCAAGGAGTGCGTGCGACGTGCAGGCTCTTTGCAGGACAACAACCTATTAGCTACTGCTGCGGAGCTCGACGGTTACACCTTCTATGGCAGGTTCCGCTTAGATTCGGCCAGCCGCCGACAGGTCGGTCACCGTATCCTGCTCATTCAGTGGGTCCGGGACCACAAGGTCCTGCTACCGACAGGAAACATCGAATAGACCGTTGTATTCGCAGGACGTCAGCGTGGGTATGTCCGGGTAAACATGGCGCGGATGTGGCTGATAAGGAGCGTGTGCGCGATAGAGAGGTCGTGCAGGTCGCGGTTCCGGGCGTTCCAGTCGGTCTTGGTTGCCTTGCTCCTCATAATCGGGATTATCTGTGCTAGCCAAATATTTCATCCCGGACTCGAAAATCGGTGTTTGTGACCCGAGTTTCCCTAACATTTAAAGGGTTGTGGTGGGTGCGGAGAAAAGCGGAAGCAGCACCTCGCTGCTCTCTCAACTTCGTCCTCTTGCTTAGTTGCCCGAGAAGAGCCCACAATCAAACAGTACCGACAGGAGAAACGTCGTGAAAAACCTCTTTGTTGGAAACCTGGGCTCTGAGGTGACGCACGAGGAGCTTCGGCGGCTGTTCGAAGCCTACGGACAGGTGGTGCAGGTTCATATCATCGTGGATCGCGACACTGGGCTGCCGCGAGGTTTTGCATTCGTGGAGATGACAAACGACGCTGAGGCCGAGAAAGCAATCAAAGCTCTGAATGGCAGCATCCTAAGCGATCGTACCCTTGACGTTAATTACGCTCGACCCAGACCACAACGCCCAGCAGCGTAGGCGACCGCGAACCGCGACTCCACGGACGTCGTGACCGTGTGGGCGAATGTCTCTGGTCTCCGTGGCCTTCTCGGCCAATTGTCGACAATCACTTTCTTTCTCCATAGATCGGTGGCCAGGCTTGTGTGGTGCCGTAATCCAGGTCGAAGCCAAGCTGGAGCTTAGCTGCGTCCGACATGAGGCCGGGATGCCATGGCGGATCGAAGACGACTTCAACATGAACTTCCTTGACACTGGGCAGCCGCGCGAGCTTGGTCTGTACGTCGCCTTTGAGCACGTTGCCCATACCGCATCCGGGCGCCGTCATGGACATCTTGATATGAACGCTCTTCCCGCCTTGCTCCATGGGCACAATCACACACGAGTAAACCAGACCCAGATCCACAATATTGACCGGAATCTCCGGATCGTACACGGTCTTCAACTGATCCCAGACCATCTGATCGCTGAAAGGCCCTTCCCGGACTGCAGGTTCTTGTGCCATCGCCGCGTTGGAGAGCCCGATGGCATCCACATCCTTAGCTTCGACACGGTACATGTAGCCGCGATCGGTCGCCACCGTGTAGCTGCCGGCCAGGGACTGCATGATCCTCACGACGGCACCGGCCGGGAGAGTGCCGCGAGTCCCGTTGGGGATCTCGATGACCTCACAAGCCCGACTCAGCGTGATCAGTTCACTCGCACTCACATTTCCTCTTCTCCGCGTCGTGTGCTACTCCGTCGACACCGTTTCCTGTTTCCCTTGCATTGCAGCGTGTAATGCGTGCCAGGCAAGGGTTGCACACTTGACCCGTACAGGAAATTCCGAGACCCCGGAAAAGACGGCCAGCTTGCCCAGTTCGGCCCGGCTCCCGTTTGCCGGCGACTGGCCCGTCACCAGCTTGTGGAACTGGTCGAAGAGTCTTGCCGCTTCCGCCCTGGTCTTACCCTTCACGCTTTGCGTCATCAGGGATGCCGACGCCTGAGAAATCGCGCATCCTGAGCCTTGGAAGCTGATGTCGCGAATCGAGTCGCCCTCCAAGTCCAGGTAGACGGTGAAGTGGTCACCACAGAGCGGGTTATATCCTTCCGCCCTGTGGTTCGCCGTCGCCAGCTCGCGATAGTTACGAGGCGCCTTGCTGTGCTCCAGGATAACTTCCTGGTAGAGCTCGCGCAGATCGGGCATCAGGCGAACACCTCCCGGACCTTCTCGATTCCCTCGACCAGAGCATCCACTTCTTCCCTGGTGTTGTAGAGAGCGAACGAAGCGCGCGCCGTGGCCGCGATGCCGAAGCGTTGCATTACCGGCTGGGCGCAGTGATGCCCGGTTCGAATAGCAATTCCTTCCTGGTCGAGGATGGTCCCGATGTCGTGCGGGTGGATACTGTCCAGCAGGAACGAGAGCACGCCAGCCTTTTCTTTTGCGGTGCCGATCAGACGAATGCCGGGGATTGCTGAAACGGTTTCAGTGGCATAGTCCAGCAACTCGTGCTCATGCACAGCTATGTTGTCCATACCGAGGCCATTCACATACTCGATGGCCGCGCCCAGGCCGATGGCACCCGCCACATGGGGCGTGCCTGCCTCAAACTTGTAGGGCAGCTTGTTGTAGATCGTCTTCTCGAAGGTCACCGAACTGATCATGTCGCCGCCGCCCTGGTACGGAGGCATGACATCCAACAGAGCGGATTTGCCATACAGAACGCCGATGCCGGTCGGACCATATACCTTGTGACCGGAGAAAACGTAAAAGTCGCAATCCAGGGCCTGGACGTCCACTTTGAGATGAGGCACGGCCTGGGCTCCATCGACCAGCACCGGGATGTTCCAGCGATGTGCCACTGCGATGAGCCGCTGGACGGGATTGATCGTGCCGAGTGCGTTTGAGACGTGTGCTAATGCGACGATCCTCGTTCGGGGTCCCAGCAGATTCTCAAACTCCTTGAGCAGCAGCTCGCCGCTGTCGCTGATTGGCGCAACCCGCAGCCTTGCGCCCTTCTCTTCGCACAGGATTTGCCAGGGCACGATGTTGGAGTGATGCTCCATGGCGGTGATGAGCACTTCGTCGCCGGCGCGAATGTGAGCGCGGCCGTAGGTCTGCGCCACGAGGTTGATGGCTTCCGTGGCGCCGCGAACAAAGATGATCTCGCTCGCATCGGCGGCGTTGAGGAACGATTGCATCTTCCTCCGCGCCCCTTCGAACTCTTCCGTCGCATGTTCGGAAAGGAAATGCACGCCACGATGGATGTTGGCGTTGTCCCGCTCGTAGTACCGACGCATCGCATCAATGACCACCTGCGGCTTCTGGGACGTGGCTGCATTGTCCAGGTAAACCAGCGCCCTGCCGCGAATCCTACGTCGCAGGATAGGAAAATCCCTGCGAACTTTCTCCACATCGAACCCGGCGCCGGCGTCGCGCACGTCCGCTGGGCGAGATTCTCTGGGCAATCTCTTGGCGGCAGTGGTCATCCGATTTCCTCCCAGTTTTTTCCGGTGTCCTCGCGGCGGTTCTCTGTCGACGCACCAGGCGCAGAGTTGGCCATCTGGAACAGGCAGTGGTTGATCAGCCCTTCCACGTGCTTCCGGACGGGTCCCTGCTTCATGCGGTCGAGGCACTCGCTGGCGAAGGCGAAGAGCAAGAGCTTGCGCGCGGACACCTCGTCGATTCCGCGAGAGCGCAGGTAGAACAGGGCGTCCCCCTCAATCTGGCCGATGGTGGCCCCGTGCGTGCACTTCACGTCGTCGGCGTAGATCTCCAGTTGCGGCTTGGTGTCGATTTGCGCGTCGTCGGAAAGCAGCAGGTTGCGGTTGGTCTGCTTGGCGTCGGTTTTCTGCGCATCTTTGTGCACGATGATCCGGCCGTGAAAAACGCCGTGTGCGTGGCCATCGAGGATCCCGTTGTAGAACTGCCGGCTGCCGCAGCGCGGGCTGGCATGTTCCACCAGCATGTAGTTGTCCAGGTGCTGGCGGCCATTGCCGATGAAGAGACCATTAATCAGACACTCTCCCCCTTCGCCTGCCAGCACCGGGTGCACGTTGTTGCGCACCAGTGCCCCGCCCAGCAGCACCGAGTGCGACACGACGTTGGTGCTTCTCCCCTGCTGGATACGCAGCGTTGAGATGTTGAAAGCCTCCTTGTGCTCGCGCTCGATCATGTAGTGCGAAAGCACAGTGTGGTCGCCGGCGACCAGTTCCGTGACCGTGTTGCAGAACACCGCGCCGCCGTCGAGCGACACATAGTCCTCGACGAACGTGGCCTGGCTGTCTTCCTCCGCCACAATGAGGTTGCGCGGATGGCTCATGGATGGAGCATCGTCCGCAGTCGAGACAAACAGGAGGCAGATGGGCTCCTCCACTAGCGTGCCTCTGGGGATGCGTACAAACGCTCCGTGTTCCACGAAAGCCGTGTTCAGTGCACAGAAGGCATCGCGGCGGACATCAAGGTAGCGGCCGAGGTGCGGTTCAATCGCTCCGGGATTGCTGGAAATCTCCCCAGCAAGACTGCTGACCTTCACCCCATTGGGCAGTTTGCCCAGCAACGATAGCTCGCGCGCAAAGTGCCCGTTCACAAACACGAGTTGACAGGCAACGCCGGCAACCCGGTACGGCTTCAGTTCCTGTTGGGACAGCCGGACGCGGCGGTTGCAGGTGAGCCGGAAAGCAGTCTGCGCGATAGCAGAGACGTTAGTGAACCGCCAGTCTTCGTCGTGAGTGGTTGGGAACCCGACTTCGCAAAAGCGGGCAAACGCATCCCGGCGCAGCTTCCGCAACCATGGCAGGTCATTCCCGGCGGCAAGCTTCTCGAACTCGCTGAAGCTTTCCAGATAACTTTCCAACTGCTGAGTTGCTGTGATCACGTCGTTCTTCCCTCGTTCTCATTAGGCGGGTGTAGCATGCCGCGCCTCGGCTTCCATCGAGCCATAGCCTTTCTCTTCAAGTTCCAGAGCCAGTTCGGGGCCACCCGAACGCACGATGCGTCCATCCACCAGCACGTGGACGAAGTCGGGAACGATGTAGTTCAACAGGCGCTGGTAGTGAGTTACCACGATGATGGCGCGCTCCGGGTTGCGCATGGCATCGACGCCCTGGGCTACGATCTTCAGTGCGTCAATGTCCAGGCCAGAATCGGTCTCGTCCAGGATGGCGAGCTTCGGCTCCAGCACCGCCATCTGCAGGATCTCATTGCGCTTCTTTTCGCCGCCGGAGAAGCCTTCGTTCACGGAGCGGTTCATCAGCTTCTCGTCCATGTCCAGCAGCTTCAGTTTCTCCCGGAACATGGGCAGGAAATCCATGGCATCAATCTCATCCAGCCCACGGTATTTGCGGATGGAATTGAGCGCAGACCGGAGGAAGTAAGCGTTGCTGATGCCGGGAATCTCTACCGGGTATTGGAAGGCCATGAAGATGCCTTCACAAGCGGCCTCCTCCGGTTTCATAGCAAGCAGATCCTTGCCGTTGTAAGACACCTCGCCCGTGGTGACCGTGTAGGTCTCGCGGCGGGCCAGCGCCTGCGCCAGCGTGCTTTTGCCCGAGCCGTTCGGGCCCATGATGGAGTGTACTTCGCCTGCGTTCACCCTCAGGTCAACGCCTTTGAGGATTTCGTGGTTATCCACTTTGGCGTGCAGATTCTTAATTTCCAGCAAGCTCATTCGCTTTCCCCTCAATAGCTATGTCGTTGCAATTCTCCCCGCGGGTCTCAGCCTTACCCGACGCTGCCTTCCAGGCTCACGCCCAACAGTTTCTGCGCCTCCACCGCGAACTCCATGGGTAGCTCGCGGAACACACGCTTGCAGAAGCCGTTCACGATCATGGAAACGGCATCTTCCGCCTTCAGCCCGCGCTGCCGCAGGTAGAAGAGCTGGTCTTCACCGATCTTCGAGGTGGAAGCCTCGTGTTCCATGCGGGCGGTGGAGTTCCTCACCTCGATGTAAGGGAAGGTGTGGGCACCGCACTCGGCGCCGATCAGGAGCGAGTCGCACTGCGTGTAGTTGCGCGCGCCGGTGGCGCCCTTCATGATCTTCACCTGACCTCGATAGGTGTTCTGCCCGTGGCCAGCAGAGATGCCCTTGGCGACGATGGTGCTGCGCGTGTTCTTGCCGATGTGGATCATCTTCGTGCCAGTGTCGGCCTGCTGGTAGTTGTTGGTGAGGGCGACCGAGTAGAACTCGCCCACCGAGTTCTCACCCTGCAGGATGCAGCTCGGATACTTCCAGGTAATGGCTGAGCCGGTCTCCACTTGTGTCCAGGAGATCTTCGAGTTCACGCCCAGGCACTTGCCCCGCTTGGTCACGAAGTTGTAGATCCCGCCTTTGCCTTCTTTGTCGCCCGGGTACCAGTTCTGCACCGTCGAGTACTTGATCTGCGCATTGTCGAGCGCGATCAACTCGACCACCGCGGCGTGCAACTGGTTTTCGTCGCGGATGGGCGCAGTGCAGCCTTCGAGGTAACTGACATAGGAGCCCTCGTCGGCGACGATCAACGTGCGTTCGAACTGGCCCGTGTTCGCCGCGTTAATACGGAAGTAGGTGGAAAGTTCCATCGGGCAGCGAACCCCCTTTGGCACATAGACGAAAGACCCGTCAGTGAACACGGCCGCGTTCAGCGCGGCGAAGAAGTTGTCGCTATAGGGCACCACCGAGCCCAGGTACTTCTGGACCAGGTCAGGATGTTTCTGCACAGCTTCCGAGAAGGAGCAGAAGACAATTCCCAGCTCGGCCAGCTTCTCTTTGAAGGTCGTAGCCACGGAGACGCTGTCGAACACCGCATCCACCGCCACCCCCGCGAGGTGCTTCTGCTCCTCAAGCGGAATACCCAGTTTTTCGTAGGTGCGCAGGATCTCCGGATCCAGTTCCTCCAGGCTCGTCAGACCGGGTTTCTGTTTGGGAGCCGAGTAATAAACGATTTCCTGGTAGTCGATTGGCCCGTACTTCACATTGGCCCACTTTGGTTCGGCCTGCGCCTTCTCCAGCGACACCCAGTGGCGATAAGCCCTGAGCCTCCACTGGAGCATGAACTCCGGCTCATTTTTCTTGGCCGAGATCACACGAATGATGTCTTCGTTCAACCCCTTGGGGACCCTTTCTTCCTCCACTTCGGTAACGAAGCCCCACTTGTACTCCCGGTCGGCAAGATCCTGGATGGTGTTCACGTTGGTGCTCATTGCATTCTCCCGGATACAAAACCAATAGTGGGCACTAGGTTTCCGCGCCCATTCCTGATGGTGGTCAGGTGTAAGGGTTGACTGAGATCGGAAAGCATCACCTTCTCCAGTGCCCCACGCACCGCCTGGCTGATGATCCGCTGATTGTCCTTGATGGGACAACAGGGCTCCAGGTCGCACAGCCCGGAGATGTCAGTGCTGCATTCGGTGAGCGCGATAGGACCCTCGAATACAGCAATGATTTCAGCCACTGAGATCTCTCGCGGCTTCCTGGCCAGACTGTACCCACCCTTGATGCCACGGTGCGAAACCAGTAGCCCACCCTGCAGAAGCTCCTTCAAGAGCTTGCTCACCGTGGGCAGCGGCAGCCGCGACTCTACGGCCAGGTCGCGCGCCGTGTGCAGCGACCGATCATGGTTGCGTGCAATGTAGGTCATCAGGACCAGTCCGTAATCCGTGAGTTTGCCTAGTCTGATCATCTCGTCCGATCCTCTTCCAGCGGTCCCTGCCGCATCTCTTTGCCCGGCGGGATAAATAGTACTGTTTTGGTACTGTTTTATTATAGCCCTTGATTGCTTACCTTTCAAGGCTCGGCTAAGGCCTCGCAAGTGACGAAGAGGTAAAATCCTAGTGCTATCCACGCCACTCCCGGGCATAGATCCGAAATGCCCAGCCCAAAGGCGATTGGGTCATGTTACTGACCAGGAAAGCATGCTACGGGCTCGTTGCCGTGAAGCACTTGGCGGAGCAGCCGCGCAAGAGTTCGTTCAGCGCCAAAGACCTTGCGGACTTTCATGGATTTCCTCAGGAAGCGCTGGCCAAGATCCTGCAGCGACTTGCCAGGGCCGGCCTCCTACTCTCGCATCACGGAATCAAGGGCGGGTATTCACTGGCACGTGACCCGCAACAGATTTCCGTGCTCGATGTGATCAAGGCGAGCGAAGGAGCGACGCGGGACGGCATACACGGAAAGCACTGGCGCGATTTGGAGTCCCTACCTGGTTACCATCAACTGCGCATGGTCAGCCAAATCGTCGAGGATGCGCTGCACCGGGTTACGATCGCGGACCTCAAGGAACAAGCTTCCAGCCCCACCGAAAGTTACGATGCTCGGCGCTGCCGAAGCTCGCGCGGCGATCTTCAATTCACGGGAATACTTCGTATATTGCATGCGATCCCGTCAACCCAGGTCCTGGGCACGCAAAATCGCGAGCTCCCACAGATGCTATGTTCCGAGCTTTAGTCTAATAGACAGTGACTGCCCGAGATACGTAGTTAAGGTCTTCTCCGAATCCGGCCGTGTAGTTTTGTTATAATTTACGATGGTAGGCTGAAGGAGGCACGAATGTCGACCACAACGATCACCCCGACTACGCCGGAAGTAAAAGCGGCACCCATTAGCCTGACCCCAAATGCCATTGCCAAGGTAAAGGGAATCATGGCGCAACAGAATCCCACACCGGCTGGCCTGCGCGTGGGGGTTGTGGGAGGCGGATGCTCGGGCTTCTCCTACTCCCTGCAGTTCGACACCAGCGCGGGCATGATGGACAAAGTGTTCGATATGGACGGCCTTAAAGTGTTCGTGGACGCCACCTCGATCATGTACCTGAACGGCTGCCGCGTGGATTACGTCGAGACCCTGGAGGGTGCCGGTTTCAAGTTCGAGAATCCGAACGTGAAGAGCACCTGCGGCTGCGGGTCGTCGTTCAACGTCTAATCAGATTAGCGCGAAAACTACGGAAGCCTCGTCGCAGGACGAGGCTTTTTCTTTTGCTTGCGCTTTTTTCATTGACTGCTGGATCTTCGACATAAGGGAGACTCGATTGTCAGGCACCATAAAAGCGGGCACCATCATGATGAAGGCGGGCACCATCATTCCCCAATCCTTGCGAGTAGAAACGGAACTGTATTCACAGGGCTGGGAAATAATCAAGAATTCCGACACCGACGCCGTTGATCGAGACATCCGACGAGCGGACTGGAACTTCTTTTTTCTGGCTGCCAGCATTCAGGCGACCGCCTTGGGTTATTGGGGAGAGAAAACCGTACGGAGAGCAATGGAGCGAGTAGCTGGCGAAAGCGGAACCGTCGAAATTTAATTGCTTGGAAATAACGGAAATCTCCGCAAAACAATTCCTGGGCTTTCCCTACGTGCATGTCTCGGCACACTCACGGCATATCCAGAAGAGCCCATTTCTACAAGAGCTAGCCGAACGGGCCGAGCCGTAGTGGCTGCCGCCTGGGCTCTAGAACAGCGTTCCGTGAGGTTCTGTAAATGAAACCATGTTTACCGCACGGCTGGGGCCGACGGTCGGTCCGGATCAGGCGACGAAGCAGGCCATAATAGCTGATATCGGTGGATACTCATTTGACTTCGGCCGGTCAAGCGCATCTAATGTCTTCCCGTTGACCTTCTTCTGAGTCAGCCCGCGCGTCTGACGCACTCACCAGCAGATCGACTCTGCAACGGAACCCGTCATAAACCAGCGACTCGAGCTGTAGCACGCGGCCCGGAAATTTGCCGCAACCTGCCGGTGACTCGCCCTGCCGAGCGCTGGTGGATTACCAGGAACTCAGAGAGAGCGTATGAAGGTTCACCTGATCAATCCAAGCCATGTGTCCTTCGGAACCGCCGTGATCACCCCGCGATGGTTGTATGTGCTCGCCGCTGCGACGCCGAAGAGCTACGGGGACCCGATTCTTGTCGATGAAACGCTAGCTGCCATCGATCCAGCCCGCATTCAACCCGGCGATGTTGTAGGCATCGGTATCCACACAGCCAATGCGCTCCGCGGCTATGAGATTGGGAGGATGGCACGTGACCGGGAAGCCTACGTAGTCTTCGGCGGAATTCACGCGACCCTCTATCCCGAGGAGGCCCGTGAGCTTGGGGGCGCACACGCGGTCGTGAAAGGGGATGGGGACGTGGTCTGGTCAACAGCACTGGCGGACTGTAGTCGCGGTGCTCCGAACCCGATTTATGTAGGAGGCCAAATCGAGGCCACCGATTTCATCCCTGCTCGATGGGATCTAGTTCCGCGCGACCGTTACATGTGGGCGTCGGTGCAGACCATTCGTGGTTGCCCTAAGCATTGTTCCTTCTGTTCGGTTTGGCGGACGGATGGCCAGCGTCCTCGCCAGCGTGCCTCGGACCCTGTCATAGAGGAAATCGTTCACTTGCGCCGTCTTGGCTTTCGTTTCATCGCGCTCGCCGATGACAACTTCTATCCTGTGACTCTAGAGGACCTGCGTTTAGCTTCCCAACTCAAGAACACAGATCGGCTGAATGAACTCAAATCGATCCGAGCGGGACGGTTCGAACTGATGTCACGCTTGGCACAGCTTCCGCCGGACATGGTTTTTTTTACTCAGATTACGATGGAGGCGGCCGAAGACCCGGAGTTCCTGGATGCCATGCGCGCGGCGCGAATCAAAGGCGCATTGGTCGGTGTGGAATCGGTCACCCCGGAGGGGCTGAAAGACGTCTACAAAGATTTCAACTCAGCCGGAGAAAGCCTGATTGAACGCCTCAGAACATTTCGGCGTCACGGTGTCCACGTGCTCGGATCCTTCATCTTTGGCCTGCCCAGCGATCGCCCGGGAACATTTGACGCCACTGCCGCTGTCGCAGAGCGAGCGGAACTCACGTTTGCGCAGTTCGTGACGTTAACTCCCTACCCCGGAACGGTGGATTTTATTCGCTGGGAAAAGACCATGACGGACAAACCAACGCTCATTGCCGGCATTCCCATCACTCGACGTTGGCTGATTCCGCAGGCGCTACGTCCTAAGCTTTATTGGCCCCACCCCGTTATGTCAGCCGAGGAAATTCGCCGACAGACACAGGCCGTGTGGGACAGTTTTTACAGCTGGAAATCCATCTGGAAGCGTTCCCGGTTCATTAAGTCAATGCGGGCCCGCCTGGCATTCCTGCTGATTTCGAAGATTTATCGCCAGATGTATGCCGATACGGGAATTGCGACCGACAGTGCCCGGATCGCGTGGTCTGCGCGGTGGGCGCGGTGGCTGGCAAAACCTTGTCAACATCTGTTTGCGGCTCGCCCCATGCCGCACCTCCAGATGCCGGAAGCAATGGAAGTACCGGAGCTTGGGGTTTGCCCGGCCGAATGATAGCTTCGGCTAAACGGCTAGGGGATGTTTTCGCGGAGGGCGGCCCTGCCAAGGGGGGCGTGTCGAAAGGTTTTTTTGGTTTTGACACAAGGAAAGCCAGCATCGGTGGACTTCTAACAACAAGAACTGACTGACCAAATTTCCACAGTCTAAAGGCTTATTCCATCCACCGGCGGAAGAGCAGCGCCCCATTCGTTCCGCCGAAGCCGAACGAATTTGACATGGCGTATTCCACTTCCACTTTTCTGGCCTGGTTGGGGACGTAATCAAGATCGCACTCGGGATCAGGATTCTCCAGGTTCACTGTCGGAGGCAACATCTGGTCGCGGAGCGCCAGTAGGGTAATGCCAGCCTCGAGTCCGCCGGCCCCGCCCAGCAGATGCCCGGTCATCGACTTGGTCGAACTCACCGCCAGCTTGTAGGCGTGATCGCCGAAGGCTCGCTTGATGGCGATGGTTTCCACTTTGTCACCGATATTTGTCGAGGTACCGTGTGCATTGATGTACCCGACCCGCTGCGGCTGCACCTTGGCATCGTTCAGTGTATTGAGCATCACCCGATAGGCGCCGTCGCCATTCTCGGCTGGCTGGGTTATGTGGTGGGCATCGCCGCTCATGCCGTAACCCACGATTTCAGCCAGAATCTTGGCCCCGCGTCGGCGGGCAAATTCCAGCTCCTCCAAAACCAGGATTCCGGCGCCTTCGCCGATCACGAATCCGTCGCGCCCCGAGTCCCAGGGGCGGCTGGCCTTCTCCGGTGCATCATTCCGCGTGGAAAGCGCCCGCATGGCAGCGAATCCACCGACACCCATGGGCGTGATGGCGGCTTCGGTCCCGCCGGCGATCATCACATCGGCATCGCAACGCGCGATGATCTTATAGGCGTCCCCAACGGCGTGCGTGCTGGATGTGCAAGCCGTACACGTCGCCTCATTTGGTCCTTTGGCGTTGTAGCGGATGCTGACTTGTCCGGCGGCCAGATTGACGATTGCTGCCGGGATGAAGAACGGTGAGATTTTGCGGGGTCCGCCATTCAGCAGCTTGGAATGCTCGCGCTCAATGACATCGAACCCACCAATTCCTGACCCGATATGCACTCCAGCCCGGGTCGAAATCTCCGGTGTGACCTCCAGGCCGGAGGCTTTCATCGCCTCATCGGTGGCCGCTAGTACCAGGTGGATGAAGCGGCCCATCTTCTTCAGTTCTTTTTTCTCGACGAATTGCAGCGGGTCGAAATTCTTGACTTCAGCCGCGATCTGGCAGGCGAACTGGGATGCATCAAATTGCGTGATGCGTGCCACGCCGCTCTTGCCTGCGAGCAGGTTGCTCCAGACCTCTTCCGTGGTGTTCCCCACCCCGCAGATCAGACCAATGCCAGTGACTACGACCCGTCGCGCCAACTATCTTCCGCCTTTCGCGTGCTTTCCGATGTAAATCAACCGCATCCTGCGCGGTGCGGATCTTCTCCGCATCCTCGCTAATAATGAATGATGGAGCTTGAGCTAGCTCTGCCAGGTGATCGGTTCCTTCCATGGCGTTTTGAAGAAGGGCTGTGAAGGATAGTACTCTCCCCACCGACTACGCGACGATATATGGGAGCCGTCTCGTATTCGTTCAGGATCATCTTGCAGTGTTCCATCCAGAGCGCCCAGGCATCGCGGGAGACTTGCTCGTAAATGCGTTGGCCCAATTCGTTGTCGAATGGGGGCTCGTCCAGTCCCGGCAGCTCACGTTGAAACTTCACGCAGAACACCGGTACGATTCACTGGCCGGAGGGCGTGGAGGGGCTGGAACGGCTGCCCACATCTATTTCCTCAAGTTTTCTTGTCGGCTTTAATTATCGCACACCCCACTCAGGCGACCTGGTTGTTGCTCCGCGCGGCTTTCTCAGATTCCGGTCGCGCGCAATCGCAAAGTCGAGGCCGCACGCCGCAGGCTGTTCAACAATTACTGCTCGCAATCACGATGCGAGGTACAATGATTTTGCCAGGTGAAACAGCAGCGGGATCTGCAGGGATGCAACCATACCGAGAGATAGCTTGGTGGGCTCATCGAGACGATCACTCGTCTGCCCGAATATCCTTCCCGCGCTCCTGCCAAGGGGTTTTCAAGGCCCGGTAGTGTAGATTCCTCACGCTGAGGCGGCACATTTTGCAGTTGGCGCGCAGACTCGTGTGCATACCAGCGCGGGGCGCGAGGAATGAAAGACTGCCTCATGAAAGAAGTTTCCAAAGTTCGTAAGATCGCGTTTGTCGGCGACCACTTGCCGCGCAAGTGCGGCATTGCGACGTTCACGTCTGACCTACTTGCAGCTGTGGCAGCTGCGCATCCCCAAAGCCAGTGTTTCTCAGTGTCGGTGAATGACATCAAAGGTGGCTACGAGTACCCGGAAGTAGTTCACTTCGAGATTGAAGAGCAGGATTTGTCGTCTTATCTACGTGCTGCGGACTTCCTCAACATCAGCAACGTGGACGTCGTCTGCTTGCAGCACGAGTTCGGCATCTTCGGCGGGCTGGCCGGCGGCCACATCCTGGCACTCCTGCGCGAATTGAGAATGCCCGTTGTCATCACGCTTCATACCATTTTGCGTGAGCCGAAAGCCGACCAACGGCGCGTAATGCACGAGTTAGTCACGCTCTCGACAAGGCTCGTGGTCATGGCTGAGCGGGGGCGACAGATGTTGCAGGAGATTTACCAAGCACCGCCGGCCAAGATCGATCTCATCCCGCATGGCATTCCCGACGTAGGTTTTGTCGATCCGACCTATTTCAAGGACCAGTTCGGTGTGGAAGGCAAGGTGGTGCTGCTCACGTTCGGGCTACTTTCGCCGAACAAGGGGATCGAATATGTGCTTAACGCCCTGCCTTACATTCTAGCGGAGTTCCCCAGCGTTGTTTATATTATCCTGGGTGCCACCCATCCCAACGAACTACGCGAGCATAGCGAAGCCTACCGGCTCAGCCTCGAAATCCTTGCCAAAAAGAACAAACTTGAGAAGAACGTCATCTTCTACAACCGGTTCGTAGAACTTGAAAATCTGAAGGAGTTCATCGGCGCAGCAGACCTTTACATCACGCCTTACCTCAACGAAGCGCAGATCACCTCGGGCACGCTAGCCTATACGTTTGGTGCGGGCAAAGTGGTAGTTTCGACACCGTACTGGCACGCTGCAGAATTGTTGGCGGAAGACCACGGCGTGTTGGTGCCGTTCCGCGACGCCCCGGCCATAGCCCGCGAGGTAATTGGCTTGCTGCACGACGACACCCGCCGGCATGCTATTCGCAAGAATGCTTACAAGCTGGGCCGTGAGATGGTCTGGAGCAACGTCGCTCAGCTCTATATGCGCTCGTTCGAGTTGTCGCGGATCGAGGGAGCGGCGCGATCTCGAAAATCTCTCGCCACGAAGACGCTCGACCAAAAGCCGCGGGAACTGCCGGAGTTGAAGTTGAGTCATCTCTCGCGAATGACCGATTCGACCGGCCTCTTCCAACATGCCATTTTTAGCATTCCGAATTTTTCGGCAGGCTACTGTACGGATGACAACGCTCGCGCATTCATCCTCGTGGTACTGCTCAGTGAGTTGGGAGAGGACCCGGACCGCGTGCGGACCCTGGCCACAACTTACGGTGCTTTCCTCCATCATGCGTTCGATCTCAAAACGAAACGCTTCCACAACCACCTGAGTTTCGACCGCCGCTGGCTCGATGAACAAGGGTCAGAGGATTGTCAAGGGCGAGCGCTCTGGGCGCTGGGTGTGGGCGTGGGGCGTTCGCCCTATCGGAGCTTCCAGATCATGGCTGGACAACTCTTCGCGCTGGCGTTGCCAGCTCTGACGGAGTTCACTTCGCCGCGGGCGTGGGCGTTCGGTCTTATCGGCATTCATGAATACCTGCGCCGGTTGAGCGGTGACAGTCAGGTCAACCAAACCCGTGAGACACTCACTTCCCGGCTCATGGAACTTTTCGAAAGGACCGCCCAGCCGGACTGGCGCTGGTTTGAAGAGGATGTGACTTACGATAACGCGAAGCTCGCACACGCCTTGATTCTGAGCGGACGTGCAACCGGACAACCAGCGGTGTTTGAACGAGGCCTGCAGGCCCTGCGCTGGCTGACGGAATTGCAAATCTCCGAGAAGGGTCACTTTCGATCCATTGGCACCAACGGATTTTATCGCCGCGGCGGCATGCGCGCCAACTTTGACCAGCAGCCCATCGAGGCGCAAGCAATGGTCTCAGCCTGTCTTGAAGCCTATCGCGCCACATCGGACCTCTGGTGGTACGAGCAGGCGCAACGCGCGTTCGACTGGTTCATCGGCTGGAACGATCTCGGATTGGAACTCTACTCTCCAAAAACAGGCGGCTGCCGCGATGGGTTGCACGTGGATCGGGTCAACCTGAACCAGGGAGCGGAATCAACCGTGGCCTTCTTGCTTTCGTTGGCGGAGATGCGCTTGGCGCAAAATATGCTGGCGAGTTTTAAGGAACCGATCGCCGCCTAAGAGTAATCGCCGCTTCCGGTCTCGTTTCTCTGGAATAACCAGTCCATGGATGCCAACTCGATTCACGTCAAACGCACGGCCACGGTCCTCAGGCCCGACCAGTCACGCGTTCTTCTGCGGCCATTCAGTCCGGAGGATCCGCAGCGGGCCGGCAGGATTATCGCCAGGATCATGTCGCTCCCGGAAAACCGAGTCGGCCCTCTCCTGGACGAAGTATCCGCCGAATTCTCCCAGCGACACCAGCAGATCCACAAATCCTTTCTGGAACGATTCGAACAGGTCCGCGACCTCCTGTTGACCGATGAGAAAATTTCCGAACAAAGAAAGCTGTTGATCGGCTCCTATTTCGTTTGCGAATTCTCCTTAGAGTCCGCAGCCCTGTTCAATCCCTCCATCGTCCCGCACCCTGACCAGTCTGACCTGCCTCCCGGCGCTCTGCGTTTTATCCTCAGCTTGCGCGCCACCGGGGAGGGACACATTTCCTCCATCACTTTTCGGACGGGTATCATCCACGTCGACCAGCGGATCGAGGTCCTACCCCCAACCGGCTTCCTCACCGAGCCGCGTCAAATCCCGAACCCCCGCTACGAGAAGGCGCTCTTCGAGCGGAAACTTTTTGAGCTGGGATTGACCAGCGGATTCACGCGTCGGGTTATGGACAAGTTTGGGGAGTCGTTTGCATTGGAAGAACTGCGCGCCAATCTCGAAGCCGAAGTGAAGCAGTCCCGCCTGTCGGATAAGAACGCCATCCAGGGAATTTTGATGCTGGCCCGGTCCAATTACGAGGTTCAGTTTCAGCCCCAACAGGGGCTGTCTGAACGCATCATTTTCCCGGCCACGCCGTCGCAACGCAACGGCATCGAAGACGCCCGGTTCGTCTGTTTCCAGAACGATGACGGCACCCACGTCTACTACGCCACCTTCACGGCCTTCGATGGCAAGGTGGTCTTGCCAGAACTGGTGGAGACTTCTGACTTCCTCCTCTTTCGGTTCATCACGTTGAACGGTCCGGCCGCCGAAAACAAAGGCATGGCCATGTTCCCCCGGAAAATCAACGGCCTCTATGCCATGCTCTCCCGCCAGGACAATGAGAACATCTACCTCATGTTTTCCGACAACGTCCACTTCTGGTATGAACGCAAGGTGCTCCTTAAACCGATGTTCCCGTGGGAACTGGTCCAGCTTGGGAACTGCGGGTCCCCCATTGAGACCGAAGCGGGCTGGCTGGTCCTCAGCCACGGTGTCGGCCCCCTGCGAACGTACTGCATCGGCGCGTTCCTCCTCGATCACGATAATCCCGGCAAAGTGATCGGCCGCCTCCGCGAACCCTTGCTCAAACCGGACCAAAGGGAGCGTAAAGGTACGTGCCGAACGTCGTTTATACCTGTGGCGCTCTCCTCCACAACGGCGAACTGATCATTCCCTATGGCATGGCCGATCACGCCACCGGTTTCGCTACCGTTCCCCTCGATGAAGTGCTGGCTGCCATGCACTAGGAACGATCGTCGAACAGCATGACAAAGCCCGACAAAAGAGTGGCTGTCCTGTCGCCGATAGCCTGGCGAACGCCTCCTCGGCAATACGGCGCCTGGGAAACGGTGGCTAGCAACATCACCGAAGGGCTCGTCGCCCGTGGCTGGGATGTGACGTTGTTCGCCAGCAGGGATTCTGTGACCCGCGCTCACCTGCATGCCGTGGTGGACAAGGGATATGAAGAGGATTCCGCCGTCGATCCCAAAGTAGCCGAATACCTTCACATCTCCGAAGCGTTCGAGCGCGCGGCTGAGTTTGACCTCATCCACAGCCACTACGACTTCATGGCTTTGACCTACACCCGGCTGGTCAAGACACCGGTCCTCACTACCATCCACGGATTCTCGTCAGCCAAAATCATGCCCGTCTATCAGAAGTATCGTGACGGATATTTTGTTTCCATCAGCGACTCCGATCGAGCCGCAGGGCTGAATTACCTGGCGACCGTCTACAACGGCATCGACCTCTCGTTGTACCCGCTTCAGGAACCCAGCGGTGATGACCTTATTTTCCTCGGTCGGATCCATCCGGATAAAGGTGTTCATCTGGCCATCGAGGTTGCTCGTCTGAGCGGAATGCGTTTGATCATCGCTGGTATTATCCAAGATGAGGCCTATTTCCGGGAGCAGGTCAAACCCCATCTCGATGATCAAAACATCCTTTATATCGGACCGGTGGGCGTGCCGGGCAAGAACGAATTGTTCGCCCGGGCCCGAGCTCTACTGCACCTGAACACCATCCCGGAGCGATTCGGACTTGTCCTGGTCGAAGCCAATGCCGCCGGCGTGCCCGTCATCGCGATGGACCTCGGCTCTTGCCGTGAGGTGATCAAGGACGGGCAGACCGGTTTTCTGGTTGACAACGTCACTGAAGCAGTTCGGGCCCTTGGACGAATTTCTGAAATCGATCGTCGTGCCTGCCGCAGCCGTGTCCGGCAATACTTTTCGATCGATACCATGGTGGAGGGATACGAACGGGTTTACTCGACGATTTTTGATCTGGAAGCGAAGAGACGACCATGAAGCTAGACATTGTCAGACGGTACCGCCACAACCCCATCCTCACCAAGGCCGAGATCCCCTATCCAGTGGAAACCGTTCACAACGCGGCGGTCGTGAAGCATGAGAACGAATACATCATGCTTTTCCGCTCCCATCTCCGCACCGGACGGTCCATCATTGGTTTGGCACGCAGTCCCGACGGATTCCGCTTCACCGCCGATCCACAGCCCTTTCTGATTCCTGCGCAGGACAGCCCTTTTGCCGCCTATGAAGAGTTCGGCGTGGAGGACCCACGCGTGACCCGGCTGGAAGGGGAGTACATCATCACCTACAGCGCCTACTCGCGAAATGGAGTGCGGATCGCCCTGGCCAAGACGAAGGACTTCAGTCAGGTGGAAAGGGTCTCCCTCATCACGGAGGCGGATTATCGGAATGTGGTGATCTTTCCCGAGAAGTTTGATGGGCTTTATGCCCGGCTTGACCGTCCTCATTCGGAAATCGCCCCCTGGTCAATCTGGATTTCCTATTCTCCGGATCTATGCTATTGGGGCCAATCTCAGCTCATCATGAAGCCTGAACCATATCACTGGGATGAAATGAAGATCGGTCCCGGCGCGCCGCCGATCAAAACGGACCAGGGATGGCTTTCCATCTATCACGGAGTTTTCCGAACTATGGATGGATCGGTCTATCGTTTGGGGGTTGCTCTTCATGACCTCGAGAACCCGGCAAAGGTCATCGGTGTGGGCGACTCGTGGATTTTGCAACCGGAAGATCCTTGGGAAATAACTGGATACGTCCACAACGTGGTCTTCACCTGTGGTGCCGTTCTGGAGTCCGATGGAACCGTGAAAATCTATTGGGGGGGCGCAGACACGGTCATGTGCGTGGGCGAAGCGAATGTCTCGGATCTGGTCGCACTATGCCTGCATCACGGCAGACCGGCAAAGTAAGCATGGCATTTCAAGGGTCCTCTAATACCCCTGAATCGTATCTAATCCCCAGGGCAGCGTTCGCCTTGATGCCCCTCCCGCTTGTGATCCAATATCGCGTCAAGGCATGAAAACTCACGATCTGTCCATCCCAACGAATCCTTGTCCTGGCTTCCCGCCCTTGCCTGAATAAAGTCCCATTCCAGTTGGTCCAACTGTTGGCAAACCATAGAACAACTCCCGTACAAGAGCCCCGCTCTCGCGAGCGGGACCTGCGTTTCAAGCTAAGAACCAAGAGCCAAAAGCTAGGCTCGTGGCTGCTTTTAGTACATATCCCCCATACCGCCACGGCCGCCGGGGGCGGGAGCGCCCTTCGTCTCTTCCTGAATCTCCGCCACAAGCGCTTCTGTGGTCAGCATCAAGGACGCGATCGAGCCGGCGTTCTGCAGGGCAGTGCGCACAACCTTGGTCGGGTCGAGCACGCCCGCCTTGACCAGGTCTTCGTACTCGCTGGTCAGGGCGTTGAAGCCGTAGTTGGG
>CAWDNR010000016.1:0-105967 GCA_963803655.1 Terriglobia bacterium
TGGTGACCTAGCCCCCGAAAGTTGTGCCAAGTAGAATGTGAGTTTCTCCCGTTTCTCCCAAACCCAGGAGAGGAGAACACGGTGAAAGGCACACGACACAGTGAAGAGCAAATCATAACGATCCTTCTGAAGTGCCCCCATCCGATGTGCCAATCCCAATGTAAGTTCTCGGTTGATGTTTCAGCGGGGATGAGGTCTGGAGAAGGGGATGGCGTCTGAATCCCCTTCTCCAGCATCCATGGAGATGAAGTGCCCCCATCCGATGTGCCAATCCCAATGTAAGTTCTCGGTTGATGTTTCCAGCGGGGAAGAGGTCTGGAGAAGGGGACGGCGCTTGAGTCCCCTTCTCCAGCATCCATGTAGAGGCTTTTCTCATGCCTGCATCTCCGCTCTTGGTCCGTGCAAACACTGCTGGCGCCAAGTACCCTAACGAGCTATGAGGACGTTGTTGGTTGTAATCCTGTCGCCACTCTTCGACTTTTCGTCGAGCGTCGTGGAGACTGGTGAACCAATTGGCATTCAAGCACTCATCCCGCAGTCGGCCGTTAAAGCTCTCTACGAAAGCATTCTGCACCGGCTTGCTTGGCTGAATGAACTCCAACCGTACCCCCCGTTCTTCGCTCCACGCAGCTAAGGCGCGACCACGAAATTCTGGCCCATTATCCAGGACGATAGCTTCCGGCAGACCTCTCTCCGCTGCCACTCGATCCAGCACCCGCCGCACTCGTAATCCGCCCAGCGAGGTATCGACCTCGATCGCTGGACACTCCCGATTGAAATCATCCACCATGGTCAACATCCGAATCACTTTCCCCGTGCTCACACAATCACTCACAAAATCGATGGACCACCGTTGATTCGGCTTCGTCGCTGCCGGGCTGGCCACCGCTCCATTCCAGCGGATCCGCCGTCGATGTCGGATGCGCATCGCCAGGCCTTCCTCCCGATACAGCCGATACACGCGTTTGTGATTTACCTCTAACCCTTGGCTCACCAAGATCGCTGTCAGTCGGCGATAGCCGAAGCGCATGCGCCTCGCCGCCAGCTCCTTCAAGCGTTGCCGCAGTTCGCTGTCTTGCCCTGCTTTCGGCTCCCGGTAGCGATGGGTCGATCGTGCCAAGCCCATCAGCCTGCAGGCGTGCCGTTCGCTCATCTCGTACTGCCCCATGGCGTAACTCGCGGCTGCCCTAAGTCCCGCAGGCTCTACCAGTTTTTTGAAAGCACATCCTTCAGGGCCCGGTTATCCAACGTCAGTCCGCCACCACATGCTTCAGCTTCCGGTTCTCATCCTCCAGCTGCTTCAGCTTCTTGGCATCTCCGCTGTCCATCCCACCGTACTTCGCTTTCCAGCGGTAATAGGTCTGCTCGGTGATGCCGTGCTGCCGGCACAACTCCGCTGTGGCCAGCCCAGCCTCTCCTTGCTTCAAAATCGTAATGATCTGCTCTTCGCTATGCCGTGTCCCCTTCATCTGCGTCTCTCCTTCCCTGGGTTTTGGAGAAACTCACATTCTACATGGCACATTTTTTGGGGGCTAGGTCACTTAAGCAAGGCGAGGCAGGATTAACCACGGTGGAGTTATGCCGGCAGCACGGGATTACGGAGCAGACGTACTACCGCTGGAAAGCTAAGTACGGCGGGACGGACAGTGGCGAGGCCAAACGGCTGAAGCAACTGGAAGAGGAGAACCGGAAGCTGAAGCATGTGGTGGCCGAGCTGACGCTGGATAACCGGGCGTTGAAAGACTGCTCTCAAAAAACTGGTAGCGCCTGCGGGACTTCGGGCCGTCGTGAGCTATGTCGAGGTGCAGTACCAGATGAGCGAGCGGCACGCCTGCCCGTGGAGTCCAACTCTTGCAAAAACCCGCAAGGAGCGGGGCACCCGGCTATTTCCCGAAAAGCGCGTCGAACATGACCCGCAGCTTTTCAATGAACGTTTTTGCGAACAGCCCGCCCAGAAATGCCAGGAAGAGAAGTCCTTCCCGGCTGAAACTCGCCCCTTGCGCATTCTGAACGGCGATGAGATAGCCACCAGTGAGGCCAACGTATATGAGAAGACCCATCGCCGAGCCCAAGAACGGACGGACTATAAAGAACGGAATCATCCGGGCGACGAACTTATCTTTTGGTTCTAAAGCGGGATACTTGTCTCCAGCAGAAAATTCCCAGCCGTGGGAGATCCGGTCGGCCGCCGAGAGCAATGCCGAAATGCTGCTTCCGAGCGTTCCGCCCCCGACGCAAAGCCAGATCGAATGCGCTGCAGGGCTTGTCGGCGCCTAAGATAAGAGGACTACACCGAACCCGAGCGAGACGAGAGTCATCAGGACGAGCCAAGAGATTACGGCACCGGCTAGTCTCCGGAGAGTTGCCATCTCGCGCGTTTGAAGATCGCCTTGAGTCATAAACCGATCTCCTCGGAGATGGTGGCTTGCCCTATTCTGCACATCATACTCTCGAGGGGCACCCGGCCAGTCTGAGAAATCAGATTGGCCTTTCCTTTGAGCGAATCCGAAAAAGATGGCGAGCTGGGCACTCGAGGTGTATGCTCCCGTGGGCCGGCGAGAAGAATTGAAGTCCTGGCTCATCCTTCAATGTCTACTGTCAACGTAGAACGCGTCGGGCCTGCGATGAGCCCGGAGAAAAAACTGGGCACCACGACCTTTGCCGGTCGCAACGGGATTTTAAATCGATATTTCTATTTCTCGATGTCGCTGCTGTTGGCGGCGACTGTGATCATCGGCTTCAAGCGTACCGTCAACGACAACTTGTTCCATCCCGCGGTGCCGCGGCCCTTCATTCTCTGGATTCATGCCTCAGCTTTCACCGCGTGGGCGATCTTCTTCATTTGTCAGTCCACGCTGGTCCGTATACACAAAGTCAGCTGGCATCGCTCCATCGGATGGTTTGGCGCCGGGCTCGCGACGGTGATGGTTCCGCTGGGCGTTGTTACCGCCATCGTCATGGCCCGCTTTGACATGGTTCAACTCCATCAGAGCGGCGCGGATGCTTTTCTGAGCATTCCGTTCTACGACATGATCGCCTTCGGCGTGTGCATTGCACTTGCCATCTATTGGCGCACGAAACCAGAGCTGCATCGCCGGCTGATCTTCATCGCGACCTGCGGGCTCATGGACGCGGCCTTTGGCCGCTTTGCTTACTTATTCGACAATAATCTCTTCTATCCTTGCCTGGACCTGCTGATCATTCTCGGTGTTGCGCGCGACCTCCTGGTAGATCGGCGCGTCCATAAGGTGTACCTCTATGCGCTGCCATTGTTGATCGTTGGCCAAAGCCTCGCCGTGTACATGTGGCGAAGCAATCCCTCCTGGTGGCAGCGGATCACCCACGCGATTCTTTGATAGTCACAAAAGGGATAGTCACAAAAGTCTTGCCATTCCGACGCGCGAGCGACAGAGACAGGAGGAACCTGCTTCCTGACTCGCACCGGCGGCGCCGGTACTCCGGTAACTTGAGAGCGGGCAGGGCTGAATATCTTTAGTCAGTCTTGAACATCTCAAGACGGGACTGTGCGGCCTGACCGGCCTGCGCCCGATTCCACCGACAAGACGTTCATGGAGACAAGATGCACAAGCTTACAATTTTAGCGTTGGCAGTCTGGTTTTTTGCGGGGGCGGCGCGTGCCCAGGAGCCTGCTGCAGATTCAGAAACCACCGATGCCAAGGCGTCAAAGGCCACGGTTTACGTTTATCGTTACAAGCAGTTCGTCGGCAGCGCGCTGTCGCCTTCCGTGTGGTGCGATCAAACCGAGCTGGCCCGAATGGAGAACGGACGCTACTTCACGGTAACCCTCGATCCGGGGAAACACACCTTCCACTCCACGACCCCCAGTCAGGCGTGGCGTTGGACCTGAAGGCAGGGCAGCCCTACTTCATCCGGCTGGAAATCGCGACTGGTTTAATGAAGGGACACGGCCGCCTTACTCTGGTGTCCGCGGAACAGGGAACTTACGAGCTGAAGTCCTCGAAGCTCAAGCCATTGGATCAGGGCAAGGTAGTAGACAAGGCCCGGGTTTCCGTCGAGGAAGCGGTCCTGCAGACACCGGCGGCCACTTCAAATGCGCCGGCCCCGGTCGTGACACTTAAGCCGGTAGCGGCTTCGAGCCCGGAATATGCGATCGCCGGGGAAACGATCAGTGACCCGAACGGCGCACTGGGTGCTACGAGCCAGATGGGAGATCAGGTATCTCTGGGCGAAGCTGCGCGTCGAGCCCGAGACAAAAAGCAGTCCCCTCCCCAACAAAATCCGTGACGAAGTTTGGTAGGGAGTCCGATCTTCGCGACCGGCGACTCAACGCCCCTCGTGACGGAATGAAAATCCCCGGACGGGTGGCCTGCCTCTTATATTCTCAAAACCTGAGGGTGCCCCATCCTTTCGCGTCCTGTGCCGAAACGGTGGGCCTTTCCACATCGTCCGAGTAGAACGCCTCGAGACTTGGTCCGAGAATCGACTCCCGAACTCGACTCCCGAACCTGGAAACATCGTCCTTATATGCGATAAACTCCCTCGTCCATGGATCGGGAGGTGTTTGTGGCAACGTTACGCCAGCCCGCGTTTGACAGTTCACCTGTAAGAGTCCGCAGAGCCAGGCCAGAAGACGCTCCAGTCTGTGGCCGGATCTGCTATGAGGCCTTCACGAAGATTTCGACCGACCACGCTTTTCCGCCTGACTTTCCTTCGGTTGAGGTGGCGGCGGGCGTCCTTTCGATGATGTTTGCTCATCCCGGTTTCTATTGCGTGGTTGCCGAATTGGGTGGCCAGATCCTGGGCAGCAACTGCCTCGACGAACGCTCCGCGATTGCGGGCGTCGGGCCGATTACCATCGATCCCGAGGTTCAGAATAAGGGTGTCGGACGCGCACTCATGGAAGCGGTCCTTACCCGCTCCGCGGAACGCGGTTACCAGGGCACCCGACTGCTGCAGGCAGCCTTTCACAACCGGTCTCTTTCTCTTTACACCAAGCTCGGGTTTGATACTCGTGAGCCGATATCCACGATGCAAGGCCCGCCGATCAAGACCGCGACTCCGGGCCACAGCATACGCCCGGCCCGCATGTCGGATCTGGAGGAATGCGACCGGCTTTGTCGACTCGTACATGGTCACGACCGCAACGGCGAGCTGCGCGACACAATCGAACAACGGACAGCGGTTGTCGCCGAACGAGAAGGCCGAATCGTCGCGTATGCCACTATGATCGGTTTTTTCGGACACATGGTCGGTGAGAGCAACGCGGATGTCCAGTCGTTGATCGCAAACGCCGATGCGTTCTTGGGGCCGGGCATTCTCGTCCCGACGCGAAACGCGGGTCTGTTTCGATGGTGCCTGGAGAGCGGCCTCCGCGTTGTGCAACCGATGACGCTCATGAGCATCGGCCTCTACAACGAGCCCGCAGGCGCGTATCTCCCCTCGATACTGTACTAGGTCGAGACTCCGTACTCGTCGCTGGTGGGTGACCCGCCATAATCCCGCGGTTACCAGTCCATCTCGGAGTTTCAGCGCTAGGATGGCGTCGGCCGACAAGCAGGTGCCTCGACTTCGCTCGGGATGACAGGGCCCTGCTCTGAGCGAAGTCGAAGGGGATGTCCGCCACACGGGCAGTGAATAAATCTCTTCAATACGGCTCATAAGGTTTTTTAATTAGCCGCGGGATGGGCCTCGCGCTATCCTGATGATTGCGAACCAGCCGAGCGATCCCCACTGTAAGCCAGATCGAGAGTCACATTTAATAAGGAGATTCATGTCGAACGAACTGCGCAACTTCCTGGCACTGTCGTATGACGAACTGGAACAGCTGAATTTGAAGGCGAAGGAGCAGCGCAAGGGCCGCGTCGCCCTGCACAAGATTCAAGAAGATCGGCTCAAATACCTGACGGACGAAAAGCGCATCAAGGCAGTGACCGTGCTCTTCAGCGATCTCGAAGGCCGGCTGCACATGCTGGACTACGACAAGAAGTTCCTCATCAAGAGTTGGGACAACCTGACTTTTGACGGGTCGTCGATTCGTGGCTTCACGGCGCAGCGGGAAAGCGATCTGCGGTTGGGGATCGACTGGGCGGCGTTTTACTGGGGACCGGCCGATTATTTCGGCTCCGGCAAAGTCCTGGTGTTTGGCGATGTGATCGACAAGGGCGGCACGCCTTACGGCGCCGACATTCGCGGCATTCTTAAGCTGTATGCCGACAAGCTTTACAAGGACGACGGCTACACCCTGAACGCGGCCAACGAGATTGAAGGCTTCCTCTTTAAGGGAGTGGACGCGGAGCGGCGCTACAACGAAACCGGCAAGTTTGAATACGTGAATACCGGCGGATATTACCACTCGCTGCCCGGCGATCTGCTGCGCACATTCATTGATACGACCGCGGAAGTGCAGCGCGCCATGGGCTTCCAGAACGAGAAAGACCATCCGGAAGTGGCGCCTTCGCAGTTTGAAATCAACTATGGGTACGGCGAAGTAGTGGCCGCGGCCGACCAGATCCAGATCTACAAGCTGGTTTGCCGGCAGGTGGCGACCAACATGGGTCTCACCGCCAGCTTCCTTCCGAAACCTGTGGTGGGCGTCAATGGCAGCGGCATGCACACCAATGTGTCCATCAGTAAAGGCGGCAAGAACCTGTTTTGGGACCCGAAGGGTGAGGAAAAGCTCAGCAAGCTGGGCTGGTCGTTTGTGGACCGCATTCTCACACATGGCAACGACCTCTGCCTTCTGCTGAATCCTAGCGTGAACGCTTACCGGCGGCTGGATCCGCACTTCGAAGCGCCGAACCAGATCAAGGCTTCGGCAGTGGATCGCGGGTCGATGATTCGTATCCCGATCGGCAATGAGAAGAGCATGCGCGTGGAAGTTCGATCGGTGGCGCCGGACGCCAATCCTTACATGGTGATGCTCTCGATCTTCAAGACTGGCATTGATGGGGACACAGCGAAAATCAAGAATCTCCGGCAAGCCGAGCGTTACCTGCCGGACAATATCTACGACGCGATGGCAAATTTTGACAAGGCGGAGTGGACCACCACGCTCTTTGGCGAGGACGTAAAAGAGCGATATCTGGATTTGAAAAAAGCCGCAGCCGATCGCTGTCCGCGTTTGCTGGGCACGTTTGTGAAAGCGCCGGAAGTGCAGTATCACCACGACGTTTACAATCAGTTTCTGTGGAACATGTTCTAGAAGTCAGCGTTGACACAAAGAAAGGCCACGTTCAGGAATGGGCGTGGCCTTTTTCTCATGGACGGAAAGGCGCTGTGCGTTTACAAATGTTTGCGGAAATTGACGGTGTCTTTACATCGTGGGCCATGACTCATTCATAAACTACACTCGCCTGAGTCTATCGGCGCGGAACCCAGCCTCGCGGGAAGGAGAATGTGCGTGAAGCGACTAGCGGTACTGGCTATCTGGACCTTGCTGCTGCTCTCTGTTGACAATCTACTGGCCCAACACGGCGGACATGGTGGTGGCGGGCGCCGAGGATCTCCCGGGGCTGGGAGCGGTGACACCAGCGATGCGGGTTTGACGGACTTCAACCACGCGCTAGCGGTCCAGGCTACGTCTGACCAGATATCCCACTTCCCCGGATTGACCAAAAGCACGGAGACCGCGAGGAAGCTGGCGCAGGAACTCTCGGCGGCGAGCGGGAAGGCCGACAGCGCCACTGATTTTACCCGCAAGACTACGGCCTTGAAGGACGCTGTGGAAGAAGCGCACGCGGGCAACCTGGATTTTGTGAAGAGCTTTACGAAGTCACAAAAGGCGGGGTTAAAGGAGTTGACCAAGAAGTTGGAGAAGGCGGATTCGGAGGTTGCTAAATTGTGGAAGGACCTGGAAAGGCAGCTTGGAGGAGCGAAGGCTAACAGTGAAGGAATAGCTGGCGCGGCCGACAAGCTGGAGAAGGCGCTGGAGGAGTTTCAGAACCAGCAGATCGGTCTGGGTAAAGAGATGGGGATTCAGAACCCGGCGACGTGACAGCCCGGGTGCTAGGGCTCTATTCGCTGAGCCAGCGTTTGCATTACTTTGATGGTTTCATCCCAGCGGGCATCAGGATCTGGCTCGGGCCAGGCTGCGGTTTGCACGATCACCACGTGCCGCTTGGGATTGACATAAATCGTCTGGCCGTAGATGCCGAGCGCCGCAAACGATCCGTCATCATCGTAAAGCAGCCACCACTGATACCCATAGCCAAAATTCTGATGATCACTGGGTCCGTTCGGCTGAGGCTGCAGAACTTTCTCCTGGGGTTGAGTTGACGCCTTGATCCACGCCTCCGGCACGACTTGCAGTACTCCCAAAGTGCCACCGTACATCGCCATCAGGCCAAATCGCGCGTAGTCGCGCAAGCGGACATTCAGAGCCGATCCGGCGCACATTTGGGCTTGTTTGGTGCTGCGAAATAGAAATGCGTCACTCTCCGGCCCAATCTTGCTCCACAACTTTTCTTCCGCATAGTGATTCAGCGTCTGGCCGGTAGCGGCTTCCAGAGTCATTCCCAGTACCTGGGTGTTGATCGTCTGATATTCAAACTTAGTTCCCGGTTTTATCTTCGCCCTGATGGACAGAGCCAAGTCGTGGAAAGAAGGCTCCCCATGCAACAGAGCCGAGGCATACCGGCTGATATCGGCATCGGGGTTTGTGTACTGTTCGTCGAACTTGACGCCAGAAGCCATCTCCAGCAGGTTTTTGATTGTGGTGTCGCGGTATCCGGTACTGTCGTGTAGCCAGGGCAGGTATTTCACGACGGGATCATCCACACTCTTGATCTTGCCTTCTGCGATGGCCGCTCCAACCAGAACTGAAGTGAGCGACTTGGACACCGAATTCGAGAGAAATCGCGATTCCCGATCCGCCCCGTGGAAATACTTCTCCAGCAGGACCTGATTGTCGTGCAGGACCACGAAGCCCACCACGTAGTTGCGGACAAAATACTCGTCCAGCGTGTGCTGCTGGTTGGCGTAGGTGTAGCTCGCCGAGAACGGAGCCGAGGGCTCGCGGAGAGCAAACACGGGTCCACTGCGGCGAATCCAGTCCTGGTGGACATTCAGCTTGTCGATGTGATGGAAGTAATAAAGATTGTAGGGCGGGACGTAGAAGCTGTAGGGATCCACAGCCCGGCGGGCGGGGTCCATCTTGTTGACGTCGATCGGGCCGGGATAGACCTCTTTCGCGTCGGCCTGGGCAACGGCCGGCGCTCCGTGCGCCAGCACTGCGGCGAACAGCACGGCAAGGACGACAATCTGCTTTATTCTTATGACACCAGCTCCCCTGTTTTGCGACCGCTTTCGTCAAGACTTATATGAGCGCGGGGCGAGTCGCGGGCGTCCACACGGTCCAATTCACCACTGGTCCAACTAGAATAGCGCTGTTGGGCGTCGCTTCCAGTTCTTTCCTTTTTCTTTTGCGATGTTTTCCATGTCGTTTACGTAGGCGCCCGCTTGCGTCAAGACATGGTGCAGGTCATTTCCAATACTGATGAAGGTGAACCCTTTTTCGAGGAACTCGCCCACGCGAGCCGTGCCGAAAAGAAAGAGTCCGAGAACAACTTTATTCTTGCGCGCGTGATCGACCAACTTCTGGGTGGCCGCGCCCAGTTCCGGAGAGGTGTACATGTGGGGGAATTCGTATTTCTCGTAAAGACCCATCGACATGCACAGATCGTTCTGGCCCAGGAACAGAATGTCGACGCCGGGAACGGCCGCAATTTCCGCGATGTTCTCAATGCATGAAGCGGTTTCAACCTGCATAGCGATGATGCCGTTGTTATTGAAATTGCCGGCGTATCCGAGAAGCCCTGCCTTGTTCATGCTGCGCTGGGGAAAATAGACCGATCGCGTTCCATTGGTTGGGTACTTGGTGCAGCTCACGGCCTGGCGCGCTTCTTCGGCGGTATTGATGTAGGGGACGAGAACTCCGTCAGCACCCATGTCGAGGGCTTGCTGAATGCCCGGGCGATCGTCGTATCCGCCAACGCGGACCATGGATTTGGCGCCGCCATTTGAAATTCCAGAAAGCATAGCGGAAAGTTTCTCGTAGCCCATGGGTCCATGCTGGGTATCGACCAGCAACCAGTCATAGCCGCTGTGGGCCAGCTGCTCGGCGACGGTCGGGCTGTGCGCGTTCAGGAACAGACCCATCTTGGGCAAGCCTTCGCGCAGCTGCTTCTTGAAATCGGCGCCACTAAGGGTGGCTTCGGGCATGGCTGATTCCTCCTGAGAGTCGAGTGAAAGTTTCCTAGTGTAACCCACCGGACGAGGATATTTCTTGGAGCAACTATGACCCTTGGACACGAGGAGTTGACCGTGCTGGCGCCGCGACAGTCGTCTATTGCGAACAGACTGCTGTGGATTTCACCTGTTCTTGAAAAGTCGCGCCATGCAGAGCGTCAATCTGAGCTTGGCTCTTCTGGGTTGGAAAAGCGGAAGTCAAAAGTAGTGGGCGAGTGGCCCGCGTCCACACGGTCAGGCTACGCGGTCAGCGACTTCGAGCTTTGTTCCAAGCACGGTGAGGAATGCGGAGAGCCATGCGGGGTGCGCCGGCCAGGCGGGCGCGGTCACCAGGTTGCCGTCGACGCAGGCTTTGTCCATGGGAATTTCAACATAAGTACCGCCGGCGGCCGAGACATCGGGCCCGACTGCGGGGTAGCAACTGCAGCGGCGCCCTTTCAGCACTCCGGCGGCGGCCAGCAGTTGAGCGGCGTGGCAGATGGCGGCCACAGGTTTACGGGCCTCGAAGAAATGCCGGACCACTTCGAGGACCTTCGGATTCAGGCGCAGATATTCGGGAGCGCGTCCGCCGGGAATGACCAGGGCGTCGTAAGTGCCGGGCTTGACCTCGTCAAAAGTCGCGTTGAGCATGAAGTTGTGGCCGCGCTTTTCGCTGTAGGTCTGGTCGCCTTCGAAGTCGTGGATCGCGGTGCGAACCGATTCGCCGGTTTTCTTGCCCGGACAAACGACGTGCACGGTGTGGCCAAGCATCTGCAAGGCCTGAAAGGGAACCATGACTTCGTAGTCTTCCACGTAGTCGCCAGCGAGAAGGAGGATGCACTTTTCAGACATGTATTTCTCCAGTCACCATATTTTGCCAGATTGGCGGCGTGGTGTGGCGGGAATGAGGAGGGCTGAAATCTCAATTCGTCGGGCTGCGCCTGAGCGGACGGCCGGGGGAGCGGCCGTCCCCACGTGGTCAGTGGCGGGTTCACAAATCTCTAGTGCCGGTCGTGATCGTGATCATGGTCATGATCATCGTGATGGTTGTGGCGCCAGTCCCAATATCGCTTTTGGTCATCCTTGTCCAGTCTGCGAAAGTCGCGGTCGTCACGATGATTCTCGACCACCCACTGATGGTAGTAGACAGTTTCGTGATTGTCCCAGCGATGATAGTCGTTGTAGTAGGGATCGTAGACGCGGTAGGTTCGAGTTGCACAACCAGTGGTCACGGCTGGCGCGAGGAATGCGGCGGCCAGCAGTAGCGAACTGAGATACCGGGATGCACAATGCATAACGTCGTACCTCCTGGGTAATGTTCGTTCGTCTTTCGAGACTTTGGTGCGGCAGAAGACCTTCGAGTTGCCTGCCTGTTTCCATCAGGCTGCTCGGAGCAGAGGCCTTCCCGCGGAATGTTGTTGTCCTGTACCTTCTTCATTCGGGACGAGTTAAGTCCTGGTCCGCGTTCCGCCGCCTTGCTCCGGATCAGGTTGCCCGCGTATGATTCAGCGTTTATGACTCCCAAAACATCTCCACGTCCTGCGGGCTTGCGCGAGAAGTCGCAACTGATGTCGGCCTCGGAAATTGAGCGTACCCTGGTCCGCCTGGTCCACGAAATCATCGAGAAAAATAACGGCGCAGCGGAGCTCGGTCTGGTCGGTATCAGGCGGCGCGGTGTACCGCTGGCGCAGCGCCTGGGGCAGATGATTGCGCGCATCGAGAAAACGCCCGTGCCGGTTGGCACTCTGGACATCACTTTGTATCGTGACGACCTTTCCACGCTGGGACCGAAACCGGTGGTGCAAAAGACCGAGATCGGCTTTCCCATTACCGGCAAGAACGTCATTCTGGTGGATGACGTTCTCTACACCGGCCGGACCATTCGCGCCGCCATGGATGCGCTGTTCCGCGAAGGGCGCCCCAAACAAGTACAACTCTGCGTGCTGATTGATCGCGGGCACCGCGAATTGCCGATTGAGGCGGGATTTATTGGACGCAAAGTGCAGACCTCGGACCGGGAAATTATCGAAGTGAAATTGCGCGAAGTGGATGACACGGAGAAAGTTCTGCTGGTGGAACGGGAAGACTGATGGATGAGGGGATGACTCGACTCCTTGACTATCCCCGTGCCGATAATTGATGCACCGGTCATGCACGCGGTTGCTCGTCACACGTGGGTCACCCTGGCATACCATGAACCAAGCTGCTCGCGGCTCCCTGCTGGGCATTGAACATCTCGGCGCACCGGAGATTCTGGGCCTGCTCAAGCTTGCCCGCAGGATGAATCCGCTCAAGCCGCGCCCCCTGCTGCGGGGCAAGCGAATACTGCTGCTGTTTTACGAAGCTTCCACGCGCACTCGTAGTTCTTTTGAAATCGCAGCCAAGTCGCTGGGCGCGATGACTACGCTGGTGCTCTCCAGCGGGTCGAGCATCGAAAAGGGTGAGTCGCTGCTGGACACCGGGTACACCTTGCGGGCGGTGGGCGCGGACGTGATCGTGATTCGGCATCCCCAGGCCGGCGCCGCCGCGCTGATGGCGCGGAATCTGAATATACCGGTGATCAACGCTGGCGATGGAATGCACGAGCATCCTTCGCAGGCGCTGCTTGATGCCTACACCATCCTGCGTCACAAGAAGACGTTGAAAGGATTGCAGGTCGCCATCGTCGGCGACATTTATCACAGCCGCGTGGCGCGGTCGGCGATTCATCTGCTCAGCAAGTTTGGGGCGCGCATTACGTTGTGCGGTCCGGCGGAGTTTCTGCCCGAGACTGCGATCAGCCTGGCGCGGGGACTACACATCACGCGCACGGTCGAAGATGCGGTCCACGGCGCCGACGTGATCATGACGCTGCGGGTGCAGAAGGAACGCCTCGCGGGCACAAGAATCAGTTTGCAGGATTACGTTTCCCGGTACCAGATGACCATGGCACGACTGAAGCTGGCGAAAAAAGATGCCATGCTCATGCACCCCGGGCCGATCATTCGCGGGCTGGAGTTGACCTGGGAAGTGGCGGACTGTCCGCAGTCGGCCATTGTGGAAGAAGTGCGGAACGGAGTGCCGGTGCGCATGGCGATCCTGGCCAAGGCGCTGGGGAGAGCAAGATGAAGCTAGCCAGTAGAGACGCGAGCGCCCTCGCTCGCGCTGCCCATGCACGAAGCAGGGCCACGTACCTACATCGTCCCAGATGACACGAGCGAGGGACGCTCGCGTCTACATGGAACCTTTAAGGACTGCGCTTGAATCGGAAAGAAAATTACAGCCTGTTGATCAAAGGCGGGCGGCTAATTGATCCGGCCGCCAAAATCGACGCGCCCATGGACGTCCTGCTGCGGGACGGGCAAGTAGCCGAGATCGCGCCGCCGGGCAAGACGCGCGGCACTGCGCATGAGAAATTCGATGCGCGAGGGCTGGTCGTCGCTCCCGGCTTCATCGACCTGCATGTGCACTTGCGCGAGCCCGGCCAGGGTTACAAGGAAACTATCGCGACCGGCACCGCCGCTGCTGCTGCCGGAGGGTTCACTTCCGTCTGTTGCATGCCCAACACGCAGCCCGTTGTCGACTCCCCGGAGTGGGTCACGTGGCTGCAGCAACCGGAGCGCGGTGCGGCAGTAAACGTCTTCCCGATTGCCGCCGCTACCCATGCCAGCAAAGGGGCAGTGCTCACCGACTTCCGCGCTTTGCAGCGTGCCGGTGCGGTGGGTGTCAGCGACGATGGCAAGCCCATCCTCAATGACGGCGTCATGCGCGAGACGCTGCGCTTGTCGTCTGAAATTAGTCTGCCCGTGATTCAGCATGCGGAAGATACCCGCATGACCGACCGCTGTTCCATGAACGATGGTCCCACGGCGTTTCGTTTGGGGCTGCGCGGGATGAAAGCGGCAGCCGAGGCTTCGGTGGTGGAACGCGATGTGCAATTGGCGCAGCAGTTCACGGGGGCGCGCCTGCACGTGGCCCATCTTTCGACTGCCGATGCGCTGAAGGCTGTCCGACGGGGAAAGCGCAGCAAGTCACACGTGACTTGCGAAGTCACGCCTCACCATTTCGCACTGACCGACGCGGACATGGGCGAGTACGATACCAACTTCAAAATGAACCCACCGCTGCGGTCAGATTCGGACCGCGAAGCCATCCGGGTGGCGCTGGCCGACGGCACCGTGGATGCGATCGCCACCGATCATGCTCCCCATGCGCTGCACGAGAAGATCATCGAGTTCGAACGCGCCGCTTTCGGGATCACTGGACTCGAGACCGCACTCGGCCTGGCCATCACTCACCTTCACCGCGGACACAAGATTCCACTCGGCAGGATTGTTGAACTCTTCACTTCCGGTCCGGCGCGCGTGTTCAGCCTGAGAGGACGCGGAACGCTGATCCGCGGCAGCCATGCCGATGTCACGATTTTCGATCCGCAAAAGCGCTGGACGTTTGACGCGGCCAAGTCGCACTCCCGGTCGCACAACACGCCGTTTGGGGGATCGCAGCTGACGGGGAAAGTTGTGGCGACGATTGTGGGCGGGCGGGTTGTGTATCGAGCTGAGTGATGTAGGCGCGAGCGTCCGAGCTCGTGCGGTGTCATCCCCAACGATGCTAAGTAATGAACAACCCCTGCACGAGCGAGGGCGCTCGCGCCTACACGATCCCCATTCTCTTCCCTACCGTTTTCAGCACTTCCAGCGCTTGCTGCAATTCGTCCGTCGTGTGGGTAGCCGTCATAATCGTCCGGATGCGTGCTTTTCCTTCAGGCACTGTGGGAAACGCAATACCCGTGCCCATCACGCCCTCCTTGAACAGTTCGCGGGAAAAGTCCATAGTGAGTTTGCCGTCGCCTATGATGATCGGAGTAATCGGGGTTTCGCTGGCGGGCGTGGTCTTGCCTCCGATGTTGAAGCCCAGAAGCCCCAGTTCCCTTTTCCAGAGGCGAGCGTTTTCCCAGAGTTTCTCAATACGCTCGGGCTCAGTTTCGAGAACATCGAAAGCGGCGATGCAGGTGGCCGCCACCGAGGGCGGATGCGAAGTCGAGAACAAGAACGGACGGGCGCGGTGATAGAGAAAATCAATCAGGTCACGAGTGCCACAGACATAGCCGCCGAGCGAGCCGATTGCTTTCGACAACGTTCCGACCTGGATGTCCACACGGCCATGCATTTTGAAATGATCGATGGTGCCGCGTCCGTTGCGACCTAACACGCCGGAGGCGTGCGCGTCGTCCACCATCATGATGGCGCCGTACTTCTCCGCCAGGTCGCAGAGCGCGGGCAGCGGGCCGATGTCGCCGTCCATGGAGAAGACGCCGTCGGTGATCAGCAGCTTTTTTCCGGGCTGATCTTTGATGCTGACCAAGCGCTCCTCCGCCTGGGCAATGTTCTTGTGTTCGAAGACCAGAATCTTGGCGCGTGACAGGCGGGCGCCGTCGATGATCGAGGCGTGGTTCAGCTGGTCGGAAATGATGAAGTCTTCTTTGCCCAACACCGCCGATACCGTGCCGGCGTTGGCGGCGAATCCGGACTGGAAGACCACGCAGGCTTCGACATTTTTGAAACGGGCGATCTTTTCTTCCAGCTCCATGTGAATTTTCATGGTGCCGGCGATGGTGCGCACCGCTCCTGATCCAACTCCATATTTGCGAGTGGCTTCGAGCGCGGCCTCCCGCAACTTTGGGTGTGTGGTCAGGCCGAGATAATTGTTCGACGCCAGGTTAATGACTTTCTTGCCGTCGAAGGTGCAGACCGCTGCTTGCTCATCATCGAGGACGCGCAGGTGGAAATAAGTGCCCTTGGTCCTGAGATCATTGAGCTGGTCGGTCAGGTAGGACAGAGGATTGGAGCGGGCGGTGGTGGTTGCCATCGAGAGGTTCTCCGAGTGCTTGCGGATGATTGCTGGTCGACTTCCAGTTTAATACTGGTTGGGGATTCGAAAACCAGTTTGCAGTTCAAGGTTCTCGGTTCTCAGACAGTTGGGCGAGGGTTTCGAGATTGGACACTTCCAGGTCCGGTTGTCCAGATGCGGCTTTGGCCGCGCCAGATCCCGGCCGGCTCGATGGACGATTTACCCAGACTGTAGCGATTCCCAGCGACCGAGCTGGAATTACATCGTGATATACGCTTTGGGCAACGTGCAGCCATTGGCCTGGGGCCACGCCAGTGCGTTGCTGTGCCAACTTGAACATCTGTAGAGAAGGCTTGTAGGCACGGGCCTGTTGTGCGGTGACTACGTAATCGAAAGGTATCTGGAGGCGACGTGCCGTGGCGGCGAAAAGGTTGTCGTCCACATTGGAGATGACCGCGAGTTGGTAACGCGCCTTCAGCTTGCCGAGGGCCGCGATCGTGTCTGGAAACGGTGGCCAGCGTGACAGCGAGTCGGGAAGCGAACGCACCTGGGGTTCGGTCGGCATGAATCCGAGGCGTTTGCCGAGTCCGCGCACCACGGACTGGAGAACCTCGCGATAGGGATGGAATTCTCCCTGCTCGGCTTTGGCTTCCAGTTCAGCGTAGAGACGCAAGAGTTCGGAGTCGGCGATAGTCTTGTCGTGGGCGGCGAGAATGGGATGCAGCGCGGAAAAAATCCCAGTCTCCCAGTCGATGAGGGTGCCGTAGCAATCGAAGGTCACGAGGCGGAATTGAGCGAAGTTCAACATGGGCTTGCCGGTCGCAAAAGCGAACCCAGGGCTTTATGCCCTGGGCTGTATTCCCGCGACTAACGACCAATGACTATTTCACTTCTATCGATTGCTCCAACTTGAAACTAAGCGCTGACTCAGCGGGCAGGACGATATCTTTGTTGCCGGTGAAAGCGGCGCCCCCGGCGCCTGCACCACCGCCGGCCAGCGCACCGATGCCTGCGCCCTTACCACCGCCGGCCAGGCCGCCAATCAAGGCTCCCAGGGCAGCACCGCCTCCCGCCAGGACCGCCGTGCGCTTGCCTTTACCGGTTTCTGTGCGGCTCACCGAGGAGGTGGAAACGGACTGGTCCGAACCGCCGATGGTGATCGAAGTCAACCGCAACTGCAGTGAAGCTCCGCCTTTGAAGCGGCCCAAGGGTTTTGCGTCAACCACGGTTCCGGAAGCCGCCGCGCCCGCCGGGATTGCGGTTTTGCCGTCGACCGAAACCGCACTGGCCAAAGTGGCGGTAAAAGTCTGACCGGCCGTGCTGATCTTAGAGCCAACCGATTGTCCCAGGCGAACCGTCAATACGGTGCCCGCTGGGACCACCAAAGGCCTCGCGGCCGCGGGTTTCATGTTCGACATTCGCCGTATTCGACATGGCCGAACCCGAGCCGCCACTGGACGACGAGTTAGCCATGTTGCCACCGTTGCTGTTGTCGCTTGAAGACGGTGACGAAGTGGAAGAAGAGCTTGAGTCCGCGGGAGCGGCCGGTTTGTTGCAGCCGAGCAGGACGAAAGATAAGTAGAGACCAAGGGTGAGTGCTGTCAAACGGATTCGCATATTCCCTCCATGTCGGGATGGTCGATCAGAAAACCAGGTTGCGCGTAAATGCTCTTACCAGGACGCTGACGAGGGCCGCACAACAGATTGGCCTAGATTTTATCCTCATGTGCAGCGGATGTCATGGCGTCGCCGCTCTTTTCTTTCGCGGACTCCAGTGCGGAGGGTTCGAGGCCAGCCAGGATAGGCGTGGCATCCGCTTCTTCTGCATTCTTGCCGGAAAGCGACAGCGACGGCTCGGAAGCGAGTCGCTCCTCTTCTTCTGAAGTCTTCGCGGCCAGGAATTTCGCGGTATTCAAGAGAGGCCGGCCCAGCGATGGATTGTAACCGGTCCAGGCGCCTTCCGATTCTCCGCCGCGCTCAAACTGCGCCCGCATGGCTTCCATCTTCGAATCGAGATCGTCAAGATAGTGCAGCATGAGCGCTTCCGGGAACATGGGCAGCTTGGGCGAGCCAAAATCGTACTGGCCGTGATGGCTGATGATCAGGTGCTCGACCAGCGTTTTGAGCGACTCCGGGAACTTGGGTATCTGCGCGAGCTTGGCTTGGAGCATCTCCAGTTCGATGATCATGTGCCCCAACAACTGTCCGCGCGTAGTGTAGGAAAACGAGCGATTGTAAGTGAGCTCATGAATCTTGCCGATATCGTGAAAAAACGCGCCGGTGAGCAGAAGGTCGCGATTGATCTGCGGATAGTTGCGGCACATCAGGTCACAGGAATGGAACAGCGAGACTACGTGCTCCAGCAAGCCGCCGATGAAAGCGTGATGCAGAGTCTTTGCGGCAGGGGCGTTGCGATACGCTTCCGCAATTTCCGGGTCAGCCATAAACGCTTCGACCAGAGCCTTGAGATGAGGGTCCTTGAAGCTTGCGACGTAGCCTGCCAGGGTCTGCCACAACTCGCCAATATCTTTTGTCGTCTTGGGGAGGTAGTCGGCGAAATCGACTTCCGATTCTCCCATGCGGCGCAATTTGTGGATGGTGAACTGGAAGCGGTTCTTGTACTTGTTGATCAGGCCCTTGACCTTGACGAAGTCGTCCTGATTACAGGCGTCGATTGCATCCTCGACGTTGTCCCACATCTTGGCCTCGAGGTGGCCGCTGCGATCTCCCAGGGTCAAGGCCAGGTAAGGTTCCCCACTTTTCTTGGGCTTGACCTGGCGAGAAACCACCACGAAGCTGGTCGTGACGATCTTGTTCTCGTACTGGACGCAATCGGAAACGAAAAATTCTTTCATAAGGTACAGCCTATCATTCGCTTCCAGGGTTGCCAGAAGTGTCCATGGGCGCGCTGGACCGCGGCTAACCGGGCTTGGCGTAGCGCATGCCCAGCTCGAATCAGGCCCCAGCTTAAACTAGATGATGCCCAACTTTTTCTTCTTTTTCTTGAGCTCTTTGGCGCCGGATTCCTTGGCAGTCGTTTCGATGGGTGCGGTCTGGTTGGGGCTGGCGCCGGTGTCCACATAGCCGTCTGCGACCTTGATGTAGGCATCCTCACGCAGCTTCTGCAAATAGGCTCGCAGCGCGGGCTGCAGCTTCTGCATGTAGATCGCCTCCTGAACCTTGGGCTCGATCGCACTCAGCGGAGGCACGCCGGCCTGCTGGTGTTCGGTGACCTTGAGGATGACAAAACCCTGCTTGGTCTGGATGACCTCGGAAACCTCCCCGGGCTTCATGGCAAACGTCTTGTCCTCAAGTTCTTTGGCCAGCGTGGCGCGCTTGAAGTAGCCGAGATCGCCCCCCTGAACGGCGGTGGGTCCGTCCGAGTTCTTCTTGGCAATTTCGTCGAAGGCCGCTCCCTTGCGAATCTGGCCCAGGAGGTCGTCAGCCTTGGCCCGCGCCGCGGCGAGTTCTTGTTGTTCATCGACCGGCGGAGCCTTGTCCTTTTTTCCCGCAATCAGAAGTTCACTCAGCCGTATCTGTTCCGGTTGTTCCATCTGGCTCTTGTGTTCGTCATAGAATTGCTGCAATTCCTCCTTGCTGACGTTCATCCGGGAGCCGACCTCCCGCGAGATCACTTGCTGGGTGATGATCTGGTTCTTCAGATTCTGCTTGAAATCCTCGTAGGAAATGCCCTGGCCGGTGGCGGCCTTCTCCAGGTCTTCCATGGAGTCCATGTGCATGTCCTTGCGCATTTCATCGAGCCGCTTGATCAACTCGGTATCGGCGGTGATGCCCAGGTCCTTGCCCTTATCGAGCAGCAGTTGCTGGTCGATCAAGTCGCGCAGAACGTCCTTGTCCCGCTCTCCGACGATCTTGTCGGCGTTCGCCGGGTCCTGCTGCTGCGCTTCCTGCTTCAGCTGTTCTTTGCTGCGCAGGTATTCGGCGCGCGTCACAATCTGATTGTTAACGCGGGCTATAATCTCCTCGACCACCGTATCGGCGGGCAAAAGGGGAGGCAGAGCGGCAACACAAATCAGCAATAGCCAGGGGAGTAATTTTCGCATAGGAATCCGAGGCCGTGCCGCAGCATCGAGTGGACGGCTCCCATAAATTGTACCTCCGGAGGCAGGTCCGCGGCCACCACCGGCTGGCATCGTGTGTTGGAAAAACATTTAACCGCAAAGATCGCAAGGGAAACCGCAAAGGCTGCAAAGGAGTGCCCTATGGCCTTTGCGACCTTTGCGGTCCAGATTTGTTCGATTTCGCGGTAGGCGAGAACGTCAACCCCCCTGTTATCATAATCGGTTTTCGATTCGTTGTTCGTGTCGCACGGAGACCTGAATGAGGCTTCTGGCATTGTTCGCGCTGATTGTTGTCTTCGGAGTTGCCGCTATTCCCGCCAAGGCCCAGAAAGCCAAAACCCGGAAAACCAGTCCAGCACCCGGACTCGCCCAGCTCCAGAAGATGACGGCGCGCTTTGCGCCCACCCCGTTGCGAGTGGATACCTCGAAGCTGTCTTCAGGGGACCGGCAAGCTCTGGTCAAACTGATCGAGGCCGGCCGGATCATGGACGATGTCTTCATGGTCCAGCATTGGAGCGGCAATTCGGCTCTCTATTCCCGCTTGCAGAAAGACAAGACGCCGCTGGGGAGAGCACGGCTGCAATATTTCTGGCTCAACAAAGGTCCCTGGTCCTTCCTGGACAATTTCAAGGTCTTTCTCCCCGGCGTCCCCGCAGAGAAGCCCAAGGGGGCAAATTTCTATCCTGAGGACATGACCAGGCAGGAATTCGAAACCTGGATTGCGTCCTTGTCCAAAGAGGAGCAAGAGCAGGCCAAGGGATTTTTCACGGTGATCCGCCGGAAAAATGACTCTGGCACAAAAACCTTGGTCGCCGTTCCCTATAGCGAAGAGTACAAAGACGACCTGACCCGCGCCGCGAACCTGCTGAAAGAGGCGGCCGATCTTACCGACAACGCCTCGTTGAAGAATTTTCTCAACCTGCGGGCGGATGCGTTTCTCTCCAACGACTACTATGCCAGCGATCTTGCCTGGATGGATCTGGACGCGCCCATCGACATCACCATTGGCCCCTATGAGACTTACAATGACGAACTCTTCGGCTACAAAGCAGCTTTCGAAACTTTCCTGAACCTGCGGGACGACGAGGAGAGTGCGAAGTTTTCCGCGCTTAGCGCGCACCTGCAGGAGATCGAAGACAACCTCCCCATGGATCCCCAGTACCGCAACCCCAAACTGGGAGCGGCGGCGCCGATCCGCGTAGTGAATGAAATCTTGTGTGCCGGCGATGGCAACAGGGGAGTCGCAACCGCCGCCTACAATCTGCCCAACGACGAGCGAGTGGTAAAACAGAAGGGCAGCAAGCGGGTAATGCTCAAGAATGTTCAGGAGGCCAAGTTTCGCAGCGTGCTGCTTCCCATCGCGCGCCGAATGCTGCCTGCCGCCGCCCGGGACGTGAATTTCGAATCATTCTTTACCCACATCGTGGCCCACGAACTGATGCACGGGCTGGGGCCGCACCAGATCAAAGTGGACGGGCGGGACACCAGTCCGCGCGGCAGAAATGAAAGAACTTTATAGCGCCATTGAGGAAGCGAAAGCCGATGTCACCGGGCTTTTCGCGCTGCAATACATGATGGACCACGCCCAGGAAATGAAGTTGGCGAGCGTCCTGCCCTTCGATGACGCGGCGCAGCGGCAGTTGTATACCACCTACCTGGCTTCCATGTTCCGTACCCTACGCTTCGGGCTGAACGATGCGCATGGCAAAGGCATGGCGATCCAGTTCAATTACCTTATGGATAAAGGGGCGTTCTCGCAACAGGCCGACCAGACTTTTACGCTGGACCTGGAGAAATTCAAGCAGGGAGTGCGGGATCTCGACCATGATCTCTTGACTCTCGAAGCCCAGGGCGATTACGCAGGCGCGAAGAAGCTGCAGGACGAAATGGGCGTGGTGCGTCCCGCTTTACAGAAGTCGCTCGACCGCCTACAAGGGATTCCCACTGATATTGAACCCGTCTTCGTGACTGCCGACGAACTGGCGCCCGAGAAGGCGCAGGCGGTGGCGCCGGTACGGAAGAAGAAGAGGTAGGCGAGGGATAACGACGACGGGGATGACAGTGAACTAACTCTGGGTCCCGATCGATCCCTTGGCGTTCCCCGCCCGAACCAGGGCCAATGCCGTCACGTCATTGTGAGTGGGGGCCTTACGCATAAAGTGCTGCACGTCATCGATCACGGTGGCGCATAGTTCCTGGGCGGTCTCGTTAGTGCCCTGTTGTAACCCGGTTTTTACGCGTTCCAGCCCGAATTCCTCGCGCCGACGCTTGCCTTCAAGCAGACCTCGGGAAACCAACAGAAGAGCCGCACCGGGGGGCAAGGCGACCAGGGGGGCCTCGCAGGTCGCGTGCGAAAAGAGTCCCAGGGGCAGGCCGGTGGCGGGGAGTTCAGTGATACCCGTCATGTCACGCAGCAGTCCGGGGGTGTGGCCGGCGTTGAAGTAACAGATGGTGCCCAGATCTTCGTTGTAGCAGCCGGCAAACGCCGGACAGGAGCGGATGCCTCCCTCCGCCGCCATAATGGTTCGGTTGAGCTCGAGGCAGAGCTCGGCCATAGCGTCGGCTTCATTGACGTCATCAGCGGAGAACAACTCGGGCGACCGGGTGTGGAAAGTTTGCTGCGCGGCCGAGACAATGGCGCTGTTTTCTTCCAGGCGTCCCGCCATATCGAGCAATCCAAAGAGGACGCGGTTCGGTGTAACCCGCACGAAATCGTAGAGATCGCCTCCCTGACGTTCACCGTAATAGGCAGCGGCCATCTGGGCGGCGTGCAGGTCTGGAACTTCTGCCTGGGTCGGCTCCCGGGGTGCGATTGATTTCCCGTGATTGAAGAGGAAGCGCATAGGGACAATTGATCGGCGAAGTTAGCACAGAAGAGGGCATGGGGCAACAACCTCTGGTTACCTGGAGACGGCCCCTGCACCACTTCGTTGAGCAAAGCTCTGCTGCTGGGCTCGGCCTGGACGGGGACAGCGATTCCCCACAGCGGCCGCGATGATGCTTACGCCAGATCGAATAGCAGCACTTCGGCGTCTTGTGCGCCTTTGACTACCAATTTCTCTTCTTTGCTTACGGCGGCGCCATCGCCTTGTTTCAGGCTTTGGCCGTTCAGCTCCACGGCGCCCTTGGCCACTTGCAGCCACGCATAGCGCCCTTCGCCCAGTTCGTGCTTCACTTCCTGCCCTGGTTTGAGCAATGAAGCATACAGCTTTGCGTCCTGGTGGATGGTCACCGAGCCGTCCTTGCCATCCGGACTCGCGATCAGACGCAACTTGCCCCGTTTTTCTGCTTCCGGAAAAGCCTTCTGCTCGTAGCCCGGGTCGTGACCCTTGCGGTCGGGCAAAATCCAGATTTGCAGCAGGTGCGCCGGGTCGGTTTTCGAAGAGTTGGCTTCACTGTGCCGCACACCTGTGCCTGCGCTCATGCGCTGTCCGTCGCCGGGACGAATGATGGAGCCGTTTCCCATGCTGTCCTTATGCTCGAGAGCGCCTTCCAGGACGTAGGTAATGATCTCCATGTCGCGGTGCGGATGCATGGGGAAACCATGGCCGCCCTGTACCCAGTCTTCGTTGATGACGCGCAGGGAACGAAATCCCATGAAGCGCGGGTCGTTGTACTGATCGAAGGAAAACGTGAAATGACTATTGAGCCAGCCGAAGTCGCCTCCGCCGCGCTCTTCACTGCGTCTGATGGTGATCATCTGGAATCCTCGTTATAACGACTATCTAGATGCCGAGCCCCGCGAAAACGATTCATCTGCGGTCAACGCTGGAGATCCATCGTCGAGAACCAGATTCCGGGCGCTCTGGGTTCCAGCTTGAGATAGCGATGATTGTTTAGAGCGAGCACGAGCGGGGCGCTCGCACCCACATTACTTCTTTTCGCTCTTTTTCGAGGAGTCTTCCGATTTCTTCGAACTCTCTTTCGAACTCTCCGAATTTGAAGAGTTTTCGGATTTCGAGGAGTCCTCCGACTTCGATTTGGCGTCCTTCTTGGAGGCCGAATCTCCGTTCGAAGAAGATGAAGCTGAACCGGTCGAGGACTTCTTGGCATAATCAGTGACGTACCACCCCGAGCCCTTGAACTGGACCGCCGGGGCGGAGATCACCTGCTCGATCGGCCCGCCGCACTTGGGACACTTCTTGACATGGGGATCGGAAAATTTCTGGATGCGCTCGAAGCGGTGGTGGCACTTCTTGCACTCGTATTCGTAAAGTGGCATGGACTTCCTGAGACTCTCCTCAAAAGGCGGGTGAGGCTTAAGCTTTCAGGCTCAGCTTTCAGCTTCAGATTCAACCGAGAACTGAGATCTAACAACTGAGAGCTGTCTTTCTTGATTCTAGGGTTTGTCCCCCGCCTCGTCAATGAACGAGCAGTCGTATGCATAACATCCCAGTTACGGAACTCATGCGTCGTAACCGATGTTAGACTCGCCTTCATGAAAGCAGGTGATGACGCAGGTGCGAAGGCGAAGAGCACGCTGACGCCGGGACTCTACCTGGTGGCCACGCCCATCGGCAACCTGGAAGACATTACGCTGCGGGCGGTGCGGGTGCTCAAGGAAGCCGACCAGATTGCTTGTGAAGACACTCGCCAGACGCAAAAGCTGCTGAACCACTACGGCATTTCGACGCGGACAGTCAGCTATCACGAACACAATGAACTGACCCGTGCTCCAGAGCTGGTACTTGATCTCGAGGGCGGCGCGCGCGTGGCCCTGGTGACGGACGCCGGCATGCCGGGTATCTCCGACCCCGGCTTCCGCCTGATTTCGCTGGCGATTCGACACCATATTCCTGTGGTGCCGATTCCCGGGGCATCGGCGTTTCTCGCGGCTTTGGTAGCCAGCGGCCTGCCAACAGACTCGTTCCGCTTCAGCGGCTTTTTTCCGCCGAAAAGCGGGCAACGGAGGCAGATGCTCGAAGGCGTCAAGGCCTCGCCGCGAACGCAGGTTTTTTATGAAGCGCCACATCGAGTGAAAGAGGCCGTCGAAGATGTTGTCGCGATTCTGGGGGTAGAGCGGCAGCTGGTAATCGCACGCGAGGTCACCAAGATTCATGAGGAATTTCTGCGCGGCAGGGCCGGCGAAATTCTGGAGATATTGAACGCGCGGAGTGATATCAAGGGTGAGATTACGCTGCTGATCGGCAAAGCGGAGGAGGGCCAGCAGAAAGTCGCGGCCGGTGTGAGCGTACGACAGCGACTCGCTCAGATCATGGCGGCAGAAAAGCTGGATGAGAAAGCGGCGTTGAAGAGAATCGCCAAAGAGATGGGGGTTTCGAAGAGCGAAGCTTATCGGGAGTTGCAGCGGAGCAGGTTAAGGTAGCGCCCGCGGGACGCCGGCGCTACTTTCGCATGCGGTCACGCTCTTCCCCGGAACTGGATGATCCTGCGGCGATCGCGTTTTGATGGCCGGCCTGCGGGCAACTCCTCGAACTGCCGCATCGCCTTACGCTCCGCCGCCACCTTCATGCGCTGCTCGCGGCTTGCCTCCGTCTCGCGGTAGAGGGTTTGGGCAACCGGTGCGGGGCCGCGCGTCTCGCCGAGAAGCAGTACTTCGACTTGAAAGTCGCCGCCCTCGTTGCTCACTCGCAACATGTCTCCGATTCTCACCGGCCGCGCCGCCTTGACGGGCTGTCCGCCGGATTGAACCCGGCCGAGTTCACAGGCTCGGGCTGCCAAGGATCGCGTCTTGAAGAAGCGGGCGGCCCAAAGCCATTTGTCTATCCTGACGGAGGTGTTCAGATTATTTTCCTGCCAGTTCCCGCTTCACGGCATCGCTGACGATTTTTCCATCCACACGAATTCCTGCTCCGGAGAAGCGTGCCATGACATTCTTCATCACCGTGCCCATTTCTTTCATCGTGGGCGCGCCCATTTCAGCGATGACCGCTCTGACGCCGGCGACGATCTGGTCTTCGCCCGCCGCCTTGGGCATATAGGCTTCGATCAGGACGATCTCGGCGGCTTCCTTGTCGGCCATTTCCTGGCGGCCGCCTTTGGTGAATTGCTCGACGGAGTCCTTGCGCTGCTTGATCAGCGTGGTGAGCACTTGCTGCGATTCTTTATCGTCGAGCGGCGCCATTTTCTCGATCTCGCGATTCTTGAGCGCGGTCTTGACCATGCGGAGAGTGGACAGGCGGTGCTCGTCGCGCGCCTTCATGGCTGTAATGATATCTTTCTGGATCTGCTCGCTGAGGCTCATGGGGGGATTATAGCGTTTGGCCGAGTGTGATCGCCCTGCCGCAAGAAGCAAAATCAATTAACCACAAAGGACACTGAAGGTACACGAAGGGAAAGCCATTCTTTTCGGTTTCCTTCGCGTATCTTTGTATCCTTCGTGGTTAACGTTCTTGCGTGCTGCTGACCTCGTGCATGCGCAAGTTCGCCTGATTCCGGTAAACTATAACGATCTTCCAAACAAGAGGACTCCTTCGTAAATGCTGCGCAAGAATCGTCTTTTTACCCCCGGCCCGACTCCCATACTTCCAGCGGCACAGACTGCCATGGCTTCGTTTGCCATGCACCATCGCACCGCTGACTTCCGCGCTTTGTACACACGGGTGCTGGCGGACATGAAAGATTTTATCGGCACGCGGAACGACGTGCTGATACTGGCTTCCTCCGGGACCGGCGCGATGGAGGGCTCGGTTTCAAATCTGACCTCGCCCGGCGACAAGGTGCTGGTGCTGACCGCGGGCAAGTTCGGCGAGCGCTGGCGCGATCTGGCTAAAGCTTTTGGGTGCGTCGTTGACGTGCTGAGCGCACCCTACGGCGAAACCCTTTCGCTGGATGACATTCGGCAAAGACTGACTCCCGAGGTGCGCGCTGTCTACGTCCAGGCGACGGAGAGTTCCACCGGGGCCCGGCATGATGTCAAGGGCATCGCTAAGCTGGTGCGTGCGCAGGGCGACGAGACCCTGCTGGTCGTGGACGCTATCACCGGCCTGGGAACGACCCATTTCGACGTCGACGGCTGGGGCATCGACGTGATCATCGGGGGCTCGCAAAAAGCTTTGATGATCCCACCGGGACTTGGCTTATTGCGCGGTCAGCGAACGCGCCTGGAAACGCATGGAGACGGCCAAGTCGCCGCGCTACTACTTTGATTTCCGGAAAGAGCGCAAGGCCGCGGCCAAGGGAGAGTCGGCCTACACGCCCGCGACGTCGCTATTTGCGGCGCTGGGGGCGGCGCTCGATTTCATACGGCAAATGGGGAATGGTGACCTGGTAGCGGGACGCGAGGCGCTAGTCAACAATGCCGAACTGGCCGCGGAGATGACACGCGCCGGAGCGCTGGCTCTGGGACTGAAACTGTTTGCGGCGGCGTCACCGGCGTCGGCACTTACGGCTGATCCAGTCACCGGCTGGAACGGACTCCAGCGCGATCGTGAAAGAATTTCGCGAATCGTTTGCCGCAGTGGTGGCCAACGGCCAAGGCGAGATGAAGGGAAAACTGTTTCGCGTCGCGCACATCGGCTACTACGACTACCTCGACACCATCGGAATTTTGGCTGCGCTCGAGCACGTGCTTGCCAGCGTGACGGGAAAACCGATGGAGTATGGCGCGGCGGTGCGTGCGGCACAGGAAGTGTACGCGCGTAGCGCTGCAGAAAAGCGACAGCCAGTTGGCGCCTGAACGGGCCTTCTGTGCCGTGAACCTTGATCTCCACGCGAGATTAATTTGAGTCCGCTAGCTGCAGCAGCGGTTCTGGCGTCTGAGTACGTGTCTGTCGTTTTCCGGGAAAGACGTTTGATCGCGAGACCGCTCGTCGATGGCGCGGCCGCGAGGCATCTCATTTCTTTTTGGAGAGTGGATTCCTAACTATGAAAGTTGTAGTGGCGGAAAAGATTTCGTCCTCTGCAATCGACCTGTTGCGCGAGCCGCGTTGGACTATCGTCACACCGGACCAAGTGGAGGGCAAGCTGGCGGCGCATCTGCAGTCGGCTGACGCGCTTATCGTTCGCTCGGCGGTGCAAGTGGACGCCGATCTGCTGGAACATACCCGCAAATTGCGGGTCATCGGGCGCGCCGGCGTGGGCGTCGACAACATTGATCTGGATGCTGCCACGCGCAAGGGCATCGCAGTGATGAATACTCCCGGTGCCAATGCCATCGCCGTGGCCGAGCACGCGTTGGCGCTCATGCTCGCCATGGCGCGCCACATCGGAAGGGCGAACGAGCTCATGCACGCCGGGAAGTGGGAGAAGAAATCTCTGCAAGGCACCGAACTGCGGGGCAAAACTCTGGGTATCGTGGGTCTGGGGAGAATCGGCATGGAAGTGGCGCGGCGGGCGCGAGCTTTCGGGATGGAAATCGTCGCCCACGATCCCTTTGTTTCGACTGCGGTGGCAAAAGAGCAGGGAATCCGCCTGGCCAAGCTGGAAGAAGTTTACGCCGTCGCCGACTACCTCACCTTGCACGTGGGGCTCACGCCGCAAACTGCGGGCATGATCAACGCGGATTCGGTAAAGAGAATGAAGCGCGGGGTGAGGCTGGTCAATTGCGCGCGCGGAGAACTGGTGGATGAAGCCTGCGCTGGCGCAAGCGGTCAAGCAGGGTTTGGTGGCCGGCGCGGCGCTGGATGTCTTCACCGACGAACCCTTGAAAAACTCTCCGTTGACGGCGGTCGAGAACATCATCCTGACGCCCCACATCGCGGGCTCAACCAACGAAGCCCAGGAAGCGGTCGGCTACCAGATCGCGATGCAAGTGAAGGAATATCTGAAGCACGGCGTCATCCAGAATGCGGTGAACGTGCCGTCGGTCTCGCATGATGAGTATCTGGAACTGCAGCCTTATGTCGTGCTGGCGGAGAGACTGGGTTCGTTCCTGGCGCAAGTGAGTGAGGGGACGCTGGAGGAGATTTCGCTGCGTTACACGGGACACATTGCGGAATCCAAGACCGACCTGATCCGTAACGCCGCGGTAAAGGGCATCCTGAATGAAGCGCTCGAGGAGAAGGCAAACCTGGTGAACGCGGAGGCGATCGCTTCTTCACGGGGGCTGCGCATCCACGAGTCCCGCAAGCCGCACAGCTCAGGTGGAGGCTCCGGCAGCGTGCTCTCGGTGCTGCTCAAGACGGCGACGGGCGAGCATCTGGTCAAGGGCGCGGTATTGCACAAAGACACGCCGCGCCTGCTGCATGTGGACGGCATTGATGTGGAAGCGCCCCTCGAGCGCGACCTCATTTATATGCGTAACCGGGACGTTCCCGGGGTGATCGGGAAGGTGGGCACGATTCTGGGCAAGCACAAGATCAATATCGCGAACTTCTCGCTCGGACGCCGGCCAGGCAATACGAAGCCCAGACGCTCCACGGCAGGCGATTGCGGTGGTGCACGTGGACGGAAAAGTGCCTCCGCAAGTTCTGGCTGAGCTGAGAAAGGTGCCGGCGGTGGAACAGGCGAAGAGCGATCCGGCTGTTCTAGGGGTTACGCAGCTGGGTTGCGTGCGAGGAGCACGACCTTGGTCGTGCCGCTAAACGCTGATCACAGCCAGGGATTCGCGGCAATGGGAAAATTAAACCTGGCCAATACATCCCGGGACACGGCGGCTGGTTCCAACAGCTTGAGCTGGGTGTTACGACAAAAGTGCGCGAGGACAATTGATGTTAAGAAGATCGCGGCATCGCAATGGCAGCATTCTTTCTGCTCACATCCATCGGCATGGGCGCAGGACAACACCTACGACATCAGTCTGGGCGGGGCGGCGGTGTTCAGCAAGCAGTCGACGGGCAACGGGACGGTGCTTACTCCGACGAACTCGGGCGCGGTTCTGGTCACCGGTCGGTACCGGTTTTCGGAACACAATTCCGTGGAAATCAATTATTCGCACACGGCAAACTCACAGGTTTACTTTGCCTCGCCACTGACCTATCGCATTCAGGGCACCATCGGCGAATATTCCGGGGCTTACGTTTTCAGCTTCCATCGAGAGCGCAAAACTCGAACCCTTCGTCTTTGCGGGCGCGGCCGCTTTGGTCTTCTATCCGGGCTACAACTTCAACACCATCAATGGCGTGCAAACCTATCTTCCGGCGTCCCAGCAAACCAAGCCAGCGTTCCTGTATGGCGGAGGGGTCGACTACCGCATCTTCTCGATGGTGCCCCTGGTTCGCCGGTCTTCGCTGACCAATCACCTGGCCCTCCGGCTGCAATACCGGGGGCTGGTTTACAAGGCGCCCGATTTCAAAGTGCAGAACCTGTTTACCGGCGCCAGAGGACACATGGCCGAGCCTTCGGTCGCGGATTGTAGTGAAGTTCTAGCCCAAAATGCGGCCACAGATTTTGACCGATTCACAGGATAAAGCATGAAGAGATAAAAAGAATTTGATCCGTGAAGATCCGTGGCTGATTTTAGGAGTTGAGGGCTTGCTTGCGGAGCTTGCGGCTTTCTGCCAGCAGTGCCATCGAGTGCATCAGATTTTGCAGGGTGACGATCCCGACTAGGCGTTGATCTTCCACTACCGGAATGATGCTGAGGTTCTTGGTCGTCAGCTTGCGAAAGGCTGAGGCCAGGGATTCGCCTTTTTGAGCGACGTCAAAAATCCGGTTCATGACTGCCTGGACGTAGCCGTTGCCTTCGGCCCGAAGCGCTTCCAGAATTTTCTGTTTTGAAATGACTCCCACCATGTCACTGCCGCGAATCACGGGAAAATCGTCCTGCAGGCAGTGCACGGCTTTTTCCAGCGCGTCTTCAAGCGTGTCGGCCGGGGAGAGCGTGGCAAAGTCAGTGAGCATGATGTCTTCCAGGTGCACTTTCTCCAGCACCGACTGAAAGACCGCTGAGCGCTCTTCCATCTGGGAGGCGATGAACAGGAACAGTCCTACCAGCGTGAGCCAGTAGTTGGGCAGAAGCATGCCTCCCAGAATGAACATGGTGGCGAAGGCCTGGCCGATCGACACCGCGCGACGCGTGGCCTGAATCGGGTCCATGTGACGGCTGAAGAGAGCGCGCAAAACCCGGCCGCCATCCATGGGATAGGCCGGAAGCAGGTTGAATCCGGCGAGATAAAGGTTGGCCCAAACCAAGCTTCGGGGAAGATTGCCGGAACGCATGAAGGGCCACGTCCAGAGATCCACATTGGGAACGAGCGCGATAATGATCAGGCCGGAAACGCAAGCCAGCAGCAGATTGGCCAGCGGCCCCGCCATCGCGATGCGGATGTCCCGCTTCCAGGGAGCGAGCGTTGTCTCTGGCGCGGGTTGGCTGTCGTCGAGTTGCGCAACTCCGCCAATGGGCAGCAGGATGATGGACTTGGCGCGAATACCCGAGCGTCGGGCCACCACAGCGTGACCGAACTCATGAGCCAGGACGCAGGCGAAGATGATTCCCACCAGGGCTAGACCTCGTCCATCGTTGGCGGTCCGGTGAGAGGCATATTCGGTGTACCACACAAAAAGCGGGAGCAGGAAAAAGGTCCAGTGGATGCGAAGTTCAACGCCGAAAATGCGGCCTATCGAAATGGACCAGCTTCTCATGGGAACCCTGCGGGGTCTCCGCTACAGCCATTCTATATAGTTTAGACAACAGATTGGAGCCGGGAGTTGCGAATTAGCTATATCAAAGGTAATCGGATGGCCCGCGGCAGGGCGTCGTCATGCGAGGCCCTGCCGTGAGAGTGATCGCGGGAAGATTTCGCAGCCGCCCGTTGCGCTCGCTCCCCGGCATCGATCTACGCCCCACAGCCGACCGGCTGCGGGAAACTCTGTTCAATGTGCTGAGCGCCGGAAACCCGACTGTTTTCGAGGGCAAAGTCTGGCTGGACCTGTGCGCGGGCACAGGCGCGGTCGGGATCGAAGCATTGAGCCGGGGAGCGGCCAAGGTTTACTTTGTGGAGTCCGCGTCCGCAGCCGCCAGGCTGATTGGGCGCAATCTCGACTCGCTGGGCGTGGATGCGGGCTTCGAGGTAGTGAAAGAAGACGTTATCCGCGCGCTGCGCAGGCTGGAAGCAAAGAGCGTCACTGCCAACTTCATCTTTCTCGACCCTCCCTACCGGATGGAGAAGGTCTATGTGCAGGTTCTCCAGCTGCTCTCTCGATCCCCCTTGCTGGCTTCGGATGCGGTACTCATTGCCGAGCATGACAAAAGGTTCGAGCCCCTCGACAGGTCTGCGCCCTTGCAGCGCTATCGCAAACTCGAGCACGGGGATGCTGTTTTGAGTTTCTACCGATTGGTTCGGTGATCTGGCAGCTTTGTAACGCCGAAGATGGCACGAATCACGTGCAGATTAGTGTAGGCGCGAGCGTCCCCGCTCGTGCTGCTGCGCCACGGACGGTTCCGCACGGGCGCTCACGCCTACATAATCCCCACGTGGATCGCGGTACTTCCGCGCAACGATACAACTAGCTGAAAGCGCAATCCTTACCCGTCACATTCAGGGTGCTGGGCCTTCCGTAAGGCAATTCTAGTTACGAAAGTTTGGGCAGAATCGACGCAAGTTGTTGTATTACAACACTTTAATTGATATCAATAGTGGCAGATTCCCCCTCAAAATGCCTCGAGGAATCATAACGGAGGGACGTGAGTAGCGGCTCTCAGTCGTGGAGAGAACTGAGCTTAGGCGCCAAGGTGTTGATAAGCCTTGTCGTCGTGGCGGGGACGTGTGTGCTCCTCTACGGCGCCATCCGGCCCACGAGCAAGAATATCGCGCAGTTCATTTGTTACCTGCTGATCGCGATTCTGGCCGCCCGGCTGAAAGTCCGGTTGCCTGGGATCACCGGCACCATGTCGGTGAACTTCCTATTTATCCTCTTGGGAATACTGGAGTTAGGTTTTGCGGAGACGCTGGCCTTGGCCACCGCAGCCATCCTGGTGCAGTGTTTCTATCGCGACCGACCGAGTCCGATCCAGGTCACGTTCAACCTGTCGGCGAGCGCGGTAGCGATCGCGGCAGCTTACAACGTGTACCACCTGGCGATATCAAGGGCGCAGGTGAAGAGTCATCCCTTGCTGCTGGGCGTGGCGGCCATCACTTATTTCGCCGCCAACACTGCGTCGATCGCATCCGTGATCGCACTCACGGAGCAGAAGTCAATCAGGAAGATATGGGTGGAATGCTACTTCTGGTCGTTCCCCTATTATCTGGTGGGTGCTGCCTTTGCAGGGATGATTGGCTGGTTCAACCGCGAGTTCGGATGGGAAACGTCGCTTCTCATCGTGCCCATCATCTACCTGATCTACCGGTCTTACCGGCTGTATCTGGGAAAATTGGAAGACGAAAAGCGCCATGTGGAAGAAATGGCCACGCTGCACCTGCGCACCATTGAGGCGCTGGCGCTGGCCATCGAAGCCAAGGACCACACCACGCATGACCACCTGCAAAGAGTGCGAATTTATGCCATTGAGGTAGCCAAGGAACTGGGCGTGACCGCGAGCGAGATGGAAGCTCTGCATGCGGCAGCGCTCTTGCACGACATCGGCAAACTGGCCGTCCCGGAACACATCATTTCAAAACCTGGCCGCCTGACTCCGGAAGAATTTGAAAAGATGAAGATCCATCCGCTGGTAGGGGCGGAGATCCTGGAACGGGTCCGCTTCCCTTATCCGGTGGTGCCGATTGTGCGCGCCCACCACGAAAAATGGGATGGATCGGGCTATCCCTTCGGACTGAAGGGCGAAGAAATTCCGGTCGGAGCCCGCATCCTTTCTTCCGTTGATTTTCTCGACGCCATGGCTTCCGACCGGCAATACCGCCGGGCCTTGCCGCTGGAAGAAGTGATGAAGCGGCTGTCGGCGGAGTCGGGAAAGTCGTTTGATCCGAAGGTGGTGAGCATTCTGGAGCGGCGCTATCGCCAACTGGAGAAGCTGGTGGAGGCCACCTACCGACGCGAACCAGTGACGTCGCTCTCGACTGAACTGAAAGTGGAAGCCGGGGCGGCGCCGGCAGCGGGCTTCGAAGACATCACAGTCAAAGACGCTCCCGGCCAGGAAGCTACGTTCCTGTCCTCGATTGCGGCGGCGCGGCAGGAAGCGCAGACCCTGTTCGAACTGAGCCAGGACCTGGGCGCTTCGCTCAGTCTGGGTGAAACCCTCTCCGTGTTCTCGGTGAAACTCAGACGACTGGTGCCCTACGACGCCATTGCAATCTACGTAAAGCGTGGAACGGAACTGGTCCCGGAACTTGTCAGCGGGGACAACCACCGTCTGTTCTCATCGCTGCGCATTCCGCTGGGCAGCGGCCTTTCCGGCTGGGTGGCGCAGAACCGGAAGCCCATCATCAACGGCAATCCCTCGGTGGAGCCTGGGTACCTGAACGATCCCACAAAGTTCAGCACTCTGCGATCCGCACTGGCGATTCCACTGGAGGGACTTGCCGGCGTTGTGGGCGTGCTCGCGCTCTATCACGCAGAGACCGACGCCTTCACTTCAGACCATTTGCGCATCCTGCTGGCGATCAGTTCAAAGATGGCGCTGGCGATTGAAAATGCTTTGAAGTACGAGCAAGCCGAGAGTTCGGCGGTCACCGACTACCTTACGGGATTGCCCAACGCCCGGTCGCTATTCCTGCAACTGGATCGCGAAATGGCGCGCTGCAAGCGAGACGCGACGTCGCTGGTGGTCATGGTCAGTGACATGGACGGCTTCAAGCAGATCAATGACCGCTTCGGCCACCTGGAAGGCAATCGCGTGCTGCGACTGTTCGCGCAAGCGCTAAAAGAAAGCTGCCGCGAGTATGACTACGTGGCCCGCATGGGCGGAGACGAGTTTGTCGTGGTTGCACCTGGGTTGACCGCGGAAGCAGCTGCCAAGAAGGCGGAAAGCCTTCGCGAACTGGCGCGACTGGCTGGCCGGGAAGTGTGCAACGAAGACATCCTTTCGCTGAGCGTGGGACAGGCTCTGTATCCCGAAGATGGAAAAGACGCGGAGGCGCTGTTGGCCGAAGCCGACCGCCGCATGTACATCGAAAAGCAGAAACAGCCTTCGCGGAAGAACCGCCGTCTATATCCACGCATGAAGTGTCGGGTCACGATCGAATTGCGGCCGCAGGAAGGCGAGGTGCCGGTGTTAGGAAACCTGATCGACGTCAGCCTGGGCGGCTGTTACGTCGAAACCAGCACACTCATGCCGGCCGGCTCCAAATTGAAAGTGATCTTCTCGATTGATGACGGCCGACTTCAGGCTTCAGGATTTGTCGTGCGCATCGATCCCGGATCAGGCATTGCGATCCAGTTCAACGACATGAATCGCGAGGACCGCGACAAGATGCACAAAGTCCTCGAGTTCGTGCATAACAGCACGATGTTTTACGACAACCGATACTTCTCGAAGCTGATGAAGTCCTGATGGGCGGTGCGTTGGTGCAACCGCCTAGTAACTGATGCTCATCGCCGAGTGACGCCTGTAACCGAACGCTGATTACCGTTACGCGCCATCTCTGTGACATTTCTAAGGCCAAGAGACTGTTGCAGCCGGAAACCGTGCGATCGTAACACCACTCGGTCGGTCACGCCCCAGGGTAATCTAGTTGGCTCAGAGGTGGGGTGAGATAGTCCGCAGCCATGACCTATTTTCCCCAACTGAATCCAGCTGCGCCGGCAAAGCGTCTGAAGCTCGGTGACTCCGTGGTTGTTGCAATTCGTTCGGAAGGCGACAGTCAACCGGTTCGAGCCAAGCTGCACGAACTCTCCGCTACGGGCGGACTTTTGGTCCTATCGAACGCTCTCGAGCAGGGAGCCTTTGTAGAAGTGGCCTTCCAGACGAGCCAGGGCAAAGTTCGCGGTATGGCCGAGCTTCTGTCTCCAAGATGGGAATCGACATCGGGCTGCCTTCAACCCTTTCGGTTCGTTGCATTGGACGATCAAGATCACAGCAGACTGCGCATGGCTATGGAATCGCTTCTGGACCGCAGTGTGGTTCGCGTCCCGTCAAGCAAAGGCAATTCTCTCTAGCTGAATTGGAGTGGCCTGTATTTGGTTCGATACCTCCGTAATCGTGCCAACGTAAGCTGGCTAAGAAGTAAGCTCACCGAGAACGGTACCGGGCTTGTACCAGAGAAGGGAGGACACATGAGCAAGCGACCGTTGGCAATACTCACATTGGTGAGTACCCTAGGCTTGGGCACGCCAGCACTGAGGGCAGATCACGGCGACAAGGGAAACGGGCACCAGCACGGAAAAAAGGCTCATGATGACGACGATCAGGACTGGGAACGGCGTGACGGATACGAGTATCGCAGCTATGGCGACGACCGGCGTCCTCCGGGATGGAGTCGGGGCAAGAAAACCGGCTGGGGAAATTGTGGACTACCTCCCGGCCAAGCCAAGAAATACGGATGCCAGACTTACGTGTATCAGGGCCGTCCCCACTACTACTACCAGGATGAGGTTGGGCGGATCATCGTACGTCGACCAATCATCGAGGTTAAAGGTAGCGTAGTCATTCATTAGTCTCGCCAAAAGGTTCGGCTGTGCTAACTCTGAACTCACCGTTATTAATTCTTCTGTTGGGCAGTCTTTGTCTTGCTGCAAGCGCACAATTACCAGCGGGCAACGCAAAGTCGGTCGAACGGGTTCAACAAATTATTCTGGGCAGCCGAAATCTAGGTGCGCACGGAACCGGCTATAGCAGCCAATCGCTGAACACGCTCTCTCTCGGAAACTCACTCCGACCGACGTTCCCACTTTGATTGATCTTGCGGGGGACAAAGATCTCCACGTCGGGGTGCAGTTTGCACTGGCCTCACAATGTGAGGCGGCGCTCATTCCCGTTCGTGCGGCCGTGATACAACACAAGATGTCTTTCCACGACGCCGAGGAAGTTATGCGTCTGATCGAGGACTTTGCTGTCTGCACTCCGGAGGCACAACGGGCGTCGTCTGCTATGCGCTCCGAAATCCATTCGCTGAGTGAGGCAGAGCAAAGGCGCTTGGAGGAAGAAACGAAGCAGAGAGCGGCCGAAAATGCCCGCATCCAGCGAAATGCGCTCAAGATGCTGGACTCGGAGCTGGCCAAGAGTTTGACCCGGACGGAGCGCGAAGAAGTCTACCAACGTTCCCTCAAACAAATGGGTCTGAAAGAAGATGGTCCGATGACGCCGGCCCAGAAAGAAATGGTGCAACGAATGTACCGAACGATGGTATTGGGCGAATCTGGCAAGAGACCAAACTAAACTTCTACGTGGCGTAACCCCTCTCTTATTTTCACCCGCAGCAGAGGCCAAGCTTCACTGAGGGAGGCCTAGTTCCTTCAGCAGTGCGGCATAGCGGGGATCGCTGTGCCATTGATTCAGCGCGCGAACGATTTTTACAGGCTCCAGCCCGCCGGATTTTTCCGCAAGCGCCTTGTCCAGCCAGGCAAAGGTCTGCTCCTTATCGCCGAGCGCAGCATAAAGGTAGGCAATTTCACTGGGGTCCGCGTACCGGCGTTTTGCCAGTTGTTTCCGTAGCTCGATTTCCCGGGCGATAGCAGCCTTAGGGCCGGATTTGGCAAAAACTCCAGACGCGTCCTGGGCAATTGCCACTTCCTCGGGGTCATTGTTGAGGGCCGCGAATTTCTCCCACTCTTCCATGGCCAAGTCGTATTTGCCTGCGTCCCTGTAGATCTGGCGCAACTCGACGTGAGCGTAGGAGAAGTTTGGATCCATCTCCAGTGCTTTCTTCAACTGTTCCAGGGCGACGTCCACTTGTCCGGCATTGGCCAAGACCTGACCGAGGTTGCATTGGTATTGCAGATTCAAGGGATCGAGTTCGATTGCACGGCGAAGATGGGGAATGGCCTCCTCGTGACGTGCCTCCCAGGACAGAAAGAGTCCGAACCAGTGATGGGCATTGGCGAGATTGGGGTTTAATTCGAGGGTCCGCCGAAATTCGGCTTCCGCAGCGGAGAAATCAAACAGGCTCCAAAGAGAGCCAGCCAGGGCGGCATGGGCTTCGGCCGAAGAAGGATCAATAGCCAGCGCTTTCTCTGCCGCCGCTTTCGCTCTGGGTGCGGCTTCGTTTTCCGGTATCGGACCGTAGTCCGGCGCAGCGACGTAATAATTGGCAAGCCCGACGTAGGCCAGGGCGTAGCCGGGGTCCCTTAGAATGGCTTGGTCGAAGTAGTCTTTGGCTCTCGCGAGCGTCTCGGGTGTGCGTTTCTCCCAGTAGTAGAGGCCTTTGAGATATAGCTGGTACGCCTCGGGATCGCTGGTGCCGCCCTTAGCCGCCTGCTTCTGGGTTTCGCCCGACAGACGCTCGCGCAACTTGGCCGAGATGGCGCCGGTAATTTCCTGCTGCACCGCGAGCGCGTCGGAAAGCTTGCGGTCGTACTGGTCGCCCCAGAGGTTCCGGCTGGTGCGGGCGTCAATCAGTTCGGAACTGATGATGAGCTGATCGCCGTGCTGCACGATGCGTCCCGTGACTAATGCCTGGACCTTTAATTCTTTTGCTACCGTCTGGGGATCGACGTCTCGTCCCTTGTAGCGAAACACCGATGACCTCGCCATCACAACCAGGTTCGGCAATTGCGAAAGATTATTGATCAAACTTTCGGTGATGCCATCACTCAGATACTCAGAGTTAGGATCGTTGCCAGCGTTGATGAAAGGCATGACCGCAACCGATGTAATCTGCTGCTGATCACTACGGTTTCGCCAAAGCAGCGCCGCGCCTGACGCCAGTGCCAATGCGACCACGCCACAGACCGCCCAGAGCAGCACCTTGCTTTTCCTCGTCCGGGTCTGCTCGGAGGCGATTTCGACCCGGGCGGAACTGGAATCTCGGCGCAGGCGCTTTAGATCGGCCAGCATTTCGGCAGCGCTCTGGTAGCGTAGAGCACGATCTTTCTCGATAGCCTTATTAATGATGCGCTGAAGTTCGGTCGGCAGATCCGGATTAAACCGCGCCGTCGACGTGGGTGCGCCACGCAGGATGGAATCGAAGATCACCGCCGAGGTATTCCCGCTGAACGCCATGCGTCCAGTGGCCATCTCATACAGGACAGCGCCGAACGAAAACAGATCGGTGCGAGCGTCAAGTTCCTCACCCCGGGCCTGCTCCGGAGACATGTAGGCCACTGTGCCCACTGCCGTTCCTGGACTGGTCAGGTTCTCTTCGACTGTCGCGCCTTCGGCGGCAGGAGACTGCGTGCCGGTCAATTTGGCCAGCCCAAAGTCGAGAATCTTGGCTTGACCGCGCTTGGTAATGAGGATGTTCGCCGGCTTGATGTCCCGATGCACGATCTTTTCCGCGTGCGCGGCATCGAGCGCATCGGCCACTTCGATGGCCAGCGAGAGTAGGGTCTCGGTGTCCATGGGCTGGCCGGAGATGCGATGCTTCAGCGTGACCCCGTCCAGAAACTCCATGGCGATAAACGCCTGGCCGTCCTGCTCGCCAATGTCGTAGATCGTGCAGATGTTGGGGTGATTCAGGGCGGAAGCAGCCTGGGCTTCGCGTTGGAAACGCGCGAGTGCCTGGGGGTCGCGGGCAACTTCCTGGGGCAGAAACTTGAGTGCTACAAATCGGTGGAGCCGCGTGTCCTCGGCCTTATAGACCACGCCCATGCCGCCGCCGCCCAGCTTCTCAACAATGCGGTAATGCGAAATGGTCTGCCCGAGCACTGGAAGCGAATCTTACGTGGCTGAAACAGGGCGAGTCAATCATAGGCGGGAGTTGCGGGCAAACGTCCGGGCGGGTCGCCCGCGACCACACTAGACCACACCAAAAGCACAAGCTCTTCAGCCGGTTTATCTTTTGCCGGGGTGGAATTCTCCGCGGCTGGAGAACTGGCGGAAGGGCCATTCACCGCTCTTGGCCGCGCTGGGGGCAGGATTGGTTGCACCAGCGGCGGCGGCAATGGCGGCTTCCGGACCCCAATCTGCCGGAGCGGGATGGACACCCCAGACATTGCCGGGTTCGTCGAGCGCTATACCTACCATCCACCACTGACCTCCGGTGCCGAGCGGCACACAGTTGGCGATGCGAGCGGGCACACTCTTGCCGCTCGGCAGTTCGTCCAGGGAGACTGCGAGTCCAGGTTCCAGGGCGCGCGAAATCCGTACACCGCAGCCTTGCGTATTCAGCACGAGCGTGTGTCCGGACTCGGAGAACGGGGTTGCCGGGTCCAGGCTGGTGACGCGAAGCGGAATCTGGGCGCGGATGCGGGTGCTGCGCCTTCCCGCGTCAATCGATTTTTCCGTGGAGTCCATGGTGAGAGCTTTCTAGTGATTCTACGTTCGTCAGGCGACCGCGGTCGCGTCATCGCGGGCCGCGACGTACACCAAAGTAACTCTGTATTCGTTGGACCGCGGGGCGCAAGCCCCTGGGTGCAACCATTCTTTCGCCCTTTCAGGGCTAATGCATTTTCTACTATTCACCCCGGGCTTGCGCCCAGGGCTACAATCTTGCGCATGCTACGCAGCTATGCCCAGATACTATGACCCTCTTCTTCAAGACGGCATGGCGCGAGGTCTTGGGTTCACTGAAAGCCGATAGCTGAGAGCTGACGGCTTTGACACAAACTTGTTAAGCGGTCAGTGGCTGGATGTGAATGAGAAGACCAGAGGGAATCGGTCGGCCGTGATCTCCGTCCAGGCGAAGCATATTTGCCGACCGGATTCCGGTGCGTTCGAAAGACTTCTCGCAGTCGGCTGTCGACGGTCCGCGCATGTTCCCCTCCATGTAAGCGAGGCCAGGACAGCGGGTGCAGGTGCCGACATGACTGCAGGTCGAGCAGACCGGCAAATCCTTGGCGCGAATGGAACGGACTTCGTTCAGTTCGGACGAGTGGTTCCAGATGTCGAGGAACTTCTGCCGCCGGACGTTGCCGCTGGGGAGGGGAAACTGTACGCAGGGGAAGACGTCTCCGTACGGAGAGATGTAGGCTAGGGTGTGACCCGCGCTGCAGGGATATCCCTCCATCACGTCTTCGTCAGGGGCCGGCGGCGCGGCGCAAAATTCTTCGACGTTTCCCACCAGACTCTCGTTATGAAATACGCCATTTAATTCCGAGCCCGGAATGCGCAGATTCAAAATCGACGTGTCGCCATCCATTTTCGGGGTGACGGTCGGGTCGAGAGTGTATAGAACGCCGAGGTCGCGGGCCAGCGCCTGCACTCCGGCGTGGTCGTGCATGTTGGCCGTCATCAGCACATTGGCGATCGTGACTCGTAGTCCCTGCTGGGTGAGAAAGCGGATGGCCTCAACACTGCGCCGGAGCGATCCAGGAAGCTTGGTGATGGCGTCGTGAACCTCGGGGCGGTGGGAGTAAATGCTGACCTGCACCTGGTCCACGCCCAACTCCAGCATGCGGCGCGCTTCCGCTTTGCCAATCATGACCGCGTTGGTCTTGATTCTCACGTTGAACATCAGGTGGCGCGCGTATTCCAGAAGCTCGAAGAAATCGCGCCGCATCAGCACTTCGCCGCCGCTGAAAGTCAGGAAGAACGTGCCCGCATCCGCCAGTTCTTCGAGCACGCGCTTGATCTCGGCGGTGGTCATTTCGCCATGGTCGTCGTGGTCCAGATAGCAGTGCACGCAGCGTTCGTTACAGCGGTAGGTGATGTCGAAATGGACGGACATGGGCACGCCCGAGATCGAGGGCCCGCTGGCTCATCTCCTGCATCAAGCTCACGCCGCCTCCGTGGGGCTGGTGGCTGCATCGGCAAAGGGGCGGTCGGAGACCATGAGGATGCCATGGCCTGAGAGTTCTTCGACAAAGCGCTCGACATCGCGCTGCGCGGTTTCGGGATCGACATCGAACTCGGTACAGACGTAACGGGCCACGATCTCCGACAGAGGAGTAAGGCCGTCTGCCGCTTGCCAGACCACAGTGGCTACCGGATTCAGGGTAAAGAAAGTGGAATCTGCGGCAGACATGATCATCATCTCGCCCCCCAGCAGGCGCGAAGCGATGGCGGAACTCTTTGCGATGTACTTTGCCATGTAGTCGTCTGTCATTTCCGGATCACGCGATCATCCCCCAAACCCGCGCATCGGGAGTGAACGTCAGTTGCTGCACTGGAACGCGCTCCACAAATTCGCAGGCCGACTGAAAAACCTTCTCCACGAGCGCTGCGTCCTCGGCGAAAAAGAGAATGTTCCGCATCAGGCGGCGGACGGCTTCGGATTTGGCCACGGCCTCGATTTTGTTTTCCGGACCTTGCTTGAGGAAGAACAGGGACGCGATGGGAGCGGAACAATTTTCTCCGACCCGAGCCAGCTCTCCGGCAAAAGGAGTTCCACAAGCGCGATAGCCGGCGTCCACGCGGCGAACGTAAGACACCTCGTCGGTCAGCAGAGTCACGTCGGGAGGCGCGAGTCGCGAGATCGTAGTCTTCCCGGCGCCCGATACTCCGGAAAATAAAAAGGCGCGTCCGTTGCGAATGGCTCCGGCGGAATGTAGCAGAAATCCGCCTTCGTGCGCCAGGATGAGGGTGTGCACGATCCGCAGAACCGAGTCGATGGAGTAAGGATTGGCCGACTGGCGAATCTTCCACGTCTCGCGCCCGGGTCCCACTGGGCGCGAAAATCGCCACGCCCCAGCCGCCATGTTCCGTCGCGCATTTCCACTCGCACCTCTTCGTCGGGAGCCTTCCGCGGAAGCGTCGTCAGTTCTATGTCAAATTCAAATCTGGGGGAGACGGCGGAATCAACAAAACCGGCGTAGCGGCGCGCCAGCAACTGCCTGAAAGAGTCGTCCTGCGTGTGCAGGAGGATCGGCATGCCTCCAATGTCGACTGTGATCTGGTAGCTCGGATTCACTCTCAGGCAGCTCCGTGGTACGAGATTGAAATCACCCGTACGTCTGTTCGGTCCCTATGCGCTTAATGATTCCGCCTTCGACCTGGTTATTACTCTCGCGGCGGCAAGCTCCCAGTCGCAATCCAACCCGTCGGAAGAGGTCCCAGTGGCATAACATCCAAGCCAGGAGTCGGTGAAACGGCGAAAGCTTTCGCGACGGCAGAAAAATCGAGCCAGCGCGCCGAACCTCGGTGACTTTTCCCAGCAGCTCGCTTCTCTCGATTGGGGGATCATCCTCGGCCATGCAATCACCTCGGGTAACGAGAAACGCCTCGTCCCTCGTGAGGTCTTTGCTTACGATCCGGTGAATGAAAAAGCGGTCCTGGCGCATGTAGAGCACGATCTCACCCGGCTCGACCTGCCCCGGGGGGACGGAGCGGACGGTGAGAAGGTCACCGGGCCACAAAGTTGGGAGCATGCTGAGTCCGGTAGCACGCAGCTTCAAGAGGCCCCAAGATTGCAACGCCTCGGCCGCCAGACTGCATCTGCCCTGGTCATGGTCCTGAGCATCCATTGAGTAATGAGTTGTACGCTAGCATACCGGCCAAAAGGTCACACCCGCGGTGTTCTCCACCGGAGTGAAGTTTTTTTTGCAAAGTTCACGATAACCTACAGCACATCCGAGCGAAAGACATAATGCTCAGCGCTATTGCGTCGCTGGGTACCTGTTGAAGAGACCTGTCGAATATGACTGGCGGTTACTGCTGCTGCATCAGAATCAGTGGTGAGAGAACAGAGCCAGTAAACGACCGCAGGAGACGGTTTGTACTATAGTCTCGCCAGAAGAATTTTCCGGTCCGAGGGTTGAGAGCGGTTAACGACGACCATCGCCTTGCCACAACCTGCGCCATCCCGCGTGCCCAGTTCCACTTCCTCACACGCCCGAATTTTCAGCCCCGAACTCGATTTGATTCTGGCCTGCTGCGGGGACGATTCTGGCGGGCGCTTTTCCGCTCGTATCCAAGAAATTCTCCGGCACGGTGTCGATTGGGAGCGACTGGTTCAGCTCGCGCATCATCATGGCCTGGTGCCGCTGGTTTTTCGCCGGTTGTCCGCCGAAATGGACACCACTCGCTCGTCTGGACTCGAGGCGCTCCGTCAGCAGGACATCGCCAATGCCCACCGCACTCTATGGCTGACGCTGGAGTTGCTCAACATTCATCGGCATTTGCAGGCCCGTGGTCTCGAAGTGCTGCCTTACAAAGGGCCGGTGCTGGCGGAGACGTTGTATGGAAACGTAGCGTTGCGCCAGTTCTCCGACCTCGACCTGCTGATCCGCTCCGATGACTTGCCTACAATCAAGGAGGCGCTGGCCGACCTGGGGTACGAACCAGGCCTGCGATTGGCGCAGGCGGCGGAGCGCGATTACCTCAAATCGGGATACGAGTACACCTTCGACGGCGCTCGCGGACGCAACCTGCTGGAAATCAAGTGGCAGATTCTGCCGCGGTTTTACGCGATCGGCTTCGACGTCAATGACTTCTTCGAGAGAGCGGTCGTGGTCACGATCGAAGGCCAGAAGTTGCGCACACTCTGCGATCAGGACCTCATGCTCGTGCTTTGCGTCCATGCGGCCAAACATGCGTGGAAGCAGATTTCCTGGCTGTGTGACATTGTCCAGCTGGCCCGCTCGCGTGCGCTCGATTGGCTCGCGCTAGCAAGCCAGGGCCGAGAGCCTCGGGATCACGCGCATTGTGGCCGTGACCTTCCTGCTGGCCCACAAACTGCTTGGAGCAGCGTTGCCGGCACAACTCGGCATAGACATAGAGAAAGCAGGCGCGGAAGTTCTGGCGATGCGTATCGTGCGCCTGATCGTGGGGGAAGAAGAATTCGATCCGGAATCGATGGCCTACTTTCGCCTGATGATGGAATTGAGAGAGCGGCGGCGGGACCGGTTCTCGTTCTGGTGGCGGCTACTGTTCACTCCGGGCGCAGGAGAATGGTCAGCGGTCCGCTTGCCGGGCGCGCTGTTTCCCCTGTATCGCATGGTGCGCATCTGCCGGCTGGCTGGAAGGTTGATATTGGCGGGTAGCCCAGCCGATTAATTCCATTTCTATTCTCGAGGGTGCCCCGTCCAAGCAGAGTGTTCAGTCCCGGGACGTTTTGTAGACCATGTTTCGGGACTGGACACAGAGCTTGGACGGGGCACCCTCAAGAGTTTTGGCGGGACGCGTTAGCCCGGCGCGCCAGTCCAAGTTCTGCATTCGCATCGAGTGCGCGGCAAAGGATCGGTCTTTCACTCCAAGGGCTCAACGTTCAACGAACGACTTTAGTCGGGACAATACCCTGTCCCATTGCTGGGAGACGAAATCGAGATATTTCTTCGTTTCTTCAATCGGCTCCGGATCAAATTCGAAGAGGCTCTCGCGACCCTTTTGAATCCTATGCACCATTCCTACCCTCTCCAATACCCGAAGATGCTTGGTGATCGCCTGTCTCGTCAGCTTGGAACCTCGGGTTAGCCGGGAGATAGAGTAACGCCGCCCACCACAGAGCTTCGCGATCAGCGCTAGGCGAGTCTGGTCGCCCAACGCGGCAAATACAGGTGCACGAGGCCGCCCTTTGACGGCCGACTCGCTACGACCCCTGGGAGACATGGTTCTCGATGTTCTTCATTTGTTGTGTCCAACCCCCGTCATTCATGCGGAACGCCTCGAAGCGGCGGTCGCTGGGAATCTTGTCGAAGCCGGACTCGGTGAGCCGAAGCCGTGTGCCGGTCGCGGTCTTCTCCAGCCTGAATTCGACGAGCGTGGGCATCTCCTTCGAGTAATCTATTTTGGGATCGACAGCATAAGGATGCCAAGTGAAGGAAAAGAGTCGTTCGGGCTCCATTTTCTGCACAACGGCCTCCCATTTGAGGTGTTCGTACCCGGGGTGCGTAATCTGGCCGCGCGAGACCTGACCCGGCACAAACGGGCCATCCAGTTTCACGAGAAACCATTCGCCAAACTCACGGTAGTCCGTAAGCGCACGCCAGACCCGCGAAACTGGCGCCTTGAGTTCAATGGGTTTCTCAATGCAGTTATCCATTTACGCAACCTCCAGGTTGCATATTATCCTGGGCACAACGAAAAGGCAACCTTATGGTTGCATGTTATGCTCGGGCTTACCCTTCGCGGATTGGGGATTTGCCGGTCGCGGTTGGTTTATCGCTTGGCGTTCTTCTTCGCGCGAGTCAGCCCCGCTCGTAATCCTTGTTCTACCACGCGCTTGTATCCAGATTTATCCATGCTCGCCAGAGTCGCGGCGGAGATGCCGCCGGGCGTGGCGGCTTCATGCAGTAGCGCGTTCACTGAAATATTGGACTCACGCCAGGTCAAGATACCGTCGGCGAGCGCATGGGCGGCGGCGGTCCAGGCTGTCTTGCGATCGAGGCCGAGTTTCTCAGCGGCTCCGGCGAGCGCGTCCAGTGCATGGTAGCCATGGCCGGAAGAGTAAGTCACGGTGAAGGCGTCGACCTTGCTCTCGGGAATGTTGTAGACGGGTCCTACTTGCGAGAACAAGTGCCGTACTTCACGACGGGCGGGTGGGGGGAAAGCGCGGTCGAAGGTCAGCGCGGTAAGACCGCGCCCGCTGCGCGCCACGGGGCTGGGCATGGCGCGTGCCCAGCGTACGGGACGACCCATCCATGCGCGTAAGTTCTTGAGCGGAATGCCGGCGGCCAGGCTGACAGCGATCGTTGGCCGAGCTTGGCCTAGTTGGAATCGCCCGATCTGCTGCAACAGTTCGCGGACTGAATCCGGGCGCACGGCGACGATCAGAAGATGCGCCTGTTCTACCGCGCGCTGCAGGTCTGGCTCAACTTTTACACCGTGTTGAACTCTGATTCGGCGGAGCTTCTCAGGATGCCGATCGTGCACCAGGATAGGCTGGTCATAATTTGCCAAACGCAACCCGGCTAGTAGTGCGCCGGTGATGCGTCCGCCACCCAGAAAGACGACGGCATGCTTGCGCGCGCCTTTCATGCGAAGTCTTTCATGCGAGATCATCATACGAGGTCGGTGCAGGCCCGGTCCGCGGCTTCGATCAGCGCCGCAACATCTTGTTCAGTGTGTGCGCTGGAGATGATCCAATGCAGGCCGTTCGACGGAGTCATATAGATGCCGTGGTCGAGCAAGCGATGAACGAAGCGGGAATAGAGTTGAGTGTCCACATACGTGCAGTAGTCACGATAGTCGTGGATGGCATCACGCTCGGTGAAGTAAATCTGGAACATGGGTCCAAAGCCCTGCACGATGGCTTTTATCTTGTGGCGGCCAAAAACTTCGCGCAGGCCTGAGATGGCAACAGTGCCCACGCTGTGCAGTTTCCGGTACGTGCCATCTGTCGCCAACAAATCCAGGTTGGCGGCAGCGACTTTCATAGTGAGCCGGTGTCCGTTGAAGGTGCCGTAATGCAGCACCATGTTTTCGCTCCAGCGCAGGCGGTCGAGGATGAACCGTGGCCCGGCTACTGCGCCCACGGGAAATCCTGCGCCCAGAGCCTTGCCAAACGTACTGATGTCCGGCTTGATGCCGTAGTACTCCTGGCATCCGCCCGGCGCGTAGCGAAAGCCGGTGACGACTTCGTCCAGGATCAGTAGCGCACCGTATTGTTGCGTGAGCGACCGAAGCCGTTGGAGATATCCATCGCGCGGCAGGATGCAGCCCATATTCGCCATGATTGGCTCGGTGATGACGGCCGCGAGGCTGGATCCGTGCTGCTTCATGAAGCGCTCGAGGGCAGCGACGTCGTTCCAGGGCGCCAGCACCACATCGTTGAAAGTCGAGGCTGGAATGCCTTCCGAGTCGGGCATGTGGGTTGGATTTTCCGGCGGGCCCAACTTCTCCCGCGCGTGGCTGTGGGCATTAAGAAGATAGGGATCATACCAGCCGTGGTAGTGACCTTCGAATTTGAGGAACTTGGTCCGGCGCGTGTGGGCGCGGGCCAGGCGCAAAGCCAGCATAGTAGCTTCGCTGCCAGTATTGGTGAATCGTACGACCTCGGCGGAGGGAACCATGCCACGCAACCGTTCGGCCGCTTCAACCTCGGCGGAAGTAGCGGCGGCGAAATGCGAGCCTTGCGCCATCGTTTGCGAAACGACTTCAACCAGTTTGGGGTGAGCATGTCCCTGGATCAGGGCCCCGAACGACATCATGAAGTCGATATATTCGTTGCCGTCGGCGTCCCACACGCGTGAGCCCTGGCCGCGCTCCAGAAACACCGGGCCGGATGAGTAGACGGCAGCTCCACGCGAAGGCGAGTTGACGCCTTCGACCAGCGACTGCTGGGAGCGCTCGAACCACTGCTGCGAGTTTTTCCGATGTGCAGGCATTTCGAAGGGCAGCCGCGGATTTCCGCGAATCTTCATGGATCAAAGTCTTTCCTGTTTTTGCCCGATCCGTAAAGATCCCTGTAAATCCGTGCCCGCTTGTTTCTAGTCCGCTGTTCCTCCGCCATCTACGACCAGGGTTGCTCCCGTCATGAACGATGAATCGTCCGAGGCCAGGAACAGCGCGGCTTTCGCAATCTCGTCTGATGTGCCGATCCGTCCCAGAGGACGATTGCTGCATCCTGCCAGGTAATCATCCCATTTCTGGCCGCGCATGCGGGCGTCTTCCGGCAGCATGGGCGTGTCCACATCGCCGGGGCAGATGCAGTTCACGCGAATTCCCTGGCGGCCGTGGTCGATGGCCATGGCCTTGGTCAGCAGCACGACGCCGCCTTTCGAGGCGCAGTAGGCGATGGCTGCGTCGCCCCCCACGATTCCCCATCCCGAACTGTTGTTGATGATCACACCGCTGCGCTGCTCGATCATCGTGGGCAGGGCGAACTTCGACATCAGAAAGGTGCCTTTCAGGTTGATGTCAATTTGCAGGTCCCATTCCTCCTCGCTGCAATCCAGTGTGGTATGGGGATAGAAAATGCCGGCGTTGTTGAAGAGGATGTCGAGGCGTCCGAAGGCAGACACGGTTTCATCGACGGCGCGGCGGCATTCAGCAGCCTTGCGAACGTCGGCGCGCAGGAAGATGGCTTGGCTGCCGTGTTCGAGGATCCGCTCGGTTACAGCGTGGCCTCGCTTCTCGTTCCGACCGGTGATGGCGATCTTGGCGCCTTCGTTGGCAAACAGGATGGCAGTAGCTTCACCGATGCCGGAGGTGCCTCCCGTGATGAGAGCAACTTTGTTTTGCAGGCGCATTGAAAATCTCTTCGACTCAGGGAGGCCGTTGCTCCGCTGGGCGGGCGAGAGCCTGCCCTGAGCGAAGTCGAAGGGGCGTCCGCCCCTACGTGGCCGATGCGGATCCCGCCAGGCCGCCGCCGTCTATCACCAACGCGGTTCCGGTGACGAACGACGACGCATCGCTGGCCAGGTATAGTGCAGCCTGCGCGATCTCGTCCGGCCTGCCGACTCGTCCCAACGGCCGCCTCGCGGCCTCCATCAGGAATTTGTCATCGGACTCTCCCAACTGCTGCGCTTCGCTGCGCAGCATGGCCGTGTCGGTGTCGCCCGGGCAGATGCAGTTTACGCGAATATTCTGCGGCCCGTGGTCGATCGCCATGGCTTTGGTCAGCAGGACCACCGCGCCCTTGGAGGCGCAGTACACAGCCGCTTGAGGTCCGCCGGCAAGACCCCAGCCGGACGCGGTGTTGATGATGGAGCCTCCGCCGACTGCTGCCATGATGGGGATGACCTGACGGCACATTAGAAACATGGCTTTTACGTTTACCGCCATCACCCGGTCCCAGTCGGTTTCGCTGAGTTCGACGACCGAGGCGCGGCGGATGATTCCCGCATTGTTGAACAGTATCTGGATGCCGCCGAAATCGCGGACGGTGCGTTCAGTGACCCGCCGGCAGTCCGCGGCGCAGGTGACGTCCGCGGGTTCGAAGATGGCGCGACCGCCGTACTTGGTGATTTCGGTAGCTACGGTATGCCCGGCTGATTCATTCAAGTCGGTGAGAACAACAGAGGCGCCCTCGCGGGCAAAGAGGAGAGCCGCTGCCCGACCGATCCCCGAGGCGGCGCCGGTGATCATAGCGATTTTGCCGTCAAGCTGATTCTTCGGCATGAGCTTCTCGGTTTGTGTGGCCGCGGGCGACTCGCCCGCAGCCACATAGACTTCATCGGCTGGCCAGGCCTCCCGCAACTTCCGCGCCGTCAATCGTGTAGACGTGGCCCGTGATGTAGGCCGCGTCATCGGATGCCAGGAATGCGAACAGGGCTGCGATCTCTTCCGGCTGGGCGTGGCGTCCTAGCGGAATCTTGCGATTTACCGCGTCCAACATTTCATCGGTGTATTCGGCGCGCTGCATGGGAGTAAGCACGTATCCCGGCGCGATGGCGCACACGCGAACTTTGGGAGCAAGTTCGAGGGCCATGGACTTGGTCAGCTCGATGACTCCCGCCTTCGTGGCATTGTAATCGGCATAAAAAGGGTAGCCCACCAGGCCGTTGGTTGAGGCAGTCTGTAGGATGACGCCACTGCCACGCTCCCACATGTGCCGGGCCGCGGTCTGCGCCATGTAGAAGACGCCGGTAAGATTGACCGCGATTACCTTGTCCCATTCTTCGGGAGTGATGTCGAGGAAGTGGTGACGGATGCTGATGCCGGCGTTGTTGATGAGCACATCCACGCCGCCCATCAGGCGCACGGCCTCGGCAAAAGCCGCTGCCACTTGCTTCTGGTTGGAGACGTCGGCGTCGACTGTGCCGGCCAGATTGGGGAGCTGTGATTGGATTTGCGTGCGGCCCCGGGCGTCGCGGTCCAGCACGACCACGGCCGAGCCTTCCTCCAAGAATCGGGCGGCAGTTGCGGCGCCGATTCCGCTCGCGCCTCCGGTGATCAGGACGCGCTTGTCCTTGAGTCCTCGCATCGGTCTCCTTGAAATGGCAATGTGGGCGCGGGCGTCCCGCCCGTGCGTCCTTAATCCCAATGATGCTAAATGATGAATGGCTCGAGCACGAGCGGGGGCGGTCGAGCCTACATTAAACCTTGCCGCCGAACAGGAAGACCAGTTCGATGACCAAAATGATCACTACCATGAGTTCGAGCACAAAGGCGCGGCTCTGGTTGAACTGGTCCACCATGAAGCGGTAGAGGTCCTCGGCGGTTTGCAGTTTCTGGTTGACCAGGTCTTTGTAGTCGGGAACGCCGACCTTCGCAGCTGCAAGCTTATACAGGCGGGCGGAAAACATGTCGCTGAGAAACTTGATGGCGTTGTCGGCGCGCTCCGTCAATTCGTTCACGTCGAGCAGAACGGTATGCAGTTTGGTCGCGGCTCGCGCCAGGCGCCAGCGCGCCAGCATTCCGGTACCTTTGTCGAGGGCGGCATACACAATCCCCAGTTCGCGGGTGAGCAGCTCGTCGTAGTGACGGAACTCCAGCAGCTGCGAATTGGCGTACTCCAAAAGCTGGATGGCTGTCTCAGCTCCAGCCTCGCTGTCGTACAAGAAAGCGGCGTTCCAGCCAATTACTGCCAGATCATTGGGGTAGTAGGAAATCCGGGACTGCAGAATTTCGTTGCGTTCGCCTTCTGAAAGCTGCGCCGTTTCCCCGCGCACGATTTGCGCGATGCGTCCCCCTTCTGAAGTGCACAGCTGGGACGCGGACGGAGATCCCGCCATCTCCCTCACGTGGAAAATGAAATAGTCCTCACTCAACCATTCCGGATAAGGCTTGACCAGCGCCGGGGCCGCCCGCTCCAGTTTCTGATGGACGATGCGGGAGGCGTGCTTCTCAAAGTCGACGTCCCACACCCAGCGGCTTCCCATGCGGACCAGTGTGTCCCAGTCGCCCGAAAAAGGCAGCTCGAAGACCACGCTCAGCACGCCGTAGTCGTAATACTTGATCTGGCCCTCCAGCCGCTCGCCGCTGTCCAGTACCAGAGGCCCAATGGGCTCGACGACCGGGGGGCGCTGGTAGCGTACATATCCGGGGGCCGGGTGCTTGAAGCTGGGCTGTTCCAGAGTGCGTGCACCAAAGATCTGACGCAGCTCATCGAGCCGGATTTCTTCGCAAACGTCAAACTGGATGAGGACGAGGACGGAGCCGCGCAACGCCGGCTCAAGCGCGACCTCAATCCGGCGGTCGGTCTCGGGTGGGTTAAGAAGAATTTCGGAATCTAGCGCCATAAAAACCTACTCGCCGCCGGGGATTAGAAGGTAGGAATGTCCCAGCCCTTGATAGCTACTATTGTCCCAGAATCCAAGCGAATTGGGGAGGGATCGGGAGGGCAAGATGGAAGCCATTGATTATAAAGGTTTTAATGTAGGCACGAGCGTCCTTGCTCGTGCGCCAGCAGCCACGGCCTGAGGACCACCGAGGATTCAGGAAAGAAAGTAAAGAAAGTAAAGAAAGAAGGAGCACCAGCGGGGCGCTCGCGCCTACATTTTTCTTCTTAGCCACCATAGGAGGGCCACGCCGGCGGCGACTCCTGCTGACGCCAGAGCCGAACGCCTCATCGAGCGATCCAATTCAGCCTGTCGTCTCCTGACATAGGGCGTCTCGGGATGGGCGCCGTCCGGGGTGAGCGGGGCTTTGAGGGCGGCGGCGATTACCTCCGCCAGGTGCAGGGAACGACGGTCGGTGGATTGGGCGATCTGTTCCCGGCAACTGAAGCCGTCGGCGATGATCAGGCTGTCGGCTGGGGCCTGGCGGACCGCCGGCAGGAGTTCCAGCTCTCCGATCGCCATGGAGAGGTCGTACTTCTCCTCATCGAAACCGAAGGAGCCTGCCATCCCGCAGCAGCCCGGCGCTGGAGCGCTCCAGTCAATGCCCATTTTTTGCAGAACAGACTCCTCATCGGTCATTTTCATGAGTGACTTGTGATGACAATGACCGTGGATGAGAGCTTTGACCGGGAGATTCGGAAGCTGAAAGTGGCCGGCTTTCTTCTCCAGAAATTCGCTCAGGAGGAACGTTTGCTGGGACAGCTTTTGCGCCCTGGCATCGCTCGGGAAGAAATTAATCAGCTCGTCACGAAAGACTGCGGCACAGCTGGGCTCCAAAACAACGATGGGAATCGCAGCCTCGATTTCCGGGGAGAGGGTGTCCAAAATCTTGAGCAGCAGGCGCTTGGCGCGATCCAGCATGCCGAAATCGTAAAGGGGGCGCCCGCAGCAAAGAATGGACTCAGGGATGGAAACGCGGAACCCGGCGGCTTCCAGCACCTCCACCGCTGCCTTGGCAGTGTCAGGCAGGAAGTAATTGTTGAACGTGTCCGGCCAGAGCATGACCGGTGTTGCCTCACGATTTGAAGGCGGCCGGGGCTCCGTCATGCTCCGCTCGGTCATCCTCCTCCGCTTGAACCAGGCACGAAAGGTCTCGGGCGCGAACGCGGGGATACTCCGCTGGTGCGGCATTCCAGCCGCCAGTTTGGAAATATCCCTCAGGAAAGGTAGCTGGGTGGCGAGGTTTACCAACCCCGGCACTTTTGAGGCAAGCCGTGCCCAGAAGTCGATGTTGGCAAAAGCGTAGTCGCTGCGCGGACGCAGGCGCCCCTCATGATAGTGGGAAAGAAATTCGGCTTTGTAAGTAGCCAAATCCACGCCGACCGGACAATCGCTCTTGCAGCCTTTGCAGGAAAGGCACAGGTCGAGAGACTGCTTTACATCTTCGTCGCGCCAGCCGTCGCGGATTACGTCTCCTTTCGCCATCTCCCAGAGCAGGTGAGCGCGGCCGCGGGTGGAATGCTCCTCTTCATGGGTCACGCGCCAACTGGGGCACATGACGCCGCCCTCATCGCGCCGGCATTTTCCGACACCCACGCACCGCAGAGTGGCGTGCGCCAGGCTGCCCTGGTCGTGCGGAAACTGAAAGTGAGTCTCGGGGTCCCAGGGTTTGTAGCCTGCGCCCAGCCGCAGGTTCTCCTCCATGCGATAGGGCTCAACCACTTTGCCCGGGTTCATCTTCCAGGCGGGGTCCCAGATCGCTTTGAACTCGCGGAAGGCCTGCAGCAATTCCGGCCCGAACATTCGCGGCAGCAGTTCGGCTCGCGCCTGGCCGTCTCCGTGCTCGCCGGAGAGCGATCCGCCGCAACTGACGACCAGATCGGCAGCAGCTTCCATGAACTTCCGGAACTTGGCAATGCCCTCCTTCGATTGCAGATCGAAGTTGATGCGGTTATGGACACAGCCGTGGCCGAAGTGGCCGTAGAGCGGCCCACGATAGTTGAAACGGTTCATCAACTGGCGCAAGTCGCGCAAGTATTTGCCCAGCTTTTCCGGGGCTACGGCCGAGTCTTCCCAGCCTTCCCAGGTCAAGTCTTCACCGGGGACGTACGAAATTACTCCCAGGCTCGACTCGCGCACCTCCCAGACTCGCCTGATCTGTTCCCGATCAGTGAACAGCCGCATTTGCGGCGGGTTCGGGCTTCGGTTCAGGACTTCGATCAGGCCTGACGCTTGCGCTTGAGCCGCCGCAATGGTGTCGGAACCAAATTCTGCTAGCAGCCAGCCTCCGCCTTCGGACAACAGCGCCAGCCCTTCCGAATTGATGCCCCGGCGCCGCGTGTATTCAACCAACAGGTCGTCGATCCCCTCGAGGCCGATCGGTTTGTGGGCCATGACATTGGGGACGTGGTCGGCACACTGGTAGATGTCGGGATAAGCGATCAGCAGCAGGACTCGCGCCGGCGGGCTTTCCACGAGACGACAGGTGGCCTCAAGGATAGAGACGCAGGTGCCTTCGGACCCGACCAGCGCACGGGCTACGTCGAAACCATTTTCGGGCAGCAGGAAGTTTAGGTTGTAGCCTGAAACCCGCCGGGGAATATCCGGATAACGCTGCCGCACGAGATCAGCGTATTCGTCTCGGAGTTTTTTCAGGCCGGCATAGATTTCTCCCCGCCGGCCGCCTTCACGGATGATCTGTTCCAATTCGCCATCGCGGGTCTTGCCCACTTTCAGACGAAGGCCGTCGTAGGTGAGGATGTCGAGAGCTTCGATGTTGTCGTCAGTCTTTCCCGCCATTACAGAATGCACGCCGCAGGAATTGTTGCCGATCATGCCGCCCAGGGTGCAGCGATCGTGGGTGGCTGGGTCCGGCGCGAAGGTCAAATGATGTTTCTCGGCAGCGCTGCGGAGGCTGTCGAGAACCACCCCGGGCTGCACCCGGGCAGTGCGCCGTTCGGGATCGATTTCCACGATGTTGCCCATGTAGCGAGTGAAATCGAGCACCAGGGCGACGTTGCAACATTGTCCGGCAAGCGAGGTCCCACCGCCGCGGCACAACAGAGGAGCGCCATACTCGCGGGCGAGTGAGACGGCGGCGATAACGTCATCGGCGTCACGCGGGAGAACCACGCCGATGGGTACCTGGCGATAGTTGGACCCGTCCGTGGCATAAAGAGCGCGGCTGCTGGAATCGAAACGGACATCGCCGCGGAGGTCACGGCGTAAGGCCTCAGCCAGCGCGGGCTCGTCCACCACGGAAGTCCGGGCGGCACTGGCGATTTCGACGTATTTCTCGGACATTTCTTTCTAGTTCCCTGGGTCAGAATCTATTCAGTATTTGAAGTATAGAAGGTCGTGGTGGGACGGGCGGGGCGCCGGTCTTCCATCAACAGTGTGACCTGCGAACGCTCAATTGTCGGATGTGCTACCGCCGACTATTTTGCCGGAGATTTTGGCGATGTGAATTCTGGTCCGGCCGTTCTTCGGCTCGATGTTGATGGAGAGCATGTTCTTCTTGTCGGTGGAAATGATGGCATAGTGATCGCTCGACGAAGAGACCACGTTGGCGTTGGGAACCTTCGACTTATAGAACTCGGCGACGGTGCTGGCCGGATCGTTGCTCTCAAAATCCGCCGTGGCGGTGTGCATGTTGCCCATGGTCATGTCGGAAGTAGTCCCTTTGACCACCTCCGCGCCGGGATACACGTCAACCCCGAGGTGGCGAGCGGCTTCATCGGGATTCGTACTGGTGTTCACGGTCCCAAAAGGCGTTTCCACGCGCACATTGCCGTTCTCATTGTGGACCCGGCTGTGGCTGGCGATGCGGTAAGCAAAGAACGAAAAGGCCCCGACTGCCAGAATGCCGAAAACGACAATCACCGCGACCACGATCAGGATGATCTTGAGGGCGCTGCCGTTTTTCGGCGCTGCGCCGGGAGCGGCCCCGGGAGAAGTGAAGACAGGAGCGGCGGATGCGGTGCCGGGCTGGGTGGTGCCACACTTGTTGCAAAACTTTGCTCCGCCGTCCAGGGTAGCGCCACAAGAATTGCAAAACGCCATGGGATTACCTCGTCCTCAAATTTTTCTTCACAGACGGCGAAGTATATCGCAAGATCACATCAGCAGCCGGGTGGTATAGTCCGCCAGGCTTAAGCCAAGCAGCAGCGCGAGAAAGAAGATTGCAGAAATCACCACGACCTTGACCAGTTTCTCGCTGGTATATTTGACGTGCATGAAGATCAACACGACCAGCAGCGCCTTGACGGTTGCGATGACCAGGGCCACAACCGTATTAAATGGGCCAAGATCAATAAAGGCGACACCCGCGGTCACGCCGGTCAAGACCAGCAGCGTCAGCCAGACAGCAACGTTGGTTTTCGTGGGGACGATGTGTTCAGACATGCGTGGCTCACCATCTTCAAGGCTTACTTTTTTCGATCTTATTTCTTACGATCTATCAGATACAACAACGGAAACAGATAAATCCAGACAATGTCGACAAAGTGCCAGTACAAGCCGGAGTTTTCCAGCGGCGTGTGATATTCGGGCGTGTACGCCCCTTTCCATGCGTGGTAGAGCAAGTAAGTGAAAATCCCGACTCCGATGATCATGTGCAACGCGTGCATTCCCGTCATGGCGAAGTACAGCGAGAAGAAAAGCTGCGCGTGATGCTGGTCCACCGGCTGGTCAGGATGGCCCGGAAGGCTGGCCTCGAAATTGAAAGTGGGGCCGGGGATGTGGTGCTCTTTGAACTTGCTGGTCCACTCGATGCCTTTAATCCCCAGGAAGGCCAACCCCAATACCAGGGTGAGCGCCAGATAAACGACTTGCTGCTGACGTTTACCGAGTTGGGCGGCGCGAACCGCCATCACGACGGTCAAGCTGCTGCAGATGAGCACGGCGGTGTTTACCGTGCCCAGCGTGATGTCGAGCGAACTGCTGGCGGCGGCGAAGTCGGGGAAATACCAGTAGCGATAGATGAGATAGGCGCAGAACATGCCGCCGAAAAACATGATCTCGGTCGCCAGAAACAGCCACATGCCCAGCGACGAGGCCTCGCGCTGCTGCTCCATGTCGACAAAGTGGTGCTTGAGCGCCGGATTGTGTTGTTCGACCGCGATCGGCCTATCCACCACTGCGGGCCTCCTGCGGAGCGGGAATATTCTCGTAGTCGTAAGCTTCCCAATCGACCACCGGGGGATGGTCAAAATTAAAAGTTGGAGGCGGTGAAGAAGTCATCCACTCGAGACCCGATGCGCCCCAGGGATTGTCGGGCGCAACTTTTCCATAGCGCATGGACCACAGGAAATACACCATCGGCAAAAGATATCCGACCGCGAGAATAGTGGACCCGGCGGTCGACAGAACGTTCAGCACCTGGAATTCCGGCGGATACTGCCAGTAGCGGCGCGGCATCCCCAGGTAGCCCAGAATGAACTGGGGGAAGAAAGTCAGGTTAAAACCCAGGAATACGATGACGGCAGCCAGCCTGCCCAGCGACTCCGGATACATGCGGCCGGAAATTTTGGGCCACCAGAAATGCATGCCGCCCAGGTAGCCCATCACCGCGCCGCCCACCATGATGTAGTGAAAATGGGCTACGACGAAGTAAGTGTCGGTCACATGCACGTCGATGCCGAGAGCGGCCAGGAACAAACCCGTAAGACCGCCCATCAAAAACAGTCCAATGAAACCGAAGGCGTAGAGCATGGGCGTCGAAAACGTAATCGAGCCCTTGTACATGGTGGCGGTCCAGTTGAAGACCTTGATGGCTGACGGGACGGCAACCAGGTAGCTGAGCGCGGAGAAAATCAGCGCCGAATAAAGCGAAATTCCGGCCACAAACATGTGGTGGGCCCACACCAGAAAGCCGAAAACGGCGATGCTGATGCTCGACAACGCCACGAACTTATAGCCGAAAATGCGTTTGCGCGAGAAGCAGGGCACGATCTCAGTGACCACTCCCATCGAGGGCAGAATCATGATGTACACCGCAGGATGGGAATAGAACCAGAACAGGTGTTGAAAGAGAAGCGGGTCGCCGCCGCGCGTGGGATCGAAGATCCCGAGGTGGAGAGCGCGTTCGAGAACCACCAGCACCAGCGTCACCGCTATGACCGGCGTCCCCAGCAATTGGATGATGCTGGTGGCGTAGTGCGCCCAGATGAACAGCGGCAAGCGATTCCAGGTCATACCCGGCGCGCGCATGCGGTGGATGGTGACCACGAAATTCAGTCCTGTCAGGATGGAGGAGAATCCCGAGATAAAGATGGCAAGCCCAGCCTCGATCACCTTCGTATTGCTGAAGGCGGTGCTGAAGGGCGTGTAGAAGGTCCAGCCTGTGTCCACGCCGCCGGTGAGCATGCAGTGCAGCATCAGAACGCCGGCGATGATGTACAGATACCAGCTCAGAAGATTAATGCGTGGGAAGGCGAGGTCCCTGGCGCCGATCATCAGTGGTACCAGGAAATTGCCCAGCACAGCAGGAATGGATGGAATCAGGAAAAAGAACACCATCACCTGGCCGTGCATGGTGAAGAGCTTGTTGTAGGTGTCGGCCTGCACGAGATCGCCCGCCGGAGTCAGCAATTCCAGGCGGATGAGCAGGGCAAAAAATCCTCCAATGAAGAAGAAGAAAGTAATGGACAGTAGATAGAGCAGCGCAATGCGCTTATGGTCGACCGTAAGCAGCCAGGACTTGATGCCGTATTCCTGGTTGAGATAATTCTCGCGTTCCGCGGTAATTGCTGCGGTAGCCATTGCTATTGCACCTTGGTTTCCTGCGGCTTCGCGCCCGGCGGAACCACCGTCGGACCACCAGCCGCTCCCGATGAACTCGGGTTCAATTGATTTCACGTATGCCACCAGCGCGTTCAGTTGTTCTTCGCTGACGAGTCCCTGAAACACTGGCATGATGGGTTTGAATCCGCTGACGATTTTCGCGCCCGGCGTCAAAATGGATTCCCGAATGTAGTTTTCATCGGCCGTGACCACACGTCCGTCTTCCAGTTGCACCGGCTTGCCGAAAAGCCCGACCAGATTGGGACCGCGCCCCTGGGTATCCGCCCGGTGACAGGTGGAGCAGCCCAGCTGCTGGAAAATATTCTGTCCATTTGACGCCATCGACCCTGAGGCGGCGCCGCCGCTGAGCCAGGCCTCATACTGCGCCGGTTCCAGCACTACGACTTGGCCAATCATTCCGGAATGCTGCGAGCCGCAATATTCGGCGCAGAACAGATGATAAATCCCTGCTTTGGTGGGACGGAACCACGCCGTAGTGTAGCGGCCGGGCAGAACGTCCTGCTTGATACGGAACGCCGGAACATAAAAGCTGTGGATCACATCCTGCGAGGTCAGGATCATCTTCACGTCTCGGCCCACCGGCACGTGCAGTTCGTTGATCTCGCGCTGACCTTCTTCGTGCTGCAGCTTCCACATCCACTGCTTGGCCACGACGTAGACTTCGGTGGCGCCGCGTGGAGGCGTCCGCTCCTTGAAGTAGATGATCGCGCCCCACAGGAAGATCACTCCAAAAATACCGAGCGGAATGATCGACCAGGTGATTTCCAGCGCGGTAGAGCCTTCAATCTGTTCGGCTGCGACCCCCCGGCGCCTGCGATACCGGACCGCGAACACTACAATCGCAGTGAAGATGGCCACGCTTACCATCGCGGACAAAATGACGAGAAAGATGAAGAGCGTGTCTACGCTCCCGGCTGTCGTCGAGGCCCGTGCGGGCCAAAGTGGAAAAGTATCGTACATGTGCTAGTCGTCAGTCTTCAGTCGTCGATGGTTAGCCTTCATCACTCGCGCCATCATCTGGCCGCCGGCTCATTGTGCCCTGACCCAAGACGAATCAAAACCGTCATAAAAATTCCGAGCGCCAGTATGGTCGCCAGTGCGGAAAGTTGCAGCACCCGAGAAATGATGGCTCCATATTTGCCGGTCGTCGGATCATAGTGATAGCAGTACAGAAGCACCTGATCTGCCAGCGTGCCAATCTTGTTCTCCGACGCCTGGATCAGCCCCAGCCGCAAATCCTTGGGCGCGTATTCGACGCCGTAGTAGTACTGCGCGATCTTGCCCTCCGGGGTCAGCACCATGATGGCGGTGGCATGCGCGAACTGGCCGGTCTTGGGGTCGTACTGATACTCGAATCCGGCGGCTTTGGTTAGCGCGTCGATCGATTCCTGCGGGCCGGTCAGAAAGTGCCAGCCCTCGGCGGCGCCGGGGCGTCCGTAACGCTTCAGGAATTCGGCTTTTTTCTTCGTGGCCATGTCCGGGGTTTCGCGCGGGTCGAAGCTCACGGTCAGGACGTCGAATTCTTTTCCTACGTCGAATTTCAGTACTCGCAACGAACTCTCGAGACCGCTCAGCACTTCACCGCAAAGCATCGGGCAGTTGTAATAGACCAGGTTGAGGATCATCGGCTTCTTGCCGAAGTAATCTCCCAGGCGGATCGGCTTGCCGGTTTCATCGCGGAAGTTGAGGTCGGGAGGAATCTGTTCATCCAGATGCTGCTCGATCCCGACGTTCTTCAGGCCCGGCGGGCGCACGTTCGCCGGCGGCGACATCATGCCCTTGGTCATGCCTTGACCCAAGGCTGGGGCCGAAACTAACAGCGCGGCGAAAATGGTCGTCAGAATTCCTTTCGAGTTGATCAACGTCTTCTTTGACACTGCATTCCTCGGCGGCTAAAGCCGCTCAAAGTGGACCTGTTTTGGCACGACTGAAGTCGTGCCCTCCCGCTTCCCACTATTTTTCTTCGCGGGCTGGCGACTGTTGTCCGAGCGCCTCGCCGCTTCTTTCGCCGTGTTCACATCTGAGGGCGGAACCACGCCGGCTTGCGGCCGGGTGGGAAGTCCGCGCTGCGCCAACAGTTCCATCGCCCGGTCGATGGGAATTCGTACCACCCCGGCTTGCTGATCTATCCATCCGTAACTGTGCAAGTGTCTTTTCTTCCTGCACGCGAAACTCGTTGATCTCCATCGGTTCGTTGGTCTCCAGTCGCGGCTGGGGAAATTTCGTGATGTGCCCGGCTCAACGGTCCGCGTGTCTGCCGTGGTCTGCTGCACCAACGGATTTTGTACCGGTTGACGCCGGTTCTCATAAGCGTCCAGATAGCTGTACAGTCCCTTCAGGACGAGCGCAACCAGCACGCAGCCGACGATCAGCGCCAGCAGGAAAATGAGGATCGGCTTGGCGCCAAGATCCTCGCGCTCGAAATCCGCTCTCCTCGTTTTGCCCGTCGATATGGATGTCGTCGCTCATTAAACTAATGACTCGCATAACTCGCTACTCGTGCGCCGCTTCCAGAACTTCCACAGCATAAACGTCATACGCCGGGACCAGCGGCATCGCGCTCAGATTGCGGAAGAAGTACGCCAGCCACAGTCCCCCCATCGCAATCGGGACCACCACATCCAGCCAGGTGATGTTGAACGTCGTGGAAAAGTTGGGTTCGATGACCCAGAACAGGTCGACGAAACGCATCAGCAAAATCCACGCCGCCAGCCAGACCAGGCGCGTGATATCACGCTTGAAGGGACGCGAAATCAACATCACGAACGGTATCGCGAAATGGAACAGGACCAGGAACAGGCCAACGTATCCCCAGCCGCCATTCAGTCGCCGCATGTACCAGGTAATTTCTTCGGGCAAATTTCCCGCCCAGATGATGAGCCACTGGGAAAACGAGAAGTAGGCCCACACCATGATGAAGGTCAGCATGAATTTTCCGTGGTCGTGCACCTGTTCCGGCTTCAGCAACTCCGACATGGGTTTGTAGTCGAACAGGATTCGCTCCACCACCACGGCGAAGCAAAGCGCCGACAAAACCTGTCCGATCAGGAACGACAGGCCGAAGATCGTAGAAATCCAACTGGGGTCGATCGACATGATCCAATCGATAACGGCAAACGTGATGGTGAAGCCGTAGAGAATCAGTCCCGGCCCGCTGAGCGCCTTGAAGCGCCCACTGTTGTCGCGCATCGGCGGATGGTCTTGTTCCGCCGACCACTTGGTAAGGAAAAACGACAGCGCGTACCAGATGGCGAAATAGATCGCGGCGCGAATGACAAATCCATTGACCGTAAGATAGGTCTGGGTGATTTCCTGCAGATGCTCGCGCAGATGCTTGTCCGCAATGGCATCGAGCGGCCGGGCCCAGATATAAAGTCGGCGAATTCCAAATAAAAGCGGGATGAACAACGCCGCCATCAGTGGCACACAACGCATGGCCGCTCCCAGAATTCTGCGGATGACCATTCCCCATGCGCCTTTGGTGAGATGGCGGAGCATGAGAATCGCCATCGATCCCAGGGTTATTCCCAGCCATGCCATGAAAGCCATCAGGTAAGCGCGGAAAAATTCGTCGGGACGAATCCATGCGCCAATCGCGGCGATGACACTGAAACCAGGCCGACGATCAACGAGCGCTGCTCGATGGTTTTCACCACCGGCGGCGTCATCAGGTCGATGGGGCGCATGGGAACCGAGCTCATTTCGGCTCCTCTTGCACGCGGCTTGGTTTCGACCACCGGGCAGGGTCGCGCCGGAACCTAGTTCGCTCAAAATGTGGCGGCTCGGAGGGAACTTTCTGTCCCGATGGAACGTCCGCGGCGGTGGCCGCCTGGCTCAATTGCAAAGCGCGGATATAGGCCACAATGGCCCAGCGATCTCGTGGCGCGATTTGCGCTGAGTAGTCAGGCATGGAACCGAAACCGTTGGTGATTACGTCAAAGAAATATCCCAGACGGCGCTTTGCGCAGACGCTCGATGTGATACGAAGGCGGCTTGCGCGGAAAGCCACGCGACAGGAATTACGCCATTGCCGTCGCCCACGCGGGAATGACACGGAGCGCAGTAAATGTCGTAGCGTTGCTGTCCCCGGGCGAGGAGTTCGGCGGTGACCGGAAAGGGCATGTAGTCTCCGGGATCGTTGCCCAGCTTTCCGGTGTAGAGATAGCTGTCCTCATGCAACTGGCCACGCGCGACCGTGCCTTCAACGGGCGGACGCGCCGAGCGCAGATCAGTATAGAAATCGCTTTCGGCTAAAGGCTTGAAGCGCGGCTGGTCGTGCATGTCCTGACGGCACCCGGCCAGGGCGAGCAGGATGCGAAGGCTAAGAGTCAAGACGAAACGCGCTGTAGGCGCGAGCGAAGGACCCTCGCTCGTCGCTGGGGCCCTGATTATCGACCGCCGCGGGTCAGCGACGGCACGAGCGAGGGCGCTAAAGCGCTGCCCACAGCGATCAGAATGGGTAAGCCGTCTTAATCGGGCACCTCCGAAATCGAGCGTGGCCGCAGACTCTCCAGAAAACTGCGGACTTCAGTCGGCTTATACTTGGGATCGGAGGAGAACACGATCAGGAAAAATCTGTCTTTGGTGGCGAATGCGAAGCGCGGCACATTGAACACCGGATGATAGGGCATGGGCAGCCCATTCAGCGCCAGCATGCCGAACACCGCCGAAATTCCCGCGAAAAGAATGGTCATCTCAAACGTCACGATGATGAACGACGGGCCAGGAGTGATACGGCTTGCCGCCTACATTCACCGGATAACTGACCGCAGAAATCCAATACTGCATGAGGTAGCCGGTCAGGCCCCCGATTAATCCTCCGATCAGCACGACCAGCGGGACCTCATCGTGGTGGAAGCCGATGGCCTCAGCCAGGCCTTCGATCGGAAACGGGCTATAGGCATCGATCTTCTTGTAGCCAGCCTCGCGGGTGCGATTGGCCGCAGCCAGCAGCGTGTGGACGGAATCGAATTCCGCCATGATGCCGTAGGTCCCGGTGCGCTTCATTCCTTGACCTCCGCTTCCGGCAGCAGAGTCCGCATTTCAAAGATCGAAATCATGGGCAACAGGCGCACGAACAGGAACATCGCGGACAGGAACAGGCCGATGGTTCCGATGTAAGTCATCCAGTCCCAGCGCGTCGGATAGTACATGCCCCACGACGAGGTCAGGAAATCGCGATGCAGACTGACTACCACAATAATGAACCGCTCCAGCCACATGCCCACCAGACACCACGCCTGAAATCAGGAAGAGCCAGAGCGGGCTGCTGCGGAGTTTGGGAATCCACAGCACCTGGGGAATCACGATGTTGCAGACCAGCAGCATGTAGTAGAAAAACGAGTATGGCCCGTGCAGGCGGTTCCACAGCAGGAAGGCGTCATAACGATTGCCGCCATACCATCCCATGAAAGCTTCGATCACATAGCCATAAGCCACGATCAAGCCCGTGGCCAGCATTACCTTCGCCGCGTTCTGCAAGTGCAGTTCGGTGATGAAGTCTTCCAGGTTGTAAACCTTGCGGATGGGGATGGCCAGCATCAGCACCATGGCAAAGCCGGAGTAGATCGCGCCGGCGACAAAGTAAGGCGGGAAGATTGTGGTGTGCCAGCCGGGTACGATGCCCACGGCGAAATCGAAACTGACCACGGTGTGGACGGAGAGCACCAGCGGCGTGGCCAGTCCGGCGAGCAGCAGGTACGCGGTCTCGTAACGATGCCAGTGCCGCGCCGAGCCGCGCCAGCCCATGGCCAGCATTCCGTAAATAATCTTCTTCCAGCGTTCTTCGGAGCGGTCGCGCAAAGTCGCGAGATCGGGAATCAGCCCGATGAACCAGAACAGGGCTGAGATGGTGGCGTAGGTCGAGACCGCGAATACGTCCCAGACCAGCGGGCTGCGGAATTGCGGCCACACCCGCATGGTGTTCGGGATAGGGAAAGAGCCAGTACGCCAGCCACGGGCGTCCGACGTGGATCAGAGGGAAAATTCCCGCGCTGGCCACGGCAAACAGCGTCATGGCCTCGGCAAAACGGTTGATCGAGTTGCGCCACGACTGCCGCAGCAGCAGCAGGATGGCGGAAATCAGCGTGCCCGCGTGCCCGATTCCAATCCACCACACGAAGTTGACGATGGCGAATCCCCAACCGATGGGAATGGTCACGCCCCAGATGCCCGACTCCTTTGACAAACAGGTAGGAGATGGCGAACAGCAGCATCATCAAGAGCAGAAAGGCCACCCCAAAACCGACGAACCACCCGTTGGAAGTCGGACGAGTCAGCACGATCGAGCTGATCTTGTCCGTGACCGAGCCCAGGGTGTAGCCGGGTTCGATGACCGGGGCGCGCTCGTTTTCGACTGGGTCTGCCATGATCTAGCTGCGCTCCGTGTGCGTGTCTTTCGCCACTTCCAATTCCGGATTTGGGTTGCGAATGTCGGCCAGGTATGTGGTGCGAGGCCGAGTGTTCAGGTCGCCCAACAGGCTATAGTTCCGTGGCTGGGCCTTCAGTTTTGAAACCCGGCTGTTGGGATCGTTGATATTGCCGAAAACGATGGCGTTTGCCGGACACGACTGCTGGCACGCCGTCTGCAGTTCGCCATCCTGAATCTTGCGATCTTCGCGCTCGGAATCGATCCGGTGCTGGTTGATGCGCTGCACGCAGTAGGTGCACTTTTCCATCACGCCGCGGCTGCGCACGCTCACATCCGGATTGCGCATCATCTTGTACTGCGAAGTTTCCCAGTCCTGGAACAGCAGGAAATTGAAGCGCCGCACTTTGTAGGGACAGTTGTCGGAACAGTAGCGCGTGCCCACGCAGCGGTTGTACACCATGTCATTCAGGCCTTCGCTGCTGTGCACCGTCGCGCCCACCGGACAGACCACCTCGCAGGGAGCGTTCTCGCACTGCTGGCAAGGCACCGGCTGGAAGTAGGCCTTGGGATTGTCGCGGTCGCCCTGGTAATAAGTATCCACGCGCAGCCAGTGCATGTGCCGGCCGAGCACAGTCTGCTCCTTGCCGACCACGGGAATATTGTTCTCCGACTGGCAGGCCACGATGCAGTTGTTGCAGCCCACGCAGGCGTTCATGTCGACCGTCATGCCCCAGGCGTAAGGCTCGGCCGCATACGGATAGGGCTTGTACAAAGTCAGATCTTTCGGCGGCTCTTCTTCTCTCGCGAAGTCCGGTTCCTTGCGGTACTCCTCGAGATTCGCGGTGCGCACCAGGGGTCGCGTGCCGGTCGGCGTCTCCATGGTCTGGTAGCCCTGGGTGGAGGCCAGCTTGTAAGTGCCTCCGGTTTTGCGAATTGCCACTCCGCTGGTGAACCAGGGCGTGGCGCTGGTACGCAGCGGGTACATATCGAAACCGGCGCCCGTGCCCACTCGGCCGGCGCGGCGGCGCCCGTAACCCAAGAATACAGTGACGGAATTATCGGGATGGCCTACCTGGATCCAGACCGGCGCGGTCACCTTCTTGCCGTTGAGCTCGAGCTCGACCAGGTCTTCGGTCTTGATCCCCATACGCTCCGCCATGGCCGGGCCCATCAGCACCGGGTTGTCCCAGGTGAGCTTGTTCATCGGCTTGGGCAATTCCTGCAGCCAGCCGTTGTTGGAGAATTGTCCGTCGTAGATGGAAGGATCGCGGCGGAAATTGATCTCGATGGCTTTGTCGTCGGAGCGGGGTGTAGCTGGGAAGCTTGCTGTCTTGTTCACGACTTGCTTCGGCGCGAATGTGGTGCCCTCAATCCAGCCATCGTGCAGTGATTTGCGCCAGAACGCGTCAAAGTCGGCGCCGGAATGCTGTTTCTTCCAGTAGGCCTGCACAATTTCATGTGCGCTCGAATCGGCCTGTCCGGAGAGCATGGCGGCCAGTTCATACGCGCTCTTGCCGTTGTACAGCGGCGCGATCAGCGGTTGCACAATGCTCACCGTGCCGTCATAGGCGCGGGCATCGCCCCAGGCTTCGAGATAGTGCGCCTCGTTTACATGCCACTGGCAGAGTTCGGCCGTCTCGTCCTGGTAAAGACCGAGATGAACTCGCAACGGAATGCTGCTGCTCTTGAGCGCATCAGCGAAACCCAGATCGGCGGGCGCATCGTAGGCGGGATTCCCTCCCAGGATGATCAGGATGTCGACCTTGCCGCCTCGCATGTCCGCTACTAGGTCTTTCAGTGACTCGGTTTGATTCACCGGGTTGGCGTTCACCGGGTCGGTGTAGAAAACAGTCTTGCCGACGTTGTCCAGGCTCTGATTGAGGGCATGGGCCAGCGCGTGAACAGCGGGTGGTTGATGATCGCCTGGGATTACCGCACTGGAGCCACGATGCGTGACCAGGTCACCTATGATGGCGGGGAAAAATCCTTTGGGACCAGTGGCCCCAGCGGGAAAACCACCGTTGTTATTGAGCAGGTTCAGAATCGACGTCGCAAAAGACTCAATCTCCGCCGCCCGCAGCGGCAGCCGGTGATCCGCCTTCGCTCCGGTCGAACTCGGCGTGCTCTCGACCACATACAGCCGGCTCATCTCGCCAGCATCGGGATTGCGCCGCTTGGCAAAATCGCGGGTGTAGCGCGTGAAGCCAGGAAATCCTGCGTACAGGAAATCTGCGTCAAGCGAGAGAATTACGTCCGCATTTTCCAGCTTGTATTGCGTCTCAACCGGCTGCCCGAACGCCAGCTTTGCGCCTTCGAGCACATTGTCGCGGTTGACCGGTTCGTACACGTGCCATTTGGCTTGCGGATAGAGCTTGAGAAACGACTGCAACTGGTCGGCCAGGGTGGGTGAGGAGACCGTCGGCGTCAGGATGCGAATGCCCGCTCCCTGCAAACTTTTCTGAATACTCAACGGCGCGCGCATAGCCTCGACCAGCGATCCCCAGGAGCGAATGTCACCCAGATAGGTCAGGGTCTGCGAACGGTCGGGGTCGTACATTCCCAGGATCGAGGCCTGGGAGAAAATATCGGTGCCGCCGAGACTCGCCGGATGCCGGTCGTTGCCTTCAATCTTGGTAGGACGATATAGATGGCTCTCGACCAGGACCGGGCTGGCGTATCCGCCCAGCGTGAATGCGGTGGCAAAAAATAACGGCCGCCCGGGCACTACTTCTTCGGGCTGCTTGACGTAAGGGACAATCGGTTCGAGCGGCTGCTTGGTGCAGGCGGTCATGCCCGCCATGGCCAGCGAGGCGCCCATCAGCTTGAGGAAGCCGCGACGCGAAACCGAATCCAGCCACTCCGACGCGCCCTTGGGGAATTCCCGGTGCAGCATCTCCTGGAAGTCGGGGCTGCCGGCCAGTTCCTCAAGGCTGCGCCAGTATTCCGGACCTCTGGTCTCGGCAACACGTGCGCGGGCCGCGTCCAGATCGAGCGTGCCCTTCTTGCTGGGGCAGACGTCCTCGCGGTGTGGCTTAGCGTTTTGTTCTTCCATTTTCATGCTCTGCTTGTCGAGGCCGGGCATCCACGCCCCGGCCAGACGGGCGAGACGCCCGTCCTCCATCAAACCTTACCGATGGCACGTCGAACAGCTGGTTATGTCCGTTACCGTGCGCAAGTTGTACTTCTTTACCAGGTCCGTGCCCAGAGAAAGCTGATCGGTATATTCCTTGCCATCGAACTCGACCGGCTTGCCGCTTGACGGCTGCTCATAACGCATATTGAAAACCTGATCGCGTGGCCGTAGATTTTTTTCCGGCGCCCGATGGCATTCCAGACACCACTCCATCTGCAGCGAAGCCTCGTTATACATCAAGGGCATGCGGTCCACCGGACCGTGGCAGGTGTTGCAGCCTACACCCTTATTGATATGAATGCTGTGATTGAAATAGGCGAAGTCGGGCAAATCATTCACCCGGGTCCAGACCAGCGACTTGCCGCTGTCTTGAAGCTTTCGCGGACTGGTTCCAGCAGAGCTGCGTTGGTCCAGATCTGCGCATGGCAGTTCATGCAGGTCTTGGTCGGCGGAATGCCCGCGAAGCTGGAAGTCTCAACCGAGGTGTGGCAGTAGCGGCAATCGATTCCCAGTCCGGCAACATGGTGCTGATGACTGAACGGCACCGGTTGCGGCCGGCGTACTCCGGCGTAGGTCACGTAGGGCGACCGCTGAATCTCCGCCGCAGCCCAGAACAATGCCGCCACCACGAATATGGCGCCATAGATCGTGGCCCGCGAAAGAGTATTCGTGCTGCGGTGAAAAATCTGCATCGAATGGGAGCGTTCCGTACCGCGGGAGCCACATACCAGGCAACCGGTTCGTGCAGCGTTGCGCTAAGCGGCCATAGACCGCAAACCTAGGGAGCAATAAAACTGGTGATTATAGCAGCAAGAGATTGTGGAAACATGGCCGCCGCTCCCAGCGAATCTGCAAATGTTACAGCCTGATGAAAAAATCCCTGATTTGTTGCGCCACGGTCAGCTCGTCGCAGTTTCTACTTGAGGTTCATCACCAGCAGCTTGGGTTCGGTCATTTCTTCGATCGCGTAGCGCAATCCTTCACGGCCCAATCCGGAATCCTTGACGCCACCATAGGGCATCTGGTCGATGCGGAACGCCGGCACGTCGCCCGCAATCAGCCCGCCTACTTCCAATTCTTCGTAGGCATTGAAAATCAGCTTGGCGTCGCGGGTAAAAAGTCCCGCCTGCAATCCGTAAGGAGAGTTGTTGATCTGCTTCAGCGCCTGGTTGAAATCGTCATACGCTTCGACCGTTACCACGGGAGCAAATATTTCCTGACAGTTCACTTTCATCTCCGGGCGGGTGCCGGTAAGCACGGTGGGCTCAAGCACCGGCCCGCGCCGCTGTCCGCCGCACAGCAGGCGGGCCCCGCCGCGTAGCGCTTCCTGGATCCAGTCGCTGGCGCGTACCGCATCGCTCTCGCGGATCAGCGGGCCCAGATCGGTGGAATCATCGAGCGGGTCTCCGGTCTTCAGCTTTTTCACGCCTTCCAGCAGCAGGTCAGTGAACTTTGCAAAGGCAGAGCGCTCCACCAGGATGCGTTGCACCGAGATGCAGGTCTGACCGGCGTAGGCAAAACCTCCGGCCACACAGCGGTCAGCGGCATAAGCCAGATCGGCGTCGCTGTGCACGATCACGCCGGCATTGCCGCCAAGCTCCAGGACCACTTTCTTTTTCCCGCAATTTTTCTTGATCTGCCAACCCACGGCCGCGCTACCGGTGAAACTGATCAACTTGATACGCTCGTCCGTCACCAGCAGTCCGGCATCGTCGTTCGAGAGTGGTAGCACGTTCAGACCGCCGTCCGGCCAGCCTGCCTGCTGGACTGCCTCCGCCAGCAGCAGAGCGGTCAGAGGAGTTTGGGGCGCGGGTTTCAGCACTAGGGGGCAACCTGCGGCAATGGCGGGCGCAACTTTGTGGGCCACCAGATTCAGAGGAAAATTGAACGGAGTGATTCCGGCGATCGGTCCCAGCGGGAAGCGGCGCACAATGCCCCAGCGTCCGGCGGTAAATTCCTGCCAGTCCAGGGGCAGGTACTCGCCGTAAATCCGAGTGCTCTCCTCGGCCGCAACATTGAAAGTGAAGATGGCGCGCTCGACCTCAGTCCGCGCGGCCTTGATGGGCTTGCCCGCCTCCTGCGCCATGGTGCGGGCAAATTCCTGCTTGCGCTCGGTGATGTTCTCCGACACCCGCCGCAGCACGCGCTGGCGTTCGAAAGCCGGGAGCCGCCGGGTGGTGCCGAAAGCTTTTACCGCGGCGCCAATAGCGGCCTCTGCGTGCTCCCGCCGGCCCTGGAAGACAGAAGCGATGACACTGCCGTCATACGGAGCACGTATCTCGACCGGGTCGCCTTCCTCGATCCACTTGCCATCGACAAAAAAGCCTTGTGTGCTGACCGGAGTCGCAGTCATCTGGGCCATGGCGTTATCTTAGACCTCCGCCGGAGTCGATGGGATGAATTATAGGCCTTCGCTACAAATCCTCGGCCGACCGCGCCAGCACTGTGAGGAGAGTCCCCTCGGGTTCTTCGAGTTACGGCTGGTCGGTAACCGCGCCGGCCCTTGGTTCGCGGGGAAATGCGAAGTTCCAGCACCAGACTGGCAATAAACAACAGAAGCACCGGAAAGGTCAGATAGATTCGGCTGTTCCACCAGTAGTGTCCTCCCAAAACCAGAAGCAGCAAGGGCCAAACGAACAACGCCGCGCAGCAGACAGCGATCAGTTTGGTGCCAGCAGTCCTCGTGGGCGAGCTTTTGACGTAGTCCCAAGCAATGAAAGTGGGGAGGAGTAGCATCGTCATATCCTCGAAATGAGCGTAAGGCGCCGCAGCCACGGCGATCGATATGAAGAGCGCGAAGATAAGTCCACGCGCTCTCGCGCTCTCGCGAACTCCGAGGCAAACGAACGCGAGCAGGAAAAGAATAATTTCTCCTGCCCAGAAGTAGGCCCGCGAACTACTTGCCTGCCCGACTCCTGCCAGAAAGCCGCGCCAATTCGCCATTAAACTTGGATTCAGCCCTCCATACCCTGAGTGAAGATCGAAAGTGCGTACGAACCGAACGTATTCAATGAGGCCGCGGATCCCGGTGATCAGCGCGGATACGAAAACCAGCAATACTCCGCCGCCGACGAATCCCGCCATCAGCCGGAATTTGCGCCAGAGCAGCAGCAAGGGTACGAGTATCAGCAGATATTGGAACTTGATCGCCGCGAGCGCCAACACCAGTCCCGCCGCTACCTCCAGGTTCTTGCACATCAGTAAGTAGCATGAGCTCAAGATGAATAGCAGGAGGATGGAATCCTGTCCCAGAGTCAACGCCGTGAGCGCCGGGAAAAAGGCAAATCCTAGAAGGCCAAGGAAAGGTCTTTTTGCAACTGAAGGCACGCAGGGCATGAGTACGAGGGGCAACAAGGCCAGTAGTCCGGCATTCACCAGGCTCCACACCACGAAGGCCTGCTCGATGTTCAAGTACGAAAAGGGAACGAGTGCGGCTGCCTCGAAGGGGGGATGCAGAAAATATTGGTTGGAGTGGTGACCGAGGATGGACTGCAAAACTGGGTCCTGAGTCTCCCTCCGATATAGCAGAGCGCCCTTGCCCTGACGGACAAGGGATGCAGCCCCATAGAAATTCACGAAGTCCGTGCTCTTGAGAGTAGCGCGATGCGTGCGCGGGAACAGAATCAGGGCCAGCGCGATCTCAATGATCAGGGCGCCAATGAGGACGACTCGCTTCATGATCGGCGAAAAGCGATGGTACCACCGCTCAATGCCGCGGCCCGATCTAAGCACGACCGGGGGAACGGATCAACGATATACTCTCGCGAGACGGCTGAGCCATGGGGATTCGTGAAATCGCCGAACAGTTTCGTAAACGTGCGCTTTCCCCCGTCGAGCTGACCACAGACTGCCTGGCGCGCATTGAAAGGCTGAATCCGAAGCTGAATGCGTTCATCAGCGTGACGGCGAAATCCGCGCTGGCGGCCGCGAGGCAGGCCGAAGCCGAGATTCGGAGCGGCGGCTGGCGTGGACCGCTGCATGGCATTCCTCTCGCGCTTAAGGATTTGATCGACACCGCCGGCGTCCGTACTACTGCTGCCAGTTTGCTTTTCAAAGATCGGATTCCGGCACAAGACGCTGAAATCGTACGCCGCCTGCAAGCCGCTGGTGCCGTGCTGCTGGGAAAACAGAATCTCCACGAGTTTGCCTACGGCGCCAGTTCGATGATCAGCGCTTTTGGGGAAGTGCGAAACGCGTGGAATCCGGACCACATTACCGGCGGCTCTTCGGGAGGCTCAGCCACCGCGGTCGCGGCCGGATTGGGCTACGGCGCCATCGGGACTGACACTGCCGGGTCTATCCGAGAGCCCGCTGCGCTGTGTGGCGTGGTCGGCCTGAAACCAACCTACGGACGGGTCAGTGCCCGGGGCGTGATCCCGCTTTCCACTTCTCTCGACCACGTGGGGCCGATCGCTCGCACGGTGGCGGATGTGACAGTGATCTTCGCGGCCATCGCGGGCTACGATCGTGCGGATAAGGCCAGTGTGGACGCTCCGGTCGAGGATTATGTGGCGGCGCTTGGGAAAAATCTCCAGCCGCTGCGAGTCGGCGTCCCAAAGAAATTCTTTTTTGAAGATCTCGATGCAGAGGTAGCCTCGGCAACTAATCACGCTCTTTCTGGGTTGGCTGCGATGGGCGCTGAAATCCGCGACATCGAATTGCCGGTGCCGACCGACCGGACCCTGCAAATCGCCGAGGCGTACGCTGTTCACGCGGAGTTCGTCGCTCGCGACCCGGAACTTTACCAGCCCGAAACCCTGCGCCGAATTCGCACCGGCCAAAACGTCAGCCCAGAGACCGTGCTCGAATGTCGTCGCGACCTGGAACGGGCGCGTCGCGACATTGTTTCCATCTTTGCTGATGTGGATGTGCTGGTCACGCCGACCACGCCGATGGTGGCGCCCACGATTGCGGAACTGAAAAAGAATCCCGACCTTCTGCGGCCGCGGGAACTCCTGCTATTGCGAAACACGCGCCCGATCAACGTTTGGGGATTGCCGGCGATTTCCGTTCCCTGCGGATTCACCGAAGGCGGTTTGCCCATCGGCCTCCAGATCATCGGACCGCACTGGGGAGAAGCCGCGGTTCTCCAGGTCGCCCACGCCTACGAGCAGGCGACCACCTGGCACAAGCGTGAGTTGTCATCCTGATCGGAGTTGAAGGGTCCGCTGGCTCCTCAGAGTCTTTTCGATCTCAAACTGGTTTGCAAACCAGTTTCGAGTTTCTAGTTCTCCGTTCCCAGTTCGACGTGCCTCGACTTCGCTTAGTTTCCGGCCAGCGCCTTGTCCATGAATCCGGCTTCGTCGTTCTTCATCTTCTTCAGTCCGTCGGCCGGCAGATACACCATGTGTCCTGCGCCGTACGTAGTGAACGAAATGTTCTTGCGGTACTGCGGGCTTAGATTCAAGTGATCGACGGTGTAGTCGGCGGCGTAAAACGGAGTCGCCAGGTCGTATAAGCCTTCCATGACCAGAACCTTCAGGTATGGATTTTTCACAATCGCCTGGCGCAACGCCGTCGCCGTATCCGGGAATCCGCCGATGCCAGAACCCCAGTTCCAGGAATTCTCAAAAAGTTTTGGTCCGCGGGAAACACCTGGTATGGCATGTCGGTCTTGTATCCCAGCTCGGTGCGGACGTAGTTGTTGAAGACTGATGTGAAGGGGGGCAGCACGGCTGCTTCGGTCGGATCGTAGAACGGCGTATCCAGCACTCCGTTAGGGTCAGGGCCGGTGAAACGACCGTCCAGGCGACCCACGCGCAACTTCTGATCGAGCAACAGATAGTGGGTAAATTTCTCCACGTCGATGCGCAGGTTGGCCTGGTCGAGAACTTCCTTACTCAATCCGGTATACCGCGCCATCTGATCGATGACTTTCTGGCGCTCATCGGCGGTGATGGCGTCGCCCTTGGCCAAGGCCTGGGTATAGTCAGTCGCCGCCCACTGCGCTGATTCCTGCCGCGCCTTGTCCATGTCCTGCATCAGGTCCGGCGGCAATTTCTTGTGATAGCCCGCGATCATAGTGAAGGTGGGGATCAGCAGGATGTAGGGTTGGTCGTTGCTCTTGGTGTACTCCAGGGTCTGAAAGCTGAGCGCGGTCGAGAGCAGGGTGATGCCATTGAAAGAAATGCCCTGGTCCGCGAGGTTGCCGGCAATGCCGGCCGCGCGCGTGGTTCCGTAACTCTCGCCAAAGAGAAAAAGCGGCGAACTCCAGCGCTCGTAGCGGGTGAGATAAAGCCGGATGAATTCGCTGAAAGCTTCGATGTCGCCCTTCACGCCCAGGAATTTCTTGGACAACTCCGCGTTGGCGGCGCGGCTGAAGCCAGTTGAGATCGCGTCCACCAGTACCACGTCGCTCTTGTCGAGCAGGGTGCTGGGGTTGTCCGCAATGTGGTAGGGCGCCGGCGGCAGCAGGCCATCTGGTGCAGCAGCGTAGCCCGTCGCGGGCCCAGCGCTCCCATGTGCAGCCAGATCGTAGCCGAGCCGGGGCCGCCATTGAAGGCAAAGGTCAGCGGGCGCTTTCCGGCGTCCTGGCCGTCGAGCGTGTAGGCGACGAAAAACATCTCGGCTTCGATCTTGCCGTCGCCGCGCTTGATGGGAAGCCGGCCGGTGGTGGCGGTGTACTTCAGCAGCTTTGCCGTCCAGCGTGATCTGGTGATGCGTCACCACCGGCGGAACTTCCGAGACGTCAAACTCTTCTTTATCTTTGTCAGTCCCCGGCTTGGGGGCTGCCGCTTTCTGCTCTTCCGAAGACGGAGTTGGCTCGGTGGCTTTTTCGGCGGGCTGGCTCGGCTTCTTTTCCTGAGTCTTGGCCGCTGGCTCGGTGTTTTTGGTCTTCTTCTCCTTCGGTTCGTCGTTTGACGAGTTCTCTGCTGCGCCACGGCTCCGGCGGCGAGCGCGACACACAAAGCAACCGTCACAATAAGGACACGCATGTATAGGGACTCCTGAACGATGTTCTGATTATCAAACTCTGAATCAGCGCAGCGCGGAATTATACGCGGTCAGAGTCGGTGGTGCGGGCTAGGCAGCCAATCGTTGACATAACGCTTGCTATTTGCGAGTTGACGCCTGCATTACAGATCGGCGGATAGCGTTGCTAAGATGTTGCGGTGCCGCTCGAAAACCCTCCGGAAAAGCCAAGGCAAGATTCTGCAGGCCGATTCTCTTGCGCCAGTGCCCTGGCTCGTTCATGGCTTCAGCACGGCCGGGGGGATTCTCCAAGGTCTACGGCGGCAAGGCCTGAATCTCGGTTTCACCCGGGAGGATTCCCGCGCGCGGTCGAAGCAGAATCGGACCGAATTTCTGCGGCAACTGGGAGCTGTCACACAGGGACGCGAGTGGCCGCTGGTTACGCTGCGCCAGATTCACTCTGACCTTATTCACTGCATTTCTGAGGTCCCCGAACCGGCGCTTGCCGGCGACGGCCTGATCACCCAGACCCCGGGCATCCTGCTCGCGATTCTGACCGCCGATTGCCTGCCGGTCATTCTGGTGGACGCAAAACGGCGGGCCGTCGGAGTGTTCCATGCGGGCTGGCGTGGGACCGTGAAACGCATCGTGGAGAAAGGGGTGGGCGAGATGCGGCGCTGCTTTGGCACTCGCCCCGGCGACATCAGGGCGGCCATCGGCCCCGGGGTTCATGGTTGCTGCTACAACGTTGGCCCGGAAGTGCGTACCCAGTTCGAGTCCCAGTTCGAGTATGGAAGCAAACTATTCCGCGAAGTCGAGGAGTCCGATCCGGTCCGCGAAAAGTATCCGCTGCTTTTTCTGACGGCCCGCGCTCCCGGCCACAGCGAGTTGCCCAAGAAGATTTTCCTGGATCTGGTTGAAGCCAATCGCCGCCAGTTGCTCGCGGCTGGAGTGGCGGCGAAAAACATCAGCGCATCGCCGCTGTGTACTTCGTGCCGCACTGATCTGCTGTTCTCCTATCGCGCGGAAAAGGGAGTGACGGGGCGCATGATGGCAGTGGCCGGAATTCGCCCTTAAAGGTGGAGATCGACGTGAAACGGACTGATGGAGAACGATGTCGGGATTTTGGAGGCGTGGGTATTCCTTTGCGAGCTTTGCGGTGTCCCTTTGCGCACTTTGCGGTAAAAGATCTTAACCGCAAAGGACGCAAAGTAGTCGCCAAGGTGCGTAAAGATTGCGTTCCTTCTGACCGCAATATGGCTGCTTGCCGGTGTTGCCGGTCTGTCTAGCCGAGAGCCTCGGAAGATCAGATTGATCCCATCTTTAGGCGAACTCAAATCAGAACGCGCGCCCGGCGCCGCCGTGCTCGTCGTCCAAAACGGCGAGGTCGTGTTCGAGCGGGGTTACGGCGTGGCCGATCTGCGTTCGTTAACAAAATCAACGCGCATACCAATTTCCGCCTGGCGTCATGTACCAAGCAGTTCACGGCGATGGCTGTCATGCTGTTGGTGCATGAGGGCAAGCTGCATTACGAAGACCGGCTCACCGATGTCTTTCCCGGCTTTCCAGACTACGGGAGATCCATTACTATCCGCAATCTTCTGAACCACACTTCCGGCCTGCTGGACTATGAAGACCTGATGGCGAAGCCCGCGCCCGGTATTCCTCCGGAAAAGATTCCTCAGATCAAAGATACGGGCGTACTGGAACTTTTGAAGCAGCAGAAGACCACAAAATTTCCTCCCGGCACAAAGTGGGACTACAGCAATTCCGGCTATGCGGTGCTGGCCATGGTGGTAGAAAAAGTTTCCGGCAAGCCGTTTGGCGATTTTCTGCATGACCGGATTTTCGCTCCTCTAAACATGGAGCAGACGTCGCCTATGAAAAAGGTAAGAACACAGTCGCCAACCGCGCCTATGGGCACACCCGCGAAGCGGGAGCTTGGCGCCAATGGATCAGAGCCCGACTTCAGCTGTATTGGGCGACGGCGGCGTCTATTCCTCGCTCGACGATCTGGCCAAGTGGGACCGGGCGCTCACGCACCATACTCTGTTGAGTGAGGCCGAGATGCAGCCGGCGGTCACTCCGGTCAAAGTGGCGGATGGCAGCGTACAGGAACCTGACGGCCAGCCGGCGGCGTATGGCTTTGGCTGGTTTTTGAATTCGTACAACGAGCATCTCCGCATGTGGCACTACGGCGAGACCGTGGGTTTCCGCACCACCATCCAACGTTTCGTGGACGAGAAACTCACCATCATCGTCCTTTGTAACCGCGACGATGTGGTGCCGGCTAATCTTGCCCTGAAAGTTGCCGATCTTTTCCTCACGGCGCGTCATTGAAGATTGCAGTAAGATTCCAACGAACTCCGCGCCGGCATGTTGCCGGCTGTCCCGAGGCGTCTCGCCCTTGGCTCGGCGAGCGAAACGCAATCTGGACAGCTGCCGAGAGCGAAGAAGATCAGGATAAAGATGCTCATGTCTGAAGTGATCGAAAAGCCCGTTTCCGAAAACTCGAACCCCGTGCCCGCGACGCGCCTTCGGTCGAGGTTTACGCCGTGTACGGCGTCGAGCCTGAAATCCAGGCCTACGCCATGGCCAAGTATTCGCGCTCTGCACTCTCGATGAAAGAGTCGCTGCAGGAAATCAGCCAGCAAAAGGCGGAGAAGTTTCTCAACACTTTCTACTTCCAATACGGCCATCGCTCCATTGCCGACCTGGCGCACATTGCGCTGGCCATCGAACGTCTGTCCATTCTTGCTGCCATTGCAGTCGCCGACGAGCAGCGCTGGGACGGCCAGGAACGTTCTACCCGCTACCAGGACTTCAAAAAGAGCGGCTATTACGTACCCGACTTCGGCGAGGACCGTGTGGCGGCAGGCGACCCGCCCACTCAAACCTCTGCGAAAGACTTCTACCGGGAAGACGGTTGATTCCCTGTTCACGGAATACGAAGCGCTCTCCGACCGCATGTTTCTCTATCTGGCCAGCATCACGCCGAAACCCGCCGAGATGAAGCAGGACGCCTACGAGCGCACGCTGCGGGCGCGCGCCTTCGACATCTCCCGCTACCTGCTGCCGCTGGCGGCCAACACTTCGTTGGGCGAAATTGTCAATGCGCGCACGCTCGAGAGCCAGGTGTCGCATCTGCTTTCGCATACCCACAAGGAAATCCGGCGATTGGGAGAGCTGCTGAAACGCGCAGCGACGTCCCCGGCGTACAACGTAAACCAGGACTCACTGCGGGCGCTGGTGGAGCAGATTCGCGCCGCTTCGCCCGAGTTGGGGGCGCGCGCCGAGCAGGAACTGTTGCGCGAAGTCCGGGTGGCGCCGACGCTGGTAAAGTATGCCGATCCCAACCAGTACGAGATCGAGACCCGGCGCGCGATGCGTCAGGTGGCGTCTGAATTGATGGGCGACTTGCCCATTGCCGTGGCCCCGACGGTTGATCTTCTGGAAGAAGAACCGCTCGAGGTCGAGCTCGCGTCGACGTTGATCTACGAGCACAGCCATTATTCCTACCGGCAGATTCGCCAGGCTGTGCAGGCGGCGGGCGAAGTCAAATTCGCCGCGAGATTATCGACCTGGGGCTGCGAAATCGCGGCTGCCATGACGAGATGCTGCGAGCGTTCTGCGCCGGGCAACAATTCCGCTTCGACATTCTGATGGACATCGGCGGCTTCCGCGATATGCACCGCCACCGCCGCTGCATCCAGATCGGCCAGGAGTTCACGACGAAAGCACGGATACGACGCCCCCGACGAACTCGAGGCCGCCGGCGCCCGGCAAAATTACGATGCCGTAATGCAGCGGACTGCGAGCGCAGTCGAGCAACTGGCGTCGCGCGGGGGAGCGGAAGCGCAGGAAAATTCGCAATACGCTATTCCCCTCGGCTTCCGCAAGCGCACGCTATTCAAGATGGATTTTGCCGAAGTGGTTTACATCTCCGAGCTGAGAACCGGGCCTGCCGGGCACTTCTCCTATCGCAACGTAGCTTATGCGATGTATGAAGCTGCGGCGAAGAAGTATCCCGCGCTGGCGAAATATCTGAGAGTGCATGACGTGAAGCAGCCGGTGGATCTGTTGAAGCGCTAGACCCAAAGCACTAGATCCGAAGCGTCATTCAGAGCGCCTAGTAAAAGCCAACTTCGGAAACGGCGACAGGATTCGACCACACAGTTTACGAATGTATCGTCCTGCAATGAAGCTCAGGATTCGCCCCCTCACACTCGATCTCTGGCCGGCGCTGCAAGACTTGTTCGGCAAGAATTGGCCTTGCCACGACTGCTGGTGTATGTATTGGCGCATCGGCAACGCATATCGCAGGCGGCCGCGTGAGAGGAACACGGCGGATTTTCGGAGTTGTGAAGCAGGGTCCACCTCCGGGTTTGCTCGCTTTCGATGGCGATTTGGCGGTTGGATGGTGTCAGCTTGCGCCCCGTGACTGCCTGCCCTTGCTGGATCGTGCGTGGCGCCTCAGACGCATCGACGATGTGCCGGTCTGGTCCATCTCATGCTTCTATGTGCGCAAGGGCTATCGTAAGCAGGGTGTTACGTCGGCGCTGATTGAGGCGGCGGTGAAGACCGCGAAGAGCGTAGGGGCGCCGGCTCTCGAAGCCTATCCTCTCGATGCCGATTTGTCGCCCAGCGCGTCCGGCACCGGCTATGTCTCCACTTTCGCGCGAGCTGGTTTCAGAGTAGTCGGTCGCCGCACGCCGCCTCGGCCCATCATGCGTCGTGATCTCAGTACGATCGCAGCGCGGCGGGATCGTCTCCGGCCAGGAGCTTCGTGTTGTGACTGAACTGGATCTTTCTCGCGCCCTCCAAGAGCCGTAATCAAGGCATCACCAGTTCATCCTGCACTAAAGTCACCTAGCCAATCCCGCCATACGCCTAGATGATAGGTACTTCCGGCAGTCTGCCCGGACCCCAAATCCTTACTGGACAGGTCTTATGTCTGGCGTGTGCATACACGAGTTTTTCTGGCCGCTGCGAGCCGCCGATGGCCGTTACTACCAGGTGTGTCGTCGTTGTGGCGACCAGCGCGAATACGACTGGACGAACATGCGGCGCGTGGACGGCGGACCAGAAACGACTCTCACCCCCGGACCCTCCACTCCCAGGGTAAACCCTCATCTCACCTTGCTGGTCGAGCTCGAACCAGCGTATCGCGTCTTCCTGAGAAATCTGGCCGACACACTGCGGCCCGCACCGCCTGGAGCGCCCAGGTTCTGGTCGCTGCCGTTCTGGCGCGAAGTTATTTACTACTCGGGCATGCCGTGGGGACGGTTTGCAGAATCACTGCTGGGCCATGTGATTGCGCTGATTGTTGTGGTGATCCTGTCTCAGCCCTGGAGTTCGCAAGATCAGCCCCTGCGCCGCAGCATGTTCGAAAATACTCGCCTCACCTACTACAAGCCTGACGGGTCGTTCCCGGCTCTGCGTGGCAACTCGCCCCGGGTTCGCCCGGTATTCAGGAAATCGGCCGAGTCCGCACGCCGCGGCTCGATTCGGGTAGCGCCAGAACGCACGCAGGCTGCTGTCAAAGCGCCCGACCTCAAGCTGAAGGGACCGGCGCAACCCAATATTGTTGCTTCAAATGTCATACCTCCTGTGATGCCGCTCGCGTCAATCGGCGGCCCCTCGCGATTGAGCATACGAACGGGTCCGACTTCTGTCGTCGCCCCGGCACCCGAGGTTAACCAGGCGACATCTCGCCGGCTCGGTCTGCCTCAAGCTTCTGGCGTTGCCCCGGTGCCGGAGCCTGGGGTTGTTTCCTCGAAACGTGTGATGAATGTGCCCGGCGCGACTGTTATTGCCCCGCCTCCCGTGGTGCAGGCCTTGATCCGCAGGGTTGGGGACGTCAACATCGGCCCGTCCGCAGTGGTCGCGCCCTCGCCGCGGTTGCCCGTGGGCGAGCAACACACAATTTCGGGAGCGCTGCAGGCGACTCTGGGTAGTCTGGTCGCATGGGCCGTGCCGCCTCCGCCTACGGCGCCACGTTCCGGAACCCTCGCGAGTGGCCGCGCGGGGTTGATTTCCGGCGTCGGCTCCTCCGTCGTGCCGCCTCCACCATCCGTTCAGGGTGTGGGCAGCTCTCCTGCGGGCGGACGCGTGAGTTCTTTGTCGAGCAATTCGTTGTTCAGCGACTTCCCTGGCCCGCGCCGGCGTGCAGGCGGTACCGCCTCCGCCATCTCTTGAGGGGACAGGCAATTCAGGCGCAGGTCAACGCGCCAGTTCTCTTTCCGGAACTGGGTCTGGTACTGGCATGCAGGGTGTACCCCCCGCGCCATCGATTGGGGGTGTTGGGGCCGGAGGCAATTCCGACCGTGGTGGGCGCCAGGTGGCGATGAACAGCGATCCCGTGCTTGAGCCGTCGCCGGTAACTGACAACACGCCGCAACGAACTGAAGAGGCGCGCGAAGCCGGTACTGAAGAGATGCCTCTGCGTCTGATTGGCCTGGCGATGGCGCTGCCGAACTCGTCTTATTTCTCGAATTACGAGGTCTACATTGCCGAACGACGGCTGCGCAAGGACCTGACCGAGTTGGTCAAGCTAGTGTATGTCTATCTTCCGTATCAACGGCGACTGTCTGATTACGGCGTGGACAATTCGAAGGTGTACAGGCTGCTGGTCAGCCGGGACCGGACTTGTGACGAATCGCTGATGCAGATGACCTGGCCCGAAGCCGACCCCCACCCGGACGTGCAAAATTCAGCTGACGCTCCCGGGCTGACTGCCAATGACAAGAAGGGCATGCTGCCCTGCTACCGCACCACCGCAGACGATTACCGCAAGGCCATTTCACGCCGTTAGATCACTGTCGATTTTTGCGAGGCACTGACCAACCGATTACGATTGCTCGGGATGCTCGAAACTGTCGGCCATTACCGGGTCCGGCGCAAGATCGGCGAAGGTGGAATGGGTCCGGTCTACGAGGGCTGGGATGAACGCCTAGAACGAACTGTTGCCATCAAGACATTCCGATGCGAAACGAAAACGGAGCTGCCCGGAGCCGATTGTGGCGGGAAGCTCGATCGCTTGCACGCGTAAGCCATCCGCGGGTGTGCCAGATTTCCGACGTTCTAGAAGAGGAAGGCGCTCGTACTTATATTGGAATTGCTCGACGGGCAGTTGCTGGCGGACCGGCTTAAAGGCACTGCGATGACCACGTCGGAAGTAGTGGGTATCGAGCAGTAAATTTTGGAAGCGCTGCAGGGCCTTCACGATCTCGGCATTGTTCACCAAGACCTCAAACCCTCCAAACGCTTTCCTGACCCGGCATGGAAGCTGCCTGATTTCGGTTTGGGACGGTTCCTCGAGCCTACGCCGACGGGAAACACGGATCAGACAAGAACGGCAACGTTGTAACCGCCCAGGGACTGATCGTCGGCACTCCGCATTACATGGCGCCAGAGCAGGCAAGTGGCCGTACCATGGGTCTGGCGTCGGACATTTTCGCATCGGGATGCATTCATGATCTTAAGCCGCTATCTACGCGGGATGTACGGCCTGCAATCCCTCGACCGCCGATTAGGTGTAAATCACTTTGCGGTCGCCCTTCACAATGCGTCCAACGGTGAAGGCTTTTTCTCCCGCCCGCTCCAGCACAGTCTGAGCCTTTTTGAATTTTTTCGACGGGACTACCAGCAGCATTCCGAGTCCCATGTTGAAGGTGCGGAGCATCTCTTCTTGTGGAACACTTCCCAGTTGCTGCAGGTGCTCGAAAATCGGCGGCACTTGCCAGGAGCCCATCTCGATGACAGCAGCCACGCCCCGCGGCAGGACGCGCGGCAGATTTTCCGTGATGCCGCCGCCCGTGATATGTGCCATGGCGGAGACGCATTCGCCGTCCACCAAGCGCTTGATCGCAGGCCAGTAGCTCTTGTGGGTGCGCAGAAGTTCGTTGCCGACCTTTCCCTTGAGTTCATTGACATAGGAATCCAGGGTGTACTTGCCGACCTCGAAGAGCAGCTTGCGGGCCAGGGCGTAGCCATTGGTGTGCAGGCCGTTTGAGGCTAGACCTAAGATCACGTCGCCGACTTCAACGGTCTTGCCGGTGATGATGCGCTCCCGCTCCACCGCTCCAACGATGAATCCGGCCAGATCGTATTCGCCGTCCGGATAGAAGCCCGGCATCTCGGCAGTTTCTCCACCAATCAGGGCGCAGCCGTTGTGTTTGCAGGCTTCGGCCAGGCCTTCGATGACTTTCTCGGTAATTTCCGGCTCGATCCTGCCGCTGGCCAGGTAGTCCATGAAAAAGAGCGGCGTGGCGCCCTGCACCGCAATGTCGTTGACGCAGTGATTGACCAGGTCGGCGCCAATGGTGTGGTGGACGTCCATCTCGAAGGCGATTTTCAGCTTGGTGCCCACGCCGTCCACACTGGATACCAGTATGGGGTCGACCCACTTCGCCTTGTCCACGGCGAACAATCCGCCAAAACCGCCGATTTCGCTCAGGACGCTGCGGGTAAAAGTCTTATGGGCGAGGTACTTGATCCGCTTTTTGGTGCGATTGGCGCGGTCAATGTCCACACCGGCGTCGGCGTAGGTGACGGCGGTCTTCGAGGGATCATGGGCCACAGGAGTCAATGCGTCTCAGTTAAGTGGGGATTTGCCAAGCGTCGCTAACGGCAAGCGGCGATTGTAGCACGGTCGCGGGCGAAGAAATCGGCGCGCCCGGCAAAATGCGGATTCAAAAACGAAGCTCCAGTCCGCGGAACGAAATGCAGGCAAACCAACTCAGCAGGCAGAACTTACCGCATCAGTAGGATGGTGCGGCCATCCACCGCGGAGCCACTTAAATACACCGCAAGCGGCCGAGACCGATACCTGACTATTGCGCGATGTAAGCCGAGACGTAGTAGATCAGCACGCCGAACAGGGCCAAGCCCGATACCGCGTACGCGGTCAGGACCCAAACGTTGCGCCCTTCGTGGCGCGTGGCGGCGGCTTGTGAACTGGTGGTGGTTGAATTCCCAAGGACTCGATTCTCCATGAACCCTCCACGAAACAAGGTGGAACGAGACGCGCCCTGGCGTCTCTGGCTGCCGAAGCAGCCCTGATGCGGCGCATGTTACTACGACTACCAGGCTTTCGGCACGAAAAAATCAGTCTGCCGAACTTCAGGCGAAGTCAAATCGAGCGCTTCGGACTCGGTTGAGTTCGAAGCGCTCGTCCGAAACAGCCTCTCCCCCCGGAGCTGCTGTAACCGTATCAGTCAGATGCCTGCCCGCGATTGACCCGTTGCTTCTGTTTTTAGTAACAAGGACGGCCATGTGCTGACAGGCAACCCGAAGCGCGCAGTAGGTCAGTCGCTGTCGGTCATGTGCTGAAGATGAACCTAGCCAAACGTCGGGTTATGCGAGGGATGTAGAACTCAGGCCGATGTGCTTGCTCTCTGGCGTGATCATTCCTGGTTGGCTGGTCTTTCGTTGGAGAATGGACCTGGTTGATTCTGTCGATGACCTCCTGCAGCGCCAAGTGTGCCATATAACTCTCCTGAGTCTCCGACTGTGCACGCGGTTTGCTTTAACGGCAATACAGGGAACCCCGTAGGGTTTCGTAGAAACTTCGTTGGAGCTCCAGTCAGTGAAACTTGAAAACCCCAGTGGAGGGCAACCGCATCCAATCCAGGAGTAGGGCGGTAGCCTGCCCGGTGGAAAATGCGAAGAATCAGCCTGAAAAATTGTCCGTATTGCGGGTGTTCGGAGATCTACGCATCCGCTTCCACTAATCTGTGGCAGAAGATTCATGTCTTATTCTTGCTCCGGCTGGTTCGATGTCACGTCTGCATGCGGCGTCACTACCGGCCTGTTTTTCTGCCGGCCGCCGAGAATCCGGCGAGAAGCACAGCACACCGGAGGGCCGCTGAAGTTCTGGCAATCACGAATAAGGAGAGGAAGAAGCGTCCTGCTTGAGAGCGAAAGTCGTCCCTTGAACGACGTCGCGCGCGGTCGTAAGCGGGGATTCCCGCAGGAAACGCGTGGCGATCTCCAGAAGGGCAGCCGTCGTTGGCGCTCAGCCGGGGCATGTTCTCTCTTGGTTCTGTTTTGGGACTTTTCCACGAAGATCGCTACAAATTCGCCTTTTCTTCGCTTCGATCCCAGTGTATAATCCGCGCTTCGATACCTTCTACCTTTTTAATAACTGAAAAGGAGCCGCACTCTTATGGCTATGGCAGACGAACGAACAAAAGCAATTGATATGGCGTTCGCGCAAATCGAAAAGCAGTTTGGCAAAGGCTCCATCATGCGGCTGGGTTCGAAGGAAATCGTCCCTATCGCCGTGATTCCCACGGGCGCCATTTCTTTCGACGCGGCGCTGGGCGTGGGCGGTTTCCCGCGCGGGCGCGTGGTCGAAATCTTCGGACCGGAATCTTCCGGCAAGACTACCATCGCCCTGCAAGTTGTCGCGCAAGCTCAAAAGACCGGTGGCATGGCGGCGTTTGTCGATGCCGAACACGCGCTCGATCCCGGCTACGCCAAGAAGCTCGGCGTGGACGTTGATAACCTGCTGGTCTCCCAACCCGATTACGGAGAGCAGGCGCTCGAGATCACCGAGGCGCTGGTGCGTTCGGGCGCAATCGACGTGCTGGTCGTGGATTCGGTGGCCGCGCTCGTCCCCAAGGCCGAGCTCGATGGCGAAATGGGCGACAGCCACATGGGCTTGCAGGCACGGCTCATGTCGCAGGCGCTGCGCAAATTGACGGGAACGGTTTCGAAGTCGCGCACTTGCCTGATCTTCATCAACCAGATCCGCGAGAAAATCGGAGTGATGTTCGGCAATCCGGAAACCACCACCGGCGGGCGCGCCCTGAAGTTTTATTCGTCGGTGCGGGTGGACATCCGCCGCATCGCAGCAATTAAAGAGGGTGACGTGATGACGGGCTCGCGCACCAAAGTCAAAGTGGTGAAGAACAAGGTGGCCGCGCCTTTCCGCGAAGCTGAATTCGACATCATGTACGGCGAAGGCATTTCGCGCGAAGGCGATCTGCTCGATCTGGCGGCGAACAATAATTTGCTGGAAAAATCCGGCGCCTGGTACAGCTACAAGGGCGAGCGTATCGGCCAGGGTCGTGAAAATGCACGCCAGTTCCTCAAAGACAATGTGGAGACCTGCGCCAAATTGGACGCCGAAGTGCGCAAGCATCTGGGATTGGCCGTGGCGGTTGTGCAACCTGTACCCGCGGCGCAGGCAGCGGCCGCGGTCCCGGGGGTGTCGACGGGTGCTCGCGTTACCACCATGCCCAGCGCGGTGCCGGAAGCATCCAAAGTGCCGGCCGCAAGGCGCTAGAGAATGTCTCAGGACATTTTTGCGGCGCTGAAGGCGTAAGCAAAACGGAAAGCAGGAAAGCTAAGGAGTTAGGTGAGCGATCCAGACTGTCGCTTGTTGTTGTTGAATCGCGCATTGTGGTTAGAATACACAACGCTCGGTTGGAACGTTGTCGCGGCAGTAGTGGTCACACTGGCCGCGCTTGCCGCGCACTCCGTTGCTCTCGCCGGATTTGGACTGGACTCCGTCATTGAGATTCTGGCATCGCTCACGGTAGTTTGGCAATTCAAGGGCACATCCCAACAGCGTAAGCAACGGGCTCTGCGTGTCATCGGACTCGCGTTCTTCGCTCTAGCCCTTTACATCGCGGCGCAGAGCATCCCCACACTCATGGCAGGAAAACACCCCACGGCATCATTGCTGGGAGTCATGTGGCTCAGTTTGACGGTGGCGGCAATGTTATTGCTGGCTCTCGCCAAAAAGCGAATAGGCAGACAGCTCTCCAACCCAGTTTTGCTCACCGAAGCGAATGTCACATTGATTGACGCTTACCTTGCGATGGCAGTGCTCATCGAGCCTGGTGCTGAATGCCATCACGGGCTTATGGTGGGCAGACCCGCTTGCTGCCCTGGTTATCGTTTATTACGGGATTAGGGAGGGAATTGTGGGGACAAAACGTGCTGGAGGTGAAGTGTCAAGTGTATGATTCAGTCGCAAAATAATTGCCATCTCTCATCCCTGCCGCATAGAATCTTCTTTAACCCTTGCCTGCCTGTTGTCCGTCAGGAAAATTGAGGACTCTTGAAGAAGGTCATCGCCATCTATCCCGGCTCGTTTGATCCGCCGACCAATGGGCACCTGGATTTGATTGAGCGGGGCAGCAAGATTTTCGATGAGCTGATCGTGGCGATCCTGCGCAATCCGGACAAGAACCCGCTGTTCAGTCTGGGTGAACGCCGCGCCATGCTAGAGGCATTGACCGCCGACTTCAAGAATGTTCAGGTGGATGTCTTCGACGGCCTGACGGTGGACTACGCGGCCCGGGTCAAGGCCAGCGCCGTGTTGCGCGGGATTCGTGCTCTCAGCGATTATGAATACGAGCTGCAGATGGCCATGATGAACCGCAAGCTGCAGCCCGACCTGGAAACGGTTTTCATGATGCCGGCGGAACAGTATTCCTACCTGAGCTCCCGGCTGGTACGCGAAGTGGCAAAACTCGGCGGATCGATCCAGGGCCTGGTGCCGGAAATGGTGGAACGCCGGCTGCGGGAAAAACTCGATCCGGCCATCAAGTTGCAGAATGCAAGACGACCATCCACGGAAAAGAGAACAGGAAAACGAGCATGACTCCAGTGACGGAAGCAACCCCAGCTCTCAAACTTACCGAACGCATCAACCGCATCGAACCGTCTGCCACCATGGCCGTGGTGGCAGAGGCCGACAAGCTGCGCCAGCAAGGCATCGACGTTGTGGATTTCGGCGCGGGCGAACCGCATTTTTCCACGCCGCAGCACGTCAAGGACGCCGCCATCGCTGCCATCCAGAATAATTTCTCGAAGTACACGGCGGTGGGCGGAACGGCCGAGCTGCGCGACGCCATCGTGCATCGCCATGCGACTGATTTCCAATCTGACTACCGTCGCGAAGAATCTATGGCCTCGGTTGGAGGCAAGCACGCCTTGTTCAACGCTATTCAGGTGCTGGTTGATCACGGCGACGAAGTCATTCTGCCGGTGCCGTACTGGGTGTCTTTCAAGGACATCGTGCGCTACGCAGGCGGCAGTTGCGTGCTGCTGCAGGCTGACGAGAGTCAGGGCTTCCGGGTCACGGCCGAGATGATCGAACGCCTGGTGACTGCCGCGCACCAGGATGATTATTTTGAATTCACCCTCGAATCCGTCGGGCGCAGTCATGTCACCCCAAAGATTTGAAAGCCGTGGTGCAACTGGCAGCGGAGCGCGGTATCTGGGTGTTGTCGGATGAGTGCTACGTGTATCTGAATTACACCGGCGAACAGTTCTCGGTGGGATCGCTGCGCGAGTACCGCGAGCGCATGCTCATCATCGGTTCACTGTCGAAGACTTATGCCATGACGGGATGGCGGCTGGGCTATGCGTTAGGGCCCGCTGCGGTGATCGCGGCCATGCAGAAGCTGCAGAGCCAGTCCACTTCGAATCCGACGTCCATCGTGCAGAAGGCCGCGGTGGCGGCTTTGAACGGACCGCAGCAGTGTGTGGAAGACATGCGTCTCGAATACATCAAGCTGCGCGACCACGTGGTCAAGGGACTGCGTTCCATCCCCGGCGTGCAATGCACGCTACCGGAGGGCGCGTTCTATGCCTATCCCAATATTTCGTCGTTCATCGGACGTGGCGGCATCAAGTCGGCTTCCGATGTTGCAGGCAGGCTGCTGCGCGAGGCGCACGTGGCAACGGTCCCCGGCGAAGGCTTTGGTACGCGTGAACACATTCGGGTCTCTTACGCCACAACGGTAACGGAACTCGATCGTGGACTGGAGCGTCATGCGCAAGTTCCTCGCGGCCTTGTAGGGTAACCGCTGCACAGAAAATCCTCGGGCGTGTGCCTGAGTCGTGGTTCCGCATGCATATCGCGTGAGCGCTCTCTATCCATTTTCGATGCAGCCGGTCTTCGACCCGCGGCCCTGGGGTACGCTGGATCTCTCGCCGATTTATCCCAACCACAAGTTCGAGGAGAAGATCGGCGAAGCCTGGCTCACGGGCGATGCCGGTAAGGTGGCGAACGGGCCCTTGAGTGGACAGTCACTTGGCGATCTGAGTGTGAAGTATGGACGTGAACTACTAGGCGATGCGGCGCCGGATGCCAAGCGTTTCCCGCTGCTGCTGAAATTTCTTTTTCCCCACGAAAAACTTTCCGTGCAAGTGCACCCGGATGACGAGGCGGCGCGTCGCGTGGGGCTGCCTTGCGGGAAGACTGAATGCTGGTACGTCGTGCATGCCCGGCCGGGCGCGCAGATTGGACTGGGCCTCAAGCCGGGCGTTACGCGCGAACAATTCGCGCTTTCGGTGGAACAAAAACGCGCCGAGGAACTGCTGAACTGGATCAACGTCTACCCGGGCGAAATGATTTACGTGACGGGGGGGACGGTGCACACGTTGGGTCCGGGATCGATCATGATGGAAACTCAGCAGCAGTCGGACACAACCTATCGTCTCTACGATTACGGGCGCCCGCGCGAGTTACATCTGAAGGAAGGCTTGGCAGTCATCAAAGAAAAGACTGGAGCCGGGAAGGTGGTTCGTCCGGCGCCGTCGAACTTGAATGGCGGAGCAAATCGCCGCGCGCCGCTGATTACGTCACCTTACTTCGTGGTCGATATGTTTGAACTCAAAGAGCCGCATTCCTTCCAGACGCAGGACGAAAGCGGAAAGCGTTCGGTGCAGATTCTGGTGGCGGTGGAAGGCTGCGGAATCGTCGAAGCTCCCGGAACCAACCCGGTTACACTGGCCCGGGGCGACGCGGTGGTCGTGCCCGCGGCGGTGGGCGAGTTTCAGGTGCGTCCCCAGTGGTCGGTGGAGTTTCTCAAGGCGTCGGTACCCGGCGCGCTCGTTCCGGAGCCCGAGACAAGAATGTGAAGAGATTCTAGATTGCAGATTGAAGTGCAGGATTCTAAATCTGCGATCGAGAATCTGAAATCTTCAATGGTTGTATTCGTGGCTAAGACAAATTTCCATCCCGTGATTCTCGCCGGCGGCCGTGGCACTCGCTTCTGGCCGTTAAGCCGGCAGCGTCGTGCCAAACAATTGCTGGCGCTCGACGGCAAGCAGACCATGATCCAGCAGACTGTGGCGCGGCTGCTGCCCCTGGCTTCGCCCGCGCGTTTCTGGGTCATCACCAACGAGCATTTGCGGCGCGGGGTCTCGCGCCAGCTTCCGCGCCTCAGCCGGCGGCAGATTCTGGCTGAACCGGTGGGGCGCAACACGGCGCCAGCTATTGGTTTGGCCGCGTTCATCCTGATGAACACCGATCCTGATGCGGTGATCGGCCTGTTTCCTTCCGACCACGTAATCGGTGACGAAAAACGATATCGCGATGTGCTGAAGCACGGGATCGAGATCGCGGCTGCGGGAGAAAATATTGTGGTGCTGGGCATCCTCCCTACCCGCGCCGGAGACCGGCTATGGTTATATCGAAGCCGGTTCGTCGTTTGAAGTCGCATGCGCTGCGCGTGCGACGCTTCACCGAGAAGCCTGACGCAGTGCGCGCCGCCGAATTCGTGAAGGCGGGAGACTATTTCTGGAACAGCGGCATGTTTCTGTGGAGCGCACGTACGCTGGCCGATGCGCTACTCGAACACCTGCCCAAGACGGCCCGATTGCTGCAACAGATTGCGGCCACGTTCGGCACGCGCAAGTTCGCCGCTACTTTTGCCCGGCTTTATCCGAAATGCGAAAACATCAGCATCGATTATGCTGTGCTCGAGCCCCGTTCGGGCAAGGGAGAGCAGAATTCCAACATCATTTGCCTTCCCGCCGATTTCGGATGGAACGATCTGGGATCATGGACGGCCCTGCACGAACACCATGTGGGCAAAAGCGCAGCCTCAGGATGACAACCTGATTGCCGCGGAAGGATCGTTCGCTCTCAATGCCCAGGGAAACTACATTCACGCGCCCGGGAAAATTTGTCGCGGCTCTCGGCGTCAACAATCTGGTAGTGGTGGAGACGGAAGATGCTCTACTGATCACCACCCGCGACCAGGCCCAGGATGTTGGAAAAGTAGTGAAGTATCTGGACGAGAAGAAACTGCGTAATCTGGTGTAGCTGGTCGTTGGTCGTTGGCCTTGGTCGTTAGCCAAAATCACGAACGCGGCCAACGGCGAACGGTGAACGGCCAACGACGCAACGACCAACGACCAACGACCAACGACTGATATCAAATTTGGCACCGACGGCTGGCGCGGCATCATTGCTGACGATTTTACTTTTGAGAACGTCCGCCGGGTGGCGGGCGGGATTGCCGCGTACGTTCTGACGCCATGAAGATGCGGCTCGCGGCGTTTTCGTCGGTTATGACACGCGTTTTCTGTCGCAGCAGGCGGCGCGGGTGGCGGCTGAGATGATTGCCGAGGCGGGCATTCCCGTGCAGATCACGTCTGACTCCACTCCGACGCCGGCGATTTCGTTTGCCGTGAAAAGCCAGGGCGCTGCCGGCGGAGTGGTCGTCACTTCCAGTCACAATCCCTGGAACTGGAATGGCGTGAAGTTCAAAGCAAAGTTTGGCGGGTCGGCTACCCCGGCCATCATGAAGGTGATTGAAGAGGAAGTCGCCGCCGGCTCCATGCCCAAAGGCCAAGCGAGCCTCATTAAAGAAGTCGACCTGAAACCGGCCTACATCAGAAGCGATCTGCAAATTCGCGGACCTCGATCTCATTGCCAAAGCGAATTTCCGTTTCGCGGTGGATTCGATGTACGGTTCAGGGCGCGGCGTGCTGACGCAGATCTTCGAGAACTCGCGGCATCCACTATGTCGCCATTCGCCAGGAGTTGAATCCGTTGTTTCCCGGGATCAATCCGGAGCCCATCGAGCCGCACATCGAAATGCTGCGGCAGACCGTGTTGAAAGAGAAATTGCCACGCCGGCCTGGCGGCCGACGGCGATGCGGACCGCATCGGCGCCATCGCCGAAGATGGCAGCTTCGTGGATTCGCACAAATGCTTTGCCGTCCTTTTGCGCTGGGTCCTGGAGCGAAAGAAATGGCCTGGCGACGTGGTGCGCGCCTTCAACACCACCGGCATGGTGGACCGCATCGCCGCCAAGTACGGGCGCAAATTGATCGAGTGTCCCATCGGCTTCAAGTACATTGCCGACCTCATGATGGAACGCGAAATTGTGATGGGCGGCGAGGAATCCGGCGGACATCGGATACTCCCGCTATCTGCCGGAGCGCGACGGCACTCTCAACTGCCTGCTTGTTGGCCAACGTAATGGCCGAGGAGCGCAAGCCTCTGGGGCAACTGGTGGCCGATCTGCAGCGAGAGTACGGGCCGCACTACTACGGTCGCCGCGATCTGCACATCACGGAAGAGATGAAGCAAAGCGCCATCCAGCGGGCGCGTTCCGACCAGACCAACCATCTCGGGACGATATTCCATCAAAAAGAAGGAAGGGCTCGACGGAATAAAGTTCTTCCTGGACGCTCCCGCCAACGGCAACGGGGCGGATGCCGTGGGTGCTGTTTCGCATGTCCGGCACGGAGCCGCTGTTGCGGGTTTATTCTGAAGCGGCGTCGCCCGAACTGGTGAGCGAAATTCTCTCCACTGCCGAGGCGTTTGTCAGGGACACGGTCCGTAAGGGGGATCTGCAAGACCGGTGCTCGAAGACGCGGAAGACGCGTGACATCTAGCCATTGGCCTTCCGAGTCTCGCATTTCGCTTTCGGCGATACGATAATCAGTCAGGCAACAATGGTTTCAGCAGCCGCTATCGCTCCCGTCCCCGCCGATTCGCCTGCAGGCGCGGCGTTACAACCGCATCCGGCGCTGGCTCGGCGTTGCCGACTTTGTCCTCGGGCTCAGCCTGATGGTTGTGCTGCTGGCCACCGGATGGAGCGGCGCTCTTCGCGATATCGCCTACAAAGCTACCTTCCAGCACTACGGCCTGGCTGTGTTTCTTGTACGTGCTGATGCTCATGGTGCTGGGCAAAATTCTGGGCCTGGGCCTGGACTACTACAGTTTTCGTCTCGAGCATCGCTATCAGCTTTCCAATATGCGCCTGCGCGCCTGGATCTGGGATGAGACCAAAGGCTTTCTGGTGGGATCGTCCTGGCCGGAATCGTCGCCGAGTTGCTGTATTTCATCATGCGCGAGGCGCCGCAGCACTGGTGGCTGATTGCCTGGGCGGCGTTCCTGGGACTGTTCGTGCTGCTGGCGCAACTGGCTCCCGTGGTCCTGTTTCCGATTTTCTACAAATTTGCGCCCCTGGAAAATGAGGAATTGAAAGCACGGCTGGTGCGCCTGGGCGAGCGCGCGGGAACCCGGGTTCGCGGCGTCTATCAGTGGAAGCTTTCCGAAAAAAGCAAGAAGGCGAATGCAGCGCTCACCGGACTGGGCAACACCCGCCGCATCATTCTGGCGGATACGCTGCTGGCGAATTACTCCACCGATGAAATTGAGGCCGTACTGGCCCACGAACTTGGCCATCACGTACACCGGCATATTTTCAAAAGCATTCTGGTGCAGGCGGGAATCACATTCGTCGGATTCTGGGCGGCCAATTGGGTCTTGCACTACGCGGTGGACCGGCAGCACATGTTTGAGACTCTGTCCGATTTTGCCAATCTGCCATTATTGATGCTGGTCGCCACCACGCTTTCGTTCCTGGTGCTGCCGCTGCTCAACGCTTACTCTCGTTTCAACGAGCGCCAGGCGGACCGTTACGCTTTCCGCTCCATCGCCACGGTGCGCCTTTCATTTCTGCCATGGACAAACTGGCGGAGCAGAATCTGGCGGAACGTTCTCCTGTCCCAATGGGTGGAATGGTTTTTTCATTCGCATCCCGCAATTTCGCGGCGGGTGGCCGCGGCGGAAGCCTGGGCGAGATGTCCAAGCGTCGCTGGCAATGTCGGCGCGAGCGCCCCGCTCGTCGCAGGCTCGTGTTGGCGGCTGCAGCTACTGCGTTGGCAAAGATCGACGCTAATCAAGTCCGGGCTACACCAGTGTCCGCACGAGCAGGACGTTCGCGCCTACATTGAGCTGCAGGATTTCTTCCACGCGTCGCAAATCTTCTTCTGTGTCCACGCCGACGGTGTCGTATGGGGTCTCGGCCACGTGAATCGGGATTCCGTTTTCCAGGAAGCGCAACTGCTCCAGCCGCTCGCTGCGCTCGAGCGATGACTCGGGAAGCGCGACGAAGCGGTCCAGCGCCGGCTTGCGATAGGCATAGAAGCCGAGATGTTTGAAATAGGTCGGCCCGGCGCCGTCGCGATCATAGGGAATCGTGGCGCGGGAAAAATACAGAGCCCGTCCGGCCGAATCGGTGACCACCTTTACCGCGCTCGGATTGTCGATATCGGCAGGCGCGGCCGGAGTCATCAGCGTTCCGACCTGCACCGCCGGGTCTTGCATGACCTCAATCAGCCCGGCGATGTGCTCCGCTCGAGTCATGGGTTCGTCGCCCTGGACGTTCAGGTAAACATCGGCCGCAACGGATTGCGACATTTCGTGCACCCGCTCCGTGCCGCTGCGGTGCGTCGGCGGAGGTCATCTGGGCCTTCCAGCCGTGGCGCTGGCAGACGTCAATGATTTCATCGGAATCGGTGGCGATGATCACGTCATCGAGCAATCGCGCAGGCGCGAACCGCCTCGTAGACCCGGCCAATCAGGAGTTTTCCGGCGATCTCGCGCAACGCCTTGCGCGGCAGCCGGGTGGAGGCCAGACGGGCGGGGATGACGGCGACGCTTCGCATGGGCTTATGGCTTCCACATGATATACACCTCCGGCCCTGCGTGCGACGCATGGAGACGCATCCGCTCAAAGTTGGTCGAGAACGGGCTCGTCGCCCGTCGAGCACAGGCCCTTTCCTGACCGGCGGGACGCCCGTCCTCATGGAACTGCGCCTGTTCACTTCCCGGTGACTACCGGCTGACACTGGTGAAACTCCGTTATATACTGGTTAACTCGCGGGCCGCTGCCCCCCACTGGTGCCGCGTTTAGGGCTCGTGTCGCAAGCCCGGGGTTGCCCTTAGGAGCTTCCGTTCCCCGACACGGCCCGAGTGTTGCCCGAGATTGATGGAAGAGTTCTCCCGAGGCCGCCCGGACGGAAAGCCTTCAGACCCTGGCGAAGGTGGGGCGGCAGTGCGCACGCCTTCCAAGGGTGACAGCTCTTCTCCCGGCACTGCTCCGCCCTCGGATTCGCCAACCCTGATCGATATTCCCGGACCGAGCACACCCGATCCCTTCCGCGGATTCTCCCACGATGGTGGACATTCCGAGTGGCAATTCCTCGGATTCGCCCACCATGGTGGACATCCTCGGCCCCGACTCTCCCACCATGGTCGAGGGCGCACGCCCGTCGCCGGTAAAGCCCACGCCTGCGGACACGACCGCGAGGCCCAGAGCAATCCGTCCATGCTGGCAACCGGGCGCGCTTCTGGGGCAGCGTTATGAAATCCTGCAAATCCTCGGCGAAGGCGGGATGGGCGCGGTTTACAAGGCGCGCGACATCGAACTGAATCGCATGGTGGCGCTGAAAGTGATCCGGCCCGATCTGGCCGGCAGCCAGGCCATCATCGACCGCTTCAAGCAGGAACTGCTGCTGGCCACCCAGGTCACCCACAAGAATGTGATCCGGATCTACGACCTGAGTGAGGCCGACGGCATGAAGTTCATCACCATGGAGTATGTCGAGGGTGAGGACTTGCGCGGCCTGATGCAGAAGAAAGGGAAACTGGCTCCGCGAGGAAGCGGTCGAAATCATGCAGCAAACCTGCCGCGCGCTGGAAGCCGCGCACAGCGTCAGGCATCATTCACCGCGACCTGAAGCCGCAAAACATCATGCGCGACAAGACCGGCCGGATTCTGGTGATGGATTTCGGCCTGGCCCGCACCCTCGAAGGCGACGGCATGACCCAGACCGGCGCCCTGGTCGGCACCATGGACTACATGTCCCCGGAGCAGGCCCTGGGCAAGGATCTGGACCAGCGCTCCGACCTGTTCGCGCTGGGGCTGATCTTTTATGAATTGCTGACCGGCAAGATGCCGTACAAGGCCGACAGTGTCGTGGCCAGCCTGCTCAAGCGCACCCAGGAACGGGCCGCCCCGGTTTCGAGCCACGACGCCTCCATCCCGCGCCCGCTCAGCAACATCGTCGGCAAGTGCATGGAGCCCGACGTCAAGCTGCGTTACCAGAGCTCGGCCGAGATTCTGGCCGATCTGGAAGCCTGGCAGGGCGGCCGTGCGGCCGCGACGTTGCACTTTCCCAGCGGCGCCAGGCCCTGGGGACAAACCATTCCCTGGCATTGGATCGGAGCGGCCGCGGCCGTCCTGGTGCTGGCGATTGTCGGTTTCTTGTTCCGGGGAAGCTTGTTCGGCCCGAGCACACAGGCGCCGACCGGCCCGGTCGTTTCGCTGGCGATTCTGCCGTTTCGCAACGCCTCCGGCGATCCCGGCCTGGACTGGCTCGGTCCGAGCATCGCGGAAATGCTGACCACCGATGTCGGGCAGTCCGCCAGCCTGCGCACGGTCTCTCCCGAACGTCTGCACCAGATCTTGACCGATCTGCACATTGCGTCGGCAAATGTGCAGCTCGATCCCGCGACGCTGCGCCAGCGTCGCTGAGTCCAGCAACGCGGACACGTGGTCTGGGGACAATACGTCAAGTTCGGCGACCAGATCCGCATCGATGCCACGCTGCAGGATCTCAAGAACGACCGCACGCGTCCCGCTGAAAATCGACGTGCCAGCTGAGAAAAGAGATATCCCGGCGCGATTGACCGCCTGGCCGAGTCCATCCGCCAGAAACTTGCCGTTTCGCCGGACGTGATCAAGGAACTGAAGGCCAGTTCCTTCCAGCCCACTTCAGATTCGGTCGCGGCGCTCCGCGACTACAACCAGGGAGTGGAGCTCCTGCGCGAGGGCAAGAACCTGGACGCGGTCAAGTCGCTGCAGGCCGCCGTCAAGGAGGATCGCAGTTTGCCCTGGCTTACTCGCGGCTGGCCGAGGCCGATTCCGCGCTGGGCTACGACGACGAAGCGGAACAGGCTTCCCATAAAGCTGTGGAGCTAAGTCAGCAACTGCCCCTGGCGGAGAAATATCTGATCGAAGCTGGCCACGCCCGCATCGTGAAGGACAACAAGAAGGCGATCAAGGCTTACGAGAACCTGTCCAAACACTTCCCGACAACGGTGACGTACAGTACGCTTTGGCTAGCCTATATCGAGATCAAGGTGACTATGACAAGGCTCGCGCAATGCTCTCAAAGATTTTGCAGGCGGACCCCAAGAACATCAGGGCCCTGTGGCAAATGGGTGCAGTTGAGATCACGAGCGGTAACTCGCAAGCCGCGCTCGATCCCCTGAACAAGGGGCTCAGCCTCGCAATTCAGCTGGACAACAAGGAACAGAAAGCGCTGCTCTTGCTGGCTATGGGCGTGGCCTATCGCCTGTTGAACAAGCCCGATGACGCCCTGCGCAACGACCAGCAATCGCTGGAGATCAATAAAGCCATCGGCCAGAAGCGCGCCATGGCGGCAGACCTGAACGAAATCGCCCAACTGCAAGTCCTCATGGGCAAGCCCGACTTGGCCATTGCCAGCTACAATCGGCGCTGCAAATACGTAAGGAAATCGGCGCCAAGAAGGAGGTCGGAGATACCCTGATCGACCTGGGCAATCTCTACCTTGACCGGGGGAAGCACGAACAAGCCCTGAAGATGTACAAGGAATCGCTGCAGATTCAGCGCGATACCGGCGATGAAGCTAGCCAGGCCCTCTGTTTGAACAATATCGGAAATCTTTACCTCAGCCGCGGAGAGAACGAAGACGCGCTCACCTATTTGCAGCAGGCCCTCCAATTGCGGCAGAAGCTGAACGTGCCCACCGCCATCGCAGAAACTCTGCACAATCTGGGCGTAGCCTACGCCAACCTGGGACAGGACGAGGAGGCGACGTCTGACTTGATGAAGGCCCTGGATCTGTATCGGAAAGCCGGCGACAACCGCGGCGCGGCTTCGCTGTCCCACAGCCTGGCTTTCATATTCGGGCGCCAGGGCCGCTATGGGGCGGCGGTCAACGCCATGCAGGACGCGCTTAAGCCGCTTCGCGAGGCCGGTGACCGCAGCATGGACATGGTGCAGGCCCTCGCCGATTTCGCTGAGATGCTGGCAGAGGCGGGCCGGGGTTCTGAAGCCGGCAAGCCTTTGGACGAAGCGCAGGCGATGGCGCGCGAGCTGAAGAACGACTCATTGCAGGCGGGCATCCTGAACACAAGGGGTGACGTGCTGTTCTACGGCGGCGACGTGAAGGAAGCGAAAGCGCTGTACGAGCAGGCTTCGCGCGCTGCTTCCCACGGGAGCCAACCGGATCAGGTGCTCGTCTCCAAAATCAACGTTGCCAAGGCAGCGCTGGCCGCGGGGCAGTCGGCGAGCATTAGCAGCGAGTTTAACCGCCTGGCGCAGCAAGCCGACGCCCTCGGCCAGCGGCCACTCGCGGTGGAATGCGCGGTCTATCAGGCGCAAGCGATGTTGAACAACAAGGACTTTACTCACGCGCGTCCGCTGCTCGATCAGAGCTTGGGAAAGAGCGAAAAGCTGGGCCTGCGACTGCAAACCGCCAAGATCCATTACCTGCTGGGAACCTCACTCCGCCTCTCCGGCAATGCATCGGATGCCGCTGGCCAGTACGGGCAGGCGTTGCGCCAGTTAGATGAGATCAAGAAGGACCCCGGCGGCGATCACGTGCTCGACCGTTCCGACCTGCGCAGCATCTACGCCGACGCGACCCGCTGGACCGGAGCCGTATAAAGCTAAGAACACCGCATTCAGCGGAAGAACTGTGGGTGACCTCTGCCCGTCTTAGTAGGGGAATCGCCGTCGACAGGGTCCGGCGTTTGTCGACCCACGTGGACAAACACGGCTCCCCTCGGCTGCCAAGAAATCTGCAACCACACCGAAGCCAAAAAGCGGCTTGAATGTAGCCTCAGCCCGGATCTACAAGGAATCCGGCCGCACGGTACACGCGCGATATGGGCAAAAAAGAGCCGGGCGCCCGGCCCGGCTCTTTATTACAATCAAATACAGCTCTCACTGAACATTGATAACAGGTCCGTCAACAACGTAATTGACGGTGCCCGAAGCTATCACGCTCGTGACTTTTAGGGACGTCCCGTGGCACGCATTGCTCGGAACGTCAATGTTGAAACTAAACGGTTGGTTGAGCCCGGGCCACAAAATGACCGGGAAAGTAGTTAGCTTCTTTATCTGTGGGTTGTTCGGGTCGCAGGTAGGCCCTAGCGGGCCCTCCAATCTCAACGTATCGGTTCCAACCAGCACGCCGAATAACGTTTGCTCACCAGGTAAGAACCCGCAGAACTCTGAGGGTTCCGCTTACTTGCACATCGTCGCCTCGGGCAGCACCGTGGCGCGCTGAACGTGTACGTCAAGAGTTGGCAGGTCTGGTTCAGGTCGGCCATCGCCTCCATACCGTTCAAGCCGTGCGAGCCTCCGCCGCCCCCGCACGGCGGCTTGATGCAGCCCGGAACGTAGAATGTGCCGCCTCGGTTGCTAATATTTGCCCAATCGAACTTGTAAGGCAAACTGTCGGAGGCAATCAGATAGGCTGGGTTGTTTTTATCGTCAGCGGTGAAATTCGAATTCAGCGTGATCAGGCTACCCTTGGGCACCGCAATGTCCTTGCAATTGGGGAGCGGCCCTGCAGGACCAGAACACTGGTTTATTATGAGCGGGCAGCTGCCGCCGGCGACAGGGATGAACTTCGTTCCGGCGGGGACAGCTGACCCACCTGAAAAATTGGGATTGTTCCCCGGCGAACCATTCGCAAGGGTGGCATTCAACGTCGTACAGTCTTCGAACAGCAGAGCGTCGGTTATCGTCTCCCCAGTCAAAGCCTTCGTTCCCTTGGGAAAGGTAATATCCTGAGTGATCGCTTCGCCCTGCAGGAGGTGAACTGTGCCACCCGATCCGACAGGCACAGGCTGTTGGCCCTCCGACGCGGCTATGGTGCCGGTAAATCCCCCACAGCCGCTGCTGTCAAACGCCAACGCGAAGATCCAGTGGGAGTTCCCTTCTTCGTTCCCCGCAGGGACGAGGGTGCCAGTAACGCTGTCAGAAGACGATCCGGGTCCGCCGTCGGGCCCACAATGTGGCGATGTTCCCGAGAGAGTGATTGTTCCGCTGAACGTCGAGAGGCCCTTATTGGTGACGGTCAAAAAACCCGTGTCGCCCGACACGACGGTGCCGTTTGTGTTGGACATCGTCGTCGCAAAATCGCACGAGCCATTGGAGATAGTGCCGCACTGGTAATGGGTGGTGATGTCGAATTCGTAAGAGGGTGTACCTGGCTGGGTGAAGCTGAAGTGCCCGTCGTTCGGGGAGATGCTGTTGCCCTCGTAAATGTCACCAGGATCGCAACCCGTCGGCGCCCCAGACTGTAAGACAAATGCCTTGGTGGGGATCTGATCGCTCGCAACACAGGTGCTCGCCGGATTAGCCTCGCTTTGGATGGGAACGGTTTGGCGGACAGAGGGAATTGCCCCATCATTTACAACCAGGTCTACGTTCTGCGTGACTGGGAATCCCCTACTTGCTGCGTGACCGTCCCCTTTATTTCGACTATTGCGCCGTTCGTTTGCCCTTGGCACATGCTGGCGCCAAACAATATCAGCGCCGCACTATTAATCATTCGTCGTGTGAGTTGCTTCATGTCTCTCTCCTTGTCCAATCAGTCAAAAGTCATTCTTAGAACTGCACCTCAGCGACCCTGCAGCGCTTCCCCAGAGTGAAGCGCCGAAGTAATCTGCTGAGGGGTGCGATCCGAGTACGGTCTTCGGGCCCTCCGGGGCATTTTCCGCCGAACGCTAGAAATGAAAACCCGGAATTAAAAGCAGGGAGTCTCAATTGGGGCCCACAAGACTCCGGTTCCTGGGGGGCAGGACGGCGACATCTTATGCGCTCCGGGGTCAATAGTCAATTCTTATTAGACGCCAAAAGCCGCATTGCGCAAGGGTTTGCGGTCTTCTCGGCGGCCGGAAGGGAGCCACGAAAATCTGCCGCTGCGCGATTGTACCATGCCGAATCCGCGAGATGGATGTCTGGCTGCGGCTGTCAACGGAATTAAACGGCCCGGCTGTGCATAGCTTGGCGCGGTGAAAGTTTGCGAACGCGATGCAATCGCTTGCACAGAGCCAGGTTTGAGACTAGTTTCGGCCGGAATGGATCGGCCAGATTGCGGCGGTCAAGGGCCAAGCAGGAAATGGCAACGCGCGGCAAGATTGTGCCTCGTCGCGTGATCTCCCCCTGTGGGGCAGTGGCTCTTTGACACCTGCCTCCATTCGTAATCGAGATAAAGACTTGGCTTTGCTGTCCACCTACTGAAGTCATTATATATATTGAAACTAAACGACTTCTTGTGTTTTTGTTCTGCAAAAGTGCTACAGTGTTGGCGTGGGGATCGCCTCTCCCTTCCTGCGCGCCTGCACCCTCCCTCAACTCAGCGATCGCATGGTTTGGTTGCCGATTTACGATCGCCAGATCCCGCAGCAACTTGTCGAGTTCTGCAAAGAAGCAGATGATCCGTCATGGCGTCCATTTCCGGGTTGCTCAATGGGGCGGATTCCGGTTTCTGCCAGACCCTCCGCTTTTGATTGCCGGAGGCTGAAAACTGTGCTGGGCGAGAGCGAGCGATGAATCTGCCCCCTTTCAAAAGTGTATAAGGCGGCGAAGCCGCCAAGACCACACGGCGATAATTCTGACCCAAAGTTCATCAAGCCAGCCGACCGTGGGACAAAGCGTTCCCTGAACGCCGGCACACAAGTTGTTGTATTCCCGCTGGCTCTCCCTTCCGTCTCGCCCCTGAATCAACAGCCATTTGGAAAAGAACCCGTGGCGCTGTTGGCATTCCTCGAAATTCTCTTTTTTTCCATTCGGCGTTCTTGGCCCGGTGGATTTCAAGGCGTTGCGCCGATTCTTGTTCCGATTTTTTCTTAGGCGAGGTTGTAGTCTCCTCTCGTAGCGCCAGCTACTTCGCGTCCTTCTGAAATAACTGAATGCTCGGCCTGGAACTCCTGCTGTTGGCCGACCAGTCCTCGCTCGTTACTCTTCATTGTTGCCTCCCATTTTCATCCTGCTTGAAGCGACTTTCTCACCGGATGCGTACCCGCTTGCGGCGCTCCTCCGGGTTGGGTCCCTGACACTGTATTTCTGACGAACGCCGGTGTAGTCACGAATTTCTATTCTTGTCGGTGGGGGGGCTGGAGCCGTCTCCCGGAGATGCCGCTGCTGTTTTCAGGAGCGCGGCCGTCAAGCGTCTAGTCCGGCAATAAAGGCATCAAGAGAATTCTTGCATAGAATGCTGCGCGAGCACAGGCGCTCGCCGATTTGGAGAGCAAATTCCAACAAGGTCTCAAGTTCAAGGTAATGTGCCGGATCCACGGGCGGAACTTCCTCACGTGCAGATGCACGGAACGCGAGGTCTTCAATAGAAAGGAGTGTCACTTCTACCAATAGTCCGCAACTGTTATTATGCAGCACCCTAGGCAACTGGTTTGAAGGGGGATTTATGATCCCCTCCCGAAATCGGAATAGGGTGGTTATCTGTGACGCGGCCTTCTCAAGTAAGACACCCGCGTCTCTGTATTGCTTGTTAGTCAGTGCGGCCGCGCAATCCGCCTTAACTCCCGCAGAACAGTACGATTCCACTGACGTAAGCTGCCGGTTGTTCGTTTGAGCTGCTGTTTCTGCCGCTCCGTCATCTAGGGCAGCTCCCCACGCATGGCTACCATCGGTGTGCCCTGCCTCGACCATTGCTTCGCGGAAATACCGTGGTCTTGTTGGGGCGTGTCTTAACGAATGGACAATGCACCGCGATCGCCGCGGCACGATGATCGGAACACAGACTGATGTCGTAGAGGCTCGGCCCAGAAGTCTTGATGAGGTTCCTGTAGAAACATGCCCAAGGTTCTCCCCGGATGACTGAACAAATATTGGGTCCGCGGTGCTGGTGCTGTTGCTCCCAATGTTTCTTAATCTTGAACACCAACAACGATGGGGATGGGTCTGTCCTGTGTATTAGGATGCGGAAAGCTGGTCAGGAAAAACACGCGAGGTGTGTTACCAAAAGTGCCATACTGGGGCTGAGCCCAAAAGGCATTGCCAAGAGATAAGCCTATCGGCAATGGTCTCAAGCACTTGAGTTATTTGTTACTTTGGTTCGTAACCATCAACATTTTTTCTCGCTGATGGCCAACCGTTGCACCCTTGTTAACTTTCGTCGCATACGGAGGGGATTCCGTGAGTCCGACTAATTCCATTCTCCCCGCAGTATCCAATCCACGCTATCCTGAAATCGATCGGACAGCAGGATCAACGTCTCCAGACGGGGAGCCATTTTCCCACGCTCAATCTTCGAGAAATGTCCCTGGAGCACTTCTGGCAGGTGCGAGAAGCCTGTCACTCTGTGGGTTTCTTCTCTGCAAACCTTGCTTGAGCCGCCTTCCTAGCAATCTCGCGGCGTTGTTCGGAGGTTAGCTTGCGACTTCTGGCTTAGCCCCGCTAACCGCCCCAGACGAACGGCGCTAGGATCTTTCTCTTTTTCCCCATTTGGTGGTTTGAACCCTTACGCCCTCCTTTCACGAGAAAATCAAGAACCTACTTGACAATGCTTGGCGCTAAGCTTATGCTTGCCGCCAAGCATGGAGATGAACAATGAGATTGGGCAAAGAGCATTCAGCAAGAAGTTAAGTTGGCGAAGTCCAAGTGGTGCGACTTGAATAAGCCTTTGCTTGACGGCCTGGTTGGTGCGCTCAGAAGGCACCGTCTATCGCTGGCGGGCGGGGATCTGCTCCTCATGGGATGGAAGGTGGTATGTGACTCATTCGGGGCTTCTGCGAATCGCAGTGCGGAAGCATTGCCAGGGGATGCGCGTGCAGCCCGTTAAGGAGTTCTGTGACAGCAACACTTCACGCTATGCATTCCGGGCAACGGAGCTGGGGTTTTCCGGGGACTGCGCCCCGAAAAAAGTGGCCCTTCGGGCAGCAGAAGCCAGGAGTTCGAAGCTAGAAGTCACAGATCAGAAGCAAGAAACCAAATGTAGTTGCCCTGGGGGATGGATTTTAGGTAGTCTTCCGACTTATGGCGGACGGACTCAGCGACCTCTATCAAGATCTTCTCACCGGCAGCTACGATTGCGTCGATCGGATCGTCCTGAATGCTTATTTCCGAATGGGACATTCTCCCGGGGGCTTTCATGTCTGGTGGCAAGCCTTGACTGGGTCCGATGACACCCTCGACAACACCCATTTGATGCGGATGGCGGGTCGCTTCAGTCGCCGCGTTCGCGGCTATGCGAAGGCCCACGATATTCCTGTATCGACTGCCCGTCGGGGAATGCAAACACGACATCGCGGAAGAATATCTGACCAAGACCAAGATCACCAGGGGTTGTTTCTCATCCTGGTGGGTCGCGCCCAAGCCCCGGTATGGGACGTCACCCGGGCCCATCATCTCGAACGCAAACAGCCCATGCCCTATGTGAACCATTATTCCTTTCATATCCTCGATCCCGACTGGGGCCATGTCACCATCAAGATCAGCGGACATCCGCCGTTTCCCGCCCAAGTGATGCTGAACGGCCATGAGTATGTAGCCTGCCAGGCGCGCAAGGCCCGGATTCGCTTTACTAAAGAAGAAAACTGTTTTACTCATATCTCTGACGCCGCAGGCTTGGCGAAGATCGCAGACACCTTGTCCGAACCATGGGCGATAGGGCGGCTGAGCCAAGTCGCGAGCGATGGATTTACAGCGCCTGCTTGTGTTCGCCCTGGACGAAGAAGAGAACGGAGCCGGTTTAGTTATCAGTACTCCAGTTATCAGGTGGAGTACAGCCGGAACCTGGTTTTCGAGGTCGGCGGACAGATGGAGCAGGTGTTTCAAGCGCTGATTGACCGCAGTCGTGCGCCATTAGATCTCAAAACGATCAAAACCATTCTGGGCTACCAACATCGTCCAAGTATCGCAGCCGGAAAAATCGGCGGAATGGGAAGTCGCGGTCGAGAGACCTACGTATGATCTCACGATCTTCAAGCTGCACTGTGGCTGCTTGACTCTGAAGATTTATACCAAAGGCGAACGCGTGCTTCGCATCGAAGCGATGGCGCACAACACCCGGGATTTGGACTGTGGGAGATCACTGGAGAGGTTTCCGAATTATTTCCCGTTGAAAAACATCCTGGAGCGATTTTGAACGCGCTGTCCTGCATCGACCAATGCTTCATCGGCGACCAAACCCTGGAGCAGCTTCCTACCCCCTCGCAAGTGGGCAAGGCCACCGTGGGTGGAGTTGATTTCAACAAGCCCCGGATGCGTCGCGTGGCCGAAGCGGTAGTGGCCCTCTCGCCGTCCCGGGAGGGTTCACTGCCTCCGAGTTAGCTGACCAAGTCCGAGGGCTGAGTGGGCGGGACCAGTCCCAATACGGGCCCGTCGCGCCGCCTACGATTTGAAGAAGCTCCGCGGAAAACAAATCGTCTGCCGCATCGGCAAAACCACAAGATACGAAACCATTGCCCAAGGGGCCAGAGCCATGGCCACCCTGGTCGTTCTCCGCGACAAAGCCATCAAGCCTCCGCTCGCCGCTGCCCAGCAGAATCGTCGATCCCGACGGCCGCAAAACCCCAGCCTACTCGACATTCACTACCAAACCATTCGCGCCAGCATGCGTGGGGTTTTCCACGAACTGGGCATTGCTGCATGAACGGCGACAATTATTTTTCCCGGCTTC
>CAWDNR010000017.1:0-236604 GCA_963803655.1 Terriglobia bacterium
GGAGAAGCTCGTTGATCTATGGGTGGCCAACTACGACAAGATTGAAGACTCCGACAAACAACTCTTGCCCCTCAAGGCAGTGTATTACCTCGCCCCCAGCGGATAGCACACTGTAGTAAAACTGTAGTAGTTCTATGCTCAAAACGCGGCAAATTGGATCATGACGGTGGCAATCAGGTGTGCTGGTAAGCGGTTGAAGAATCAGGTAGAGTAGAGAATTTTCATAACGGTTCAGAACCCGCCTGTGGAACTCAAAATCCGCCGGTACTTAGTACCTTGGGGGTTCGACTCCCCCTCCCGGCACCAGCCACAAAGTCCGCGCGGGACACGGCTTCTGAAGCATTTTTGACCTCCATTTAATCGCTCGGATCGCTGCGTCGAGATAAGGTTTGTGATCGTGCTGTGATTTTACCGAAACGTGTACTCGTTGAGATACGACTGCAAATACCCCTTGCCAACGGAATGATAGACACCCCTCAAGTCCTTCCTAACGAGGCCTCAAAACCCCTCAATCGTGTTCGTATGAACATGGCCTGCAGCTGTGAGGTCACTCTCCTGAAATGAGCCGTTCTGCACAGTATTATCAAGGCAAATAAGCGATCATATTGATGCCTCAAGAGAGAGTAGCTACCCGCCAAACCAGACGGCCTGCCCTCTTGAGGTGGGTCCCTGGGACACAGTCCGGGCACGATTCAGACGAGTCTCGATGGCGCGCCCCGGGGCGACAATCTTGTTGACTCGTGGTAGAAGAAGACGCAAATGCACCGTGAAGATCTAATGAACGCGGATATGCTGAGCGAAATCCTGCTGCTGGTCTGCGGCTCCGTGATTTTAGTCGCGTTATTGCTGATCCTGGTGGCTGCGCTTACGCAAACCGCTGCGCTGCCATAGCAACGGTTATGTATGGGAAATGCGATGGGGCAGGTACACAATTCCGCAGCCATTACGCTGGCTATCATTTTGCTTGGCGTACCCGCCCGTCCTCAGTCCGCTCTCAGCGGCCAAGTGTCGGCCAACGGCCTAGCACGGCGGGTGATCGCTAACGAGCTAAGATTCCAAGATGACCATACCAACTGGATGTACCGACTAGAAAAAGAACAGGATGGGAAGAAACAGGTTGAGGAAATCGTTGAGACAAAAGAAAGGTTCGCTTAGTCGACTTTATCTATAAACGACCGCCCCCTTACCACGAAACAACAGGAGGAAGAGGACCAGCGTGTGCAGGGGTTGATGACCAGTCGAGGTGCGAAACGAAAGTGCAGCGAGCACTGGACGCTGAGACTCTACGGGGGAGGCGGTTGTTCAAGATGCTGCCTGATGCATTTGTGTTCAACTACGCGGGTGGCGACGGAAAGCTGGTGAAGCTCAGCTTTAGACCAAACCTGAATTTTCACCCGCCATGCCTGGAGGCCCGCGTTTTCCACGACATGAAAGGCGAGATGTGGGTCGACTCCATACAGGAACGATTGGCTGCGTTTAATGGTCAGCTCAAGCAAGACGTGAATTTTGGATTCGGCCTGCTGGGACATCTGGACAAGGGAGGCCAATTCGAAGTCAAGCAGGCAGAAGTCGTCGCAGGCCACTGGGATTTGACTAGCATGAGTGTGGAGATGACAGGAAAGGCTCTCTTGTTCACTTGTTCAAGAGCATCGGGGTGCAGAAAACGGAAAAACGTCGGGACTTCCACCAGGTATCCCATGATCTGACGCTTACTCAGGGCGCGGACATACTCAACAGACACACAGTTATAGCGGACAATCGCTAATCGGTCTTGTGACTTTACGGACGTCTGCTGCGGGTGTTTGATGAAGGGCTGGGAACATCGTGTGGGGAGCTTAATCCGAGGAGGTGCTTGATACACCCATTTGCTCCTCTTTGGCAATTTAACAGCCGTGCAAACGGGCTGGTGTTCAGCAACCGGGAGCTAGATCATGAAGAAAATGGGTATTCTGGTGCTCATCTATTTATTGGGTGGAATTTCGGGAGCGGTGTATCACTCAATGACCACGGGTGCAGTAGATCGGGCACGAATTGCTGCGCTTGACGGTATGCTCAAGGAGAGGAATGAGAAACTCGAGAAGTGTACTACTGCCCTGATCGAAGGATTGCACCCGACGGTTACCGCACTACCCGAGAAGACCAAATAAGCCAAAACAGGTGCTGCCCAGCTAAGCTATCTGAAAGATAAAGTCAGCTGCATACGGGTGCCTTGCGCACGGAGCCACACCAAGACCGGCTTTCCGCAGCCGAGGCCGCGGAAATGAAGCCCGGCGAACCATAACGGCCGGTGCGACCACGGGCTCGTTTGCGCGGCCAGCTTGAGGCCTACTTCGTTCTCGTTCTTGTCCTTCAGCGCGTTCTCGATACGGATTTCTCCATACAGACGATCGGGCGCGTTCTATGACAATCTCGGCTTTTTCAGGTGTGCCTGGATGGGGAGACTCGATAATCTTTTCGCAATCGCGTCAGTCTCCAGCTTTCGCCCGCAGCAAGCTCAAAATGTGCAGGGCCTTAGTGATAGCTTCCTGCTCTTTCCCACTGTCGGCTGGCGAGCTTGACAAACTTCGGGATCGCTCGAGAATCGCCGCCTCTGCGACTTCGACCCTCTGCAGCACCTTGCTCCGGTCAGGCTCGATGATGGCGGCGCGATAAAGCCTTTCCCAATCTTGCTTGACTGCATGCTTTGTTCCCTCGTTTTTGGCTCTTGGCTGATCGGCGCAAACATGCAACGTAAACTCCTTGTCGCGCTGCAACTCAAAGTTCCGCACCGATTCATCGAAAGACTTGCCCTTGGGCGCACCAGAAGGGTTGAAGACCCAGGCGCATTCGGAGCAACCCCAACACCGCAAACCCGGTTGTTCAACCCATACCAGCTTCCGACTCATGGCCGCCCTTGTCGCTGCGCTCATCGCGGTCTGACCCGCGCCTGATACGGTCACCCAATCTGGTCGCGACGAGGCGATGCGCAAATTGCTGGCGAAGTTTACATATACCAATTTCGACAGTCGGTTCGATATCCTACATATGCAGGAGCTGTTTTCTTGTGTAACCCCCAAGCCCGATCTTCCGGGCCTCCTTTTAAAATAGCGGCGTCATTGAGCGGAGGTAACGTTTCGGGCATTGCGTGCTTGCGCGTAGCGCGTGAAACCAATGTCGGAACCCTACAGAAGCCGTCGTGTTGAGGGGGGAGCGTTATATACTTTTCCCGGATTAGCGTGAATAAGCAGGGTTCGTCTCTTCCCGGCTCTGTGAGGGATTTCGCTGGTGATCTGAATCTCGTCGAGGATCGTTTGTGGAAAGTAAGGGCCTACAAGTCGTGCAATCCGGCGAGCGCACGAATACCGCGGGCAAGCCGGTCAGCAATGTAATACTTCTATCGATGATTGATAGCGACTACGGCTCCCTTCGTCCCCACCTCGAATACGTCAGCTTGCCAACCCATCTAGTTCTTCACGAGGGGGGCGGAAAGCTGGAATTTGTGTATTTCCCGAATCGGGGTTTGATTTCTCTTGTAGTCGTAATGAAAGATGGAAAAACCGCCGAAGCCGGCATCGTTGGCAATGAAGGTTTTACGGGAACACCGGCGGCGGTTGGCCTAAGCAGGAGCCCGCTTCAAGCGATAGTACAGATCACCGGAGACGGGTTTCGGGTAGAGGTCACCGCTTTGCAAGATACTTTGGAATCCACCCCGCACTTGCAATTGATGTTGAGCCGCTATGCAGTGGTTCAGGGAATGCAGGTTGCGCAAACCGCCGCATGTAATCGGCTGCACGATATTAAGCAGCGCCTTGCGCGATGGTTGCTCATGACTCAGGACAGAGTGGATTCGGAGTCGCTGCCCATCACCCATGATTTTCTCGCCACCATGCTGGGGACAGATCGGCCCAGCGTGACCTTGGCGGCTGGTGTTTTGCAGAAGAAGAAACTCATCGAGTACACCCGTGGCGCCGTGAAGATCGTGAACCGCAATAAACTTGAAGGCTCCGCCTGCGAGTGCTACGGGGTTGCCCAACAGTACAATGGCGAGCTCGGCTTGAAATAGTTATCACGGCACCACGCGTCACCGTGCACACCGCAGTGAGCAGCGTATTTTAGGAAACTGCGTCACGCGACGATCACCCCAAGAAGGTTTTGCAGAGTGGTGGACCGCGAGGTCTGGCACTCGTTTCTAGGAAGGCCTAAGATCGAATGATCTTCCATTCAGGAGAATGAAGGTTCTGCCCTCGGCAATGGAATGAGGCCTGCTGGGACGCTCCTTGAAGCGACTCCCGCGCTCAATCAAAGACATTCGATTTTAATTTTCTCGGCACAGATTTTGGTAACGCGGTATTGCTCCTAGGCTTACCTTTGACCGGGTTAGAGTTTCGTATTACAAGGATGTCCAACTGTCAAAAGCATGGGCCGCGCGGCTGTATGAAAACTACACTTTACTAACGCCCAGCACAGTGGTCGATAAATTCAATGATCACGGGGTTTTCGAGAAGTCAGTTTGTCCACGTTTTCTAACGGGCGGTTACTAGGGCTCCGAAATATCGATCCTTTAGTCCGTCGAAAGTGAATCTACGCAGGGTCTCCCGCGTTTTAGGACGGGAAATCGCGTGAGGCATGTGAGACTGCGGGTGGCTCACGGGTAGAGCAGGTAGATGAGGTAGAGCGCCGCCTCCGCGCCTCAGGAGACGGTGCCGGGCGAAGAATGCGAGCCTGGATTGTGGTACTGAAGAGGGCTCCGGTCAGCTCGAAAATGGCTGTGAAACGCCTCGTTTTGATGGCGAATTGATGGCAAGTTTCCCATGGCGTATGATTTTCTGCTCGCCTCGCAGAAGCCTCCTTCCGAGGATCAAGAGGTACGAATGCGGCGCTTTCTATCCGCACCTGCTGTGATCGTCGTAGCCCTGAGCCTGCTGGCACAAACGTCTCCGTCGCCTGGCAAACCAGAGGGACATCCCGCGTCTTCTTGCATTGTCGGTGGTCGCGTGGTCACAGCGGCGGAAGGTAGTCCACTGAAATCGGCTCGCGTCTCGCTAGTGCCGGAGCGTTCGGAATTCAGGAGACAGATCTATGCCACAACTTCCGACACCGATGGCCATTTTCTTCTCAAGGACGTTGTGCCCGGCCGCTACCAGTTTTTTTCTACCCGCGCGGGTTTTGTGAACCAGCAGTACCAGGCGAAGGGGAACGATGATGGGGCCGTGTTGTCGCTTAAGCCCGGAGAGGCGGTAAGCGATGTCCTGTTCCGCATGACCGTCTCTGGGGTCGTTACCGGACGCGTTACCAACGAAGATGGTGACGCGATGATTCGCATACAGGTCGTGGCCCTGCGCGGGCCAAGCGAGGACGAGATAGAAGACGAAGCATCGTTCACTTCCCGGAAGCGGGACCTGCGGGCCGTCTCTTCGGGGCAGACCGACGATCGCGGCCAATATCGCATTTTCGGACTCAAACCTGGCGAATACTACATAAAGGCGACGGATTCACTTGAACCCGACCAGAATATATCGGTAGTAGATGAGAGTTATTGGGTGCAGGAGTTCCTGGGCAGCGAATACACGGTGGTGTACTACCCGGGTGTAGCCCAAGCCAGTCAAGCGCAAGTGATTTTGGTAAAACCTGGCGAAGAGGTGCAGGCCGACTTTTCTATGCCGCGCACCAAGACGGTGGAGATTGCTGGACACGTGGTAGACCACAACGGCCCCACAAACCATGCATGGGTCATCCTCACACAGGCCGGTGTGGACGACTCTGGTATCGATCGCCAGAACACAACCGATGAGAAAGGAGCATTCAGAATAAGGGGCGTACCGCCAGGTAGCTACGTGATCGCCGTGCTTCAAAGAGATGAAGGGGAAAGCGTTTACGCGCCACGGGGACGGAAGAAGATCGAAGTGAGCGACGAGAGCATCGACTCCATTACGATCGCACTTGGTGATGGCCTTAGCTTGCCGGGACGAGTTACTGTTGCTGGCGCGGGGTCACTTGCATTGGATCGGATTAGCGTTGACTTGTTCGGAATTGGTGAAGACGAACAACTATTTGGGATCGGTAGAGTGAAAAAAGATGGGACTTTCGAGATAAGGTCTGTCAACAATGGTAATTACGCCATCGCTGTCGAGGGACTTGATATCAACTGGTACGTCAAGTCGGCGCGACTCGGTGGCGACGAGATTCTCGAAAGGGGATTGCAACTCGAGAAAGGCGGCTCGGGAGGCAGACTTGAGGTGGTTGTCAGTTCAGCGAGTGCACAACTGGAAGGTTCTGTCAGCGACTACGATGGTTCGGTGATCGGGGCGCGCGTTCGGGTATCACCCGAGCCCGAGACACCCTACAATCGATCTCGTTCGCACAGCGTGAGGACAGACCAGAGCGGCCATTTCTCGCTTACTGGTCTGGCCCCGGGCACGTATCGTTTACTTGCGAAGTATCCAGCATCACCGGGAAGCAGTACGCTCCGGTCGGACCCACAGATCGTCACGCTGTCCGAACACGATACAAAGCGGTACAACTAACGATCGTGAAACCCCAAGCCGAGTAGATTCCCGCTGCGATTTCACCAGGGTTTTGGCCGAGCTGACATCTGCCGTGTCAAGGTGGAGGTCAATCTTCTGACATCAAGCGCCAGGCCGGCTTGTGACGCCGTTGTGACCGGAACCGGGCGCAATCGGCATTCCTGGAAGGGAATTGGCGGCAATTCGATATTCCTCGAAACCGCGTCCGACGCACTCAGAAGCAATTGATATCACAGGAAGGTAGGCCGTTTCGATGCCCTCAAAATCCGCCGGTACTTAGTACCTTTGGGGGTTCAACTCCCCCTCCGGCCCCATCCTCCAAAGCCGCAAGGGACAAGGGTTCCAAGCACATTGGCAGCTCCGCAAATGAAGAGTTCCGGCCCGTGCCCGAAGGTATGTTGTGACCGACCTGTGACCGGAAAAGGCACAATACAGCGTACAAAAGGCAAGCTAAACTTGCGCGTGCATGCCATCCGGCGCAACGAGTATGGGCGGGAAACGGGTCGCGAGCAACCGGTGGGAAGAGCGTGGAGTTTCTGCACCGACACACTTCACCGCATTTAGGAAATTAGCGTAGCCCTTCCACCACATGCAGGTCTGAGAGCCGACGCGTGAAGCCAAAGACATACGTTTTGCCGTCTGGTGTGATCTGGACTGGTCCCAGCGCCAGTACCCCTGCGCGGTCAGGCGGTTCTATCTCCTTGAACAGCTGACGCTTTCCCGTGCTCAAATCGATGCTGACCAAGCGCATGGTCCATGCATTCTGTACAGCTTCCCGCGCGAACACAGTGTGCCCATCCGCGGCCAAGGCAATAACACCATCATCCGTTTTGAGGGTTGAAACCGCGGTGGGCGATCCGTTCCCGTGGAGGGGGGAAAGGAAATACTTGCCTTCCGGATCTTTCACCAGTACGCGCTCTCCGTCCGGGGTCACTTGATCTCCCAGGATTCCCTCGGGCGTCACCGGCTTCGGATCCCCTCCTTCTGCTGGCATGATCCAGGTTCGCGGTTTCTTGTTCGGCTCGAACCCGTCAAAGACGATCCACTTCCCGTCCGGCGTCCACCGTCCGGAGCCATGTACCAGGCTATCGTGCGTGAGCTGCTTCTGTTCTCCCGCGCCGGTGGGATAAAGGACGAATTGCCGCGTCTTGATGTCCTCAGCGATGACCCATTTGCCGTCCGGCGAGAGTGCAACTGCGCGGCCCGGGCCCACGAGGATCGCGGGCGAGCCGTCCGTCTTCCTGATATAGACCGTATAGTCGTGCCCGCCGCCCTCGCCTTCCTCGTCAAATAATACCCATTGCCCATCCCGGGACAGGTCGACGGCGCGAGTCCAGTCGAACCAGGTCAGGTCGTGATCGCTTTTCTCGCCTTCGCGGTGCGCCAGCGTACCGCGCCGATAACTATCACTGTTGAGCAATACCCGGCTGTCGCGCGCGAAGCCGTGAATGGTAAGGCTGCCCGGTACGCGAAGTACCGTTCTGACTTTGCCCGAGGGGGTTACCGCGAACAGTGCCCGGTTGATGCCGCTCTCGCTCGCGGTGAACCAGACTTCATCACCGTTGGGCGACCACGCCAACCCGACTAAATCTGACCAATCCGGGGAAAGCACGTTGAGCTTTTTGTCGCTTCCGACCATCATCAGTGATCCCCGGGAGTCGCCCAGCACTGGGTGCTCGATGAACGCGACCTGTTTTCCGTTCGGGGACACTCGTACATAATCCAGCCAACCGGGCGTTTCATAGAGGACTTTGCCGATCGGGTACTCCAAGCGATAGCTGGTGCTTGTGTGACGCGCGATGGCCAAATTGCTTCCGTCCGGAGACCAGCTTGCGCTCTGCACGTCATCCAGGACTTCGCGCGGCGCTCCTCCGGAAATCGCCATGCGCGCCAACATCGCCCGTCCTGTCCAGCCTCCTAGGGAGCGCCAGTGTTCCAGGATGGCCATCTCGCCGGAGGAGGAAATATCCGCGACTTGACTGTCGTCCAGTTGGAGCGGCCGGGAAAGCAGGTCTCCGATACGCGTGGAAAAAATTTCCGGCGTCGGCTTACCGTTCCACATCGCGGAGTAGATCACCGTCTGCCCATCGGGCGCAAAGGCCGCTGATTGGATGGAACCGCGCTGGAAGGTGAGCTGCCGGAATTTGGGCGACGGTGCGGGTGAACGCCCTCTGGTAAAATAGCCCGCTAGAAAGATCCCGATCGTCGCTGCAGCAACCGCCACCCACAGCCACCACTTCCTGAGTCCAGGCTCCGAGATCGCGGATTCGCGAGCCGAGGAGGGCGTCTGCCCCGACAGCAATTGCAGGTCGAAGGCAATGTCGTGCGCCGACTGAAAGCGCTCTTCCGGGTTCTTTTCCAGACAATGCTGAACGATCTGCTCTAGACCCGGCGCAATCCCGCGGTTGGTTTCAGCCAGTCCCGGCGACTCGCCTCGCAGGATAGCGCTCATCGTATCGGCGGAGGTCTCCCCGTGGAATGCTCGCCGTCCGGACAGCATTTCGTACAGGATAGCTCCGAAGCTGAACAAGTCGGAGCGATGATCCGCCGGCTTTCCTCGCACCTGCTCTGGCGACATGTAGCCGACCGTCCCCAGCACGACACCGGCCTCGGTCTGGTGCGTTATGGTTTCGGCGTGATCGCCTTCAGGCTGCGTGAGTTTCGCCAGCCCGAAGTCCAGGATCTTTATCCGGCTGTCGCGGGTGACGAAAATGTTCTCCGGCTTGAGGTCACGGTGGACAATGCCTTTCTCGTGCGCTGCCGACAGCCCTTGCGCCATTTGCACCGCGTACTCGATGGCTTTGCGCACCGGCAACACCCCGCTGGAAAGCCGAGCGCGCAGGGTCTCGCCCTCAAGCAACTCGGAGATTATGAAGGGCGCGCCTTCTCGTGTGCCGATGTCATAGATGGCGAGGATGTTGGGGTGGTTCAGCGCTGCTACCGCGCGCGCTTCCTGCTCAAAGCGTCGCAGCCGCTCAGCGTCGGCAGTAAACGACACAGGGAGAACTTTGATCGCGACATCGCGCCCCAGTCTCGGGTCGCGAGCGCGATACACCTCGCCCATGCCCCCCGCACCAAGGGGCGATTGAATTTCATAGGGGCCGAGTTTGGCGCCTGTGTTGAGGGCCATAGGTGTGCGTCATTATAGTCCGTAAAGAAGGTTACGGCTCACATGGTGGGTAACACACGATCCCTAGAAGTCGACGTAATCGGCATCTCCATTCAAGCAAAACGATCCAGGATGGGTCGGCCCTCCCTTTCCTTATGTAAGGATAGGGATAAAGTTGCCCCCTTACTCGGGAGGAATAAGATCAGTAGGCCCAATTCGTTCAACCCAGCGATAGCTGCCCACAGTCTCGGTCTGCGATACTAACGGTCTAGCCCAGGGGCCGAAAAATGCACCTACGTGGTCAGAGGTCGGCGTTTCCGCACCCGCGAAGCGCTAGGCATCCGCTTCTGTTGACCCATGACGTCTTCTATGGAGAACTACAATCAACCCGCTCGCTTGACGGTATTACGCTGTCGCACCGTCTCGCCGATTCTCCGCCGGAGGAAGTTGAGGTTCACATGCATGTGGATGCGCACTTCGTGCTCGTCACGAGCGGGCGCTACATATCTTCGGCGGGGGCGACTCCCAATCGCCGGACGACCCTTGTCTATAATCCTCCGGGTACCACCCACCGCGATCACTTCCATCAGGGCAGGGGAAGCTTTTTCACGATTTCTGTTTCAATGGAGCGGCTGGAGGACTCCAGCGATGCACAGGTGCACCAGGTAGCCACCTACCTTAGCGATGAGCGGGCTTGCGGGCTATCCCGAGCGCTGTTAATGGAGTGTGCGCGATGGGACAACTGTTCTTCACTTAAGGCACAGTCGCTCTATTCGGAACTTTTGGCATCAGCTTCGCGTTATCCCGACTGTGCCGAGCAGTCTTGTCCCAACTGGCTGCCTGCCGCCTGTGAGCTCATTCAAGATTGCTACGCAGAAGATCTCGGTATTCGCCAAGTCGCAAATGCAGTCGGGGTCCACCCAACACATCTTGCCCGCGTGTTCCGTTCTTGTCTCGGCTGCACCCCGGGAGATCTGCTGCGCACTCGGCGATTGGAGAAGGCGGCAGAATTGCTCTTGCTGACTGACGTCTCTATAGCGGAAATCGCATTGGAAAGCGGTCATTCAGATCAAGCGCAGCTTACAAAGGCTTTCCGTAGATTTTACGGGCTACCGCCGGGCAGCTACCGTCACCGCAACAGTCGCCGTCGCCCCGCGTGACGCGATGTTGCATTTTGACAAGACGCCGCTGCCATTGCAGGAGGAGCATTGGGAAGACATGCGACTTCCGGCGAAACTGCCCTCAAGATTTATCCCGATGCTTTTACTCGCCTTCTTAACGTCTTGGGCTGGGGGCCAGACTGCGAGCCCTGACGACTGGTTGGCAGTTGCTCCTTCGACAGCAGGCATATCCACTGAGCGCCTAACCCAGATGGAGCAGGCGATCAAAGTGGGAGAGTTCAAGGCTGTTAGCAGTATTCTCGTCGCGCGGAATGGAAAGCTGGCGTACGAGCATTACTACGATAACGATGGTATCGACGGGTTACGCAACACGAGATCTGCTACGAAAACCATCACCGGCATGTTGATGGGAGCCGCAATTGACAGGGGCCTCATTGCTGGCCCTAATGCGCGAGTCCTCGATTACCTGCAAGACAAGATGCCGCTTGGAAACCCTGATCCTCGTAAGAGCAAAATCACCATCGAAGATTTCCTAACGATGAGCTCGCTGCTGGAGTGTGACGACGAGAACCCCTTCTCTCGTGGAAACGAAGAACGCATGTATCTCGTGGAGGATTGGGCCAAGTTTACGTTCGATTTGCCGATTCGCGGTTTCGCCGGCTGGGAAACAAAGCCGAAAGATTCCCCGTACGGCCGGAGCTGGAGCTATTGCACCGCCGGGCCTACCACCTTGGGAGTTGTCCTGGAACGGGCGGTTAAGCGGCCTGTGCCGGATTTTGCTCGCGAAGTCCTGTTCACTCCTCTTGGCATTACGACTGTGAAGTGGCAATTTCAACCTCTCGGGACGGCGATGACGGGTGGCGGTCTTGAACTACGCAGCCGCGACCTCCTTAAGCTAGGACAGCTCTATCTGGATAGAGGAGTCTGGAAGGGCCACCGGATTATCAGTTCAGAATGGGTAGAGACATCGCTCCGTCCCCATGCCCATGCTCGAGAAGATACCGATTATGGTTACTTGTGGTGGCTCCAGACCTTTCGCCTTCGCGCACGCTCGCTGCGTTCTTACGGAATGTACGGCACCGGCGGCAACAAGGTTCTTATCTTCCCCGACGAGGCGCTGGTAGTCGTAGTTACGACCACCAACTACCGTGTCCAAGATGCGAGCGCACTCACTGACAAGCTGATCGTTGATTACATCCTCGAGGCCGTTTTGCCCGCAAACGCACAGTAGCCCTTTTTGTCGTGGAATACCTGGTGAACGGAGAATTACAAAATTGATCCAGATCCGTCACCGGTCTGGCCAACTCCTGAATGCCCGTCACTCAGGCAGAACTCGTGTTCGGCTCCCGCTCGTCGTTCACCGAAGCCCCCTGTCACTCTTGACAGTGTTTGACGAATCATCTATCGCCTGGCATTAAACTGCACAACCACAAGGTCTTGAAGGGAATCACACGCACGAGCGAACGAAAAGCGAGGAAATGATTATGGCGTTAACCGTCAGACCTATTAACGCACAGGAACAATCCCTCGGCGAAAAGGCAGGCAAGATCAAGTTCGAAATTGAATGATAGGGCTAACAAATTCAGACTGTTGCAGGACCTCCGCAACCCAATTCTCTTCAGTTACAAAGACTTCTCGAAGACACTGGCGAGATAAAAGGGACGCCGGCTTTCGTGTATGGTTGTTAAGGCGGGTGCGGAGCGAAAGACTTGATGGATTTTCGGACTCCACCGGCTTCCGGGATCAAAATCGACAGTGAAGTGATTCACCAGCAATAAGATTCCGCCTGGTACCAGCAGCTGGACCACTCGCTCGCGAACCGTCTGTAACACCTCGTCTGAAAGTGGTGAGAGGTAGTATAGGGTGTCTGCGATCACGACTAAATCAAAGCCGTTATCTAGGTCACGGCTGAGATTGAGCGCGTCCCCTTGTTGGAATTGCAGGTTGCTCTGCTCCGTCGCTTCTCGTGTGGCCTGTGCGATGGCGACCTGCGACACGTCAATCCCCAAAACTTGGTCAGCGTGGTTGCGTAAGCGGCGTGTCAGATTGCCCAAACCGCAACCAAGGTCGAGTGCTCGTCTGTAACGACGGCTCGGGAGCAGGGACAGGATCGTGGCGTATTTGATTTGCTGGTACCGAAAGTGGGGGGAGTCCAACCCCCAAGGGTCCTTTCGCTCTTCATAGAGCAGGTCGAGGCTCTGGGCGTTATCGTGCTCTCTAAGCAAACGCTGGAGTTGTGCATCGCTCCGGGCGCTCCGGATCCAAAACCGGATGTCGGAAGGCCACATGAAAAGGTTCCAAGTCATCGTAGGTCTGAGGTTATTCAGTCCGATTCCGCCATAGGCCCCGGTGCGCTGCCCCGGGCAATCGATCCGAAGGCAGCGACCGTTTATGGACCTTGAGCGTAGAACTTCCGGGAGTGAAATTCTAGCCATTCTTAATGGCACTCGCATTGACGGCAGCAGGCTCGAAATCGAGGGATAGCCAATCCAAGCCGCGAAGATCTACAAAACTTGGGACAGCAATTGGTGCAGGCCGACGTCGTGAAGTTCTGCCGGGCGGTCTTTGAGACTGCGCGTTTTGCATCAGGCGACCGGTTGGTTGTTGATGGAGGACGTCACATTGAGGCCCTAAATGCAATCTCGACAATTTCAGGATCCAAGCCAATTAAACTCAGCTACCTTCATGCACCCATGAAAGTCAGAGAGTCCAGAGAGTTGGATCGCAATCGGCGAGGAACGCTCGAGATCGACGCCCCATCCGGTCGAGGGCCAGACAAATCACGAAATAAAGCAGTTGGCGGACCTTGTCGTGATGCTGGAGGGGATGTCGAAGAGAGTTTTTCCATAATCCTTAAGTGGCTCAGTCGTGAATGCCCGGAGCTACTGCCCAGTCAGCCCGTGTAGAACTTCCTCATATTTCATTCAATTGTAGCTTCACCTCTTCTCTCACTGCGTCTCCTTCCAAGTGGTCGCCCTTCAGCCAGGGCTCGTACTCTCGTTCGGTCTAGCGTGGATTTCATGCCAAACGCGGGCTGCCCCCCACGACACTGTCCGTCGGCTATTTTCGATAGATACCGCGATCAAGCCCATCAATCAACTGCGCAGCCCGCACGGCGAAGGTGTCACATATGCGAAGGAGAAGTCTTAAGGGTGATGGGTCTGCCGGCCTCTATTTGCTGCCAGTGGCGAGCGGAGAAGCCAAATCCGATCATGTCTTCTTGGGTGAATCCTCTCGATTTGCGAAGCTTTTTTACGCGCTCTCCGAAAGCGCGAAAGAATTGTTTCTCATCGACCAAGCCTGTCTTTTAAGCGATTAACGGCTTGATCACCACGAGCAGAATAGCTGTATCAATAGGAACTAATGTCTGGTTGGTTCGGAGAGACTCTCTAACATCACGGGACGAGGGAGCCCATGAACAGTTCCGACAAGTGCACATCTGAGCATGGTATTCAAAGAACAGTCTTATCGAGATGGGTCGTCCTTTTTCAATTTGTTGCCAGTGTCGCGCCGAGAACCCAAAAGAAATCATATCTTCCTGCGTATAGCGTCTCCCTTCCCGGAGAGCACGAATCCGCCTACCCAAAGCTTCGAAGAATTGGCTCGCGTCTAGCACGTAGAACCCATTAAGAAGCGACACGTGCAAAAACACCACGAGCAGATTAGCTGGACAACGAAAAGGACAAGTGCTATATGTACGTGGTGATTTGCGTAAATCAGAAAGTCTCGTTAAGAACGGCGTCATTCAGCGGCGGAGCGGCGAGAGAGTGAACGTAACGTTGCAGATGAGCTCGTCTCCGCCGATGGACAACTCATTGGACCGCTAGCAGGTAAGACTAAGTCCGCCGTGGAGCGCTTATTTTGTAAGTACTTGGAAGTACAGCGGTTATGTGTGCAACGACCCGTGCCAAATCGCCGAAGGGTGGAACCTGCCCTAAATTGGGCTGCGGAGCTCTAAACCCAGTCGGTCAGCAGCAGGGTAGTGTTCTCACTGGAAGAAACCTGCTCGACCACGAATTCCGGGCCGAGGTCTCATGAAATTCTGCTCTCACATTTCGCCTGCCTGCGCTCGCTGTGCCGCGGAGGGCGGCCAAACATCGAAGGCGCCGGCTGCCTCCTTAGCCGTAAACTCCGAAACCCTCGACGAAACCCTGATCATTCAAATCTGCGAGGGCAGCAGGGAAGCGCTGGCCATCCTTTTCCGGCGCTATGCCCGGCTCGTTCGGGGAGTGTCCTTCCGGGTCCTCCGAGACGCCTCCGAGGCAGACGATCTAGTCCAAGATATCTTTCTGCTCGTCCACCGGGACTGCCATACATTTGACAGCTCCAAAGGCCCAGCACGATCTTGGATTCTTCAAATCGCCTATCATCGTGCCATCTCCCGGCGGCGCTATTTGAGTTCTCGCCACTTCTACACCCGGCTCGACCTTGACGACGGAGCCAGCCAGCTGGCAGACCCGCGAGCCAGCCGCGGACGATTTGAAGATTCCGTCTGATGTGGTTCGGTGCCTGCATGTCCAGCATTGGCACCTCGGAAGCCGCAGCGAACCCTGGCTGCATTCTTCGGGCTACGCCTGGTGGATGCCTTCGGAACTGCGGGCAATCCACGGGAAATATCAGACACCACTATTTCCGGGGGCTTGAACCGGCTGCGGAAGCAGATCTGTGATGCGCAGGCTGCTGGCTCATTGAGGGCCATCGCGCACTATGATAAGGGGTTGCGTCCGGCTGAGGAGCGGGGGCGTTGTCTCTCACCGGACCCCATGACGAGTTCTTGGAACTCTGCGCCGTTTCGACCTCAGGACAGCTGATCGAGGCGGAACATAAGAGGCTGCGGGAGCATCTTGCGACTTGCCCTTCCTGCCGGCGCTTGATCAGTTGAAGCAGTGTCGATCAGGCGATTCCCGCGATTGGCGGTAACGAACCGTCTGAGTGCATCGAGTATGGCCTGTCCTGGTCCCAGGAACAGGCAGAGGAGGCTTTCTCGATCGCTTGGCGCGGGAAGAAACCGGCCGGGCGAGCAAACGTGAAAACCCGAACGCTATCTCCGCAGGCCCACTCCGAGCCTTGCCATTTCCCAGTGACTCGACCTGGCGCGACGTGTGGATGCTCTTGCGCGGGATTCCCATCTTCCTATTCTCGTTGATCGGTGGTGTAAGCGGGACCGATACCGCAAGTTTGCGTCCGCTAATCGGAACAGCCCCAACCGTCCCGGGTGGCAGACCGGGCTGAGCGACGGAATCACGAGCGCCAAATCGCCCGTGCACAGGTCGAACAGGGCGGCCAAACGATCGCGGACCTCCGGCGGCAGTTGGCGCAGCAGTCGGTCGAAATCAATCAGATGAAAGCCGCACAGACCCGCGTGGAGAACGACCTGCGCGCTGGCGACGCAACCAGACAAGACCTCATCCAGCAACGCACCGGCCTCACACAAAAGCTGGCCGCCTCGCAGATCAGCTTTCAAGCACTGCAAGAGAAACTAGACTCCCTTGCACAGCAATCGCCTCAAGATGCAGCTCGCGCCAGGCATCGGAGGCTAAGGTCAATGAACTTACTCGCCTGCTTCACGACCGTGAAGCGGCGCTCAACCAGAAGGATGAACTCCTGGCACATGATCGCGACATCCGCGAACTTATGGGGGCACGGGATCTCTACGTCGCGGAAGTCTATAACGTGGTGCGCAACGGCACACAGAAGCCTTACGGCGCGTGTTCTATACGAAGGGGAAGTCGGTCCTTCTCGGCTCCCAATATGTGCAGATGGCGTGCGCGACGGTTTTTTTTTTTTTTTTTTTTTTTTTTTTTTTTTTTTTTTTTTTTTTTTTTTTTTTTTTTTTTTTTTTTTTTTTTTTTTTTTTTTTTTTTTTTGGGGGGGGGGGGGGGGGGGGGAAAAAAAAGCGTGCGCGACGGTGCTCGCCGTGCTGAGCGGCGACCGCCCGAATAAAAAAAAAAAAAAAAAAAAAAAAAAAAAAAAAAAAAAAAAAAAAAAAAAAAAAAAAAAAAAAAAAAAAAAAAAAAAAAAAAAAAAAAAAAAAAAAAAAAAAAAAAAAAAAAAAAAAAAAAAAAAAAAAAAAAAAAAAAAAAAAAAAAAAAAAAAAAAAAAAAAAAAAATTTTTTTTTTTTTAAAAAAAAAAACTTGCTCGCCGTGCTAGTGGCGACCGCCCGAATACACGTATGGCATATGCTCTGTCTCTCGTTCATTTCAGGCTTGGCACACGGCAGTCTTGTCACCGCGAGCTTCGCCGGTCGAAGAAATATCCTGAGCGCCGGTTTGTTGGAGTATTTCCTTTGCCCTTTTCGTCTCGTCGGAACTATCAGAGTGAACGGAAAGCAGAATCCCACCGTCTTTAACGCGGCCTTCGTAGCGCTTGGCCTCGTATTCAGGTATGCCCATTCCCACCAGGGCGCCTGTAAGACCGCCTACCGCGCCTCCGACTCCGGCTCCAGCCAGTGCCGCCATGATCGGACCAGCTGCGATGAAAGGTCCGAGGCCAGGAATTGCTAGCGCGCCAATTCCCGCCAGCCATCCCAAACCACCACCCAATAGCGCTCCGGTTCCCGCGCCTGTCGTTGCACCCTCGGGTGCCTTGGTGCTCTTCTCGTGAGCGAAGTCCTTGGTGCCCTTGTTTTCAGGGAACAGCGCGGATACGTTATTGTTGGAAAACCCTGCCGCCTTAAAAGCCTCGACCGCCCGATCCACACTCGACCGATCCGTATAAATGCCAAATACTGCTGTATTCTTAGCTGCCATTGGTTAATCTCCTCTGTATGTTTCTATGTTTTATGGATTGTTATTGCTTGGGTTTAACTTCAAGCTGGCTGGTCACTCTGTCCGCTCCAGCAATCTCCGCCGCCTTGGCTTCGACCGCAGTCTTTTCTTCGTCTGACCTCACCGGCCCCTTTAATGTTACTGCTCCATTTTCAGCGACGATCTTAACGTTATGAGCGTACGAAGACAGTGATTTGTCTTGCACAATAGACTGACGGATCTTTCGTGCGATCTCCCGATCCGGCTGGTTTTCTTTCTGTTGATCTGCGGTGGGCTCTGCCTTGTTCTTGTCCCGCTTGTTCACCTTCGTATTATCCGGGGCGGGTTGTTGTGCAGAAGAATCCTGTGTGCTTGCGTACACCGATGCTAGAGTCAGCAGGCACGCAAGAACACTCATTTGAAAAGCCATCTTTAGTACGTGTTTCATCTTTGCTCCTTTTTCACCTTGCAACTTTGTACGTTTTGAGGTTGCCGAACTCAGGACACCTTGTTGAACAGACAATCAAACCTACCTGAGGATCGGAAGAACGTCACTAACGTGAACACTGTAGGTGGGTGTCTATTAGTGGGTACTAAGAGGGCAAGATTAAGCGCGAATACCGAAAGCGCCTTGGTCCGACTGAGCGAAGACGCTTTCGGTATGACACATCACGCTACTCGCTTGGACTTCTTTTTGTCTCGCGAGCTCGCTTCGTCTTGTTGTTCATCGCCGCTCTCATTCGCTTGAGTATTGATCTGCTCAGCTAACTCAGTTAGTTTCTCGTCGGTCTCCTTTTCTTCCTCAAGGGTTTCCGCAAGGAGAGAGACATGATCTTCTGCGCCTAGAGTCTTTGCCATGCTGCGGACCGTGCCGTATCCAGCAATTTCATAGTGTTCGACACGTTGCGCAGCCCCGATCAGAGCGGCGTCCATGACACTGCCCTCGTAGTCTTCTTCTGTGGCCTCAGAACCTTCCTCGATAAGCCCCTGCATCCCCTTGCACGTCTTACCCTTGGGACTCTCACCCAAAGTTTGGAAGATCTTCTCCAGACGTTGGACGTGGCCCCTAGTCTGTTCAAGATGCTTTTCAAATCCTTCTCGCAACTCGTCAGACGATGCAGCCTTCGCCATTTTGGGTAGGGCTTTGACTAGCTGGTTTTCGGCGCTGTACAGGTCCTTGAGTTCGTTGACATAAAGTTCTTTCAGTCCTTGATCCGGCATGTTTCCTCCAAAAGAACGATTTGACTTGCAGTGCGTCAGATGCTTGCGGCGACTGCATGAGTAGCCTAGATGTTGAAGGCGGCGTTCGTTTGGTCCTCCATCGAACACAAGAAGCCCAAACCGGAATTCATGAAGTCATTTCCGCAGATGGCGGCAATCGCAATCGCCCGAACCACTGTTCTTGTGTAAGGAAAAGGGTTGTCTGCCCAAGAAATATTGGACCGTGCCGGGACGCCAGATTGAGACATCGGATGTGCTTGCCGACTCTAAAGAATCCACATCTTTTTCTGCCCGACCGATCCGTTTTAATTACCGGAATCGTCTTCATGGTGTAAGGACAGAGAACAACGCTTTTTGGAGGAGGATATCATGAACACGACAATAGCGGTGACGAAAGAGGTCACTACGCTTATCAACATCTTGACCGTTGAGCCTGAGAATCAGCAAAAGCTCATCGAGCTCCTGCGTGACAATACTGAAAACGTCGTCCGCAGGCTCGATGGCTGGATTTCGACCAGCTTCATCGCCGCCAAGGATCAGCGCCACGTAGTCATCTACTCGCAGTGGCGCGACCTCGCATCGGTGGAAGCGATGCGGGCCAATCCCGATATGGTCGCTTACTTCCCGAGGATCGCAGCGCTGGCCGCGTTCGACGGCTTCGCCGGCGACGTCGTCTACAACCACCACGCCTGATGCCCGGATAAAGGAGAATGAACATGCAGAACCTGAACGGAAAGCGCGTGGTCATCACCGGCGGCAGCCAGGGGCTGGGGCTCGCGATGGTCGAGGCGCTCGCCGCCTGCGGCGCGAACGTGACCGCAATTGGCCGCGATCGAGCGAAGCTCTCTGCAGCCGAGCAGGCCGGTGCTGCGGTGATTGCCGGCGACGCAACCGACGCCACGCTTATGAACTCGGTCGTCCGCGAAGAGGTGCCCGACGTGCTAATCCTCAACGCCGGCGCGCGGCTGCCGATGAAGCCGATCGACCAACAGAGCTGGGACGAGTTCTCGACCGCCTGGAACACCGACGTGAAGGCAGGGCTAGTCGGCATTCAGGCCGCACTCAACACTCCGATGAAGCGAGGTGGCCGCGTTCTGGTCATGTCGAGTGGTGCATCGATGGTGCTTGCAGTGCCGTTCATCGCCCCCGAAAGCCTGAGGCTCTCTGGAGGCTATATAGGCGCCAAACGGATGCTGTGGTTCATGGCCCACAGTGCAAACGCGGTATCGCGCGAGCGCGACCTCGGGATCCACTTCCAGGTGCTCGTGCCATGTCAGCTGATTCCCGGCACCACGCTCGGTCATCAGGTTGCGGCCGCCTACGCGGAAATCGAGGGTGTCAGCATCGACGAGCATGTCATGCAACGTTATGGCTCGATCCTGCGCCCGGCGCAGGTTGGAGAACGGGTCGCCGAGCTACTCGGCGATCCGCGTTATATGCACGGCGTCGCCTACGGCTTTCGCAGCGATAGCGACATCCTGCCGCTCGACGTATGATTCATATACGCGCTGCCATCCTGAGGAGACGACACCCAATGACTGATGATGTGCGCGCTGAGTTCGAACGATTGGTGGGTGAGCTTCGTCCAAAGCTCCATCGATACTGCGCGCGCATGACCGGCTCCGCCGTCGATGGCGAGGACATTGTCCAGGACGCGCTGATTAAGGCCCTTGCCGCGCTGCCGAATGTCGGTGTCATCGACAACCCTGAAGGCTGGCTGTTCCGTATCGCCCACAACACCGCGCTCGATTTCCTACGCCGCCGCGCGCGCGGTCCAATGATGCAGAATGATGAGGTCCTTGACATGATTGCCGCTCCGGATTCCCCCGATCAGGACCACGAGGTCGCCACGATGAGTCTGCGCACTTTCATGCGGCTTCCGGCGCTCCAGCGGAGCGCGGTCATCCTAAAGGACGTGCTTGGCCACTCGCTGGAGGAGGTCGCGTCGATTACTGGTGCGAGCGAGGCCGCCGCGAAATCCGCGCTCCAGCGGGGGCGTGTCCGTTTGCGCGAGTTTGCCAGTGAACCCGCGGACGTCTCGCTGCCGATGCTGTCGGATGTAATGCGCGCCCGACTGATCAAGTATGTCGAGGGGTTCAAGACCGGAGACTTCGACACGGTCCGCGCGATGCTGGCCGACGACGTCAAACTCGACCTCGTCGCGAAGCTACGCAAGCAAGGAAAGAGCGAAGTCGGGGAATACTATGCTCGCTATGCAGCTTGCGAACAGTGGGCTTTCGCGGCGGGCGTTGTCGATAGCCGGGCCGCGATGCTCGTATACGACCGCGAGGTCTCACTCGAGACCCCTGCTTATTTTGTTGCCCTGGATTTCGATGGCGATCGCGTGGTTTCGATCCATGACTTCCTGTTTGCCCGTTATGCGATGGACGGCGTCGACTTGTCCCCACTCAATCTCGCACAACGGTCTCAGTAAAGATGGAGCGATGGCGTTGTTAGCCGACAGAAATTACGACAAGAAAGCATTCTGCCTCTGGTGATAAAAACTCGACTGCAAGGAGTAGTGTGTGGAGATCTAGCATAATACGCTCATATTCAGTAAAACAAACCAGCCGCCCTCTTCCCGCAACCTGGGGTTTACGCATCGCTCACAAATCATTAGTACGCGGCAATCATTTTTGAAGGTTATGCCGCTTATCACCGCCGAATTGTTGAAGCACAAAAGAAGGCGAAAGAATACTTACTTCATCGGGTGCCACGTCCCGATTGCTTGCGAAATGGCGGTTTTTCGACAGTCATCCGTGGGCTTTGTCCGAGAAACAGGATCTCATTCTGGAGACACAGTGAACACAGTACCGCATCTCGACAAAGCAATTCCGCTACTGGCGTTCATTCCATACGTATAGGAAGACCGCGTCGCTGGCGGTGGCAACATTCCGCCCCGACTTGTGAATGGCGCGATTAAGGGCGGACCGCACCTTTTCCTTACTTTCGGCTAATGCTGCCAATGGTACTTTGAGGGCATTTCCTTCTGGTACCTGATCGAGATCCGAGAGAATTTTAGTCACAACCTGCTTGTGCTTTCCGTTTCGACCTTGGGGAACATCCACCTGCGCCATTGTCTTGAAGTTCATCGGAACCTTTTGGGTCTGAGATTTCATCGGATCCTCCGCCTGGGCGCTGCGTTAAACGAACGAAACGTAATCGTAACGGGTCGTGACGCTTCGCACAAGCATAAACTTGAGGCGTTAAATGAGGTCCACTAAACGTGGGCGCAGCGTCGCGAAGATGGAGAAACAAGTGCCGATATTTGAGCAACTTAGCCGTCCTAACGGCAAGGAACAATCTCCAAAAGATACAACCCGCATGAAACTCTGCCTGCTACTGTTTGGAGGGTTAGAAGGAGCAAAAGTGAAAAAGTCGAAAACATATTTCGAGCAAATTCCGGTCGAAGTAGTGAAGAAGATTGTTAAAGAACTTCCCGCGCAAATAGAACAAATAGAAGAGGAAGAGATGAGAAATGGCAAGGGAGCTCTTAAAACCCCCAACCGGAATACTGAGGCTGCCTTACGTACGAGCGGATTTGCCTGCAGCTCAGGAAAACTGGGCGAATGTTTGCATCGCCGAGACTGGCAACAGCCTCTACAGGAAACACCATTTGAGTCTGACCGCGGCTTGCGCACAAGCAGCGCTGAGTCTCCGATGCCAGACCCCAGCACGGCGCCCCCCGAAGACTGGCGCGAACTTGCGCAGCGAGTCCAAGTGGAAAACGATCCAAATAGGATGGTCGAACTTGTTGAGCAACTCATTGCCAAGATTGACGAAGAACGACTCCCAAAGCCCTTCCGCCCAACATCGCAAACTCAATAGCGCCGAGCCTTTGGGACGAACACTTGAGAGACGTACAGGCTGATTATGGTGGAAACAGGGGGGAGGGGCGTGACTACCAAGACGAGTCTAAAGCACTTGGTTGATTTCGGAACGAAGGATTTGTCGAATTCCGTCTGACGCTTTCAACGTATTGGACCACCACATCTCTGTTTCGCCATCGAGGATCGACTATGAATCCCCATCCAACATTTCAAGATGAAAGCGCGGTTGACCTCAAGCGAGTCGAAGACGCGCTGCGCGAAAACGAAGAGCGCTATCGTACCTTGTTCGCTTTGGCCCCCGTCGCCGTCTATTCCTGCGATGTCTCAGGTGTGATCCGGGAATACAACAACCGGGCAGCGGAACTTTGGGGTCGCAAACCGGAACCGGGAGACACAGACGAGCGGTTCTGCGGCTCGTTCAAGCTGTACCGCCCAGACGGCAGTTTCATTCCACACGAGCAATGTCCCATGGGCGACGTGCTGAGTGGCAACACACCGGGGACGCATGATGCGGAAGTACATATTGAGCGACCCGATGGCTCGCGCATTATCGTCATCGTGAATATTGCTCCACTGACGAACGACCGAGGAGAAATAGCGGGAGCGATCAACTGCTTCTACGATGTCACTGAGCGCAAGCAGGCGGAAGAAGCGTTGCGCGAGAGCGTAACCGAACGCCGACGGACGGAGGTAGCCCTACGTGAAAACCAAGCTCAGTTGAGACTTGCAAACGAAGAGCTTGAATCCGTGGTCCAAAGGCGCACCGCCGCGCTCCGGCATCTTTCAGCCAAACTCATTCGCTTGCAAGATGATGAGCGCAGGAGAATCGCGCGAAATCTACACGATAGTTTGGGACAGCATTTGACGAGCGTAAAGATGAATTTGGACATGTTGAGTCGTTCCGCCACGCCGAACCAAGCCGAAGTATTGTCCGCAGCATTGGAATCGGTCGAGCGGAGTATAGTCGAGACTCGTACTTTGTCCTGTCTCTTACATCCCCCTTTGTTGGATGAGGTTGGGTTTGCGTCCGCAGCCCGCTGGTTCACTGATGAATTTGCAAAACGGAGCGGAATCGAAGTCAAACTCGACTTACCGGACGGCATTGATCGACTCCCAGAATTAACAGAGATTGCGCTGTTCCGCATCCTGCAAGAGAGCCTCACGAATGTCCACCGACATTCCGGCAGCTCTTCAGTTGAAATCGGTCTCAACGTAACCGAAAACAAAGCTCTGCTGAGCGTGCGAGATTTCGGGCGCGGAATGCCCGCTCGGTCAGGGCCAGGTTTTGACCTAAATGGCAGTCATGTAGGTGTCGGTCTTAGCGGGATGCGGGAGCGTGTCAGCGATTTGGGCGGGAGTTTTGATATTGAGTCCGATTCTCACGGGACCGCAATAATCGTTGCCCTCCCGCTGGCCGCACAGCCTTCCGGCGAGTCACGCCCCGGTCAAGGCAATCTCGGGAGGAATTTTGCGGCCTGAAGGCAGCCATCCCCATTTCGGGGAAGTGTTCGAAGTCTCGCTTTCGGGGAGCGCGATTCAGGCGCGACAAGATCGGGGGATCGAGATGACGATGGACCGATTTCCCGGCGGAAGTGTGACAGATCGGAAGCCACCCTCTAAAGAAGATTCACCACATAGCATCCTGACTCCACGACTGGAACAGGAAATGCAATTGTGTCCGTTGGGCGAACGCCAGGCGAGCATGTCGTCACTGTGCGGGATCTGTTTCCGAACCTGGAGAACGCTGTGAGGGTTGCGAGTCCCCTGCTCGCAAAGGGGAAGACGGTGCCGGGAAAATTACTCTGCTGCCCTGATGGATCGTGACTTCACCACGAGCCTGGTGAACAGGATTCTTGGGTGCGCCGGAAATCTTCTGATTAGTGACCGGACCGGCGGCCCGTCCGAACTCGTCCGCCAGCCGGGAACTCGGCTGGAGCTCCACGGCAGGAAGCAGGATTTCATCGCGAAGGCCGGCCTTGGACTGGGCATTTGCTGGTTGCGGGGTCGAACTCTTCTGAAATTGCAGAGTTGCCTTTTGCCAACCGAGTCGCCAGCCTACCACCGCGCCCAACAATAAGGCCATGCCGATTACCAGCACGCCGAGAATGGGGGTCCACACGCCGGTTGCCTTGAATGCGGGCTTCGTTCGCACAATCCCACCGTTACGTTCTGAGGCGTGAGTCTCGTTCTGGATAGTGTCCTCTTCGAAGTTGGGCAAGAAGGATATTGCATCCTTCGGAGTCAAGTGCGCAGCGGGGTCTGAATCCGGCACTTCGCCTTGGAGGATTCGGGGGCTCAGAGCCTTCAAACTGTCAAGATCGCGCTGGCCAAAAGCATTCGCTCGCGAAGACAGAATCTCAAGCACGCCAAGCAACTGGCTGCCGTTCATAAGCGGGAGCACCACGATTGACCTTACTCCCAGCAGCCGGCAAGCTTCAGCATCGACGCGAGGGTCTGTCTCCGTGTCGCTGCATTGCTGAAGTTGGCGAGTCTGGACGCAGGTACCCGAGAGCCCGGATCGAGAATCGAGGCATACGCCCAAATCGGGAGCATCGGCGCCCGTCGTGGCACGGCAAACCATCTCCTCGCCTCGGGCCAATGCGATTGCCGCGCCGGTCGCACCCGTGGCAAGACAGGCTTCTTCCAGTATTTCGCTCAGACGGAACTGCTCGACGATTTCTTTTCCGACTTCGTCGAGCATGACATCGGATCCTGGATCAGATTTGGCGCCTGGGCTCTGCGACGCTGCCTCAGATCTGGTCTGAGGTTCGGTCTGTTGCTGGGCCAGCTCGGTGGCTGACACCAAGTCTTTGAGAAATCCGGGATTCCCAAGCGAATTCAGCTTATGCATCGTTGTCCTTGGACGCCCTGTGCGCAGAGACGGACGAAAGTGCTCGGGGCATCCCCATTTGAAGTGGCAGGTTCCATGCCAAAGGCAGAAAATCCAAATCGTTACAGCAGCAGTGCTTATTGGCGGTTACGAAGATCGAAGAAAGCCAATTGAACGCAAATGATTGCATTACATATTAAAAGTAATTGTTTGTGGTTTCATAATTGCTACCGGGGCGATTATCATGCCCTTGAATGAAATGTACTTCGGTCTTGCCCAATCTGCTAGTCGGTTCGGATCCACGTCTCAAGGATGAGTTCGAGGAACTTAAGTCGCGGAAAGTCACCGCCATTCTCAGTCTGCAGACGGATGAGGATCGAGGCGAAGGCGGGATTGAAGGCGAGCGAACTGCAGCGTGCGAAGCCGGTCTGGCGTTTTCCAGCGTCCCTGTCGAAGATTTCAACCGGGCCGACCTCCGGATTTCTCTGCCCGAGAGCGTAGCCGAACTCGATCGGCTGCTCAAGCAGGGACACACAGTGTACGTTCATTGCACCGCAGGAGTGAAACGCTCACCGACCGTGGTCGCTGCCTATTTGCATTGGTGCCTGGGAGTGGAACTCTTGCAAGCCCTCATTCATCTCCATGCGTGTCGGGATTGCCTGCCCGATGCAGACGCCATCCTCAGTGCCCGCAGCTCAGACGCTACTGAACCGCATACTCCATGAACGCTCCTTCACCCCGAATTAGCAGCTCACTGGGTAAAGATGGTGAAATTTACGACAATGCGCGCCTCGGTTTCGACCGCTTGACCGGATTGCAGGTATGGCCTGAATCGCCATTGCTTCACCGCTTCCTGGGCTGCGGCCGATAGAATCGCGGGCCCGCTGAGCACACGAATGTGCTGAATATTTCCGGCACGTCCGATCAGAGCGTTGAGCACGACTGCGCCTTGAATTTTCATCTCCCTGGCCAACAGGGGATAGTTAGGTTCAACCGGACGTGAAAGGCTTTGCGCGGCGCTCGGGGAAAGACGAACTCGCGCGGAGGCGACGGCCACACCAGCCGTATCCGGCGTCGGCGGCGCGGAAGATGCCTGGGTTGGTGTCGCAGGTGGGCGTAGATCCACCTCTACCGAATTGCTGCCGGCCTGGACTGGGCGGTGTTCGTCCCCAGCCACCACTTCGACTTCGAGCGGAGGGAGCACGGCTCGGCTTACGATTACGGGCGCCGAGGTGACCGCTGGACTCGCCGTGGCGGCTGGGGCCTTGTGCTGCTTCGCTTTCAGTTCTGCGGGACTCGCTGGCCGCGCAGGAATGGTTGCCCCCTCGGATTGTGCCCTCGGTTCGGGCGATGCCTCTTCTACTGGCTCTGATGCTGATTGGAATACTGGCGAGGATGGAAACCAGAAGTCACGATCTTTCGTCAGAATCAGGATCAGCGCCGCCAGCAGCAGGGTCAGCGCGATGAACATCTGCCGGCGCTGCTTCTGCGCGGAATCATCCCCAAATGAAAGTTTAATCTCTGGCGCTTGATTCACCGGCAGCGGCATGTGTGTTCGTCCTCCTGTAAATATCCGACACGTGAAACGAGGTTGAAACCTGAGCTATCGCCTGGCGATATCAGGTTTCAAACTTGATGAATTCTGTGAGGTTTGCAAATTCCGAATCGGTGAAGCCGGCAAGCGGAAGATCACTCGGCCGTGCTCGCAGACCGTGAGTCCACCGTTCTGCAGTAGAGCTGGAGAATTGGCTGCTCCAGACTGCCCGCACTCGTCCGTCCCGGCGGAATTCGCTGGCAGCTCTTTGACTGGAAACGCAGCGTGGTAGATTTCTGTGTTTTTGGGCAGAGTATGGGCTCGATATGACGGCGAACTGGCACGAAGTCCAATGCTGGCCTTTTGCCAACCAAGCCGCCAACCCACGAGCATACCCAACAGCATGGCCGAGGCGATCACGAGTACGCCAAGCATGGTTGTGCTTCTGTAGCTCGTCTTGGACCTTTGCGCCAGACTTGGGAGCGTATAGGCTGATTTCAACGAGTCTCCCTCGTCCACGTGAACAACTTCGTCGAATTTATGCTGAGAAAATCCAGACTCTTTAGACGACACGGTGTCTGCGAATTTCGGATTCTGCTTTCTCCCCGCAACGATTCGATTCGCCAGAGCTTGCAAACGGTCAAGATCGTGCTGGCCAAAGGCGTTCGGCAGTGACGAAAGAATCTCGAGGATCCCAAACAACTCGTCACCGTCCACCAGCGGCAGAACCATAACCGACCTGACTTCCAGGCGCCGGCAGGCTTCAGCATCAACCCGACTGTCTGTCTGCGTGTCGTTACACTGCTGAATCTGGCGAGTTTGGATACAGGCGCCCGAGAGCCCGGCACGAGGATCGAGGCGTGTACCGATAGCGGGGGCCTGAGGTCCAGCGGAGGCTTGGCAGACCATGTCGTCGCCCCGCACCAGAGCGATCGCTGCTCCGCTAGCGCCCGTGTCGAGGCAGGCTTGTTCTAATTCCTGAATAAGGCTGGATTCTTCTTCTGCGACACGTGCGGCGAGTGTATCTGCCGTCTTCGTTGCGTCAGATTTCGCCTGAGATTCACTGGAGTCCTGGCCCAGATCGGCCTTCGACAGTTGGTCGTCAATAAACTCAAGGTCTTTGAGAAATTCAGGATTACCGAACGATTTTGGCTCGCTCACCGTGGTCCTTTCGCACCTGTAGCCTGTAGCCGGGCGAGGGGGATCAGGTTATCCTGAATAGTGAACTAGCAGGTTCCGGGCCAAACGAGGGAAAGCCAAGCTATTGCAGTAGAAGTACTTAGTGCTGACACACCACCCCAGCATGGTGCCAGCAATGCAAGCCATTGCACTTGAATGACCACCGCGCCCTCAGTTTGTCAATTCCGCGGGAAGGCTTACTACCTCAACGTCGATCCACGAGACCAGCCGCCACAGCCCACAAATGACCCGAAGCAGCTGATCCCGAGCCGTACTAACGACTTAGAGAACAGGTTCCGCGGCGCGACGGCCGGCGATTTCAGTTTTCTGGTTTCAGAGAAAACTTGCAGGTCCGCGATAAGCAGAGCTGCGCAGTCAGCAAAACTCGGATGACGACTCGAACTTGATCACCCCGTGAGCCGCTTGCCAGGAAGCAGTGCCCGCTCGGTCGAGAATCGGATTTCCCGTTACTAAGGCGATGGGATCACCGATTGGAATTCGTTTGAGAAAATACTCTCCGCGCCGGCTGTATCGACTGCGCTGGTAACGTAATAGTAAGTTCCTCCCGACTGAACCGTTGAATCCGTGTAAGTGGTCGCCTTGAGGTTGGTCGTAAGTACGTTGTAGGGCCCGCCGCTCATGGTCCCACGGTACACCTTGTAAAAGGCCACGGCGGATGCCGAGGCACTCCAGTTCAGCGAAACCGAGTGAGGTGGAAGAACGGTAATCGAGGCGTTTGCCGACTTCGTGTTGTCCGCTTGACTGGTCGCGGTAATAACATCGCTTTCTGCTGCCCGCGGAGCCGTATACAAACCGGACTGCGAGATGGTTCCACTTCCCCGGGTGACGGCCCACGTAACCGCTGTATTGGACAAGCCTGAAACTGCGGCCGTGAACTGCAACTGGTTGGCTTCCCGCACGGATGCATTGGCGGGAGAGACGGCGATAGCCACGGTCTGAGGAACGCTGACAATCACCAGCGCCGAAGCAGATTTTGTGGTGTCAGCGTTGCTCAGGGCTGTGATCGTATAGGTTCCGGCGGTAGCAGGGGCCGTGTACCGGCCGCTCGCAGAAATCGTTCCACCCGAGGCGGACCAGGTCACGGCAGTATTGCTTGAGCCCGAGACCGCGGCGGTGAATTGCTGTTGCCCGCCGGTTTGCAGACTCGCCGCAGTGGGGGTAACCGAAACTTGAGTGGTGCCAGTTACGGGCGGCGGTGGATTCGGTAGCGTAACCGTCACCATTGCCGAATCGGAGGCTACGACAGTGGAGTTTGATCTCCGTCGGGAAGTGAGAGCACGGGCTGTCACGGTGAAGGACCCAGCCGATGTTGGCGCGGTAAAGAGGCCGGCATTATTGATGGTGCCGCCCGATGCAGTCCACGTCACCGTGGGACTATTCAAGCCACTCACCACCGCCGCGAATTGTTGCTGCTGCCCCTCCCCCAGTGAAATGGAGTGAGGAGAAATCGAAATGCCCACGCTCGGTGTGGTTGGACCCCCGGCTGTAATGCTCCCGGTTTCGAACATTGAGACGATACATGTTGACCATCGCGACCCCGTCGTCCAGGTCGCAGGTAAAGAGCCTAGGTTCGTTTGACCGTCCACCTCGGATCGGCAGTTCCCAGTGCGATCCCGGAATTGGATTGTGCCATTCACCCCCAGCACTGCCAGCCAGTAGGTCGTGCCTCCGGTTACCTGCACTGGAGGAAGAGTAATGGAGTTCCATTGGCCTGCCAGGGGATTGGAGATCACAGCGTTTGACAGCAAAGCGTGCGGATGGCCATTGGAGTTTGTATACATCCCTACCCAGACCGTTGCGGCAGCGTTCGAGCGGTCGAGATATACCGCTAACGAATTGACTTGACCCGTTGCCACGGCTTGCACAGGGAACGCCTCTACGGTCCCACTTGGGTTCTGGTCCAACGAAGTCTCGACCGTCGTGTCACCGAGAAGGACTGGGGCTTGCTGACCGAAAGAAAATGTTGCCAGCAACATGAGTGAGACGCAGACGCACAACGCGGTTCGAAGGCGGGAATGGAGAAAGACGGACCAAGTGTAAAGGGACATGGGGGAGGGTCTGACCTTTCTGACCTTGCTGCCATCTGCAGGTCGACTCCTCTATTTAACGCACCCCAGGCAGTTCTATGTAGAGCACGGAAGTACACAATGGATACACATTAGGGCATGGGGCTGGTACGCCAATGGTACAGAGTGCCCGTGCTCTGTCAGGGGGGTTGGTCGAGAAGTGGAAGACCTTCCCAGTTTGGGCCGGCAGCTTGGCTGTGGTTGTTGAAGGGCCGCTTGGGTACAAACTGCAAGTGCCGATTTGAAGAATCAGAATATTGAGATGCGAATCTCCGAGTACGAATGGTTTCTGGTCCGTCCCTAAAATTTTCTTCACCTGCTCGTAGCGAATCGCTTTGTCCCAGTCATCACTACGGCCCCACTTGCACGATGGGCGCGACCGAGGGCACTCCATTGCTGTTCACGATGAACAACATGTAGTAGCCGGGCGGGGCCAGGATTGCGTTTACCGGGGCCGACAGGGTCAGCCCGCCGGCTGTCTGTTGGAAAGCAATCGGAACGAATCGAGTATTTTGATCGAAGAAATGGGTTACAGCGCCGGTGCGAATGAGCGTGGCACTGGCGATTGTCCCCCCATCCGGCGTTGCCACGAAGAAGTTGGTGCCATATTGGATCTGCGATGGAGCCTGGGTAATCACTGGGCGAGCACCTTTAAAAAGATATGGCGGCGAATAAAATTCGGCGGTTTTCTCATCGGGCACATTCCCGAAATCGGCACCCATGCCGGAGACGACAACTCTCCCGTCGGGCAGCAGCAATGCGGTGGAGTGATACTCGCGAGGAGTGTGCATAGATGACATGGTCGTCCACACCTGGGTTTGCGGAGACCAAAGCTCGGCCGCATAGACAGCATTGGCGATGTTGCCACCGTCCTTGTCAGTTTCTCCGCCTACCGCCAGAACTGAGTTGTCGGGTAGAGTGACAAGATTGAAAAAGCTTCGGGGATAAACCATCGAAGGAGTCTGCACCCAGGCAGGGGACGCTTGAGTTGTGTCCAGCACAAAGGTGGTTTTCGACGAAGGTCCTGTGTTCTGGCTGTCGGCAGCGCTGCCTGCCTTCATGATTTTTCCCGGCAGGTACATGGAAGAGCTCCCGCCGTCCACAATGCTTGAATCCATCACCGACCACGACTGCGCATTGAGATCAAGGACATCGGTGGTGGTTGCATACTCTGATCCGCCAACGTGGAGCACGCGCCCATCCGGCAGCTGGTAAATAAATGGATAGGTTTCAAACGGATTATTGGCGCTGGTCAGTTGCGTCCATGAATTCGTTGCGGGACTGTATATTTCGGGAATGCCGGCATTGCAATGGTTTGAAGTCTGCCATCCTGCCGTTACCAGCACTCGGCCGTCCGAGAGCGTTGTAGCAGTGGGATACCAGCGCCGATATGCCATCTTCGGAACCGCTGTCCAAATGTTACTGGCGGGGTCGAAGATCTCCGCGTTGGCAATTCCGATAGGATTGCTCGATCCACTGTAGCCGCCCACCGCGAGAACCCGGCCATCCGCCAGAACTGCATGCCCGGAGCAGAACAGGTCCACGTTGACTGGAACGCTGGTGAAAGTGCTATTTATGTAGTCCCATAGTGTCACGCTGCTGCCGTCTTCATAAAAGAGCAGCTTATTGTTCTTCAACAGAATCAGATTTACCGCGACAGTAGGCAGACTTACCGGGGATGACCAGCTCCCGACTACTGCGCCGTTGCCGGAATTATCGACCGTCACCGTGATCGGGGCGGACGTGGCATTCAAGCCGGTGGAGTTGTAAGCAATTGCCGCCAGGGTGTGCGTTCCACTCAGACCGGATGTGTCCCAGGTGAGCGAGTAGGGGGCAGAAGTGACCTCTGTCCCCAGCTTGTTTCCGTCCAGCAAGAACTGAACCCCAAGAATCGAATTATAAGGATCACTCGCGGATGCACTGATGCTAGTTTGTCCAGAGACGGTGGCGTTTTGCGCGGGCGAGGTCATGCTTACGTTAGGAGGAGTCGCGACTCCCCCTGAATCTGCGGGCAGCACTTCAACGATGCTGAGGTTGTAGCGATCGCCCGTGGGAGCGGTGTCGTTGATCGCAACTGTAGTCCCGCTGACTGGCGTTGTATTGTTTTGCCTCTGCACCCAGTAAGTATCTCCGGTAGAAGTCAAAACCTGGAACACGAGACTCTGGGCCGAACCTGGGACCCGCGCAATCTTATCGTCAAAGTCATTTCCAACGCCTAAAACCAGAGAATTGTTCCGCGTGCTCACCAGAGAACCCGATGGTGCTCCGGAGCTGGCGCTTGCGGTCGCGGTAGCTCCAATCGCGCCCGAACCATTCGAGCCCGTGCCGTCAGCACCGCTGAAGCTCATCACTGTAATGGAGGACACCACGCTTTGAGAAAGAGTAGCGGTGACTGTCACCCCGGAGAGGGAGGTCGAAGCGAAGGCCCGCCAAATTTCAGCTGTACCGCTCTGAGCATTGGCGCGCTTTACCAGCACCCAGGTCAAACCCGCACCGGTCACGCCCGTTACGGTAGTATTGGCGCCGGATAGGTAGTCGGCCGCGACAAACGCCAACAACAATTCATTGCCCGAGTTCGTGGAGAAAGCCACCGTGCTCACCGTCGGGGCTTTCGAGGTTAACGCTTGGGATGACGTCGCATCGACCGCCAAGGTCGCCGTTCCCGCGGTCTGAGCGGTGAAATTGAGACCAGTAACGGCAGCTCCGTTGATTGTCGTCGTTTGTGACGCTGGATTGAAAGTATAGCCGCCTTCGGTGGGAGTCACGGTATACGAGCCGTTTGTCAGTGAAGTAAAGGTGTAATTCCCCGAAACATCGGGAGTTGCGGTTGCGCTGGCGGCGCCACTTAACGTAACTGTCGCGCCGGTGGCCGCAGAGGAAGGGCTGATGGTCCCGGAGATACTCCAGGTTTGCCCTGCGCCTGAGAAATTGATGCCGGAGAGATTAACGTCATTCACGTTTGCCGGCTGCGAGGTAGGGCTGAAGGTAAATCCTGCCTTGCTCGGAGTTATCGTATAACTGCCATTCGATAGTCCGGTGAAGATGAAATTACCCGAACTATCCGCGATTGTGCTGGCAACGGCTGTTCCTGTAAGCGCGATCGTGGCGCCACTCCCCGCAGCCGACGGCGTGATGGCGCCTGAGATAGTCCAGGACTGAGTCGTGGCGGACGCGGTGAAGTCAACTCCTGTGGTGCTGGCGCCGCTAGCACTCACGCTGGCAGAGGCAGGGCTGAAACTGAACCCGGTCTTGTTTGGCGTCACCGTATAGGCGCCGTTCGCGAGTCCGGAGAAGCTGTATTTGCCTGAAGCGTCGGCCGTAACTGTTGCGCCGGATGCGCCACTCAACACGACCGTTGCCCCACTCGCCGCAGAAGCAGGGCTAATGGTTCCCGAGATACTCCAGGTTTGAGCTGCGCTGGTGAAATTGATCCCGGAGAGATTAGCTCCATTCACGTTTGCGGTTTGCGAGGTCGGGCTAAAAGTAAACCCAGTCTTGCTGGGGATAACCGTGTAGGAACCATTTCCAAGACCGCTGAAGATATAGTTGCCGGAGGCGTCCGCGGTAACCCTCGCATTTGCTGCCCCCGAAAGCATCACCAGCGCACCGCTGCCGGAAGCCTGGGGTGAGATAGATCCCGAAATACTGAAAGTCGAACCCCCTCCGCCAGCAGCTGGTAGCACCTCGACAAGGGCGAGGTTGTAGCGGTCTCCCGTCGGCGACGTGTCGTTGACGGCGACGTTCGTGCCGCTCAAAGGAGTGGACGCGTTCTGCATCTGTACCCAATACGTGTCGCCGGTCGGAGGCTCGTCTTGATGCACCACACTCTGGCCATTTCCCGGAACCCGAGGCAAGGGATTGTCAAAATCGTTCCCGACGCCGAATATCCAGGAGTTGTTGCGTGTTGTAACTAGACTGGCCGTGGGTGCTCCACGGCTCGCATTGCTTGACGCTGTTGCTCCCACCGCTCCTGCACCGTTAGTTCCGGACGGATCTGTGCCGGCAAACGCCACGACGGTCATGGAAGCAAATACTTTTTGAGACAGCGTCGCGGTAATCCCCACGCCGCTCAGCGGGCTGCTGGCATAGGCACGCCAGATTTCAGAGCTTCCACTCTGAACATTGCTGCGCTTGACGAGGACCCAGGTGAGAGCGCCTCCGTTGATGCTCTGCACCGTGGTATTGGAACCAGAAAGGTAGTCGGTCGACACGAACGCGAGCAACAACTCGTTCGTGGAGCTCGTGGAGATCGGAGGAGTGCTCACGGTCGTGCTGGCCGTCGTTCCGTCTCCAGAAACTGTTCGGTCAATACTAACTGCAGCCCAGACTTGTGGAATCGCGGACAGCGCCAGTGCAAGTAGAGTTATGAAGGAAATGAGCCTGTTCTTCAAGGCTTTGATTGCCACTCAACTCTCCTGCTGAGAGATCTGCTTTTGAATCTTGGCGACCTAAAGCTCTTATCGAGAAATCAACCGTTAGGAGCGGGGAGAGTCTGCCCTGCTGTGAGGTCTATGTCAAGATGCAAGAATCTGCATGCAAGAATCTGCACAGTTGAAGTACTGACAATCAGGCCGAGTCCGCGAGTTTGCGCGCTGGGCGGCCCAAATGCGGGAACAGGTGTACAATGCCCGTCTACCTCCAGGCGCATACGGGGAGTCTGAGCTTTCAAGTGATGCTTACGGTAATTCTGGGTTGCGACACCATTGATGGTAGTGGTGACTGCAGTTGCCAGAGTGGTCAACTCGGTCAGATGCTACCGACTTGAACTAAGGAGACCATGCCATGTCCGAGACACACGAGATCCCCCAGACGAATCAGAGTCACCAACAAAAAGACAAATACTTCAGTTTCCAGATTAAGGGGTGGACGAATTTCGACCCTATGGACAAGACGCTCGCCCGAGTTGCCGAAGGTATAGATCAAGGCAACGGCTTCCTTACCTTGGTTGAGGTTCAAAGCGTTGTAAATGACGTGGCCTCTATCCATGACGAGGAAGTGAGGGCGTGTTTTGAGAACCTGTTGGCGGCCAAAAGGCTTATACGAAATGTCAATGAACTTCCGGCGAAAGTGAAAGAAGAGCTGCGCGCAGCGTTGAGGGCTGAACAGGAAATCGCACCCAAGAAAATTGTCACGCTGGTGCCAGGCCCGTCCGCTAGCCCAGAGCCGGCAGCCGTCGCCAAACGTTGGCCCTGAGTGGTAGGATGAGGTCCTTCTGCGCGTCGGAAGATAAATTCTGAGGGAAGATAGTGCGAACCTCTCCGTGCCATGTGACTCTTGCAGGGTCGATCGGTCATTGAGTTGGTTTTCAAGCCCGGCGGCGCGCGCGTATTGCGATCGTGGGTGAAAGTGAGCATGGAGTCTGATAATGCTTCCGGAATCTGATTGTCAATTTGACCGAGAATTGGCAGAGTGGTTTTCCCGCCGTGGAGGCGCCTGGTCAGGAACTGCGAGCGCACTGCTCACTTCGCTGGGAACCAGCGCTGGTGCAGGCAGCAGCCTGAGTCCCCAGTCTTCGGTTGAACTTTACGCTTACCTGCAATCTCACAGGCAGATACTGCGGTCTTTGGGCGTGGACGTCTTGTTACACGACGGTGTTCCGCGTATGGTTTCGCTCCGTTCGTCTCGGGACGAACCTCAACGGAAAGCTCCGTCCAATACTTCCGATTTTGATCGTAATTCTGGCCCCACGACTAGTGTCTCCTCGTCGGTAACTGCCTCGAAAGATTTCTCTCCTGATTCGACTAACGCAACTCCGGACGGAGGCGAGTCCGTCGATCAGAACATTCCTCTAGCCAAGTCTGATTCGCGGGGGAGGTTCGTATCTGGCAAAGCTGGCGAACGGGATGGCCCTAAAGATGGTTTCTTTTTGAATACCGGAGAAGCCCTATTTGCCATCGTAGAAATGCGACGGCAGGTTAGAGAGCGGGATCTCGATCTAGAGGCGACTGTTGATCTGGTGATTGGCCGAGCGCAGGAGATCACTCAGTGCTACGGGATCGCGGTAGGATTTTTACCGCAAGAAATTGGCTCGCGGCCTCGGAGCGGCACGGCGGTTTCAAGGAACGAATTGGCTTTCGACGCGAACCTCTTTCAGTCCCGTCTTATGGCAGGCGAGGCTGTGCAGATAACAGATGCTCAGAAGCATCCGCTTCTGGGTGCGACGTACCGACGGGAAGGCGTCGGGTCGCTGATCATGGTTCCCATATTTCGCAATCGAGAAGTTGCAGGCGCCATCGAATTTTTCTTTCAGGAGAAACGCTCCTTTCCACCCGGAGACGTCATGGACCTGGGCCTCATCGCCGGCGTCATTAGCGAGAGCCTCGGTGGTTCAAGGAATCCGGGAGTCAAGCTCGCCACCGCGCCTCCGTCTGGAACAAAGCCCGCGCTCGATGTCGATCCGGCAGGCGGCCCTTTGAACGAGGATCCTGGTCAGCTCCTGCCGTGCACTATTGCAGATACGATCAATTCCAAAGCACCGCTCGGAGAATCCTCGGGTTCGGAACCGACGGTTCCTGCCGTGCCCGCCAAATTGCCCAGTGCTCCGGCCCAGCTTTGGCTCAACTTAAAAAGAACATGGACCAAATATCCGCGCGGGTTGTAGCCCCTACGTACCCAGCCGTACAGCCTCAAATTCCCCGTGGAGAATAGGGAATAAGAGGTTGACCCCGGGTTACCCAGACGATATACTTGAATTACCTATGTGGGCTGCTGAGATAGAGCCGACTGGATCGGGCCGAAGGGTCAGGCTTGATTCGCGAAGTTGCTGCCCCCGTTAGCACGATCCCCTCCCCTTTGAAATAAGGCCTCCCCCGCACTCTTACAGAATGAGGTTGGTTTTCGTGTATCAGACTGGTGTTTGCCCCTTGACCGAGGCCGGATGCCCTGTGGGAGAGGCGAAGACGGAGTCTCCCCAGGAACAACCGCGGGTCGTTGGCCTGCGTCGATTTTTCGGAAGTAAGACATCTGATCAGCCTGGTTCCGCGGTGGCGGGCATTACCTCGATTTGCTCTTTGAGGGGGTCACTCTCATGACTCGAAAAGCCCGGGTTGAGGCAAGCAACAAGATCTTGCGCGTCTTGGTGGCGGACAGCACTCTCCTGACCGGTCGCTTGATCGCCGACGCATTGAAGCGGGACCGAAAATTGTCGATCACCAGTGCGAAGAATGACTCCGTGCTGGCGGCTGCATCTGCACTGGAACCGCACGTAACCATTCTGAGTGAGGCTCTGGAAGGAATATCTGGCCAGGGTCTTAAGTTGCTGCCTGACCTGCTGGCTGCGGTTCCTAAGACGCGAGTCGTCATGTTGCTGGATTCCGCCTCGCCCACGTTGGTGGTCGAAGCCTTTCGCAAAGGGGCACGAGGAATATTTTGCCGTTCCGACTCTCTCGCAATGCTCACCCGATGTGTTCACCGAGTACACCAAGGCCAACTGTGGATTAACGGCCCGCAGATTGAAAGTCTGCTGGAAGCACTGGATGGTGCGCTGGAACCGCGACTGGTGAATGCGCACGGTGTCGAGTTGCTTTCAAAGCGCGAACAGGACGTCACTCGGTGTCTCGCCGCCGGCTTAACGAATCGTGAGATCGCTCGAGAACTGAAAATTAGCCACAACACGGTCAAAAATTACCTATTCCGCATCTTCAACAAGCTGGGTGTATCCAGCCGGGTGGAGGTGGTAATTTATGCGGCCAGTCACCGCAATGAGAATGGAAAAAGCGCAAACGAAAAAAAAGGGAACAGACGCACTGCAGGCCCAGGTTCCGAGGAATCGTTTGACGCCACGGTGGCGGGGTCGCGCCCGGTGGGTGCTCGCAAGCTCTCTACGCGCCAGGAATCAAGGGCGCGGCGTACTACTGTTGCCTAGCCCTGGCATGGGTCCTCGCCTGTAGCTTGAAAGTCCAATGATGCAATCCTAGGTACTTCGAGATATCCAAAGCCCGAAAGGCTGATTGAGGTTGGGGAAAATGCCGCAAGCATGATATGGCAGCCTAGGTATGATCTCGCGCGGGATATATGGGCGGTGGGCCAATTCAGGTTTCAGGAAACCAGTGGGAGTTTTCGATTGGCGACGAGTGAAGGAGTCATCGCCGATGCGGGGAGAGCGCGCCGAGTGCTGCGATGCGCGGAGTCGCGCAAAACGTTAGTCGCATTTTCGCCGGCCAGAGATGGCATAAGGTCATCATTCGCGTCGGACGTTGGCGCCTGACTCAAGATATACAGCACCAGTTCGATGCGGGTGGAAATCCCCAGTTTTTCAAAGATGCGAAACAGATAATTCTTCACGGTGTGCCGGCTTAACCCCAGTTTGTCCGACACCTCAAGATTCGACAGGCCAGTGGCGACCAGTTGGGCAATTTCGAGCTCGCGCTTGCTCAAAAAGTTTTGCCCCGCGCCCTTGACGATTCCGAGAGCTGGTGCCTGCACCAGCGCGTCGACGACATACTCGATCTGAGCGTTGCTGATCCAGATCTCGCCGTCGTGAATAGTCTGAATGCACTTGCGCAGCTCCCCAGAGGATCCCACCCTGCAGAAAATACCTCTCGTGCCGTTGAGGAATGCCTCCACGACCATCTGACGCTCGTCTTTGTCCAGAAGCATCACGATGCGCGAACGTGCGTGCAAAGCACGCAGTCCCTGCAATGCCCATAGGCCGGCAGAAGCGCCATCTTGAAGGCGCGCGCTGATCACGGCGACGTCGGGCTGCGCGTTACGAACCGCCGAAACAACCTCGCTCGAACTGGTGACGTGGCCGATGACACGGAAGTGGCTGTGGCGCTGAATGGCGTCGGATACCAGCTGGCAATCCATCCTAGTCGCGTCGGCGACCAGGACGGTTGCTTTCTCCCCGGCTATCGAACCATTAGAGCGAGGCATATTCGAAGCGCTACTTCCAGGCCGAAAGGCAAATAGAAGGCGCGCCGAATTCTAAGCGGTAGCTATGCATCGTGCAAGCAAAATCAGAAACCAAGGCAGCGAAAGACTTTGCATCTGATGCTCAGATCGATGATGAGAGGGTCCAGCACAATCGTTCCCCACGATAGGTCAACCCAGCCCGGAGAAGTTTGGGCTACGCAGTCCTGAGTAGGGTGGAACCGGCTGTGCAACGTCTAGCCCATTTATCCCGGAGAGTTCTTGCATCTTGTTGGAAATCGCGACCTCGCTTAACTTTGCGCATCGCTTAGGGCGTTGGAGTACATCCATCGCGGCCCAAGGATCAGTACCTCCTCTCGCGTTGTAAGTTTGCCCGCTCCCCCCAACGGGCATTGACGCTCATCGTCCAGCCGCGTTCACGGTGTGCCACCCTGATGGACCCCCGAAGTGGGACTCAGAGGCCGGAGGTGTGAGCAGTGCCGGCCGATTGAGTTTGCTAATCAGATGGCACAGCGCGGAGGCTCCGGCTCATCCGGTACGAAGCGAATCGCGCCACACAGGCGCAGACCCGCGCAATCCAAATTTCCGGCGTAGCTGGACCAATCGATCACTCATGTTGTTTTGGGCCACCGCAAAGTTTTGGCGGTTGCTGGAAGTCCTCTCGGACTTCCGTCCATTTCCGCGCATCCGCTCCTACCAAGATCAGCTTCATTGCCTTGAAAGGCAGAGAGAATATGAGACGTTTTCGGGATTGCTTCCTGTTGCTGATAGTTCTGTGTCCCCTGTGGTTTACTGCGTCTGCACTGGCCGATTGCTCGTCTCCGGCCAATGCGATCGTAGCCGAAAACTGCCTTGCTGGAACTTCGCAGAATACGTGGGACATATCCGGAGCTGGCGACTCGACAATTCAGGGCTTTACCACAGATATCAGTGCGAATGTGGGTCAAACCGTCTCGTTCAAGATCAGCACCAACGCAACGAACTACAAGCTGGACATCTACCGCCTAGGTTACTACGGCGGAGCGGGCGCTCGTCTGCTGACGACTATCACGCCTTCGGCACAACTTCCTCAAACCCAGCCGGCATGCATCACAGACTCGGCTACCGCCTTGATGGATTGCGGGAATTGGGCGGTTTCGGCAACTTGGCCTGTCCCTACGACTGCTGTGTCGGGAATATATTTCGCAAAAGTGACGCGCGCGGATACGGGCGGCTCAAGCCACATTCCATTCGTAGTGCGGAATGACTCCAGTACATCGGCCATTCTTTTCAAGACTTCGGACACGACGTGGCAGGCTTACAACGACTACGGCGGTGCGAACCTGTATACGGGAGGCCCGGGCCCGCAAAACGGAGCTTACAAAGTCAGTTATAACCGCCCTTACCACACCCGCGTCTACGAGTTCTATTCGTGGATCTTCAACGCTGAATATCCCATGGTGCGTTTCCTGGAGTCGAACGGTTACGACGTAACCTATTTCAGCTCATTGGATGCGGATCGTTCCGGTTCCCTGATTCCGCAACACAAGGTGCTGCTATCGGTCGGACACGACGAATATTGGTCCGGAAATGAACGCGCGAATGTAGAAGCAGCACGAGCCGCCGGGGTGCACATGGGGTTCTTCAGCGGCAACGAAGTCTTCTGGAAGGTCCGCTGGGAACCCAGCATTGATGGCTCGAACACGGCCAACCGAACCATGGTCTGCTACAAAGAGACCCATTCGAACCGGGTCACCGACCCTCTGGATCCGCCAACCTGGACGGGTACATGGCGCGATCCGCGCTTCAGTCCTCCCGGAGATGGAGGCCGTCCGGAGAATGCCTTGACCGGCACCATTTTCATGGTCAATGGGCCGCAAAGCCCTCTGCTGTCGATTCAGGTTCCGGCGGCAGATGGCAAGATGAGGCTGTGGCGGAATACTCCCGTGGCGACCCAATCTGCCGGAGCCAGCACGACTTTTCCCGTAGGTACCCTTGGCTATGAGTGGGATGTGGACCTCGATAACGGTTTCCGGCCCGGCGGTTTGTTCTATCTTTCTACCTCCACGTACGACACGAACGGGAACCTGTTGCTCGACTTTGGAAGTACCTACGGCTCAGGAATTGCGACCCACCACATGACGATGTATCGCGCCCCCAGCGGCGCCTTGGTCTTCGGTTCAGGAACGGTACAGTGGCCCTGGGGTTTGGACTCGGCCCACGACGGCTCTGCGACCACGGCGAATACCAGCATGAAACAGGCGACCATCAACCTGTTTGCCGATATGGGCGTTCAGCCTGGGTCCTTGCAATCCGGCTTGGTCGCGGCCTCGAAATCCACGGACACCACCCCGCCCAGCTCGGTCATTACCTCGCCCGCGTCTGGTGGGACTGTGCAGGCGGGAAGCCCGACCACGATCGCAGGGACGGCTAGCGATGTCGGTGGGGTTGTGGGCGGCGTTGAAGTCTCTACCGATGGAGGCACCACCTGGCATCCCGCAACCGGTCGCGCGACCTGGACCTACAACTGGACTCCGGCGGGCAGCGCTGGCACGGTCAACATTCAAAGCCGCGCGGTCGATGACAGCGGAAATATCGAAACACCATCAGGCGGCGTGACTCTTACCTTGGCTGCGCGCACTTGTCCCTGCTCGATCTGGAACAGTCCAGTTCCGCAAACCGTCGATGGTGGAGACTCGACGGCGGTCGAAGTAGGAGTGAAGTTCAGAGCGGATGCAAATGGTTTTATCAATGGAATCAATTTCTACAAGAACACCTCGAACACCGGGACTCACATTGGACATCTGTGGACGAATAGTGGAACTCTGCTCGCAAGCGGAACCTTTAGCGGCGAATCCTCATCCGGCTGGCAGAAGGTGGTTTTCTCTACGCCAGTTGCAATCACGGCAAATACCACCTATGTGGCATCTTACTTCGCCCCCAATGGTCATTACTCCGCTGACGAAGCTTACTTCAATTCCACAGGCGTCGATAACGCACCTTTGCACGCGCTCGCCGACGGAGTTGACGGCGGTGACGGCGTGTATGCTTACGGCGCCGGGAACACCTTCCCCAGCGATACCTATCAAGCGACAAATTACTGGGTAGACGTGGTCTTCACGACAAGTAGTGGAACCGATACAACACCACCAACTGTCGCCTCGGTAAGTCCAGCTGCGGGAGCAACGTTAGTCGCTGCCAACGCCGCGGTCAGTGCGGTATTCAGCGAGCCGGTGAATGCGGCCACGATCAGTGGCAGTACCTTCCAGCTTTTCGGACCGTCAAATTCCCTGGTGGCCGCGACTGTAACCTATGCCAGTGGCTCCCAGACCGCGACTCTGACTCCCACCGCCGCCCTGGCTTACTCCACCACTTACACAGCCGTGGTGACCGGCGGCAGCAGTGGTGTGAAAGACGTGGCGGGCAATGCCATGGTCTCGAACTTCACTTGGTCATTCACCACTGCTGCAGCCCCGCCGCCTCCAGGCACATGTCCGTGCACGGTATGGAGTTCAACCACCACGCCTGCGCTGGCAGACAGCGGCGACGTGACCCCGGTCGAGCTTGGTTTCCGCTTCCGTTCGGACCAGGATGGAACGATCACGAGCCTGCGGTTCTACAAGACCACGACGAATACGGGAAGTCACACGGCCCACCTGTGGTCAAACACCGGAACTCTGCTAGCCACGGCTACGTTCTCCGGTGAGGGCAGCTCAGGATGGCAGCAGGTAGATTTCAGCAATCCGGTCGTAATCACGGCCAACACCACCTATGTAGCCTCTTACTTTGCGCCCAACGGACACTACTCGGCCAACAACGGTTACTTCGCTAGCGCTGGCGCGGACAATGCTCCTCTGCATGCTTTGAAGGACGGTTTGGACGGAGCGAACGGGATTTATCACTATAGTGCGAGCGCCTTCCCAGCTTCGACCTTCCAATCGAGTAACTACTGGGTGGACGTGGTGTTTGTCCCGAACGCCAACAACACACCTCCCACCATAACTTCGGTGTCACCCGCCAACAATAGCTCGGGTGCGAGCCTTAGCGCGGTCGTTACTGCCGCATTCAGTAAGCCGATGAACGCGGCGACGATAAGTGGGACGACTTTCCTGCTGGTAGATTCCTCGGGTACCCAGGTTCCGAGCAGCGTCACCTACAACGCTTCGAACGCAACTGCAACGCTGACGCCCAACGCGGCTCTGACTATATCCACCACGTACACAGCGACCGTCAAAGGCGGCGCGAACGGCGTCAAGGATTCGAATGGCAACGCGCTGGCGTCGGATTTTGTTTGGTCATTCAGCACAGCGGCCGATACCACGCCGCCTTCGGTCACCTCGGTCAGTCCCGTGAATGGAGCAGCCGGGGTCGCAGCTACTACGGCTGTGAATGCCGTGTTCAGCGAGCCCGTCAATCCGAGCACCGTCACTGGGAACACATTTCAGCTTTTCGGACCAGGAAATTCTCTGGTAGCCGCGACTGTGACCTACGTCAGTAGTTCCCAGACCGCGACTCTTCAACCTAGTGCTGCCCTGGCAGCCTCGACCACTTATACGGCCGTGGTAAGCGGCGGCAGCAACGGTGTGAAGGACCCATCCGGCAACGCTCTAGCCTCGAATTTCACCTGGTCATTTACCACTGCGGTCGCGGCCTCGGGAGGATGTCCATGTAGCCTCTGGACCGCGTCGACCACCCCGGGAACCGTCGACAGTCAAGACAACAACGCGCTCGAGGCCGGGGTCCGCTTCCGTTCGGATCTGGCTGGGGTAATTACCAGCGTGCGTTTCTACAAGAGCGCTGCCAACACCGGAACGCATACGGCACATCTGTGGACGAATACGGGAACTCTGCTGGGCACGGCTACATTTGCCGGCGAATCTGCCTCAGGCTGGCAGCGGGCCGATTTCGGCACACCCATTACGATTTCAGCCAACACCACATATGTGGCCTCCTACTTTGCGCCCAACGGGCATTACTCAGATGACCCCGGGTATTTCGCAACCAGCGCGAATAGCGCACCCCTGGTTGGCTTGAGGGATGGTTTGGATGGAGCCAACGGGATATACACCTACGGGTCGAGCAGTGTGTTTCCGGCTTCTACTTTCTCTTCCACCAACTACTGGGTGGACGTAGTGTTTGTTCCGACGTCCAGCACAACACCGCCGGTGGTGGCTTCAGTGACGCCGGCCAACAACAGCTCGAACGTGAGCCTGAGCTCAGCGGTCACGGCGGTATTCAGTGAACCGATGAATGCGTCCACGATTAGTGGCACGACGTTCGGCTTGGTTGATGGCTCCGGCAACTCCGTCCCCAGTGTTGTGACCTACAACTCGGCGGCCGCATCCGCAACCCTCACGCCCACCGCGGTGCTCAACCCAGCCACCACCTACACTGCCACGGTGAAGGGCGGGTCGAGCGGCGTCCAGGATGCTTTTGGCAACGCTATGGCGGCCGACTTCAGTTGGTCGTTCTCAACTGCTCCAGTGCCCAGCAATAGTGGCCCTGGGGGTCCGATTCTCGTGATTTCAAGTACCTCAAATCCGTTTTCGCGTTACTACGGCGAGATTCTGAGTGCCGAAGGCCTGAATGAATACTTGGTAGCAGATATTTCTAACGTTACTTCAACCACCCTGGCGGCTTATGACGTCGCGATTCTTGGCGACATGCCGTTGACCAGTGCGCAGGTCAGCATGCTGACGACGTGGGTGAACGGCGGCGGGCGGCTAATTGCCATGCACCCGGACAAGCAGTTGGCGGGACTGTTGGGATTGACTTCAAGCACATCCACGCTGTCGAACGCCTATTTGTTGGTACAGAACTCAACCGGACCCGGAGTGGGGATCGTCGGGCAGAGCATTCAGTTCCACGGTCCGGCCGACAAATATACGCTGAACGGCGCAGCCAGTCTTGCGACTCTGTACTCAAGTGCGACCGCCCCGACCACATCGCCGGCGGTGACCCTGGCCAACGCCGGAGCAGGGCAGGCGGCGGCCTTCACCTACGATCTGGCGCGCTCGATCATTTATACCCGACAGGGAAACCCAGCTTGGTCGGGCCAGGCGCGTGACGGCCAGGCTGGTCCTATCCGGTCCGATGACTTGTTCTTCGGCGCGGCCAGCTTCGATCCAGAACCAGACTGGGTGGATTTGAATAAAGTTTCCATCCCGCAAGCGGACGAGCAACAACGCCTGTTGGCCAACCTCATCCTGCAAATGGGTGCGGCCAAGAAGCCACTGCCGCGCTTCTGGTATTTGCCAAGCGGCTTCAAGGCCGCCGTCGTGATGACCGGCGACGACCACGGCTCGTTCTACGGCGGCAGCGCCACGCCTCAGCGGTTTAGCGACTTCCAGGCGGCCAGTCCGACGGGATGCTCGGTGGCGGATTGGCAGTGCGTGCGGGGAACGGCGTACCTGTTCCCGCAGATGATAGCCAGTAACCCGCTGACTGATTCCCAGGCGGCGGCCTACGTGGCTCAAGGGTTCGAGATTTCCGTGCACGTGGACTCCGATCCGACCTGTTCGAATTGGCTCCCCGCCAATCTCGACGCCGACTACTCGAACGTTATGGCTTCGTTCGCCGCCCAGTTCCCCAGTGTACCGGCGCCCAAAACGCACCGTATGCACTGTATTGGGTGGAGTGATTTCGACTCGCAACCGCAAACCGAATTTGCCCATGGGATTCGTCTGGACACCTCTTATTACTACTGGCCGGGGAGCTGGGTGAATGACGTGCCCGGGTTGTTCACGGGCTCCGGCATGCCCATGCGCTTCACCGACCGCAACGGAAATCTCATTGACGTGTATCAGGCCACCACGCAGATGACGGATGAGTCTGACCAGAGCTATCCCGACAACATCGACACTCTGCTGGCTAATGCAACGGGTACAACCGGCTACTACGGTACGTTCGTGGTACAGGCGCACAACGACCAGATCGACTACCCGGGAATTTCGCCGGATATCATCTCTTCCGCCAAGGCCCACGGGGTTCCCGTCGTCACCGCGCAGCAGATGTTGACCTGGCTTGACGGGCGCAACACCTCGTCCTTCGGATCATTGTCCTGGAGCGGAAATGCGTTGAGCTTCACGATTGTAGTGGGGACAGGAGCCAGGAATCTGCAGGCCATGTTGCCCATGATTTCTTCGGCGGGAACCTTGACTGCCATTACCTTGAGCGGATCGCCGGTGAGTTTCACTACGCAGACCGTTAAGGGGGTGCAATACGCCTTCTTCACGGCCAGTGCGGGTTCCTACGTGGCGCAGTACGGCACAGGCGTGACGACCTTCACTGTATCCGGGACGATCAGCGGGACGGGCGGGAACGCCGCCACGGTGACCCTTACTAGCGGGACTACTACGGTTGCTACGACGACGGCAAACCCCGCAGGTGCGTACAGCTTTAGCAATGTGGCGAATGGCAGCTATACCGTTACGCCAACGAAGACAGGGTTCACATTTACGCCGACCAGCCAGGCGGCGACAGTGAACGGAGCCAATGTGACCGTGGCTGCCTTCAGTTCGGCGGCGCAGACGTTCACGGTATCGGGGACGATCAGCGGAACGGGTGGCAACGCCGCCACGGTGACCTTGACGAGTGGCACGACGACGGTGGCCACGGTTACGTCTACTGCTGCTGGTGCGTATACCTTCGTTGGCGTGGCGAATGGCAGCTATACGGTCACGCCCACCAAAGCCGGATTCACGTTCACGCCCACCAGCCAGGCAGTGACAGTGAATGGCGCTAATGTGACGGTGCCCGCTTTCGCCTCAACGGCACCGACCTTCACGGTATCCGGGACGATCAGTGGAGCGGGCGGGAATGCAGCCACGGTGACGTTGACCAGTGGCACGACAACGGTGGCCACCGTTACATCAACTGCCGCCGGTGCGTACACTTTCAGCAGCGTCGTCAACGGGAGTTATACGGTCACGCCTACCAAGGCCGGGTTCACGTTCACGCCGACCAGCCAAGCGGTGACGGTGAACGGCGCCAATATAGCCAATGTCAATTTCACTTCCAGCGTGGTGACTACGAGCGCGCTGTCCACGGATGCGATTGTTTTCAAAGACAACAGTTCCAGAGCGACAACTATTGTGACGGCTGCGTTCTCGACGACATCAACCAACGAACTGCTGCTGGCTTTTGTTTCGGCGGATGCTCCGACGACAGGGACGAACACAACGGTAAGCGGAATGACCGGCGCGGGTCTAACCTGGACGCTGGTTCGACGGACTAACGTTCAGAGGGGTACCGCGGAGATCTGGCGAGCGTTTGCCGCTGCCGCCCTGACGAACGTATCGGTCACCGCAGCCCTCTCGAGCAGCCAGCCGGCCTCGATGACCGTGGTCACCTTCAAGGGCGTAGACACCACAGGAACGAACGGTTCCGGCGCAGTCGGCGCGACGGGGACGGGGAACGCAGCTACCGGCGCACCGACGGCCAATCTGGTTACCACGCGGAACAATTCCTGGGTGTTCGGCGTGGGCAATGACTGGGATGGAGCCTCTGCACGAACTGCGGGTGCGAATCAGACCCTGGTACACCAACTCCAGTTGCTCTTACAGGATACTTTCTGGGTGCAGAGGCAGAATGCCACAACCCCGCTCGCCGGGACGACCGTGACCATCAATGACACAGCGCCGACGAATCACCGCTACAACCTGACACTAGTGGAAATATTGCCACACCTGTAGAGCCGGCTCCTCTGTTTCCGGTTCGGGTCGCACGTGAACCGGGGCTGATGATCCGGATTGCCGACCGCACAATTTTTGTTTGCCTTTCCCCAACTATAAAAATTCGATTCCGAGATTATCCCTACCAAGGAGACGGCTCTTCGTCATGAACAAACTCAGGGTTGCCATTGTCGGTTGCGGTTATTGGGGACAGAACCTGGTCCGTAACTTCTCTGAACTGGATGAAGTCGAACTCGCGGCGGTCTCCGACTTCGACTTGAATGCGCTGGCGCGCATCAAGCGCCGCCACCCCACGGTTGGACTGAAACACAACTACAAGGACGTAATTTCCGATCCTCGCATCGACGCCGTGGTCATCGCAACCCCGGTGTCGACCCACTACCCGTTTGCCCGCCAGGCTCTGTTGGCGGGAAAGCATGTTCTGGTCGAGAAGCCCCTGGCAACCAGCACGGAGCACGTGCTCGACTTGATCGATCTGGCGGAACGACGGAACCAGGTCCTGATGGTGGATCACACCTTTCTCTATACCGCGGCTGTTCGTCGTATGAGATCTCTGATTGACGCGGGCGAGGTTGGTGACCTGCTCTACTTTGATTCGGTTCGAATCAGCCTGGGCCTGGTCCAGAGCGACATCAATGTAATTTGGGACCTTGCGCCCCACGATTTCGCCATCATGGACTACTTGTGCGACGCCAAACCGGTGGCGATTTCAGCCACGGGCATGAAGCACCTCAATTGCCCATTTGAAAACATCGCCTACGTGACTGCACATTTCGAAGGCAGCATGATCGCCCACTTCCACGTCAATTGGTTGGCTCCCGGTAAAAGTTCGCAGGACGCTGGTGGGTGGGAGCAAGAAGATGATCGTCTACGACGACATGGAACCTACCGAGAAGATCAAGATCTACGACAAAGGAATCAGCATGAACCATGACCCGGAACGCCGGGAACGGATGCTGGCAGGCTACCGAAATGGTGATGTGCTCACTCCGAACCTGGACGCCGGCGAAGCTTTGCGGACAATGGCGCGTGAATTTGTAAGCTCGATTGCCGAAAAGCGGGCGCCAATCAGCGACGGCCATGCCGGCTACCGTGTTGTCCGGCTACTCGAAGCTGCCCAGCAGTCCATGGAGCGGAACGGACGCCCGGTTGAACTGCGCATGTCCCCGATGCCATACGAAAGAGAGATTCTCCCCATTACGGAAATCAGCGCCTAGAGAAGTGGCGCTCGGAAATCACCAAGGAGTCTCAGATGAGGGAATTTTGCCGGATCGCTCCCAACGTAGTCATGGGGCAGAACGTTTCGATTCACGCTTTTGTCAATCTCTACGGTTGCTCCATCGGCGACAACAGCAGGGTTGGAGCGTTCGTCGAGATCCAGAAGAACGCCTCGATCGGACGGAACGTGAAGGTCTCGAGCCACACCTTTGTTTGTGAGGGGGTCGAGATCGAGGACGACTGTTTCATTGGTCACAACGTTTCTTTCATTAATGACAAGTATCCCCGCGCTACCAACGACGGCATGCCGCAATCCGAAGCGGACTGGGAAGTGGTGCCCACCCGAGTCATGCGGGGAGCATCGATCGGGACGGGAGCCACCATCTTATGCGGAATCACGATCGGGGAGAACGCGATCGTGGGTGCGGGCAGCGTGGTCACACATGACGTGCCGGACAACGCCGTAGTTGCGGGTAATCCGGCTCGTCTTCTTCGCCGGGAAGTGGCCGCTTGAATTATCCGCCGAAACGATATCTAGGGGACACCATGCTGACCAATTCAATTGTCAAAGACCTCTTGGCGGGAAGGGAAGTGCCTCCGACTTTTGGCGCGAAAGAGGTGAGCACTGACCCATCCTGGGAGCGGGAATTCTCCGGCTGGTTGAAGGAGACGAGTCCTCAGCGCTTGCAGGAATTGTTCGCCACCTATCGCAGTGGGGAGGACAATCTCAGTGTGCTTATGCGGCGCGTGCTCATGCGCGCCATGTGTCGTGTCTCGGGAAACGGTCTGCAGGTAGGGCCTGACGTTGTCCTGAAACATCCGGAGACGATGGAATTCGGTGACTGTGTCTTCATCGGTGCACAAGCCATGATCCAGGGGCGCTTTGACGGTACTTGCCGCATCGGCAATCACGTCTGGATAGGGCCGCAAGCCTACTTCGACGCTCGCAACCTGGTACTCGAGGACTATGTGGGCTGGGGTCCCGGCGCCAAGGTTCTGGGCTCAGCGCATAGCGGCCAACCCAGCAGCGTCCCCACTATCAAGACCAGTCTGATCATCAAGCCCGTACGAATTTGTTATGGCGCGGATATCGGAATGAACGCCTCGATTTTGCCAGGAGTCCGGGTCGGCCAGCAGGCGATCGTGGGAGCAGGGGCTGTGGTTACCCTGGATGTACCGGACTACGCAGTCGTCGCTGGGGTTCCGGCACGAGTTCTGTATCTCAGAGATAGAGCCTAGACGGTTAGTCGTTCCCGGGAGAAAAAATGAACCACGTAGAAGGAGCCAAATGTCTGGTTACGGGTGGCGCCGGATTTGTGGGCAGTGCGATTGTGGACCAGTTGCTCGAACGAGGAGCTGCGGAAGTACGGGTCTTGGATAATTTTGTCCGCGGCAACATGAGCAACTTGGCGCAAGCTTTCGAAAAGGGGGGAGTCAGGGTAATCGAAGGCGATGTCAGCGACCGCGCCGTGGTCGACAAGCTGGTGAAGGAAGCCGACTACGTATTTCATCAGGCCGCGCTCAGAATTACGCGCTGTGCCGAGGCCCCCCGCGAAGCCGTAGCTGTCCTCATCGACGGCACGCTCAACGTTCTGGAATCCGCGGTTCGTCACGGCGTCAAGAAAGTCGTCGCCGCTTCCTCCGCTTCGGTGTACGGAGAACCCTCCTATCTTCCCATCGACGAGGCCCACCCCTTCAATAATCGGACTATGTACGGCGCGGGGAAGATCGCAGGGGAACAAATGCTACGCGCCTTCTACACGACTTCCGGTCTGCCCTACGTAGCGTTCCGTTATTTCAATGTTTATGGGCCGCGTATGGACATCACCGGCGTATATACCGAGGTCCTGGTCCGTTGGCTGGATGCGATCGAGTCCGGAAAGCCACCTTTGATTTTCGGCGATGGCAGCCAGTCCATGGATTTTGTGTTCGTCGAGGACGTAGCCCGAGCCAATCTACTGGCGGCGCAAAGTGACGTGACCGACGAAGTGTTCAACGTGGGAACCGGGGTTCAAACCAGCCTCAACGAACTTTGCGATCTGCTCTTGCGACTCTCCGATTCGAAGCTGCGACCTGAATATCGAGAGGCGCGCACGGTGGCGAATGTTCAGACTCGGCGCGCGGCCGTGGAGAAGGCAAAACGAGAGTTAGGTTTTGAGGCCCGAGTTTCGCTGGAACAAGGTCTACGGGAATTGATTCGATGGAGACACAGCGTCAGGCAGCCCGTGGCGGTGGTGGCGTGATGAATCCAACCATGCTGATGAATGTTCCTATCGCAAGACCTTCCTTTGGACAGCTTGAAGAGGAGGCTGTGATCGAAGTGCTCCGAAGTGGCTGGGTCAGCCAGGGCCCGCGCGTGGCGGAATTCGAGCGCCAATTTGCCGAATACGTGGGCGCAGCGCATGCAGTGGCAGTTTCGTCATGCACCACCGCGTTGCATTTGGCGTTGGTTGCTGCGGGCGTAAAGCCGGGCGATGAGGTCATCTGCCCCAGCCTTTCCTTCATTGCCACGGCCAACGCCATCGTCTACGCGGGGGCAACTCCCGTGTTTGCGGACATTGACCGGTCAACCTACAACCTCGATCCGAATCGAATCGAAGACTTGATCACTCCCCGAACCAGCGCCATTCTGCTGGTTCACCAGATTGGTTTGCCCTCCCCCATTGATGCAATCCAAGCGGTCGCTTCCCGGCACGGCCTGGCGCTGGTCGAAGATGCCGCCTGCGCCATCGGCTCCGAGTATCGCGGCCAGCGTATCGGCAAGCCGCACACCGCAATGGCCTGCTTCAGCTTCCACCCGCGCAAGATCCTTACCACGGCCGAAGGCGGAATGCTCACCACCAACGACGAAGAAATGGCTGCCAGAGTCCGACGGTTACGCCAACATGCGATGACCGTGTCCGACCTGGCTCGCCACAGCTCCAGCAGGGTAGTGATCGAGCACTACGACGAGGTCGGATACAACTACCGGATGACCGACCTGCAGGCTGCGATCGGCCTGGTACAGTTGCACCGGTTAGACAAAATGCTGCTGCGACGGCGGGAACTGGCCGAGCGCTATACGCAGCGACTCTCAAACCTCGGCTGGCTGGTGCCTCCTCGTGAACCTTCGGATTGCCGGCACAATTTTCAGTCTTACATGGCCCGTTTGACGGAAGACGCTCCGATTTCTCGAGATGCATTAATGCAGGAATTACTCGATCACGGAATAGCATCACGGCGCGGCATCATGGCGATTCACCGTGAGCTTCCTTACCGCGATCAAGCTGTGGAAGCGCGCTTACCAGAGACGAATCTTGTGACCGACACGAGCATCATTCTCCCCCTCTTTTACGAAATGAAGGAAGAAGAACAGGAATATGTCATGAACTGCTTCGAACAGATTCAGGCGCTGGCGGCCAGGTAAGGACGCCACAAGGTGGTGAAACCATGAACGTGATCAACTCAAATTCGAGCCTCAAGCAAAGCAACTGGTATGAGTATTTTGTCCCGATATTGGTGTACGGGTTATGTATCGGACAGGCATGGGCCCAGGAGCCAGGCAAAAGACCGGAGCCGCCTCAGATGCAGATGGCGGTCGTATCCTCAGCCAATGACCCGGCCGATCCGGTCCAGGCGGCTGCCAAAAAAACAAGCGACGATTCTTTCGTGATTGGCGCGGACGACGTGCTGGCCGTCAACGTATGGAAAGAGCCGGATATTTCACGGTCCGTTCCTGTGCGCTCCGACGGAAAGATTACGCTCCCTCTCGTCGGTGAACTGCAAGCGGGCGGACAGACTCCTCGCCAACTTCAGACGGAGATCGCGACCAAGCTTCGGAACTTCATCTCGGAACCCGAAGTAACGGTGATGGTCCAGGAGATACGGAGTCAGCGCTTCAACATTCTTGGTCAAGTCTCAAAACCGGGTTCGTATCTGATCTCGAACTCGGCCCGAGTTCTGGATGCTATCGCGGTTGCCGGGGGCTTTCGGGATTTCGCCAAGAAAAAATCAATTTACGTGCTGCGGCCGACCCCCAATGGGGGACAGACTCGGCTGGCATTCAACTATTCGGATGTTGTCAAAGGCAAGAGCCCTGAGCAGAACGTAGAACTCAGGCCACACGACACCATCGTTGTCCCTTGAAATATATGTCGGGTCGAATCTATTTAATCGCTGTACTGGTCCTCGCCGCGATTCCGCTTTGGTCCCAAGGGGGGTCTTCCGGAGCGCAACCGGCGGGGGAAGGAGCAGCCATTTGGTCGCCCATGGAGTCGTCAGGAGACGCCGCTGCGGAAGATGACGCCTCTATGATACTTCCTGCGCTGCTGAACGATGAGGGCTACTCACTCACCTTTGCCTCGGAGACACCTCGCACGAACTATATGAGCGGAGCCCTGGACTTCTTGACGGTTTATGACGACAACATCCTGCCCTTCAGCGGGCCCGGGGTCTCGGATGTCAAGTACTCCATTGAACCCAGCATCGATTTGCAGCAGTCCAGATCGCGCCTCTCTTGGGATCTGGCCTATAGTCCAGGGTTCAGGTTCTATCAACGCAATAGCTCGCTGAATGGAGTCGACCACAATCTTGCGCTTAATTTTCAGTATCGGGTCAGTCCGCACGTGACCCTGTCTGCCGGGGAGACCTTTCAAAAGGCGACCGATTTGCTTTACTCATCTGACATTTCCTTCGCTCCAAGTTCAACGCCATCGCTCGTGCCGCCATCCACTCCCAGGATTACCAACTTGAGCACGGTGCAGGCGACTTATCAATTTAGCCAGAACGGTATGGTCGGAATCAAGGGCACATTCTCGGGGTTGTGGTACTCGAGTCGCTCGAACCTTAATCGCCTTTTTGACTCGACGGCGGGAGGTAGCGAAGTCTTTTATGTGCACCGTCTGTCACGAAGTCATTACCTCGGGATGACGTATGGGTTCCAGAAATTGTTCACCCATCCGGGAAAAGCCGAGACCCAAACTCAAAGTGCGCTTCTGTTCTATACGTTCGCTTTGCCACCAACGCTGGAGATCTCTGTCTTTGCAGGGCCAGAACACGCGGACACCCACAATGGAGATGCATTGCCACTCCGAAACTGGTTACCGGCTACGGGCTTTAACCTGGCTTGGCACGGAGAGCGCGCCACTGTGTTGGCCGGATACTCCAAGCGGCTCAGCGATGGTGGTGGTCTGGCGGCGGCGGTGCGCTCCGATCGAGCCGAGGCTGCTGTGCGCTGGCAACTGGCAAGAAGCCTGACCACCAGCCTGGAAGGAAGCTATTGGACCAATCATCTCCTGGATTCTCAGTCCGAGTTTGGTTTCGGAGGCCATACGTGGTCTGAGACCGCCTCCCTGAATCGTGATATAGGAGAGCGTCTCGAGGCAAAGATAGGATATACGCGGCTGTATCAAACCTATCCCAACATTCCGGCGATCGCTAGCGCTCCTAACCGGAACAATGTTTGGGTATCCATTTCCTATAAATTCGACAGACCGCTGGGAAGGTAAGCATGCCAGAAGATTTCGACGAGAAGTCAGGAGAAAGCATCAACCTGCAGAAATACTTCGCCGTTGTGCGCCGGCGTCGCTGGTACTTTCTCGTTCCGTTATTTCTCGGATGGCTTATGGTGTGGGCAGTGAGCTGGATCCTGCCGTCGGTCTATCGTTCTGGCACTCTCATCCTGATCGAGCAGCCCACCGTCCCCTCACAATACGTAGTTTCAAACATCGCGAGCGACAACTTGCAAGACCGGCTCCAGAGCATCACACAGCAGATATTGAGCCGCACCCGACTGATGAGCATCATCGAGAGCCAAAACCTGTACGCCCGCGAGCGCCAGCGCTCTACTCCCGATGAAGTAGTTGAAAAAATGCGAAAGGACATTGAGATCGAGCTGGTGCATGATCGTGACCAGCTGACTGCCTTCAACGTGTACTACTCTTCACGGGATCCGCGCGTGGCTCAGGTAGTCACCAAGCAATTGACGGATCTCTTCATCAGCGAGAATCTCGAGGCACGGCAGGAACAATCGGAAAATACCACTCAGTTCCTGCAGAGTCATCTTGAGGAGGCCAGGAAGTCGCTGAGCGCACAAGAAGACAAGATCCGCCAGTTCAAGGACGAGCACCTCGGCGATCTGCCGGGACAGTTGCAGAGCAATCTACAGATATTGAGTGGTCTTCAGGCCCAATTGGGGGGTGAACAGGCCGCACTGGATCGCGCCCGACAGCAAAATGTTTATCTGGAATCTCTGCTGGGACAGTACCACTCGGTTCAGAGATCCAAGTCGGTGGATAGCGTTTCCATGGGACTACCGGCGCTCGAACAGGAACTGGACAGACTAAAAGCTCGGCTTGCGGACCTCAGCTCCCACTACACGGACCTCCATCCCGATGTTCGTAAGGTGAAAGAGCAAATCGCCAAAGCTGAGAAAATGAAGGAACAAATTAGCGCGGAGCTGAAAGACAAGACTCCGGCTTCGGGGGCAGATGATAGTTCGGCCGCCAGCCCAAAAAACGACGCCGAGATCAGGGAAATGTCTCCCATGATCGAACTGGAAAGCCAGTTGAAGGTCAACCGGATTGAGATTGCGAATCGAGAGCGCAGCTTACAGGACCTAAAGGAAAAGATCGCTGAATACCAGTCTCGCCTGAATCGTGAGCCGGTTCGGGAACAGCAGCTCGCCGATCTTACCCGTAATTACGACCAGTCTCGAGCTAACTATGACGCGCTGCTTAAAAAGAGGAACGACTCGGAACTTGCCACCAGCCTGGAACTGCGGCAGCAGGGCGAACATTTTCGCATCCTCGATCCCCCCAGCCTACCCGTGAAGCCCCATTCACCCGACCGGCTGAAGTTGAGCGCCTTCGGGTTGATCTTCGGGTTGCTGCTGGGCGCCGCGGTGAGCATTGGGGCAGACGTGATCGACGACCGCCTCTATAACGAAAAGGACCTTAAGGAACTGCTGCCCGTGGACGTGATCTCGGAGATTCCCGGCATCACTACGCTCAGGGAAGAAGAGAAACAGCGCAAGTTCGCCATACTGGGTTGGGCGGCGACCGGTCTGGAGTTTGTGTTGATCCTGGCGGGGTTCGTAATGAGTTACTTCCGGGGGTAGGTCGAAGCCAATGTACAAGAGCTTTTACAATTTGCGGCGGAATCCTTTCGAGATTACTCCGGACCCGTCTTTCCTGTTTCCCACCAACCGGCACAAAGAGGCCTTAGCTGCGCTCTACTACGGCGTCCGGCGGCACAAGGGCTTTGTCGTGATGACGGGAGAAGTGGGCACGGGCAAGACATTGTTGGTCCGTTGGTTATTGCAGCTGCTCAAAGGAACCAATGTTGCTTATGCCTACGTTTTTAACAGCAAGTTATCGTCACTCGAGTTTCTCCAATTCATTGCCGGTGACTTCGGACTGCGCACGTCTGGCAAAACCAAGAGCGACCTGTTGCTTGAGTTTGGCCGATTCCTTATCAGTCGACATCAACAGAAACTGACGACTGTACTCGTGGTGGACGAAGCTCACCATCTTGCAGCCGACGTGCTTGAGGAAATACGTCTTCTGACAAACCTGGAGACGACACAAGAGAAGTTGCTGCAAATCCTGCTCATAGGACAACCCGAATTGGACGAAAAGCTGGATTTGATCGAGCTGCGGCAGTTGAAACAAAGAATCGCTTTGCGTGCTCGCCTTGAGCCTTTGTCTCGGGAAGAGACTTACGGCTATGTCGAACGCCGTTTGCAGCTGGCCGGGGCGACTTTTGAAACGACCACCCTGTTCCCACATGACTCGGTAGCTGAGATCTATCTGTATTCTCGGGGAATTCCCCGCTTGATCAATACAATTTGCGAAAACGCTCTGGTCACTGCTTACGCGAGGCAATTGCGAAGTGTTCCGGTGGAGATCGTCCATGAGGTAGCAAACGACTTTCGCCTCAACCTCGCCCCTTGGCCACGTGCCGAAAAGGTCACAGACCGTGACACCTGGCCGTCGGACGGTGACCTGCTTCACCTGCGTGAGTACGCCCAAGGTTCACCGATGAGAGAAGCCCAGTCCCCCCGAACGACGATACCTGGAGAAAGCAAGCATGAGCCGTATATTTGACGCCTTATTGAGGTCCAAGGTGGATGGGGATGGCTTTGAGTTTCCTCTAACCTCGTCGTTGACCGCCGAAGTGCCACAAGCTACAGCGGTTGAAATTGACGACATTCCCACCACCGATATCTGTCAGTTCCAGTCGTTGCCAATTTCTGCATCACCGGATAGTCGTCTAGTAAGCCTGACGGACGAGGCCAGCCTGGGCGCAGAAAAGTTCCGCTTTCTGGGTGTTCGTTTGAGACAGATGCGGCAGACGCGTTCGCTGAAGAAGCTGCTGATCACAAGCACCATCCCGGAAGAGGGCAAGACCATGGTCTCCGCAAATCTTGCGATTTCCCTGGCCCAGAGACGGCCCCAAAAGGTTCTGCTGCTGGAAGGTGATCTTCGTCGACCGGCATTGAGCACACGGTTTGGGCTTCCCAGGCTACCCGGACTGACAGAATGGCTGCAAGGCAGTGAGGGGCCGGCCACAAGCATTTATCATCTTGAAAATGCGGGGCTCTATTTTCTACCGGCCGGGAGTCCGCCTGCGAACCCCTTGGAGCTTATGCAGTCGGAGCGGCTCGCCGAACTTATGGAGCAATTGACAGGCTGGTTTGATTGGGTCCTGATCGATTCCCCTCCCGTGGTGCCTCTGGCTGACACCAGCGTTTGGATGCGGTCAGCCGATGGCATTCTTATGGTGGTCCGGGAGAGCGTAACACAAAAGCGACAGCTGCAGAGCGCACTACAAGAACTGGAAGAGTCGAAGTTCCTGGGCGTGGTTCTAAATAGCTCCAGCAACACTGACCATAAAAATTACTACCAGCGCTACGGTCCTCCACCGGCAAAGTCAAATGGCCATCCTAAGACCAACACCCGGACCGCGGCTTAGATCGCAAGACCCCGTCTTTCCGACGCAAGCTTTTTCGATCAATTTCATCTGACCAAGGCCAGTGAGCTGAGGGAGCATACTTTCCTTTATTTTCCAGAAACATGCGGAAACCTGCTGGAAGGACGAAACAATGAAGTCGGGAAACTCGAGCCACAACGAGACCATCACCGTCCCCACGGTTTGGGGCGAGCACCGCATCGTTCTGAACGAAGAGTCTTTTCATGCCATGATCTCGCTGGAAAGAAAGAGGTCGGAGCGCTCCCAAAGGCCATTCCTGCTCATGCTTCTGGATGTGAGCCGGCTGCTCACCAGCGACAAAAATGGGAAGAAACTCGGAACGATTTTATCCACGCTTTACCCCTCAATCCGAGAAACTGATATCAGTGGATGGTACAAGAACAATTCTGTCATCGGCATTGTGTTCAACGAAATTGGGAATGGTCCGCGGGGCTCCGTTGTTAGCACCATGCTGGCCAGAGTGAACGGCATTCTATACAGCGCCTTGACGTTTGAGGAGTTCAGCCACATCAGTATTTCCCATCACATTTTTCCCGAAGAGTGGGACCATGACGTACCGCAGCGGCCCAGTCACCCGACTCTTTACCCTGACGTGTCCAAGCGGGAGAGCGGGAGAAGACCATTCTTGATGACGAAGCGAATGATTGATGTAATCGGCAGCATGGTGGGTCTCGTCCTGTTTGCCCCCGTGTTTCTGATAATCGCGGTGGCGATCCGCCTTTCTTCGAAGGGTCCGGTGTTCTTTCGCCAACTGCGAGTGGGTCGCTACGGCACGCCCTTTGTCTTTCTCAAATTCAGGTCGATGTATCTCGACAATGATCCTCACCTGCACGAGCAATATGTGATGCGGTTGATCGCGGGGCGGGTCGAGCCCCAGGGCGCGAGCGGCAACGGTAAAGGGGTGTACAAGCTGACCAGCGACCCCAGGGTGACCAGGGTGGGCGCATTCTTGCGAAAAACCAGTTTGGATGAGCTACCTCAGCTGTGGAACGTGCTTAAAGGTGAGATGTCACTGGTCGGGCCCCGACCTCCGATCCCTTATGAGGTCGAAGCCTATCAGATCTGGCACCGACGTCGTGTGCTCGAAGCAAAGCCCGGAATCACCGGCTTGTGGCAGGTCAGCGGCCGCAGCAGAGTGAAGTTCGACGACATGGTTCGTCTTGATATCCGGTACACCACAGCCAGGTCGATTTGGCTTGATATCAAGATTCTTCTGCGGACACCATGGTCAGTCATCCTGGGCGATGGTGCGTACTAGTTCGGGGCCCCGGCCTGCTGCCCGATTTTGCCTCCGCCTTGTTCTAAGAGTTTTACCCGAAGTCTAGCCTGGCCCAAGACTATGCAAATAAATCATACGAAAACGGGAGTCAGACAATGACCGGTAATAACGGCAGGAACGGTAGCAACGGCCACAACAGTAGCAACGGCAGCAACGGGCACACGGGCATGGACAGCAGATCCAGTGCCGTGCCTTTCCTGGACCTGCTGACTCCCCACCGGCAGCTGGAAGATGAGCTGGTTGCGGTGTTCAAGAGTGCTCTGTCTACGGCTGGATTTATCGGCGGCGCCATGGTCGAGAGCTTCGAAAAAGCCTTCGCCAAATATTGCGATACGCAGTATTGCGTTGGCGTCGCTAGCGGCACCGATGCTCTCAGGTTTGCCCTGACCGCAGCGGGCGTTAAGGCCGGCGACGCGGTTATAACTGTGCCCAACACCTTCATCGCGACTACGGAAGCGATATCCCAGGCGGGGGCTCAAGCGGAGTTTGTGGATGTCGACGAGCACACTCACAACATGGATCCGGAGAAACTTCGTGAATTTATCGAGACGAAGTGCGAGATCGACGAGGCCACAGATCAGCCTGTCATCAGGGAAGGGAAACGCAGGGTCGGTGCCGTTGTTCCGGTGCATTTGTTCGGTCAACCCGCGGATATGGATGCGATTCTCGAACTGGCAGAACGCTATCAGCTGACGGTTGTCGAGGACGCCTGCCAGGCCCATGGCGCCGAGTATTTCTCAAAAACCGCATCTCGGTGGAAGAGAGCTGGTTCCATGGGGCGTGTGGCCGCGTTCAGTTTTTATCCGGGGAAAAATCTGGGTGCGTGCGGGGAGGCTGGCGCGGTAACCACTAACGTTGAGCACATTGCCCGAAGGATACAAATGCTGCGCGATCACGGGCAATCGCGAAAGTATCATCATGAAATTGAGGGTTACAACGGAAGGTTGGATGCAATTCAGGCTGGGATACTCAGCGTCAAACTCGAGCACCTCGATCAGTGGAATCGGCAACGCCGCGATCGAGCCGATCTATATCATGCTTTGTTCGCTGAAATTGGGGCAAGCGTGACCGCTTGCTTGCAGGCTCCCTGGGCGAAATCAAACTATCACTTGTACGTCGTCCGAGTTCAGGACAGAGACGAATTGATGGCCAAACTCGCACTCGAAGGCATAGGCACGGGAATTCACTACCCTGTTCCACTTCACCTGCAGCGTGCTTACCGACACTTGGGATACAAGGAAGGGGATTTCCCGATAGCGGAGCGGCTGGCAAAAGAAATCGTGTCCTTGCCCATGTACCCCAATCTCGCAGAGGAACAACAGCGCCTGATCTGCGAAAAAGTGCGAGTGATCCTTGCCAACAGGCCTCCCAGCCAGGATACTCACCCGGTTTTGTTGGCATCTTGAACCCAAGCGGCTGGTTTTCGCGCAGACGACAAAAAGTCAAGACTCGCTGAAATGATTGCAGACGCGGTAAGAAAGGTCGAATTGTCCGCTTCCCCTAATTCGTATTCGCCAGTAGCCGTCGCCGACGACGATTCGCTGTTGTTAGTTCCGCCTCAGCCGTTTCCAGTGACGCCGACTCTCGAGGCGACACGCGAGAAGAGGAGCTACGGTCAGATCCTTAGGTCTTCCGCATTGATCGGAGGCTCTCAGATCGCGAATATCGCTATTGGTATCGTTCGCACCAAGGCCATGGCGATGTTACTCGGCCCGGCTGGTTTCGGTTTGTTTGGCCTCTATGGTTCCATCGCAAACCTCACGCAGAGCGTTGCCGGCATGGGTGTCAACAGCAGCGGAGTTCGTCAGATTGCCGAGGCGGTGGGGTCAGGCGACAAGATGCGGATCGCGCAAACCGCAGCGGTGCTTCGACGAACGGCGACCATCCTTGGACTGTTGGGCGCGGCCTTGCTGATACTGTTTTCGCGCCAGGTATCCGCACTGACATTCGGTGGCAGGGAACGGGCCGCTGCGGTGTCCCTACTGTCGATCGCCGTTTTTCTTACGCTCGTGTCAGGAGGTCAGGGAGCGTTGATCCAGGGCATGAGACGCATTGCCGATCTGGCCAAGATGAATGTCCTGGGTGCTCTGTTCGGACTGTGCACCGCCATTCCGCTGGTGTATTTCTTCCGCGAGCGAGGCGTGGTTCCGTCACTGGTCAGTGTAGCCGCCATGACGGTCCTTACTTCGTGGTGGTACAGCCGGAAGATAGAGGTTCAAGTTCCTGCGGTTACCCTCTCCCAAGTCCGGCAGGAAGCCTCAGCCCTCTTGAAGCTTGGATCAGCGTTCATGGCAAGCAGTTTGCTCACCCTGGGTGTGGCATATGCGGTGCGGGTCACGGTGCTCCACAAGATCGGCCTGGAGGCGACAGGACTGTATCAATCCGCCTGGACCCTGGGCGGCCTTTATGTGGGTTTCATTCTTCAGGCCATGGGGGCCGATTTCTATCCGCGCTTGACCGCCAGCATCCATGACAAAGCGGAGTGCAATCGCCTGGTGAACGAGCAGACACTCGTGGGCCTGTTGTTAGCCGGACCAGGCGTACTTGCTACACTGACTTTTGCGCCACTGGTTATCGCACTCTTTTACACCGCCAAATTCCATGCCGCAGTTGGGATCCTGCGTTGGATATGCCTGGGAGCGATGCTTCAGGTGATTACCTGGCCGATGGGGTTCATCATCGTGGCCAAGGGCAAGCAGGGTCTCTTTTTCTTGAGCGAATTGGCGTGGGCAATCGTGGCCGCCAGCCTGGCCTGGTTTTGCATTAAGTCTTATGGCTTGAATGGCGCAGGCATCGCCTTCTTCGGATCCTACGTTTTTCACGGATTTCTTACTTACCCAATTGCACGCATGTTGAGTGGCTTCCGTTGGTCCGCCGCGAACAGACGAACCGGCGTCTTCTTCTTGCTGTTGATCGCCACCGTGTTTTGTTGTTTCTACCTTCTTCCATTCGCCGCAGCCATCGTTGTCGGCGTGCTGTCCCTGTTGGGGAGTTCTGCTTACTCGATCCGAGTTCTCTTGAAACTTGTTCCGCTAGCTCACCTTCCCCGACCTTTACAACGGCTCATCGTTGGATTCGGCTTCATGCCAGCCCCCGGTGAAGCAGTCGGCAGCTGTCAGTAGGGAGTTTTTCTAAACAGATAGACACAAAGCGACCAAGGATGCACTCAATCACTTCCAAACCGAGGCTCGTGTTCTTCCAATACAAGTATGACAGTTCGCTTCCCCCTTTCCTGTTGATGCACGCCCGCGAGCACGCAAACTGTCTCTCGCAATGCTTCGAGGTGACGGTGATCGACGAAGACTGCGACTACCAGGAAATCTGCGAACGATACCAGCCTGATATTGCGGTTTTTGAGAGCGGCGTTCCCTTCGCTTCCTGCCGCCAACCTCGGATCGCAAATACTCGGTTGCATTCCCAGGTCCTCAAGGTGGGCCTGCTCAACGCTGACGCTTTTGGCGAGGGCCGCGCCGGGTTTCTCTCGGACATGGATCACTGGGGAATCGAAACTTTTTTTGCCATCGCCACGACAGCCGCCGAACATAACCCAGAGATCGCAGACAACCTGTTCATCTGGCCAAATTCGGTAGACACCGCTCTTTACCGGGACTATGGACAATCGAAGAATATTCCCGTTTTGTTTTCCGGCAACAAGAACACGCTCTATCCATGGCGCCAGCAAATCGTCCGGCTGGTGTCCAGAAGCTATCCAGCACTTATTTGTCCTCATCCGGGATACAGTCCTCTGAAAGCCGCGCCTCAACTGCTGATCGGCGAAGCGTACGCTCGGATGCTGAATGCTTCCTACTTCGCTCCCGCCTGCGGCACGGTTGTCAGGGAGGTAATTCGAAAGCATTTCGAAATCCCCGCTTGCCGCGCCTGTCTGGTCACGCAACGGTCTGCGGGGCTCGAAGCTGCAGGGTTCGTGGACATGGAGAACTGTGTGTTTGCCGAGGGAGCGGACGTCCTGGACAAGTTGGCATTTCTGTTCGCACACCCGCAGCGATTGCAAGCTATAACGGACGCTGGCTATCAGTTGGTTCACTCGCGTCACACGAACAAGCAGCGAGACCAGATCCTGCAGTGGTTTATGCTGCGAAAGACCCTTGCGGGCCAGGCCAGGATCGTTCAGCCCAATCCTTTTGGACCGCTAGCGGTTGTGCATGACAAGGTCTCTACCGCCAATACGCGCCCGCCCGCGTCAGGTTCACTACTGGCGCTCCTTCGCGAAGGGGACGAGATGCTCTGGAAGGGCGAGTATTCCGGTGCGGAGATGCTTTATCTCAAGTGTGTGAACTACTACCGATGGATGCCGGAGCCACAACTGAGGCTGGCGCTGTGCAATCTGTATAAAGGAAATGCAAAGTCGGCGCTCTCCTGGATTACAAAACCCATTCAGTGCACACTCGCTGAATATAAGGCCACCGATCCGGATCCCGTTGAGTGGGCGTGTCTGATCATCACGTTGCTCTGCCTGGGACGAACCAAGGACGCGCTGGAGCGTGCTGGGCAATTCCCCTGGCTGCATCATAGCGAACTCGACCGGGTCCGCGTCGTCCTCGGATCTATCACAAACAGCGCAGAGGTTGCTAACGTCAACCACAACTGGAAGCAGTGCCAGCGTCGCAGCATTCATGGCTTGCCCAGCCGAGATTTCCGCGAGTGGACCGATCAGCTCAGCCGAATGCTGGTCGCGTGCGGCCAGAGAGATTTGGCGCAGAAGATCGTCGAATGCACCATCGATGAGACGGCCGTCCCAGCCGTGAACGGGGCCGGTTCGAACGACCCTCACGGACTCGATGACCGTCCGCCTAAGAACCACAACAGTGCTGCCAATGCTTTTAAGAGAAGCGTGTTTATCGCGAATGCTCAGATGGCGCTGAAACAGCCGGTGAAGAATATGCTCCGTCGAGTCGAGGCTAAGTGCGGCGACCTTCTACCCGACCGTCTCAAGCGTCGCCAGTATGACGAATACCTTGATGCAATTCAAGAACGGGCATCGGAAGAAGCCTTTCGCGCAGCTCTCATCATCGGCGCCGAACCCGGGAAAGACAATACTCAGGCATTGTTGGCTGCCGCGCAGACCAGCACCAGTAAGTCGTTGGTTTTCGGGATCAGCGTGTCGCAGGATAGTCGGATCCCAGCGGATCACGTTTTCACCGAGTGGCACCAATTGCACGCGTCCTCCCCTCCGCTACTCGCCGCAGAACTTGACCGGATCATCACCAGGATCTGCGATGAGCACCGAATTGATCATTTCGACTTGTTGCTCATCGATGGTTCTGAACTGGAGAATCGATTGGATGACACCAATATGATCGACCACCCATTGCGAAGGGCGAAGTGCGTGCTGCTCGACGGCATCAACGCTCACTGCAACCACGCCAACTATGCCAAGCTCATCGAAGACCCGGCATATTTCCTGGTGGATCGCGATCTCGATCGGCGTAATGGTTACGCCATCTTCGAGAGGGTGTGCCCTGCGAACGCAGATGTTGAGAGGATATCGGCACCGTTGGCGCTGGACGTTGAATCGAAACAAATTCAGAACCCCTAGTATCCCCACGCTGAATCGGAAAAGCAGTGGTCGGCTGTCTAACGCCTTCCTCGCCGCTTTCAGTCTTGTAACCGTAGACCTGCACCAATGACTCTGGAGAAACCCGCAGTGCCTCGAGTGACCGTAGTCATGGCGGTGTATAACGCGGCGGAATTTCTGCGTGAGGCCGTTTCCAGTGTTCTGGCGCAGACTTATCGCGATTTCGAGTTGATCGTGGTCGATGATTCATCTCATGACGATTCGCTCTCGATTCTCCAGAGCTTCCAGGATCCGCGGGTGCGGATTATCAGACATCACACCAACATCGGTGCTGCATTGTCGCGCAATGACGCACTGATCGTCGCGCGCGGTGAATTAGTGGCCATCATGGACGCCGACGACGTGTGCGCACCCACCAGAGTCGAGCGGCAGCTAGCTTTTCTAGACGCGAATCCCCGGGTGGGCCTGGTTGGATGTGGGATTTATGACAACATCGACGCGAGCGGCGCGGCGCTCTATACCTCGTACTTGCCCGAGGATAACGAGACGATCCAGCGAACTCTCGTGGAGCGCTGGTGTTTCCTCCATCCTTCAATCATGTTCAGAAGAGCGCTTTACGAAGTTGTCGGCGGCTACCGAAAGGCGTTTGAGCCTGCCGAGGATCATGATTTTATTCTGCGCATCCTGGAACACTGCCAGGCGCACAACCTCTACGAACCTCTCATCAGCTATCGGTTGAACCCCAAAGGCCTCTCAGTTTTCGGCCATCAGTACATCAACGAACTGGGCGATGCCGCAATGCGGTTGGCGAACCGGCGACGGAGCGGGCAACCCGAAGACTTCGACGCCGAATTACCTCGCTTGCTCGAACTGAGACGAAGGCGCAAGGACACTCGCGGCCTTGCCGGCGCGATGCAATTCTGGCGCGACTCCTTGTACGCTGCCAACCGATACTACGGATTCGGCTGCCGCGAGCTCTGCGCGGGTCACCTCGAAAGGGCCCGCCGGTGCTTCGTGCGATCGCTGCGCACAAACGGTCTGTTTATGAAGTCCTGGATCGGGGCCGCGCTTTCTCTGATGCCCTTCGCCGCCAGCCGGCTGAAGTTCGTGTTCCGGTCTTCGATGCAGCAGCACCGTGATTTAAGCTGGTTGCGTTCTTCAGTTAACGAGACTCCGGCCGCGTAGGCGTGAGCTTTATAGGTCAGACCAGCAACATTCCTACCGCAAGCCCAACGACATGAAGCTTCTCGATCTGTACTACTTGGTCAAGCCAGCGATCCCCCACGGCTTGCGTTTGCGGCTCAGGACGCACATCGCCTCTCGACAGCGCCGGCGCAGTGCGAACGTTTGGCCGATCAACGAGTCGGCAGCGCAACCGCCGGAGTGGTGGTCCGGCTGGCCTGGAGGTAAGCGGTTCGCTTTCGTTCTGACCCACGATGTCGAGGGCAGGAAGGGAATGGAGCGTTGCCGGGCCCTGGCCGAACTAGAGATGGATCTGGGCTTCCGTTCGTCCTTCAACTTCGTCCCGGAAGGCGAGTACGATACGCCCCTTTCGCTCCGATCGTTTCTCGCCGAACGCGGCTTCGAAGTTGGGGTTCACGATCTGCATCATGACGGCACACTGTATCGGTCGAAGGTCGAGTTTAGCGCCGCAGCTAAGCGCATCAACCAGCACTTGGAGCGCTGGCAAGCCGTGGGATTCAGGTCCGCGTTCATGTTTCACAATCTCGAATGGTTAAAAGAGCTGAACGTTCTGTACGATGCGTCGACGTTCGACACGGATCCCTTCGAGCCCCAGCCAGACAGCGCCAACACGATCTTTCCGTTCTGGGTCGGACGATCGGACGGCGGCGGCTACGTCGAACTGCCATATACGCTGCCGCAGGATTCGACGCTCTTCCTGGTCCTCGGCGAAAAAACCAACGAAATCTGGAAGCGGAAGCTGGACTGGGTAGCGCGGCACGGCGGGTTGGCACTGGTCAACGTGCATCCCGATTACACTGCATTTGGAGAACGAGTCGGTCGGGCGGAATTTCCGGTGATTCTGTACAAAGAATTTCTCGCCCACGTTTCTGCCCAGTTCGGAGATGCGTGGTGTGCACTTCCGCGCGATATCGCTGAATTTGTGAGGGAATCCAGGCTTTCGACGGCACCTCCCGAGGAGATGACGAACGCCTTCGCGGAGGAAGTGCGGTGATTGTTTATACCCTTGACCCGCTACGCGACCCCCGATGGGATGACTTCATCAGCCAGCACAGTTCCGCGTCTGTTTTCCATAGCCCGCCGTGGCTTGAGGCGGTGCGAAGGACGTACGGGTACACACCCATCGTGTACACAACCTCCCCCCCGTCTATACCGCTGTCGAACGGCATCGTGCTGTGCCAGATAAAGAGCTGGCTCACGGGCCGCCGCATGGTGTCCGTTCCGTTCTCTGACCACTGCGAACCGCTGTTGGACAGTGCCAGCGCTGCTGCCGCGATCCTGGAGGAGCTGAGGAACGCCATGAATGCGGGGAAGTGGAAATACGTCGAGCTCAGGCCCACAAGCGAACTGCCCGATCTCGATGGCGCCCTTAAGTCTCCCTCCCATTACCTGCATCTGCTCGATCTTCGGTTCGCGGCCGAAGAACTCCTGAGTCGGACGCATAAAACGTGCGTTCAGCGGCCGATCAGACGGGCGGAGCGTGAGGGGCTTGTGTATGAACACGGCAACTCGGAGCGACTGCTGAATGCGTTTTACCGTCTCATGGTCCAGACGCGCCGCCGCCATCAACTGCCGCCGCAGCCCATCCAGTGGTTTCGGAACCTGGCTGCCTGCATGGGTCACCGGCTGCGGTTTCGAGTAGCGTTCAAGGACGGGAAAGAGATTGCGAGCATTCTTACTCTGCAGCACAAGGACGTCGTCGTCTACAAATATGGCTGTTCCGACGCGATGTACCAAAGTCTCGGTGGGACCCAGTTTCTCTTCTGGAAAACGATCGTCGAGGCACAAGGGGCGGGGCTGACATGCATGGACTTTGGCCGTTCAGACGCCGACAATCCCGGACTGATCGCGTTCAAAGACCGCTGGGGCGCGAAGTCCTCAATGCTCACCTACCTACGTTGGTCTCGAAAGGGCGTTCCCGACGTGACCGGGCGTCGATGGTCCGGTGTCGTCAAGCCGTTGTTCGCCATGATGCCGGATGCTGTTCTGCAGGCAACAGGGCGTATTCTCTATCGTCACGTAGGATGACGCACCGAGCGGGAATTAGAAGACATCGCGGGCTACGCCCGTCCTAGGAGTGAACGAATGAACGTTTGTATGTTGGCGTACGCGCACTACTTCCACGACGCCCGAATCAAGTCTTACGTGCGGACGCTCGAAGACGAAGGACACCGGGTCGACGTCATCGCCTTGCAAGCGGACGGCGAGTCGGCGGTCGAATCGCTTCCAGCCGGTACCACGTTCCGGATAATGCGCAAGTATCAGGGCCACAGCACGCTGCTGTACATCTGCTCCTATCTTAAGTTTTTCTTGAAGTCCTGGCTTCTCCTCGCCCAGCGCTCCTTCCGCCACCGCTACGACGTCGTTCACGTGCACAACATGCCCAATGCGTTGGTGTTTGCCGCCATTGTTCCGAAGATGTTCGGCGCCAAGGTGATGCTGGACGTGCACGATCTGATGACCGTCAACTACATGGCGAAGTTCAACGCCGGAGAAAACGATTTGCCGGTAAAGGTCCTAAAGCTCGAGCAGCGGCTGTCGGCGATGTTCGCCGATCACCTGTTCTGCGCGGATCACAACCAGCAGGACTATCTGGTCGAACACTGCGGAGTTGCGAAGCAGAAAATCACCGTGCTGATGAACCTCCCCAATGTGGAGCTATTCAAGTCCACGCCACTACAGAAAAAGGGTGAAGTGTTCCGGATTGTCTATCACGGTACGATTGCGCACCGTTTGGGCATCGACCTGCTTGTGCAGGCGATGGCCAGAGTCACCGCCCGCGTTCCGGCGGAACTTTGGATATATGGGCGTGGCGACTACCTGCCCGAAGCGCTGGCGTTGTCAACTCAGTTGGGCCTCGAAGGGAAGGTCCATTTCAGCCAAACGTTTTTTCCGGTGGAGCAAATACCGGAGATCGTCTCCGGTATGGACCTGGGCATCATTGGTAACCGGCGCAACCTCGCCTGCGACAGATATATGCTCCCCGTGAAGTTGCTGGAGTATGTGTACCTGGGCGTGCCGGTGGTTGCGCCGCGTCTGGGCGTGATCGTACGCTACTTCGACGATACGATGGTTCGGTACTATGAGCCCGAGAACGTCGAGCAAATGGCCGACTCAATCGTGGCGTTGTTCCACGACAAAAAGGAACGCGAACGCCTCGCACGTATGGCCTCCACGTTCTATGAGAAACACAATATCAAAGCGCAAGCCGACCGTTACCTCGATCTGGTGACCGCCTCGAGCGTTGGACTGCGCGCCCGTCCCGAGCTTCAAACGTGATCCAGTCAAGATCAGCTCCCTGGCTCGCAGCCCCACCCGTTGAGACGCGGGCTCTCCCTGTCAAGGCGTCGGCACCATCGCAGTGGATATGGGTCCCGTACATCTGGCTGTTCATCGTCAGCACGCGCAGCCTTTCCAGTTGGCTCAGCCTGGCCGGGCAAGACGGGACATTGGTCGATCCAGATCTGTCCGGCAGTCCTGTGGACAGCACGCTATTGACGTTGTTGATCGTGCTGGGGTTGTTTGTGTTGGGCTCACGGGCGGAACGGACCAAGAGAATTCTCGCTCGTAACAAATGGCTGGTGGTTCTGTTCGTCTACATGACGTTGAGTATCGTGTGGTCGAATTTCCCGGCCATTTCACTTCGGAGGTGCATCCGATCGACGGGCACGCTCGTGATGGTGCTCATGGTGCTTACCGAGCGCGATCCGCTTGGCGCGATCCGGGCTCTGCTCCGGCGCCTCTATCTGGTGTACGTTCCGCTTTCGATCATCGCCATCAAGTACTTCAGGAACATTGGCGTTGCGTACAACTGGAGCGGCATCGAGGAGATGTGGATCGGCCTCTCTGTGCACAAAAACAATCTCGGCCAGGTCGTGATGTGCAGCGGTTTGGTTTCCACCTGGCAGGTTCTTCAGAACTGGGCCAAGAAAAAGATAACGCTGGATCTGCTGCTCCTCGCCCTCACCATGTGGTTGTTGACCGGATCGAAGAACTCCCACAGCAGCACGTCAATCGTTGGATTCACAGTCGGCGCCGCCGTTCTGTTCGGCTTGCAGTACGTTAGACGAAGAGTCGCGCAAGCCAAGCGCATTGTTCTGGCGGCAACAATAGCTTTTGCCCTTTTGGCGCCGTTTGTGTACGTGGCGTTCGAAGCATTTGATACCACGCCGGTCGATCTGGTGCTTAAGGCCACAAACCGTGACATGACGCTGACGGGCCGCACCGGCCTGTGGAAAGACCTGCTCTACAACGCCGCGAAAAACCCAGCCCTTGGAGTCGGGTTCGGGGCATTCTGGGTCGGACACATTGGGTACGACATGTACCCCCTCGACAACTGGTCCCGGGTCACGCCCGAATGGCGCCCCGGAGAAGGACACAACGGTTACCTCGACGTTTACGTCGATCTCGGCATCGTTGGCGTGGTGCTGATGCTCGGTGTAATCGGTTTTGCATTCGCCGGCGCTCTGGACGACCTTCAAAATGAATTCGAACTCGGGAGGCTGCGCCTGACGCTCCTGCTAAGCATCATCATGAACAACGTGACTGAATCGAGCTTCCTGAAGGGTACACACAGCCTGTGGTTCGTGTTTCTTCTCGTCGCCATTAATGTTCCGGCCGCGACTCGGAAGATGCGGTCGCAAGGAGTGGCGCGGTTACGGAAGATCACGCCAGGGCGCGGTTCGAATACCGGCTCCGGGCGCGATCTTGACTACAACGCCCTTGTCGGCTGAGGGTGACGGCATTTTCATGAGAGTGCGACTGCGAATGCGGTGATGAAGTGTTTCGCGGCTTTCCTGGTTTTTCTGCGGGACGGAGAATACATTGCCCCACACCGAATCTTCCGTGGCAAGCGCCATCGACGCCAACGTGGCCCTGGGGGCGGACGAGATCACCGTCTGCATCTGCTCCTATCGACGCCCGGAGTTGCTGGAACGCCTGCTTGCCGCGCTCGCCGTGCAGCGGACGAACCGCTTGTTCAGTTTCTCCTGCGCAGTCGTGGATAACGACGCCGCGGCGAGCGCGCTCACCGTGGTTGAACGCCTGCAGCCCATGTTCCCCGTGCCGATCCGATACGCTGTGGAGCCTGTACGGAACTTCGCGCTGGCGAGAAACCGTGCACTCAATCTGGTAAGCGGGAATTTTCTTGCCTTCATCGACGATGACGAGGTACCCCGCGAAGACTGGCTGACGCAGCTATGGCGAACCCTTCACCAGTATCAAGCGGACGCTGTGCTGGGCCCGGTGCGGCCATATTTCGAAAGCCGGCCGCCATCCTGGATCGTGCGAAGCCGTATCTGCGAACGGCCGTCGCACCCGACGGGTAGCACGCTCCACTGGAGACAGACACGCACGGGCAATGTGCTGCTACGCAGAGCGATGGTCGTCGAAGATGGTGTCCGGTTCGATCCGGCGTATGCCACCGGGGGCGAAGACGTGGATTTTTTCCGACGTGCGGCCGGCGCGGGTAAAACGTTCGTCTGGTGTGAGGAAGCTCCAGCCTACGAACTGGTGCCGGAAGCGCGCCTGCGTCGCCGCTATTTTCTGAAGCGGGCGTTCCTGCAGGGTCGTGTGTCGTCGAAATATGCAGCGGAACGGCCAACCGCGTTCGGGACAGTCCGGGTCGCGGCGAAAGCATTTGTGGCCACGGTGGTCTACACGCTGGCCTTGCCCTTCTTGTTTCTGCTTGGAGACCACGTTGCGATGAAGTACCTCATCAAGGACTGTCACCACATTGCGCGGCTGCTTGCCATCTTTGGATTTTCGCATTCAGCCAGTCGAGATTTCTGATACCCGCTTTTGCCGCCGGTCGTTAACGCCGGGTTCGCTGGCCGTAAGGAGCATGTAGGGATGAGAGTTTCAGTATTTGGCCTGGGCTATGTCGGTTCCGTTTCGGGGGCATGTCTTGCTCAATTGGGTCACCACGTCATTGGCGTTGACGCGAATGCATGCAAGGTCGCGATGATTAACCGGGGCCAGCCACCGGTGATTGAGGAGGGTCTGTCGGAACTGCTCGCGACAGTCACGCAACGCAGGGCGTTCAGCGCGACTGCGGTCTGGCAGGACGCGATTGCCGCCAGCGACGTCGCACTGGTCTGTGTCGGCACTCCGAGCAGCCCGAACGGGAGCCTGTGTACGAGCCTGGTGCAACGGGTCAGCGAGCAGATCGGCACCGCGCTCGCGGCCAGGGGCGGGTACTTCGTGGTTGCGATCCGCAGCACGGTCCTGCCCGGCACCGTCGAACGAGTGGTAATTCCTGCTTTGGAAGCCCGATCGGGAAAGGTCGCCGGGCGCGATTTCGGCGTGTGTATGGTGCCTGAATTCCTGCGCGAGGGCACGTCGGTGAAGGATTTCTTTCACCCACCCCGCACCGTGATCGGAGAGTTGGATTGCCGCGCGGGCAAAACGGTTGCTGCGCTATTCGACGGGATTGAGGCCCCCCTGATCCGTACCAGCATCCGCGTGGCGGAGAGTCTGAAGTACGCGGACAACGCATTCCATGCCCTCAAGGTAACTTTTGCGAATGAAATCGGAAATATCTGCAAGGCTGCCGACTGCGACAGTCACGAGGTCATGAAGATCTTCTGTATGGACACCAAACTCAACCTGTCGCCCTACTATCTCAAGCCAGGTTTTGCATTTGGCGGCTCATGCTTGCCCAAGGACTTGCGCGCCTTGACCTACCACGCTCACAGCCTAGACGTTCAGACCCCCCTGCTGGACGCGATTCTCGTGAGCAATAGAAAGCAGATTGAGCGCGTGACTACGCTGTTGCAACAGTACAAGGGCCGTTCCCTCGGCTTCCTCGGATTGAGCTTCAAGCATGGGACTGACGATCTACGCGAAAGCCCGATCCTGGAGGTCATCGAAACCATGCTCGGGAAAGGGTTCCACGTCAACATCTACGACGAGTTCGTCTCGATTGCCCGTTTGGTCGGCGCCAACAAAGAATACATCGAGAGGGAAATTCCTCACGTGTCCTCACTCATGCAATCGTCGGCGGAAGAACTCGTGCGCGACTCCGACGTGGTCGTCGTCAGCAATGCGAGTGAGCCGTTTCGAGAGGCCCTTGCGCAAACCACTCGGCCGGGCCAAGTGGTCGTGGATCTCGTCCGAATCATTAAGGATTGCGAGGGACTGAATGGCCAGTACCATGGTATCTGCTGGTAGCGCAACGACGCCGTTCACGGTCTCCCCTGTGGCTGGCGTTCCGGAGGCGGCCCGTCGCAAGCGCGTCCTGCTCATTTCCAACCGGCTCATGCACTATCGCGTGTCGGTCTATAACTACTTCTGGCGGCGTTTCCGGGAGCACGGGTGGGACTTTGCCGTCCTGACCAACGAACTGCAACGGCAGAACGAGAACCAGCGTCAGTTCGAACTGATCGAGCGTCCGTTCCAGTTTTCCAGTTACCGGGCGGAGATCCAACGCATCAATCCAGACGCCATCATCCTGTTCTTGCTCCTCAAGGATCTGATCCTGTGGCCGTTGATTCATTGGCTGAAACTCTCCGGTATTCCAGTGGCCCTCTGGACCAAGACGCGGAATCTGGATGACCCCGACAACCGCTTTCGCAATGTGTTCTTCGACTACTTGCATGTCATCAGCGACGGCTTGATCCTATACACGGCATCTTTGACCCGTTTCATCTCGAAGCGGAACCGGCGCAAGGTATTCATCGCCAACAACACAATCAATTTCGAGGATTTTCCCCCGGTCCCTGAGTCAAAGGACGAAATCAAGCGGGACCTTGGCATTCCATTTCAGAAGGTGGTGCTGTTCGCCGGGCGAATCGGGGAGGAGCGAAACCGGAAGAAAGTCGATCATCTGATCGACATATTTCAGGGAACTCGATCGATCCGATGTCGGCCTGGTAATCGTGGGATCTGGACTTGGCGACGAGCTTCGCGGGCGCATGAACCCGGCGAACACGCGCTATCTCGGCGAGGTCCACGACCCCGAGAACCGTCAGATCAGCCGGATCTTTAAAATGGCCGATGTCTGCTCGATTCCCGGCCATGTTGGCCTGGGGCTCAACCAGGCGTTCTTCTGGGGGCTGCCGATGGTTACCGAGCGGGGCAATCAGCCCCCGGAGATCGAGTACCTGCGCGATGGTGAGAACGGTTTCATTGTGCCTGAAGATGATACGAGTGCGCTCCGCGATCGCCTTTTGTTACTGCTCGATAACGACCAGGAGCGACGGCGGATGTCGGCGAACGCCCGCCGCGACATCCTCGTGCATGCTTCCATCGAGGGAATGTTCGATGGATTTCTCTCCTGCGTGCTATATGTTTCGCGCTGATCATCCTATCCACGCACTGCTACGCACAGAATTCTTCAACGACGACTAACGAGGGGAGCCAATGGAAACGATCGCAGAGCCTCAACCGTTGCTGGCAGCCACATCCGAATCAACAAAGCGGCGCCTGCTGGAAAGCGCTGTGGCCGTGCAGCGCTGGGTCGAGGCAAATGGGTACCGAGGCTACGAGCCCTTCGACGGTCTGTCGAGCCCGCTCAGGGCGTACACGTTCGGAAACCTTCTGGCCGAACGTATTCTGCAGCAGGCGGTCAGGCAATCGCCCATTAACATCCGGCCGCTAATCGGCGATCAAACCCCTCGACTCCACCAAGGGCCGGGGAATGATGGCCTGGGGTTACCTGCTGCTCCATCGCAGTACTGGCGTCGCAGACTACTGGACGAAAGCCGTCGAATGCCTGCACTGGCTCGATGTTCGTCGATCGCCGAAGTTCGAGAAGCACAGCTGGGCGAATTCCTTCGATTTCTCAAGCCGGGGCGGTGCGTACCACAAGGACGACAGCATCATCGTCTGGACGAGCCTGATCGCGCAAGCATACCTCGAGGCTTTCGAGCAGTCACAGGACCAGTGGTTTCTCGATATTGCATCGAGTGCGTGTGATTGGATCATGTCGCTGCCACGCGAGCGGACAGATCGCGGCAGCTGCCTCAGTTATTTTGCACATGGTCAGGAATCGATCCATAACGCGAGCATGCTGGGGGCGGCGGCTCTAGCCCGCGCCGCCCGGCCGACGGGTCGCCGGGACTATGCGGAAGTCGCGGGCTCCGCCATACGTTATAGCTGTTCACGCATGCTCCCGGACGGCGCTTGGTGGTATGCGGAAGACGACCAATATCACTGGATTGACAATTTCCACACGGGCTACAACCTGGACAGCTTGAAGTGCTACATCGAGTACACCGGCGACACCGAGTTCTCGCGCCAGCTTACTCGGAGGCCTTCGGTTTTTCAAGGAGCATTTCTTTGACGAGTCCGGGCGCCCGAAGTATTATCACGATCGCGCCTACCCCATCGACATTCAGTGTGCGTCCCAGGCGATCGACACACTCGCATACTTTGCTCCGGAAGATCCTGAGGCGCTTTCCCTTGCGGTCAAGGTGGCCGACTGGACCATCCGCAATATGCAGGATCGAGCCGGGTTCTTCTATTACCGCAAGTATCCGTTCGGTATAACAGCCCGGACCCCGATGCTCCATTGGGGGCAGGCCACGATGTTCAAGGGGTTCGCTCATCTGATCTCTCGCCTGTCACCAGAAGAACGGTCGAAGCGAGGTAGAGCGATGCCATCGAAGGGGTCTCTTGTCGAAAGCAGCGGCGTGGATCCCCATGGAATGGGTGCGCCCGCTCTCCAAAGTCTCGCTTGTGGTGCCGTACTACCACATGGTGAGCGACACGATGGTGCCGCATGTCAGCCACCTGTATCGCTTCAGAACGACCGCAGAGTTCACAGCGGACGTGGAATTTCTTCTCCGCCACTTCGAACCGGTAACGCTCAGCGACATCGTCGATGCATTGAACGGAACGCGGAGCCTGGGCCGTTCCTGCTTCCACCTGACGTTCGATGACGGATTCAGGGAGATGCACGACATCGTCGCGCCGATCCTGCATCGCGCCGGCGTGCCCGCCACGTTCTTTCTCAATACTGCGTTCCTGGACGGCGGCGGTCTGGCGCATCACAACGCACTAAGCGTTCTGCTCGATCGGTTGCAGTCGAGCCGCGCGCGTCTTGGCGAGGCAAGCCTTCGCCGAGTGGAATCCCTTCTACCCGCCGCCAGCGGCGACTGTGCGACTCTGCGGGCGCGGGTTCTGTCGATCCGGTACGCGGCAGAACGCGTTGGTGCGCTGCCTTGCGGAAACCTTAGACGTCGATCTCGATCAATATGTCCGCGAAACGCAACCGTACCTTTCCTCCAGGCAGATCGCAACCCTGCTTGATATGGGGTTCAGTATCGGGGCGCACAGCCACGACCACCCCCTGTACGCCGACCTTCCGTTACCCAGCAGCTCGCGCAAACACGAAGGAGCATGGAGGTGCTGGACGCACGATTCGGCATCAGTCCGAAAGCGTTCGCGTTTCCTCATACCGACTGCGGAGTCGAGAGAATCGTTCTTTACCGAAGTCTTTTCAGAGCGCGTTACTGGACGTCTCGTTCGGGACGGCAGGTCTGGTTGCGCACTTTCACCCGCGGAATATCGAGCGCGTCAGCATGGAGAAAACGTCAGCGCCAGCGGCCGAGATTCTGGCCCGGCAATTCGCGCGTGCGACCTACTTCAGACTGCGGCCTCATTGAACACGCTCGGGGCGTCGCTACTGCCCTGGTAATGGTGCAGTTGATGTCCAGAAGGGCATGGCCGTGAGGGGGCTGGGCATGACCTAGTGAGTGTTGACACAGTGTGAGGTGTAGATGGACGATGACCCTACGTTCAGCGAGCTGTCGTGATGAGGCAGGGTCCCGACCTTCTTCCGTGACCCCAAGCTGGAAAAGAAGTCAATCCCCGACCTTAAGGTGCGGAAAACATGTCAAGAAATCTGATCCTATGGGCGTTCGTAGGGCTAACGTTCATCGGAAATGCTCTCGTTGGGCAGCGCCTCCTGGCACAGAGCGTTTACGACCTCCCAAACGACAATACTTCCTGTCCGGCGAATTGCCGTCAGGTTCCCTGGAAAGCAGGTTCGGACCTCTGGAATGGGGGAACTCTGCCTAACTATCCGCAGGTTACGTGCACCGGACTATCCGGCAATGGCACAACCAACGATGGTCCTGCGATTCAGAGTTGTATCGACGGCGCGTCCGCGGGCACCGCAGTCTACATTCCACAAGGCGTCTATTACGTCAACAGTAGCCTGAGCATGAAGAGTAATGTGGTTCTGCGCGGTGCCATGAGTTCTGCCCCGCCCTATCTACCAGCAGCCAATCCATCGGCCACGACTTTCAAACTCGGGGGAAACGGGACGGTTTCCTTTTCTGACGGGTCGACAGGTTCAAACGTCGGCATCGCAAGCGGTTATACCAAGGGAAGCACATCCCTGGTGATGAACGCGGGTCACGGCTTCTCGGCCGGCGATTGGATCATCGTTTCAGAGAAACCGGATACGGCCATCCCGGTTACTAATCTCGGAGACGACGGAACTTGCACCTGGTGCGGCGAGAATGATGGTGTACACCTCATGGCGCAGATTGTGCAAGTCACCAGCGTCAGTGGAAACAACATCACGCTAAGCCGACCGCTGTACTACACATTCCAGTCCGGACTATCTCCAGTAGCACGGACAATCAGTTTCTCTGTTTCGAAGGCGGGATTGGAGAATATCCGCCTGGATGGCAGCTTCGCGGACCATGACGCTTTTATCTACATGCAATTTGCCCTCTTCGATTGGGTGAAAGGCGTGGAGACGTATGATGCAGGCACGTCCGCCAAGGCGTCTCACGTGGAATCGGAGTGGAGCTATGGTTCGGAGATTCGTGATAGTTATTTTCACTACGGCCGAGACAGTTCGAGTGACCGGAACTATGGCATTGCGTTCCTGTTTCCCAACAGTGATCACAAAGTCGAGAACAACATTCTGAGAAATAACCGGCACAGTACGGATTTCGAAGGAGGAGGATCAGGGGTCGCAGTTCTCTACAACTACATTGACGATGATTACACGGACGACCTGACTTATCTTGGCTCCGCCAGAGCGAACCACGGCGCTCATCCTTACATGAATCTGTACGAGGGGAACATCTACTCACACCTTACGGCAGACAGCTACTGGGGTAGTTCATCGCACAACGTATTCTTCCGCAACTGGTTGTGGGGAGATGAAACGCAAAGCTCAGATGTCCCGCAGAAGCCTCAGAGCTATGGGGCTCTCCCCCTCGATGTTTGGTACAACCAAAATTACTATTCCTTTGTAGGCAATGTGCTAGGCGTTGCCGGCAAGTGGCTCAATCCGAACTGGTCGAGCTACATTATCCGCAGCTCGAGTTGCTCGGGCACGGCCATTTATGATTATGGGTGCAATAGTAACGGGCAGTATTCCAGTATGACCAATACGAGTTCAATTAATCACGGCAATTGGGACATCAAGACAGGTGGAGTCGCATATTGGGAAGGCGGGTCGAACCACGCATTGAAGAATTCGATGTACTACACAACCAAGCCCTCGTTCTTCGGAAGCTGTGCCTGGCCGGCGTTCGGCCCGGACCTGAGTTCGACCACCAACACTCTGCCGGCACAAGCACGGTTTCAGGGTTCCGCATCCTGCGGCGGGGGGAGTAGCACGCCACCGCCTATGGCTCCGGCGCCGCCAACGAATCTTACGGGCGTTGTCGAGTGAAAGTGACGGCCAGCCGGTTCGTCGGGAGCAGCAATGGAATGAAATCCGGCCTTAGCCGGTAAGGCATTGCCTTGAGCGCCCAAGTGAGCCCGAGTCACGTTAATCCACGCCGGTAGAAAACCCTACCGCGGCGAAACTGTGGTATGACCTCCTCGGGAGGTTTACGACTGCTTTACGCCTTCTACAAGGCGACCCCTCTCTGACCATCCTAAACGTGAACGAGCAACGCCCTGGAATGATCCAGATTTGAATACTTGACTGGCGCCTCCTCGATCCTGCGACCTTTTGCCAAGAGGATTCTGTTAGGCGCCTTCGTAGAACCTGGAAAACTTGCTACGCAGTGAAATCGTGGGCCGGGAGACTTCGGGGCCAACGAGAGCGGCGCGGCCCTCAGATCTCATCCTCGACTGTCTGAAGTTGCGGGTGGCCAGATCGGCAGCGCTCAAATTGAGCCGTCGAAAACATGTTTACCTGCTCGTGTTGATCCTGTGCGGGATTGCCACCGGGCTGGCTACGGTGTTTTTGGCAACCTGGTTGGGCAATCTTGGCTTTTCGAGATAGGACCGAACCGGCCTGTCTGAAATCTTAAAGGCCAAGAGTGCCGCAAGGTATTTGCCTGCCATCAGTTGCGATAAGATAAATCCAGCATGCCTGTGCGCTTCTGGCGCGCCGGTTACGAAAGGATTTAGACCATTGTCAAGCAGACCATGTATCTGTGAGGTCTAGACAGATTCCTCTCTGGCAGGGACAATGCAATCTGGACGGCGCGAGCCTATGCCTCGATACTGCCAAGCATTGATGATAGTTGCGATTGCTGTGCTGACGGGCTGCGGCGGTGGAGCAGCTTCGACCAGCAGCAGTCCGAGCGGCAACGGTAACAGCGCGCCCGGCGCTCTCTCAGTTTCCGCATCAGCAATTAATTTCGGCAATGTAGCCATGGGCAGCAGCGCGACCAAGACCGGAACGCTTACGGCTGCCACTTCCGCTGTGACGATCTCCTCTGGAAATTGGAATGGGGATGGATTCTCGATCAGTGGCATTACTTTCCCAATCACGCTATCGGCTGGGCAGAGTGCTTCTTACACTGTTACCTTTGCGCCGCAAGCGCCCGGTTCCGCCTCTGGGAGCGTCTCATTTTTCAGCAATGCCGCGAATTCCCCAACCGCAGAATCATTTACCGGCGTGGGGACCCAGACATCGGGCCCGTCACCGCACAGCGTGTCCCTGTCCTGGAGTCCGAGTCCTTCTACCGTGATTGGTTACAATGTGTACCGTGGGACTGCGTCCGGCGGGCCCTATCCCACGAAGCTGACGCCCTCTCCACAGCCGACGACCACCATGACTGATAGCACGGTAATGGCCGGGACGACCTATTACTACGTCGCGACCTCGGTAGACCAGAACAATGTGGAAAGCATTTACTCCAATCAATTGACCGCCGCCGTTCCCTGATCCTCAGTCCCTTCCCCATTCCTTTCCGGTGGTCCACAGCCACAAACCCAAAAGACCAGAGTTCCCTGGATTGAGTCGGGCAGAGCCACGGCCGAACTGTGCGTGGAAGAGTCGTGTAAGGCGGGAGACCGAGCGTAGGCCGTTCTATCTGGCTGGGGCTGGGAGATAGCCCTGCAATTCGGCGATCGGACGCTTGCATGCCACCGCAATGGCAAAGCCAGCCCCCGACGAGTGCGGCTCCACCCTCACCACCTCGCCCTCACCCACGATTTGAGTGGGACCAATGATATGGTGTCCGTTTACCGTCATAGTGAAACTCACATCAGAATGGGGAGGAATGGCCGAATCAGCCTCGAGAAGTACCCCACCGAGGCTTATGTTGTTGCTGATGGCTCGAAGCTCCGAAACAGAGTTTCCAAGATCAAACTTTACGTTGACCGGGTAACGTATGCTAAATCGCCGATACCGCCGTTCTTGAGCCATAGAATGTTCTCGGGGCTTTATCAATGCTGCCACTGTCCGTGACATCCAGCAAGTGCACTGGAGGGCACTGTTAAGAAGAATTCGGTTGGGCTTTATGTGGCCTATCGGCCAGTCCACGGACCAGCGTGGGGACTCGCACCAAACTTGCAATGTAAATTACCGGTACGGAGTCCTATGATGCGTGTCAGGGAGAGAAGGCGTAGCCCCTCAGGAGGTTTGTACCGGGTGGGTGGGAAACGAGGTCAACCGTTTCATTTCCGTGTCAACCATGCATGGAAGGGTTATTCCCCAGGATGGTTTCTGAGGTGCGTGTTCCTTTTGGTTGCGGTTACGGTCTCGTTTGGACAACACCCGCGCACGTCTGTTCCACGTCTTCGCACCTACTACATCGCGGCTGACGAGGTCACCTGGGACTACACGCCGCAAGGCAGGAAGCTTACCGGTACGCCGCACCTGGAGGGTTCCGACGAAGAGAGTTCGGCATCGGCAAGCCGCGGTCATCGATCCTACTTGAAAGCCATATTTCGCGAGTACACCGACGCCAGCTTTCGAACCCTAAAGCCGCGACCTCCCGCGTGGGAACATCTGGGAATCCTTGGACCCCTCATTCGCGCCGAGGTTGGAGATACGATTCAAGTTTTTTTCAAGAACAACACCAAACTTACCTGCAGTATGCATCCCCACGGCCTGGGCTACGCCAAGGATTCCGAAGGGGCCATGTACAACGACGGGACCCGGGGCGTAGCCAAGAAAGACGACATTGTCCCGACTGGGGGAAGCTATACCTACCACTGGACAGTCCCCGAACGAGCGGGCCCGGCGCATGGGGACGGAAGTTCGATACTGTGGATGTACCACGGTCATTTTATCGAGTCGAAGGATATGAATACTGGACTCCTCGGTCCCATCATTATTACGGCCCGCGGCGCCGCCCGGGCTGACGGTTCGCCCCGAGATGTTGATCGCGAGTTTGTGACGGCGTTTGCCCTATTTGACGAGACTGACAGCTGGTATTTTTCCAATCCCGCAAAAATGGGAAGCTCCCTTCCGATGAGGATTACGGACCGCGTCTTCCGGGAGCAGAACGTGCTCTACTCGATCAACGGTTTGATCGAGGGCAATTTGCCATTGCTTACGATGAAACGGGGGGAGCGGGTTCGCTGGTATTTGCTGTCGAATAGCAACGAAGATGACGTGCACACCGTCCACTGGCATGGCCAAACCGTTCTCTTCAACCATATGCGGACCGACGCGGTGCCGCTTGGTCCAATGGGCATGGCCGTTGCCGACATGGTGCCCGACCAAGAGGGAACTTGGCTCTATCATTGCCACGTGAATGATCACTTTATGGGTGGGATGCAGGCACTGTTCAAGGTTCTACCCTAAAGCTCCCAGCGCCGGGGCGCAGGCACTCCGTGGCGGCCTTAACTCGGCTCGGGTCTATGTTGGTCACCCCTCCAGATCCTTCAGTCGATGATTGCCTGATACGACAGTGCGTTGACTTGGCGGTCGAGAGTCAGGTCTCCTGTTGGATGCAGTTGTGCCATCAAGATCACGATCATCTGTTCTTTCGGGTCCATACTGAATGCAGTGTAAAAGAAGCCGCCCCCCCTTGTATTCCCCGGGCGATCTGAGTTCGGAGAGCGGCGCTTTCACACCGACCACGCCGAAGCCAACTCCAAAACCCTGGTCGGAGCCGATCTTTCCCCAATTGGTCATGAGTCATGAGTTCGACGGATTTGCGGCTTAGAAGATACGTGTTTCCCACCCTGGATTCTGGATTGAAAGCTTTCAATTGAGTCGTGGTACAATCGCCAGCGCACGGACGGTACAGCTGCACCCATCCACCGTCAATGACCGTCAATGTTAGTATGACCTCAAAAGAGCGCAAAGGACTCCGCAAAGTTCGCAAAGGGGATCGTAGCGAAAACCGAGACGCCAGCCTCAGCTGATGGCTTGTAGCGAGTGCGGTGATTTCTCCACCCAGGGGATCTTGTGAGAAACAACTGGAACCTGAACTATTTCTTGCTGTCGATCCCGTTGGCACTCCTTGGGAAGATTCGCCACGCCGTTTCCATGATCATCCAATGGAAATCAAGTCTTTCTGGATCGACAAGTATCCGGTCACCAATGTTCAGTTCAAGAAATTTCTGGCGGCGACGCACTATCGTCTCGCGGACGATCTCAATTTTCTGCGGGACTGGAAGGACGGCAACTATCCTGCGGGCTGGGACAACAAACCGGTCACGTGGGTCTCTCAAGAAGACGCACGCGCTTCTGCCGTCTGGGCGGGGAAACGTCTGCCGCACGAATGGGAGTGGCAGTATGCGGCGCAGGGAGCTGACCAGCGCTTGTATCCTTGGGGAAGCAACTGGGACGCGGCGGTGGTTCCGGTGCCTGATCACGGCCGGACGATGCGCGGCCCGGATGCGGTGGATGCTCATCCCGGCGGCGCCAGTCCTTTTGGCGTCCTGGACTTGGTGGGCAATGTCTGGCAGTGGACCGAAGAATTCGTCGACGAGCACACGCGAGGAGGCATCTTGCGCGATGGAAGCTACTACCAGCCGCAAGGTTCCATCTGGTATTTCCCTCAGGCCTATAGAAACGACCAGCACGGAAAACTATTGCTCATGGCCCCGAGCAAAGACCGCGCGGGAGCCTTGGGATTTCGCTGTGTGATGGAGGCAGAATGATGTCCGAGAAATTGTGATCGTTCTTAGTTGTGGTCTGAGACTACCTCATCCTTTGACGGTATTGGCGTTCACCAGGAGCATTCTTTGCCGAACATGAAGCAAATTGCCGTGACTGCGGGGGTTTCGCTGGGTACCGTTTCTCACGTTTTGAATGATTCGGCCAACGTTCGCGAACCGTTGCGGAAGCGGGTGCTGGATGCGGTAGCAGCGCTTGGTTACCAGCCCAGCCAGTTGGCACGAGGCCTTCGCCGGGTCAAGACCAACATGATCGGGATGATTATTCCCGACGTGACCAATCCGTTTTTCCCGGCGGTGGTGCGGGGTGCGGAAGATGTGGCATTTTCCCACGGGTATCGCCTGGTGCTGTGCAACACGGACAACGATCACTCCAAGGAATTGGTCCATCTGCGGGAGTTGCGAACCTATCTTCCGGCCGGACTCATCGTGATTCCGTCCAATTTCAGTGACCTGACTACCCACGCCGAGTCGTACCGAAAGGCGGGCACTGCTGTGGTCTGCGTAGACCGTTCGCCGCGTGATTGGAATGGAGACACGGTTACGGTGGCAAACGAGGAAGGCGCCTACCGTGCGACCCGTTATCTGATTCAGCTAGGTCACCGCCGAGTGGCTACCATTACCGGTCCATTGCACCTTACCAACGCGCAAGAGCGGTTGGCTGGGTTTAAGCGCGCTGTACTCGAAGCTAAGTTGAAAGTGACGCCCGAGTATTCTCTTGAGGCCAGTTTCGATCGACAAGGAGGATATGCCAAGGCAGGCATTCTTTTGCGCATGCTACCGCGCCCGACCGCCATTTTCGCAGCCAACGACATGATTGCTCTGGGAGTCCTGATCGGCATCCGCGAGGCGGGGCTCAAATGTCCTGAGGACGTGTCTGTCATTGGCTTTGACAACCAGGAATTGGCGGAGATGACCAATCCGCCTCTCGCGTCGGTTCACCAACCCGGATACCAGATGGGTGCGACGGCCGCGCGCCTGCTGCTCGATCGCGTGTCCGGAGATTCCCAAAGTCCTAGACACATCGTGCTCGAGACTGAATTGAAGATTCGCGAGTCGGTGGCGCCACCGCGAAAAGCCGGGTTGAGCGTAGCGGGCCCGAGGCCAGGAAAGAGCGCGCGACCTGTGGCTCGTCGATAAATGAATGGTTTTAACGCAGCAGTAGCTGTTCTCACCTGCCCGCCGCCGCATACTCCGCAGGGCAGGATTTGCGGATCACGGCGTAGTAAACCACAGCGACAGCCTGTCAATTTGATGTTGACAACGATCATCAAGCGACATATTTTTGCCCGTGTTGTTGAAACGTTTCAATCAGTGGCTCCTCCCACCTCCAATTGCGGCTTCCCGCATACGGCTACAAGGTTCTACAGCTTATGAAATAGAAAGTGTTCCGTGTGCATCTTCGTGGAACCGGTGGGACGCGCCGCAAGCCGGCATCGCATTGAAAGTTTCCCAACATTGATGGTATTTTCAAACCGCCCTTGGCAAGGGAGGAATCACCCTCTCCCGGCACATCTCGGAGGGTCTTGGCCGGTTCGATTGGCGCGCTCTCGAAATCTTCCGGCGCTTCGGGCCGTAGGGCATTCATAGAGTATCGAAGGCGCGGGAAAATACTTTCCGCCGTTCTTTCTATTACCATTTCAACCAGAGGGAATTCATGACACTTCGGTGGATATGCGGTTCACTGCTCGCGACTCAATTGATTTCGGCCCAGCCCGGATCAGGACAGGCCACAGTGGCGCCGACTTCTTCCCGGCTCACGGGATACAGTTCGCAAAGTTCGCCGCTCGAGAGCGACTGGGAAAAGAAATTCCAGAACGGCATTTTACCGGAGAACATTCGCGAGAACATGCGCCGCTTGAGCGCGCGTCCCCATCATGTTGGATCGCCCTACGACAAAGACAACGCTGAATGGATTCTGTCCAAATTCAAAGAGTGGGGATTCGACGCGAAGATCGAAACTTTCAATGTGTTGTTCCCGACCCCGAAAATTCGTCTGGTTGAAATGCTGCAACCGACCAGATTTCAGGCCAAGATGCAAGAGCCGGTCGTGCCCTCCGATCCCACAAGCAACCAGACTGCTGAGCAACTGCCTACTTACAACGCCTATTCGATCGATGGAGACGTTACCGCTCCGCTGGTGTATGTGAACTACGGTACTCGCGAAGACTATGAGCAACTGGATCGCCTGGGAATTTCGGTCAAGGGCGCAATCGTTATCTCCCGCTACGGAGATGGGTGGCGCGGCATCAAGCCGAAGGTAGCCGCCGAACATGGTGCGATCGGCTGCATCATTTATTCGGACCCAAGAGGCGACGGATTCTATAAGGGCGACGACTATCCTTCCGGGGGATGGCGACCGCGAGACGGAGTACAACGCGGCAGCGTAATGGACACGGACTATCCGGGCGATCCACTTACCCCTGGCGTGGCTGCGACTGCGGACGCCAAGCGGCTTTCCATCAAGGAAGCGAAGACGATTACAAAAATTCCGGTGCTTCCGATTTCCTATGCCGATGCGCTTCCGCTGCTCTCTGCACTGAAGGGGCCGGTCGCTCCCGAAGGTTGGCGTGGGGCCCTGGCCATCACGTATCACATCGGTCCGGGGCCGGCGCAGGTGCATCTAAAAGTTGCATCGAACTGGGATATCAAACCGGTCTACGACGTCATTGGCACATTACACGGCTCGGATGGCGGCCAGCAGTGGGTGGTGCGCGGTAATCATCACGACGCGTGGGTGAACGGCGCCGACGATCCAATCGCCGGCCAGGCCGCCATGCTGGAGGAAGCGCGAATGCTGGGCGACCTCCATCGGCAGGGCTGGACTCCCAAACGCAGCATCATCTATTGCGCGTGGGATGGAGAAGAGCCCGGATTACTTGGATCGGTCGAGTGGGTTGAAGCCCATGTGGATGCATTGAAAACGCATGCTGTCGCATACATCAATTCCGATGGCAACGAGAGAGGATTTCTCTTCCCGGGTGGGACTCAGGATTTGCAGAGCTTTATCAGCGGGGTCGCTCGCGATATACGGGACCCGGAAACCCACACTTCAGTCTTTCAACGTTCGCATCTGGCGAGTATTGCCAAAGCCAAAGACGCGGAGGAGCGCAACACCATCCGCAAGAGCAGTGATCTTTTGGTCAAAGCCGTGGGGGATGGATCGGACTACACGGCTTTTCAGGATTTTGCCGGCATTTCGACTTTAAGTGTCGAGTTCGGCGACGAGGACGACGGCGACCAGTATCATTCCATCTACGATGACTTCTACTGGTACACGCATTTCGCCGACACCGACTTCTCCTATGGACGCGCCCTGGCGCAAACCGCAGGGACCGCGATGATGCGACTGGCGGGCGCCGACCTGACTCCCGTGGATTACTCTCCCCAGGCCGAGGCGATTGCGAAGTACGAGACCGAGCTGGAAAAGTTGCTCAAAGACAAGCAGGACGAATTTACCGAACGCAATCTGGAGCTGCAGGAAGGCGTCTTCACGGCGACCGCTGATCCGCGCAAGCCGTCCGTGCCGCCTCCGGTCGAGACGGTGCCGCCGTACCTGAATTTTTCTCCCATGAAGAATGCGATTGAGCTGCTCAAGAAAAGCTCCGAGCGTTATTCAAAGGCGCTATCGGATTGGCATGCCAAAGGTTCGCCGCCTCTTTCTGAGCAATCGCTGCAGTTGGTGAATGCGGACTTGCTCAAAGTCTCTCGTCTGTTCCTGAATGAAAAGGGACTTCCGGAGCGGCCCTGGTTCAAAAACCAGATTTACGCGCCGGGCGCCTACACGGGTTACGGGGCGAAGCCGATCGCAGCAGTCCGCGAATATATGGACGAGAAGAAATGGAAAGAAGCTGACGCGCAGATTCCTCAGGTTGCACAGGTGATTGAAAACGCCGCCGCAGGTATCAGCAAGGCGGCTGAGGATCTGGAAAACGTGCTGGCGCAATCGCATTAAGGTTTGATGGAGGACGGGCGTTTCGCCCGTCTGGCCGGGCGGGCAGGTCCGGCCTCCAACGGAGGATACTGGTTGATGATCGTGAATTTCGCCGAGCGCGCGCATAACCACAACTGGGCACTCGACCCGGTGACGCGATCCCTGCTGGACACCGATTTCTACAAGCTGCTGATGCTGCAGTTCATCTGGAAACACTATCCGAAGACGCCAGTGTCGTTTTCGTTGTCGAACCGTACTTCGTCAGTGCGCCTGGCGGATATGTTTCCACCCGAAGAGTTGACCGCGCAGCTGGAACACGTTCGCCGTCTGCGCTTTCGAAAGTCGGAACTGGTGTGGCTCGCGGGCAACACGTTTTACGGTCAGCGCGGGATTTTTGAGCCGGCATTCCTAGCCTGGCTGGAGCGGGATTTCCGATTGTCGGACTACAAGTTGTCGGTCAAAGACGGCCAGTTTGATCTGTCCTTCGAAGGTTTGTGGACCGATACCACGATGTGGGAACTCTATGCCCTCGCGATCATCGATGAATTGAAGACCAGGGCCAATCTGAAAAGGTTAAGCGAGTTCGGGCTGGACATCCTGTATGCCCGGGCGAAAACCAAGCTGTGGGGCAAGATCGAGCAACTGGTCGGCGTTCCCGATCTGCACGTGGCGGACTTCGGTACCCGCCGCCGTCACAGTTTTCTATGGCAGGAATATGTGGTTGAGGCCATGGCGTCGAATCTGGGGACCGCTTTTACCGGAACCTCAAACGCCTTCCTGGCTCACAAGCACGATCTGGAAGCGATCGGAACCAATGCGCATGAAATCCCCATGGTGCTGGCCGCGCTGGCGCCAGACGATCGGGTACTCAGAGCTTCCCAGTATCGCGTACTCGAAATGTGGCAGAGCACCTACGAGGGCGAGCTTCTTATCATGCTGCCGGACACGTTTGGAACCACGCAGTTTTTGAAAGACGCGCCGGAGTGGGCGGCCGACTGGACCGGACAGCGCATGGACAGCAAGAATCCGTACGTCGCGGGCGACGAATACATCGAGTGGTTGAAGGCGCGCGGCCGAAATCCACACGAAAAGCTGATCATCGCTTCCGACACGCTGGACGTCGATGACATCCTCGGTCTGCATGCTTATTTCGGGGGGACCCTGGCGGGCGGCCACAACGATGACGGATTTTCACAGTGCGGCCGATTTCCTGGACCGCGGAAAGTGGACTCCGGGGCGGCGGGCACGGTTCAGCGCCGGCTGGGGGACACTGCTCACGAACGATTTCCGCGGCTGCGATCCGGCCGGGGGCAGCGGATTTGATCCGGTCAGTCTGATCTGCAAGGTGCACGAGGTTGACGGCCGGCAGGCGGTCAAGCTTTCCGACAACTACTCGAAGGCGCTCGGCCCGGCTTCCGAAATCGAACGCTACCGCCGCGTGTTCGGCACGGCGGGAGTCAGCAATGCTCCTGTAATCGCGTGAGCGCCAAGTTCACGGCCACGTAGTGCAGCCCTGAGCGAGGAACTCGATAGTTTTTGCCGGAAGCGAAAAATAGTGGAGCTTCGCTCCGCCGGACAGATGAGGACATCTGTCCCTGCGTGGTTCGTGGTGACGCCGCACGAGCGAGGGCGCTCGCGCCTACATCAATCTTTCTGTGCTACACTCCGACAGTTTTTTTCAAATCACATTTTTGTGTCCAAGGGTCATAGGGATGAAGCTTCGGCCACTCGGTTTTGCCTCATCGCGGTCATCTTCGGGTTGTCATTCTCTCCCATCGATCGCTGGTGCGCAAGCGGCGCCTGCCGCGCCCCGGCCCATCACGGTGGAGGATTACTTTCAGGTGCGGGGGGTCGCATGACCCGCAGATCAGCGCCGACGGCCAATGGGTTGCTTATTCGGTCTCAACTTCATCCCTGAAAGACGACGAGGAGAAGACGCGCATCTGGATGGTCGCGACGGCAGGCGGTGATGCCGTTGCCATGACCTCGGAGGAAATTTCATCGGAGCATCCGCGCTGGAGCCCGGACGGAAAGTATCTCGCGTTCCTTTCCAAACGCAATGAGGGCAAGACCTACGTCTGGCTGTTGAACCGGCTCGGCGGAGAGGCCCAGCCTCTCATCAAGACCGCTCAGGACGTTAAAGATTTCGCCTGGTCGCCGGACGGCAAACGCATTGTTCTGGTACTGCAAGATCCGTCGCCGGAGGACCTGGAGTCAGCCGCAGGAAAGAGCCGAAGGAAAAGAGCGAGGGCAAGGAGATCAAGAGACAAGAAGCCCAAAGCCCGCGTCCGTTGGTGGTTGACCGCTATCAATTCAAGGAAGATGAGATTGGCTACCTGGAGCGACTCCGTACTCATCTTTACGTTTTCGACCTCGGCAGCAAGACGCTGACGCAGGTCACCTCGGGCGACTTCGATGACGAGCATCCCGCCTGGTCGCCCGATGGCAAGTTGCTCGCCTTCAGCAGCAAGCGCACCGCGCCGGATCCCGACCGCAACTATGACTCGAATATCTGGGTCGTCGCCGCCGATAACACCGACAAGGGCGCGCACCTGACGCAGATCACGACGAATCCTGGATCCGACGATTCGCCGGCCTGGTCGCCTGACGGGAAGTGGATCGCCTACGTGACGCAGCTTGAGCCGAAACTCCTGGTCTACGCCACGAGCCACATTGCGGTGTCTGCCGCCGCGGGCGGCGAAGCAAAAGTCCTCACGCTCGAACTTTGACCGCATGTCCAGCGAGCCCCGCTTTTCTCCTGATGGCAAGTTCATTTATTTCATCGCCGATGATGACGGCACCCAGAATCTCTGCCGCGTTCCAATCGGCGGCGGCGAGATTACGCGTCCGATCGGCGGCCGCCTGACGGTTTACGCATATTCTGTTGCCCAAGTCGGGCGATGTGGCCGCGCAGATTACCACCATCGGATCGCCCCAGCGAGGTTTTCACCATTCCTGGCGGCAAAGCTCACTCGCATCACCCACACCAACGACGAATTTGTGTCGCAGGTGAAACTCACCGCGCCGGAGTACGTCAAGTTCAAGAGCAAGGACGGCACTTCCGTCTCCGGCTATCTTTACAAGCCGCTCGACTACGTGCCGGGAAAAAAGTATCCGACGATTCTGCGTCCGCACGGCGGGCCGGTCTAGGTCTTACTACGCCGAGTTCACCCACCTGGCGCAGCTCCTCGCGGCCAACGGCTACGTGGTGCTGTATCCCAACCCGCGCGGCTCTACGGGCTACGGACAGGCTTATGCCAAAGCGATTGACGCTGATTGGGGGAATAAAGACTTTCAGGACGATATGGCCATGGTCGACTATGCCATCGCGCAAGGCATGGTTGATCCCGACAAGCTCGGCGTGGGGGGATGGTCATACGGCGGCATCTCGACAGACTTCATCATTGCCCAGACCACCCGTTTCAAGGCCGCCATCTCAGGCGCAGGTGCGGGGCTCTTTGCCTCTATGTACGGACATGACGAGTACATTCGCGACTACGATTACGAGCTGGGATACCCCTGGAAGGACAAGGCGGTTTGGGACAAGGTCTCGCCTTTTTACAAAATTGCGAACGTCACCACGCCGACTCTGTTCATGGGTGGAGACATTGACTCGAATGTCCCGATCCTCGGCGGCGAACAGATGTATCAGGCCTTGAAGAGTCTGGGCCGCGAAGCCGAACTGGTGGTCTATCCCGGCGAATACCATGAGTTCAAGGCGCCGTCGCATCTCAAGGACCGGCTGGAGCGCTATCTGGCCTGGTATGCACACTACGTCAAGGCTGACGGCACGCCGGCGCGGCCTGCTGCGGCTGTAAAGTCGGAACACTGAAACCCGCAACAACCATGTGGGGACAGCCGCCCTCGGCTGTCCGGCGGAGCGCAGCTCCGCGGGTTTTCAATCCATCAGATGATTTCGACGGGGTGATCCCAGAAATCCAACGCATGATTAGGATTGGAGAGCCGCTCAACCTGGCGAGCCTTGCTCGCCCGTCAGCCGAGGGCGGCTGTCCCCACATAGCCGATGGTGAAGGTGCTAGGACGTTTCTGACGGAAGCCTCGCCGGTGTATCCTTAAGTGTAGGTTTTTATGAGGGTGTTTGACTTTCTGAAAGCCATCAAGTCGCCCAAGCATCGGCTGGCTTGGACGGTTGCAATCGCTGCGGACGCCATGCAGATTGTCGCATTGCCGACTCTTTGTCCCTGGCGGCCTGTCGCCCGTGGATGTGGTGCTCGACGCCGTGGCGGCCGTGGTTCTTATCGAGCTATTGGGATGGCACTGGGCTTTTCTGCCTACCCTGGCGGCGGAGCTCGTTCCTGGCTTCGATCTGTTTCCCACTTGGACCGCCGCTGTCTTCTTCGTCACTCGCCAGCAAGTTCACTCCGGAGAGCCTGAGATTCTGCCTCCAGGCCCGGCGCCGGCTCGTAGATCATAAGAGCTGGGCCAAAAGACCCAGAAAACGAAACGCCCCGGACTCGGTTAAGTCCAGGGCGCACGTTGAACAACCTCTCCCCCGAAAAGCTGTTCTCCAGACAGTTTTGGCGGCTCACACCTGCCTTGAGCCAGGCGAATCTGGCGGGTGGTATGCACCGTTGAGACTCGCGTACCTGGTTTTATGAAGGGCAGTTTGCATGCCAAAAGCCCATTTCCCTAAATGACTGAGGGGCGAGACCTTACCCGAACGAAAAATCACTGTGTTAGTCGGAACTGTGCAAAGACTTGCACAGCTGAGGCAGCAGGCGGATCAGGGCTTCCTAGTTTGGACGGCGTGGCGTATTTAATTCCCAATTGATCGAAGAGGAAGCTGAGCACATCCGCATCTTCCTCAATCTGTTCGTCGACGGCCGTTCCGATGCCGTGCCCCGCATTGGAACTGGTTCTCAGCAGGATGGGATATCCAGAGCTGGTCGCAGCCTGCAATCGCGCCGTCATCTTGCGCGACTGCATGGGATTCACGCGGTGATCGTTCTCTCCCGTGGGAAAAAGAATGGCGGGATACGCAGGTTCCGTCCTTCACGTGATGGTACGGGGAGTAGGCATACAGGGCTTTGAACTGGTCAGGATCCTTTACCGTGCCGAATTCGGTGACGTTGAAGGCTCCGTTGGGATCGAGTTCGACCCGCAGCATATCGTAGATGCCGACATAGGAGACGACGGCGCGGAAAAGGTCGGGGCGCTGAGTGAAGGCTGCGCCCATGAGCAATCCGCCATTGCTCCCGCCGATCGCCGCGAGGTGAGCGGGTGCAGTGTACTTGCGTTCGATCAGGTGCTGGGCGCAAGCGATGAAATCATCAAAGACGTCTTGCTTGCGGGTCAGCCGTCCCGCCTGGTGCCATTCTTCACCGTATTCGCCGCCGCCGCGGACGTTGGCGATCACGTAGACGCCGCCCTGGTCGAGCCAGACACGGGCGAAGGCACCGAGAAAGTACGGCTTCAGGTTGACGCCGTATCCGCCGTAGGCCTCCAGCAGGGTAGGATTGCTGCCATCGAGCCGGGTGCCGCGGCGGCGAATGATGTTCACCGGTACGCGTGTGCCATCCTTCGAAGTAGCAAATTCACGGACGACCTCGGTGTCGTCAAAGTGTAGAGGTGAGGTGCGGAACAGCGCAGTGCGGATGGACCTTCCGGTGGCGGCGTCAAAGCGGTACCAGGCGGAGGGCTCGAGATATGTGGCGACATTGAAAAGCACGTCGCCGCCATGAGTGGGTACCAGCTGGCGCACTGCCGAGACCGGCGGCAGGGGTGGTCCGGGGAGCGAATGACCCTGCAAATCGAATACGCGAATGCGCGAAGGTCCGCCCACGACGTCGGCGACAAAAAGGTGTCCGGGGGCGGGTGCGAAATCTTCGATCGAAGCCCGGGCGCTCTCGTCTGCCGCCGAGCCTGAGCTCTGGGGCACGATGACCCTTGCCTCAGCGAGGTCGAGGTGTGCCAGCGGCAGGCGCAGGATCTGACCGCGCGGCGCGTCCTTGCGGGAGAGCAGGTAAAGGGCGGCGTCCGGTCCCGGCTTGACGGCCACGATCCTGTCTGCAAAATGCGTCACCTGGGTCCAGTGGCCGGCGGCGTCCATCACGTAGTGCGCGAATTCGCCGCCATCGCCGTTAGCCACGGCTGCGATCAGCCATCGACCATCATCACTGGCGTGCAGCTGAATTTCGGCGATGCGGGGAAAGTCTTTGCCGATGACGTAGGTGTCCTGCCTGGGATCGGAGCCGAGCCGGTGAAAGTAAACTTGCTGGTAGAAATTGGCATCTTCCGCCGGGCGCTCGTTGCCTTGCGGAAAACGGGTGTAATAGAAGCCTGAGCTGTCGCCCTTCCATTCAATACTTCCGCCCGCGGTGGCGAAATTTACGCGAGGCACCACATCGGATAGTTCCTTGCCGGTTGCCGCTTCGAGAACGTGAGCGGAGCTATCTTCAGATCCATTCTCGGACAGCGCGGCCGCGACGAATTTGCCGTCCAGCGAAGGCACGTAGAAATCCACCGCAGTGGAACCTTTTGCACTCGACGCGTTCGGATTGAAAACGACTTTGGCGCCTGCGGGATCATCGGCCGAAGGCAAGGCTACCAGCATGGGCTGTTGCTGGGGCGGCTGGTATTTCATGGCAAACAGCATGCCGCCGCGGAATTGCAGATCGTAATAGGCGGCGGAGCTGGCGCTGAGCGCCTGTTTAAGCATCTGCTGGATGGCGGGACGCGCCGGCAAATGGTCGAGATACTCGCGGCTGCGCGCATTCTGGGCCGTGCTCCACTGCTTGACTGCGGGATCGTCCCAGTTTTCCAGCCAGCGGTATTCGTCGGTGATTTTGACGCCCTGATATTCGTCGGTGACCGGGCGGCTGGGGGTTGCGGGTGGCTGGGGAATCGACGGGCCCTGGGCCAGCACGACGAGGGCGAGCAGACAGACGGCGATGACGAGGCGGACAGACGAGGCGAGTTTCATGAAAGCGCCTTTCAGTGGATTGCAAGTACACTTTGTTGGCAACGTCGAGCTACTTTGGCCTGGTGATCGCGCCTTCCGATGCTGATGACACCAGAGCCGCATACTTCCCGAAAACGCCGGTCGGGTACCGCGGCTGCGGAGGTTTCCACTGGGCCAAACGCTGGCGCAAGGCGGTGTCGCTGACTTCGACCTGCAGAATGCGCTGATTGACGTCGAAGTGGATGGTGTCGCCTTCATGTACGGCGGCGATCGGCCCACCCAGCGCGGCTTCGGGCGAAACGTGCCCGGCCATCAGGCCGCGGGTGGCGCCGCTGAAACGTCCGTCAGTCAAAAGAGCTACCGATCCCCCCAGGCCTTCGCCGACAATCGCTGCGGTCACGCTTAGCATCTCGCGCATCCCGGGGCCGCCCTTCGGTCCTTCGTAGCGGATCACCACTACGTCGCCTGCGTTGATGCGCTTTTCGGTGACTGCCGTCATGGCGTCTTCTTCAGATTCGAAGACGCGTGCCGGCCCACGATGGCTCAGGCGTTCGTGGCCGCTGATTTTGGCGACGCATCCCTCGGGCGCGAGGTTGCCGCGCAAAATCACCAGGCCGCCGGTCTTCTTCAGCGCTTTGTCCAGCGGTGCGATCACTTCCTGGCCTGGCGTTTCAACGGCGCTTGCGCCTTCAGCGCCGATGGTCTTGCCGCTGACCGTCAAAGCGCTCTCGTGGATATGCTTGCCCTGCATTAAGCGCTGTACCAGCAGACGTATGCCTCCGGCGCGGTGCATGTCGGCGGCTACAAAACGCCCGGAAGGTTTCAGGTCAGCCAGCAGCGGAGTGTGCTCACTGACTTTCTGGAAATCGTCGATGTGCAGCGCGACGCCCGCCTCGCGCGCGATGGCAAGCAAGTGCAGAACTGCGTTGGTCGAGCCACCGCTGGCAGCGACGCCCGCGATGGCGTTTTCGAGCGCTGGCCGAGTGATAATGTCTCTGGGTTTGACGCCCTGGCGCAGCAGGTCCATCACCACCGCGCCGCAGTCATAGGCGACCTGATCTTTCTGAGGATCCATGGCGGGGACGCTGTTGAAGCCCATAGGAGAAAGCCCGAGCATTTCCATCACCGTGGACATGGTGTTGGCCGTGTACTGGCCGCCACAGGCGCCTGCGCCCGGGCAGGCGACATTTTCCAGTTCGAGCAATTCGGCGTCGGTCATTTTGCCGGCAGCGTTGGCGCCGACCGCTTCGAATACATCCTGAATGGTTACGTCTTTTCCTTTGTAATTTCCCGGTGCAATGGTGCCGCCGTAGAGCACGAGGCCCGGAATATTCAACCGGGCGAGTGCCATTGCTCCAGCGGGGATCGTCTTGTCGCAGCCGACGAGGCAGACCACCGCGTCAAACAATTGTCCCCGGCACACCAGCTCAATCGAATCGGCAATCACCTCACGGCTTACCAGCGAAGCGCGCATGCCTTCTGTACCCATGGTTTCGCCGTCGCTGATGGCGATGGTGTTGAATTCCATGGGCGTGCCCCCGGCAGCGCGAATGCCTTCTTTCATTTTGGCGGAGAGCCGACGCAGATGAAAGTTGCAGGGCATGGTTTCGATCCAGGTGTTGGCCACGCCGATGATCGGTCGAGCCAGGTCGGCGTCAGTAAAGCCGATAGACTTGAAATAGGAACGGGCCGGCGCGCGATCGCGTCCGTCAGTGATGCCACGACTGCGGTGTTTGAGATCCATGGGAGAAAGATTATGACAGAGAAGGGTTCATCTTTGGAACCTGCAGGGCGGCGATTGGCAATCAGGTTTTTAACTGTATATGCTTTCGTTGATGCACACGGGACAATGTATGAAAGAACGAGAAGAGTTTTTCCAGGTTGATCAGTTAGAGAAGCAGCAAGCGCAGACAGGGAAGTCGTATCTGGAGTTTCTGCGCGTTCCGGCGATGAGCGCCGGAGTTTATACATTGCCGGTCGGCGGCACCGATCCGCAGAAGCCACACAAGGAAGACGAGATGTATTACGTGGTGCGCGGCCGAGCGCGCATGCGGGTGGGCTCGGAGGATCAAGCGATCAGTCAGGGAAGTGTGATCTTTGTGGCGGCGGAAGTGGAGCACCGCTTCTACAATATTGTGGAAGAGCTGGTGGTGTTGGTGTTGTTTGCTCCGGCGGAAACGTAACGAACTCGGGCCGCCGGGTAAAACCCACCGCCTACCCTGCCGGTTCCTTGCCTGGGATCCAATAGATTTCTTCCTTCAAGATTTCCTTGGTGAAGCCAATGCGTTGCAGCATTCCTTTGCCGTGCTCGATCATCTGGGGATGGCCGCACAGGTAGCCGACCGAGTTGGTGCTGTTAAGACCCCACAAGTCGGTGTATTTGCGAATCAAATCATCCACCCGGCCGATTTCGCCCGTCCATTTCTGGTCGTCCCAGGGACGGCTGACGGTGGGGACGTATTTCAGCCAGGGTACTTCCGCGGCGAATTTCTGTAGTTCGTCGAGGTAGCCGAATTCCCAAGAGCGGCTGGCACCATTGAGCAGAAATAATTTTTGATCGCTGGGAAACTTGCCTTCTTTCCAGTCTTTGTGAAGAGTGCGGACATAACTGACGAAGGGGGCGATGCCAGTGACGGTCGAGACCAGCAGGTGATTGGTGCGCCCACTCTTGGTGTCCAGGGTGAAGCGTCCCTTGGGAACTTTTCGCATCAGCATTTCGTCGCCGATTTGCAACTTGTAAAGATCCGGCGTCAGTTCGCCATGGGGGACGAGTTCGAAAAAGAATTCGATTTCACTTTCGTAAGGGGAAGAGACGATGGAATAAGGCCGCTCCGACCGTTTCTCCGCACGCTGCACTCCCAGAGTGGCATACTGTCCGGGCGCGAACTTGAATTCGCCGTTGGGCTGGACGCGGATCATCCACAGATCGGACGCGAAGTCCTGGCGCTGAGTGACTCTGGCGTGGAAAAACTTGTCGTCGGCAGTGCTCATGGCAGCCGCCCCTTAAAACCGGCGAGCCTATAAGGTGCCTCAGTCGGCGCGTGGATGGCAAGTGGGAACCGTTGAGGAGCAGTTTACTGATTCAGGGCGGGGGGTTGTTCCACGGGCGTCATAGCGTCCCGCTGCTTCAATTGTTGCAACTGATCCTGCAATTGGCGCCACGCTTTGGCATCCTTCCGGGTGGCGTTCGGGGCATTCAGGTCGGAGTAGAACTGAAACAGATTCTCGCGCAGGCCCGGGCTGAGCGGACCCGAGGTTTTGCTTGCAAGCTGGTCGATCAAGTGGGCATAGGTTTTGTCGGTCAGCGCATATTCGCCGGCGCGGGTTTCGCGGCCGGTGTCGCAGTCGCGGTTAGGCAAGTCAAGATTTTCGCTCCCAGCATGGCTGAGCAGGTGAGTGTAATTCTCGACCGTGTCATTCACACTCTTGACATACATATCTTCGGTTTGTTGGGTGGGAATCTTGAAGTTGACGGCTTTGAACGGTCCCACTTTGGGTATCAATCGAAGAAAGAATGCGAGAATTCTGCTTCCGACTCCGGGTTTGCGGTACACGGTGCCCCACTCGTGCTCGTAGTTGCTGCGCGAGAGGTAATAGAGAAATTTCTTTTTGTTGAAATTCGGCGTGTCTTTCACGATCACGTCGTGGCGCGAAAGCAGGGCAACCCGGGTCATCTCCGGGATTAAAGTGCTTACGCTGCGCCGGTAACTGCCGATTGCCAGGTCAACACTGCCGAATACATCCTCGAGTTTTAAACCGTAGGTCTCGACGAAAGCACGCTCCAGGAGAGGCTTGGAGACCTCGAAGCCGATCATGTCGTGATAGCGGTCGGAGGTATAGCGGTTCTTGGCGACCTGAACCATATCGAAACCAAACTCGGTACGGATATGGGCTTTGGGGTCGTCTGCGTAAGTCACATTGTCGCCATATTTCTTTTTTAGCTTGGGAAATGCAAGGGCCACGACGCGGTTAATGGTGGGATGACCGCTGTTGTCGGAAGAATAATGAGACAGCGCGCCGAGGGCAAAAGCATACTCGTTGAGGTCGGACGAGTCCTGTAACAGCGCCTCGACGAAATCGCCGCTGCGCACATAGTGCACCAGATCGCTGAAGAACCGGTTGCCGAAAGGATAGTAGCCCATGTCCTGCAAAACACATCCGCCGTAGGCGTAGGCATGGGCTTTCGGTAAGTCCTCTGCCGTGGCGCCGGGGAAACGTTTCAGCAGCAGTGGTTGAATCTGGTCGTTCCACATCAGGTCCACGACTTGCTCGTGGGTCAGCACCGAGTAACCCGACACCAGACACGAGCACAAACCCACAAACAGGAACAACGCTCCGACCTGCGCGAAATGTGTCTTGAGCCAACGCATGAGCAGACCTAGGATGCCTGAACCAGCGCAAAAGGCAAGAGTATTTGTGGCAGTTGTTCGCGGACGCCAAGGTCGCGACAGATCAGACGGTCTGAGTTTGCTTTCCCGTTTGGGCCAGAGTGTCAGCAATCAGGTCACAACGGTGGCGCAGCCTTTGTAGGGAGACTTTGATGGCCTGATCGTTCGCTTCCGTGCTCGTTCGGGAGGCGTTTTCCGACAGAGCCGCGGCTACTTCCAGCAAAGTCACAAGCGAGTCGGCGTGCAGCTTCCACAATGATGGAGCATTTTCCGCCCGTTTGAGTTCTTCCAGTTCCGTGGACATGCGAGCGACCACAGCCACGATGCGCAGGAGCGTGCGGGCAACGCTGCCGCGGGAACTGTTTTCCTCGAGATAATCCGCACTGCAGGCGTCCGCCTCGGCCGGGGTCAAAGTGAGATTGAAGAACCGCATGGGGACGACCTGGCGGAATTTCGGGTCGGCCACGCGCACGAACACTCGAATGGATTCCTCGACCTGGCGGATCTTGGTCTCTTCGGTGGAAATCTGTTGAGGCGTGACCGCCGACCGCATCGCCTGCACGTTGACCACAGGCCGCTGGGGACGCCCCGGAGGCGTCTTGGCTGCGGGTTGGCGCGCGCTCTTGGCCGGCGCGGGAGTTGGAACCGAAGCAAAGTATGACGTCCGGCGAATTGGTGGACGCCGCTCCAGGGCCTGCTTCAGTTTGGAAACACGGCGAAACTTGTCCAGAGCGGTGGTGTAGTCGATTTTCAGTAGCTCGCTTTCTTCCAGAGCGGCGACGTGTTCGACGGTGACGTCCACGCCTTCCACGTTGCCCAGAATGCTGCCCCCCTGTTCCTGCAGAGCTAACGCGAACTCCCTTATTTCGGCGGCGGCGGCGTGAAAGAACTGGTCAAACTTTGCGCCGAAAGCCGCGTTGTAAGGCGCGATGGTGGCCAGCACTCCGGGATGGTAAAAGGATGAATCCAGCGCCTGTTTGAGTTCCCGAACCTTGGTGATGATCTCCGACTCGAGCAGGGAGTTGAGGTCGCGGCAGTTCTGGGCTTCCTCCTGCAGCGGATCGAAACGCCGCAGCATTTGTACATGTTCTTCGGAAAGTGAGGGCACGTCGGTGTCGGCGAGAATTTCTATCAGAGCAATCTCGAAAGGTGAAAGTGGAAGCGAACCGTCGAGCCCAAAGCCGCGGCGCTCCCATTGTCCTGGCACGCGCGGGTGGCGGTAAAGAAATGTCGCGACCAGATCCGTCTTGTCGCGGTTTACGTCGCTGGTATCTTTCTTGCGAGTGAAATAGCGCAGCACAGCTTCGGCGATTTCGGGATCTGTCTCGGCGGTAAATGCACGCCGCAGCATGGCTGGCGTAATGGCCTGGTCGAGCAGGCGCAACCAGCGGCGCATGCGGTCGAGCGTCGCGTGTACTTCGCCATCGCCTTCCTGCAGGGAGATGGCTTCAAGGCCGGCCGGGACCGGAACTTCGCCTCCAATGGAATCCTGCAGAAGCTTCTCATAGAAGCCCTGCACCGTGGCCAGGATGGCCAACTCCCATTTTGGATCCTCTACCACACTTTCACTCCCGCTGATCTGAGCCTGCGGAATGCTGTGAACACAGGTTTGAATTAGTAAAACCTAAGGCAGGCGTGCCGCACAATCGTTTTCCCGAAGGGGCGGCACTAAAGTCACACTGGCGGGGGACTCAGCCGATCCTTATCTGTACTCTCGAGGGCGCCCCATCCAAGCTCCGCTTGGGGGGGCTTTCCGACAGATTCACCATCAGAGAAAGTTCAGTGTTCCGTTCCACCGGCCTTCTAAGACTCGGTTTTAACGGTCGACGCTGACATATCGACCGACAGAAAATCCCCGCCCAAGCGGAGCTTTGGACGGGGCACCCTCTGGAGCACCAGACTACTTCTTTAGATCTTTCAGGATTTCACGGGCCGCGTTGGCGCCTGAGCCCCCGGTCAAACCCGCACCCGGATGCGTACCGGAGCCGCACAAGTACAGATTCTGAATCGGGGTGCGGTAGCGTGACCAATCAAGCAGCGGGCGCATGGTGAAGAACTGGTCGAGCGAGAGTTCGCCGTGGAAGATGTGTCCTCCCGTCAAGCCGTAGGTTTCTTCCAGGTCCTGAGGCGTGATGATCTGATGGGTCAAAATCAGCTCCGGAAGGTTGGGAGCATATTGCGCCAGCGTCTTGACTACTGTGTCGCCCAACGGCACACGCTGTTTTTCCCAGTCGCTGCCCTTTAACTTGTAGGGAGCATATTGCATATAAATCGACATCACGTGCTTGCCCTCGGGCGCGAGGCTGGGATCGGTGAGCGACGGGATTGCGACTTCGAGATAGGGCTGCTTGGAAAAATTGCCGTACTTGGATTCGTCGAAGGCGCGTTCCAGATAGTCGATTTCCGGACCGATGTGAATACGGCTGCTCAGTGCGCGATCGTGGTTTTCGCCCTCGAGTGCGGTAAACCTGGGCAGTCCGGAAAGAGCGAGGTTCACCTTGGCGACCGTACCCGGCATGCGATAGTGCTGCAACTTCATCACAAAGTCCGGCGAGAGTTGCGTCGGGTCCACCAGCTTGAGCAGGGTGCGCTTGGGGTCCGCATTCGAGATCACGGCTTTGGCTGTAATTTCTTCGCCATTCGAAAGCACGACGCCGCTGGCGGCACCGTCCGTGACGCGAACTTCGATGACTTCCGCGCCGCTGCGTATTTCCGCTCCGGCTTGCTGCGCCGCGGAGGCCATGGTCCGGGTGAGGATGCCCATGCCTCCCGTGGCGAACCAGGAAGTACCTGCGGCCTGTTCGTCGCCCGCGGCGCGAATCAGGAGGACCAGGCTGCTACCCGCGGACCAAGGGCCGAGGAAGGTTCCGAAAATTCCTCGCGCGGCGATGGTGGCGCGGAGCAGTTCGGTCTCGAAATATTCGGCTACCAGATCGGCGACCGCCATTGGTCCCCAACGCAGCAGGCGATACATGTCGCGCTTGCCTAGTTTGCGGACGGCGCGTCCGGTATTGAGCATGCCCCAGAGATCGCCAGAACTGGGATTGTCGATGTCCGGTGGAACCAGGGTGAGCGCCTTGCCGATCACGCGGCCCATTTTGGCGAGCGATGACTGGAATTGGGGATACTTGGTGGCATCCTTTTGGGAGAACTTCGCGATTTCCTGCGCCGCCTCTTCCGTGTCCTTGTAGAGAACGAGCGCGCGGCCGTCGGGAGACAACGAAGTCACCGCGACCTCGGTCGAAATCATGTTGAGGCCGTGTTTTTCCAACTGCATGTCGCGGACTATATCGGGCCGCAGCGGTCCGGCGGAATGAGTGAGCGTAGAGCAGCGGAAGCCGGGATGAAATTCTTCTGTGATGGCAGCGCCACCGGGTTGAGCGCGGCGCTCCAACACCAGCGGTTTATATCCAGCTTTGGCTAGGTAAAAAGCGGTGACCAGCCCGTTATGGCCGCCACCGATGATTATGACATCGCGGCTATTTGTTTCGGGCACCTAGGCTGCCCCCTTGAAGTCTTTCAGGATTTCGAGAGCCGCCAGTCTGCCGGGGCCGCCCATAATGCCGCCGCCGGGGTGCGTGGCCGAGCCGCAGATGTACAGATTCTTGATCGGAGTGCGAAATTGCGCCCAACCCGGCACCGGCCGCAAAAAGAAAAGCTGCTCCAGGGAAAGTTCGCCCTGAAAAATATTGCCCTCGCTCAGGCCGAACTCTCGTTCCAGGTCGAGCGGTGTGATCACCTGGCGATGCAGAATGATGTCCTTGATATTGGGCGCGTACTCGGCGATGGTGTTGATCACGTTGTCGCCGAAAGCTTCTTTCTGATCGTCCCAGTTTAGGCCCGGGCGCAGCTTGTAGGGCGCGTACTGCACGAAACAGGACATGATGTGTTTTCCCGGTGGCGCGACCGAGGGATCGGTCAGCGTGGGAATGACCATGTCAATGTACGGACGGCGGGAGAAGTTGCCGTACTTGGCATCGTCGTAAGCTCTCTCCATGTATTCCACGCTGGGAGAAATGGAAATTGCTCCGCGTAAATGAGCGCCCGGCCCGGGTATGGCTTTGAAATTCGGCAGCGCGTCGAGTGCCAGGTTCACCTTGCCTGAAGACCCGCGGTATTTGTAGCGGTTCACGTCTTCGAGAAATTCGGTCGGCAGCGTGCCTGCCTCGAGAAATTTCGTGAAGGTCAGCCGGGGATCGACACTCGACGAGATGATGTCAGCATAAATCTCGTCGCCATCGGCGAGGACCACGCCCCTGGCTTTGCCGTTCTTCACGATAATCTGCGCGATCGGAGCTTTGGTGCGGATTTCCGCGCCAGCCTCGCGGGCCGCATCGGCGATGGCGTTCGAAATTGCTCCCGTGCCGCCGCGGGCAAATCCCCAGGAGCGGAAGGCGCCGTCAATTTCTCCCATGTAGTGATGCAAAAGAACGTAGGCCGTTCCCGGCGAGCGAACACCGAGAAATGTGCCGATAATGCCCGACGCCGACATCGTTGCCTTGAGCACATCGGTTTCAAACCACTGGTCCAGGAAGTCGATGGCGCTCATGGTCATCAACTGGACCTGGTTGTATTTGTCCTCGCTGGTCATGCCCTGAAAGCGACGGCCAATGAACAGCAGCTTCATCAGTTCTTTCGGATTAAGCGTCGCCGGGTCAGGGGGCACCATGCTCAGGATCGGTTTCACGAAGCGGCACATGGCCTGCATCGCCTTACCAAACTCGTCGTAGGCTTCGGCATCCACCTTCGAATGCCGCGCGATCTCGCGATGAGTCTTGCCGTGATCGTTGACCCGCCACAGATAGTCGCCACTTGGCATGGGAGTGAAAGTGCCATCCAGCGGCAGGATTTCGAGGCCATGGCGGGGTAGATCGAGATCGCGAATGATCTCCGGGCGCAGCAGGGAGACTACGTAGGAGCACACCGAGAACTTGAATCCGGGAAAGACTTCTTCGGTGACGGCGGCGCCGCCGAGCACGTGACGACGCTCCAGCACCAGGACGTTCTTACCGGCGCGCGCCAGGTAGGCGGCGGTGGTGAGGCCGTTGTGGCCTCCTCCGATGATAATTGCGTCGTATTTCGAGTTAGACGGCATGCCAGCTTTCAATTCTCAGTCCAAGAGATGGACCGTGTTTGGGTTGCAAAGATTGCCAGGATTCTAACAGTTTCCGAAAAACAGGGACGCGGGCTCAGAGCCCGCTGGGAAGGACGGTCCAGGTGAGAATGACGCTCCAGGGTGATGTCATGGTTTGAACGATCCTGAACGACACGTCATTCTACCGGGAAGTTCGATTCTTGTCTGCAAAGATCGGCCGTGCTGAGTGCACTTCTTTGCGATCTTTGCGGAGTCCTTCGCGTACTTTGCGGTTAAAGATTTTGACCGCAAAGGTCGCAAAGATAACGCAAAGGCCGCAAAGCAAAGCGGAACACCGGTGACGACCGGTCGTGACCAGCAGTCATCGAAGCACTGGCGTCACATCGCCGGCACTGCTTATAATCCAGCTGCGACGTTTTTCTTCCTCGAGGGAACCACTTTGCCAGTCGGAACCGCATTTCACGAGAGAACTTTTCCGCTTTGCCAAAGCCTCAACTACCGCGAGTGGTCGGGGTACTACGCGGTCAGCGTGTACGAAGTGCACCACGAGCACGAGTACAACGCCATCCGAAATGCAGCCGCGCTCATCGATATTTCGCCGCTCTACAAGTATCTGATTACAGGCAAGGACGCTACCAAGCTGGTGAACCGCATCATCACGCGCGATATCACCAAGGTGAGGGTGGGCCAGGTGATCTATTGCTGCTGGTGTGACGAGCAGGGAAAAGTCATCGACGATGGCACCATCACGCGTCTCGAAGACAACAAGTATCGCTGGACCGCTGCCGATCCCAGCCTGCGCTGGTTCCGGCAAAACGGTTTGAACATGGACGTTCAGGTCGAAGATATTTCCGAACAAGTTGCCGCTCTGGCTTTGCAGGGGCCGACTTCGGGCAAACTGCTCAAGGCGGTCGCGGAAGCGGACATTGCCAACCTCAAATATTTCCGCATGACGCGAGGCAAAATCGGCAACGTTTTTGTGGATATCTCGCGCACCGGTTACACCGGCGACCTCGGCTATGAAATCTGGGTTCCGTGGAACGATGCGGTAAAAGTCTGGGATGCGGTGATGGAAAAGGGCAAGCAGTTCGACATCCACGCCGCTGGGATGCTGGCGCTGGACGTGGTTCGGGTCGAGGCCGGGCTGCTGCTGATCGAAGTGGATTACACCAGCGCCAAGAAAGCTCTGATTGAGCCACAGAAGTATTCTCCCTATGAACTGGGCTTTGGGAAGATGGTCCACCTCGAGAAAGAGAATTTCATCGGCAAGGCCGCTTTGTCACAGCAGCAGAAGCAGGGCGTACCGCGGCAGTTTGTGGGCCTCGAAATCGATTGGCCCGAAGTGGAGGCGCAGCTACGAGGAATTTGGGCTCACACCGGCTGCGCCCAGCCAGGCTTCGCGCGTGGCGGTGCCTCTTTATTTGGGGGACAAACAAATTGGCAAAGCTACGACTACCACATGGTCGCCGGTGTTGAAAAAGATGATCGCGCTGGCCAGCGTGGACGCCGCCCACTCGCAAATCGGCACTAAGCTGCAAATGGAAATTACCATCGAAGCCATGCGGCAACAGGTGACGGCGAAGATTGTGAAGATGCCGTTCTTTAACCCGGACAGGAAGACGGCGACGCCAGTTTAAGAGTTCTGCTAGGCAAAAGATCCTAAGTCCGGCTGTTGCTGGCTACCATTTCGTTCCCGCAGTTGCCGACTGATCGGTCTTTTCCCGCAAGTCGAGCACCATACGGTATACCGTGTCGAGGTCGTCGACGTCGGCAAACACCGGAACATCCCCGATGCCGAAACGACTCATGCCTCTCGTCTTTTGCCCATGTCCTCCCAGTGCGGGATACTTTGGACCAAACCACAGCGTTCCTGCTATCGAGCCTTCTCGCTCGACGGTGGGAATCGCGCTGATGTATATCCAGGTTGTCTTTCGTTTCCATCCTTCTTGAACCACCAAAGCAGGCTGAACGGAATCAGGTACCAATCGTCTGCGTGGAACAGCACGCGGGGACTAGGTCTACCGGTCCAAAGCAGACTCTCTCCGGCCATCAGTTCCGACTGGATCTTTGACGAGACTTCCGGATCAATGATTCCCAACCTTAGCTCTCCGATAAGTCGCAAACTATCTGCGCAAGCCACAATGTAAGAAAGGGTCAGGGGCAAGTCCACGGAAAAGTTGAGCCCTAGCGCGCTCTACGCTTTCCCGTCCAGTAGATCCAGGCGCCAATCAACACCAGCAAACCTGACAGCCCCACAATCTTAATCACCGCCAGGAGCTTGTTGGGTTCGTCGGGCTGTGGGATCAGCGACAGTCCGATAGTAAAGGTCGTCGTCGCAAAGCCGACGATCGCGACCAACCGGGCTACCGGCTTGCCGCCGGGGACGCGGATCACGTCCGATCCTGCGGGTTCTTTCTGCAGCTTGAACATCGCTGCAAACAGATACAGGAACGGGATGAAGTACGTAATTACGCCCATGCTGACCAGCACGTCGTAGGCACCCTTGATGCTAGTGCCGGCCTGTCCGAGAAAGATGAACAGCGCGCCAAAAACGAACTGAGTCAGCAGGCCGACCCAGGGCGTCTTCCATCGAGGATGGAGCGCTCCGAACGCCGGCGGCAAGAAGCGATCGATTCCGGCCACGAATGGCAAACGCGCTCCTGCCGCCAGGTATGCTCCGGCGGCGCCGACGTTGCTGAGCATAATGAGGAACGCGGCGAACGGAATAATCCCTTCGAAGCCGACGCGCTCCGCGGTCTTCGATATCGCCTGCATCAGTCCCTGCAAATTGCCGACTTCCGCAGCCGGTAGCGCCACCAGCACGCTGACCGTGCCCACGATGTAACACAATGTCACCGTGACACCGGCGATCAGCAGGGCGCGGGGAATGGAGCGGCGGGCGTCCTTGATTTCCCCACCCATGATCGAAGCGGTCTCGCTGCCCGCGAAGGCATAGATCAGCACCGACCAGAAAATCATGTCCTTGAGCTGTAGGCCGGGCGTCATGGAATGCTTGGTGAACGAAGTAGCCGCTCCGTAGCGATGCCAGGCAACCGCCCCCATCACAATCACGATGCCTACCGGGATCCACATGGCAACCGCGCCCACGTTGTGCAGCCAGGTGCCTATGTTGAGGCCAAAAATGTTGAGTAGAGTGGCCAGCGTGAGCGCTACTAGAGAGAAGGCGATGTAGAACGTAGTGTTGCTCGAAAGGCGGCCCCAATCGTGGCGGATGTAGAGCGCGTTGCTGGCTGCGAAGTAAAGCGCGGCAGGGAAGTAGGGCAGGTTGCAGGCCCAATAAGTCCAGGCGGTGATGAAGCCGGCAAAATCACCGAACCCACGCTTCGCCCAAACATAAATCCCTCCCTCCTCTGGATAGCGTGAGGAAAGTTCAATGACCGAGAGAGCGAGTGGTGTGTAGAAAATCAGAAAGGCGCCAATCCAGATGACGATCGAACTGGGGCCGGCAGCGGCGGCAGTGGCGATCCAGCGCAGGCTGACCCCCGTGACCACGTAGAACAAGACCAGGTCGCGGAAGCCCATCACGGGCTTGGGTTGGTTGGGACTCTCGGTTTCGGCGGCGGGAGCGGGCATCACGTTGTTGCAGGATCGCGCGAGACGCTACACAATTGCTTTCCGGCTGTTGCGTTTCCAGTACAAATATCCCGGAACCCCGATCAGCATAATCGCTGTGCCCCAGAAGGCTTCGGTTGGCCGGGTAACAATCGTGTTCAACGTCCAAGCGGCTCCTATCAGCACATAAATTCCCGGCAGCCAGGGATATCCTGCGCAGCGGTAGGGACGTGAAATATCCGGCCGCTTCCAGCGCAAAATAAACAGGCCGATCACGGTCATGGTGTAAGAGAGCACCATGCCGAACATCACGTAGGTGTAGAGCTGGTCGTAGCGGCCGCTCACGGTAAGAATCGCGCCCCAGATTCCTTGTCCGATCAGGCTGAATGCCGGGGTGCGCCACTTGGGGTGGACCTCCGCCATTTTTTGGAAGAAGGCCCCGTCCCGCGCCATGGCGTAATAAACGCGAGCGCCACTCATCGTGCAACTGGCCATGGCGCCAAAACACGAAACCGCAATCAGCGCCGAAAGCCACAGCGCCGCAGCGGAGGAAAAAGAGCGGTGGCAGCAGCGTGCGCGATGGTTTCATGTTTTGCGATCTCACCTACCGGCAGGGCGTACACGTAGGTCATGTTCATTGCGATGTAAATGGCGCCGACCACGACCACGCCCAGAACCATCGCCAGCGGTACATTGCGGCGGGGTTCTTTGACTTCGCCGGCAACCCATGTGATGTAGACCCATCCGTCATAGGCCCAGAACACCGCGATCAAGGCAACGCCGAAGGCGGAAATCAGTTGTCCCGAACTCAATCCCAGAGTGAGGCTTTGTCCTGGAGCAGCAGCAAAGTGATGCCAGTCGCCCTTGCCGATAGTGAATCCAAGAACCACAAACGCCGCCATAGCCGCGAACTTCGCCCAGGTGGCCAGGTTCTGCAGTATTGTGCCCCATCGCAGCCCGACCACGTTGATCCAGGTCACTGCGACGATGGAAATCAGGGCGACGATGTGAGCGCGGGTCAGAACAATGCCGGCGGCCGAGAAGACCACGTGCTCTTGCGAAATAAAGGGAACGATCCCGCCCAGATACGCCGCCGAAGCCACCGAGAGGGCGGCAATGGTGCCGCCGTTGGCCACGCTGAATAGCATCCAGCCGTAGAGGAATGCCGGCAGATCGCCGTAAGCTTCACGCAGGTAAACGTACTGTCCACCGGAGTCGGGAAACATCGAACCCAGTTCGGCAAAGGCAACGCAGGCGCACAGCGAGATCACGCCGCCCAGCACCCAGACCAGCAAAAACAGCAACGGATGCGGCAGCGGGCCGGCAATATCTTTTGCCGTCAGGAAAATCGATGAGCCGATAATGCCGCCCGCCAGCAGTAGCACCGAGTCCAACAGCGAGAGGCCGCGAACCAGAGTAGGTTGGGCTTCGGGGGGTGTGGCTGTGGCCGAGGGAGAGGCGGTCGAGGGTTCCATCATTTATCCCATCCCCAGTTCGTCGGGAGATTCGAGCGGCGTTCCACAGCGACGGCAGATCACGGCGGAGCAGTCACCGCAAGTCAGAGGATCGGAGACTTCCTGGCTGCACCGGGGGCAGTAAAGTGGCTCGGGGCCCGGCTCCGGCGGCGGGGTTGGCGTCATGAGGATGGCAAATGTAGCATATCCTTCGTGTATCTTGGTGTTCCTCGTCGTCGAAGATTTACGGCATTAACCACTAACGACACGAAAGGTACACGAAGGAGAGCAATCTGCCCGACAAGTTTCCTACTCCAGATGAGAAGCTGCAGTTCGAATTCAACCGCTGGGCAGCGGCCGGTGAAGGCGGGAAGATGGAGAACCATCATCTCGACATCACCGAGAAGACGCTGCGGCTCATGGATCTCCGTCCGGGCGAGCGTGTGCTCGATCTCGGTTGCGGATCGGGGTGGGCTACCCGGCTGCTCTCACGACTGGTGGGAGATGGGCCCGAGGGTTTTGGCCAGGTTGTAGGTCTCGACGTTTCGGACGAAATGGTCCGGCAGGCTCGCGCGGCTTCCAAAGACTTTGAGAATATTCTGTACGTGTGGGGATCGGCGCAGCAGATACCGTGGGAGGAAAACTTTTTTCGACAAGGTCTTATCGGTCGAATCGTTTTACTACTACGCCGACCAGGACCGGGCGCTGTCCGAGCTCTTTCGCGTCATGGCGCCGCACGGGCGCTTATTCATTCTGATCAATTTGTACCGCGATAATCCCTACTCGCTGCAATGGGTGGATAAGCTGAAAGTCCCAGTGCACGTGCGGTCTGAGGCAGAGTATGTCGAGCTCCTGAAAAAGCACGCCTTTGAGAGGGTCGAAGCTCGGCGCATTCCCGACGATACGCCCACGCCGGATGACTATCAAACAAAGTCTTTCCACAGTCTCGACGATTTGCGGGCCTTCAAGAAGATGGGAGCGTTATTGCTGATGGCATCGAAGCCAGACCTGCGGACGCCGGCTCCGGGCTACACAGTCTACTAAGACCTGTGGGGGGCGGGCGCCCACGTATCCACACTTCGGATTCTCATCCCAACTTCAAAGGCGGCGGGCGAGGGCGCCCGCCCCCCACATCACCTACTTCACTAGGCGGTTGTATTTTTTCAGCACCTCGCGCAGGCGGTCGTGGGGTAGGCCGATGACCTCAAGGTCGTTGATGCCTTTCATCGTCTTGGCTGCGACCATAGCATTCACTATGGCTTCCTCGGTGGCCTGAACGGTGGCGAGAAAGATGGTATTCAGGCGCTGGTTGGGGAGCATGGTGAGCTGGCGCACGCCGGTCTCGTTTGGCTGCGCCGGGGTTTGCGGTCGAAAAGGCAATGAAAATATCTCCGGAGCCGTCGGAGGCGAAGCTTCCATCCCGGCCCAATCCGAGTGAGACTCGGCGGGCTACACGCTTCAATTGGGTGGGAATCAACGGTGCGTCCGTAGCGACCACCACGATGATGGATCCCATATCCTCGTCGTGAACCGGTGGTCGGGAATTTCCCGGCCTACCGGTACTCCGGCAATGCGCAATTGGCTTCGACGCCCGTAGTTACATTGCACCAGAACCCCTACCGTATAGCCGCCGAATTTGGCGTCGAGCACGCGGGAGGACGTCCCAATTCCGCCCTTGAACTCGTACAAATCGAGCCGGTGCCGCCGCCTACACTGCCTTCTTCTACCGGGCCGCTTTTGGCAGTATCCAGAGCATGGAAAACGTGCTTCCGGCTTCACGTGAAATCCGTTCATGTCATTAAGTCGTCATCCGAGGTTTCGGCCACGACCGGCAACGACCACGAATAGCCTTGGCGTCTGGGGGTGCGCGCTTTATTCGCCATGCGATCACCGCGTCGCGCGCCACACCCACGCTATGGGTGTTGGTGATCATGATCGGGCCTTCAAGAAGCCGGAATCTTCGATCCATGTGGTGCCGGTCATCTCGCCGTTGCCGTTGAGCGTGAACCAGCCCGCAAATACCGCGTCCAGAGAATTCTTGCCGCGAGGAAGAACGGCGGTCACACCCGTGCGCACCGGGCCAACCCCGACTTTCAAGAGCGCCACTGCCTGAAATAAGCGTCGTGTGGCCCACTTCCACCCCCTTCACGTCGGTGATGGCGTTGAAAGGGCCGGGAGCACCGTCGAAAGGAACGCCCAAGTCTCGGGCGCGAGGTTCAGTCTGGGCCGTGGCGGTGGCAAGAAGAAATAGAAAAACGGCAGGGAGCAATGCTCTGCCTGCTTTCAGCATCAAAGTCCTCCGTGGTAAGTTTGGCAGTATACGGTATCCCAAGGTTCGGTATCCTATGTCCGGTATCCCAGGTTTGATCTCGGGCAGGATTTCGTGAAGCGGAGGGTGCAATGGAAAACTGGAAGGTGGCGCTGGTGAGTGGTGCGGCGGGCATGGGCACGGCGATGTTTTTGAAGAAAAAGTGGACGGCGGGCATCATTCTGGCCGGCGTCGGGTTAGCCACGATCGCGTCGGAGTATCCGGAAAAATTTGCCGAAATGCGCGAGCGGCTGCCCAATTTCATCGAGCGCGGCAACAATTTTCTGGAGGTCGCGACCCGGGTGGGAGACCGCTTGGCGGAAGCGGCGGAGAACCGTTCGAAAACCTGGTACGAATCGCTGCTCACCAGTTGAGTTAGGGAGTCCTGGCGGAGTCGAGGGCGGGGACCCGCCCTCGGGACAGCCGGCCGGAGGCCGGCGCTACTCGATGCCCAGAGTCTTCCGGGCGTCAGGGCTGAGCCGCTCCGGGGTCCACGGCGGAGTCCATACCACATTCACGGTGGCGTTCCGCACGCCGGGCATTTGTTCCACTCGGGCCTTGACTTGTTCCCCGATCTGGACGTGTGACGGGCAGCCTTGAGCGGTCAGAGTCATTTCTACGGTGACGTCCTGTTTCTCCTCGGGCGCGGGGTCAAAACGGACGCCGTAAATCAGCCCCAGATCTACGATGTTGACTGGAATTTCGGGATCGTAACACTGCTTCAATGCGCTTAAGACTTCGTCCTCGGTGAGAGTAGCCATGGGTTCTCCTCAGATCGCCACTCCCTGGGCGAGTGGAGTGTTCGTATTCATAGTTTACACGTCCAACTGTGGTCGGTGTTCAGGTAGAACCACATGACCTCCGAAGCCAGGCAGAAAATCCAGTTGGTGCTAATAATCGCGATCGCGGTGGCAGCGCTTCGCGCCGGGTATGTCGTGTATGAGCGGCACAGCGAGCGAACTGAGCAAGCTACCAAGCAGGCGCCGCCGCTGAATCCTGACTATTACGTCGTTCCCAAGAAGCTCTATCCCTATGATTTGAAGTCGGCGAAACAACTGACCCAGCAGCCGGTGTGGGTCAAGGAAGGCTACCGCTTCACATATTACCCCTATGATCGCGCGCGCCACCACACTGATTTCTCCCGCGAAGCGGGCTTGCTGCTGCCTATCCAAAAGCTGGAGATCAAAGACGTGGTCACCGACACTACACCGGCGCATCTGCAGCAGGTGATGGCGGTGTTCGAGCAAGAGGGAAAAGTTTACGGCGTTCCGATCGGGTCGAAGAACGGCGACAGTTACCAAATCTACTCCGACGAGATGTTCTTCATCGAGGACCCGCGCGAGTTGTACAAGCACTGGCCTGCGGATGTTTGGGAATCTATCGAGAAGCACGAAATCAAACCTGGGATGAATGAATTTCAGGCCTATTTTGCCATCGGGATGGGAGTTCCCGAGAGATCGAGTGATCCCGCGGTGAAGACGGTGCATTATCCCAACGGCGGCAAGGCCGTGACTATTACGTTTCGCGATGGCAAGGCGGCGGAGATCACGGGAGGGTAGCGAGGGCAATTTCAGGTTGCAGATTCCGAAATCTGCAATCTAAAATCTGGAATCCGAAATCCTCACCTGAAATCCTCAATCTGAAATCTTTCACTTCACTATCGGTGATTTCTCAGTCGCAGGGGCCTGGTCGTCCGCGTGAATCTGATTGTCTTCGTCGGCGTAGAAGGAGCGGTGCTCGGCGTCGAGTTGCTTGGGTGTAAGAGTCAGCTCGAACCCATCTTTGTTGGGACGGAAGCCTACCGAATAGTCGCCTCGATCCGGATTGACCATGCGTTTGGTGAACGATCCGATATGCACGAGGTCGGCGAGCGAGGCAGCATACTTGTTGTTCTTCTTGTAGTAGATCTTCTGGGCTCGCAACACGGTGCGCATGTAGCCCAGGGCAGCGGCTTCCGAGTCCGACTTTGCGGGATCGCCTTTGAACTTGGGCTGATATGGAGTCTGCGCGGCGGCTGCCAGGCTGATCAGCAGCACAATCGCCGCGGCCCACCGAGTATGTCGTCTCACCCGTCTGCCTCGTTCTTTCATGAGTGGTTACCCGTCTTTTTTTAGATGCTTACCACGTTACCGGCGTAATCGCTATCAGATAGTCGAATGTTCTCATCGCTGGCAAATGTAGTTATGCTTAAGCCAGCTTGTGAATAAAAGCAGGAAACCCTATCAAACAGGAAACCCTATGAAGGCTGCAACCGCCATGAAGGCTTCACCAGCAAAAAAACCGGCTATCCGTCTTGCCGTGGTGGAGAGCGATCCACTGCGTTTTGTTGGATTTCGCGCCCTGTTTGACTCGGAGACAGACTTCGAACTGATCGCGGCCTCGCTCCCCGACATTGCAAGCCTGCCCAATATCGATCTGGTGTTGCTGGGGAACCGTAATGGGCAGAACCTGTTTGACCTCATGGCCAGCCTAAAAGCCAGCCGTCCTGATCTCCGCATCATTGTGACAGGTTCGGGCATGGACGAGGAAACCATTTTGAAGGCCATTGCTTCAGGGGCCAAGGGCTATGTGGACGAAGCCGCATCGCCGACAGAGTTTGTGCAGGCCATCCGGATCGTGAACCAGGGATCGGTGTGGGCGCCCCGGCGCGTGCTTTCACTGTTTATCGAGCGCGTGAGTTCTGCCCCGGGCCGCATTTTTCCCGCAGGCCGCGTGACTTTTACCGACCGCGAGAAAGAAGTACTGGAGATGCTGGTCGCAGGTCGCTCCAACAAAGAAATCGGCTCGGCTCTGGGAATCGAAGAGCGCACCGTCAAGGCGCACGTGGCCAAGTTGATGCGGAAAGTGGGAGTGCAGAACCGAATCGCGCTTTCGGTGCACGCTATCACGCATTCGCTGGTTGCGGCGAGATAAGCCGCCTGCTTCCTGAACTTGGGCGAGATTACTTTAGGACAATGACCTAAGTAATCTTGCCGCTTTACCGGGCTCCACGCATACTCGGTTTACCTACCACAGAACCTGGGAGACGGGGTTGGAAGCGGAGATTTAGGGTCACCGCTACTAGCCCCGATTTTTTTGCTGTGCCCACTGCTTGCGCTGCCCTCCGGGTCGTCTTCTCTTCATTCTTCCCGAAATCCGTTAGAATCAACGTATTGAGTTTTAGATCACATCTCTATCAAGCTCCGGAAAGTCAGGAAGAAATGAAAAAACTGCTGCTTCTGTGCGTAGTGGCGTGTCTCACCGTTTCCACTTTCGCCAAGGATGAGGACGAAGACAAGAGCAAGGCGGAAGACCGCGTTAAAGCTGCCAGCACAGTGCTGGAAGAGATCGAATCCGCCCCCGACCAGGGCATTCCGGAAGAGGTGCTGGGCTCGGCCGAATGCGTGGCCGTAGTGCCCACCATGATCAAAGGCGGATTCATCGTTGGAGCCCGTTTCGGGCGTGGCGTGGCCAGCTGCCGCACTCCGAAGGGCTGGAGCGCCCCGGCATTCTTCACCATCAAAGGCGGCAGCATCGGTCTGCAGATTGGCGCCCAGGCGGTGGATCTGGTCATGCTCATCATGAACGACGATGGCATGAAGAACCTGCTGAACAGCCAGTTCAAACTGGGAGCCGACGTCAGCGTGGCTGCCGGACCGGTTGGTCGTCATGCTGCCGCCGACACCGACTGGAAACTGAAGGCGCAAGTGCTCAGCTATTCCCGAGCCCGGGGCCTGTTCGCCGGACTGGAATTGAGCGGCGCCGCGGTCGGCCAGGACAAGGACGCCACTCGCGAATTCTACGGCCGCATGGTGCCCTTCAAGACCTCGCTCAAAGGTACGATCGATCCCCCGGCAAATGCGTTTCCGTTCCTGAACACGCTGGCCAAGTGGGCCAAAACGGCGGCAGCCAGCAAGTAGCCAGGTCTTTAATGTGGGCGCAAGCGTCCTCGCTCGTGCGGCGTCGTCCGTGGTGCTGCCAAGCACGAGCGAGCGCGCTCGCCCCTACATTGACATCCCACTTTCCGATTGCTACCGTCACCAGTTTCTCCTAAATGCGTCAGCGACTCGAGTACGCGCTTGCGTGGCCGTTTATCAAGACTCTGAACCTGCTGCCTCGTCCGCTGTCGCGGGCGGCTGCGATTTCTCTCGGCCTGGATGGTCTACCTGCTGCATGCGCGCCTGCGGCGGGTCGGCATGCGGAATCTGGCGATGGCGCTGCCAGAAAAGAGCCGCCGGGACCATGCTCGCATCTTGCGCGGAGAATTTACCTCTCTCGGACGTCAGCTGGCTGAGGTCTGCCAGTTTCCCCGCTACACCAAGGAAAACGTCGGCCGGGTGGTGGTCTACGACGGATTCGAGAACTACGAACGGGCTGCTGCCCGCGGCAAGGGAGTGTTGTTTCTTACCGCTCACTTTGGCGGTTGGGAGCTTTCCGCCTTTGTCCATTCGTTGCATGGCCACCCCATGCACGTGGTGGTGCGGAACCTGGACAACGTCTATCTCGACCGTCTGATCGAGCGTTATCGCTCGATGCACGGCAACACGACGGTCAGCAAAGACAATTTCGTGCGCGGCCTTTTGGAGGCCATGAAGGCTGGTGAGGTGGTTGGAATTCTGATGGACACCAACATGACTCCGCCGCAAGGAGTATTCGTGAATTTCTTCGGCATTCCGGCATGTACGGCGAGTGGATTGGCCAGAATCGCTCTGCGCACCGATGCCGCCGTGGTTCCAGGCTTCACCATCTGGGACTCTGTCCTGCGAAAATACCGTCTGCGGTTTGATCCTGCCGTCAACCTGGTGCGCACCGGAGACGACGAAAAAGATATCGTCACCAATACCCAGGTGTTCACGAAAATTACAGAGGACTATGTACGCCGCTATCCCGACCAGTGGTTATGGGTACATCGGCGCTGGAAGACGCGGCCGCCGGGGGAAGCCGGGGTTGTACTGAAGAAGCTTTTCGCTACTTAGCCTTAGCTTTTAGCGTTGGTTCTAAAGCGCTCCGGAGTAGTGCCAAGGTAAAAGCCAGATGGCTAAGAGCTAGAAGCTAAAGCTGTTCTTCAAAACCAATCGCTGCGATAGGCGATCCACCAGCTGGCGTACGCAATGGGGATAGTTGCGGCCAGCGCCCACCAGATGGGCAGGATGAAGTCGGCGGCCAGCCCAAGCACAGTAAAGCTGATCCAGAAGACTTTCTTCTCCATTTCGCCATTCTAGACCGGGCCCGCTTTTCTTTCCGCCTAAACGTATACTAAAGCCCATGAGCCCCTCCACTCGGACCATTGCCGAATCAGTGCAAGGGCAAGTGGTGGGCGATGACGCCGTCGAGGTCAGCGGAATCGCCAGCATTTCGCAGGCAACCTCGGTGGACCTGGTGTTCGTCGAAGATGAAAAGAGCCTGCGCGCGGCCCTGGAATCACGCGCTGCGGCAGTAATCGCTGGTGAGTTTGCACGAGGAAATACAAGTTCCAAGCCTCTTCTGATTTCCAGGCATCCCCGGCTGACATTTGCACGGGCCGCACGATTGCTTTGTCCTGCGCCGGAGTCGCCCGCCCGGGACGCATCCCACCGCGGTGGTGCATGCCTTGGCCCGACTGGGCAAAGACGTGGTCGTGGCGGAGCGAGCCGTCATTGGCGAGAAGGCCGAGATCGGCGATCAGACCTGGATTGGCGCTGGCGCGGTGATCGGTGCTGGCGTTCGCATCGGCCGCGATTGCGTAATCTATCCCAATGTAACGATCTATCCAGGCGCCCAACTCGGCGATCGCGTGATCGTCCATGCCGGAGCCGTGCTGGGCAGTGATGGCTTCGGTTATGTCCGTGACTCCGCGACCGGACGGTACGAGAAGTTTCCCCAGGTAGGACGCCTCGAAATCGGAGATGACGTGGAGATCGGGGCCAACTCGACGATCGATCGGGGAGCGCTCGAAGTCACGCGCATCGGACGCGGCGCCAAGATTGACAATCTGGTGCACATCGGACACAACTGCCAGATTGGGGAAGACGTCGTGATCGCTGCTCAAACCGGGCTCTCGGGCAGCATCGTGATCGAGAAAAATGTCGTACTCGGCGGCCAGGTGGGCATCGGAGAGCATGCCCTCATCGAGGAAGGTGTGATGCTGGGTGGACAGGGCGGCGTTCTGCCCAACAAAGTGCTGCGCGGCAAAGGCGTTGCGTTCTGGGGAACTCCGGCACGCCCGGTGCGCGAGTATTTGAAACAGTTGGCCGCATTAGCGCGGCTGGCCAAAAAATAGTCGTTCGTCGTTCATCGTTGGTCGTTGGCCCATGTGCCGGCAAACATTCGATGAACGGTGAGTGATTGGGTTTTGCCAACGACGAATGACTCGACCAACGGCTGATTCACCATGTCTCTCATCGTTATCGGCGGACACTCCCGCAACGTCGGCAAGACCAGCGTGGTGGCGGGGCTGATTGCCGCCCTGCCGGAATACAACTGGACGGCGCTGAAAATCACACAATATGGACACGGCGTTTGCTCGATGGATGGAGAGCCATGTCACTGTGCGACTGACGATCACAGCTGGGCGATCTCCGAAGAACTGGATCGCTCGGAGGAATCCGACACATCGCGGTTTCTGACCGCAGGTGCGGCCCGTGTCTGGTGGGTGCGGACCGAGCAGGGACGTCTGGCGGAAGCCATGCCCACGGTTCGTGGCAAGCTGGCCGAGTCTAAGAATGCGATTGTGGAATCGAACAGCATTCTCAAGTTTCTGCGTCCCGACCTTTACCTTACCGTTCTTGATCCCGCGACCGCGGACTTCAAGAGATCAGCCCAGGAGTTTCTCGATCGGGCGGACGCGGTCATTCTGCACCAGAGCGAAACGACAGAAGTGGCGTGGCGGGAGATTTCACTGAAACCGGTGGCGCGTCGTCCCATGTTTCGCATTTCTCCGCCGCCATACGTCACCTCTCAGATCGTCGAATTTGTAAGAGAAGGGCTGAAAAAAGACAACCACTGAGGACACAGAGACAAGAGGAGGCACGAATCTTTCCTCTGCGTGCTCGTGTCCTCTGCGGTTATCTTGTCACTATGACTCCTGCTCCCATCAAGCCCGTGATCTCCGTGGAAGTACTGAATCAGATCGACATTCGCGTAGGGACGATCCTGACCGTGGTTGATGTGCCAAACTCAGAAAAGCTGGTGCAGTTGCGGGTTGGGTTCGGTGATCACGAGCGCACGATCGTCGCCGGCATGAAGATGGAGCGCGCCAATCTGCAAGAGATTATTGGCAAGCAGGCGCTGTTCGTGCTGAATCTGGAGCCGCGGAAGATGCGGGGCGTCTTATCGGAAGGCATGCTGTTCGACATCGGCTATGCCGACGGCGCGTGTCCTGTGCTGGCCATGCCGGAAAGTCCCGTCCCCGACGGGACCCGAGCGGGCTAAGATTTGTGCGAGTGCGCCAGTTCCCACACCTTGGCGTATTTCCAGGAAACGTATATGGCGTGGTAGAGATGCAGCAGCAGTCCTTTACGTCCGTCGAGAAAACCCAGACGGAAAAAATAGTTGTAGACGAACGTCACCAGCGGCCGCGCCAAAATGTTGATGGCGCTGAATCCGGCGCGTCCCTGGCCGACCGCCATTTCGGCCCCCAGTGAAGAGTAGCGGTTCATGTGGTCGATGTAGTCGGACAGGGTGGGGTAAGAGCGGTGGATCAGGGCACTATCCTCCGCGAAATTGAAGTCGCGGTCGACGACTGCTGTCCTCCCCTGGGCGGAGACTGTTTCATGAACCGCGCGAGCGGAGAACTGGGCCTGGCCTCGCCGGAACAGTCGCAACTTGCGATCGGGATAAAAGCCGCCATGCCTGATCCAGCGTCCCAGGAAATGATTTTTGCGGGGAAAGCCAGACGCCAGCGACCGCCGCATATTTTGCCGAGTCCGGTCGCGAGAATCCGCTCGATGGCCTGTGCGGCGCCGGGACTGAGTTCCTCGTCGGCATCCAGGCTAAGGATCCAATCTCCCGAGGCTTTCTCAATCGCTGAATTCTTCTGCGCCGCGTAGCCTTTCCAACCCTCTGTGAATATTCTTGCGCCGAAAGACTTTGCGATCTCGACCGTACGGTCTGTGGAACCTGAGTCAATTACGATGATCTCGCCTTGGCCGTCACGCACCAGCGGCTTCACGCTCGCGAGCGTGCGTGCGAGGTTGGATTCTTCGTTGTGCGTGATCAGAACCATCGAGATGGTCACGCGGAGAGAATAAACCGGGAAGCGGGGGTGGTGGAATGGCCGCCGGGATGCCTACGCCTCTCCAGCTACACCTGGAAGCCGCGGAGCGTTGCTCCGCTGGGCAGGTGAGGACACCTGCCCCTATGTAAGCGAGAAGACTATTGCGGCGGCGGAGCGGCCGGTTGCGGGGCATTCTGCGGCGGCATGACCGAGGACGGCACGTCAGCCCGAGGAGCGACGAAAGGAATGTTCGGCATGTGTGTCACTTCGCCGCGCTCGGCATCATTGACCTGGATTCCAGCGTGGTCCAGCAGAAGGCCGGTCGCGCGATCCAGTTCAACCTGGGCCTTTTCGTAGGCCGCCATCGCCGAGACCAATGTAGACTCAGCTTGCGCTAGGGCGCTCTGGTTTTGCAGCACCAGAGTGGTCGTGGAAGCGCCCAGGGCGTATTTCTTCTGCTCGGCATCCAGTGACTGATGGCCCAAATCAACCGCGGCCTGGGCGGAGGCCACGCTGGCGCGGTTCTGGGTAACAGCAAACTGCGCGTTGCGCACCTCAATGCGGACCTGGTTTTCCAGTTGCTGCAACCGCATCTGTGACTGGCGATATTCCAGCTCGGAACGGATCTGCGTTGCCTGAGCCACGCGGTTGCGGAGAGGAATGGTCAAGCTCAAGCCCACTCCCTTGTCAGGAGCGCTGGAATCCACCAGTTGGCCCAAGGCATTGCTATAGCCGACAGGGCCACCATTGCGGAAGGGCGGTGCTGCGTTGGCCGGATTGAAGCAGGCTTCGAAGGCACCCCCGCCGCCGGGAGGACAGTTCGGCAGCGCCACGTTTCCCCCGATGCCCGATCCTCCGTAGTAAGCGTAGAGGTCAAGTGTTGGCAGCAGGGAGCTACGGACGGCTTTGTTGCTGATTTCATTGTTGGTCAGATTGATGCGCGCTTCCGCTAGTTCGGCACGATGGCTGAGGGCGTCATTCACCAAATCCTGAGTCGGAACCACGGGCTCCGTCGCCGGAAGTTGCATGGTAGAAGTGGGAATCACTTCCGCATCGGCCAGCCTGGGATCGACCAAGGTTCGGCTGAGGGCGTTCTTCATCAGCAACTGCTGCAGCTGCAGATTGGTCTGGGCCACCGTCAGGGCTTGCTGGTCGGTAGCCACGGTGCTCTGGGCACGCACCACCTCAATAGGAGCCAGGGTGCCGATCTGCACTTGCTTCTGGGTGTCAGAAAGGGTCTTCTGCGCGAAGGTCAACGACTCAGTCTGCACTCTCACATTCTCGTAGGCGAACAACAGGTCCCAATAAATGTTCTCGATCTGATCGACGGTAGTGATGATTTGCAGCCGGAAGGCGATATCGGAGATCTCCCGGTTATTCTTGGCAATCCGAATAAACCGCGTGTTTGGCGCAAAGCCGAAACCCTGCAGCAAGTGCTGGGTGAGCCTGAACTGCAAACCAGAAGAGATGGTCGGGCTATAGGTCGCCGTCGGGCTGTCCGACGTGGTATGAGTGTTGTTGAATCCCACTGACACGTTCGTGCCAGTCTTGAAACCTTGCAGGTAGCTGAAGTTGGCCGTCCCGGTATTTTGGTTGGCCACGGGGATGGGGCTGAAAATGCTGGTCGACTGGGTATATTGCCGATCCATTTGCAGCGTACCCGTAAGTACGGGATCGAAGCTGGTGATGGCGGGACCGCTGCCCAGTGTCGAGTTAACTAATCCGCCGGTACCGGTTCCCGCGCCTCCCGAGGCTGCGCTCGTGCCTCCGGTGCCGGAGCCGACCGATCCGCTGAGGCCGCCCGTGCCTCCGCCGGGTGTGCCCGAGACCGTGCCGCTATTAACACCCAACGTGCTTCCCCCGGCCAGGGCTCGCAGAATGTCCGTGTCGGCGATGTTCAGGTTATAGCGCTGGATCGCAATGTCCAAGTTGTTCTCCATGGCAAGCGCCACCGCATCGTCCATCGACAAATAAAGCTTGCCATCCCGCATAAGCTGCTCGATCCGCGGCGTGTTGCTTAGGTCCGGGGCCGGCAAATACTGTGGCATGTAAGGCCCGACCGGGTTGGGGAAGTGCGAGCGGGCCTTGGTGTAATTCTCCACCGTGAAGCGCTGTGGTTTTGGCCCCTCAGGCGCGGATTGATTGGGTTGGGCCGCAGTTTGGGCCCAGGTCGTGGCAGTCAAAGTACCGGCGAGTACGACCGCAAGGGTCCGCCGGAGGGTACACTGCAATGCAGACAAAAACATTCGATTCTCTCCCTGCACTAATCAATGGTGAAGAACTCAAAAGGCTTCTGGAAATCAAGCGATGGTACGCAAAATACGAACGCCAGGTTTCATTTTTGTGCTCACCGGCGCGATTTCTGCTTTTCGTCCCTGGGTGCTAGTTGGATGAAATAGTATAGCTGACGCACTAACCCAATTCTGAGGCCGCGAAGCTGGCGCGCCCGGTAAAGCTTTGTAAAGATTGGCCACGAGATTGGATGATCATCGCCGCCGGGAAGACTCCAAACAATCATCATGCGCAATCTCAAACTGGTCCTGTCTTACGATGGCACGGAGTTTTCCGGGTGGCAGGTCCAGCCCGAGGCGGCGACCGTCCAGGGCGCATTGGCCTCGGCCATTGGACGGGTGACCGGCGAAAAAGTCCTGCCTCAGGGTTCCGGGCGCACCGACGCGGGAGTGCACGCGCTCGGCCAGGTCGCAACCTTTGCCACCCAATCGCCCATCCCGCCGGAAAACCTGGTAATCGCCTTGAATGATATTCTGCCTTCCGCGATCCGGGTCCTTGAGGCGGCCGAAGTGCCGGCCGAATTTCACGCCCGGAAATCGGCCCTGGCGAAGACGTATCGCTACAGGATGTATCGCGGCGCTATCTGTCCGCCTTTTCTCGCCCGTTATGTGTGGCATTATCCTTACCCATTGGACGAACATGAGATGCAAGAGGTAGCGGGGCTGATCGTGGGCGAACATGATTTCACGTCGTTTGCCGCCGTGGATCCGGAGCGGGAACGGGAAGAAATATCGAATGTCCGGCATGTTTTCAGTTCCGCCTGGGAACGGCAGGGCGATGAATTCGTCTACACGGTGCGAGGCAATGGGTTTCTCCACCACATGGTGCGCAATCTGGTAGGAACATTTCTGCTGGCAGGCAAGGGAACTCTGGAGACTTCCGACCTGACGCGGATTCTGGACGCGCGTTCGCGGTCCGCCGCAGGAGCTACAGTGCCAGCCAGCGGTTTGTGCCTCTTAAGCGTCGAGTATTAGGTCCGGCTTGGGTTGTGTGGTCGCGGGCGACTCGCCCGCGGGTTTTGCGACCAGCGCAGCTAGCAGTTTTTGTTCATGGTGACCGACCTCCAAGTCGCTGTTCGCAAGATAGTCTCGACCAATCCCGCGACCGGCGAAGCTCTGCGCGAATTCGAATGCGCATCCGAAGCGGATGTGCAGGCGGCAGTCGGTCGAGCACGTGCGGCGCAACCAGCTTGGGGCGGCTTGCGCGTTCGCAAAAGAATCACAATCTTGCGCGACTTCCAGCTTCTGCTGCACCGGAGAAAATCCGAAGTCGCCCAGTTGGTTACTCGCGAAGCCGGAAAACCGTATGTCGAGGCGCTGCTGACGGAAGTGCTGGTCGTGCTCGATGCCGCGCGCTTCCTGATTCACAACGCCTACCGGCTGCTGCACGACGAGCCCGTTCCCCACGGCAATCTGGCCATGAAGACCAAGTCCGGCCGTCTGGTGCGCGAGCCGTATGGTGTGATTGGCATCATCTCGCCCTGGAATTATCCCTTTTCGATTCCAGCCACGGAGAGCCTGGCTGCGCTGGTGGCAGGAAACGCGGTGGTGGTGAAGCCCTCGGAGTTTACTTCGCTCACGGCCATTGAGCTGGCCTCGCTGCTGCACCAGGCGGGCGTGCCCCAGGAAATTTTTCAGGTGATCGTCGGCGATGGTGCTACGGGAGGCGCTCTGATCAATGCTGCCATCGACAAGTTGGTTTTTACCGGAAGCGTTTCCACTGGGAAGCAGATCGCCCAGGCCGCGGCGGCGCGCCTGCTGCCAGTGGTGTTGGAGCTGGGCGGCAAGGACCCCATGCTGGTGCTCGACGATGCTGACATCGAAATCGCCGCGCGGGGTGCGGTGTGGGGCGCATTCGTCAACGCCGGGCAGGCCTGTCTCTCGGTCGAGCGTTGCTATGTGCATCGCACCTTGTATCGGCCATTTCTCGAGGCCTGCGCGCGCCGGACCCAGCGATTGCGAGTGGGCAACGGCATGGATCCCGAGATTGAGGTTGGCCCGCTGATCCACCAACGCCAGTTGCGGAATGTGGAATCGCAGGTGGAAGACGCCCAGGCCCAGGGAGCGCGCGTGCTGGCGGGCGGAAAACGCCTGCCCGACATCGGGGGGAACTATTACGCGCCGACAGTATTAGCGGATGTCACCCACGAGATGCGCATCATGCGCGAGGAAACCTTCGGCCCGGTGTTGCCGGTGATGCGGTTCGACAGCGACGATGAAGCGGTTCGCCTGGCCAACGATTCGGAATACGGCTTGGCGGCGAGTGTGTGGACACGCGATCGCGCCCGCGGGAACGCGTTGGCGCGGCGGATTCAGGCGGGAACGGTCATGGTGAACGATGTGGTCTCGTGCTTCGGCATCAGCGAAGCCCCCCACGGAGGCGTGAAGGCCAGCGGTATCGGACGCTCTCACGGACGCTTTGGCCTGGAAGAAATGGTGCGGATAAAATATCTCGATTCCGACCGGTTGCCAGGAATGGAAAAAATTTGGTGGTACGGATATGGAAATGCTTTCGCACGCCAGATGGAAGGGCTGCTCGATTGGCAGTTTGCCCGTGGGTTAGGCCAGCGGTTGCGGGGTGCGGTAAGCGCCGCAGGAGCGCTGAAAAGCAAGAAGCGCGATTTGTCATCCTGAGCGGAGCAACGCGATTCGCTTTCGAATCGCGTCGCGCAGTCGAAGGATCCCTACCTTGCCTCAGGCTTGGCAAGTTTTGCCGGGTTCTTCAGAGACGCTGCTGGTTCGTGGTGGCTCAGACGGCCTGGTGAGCGGGTAGGGGTCCCTCGACTCCGACAGTTCATTCGCAAGCGAATGAACGTCTGCGTTCGGGATGACAGAATTAGTAGCCTTGATTCGAAAGGAAAATCCGTTATGACTTCAAATTCTGATCCGAAACGCGACCTTTTGCGTCACACTCTGGCTACGCTTGCCTATCGGGGCGGCAACGCTGTCCGCAACGCCCCATCCGGATTTGCCGAGTTTCGCAGCTGCGCCTCGGGCCGCACAGCCGCGCAAATTCTGGGTCATGTGGGCGACCTGTTGGATTGGGGTCTCTCCATCGCGCAAGGCAAGCAGAGTTGGAAGAGCGCCGAGCCTCTGGCGTGGGACAAAGAAGCTGACCGGTTCTTTGCCGCACTCAGGAATTTCGACGACTATCTGGCTTCGGCGGAGCCGCTGCATGCGCCAGCAGAGAAGCTCCTCCAGGCACCCCTGGCCGATGCGCTGACCCATGTGGGGCAGATTGCGATGCTGCGCCGGATGGCAGGCGGGCCGGTGAAAGGCGAGAATTACTTCGTCGCCGATATCGTCACTGGCCGTGTGGGACCGAAGCAGACCGCGCCCAAGATGCAATTCGATTGAAGCCGTTTATGGCTCCACCGAAACGCCTTCGAGTAAAATGAATCGGTAAATCCGGCGGCCCCTGGCCGCACCGACGAGGATAGCCCTTGGCTCCCACCCAAACCGTGACTGCTCCTCCGCAGCTTCCCCATCACAAAGTGAAGATCAAGAAGCCGGGACAGCGCTCCTGCAACGAAAACAACGCCAAGGGCAAATTCTGCGGCGGACACCTGAAGCGCTGGTTCTATACCACGGATGTGGTCGAACAGGCCTGTGGCGACGCGGAAGAAGCTTGGGGACCAGACGCCGAGGTCTATCGTTGCGAGCATTGCAAGACGCTTTACCTGCCGAATCAGGACGGAGTGCGCGGGCTGAATGTGGCCGGGCAGGGACAGACGTCCGTTTTTGGGCTGACCGTGGCGCCGAAGAAGTAAACGAAGCTGACGGGCGACCCAGTGCCCACCCAGAAACCAGTGCCAAATCGTTTTAATCGTTGACAGCGCCTCACGCGGCATAATCCAATACGCGGGAATGACAACCACTCCAACCGGCCCTGCTTCCTCTTCTTCCCCAGGCTTGCGGCTTCGCCGATCGCTCACCCTTTGGGACCTGATTCTTTACGGCATCATCGTCATCCAGCCCACCGCGCCGATGCCCGCCTACGGAGTGTTCAGCAACGCCGGCCAGGGCCACGTGGTCACGTCCATCCTGATCGCCATGATTGCCATGGTCTTCACTGCCATGAGCTATGGCCGCATGGCGCGAGTGTATCCCAGCGCGGGCTCGGCCTACACCTACGTCGGGCAGGCGTTGCATCCGTCTCTCGGTTATGTCACCGGCTGGAGCATGACGATGGATTACATCCTCAATCCGTTGATCTGCACCATCTGGTGCTCCAAGGCGATGGCCGATCTTTTGGCCGGAACGCGATATCAGATTCCGTATCCCGGCCTGCTATGGCCGATCATTTTTGCCGTGTTATTCACTGCGCTAAATCTGCGTGGAGTGAAAACCTCGGCCCGGATCAATTCAACATTGTGCGCAATCATGGGAGCGGTGATTCTGGCGTTTTTCTGGTACACCATCCGTTACGTTTTCCATTTGCCGCAATATCCCGAGGCCTACTTCCTGCGTCCGTTTTACAACCCGAAAACGTTTACGATAAACGGGGTGTTCCATGGCACCTCGGTCGCGGTGCTAACCTACATAGGATTCGATGGTATTTCCACCTTGTCGGAGGAAGTAGACAATCCCAAGCGGAATATTTTTCTGGCTACCGTGTTGGTCTGCGTGATTACGGGATTTCTGGCCGCGGCCGAAGTGTACGGGGCTCAACTGCTAAGTTCCCAGTACCTGTTCTCGGCGGACGAAGTAGAAAACGCATTCAGCCACGTGGCCGCGATCGCAGGCGGCGCTCTCCTCACCAAGGCGATCAGCGTCACGCTGCTGATTGCGACCGTAGGTTCAGGCATGGGATCGCAACTCGGGGCGGCGCGCTTGCTTTATGGGATGGGACGCAGCGACGCCATTCCGAAGAAATTCTTTGGTGCCATTCATCCCGGGACTCGGATTCCTGCGAATAACGTGATTTTTGTGGGTGTGATTGCGCTGCTGGGGGCGTTCGTTATCACTTACGACAACGGCGCGCAGTTGCTCAACTTCGGTGCGCTGATCGCTTTCATGGGCGTCAACCTGGCAGCCCTGACCCACTACTACATTCGCGGCGAAGACCGCAGCCTGGGACAGCTTATTCCTCCGGTGCTGGGATTTATCATTTGCTTCTTCATCTGGATCCATCTGTCGAACCTGGCGCTGATCACGGGATCCATCTGGATGGTCGCGGGGATTGCATACGGCGCTTGGAAGACCAGAGGCTTCCAGAGCAATCTGGTGAATTTCGATGTGCCTCCGGAAGAAGAGTAGGCGCTTTCAGCTCTTGTCATCTCGAGCGGAGGGAGCGGACTCGTTCGCGAGTCCGTTTCCGGAGTCGAAAGACCTGCGGTTGCTGGTAGCGGCACCGCCGGCGGTTAATTTGATTTTCGGGTGAAAGCCGGTCTCTCGACTTCGTTCGGGATGACAGAGCAGAGAAACGATGAAACCAAAGTTCTTTCCCTCCCCTGCCGCCTGGCACGCTTGGCTGGAACAGCACCACGAGAAGCATGATGAACTATGGGTCGGATTCCATAAGGTCGGCTCAGGCAAGCCCAGCATCACCTGGCCTGAAGCCGTGGATGGGGCGCTGTGTTTCGGCTGGATTGACGGCGTGCGCAAGAGTCTCGACGAGTCCAGTTATGTCATTCGGTTTACGCCGCGACGGCCGAAGAGCATCTGGAGTGCGGTAAACACCAAGCGCGTCGCGGAGCTCAGCACTCTGGGCCTGATGCGTCCGGCGGGCGTCCGGGCCTTCGAGCGGCGCACGGGTGGCCGGTCGGAGATCTACGCCTACGAGCAACGAACGGGCGCAAAACTCAGTGATGCGTACGAGAAAAGGTTCCGCGCGAACAAGAAAGCCTGGAAATTCTTCCAGGCCCAACCGCCATGGTATCGAAGAACCGCCAGTTGGCGAGTGATCAGCGCGAAGAGGGAAGAAACGCAGCTGAAGCGGCTCGCCCAGCTTATCGACGACTCAGAGCATGAACGAGCCATTCCCGAACTTCGCCGTCCCGCAAGCAAGAAGTAACGCGAATAGTGCAATGACTCATATACCAGAACACGCAATTGCTCAATTCTCCACGTTCCAACCGCTGACTTCTACAACGGGCTGCGTTGCTCCCAGTTCCCTCGCGCGGTAGGTTGCCGTGACCTCTCGTTTTTCGCCCGGCAGCAGAGATATGTAGTTGTCCTGCCAGATTACGGGGAGAATCTCATCTCCACCCTTGCCCTTGTTTACTTTCAGGCGCACAAAGAACGCCAGACTTTTGCTGGGATTGTCCAGGGTGACGTGCGTGATCGCCTCCTCGCCTTTGTGCTCGGTGTGGTCTGCGACTTTCAGCTTCACCTTGGGCAACTGGGAGAGGGCGGTGTAATCGGCATAAGACACTGTCGGCGTGGTGTACCAGTTCGACTTCTCCCAGTCCAGTGTCTCGGGCTTGGTGGAAAGCCAGTAGAAATTTGAACCGACCAGTTTGCCGGAAGAATCCTGCAGCCGAAGCACCAGGAAATACGTCGGGCTCAGGCCATCGATCTCGGGGAGAGTCAGGGTTTTGTTTGTGCTGTCGGCGGCGGCATCGAGCGAGACCTGATTGGAAAACTTCTCGCTCATGTCGAGGTTGAGCACCTTGGCCGTCAGTCTTAATCCGTTGGCGTCTTCGTACTGGCTGCTGACCAGCCAGACCGAGTGGTCGTCGTAGCCATACACAGGATGCAACGGTTCCATCGCTTTCTTTGCCCCGAAATACCCTCCCCCTGGGCGCAGATAGAAGTCATAGAGGTGCCAGATCATCGACGGCCAGGCATTGTTCAGCATCCACTGGATCACGCCGGTCGAGGTGTATTTGTTCCGGCTGTAGGCCTCATACATGGCGCGCACGCCTTCGTAAGTTTGCAGCTGTGATTTGACCGCGTAGTCCTCGGCGCTGGTTGCCGGACCGAAGCGTGCGTTCAGGGCGTCGGAGAAGACGTGGATATCTTTAAACACTCCGCCACCGGCGTGGTAGTTCCATGTGTCGTCGATCGGCCAAAGGTGTTCTTTGCCAACCATGGCGCGAATGCTCTCGATCGGTGGGACCGCCGGTCCCATGCTGGTCTCGGTGTTGAAGCCGTAGGCCCCGCCACAACCGCCCTGGTTGCACTGTGCACGGGATGCGTCGGTTTTATCGGTCTGCCAGTAGGAAGGCGCGACGTATTCATAAGGCCCCGTCATCTTTACGCCGCTTTCGCCGGAAAAACCCGCGAGTTTTGCAGTCGCAGAGGATATCACCGGATTCGTCCAGAGCAGGTCTTTCTCAACCTTCAGATATGTTTGTTCAACGTCGGGCGGAGGCGGGTTGTCGCTGCCGTTCATCCACGCGATCAGGCTGGGATGGCCGCGCAGCCGGTAAATCTGGTCGTGCAACGATTGTTCCGCGATGGTGAAGTCCTGCGTCTTCCAATTCGGCCAGTGCTCCCAGTGATCGCAACAGCACCAGCCGGCGATGAGCAGAATTCCGCGCTCGTCGGCCAGATCGAAAAACTCCTTCGTTTCGAGTTTGCCTTCGAGGCGGATCGTGTTCAGGCCCATGTCCTGCACGTAGCGGAACTCATCGCGCAGACGCTGCGAGTCCTGGCGCAGCATCATGTCGAGAGTCCAGCCGCCTCCCCGGATCAGGACGTTCTTGCCATTGATGGAAAACAAGCGCCGGTTGGCCGAGAACACCTCGGACTTGACCTCGCGAATGCCGAACTTCGTTTCCGAGTGGTCGGAAATCTTGCCGGCCAGACTGAATTCCAGGCTGAGGCTGTAGCGCTCCGGCTTGCCCATCTGTGATGGCCACCACAGTCGCGGATGGTCGATGTTGAGCTGGGGAAACTGTTCGGGGGTGAAGGTCACATCCTTCGACTCGCCGGGTCCGAGTTCAACTTCCTGGGAAAATTCTGTCTTCTCGATGAGACCTTTGAGCGTTCCTTTGACTGGATGATTGGCGGCGTTCTTCAGAAGCGCGGTGACTAGGAGGTGGGCCTTGTCGTTGGCGGGAGAATCTACCTTTGAGATCACGGCGGGGTAGCGCAGAGCCACGGGCCCACTGGTAGTGATATCCACGTCGCGAAAGAGGCCCATGTTCTTGTCGGGAGGCGCGGGGTTCCAGTCGACGAACGTGATGGCCAGGTCGGTGTCGGTGGGGGAGAAGACTTGCAGGGCAAGAACGTTCGGTTTTCCCAGGACGGCAACGTCTGTAATGTCGAACTCGTAGGTTCGCCACGCTCCGGCGACGTCTTCGGACTTAGCGAGTTGCTTGCCGTTCAGCCAGATGTTGGCTCGATAGTTGATGCCGCCGAAATTGAGCCAGATGGTTTTTCCCTTGAAGCTCGCGGGCAGGACAAATTCCTTGCGATACCACCAGGGCACGATGAACGGACTGTCCGCTTGCATTGGGATGCCGGAAAAATTCGTGCCGATGGGGTAAGTCACACCGGGAAAAGTCCGCAGATTCGTCCCGAAAAACGGGTCGGGGTACAGTTTGTGCTTGACCAGGGCCGCGACCACGGTCGTGGGTACGGTCACGGCATACCAATCCTTGGGCTCGAAGGCGGGAGTGGAAACGGTATCGCCTTTTGCCTCCACTTTGCAGGAAGACTGCAGGTTCCAGCCGTCCCGGAGGGAGAGCGCAGAGTCAGGATGGAGGCGGCTCGCCTCCTGCGCAGAAATCAGACTGGAGAAAGACAGCACCAGGATGCACAACAGGCTGCTCTTGCTCATCTTCATCAACAGGTCCTTTGCCGAGGGGTTGGTTTTCAAGGGCGCTCCATTATGTCGCATTCGATCGGTTGCGCCGCTGACATCGGGAGCGCTCGAAGACGACTCTAGCTTAATAACACGTAGTATTAATACGTTTCAATGGCTGATTTTCTGAATGTAGGCGCGAGCGTCCCGCTGGTGTAGGAGAGCTGAACTGAAGATCCAGGGTGAAAATGCAGGGAAGAGGGACGCACGAGCGGGACGCTCGCGCCTACATCGGCATAGTCTATAATTTAGGTTTCCGCCTCAAACTCTGGAGTGATAAGAAAATGATTCGATTTCTGCAAACGCCTGGCCCAACGAAGAAAATTATTCTCGGCGGCATGTTGCTGGTTATTTGTGCGGCCATGGTGATCACGCTCGTTCCGGGCGGCATCGGCGACAGCATCGGGCTGGGTGGACCTGGGCAGGGTGTCGTCGCCAAAGTGGCAGGCGAACCTGTCACGACGATTGAGGTGCAGCGCGAGGCCCGGCAGATGCTGCGCCAGCAGTTCCCCCGGGGCGGCGCGCAAACGGAGATGCTGCTCCCCTACTTCGCCGAGCGTGCCGCTCAGACCCTGATCAGCCGGAAGGCGCTGGTGGCGGAAGCGGAGAGGCTAGGCTTGCGGGTCACGGATGAAGAGGCGCGTGACGAATTGCAGCATGGGCAGTACGCCGCCACCTTCTTCCCTGGTGGAAAATTTGTGGGCCAGCAGCAATACGAGAACATTCTGCAAAACGCGGACCTGAGTGTCCCCATGTTCGAGCAGGGCTTGAAGGACCAGATTCTAATGGACAAGCTGCGTAATGTGATTGCCGGCAGCGCGCTGGTCACGGACAATGATGTGCACCGGGAATTTGAGAAGCAAAATACCAAGGTCAAGTTTGATTACGCCGTTCTCCGGAAAGATGACTTGCTGAAGCAGATCAATCCCAGCGAAGCGGAGTTGAAGGCCTTCTACGAGCGCAACAAGGCGTCGTACAACAATTCGATTCCGGAGAAGCGCAAAGTTCAATACGTCGTACTGGAGACGGCAAAGATCGAAGCGGGAGTGAACGTGTCTCGCGAGGATCTTCAGGCTTACTACGATCAGCACCGCGACGATTACCGCGTGCCCGAGCAGGTAAACGTTAGCCATATTCTGATCAAGACTCCTTTGCCTGGTCCGGATGGGAAGGTTGATCCCAAGGGTGTGGACGAGGCGCGCAAGAAGGCAGAAGACGTCCTCAAACAGCTGAAAGCGGGTGGAAACTTCGCTGACCTGGCCAAGAAATATTCTGAAGACCCAGGCAGCGGAAAGAATGGAGGGTCCCTGGGCTGGATTGGCAAGGGCCGCACCGTGCCGGAGTTCGAACAAACCGCATTCTCCCTGGCCAAAGGCGCCACCAGCGGTTTGGTGCAGAGCAGTTACGGATTTCACATTATCCGTCTCGATGACAAACAGGCTGCCCATGTGAAGACCCTGGATGAGGTCAAGGACCAGATCGAGGGTAGCATCAGGCAACAGAAAGCCGCGCAGGCTGCCGCAAATGAGGTCAACGCATTGCTGGCACAGGCCCGCAGCGCGGGAATCGACAAGGCAGCCGCAGCCAAGGGTCTGAACGTCATCAATACCGACTTTGTGAGCCGCACCGACACGCTGCCCGGCATTGGCACTGCGCCTCAATTCATGAGCGCGGCGTTCGGCCAGGCCGAAAAAGCCCCGCCCGACCAGGTTCAGGTCACGCAGGGCTACGCCGTATTCCAGGTATTGGCAGTCAAGCCGGCTTCGACTCCTACGTTTGAAGAAATTCGCAGCCGGGTGGAAGAAGAATTCCGGAACGAGCGAGTCGCTGCTCTGCTCACTCAGAAAACCCAGGAACTGGCCGATCGCGCCAAGGCCGAGCACGACCTGAAAAAGGCAGCCAAGGAGGCCGGGGCAGCCACCAAGACCAGCGACTTCGTGCTGCCGGACGGACAGGTTCCTGACATTGGCTCTATGTCGGGCGGCGCCTCCGTGGCCTTCAGCCTGAAGATTGCCGAGATCAGCGGGCCGATCAGCAACGGCAGCACCGGAGTCGTGTTGTCAGTTCTGGAAAGGCAGGAGCCGACGCCCCAGGATTTCGATGCCAAGAAGGACCAGGTCCGCGATGCGCTTATCCTGAATCAGCAGCAGGAAATGTTTGGCCTGTTCGTCACCAATCTGCGGTCGCAAATGGAAAAGTCAGGAAAAATCCAAATCAACGCGGACGAGATGAAGAACCTGACCCGTGCGCCGGCCGCCCCGGAACAGGGAGAGTAAAGCGCCGAAACCCACCGCTTGCACAATTGCTGGTAGCATCGGAGTAGTTCCGATGATGTTATTCCCCCGCGCCACCGGTATCCTGCTCCACCCGACATCCTTCCCAGCGCGCGGTGGAATTGGCGACTTCGGACCTGCCGCTTATGAGTTTGCCGAGTTTCTGGCGTCCGCGCGCCAGGGTTTGTGGCAGGTGCTGCCGCTTGGACCGCCGGCCACGGGAAATTCTCCCTACTCTTCGACTTCGGCATTTGCCGGCAATCCGCTGCTTATCAGCTTGGAGCGGCTGGTTGAGCATGGTTGGATGGATACGTCGCAGCTGGCCCGTCTGCCGCGCCAGGCTGGCGCCATCGACTATGAGGACGTTTTTCAGCGCAAGCTTCCGCTGATTGTCGGAGCTGCCCGAAATTTCCTTCAGAACGCCCGGGGTAACGCCCGCCACCGCTTTGAAAGATTCTACGGCGAGAACGAATGGTGGATGGAAGACTTTGTCCTGTTTGATGCACTGCGCGAACGCTACGACAGGAAGTGCTGGAAGGAGTGGCCGAGCGCCCTGGCTCGCCGCGAAGGCACGGCCTTAGACAGGGCCCGCAAGGAACTGGCTGCCGAGATGGATCTCCGACGGGTGATTCAGTTCTTTTTTTATGAGCAGTGGCATGCCCTGCGGCGCTACTGCGCGCATCGGTCCATCCGGGTGGTGGGCGACATCGCCATTTTCGTGGCCTACGACAGTGCCGATGTGTGGGCGCACCGCGATCTCTTTCGCTTGCGGAAGGACGATCTCGAGCCCGAGGCAGTTTCCGGTGTCCCGCCTGACGCCTTTAGCGCCACCGGGCAGCGCTGGGGGACTCCTCTTTATGACTGGGCGGCGATCAAGGCGCGCGGCTACGACTGGTGGATTGACCGCTTGCGCTGGGGCACCCAGACGTGCGACTACATCCGTCTCGATCACTTTCGTGGGTTCGAACAATTCTGGGAGATTCCCGCCAGCGATCTGACTGCCGAAAACGGTCGCTGGGTGGACGGTCCCAAGGACGAGCTATTCAACAAGCTTCGTGATGCCCTGGGTGGCCTACCCTTTTTTGCGGAAGACCTGGGCCATATCACGCCTGAAGTGCACGCACTGCGCGAGCGCCACCAGATTCCTGGATTGGCCGTGCTGCAATTTGGTTTCTCCAATGTCGACGCCCGTGGCTATCTGCCGCACCGGCTCACGGCCGATCGCGTGGTCTATACCGGCACTCACGATAATGACACCACGCTAGGCTGGTGGAAATCGGGTGTATCGGAGAGCGAACGGCGCGCGATTCAAGCTTATGTTGGGCCGTGCGAAGACGGCATCCACTGGGCTTTTATTCGTCTGGCGCAGGAGTCGGTCGCTAGCCTGGCGGTAGTCCCGTTGCAGGATGTGTTGGGATTGGGCAGTGAAGGCCGGCTTAACACTCCCAGCGTTACGGACGGAAATTTTCGTTGGCGCTACGAGGCGGGCACGTTGACTCGGACCTTGGCGGAGAAACTGGCTGCGCTAGCCGAAGTGACGGACCGTGTGCCTCCGCCGATGCCAGTGCCGCGTGACGAGGATTTTTCCGCCTGAATTGTTTCCGTTGGGTTTCAGGTATTCTTTGCGGACGGGTGGAGCAAAGCAAGGATTGAGATCGAATACTGAGAACTTGAAACTGAGAGCTGATGGTTGGTATTCATGATTAAAGCGGTGCGAGGGACGCGCGATCTTCTGCCGCCGGAGACGGCGCTGTGGAACTTTGTCGAAGCGGCAGTGCGTGACGTTTTCCGCGCTTACAATTTTCATGAGATACGCACGCCGATTTTCGAGTCGACCGAACTCTTCGCTCGTGGGGTCGGCGAGGAGACCGATGTTGTCACGAAAGAGATGTATACCTGGGAAGATCGCGGACGGGCACAAAGCGAGAAAGGCCAGTCGCTTACGCTCCGTCCCGAAAACACCGCCAGCGTGGTGCGCGCTTACATCGAGCACAAACTTTGGGATCGCGGACTGAACAAGCTCTACTACATTGGTCCACAGTTTCGGCGGGAGCGTCCGCAGAAGGGACGATATCGCCAGTTTTATCAGATCGGGGCCGAGGTCATTGGGCCTGCCAGTGCGGGCAGCGAGTCTCCGGCGCGCGATGCTGAAGTGTTGGAGTTACTGGCGACACTGCTCGACCGCCTCGGCATTCGAAACTGGACTCTGCAACTGAATTCGGTCGGCTGCGCGAGCGACCGTGCGGCGTACAACGAGGCTTTGCGCAAGGCGCTTGAGCCTGTGGTTTCCGGTATGTGCGAGGACTGCCAGCGCCGCGCCGTTACCAATCCGTTGCGCGTGTTTGATTGCAAGGTTTCTGAGGACCAGCCCATCATCGAAAAGCTGCCGCGCATCAGCGCATTTCTGGACGAGGGTTGCCGAAAGCATTTCGAGCAGGTGAAAGGCATTCTGAGTGCCGTGGGGGTCGAGTTTCAGGAAAACGACCGCCTGGTACGCGGGCTCGACTACTACACGCGGACAGCGTTTGAATTCACCCAAGGCGCCATGGGGGCGCAGAACGCGATCCTCGGAGGCGGGCGCTACGACGGGCTTTCTGAATCGCTGGGCGGTCCGAGCGCTCCGGGAATCGGTTTTGCGATTGGCGAAGACCGCCTGGTGCTGGCACTCCAAGAATCGGCCGAGGCAGTGCAGAGTAAGCCGGATATTTACATCGCACCTTTGGGCTCTGGCATGGATCGCGAAGCAGCACGCCTGGCACGGGAGTTGCGCCGTCACGACCTGGTGGTCGAATTGGGAGACGAAAACTTTCGCCTGAAGAAGTCGTTCGAAACCGCCAGCAGGCTAGGTGTGCGGTTTGCCTTGATCGTGGGCGAAAACGAGGTCAAATCCGGTTCGTTCGCGCTTAAGAATCTGGAAACCGGCGAGCAGGTTTCAGTCCCGCGTGGCGATCTAGCGGCCAGGATCCAAGCGAAGTAGCGGAACGTTTTGCCGATACGGAGGAATATGAGAAATCTAGGTTTCGTTGCCGGCCTGCTCTGCTTCTCTTTCCCTGTGGCTGGATTTGCGCAAGGCTCGGGAAATTTCTCCAAGCCCCTTAGCCCGCTGGAGCAGACGCTGATTGCCACCACCAAGGCGGTTCCGGAAGCCCAGAAAAGCAAGAACGTGGACTTCCTGAAACGTACGTTGACTGACGATTTCGTTTCCGTAGGCAGCGAAGGCAGGCTGCATGACAGAGAAGAAGCTGTGGAGAGCGCGCGTGATGGGGAACTGAAAGATTATTACATTTACAACCTGCGAGTTTTGCCGGTCGACGATGACGCCGCTGTCGTTACTTACGACTGCATCGTTCATATGCCCGAGGGAGACTCACCCGGCATGGCGCCGCGTTATCAGCATATCTCCGACCTGTGGGTGAAGCAGGACGACCAGTGGCGGCTGAAGTTCCAGCAAGCCACGGCGGCGCGGCCGGTTGACTGATTCCGATCACGGTACGACGGGTCTTGGTAGCGCCGCACGAGCGGGGCGCTCGCGCCTACATTTATAATCTTTGATCGGCACACCAGCGCGTACAACTCCATTCTTTACTGAAGGGCACAAAACTTGCTCGATTTTCTTGGTGATCTACGACGTACCCATATGTGCGGCGCCTTGCGTCCCGCCGATTCCGGTAAAAAAGCCGTACTTATGGGCTGGGTAAACCGGCGGCGCGATCTGGGCAACCTGATCTTTATTGATATTCGCGACCGCAGCGGAGTCACACAGGTGGTGTTCAACAAGGAGCGCGATCCCAGCGTTCACCAGAAAGCTGAGGCCTTGCGCAACGAATACGTCATCGCCGTGCTTGGCATGGCCAAGCAGCGGGTCCCCGACACGGTGAACAAGAACCTCGCCACCGGCGAGGTGGAGTTGATCGCGGAGGAGTTGCGCATCCTCAATGAATCGAAGCAGCCGCCGTTCCTGCCCAGTGAAACTGTGCTGGCGAACGAGGAGATGCGGCTCAAGTACCGTTACATCGATTTGCGCCGCGACGCCATGCAGCACAACATCGAGCTGCGCCACAAGGTCGCGCTGGCCATTCGCGACTACCTTTCAGCGCAAGGATTTTTCGAGATCGAAACTCCGTTTATGACGCGCTCAACTCCGGAGGGCGCGCGCGACTATCTCGTTCCCAGCCGTGTGCAGCCCGGCAGCTTTTACGCCTTGCCGCAGTCGCCCCAACTGTTCAAACAGATTCTGATGATCTCGGGATTTGATAAGTATTTCCAGATCGTGCGCTGCTTCCGCGACGAAGATCTGCGTGCCGACCGGCAGCCAGAGTTTACCCAGATCGATCTGGAGATGTCGTATCCTCAGCCAGAGCGGGTCTGGGAGGTGGTCGAAGGTTTCTTGACCGCCGCCTTCAAAGCTGCGGGAAAGGAGATCAAGACGCCGTTCCCACGGATGAGTTATGACGATGCCATGCGGCTTTATGGCAGCGACAAGCCGGACATGCGAGTGCCCGCAATGGTGGATGTACGCGCGGCGTTCACCGCGGAAGAGCTGGAAAAATTCGCGTCGGCATTCAAGCTCAGCTCGGATCTCACTTCGCGGCTCATTCGAATTCCGAAAGCGGGGGAAATCTCCGGCACTGAACGGCGGACGATTGGAACCTACGGCGCCTTCGCGCATGCGCAGGGGACGTCATCCGTAAGTCTGATGACTGATCCCAATCGCTTTGCCCGGGACTATCCCCATTCGCTGGAGGCAATTCTCAAAGCTGCTGAAGTCGAGCCGGGAGATTTGTGGCTGCTGGTGGTGCGTAAAGCCGACTCCAAGCAAAGTACGAACCAGTTTTTCCAGACGTGCGGCCAACTTCGGTTGGACCTCGCCCAGAAATATGAGGCCAAGCATGGGGCTTTTGCCAGGACTGGAGATCCCGCAAGCGATTTTCGTTTCCTCTGGGTGACTGATTTCCCCATGTTCGAATGGGATCGGGAGTCCGGGAGATGGAATGCGGCCCATCATCCTTTCACTTCGCTACACGACGACGACATGGCCAAGCTGGAAACCAGTTTTGATTCCACCAATGATCCCCAGTCTCCGCTGGGAGAGATACGGGCGCTGGCTTATGACGTGGTGCTCAACGGCACTGAACTTGGCTCGGGCTCGATCCGTATTCATCGCCAGGATATTCAGAGCAAGATATTCCGGGCTCTCGGGATGACGGAAGAAGAAGCCCGCTCCCGCTTCGGATTCTTTTTAGAGGCCTTGGAGTATGGCACGCCTCCGCACGGCGGCATTGCGCTGGGACTCGATCGCATTGTGATGATCCTGGCCGGAGCGGACAGTCTGCGCGAGGTGATTCCATTTCCCAAGACGGCGCGGGCGGTAGATCTGATGGTGGATGCGCCGACGCCGGTGAGCGAGGCGCAGCTGAAGGGGCTGGGGATACAGGTGAAGAAGTAGAAGTACGTCAGGGCTGAAGCCCTTCGATATCATCCATAAATGTGTCATCTTGAGCCATGGACCCGTTTTCAGCGGGTTAAAAGAGCAATGAACAAGTGGCATGGATAGTGGTGCAAACCGGGTGGGGCGGAAGGTATGCTCATAGCCATCATGGTCGTGGGAAGTAGGCCGGCAACCCAATGGTGCTGCAAGCCCGTTCTTGAGCTTGGTCCCAAGCTTCGGGATTGAAACAGTGGTGACGCGGTGGTGCTGTACCGCTGCGATCCCGATTAGGAGATTACTGAGAGAAAACGACTTGGCCCACCCCGTGATCGAGATCGGAATGCCGGACTGAAGCGGCCCTCCACACATCCGCTCGTTCTTACTTGCGCTTGATAATAAACACAGTCTTGTCGTCGATGCGGTCGTCTTCAGTGATCTCCTGCAAGTGATGGTCCTGCATCACTGCGAATTGCAGGATCGCGTTACAAATCTCTCTTGCCGGCTCCTGTTTGTGTTCACGGATTACGTCTTCAATCTGCAGGCGGTCCTGCTGGTCGCTGCCGTCATAGACTCCGTCCGTGTACAGAAAGAGCAAGTCTCCCGGGCTCATGAGGGTGATTTCGGCCACGTCCGAGGAGTTGATCTGCCGCGTCCTGAGCGCCATCGAAAGATATTTGTTCCGGTCGGGATGATCCTCAGGAATCTCCAACCCGAGCGCCAGGAACTGGACCATGCGGGCGTCATCGATCTCCATAAACCTGTTGTATTCGGCGGAAAACACCAGCGGGGGCGGATGCCCGAAATTTACGAAGCGAAAATGCCCGCCAGGACGTATTTCACCGTACAGCATGGTCGCGATTTCGCGCGAATTGTCGTCCGGATCGCGTCCTAGAGCATTCCGGGCAGTGACGGATTGCGCGAGCCTGAGATTGATCTTCTCGAAGAAACCTGGGGTCGTCTTCCCGCTGTGGTCGAGTTCCGAAAGCATGAAGGCATGAAAAGTGTCATGCACGGTTGAGGCGATCTTCGCCGAGATAATTCCGTGTCCCTGCGCATCCACCAGGAGCACGCCGGCTGTCGTGTAGAGTTCTTGCAGATCTTCAGCGATTCTTATCTGTTCCGAACTCTTCGCTCTTCTGTACTCGGCGGCCACGGCGGATTTGTAGCCCGGCCGGGACTCTAGCCATTGTACATGCGCGTCCACGGTGCTTCGTGGCGTCTGGTCTTTGGGAAGAGGCTCAAGATAATCCCGGGACAGCTTGAGAGCGCGGGCAATGCGGGCGTCAATGTTGTAACGCTGCTGAAAGTTGATGTACTCAAAAAGATCGCCGCCCACTGTACTGGCAGGAATGGAGTTGCCATACATATCGATCCCGTCCAGATGCGGGATCGCTCCCTCCACTGGCATCAGTCTCTTGCGGAGATACTCGTCAATGCTGGGTTCTACGTGCCGCGTCGCCATAGATCGTTTCCGGACTTACTTGGAAGTGGCGTCCTTACGGAAGCTGCGAAGAATAATTACGCCGCTGACGCCAAAGCTCGCGACCGCTCCTAATGCCAGCGCTTCGGTGATCTGAGGAGCGATGTGGAACAGGTCGGCAAAGAACGCCGCTAGAGCAAAAAGAATGCCCATGACATTCAGCCATGCCGGTGAGCTTGAAGCTTGCGCCTGATCTCGATTTTGCAAGCGGAGCTGAAGCAGGACGGCCGCCAATCCGACGGCGCCCATCACGACCACGGCCAGCGGGCTGAAGAATGCGCCGCGATTGGTAAACAGCACGACCATGGCCAGCGCCCCACAAAGCAGCCCGGAGGCGATCACCGTCCAACGGCGCGAGCGGGAGTCAAGCATCTTCAATAGCACCTCGATGCGAAAATCCATTGTAGACAGAGTGAGGCACTATGCAAACACGATTTCCCGCCGTCGGCAGCCTGAAAGCCAATGTTGGCGGTTCGTCGAATCTTTGCGCGGTGACTTTGTATGTCAGGAAAATGCGGGTAATCGCGATCAGAATCAAGCGCGCGACCGCCAGAGCGACGTAACGCTTGCGATCCAAGCGGTTCCCTCAGGGAAGGGAGCAGTGTAGCGGATTGGCTACGGTGACTTGCCTTCCGCCGCACTCCTTCGATGCAGTGTAGCGCAGGAATGAGCTACAATTCCGGGTGGTTTCGGTAGTGGCTTGGACTTCACCCGTTGTTGCGTGAGGACTCCCAAGCTCGGCCGCTTATCTTTTGCTAAAGTGAGGCACTGCTATCGCTTTTTCCCGAGGCGGTACCTCGACGTACGCCTATCTGAGAATTCGCGAATGAGGAGGGAATTATGGCAACCGTACTATCAAGCGTTCACATGGACGACAAGGTCACAAGTTACATTTCCAAGAACCGCAAGATGCTGATTAACGGACAGTGGGTCGAAGCCGCCTCGGGCAAGACATTTCCCACCTACAACCCAGCCACCGGTGAAGTCCTGGCTCGCATAGCCGAGGGAGATCGCGAGGACATCGACCGCGCCGTTAAGGCCGCTCGCGCCGCCTTCGAAACCGGCCCCTGGTCAAAGATGACACCCTCCGAGCGCGGACGCATGATCTGGAAGCTGGGAGATTTGCTGGAGCAAAACCTGGAGGAGTTCGCCGAGCTGGAAATGCTCGACAACGGAAAACCTCTGAAGATAGCGCGGGTGGCGGACGTTCCGCTGGCCGTGGACCTGTTCCGCTACATGGCGGGCTGGGCGACCAAGATCGAGGGCAATACGATTCCGATTGGCGGGAAGTTTCTGGCTTACACCTTGCGCCAGCCGGTAGGGGTGGTTGGCCAGATTATCCCGTGGAATTTCCCCTTGCTGATGGCGGCCTGGAAGTTGGGACCGGCGCTGGCTACGGGATGCACCGTGGTAATCAAGCCAGCGGAACAGACGCCGCTCACCTGCCTGCGACTGGGCGAACTCGTCCAGGAAGCGGGAATTCCTGGAAGGAGTGGTGAACATCGTCCCCGGCTATGGTGAAACCGCGGGGGCTGCCCTGGCGGCGCATCCGGATGTCGACAAAATAGCTTTCACCGGTTCCACGGAAGTCGGCAAACTGATTCTTCAGGCCGCTGCCGGGAACCTCAAAAAAGTGTCGCTGGAACTGGGTGGGAAGTCTCCCAATGTCGTTTTTGGCGATGGCGATCTCAAGGCAGCCATCGCCGGCTCGGCCAGCGCCATCTTCTTTAACCACGGACAATGTTGCTGCGCGGGATCGCGACTGTATGTGGAGAAGAGCATCTTCGACGAGGTGGTCGAAGGAGTGTCCGCGAAAGCAAAGAAGATCAACGTCGGCCCGGGATGGGAGGCATCCAGGACATGGGGCCTCTGGTCTCCGAAGAACAGCTCAACCGGGTTTGCGGCTACCTTGAATCCGGCCGCTCCGAGGGCGCGAAGGCTGTGGTTGGAGGCGAGCGGCATGGTGACAAAGGATACTTTGTCAAACCCACCGTGCTGGTCGATACCACTGAAAATATGAAAGTGGTGCGTGAGGAAATTTTCGGCCCGGTCGTGTCCGCAATTCCGTTCACCGATTACGACGACGTGCTCCGGCAGGCCAACGACACCGTATACGGACTGGCGGCGGGGATTTGGACGCGCGATATCGGCAAAGCGCATCGCCTGGCTTCGCAAATGCGCGCCGGTACGGTGTGGATCAACTGCTACAACATATTCGACGCTGCTCTGCCTTTTGGCGGGTACAAACAGTCAGGCTGGGGCCGCGAAATGGGCCACGATGTGCTGGAGCTCTACACTGAGGTGAAGTCAGTCTGCACTGCGACTGTAGTCTTGTCGAACAAAATGCCTATCAACAGGGAAGCTTCGGCTTCCCTTTTTTCATCACGAACCAACCCGCCGGGGGGCGAACCCGCCCCTTCGCTCGGCGGCAGGCTCTCGGCTGTCCCCACGGGGTTTGTGATAGTGACCTTATCCAAATTCCCTCGTCTATTCTGCATGAAAATCGTATGTCTTTCCCTGTTTAGTGCGCTGCTGCTTGGTGGGTCGGCTTTCGGTCAAAGTTCGTCTCAGGTCCCGAGTCCGGACGCCGCCATGTTCCGTGGGAACCTGGCGCACACTGGCGTCTATAAGGCGCAGGGCGTCCCGAAATTCAGCCAGATCAGATGGAAGTTCCACACCGACGGCCAGGTGATCTCATCGCCTGCGGTTGCGAATGGGATGATCTTCGTAGGTAGCACGGACGGGAATCTTTACGCCCTCGATCTCGAGTCTGGCACGCAAAAATGGAAGCTCTTCACCGGGGTTCGAGTCACGTCGTCGCCGGCGGTGGAGAATGGAGTCGTGTATTTCGGCAGCTATAGCGGCAGGTTCTATGCGGTCGACGCGGTCAGCGGGAAACTGAAATGGAAATTCCAGACCGAGGGCGAGAAACGGTTCGAAGGCAAGCATCTGCACGGGTCTGAGCCCGCGGCCGAAACCATGCCCGACCCTTTCGACTTCTATCTGTCGTCCCCGGCGTTGTGGAGCGGGGCAGTGTATTTCGGAAGTGGCGACGGGAACGTCTACGCTCTGGACGCGGCCACCGGCACGCTGAAATGGAAATTTCACACCGGCGATGTCGTCCACGCGTCTCCGGCGATCTCCGACGGGAGCTTGTTCATTGGAAGTTGGGACAGTTACTTCTATGCGCTCGACGCTACCAGTGGGAAAGAGAAGTGGCGCTTCAAGACCGGGGAAGATCACGACACTTACAACCAGGTCGGCATTCAGTCTTCCGCCGCGGTCATGGACGGCGATGGTGTACTTCGGCTGCCGCGATTCGAACTTCTATGCGCTGGACGCTCGCACCGGAGAGAAAAAATGGGCCTTCAACAACAAGGGTTCGTGGGTCATCACGTCGCCAGCGGTGCAGGCCGGAAGAGTTTATTTCGCGACTTCAGACACCGCCCTGATTTACGGGATGGACGCCAAGACGGGAATTCCGATCTTCTCTCTGAAGTTCGACAGCTGGCCGCTGTTTTCCTCCCCGGCGATCGCCGGGGGCATGCTCTACATCGGTTCACACCAGGGAAAGCTGATCGCCATCGATCTTGCCAGCCAGAAACCGGCCTGGACATTCGAGACCGACGCTGCACGAAAGAACGGGCCCGGACTCACCAAGCCGGACGGAACTCCTAACTATGAAGCCGCGTTCGGAGATAATTTTTACGAGAGCATGGTGATCGGCCTCAGCAAGATGATGAGCGTGGGCGCGATGCTTTCATCGCCGGTGGTGGTCAATAACGTGATCTACGTCGGCAGCACCGATGGATTTCTGTATGCGCTGATGTAGGTGGGTGCGACGGCCTATCCCCAATCCAAATTCTGGAGGGTGCCCCGCCCAAGCGGAGCTTGGACAGGGCACCCTCAACGGCAGCGACGCGCGCAAGCTGGCACCCTCGATGCTATAGGTTCCGTCACCCAGGCGGCGGTATATTGGGCGCGGGGTAGTGTCCTGTCTGTGATGAGAAAATTCTGCTCCATCCTATTTTTGTTTTGGATTCTGGGCCTGGCTGGTTGTGCTGCCAAGAAGAAGCCGGTGGCGGTAGCGCCACCTCCACCGCCGCCACCGGCCCCGGTCCGCAGCCAGATGCCTCCGCCCACCGCGGAGGTCATTGAGCACTGCGTGGTGACCAAGCGCGAGAACGCCAACACGGTATCGTGCCGCTGCGAGCCGGTCACCACCCGGATCGACTCTAAAACCGGGCACACCGTCATCGTCTGTAAGAAGATGCCGGAGACAAAATGATGGCAGAAGCCTTCAAACTTGTGCCGCCCCAACATCCACGACAGAGAGTCCAGGATTAATCTTTCTTCAGCGATAACCGCCGGTGATGAGGAGCGTTTCACCCGTGATCCACGAAGAATCTGCCGAGGCAAAAAAAGTCACGGCAGGAGCGATGTCCTCGGGCTGGCCGATGCGTCCCAACGGAGTTTGCGCTTCAATGTTCTTGCGGAAGTCGCTCTCAGTGATTCCAGCCGAATGAGTCCCCTCAGTCTCGACAATCCCTGGGTTGACGGCATTCACGCGAATGTTACGTGGGCCCAATTCCGTGGCAAGTGATCTGGTTACTGCATCCACACCTGCCTTGGTGGCACTGTAGACCGAGCCGGTCGCCGGTGCGGCGGAGCTGGCGAGCGAGCTGATATTTATGATGCTGCCGCCCGCGGTGTCGAAATACTTCGCCGCTTCTTTCGAAGTGAGAACCAGGCCGAGGACATTCAGGTCGAACTGCCTGTGGAAGTGTTCTTCCGTGACCCCTTCAAGTGGAAGGAATTCATAAATTCCAGCGTTGTTGACCAGGATGTCGAGCCGGCCAAAGGCTTTCTTGGTCTCGGAAAAAAGACGCTCGATCTCCTTCTGTTTGGCGACGTTTGCCTGTACCGCGATGGCCTTTCCTCCGTCGCGTACAATCTCGGAAACGACACGGTCGCCCCCAGACTTGCTGGAGGAATAGTTGACGACCACCGCGGCTCCCTCGGCCGCCAGATGTTTTGCGATGGCGGCGCCGATCCCTTTCGATGCCCCCGTTACGACTGCTACCTTGCCTGCAAGTTTGTTCGACATGATGTTTTTCTCCCTGGCGTATCTGTGTCCGCACCACATCAGATGTAAGCGGAGATCGAAAGGTTCAGAATATTTGTACCATTTGGTACATAAATAGTATTATAGCGGAGTATGAAGCCAGATAAATCAGCCAGATCGAAGGGCCGCCCTCGCGCTTTTGACGTTGATCGGGCGTTAGACCTGGCGTTGCACCTGTTCTGGCGCAAGGGATATGAGGGCACGTCCCTGTCCGACCTGACCCGGGCCATGGGTATCAACCGGCCCAGCCTCTACGCCGCTTTTGGCGACAAGGAAGCCTTGTTCCGTCGAGCGCTGGATCGCTACGCGGACGGGCCCGCGGCCCATGTGCGCGCGGCGCTCGACCAGCCCACGGCGCGGGCTGTCGTCGATCATTTCCTGCGTCGTATGGCAGACCTGATCACGAATCCGCGCAATCCAGCGGGTTGTCTGAACGTGCAAGGTGCGCTGGCTTGCAATGCATCGGCGGAACCGATTCGCGAACAGCTTGCCCTGCGCCGGGCGGCAGGTGAGAAGGCGCTACGTCAACGGCTGAAGCGCGCCAAAGCAGAGGGCGACTTGCCTCGCGATGCCAATCCGGCTGACCTCGCACGCTACGTCGCGACCGTAGCGCATGGGATGTCGGTGCAGGCCGCCGGCGGCGCCAGCCGGAGCCAATTGCGACGGGTGGTGCAGACCGTGTTGCGAACCTGGCCGACGTGAGACCGAGCTGCATCGCAGGTTGAAGCACCATGCGCGCGGAGCTTATGCTCCTAAGCTCGACTGAACAGCCGAGGGCGGTTGTCTCCACGTGGTCCGTGGTCACACTCCGGGCAGGCTTTTCAGGACTGAAGTTTTTCAGGGATTTGTTCGAAGGGTCCTACCAAGTTAGCCTCGGAAAACCACGTTCTGTCCTTTCTTTAATTACAATCAGAGCGGCGTTGCCGATTGACCACGACTCAACCCGGCGCGACCGCTCACATGGAAAAAACGATTCTGGTGACCGGAGGGGCGGGATTCATCGGTTCCAACTTCATTCTGCAATGGTTGGAGCAGGAACGGACTCCGGTGGTCAACCTCGACAAGCTGACCTACGCTGGCAATCTCAGTAACTTGCTTCGGGTTGCTTCCGATCCGAGATATTGCTTCGTCCAAGGAGACGTGTGCGATCGCGAATTCCTGGGTGGATTGATCAAGCGCCATAAACCGCGCGCCATCGTGCATTTTGCGGCGGAAAGTCATGTGGATCGTTCGATCCACGGTCCGGATGATTTCATCCAAACCAACGTTTACGGCACATTTTGTCTGCTGGAAGAAGCGCGGGCCTATTGCGCGGAGCTGGCGGGATCGGATCGCACGTCGTTCCGGTTGCTTCACGTATCTACGGATGAGGTGTATGGGTCGCTCGGCCCGAATGATCCGCCGTTTTCCGAGACCACGGCATACGCGCCCAACAGTCCATATTCGGCATCGAAGGCCGCGGCGGACCACCTGGTACGCGCCTATCACCATACCTATGGCCTTCCGACTCTGACCACCAATTGTTCCAATAACTACGGTCCCTACCAGTTTCCCGAAAAACTGATTCCGCTGGTGATCTTGAATGCCCGGGCCGGCAAGCCGTTGCCGGTGTATGGGGACGGCCAGAATGTGCGCGACTGGCTGTTTGTGGAAGATCACTGCGACGCCATACGGCGGGTGCTGGCCCAAGGCAGAGTGGGAGAGACCTACAACCTCGGCGGAGGCGGCGAAAAGCGAAACCTGGCAATCGTGGAAACCATTTGCGAAATTCTGGACCAGTCGTGCCCGGACGACCCCGTCGTACCCCATCGAAAGTTGATCGCTTTTGTGCAGGACCGCCCCGGTCACGACCGCCGCTATGCGATTGACGCGCGCAAGGTCGAGCGTGAATTCGGATGGAAGCCGCGCGAAAGTTTTGAGAGTGGCATTCGTAAGACCATCCAATGGTATTTGCAAAATGAGGACTGGGTGAAAGGGGTCACCAGCGGCAGCTACCGAAAGTGGATTGCCACCCAGTACTCATAGTCGCCGGCTTGCCTCGGCGAAGCAGAGAACCGATCACATGCGAATCACTATCTTCGGCGCGACCGGCTTACTCGGAAAAGCGCTGATTCGTGAGTGGAGAGATGACGAGGTCACTGGACTCGGCTCCGCGGATGGAGATATGCGGGATGAGGAACAAGTGCTGCACCTGGTCCAGCGGAGTCGACCCGACTGGATTGTGCTGGCTGCGGCTTATACCGATGTCGACGGTTGCGAGATCAATCGTGACCTGGCCTTCGGTGTGAACTGCCGGGGGGCCGTCCATGTCGCGCGAGCGGCCAAGCAACAAGGAGCTCGCCTGCTTTATCTCAGCACAGACTATGTTTTCGATGGCACAAAGACGACTCCATACACCACCGATGATCCCCGTTCACCTCGCAGCGTTTACGGGCAGTCGAAAGCTGACGCCGAGGTGCAGCTTGGTCAGATTCTTCCGCAGTGTTGCATAGTGAGGACTTCGTGGCTCTTCGGGACGGGCGGAAAATGTTTCCCTGACACAATTCTGAAACTGGCAGCGAGCCGCCCGCAGCTGGAGGTGGTTGGCGACCAGCGTGGCTCGCCAACTTACACGGTAGATCTGGCCCGCGCTTTGATTCAACTTTGCCGCCAGGAGCCAAGTGGCGTGGTGCACGTGACTAACCGCGGTGAGTGCTCGTGGTTCGGCTTTGCTCGCGAAATTGTCGCCCGAGCAGGCCTCGACACAGTCGTGCGAGAGACCACGAGCGACAAGTTCGTGCGCCCTGCAGAACGCCCGAAATATTCCGTGCTGTCGCCGGAAAGCTTGCAGAAGCACGGCATCGAAATGCCTGGCTGGCAAGATGCGCTGCTAAGATACCTGGCTGCTAGAACTTGACGTAGATGTTTCACACCACGAGCCCCGTAGGGACATCTGTCCGGTGCGTGGTTCGTGGTGACCTACAACTGGCCCTGGAGAGCGGTTCGCATGTTCTCCTGGTGTCGCAGGTCCAGCTTGGTGCCGGCGCAGGTGACGTGGAACACATCGGTTGCGGTCTGACCTTGCGTGTCGATGATCGCAACCTCGATATTGCAGCCCAGTTCGGCCATAGTGGAACTGATGTCATAAAGCAGTCCGGGACGGTCCTGCGCAATGATCTCGATCAGCGTGCTGTGTTGTGAGCAGTCGTTGTCGATCTGCACGCTGGGCTCGACGATAATTTTCGGGCTCTGCAGTCCCGGCTTGAATTTCGTCTCCATGAGTTCCACAACATCGATTTCACCCGAAACAGCTTCGGCAAGCTTCCGCTTCAGGCGGTCTATTTCGGGCGGATTGAGCTCCAGCGTCCGGAACCGGTCAGAAAACCGAATCGTGTCGAGTACCACGCCCGCCCTATTGGAAAACGCTTCGGCCTTCAGGATATTCATTCCCCAGGAAGAGAGCGTTCCCACCACGTGGGAAAATAAACCCGGACAATCGAGCGTCAAGAGAACCAGTTCGAAGTAGCCATCACGACGGAGTATTTCGATCTGCGGTTCGTCATCTTTCTGTTTGAGGCGATCATACATCCGGCAGTGGGCTACGATCTCGTTCGAAGTGTGCATCAGCAAATAACGTTTGGGGAAACCTTCCAGGAACGAAGTAATGTGCTTCGCGTCCGGTTCGCCCGCCGCGGCCACAACTTCCTTGATTCGTTCGCTGTTGGAAACACTCAGAGTCAGGCGCTGGTCGTCCACGCTCCGGCTTAGATAGTTGAACGCAGCCGCGTAGAACTGCCACAGCAGCTCCGCCTTCCAGGGTGTCAGCGCTTCCGGATTGACCGATTTGACGTCGGTGTAGGTCAGGAGCGTGAGCATCTTCAGCCGTTCGGTTGTGCCGACGCATTCACTGAAGTCGGCCACCACCTTGGGGTCGAAGATGTCCTGCCGCATGGTCGTCGACGACATTCGCAGATGATTCGCAATCAGAAAGATCACGGTCTCGCGATCAACCGGTTCAAGGCGAAGCCGCTCGAGGACGCTGGCTGAAGCTTGCAGGCTTCCGGTGACGTGGTCATCAGCGGGCATGCCCTTGCCGACATCGTGGAGCATGAGAGCCAGAAAGAGCAGGTCGGGGCGTTCGAGCCCGTCCAGAATGTCGCGGAAGCGGCGTTCCAATTCGCTGTCGGGGGTTCGCAGCGCGTGGATGTTCTCGATCGCCACCAAGCGAATGTTCATCCACCGTGTAGCGGTGGTAATAATCGCGAATGACAAGCGAATCGACAGCCTGAAATTCGGGAAACAGCAGAACCAGCACGCCCAGCCGATGCATGGCGCGCAGAGCGGCTCCGGCATGAGGCGACACCAGGATTCGCCTGAAGTACGACCACACCTCCGGAGAGTCTTGCGCCCATTGCGCGAAGCTTGGGAAGCGACGCTTCGACGCATCGTTCGGTTTCGGAGGTCAACTTCAGTCCGTGGCGGCCGACGAATTCGAAAAGGCCAAGAAGCACGGATGGATCCTGGACCGAAGAAAGCTGGCGCAGAAAGACTCGGCCCTCCACCACGGAGAAGTCCGCATTGGACAAGCGCGACTTGCGATTTTCGAACAGACGGTACAGACCGGAGCGCGACGGCGGCACTTCATCGAAGAGGACCGTAAGTCTGTAAATCGACCGGACGTGCCGGAAATAAGTTCGCATCCAGACGGCGGCGGCGACCGGCGCTCCGTCCGATAGTCCGATTCCGGCCGCAGCCGCTTCGGACTGCAATTCATAGGTCAGCTGATTCAGGTCCCGGCCCTGGCGATAGTGCAGGAAACATCGTACTGCTGAAAGAAAATCCAGGGCGGCGCCGCACTCCGGGCGAAACGCCTCCGGCAGCAGACTCTCCGGTGCGGGCCAGACAGCTGTCTTCTCCAGCTGTGAAATCAGGCTGAGCCAGCACGCGACCTGGTAGTCCCGTAAGCCGCCGGGAGAGTCTTTGATGTTGGGTTCCAGATGAAAGATGGTGTGACCGTACTTGTTGTGGCGCGCGGATGTCAGATCGATCAGCCTCTGCTGCAACTCAAGCGCTTCTCGAGCCACCATTTTCGGAATCACCTGCGACCGAAGCTGTTCAAACAATGCCGCATCGCCACAGAGGTAGCGGCAATCCAGCAGGGAGATGTTGAATTCGAGATTGTCGCGATGCAGCTTGCCACACTCCGCCAGGGAACGAGTGGTCGGGACTGACGCGAAGGTGCAGGTCCCAGAGGGCCTGGGAAATTTGCGGAATGATCTGCTTCTGCGCATCGTCGCTCAGAGCCGATTCATGCAGGAAAAGCACATCTACATCGGAACAGGGAAATAGCGCACGGCGGCCGTAGCCGCCAAGGGCAGCAACGCAGATCCTCTCCGGCGAACCCGGGGCAAATTGGTTCCACAAGTCGCAGATGAGCGAATCGGTTAAGATTCGAACGCTCGCGGATCGCGGCCTGTCCGTCGTGCGACCGCTCGAATCTCTCGCGTATTTTTTCCGACTCGGCCTGATATGCGTCCTGTGATATCGCAGCTGTTCGCCAGCACTGGCATCGGACCCCGGTGGCCTGACCAGATGGCGCGTCAGAGTGCTGCCACTCCCGCGCTCGTCGATTTCGAATCGCCATCGCCGATCTTTCCCGTCCCCAGGAGAACTTGGAATCGCTCTCTTCAAACTGGAAACGAGCGTCCACCACGAAGCCTGCCGGAGACGATTATGCGATTTCCCGTCTGCGATGGCTAATCTATAGTTTTTATGACTAGGATTCAGAACGGTTATAGATGGCCTCGCCGCTTAACCCAGACCGGTGGGGCGGGTGGAGCAAAGGTAAGGCTGGGAGCCACCTTTTTCGCGATGTGCGCCTGCACATCAAGGAAGCTCCCATCTGGATTGCTGATTCCACGCTTCCCGCTTGAACCGGACTTGTTAGACTGCGATAGCCCCGCGTTCCAGGTTACGGATGCGAATGACTTCGTCCACTTTGGAGAGAAAAATCTTCCCGTCCCCGATCTTTCCCGTGGAGGCGGCTTTGACAATCGCATCGACAGCCGCGCTGACTTGAGCGTCATCGGGCAACGACTTCAATTTTGACCTTGGGTAGAAGATCTACCGAGTATTCCCGGCCACGATAAGTTTCGGTATGACCTTTCTGACGGCCATGGCCGCGCACATCAGAGATGGTCATCCCGGTGATGCCAGCTTCGGTCAAGAGCCTCCTTGACGGCTTCAAATCTGCGACGGCTGAATGATTGCTTCGAGTTTGGTCATTTGTGTTTATCCTCGTACTGGCAGATTCCAGTCTAACAACCTTTCTAAGTTTTCCGGTCGTTCCCGGACTCACCACTCATGGCTCACAGAGCAGTTTACAAAGAAATTTCCACAGCTGCAGTTTCTGATACTGAAACCTGCAGGTGCTCCTTGGGAAAGGCATAGCGCAACAGCGCCGGCGTGATCAAAGTCGTGATCAAGACCAGGACTACTGTTTGCGCATAAATGTCACGCGTTACCAGGCCAGCCGTAAAACCGATGCTCGCCGTTATCAGTCCGACCTCTCCCCGAGGGATCATTCCGATCCCTACGACGAAGGAGTCGCGCCTGCCGAATCCAGCAAGACTGGCACCCAATCCGCATCCTACGATCTTTCCAACAATCGCGACCAGAAGGAGAAGAGCAAAGAAAGCCAGGTGTCCCCCCGACTGCCATGCGTTCACTTCAAGCCCGATGGATACCAGGAAGATCGGTCCAAAGAACGAGTTAGTCATGGCTCGCAATTCCTCGACTACGCGCTCGTGAGATGGCGTGGAAGCGACAAATAGGCCAGCCAGGTAGGAGCCAGTGATCGCAGCCATCTTACCCAATGACTCCGCCGTAAACGCCATTAAAAATGCAATTGACAAGGCGGCTGCGACCTCCATGTGGTGGCCGTGCATGCGGGAAGCCTGCTTCATCAACCAGCGTGTCAGGAAAGGGCCAGCGGCAAACATCCCCACCAGACATGCCGCCATATAAACTACCGGCATAATCAGTGCATTCCATCTCGCGGCGTTGCCGACCCCGGAGTGTGCGCTGACCGCGATGACCAGCGAAAGCACAATCAGCCCCATTACATCATCGATCACCGCCGCGCCCAGGATCGTGGAACCGGCCGTGGATCGAATCTGGCTCAAATTCATTAGCGTTTGCGCGGTGATGGTCACGCTCGTTGCCGTCAGAATAGTGCCGATGAACAACGCCTGTTGCCAATCGAAACCGACCCACCGAGAGAGCAGGTAACCACCCGCCATGGGCACGATCACTCCGCCGGAAGCCGCCCAGAAAGCAGGTTTCAGCGCCCGCTTGGCCATCTGCGATGTCGGTCTCCAGGCCAGCCACGAACATGAGTACTACTACACCGACTTGGGCCAAAACCTTGAATACGCCGGCTACCGAGGCACCGCTTTCGGCCGAAGTGGCCAGCCAGTGCATCTGCCAGATGTTGAGCGCGCTGGGACCTAAGATCACGCCTGCCAGCAACTCCCCCAGCACCGTAGGCAGCCCGAGGCGAGACGCCAAAGAACCGGCAGTCTTTGATGCCGCGATCAGCAGGGCGATGAACAACAGGATCTGGAGCGAAGTGCTCATCGGCCTCCGCGAGTCAGGACTCGCCCGGGCCTGTTCTTTGATATGGAACGCAAGGCACTCATGGTGACAGCCAGCAGGCACCCGGCAATCACGGGAAGAACGGGTGCATGTCCGGCAAACACGAGGAAAAGTCCGATCACCACGGCCCACGACCAAGCCATCCGCTCGTTCTTCAACGTTTCGATCGGCGCTCTCATCATTTGAACGCTCCTTCCGCTTACCAGCGAACGTGGATCAGGAGTGCAACGATCGCGGCTGCGAACCCACCGCCTGCGAGAAAAAGGCCCGGCTTACTAAATGGGGTGTTAAACCAGGGCCGTGCAATCCCGTCTCGTTCGCGAGCTCGTTCCTCTTTCAGCAATTCTGCCAGCATTTTCCGCTGTTCGATAGTGGTCACACACTTCAGCGCCAGATCGGCGGCCGCGTAACCTTTTTGCGGAATCCGAAGCTTAAAGCTGAGTTGAGCCAGGGTGAAGTGCGCGGCAAAGTTGTCTGGATCCAGCCTACCAGCCGTTTCTAGATGATCAATCGCCGGATAGATGTTGTGGGTCAGGGCATAAGCCAGACCGAGGCAGACGCGCGCTTCCGGAAAGTGCGGAGCCAGTTCTACGGTCCGGCAGAACAAGTCCACAGCTTCAGCTGGCTCCGCGGACTGAAGTCTGGCGAGGCCTTCCCGAAAGCAGTTCATCGCTTCGGTCGACAGTGCCCGATGGACTGAGAATTGCAGAGCAACGCCCAGTCCGTCGGAATCATGAGGGTGTAAGGATAAAACTTGGTCGGTCATCATTCGTCCTCCACTTCAGTCTGCGGCGGCTGCGGTGCCTGGGGTGAAGTGTTTCAGAACGAACTCGGGATAGCACAAGAGCTCCCATCTCCGGGATGTCCAGGCCTTCCAGTTCGTCCGCCGCGGAAACGCGCTGGCCAATGATCACATCCATGATCCAGCCGGATACATACGAGAGCGTGAAGACGACACCGATCAGGGTGCCGACGCCGATCAACTGGGCGACCAATTGGCTGGCGTCACCGTAAAACAGTCCACGGACCGACCCGTTGACGCCGTTCCAGCCCCGCCGTAGTTAGCGCTTCCGTCCGCAAACAGGCCGACGGAGATGACGCCCCAAATGCCGTTCGTCCCGTGGACCGAGATCGCGCCGACTGGATCGTCCACCTTCATCACGCGATCGACGAACTCGACGCTAACACAAACCAGCGCACCGGCGACCAAGCCGATGATCGCGGCGCCCACCGTGCTCACGAAGCCGCTCGGCGCGGTGATGGCGACCAGACCCGGCCAAGAGGCCGTTGCCGGACATCGAGGCGTCGGGTTTGCCATAGCGCATCCACATATAGAGCATCGCGCCGAAGGAGCCGGTCCAGCCCGCCAGCATGGTATTCACGGCGATGGAGCCGATGCGGAGGTTGCCGTTTCCGAAGCGCGCCAGCGTGGTGCCGGGATTGAATCCAAACCAGCCGAACGCCAGGATGAAGCAGCCGGTGAGCACAATGACGATATCGTGGCCGGGCATGGCGTTGGAGCTGCCATCGCGGTTGTATTTGCCGATGCGTGGCCCGATGATGATGGACAACGCGAGCGCCGTGATGCCGCCGACGGCGTGCACCACGCCCGAGCCGGCGAAATCGGCAGTAGCCATGCCCAGTCCGAAGTTCGCGCCCAGTGTGCGAGCCAGCCGCCGCCCCAGGCCCAATTGGCGATAGAGCGGGTACGTAAACGCGCCCATGAAGACGGAGGAGACGACGAACGCGACATACTTCCAGCGCTCGGCGCGGCCCCGGTGACGATGGTCAGCGCCGTATCCATGAAGACCATCTGGAACAGGAACATCACCATGACGCCGACGTCATAGCTGGCCCCGCTCAGGAAAAAGCCCGTGCGTGCCCGAACAGCCCCCAGGGCTTGCCGAGGAGATGTGATGAGAACTCGGTATTCAGGGGCATAGGCCGCCCAGGTTGGATACGGCCCGCCGCCGCCCATCTGGATGGCGAAGCCGATCAGCCAGTAGGCGAGCATGCCGACGCCGTACACCATGAAGTTCATCATCATGGTGTGGTTGGCGTTCTTCGCGCGGCAGAGCCCGGTCTCAACGATCGCGAATCCGGCCTGCATGAACATGACCAGGAAGCCGGTGACCAGCGTCCAGACGAAATTGATCGCGATGCCGTTCTGGCCCGACCTGGTTCACGACATCCGCGAGAGTCAGTCCTTTTTTCGTGTCGGCAGCAACCACATCGCTGACTGTACCAGTGCTCGTGCCTCCAGGATCGCCCTTGGCGGCCAGATCATCGGTTGACGGAGGTGGAGCAGCCTTAGTGTCTAACGGCGCGTCCATCGCGGGTGCTGGTAGAGGCGGCGTTGGCGCAGCCTTAGCCGGTGCGCTGGCAGCAGGTGTTTGGCTCTGGGCGCCAGCCGGTAATCCACATACGAGCAGCGCTACAATCGCCGCCCACAAACATGGTTTCAACCATGTGCAACGTGTCATTGCGTATCTCCTAGTGAGGTTGAACGCGGGCTTTCGCTCCGCCGCGCCCTCCGGTGTCTCAAAACGTCCACGCCTAACGTGCCGGTACTGCTCTACTGTTTCCAAACTGCCGTTTTCATATGGGCGTTATTCAGCATGCTGAGAATGGCGAAAAGTGTTATGCCGATCCCCAGGATGCAGAGGAACATCCTCGCTCCAGTAGACGATGTCATGGTGAGCCCGACCACCGGAAGCAACCATCCCACAACTGCCAACAGCACGCCGACGAGTTTCATGTTGTTCTCCCCTTCAGTCTTGATCTAAACGGTTTTGATTTTATAAAAGCCAGCGGCGGACAGCAGCAGCAACCCCGCACCAACGATTGCAAACACTATGCCGAGTCCGCCACCACCATATAACCCGGCTACGAAGGCGGTAAATCCGGTCAACGTTGTTCCTAGATATGTTCCTTGCTTTGCATTAGCAGCCATTCTTTTGCTCCTCACATCGAGTGTGTGAACTGCAGCAAGCTGAGGACCTGGGGTCTTACGGCTGTTCGACTTGAACGGCAACCCTGCCTCCTGTGAAAAACCTGCCTACTTTACTTCCTGCCTGACTTGGCGCGGGCACGGCTTGGGCGCTGGTACCAGGCGTGGTTTGAATTGAGCCCAAGCCGTTAGCCCACACAACAGCGGCATTACTGCCGCTCGGTAAAAAGTCGCTCATCCTGCATGTAATTGCTTTCGGACACCAGGCGAAGCTGAAGTCGTTTCAAGTCGGTTGCCTCCTCACTACTTGGCATCGGCGCTGCTAAACGCGTACACCATGCCGAGCGTCACTGTGTTCTGCGCATCCCTGAGCCCCGTCAGGTGGTCCGGGAAAACATTTTGATCTGACATGTCACGTCGGAATTCCAAGTCTGACATGTCACGTCGGAATTCCAGCGTGCTGATACTGTGCCCGGCAAGGAAAACCATCGCTGTGCTCCGTCTCCGTGTGGTCATCAAAACATGAAGCCTGCTTCAAGAACACCGCGCGGTTGGTTAACGTTCAGACCGGCCGGACCGAAAACGGCACCCGGCGTCGAATTGGGAGCATGAACAATCGCGAAGTCTCCGCGGAGGAAAAACGCATCTTTGACATAAGTCGGGGTGACAGTGAATGCGAACGCGCCGCTACCCGGACCATACAACAAGTTGATGGCGTTAGGGTCTAAGACGTTTCCACTCGACTTAAGGTATTCCGGACGGGCGGACAGCGATACTCCGTGTTTGAAATTGTATGTGACCAGGAGAGCACCACCGTTCGTGTGCGCGCCCTGAAGAATTCCTATGCTCGCATTCTTCGGCACGTTGGTGTACTGAAAGTATGGGTTGATCACCCAATGCCCGTGGCTGTAAGTGTAGAGGAGGTTATAGATCTCCTCGTTGTTCAAAAGAAGAGGCGTAGCGAGAGTGTTCTTCGCATACGCCCCGGCATTCCCGCCTGCCACAAACGACAACGTATTTGAGGAATTGAAAGCGTAAGCCAGAGAACCCGACAGCCACGTGTAGCGGTTAGAGTAGAAGCCATCATTCCAGCTGAATGCTGTGGTCAGCTTCTTGTGGGTCCAATTGAGTTGGATACCTCGATTGACTGCGTTTTCCTGATTCCAGAGGATGCCGCGCTCGATGTTCATGTTTTCGAAACTGAATGTATACTCGGCTCCGATCAGTGTTGGCAACGCGCCCAACTCTATGTTGAAATTCCCTTTAACCAGCTTTAGATAACCTTGCGGAAAGGGCCCGTAGATGTTTTTCACCGTGTCTGCGGTCGAGAGGAAGGGTGCTCCGATAGCCGGCAAGTTGTAGGCACCGCCCTGCAGATAAAATTGCCACCATCCGGTGGTCTTTTGGATAAAGATCTGAGCATTGCTAACATCCCAGTGCGTAGACGAATCGCCTGTAATGTGATTTCCTTCCGTCCAGCCAATGCCGCTCAGAATGCCCGTAACCTCCAATTTTCCAACCGTCTCGGAGCTCCCGATCTCGTGAGGAATCGCCGTTGCTAGCGGCCCTGACATCGACGGTGTGGGCAGAGGTGCCGGTGCTGCCGATGGGGCAGGTGCTGCCGGTGCTGCCGGTGTTGCCGGGGTCGATGTCCCGTCCGCGGGAGTGGAACTCGGCGCACCCTGAGGGTCCGAAGGAGCATTCTGCCCAAAAGACGAAAGCGCCGCCAGCACTACAAGAAAGAAAGCAATGAAACACACCAAACGTATTCGCAAGTTCATCTCCTTTTCGAAAGCTTGATCATTTAGCGACCCTATGTTCAGGGACCCGCCTCCGAAAGACTTTCCTCATCTAGGCGCTCGCTTTCTCCGTTGGATCGAGTGTCGTTGCGACGACCTCGCGACTTCTTGATCAGCGAGTGGACAGTAACGGTTCCGTCTCCTGCAGTCCAATGCATAATTCTTTTCGCGCTTATCACAAATACTTTTAAAAACATTAATTTATAGAAGAGATAAGAGAAATCTATTGCGTGATCGGAAGAATGGGGTTACCGCGACCGAGAACCGGGCGTCACGGGTACAACCCGAAACCGAGTAGGCAGGCTGGCGGTCAGACCTGCGATCTATGCGCGAGGCTGCATCGCAAAGGAGTTCAACGAACGGCGACTGCTTTTCGATCTGGTGGCGGCGAGGTGCTGATCGAGTTCAAATAGAACCGGCCGCTCTTTCGGGTGCAATGTTGGTTATCGGCACGAAGGGTGGTGGCCCCGTCATCCTGAGCGCAGGCAATTCATTCGCTCGGGAATGAATTGCCGGAGTCGAAGGACCCCTACTGCCTGAGATGACTCTCGCGTCACGGATATGTCGGCTCAATGGTTTAAAAAATCACACACCTTAGCAGTCGTTCTGCTTGTAGGGGTCCTTCGACTACGCGCCTGCTTCGCAGGGCGAAACAGCCACTCCGCTCAGGATGACACAGGGTGGGAATAGTCGAAGCGTAGCCCTGCTTTGTGCCCCTCCTCGGACTACCCTCGCTTGTTCCCTCCGTGTACCATGGTACACTGGTACCATGAAACAAACAGCACCAATCCTGGTCGAGCGCGTGCAGACCGGTGTTCGCCTTGAAAAGCGCCTGCTCAAAGTGCTCAAGGCGTTCGCCGAATACCACGATTTGACGCTGGGCGACCTGCTGGAGGGAATTGTGTTGCACGCCTTTGACGGCAAGACCCCTTTCAGTCAAGCGTCTCTTGGACGGATCAAAGATCTGAAAAGGTTCTACGGTCTGGAGTTGGATTCTCGGGCCAGCCATCGCTTGAAGGAAGATGAGCACGAACGCCGGCCATCCCGATGACTGATCAGGAACTGATGGACGGCTTGGAGGATGGCATTCTTCCAAATGAGTGTTTTCACCATCGCGACCATGTTCGAGCCGCATTCCTATATCTGACTAAGTACCCAATTCTCGAGGCCCTCGACCTATTTTCCAAAACCCTACGAAGATTTGCCGAGGCCCATGGGAAGCCCCAGCTTTACCACGAAACCATAACCTGGGCTTACGTCTTTCTTATCCGGGAACGTATGGCGAGGGCTGGAAAGAACCAGAGTTGGGACGAGTTCGCCCGGAACAATCCCGACCTGCTGGCATGGAAGGACGGCATCCTGACGCGATACTATCGCGCCGAGACGCTCACCTCCGACCTGGCGCGAGCGGTCTTTGTCCTCCCCGACCTGCGGACCTGAAACTCATCGGCCTTCCCCCATGATGAACCTGTTGGGTCTGTTTCCGAAATCAGTTTGTTTCTTCTGGCATGATTGCGAATCAGAATGGACGGCTCGAATTCAGTAAAGCACTCGTGATCCGGTACTCGGACGGTCACGCGATTGAAATCGAGCAGAAATAGGGAGGATAATTCGATGTATTCCGGCACTATTCGAACTGCCTTAAACAACGAACTACCCCTGGAACTCGATTACCGTGAGCCGCGCGATGTCAGTGCGGATGCGAGATCGCAGGAGTGGGCCGTAAACAGCGAAGAATACTTCGTTCGAATTCAGCCCGCAATTGCCAATGACTTCAAGCGGCTGCTGAATCAGATCTGACGACAGGAGGAGTTTCGATGACCCAGGAAGAGATACGGCTGGCGGAATCCGATGCGCGCAAGAAGCACTGGAAGCGCTGGGGGCCTTACCTCAGCGAGCGCGCCTGGGGCACGGTCCGCGAAGACTACAGCCCGTATGGAAACGCCTGGGAGAGTCTGCCTCACGATCATGCCCGCTCGCGTGCTTATCGCTGGAACGAAGACGGTCTGGCGGGAATCAGCGACCGCCAGCAGACGGTTTGTTTTGCCCTGGCCTTGTGGAACGAGCGCGATCCCATCCTCAAAGAGCGCATGTTCGGACTCACCGGCAACGAGGGGAACCATGGCGAGGACGTGAAGGAATACTACTTCTACCTCGACAGCACTCCGACGCATTCCTACATGAAGTATCTCTATAAATATCCGCAGGCGGAATTCCCCTACGGAAAGTTGGTGAGCGAGAACCGGCAGCGAAACAAGAGCCAGCCGGAATACGAGCTCATGGACACCGGCGTGTTCAACGATAACCGCTACTTTGACGTATTCGTCGAGTACGCCAAAGCCGACGTGGAAGACATCCTGATCAAGATCACAGTCTCGAACCGCGGTCCGGAAGTGGCCAACCTCCGGCTGTTGCCCACAACCTGGTTCCGTAACATCTGGTCATGGGGCGAGGGAAATGTGGAGCCCCGACTTAAACAGGTAAGTAATTCGCCCGACCCTGCGATTGTTTTGGACCATCCAAATTCTGGCAGGCGCTGGTTGCATTGCGAAGGTTCGCCGGAATTGCTTTTTACCGAGAATGAAACCAACGCCCGGCGCCTGTTTAACTCCGACAACCGCACGCCCTATGTTAAAGATGGCATCAACGATTACATCGTGCACGGCACGAAGGAAGCCGTAAACCCCGAGCACTTCGGCACCAAAGCGTCCGCGCACTACAAACTTACGGTGGGCGCCGGCGAAACTGCGGTCGTGCGGCTGCGCCTGACCAATACCGACCTCAAAACAAAGAATGCCTTCGACAGCTTCGACCGGACCTTTGCGTTACGCCTCAGCGAGGCCGATGAATTTTACGCAACCGTCATCCCGCAAGACCTTACGCCGGACGCGAAAAATGTCATGCGCCAGGGCTTTGGCGGGATGCTGTGGTCCAAGCAGTTCTATCACTACGTGGTGAAACAGTGGCTTGACGGCGATCCCGGCAATCCTCCTCCGCCTCCGGAGCGCCGCAACGGCCGCAATCATGAGTGGTTGCATCTCTATAACGCCGACGTGATCTCCATGCCTGACAAGTGGGAATACCCGTGGTACGCGGCATGGGACCTGGCATTTCACTGCATCCCGCTGGCGCTGGTGGATTCAGATTTCGCCAAAGAGCAGCTCATCCTGATGCTGCGTGAGTGGTACATGCACCCGAACGGGCAGATACCTGCCTACGAGTGGGCATTCGGCGATGTGAATCCCCCGGTGCACGCCTGGGCGGCGTGGCGCGTGTACAAGATCGACAAGAAGCGCCACGGCAAAGGCGATCGCGAATTTCTGCAGCGCGTCTTCCACAAGCTGATGCTGAATTTCACCTGGTGGGTGAACCGCAAGGACGCCGACGGCATGAACATCTTTCAGGGCGGATTTCTGGGGCTGGATAACATCGGAGTGTTCGATCGCAGCGCGCCGCTGCCTACCGGAGGCTACATCGAACAATCCGACGGGACCAGCTGGATGGCGATGTACACCCTGAACCTGCTGGCCATCGCGCTCGAACTGGCGCGGGAAGATCCGGCTTATGAAGATGTAGCCAGCAAATTCTGGGAACACTTCATCTACATCGCGCGCGCCATGGGCCATCGCGGCCAGGATGGCATCGGGCTGTGGAACGAAGAAGACGGATTCTTCTACGATGTCCTGCGGCTGCCCGACGGTACAAAGTTCCCCATGAAGATTCGATCTGTGGTGGGCCTGATTCCGCTGTTTGCAGTGGAGACGTTGGAACAGGAGGTACTGGACCAGCATCCTGGCTTTAAGCGAAGGCTGGAGTGGTTCGTAGAGAATCGCCCCGACCTCACGGACAACCTGGCTTGCATGACCACTGAAGGCAAAGGCTCCCGCCGCTTGCTGGCGATAGCCGATCCGGACCAGCTTCGCGACATCCTCAAATACATGCTGGATGAGCGCGAGTTCCTTTCCCCGTACGGCATTCGTGCGCTGTCGCAGTTTCATCGCGATCACCCCTACATGCTCAACGTTCAGGAGATGGAGCATCGTGTGGACTACGAGCCGGGGGAATCGTCAACCGGTCTGTTCGGGGGAAACTCCAACTGGCGTGGTCCCATCTGGTTCCCGATGAATTTTCTCCTGGTGGAGTCGCTGCAAAAGTTCCATCACTACCTCGGAGAAGATTTCAAGGTAGAGTTCCCGACCGGCTCAGGAAAGATGATGACGCTGTGGGAAGTGGCCGGTGAATTGTCGCGCCGCATGACCAATATATTTGTGCGCGACGATAAGGGGCGCCGCCCGGTATTCGGTGGTCTCGAAAAATTCCAAACCGATCCGCACTGGCGCGACCTCGTGCTCTTTCACGAATATTTCCATGGCGACTCCGGCGCCGGGGTCGGCGCCAACCATCAAACTGGCTGGACCGGGGTCGTGACCAAGTTGATGCAGCAGAGCGGGGAATCGCGCACCCGCAAAAAGCCCAAGTCCCAACCAGCACAAGTCGTAGGCGCCGATTGAAACTTTTGATAGCGGAGTCCTCGTGATTCAGTTCAACAAAGAGACCTGCGGCAATCTGGATGCGGCGCTGCGCCGTGAGTGGCTGGAAACTAACGGGCTGGGCGGCTTTGCTTCGTCCACCATCACGGGTCTGAACACGCGCCGCTATCACGGTCTCCTGGTCGCGGCCACCAAGCCGCCTGTCGGCCGCGAAGTTCTACTTTCCAAGCTGGAAGAGACCCTATTGATTGATGGCCAGGCGTTCGATTTGTCGTCCAACCGCTACCCCGGCGTAGTCCATCCCCAGGGTTTTCGTTATCTCACCAACCTCCGTCTCGATCCGTTCCCCATCTTCACTTATGAAGTCGAAGGCATCGTGATCGAGAAGACGGTTTTCATGGTGTACGGCGAAAACACGACAGTCGTGCAGTATGAGCTCAAGCTTACAAACCGATCGCAACCGCCCAAGAGCTTGCGTCTCGAGATCCGGCCTTTGATCGCGTTCCGCGACTATCACAGCACGACCCACGCAAATAGTGGCCTAAATGCGGCCGTGGAGCAGGGGCCAGAGTTGGCGGCCGTGGCGCCTTACCCCGGACTGCCGACCTTGTATTTCGCGCACAACGCCATGGAATTGCAGAAGACGTGTGACTGGTACAGAAATTTTGAATACGACGCTGAGCGTGAGCGTGGCTTGGATTTTGCGGAAGACCTTTTCAATCACTTCATTCTGCGCTTCGATCTGCTTTCGGACGGCAAGGCCTCGATCGTCGCGTCCATAGAACACCGTGATGTTGCGAGGGCGACCCAGTATCGTCAAGCCGAGATCGAGCGCCGCCGGATTGCGGCGCAGACTTCTCCCCTGAAAGACGAGTTTGCCCAGGCCCTGACTGCCGCGAGCGAGCAGTACATCGTGGCCCGGGGAGACAAGAAGACCATCATCGCCGGCTATCACTGGTTCAGCGATTGGGGTCGCGACACTATGATTTCCCTGCCCGGTCTCACGCTACCTACCGGAAAGCATGACGTGGCCCGCAGCATCCTGAGCACGTTTGCCCGGCACGTGGACCAAGGCATGCTTCCCAACCGTTTCCCCGATGCGGGCGAGACCCCCGAGTACAACACGGTCGACGCGACACTCTGGTTCTTCGAAGCCGCTCGCGCTTATCTTGCCTATACCGGAGACGAAGAGTTCGTTCGCACGGAACTCTATTCCGTGTTCACTGACATCATTTCCTGGCACACTCGCGGCACCCGCTACGGAATCAAGGTAGATTCAAGCGGCCTGCTGGCTTCGGGCGAGCCTGGAGTCCAGCTTACTTGGATGGACGCCAAAGTCGGCGACTGGGTGGTGACTCCGCGCCAGGGCAAGCCCGTGGAGATCCAGGCGCTCTGGTACAACGCGCTTTGCATCATGGAAGAACTGGCCCCAAAATTTGGAGACGATGCCGGCCAAAAGCGTTACCACAACATGGCCGCGATGGCGAACTGGGCGTTTAACCGCCTGTTCTGGAACGAGAAGGACAATTGCCTGTACGACGTAGTCAACGACGGGCCCCCGGACGCTTCCATCCGCCCCAATCAGATTTTTGCGGTGAGCCTGCCCTACACCATGCTGTCACCAGACCGGGCCCGGAGGGTCGTCGAGAAGGTTCGCGAACATCTACTCACGCCGTATGGTCTGCGCAGTCTCGCGCCCAGCGATCCGCAGTATCGCGGCCGTTATATGGGTGGCCCCGTTGAACGCGACGGCGCGTATCACCAGGGAACGGTATGGCCGTGGCTGATCGGGCCGTTCATTACCGCTTATGTGAAGGTGAACGGAGCCAGTGACGCCGCTCGCAGACAGGCGGCCGAATGGCTCCTGCCGCTGCAAGACCATCTCTCCGATGCCGGACTGGGGCACATCTCGGAGATTTTCGATGGGGACCTGCCCCAGCGCTCCGCTGGGTGCGTGGCGCAGGCATGGAGCGTGGGCGAAGTCCTGCGGGCCTACGTTGAAGACGTAAAGGGAATTCGTCCGATGGGGCAGAGTGAAAACCGCGAGGCTAAAGGCAAGAACCGTCCCGCGGCAGAGACTTTTCCGGCGCCACTTCCAACCAGATCCTAATCGCTGAGAAACCTTCTCAATGGAGGACGGGCGTCCCCGCCCGTCTCGTACTTGACGCTTCCCGTACGCGTTCTATCTAACCCGACTTAATTCTGTGCAGTTTCAAACATCGCTGCCGTAGACGGGGATCACTGCTCCATCGACATCTTTCCCTGCATCGCCGACCAGCCAGGCGATCAAGCTCGCGACTGCTGCCGGACGGACCCATTTAGAGAAGTCCGAGTTCGGCATGAACTTCCGGTTGGTTGGCGTGTCCATAGTGCCGGGCAGGATCACATTGGCCGTAATTCCTGCGTCCTTGTTTTCCTGCGCCACCGTCCGGATGAGTGAAACCATGGCCGCCTTGGACGCACTGTATGCGCCCACGCCAGCTCCGGGCTCCAGCGCTGCGCGACTGCCGATGGCAACGATGCAGCCATTCCCTGTCTGGCGCATGACCGGGATTGCCGCCCGCAGGAGAAAGAATGTGCTGTACAAGTTCACATCGAACATGCGCTCGAAAGTGGCATCATCGGTTTCGGCGAGAGGCTTGCCTCCGGCGAACCCACCCACGGTATGAACCAGGATGTCTAGCCTTCCGAAGCGGGAAACCAGGCTGTCCACAGCCCTTTTCGCTCCATCTGCCGTCGAAATGTCAGCCGGCAACGCCGTAAAGTTCGTGCTATTGAATTCCGACTGCTCAATCTTTCGCGACAAGCCTATAACCGTGGCGCCGGCATCGAGCAGCGCCTGCGTAACGTAGGTTCCTAGGCCTCCCTTGGCGCCGGTAACAAGTGCAACCTTGCCTTTCATGGGACCTCCTGTGACTGCTATTTGATTCCGTTGCTCCTTAAAAGTAGCGGAGAACACGGAACCTGCATGAGAAAACAGAGTTTCCATGTAAGATTTGATCCGCCGGGCTAAGTGATGTGGTTGCAACCAGAGGTAACAGGCTTATGTCACTTTCCCGGTGGGTCCGAATCCCACGAGCAGAGGTAATTTCATGGATGCGGCTCGGCCACTGTTCATTCCCGTGATTCTGGGCACGGCCAGAATGGGCCGTATGAGCCTGCATGCAGCCCGGCTGGTTACCCGGGAAGTGGGCAAGCGCGCCGGGGTTGAAACCGAACTCGTCGACATCACACAGCTTCCGCTACCCACCGACGATGCGGGAGAAGCCATCAAGGATCCCTGCTACTCGGCTACGATGGAGCGGGCCGATGCGTTGGTGATCGTGGCTCCAGAGTACAACCACGGCTATTCCGGTTTGTTGAAGCACGTCCTCGACAGTTGCCTCAAGGAATATATTCACAAGGCAGCTGGGATCGTCGGAGTTTCCGCGGGACCATTCGGCGGGGCCAGGGTGATCGAAAACATGCTTCCAGTGATGCGAGAGTTGGGACTGGTTACGATTTTCTGGGACGTGAACTTCTCCAGCGTCCAGAAAGTTTTCGACAAGGACGGCACGCTGCTGGACGAAGCTTTTATCGGTCGCATGGACAAGTTCCTGAAGGAACTAATCTGGATGGCCAAGACCATGCGCCACGGTCGCGAGCAAATTCCTCTGGATTGAGTACACGAGGACAAATCGCAATGATGAAGACTATCTCCGACAAAATGATCTGCCCGAACTGCCGTGTCGAAATGAACCACCACTGTGACAAGCTTGTTTATGCTTCAGACTCGCAGGGGACGGCTCGCATGGACGAAGGCCTCGGCGGAGTCCTGGAAGAGTTCCACACCTGTCCGAAGTGTGCCGGCGTTGCATCCCGCCCTGCCGGGCGCTTGATGTAGTCGCCAGCCACTGCGTCGAGGAAAATCCCGCTGCATTCCTGATCCCGCCAGACATCACCGAATACACTAGAGACTGGTCAAGGTTTGACAAAAACTGTCAACCGGTTGATTCAGAGTGTCAGTTACCCGGGAAGGTGTCGTTGTTTGTGGCCGAGCGTCGCCCCTAAATCCCTGATTCTGCGAGCGTGCGAAATCTCTCGCTTCACCTCGCGGTGGCCCTTTAAATGCGAGTGCTAGCCGGGCGACATGTAGACTGTTTAGCCGCGTCGGGGGCTCCCTTGGGAAAAGGTAATCGGCGATACAAGCGGATCAAAATGGTTTTGCCGGTGCGGATATCGGGGAAAGACTCCGCCAACAATCCCGTGAACGAACTGGCGCACACTCTGGACATAACCCCGAACGGCGCCCGCCTGGGCGCAATTCGCCGCGTGTTGAAGATCGGCGACAAACTCACCCTGCAATATCGGCAGCGAAGGATCCAGTTCCGCGTAGTCTGGGTAAAGCCGATGGAAGGGACCAGAGAGTATCAGGTCGGCTTGGAAGGACTCGGTTCGGTCGGTGAAAACTGGGGACTTGAGCTTCCGGATTCAGATCTGGTGGATGAATACCAGACCTCTGGCAATTCTTAGTTCAACCCAGTCAAAGCAACCCACTAACCGCCAAGCACACGAAGTATCATGAAGGCCTTATTTTCAGGGTTTCCTTGGTGTACCTTCATGACCTTTTTGGTTAACGCTGTTACAGACTGACCCACTACCAAAGCGGTAAATATCCATGCAGCGCGCAACGATCTGGCGGGTGTGTCTGCGCGAACCATTGAAAATACTTACGCCGCAGCGCCGTAAAGTTGGCGCAACGACTTGACGTTAGTCGCGGGCTTTTCGTGGAGCAGAAGTTCGGTGGCCTGCACCCGCAGGTCACCATGAAACCAGCGTTGGACCACGCCATCGTGGAGGAAGTTGGCCAGAGCGATCAGGCTCATGCCCTGGTGGTGGGCCATCCAGCAGCGCACCAATTCGTGGCGATGGCGCCAGGAACGGCGGCCGGAAGTGGTGCTATAGTCCGCCGACTCGTAGAACCCGTACGAGCCTAACCATCCGTCACTCTCCATCCGGCGCAGATTGCGCAGCGCCGCCGTCGGATCGACGTGCAGCGCAAGGAACGTGGAATAGGGTGAGATGACCAGCGCGCCGGCGTCGCCCTGGTGGAGCGAAATATCAGGCAGTCCGAACGCCTGATACTGGTAGATCCCCGCCTCATCTCGTTTAGCATAGGCCGATTCCGAAATTCCCCAGGGCACGCCTTTCTCGGTGCCGTAAATCTGCTGCAGACGTACCGCGGCAATACGCGAATTGTCTAGAAGCGTATTCGGGTAGGTGCGCATCCAGAGCACCGGCATCAGGTACTCGAACATGGTCCCAGTCCAGGAGAGCAGAACTGGAAATCCGTGCTCGCGGGTGTGCGACCGGCCCAACAGAAACCAAACGTCCTGCGGGATATCTTCCTTGGCGATGGCGGCGAATACGGCGATGCGCGCCTCCGAAGCCAGCAAGTCGTAACAGGCCGATGCGATGCTTTCCCGATTCTACCTCGAAACCGAGCGACAGTAACTTGCGCCGCGGATCGAGCAGGAAGCGGAAGTCCATGTCGTCCGCGAATTTCCCAGCAGTGCGCGCAATTTGTTTCAGATCTTCGATCAAAGCCAGTGCCCGCGAGCGCGCTTCCGGCAACATGTCCTGCAAGCGCTGATACAGGGCCTTGCGGTCCCCTGTGCCGTTGGCATGGTCGAGAGCAAACTGCAGACGGGCCGCGAGTCGGTCCACCACTTCAGGCAGAAGGTGAATGGTCAAGCTTTGCGAGTCGAATTTGAAATCCAGCGCGACATCTTTCCAGAGCGGGACAAACTCCGGCAACATCCATGGAACATAGACCTGAACTGCTTTCCTGAGATGCCTGACTCGAGATAGAGACTCAGTCGCGAACCAGTGCACGTCCGACTCGTGTTTAGGGTTCTTGGTCTCCAGGTCGGTCTCCAGCAATCCCTCTTCGGATGGCGCCAGCAGGCGCTGTAGCCAGCTTCTTTTCCTGATCTGTTCCAGAAATGTTCGGAAGCGCTTCTGCGGAAACGCATGCTGGTCGACCAGGATCCGAAGATGATCGGCCAGGCCTTCCGCCAGCTGTTTCTCCAATAAGGGGCGATGCAAAAGGTCCAGACAGCCTTGCTGCAATGTCCAGAGCGACGCTACCAGGTTGCCGCTATCCACGGAAGAAACGAACCGGGGCCGCAAGCGGTTCGAGAGTGCGCGTGTCATACCAGTTGAACCAATGGCCGTGAGATTGCGGAAGCTTGGCCATGGTGGCCAAGGTCCGAAGGGTTTGTTCGGCGAATTCAGGAACGGTCAGAAAGCCAAACTGGCAGGCCGCCTGGCGAGCGTTCAAAAGAAAGCCCAGGTTGGTCGGGGACATGCGAGCCGCCACGACTGCGGGTTCTTCCTGCACATTGTCTGGGATCAGCCAATGATGCTCTTTCGTACTGAACTCGGCAAAATACCGCCAGGTCCGGAGCGCGGTTCCCGATAAGAAACAACTCGTCTTTGTCGGATGTTTCACTACGTAGGGCCCGGGAAGGCAGGTTGAGCCACATCGAAATCCACTTGCTGCAAGCCCAGAGCACCAGAATGGGTAGCGCGGCGAAAAAAGTGCGGCGGCCAGTGAAGAAGACCAGGGCACCCAATGCCAACGCCAGCGCGGGCATCCAATCGAGATAGATATCCACCGGAGTACGCTTGCGGATGCTCAATTCGGTTTCCGCCGCGGTCTCCCATTCCAGGAGCCGCCGTCGCGTCACCAGCCGCCGGACCAGAGTTCGGACCACCGCATCGAGCGAGAGCAGCATCTGGTGGGGCAGGAACGACAGCGTGAAAAACATGCTGGCGTTGGCGTTCAGCAGCGCGGTCCGAGCGTCCTTGACCACTTGCGATTTCTGCTCCACGGCGGCCCGCACCAGATTGAACAAGAATTGGAACCACGCCGGCACAAACAAAATGCCTAGCGTGGCCAGCGTCCAATACAGCGGGTTTCCCGGAAGTATCAACCAGCCGAACACCAGCAACAGGAAGGTCGCGGGTTCTACCAGGCTACGGCGCAGGTTGTCCAGAATCTTCCACTGCGAAACCAGCGAGATAGGATTCGGGACCTTGCGCCCCGACTCATCTGGCACACGCGACAACAGCCAGCCCGTGATCTGCCAGTCCCCCCGCAGCCAGCGGTGCTTGCGGCGGTTGTACGCATTGTAGTGCGAGGGATAATCTTCGATGATCTCGATATCGCTGGCTAGCCCGGCGCGCGCATATGCGCCTTCGATCAGGTCATGACTGAGCAGGGCATTGCGGGGAAACCGACGGTCCAGTACCCGGTGCACCGTATCCACTTCATAGATGCCCTTGCCCGCGAAGATGCCTTCTCCGTATAGATCCTGGTACACGTCGGAAATGGCGCGCGTATAAATATCAAAACCAGTCTCTCCCGAATAGAGACTAGCCAGCCGGGAACGAGAGGCGCTTTGCACGCTGACTCCCACGCGCGGTTGCAGGATGCCGTAGCCGGCAACGACGATGTTTTTCTCCGTGTCTGGGTCGATGATCGCCTGGTTCAGGGGATGCGCCATCGCCCCAATCAAGCGATCGGCTGATCCCCGAGGCAGTTCCGTGTCCGAGTCCAGCGTGATCACGAAACGGATCTGCGGCAGTATTGACAGGTCGCCGACTTTGATGGGAAAACTGTCGTGTTCGTTGCGCAGCAGCTTGTTCAAGTCCATCAGCTTGCCGCGCTTGCGTTCCCAACCCATCCAAACTCTTTCCCGCGGGTTGTAAACCCGGTGGCGATGGAAGAGAAGAAATGATCCCGAGGCCAGACTAGCGTACTTCTCGTTGAGTTCGCGCACCAGTTGCGCACAGTAATCGATCAGCGGATCGGCCTCGGACGCGGGTACCGGCGAATCCGGCAGGTCAGTCAGCAGCGCGAAGTGAATGTTGGGATCGTGGTTGCCCAGGAATCGTACTTCCAGATCTTCTGCCAGGCGGCGAACCTGCTCGTGGTTAAACAGCATGCTGGGAATGGCCACCAGCGTCGTGCAGTTGTCAGGAACTCCCTCGGAAAAATCGAGCTTGGGTAGAATCTGTGGTTCCAGCAGGGAAGTGATCAGGTAATTCACCAGCTGAATCGCGCCCTGAGAACATGGCAAAAGCAACATCGCCATGGAGAAGAAGATCAGTTCGGGCGAGGTATAAGTGTTGGTCAAGAGCAGCACGATCGCCGACATGATGGCGAGCGTGAGCACTTCCGTTCCCGGCAAATAAAACTCGTTCGGATGTCGCCGCAAGAAAGATGCGATCCGTTGGCCCAGCGGAGGCTGGAAGCCCACTCTCTCGCACAGCGCGGTGGACCCTTCCGCGACCAGATAGTATCCGATATGCCCACGACGGGCCGCCAGGCGCGGGCTGGCGTGCGTCTCCTGGTGCGCGGACCGGGCCAAGGCGAGCGCCGCGGCAGCAACTTCTGCCTCCGTCAAGTCGGAGTACTCGGCAATATTTGCGACTTCGGTGCGGTACAGATCGCGGCTGTCAAAATCCATGCGAGCATAGGCGCCCGCGGGGTCCTGGCGCAAAACGCGATCGAACAGGACCATCGGCTCCAGGACATTCTTCCAGGAGATGTGGCCGATATCGCGAAGGCTTCGTACACAGACGCCTGCCCCGTAGGAGCCGCCGGGGTCCGACGTTACTTTCGATCCGCGAGCCGCGATCTCTTCCAGCAGGACCAGCTTCAGGGCCGGGACCAGCGCCCACAGCTCGATCATCTCTCAAAACCGTGCTCTGCTGAAAAGCTTGCACATAGCTGATCAGCGAGGCCTCGCTGAAATCGTAGCCCACAGTGGCCAGAAATCCCGCGGCCAAGGCCACTACGCGTGGAGCCACGGCGCCATCGGGAGTGCGGACATGGGGAAGCTTGCGCACCCGCTTGAAGCCTTCCTTGGTGCTCCGGAGGTCGCCATGCAGCAGGCGGAGGTTGTCGTTCAGCCAGCGAAAATCGTCTCCCACTGCGCGCTTGGGCGAGGGTCCATGAAAATGCCGCAGCACCGGTCTGATGCGCGCGGCCCAGGGCGCGATAGCGCTCGGAGAAGAAGCGGGAAGAGTGCGTGCCCGGCAGCCAGACCAGTCTTCGCCCCAGGTCTGCCGCGGCCAGACTCAGGGCCTCCAGGTCTGGGCCCGGTTTCCTTGGAGGGCTCAGGCTGACGCTCCGCTTCCGCGTTCAACATTTCGATATGGGTATCTGGCGGCATTGCTTGTGAATCCTACGAGCTGATGTCTAACGATAACTGGCGGCCTGCAGTTCGAACATTTCCTTGTAGCGCCCGCCCAGGCTGGCCAGTTGGTCGTGACTTCCTTCTTCCGCAATCTTTCCGTTTTCCAGCACTACGATGCGGTCAGCCATGCGCACGGTGGAAAATCGGTGCGAAATAAAAAGCGCCATCTTTCCCGCGGTGAGTTCGGCGAAGCGCTGGAAAACTTCGAACTCGCTGCGCGCATCGAGCGCGGCGGTAGGTTCGTCGAGAATCAGAAGCTGCGCATCCCGCAGATAAGCCCGCGCCAGGGCAACTTTCTGCCATTCCCCCCGGAAAGATCGACGCCGGTTTCGAAGCGCCGGCCCAGCATCTGATCGTAACCGCCGGGAATCTTCGCGATCACCGCATCGGCCAGGCTCTTCCGGGCGGCGGTTTCGAGCAGCGCCAAATCGTCAATTTCCTCAATCCGGCCGACTGCAATGTTTTCACGTGCCGTCATCTCATAGCGCATAAAGTCTTGAAAGATAACGCCAATCTCACGATACAAGTCTTCCAGACGATACTCTTTCAGGTCCACGCCGTCGAGCAGCACCTGGCCCTCGGTGGGATCGTAAAGCCGAGTGATCAGCTTCACGATCGTAGTCTTGCCTTCGCCGTTCTCTCCGATCAGGGCAACCCGTTCTCCGGGATGGAGATGGAAGTTCAATCCGTTCAGCACCAGCCGCGAGCTTCCAGGATAGCGAAAGGACACATTGCGGAATTCAAATCCGCGGACGATCGGCCGCGGCGCGGGAAGCGCATCGGGTTTGGACTGGATCGGTGGGCTGCATGTCAAAGAAGGCCAGCAGGTCGGTCAGGAAAAGGGCCTGGTCCGCGATGCCAGAGAGGGTGGAGAAAATCTGCTGCAGGTTGTTGCTGGCCTGCAAAATCGCCCCGGAAGCAAGTACCACAGTCCGATGGTGTACACGCCCGTTACCGTCCGCCAGATGACGAACACATAGGCAGAGTAGTAGCCCGCATAGGCGATCAACGAGAGGAAAGCCCCGGCAATCAACTTCCGCCGCGACAAGGCGACATTTTCCTCGTAGATGCCGTCGGACAGCTTGGTAAAGCGCTGGGTAAGGAATTTACTTAGGCCAAATAACTTGAGTTCCTTCGCGGCCTCCTTGCTGCCTCCGACCTGCCGCAGATAATCCAGTTGGCGTCGGACCGGAGTCTGGCGAAAATTCTTGGCGTATCCCAGAAACGCGAAGTGGCTCTCGCCCAGGAATGCAGGCAGCACTCCGGCGATCAGCAACAACATCAGCCATGGCGAATAAACAATGATGGTGACCGACAGGGTGACGGTCGTAATCACCAACTGGATCAGCCGCCCGATCTGCTGAATCATGCCCAGGCGATCGGTCGCCTGCACCCGCGCCCGCTCCAGCCGGTCGTAAAACACCGGGTCCTCGTAGGCGATCAAGTCCAGCTCGGCTGCGTGCTTCATTACCTGAATGCTCACGTGGCGGGTGTATTTGTCCGCCAGCAGCGAGTCCGAGTAGTCAATCGTCCGCGCCAGAATGCCGCCCAGGACCGCGATCCCAAATTCCGCTCGCCACCAGCCACCACAATCTGGGCGACACCGGTTGCTGCGGCAACTTTGGCGTGCACGATGGCGTCAACGATAAGCTTGGGAATCCAAAGCAGGGCCAGCGGCAACAGCGAGGCAACAGAGGCGAGCCACCAGTCCGAAAATTACGACCCCGGTCCGGATTGCCACACGATCTTGAGCACAGGCGGGGTATTACGGAGCGCCGAAAGGCGCTCCTGCCAGCTGCTCAGGAAATTCTGCTGCTCCGCCATGCATGAATCCTAACCAAGTTCCAGGGTTTCTTGAAGCTATACCGAAGATTAGAGAGATAATCGCTCGCCGAAGCCTATGCCGCCCGAACCGGCGATGGCGCTCGAAACGTAGATGCCCTGGAGGCTCGTAAGGTTTGTCGGTTCATAGAGTTATAGGCAACTCGTAGAAGCGTGGGGCGGACCCTCTTGCCCGCCGCTTTTGACGCTTACGGTCCTTGATTTGTGAAGTGACGCTGCGACTGAAAGGTCCCAAACAAGAAATCAACCTCAAAGGCGGCGGGCAAGAGTGTCCGCCCTACGCCCTGAACAGCTCCAACTCCAACTACCTGATTCCGATCACCGCCAGCCCGTTGGCGGAAGCGTCAGATTCAGCTCCCCGCCCTTAATTCCTGGGTTTCCGCTGCGAATCACAAGCTGCATCGCGGAGTTCTTCAGTTGCGCCTGGGTGGGATACACCGGCGATCCCATCTTTTCGTAAGCGGGATGCGGGTCGCCATGGTCCCGATCAACTCGCGAAATAGATGCATGGCGCGCGCCGCCAAGATTCTTGAATCGCAGGACAACCGACTTGGCAGCGCCTGGCTTGACCGCCTGATCGGCAGGAATAAGGTTCCACACCGCTACCACCAGCGAACCATCCGGCAGCGCGGGTCACCAGCGCAGAATCGGAATCCAGCGCGATGCGTTGGTTCCCCAAGCTGGTGCAGAAGTTTGAACGCCGCTGAACGCAGGCTTGGGAATTCCTCCCGCTGCAATCAGGCCATAGCCGCCGTAAAACGGTTGCTTCACCACGCCCTGCTCTTCAAAGACGTCGGAGAAGGTCCAGTACGACATTTCATCCACCAGGCCGTCACATTGGCGGATAGTGTCGGCCATCCATGGGCCCATATATATGGAGTCGGTTATCTCAGGCTCGTTCTTGTAGCTGGCGTTGAACTCGCTCCAGATCAGCGGCAGGCTGGGAAGAGCCGAGGCCTTGATCTGATCATGCACCTTTTTAACCGCCCGGCACACCATCCGGTCGCGCGGGATATTTTCGTTGGTGCCGAACACGTCTTGTGCGCTGTCGTTTCCGTAGACATGGGTGGAAACAAAATCAACCGGGACGTTTTTCTCAACGCAGTGCTGGATGAATGCGTCGGCCCACGCGGCCTGCGCAGTGGCCGGGCCTCCGACCCGCAAGACGCGGGCTCACTCGCTTCACCGCGGTCGACGCTGTGATCGTAAAGTTCCCAATAGGTCGATTGCTTCGGTTCGCCGACCCAGAAGTCGATATTGGGTTCGTTCCAGACTTCGAAGTACCACTTCGCAACCTCATCCACGCCATAGCGATCGACCAGATGCTTCGTGAACTGGTAGATCAGATCATCCCATTTGACCCAATCCTTCGGAGGCGCGACATTTTGCTTGTACCAGAAAGCATGGGGGGCATCTTTGGACGCCAGCTTCTTCGGCATGAAACTCAAGCTCCACGAAAGGACGCACGCCGTTCTGCAAAAGGCCGTCATAGACCTGGTCAACGTAGGAAAAGTTGTAAACCGGGCGGCCCGCGCTGTCTTCGTCGTACACGCCCATTTCATCGAGAAAAATAGCGTGGAAGCGGATGTATTCCACGTCCGTTACCTGTTTCACCCGGCGCAGGTCCTGGCGATAGCTTTCACGCATACTCAGGCTGGCTCGGCCCGATCCAAACATGTGCTCCCAGAAATGAGGGAAAGGATGAGCGGGCGCAGCCGCGTCAATCACCAGAATCTCCGGATTGCCGGCGGCAGACTGAGCCGCCCGCGGCTGGGGAGAACAGCATCGCCAGCAGAACCAAACCAAGCAGATTACGGTCGCGCCTGATCACAATTTGCTCCTCACTCTAAGAATCGTTTTTGTTTTCTAATTTCCCGGCGGGGCAGGCCCGGCGAGGAAGCCGCCATCCAGAACCAGGCTTTGGCCGGTCATGAAACTGGCTGCGCTCGAGCACATCCACACCACGGCTTCGGCTACCTCGAGCGGTTTGCCAAACCGGCCCATCGGATGAAGGCCATGTGCCCATTTCTGGGCGTCCGGCAGTCCAAACAAGCGGTCGGCCATCGGCGTTTCGATCACCGCGGGGCAAACCGCGTTGACTCTGATTCCGTTTTTTGCGACCTCGAGCGCTGCCGACTTTGGTCAGTCCCAATACGCCATGCTTGGTGGCGCAATATGCGGCCACTCCATAGCTTCCGATAAAACCAGCAACCGATGAGTTATTGACAATCGCGCCTGCACGGCCCTGCTTCAGCATCTGTTGAAGTTCGTATTTCAAGCACAGCCACGTACCTTTGAGGTTGATGTCAATCGTTTGGTCCCAGTCTTCCTCGGTCTGCTCTACGATGGCCACCCACTTACCCTCGATGCCGGCGTTATTGAAGGCATAGTCGAGTCCACCAAAAACCTCGACCGTCTTTTCGACCATAGCTTTGACATCAAACGCCTGCGACACGTCTGTCTGGACGAAGATCCCTTCGCCCCCAGCGCCGTGAATCAGGTCGACCGTAGCCATCCCTTCATTTTCACGCCGGCCGGCGACCACGACCCGAGCGCCCTTCTTCGCAAATAAAACCGCTGTTTCTCGCCCGATGCCTGAGGTGCCACCCGTTACCAGTGCTACTTTGCCATCGCATTCCGCCATCGTGCTCTCCATCTCCGCGCCGGATTTTCGAGCAGGTGACCGGCTCGAACTCCAGCCTTACCGCGCGTACGGCGACTGTTCTCGAAGCGTCCCCGAACTTACCGGAAAGATTCTACATCCAGATTGCGGCAGCGACGGGCGGCAACGATGATTCGACAGGGAGAATCGACAAAGACGAACGGTCCAAGGCGATTTCTCCCGGGTTGGAGCGCAGTGAATACAGGTTGATTTAAGCGACGGCGGGAAAATGCGGGGAGCTCAGCCTGCCGCTTCACTCGAGGCCGGATACGAGTTCTTCATATGCTTGTCCAGCGCATGATTCAGTTGCTGGATCAACTCCATCAGCTTCTGGGAGTCTTCTTCATCGCGCACTGCCTCGGCCAGTCGTTTCCAGTCATGACAATCCATTTCAGTCATGCGTGTCCTCCTGGGAGACTTAGACAACGCTTTACTGCAGTTGGTTTGCCAAAGTGCAGGCCATGTATTTTCTGTGGGTTACAGAAAGAAATGAGCCTCCGTTGTCACTGAATCGCGCAATTCGTACCTACTCGATTTTCGGTAGGCATGTACCCGCGAACGGCTTCCTGGCCAGCGCTTCGCCCTTAACAGGGTGCATTCTTCCGCGATTTGGCGCGTCCAACAATTTCCGCCTCAAACCATGGTTTGTATTCACCCCATAAAGAAATTCGATTGGACTCGGTTTGTACAGAGCGTCTAAGGTTTCCCCCGGGGAGGGGAGGCAAACCCGGAATGGAATTCTCAGCCGATTTGGGACTTCGATCATTCTTGTGCATCGTCAACACGCGGCGCAGCAATATCTTGCCGCCCTTGAATAAAAACATTGCCGTCTCTCGTTTGTCATCAAATTGACTGCTTTACGGTGAAACCAATGCGCAGCGGCCCGAGGGACCCAATCGTAAACTAGTCGCTTCATGTTCCAGCAGTTACACTAGTGGGGCGCATGCAAACGCGCCATGAATCCTAAATTGAGTTCAAACGACGAGATCATTCAGAACATGAGCCAACCCGCTGCCGTTCGTGATCAGAGTTACGTCCTGACCCTTGAGGAAATCGGCAATCTAGCCGCCGAGGGTGGCAAGTCTGCCGAGACTTTAATGAACGTCGTCGCCCTGATTGCCAAACGGTTTCAAACCGACGTCTGTTCCGCATATCTGCTGGAGCCGGACCGAGCCAATCTGGTGCTGGCCGCGACTCTGGGGCTTCGTCCGCAATGTATTGGCACCCTCCGGATGGGGCTGCATGAAGGTCTCGCGGGTCTGGTCGCTGAGCGAGTGAGTCCGGTGGCCGTGGAACAGGTAAAGAATCATCCCCGCTTCAAATTCTTCAGTGAAGCCGGCGAAGAAGCTTACCAATCCTTCCTGGGCGTTCCTCTTATTGATCGCGGCGTCCTGCAGGGAGTGTTAGTGGTCCAAACCATCGCGCCCCGGGTCTTTCGCGAGGATGAAGTGCGGATGCTGACCGAAGCGGCCGCCCAGGTTGGGTCAGTGGTAAGCGAAGCACGGACGCTGGATCGCTTTATCGCTCCTGCCCAGGAGCGGCTCTGGGCGCTGGCTCGCAATCTGTGGTGGTGTTGGGACCACGACACCAGCAGTTTGTTCCGCGACCTCGACCCCGTTCGCTGGCGACAACTCAATCACAATCCTGTGGCCCTGCTTTCGGAGATTCCCTTGGCGGTGGTGGAGCGCCGTGCCCGGGAGCTGGTGCTGCATAGCCGGATTAACTATGCCTATCGCCGCCAGCGCGAGTATCTCGATGCCGATCGGACCTGGGGAGCCCGTAACGCCGGCATTCTGCGGCCTCGTCCGGTGGCGTACTTCTCAGCCGAATTCGGCTTGCACGTTTCCATTCCGGAATATTCCGGCGGACTGGGCGTGCTGGCCGGCGATCACGTCAAGAGCGCGTCCGATCTGGGTATTCCCCTAGTGGCCGTCGGATTGTTCTATGGCCAGGGATATTTCCGCCAACGCCTCGACCGGACCGGCTGGCAGCAGGAAGAATACATTCAGACCGATGTCAATCAGCTGCCTATGGAAGCTGCCATCGGACCGAGCGGCGAGCCGGTCACCGTGCAAGTGGAGACGCGCGGTGGAACCATCCGGGCGAAAGTCTGGCGCATGAAGGTCGGACGCTGCGATCTGCTTCTGATCGATTCCAACGTTGAAGGCAACCATCCCGAGGACCGTGAACTCACTTCGCGGTTATATGGGGGAGACTCGCGCATCCGGATCCGCCAGGAACTGCTGCTCGGCGTCGGAGGCTTCCGCGCCCTCAAAGCCATGGGCATCACGCCTGGCGTCTTGCACCTGAATGAAGGCCACAGCGGGTTTGCTGTTCTGGAAGCGATTCGTGACCGGATGCAAAGCGAGGGAATCGGCTTTGATCACGCTGTCCGCCGCGTTTCCCGCGAAACGGTTTTCACCACCCACACCCCTGTGCCCGCAGGGCACGACCGGTTCTACGCCGACTTGATGGAGGAGCATCTAGGGCCGATGCGCGAAGCGCTGGGCATCTCCCAGGAAAAGCTAATGGAGTTGGGACGGGAGAATCCCGGCAATCGCAACGAAGACTTCTGCATGACCGTCCTCGGTTTGAAACTCGCACGTCGCGCCAACGCGGTCTCCGCTTTGCATGGCGAGGTTTCCCGGCATATGTGGACGGGCCTCTATCCCGGCAAGCCTGAAGACGAAGTTCCCATCGGACACATCACTAACGGCGTGCATGTCCCGTCTTGGCTGGCGCCGCAGATGTTCCGCCTTTACGACCGCCATTTGGGGACGGGCTGGCAGGAGAACAATGCCGACCCGGGGATCTGGGAAGGCATCGAGGATGTGGACGATGGGGAACTGTGGGAGACCCATCTCCATCTCAAATCCCGGTTGCTGGATTTTGTGCGGCACCGGGTCGTCGAACAAGCCGAGCGCCGAGACGAGTCTTCCGAAATGCTGGCCCGCCTGGGCCGGGTCCTGAGTCCGGATGCGCTGACCATCGGGTTTGCGCGCCGCTTCGCAACTTATAAGCGGGCCGATCTCATTCTGGCCGACATCACAAAACTGACATCCATGGTGAACGATCCCAAGCGGCCTGTGCAGTTCATTTTTGCGGGCAAGGCACATCCCCGCGACGAACCCGGCAAGAAAGTGCTACAGCAGATCGCAAAGCTCATGCGCCACCTGGAGTTTGCCGACAAGTTCGTCTTCGTCGAAGACTACGACATCAACGTGGGGCGTCATTTCGTGCAGGGCGTCGATGTCTGGCTGAACAACCCCCGTCGGCCGCTGGAAGCGTCGGGCACCAGCGGTCAGAAAGTAGTTTTGAACGGCGGTCTCAATCTGTCAGTTCTCGACGGCTGGTGGGCAGAGGCCTACGACGGCCTGAATGGATTCGCCATCGGAACCGGCAGAACTCATTCCGACATGAGCATTCACGATAATCGCGATGGAGAAGATCTGTACCGCGTCCTGCGCGAAGAAGTGATTCCGCTCTACTACGACCGCGACCGCGACGGCCTCCCGCGCGGCTGGATCAAGCGCATGAAGCGCACCATCCGGACCCTGGGCTGGCGCTTCAACGCCAATCGCATGGTGATGGATTACACCCTGAAATGCTATGTACCTGCGGCTGGAGGCATGTCCAGCGATCTCAGCAAAAAATTGTGATGTGATATCGGCATGCTGGCCTTCCTTTGACCGAGGCTTACCAGGCCAGAAGCCCCATTCACCACAACAGGCGTCATCCTGAACCCGACTTTAGCCGGGGTGAAGGATCTCGCGCGTACTTGGCGGAACCTGGAATGCGCGTACGAGCGAAGGCCACTTAAGATCGCGCCGTTAAGAGGCAGGCAGCGGGTTAAAGATCAATCGGCGGCGGATATTTCAGCAGGACCTCTTCGTTCTGAACGCGGCAAAGTGGCCACCACCTGGGTGCCGCGGCTGTCTGAGTTCATTTCCAGTTGCCCGCCGAGCTCGTGGATCCGTTCGCGCATTCCAGCCAACCCCACGCCACCGTGGGCGCCATTACGACGAAAGCGGTCCAGCACGTCCTGTGGAATGCCTTTTCCGTAGTCTCTTACCCGCAGCACGACCTTGTCTTCGGACAGTCTTACCGAAACGTCCGCCTTCCGGCTTCTGGAATGACGATGAACATTGGTGAGGCTCTCCTGCAGAACGCGGAAAAGAACAAGCTCGAGCGAACTGGGCAGGCGGTCGAAGTCTGCGGGCAGGTCGAGACCGGTTTGGATACCGCTACGTTTCGCGAAACCTTCCACGTACCATTTTGCGGCGGACCCAAAACCGGTTTCATCCAGCAATGGTGGATGCAACAGATGGGAGATAGTGCGGGTCTCGGTCATGGCCTGATCGAGAAGCTTAATGCATTCCGCGATCAGGGCATTGTCCGGCACCGACCTGGCCAGCATGGCCAGATTCATCTTCGCGCCTACCAGGTATTGCCCCAGACTATCGTGAAGTTCGCGGGAGAATTTCCGGCGTTCCTGGTCTTGCAGTTCCAGCAAGCGCACGCTGAGGGTGCGCAGGGAAGCCTCGGCTTGCTCTCTTGCTCTCAACTCCGCGTTGAGCATTCGATAGTGCAGGAAGAACAGGGCAAGGGCAACGATGAATGCTGCGCCCAGTATGTACGCCGTGATGCGGAACAGCCGCTCCGACTGCCGTCTGCGGACATCCAGAAGCCGTTGTTCTTCGTCCTGCATTTGTTGGAATAGTGCATCAGCCTGGGCGGACACACCGATAATTTGCTGTCGCAACCGCGCCTGCTCCCGGGCATCGGGTGACCCGCTGCGTTTCAACTGAACCGACTGGTTCAGCAGGTCTAACCGGCGGTTGGTAGCGCTTTGGGCGCTCTTGAAGAGATTCTGCTGCTCGGGATTATCAGAGGTGAGTTGTTCAACCAGCTTCAATTTCGTGGGAATCTCGGCGGCTGCCGATTGATACTCCTCGAAGAAGGAATCATCGCCGGTATCCACATACCGGGTGCGTGCCCGCCCGGACCGCGCAGCAGTGCTGTTGATATCGGCCAAGGAGGATTGAACGTCATGGCTGCGGCCAACCCAGCGCTGCGCGGTACGGAGACGGACCCCAGTGAAGTACGCAGCCATTCCGCTCAGAAGAAGCAGAATTACAGCCGCGCCAAACGCCAGTTGGGTTCGCGTCCGTTGCGACACTTGTTGGTTCACAGGTCCCTGCCTTTGACGCCCTGAGCACAGGAAAAACTCTCATTCAACGGTAGCGACGCCGTGATCGTGTGTCGGGACTACGCGCAGGAAGATTTTATACCACTTCAGAAGCCACGAAGAATCGCAGTGTCGGGTATAGAACGAACGGCGCGATCAGAAGGTTTTCAGCTCTGTGTTTTCCACTTGGGTGTCCGCCACAGGCTTGCTCTGCGTAATGCTGAGGTCCTTGACGTTCTTGAGCACCACCGACGGAACCTCGGCGGTTTGGGGCAACTTGACGTGAATGAGTTCTGCGCCAGTCACATCCTCGAGGACAAACCCAGGCCGCATGTCGGGTCTCATCGGTCTGATCTCGACGTCCTTGATCTCGATTCTCTTCACATGGCGGATGTAGAAGCCGTGGGCCGGCATGGTTCCGAAGCGGTTCGGGTCGGGATAGACGCTCTCCAGTTCCGGGGGCTGAATGGCGGCGTCTTCCCGGGTGCCTCCACCCTGATGCAGCACCAGAATGTTGTTGAACCTCACGTCTTCGATGCAGTGACCTGGAATTCCGGCGATGATCGTGGCCTGGTGGGAAGCGCAGTTGGAGACGACCACATCACTGATAAGCAGGCGCCGCAATTCTCCCACCGGCGTGCCCTCGGGGCCGCGCATCCGGCTACCCAGCCGGAGGAAGAAGGGAACATCGACGATGTCCCGCATGGTGATGTTGGTGATGGCGACGTCTTCCAGTATCGCGCCGTCCACTGATTCGAGAGCGATTCCCCGGCAATTCTCGATCACACAGTTGGACACTGTAATGTTGCGGAAGCCGCCGTTGCTTTCCGTGCCGAACTTGATCCGCCCGTTGCGAGGAACTTTGTAGTCCACCGGAAAGCGCTTGTAAGTGGCATCCAGCATGGTGCCTTCTTCGTAGCCGCCGGTGACATAACAGTTAGTGATGGTGACGTGGTCGGTAGACCTCGCAAATCCCAGGCCGTATGAGTCTTTCAAGCAGATACCGTCATCCCAGGGTGAGTTGACACTGCAATTCGAGACCCGCACATTGCGGCAGCAATCAATGTCGATAGCGTCGCGATTGGTGTCGATCTTAAGGTTGTCGACGGTCAGGTTGTCCACGCCGGTGGCCAGGATGGCAAAATGCCCGCCGTGCAGGATTGAGATATCACGCAGGGTCACGTTGCGGCAGTTCTTCAAGCTAATGGATTTGTTTCCGACCCCGGCGGCGAGTGCGAGGTCACGATCTCCGCGACTGAGCCCCTTGCCCCAAATCAGACCCTGGCCCTCGATGGAAATATTTTGCAGATCTTCTCCCCAGATCAGGCTGTTATGCCAGTGGCTGTGGCCAAAGTCCTGAAATGTGTCCCAGGCGTTGGGCTCGGGCGGATCATAACCGCCGGCGCCCGAAGCAGGGCTGTCCGCTGCCACGATGGTTGCGCCCGGGTCAAGGTACAAAGTGATGTGGCTCTTCAGATGGATGGAGTAGCAGAGATAACTTCCGGCCGGGAAGCGCACGATGCCGCCACCGCCGTCGGCGGCCGCGTCGATGGCCTTGTTGATGGCGGGCGTATCCAGAGTCTTGCCGTCCCCGTTGGCCCCGAAAGCTCTTACGTCGAGAATCTCAGGGCATGCAGAGTTTGTCTTTGCCGCTGCAGAAGATGCATGAGCCGTTGCGGCCGTGCCCAACGCCGAGCCGGCGATGCCGGCTCCCGTCAGCTTCAAGAAGTCTCTTCTCTCGGTGGACCTGGCGACCATGATTCCTCCCGCGATGGTTTAAATATCGTGATCTCTCGCCCGTTACTTACGTAGCGGCGCACAGACACTGAAGCAAGCGCAAGCAAAGTCAAACGAGAAATTCTAACTCCATGTTTCAGCCAGACTGGAGGTGACAGCGTCGCTGGCGCGACTGGTACAAAAGATCGTTTATATTCGGAGAGCATGCGTAGCCGATTACGAAGCCGTTGAGTGGTTGGATGATGTCAGCGCAGCCCATTTAGCCACGCTATGATCGCGCTCTCCAGTGCGATGCGGTGGTCCGACCAGCCGTGATCAGTGGCGACGTGGATCACGGTGATCTTATGCCCACCTTTCGCTTCGATGGCGTGCACGAACGCATCGCTCTGCGGGGCAAGTCCGTCGTCGGCGGTCAGCACCAGAAGTGGCATCGAAACAAGACCAGCGGCAGTGTTCTCCAATCGAAACGCTTTGGCGTTGGCATGGTCCTCGTCAGCCATGCTCTGAGCGGTGACACCGGACAAGCCTTCCATACTGTCGGCCATCTCAGCCACCAGCTTTTCGCGAGGCTCCTCGCCGAGAACGCCCATGTCTCCCGCAGAAATCAGGATCGCTCCAATCAATGCGTGATCGTGGGCCGCAGTGTGCGCGACTACCCAGCCTCCCATGCTGTGTCCGGCAATGGCGATTCGTTGCGTATCGATCCCCAGGCGAGCGGTGTTCGCAGAGTCGCGCAGGTAGGCGAGGACAGCGTCGGCATCTTCCAGGTTCTGGGCGAAGCGGTAAACGCCCGGACTACCCCACGAGCCGCGGTAGTTGAAGGTGACGGCGTTCCATCCCGCGCGTCGGACAGCCTGTGCAAGGTCGAGATTCTTTTCGTTCCCGGGCAAGCCGTGGCAGATGACCAGTGTGGGATGAGGCCCAGCTCCGGCGGGTCGGTAGACCAGGCCGTTGATCAGCACACCGTGGCTTGGGATGTGCAACACGGTCATCGCAGCCGGATGGGCTGCATCTACCGGGGGGTCGGTGAAAATAGCCGCGGGAACCTGCTGGGCAGGAGCGGCACTCGAGGCCGCGCAAAGACCTGCCAGAATGAGTAACGCACAGAATCGCACGAACCTGCTCCTGGTCAAGCGTTTCACTAGCCTCTAAATCGCTTCATGGTAACACGGGGCCAACATGGCGAAGCGATGCGAGTCGAAAGCGCGGGACAAGGCAACTTCAACCAGAGAGAGGCCGCACGGATGGCACCTCAAACCCGTAAAAGCGATAGAAGATCCACAAAGGATTGCGCTGGAGTCAAATAAAAGGGACGATGCCCGAGGGCCGTCCCTTTTTCAAGTGATGAGAACAGAGGGCCCGCCCACCATGTCAGCGTTCCCTTGACTCGCGTTTCGGAGAATTGCAGAGAAATTAAATCTTGTGTTCGTCCGAGTGCCATCGGGTAAAAACCCGAGGTCTGTGGCGAAGATCCTGTAGAGGTAACACCCTAGCGGACCGCGCAAGGAGAGCCCTTCGGGCTGGTGCGGTGCTAAAACTGGCGAGGTTTGCGAATCCTCTTCCGGTACGAGTTTGAGCGAAGGTTCGGTGCACTCAACGGCGGAAGGCCAGCTAAGTTTCTCATGATCCCAGGCTCACAACGGATCATGAAATGGGGATCGATTTGGTAGGCTCCATCTGAACCTGGCTGTGGACTGAAGGTCGTAACTAGACTGGCGCGGAGTAGAGCCCGCAGCTAAGTTTGACCTGGACGCTGCACGGCACAACGGATTGTCGCTGGTTTTACCAGAGCACGAGAGGGAGACTCAACTAACCCTGGCGTCCGCCACGACCGGGTTCAGAATAAGGAGCCTGACATGCGGATAGTTTACCAACGTTGTTGCGGGATGGACGTGCACAAGGACAGCGTCACGACCTGTGTGTTGTTGATCGATGAGTGCCGTGGAGATGAAGACCGCCCGCGAACTTGCGGTCCAGCTTCCTACGGGTCTTATTCAGTTTCGGAGGCACTTCCACCACGACAAAAAACAATCAGCCGTGCTGCGAACCAGCGAGTTAGTTGCCGAGCTGAACGAAAAATTGGATCGATCAAGCCTCGATAGCCTTGTCAAGGAACTGGATGATGTCTTGCTCTTAACATCATTGGCAACTCGTCACAGGTGTGTCTGTAGGGGCTGGACAGTGCGGATGGCGAATTGCGAAACACTTTTCTATCGTAACCGACTGGCTGTGCCGAAGGTTCGGAAGATCAAAAGGCAAGAGACACTGATTGATGATCCTGTTTTCGAGGACTTCCTGAAGCACGCCTTACCAATTTTCCGGCAGAATCCCGGACGTGAGGCTCTGCGGCATGCAATCGATCTTATCGTTTCTTCACAAGAGGGGACGATTGAGGACAGCTTTATAAAGTGCTTTGCTGCGATCGAGACGCTGGTTAAATACTTCCGCGAGAGCCCCGCAATACTCGACCCAGATAAATGGAAGTCCTTTGAAAAAGATCTTACTAGCTTCATCAAGAACCACCCGGTGTTCAAAGATGACGAGAGTGCTGGCCGGCGCAAGCTAATTTACGAAAAGATATCAGAGTTGAATCGTATTGCCTTTGGCACCGCTTATCGACGAGTTGCCGAATCCCTCAGCAAGCACGGCTTTCACGATGACGATCTGTGGCCCATCGTCGGGCCATCGAGAGGAGAGTCGTCGAGAGGACTGCCCTTAGCCAACATCAGAAACCGAATTGTGCATGGATCGGTATTCACACGACCACAGGAAGAAGCGCTACTTATCTCGTTGATCCACCTTCGCTGGTGCGTTGAGCGCCTGATGCTGGCGTTTTTAGAATGGCCACTCGAACGCTCCCTTGTGGGCCGGTTCCTCGTCAACAGGGCTCCTTACAGTGGTTGGAAGGACGGTCAGGAAGTTCTGTCACATGTCGCCGCATAGGCGTGAAAGCTCTACGTCACCGGTCAACAATCTCCTTGCAGGCGCGACCCCTCGAAAGATTGACAATGTTTTTGAGAAGGACTGATGGCTGATTTATTTAGACACAGTACTGTGGAATAAGCTGTGCGACGAGAGAGCGGACGCTGCCGGGTTCCGCTAGGAATCGCCGAGATTCGCGCTCGGTCAGACATGGGGAGCATGGTTGGATTCCAGCTCTTGCAGGCGCGGGCGAGACCTGAGCACTTGCGATGCGGCTGTGCCTTCACGCTTCCTCCTGCTGTTTTTGCCAGCCGCAGTTCTCACATTCTAAGATATACGGGCGAGGCATCAGTTCAGGCTCGAACCCATCGTTGATGCCATCGGAATGCCTTTGGGATTCGACGACGCCTGTGTCCTTGCAAGAACTCCCTTGGGGGCGAAAGCATCCGGGCTATCCCCAGAAATGCTCAACCCTGTCAGAGCGCGGGCCCCGCAAAACCCGCAAAGCGGCATGCTGGATCATAGGACCGTACGTCGGGTGCTTGGGGGAGTTCTGGAACGTACCAGGGACGTCGCTGGGTTCGCGCTTGATCGATTACTTAGTCCGCTGGGATACTTCTGCGACAATCCGTTCAGAATCCGCCAGCAAGTCGCAGTCGCCGCGTGTGTCTCTGCGTGGCGCTACCTACTCGGCTGTGGTTCGCCAAAGATCATTTGAATCTTCACGGGCCTGGAAGGTTTCCCGGCGTCCGGGTCGGTAGCAACCAGCATCTCTCTGATTTCTTTCACCAAAACACCGACAACCTTGCTGGCCCAATCGAGGTCGGGAACAGATCGCGATTCCAACGTGAAGTACCGAAAGCCCTGATAATCGTTGCCTCCGTCGAGCAATGTTATTACGTTCCTGACTGAGAGCGATTCGACGCCCTTGATCGTAAGACCCTCGTTGACGCACTCTTCATATAGCCGCACAAGCTGATGGCCGCCCTGTTTCCGCAATTCTTCCGTCTTCTTGCCCTTGCTTCGCAGGAAGGCCTTCAGTGCTGACTCTGCCGCGTGAAAGTAAAGGAAGTAGACCGGGGCACGCAGGTCGGAATCTTTGGTGACGTGCACGATGCTCGCGGCTCTCTCATAACGAACGGCCATATTCGCGAAGGCCAGCGGCAGAATTTCAGCGGTTGCCTTTTTCGATGTCATTAAACAAGTTTACGGAGCACCACCGACCTTTGCAAAACGGGGTAAGCAGCTAAGGAAATGGCCGTAGCTGGATTGGGCGAGGAACGTTGGAATGATCTCAGAGTGCTGCTGTCCCGCGCCCACTATCTTCGAATTAATGTGCAAATTTGGCCAGACTGGCTCGGGAGGAGGTTCTAAACTTTAGGTGCTACTTGAATCAACGGGATCTCCTTCTGACCTGGCGAATTTTGCTTCTGGACAGGAGCCAGCAAGGTGCCTTTTCTCGACCAACACGCTAGAGGAATCTGGCAGCGACCTTCCCACGAACTATGGCTTACAGCGGGAGTCGCAGTTCTTTTGTTGGCATCCATACAGTGGTTCTTGCTGCGGTAAAATACAGTCGCCTGATACTCTTGGTTCGGCTGTCCCGAACTCCCAAACCCGGTAGTCGGTGGCAGCCTGCGGTCAGTGGCCGGTTGCACTTGTAGCAGCGAATAAAGCCACGAAGAGAGAAATCTTCATTCACAGACTTGTGTGGCACCCGCGCTTTCGCTCCGTGGATCACGTCCTGCACGGGCCGCACTTGGGGCAGCGGACTTCATCCCAAGAGATGCGCACCAGTTCTCGCGGCGGGATCGGGTAGGAGCAGTGGGTGCACATGGTGCTCAGGTCGGCATCGGTTGGAACCTTGTGCTTCACGCGGCCATTCTACCTCTACCACAGGTGCAGGAATAGAATCGAAGCACTATGCCCGAGCTACAGAAGTGGCAGAGGAACCAACTCTTCGAGGCCATCCAAGCTGTGGGACTCGATCCGGGTGAATTCAAATTAGAAAATGGCGACACTGAGGCCCGCGTCGGACACAAGTGGTCTGCGTCGTATATCACCATCAAATATGAAGGGGCGTACGTTGGGCGACACGTAGTCGGGGATAACTACGATCTTCCTTATCAAGCCTACAGCTGGCAAACTTTGATGGAGAGATTCAATAGATGGCTTGGAGAAGTCAAACTCGACATTGAAACGCCTGATCTATGGGCCGACCTTCAACACGAAGCGGAACTGCTTGGAGAGGCTTCCAGTACAGCCACTGAGAACACTCCATTCACTCCTGCGGAGCAAGATGCAATTAGAGCTGCGACTTCGGGAGATGGGGGAGCGCATCAAGGGTGCTTACCCACTCTCTGCGGAGCAGGTACGAATCCTAGACGCGAGGATTAACTATCTCGTTGACGCTGTCAGTCGCCTCGGTCGCAGGGACTGGCTGGGCGTGTTCGTTGGTGTGGTAGCCGGTTACGTCCTGACAGCTGGGCTTCCTCCAGAATCTGCGCGTTCCATGTTCTGGACTTTCATGGCGCTCCTTCGGGTTACTGGTCATCTCTTAGGACATGGGCTTCCCGAGTTGCCAACGGGAGGATTCTAAATCACATTACTAGCCGTTAATTCGGGTCTCACCGGGTAGAGGCGCTGATCGAATGCCTGTCAGGAATCGCGTGCGCATCACACCGTTTGTCCACGTCACGTACGTGCCATAGAGTGTGCCGCCGAGGGATTCGTAAGTCATAGTGAAGCCCTGCGCCTCTATCAGGTCACGGTTGTAACCGTTCAGATGAAGAAAGCCGTCATATCTAGTCAGCACATTCCTTTTCCCGCCGCGCAGACGGGAGAATACAGCATGAGTCCGTCTGAACGTGCCCGAGTTCTCAGAGACCAAGAAGGAAACGCCGTCCATCAGGAGAAAGACGAGGAAGAAAACGCCGCCTGATTTCGTCTCTGGAGCGAAAACCCTGGCAAAACCCCACCACTGTTCACTTGACAACCTACGGTCTGTTTAGCTTTTGGCCCGCGACTTCTGCAATGTTTCACGCTTATTCCGAGCTTCTCAGCGATGGCACGCAGACCCAGGCCATCGGCCCTGTGCCGCTCAACCGGGGCGAGGTCCACATCCACGGCACTGCGGTCCAGCTTCCGCCCGGCACGCTTGGTCCATGCGAGACACTACGACCTGGATAGCTTGACCCGCCGCAATATGTTCTGCACCGTCGTCGTTGTGAACTCTTTACCGTAACGTGTGCGCGTACCCTCGGCGTTGAGCCTGCGGGCCATGGCATAGCTGCTGGTGCCAGAGGCATGCAGATCTTGAATGCGGTCCACTACAGTCCGCTCCGTGTCGAACTCGCGGGATGGATGCTCACCGTAAGGCCAGCGACCCTCCACACGCGGTGTTCCCCGCCAATGAACTTTGCCAGCAGCTAGGCGTGCCACGGTTGCATCTCGGTCCATCTCTGCCAGCATTCCATTGACACCGCCCATGACGCTGCTTGTTAGATCGGTGCCAGCCGAATCGAGTACGGTAATGCCGTTGTCTCGGCACATGCCGACGAAGGACCAGAATGCGGGCTGGGTCCTGCCAATTCTCTTGGCGTCGTAGCACAACACTGTCTTCACTCCGTCCCGGAGCAGAGCGGCGATGAGCAGCCTGCCCTGGGGCCTGCCGTGCATAGGCAGCTTGCCGGTGACACCATCGTCTGCGAACTCTGCCGCGATCTCGAAGGCTGCTCGGGCCGCGCCCGTCCGCGCGAACGCCAGCGCTTTCGGGCCGAGGTGCAGGCAGTGGCCGCCCTGCGTCATCCCGGCATCGTGACGCTCTACGATGTCGGCGATACGCCGGCCGGCCCCTACTACACGATGGAGTACGTCAAGGGCGGCAGCCTGGCCGATCAGCTCGACGGCACACCGCTGCGTCCCGACGATGCCGCGCGCCTGGTGTGCCAGTTGGCCGAGGCCATTCATGCGGCCCATCAGCAGGGCATTGTCCATCGCGACCTCAAGCCGGCCAATGTGCTGATCTCGTTCAACCGTTGTCGATCCGGAAAAACCTCCGAAGCGGTGCTGACGGCCAGTTCGCGCCTCAATCCGGCCGTGCCGAAGATCGCCGACTTCGGCTTGGCCCGGCGGATCGACGGGTCGGCGCAGACCGCGACCGGCGTCATCCTGGGCACGCCGAGCTACATGGCCCCGGAGCAGCGCAAAGCAAGAAGGACGCGGTCGGCCCACATTCCGACGTGTATGCGCTGGGCGCCATCCTCTACGAATTGCTCACGGGCCGGCCGCCGTTCAAGGGGCCGACGCCGCTGGAAACCCTCGTTCAGGTGACGCGCGATGAAGCGGTGCCGCCCGGACGATTGCAGCCGCGCACGCCGCGCGATCTGGAAACCATCTGTCTGAAATGCTTGAACAAGGAGCCCAGCCAGCGCTATGCCTCGGCTCAGGAATTGGCCGACGATCTGGGACGCTATCTGCGGCGCGAAGCCGGTCCAAACCCGGCCGCTCGGCCGGCTGTCGCGCTCGTGGCGCTGGGTGCGCCGCAATCCGGCCATCGCTGTCCTGTTCGCGGCGGTGATGCTGGTACTGCTCGCCGGTGCCAGCGTCGCCTGGATGTACGCCGTCGTCGCGGGGCAGCGTGCCCATGAGGAAACGGTGGAAAAGCAAAGGGCACTGCTCGCGGAACAGTTGGCGAAACGCGATACCGAGGACGAAAAACAGTATCGCCAGCACGTCGAGGAGGAACGTGACCGGGCGGAGTGGCTGGCCTACGACGGACAGATTGCCCAGGCGCTGTCCGCCTGGATGGACAACCGCGCCGTGCTGGCGTGGGACTACCTGAAGCGCACCCGTCCGGATTATCGCGGTTGGGAGTATCGCTACCTGTATACTCTGTTCACCCACAATCGGCACCATTTCCTGGGCCATACCGACGGCGTGACGGCATTGGCGTTCAGCCCGAACGGCCGGCGGCTGGCGACGGCCTCGGCGGATCGGACGGTGCGCCTCTGGGACGTGGCAACCGCTCAGGAGGTTCGCATCCTCCGCGGCCACACGGCCGAAGTCACGGCCGTCGCCTTCAGTCCCGACGGCCGGCGCCTCGCCAGCGCCTCCGCGGATCGGACGGTCTTCCTCTGGGACGTGGACGGCGACCGCGATCCGGTGGTCCTGCGCGGCCACACCGATCGCGTCTACGCGGTCTGCTTCAGCCCCGACGGCCGCCAAGTGGCGAGCGCTTCGCTGGACCGAACCGTGCGCCTGTGGGACCTCGACACACAGCGCGAGCTGCACACCTTTCGCGGACATACCGAGGGCGTGATGGCCGTGGCGTTCAGCCCGCGCGGCGATCGTCTGGTCAGCGCCTCGCAGGATCACACTGTCCGCGTCTGGGACGTAACCGGCCGCCGCGAGCCGCGGACGCTTTCCGGACACTCGCGGTCGGTGTATGCCGTGGCTTTTAGTCCCAACGGCAAGCGCCTGGCGAGTGCCTCGGCCGACCAGACGGTTCGCCTCTGGGACACGGAGACGGGTGAAGCGCTCGGCATCCTCGCGGGCACACCGGCCGCGTCAACGGGGTCTGCTTCCATCCCGACGGCAAGCAAGTGGCGAGCGCCTCGTTCGATCAAACGGTGCGCCTGTGGAATGCGGACAGTGGACAGCAGGTCCGCGTCCTCAAGCGGCACAGCGGTATCGTCTATGCCGTCGCCTTCAGTCCGGACGGCACGCACCTGGCGAGCGCCTCGCAGGACCAGTCGGTGCAGATCGGCGATGACGACGGCAACCCAGTCTGTCAGGTCCTCAACGGCCACAACGATCGCGTCACCGCGGTCGCTTTCAGTCCGGATGGCCGGCGCCTGGTCAGCGCCTCGCACGACTGGACCTTGCGACTGTGGGACGTGGAGAAGGGCCAGGTCCTCCAGACGCTGAGCGGCCACACCGGCAGCCTGTACGCGGTGGCCTTTAGCTCCGACGGTCGGACCCTGGCGAGCGGATCGTTCGACAAGACCGTGCGGTTGTGGGACGCCGAAACGGGCCGGGTGCTGCACACGCTCCAGGGACACACCGGCGGCGTGCTGGCGGTCAGCTTCAGTCCGGATGGTCAGATGGTGGCGAGCGGCTCGCAGGACCAGACGGTGCGTCTGTGGGATGCGAAGACGGGTCAGCCGATTCGCACCCTCACCGGGCACACCCACGCCATCTATAGTGTCTGCTTCAGTCCGGATGGTCAGTGCCTGGCGAGTACCGGTCGCGATCAGACGATTCGGCTGTGGGACGTGCGGACGGGGCAGGAACTCCTGCGTCTGAAAGGCCACACCGGTCAGGTCTATCAGGTGTGCTTCAGTCCGGATGGCCGCCGTCTGGCGAGCGCGGGCCGCGATCGGACGATTCGGCTATGGGACGCGCGGACGGGTCAGGAACTCTACTGCCTGAAGGGGCACACCAGCGGCGTCTCCGCGGTGGCGTTCAGTCCGGATGGGCAGCGCCTGGCGAGCGCTTCCTTTGACCAGACGGTACGGCTGTGGGGGCTGGACAAGGGGCAGGAAGTCCTTACCCTGAAAGGACATCCGGCCGGAGTGTATAGCGTGGCGTTCAGCCCGGATGGGCAGCGCCTGGCCAGTGCCGGCGAGGACGCGGTGCGGGTGTGGTTCGCTCAAAATGCCCGATAATTGGATCATCGGGGTGGCGTGTGGGACTCAAAGCGGATTACTATGAGGCACTGACCTGGCACGCCCTGGCACGGCTTTATGGTGCAAGCAATGTTCGCTATGAACCCGACCGCGGACTGTTTGCCAAATCGCCGCCGGATCGGCGGCTGATTTATACCGTCCCCGACTTTCTGGTGAGCGGTTTGGCGTCGCCGCTGTTTGTCCATGTTTGTTACTGGGATAGCAAGGAAACCTCACACGCCAAGTTTTGGCGAACGGCGTCTGAGATCGCCGAGTTAAAGTGTTTCGTGCCGAGAAGTCAGAGTCTCTGTGTGGTCTTTGAAACCACGCTGATCGAGGGACAATATCAGGGAGCCGGCTGGTATCCGGAATTTCTCCACGGCTTGCACGTTCTGGCGGACTCGGCCGTTTTCTTCACAGTCCCCAACCTCAAGAAAAACTTGGAGCGGCTGAGGAAGCGGCTGCCGCTCCGCGCCGGGACGGCAAGGATCTATCGAGAAATCGCTGAACGGCACCCTGTCATCGATCATCTGGCAGCGTCGATCCGAAACGCAAGCCCTCCCGCATCCGGGTTGCGGCGTGCGGTGCAGACGATGTGGCAGAAAGAACGCGCTCACTGTGCTACTCTCACCGACCAGGCACCTCGGGAGCATCAAGGCGAGAGGTTGCGCGATGCCGCGTTGCAGACCGTGTTGTTGATGCTTCTGTTCGATTGGTCGGCCGCAGATGTTCTCAGTCGGCTAACTACTCTCTTCCGATCCGCAAATGTGGCTTTCTCGGAGCGATCCCGTCTGGTCGATTGGATGTCGCGGCTGCCTATTCGCTATCGACAGACCAGCTACACATTTCTCGCCGGCGATCTCCAAGAATTTGGCACTCTGCCGATCCGCTGTGTTCTCAGTGATGACCTCCGCTGGATGGTGCGTGCGTTGCAAGGCCAGCGTTTCCCACTCTCGGCCGCGGCTTTCCAAATCTGTTTGGACGACATCGCCGCCGACTTCCGAGCTAATCCCCAGGTCGCCGAGGCTGTCCGCTCCATTCGGTCGGCTCTCGATACTCCGGCGACGAGTTATGCGCATCGAAGTGCCGCGGAGTGGGTCGATGCCTATGAATCCTATCCAGTTGATCGGCAATATAACCAACCCGCGGAGCTGCTGATTGAGGCGATTGGTTCTGGGGACCTATCCCTTGGTTCGCGCCTACAACGAACGGCATCCGGCAGCGCCGCTGACTCGGGATGACCTTCGCGCCTCTTTATTCCAACCGCCGGACGGCTCGGCTGGCGGCGCGGCGGCGGCAGCTAGTCCGGAACCTGGCCGCGATGATTGCGGCCGATGTCAACTGGGCGTCGATTCATCTGGCCTATCTCCATCGCAAGGTGGCCCGGATCGTCGGGCCGCAATCGGGTATCAACCCGATGAGCGGTTTCGTCCGCAGCATCCTGCGAACCTGTGTGCTTCCGCCGGGTTTCGCCGTGGTGGCTGATGAGACGCTCGACACCTTTGCGTCATCCGTGGCTGAAGGGACACAGTTGGGCACCTGGCGCGTTGCCGTTGCCCTGCGGTCGGATGATGAGATCATTCCTCTGTTCACCTCGGCGATGCGCGATCCGCAAGACTGTGCCCATAAGGTGAGCGAGTTTGCCGGGCATCTCCGGCTGGCGCGCCACACCTTGTCGCGCGCCCGGCTCAGCAAGACGCCGGTTCGCCGCGGGATTGCTGTGTTGGAGGGTGGCTATCGCACCGAGGACAAAACGGCCTTTCACCTCGCCGGATACGAGGTGTGTTCGCTGGATAACTTGTCGGAAACAGTCCGGGCGATAGCAGCAGAACGAACGTAATTGATGAGCTTTCTCCTCGCAGGAACAACAAATTCGCCCAAACACTGTCCCATAAGAGAGCAATTCCTGCGCCGGTGGAGCGGGCGGCCTACTGCTCGAGGACTAACCGCGCGACCGCCTCCTTCTCGGCCGCGGTACGGTCTAGCGGCAGCGCATGATAGCCGCCGTTGGCCCATTCCTCGAACTGATCGGCGTAGTGCGGACTGCCGGGATGACCCGATTCGCTGGAGGCATCGACGGCCCATAGCGTCGGCAACGGATCGCTAAAGTCGGCGATGAGGCGATAGTTGCGCCCCAGCGCGCCTCAAAAGAGCCACCCTGTCCGGTATTACACACCGTCGTCATGTCGCCCTTGACCGGCTCCCCGGCGGCGTCCAGCAATCGGCCCAGATCGCCGCGGCCGGACAGGATGTGTCGCAGCGGCATGACGTGCAGCCGGCCCCACGCCCAGCCGTTCATGTCCGGTCCGAGACGGTTCGCCAGGTAGTCTAGCGCGCTGCCCATTGCGCCGCGGATCGCCTCGGCGCGGCGACCGCTGCCGAACCAGCCGAGCGCATCGTCTTCCAGTAACCGCGCCGCCAAGCCCGCTTCGCCGCCGGCCAGAAGTCCCGCAGCGTCTCCCTCGAAGCGTTCGCGCACCACCGTCCGTACCCAATGGACGAAGAACACATCGAAGATCGTCGCCCCCACGCGATCGGGCTCCATGCGGCCATCCCAGAACCTCCAGATGGCGAGCAGCCTCCAGAAGTCGCCCATCGTCGTCTTTCGCTCCGCGAAAGGACGTTCTTTCGCGGAGCGAAAGACGACTCTCGTCGCCACCCCGCAGCACGTCGAGCAGATGCGGCACGGCCCGACTCCCCCGCAGCGACAAGGCGTCCTGATGCATCAGGCCGCAATCGGGCCGCGATAGCCCCTTCTCTCCGCGAGCTTCGATCATCTGGCGGATGCGGCGCTCGCGGTAGCCGTCGCTCCATGTCCCCGAAAGCGGATAGGGAAAGTCGTCAGGAGCGACACGATTGTTGGCGGTCGCCATCCAGCCGCGCGGTGGATCGATGACGTGCGGCATGCCCTCGAAGGGAATCAATCCCTGCCATTGGTGCGCCGGCTCCCAGCCCGGCCGATAACCGCGCTCCCACACGCCGCGCACCGGGATGCGACCGGCCGCCTGGTAGCCGATGTGCCCATCCGCGTCGGCGAAGACAACGCAGAAGGTCGGCACGTGCCACGGCCGCAGCGCCTCGCGGAACTCCGTCGCCGAGCTGCCCGGTCCATCGCCAGCAGCGCCGTCAGCCAGCCGCCCGCCGAGGCGCCCAGCCATTTCAGCGACACCGGCCCGGTGCCGCGCGCCGCCGGCGGCAGCACCTCATCGACGATCGGCCCATTGCGCGAATAGCGGATCGTCTTATGCACCGGTGCGCCGCCCTTGACGGCGATGACCTCCTCACGGCTGCGTGCCGGCTCCCAGCGGCCGTCGTAGAGGAAGCAATCCGGATGATTCGGATCGGTCTTTTCCTGATAGAGATCGCGCTGCGAGCAGATGTTGTTGGTGCAGCCCCAGGCGACGCGCTCGTTGCGGCCGAACATGACGGCGGGCATGCCGGCGTAGGCCATGCCCGCGACATGGAACGATCCGCCGCACAGATGGACCTCGTACCAGCACGACACCGCGTCGAACGGCACGTGCGGATCGCTGGCGACGAGCGGCTGCCCGTCTGGCGCTGACGCTGCCGCCGAGGACCCAGTTATTGCTTCCCTCGGCCCCCTGCGGATCGCTGACCGAGCGGCCGACCGGCTGGAGCCGGCCGCCGATCATGGGGATACGAGCCGGGCGGCAGGATGCTCTCGTCGTCGGCCTCGCCTTCGAGAAAGGCTCGATAGAGCGGGCCGTCGCCGAGTTGCGCCGCGCCAGTTCGGGAATGACGATCACCGGGAATCGGCCGGTCAGATACCAGGGAAACTCGATCTCGATGGTCAACGAGTCGATCGGCGACCACGGCTCGGGCCGGTAATCGAGCAGGTCGAACTCGATGGGCGGTCGATCGCGCGTTTCCTCGATGACGGCGTTGATGCCCGCAGAGAAGGCCGTCAGCAGGTGCCGCGTTTCCTCCGGCAGGGTCGTCCAGTTGTGTTCGGCAATGCGGCGCAGACCGACAGTGCGCGCGAACAGGTCCAGCTCGAAGATGCTCTTGAAGCCGACAACGTGCGCCAGCAGGTCGAGGTCGGTGCCATCGCGGCCGAGGACTTCCGCCAATCGGCCGGAGCCGCGCCGCCGCAGATAGTCGAGCTGAAAGAGACGATCTTCCGCCATTGCATGACCGAAGCCGAAGAACAGGTCTTCGTCGTTGTCGGCGTAGATCGACGGAATGCCCCAGCGGTTGCGTTCGATACGGACTGGCCCCTTGACGGCGGCACGGCGATGGCCGGTTGTCTCGGGGACGCGAGCAGCAGCTTCTGCTTGCCACCAGGCATCGAATTGTTCGCGGCTGAGGTTAGCGGCGGCGCAGATAGCAGCGATCGATTCGCCGGCGCCCAGGCGGCGAAGGATGTCGCGGGAGGGAAGGGTCATGGTGGGTTCCTTGGAAAGAACAACGGCGGGCCGGAACAGCGATGATAACTCGCCGACGGCCGCAGGTCCATCGTCATGACGCGCGGAGCTGCGAGGTCGATCCGAGCCGCGCACGCTGCGTGCGCGGCTCGGCGAGAGAACGCGCGTGCGAACCTCCGCGGCGGTCGTGTGTCTTTTTCTTAGCCCCCGCAAGTCCTTACCTGCCGCTAGGGGAGGTAGTGCCATGAGGTGAGACGAGGCCCAACCGGATGACGCAACAGGCCGCGCCCTCGTGCGCCCCGACGGTCGGGGTGGAGGTGGGCCGATCTGTTCATCCCAAAGGGAGGCTCGTCATGGCAAACCGTACTTTTCTCTGTGGCACCAGCAAATCGATTTACAACGCTCCGCCGCGCAGGCGGCTGACGCCAACGGCCCCGGCGATTCGGGTAGATCGGCCCGACCGCGATCCGGTGCGGCTGCGAACGCGGCTGCATCTGGGGTTGGCTCGTCCGATCGCCCACGATTTCCGCGTCGTGGCGGTGCGGGCCGATGGCGATAGCGCCCTGGTCTGCCTGGGCGCGACGCGCGGCGAAGTGATCGCCAGCGCTCGCAGCCGGATGGCGGGCTGGGACCGCGAGGCGGTCAGCCTGCTGCTTCAGCAGTGGGTCGGCGGCCGCGAACGCGGCCGCTGGCAGACCGTGCCGCAGCGGCGCGGCGAGCTGCCGGTCCTGCGGCAGCGGGGCTTGCGGCGCCGACGCCTCGCGACGCTCCTATCATGAGTTTAGCCGCGAGCTGTGGCGAGCGCTCGAAGCGCTCGCCGCAGCTCGCGGCTAAACAGGAGCCACCGCATGATTTCATCCCGCCGTGTCGTTTTCGCATCTCTCCTCCTCATCGGTCTGTTTGTCCCGATTGCCCGCGCCGACGATCTCGCCGCCAAGATCGAGTCGATCATCGACAGCGCCGACTACAAACAGGCGCACTGGGGCATCCTCATTGTCGATGCCAAAAGTGGCAAAACACTTTACGAGCGCAATGCCGATCGCCTGTTCATGCCGGCCTCCGTCACCAAGCTGTACTCCTGCGCCGCGGCCCTGGCTGCGATTCGGCCCGGACCACAAGTTCGAGACGCCGGTCTATCGCCGCGGCGAGGTGAAGGACGGCCGGCTGCACGGCGACCTGATCCTCGTGGCCCAGGGCGATCTGACGCTCGGCGGCCGCACCACCGCCGACGGTAAGATGGCCTTCAAGGACCACGACCACATTTACGCCAACTTCCCCAGCGGCAGCGAATCCGAAGTCACCGACACCGATCCGCTCGCTGGACTGACCGCACTGGCCAAGCAGGTAAAGGAAGCCGGCATCACGCACATCGACGGCGAGGTGATGATCGACGACCGCCTGTTCGCCAAGTCGCGCGGCAGCGGCAGCGGGCCGGACGTCGTCACTCCCATCGTCGTCAACGATAACCTCATCGACATCCTTATCACGCCCGCCGACAAGGCCGGCAGTCCCGCCGTGGTGAAGATGCGGCCGCAGACCAGTCTCATTCAGATGGATGCCCAGGTGACGACTGGCCCGGAGAAAGGACGGCAGGAAATTCTCCTGGAGGCCGTCGGTCCCAATCGCTTCACGGTGCGCGGTCAGGTGCGTGCCCACTCGCAGCCGTTGGTCCGCATCTACCCGGTGGACGATCCGGCGGTCTTCGCCCGCGCCCTGTTCATCGAGGCGCTGCGGCGTGAAGGGATCGCCGTCGCGGCCAGTCCGCTCGCCCCGCCGGAAGGCGATCTGCCCGAGAAGGAGGGTTACGGCAAATTGACGCGCGTCGCCGTTTATCAATCGCCGCCGTTCCGCGAGCTAATCAAGGTGACACTCAAGGTGAGTCACAATCTGTACGCCAATACGCTGCCGCTGTTGGTGGCGGCCAAGAACGGCAAACGCACACTGGCGGAAGGGATGCAGCTTCAGCGCCGGTTTCTGGCCGATTTGGGCGTACCCGTGGACGACGATCTCATTCGGCGGCGGCGCCGGCGGCGCGCCTCGCCGACCTCGTGACACCGCGCGCGACGGTGCGCTATTGCAGGCGATGCGCCAGGCGCCGATTGGGCGACGTATCGTTCGGCCCTGCCGGTGCTGGGCGTGGATGGCACCCTGGTCGATGTGGTGTCGGCGAGTAGTCCGGCCAAGGGCGAGGTGATGGCCAAGACCGGCACGCTGGTGTGGGAGGATGTGATGAACGAGCGCCTGCTGTTGCGGAGCAAGGCTATGGCCGGTGTGATGACGACGAAAAGCGGGCGCGAACTCAACTTCGCGATGTTTGTCAATGATGTACCGCTACCACGCGGCGTAACGTCCATGCGGGAAGGTAAGGTACTGGGTAAACTGGCGGAGATGATTCAACAGTACGCACCATAGCCGCTTGCGGCTTAGCGTTCGCGCCGAACCGAAACGACCATGACCGATCTTCCCACGTTCATCATCCCCGTCGGCACGCAAGTCGTGCTGCGTGCCGACCGGCGCATCCCCGGCGGCGATGCTATCAAGCCGGCCGGCAGCATTGCCGAGGTTCTCGAAGCGCCGGCGACCAATCGTCATCCTTATCTGATCCGCTTTGTGGATGGTGTCACGATGCGGGCCAAGTTCGCCGAATTGGCCGTCCGCCGCCGCGAGATCGACGAGGAATTGCAGACACCCGGCCCCGACCTGCGGCAGTACGTCATCTATCGCGTTGCCGCTGGATCGCGCGCTTTCGGTTTGGCGACCGAAACTTCGGACGAGGATCGCCGCGGTGTCTATCTGCCGCCGGCCGAACTGCACTGGTCGCTGTTCAAGCCGCCCGAGCAGATCGAATCGGAAACAACCGATGTCGAAGAGGTCTGCTGGGAATTGGAGAAGTTCCTGCGTCTGGCCCTCCAGGCGAATCCGAACATCCTGGAAACGCTGTGGACGCCGACCATCCTGTATGCCGATGAAACGGGTCGGGAGCTGCGCGGCCTGCGCGATGCTTTCCTATCGCGACACCTGTACAAGACGTATTCCGGCTACGTTCTATCGCAATTCCGTCTGATGACCAAGCGCTTCGAGAAGCAGCGCGAATACAAGGCCAAGCACGCCATGCACCTGATTCGTCTGCTCTACAGCGGCATTCATGCTCTGCGGACGGGCGAAATCCTCGTCGATGTCGGCGAACATCGCGAGGAATTGCTGCGCATCCGTCGAGGTGAACTGACATTTGAAGCGGTGCGAACCCGGGCGCTGGAATTGGATCAAGTCTTTCAGGAGGCGTTCGCGTCCACGCAGCTGCCGGAGCGGCCCGACTACGATCGGGTAAACCGCTTCCTGATCCGGGCGCGACGGAGGATGGTCACATGACGCTCGACATGCCGGCCCTGGCTGCAACTGGCTCGCCGACGAGTCCCGGAGGCGCTGTTCATCACGATTAGCGGTGCGCACCTGTACGGCTTCCCATCGGCCGACAGCGACATCGACCTGCGCGGCAGCCATCAACTGCCGCTGCCGGCGCTGGTAGGCTTGCGCCGCCGGTCGAGACGATCGATGCGAAAGACGAACTGGCCGGCATCGAGGTGGAAGTGGTCAGCCACGACATCGGCAAATATCTGCGGTTGCTGGCGAAGCACAACGGATACGTTCTGGAGCAAATCTTTTCGCCGTTGATTGTACTGGGCGAGGACTTCCTGGCTCGACTGCGGCCGCTGGCCGCGCGCTGCGTGACGCGGTTGTGCTACCATCACTATCGCGGCTTTCTCAAGACGCAGTTGGAGATGCTGGAAAAGGAGCCGGTCAAGAAGGCCAAGACGCTGCTGTACGCTTATCGCGTCCTCTTGACCGGTATCCATCTGCTGCGCACCGGCGAGGTCCAGGCCAATCTAATCGAACTGAACCGCTCGTTCGGATTGCCGTTCATCGATGAGCTGATTCGCCGCAAGCAGCAACGCGAATTGGGAGAACTGGCGGAGTTGGACTACGAATGGCATCGGGCCGAGTTGGCGCGCTGGGAGGCGCAGCTTGACGAAGCGTTCGCCGCCAGCCGACTCCCCGAAACGCCGCCGTCGGAGGAATTAAACTCGTTCCTGGTTGATCTGCGACTTGCCAAGGGAGTGTGAGACATGGACCCGCAAAAGCGAGAGATGCGGAAGCTGAAACGCGATGTAAAGCGCGCCGGCAACAAACGCCGCCGCCAGTCCCTCAAGCGCGATCTGCGCGAGAACCCCGAAAATGCGCCGCACAGCGAGTACGACTTCGGCAGCAACAGCTCGGAGACGCTCAACGGCCTCGATCAGGATGCGACGCGCCGCCGCAAACCGCCCGAAGAGGAAGACGAATCGACGTAGTTCACCGACCGGGCTCGGTCCCAACGCCGATCCGGCCGAATAGTCGCTCGACCAACTCCTCGACCGATGCCACTTCGGTGAACACAGTGCGCTTCAACACCCGAATGTTCGGCCTCTCTGCCTTCACTCCTTGGGCGTTCCCCTTGGTGTGTTTAGCGACGGGGAACGAACTGATATCCCGGCAGCGGCTCACCGGGCCGGCCGCCAAACCAGAGGAACGGGCCGAGTTCCAGGGTCGCTTCGTCGAAGACCATCCAGACGACGCAACCGCTCGGCTTGTCCGCGAGTCGAATGTGGACACTCTGCCGGCTCGTGGCCGACCCTTTGTGGGACGACTTGAGCTGGATATGGCGGATGATCTTGCCCCAGGCGATCACGAGGTCATATCCGCCGCTGTCAACCTCGGGGCGAAGGAACTCGGCATTCGTTACCCCGCGACGCCACAAATGACGCAGCACTTCGCCGATGAAAAGGTGTTCGAGCAACTTCTCGCGGAAAGCGGATTGCTCCGAATGTACGGACATCAGCGTAACCTCTGCAACCAGTCATTCGCATCTCGACGTAATCAATCACGAGTCTGAATGGCCGCACGAAATTCATCAAACGAATTCGCCTCCAGCGCGGCATCGAACCAACGAACCAGAAGCTCATGTCGTCCATCGCCTCAATGGTTTCGATCAAGTCGTTGGGGACGGGCGCCTTGCAGCGCTTTTCTACAGGCGCACGAACATCTGCCCGCTGTCGCTCAATTCTCTCCGCCTGCCATTCGAGGACTTGTGAGAAGTACGCACGTTCCAACCCTCCAGGGCTTGGTCCCATTCGCGCCGGACGTCCGTTAATTCCGGAAAAGACCAGAGCATCCGCCTGCATAGTCTAACCGAACCGCGGGCATCGGGTTCCAGATCAGCCAGCCGCTTCCACTCCTCAATCACGGCCGGTGTGACGCTCCCCTTCATCAGCGCCACCCACGGCAGGATGCAACGCGACCATTCCTCCGAGGCGATCCGGGCCAGAGTCGCCGCCGCATCCTCCTCGCGCAGAGCCAGGCGCACGATGCGGCCGCCCAACCCGAATTCACTCATGCCCGGCATCGGCATGCTCAGGGTGTCCGGCTGTCGGGGACCGGTCAGGTTCAGCAACACGCCGCCTACTTGATACTTCAGCCGCGGGTCCGACTGCGGCCGACGTTCTCGACGAAAGCGCAGGGCGTATTCGAACACGCGCTCCAGGTCATCGCTTCTCGGTTCGGTCTGGAACTCGGCCACGATCATCCACGGCTCCTCCGGCCGATCCGCGGCGACGAACTCGGCCAAGTGCGTCACAGGTCAACTCGGTATCCGGGGCCGCCGGCACTGTTCGCGCATCGAGCCAACCCATGAAGGTCAGCGCCGAGCCCAACCGTGGCAGAACCCATCGGAAGAAATCCACCGGCTCCCGTTTCGATGCTCCGCCGCGCGGTCACATCATACACACCCATGACAACGCTCCTTTGCGGTGTTATTCGCTCCTCTTATCCGGCACCCGTAGCACGTTGTCAAGCATCGCGTCGAACCCGTCTCCCGCCCGGCTTGTAGAATCATCGACAGCGTGCCGTCCTGTTGCCGATCCCGAGGAACGCTTGCCATGTCGCAATATCAGGCCATCGATCGCGTGATCGATCTGCTCGACCCCGCCAAGAACGTCCTGTTCAACGCCACCACCGACCAAGCCCGCGCCCTGCTCGCCGAGGGCGATGTCGAGGCCGTCCGCCGGATCGATGGCCATTTCGCCCTGGTGGCAACCGCGCGGCGGCAACGTCCGCATGGCCCGCTCCATCGGCCGGCCGCTGCGCTACTTCATCGCCAAGCGCACCGAGGGGCCGGGCCTGATCGCCGCCGACCGCATCGACGCCATCTACCGCTATCTCAAGCGAGAAGGTCTGGCCGACCAGTTCCATCCCTCCTACACGCGCATGGTGCCGGCCCACTACGTCACCGAGGTGGCCCTCGTCGGCTGCCCCGATCCGAACCCGACCTACAGCCGCTTCTTCACCCGCCGCGCAACGCACTGCCGGCCGACCTCGACGGCCATCGGCGGGGCCTACATCGGCGCCCTGCAGCGACGAAATCGCCAAGTGGCTGCGCAGATCGCGCGACGGACGGCCCCATCGGCGTCTGCTTCTCCGGCGGCATCGATAGCGGCTCGGTCTTCCTCGTCGCCTATCACGCCATGCTGCGACTCGGCATGAACCCGGCGCGGCTCAAGGCGTTCACGCTGGCCGTGGACGGCGGCGGCGACGACCTGGACCAGGCCCGCCGCTTCCTCGAAGCCGTCGGCCTCGGCCTTGTTCCTGGAGCCGATCGAGGTCGCCGCGCACGGCCATCGACTGGCGCGAGGCGGTGCGCGTCATCGAGGACTACAAGCCGCTCGACATGCAGTCGGCGGCGATGGCCCTGGCCCTGTGCCGCGGCATCCGGCGACGCTATCCCGAATGGCGCTACCTGATCGACGGCGACGGCGGCGATGAGAACCTCAAGGACTATCCCATCGAGGAGAACCCGGAATTGACCATCCGCAGCGTCCTCAACAACCTGATGCTCTATCAGGAAGGCTGGGGCGTGGAGTCGATCAAGCACTCGCTGACCTACTCCGGCGGCCTCAGCCGCGGCTACGCCCGCACCTATGCCCCCGCCGCCGCGTGCGGCTTCGACGGCTTCAGCCCTTACACGCTGCCGAACGTCATCGAAGTGGCCGAGGCGATCCCGTTCATCGAGCTGACGGACTGGAGACCACGAACGGCTGTACGCCCTCAAGGGCGAGATCGTGCGGCCGCGGCGTCAAGGCGGTCACCGGATCGACATGCCGGTCTTCCCCAAGCGCCGCTTCCAGCACGGGGCGCGCGGCGCGAGGCGTTCGCCGCCCTTTTCCCGGCCCAGCGCATCCGACTATCGCCGGGCCTTCCATGCCGTCTACGATTCCTGACGCGGCCGGCCCGGACCTCGGCCGCTGGATCGCGTCGCTGCGGCCGCCGAAGAACGCCGTCGATCCGTCGGCGGCCGCACGCCTTCTTCGTCGAGCCGGAGCGCACGGCGGACGGCGCCGTCGAGGACATCGCGACGCTTTTCCTCGACCAACCGCGAGTGTCCGTTCCGCTGCCTGATGTGCGACCTGTGGAAGAACACCACCGACCGCCGCGTGCCGACGGGGCCATCGCGGCCCAGATCGAGTACGCCCTGGCCCGGCTGCCGCCGGCCCGCACGTCAAGCTCTACAACGCCGGCAACTTCTTCGACGCCCAGGCCATCCCGCCGGCGACTGCCGCGACATCGCCGAGTTGTTGACTCCGTTTCGGACCGTCATCGTCGAGTGTCATCCGCTGCTGGTCGGGATGCGCTGCCTGGCGTTCCGCGATGGCTGCGGCCGGCGCTGCAGGTGGCGATGGGCCTGGAGACGGTCCATCCCGACGTGCTGCCGCGGCTCAACAAGCGGCATGACGCTGGACGACTTCGCGCGGGCGGCACGCTTCCTCGCGCGGCACGGCATCGGCGTGCGGGCGTTTATCCTGCTGCGGCCGCCGTTCCTAGACGAGGACGAGGGCGTTGAGTGGGCGAAGCGAGTCGATCCGCGTTCGCCTTCGACGTCGGGGTCGAGTGCTGCGTGGTCATCCCGACGCGAGCCGGCAACGGGGCGATGGAACGAATTGCGAGCGGCAGGGCCATTTCGCGCCGCCGCGGCTGGAATCGCTGGAAGAAGTGCTGGAATACGGCGTCGGCCTGCGCCGCGGCCGGGTCTTCGCCGACCTGTGGGACGTGGCGCGCTTCTTCTCCTGCGCGAACTGCGGGCCGTCGCGGCCGGCGCGGCTGCACAGTATGAACCTGACCCAGCGACCGGCTCCGCCGATTCTCTGCTCCTGTGAGGGACGGCGATGACTCACGAAGAGGCCGATGTGCTGGTGCTGGGTGCCGGATTCGCCGGCAGCGCTGATGGCCCTGATTGCCCAACGACTCGGTTTGCGCACGATCCTGGTGGAGAAAGGCGGCATCCGCGCTTCGCCATCGGCGAATCGTCCACGCCCATCGCCAACCTGATGCTCGAACAGTTGGCGCGAACCTACGACTTGCCGCGTCTGATCCCGTTAACCGAGTACGGCCGCTGGCAGGCCGCTTATCCCCACCTGGCATGTGGATTGAAACGCGGCTTCACCTTCATTCGTCACGAGGCCGGCCAGCCGTTCACGCCGCGTTCCGACCACGCCAATGAATTGCTCGTCGCGGCCAGTCCGCATGATGAAGTCGGCGATACGCACTGGTTTCGCGAGCATTTCGATCAGTTTATCGTCGATGAGGTCCCGGACGGCCGGTCTCCGCTATTACGATCGAGCGGAGGTTGTCTCTCTGGAACATCGCGACGGTTGGCGTCTGCGGGCTCAGCGTCCCGATGGCGAATTGCACATCGCGGCGGCCTTCCTCATCGATGCGACCGGCCCTTCCGGATTGTTACCGCGCGTGCTGGGGATCGAGAGCAGTCCCGCGACGATCCGAACCAATTCGTGGAGTGTCTTCTCCCATTTTCGCGGCGTCGCACTGTGGCAGGACATCCTCCGCGAACAGGGCGGTGCGATCGAGGATCACCCGTATCCCTGCGATCACGCCGCTCTGCATCACGTTCTCGATGATGGCTGGATCTGGGTGCTGCGCTTCAACAATGGCATCATCAGCGCCGGCGTCATGTACGATGGCGAGCGCCGGCCGCCCGGCGGTAATCCCGATCCAGAGGCGGAATGGGCGGATTTGCTGCGGCGCTATCCGTCGGTGGGCCGGCACTTTGCCCAGGCCCAAGCGGTGCGGCCGTTTGTGCGAACAAGTCGCGTGCAGCGCCAGGTCCGCTGCGCCGCGGGTGATGACTGGGCGATGCTGGCTCACGCGGCGTATTTCCTCGACGCGCTGTTCAGCAGCGGCAATGCCCATTCCCTGCTGACCATCGAACGACTAGCCCGCATCCTGTCCCGGCATTGGGGACGGTCATCGCTGACCGCGGCCTTGGCGGACTACGAGCGCCCGCTCTTGCGCGAGGTCGATTTCCTCGATCGTCTGGTTCACGGTTGCTACCAAGCGTTCGACAATTTCGATCTTCTGGGTGCGTTCACGATGTACTACTTCGCGGGGGCGATTTATTCGGAAGAGCGGCGCCAGCAGGGTTTATCCGGTGAAGACGAGGAGTTTCTCTTCTCGCATCATCCGCCGTTTCGCGAAGCGTGTGTGCGCGGCTATCGGCGCTGTACTCAGAGCGGCCGGTCGCGGCCGAGTATGAACGCATGGTGGCGCGTGACATCGCGCCGTTCAACACCGCCGGCCTCTGCGATCCGGCGAAAAAGAATATGTATCCGTATGAGTGCGGCGGCAAGCGCTGAATCGAGCAGGCGGTACTTGCGATCGTAATTGATGACAAAATCGCGTTCGCCATCGGTCAAACCGTAGTGGCCCGCGAGAACGCGATCGATGTCGTCAAGGATGCCTTTCGATCGTCCCGGATAATATTCGTCGTAAATCACCTGCCCGGTCGTGCGATAGCAGCACACTTTGCGGACAGTGTGTCGCCGGTAATCGGCCATGAGACGACGGCACAAGATGCCCAACCTCCGCTTGCAATCCAGCGACATCGCGGCGAGCCCAACAGGGAACCGATCAATCTCGCGCCGGTTGAGGTGGCGGCAATCGGATAGGAGCAGCCACCACCAACAGAATAGACTGCTGTTCAGAAGTGCGACAACCACGCTGGCATCCACGGTATCGCGCACCGACAGGGTCTTTATCTGGGCCGACAACTTCTCGCCGTCACGCTCATTCCAGAAGTACGGGGCGAAGGTCAGGGCCCGCACCCAGTAACGCGGGGCGTTGTGATAGTAGACGGTGGGTTGGCCGCGCAGATCGTCCAGCAGCGGCGGATGGGCGTGCAGCTTCTCCCAGATGTGCTGCTCGATCGGCTCGCCGGCCTTGGGAATGGAGTTCTCGTAGCGCATCGACCCCACATCCAGGTAGCGCAATCGCTGGAACAGGAAGGGCCGCTCCGGCTCATGCCAGCGGTGGTAGCGTGTGCTGAAGGTGCGTCGCTGCGGCGACGAAGCGCTGAGGAAAATCGCCAAGCGCTGATCGACGCCAGCGAAGAGTTTACAGGGACGGATATCGTAACTGGACACCCACAGACGGCCGCGCTGGGTCAGGAGTGATGCCAACGGCGCCATGCGATCGGTGCAGAAGGCCGAATGCGGCACGATCATCCCCAGGCGGCCATCCGCGGCGAGCAAACTCAGACTGCGCTCCACGACAAAGGCGTATAGATTGCCGCATGAAGCTGTTTGCAGACCGAGATTCGTCTTTGATTCGACATACGGCGGATTGCCCACGGCAGCCGAGAAGCCGCGCTCGACTTTTCGGAATGCCTGCCGGACTGTGAGAACATCGCCGGCGCGAAGGTGATCGTCCAGGGGTAGCGCGGGTGTTTGTCGGGTCGGTCCCGCCACGGCCGCGAGCATCAGAAGCAGGCGCATCCGTGTGATTTCCACGGCCTCGGGCATCAGGTCGAGGCCGTACAGGTTTCGGGTGAGGATGGTTGAGCGGATGAAGTATCTCTCCGTGGGGCAGTGCTCGACTTGACGGAGGATCGTCGAAAAACCGCGACCCGGGAAGGTCCGCATCCGCGCCAGGCAGACCTGGTAAAGCGGCTCCAGCACGCGCAGCGCCGCCACCAGGAACTCGCCGCAGCCGCACGTCGGATCGAGGATGGTCAATTCGAGCAGCGCATCCCAAACCGTGCGGAGACTGTGTGACTCCCGACATTGAGCGATCCGCTCAGCGGCCAAGGCGACGAGATCGATGTTCCGTGTAATAAGATCGTCGATCGACTTCTTTCTGACAAAGTCCGGACAGCGCGTCGCCACGGCATCGAACAGCGCGGGGATGATTGTGGCCGTGCTGATGTAATCGCTGACATCGCGGCCGGTGTAGTAGGTGCCGGTCAGGCGACGATTGACGGACTCCTCGAACGTGTCGGCCAGCGCCCGCGGCGTTAGTGCCCCGCTGGCGTCCGCCTCGTCAAGGCTCCAGGCGAAGCGGTCGAAAACGTCCGTCACTTGTCGGAGCATATTGGCGGAGAACCGAGGGAGAGGAATACCGCTATCGTCGTTTCGACCCTCCCGGCGCAGAAAGAAATGGAACATCATGGCGTGAAGTCGCCGGGCGTCGTCGCGTTCGCCGAGTGCTTCCCGCAAGCTCCGAAAGTGCTGACGGAACTGCTGGGACATGGCGGCCCCGGCTAGAGAACACCTTTGGTCGAAGGGATTCCTGACATGCGCGGGTCGAGTTCCACCGCCTGGCGCAAGGCCCGCGCCGTGGCCTTGAAGATACCTTCGATGATGTGATGCGTGTTGCGGCCGTAATGGCAGGAGAACATGCAGGTTGAACGCCCCGGCCGACGACACCGCCCGCCAGAATTCCTCGGCCAGCGGAGCGTTGAAGGTGCCGAGCATCTCCAACGGCACCTCGGCACTCCAGACGCAGAACGGCCGGCCGCTGAGGTCGACGGCGACCGTCACCAGCGTCTCGTCCATCGGCAGCGTCATGCAGCCGTAGCGGCGGATGCCGGCCTTGTCGCCCAGGGCCTGCGCCAGCGCCTGGCCGAAGCAGATGCCCACGTCCTCAACGGTGTGGTGGGCGTCCACGTGCAGATCGCCGTCGGCCTGGACGGTCAGGTCGATCAGACTGTGCTTGGCCAGCAGCGTCAGCATGTGGTCGAAGAAGCCGACGCCGGTGGCGATGTCGGCACGGCCGCTGCCGTCGAGATCGAGCGACAGATCGATGCGCGTCTCGCCGGTTTCGCGGCGAATGTGAGCGGTGCGTGCCATGCGGTGTCCTTAACGTGCCTCTTCGCTGGGGTTGGCCGGGGTGGCCTCGGCCGGCGCAGGTGCCGCCGCTTTGCGATAGCCCATGTCGTGCAGCACATCGAGGACATTGTGCCACAGCAGATATTGCAGACCGCGTTTGCTCTTATAGGCGGTCATGGCGTTGACCAGGGCGTTCAACTCCTCGGCGGGCGTTTCACGCATTTCGTCCTTCTTCGGCGGGAAGGCCAAATCCGATGGGCGCGCAATTCGGCCAAGTCGTCACGACGGTATTGGGGTCGTCGCCGCCCATCCGGAACAAGAGCGACCCATCGGGAAGAGTAATCAAACCATACGCGTCCTGGGGAACGCCGTTCTTTTCGGATTCGCTCATGGCGTGCGCTCACTCCTTGAAAGACGTCGAGAACACATTGACTCACGATTTCGCCATCGAAGCGAAGCGTGATGATATACCGCCCCGGACTCGGGAAGATGCAATTCTGGACGATTCCTTCGATACATCGTGGTCAAGTCGGGGTCGGCGAAAGCCCCGCCACGTCTCGGACCTATGTATCTGGTCTTCTGTGTCCGCCTTGGCGACCATGAGTTGCATTGTACCCTGGCCGTCGCCTCCGTGCAGCAGCTGCATATACCGTGAATCGCTGCGGGGCTGTCGGGAAGGATGGAAAGCGACGGCTGTGGAAGATGCCGACGAGAGACATCTGGACGGCCTGCGGATCGACATGCAGCCGTTCGCACAGGACCAGCGCCACAGGTTTCGGTGCCGTTGGCATCGCTCAGCTCTCCTTCTCATTTCACACGATCCGCCGCAGCTCGTCCAGTAGTCTATCAATCTCCGCGTCGGTCCCCACCGAGATGCGCAGCCCGTCGCCGTAGCCCTCGTAGTTCATGTAGCGCACCAGGATCACGCGACGTTTCAGCTCCTCGTAGATCGGCTTCACCGGCCGGTCGCTCGCGGCGGCACCAGACGAAATTCGCCTGGCTCGGCGTCACGGCGAAGCCGAGCCCGCCAGCGCCTCTGCCAGCCGCCGCCGCGTGGCAACGATCTTCGCGCGCGTCGTCCGCAGATATTCCTGGTCCTCGAGCGCCGCCGTCGCCGCTACCAGGCTGAGCACGTCGCAGTTGTACGAGTCCTTCACCTTGACCAGTTCGCGCACCAGCGCCGGCTCGGCGACGGCGAAGCCAAAGCGGATGCCGGCCAGCGCATACGACTTGCTGAAGCGAGCGCGTGACGATGACGTTAGCGCGCTGCGCGCCAGATGCAGAGCATGGCCGTCGGCGAAATCGACATACGCCTCATCGACGACCAGCGGGCCGTCAATCTCGTCGGCCAGTCGTTCGAGCAGCGGCCGGCGGCAGGGCCGTGCCCGACGGCGAGTTGGGATTGGACACGAACGTCAGGTGCGGCGCCGCGCACCGGCCACGGCGCGGCAGGTCCCAGTCGGCGGTGAACGGCACCGTCTGGAAGCGGGCCCCTTGCAGTTCGGCGAGGGTGCGGTACAGCAGATAGCTCGGCGTCGGCGACACGATAAGGCCGCCTTCCGGGACGAAGGCGCGCGTCAGGATCGTCAGCACGTCGTCGGAGCCGTTGCCGATGAGGATGCCGTCCGGATCGACGCCGAGGACGCGGCCGGCGGTCTGGCGAAAGGCGGTGCCCGTCGGATCGGGATACTTGCGCAGCCGGTCGCCGGTCAGCGCCTCGCGCAGCGCCTCGAAGACGCGCGGCGACGGCGGATAGGGGTTCTCGTTGGTGTTGAGCTTGACGTAGGCGTTGTCGCGCGGCTGCTCGCCGGGGACGTAGCCGGCCATGGCGCGGATGTTCGGTCGGATGGTGGACATTGATGGGTATGAAATGGTTTGGCGAAAGCCGCACAGCATTGCAATCCGTCGGGCTTTATTGATCGAGACGCACATTCACGCTGGCGGCGTGGGCGGTGAGCCCCTCCTTCTCGGCGAGCAGGCGCACGTCGTCGGCCATCTTCTGCAGGCCGGCCCGCGTGAAGCACAGCACGCTGGAGCGCTTCAGGAAATCGTTGGCCGACAGGCCGCTGGTGAAGCGGGCGGTGCCGCCGGTCGGCAGCACGTGCGACGGCCCGGCGACGTAATCGCCCAGGGCCACCGGCGTGTACGGGCCCAGGAAGATCGCCCCGGCGTTGACTATCTGCTCGGCCAGGGCCGCCGCGTCGTGCGCGATGATGTGCAGATGCTCCGGGGCCAAGTCATTGGTGCAGTTGACGGCTTCCTCCGCGTCGCGCGCCAGCACCAGGGCGCCGAAATTGCTCCAGGCTCTCCCGCGCCAATCGGCCGCGCGACAGCTTCGCCAATTGCCGCTCCACCGCAAGCGCCACCGCGTCCAACAGCGGCTCGTGCCAGGTGACAAGGATGCTGGCGCCGGGGGAATGCTCGGCCTGGGCGATCAGGTCGGCGGCGACGTGTTCCGGGTGGGCCGTCTCGTCGGCCAGGACGACGACCTCGCTGGGGCCGGCGATGCAGTCGATGGCGACCTGTCCGAAGACGTGCCGCTTGGCCAGGGCGACGAAGATGTTGCCGGGCCCGACGATCATGTCCACGCGCCGGATGCCGTCCACGCCGTAGGCCAGGGCCGCCACCGCCTGGGCACCGCCGACGCGGTAGACCTCGGTCACGCCCAGCTCGTGGCAGACGGCCAGCAGGTCGCGGTTGTACGCACCGTTCGGCGTCGGCGGCATACAGACGGCAATCTCGCCCACTCCCGCCGCCTGGGCGGGCACGACGGTCATCAGCAGCGTCGAGGGGTACGCGGCGGCCCCGCCGGGGATCATGACGCCGACGCGCCGCAGCGGCCGGTAGCGCAGACGCAGCTCGTGACTGCCGGCGACGGTCAACACCGCGTCGCGGTGCAGCAGGCCCAGCTGGAACGACAGCACATTCTGGCGAACGCGGCGGACCGTTTCCAGGAAGGCCGGGGTCGGCGCGCGCACGAGAGTCGGCGAGATCTTCGGCACCGACGCGGATGGTGTCGGCATTGAGGCGCGTCGCGGTCGAATTGTTCGGTGTAGTGCAGGACCGCGGCCAGGCCGCGTGCCTGGACCTCAGCGCAAATGCGCTCGACAACGCGGATCGGCGGCAGGGCTTCGCCGAAGACCTTCTGGGTCAGCTCGCGGCCCTGAGCCGAAACGACGTTGCCCTGGGCGCCGAGCTGATCGCGGAGAGCAGGCGAGCTGCGCGGCAGCGCCGGAATCGGCCAGACGGATGCGCCGGAGGGTGGTTGTGTCCATAGTCTCAACGCTGAATCGTGGTTCGTGGTTCGTGGCTCGGAAGCCAGAGAGGATTGTATTACGAACCACGATCCACGATTCAGCGGAGAAGTTCCCCGATTGGCTGTCCGTTCTCGACAAGGCGGACGCCGCGGCCCTGACTGTCGGCGAAGCTGACCGAGGCCGCGTCGATGCCGAGATGATGGAAGACCGTCGAAGTCACGTCCTGCGGGGTGATCGGCCGATCGACGGATACTCGCCGCGAGCATTGCTCTTGCCGATCACCTGACCCATCTTCATCGAGCCGCAGCCCATCAGCACGCTGAAGACATCGCCCCAGTGATCGCGGCCGCCCTCGGCGTTCATGCGCGGCGTGCGGCCAAATTCGCCCATCGCGACTACCAACGTCTTCTCATACAGCCCGCGCTGGATCAGGTCTTCGACCAGCGCCGCCAAGGCCCGATCCAACGGCGGGATCAGCAGTTTGCCGCCCACATCGGTGCGATAGCGTCCGCTGGTGCCGTGATGGTCCCACGGCACGCAGTTGACCGTGACGAAGGTGACGCCGGCCTCGACCAGTCGCCGCGCCACCAGAGCGCTTTGGCCGAAGGTGTGCCGGCCATAGCGGTCGCGCACCTTCGCCGGCTCGGCGGCGATGTCGAAGGCTTCGGCCGTCTCGCGGCTGGTCAACAGAGAGAAGGCCCGCTGATAATGTTGATCCAGGTCGGCAACGCCGCGTCGCCCTGGCGGCGCAGATCGTCCATCGCATCGAGAATGTGGCGGCGGTCTTCCAACCGCGTGAGCGGCAGGTCTTTCGGCAGAGCGAGGTTCTTGACGCGAAATTCCGGAGTATTCGGGATCGGAATCGACGATGAACGGATTGGCGCCGCCGCCCAGGTACGCGGCGTAGTGGAAGAAGTTATCGGTGCCGCCGCGCAGGTGCGGCACGGCGACGTAAGGCGGCAGTCCCGGTCGATTGGCGCCGCGCAGCTTCGCCACGGCGGAGCCCATCGACGGCCGCCGCTGCACCATGAAATCCGGCAGCGTTGAAGTCCGGCCCCTCGAAGCCGGTCAGCATCCAGTGATTGGCCTTGGTGTGGTCGCCGGTGCCGTGATTGACGCTGCGCAGCATGGCGAGGTGGTCCATGAGCCGCGCCTGTTTCCGGCAGCAGTTCGCCGAACTGCACGCCGGGGACCGAGGTGCGGATCGCGCCGAACGGACCGCGAAACTGAGCGACGGCGTCGGGCTTGGGGTCCCACGTTTCCATGTGCCCCGGCCCGCCGCTGAGCCAGAAGAGGATGACGCTAGCTTCCTTCGCCGGCCGGCTCGTCGGAGAGGCTCTGGAGACGGAACAGGTCGCCCAGCGCCAGGCCGCCGAGACCGACTAAACCGGCTTGCACGAAATTCCGCCGCGTCATTCCCGCACAATTGGAACCGGAGCCGCCGCCGATCCGCAGCATGACCATCCCCTATCAATCGAATCGGAAACCGACTGCTGAGCGAACTGCTCGATTATACCCGATTCGATTGCCGATGGGGCCGCTCGTCGTTTGCGGAACGATAACGCCGCGAAATCCCGATCCGTGTGCGTCGGCCCATGTCCGCTCATCACCACAGGCGCGATCTCGCCGACAGAGCGTACAAGGCTATCCGCCGTCGCAGGAACCAAGATCGGCTCGGCTCGTTCCAACTGTCGGGTCAGGCGTCGTTGATCTAACAGGTTCGGCGCATCCGAAATTGCGATATGGGCATTCCCATAACTCTCACAAATCCATTGCGCCGCCGTCCGTCACCCGATCGAGATGGTTGACGACGATCCCATCCAACGGGCCGGCCGCCGCCGCAGCGTAGCGGAGCAGCGGCAGATCCAGCCAACCGCAGCGCATGGTCCCCTGCCAACGATTCCACGGATTGCCCGGATCGCGTAGCCGAGCCGTCAGCTCCGGCGAGAAGGTCGGCAGCGGCCCTTCGCCGTGCCGCGTGGTGTAAGCTCGCGTGATCCCCAGCACAGCGACCGCTTCCGCCTCCATCTGTTCGACCAGTTCCCAGGCGTGATGCGTCGTGACAGTACTCCAGGTGGTGTGCGGATGGAAGCCGCGATACTCGTCGAGAAGCACGCCTTGCGCCCCCTCGAAGATCGCCGTGTCGTAATCGGGAGTCTCTGCGGAGATGGTGACGCCTTCGCGAATCGCCTCGCTCAGGTCACGGGCCTCGTCTGCGGCACTTCTCTCCCACAGATCGATGTCGCGGAGAAAATCACGATCGATGCGGTCAACGAAGTGCTGCAGCGCCAGCAGCGTTCGTTGACGCTGTAATTCCAGTTTGTCGCGCAGGATCGCGACATCAGCAAGGTCGGCCGCGAAGATCGCGTCCTGGCCGTAGCGCAGCCAGTAGCGCCGGGCTTCGCCGATCCCCTGGCCGCAGGAGCCGTGTCGCTTTCCCTTTCGAGACACCTCGCGTATCTGATTCAGCGCTCGGTGCCAGAAGGTCGCGACCAGACAGCGCGGATGGACGGTAAGCAGCTCCGTCGCATCGGCGATGCCCAACTCTTCCAGATGGTCCGCTTCGCGCAGGATCGCGGGCGGATCGATGACGACGGCCGGGCCGAGATAGGTTCGGGGCCGCTCCGGAGCAAGGGTGCCGGCCCCGAACTGCGAGAAGGTATGGCGGCGGCCATCGGGCAGCTGGACGTTGTGTCCCGCCTGGCTGCCGCCGCAGTAACGCACCACCAGATCGGCGCCGACCCGGCGGGTCAGGGCATCGACGACGGCACCTTTGCCCTCGTCGCCAAAACCCAGACCCACCGTGATGATGACCTGTTTCATCGCTTTCCTCCGACGCGGGCCAGCGCCTTGCCGATCGCCTGGGCGACCTCCCTCGCCGCGCCGACCTCCTGAAGGTCTTCGGCCAAATCGTCCAGGTCCACGTCGCCCTTCGGCGATGCCAATGGTTGAAGCGATCAGCTCGCTGATGCCCGCCGGATCTTCCAATCGCAGCACGTTCTGGCCGAGCAGCTCGACCCAGCGCGAATGGACCACTTCGTTGTTCCAGTTGCTGGTCATGTTGGGCAGGATGTAGTAGACGTTATACATCCTTTGCAGCTCCGCAATAACATCTTCCACCGGCACATCCTGCGGCAGGCGATCGCCGATGTGCTTCTCGACTTCCTTGCGCTTGACACGCCGATAGGGCGTCTCATCGCCAATGAGGAAGATATAGCCGCGGCGGCCACGCTTCTCGAAGGAGTCCAGCGCCGTGTGGCGCGCCATGAAGTACAGGGCCAATTCGTAGGACTCAGTGAGCTGTCCGCCGCCGCCGCCCTCCAGAAACAGACGGCCGAGGTCTTCATCGATTTCGATGCCCGACTCGAACTGTCCCACTTGCAGCGGCGTCGTGTCACAGGTGGCGTCGCCGATGGCCCCGATCAGGATTTGCGGATGAGCCAGGTAGCCCTTGCGGATCAACAGACCCATCAGCCGCGGCAGCTCGCCTGGATGATGCGCGGCACACCCTGCATACTGCCGGTCACGTCGCAGAAGACCGCGACGGCATGGCTTTCCGGATGCGCGGCGCTGTCGCGCGACTCGCGTAATTTCACCCCCTTGGGATTCAACTTCTCGTGGACTTGCCGCTGCGCCTTGCCGTGCCGGATGGCGTCGTCGTAGTCGAAGGCGTCCTTGCCGGTCAGCGCTCGGTGCCGAGCGCGATCGCCGTAGTCCTGATCCGACCATCGTGTGCTGCCCATGTTCGATCCCTCCAATCAGACGACTGGGATAATGTGTCAACCCGACACTAATGGTAGGCGCTGGTTTGTGTCAAGTCAACAGTAATTTCGGGAATTTCCGGATCGCCGGCGTCAAGGTTTAGCGACGCTTCGCAGAAGCGTGTTGGTCAACACGCTTCTGCGAAGCGTCGCTAAACCATCGGTGGTGGAACACTACGGCGGCGGATTAAAGCAGAAGTGCCAGCGCATCCAGTCCCAGCGGCGTGATCGGCACGTCGCCGCCGGCATCCAGAATGCGTTCCCAAACATATTCGCTCACGTCCCAGGAGACGGCGATTCGCAGTGTCGGCGAACCGCCGGCGTCTCCGCGGATGAGCAGCGCCTCGACGCCGGCCAGGATTGTCTCGGCACAGGAGTTGACCGGCAGAGCGGCCGATGAAACGTCCAGATGCGTGAGGCGATGAAGGACTTGATCTAGCGATGGCCCGATCGGCAAGAAAACCGCATACGCCGATGTCACATCGATCAAGACAACCGGCCGACCTTCGCAAAGTGCGGTCAAGCGATGGGTCAATGTCGTCGTCGGCGATGATGCCAGAATCAGAAGATGATCCTCGGTCAAGCGGCAAGCCAGTGCGGATTCGTCGGGGATCATGGCGACCCCGCGGATGCAGCGCCGCGCTTTCCGGCACCAGCGCTGTGGTCAGGGACGGCACTCCCGAGCCGCGCAGACTGATCTTGGCGGCGGCGCTGATGTCGGCAATCCCCAGACCAGCGCGGGCTGCCGCGGACTCCGGGTTGGCGCTGGAGTAGGCCGCGACGACTTGCCAGCCGTCGCGATCGAGAAAGTCGAGCGCCACGCGATTGGTGCCAGGCGTGCAGCGGTGTACGGGCCACGGGAGAATGCGGATCGGACATGGTCCTTAACCTTTCAAGCGCTTGCCTTCCGGATCGTAGAACGGCAGCGGCGCCACCACCGCGGCCAGGTCGGAACGCCGTGCGGATCAGGAATCGTCCTCCACGGTGGACCGGGCCTCGGGGACCCAGGCCAGGCCGATGTACTTCTCCAGCGTCGGGCTGAAGCGAGCACTGGTCACTCGGCCCACCGGCCGGCCCTGCTCGACCACCTGGCAACCCTCCAGCTGCCGTGCCCAGACGTTATCGCCGCCGCGTGCCGTGCCCTCCGGGAGGTGGAAGCCGACCAGTCGGCTGCGCGCGCCCATCGCCTTCAGGTGCAGCAGCGCCTCGCGGCCGTGGAACTGCGGTTTGCCGAAGCGGACCATCCGCTCCAGGCCGGCCCCGAGCGGACTCGACAGGGCGTCGGTGTCCTGGCCGACGATCAGGTGGCCCTTCTCCAGCCGCAGGATGCGCTGCGCCTCGACGCCGAACGGCCGCAGTCCCGAACTCCGCCCCGGCTGCCAGAGATTGCCTCCCACAGGTGCCAGCCCGTGGACGCTGGGACAGTGGATCTCGTAGCCGAGTTCGCCGACAAAGCCGATCGCGCAGCAGCCGGCATGGCACCCCGGCCACTTCGCCCTTCGCGGAAGGCCGAGGTACGGAAAGGCGGCGGCGACAGGTCGAGCGCGGTCAGCCGCTCGAGAATGTCGCGGCTCGCGGGCCGGCCAGGTTCATGGCCGCGAACGCCGACGTGTGGTTGACGACGACGGCGTTGAGCCGCCAGGTTGTCCGCCACAGTTCCAGCCACTGGAAGACCGCCTCGGCGTTGCCGGTCGTCGCCGTCAGGTAGAAGTGCTCCGGTCCCAGCGCGGGCGCCGACGCCGTCGTCGAAGACGATGCCCTCCTCGGTACACATCACGCCGTAGCGGGCCCGGCCGACGGCCAGGTCGGCCCATCGATTGAGGTAGATGCGCTCCAGCAGCTCCGCCGCGTCGGGGCCGATCACCTCGATCTTGCCCAGCGTGCTGACGTCGATCAGGCCGGCCGCGGTTGCGCACGGCCCGCACCTCGCGCGGCGGGGTCGCCATAGCTCTCGGGCCGCTTCCACTGGCCGGCGTCGAGCCAGCGGGCGCCGTGCGGCCTGGTGCCAGTGGTGCATCGGCGTGCGGCGGACCGGCGTGATGGCGGCGCTCCGCGGCCAGGACGGCCAGTTCGACCGGCACCGCGGGCGGCCGGCTGGTGGTGGTGCCGACGGCGTTGATCTCGCGGCCGGTGAGCGCGGGCACAGACTCGCGTTGCAGTTTGTCCGCACATCTTTCCCTGGCACGGCCCCATGCCCACCGTCGAATAGCGCTTGAGCGTCTCGATGTGGTCGAACCCTCGGCGACGGCCTGATCCAGGTCCTTTGTCGGTCACGTCCTCGCACAGGCAGACGAAGCACTTGCCATCGGGTTCATGCGACTGGCTGGCGCCTGTGGTTGGGATAACATCAGACCGAGACTCGTATGTGAGCGCCGGTACTTGTCCAGGGACGGCGATGCATAGCCCAGAGCCAGCAGCGGCTTCCGCGCCGCGCAGCCGGCCTTCGCGGATCTTGGCTTCAGTTGTTGGCGAGTCCCCGCGGCGGCGCCGGCGGCCAGCAGGCCAGGACACGCTTCCATCCGGCCGCCAGCGGCCGTCCGTCATGCCTGAAACGCATGCCTCCCTGGAGGAGCAATTCGTTGGCCGGGACCGGCGAGCCGGCCAGGCACAGCAGGTCGCAGGCGATCTCCTGTTCGGACGTCGGATCAATCGTGCCTCGTCATTTTCACCTGGCGACACGAACCGCCTTGAGGTGCTGCCGGCCGCGGGCACTAAGGATCACCCCGCGAGCGATCTTGACACCGGCGTAGTTGGCCAATGCTTCGCTCCCCGCAGACCGACGGAGGGTCGGCGATCGATCGGCCGCAACGACCGTCGATTCCGAGCGCCGCCAGACTCCCGGCCGCGAGTGCGCCGTCATCGTTGTCGGTCAACACCACCGCCCGCCGTCCGGCCCGCACCCCGTACAGGCGGGCCAGCCGCAGCACACCCCGCCAAGGAGAAGATGCCCGGCAGATCGTTGTTGGGGAAAACGAACGGCCGCTGCTCGGCCGCCCGGTGCAGACGATGATCTGGCCGGCGCGGATCTTCAGCAGAGCGTTCTGCGCGAAGGCGCCGAGCAGGTTGCCTTCGTACAGGCCGAAGGCGGCGAGTTCGCAGAAGACGCGGATGCGCAGGCTTGCCGTTACGTCCGCGACGTGAGTTTTGACGAGACGGTGAGTCATCCTCCAAGAGACGACCACCCAACCGCGGCTGCCGCTCCAGCAGCAAGACGCTTGCTCCCGCTTCCGCCGCTGCTGCGGCCGCCGCCAGCCCGGCCGGGCCGCCACCGATCACGCACACTTCGGCTGTGCAGGTGCTCGACGTCCGTCGCTGTTTCCGGCTTGGTGTGCACATCGATTCGGCCCAGGCCGGCGACGTGGCGGACGACGCGCTCGAAGATCGGCCACAGCCAGCGCGGCTTGTGGAAGCGCTTGTAGTAGAAGCCGACCGGCAGGAACGATCGAAGCGTGTCGAAGATCCGCAGCACGTCGAAGTTCAGCGACGGCCAGGCGTTCTGCCCGCGGACGACCTGGCCCTGCCGGGCCGGCTCGATGCAGGTGCGGACGTTGGGCCGGCCGTCCACCTGCATCAGGCAGTTCGGACAATCGCCGGACACGCAGAACAGTCCGCGCGGCCGATGATACTTGAAGCTGCGGCTGAAGATGCGCACGCCGGCCGCGTACAGGGCGGCGGCAATGCTCTGGCCTTCAACGCGGGAATGCGTCCGCCCCTCGAACGTGAAGGTGAGCGGCCGCGCCGGATCGGTGAGGCAGCCGGGCGAAAGGGGAGCGTCGCTTGCGGTCATGACGCTTCCTCGCCGAGCCAGCCGGTGTGGAGGACTTCATTGGTGCGGACATCGCGCCGGGCCGTCAGCCAGCGACGGCAGCCGAAGCGGTGATACCAGCGCTCGTGCTGCACCTCGGGCAGATTGCCGCCGGCCGGCGGTTGCGGCAGAGATCTGCCCGCCGTAGCGGAACTCGGAGACGTCCCGCGGGCCGCAGTTGGGACAGCGCAGGAGAAAGGACATGCGGGTTCTCGGTGCGGGTGGTCAGGCGGTGTCAGTTCAGTTCATAGTAATACGGCTCGCCCTCATGAGGGGAAAGCGATGATTTCCGCCGTGCCGCCGCAATGCGCGCGTTACCGGTCTGCACCACGTCGGCGATTGCTTGTCGCAGCAATCCGCGGGATGCTCCGCGGTTCCTTCCACGATGAGCAGGACGTTGGTGGTCGTCCGTCGTTACCTTGCTGAAATCGGCCTGGAGAATGTCGAGCCGGCATAATACGCGATTCTGAGCATCCACATAGGCGTATTCGCCGGCAACGACCAGCACCGGCGTCGCGGCCCAGCGGCGTGAAGGTTTCCGATCCGGTCAGCAGACGCAGCGACACGGGCAGCGCGATGCGATCCAGATCATGCGCCCCAGCGAGCAGCAGGAGCGGACAGAGATAAGGTTGTACGCATCGACCAGACTATTGATGGCGGGCAGGTCGCCGCGCTTGAGGGCGACCGGCTAGGAGTCGTTCGACCGATGGTTGCTCGCGTCGCGGATTGACGCCGGCTCGGCGCAGGATTTCCTGAAAGCGCACCACTTCGGGCGTGGAGCGCACAGCCGCGGCATCGGCGAAACGCGAGCGGATCGCCTGCACTTCCTGGGCGATCTCCCAGCGCAGCGCCGGATCGGTCGAAACGAGATGGACGTTGCGGAAGATGATGGCCCCGACGCGCAGGCCGAGTCGAAGGCAATCATCGCTGACGAAGGAAATTCATGGCGGTCCACCCATTGCCGCCATTCTAGGGCGCATCCTCCAACTCGACGTATTCCACTTCGCTTTCCTCTTCGATCACCTGGAAGGTGCCGACGATTTCGCCGGTGGCCTTGCGCGATACCTTCTTGCTGAGGGTATCGACAAGCAATTCATCTTCGCGCAGCAGCTGCACGACCTCATCCTGTTGGTAGCGTGGGTCGGCCGTGAGGCTGATCGACAGTCGATGGTACAGATCGAGCGTCATGTGAACGGTTCGCGATCGGCCGTTCAGTCGGTGCGGTATTGGGGGCAGTTCGTTGAAGGGCAGGTCGGTCATCGGGAGGACTCCGCGGGAGCAAGGTCACTGAGCCGATCTTCTATCGTCGGGTCGCATAGCCCATCTTGACTGGTCGCATTGCGAAACGCGGAATCAACGCTCGCCGATCCGCACAAATCCCACAATCGCTCTCTTTTCACACGACCCGCACGGTTAGTCCGATCGTAACGACTGGCGGTATCGCTAGGATGCGCACCGAATCGGCAGATCACCTTGATTGCGGGGCCACTCCGGCTATAGTTTGGTGTCAGGGAATGGGACGCAGTGGGTTGCGGTGGGAGCCGCATGACGCGAAGCGCTTGCCATGCTTCTCACCGGAACCTATCCCCGCACGCTCGACGACAAGAAGCGCATGGCCCTGCCCAAGCGCGTCGGCGAGTTGCTCCAGAGCCGGCGACGCTGTTCATCGCGCCGGGGCCGGATCAGTCGTTGCGGGTTTACACGGAGGATTCGCTCCAGCGCTTATCCGAGAAGCTGGAGCGGACGCCGGCCAAACCCGAGACGCGCGTTTTCGAGCGGTTGCAGTTCGCCCAGACGGAGGCGATTGACGTGGATAGCAGCGGCCGTGTTCTGATTCCGGATCGGCTGCTTCAGTTCGCGGGCCTCAAGCATGAGGTGGTATTGATCGGTGTCCGCGATCATCTGGAATTGTGGGACGCCGAGCGCTGGCAGAATTATCTAACCGAGAACGCCCCGCGCTTCGACAGTGTGGCCGAAGCAGCGTTGGCCTCGACGAACTAACACCGACAAGGGGCTCGTCGTAGGTTGGGCGGCATGAGCAGATGCCGCCGGATCGTGCGATTGGGTTGGCCGGCGACCCCTTGGACTGTTACCGCGGGCTTCCCACCCAGGGGAGCCCGCGGGTCTTTTTCGCCTTCGCCATCCCGGCATACACCCATGAGCGCACCTCCTCCGACTCCGACACCGCGACACGTGCCCGTCTTGCCGGCCGAAGTGCTGCACTATCTCGCTCCCGCTGCCGGCGAAACCATCGTCGATGCCACCGTCGGCGCCGGCGGCCACGCGCGATTGATCGCCGAGCGTCTCGGTCCCACCGGCCGGCTGATTGGGCTTGACCGCGATGAATCGATGCTCGAATTGGCGAAACCGCGCCTGACGGCCTTGCCTGTTACCTCGATTCACGGTAATTACGACCGCCTTCGCGATGTCCTCGATGAGCAGGGCATCGCGGCGGTCGATGGCGTGCTGGCCGATCTCGGCTTTTGCTCCGATCAGATGAACGACCCGGAGCGCGGCCTCAGTTTCAGCCAGTCCGGCCCGCTCGACATGCGGCTCGATCCCAGCGAGGGCGAGCCGGCCAGCGCCCTGTTGCGTCGCCTCAATGAACGCGACCTCGCCGACCTGATTTACCAGTTCGGCGAGGAGCGCTTCAGTCGCCGGATCGCTCGCCGCATCGTGGAAGCGCGGCGAAGCAAGCCGATCGCGACGACGGACGAACTGGCCGAGCTGGTGCGGCGCTGCGTGCCGCGGCTCAGGCGCGGCCACGGCATCGACCCGGCCACGCGCACCTTCCAGGCGCTGCGCATCGCCGTCAACGATGAGTTGGGCGGTTTGCAGCGCTTGTTGGAGCAATTGCCGCGCTGCCTGAAACCGGGCGGACGAGCGGTGGTTATCAGCTTCCACTCGTTGGAGGATCGGCTGGTGAAGACCGCTTTCCGCGATCGGTCGGTGTGGGAAGCGCTGACGCGCAAGCCGGTGCAGGCGACTGAAGAAGAAGTGCAGTCGAATACTCGGCGCGCAGCGCGAAGCTGCGCGCCGCTCGCAAACAAGCTCACGGGTTGCAACCCGTGGGCTGAGAACTTTGTCAAGGAGGACTTCGCAAATGACCCGGAAAACGCAACTGATCGTGGGTGCCGCCATCGTCGCGGCCGGTGTCGCCGTGTCCGCATATCTGTGGATCACTCGCGAGAAGCCAGCGGCGGACGATGCCGCGGCGCAGACGCAAACCGCGCCGCCCACCAAGTCCACGGAGCCGGCGAAGATGGATCCGGCCGTCGCCGGGCAGATTCGCGATGCGTATCAGAAGAATTTGTCCGACAATGGCCCGCCCGGCATGGTCGATCTGATGAATGGCCGCGGCGGTTCGCAGACGAGTGGATCGAACCTGCCGCCGCTCGATCCGTTTGTGGTGCCGGCCGGCCATCACGTGCCGGCCGACACGGAGCCGGTGCCGAATTTGCCGCCGCTGCCGGGCGATTTGAAGCCGAAGGCGGCGCCGACGGGAAAAGCGCCAATCCCGGAAGCTCCGAAAAACTTGCCGCCGCTGTCGCCGGTGCCGAACCGCTAAACGGCGGCTCTGGTCCGATCGATCGGGTTATTTGCTCACGATCTCGGCCGGCGCGCGGGCGACTTGGGTTGCCTCGCGCCGGCCACAGCGCACAATTGCTGGACGGACGCTTCAGGAGGTGGCAGGATGCCGTTGCAAATCGCGAACCGAGTGAAGAACATGACGCGCGAAACCAAACTGGGCTTGCTGGTGTCGTGTTCGTTCCTCTGCCTGATTGGCGTGGTCGTCGCGCTGAAGATCACCGAACGGCCCGAGGAGGACAATGCGCCTCAGACAGCACCCGAAGCGGTGGCGCAGGCCCCATCGGCGCCTCATCCGCCGCCCCTTCTGCCATCTGACTTCCAGAACAATAAGAACTTCAAACAGGTACGCGGGGATAGTCCTCCTCCGACCACAACTACCAACCCACAGAATCCTACCGACAATGGCGGCAGGCAGAAGCTATCGAAGAAGGAAGACAAGCAGGGCACGAACAATTCTTCGGGAAGCGATCCCAAACCGCTCGAGCCGGAGGCGCCATCCTTCTGGGCGCGGCTCTGGGCGCCCGCGAAATCACCTGCCACAGGGAGCGCCGCCGCTTCCCCGTCCCCGACACCGGCAGCGGGTAGCGGGAATAAACCGAAGGAAAAAGACCCTGCGACTCCGAAAAAAACCGATGCCTCGGTTGTCAACACCGCTCCAAAGCTCCCTCCCAAGGAAGGCGGAACCAAACCGGCTGACGATCCCCTGCCGCCTATACCTTCCGTGACAGACGTAGCGGGGCTGACCAAGTCCGCAGCGCCGAGTCCCTTACCGCCTTCGCCGACCGGTACCACAACGAACAACTCCACGTCACCGGCCAGCACGTCGAATAACGGAGGGTTGCCGGCTTTTACCCCTGACAAGTCGGGACAGACAACCGGCGACGACCACGGCGCCTTGCCCGGCCTACCCATAGTTCCGGGTAAACCGGATAAGGTGACTTCCTTGCCCCCGCCCCCTATTGATCCGCCGGCTCCGCCGCCGAGCGTCGTGAAACCGACTCCGCCTAAGAAGGATCCCATCGCCTCCGCGCTGCCGTCGAAGCTGGATACTCCTGCGGTGGCGACGATCAAAGTGGATGACACACCGTCCACGCAAATCAATTCGGTCGGCAGCGGCGGAGATACCCATCCGCCCCTACCCGTGCCGCTCCCAATCCGGAACAGCACCCCGAGTTCGCCATCGAAGGCGGTCTCCCCAATCACCGTCGGCGGCACGCCGACAGCGGCGGTGACGCTGAATGCTCCCACGGTGCGCTCGACGCAGCCGGATGTCGTTGTCTACACCGAAGCGAGTTACACTGCCAAGGCTACCGACAACTACCAGAGCATCAGCCTGGCGAACTATGGGGACGCCAAATACGCCAAAGCCCTGTTGCAATTCAATTTGAGCCATCCGCTCGCCGATGAGAACGCGCCGGCCGATGGTACGCTGAAAAGCGCCCAAACGGTCTACATTCCGCCGCCGGACATACTCGACAAGCGTTATCCGGATTTGATCGGCAGCGCAGCGCCGGGCGTGTCGGTCGGTCCCACGAGTCACTGATTCGCGAACACTCTCACTCGTCGCTCGACATTCGCCGCTGCGCTTGCGCTGTGACTGTTGCTTTTTGTCGGCCAGCCGTCGTTCCTTCGATCCGCGCGAGGGTCGTGTCGCCTTGCGTGGCTTGGGGGGATGCAGCGCTTGCAAGATCATCTGCCGCAGCTTCTCGCGGCAATCTTCAACATTGCGGCCCTGATCGCGATAGCGCTGACTTTGCAGGACCAATTCCCCCTCGGTCGTCAGGCGATTGGCGTGATGCGTGCGCAGCCGCTCGCGTACCTCTTCCGGCAATGTGGTGTTGGCCGCGAGGTCCCAGTGCATGATGGCCTTGGAGGCGACCTTGTTGACGTTCTGTCCCCCCGGGCCGCCGGAGCGCGCATAGCTGAACAGCAACTCGTCGTCGGGAACGTCGATGGTGTCGTTGATCTCCATAGGAGTAATTATACCGCGTGTTTCACGTTTTCGGCTGCTGTTGCGTCAGACAGTGCAGCGTCCCCAGTCCCCACACCAGATCGACCGCGTGAATGCCGACCACCTGCCGCCCCGGAAAGAACTCCGCCAGAATGCCCAAAGCGATGCGGTCCTTGGGATCGTTGAAGGTCGGCACCAGGACGCGATCATTGGCGATGTAGAAATTCGCATAACTGGCCGGCAGTCGTTGCCCGTCGAAGACCACCGGCCCCGGCATCGGCAGCGCTATCACATCCAGTGATCGGCCTTCATCATCGGTCATACCGCGCAGCCGCTCCAGGTTTTCCCGCAGCGGACGATAGTTTTCATCGCGCGAGGTTGTCCTCCACTACGATCACCACGGTTCGTGGGCCGACAAACCGCGCCAAATCATCAATGTGGCCGTGCGTGTCGTCGCCGGCGATGCCCTTCCCAGACCAGAGGACCTTGCGGATGCCCAGATACTTCGCGAAGACCTGTTCGTAATCCTGTCGCGTGGCTCCCGGATTGCGCTGCTGCACCTCGCCGAGCAGACATTCCTCCGTGGTCAGCAGCAAACCCTGCCCATCGACATCGATACTGCCGCCCTCCAGAACGACCTGCGTGCCGTTGGCGAACGTCGGACTGTAACACGGTGCGGGACGGATGTAAGCGCCAGCGCAAAGCGGCGGCGTTATCGCGTTGCCAATCGGCATACTTGGCCCAGGCATTGAAACGCCATTTGATCCAGAACCCGCATGGCCGTCATCGCCCCGGACCACGGTGGGCAGAAAATCGCGCGTCCAGACTCGATTCGTCCGGATGGGCAGAAACGCGATGCGCTCCCAATTCAGAGGAAGTTTCTCCAGAACCTCGCGCGCCTTCCGTTCTCCGGACGAGCCGTTCACCAGGATACGCACCATCTCGGATTGATGCAGATGACGGACGATCTCCGCGTAGACCCACGGAATCGCGGCGAATTTGCCGGGCCAGTCGTCGCGATTGTGCGGCCAGGCGATCCACGTCGCCTCGTGCGGCTCCCACTCCGCCGGCATCCGGTATCCAGGGATGGCAGGCTGTTGACTCATGAGGTCATTCTATCGGCGGCCGCGCCTGTTGTGCCGTGCGCTCCGTTGCGCTATGATGGATGATGTACGCGCCTCGCCGCCCGCCGGAGGCCCCCATGATCGAGCGCACCGCGCACCATTCTGGTAGTCGATGACGATGCGGAAATTCTCGGCGCCCTGCGAGCGGTCCTGGAGCGGCGCGGCTATCGCGTCGTGACCGCCAGCGACGGCAATGCCGGTTTGGCGGCCGCTGAGCGCGAAACGCCGGACCTGGTCATCGTGGACATGATGATGCCGAAAAAGAGCGGCTTTCTGGTGCTGGAGAAGCTGAAATCGCGCGGCGGCGCACCGCCGATCATCATGATTACCGCCAATGAAGGGAGCCGGCATCGCGCCTACGCCGAGATGCTCGGCGCCGATGACTATATCCGTAAACCCTTCGCGATGGACCGACTGCTGGAAAGCGTCGAGCGCCTCTGCCCGCTCAACGAGCCGGAAGCGTAAGCGACGGATCAGACCGTCGCTTATGCTTCCGGCTCGTCGGATAGCACTTGACGGTACGCCGCCTCGCTGAAACCGACCAGCAGCGTCTTTCCATAGCGGAGGGTCAGCGCCCGCAGTTTCTTGGTCGGTCCCAGCATCTTCTCGAACATGTGCCCCATGTTACCTGACGTGCCGCCCGGGTGATAGCCGACACTGACCTTGCGGCTGCCGTCCTTCATCCACCGGATCGTCGTAGACTTCACATACCGGCCCGCCTCCATGTCCCAGACGTGGAGCGTGTCGTGGTACACCACCACGACCTGCTCGGCCGCCACCGCCAGGCTTCGGCCTCCGCGCGGCCCAGCGGCGTCTTGCGGGCATCGACTTCTTCCGCCACCGTCCAGCCGTTTGCCTCAAGAAACTCTTGAGCTTTGCCGCAGCTCATTCAGTTCTTGCGGTGATAGAGCCAATCAATCGTTCGTGCCATGTGCGTTCCTTTCCTAGCGGTGCAAGCCGACGCCGAACGTATAGGTGAAGCCGACCGAGCCGCCGACCATATTGATACCCAGGTTGCGGACGGACAGTCCGGCATTGGAAATATGCTGGTATGCTGCCTCAACGTCCAGCGACCACCACGGGTTAATGTGATAGTGAACGCCGAGGGCGGCCGTGAGGTAGAACTCCTGGTCCTGACCCAGGTTGCGTTGGGACTGATCGCGGTAGCCATCGTTCCAGACGATGCCCATGCCGCCTTGCAAATAGGGCACCAGGAGGGAGTCCGGCGGCACCAGGTTGCCGCGCACCATGAGCGATGGGCCAACCACATAGCTTCCCGGTCCCCGCACCACGGGGGCGGTCGTCAAGTCCAGCAGCAACTCCGTATTGCTCGCAAACCACGCCAGTACCGGCCAGGGATCGTAGAGCGTCACGCCGAGTCGCACATCGATGGGAGAAAACTGAAAGTCCAGATCGGGACGCGGGCCGAAACGGTGCAGCGATGTGTAATAGCCATTCATCACCTGGACCGAGCAATTGAACTGATCGTAGCGCTCCGTCAGGCTGGGCCAGGTGAACGGTTCCAGCGGGCGATCGACAACGGCGGGCGGACTGTTGTCGGCGGCGTCCTGGGCCAACACCGCATTGGGGAGCGATTCCCACATGAAAAACAGCAACCCCACGGTGCAGGCAACACGCGAAACCTTCATGTCGCTGCGCCTTTCCTAAAGCCCCAGCATTCGCACATGACGAGTGGGACAAGGCAGCCTCAGAGATGGATTCTGCCAATGAGATCGGCTATCCGACTACGATGATTGGAGTGAATTTCGGGATTAGTCCGAAAATAGTGACGCGCCGGCGCGTCGATGTTCAATACCGGGGTAAAGTGGGCTCAATTTTGTCGATCCAGGCGAGGATACCGCCCTGGAGGTTGCGCAGTTTGGTGAAGCCCTGCTGGCGCAGGAAAGCGATCGCCTTCTGGCTGCGCATCCCGCTCTTGCAGTGGACGACCATTTCGCGGTCCCGATCCAATTCGCCCAGGCGCTGTGGCAATTCGGGCAGCGGCAGCAGCTTGCTGCCGGCGATACGACAAATCTGGTACTCCGGGGGATTGCGCAGCGTCGAGGATGAAGACCTTCTCGCCACGATCGAGACGCGCTTCAATTCCTCCGCGATGATGTCGCCATCGGCAGTCGCGGGGTCCGCTGCTGCCTCCTGGCCGCGCACGCCGCAGAATTGTTCGTAGTCGATCAGTTGCGTGATGGTCGGATGATCGCCGCAGATGGGGCACTTCGGATTGCGCCGCACCTTGAACTCGCGGAAGGTCATGGCCAGGGCGTCATACAGAATGAGCCGGCCGATGAGCGGCTCGCCTTTGCCCAGGATCAGCTTGACGGCTTCCGTCGCCTGAATGCAGCCAATGAGGCCCGGCAGAATGCCCAGCACGCCGCCCTCGGCACAGCTGGGCACCTCGCCCGGCGGCGGCGGCTCCGGATAGAGACAGCGATAGCACGGTCCCCGACCCGGATAGAACACCGACGCCTGACCGTCGAAGCGGAAGATGCTGCCGTAGACGTTCGGCTTCTTGAGCAACACACAGGCATCATTGACGAGGTAGCGCGTCGGAAAGTTATCGGTCCCATCAATGATGATGTCATACGGCTCGAACAGCTGCATCGCATTGGCGGAGTTGAGTCGCGTTTCGTACAGGTCGAGCCGCACTTCGGGGTTGATGGTCTGGAGGCGATCGCGTGCGGAGTGCAGCTTCGGCCGGCCGACATCGGGTGTGCCGTGCATCACCTGGCGCTGGAGATTGCTGAAATCGACAACATCGAAATCGACCAAGCCCAAGCGACCTACGCCGGCTGCCGCCAGATACAGGCCCAATGGCGAACCGAGGCCACCGGCACCGATGAGCAGCACCGAGGCGGCGCGGAGACGCTGTTGCCCCTCCATGCCGACTTCGGGCATGATGAGATGCCGACTGTAGCGGGCCACTTCGTTCGGAGATAGTTGCGGCAGAGACATGGCTGGGTTCGCTGGCGCTGTGGCGACAACTCGACCAGCATTTAGGTCTATTGGATTTCTGCGTTTTCGCAAGACGTGAGGATGCCACCTGCGAACGGATGGATTAGCGACGCTTCGCAGAAGCGTATTGACGAACACGCTTCTGCGAAGCGTCGCTAATCGACCGGTTCATTTCGGAACGCTGCCGACCGCCGAAGCCGCGGACGAATGCGAGAGGCTGTCGCCGTCCGGCGGCAATGTCATGCTGCTGCCCGCGGGAGGCGCCCACACAGGACGACGCTGAGGATTGCGTGTATCGCTGGGCGGTGCCGCGGGCGGATTGCCGACGTTGGCCGGCGTCTTGTCGTCGGCGGGTCGGCTCGCGATTTCCTTATGCGAAAAGAAGATAGCCACGGCGACGACCAGAACCGACGCCGATCACCAGCGCCAATTTCGCGTCATTGGTCATGGGTACGGCCTGTGCTGCGAAGGGAGAGATCGACCATCCCTGGCGACCGCCGTCTCCATCGCCGCAAGTATGCCGAACCGGCTGCCGAACAGCATCCCCAACTTGCCCCAGTTTGTCGATTTTGCCAGGTCGCGCGTCGCTAGTCTCCGAAGGCCAGCTAAGCCCGCTCAATTGCGTCGATTCCGCAGCAAAAGCATCCTTGGCACACTCGGTCTAGGAAGCATGTCCGGCCCAACGGTATAATCGCCATTCCTGTCAAATCGCGGAGGGCCGACACGGCCCGAAAGGAGGCCCATGTCCGTCGATCCATCGGCAAGCAACGCCCCGCGGGTTTGCCTCTTTGAGGATAACGCCGTCGCTGGGCTCGAACCGCTGACGCTGACCCGGCCGGCGTTCGATCTGCTGTGCGGCCTGACCTCGCTGGGCGAGAAGCAGCGGCAAGCGTTCGGGGCCGGTTCGGTCGGCGCCCTGGTGCGGCCTCATCTGGCGGAGGTTGTGCGCCGGACGCATCCCGAGATGGCCGTCAATGACGAGGATTGGCTGCGAGCGGGGCCGCTGGTCCTGGTCAATGCCCGCTGGCTGCCGCACGGTGCCATCGCGGAGCCGCACGACCCGTGTGTGGGTCTGATCGGCGACGAGGTGGCCTATGCCGTACTCACACCGGAGCAGCTGTGTGACTGTCGCTGGGACGATCTGGACAAAGCCTGGAGATGTGGAAAGCGACCCTCCCTTGCCGCCCGGCGACGGGGCGGTTGATGCACCATCTTTGGGAGTTGGTCCATCTCAATGGCGAGCAGATTGCGCACGACTTCTCGCGAAACGAGCCGGCGGGTTTACCCCGCCGGGGCAAGCCCGGCTCGCCCGAGGTGATTGGTCCGCCCGAACGGGTATCCATCGACCCGCATGCGCGGATCGAGCCGCTGGTCGTCGCCGACACCACCGGCGGCCCGGTTGTCGTCGCAGCCGGCGCGGTCGTCACGGCCTTCACCCGGTTGGAAGGGCCATGCTTCGTCGGCCGCGGCACGCACGTCCTGGGGGCGAAGGTCCGGGCCGGAACGACGCTGGGACCGCATTGCCGTATCGGCGGCGAGATCGAGTGCAGCATCGTGCAGGGCCACAGCAACAAGTATCACGATGGCTTCCTCGGTCATGCTTATGTCGGCGAATGGGTCAATCTCGGCGCCGGCACCAGCAATAGCGATCTGCGCAACGACTACGGCGAAGTGACTGTGACAGTCAACGGCCGGCGGATCGCGACGGGCATGAGCAAGGTGGGTTGCTTCCTGGGCGATCACACTAAGGCGGGGCTGGGCACGCTGTTGAACACCGGCACCAGTGCCGGCGTCTTCTGCAATCTGCTGCCGTCGGGTGGTCTGCTGCCGAAATATCTGCCATCATTTACGAGCTGGTGGAACGCCGCGCTGGTGGAAAACGCCGACCTGCCGCGACAGCTGGCGACCGCCGCCACCGTCATGGCTCGGCGGGATGCGGCGTTAACATCGGACCATGCGGCCGTATATCATTTGTTGTTCGAGCAAACGGCGGCGGAGCGGCGGCGGGCGCTGCGCGAAGCGGAGCAACGACGCTTGCGGCGCGGCGCGTGAGGGTGGTCACTGCTGATGCAACCCGGAGAGACAACATGCCCGACGCGAAACAACTGACAATGGCCGAATTGGAAATGGGATTGAACGAGATTCGCCGATCCCCCAACGAGGCCGGCACCTTGGAATTGATCGTGCGCCGGCCGCGCATGGGCAAGCGCGAAGTGCTGAACCAGGGAGAATTGTGCCTGATCGAAGGACTTCGCGGCGACAACTGGAAACTGCGACCGAGTACCCGCACGTCGGACGGCTCAGCGCATCCGGACATGCAGCTCAACATCATGAACGCTCGCGCCATCGCCCTGATTGCGCAGGCGAAGGATCGTTGGCAATTGGCCGGCGATCAGCTCTTCATCGACATGGACCTGGGCGCGGAGAATTTGCCGCCGGGGACGCGCCTGGCGATGGGCTCGGCCATCGTGGAAGTGACCGATCAGCCTCATACCGGATGCAAGAAGTTCGTGGCACGCTTCGGACGCGATGCGATGCTGTTCGTCAACTCCGATGTCGGCAAGGAGCTACACCTGCGCGGCATCAATGCCAGGGTCGTGCAGCCCGGCGTAATCCGTGTTGGCGACACGGTAACAAAAATAGAACACGGATGAACACGGATTAGACGGATTTTCACGGATTGATCGATCCGTAAAAATCCGTCTTAATCCGCGTTCATCCGTGTTCTATTTCTGACGTTAGATGCGCGGTTCAGATCGAACCTCACTTCGGCCGCTGCCACCCCAGCTGCGCCCACAAGCCGTCTTCACCCCACGAGATATAGGCGACGTTCACGGCCAACGGCGTCTTCTGAAAGACCTCGCGCATCAGGGCGAACCGCTCATCGAGCGTTTTCGGGCCGCCTCCTTGTCCGCCTTGGCCGGATCGGCCAGGAACGCATGGGCACGAGCCTCAATCTCCGTCCAGCGCAGGCCGAGTTCCAGGAAGGCGATTCGTTTGGCAATCGTGGCATCGTCTCCCGCCTCCTTGCGGGCCTGCTCCAGTTCCTTGCGCAGCCCGGCCAGCGCCTCGGGCCGAAACGCCGCCGACGGCTTTCGTCTTCTTGGCGGCGGCTTCGTTCATCAGCGCTTCCAGGCGGTCGAAATAGCGGCGAACCGACTTGGCCGCGGGCCCGAAGCCGCCTGGCAATAATCGTCGATGATCGCGTCCACGTCCTGCTCCGGGTTCCAGTGCAGCCGGGCCACGACGTAATAGTTGAGGCCCTGCGTGGCCCAATGGTGGCAGCAGGAGTCGAAGTCGGTGCCCATCATGCCGTGGCCCGCCAGGTAGCGGAAATCCTTACCGAACTTGTGGACGTAGAGCAGCGGCAGGCCCTCACGCCGGCCCAGCAGCATCAGGTTGGGCCGGAAGTAAATCCGCTTCGCCGCCTTCGACCAGCCGTCCCAATCCCGCAGGCTCTCCTGCCGGTAGTCCTCGGCGTGGTAGCCCAGCGGAGCGAACCGGACCACGAGGTTCGGGTGCAGCTTCCGCTCGACGGGCGGTGCGGCGTAGACGCTGTAAGCGTCCACGACCAGGAACTTGTCGGGATGGACCTTCGCCACCTGCTCGGCGATGGCGTTCCAGAAGTACACCATCCGGTCGGTCAGGGACACATGCTCGAAGTCGCGGCGGGTGTCCTTGCTGAAGTCCCACAGCAGCACCTTGCGGCCCTTGGCGGAGTCGAGGGCCTCGCATTTGGGGCAGGTGCAGAACGTGGTGCGGCCGCCGTCGTTCGGCCCCAGACGCTCACGCCGAGCAGCGCCGGATTGCGAGTTAGTTCCTCGATTTTCTCCTTGGCGATGGCGGCGATCAGGTCGGGGTTGGACACGCACAGCCTGGCCCGGTCGGGGTTGCGCGGACTGGTCGCGGGAGCCGTCCGGCTGGAGGGCGAACCAGTCGGGGTGGTCCTTGCCGTACTTGGCCCACAGATGGCCGAAGGCATGGCCGCCGCTCATGTTCAGCGTGCCGCCCAGCCGCTGCCAGCCGAACCAGTCCGGGGATTCCGCCTGGGTGCGCTGGGCCTCGGCCCGCAGCCGCTCGTAGTCCTCCTTCTTGAAGCCGAGGCGGTCCAGGCCCACCTGGATGCGGTCGTGGTAGCCCATGCTGCGGATGCGCCGCTGGGCCAGCGTGGGCGTGAAGCGGTGCTGGAAGTCCGCCACGACGATGGTTTCCCGGCGTGGCACGACCTTGCCGAGTTCGCCGGGCCAGAGGTAGCGGACGCCCAGCTTGTCCTCCAGGAACGTGGTGACGGCGTAGCGGGTGCCGTGCGGGTCGGAGGGCGTGCGGGCATCCGTGCCGAACAGGGCCAGGACATGCTCCCTTGGCGGACAGGACGATGCCGCCCGGCCCCAGTCCTTTGCTGGTCAGGCCCAGCTTCTCGGTGAGCTTGCCTTCGCCGACCAGAACCCACGCCTGCTCCTGCGTCGGCGGAACCCGTGATCCGGTCCTCGGTGTGGATCGGCAGCTCGGCCCCGGACATCTGCCGGATGTGGTCCCGCAGCACACGGGCGGCCCCTTCGACGACCGGCGACGGCTTCTCCGGCAGGATGATGACGGCACGGGGCTGACCTTTCTCGACGAGAGTGACCGCCCACGTCGGTGCGGCGAAAAGCGTAGCCGTCAGGATCACGGCCATTAACTGGAGTGGTCGTGGATGATCCACCATTGATTACCCTCTTTTCGCATGAGCAAAGTGAACAGTCCGCTCGCCGGGCCTCTCCTCGTGAATGTCAGGCCCCAGTGCCCGCGCACAATGGCGGTCGTGGCATCGAGGAGCGTGATCTCGACATCATCGAAGCGGAGTTGGCCCATCTCGGGGACGAAGACATCCGAATGATACATGACGCCCAGGGCGGCTAACTCCTGCGCCAGGGCGCCCAGCGGCACACCGCCCGACACGGTTTGGCGGCGCTCGCCGACAGTGCCAGCACATCGGCAAACCCCTCATCGATGTGTCTCGATTTGTACTTCCGGCGATAGCGCTCGAAGACTTCCTGCTTCCCATGCGACACCCCGGAGGGGCTGAAGAAGGTCAAATCATCGGACTGCCAATAGCCGGCCATGTAACCTTCGAGATCGCGCGCGTTCCAAACCTCCGCCTGATCGTCCAGCACTTTGCGAATCGCCTCTTTCGTCTTCTCCGGAGCGTTTCCGCTATCGCGCAGGCGGTAGAACAGCAGAACGACCGCGCCAAGGATGCCCAGCGCCAGGAAGATGCGCACGCGCGACATCGGAAAAGAGGAATTACTCATACGGTCTGTCACTTGTCCTTCGACTTATCTTCCATTTTCAGGTCGATGCTCTTCCAGAGGTCGTCTTCGGAGGCCAGCTCCTCGGCGCCCGGCGCCTTGGGTTTCGGCGGCGCGGCCGGTTGGGCGGGTTTCGGCGGCGCTGCGGCGGCCGGCGAGGTTCGGTGCCGCCGCTGCGGGTCGCGCTCCGGCCACTTCCGGCGGCGGCACATGCGCTCGATCGAATAAACCCTGATGGATGCGATTGCCGTTGACTTCCAGGGTGAAATACTCAGCATCGGACGCGATTTCGAACTCCAGGTATCCCGGCAGGCCGGTGTCGCTGTAATTCTTGACGACGCGCCCCTGCGGGTCGAGGATGCGGCCATTGTCGGCCACACGGGCGTGCTGATCGATCACCTCGGCGAAAATCTCCTGAAGGACGCGCATCTCCGCGGCCAACTTGTGGTCCCACAGATCGATCGGTGTGCCGGTATCGAGATCGTCCAGCTCTTCCATCTGGCCTTCGTTGACATCGGGACCGATGCCGATGAGGACGAATTTCAGCGGTTTGCGGCGGCCGGCGTTGATCTCCGTCGCCAGGCGGGTGCTGTACTCCTTGACCTGATCCAGGTCGTGCAGCTCGCCGTCGGTGATGAAGACGTAGAAGCCCCAGGGTGCGTCGCGGAAGCGCTCGACGAAGTAGCGTACGGCCGGCAGCAGTTGCGTGCCGGTGCCGAAGTCGCGCGGCGGGCCGAAGATGTGCTTCTCGGCTTGGTCGACGGTCAGGTCGCCGATGACTTCGACGTGTCCGCCGCCCGGCCCCACCGCCCAGTAGATGCAGGTGGTGCCGCCGTCGGAGTCGATTTTGCGAGCGAGATAGGCACAGAGCTTCTGGGCGACGGGAGTGATTTCGTTGTGCGGCTGCTCGCCGCCGCCGAAGATGGCCGACAGAATGCCGCCGCTTTGGCCGACGCCGTAGAGCTTCGCCATCGAGCCGGAGCCGTCCAGCGCGATGCCGGTCTGCGTCCCTTCGCGATGCGGCTCCATGAGAATGGTGGCGACGACGCGCGTGCGTCCCGAAGCGGTCGGGTAGATGTTCACCTCGCCGAACGGATCGACGACTTTCTTGAGCTGCGACATGGGACAGCCTCCTGAATGGGTGGATGGTGTACGATAACCGATGGGCGAAGCATTGTCAGCCCCCCATGTCACAGCCTCATCGGGACTGCGGTTCAGTTTGCCAAGCTATCGCACCACATCGCCACTTTTGCTACACTCCGCGGCAGGAGGATTCTGCCATGTCAAGGAAGTTCTCTGCTCTGTCGCTGATGTTAGTCACCGTGGGCCTGACGCTGTCGCCGCAGCCTCTAACTATCGCAGGGCCGCCGGAGAAGGCGTCGGGGAAAATGGTGCTGGATGAGGTGGCGGAAGGGTTGCGGCGCTACCGCAAGGAGAGTAACCTGGCGAAGCGTGTTGATTGGTTGGAGAAGTTCGCGCCTACTCGCGACCCGCGAGTGGCGATCGCTCTGAATGAGGCGATCACCGGCGCATCCGGCCAGCTGCCCGAATCGATGTGGTTTCGAGTAGCGTATTTATTAGACGATTATTATCTCCGCAACACAAAGTTCCACAGCGAGAAGCACATTAATCTGGCAGGTTGGTGGGAGGCGAACGAGGCCGACCTACGCCGCCGCGCCAAGCTCCTTCCACGGTAGCCTGCTGAAGGACTTCGCGCACCTTCTGATGAAGGTTGCTTGGCCGACGGGGCACCGTTGATCCCTCCCGCTGGAACTCGCCACGCTGTCACCGGGCCTCATTCTCGACCAGGGGGGTGTCTTCGTGCAGCGGCCAATCCTCGTCAGAATCGGCCCACGAGAATAGCCAAACTTTTCTGCGGCGCCAGCCTTCGCCGGCGGCGATGGCATCCAATCGCTCGGGCGCAATCCGCTCCCCGTGAGCCTTCGAGTTCGGGTCGTTGTCTTGCAACAAGAGGTCCTTTCCGATCCGCCGCACGGCGGGCCCAGTTCGTCACTCGGGCAGGGGAAATCGGCAATCGCCATCCACCGACCACCACTGATCGGGCTGCTTTTCGATCCACTCGGCCAGGGCCGCCGCCGACAACGTGTAGTGGGGTTTTTCTCGAACGCTCATGGGTGGTTCTCTCTCAGGACGCTCCCGGCAAACTCGCCTAGCGAGCCCAGAGTTTACGATCGAGGCTGCGATAGCTGATGGCCTCGCTGACGTGGCCTTGCTGAATGGTCGCGTTGCCCTCCAGGTCGGCCAATGTCCGCGCCACGCGCAGGATGCGATCGTGCGCCTGCGCCGATAGCCCCAGGCTCTCCATCGCGTCTTTCAAGAGGGTCTTTCCCGCCTCGTCGAGGACACAGAACTTGCGCATTTGGCGGCTGCTCATCTGGGCATTGAGGCGATGGCTGTCGGCCCCGAAGCGCTGCCGCTGAATGCGCCGGGCTTGGTTGACCAGCTCGCGCATCCCGGCGCTGGAGGTGCCGTCCGCCTGGGCCGACAATTCCTGAAACGGCACCGCCGGCACTTCGATGTGCAAATCGATGCGATCCAAAAGCGGGCCGCTGATGCGTCCCATGTAGCGCTCGATCTGCATCGGCGAGCATTTGCACTGATGCCGCGTATCGCCGAGATAGCCGCACGGACACGGATTCATCGACGCAACGAGGAGAAAACTGGCCGGAAATGTCGTCGATGTCAGCGCCCGCGAGATTGTTACCGAGCCGTGTT
>CAWDNR010000018.1:0-124757 GCA_963803655.1 Terriglobia bacterium
CGCGTTTCTCAGCACTCTGGGCTATGTTGCTGCCAGAAGTACTCTGCGGCGGGATCGACAGTTGAAGGAGATCCAAAAGGAATTGGAGGTAGCCCGTCGTATTCAGTTATCAATTCTGCCCGGAGAATTTCCGCCCTCAACACACTTCCAGGTTGCCGCCCGGTATGTTCCCATGACTTCGGTGGCAGGCGATTTCTACGATTACATCGCCGCTGATGAGCACCAGGTTGGATTGTTTATTGCCGACGTGTCAGGGCACGGAGTTCCGGCTGCCCTTATCGCGTCTATGGTCAAGCTTGCGGCAGCTTCGCAACGAGCGGTGGCTGCTGATCCATGCCGCTTCCTATCGGGCATGAACTCGGCCCTATTGGGCAACACGCAAAAACAGTTCGTCACGGCAGCGTATGTCCACCTGAACTCCGAAACGGGAAAATTACGATACTCGGCAGCAGGGCACCCGCCTCTGTTGCTTGTGAGGAATGGACGCGTCACCCCAATTGAAGAAAATGGGTTGATGCTCGCGGTGTTCGGTTTTGCATCGTACTCCACTGCCGTCCACAAACTGGAAACAGATGATCGAATCGTGATGTATACCGACGGGGTTGTGGATGCTTCCAACGCTGCAGGAGATTTCTTCGGTCAGGATGCATTGTGCAACCTGCTGACCAGAACTCGAGAGCTATCCCCCGCGATGGCAGCAGACTCGATCATTTCTTCTGTCCGTCAATGGTCGGAAAAGCAGGATGACGATCTGACCATTCTCATTTGCGACTACATCGCAAAGAGAAACGAGCGTGGTGGAAGGTTTCACCTTCGTTTCAAGGACTCGAACTGCAAAATCGGTGCACCAAAGGATCACCATGGCACAAGTTGAAGAGATCGTGGAAGAAACAACGCTGATCAGGAAATCGCTGGACCGCAACATTGGAACTATTACGCTGGACAATCCTTCGAAGCACAATGCCCTGGGCGCGGCGCTGATCGGAGAGTCTGCTGGTGGCGCTTTCAGATCTGACAACGCAGGAGCGCGAGCGATTGTATTGCGAGCGTACAAGGGGGCGAATGTCTGGTCGGCTGGCCACGATGTTCGGGAATTGCCAACCAACGGCCGAGATCCATTGACATATGACGATCCGTTGCGGCGAGTGGTGCGCGTCATTAAGGAATCTCCGAGGCCGATTATCGCGATGGTCGAGGGTGGTGTCTGGGGTGGTGCCTGCGAGATGGTTATGAGCTGCGACATCGTGATTGCCGCGGAAGGAACTACCTTCGCGATCACGCCGGCAAAGCTAGGCGTCCCCTACGACATCGAAGGCACACTGAGCTTTATGCAATCGGTCAGTTTGCCCGTGATCAAGGAAATGCTGTTTACAGCCCAGCCCATGCCGGCTGACCGTGCGCTCCGAGTGGGACTCATCAATCAGGTAGTTCCCGCTGAACGCCTGGAGTCGGCGACCAAAGAAATGGCTGGGTACATGATCCAGAATTCACCTCTGGTGATCTCGCTATTGAAAGAGCAGTTGCGTGTGCTCGGCGAAGCGCATCCGTTAAACCCTGAAGGGTTTCAACGGATTCAGGCGATACGGCGCCGGATTTATGACAGCGCCGATTATCAAGAAGGCATCCGGTCGTTTTTTGAGCGGCGTGCGCCGCAGTTCCAAGGGCGTTGAGGCCATGGCAATAGGCAAGACGTATCCAAGTTTGACCGCGGACGAAGCGGCAGCACTCATCCCGAATGGGGCGATGGTCGCCGTAAGCGGCTTTACCCCTGCGGGTGCTCCCAAGGCGGTGCCACGCGCGCTCGCTAAACGAGCCCGGGAACTACATCAGGCAGGCGCGGAGTTTCAGGTGAAGCTCCTCAGCGGAGCTTCCACGGGCGAGGCCTGTGACGACGAACTGGCAGGTGCCGAGGCAGTAAGCTGCGGCTCCATACATTACCTCGGCGCCAATGCGTCAACTCGCCAATACCGGAAAGATCGAGTTCGTCGACATGCACCTTTCGCATGTCGCACAAGCTGTTATGGAGGGCTTCCTCGGTCCTATCGACTTCGCAATCATTGAGGCAACAGAGATCACGCCTGACGGGAAGGTGTACCTGACAACCGGCATCGGGAATTCGCCGACCTTTCTTCGGTGCGCGGACAAGGTCATCATCGAGTTGAACTCGTATCACTCGCCCCGACTTCGGGAGATAGCCGACATCCTCATCTTGCCCACACCTCCACACCGCCCCCCCACTCCAATTCATGACCCTCTCGACCGGCTCGGTCGCGATTATGCCGAGGTTGATCCGTCCAAGGTGATAGCCGTCGTCCATACGAATGAGCCCGACGGTGGCCGGGCGTTCGCGGCGCCGGATGACGCCAGCGAGCGAATCGCCGAACACGTTGCCGAGTTCTTCACGCAGGAGATACGCTGCGGGCGAATTCCATCCGAGTTCCTCCCGATTCAGAGTGGGGTCGGCAATATCTGTAATGCCGTGCTGTCGGGACTCGCCGCGTGCCCGGGGATGCCGCGCTTTAAGGTCTACACCGAGGTACTGCAGGACGCAATGCTCGATTTGATTGCCTCCGGGAAATCGCTGGGCGCCAGCGCCACGGCGCTGACTCTAAGCGACCAAAAGCTGAAGTTCCTCTACGAGAACTTCGGAGAGTTCGCTGACCGGATTGTGCTCAGGCCTCAGGAAATCTCCAACAACCCCGGAATCACCAGGCAACTCGGGGTGATCGCCACGAATACCGCGATTGAAGTCGATCTGTATGGCCATGTGAACTCCACGCACATTATGGGCACTCAGATCGTCAACGGGTTGGGCGGCAGCGGCGACTTCGAGCGCAACGCCTACCTGTCTGTGTTCATGTGCCCGTCAACCGCGAAGGGCGGCCGGATCTCCACCATCGTGCCGATGTGCTCGCACATCGACCACAGCGAACATTCTGTACAGGTCGTCGTTACCGAGCAGGGCATGGCAGATCTCCGCGGCGTGGCGCCCGTAACACGGGCTCGCCGAATCATTGACAATTGCGCGCACCCAGCCTATCGGGACGCTCTGCACCGATATCTGGAAGAGGCGCCGATGGGACATGTCCGGCATGATTTGCGCAAATGTTTCGACCTGCACCTCAATTATCTGAGGCATGGAGCGATGCTGCCGGACCTGGATCTAACGATCTTCGAGCCGCATCGACTCCTGTAGACGAAGTGATGGTCTGATATCGGACGGTAGGAAATGGATTCTATGTCTAAGGAGGAATCGAGTATGGCAATTCCGAAAACTATGATAGCAGCAGTTGTTGAAAAGTTCCGCGAGCCTCTCGTGATGCGAGAGCTTCCAGTGCCTACGCCTGGGCCGGGGCAAGCCTTGGTAAAAATCATGGCGAGTGGAGTTTGCCACACCGACCTGCACGCGGCCGACGGCGATTGGCCGGTGAAGCCGGGTCTTCCCGTCACGCCCGGACATGAGGGAGCGGGAATCGTGGTCGCGCTCGGCCCCGGTGTTACACACTTGAAGGAAGGCGATCGGGTCGGTATTGCGTGGTTGCACAGCGCGTGCGGTCATTGTGCCTTTTGCCTCTCAGGCTGGGAAACCCTGTGTCTGGAACAGAAAAACTCAGGCTATTCGGTGAATGGCACCTTCGCGCAGTACGCTCTGGCACAGGCCGGATATGTAGGGCGAATCCCGCAGAAGTTGTCGTTTGTGGATGCGGCACCGATTCTCTGTGCTGGCGTCACCACCTACAAGGGGCTGAAAGAAACCAATACGCGGCCGGGCGAGTGGGTGGTGATCTCGGGGGCGGGCGGCGGGTTGGGCCACGTTGCGATCCAGTACGCCAAGGCCATGGGGCTGCATGTGGCGGCCGTGGATCTGGGGCCGGAAAAGGCAGCACTGGCAAGAAAGCTCGGAGCCGAGATTGCAATCGATGCCAAGACACAAGATCCGTGCACCGAAATTCAGAAACAAATTGGCGGGGCGCACGGAGTTTTGGTAACGGCCGTATCGACCATGGCCTTCAGGCAGGCGATCGGCATGCTGAGGCGCGGCGGCACCTGTGTGCTCAACGGCCTGCCTCCGGGAGAATTCCCGGTCTCGATTTTCGATCTAGTGCTGAACGGCAATACCATCCGGGGCTCGATTGTGGGCACGCGGATCGATTTGGAAGAAGCTTTGAGCTTTGCCGCTGAAGGCAAGGTGAAGGCGATCATCGAGACCCAGCCGCTCGACGCGATCAACGATGTTTTCCTGCGCCTCAAGGCGGGAAAGGTCAACGGACGAGTCGTACTCGCAATCGGGGCGTAAACGTCCCCAAAAGGCATTCAAGAAATGACCAGACCCTGAACACCTGCGTTTGGATCGCAATCCCCATGCCAATTGGCTGCACGCGACTTGAAAAGCTCCTCCTCGCCGGTGCAAAAACCATGGACGTTTGAAAGGCACTCGCGGATTTCGACCACGATGGACATCTTCGCGCAGTTCGTGCCGGAGTCACAGCGGCGCGAGCGCGTAGGCCTCGAGCTCATTGTGCAGCGGATTGTAGCGATAAGGTGAGGCCAGAGAGATCTCGACGTAGTCATCCGCGCGGCCATGTTTTTCCAGGATTCTACGGACCTTGTGGCAGAAGTCGCCTTTGACCTCAAGCACCAGACCCGAAACCCGGCGTTCAGCTTCACCAGCGCGATATGCCAGCACTTGCTCGGCAAAGGGATACATGCATCCCGTGGTCTTACCGCTTCCCACCGCTCCGAAGATGGCGATCCCGGTAAAAAGGCCACGCTCGGGCACAATGAGCCACCGAGGAGTCGCCGCCGGCTGCGGACGCTTGGGATGATGGAGCTCGCCGACTACTAGGTAAAGATCGTTACGACTTTCTGGCGGAAGATATGGTGCGAGCCGCCTGGCCCCAATCTGCTCTTCTCGCCGCATAACAAAAATGTATGTAAATGAGGATAGGATCGAGAATGCGACGTACGGTGTTGAAAACAGCATAGCAACAAAGCAATACTTGATTCCGTAGAACAGATACGGCTTCTGAAGCAGCACCATTTGCAGCAGATCGTTTTCAGCCGGAAACGGCCAGTTGCGAAACAGATACAGACCCACGGCTGCACTCACCACAAAGCTCACTAGATTTCGGCTCTCGACCGCTCGCCTCACGACTCGATCCTCCACTGGCCTATGCTGATTCTGTTTGCATCTCGCCCACGACTTCTGTGCGAGAACGCTTTCTTCTCTCATCCCGCTGTGGTCCAGAGGGTGATGCTGAACCAGCAGATTCAGTGCGGGTGAGGGTGCGTTCCGCAGTGCTTCCAGCATTTCTGTCCAGCTCGACCCAGCGGGCAAATTCTTTGTCCCCTTTGAATACCAGTTCTAGGGCCTGGCTGATGATGTAATCCCGGCTGTCATCGATGAATCGGCCATACTTGTCGAGCGTGGCGAGCTGGTCCTGGTATAGCTTCACCGTGATCTGCTGCTTGGCTCGCTTAATTCTTTGGGGAATGAATGAGGATGCCATGGTTTCTCCCTCCTGACTTCACTGCGTTTCTATCAGCGCTTCTAAGTTCTCATCACTCGAGGAATGCATTACCAACGGCAGTTCCTCAAGGGCGGGAGCGACCCCCGAAGTGACGATAGGAACGAAGCGGGTTTGTGGCGGCTCAAAGGCCGCACAAACCGGGGTCGCTCCCGCCCTTGAAAGTTTTTTGGGCGTCTGTGTTTCCCGCATGAGTTCCTCTGCTCGCACCGTCCTACCTACCTCTTCCCGGCGATGGACCCAGGCGCCGGGCGGACCGTTCACCGGACCATGATGTTTGCCGCCACGGTCCGCGATATTCCACATCTGTTTCATGCTGGTATCTTCCCGCCTGAGTCGCCGAACAGCTCATACTCGTGATCCAGCCGGTAGATCGGAAAACCTCCCGAACTCTTGCCCAGGCTCTCTAAACTGTCCCCGAGAACCCCATCGCCTCCATCTCGCCATCGCCGATAAAGGGCTTCATACTCGGGCCCTGCGAACTCGGCCAACTCTTCTCGCAACCGGTCCAAGCCTTGCTTCCCAAAAGAACTCGTCTGGCGTCGCTCAAACAGATCACGAGCCCGAAAGTGCTCGCGCAACCACTCGATATCGGGATCTCTGGCGACACACAGCCTGCACTCCGTATTCCCACATAACCGGCGAAGATCCCCTTTGCCTTCGGAAACATCCCCTCATCCGCGGCAACATAAATGACCCGAAACCGCTCCAGCCGACTGAACAAATCCCTGTATTGCAGCAGGTAGGTATCGAACCCCCAAGGCCTCCCTATGCTGCCGTCCACAGAACAAAACCCGACCACAGGCGAGGGCGCGCTCGACGCGAGAGAAACAGCGGAAACTTGTCGACGAAATAGCGTGTGGTGAGCGCATGGTGGTGCGGGACGTTCTGACTGGCGGGGAAACTGAGATCATCGAGCGATCAGGATCGTGAACCTTGCCCCCGGGAGACTTGCTTTTTGCGCAGATCCGATAGCACCCGGGCCGGCGTGTAGCACAACCACAACCGGTCCTGAAACCCCGTACATCCGAATCTGCATCAGGTGATCATCGCATGATGAACTCGGATGCTCAAAATCTGCAGCGAACAGCAGTTAAAAGCGCGCCAAGTGCTTTTAAGGAATTGTGCTGAAAGAGCATTTCGACGGCATCGTCGGCCTAGCTTAAAATGATGTGGTGACGCTGCTGGGTCCGCAGAACGGGTGCGAGGCGATGTAGCCGCTAATATGCGGACGCGTCGAACCAGAGGCCGTAATCTTGGGGAACACAAACGCAGCGGAGGATTTGTGAGCGCCGCACACAGCGAATACGTGCTGGGCCGGTCGCAGCGGGAGTACGCGCGACTGGCTCGTCAAGCCGAGCTGTTCAAGCCGATGACGCGGCGGTTCTTTGAAACGCTGGCATCGCGCCCAGGATGCGCGTGCTCGATCTCGGTTCGGGTGCTGGTGACGTCTGCATGATGCTGGCCGAGATGGTAGGCGCAATCGGCAGCGTGACTGGGTTGGAACTGGATGCCGATGCGGTCAAGTTTGCGCGTGAGCGGGTGTCTGCCAGGGCATTCGGCAACATTACATTTGTGCATTCCGAGTTCTCGCAGTACATACCCGATGCCCCCCTGGATGCGATTGTTGGACGGCTGGTCCTGATGTACCAGGCAGACCCCGCCGCATCCCTGGCAAAGGTCACAAAGTATCTGCGGCCCGGGGGTGTTGTTGCTTTCATGGAACCGTGGTTCATGCCTCCGCCAGGGCCCGACAGTACCACGAAGCGAGTCTTGACTTGCATCGTAGAAACGTTGCGCCGCTCAGGCGCACACATTGATCTAGGACCTCGCCTACACAAGGTGTTTACAGCGGCCGGTTTGGCTCAGCCCAACATGCGTTTTGAAGCGGTGATGGACGGCAAAGATGAATCGCCGCTGTATCAGTACTGCGCCGACACGCTGGCGAGCCTGCTGCCGAAAGCCATCGAATACGGTATAGCGACTGCTGACGAGTTCGATGTCGAAAGCATTCCCGAGCGCCTTCGCACAGAAATGAACGCTGTTGGCTACGCTATGGTAGTCGGGACTGTAGTTGCAGCTTGGTGCAGAACGGCGCAACCCTGAGGCGGCCGAAACTATGCGAGGCTGTTGAAAACTCGCGCAACGGGATTTCCCGCCCCAGTGCGGACGCGGGCTGTGATGCCGGGCGCTCAAATGAACACTAACTCCCACGACCCCGTGCAGTCTGGCGCCATGCTTTTTGCCCAATTTCTTGGTCAAAGTCGACATTCGCCTTAAGCACTCGATATATCGACTGGCATCTCGGGGGTACTCTGCAATGTGAAGCACCGCTTTCTCCAAGGAGGCAGTATGCTAGTCAGTAACAAGCTGTTTACCGAACAAGATGTCGCGGAGCGGCTACACCTAAGCCTGGCTTCGCTCCGGCGCTGGCGACTAGAGAAACGAGGGCCGCGGTTCATTAAGGTGGGATCGCTCGTTCGATATCGGCCAGAAGATCTCGAGGAATGGCTCTTACAGCAACCCACGGGCGGGAGTCCTATTCGGAAGGATGTGCAGCGCGCCAGCATCAATCCTCGGTCGAGCGTGGCTTAAATCGGATCGTAGAGAATAATGTGTTCTCACCCAAGGACCAGGTATTCATGCCTCAGAGGACCGGTCTAGCATGAGCTTATTTATACGAGGAAGCTTGTGGTGGTATGAATTCTGGTTCGCAGGTCGGCGAATCCAAGAGTCGAGCAAGTCGGTCTCGAAGACCGTCGCAAAGGCTGCGGAACAAAAGCGCCGCCGTGAACTCGAAGAGGGATATCAACAACTTCGAGGACGCCCGTCAGCAGCGCGTCCGGTCAGTCCGCGAAATCGCCGACTGAGTATCTAGAGGGCTACAAGCTCCGTAATCCGCGGTCGGCAATATTTGCCGAAGGCGCCCTTCGCCATGTCAAACGTTTGCTCGGTGATCAAGATGGTGGTGGACGTGAACGAGAAGACCGTAGGGGAGTACCAGAATCGTCGTCTTGCAAGAGAAGCTGCACCGAAGTCGATCAACGAGGAAATCGGTTTCCTCTTCGCCTCATGGATGATGCAGGAGACTTTCTCCGGTCGCGTCTTCGTAAAAAGAAACTGCTCAAGCTCAGGGTTCGACAGAACATAGGCAAGGCCTATACGCCGGAAGAAAAGGCTCGGATGATTGCGCATGCCAAGACTGCACGTTCGCCTCATATTTATCCTGCACTCATGCTCGCCTTGAACGCGGGTATGCGGGACGGGGAGATCAAGAATCTGACCTGGGCTCAAATGGACCTCGGAGAGCAAGTTCCTCGTGGTTGGAGAGAGCAAGACCGATGCCGGAGAGGGTCGGACGATTCCGCTGAATTCCGCACTGTATGAGGCGATCGAGTCAGTATCTCGGATGGTACACGGGACGAGTTTGGTGAGATGCCGACCCGGAGTGGTACGTCTTCCCCTTTGGGAGGCCTCGTCCACACGATCCGACCCGGCCGGTAACGACGCTGAAGACCGCCTGGAGGAACCTTCGCAAGAGAGCCAAGGTCACCGGGCGCTGGCACGACAGCCGGCATACGTTGATCACGGAACTAGCTGAGAGCGGAGCCAGCGATCAAACCATCATGGACATCGCCGGCCACGTCTCAAAGCAGATGCTCAAGCACTACAGCCATATCCGAATGGAGGCGAAGCGCGCCGCCCTTGAGTCCATCTGCAAAAGCAGTAACCAGCACTGAATCGGCCAGAATCACTCGCCAACACCCGGTTGCACGCGATTCTGAAGCAGGAGTCCCTACAAAAGTCCCTACAGTGGTTGAGAATCGAGGTCATCGAGGCGTGGGGAGGGCGTCTAACGTCATTAAAAAGAATGGCTCCTCAGGTAGGACTCGAACCTACAACCCCCCGGTTAACAGCCGGGTGCTCTGCCATTGAGCTACTGAGGAGTGTCGCGGGACGCAGCCGAAGACGCGTCGCCTGAGTTGTCGCTATCCATATTAGCATCCAGCCCGAGTTGCTCAAAACTGCGAGAGTTCAATTTTTGATACCCTAGTTCGAACCTGGTTTCCTTGGTAGAACCTGGTTTCCTGCAAGTCTCGCGAGGTGTTTATGCCGGGAGGTTCACGTTTGCTCTGGATGGTTGCTTGCCTTTCTCTGATGGCCGCGGTGGCGTGGGCGGCGGATGATTCTGCTCCCAGCACGAGCCCGTCGCCGGGGCCGCCCAAGGCCAAGGTGGACGTTGTCGAAGAGACTCTTCACGGCCACAAGATCGCCGATCCTTACCGCTGGCTGGAGGATGCGAGCAGCACGGAGTCGCAGGAATATGTGCGGGCGGAAATGGCCTACACACGCAGCTTGCTCGATCCGCTGCCGGGGCGCGACCAGATCCATCAGCGGCTGACGCAACTGCTTTCGATCGGCACCATCGGCACGCCGCAGATTGGCGGGCCCTACTTCTTCTATACCCGGCGCGAGGGCACGCAGAACCAGCCTGTCCTGCTGGTGCGCGAAGGTCTGCATGGAAAAGATCGGACGCTGGTGGACGCGAACCAGATGTCCGCCGATGGCACGGTCGCGCTGGACTGGTGGTTCCCTTCCGACGACGGCAAGTACGTGGCCTACGGCACTTCGGCCAGCGGCTCGGAAAACAGCACCTTGTATGTGATTGAGACGGCCACCGGCAAGCTGCTCGCTGACAAGATCCCGCAAGCCCGCATCGCCCAGGTCGCCTGGAAGAAAGATAATTCCGGTTTTTATTACGGACGCAATCCCAAGAAAGGCGACGTGCCCGAGGGCGACGACGTCTACTATCTGCACATCTTCTATCACGCTCTTGGCTCCGATCCGAAAAACGATCCGCTGATCTGGGGCGAAGGCCGCAAGAAAGAAGAGATACTGGTCTCGCAGCTGCCTGACGACGATGATCGCTGGCTGCTGCTGACCGCTTACCAAGGCTCCGCCGGCAAGAACGAACTTTTTCTTCAGGACCTGAAAGCCGGAACTCCTCCGCTGGAACTCACCAGCGGCAAGGATTTTCACTACAACGGCGAGATTTTCCGCGGCAAGATTTACATCACCACCAATGAAGGCGCGCCGCACTTCCATCTGTTCGTGGTGGATGCCGTCAATCCCGCCCGCGCCAACTGGAAGGAAATTATTCCGGAGAGCGACGGCATTCTGCAGGGCACCGGCATCGTGGACGGAAAGATCCTGGCCCAGTACGAACAAAACGCCAGCTCGCAGCTCAAGCTTTTCGACCTTGAGGGCAAAGCGCTGGGCAACATCGAACTTCCGGGAATCGGCTCGATCGAGGGCATCGGTGGCCGCTGGGACCGCAAGGAAGCTTTTTTCGGATTCCAGTCGTTCACTGTGCCGCCATCGGTGTATCAGGTAGAGCTGGCCTCGCGTAAGACTTCGCTGTGGGACAAGGTCACCACGCCCGGCATCGATCCCTCGGCTTATGAAGTGGCCCAACTCTGGTACATCTCGAAGGACGGCACCAAGGTCCCGATGTTCGTCTTCCACAAAAAAGGCCTGGCGCTGAATGGCAGGAACCCGACGCTGCTCACCGGCTACGGCGGTTTCAACGTGAGCCTCACCCCCACTTTTTCCGGCGCGCGTTATCTCTGGCTGGAGCACGGCGGCGTCTTCGCCGTGGCCAACCTCCGCGGCGGCGCGGAGTTTGGCGAAGACTGGCATCGCGCCGGCATGCTGGACAAGAAACAAAATGTCTTCGACGACTTCATCGCCGCCGCCGAGTTTCTGATCTCCGACAAGATCACCGACAAAGAGCACCTGGCAATTCAGGGCGGATCGAATGGCGGCCTGCTGATGGGCGCGGCTCTGACTCAGCGTCCTGACCTCTTTCGCGCCGTGGTTTGCCAGGTCCCGCTGCTCGACATGCTCCGCTACCAGAATTTTCTGATCGCCAAATTCTGGGTCCCGGAGTACGGCTCCGCCGAAGACGCCAAGCAATTCGACTGGCTCTACGCCTACTCGCCTTACCATCACGTGAAACCCGGCGCGGAATATCCGGCAATCATGTTCATGACGGCAGACAGCGACAGCCGCGTCGATCCCATGCACGCGAAAAAGATGGCGGCGCTGATGCAGGCGGAAGCGGCCAACGGGCGGAGCCGCGAGCGTCCAATTCTGTTACGGATTGACAGCAAAGCCGGACACGGCCAAGGCAAGCCGATCACCAAGCAGATTGAGGATGGGACGGACGTTTATTCGTTTTTGTTTTGGCAGCTGGGAGTAAAACCTTGAAAAGCGTGATGTGGCAGCCCGCGGTACTTGATCATGCCACACTCCAGGCGAAGGGCCGCCTCCTCGGCACCTTGCTATGCCCTGTCGCGAAGTGCGCGACCAGGGTGGGGCACCCGCGCCTGTTGTCCGGATGATCTTCTCTAGAGAATAGAATCTAGCTTGTGGCCCTGCGTTTCGAGCGACTGACCGAGGCTGATTTGCCCATGCTGGCGGAGTGGCTCAATCGTCCGCACCTCGCCGAGTGGTGGGCGGACTGCCAGACCCTCGCCGAAGTGCGGGAGCAGTACCTGCCAATCCTGACGGATGATTCCGCGGTGTTGCCCTACGTTGTCTATCTGGAGAGTCTTCCCATTGGTTATATCCAATCGTACGTTGCCGCCGCCGCGGGAGACGGCTGGTGGCCGGATGAGCACGATCCGGGAGTGCGGGGCATCGATCAGTTCCTGGCTGACGCACGCAGTTTGGGTCGTGGTCTGGGCACGCAGATGGTCCGCGAGTTTGTTCAGTTCTTGTTCGAGGACCCCAGGGTGACGAGGATCCAGGCTGATCCGGCTCCGACCAATTTGCGAGCAATTCGCTGCTACGAGAAGGCCGGCTTTCGACGGGTGGCAGTGACCTCCACACCGGATGGTGCTGCGATGTTAATGGTTATGGAGCGTCCTTCGAACGTGGTCCTCGGCGACAGGTCTTGAACACTGAGAGGATGAGGATCTCGGAACTGCGGTGTGGTGCTGACGGGCGAGGACGCCCGTCCTCCATTTGGAATCGGATGGTGGGCGGATACAATGCTGACCACTGTCACCTTTCACCGGAGGAACTCGGATGCAAAAGACCAGAGCAGAGATGAAGCTAGTCTCGGTGAACACTGGACTTCCGCGCGAAGTGATGTGGCACGGGATAAACGTGACTACGGGGATCTTCAAGGAACCGGTCGAGGGCCGCGTTGCCTTGCGCAAGTTCAATCTGGACGGTGACCGTCAGGCAGATCTCCATGTCCACGGTGGAAAATATAAGGCGGTCTACTGCTATCCGGTCGCGCACTACGACTACTGGCGGAGGGAGTTGCCGGAACGCGAGGTGCCAATAGCCATGTTCGGAGAAAACTTTACGACGGATGGCTTGCAGGAAGATTCAGTCCATCTGGGCGATCGGTTCTCTGTCGGTTCTGCGGAAGTGATCGTGACCCAGCCCCGGCTTCCCTGCTACAAACTGGGCGTGAGATTTCAGGCTGACGACATGGTGAAGCGGTTCCTCGCGAGCGGGCGGACGGGTTTCTACCTCGCCGTCACCCGCGAGGGAGAAGTCGGCGCCGATGATGAGATCAAGCTGATTGCTCGTGATCCGAATGGCATCCCGGTGTCGGAAATTACGCGACTGTATATCGCGAAAAGGTACGCCGATGACGATATGACCTCGGCGCGGCGTGCCCTGCAAGTCGCCGTACTGCCGGAGAGTTGGAAAGAGTACTTCCGGGAGCGACTGCAGAGGGTGGGCATTGCGGCCGGATGATCCGCACCCGCCCTTTCGCAAAGGGCGCGAAGAGGGTGGGCACCCTCACATTCGTCAGCTGCCCTCAATTCCCTGGGCGTGAAATTTTTCGGGAAATCAGAACTCGAAGTAGCCCACGGCAGCGACGCGGCGAGGGATGCTTTCGGGTTCGCCCGACGGGAGCAGGCCCACCACTCCTCGCAGGTTTTCCCAGGCGGCCTGGTTCAGAGCGGGATCGGCGCCCACCAGGTCGCGGATCATGTTCCAGGCCGCCAGGTTGAGGGCGCCCTCGGGCGGCGGTCCCATGGCCAGGGAGACGGAGCACTGCGGGCAGAAACAGATGCGCTGCGCCGACGATTTTTGCCGCGGCCTTATCCCCACGGTTTGCGCGAACATGTATACCGCGACGGATTTGTGGCCGACTTCGATCTCCCGGTTGCAGCGAAGACAAAACAGGTTTTCCAAGATTCCCTTTCTGGCGGCTGTGTGTCGGTCCGAAAGAAAATAGTGTCTGTATCGCTATGCGAACGCAAGTACGCAGAAGGATTCCCTGGAAGTGGCCACGAATTTCACGGATCAAGACCTTTATTTTTTCGCCTAATCCGTGTGAATCCGTCGAAATCCGTGGCCGCTTTTATTCTGGGATGCCGACCACCAGGGTGCGGCGGCGCGGCAGTTCGCTATCGGCAATTTCCGCTGCGAATTGCAAGTCGGAGCCTTGACTTAGGATCAAGTCGCGGGCGGCGTCGTTGAAGAAGTAGACTATGTCGCCTCCGAAGCGATCTTTGAAGCGGCGGCGTTCTTCGAGGTCGAATGGGCTTACGGAATACACTTTCAAGTCTTTCGACTCGCGCAAGGCGGCACTTAACTGGCGCTGGAACGCGAGGGCGCCTTGCCGGACTTGCGCCATGGTGAAAGCGACCACGTGGTAGGGCATAGGATCAGGCGGTCGGTGGCCGGCGTCCTGTGCCTCGCGCCCGCCAGCGACGAGCCAGGGCGGGAACAATCGCGCCTCCGATGTTCGCCAGATTGAAGTCGGGGAGGGGAGCGCGCTCACCCCAGGGATTCAAGCCGCGAATCATCGAGCCGGCAAAACGAAGCCGGGCCTTGACCATCTCTTTGAACGGATGCTGCGGCTGTTGTCCGCTGGCCCGTACCAGCATCAGGGTTACGTCATCCTTGGCCAGGTTCTCGGGATATCGTTCCTCGATCTCTGCCAGCAGGGTTTCGATGAGTTTTTGCGGTTCCACGTCCCCGATCAGGCGCATGATCCGAAGCAGACCGCTCTCGCCCAGCATTTCGCCGTCGGCGTCGCTCGACTCGACGAGGGCATCGGTGTAACTCAGCAAGCAATCGCCGGGTTCCAGTTCGACGTCGAGTTGCTCGTATTCCGCCAGAGCCAGCAGCCCCAGGGGAATGTTTTGAGGTTTGGACTTCTTGCTCGGTCCGCCGTCAGTATGGCCCGGAGAATCCTCTCCCAGAAAATCCCATTGTCGCTCGGCCGCCCGGTATAGAAACGGCCTGGGATGCCCCGCGTTGCAGACGGTGAGCCTCCGGCTGGGAGCAAAGAATGTGGTCACGACTGCCGTAGCGAAGGTCGCCGACTGGGAAAGCGCGATGAACTGCTGGTTGAGCAGGCGCACAAATTCTGCCTGGTCCAGGCGATTGACGAACCGGCGCATCAGAGTTCGCAAGTCGGCGGCGGTGGCGGCAACCGAGGTTCCATGACCGGAGACGTCGGCGAGCAGCAGGCGGGAGATTCGGCCGGTGGCACAGCTCGAAGCGTAATAAACATCGCCGCCGCGCTGCGCCTCACCGAAGGGCTTGCTGAAAACCCAGACGTCCAAACCGCCCATCTCAACGCCGGCCGACGTCAGCTGGCTTCCGCCCCAGACTTCCATGCACTGCATGTGTTGTGCCGGCTGGCTGCTCACGACGGCATTATAGCCGGGCACCGGCATCTTGTGGGGCGCGTAGCCTCGACTGTCTGCGATCGCGGACTCCGCCACGAACCAAGATGTGATCTAGTCAGAAGCGGATGGCGTCGTGCACTCTGCTGCTATGAGAGCTGGTGTCAGAGACAATGGCGCATCGCGGTTGACCATCGGCTGGGCCCAGGTCCAGAAATATCAGTCCTCGGCCAGGTTTGTGCGGCTGGCGGAACTGCGCAAACTCAAGGAATGCGACCAGGTGGCCGCGGTGTGCTATCGAGTGCGCGACCTTAACATTGAATTCCTGTTGGTCCGGACTCGCAAAGGGCGCTGGATTTTCCCCAAAGGCAGCTCCGAGCCCGGGCTTACGCACGCTCAGGCAGCTGCTCTCGAGGCTTTCGAAGAGGCTGGGGTTCATGGCCGGATGGAGGAAGCTTCTTTCACCCGGTACATTCGCCGCCGGCGCGGAGAGGTGCGGAATTCATCGGCTAGATTGGCCGAGAAAGAGTCCGCCGTGGACGCCCATCTTTGCCAGGTCTTGCGGCTCGTCCCGCCGCAGGAGCTCGATCGAAATCCCACATGGTTTTCGGCGGAGAAGGCAAAGCGGCGCTTGCAGGAAGACCGCACACCCGATTTCGGTTCCGAACTGGCTCGCGTGGTTGACCGCGCCGTGTCCCGCATCCGGCGATCTCGTAGCCAAAATCCTACGACGGTTGATGGTCTCCAGGTCCGTGGTCGGCAGAAAGTGCAATTCATCGACATTGGCAGAGTTCGCGAGAGTGCCGGCAGGAGCAAGAGTCCACGCGCGGGCTGAGCTTAAAGCTGATTCCCTTGATGTCGCTGCTGGCGGGTCTTGTCTTCGCTTTCACCCAGCACCTGATTGAGCTCGTTAACAAGCTCCAACAACTTCTCCGAATTCATTTCGGTGCTGGCTTGTTCGGCAAGGTGTTTCCAACCGCCGGGTGAATCGGGTGACATTGGGCAGGCCCTTCTTGATTCGCCAAGATTACTCTCTCGTTAACCCTTGCGTCTGAGCAATCTTGCACACTTCGCAAGGGAGCGTGGGCGTTTATCAGATGTATAATTCCGAACAAATTCCGAACAAATTCCTTGACCCCGCCCCTTTTACCCGCTAAATTACAAGGTTCCAAGGACATAGGGGCGGCTTTTAGGGCGTTTCCCAGTACCTCCGTTGACCAGTTAGGACCCGGTTCGAATCGAAGAAACTTTCGGGTCAGGCGGAGCATCTATACCAATAGCCAGAGCATTCCCGTACAACCCATAAGAACTGAAGGACTTAGGAATCTGGCCGGGACTTGTCCTGTCGCAAAACGTGAGAATCTCGCCGTTTGGTGGGGTCAGGAGAAATAATAATGAAGCGCTCTGATCGAGTTTTTGATGCTTTACATACTTTGCGGAACCGTTATATGCTCTGTCAGCTTGCATCGAAGGCTACCCGTAAGTTTCACAAGCCCAATACCAGAATCCAGGAGACCATGAACGAGGTCCTGGATCGGATTGCAAGTTCGGAGCGGCAGTCGGTTCTAGCCGAACCGGAACATTTTGCCGAGGCACAACGGCGGGCTGCGTAGTTTAGCCCGCCCCTCTGCCCCGCTGGATAGTTCCTTCTCTTTCGCGTACCCCCCTTTGAAAAATCTCCTCGCAGGTGACTGATGACCATTGCTGAACTCAAAGAAAAAAATATTACCGAGCTAACCAAGATCGCCCGATCTTTGGACTTGCCGGGAGCTAGCGGATTGCGCAAGCAAGACCTGATCTTCAAGATCCTCCAGGCCCAGAGCGAAAAAGAGGGCCACATTTTTGCTGAGGGCGTGCTCGAAATACTGCCCGACGGCTACGGCTTTCTGCGCTCGCCGGATTACAACTATCTGCCCGGGCCCGACGATATTTACGTCTCGCCGTCGCAGATCCGCAAGTTCGACCTCAAGACCGGAGACACTATCAGCGGCCAGGTGCGTCCGCCGCACGAGGGCGAGAAGTACTTTGCCCTGGTCAAGATTGAAGCGGTCAACTTCGAATCGCCCGAAGAAGCACGCAACAAGATCCTGTTCGACAACCTGACGCCGTTGTATCCGCAGGAGCGTTTGAAACTCGAGACCGTTCGCGAGAACGTCAGCGCCCGAGTGATGGATCTGCTCACGCCTCTCGGCAAAGGACAGCGCGGCCTCATCGTCTCGCCGCCTCGTGCCGGCAAGACCATGCTGCTGCAGAACGTGGCCAATTCGATTACGACCAATCATCCCGAAGTTGTGCTGATGGTTCTGCTGATCGACGAGCGTCCGGAAGAAGTTACCGACATGCAGCGTTCGGTCAAGGGCGAGGTTATCTCTTCGACCTTCGATGAGCCTGCCGCGCGGCACGTGCAAGTAGCGGAGATGGTGATCGAAAAAGCAAAACGCCTGGTGGAGCACAAGCGCGACGTTGTCATTCTGCTCGATTCCATTACCCGTCTGGCTCGCGCTTACAACACCATTGTTCCGCCCAGTGGCAAGGTGCTTTCAGGCGGCGTGGATTCGAACGCGTTGCAGCGTCCGAAGCGGTTCTTTGGTTCGGCCCGGAACATCGAAGAAGGCGGATCGCTGACCATCATTGCGACCGCGCTGATCGACACTGGATCGCGCATGGATGATGTGATCTTTGAAGAATTCAAAGGCACCGGCAACTCGGAAATCATCCTCGACCGCAAACTGGTGGACAAGCGCACCTTCCCGGCTATCGATATTCAGCGCTCGGGTACTCGAAAAGAAGAGTTGCTGATCCCGAAGGAAGACCTCACCCGTATCTGGGTGCTGCGCAAGGTATTGAACCCGCTGTCACCGGTAGAAGCGATGGAACTGCTGATCGACAAGCTGAGCAAAACGAAGTCGAATGGCGAGTTCCTGGCGAACATGAGTTCGCTGTAAACCGTTGGGGCACGAGCCGCTCGTGCTTTGGTTTTAGGATTCTTCTGCGCCTCCAACATTCTCTTTTCAGTTCCAGGCGACCTTTCATTTGCGGATCACGGAATCTTGACAGGCACCTGCCAGCCTTACCCCGCGGAGGCTGACCGGCTCGAGCTGTGGGTCATCAAGAACTCGAACTGGTTGGCGCTAGGGATCATCGCTGCAGCATTCGCGATACGCGTTGCCTACGCTGGATCCTGCTACCTCAACCCCGATGAAGCAGAACACTTCGGCGCGGCAAGGCCAGCGAGTTGGCTTGAGAGCCTGCGCGGCAGCTCTCATGTTGGCGCACCCGCCGCTGTTCATCCTGGTCCTGCACGGATTCTCGTCTTCGGGCGGACCGAGCTGATTCTCAGGTTGCCGAGCCTCGCCGGAGGAACTGCGGCGCTCGGTCTCGCATTCTCATGGCTGCGCCGCAGCCTCGGTGAGATTGCGCGCTTGCCGGACTCGGGTTCATGGCGATAGCCCCAGTGGCTATCACTGCCTCAACCGAAGTTCGCCAATATGGTCTTCTACTTTGCTTCGTTTGCGGGTCTCTTTACGCGACAGAGCGCATGTTCACCGAGCGCTCGACCGTATGGGCGATCGTCCAAGGACTCTTTTTGCTGGGTGCCCTCCTGACGCACTACACAGCGATCGTGGTGCTAGGCTCTCTCGGCCTCTATGTCGTGGTCCGCTTGCTCCAGGGCGATATGCCCGGCGTATCGTTTTCACGATGGTTGTGAACCAGTTTGTCCTCGCGGCATGGCTAGGCTGTTTATATTTTGGACAATTCGCCGGGCGAGTGTGTTCAATACCAGCGGAAGTTTGATTATCTCGCGCACTACTTTACGCGCCAGGGCGAGAGACCCCTCTCGGATTTGTGTGGAGAGCACTCTTCGAGACCTTCCACTACGCAGATCGGTCTCCGCTCATTAGCGCTTATGTTCATGCTGATCTTCGTAGCTGGGCTCGCCGGCCTGCTGACGGGCCGGACCAAAGCGCCGAAGCTCATGGCGTTACTGGTTGTATCTCCTTTTGTAGTGGGTTTCATCGCTGCGCTCTTTCGCGTGTTTCCCTTCGCCGGTTCCAGGCACCAGACGTTCTGCTACCCTTTCTCGCGGCGGGTATTTCGGCCGCCTTCGCATGGCTGCCGCGCAGACGTGCGGTGCCGATATTGCTACTGAGTGGCGTTGTCGCACCATTCTGGGCCATCCACTCCTCGCCCGAAAATGACGCGCGGGCTATGCCCATAAGCGCTATGACCGCAGCGATCAGCTACATCGGCCGGACCGTTCCGACGTGGTACTCCGCTGTTCGCAGATGACATGACTCGCGATGTACCAGATACTACTTCTCACGAAACGACAAAGCCCTGGACATCGTGCGCTTCGAAGAAGGCGAGGAGGAATGGCTCGGCGGTCACCGCTTCGTCATACCCCCGACAGCCCCTCGCGGCTTTTCGCCCCGCCGAAATGGTGAGGAGGTCACAGAGGCGCGCGGACGATCGGAGTGCCATCTGGTGATCGCTTGTGGGTGGTTCCGTGGCCTGGAACGAGCGGTCGCTGGCCTCTCGGCTTCCGGCCGCAGGGGACCGCGGTGTCAAGGAATTTGGGCGGATCAGCGTGATCTGTTATCAGCAATGATCTTTGAAGAGTTGACTCGTTCAGGCATAAGGTTTTGCTTGCTGCAGCGCAAAGTGCCAAACTAACAGGTTATAGAAAACAGGTTGAAAATGAGACCTTTTCTTAGAGTCGTCGCCGCGATCCTAGCCCTATGCGTCTTTCTGGCGCTTCTTCAGACCATTGATATTTTGTTGCGAGGTGGCATGAGCCCCCTGGTCCGTTCGGGTGTGCTTGGCGCAGCGACTATCCTTGGTTGGTTGCTCATTCTAACAGCTGGACCCTTTGCGTCGGTGCAACTATGGCGGCTTCGGCGCGTTGGTCTGTACGCGACCGCCATACTGGCTGGATTTTTTTTGGCCTATTATTTCGCGGGAATCCTCTTTCTTCGAGCACACAACGCGCCGTTCGGGCCTATTGTTGCAGCCGTTGTCTTCAATGGAGTTCTTATCGTTCTACTAGCATCACCCGCAGCTCGACGCTCCTGTACCTGAGTTCAAGGCGGTGCAGGATAGCTGTTGATAAATCAATTACACTCATACCCGAATGGTTTTGAGTGTAAACGTGTTTTCGCCAACTATCTCCATCCCCTTGGTCTGAAACGAGTCCCTGCTCGCGGGCAAAAGCTTCCAGTCGGGGAGTAAGATTGTCGGAATTTGCATAGAAACGGTGGTCGAGTTCGTCCAGCTTACGGGCCCATTCAGGGTTGGGAGAGTCTGGCTCGACGATAGGGAGAGGGTTCCGCCGAACTTCCGTATCCACCGGAACCGGGACCGTTGGAAAAACGCGTTTCGAGTCCGAAAGCGGACCTCAGGCGCCAAAGCGCGACGTATTTGATAAGCTTGGCGGCACGACTGAAGTCGTGCCCTTCCGGGAAGCGCAGGGGGCTCGACTTCTTCTGCAGCCAGCAACGTCGTGCCCTTCTCGGGTCACCAATTCCATGAAGAATCTGGGACCTTTACCCCACTCAGGCAAGCACGAGCGGGGCGCTCGCGCCTACATTGAACGCCGAAAGTATAGTGTCGTCACGATTTAGTTCCTCTTTGACTCTTCGAGGTGGATTCTGCGACTCAAGAGCCTCAAGGGACGCTCGTTCTCCATTTTCAGGCCGCCTTGACGATCCGCATACCGTAGAACGAGCGGTACACGAAGATGAACGACGCCAGGAAGAACCCCAAAGCGAGTACGTGACTCAACGTGCCGCCAGCTTCCGCAGTGAGCTTCACCGCCAATTCAACCGCCAGCAATCCAAATAGAGTCGTGAACTTGATGACCGGGTTCAGGGCCACCGAAGAGGTGTCCTTGAAAGGATCGCCGACGGTGTCGCCCACGACGGTGGCATCGTGCAGCGGAGTTCCCTTCTGCTTCAGTTCAACCTCTACAATTTTCTTGGCATTGTCCCAGGCGCCTCCGGCATTGGCCATGAAGATCGCCTGGTAGAGGCCGAAAATGGCGATCGAGATCAGGTAGCCGATGAAAAAGAACGGCTCTACGAAAGCAAACGCCAGGGTCGCGAAAAAGACAGCCAGGAAAATATTGAACATCCCCTTTTGCGCGTACTTGGTGCAGATTTCAACCACCTTTTTGCTATCGGACACGGAAGCCTTGACTACGCCCTCAAGCTTGATGTTGGCCTTGATGAACTCCACGGCCCGATAGGCGCCCGTGGTCACGGCCTGGGTGGATGCGCCGGTGAACCAATAGATCATTGCGCCCCCCGTGATCAACCCGAGCATGAAAGGCGCGTGCAGGAGTGAAAGATTGTTCACATTCTCGCTGAGTCCGTTGGTCAGCGCCATGATGATGGAGAAAATCATGGTGGTGGCGCCGACTACGGCGGTCCCGATCAGAACCGGCTTAGCCGTGGCTTTGAAGGTGTTGCCCGCGCCGTCATTTTCTTCTAGCAAATCCTTGGCGCGCTCAAAGTTTACATCTATGTTGAAATCTTTCTTGAGCTCTTGCCGGATGTTGGGGACCTGCTCGATCAGCGAAAGTTCATACACTGACTGTGCGTTATCAGTCACCGGCCCGTAAGAGTCGACGGCGATCGTCACCGGGCCCATGCCCAGGAAGCCGAATGCTACCAGACCAAACGCGAAGACCGGGGCCGCAATCATCAAATTATCCAGCCCCAGGGTGCTGAAGTAGTATCCGGTCGACATCAGCGCCACCATCGAAAGCCCGAGATAGTAGGCAGAGAAATTTCCCGCCACGAAGCCGGACAAGATTCCAAGCGACGCGCCACCCTCGTTGGCGGAAGTAACCACTTCCCTTACGTGTCGCGACTCGGTCGAGGTAAATACTTTCACCAGCTCGGGAATGATGGCCCCCGCCAGCGTGCCACAGGAAATGATGCTGGCCAGTTTCCACCATTGCGTCGTATCGCCGCCGAGGTTGGGAACGATGATCGCGGAAATCACAAAAGTGACCGCAACAGAAATCAGCGAAGTAAGCCAAACCAGCCAGGTCAGGGGCGTCTCGAAATTCATTTTGTCGGCGATGCCAAACCTGGCCTTGGCGATCGCCCCATTGATGAAGTAGGCGACCGCGCTCGACACCAGCATGGCGATGCGCATGACGAAAATCCAGACCAGCAGTTGCACCTGCACCGTCGGTTCCTTCACCCCCAACAGGATGAAGGTGATCAGGGCGACGCCGGTGACGCCATACGTTTCGAATCCGTCGGCGGAGGGTCCAACTGAATCACCCGCATTGTCGCCAGTACAGTCGGCAATGACGCCGGGGTTGCGCGCGTCGTCTTCCTTGATCTTGAATACGATCTTCATCAGGTCGGAGCCGATGTCGGCGATTTTGGTGAAGATGCCACCGGCGATCCGTAGCGCGGCCGCTCCCAGCGATTCGCCTATGGCGAATCCGATGAAGCAGGGTCCGGCGTAGTCGGCAGGAATAAAGAGCAGAATGATGAGCATGAGCAGCAGTTCCACGCTGATCAGCATCATCCCAATGCTCATCCCGGCCTGCAGTGGAATGTTGTAGATCGGATAAGGCCTGCCCCCTAGACCGGCAAACGCAGTGCGCGAATTGGCAAAGGTGTTGACGCGAATGCCGAACCAGGCGACGCCGTAACTTCCCGCAATTCCCACCAGACTGAAGAGAAGAATGATGGGCAGGGTGATGGCAATCGGCTTATCTGGAACCGGAGACAGCACCCCGAAATAAAGCACGATGACGACGGCGATAAAGAGCCACAGGACCAGCAGGAATTTTCCCTGGGTGATCAGATACGTTTTGCAGGTCTCGTAAATCAGTTCGGAAATATCAAGCATGGCGCGATGGACTGGCATCTTTCGCAAGCGGGTATAGATGACCAGCCCGAAGCCCAGGCCGAAGATGCAGAACAGAATGCCAATCATGAGCAAACGATGACCGTCAATTCCGAGGAACAAGACTTGCGAGAGATCGGGAAGTTTCAGACTGGCTTCGCCGCCCACTTCGTGAGCAGGCTGGGCCAGGGCTGAAATCGAACCGAAACTGAGGACGGCGATGGTGGCTGCCACCGTCCGGGTGAAGATCTGGGCGAATTGGCGTCCTTCGGACACAGCTCTCGCCAGCCAGGTGCGCATAGGAATTCCTCCGGTATGAAAACTATTTCAGGAGCATCACGTGTTTAGGCACTGCCACCCAGCGAACAGCACCAACCGGACGCTCTGTTTAAGGGCGCCGGGGGAGCGCATTGCCGGAGTTCCGAACACGCTTCCACTACACGGCTTTGAACAGGAGTGTTGAGCTTGGCCGCGTCGGATGTTTCGTACCGCAGCGGCCGCCGGTTGGACCCCGGCGACCCGATACAAAACCAGCTTTTATAGCATGTTAGGGGGGGATGGTCAAACGGAGGGTGGGGGTGGTCAGATCGTGCGGCGCGGGCGCTCCCACCCGCGGCTTTTTGACTTTGAATGGAAGCGGACGAGGGCGACCGCGGCACACGAAATCTGCCGAGCGTCGCACGGCATGGAGGGGTCGAAGACCCGTCCCCACACGAGCAAAACCTAAGCCCAAAATGTGCGGTCCAACGTCCTGTACTGGATGGCTTCGGCGATGTGTTTGGGCTCGATGGCCGGGGCGCCTTCCAGGTCAGCAACGGTGCGCGCCACCTTTAGTATTCGGTCGTGGGCGCGGGCGGTCATGCCGTGCTGGGCGGCGCGCACCCGGTCGCGGCTTTCCCGCAGCGCAGCATGGGGCAATCCGACAGTATGAAAGTAATCTTCATCGGTCTTGATGCCGGAGACGTCCACCTTAACCTCAATGATGCTGGCATCAATACCATACACCGCTGCGCTCAAGGCCTTATAAAGCATGAGGGAGTGCGCTCCCAGACGGACCCTTCATTTGCGATTCATCGTGTCCAATGAAGATCGGCCGCTGACTGCACACGTAGTGTCCACCATATAGGTCTTCCCGAGAACCGGCGGCGACCATCGTCACTGGGGCTGGTGACGGACGAACCGTGGGCGCGGATCCGAGGCTCGAACCAAGTTGCCTAACATACCTTTCCATTGTCTGGGCTCAGGCCGTGCACTACGATTCAGCTAACGCGCCCGAAAATTGCGACTCTCCAGACGCGGGTCGGGCTCTGCACCGCAGTTATGGACGAAGAAGATCAACCCGAACGCCCGCGTCGCGCTCCAGGAAATCTGGAAAAAGAAGAAGCCAGGCTGTGGCGGCTCGCCCTCGCGTTTCTCATTCTGCTGGCTACCGGCCTGGCCGCGCTTTCCTGGGAACGGCTAAAGGATCTTCCCTATCACCTGGGGGCAATTTCCATCGGACTCCTGGTGCTGGCGATTCTGTTTGCCGCCTATGTGTACGGACGGCGCCGCGAAGTTTCGGAACTGAAGCACCTGCTGGGCGACTTGCGCGATCGCGCCGGCGTCACTCCGTCCGACGAGCAGCTCGACCAACTGAGCCAGGTGATTCAGCGCTCGCAGCGCAGCTTCAAAGAGCTCATCGACTCGTTTGACGACGTGGCTTTTGCCTGCTCACTCGACGGTACCTTGAGGACGGTAAATCGCCGCGTTACCCAGTTGCTGGGGCTCGCCTATACCGACGTCGTTAGCCACAAGATGGATGAGTTTCTAACGGAACCTTTGCGACGCGATGTCGAAACCGGTCTTCCGCGCTTTCTGGAAAAGCGTCGCTGGTCGGGGCTGGTCCGCGTCCAGGTCAAGAACAACACACGCGCGCTGTATTTCGACTGCGTGCTGAATGCGATCGTCAAGAGTGACGAAGTCGTGGGCATCAGCGCTCTCGCCCGGGACGTGACTGAAGAACGCGAGAAGGAACGCCGCTTCACCGAACTCTTCGAGACCCTGCATGAAGGCGTGTACTTCAGCACTCCCGAGGGCAAGCTGCTCGACGCCAACCCGGCGCTGATCCAGATGCTCGGCTGCAGCAGCCGGGACGAACTCCTATCGCTCGATCCGAGGGCGCTCAATCTGGACCCTGGCCAGGGACCGGTATTGGGGAGGAGCGCGGACGATCAGGGGAGCGAGCGTAGCCGGGAACTCACGCTGCGGCGAAAGGATGGCACGACCGGCGTCTTTCTCGATACGTCGCGCGCCGTCTGGGACGGAACCGGCAAGATCATCCGCTACCAGGGCACGCTGGTGGACGTCACCGAGCGGCGCAAGATGGAAAAAGCGCTGCGCCAGCAGGAGGAGTTTCAACGGTACCTGCTGGAGAGTTTTCCCGACCTTATCCTGGTCGTCGGTCTGGACGGGCGCTATAGCTTTGTCAGTTCACGCATCCGCGATCTGCTAGGCCGTATCCCCGCGGAACTACGCGGGAAGAAGGTAGACGACGCCGAGCAAGAGCAGTCAGCCGAATTTGTCGCTCTCTACCACGACGTGAGCACGGGCGTGAAGAAGTTCGGCTTCTGCGAGTTCGGGGCGCGGCACCGCGACGGGACCTGGCGCACCATGCGAGCCAACGCCAGTCCCCTGTTCGATGCTGAAGGGAAGGCCAGCGGCGTAATCATGTCGGTGCGCGATATTACGGTGGAGAAAAAGCTGGAACAGCAGATCATCCAAAGCGAGCGCTTGGCCGCCATGGGTCAGATGATCGGAGGTTTTGCGCACGAACTGAACAATCCTCTGACCAGCATCATGGGCGTAGCCGAGCTTCTGCAGGAAGGTGAACAGGCGGAAAATAGGCGTAAGCAACTAGTGATGTTGCAACAGCAAGCACGGCGCGCCGCCGACATTGTGCAGAACCTGATGTACTTCTCGCGCCCGCCCGCCCCGGGCAAAGGTCCGATCCACCTCAGCGAACTGGTGCAGCGGACCCTTCACCTGCATGCCTACTCGCTACGCAAGAACAATATTACGGTGGATTTTCTGCCGGAGCCGTCTTTACCCGTCGTCAACGGCGATTCGCATCAACTGATGCAGATTTTTCTCAATCTCATTCTGAATGCCGAACAAGCCATGCGCGAGGCCCGCGATCTTGGCACCCTGCGGATCCGTCTGGAAAAGGCCGGTAAAGCGGTTGCGGTCACGTTTCAGGATGATGGGCCGGGCATCGCTGCCGAGGTGCTGCCGAACATCTTCGATCCTTTCTATACCACCAAGCGGCCAGGGCGCGGTACCGGTCTCGGGCTGAGCATCTGCAAAGCAATCTTGCGGGAGCATGGAGGAGAAATTGAAGCCAGTTCCGGGCCGGGGGGTGGCGCGGTATTCAAAGTCACACTTCCATTGCCGGACAGTCCAGGCTTGTAGACCAAAAGCAGAGGCATTACCGCAAAGGTCGCAAAGTTAACGTTCCACTGCCATCGCTACCGCATTCCCGCCACCCAGACACAGCGCAGCGATGCCGCGATGGGCATTGCGCCGAGTCATCTCGTAGATCAGGGTTACGAGGACCCGAGCTCCGCTGGCTCCGATGGGATGTCCGATGGCGACCGCGCCGCCATTGACATTAACTTTGCTGGGGTCTAGGCCAAGCTCGCGCATCACGCCGAGCGCCTGCACCGAGAAAGCTTCGTTGAGTTCATAGAGGTCCACGTCTTCGTTCTTCCAGCCGGTCTTCTCCCAGATTTTTCGGACAGCATCCACGGGCGCCATCATCACCCACTTGGGATCGATGCCGCTGGTCGACTGGGCCACAATGCGGACCATGGGTTGAGCACCCAGCTCTTTTGCCTGCTTCGCGCTGGTTACTACCAGTGCGGCAGCGCCATCGTTCACCCCCGGAGCATTCCCCGCCGTCACTGTGCCATCTTTCTTGAATGCGGGCTTGAGCGAGCGCAGCACTTCAATCGTCGTGTCTTCGCGCGGAGACTCGTCCTTGTCGAAAATTGTCGGCTCCCCTCCCTTTTTCTTCGGAGCCAGCTCCACCGGGACGATTTGTGATTTGAACCGGCATTCCCGGATCGCAGTCAGAGCTTTGCGGTGGGAGTTGAACGCGAACTCGTCCTGCTCCCCGCGGGTGATGCCGTATTTCTCGGCTACGTTCTCGCCGGTGATGCCCATGTGATAGTTATTGAAAATATCCCATAGCCCATCGTTCACCATGGAATCGACGATCTGCGCGTTGCCCAAGCGATATCCCTTGCGCGCCTGCGGCAAAAGATAAGGCGCGTTGGTCATCGATTCCATGCCGCCGGCGACAACAATCGAACTGTTTTCCGTCTGGATCGCTTGCACCGCAAGTGCGACTGCTTTGAGTCCGGAGCCACAAACCTTGTTGACGGTCATGGCACCCACTTCCGGAGGCAGTCCACCGAAGATTGCAGCCTGGCGCGCGGGATTCTGTCCCAGGCCGGCAGAAACCACGTTGCCCATGATGCATTCGTCCACCTGTTTCGGGTCAAGCTGAGCCCGCTTCACTGCCTCACGAACCACCACGGCACCGAGTTGCGTGGCGCTCAAATCGGAAAGGCTTCCCTGAAATTTTCCCACCGGCGTGCGACACCCTGAAATGATGACAACCTCGTCGTAAGCAGCCATTTATATGCTCCCGCGATGATTTCTCAACTTCAATTATAGATGCGGGCAACGGAATAACGATTGAAATTCGCGGCTGTTCAATCCCGACGGATGGAGCCGGTGCTCACGTCTTTCTCGACGATGCCGGAACCCAGAATCGTGAATGTGGAGAGAAGTCTTACGTGAGAAAACTTCGACAACGGGACCCGCATTCGCGAAAATTTCCTCTCTAACGCTCTCTGGTGACTTTGGTGCACGGGTCGTATGCGCGAGCGAGCATCATTTTTTTCTTGACATCACTTTTTAATGACTCTATACATTCAATTAGTTGCAACGGACGATCGTTGCTATAGCAAGTCCATGAAAAATGGAAAAGGGAGAATAGAACCATGGCAACCAAGAAAAAGGCAAAGAAGAAAAAGAAGCACTAAGAGAAGTATCAGCAAGTAGCAAACCGGGGACGCGGAAGCGTCCCCTAAGTTTTTCTGGCAGAAGTTTTCCTCTGGTAACCAACCCTTCCACGCTTGTCCTCCTGAGCGGAGCAACACGATTCGCTTGCGAATCGCATTGTGCACTCGAAAGACCCTGACCCGCTTGAGAGCACTCTCGATCTCGTAGCTGCTTGTCGCTCGAGAGGAAAACCCATGCACTCCCCTCTGCGAATTGGCTACAGGGGGTCCTTCGACTCCGTGGCTGCTTCGCGAAGCGGAGCAGCCACTCCGCTCAGGATGACACTATCTTTGTCGTGCGGTAGCGGCTTTGTCCTGCGGCGAGTGTTCTTGCAGTTGTTTCTCGGTTGCGGGACACAGGTTGCGATAGGCACAGAATCTGCAATAGAAGCCGGGCTTGGGCTTGAAGTTTCCAGCGGCGACGTTTTCCGATACTTCCTTCACCCGGCTCTTCACCGCTTCCAGCTCGAGGTCGGTGCGTCGGGTGACGACCTCACTGTTCCCTTCCAGGTTGTAGAGCATGAGGCGGTCGGTATGGTATCCCCACTTCTCGCGCGCTGCCAGGGCATAGATGGAAAGCTGCAGACTCTCGTCGGAATCTTCCTGCGATTGGGCCTTGCCGGTTTTGTAGTCGGTAATCACCACTCGGCCGTCAGCAACCTGGTCGACCCGGTCGATACGCCCGACCACAGTCACATCGCCCACCTTCACATCGAAGAATTCTTCCGTATGCAGCACCTTGGGCGCGGGACCGCGCCGGAATGCCGCCAGGAAATCCTTCAACTGTTGCACCCCTTGCGTCTCGTAGAGCTCATGCTGGTAGTGGTCCTGAATGCCAGCTTGAGCAAGATCTTCGCGAAACAGCTGGATCAGGTCGTCGTCGGCAATCGGGCGCTCCAGACGAACCGAATCATAGAACGCCCGCAGGACGCGGTGCATGACGGCGCCATACTGCATGGCGGCGGGGACTTCGTCCGGGATCCTCCACTCCCGTTCCAACTTGAATTGCAGAGGACAGGTCTCGTACGTCTGCACCGCGCTGGCGCTCAACCTGGAGTGCAGATTGGCAGCCGGTGGCAGGGATAGCCATTCGTTGGTACGCGTCATCGTTGCCGGCGACGCCGCCTCGGCAAACATGTCGGTCTGAAACCCACGGGCAGGAGCCTGCACCAGCCAGCGGCCCAAGCTTGAGTCTTTGAGCAGATCGCGCATGAAGCCTGGAGGGCTGGGATCCTTGCCGATACCTTTCTTGGCGTAAATCGTAAGCGAATCCCGCGACCGGGTCATGGCAACATAAAACAGGCGACGCTCTTCCTGTTGACACAGCTCCTTATCATCTCCCTGGGCAATCGAGCCCGGATCGTGCAGTTCCCGCGGAAACTCGATGAGCGGTTCCTTATACGACGATGGAAAAGAATTCGAATTGGCCCGAATGATGAAAACGTGGGCAAACTCAAGACCCTTGGCCGCGTGGGCCGTCATGAGGCGGACCGCGTCGTCATCGTTTGAAGAAAGCGGGATAACTCCGCCGGCTTCGCGGAAATATTCGAGATAGTCGAGAAGTTCGCCGAGCTCTCCGGTTTTCGTGATCGCTTTTTGCTCCCATCCGCTCACGAATTCGAGAACCGCTTTCAGCGCTCGCGAAGTGCGATCGAGAGAGAAGTCGCGCACCAGGATATCCACAGCGGCGCGGCCCTTGGCGCTGGCTCTGGCAAGGTCGGCGCGGGTCTGTCGCACGCGTTCGAGAACCGCCGGGCCACCTTCGATCTGGGAAAGCACTAACGCAATGGCGGAGTTGGCGGCCTCGCGGGGCAGCGCCTTGATGCCGGACCGTAACTTTTCGGGATCGATGGCAAACTGGGGCAGGGCCGCGACTCGAAACAGGCTGGCGCCGTCCGCGTCGGAGACTACCGCACCCAGACAGGCGAAGAGATCTCTCGCCTCGGGGGTGTCCATCACATCCATGTTCTCGATGGTGAATGGAATGTTCTGCCGCGCCAGTTCTGCGGCCAACTGGTCGCGATTCACGTGGGTGCGGTAGAGGACGGCGCAATCGCTCCATTTGCAACGCGACTTGCGGCGCAATTCTTTCAGCTTCGTGATCAGCTCGCCCGACTCCGTGTCCTTTGCGTCGAGTACGACAACCTCCACGGGCGCACGCGGCAGCTCGTTGCTCATCCGCGCCGCATCTTCCTCGCGGGCTGAGACCAGTACCGAACGCTGGTAGGCGGTCGAACCACCCGCTGCGTCAAACACGTTCGGATTCTTCGAAATGAGCGCGAAGGCGCAATTTAGGATGGGCGACAGAGAGCGTCGGTTTTTCTCCAGCTTAACCAGGTTCGCGCCGGGGAAGTGACGCTGGAACAAAACGAAGGCAGCGCTCGAGGCTCCGCGAAAGCGATAGATGGCCTGGTCGGGATCGCCGACCGCCAAGACATTCCGTTCCCCTCCCGCAAGCTTTTGGAGGACCTTCACCTGAGCAAAATTGACGTCCTGAAACTCGTCTACCAGGATGAAACGGGCGCCTGATCGCCTTACCAGTTCGCTGTCCTGCTGCAACAAGTGGTAGGCGTTGGTGATCATGTGACCGAAAGTGCCCAGCTTGTCTTCGCGCAGCATGCGCTCCACGGTGGTGAATACGCCGGCGATTTCGCGGCAGCGCCCGACCACTTCCTCGTCCGCCAAGGCCACAGCGTCTTTCGACTTACTTACGCGCGGGATGGGCAACTCGCCGCGTTCGAGTTTTTGCACGTACTCTTCGTATTTCTCCGGACTGACCAGTTCGTCGTGACAATGCCGGAAGAAGGCGAGCAAGTCGTCGAAGAACTTACTGAGCCTGGCGGCGCGGACAAAGTAGTTTAGGTTCAGTTCGCGGATGCGGCGGCGGAGATAAATCCAGAGGTCTTGATCGTCGAGGACGCCAAACTTCTTGTCGTTTTGGATGAGAAGTTCGTTGCAATACTCGTGAAAAGTCGCGATGCGGAGACCGGACAGGCTGGTTCCGCGCAACTCCTCCTGCACCCGCTGCCGCATTTCCTGGGCCGCATTCTTGGTATAGGTGACGGCGAGGATTTCGTCGGGCCGGGCGTGTGCTTCGCGGACCAGATTGGCGATGCGCCTGGTAAGAACGGTCGTCTTCCCCGTGCCCGCGCCGGCGATGACCAGAAGAGGGCCGTGGACGTGTTCGATGGCTTCGCGCTGGCGCTCGTCAGGCTCGAATGCCCGGGGACGTGAAATGGGTTTTGCGACAACCACTTTGCAGGAGAATACCAGAGATACATGAGGATTTTTCCAACGAGAACGTTATTGCAGCTCTGCCAGAGTGATCGCGGTGGCGGCAATCACCGCGGTCTCAGCCCGCAGTATGGTGCTTCCCAAAGACGCAGCAATCCACCCCGCCCCCTGGAACAATTCGAGCTCCGATTCGGTCCAGCCACCTTCAGGACCGAACGCCAGCGTTATTTCGCTGGCTGCGGGTGGCGCCGGCAGAGCCTCTCTCAACATTATTTGTTCCTCGGACTCAGCCAGCACAATGCGAGTGCCTCCGGCCATGCTCACAGCTGTTTGCAGGGCTTGCGGTTGCGAGATTTCCGGCGTTGACGCTCGCCTCGACTGCTCCGAAGCCTGCAGCACAATTCGCTGCCAGCGCTCAACTCGCTTTGGCGCAGCCTTGGCAAGATGGGCCTCAGTGCGGTGAGCGACGACTGGAACAATTCGGCTCACGCCCAGCTCCACACACTTCTCAATGGCCCACTCCATGCGATCGAACTTGAAGATGGATAGAACTAGGGTCAGGCCGGAAATCGGAGCAGCAGGAACGATTGCGCCGAGCTCGAACTCGACCCGGTCGTGGGCGATGCTGACGATGCGACCGCGGTGGATGCTTTCCCCGGTCACGATGTCAAATTCCTGCCCGACCCGGCCTCTAAGTACTTGCGCAAGGTGCCGCGCGTGGGGTCCAACCAAAGCAGCGCGATTGCCGGAGACTTCGTCAGCGATCCAACGGCGGCGGGTCATGCGAATTTCTGCTGCGTCATTACCAACCTGTCATCCACCATTAGTTTCCCTGTCCTCCTGAGAGTGTAAGGGATTTCGACGGTCGAAAGCTGCGGCCTGTGCAGCGCGCTCTGAATACCACGAGCACGTGGGGACAACCGCCCCTCAGCTCGACGGTCGAGCAGGGCTCGACAGCTTTTGCCAGTACCACAAAAAGTGGAGCCTTGCTCCGCCGGACGGCCGAGGGCGCCTGTCCCTACGTGGCTGTACCGCTTTTAGGGGTCCTTCGACTGCGTAGCGGCTTCGCGAAGCGGAGCCGCGACTCCGCTCAGGATGACACGCCTATCCGAAGATGTCTTTGACCTTGCCTAGCAGAGTGCGACGCTGCGGACGGTTTTCTACCTTGATCGTGGCTTCGAGTTCCAGCAGTAGCTCGCGTTGGCGCTTGTTCAGCTTGCCGGGGGTCTGCACCCGCACTTCGACGAAGAGGTCGCCTTTGCCGTGTCCGTTGAGCACGGGGACGCCCTTGCCGCGGATGCGCAACGTCGTGCCGGACTGGGTTCCCTCGGGCATTTTCAGAACATGCTCGCCTTCCAAGGTGGGAACGCTGATTTCGGCACCGAGAGCGGCCTGCGCAAACGAGACCGGGATGACGCAGTGCAGATCGTTGCCCTCCCGCTCGAAGAAGGGATGCTCCTTCACGTGCAGAACCACGTACAGGTCGCCCGGCGGGCCGCCGTGGAGGCCGCCTTCTCCGTATCCCGTGAAACGAATGCGGGTTCCGTCTTCCACGCCGGCGGGAACTTTAGCGTCTACCGTCCGCTGACGCAGCACGCGGCCTTCGCCTTTGCATTTGGCACAGGGATCGGTGACCACATTACCGGTACCCTGGCAAGTGGGGCAGGCACGCGCAATGCTGAAGAAACCCTGCTGGTAGCGAACCTGGCCGCGGCCGTTGCATGAACGGCAGGTGATTGGCGCCTTGCCGGGGGCCGCACCTGATCCTCTGCACTCCTCGCAGGTTTCGTGGCGCCGCACCGTGACCTTAGTCTCGGTACCGAAGACCGCGTCCTCGAACTCCATGTTGATATCTTCGCGCAGGTCGGCGCCGCGCTGAGTACGGCTGCGCCGGCGTGTGCCTCCGCCAAAAATCTCTCCCAGACCGAAGAAGTCGCCAAAAATATCGCCCAGGTCGGTTGGGTCGAAGCCGGCCCCGGCGCTTCCGCCTAGCCCGGCGTGACCGAAGCGGTCGTAGACACTGCGCTTTTCAACATCCGTCAGCACCGCGTAGGCTTCGCTGCACTCTTTGAATTTTTCTTCCGCGTCGGGATTGTTGGGATTTCGGTCGGGATGGAATTGCAGCGCCAGTTTGCGGTAGGCGCTCTTGAGCTCCTGATCGGTGGCGGCGCGGGTTACTCCCAGCACCTCATAGTAGTCGCGTTTTCCGTTGCTGGTCAGAATGGCCTTTCCCAAATCCTTTCAGGTCTCGCGCTGGGTTCAGTGTTTAGAGTTGCGTGCGACCCGCACCATGGAAGGACGCAGCAGGCGGTCTTTCAACTTGTAGCCGCGCTGCAACTCTTCGAGTACATGATGATCCTCGGCTTCTTGAGTGTCCACCATTTCGACGGCCTGGTGGAGGTGAGGATCAAAAGGTTCACCCTTTGCCGGAATGGGGCGCAGTCCCAGTTTGACCAGTGCATCCTGCAGTTGCTTGTAGATGAGTTCGACTCCGCCGCGAAATTCTGACTTGTCCGAGGCGCTGGTCTGCAAGGCGCGCTCGAAACTGTCCAGCGTCGGCAGCAACGCTTTCAGCGCGTCGGCAACCGCATACTCGCGGAACTCCTGCTGCTCGCGCGCAGTGCGTTTCCGCGCATTCTCGAACTCGGCTTGCAGGCGAGCCAGACGATCGAGCAGCGTATCCCGCTCGGTTTTCAGCTTGTCCAGGTCCGTGGCTTGCCCAATCGGGTTCGCGCCCTCAGAGGTTTCTTCCGCGGACGGCAACTCGTGCTCCGGGTCCAGCTCCGCCGGATCGACTTCCGATTTTCCGTTTCCTCTTGCCATATCAAAGTTCACTCAGATTCGTTCAGTATCTTGTCAAAAAGACGCGCGATGTATGACACCGCCGTCATAGTGTGCTGGTAATCGATACGCGTCGGTCCGATGACTGCGAACGACCCCATCACATCGTCACCCACTCGAGCCGGAGCGCCGATAAGCACAAAATTCCGCATCGACGGCAAAGCTTCGTCCAGCCCAATTACGACTCTGACGGCTTCCTGCTTGGCGTCGAGATAGGCTCCGAGCAATTCGACAATCTTTTGCTTTTCTTCCAGGGTCTGCAGCAGCTCTTGCAGGCGTTGACGATCCTGCTCGCCGGTTACTAGATTGGATGCTCCTTCGACGAAAACGACTTGCGCGGTCTCATCCGCGGTCAGGGCCCCCTGCCGGTAGAGCTGCTCGACCGACTTCATCAGCCGATCGTATTCGCTGCGCTCCTGCTCCAGGCGGCGCGCCAGTTCCGCGCGCATCGCTTCCATGGTCCAGCCGCGAAAATTTTCGTTGATGAAACGCGCGGCCGCGTCCAGATCATCTTGCGGAAGATCGAGGCGCAGGACCCGGTCGCGAACCAAGCCCGATCGCGTCACCAGAACAGCCAAAACTTTCTGATCCCCCAGCCGGGAAAAGTACACATGCTCAAGCGCATTCTTCGGCCCACCGACGGCGACGGTAATGCCAACATTGTGCGAAATTAAGGAGAGCACATGCGAAGTGCGCTCCATGAACTCCTGCACGTCGGAAACCCCGTGCAGCGAATCCTTAATAATGCCTTGATCTTCCTGCGAAAGGCTGGCCTTGCCCGTAAGTTGTTCTACATAATAGCGATACGCCTCGGAACTGGGCACACGCCCGGCGGAAGTGTGGGGTTGCTCAAGGTAGCCAGCGTCAGCCAGATCCGCCATCACGTTGCGGATAGTGGCCGGGCTCAGCCCTTCCCGGTTCGACCTTGCCAGGGTACGCGACCCCACCGGGTCTCCGGTGGCAATAAAGGTCTCCACGATGGCGGTCAGAATTTCGCGTTCCCGGTCCCCAATGGGTGATCCAGATGGCATATTAAGTACTTATAATCCAAAAGCTTAGATTAGGAAACCAACAATATCCCAGTCTTGATTCTAGGAACGGCCACTGCGACTGTCAAGCTTTAGCACTCTAGGGTCAAGAATGCTAATGGCTCGGGTTGGACGTGGTTAATGGAGGACGGGCGTCAGCACCCGTCACTGGCAAAACGTCTGCTAGAAGAAGAGGATCACATCGAGACTATGGTTTCAATCTCTCGCCGATGGTTGTTGAAGATCTTCGCTGCCGTTGGCGGGGCGAGTACTGTTGCCGGCCGGTTCCCTTTCCTGAAACTCATTTCTGCGAATATGCTCAAGCGGGCGGACAACCGAGGAGCCACAACCAGGGTGAACGCGAAGACTCATATTGCGGTGATCGGGGCAGGTGCGTTCGGTGGATGGACTGCTCTCTATCTACTGCGCCGGGGTGCGCGCGTGACTTTACTGGACGCGTGGGGTCCGGGCAACTCTCGCGCTTCGTCCGGTGGCGCGACACGCGTGATCCGCGGAACCTATGGCCCGAATCAACCTTATACGAAGGTGGCGGCCCGAGCCGCGCAATTGTGGAAAGAGAACCAGAAGCGCTGGAACCTGAAGCTTATGCACCAGACCGGCGTGCTGTGGATGGTGACCGCTGGCGACGACCATTTCGAACGCGAATCTTTGCCGCTGCTGCGCGATGCTGGAATCCCTTATCAGGAACTCTCGGTGCAGGAAATGGCGGCACGCTGGCCGCAGATCAATCTGGAAGCCGTGCATTGGGGAATTTACGAGCCAGAAGGCGGGTTTCTGATGGCGCGGGTTGCCTGCCAGGCGGTGCTGGACGGATTCCTCGCGGAAGGAGGTGAATATCGACAAGTGGCCGTGGTTCCAGGTGACCTCGACGGTAAATGGGACAGCGTGTCACTCTCAGACGGCTCAGAGCTCGACGCCGATCAGTATGTGTTCGCCTGTGGACCCTGGCTGGGAAAATTGTTTCCCGAAACCGTGGGCAATCGGATTCGGCCAACCAAGCAGGACGTATTCTTCTTCGGCACTCCCGCCGGAGATGATCGCTTCACCGAATCCAAGCTGCCGGTCTGGGCGGACCACCGCGACCGGTTCCTGTACGGCGTTCCGGGCAATCAAGGGCGAGGCTTCAAAGTCGCCGATGATACACGCGGCCCTGAGTTCGATCCGACCTCAGGGGAAAGAACAGTGAGCACCGACGGCCTCAGGGTCATCCGTGACTACATCGCATTCCGATTCCCCGCGTTGAAAGAGGCTCCGCTGCTCGAGTCTCGCGTTTGCCAGTATGAGAACACTCCGGACAATAACTTCATCATCGACCGCCATCCCAGCCACGAGAATGTCTGGCTCCTGGGCGGAGGCTCTGGGCACGGGTTCAAACATGGTCCGGCATTGGGAGAGATGATGGCGGGTTTGATGATGGAACACCAAAACCCGGAGCCACTGTTCAAACTGGAGAGGTTCCGAAAATAGAGGGGCTACCTATTACTGAACATGTTTGAGGGGGCGCCGAGCCAGGGCGCACTGGGTTGGCAATTTGCCGATACGCCGCAGGTGCCTGTTGCCCCAGTCGCATAACGGCCGCGAAGCTTCCGCCAGGTCGCGACCGAACGCCGTTAGCGAATACTCTACCCGTGGGGGGACTTCCCGAAAGTCTTTGCGAGTTACGATGCCATCCAATTCCATTTCCTTCAGGGCCTGAATCAACATCTTTTCGCTAATTCCTCCAACCCGGCGGCGAAGCTCGCCGAAACGGCTGGAGCCGCTCGCTAGGTTCCACAGAATGATGAATTTCCACTTGCCGCCGATGATCGCAAGGGCCGCATCCACACCACAACTGTAAACCTTTGTTCTCGTGGACATCCTCTCCTATACTTACCAAAAGGTATGTACTTGTCAATTAGAAATCGATAGCTTATTGTGGAACTCCCTGGCGGTCGGCGCCAGTCGGAACGTGAAACGATCGAGTTGAGGAGAACGCACGATGGGAAAGCTCGAAGGCAAGATTGCAGTCATCACCGGAGCAACATCCGGCATGGCCCTGGCAACGGCGAAGGTGTTCGTCGAAGAGGGGGCCTACGTGTTCATCACCGGCCGACGCCAGGAACAACTCGACAAGGCGGTCAAGGAAATCGGCAAGAACACTACCGGAGTGCAAGGCGACGCCGGAAGCCTCTCTGATCTCGATCGCCTGTACGCAAAGGTTAAAGCCGAGAAGGGCCGGGTTGATGTTCTGTTCGCCAGCGCCGGCGTCGGCGAATTCGGCGTCCCGATTGAATCCGTTACCGAGGCGGGCTTCGACAAGGTCATCAACGTCAATGTCAAAGGCACGCTGTTCACGGTGCAGAAGGCGCTACCCCTGATGCCGGACGGTGGAGCGATCATCATGAACGGCTCCATCGCCAGCATAAAAGGCTTCGGAGGCCTTAGCGTCTACAACGCGAGCAAGGCCGCCATTCGCTCCTTCGCGCGCAGCTGGACGATCGATCTGAAAGCTCGGAAGATTCGCGTCAATGTCCTTAGCCCGGGCACGATCGACACCGCTGTGTTTGTCGGGGTTCCCCAGGAAGTCAAGGACCAGTTCGTGTCCCTGATTCCCATGGGCCGGATCGGGCGTCCCGAGGAAATCGCAAAGGCGGCACTGTTCCTGGCTTCGGATGATTCCAGCTTCGTGACCGGAATCGAATTGTTCGTGGACGGCGGGACGGCGCAGATCTAGTTGCGACGGTTGCACCTCTGGAAAGCGAATGCGGAGGTCCTTCGCTGGCTCAGGATGACAAGATTACCGAATCTCGATCACGCTCTCGCCGGCGTTGGCTTTGATCTCATCCACCCTCGTGACCACCTTGCGGGCGAAATCGAACAGCGATTTGCCGGATGAGGAGCCCTCTCCGGCAAGCACAGTAGGTCGGCCGCTGTCGCTGGCTTTGCGGATATCGGGATCGAGCTGGACCTCCCCGAGGTAAGAGACTCCAAACTGTTTCGCCGTCTTCTCCGCGCCACCGCGAGAAAAAATGTCGGTCTGATGGTTGCAGTGCGGGCACACGAAGTAGCTCATGTTCTCGACCATGCCCACCAGATCAACCTTCATCTGGCGAAACATCTCGATGGCCTTGCGCGCATCCTGCAGCGCAACATCCGACGGCGTGGAAACTACGATCGCGCCGGTGAGCGGAACCGTCTGAATCAACGACAGGGCCACATCGCCCGTGCCTGGAGGCAAATCCACGACCAGGTAGTCAAGCTCTCCCCAGACCACCGATCCCAGAAATTGCTTGATGATCGAATGCAGCATGGGACCGCGCCAGATCAGGGGCTTGTCACCGGGATTCAAAAACCCTACCGAGATCACCTTGAGGCCGTGAGCTTCGAGCGGCTCAATGCGGTTATCGCCGAGAACCTTCGGCTGCGCGTTGAGGCCCAACATCAGAGGCACGTTGGGACCATACACATCGGCATCGAGTAGACCGACTCTGTGTCCGAGCTTGGACAAGACAATCGCAAGATTGACAGCGAGCGTGGTCTTTCCCACGCCGCCTTTGCCGGAACCAACGGCGATGATAGCGCCCACACCCGGTAGAGGCTGTGGGGATGGCGGTTGCTGTCCGGGACGCGGGGGAAGAGCAGTGCTCATAGGTTCGATTATACGTGAGGCAGCAGCAGCACTTGGCAATTCGCAGTTCATCCGAAACTGATCTGGGAATTGGCCAAGTGCTAAGTGCCAATTGCTGCCTTCTCACGCGTTTCGGACGGGCTGCTCGATGCAGCCCGTCCCTGCTGCCAGCTGGCGCGGGACGCCGCGGCTATTGGGTAAGGCCGGGCAGTACCGGGGTTAGCTCGACGCGAACCGATTTCAAAGCGTCGGGATCGATTCCCAGCAACTCCAGGATGGTCGGCGCAACCTGCGATGTCGCCACAGGAGTTTTCACCACCTGGGCGTGAAAGTCCGGGTTCGAGACAATCAACCCAACGTTGGTGTCGCCGAAGCTGAAACCGCCGTGCTCGGCGTTCTTCACCTTCGACGGGGTATAGATGGTGCCATACACCGGTTGCACAATGATGTCGGGAGTGCGGCTGTCGGTTGCGGGGTCGTTGAACTTGAGTTTGAGCTCATCTCGAGCGAGCACCTCATCGATGAACAACGCATCGGCATTATCGTTCAGGTAGGCAGCCGCCTCTGGGCTTTGACTCTGGTCCTTTAGCCAGATCAGCGCAATGTCGTCGTCCTGAACGAAACCGCACGAGCCGGTGCTGCAGGCGGCGGCGACCGCAATGGCAATCCCGCCGGGATTCGTTGTGGAGTCTTTCAGGCCTGCCACCAGATCCGCGAAGTGACCCGGTTTGTTGACCTTCGCCGGGTTGATCGGCGACTGCCCGTGTTTTGGAAGTAATAATGAACAGAGTTGATTCATAGATGCCCTGGCTTTTGAGCGCTTGAATCATGTCGCCCAAAGCTTCGTCGGTCTGCTGTAGGGCATAGGCGAGAACGTCGGTCGGGGTTCCAGCACCGTCCTTGTAGCCGCCGGGCTGGCCATTCAAAGATCCGGTGTCGTCCGTGCAACTGCCGTCGGAGTTGTCCTTGGCCAGCTTCTGCCCCACGCTCACCGCTTGAAAGTTCATGCCGAAGACGGTGGGAATGCCAAGCCCGTGAGTTCCGTCGTGCCTTAAGCCGTGAATCTCGTTGATGATCGCTTTTACCTTTTTCTCATCGTTCTCGACCGTACAAACTACGCTTACGGTGTTATCGAGTCCACCGACGTTGGTAATTTCCGGAGTGTAGAGGTCATCCACGCCCTTGCCGGAAGGACCGTTCACCAGATCGTAGGCAGGGTGCTTGTCTGCCCAAGCCGTGACCCCGCCTGCAGCTTTGACCACCTCGAAAATGGTGTTAGTCCTGATCGCGTCATGGGGATACACCGGGACGCAGCGACCGCGGGAATCCAGGCGCCGCGGCAGTTTGGTCGGATCAATTACGTTTTGCGAGACGTTGGCTGCGTTATACAGATCAATACTCTCGTCAAACACCATGTTATTGCCCGGCGGACCGGCGCAGGCAGTGTTGGTGGGATCAAAAATGGTGCGGTCGTAGCTCACGTCATAGAACAGCCCGTGGCTGATGGGCGAGCCACCGGTAACAAGGGCTAACAGGCCGGGAAAGGAATCCGAGTTTGCCGGCGTTCTAGCGTTGGAGTAAGTGATGCCGTGGCGCGACAGTTCGGCCAGCGCCGAGCCTGGGTGGCTGTCAACAAAATTCGCCACGTCCAGAGCGTGTAGACCGTCCGCGCTGATCAGCAGCACGTGGCGAAATCTCTTTTCCGAACCGTCGTTCGCGACTGCGACCAGGGATGTCAGCAGCAGCAGGCAAACTACCAGGTTTTTCCGAATCACAAACGCCTCCTACTTGAATTCACGACCAGTGCAGCAAGTAGAAACGGTGAATGTTACATTTGCCTGAAGCAGAAATTAATTTTCGCTTAACGGAAGGGGCTAAGAATTATCCAAGCCAGGTGAAACGCGCAGAAGGGGGAGGGGACATGTTGCGGTAGGCTTCGCTACCGCCCGGCGGTGCGCTTCCGTTCCATCTCGAGACGCCTGATCTCACGCCTGCGCCCGGCATCCTCGTAGCGGCGCCTTTGCTCATCGGTTTCAGGAACCACTGGTGGAACCGGGAGGTGCCGGCCAGCGGCGTCGACAGCGACAAAGGTCAGGTAGGCTGAGCTGACGTGCTCACAGTGATCCTGAATGTAATTCTCCACCCAAACCTTCACTCCGACTTCCATCGAAGTGCGGTACACGCGGTTCACCGACGAGCGCAGGATTACCAGGTCGCCGACATGCACCGGGACTTTGAAATCGAGATGATCGATGGAAGCCGTCACCACGTAGTTGCGTGAATGACGGTGCGCGGCCATGGCGGCGGCAAGGTCAATCCAGTGCATCAGGCGTCCGCCCAGTAGCGCACCCAGCACGTTCGAATCGTTGGGCAAAACGATTTCGGCCATCTCTGACTGCGAGTCCCGGACGGGCCGGGGCAATGCGAGATCTTCGCTTTGGGTCATGAGTTCTTGCTCACAAACTAGGCTGTCATGGCGGACTGACTTCTACGCTGCAAATAAGCCTGAACGTAACATTCCAGCATCTTCTGGATGCGCGGGTCGGAATGCGAGGACATCCACTGGTTTCGATCAACGTCGTACTCGAGCGTGCCATGTTTTGTGGGACGGTGGCCGGTCTCGCAGACAAACCATAGCAGCAGTCGCGAACCCTGATCGCGAGCAACCGAGAACCGCACGGCGTCCGACTCGCGGTCGACCGGCAAGCGTGAACATTTTGCGGCATACCCCAGGTTGCAGAATTCGTGCAGTTCGTCGTGCGAGGGCTGAGCGCCTTCATGGCCCGGGGCAGAGCAATGACCATCCCACCCGCCACCCAAAGGCAAACGCGAAGGATGCAGCCAGACGCCGTCCAATTTCTGTATCGGCATGAAGAAGGGACACGCCAAATCTGATTCTCCTGATTGGTGATGGTCATTGTATCCATCTATTCGCTGGCTCGCCAGTTTCGGAGTCGACGGCGCACCGGCGAGCTTTTTGGCAGCGGACGCTGCGCGCGGCGAGGCGCGGCCACGGGCTTAGCTGCCCGGCGTGTAGTAATCTCGTATTGAGTGTGTGGCTAGAAGCTAGGAGCCAGAAGCTAGAAGCTGACTTATGGATCGCATCGCATTGCTTACCGAAGTGCTTTCGCAAAATCCCTCTGATGCCTTCGCCCGCTATGGCCTGGCCATGGAGTACTCGAATTCTGGAGAAATCGAACGCGCTCTGGAAGAGTTTGGCAGGCTGTTGTCCAGCCATCCTGACTACACGGCGGGATATTTCATGGCTGCGCAGACGTTGGCGAAAGCCGAGCGCACGGAAGAAGCCCGAAAAATGCTGGCGGACGGAATCGTCTCCGCAAAGAAAACGGGGAACGGCCACGCTCAGGCGGAGATGGAAAATATGCTGGCCGAACTGGCATAGACCCGAACTGCTATTCCACTCGCCGCGACATTTTTGCCATAGTCCGCTCCACCAGGCCCGGAAACAACTGATAGACCTTTATGGCTGGATGCATGGTCCAGGGCACAACGACTTCCCTCTTCTGCTTCAAATAGCCGCGTAGCACGGCGCGGGCCACGCGCTGAGCACTGATTCCGCGGACCGAGGACGGCCGTACCGTCTTGGCTTCGCTTCCCTTGATGGCATTGGCGCTGAAATCAGTTCTCACGTATCCCGGACACACCGTCGTTACATGGATCCCTGAGGCTTTGAGTTCCACGTTTGCCGCCTTGCCGAGTGCGTTCATGGCAAACTTGGTGGCGCTATAGACGGCGTGGAACGGAAGCGGAATGTGACCGGCGACGCTCGAGATATTGATAATCGCCCCCGAGCCTTGCTGCTTCATCACCGCCAGCGCAGCCTGCATGCAGGCGACCGTGCCGAAGAAATTCGTGTCGAAGGTTTCACGGACGGCGGTCATATCGACGTGAGCGACTGTATCCATGAGTCCGTGACCCGCGTTGTTGATCCAGACATCGATGCGCTGAAAGTGGTGCAGCGTGAGGCCGACGACGCGGTCGATCTCTTCGCGATTGCGAACGTCGCAGGAAAGCGCCAGTGTGCTCTCGCTGTGGCCAATGCGACTGCGCGCGGCTTCGGCGCGTGCCGCATCACGTGAGAGCAACACGACCCGGGCACCCCCGTCCGCGAAGAGTTTCGCGATCGCTTCGCCAATGCCCATCGAAGCGCCCGTGACTACTACGACTTTTTCAGAGATATTGATCTTGCTGGAGTTCATCTTTTAGGTCTTGTTAGCTCTCCGCTTCCTTTGCGAGCTTTGCGGTACCTTCGCGTCCTTTGCGGTAAAGTTTTTTGACCGCAAAAGGTCGTGAAAGACCCGGCGATTCTCACGGCCTTACCTGTGCCCGTCAAGTCTCCGGCGGCGTTAGCGAATTCCACAATCCCGATAATGAGGGGCGTACAATCGAGGAATTCCCCCGCACTCGCGGGGAAGCATTGGAGTTTCTGCGTGAGCCTTCTCCCGTTGTTTCCTCTCGACCTGGTTCTCTTCCCGGGCGCCTCCCTGCCGCTCCACGTTTTCGAGCCGCGCTACAGAGAGATGATCTCCGAATGTCTGGACCAGAAGAAGTCGTTCGGCGTCGTCCGGGCCAAAGAGGAGGGCGTCGCTGAGATCGGCTGCACAGCAGAGATTATCACCGTTACCCAAAAATATCCCGATGGCCGCATGGATATCGTGACCGAAGGACGCGAGCGCTTTGAGGTCATGCAGGTCAACCAGGAGCGATCGTTTCTGCAGGCCGAAGTACTTTACCTGCAGGACGAACCCGACAAGGCCACGGCGGAAGAAATTGCCCAGGCGGTGAAACTGCAGGGCGAAATCATCGAACTGGCCGGCTCGGCTTCCGCAAATTCTTCCGAAATCGGAAGCGCTCAATTCTCGTTTCGTTTGGTCGGGTCGATGCCACTCGATCTCGATTTCAAGCAGACCCTGCTGGGGTTGAAGTCCGAAGCTGAGCGCATGCAAGCGGTCATTTCCTACTTGGAGGCCATCTTGCCGAATTTGCGGCGGACGGTGCTGGTGCGTAAGAGGGCGGGCGGCAATGGCCATGTTCATTGACGGGCGCCTTTCGCCTCATCAAACCTATTACCACAAAGGACGCTAAGGTAAACGAAGGAGCTCGCGGTTTGCCCCTTCGTGTCCTTCGTGGTTTAAGAATTTAGGACGCTACCCACGACCGAAGAGCGGGCACGGGGCGGTCCGTCAGCGGCGTATAATTCGAGCAGAAGCTCTTTCCATTGGGGGTTTTCCATCATGAGTCTGCCGCGGACGCTCGGCGAATTGCGCCAAAGTCCATTTAGCGAACAACGGCTGAGCACCCGGCGCGTGAAAGACGAAATGCGCGATAACCTAATCGTGAAACTGCGTCAGGGCAGCGCAATTTTCCCCGGCATCGTCGGATATGACGACACGGTCGTGCCCCAGATCGTCAACGCAATTCTTTCGCGTCATAATTTCATTTTGCTGGGACTGCGCGGCCAGGCCAAAAGCCGCATCCTGCGCGCATTGACCTCGTTGCTAGATCCCCAGGTGCCCTATGTCGCCGGTTGCGAGATTCATGACAATCCGTACGCCCCTATTTGCCGTCGTTGCCAGGAAGAAATCGCGAAGCTCGGCGACAACACGCCGATTGCATACCTCACGCCGGAACAGCGATACGTCGAGAAACTGGCAACACCCGACGTCACCATCGCTGACCTGATCGGCGATATCGATCCCATCAAGGCGGCACGCGGCGGACACGAACTCGGCAGCGAGTACACGGTGCACTATGGATTACTGCCCCGCGCCAATCATGGCATCTTCGCCATCAACGAACTTCCGGACCTTGCGGGAAAAATTCAGGTGGGCCTGTTCAACATCATGCAGGAGGGCGATGTACAGATTAAGGGATATCCCATTCGCCTGCCGCTCGATGTCGCGCTGGTGTTCAGCGCCAACCCGGAGGACTACACGGCGCGCGGCAAGATCATTACGCCGCTTGAAAGACCGCATCGGATCGGAAATCCGCACCCACTATCCTGCCACCGTGGAAGAGGGCATCACCATTACGGCCCAGGAATCGTGGACCCAGCGCAACGGCTACAAATTGCACTTGCCGAAATATGTGCAGGAGGTGATTGAGCGTATCGCCTTCGCCGCCCGCGAAGACAAGAAGATCGACAAGCGGTCGGGCGTCAGCCAGCGCCTGCCCATTTCGGCCATGGAAAACGTGATTTCGAACGCCGAGCGCCGCGCCATTCACCAGGAAGAGGCTTTGGTGGTGCCGCGCATCGCCGATGTCTACGCCGCCATGCCCGCGATCACCGGGAAGCTGGAACTGGAATACGAAGGCGAGATGAAAGGCGCCGATCACGTCAGCCGCGAACTGATTCGCGCAGCTGTGGCGAAAACACATGACGCGTATTTCAAGGGCGTGGACATGCAGCAAATCGTGCAATGGTTTGACCTGGGCGGAGAGATTCAGTTGGCGGACACTGCCAGCGCGACCGAAGCTTTGCCGTCATTGCGAGGCATTCAGGGATTGATGGAAAAAACGGTGAAGCTCGGCGTCGGTCCCAAGGACAGTCCGGAGGTCCAGGTTTCAGCGGCCGAATTTATTCTCGAAGGCCTGCACGCGCACAAACGTATTGGGCGAAATGAAGAACGCGTCTTCACCGCCGGAGAGAAGCAGCCGAAGCCGGCGGAAAAGCCCTTCGAGCGCGAAGATCCGCCCTTTCGTGGCCGCAGGCCGTATAACTAGTCGTTGGTCGTCGGTCGTGGGTCAAGACCGAGACACTAGTGTCCAAGCCGCCAACGACGAACGACGAACGACCGACGACTGTTTTTATGAAACGCATTCGCTATAGCAAGTACGTTCCAGACCCGGCTGGCGAAATGAGCATGGAGGACTTGCTCAGCGCGCTCTCTGACTACCTGTTGCAGAGCGGTTTCCAGAACTACATGTTTTACGACATGCCTGAGGGCGAGCAGACGCTCGACGATCTGCGCCGCGCCATCGAGCAGGCATTGCTCGATGGAAACCTGCTGGATGAAGAAATGCAGGAACGGCTGCGCGAGATGCAAATGGATGGGACGCTCGATGACCTTATTGAGCAACTCATCGAACGTCTGGAACAGGAAGACTACATCAGCCTCGATCAACCCCATGACCCCTCACAGCAATCAAGTGTTGGCGGGCAGGCTGGCGAGGCCCAGCAGGCCAAGTTTGAAATCACCGATAAGAGCCTCGACTTTCTCGGCTTCAAAACGCTTCGCGATCTGATGGGCTCGCTCGGGAAATCAAGCTTCGGCCGCCACGACACCCGCGACCTGTCCACCGGCATCGAAGCCAGCGGCGCATCCCGTCCCTACGAATTCGGCGACACCCTCAATCTCGATATTACGGCCACGCTTTCCAGCGCCATCCAGCGCGAAGGCCTGAAACTGCCACTGAACATTGAGTACTCCGACCTGCAGGTACATCAGTGCGAGTATCAGTCGTCGTGCGCGACGGTGCTCATGCTCGATTGCTCGCACTCGATGATCCTCTACGGCGAGGACCGCTTCACCCCGGCCAAGAAAGTCGCGATGGCGCTTTCGCATTTGATCCGCACACAATATCCCGGCGACTCGCTTTCTCTGGTTCTGTTTCACGATTCGGCGGAAGAAGTTCCGCTATCGCAATTGGCGCGGGTAAAAGTCGGCCCGTATTACACCAACACGCGGGAAGGCTTGCGGCTGGCGCAACGCGTTCTACAGCGGCAGCGCAAGGACATGAAGCAGATTGTGATGATCACCGACGGCAAGCCTTCCGCCCTGACGCTTGAAGACGGGCGCATCTACAAGAACGCCTTCGGGCTCGACCCCATGGTGGTGAGCCAGACGTTGGAGGAAGTTTCAAAGTGCAAGCGGGCTGGAGTGATGATCAATACCTTCATGCTGGCGTCAGACTATGGACTGGTACAGTTCGTGCAGAAGGTGACCGAAATGTGCCGCGGCAAGGCCTACTTCACCACTCCCTACACGCTGGGACAATATCTGCTGATGGACTACATGTCGCGGAAAACTAAGACAATTCACTGACGCTGCAATTTAGAGATTCAAGATTCAAGACCGGTTGTTAGTTATCCGTTCTCGGATCTCAGTTCTGGTCTCGTCTTTTCGTGATCTCTCCCACTGCCCGATAGGCGTGGTCGATTGCGCAATCCGTGTAGGCGTACGCGCCGGCGTCGGCATTGGCAATTGCGATCCTTCCAAAGGGTTTGCGGGCCACTTCGCAGGGTGTCTCTCCGCCCTCCAGCCAGAATTTATCCCACAGCGAGTTGTATTCGTAGGCGTAGCCGTGGGGCCAGCGATTCACCGTGATGGCCGTGATGTCAGTTGCCGGATCGAAACCTCCCGGCCCCACCACCCTGGCGAACTGCTCGCGGATGTTGCGCTCCATGGTTTCAAACGTCGTGGTGAAGAGTTCCACCCGGCCCAGAAGGTGCTGCTCACGGGCTGGGCGGCCAGGCTTGCACGGCGTCTTCATCATGTGAACGACGATTGGCTCTTCCGGCTTTTGCGAGCATTCGTAGCCGCCGATACTCACGGGCAGGTCCAGGTTCATGTGCGAGTGGTACGAAGATGGGGCATAGACCGAGCTGGCGCCCAGCTTCTGGAAAGCCGTCCAGTTTCGAATGGCAACGTTGGTGTAGAGCAATGGGACCTTGGCTGCCGATGAGAGCGCTTCTTTCTGCTTATCCGGCAACTGCTCGCAGATGTGGGGAATGACCACGTGCCAGCAAGCCAGGATGCAATGCGCGGCCTGTACTGTGTACACTTTGCCGCCGCGCGCGTATGCGATTTCTACGCCCTGGGCGCTGGCGGGGTCTCCCTGATGCTTCACTCGCACGGCGGTGCTGTTCAAGCGGATGCGAATGGGAGAATTCTCCTGATCAAGCACGGCGTAGTTCGCTCGGGCCATGACCACGTCCTTGGTGGAATGGCCTGGAAGTGCCTGAGGAATCAGCGTGCGTACCAGCAGTCGAGCGATGGAAGCGTTGCCGTCGGGGAAATGGAAGAAGTAGTTCTCGGCCTCTTCGTTGGGGATGGCATCGCGGTTCATTCCCTTGCCAGGCACCGGATCAAGATTCATGCCGGCGAATCCGGGCGCGCCTAGACCCCATGCGTCCTGTGCGGAGACTGCGTCAAACCCGATGCCGAAGGAAGGTTGGGACAACGCCTGGAATACTTTGACCACTTCAGGACTGACTCCGACCGTGTCGGAGAGGAAACTGTTGTAGCTGACCCGAGCGAGGCGGGCTTTTTTCTCGTCGGAACTTAGGCCAGGCAGATAGTCCTTCTTCTCGGTGAGCAGACGTTCATAGTCGGCCACGGCCTGTTGGGAAAGCGGGGCCTCCTTCAAGAATCTCTCGAGCGCACCTGCTCCTGCGGGAGAGTCTTGGCTCTCTCCAGATACGACTGCCATCGGATTGACCACCAGCCGATCTGCACCGAAGGTCTCCTTATCAAAAAAGATTTTCGGATAGAGGCCGAAGGAACGGTACAAGTGTTCATTTACATACTTGGGATACGAAGCGACGTCAATCCCGAGTTCGTGGATCAGACTCTTGGCTATGACGCTGTACGGGGCTGGGCTCTCGATGGAGAACGTTCCGCCAAAACCCAGCATAGTCCGGTGGGCGGAGGAGAACTCGTTACGCTTGGCGTGTCCGCCAAAATCGTCGTGATTATCGAGAATGAGTACGCGCGCCTTCGATCCTGCCCTCTTACGATAAAAATGCGCGGCCGAGAGGCCGCTGATGCCGCCTCCCACCACCACCAGGTCGTAGGATTCTCGGGTGTCAACCGACGTTCCGGCGTGGTCCCAGAAGGTGCCATCGCGCAGGCTGTGTGCCGCGTCAAACGATCCGGGATGACTGCCGCGAAGCCCGGTCAAGGCAGGAGGGTAGTACTCGGAAGACTGCTCCCGCCCGGCCTGCATGTCCGCGGCCGCAAGGAAGTCAGAAGGAAGGACCGCCGCACCGACGGTAAGCGCGATTCCGTTCAGGAAATCGCGCCGCGTGATCCCACGACCCATCCCCAACTCTCGATCGTTCCAATCGTTCACAGGGGCTCCTATGAAGTCTGATGCCGGGCAAGATCGTGGCTTGGACGAAGACGGAAGCCACCGTGACTGCGCCAAAACTGTTTATGTTCGGGGAAGTATTCGGTTCAGCTGCTGCTCTCCACCTTTTTTACCGCCGATTCCGCTCCCTGGAACCCGATGCGACTGTGAGTGCCGTCGCAGAACGGTTTGGTCACCGATCCGCCACAACGGCAGAGAGAGAATGCCGGCTTGCCGCTCAGGTCATACTTGTTGCCGTCGGCGTCGACCAGTTCGATCGAACCCTCGGGGTCTTCCACGCGATACGGGCCGTTCTTGCGTACAGTAATTTTGACTGCAGCCATGAGACCTCCCTGTTCGATACGAAGATAGCAGAATGAGGCTTGCAGCTGTCAGCTCTCAACTTTCAGCCAAACCACTTGGAGGGGGAAAACTGAGAGCTGATGGCTGAAAGCTGAGATCTGCCCTTCCTACGCCGCTGCCCACTTGGTCTGCAGCAGGTTTCCATATAACTCGAGATATTGATCGATCATGCGCTTGGAAGTAAAGCACTCGCGGGCCCGTTGATACGCACGATTGCCGTAGGTGCGGCACAGGTCCCTCTGATCGCTCAAGCGGCGGATCGCGGATGCGAGACTGGTAGCGTCGTTTTCACGGAAGTAAAGAGCGGCGTCACCCCATATTTCCCGGAATGCAGGAATGTCGTTGGCCACAATTGCGCAACGCGAGAATGCGGCTTCGACCGCCGCCATGTCGAACGGTTCGTAGCGCGAGGTGGCGGCGTAAATCGCGGCCCGGCTGTAAAGCGTGCGCAGCTGTGCTTCGGTCTGCGGCCCTTTCAGCGCTACATTGACCTCGTCGATCGAAAGTTTGACATCGGCACGTATCGGAATCACCGCAGGACCGTGAATCGGGGTGTCCGACCCCACGATACAGATGGGAAGAGGGTGAGTGTGCTGGGTCAGCAGCGAAATCTGCTTGCCAGCATCCAACAACCGGCCCACCGCGAGTACAGAATCATCCTTGCCCACGTAGGGGTTGAAGAAAATAGGATTGCGTCCGTTATAGATCACAGTTTCGTGCCGTGCCCGGGTGTAGCAGTCGCGCACGCTGTCCCGCATCCAGACGGAAGGAGCCACCACGACACTGGCTGCGGCCAGACCTCGAGTGACAACTTGCCGATACCATTGCAGCCAACGATCCTGCTTGGGTTCCTGCCCATGGACTGCCCGCCACCAGGTGATCAAATCGCCATGCGCCACCACCACGCGCGGCACCGGGACCGGCAGACTGCCGTAGCACAACTGGTTCAGGTGAAGTACGTCGGGTTTCAACTCTTTCACCAACGCTGTGAGATACGCCGAGGAATCTTTAAGGTCTTCCTGTCCTTCCTGCATCCAGTCCAGGCGGAACGCTGTGGGACGGTATTCCAGGCCATGCAGGTTATCCATCCACAAAGTCTGTTGAGGCAGGGGGATTTCGCCGAAACTCACCAGGGTGACGCGCAGCCCACGACCGACCAGACCGGAGACCAGCTCGCGGGTGTAGGTCCATGTACCACTCAAAGTGTCTGCCGTGATCAGAACGTGCACAGGGCCCCCGGGGCGAGCGCGGGACAGCCGCGAAAACAGCGCGACTCCGCGTTCTTTGTTGCTGCGTCATTGTAGTGCGGGAAGGAAATGTTCGGGAAGGATTTTCGCGAGGACGCAGCCAGTGCGCAAAATGTTGCAGCAATGTTGCAGATCGAGGATGAGGTTTTACGTCGACTTGCGCCCGCGAGAGCGTCAAATGGGACCGTCGCGCTTGAGGCGCACCTCCTGGGCAAGTTCGTGGATGGCTCGCATCCTGCTCTTGGCTTCGCTCTGGACATCAGGAACTTGCAACGCCATTTCAGGAAAGCAGTAGCGCCGTGATCGTGCTCTTGAGTTCATTTGGTAGGGTTTGTTGCACCTCATGCCGAACCATCAGGACCGGTTTCTTGTGCCGATGCAGGACAGCCCGGAACTCGCGCGCGACTCGATCCAGGTTGCTAATGGCGAAGGTCAGATGAGCGGGAACGGCTGTCCCAATGTGTTCCAGCACCATGTCGCTCTCGACTGGTTCGGTTTCGAGGAAGGCCTGATCGATAAGAACGGCCAGGTATTCGCGGGCACGAAGCTGCGCTAACGCCTGGGATGAGGTCACCACGTGATGAGTTTCTTCAGAGGTCACCTGTTGAATGTCCTGGGCGCAGCCCTGAGCTTTCGCGGAAGGCGTAAGTCCGCGGCCGCGATCGCACCACTGAAAATAGAGGAGTTATCGAGCTTGCGCATGGTTGGCTTCCCAGTCCGGGAAGCCTCAGCCAGAATCAGGAAAGCATCGGCTCAGCTCTTGAACCATCTCGTAGATGTTTTGCAAGGGAGTCTCCCCGCAGCGGTCTTTCAACCCCCAGCTATTGACCTTCCTCTGAAGCGCACCTACCATCGTCGCCAATGACAGCGCCCCTCCAACCGCTCGGGCAGACGTTCTCCCATTACCGCATACTGCGCAAGATCGGCGGTGGGGGCATGGGGGTTGTCTATGAAGCCGAAGACGTTAAGCTCGGCCGTCACGTAGCTCTCAAATTTCTTCCTGAAGAACTTGCCCGCGACGTGCAGGCCCTCGGCCGGTTTCAGCGGGAGGCCAAAGCGGCATCCGCCTTGAACCACCCAAACATCTGCACCATCTACGAAATTGATGAAGTGGATGGCAGGGCCTTCATCGCCATGGAACTGCTGGAAGGCCAGACCCTTCGGCACCTGATTGGCGGCAAAGCGATTGAGATTGAAACCCTGCTCGATCTGGGGATTCAGATCGCCGACGGACTTGACGGGGCCCATTCGAAGGGCATCATCCATCGCGATATCAAACCCGCAAACATCTTCGTGACCACTCGCGGGCAGACGAAGATTCTTGATTTCGGGCTGGCCAAACTTTCCTTGCGGCCGGCAAGCGCCAGCGAGAGCGCTGCCACCATCGATGCGCAGGAAAATCTCACCAGTCCTGGAACTGCTCTGGGCACGGTCTCGTACATGTCGCCGGAACAGGTTAGAGGAAAGGAACTCGACACCCGAACCGACCTGTTCTCGTTCGGAACTGTGTTGTATGAGATGGCTACGGGATTGCTCCCTTTTCGGGGCAATACCTCGGGAGTGATCTTCGAGTCGATCCTTAATCGAGAACCAGCACCCGTGATCAAGTTGAATCCTGACGCGCCGCCCAGGCTGGAAGAGATCATCGGCAAGGCGCTCGAGAAAGACCGCGATATTCGGTGTCAATCCGCCGCCGAGCTGAGGGCTGATCTGAAGCGTCTGAAGCGTGACTCTGAATCGGGAAAAACCGCGGGCGGAAGTGGAGCCGCGTTGATTCCGCCAGCATCCACTTGGTCCGCCAAGAGGGTCGTAGCGACCGTCGTCGCTATCGTTATCATCGTCGGCGGAGGGCTGATCGTGGGAGGCAGGTACTATCGATCTCGCCCTGGCAACCTCGTCGATTCGATGGCTGTGCTGCCGTTCGTGAACACCAACGGCAATCCGGACGAGGAGTATCTCTGCGACGGCATCACCGAAGGCTTGATTCACAGCCTTTCCCAGCTTCCGCAGCTACGAGTGATGTCGCGAAGCACCGTGTTCCGCTATAAGGGGCGCGTCGTCGATCCGCAAAACGTGGGCCGCGAATTGAAAGTGGGCGCCGTCCTTGTCGGGACCCTGGTCCACCACGGGGACAGCATCCACCTCCAGTCGGAACTGGTTGATGCACGCGATGGCTCTGAGATCTGGGGCACGCAATACGATCGCCAACTTTCCGATATTTCCTCCGTGCAACAGGAAATTGTCCGGGACATTTCCGAGAAACTGAGATTGCGGCTTAGCCCCGAAGACCAGAAAAAACTCGCCGGGCAGAAAACCGAGAATTGGGAAGCCTACAATCTCTATCTGAAGGGCAACTATTACTGGGAAAAATTCACCGACGACGACATGCGAAAGGCCGTCGACTATTTCCAGCAAGCCATCGACAAAGACCCGAACTACGCACTGGCCTACGCTGGACTAGCGAACGCCTTCCATGAACTCGCGTATACCAGTCCTCCTTCGGAGATGATGCCAAGATCAAAAGCGGCGTCGACGAAAGCCCTGCAACTGGACGATTCCGTAGCCGACGCTCATGCGGCTTTGGCATGGGTCTTATGGAGATACGACTGGAATTTCCCCGAAGCGGAGAAAGAGTTTCGACGTGCGATTGAGCTGGAGCCCAATTCCAGCTCGAGCTCGAGTCGCGGAATGTATCCCCTTTTCCTGTACTCGATGAAGCGATTCGACCAGGCCGTGGCGGAGCACAAACAGGCTATAGCGCTTGATCCCCTAAGCCTGATCCTGAATACCAATGTGGGGGACGGACTGTACGACGCGCATCAATTCGACCGGGCGATCGAGCAGTACCAGAAAACTCTGGAGCTGGACGCAAACTTCAGCTTGGCACATTGGGGGCTCGGAAGCGCATACGACCGCAAGGGGATGTACAAGGAAGCAATCGCGGAGTGGCAAAAGGCATTCCTCCTCGAGGGAGACCCGCGAAGCGCGGAACTAATTGGGAAAGCGTACTCGCGATCGGGCTACAAAGGAGCGATACAAGCGTGGCTCGACGACCTGATCAGCCAATCGACTCATCAGTATGTTTCGGCCTTTACCGTGGCAATAATGTATGCCCGTCTCGGGGAGAAAGACCACACGTTGGAGTGGTTGGAGAAAGCGTATCAGGCGCGCGATGCCTCCATGGTGGATTTCGGAACGGAACCAAGTTTTGACTTCCTCCACTCCGATCCGCGCTCCATAGACCTGCTGCGCCGCGTGGGACTCCCCCAGTAAGGCGGATTGAGTTCTAGCCCCCGGATATCGGTCATCCCGACCGGGGCGCAGCGAGCGGAGCGGAGGGACCTGCTTTTCTCGCAAGCAAGATCCCGCGATCTTCGCTCGCCCGACCGGACGGCTACTCGTGGAATTCCCTGCACTTCTAGTCCTGCGTGACATACTGCTTCAGCTTGCGGTAGAGCGTGGTCTTGCCGATGCCCAACATTCGCGCCGCCAGAAGCTTGTCGTCATTGAGCTGGACAATCGTGCTCGGGATAGTCTGTTTTTTTCCAGGGTGTGGGCACAGTACCGAAGGGCCCATCCCCTCCCGAATCGGGAAACCTGCTGCTATAAGTTTCCCCGTTGGTCGTGCTCTCCATTTCGGGAAGTCTAGGCGGGCGCGGGCCAAGTGCTAAAGGGCAGGGGTCACACAAGGCTGTAACAGAAGAACATTACGAGGCGAAATCTGGCCGTGCATGATTGGCTTGATTCACGTTCCCACAGGTTGCATTTCACGAAATGCGGTCTTCAACACCGGGCAACCCGCAAAACCTACTAGCCAACAAGGACACGAAGTATCACGAAGCCCTTATTTTCAGGATTTCCTTCGTGTACCTTCGTGACCTTGGTGGTTAGCCCCTTTTGCAGACTGACCCACGACCCGCGCCATTTCTCGACTTGATTTTCGATCTGAATGTGGTAATTTGAAGATCCTCCTCCAATTGTCTACCCCAGACAAATCAAGATTCCAGGCCAAGCGGCGTTTTTCCGCTGCCCGGCCGACGTCTGAAACAGACGTCTGCAACAAAGGGCCACGTAAGCGATGATTCGACACCGGCTTTTACTTGCTGTTGCTGGGTTGGTTATTTCAGGCTTCACAGCGTGTGGTGGCGGGGCGGCGTCACAGCCCGGCAACTCGACGCCACCACCGCCGAGCACATTCCAGGAAACATCTTCGGATGCAAGCGGCACACTCGAGACCTTCAGCCAACCCAAGTGGACAAGTCGGGTCCCTTTTTCAGCCAACTAGGAACGAACAATCGAACCTGTAACAGCTGTCATGTCGCCAGCGATGGATGGAGCATCAGCCCGGTCGACCTGCAGCAGCGATTCCAGTCCACCCAGGGTACCGATCCGGTATTTCGCGTGCTTGACGGCGCCAATTGCCCCAGCGCCGACGTTTCTACGCTCGCAGCCGCAACCACGGCCTACAGCCAGCTATTGAATTTTGGGCTGATCCGGATGACGCTGCCGGTGCCGGCGAGCGCCGAGTTCAGCATCATCTCAATTACCGACCCTTACCAGTGTCCGGAAACCACGGTCACCCAGCCGGCGCTTTATCGGCGGCCGCTTCCCTCCACCAACCTGAAGTTTCTCAATGGGACCATGTGGGACGGCCGGGAGCCCGACTTGAAGACCCAGGCCTTGGACGCAACCATGGTCCACGCCGCACCAACCGCTCCGCCGACGGATGCGCCGCTCACCCAGATCGTGAGCCTCGAAAGCTCGCTGTTCACCGCACCATCGGTAGACACTTTGGCCGGAGATCTCACCGCTCAGGGGGCGAACGGCGGTCCGGTGTTTCTCTCGACCCAAGCCTTCTCTCCCGGGATCAACTCCGGTGCAGGATTTGACCCCAATGCTTTTTCCCTTTACACCAACTGGGCCTCGGCGAGCGGTTCGAATGGGGCGGAGCAGTCGGTCGCGCGGGGAGAGGTGTTGTTTAATACTTTCCCGATACTGATTTCCGTCGTGCCCGGATTCAACGACGTCCGGGGCGGCGGGCCAATTACGGGCACTTGCACCCCGTGCCACAACACGCCGAATGTGGGTGGCGACTCATCGCCCGATATGATGGGACATCGGAACCAGCTCTCCCCAACCGAATCTCCCTTCTTACGCGATTCAATGCAACGACGGCACGCAGATTGCCAGTACCCCGGACGCGCCATGATCGGCAAGTGTGCCGATCTAAAGTTAAAGTTCCCGGCTTGCGCGGTTTGGCCGCTCGCCCGCCATACTTCCATAACGGCTCCGCCGCGAGCCTGCTGGACGTGGTCAACTTCTACGTCCAGCGTTTCAATATGCTGATGAGCGACGATCAGAAGGCCGACCTGGTCGCGTTTATGAATACGCTTTAGGTCGTGTGGGGCGGGCGCCCTCGTCCGCCGTCTTTGATCTGGACTTTGAGTCCCAAGTCATCCGGGATCTATGAACTGACTGCAACTCACGAGATTCCCAGCTAGGAAAAATCAACGTCAAGGCAGCGAGCGAAGGGCGCCCGCCCCACACGTTCAGGTTTAGAGCGGCAGGGACTGGGCTAGGCGAAAAGTGAGACGCCGTTCAGGGGCGACGCCAACGTCGCTGCTCCCCGTGGCATAGGTCGATCCAGGGGCATCGACGGAGGCTCCGAGAAGAGCGCCCTTGTTCCCGGAACCATCGCGAAGTATGGTCACATTGCGTTGCTCGTGCGAGCCCCGCTTCATGAAGATGCTGGAGGTCTGTATGGGAACCAACTTGCCGTTGAGGGATATGGCAGTCAGCCCCAGGCGGAGGTAGCCTGGTTCGTGAAACTGATCTGAAGCCCGCGCGTCCAGAACCCTTCCCACCAGGACGGCCCCCCGCGGCGCGAACGTGCGTCCCCGAACAATGATGGGTTCGTCCAGTACGGCCTCAAACGGATCGCCCGAACGCGAACTGGCGCTGGATAGAGACAACCGCAGGTGAATCGTTACAGGAGTTCCGGCAGGGATGGCGTCGGGTGCCAACGATCCGGTGGGGGAAATTCCACTCTTTATCGGACGCAGCCTCAAAAGGCAGATGCTGATCCGCGGAAGCGCTGTCGTCGGCCAGGGAGATGCTCTCGCGCTTCGCGCACCCGGCCAGAATAAGCCCCATCAGCAGAACGGCGACCAGAACGACGAATCCTCCGGCGTTCCCTCCATTCCGGTTCGACAACTTCATAAAACAATCCTGCCGCGCACCCTCGCTCCTCCACAAGTCGCAAGCTGGATGCCATCGTCGGGGGTCGATTTATCAGCGATTTAGTTTAACCGATTTAGCACCCAGTGTAGTTATTGCCGGTATTATCGCGCTAGGCAGTTTCTACCGGGATCCAATTCGAAAACCGTTCACGGATTCGCGCGAATTTTCGCGGATCACAAAACAAAGCCAAAAGCAGATCCGCGTTAATCGGTGGAATCCGTGCAGGCTGCCATCCTTTGCGCTTTTTGCAAAGTTTGGGGATTGTCAGCCACCAGCTTCACTGGTGTCTACGAATCACAATCCAGACCACAATCGCGATCGCGACGATAACGGCCTACAGCGTGTAGAAGGACACAAACATTAAGGATGTCTTAGCCTTGGCTAGCTTGTTGTGTCAGGTACAGAGCGAGTGCCACGGTCCTTCCCTGAGATCGCGCCATGGAACTTCTGCTAGGGCGGAACTAGAACATCCCTACTGCGCGTGGGCTGTGGAATCCCGCCTTTACACACAACGAAAAGGTGGGCGCCCGGCTACTTTCTCTGCATCCACAAACAAAAAAACGGAGGAGCGGTCTCACCGCTCCTCCGTAAATTAAGACAACGTTTGGCGATCCGCTAGTTGGATGATCCGCCGCCGAAAGAAGCGCTGGCGGCTTCGTTCTCGGGCTGAACGATCAGGCCGTCGAATGGAGTTGCGCCCACGAAGCGTCCACGCACTACGCTGACGCGACGCAGCGGGTATCCCGAATCAGGGCCACGATGCCAGCTGCGGCCGCCGTCCTTGCTCTCGAAAATGACGCCGGTAGCGATGCTGGTGGCCAGCAGACGCTTCTTGCTCTGGTCATACGCGATCGAGCTGATGTTCTTGTCCGGAATGCCGTTCACCACATGCTCCCAGGTCGCTCCGGAATCGGAACTCCGGAAGGCGCCTTCGCGGGAAGCAACCAGGATTTCTCCTTCCGGGCGTGAGCGTCACGCCGTGAATGGCTGTGATGTAGGAGGACAGAGGCGCTTGCTGCCAAGTCGTTCCATTGTTGGATGAATAGAGAACGTTGGTGCGAGTGGCGGCGACTACCAGCTCGCCATTCGGACTCGACCGCAACGAAATCACTCTTGCCCATCACCGGCCCGCCGGTCCAGGTCTTGCCCTGGTCCGAGCTGGTGAATAATCCGGCACGAGGTGGCTGCCAGCCAGCGCTTGGGTGTGACTTCAATATCGCTCACGCGTGCATCCAGAACCGAGCGAACCACGACCGCGGGCACTTTTGACGCCTTCGCTCCCTTCTTGCCTTTCCACCACGCGCGCCGCGAGTCTTCTCGGTCACGATGGTGTTGATCGGACGCCACTGGCTGGCATTGTGATCCAGCAGGAAGATGCCCTTGTTGGTGCCGGCGATCAGGCCATCATTCGGAAGCCTGCTGCAACGCGAAAACATCGCGTCCGCCCAAGCCGGCGCTCTTCTGCTGCCAGCTCTGTCCGCCATCGCGAGTGGAGAAAACGCCGCCAAACTCGCGGTCGTTCACCACGCCCACTAGGATGCTGTTGGGATCATTCTTGTCGGGCAGAATCGAGCTGACATAGCGGTGAGTGTAGCCGTGATTGGAGGCGGTGAAAGTCTGCGCTCCATCGTCGCTGGCCAGGACGCCGCTGCGGTCGGTCGCGAGCAGCACCCGGTTTGGATTGCGGGGATCCACCAGCACATCGTTCACCACAACTTCAGAATTAGTCACGTGCTTCCAGGTCTTGCCACCGTCGATGGTCTTCCACAGTCCCTCGGTGGTTCCGGCGTAAACGGTCGCCGGATCTCTCGGGTCCTGCTTCAGAACGCGGGTGCGGCGCGCGGAGAACGGAATGCCCTGCAGTTTGCGGAAAAGATCGCCCGCGCTGTCGCTGCGATAGATGCCGGAACAGGCGCTGGCATAAACCACGGAAGGATTGGTGGAGTCCACGATGACCGAGAACACGTCCGAGTCATCGATCATGCCCTTGTTGATGCGATGCCAGTTGGCGCCGCCGTCGTCGGTCTTCCATGCCAGATGCCAGGTGCCGGCGTAAACCACGTCGGGATTCTTGGGATCAAGCGCGAGCGACTCGATGTTCTTCAGTTCGTCCGCCTGTTTCACCGGAGAAATACGGCTCCCAGTTATTGCCGCCGTCCTTGGTGCGGAAAACGCCGTCCAGCGCGCCGATGACCAGAACTTTGGAATCGTAGGGAGCGATGGCCATGGCCCGCACCGATTTGCCGTGCACGCCGGGCAGCGCTTCCCAGTTGTTGCCGCCATCATGCGAGCGATACACATCGCCGGCCTGCTGATTCTCCACGCTCCAGGCGGAAACATAAATGTGTTTCGGATTCTGCGGATCGATGGCGATGTGATCGAGAACATTGTCGTCGTCGCCCAGGTGGGCTAAGCCGCGCCCAGTTGTGTCCGCCGTCGCGAAGAGAGGAAAAGCGTTCCGGTGCTGGTACCGAGATAGATACGGTCGGGATTCTGCGGGTCGAAACCCAGACTCCGAACGTCGCCTCCATCCGGACCCAGCGCGGTCCACTGACCGGCCCAGAGGGTCGTGACGGAGAGCATGGCAATAGCCAATGTAATCAGTAATTTACGGAAATGACACGCGAAATCATAGGTGAATTTGCCCCTTGCGAAGAAATTATGCGCTCGCGGCTGAGATTGACAGCGTAACACGCTCTTTTCAAGTTACCGAAGGCCAGACAAAAAAGGGCCGGTCGAGTAAAAAACTCGGCCGGCCCGTGTTTAGCTAAGCGTCATTGAGCCTTGGGCTTAGCGGCTTTCTTCTTGGCGGCGGCCGGGTGATCCGGAACCGCTTTCACCATCGACTCATCCACCACGGTGGTTCCCGGGGCCGAGAAGGTTGCACCGGCCGGGACCACCCAGTATTCGGCGGTCCTGGTTCCGGCGCTACCCGTGCGCACTTCAATCCGTGCTGGCATCGATGGCTTGCTTGGCTTCGCCACCTGACAGATATGCCTTGGAATTGACCGCGCGCTCTCCGGCCAGGTTCTTGCGCTTCTCGCCGGGCTCAGAATTGCCCACAATGACGAGCTTGGCATCGGGATCGTGCTGCAGCCGCTGGGCCACATCGTCCAGTATGGCTTTGCAGGTGTTATCCACGCGCCACGGCTTCACCTTGTTGGGGAAGTCGCACTCGCTCAGCTTGCTCGCCTCCGGCGGCGGTGGCGGTGGAACCTCTACCGTCACCGTGCTCGAACTCGACGCGGTGAGACCGCGAGAATCGGTACAAGTAGCACTCACCGTGATCGGACCTGCTGATGCTCCGGTGGTGTTGAGAGTGGCGGTGCCGCCGTCTCCGGAGACGCTGCCACCACTCGCGTTCCAACCGCTGATCGTGACCGGCACATTATCCGGACTGGTGCAGGTGCAAGTCAGGGTCGAAGACGCGCCCGGCTTGGACCGACGTCGGATTCGCCGAGCAGGACATGGTCGGCGGATTCTTCGGCGGTTCTTTCACCGTGAAGGTGGCGCTGCAACTTGCCTCGCCGCCTTTCTTCATTTTGGGATCGGCCACGCGAGCGGTTGCTGTGTAACTGCCACCGGCGACTCCGTTCGTATCCATGGTCGCGGTGTTGTCCTTGCTGGTGATCTTTCCGCCGGTGCTGGCCCAGGTGTAGGTCAGAGTGTGCTTGGGATTGAAATTGGTAGCGCTGGCCGTGACCGTGACGGGTTCACCCACCATAACTTCGCTGGGCTGGATCGAGCAACTCGCTGCCGGCACTGCCGCTGACGGATAACCGAAAGCAAAAACCAAACCCGTACGCAGCCGGACTCCACTCTCTTGCGGACGCCGCAACTCTGAAAAGGCGGGGCCAACCTCGTTCGGAAAAATTGTGGTTCGCCCAGACCCAATCGGCTTCAAACAAACGCAGCGAGAGCCGGCGCCAAAGATTGAGATCCATTCCGCCGCCCAGGATCGCCCCAATGGCCATTGCTGGTATCGACGTTGGGCACAGTCAGCCGGTTTAGGCCCAGCAACGTGTGAACGAAGAAGGTTGTTCCTTCATTGCGCACAGGCCAGGCGAGGCCCGATCGAAGCAGTATTCACCGTTCCGTTGTCGTTCTTGTTGACGCCGTAGTCGGCTTCGAGTCCCAGGAACCGCGTGAAGTTGTAAGTCAGGCTGGCGCCTGCGCCTTGCGGAATGTCCCCCATCTTCACTCCTATGGGAGCGTCCAGGGGTTGAAATGGAGATGGCACAGTGATACCCGGATGCAACCACTGATAGCCTACGAAGAGTTCCACTTTCGGGGTGGCTTCTTCTTGCGCCACTGCGGAAGCTGATATCAACGCACACAGCACAAAGCCCAAGGAATAGGCCGGACAGCAATTCTCGACGAAGTGACATGCAATTCCTCCGAGATCCTTAAATAAAAATTCTTGCGTCCACGCTCAGAGCTAGGTGAGACTGGGAATCTGCGTGGGAGGCCAGTACCTACTTTGGTATGGGAAATGATTTTACTCCAGACCAAGGTCAAATCAAGCGATCTGACCGAATCTTTTTAAGAAGCTAATCATCTGTCGGAAATGCTGCTAAGTGTCTCAGATTGATATACTACCTCGGCCTCTGAACCTGGCGGTTCAGCCTCAATCAGCCCGGCTGCCGGCCAGGGCGGAGAAACCGCGAACCTTATGAACACGGCTTGCAGCAAGGCCGGAAAGCCTAAATAATGGCAGTCAGGCCGCTATGAACCATGAAAAAGTACTGATCGTCGAGGATGAAGACAATGAGCGGACAGGTCTGGCCGAATTGGTCACCGGCTGGGGCTATCGGGCCGAGACCGCGAAGGATGGCGCGGAAGGGCTGGAAAAAGTTACCGCCTGGGCGCCTTCCATTGTGGTCACCGACATGAAAATGCCGCGCATGGGTGGCCTGGAATTGCTGGAGAAGCTGGCCACCGACGCCCAGACCATGGCGGTGGTCGTGGTGACGGCACAAGGCACCATTGACAGCGCCGTGCAAGCCATGCGCATGGGCGCCTACGACTACATCACCAAACCCATTGACACCAACCGGTTGCGCACCATCCTGCAAAATGCATCCGCCCTGCTGGGAACTCGCGCTGAACTCGAAGTCACACGCCGCAAGCTGCGCGACGCCGGTTCGCTGGGGAGCTTGATCGGTTCCTCCAAGAAAATGCAGGAAATCTTTCATCTCATCGAGATGGTATCGCCTAGTACTGCATCGGTGTTGATTACCGGGGCGAGCGGCACGGGCAAGGAGCTGGTGGCGCGCACGGTTCATGAACTCAGTCCGCGAAGGACCAAACCATTCGTTCCCATCAATTGCGCCGCCATTCCGGAAACGCTGATCGAAAGCGAAATATTCGGTCACGAAAAAGGCGCGTTCACTGGAGCCCTGGAACGGCGCACCGGATGTTTCGAACTGGCGGAAGGCGGAACTCTGCTGCTCGACGAAATCGGCGAGATGCCGGTGGCCACGCAAGCCAAACTGCTGCGCGTTCTCGAAGACCGTAAACTGCGCCGGCTGGGAAGCAAGGTGGAAACCACGGTGGACGTCCGCGTCCTGGCCGCCACTAACAAGGTTCCCGAGGAGGCCGTCGCCCGCGGCGAATTGCGCAACGATCTTTATTACCGCCTCAACGTTTTTAATATTCACATGCCGCCTCTGCGCGAACACAAGGAAGACGTTCCTGAACTGGTGCAGGCCTTGCTGGCGGATATGAACGAGAAACATGGGCGAAAGGTCGCCGGCGTAAGCGAAGCCGTGCTCAACGCTTTTCAGAACTACTCCTGGCCCGGCAATGTGCGCGAAATGCGCAACACTTTGGAGCGGGCGATCATCGTGTGCGACGGCGCGATCGTGGAAACCAAACATCTGCCGCCGGGATTTGGGCAATCCAGTCTGCGCAGTTCGGCCGAAGATTCGGACACCGTGCGTCTGGGGGTGGGCACGACGGTAGAGGAGGCCGAGAAGCTGCTGATCCTGAAAACGCTCGAGGCGACCAACAACAACAAGACCCGCGCCGCCGAGATTCTCGCCATCAGCTTAAAGACTCTGCACAACAAGCTCAAGGAATACGGCAACGCCGCGGCAGACGCGGCGTTGGTGAGGGAAGAGTAGGTGGGCACCAGTACTCGGCAATTAGCAATTGGCACCTAGCCACCCTTTGGCGGTGGCTAAGCGCCAAAGTGCTAATTGCTAAGCGCTCATGACCGCAGTCCATGCGCCGAAAAACCAAAATCGTACTGGCCATCACCTTCATGGTCGCCGTGCTGGTGCTGGCGTTTTCCTATATCTACATTTCCGAATTGCTGCGCCAGCGCGTGACCACAGCGCGTGAATCGGCGGCCCAGCTGACTTCGAATCTAGCCTACCTGGCCGCGAACGCTGCCCCGGATTTGAGCAGCACCAAGGTGGACACGACGAATCCCACAGCCAAGCGCCGCGCCGTGGCGTATTACCTGGGCACTGATCGCGATCTCAATAATTTTCTGGAATCGGTCGTGGGCACCTGGCCCATCATCTACGACGCAGCCATCGTCGATAGCGACGGCAACGCCATCCTCCACACGAATCCCGACCTGGTGGGCAAGCTGGTTCCGGACCGTCCTGATTTTCACCTGGTGGAAAATGCCAAGTTTCGCCGGCAGTTCCGCATGGTGTACAACCCGCCGACCGTGTATGACGTCCGCATCCCCCTGCAGCTGGACGGTGCTCGCTTCGGCAGCATCCGGGTGGGAGTATCGACAGTTTTCCTGAAGAACGAGCTGACGCCGCGCTTGCAGCAAGCGGTGGTCTTCTCCAGCATCGCAATTCTGCTCTCTCTGATATTGGCCGCCGGACTCTCGAACATCGCGCTGGGACCTCTGGAACAAATTAACCGCAGCCTGGACAGTGTCACTGCCGGCGGTACAGAAGCAGTCGGCGAGCCCGATGCGGGTCACGATGAGTATGGACTGGTCAGCCTGAAGATCGCACACCTGGGCCGCCAGATGCGTGATGCCAAAGAAATCTTTTCCGCCCTGAAGGACAACGTAGATCAGATCATGGGCAATCTGCAGGACGGCCTGATGCTGTTCACGCGCGATTCGCGAGTAGTGCTGGTAAGCGCTTCGGTGGAACGCTTTCTGGGCCGGCCGCGGCGGGAACTGCTGGGCCATGCCGCCCGGGGGATTTTTTCTCCCGAGTCGGAGTTCGGGGCGCTGCTGTTGCAGTCCTTTGAACGGCGCAGTCCGATTGCTCCGCGCGAGATCGAGTTTCCCAGCGGCAAGCGTGTGCAGATTTCCCTCGACTTTATCCGCGAGAAAGAAACCCAGATCGGTGCGCTGCTCACCATGCGCGACGCGGAATCAGTACGCCGCATCGAAGACGAAATCGAAATGTCGCGCCGGCTTTCGGCGAACGGCCGGATCACCCGCGGCGTGGCCCACGAAGTGAAGAATCCGATTAATGCCATTGTTCTGCATTTGCAGTTGTTGCAGGGCAAGCTGCGGCAAGTCGATCCCGATACACGCCGTCACATGGACATTATCGGCAGCGAAATTCATCGCCTAGATCGAGTGGTGCAGATCCTGGTGGATTTCACCCGTCCGCGCGATCTGCATCTGGAGGAAACGGACCTGCGCCGTCTGCTGGAAGATGGCGTCCAGCTGGCGGGGCCCGATGCCAGCCGGCATGGCGTGACCATTGCCTGTGAGCTTCCCTCCCAGCCCTTGACCGTGAAGGTGGACACCGACTTCATCAAACAGGCCATCCTCAACGTTGTTCTCAACGGGGTCCAGGCCATGCCGGATGGAGGCAAGCTGACGGTTTCGGCGCGTCGCGAAGATGACATGGTGGTCACCGAAATTCGCGACCAGGGTAACGGTATTCCAGCGGATGCTCAGGACAAGATTTTTGAGCTGTATTTCACCACTAAGAAAGAAGGGACCGGAATCGGGCTGGCGCAGACCTATCAGATTTTGCAGTGGCATTACGGATCGGTTGATTTCGATTCGGTGACGGGAAAGGGAACGACTTTTCGCTTGCGTCTGCCTCTGGTCCAGTCTCGGTCGAATACTTTGCAGGAAGCGGCGACGCGAAGCTAGAGCCGGGAGACTGTTACAGTCGCATGAATTCTGTGGCCCGGAGAGTTCGGCATCACCGGTTGGAAGATAGAATTCGGGGTGACCCTGACGGTTGGTTCCTGGCATCCGAATTTCACATGAGCATGTATCTGGCCGACATTCTCGGGTTTTGTGCAATGTTGACTCCGTCGATTGCGGTTGCGGTGTTGCCAGCACCACCCCAGCAACTCAACCAAGAGAGTCAGCCGCCGCCGGTTGCGGCGCCACCCAACTCCCCCCAGGATTCCCCGCAAAATGCTGCGCCGGCGAGTCCGCCGCAGGAACCGGCGCCAACCGGTGCGGAGCCGCAGTCCGCGCCGTCGGCAACGCCAGTGCCGGAGGCCAGCGAAGAACCGCGGAAGGTGAAGCCAGACGCTGCTTCGAAGAAACCCGTATCCCCGACCAAAGCAACCAGCAAGAAACGACGCCGCCGGAAAACCGCCGCCGGCACTCCCACCGCGACGCCGGAGAAGAAAGTAGTAAAAAATGGCGGCACCGCGGATCCCGCAGTCAAACTTGCCCCAGGCATGAGCCCGGAACAAGCTTCCAGCCAACGCCAGAGTACCACCCAGTTGCTGGCCGCGACCGACGCCAACCTGAAACAGATTTCGTCCCGCCCGATGAATTCCAGCCAGCAGGACAGTATCAGTCAGATTCGGAAATACATGGAACAAGCCAAGGCCGCCGAACAGGCAGGAGACGTGGAGCGCGCCTACAACCTCGCATCCAAGGCTCTGCTGCTGTCAAATGATTTGGTGAAACCATGAAGAGCTTCTAGCTCCTCGCTTCTAACCGCGCTGCACCTGCCCACGGGTATCATCTTGAGCGAGCTTGACCGTCCGCTGGCGGACGGTCAGGCGAGTCGAAGGACCCTACCGCACAGATGCTGTCACAATCGCGTCAGGAAATCGCTGCTCCGCGATAGAACGACAGAAGACACTCTGAAAGAAGGCGCACAGAAATACGAGGGCGCCAATTTGCCGCGGGTAGGGGTCCTTCGACTACGCAGGAGCTTCGCGTTGCGAGGCTCCTGCTGCTAACTATTTGCCCTTGGCGCGGGCTGCGTTCACCTTGGCCAACAGGTCTTGCGAGAGAGGCTGCACCGGCCCAGGAATTTTCGCGGCCTCCACCAATGCCTCGCGGGCTTCGCTGTTATGGCTCAGCTTGGCGTAGGCGTAGCCCAGACGATAAAGCGCCACCGCGTACTGTTGATCGTCTACTCCTTTTAGGAGCGCGGAGGCGGACTTCAACTCCGGAATCGCAGCCGCGGTTTTTTCCTGCTTCATGTAGGCGTAGCCCAGAGTGGAGTGGGCGACTCCGCCCGAGAGTTTGCGCGAGCGGTCCGCGTCCGGGGCGTCCGCCTTGGCGGCGACGACCGCCCTCTGTGCATAGGTAACCGCCTTCGCCAAGCTGCCCGGCTTGGGGTCTTCCACGTAAGATCCGGCCAGAAGCAAAAGAGCGGGCAAATTATTGGGATTTGCCGCCAGCGCTTTTTCGCCGTATGCCACCACTCGGGTTGTGTCTTTGAGTTCGGAAAGCGACATCATGGCGTACGAGGCGATGGGTTCATCAAAACGCGAATTGGGAAAGGCGGGCGTAAAGCGGTCAATGTCATTCATGCGTGCCTTGGCGTTGGTTTCGTCAACGATCACGTTGAAACCGGCCGCCTCCAGGAACTCGTATGAGGTCTTGGCTCCGTCCTTCTGCGATTGCGTCTGGGAAGCGAAATCCTCGGCGCTGAGCCCTTCCGGCTTGGCTGCTTTGCCAATTGAGTTGTAGACTTCGCCGCCGCGCACCGCGTAGTCCAATAGTTTGCTTTTGTTCTTCAGTTGCTGCGCAATGCTGGCCTGGGACACCAGAATATCGAGGCTGTGCGGCGCACTAGCCAGTGCCTTGTCTCCGTAGTCGAGCGCTTTCTGCAGGTCTCCCGTGCCCTGGTAGGCTTGGGAAATCTGCCAGTTGCCGTAGGCCACAGCGGCCGGATTGGACGAAAACTGCTTCAGGAAATCCTCGTACATAGCCAACTTCTTTTGATCATCCGGCTCCTTGGTGATGGCCTGCAGCGCCTGGTCCTCCGGGGTGCCCGCCGGAATGACGATGTTCTCGATTTGGGCGAGGGAAACAGGACCAACCACCAACAGAAAGGTAACCAGCAGGACGGGCCAGCGGCCATGCTTCATACGTCACCTCCGCAATTGCGACGGCGCATCGTAGCTCCGAAGGTGGGATTATGCAAGCGGGAGGCCGGCAAGAACTGTGTGGGCCGGGTCTTCGACCCGGCCGGGCCGAGCCGAGCGCAGCTCGGCTACCAGCGGCGACATCACTGACTTAACAGCCTGTCGAGCTTCGCTCAAACGGGCGGGTCTGAGACCCGCCCCCACACAGTCCGTGGCACGCCGTGCTAGTCTTTGCTCATGCAGGGTCGCGAGCAGACGGACTCGCCGGCAGTCGCGAAGAATTCGGCTGACGTGGATCAGCAGCGACCCTGGACGCACTCCGTACTCTTCATCGTTCTGATCGCTTTCCTGCTCCGTCTCGCGGTTATCACTATCGGCCACACCTACCGCATCACCCCTCGCCGTGACCACTTCCAGTTCGGATGGGAAATGGGACGCATCGCCCGCTCGATCGCGATGGGCCAAGGCTTCGGTTCTCCGACAGACGTGCCCACCGGACCGAGCGCTTGGGCGCCGCCGGTCTATCCCAACATCCTGGCCGGAGTCTTCAAGCTATTCGGGATTTACAGCAATCTATCCGCGTGGGTCATCCTCACCTTCAACAGTATTTTTTCCGCGCTTGACCTGTCTCACGCTCTATCGAATTGGAGAGAAAATTTACGGAGCAACAGTTGCCCGGGCTACGGCCTGGACATGGGCGCTGTTCCCCTACGCCATCTATTGGCCGGTACGGGTGGTCTGGGAGATGAGCCTCAGCGCGTTCCTGTTGAGCCTGGCATTCCTGCTTTCACTGCGCATGGCGGATGGGCCGCCGCGCCCGCGCGTGTGGATCGGATTCGGCCTTCTGTGGGGCCTGCTGACGCTGACCAATACCGCGGTTCTCTCTCTGCTGCCGTTTTGGCTCCTCTATCTGCTGTGGCGTTTGCCCCAGCCGTCCCGGCAGCTCCTGGGATTGGGCTTGTGCATTCTGGCGGCGAGCTTGGTGGTCAGCCCCTGGCTGGTGCGCAACTATGCCGTCTTCGGCAAGTTTGTTTTTGTTCGCGACAACCTGCCGCTCGAGATGCACCTGGCGAACAATGACCAGTCTACCGGCCTGTGGACGCGCAGCGAGCATCCGGGCAACGATCCCGAAGCCATGCGCAGGTTTCAGGAGCTGGGCGAGATTCGATTCATGGAGGAAAAGCAACGGCAGTTTCGCGGATTCGTTCGAGAACACCCCGGACAGTTTCTCCGCTTTACACTCGACCGCATTCTGTACTTCTGGATCGGACCTCCCCAGGCTGATATCGTCGGTGGATATGACCTGATGATCGCCCGCCATCTCATGTTCATCCTTCCCGCCGCCTTTGCCTTCGCGGGTTTGTGGCTCACACTGCGGAATCGAAAGCCAGGAGGATTTCTGCTGGCCTGCTTTCTGCTGATCTATCCGCTGCCGTACTATCTGGTAAACCCCTTCCCCCGCTATAAACACGCCATCGAGCCGGAGATGATTCTGCTCGCTGTGTTCTTATTCTGGAAAGCGAGCAGGATACAAATCCAGTGGCCGGTTCGCTCGAAGCCGTAGTCGAGGGACTTTGTTTGCGCCCTTTGCGGAATTTCTTGGCGCTCTTTGCGGTTAAAAGCTCTTGACCGCAAGATCGCAAAGGACTCCGCAAAGGACGCAAAGAAAAACGAACTCGCCACGCCAACCCCATCCCGTTGGCGAGTCTCCTTCAATCGTTTACATTTGAAGTATGCGGGCCATCCTGCAGAAGAAAGCGCTGCGCTACGTTTTCGGCGCCAACATGATCTCGATGCTGGGCAGTGGCATGAATTCCGCCGCCGTTGCCTGGTACATCCTGCAGGCTACCCACTCGGAAGTGGCGCTGGGAACGTTTGCGGTGCTGCAAACGCTGCCCGCCATGCTGATGCTGCCATTTACCGGAGTTCTGATTGACCGCGAAGACCGGCGCCGGCTGGTGATGATGCTGGACGCGGCCCGCGCCGTCGTCATTCTTGTGGTCGCGGTCCTGGCTTTCACCGGCAAAGTAAGAGTCTGGCAACTTTACGTCATGAACACGCTGGTCGCGGCCGGCTTCTGGATGTTCTGGCCGACTATCACCGCGCTCATCCAGGAACTAACGCCCGGAGAAGAGTTCGTCGACGCCAATACTTTTTTGTTGGCTGGAATCCAGGGCGGGTGGCTGATTGCCGGATCGATCGTTGGCTTCGTCTATAACCACATCGGGCTGGGCGGGGTGTTGCTGATTGATTTCTCTACCTACCTGGCGTCTTTTCTGCTTTACCTCGGAGTGCGCAAGGGACGCCACGTGGTGCCGCGGCCGGCGGAACTGCGGGCCGACATCATCGCCGCGGAAACCGCGGTCGCGCGCTTTGTACGCGAGATGCGCGAAGGCATCGATTTTCTGCGCGGCCATCCGTCCGTGGTCACGCTGGGAATCAGCTGGGCGCTTTTTCTGGGCGCGATGATGACCGGAGTGGTGGTGACCGCGCCGCTCAGCGACAGCGTATTTCATGCCGGCGCCGTCGGTTATGGCTGGCTGAATGCGGGCTGGGGCACGGGCGCATTCCTCAGCGCGCTCTACGCGCCCGCGCTCATTGCGTCCGTGGGAGCGCGCCGTTCGATTGCGATTTCCATGGGCCTGCTGGCGATTGCAATGAGTCGTGGCTCCGCTCTCTCCCTGGCTGGCAGTGGCCGTTCGATTTATGCCATCATGGGTTCAGGCCGCGGCGTGAGTGGCGTCGCCATGAACACCAGCATCATGGAACAGGTGCCGCAGCACTTCATGGGGCGAGTGCAGAACACGTTCTACTTCGCCGGCACCGCTGTTGCAAATCGTTTTGGGATTTCTGGTGGGCGCGGTCGCGCAATGGAATTTGGTTGCGGGCTTCTCGATCATCGGCATGGTATATGCCGTGGCCTTCGTCTACAGCGGTCTGGCCGGTGGCGAGAGCAGCGCGGTCCTGCGCGAGGCCAGTAGTGGAAGGAGAGTAAGATTTTAGATTTCGATTGTCAGATTTTCAGATTCTCGATTTCAGATTCGCCGACGTCAGATCTGAAGTCGGCAAATCTGCAATCTCAAATCGGTACATCTGACATCTATCTCTTCCGCCGAAGCTGTTATTCTTTCCCGTTCGAGTTAGCCCAGGAGACTTGCATGTCATCCAGCCTCGAAGGTCGGGTTGCAGTGGTTTTCGGAGTCGCCAACAAGCGCTCGATCGCCTGGTCGATCGCGCAAGGACTGCACCAGGCGGGCGCCAAGCTGGTCGTCACCTATCAGAACGAGCGTCTGGAACTGGAAGCCAGAGACCTGATCGCTTCCCTGCCGGGCGCGGAAGGCTTCATGTGCGACGTGTCCGATGACGCTGCCATCGACCGGCTGTTCGTCCAACTCAAGGAGCGTTACGGCAAGTTGCACGTCGCTGGTGCACAGCGTGGCCTACGCCCCGGCCGAGGAACTGAAGGGCGAATTTGTCGCCACCACTCGCGAAGGATTCCGCATTGCCCACGACGTCAGCGTCTATTCCCTGGTCGCGCTGGCTCGCGCCGCCGCCCCGCTCATGGAAGACGGAGGCAGCATCATCACCATGACTTACTACGGCGCCGAGCGAGTCGTGCCGCGCTACAACGTCATGGGCGTGGCCAAGGCCGCACTGGAGTGCAGTGTTCGCTACCTGGCCTATGATCTGGGCAAAAAAAAGATCCGCGTCAATGCAATTTCGGCGGGCCCGATCAAGACCCTGGCGGCGCGAGGCATTTCTGGTCTTGGCGACATGCTGAAAGCTCACGCCGAGCGAGCGCCTTTGCAGCGGAATGTGGATGTGAACGAAGTGGGCGCGACAGGCGTGTTTCTCGCTTCGGACGCCAGTTCCGGCATCACTGGCGAAGTGATCCACGTGGACTGCGGATACAACATCATGGGGTTTTAGAAATTGTGCCACTGAGCCGAGGGCGGGACGCCTTCGGGACAGCCGGCAGGATGCCGGCGCTACTGCTTACGCTTCCTGCCGAAAAGCTTGCGGTCGATTTCAGGATAAAATTCCTTCAACAGATTGAAGCCGGCATCAAAGGCAAATTGGATGCCAGCGCGCTCGGCCACATCCGAGAAATCTCTCTCACTCTTGGGATAGTAAGTCACGGCCAAAGCCGCGGAAGAAAAACTGCCCAATACCTCCGAGAAATTGAACGCCTTGCGGCCGGAATCCTGCCGCGTGACCAGAATGCGGGTCACCGCGTATCCGGCCCGGTGGGTGAAGCCTCCATCGCTGAGCCGGTAGTAACGCGGATCCTGGCCCAACAGAGACGGATACACGCCGGTGACAAAAATGCCGTCAGTCAACCCGTCCGCGAAGCCGGCGCCATATCGTTTGCCATAACCCTCGGCACCCTGGCCATATTCCTCGGGGTGGTTGCGTGCCTGGTTAATGCCGGCCTCGACCGCGGCAAAAGCAAACGTGTAGGGATTGAGATACTGTACCGCGAGTTTAAATTTTTTGCCCGAGCTCAGCGGAGGTGGTTGCCGCCCCGCCTCTACCATTCCGTACGCGGGCAAGAGCCCGAACATTCGCCCTTGACCAGATGGCTGAGTGGCAGAGTCGGTTCGCTTCTGCGTTTGATTCTGGGCTGCAGCATCTTTGTCCGTCGTCGACGGGGGTGGCGCGTCTTGGGAGCGGCCGACCTGCGCGCTCGTCACCATCATCGTCAAGATCAGGAAGACGGCCATGACCAACGCAAACACCTTGGCCCGAAGATTCCTGCTCAAGGCATGTAGAGAACGGTCAAACGTGGGAAGCGGAGCGCTCAACCTACGGGGTTGTGATCCTGATGCGCCGGACATTTTCAGAAATGCCTTCCGCAATGAGTTCCGCGCTGCGCTCCGGAGCTCGCTGCGAGACTGGCTCGGAAAACTCTCTGTCATCGACTCTCTCCAGCGCAATCTCCACATCACGCTCGCGCTCGAAGCGTGCGAACTTCTCTCCCCACTCTATCAGGAGAATGCTGTTGTGGGTGATAAGGTCGTCGAGTCCCAAAGTTTCCAGCTGACGTGGCGTATCAATCCGGTACAGATCGATGTGATAGAGGTTAGCTTGTGGGCCGCGGTATTCGTGGACCAAAGTAAAAGTCGGGCTGGTGACGTCCTCAGCCGACGCCGCATCGAAAGCTTCCGCAATGCCTTTGACCAGCGTGGTCTTGCCGGCGCCCAGGTCGCCGCGCAGAAGCACCAGCTTGGGTGGGGTAAGCGTCTCGGCCAGAGTGCGGCCGAGCGCAATGGTCTCTTCGGCGGAGTGGGTAATAAATTCCTGTGTCGCCATGCTGGTCGAGTCGAATGACCAGTATAGCGATTGCCTTCTCGAGAACCGGGAAGGCGACGACTTCAGAGGCGGGAAAGATCTCGCAAGTTGTCATCCCGAGCGGAGCGGCCGCTTCGCAACGCGAAGCAGCCACGCAGTCGAAGGACCCCTACGTGCTTCGTGCTTTCGCAGTGGATCATGCAGGAAATGCTTCCTGGCCCTGCTGCGCTCAGGAAGACATTGCTAATTTTTCCGTCAGAATAACAGTCGTACCGCAGACCCTAAACCGATTTCGGTGTGGCCCACTGGCTGGATCGGATTCCCTGAAAACTCCGGTCCGCAGCCGAATCGACCACCATGCGTAACGCGCGATGATCGTCGTCGCCCAGCGCGACGAAGCGGAAGGGCTGCAGCGATCCGTCCGTAGCCGCGCGAACTGGCATTAGCATTTCGGCCATGCCTCGCACCGGGCCCGATTGGGTTTGAAAAGCGACCTCGACAAAATCTCCCTGACTCAGCGACTTGGCTAGACGCAATAGTCCGCCGGTCACGGAAACGGTTTGAAGTTTGGCTTTGGTGCGCCGACCATCTTCCAGGATGACTTGGGCCAGAACTGAACCACCAAGCTGAATACGTGGAGAGCGGCGCTGAGGGTGCACTTGGGGGAAGTGAGTCATGAGGACAACTATTTCACGGCGTCACTCGCGGGGGCAGGTTACCGAAGGCATATGTACCGATTCCAGGCGCAAGGTTGAGGAGGAGGCGCCTTATCTCTCACGCCCTCTACGGTATGCATGGCCGGTTGAAGAATTCATCATTGTCCGAATGGACGGTCCAGCACAGCTAGAGTCGGGCTCTAGCCATCGATCATGACCAGCGGCACTTGCGCCGCCCCCTGCACTCGGCGGAACGCCTCTGGCAACGCCGTGAGCAAGTCTGTCGCAACCAGCGAGTGTTCGCCCATAGACTCGCGGGCCACATCGCCCGCCAGACCGTGGAGGTGGACCGCGGCGATCACCGCCTCAGCGACGCGATCCGGATTCTGCGCGATCACGCCTGCGACCATGCCGGTCAATATGTCGCCGGTGCCTCCCGTCGCCATGCCAGGATTGCCCGTGGTGTTCACCCAGACTGTGCCGTCGGGCTGCGCAATTATGGTTCGATGGCCCTTGAGGACAACGATCAGTTGATGTTCCCTGGCAAAGCTGCGGGCTACATTCAGCCGGTCGCGCTGCACGGCGGCAATGGTCAAACCTGTGAGCCGAGCCATCTCGCCAGGATGTGGCGTAATGACGAGAGCGCCCGCCTTGTTTTTCAGCTCGGCGGCACGGTCCTCGAAGGCGTTGAGGCCGTCCGCATCCAGAACAATTTGCATCTTGTATTTCTTGACCACGCCGCGCACAAAAGCGGCGGTGTCGGGATGGCGCGAAATGCCGGGGCCGACCGCCAACACAGTTTTCCCTTTTACCAGCGCATCCACCCAGCCGTGCTCGAGCGAGACCAGAGAAATGCTGCCGGCTTCCGTTTCTTCGAGGAGCTCAGTCATGAGCTCGGGATGAAAACCAGCCACTGTAGCCTGCACAGATTTCGCCGTCGCCACCGTGGACAACCCCGCGCCAGCGCGCAGAGCAGCCATGCCGGCCATCGCTGCAGCTCCAGCTTTGCCGCTCGATCCGCCGAGAACCAGGACGTGCCCGAAACTTCCCTTGTTCGACGCTGGAGGCCGGGGGCCGATCAGCGGCGCGATTTCGCGCGCCGTAATAAGGTTGAGATGCAGAGACGAGACGATGGCTTCGTCAGGCGAGCCAATCGGCGAAATTATCGTCGGCCCGCTGGTGAGCATTCCGAAAATGTGCGCGGGACGGGGCGCTGTAAACGTCACAACCGCGTTGGCGTGCGCCACCGCGCCAACCTGCTCGCCCATGACGTCCGCGTCAGCGCCAGATGGAATATCGACAGCGATCACGGGCACGGAGCTCGCATTCAACGTGGCAATCGCTTCCGCGTACAGCTCGCTTACGGGCGGGCGGAAGCCAGTGCCGAGGATGGCATCGACCAGAACGTCCGCAGCGAAAACTGCGCGGGCCGACTCGGTCTTCAGCTGTTCACTTGCAGATGCCGGGACGGGTGCCAGCGGCATTTTCGTGAACATCTCCGCAGCGTCGCCGCGCAGGTCCGACCGCTCCGCTAGCAACAGCACCCGCACGTCTTTGCCAGCCTCGTGCAGTTTCCGGGCAGCGACAAATCCGTCTCCGCCGTTATTTCCTTTTCCGCAAATTACGCCGATGCGCTTCGCCGCAGGATAGTGGGATGCGATGAACTGTGCCACCGCTGTGCCCGCGTTTTCCATGAGAGTCAGCGAGGAGACGCCGAAGCGTTCGCTGGTGACGCGGTCGATTTCTCGCATTTCGGCGGCAGTGACGATTTTCATGATGGTCGTTAGTCGTTGGTCGTTGGGATCTGAGTCGGTGCTCCGACCGCACGAGATAACCGTAAGAACGCTGCAAGCTGCCGAACGGCAGGTCCCTCCGCTGCACTCGCTCGCTCCGCTCCGGTCGGGATGACAGAGTGTTGCGTTCGGATTTCTGACCGATGCAGATAGCTTACTTGAGGCGGGCCCAACGCGAAAGGATACGCGAACGAGGTGATACCTTGGCCAACGACTATCGGCCAACGACCAACGACTATTTTCCCGAGTTCGCCGGCAGGGCTTGCACTTTGCTGTGCTTCTGGCCGTAGGTAAAATACACGACCAGCCCGATAAGCAGCCAGATGATCAGGCGGGCCCAGTTGATCCAACCCAACCGGTACATCATGTAGCCATTGAACAGGACGCCGAGAATTGGCACCAGCGGCACCCAGGGCGTGCGGAAGGGACGCGGCTGATCGGGATCCGTCCGCCGTAGCATGATCACCGCGATGCACACAATTACAAAAGCCAGCAAGGTGCCGATATTCACCATCTTCCCGATATCGTCGATGGGCACCAGGCTTCCCACAATGGCGGCCAACAGTCCCACAAGAATCGTGTTCTTCCAAGGCGTGCGCCACTTGGGATGGATGTCAGCGAAGAATTTTCTTGGCAGCAGGCCATCGTTGGCCATGGAGTAGAGGACGCGAGTTTGCCCCAAGAGCATGACCAGCATGACACTCGTCAGCCCGGCGAGTGCGCCGAGGGTAATGATGTGCGACGCGCCGACCAGACCTCGATCGAGGAAAGCACGGGCGATGGGGGCTTCGATGTTTATTTCGCGCCATGGCACCATGCCGGTGAGAACCGCAGCCACGAGAATATAGAGCGCGGTGCAAACCAATAGAGATGCAATGATTCCAATTGGCAGATCCCGCTGCGGGTTCTTGGCTTCCTGGGCGGTGGTGGAGACCGCATCAAACCCAATATACGCAAAAAAGATATAGGCTGCGCCCGCGCCGATGCCGGAGAACCCCATGGGCGCAAATGTGTGCCAGTCTCCGCCCCAGTTGCTGGCGCTCACGTAGCGGAAGCCCAGCCCGATGACAAACAGCACTACGGAAACTTTGATCACCACGATGGTGGAGTTGAAGCGCGCGCTCTCCTTGATGCCGATGGCGAGAATCGCCGTGATGACCAGGGCAATCACGAATGCCGGCATATTCCAGCCCACCTCCACCCCGAACATTTTGGGAGCGTTTAACAACCTATGTGCGCCCTCCAGGAGTTGGGGAGACTGTGCCGCTATAATGTCGGACACCTTGTTGAGGAAAGCCTGAGTGCCGGGAAGAAGGGAGGAGTCTGAAGCCTGCGCCATCTGCCGAGCGACGATATTCTCCGCGGCGCGCAGTCCTGTCCAGTGGTCGTAGGCCAGCCAGAGCGGCATTTTGATATGGAAAATATCCAGCAGCTCGATGAAGTGGTTGGACCAGCCCGACGACACTGTGCTGGCGCCCATGGCGTACTCGAGGGTAAGGTCCCAGCCGATGATCCAGGCAAACAGTTCTCCCAGGGTGGCATAAGCATAGGTATAAGCGCTGCCGGCCAGCGGAATCATGGCCGCGAATTCCGCATAGCAGAGGGCCGCGAAGGCGCATCCCGTTCCCGACAGAACAAACGATAGCATCAGGCCTGGCCCGGCATAGTGCGCCCCCAGCCCGGAGAGCACGAAGATGCCCGCACCAATGACTGCACCCACTCCCAGCGCTGTGAGTTGGAATGGTCCGAGCGTTCGCTTCAGACTGCGTTCGCCGGACTCTCCGGCTTCCGCCAAGAGCATGTTCATCGGCTTTCTAGCCCAAAGATTTGCCATCCGCTTCGATTCTCCTATGCTGCTAGGCTGAGGCGCTTGTTTCAGGGCGCACTTGATGCGACCACAAGAAATACACTGGAATTCCCAGCAGGACGATAATCAATCCCGGCCAAGTGAACTGCGGTTTGTAGCGTAATAGTACGACATCGATAAATAGAGCCATCACAATATAAATTGCCGGAAGCACCGGGTATCCAACCGCCCGATAGGGGCGTTCTGCGTCGGGACGCGTGCGCCGCAGCACGAACAAGCCAAAGATGGTAAGGATGTAAAAAACCAGCACGGCGAAGATGATGTAGTCGAGCAGCTGTCCATAGCTGCCGGAGACGCACAGGATGCAGGTCCAGACCATTTGCACCATCAGGGAAACTGCCGGCGTCTTGTAGGTGGGATGCAGTTTGGCCACGCTCTTGAAAAACAATCCATCCTTAGCCATGGCGTAGTAGACGCGCGAGCCCGCCAGAATCAGGCCGTTGCAGCAGCCGAAAGTAGACAGCATGATGGCGATCGCCATCAGCGTACCTCCCGCGGCCCCGAGCATCTGCGACATGACCGCCGTGCCCACGCGATCTTCAGTAGCGTACTTGATGCCGCGCTCCAGAATAGTCGCGCCCGTAGGACTGCCATCCAGCGGCAGGATGTTCAGATAAATAAAGTTGCAGGCGACGTACAGCGCAATTACCACGCCCGTGCCCATCGCCAATGACAGCGGCAGATTGCGGCTGGGGTTCTTAACTTCGCCGGCGGTGAAAGTCACGTTGTTCCAGGCGTCGGCGGAGAACAGCGATCCTACCTGGGCGACCGCGAGAATGGTCAGTGTGCCCACCAGTACGGTTGGACCGCCCGCTCCCACCTGGACCGCGTGTTGCGCACCCAATGACGCGTTATGCCAGAAATTGCCCTGAAAATTTGCCGCAATCGCCTGCGCGTTGCGTCCGATGAACAGCCCGAGCAGGGCCAGACCCAACAGTGCGGAAACCTTGGCGAAGGTGAAGACATTCTGAATCAATGCGCCGGTTTTCAGGCCTGAGACGTTGATCACGGATAGCAGCACCACCACCAGAATCGCCACCAGATTCTGCGTGCTGAGCCCGGTCTCCATGTTTCCCAGAACCATGGGGCCGATATGAATGGGTGGAATCTTCCAGAAGTGTACGATCCAGTTCGAGGAAGAAATCGACGGGAAGAAGATGCCGAGAAACTTGCCGAAAGCCACGCCGACAGCGGCGATGGTTCCCGTTTGGATCACCAGAAAAAGCGTCCAGCCGTAAAGAAATCCCCAAAGCGGCCCGAGCGCTTCCCGCAGGTAAACATACTGTCCGCCCGCGCGCGGCATCATGGCGGCCAGTTCGCCGTAACTCAGGGCGCCGACAATGGTCAGAAAGCCGGTCACCAGCCAGGCCCCGATCAGCAGGGCGGGTGAGTTGACCTCGCGGGAGATTTCCGCGGAAACGATAAAGATGCCGGAGCCGATCATGGAACCCATGACCAGCATGGTGGCGCTGGTCAGTCCCAGGCCTTTTACCAGTTCTTTATCTTGACGGCTGTGGAGTTCCCAGTCGGTGGTTGCCGCAGGCGTGGGTGGCTTGGTCTCGGTACTCACAGCCCTCCTTGCGGTTTGTGTGGTCTGCGGGCGACCCCGCCCGCGAAAGCGTCGCCCAGCAGGAGCGTCTCGACTTTACCTCAATATCCGGAAAAATTCCTCTGCTGATTTGCGCGGCTCCCGTATCAAGTCGGATATCACCGCTACGGCATCGGCCCCGGCTTCGATGACCGATCGGCAATTTTCGCGGGTTATGCCCCCGATTGCCACCAACGGCTTACGAGTCAACGCTCTGGCCTGTCGCACTCCGTCGAGGCCGATCACAGGATCGGGATTCGCCTTGCTCAGCGTTGCAAATACCGGTCCGATCGCGAGATAGTCTGCCGTAGTCTTGTCGGCCTCGACGAGTTGTTCGGGATTGTGGGTGGAAACGCCCAGCCAGCAGGCTGTTGCCGATCACCGCTCTTGCGCCCGCGGGCGACAGGTCGTCCTGCCCGACGTGGACGCCATCGAAGCTCGCAGCCAGGCATAGGTCGGCCCGGTCGTTCATGATCAGTTTGACGGAAGTGCCCAAGCGGCGTTTGAGTTCCCGTGCCTGTTCAAGCATCTGACGGGCGTTTCCCGGACTTGTTGCGATATTGCAGCAGGGTGACGCCGCCTGCGACCAGTTCGGTGGCGGATAGGCAGAGAGCGTCGGTATCTGCGAAGCGAGAGCTGTCGAGGATGGCGTAAAGGCGGGGTAGCGGAGTCATCGGCATCCGAGCACGGAAAATAAAATATTGAGGTTAGCAGCACGAACGGAATAGCGTAGCGCCGGTGTCCCGCCGGCTATCTGGTGGGCGTCTCGCCCACCCATCGGGCCGGCCAGAGGCCAGCGCTACCGCTCGCGACTAGCGCTTCGCCGCCACTTCCTTCTTTTCAGCTGGCTTTTCGGTCTGCGCCAGAAATCTTTCGATGAACGTGGTATCGACCTTCCCGGCGCGGAAATCGGGATCGGCCAGAATTCGGCGATGCAGCGGAATCGTGGTGTAAATGCCCTCAATGATGAACATTTCCAGAGCGCGAGCCATGCGCGAGACTGCTTCTGCCCGGTCTTTGCCGCGCACGATCAGCTTGGCAATCAGAGAATCATAGTAGGGCGGGATCACGCCCTCCGCGTACGCCGCCGTGTCGATTCGGACTCCGGTGCCGCCCGGCGGATTGAAAGTCGTAATCCTGCCCGCGGACGGCGTGAACTTTTCCGGATGCTCGGCATTGATGCGGCATTCGATGGCGTGCCCGCGATGCAGGATCGGACCGTGCAGCACATTCTCCAGGCGTTCGCCCGCGGCCAGCAGAATCTGGCTCTTCACCAGGTCGACATCGGTGACCATTTCCGTGACCGGATGCTCCACCTGAATGCGCGTGTTCATCTCGATGAAATAGAGCTTGCGGTCTTCATCCATCAGGAATTCGATAGTGCCCGCGTTCACGTAGCCGACGTCGGAAAGAGTTTTGCAAAGCACTTGTCCGATCTGGTCGCGCAGTTCCGGTGAGACCTGGGTGGACGGCGACTCCTCCAGCAGCTTCTGGTGGCGGCGCTGGATGGAGCACTCGCGTTCGCCCAGGCTGGCCACGTTGCCATACTGGTCAGCGAAAATCTGGAATTCAATGTGGCGTGGCCGCTCCACGAATTTTTCCATGTAGAGGTCGCCATTGCCGAACGCTGCCGCCGCCTCCGATGACGCCGCCTTGAACAGTGCCGGGAAGCTCTTCTTCGCTGCGCACGATGCGCATGCCGCGCCCGCCGCCGCCGGCCGACGCCTTGATGATCACCGGAAATCCGACCTGGCGGGCCCATTCCAGGGCTTCGCCGTCGCTGGCCAGAATTCCTTCCGAACCGGGCAGAATGGGAACTCCCGCGCGCTTCATCGCCGCTCGGGCTTTTTCTTTTTCGCCCATCAGGCGGGTGATTTCGGGGGGCGGGCCGATGAACTTGATGTTGCAGGTTTCGGCGACTTCGGCGAAGTTGGCATTTTCCGCCAGCAGGCCGTAGCCGGGATGAATGGCGTCCACGTTGGCGATTTCCGCCGCGCTGATCACCGAGGGAATGTTGAGATAGCTCTGCGCCAGCTGCGGCGGGCCGATGCAGATGGCTTCATCGGCAAAACGCACGTGCAGCGAGTTGCGGTCGGCTTCGCTGTAAATGGCTACAGTGCGGATGCCCAGCTCCTTGCAGGCACAAATCACCCGCAGGGCAATCTCTCCGCGATTTGCAATCAGGATTTTCTTGAACATGCGTAGATTAGCGGCAAAGAACCTTCTACCACGGAGGCACAGAGACACGCAGAAAACCTAAAAAGAGCGGAATCTTCGCGCGAAATAGCAATATGCAGGCACTACCGTTCAATCAGCTATCGGGAGGCTCTTTCTAGTCCGTTGGTTTTCTCTGTGTCTCTGTGTCTCCGTGGTAAAAGCGGCTGTCTGCCCACGTGCATTACTTCTGTCGGCCTGATGGCGAACAGCTCCTGCCCGTATTCGATCGGCGCGTTGTTCGCGACCAGCTTCTTCACGATCTCTCCCGCCACATCGGACTCAATTTCATTCATCAACTTCATGGCTTCCACGATGCACAGAATCTGGCCGGCTTCGACGATGTCTCCGGGCTTCACAAAAGGTGGAGATCCAGGAGAGGGCGACTCGTAGAACGTGCCCACGATGGGGGAGCGCACGATGTGCAGTCCTTCTTCAGGCGCCGGCGGTTTTTCGGCGCAGCTGGCGGCGGCGGTCACCGGTCCCGGCGCCGGAGCGGCGCCGAGTTCGGGGGCCGGAGGCGGCGCGGCATGCACGGTAAAGAAGCGCGCGTCCGGCGCGGAGGCCGAAGCCACCGGCTCGCTGCCGCGCTTGATCCGCACTTTGACATCGCCGCGTTCCAGTTCGAACTCGGCGATGTCCTTCTCGATTAAGAACTCTATGAGTTCTTTTAGCTCTTTCTGATTCATCGTTATGCGGTGGGACCGACTTCTGCCTACTTGTGCGCCCGCCGGAAAGGCACAACCAACTGCCGGATCACCTCCTGGTGTCAGGGAGATGACTGCTGCTTCAAATCGCCACAAGTTCCTTGCTGGTGGGGGTCAAAACCTCGCACCCGCGTTCGGTGACTACAACCATGTCTTCAATGCGCACGCCCCACTTGCCGGGAACGTAAACCCCGGGCTCGATGGTGATGACCATCCCCGGCTGCAGGATCTCCGTCTGCCCCGCAGCCACGCGCGGCGCCTCGTGGATTTCCAAGCCTACGCCGTGACCGGTCGAATGCGTGAAATATTTCGCTAAACCGCTTTTTTGCAATGACTTACGGGCCGCACGGTCAACCTCACCCACGCTGATGCCGGGCCTGACGGCGTCCACCGCAGCCTGCTGCGCCTGCTTCACCGCCTGGTAAACTCCGCGGGCCTCCGCAGAGGGACGACCCACGTATACGGTGCGGGTCATGTCGGAACAATAACCCGAGAGTATAACACCGAAGTCACAGACCACGAATGCCTGGGCCGGGAATGGCGGCCTGCGAAGCCCGGCCATGGGGCAACGCCGAACGCTTCTCCGGAGGCAATGATGGTCGCAAACGACATCGCCTCGCGCGCCTGCTTTTCGGGCGGCGTATTCCATTTCGGCGGCCACCTCGGTTTCTCGGACGCCCGGGCGAATGACTTCGAGTGCGCGATCGAAAAGGCTGGCGCCCAGAAGCACCGCTGATCGAATGCATCCGATCTCTTCCTCGTCCTTCACCATGCGGGCCTGCTCGACCAGGGGCGGCGCCGCCCGCAGACGGATGCTCGAGGGCAGAATGCGCGCCAGCAGGGATCGGGACCGCCACCGTCATGTGTTCGCCCTCAATCCCAATCTTCGAGGGAGCTCGCACGGCCTTTCTTTTGGTGCGCAGACAGCCAGGCGGCGGCCGCCGCGAGCGGTCCCTGGCGAGCGATCACGATCTGCGCCGACCGTACTTCGACTCGCGCCTGTTCGGTGTACCGCCCATCCGTGATGAATACGCTCTTCGTTTCCGTGAGAAGGAGGGCGCCGGAGCTGCCGGTGAATCCGCAGAGATAGCGAAGGTTGGGAGGATGAGTGACCAGCAGGGTGTCCAGGCGATGCGTGGAAAGAGAATTTTGCAGACGCTGTTGACGGCCTCTATGGTCCATCCCAGGAGTTTAGCAAGTGGGCGACATGCGAGGTCATGGCGATAGATTGAGGAGCGATTCCTGGCAGCAGTGTTGTCGGGTGGCGATAGTTGGTGCAATCGCTTTCGACAACTATCGGTACAATCGTCAGCAGTGAACGCAGCCAAACCCATCTTGCTAATATCTTTGTTTTGCTGGGCTGGAAATACCTTCGCGCAGTCGAGCGAAAAGGAGCCTGCCGCAATTGTTGAGCTTGGGGGAGCTGCCTTTCATGGCCTCACCGGCGAAGGTGCGAGCTTCGGCCCCACCATTGCGGTTGAAGTTACGCCGATAGAGAACTGGCTGGAACTTGAGGCTGGAGTTACATCCCTATTCAAACGGCACTCGACGGAATCGAGTGCTGACCTTCTTTTCAAAAAACCTTGGACTCTATCCAAAAAAGCAGAGTTCATGGTCGGCATAGGGCCAGAGTGGATTCACGCGAGACAGTTCAGCACGACAACGAACTCACTCGGGGGTGAAATAGTAGCGGATTTCATGTACTGGCCCTCCTCCGCAAGGCACAGATTCGGCTGGTATGTCGAGCCGGGTTACGAATACAACTTTGGGCGAGGACATGAGCAATCGGTTGGAGTAAGCGGCGGCCTATTGATAGCGATCCCATAAGGGCATTGTTTGCTTTGGGTGTCAGGTTCGCGTGATGGAATAATTCCCAACGGCCCTACACTTCAAACTGACTACCGGGTTGCTCTGAACAATTGACGTAATGTCGCCCATTTCACTCGACGATCAAGGTCATCAGTTATCGCGTAAGCCTCAGACCCAAGCGGTCGGGCAAACCTCTCCCCGTGACGAACACCGGTCCTACCCAGCGGCAATCCCCAGAGTTACTAAGCAGCGGCAGAGGTCTTCATACTCTTGGCGGCTTGTTCGACAAGAGCTGCGACAGCCTCGGGCTGCGACACGTAGATCGCATGGCTACCCTTGACCTCAACGACCGTGGAGCCAGCCCGCTTGGACCTGAAACGCTGGGCATCAGGTGGAATCATCTTGTCGTCGGTAACGATCAGGTACCAGCTCGGCTTGGTTTTCCACGCCGGTTCACTGATCTTGCCGCTCAGAGCCTCCACGCCCCATGGGACTTGGGAGTCGGCCATGAACGCGGCTTTTTCTGCGTCCACGTCGGCTGCGAACGAGGCGGGGAACTTCGCCCTTTCGAGGAACAAATAGCCGTCCTGCGGCGGCAGTATCGGCGGTACGGGCGCGCCGGGCGGTGGGTTCGCTATGAGCGAAGACACGGACTCGCCTTTGTCCGGAGCAAAGGCGGTGATATAGACGAGCCCCGCAACCTTGGGATCGTTTCCGGCTTCGGTGATCACTGCTCCTCCATAGGAGTGGCCGACGAGAATTGCCGGTCCGTCCTGCGCGGCTAGAATGCGCTCGGTAACCGCCACGTCGTCCTTCAACGTTACGACCTACAGACTCGCCAAGTCGCCTTATGCGACCCTCTACACCGGAGGCTCGGGCGGCTTTGTTGCCTCCACCGCCGCTCCGATTGCTACCGGGTGGAGCGATCCAGTTCCCGGGCGGGCCTTCCATCCCGCTGTGGACCAGCGCTTTTCACGGCGCACTATAAGCGCCTGTTTACAGCTGTTGACGTTTTGTCATGCAAGAAAGGGGAGCTTGTCACGGTCGAATATGAGACGTTTAGTGACTTCGGAAGATTGTTCGGATAGAACGTGCATTCGGTCGATGGCATGATACTGGCCATCGGATACCACGTACTCCGCAGTGACTTCGCAGCCTCATCCGGTGTCGCTAGCGAGGAATCGGGTTCGGCCGGTGAGGATGACTGTTGGTGAAAAATCGATTACACAAACAATGTGCAAAACTACCTGATTATCGCTGTGCCCTATTCTGACCGTTACAATTGGCTCGCGACCCGAGGGTCCGCGCCTTCAGCTGCAGATAAAAAGCCCATTGAGGCGGTTTAATGACACCCCTCAGCGGGGTTAAAGCCGTGCCCTTCCACACGCCACGAGAGAGCCGTCCGCACCAAGCAAAACCGCCGGCCCTGAGTGTGTCAGGATGCCGGCGGCTGTCTTACTTCTACCTCGTGCTATGTCTGCGTGTTATGTCTGTATGATGCGCGGCGTGATGAAGAAGATCAGCTCCTGGTTCGAGGTGCTGACCGTGGTGTGTTTGAACAGGTTCCCCAGGTACGGGATGTTGCCCAGCAACGGCACCTGCGTGATGTTGACCGAGTTCTGGGTCTGGATCACACCACCAATGACCACCGTGCCACCGTCGGTTACGAGGACCTGGGTGGTTGCCTGCTGGGTAATCAACGTCGGGTTGCCCTGGACCGTACGGCCAAAGTCAGGAGTTGTGTTTTCCACATCCACGTTCAGGAAGATGGTGCCTTCCGACGTGATCTGGGGAACGACGGTCAACCGCAGGAACGCATCGACGTAGGTTACCGTGGGTGGTCCGCCCAACTGGGCCTGGGTCACGATGGGTACGCGCACGCCCTGGCGAACCAGAGCCTGAATGTTGTTCTGCGTGACTACCCGCGGACGGGAAAGGATCTTCAGCAATCCGCGCGACTCCGCCATCGTAAGGATGGCATCGATGCGCACATTGTTGCTGGCGTTGACAAAGCTAAGACCGCTGCTCGGACTGGTGACCGGCAGATTCGAGAACAGACGGAATCGTGCTTCCGGTAGTAGCGGCGCCGGTCGTGATATATCCCGGCGTGAGGCCACCCACCGTGGTCGGTGAACTTCCGACTGCGGAAGCGCCGCCCACCGCGGTTTTTCCATCACCCCAGCCGAAACCAAGCTGGGTGCCGATATCGCGTGCGAAGCTGCGGGTTGCAGCCACGACCCGGGCTTCAATTTCAACTTCTTGAGTCTTGCGATCAAGCTGGGTCAGCAGCCGGTCAATGGCCGGCATCACCGAGGGAATGTCCTGGATGATCAAAGCATTGGTGCGGTCGTCAGAGATAACATCTCCCCGCTGGGTGAGGAAATTCTTCACCGTGGGAACGACATCCTTGGAATGTGCGTAGCTCAGGAACCGTGTGACGGTAACCTTGTCCACCGCTAGCGCTTCGGCTTCCACCTGGGCGCGCCGCGATTCGGCTTCCTTGCGCATGGTGTCGACGGTCGCGATGCGGAGTACATTGCCTTCGAGTTGCCGCGACAGATCATTGTTCTTCAGAACGATGTCCAGCGCCTGGTCCCACGGCACGTCGTCGAGGACGATGGTCAGGGTGCCTTTGACGTTGGGGTCAAGAACCACGTTCAGTCCGCTGATTTCGTGAATCAGGCGGAAGAAATCTTTCAGGTCCACATCCTTCAAGTTCACTGAGATGGGCTCGCCGGTGTATTTCGGACCGGTGGCGGCGGGCTGTCTGCGAGGCTTGCACCTTCTGCTCGGCAGCCATGTTGACCGCGGGCTGAAGGCCGCTGGATTGCATGGCGGCGCTGGCCGGGGGCAACAGGTTGCCTTCGGGCCGGGCGGCAAACTTTCCGGCAGCCGCGGTGGCCCGCGCCGGAAGGCTCGATCGCGGCCGGTTTGGAATCGTCGGTCGCGGCGGAATCCTTGGGCGAATAAGAAGGTTCGATAAACGCGAAATCCGTGGCGTGAGCCGAAGTCTGAATCAGCTTGGCTTCCTTGGCGGGAGCGGCCAGTTCAGCGACCGTTGGAGCGCAACCGCGACTTCAGTCTTTGCGGCTACGATGGGCTGCGCGGCCGGAACCTTGGCTACAGCGGGCTGCGGCGCCGCTTGGGCAACCGCTGAGTTGGTGTACAGCTTCAGGACCAGCGTGTTATCGCTGCCCGGCACCAGTTCGTGCCGGCACGCCTTGGTCAGATCGACCACAATGCGAGTCGTCGGGGTGCTCTGGCCGTCCATACCGAGGCGAACGTCTTTGACTCCGTCACCGTCGACGCTGATCAGGCCACGCGAGGTCGCCACTACCGTGTTGGGCAGATCGACCACAATGCGCGCTGGGCTGTCCAGTGTGCTCAGCCGCGGCCTCACAGCTCCACGGGCGCTGATCTCAACGCTGAAGCCGTCGCCGGTGCGCACCACGTTTACGCTTCTGCAGCGCGGCGTGCTTCGGAGGCGTCCGTGCCCGCGCTCTGCGTCTGCGCCGAGGCGGTAATGAGTACCACTACCAGCACCGGCAGTAAAACCGTCAGAAATTGCTTTCGCATTTCACTCTCCCCACGGGCCTTGCGCTGGGCTCGCCCCGTGATCTTTCTCAGCCAGATTTGTTTCTGCCGGATTCCCGGCCAATCCCGTCGCCGGCCTAGACTGCCGACGTCGTAATCTTCTTGGTCACTTCCCGGGTTAACGACTTGCCCAGGCGATCCTGAACGCGTTTCCTTGAAAATGATCGAATCGCCGGTGATCTTTACTACAAAGCCGTTGAACACCGGATCGTTCTCGCGCAGGAAATACGCCTTATTCAAGCTGTTGACCACGACCGCGATCATCCCCGAGTCGGCCTTCACCACGCCCTTGAGATTGATCTGGTCGATGGCCAGGCAGCGCTTGCCGGTACTGCATCCTGAACCCATCATGCTGCGATTGACCACTGGGCTGATAAAAGGATCCCGCCGGCTGGCCAGATTGACCTGCTTGGGGGCATCCGTTTTCGCTTCCGCGGGTTTCTTCTGGTTCTCGACCGCAATCTGCTGTTTGGGCTGCGATTTCTGGATGCGCCGCCACGGGCTTGACTTTGGGCGCGGCGGACCGGGCAGCGCCGGTCGTTTTCTTGGCCGGGCTTTTGGTCGGCGTGGCTGGATTTGCCCCGCCCCCCTGTGTACCCGCCGCAGGCTCCGTTCTTATTGATGACGGCGGGGTTCTGCCCCCAGGCAGTTCCCGCCACCATCGCCAGGAAAACAATTCCAGTCGTCAGCTTCATATGGTCCCCTGCTTTTTCACCGGTGCGGGCTGACCCGGTTTTCCAGGCGCGCCCGCCGTTGGTGCCAAATCATGACTGAAGAATGTGGTCGCGGTGCAGGTGGCCACAACGCTCTCGTTCGGCGCGTACTGGTAGGTGTGCTTCGTCTTGGCGTCGGCGGGTTTCTTGGTGGTTGCCACCTGCAGACCCGAGACATTCACGATGCGCTCCAGCTTGCCCACGTTGTCGAAGAAATTCACCATCGAGTAGTACGGGCCATCGAGTTCCACCTCGAAGGGCAGTTCGGTGTAGAAGTCTTTCGCCAGCGGTCGGCTTGGAGGTATAGCGCCGCAGTTCGATCCCGGCCTTGGCCGCCTCGGCGTCCATCATCTTCATGAAGCCCGGCACTTCTTTCTCGTCGGGAACGATCTTGCGCTCGATCTCCAGCTGCTGTTTGAGGCTGGCCAACTGGCGCTCGATGTCCACCAGCTTGGGCCGGTAGGATTCCAGTTCCGCGTTTTCGCGGAGCTTGGTGTCCAGGGCGGCCTGGGCCGTAGCATTGGCTTCGCGCTGGCTCTTGAACAGGGTGAAGTACAGGGCCCCGGTAAGAACCAGCCGCCACGCCCAGCGCGGCTGCCCACTGTTTAATGCCCGAAAGTTCGTTAAAGTTGGCCATATTTTTCCGCCTCCCTAGGACTTCGCCTTCTCGCAGGTCAAGGTGAAATTGAATGCCTGCATTTCCTTGTAAGTGTCGTCCTGGAAGGTCTCTTTGATTTCGATGTTGGTGAAGTATCCGGTCTTCTGCAGATTGGCAGATCAGACTGGCCACCGCGTCCGTGCTCAGGGCCATGCCGTCGATATCGATGCTGGCGCCCTGATCTTTCATGCTGTTCAGCCAGACTGCTTCGGTGTTATTCACGGTCTGGCCAATCGTATTCAGCAGATCGACGGGGCCGGCCTGGGCCTGCGCGCAACTGGTCGATCACATCAACCCGGCGCTTGTAGTTCTCGGCTTCACGCTGGCGCTCCAGATAGCGCGCCTTCACATCGGCCAATTCGGCGTTCTTCCGCATCGCCACTTCCATCTTGGCGGCGATGTCCCGGTGCTGCTTGTCCAACTGGTACCAGTAGCCCACATTGACCAGGGCAGCCAGGACCAGTACGACCAGGACCTTCATCTTCGGCGAGCCTACGTCACCCACTTCCATGACGGCGGCCGCCGAAGCTGCGGCTCGCTTGTTCTTTCCCTTTTGTGCTCCCAGCAGGTTGATTCGGATCATAAGTCTTCAAAACTCCTTAAGGCCAAACCCACCGCAACTGCCATCTGGCCGGCATTCTGCTCGATCAACTGCACTCCCGGTCCTTCGGTCGGCAGGCCGATCTTCTGGAACGGATTGAAGATCTCCACCGGCAGTGAAAACTCCTGGCGCAACGCATCGACCAGGCCGGGAACCTTGGAGGAACCGCCCGCCAGATAAATCTTCTCGATGTGCTCTCCCGCCGAGCTGGCGCGGAAGAAATCGAACGTCTTCTGGATCTCGAGCACGATAATCTCGGTCACCTGCTGCAGGATCGGCGTCTTGGCATCTTCGCTCACCGTGCCCACCTTGTTGCCCAGCTTCAGGGACTCGGCCTCATCGAAGCTCAGGTCCAGTTCTTTCTGCAGTGAATCGGTGTACTGGTGCCCGCCCACGCTGACGTCGCGCGGGAACAGTGGCGTGGTGCCCTTCACGATGTTGATGTTCATCACGCTCGCGCCCAGGTTCAACAGTGCCACCACTTGTGCCGGCGCCGGTTCGTAGTTGTACTCGTAGCAGTTCTGCAGCGCCAGCGCATCGATGTCCACAATAGCCGGAGTCTTGCCCGCCATCGAGAGTACGTTGGTGTAGTTGAGAATCTTGTCTTTCTTGACAGCCACCAGCAGAACGTCCATCTGCGGGCTGCCGGCGTCTTCGGAAAGGATCTGGTAATCCAGATTCACGTCGGCCAGATCGAAGGGAATATGCTGCGCCGCTTCCTTCTGGATGGTCTCGGCCAGTTCCTGGTCGCTCATCGAAGGCAGCGAGATCTTCTTCACGATCACCGAGTGGCCGCTTACCGCCGTGGCCACGGCCTTCGCCTTGATGGCATTGTCGGTGAACAGCTTCGAGATTGCGCTCGACACCGTTCCGGAATCCACGATCATGGAATCCACGACGATATCCGGCGCCAGCGGTTCCAGGCCCAGGTGCGCCACTTCGATACCGTTGCGTCCCTTCCTCAGCTCCACCGCCTTGATGCTGGAGGAACCCACATCCAGACCAACAATCGTTTTTGATCCCAATCCAAACATGTGCCCGCCTTTTACGGTTGCCCGGCAGCCTTACCAGCCGCCTTCGGTTTCTTCTTGTTGCCTTTCGCTTCCATCTGGCTTGACTTCTCTTCCATCCACTGGTCCAGCCTCGACTTCTTGAAGCGCCAGCGGTTGCCCAGCTTGAAAGCGGGAATCTTTTGCTCGCCTACGTACTTGTAAAGCGTGTCCGGACTCACTCCCAGGTATTGCGACGCCTGGCGAATGTTCATGACTTCACGCGAGTCGGCCATAGTTCCAAACCCTTTCCACAGATCAGGCCCTGTATCGCAACCGGATTTCCCGGCTGCCGGGCAAACTTTGGGAGAAAATTCCTCGCGCAAAATTGCGTTCGAGTGAATTTAGGTGTGCTGAGCATATATCAACCCGTAAACTGCCAAGGTCAAGGCGTATCTTCGGGTTTTACCGGGTTTTATACCTGTTTTCCGGAAAGTGGCCCGGAGGGACTTGCACGATGGCGCTATATGTGGTGTTTTAATTAATGTTCGACTACAACCTGATGTGGTGTTTATACAGTCGGTTCAAACCCTACCCCAATTCCGTAACTAAAGTACTACAGACGTTACTAGGGTATCTGGACAGGCGGGAAAGGCGAAGAAAGCGGCAATCGCCGCAAATGACTGGCTTTCATGGGGTTTGACCTTTGTAGCGCCGGCGTCTCGCCGGCTGTCGCGAGGGCATCCTAGCCTCGCCTGTGCCATCGGCCCCGCTGCTGTCGCACCGCGGGCAGGACAGCCGCCGGGACACCAGCCCTAAGTATTCCGACAGTTCTTTCATCGCCCAGAATCGATCGCTGGTTGAGGCAGGACGGTATTCTCCAGGGCCGACGGCGCCACGGCTCGACACGCCCAAGCCGCCGCGCGAGCTGCAAAAGACAGCCTTGCTCTTGTCATGTGGAACGGTGCTTTGTCTTCATTGTTGACAAGCATCTCGCAGAGTAGTATTGCTCAGTAGGTAATTTTCTTCGGCCTTACTCCTCCTCGGCTAACCTCCCCTTCGGCCTCGGCCCATCTCCCCTTCGGCTCACCTCCCCCTCGGCCATTCACGGGGACACTTCGAATCGAACCAATGCGCGAACGACATCGTGTCGTTTGACGCTGGGCCCTGGCGCTAAAAAAAATTTCAGTGGAGGTTTACCATGAAAGTCACTTCGTCCAACCGATTTTTTCGCAGCAACTTGAAATCGGCGTTGCTGCTCTTTTGTCTAATCACGACTGCTGTACACGCAGAATCTCCGTCCTGGGTACGCGCCACCAGCTTCGGCGGCAGTGGCCAGGATTTCGCGTTGGCAATTAAGGTCGGACCTGACAACCACCAATACGTCACGGGCAGCTTTAGCTCAACCGCAAAGTTCGCACACACCGCACTCGTGTCCGCCGGTGGTACGGACATCTTTCTGGCCAAGTACAGACGTTCCGGGGAACTGCTCTGGGTAGTACAAGCAGGCGGACCCGACGATGATAGTGGGCAGGCCTTGGATTTCGATCGAGCCGGTAATGTCTATTTGACCGGCTGGTTTACAAATAGCGCGACGTTCGGATCTACCAGTGGGGCGAGCAAAACAGTGACGGGGATGGGGCTGGCCACCATCTTCCTCGCAAAGTACCGTCCCTCGGGCATTCTCGTCTGGGTACAGACGGGCGATGCACCGTTCGACGCCCTAAACAATGGCTACGGGGTGGCCGTAGACGCAGTCGCCGGGACGGTTTACATGTCTGGCCGGGCCCAGGGGAACACAACGTTTTCGTCGGCGAATGGGCTGGCTAATACTGTTCCGGGGACCGGCGCCTGGCATATGTTCCTAGTCAAGTACGATACCAGCGGTAATTTCCAGTGGGGTCAAACCAACCAGGCCAGCCCTAACAGCTTTTCCAACTCGGTCGCGGTGGACACGAAGCAGAATGCCTATGTCACCGGCTGGCTTGAGGCCACAACCACCTTCTCCAGCAACGACGGGAACGACATAACCGTGACCGGCTTTAGTAGCCCGGTTCAAACCGCTCCCGATTTTCCCGGTGACGCCTTTCTCGCCAAGTACGATCGCAATGGCAACGTCAAGTGGGTAAATCACATCGGCGGATACAAGGGTATGGGAAGTGCCGTCGCGGTAAGCCCGACCGGCGACGTCAGCATTGTAGGCTTCGTCGGGAACATCAACTTCGGATCGCCGGGAGAGGCCGAGACGATCGCCACCTCTCAGCCCCCTGGGACGAACGTCAATCTGGGAGGTGGCGATTTCACGAATCCCTTCAATCGGGACGCATTGATTGCCACCTACGATGCCGCTGGGGTGTTGCGGAGAGCGCTTCGGCGCGACGGTACCGAGGACGAGGTCGCTACTGCACTAGTCTACGACCGCAAGGGTAATCTGTACGTCACCGAAGTCGTTCTGGGATTGAATAGTCAACCAAATCTCTTTGTCCGGAAATACTCTGGCAGGAGTTTGCTCTGGAAGAAAGAGGCTGTAAATGCCGGAATATGGAACGGGAACAACACCGTGATTAGCCCCGCAGTGGCCATCGATCCCGAAGGCAGAATCTTTGTAACCGGCGGGTATCAGGGCACCGCATCGTTTGGAAAGATCGAACTGCACAGCGTTGGGTCATCGGACATATTCGTGGCGGAATTGGCCCAGGACTAAGTGTAGTTCGCCGAAAAGTTGGGCCGTGTTCCTCGCGTGACCCAATGTTCCAACTTCGTAGCGCCGGCGTCTCGTCGGCGTTACGAAGCTAATATTCCGACAGCTCTTTCATTGCCCGGAACAGATCGCTGGTCTGAGGCAGGATGGCATTTTCCAGGTCCGGATGATAGGCGACGTAAACGTCCATGGCAGCCACCCGGCGCACTGGCGCATCCAGGTGCTCGAACATCTGGTCTGCGATGCGAGCGGCAATCTCGGCCCCGTAACCCCAGCTCAGCGTGTCTTCGTAGGCCACCAGCGCCCGGTTGGTTTTTTGGACCGAGGCCGCAATGGTCTCCCAGTCGAAGGGATTCAGGCTGCGCAGGTCGATCAACTCCGCTTTCACACCGTGCTCGCGCTCCAGTTTCTGCACCGCCTGTAAGGCCCTAGGGACGACCGCTCCGTAGGTGATCACGGTGAGATCGGTTCCCGCCTGCACCACCTTGGCCTTGCCGAACGGCACCATGTAGTCCGGTCCGGGATAGGGTGCGCGACCGTAGGTTTCGCGATAGAGACGCTTGTGTTCGAGGAAAAGCACTGGGTCGTCACATCGGATCGCGGTGCGCAGCAGGCCGGCGGCGTCCAAGGCGTTCGAGGGAAACACCACTCGCAAGCCCGGGATATGGGTAAAGACAGTTTCGCCGCACTGGGAGTGATAAATGGCTCCGCCGGTAAGGTATCCGCCAATCGCCACGCGAATGACGCACGGCGCGGAAAATGTGTTGTACGAGCGCCATCGGATCAGGGGCAGTTCGCTGCGCAGTTGCATCATGGCGGGCCAGATGTAGTCGAAGAACTGGATTTCGACTACCGGCTTCAGTCCGCGGGTAGCCATGCCGGTGGCGCGACCGACGATGTTGGCCTCCGCGATGGGCGAGTTGAATACGCGGTCGGAACCGAACTCCATTTGCAGCCCGGCGGTCAGTTTGAACACGCCACCCTTGCCTTTGACCAGTTTCTGCTTGAGGTAGTCCTCCCGGCTGCAGTCGGCCACGTCTTCCCCGAAGATCACAATGCGTTCGTCACGGCGCATCTCGTCGCGCAACGTGGCGTTGATCAGATCGGCCATCGTCTTGGGCGCTGGCTTCTTGCCGTCCGCAGCCACGGCCTCGGGCTTGGATGGCGCCGGCTGGGTTTCGAAGGCAGACGACGTGGGATCCAGGTTCGGCGAATACACATACTGCAGGACTTTGTCGGGCGCAGGTGGAGGCGCCTGCAGCGCGCGGTCGACGGCGACTTGCAGATCGTCGTCCACCTGCTTTTCCAGACGGTTGATGCCCTTCTCGTCGAGAATGCCCTCGCGGATGAGGAACATCTGCATCCGGGAAATGGGATCACGCTGGGCATCGCGCTGGCGCTCGACGTCCGGCCGGTACAGTCGTTCATCGTCAGATAGCGAGTGCGAGTACGGCCGAATCACATGCGCGTGCACAAAAGAAGGACCATGCCCGGCGCGGCAATGCGCCACCGAGCGCACAAAGGCGGCATAGCTGGCCACCGGGTCTGTTCCATCTACCTCTTCAAAGTGGATGTTGGGAAAGCCACTGACCAGGCGCGATATGTTTCCACCCGCGGTCTGCACTTCGACCGGCACCGAGATGGCATATCCGTTGTCTTCAACCACGAAAATCATGGGGAGCCGGCCGTTGGAGGCGGTGTTCAAGGCCTCCCAGAACTCACCTTCGCTGGTAGTGCCTTCGCCCAGAGAAACGTAGGTAATCTCGTCGCCGTGGAACTTTACGTCTTTGAACTGCCGGTAATCGCCCGTGGCCTTGCGGGCAGCATCCGGATGAGCGGCGTAGTAGCGTCCGACTTCGGCGCAGCCTACAGCCTGCAGAATCTGCGTTCCGGTAGGCGAGGAACCGGTGACGATGTTCAGCTCGGGAAGGCTCCAGTGCGACGGCATCTGACGTCCGCCAGAACTGGGATCGTCGCCCGAACCGACAGCTTGCAGCAGCATGTCGTAAGCGGTCGCTCCCAGTGCGAGGCAGAGCGCCCGGTCGCGGTAGTAAGGATAAAACCAGTCGTACCCAGCCTTCAGGGCAAAGGCTGCGCCCACGCCCACAGCTTCATGGCCCGCGCCGGAGATCTGGAAAAAAATCTTCTGCTGCCTTTTGAGCAGGATCTCTTTGTCATCCACCCGCCGCGAGGCATACATGTGGCGGTAGGCTTCGATCAGCTGGTCGTGGGAGAGACCTTCGTAGCTCTTGCCGGCTTTCTTGACATCGCGCTCGGATACAGCGGCCGATTTAGGATCAGTCTTTGTGGTGGCCATCCGGTTCCCTTAGATGCAAGTGTACAAGAGCCCTTTGCATTGTAAATCGGGAAAGTACCTTTCAGCACTTGGCAATTAGCCCGGAATCATTCCGATTGTCCCCAGCCAAGTCTCCACCAACTGGGGCCATCCCGTCACCGGAAGCTTCGTGCGCCGCAGCCCAAACGCATGCCCGCCTTGGGCATACAAATGCATCTCCACGCGAACCCCAGCCTTCTTCAGCGCAGCATAGTAAGACAGGGAGTGCTCTACACGATCCACGGGATCATCTTCATTCTGCAGCAAGAACGTAGGCGGCGTTTGGCGGGTGACCTGAATATCCGGATTCAACCCAAGACTGTTAGCGGCAAGCGACAGATGCCCCGGATATATCGCCACCGCAAAGTCCGGGCGGCAGCTTTCTTTGTCAGCCGCATCTACAGCCGGGTACAAACGCTGCTTAAAGTGCGTGCTCATCGCTGCCACCAGATGACCGCCTGCCGAAAACCCAAGCACTCCAATCTTGTGCGGATCGACATGCCACTCCGCGGCGTGAAAGCGCACCAGCCCCACCGTCCTCTGCGCATCTTCCAACGCCATCGGTGATTTGGGATATGGGCCCGATCTCGGAAACAGTCCCTCACCCGGCACGCGATACTTCAACAGCACACACGTGATCCCTCTGGACGTCAGCCAGTCACAGACCTCTGTGCCTTCAAGATCGATGGCCAGAATCCAATAGCCCCCGCCAGGAAACACTACAACCGCAGCGCCCGTATTCTTTCCCTTTGGCGAGTAAACCGTCATTGTAGGGCGGGAGACTTTCCCCACCTGAACCCACGGCCTGCCGGCGACCAGCGGGTCCTTCACCGTCCCCGTATCCTCCGGCCCCGCGACAGGCACCGCATCAGGCACCGCCCCCGGCCATATCGGAACTTGCGTCTGTCCCGGCGATGGCTGCCAGGCAGGCGTCTGGGCGCTCACACCGCCAAACGCAAACCCAACACAGATCGCAAAGAGCAAAGGCTTCATCACAATACCCCCAGCTTAATATAACCAGTCACTGCCGGAAGCCGCCGATCGGAAACTGTCATAGCAATTGCCACTCGGCTTGCCCCCTTCGCAGCATCAGCCGTTTTAATGGCGGGAGTTTGGTCAAGTGCCAATTGCTAATTGCCAAGTGCCGCGCACCAAACGCTCGCATCATTTATTCTGAAACCATCGGCATGATCAAATTCAATCGCCCATTCGATCCGCACGCAATCCAGCTGGTGATCTTCGATCTTGACGGCACGCTGATTGACTCCCGCCTGGACCTGGTGCATTCGGTCAATGCCACCCTGCGGCATATGAAACGTCCTGAACTGCCCGACGATGTGATTGCCAGCTACGTCGGGGACGGAGCGCCGGCGCTGATTGGCCGTGCACTCGGCAGTGAGGCCAACGACGAGAAGCTGGTGCGCTCCGGCCTGGACTACTTCCTCACTTACTACCGCGAGCACAAACTGGATCATACTCACTTGTACGAGGGCATAAAGGAAGCGCTCGCGGCCCTCCGGGACTCCCACAACAGCCTGCCGCGCAAAATGGCCGTGCTCTCCAACAAGCCGGTGCACCCGTCGCGGGCCATTGTCGAGGCGTTGGGCCTGGGTAAATTCTTTGCCCGAGTTTACGGCGGCAACAGCTTTCCTACCAAGAAACCCGATCCGGAGGGTGCGCAAACCATCCTGCGGGAAATGGCGAGCGGGCCGCAGGAGACCCTGATTGTGGGAGACTCCGGCGTTGACATCCTCACCGGCCGCAATGCCGGAACATGGACTTGCGGCGTAACCTACGGCTTCGCTCCGCATAGCCTGTGCGACGTGTTGCCGGACGTGGTGCTCGACGAACCGTCCGAGCTGGCGGAGTTGTTTAGTCGCCCGTCCTGAGTCCGTGTCCTCAGTGTCCTCTGTGGTTAACGCCATTCCCGCTTTCATCAGCTAAACTGCCATCGAGGATGCACCAACCGACAGAGCCAGCCAGCTTCACGCCCACCGAACTGCGCAAGCTGCGCAGTCTGAAAGATCCATACGGAATCCAGCGTTTTCTCGACGACATGCCGTACCATCTGGCCGACTCGGCGTGGTCGCCGCGCCGCGTGTTGCATGAAAACACTTCGCACTGTCTGGAAGGAGCGATTTTCGCCGCGGCGGCTCTGCGGGCGAATGGCTTTCCCCCGCTGATCTGGGACCTCGAAGCGGAACACGATACCGACCATGTTCTCGGTATTTATCGGGTGAAAGGCCACTGGGGCGCGGTGGCGAAGTCAAACTACAGCGGATGCCGTTACCGCGAGCCGGTCCATCGAACCCTGCGCGAACTGGCCATGAGCTATTTCAATCTCTATTTCAATATGCGGCGGGAGCGCACTCTGCGCACCTTTTCCCGCCCGGTAAACCTCGCGCGCTTCGATCCTCTGCAATGGATGACAACGGAAAAACCCATCTGGTTCATCGTGGACTACCTGTTCGAAATCCCCCACACCAAGCTGCTGCGACCCGGGATGGCCAAACGTTTACATCGCATAGACGATAGGCTGTATCGGGCCGAGGTTCTGGGCAAGGCGGAGAAATCCGGTTGATGCCGTGTGAGAACGGATTCGATACGGAGTAGACGCCGCTTCGAAAGGCTCGCTCCTGAAGAGCTCGCGCCGTCTTTCTCGAACCCGGACCCATTCTGCATTACTAATTTCACAGGTCGGGTCTCAGGTAACGCTAGCCGGAGCTGAGACCCATTCCGGAGAGTACGTCTCAGCTACAACGAGACGTTGACAGCAATGGCAATTCCAGGATGCTGCCGGTTGTACATGTAATATCCGTCATTGACGTAGTCGATATAGACGTCATCGGTCCTGTACCAAACCGGCGACCAGGTTTCCGGGCAAGGATCAACCACACTGAACCAGAAGCCTCCGAACTGGAAACGTGGGGAACGCTCGACTACCACGACTGGAACGTCGTGGACGCGAAACCAGTGTCCACGGCCAAAATGCGCACGGAAGCGATCTTCTGGAATGCGGTATCCGCGGTAGCCGCCGCGTTCGTGCCAGCTATGATGCTCATGTTGCCAGTCTCGTGCACGTTGGCGCTGCCAGATGTCTTGCCGCGCATAGCGCGATTCGGGTTCGTCCCTTCTAGCCTCGCGCAGATGTCCGGGGGCATACCCGCCATGCGATTGATGCTCGGGCCCCCTTTGGACCGCTTCCCGGGGATCATGACGGTACTCGTGCCGCTGTTCCTCGTGCCGTTGTCCTGGCCCATTGCCGTCGTGGCTGTCGTGCTGCGCCGAGGATTGGCGTCCGTGTTCCTGCTGGTGACCGTTGCCTTCCTGCCTTCGGGAATCACCTTCCTGATCTTTGCGGTCGTGCTGTGCGGCGGCAAGCACCGTTGTACCCAACACGAAAACCAGTATTGACGTGCCTATAACAGCCCCTGATTTCATGATTACGCACCCCCGTGATACCTCGAATCTAGTCGATTTCTTCACCAACATCCCAGATTACGGAAGACCCGATCCTTACCAGAGGAGTCACTTCGTTCGCAATGCCGGGCAGTCATCTCTGCCGGTGTTCGGACCGTCACCGACGACGTTCCAAAGGGATTACCCGGATTGTTGAGGAAAACGGGCGAACACCAACAGCCGCAGTCATGAGTGTGATGGCGAAACTTCTACGTGATCATCAAGGCTTCAGTAGAGGAATCGAACCGGGGCGAGGTCAGCTTCTTGGTGGGAGAGCTTGGTCTTGTTCCTGTGCGGACTTAGCTTGGAGCGCCTGCTGCTGAACGATGCGCTCGACGAGCTTCTGAACTTTGCGATCTTCGCGGTGCTGGGGGAATTCCCGCTTCTTTGTCATGCCCACAGTCTGCCATAGACGCGACAGGTTGACCACCTGCGAGGCCAGTCTGTACGGTGGCGAACACGGCGGGGTTTCCTTCCGTCACCGAAGAGCGGGCATCGGTTGAACGGTGCGGCATGGTGCGTCCCATGCATTGACAGCACTCGACAAAAAACGTCCCGGTGACCCTGGTTTGAGTCACGGGACGCTTTTCGGGCAGACTTCCACCAAAGGCTGCCTGTCTCTGCTGCAGGTGCTTATCGTAACGAGTGACGCGCCCGTAGGCTGAACTCTCCGTTTTAATAAAGCGGTGTCGGCTCTCCGTAGAGGAAGTCATCCATCATGACGATGTCTTTTCTGTCGTCATTCGGCTCCGGCGCGACGTCGCCGGCTATGATCCTCACTCGAGCAACACGAGCGTCGCCAAAGACAACGCCGATGAAGGACAGGTTTCCGTCGCCCGGCGAAGCCGGCGCGTTGCTAGTGAAAAGCAACTGGCCGTGGGTGCCGTAGTACTCGATCAAAGTACTGGCGTGACGGTTTCGCGTCCTGTCTCTCGGTGCGCTGCCATCTGGGGAGTCGACGTCGGTGTGGTTTCTCCTTATTGTTTCGTTTGTCGTTGCTAGGCCTGTGTCGATCTTCGAGCGTTCCCGTTCCATCGGCCCACCGCACACTTAGAAATCCGCCGTGAATCAGGTTCGCTTCAAGCTGACTTGTTTGTACTGTGCTCCCCAATCAAAACTGTCGGCGTGTTCGTGAAGACTGTCTGCAGTGTGGTTGAAAGGTTTGATTCGGCGCGAATGAAACGGACGCACGCACCGTGTCACTTGTTTGTCAAAAGAATGTTTGTGACTCGTGACACGTGTGCGCGGAAAAAGGTGTCGCACCTATTATTTTCTCCGCAGCCAAGCTCGGTCTCGGCTTTCGGTAAAATGGGATTCGATTACTCTGGAGGGGGAATCCATAATGCAGCGGGCATTCGGACTAAGTATTCCGCAAACACTGGAAGATGTTTGTGATCCGACGCGGCTGGCGTTGGTTGTATATGACATGCAGGTCGGGATCATCAACCAGATCAAGAATGGCCCGGAGATCACCGGCAAAGTTCTTCAGGTTCTCCAAGGCGCACGCCAGGCTGGAATTCGGGTTTTCTTTACCCGGCACATGTCACTCCCCAAGGAACTCATGGGAGTCTCCCAATTGCGCATGGCGATGGCTTGGCAACGGGTGAAATCGGTGGATGAGATCAAGCCCTGGTTCCTGCGAGACTCAACCGGATTTCCCCTGATTCCGGAAATGTGCCCGCTCCCTAGCGAGGCGGTGTTCGACAAAATCATGATGTCCGCCTTTGAGGGCACCCCACTCGACATCGCATTGCGCGATTGCGGCATGGACGCATTTGCCATTGTGGGGGTCGCAACGGAAATCGGCATTGAACCCACAGTGCGGCACGGTGCCGATCTCGGCTACATTCCAGTATTGATTGCAGACGCCTGCGGCGCCGGCCATCAGGATGCAGCGGCGCGTTCGATCGCCAGCCTCGAATTCGCAGGCGATGCCGTGGTGACGAATGTGGAGGCGATCTGTGCTCAATTCCGGCGCATGCCTGGTAAACCAACGGCAGTTACGGCGTAATCAGTTTTAAGAGCTACAATTCCGTCATGAAGCCACGATTCCTGATGCTGCTACTCTTTGTCCCCATGGGCTGGGCGCAAAGCGCGCCGGATATGGCCTCGGCGCCGCACTACCGGCAGCTATTGGTGAACGATCAGGTCCGCGTGTTTGCGCTCACGCTGAAGCCTCTGGACCGAACCATGGCGCGGCACGATCACAACTTCCTGGCGATTACGCTTCTCGATTGTGATGTGGTGATGTGGCCGGAAGGAGAGTCGGACATTGTCAACTTTCACTTCAGCCCGGGTGATGTCCGTTTCTATTCCGGCGGACGCGCGCTCGGCATGCGCAATGACCGAACCACGGAATATCGCAATGTCACCGTCGAATTTCTCGATCCGAAAGTGACGAACTACGGCTATCAAAGCTATTCCGGCAAGTGGGACTATGGGGCAGTCTCCATAGCACCGCCGGTTGATCCCCACGCCCGGTTTATGAACTCGTTGTTGCTAGCAATGGCCAGCGTGAATGACGTCCAGTTGCTTTCCCGTGATCCCCTTCCACTGCCGGAGAAACCGAGCGCTGAGCTGCTGATTCCGGTCACCGACATCGATCTGAAAGCCGGGGAGTACGAGAGAATGCGCAAATCGTCGGGCGATGCGGTCTGGATACCGGCAGGACGGAAGTCCACATTTCTTAACGCGACGGCTGATCCGGCGCGATTGATCGTCGTCCTGTTCACGCCGGAGGCCAAGAGCCAGATGGCTCTCCCGGTATCTTCTCGGGAACTAACCCGGTCCTAATCGCGTATCCATTTCTAATATGAAGCAGTCTTTAATATGAAGGAGTCTCTGATGAATCTGTCCGCAGCATCACTCCTCCTTCTTGTCTTCATTTCATGGCCCACCCTCGCGCAGAACCAGCCAGCGGAGGCGCCATCCCGGAGCGCGACTGCAACGCCGCAACTTTCCCAGGACCAGATTCGCGTCTTCATTCGCCAGGTCGCCGATAAAGATATCGAGAACGACAAGAAGCAGAAAGACTACACCTACATTCAGCGCGAAGAAGAGCACAAACTCGACGGCAAAGGAGCTGTGAAGTCCAGCGAATCAAAAACGGAGGAAATCATGGTGTTGTACGGAGAACAAGTACAACGCCTGATCGCGAAAAATGACAAGCCACTCTCGGAAAAAGACGCTGCCAAGGAAGAAGAGAGAATCCGGAAACTGACCGACAAGCGCAAGAACGAAAGCGAAGACCAGCGCAAGAAGCGGCTGCAGACAGAAGAAAAAGATCGCGAAGACGCCCGTAAGTTTGTAAGTGAAGTTGCTGACGCGTACAACTTCCGTCTGATGGGCACGGAGAATCTGGATGGACGAGAGACTTACGTGATCGCTGCCGAGCCCCGCCCCGGTTTTCAGCCTCACTCAAAGGAAGCGAAAGTCCTGCCCAAGTTTCGATTTCACGCCTGGATTGACCAGGCAGAATCGCAGTGGGTCAAGCTGGACGCGGAATGCATCGATACCGTTTCCCTGGGCTTGTTCCTGGCGCGAATTCACAAAGGCTCACGCCTCCTGATCGACCAGACCCGGGTCAACGACGAAGTCTGGCTGCCCCGGCACGTCGCGATCAAAGTGGATGTGCGCGTCGCCCTGCTGAAAAACTTCAATCTGGAGGCGGACGTAACCTACCGCGACTACAAGAAGTTTCGCACGGACACCAGGATTGTGCCCGAAGCAGACATCCACGACTTGCCAAGTCAGTCGTCGCCTCATCCCTGACAACCTCCGGCCACCACAGTTGTTCATCAATTATTCATCAAAGCGGGACATCCTTTTGCAATTTCCAGACGAACTCGTGACAAGTGTGGACGGCTGCCAACCTAACCTCGCATCGTGAGTCGCAGTCATCCGCTGCGTCACGCACCACCATCAATCCACAAGAATAAGAGAATACTGAAGCGCGAGCCATGAAAAAAGGCAATCTCCCCGCCACTGTGTCATCGCAAACCCATTCGTCAACCAGATCAGAATCTAACTCTCCCCTGCGGGACGTCCGTCCCAGACGCTCATTTCTCAAGAACCTCGGAATTGCGGGGGCCGCGCTGAGCGCTGGCACACTTTTAGCCAGGCAAGCAGACGCGGCAAACGACGACCACAGCGGCAGCCTCAGCCGTGGCGATGCCGCCATCCTGCGGTTCCTGGCAGCGGCAGAAATCATTGAGACTGACTTGTGGTTGCAATATCAGGAACTCGGAGGCACCCAGGACACCGAATTTTCAAGCTTCTTGGGCGGAAATCCCGTTTACACAAAAGCCCTTAAGATTCTCGACGGGGAGACCAATATATTCACGACAACACCGACGATGCGATAAGCACTTTCAGTTCATCAACGCGTATCTGGTTTCCAAAGCGGTTAAAGCCCTTATGGCGGATGGGCTATTCACCGGCCAATCGCATGAGTTCTGCACTGCGCGATCTCGCCGAAGATGCAGATGACGCGAAGCGCGAGTTCTAGGCCGTGGGCTAGTTGTAGAAGCTTTCTCTCCGTTAAATTCGGCAGGCGCTCTGCCTGAAGCTCGGGCCGCAGCGCCTGCATTTTTGCCGGGCGACACAGTTTGAAGTCGTCCCCGCCTGATTCAAGGAGCTTCCATGTTAGAAGGACTCTTTTCAACCGATGCATCTGCTGGTCATCTTTGGGATTGCACTGCTGGTGTTTGGGCCGAAAAAGCTGCCGGAGTTGGGCAAAGGACTCGGCGAAGGCATTCGCGGCTTCAAGGCAGCAATGGATCCACGGGAGGAAGAGAAGCCGTCCGCTACAGCCGGCAACGCTGGCGGCAGCGAGAGTTGAGAGAGTGCGCCGTGGGAGGCGCGAACCAGTGCGTCCCGACGGGTAGCGTTAAATTAAAGTGTCTTGATCAATTTTTCGACTTTCCGGCCACTTCCAACCGCGTTTCCGCCCGTTTGAGGGCGTCCTCCGCGTGGGTAAAGTCGGCCTCGGTCTTGCCGTTCTGCAACGCCTCCTCGGCGCGTCGCTTGGATTCCTGGGCGCGTTTCACATCGATTTCCTGCGGACGCTCGGCGGTTTCGGCCAGGATCGTGACCTTGTCCGGAAGCACTTCAGCAAAACCCCAGGCCACCGACAGATAGTGCGTCTGACCACCCTTGCGATAAGTGATCTCGCCGACTGCCAGTTCGGTAATGAGCGGAGCGTGGCCCGGCAGGATGCCGAGGTATCCATCCTTGCCAGGAATCTGGATTTCCTCCGCCACGTCTTTCACCACCATCTTTTCCGGCGTGACGATTTCGAGTTGGAAAGTATCAGTCATCAGTCGTTGGTCGTTCGTCGTTGGTCGTTGGTCGTTCGTCAAAATCCTGAGTTGCGCTGCTCCAGTTTTATATCGTTGGCCAAAGACCAAGGGCCAAAGACCTACGACCACCGAACAACGACCGCTTTTACGCTGCTTTCAACTTCTCCGCCGCTTCCAGCACTTCATCAATGGTGCCCTTCATATAAAAGGCTTGTTCAGGGATGTCGTCGTACTTGCCTTCGTTGATTTCCTTGAAGCCCTTCACCGTGTCAGCAACCTTTACGTAGCGTCCCGGCGAGCCTGTAAATTGTTCGGCCACGTGGAAGGGCTGCGACAGGAAGCGCTGAATTTTTCGGGCGCGCGCCACGCTGACCTTCTGGTCTTCGCTCAGCTCATCAATGCCGAGAATCGCGATGATGTCCTGCAGATCTTTGTAGGTCTGCAACGTTTTCTTCACGCCTTGCGCCACGTCGTAGTGGTCCTGACCCACGATGCGCGGATCGAGAATGCGCGAAGTCGATGCCAGTGGATCGACTGCGGGATAAATGCCAATCTCGGTCAACGCACGCGAAAGAACCGTGGTTGCGTCGAGGTGGGCAAAAGTCGTGGCCGGCGCGGGATCGGTGAGGTCGTCGGCGGGCACGTAGATTGCCTGCACCGAGGTGACCGATCCTTTCTTCGTTGAGGTGATCCGTTCCTGCAACTCGCCCATTTCTGTCGCCAGGTTCGGCTGGTATCCTACGGCGCTGGGCATGCGGCCGAGCAGAGCGGAAACTTCCGATCCCGCCTGGGTGAAACGGAAAATGTTGTCGATGAACAAGAGCGTGTCCGCGCCTTCTTCGTCGCGGAAGAATTCGGCTACTGTTAACCCGGTCAGTGCGACCCGAAGACGCGCTCCGGGCGGCTCAGTCATCTGTCCATAGATCAGCGCCGCTTTTGATTTGGCCGGATCGCCGGGCTTGATCACACCAGACTCGGTCATTTCAAGCCACAGATCGTTACCTTCGCGTGTCCGTTCGCCGACGCCGGCAAACACGGAATATCCGCCGTGCTGCTTGGCCACGTTGTTGATCAGTTCCTGGATGAAGACGGTCTTGCCGACGCCGGCGCCGCCAAACAATCCAATCTTGCCGCCCTTAAGGAACGGCTGGATGAGGTCCACAACCTTGACGCCGGTTTCGAACATCTCGGCCGTGGTCGCCTGATCTTCAAACAGCGGTGCCGGGCGATGGATCGGCATGGTCTTCGTGTGCTGGATCGGCCCCAGCTGGTCGACGGGTTGACCGATCACGTTCATCACGCGCCCCAGCGTGCCGCGGCCCACAGGCACCGAGATGGGTCCGCCCTGGTCAATGGCTTTCATGCCGCGCACCATGCCCTCGGTCGCTTCCATGGCAACACAGCGCACCCGGCCTTCGCCCAGATGCTGCTGCACTTCCAGAATCACTCCGACAGGATTCGGCACGGTGAAGCCGTCGCTCACGACTTTGAGTGCCTGGTAAATCGGCGGCATGGCGCCCTCGACAAACTGCACATCGACGGCAGGGCCGGAAATCTGGATTACGCGTCCAATTCTCTCTGGCATAACACCTCAGCTCTTAGCTATTAGCCTTTAGCTTTTAGCTGCTAGAACAACTTCTCGGTGTAGAACAAATCGATATGCACTTTGGATTCAGCTAAGAGCTAACGGCTAATAGCTAAAAGCTGCTTTACTGCGCTGCTGCTCCACTTACAATCTCAATAATTTCTTTCGTGATCTTGGCCTGGCGAGCCCGGTTCATGGCCAGAGTCAGCGAATCGATCATGTCGGTGGCGTTGTTGGTGGCTGCATCCATGGCGGTCATGCGGGCCGCGTGCTCCGCGGCCACCGATTCCTGCAGGCCGCGAAAGACTTGTATGGCCACATATTTCGGCAAGAGCGATCGAAACAGCTCTTCCGGAGACTGTTCGTAAATATAGTCGACCGGAGCCGCGGCGAATTTCGCGGCGGCAGCATCAATGTCGCGCGTGTCTGCGGGACGAATGCCTACACCTGCTTCTCTGGCGGCCTCGAGCGGCACGTTCTCGTTCTTTCTCCGTCATGCCTTCAGCCTGCTTAACGTCGGGCACGCCAATCTGTTCAATGGGCAGGATCTGTTCCACGATCAGGCGCTGCGCAATCACCGACTTGAACTCGTTGTACAGCAGATACACCGAATCAATTTCTTCCAGGCTGTAGCGCTCGATCACCCGCTCGGCCAGTTCCGAGGCCAGAGCGTAATCGATCTTGTTCAACATTCCGATCTGCTCACCCACAATCGTAGTTTGCGGTGAATCCTGCGAGTCGGCCTTTCTCGGTTCCGCTGCGCGGTAGCGGCGGCGCAGAAAGTCGCGGCCTTTGCGGCCGATGGTCTCGATCTCGAGATTCTTGTCCGCCTTGGTCGCAATGAAACGCATCGCCGCTTTCAGGATATTGGTGTTGAAAGCTCCCGCCAGCCCTTTGTCGCCGGTGACCACAACCAGCAGAACATTCTTCTCCGGACGCCGCGCCAGTAGAGGATGCCGGGGCTCGCCGGTCTCCGGATCGTAGATTTCAGCCCGCGAAACCAGCGATTTCAGCACATTGGTCAGCATCTGGGCGTAGGGACGCGCCGCCAGGGCCCGCTCCTGTGCCCGCCGCAATTTCGCCGCCGAGACCATCTTCATGGCCTTGGTGATCTGCCGCGTGTTGGTCACGCTGCGAATGCGCCGCCGGATGTCGAGAATGTTAGGCATGAATCAGTCGTTGGTCGTTCGTCGTTGGCCGTCAGGCTAATCGCTAAAGGCTAAGAGCTAAAAGCTATTTCGCCAATGCCTGCCGCTCCGCTACAAACGCTTCTTTACTCTGCTTGATGACTTTGCTCATCTCGGCTTTCAGGGCATCGTCCAAAACTTTCTTCTCCATGATCGTGCGCAGCAAACCTGGATTGGTCGCGTCCACATATTTGTAGAGTTCTGCTTCGAAATCGCGCACCTGATCTACCGGCAGGTCGTCGAAGAATCCGTTGGTGCCGGCAAAAATAATCAGGATCTGCTTGGAGAACGGCAGCGGCGAAAACTGCTTTTGCTTGAGCACTTCGACCAGGCGCTGGCCGCGATTGAGTTGCGCCTGCGTGGCCTTGTCGAGGTCGCTGCCGAACTGCGCGAACGCCGCCAGTTCGCGGTACTGGGCAAGTTCGAGCTTCATGCTGCCGGCCACCTGCCGCATGGCTTTGATCTGCGCGCTGCCGCCGACGCGGCTCACGGAAATTCCCACGTTCACCGCCGGCCGCACGCCGCTGTTGAACAGGTCGGTCTCAAGAAAGATCTGGCCGTCGGTAATCGAAATCACGTTGGTCGGAATGTACGCCGAAACGTCACCCGCCTGGGTCTCGATGATCGGCAGCGCGGTCAGAGAACCGCCGCCCATTTTGTCGCTCAACTTGGAGGCGCGCTCCAGCAGACGCGAGTGGAGATAAAAAACGTCTCCGGGATACGCCTCGCGTCCCGGCGGACGCCGCAGCAGCAGCGAAATTTCGCGATACGATGCCGCGTGCTTGGAAAGATCGTCATAAATCACCAGCGCATGGCGCTTGGTGTCGCGGAAATACTCGCCCATGGCGCAGGCCGCATAAGGCGAGATGTACTGCATGGGCGCCGGCTCGGACGCGGACGCGGCCACCACGATGGTGTAGTCCATGGCGCCGGCGTCGCTGAGAATTTTTACCACCTGCGCAATCGAAGACCGCTTCTGCCCGATCGCGTTGTAGATGCAGATCAGGTTATTGCCCTTGCTGTTGATGATGGTGTCGAGCGCGACCGCGGTCTTGCCGGTCTGCCGGTCGCCGATGATCAACTCGCGCTGTCCGCGGCCGATCGGGATCATGCTGTCGATGGCCTTCAGCCCCGTCGCCATGGGTTCGCGCACCGGCTGCCGGTCGATCACGCCCGGCGCCAGACGTTCCAGCGCGATGAACTGGTCGGTCGCGATCGGGCCTTTGTCGTCGATCGGCTGTCCCAGCGAATTCACCACTCGCCCGACCAGCGCCTCGCCCACCGGCACGCTCATGATGCGGCCGGTGCGCTTGACCTCGTCGCCCTCGCTGATTTCCGTGTACTCGCCCAGCAACACCACGCCGACCTGGTCTTCTTCCAGGTTCATGGCGATGCCGGCCACGTTGTGCGGAAACTCGAGCAGTTCTCCGGCCATGACTTTATCGAGGCCATGCACGCGAGCAATGCCGTCGCCCAGGGTGATGACCGTTCCGACTTCGTCCACGGCAATCTTGGATTCGTAGTTCTCGATCTGCTGCCGGATCAGCTGTGTGATCTCGTCTGCTTTGATTTGTGCCATAAAGTCAGCTCTTAGCTTCTAGCTCCTGGCTTCTAGCTTTTCTTTGCGCTCTTTGCGGATTCTCTTTGCGATCTTTGCGGTAAAGTCTTTTGAAACTCGCGGGCCCCCAAATCGACTCGAATTCGGTCCAGACTAAAAGCTAACTGCTAAGAGCTAATAGCTTCTCTTATCCTCTCCAACTGGCCCTTCACCGAGCCATCGTAGATCATGCTGCCAACCTTGACGATGGCGCCGCCGAGAATGGAACCATCCTGAGCGTAGCGCGCGCGCACTTTGTGGCCGGTCAGCTTTGCGACCTGCGCTTCCAGCGCGCTTCGTTCCGGCTGGCCCAGCTCCCGCGCGCTGATGATCTGCGCTTCGACGAAGCCCATCCGGCGGTTGAGTTCCTGCTCAAATTCCTTCACGATCGGATCGAGAAATTTAATTCGCCGGTGGTCGATCAGCACCGCGACAAAATTTCGCACCGGGCGGGAGAAGCCCGCACGCGCGACAATGGCATCCAGCAGAGCGCGCTTCTGTTCCGCCGGAATCGAAGGCGCTTCCCAGACTTCCCGCAATTCGCCGCTGCCGGCCGCCAACTGGGCTACAGACTGCGCCTCCAGCAGCGTCTTGGCCGGATCCAGGTGCTGATCAAAGACCACGTCGGCGAAGGCGCGCGCGTACGTGCTGGTCACGGAAGCCATGGTCTAGTTCTTGTCCTGTCCGCCGCTCTTCGGCGAAAGCTCGCGGGCAAAGCCCTGCACCAGCGCCTGGTCCGTAGCCGGATCCACTTTGATCTGCCTGGCCGCCAGCGACACTGCTAAATTTGCCGCATAGGTGGTCAATTCGCGCCGGGCTAATTTGGCGGCAGCTGCAATCTCCTGCTCGGCGGACTCCACGATCTTGCGGCCGTCTTCCTCGGCTGCGGCTTTGATCCGCGCTTCTTCCGCGACCGCCTCTTTTTCTGCGGTTGCTCGCATCCCTGCAATTTCTGAATCCAGCCGGGAGAGCCGCGTTTCGATTTCGGCCAGACGCCGGTTGGCGTCCTCGCTCGCCTGCCGCGCTTCCTGCATTGCTTTCTGGATGAAAGCGGTGCGATTCCGGAACATGCCCGGCAGGTTCTTCTTCGAGAAGTAGACTATTGCGCCGGCGACGATCGCAAAATTGAGCACCACGCACAGCCAGTAGGCATTGTCGAGGCTCAGACCGGTAACTTTCGCTACCCACAGAACCATCCACGAATGCTTGAACTGCGCCTGCTCGTCCTCAGCCGCCGCCTCGCGCGATTGCTTCGCCAGCTCTGCGTTCGCAGTACCGGCAGAGGGTTCAGGGCTGGCGGAAGAATCCGCGGCGGGACTGGCCTGCGCTCTGGCGGGGTTGGTAACAACTAGCAGCATGCCCGCCAAAAAGAGCGCAGCCAAAATCGCAATGTGGGTGCCGGCGATTCGCCCGCGAACTGGCTCGGGACTCGCGTCCGAGTCGACCGCGGCCACACCACATCGTGTGAGGCGTAAAGCTCGCATCAATCGCCACCCGCCGGACTCTGAGTCGCCGGTGCGAGCACGGTGCGAATGATCGCGGTGGCGAGTTTTCCGCTCTCCGCTTCCAGACCCTTTTGTGCCGTGACCTTGTCCTGTTCGATAGCCGCCCGCGCCTGCTCCACCTGCGCTTGCGCCCTGGTCCGCGCCTCGGCTACGGCTGCGGCCCGCGCTTGCAGGGCTTGCCGGCGACGCGCTTCCTGACTCTTGAATACGGTCATGCGCGCTTCCCGCAGCCGCTGTTCATAGTCCGCGGTACGCGCTTCCGCCTGGGCGATGTCGGCCCGCGCTTTTTCGATCGCGCCTTCGGTCCGGCTGTGCCGTTCCGCCAGCACCTTGGTCAGCGGCTTGTGCACCACGGCGGTGTAAATGCCGAACAACAGTAGGACAAAAATAATGGTGGGCACGGACCCGAGCAGTAATCCGCCTAGTTGTCCAAATATCTCGTCCATTGTGTGCTGATCAGGTCTAGAGCGTAAGGAGGCTTAAGACCATTGAAAGTAACATGTTACGGATTGAGTGTCAACGCAGTCGCGGGCCATTTCCCGATTGAAACCGGGGTCGCGAATTTTTTGACGATAGCGTAGAAAGTTGCTTGACATCCGGCAGAACGGGTCTAGCATGGAGATATCACCTCCGATCCAATCCGGATCGAATGGGCCGATAGCCAAGGAATGTCACCGCTTCTTGGTTGCCGGCCCATTTAAATTTGGCTAGCAGGTTTCATCTCTCAACCTTTAGATTCGGATGACTGCGTCGCCTTCCTATCCCATCACCCACTCCCTCACTCTTCTCACCACCGACTCCGGCGCCTCCACTTCCAACTCCACTGATCCGCCGTTATATCTCCGCGAATAAATCCGCGAACGCGCCTCGAGCAGGGCCAGCAGCTTCCCTTCTTTCTGCGGCACGCGCAGACGCACGCGGCTAATCGGGTCTTCGGACAACATTTCGTCAATCCGGTCCAGCAGCGTGGTCATTCCGGTGCCCTTTGCCGCCGAGACGTGCACTCGGCTGGCGTCGTCGCAGCAACGACTCGCGTTGCTTCGGAGGCAGCAGGTCAATTTTGTTCATCACCCGCAGACGCGGTTTCCCGTCCACTTCGAGTTCCTTGAGCACCTTGTCCACCTGCGCGTCCTGTTCCGCCGAAAGCGGGCTGCTGGCGTCGGAAACGTGCAGGACCAGCGAAGCGCGTTGCACTTCTTCCAGCGTCGCTCGAAACGCGGAGACCAGCGTGTGCGGCAGGTTGCGGATGAAACCGACCGTGTCTGAGAGCAACGCCTTTCTGCGCGACGGCAGCGCCACGGAACGAATCGTGGGGTCGAGTGTGGCAAACATTCGGGGAGATTCGAGCACTGCGGCGCGAGTCAGCGCATTGAACAACGTGGACTTGCCCGCATTGGTGTAGCCCACCAGCGCGACCGTTGCCACCGGCACCGCCTCCCGCCGCGCCCGTTGCTGCGCCCGCACCCGTCGCACATTTTCTATCTGCTCTTTCACATGCCGGATGCGCCGGTGAATCTTCCTGCGGTCGGTTTCGAGCTGGGTCTCACCTGGGCCCCGGGTCCCGATGCCGCCGCCCAGTTGCGACATTTCTATTCCGCGCCCGCCCAAACGCGGCAGCATGTACTCCAGTTGCGCCAGTTCCACCTGCAGCTGGCCTTCGCGCGTTCGCGCATGTTTCGCGAAAATGTCGAGGATGAGCTGGGTGCGGTCAATCACCCGGGTGTCGACCAGTTTCTCGATGTTGCGCTGTTGCGAAGCCGTGAGGTCGTGATCGAACAGCAGCAGATCAGCGGAGACCGAGGCGGTGGCTCCGGCAATCTCCTCCAGCTTTCCACTTCCGATCAGCGTGGCCGGGTCGGGACGGTCGCGGCGCTGTAGAAATTCGCCCACAATTTCCGCGCCTGCGCTGAGCGCCAGAGAACGCAGCTCGGCCAGCGACTCTTCGGCACTGAACTCCGGAATGTCTGGAGCCTTCGTCGCCACCGGGCCGGTGGAGGTATCGCGGGCGGCCTGGGCAGCCGCGGTCAGCGGACCATTTCTGGCCCTTGACGATGCAGGCCCGCGGGACCGGGTACGCACGTCGAGCCCAATCAGAAATGCACGCTCTTGGGGCAGGCGATTCCCGTCCGTCGCAGGGCCACGCCCAACGCCGCTGGTCTTACTCTTGTCGAAAGACCTCGATTTTGGACTGCGCAATTTGCTGGATTCTCACCGCGAAGCTGGAAACGGCTCGCGCGCCTCAGTAGCCGAGCAACTGGCACCTAGCAATTAGCATTTGGCCTCAGCTTAGCAGGTTATGTCGATCCCGGCAGAAGCCGGTCTAGCCGTGTGCCAAGTACTGATTGCCAAGCGTCCGGGCGAAAAGCTGGAACACTTCACCCCTCGGTGCCGGAGGGGCGTGGCATCGCGACCGCGTCCGGACTCACCGATGGAGTTACCGTGGGTGCGGGCAACACCGTTGGCCTCTCCCCAGAGCCATGCAAGGTCCTCCCCATGGCGACGGTGGATATGGCGTGTTTGAAGATCAATTGCTCCTGGTTGTTGGTTTCGAGCACGACCGAATACTTGTCGAAGGAGCGGATGCGCCCCGTGAGCTTGACTCCGCTCAACAGGTAAATCGTGATATTGCTGCGCTCCTTGCGGGCCGTATTGAGGAAGGTATCCTGGATGTTCTGCGCTGGCTTATTTTCCATCGCCGATCTCCTTAGGTCCTGACCTGCGAAGTTCTGAATGGTCAGGTCTGTACTGTCTTTGCCCGTAGTGGCTTGTGCTCGACATCGGCCGCACGAGCGGGGATCAACATTCAACCCTGCGCACTAGAAGACTCCGTACGATAACGCACAAGGCCAACTTCCGGACAGCTTGTACGATACGGCGTTGCTTCCGGCATTTCAAGCTGACAAATAGTGACTGGCAATTGGCATTGGGTCCCACAGAGGTCGGACAAACCCGGCACCAACCTCGTTCCGCCCGTAACTAATTGCCAATTGCTGAATACCGATCTTGTTCGATTGACATCGCCACCACAAAGTGCAACCATTCTCCGCTTCAAGAGCACTCGCAGTCGAGGCAGGTCGCGCGCTCACACTGGACCCCTGGAGTCATGTATGCACCATGAGATAGCCCTATTCGTCATGCCCACACACACCGGCACGGAGGCGCTGGCTTTCATCCTGCGCTGGATTCATCTACTGGCAGGGATCACCTGGGTCGGCTTGCTGTATTTTTTCAACCTGGTCAATGTGCCCTTCATGAAACAGGTAGATGCCGCCACCAAGCCAAAGATTTTCCAGTACCTGACTATGCCGACCCTGCAATTGTTCCGCTGGAGCGCGATGCTGACCGTATTCGTGGGCTTCTGGTACTGGTCGCAGATCTACGTCGCCGCGGATGCCCAGCGCATGGGGGTGGGCGCCGGAAGCACGATCGGGTTGTTTCTCCTGATCTGGGTCGCCGCCTCGATGATTCTCTATTTTGTGATCTCAAAGACGCCCAGCGGATATGTGCTGGGGTGGTCACTGCGGTACTGGTTTGTGTCGCGGGCTGGCTGTTTGTGAACTACACGCCGGTAGGACAGGATGATAACCACGTGCTCTCGATCGGCATCGGGGGCGGGCTTGGCTTTATCATGCTGTTCAACGTGTGGGGAATTATCTGGCGCAATAACAAGATGATCATTCGCGGAACTCTGGCAGGCACCCCACCGGCAAATGCAGCGGTCCTGGCGCGTCAGGCATTTCTCGCTTCGCGGACAAATTTCTTCTTGTCCGTGCCCATGATCTTTTTCATGGCCGCGAGCTCGCACTATTCGATTCTGGGAAAGTAGAAACGTGAGTTGAGCATCCAAGCGATGGAGGCTCGGTGCGGAACTGGGTACACGAATCCGCCCCAGCCGTGAGTCTCTCGAATCGCGGCAAGAACCGGTTACTTGACCTGAAAATTCCTAGGGTCGAGCGGCTGGTTGTTAGAGATTTCGTCTGCGCTTAGATCCCACTCAAACACGTTCGTCACCCCGTTCTGAAGCTCCTCAGTGAAGTGAATGTCGTACTTCGCCGGCAGCGTGAGACCGTCGCTCGTCTTGAAATCGCTGAAGCGCTCTTCAATCGTGTAGCGAATCTCCTTCTGACTGGCGCTCTGGGTGACGTCGGCAACCCCAGTGCCGGCAGCCAAACCCGACGCCAGTGTAATCGTGTACGTAGTCAATAGGTGCCGGTAGTTCTCGGTGTCGAAAAAGAGGTGCACCATAAGATCGTCTTTCTTCTTTGAGTGATAAGTCAGTTGATACGCTGCACGGCCATCCACCTTCTTCTCTCCATCGAAGGTGAGCCTGGGTTTGTTTTCATCGAGATTCAGCAGAGCCCATGAAGTGGTGAGCGCTCCGCCGATCAATCCTTCGCGGACGACCTGATCCTGACTGTGCACGAACTCGCCAAAGGAGGAGCGTCGATGGTTGCTGGTGGTCGCGGCCACCGAGGTCCTGTCGCCATCGGTGACGAACTGCTCGCCGCGATAGTCGCCGTTGGCGAGTTTTATCATGACAACAGTTTTGCGGCCTTCCGAAACCAGCGCGCTCGTGCCCTGAAGTTCACCGCCGCCGCCCACCAGGATCTTGTAACGCGACGTTCCCTGCACGATTCGTGTCTTTACCGCCGAACGGGCTTCGGCTTTGCCGATCGAATCCAGATGCCGGCTCACAACATCTTCCGCCTTCATTTCCGCGCCACTCATCAGGCAAGAAGCGGCGCACAGGAACAGGCGGGCTAGCGCAACGCGGCTTCGCCAGAGCCCGTCCACCAACTTCTTGTAAGACTTCATGGGGATAGCCTTCAGACTGGCAATTTAGTGACACCAGCGCAGCTTTCAGTTTGCAACAGCCCTCTCCCGTTAACCAGAAAAAAGCCTGCGGGCTTGAACCCGCAGGCGAATGGTCCACTCGTCTGGCCTAGTCACAATGGAGTGAACCGGTCCCGATGTGCGATGCGTGGGTTACATTGTGAGTCGTGTGACTACAACGCAGAGCCACAAGCAGAAAGGAACCGGTTCTATGAAAAAGGTACGATTTTTGGGTTTAGATGTCCATGCCGAGACGATTGCGGTAGCGATGGCCGAGCCCAATGGAGAGGTTCGGTCGTTGGGGATCATTCCGAATCGAGAAGAGCCGATTCGCAAGCTGGTGAAGAAACTGGGGCCGGCAGAGCAACTGCAAGCATGCTATGAGCGGGTCCGACGGGATATGTTTTGTACTGGCAGATGACGTCCCTAGGAGTGAAGTGCGAGGTGGTGGCGCCGACCCTGGTGCCGGTCCAAGCGGGAGACCGGGTGAAGACCGATCGGCGGGACGCAAGCAAGCTGGCGCGCAGCTATCGCGCGGGGGATCTGACCGCGGTGTGGGTGCCGAACGAGGAACACGAAGCGCTACGAGATCTGGTGCGGGCCCGCGAGGTAGCTAAGCAGGATCAGCTACGAGCGCGTAACCGGCTGAGCAAATTTCTGTTGCGCCACGGCCGACGAGCGCCTGCAGGGATCAGGGCGTGGACGCAGAAGTTTCAGCAATGGATCAAGGAGCAAGTGCACTTTGAGCAGCCGGCGCAAGAGTTTACGTTGCTGGATTACCTGCAACGAGGTTGAACCTATGGCGGACCGCATCCGGCGACTAGAACAAGCTATCGCAGAGGCCGTAAAGTTGGCGCCGCCGCCGATGCAAGAGGGGATCCAATCCCTGCAAGCGTTGCGCGGAATCGCCCAGATCTCGGCGATCACCCTTGTGGCGGAGTTAGGAGAGATCTCGCGATTCGAGGGAGCTCGGCAACTGATGGGATACAGCGGCGCGGTTCCCAGCGAAGACTCAAGCGGAAAGCGAATCCAGCGCGGGCCGATTACCAAGACCGGGAATACTCATCTGCGGCGGATCGCGATCGAGGCGGCGTGGGCCTACCGACATCGACCGGCGATCGGGATGGCTTTACGCAAACGACAGGAGGGGCTAAGCGAAGAAGTCAAAGAAATTGCCTGGAAGGCGCAACACCGGCTGAATAAGCGCTACCGCACCTTAACCGCAGCCGGCAAGGAAAAGCAGAAAGTCGTAACTGCGGTAGGGCGCGAGCTGCTGGGCTTTATTTGGGCCATCGGAGTTCAGGTGGAACGAAACCACAAACGAGTGGCATAAACAAAAGAACAAAACATTCCAAAAAGGGGAAAAGGAAGAGCAAGACCATGGAAGGTAGGGCGAGTAGCGGTCGAGCAGCACACGGCAAGGAGGATCCTCATGAACTTCTATGCGACAGGCCGTATGGCCGGACCCGCGTCTCTAGTGTGAGGCAGCTCCCGACGGATCACGATTATGCGGCTCGACCCGCGAATATCAGGCTGATCAACCGTCGAAAAAGCACCTCGATCGCTACCCGCTCTACCTTCAGAAGGCGAAACCCATGAAACGCAACAGCAACAGCAACCGAAACAGCAACACCAACACCGGATAGATATTAAAGGGATTGACAGTTCACTCCATATCAGAAGTTCACCTTCATTGCGACCTGTATCTGCCGCGCCGACGTGGTTCCGTCGGGCTGGGTGAAAGTGGTGTTAATGATGCCGAACTGGCTGCTTTCGATCAGGTTCCCGTTGCCCGCGGCATCAGTACCGGGATTGAGGAAGTGTGGGTGGTTGAAGATATTGTAGCCTTCAAACCGGGTTTCCAGTTCGAAGCGTTCGGTTATCTTCATCCGCTTGGAAAGGACCAGATCGAAATTCCAGAACCCGGGTCCGTAGAACTCGTTGCGGCCACTGCCCGCGGAACCGAATGGAGGTTCTGCAAAGGCACAGTTATTCGTCATATAGACCTTGCCCAGGCTTGGATTTGGCGTACAAGCCGGACTCGACGGCGCTCCGAATGGGTCTCCCACCCGCAAGCCCCAGGCCGGGACGCCGGTGCGCTGACTGTCCAACGCGCTGCGAACCTGGAAAGGATGCCCCGTCTGCAGAGTGGTAATGCCGGAAAGCTGCAATCCCTCGAAGACTTTTCCCAGGACGCCCGTGTTGATGTAGGCCTTACCCTTGCCCAGTGGCATCTCCCAAAGGTAGCTGATGACTCCAACATGGCGCGTATCGTTGTCGGAGTTTCCGCGGTTTTCGGCCAGGTTGAGCGAGTTGCGAGGAAAGGTATGGTCCCCGACGGCGCCGCCCAGAGGATCAACGCTGTTGTCGATCGAGTGGGACCAGGTGTAGGCGCCCTGTGCTTGCAATCCGTGGCTGAAGCGATGGGTAAACTTGGTCTGCAAGCCGTGGTAGATCGAGTTGAATACTGTCTGCTGATACGTGGGCTGAAAGAGAGCGTTGTGTGGCACGGCATTGAAGGGCAGATTAAAGAATTGGTCCGCTCCCTCGTAAAGTGAAGCACCACTGACGTCGCTTGAAGTGCACTGCCCGGTCGCGGTGGCAAAGCCGTTGTTCTGCGGATTCCCAGGTACGCAGAAAGCAAGCAACTGCTGGACCAGTGCGGGTTGCGGCGGGTTCCCGTCTCTATGACTCCAAACGTGAACCCCCATCGATCCCACATAGGTGGCCTCGAGCACGTTATTGCCGGGCAATTCGCGCTGGATGCCGAAGTTCCAGTTATTGGCAACAGGATTGCGGAAGTTGACGTCGATGGGAACTGCGGTGCTCAGCAGTCGTGCCGTCAGGAACGGTTGCCGATGGAATCGTGGTTGGCGGAACCACCGGAAACGCGCCAGATCCGCCGGCATTGCCGATCGTTTCCACGGGGAACTGGGTATAGTCCTGCTCAAAGGGCGGATTGGCCTTGGCATTGCCAAAAAGGTTACCGAACACGCGATCATGGAATATCCCGTAGGCCGCGCGGACCGACGTCTTGCCGTCTCCCCACGGGTCCCAGGAGAACCCGATCCGGGGTTCGAGGTTGGAGTAGTCCGTCTTGTACAACTGATGCCCGGTTCCCGGACCCACCGTGGTAAATACAACCGGAAACGAGGCAGGATCCGTCAGCAGGTTGGAAAAATTCGCGTTTTCCTCGTAAGGAACGCCATTCAGCTGGTAGCGCAGGCCCAAGGTCAGAGTCAGATTGCGCCGCACCTTCCATGTGTCCTGCCCGAACCAGTCATACTCGTGCTGCCGGAAAAACTTGTTGCTGGTGGCCTGGCGAACTGACGATTTGTCGAAAAATTCCGCGACCTGATCCTCGACCACCAGGCCCCACAGTGCCAGGGCGGCGTCCTGAATCGGCTCCGAAGCTCCGGGTATGTTGGTGAGGCCGAGATCGGTACCGAATTGGAATACAGCGTCCGTGGTTACCTGCCGGCGGGTAGTGAAATCATCGGCTCCGCTTTCCCCCACGTTGCGGAAATCACCTCCAAATTTGAGAGTGTGATTCCCGCGAACCCAACTGATGCTATCGGCGTAGCTGGTCGTCCCCGTTTTGCGGAATTGACTGTTGGAACCACTTAATGCGCTGCAGCCGAAGTTGGTGAATGGGCTCATCAGATAGTCGCGCCCCCTGCCGAACTGGTCGACGCCGCCAGGGCTGTCCAGGACGCTAAGTCCGGCGCAATTGAAATTCGCGTAGACGTGATTCCAGCCGAATTGGAAGTTGTTGACCACAGTGTTGCTAAGGCGTGGAAGTCAATTGAGCGCTCAAACCCTGGCCAATCGACTTTTCGGGCACGGCTCCAACTCCGCCGGGAAGAATCTCGTAGTGACCAGGATCGGGATCGGTAGAGGTGATCGTACCCATAGCGCAGCGCTGAAGGTTTCTCGATCGGTGAAGTGATGATCCATCTTGGCGGTCGAGGCGTAGGTGTTGGTCGAGGATGGACTGGGGAAAAACAGCAGCCCCGAGAATCCATCGCCGTTGGAAACCGTCGGATTCGGGTACAACGAGAACACCTTCTGCATGGTCGGATCCAGCGGCAGGCCGGCCGGATTGTCGCCCTGCGTGTTGGCGTCAGTGAGATCCAGTTGATGCGGGCTACCCTGCGGGTCCACGTATAGGTGAACACTCCCGTCTTGAAGGCCGCAGTGGGCACCGTCGCCGTGTTGGTCAACGTCGTGCGGAAGCGATCGATTTCCTGGTTAAAGAAAAAGAAAGTCTTGTTCTTGATGATCGGCCCGCCGATGGAACCGCCAAACTGGTTCCTGACATACGGATTCATCGGACCCTGGCTGGCGGGATTGAAATAGTCGCGGGCGCCGCCAAAGCCATTCCAGCGGCCAAACTCGTAAACCCCTCCGTGAAAGGAATTGGTTCCGCTCTTGGTGACCACGTCGATGATGGCACCGTTGTTGCGTCCGAACTCGGCGTTGAAGTTGTCGGTAATGACGCGAAATTCCTCGGTCGAATCCGGATTGGCCGCGAGCACGCCGCTGGCGCCACCGGGTACCGATGTATCGTTATTGTCCACGCCATCCAGAAGGAAGTTGTTGTTCCGGTCGCGCGCGCCGTTTACCGAAAAACCGCCGTGAGAGCTATCCGTCTGGGACGTTCCCGGAGCCAGCAGCACCAGTTGATAAGGATCACGCGTGATCAGCGGCAGGTCTTTGATCTTCCTCGCTTCCACCAGATTGCTGACCTGGGCGGTTTCCAGATCGACGTCCGGTATCTGATCGGCTCGCACCTGGACTTCTTCCGTCACGGCTCCCGGTTCCAACTCGACATCCAAAGGAAGCACCTGGGCGACGGAGAGCTGAACGTCAGACGCATGGAAGGTCTTGAAGCTCGCCATCTTTACCGTGATCTCGTAGACGCCAGGCACAAGAGAGGGGACGCTGTAGTTCCCGGTGCCGTTGCTGGTCGTCGTGCGCAGGGCATTAGAGCCCAGATTCCTGACCGTGATTTCGGCGCCCTGTACGACGGCGCCGGCAGAGTCGGTGACTGTGCCTTGAATCGAACCGGTCTGTGCCAGCGCAAACGTCGCCGCCAGCAGCAAAGAGACGCTCCCCAAAAGAAATCTCAACTTATGCATTTTCTCTCCTCTAGTTCAACTCTGCCGCCGCAGCCCGGCAAAGCACGCCCGCCAGGTATCGTAAACACGTCTGCAATCGCGGGAAATTGCATCCGGATCGTACTCTATAACAGGCTATTGTCGAATCGTGACGGCAATTGGCCGACCAGTCGAATCGTCTATGTGAAGTAGACTTATTCTAAGAGATTTATTGTGCTGGGAGAATCTGCGGATACACCGGTACTTTGGTCATTCTACGCGCTTATAAATAGGGGCATATTGAACTTCATAGAATGCTCCCAGAAAAGGGGGGAATCCGGAGACCGGTCCTGCAAAAAATGTTGACTCAATCTCACCGAGGGTGACCTGCCCCCTTCGCTCCACGGGAATTACCCCGCTTCCTCGCTACTACGAAGCAGTTCGCCCCTGGCTTACGCATTGGTACTTTCGGCCTCACGGGGCTTCCGCTTGTGCCTTTTCCCTTGCCAGCGCAAACCAAGTTCTCAAGTTCCGTACGAAAGCCCGGACTAGAGTCACGCCCCCTGTACACCCGACATCGCACGGCCAGTAAGTAGGTTGCTTCCGTGCTCCTCCCGGCCCTGGCAGGCAGTTCCGGTTCTGATGTCGTCCTCGTGGTGTTTCGATGCGTAGTCGGAGGTTCATTTGCATTCGTCTCTCTAATCCCTACATGACGTGATCTGATGTCACGCCTTTTACCATGACGTTCACCACCGCAGCTTTTGACTGAAGCAGCTCACGGCTGTTTGAAGCCTCCCCCTACAGGGTGGCTCCGAAGGGCCCACCTTCATCTTTCGTACAGCATGACGCTTGCGCGTCTTCTTGACACAACCTGCCACACCACCAGGACATGCGGGTCCGCGTCCGGCGGTTCAGTGCGGTTAAGCTGAAGCGCTTCAAACAACTGTGGAATCCCGAGCGAGTCGAAGTACGCAACAGGAAACGCGCATGGCAAAGCCGGCTGTGGGCCAGTCGCCAGGGGCCATGGGGACTGCCGGCGGTTTGGGCCGCAAGGTCAGTGCCGATGATCCGCTGGCGCAGTCTCGCAAACCGCACCTTGCCCCGCTTCCATTGCTTTCGAGATCATGGCTCGCAGCCTATGCCGGATCCATTGATCCAGATCTCGCAGGACCGAGGCGGTGTCACAGCAGCCACCCTCGTAAAAAGGTGGCCAGCCCCACACCGTAGGCCTCCTATCCGGTTCTGTTCATCGGCCCGCGCCTTTGATCCACGCTTCTTTCAGACCCCGCCTTGCGACGACGCCCTGGCGCTTCTCTGGCTCTTCACCTCCCCCAGATTGAGCAGGGGACTTTCCCCCCCAAGCTGTCAAACATGTTCGGCACACCAAGAAAAAACGGGGCCCGAGTTGGGCCCCGTCCAGTTGACAGAGTTGTGTGCTTTAGAAGGTGAACTTCGCTACTAACGCGATGGTGCGAGCGTTGCTGGCGAACACTGACCTCGGATTGTTGAAGTTGGGATTGCTCGGGGTCAGATAGTTCAGGTAGCTCGAGCTATTAGGACCGGTGTTGAACGAAGCCACATCGTTCACACCCAACCCCTGGCCAGGATTGGTGCCCGGGATGAGCTGTGTGTGATTGATGATGTTGGCGAACTGTGCGCCGATCCGGAACTTCATGCGCTCGGTAATGTTGATGTCTTTGTAGGTTGAGAGTGAGAAATCATTGGTCGGCTGCGTTGCCAAGGTGTTGCGAGCGCTGGTGGCGAGCGCGCCTGGGCCGGCAGTGATGTACTGGGCATTGGGATTTGTAGCTAGGTAACCCACAGTGTCCCCGGCGGTGTTAAGCAGAGGCGTCACGCCACTACCAGTTCCCTTTACGCCGCTGTTATTGAGGATGGCTCGATCACCGGCTGAGTCACCGTTGAGGTTTGAATCCAGAGCTGATTGCACGTCCGCCCACTCCGGAGACTCGTAGGTGTAGATCGGGCTGAAGCCCCAGTTGCCCACGATGTTCTTCATGAACCAGTTGCCATTCTTGAAGAAAGGCAGGTCGTAGACTGCCGCCAAGGTGAAGCGGTGCGTCCGGGACAGCGGTGAAACTGATCTTTCCGCGTCCCAGTTCTGGAAGTCCTGCGGACGACGGGGAGTGAGACTGGTGGAAAAGAAGTCCGCTGTGCTGTTGTCGATGGTGCGGCTGTAAGTGTAAGCCGCCTGGAACATCAGACCGTGGCTGAACCGTCGGGTGAGCTGGGTTTGCAAGCCGTGATAGTTGGACGAACCATTCGGCGAGTCACCCACAATGTTGGATCCGAAGCCAGCCGCGACGAACTCTGGCAGGAACGATCCCGGAGCCTTGAGAGACGCCAGGGTGTTCGTCAGGCCGTCCAGCGTAGCCTGTGAAGGCTGCTGGAAGAACGTGGGCAGGAAGTGCTCCGGCGTTACGAGCGCCCGGCGGTTAATTCTGTTCTGTACATCCAGGTGGACGCCACGGGTTCCTACGTAGTTGATCTCAGCCGTGAAATCCTTGCCGAAACTGTGCTGCACGCCCAGGTTCCAGTTGATGGAATACGGCCATCTCTGCTGCGGCGGAATCCAGTTGGACGTCATTTTGCGGGCGGCAGCCTCGTCCAGAACCTTGATACCCGTACCGCCGCCCGGGAGGCCGCCATTGGCCAGGAAATTCGGGGTTTGGGTAGTCAGATCAACGTCATTGGTGGCGCCGACCTGTGGAGGCACGGCCAGGATCCCGATGTTGTCATATAGCACATCGTAAGCTAGGCCAAAACCGCCGCGAATCGAGGTCGTCCCTGAGCTTCCTGGAGAAAACGCGAATCCTACCCGAGGAGCCCATTGGTTATTGGGAGCTTGAGGCTTGGTGAATAACAAGGGCTGGTTCGCACCGCCCGGAACGATGATGCTGGGGGTGTTCGAAATGGTGTTCAGCGTCTGCAGATTTTCGCCTGTAGGTACGGTGGTGTACTCGTAACGAATTCCCAGGTTCAACGTCAGGTGGTTGTTCATCTTCCAGGTGTCGTTGGCGTACCAGTAAATCGCCTTCTGGTTGCCGTAATAAGTGATGGACCCGGAGCTGCGCTCGCCCAGGTTGTCGGGAGAAAGGTCTTCCAGGAAGAGCTGCGAGGAGTTGTAGTCGTAGTCACCGCGCTGCCGCTGGGTGAAGCTCTGGGGCGAGATATACCACCGATACTCGGCGCCGAACTTGAAGGTGTGCGCACCCTTGGTCCAGCTAAGGTTATCTACGCCCTGATAGAGGTTCTGAATGGTGAACTGGGGCGATTGCGAATCCGGTCCTAACTGAAGGCCGCTGCTGCCCAGGTCAATCAATACGATGTTGGGAAAAGCATCCAGTCCCGGGAACGAGAACTTGCCCGAATCGAGCGTGTTCGCATAACGGTTGAAGCCCACGCGGAACTCATTCACCACCGAGGGCGAGAAGGTGTGGAATTCGCCCAAAGTAAACAGATGAAATCGGAACGGCTCATTCGTGTAGAAAGCGGGCAAATTTGCATTCGTGTCGACTTGGTCCAGCTTGTTGTATACGTAGCGCCCGCGCAGTTGGTCGTGGGAAGAGATGTTGAAGTCAACGCTCTGGACAAAGTTTTCGAAATTTTCGAAAGACGGCCCGGAAATAGTGACCGCACCCGCCTCCACACCCGTCAACGCCGCCGTGGAGCCGTTGCATATTCCGTTGGCCGCAATTCCGGTATACGGGACGCACGTGCTTCCAGCTCCAGCCACCGGCACAAATTGCTTGAAAATTCCAAAGTTATTTGCGCTGAGCTTGGGGTCGCCGGAAATCGCGGCTAACCCAGCCGCCGTTGGTGTATCCACTCCTCCGGCGCTTGTTCCCGTAAGTCCTATCGGCTGACGTTCGAAATCACTAAAGAAGAACAGCTTGTTCTTGATTATCGGCCCCCCGAGGGTGCCGCCGTAGCGGTTGCTGTCGAAGCGCGGGTTCGCGGTCAAGTTCTGCAGCACATAGAAGTTATCTATCGCGTTCATATTGCGGTTGCGGAAGTATTCGTAGAGCGATCCGTGGAAACCGTTGGTTCCGCTCTTGATGGTGGTGTTGAACTGACCTCCGGAGGAGTGACCAAACTCCGTGTTGAACTGGTTCGCTAGAAGGGTGAAATTCTCTACCGCATCGTTGGGAACCGCGATGAGTGCGCCCGTGACTGACTTGTTGTTGTTGTCCACGCCTTCAACGGTAAAGTTGTTGTCGCGCGGCCGCTGTCCGCCCACCGAAGGGCCGGTACCGAGTCCCAGCGCGCTCGACTGGGTGACGCCGGGGCTCAACAAAGACAGGTTCAACACGCCCGCGCCAACTCCGCCGGCGGAGGTGATACCCAAATCCTGAGAATAACGCTCGTTGTAGCTGGATGAGATCTGTGCCGAACTCGTATCCAGAATCGCAGCCGTGCCCGAGACCTCGATGGTCTCAGTGGCAGCGCCCGGGCTCAGCGTGACATTCAGAGTTCCGGTCTGGTTCAAGACCACGTCAACCTGCTGAGTGACCGCCTTAAAGCCGCTGGCTTTCACGGTGACCCGGTACGTTCCCACCGGGAGGTTCTCAAAACGGTATCCGCCCGTGCCGCCAGTCTTGGTGGCTATGATCGCCCCGGTTCCGACGTTGAGGGCTTCCACACTCGCGTTGGTCACGACCGCCGCGGAAGAATCAACGACTGTGCCCACGATGCTGCCGCTGATGGCTTGGCCGAACGCCAATCCGGTACCCAATGCCAACAAGCTGAGCAGGGCCAGCCCAAACGCGAAAGCCTTTAACTTCGAGACAGCTGAATGCATACGATTTCTCCTCAAAACTGGAAGTTCTTGGGTATCGACCCGAACCGAAATTCGAAGCAACAAGACATGGTGAACGGATGAATACGCACTGCCTCTGTAGACAGTAAAAGCAAGTTGCATTCCAAAACAGCTCGATATAACAAGCAGTGTTTTCAAATATTTACAACTTTTGTTCCCGCTTTGATATTGAAAAGCGGATAGGCTTGCCGGCTACCCCTATGAAATTCAGTATTTATCGAGGGCCAAGCTCCGCTGCGGTGTGCCACAATGTCGCGTGGATTTCGAGCAATATCGGGAGGGAGTCGAGCTGTTCAACCGCGCCGCCTTTTTTGAGGCCCACGAAGCGCTTGAAGACGTCTGGCGCGCCGCCCCCCGGCCAGAGAAGAAGTTCCTGCAGGGATTGATCCAGGTAGCGGTGGCGCTGCACCATCATGAAAATGGAAATCTGGCCGGAGCGCGGTCAGTGCTGAGACGCGCGTCTCGCAATCTCTCTCTTTATCCGGAAGACTTTGGCGGCATCCACTCGGCACGTCTGCTGCATTCGATTGCGGAGTGGCAGAGCGCTTTGGACGAAGGTACGCCGGTGCCGGCGCTCCCCAGGATAGTCTTTATCAGATAGTTGTCTGTTCGCGGTTCTCAGATGCAGTTGTGAATCTTCGATCATCAGCGCTTCTTTTTCTTCTTCCTGACGACCGGCGACTGACGAGCGACGACTTCTTTCTGTTC
>CAWDNR010000019.1:0-36921 GCA_963803655.1 Terriglobia bacterium
GCGGGCGCCGCAACAATCCGGCGGGCAAACTTGAGTTTGCCGGTCTTCCTATAAATACTGTCGGTCAGCGTTCCTCCCAGAATATCTCCCACCATCCCTGCAAAGAGGGGCAGCGACGCTAACGTTCCCATGTCCTTGAGGGAGAGGTGCCGATATTCCGTCAGATAGGTGGGAAACCAGGTCACATAAAAATACGTTCCGTAGTAAAAGCAGCAATAGCCGGCTGCGATGTACCACATATTGGCGGAGCGAAAAATAATCTTCCAGGGCGCTTTTTGCCGCTTGTGCAGGTCAATCGGAGGCTTGATTGTGCCATCTGCGCACCGGCCCCGTATGTAGGCCAGTTCGGCCGGGTTTACGTAGGGGTTATCCTCAGGTAGATTGCGGTAGAGCCAGTAGAAAGCGAACGACCATAGCAGACCAGCCGCTCCGAAAAAGTAGAAAATCCAACGCCAGCCGAATGCGACCATGATGGTCACGGCAATGAACGGCACGATTGCGATGGCGAATCGGCTGAAACTATGCGTCACGCCATGCACGATCCCGCGTTCGGAACGGGGAAACCAGAGCTGCATACCCCGCGTGGCGGTGGGGAAGGCGCCGGCTTCCGCCAATCCGAAAACAAAGCGGATCACCGCGAGAGAAACTATGCCAGTGGCGACCGCTGTCAGCGCCGTCATCAGGGACCAGAAAGGAACGATGATAAGGAGCACCAACCTCGGTCCGAAACGGTCCGCGAACCACCCAGCGGGGATCTGCGCTATGGCGTAGGCCCATAAGAAAACGCTGAAGACAATACCGATCGCAGTCTGACTGAATCCAAATTCGCGTGCGATCGACGGCGCGGCAATCGAGATGCCAGTCCGGTCCATGTACGTGATCATGTACATCACGCTGATCAGCAGAAGCACGAGCCAGCGTGTCTTCGTCGCGTGAGGTATTGCGGTTCGCTGGAACGCCGGCGGTTTCGGAATCGGGATCCCCGTTTGATCCGGCATTCATTCAGCGGCGATCAGCCGTGGCGTTCTTGATCGAATCGGACGGCCGCGGCTCGGTCCGGCCGGAGGGCAGCGCCGGAGGCAGGAGGTCGACCGGGCAGCCGTCCTCCGCCGATTTGTCTGCCGCCTCATAGACCTCCATTACCGTCCTCGCCTCCTCGGGCCGCACCAGCGGTTGCTGGCCCGTGGCCACGCATTCGAGGAAATGAATGGTTTCGGCTTCCATTGGGCCGGCGTAGACGTGCCCGACTTTTTCACCGGGCATGGTCGAGAGGGGAAATTCAATGCCTCTCTTCATGGTGTTGACGCTGATGTCCCGATGGGTATCATCCGCCATGATGGCTCCTTCGGTGCCGACCAATTCGATCCATGTGGATGAGAAATTCGGATAGGCAGGGGGAAGCACCCAGCCTGCGCCAATTGTGAAGACACAGCCGTCGTCCAGGGTTACGACGATCCATACACAATCCGGCACATTATGCGTCGCCTGCATAATTTTGCGAACTTCCTGAGCGTAGACGCGAACGGGCCGTCTCGGCGCAAAACACCAGAGGAGAAAATCGATATCGTGGGTCGCCTCCATGGCGGCCGGCGACAGCTTAATGCGGCCCCCGATTTTGTTACCGAGATTGCGCGTAATATGGCGGCTCACCAAAGCGCTAACCGGCTGACCGATCGTGCCATCGTCGATGGAGCGTTTGACATAGGCAAACTTGGGATTGAAGCGCTGCGAATATCCAATGGTGAACAGTAATCCCTTCGTGCGGGCCAAAGTTATTAACTCATCAGCTTCGGAAAGCTCAAGCGCGATCGGCTTTTCGAGAAAGACATGTTTGCCGGCCAGAAGACTTTCCTTCGCCATCGGAAAATGCGTGGTCTCCGGCGTCGCTGAGATAATCATGGCGTCAATGTTGCTGTCGGCAAGTAGAATGCGATAGTCCGCCGTAGCTGTGGCTGGCTTGGTTTTTGCGGCAACCTCCCGCAGGCGCTCCGGCTTGATCTCGGCCAGGTGAAGGGCGCTCACGTAAGGGCTCGCGGAGCAGGTTTCCGCGCGGATCCCTCCGCACCAACCTGTCCCTACGATTCCGATCCTCACCTGCTTCATAGACATCCCATGGGCGCAGCAATCTTACAACGGATTACTTGCCGACGAGCAGAACCCCGAACGTATTCGGCTTCATCGGCGGTTCTTCCTCACCTTTCGGAGTCACCGCCTCGAACTCGGCAATAGGAAGAAAAATGTTGTGAGTCTTGAAATCGATCGCCATGGTGCGAGCGTATTTCCTGGTTGGGACGTTTTCAATAACCGTGTATTTATCGGGAGAATCCTCGTGAACGACCGTCAGATCTCCCGATCCGCCGTTCGAGCTGAAAACCAGTTGCGTATCAGGATCGAAGCCCGCCGCATCGGGGTCTTCGCCGATAGCGGGAGTCGCGACCACCGCGCCGGTATCCGCATTCACGACCATCATTTTCTTGTTGGTGCAGACGGAAAACAGGCGCCGGTGCTTCTGATCAAACGCCAATCCCGACGGCTCTTTGCAGCCAGCGAGCGGCCAACGATGAAGGATGGAAAGCTTCTGCGCATCGATCTCAAGAAGTTGGGACTTATCTTCGATATTCACAAACACGTGGCCATGCTCGTCACCGGCAACAAACTCCGGCCTGCCACCCACGGCGATCATGCCAACGACCTTGCCGTCCGCGGCATTGATGGCAGTTGCGTTGGCGGTCCGGCCATTGAAGGCGAAAACTCGTTTCGAAGTCGCGTCGTAGTAGACAGCATCGGGATTCACGCCCCCAGCCTTCACGGTATCGATGGTCTTGAGCGTCTTCAGATCAAAGATGATGATCGTGTTGGCTTTACCCGCCGTGATAAAGCCGCGGCCCAGATCATTCGCCAGCGCGATGCCGTGCACGCCTAAGGTATCGGGTATGTCGCCAACGACTGCGCCAGAGTCGGCGTCCAGCACCACGACGTGGGTCGCGTGCGCCACATACAGGCGGCGGGCGGCACTGTCTACAACGCAATAGTCCCATCGGCCCGGGCCGCCGATCGGAATGGTTTTCACCACATGGTAGCCGGATGCACCTGGCGCGGCCTGGGCGCAGTCAGTCAAGAGAAAACTTGCGGCGAGGCCAATCACGGCGGCCATTACAAACCTGACTTGATAACGCATGTTGATCTAGTCCTCCTCGGTGAAAATGGATTCCATGTTTACTGATTGAGTGTGGCGCTTCCTTCCCGACTCGATTGCAGAGCTTCAGGGTTGAGAGGATTAAGCGGCGCATCTCCGCTGAGGACACGCACAACTTCCTCGGCCGCTTTGCGCTGCAGGTCGATCAGTGATTCTGCCGAATAAAAGCTCATGTGCGGCGTCAGAATCACATTCTCGCGGCCAAATAGCGGAGAAGCAGAAGGCGGCTCGCGCGACAAAACATCCAGCGCCGCCCCGGCTAAATGTCCTTGGTCCAGCGCCTGCGCCAGCGCCTGTTCATCGACGATCGGACCACGCGCAGTGTTGATCAGATATGCCGTAGGTTTCATTTTACAAAAGATGCTCGCGTTGAAGAGGTGGTCGGTTTCAGGCAGGAGCGGAGCATGGATAGAAATATGGTCGGACACGCTTACCAACTCGGAGAACTCAACCTTTTCAACTCCCGCGCGGTTCATCGTTTCCTGGGAGACTAACGGATCACAACTGATGACCTTCAGACCAAAAGCTTTAGCCTTGGGAGCAACTAGCTGCGGGATTCTGCCAAAACCAACCAACCCCATGACGCTCCCTCGCAAACGATAAATGGGAACCACAGCAGGCATTTCCCAGTGGCCAGCATGCGCGCGTGAATTCGCGAACGGTATCTTGCGCGCCAAGGCCAGAAGCAAAGCCATGGTGTGATCGGAAACCTCGTCGATGCAGTAGTCGGGCACCCTGGTGACGACGATGCCTGCCTTCGTGGCCGCCGGGATATCCACATTATCCACGCCGATTCCGAAGCGGGCGATGATCCGGCAACGCGTCATTTGACTGATCATCTCGGCCGTTATTTTGGCGTAGGTAACCAGCACCGCATCAGCATTCCGCGCCACTTGCATGATGGCCTCGGATGTAGGCGCTTCCGCCAAAAGCAACTCGGCGCCAATTCTCGACAGAACTTCCCGAGCCGGATTTAAGTTCGGGAAGACGGAGTCAGAAACGGCGATAACTGGATGCCGCATAGTTAGCGTGCCATATTTTTTTTAGCGTGCCATGGCTTCTTCCATATGTTCCATCAGCGTGAAAATGACTGGCCCTTTGGCTGAGACGAGAACATTTTCTTCCAGGCGCGTGGTTTGCTGCAAACCCGGGTGCCCCGCAAAGGTTTCAATCGCGAAATACATGTTTTCCTTAATTTCGGCTGGATACTGCAGCGAATAAGCCCGCGAGATCCACATACCTTCATAGAGTGTCAGGCCAATGCTGTGGGCAAACTGCTGCAACGTGACCGTGCCATATTTGTCGTCGTCATACTTGGGGAAAGCGGCCGCCACGTCGGCCGTGGTATTGCCAGGGCGCAGCTTTTCCAAACCCGCATACATGGAATCGTAGACTTCCCGGTACAAGTCGATTTCCTGCTGATTCATCTTCCCCGCACACTTGAAGCAGCGGACAAAGTCAATAAAGTAACCAGACGGGCCCACCGCATTGATGTCCACAATTACCAGGTCACCTTGACGGATGATCTTCTCTGTCGCCCAGCGGCGATAAGGACTGGTATTGCCTCCGGAAGCCACAATGATGTCGTAGATAATCTCGCAACCTCGCTCCAGCATGAACTCGTGCACTTTGGCTTCTATCTCACGTTCTCTTACGCCGGGCTTGAGCCATTCGTGCTTGATCCTCCACATGGCTGCATCGCCAATGCTCGATGCCTGCTTCAATAACTCGATCTCATCACGCGTTTTGATGACGCGTGCGGCGGATATCGCTGGCCAGGCATCAGTAATGTTGAGGCGGCATTCTTCAAACGCCTTCAACGCGGGCCAATCGAAGTTGTCGATGCCGATTCTCTCTTTGCGAAGCCCGTGGGTCTCGAGAACGTCAACCACACTTTGTGCCATTCGCCCAGCCATAACCGGAACGGCACCCTCAGCCCATTGCCACGTGATCGCAGGCTTAATGCGACCCTCCATCCAAGGCAGATCAATCTCGGCGCAGTGCAGGTCCGATCCTGCCGTCTCAAACAGCACCGGCTCGCCCCCCTGAGGCACAACGACATATCGGATGTTGATGTTGTATTTCCAATTGCCTTGATAAGATCCCGTGACGTAGCGAATATTGGCGCCCGCAAAAAGGACCAAGGCGCCCAGGTCACGCGCACTCATCTGATCCCGGAGACGCTGCAACCGATCCTTGCGCAGCCGGTCAAAGTCAACCCGGTGCTGCCAGTCCGCCCCGGTCTGGCTGTAGACACGGCGAGGATCCCACTCATGTGGCTTGCCAATGAAACTGATATCCATCGTTGGGTCTCCCTGCATGCCAATAGATGCCCGGTGCCCACTACCAGAACTGCTGTTGCTGCGTGTGGCGCTGCCGGCTTTTGAAAGCGCACTTTCGCGGCCCCGCAGGCGCTGCGTCGGCCAGTCGGTTCAGCCGAACATCCTAGATCAGCCAGGACATCTCCACCAGTAATATCTTGAAATAGTATTCATACGGTTTTATTATGGGTATCCCAGTGCCCACCGAGACCCGCTCTCGCTCAAACCAACGAAGTCCACAGCCGAAAAATCCGGAATCCATGGCGCCCAAAGGGGTCATGGGGAGCCTTATCGACTCGTTGGATCTTAAACAGATTCGCTGTTTTGTTGCGGCTTACGAGGAGGGCAGCTTCAGCAAAGCTGCGTTGCGCGAGCATTGCACCCAGCCCGGCCTCAGCGTCTACATTCAGCGCCTGGAACACATGCTGGCGCACCGCTTGTTTGATAGAAAGGCTCGTGGCGTAGCTCCGACGATCGCAGGCAGACATTTCTATGTCTGCTGCGCCGACGTTCTGAAGACCGTCAGTGTTGCCAAGCAGCGCATGCTCGACATGTCCGGCAATGTTGCAAGCGACATTAACGTAGGCGTGTCACCCACGTTATTTAAGGGCGTTCTGCCGTGGATGTTACCCGAATATCTAAACGCGCACCCTTATGTCGATGTTCGTCTGGCAGAAGCGTACAGCGGCACGCTCACGGATTGGGTAGTTTCTGGTGAGGTTCAGGTGGCCATCGTCACCAAGCCGCCAGTCCACCTGGGACTGGAGACGACGCACTTCTTCCGGGACCGTCTGGTCCTCGTGACGCGCGCGAGCGGCAAGAACCAGAAGGGAAGAAAACCTCGGCGGCGCAGTTCGACCGAGCTACAAAAATTGAAGTTAGTTCTTCCTTCGCCGAGGCACAGCTTGCGCCAAGTGATCGAAGCCTCAGCGGTGCGGCTGGGCACCGCCGAGTCGGGCAGGATCGTGGAAATCGATGGAATGCTCGGGACTCTGGAACTCGTCCGCAACTCCGATTGGGCAACCGTAGTTGCCAGCATCGCGGTAAGGGATGAAGTGAAACAAGGCAGACTCATAGCCGAGCCGATCTATGGACCTGAGCTTTGGCTTGATTTTTATCTGATCCGCACCAAGGACCTGCCCCTGTCCCGCGCCTGCCGGGATTTCTTGCATTACCTGAAAGAAACTCTTGCTCGTGTCGTCGAGACTCGGGGTCCCACATCTCAGGCCAGCATCGTGTGACGCAGTGGCGGGCGACCGTCTCATTCCCCGCTAAGGGACGCAATCTTCTCGGTCCGGTAACAAATGTGAGCGGACGCAGTCTGCTCGCACTGCACGCCACCATGGCATTCCGAGCTGGGCAGTAATGTTATGCTGACCGGAACAACGTTCGAATCAACGCCAGCTCCGGACAAGTCGACTCATCGAGGTCCCAGAGGGAGGGAGGATATGCCGACTATTTCTCTAAGAGTCAACGGCGGGGTGCACGCGGTCGATGTCGATCCGGAAACCCCGCTGCTCTATGTGCTCGGCGACGAATTGCATCTGCGGGGACCGAAATTCGGTTGCGGCCTGGGTCAGTGCGGCGCGTGTACGGTCCTGATGAACGGGCATGCTGTGCGCTCCTGCGTCACGCCCGTGAGTGAAGTGAATCACGCAGAGATTTTGACCCTGGAAGGCCTGGGCACATCCGCGGAGCCGCATCCCATTCAGCAAGCCTTCATCGACGAAGAAGCGGCGCAGTGCGGCTTTTGTCTGAGCGGCGTGATCCTCAGCGCGAAAGCGTTTCTCGACCGAAATCCTAAGGCGACCGACGACCAAATCAGAGAGGCGCTCGCCGGCGTGCTCTGTCGTTGCTTCGCGCACGCGCGGATGTTCAAAGCCATTCAACGGTATGCGAAGACGAGGCGCATATGACCACGGGCTTGTCGCGTCGCGAATTCCTGACGAGGTCCGGTGCACTCGTCGTGAGCTTCAGCATGGCGCCCCTCCTCGAGCCACTGGCATCGGGCCAGGGCCAATTTGACACCCACATGTCGCACATCGACCCTACGAGGCTCGATTCCTGGATTGCCGTCGGTGCCGACGGCATGGTGACCGCGTATACGGGCAAGTGTGACTTTGGTCAGGGTATGTACACGGCGCAGACGCAGTTGATTGCAGAGGAACTCTGCGTGCCTATCGATCGCGTGCACCTGATCCAGTGCGATACCTCGGTTACGCCGGACCAGGGGACAACCTCAGGCAGTCAATCCACACCCACAAATTTTAATAACAGCGATCTGGCTCAGGCAGCCGCCACTGCGCGCGAAGCTCTAATCAACATGGCGGCGACAAATCTCGGAGTGCCGGCCAATCTGCTCACCGCCTCCAACGGCTTCATCAGCGCGAAAGGCGGACGTCGTGTCAGCTACGGGGAACTCATCGCCGGAAAGAAGTTCAACCTCGCGCTCGACCTGAAGGCCAAGCGCCGGCCTCCGAGCGAGTGGACGGTTTTGGGCAAACCGGTCCCGTCATTGGATATCGAGGCGCTCGTGACGGGCCAGTTCGAGTTTGTCCACAATGTCCACGTTCCTGGAATGTTGCACGGCCGGGTGGTCCGGCCCCCCGCAGTCGGCGCAACCGTAGTCAACGTCGACGAAGGTTCGGTGCGCGGAATTTCCGGACTGGTGAAGGTTGTTGTGCGCCAAAACTTTATCGGGGTGGTAGCGGAAAAACAGACGCAGGCAATCACGGCTGCCGCCAAACTCAAGGTCGTCTGGACATCAGGCATCGGCCTGCCCGCCCAGAAAGACTTTTACGATTACATCCGCAAGCAGCCGTCGCCGCGATGTGCTGATGGTCGATTCCCAAGACATGGAGCAACAACTGGCCCAGGCGGCAACCGTGCTGAAGGCGACTTACTGTCACCCATATCAGGCGCACGGATCCATTGGGGCGTCTTGCGCGGTCGCAGACGTGCGCGCCGGCAAGGCAACCGTCTGGTCGTCCACGCAATCCGTATATCCCACGCGAGCGGGAGTGGCCACGCTGGTCGGGTTGCCGGTGGAGGCGTGCGCGTCATCTTCGTGCGCGGCTCGGGTTGTTACGGGCTCAACGGCGCTGATGCCGTATCGTATGACGCGGCGCTCCTGTCGCACGCGGTTCAGCGGCCGGTCCGTGTGCAACTCTCGCGTGCGGATGAGATGGCTTGGGGCGAGAACTACGGAGCCGCATGCGTCATCGACCAGCGGGCTGGGGTCGATGCGACGGGAACCATTGTCGCGTGGGAGTGCGAGCCGTGGTCGGTTTCGCTCGGAGGCCGTCCCGGGTATGACCACCCAGGGAACGTGATCACCGGCGCACTTGCCGGGTATCCGCCCCAAACCGTAGCACCACAGGCAGCGTCCCAGCCCACCGGGGAGCTGCGAAATGGCAACAACGCTGTGCCGTCCTACGTGGTGGGATGCGTCGGCGGCAAGTGCGGAGGCACGGGAAGCGTTCGCAGTGAGCGCGTCCTGACTCACACCGTAAAGTCGCCTTTTTTTACCGGACCGCTGCGCTCGCCGCTGCGTCTTCAGAATACATTCGCGCACGAATGCTTCATGGACGAACTCAGCGCGCATGCGAAGGCCGATCCGGTCGCATACCGGTTGCGGCACCTCCGCGAGCCCCGGATCGTCGATGTGGTGAAAGCGGCGGCCCAGGCGGCGAAATGGGATGCCCGGCCGTCGCCGAAGTCTGACTTGCGTCGCGGCCAGATCGCCAATGGACGAGGCATCGCTTGCGTTGCCTATGAAGGCGACAACGGCTACGTGGCACTGATCGCCGAGGTCGACGTCAACGTGGAGTCCGGCCGTGTTCAGGCCAAGCGTTTTGTGGTGGCGCAGGATTGCGGTCCAATTTCAAACCCCGCCGGTGTGCGCAATCAAATCGAGGGTGGGGTGCTGCAGGGGTTGAGTCGTGCTCTCAGCGAAGAGGTGACGTGGGATGATCGCCAGATCACTTCGACGAACTGGAGTACTTATCACAGCCTGCCTCTCGGGATCGAGGTGCCAGCCATCGACTGCGTCCTGATCAATCGCCCCGATGTCGAAGCTTCGGGAGCAGGAGAGACGGCGATTACCGTGGTCGCTGCCGCTATCGGCAACGCCATCTTCGATGCCACCGGCGCTCGTCTGCGCCAAGTGCCCTTCACCGCAGCGCGTGTGAAAGCGGCGCTTGAGGAAGAAGTTAAGTGCTTGCGAACTTGGGCAATGCGATTCGCGACATCACAACTCGGAGGGTTGAGCAGAGGACGAGCCCCGGTGTCGATCTCTTCAAGGCGCCGCTTTTTCGGTTCGACTCCGAAAATGAGGACGACAACGATCTGCACAATCAGAAGACCGATCATCAGGGCCAGAACCCCGCCAATCTGGTAGGACTTGAATAAAGCAACGACGATAAACGGCGTAACAATGGTCGCGCCCCGGCCGAAGGTGTTGCAGATTCCCGACGCCCGCATGCGAACTTCAGTTGGAAAGAGCTCCGGGATGTAGATGGCGAAAAGCAGCGTTACCAGAACGAAGATAGGAATGGTCAACAAGAAACCCGCAACCAGCAACTCTCGTGGATCGCGCACAAACGGGTAAATTCCGCCAATCACGATCGTCAGCAGGGAGGCGCCCAGAATCGTCGGCCTGCGCCCCCACGAGTCCGCCGTCGACGCGCCAATCACAGACCCGATCGGTGCTCCGAGAGACATGACGAGCGAATAGCCCAGGGACGACGCGATGCTGCGTCCAGCCTGGACAAAGAAGGTCGGCAGCCAGGTGACGAACCCATAGATCAACGTGTTGACCACGATCAACGTCGTCGCTCCCACGATCATGCGCGGAAGCAGCGCAGGGCCCAGGAGCATCCGCAGGCTGCGCGACGGAATTGCCAGCGAAGACTCCGCTGGACGCTTAAGAGGGCCATGGTGGAGAGACACTTCCTCTTCGATGGCGCGAAGAATGGCATCTGCCTCTTGAGTACGGCCGACCGACTCCAGCCAACGCGGAGACTCAGGCAACGCTTTCCGCAATTGCCAGACGATCAACGCCCCCAGTCCTCCGAGCATGAACATAATGCGCCAGCCGAATCTTGGGATAATCAGGGTTCCAAGTAGTGCCGTGACGGGTAAGCCAGCCACCACGAAGACGGAGATGATCCCCAGCCATTTCCCCCGGGCCTGCGGGGGAACAAACTCCGTCATCGTGGCATACCCCACCACGTTCTCCGCACCCAGCCCTACTCCCATCACGAACCTCAGCAAGATTAGTACCCTCATCGAAGGTGAGAATGTGGCTGCAATAGAAGCCAGTCCAAAAATCGCGAGGTTCGCTTGAAAGGTGAAGCGCCGGCCGTATCGGTCGCCGAGAAAGCCTGTCAGGAATGATCCCAACATCATCCCGAGAAACGTGACGGAGACGAACTCGGCGTTCTGCCCCATCGTGGAGAAGCCGCTGCGGAGCGTTGCGCCCAGCACGGTTGCCGCTACATAAATATCAAAGCCATCGAAGAACATTCCGATGCCGATCAGCCACATGATGCGGCGGTGGAACGAGGAAATTGGGAGCCGATCGAGACGCGTTCCCGCATTGGCGGTCACCTTCAGCCTTACTTCTCCCGCGCCATCCGCGCCAGACTATCGAGGGTCAAAGCTTCCGCAGCCAGGCGGCAGTTCTGATCGAAAGTGTTCTGCTGGGCGTACTGAAAAAACTGCTTGCACCGCCGCGTGGCGTCGGGGTCGAGCCGAAGAATGCGATCGACCAAAGCATCCGCCTCCCCAGCCAGACGATCCGCGGGACATACTTGCGAGATGAGTCCGGCTTGGAGGGCCGACTTGGGGCGAGATGGGATCGCCGAACAGCACCAGTGGAAATGTGAAGCGTGGCAGGGCGTAGTCGCCAAGGTATGCCATGACGGCGGAGGGAGCGAGTCCGGAACGCATCTCTGGAAAACCGAGAGCTGCGTGCTCGGAGACGAGAGAAAAATCACAGACGATTGCGAGTCCAAAGCCGAATCCAAAAGCGTCGCCTTGAACCTCGGCAACACTGATCAGGGGCGACGCTCGCAATGAACGCTTGAGCTCGATGAGACGAACTGCCTCGTGACGTATGGCCTCGACGTCGCGGCCTGCACGTTCGCGGCCGTGCAAAAAACTTTGCCCCGCGCCCGAATGCGCAATACCCGCGCGCTCAGGGCGCGATGCTTCGCGCCGCAGTTCCGACAGCATGGCGTCGAACATGGCGCCGTCGATCTCGTTGCCATGATCGGCGTTGTCCAGGACAAAGGTGAGAACATCTCCTTCACGTTCAATCTTTACGCCGAGTCTCGAGGGGTCGGTCATATTGAGGGACTTCTCAAACGACACGTCACCGTATACAAGGAACGCGGGTCCTGTCAACCAAGCGATCACAAATTAAGAAAATGCCAAGCTGACCCTGCAGAACGCAAATTAGAACTCTGTGAGATATTCTTTGTCGACTTATTAGGAGTCTTCCCAAGATGGCTGGAAAGCAACCGTGGTAAGCAACCCGGGGAAGAGATGCGCCCAACCCGGCCTCGGCTGAACCGCAATCAAGTGCGCAGCTTCTGGGCCGCATGGGGCGGATGGACGATGGACGGCATGGACTCTTTCATCTATTCCCTGGTTTTGGTTCCCGCCTTGCGCGAGCTGTTGCCAAAATCTGGAATCGCAGCGACCACGGCGAATGTTGGGTTTTACGGAGGACTTCTCTTCGCTCTATTCATGATCGGCTGGGGAACCGCGCTGATCTGGGGTCCAATCGCTGACCGGTTCGGGCGAGTGCGAACCATGATGTTCAGCATCACCTGCTTTTCACTGTTCACCCTGCTGTCCGCATTTGCCACCGGCGTTTGGAGCCTCGCGGTTTTGCGTTTCCTGGCGGGCGTGGGTATTGGTGGAGAATGGTCGATCGGGGCGTCGCTCGTCTCCGAAGAATGGCCCGAGGAACGTCGAACCAAGGGCGCGGCTTGGATGCACACCGGCTACTACTTCGGTTTTTTTCTCGCCGCCGCTGCCAACTATTTCATCGGCAGCCGCTTCGGGTGGAGATACATGTTTGTGGTCGGCGGATTCCCGGCGCTGCTCGTAGGTTTTATTCGCAACAACGTCCATGAACCGGCACGCTGGGCAGCCAAACTGGAAGATCTCGGTGAACAATGGAAAATGCACCATGCGTTCCTGGAACTGTTTTCCCCACGGTATCGCCGACGCACCGTCTTTAATTCGATCTACCTGATCGTGTCGCTGGCTGGCTTGTGGGCGGCGTCGGTTTACGTGCCCGCGGCAATGACCTACATCGCGACGCGAACCGGTCAAACCGCGATGGCTGCGGCTCGACTCGCCTCTTACTCGACAGCGTTGCTGGGAATGGCGACGGTGCTTGGCGCTCTCATCGTGCCGTTCCTTGCCGAATGGCTGGGCCGCAGGACCACTCTTGGCGATTTTTTACGGCATCATGCTGGGTTCCATCTGGATGGCATTCGGCCATGTGTTTTACATGGAAACGGGCGCGGTTGGGTGGTTCATGCTGTGCGCATTCCTGCTGGGTTTGGGCGGAGCCAATTTCGTCGTCTACTCGTTTTGGCTTCCTGAGCAATACGGAACAGAATGCCGCGCCAGCGCATTCGCATTTATTACCAACATCGGACGCTTTGCAGCGGCAGGTTTTACTTTTCTGGTGGGCGCTGGTGTTCGTCACTATCAGACCCTGGGCAAGCCCGTGGCTCTGATTGCTCTGGCTTTTGTGGTGGGGATTGCGCTCTTGCCGTTCGGCGAAGAGACCAAGGGCAAGCCTTTGCCAGCCTGAGGCAGTGGCAGGCCGCGCTTCGGCTACAATGCTGCTGTCAACGCGGATATTTGGGGGCCAGGGAGACGCGGTCATGGATCAGAACTACGATCAGAACCACTCGGATCGTTTGGAACAAGCACGCATTACCGACACCAGCACGGTGAGCCGCGAACTAACTCCGAGATCGGTTCAACAGAATCCTGAGGACCGACGAGCGCGCGGAATGGCGCATGGGCTTACACTGTTGACCATACAACGCGATGGCGAATTCCGGCTTGGTGTCAAGACCGGTAAAGGCGTTCTGGATGTGACCGAAGCGGCCAGGCTTTTGCAAATGCACGCTCCCGCCACGGTAGATGACCTGCTTCAGAATGAAGACGGTCCTAGCCTGAATGCGCTGGTTGACGCCGCGCTTCAATCCAATCATTCGAGAAGGCGTTTCTCGACGAAATGAGCATCGCGTACGGAATTCCGAGAAGGCGTTTCTCGACGAAACGAGCATCGCGTACGGGCCGGTCGTGACGCGTCCGGAAAAGATCGTATGCGTGGGCCTGAACTACCGGCGTCATGCCAAAGAAGTCAACTTGCCGATTCCACAACAGCCAGTGCTGTTCAGCAAATTCAACAATACCCTTAGTGGCCACAACCAGGATGTCAAGCTCCCCGTCGAAGTCGCTCACAAATTTGATTATGAAACCGAACTCGTCATCGTGATCGGCAAGAACGCCAGAAACGTCAGCGAAGCCGACGCGCTTTCGCATGTGGCGGGCTATTGCATCGGCAACGACTTGAGCGCGCGGGATTTGCAGTTCGACACGGGTGGCCAATGGTTAGTTGGCAAGACGCTGGACCAGTTTGCCCCACTGGGCCCTTATCTGGTTACCGCGGATCAGATCAATCCCGACGAGCTAAAGATCGAGTGCCGGGTCAACGGTCAGACGCGCCAATCCTCCAGTACAGATGATTTCATCTTCCGCACGGCTTACGTTGTCAGCTACATTTCCCGTCACATCACTCTGCGAGCAGGCGACATCATTTTCACCGGGACTCCGGAGGGAGTGATTCTTGGCTATCCCAAGGACAAGCAGCTATGGCTGAAGGCCGGCGACCAAATTGCCTGCAGTGTGGAAAAGCTGGGTGAGTTGAGGTTCGGACTGATCTGACTCGAACTCCCTGAACCCCGTGATCCAGTTTACCTGCGCCGTTTCGGAATCTCCCAAATACAATCCCTTTAAACGGAATCCCCTCAAAGAAGATTCGGCCGGAGGGTTGCGCGGGAGCCATACTCAAGAATAATCGCTACCATATCGCATTATTATTTGACAACATACGCCCGCACGATTGACGATGCAGCCGCCCCTTCATTTGCCCACGATGTAGCTTATGGCCGGACTCACTGCGATTGTCGCCGACGGCTTCCTAACCACACCCGAGAAATATGCCCCATCCTTCACATGGTTGAATTTCGCTGCGGTTTCTCACGGCGATATCCCATCACAATTGCGGTATCATTTTGACCGCGTTATTGAGACTGCCAGGAGGCGCTGATGGCTTCTCAGTTCAGGCTCCGAAATGCTCTTATTGACTTTAGAGTAGGGGCGGCTCTGCTGCTGAGCATTCTTTGCTCTTACCCCGTGCGTGGACAGGTGGTCGGCGGAACTATTTCCGGCACCATCAGCGACAAATCGGGTGCGGTGGTTGTCAATGCCACCGTGTCCTTGAAAAATCTGGCGACGGGCGTGTCTACCGCTGTTAAAACCAATGCACAGGGTCTCTACAGCATGCCGAACCTGCTGCCCGGAGACTATCAACAATCGGTTGAGGCGGCGGGTTTCGAAATCTCGATCCGAAATGGAATCATTCTGACGGTAGGGGCGCAGCTGGTTTCCAATATCGAGATGAAGGTCGGCACCATCAACGAAAGCGTGGTGGTCAGCGACCTACCCCCGGACTTGCAGTTGGAATCGTCTTCGCTCAGTAGCTCCATCAATTCTCAAACCATCGTTGAGCTGCCACTGAACGCCAGATCATGGACGGACCTGGCAACGCTCCAGCCTGGAGTCAACACCATACGGAACATGGCGGCGGTCTCCAGCACCGACCGTCTGGGCCGCGGATATGGAGTCGAGCTGTCGGTCAGCGGCGGTCGTCCCCAGCAGAATAACTATCTTCTCGATGGGATCAGCATCAACGACTACACCAACCAGGCTCCCGGCAGCATCCTGGGCGGCAACCTGGGAGTGGACGCAGTCGCCGAGTTCTCCGTTTTGACTACGAATCAAGGGGCTGAGTACGGACGGACGTCGGGCGGCGTCATCAGCGCCATTAATCGCACCGGCACCAATCGCTTCACGGCAGCGCTTATGAGTTCCTGCGCAACAGCGCGCTCGACGCGCGTAACTTCTTTGACCCGCCCACCATCGCCCCTTTCCGTCGTAACCAATTTGGTGTCTCGGCGGGAGGCCCCATTCGGAAGGACAAGACTTTCATATTCGCCGACTACGAAGGGCTGCGCCAGTCGCTGGGTTTGAGCATGGTCGACAATGTGCCGTCGATCGCCGCCCGCAACGGACAGTTGAGCACCGGCACGGTGACGGTAGATCCTCTTGTGAAACCGTATTTAGCTTTCTACCCCCTCCCCAACCCCAACCAGCCTCCTGGCGACACGCAAATCTTTAGCTTTTCTGGTTCCCAGATCGTCACCGAAAACTTCTTCACGACCCGGGTTGACCATAGATTCTCAGAGAAAGACAACCTGGCGGGCAGCTACATGTACGACAATTCGCCTTCCTCGCAAAATGATGAATTTAACAACAAACTTATCTTCACGAAGACCCGGCGGCAACTGGTTAGCATGGAAGAGAACCATTCCTTCCGACCAACATTGATCAATTCCATCCGCCTGGGCTACCACCGCGAGTATGCCGCCGCTCCGTCGGGCAGCAAGGCCATCAATCCGCTTGCCGCGGACATCAGTCTCGGATACGTCCCCGGAGACACGGTAGGATTTATCGGCGTACCGGGCCTGACGTTTTTCACGGGAGGGCTGAGTACCCAGACCCCGGCCGAGTATAACTGGAATTCGTGGCAGGTCTACGACAACGTCTTTTTGACCAAAGGCAAACACAGTCTGAAGTTCGGCGCGAACGTGGAGCGAATCATCGACAATCAAACCACGCCCTCCCAACCGGGTGGAGACTTCGAGTTCAGTTCTCTTGAAGACTTTCTCACCAACAACAACGCCCACCCCACCGACTCCTTGACCCTCATCGGAGACGCGCCTGGCCTGCCCACCCGACGAAGAGTTCGAGAGACGGTCTTCGGCGCCTATCTACAGGATGACATGCACGTAAGCCCCAATCTGACGGCGAACTTGGGATTGCGATATGAGATGACAACCGTGCCTTCGGAAACCAGCGGCAGACTGGCCAGTCTGCAAAATCTGACCGATCCCACAGTGATCGTGCGTTCGCCCCTATACCGGAATCCTACGCTTCGCAATTTTGAGCCCCGCATCGGCTTCGCCTGGGATCCCTTCGGCAATGCAAAAACCGCGGTCCGCGGCGGCTTCGGAATGTTCGATGTGCAGGCCTTTCCCGCGAACCTGCGCCACACCATTGACGGAACGGTGCCTTTTTACGCGTCGGTGAATGGCACGGTCCCAGCCGGATCGTTTGGACCTTTTTCTTTGGTTCCGACCCCTCCGGGCCCGGCGTTTACAGATCTCTCGGCCAGTGGCACGGCGCAGCGCGCGGCCTACATCGATCAACATCCCAAGCGCAATTACGTGATGCAGTGGAACCTGAACATTCAGCGTTCGATTACGTCCAACACAACGGGGATGATCGCCTACGTTGGCTCGCGTGCCGTGCATAACCTCATGCAGACGGATGATTCCTCAATCGTGCTGCCCACCACCAAGACTCCCCAAGGGTATCTCTGGCCCTGCGCTCTCAGCACATTCGACCCACAGTGCACGGCCGGGGGATCACTGGTGAACCAAGGCGGGACGGTGACGTTTGTGCCCAACGCGACACTCAACCCGGCCTTCGGGCGCGTGCCCGCAACGCTCTGGAATTCTGATGCCGTCTATCATGCCCTGCAAATCCAGGTGCAAAAGAGAATGAGCCATGGCCTCTCTGGGCAAGTCTCTTACACTTGGGGGAGAACCATTGACAACGCTTCCGGGTCAACCGATGGCGATCAATTTAAGAATGGCCTCTCCAGTCTTTTCTTCTTCGACTCGAGGGTTCGACGCGGGCCTTCCGACTTCAACCAGACACACAATGTAGTCCTCAGCTATACCTGGGAGATTCCCAATCCTAAAGCGCCCAGTGTCTTGGGCTGGGCCGCGAGTGGCTGGGAGTTCGGCGGGATCTTCAGTGCAAGTACTGGCGTCCCGTTTACCGTCACGATCGCTCCGGATCCGCTCGGAATGAACAGCACCGACGCATTCAGCTTTCCCGACAAGGTGCGCGGTTGCAACCCCGTGCAAGGCGGCATCAACTACGTGAACTTGAATTGCTTTACCCTTCCAGCGGCCACGCCTGCCATAGCGGCGCAATGTCAGCCGTTTGGCTTCGTCTCGGCTGCGCTCCCGCCTCCAAGCGTACCCAGCCCGGGCATCCCGGGCACATGTGCGAACCTTCTGGGCAACGGTGGACGTAACAGCATCACCGGCCCGGGACTGGTCAACGTGGACATGTCTCTGTTTAAGAACAACTATGTAAGACGAATCTCAGAACAGTTTAACGTCCAGTTCCGGATGGAGATTTTCAACATTCTCAATCGCGCCAATTTCAATCCGCCGACATCCAACAGCCAGATATTTAATGGGGACGGATCTACCACAGGCTTAACCCCCGGTCTGCTGGACACGACAGCAACCACTTCGAGACAGGTTCAGTTTGCCTTGAAGGTGATCTGGTAAGCACCTGTCGAGTGAACCGAATGGCGTCAGTCTTCCCCTCGTTCCGAATCCGCGAGTGGTCTTTCGCGACGCGGCGGAATCCGGCACATCAAGTGCGTGCCCCACGATGGTATCCAAACTTGGAGAGTATATTGGTCCGCAAATACGCCTCTTTGATTTTGATACGTCGGCGTGGCCAGCTAGAACGAAGGCGGCATCAGTTCCAGCGACCGTTTGCAAGGAGAAGGAGAATGCCTCGATTAACAGGACGACTTGCTTGGCGGCTCATGGTGATGGCAAGCGCCATTTGGGCAGCATCCGCCGCTTGGGCTCAAGGCAATTGGGTGAAACTGGCTCCGTTCCCCGAACCTGCGGAGGAGATCTCGGGGGCAGCGGCGGGGGGCAAAATGTACGTGTTCGCGGGCCTCGCGCCGGTGTGGAAGCCCGTCGGCATGGTCTACGAATATGACCCGGCCAGCAATCGATGGGCGAAGAAACAAAAGATGGCACTGCCTTCGCATCACGTTGCCTTCACGACATACAAAGACAAGATTTACGCCTTTGGAGGTTTCGTATTGCCCGAGTCCGGACCGCCGGGGTGGGTGCCCATCAATAATGCGTGGGAATACGACCCCGCAGCCGACACATGGAAAGGCGCTTGCTCCGATGCCGAGCAAGCGAGGTTCGGCGTTGGCCGCGGTGGTAGGCGATAAGATCTATGTCATCGGCGGCGCTGGAACCATTTCAGGATCGAAGGAAACGGCCGTGTTCCCAACGCACCCGCACATGTCGGTGGGAACCGTCGAGGAATACGATCCCGCCGCGAACACCTGGCGCGAACGAAGTGCCATGCCGACTCCACGCAACCATGCCGCGATTGGTGTCGTCGCGGGAAAGATTTATGTAATTGGCGGGCGGGTCGGGGCGGCGTTCATCGGCCTGGCCTCGGACATATCTGTCGTCGAGGAATATGATCCGGCCACCGATCAGTGGAGTGGTCCCCGGGCGCGTATGCCGATCGCGCGCAGCGCACTCGGGGCGGCGGTCTTTGGCGGACGGATCTATGTTGCCGGAGGCGAATATCAGGATCCCCATATGATGGCTACTTTCCGTGCAGTGGAGGCCTACGATCCAGCCAGCAACACTTGGACGGAGATGCCTCCAATGCCAGTGTCCCGGCATGGGCTGGCGGTAGGAGTTATCGGCAATCGCCTGCACGTGATAGGCGGTGACGTCCAATCGGCGGGCACCGGGGTGGAGGTCTCCACTGGCGAGCACGATGCGTTCGAATTTTCCGCCAAACCATAGCTCACTCGATAGCAAAGTCAATAGCTCGGATGGCAAGCATCCGGTTGGCAACTGAAAGGGAGAAAGGTCACGATGAACATTAAACCGGGCCGCGAAGAGGGCATGTCAAGAAGGCAAGTGTTGCAAGCGGGACTGGCAACAGCGGCGGCTGTAGCGATGGGCAGTCCCGCCGCACGCAATGACTCAGGACCAACCCGCGCGCGCACCCGACCCTCGCGTGATTGACATTCATGCCCACTACTTTCCCGAGGCCTATCTTGATCTTGTCGCCACTGATGGCAAGCGTTTCGATGCCGCCTATTACACGACCGACAAGGGTTGGTTCATAAAGACGCCCGCTGGCGGCAACGGTCCTCTACCGTCGAAGTTCATCGACCTGAAAGCTCGCATTGCCGACATGGACCAGCAGGGGGTAGGAGTGCAGGCAATTTCGCTTACTGCCCCCATGTTGTATTGGGGTGATGCGGAACTTTCCACGAAACTCGCAAAAGCGTGGAATGACGCAGCGACGGCGGCACATCAAGCCTACCCTGGCCGGCTCGTCGCCTTTCTCACTCTGCCCATGCTCCATACTGACCGCGCCCTCGCCGAACTCGAGCGGGCCAGCAAACTGCCAGGCATGCGCGGAGTCTATCTCGGTACCAACATTTCCGGGCACGATCTTGACGATCCGATGTTCGAGCCAATTCTCGCGCGCATTGAGGCCCTCGAACTCCCGGTCTTTCTGCATCCAGTAGAGACGGGAGGAGACAGGTTGCGCCCCTTCTTCCTCGCTAACTTGTTAGGCAATCCGATTGACACCGCGATTGCCGCCTGCCACCTGATTTTCGGTGGCGTGCTCGACCGCCACCCGAAGCTTCAGGTATGTCTTCCCCACGCCGGCGGCGTGCTCCCCATACTGATTGGCCGGATCGATCAAGGCTGGAAAGTGCGGAGCGAGTTAAAGCACCTGCCCCAGCGCTCCGAGTACCTATCTCCAACGGTTTACCTATGACACGATCACGCATTCGAAACCGATTATGGAATTCGTAATCAAACAAGTGGGCGCGGAGCGCGTGATGGTGGGCAGTGATTACTGTTTTACCATGGGCTATGATCGCCCGGTGCAGTTTCTCGACCAAGTTGACCTCACCAGCACACAGCGCAAAATGATTCTCGGAGGCAACGCCGAACGGCTGCTGAAGCTCTAGCTCCAAACCGATGCCGCGGGAAATGGGGTTTCGAGACATTGTCCATGTGTGTTCACTCCTGTGGTCGTAAAACACTCGAAGTGGTTCCTGCTCGACTGCCTCTCGGTTGGCGTTGACCGCATGCAGCGGAACTTTGAGCCGATGCGAAGACAGGTTGGAGCAGGGCAAAGAAGCGAACTGACCCCCGTCCACTGCCAGTGGGGTCATCTATGAGGCGTTTATCGAGGGTAAGCTCGAAGACCCAAAACATCTTGCCTGCAGTGTGCATGACCTCTACTTCGAGCCAAAGTACGAAGAATTCCGGCCGCGAACGATCTGAAATCTTTCCAAATGCGGATGGTCGATAATCTTGTCAAACTCTACGGCGGCCTCTTCACCGCGGTGCGACGTCAGATAAGACGTCCCCCGCACATACACCGGATACAGCGCCCCGAAGAAACCCTGCAAGTGCGGCAGTATGTGCCCAGTTCATAGGGAACGGTACTGTCCAGCAGTTCGATCGCCATGGAAGGTTGGCTGTGGTTCAACGCGAGAAGCGCGCCAAGCGCTGGCAGGATAAGGTCGTGGCCGAGACGCTACCGGGACTAACTGCGTCGATCCGCGTGAGGGAAAATGCGGTATGCGGTTTATCGGCAACGGAAAGCCCGAACAAGGACAGCAGACGGTGCGATACGAGGTGACCCGCACGGACCCAATGAGGTCGTGTTTAAGAGACCTCTATTACTCAGCAGTCGTGATCTTGGCGCTGCATATGTGCATCCGCGCCACTATTAACGTGAAACCCTGCTACACGGTTCCTGACGCAACGATGCAGGACCACCGGTTAGCCGATGCTGCGGCTGGCAGCTAGGCTGCCTTCTCCGCCTCCACGTTGATCTTGCTTCGACAACGCAGTGAGCTTACTATCCAAACTCTTTATTCACGATGGCCAGGTGAGGGCATCGGTCCGGGCTCCAGCGGATGCGACATTAGTAACGAGAAACGCTAGTGCTGTATCGGACGCGTCCCGTATGGAGTGCAGGATCAATTTCTGAGGCTACGGGGCGCGTCCGATACAGCTGTTTGAAGGAAGCCGCCGGCGAGGAGGCATCTATGCAAATTCAATGGTGTTGCCGTGATGAGAAAGACTCGGGGAATCGGTGATGGAGCTACCCGGAGTGCAGGCAGGATTGGTTTGATTGTAGTGTGCGAGCGAAAGTTCAAGCCAGGAGCTTGGTGGATGGGCAAGGAAAGCGCACGAGGCCTGTAGGTGATGGGAGGCACCGAGCGAGCGAGATCGGAATGGGAGTTTCATGCCGCGGCTCCGGCGAGCCAGGGGGGAGAACGAAGTTGGAGCTGGGCAGCAGTAAGTCTTTCGAGGACCACCATGGAGCCGCCACATTTGGGACAGCGCCAAAGTGGGTTCGGCTGCTTGGCCGGCGACGCTTGCTGGTTCGGATTGCGACGGTGGTTCTGCGTCGAGTAGTCGATAGCAAAGCGGCAGGAGAGCAGTGCGCCGGCGGTTGGCGAGGAAGCCGAAGTGGCGGATGCGGACGAAGCCTTTGGGCAGCAGGTGCAACAGGAAGCGACGCAGGAACTCATCGAGCGCTAGGGTCATCAACTTGGGTTCATTGTGGTGAGCGGAATCGCGCCAGCGAAAGGTGACTTGGTCATCGGCCAAGGAGACGAGTCGGTGGTTGGAGATGGCGACGCGGTGGGTGTAGTGGCCTAAATAACAGAGCGCATGCTCGGCGCCTCCGAAGGGCCGTTTGGAGTAGACGTGCCAGTCGTTTCGGAACAGGGTTCTTATCCAGGCGGAGAAGACTTTGGGGTGAGCGAGGGGTTTCAGGTTGCCATGCAAGCCCAGCTTGCCCTGCCGGAAGTTGCGTTTGAGAGCGGCCACAAACTTACCGCGAAAGACGCGACTGAGCACCTTGACGGGAAGGAAGAAGGGGTAGCGTGGCTGGATCCAATGGGTGCGATCGAGCGACAATCCGCCGGCGGGCACGACACAATGCACGTGCGGGTGATGTTCGAGTTTTTGATTCCAAGTGTGGAGCACACTGAAGAAGCCGATCTCGGCGCCGAGATGTTTGGGATCGCGAGCGACTGCGAGGAGGGTTGCGGCACTGGTCTGCAGCAAAAGATGGTACAGGAGTTTCTTGTTCTGCAAGGCAAGCGGCGCCAGTTCACGAGGTAGGGTAAAGACAACATGGACGTAGCGCGTGGGGAGAAGCTCCTGACGACGCGCTTGGAGCCAACGAGCACGGGCGTTGGCTTGACACTTCGGGCAGTGCCGGTTGCGGCAGCTGTTGTAAGAGATGGCCGGACGGTAGCCACAGTCGATGCACTCATCGAGATGCCCGCCCAAGGCGGCGGTGCGACAGCGCGCGATGGCTCGCAGCACCGTGAGGTGTTGCCAGGTGATCCACCGGCGACTTCGTTCGATGAAGGCGCGTCCCGCGGCGCGAACCAGATCGGCCACCTCCAGTGGCGGCCGGTTCATCTACGGGTTCTGCGGTGACTTATCTTTCAGCTTGAGCGAGTCCAGCGGACTCGCGGTGGCGTTGAGATGCCGTCGCGAGAGATGAAGATAGATCGTGGTCTCCTTCAGATCGTGATGTCCCAGGAGCAGTTGAATGGTGCGCAGGTCAGCTCCGTTTTCCAGCAAGTGCGTAGCGAAACAATGGCGCAGCGTGTGGGGATGAACCCGGTTCTGAAGTCCCGCCCGCTGGGCAGCACGTTGGCACGCATACCACACCGCTCTGGGAGTGATGGGACGATTGGAGGTGTGCCGGGACCCGCCCGGGAATAACCATTCCTTGGGTTTGCGCTTCAGGCTACGCCAGTAGTCGCGCAAGGCTTCCAGCAGCCTGGGACTGAGCATGACATCGCGGTCCTGACGACCTTTGCCACTGCGGATGTGGATCACCATGCGTCGGCTGTCGATATCGGAAATTTGCAAGCGAGCCAACTCTGCGCGCCGTACCCCCGTGCCATAGAGCGTCATCAATACCATGCGATGAAACCGAGTCTGGGACGAGTCGATGAGGTGGGCCACTTCTTCCGGGCTCAAGATGCTGGGTAGGGGTCGCGTCTTCTTCGGGTAAGGGGTAGCGGCTACGCTCCAGGCTTTCCTGATCGTCTGCGTGTAGAAGAACCGCAGAGCCGCAAGTCGTTGCGTCACGGTGGATGCGGCCAGCTTTCTCTCGCGGAACAAATACGCTTGGTACTCGCGAATGTGCTCCGGAGTGAGCTGATCCGGAGGGCGGTGAAAGTGACGCGCAAAATCCTCAATCGTCTGGATGTAGCAGTCGATGGTAGTCTGAGCATAATTACGACGCTCGAGTTCTTCGAGCATCATTTTGCGAAGGTGGGTCATAGGGGATCTCCTTATGACCCAACCTTATCCGCTCACAGGCACACTGCCGACACCGAGCACGCGAAAGCGTCTGCCGCTAAGGCTTCGTTCAAACGGGCTTCGGGGATATTAGCGGATGATGTCCTCGAAACCGACTTCTGGCCCGGCACAACTTCCATATTGCCGTCACTCGGGCGCAATCCCGAGCAGGATGATTTTCGATCGGGAACAACGTGACTTTACGCTTTCAGCTGCGTCAGGTCGCGGCCCGCTCAGGTCACTGCGGCGGCGGTATCAGCGCGAATCCGCTCAGGATGGCAACAATAAGAACTACCGTTCGTGCACTCGCGGTTCTTTTCTCCATCACATCTCAATGATCATATCTTCGAGGCGAGTGGGGTATTTATTCAATACTTCGCCCCTGTCTTTGCGGACCACGACAGTGTCAGAGTGTCGAACGCCTCCCCAGTCGGGATCGTAGACTCCCGGCTCGCAGCTGAAAGTCATGCCCCGCTTGAGCACGGTCTTGTCGCCTTCAGCGATCCACGGGGCTTCGTGGCCTTCGAGACCAATGCCGTGACCAGTGCGGTGTTTGAGGAACTTCTCGAATCCGGCTTTGCGGATCTGGTCGAGGCTCTTGTTATCGACTTCTTCGGCTATCGCTCCTTCTTTCAGATTCTCGACTCCGGTGTCGTGGGCGGCGAGCATGGCGTCGTAGAGGCGCTTGGCGTAGTCGGTTGGCTTGCCGACGATGAACGACCGCTCGCACTCGACGGCATAGCCGCCAAGCTGGCAGGTATAGCTGAGGATAAGCGCATCTCCTTTTTTGAGGCGGTCCTTGCTCGGGACGGCATGCGGAAAAGCGGAGCGCTTGCCAAAGGGGACCAGACCTCCGAACGGCGGATCAATGCCTATGCCGACGACGTCTTTCAACTCGGCTGCCATTTTGTCGGCGAGCGCGTCGGCGGCGGCTTTCAGGATTTCGTTTTCGCTAACAGCGCCATGCGTATGCACGAAGTCACGGCCGGCCTGAATGGAGAAGTCGTTGAAAAACATGCCGCGGCGCATGATGTTGATTTCGTCTTCGTCCTTGACATAACGCATCTGTTCGACCAGGTCGCCGGCTTCGACCATCTCGGCGTCGGGCGCGCCGAGCTTGATCTGCTGCATTCTGCTCGGGGTCGACTCTTCCACACCGATGCGGGACTTGGCGAATCCGCGGCTGGCAACGCGCTCGAAGATCCAGCGCACGCGGCTCACCGGCCCTGGATAGTCGAAGTACGACTCGTAGTCCCGCACCCACCAGAGCTTCACCTGATCTGACTCAAGCCCCGGAATGAACAGGGCGGGGTCGCCGGATTTGGGGATGAGGGCAGCCAGTGGACGCTCGGTCGAAAGATGAAAGTAGCCCGTGGTGTAAATGACGTTCACGGCGCGCAGCAAGACCAGCGCGTCGAGGTTGCGTTTCGCCATTTCTTGCTGGACCTGGGCGATCTTGCGCCGATACCAGGCCGGCGGGAGGCGGTCTGGGAGATTAGGGGCGGCGCCCGTCAGCGCGGCAGAGACGTTCAGTTTGTGAGTACGTCCGAAAACCGACATGCGGGAAGTGAAGGTCAAGGCAGCTGCTCCGGCGGCACTGCAAAGGAAGGTGCGGCGTCCGGCGAGATCCATAGCATGCTCCAGTCTTGGGATGACGGCGAATCATGGTAACGCAGCGGAGGCTGGTGGCGGGGAAAAACCGACCAAAACCCGAGTGATGGCGCTTACAGGCGGGAAGTAATGTGGTTCCTTCCGGTTAGCCCGTTACACGCCGATTGAGGCGTGATGATGCGGAAGAGTGCTTGAAATCATCTGCTTTCGAGTTGTTCGGGATGGCGCGTTTTTGCGAGGCAAACGCTGGCTTGCGATTCTCCAGAGATACATGGCTGCGTATGCGCGCCAAGGCCTCCACGATTCTGCGCGGTGTTCCAGTTCACGAGACGTGGTTAAGTCCAAAGCACGCAGAAGACCGAGATCAGTGGATGGAAAGGCGTCAGGTTCGCCGAGGGCGCGCATGGCCACGTATTGTGCGGTCCACGTTCCGATACCCGGGATTTCGCACAGGCGGCTAAGAAATGCGTCGGAATCAACGACTCCCTCAAAGTTGATTTTGCCTGTGCAAACCGCACGCGCGAAAGCGCGGATGGTTTCGGCGCGGCCTCCGGTGAGGCCGATGTCGCCGAGCTTCGCGGCGGCGAGAACGTCAGGGGTGGGAAAAAGATGGGTGAGACCGCGCGCGTCCCGGAACGGCTTGCCCAAGGCGCTGACCATGCGGCCCGCGAGGGTAGTCGCGCCCTTCACGGTAATCTGCTGGCCGAGAATCGCCCGCGTGGCGAGTTCGAAGCCGTTCCAACAGCCGGGAACGCGGAGGCCGGGATCGGCCTCGATACTGGCAGCTAAGGCGGGATCGCTTTTGAGACTTTGCGCGATGGCAGCCCAATCCGCGTTGAGATCGAACATGGCGCGGATGCGTTCGACGATAAAGAAGAGCGAATGCGGGATCGCCAAATTCAATGCGTACGATGAGCCCTGGGCGGGGTTCGTCGAGGGAAACTTCGAAATAGCCGGCGCGGCCATGCAAAGAAATAGTGCGGCGATAACTTCCCGCCTCTACCGCCTCGACTCCGGGAGTGGCGCGCGCGGCCAGGAAATCCAACATGCCCTGCCAATGATACGGCGGGCGGAAATGCAGGCGAAAGAGATATTGGTTTCCGAACTGGACTGCTGTCTTCCGCGCCAGATGCCGCAGCTGAGTAGGGGTCCGATGATAAACGTTGCGAATGCCAGCGTTGAAGCGGCGCACGCGAGCCGAATCCCGAGGCGAGAGCAATCTGGCTCATGGGAAGACCAGTCTCGTCGATCAACTTCTTGGCGAAGTGCAGGCGGCGGGTTTGAGCGACAGCAATTGGAGTTGCGCCCAGATGCCTTAAGAAGAGGCGCCGAAGGTGGCGCGAACCAACTCCCAGGCGTTCGGCTAAGACTTCGACGCCGCCGTCCTCGAGGCCGCTCTCGCCAATCAGACGCAGAGCTCGCGAAACCGTGTTGGACGTTCCCAGCCATGCTGGAGTTCCGGGCGAACTTTCTGGACGGCAGCGCAGGCAAGGGCGAAAGCCGGCTTCGGCTGCCGCGGCCGCGCTCGGAAAATAGCGGCAGTTTTTTTCTTTTGCATGTGGGCGCGGGACAAATCGAACGGCAATAGACGCATACTGCCGATCACGCCGATGAAGAATTTGCCGTCGAATCGCGGATCACGCGACAGCCTAGCTCGCGAACATATCTGCCAGTCCAAATTCATATCTTGCGCGAATCCCTCGAAGGAAGTCGATGCGGATCGGTCGCGGGTCCAGCGGTCGCGGATCGTGCGTTCGCAAATCAGCGAGTGCGCACCGATTGCGAACCTATGATAGCCGACCTTGCGGTGCATTCTGGACGTTTTCGGACCGAGCTAAAAGATGCTCAATGTGGCAGAGCGAGGTCCGCAAACGTCCAACGCATCGACATTAACGTCCGCAAACGTCCAATGTCGTTGCCTTCGATTTGGCTAAGGTCGGGAAACGCCGACTTGGTTTCGGTTTTTTCGGAGATGAAATCCAAATGGAGGCAATATGCAAACCCGGACGTTGAGGTATCTCGCCGCAATCGCGCTATTCGCCGCACTGGCAGTCTCAGGTGGGGTGGCGCAGACCCAGCAGAAAAGAACGCAGCCAGCGAATTACTACGTGATCAACCTCGGGGATCCGCTAGGCGTGCCGTCTGCCGCAGCCGCCAGCATTAACAACATCGGCTGGATTGCCGGCGATGCCTTCGCGACTGCAAGTAGCGAGCACGCCGAACTGTGGGTCGGGGTTCCGCTTGACCTGGGCACTCTCGGAGGACCAAACAGCGCCGTGGGATGGCCGAACAAAAATGACCGAGGCCAGATCGTGGGGATCACGGAAACTGCGGACATGAATCCACTGGGAGAGGATTGGAGTTGCGCGTTGGCTAATTTCCCCACCATCACCAACCACATCTGTTACGGGTTCCTGTGGGAGGACGGCGTGATGTCGGCGCTGCCGCCGCTGCCGGGAGGCTTAGACAGTTATGGCGCCGGCATTAACAACCGCGGCCAAGCTGTGGGTTGGGCGGAGAATGGCGTTCACGAATCCACCTGCGCCCCTCCGCAGGTCCTGCAGTTTGAGGCGGTGATCTGGGGACCAAAATTGGGCGAGATGACAGAGTTGCCTCCGTTGTCCGGTGACTTGGACGGAGCGGCGACCGCAATCAACGACAACGGTCAAGTCGTCGGTATCTCTGGCATTTGCGATCAGGCAATCGGAAGATACACCGCCAGGCATGCCGTGCTCTGGGAAAACGGCGTGCCGATCAACCTCGGCAACTTTGATGGAGGCGTGGCCTGGAACACTCCCACAGCAATTAACAACCAAGGTCAAGTCGTCGGTTTCGCCAATCTGCCTAACACCCAGCCCGGCGCCTTCAACCCGGTCGCTTTCCTCTGGAGCAAAGAACACCACATGCAAAAACTCCGCTCCTCTGGGCGAGGACACAAACAGCTGGGCTTGGGGTATCAACGCACAAGGGCAGGTGGTAGGCCAGTCGTTTGGCGGTGGCAGTGCGAGAGCGTTCCTCTATCAGGACGGCGTGATGACCGATCTCAATACCCTCGTTCAGCCCGATTCCTCTCTATATCTGCTGTTGGCCAATGACATCAATGCTCGCGGAGAAATCGTGGGTTATGCCTCCGATACGAACACGAATGCGATTGTCGCATTCCTGGCGATTCCAGTTTCTGGGTCGACCGGGATGCAGCGCAAACCGAGGGCAATTCCGGGGGCAATTCAAAGAGAACTTTGTTCCCGACAACGTTCGCCGACCATTGCAGGGATTCGGACGGCTTTGTCGAATCAAAATGATAAGCGTCGCGTCATCGGCGCGAAGCGAATGCCGCGTGGTGATACGAGGGCGGGAAAAAACTTCTGCCCTCGCTTCGTTCGTGCGCCAGGCACTGGCAATTCAGTCCGATTAGACAAGAAATCTATCTTGATGGCTACATACCATGTCATCCCGCGTTCGCCATTGCATTGAGTGCCCAAAATGCGGTACTCGATACCTCGTCGGTTTCAGTCCATACCGAAACGGATCGTGCCTTCTGCCACTTGCCCGAGGGTTCTGTGATGAATGGATCCTCTACTGTTCGTGCGGCATGCCTCCCCATTCCAGTCGAGGGAACTGGAGCGAGTTGAAGCTGTACGCTGTTGGCGAACCAAGCGCATCATCGAGGCTATGGCCCACCGGAGGAGATCGTGCCCATCGGAGAAGCTCGATCCATTCGAGTTAAGATTGCGAACATGCGATGGTTTTGGCATCTGCCATTCGTTTTATTTGACGCCTCATTATTCTGACATTCATTAAGAGGAGGAGACTCCCATGCATCCCGTTGTCGAGCGGTTGAGAATCGCGCTGTTTTCACAATGGTGCTTTTCGCCGGCAGTAATGTATTGGTCGGGCGCGTCTTAAGCGGAGCCAGCGCCATCCGCCAGGTGGTGCGTTGCGGCGGCATACCGTCAGTTTGATTTCTGGGCTGGGGATTGGGACGTGTTCGACGCCGGCGGCTCAATCCCGGTCGCTCATGCCCGCATTGACCCGATTCTCGATGGTTGCGTCTTACGGGAAGACTACCAAGGAGCCGATGGACACAAAGGCCAAAGTTTCACAATTTACGATGCTGCCAGGAAAGTCTGGCATCAGAGTTGGGTGACCAATCGAGGCGAGCTGTTGGAGATCGAGGGGAAAATCGGGAATGGCGAGATTATGTTGAGCGGCGAGGATCACGCGGCGGGCTCGCTCGTTCGCGGCACCTGGAAGCCTCAGAACGGTGATGTTCGAGAGACAGCGGTCACCTCTACCGATGGCGGAAACACATGGAAACCATGGTTCGATCTGGTGTTCCGTCGCAACGCCAGCGTGGTGGGCGACGCTCATACATCTGCCGACGACATAAAGGCCGTGGAAGCTCTCGACTCAAGTATCAAGCAGCAGTTAAAGAGAATGATGCCGCCACCATGGAAACTATTCTGGCGGATGATTTTGCCCTGGTGACTGGCTCCGGCAAGGTCTATACAAAGGCGGATTTGCTCGCGGAAGCGCGCAGCGGACGCGTCCGATATGAACGCCAAGATGACACCCAGCAGACAGTGCGCATTTGGGGCGATACCGCGGTGATCACTGCCTTGTTGACCGAAACAGGATCAGACGACGGCAGACCATTCGATTACGACGTCTGGTTCAGTGACACCTATGTGCGAACTCCGTCGGGTTGGCGATATGCGTTCGGTCAGGCTTCGTCCCGCTCGCCCAAGCCACAGTGACACAAAACTAATCGCATGCCCTCGATGCTTAAATAGTCGACAACTCTTTCCGTAACGGATTGTGGAAGGGTAGCCCGTAATCCGTCCAGAATCGCTGCTAAGCGCGAAGATCACTTCCTACAAGCCGACTTGAACTAAGCCGCTTTGCGGCGGACGCATTCGCGTGTTGCTGAGCCGACGGTGGAGGTGATCTGAGTTAGTTTGTTGTCGCAGAGGAGGAACTCTCTGTGACCCATCTACGCCAGATCATGCTTGAGGAACTACGGCGCCGCAACTACGCCGAGTCCACCATCGACGCTTACATTCACACGGTCGAGCATTTCAGTCGGCACTTCCATCGTTCACCCGATCAGCTTGGCCCCGAGCATATTCGCCAGTATCAGGCCGCGTTGTTCACGCGCTGGAAGCTGGCCCCGAACACCGTAACGCAGCGCTTGGCCGCTTTGCGCTTCTTCTATGTTCAGGTGTTGAAGCGCGGCTGGAGCGTTGCCGAGACACCGTATCCGAAGAAGGTTCTGCACTTGCCGCAGGTTCTGAGCCAGGACGAAGTGGCGCGTCTGATCGACGCGGCAGAGTTTCCCTTTCATCGCATTCTGCTGATGACCCTCTATGCCACGGGCGCACGTCGCGCAGAAGTGGCGCACCTGAAGATCAGCGACATCGACAGCCAACGCATGGTCATTCATATCCGGGGAGGCAAGGGACGCAAGGACCGTGATGTCATGCTCAGCCCCAAGCTGCTCGATGCTCTGCGCGTCTACTGGCGCGGGCTGAAACGCAAGCCCACCGATTGGCTGTTCCCCGGCAACCGGTGGCATACGGCGAGTCATCCGGTCTCCAGCAAGGTTCTCTGGAACGCCTGTCAGCAGGCCGCCGAACGCGCCCGTCTTGAGCACAGGCGCATCCATCCCCACACTCTGCGCCACTGCTTTGCCACGCATCTGCTCGAAGCCGGTGCCGACCTGCGAACCATTCAGATGCTGCTGGGACATCGCGACCTGGAGGAAACCACGATCTATCTGCACCTCTCCCGACGTCATCTCAGCGCCACCGGCAGTCCGCTGGATGTACTCCCCATCCGAGGAGAAGGAGAGCCAACACAGAGCGCATGAACCGGCCTCCTCTGGAGGTGGCCGACATCGTTCGTAGTGCCGGGCAGTCCTTCGTTGAGCGCAGTCGCAAGTGGATCAACGGACAACACGAAAAGGTGTTGCTGGCCATCACACGCTGCCGCACCGCCGCGTTAGGTGGACATCGCGATCAGTGCTCGGACTGCGGACATACTGCCATCTCTTACAACTCGTGCAGAAACCGGCACTGCCCCAAGTGTCAGGGCAACGCCCGCCTGCGCTGGCTCCAGGCGCGGGAACGAGAGTTGCTGCCCGCCCGCTACGTGCACGTCGTCTTCACCCTGCCACGGGAACTGGCTCCGCTCGCCTTGCAGAATAAACGGCTGATCTATAACCTGCTGTTTCACGCCAGTGCTGCAACTCTGCTGCAGATCGCCCGCGATCCACACCACCTGGGAGCCGAGATCGGTTTCTTCAGCGTGCTCCATACCTGGGACCAGCGACTACGGCATCATCCCCATGTCCACTGCGTGCTGGCCGCCGGCGGTCTCGCTCCGGACCACTCCCGCTGGATCTCATCGCGCCGGTCCTTCTTCCTTCCGGTCAAAGTGCTCGGCCGAGTCTTCCGCGGCAAGTTTGTCGCCGGACTCAAGACCGCCTTTCATGCCGGCGCACTCCAGTTCCACGGACATCTCTTACCGCTTGCGGAACCGCGCGCCTTCACCTCGTGGCTGCGGGTACTGTTCCGCCACGACTGGGTCGTCTACGCCAAGCGCCCTTTCGGCGGGCCACAACACGCGCTGCGCTATCTCGGTGCCTACACCCACCGCGTTGCCATTTCCAACAGCAGGCTGGTTGCTCTCTCCGAGGGCAACGTAACCTTTCGCTGGCGCGACTCCGCTCACGGCAACAAGAAGCGGCTGATGACTCTGCCCGTCGATGAGTTCCTGCGACGCTTCCTCCTGCACCTGCTGCCACGCGGCTTTATGCGCATCCGCAACTTCGGATTTCTTGCTAACCGGAGGCGAGCAGAACTCCTTCCACTCTGTTCTCGGTTGCTCCAGCAATCCCATCCGCCAGCAGCGCGCACCGCCTCGCCGGCTCTGCCCATTCACTCGCTGTGGCAATGTCCGCTTTGCGGCGGAACCATGCAAGTTGTCGAGCGCCTCTCCGCCGCCCAACTTCTCCTCCGATCTCCACCTCATCTCAGCCGATGCGCCGCATGAATCCACATCTCCAGCCTCGAATCTCGCTCGTGCTTCGGCGCGCACACTGGTTCTGTGTCTCGCATTCCTCAGAATGTAGTATGGTGGTGCGCTCCAGACTCTCCGATGCACCACCCCATGACCATTCTCTCTGTGACTCGCTACTGAAACCCAAGCGCTCTGACAGCAATGGCATACTCGCAAAGGATCAAGACCGGCTCATCCAGATACAAATCCCATAGTCCCCCGGGGCGGCTTCCTTCAAGTCGCTGTATCTGAAGCGCCCCTACACAGCGTCTCAACTCCCAGCTCTTCGCTCAGGGGCGCTTCAGATACAGCACTAAGACTTCTGCGGCGGAATAATTTGCGGATAGGCCGTCGCTCGGAAGCAATCGTCAGACAAGATGAACCAGATGCGTCGTGTGCCGACTCATTTGCTCAGACAAGGCAGCAAAGCCCGCATCGGTTACCTCCTTTGGCAGTGTCTCCTGGATTGGGAAACTCCTCTATGACTGCATTGACTTTCTTGAAAGCGCGAGGATACTGTCTTCGTCCAGAACGAGGGGTTGCCACCCCAACGGGGCCTGCATCTGCCCGAAGTCTCTCCCAATCAGGTCACAGAGCTGTTGCTGAAATGGAAGTGCGGTGACCAGGAATCACTGCACGTCTTGTTGCCCTTGGTGTACAGCGAACTGCGCCGCTTGGCCCAGCATCATCTCCGTGGGGAAAGGGCCGACCATACTTTACAGAGCACAGCACTGGTCCATGAGGCCTATCTGCGCCTGGTGAAGCCGGGTTCGTTGCAAATAGAGAGCCGGGGGCATTTCTTCGCCCTTGCATCGCAAATCATGCGGGAGATCCTGGTGGATCATGCCCGCAGTCGTAGTGCCGCGAAACGTGATGGCGGGAAGCCGGTTGACTCTCGATGAGGCTGCCGAGTTGTCGAAGTCCAAGGGCGTGGATCTGCTGGCGCTCGACGATGCCCTGAACAAACTATCCGAGATGAGCCCCCGGCAGAGCCGCATCGTGGAATTGAGGTTTTTTGGCGGCTTGTCGATTGAAGAGACCGCAGAGTTTCTGGGAGTCTCGTCGGCCACAGTCGAACGAGAGTGGGCCGTAGCTCGGGCGTGGTTATATCGGGAGATCAGCAGGACGGAACGCCATGACTCCTGAGCGATGGCAACAAGTATCGGAAGCTCTGGACAAGGTTCTGCACTTTTCCACCAGCGGAGCGCCTGGATTATCTCGCGGAGATCGCCCAGCAGCGATCCGGAATTGCACCGGGAACTAGAGTCGCTCCTCGCCTCTCATGAGGAAGCCGGGGCAGAATTCCTGAACACGCCGGCGCTCGCAAACCGCACCCGGCCAGGACGAAGCGGACCGCAACAAACGCTGCTGGGCCGGCGTCTGGGGGCCTATCAGATAGTCGAACTAATAGGCGTCGGTGGCATGGGTGAGGTTTACCGCGCCTTCCGTGCCGACGACCAGTACCGCAAGCAAGTCGCACTCAAGGTGGTCCGTGGCGGGCAGGATTCAGCTTTCGTGATCAACCGATTCAAGAACGAGCGGCAGATTCTGGCCAGCCTCGATCATCCGAACATTGCTCGGCTGCTTGACGGGGGCACCACCGAAGAAGGCGCTCCCTATTTTGTCATGGAGTTGATTGAAGGCAAGACGATCGACCAGTACTGTAGCCATCACAGGCTGGCAACGGCGAACGGCTGAGGCTTTTCCTGCAAGTCTGTTCTGCGGTGCAATTCGCACATCAGCGGCTGATTATTCACCGCGATCTCAAGCCCGGCAACATCCTGGTGACCGCGGACGGAGTACCCAAACTGCTGGATTTCGGCATCGCCAAGATCCTGGACCCCGGAGACGGCGACCGAGGGCTCCGAGCCGACGCTACCCTACCCAGTTTCGCGCGCTGACTCCCGGATACGCCAGTCCAGAGCAAATCAAAGGCGAGCCCATCACCACCGCGAGTGATGTCTATTCATTGGGCGTGATCCTGTACGAATTGCTCACCGGCTGCAGCCCCTATGGCGCGACCAGCCGCACTCTCCATGAGATCGCTCGCGCAGTCTGTGAAGTGGAGCCGGAGAAGCCGAGCACCGCGATCCGGCGCCGATTTGCCCCTGGGCGGTCTGGGAGTTCCACGCTCGCGGACGACCCGGTCAGTTGGCGAGGGTGACCCAAAGGCTCAGCGGCGGCTGAAGGGGGATCTGGACAACATCGTTCTGATGGCTTTGCGAAAGGAGCCGCAGCGCCGCTACAACTCGGTGGAACAATTCGCCGCCGACATTCGGCGGCATCTGGAAAATCTTCCCGTCACCGCGCGCCAGGACACTGCCGGATATCGAGCGTCCAAATTTGTCGCTCGCCACAAGGCGGGGGTTGCCGCAACCGCGGCGTGCGCGATTCTCCTGCTGACGGCCCTGGTTGTTACCATTCGCGAGGCCCGCATCGCTCGACAGCAGGCAGCGGTCGCGAGTGCGCAGCGGGCCCGGGCGGAACAGCGTTTCAACGACGTGCGCAAGCTGGCAAATTCGCTGATCTTCGAAATCCACGATTCCATTCAAGATCTGCCGGGAGCCACTGCCGCCAGAAAGCTTCTGTAAGCAGAGCACTGGATTATCTCGACAGCCTGTCACGAGAAGCCAAAGGCGATGCCTCCTTGCAGCGCGAATTGGCCGCTGCGTATGATCGGGTCGGCGATGTTCTCGGTGACACGACCGCGGCTAACGTGGGTGATTTTGACGGGGCTGCGCAGAGCTATGCCAAGGCGCTTGCCATTCGTGAGTCTTAGCGACAGCATACCCGGCGGATTTGAAGGTCCAGATCGAACTGGCGGACGAATATTGGAGGCTGACAACCGTGCAGCAAAATAGCGGCGATTTTGCCGGTGCTCTGCAAACTTCCCAGCGCTCTCTGCTGTTCGTGCAAAAGATCGTGGCCGGGAACACTGATCCTGAGCTGCAGGACCGCCTCGCTGGTCTTACTGGTTGACCGCCCGGTTACTGGAAAAGAATGGTGATTTTCCTGGTGCGCTGCAAGTTATCGTCAGGGAGCTGCGATCCAAGAACCGATTGCCACCACGGTTGAGGCCAAGCTGCCTGCGCGGACTCATCTGGTGGGCGACTACCTGGGAATCGGCAAAGATGCTGGCGCAGACCGGTCATGCCGATGAGGCCATCCGATTAGCGGCGAGGGCGTTAAAAATATGAAGGAGATATCAGAAGCAAATCCAAACAATGCGACCTTCCGCGAGTACTGGCGGAAGCTTACAACATCTCAGGCGATTTGCTGGACAAAAAGGCGACCTGGCGGAGCGCTGGAGGACGATCGCCGCGCCCAGGAAATCTTCAAGGAGTTGCACGATGCAGATCCCAGCAACGACCTCGCTGTGGAGAACCTTGCATTCAACTATCTCAGTGTCGGAGAAATCCTGGTGCGTCAGAGCAGGATAGCTCAGGGTCTGCAGAACATACGCGCAGCATTGGCGATGGTCCAAGGGATCGGCGCTCCGAAATCTCTGGCATTCGACCTTGTTGAGTCAGTCGTATTCAGATCTTGGCATGGCGTACGCAGCGCTGGCTGAACACGCTATCACTCGGGCCGAAAAAACCCGGGATTGGAGCGAAGCCCGGTCCTGGTATCAAAAGGCTCTGGATGTCTGGGGTGAAAAAGCCAAACTAGGGACCACGGACGCGATGGGCCGCAATCAGGTCGCCCCAATCAGCCAACATCTGGCGAAGTGCGACGCGAATCTCCAGGCGTTAAAAGCGCAGCCCAAAGTGCAAGACCATTAAACGCAATTCATAAATTCTGTGAGTCCTCGCGGCGATCAAGCCCTCTCACGATTGGGTAGTGGGTATTCAGGAATGACCACACCCCAAGAGGGCACGGGCTCGTCGTCGGTCGATGCCATGGCATCACAGTAGCGGTGACGGCGGTGTTGAACTGGCAATGGGCAGCCGGCGCCGGTGGTTCCGTAAAGATTGCCCGCCGAAACCGGGCACCCGCTGTTTTCCCCTGGTCTAGCTCAAGGGGATGTGGAACACATACGATTTACCCGGGCCCATGGGGGCCATGTGGATCGTGATTTCGCCAGCACCCGGACTGTTTTGTTTGAGCACAATGGTGCAGGCAGACTTCG
>CAWDNR010000020.1:0-17601 GCA_963803655.1 Terriglobia bacterium
AGGTCGCGGAAGCAGCTATTCTTTCCAAAAAAATCGGAAAGCCGGTCAAAGTTGTATGGAAGCGGGAAGACGATATCCAATTCGATTTCTTCCACTCAGTCGCGGCAATGTATCTGAAGGCCGCCATTGGAGCGGACGGGAAGCCGACGGCATGGCTGCAGCGCACCGTCTATCCTCCGATTGGTTCCACCTTCGACGTTAACGCCCGATACGCCGATGACGAAATGGGACTTGGCTGGAACAATCTGCCATTCGACATCCCCAACCATCGCGCCGAGAATGGCCCTGCCGATGCCCATGTGCGCATCGGATGGTTGCGCAGTGTGGCCAACATCTATCACGCGTTCGCTATCCATTCCTTTGCCGACGAACTCGCCAACGCCGCTAATAAGGACTCCGCGCAGTATCTGCTCGATCTGATTGGCCCCTCGCGCATCGTCCCGCTACCAGCCACGCCAGACGAGCAGGAAGAACAGAAGCTTTATCCGCTTGATACGGCGAGGCTGCGGCGTGTTGTGGAAGTGGTGGCGGAAAAATCAGGATGGGGAAAGCGCTCCAGCGGAAAAGGGCACGGCTTCGGCATAGCCGCACACCGCAGCTTCATCACCTACGTGGCTACGGTTGTGGAAGTCGAAGTGGATAATAACGGCGATGTGAAGATTCCCAATGTATGGACAGCCCTGGACGCGGGGACGGTCGTCGCACCCGACAACGTTCGCAACCAATTTGAGGGAGCCGCAAACTTCGGCGCAAGTCTTGCCCTGTTCGGTGAGATCACCGTGGCCAACGGCGTGGTGAGCCAGAGCAACTTCAACGACTACCAGCTAGTACGCATGGATACTGCTGCGAAACGCACCAACGTGTACATTGTGGAGAGCGACGCTCCTCCCGCCGGCGTAGGAGAGCCCGGAGTGCCGCCGTTTGCCCCGGCCTTTTACAACGCCATCTACGCCGCAACCGGCAAGCGGGCCCGCGAGATGCCGCTCTCGAAAACAAACTTGGTCTAAACGTCGCCAGAGTGATTGCCTCTTCTCCCGAAATCGCAATTTCGGGTGGGCCGACGGTCGCGTGTGGGGAGATACAGCGGTAATTACTGCCAAGCTGTGGGAGAAAGGATCGGACGACGGAAGGCCTTTCGAATATCCGTTTGGTTTAGTGACACCTACGTGCGGACTCTGGCGGGCTGGCGATATGTGTTCGGCCAAGCCTCATTGCCCCTACCCGAAGCTCCCCAGTAAACAAGCAACTGTGCAGATTTGCCTAACCCAATTGGCGCTGGTTCAGAGCCAACTTCCGTGTGGTCGGCTACTCTTTACCTTGGGATGATTTCAGGGCTGCCCGTATCTTGGCAGAAGCCACAGCACAAGGCTCATGGCTAACGCCCCTGGTCCCGGCAGATGCTAGTCTGACGTCGCAGCCGATGAACAATTTCGACATCCAGGCAGCTTGGAAGTATCACGATGGCACGAAGCACTCCTACTGGAGTATTCGTAACAATCCTCACTTCCTGGACTGGGCGAATCGGCCACAGCCCTTCAAAATCTATCCGAAGATAGAGCCGTTTCCGCTGCCGAGGGATGTGCCGCAGACAGGGGTGGCCGCGCTCTCCGCGATCTCAAGGCCAGTGCCCTCATCGCTGGCCGATTCGGTGCCTGACCTACAGGATCTGGCGCGCATTCTCTATTTCTCGGCGGGGATTACCAAACACCGCGCCCGTCCAGGCGGAGAAATCTACTTTCGCGCGGCAGCCTGCACCGGAGCCCTCTACGAGATCGAACTGTACGCCGTGACTGGCGATCTCGCGGGCCTGGATGCCGGCGTGTATCACTTCAATCCGGCGGATGTATCGCTACGGCTTCTGCGAAAAGGTGATTTTCGCAGAAATCTGGCTCAGGCGACGGCGATGGAACCCGCGATGGCTCACGCGCCCGCGACGATCATCTGCACCGGAACATACTGGCGGAACGCCTGGAAGTACCAGGCGCGCACCTATCGCCATTTCGGTTGGGACAACGGCACCCTGCTGGCGAATCTGCTGGCCATTTCTGCGGCTTCGGGGCTGCCGGCCGAGATCGTGCTCGGGTTCGTGGACAGCGAGTTGAACCGCCTACTCGATCTCGATACGCGGCGTGAGGTTTCCTTGTGCCTGGTACCGATCGGGCGCACACCTGCGACTTCTCTGCCAGCGCAGAGAGAGGTTCCGGCGCTCGGCTTGCAGACGATCCCGCTTTCGGAATTTGAGGTCGAGTATCCCGCTATGCTTGAGATGCACGACGCGTCTTCGCTTGCGTCCGAAGAGGAAGTAGCTCAGTGGCGCGGGACGCAACAGGTCCTCCCATTTTCCGCTCCGACAGGCGAGGCAGTTCGCTTTCAGCGACTGCCGGAAGAAGAACAGCCGAAGGACACGATCGAGCAGGTGATCCTGCGCCGCGGCTCTGCCCGAGCGTTCGATAAGACTGCGTCTATCATGCTGGCACAACTCTCAACTATTTTCGATTGCGCGACGGTCGGTCTTCCGGCTGACTTCCTTAAGCCTCTTGGCGCACAACTCAACGATCTTTACCTGATCGTGCATGCGGTACAGGGGCTCGAGCCGGGTGCTTACTTCTTCCGGCGCGAGCAAAACACCCTGGAACTTTTGAAGGCAGGGGAATTCCGCGGCGAGGCTCATCATCTTGGACTGGAGCAGCAACTGCCGGCGGACGCCTGCGTGGACATCTTCTTTCTGGCCGATTTGAAACGCATCATGGAAGGATACGGAAACCGCGGCTACCGGGCTGTTCAGCTGGAAGCGGGCGCAATCGGCGGGAGGATGTACCTCGCTGCGTATGCCCAGCGCTTGGGTGCAACCGGGCTGACCTTCTTCGACGATGACGTGATTAACTTCTTTTCGCCGCACGCGAAAGGCAAGAGTGCCATTTTCCTGCTCGCGATTGGCAAGCCGCTGAAACGCAAACCAGAGCAGGGCCTCTAGAGAAGTTCGAAATCAGAGAAGGGCAATCGTCGGAAGTCTTCCGTGCCATTTTACGGCTAGTTGGAACCCAAAGGCAGACGCTAGCAGCAGCCGTCAAGTCGAGTCGCGCAGACTTGCGGAGAGGACAGAGAGCTTAGCTCGGCAAGATCTCCTTGAGCGCCCACTCAATCCTCTCGACTTCTTCGCGGATTACTCTGATCGATTGTTGGTTTTTCGCTGGGTGGGCCAACGGAGAGATTCCTTCCAGAGCGCCTCGTATTTGATGATTCCGAGCCCAAATGAAGTTGAGCCTTGCGCTCCTCTCTTTGCGATTTCTGTAAACGCCGCCGACGAATTTCGTGGCGACCCAGGCAAATACCAAACCAAACAGCACCTCAACCGGAATACGATCGGTTATCCCATCAAACTCTGAAAACAGGAGTCGATAGACCGCTTCACCCATCCCAAACGAGGCAAACAATACAGTTGCCCCGAATAAATATACGTTTAGGCGTTCCATTAGTTGAAAGCGTATGGAGTCGTCGCTTCCGTCACGTGTCCGCACAAAGTTGATCGTCATGCTTCACCCCCAATGTCACTGTTCCCGAGGTCGTAATCATCCATACCAGCGCCAGCCTCGCTGAAATAATAACTTGAAATTGCAATCAGCGGCACGACTCTCTTCAGCCGACTGGGCCGCAGAGGAGCGAGCCCGTGCGCTCATCCTACGCGGACTCGTTTCATTTTGTCTGGCGCGCTTTTGCGCTTCGCAGCAATCAGTTTTGTCCCTGAGTGGTGGCAGAGCGGCCTGCTACCATTGCCGCATGTTCAATTTGGGAAACCGAAAACAGCTGGCGATTGGATAGTTCACATCGCGGGGGCCATCGTCGCAATTCTCCTAGTGTGGTGGATGCTTCGGATGTACGTACTGTGAGTGCGCTCAAAACCTCTCCGGTCAGGTCACACGCCTAACAGCGCTTCAGCACGCGGAACCAGTTCTGATACTGCTTTATCCTTTGAAACAACCGCCTGTATGCCAGCCGCGAGTGCTTGCTGTTCAACTTCCCGTCCCTGACTGATCGTGAAAAGGATAAGCCTGGTCTCAGGCAGAACTCTTCTGAGGAATGGGGCCGCATCCAAGCCGCCCATTACAGGCATATTGAGGTCTAAGACGATAAGGTCTGGTTTCAAGAACGCGGCTTTTGCAATGGCGTCAAGTCCGTTTTCTGCTTCTCCTGCGATCTCGCAGTCGGTCTCCGATTCAAAAAGTTGACGCACCATGTGACGCACGCTGGCACTGTCGTCCACAACGAAAACACGCTTCTTATGCAGCATCGCAATCCCCAGTTCGCCTAGTTTGATGCACTGTAGGCGGACAAGTGGCACTAGGGTCGATAGGGCAGATTGTTGAAAGCTACACCTGAGAAGTGAGCAGAGCTTGTATTTGAAGCCGCAAGTTCAACAACGCATCTCGGACTCGCCGGCAGGATGCCCTATGCTCCCCGGTCATCTGCAACTCCACGGCTTTCAGTGACTTGCTCGTTTCTCGCACGTAAGATTTTGCGCGAATGATCGACCAAACCATCTCACGCCATCGCATCGTTGAAAAGCTGGGCCGTGTGGAGTCTTCGTTAGCCACACCGCTCCTTTGACAAGGGCGTAACGGGCAGTTCCCACATCTATCGTTAACTAGTTCAATGCCCGAACCCCAATGAATATGCAGTTCGACCGTATATCATGGATGTGCCGGATCACCGAAGTCGTTTCATTGCTCTCAGACGTACCAGGAAACGACGGGGATCTTCGATGGTAATGTCAAGCTTGAAGACTGGCCATGACAGCGGTCGTCGCCGATTCTGGTTGGCGATGTCGGGGTTTGTCATGGCGCTTGCGCTGCTGCCCTTTTCCTACAAAGTCGAACGTCGCCTGGAGACAACGGCTCACATCAAGGGCGGAGAATCCGAACAAGTTGACCTCGAACTGGCGCAGCGTTTCCAGTCTCCATACGCCCACCGGCTGGTTCTGGTGATCAGCGGTATTCCCGATCCGGATTCAGCAAAAGGCGCAGATGCATTGGGCTTCTTAACCAGTTCATTGCGTAGCATTCCAGGAGTGTCGGGTGCGGTCTCGAGTCTGGATTGGCCAGATCCTCTGTTCACTGGGGACAATGGCGGGGCCTTGATCATCGTCGGGTTGGACCCGCACGAGGAAACGGTCGAGGCGTTGGTGCCCAAACTGAGGGCAAAAGCAGACTGGATGGAAGGGCAGCTTAAGTCGCAATACCCCAATATCAAACTGGGGATTACGGGTGAAACGCCGCTGACCTTCGATCTTCGCAAGGTCAGTGCAGATGACGTCACCCATGCCGAAGAACGAGCAATGCCGGTCACTCTAGTGCTGCTGTTGCTGGCTTTCAGCAGTCTTGTAGCCGCGCTTTTGCCGCTGGGAGTTGGAGTACTCTCAATCTCGATGGCGATGGGCGGGGCCGCGCTACTCGCGCATTATCTGCATCTGTCGATTCTGGTGCAGAATCTGGCGACGATGCTTGGCCTGGGCTTGGGCATCGACTATGCATTGCTGATGGTGAGCCGGTTTCGCGAAGCGCTGAACGAGGGATACGATCCCGGCAGTGCTGCCGATATTGCTGCCGACCAAGCGGGGCGGACGCTGATCATCTCGGCCACGACAGTTGCCATCGGATTTTCAGCTCTGCTGACTGTGCCCATCAGCGAACTGCGTTCCATCGGGATAGCTGGCCTACTGGTAACCGTTTTGAGTGTCATGCTGTGCACATTTATTCTGCCCTGGGTGCTTGGTCTGCTAGGGCATCGCATCAATGCCGCCAGAGTGCGTCCAGCCAGACGATTCGAGACGCGGGAGAGCCTGTGCGCGGCGAGTGAACGGTGGGTGCGGTGGGGCAGCATCATAACCCGCCGGCCCTGGACCGCTCTGCTGGTCGCCGGGATTCCCCTACTGATCCTTGCATTCCAGGCACGAAGGATCTCTCCCGGGATTCCCGACCATGACTCGCTCCCAGCCGCAGCCGAGTCGGTGCAAGCACTGCACACGCTTCAAGGCATGGGGCGGTCGGGTATTGTGCAGTCCCTCCGATTGATCCTGGAGTTGCCGCCGCAGTCTCCGCCGCTCTCGCCGGCTGGCTGGCTTGCCGTCAGTCGCTTGACGAAGCGCTTCCAGGGCGATCCCAGAGCGCAAGAGGTCTTATCGCTTCCAACCCTCACGGGAATGTCTGACACTGCAGATGCTATCAACGACGTGCCCGAGTCAATCCGCAAGAGTTTTCTTCGCAGCGATGGCCAGGCCACCTTGATTGAGTTGCTGCCCTCCGCCACTCTTTCGCCCAACGAACAGATACGATGGGTACGAGAGGTTCGTTCCTCCGATGTCGCGGCGATGACCGGCGTGCCCGGCGCTGTGCTGCGGGTCGGTGGCGTTTCCGCACTGGACGCAGATTACGACGCGGTAGTAAAAGAGCGGTTGCCGAGGGTGGTGCTTGGCGTCGTATTGGGGAGCTTGCTGGCGCTCCTGATCGGGTTACGTTCTCTATTTGCGGCGGTCAAAGCAATTCTGCTTAATGTGCTCTCCGTTGGCAGTTCATTCGGTGCATTAGTTGTCGTTTTTCAGGAGGGCCACGGCAGCAGACTCTTTGGGCTCAATGGACCGACCGGCACCGTATACCCGATTGTGCCGATTCTCTCGTTTGCCATCGTCTTCGGATTAAGCATGGACTATGAGGTCTTCCTTGTCGCTCGAGTCCTCGAAGAACGGCGGCGCGGTCTATCCGAGAGATCAGCGGTGATCGAGGGCCTGGCGCGGACGGCCGGGCTGATAACGAGCGCCGCAGCAATCATGATTGCCGTCTTCACCGCATTCACCGTGGGAAGCTTTCTGGTCGTCCAAATGCTGGGTTTTACCCTCGCAGTGGCGGTGTTCATTGACGCCACAGTGGTGCGAGTGGTTGTCGGGCCGGCACTATTGCAACTTGCCGGCGACTGGAATTGGTGGCCCTTTGGCTTATATGGGGCCCCGGCAGCGTGTGAAAAGGAGCCTCTCTGATGAGGGCGAACAAAGTGGAAGTTCCAGTGACTTGGATTTATTTCACTTTCTCTTCTTGAGCGCCGGACTGGCTGATTTGAAAGTCCTTGCGTCCAAGATTTGCCTTTCCCGACCCAAATTCGATTGCAAGAATCGAGGAGCCGGGCTTGCCCTGCTGCTTTGCCTCCACTTGTGACGCAGACCAGGCGCCACCCACCTGCCGCAGCCCGTAGTAAATGAATTCCTTCTGCTGTCCCGCCCCGCGAAGCGTTTTTACCGCATGCACAGGGAACAAAATGCCGTGGTCAATCCACGATGTTACTGACTCATAGTGAGTCCGGTCCTGAGCGCCGGGCACGCTCTTAAGGACAAAGCAATCCCGCATGCCGTATTTCTCTGGTGCCAGCAGTTCCTGATTCTTCCAGAAGAACTGGCTCTCTACCATGTCTTCATAGGAGAAGTCTGTTCCCACTAGTGGCTCGTTCCAACGTTCGAATGGCAACACGCTCGCGGCCTTCTCGCCAGGAAGTACGGCCTCGATGGTCACGTGCCCGCTGACGCTCATATGCAGAAGAAGACGCGTCTTCTCTGAGCCAGGCCCCGAGATCTCGCATAGCACACGCAGACCATCGGGAAACCAGTGAGCCTTGGCGACAAACTTGTAGTTCGTGCGTTTGCCATTGTCTTCCACCCGTGTGAGCCGCCCGGTCACGCGATAGTCCACCTTCTCAATACGCTGGCGCGAGCCAGTTAGCACAGTCTCCAGGTCAGGATTCGCCGCCAAGGCCCGCGATGGATGCACCAGCGACAACAGCACCAGCAAAGCGATGGACGCTTGAATCGTCCCAAAGGCGCAATTCGCCCATCTGGCCTTTGGATGCCGACACCGGCCAAACTTGCCGCTGGAGAGTATTACATCGGGGCGCAGGAACGTCATAGCTATGTATACCGCCAAAGTCCGTCTAGCATCCATCCAGGGCGACGGCTAGTGGATCCACTTAGCGCACCAGATCGCGCTAGCGCCAAGCAGTTAGTTCGCAATTAGCTGCAAAGACAAGGCGCAGCGAAGTGCGTAAGGTGAGTCCAAGGACGACTGCCGCCATGAATTGAGCACGCATTCTTATCCCCGTGGATTGATGAGTATACACGTTTTGGGAGGGGCTTCGAAATTACGGAAGTTGAAAGTTGTTGACCGAAAGGCTGGACTTAGGACACCTGGGCGAAGCTCTTCCCAACATGCGGCTAATTCAGCATTTTTTCTCTGACTGCGGATTGCGCACGGTTGACTGGCAATCCGGAAAGCTAACCGTTGCATCAGGCCATCGCGCTCAAACCCCCATCACACGGTTAATGAGTGAAATCGCGAGTGGGTGTTGAAAAAGTCCACTTTCCTCCAGACAGCGAAAATTTGGGGGATAGAAAATGTCTAGAGAAACTGAGAAAGTCGTTTGTAGGGCATCCTAGCGCGATTTTATTTTTGCGAATTTCGCGGGAAGGAGTTTTTCAACAGCCACGCGATATTACAACAGCTACGGACTGGGCGAAGTTGGTTGACCAGTTAGAGCGGCCAAGAAGCACGTCTGCGAAGGTTTTCAACTAGAATGGTATGCGCCACATCGGACTGCTTTAGGCCCATATCCAAAGAGGACTCTTACATGCGCGTTCTCAGCACCGTGCTGCTGGTCCTTTTGGGTGTCCCTTTTCTACCCTCCCAAACTTCTCCACTGCACGGCATCGATGTAACCGACCTCGATCGCAAAAGTGATCCCTGCACAGACTTTTACGAGTATGCCAATGGCACGTGGCGGGCGAATCATCCCATCCCTTCGACCATGGTGCGCTGGAGTAAACGTTGGGAGTCGGGCGAAACCACCAAGGACAAACTGAAGGATATCCTCGAATCCGCCCGACAGGATAAGACCGCGGCGAAAGGAAGCACCGAGCAAATCATCGGTGACTTCTACAGCGCCTGCATGGACGAGTCCCGCGTGAATGCGCGGGGAAGCGAACCGCTGACGAAATGGTTCGCGGAAATCGATGCGGTCAAAGAGAACGCTGGCCTGCAGCCCGTCATGGCTGATCTGCACGACGTCCTGGTGGCCATGCCCTTCAATCTCTCCAGCTCCACCGATCCCCACAATCCCACGTGGGTATTGGCGGACATCGGCGCCAGCGGCTACACCCTGCCCGATCGCGACTACTATCTCAAACCCGACGCCCGTTTCAAAGAGGCCCGGGAAAAGTACGTGGTGCACATCGCCAAAATGTTCACGCTCGTAGGCTGGGACCAGAAATCCGCAGCCGCGTGCGCGCAGACGGTCATGGACATGGAGACCAAGTTCGCGGAGGCCTCTCTCGACAACGTCACTCTCCGCGATCCCACCGCCACTGACCACAATATGACATTTGCCCAACTGAAGGCGGTCACCCCGCATTTCGATTGGGCTAATTACTTCCAGCACAAGAAGCTGGCCCAGGACGTTGACATGAACTTGGACCAGCCCAAGTACATGCAGGAATTCGACCGCCAGTTACAGCAGACTTCTCTGGCCGACTGGAAGGTCTATTTGAAATGGCAGGTACTGAACTCGACGGCCGGAGCTCTGTCAGCTCCCATCGTCGAGGAGGATTTCGCTTTCTTCGGCAAGTACCTGCGCGGCCAGGCCGAGATAAAGCCCCGCTGGAAGCGTTGCGTGGAATCCACAGATCAGTTCTTGGGTGAAGCCTTGGGCAAGAAATATGCGGAAAAATATTTCCCGCCTGAGGCCAAGGCGCGCGCGCAGGAGATGGTGCGGAACCTGCTTTTGGCCATGCGGGACGACATTCTCAGCCGCCCGTGGATGGGCAACGAGACCAAAGAGCGGGCGATGGCCAAGATCGCCACCCTCAATCCCAAGATCGGCTATCCCGACCACTGGAAGGACTATAGCCCGGTCGATATCCGCGCCGGTGCTTTCTTCGAAGACTATCTCGCCGGCCGACATTTCGTCATGGAAGACGACCGCCTCACAATCGGCAAACCTGTGGACCGCAGCCGCTGGGGCATGACGCCGCCGACCTCGAACGCCTACTACAACTCGCTCTGGAACGAGATCGTTTTCCCCGCCGGCATCCTGCAACCGCCGGGCTTTGATAACAAAGCCACCGACGCCGTCAACTACGGCTCGGTCGGGGTGATCATCGGCCATGAGATTTCGCATGGCTTCGACGACCAGGGCGCGAAGTACGATTACCAGGGGCGCCTGAGAAACTGGTGGACGGACAGCGATCTGAAGCAGTTCCAGCAGCGCGGCGCCTGCGTAGTGGATCAGTTCGACAACTACTTCATCGAGCCCACCATTCACCACAATGGCAAACTGGTGCTGGGTGAGAGCATCGGCGACCTCGGCGGCGCCAAAGTCGCGTTCCTCGCCTTCCAGAAGTCCCTCGAAGGCAAGCCACGCCCGCCAGACATCGACGGATTCACTCCAGAACAGCAGTTCTTTATTGCATGGGGACAATTTCGCGGCGATGCCATTCGCATTGAAGAACAACGGGTCATGATGCAGTCGGATGAGCACCCGATTGGGAAATACCGTGTCATCGGTCCGCTCTCCAACCTGCCGGAATTTCAGAAGGCGTTTAGCTGCAAAGCCGACGCGCCCATGGTGCGGGCACCGGAGAAGAGGTGCGACGTATGGTGAGAAAATGATAGTGCGGGCCCGCGAACCATGATCTCTCCGCCGGGCAAGGTTTGGCAGGAAGAAAGGGGCCACAGGGACTCATTGCTTGGGTTGTTGGATTTAATAGTGGGAATGGCGCCGCTTAGAGAGAACGAATCTGGTCAATCAGCTTAAACATGTTCATGCGCCTCTTTCAGTTCTTGGCAAATCGGAATGCGCGACAGGCAAAATCAGCAAGCCGGCATTTGAAACTCGGAGACCCATGACGAGCGATCTCTTAGTAATGGGAGGCGGAGCAACGGGCCAACTTGCAGCCGCTTACCTGCGGATGCGCTTCCCGAACCTGAGTGTGGCCGTAGTTGAGGGCCCGCACAAGAATCGTCCGATTGTCGGCGAATCGCTTGTCGAGGCCAGTGTCGATTTTCTGTTCGAACTCGGGCTGGGCGCGTATCTCGTGGAAAAGCACTATCCGAAATACGGCCTGACCTACTATTTCAAACCCAATATCGACGATCCCGCGGATCGCACGTACGTTGTCGACGAACTTCCGACGGCGCCGCCGATACTCTCGTTCCAGATTAATCGATTCACATTCGATCGCGAAGTGCGGGACCGCAACCTGGAGAACGGCGTGCAGTTGATCGACGGCACTGTGGAGGGGATCGAAATCAACGGTGGCGACGGGCTGCACGCGGTCACGGTGAAGGACCCTGCCGGGGGAAAAAAGACGCTGAGAACGTACTGGCTAGTCGATGCGACCGGCCGGAACCGTGTGCTCGCGAAACAGTTGCAACTCCAGGAGACTGTTAAGGAACAGAAAAACGTTTTCTGGTTCCGGTTAGTGAATTTCAATCCTGAACTTCTGAGCCGTATCCAGGCGCTCAAGAAGCCAAACCGGGCCTATGTTCCTTACTTTGCAACTCACCATTTTTTTGGAAAGGGCAACTGGATCTGGTGCATCCCGATGCGGTCGCCGGAAAACCAGCCGCTCATCAGCATCGGCATCACCTACCGTAAGGACGTATATCCTCACGGCGAGGTGCGCACGATGGAGCAGTTCCTGAAGTGCGTCGAGAGGGAACACCCAGTTATCGTGGAGCTGGTGCGCAGCGGCAGGGTAGCCGACACGAATTTCTACGGATCCTACATGTGGGAGTGCCGCCAGAGGTATTCACCTAATCGCTGGTACATCATTGGCGATGCGGGCGATACAGTTGATCCCTTGTACAGCGTTGGGCTGGCTTTGTCCTCGCTGCAAATACGTCAGATCGCAGCGATCATCCAAAGGGAATTGGACGGGTGCGACACCAAAGAGTTCACGAAGGACCTCGATACCGTTATCACCGGGTTTCAACGCAGCGTGACCCGGGACACTACACGACTGTATGAGTGTATGGGGGATGCTTATCAATGCCATCTGCGTGTGCATCTGCTAGTGACAAAGCTTTTTCACCTCGGGCTCCCACTGGTTATGAACGATTATCTCTGGGATCCGCTGGGAGTGAAACTGATCAACAGGTTTTCCAGCCTCGAAACACTGGAGGATGATTCCAAGAGGATCCAAGAGCTCATTCGTGAGGTTGCTGCCAATCCGAAGAACCGCACGGTCCGTAACTTCATCAAAGTGCAGTCCGGCGCATCGATGAACTTTCCGTACTTCGAGCACCACCGTGAGGAGGACATTGCGGCATCTTTGTCGAAGATGGCATTCCACTTTGCCCGTTTGCGGCTTGCGCTTCTCGGAAAGCTCGGATGGCGCGGGTTGGTTTGCTTCAACCAACACCGGGCATTATTAAAAGACGTGTTTCGTGGACTGTTTCTAGTGCCCTTCTCTGGCACCAAATTGCGAGAAAGCAGGCTGGTAAACATAATGTTTCCATCCCGCGAGTTGGGTCTAGCAAGCAAAAATTCAGGTGCTCGTAGGTGAGGCGGGGATACCGAAAACTGAGCCACCACCCCAAGAATTGTCGACGACCGCGTGCTGATTCTTCCGTTGTTGCTCCCCTCTCACCATTCACCACCTCATTCGTTAGTGTACGTTCAGGTCCATGTAGTGACCGAAGCTGGAGAGCGCGACTTCGTCGTTGCCCGGAATGTAGAAGCCAAACCGGCCGAGACTTAAATTGGCCCCGGGCTGAGTCCAACGGTCCAGAGCTACCCAGCCGTCTCCTTGCCTGATCTGATGGACGATCTCATTGGACGACACGCGGATCTGCAGCGTGCGGAAAGTCTTCTTGCCGCTCTTGTAGGGAATCTTTGCCTCATCGCCCTTCTTACCGTTCCTTACCACTGCGCGGTAGAAGTTATTGTCGTCCATCTGGAAGAGGACGTAGTTGTTGGCGTCGGTGCAGTTGAGCATCCACTGCAGCCGGTGCCCCTTGGTCAGCATGGCGGAAAAAACAAACGTACCTGTCGTGGGAGACACGCTATACATCACGAAGTCCCCGCTTTTGCGAACCAACCAGCCTTTCTCCTCCTTCCAGCCGGTGGGGTCATTCCACTTGGACATGCCGCTGGGCGCGAGAGATAAATCCACGGTCCGCGATTGACCGGCGGCGACCTCGACGGTCGACGAGCGCGTGAAGTTGTCAGTCGTCTTTGCAGTGAGGGTGTAGGAACCTGCCGGCAGACTGATCGCACTCCCGCTATTCACTTTCGTTGCGGCCTCCCCTGCTTTGTTGAGAGTTACCTGAGCGCCGGCAGGCGTGAAGGTGATCTTTAGCTCGCCGGGAGCCGCTTCCAGTGCCGCATCTGCGGCGTTGAGGGACACGGCTTGCCCAGCCGCGAAGTGCTTTTTGATCTGCCGCGGCTTGAACCGGTCTTTGCGAAGTTCGACAGTGTGATCTCCGGGATTGACGGTCGCCACGGTGAGCGTACCGTCGGACCGTACGGTTCCAACCGGAGTCCGGTCGATGAGTACGGTCGCTCCCGGAACTCCGCCCTGAATGGTTAGCGCCGACGAAACAACCATTGGCTGCAGATTGAAAATCACTTTGGCCTGCTCGCCTTTGTGAATCCGGATCTTCTGTTCTGGAAGATCCTGGAATCCGCTCTTGGACACTCTTACAACGTATTCCTTGAGTTCGAGGTTGGGGATGCGCAACTGGCCACGCTCGGTGGGTTGCCGCTGAAGTTTACCGTTAAGAAAAACCCTTGCCTTGTCTTGACCAGTGATGACGACGAGTGTGCCCAGGTCCTGGCCGGACTCCAGGAAGGTGTTCAGGGTGGGGGTTGCCCCTGCGTCGACGTCGAGAGTGTAAACGTCGCCGCCGCGGGTGACGCCTAGCTGGTGAGCGCCGGCGGAAACGGAAGTAAAGTCAAGACCGTCCTGGGGCACGTCGAGCGGAGCCTGGCCATCGAGGCTGACCTTTACCGACGTGTCGCTGGAATACACGTGCAGGTGATCGGTCATGCCGCTCACGACCACGGCGGATACGCCTTTCGCAACGATAGGTCCCGCAACAATCGGCACCACACCGGCATTGGCTGAGAAAGTGAAGGACGCTTCTCCCTGCGGTCCTTCGAATTTCAGCTTATGTTCCCCCATGGGGATATTGTCGAGAGACCATTGTCCATCTTGAAATTCGGTGGGCGGCTGATCATCGAACGCGACCGTTCCCTTGCCAGTGTCAGAGGAGAGTCTCACTGCCGGCAAAGCCGGCACTGGCGGCGTTGCCGGAGCCGAGACTGCGGGCGCAGCCGTTTCCTGTGGTTGCGTGACTGGCGGAGCATTACGCTTGTGCACGAACAGAAACACCACTCCGGCCAGGACCATTGCCACAGCCGAGGCTAGGATGAGGGTCGTCAAACGCTGTGATCGCCCTGCCGGTTCCTTAAGTTTTGAAGCAGGCGGTTTGGCTATGAGCGCGTCTGCAGCAGGCTTGGCCGCGGAAATGGCGAGTGGCGCCGGCGGTGGAAGCGGCGGCATCGGTGGAACAGGTTCGGCTGGTTCAAGTACTGTCTCCGGAGGGGTGGAAGCATTGCTGGTCGCCGTCAGTGTCAACTCATGGGCGCTGGCGTGTGAAGTGCCGGCTCGCGGAGCGTTGTAGGTGAGGGTTGCGCTTTCGCTTTCAGGCGACTGAGTCGCAATTTTTCGATCCACTTCGAGCAGGCCCAGGCGGTGCAGAAGACCATTTGCGACCGAGAGGAGTTCTCCATCGTCCGGATGTTTGTCGGCCACTGCTTGCACGCGTTTTCCTAATGCATGCTTCGCATCGGTATCTGCGGCCGCATCAATCTCGCTCTCCATCTGCCGCAGTTCTTCCAGATCGCGGCGGCGGGTCTGACGGCGCTGAGCCGTGAGATCCCGCTGCACCGTTTCCTGAATCTGAATTAACCGGGGCTCGCGCGGATAAACCGACAATCCTTCTTCGATGCGGGACAAGGCACCGGCAAGATCGGAAGCGGTTTGCTGCTTGCGCGCCTGCGAGACACATTCTTCAACGAAGGTTTCCTTTTTCTGGTCGAGAATCAGGGTGCGGATGGTCTTGGCCATGGGGTGGCCAGGATTCAGGTCCAGAGCTTCGCGAGCCATCTTCTCGGCTTCCCGCCAATCGCTTTCCACGATGGCGCGGGCGTGTTCCACCAGGCTATTGGCTAGAACCGCGCGAGCCAGAGAATTGTTTTCATCCATCTCATAGGCTTCGCGGAGCAATTTCATCCCCTCGGCGGATTTCTGCTGCGCGCACAACTCCTGGCCCTCGGTCATCAGGCGGTGGGCTTCGGCCTTGCGCTTCACGCCATCATGGGCAAGTTTCTCGAGTTCCGCCAGTTCGGCATCGTTGGGGAATTCGGCGGCCGCGCCTTGCAACAAGTCCAGCGCGCGCCCGTAGTCGCTGGAATGCAAACAGATGTCAACCTGTTCCACCAAACGGGTTTTGGATTCGATCCGGCCCTGTTGGTCCCGCCGCTTTTGCAGGCGCTCAACCTCGAAGGTCAGTCCCGGATACTGGCTGTAGATGGTGCGCAGGATTTCCCAATCGTTCAGCGCGTCGCTGTACGATCCCTGCTCTTCGTGTAGGTGTGCGCGGGCGACGATGGAATTGACTAGGTCGCGCTTGTCCTGCACCAGGCGCAACGCGCGTTCGAAATGCGATTCGCCGGGATGGAGATCGAGCGCCTCGCGCAGAATGTTTACGCGCTTGTCGAGGTCCGGCTCCGCTTCCACCTGGCGATCGACGGACGCCACGAAAGCCGAGAGCTCCTGGCGTTGTTGTTCTTCGATGTCGTAGTTGAGAGCCTGAAAAATGGCGTTGCCCGGATACTTGGCCAGATATGTCTGGCAGGCCTCCGAGGCCTTGCGGAAGTTGCGCTCGGTGAGGTGCCGGCGCGCCTCGGCATACGCGGTGTTCATCGCGTCGTGTTCGGAGCGGACTTCGTTATAAAAAGACTGGTAATTGGCGCCGCTCTCGCGGTTGATGGAATCTGGGGCGCGCCGGTCGAGATCGAGCACGACGCCTAATTTTGCCAGGGCGCTGCTCACGTCGCCTTTGTGCCAGGCGTCCATCGCGGCGCGATGGAGCTGCTCTTTCTCCTGGCGGAGCTTCTTGTATTCCGTGTTCCTGGCGATCGACCTCGGCCAGCAACTGGAGCGCGCGGGCTTCATTGGGCCGCAGTTGAAGAACGTTCTGCAAGGCCTCGCGGGCATGCGCGTAGGCGTGATTGTCGATATGCTGCCGGGCCAGGCGATACCAGTTGTCGATCTGGCGTTCGCTGCGCCGGTTTTCAATGCGGCTCTTCAGCGTCAGCGCGGTGGCGTTGTCCGGCTCGATCTGCAGCGCTTCCTGCAACTTCTGGAGAGCCAGCGGATCTTCTTCCTCCTCAAAGCGCGCGCGGGCGGCATCAAGCAACTGGGAAAGCGTTTTTCGCCGGACCGCGCCGTCGAGCTGGCGGCGCAGAGAGCCAATGGCGTTGTCCATGTGGCCTTCGGCTTCGAGTTCGCCGAGGATCTCCCCGGCAAACTGGAAATCGCCTTCTTCCAGGGCTTTGGTGGCGCGCTGCATGCCGCGGACGAGTGCGCTCCGGGTCGAAAAATTCGATGGGCTCGTTGCGCCGCGCTTTATTCAGCGTGTCGCCGAAATCGCGCGCGCTGGCGAAGCGATGCCACGATTGTTTTGCCATCGCCTTGTGCAGCACGCGGCTGACGGGCTGACTCACCGTGGAATTCAATTCCGTCGCCAGGGGCGGAATGTGATGCAGAATGGCGTCGACCACCTCATCGGCCCGGGCGCGCTGGAACGGGTTGCGGCCCGTCATAGCTTCGTAGCAGACGACGCTCAGGGAAAAAATGTCGGAGGCTGGGGACAGCGGCTTCAGTTCGATCTGCTCGGGGGACATGTAGAGCAGCGTTCCCTTTTGCGCGCGCGTGGTGTGGGCGTCGGCCATGTGAGCGACGCCGAAGTCGATGATCTTCACCGAGTCGTCTTCCATCACGAAGATGTTGCTCGGCTTTAAGATCGCGGTGTACCAGGCCGCGCTCGTGCGCCGCCTGCAGGCCGCGGCAGGTCTGGGAAATGATGTCGATCGTGCGCTCTACGGTCAGACGATGGCTGGCCTTGCGGATGAAATAGTCCAGCGTGGTGCCGGGAAGCAGCGGCATCACGAAGTAGGGTTTCTTCTTGCCGTCTTCTTCAAATTCTCCGATGTCGAAGATCTCAACGATGTTGGGATGGCTCATGGAGGCGAGCACGTCGCACTCTTTGTAGAACAACTGGAGCGAAGCCGGATCGGGAATGTCGAGGATGGTTTTGACCGCGACTTCGCGGCGCACGACGGTATCGTAGGCGCGGTAGACGAGGCCCATGCCGCCCTGGCCAAGGACCTGCCTGACCTCGTAGCGGCCTGCCAGTTTTTTTGGTGAAGAGGGATTATCCATGGCGCGCCCATGTGGGGACACTAGCATCTTAATCGATTTTGCCTAAAAGCGTAGCTCTT
>CAWDNR010000021.1:0-209461 GCA_963803655.1 Terriglobia bacterium
GATGGCCTCGACTTCCTGCTGACGCGATTGAAGCTGAGTCGCCAGGCTGCTGACCTCCTTTTTCTGATCGAGTACCCGGCGGAAAACGTCCTGCATTGCGGGCGAGATCCGGCCTTGCTGAGTGAGGAGCACCACTTGGTCGTTATTCACATTAGTCAGTTGGTAGCTCGTATCAAGCGGATGGTATTCCTCGATTGGCAGATCGACCGTCCTTCCGGGCTCCACACTGACGCGAAAACGGTAAAACGATGCCGAGGTCTCCTCCGCTTTCGGCCCCTCAGCCAGTTTCCAACCCTCCCGCACGGGATGCTCGATCACAACCTGGCGCGCTAGCGTATCGGAGTTGCGAATTATGTATTTGAGTATGCCGCGTTCTTCCTTGGTCAGGACCATCAAACCCTTCGCGATACGCACGTGGCTGACCGGCTTTTCGCTGGTCTCCTGCGTCGTGGCAACATGGACAGCCGTATCGGTCGCGTAGGACAGCAAACGCCGTTCACTAGGATGGACCGTGTCGATCAGGCCTTCGCCCGCGAAGGTGTCGCTCTCGAGAATGTTGAAAGTGCCCGAGTCCAAGGTGAGGCCGCTGGAGTTTGTGATCCAGAGCGCGCGCAGGGCTCGCGAAGGCTTCTCATCATCGCCGTCGTCACCGTCGCGATCGCTTGCACTCCAGAGACTCACCTTCTCAACGTCGATGTGGGACTGCAAGATGGGCACCAGGGCGGACTGATTCTTGCCGATCGTGATCTTCTGCTTGATGTCGTATTCAAACATCTCGCCTAGGTCTTTGCCTTCGGCGTCGGCTCCCTGCTTGCGCATCGCGCTGGACAACGTGGCGGTTTCGGTCTCGACAGTCGCCGGCTGCGCTCTCACCTCCACCGTCTCGCTGGCCGTGCCGACCTGTAGGCTCGCGTGAATCTCATTCGTCCGGCCTACGCCCAGATAGAAATTGGAAAGGACATACTTCTGGAAACCGGGAGCATCGACAAAGAGTGCCGAATTGCCGGCGGGAACGTTGTAGAGATGATATGTGCCGCTGGCGTCTGTAACCGCTGCCTGGGAGGAGCCTGTTTCTTCGTTCCGAATCGTGACCCTGGCGCCGGCAACGAAACCGCCGGACGGGTCCTTGACCGTGCCCTGAAGGCCGCCCGTGCCCCCGGCGAAGGAGGGCGGTGGCGGCGGACCGGGCGCGTTCATGGTGGCCTCATGGGTTTGCGGCGAGAGCATCATGGACTCGGGCAGAGCAACCACCGGCCGGCGCGCGTAGTAGGGCTGGGAAATGTCCTGGATGAAAGATTGCGGCGCAGCCGCTACGAGTGAAAGCTGAACATCGTTCCAGTCCTCGCCAACAGTATTGTCCACAATGGCCCAGCCTTGAAGCACTGATTTTTCGTTCGGCTTGTCCGGCAGAATAATGCGGTACGTGCTCTTCCAGATCGGCACTTCACTGATGTAGCTGACAAAAATATCGCGGTCGCCCGTGCCGGTAGCTGAGATGGTCATACGGCGCAAATCACGGGCGCGGGAAGAACCGACAAGGTTCAAGTACCGCCCAACGTCATCGCTCAGATCACGATCCGCGAGGCGTACCGATGTGCCGGGGCCGAGATCGAAGTTCTTCATCTCGCCAGTGTCAGACACAATGGAGAACTCAGTAGCGTCGTAGAAGTCGCCCTTGCCGTTGGCTTTGCGTTCCTTTTCGACGCTCAGGAGGCGACCGCTAGCTGTCGCTGCACCATTTCGCACTTCCACACGAGCGCCGCGCATAGCCGAAAGGTAGTCGGCGCGCGTTACTTGTTCTCCAAAGGGGAGGCGCAGGGCCTTCAGTCGTTCGTCGAGCGGTGCTACGGAGTTGTAGCGAACTCCAGAGATGCGGCCTTCGCCCAGATCCACGACGGTCAGGGATTTCAGCACGTCGTTAAGCTGGGTGGTGGTGAAGTCGATGGCGAGGTCCTGGTTACCGCGGACGCGAGCCGTGTGCTCGAAATATCCAATACCATTCTTGTAGAGCACGACCCGCTTGACTGGGAGGCGCGAGGAGGAATCCCGGGCTACCGGCGCAGGTTGAAATTTTTCGGGATTGTTCCCAGGCTCGTTCTGCGCCCCGGCGACGGTAACAAAGAAAAGAACAACCACAATCTTGAGGCGAAACCCGCGCATGGACTCCTCCCGCCTTGAGCGGGAGTTTACGCACCATGACATTCGGGAGGAAGTACCTAGTTGGTTGCAAACCGACTCACAGCCCAGCCGCGATTTTCTTTTGCTCTGCTGTCGAAGTCTTATCCGCGGCTTTCTCCGGTAGGGTGAAGTCTCGCAGTGAAAGTTCCAGGCCGCCGTACTCCGGATGATCGTTATTGTCGATCGTGAAGGCGATGTCGAGAGCGTCGCCGGGGAGCAGACCTGCCTGCTGGCAGCGCTCGGCCATATGCCAACCCAGGGCGTCGAAGGTGATGTTCTGACGCCACTTACTGTCTGTCTCTTGCCGGTTGTTTGTTGCCTCCCGCACTTCACTCCGGCGCAAATCGGCCGAGTCGGGGTCACAGCGAGGCGTGGTCAGGATGGCAAGATCTGGCGCGTCCTTGTCAGGACGACGCAATAGCGATCCGACTGCTGGCGCCACCTTGAGCTTCACGTGCTTATCTTTCAGGATGCGCGGAGAGGCCATGAGGCGGACTGAACGGGCGGCGAAGACAGGTTGGGGATTGCCTACCCCAAATGGTTCTAGCCTCTGTAGAAGGTTGAAGAGTTCGGCATTCACCTGGTTGAGCGCTAGCTCGGCATCGACGGTGAGCGTCGGCTCGAAGTCCGCGAGGGTGAGGCGGGCCCGTGCATAGTCATCCAGACGCGTCCGCAGTTCAGGCAAATTCGCGGCAGGGAGCGAGAAGCCGACCGCGTGGGCGTGTCCGCCGTAGCGCGTGAACAGGCCCGCGCAAGATTCGAGCGCGTTCAGCAAGTGAAACGGGCGGATGGAGCGACCCGAGCCATGGGCTTCCTCGCCATTCCGCGAAATCACCAGCGCAGGGCGTCCGTAGCGCTCCACAACCCGAGTGGCAGTGATACCAATCACACCGCGGTGCCAGCCCTCGCCGTCGATCACAATACAGAAAGCTTCCCGCAGCGCCGGCTGTTCTTCGAAATTCGATGTGATGGATTGCAGGATTCGGCGCTCTTCCTCTTGCCGGTTGCCATTGAGCTGATCGAGCTTGTTGGCAATCTCACGGGCTCGCGCAGGATCTTTGACGCTGAAGAGTTCGATGACGTCGCGGGCCACGTCCATGCGGCCCGCGGCATTGATGCGCGGTGCAACGCGGAAAGCGACTTCCCCGGAGGTGAGGGTTCGGCCATGGCCGAGTTGCGCAACATCAAGCAGCGCTCTCAGTCCAGGATTGACGGGTGCGCGCAAGCCTTCCAATCCCAACTTGGCAAAGACCCGGTTTTCTCCGGTAAGCGGCACGGCGTCGGCGATGGTGGCGATCGCCACCACTTTCATGAACGACTTCAACAGGAGGGTCCGGTGGTCGCCTTCCGGGATGCGCTGCTCGATCAGGCCCTGGGCCACCTTGAACGCGACGCCCGCGCCACACAAAGCCTTGCACGGGTACTCACAGCCCGCCTGATTAGGATTGAGCACAGCCAGCGCATCCGGGATACCCTGCGGGCCGGGGAGATGATGGTCGGTGACGATCAAGTTCACGCCCAGCCGGCGCGCAGTCTGAGCTGGAGCAAAGGCGCGGATGCCCATATCCACGCTGATGATGAGCTTGATCCCCGCGTCGGCGGACCGCTCAATCACGTCATCGCGCATGTCGTAGCCGTCGCGAATGCGGTGCGGAACGTGAAATTCAGCCCTGCCGCCGCATAACTCAATCGCGGTCTTGAGGACAACAATCGCGGTGGTACCATCGACGTCATAGTCGCCGTAGATAAGGATCGCTTCTTTGTTCTCGATCGCGGCTGCGATTCGGTCGACGGCCGTCTTCATGCCGGACATTAAATAAGGCGAATGCAAGTGAGAAAGTGCGGGGGCCAGGAAATGTTCGGCAGCTTCGACCTCGCTTATGCCACGCATGACCAGCAAGCGAGCGAGCGTCGAGGCGATCTCTCGATTTTCCATGCAAAGGGATGGCTGCGAGATCAATTCCGCCGCGAGACGCTCAACAGCAGCCGAGTCGGCGGTTTTTAAATCCCAGCGCATGAGGGGAAGAATTCTGGAGATTGATTATAGCGATGTGAGGTGCCGAGCTTCGCTCGGCCTGACGGGCGGGACGCCCGTCCTCCATTTATATAGCGAATTAGGTTTCTTCATCCTGGTCGGGTTCGTCGATAGGGATGCCGCCAAAGTCTTCGGATAGTTCCAACAGGCGCTGGTAGTGGTCGTACCAATCGGTGGACGCTTCGTAGACCATCATGATGCCCTGATGGGCGAAGCCGAGCTGGACGAATCCGGTCTTGCCGATGTAGGTCCGCAGCCAGCGCGCCTCGTCTACGTCTTCATCGTTGGTGAACTCGGCGTGACCCAGTCGCTCGATCATCTGGTCGAGCTCTTCCCCCTGCAGCGCCCACGAGTCCATCGTGAGAAATGGGGCTGTCGCTGCCTTCGCCAATTCCACGAAGTCCTTCCAGCTGTCGGGATTGTCTTCGGTCTTCCACACAACGCTTTGCACTTCTTCATAGTCCACGTAGCCGTGAAAGCGGCGCATGCCGTGGCCTTCGATGAAGGCGATCATGTCGTCTTTGAGGCCAGCTAGGTTGTCGGGTGCGGGAGACATTTATTTCTGCATTGTATGCCTGATTTTGGTCGTTTGTCGTTGGTCGTTGGTCGTTGGTCGTTGGCTTTTCCGCGAATCCTCGGCAGGAATCACGGTCGAGACTGGACCGACGACCAGCGACGAACGACCAACGACTAAGCCCTGTGCTACACTACATGCTTCACCAACGACAATCGATCCGCGCTATGCTTCTTTCCAAAGAGTATGTGGGCTATCTGGCCCGCGAAGTCACCAAAAAGCTGATTGCTGGCGGGCATATCGAAACCAAGGCCGTGCCTGTGGTCACTGAGAAGGTGCACGCTGCCATGCTCGAGGAGCTGTCCCTCGAGGACCGTATCAACGACGAAGTGCGTGTCATTCTGGAAGCCTATTCCGAAGAGATGCAGCGGACCGGCGCGAACTATCAGGAGATGTTTCGCAAAGTAAAAGGCGAACTGACCCGCAAATATAAGGCGGTGCTGTGAGAATCAGCCGGGACAAGGTCAACAAGGTGGCGCACGTGGTCGCGGATGCGCTGGCTGAAGTCGAAGCGGTGGATTTTGTAGAAGATCGAAACACGATTCGGCTGGAAATACGCAAGATTCTCGAAGACCTGCTCAATCAGGAAGCCAAAATCGACCAGACTGCACGGCTGAAGATCGAAAGCCAGAAACGCACGATCCTCGAAGGCAGCCAGGAGTGGGACATCCTTTACCGCAAGTACTACAATGAAGAAGTGAAGAAGCTGGGGATTTAGTCGTTAGTCGTTGGTGGTTGGTCTTCAGCGAATCTTTCTTTCCATCCCCAGCGGGTCACTTGTAATCTTTGACCTTTGCGCCTTCCTTTGCGACCTTTGCGGTAAAAAGCTCTTGGTCACGGTGCGCCAAGCACAACAAAGTTGCTTCGGAGTAGCGACCCCGGGCTAGGATAGTGTTGCAATGACGCCATCGCTTTGAATCAGTCCACCCACATTACCGATCTCGTCAAACAGGCCGCCCGCGAAGCCGGGTTTGAACTGGCGGGGATCGCTCCGGTCCACGACTTTGACGAACTGGATCGCTTTCGAGAATGGATTGCTGCCGGACGCGCCGGAGAAATGAAATACATGGAGGCCCGCGATGAATCGGGCTCCCTCAAACGCGCGTCGCTGCGCTCGACGCTGCCCTGGGTTCGCAGCGTGATCGTCTGTGCCATCAACTACAACACCGCCCAGCCTTACTCAATCCAGGCGCACAATCCACGACGCGGATGGATTGCCCGCTACGCTTGGGGACAGCAGGATTATCATGACGCGGTGCTGAACCGACTGCGGGTCGTGGAGACTAAACTGCGCGCTATAGTCGGTGGCTCGCAATTGCAAACCCGCTGTTATGTGGACACGGGTCCGATCGTCGAACGCATCTACGCCAAATACGCGGGCGTCGGCTGGATTGGGAAGAACACCTGCATCCTCAATCAGAAAATGGGATCGTGGCTGTTTTTGGGCGTCATCCTGACCTCGCTCGAACTTGAACCTGACCTGCCTGCACCCGACCGCTGTGGCAGTTGCACACGCTGCATCGACGCCTGTCCCACCGACGCGCTGGTCGCTCCTTATCAACTGGATTCGAACCGCTGCATCTCGTATCTGACCATCGAAATGCGTGGCATGATCGCCGAAGATATGCGCGAGGGTATGGGGCACGAGGTTTTTGGCTGCGACATCTGCCAGGATGTGTGTCCCTGGAACCGCAAAGCTCCGGCTACCGACGTGGCGGAATTTCAGCCGCGGGAAGGGCTCGTCAATCCCGCGCTGGAATGGCTGGCGGGGATGACCGCCGAAGAGTTTCGCGAAAAATTTCGCGGATCTGCGGTGCGACGGGCCAAGCGAAGCGGCCTGCGGCGAAATGCAGTGATCGCGATGGGCAACAGCGGCGACCGGCGATTTGGGCCGTTGTTGGAAAAACTCAAAGCCGACGAAGATGCAGTTGTGGCGGAGAGTGCCGAGTGGGCAGCCAAGAGGCTCTCGGGCGAAGCGCCACGAACCACGTAGGGGCGAAGGTTGTGAGCGGCAGCGTGGTAGCATCTTCGCATCTGACGTCTTTCTCAGTCTGATCGAACATGCCTCGTATTCGCCTTCTCGCGCGATGTCTGTTTCTCGCCGTGCTGATGTTCTCCGCTCCGGCCTCTTCGGTCGCGTCCACCCGCAACTCCGAACCCAAGTGGATCCGGGTAAGCTCTGCCCACTTCTCTGTCCTCACCGACGCGAATGAAAAGAAAGGTCGCGAAATAAGCTTGCGACTGGAACAGATGCGGGACATCTTTTCCCAGCTTTTCCTGAAAGCCAAACTTCAGTTGCCAGAACCACTCGATGTCATCGCCCTGCAGTCGGACGAGGAATACATCCGCGTGGCGCCGCTCCGGCAGGGCCAACCCATTACCGCACCGGGATTCTTTCTGCACGGAGACGACCGCAACTACATCGTCCTCGATCTCGCGGCTGAAGATAGTTGGCGAGCGATCTCGCATGATCTTGCGCGTCTGCTTCTGAATTTCAACTATCCCCCAACGCAGGAATGGTTCGACGAAGGCTTTGCCCAGTATTTCTCCAGCCTGCGCCTGGGTGACAATCAAGCACAGGTGGGCGGCGACCCGACCCAGAGCCTGCCCTGGAGCCATGCGCTGCCCAGCCAATCGTCAGCGGATGCTAATCCGCCCAAATCGTTTATGGAATTGTTGAACCGACCGTGGCTGCCCATGCCAGAGTTGTTCACGATGCGTCCGGGTGCCGCGGGCTACCCGCCCATGTTCTATGCGCAGTCGTGGATTGTGATGCACTACCTGCTCCACCAGAACAAGTTATCCGACGCCGGAGCCTACTTCGGACTGGTGCAGATACGGAAAGTCCCGGTCGAGCAAGCTATCCAGCAGGCTTTTGGCGTGAGCGCCGCGCAATTCGAGGAGGCGGTAAAGGATTACTTTCACCAGTTCCCGCCGTCGGCGGCAGCTCAACCGAAGCCGGGTGCGACCAGTTCAGGCGGTCAGTTAAGCCAGTTCCCTCCGCTCGGACCGCTCGATGTTGCAGGCAGCGTCCAGGATGTTGTGGACGCGCAGGCGCAAGCGCTGGTAGCGGAAATGTCGGTGCGCCTGCCGGAGCATCGCGATCAGGGTGAGAAAACTCTTGAGACCATCATCGCCGATCCAAAGACCGACAACGTGATCGCGCACCGCGCACTGGCCTGGGTGCGCATGGAGAAAAAAGAATTCGACCAGGCCGACGAGGAACTGGCGAGGGCCCGGGAACTCGACGGCAAAGATACCTGGACCCACTACTATCTGGCGCTGGTGAAATTTCGCGCCGCGCAGTTAGGCCAAAAGCCGATCGAGGGCGTCTCCAACATGATTCAGGATCTGGTGTTCGTGGTCGACAAAGAACCAGACCTCGCCGAGGCCCACAATATGCTGGCTCTGGCACGACTGCAGGGCGGCGGAGTTCATTCCGCGACCGAGGCGATCAAGGTGGCAATCCAACTCAGTCCGCGCAACGAGCAGTATGTTCTGAACCTGGCGCAGATTGATCTCGCCGGAAAGAAGTGGGATGACGCAACACCTCTGCTCGAGCACCTCAAGGACAGCTCAAACCCTCACATCGCGCAAACCGCGCGGAAAAATCTGGAAGATCTTCCCACCTTAAAGAAGTATGGCGTATTGCCTCAGCAGAGCCAATCGCAGACGGGCGCAGCGAATCCGGCACAAACCGCACCGCGGACTGCGACGGACAGCGATGCCGACGATGCGAGTGCAGCGCAAAACGAAGCGGTCCCATCGGAACCCGTGCCGGACCGGCGCAAAGTGCAATTCGTCAGAGGGAAGCTGACGAAAGTGGACTGCAGTCAGGCTCCGGCAGCGATTTTAACGGTCCGAACAAACTCTCGGACGATGAGATTGCGCACCGACAACTACAAATCACTACTCCTGGTCGGAGCGGACGAATTCTCCTGCGATTGGACGGACCGCGCGGTAGTGGCGAACTATAAAGCCGGCGGAAAAGCGGATGGTGATCTGGTGTCGGTCGAAGTTCAATAGCGTCGAAATCCAGCAGAATCAGGAAATCAACGCAAATAAGAAACCCTCCCAGGGGAAGCTGAGAGGGCTCGCAGTGGTTGAACCTGGGACCGTTTATTGCACCCGGACCACATTACCTGCCTGAAAGCCCTTCGGCCCTTTTAGCAGATCGAATTCCACCGTCTCGCCTTCGTTCAATGTGCGGTAGCCGTTCTCCTGGATGGCGGAGAAATGAACGAAAACGTCCTCCCCGGTAGAGCGCTGGATAAAACCGTATCCCTTGGCCCCGTTGAACCACTTTACTGTGCCCTTCTCTCTCACAAAGAACTCCTTTCGCTTCTACTCCGTGATTTAACTTTCGCGTCCTCCGTGAAGCTCGTGCTCCTCTACTAACCCCCTTCAAAGGAAACGAAAGCACAGCCGCCCCGTGGCTCTGCAAATCACGCCCACAAGAAAAGCTCCATCGGTTCGGGCCGTGGCCGAAACCACGACACAAACTTGTCGGAGCCATCTTGCTGACGGGATTTATGACTGCAGGACACGAATCGCCTACCCCAACGACATGCTCGTTGCCCAAATTACAAGCAGCGAGCACAAGATAATATTCAGGAACTTCATTCCTGGCAAGTAAAGAAATCAAAAGAGTAAAACGATTAACCACTGGATTTAGGCAAGGATGAATCGCTGCCCTAGACGGCGGCCAACCCAATGGCCTTCCGTGCCATCGGATGAATTGCAACTCTCTGATAGGATTGGGGAAAATGCTTGATGACCAGCAGTCAAAGTCGGCGAACCCGCCGCCTCCGGCAATCCGTTCCAAGGCTTCTGCGCAGTCCGAGAACCCCGACCCGGGCTTGGCCAGTTCCACCGTGAAATACCTGTTACGCACGGAGGTACATACGTTTGCCTTTTCCGTGGCGGCCAATGCGATCCTGTCGTTTTTTCCATTTGTGCTCTTGCTCATGACCGTCATCCGGCGCGTATTTCATTCCCCAGTCATGTATGACGGTGGTGGTGCAGCTGCTGCGCGATTTTCTGCCGGCCGGGCAGGACTTCGTGATCCGCAATCTGAATGCTCTAGTCGACGCTCGCAATCGCGCGCAGGTGGCGTCACTCATCATACTTCTGTTCACCTCAACCGGAATCTTCATGCCCCTCGAGGTGGCTCTGAATCGCATCTGGCGATTCCCCAACAACCGCTCTTATTTTGGAAATCAGCTTATATCGCTGGCGCTGGCGTTTACTTGCGGAGTGCTTGCCCTGCTTTCGGTTGCATTGACTGCTGGAAATATCGGATTGCTCGAAAATTCGTTGCGCAGCCACGGGCCGTTTGTGGTCCGGCTGGGCGGATTTCTGATGATGAAGGCGTTCGCCGTCTCCGCCAGCATTGCGATTTTCTTTCTTATCTACTGGATATTGCCCAACGGCAAAGTCCCTGCGCGGGCGGTGCTCTCGACCGCCGTGATTATGGGACTGATGTCAGAAGCCTTGAAGTACGCCTACATCCTGGCCCTGCCGCGGTTGAATTTCCAGGAAGTCTACGGTCCGTTTGCGCTGTCGGTGAGCCTGATGTTCTGGGCATTCCTCTCCGGATTGTTGATGCTGACCGGAGCGCATTTGTCGGCCCGAGGCTACAGCCGCCGAGAGTCAATGTAGGCGCGAGCGCCCCGCTCGTGCAGGAGGGGCACGGAACCGAATGCAGCACCCGCCCAGGGCCACAATCGAAGTTTCCCGGCAACTCGGCGCTGCTCTTGGCATCTAAACAAGAGAAGAAAACTGCAGCTCTCCTGTGTTCGACCCTCTGAGCGGAGAGGGGCGGGCACGGGAGGAGCCGCGGTCATGCGTGGAGCTTTCCCTCGCAGGTTTAGCTACACTATCTCTATGAGATCGATGCTGCGTTTTAGAGTGGCGTCAGCCGCCCTGTTTGTCTCTGCTTTTGTTTGGCTATCCTCGCCGCAAGTTCTCGCTCAGGAAGGACCTCTCGACCCCTCCCAGCCCAAGGGAGTGACGACCGACGAAATTATTCGGCATTTCGCCGCGAAAGAGAAAGAATTCCAGGGCGCCCGCGACCAGTACACCTACCGGCAGGACGTCCGGGTGATCACGCCCGATGACAATGGCGAGTATCACGAAATTTTCGACGTGCTTTTCGATGACCAGGGAAAGCGCCTGGAGAACGTGGTGTTCGCCCCTCAGTCTTCTTTGGCCCTGATCTCGATGTCGCCGGAAGACGTTGACGACATACGGCACCGGCTGCCCTTCGTGCTTACCAGCGACGAAATTCCTGAATATCAGATTCTTTACGTGGGGCAGCAACAACAGGATGAGCTGCATTGCTATGTGTTCGATCTTGCGCCCAAAGAAATTGTAGGCAAGAAGCGCTATTTTCAGGGACGAATCTGGGTCGATGACCACGATTTCCAGATCGTGAAAACTTACGGCAAGGCGGTTCCCGATATTGGCAGGAAAAAACGGGGCCAAGAGAATCTTTTCCCGAAGTTCACTACCTGGCGCGAGCAAATCGACGGCAAGTATTGGTTCCCCACGTATACCAAGGCAGACGACACACTGCATTTCTCAAGCGGCGACGTCCATATCCGCGAAATCGTGAAGTACAGCGAATACAAGCGGTTCGGATCGAATGTGAAGATCACGTACGAGGGCCAGGAAGTGCAGAAGGCGCCCGGGCAGAAAGACCAAACCCAGCCGCCGCCAAAGTAAGTTTCCGGTTTCTGGTTTCCGGTTTTTAGAAACTAGAAACCGGAAACTCGAAACTAGTAAAAGAGGTACTTGCGCCACTTGTCATCCGAACGTCCCATCAGACGCATGATGTGGCGGCTGGTGTGCAAGTTGAAGGCTCGCGGCTCGCGCATCAGCTTCATATCCGCCTCCACCGGAAACTGATTGCCCTTTTGCCGATTGCAGGAATGGCAGCAGGCCACGAGATTTTCCCAGGTGGAAGCTCCGCCTCGCGAACGCGGCACAACGTGGTCCAGAGTCAGCTCACTCGAAGGCAGAACCTCCGCGCAGTATTGGCAGGTGTTGCGATCGCGCAACAGGATGTTCTTGCGCGAGAGAGCTCGCGTCTGGTGAGGGATGCGGCGGTACTCCAGCAGCCGAATCACCGAGGGCACGCGGATCGCCAGTCGGGCAGCGTGAAGGAAGTGTCCGTTTTCTTCCTCGGTCATAGCCACGCCCTTTAGCACCAGCACGATCGCGCGCCGGGCGGCACAAACATTGATGGGCTCGTATGACGCGTTCAGCACCAGCACGGGCGCGTGCAGAGCATGACCGTTGCCTTCGCGATGCGTTCCTTCCCGGTGTATCCCCACCGCCGCCGGAGTGGGCCCGTGGCTTCTGAGCATGGAGCCGTTCATCGAATTGTTCCACTTCCCCGACATACAAATTCACTCGCCCGCGCGATTGTCCGCGCCTATCCCGTCGCCGCCACGGTTCGCTCGTCCTCAGCAAAACTGTGCGCCATATCGATTCCGTCTGCATCGGCCTTTAGCGTGCGCGCTACCGTAGCGACAAATACTCTGGATGCACCCGCTCGTCGCAAAACGCACGCGCATTCCGAGACTGTGGTGCCGGTGGTGAACACATCGTCAACCAGCAGGATTTCGCGGCCGTAGGCTACCGCTCGGACAAACGGCGGCTCCAGCCGTCGGCACAAACCGCAGCGAGTCTCGCCCGCGCTGACAGCATACGGACTGAACCCCCGTTCCCCGCAAACCGAGCACACGCCGCCCGTGATGGGGCGGATTTCGGAAAGACAAGGCCGGCAAACCGGCAGGCGGGAAATCTTGACCAGGGGGGCACCGCAGAGACGAAAATCAGACGGGAACAGAGTAGCGAAGAGACTTTCAGCAACCCCGCTCACTGACGAGACCAGCATTGACACTAGCGAACTGTCCCGCGTCAAAACCGGGGTCCCGGTAGCCCGGATTGGGTCCTCACTACTGCTGAAGACGAGCCTCCCGCGTTCGCCCGGTAACGCAAACAGACGCAACCGGCAAACCTCGCTCTCAGTATAGCGGGCTACAATCTCTCAAGCAACGACTCAACGCTCAGGCAGGTACATCCTGTACCTTTTTGGATTCCCGCCGTGGGCGAACTCTCACGAATGCTGATTGGTAGGACCTCGTGAAACAATCGCCGCAGCGCGCCGGGCGCAGGAACAGCAAGGGCAACAGGAACTTCTCCTTAAGATTCTTGGGACGTGAGCGGTAGCCATGGAAACCGCCACAGTCCTTACATTCAAATAGCGTGGAAAACATGGGAGTAAACCTCACCGGAGGCTGGTGAAACAACCGCGCGCTATAATAGCAGACTTGGCCACCAGAGCGGCATCTGACGCGATCTGGAGCCGCCCATCATGACTGCAAAGTTTTTCCTCTCAGCGGGGAGTGGGGACGAGGCCCTTGTAAAACAAGGAACCCACGTGTTAACGTGCGCCGTCTCGTTTATCGCCTAAGATCTGAACGTCTAAGGTCTTTATTATCTAACCGCCAGCCGCGATTACACTTCCGAGGATCCTCGAATGAGTACAGAAGGCCCAGTGACTGCAAGTCAGAACGAGAAGAAATTCAAACCGTACGTCCCAGAAAATATGGAGATGCGCGAGTTCACCTGGCGCGCGATTCTGCTGGGACTCGCGATGACCATCGTTCTGGGTGCCGCCAATGCCTACCTCGGACTGCGGGCCGGAATCACCATCGCAGCAACCTATCCCGCAGCAGTCATTGCCATGGCGGCGATGCGGGCCTGGAAGGGATCGCTCCTGGAAGAGAACATCGCCCGAACTGCAGGTTCGATCGGAGAAGGCATCGCGGCGGGCGCGATCTTCACGATTCCCGCTTTTCTGATTGCCAAGGCGTGGCCTTCGTTTCGTCCGGCTGATGCGTACTGGAAGTCCACCGCGTTGATTATGGTTGGAAGCATCCTCGGCGTGCTCTTCATTTCTTTGGTGCGAAGAGTGATGGTGGAGGATCCGGAATTACCTTTCCCCGAATCAGTGGCAGCGTCGGAAATTCATAAAGCCGGACAACGGGGCGCGGAAGCGGCGAAATATCTCTTCTGGAATATTGGCGTCGGCGGTCTGGTGTACATGCTGGGGCGCTTCGGACTGTTTGCCGCCGACAAAGATTTTCACTTTGCTATCGGCAACCTTGGCCGCAGCCAGGTTCGCCTGGGCGCAGCGGGAAATACGAACGTTCTGGCGACCGGAGGCGCGAGTACTTTCGCGGCTCCCAGCGTGAGCCCGGCGTATATCGGAGTCGGATACATCATCGGCTTGCGATTGGCGTCAATCCAGTTCGCAGGCGGTGTCCTGGCCTGGGGCTTGATGGTCCCACTGCTGATATTTTTCCTGGGACCGCAAATCAAGCAGTTCCTTCCCGTCGACACACCCGAAAATTGGGCGGCGATGTCCGTAGCGGTGTGGAGGTTCATCGTGCGACCGATCGCGGTCGGCGGCATGCTGGTCGGAGCGGCCTATACGCTATACAAAATGCGAGCGAGCCTCACGGCGGGATTGGGCAAAGCATTTTCCGACTTGCGCCAGACGGCGGACGAGCAGTCCAAGCTGTCCCGCACCGAGCGCTACATGAGTTCGAAAACGGTCTTCGGTCTCATCTTCCTAATGTTCCTGCTCATGTGCTTCCTTTACATTCGCATTTCGGGGCTGGTTTGGCCGGCCGTGCTGGCGGCGGTGGTGATGCTGATCGTCGGCTTCTTCTTCGCCACCGTGTCGGGAAGCCTGGTGGGAATGATCGGGTCGTCCAATAATCCCGTCTCCGGGCTGACGCTCTCGACCTTGATCATCGCCGCGCTGCTGATGGTCTCACTTGGCGTCTCCGGCATCTCTGGTGTAGCGGCGGTGTTGGGCGTGGCTGCTGTGGTGTGCGTTTCCGCGTCGGTCGCCGGCGAACTGTTGCAGGACTTCAAGGTGGGATACATCCTCGGTGGCACCCCTCGCACCATTCAGATCGCCGAGCTAATCGCGGTGGTGGTGGCGAGCCTGGTGATGTACTGGCCGCTGATGCTGCTGCATGAAGCCAACATCAGAGCTGGCGGAATTGGATTTGGGGACCGCCAGCTTTCCGCACCTCAGGCTGGGCTAATGGCCACCTTGGCGATCGGGATTGTCGGCGGCGATATGCCGTGGCCGCTGGTGGTGGTGGGTATCTTCTTCGGCATCGCGATGATCATGATGCAGGTAAAGAGCCCGATGCTGGTGGCCGTCGGCATGTACTTGCCCTTTGAGACGACATTCGCCATCTTCCTCGGTGGAGTTTTCCGTTCGCTGGGAGACTGGGTGGCCAAGCGCCGCGGATTCAATGGGGCCCAGATGGCGCGCGTAGAAAATTCCGGAGTCCTCACCGCTTCGGGACTGATCGCGGGAGAAGCCGTACTGGGGCTGCTTTGGGCCGGACTCCAATTCGCCCCCGCATGGACCCGCACTCAGATTTTCGCGCACCCTACATATCTTGCGGGAATCGCCGTGATGATTGGCCTGGCTGCTCTGATGATCTGGTTGCCGCTTTCAAGCGCCGGCGATCCGAGCGAACCCGCACCGCCAACAGCAATGATGTGAGACTGGGCTGGTGTGGACGCCGGCGACTCGCCCGCGCTTTCCGAGCTACCTTGATCTGGTTTTCCTTCGTGATCCTTGGTGTCCTTCGTGGTTTACTGTTCTGCATGTCCATCGCCCAAAATGTAGCTGAGGTACGCCAGCAGGTCGCGACCGCTGCACTCCGCGCCGGGCGAGATCCCGGGGAAATCACGCTGATGGCGGTAGGTAAGACGTTCCCTCCCGAACGCATTCGCGAAGCCTACGACGCTGGACTCAGGGTTTTCGGCGAGAACCGGGTGCAGGAATTTACTGGGAAAGCCGCCTCACTCCGGGACTTGCGCGAGGCCGAATGGCACATGATCGGCCATTTGCAATCAAACAAAGCCGCGGCCGCCGCGGAAGCATTCGCAGCGATCGATTCGCTAGATTCACTGAAGCTGGCGGAGAAACTGAACACCTCTGCCGAAAAGCTGGGCAAGAAACTGCGTGTGCTGATCGAAATCAACGTAGGCGGCGAGACTGCGAAGAGCGGATTAACCCCTGACGCCGATGAACTGGAAGAGCTTTTGGCCTCCGCTGCGAAGTTTGAGCAACTCGAATTCCGCGGATTGATGACCATCCCTCCCTTCACGGAAGATGCCCAGCAAGCGCGCCCTTATTTCCGCAAGCTTCGCGCCTTGCGTGACCAGATTGCCGGGCGACATCTGGCCGCTATCCACATGGACATACTTTCGATGGGCATGTCTCACGATTTTGAGATCGCAATTGAAGAAGGATCAACCTGCGTACGCGTCGGGACGGCTATCTTTGGGGAAAGGACAAAACACTAACCACGGAGGATAGAGAGAAGCACGGAGACTAGAGTTTTGGGGTTTCCTCGGTGTCCTCCGTGGTAAGTCGGTTTTGAATGATCTCGATTCACGACACGCCGGCCGGCGCTACCTTCGCGGTCAAAATCCATCCTCGCGCCCGGAAGAACGCCATCACCGGCGAACTCGAAGACGCCCTCAAGTTATCTTTGAAGGCTCCGCCGGTTGAAGGCCGGGCCAATGAGGCTTGCATCGAATTTCTGGCAAATCTTTTGAAGGTGCCCCGTTCCTCCGTTACCATAGCGTCCGGCCAGAACAGCGCCAGGAAAATGATTCGAGTGCGCGGAGTCTCGGCCGATGAAGTGCAAAAGCGATTGGGGATTTAGACGTGAATCAACGTTTTCCCGTCACACCTGGGAGCCCCGTTGAACTTTTCTGAACGCCTCCGTGAAATTCGCACCGGCTTCGAGCGGCCCTTCTGGGTCGCCAATATCACCGAAATTTTCGAACGCCTTTCCTACTATGGCGCTTTTGCGTCGCTTGCCTTGTACCTGCAGGAGAAGTTGAATTTCTCCACCCAACAGACCGGAACTCTGACGGGGATATTCGGCGGCATGGTCTGGTTCCTGGCCATCTTCGGCGGGGCCGCTGCCGACCGCATGGGGTTCCGCCGCGCGCTTTCGATCGCATACCTCATCCTGGCTGCCGCTTATTTTCTGATCGGATCGATCGGTGCATCCTGGCTGGCGCCGGTGCGCGATGCCGTTCCGCTGGGACTGTTTGTGGGCTTCATCCTGATCCTTCCGGCGCTCGGCATCTCACTGGTAAAGCCATGCGTGGTCGGCACCACGGCCCGCGCTTCCAAGGAAAACGTTCGCTCGATCGGCTATTCGATTTACTACACGATGGTCAACATCGGCGGCGCCGCCGGCCCCTATTTTGCTTCCTGGGCCCACCGTCACCTGGGCGTCGAGAATGTTTATCGCGTGGCTGCGCTCAGTGTCTTCGCAATGTTTTTCGTAGTCTTGTTCTTCTTCCGGGAACCGCGCCAGGCCGGCGATGCGCCACCACCCTCGATCGCGACCGTGGCGCGGAATTTTTGCGTTGTCGTGGGCAATTACCGGCTGGTTTTACCGGTGTTAGGGATAGCCCTGCTGCTCCGCGTCGTCACGTTCTGGTACCCCTTCACGGTGCCCTGGTGGATCTGGGCCGGACTTTTGCTGCTCGTGCTGGCCGGAATCAGCCGGTTCATGTGGTTCCTGGTGCTGTTCACGGGCTACTGGGTCGTGTTTTGGCAGCAGTACATCAGTCTGCCCGGATACATCCACCGATACATCAACGCCAATGCTGACGTCGAAATCATTCTCGTGACCGACGGATTGACCGTGATCACCCTCACGCTTCTGGTGAACTATCTCACGCGTAAGATTCCGGCATTTCAAGCCATCATTCTAGGCACAGTGATTACATCCGCTTCATGGCTGATTCTCGTCTTTCAGGCCGACGGTTTGGGGTGCAGTCCTCTCCGCTGTTTGTACTGGCCCTCGGCGAGATCATCCAATCACCGCGCTATTACGAATACATTTCGCGCCTCGCGCCACCCGGTCAGCAAGGAACGTACATGGGCTTCGCATTTCTGCCGATCGGAATCGGCTCTCTGATCGGTGGCTGGTTCGGAGGAACGCTCGCCCACCACTTCGTGGAGGTCACGCACCAGCCCGAACGCATGTGGTGGACGGTGACCGCGGTGGGCATGGCCACTGCGGGGCTGCTCTGGATTTACGACAGGAGCCATACGGCCGGCGACCGTCGGTTCGGTGAAGTAGATGGCCAAGCGAAAGACTACTCCTGCATCGGTTGCGAACGAGATCCGTCGGGCGTTGAAGGCCGGCGGCTCGTCGGAACGCTCAAGCAGCGTGCAGCGGTTCTTCAAGGAAGACGTCCAGTCACACGGCTGGCGCACCGCCGATCTGCGCCGGGCGGCGCTCGCTGGCGGCGTGAGATTCTGCAACAATCTGATCTCAAGTTTATGCTTCAGGTGGCCGACCATCTATTCACGGGCGCAAGTCAACGAAGAAAAGAATGTTGCCGTTTTTCTCCTGGAAAATATCACTGTCAAGTTCGGCGATGAAGAATTCCGATTGCTCGAGTCATGGCTGCCTCGAATCAGCAACTGGTCTGACCATGATGCGCTGGTGCACTATCTGATTGCGCCCATGATGGTCAGCGAAACCTGCGCGGGCGAGTCGGGTGTTCCGCTGGGCAAAGTCGCGAAGCCGTTGGTTTCGCCGGGCCGCCTGCGTAGCTTTGATCCAGGGAACTCGCCGAAAAATGTTTTTTTCAGAAATCACCAGTTTGTCAGGGCTGCTTCTGTCCGATAAAGACGACATGGTGCAGAAAGGCCTGGGTTGGCTGCTGCGGGAAACGGCCAAGGCGGATCCGCGACGAGCCGTCCCCTACCTGATGAGTATTCGTGGGAGCGCACCGCGTCTGGTGTTGCGAACCGCGTGCGAGACCCTTCCACGCGTGACTCGGAAAGCAATTCTTGACGACTGCTTGATTCCGCAGACTCGACTGGCGGTTCTTTGCCCAGTTTCACTCGGCCGGACCAGCCGAGAGCCACGGTCCCCACGTGGCCCCTTTCAAGACTGCCTCGATTCGCTCAAATCGCCTCGGTTGTTTAGAATAGTTGTTTGCCCATGGATCTTTCCGCCATACAGGCCGCGCTGCGCGAGCGGAACATCGACGCCTGGCTTTTTTACGATCACCATCATCGCGATCCTATTGCTTACCGCGTGCTGGGATTGCCCGCGGGCCAGATGGTCACCCGGCGCTGGTTCTATCTGATTCCGGCCAGTGGCGATCCGGTGAAGCTGGTCCACAAAATTGAGCCCGGCCATCTCGACTCACTCCCGGGCAGCAAGCTTCAGTATTCCGGCTGGCAGGAACTGTTCGACCAGGTGAAAACAATACTCACCAATCATCGCGACATCGCGATGCAGTATTCGCCCAATAATCTGGTCTTCACCATTTCGCTGGTAGATGGCGGCACCATCGATCTGATCCGCGGACTGGGCAAGAACGTGGTCAGTTCCTGCGACCTGGTGGCGCAGTTTGAGGCGACCTTGAGCGAAGAACAGATCAAGTCTCACTTCGCGGCGCGCGATGCGATCGACGCCATCACCGCAGCGGCTTTCCAGGAGATCGGCCGGCGCGTGCGCAACGGCGGAACCCACGAATATGCAGATGCAGCAGTGGTTCGTGGAAGCCTTCCGGCGCGAGAACCTCGTCACCGACGATCTGCCCCTGGTCGCGGTCAACGCGAACAGCGGCGATCCGCATTACGCGCCGCATCCCGAGAATTCAAAACCAATTCGCGAAGGTGATTTTGTGCTGCTCGATGTCTGGGCCAAGAAAAACACGCCGGGGGCCGTATACTACGACATCACCTGGACGGGTTTCGTGGGGCAGTCTCCCTCCGATCGCATGCGGGAGATCTTTCAGATCGTTCGCCAGGCGCGCGACATCGGAGTGAAAACTGTGATCGAAGGCGGTGAGCGCGGGCAAAGCCATCGCCGGATGGGAAGTTGACCACGCGGTGCGCGAGTTACATCAAGAACGCCGGCTTCGAGCAATACTTCATCCATCGCACCGGGCATTCCATCGGCACCGAGGTTCACGCCAACGGCGCCAACATGGATGATCTGGAAATTCACGACGAGCGCCGCATTCTGCCCAACTCATGCTTCTCGATCGAGCCCGGCATTTATTTGCCGGAATTCGGCGTGCGCAGTGAAGTAAACATGCTGGTCAGACCCAACGCGGCGCAAGTAACAGGTAAAATTCAGAGTGAACTCGTAACCATCTGAATGGCAAATTCGTCTAAAACTACTCCCGCAGAAACGCCGAGCGTACCAGCACGCCGGCGTCCCCCAGCATGTCGGTCATCGCGCCGGCTGATCGCGTGGCTCATCCCGGGCGCGGGGCACCTCGTCCAGAAGCGCTGGATTCGTGGACTGTTGATCATGGCCTCGATCACGACCATGTTCATCCTCGGACTGCTGATGCAGGGACGCGTCTACCAGCCCAATGGCGGCGATATTCTGGACATTCTCGGATTCGTAGGCGACGTGGGCGCGGGCGGCCTCTACATTGTGACCCGCGTGCAGGGCTGGGGACACGGCGCGATTGCCCACGCCACCGCCGATTACGGCACCAAGTTTCTGATCGTCGCCGGACTGCTGAATTTCATCAGCGCGGCCGACGCCTACCACATCGCCATCGGGAAGAAGCCGTGATCGGAAAAACAGAATGACCCTGGAACTCTCCCATTTCACCGCCGCCGTGCTGTTCTCGGTTTTCGCTTCGGTCGTTTTCGGAATCACCCAGCGCAAGCACCTCTCGCGAGCAGATCCGCTACGGCTTGTATTGCTTCGTCCTGTTCGTCGGCGGAGTGTTCCTGGCGGGATGGGTGATGTGGCTACTGCGGCATTAGACAACAGGCGTCGGGCGTCAGGCCTCGGACTTCGGACTTCCAGAGGTCAGACACTTGAGGTTTCGAGGCTAGAGTCCGAGGTCCAACGGCCGAAGTCCGACGCCGGCTTCTACCCTTCCCACACGAACGCATCGAACACGCGCTTGATATCAAATCCCAGGCGTTGATAGAGCGTTACGGCGCGCGCATTTGCTTCGGTCACCGTGAGCGAGAGTAGGGAGAAGTTTCGCTGACGCAGGTTCCCCGCGGTGGCAGCGATCAATAACTCGCCCAGGCCGCGCGAGCGGTATTCCGGCAGCACGCACACCTGGGTGACGTGCCCAACGTCGTGGCGCACCCGGGAGCACAGGATAAGCCCTACCAGGCTTCGCGCCCGCTTGTGCACCGCTACAAACGAGCCTTCGGGATCGAACGTGCCGCATCCCGGAAAACGCACAATGTTGTTCAGGAAACGCAGAGACCCGCTCAGGGTGCGATATTGATCGTTGATTTCGGAATCTACGTGACCGCGATAGGCGCTGGTGATCAAAGCGGCGGCCGGCTGGTAGTCATGCTCCGTCCAACGCCGGATCTCAATTTCAGCATCCATCGGAGGTGGCGTTTTGGGCACGTCGCTCAGCGGCAGCACCATGAAAAGCCGCGGGTGCCGCTGAAATCCCTGCTCGACAAATGGCCGGGCGACCACACCGGCGTCGTGCACCAGCAATTGCGCTTCGACCCGATGAATTCCGGGGGACTGCTGCAAGGTCTCAATCACATGCAGCAGCAGTCGCGATTCCACTTCGTGGGGATCGGGCAGGCGGCCGCCGTTGGCGACGAACAGATCTCCGATTACGCCCTTGCTGCCTTCGTAAACAAAAAAAGCGTAACCGATGATTCGGCCGCGTTCGATGGCGGCATAACCGGGCAGGATCTTGGCATCCACGTAGCGCAGGATCATTTCGGCTGAACCGCTGTAGTCCCAGGAGAGCAGGCGCGCCCATTCCCGGACCTCGTCCTCCAGCAATGGACGCAGATCGGCAGAGGAAAAGTGTCTGAGGTCGAGAATCTCCACCTGGAGGCTCCTGGAGGGTTCCGGCTTGCTAAGCGCGCTCATGGCGGGCTGCGAACAGCGAGTGTAGTGCTTCGTCCGGGCAGGAGGCAAACGGGGGGACAAGGATTGGTAATAGAGCGTGGCGGCGGCAGAGTTCTGGCACTTTGCAATTGGCACTTGGCCACTGCCTCGATTGAATATAGTCGTAGGGCTCAAACTGCCTAATGGCTAATTGCTAGTGCTTTTCCCCTACCCAGTAATAATCCATGCCCTGCTCCGCGAAGCTTCCCACGTAAGTAACTCGCCGGCCAGGCGTCCATTTCGCGATATTTTTCTGCCACCCTTCCGGAGTGATCAATAGATGTTCGCCGGCGGGAACTTCTCCGGCTTCATAACGCAGGGTCTTCTGATCGCGATAAAAGTGAGGCCATATTCGGTCTCGCGTGAAAGCCGCAGAATCGCTAGGGGAAGAGACCGGTTGTCCACACGGTTGATCTCCTGAGCGAGCGGCCGCGCGGAGAGGGTGGCATCCAGGGAAGGAGCTCCCAGCCGCAGCACCGCACCCACCGCCAGCACCACAGGGACCAACGTAACGAAGCGCAACACGCGAAGGCCTAACGGGCGGCGCAGAGTCAGCGCGATTCCAACCGCCAGCACCGCGGCAAACCCGGCCGAGATCGCAGTCGCGCGGCCCCACGGCAGCCCGTGATGAAACACGATGTACTGCATCATCAACGCCGCAACTACCGGTCAGCGACGCGACCACCGAATGCAGGACGATCAGCAGAAGGCTCGGCCTGTCGATCGTCGGCCACAGGGTCGAGCACATGGCGGCGAACGTATTCCGCCAGCAGCAGCGTGCCTGCCGGGAGGGCCGGCAAAATATAACCGGGCAGCTTCGATGCGGAAAAAGAAAAGAACACGACGGGCACCATGAGCCAGATCACGAGAAACACCGGCAAGGCGTCCTCGGACTGGAGAATCTCGCTTTTTTCCGTCCACCAGGCGCGAATACTCTCTACCAGAGCCGCGATGACAAATATCGTCCAGGGCACAAGTCCGAGCAGGACGACCGGCAGGTAATACCAGAACGGCTGCGTGTGGTGATAAAGGTCCTTCCCAAATCGTTGCAGATTGTGCTCGAGGATGAATACACGAAAGAATTCCGGATTTCTCAACTGGACCGCGACGTACCAGGGAAGCGCAGTCAAGAGGAACAGCGCGATGCCCGGCATCCAGCATGTCCGGACCGATGAGCCGGTAGTCGCCTTTGGCAGCCGCAAAAATCACTACGATCACCGCCGCCAGAAATGGCGCCACCGGTCCTTTGGCCAGCATCGCCAGTCCCGAGGAAGATGTAAAACAGCGCGAGGTAGCGCCTGCTGGCGCTTTCGTACCACGCATACCAGGCCAGCATGGCGATGGTGAACGTGGCGGCCAGCGGCATGTCCATCGATGCCGCCCGCGCGAAGCCGATCACGCCACTGGCGGAGGCCGCCATCAGAGCGCCATCCAGCTGAAAGCCGGGACGAAAGCGCCGCAGGAAAAGATAAATAGCGACCACCATCAGCGTGGCGTCCACCGCGGATGGAAGGCGCGCGGCCCAGTCGCTGACGCCGAAAACACTGTAGGCCAGCATGGTTTGCCAGTAGTAGAGAGCCGGCTTCTCCAGCCAGGGCTTGCCGCCGAGCGTGGGCGTAATCCAGTCGTGACGGGCAAGCATCTCGCGCGCCACCTGCGCATAACGCGGCTCATCCGCTCCGACCAGGCCGAAGTATGCCAGGCCGAAGAAAAACAGGAATCCGCAGAAACCGGCGAGAAGCAGCCAGTCCATGAGCGGTCGGTAACCCAGGTTCGACGCGGTAGGATTCGAGGTCGGGTTTGCGGGTTTCAAGGTCACAATCTAGAAATCGAGGGCTGAATTTATTGTATGGAGGAACCGAGCCGCAATTCCGCGAGAATGCGACCGGTCGCGGCCGACAGGGGTCCATCAATGGCGCAACCGCTGGCGCATTGATGTCCGCCTCCGCCAAGACGTTCGGCGACGGCGGCCACGTTCACATGGCCCTTGCTGCGCAGACTCACGCGGAAGCGTCCGTCGGGAAGTTCACGGAAGAACAAGGCCACTTCCACACCCTGCATGGAAAGCGCGTAATTCACCAACCCTTCGCAGTCCTCTTCTTTGGCGTGGCAGCGCTGCATCTGTTCCTGGCTCACCGAAATCCAGGCCAAGCGGCCCTTCGCGGTGCAGATTGGAGAGCGCCGCGCCCAACAGCCGCATCTTGGCGGTGGAGTGTCCAAAATAAATATTGCGCGCGCAATGGGCCGGGTCCGCGCCCGCGAGCACCAACTCCCGCGCCAGCTCGAAGGTGTGTTCGTTCGTCCCTTCGAACATGAACGACCCGGTGTCGGTGAGGACGGCGGTGTACAGGCAGGTCGCGATCTCCGGAGAAATCTTCACTCCGGCCTCGCGCGCCAGGCGATAGACCATTTCCGCCGTGGCCACGGCTTTGGGATCGATCCAGTTCACCTGGGCAAAAGGGCGTCCACTCTGATGGTGATCGATGTTGATCAGAAACTTGTTCTCCAATCCTGCGAGACGGGTGCGCTGGATGCTGTCACACTCCAGGATGATGGCGGCTTCGTAGTCACCGTTAACGTTCTCCGACTGGACGACTTCGCGGGCGTAAGGCAGCGGCTGATAAATTCGTGGCACACCATCGCGCAGAACGACGTCAGCTTCTTTGCCCATCGCGCGCAGGATCTGACGACAGGCCAGCGCCGAACCGATCGCGTCGCCATCCGGCCTCGCGTGTGAGGTGAGCACGAACCGGTTGCGCTGTTCGATGTGCTTGAGAACTTCTTTCAACATAGAAACAGTCGTCGGTCGTCAGTCTTCGGTCGTCAGCCTGATGGAATTTGCTGAGGACTGACGACCGACGACTGACTCACTACTTCTTCCTCTTTTTCGTCCGGCCTAGCAATTCATCAATCCTGGCGCCGTATTTGTCCGAGCGATCGAGGTGAAAGTACAGTTCCGGAGGACGGCGAAGGTGCAAGTTTTCCGCCACCTCGCGACGGATGAATCCGACCGCCGCGGTCAAGCCCTCCAGAGAACGGTCGGCCTCGGCGTCATCCCCATCAAGAGTGACGAAAACTTGCGCCGAGCGCGAATCCTCCGCCAATACCACGCTGGTGACGCTGACCAGCCCGATCCGCGGGTCGCCCAGTTCGCCCTCCACGATGGTCTCGATTTCCTCCCGCAGGGCCTCACCCAGGCGCTCTCGATGGTATTTCGCGCCGCGCTTCTCCACACCCACCTCTTGAGTAAAACGAATGAGAATATCAGAAAAAGCGCTGTCAGTGGGACCGCCGGGCTATCCCGCTGGGTCTCCAACCCCGGTGAGCGCTCGTTGCCCTTTATGGAACCCGGCGCCTGCGGCAGGCCAACCTGACTGGACGCAGGCATAACCAGGACTAAGATGCTGGGGTGCAGGGATGCGTAAGACGGCAATCTCTCTTGGGCTAGCTTTGGCGCTTGGGGGTATTGCAGAAATAGGTCAATTTCAGCAGTCGCTCGAAACCCAACGAAGGCGCAGTCAGATAAGTCACTCAGGATCGCACGTGGCCTGTAAAGCTGGAACCCGTTTTTCGTCGGCGCCAGCTACAGCCGCTTTTTATTATCCTTACGGTTTGTCTCCGTTCGATGGATTCTACTGCGCATGGCTTTGGGACCGGTATTGGGCTTACCCTGTTTCGTATCCGTCCGGATATTTTGGCTATGACGACCGTAAAGTCGTGGAAACAGAACTCGACGAAAAAGGTCTGCCCGAGGGTGCGATTATGACGCCGGTTGCCGGATATCTTTACTTTCCGCTCGCGAAGAAGGCGAAGAACGCACGATACGAGCTCGAGTACGTGCTGAATGGAAACAAGGTAGTCTTGCGACTTGCCGAATAGCAACTGCCCGCTAGAAGACCGCGGCCGCACTCCAGCCTAGAGATATTCCACGAATGAATCCGCAATATCAGCGCCGCCATTGTTGGCGATGCGAGTCGCCTGGCGCTCTACATTCTTCATAAGGCCGTCAAGATAGTCTCGCGAATCCGAAATACCGACCACGCCCACGGTGGCCCGGTTCCACAATCCGCTGGGATCGAGTTCGGCTACCGCTACGTTGAAATGCGCTCGCAGCCGGTCTTTCAGGCTGCGAACCACTTGCCGCTTGTCTTTGAGGGACTGCGCCGCTTCGATGTGCAGTTCGAGGGTGAGAAAAGCGATCATTCAGTCGTTGGTCTTCGGTCGTCAGTCTTCAGGATTCGCTGAAGACTGAAGACCGACGACGAAGACTGTTTATGCCATGGCTTCGGCTGCGACCTTCTCGGTCACGAAGGCTTCGATCACATCGCCGACTTTGATGTCGCCGTAGTTGGAGATCGAGATGCCGCACTCCATGCCATTGCGCACCTCGCTCGCATCGTCCTTGAAGCGGCGAAGAGATCCGACTTTCCCGGTGAATACCACGTTGTTGTCGCGCAGCAGCCGCACTTCCGAGTCGCGCTTGATGAGGCCATCGGTGACGGAACATCCCGCGATGGTACCGACCTTCGGGATGCGGAAGGTTTCCTTGACCAGAGCGCGGCCCTGGTAGGTTTCCTTGATGGTGGGTTCGAGCAGCCCGGTCATGGCGCGTTTGATCTCGTCCTGCAACTCGTAAATGATCGAGTGCAACCGGATGTCGACTTTCTCCTGCTCCGCCAACTCCTGTGCCTTACGCTCCGGACGCACGCTGAATCCGATGATGATGGCGTTCGAAGCCGAAGCCAGCAGCACGTCGGACTCGGTGATGGCGCCCACGCCCGAGCGCAGAACCTTCAATCGCACCTTGTCATTCGACAGCTTGGTCAGCAGATCGGTCAGCACTTCCACCGATCCGCCAACGTCCGCTTTGAGGATGATATTCAGTTCCTTGGTGCCGGCGGTTTTCAGTTGTTCCGCCAGGCCTTCCAGCGACACGCGGGAACTCTTCGCCAACGTGGCTTCGCGCGCTTTCTGTTCGCGGTATTCGGAAACGCCGCGCGCTTTGTCGCGGTCCGCAACGACAACGAACTGGTCGCCTGCTTGTGGCAACCCTTCCATACCCAGAATCTCAACCGGAGTGGAAGGTGGCGCGGATTCAAGCTGATTGCCGCGATCGTCAAACATGGCGCGCACTTTGCCGTACACATTGCCGACTACAAAATTGTCGCCGGTGCGCAAAGTTCCGTTCTGCACCAGCAGTGTTGCCACCGGTCCGCGCCCGCGATCCAGCTTGGCTTCGAGAACCACGCCGGTTGCTGGACGATCAGGCGTCGCCTTGAGTTCCTGCAGGTCTGCCACCAGGCAAATCATTTCCATCAGCAGGTTTAGGTTCGTTTTCTGCTTGGCCGAGACGTCCACGAATACCGTGGTGCCGCCCCAGTCTTCCGGCATCAGACCGCGATCAGCCAACTGCTTCTTGACCCGATCCGGCAGAGCATCGGGTTTGTCGATCTTGTTTACCGCAACAATGATGGGCACTTCCGCGGCGTGGGCGTGATCAATGGCTTCCAGCGTCTGGGGCATGACCCCGTCGTCCGCCGCCACCACAAGTACGACGATGTCGGTAGCCTTGGCTCCGCGAGCCCGCATACGAGTAAAAGCTTCGTGGCCAGGCGTGTCGAGGAATACGATCTGTCGGCCGTACGCCGGTGACTCCTTGTCAAGAATCGTCACCTTGTACGCGCCGATGTGTTGCGTGATGCCACCGGCCTCGCCGCCCGCCACGTTAGTCAGGCGGATGGAATCGAGCAGCGTAGTCTTGCCATGATCCACGTGGCCCATGATGGTGACCACCGGCGGCCGCGTCACCCCTTCCGTGGGGACGCCTTCCTCGCCTGCGGCGGCCTCGGAAACTTCCTTGGCGGCTTGCTCTTCGAAGGTGATCACGTTGGTATCCGCTCCAAAGAAGCGCGCCATCTCGCTAGCCAGTTCCGTGTCGAGCGTCTGATTGATAGTGGCGAACACGCCGCGGGTCAGCAGGCGCGCGATCAGGTCCTTGGCGCGGAGCCCAAGCTATTCCGCCAGATCTTTTACGCTGATGCCTTCCGTGATCGTAATGCTGCGCGTGATCGGCTGAGGCTCGTTGGACAGCGACAATCGCGGCGGCGGCGTGTAGCCCTTCATCGGGCCTTCCTTCACGCCGCGAGGCACGTAGCGCTGGCCCGGCCGGCGCGATGGTGCGCCTGGCCTGCTTCCTGGCCTGGGTGTCGGTCCTCCGGAAGGCACTGCGCCCGGCCCTACTCCCAGCGGACGTGAGCCCGTGGGCGACTGACGCGTGGGATGCATCGGCCTGCGCTCGCCCGGTCGCAATGGCGTCCGATTGGCACTAGGCGCGCCCGGACGCGGCCGCTGGAAAATCGGCTGTCCGGGTACAGGGCGTCCCGGAGCTGGACGCATCGTGGCTCCCGCTGGCGCACCGGGCGTAATCGGAGGCGCGGCTGGTCTCAACGGCGCCTTATACACCGGACGCGGCCCAGTCTGCGGAACGATCATTCGTGGCGGAGGAACCGCCGACGGCGGTGGCGCACTCGGGCTAGCCGGCCTGGCCGCCATGGTTGGCGCTTGTGGCGCAGGCGTCGTGGGCCGCAGGGTTGTTGCGGTTGGCACCGTGGTAGCTGCCGCCGGCCTCGGAACCGCAACTGGTGGAACCGGGGGCCGTGGCGCCGTCGGAACCACCGGAGAAGGGGATTGAGCGGGAGCGGGCGATGCCGGAGCCGTAAAGCTGGGTCTTGGAGTCGAAGCCGGAACTACAAATTTCGGCGGAGCCGCCGGCGCAGGCGCAGGCGCCTTCGGCGGGGGAACGGTCGCGGCTGGTGCGGGCGAGACCGCAGGCTTGGTCTCGACGGGCGGCGCAGCCTGCGACTGAGCATCCGCAGTCGCGGGTCCCTGTTGCTTGCTGATGATGGCTTTTAGAGCGTCGCCGGGCTTGGAAATGTGCGAAAGGTCGATCTTGGTCTTGATTTCATCGGCGTCCGGCCGAGTCGGGCGGGAAGACCGACTGGAACTCTGTGCCGAGCCGGCGGCGCGGAGGCGGGCACGCACTTTATCCGCTTCATGGTCTTCGAGAGAACTGGAATGGCTCTTCTTCTCGGTGACTCCGACTTCCGGAAGTACATCGAGAATCGACTTGCTTTTGACTTCCAGCTCTCTTGCCAGATCGTTGATTCGAATCTTGCTCATCCGCCCTTTCGCCCTCCGGACTGTTCCGCTAAGTCTTCATATCAACCTCACGGCGCCAGTTTTCAGGTTCGCGCAGCTGCTTCGGTCTGCGCGAAAGAACCGCACTTACTGCTTCTCCTCGGAAGGAGCAGGCTCCTCCGTGGACTCAGCTGTTTCTTCCTGCTCACTATTTTCTTCGACGGTGGCGTCCGCTGCGGCCTCTGCTTCAGCCGTTTCAGGCGCGGCTTCCGGCGCGGCTTCAATCTCCGCCGTCACGTCCTCGGCGCTGGCAGCTGTTTCTTCACCCGCAGGTTCGGCGGTCGCTTCACCCTCCGCCGCTACTGTACCCGCCTCCCCGCCTTCCAGACTGGAGAAATAATTATTGACCGCCAGGCTGATTTTTTCCACCGTCTTGGGTCCGATACCCTCGATGGCCTCGAGCTGCTCAGGCGTCATGTCCGCGAGAGCTTCAACCGTGCTGACACCCGCGGCGCTCAGCTTCTCGATCAGCCCTTCACCCAGACCGGGTACATTCTCCAGCGGAGTGGAAGCGGTGCCCACCAGCGCGGACATCTGTAACTCCACTTCCTGCCGCTTCTCTTCCTCGCTCTTGATATCAATCTTCCAGCCCAGTAGCTTCGCCGCCAAACGGACGTTTTGACCCTTCTTGCCAATGGCGAGCGAAAGCTGGCTGTCGTCGACCACGACTTCGAGATGCTTGTCCGCGGAATCAACCACGGTCACGCGGCTTACCTTGGCAGGCTGCAACGCCTTCTCAGCAAAAGTTACAGCGTCTTCGTGGTACTCGATGATGTCGATCTTCTCTCCGCGCAATTCACGGATGATGGATTGCACCCGCATACCCTTCATGCCGACGCAGGCGCCTACCGCGTCCACGTCCTTGTCTTTCGACATGACTGCGATTTTTGTGCGCTCTCCAGCCTCTCGGGCGATAGCGCGGATCACGACCGTCCCGTCGTAGATTTCCGGAACTTCGGTCTGGAACAAGTGCTGCACCAGTTCGGGCGCAGCCCTTGAAACTACGACTGCCGGCCCCTTCGAGGCCCGCTCCACTCTTGCGATCACGGCCCGGACGCGCTCGCCCATGGCAAACGACTCCAGCCGCGACTGCTCCTTGCGCGGCATACGCGCTTCCGCTTTGCCGATGTCGAAGATCACATCCGGACCTTCGATCCGCTTTACGGTAGCATTCACAATCTCGCCCACCCGGCCGATGTACTCGTTGTATACGGTGTCCCGCTCAGCCTCGCGTACCTTCTGGAAGATGACTTGCTTCGCCAGCTGCGCCGCAATCCGTCCCAGAATGCCTTCAGTCTGCTTGTTAATCTGAAGCTCACCCCCCAACTCGACGTTGGGATTGATCTTGCGAGCATCATCCAGAGTGACCTGCAGGACGGGGTCTTCAACTTGCTCGGGAGTCTCGACGATCGTCTTGACCGCGAAAGCGCGGATCTTGCCGGTTTCTTTGTCCAATTCGGCGCGCAGGTTTTCCTGCGTCTTGTAATACTTGCGCGTAGCGACAACAATGGCATCTTCCACCGCGCTCACGACAATCTGCGGATCAATGCCCTTTTCCCGGCTCAACGCGTCAATCGTGTTATAGAGCTCACTTGCCATAGATGGTTCCGACCTCGGCCTTCAGACCTCGGACCTCAGGTAAACCTCGCAATAAAAAGCCGTAGGTAATGCCGACGTCTGAGGTCTGACGTCCGCTTCTAAATCTCCGGCACCAGGTTCGCCTTCTCGACGTTCTTCAAGTCGATTTCGAGCTTTGGCGCAACGCCTTCTTCTGGACGGCGTTTCTTTCTGGCGGCGTTCAGGTCCAGTGTTAAACGACCGTGTTCAAAACTTTCCAGCCGGCCTTCAAAGTGGCGATTGCCGTTGACCGGTTGCTGCGTGGTCAACTTGATGCGGCTTCCCGTGAAGCGCTCGTAGTCAGCCGGACGAATTAATTTCCGGTCCAGACCCGGCGAAGAAACCTCCAGTGTGTAAGAACCGGGGATCGCGTCCTCGACATCCAAAATCGTGCCGACTTCGCGGCTCACATTCGCGCAGTCTTCGTGCGTGACCCCGGCGAGCTTATCAATCACGATGCGGAGCATGCGAGCTTTGCCCCCGCCGCGCAGCTCGACTTCCACGACCTCGAGCCCGCTGGAGGCAGCCACCCGCTCCGCAATCTCGCGGACCTTGTCAATTTCAAGTGCCATGAAACCAATAGCTTACGGCCAATTTTCCAGTTCCAAAATGGGCCTAAACTAAAAAGTGGGCTTGCGCCCACTGGTGTGTCTCGCCACGTGCTGGTAACTACACAACAGTTCCAGCTATCAATATACGCCGCGGGGAACCAAAAGACAAACCTGCCGCCGCCCTCACTCGAAGGCCAACTTCGCAAATTTCTAATCGATGCCGGCGATTTGCCTGAAGGTCAAACCGTCTCTAGAATGGAAGGCTATCCTTCACGTCCGAGAAAACTTATGATTCATTTTCCTGTCCCCGAGGCTCTCACCTTCGACGACGTGTTGCTGCTGCCGGCGCGTTCCGACGTCGTCCCTGCGCTGGCCAACACCCAGACCCAGCTTACGCGCAATATCCGCCTCAACATTCCCATCGTCAGTGCGGCCATGGACACGGTCACGGAATCGCACATGGCGATTGCGCTGGCCCAGCAGGGCGGTATCGGGATCATCCACCGCAACCTGACTCCGGAGCAGCAGGCCAACGAGGTGGACAAAGTGAAGCGGTCGGAGAGCGGCATGATCGTGGATCCGGTCACCATGTCGCCCGATGCCAGGGTTTCAGACGCGCTCGAAATCATGCGCAAGTACAAAATCTCCGGCGTGCCCATTACCAAGAACGGAAAACTGGTGGGCATTCTGACCAATCGCGACCTGCGCTTTGAGACCCGCTTCGACATTCCCATCAGCAAAGTGATGACCAAGGAAAATCTCATCACCGTGCCCGTGGGAACCACTCTCGAAGATGCGGAGAACATCCTGCACGAACATCGCGTGGAAAAACTGTTGGTGGTCGATGACCAATACAACCTCAAGGGCCTGATCACGGTCAAAGACATTCAGAAAAAGTTGAAGTATCCCAACGCAGCCAAAGATTCGCAAGGCCGGCTGCGGGTGGGCGCGGCCATCGGCGCCACCGGCGACTTCCTCGAGCGCGCCCAGGAAATGGTGAAGTGCAAAGTGGATCTGCTGGCCATTGACAGCGCGCACGGACACTCCAGCCGCGTGCTCGATGCCATCAAAGTGGTGAAGTCAAAGCTGCCGGAAGTGGACCTGATCGCCGGCAACGTCGGAACTTTCGACGGAGCGTGCGAACTGGCCCGCGCGGGTGCTGACGCCATCAAAGTCGGTATTGGTCCGGGATCGATCTGCACCACCCGCGTCGTGACTGGGGCAGGAATGCCGCAGATGACCGCCATCGCGGAAGCGTACCGCGCCACCAAGGACGCCGGCATTCCGATTGTCGCCGACGGCGGCATCAAGTACTCGGGCGACATTACGAAAGCCCTCGCCGCCGGCGCATCGGGGGTCATGATCGGGTCGCTGTTTGCCGGAACCGATGAGAGTCCCGGTGAATTGATTCTCTATCAAGGCCGCTCGTTCAAATCCTATCGCGGCATGGGCTCGCTCGGAGCCATGGCTTCTGGCTCGAGCGAACGCTATTTCCAGAACACCGATGGAGACGCTTCGACTGCCATGTCGGGCAGGACCCGAAGATGCCAACCGCCTGGGGAAACTGGTTCCCGAGGGCATCGAAGGACGCGTTCCCTACCGTGGTTCCGTCGCCATGATCGTGCACCAGATGGTCGGAGGTTTGAAGTCCGGCATGGGTTACTGCGGTTGCGCCACCATCCCGGACCTGTTGCAGAAGACGCGGTTTGTGCGCATCAGCGGGGCGGGCCTGCGTGAGAGTCACGTGCACGATGTGATGATTACCCGCGAGGCGCCGAACTATGCTGTCGAGTAGAGGCGGGGAAAATCGCGCTTGAACCCCGCCCAAAAGCACCTGCTGAAAACATGGATCGCGGCGATTCTATGGCTCGGCCTCATTGCGGCTGAGTCCACTCCTTTCGCCTCGGCCAATAACACCAGCCGAATTCTCTACCCCCTGCTGCACTTCCTTTTTGGCTTGGACCCCGCTCATTTCTCCGCCTGGCACTTTGTCATTCGGAAGACCGGTCACTTCGTAGGCTATTTCACTCTCAGCTGGCTGCTGTTCCGCGCCTGGCGGGACACTTTCCCCTACTCCGGCAGAAATTGGTCAATTCAGTGGGCAAGAATTTCTCTTTTCATGACTGCCCTGGTCGCGTGCCTCGACGAATGGCACCAAAGCTACCTTCCCAGCCGCACCGGAAATCTCCACGACGTGCTGCTGGACAGCACGGCTGCCCTGATCGCGCAGGCGGTGATCTTTCTGCTTCTGCGGCGACGGCGGCCAGAACTGGTTTCGCAACTCGAGACCCCAAGGTGAGGGACGTCCGACAAGCCCGAAGGCTCGCCCTCCCCTAAGCCGCGAAGCGGCGCAAGAATAGAGCCCACGGCGTAAGCCGTCGGTAAAAAGAACCAGAGGGGACCAAGCCTGGAAGGGCGAAACAAGGGCAGCGCCACGAACTCGTTACCTTTAAACAAAACGGGCGCAGAGCCAACGACGAACGACCAAAGACCAATCCTAGTACATCGAGTCGTATTTGGTTACGACCCACTCACCGGCTTTTCTCTCCAGCGTCACTGAGAACAGTTCCTTGTACGTGCCTTTTTGATCGGGAGCGTTGCGGCGCTTGCCGCGGTAATGAAGGATCCGTAAGGGCGGTGTATCTTCCCAGTCCGCAACCTCCCAGGAAATCAGCGGGTGCTGGGCCTCCGAGCTGCAGATAAATGCGGCGTACTTTTTTCGATAGTCCTTGGCCCAATCCGCAAGTTCTTCCTTGCAGTTCCCGTCACGCATGCTGCGGATAAACTTCGCAGCCTCACGCTCTGAACTGCGGTCACGCAGAGGATTCAGGGAGATGGAATTGGGTATTCCTGACAGGGGATCGCGATCTTCCGACCGGTCGAGCACCGGACCCTGACCATTCAGGTGAATAAGATATCCGAAAAAAAAGATCAGCAGAAGAGCCCCGGCTCCTGCAGCAATGCCGATTTGGTTGCGAGAAAACTCCATGGACCTCTCATCAGTCTAACGCGAGGGTAAGCGAAGGCAAGATTACGCCGGATAGGCGCGAGGGGACATGTACGAATGGGGTGGGGAAAGCGGGAAGGTGGGGCGGGTCCTGGACCCAGCCCCACTTCCATGACTCTTACTCTTTATCGCCTTTGACCTGGTCGGCGCCTTCGGCGTGGTCAGCGGGATGCTCGACTCCCTGCTGTGCCTCGGCCTCTTCCATGGCTCGTTTGGCTTCTTCGGCACGCTTGGAACGAGCCTCGGCTCGTTTCTCGCGCTTTTCTTCCTGCAGCTTTTCACTGCCGAGGAGTTCGACGAACGCCGTGTCAGCGCCGTCGCCCTTGCGCCAACCAGCTCGAACGATGCGCAGGTATCCCCCTTCGCGGTCGCCGAAACGAGGGGCGATGGTGTCGAAAAGCTTGTCCACTGCGGCACTCGTCATGAGATAGGCGATGGCCTGGCGGCGCGCGGACAGATCGCCGCGCTTGCCCAGCGTGATCATCTTCTCGACCAGCGGACGCAGGGCCTTGGCCTTGGGCACGGTGGTCTCGATTCGCTCTTCGATGATGAGCGAAGTCACCAGGTTCCGCAGCAACGAGCGGCGGTGGCTGGTGTTACGTCCCAGTTTCCATCCTGCTACTTTGTGACGCATCGTGAATCCTTCAGTTTCAAAGTTTCCAGTTTCTGGTTTCCGGTTTTCTTGCTCCAGGCGTCCCCGAAAACAAATCCTGTTCGGGAAAACTGGAAACAGGGTGGCGCTTGGCGCCACCCGAAACTGCTTATAGATCGTTATCCGGACCGTACGCCGATGCCGGCAGCACCTGGTTCGAAGTCGGGCCGGGCACAGCGTTGCCGTGCTCGTCAATCTTCATGCCCAGGCTCAAGCCCATCGACGACAGAATTTCCTTGATCTCGTTCAGCGACTTGCGGCCGAAGTTCTTGGTCTTCAGCATTTCGGCTTCGGTCTTCTGCACCAGTTCTCCGATGGTCTGAATGTTTGCGTTCTTCAGGCAGTTGTAGCTGCGCACCGAAAGCTCCAGCTCCTCGACCGAACGGTTCAGGTTCTCGTTCTTGATTTCCGGCTTGCGGTCGTCGGTGGAGGTGGAGGTCTCGATGTCCTCTTCGAAGTTGATGAAGATGTTCATGTGGTCTTTCAACAGCTTCGCCGCCAGGCCGATGGAATCAGCCGGAGTGATGGAGCCGTTGGTCCACACTTCGAGAGTCAGCTTGTCGTAATCGGTGATCTGTCCCAGACGCGCCGCTTCCACGGTGTAGTTGCACTTGCGCACCGGAGAGTGCACGGAGTCGATGGGAATGAAACCGATGCCGAGATCTTCGTCGAAGTTCTTGTCCGCCGAAACATAACCACGGCCGCGCTTGAGGCGCATTTCCATGTCGAGCTTGCCGCCTTCGCTGACGGTCGCGATGTAGACGTCCTTGTCGAGCACTTCGACGTCGGCATCGGCTTCGATCATGCCGGAGGTGACTACGCCGGGCTGATCAGCTGCGCAGGTAGATGGCCTTGGGAGCGTCGCCGCTCAACTTGAACGGAATCTGCTTCAGGTTGAGGATGATGTCGGTCGCGTCTTCCACCACACCGGGAATCGACTGGAACTCGTGCAGCACGCCTTCAATCTTCACGGCGGTGACCGCAGCTCCTTCGATCGAAGAAAGCATCACGCGGCGCAGAGCATTGCCGATGGTGGTGCCGAAGCCGCGTTCAAACGGCTGGGCCCAGAAGATGCCGTACTTGTCGGTTAAGGTTGAAGTGTCGACTGCGAGACGTTTGGGTTTTTGAAATCCCTTCCAAAGCATTACGTTGTTCTCCTTCGGCCGTTTGGCTCAGTCCTGACATCCCTGAACAGGTCCGCGTTCATTCAGGTCAAGCGTCAGAGACAGGCTGATCTGGCTCGAATTAATGGACCTAAAAATCAGTCGTCGGGCGTTCGTCTTTGGTCGTTGGCCAACGACGAACGACCCATGACCAGCGACTATTTGCTGTACAACTCCACAATCAACTGCTCGTTCACCGGCAGATTAATATCTTCGCGCTTGGGCAAAGCCAGAACCTTGCCTTTGTAGTTGTCGCGATCGATCTCCAGCCAGTTCGGGCGCATTCTGGTGGCTGGCAAATTCCTTTGCCGGCTCCAGGATGGGCAGCTTCTTGCTGCCTTCGCGGATCGCGATCTCCTCGCCCACACTCACCTGGTACGAGGGAATATTCACCTTCCGCCCATTCACCTGGATGTGGCCGTGACGCACCAGCTGGCGCGCCTGGCGGCGGGACATTCCGAAGCCAAGGCGGTAGACCACGTTGTCCAGACGGCGCTCCAGCTGTTGCAAAAGCATTTCGCCGGTCACGCCCCGGGTGCGCGCCGCTTTCTCGAAGTAGTTGCGGAACTGGCTTTCCTGGGTGAAGTAAATGCGCTTGGCTTTCTGCTTTTCGCGCAACTGCAGGCCGTAGCCGACGATTTTGGCTTTGCGGTCCTTGCCATGCTGTCCGGGAGCGAAGTTACGCTTCTCGATGGGACATTTATCGCTGAAACACTTTGTGCCTTTGAGGAACAGCTTCATGCCCTCGCGGCGGCAGAGACGGCAGACGGGATCAGTGTAACGTGCCAAGTTGTTTCTCCTTATTAGATGACCGGTTTACAGGTTTGGCTTCACCCTTCGTCCCGGACCAAAATCAGCAGTTTCCGGTCTTCTCAGCTCCACTGAGAACTGGAAACCAAAAACTGGAAAGCTGGTTTCTTATACTCTTCTGCGCTTCGGCGGACGGCAACCGTTGTGCGGAATCGGCGTAGCGTCTTTAATGTTGCGAACTTCAATGCCCGCCGCAGCCAGGGCGCGAATCGCCGATTCGCGTCCCGAACCAGGGCCGCTCACCCGCACTTCAACGCTGCGCACGCCATGGTCGCGCGCCATGCTGGCGGCGTTCTGGGCCGCCTGCTGGGCGGCGAACGGCGTGCCTTTGCGCGATCCGCGAAAACCCAGCGAACCGGAACTCTTCCAGGCCAGGACATTTCCCGCCTGATCGGCGATGGTCACAATCGTGTTGTTGAACGAAGCCTGGATGTGGGCAATGCCATGCGGAACGTGCTTCCGCTCTTTCTTCTTGAAGGTTTTCTTCTTGCCCTTTTTATCCGGCGCCGCTGCTCCGGTTCCCGCTGCCGCTGGTGCTGCTGGTTTTGCCATAAGTTAGTCGCTCGTCGTTAGCTCGTTGGCCGTTCGCTTCTTGTCGTCGGCAGGTGAAAGCCAACGACCAACGAAGATCGACCAACGTCAGGTCTCTAAGTCTTGGCCGCCGATTTCTTCTTGGCCGCCACGGTGCCTTTGCGCGGGCCCTTCCGGGTGCGCGCGTTGGTGTGGGTCCGTTGTCCGCGGACCGGCAGGTTCCGGCGATGGCGATAGCCGCGATAGGAACCGATTTCGATGAGCCGCTTGATGTTCATCGAAACTTCCTTGCGCAAATCGCCTTCCACCATACCTTCGGCTTCGATGACCTGGCGGATGCGGTTGACTTCGTCCTCGCCCAGGTCCTGGATCTTTTTCATCGGGTCCACTTTGGCCGCGTCCAGAATGCGCGCCGCGCGCGGATTGCCAATGCCGTAGATGTAGGTCAGCGCGATATTCGTCCGCTTGTTGCGCGGAAGATCGACGCCTGCAATGCGTGCCATAGTGCTCCTCTAATCGTTTATCCTTGACGCTGTTTGTGCTTGGAGTTGGCGCAGATCACCCGCACCACGCCTTTGCGGTGGATGACCTTGCACTTGTCGCAAATCTTCTTTACCGATGCTCGTACTTTCATAAACTAGTCCTTTATCCAAGCCGGGCTCTAGCCTCGGCCTGACCGGGTCCAAGACCCGGTCACAGCACAGCTTATTTATAGCGATACACGATGCGCCCGCGGTTCAGGTCGTAGGGCGAAAGCTCAACCGCGACCTTGTCGCCAGGCAGGATGCGGATGAAGTTCTTGCGCATCTTCCCCGAGACGTGTGCCAGCACCTGGTGCTTGTTTTCCAGTTCCACCCGGAACATGGCATTGGGCAGCGGTTCGACGACCGTTGCCATCACTTCAATCGCGTCCTCTTTGCTCATCGACTCCTTAAGAAAGCTGTCAGCTTTCAGCTATCGGCCTTCAGTAAAAACTGAGAGCTGATAGCTGACGGCTGAAAGCTGTTTTACTGCGTCAAAATCATCGGGCCATCTTTCGTGACCGCGACACAATGCTCAAAGTGAGCGCTGTAGCTGCCGTCGGCAGTTACCGCAGTCCACTTGTCGTCGAGAACCCGAGTCCCTGGACTGCCAGAATTCACCATGGGCTCGATCGCCAGCACCATGCCTTCGCGCAAGCGGGCCCCGTGGCCACGCGTGCCGTAGTTCGGCACCTGCGGTTCCTCGTGCAGGCGGGTTCCAATGCCGTGTCCGACAAACTCCCGAACCACGCTGAAGCCGTTGGCTTCGACAAATTCCTGTACGGAAGCGCCAACATCGCCTACTGCATTGCCGATCCGCGCCGCCTCAATGCCGCGGTATAACGAAGCCTCGGTCACTTCGAGCAACTTGGTCAGCTCCGGCGTGATCGAACCATCCACCGGAACCGTGATGGCAGCATCGCCGTAATAGCCATCCAGCACCACGCCGCAATCGATGGAAACGATGTCACCGGCTTTCAACACTCTTTTCTCCGAAGGGATGCCGTGAACAATCTCTTCATTGATCGAGGTGCAAAGCACGCAGGGATAATCGAAATATCCCTTGAACGCTGGCTTCACGCCCAGATCCTTGATCTTCTGTTCGGCAGCGCGTTCCAGGTCCATCGTGGTCGCGCCCGGCACCACCAGGGTGCGAACGTGGTTCAGTACCTCGCGCACGATGCCGCCGCTGCGCCGCATCTTCTCAATCTCCGCCGCCGATTTGCAGACAATCGCCATGATTCACTGGGCGAATTTACTTCTCAGACCTACGTTATCACCGGCCGGCACACCGCGCTGGCTCTCGATCACTTTGAAAATCTGCTCTGTGACCTGATTGACCGGCAGGTCGCCATCCACAGAAACCAGCCGCCCTTTGCGCGCGTAGTATTCGGCTACCGGTTTGGTCTGCAGTTCGTAGGCTGCCAGTCGGTCCCGGATGACTTCTTCACGGTCATCGTCGCGGGTGACCAGCGCAGAACCATCAACATCGCATCGATCAGCGACACGGGGTGGCTGGGAGTAGACGTTGTAGATCCGTCCACAGACGGGACAAGAACGGCGTCCAGTAATCCGACGTAACAACTTATTATAGTCCACGTTAATTCGGATCACAATGGGCAGGCATGGCTCCCGTTGCCCCTTTTCAAAGAACTCGTTCTCCAGAAACGCATCCAGCCATCCGGCCTGGGCCGGATTCCGGGGAAATCCATCCAGAATGAAGCCGCGCTCGCAATCCGCGTTTCGCAAGCGCTGCGCCACCATGTCATACATCAGGTCGTCGGGCACCAGTTCGCCCTGCGCCATCACGTCCTTGGCCGCCAAGCCCAGCGGAGTGCCGCGCTGCACATTTTCCCGCAGCAGGTCTCCCGTAGAAATCTGCGGGATGCGATAACGCTCCACGATCTGCTTGGCCTGCGTACCCTTGCCCGCGCCCGGAGAGCCGAGCAGGATGACCGGTCCGATGCCGCGCGAGGTTGCCTCCGCCATCGAACTGGTCCTCCCGCCTCCCGATCGCAATTTCACTCAACCAGCACGACGACTGTCAAACTCAATTAACTTCTCAAACCCTCACCGAACCAAGCGTCGAAACCAAGTCCATGCCTCGGTCGCACGAGCGCGGACGCTCGCGCCTACATTTACGACCAGGTATTCAAGACCATGTCCGGCGGCCGCGAATGCGCCCGCTGCGCGGCGTGAAGCCGTCGTAGTGGCGCATCACCAGCTGGGCTTCGATCTGGGTCACCGTGTCCATGGCCACACCGACCACGATCAGCAGCGAGGTCCCTCCAAAGTAAAAATTCACTCCGAGCCCGTTGGTTACCCAGGTAGGCAGCCGCTCGAAAAACGATCCAATCGGCCCGTAAAGATGGTTCAGATGAATGCCGGTAATCATCCACTCCGGAATAAACGAGATGATGATCAGATACAGCGCCCCCACCAGCGTGATCCGGGTCAGAATTTCGTTGATGTGGTCCGCGGTGCGCTTGCCGGGACGAATGCCGGGAATAAACCCACCATACTTCCGCATGTTGTCCGCAACCTCGTTGGGGTTGAAGACAATCGATACATAGAAATAGGCGAAGAAGATGATGCCCACGGCATAGAGGAATGTGTACAGCGGCTCGCCCCATCCCAGATTGCGAATCAGCTCTCCGAAATAGCGGTTGTTGCGCAGGCTGTAGCCGACGGTCTGCGGAAGGGTCAGGATTGACGATGCGAAAATCACCGGCATAACTCCGCCGGAGTTCACGCGCAAGGGCAGGTGCGTAGACTGTCCGCCCATCACCTTGCGGCCGACCACGCGCTTGGCGTACTGCACCGGAATCCTGCGCTCGCAGCGCTCCACATACACGATGAACGCCACCACCAGCACCATCACGCCGATCAGCAGGATGGTCGCGGGCGCGGTAAATACGCCCCAGGCATCAGTGCGGACCTTGTCGAAAAGATCGATCACCCCCCGCGGCAGTCCGACGACGATGCCGGCAAAGATCAGCAGCGACATGCCGTTGCCGACGCCACGCTCAGTAATCTGCTCGCCCAGCCACATGATGAATGCGCTGCCCGTGGTCAGGGTCAGCATGGTCATCAGAATGAACTTGGGGCCGGGATGGACGACAAAATCTCCGCTTCGTTGCAGCTGCCAGGCGATGCCGAAAGACTGGACCGAGGCCAGGATCACGGTCAGATAACGCGTCCACTGGGTGATCTTCTTGCGGCCGAGCTCGCCTTCCTTCTGCAACTTGGCCAGCGGCTCATAGACCACGGTCAGCAACTGCAAAATGATCGACGCCGTGATGTAGGGCATGATGCCCAGAGCAAAAATCGTCAGACGACGGAGCTGCCCGCCGGAAAACAGGTCCACAAAGCCCAGCAGGCTGCCCTTGTTCTGCTCAAAGAATTGTTGCAGCTTGTCCGCGTTCACACCCGGCGTGGGGATGTGTCCGCCCAAGCGGTACACCGCCAGCAACCCAAGCGTGAACAGAATGCGCTTGCGCAGGTCCGGGATACGAAAAACGTTAGCCAGTTTCTCCAGCATCGGCTACAGAACCTCGAAACTGCCGCCGGCCTTGGTGATCTTTTCCTGGGCCGACTTGGAAAATTTGTGGGCGTGCACGGTGAGCGCAATGGTTAACTCCCCGTCACCGAGCACCTTCAAGGGGTGTTTGGTCTTGATCACTCCCGCTTTACGCAATACCTCGGGCGTGATGGTGGTCTCGCCCAGCGCCACCAACTTCTCCAGGTTCACGATGTTGAATTCCTGGCGGAAGATGTTGGTGAATCCGCGCTTGGGCATGCGCCGGTGCAAAGGCATCTGGCCGCCTTCGAAGCCGCGCATCATGCGCGAACCGCTGCGCGAGCGCTGGCCTTTGTGTCCGCGGGTAGAGGTCTTGCCCATGCCCGAACCCATGCCGCGGCCCACGCGCTTCTTGTTTGCCGTCGCCTTCTTTGGTGCCCGAATGTTTGAAAGGTTCATAAATAAGCTCTCAGCCGTCAGCTATTAGCACCCAGGATTAGCTGAGGGCTGATAGCTGAAAACTAGTTCACGATCTCCACCAGATGCGGCACCTTGGCCACCATGCCACGAATGGCCGGGTTGTCCGGACGCTCGATCACCTGGTTCAGCCGCGTGAAACCCAGACCTTTGACCACCAACTTCTGTTGGACGGGAGCGCAAATCGCCGAACGCACCCACTTCAAATGGATTTTCGCGCTGCCGCCCGCATACGATTTCTTGGCCAATTTGTTAGGCATGGTTACAGTTCCTCGACCGACTTGCCGCGCATGGCAGCCACGTCACTCTTGTTCTTCAAATGTTTCAGCGCGTCAAAAGTCGCCTTGATGACGTTGTGCGGATTGGTGGTGCCAATCGACTTCGTAAGCACATTCTGAATGCCCGCCGACGTCATGACCGCGCGCACCGCGCCGCCCGCAATCACTCCGGTGCCTTCGGGAGCAGGCTTCAGCAATACTCTGCCCGAGCCGTAGCGCCCCAGCACGAGGTGGGGGATGGTGGTTTGCGTGAGGTTAACCCGCATCAGGTTCTTCTTCGCCGACTCAATTCCCTTGCGAATCGCCTGCGGAACTTCCTTGGCTTTCCCCGAGCCATAGCCTACGACCGCAGCGCTGGGATCTCCCACCACGACCAGGGCCGCGAAGGAGAGATTCTTGCCGCCCTTGACCACTTTGGTCACGCGGTTGATCGAGACCACCTGGTCTTTCAACTGGTAGGAATTCGCATCAAGCTTCTTAATCACTGTTGGCATTGATTCTCATTTCAAAAATTTGGTAATTGGGCAATTTAGTAATGGAGTAATTTGAAACCCGAATTTTTAATTGCCCGATTTCTCAATTACACAATTACCTCAATTCCCTAGAACTGCAGCCCGGCTTCGCGGGCGGAATCGGCCAGGGCCTTAACTCTTCCGTGATAAATGTATCCGCCCCGGTCGAACACGACTTTCTCGATGCCCTTGGCCTTGGCGCGCTCGGCAATGCTCTTGCCCACGCTCTTGGCCGCAGCCAGGTTGCCCCCGGTGCGGCGCTCGCCTTTTTTGCCTTCGGCGGAATTCGCGGAAACCAGGGTTGCGCCCTTCAGATCGTCGATCAACTGGACGTAGATATGATTCAACGAGCGATACACGTTCAACCGCGGGCGCTCGGACGTGCCGAGAACTTTTTTGCGGATGCGTTTGTGAACATGCCGCCGATTCGCATTCTTCGATGTCTGGGTAAGCATTGTTTCAGTCCTCGGTCCTACCTCGTTGGTCGTTGGCCAAGACCAGCGATGACGACTCTTAAAAATTCCTGGAGCATTCGCCCGCGTGGCCGTTCGGGGTTGGCCAAAGACCAACGACCAGCGGCCAACGACTGCTATTTCGCTCCGGTCTTACCAACCTTCTTCTTCAACCGCTCGCCGGCATAGCGTACGCCCTTGTTCTTGTACGGATCGGGCGGCCGCAGGCTGCGCATTTCGGCGGCCACCTGTCCCACTTTTTGGCGATCGATGCCAGTAACGCTCAGCTTGGTCTGCTTGGGTCGACGGTCGCTTCAATTCCCACCGGCAACGGGTATTCGATCGGATGCGAGTATCCCAGGCTGAAGACCACCGTGGTCTTGCCCTTGAGCTCGGCGCGATATCCGATACCGACGATTTCCAACTCCCGGGTCCAGCCCTTGGTCACGCCTTCAACCGCGTTGTTGACCAGGGCGCGGGCCAGGCCATGGACCGCAGCCTGCGAGTCGTTCTCGCGGATCGCCACCAGGTTGCCGTCCTGCTGCTCCATGCGGATGCCGCGCGGCAGCTGGGTATCCAGCTTGCCCTTGGGCCCCTGCACGTTCACCGTGCTGCCATCGATTTTGACCGCAACTCCCTTGGGGAGCGGGATCGGTTTTCTTCCAATTCTTGACATAGGCTTCTAGCTTCTAGCTCCTGGCTTCTAGCCAAGTCGCGTTCCTGCGATTACCACAACTGTTTCAATTCGTCACTTGTACCCTAGCTAGCAGCCAGAAGCTAGTAGCTAGAAGCTATCCCTACCAAATCTCGCACAACACTTCGCCGCCTACGCCCTGCTTACGCGCCTGGCGTCCGGTCATGACTCCGCGAGGCGTGGTCAGAATGTTAATGCCCAGCCCGCCCAGCACGCGCGGGATCTCGCTGCGCCGCACATAGACCCGGCAACCCGGCCGGGACACGCGCTCGACGTTCGAGATCGCGGCTTCGTTGTTGTTGCCGTACTTCAGATAGATGCGCAGGACCTTGTGGCCTTCCTCCTCCGCCGGCTTGAAATTGGAGATGTAGCCTTCCTCTTTGAGGATGCGGGCAATCTCCAGCTTCAGCTTGGAAGCAGGAACATCAACCTTCTGGTGGCGGGCGCGTATCGCATTGCGAATGCGCGTCAGCATGTCTGCGACCGGATCGGTCAAATTCATCGTTTGCTTCTCCTCCGCCGCCCGTTTGCTTCGGCCCGACTTACGGTGCACCGAAGAACCCGCGACGACGCTTCCACCCGGACTTGGTTACCCCAGACTTGGTTACCTCAGACTCGGGTGCCCCACTCTTGCGCGTTGTGTGCGCAAGGGTGGGAGATTCATTACCCACTCCCTACCACGACGACTTCGCAACTCCAGGAATCTCTCCGCGCAACGCCAGGCCGCGGAAACACAGGCGGCAAATGCCGAACTTGCGCAGATAAGCGCGCGGGCGTCCGCACAGCTTGCAGCGGTTATGCCGGCGCGACGAAAACTTCGGCTGCGGCTGTTGTTTGCCGCGTGCCTTGTCAAACTTTGCCTGGATCTTTGCGTCCTTGACTCGTTTTGCTGTGGTCAATTTACTTTTCGCTCCTAGCTTCTGGCTCAGACTCTCCGCTTTCAGCCATCAGCTCTCAGTTAAGACTTCGATTCAGAAACTTCTAATGACCCCTCAGTTCGCCCGGAACGGCATCCCCAGATGCTTCAGCAGCACCCGCGCCTGGTCGTCGCTCCCCGCGGTAGTGACGATGGTGACGTTCATGCCCTTGGTCTTGTCCACCCGGGCGTAGTCGATCTCGGGAAAAATCAGCTGGTCGTGCAGGCCCAGCGTGTAGTTGCCGCGCCCGTCGAACGATTTGGTGGAGACTCCACTGAAAGTCGCGCACCCGGGGCAGCACCACGTTCAACAGCCGGTCGAGAAACTCCCACATGCGGTCGCCCCGCAGCGTGACCATGGCGCCGATGGCTTGTCCTTCACGCACCTTGAAGGCCGCAATCGATTTCTTGGCCTTGGTCGTAATCGGCTTCTGGCCGGTGATCTGGCCCAGCTCATTGACCGCGGGATCGAGGATCTTGGCGTTCTGCGTGGCTTCGCCCATGCCCATATTGACCACAATCTTGTGCAGATGCGGCACCGCCATGGGATTCTTCAGGTCGAATTCCTTCATCAGCGCAGGCGCAATTTCAGCCTTGAAGCGGCCCTTGAGCCGAGGCGTTTCCTTGGCGCTGTGATGCGCCTGCGCCGGCGGCTTCGCCTCCGCTGCTGCTTCTCGCCTTGTCTGTCTCTTTTCTCTTTTGCCATTGCTTCCTCTGGAATTCAGCTTCTAGCTCCTAGCCTTTTCCTTTCGAGTTCCAATCTCTACCTCTACGTCGCTACTAGTTAAACCCCAGTATCCTTGGCTTAGCTAGAAGCTGCTAGTAGCTATTTGTCCAGCGTGGCGCCGCACTTGCGGCACACCCGAACCTTGCGCTCGCCCTGGAACTCGTGTCCGATGCGTACCGGGCGCTTGCAGCTGGGACACATCAACCCCACGTTCGAGATGGCGATCCGGCTCTCCTGCTCGGCGATTCCGCCCTTCACGTTGCGCTGCGGATTGGGGCGCACGTGCTTCTTCACCAGCATCACGTGCTCGACCAGGATCTTGGCATCGTTCGGAAAAATGCGCAGAACGCGGCCTTCTTTTCCCTTGTCGCGGCCGGTGATCACTCTCACCGTATCGTTGCGCCGGAGGTCAACTCGCTTGTTCGCTCGCTCGACTGTCTTCATTCTGGCTTCTCGGTTCTCAGCTCTCTTAATTTCGTTACTTCTCGTCAGCGCAGGTTAAAGTACTTCCGGCGCCAGCGACACAATCTTCAGAAACTTGTGCTCGCGCAGTTCCCGGGCCACGGGTCCGAAGACGCGGGTCCCCACCGGTTCGCCGGCATCGTTAATCAGCACCGCGGCATTACTGTCGAAGCGGATATAAGTGCCATCGCGCCGCCGGTGTTCTTTGCGGGTGCGCACGATGACCGCCTTCACCACTTTGCCCTTCTGCATCTGTCCTTCCGGGGCCGCCTCTTTCACGCTGGCGGTGATGACGTCACCCAGTCCGGCATTCAAGCCGGTCGAACCGCCGAGCGGCAGAATCATCTGCAGCTTGCGGGCGCCGGAGTTGTCGGCGACCTCGAGCATCGATCTCATCATCACAGCCATAATCGTGATCTCCCTTATGCTGTTGGCGAATAATGCCCGGTCTAGCTGACTTCCGCGACGCGTCGTTTCCGGCAACAACGCCGCCTGCCGGACCACTTCCTTCAGGCGCCAGCGCTTCAGCTTGGACAGCGGACGAGTCTCTTCCAGGCGCACCACATCGCCCACGTGGGCAACATTTTTTTCGTCATGGGCATAAAACTTCTTGGCTTTCGAAACCACGCGCTTGTAGAACGGATGCGCCTTTTTGCGCACCACCTGCACCACGATGGTCTTGTGCATGCGGCTCGAGACCACTTCGCCGACCACGATCTTGCGCCGTCCCGCCTGCTGCGGCTCTGCCGCTCTCGTGGATTGTGTCTTGGTTTCAGCCATACTACTTTTTCTCCGTTCCGCCAGCGGCGGCCAGTTCGCGCTCGCGAGCGATGGTCTTCACCCGGGCAATGTCCCGGCGCAGGCCGCGAATCTTCTTCAGGCTCTCGGTCTGTCCCATGTTGAGCTGGAACTTCAGCTTGAAGAGCTGGTCGCTCAGTTCGTGCTCCTGCGAGACCAGTTCGTCGGCGGTCAAATTCCGTACTTTTTCCGATTTCATATCAGTTCTCAGCTTTCAACTTCTGAATTCTTAGTTCGAACAGAATTTCTAGTGCGCACCTTCGCGCTTCACAAACACGGTTCGCAACGGCAGCTTGTGCGAGGCCAGACGCATGGCTTCGCGTGGCATCCGTCTGCGAGACCCCTTCCATCTCGAACAGGATCTTGCCCGGCCGCACCACCGCCACCCAGTGATCGGGCGCTCCCTTGCCTTTACCCATACGGGTTTCAGCCGGCTTCTTGGTGACCGGCTTGTCCGGAAACAGACGGATCTGGATCTTGCCGCCGCGCTTGATGAAGCGGGTCATGGCCACGCGCGCAGCCTCGATCTGGCGGTCGGTAATCCAGCCCGGCTCAAGCACTTTCAGGCCGAAATCTCCGAAAGCCAGCTGGCTCCCGCGCCAGGCCTTCCCGGTCATGCGCCCGCGCTGCTGCTTGCGGTACTTCACTTTCTTTGGCATCAACATAAGAATCAGCTCTTAGCTTCTGGCTTCTAGCTCCTGGCCCAAATCCTTAGAACGCGCCTGCCTGCTGCGGCTCGCGCTTTTTGGCCGGCAAAATTTCGCCTTTGTAGACCCAGCACTTCACCCCGATGACGCCATAGGTGGTGCGGGCTTCGGTAAAGCCGTAGTCGATGTCGGCGCGCAGCGTGTGCAGCGGCAGACGGCCCTGCAGATACCACTCCGAGCGCGCGATTTCATTGCCATTCAACCGCCCGCTGACCCGGACCTTGATGCCCTTGCAGCCGAAGCGCAGCGCCGAATCCACCGCTTTGCGCATGGCGCGGCGGAAGCCGACGCGCTTTTCCAGTTGCAGCGCAATCGATTCCGACACCAGTTGCGCGTCCAGTTCCGGCTTGTGCACTTCCTGGATATCGATGTAGACCTCGCGCCCGGTGCGCTTCTGCACGTCCCCCTTGAGCTTGTCGATCTCGGCGCCCTTGCGGCCGATGATGATGCCGGGACGCGCCGTCTTGATGATGACCCGCAGCTTGTTGCCCGGACGCTCGATTTCAATCGAGCTCACGCCCGCCGACTTGAGCTTGTCCTTCAGCTCATTGCGCAGCTTGACGTCTTCGAGCAGCAGCTTGTCGTAATCGCGCTCCACAAACCAGCGCGACTTCCAGGGCTTGGTGTAGCCCAGGCGAAAACCGTAGGGATGAACTTTTTGTCCCATTATCTGGCTCCTACTTTCTTCTTTCCCGCCGGCGCTTTGCCGCTTTGCACCGGCCTTGCTCGGCCGGGGTCTTGCGGCCGCGGTTTCTTCACCCACCACGGTCGCCAGCCCTTCGCCGCTCTTGCCCCGCTCCGCCAGCACGATCTCGATGTGCGCGATGCGCCGCACGTAGCGGAAAGCCCGGCCCATCGGCGCGGGACGAATGCGCTTCATGCGCGGCCCGTCGTTGGCCACGGCGTCCTTCACATAAAGCTTGTCCACATCGACGTCAATGCCTTTTTCGCTGCTCAGATAGTTGGCATTCTCCAGCGCCGAGCGCAGCAGCTTCTCGACCGTCGCCGCCACCCGCTTCTTGGTGAAGACCAGGGTATTGAGTGCGTCTTCCACCTTGCGGCCTTTGATCAAATCCAGCACCAGCCGCGCCTTCTGCGGCGAGACCCGGGTGAAGCGGACTTGAGCTCGAAATTCCATGTGCCTGCTCTCTCCTTACGCCTTGGGCGCCGGCGCTGCCGGAGCCGAACCCGCCGCCGGGGTGATCGCTCCCGGACCGCCGGGCACGCCTGCCGGCCGGGCCGCGGTTTCGGTGGCCGCCCGCATCGAGTGTCCCTTGAACTGGCGGGTGAAGCTGAATTCGCCCAGCTTGTGGCCCACCATGTTTTCCGTGATGTACACCGGAATAAATTTCTTGCCGTTATGCACCGCGATGGTGTGGCCCACCATTTCCGGAATGATGGTCGAGCGCCGCGACCAGGTGCGCAGCACCTTCTTCTCGTTGCGCGAGTTCATGCCGTCCACCCGCGCCTGCAGGTAGCCATCCACGAACGGACCCTTCTTGGTTGAACGTGCCATAAAGTCAGCTTCTCAGCTGTTAGCTCCTAGCTCTTAGCTAACAGTCCTCAAATCTTGTCATTCCGAACCGCTCCCGCGGTGGGAATCTGCTTTGCCAACGACCGACGACGACGACCACGACGCATTCTACTTCTTGCCTCTCCGGTTCACGATGAACGCGTCCGTGCGCTTGTTATTCCGCGTCTTGTAGCCGCGCGTCGGCTGGCCCCACGGCGTAACCGGATGCCGGCCGCCCGAAGTCTTGCCTTCACCGCCGCCGTGCGGATGGTCGACCGGGTTCATGGAAACCCCGCGGTTCACCGGACGCCGCCCCAGCCAGCGCATGCGTCCAGCTTTGCCGATGGTGATGTTTTCGTGATCCAGATTTCCCACCTGGCCGATCGTGGCCATGCAATCCTGCGACACTTTGCGGGTCTCGCCGGAAGGCAGCTTGACCAGCGCGTATTCGCCTTCTTTGGCCACCAGTTGCGCCGAACCGCCCGCCGAGCGCACCATCTGCGCGCCCTTGCCCGGCTTCAACTCGATGTTGTGGATGGTCGTGCCGGGCGGAATATTCTTCAGCGGCAACGCGTTGCCCACCAGAATGTCCGCCTCCGGACCGCTCACCACTTTCTGTCCCACCTTCAGCCCATCGGGCTGCAAAATGTAGCGCTTCTCGCCGTCGGCGTAGCTGAGCAGCGCAATGCGCGCCGAGCGGTTGGGATCGTACTCGATCGAAGCCACGGTCGCCGGAATCCCGTTCTTGTCGCGCTTGAAATCGATCAGGCGCAGCTTGCGCTTGTGCCCGCCGCCGCGATGCCACATGGTGGTGTCGCCGCTGTTGCGGCGCCCGCCGCTGCGCTGCTTGGGTTCGACCAGCGGCTTGTGCGGATGCCGGGTCGTAATATCGTCGTTGACCAGCGTGGTCCGGTAGCGCAACGTCTGCGTTGTCGGTCTGTAAGTCTTGATTGGCATAAAAATCAGCTCTTAGCTCATCGGTCGTTCAGCTCTTCAGCACAATCCTTGGTTCGCGCCGGCCTTCCTGACGACTGAAGACCGACGACTGACGACGCGACTACAAGTTCTGCGCGTACTCCGGCATCTTTTCGCCCGACTTCAAGCCGCACGTACGCCTTTTTCCAGTCGGGACGGTAGCCGGCAAACTTTCCCCGCCGGCGCTCTTTTCCCGGATAGAGTGCGGTGCGCACGGAATGCACCTTCACTTTGAAAATCGACTGCACCGCTTCCCGGATCTCGGTCTTGGTCGCGGCCTTGGCCACCTGGAACACCAGCGTGTTCTGGTTTTCCTTGATGGCCAGGCCTTTTTCCGTAATCACCGGACGGCGAATGATCTGATATGCGGATTTCATCAGGCGACCTCCGCCGCTTTTTCATGGCGCGTCCGGCGCCGCGGAGAGCCGCGTGGCCTTCTTCGCTGCCTTGCTCTTCCGCCTCGTCTTCCTTGCGCTGCCGCTTGGAAGTCGAGTTCTTCAGCGAAACCTGCAAAGCTTCGATGGCCGGCTGCGAGAAAATCGCCCGGTCATAACGCAGCAGATGATAAGGATGAACCTCGTTGCCGTGCACCAGTTCGACGCCGTCGAGGTTGCGCGAGCTCAGCGTCAGGTTGCGGTTGCCGTGCCGCGGCCGCTTCGACCAGCAAGCGCCGTCGTCTCCACTTTCAGCGCGTCCAGGGCCTGCGCGAAACAGCTTGCTCTTCGGCTCTTTCACGTCAAACGCGTTGACCACGATCAGCTTGCCGTCGGCAAATTTCGACGCCAGCGCCGAGCGCAACGCTCCCAGCAGCTTCTTGCGCGGGAAAGGCGTAGTCGTACGAGCGCGGCTGCGGGCCATGCACCGTGCCGCCATGCCGCCACAGCGGCGAACGGATGGAGCCGACGCGGGCGCGTCCCGTGCCCTTCTGCTTCCAAAGTTTCTTGCCGGCGCCCGAGACCAGCTTCTTGTTCTTGGTGGCGTGGGTGCCGGCGCGCTGCGCGGCGCGGTAATGCTTCACCGCCTCCCACAGCAGGTCTTCGTTGACCGCGCCAAAAACCTCATCGGCGAGATCGAGCGTCCCGACCTTCTCCCCGCTCAGATTATGAATGTCGATAGTTGCCATATGTCTCTTCCGTACTCGTCTGCTGCCTAGGCCAACGACTGACGACCGAAGACCGACGACCGCTCTAAGCCTTCTTCGCCGCCCTCTTCGCTGCCTTCAACGGATCCACCGTGGCCGCGCCGCCAAATCCGCGCCGCTCTCTGGGCGGCTTCTTGGCCTTGGTAATCACCAGATACCCGCCATTCGGACCGGGCACGCTGCCTTCAACCACCAGCAGGTTCTCGTCTTTGTCGACGCCCAGCACGCGCAGGTTGCGCTGGGTCACGCGATCCACACCCATGTGTCCCGACATGCGCATGCCCTTGAACACGCGCGAAGGAAACGCCGACGAACCGATCGAGCCGGTGATCTGGAACATCGAACCGTGCGACTTGGGGCCGCCGGCAAAATGATGACGCCGGACCACACCGGCAAAACCCCGCCCCTTGCTGATGCCGACGATGTCCACAAACTTCTCGCCTTCAAAAATATCCACCAGCACCCGGTCTCCGGCCTTCACCGCGACTGCTTCTTCCGCCTTTTCAACTTCAATCGGCACTTCGCGCAGAAATTTCACCGGCGGCAAATTGTGCTTTCCCAGATGTCCCTTCATGGGCTGGGTCAGGCGCGATTCCTTCATAAACTCGACCAGGCCGATCTGCGCCGCGTCGTATCCGTCGCGGGTCTGGGTCTTGTGCTGCGTAATCACGCAGGGACCAGCCTGCAGAACGGTCGCCGGATGCACGTCGCCCTTGTCGTCGAAGAGCTGCGTCATCCCGACTTTCTTGCCCAGAATTCCAGTTACTTTCGCCATTTCAATTCTTCTCCGCAAGCTGGATCAGCTGCAAGCTCAAGCTGACCGCTGAAAGCTGACGGCTATTTGTGTTCCTTGCCAAAGGCCTTGATCTCGACATCCACGCCCGCGGGCAAATCGAGTTTCATCAAAGCATCCACAGTTTGCTGCGTGGGCTCGAGAATATCGAGCAAACGCTTGTGGGTGCGGATCTCAAACTGCTCGCGCGATTTCTTGTCCACGTGCGGAGAACGCAGCACGCAGTACTTGTTTTTCATCGTGGGCAATGGAATCGGGCCCGCGATTTGCGCCCCTGTGCGCCGGGCGGTGTCGACAATCTCACCCGTGGACTGGTCCAGGATGCGGTAGTCATACGCCTTCAGCCGGATGCGAATTCTTTCTTTTCCAACCACGTTTCACTCTCTTCGCTCTCCCGGCTCACCGGGAGGAAAGAACTGGCGGCATGCTGCGAGCCGCTGAAAATCAGCTTCTAGCTCCTACGCTATTAGCTTCTAGCTCAAACCTTCTGAGAACTGAGAACCAGTAACTGATCCCTGGGTTTTAATCCTCAGCTTCGTTTCCACTCACCGCCAAACCACGCTACTGAATAATCTCGCTGATGGTTCCCGCGCCCACCGTGTGGCCGCCTTCGCGGATGGCAAAGCGCAAGCCCTTTTCCATCGCCACCGGCGTGATCAGCTCAATCACCAGCTGCACGTTGTCCCCCGGCATCACCATCTCGGTCGCCGCCGGCAACTCCGCCACTCCCGTCACATCCGTCGTCCGCAGATAAAACTGCGGCCGGTAGCCTTTGAAGAAGGGCGTATGTCGCCCGCCTTCTTCCTTGGTCAGAATGTAGACTTCCGCCTTGAACTTGGTGTGCGGCGTGATCGATCCGCCCTTGGCCAGCACCATGCCGCGCTCCACATCCTCTTTCGCGATGCCGCGCAGCAGCAGGCCCGCATTGTCACCCGCCAGTCCTTCGTCCAACTGCTTCTTGAACATTTCGACGCCCGTCACCACCGTCTTGCGGGTCTCGCGGAAGCCCACGATTTCCACTTCTTCGCCCACCTTCACTTTGCCCCGCTCGATTCGCCCGTTACCACCGTTCCCCGGCCCGAGATCGAGAAAATATCTTCAATCGGCATCAGGAAGGGCTTGTCCAGTTCGCGCGCCGGTTGCGGCACGCTCTTGTCCACTGCCGCCATCAGCTCGTCAATCTGCTTCTCCCACTTGGCTTCCCCGTTCAGCGCGCCCAGCGCCGACAGCCGTACCACCGGCACATCGTCGCCCGGAAACTGATAGCTCTTCAGCAGCTCGCGCACTTCCAGTTCCACCAGGTCGAGCAGTTCCGGATCATCCACGGCATCGCACTTGTTCAATGCCACCACGATGTAAGGCACGCCCACCTGCCGTGCCAACAGCACGTGTTCCCGCGTCTGCGGCATCGGACCATCGGTTGCCGCCACCACCAGAATCGCGCCATCCATCTGGGCCGCGCCCGTGATCATGTTCTTGATGTAATCGGCGTGGCCCGGGCAATCCACGTGCGCGTAGTGCCGGTTCGCCGTCTCATACTCCACGTGCGCCGTGGCAATCGTGATCCCGCGCGCTTTTTCTTCCGGCGCGTTGTCAATCGAATCAAACGACCGGAACACGATCTTCGGGTTGTGCTTCTGCAGCACCTTGGTGATGGCCGCCGTCAACGTGGTCTTGCCATGGTCAATGTGACCAATCGTCCCTACGTTGCAGTGCGGCTTATTCCGCTCAAATTTCTCTTTCGCCATTTCCTAGCTCCGTCTTGCTCGTGTGACGCGGGCACCCTCGCCGCGTCTTTGCGTCTACCGCTTGGGTCCCTGTGAACGACCGATGATTTCGTCCGCCGCACTGCGCGGCACTTCTTCGTAGCGCGCGAAGTGCATCGAGTACTCGGCGCGGCCCTGGGTGCTCGAGCGCATGTGCGTGGCATAACCAAACATTTCGGCCAGCGGCACGATGGCTTTGATCACCTGCGAACCGGCGCGATGCTCCATGCCTTCGATCCGTCCCCGGCGCGAACTCAGGTCGCCCATGATGACGCCGGCGTAATCTTCCGGCGTAACCACTTCCACCGCCATCACCGGCTCGAGCAGCACCGGAGAGGCTTTACGCGCAGCTTCCTTGAAGGCCATCGAGCCGGCGATCTTGAATGCCATTTCGTTCGAATCGACATCGTGATAGCTGCCGTCGTAAAGCTCGACTTTGACATCGACCATCGGATAGCCGGCCAGAATTCCGCCCTCGAGCGCCTCTTGAATGCCCTGGTCGATGGGCTTGATGAATTCCTTGGGCACCGAGCCGCCCACAACTTCGTTGACGAATTCGTAGCCCTTGCCCGGCTCGTTGGGCTCGATGCGAATCTTGGCGTGTCCGTATTGGCCGCGGCCGCCGGTCTGGCGGATGTACTTGCCTTCCGCTTCAGATTTCCTGCGAATGGTTTCGCGATACGCCACCTGCGGCTTGCCCACATTGGCTTCGACTTTGTACTCGCGCATCATGCGATCGACGATGATTTCGAGATGCAACTCGCCCATGCCGCTGATGATGGTCTGTCCGCTGTCGGGGTCGGTGTGAACTTTGAAGGTGGGATCTTCCTGGGCCAGTTTCGAAAGCGCCATGCCCATTTTTTCCTGATCAGCTTTGGTCTTAGGCTCGACCGCAACCGAAATTACGGGAACCGCAAAGGTAATGGATTCGAGGGCGATGGGATGCTTTTCTTCGCAGATAGTGTCGCCGGTCGAAACATTTTTCAAACCGACGGCGGCGCAGATGTCGCCCGCCAGAATTTCGTTGATGTCTTCGCGCTTGTTGGCATGCATCTTGAGCAGACGGCCAATACGCTCGCTGCGGCCGCGGCCGGCGTTGAGCACCGAGTCTCCCGACTTGAGTTGTCCGGAGTAAACGCGAATAAATGTTAACTGGCCCACAAACGGGTCGGCCATGATCTTGAAGGCCAGCGCGGAAAATGGCTCACTGTCAGCGGGCTTGCGGGTGATCACTTCCCCGTTGTCCGGATTGATGCCTTTGACTTCGCCTGCGTCAAGTGGCGAAGGCAGATAATCCACGACCGCGTCGAGCAACGGCTGTACGCCTTTGTTCTTGAAAGCGGTGCCAACTACGACCGGGAATACTTTCAGAGCGATGGTTGACTTGCGCAACGAGGCTCGCAGTTCGGCAGGGGAAATCGTCTCGCCTTCGAGGAACTTGTGCAGCATTTCGTCGTCGTTCTCGGCGACAGTTTCGACCAGAGCGGTATGGAACGCTTCGGCTTTCTTCTGCAGTTCGGCAGGAATCTCACCGGTGGTGTACTCAGCGCCGATGGTGTCGTCCTGCCAGACAATCGACTTCATCTCGATGAGATCGACTACGCCTTTGAACTTATCTTCTTGTCCGATGGGAATTTGGATCGCGACGGGCTTGGCATTGAGGCGTTTGCGGAGGGTATCGACGGCATGCTCGAAATCGGCGCCCATCTTATCAATTTTGTTGATAAAACAAATTCTCGGCACGCCGTACTTATCGGCTTGACGCCAGACTTTTTCCGATTGCGGCTGCACCCCATGAACCGCGTCAAAGACCGCCACAGCGCCATCCAGAACGCGCAAAGACCGCTCCACTTCAGCGGTGAAATCCACGTGGCCGGGGTATCAATAATATTGATGCGAATGTCGCGCCAGGTGCAGGTGGTGGCGGCGGAAGTAATGGTAATGCCGCGCTCCTGTTCCTGCTCCATCCAGTCCATGGTGGCAGTGCCTTCGTGGACCTCTCCGATGCGGTGCGTCTTTCCCGTATAAAAAAGGATGCGCTCAGTCGTAGTGGTCTTGCCGGCATCGATGTGGGCCATGATGCCGATGTTTCTGCACCGTTCTAATGGGACTGTTCTGGACACAGCTTTCTTTCTTCTCTTCCTTTCTGTGACTCTTGTTTCCGTAGCTCTTGCTTCGTTTGTACTGAACCTGGCTCAAATCTCAATCCTCTAATAGGCCAGAAATGCTCTACCAGCGATAGTGCGCAAAAGCCTTGTTGGCTTCCGCCATGCGATGAACGTCTTCCTTCTTCTTGATGGCTGCGCCGCGGTTGTTGCTGGCATCGAGCAATTCGTTGCTCAGTTTGTCGACCATGCCCTTCTCGGCGCGTCCGCGGGAGTAAATAATCAGCCAGCGGATCGCCAGCGACGTACGCCGGTCGGCATTCACTTCGACCGGAACCTGATAGTTGGCGCCACCCACACGACGACTCTTCACTTCAAGCAAAGGCTTGGCGTTCTCCACCGCCTTCTTGAACAGCTTGAGGGGCTCGTCGCCGCCTTTTTCCTGCAAGCGCGTCAAGGCCTCATAAAAGATGCCTTCCGCAGTGCTCTTCTTGCCCTGCCACATCATGGAGTTGACAAACTTCGTCACCAGGTCCGACCCGTACACCGGATCGGGCTCCACTTTCCGCTTGGCGATATATCCTTTTCGAGGCATTTAAGCTTCTAGCTCCTGGCTTTTAGCTGTCAGCTCTCAGCCGTCAGCTTTCAGCTCAACTTTTTCGACTTAGTCCTGCAAACAAACTCTGGTCATTCCGAACCCCCTCAGGGTAGGAATCTGCTTTTGCCAACGACCAACGGCCAACGACTGCCTTACGCTTTCGGCCGCTTGGCTCCATATTTCGAACGGCTCTGCTTGCGGCCGGCTACGCCTACCGCATCGAGCGTGCCGCGGATCACGTGATAGCGGACACCCGGAAGATCTTTTACCCGGCCGCCACGAATCAGGACAATCGAGTGCTCCTGCAAGTTGTGGCCGACACCGGGAATGTAGGTCGTAACTTCGATTCCATTGGTCAGCCGGACGCGGGCGACTTTACGCAGAGCTGAGTTCGGCTTCTTGGGCGTCTGCGTATAGACGCGGGTGCAAACACCGCGCTTTTGCGGACATCCCTGCAAGGCCGGGCTTGCCGTTTTATACCGCGGCCGCTTGCGGCCAGTACGCACCAATTGATTAAAAGTAGGCATACGATTACTGGTGCTCCTATTCCTGGTGCTGCTAGTTGCCGGTGATTCTCTCTGCCACGCCATTCCCGGCAGCGCTCGTACAGGCACACGTTCGCAAACGACGCCGCATCTGCTTTTTTCCCTGATTTCAGGGGCTGGAAGGCGGACCCGCCAACCATGCTTCCCGCAGCGCCAAGCGCCAGCGGGAGAATTTCGGTTTCCCGTTCAGACTAAAGCCGCCGACGGTGGCACCAAGCCCGAACCATCCGGGAGCTGCTCCGTTTCGTCAGCACCGCCCCGCATAGCCTTTCAACGGGTGAAAGGTGCGCGCAGGACGTTTTCAGCGAGGACGCTTCCGGTTCTATTTTCCCCGGAAATGTTTATTGCTAAAGCTCAGCTGTACTTTTCAGGGCTCTCCACACACGCGCACGCGCAGCGTGGAAAAACCCACTGCCTACAGGCAAGCCAGACTTAACTCGCGGAACCTTACAAATATAGCAATTCCATTCACACATCGTCAATGGCAGTTGGTCGCATCAGACGGAAATGATGGATTTATCCCGGACTTGGCGGATTCTTGGGATTGAAATTGACGAATTGGTTGGGCTTTATTTCCGGCGGGAACTGGGAAAGCGGCTCTAAACAGATCCTTCACTTCGTTCAGGATTTCGCCTGCGGGCTCGGACGCCCGCGAAGCGGCTCAACTTGCTGAAAAAAACACTAGCCTCTACACTTGGGGTTTTCCGGAAAGTGTCCAGACAAGCTCGCCTCGTGCATCCGCGAGGCGGGGAGGGTGCATGGGTAGGTTGTCCGCGATAGTCCGGTTGGCATTCATCTTCACCGCCGTCAGTTTAGTCGCGGCCCTTACCAGCTGCAGTAGCAGCAGTCCGACGACCAACACCACCTTTCCGGTGCCGGCCAACATCGTACTGACGCCTGCCAACACTGTGTCTCTTGACGTAGGCAGCGCCAATCAAACCTTCACGGCCAGCCCCAGGAACAGCAAGAGCACGGCCATTACGACTCCAGTTACGTTCCTTTCGAGCAATACTGCCATCCTGACCATAGCCAGCAACGGACTGGCTTGTGCCGGCACCTGGGATTCGATCACCACCCCGCAAATCTGTACTCCCGGTCCGGTTGGCGTGGCCCAGGTGACGGCCACATCGCACGGGATAAGCAGCCCGCCCACGACCGTGTACGTTCATCAGCACATCGACAAGATCGTGATCAGCCCCGTCCCCGGGCAAACTCCTCCCCTCGCTCCCTGCTTTTCCAAAGGCCAGGTATTCGACTATCAGGCCACCGCCCTCAGTCGCGGACTCGATATCACCGGCAGCGTGGGACCTTTCGCCTGGCAGTCAATCAACACCAACGTAGCCACACTCACGGCACCTACGGTTAGCACGCCTGTGACTGGCCTGGTGGTAGGACAGGTCGAGGTGATCGCGAATATCCCAGGCGTCACTTCGCTGTTTGTCAGCAACAGCAACGTAACTAGTCAGCCTCAGGATTTCACCACTTGTGCGGTGCAGTCGATTTCCCTGGCCGTCGCGGACAGCACTCTCACTTCGATCAACGTGACCTCGGGAAGCGGAAAGACGGTAACCGCGACTGTGCTGGACACACAGGGCAACACGATCACCGGACTGCCCTTGACCTGGAGCTCGTCCAATCCGTCGACCGTGACCGTGAGTACTGAAGGAGTGGTGTCGACCTCGCAGGCCGGAGGCGGGAGCGTCGTCGCGTCCTGCACTCCGCCGACATGCAATATTGGGTTGATGCCTCTGCTGCCGATCTATCCCGCGAGCGCGATCAATGTCGTGGTCGCACCTGCCTCCACCACTACGACGACAACGAGTACCACCACACCCACCGTCTATGTATCGAGCACGGGGATTTCTCCTACCCCTGGCGACAATTGCGCCACGGCGACCGGATGCACGAGTCTTCTGATTCCTATTGCTTCACCGAACAACACCGTGGGTAACCCAGTCGGATTGCCGGCAACGCCGAACTCCCTGGTCTTCGATCGTCAGGGCGCAAAGGCGTACATGGGAACAGATTTTTCATTCTTCGGAAGCCGAGGGTTGATGGAGGTTGCCGTCGCCACTCCGCCCACGATCACTCAGTTCAAGTCTGTGACCGGGAAAGTGCTCACCGTGTCTCCCGATGGGAAAAAAGTCATTCTTTCTGGCGCTGATCCGAATGCAGTGCCGGTGCCGGGAAGCAACGCTCCTCCGCCCGCTACGCAGGTCATCATCTTCGACACCACCGGAGGTACCGGAACGACCTTGCCGATCGCGGGCGCCACCGCCGCGGACTTTTCCCCGGACAATCTGAAGGCCTTCATCACGGCCGGTTCGAGTTTGTATGTGTGGTCGGCCCAGGACTCGTTGAAAACGATTTCTCTTACCGCCCCCGCCAACGCTGTCTCGTTTTCTCCGGAAGGGGCGTTTGCATTCGTATCCGGCGGATCCACAACATCCGCTGTCACCGCCTGGAGCACTTGCGGCCTGACATCTGCGCTGAGCACGAACGTAGTCCTGCCCGCGACTCCCTCGTTTCTCCAGGCGCTCGGAGCCGACGCACCCAATCTGGCGGCCCCGCTAACGCTTGGCACCGCCACCACAACCACGAGCGTCCTGGCGGTCGATTCACCGGGAGTTGACCTTTTTCGGGTGTCGCGGGCGCCGGAAGGCTGTTCGCCGACTGCGAGTAGCGGCACGGCCACGTCCTTCAATCTGGGCCAGGGCAGTTTTGTCCCCAGCCAGTTGATCGTTTCGCAAGATGGCTCGACCGCGTATGTGATTGTCAATGACCGGGGCGCCGTGCTGGTGTTCAATATCTTTAACCAGACGTCTTCCGCGATTCCCATGTCCGGGGGCGCGATCCCGATCCAAGCCGCACTCACTCCGGACGGGACGAGACTCTATATCGCGGCTACTGACGGCCAAGTGCATATCCTGGACACGCAGAGTAGCGCTGATATACAGCAGATTTCCTTTCCCAGCGATGCCACGACGCTCCTGTCTGGCCTGTGCAGTGGCGTAACCTTCACCTGTAATTCCGATTTGATCGCGATCAAGCCGTAAGTACAGTCGTTGGTCGTTCGTCGTTGGCCCATGTAGGCGCGAGCGTCCTCGCTCGTGCCATCCCGGGACCAGGTAAGAACTTGCAGTTGTTTGGAGGCTAACGACCAACGACTGACGACTAACGACCGCTTTCCAGTTCCTTGCCCACGCTGTCCAACACGCCGTTGATGAATTGCACCGACTCCGGACTGGAAAACTTGCGCGCAATTTCCAGCGCTTCGTTGATGACCACGGCTCGGGGCGTCGTGGGAAAGCCCAGCAGTTCCGCGACCGCCGCTCGCATAAGATTGCGATCGACCGCAGCCATGCGCTCCATGCGCCAGTGTTGGGCGTGACCTTCAATCAGACCATCGATTTCCGTGGCACGGTCGGTGGCGACCCGGAATAGATCTTCGGCAAAGCTCTGCACGTCGGCACCCACGTCTCCGCGCTCACGCCAGAACGTTTGGCGCACCTGCTCCGGACTTTGCTTTCCCATATCAGCCTGGAAAAGCATTTGCAGCGTAAGTTCGCGAGATTTGCGGCGGGTTCCCAAAGTCAGTCCTTGGTCGTTCGTCGTTGGTCGTTTGGCCTCAGACGACAACTAGTGTACCGTGCTTGACCTTCGATTCGGTGGGTTCGAGTCGGCGGAAAAGCTTAAGATCTGAATTTCTTCCGGGCTTTCGCTGAGAGGGAACGGCTGCGGTTCTTGACTTTGCCAACGACCAACGACGAACGACCAACGACAGCCTTCTTCAGGTTCGCCATCTCCACCGCCGCCAGCGCCGCCTCGAAACCCTTGTTGCCCATCTTCAGGCCGGCGCGATCGATGGCTTGCTCCAGAGTCTCGCAGGTGAGCACGCCGAAGGCATGCGGCACTCCCGTTTCCTGCGCGGACTGGCCAATACCGCGAGCGACCTCGTTGACGATGACATCGTAGTGCGCGGTGTCGCCCCGCAGCAGGCAGCCGAGGCAGATGATGGCGTCGTATTTTTTGGTTTCGGCGAGGGAGCGCGCTGCGGAAGGGATTTCGAAAGCGCCGGGAACGCGGACGATCTTGACGTTCTTGGTTGCAGTGCCGCATTGCACAAGACCGTCGAATGCGCTTTGTAGTAGTCGATCCGTGATAAAGGCATTGAAGCGGGAAACGACGATTGCAAAGCGCTTCCCGGCGGCATTGAGTTTGCCCTCAAGCGCTTTAAGTCGGAGTTTAGATGGATATTTCAAATCTGTTTCCCAACGCTCATGCTCACTCTTGTCATGCTGAGCGAAGCGAAGGACCTATGCATTTTGCTGGCAGCATCGAAATGCATGGGTCCTTCGCTGCGCTCAGCATGACAACTAAGATCCTGTTGATCCGCGTAAATCCTTGGTCACGAAGCTAAAGCTTATTCGGCTTCGGATTCGCCGGGTCCGAATAATCATAAAATCCTTTACCCGACTTCCGCCCGTACCAGCCCGCCATCACCAACCGCTTCAGCAGGGGCGGCGACGCAAACCGGCGCTCCTTGAACTCGTCGTACATCACGTGAGTGATGTAGTACGTCGTATCCAGGCCGACAAAATCGAGTAGCGTGAACGGGCCCATGGGATAACCGCAGCCCAGCTTCATGGCGTTGTCGATATCGTCGATCGAACCCACGCCCTCTTCGTAGGCGCGGATGGCGTCGAGCAGATACGGCACCAGCAGCCGGTTTACGATGAATCCGGTCTTGTCGCTGGTGCGGACCGGAACTTTGCCCAGCTTTTTCGCAAACTCACAGGCCGTATCGTACACGTCGCTGGCGGTGGCGATGGTACGCACCACTTCAACCAGCTTCATCAGCGGCACCGGATTGAAAAAATGTAGCCCGATGAAACGCTCCGGGCGCTTGGTCGAGGTCAGAAGCTCCGTAATCGAAATGGAAGAAGTGTTAGAGGCGAAGATCGCGTCCTTTTTCACTACACTGTCGAGCGCGGCGTACATCTTTTTCTTTTCGTCGACGTTTTCGATCACCGCCTCGATGACGATGTCGCAGTCGGCCAGGTCCTGCATCTTGGTAGTGCCTTTGAGCCGGGCACGAATGGCCTGTGGCGTTTCCTTGATCGAGCCTTTTTCGGCAAATTTCGCCAGCGACTTTTCGATTCCGGCAAACCCTTTGTCGAGATACTTCTGGTCAACTTCGAGCACGGTGACATCGAATCCGGCCGTGGCCGCCACTTGCGCGATCCCAGAACCCATGAGGCCACACCCGAGAACGGCGACACTCTTGATTTCCATTCCTGATCCTTCCACCGCAAATCGCGCGGACCGCCATTCACTTCACCACTGAGGCACAGACACCGAGAAATCCTCAGGCTCTCTGATTCTCTCCGTTTGTCGGTGCTCCAGTGGTGAATCTTCAGTTCATACTCTCCACAACCATCGCAATCCCCTGCCCGCCTCCGATACATGCCGTCGCCAGTCCGTACTTCTTCTTCCTGCGGCGCAGTTCGTACAACAACGTAACCACCAGGCGCGTGCCGGTCGCTCCCAGCGGATGCCCCAGCGCGATCGCGCCGCCGTTGACGTTTACCTTTTCGCGGTCCAGGCCGAGTTCCTTTTCGACTGCGAGATACTGCGCGGCGAAGGCTTCGTTCACCTCGATGAGATCGATGTAATCCAGAGTCAGTCCGGCCTTCTGCAAGGCAATCTTCGTGGCTGGCACAGGTCCGCGGCCCATCACTTTAGGATCGACTCCGGCGATGCCCCAGCTCACTACGCGTCCCAACGGCCGGATGCTGCGCTTGCCTGCTTCATCGAGCGACATGACGACGACCGCTGCTGCGCCATCCACAATTCCACTGGCGTTGCCAGCCGTGACCGTACCGTTTTTGCCGAATGCAGTTCTGAGCTTGGCCAGGCCCTCCAGAGTAGTCTGCGGACGCCGGTGGTCGTCTTCGGTCAGCGATTCACCTGTGGCCTCGCCCTTGGAATTTTTCAGCGCTACCGGAACCAGCTCTTCTTGCAGGCGTCCTTCCTTGTAGGCCGCGTCCGCGCGCTGCTGGGAGCGCAAGGCAAACTCATCCTGCATCTCGCGCGTGATGCCTTGCTGCGAGCCGTAGAGCTCGGCCGTGTTCGCCATATACAGGCCGCAATAGCTGTCGAGCAGCGCGACCATAAGCGAATCTTCCAGCTTGCCGCCGGGCGCGAGATTGAAACCATCGCGTCCACGAATGCTGAATGGGGCTTGCGACATCGCTTCCATGCCGCCGGCGAGAACGAGATTTGCCTCGCCCAACTGGATCATCTGCGCCGCATTGACAATGGCCTGGATGCCACTTCCGCACAGCCGGTTCACTGTGAGTGCTGGCGTCTCGATGGGCAGACCTGCGCGCAAGGCTACATGCCGCGCGCCGTAGATGGCATCGCCTGAGGTTTGTTGCGCGTTGCCGAAAACCGCGTGATCGAATTCTTTGGGATCAAGCCCGGCGCGTTCGATGGCGCTTTTGCCGGCTATAGCGCCCAGTTCCTGGGCAGTAAAGTCTTTCAGCTTGCCGCAATAGCGCCCAAAAGGGGTGCGGGCTCCGCTCACGATGGCGATATCGCCGGGTTTCAGCATGTGGATTTCCTGGTGCTCTTTGAAATCAGATTGGTTCCGCGTGCAGCAATCAAACTGGTGAGTTTATCAGCGGGGATCGCTCTCGCCACCAGCAGGCCGTGAAGACTCCTTTGCGGTCCCCTATGCCGAACTTTGCGGTTTAAGATTTTTGGACGACTGCGGCGAATTCAGACCCATTACCGCAAAGTTCGCAAAGGGGACCGCAAAGGACGCAAAGGAAAGCCGTCCGGGATCGGAAGTTGTGATTGCAGTTGCCTACGCCACCGCGGCCGCGGCGACTGACGGAGCCAGGCTGACGATGCGGCCCATGCCCTGGGCTACGGCGGCATCGAGTGCTTTGTCGGCGCGGTTGATGACTTCGGTGACGATATCCACGGGATCGAACTGCTGGCGCACGACGGCTTCGGCCAGACCCGCGCTGAAGGGGACAATCTCGTCCGAAAGTTTCACATCCGCGAGCAGTTTGCGCAATTTTTCTACCGCCATGCAGCGCTTCCTTCTCCGCAGTTTCTCCGAGAACCAGCGCGATCGTGGTCTTCTCGTAGCGGAAGGCAAGATCGTTCTGGCGGATGTTGGCGGCAAAAAGCTGGCCAATCTGCTGCATCGCGGCTTCCACAGCTTTTTCTCCGTGCTCCTTCAACATGGCTGAGCTTTTACCGAATTGCATCAACGTCACCGTCACCGGAGTGCTCTGCTGGACGGCACGCCGCGTCTCCGCCATCAAGAGATCGATGTAGGAAGCGCGCTTGAGCAGCCCGGACTGCTCATCGGTGACTGACAAACTCTTGACCAGGCGGCGCAGTCCGGCATTGGTCAGCGCAATCACAATCTGTTCGCTGATGGTTTTGAGCACCACGACGTCGGCGGCGTGCCAGCCCCGGGCGGTGTTTTGTGTCAGCAGGAGCACGCCCATCTGGTCCTGGCCGTCGCTGAGCGGCAGCGCCAGCAGCGACGTGATCCCCAGTTCCACCAGGACTTCGCGCACCTCCTGCAACTCGGGCGCGGCAGGTGCGTCGGGGAGGGTCAGCGTACCCTGGCTGATGGCGGCGTCCTGCACCACGGTGACCAGCCTGCTCAGAGCTTTTGCGTCTCCGGCTTTTACGCCTTCGCCGTGGTATTCCTTGACTGCGCTGGGCACCATTCCCGGCTTGCGCGCGGCCACGATGCAACGGCTGATCTTCCACTGCGCTCCGATTTCGGCGACTGCCGTGGACATAACCGCGTCGGCGTTGGTCTGGCGGTAAAGCTTGCGGGTGATGTCCGCCACTTTGGTGAAGCTGTTGACGTCGGCGGATTCCGCCGGCGCGGACGTGCGCGCTGGCGAGGTGCGGATGCCGGGGCTGACTTAGCCGCTGGACGCTCGCGTGCGCCGGAGGAGCTGAGTCCGCAGTGCTGCGGAGTCATGCCCGCAGCCAGGTACAACTGTTGCAGGTCCTGATTGCGTTCTTCTTCGCGCGGGAAAAGTTCCTGGATGCGTTGCAGGCGTTCAATCGCCTTGGAGCGCATCCCGTACTGCACCAGGATTTCCGCCTGCAACATCAGGTCCTGCAAGGCAGCGGCGCCCAGCGTCGGTCCTTCGGTCTTGGCCGGTTCGGACGCTGTCTTCGCCATGCTGGTAAAGCGCGAGGCGATGACCTTGAAGCGGCCCTCATCGATCTTTCCGCGCAGCATTTCCAGACGCTTCTGGTGGCCGGGCTCGTAGGCGTCCACGTCGGCGGCGCGATCCAGGCATTCGGCGGCCTTGGCGTAGTTCCCCATGCCGCAGTGCAGATCGAAAAGCTTGAGCAGAGTCTGACAATAGTCGCCTTCCCGGTTGGAGGCGTTGAACAGCTCGCTCATGAACTCGAGGAGATCGGGCGAACCGCGATGCTTGGCGACTACATCCTGCAACATCGCGACAAAAGCGCGGCGGTCTCCCTTGTTGCGCTGGAACTGCTCCAGCTTGCGCGCCAGGGCAACGGCTTCCGCGTCCTGCTGCGCATCCACCAACAGTCCGATCAGGTCAACCACCTCTTGCTGGCGGGACGGGTTCTGCTGAAAGAGTTGCCAGACCAGCGGTTCCGCATCGGTCAGGCGATTCGCGGACAGCAGCGCCTTCACGTAGGTCTCGCGCGTCTCCAGGCGTCGCGTCTTGCGCCTTGGCCAGCGGTTCCAGAACAAATATGGCGGCTCCCACCTGGCCTTGCGCGATCAGGCTTTTGCCGTAGCCCAGAGCAATCTTCAGTATCGCCGGGGTCTTCGGCATAGGCGCGCTCAAACCACTGTGCGGCGTCGGCGCCGGAGGCTTCCGTCATCTCGGCCAGCTTGAGGAATGCTGCCGCATGCGCCTGCTTTGTCTCCGGTTTGCGAACAGAGTTCGCCCAGCCGCAGGAGGTTTCGTTCCCCGGGATCGAGCGCCACCAGGCGCTTCAGCACGATCAGGCAATCCTGCTGACGTCCGTTCTTGGCTCAGGTCTTCAAGGGCGCTCTCGTAAGTCTCGAGCGCGAGTTTCCGGTTCGAGGTCTCAAGGATTTGCCCGAAGTGGACTCTCTGGATGCTGGTCGGAACGGTGTAACGGGCCAGTTTCTTGTAGGTGAGGCTGGCGCCGAGTGTTCTCTCCGGCCGCGATCTGCCGCTCAAACAAGTCGCCCAGCAGCTTTACCGCCTCCGCAGTGCGTTGCAACGAAAGGCAGATATCGGCTGCCATCTGGCGCACATTGTCATTTTGCGGGTCCTCGGCAAGCACCTGCATGTACTCATCGAGGGCCTCGCCGGTCTTGCCCTTCTGCAAGAGCTTTTCGGCGCGCTCTACTCGGCGCGCGATCTCGGCTCGGTCCATTCGCTTGGTCGGATCTGGCATGAGAGACACGGGTAACGTGCGGAGTAACCCAAGTGAGATTTTAGGGGTCGGTTCTCGCAGCGGCAACGAAGTCGGGTAGCGCGGAGATTACGAAAGTCACGCAAATATTTCTCTTGATAGAGAAAACTCGAGCTCTCAGTGGACACGTGCGCTCAATGTAGGCGCGCAGCCTACATTGGACTTGGGAAGTACAATATCGGCATGGCTGACGAGCTTCTCCGCTATCGCTCCCAGTTCCCCATCCTGGAACGCACCACATATCTGATCAGCAATTCGCTGGGCGCCATGCCGCAGGGCGTGTACGAAGCCATGAAAGGCTACGCCGACATCTGGGCCACATCGCGGCGTGCGGGCATGGGAAGAACGATGGTGGATGCTGGCGGCGAGGTCGGGCGACGAGATTGGCGCGCTGATGAATGCGCCTCAGGGCTCGGTTTCGACCCACCAGAATGTAACCACCTGCCAGGCGGTGGTGGCTTCGTGCTTCGATTTCTCCGGCAAACGCAACAAAGTCGTCTACAGCGACCTGAATTTCCCTTCGGTGATGTATTTCTGGGAGGCGCAACAGGCCTACGGCGCGCGCGTGCATATGGTCCAGACCGACGACGGGATCACCGTTCCCCTCGAGCGCCTGCTGGACGCGATCGATGAGCAGACCTTGCTGGTCCCGGTATCGCACGTGATCTTTCGCAGCGCATACATTCAGGATGCCAAGGCCATCATCGAGAAGGCCCACAAAGTTGGCGCGCTACGTGGTGCTCGATACCTTTCAGTCTCTGGGCACGGTGCCGGTCGATGTGCAGGCGCTGAATGTCGACTTCGCCTGCGGCGGCGTTTTGAAGTGGCTGTGCGGAGGCCCGGGCGTCGGCTATCTGTATGTTCGTCCAGACCTGGGGAAAAAACTGCAGCCAAAATTTACCGGCTGGTTCGCCCACCAGAATCCCTTTGGATTCGAAGTTGGACCCACTCGGTACAGGCGAGCCCCCGTTTCGCTTCATGAATGGCACTTCCCACATACCTGCTTTGGAAGCGGCGCGTCCCGGACTGAAGATCATTGCCGAGGTCGGCATTGATCGCATTCGAGAAAAATCGAAGCGGCAGACTTCGCGATTGATCGAACTGGCCACGGCGCACGGGATGGCGGGTGAATTCCCCCCGCAACGCCGAACAACGCGGCGGAACAGTTTCCATCGACATGCCCGACGCCGAGGAGGTCTGCCGCGAACTGCTCAAGCGCGACATCCTGGTCGACTATCGCCCCAAAGCCGGGGTGCGCATGGCTCCGCACTTCTACAACAAAGATGAGGAACTGGAAACGGCGATCGCGGCGGTCGATGAAATCCTGAAAGAGCGGTCGGTAGCTGCAAGATAAATGTGGACGAGGACGGGCGCCCCGCCCGTCACGGCCGAGCCAGCTCGGCTGCGTAGTGCCGAGGCACCAGCCTTCTCACCTCCCACGCCCCGCACTCCCGAGCTTCTCCACTAAAATAGCTCAAGTGAGCGATCCCGTCCGCATTGGAATTCTCGGGGACTACGATCCCAAGTCTCCGACTCTTCCCGCTGTCGAAAAGTCGCTGCAGCACGCCTCCGCCCAGCTGAATCTTCCCGGTCGAAGGCGAGTGGATCGCGACCCCGAGCCTCCTGGAGGCCGGACGCGGAGAAGAAACTGGAGAGCTTCGACGGAATTTGGGCGGCGCCGGGCAGTCCCTACAAGAGTTTTGACGGCATGCTGAAAGGCATCGAATTCGCGCGCCGGCGCGACTGGCCTTTCCTCGGCACCTGCGGCGGCTTTCAGTATGCTCTGATCGAATGTGTTCGCAACGTGCTGGGAATCAAGGACGCGGACAGCGCCGAGAATAATTCCGGCTCGAAAAACATCGTCATCTACCCGGTGGCCTGCGCCGTACCCGATCGCGCCAAGGGCGCGCCCAAGCTTTCCGGCCCGATTCCGGAAATTCGCCTGCGCCCCGGTTCCTACCTGCAGTCGTACTATTCGCAGGACACGGTCGCCGAAGAATTCTTCTGCAACTTCGAAGTCAATCCCGACTATGAGTGGGCCGCCATGGAAGCCGGGATTCCCGGTGGTGGCGCGCGGCCCGCAAGGCGAGATTCGCGCCATCGAATCGCCCACCCACCGTTTCTATATCGCGACGCTGTTCCAGCCGCAACTCTCTTCCCAACCCGGCAAGCCGCATCCCCTGGTGCTGGCGTTCGTGCAAGCCGCCGCCGACTGGGGAAGAAAAAAGCTGGACGACAGCGTGCTGGAGTAAACCGGCGCCAGACCTCGGGCATCAGACCTCGGCAAGAACCACGTGGGGACGGCCGCGCTCGGCTGTCCGATCGAGCGAAGTCTGGCGACAGGCCCCTTAGGTCCCGCCCACCTGAGGTCCTCGTTTCCTCTGGGAGTAGACTCACGAGCGGAACCGTAAACCGGTTTCCAGACCCCGCCACTTCGAACGTAGCGTGCGGATTTCCCGCACTACGCTCTCCTGTTGGCTTCAAGTCAAGGGTTATACGCCCTGTGGGACAGGAGCAGCTTTCGCGAGTGCTGGCCGTCTCAGCCTATAGTCGTTGTAAAGTCCGAGCCTGCGGTAGATCCACGCGCTACTCCACCGTTTCCATCCCTTGCCTTTACGCAGTCTGGATCGCATCAGATGCCGCCGGATCTTCATTTCTACCCAGTCTCTGATCTTCGAAAAACATCGACTCGAATGACCGATCCTGAAAATAGTTCATCCAACCTCGGAGGATGGGATTGATCTCCTCAATCACTTCTCCCACGGGCTGGCTGACGTGTTGCCGAAAGACTTCCCTGAGCTTGGCAAAGAGCGCCGTTCGTTTCTTCATCTTGTGCACAAATTGCGGTCGCCACTTCTGGTTACGGCCCAGAACGCGGCGATATTCAAATCCCAGGAACGCGAAGCTTCCGCCTTTTGTCAGATCGATTGTCCGACTCTTGTCTTCGTTGATCTCTACTCGTGGTTTCGCCAGCTCCTCTCGCAATCGCTTGTCCACTGCCCTCATGAACCAGTCATTCCGCGGAGAGGTTCTGACTTTTGCCTCGGTGGGCTTACCTCCCACTGAACACATCAGCCTTTCTCTTTCTTTTTCTGGACATGCCGAAGCTCGATAGCCAAAACCAGCCACGGATTAGAGAGGATCCGCTTCTTGCTTTGCTCCGTGAAAATCCGCGCGAATCCGTGGCGTCCGTATTTGTTCGGTCGCACTCGGTGCACGAAACGCAGGGGAAGCCGAATTCATATTGCTCTATTTCAAAATTGTCATCCCCCGCGCAGCCTGTGTCGGGCCTTGCGCGACCAAGCAAGTCGAGACTGGTGTTTGGAAGCGAGAGCAGAACTACGTTTGCTTCACGAACTTCAGCGAAGCCGAATTCATACAATAGCGAAGCCCGGTGGGCTGCGGCCCGTCATCGAAGACGTGCCCCAGATGCGCATCGCAAAGAGTGCAAGCAACCGCACTTCTCACCGTGCCATAACTCGTATCGTTGATCGTGCGAACGTTCTCCGCCGCGATGGGCTGCCAGAAGCTGGGCCAGCCGGTGCCGGATTCAAACTTCGTCTCCGAACTGAACAGCGCATTGTCGCAACAGATGCAACGGTAGAGGCCCTTGTCGTGCAGGTTCCAATACTTTCCGCTAAATGCAATTTCGGTGTCCGCATGACGCGTGATATCGAATTCCCCCGGAGACAGCTGCTTGCGCCACTCATCGTCACTCTTCACCACCTTGGGAACGCGGACTTTTTGCAGCCGCTGGCCGGAATCGGAGAACTGCACAATCGTGACCTCGCCCGGATCGCCCTTCGGCATTGCCGCTTCGATCAGCCGCGGTTTGTGCAGCGACCACAGCGCAGCGCCGGCAATCGCCGAAACCGAAATTCCCAGAAACGCGCGCCGTCTCACGTCGACCGATGAAGCATCCTTGCCAAGCTCAGAATCAAACATAAATCACTCCTCGATCTGCCTCTGACACGAACAGAACGCCACTACTTTCCCGCATACAGTTCGGGAAATTGCTGCCGCAAATGCGACCACCTTAGGCGCATCGTTATAAACAATGTAGGGCTGGTCCGGATGAAGCGTTGCATAATCCTGGTGATACGCCTCCGCGGGATAGAACGCCTTCAGCGGCACCACTTGCGTCACAATCCTCTGCGGGAATACTTTGGCTTTGTCGAGCTGCGCAATATAGGCTTCCGCAATCGTCTTCTGCTCGTCGTTGCCGTAAAAAATCACCGAGCGATACTGCGTGCCATCGTCCGGACCCTGCCGGTTCAGTTGGGTAGGATCGTGCGCCACCGAGAAAAACACTCGCAGCAGCTCTCCATAGGTGACCTGCGCCGGGTCATACGTGATCTTCACGGATTCGGCATGGCCGGTTTCGCCGGTGCTCACGACTTCATATTGCGCGGTCTTGGCCTCCCCTCCCGAATATCCCGAGGTCGCGCTGAGTACACCTTTTACATGCTGGAAGACGGCCTGAATGCCCCAGAAACATCCTCCCGCCACCACCGCAGTTTGCTGACCTGCCGCCTTGGCAGCGTCGACGGCTGGTCCCGGAATGGCAACCCCGGCAGCATTTCCAGCAGTACACGCCACCGTGGCCGCAATCAAGACTAAGAACAATAGGAAGGCACAAGCCGAAAATTTGAACATTAGAGACACTCCTGCGGCCTGTTTGTTGGCCCGCAATTTATTAGAGTTCTGAGGCGAACAAAAGTTTCGCCAGACTAATGGACTGCATGTCACACACTTGACTCAGTTTTTCGCTCGTAACCGACGCAGGAGAGGACTGGCAGTCGAGGATATTTCTTAAAGCGAGAGTCGGTCGAAGCAAGCTGGCAGAGAAAAAACACCGAACCCCGGTCGGACTCGATGCGCCGGGAATGACAGCAGTCTTCGCAAAGTCCGGAGTACGCGGAGGCCTGCGACGTGTGCGCAGGAGCAATCATGGTCTCAGCATAACAGCCGCGGCAAGATATTTAACTCCGCTCAGGATGACACCTCTCAACTTTGTCTTGTTTTCTTGACATTCGCCTTCCCTTCGCCCAAAATTACGCTATGGCAATCACCCGACGGCAACGGCAGGTCTACGACTTCATCTCCGAGTTCGTGCAGAAGAATGGTTACTCGCCCTCCTTCGAAGAGATTGGCCAGGGCCTGGAACTGAGTTCTCTGGCGACGGTGCACAAGCACATCTCCAATCTGGAAAAAAGGGGCTGCTGACGCGCGACTACAACCGCAGCCGCTCGATCGACCTGCTGCCGCCCAAGGGACGGCTTAAGCAAGCCATGGCGGTGAATACCACGATGGTGCTGCCGCTGGTGGGCCGCATCGCCGCCGGCCAGCCCATCGAGGCGGTGCAAAGCAATGAGACCATTTCCCTCGCCGATTTCGTGCGCTCGAAAGAAGTGTTTGTGCTCGAAGTTCGCGGCGATTCCATGCAGGACGAGGCGATTCTCAACGGCGACTACGTGATGGTGGAGAAAAGCCGGACGGCGCACAACGGAGACATCGTCGTCGCCCTGGTGGAAGGCACGGATGCGACCCTGAAGCGCTTTTATCGTGAAGGCGAAAATATCCGCCTGCAGCCTTCCAACGCCAGCATGAAGCCCATCATCGTGCCCGCGGCTTCAGTCGAGGTGCAGGGCAGAGTGATTGGAGTGTTGCGGAAGTACTAACTCAGTTTCTAGCTCCAGGCTTCACCATCAGCTTAAGATCCGCCAAGCAATCATCTCCAAAAACACTAACGCCCGGGCATCAGACCCGGGCGTTTGAAGTCTGCAACGACTGCAGACCAACGACTGCCTTACCCGACGTGCTTATCAATCGCCTTCTGAATCGTTTCCTTGGGCACGTAGCCTACGATCTGTTCCTTCACCTGCCCGCCCTTGAAGACCAGCAGGGTGGGAATGCCGCGAACTCCGTAGCGCATGGGCGTGGCGCTGTTGCTGTCGACGTCCATTTTGCCGACTTTGATCTTGCCGTGATAGTCCTTCGCCAGTTCGTCGACGATGGGAGCGAGGGCGCGGCAAGGCCCGCACCACGCCGCCCAGAAATCCACCAAAACGGGCTGATCTGACTTCAGAACATCCTGGTCAAAGTTTGCGTCCGTCACTTCCAAAATTCCGTTGCTTGCCATTTCTCCTCCGGGGGTGCCGCTCGCCGCGAACATGTCCGGCGAACGGTCCATCAGCCAACATTGGCTGCGTGTATCGTAACACCTATTGGATGCACTGTAACCGCAGAAGTCGCAAAGGCAGGACGTCTCCGGTTTCCAGTTGCCGAGTTGCAGTTCCGGTTTCCAGCGCCTGAGGTACGAAATGGACAATTCGCTGGGCCAAAAAAAAGCGCCCTGAACTTTTCAGTTCAGGACGCCTCGGCAGCCCTCCCCCAGAACTGCCAAACCACGAGATGGATACTAGGCCCACCCCTGATTGGTGTAAACGTCACTTTGGTAACTCGTGAAACGGTACCGGTCAAATCGGGAATCGCAGCGGGGTAATCGACAGGAATCGACAGCGTTTAGGAGAATTGCAGTGGACCATCGAGAATCGCGGAGGCAAAGCCGGTCAGTGCTTTTGCCAGGTCTGCCCCCGCGTCGCTGGTGGTCCAGATTTCGCGGTTGCCGGTGGTCAGTTTGCCGTGTTGGGCATCACCGAATTCAACGGTAACAATGTCAGCGGTCAGAGGCTTGCCGTCGGCCACGGGGCTTGACTTGAACCCAGTGTTGGCCGGCATCGGAAGAATGGTAGAGCACGCCGGACGCGCCTCCCACCCAGATATCAGAATCATTCGCGGCCAGCGCGCGGAAAGCGACATTGCCGGCCACCGGAATCGTCTGCCAGGTCTTGCCGGAATCGAAAGAGCGCTGCGGGACGCCATCGGCAGAAAGCGTCCAGCGTGGCGCGTCGCGGCTGGCCCGCGATCGCTTGGCATAAGAGTCCGAAGCGGTTTGCGCAACTGCGGCAGAGAGCGTGTCTGCCTTCGGGCCTCCCATTGCCCCCGCGCCCACCGCTCCGGCGCGTGCGGCCTGAAGTTCTTTTTGCGCCTCTTTTTTGTTCGATTCGTCTTTCGCTTTCAGCTCCGCAGTTTGTGAGGTCTCGAATGTCGAAGTGGCAGCGCCCTCTACCGTCACCGTTTCGGTCACGGCTTTCGCGGAGTCTGCAGCGTCATTCCGGAACTCGGCCGGTGGAGCCGTCTGCGCTGCCTTCGGCGCCGGCAAAGGAGCGGGAGCCGCCGCAACCACCGCCCTCGCCGAGGACGCTGGTTTGTCTGCCGATTTGGCCGCAATGGCGTTTGCCACTCGGTCGTTGGTCAGCTCCTCATCCTTTTCATTTTGTGCCAGCGCACGTGGCGCGGAAATTCCTGTCCGGCGTAGCGGCCAGTCTTCGCATCCGTTGTCTCTTCGCGTTGCTTGGCAAGTTTGCTTGCGACCCCAAAATCCCGATCCGACTGGAACGGCGCTGGCGGCGGGAGGTTTGCCGCCAGCTTGTCGCCCCGCTCATGCGGAGGGTTTTCTGGAGTGAGAGTCGCGGGCGCAGCCGGAATCTTTTCGGCTACAAATGTCCCTCCGCCTTGCCGGCGTTCATAGTGAAGTGTGACCGCCGCGCTGACCACCACCACGCAGGCCGCCAGCGCGCCCCAACGAAGCACCGGCCAGCTCAGCCAGCGTGAACTCTCCGCGCCCGGCGCTGGGGTGGACTCGATCTCGGGCATCGCGAGTGACACAACCTCCCGGCAGTCGGCGCAATCCGCCAGGTGTTGCAGGACTTGGGAGCGCTCGCGATCGTTCAAGGACTTCTCGGCGAACGCAGCCAGCAGGTCGGGGTCAGGATGGACCCCGGGCTTCGCAGTTCCCTGCAAGTGCCGCTGCACGATTTTGGGAAGCTGCTCCATTATTATTCTTTCGCCCCTAAAGGGGCTTTATCTCTGCGCTTGCCTACCCGGGGCTTGCGCCCTGGGCTACATTCTTACGCCGCTCCGCGGCTGTACAGGCTGACTTCGCCGTCATCCAGCGTGCCTGAGGTTCAACCCGAAGCCGGAGGTCCGGCATCTGACGCCCGGATCTCAACCTTCTTATCAGAGAACGCTGGCGGACCGGTTTCTTGCGTCACGCGGTCACGGATATTCAATCGCAGATCACGCACATCCACCTCCAGGGCCTCTTCGGCCTGGCGGCGGCTCATACCCTTGCGCTCGAGGGCAGCCAGAATTTGTTTGCGCAGGGACTTGGCCAGTTTATCGAGCTTGCGGCTGATGGTGGACTCGTGCACCGCGAGCGTGCGGGCGATCTCGGCCAGGGTGCGGTCGTCCAAGTAATAAGATGCCAGAATGAAGCGCTCTTCCGCCGGGAGTCTCGGACAAAACTTCATCGGTCGCCGCTTCAACTCGAGGATCGACCACCGCGGCAGGCTCGGAATCGGTGGCGGCAAACTGCGCGCCGTCTTCACTCTCTTCGTCCAGGCTGACCAGCCGGCGCTGGCGGCGAAAGCGGTTCACAAATTCCTGCGCCATCACGGTGCGCAGCCAGCCTTCCAACGAGCCGCGCCCGGTGTAGGACGCTAGTTTCGAAATACGCTGACCGTCGCGAGTGGTCGTTCCGTAAAGATCGGCGTAGAGGGAATCTGCCAGTTCGTGCGCGGCGGAACTTTCTTTAGCGATGTAGACCGCGATGTCGTACAGCTTCTCGCGGTAGCGCGCCATGAAGATTTCCCAGGCCCGTTCCTGGCCGGCGGCACAGGCCCGGGCCAGCGCCAGCTCTTCCACGCGCAAGCTGGCGTAAAGCTCGGCGGTCTCCCGGGGAGACGCATCCGCCGGCAAGTACTTGGCGGCTATCTGGTTAAGGATGACTCCGAACTGCTCGCGACTGAGCCCTGAATTTCCAGCTCTTTTCGTAGAGCTCGGTGATCACTGATTCCAACCCCATGGATTCCAACCGCGAGGAACCTTCCACTATGGGTTGGACACCGTGGATGGTCATGGCGGGCAGCCACCTCCGGATGCTATCAACATTTGTGATGCAAGAAGCTGAATATTTGTCGTTCCTCGTGTAAGCGCGGGCACTGCCGGCACGGCGGGCGAGACGCCCCGGACAGCCGGCGAGTCGCCAGCGCTACACAGGAGGAACACCATGAATCGCAAGCTCTTCGCGTTATTTCCCAGTGCTTGCCTTGTTTGCCGGGATCGCTCTATTTTGGCCGTGCAGCGCCCCTGCCGGGGGGATGCCCCCGACATCGGCCTACACCGTGCTCGCACCCATCCGGCACGGAAACCTGACGGTATTCCCGGTCGTTGCCGCGCGCTCCTTTGACACCGAGGAATTCCTCACCCTGGACGAAGGGCTGCGCTCGGGCGAGGTGATCGTGACCGAGTCTGGAAGCGTGCAGCCATTGATGCGCCGGCGCCGCACACCGACTCCGCCGGGCCCGCAGGTCAACCAGTTGGTGTTGGTCAATAACTCCAAACGGCCTCTCATCCTGCTGGCCGGCGAGATCGTGACCGGAGGGAAACAGGATCGGGTCATCGGTAAAGATCGCATTATTCCGGCGAGAGAGCGATCCCATCGATCTTGGCGTCTTCTGCGTCGAACCCGGGCGCTGGACCGGCAGCAGCGACAGATTTGGCGTGGGAGGAACGGTGGCAGGCTCGGTGCCAGCGCCGATGGCGGCCCCAAATGTCCGCGCCAAGGCGATGGCCGATAAAGACCAGCAGCAGGTATGGTCGGAGGTGGCGAAAACCAGGACCGCCATGGCCGAAACCGTGACGGTCGAGGGCGCAGCACAAGCGATCAACAGTACGAGTTCGTACGCGCGGGTGATGAACAACGAAGAAGTAAAACAGAAAGTCGACTCGGTGGCGGAACCCATCCAGCGAAACTACCAGAGTCTGATTCAGCAGCTGCGCGATCAGCATGCGGTGGGCGTGGTGGTGGCGGTCAATGGCCAGATGGTCTGGGCCGATATCTTCGCCAGCACCAACCTTCTGGAGAAATACTGGCCCAAGCTGGTGCGATCCTACGCGGCCGAAGCGGTTGTGACCCGAACCAGAGACCGCGAAGCTGACAGCAAGCAGGCGCAGGAGTTTCTCAACCACCTGGACGGACGTCATGAGACCGTCGACAGCGAACCCGGCCTCTACCGTCACACCGAAATCGCGGGAGACGGTTTCAGGGCGTTCGAGCTGACGTCCCTGCTACCGAAGACAGGCTTTGATTTGCACGTAGCCAAGATGGCGGAATAGAGGAACGGAGGGAAAGCAAATCACAGCAGGCTTAATCCCTGCTGAATCGTGGGGTAGGTGAGGGTTGGCAGTAGTTCACGTTTCATCCGCGAAGTATCGGCGACACAGGATGTCATGCCAGCCCTCACGATATCTCGATTGAGCGGAGCCGCCCAACCTAGAATCAAGGCCGCAACTTCGACACTGAAACCGGCAATATGAAATAGCGGCGCAGGCAGCCGCCACGGACGCGAGAAGCCGAAATGATTGGCCAACTGGTCTAGAAAATCCTGCAAAGTGATCGGATAATCGTCGGCAATCTGGTAATGCCGCTTGCAGTTTGATTCTCTATGACTGATCGCAATGCGGACAGGAAATCCGGCAGCGCAATCAGGTGGACCCAAGTCGGCTTTTTCCAAATCGCCATGAGCCAGTGGCGCAGCATCCAGCGAGCCGCTTGGATCAGCTTGATTCTGGGGCCATAGACGATTCCGGCGCGGAATACTACTGGAGTCATGGCGGTGTCCCTGCACGCTTCGAACAGATGGTTCTCGGCTTCGAGGCGAGTGCGAAAGTGAATGACCCGTGACGGTCGGTCCAAGCGTCCCGTCGCTCGGTGGTCTGGATCAGTCTCTCCTTCAACGTGCGGAAAACTGATTAGAACGAATTTCCGAACACCTGCATCCCTGGCGGCCGCGACTAAGTTTTTCACGTATTCGACGTTGGTCTTCGGCAAGAATCTTTCCGGAAGCGGCGCGAACAAAACCCCGGCAAAGTGAACGACACAATCAACACTGGCACAGACTTCATGGAGCGACTTAGGTTCACCGAGATCAACCCGACACACTTCTATGTTCGAATGGTTGACAACGTGGAACGGCAAAGGAGACTTGTGCATCAGCAGGCGCAGCTGATGCCGTGTCGTCATCAGATGCTGAGATACGTGGGAGCCCATGTTGCCCGCGGCCCCAGTAATCAGAATCCTCAAACGGTTTTCTCTCGGTGCGCCATAAAGCCGCGGAAATAAATCATGCCTCCAATGTCGAACAGTCCATGAGCGATCATCGGCACTAGCAGGTTCTTGGACCAGGCGAAAAACAATCCGAGATAGAGGCCCTGAAATATCGATCACAAACTGACGATCCGGATTTCCTTCTTGCCAAAGTGTGCGAGCATGAATAGAAGCGAGGCGGCGACTAGACCGAATGCTTGTTGCACAAAACCGCGGAAGAAAATTTCCTCGCCGCAAGCCGCGGTCAAGCCTCCGAACAGTATCTGGATGGGACTCACGTCGGCATATTCACGGGCGAGAGAAGCTGTAAGGTGTTCCGAGTAGGCTTTTCCTTTTGCGACCGAGTATCCGTACTGGACGAGTAGGGTCCACAGCGTTAACCAAAGAGAGCCAGCCAGTCCAAGAGCGATTACTTGCGGGGTGAGTCTCAGGTTGAGCGGAAGACCATTTCGTCGGATGGCCCAATCACCGAGGCCGCCAAGCAGCAGGGTAACAAGGATCTCGAGACTCAGATATCGCTTGCTGTAGAAGAGCATCGTCCGCGATTCCTTGCAGCAGAATGGTAGCAGACGGGAGCGGAGGGTCGCTTCAACTTCGTGAGTTACTGTACCAACTTCTCCAGGATGAGGAGTCATTGGGCAGGCTCTGGCCCGTGATGTCGCGCAGCGCCTGGTAAACCCAGCCGTGAGTCTGTGCGTCCAGGGAGGCGTCGTCCGCGTAATCCAGCAGTTGCGGAATCACGCTGTGACGCTGCTCCTGGGTCAGCATGCCGGATTGCGCCAGGCTGCAACGCGGCGCGCTCTCGGACCATGGGTGAAGCGTCGTCGTGAAACGTCTTCAGCAAAGGAGCGATAGTCTCGTCGGTTCCCAGGTAAGCCAGGCCTTCCACGGCCCAGTGGCGAACTTCCGGATCGGAGTCCTGGAGCTGGCTGACCAATATCTCATTCGCGCGTTGCGGCTCGACGCCGCGGTTGCCTAGCAGGCCCAGTTCCCACAGCGCCCAAACCCTTTGCGACGTCGGCCCGTTTTGTGCCTGCTGTGCCAAACGCTCCACCGTGGCCGGCGACTTGATGGCTCCCATCGCCGCCAAGATCCAACTCGATCCCCGCCGCCCGCACCCGCAAGTCGTTGGAGTTGAGCGCAGTCGTGATCAGTGAATTGAACTCGGGAGTAAACTTCAGCTTTCCCCACCAGCCTTCGACCCGAGTAGCGATCTGGTCATTGGCGCCCTCATAGTGGTTGATGGCGCGCTCCAGCAGGACCTCGGCTTGTTGCTGCGGGGTCTGGCGGTCCAGGCTCTCGATCTCATGTTCGGAAAGCATCGCGGGAGAGGCAGGTTCCGGCTTGCCCTGGAGGGTAAGAAACCTGGTGATTTCCGCGAACGTCGCCCTCGCATTGCCCGTGGCAAAGAAACCGGCCAGCAGGATTCCCGCCGCCACGGCAAACAGAACGCGCCAGCTTCCTGACTGCGGATCGATGGACTGATCCAGCTTCAGGCTCGAGCCCGGCCGTATCGTGCCGTATTCCGGCACCGGCTCGGGACGCGGATCTCCCTCCCAGGAATGCATGAATAGAAGTCTAGGAGTGTTTCGTGCAGGGTAAAGTTACGGTCGGGTACTTAGGTTATTACCTTTACATCTGAGCTGAAGCAAATGAAGCGCTTGAAGCAATTACTGCTGTCGCCGGGGTCAGCGTCACGCTGGTCACGCTGCGTGCTGGTTACGTCTGATTGGGCGGTAGTTTCGGGCTACCGCGTGAGATCATGAGAAATAGTGTCACATCGCCGGCACGCTGATTCCCATCACCGCCAACACTCGCGTCAATTCCCGGCGGACAACCGCCACCGTCGCCAGCAGAAATTTCTTCCGACCCTCGTCGGCTTCACTCAGGATGGGATGGCGATGATAGAACGCATTGAAGAGTTGGGCGAGTTGGAACGCGTGTTTGGCCAGGTACGCGGGCTCGGTCGTGGCGATGCATTGATCGATAATGTAGGAAGTCTTGGCAGCGGCCAGCCACAACTCCCAGATTTCGTTCCCCGCTTCGCCGCTCAAGATATTTCGCCAGATCATCGGTCGAAACTCGGTTCGCCCGGGTTGCGCCAAATTCTTCGGGATCGAAACCGCCCTTGCGGAAGATGTTGGCCGCGCGCACTCCGGCATACTGTGCGTAAGGGCCAGTCTCGCCTTCGAAACTTAACGCTTCTTTGAAATCGAACGCGATCACCGACGACTTGGTGAACTTCAGCATGAAATAACGCAGCGCGCCGACCGCAATCTGGGTGGCGATGGTGGTGCGCTCGGCTTCGCGTCAATTGAGGATGGCGGCCATCCACCTCGTTCTTCGCCGACGCGATCAGCCGGTCAAGCAGATCGTCCGCCTTCACCCCAAATCCCTTGCGGCCGGAGACTTCAATGTACGGGCGGCTCTTGTCTTCATCGGAAAGCTCGATAGCCCAGTTCGGCGGCACAGCGCGGCGTGAGCGCCACCATCTCATAGGAAAAATGGGTGTAGTGGTCGGCCTGTTCGTTGTAGTCCAAGTCCGCGTAGAGCTTCGATGACAGTGTTCTGCGCTTCCGCCTGGCGGGCGTCAATCACGTTGTAGATTTCCGCCACATTGCCGAAATGAGGATGGTCCAGCGCGCCCACCGCGGTCGAAATCCAGCAATCGTGCCCGTTGAGGATAACGATAGAACTTGCGATAGCCAAAATCGCGGCCCAGCAGGCCAAACTTCCACAGGTGGTAGGCAATGTCTTTGCCGACATAGCCAACCGTCCCGTTTGAACGGACGATTACTTTCTGATCTTCTTCGGCGACCTGGTCTTCGCTCGGCGTTCTCGGCGGAAATCTCCGCGCCCTCTGCGCTTTCAGGTTTTGCCGTTCCCGCCCGCCGCATCACCCAGCATCCTTTGTTCTTGCCTTCAGTTTCGAGGAAGAGCACGCCGCCCTCTTTCAGCTTGCGTAAAGGCCGCATCCCAGAAATGCAGATGAAGGATCTCACTCTCGCGCGGCAGGAAATCGTATTCGATATCAAGACGATCCATGGTCTCGAGATGACGCCGCAGAACCGCGATAGAGATCACATCGGCGACAGCGGCGCTTTCATTGTTGCCTTCTTCGATCGCGTGCAAGGCCTGCTGGCGGACTTGCAGATTTTGCTTTGTCCTCGGCGTACCAGTGCGAAACGCTGGCATAAAGATCCCAGCAGTAGTAGTCAAAACGCGGTTGACGGGCCAATTGCTCGATCTCCGCGCGCGACTTCTTCTCAATATTCAGAAATCCCACGACCACGTCGGCAACCTGCACGCCGGTGTTGTCGATATAATTCTGAACATCTACTTCCCTGCCGGCGAATTTCAGCAGCCGGACAAAGGTGTCGCCGAGAATAGCGTTACGCAGGTGCCCGACATGGGCCGCCTTGTTGGGATTTATGCTCGAGTGCTCAACCAGAGTTTTGCCCGAAGGAACATCGGCGCGCGGCCGCTCGTCAGCCATCAGGGCAGCGGCAAGCTCTTCGCGTCTGACCCGAGCGTTGATATAACCCGCGCCCGCCAGTTCCAGTTTCTCGAATCCAGGGATGGGGCCAAGCCCGTGGACGATCTCCTCTGCAATCTTGCGCGGAGCCTTGCGCAGTTTCTTGGCCAGTTCGAAAGCCAGAGGCAAGGCGTACTCCCCGAATTCCACCTTGGGCGGCTGTTCGATGACGATTTTGGCCAGATCCAGGTCGTAAGTGCGACGCAGAAATTCGCGCACCTGTTGGGCGAGCCGTCGTTCGAGATGGCGATACAAGAATTCCCCTAAGCTGTTGAAGAAAGAGAAATTGTAGCAAACCGCACCGGACTGCGAGGTTTGACGCAGGTTCCGCGGTTCCCTATGATGAAAATGTCGTTGGTCGTTGGTCTTTCGTCGTTGGTCCTTCGCCAGCGGCACCTTCTTAAGAGTAGGGTTTTGACTAACGACCGAGGACGAACGACCAACGACCGATTCCCATGCGCATAGCCTACCTCGACTGCTTCTCCGGTATCAGCGGCGACATGTTCCTCGGCGCGCTGGTGGATGCGGGAGTGCCGGCTAAGCTCTTCGAAGAGACGGTCGCAGTTCTGAATATTGGAGCGCGCCTTGAAATTTCAAGGGTTAGTCGCAGCGGCATCTCCGCGACCAAGGTGGACGTTTTCGCACACGGAGAAAAAGAGCTGCCCCGCGAGGTCTTTTTCGAGCAACAGAGTCGCGCACAGAAACATGAACACGGTCACGATCATGGGCACGACCACGGCCATAAGCACGCGCCCGAACACGTCGAGCTTCGCGAACACAACTACAGTCAATCCGGACACGAGACCACGCGGGCGGGAGCGCCCGCGCCACACGAGCGTGAGCATGGCCGCGGCCTGAACGAAATACGCGAGATCATCCGTAAAGCAGGCTTCAGCGACGGCGCAAAGCGCACCGCGATCGCTATTTTCGAGGCGTTGGGCGCGGCGGAGGCCAAGATCCATAACACGGACATCGAAAACGTGCACTTTCACGAAGTGGGCGCGGTAGATGCGATGGTAGACATCATCTGTGCCGCTGTTGGAGCGGAAGCGTTGGGAGCGGATGAGATTGTGTGCTCCCCGCTGAACGTCGGTGGCGGCATCGTGAAGTGCGCTCACGGAGTTCTTCCGGTGCCGGTTCCGGCGACTTTAGAGTTGTTGCAAGGCGCGCCCGTCTATTCCTCAGGCATTCAGGTGGAACTGGTCACTCCGACAGGCGCGGCGATCGTGAAGACTCTCGCCAAACGATTCGCGTCGTTCCCGGCCATGACCATTGAGAAATCCGGATATGGCGCCGGCAGCCGCGACTTTCCCGGGCACGCCAATGTGGTTCGTCTGACTATTGGCGAGTCGCAGGCGGTGTTTGCCCAGAACACTTCGCAGGAAACCGTCAGCGTACTCGAAGCCAACCTCGACGACTTGAATCCGCAGGTGTTCGGCTACGTGGTCGAGCGCCTGCTCGAAGCCGGAGCGCTCGATACTTTTGCTCTGCCCGTGCAGATGAAGAAAAATCGTCCGGGAACGTTGCTGACCGTGCTATCGAAGCCGGAGGACGCACCCAGGCTGACCCAGATTATTTTCACGGAGACAAGCACGCTCGGCGTACGGCGGCGCGAAGAGCAGCGTCAGACACTGGCGCGAAAGTGGGTCAACGTAGTGACCCGCTGGGGAGACGTACGATTGAAGATTGCCAGCATGAACGGCACCATCACTAATTACGCGCCCGAGTACGAGGATTGCAAGAAAATCGCAGCCGAGAACCATGTTCCGCTGAAGAGCGTGATGAATGAGGCGATGGAAGCCTATTTGAAGGGCCTGAAGAGCTAGGAGCCCTGCGCCAACCAGAGGCAAATGCAAGAACCCAATGAGCAAAAAGTTTTACATCACGACTCCGATCTATTACGTGAACGCGCGTCCGCACATCGGACATGCTTACACCACCATTGCCTGCGACACCATTGCCCGGCGCCAGCGCATGATGGGCTTTGATACCTACTTTCTTACCGGTACCGATGAACACGGGCAGAAGATCGATCGCGCCGCGCAAGCCGCGGGCAAAACTCCGCAACAACTCACCAATGAGGTGTCCGCCGAGTTCCGTGCGCTCTGGGATCGGATGGGGCTGACCTATGACGATTTCATCCGCACTACCTCCGATAAGCACAAGCAGGGTGTACAGGCTCTCTGGCGTCGTATCCGTGACAACGGCTACATCTACAAGGGGAGCTACACCGGCCAGTATTGCGTGTTCGATGAACTTTACGTCGATGTCGTCGGCGACCGGCGCGCCCTGCCCCGAATGTGGACGCCCAACCGAGACCGTGCAGGAAGAGAATTATTTCTTCAAGCTCTCCGCCTTCCAGGACAAACTGCTGGAGCTCTACACCAGTCAGCCCGATTTCATCCGTCCAGAAACGCGACGCAATGAGGTGATGTCGTTCGTGCGGTCCGGGCCTGCGCGATCTCTCGGTCAGCCGCAGCACGTTTTCCTGGGGCATTCCGGTTCCTGACGATCCCAAGCACGTGATCTATGTTTGGCTGGATGCGCTGGCGAATTACATCACCGCGCTGGGCTACGGATCGGAAGACACCGACAAATACGATAAATATTGGCCGGCCGATGTGCAGATGATCGGCAAGGAAATCGTGCGCTTCCACTGCGTCTATTGGCCAGCATTTCTGATGGCCGCAGGACTGCCCCTGCCGCAAAAGATCATGGCGCATGGCTGGCTGCTGTTTGAAGAAAGCAAGATGTCGAAGTCGCGCGGGAATATCGTGCGCACGGAGACGATCCTCGACGTTCTGGGCTCGGACGCGCTTGCGCTATTTTCTGTTGCGTGAAATTGTCTTCGGGCAGGACGGATCGTTTTCCTTCGATGCGCTGGTGCAGCGTTACAACGCCGATCTGGCGAACGGGCTGGGCAATCTGGCCAGCCGTACGCTGACCATGATCACGCGCTATTTCAAAGGCGAAGTGCCCTATCCCTCGCGCGCCGCGACTCGCACCGCGGAAGAAAGTGCCATAGCGGAAACTGCGGCGGCGGACAATCGCGGAATTTAACGCTCTGTTCGACCAGTGCCAGTTTTCGCGCGCGCTGGAAGTGGCCTGGAGCCTGGTGGGGGCGGTGGACAAATACATTGTCGAGAGCTCAGCCCTGGGCATTGGGTGAGAAGCAGGACGACGAAAGCCGCTCGCGCCTGGCAACCATTCTCTACACCAGCGCCGAGGCCCTTCGCATCGTGACTGCGCTCGCTCATCCCGTGATTCCCGACGCCACGGCGAAAATCTGGGCGACAGCTGGGGCTGGGAGAATCTCAGAAAATTTCCGCTGTCGGATTTGCAGTGGGGGCAGCTCAAGCTGGGAACAAGACTCGGCGATGTGCAGCCCGTATTCCCGCGGGCTGACAAAAGCGCAATCGAAAGGATGCAGCAAATGGAGGAGCTGGGACGCAGTGCTACGGCGGTCGAAGAGAATACGGTGGAAGAGAAAACGGACAAGAACGTTGATATTCCCGCGCCGCCAGCAAGCATGCCCGCACTGAAACCCGCCGCGGCCGTGCCCGACGGCAAAATCAGCATCGAAGACTTCGCCAAAGTTGAACTACGCGTGGGCCAGGTGAAAGTCGCGGAGAGAGTTAAAGGCGCTGACAAATTGCTGCGCCTGGAAGTTGATCTCGGGACGGAAATCCGGCAGGTGGTGGCCGGGATCGCCGAAGCCTATGCGCCGGAGACACTCGTGGGCCGCAAGGTCGTGATCGTGGTGAACCTGGCGCCGCGAAAATTGCGCGGACTGGAGTCGAATGGAATGATCGTCGCGGCCTCGCCTGAAGGCGGGAAGCCGGTTCTGGCTAGCTTCCTGGAGGATGTGCCTGTGGGAACCAGGCTCAAGTAGATCGGACAGAAACCTCGCGCTTCGCTCGGCCTGGACAGGTCCCTTCGACTGCGCTCAGGGCGGCTCCGACCCGTCCCCACACGGTCAATGCCGCAGCTTAACGACCATGTCTGACGACCAAGGACCGATGACGAGCGGCTAACGACTGTGTTCATAGACTCCCACGCCCATCTCGAGATGGAGCAGTTCGACGCCGACCGCGAGCAGATGATCGCCCGGGCGCGGGAGAGCGGCATCGAGAAGATCGTCGCCATCGGCAGTGGAACGGGTCCGGGTTCTCTGGACTGCGGCATTCAACTGGCCGGGCGGCACGAATTCATCTGCGCCACAATCGGGATCCATCCCCATGAAGCCAGACTGGCCACGGATGCCGACTTTCAGGAACTTGAGCAGCTGGCGAGGCGACCCAAAGTTATTGCCTGGGGCGAAATTGGGCTGGACTACTTTTACGATCACTCGCCGCGCGAACTGCAGCAGCAGGTCTTCTTGCAGGCAGATGGAGTTGGCGCGCGCGGCCAAACTGCCAATCGTGATTCATTGCCGGCCCTCCGACAGGCAGCGATAACGCTTGGGATGATTGCCTGCATCTTCTGGAACAACATTGGAAAGCCAGCGGCCTGGGAGGAATTCTGCACTGTTTTACCGGAAGCCTGGCCACACGCCAAGCGCGCCCTCGACCTGGGCTTCATGATTTCCTTCGCCGGCAACATAACTTTCCCCAAAGCCCAGCCCATCCGTGATGCCGCGAAAGAAGTGCCGCTGGAACGCATGCTGATCGAAACCGATTCGCCCTTTCTGGCGCCGGTGCCCCATCGCGGCAAACGCAACGAGCCGGCATTTGTAAAGGAAGTGGCCCGGCAACTGGGCGAGCTTCGCGGGCTCTCGACGGAAGAAGCCGGCAGGCCAGACGGCCTCCAACTTCTACAACTTTTTCAAACTGGCCGAATCCAATCCAAAACTATGAAGATAATGGTCAGTCTGCAAAACCGTTTACCATCAAAGGCCACGAAGGGACACACGCTTAACATAAGGCCTTCGTGACAGTTCGCGTCGCTGGTGGTTCGTGGGTTTTGCGGGTTGCCTCGTGAGACTGATCCACTACCGACAAACAAAGAACTGCGACGTTAGAACCGCTTCTTCTGATAACCTCAGAGGTTACATTTTCATCGTTTCCGGAAAGCGCAACGGACATGCCCGAAAACACTTTCGACATCGTGAGCAAGATCGATCTGGAAGAGGTCTCCAACGCCATCCAGCATGCGTCCAAAGAAGTTCATACCCGCTTTGATTTGAAGGACTCCAAGTCCAAAATCGAACTCGAGGGCAAAGACGCGATCGTGCTGCACTCGATCGACGAATATAAATTGAAATCGGTGAGCGACATACTGCAGCAAAAGCTGGCGAAACGCGGCGTGCCACTGAAAGGGCTGACTCACGGCGTCAGTTGAATCGGCCCTGGGCGGCACGGCCAAGCAGAAGATCACGCTGCAGCAGGGTATCCCGATGGAAAAAGCCAAGGAAATTGTGAAGCTGATCAAGAACTTCGAAAAACAAAGTGCAGGCGTCGATTCAGGGAGACCTGATACGTGTGAGCGGCAAGGACCGCGACACGCTTGCAGGAAGTCATCGCCCTGCTGAAGCAGCAGGATTTCGGGATCGACATGCAGTTCACGAATTACCGGACGAACTAGATTTCACGAATTAGCGATCTACACGCCTTGCGCTTTCTCCGTGCCTCTTTGTCTCCGTGGCGAAGAGGATGCAGGGTTCTCGGGGAACCAAAATTGAGCATGCCCGCCGCCATCAACGGAAAGGAAATCTTCGAGCTGCTGCGCGAAGACCTGGCGGCTATTGAGCGGGAGTTTGGGCGGGACACGGTCTCGGGCGTCGAGGCCATCACCGAGATTGGCGAATATCTGCGGGGAGGCGGGGGCAAGCGCATCCGTCCCGCGCTGTTGCTGCTGTCGGCGAAATTGTTCGACTACCAGGGACGCGGCGCCATCCGCCTGGGCGCGGTGGTCGAAATCATTCACACCGCCACGCTGGTGCACGACGACATCATTGACGAAGCCCAGACGCGGCGCGGCCGGCCCGCAGCCAACACGCAATGGGGCAATTCGAAGTGTGTGCTGGCGGGCGACTGGCTTTACATGCAGGCCTTCAAGGTCGCAGTGCAGGAGCGCAACTTCCGCATCCTCGACACCCTGATCGAACTGACCCAGCAGATGGTCGAAGGCGAACTTCTGCAGATGGAGAAGCTGGGCAAGCTGATCTCGCTCGACGAGCATTTCGATTTGATCTTCCGGAAGACGGCTTGCCTTTTTTCGGTGTGCATGCGCATGGGCGCAATTCTGGGCGGAGCCAGTCCCGAGCAGGAAGAAAGTCTGGGACAGTATGGGCGCGACCTGGGGATGGCATTTCAGATCGTGGACGATGTGCTCGACCTCACCGCGTCGGAAAGCGTCCTGGGAAAGCCCGTGGCCAGCGATTTGCGGGAAGGCAAAGTCACGATGGCAGTGATTCATGCTCTGGAGCGCTGTTCGCCCCGCGAACGCGAACTCGATCGAGACCGTCGTACAAGATCGCGCCTTTGATGAGAGTCACGCATCGCGAAATCATCGGAATTCTGGAGCGCTATGGATCGCTCGAGGCGGCCACGTCGCGGGCCCTGCAGTACGCCACGCTGGCGAGAAACGCGATTTGCAGTTTCCCGGACAGCGAGTTCAAGCGGGCCTTGTTGTGGGCGCCGGATTTTGTAGTCGCGCGAGAGAAATAAGTGTAGGTTGGCCTTTAGCCCAACGGCCGGAAGTGGCAACACCCACGTAGGGGCGGTTGCCCACACCCGCCCAGCCGAGCAAAGCTTGGCAGACGCGGCGAACACCTCGCAATTCGCGATGATTAACGCCTCGCCGAGCTTCGCCCGCCTGGACGAGAGCGTCCGGGCCTACGTGGTTCGTGGACTGTCGCGATTCAATAGATTCAGGCAGTTGGGAATGGAAATCCATTTCCTTCCCACGACCGTACATCCCACGGGCAGTTGATCGACATCCAAAGCCCAAACCCCGAAGGAGACTGAAGTATGAAAAAGCTGTTGATTCTCGCACTGGCTGTTTCCGTCATCTTTACCGTGGCGGGTTTCGCGCAGGAACACGTCACAAGACAGTGGAATGGCGAAAGCTGCGCCAGCACCGCTGAAGAACATCAAGGGAACAGTAAAAGCTGACGGCGACAAGTTGACTTTCGTCGCCGATAAAGACCAGAAATCATGGGACGTGGTCAATCCCGAGGCCCTCAAGGGACATGAGGGTCATCATGTTGAACTGAGCGCGCACGTGTATGCCGACAAGGGCCAGATTCACGTCATGAGCGTGAAGATGCTCAAGGCAGACAAGATGGGCAAAGACACTGTCGAAGTAGCGGTTCCTGAACTGGAGCACCAGGGGGCGGCACAGGCCGCCCTTTTTCTTTATACTAGCGCAGCCGGAACCCAGCCCACGGATGAAACCATTACTCTCATTAATCGGACACCATGGATACCTGTCTGGTGTTTTTCATCGTCCTCGCCGAAGCACTAGGAATGCCCGTTCCCGCAGCCGTGGCTCTGGTGGCGGGCGGTGCGGCCGCCGCTTCCGGAGTTCTGAGTGCCACCCGGCTTTTGTTTCTGGCGTTGCTGGCCATGCTGCTGGGCGATTCCCTGCTGTTCGTCCTTGGACGTTACATGGGATGGAGCCTGCTCGGCTTTCTCTGCAAACTGTCGGTCAACCCCGAAACCTGCATCCTGCGATCGGCCGAATCGTTCTACAAGCGCGGCAAAGCCACCCTGCTGTTCGCCAAATTCATTCCCGGAATCAACACCATGGCGCCGCCACTGGCCGGAAGCATGAGAATGCCGCTGGACACGTTTCTGCGGCTCGATCTCCTGGGAGCTTCACTATACGCCACCGTCTACATCGCGCCTCGGCTTTTTGTTCCGCGATTTTCTGGTCTCGCTGGTGCGTGGCTTTCAAACCGCAGGCCGCGCCGTCGAAGCGGTGACCGTCCTCGCGCTCATCGGCTATGCGGTATATCGGATATGGCTCTATCGCAAGCATGGCGTCTATCGAGTGGTGCCGCGGGTGCAGGTGGAAGAAGTGACGCGCAGGCTGGCGTCGGAAGACAAAGACAAGATCCTGCTCATGGATGTCCGAAGCCACGGCTACTACGACGCCGGTAGCAGCGCGCATCAAGGGATCGATCCGGCTGGAGCCGAACAACCTCAAGGAAGAACTCAAAAACATACCCAAGGACAAAGACATTTATGTCTACTGTACTTGAGCGCGCGAAGCGACCAGCGCCCGGGTGGCGCATATGCTGCGGGAAGAAGGATTCAACGCGTTCGTGATCGTGGGCGGACTGACGGCCTGGCGCAAGGCGGGTAATCCGCTGGAGCCCGTCCCGCGCGACGATTTGGTGAAGCTGCCAACGTTTTCGTGAGTCGGGCAGCCACGAACCACGTAGGGACCGATGTCCTCATCTGTCCGGCGAGCGCAAGCTCGGCTATTTTTCAGAGACGATCGGAGCTGCTCCGCCGGTCGGTGGAGGTCTGCCGTCCGCGGTTCGGCGTCCGATCCTATGAGCAAGGAAATCGAAATCAAGTTTCGCGTGACGATGTTCGCGAACTTACGCGACGGCTGCGGGCGGCGAGGTTCCGGCAAGTCACTCGCCGGACTCACGAAAGCAACACTCTGTATGACCTTCCCGGACAGCCTCTGCGAAAACGTGGCGAACTGCTGCGTCTGCGCAAGTACGGGACGGAGTTGGCTGCTGACCCACAAAGGCAAGGGCACAGTGACCCGGCACAAGACCCGGGTCGAGACTGAAACCAAGATTGACGATGGCGAACAGCTCGAAAAAATCTTGCGTCGCGCTGGGTTATCGTCCCTTCCTTCCGCTACGAGAAATTTCGTGCGGAGTGGAGCGACGGCAAGGGCCACGTCGTTGTGGATGAAACACCCATCGGCTTCTTTGGCGAGATTGAAGGGCCGCCTCGCTGGATTGACCAGACCGCGCGCCGCCTGGGAATCGACCGCCAGTCATACATCACAGATAGCTATGCTGAGCTCTTTTTTGCCTGGAAGCGGCGAACCCGAAGCCGCGCGAACGAGATGACATTCCGCGCCCTGCGCGACTCTGAAACGGCCGGAGCCTAAGAACCTTCACAAGCTTTTACATCCTGGGACACGCGCAATCTCATGACCTCGTGCGCGCGCCTGCGTCTAAAACAAACATAGTCGAACGGTTACAAGGAGATGGGCGTGCATTGGACCGGAAAAGGACTGTGCTGTGCGGTGGCAGCCATCGTGCTATGCGCCTGCCGGGCGCTCCTCTTCGCCGCCCCGGCCCGCCCACATTTGCTCAGGTCAAAATCCAGCGTGTCACCAGTCCTCCCCCACTGGAAGACTTCCTGCAGATGAAACCCAGCCCGGCCTGGGAGGGCAAGATGGCGAAGGTCGACCAGTTCATTCAGGCGTACCCGAGTGATGGTGAACCGGCTTCGCAGCGCACCGAGGCCTACCTCGGCTATGACGACAAGAACCTGTATGTCATTTTCATCTGTTTCGATAATGATCCGCAGAAAATTCGTGCCCGGCTTTCGCGGCGGGAAGACGTATTTGACGATGACGCGGTTGAGGTGGTGCTGGATACCTTCCACGATCATCGTCGGGCCTACGCTTTTTTCTCCAATGCCCTGGGGGTTCAGGCCGATGCATTGTGGACCGAAGGCCAGGATTTCGATATTCCTTCGACACGGTCTTCACACGGAGGCGAAGCTCACCCCGAAGGCTTCGTGGTCAGGTTCGCCATCCCCTTCCGCAGCCTGCGGTTTGCCTCGAACGATCCCCAGACCTGGGGCATCCTGCTGAACCGGGACACTAAGCGTAACAACGAAAAATCATTCTGGCCCCAGTATTCAAGCCGCATCGAAGGCCGGTTGAACCAGGAGGGAGAGGCTACCGGCCTTGAAAATATTTCTCCCGGACACAATTTCCAGCTCATCCCCTATGGAATTTTTCGCTCGTTCCGCGACATTGACCTGCGGGATCTGGACCATCCGACATTCACTCAGCGCGATGCTTTCGGGCAGATCGGTCTCGATGCGAAAGCCGTGGTGAAAGACAAATTCGTGCTGGATGCGACCGCGAATCCCGATTTCAGCCAGATCGAATCCGACGATCCCCAGGTGACCGTCAACCAGCGCTTCGAAGTCCAGTTCCCGGAGAAGCGTCCGTTCTTCCTGGAGAACTCCAATTATTTCCAGACTCCGATCCCGCTGCTTTTCACTCGCCGTATCGTCGATCCGCAGTGGGGCGCGCGTCTGACCGGCAAAGACGGACCGTGGACCGTCGGCATGCTCGTGGCCGATGACGCTTCTCCCGGCACTGAGGTCGCTCCGAATGACCCGCTCTTCGGACAACATGCCTACTTTGCGGTGGGCCGCGTCAGCCGTGACTTGGGCAGCCAGTCCTCGCTGGGCTTGATGTTTACCGATCGCGAAGAGGGTCCGTATTTCAACCGCGTGGGCGGGATCGACGGCCGCTTCAAACTCAATGCCCACTGGGTTGCCGCTTCCAGGGAGTGGTGAGTTCCACTTTGTGCAGCGACACTCGCAACGACGTCTGCAACCTTCGGGACCTATCTCGCCGGTCCCGCGGCTGAGGTTACCTGCAGCGCGATGGACGAAAACTGAATTACTTCATGGACTACTCTGACCGCAGTGACGGGTTTCGCACCTTTACCGGCTTCGATCCCCAGCCCGACATTCACAATCTCTATCACCGCGCGCAATACAGTTTCCGCCCCGAAGGCAAGCATCTGATTGCCTGGGGACCTCAGATGGAGGTCTACCACACCTTCGATCACGAAGGGAATTACCTGAACTCAGGCTACTTTCCGGCCCTGAAAACGGAGTTTGTGGGGCAAACCTTTCTCAATTTCTATTATGCGAAAGAGATGGAATTGCTCCGCCCGAGAGATTTCAGCACCCTGACTACGAACCGGAAATATGTTCGCCACACCACCGAAGTTGAGTTCAAAACCAGTCTGTACCGGCCAGTCTCCTTTCAGCTGGACTATCGTTTCGGCAGTCGGATCAACTACGACTCACCCGATAACGTGGCGCCGTTCCTCGCCGGACGCAGCAGCGTCACAACAACCCTGACGATGCGGCCCACCCGGTCCCTGCGGGTAGATAACACCTATCTGCTCTTTCGTCTTCACAACCGGCTCGGGCCGACCGGCAGCATGAATAATCACATCATTCGTTCCAAGTGGAATTATCAGTACACCAAGAGACTCTCGTTCCGCTTCATCGGAGAGTACAACTCGGTTCTGGCTAACCCTGCTTTCACTTATTTGGAGACCACCAAGAATTTCAACGCAGATTTTCTAATCACCTACCTGGTGCATCCCAGCACGGCAATTTACGTCGGCTACAACAGTAATTTGGAAAATGTGCAGCTACCTTTAAGGAATGATGTGGATGGGGATCTTCTGCACGGCGGACGGCTGAGAAACGACGGGCGGGGTCTGTTCGTAAAAGCGTCCTATCTGTTGCGCTTTTAGAGCTTCCCGAACTACGCAGGCCCGGACGCCCTCGCCCGGGCGGGTGAGCGAAGCTCGCCAGGGTTTTGAAGCTGGGCAGGTGTGGGGCGGACACTCTTGTCCGCCGCTCTTGACTTGGATTTTAGGAATTTAGATCAACCCATCCGAAAGCAAAATCAAACTTCAGAGCGGCGGACAAGAGTGTCCGCCCCACACTTGACGGCACTACCCAACCGGGGCAGGCTTGACGCAGAACTTGTCAAATACGCTTTTCAGTTCGGCGGCAATGTCCACGGCTTCGCGATGTTCAATATCGCTGCGATGCATCATATGGACGACTTTGCCGTCACGCAGCAGAGCAATGGACGGAGAAGATGGCGGATATCCGACAAAATAAGAACGCGCGCGTTCGGTGGCATCTTTGTCCTGACCGGCAAAGACGCTGAATAATTTCTCCGGACGGCTGGAGTGCTGCAGAGCGGCCCGCACTGCAGGACGCATGCGACCAGCGGCACATCCGCAAATAGAGTTCACCACGACCATAGTCGTGCCGGGTTGATTGACTATGGCGCGATCGACATCGGCTGCTGTACGGAGCTCCTCAACGCCGAGGCGAGTCAACTCCTCGCGCATCGGGATCACCATGATCTCTGGATACATTTCTTCTCCTCAGGGTCGTTTTATTACGACGCGAAAACTTGAGATTCAATCGACGCAAGTCACAGCAGGATGTGTCCCGACGTACCGCCGTGGCGCTGCAACCAGTGCCTGTTCTCGTCGTATATAGTGAAGCCATCATATCATCATGACGACCCTGGAAAACGTGCCTCTGGCGCCGCTCACCACCCTCAAAGTGGGAGGGCCGGCACGCTATTTCACGGAGCCGAAGTCCGCTGCCGAGGTGGCGGAAGCCGTCAATTTCGCCCGTTCGCGCGACCTCCCCCTATTTGTGCTGGGCGGCGGCAGCAACCTGGTCGTCTCTGACGCTGGTTGGCCGGGCCTGGTCTTGAAACTTGCAGTTTCGGGCATCGACGAGCGCAATAGCAATGACGACGGAAAAACGCTCTTCGATGTGGGGGCCGGCGAAGAGTGGGACAGGTTCGTGGCCCGCGCCGTCGCCAGAAACTGCGCCGGAGTCGAATGTCTGAGCGGCATTCCGGGCAGCGTGGGCGGGACCCCGGTACAAAATGTTGGGGCCTACGGCCAGGAAGTCTCCGAGACCATCGATTCGGTGCTCGTCTTCGATCTTAATGACGGACAGGTTCGTGAGCTCTGCGCCGAAGCGTGTGGATTTCAATACCGTACCAGCATCTTCAACACCAGCGAACCGGGACGTTTCATCATCCTGCGCGTGACCTATAGTCTGACGCCGGGCGGCAAACCTCGCATCGAGTATGCCGACCTGAAAAAGACATTTCGCGGGATTTCAGCAGACTCCCTCTTTGACCAGCACTCGTGAAGCCGTGCGCCGGATACGCGCCGCCAAAGCCATGCTGATTACCCCGGGCGACGAGGACTGCCGCAGCGCCGGTTCGTTCTTCAAGAATCCCGTGCTCGCGCCTGATCAATACGAAGAATTGACCCGGCGCGCGACGGCCAAGGGATTGCAGATCCCCAGCTATCCCGCGCTCGATGCCCAGAGAAAAGTTTCAGCCGCATGGCTGGTGGAGCACTCGGGCTTCAGCAAAGGCTATGGCCGCGGCCGAGTCGGGATCTCGCGCAAACACGCCCTGGCCATCGTGAACCGGGGAGAAGCCACCGCCGCCGACATCCTGGCGTTGAAGGATCATATTCAGCAGCGCGTGGAAGAACTCTGGGGCATTCAACTCGAGCCGGAACCGGTTTTTGTAGGGTTCTGACGGATACGAGTCTCGCCGAAGAAAAATCTGAACAAAAGAGCATCTAGCTCGTTCTTTATGTCTGAGGGCGTACGAGTGGCGGCTGGACGGGTGACCGTGAGTGAGGCCATGGCGCTGGCACGAACGGAAGAGGACCAACTGGAACTCGCCGTCCGGCAGCACGCCAGGCTGGTCTATCGGATCGCCTATTCCGTACTGCGCAATCATCACGATGCCGAGGACACCACCCAGGAAACCTTCCTGCGTGTGCTGCGGGCGCGGCGGAAACTGGCTGGGGTGGATGATCCACAGCGCTGGCTCGCACGGATTGCTGGGCGGGTTGCGGTGGAACGGAAACGGAGATGGCCAGAGACTTCGTTGGAAGAAACCGGGGAGAAGGTCGCGCAGCTACGCTCGGCGGGAATACCCGCGGATGAGACGGTTGCTGGCCGCGAGGTGGTCGAAGCGTTGGAACGGTTAATACCTGCGTTGCCGCGTCGGTTACGGGATGTTGTCACTCTCTCCACCATCGAAGAGATGTTGCCAGCGGACGTAGCCGCTGTCTTGGAGATCAGCGAAGCAGCCATGCGTTCGAGACTGTTTCGGGCACGACAGATTCTTCGGGAGAAATTGACGAAATTGCTGGAAAACAAACATGGATTCTGAGAATCGAGAACGCTTGCTTGAGGAACGGCTGGATGCCGCCTTGAAGCAATACAGCGACATCGAACCGCGGCTAGGTCTCGAAGGCCGCATTCTTGCCAGTCTCCAGGCGGAACACAAAAGCCTAATCTTTCGGCCTTGGCGGAGGTGGCCGGCATCGGTAGCTACTCTGTTTGTGGTTGTCACTGGACTGGTGTGCTTGATCATGTGGAAACCAACCAGGCCTGTTCCGGGCGTAACTCGCTCTGCAGCAGTCAGCGAGGCGAGATCGCAGCCGCCGAATGTGGTGTCTCAACCACGTACCTCGTTCCGATCCCCCCTGACACGAAAGGTGAGGCAGAAACGCATTGCTCCGGCGTTCGCAGCGCCGCGGCTAGACCAGTTCCCGTCGCCAATGCCGCTCAGCGAACAGGAGGAGATGCTGGCTCGCTACGTTCAGGAGCGCCCACATGAAGCATTGATGGTGGCGCGGGCCCGGGCAGAGTTGCTCAAAACTGAGCTTTTGAAGTTTCAGCAGCCACAAGCGGCCAGCGACCGTGAAGATTCTGAGCAATAGGATCCTAAGGAGAGATAGATGCGTACACGAACATTTCTACTGGCACTGGCCTTGGTTGTCGCGATCGGCGGAAAGACGCAATTGATCCAGGCGCAAGAGCCCACGCCGCAACAGGAGGAGATCGTTGCATACCGGCTCGATTTCGCCATCAACGAACTTGAGGACGGAAAGAAGATCAACACCCGGCACTACTCGATGAACCTCAGTATTGGTCCGGGTAATGTTGGCCCGAGCAAACAACTTAAAATCGGCACTCGTGTTCCCGTTGAAGCCGAGCAAGGAAAGTTTCAATATCTCGACGTGGGAACCAATATCGAGGCCCAACTACGTGAATATAAGGGCTCAACCTCGATGGAGGTTCGCGTAGACATCAGCAATTTTGCGACTCCAGATCAGGCCTCAAAAGGCGGGCAACCGCTGTTGCGCCAGATGGTTATCAGTGGCAGTACGTTGCTGGTTCCCGGCAAACCAGTGGCCATCGGCACCGTGGATGATCCCAACTCCAAGCGCGAGTTTCAGCTGGAAGTCACCGCCAGGAAGATCAAATGAGGACGGCGCTATTTCTCCGGTATCTTGCGTGAACGTGTAGTTCCAGTCCTTGCTGTTCCAGAAGCGAGTGAAGCTCGAAATGTGCTGCACAACACCGAAATTCTGGTTGTAGGCTTCCTCTACTAGGAAACTGTTGTCCTGGATTCCTGGTTGGGCAGCGGGGATTGGGTTTTGCCCCAGGCAGTTCAGGCCAAGTAAGACAGTTGCCGCAAGGACGAAGCAGCCAGAAAGACAAGCCTCCCGGAAGGCGCCCCATGCATCAACCATAATTAAGTAAATAACATAATCGGTAGTTAACTCAATCACGGTTTTCCGGCGCGAGGATTGCCCCGAACATCTGCCATTCGTGCCGCTTCTTCAAAAATCTTGGCGAACATCAGGCGAGTGAGCTTGCCGGTCTGGGTGTTTTGGTTTGAGGGATGGTAGGAAGCCAGCAGAGTCTTGCCATCGGGCATCGTGTAGCTGGCTCCGTGGCCAAACGGATAAGGATTCTTGCTCGCCAGCAAGCCCCGGCGCTTGAGGTAGTTGAGGTAAGCTTCGAATCCGATCCGGCCCAACGCCACTACCACTCGCACATCCTTCAACCCGGCTAATTCGCGGTCGAGATACGGTGCACAATTGGCCAGTTCCTGCGGCAGCGGTTTGTTATCGGGCGGCGCGCACCGGACGGCGGCGGTGATGTAGAGATCTTTGAGTTCGAGGCCATCATCGCGCTTTGTGGCATCGGGCTGGTTGGAGAATCCGGCTTCATACAGAATGGGATACATGAATTTGCCGGAGGCATCGCCGGTGAACGGGCGTCCGGTGCGGTTTGAACCATGCGCCCCCGGCGCGAGTCCAAGAACCAGGACACGCGCGTCGGGATCGCCGAAGCCTGGAACCGGCTTTCCCCAGTAGTCCCAATCGACGTAGGCACGGCGTTTTTCGCGCGCGATTCTCTGACGATATTCGACCAGACGCGGACAGTGGGTGCAGGCGATCACTTCGCGGTTCAGTTGAACAAGCCAGGAAGGCATTCGAATCATTGTATGCGGAACCGCAATGCTAGACTTCTAATCGAGACCAGAATTGCTGACACGCAGAAAATTTTTCAACCAATTTCTGATTGGTGCCTCGGCAGTTGCATCCATCGGATGCGCTGACGCGCTTTTTCGGGAACCGAAGAATCTGGTGTCCGAGCACCTCGACATACGACTGACGCGATTGCCCGAGGAGTTTCATGGCTTTCGCATCGCGCAGATCAGCGACATACATTTCGGCCCGTACATGGGAAAAGGGGGACTGGAGCGGGCGCTGCAGTTGGCGCTCTCTTTTCGGCCCGATCTATTGGCTCTAACCGGAGACTTCGTTTCCCACCCTTTCGGCGGATCCAACGGCGCCCGTGGGGCGCACTTTGCCGAACCCTGCGCCGATGTTTTGGTGGCGGTCAAGGGCATCCCGGTTCTCGCCATTCTGGGCAATCACGATCATTGGAACAATGCGGCGATTGTCGAAGCCGCGCTCAAAGATCGAGGCATCGAGGTATTGCGTAACCGCTCAATTCCCCTGGAACGCGGATACGGTCGGATCTGGATCGCCGGAGTCGATGATGCGCTGGTCAGAGCGGCGGACCTGGGCAAGACACTGCGCGATGTTCCTCGCTCGGAAACCACTCTGTTGCTTGCCCACGAGCCAGACTTCGCCGACTACGCGGCGCGTTTCCCGGTCGACTTGCAATTGTCAGGACACTCCCACGGCGGCCAAGTCAGATTGCCGGGGATCGGAGCCCTGATACTGCCAGATCTGGCCAAAAAATATCCGGTTGGCTTGAACCAGGTAGGGTCTCTCCAGGTCTATACCAATCGCGGTCTTGGCGTGATTAACCCACCGGTGCGCTTCTACTGTCCACCCGAGGTTACGTTTGTCACCTTGTTTTCGCCCTGGTCGGTTTGACGGTGCTCTCGTCTAGTCTTTACACTCAGATTTACAGCAAGTGTCGTTTGAGTTCCGAAACGGAACGGTCCGAACGGTTGAGCCTGAAAGGCAAATGTGAGCCCCACTGAGACCAGCAGCAGCACCCGCCGGGAGATTGCGGTTGAGATTCCCGTCGAGGAAGTGAATCGTGAGACCGAATCCCTGATCCAGAAATATCAGAAGCTGGCGCGCATCCCCGGCTTCCGCCGTGGACATGTGCCCGCATCCATCATCCGCCAGCGTTTTGCCGAAGATCTGAAGAGCGACGTGGTCGAAGCTTTGGTTCCCCGTTACTTCCGCAAAGAGGCTGACAAGCAGGGCCTGATCCCCGTATCGCAGCCGCAAGTCACCGACCTCCATCTGAAAGACAACGAACCACTGCGCTTTAAAGCCACTTTTGAAGTCATGCCTGAAGTCAAGGTGGATGGCTACAAGGAATTGCGCGCGGAAAAGCCTGAGGTAACGGTTACCGATGAAGAAGTGGCGCAGTCGCTGAACGGATTGCTCGAGCAGCACGCAACGTTCACGTCCGTGGAAGGCCGTTCGCTGGCCGACGGAGACTACGCCCAGGTGTCGCTCGACGGCAAGCCCAAAGACGGCCAAAGAGGGCCAAGACAAGCCTGTCCACATGGATGAAGTGCTGGTCGAAATTGCGGGCAAGAACACCATGCCCGAGTTCACTGAAAATCTGCGCGGGGCCTCGCCGGGCGACGAGCGCGTATTCGAAGTTACGTATGCGCAGGATGCCTCCGAACAGCGCCTGGCGGGAAAGACCTTCACGTACACCGTGAAAGTGCAATCCATCAAGCAGAAATCCTTGCCCGAACTCGACGACCAGTTTGCCACTCAACTGGGAGAGTTCAAGACCCTGGACGAAGTGCGCCAGCGAATTCGCGAAGGCATGGAATCTGAACGCAAACACACTGCCGAACATGAGGCCAAGGACAAGCTGGTCGCGGAACTGGTGAAGCGCAGCGAATTCGAGGTGCCGGAAGCGCTGGTGGACCGCCAGATTGATGTGCGCCTGGAGCGCGGCTTGCGCGCCCTGGCGGCGCAGGGCATGAAAGCCGAAGACATCAAGAAAATGGATTTGAACCGGCTGCGAGTCGGTCAGCGGGACCAGGCGTTACAGGAAGTGAAAGCATCACTGTTGCTGGACAAGATTGCCGAGGAGGAAAAGATCGAGGTCAGCGATGAGGAGATCGATCGGGAGATCGACGCGCTCGCCACCCAGTCAAAACAGACGCCGGAAGCGATCCGGGCCCGTTTGACACGTGATGGGGCGCTCGATAGAATCCGAAATAGAATCCGCAGCGAAAAGACCCTCGATTTTCTATATCGCCAGTCCGCCTGACGCGGACATTTTCGATCCTCCCAGAAGAGCTAGTGGTCAGGAACAGGAGTGTGGACGGTGAATGTGAACGATCCCAAAATGATGCTGGTCCCCATGGTCATCGAGCAGACTGGCCGGGGTGAGCGGGCTTACGACATCTATTCCCGCCTGTTGCGGGACAACATCATTTTCATCGGCACCCCGATTGACGACAACATCGCCAACCTGGTGATTGCGCAAATGCTGTTTCTGGCGCAGGAAGACCCGGAGAAAGACATCCAGCTCTACGTCAACTCGCCGGGAGGATCGATCACCGCGGGCATGGCGATTTACGACACCATGCAATACGTGAAGAACGATGTCACTACGATTTGCATTGGTCAGGCGGCCAGCATGGCGGCGCTTCTTTTGGCCGCAGGCGAGCCCAAAAAGAGACTGGCTTTGCCGAACTCACGCATCCTGATCCACCAGCCATCCATGGGTGGACTGTCGGGTCAGGCCACCGACATCGACATCCACGCCCGAGAAATTCTTCGTATGCGAGAGATTACTAACCAGTTAATGGCTAAGCACACTGGTCAGAAGCTGGAAAAGGTAGAGAAAGACGTGGAGCGCGACTTCATTATGAACTCCCAACAGGCTAAGGAATACGGAATCATAGACGATATCATCTATAAGACGAGATAAAGGTATGATCGGGGTTCGCCCGATCAGTTTCCGATCAGTCTCGGCGCGAAACGGTCTGTCCCGCCAACCCGGCAAAGGGTGCATTGGAGCGGGAGGCAGAGGGTTAACGAAGGAGTAAAGCCGAGTGAAAAACAGGACTGGTACCGAGGAGATGTTGCGCTGTTCGTTCTGCCATAAGTCGCAGGACGCAGTGGCCAAGCTTATTTCATCCCCCAGCGACTATCCCAGGGCCTATATTTGCGACGAATGCGTGGCGGTCTGCAATTCCATTCTGGAAGATGACCGCACGGCTACGCCTCCCACCACCACCCCCAATCAACTGCCCAAGCCGCAGGAAGTGAAGAACTTCCTCGACGAATACGTTATCGGCCAGGAGCAGACCAAGAAGAAGCTGGCGGTGGCGGTTTATAACCATTACAAACGCATCTACATGAACCGCCAGCGGGCCGGCGATGGCGTGGAACTGGCCAAGTCGAACATCATGCTGATCGGTCCCACCGGGACCGGCAAGACCCTGCTGGCCCAGACCCTGGCCCGCATGCTCGATGTGCCCTTTGCCATCGTGGACGCCACCACGCTGACTGAGGCGGGCTACGTAGGCGAGGACGTTGAGAACATCATTCTCAAGCTGTTACAAGCCGCTGACGGCGACGTAGGACGCGCCCAGACCGGCATCATTTATATCGACGAAGTTGACAAGATCGGACGGAAGGATGAGAACCCGTCCATCACCCGCGACGTGTCCGGTGAGGGAGTGCAACAGGCGCTGCTGAAAATCCTCGAAGGCACCATCGCGAATGTGCCTCCCCAGGGCGGTCGAAAGCATCCGCACCAGGAGTTCACGCCCGTTGATACAACCAACATCCTGTTCATTTGCGGTGGAGCTTTTGTCGGTCTGGAGAAAATCATCGGACGGCGTGTCGGCAAGAAATCCCTAGGCTTCAAGGTAGGAGCGGAAGAGGGCGAACCGGAAGAGACTCCAGCCGTCAGCCGCAAACGGAATTTTGAGCTTCTCAGCGACATCCAGCCGGAAGACTTGATCAAGTTTGGTTTGATTCCCGAGTTTGTCGGCCGTTTGCCGGTGGTGGGGGTGCTCGAAGATCTGGATGAGTTCGCTCTGATCGAAATCCTGACCCGTCCGAAGAACGCCATCATCAAGCAATACCAGCGCCTCTTCGAATTCGAAAATGTGCGCCTAAAATTCAGCGATGACGCGCTAAAAGCCATCTCCCGGCAGGCTATGGCCAGGAAGGTCGGCGCCCGCGGTTTGCGTATGATTCTGGAGGAGTTAATGCTCGATCTGATGTACCATCTCCCCAGCCAGAAGAAGGTCAAGGAGTTCGAAGTCACCCGGGAGATGGTGGAGAAACGAAGCGTTACACTCGCAATGATGGAGAAGGCGGGGTAAACTAGGCCTCGGTCGAGGCCTTTAGGAGCTAGACGCTTAACCAGCTACGAACGCAACTTGGGTGTTCGGGAGAATAAGTGAGCATAGTCAAGGAAAAATTCGAGACCAAAAAACTTCCCATGATGCCCATCCGCGACGTGGTCATCTTCCCCTACATGATGACTCCGTTTGTCGTGGGACGGGAATCCAGCGTTCGCGCCCTGGAAGAGGCGCTGGCTGCCGACAAGAAGATCTTCCTCGCTACCCAGCACGACGCCAGCATCGATGAACCCAAGCCCAACGAGATCTACCAGGTCGGCACCATCGTAAACATCGTGCAGAGCCTCAAGCTGCCCGACGGCAATATTAAGGTCCTGGTCGAGGGCATCGAGCGCGGCAAGGTTCTTCAGATCAGCGAGAGCGAAGGCTACATGCAGGTTTCGGTTCGCGTGGCTCGCTATGCGACTGAGACCAACCCACAAATCGAAACCGGCATGCAGCGGGTCACGGCTCTGTTCGAGCAGTACGTCAAGCTGTGCCAGTCGCTGAATTACGAGACCATGATCGCGGCCGTGCGCATGGAAGATCCGGCCAAGCTGACTGACACCATCGCCGCCAACCTGCAGCTTTCGATCGAAGAAAAGCAGGAACTACTGGAAATCTTCGATCCCGGCGAGCGCCTGACCCGGATCGGCGACGTACTCGACATCGAAATCGAAAAGTTGAACATGGACCGCACCATCCAGTCGCGGGTCAAGCGGCAGATGGAGCGCGCTCAAAAAGAGTATTACCTCAACGAAAAGATCAAGGCCATCCAGAAAGAACTGGGCCGAGGCGAAAAGAGCGAGTTCGACGAACTGAAGAAGAAGATCGAAGCCGCCGGCATGCCCAAGGAAGTGCGCGACAAAGCGGTACAGGAACTGAAGAAGCTTGAAGCCATGCCGCCCATGTCGGCCGAATCCACGGTCTCGCGTAATTATCTGGACTGGCTGTTGGCGGTTCCATGGAAGAAGAGGTCCAAGGAAATCCGCAACATCAGCCGCGCCGAAAAGGTCCTGAACGAAGATCATTACGGCCTGGAAAAGATCAAGGACCGCATCCTCGAATTCCTGGCGGTGCGGCAACTGGTAAAGAATCCCAAGGGCTCGATCCTGTGTTTCGTCGGACCTCCGGGAGTGGGCAAGACTTCGCTTGGAATGTCGATCGCGAAAGCGACCGGCCGGAAGTTCGTCCGTATGTCTCTCGGCGGCGTGCGTGACGAAGCCGAAGTCCGCGGTCATCGCCGCACCTACATCGGCGCCCTACCCGGACAGATTATCCAGATGATGAAGAAAGCCGGGACCAAGAATCCGGTCTTCATGCTGGACGAAGTGGACAAGATGTCCATGGATTTCCGCGGCGATCCGTCGGCGGCGCTGCTCGAAGTGCTCGACCCCGAGCAGAATTTCATGTTCGTGGACCACTACCTCGACGTCGAATACGACCTCTCGCAAGTCTTCTTCATCGCCACCGCCAACGTCATGCACACCATTCCTCCCGCGCTGCAGGACCGGATGGAAGTGCTGCGGCTGCACGGGTACACCGAGCAGGAGAAGGTCGAGATTGCCAAGCAATTTCTGGTCAAGAAGCAGTTGCTGCAGGCAGGATTGACCGATAAAAATCTGAAGTTCGGCGATGACGCCATCACCTCCCTGATTCGCTCTTACACCCGGGAAGCCGGAGTGCGCAATCTGGAGCGTGAAATCGGCAACGTTTGCCGCAAGGTCGCACGGAAAGTGGTGAAGGAAGGCGAAACTTATAACGCTGCCATCAGCCAGGAGAACGTCAACGACTTCCTGGGCGTGATCAAGTTCCGCGATACTCTGGCGCATGAGAAGAGCGAAGTCGGTCTGGTGACCGGCTTGGCCTGGACCGAGGTCGGCGGCTCGATTCTAAGCACAGAAGCCACCGTGGTCGATGGCAAAGGCAAGCTGACGCTGACCGGCAAACTGGGCGATGTCATGCAGGAATCAGCGCAGGCGGCCATGTCGTACATCCGATCGCGCGCCCATCGGCTGGGTTTGCAACGCGACTTTTACCGCTCCCTCGATATCCACGTGCACGTTCCGGAAGGTGCCATTCCCAAAGATGGCCCCTCGGCGGGGATCACGATCGCCACTGCGATCGCCAGCGCCCTGAGCAAGATTCCCGTCCGCCGCGATCTGGCTATGACCGGCGAAATTACGTTGCGCGGGAAGGTATTGCCCATCGGCGGACTGAAAGAAAAATTGCTGGCCGCACATCGCGCCGGACTCTTCGAAGTAATCCTGCCTCAGGACAATGAGAAAGATGTCGCCGAGGTACCGGAGAACCTGCGCACTGCGATGAAGATGCATTTCGTCGAGACCATGGACCAGGTGCTGGCCGTTGCGCTGGAACGACCGCTGCCGGAAATCAGCGAAGAGACGGCGCAGCCGATTGCACCCATCGTCCCTCCACCCGCCGAGAGCCCGTCCGCTCATCAGTAGGTCAATATCAGCTTCTGCAGCAAGGCCCGCGCAAGCGGGCTTTTTCATGCCCGAGAGTTTTCTTTGCGAACTTTGCGGTCCTTTGCATCTTTGCGGTCAAGAGCTGCACCGCAGAGTACGCAAAGAAAACACCTCCGCTTGCAACTTCTGAGACAAAACTGCAAACTGATTTATGCGTGTTCTGGCCCGATTCATGATGTCGGCGAGCGATGCCAACCAGTTCCCCACCCCCGCGCTGCCCGAGGTCGCATTTCTGGGGCGGTCGAATGTGGGCAAGTCGAGTGTCATCAACTCGCTCCTCGGCGCCAAAATAGCCAAGACCAGTTCCACGCCCGGCCGCACGCGCGCGATTAATTTCTTCGAAATCCGCTGGCCGGGAAAGCCTGAACCGGAACTGATCTTCACCGACCTGCCGGGCTATGGCTATGCCAAGATCTCGCGTGAAATCTCGCAACAGTGGCCGAGTTTCATTGATCCGTATCTGAAGCAACGTCCTTGCCTGGCGCTGTGCGTGGCGCTGATCGACGTGAACGTGCCACCCCAATCGGCAGACCGGCAGTTGCTGGATTTTCTCTCCGAGATCAAACGTCCCACGCTAATCGTCGCCACCAAGAGCGACCGGCTTTCGGATAACCGGCTGCACAACGTGCTTCAGACGTTGGCCCAGGAATACTCGCAGGCCCACATTCTGCCCTATTCCGCAAGAACGGGGGCAGGACGCCAGGAACTTTGGCAGGAAATCCGGAAGCAGACCTCGGACTTCGGACCTCAGACGTCAGACCTCGGTCCTCAAACCTCAGCTCTTTAATATCCACCATTCATCCGCGGTGAAAAGTTTGTAGTCCAAGGTCCGACGCCTGACGTCCGAGGTCTGAAGCCGCTCCATTACCTTGGTTATCTAGGGGCTGATTACGCCCCCGGCTACAGTTGCGTCATGACACTTTCATCCATGGTGGTCTCGCGCGATTTCCAGGAAATCAGCGTTCTCGAATGCATCCTCGGCGGTCTGCACATCGCAGTCGACGTGGAGTCGGAGCCGGCACGCGCAAGGACCAAACTGGCCAAGTCGAAAATTGACGCTCTTATCATCGACTGCGATCTGTGCGGCGCATCCAGTTTCCTGAAAGGGTTGCAGGACGGCACCATCCGGAACGCGGTGCCGCTCATTATCGTCAGCGGTTCTGGCGGCCGCAAACACCTCGAGTCCAAAGGTGCTTCGTTCGTTTTCGAAAAACCTATCTCGGTTGAGCAGGCGGTTCACACCCTATCCGCGGCCCGCAACATGATCCTGGATGAGAGGCTGCGCTACCATCGCGCGACGTTGGATGTTCCTGTATCTCTCACCGGCGGGTCCAACAGTCGCCAACGCGCACATCTTCTGAACCTCAGTCAGGGCGGCATCGGCGTGCGTTTGCAAAATCCCGAACAAACGGCAGGCCAAGTCAAGGTGAACTTTACCCTGCCGGGCACCAAGCTGGCGATGAAGTTTCAGGGAGAAGTGGCGTGGAAGGACAAGCAAGGCAACGCCGGCATCCGCTTCGTGGATGCTACCCCGCCCATGAGACGAGAACTGCAACTCTGGCTGGAGCGGCAGTACTTCATGCATTGAGGCAGGTGTCGGACCTCGGACGGCAGACCTCGGCTCAATCTAAGTATGCATACGCAGTGAGAGACGTAACGCCTGAAATCTGAGGTCCGAGGTCTGAAGTCCGACGCCCGCGGTCCGAACTTCTAGCGAAAACGGGGCCGCTCGTCGGCTGGAATTTCATTTCCGTCGAATGCGTCGCCAGTGAGGCCGGCGAGCCAATCACCAGGCGTACCGCCCATCCAGAATAAGAACAGAAAGCGGTACAGCACGGCGAACACGGCGGCTACACCGAGTCCCATAGCCAGCGCCAGTGGCCAAGCTGGAACGACCCCAACCATGGCCATGCAGATTAAGGCAAAAAGCAATACGGCCGAGAGCAGGATCAACCCATCCACCAGCCGCGCAAGTGCAGGCGCTGAAATCGCAAATGGAAACCAGGGCAGATGCACCACGCGCGGCTGCTTCTGTGTTTCGTTTAGCCGTGCGGCGCTGGCTGTTGGTTGCAGGCGTATCGCTGGTCGCGCCCCTGCGGAAAATAGCAGTTCGGCAGCCTCGTGGCCGGTCTTGCCGTAGGGGAGTGTCGAATCTCCGGCGGCGTGTTGAGCCGAGGACAGGAGCTGGACGAAAATCCATTCCTTCAACAACCGCTCGGAACGCTGCGATAGAGTCAGGAATTCCACGCCTGCCTGCCCCACGGGATCGACCCACGCCACACGTCCGGTGGCTTCGACGCGGAGTCGCGGGTTTGCAAGATCGAAGCGCAGAAAAACCTGCTGATTAACCTGCACAGGAGCAACCGCTTGAATGGCAATTCCGGAGTCACCCAGATTACGGATGATGCCGCCGTTGCTTTGATCCAGATTGACGTAGGCCAAGCTTTGAACCTGGTGGCGATAGTGGCGGCGGCGCCCGACCGGTGTAAGGCTGCTTGCATTCGCCCGCTGTGACGACGCCACGCGAGGATCCATGGCAAAATTCTAGCCAAGGGCGCGGAAGCATCTCAGTACCGACGCTGGTTCAATGACGTGGATTCAGCCGAGGCGGCTTCAGACCTCAGGACGCAGGACGCTCTTCCTGAGGATAAACCTCGCCCTTGTGGGCGCGGTCCCATGCGATCAAACCATTGATGTCATAGCGGTAGGGTCCATAGGCGCAAAAAGCCTTTTCGTCGAAAAGACGTTTGATCCCGCAACCCATGCAAACCTGGTAGGAATATCCGTGGGAGCGAACCGGCCAGCTCATCTTGCTATGCCAGCAACCCCGCAAAAGCACAACCGCAGCGCCGGTCAGTCCCGTAGCGGTAACGCCCAAGGGCCAAAGCCAGCGCGATTTCTTCTTCTTCGTTTCATCTGCCACAGCCTGTAAACTCCTCTATTTCAGAAGGATACGCCTAAATTGGGGCGGAGTGCAACAATCTGCACTCGAAAGCGGTCCGATCGGCCTGACCAAACACCCAGCGGCCGACACCTTGCGTGTGCGGTCAATATTGCGATCAGAGCAAATCCACTGTAACTTAAGAGCTGCCAGTACGGCCATTCCCCTATGGCCGTACCGGATCTGTGGATGTGTAAGTCTTGATTCGAGAGACATTTCTCTCGCGAAGCCGGATCGGCGGAAGAAAAATATCCACAGGAATTTCCACTGCATAGACAATAGATGAGCGCCAATCCGCACAACGCGAGGCTGGGGTTACCGGACAGCGAATTGTCTGGTAATGGGTTACCTGATCACGGGCTAACTGACGGCGACTCCATCCGCGAGCGCCAGGGATCGTCCCGTTTTCCTGCCGCTTCTCCGTCTGTCGCCTACGCGCCCGGACACGAAGCCCTGCAAGCTCTGCTGGCGTTTTCCAGCCTGCACGAACAACTGCGCCAGCGGCGTGCCCTGGAGAAGAGCGGCGAGCCACTCGACGCAGACGTTTGGCAGTTAGAGCAATTCGTCCTGGACGAGGTGTTGCAACTGGTGGCAGAGCGAGCGCTCACGCTTACCGGTGCCGATGGTGTGGCCATCGCCATGGCCGAGGACGATGCAATTGTTTGCCGGGCCGCAGCGGGAACCGTCGCTCCTGAACCGGGAGCGCGACTCGACCCCAAGTCAGGATTTTCCGGAGCCTGCCTGCGGAGCGGCGGGATTGTGCGCTGCGATGATTCCGAGAGCGATCCGCGGGTGAACGTGCAAGTCTGTCGTCGCCTGGGCACTCGTTCCATCGTCGCTGTCCCGATCGCATCCGCGCACGGCACGATTGGCTTGCTCGAAGCCTTTTCCTCCGAGCCGCACGGCTTTAACGACAGCGACGTTCGCAGTTTGAAACTGCTCGCCGAACTGATTCTGGCGGCCATGAAGCCCGAAGAAGAAAATCGGCTGGCCGAAATTTCGCAGCGGCTGGTGGCCGGGAAATCAGTCGAAGTGCCATCGCGCGGTGTCGAAAATGAGGAAAGCGCCGCGCTGGCGGAGCTCGCCAGTGCCATCGCGAAGGTCGGGGTCGAAGAGCCAGAGAGTGGTCCGGAGATTTTTCAGGAGTACGCAAAGAAGGAGAATTCCAGGACCGGACTTGCGGTCGTGCTTCTGCTGCTTGCTCTGGCTTTGGCGTTGGGAGCGGGAGTGTGGTGGAAGTTCAGTCACTCCGCCCCGGCGAAACCGCAGGCGGCTGCGCCGGTTGCACCTTCTGCCGCCGTGGAGAAGCAGCCCGAGCCAGCGCCGGCAGCACCAGTTATCGAAGACGAACCGTCTTCCGGCACGGACGAAAAGCATTCTGCGCGAACCTTGGTGACGGGCATATGGCACGTCTCGTCCGCCGACTCCAGCACCGTGATTATTGATATGCAGGGCGAAGTTCAATATGAGGCCCATCGCCTGAGCTCTCCGGAACGGATCTACCTTGATCTCCGCGATACCGTGTTGGCGCCGGGCATGTTCGGCAAGACGATTGAGATCGGAGACGCACGTCTGGCGCGGGTTCGTATCGCGCAGCCGACCAAAGGCATCAGTCGGGTCGTGCTCGAAACCACGGGAGCTTCCGATTTCTCGGTCAGCCTACAGTCGAACCCTTACCGCCTGGTGGTGGAAATCCGGAAAGCCGGACGGACAGAGCACGGCGGTGGGCTCGCCGATTTGCCGAAGGCCACCATTGTTCTGCCGCAACCAGCGTTGATCCCGGCGCCTTCGTCCAAGACCGAGAACAAGGTCGATGGGCAACTGCGGGCGCGGGTCCCGAAGTTCCGTCTGGTGCTTGACGCCGGCCATGGAGGCTGGGACCTGGGGACGGTAGGACGCAAAGGCCTGATGGAGAAAGACCTGGTATTGGATGTCGTGCGTCGATTGGGAAAATTGGTCGAGAACCGTCTGGGTGCGGAGGTTATTTACACCCGCCAGGATGACACTTATCTTCCCCTGGAAAAGCGAACCGAAATCGCCAATCTGGCCCAGGCAGATCTCTTCGTCTCCGTCCACGCCAACTACAGCGACGATTCCGCCGCGCGCGGCGCGGAGACCTATTACACCAACACTTATTCCTCGGTGAGAGCGCGCACGTCCGACGCCGACGCTGAAGGCACCGCAACCGAGAACGTCAACTGGACCAATGTAGATATTCGCGAAAAGGTGCAGAAGTCTCGCCGCTTTGCAGTGGCGGTCCAGCACGCTCTTTACGGCGTGCTGGCAAGCCAGATTCCGGACATGCGCAACCGCGGCGTGAAAAAAGCTACTTATGTGGTGCTCACTGGAACTTCGATGCCGGCCATTCTCTCGGAAGTGTCCTTCGTCAGCAGCCCCGCGGATGAAGCCAAATTGAAGAGCTCGAGCTATCGCGACACAATTGCGGAAGGATTGTTCAAAGGCATTGCCCAGTACGCCTCCACTTCGCACAGCGTGAATGTGGCCAGCGCGGCCGGCAAGCACTCGGGAGCTATGATCCGAAAGTCTCGGCCAGCCTAGGGCACCGGCTCCGCATTCTTCAGCGCGTCGCTCAGCCCCTGACTGCTTCTCAGCGCGCCGCCTTCGATCACGCGCCAGCCATCGTCATAGTGCGCGAAGCCGACCGTCGAACTGTATTCTGTGCCTTTCGCGTAGAGAGCGGCGCCCACTTCGTTCACCGGCGGCCCATCTCCATTGAAAATCAACGTCGGCAAAATTTCCGTTTTTGCGGATGCCGGTCAATCCCAGCAGTTCTCGCTGCGCGACCGGCACACTGATGTACTGCGAAGTGGCGGCGGTGGCGGCAACCCAGTCGCGCAGGGCATCCACCCCGAGCGGCGTGATCACCACGTCCCAGCACGGCGGCAGACGAGGTCAGGAGTGCAGGCAGCGGTCGAGCCGGTAATCCAGCCGTGCCGGCGCAACACCAGATATTCCGGAGAAGTGTAATCCTTGTTGGAGATAACTCCGGTGCGCAGCCAGAACAGCTGCGTCGTCTTGAAAGTTTCGGAGCCCGCGATGAGATCCGTCGCCAGCCGCCGCGTGAGGAAGTCGCGAGGCGAGCAGGCAACGGTAAAACACAACATCGCGAAAATGAAGGCCGCTTGCCGTCGTCGCATCCTAGCTGGGGATTGTAACCAAACGTGAGCTTTCGGCGCGGCAAGAAAGGATGGTCGGCGATCTGTCCTTCGAATTTGGCCGCCCACCGGCCCGGAATCGCAGTCTGGCAGGAGGGACACTTCCCCTCGGGAGTCACACGATAATCCTGCACAAAATAGCCGCTTCCGCTTGATCAGAGTTTCGCCGCACTGGTGGCAGCGCGTGTCTTCGAGGTCGCCCACGCGGCCGGGCAGGTTCCCGGCATAAACGTAGCGCAGACCGGCGTTCTCTGCCGATCTCGGCCGCGCGCAGCAAGTCCGCAGGGCGGGTGTTCTCCGGGATCATCCATTTTGTAGTCTTTGTGAAACGCGGTCACATGCCAGGGAATATCGGGAGAGACGCCTGACCAGAAAATCGGTCAGCCCTTTCAGTTCGTCTTCTCGAGTCGTTGAAACCCGGAATCAGCAGAGTCACGATCTCCAGCCAGACGCCCATCTCATGCAGGCGCCGAATGGTTTCGAGGATCGGTCCGATCCGCCCGCCCGAGTTCGTGGTAGTGGCGATCGTCGAAGCTCTTGAGATCCACTTTGTAGAGATCGACCCACGGCCGGATGTATTCGAGCACCTGCGGCGTGCCATTTCCGTTGGACACAAAACCGGTGACGAGGCCGGCCGCCCGGGCCTGCTTGAATACTTCCACCGCCCACTCCGCGGTGATCAGAGGCTCGTTGTAGGTGCTGACCAGAACCTTTGCTCCCTGGCGCAGAGCATCCTGCACCAGGGCCTCCGGCGAGGCCTGCAGCGGCGGCGAGACGGCCTCCGGGTCGCGCAGCGCCTGCGACGTCACCCAGTTCTGGCAATAGCCGCAGTGCAGATCGCAGCCCAGCATTCCGAAGCTGTAGGCCAGCGCGCCCGGGTAGGCATGGAAGAAGGGCTTCTTCTCGATGGGATCGCACTGCACTCCGCCGACATAGCCCCAGGGCACGTACAGCGTGCCTCCCTGGTTGTAGCGTACTTTGCAAACTCCGGGTTGACCGTCGGGAATGGGACAGCAGTGGCCGCAGGCATAGCAGCGGACCCGGTTGCGATCGAGTTTCTCGTACAGATCACCCTCACGGACGTTCTGGTAAACGATGTCGCGAAGGGTAGGCACAGAAAACCTCTGGGCTTATTGTAGACCGAATTCACCGGCTTCAAAGACGCGGAGGGATCAACCGTACGTCGATTTCTGACCCTGGAGTTACGGGTTTGCAGGAGGATGGCTGGCAAAATTACTAAGCCAGTCGTTGGCTTGCTGTTGCGCCGCCAGCACCTGGCTCCGGCTCATGCGGGAGGCGAGAACCGCAACCCGGTATTTGCTGGCCTGGTCTCCCCCAGCCTGCGCCAGAACCGACCAGTAGTAGGCCTTGGTCAAGTCCTGGGGCACGCCTCGGCCCGCCCAGTAGTACGCGCCCAATGTCGCCTGGGCCAGGATGTGTCCCTGCTCCGCCGCCAGAGTGAACCAGCGCACCGCTTCGGTGTAGTCCTGTTTGACCTCTTCTCCCGTGGCATAGCGCGCGCCCAACGCGAACTGCGCCGCCGGATCGCCCTGCTCCGCCACCTTGCGCAGGCTGGCCAGATCACTGACGTTGGCAGGTAGGTTGGGTGACTTGGGGAGTGCTGCTGGCGGCGGCTGAACGTGAGCAGGGATTCGCGGGATGAGCGCAAGGTGCTGGAGACCCAAGGCGCAATCAGCCACAAGAAGAGCAAAAATGAAAGTGCCGATCGCGGCCACGAAAAGAGCCTTGGCCACGCTGGGCTGCGTTGATCTGGATACGGTCGACCTGAGTTCGCTCGCAGGCTTCGTCGCAGCCACGGGCGGCCAGGATCTACAACCGCGGCTTTAGCCGACAGTCGTTTTTCAATGCGAGTTTCAATGGGAGCCGGGCGCCCCGGCGGCGGCGTGCACTGGTATCGTCGAAGGCGCAGGCGCCTCGAGGTCGCGAGCCTGGGTAATGTGCGCCTTGCCAGCGTGGGTCTGCTCGGAGCGACCCGTGGTCGATAGAATGCTTCCCGTCAATTGCTGGAGGGCGCCGATATCATCGGCGTTGAAGGCGTAAGGCTGAGGGGAAAATACTTCCAGAAGCCCGACTACTTTGTTCCCCTGGCGAATGGGCACCGCGACCAGGGAGCGAATGCCGAGAGACCTGCAGCCCGTCGCGATCTACGCGATCGTCGGTCTCGGAATCATCGCAGCGCAAGGAGCGGCCGGTGCGCACGCATTCGCCGGAAAACCCTGAACCTACCTGGAGCCGGGAGCCAACCGGAGGAGCGTCATCGCCCGCGCTGGCCACGCAAATCATCTCGTTGTCGTTGCCCTCGGACAGAGCGATCGCGGCCCCGGTGGCCCGAGTCATGGTCAGTGCGCGCTCGGCAATCGACTGTAGCGTGGTTTCGCGATCGAACCGCTTCGGCTCCACTTCGCTTTCTCTTTCTGCCAATCTTTCTCTCGCCGCACCGGCTCTCGCGTCCCCGGGAGTTCATTGCATCGGCGCTGGCTATCGGCTTTCTGCTTCCGCCGCATCGCCGTCATTGCCGAAATTGCCGCGAGTTCCAGAAAGCAAACTCTTCCTTCGGCATAGTATGCGATGGAGGCAGCTCCTTGGAAGCACTGTTCCACCCATCCTCATCGGCGGAAATCGCGTCGGCATGATCGAAAGCGGTCAGGACATTCACAAAAAGCCATTCCTTAAGCTGGTCCAGAGACTCGCCCGACAGTCTGGGCAAAACGAATTCCCGCCCGTCCCGAAGATTCCGACCAGACGACCTGTCCGGTGGTGCGAATCGACTTACTGGTTTCCGAAAGGTCGAGGCACAGGCTCAGATTACGTTCGACCTGCAACGGAGACGAAGTCTGGATGGACATGCCGTCTTCGCTGATATCGAGAATCTCGCTGAGATCGAGTGCTTCTGGCTGGGTTGCGTTCAGGCGCGCGTAAGCAGGGCTGTGCGTCCTGTGGCGCATGGCTGCGACGGCGCTCAGTTGCAGATCGGGATTGCCGGGAAGTGCCGGCCAGGTTTGGCCCGGTGGGCTCCATACAAAGTTCTTAACATATTAACCCAGACCGGCCAGGCCGGACGCGGCACTTCCCGCATGATTTGCAGAAGCCGCAAAATCTTGCACGTATGCCGGTTAGGCAGTTTGGCGAAGAGGTGAGAGGCGGGAAAGAGCGGCCACCATCACGCTGGAAAGAAGCTGCATGGTTGCCACGTCACGCTCGGCGAAGGCATGCGGCGCGCTGGAGAAAACTTCGAAAACTCCGAGGGTTCTGCGGAAATGGCGCAGCGGGGCGGCCAGGATGGACCGAACGCCCAGCCGCTGGCAGACCGCCACATCTACATAAGGATCGTCCTGCGGCATCATGGCAGAGCACGACCTGGCCCGTGCGTACACAGTCGGCGGAAATCCCGGAATTAGACTGAAGACGAACGCCCAGGTCGGGTGCGGTGCGCCCGGCGCGTGCCCGGCACACCATTTCGTCGCCCTTGCGCAAGGCGATCGCCGCACCGCTCGCGCCCGTGAGAGATTGCGCCCGCTCGGCGATCAGGCTGATAGCGGGCTCGAGGTCAACTTCGGCAGGAAATGTCGTCGGCATCGAACCGCTCGCTGGAACGGCAGGCTGCGTCTGCGGTGAGCGCCTGACATGACTCCGCCCGGGAGCCAGCGACGCGAACGATACTGGAAGGTGACTGTCCAGGGCCGGCACCGAAGTGACGGGCACGGTACGAATCAGTTCGTGAACCAGGCGATCGAGTTCGGCGTCCGCGATCAGATGAGCGGTCTGCTGGCGGCGTAACGACCCGCCCAGCACGCGCGACAGGCTGATCACCGCCTGACTTCCGCACGCCAGGCAGTGCGGAGTGTTGTTTTCACTGATTAATTCGCAAGCCACACAAAACACCGCGGTTTGCAGACCGAGAAAGTGAGCGTCGCGCGCCTTGAACCAATCCATTCTGCTGGCGTTTCTCCTGCTCTGAAGCGAAGTACGAAATTAAACGGAGCTGCGGCCTGCCAGAAGTAACGCGATTGGTTCAGCCTGTGGATAAGTGCGGATGAGCAGCCGCAGAAGCCCGCTGGGCGGTGGCGTTGTACTAGTGTTTCGTCTCTCCCGCACCCGCAACCTGCACTGGCAAATCGCCAGACCCCAATCGGCGATGAAAGAAATCAAACACCAGTCCGTAAAGCTGATATGCCAGCTCCGGATCATAGCGGACGCCCTCATCGCGCATGAACGCGTGCGCGCCGTTCACCTCATGCCAGCTGAACTTCGCGTTCACTTCATTCAATCGGGCCAGTACTTTCATCCGGCCTTCCAGCGGAATGTGCGGATCCTGCCGGCCCCAAATCATCAGCAGCTCGCCCTTGATGTCCTTGGCACGCTGCAGGGAATCGTCCTTCATTCCTTTGCCCAGGCCGCCTTTATGGATGTCGGTTGCATAAAAACATGCCGCGCCCGCCACGTCGGGATTCATGGCGGCGCGGAATGCGAGATGACCACCGATGCAGATGCCTATGGCTCCCAGCTGACCGGTACAGTCAGCCCGCGACTTCAGATGGTCCAGCACGGCCCGCGCGTCGGCATCGTAGCTGGCGAGCTCCTTAGTCGTCTTCAGCACATTCCCGCGATCAGCGCCGGCCTGGTCATAGGCCAACACTGTCCCGGCAGCTTCAAACTCGTGATAAATCTCAGGGACGGCAACGATGTATCCGTGCCCCGCAAACATCGCCGCAGTCCTGCGGATTGGCCCGGTCACCTGGAAAATCTCGGTATAGAAAACGATTCCGGGATACTTGCCCGGCGCCGCCGGCCGGACAATGTGCGTCTGCATCGGTCCGTACGCTGTAGAAAGTTGCACTCGTTCGTCGTCGATCACGATCATTTCTTGCCTGCTCCGTTTTCACCCTCACGATGGCGGTCGGGGGATAGATGGTAAGAACCTCGATCTGTTTAAGCGGGATGCTCAGGAATTTGCGAGCATTATAAACGCTGAAAACACCGATATGTTCAGAACGCCGTAAAGAGTGTTCGGGCTTCACTCTATATTGGCCTGCCCATCTCTCTCGATTCCGCTCGGATCACATCCGCACTCGGAAGTCATCCGCATGAACGGCCGACGGCACTCCCACGGAGGGACAGACGACCTTAGGATCGAACGCTGGACACAAACCTACTGGGCACGATTGAACCGAGCGTGCGTGAAATATTCTGCAGCCCGCGCCAACCGGACGTCATTTAGACTCTTGGGCATGGCCAAGAATTGGAAGACGAAGCTGATCCACTCGGACGTTAAGGTTCCGGAAGGATTTCGCTCGCTGTCGGTGGGAGTGCAACGTGCTTCGACGGTGTTATTTCCGGATGCGGCGTCAGTCAGGGACGACTGGGACCCATATGAGGTGGGATACACCTACGGGCTTTATGGAACTTCGACGACGCTTGCATTAGCGGCGCGCGTTTGCGAGCTGGAAGGCGGGTTTCGGACGCTGATCACCCCGGGGGGACAGTGCGCGATTTCGCTGATCAATCTTGCGTTTCTCAAAGTGGGCGATCATGTCCTTGATCCCAGAGAGTGTGTATACACCGAATCGCAAGTTTGCCGTGGAGGTTCTGCGCAGGTTCGGCGTGGAAGTGGGGTTCTACGCTCCCGAAGCAGGCGCGAAGATCCAGACATTATTTCGCGAGAACACGCGGATGGTGTAGGGCGAGAGTCCGGGATCGATCACGCTCGAAGTGCAGGATGTGCCGTCAATCGCAGTGGCGGCTCATCGTGCCGGCGTGATGATCGTGGTGGATAACACATGGTCTGCGGGAGTGTACTTCGACGCGTTCGCGCACGGCGTGGACGTGACAATGCATTCTGGAAGCGCGATTTCACTGGATCGACGGGCGTTTTCTCGATTGTGTTTCAGCCCCGGTTCAGCAAGACACAAGTCCACGGATTTGTGGACCGGTTGGAACTGTTTGAGATCGGATACAGCTGGGCGGGAGTGACGAGCCTGGCGGTTGCCTACGATTTTCATCCCGCGCGCGGACGTCCGGAATGCGGGCACCGCATTGTGCGACTGAATATTGGACTGGAGGATGTGAACGACTTGAAGGAGGATCTTGGTCGGGCAGACGTCGGATGTCGTGCAATTGCGCGTCCCGCGAAGAATGGCTGGCTGCGGGACCTTGACGGGCTGCGACGGTGCAGTACAACGGTCAAGCTTTTCGTGTTTTCGGCGGCGAATTCTTCGTCATTTGACAGGCGAGAGCTGGGATCGCCGATACTCAGGAATCTCTTCAATGATCCGATAGCCGTTCTCGTTCTCGTCAAACCCTGCTCCAGCAAGGTCCGATTGTATGCACTCCGGCTTTTGCCCATGATCCGGTGGATTTTCCAGGTGTCCTGAACGAACAACGCCGGCTCGTTTATGATGACAATGGCGCAGCCCTGGCGGCGGTCGAGCAGGGTAAAGTGCCGGGCAAACAAGCTGCTCCCTGTGTGTCAGGCGATGGCAGCTTTCACGAATGGCCCTCACAGCACCAAGGCATGATTTCCCGCAGGAGTATTCTTGCGGTTGTAGGTTCACTTTTCATGGCCAAGGCTTGGCACGTGACCCATGACTCATTGTCGAACTATCACTCAGGGCAACAGGCTTTTTAGGGACGACTTCCTCTTCAGCCTTCAATGCCGAGCGAATCTCTTCTATTAGCTTCTTGGGAAGTTCATGAATGTTTCTTACGAGCCTTTTGGCGGCGATTATGTTCGCAAAGAATTCCTCCGCTTCTTCGTCGCTGATGGCTGCGATGTCGTTTTCGACACTCAAGACTTCGACCGGCGTCAGAAATCCGCCACCCTGTTCTATACCTTCTGCAACCTTGGCAAGTGTTTTGTCTATAGGGTCGAAGTTTGTCCACCCCCTAATTTGGAAGTTGAAGTATCTCTCACTCTGTTCATCTGTTTGTGGTTTTGTTGATGGAACTGACTGCCACATGGAAATGGTCTCCTTTCGAAATCTCTTGGTATTGGCCCAGTTAGCTTTAAAAAAACAGCAGTCCCGCAGGGAAATTGCGTCGCAAAGACGATGAAGGACTTAAGATGTCGAACCTAAAGACAGGATTTCCCACCCAGCGTGCGTTCTTCCGGGCCAGTGGGGTTTCTCGTCTGGGCCGCCGCCCTGCAGGTTGTAATCCACAGATGGTGTGTCAGGAGTCAAGCACGCGTAGAGACGATCAGCAGCATGACGGGATGTTCCGTTATATCTCACCCAACAAGAAAGTGCCGCAGGACCATCGGCATGAGGGGTTAGCTCTTTCACATTTCCCACCCAAGAGATTGGCGGGAATTGAGCAGGAATTAAAGCAGCAGCCGAACATTCCGGTTCAGATCGTCCACGTGTCAATTTCCAGAGGATGATCACACTTTACGGCCAACAGAAAAGTCTGCCCGGGGAGCGGCTTTTCCACTCTCACGACATGTCCCGTCCCTTTTAAATGGGGGCCCGACGGTAATAGAAGACTTATTTCGACCTGGGAGTTGAGAGGGACCGGCAATTCAGAGCGCAGTAAGAAACCACGATTGCTCACGTTCTCGGTGACTGTTGGGATTGCCCTTGCGTGCTGGTCGATAATCCTGACCCATGCAGGCTGCTGAACCGCGTAGCGACGTTCGCTCCGGTGAACGTAGTCAGGCATTGCGCTGCGTTGCGGAAGAAGGAATTCGAATACTCGCGTAAACTCTATCCCCCAGAGCGGTTCTGACAAAAGGTTACGAAAGTCACAGGCGTAGCCGCAGGCGGTCACGTATATCAGGCCGATTGACCTAGGGATCCGACAGCCTCCACCAGCTCAGCCATTGGCTGGCTGGTCAAGTACGATCATGGCGATTGGTACAGGTCCCATCTGGGAAAAGTTTTGGTTGTGGGCAGTCGGTTCAAATGAAGTTAAATTGAACCGGATGAAAGCATTATCGAGGTGACGCTGCCGGTGAACGATTGTAGGGTGGCAAACTCATCTTCCGTTTGTGGTCTGCCTTGCCGCACAGGTCTGCTGAAAGTCGTTTGCGGAGCGCTGGTAACGATGGTTGAACCCCGGACGGGCAGGATCGATGCCGCGCACTGGCGCTAGCGCGGGCAGGTGCAGAGGAGGACATCGCTCATGCGCCAGAGCAGGATGACGTAGAGGAGCCACAGCAGCGAATACCGTCCCATGTAATTTCTATGCTGCGCCCGGTACAGACCTCAATCGATCGGGATACCGGGACAATTTGACGAAGATACATATTTGAGCCTATCTTTTATCAATAAGAAAACTATAAACATAGGTAGAGCGTTTGCGCATGTGGCCGGTGGTTGTCAAGAGCTCCGCGGCGCTGCGCTTGGCAAAATTGGGGTCTTACATGTCGTCCGAGTCGACCGTTTTGACACTTGTAGCCGATTCGAATCTGATGCTATGTACGCTCCTCGTCCAAGCGCTCAAGAGGTACAAGGAACTTCGGATTGCCGCCTGCGCTGTGGACTCGACAGAGGTGATGGAGATTCTAAGGAAGACCCCGGTCAACGTCGGGCTTATCAGTGCCAATCTTCAAAATGGTCCACTCGCTGGATTTGCACTGGTTCGCGAGATTCGTATTGCGCATCCGAACATCCGCACCGTTCTCTTGCTCGATCGTTGGGAGCAGGAATCTGTCGTCGACGCATTCCGGGCGGGCGCAAGAGGTATTCTCCATCGTTCCACAGACCTCAAGATGCTTCATAAATGCCTGTGCAGCGTGCACAGGGGGCAACTGTGGGTAAGCAGCAAGGAATTAGAGCTCGTACTCGACGCTTTTTTTCATACAGCCGGGCTGCGAGTAGTTGACGCCAAAGGAGCGGCTTTGCTCACTAAGCGCGAGGAGGAGGTAGTGAGACATGTTGTCGATGGACGAGGTAACCGCGAGATCGCTCGCGAAATGAAGTTAAGCGAGCACACGATCAAAAACCACTTATTTCGGATTTTTGACAAACTTGGTGTTTCCAGCCGAGTGGAACTAGTGCTCTACGCGTTTAGCCGACCTAACCTCGCTGAGGCAGCTCCTTCTCGCCTGACAGCTGCGTCCTGATCCGACCTGCGCAGCTAGTGAGTCAATCGGTACCAGCAGGGCCCGCTCTCGAAGCAACTCCAACCCAGCTTAGTCGTTTCCAGTAGCCAAGTCTTGGCGGAGCGCCGCCGCCGCCACCAGCCTCGCACGTCGAAGTCAGGGTCATAAGCAGCATCCACCCCAAATTCGAATGAAATGTGTGATATTGACTGTGCTGTCGTCCAGATCATTCCCGCGCGCCGTGTGTGGTAGGTCGACGTAACAACGATTACGGAGGTCCAGCCCCGATCCTTGATGCATCTTTGCAGGGCTAAAGCCTCGTCTATCGTAGAAAAGACGTCATGCTGCTCGCAGTAGACTGCTCTCTTTGCCCAATCCGGACCGTATCGTTTCTGAACGAAGTTGCGCAAGAGTTCTGGTATCGGTATGCCAAGATATTTTGTTTCAGGCACGCTGAGTAAAACCTGTTGGACGGTACCATCCTGAAGCAATTGAAAAGCCCTGTCCCGACGAGCTGCCTCACCAACCTCGGAACCCTGCAATACGACCGCAGCTTGTGCATATGACGGATGCGGCGTCGGGGAAAAAAGGATGTAGCCTCCTAATCGCAACAACAAGATGAATACGAGGACGACGAACGTTAAAAGCACCAGGGCGATCCAACCTGGGGACCACCGCGGATTTAAGGGGTTTGGACGGAGATCCATTTCCCTATCTGAACCGGAGGCCGAGTGCATGGCGCCTTCAGATGTAATCACGTTTCACTCCAGAGCCGAGGTGTGCGGAGCTGTAATCTGACTACGATGCGCGTACCGTGCGGCTATCCACGTGCCCCCAATAGACCGCCTCGTACTTATCGACCATCGTCGGCAATCCAAATCTTTCAACTGCCCGGCGCGCTTGCTGCCCCATTCGCTGTGCCCGCTCAGGGTCACTGAGAACCTCAATGGTGGCGTTGGCGAACGTGTGAGCATCACCAGGGGCAGTGAGTCGACCGGTAACGCCGTCCTCCAGGATGGAAGGAAGATCGCCCACCGCGGTCGCGACTATCGGTAACGTCGCAGCCATAGCCTCCAAAACAGCGATGGGCAAGGCTTCACGATGGGAGGACAGCAGGAATACATCTGAAGCCGCCAATATTCGGTTGATGTCACGCCTTACTCCGAGCATATGCACGTGGTCAACCAAGCGAAGACGCGAGATCCCCTCAGCAATCGCAGTAGCCTCTACTCCTTCTCCTACGACCAACAACTGTGCTCCAGGGATGTGTCGTCTAACGATGTCGAAGGCGGCGAGCAGCATCTGATGATTTTTTTCCGGATACAGCCGAGCCACAATGGTCGCAACCCGAGCGTTTTGGTTCAGTCCCAGAGACCGTCGTGCCTCGTCCTTGAGTTCGCTGGAATTCGCGAGCTTTACTCCCCCCGGAATGACCTGCAGCTTGCGCGAGGGAATGCCCACGCGTTGATGCAGGACATGCTCTCCGTGTGATCCCACTGTCACTACCTGGTTGCAAAACGCCGCAAGGAGGCGAAGTGCCATGCGCAGATCCCATCGAGAGCAGAACTCAACTGAGTGTTCGGTATGGATAAGGCGTGCGCCTGCAAGCTTAGCGCCAATAGCGCTGTAGAATAGCTGATTGAAATGATGGGTATGCACGATATCCACGCCGGCCGCACGAAAAAGGCGAAAAAGCCGCCACATGAGCCCGAGGTGAATCCCTGGGGGTCGGTGCATAACCAAATAAGGAATGCCGGCACGACGAATCTCTGGCTCAAGTGCTCCTCCCTGGTCCAACGCGCACAGGATAACGCGGTAGCGGGTATGGTCCAGATTGGAGGCCAAATTAAGGGCATACATCTCAGCTCCGCCGGCTACCAATGACCAGGTGATCTGCATAACAACCCGCTTGGCGCTGTTTTCTGTTTCTGATGACCCGGAACCAGATTGGCGGACTTCTGGTGCGGGCACCATTTGCGCCAACTCGTTGACTGTAGCAATGTTTTTCACGCGGCAACACCTCGGACAAATAAAGCCAAAGTTCGACACTTCTCTGGCTCGCAGGTGTAGGTTTCAACCCCTGCCAGCTGAGCAGGTAAGTCTGCGGGTACATTTCGAACGCGGTTCACGTCTCCGTTGCAATCCTCTTCGTATATGAGCGCGGACCAGGGAACGCGGAGGAGGAAATCCCAGTAGGCTGCCGGAACTGGACCGGAGATTGAAACGACGTACCCATTTTTGTGCGCGATAAAGTCGGGTAAGTCTGCATCAGATGGACAACCGCCTTGCCGATCAACGCAGGAAATCGAGAACCGGGTGCAGCCAAGCGCGCTTAGTAGCTGCTCCGAGTGACAGGTCAACTCTGTGCAACCCCAACCGTGACACCACGCGGCGCCAAGTCGCAAATACTGCGCCACAGAGACCCCAAGGCCACAGTTCAGCTCGAGCACTACTTGATCAGCGACAGTAACAGCGGCGGCTTGCAGCAACTTTTTCAGTACTCTTGTTCGTGCGCTGTCACTCGACATTTCGACCAGCAGATGGCGGCCCCGGTCGACATGGTCTTGCGTGCTCTCCCCGGATGCGAATCCGGAAGCGGTTGCACTCACCGCCTGCGCGGCTAGTGTTTTTATGTAATCGGCATACTTGCATAGTAAAAAGTTTTGAAAATCAATGTATTTAAACTCTCCAGCTTTATTCACGAAGGCATTTCCATTGCACCGGGGCGGTCTGAATTCCTCATCGCACCAACCCTCAGGAAGATTCAGTGCTAAAATGCCTTGCCCTTGCAAGCTCCGCAAACGAGCAATGCCACGGTTGCATCGGCTGATGCTGGGTACACGGCCCGCTATATGCTCAAGAACAAAGCATGTCCACGTCTCATCGCCAAACCGCAATTGCGCGAGATCATGGAGCCTAGGTCCAAGGTTTTTCTGAAACAACAGATTGGACACCAAGGTTAGGTGTGGGGGGCGATAAATCAGCTTTCGATGAAGCCAGCTCAGCCGGCGTGGTCCAAAGAGGTAGGCTGCTTCATTGGGGCCGCCTGGATTCTTCAAGATCTTGATTCCGAAGTCCGGGGGATAGCTCCCATTCAAAATGGCGAAGTCACTGTTCTGAATGGACGCAGGCGGTAAATAAATGGTGTGCCCGCCCTGCTTGTATTCCAAGCCCATGCGCGTAAGCCAGTTTTGGAGTTCGCCTGCGGTGTTGGCGTGTACTCCAAGAATCTCAAAGGTTTGCGGAGCCTGGACAGGCAGTAGTTTCTTCCAAGACGTCGTTAAGCTTTGATCAAGTAGCGTAGCCAGCCCGATTTGTTGGATTAATCTGTACTCCAACAACGTCTGGTCTTTGATCTTGCTGGCCAACGAATAAAACCCGGGAAAGCGTACCGCCAGCCACGCCTGGTTGGACAGTTTGCCGGCGGCAAAGAGGAATTCTTCCGGGCTCCGAAAACGGTAGTACGCTACCCGGCCTTCCTGCGTGACTCGCCATGCGTCTTCGTCAGCAGTGAGCCAGCCCGCCCTAAGGGGAGCGATGCTGCCAGTCCGTACAATATCGGCCATCACTTGCTGGGTTTTGCCGCAATCATCGGTGGTTACAGACAGCGAAGCGGACGGAAAACACTTCTGCATGCGCTGCAACAGTGCTGGCCCGGACAGGCCGTTGGGCTCTTCCAGTATCAGTTCAAATGCTTTGCGCGCAACTTCTGCAGTTTGGCGTCGGCTAGTCCACATGTAACTTTGCCTTACGATGCGCTAGGACTTCTCCGTGCGATCCCTATCTCGACATTAACGCCGGGAAAAGCAGAATCGAGCGAAATTCGCCCAGCGACTGGTTTCGTTCGACGTGAATGCGCGGCAGGGCGAACCGCTGGGAGCTGGTCTCATAGGCGGCGTGATTTTGGTAAGAAACAGCAAATTGGAAACCCTGGTTACTGACCGCGGCTTGGACTCGCGCGTCGAACCGGCCCACTGGATAGGAGAAGGCTATGATTTGTCGCTTTAAACGCTGTTCGATAATGGTCTTAGCCTGGGCAACTTCAACCGTCAGTTGGTCTTCGCTAACGTTCGTTAGAATTGGATGAGTTAGTGTGTGGCTGCCAAATTCAAGACCGGCGTTTGCCATTTCAGAAACCTCCGTCCAGCTCAGGTGCATGGGCTCAGTCTCTCGGTTGGGGGGAGAGACCCCTGTCAGTTCAGCTAGCTGGGAGACGAAGGCACGCTTGCGGTTCTCTGAAATTACCTTGAGCCAGCCCAGAATGCGCCTAATGGCCGAATTTCGCGCGTCTTCGGACGTTAGCCATAGAGTCTGCGGAGCTAGTTGCAGGACCTTGATCGAGGCGTGTGTCGAATGCTTTATGCAGTAAGCAACCAAATCCCACCAAAACAGCTCTCTCAATCCGATATGGCCGGCGGTCAGGAAGATCGTGGCCGTGAGGCCGAGTTCCCTAAGGATGGGGAACGCATTGGTGTAGTTGTCGCGGTATCCGTCATCGAAAGTAATGATGAGGGCACGTTTTGGCCAAGGGTGCCCCTGCTGCTCGCAGATCTTTAAGTCTCGGAAGGAAATGACTTCAAAATTATCCCGAGCGAATTTCATTTGACGAAAAAAACCATCTGTCGTAGCACTAATTACTTCTTCGTCGAAGGGAAAAGATGATTCGTCATCATCCAATACTCGGTGATAAGCGAGTATGCGGAGCCCAGGTCGTGGGTTGCGCCACCAGACGCGCCGCGCTATCTCATTCCCGAGGACGGAAGCTGCGAGCTGTCGCTTAACCATAATTTGTGTCGCTGTAGGGCAAGGTATTTGAACTGATGCAAGCGATCGACGACCTTCGTCACTTTTGTGTAGGCAGCTTCCTTCGCACTGCGTTGCGAGACCCGAATTTGGAGGATCCGGCGCCTCCTGCCTCTCCACTTGAATTTGAAACTGTTGGGCGGCGTCTTCAGGAGGTCATATTCCTCGAGGCCCGACTCGATTGAATGTTTAATCGAAAGCGCTTGGAGCAGGGTTCCGGGACTATGAACGTTCGTTGGGCCCCCGGGACTGTCCGGTGTCCGAAGACCGTTTTGATACTCGTACATTTTGTTGTTATAGACGAAGGTGTATACGGCCGAAATCGGACTGCCAGCTAGGAACGCAATCATTAGTCTCACCCATCCCTTGCGAAGAAGCTTGGGGGTAAGCGTCCGGTGGAAACGACGAAATTTCTCACTCGCGAAGACACCGGGTTCACCTCGTGCGTTCCAGCGAGACTGGTGCAGGGCGATCAAGATAGTAAAGTTTTCCTGGAAGTTTTCCGAGCTGTCAATGATGCGCAACTCGCCTCTAGCGTCGGCGAATACCTTGCAGTCCCTCCGAATGTAAGTGCGAAAGCGGCCCTCCACAGAAGAGAGCAACTTGTCCCAGCCGTCGCCCAGAGGCAGGTAGTGGCAGAATTGATCGCGTGTGATCGAGAGGTTCAACTCATGACGCGAGCAAAGGCCTTCCAGGATTTGCAAACAGGGCGAATCGCCGGAAACGTCAGTGAGGATCAATTCATCCCCGATACCGCGCTGGCGAATGTGCCGGAGCAGGGCCTCGAGCACTGGGACCTCGCATCCCCGCTGCACCATGAAATCCAGATAATCCGAGCAGATCTCATCGGCCTCATCTTCACCCGAACCCAGAAACTCCAGACGTTCGTAGGGTAGAAGGTTGTAGTGTCGGATGGTCCGTCGGAGCAAGGGAGCGATGCCCACTATGTGGTCTCGCTCGCGGGCGACCAGGATATATAACTCTCGCCCCTCGCCGAATACCTGCCACCAGGTACTCAGCCATTCGAAGGTCAGGACAATATTATTACTGGCGCTACGAGCCAGCAGGGCGTTCCACTCCGGTTCCAACTGCTCGAATCCTGCGCGGGTTGTAACTTCCTCGACAGTGATCATGGCACTCGGGATGATGGAACGCGCTGGTTTTGAGCGGTTCGCCGCGCGGTTGCTTCTGAAGCTCTATATTCATGTGCGCCTATGTCAAATCCCCCGTGGCGGCCACGCCTGACATGGGAATAGTCAAAGGGAACATCAGGCAATATCTCGCCCCGGCCGATGGCGGGACTGCCGGGCCGCAACCGGCACAAGTTCTCGACGTCAATCTTGGGATCAACCAACCGGGAACGGCGGTCGACCTTCATGTTGCGTTTCCAGGCTCCGAGGTCCCAGGAGACTCTTCGGTTTTGTGGCCCTGCCTCGCGCCTGAATTCGTACTGCCCGCGCGGATTGTAAAAGATATTGGAATCGGAAATCAGTCGGCCAGTGAGATGTTGGACGAAGACGAATGGCTGGGTACTTTGCATGACGACGATATTGTTCTTGAACACTATATGCTGCGGATTTATACTTTGTCGGTTCCGCACCACCCACAAGGCCGCCTGTCCGTCCTTGGCCACATCGAAAAGGGTATTGTTCTCGAATCGAATGTTAGAGGCCGAGTACGTGCCTAGACCTGCTACCCCTGTATTGATCACCACATTGTTGCGGGCGACGCAATCGATAGCTTCGTACTTGACCTTATCGCGCATCCATTGAAGACTCGTGTCCTGTCCCAATAGAATTCCGGCAAACAGGCCGGTGTTTTGGACGCGAGAGTCTTCTACGATGCCGTGCACTGTCCCACCCTTTAAATACACGCCATTGGTTGAAGTGTCGTGGATATAAGATCTGCGAATGGTAATTCCCTTTGAGCCGATGGAGTCAATGCCTTCGCCACTCGAGGGGTCCTGCACACCAGTATGAGCTATCTCGGAGTCTTCGATCAGCAAGTGGTCGGCGTTAAAAGTCTTGATGCCCTTCGCACCTGTGTCGTGGACGTGACAATTCCGAATGATGACACCGGTCGTCGACGTGGGCCGTTTGTGCGGATCGCCATCGTACGCATCTATTTTCATGCCATACGATTTCCCGCCTTGGACATCGAGGTTCACCAGGGAGACACGATTGCCTTCGTAAACGACCACCACGTTGTTCGTTTTCGTATCGGCGCTGAGAGCCACAACTCTCAGATCCGAGATTGAGACATCGTCGGCGCGGTAATCGAAAATGATTGGATCGGCTGTTTTGGCACCCACTAGTACCGCGCGTTCCGGAAGATCAGGCGGATAGGTGGCAACCGTCAATCGAGGCTTCTCAATCATCAGCCTGTCCGAAATCACATAGCTTCCCGCACGCAGGTAGACGGTGTCGCCAGCTTTTGCCACGTTCATCGCATGTTCCGGTGATGAAAATGGGTTTTCGAGAGAACCGTCATTCGAATCTTTTCCGGTGGGAGCGACAATGATGACGTGCGGCGTGGTGGTAGCCGCCACGGTCGAGAGCAATGCGGCTACAAAAGCGGCAATAAACACGGAATGTCTTAGCACGGCTTCACCTCTTTGTGAACGAGCTCGAATCATCGGGTAAAGACCTGGAGTGAGACTGGATCTAACAAAGCCTTGAGCAGGTGCAACTTACGGCTGCCGTCCGCCACTTCGAGTAAATCCAAAAAGAGATTGAAGCCTCTCGGGGGCCAGTCTTCCAAGCAGGCACAGTACTGACAACGCTTGCGGTCAGGATGGATAAACTGACGAACAATGTTCAATAGGCCCAGCTGGTAGGGAGCGCGGTCAATTTGACAACCGAGCCTTCGCGCCCAGCGGGCGCACCAGATCTGAGCGGGCGCGAAGCTGTGCGTTGCCAGGGCAAACATGGGTAGATCCGACTCGGAGTCGCCTACGGCGATGGTTTTGCACTCGCTCGCTCCCATGAATCCGAGGAATTCGCGCAAACCTGTCCCCTTATCAGTTCCCCGGGCAACGCCGACGGTGTCCGTGCTGTTCTGCTGTATGCGCACCAGATCAAGTCCCGAATTCATGGCTAGTTGCTCGACCATAATCTGCGGGATGGGAACTGGGCCGCCGTTTTCGAATGTACAAGCTTGGACCGAGTAATGGACATCAGGGTTGACGAAAACGCCGGGCAGATTTTGCAACTGAGACCTGAGCGAGCTCAACTGTTCGAGAGCTTCGCGCCCGACCAAGACTTTCTCAAGACCGCGAATGGCATCCCACGCGACACTTCCATACTCGGCCACGCCTCCCACTAGCCCATAGGCCTTGCAATACTCTTTCACTTCCGCCAGAGACCGTGCCGTGTTCAGTGCTCCTGCGATGTTGTGGGCGTGCAACAGTCGTATCGCCCGAATCCCTGCCGCGGTCGTCGAAGGAAATCCAAGCACCCGGCTGTCCAATACCCCGTCTACGTCCAGCACGACTAGCGGCGAGTGCAAGGACGGCTCATGAGGTTGTCGGCATAAACTTCCGCAAAAACGCGTGCTGTGGGCAACCAGGAACCTCGACGACTGGAGATAATCCCGATATGCATCCGCCTGGTGTGCTGAACTCGTGCCCGGGCCGATACGAGACTGCGCATCGGTAACAGCGGTCATCCCGGCTAGCAGTTTGAAAAGGAAAAGGCGCTGACTGACCTCAGCATCGCCAGACTCTTGGATGTAGCGGCCGATCAGTTTGTCTTCTTCTGCTTCAGACAATTGAAGCCAGAGTATGCTTTCTGCGAGATCGTAGGCGGGATCGGCAACGTTGAGTTCGTTCTTCCCCATACCGTGATGTTCAAAGTCTGTCTTGAGGAGAGAATCGGAACCCCTAATCCATTCGTCCATTCGCATTTTTCCGTCGATGAGCGCGGGAAATGGGGATCGGGCGAGAGCAAGTTGCTTGCGCAGCCGGGCGCGCCGCATGATGGCCGTAACCTTCCAGCCATACGCCTTGCTGAGGATTTCCGAGAGTCGCACGAAACCCTTGTGCTGTCTGTCCGCCAGAAGCTCGGGCAGAGGATCGACTACTAAGGGAAGCGAGCGGACTCGTGTGGCAACATACGAAGCGGCACTTTCAATCACCAGCTCTCGATCGGGTGGTTCGTCACGATTCGTTTGTGGTAACCACTCAGTGTAGAGAATGCCATCACGAAGCCCGATCACAGGCGGAACGAACTTGGAGAGAGTAGCAGCAGCCAGGAATGCGCCGTACGAGAGCCACCCCCATCCCACGCTCTTAGCGAGAACGTATCGGGTCTCCGCCCGGCCCGCATGATCTACCAGGCGTACTTCACAGATTCGTTTTAAGCGCGTGCGGCGGCCTTCCTGGGAACGGGCTGCGAGGTCGCAATTAAATCGGTTTGCTGCGGGGCTGCTGGCCACGATTTCCGCGCTACGATAACCTCTTTCGCGGAAGTATTCGCCCAAGCGCGATTGAAGTGGCGCCGGTTCGAGCATTTCGCACTTGTACCACTCTTCGGGGTGCAAGCTGAAAATCCGAATGCGCGAAAGAGACAGTGCTCCGGGGTGTTGTCGCCAATTGCGACCGCTCGGATGAATGGGCAGTAGAGCGGATATACAAGCTATTGGGAAGCCTGACTGGAGCAGCAGCTCGACTGCCAAAGCGATGGTTCCGCCGGTGCCAGGCGGATCGTCCAGTATGAGAACCTGAGCGCCCCGGGCCGCGTGTCGCCTCAGCTCGGTAGCTTCCCAGCAACTAATGCCGTTGTCGGGCCTGATCGTGATCGACTGTAAATCCGAGAAGCCCATAAGTCTCAAATACGCTCGCAGTACCGGTACAAAATAGGAACCAGCGGTACGTAGACCCAGTAACAACAGTGTCTGCCGGCGATTGGGGAAGCCCGCGACAAATTTCCTGCCCAGCTTAAGCACATCAAGATGGGTCAAGTCCTGACCCCGGAATGCGGACGGGATCTTGATTCGTTCGGCTAAGAGCCGGCGGGGTAGTCGATGCGCGAGTGCACTAAAGACCGGGAGCACGACATCGGCGATCGGGGCCTGGAGCCGGCGCGGCGTGATTAAGACGGAAAGGAGCGGAATTGAGACGCTTTCCCACTGACCTCTCCACTGCCGGAGCGCGGAGAAGTTGATGCGTTGCCATGCGGCTTGCAGCCACTCAACTGCCTGCAGACTCTCCCGCGCGAGAGGCAGACTTCTTGCAACAGCTGGAAGTTCAAAGCTCGTGCCGTGCAGATAGTCGTCGACCGCGTTCGATATCGCACAGGAAAGCAAAAAGATATTCTTCCTAACTTCCGCGCGCTGCCACCCCGGGTTGACGTTCTGCACAGCATTGAGCTGTTCGCGCAGGTTCCACACCGCTTCCGAGATTGTCGGACAGGGATTCAGAGACCACTTGTGGCTGCCGTAGAACTGCAATTCGCTCTTCAGCAAAATCGTGGGCAGAGTCGGGGGCAGACCACAACGGTCAATACAAAGGGGATTTTCTGTCGCTGTTGCGCTCATGAAACTGGACCGGCCGGTAAGAAGTCTGGGTTCCGAATCGCAGACAGCCATTGACGCAGGAAGCCGAAGCATCCGGGGTTGAAACCAGCAAGCCGTGCTCGCAGCTCGAGCGCACCGACATGGCCGTTGCCAGCGTCGATCCGGCACACCCGAAACGGGTCGGTACGGCGTGAGTTCGTTCGATCCATGCACTGCACCGCACCGTAGTATCCAGCTTCTCGTACCAGGGTGACAGCGTATGGAGGGCAATTCTCTTGACGCCCCCACGGGAACGCAAACGAACGTGACTGTTGTCCCAACTCGTCATTCAATATTGCCAGCGAATCGTTGACCTCACGCCGCACGACTTCCGCGTCGACCTTGCCCAGGTCCACGTGGTTGAGGGTGTGTGACCCAATCTCAAATCCAGCGCATTGTGCCTCCCGCAGCTCATCCCATGACATCTTTCGGTAGTCCGCTCCAGGGCCATACCTCCAAAATGCCTCCGCTCGAGAAAGATTGTCGTGGGGGAACATACGATCTCGTCCAACGAAACCTGGATTGACGAAGAATGTGGCTGGAACCTTCGCCGCCTTGAGCAAAGGAAGGGCTGCTGTGAAGTTGTCGCGATAGCCATCGTCGAAGGTGACCACGGCGGTGCGACGCGGGCAAGACTCGTTGTTCTGAAGCCTGGTACAAAGTTCCCGCAGAGTGATGCAATCATAGTGCTGTCTCAGATAGGCGAGGTCGCGACGGAACTGGTCCGGGGTTTTGCTCATGGAGCCGCAACCCCCGATCCGGTGGTAGCAGAGGACCACCATGGGAGCGAGCCCAAGCCAGCTGAGAATGAGGTCTCGTAAGCGTGGATAGCCGGAGTATAGATACGCGAAGAATGCAACTCGTTTGGCCAGAGAATACAGAGGCTTGAGCACGTGCTCTCTCATCGCCATTGAGTCACCCCATCACTTTAGAATCGCTCTGCGCTATCGAACTGCCAACGAGTGCCCGGCTCGGGACCAGCTCGTCATAAATCTGGATCAGAGCTTGTGCACGGGCCAACGGCGAATAGTCGAGAACTGCCCGGAGGGCATTGGCACCGAGTTGCCGGGCTAAGGAATGGTCCGAAAGGAGCAAGCTTATACCGTTCGCTAACGCGCGGGGTTTCCGGGGCTCGACCAGAATCGCACTCTGCCCGTGACGCACAATTTCGGGCACGCCGCCTACTCTGGTAGCCACAATGGGCAGACCTGCCGCCATGGCTTCCAGAAGTACGTTGGGAGAGCCTTCGCTGTGCGAGGGCAGCACCATGAGGTCGGCCATGGCGTAGTACGCTCTTAGATTAGACACGTGCCCCGGCAATAGAACTCGATGATTGCCATCGAGCGATTTGGTCAATGTCTCGATTCGGTGGCGCTCGGGACCGTCACCGGCCACCACCAGGCAAATTGATCTAGCCGGCTGCTGCTGAGCCAGGTACGCGAACGCTGTCACCAAATCGGCATGCCCCTTCTCCCGCGACAGCCTTCCTGCCGCGAGGACTACCCACTGTTCGTCAGAGATGCCAAGCGATCGTCTGAGGGCAACGCCGGCTCCGGCATCACTCTCGGGGTTGGGGCTGATGGCGTTGTGCACGACCCGCAGACGACTGGGGCCCACGCCAATCCTTTCTAGCTCCTGAGCAGCAGAATGGCTCACCGTGACGACCCGATCGGCAGCGAGCAATGACCAGCGATCCAGCCGGTTGTAGACGCACATTTTCAAGTCGGGGGCTGTGTACCCGTGATGAAACGCAATCCACGGATATTTGTGCCAAAGTCCGGACCAACGGACCAAGAAATGCGATTTCACATTATGCGTCTGTATAATATCGGGCGCCCGCCTCTCGACCAGATTGCGCAGTTGTTTAAGCACTCGGGTGTCGAAACGAAATCGCTCACTGATGAATTCGAGCTCCACGCGAGCGGCTTCACAAGCTTTGACGAATTCTGCATGGCTGCACGCAAGATCGCCATCGCGTCGAAAAGTGGCCAGCGAACAATGGATCGCGAAATCTGGCGAATAGTCCTTCATTTGGCGGGAGTGCGCGCAGAAGTCGAGAAGGTTCTTGACTGGACCCGTAAATTTATTGGCCTCAATCAGGCCGAACACTGTCAGAACATTGTCCATTGCGGTGGTCTGTCGAAAGCCGGAGAGTCTAAAATGGTTTTGTCAGAAACCGATGGTTAACGGTAAGTATTGCCAAGTGTGCCGGTGCTGGCTAGGGCACAACTATTTAAACGAATCGCCGTGGCCTAAGTCCAGAATGTAAGACCGGATTCTTTCGTAGCCCGAAAACCCGAGTGCCGTTCTCGTGCAATTCAGAATCGCCGCTCGTATTTGCCGCCGTAACAGGCGTTGACCACTGCACAGTTTGAGAATTTCACGCGAGCGCGTGTGGCGTGTGACCGCCACCCGCGATAGTTGAAAAGCACCGCGAGCGTTCTTACCTGCGCGACTGGTAGCCAAAGTGATATATCCAGCCTCTTGGGCAAGTTGAGCAACTCGATCATCGCAAGCACCGCCCGGACAGGAGAAGTGCTGGACCACATCGCCGGTAATCTGCTCCAATCGCTTCTTCGACTCGACCAACTCGTGGCGCACCTTATTGGTGGAGAGTGTTGGAAGGAACGCGTGCGTGACGGAATGAGACCCCACTTCGAAGCCGAGCCGCACAAGCTCGCGCACTTGCGACCCGGACAAGTGCCCTGGCATACCGACCCAATCTGCCACCAGGTAAAAGGTGGCCTGAAAACCTGCTGCCAATAGCACGGGCGCTGCAGTGATCAGGTCGGTTTCGCAGCCATCGTCAAAGGTGATGGCGACGTGAGCTGACCTGCTGTCGCAAATAAGCATTGGGTAAGACACGTTCGTGCCCATGAACCCATTCGTGCGCAAAACAGCCACCTGTTCCTCAAAATCAGACTTGCGTACGGCATAGCGGGTATAGCCGCGGTGATCATCCCATAGTCGCCGGGCGGGCACCTCTAGCTCGTGGTACATGAGGACGATTGAACCGTCGGAAGACATCAAAACAACCGTCGCATTTCAGATTTAAGCGGAAACGGAATAGGGATGCCTAGCTGTTTGAACGCAGATGTGGCGTGTTGCACAAGGCTCCGCAAACGAATAGAGCGACGGTGCAGTACCTCGAAGCGCTTAACCAGACCGCTTGAAAGATGGCCGTCCGACGGGAGCTCTAGCCTGGCTTTCACACCGTAAAAATCGCCATGCCGAAGCGCTGCCATTATGTGAGCGCGGGTCAGCCTGTGACAATTGATGATTGTGAAGAGATCACGGCATTGTTTTCGCCAATGCAAATCCTGTCCATAAAACCCATGCATTCTGAGCTTGCGCTCCTGCAGGCGCGTCAGCAGATGAAAGGTCGCGGGGCGCGCAGCGTAGCGTCCGTCATACTTCGTATTCCAGGTCTCGATTCCGTCCGGCAATACCTCGAAACCGGCAATCCGGTCGAACCTGGCATCGGAGGGGTGAGCAATCACCGAGATGCCTCCCTGCTGCCTGATGGCGGTGATTACTTCTTCAGGATCGTCGGTCTGCAGAAGCTGCATGGTGCCGAGGCCGAGAATATGCGTGCGCTGCTCGCACTCGTACTCGAGACCGGGAATGAAGAGGAACTGATGATCCGAGAGCAACTCGCATTCATCAATGTATCTTCGCACTTGGGGAGGGTCGAACCATTCTGCATGATCGGTCATGACCACGAATGCGCACCCGGAAAAGAGGAACATCTCCCGCAGCTCAGGAAGGCTGAATTCGCCATCCGAGTACGTGCTATGAACGTGAATAGCGCCTTTGAACATAGAGTTGAAAAACGGTGATTACTTAGGGCAAGCGTCCCGTGCTCGCTTGGGAGAAGGTCACCTGGCTTGGCGCCGCTCCCCAACCTGGTTCAGCTGTGCCTTCTCGAATGATGTGGGCCGGGAAGACGGGTCCCATCAGAGTCGGTTATTCAAAGGTCTGATCTCAGTTTGGTTACAGGTGGATCGGACCGTCACCGTCGCCCCTATTTATGTGAATGGAGTTCTTTACAGTCTCAAATGGCTGGAGTTTCTGGAATAGATCCGTGCGAGACCCCTAAGACGAAGTTGGTGGGCCCCTTCAGAAACCCATGTTTTGAAAGCCCATCGCACCACGCCAAGCTAGCCTGGTTGGTGACAATCAGGTCGACCCCCCTAGACTCAAGGAGATCCGCGGCGCAGCGAATCACGCAAGCAGCATCCTCCGGCCGGGCCAGGCAATCGACAATCGAACCCAGGCGCATCTTGCCGAAATGTTTATGGCCAGACATTCGGGTATCGAGCATAACGATCCAGCCTATCGTTTGGTCCGCCCGCGATATCTTGAAACGCAGGAACTTCGGGTCGGAATAGAGGGAGTTCAGTGTTCTGCTGTCCCGTGCGGCCAAGAATGAATAGCATTTGTGGCACTGCTCCCAAACTGAATCCGCCCAGGTTCCAAATTCGCCGACGGCATGGGGGATGGCAAGGCATCGCCGCCGGATTCTGAACTGGGCGACGTGAGCGCCCGCCCAGCCTATTCCGCTATGCCGTAGCAGGTCGAGAACGAAGCGTTTGCGACCGTCTGCTCTCAAGTAGCTGACATTTCCGAGAAATTCAGAGGCGTTCAAAATCTTGTAGTAAAACGGCACCAGCTCGAGCTTCCACCCCACAACCGTCAGGAGCTTCGCCAGCCGTCCCTCGGAGCCTCCCAGGCCAAGGCTGAACAGCAAAGAGTGCTGCGTGAGGGCATGACGCAGCATACGAACGGCCACCAGGCTGTAGTTGCGATTAACAATGGCCTCGCTGATAGGCAGTTGAAAGTTACGTACATATCGAATCTCGCCGCGGATAGCGAATTTCTGATGCAAGAGAAGATACCCTCCTCGCACCTTGTCGCCGTCGACCGCCAGAAATGCTTCGAGGTAATGGTTATCTCGCCCAGGCATTTTCGTGACATCAGGAATGTGCCGCTCCGGAAGTCGGTACTCGCGATCTCCACCTTCATAGAGTCTCGAGTTGAATGCTGCCACTGCGAGTTCGAACTCTTCTGTATAAGGTCTGATTTCCACGGCTTTTTAGGTTTGGGAACGGCTGATGCTGTTCTATCTCGTAGTCCGTCGCTCATCTCTGGAATATTCAACGATATTGGTCCGCTTGCGCTGCCGATCGTTTGTGGCCGGTTATCTACTCGTTGCCATTCGATGATCCGGCGGCGACACGGCCATTCGGAGTTGGTCCCCGGGTTTCAGCACATCCCCTGGGCTAATCCGTCGACCGTCAGCGATGAGCCGTTCGACGATCACCCATTCATCGCGCGAGGCAACTTCGATCGTTCCTTCGCAGCAGCGAACCGTGCCCGGTTCGGCGTCCGAGCATTGGCCACTGAGCGAGGCCCTGGTTATTGCGATTTCACGTCCTCGCAGCGTGGTTCGAGGATTACCCCAGGGTGACGGGAATGGATCGAAGTCGCAGGCACGAACGAAGTTGACGATCTGACGTGCTGATGCGGACCACGACAGAAGGCCTTGGACCGGTACTTCCTTGCCAAAGTATTCGCGCCGCAATAGATTCTGGTCAAGCAGCGGAACGCTATCGGGCGAACGTGAGGCGACTTCGAGCAAGCGCCCCAATAAAGTAACCCCTTCACGAATGCAGCGTGCGGAGACCGCAAACGCACTTTCGTTGGGCTGGATGGGAAACAGAGCCTGGTACGCGATCGGGCCGGCATCAATCTGGGGCACCATCTTGTGCACCGTCACGCCATGGACCGTTTCGCCCCGGTATATCGCCCAGCTTACCGAATTTAGACCCGCATATCGAGGCAGCGGACCCGGGTGTAGATTGAAAGCGCCGATGCGAGCGCCTAGCAGCACCTCGCCGGGAATGAGGTACAACGAATGTACATTAAGGATCAGATCAATCGCCTCGCTCTCGACTCGGCTTCTGAACATAGGCGTCTTCACCAGTTGTGCCGGCCACGTGGTAAATCCGAACGTCTGGGCCACTCTCCATAAGCTGGACACGCCGCTGTGAGCGTCGGTGGGTGGTGCAGTAGTCATAACCGCCACCACCGTATGCGTCGTGTCGGCGAGCATTCGGAGCGTCTGTATCCCCGCCGATTGCTCACCGATGAGTAACACTCGCAGCTTCATCATTTCGAAATCGCGGCGTCGACTGAAGCCGCAGAGGTGAATCGATCGGCTGGTGCACTCATGGTACGGAACTGCTCGCGAAGATTGGGACGATCGATCTTGCCATTACTGTTCTTCGGGAGTTCGTCGAGCGCGAGCCAGCGCGAAGGCATCATGTAGTTAGGCACAATTTGACTCAAACGGCTTCGTAGGGTTGCCGGGGAAATTCCTTCTTGTCTACTCGAGTAGGCGCAACAGATCGTGGTTCCTTCGAAGTCCTCACTGGGGATAGCTACGACCGCACACTCACGAACGAGTTCAATGGTGTTTAGGCCAGTTTCGATCTCGCCCAGCTCAATACGGTAACCGCGACATTTGATTTGGGAGTCGGCACGTCCTAAAAAGTACACCAAGCCATCTTCACCGACTCGGGCCAAGTCACCTGTCTTGTAAATGCGGTCAGATCCGTTACCGTACGGGTTCGGCAGGAAAACCGAGGCGGTTTTCTCCGTATCGCGCCAGTATCCCGGACTGAGGCCGACGCCGCGAATAAATAAGTCACCGATCTGGCCGGGTGGCACACGGTTCAAGTTTTCGTCCAAGACCAGCAGGTCTTCGCCCTCACAAGGGCGGCCGATCGGGATCGGCGCGTTTTCGTCTTCCGGGCACTTTGGAACCGTGTAATAGCTGCTGGCGATTGTGCTCTCGGTCGGGCCGTACAGGTTGGTAAAGGTTACGTGCGGAAGCCGCTCCATCCAGTGGATCAGGACCGGAGTAGCCAATGTTTCCCCGCACCAGAGGATGCGTCGTAAGTATGGGAAATCGCCGCACTTGAGGCCGTCGAACTTGGCAATGTAGTGCAGCAAAGAAGGAACGGAAAACCACTGCGTCAGCGCTAATGTCCGGATGAAGTCCACCATTTTATGAGGCAACAAGTTCAATTCAGGCGGGACTAAGCACAACTCCGCGCCGACCGCGAAGGCCCCGAAGATATCAAATTGAGAAAGGTCGAAATGTAAAGGTGGATGTCCAGAAATTCGATCCGTTGACGCGAGCTGAAAATAGTGTTTAGCCCACTCAACGAAATTCAGGACATTCGAGTGCGTAATGACTACGCCTTTAGGTATGCCTGTCGAGCCTGAAGTGAACAGGATGTGCGAGGCAGATTGCGATTGGTTTTTATAGTCAATGGGCGCAATCGAGTATCCACCGACGTCGCCAAATACAAACTTCGTCGCCACCCCCGACGGGGCGGGTTCCGGGCCCACCCAGCCGATACCAACGTGCCTCAAGACATCTGTAGCCGAAAGCTCCTCCAAAAGCTTTCCCCAAGGCCCAGCGGCGAGAAGCAGCCGCGGTTCACAAGACTGAATGATTCTTGCAATTCGGGGTGCTGGGCTCAAACCATCGAGCGGCACATGGATGCAGTCGGCCTTGAGTATTGCAACAAGGCAAATGATGGCCAATGGCGACTTAGGAACGAGGAAGCAGACTCGATCTCCCTGCCGGCAGCCCGCATCCCGTAGAAGTCTGGCAAGTTGATTGGTGATGTTCTCCAGTTGACTATACGTAACTCTATCCCCGTGCAGAACCAAAGCGACGGCATCCGGCGAGCACTCGGCCGAGCGGGTTACATATGTCTGCAACAATTCAGGCATTGATCTTACCTGCTAGTTGGCGAAGATATATCGAAACGGGCAAGCTTCTTTTTAGAGGCAGAAATGTTAAAAGCGGCACTGCGCAGCCCGGGGCCTTGCACGGCCGGGCTGGCCCTGTCCCTTGCAGGCTCACGTACCTTCTTGGCGATTGCAGGTGCGATCCCGCAAAAACTGCACGATTCCGGCAATTGACCTGAAATTGTTGAATTCGAGATCATCCAGGTCAATGTCTATCCCAAACCGTGTTTCCAGACAATTCAGCAGTTCGGCGGTTTTCAGCGAGTCAAGGATGCCAGTTTCGAACAGATCCACGTCTGGTGCGGCAACATCGACTTGTAATTGGTCGTGAAACAACGAAGTGACTGACTCTTGAAAACTGGCTGGTTCCCGTATGCTCTCAAGATTTGTAACCGGCTGAATAAGTTCCCTACCAGTACTTCGTAGTTTGTGAGGAATAGCTGTCTGCTCCATTAGAGCCTCTTTCCTTTGATGTGAAGGTCGGCGAGTCCAAGAATGTAGCTGGCGCGCGCGAGACCGTAAATGAGATACAGGGCTGCCAGCGAGGGCATCTGGTCAAGCGAACGTGTAACCCAAGCGGTACGGACGGAGAGCGCGAGCGGGATGAGTAAATATCCAAAGAGTATGGTTGCGGGTAACAAAGCGGAGCTTGCAAATATGCCTGCTACTGTGCCCAGCAGGAGGGCAGCAACACAGGCGGCATGCAATATGCCGTACCAGAATGCACGGCCGCCATAACCGTGCGCTTCGATTCTCCGCCACACTTGGCGATTCGAATGCCATACTTGCTGCATGAAAAAATCCCTGATCGACTTCGGCTCACCCCTATGCCACACGATCAAGTTTTCGTCGTAGGCCAGATGAAAGCCCTCTTGCCACAAGCGACAAGCGAAAACATTATCCTCGGCGGAGGTCAGGTTCTCGTCTAAGCCGCCGACCTTTTCGAAGGCGCGGCGGTGAACGATGAAGTTCTGCGTGCTCAGGAAACGGTATATGCGGCAGGTTTTTGGCGCGGTCCTGCGCCGCATTTCCAAGTGCTTTCCCCAAGCGCGCTCGACCCAAACGCCACTCTCAGGAACCAATACTGGCCCGACGACCACGTCTGCGCTTCCGGCCGCGATGAAGCGTAGCGCCTCAGCTACCCAGTGGGGCGAAGCCGTACAGTCAGCGTCGATAAACGCAATCCATTCAGCGCTTGCATTCCTCGCGCCGGTGTTTCGCTGCCGTCCCAGGCCCCGGTCAGATTGAACAACCCTCACCCCGGCTTCGTGGGCAAGGGCCGTGGTTGTATCCGATGAACCACCGTCGACCACTATGACTTCGAAAACCTCGGCTGGAGCGGACTGCTGCTTCAGTGCTTCGAGCGTAGGCCCAAGGCGCCTCTCTTCGTTCAAGCAAGGAATGATGATGCTTAGCTGTTTCATCAGGAGTTGAACTGGACGTCGGCACTGTCGCGGATGTGGGAACCACGGGCGGCCGACCAGGTCCGCGGTGACCGAGCACTGGTGGAGACCGTTGCCGAACCCCGTTCCGTGGTGTGCAGATATTTTAGGCCCGCTGCGAGTGCAATCGGGTAATACACATACCAGTTGTACTCAATTGACAGAAAGAAGCTGCATACCATATAGGCAAGGATCGAGCTCTGCAAGCCTACGCTAAGGTAGTGCATCTCGCGTACATGGTCATCCCATGGGCTGCTCGACTCGCCCCTGAGTTCTTCCCTGAGGTCGTCCCTCGCAGTTTCACGTTCGATGCGGCGTAATGCTCCAAAGGGAGCGAGCAACATCGCCAGGTACGCCATCAGGCCGACAATACCAAGTTCGGCCGAGATCTCCAGATAAGCATTGTGCGCGCCTTTGTCGCGAAGCGAAAAGATTTTGTAGTTCGCAAGACCCACACCCACTAAGGCGTGCCTGGGACTAAAAGCCACATCGACGGCATGTTCCAGCAGCGCCGTGCGTTCCTGGCGGGAACTGTCGGCCTCGTCCAGAGGGATAAACATGCTGCCCAGTCGAGCCACGTAACTCTGGGGAAAGATATCGGACCCCACCCCAAGCAGCACGGCCAATATGACAATCCCCAAGATCGGCGTGCGTTTGACCAACTTCCACCATTGAAAGGCGATGCTCGCCATCAGCGCCAGGAAGCCGCCGCGCGAAAAAGTAACCACGACCGCACCGGCGAGCGCGACGGCAGCGCCTAACCACAAATAGCGTCTCAGACCCCGGCCAGTCAGGCCCAGTGCAATGGCCATCGGAAGAAGCATGTTGAAGGTAGTGGCTAGATCGTTGGGGTCAAAAAACATTCCTCCCACGGCTCCAATGATTCTGGCGCCATTGGCGCCTTGCAGGCGCAAGTCCCCGATCGCGTAGCTCCTCATCGCATCGACTGCCAGCACCGTTCCGCAAGTAACGACCAATGCCATGATCATGCGAAGGCGTTTGCGACTGTCGAGAAGATTCACAAGAAGAAAAAAGATACAGACAACCTTCAGCCAACTGTCGCCAAGAAACTCGAAGCTTCGACTGGGGGATTCTGCGAACGGCATAAGAATCACGGCAATGGCAGTGATGAGCAAGACCATCTTCAATTCCATCGGCCAACGTGGCCGTCTGGCGTCAGTCAACGCCCCGATAACAAAGGCCACGACGGCGATGATGGCGACGATCTTCTCGAGTGGTGCGAATCCGATCTCGTTCGGAAATAAGTCGTTGGGACGGGCGTACAACAACAACGTGAACAACCAAAGGGCCATGAACGATATGCGCTGAAAACTGCCGCCGCGTGGTCCTTCGGGGGTAGTGTTTTCGAGCGGCGGTTGCGCAGTCTGTACTTGGACTCCACCGCCGGACGATTCCAAAGTAATATTTTGCTGACTACGGTTCATGTCGTGTTGCTATGAGTCCGCGGGAGTTACGCGGACCGGCAAAGGTCGCATGCGCAGGACACTTTGCAGCAGTTTCTGGAATTCTGCCTTTTCACTGTTCGTCACAGCGCCCGTTGTCAAGCCAACGAGCAGATAAGTAGTACCGAAGATCAACGCACCGACCGCAAGTATCACATAAGGAGGAGAGCCGGAAAGGAATCGCTTAAGAACTTCCAAAGTCAGGGCAGCCGTTGCTGCCGCTTTTGCCGTACCCATTACCGGTGCAAGGTAACGCAGATCGTGGTATGACATGCTCAACCGTCGAGCAACGGACATACTGGTGATGGTGACCTCCGCAGCTACGACCAAGGCCACGGCGATAATCGCTCCGGTTAACTGGCCGAGGCGAACTCCCAGATGAAGAGCAACCAACGCAACCGGCATCAGAGCAAAACAAAGCTTCGCGTGGAAATACCTGAAGTCGTGAAAGGCGCGCATCACCGCTCCGGATAGGTTTATGGCGAGCATTATGATGAGCAGGTTAACAGCGAAGATAGGCACCGAGGCGAGATACTTGGTCGTAAACAAAACCGTGATAAACTCACGCCGAACTAAAAACAACAGCGTGCAGATCGGTACAAACAAAAAAGCCAGTTGCCGGATGGAGCCCATCCATACCTCGATAATCGCGTCAGGAGTTCCATGTTTGTCCAGACGGGCAACCTCGGGGATCAGTACCGCTCGTATCGAGTCGATCAGAAGTATGAGCAAGGGCAACTGGAAACAGCCCACAGCATAGATCGCGAATTGGCCAGGGTCGAAGTAATGAGACACATAATAGAAGTGTAGGTCGTAGAGCCCGGAATAGGCGAGACCGCCAATACCGAACGGCAATGCGTTTCGGAGCTGGGCCCTGAACAAATCCAAGTCAAGTGAGCGCCAGAAAGGTCCGAAGCGCTTCCGCAAATAGAAAAACATCACCACCGATTGCAATACCCCTTGTACGATTGCGGCCAGGATCAAGCCTCGCACGGTTCCGAACAGGAGAGCGGCCCCAATCAGCAACCCCGTCTTTGTGAGTTGTATGACGACAATCAGGATGGAAGCGACCCCCACATCGCCATTCGCGACCGCTAGTGTTTCTAGGCTGCCGGAGACCAACCAGAGCACTATGGCAACACCCATGAGCGGGATGTAGGGTACGACATCCGCAGTCTTGAACACGACCGTCACCACGGCGGGATAAATAATGAAAAGAAGCGCTATCGGAGCGCTTACCAGGAAATGGAATAAGACAATGTTGAGAGCTATATGCGGCTTCCTCTCTGCTGATCTGGGCATGAAGTAGTACGCGCTGGCACTCACCTGCAGGCCCAGGAGGCTACACGCGCTGGCAAGGATCTGGAAGGAGAGCTTGTAGACTCCGTAGTCTGGACGAGTGAGCTTGCGCACGAGCACCAGGGGAAGCAGAACAGAGATACAAAATGCCAGGATTCTGGCGGTAGCAAGAAGAGCTGCTTTCGCACTTAACCCTTGAGTGGGTGTTCGTAGTTCCGCGGAATTCATATTCGGAAGTTCAACCAGGCAGAAGCAAAGGCAGCAAGCGCGAAAACGTTCATTGTCATTAATGCCAGAGTGGAGCCTTCCCCCGAACGAAATTGCTAAAAGCAACGACAGCGGCACTGTTCAGCACGAGAAAAGCGGTCACCGCATCAGCTATTCGGATCAGAAATCCGGGTGCCGTATGCCAGTTTGATAAAAGCGGCAGTAAATAGAACGCGATCTGCAATCCAAGCGCGGCTTCAAAAAATGGAGTTTGCATTCGTGCCGAAGAAATCAGTGCTCCCGCCAGGGCGAATGGCACAAGCAGTCGGGCTAATTTATGACTGATGAAGGCGAACCGGAGCGGGTTACGGGTGGCAACGATCCACGGTGCCAAGCGCAGCAACTGATAGTTGCCAGTTAGTGTACGCACCTTGCGTCGGAATTCAGAACCGATCTGTGGACTCAGGGTGTCCCAGGCGCGGGCTCTGGACTCAAATACTATCCTGCCGCCCTTACGAGCCACCTGTAGAGGGACATAGACATCATCCAGAATTGTTCCTGCCGGAAATGGAACTATCATGCTCCTCCGCACCGCGTATAGGCCGCCGGTTACACCCATGCAAGAACCGAGTGAAGATTCCCAGCGGCGAATGCATTTTTCCATGCTCCAACAAAATCCAAAGCCCCGCGTACGACCCGAAGACTGACGGACCATCAGTTCACCGCTGACGCAACCAACCGCCGGATCTGCGAAATTTGCAACCAACAGAGCGATCGCATCACGCTCGATCATCTGACGGGCATCGGTAAAAACCAGGACTTCACCGGTTGCGGCAGCGACGGCCTGATTGAGAGCGCAAGCCTTGCCCCTATGTTCCGGAAGCATCAGCGCCTTGTCCACGCGAGCTTTCTCGCGGGCGAGTATCGCATCGGTGTCGTCCGTTGAACCGTCAGACACCACGATTACCTCTCGCCTCGTTCGCGGATAATGCAGCTGTGCAATATTGAGCAGCTTTTGACCAATCCTCGCGCCCTCATTGTGAACACAGATGATGATCGAGATCTTGGGGAAGATCGAAGCAAACTGCCAGGGGTGAATACGCCATAGGGTGCGGAAGTACAGCAGGAGTGGATACCCGAGGTAGGTGTAGCCTACCAGCGCCACGCAAAGCCAAAAGGAAAGCTCCATTTTTAGGTGCCATGCCCACGCAGAATGGTTTTGACCGTCCGCAGCAGGATTGTAAGGTCGAATCCCAAAGAAAGGTTCTTTATGTAGTAGAGGTCATAGCAGAGCTTCTCCCGAGCATCGGCGACGGAGTTGCCATATTTGTAGCGCACCTGGGCCCAACCTGTGATTCCTGGAGGAATCGCGTGTCGCAATGGGTAAAAAGGAATTTCGCGGGTGAGGAACTCGACGAATTCCGGACGTTCAGGTCGTGGTCCAACGAAACTCATGTCTCCACGCAGCACATTCCACAGTTGGGGGATCTCATCGATTCTGGTGGCCCGCAAGAAGCGACCAATGCGGGTAACGCGTGGATCATCGTCACAAGCCCATGTCGGACCCGTGTCCGCTTCAGCGTCCGGGCGCATCGTGCGGAACTTATAGCAATGAAAAATCCGAGCTCGGCATCCGACCCGCTTCTGGGAGTAAAAGACGGGACCGGGCGAGGTCAATTTGATGGCCAGGATAACGAGCGGAAGCATGGGCAGAACCAGTAGTAAGAAGATCGCAGCAGCAATGGTCGACAAGATGCGGCGGAGAAATAGAAATGGACGATTCAGCCGAAACCCATCGGAAAAGATCAATTCACTGGGTCGTAGGTCATGGGTGCTGATCTTTCCTAGCACGCGTTCCAAAACAGCGCCGTCCGCCTCAACTTTTACCCCGTTCAGACGCAGTTCCAATAATTGATCAACCGGCAGAGTGCCCCGTCGCTCGGAAATTGCAACAATTACACGGCGCACGTGGTTACTCGCCGCCATGGTGAAGATGGTGTCGGGCAAAGCCTGCCCTGGAGAAGGCGCGGTATCGAATCCGACGACGTCGAACCCGAAATCACGGCGCTGACGCAGCGCTTCGGCAACTCGCATCGCCCTGTCTCCCCCGATCACACATATCCGTTCTTTTAGAAACGACCAAGTGATAAGCCATTCATACAGTGCGCGCCATCCGATCAAGAACACAGTCAAGAAAAGCACCCCGATCAGCGAGGTGTCTTGCCCGGGCAGGTACTTTGGAACTAGGAGAACAACTGCAGAGAGGCTAAACGACAGGACACCGAGAACCAGCAGCAGACGGAAATACATATCGCTGCTCGACTTCAGCAGCTGCGGCTCATACAGATCCAACAGGTAGGAGAACCCAAGAGCGAAGGCATCCACTGCCAAAATCTTTACGAATGCACTTTGATGGGTCAATGCGGTTATGAAGTGCTGGCTGGAATTCAGCCAGATGGCCAGGACGAAGGCAGCACAAAAGAAAATGGCCTCTCCCCCGAAGAGTACGAGGGTGCGAGCCGGATAATAAACTTGGAACACTCTGATCATAGGGACTGCCCGATCCGATTGCTTAAGCGCTATCTGTGGTGGGTCCGCTTGGAAGGAGGCGCAGAATAGCCATAATATGAACCGTAAAGACTCTGTCGTGGAACTCGATTGAGGACGACACCGAGCAAATTGCGATCTTTGAACTCCTCACAGGCCTTCTGGGCGCAGTCGCGGCGCGTCTTGCCGGATCGCACCACCAGAATCACTCCATCGCACCATTCGGCCATCATGCTGGCATCGAGGACCGGAATCACAGGAGGCGAGTCCAGGATGATCCAATCGAATAAGGGGGCTATTCCGTGTACCAGTAATCGCAGCTTCCCATTTTCAAGAAGCTCAGCGGCATTGGGCACGACTTCTCCCGGCGGTACAAAGAACAAATTTGTCAGCGGGGTTTTGCGGATGATGCTTAATTCGTCCGCCGCCCCTCGCAGATACTCGGAAAGCCCAGGACTCGCTGGCGAACCCATTCTCCGATAGAGACCGGGATTGCGGAGATCCACGTCGAGTAAAAGAGCACGACGTCCTGCGTGGCGCACCAAAGCACGCGCGAGGTTCGCGGCAACAAAGGTCTTTCCTTCTCCTGGCTCAGCACTGCCGACAAGAATAATTTTGAGTGCTTGCTGCTCGCGAAAAAGATATAGCCGCGAGCGCAGCGTACGAAAAGTCTCGTTGACTACTGGATCGCCGTACGCTGGGTTGCGGGAAGCGAGGCCGGGCGGGTCATGAACCGTGGTCAACTGCGGGCAGCGGGCTGCCAGCGCTTCAAAGGTGAGAGCTTCGCCTGTCGAGACAACAAAAACCTCTTCGCTTCTGTAACCAGCGTCAGCACTGCCTTCTTCCATAGCCTGGACGAAAGGAAACCTTGTCTTGCTGGCCGTTTCCTCGGCTCTATTCACGTCTTTCATCTCCTGTCAAAGCGCTGCTTATGTCGGGCCGATCCGGGCCGCCACGAGCTCACTCAATTACTATTTTCTGTCCCTATGGCGGTGACCGGAACCGTAGCCAGAGCGCGTAGATTCAGATAGTAGTGCACGTCGTGCTCGGTCCGAATGGATTTATCCAGCTCCTCCAGTAACAATGCAAGGCACAGGCCCAGAAGTAGCCCCACGCCCAATCCGCCAAGCGCAAACATCCAGCGCTTCGGATAGCTAGGCTTCTGCGGAAGACTGGGTGGATCCACAACGCGGAATTGTTCATTTTGTTGTTGTAGTTCCAGCCGCGCCGCGATCTCTGACTGAGACATTTTCGATACGAGATCGTTGTACATAATCAGCGCGGACTGGTAGTCCTGGTTTAGGGTCTTCAGTTGCTCTGCAATCGTCGGGCTCAGGTGCAAACGTGCCTGGTAATTTTGAATCTCTTTTTGGATGTGCTCCTGTTCGGCCGCCTTGTCATTGATGACTTCATCGAGATGCTGCAACTGCACTCGCCACTGCCGAATTTGTGCTGGTTCTGTAATCTCCGAGCCGGCGCTATCGGGGGTCGGCGGCGCGTGCGATGCCTCGCGAAGCTTGCTCTTCAGCTCCTCAATCTGATACTTGGTCTTAATAACGTCGGGATGGTCGGCGGTATAAAGACCTTCGAAGACGACGAGTTGCGCTTGTGCCTTGACCAATTGTTCCTCCAAACTCTGCGCGTCCCCACCACCCGAAGCTCGCCATGTCGTCAGCTCCTGCTGTAAGAGCGACGCCGTGTAGTTTCTGTCCTGCTGTGACCGACTGGCTTCCTGCGTAACTGTCTGTAGGTTGTTGTTTAGGGTTGCGAGCATGCCAAGGTTCGTCTGCTCCTCACCCGGCAATTGCCCGACATAGCGCTTCCTAAATTCGGAGAGCTGGGCCTCCTGCTCGTTGAGCTTGGCCTTGCCCTCTGCCAATTCTTTCTTCAAGAACTCGGTCGTGCCATTCGCACGTTGTTCCCGGGCACGGATGTTTTCCTCCATGAACATCGATATGAGTTGATTGCAAATCTGCCGTGCGAGCTCTGGACTGCTCGCAGTGACGCTGATATGGAATCCGGAGGCGCCTCCTTGTGCCCCTTGCGTGCCGCCTTTCAACGGAGTCACCGCAATCATTTCCCGCAGGTGTTCAACCAAAACATCCTTGTTCACGCGCCCGTGTTCGCTGTCGACCGGGCCAAAGTGGTTAATGATGGATTCCAGGCGGGTTCGGCTTAGAATCTGTTCTGAGAGATTCACCAGAGCGTCATTAATTTCCCCGGTAACCGCCGGCTTGACCAGGTTTTCAGAAACCTTTCTCTGGTCAAGAACGACTAGGGTTTGCGAAGTGTACCGATTGTGGATGGCTCGGGAAGACACATACGCGATTATGGTAAGGGACAGAGTAGGAATGATGATGACCCAAATGCGCCGAAGCAGGATGTCGACATACTTGCGAATATCTAAGTTCTGGTCATGAGACATGGCGGGAGACTCACTTGGGGATTCGAACGACCACGGGAGTAAAAACGGCTGGTCGTCAGCAGTTCTTTGCAACAGTGTCGCTGGTAGTTGTGTCCATCGGCAGCCAAGCTTTTTCTTTGGCAGGATGGCCGTAAAGCACCGCAGTTCCACCTAGGTTCCGGACCCCGGGTAACGAAAGTAGCATCCAGTCCGTACCCGCTAGAACATTCGAAATCATTCTCCGATGTAAAGGGGATCTTTCGTAGTTGGAGTCGACAAGGACGAACCGGTCCAGGCGTCCGAAGAGAGCAAACGGGCGTACACGTAGGTCGGTGACCGAATGTCTGATCACCTCGATATCAGCTTTCTCCAGCGGCCGCTCGTCAGGGGTGGCTTCAGTATGCACAGGAAGCAATAGGCGAATGCGGCGCAGAGTGGGATTGAAATTGGTAGGTTCCGCGAATAGGAACATTCCCCGGGGCTTCACGGAAGCGACCAGCCGGCGCAAAACTAAATCGAGAGTCGAGATGACATGGTGCAGGATGGCCACTCCTACAACGAGGTCGAAATGATTTGCTGGCAAATCTACTAACTCTAGAGGTGAGCAGACGAACCGAACAAAGTCGCGAACACCGTTCAGTGCGGCACGTTTTTCAGCAACCGCAATAGACTCTTGGGAGACATCTATCCCCACCACTTCGGCCCCGAGCTTTGCCAGCAAGACTGCGTTGGCACCGTCCCCGCACCCAACCTCGAGGACGGTCTTGCCCTTCAAATTTCCTAGAATATGAAAGCGATACTCCGGATTTAGCCGTTTTCGCAGCGGCGAAGCATAGCGTTTCAGGGTCAAGGGATCGATGGGTTGCAAGCTTGTGGCGGCCTGGGATGCTCGTTTGTCAAAAAACTTTGACTCTTGTTCCCACTGATGTCGCCTTGAATCGAGTTCAGCAGAATTGCAGGTCATACAATCTCGGTGTCGATCGTGGTTGGGGGATTCGAGTTGACGGATGGCTAGCGCTACTTAGCGCAAGTGAATCGGGCGAAAGCTAAAGTCGAGACCGCCGATAATCTGGTCGCGAGTCAGCCCCGCACTGCATCCCGCTGTTAAACAAGGGCCGCCCCGATTCTGGCGCTGAAGGTTGAAGCCGAAGAAGAGGAGGGCGTACGGACTCAATGTGCGCTGTAGGGTCAAGCCGGCGTATCCCCCAAGAAGCGGCTTACCTTCAGAAGCGTTCTGCAAATTGGCATTGTTCTGCAAATTGGCATTATGAGCGTATCCCAGGACAGCAGATCCCGCCCACCTGCGGGACAGCTCTCGTGTCCCACGCAGTTCGACGGTATTGGTTTGCGCCCCGATTAGGACGCCAGATCCAGAGGTGATGGAGCGCCAAAACGTAAGCATCAGATCGCCTGTGTCCACCCTGTAGTGCAGCGAGCTATGGCCACCAATGAATACATGGCGTCCGGAGTCGAACGGGTCGTTGAAGAGTTCAGGGCCCACGGACACATCAAAAAGCAGTTTGCCGGTAAGCCTGTGGCCGTAAGCTGCTTCAACGAAATCAGACTTTATGGAGTCTCTAATTCCGTGAAGATCGAAGATGTTGTGGCCATAGGCCAGCGTAACTGTATCCCGCGCATTCAACGCATGGTTGATGCCAGTCAGAAAAGTAAATTGCGTGACATCGGAGAGCCCGCCGACTAAAAAACGTAGCTGGGAATATCCGGCGGAAGCCGTAAGGGAAGTTCGCGATCCGAGTCTGTAGCGCGCCTCTCCCACGTTGCTGAAACTCAACCGCGACAATTGTTGGGTAAAAACGCTCTGGTTAGGAAGCACCACCTGGCTCATGCCAGTCTCATCGATAAGTGCCGGGCCGGTGTAGTGGTCTAGATCCCCGAAATTGGTCTTTGGCGAGTGGAACAATTCACTCGCAAACAGAAACGACCAACGACGCGATGTGATCATCTGCGCAAATGATAAATTTTGATAATTCGAGTTTAGGTTTGATTGAGACGGGTAAAATGTTCCGCCGCCGCCAAAGCGTAATTTCGTTTCAGAGCGTTTCCGTTCACGTTGGAAAACGAGTGAGCCGTAAACCATAGCACCGTCAGCGGGGTTCTCCGAATTGGGATTAACACCTGCGGGGTTGGAATCGAACACTTGCATGACCCGCACCCCGGGAGAGAGCAGATTTTGGTCTTGCGGGTCACCGAGGGTAATTTCTTGCGCTCCAGACAAGGGCAATGGCTCCGTCGGCGAGCCGTGTACCTGTTGCCCGTCATCACTTGCCTGCGGTGCTACCACCTCGCCGGGTCCAAGGTTGTCATTTTGTGCGCAGACCACCAGGGGAAGGAATGAAAGCAACAATACGCAAATACGTCCACACTCATTCATTTCCTCTGCCGCCTTTCTCATGGCACGACGACGGTGTCGCCTGGCTCTAACGGGATGTTCTCAGCCGAAGCTTGGCCTTTTACCACGGCCCGGTAGTTGAACGGATGTTTTTCCTCTTTTCCCTCCTTGTTCCGCAGGACGTAAATGTTCTTAGTGTCGGCAAACTGTGTGAAATTACCTGCCATGGAGAGAAGTTGCAAAACCGTCATGTTAGGCAGTAGGTTGTACGCGCCGGAACGGCTAACTTCCCCTAAAACGTACACGCGACGGCTATTGATCGTGGTCACGAGCACGGTGACGCGAGGCTGATTGAGGTATTTTGTTAGCTGGCCGGTGATGTTCAACGACAGTTGTAGTGGGGTTAGGCCGGCCGCTTGGACATCATTCAGCAAGGGGAGCGAGATCTTCCCATCCGGGCGGACGGGAACAACGGCCGACACCTCAGCCTCCTTCCACACGTTGACGCTTAGGATGTCGTCGGGCCCGATTACATATTTTGGGTCCGCTGCAGCTAGGCTGCGGGGAAGCGTGTCGGCGTTTTCCTTGCGGTCGACGGATCCATGATTCGAGTTTCTGGCCAACTGCTGCGCTGCGAGCATCCCGGTTAGTATCAGCAGTGCAATCAGCTTGGACAGATCTAAGGTCCATGGTTGTGGCGTTCGCATTTTTGAGTTGCCTCCTCCACAACTGCACCCCACATCCAACCTCTGTGCGGATACATGCGCTTCCTAGTATCAGCGCGATATGTGGTGGTTGTGCGTTGTTTCTGGTTCAGGGCCGCGGGGAGCGACAAAAGATAATAAGGATTGTAGTGCCGTGCGGTTTGTCCGGCCAACAGACGACTTGCGTCGCACCGCACTGCCTACTGCCACAAAGACGGCACCGAGTAGTGCTAGTTTCGCGGGCTCCGGCAGGCCAGCTCGAGAAATGTGAAGTGATGCTATGGCCAGGGGGCGAGCCAGAGATTTCGAAGGTATAGCATGTCCGGCCCACAGTATCGAGCACAGGATTAGGCTAGTCGCGCCGACCAATATCATTCGGAGGGCTTTCATACCTTTGGGGTTGGTTATCATAGTGAGTTTGCGAGCGTTGCGGCGCCCATTATCGAAAACACACGGAGAATATCTATGCAATGCTCAAGGGCAGCTGTTTCCGATTATTTGGCATCGGCAGAGGCCAGGGTAAATAAGTGTGACAGGGTTCAACATCAGAAGCATCGATCTCGAGTGCGACTGAACGCATGATGGTCTCGAGGGAGATCACCACTTTGCACTTCTGTTTTGTTCTGATGAAAAACCCTTCAGCTCCACTAAAGGGTCCATCCCTGATCCGTACCCGACTGCCTACAGTCAGATACGGGTAGGGTTCCGCATGGATTGAAGACGACCAACCTCTTTGCAGTGCCCCGATTTCTGCTTCGGGGATGGCGATGGGACCTGAGGCGGTACCGACCAGGCGCACTATACTTGCAATTTCAAGTACACGAACACGATCCGTGCGGACGATCCGCACAAATACGTATCCTGGAAATATCGGTAGCTGAAGATGCGCGCGTCCATTTCGCCAGTTGCGTACAATTTGGTACAAAGGCAGGAAATGCAGAATGGCTCTTTCCTGAAGCTGCGCCGCGACACGCTTCTCGTGGTGCGAATAGGTATACGCGGCATACCACCTAGGCTCACTGTCATCGATCAGCATGGGGTGTAACAACGCAGACCTGCTTTCTTAAGCGTTCGCTGGGCCGCGGATGATCCGGTTAGCTTCGCTGGGAATGGTCGCGGCAAGATAGTGTTGGAGATCCGTTTACTAAGTTGAGTCGTTACTTTCGACACAGGTTCGCTGTTTTGACTTAAACGAAAAAGTCTCTCTGAGGGGGAGAAATAAATTGGTTGGGTTTATTAGATGCCTTAGAACTGTAGTGACGCCGCCGACATTACCATCTGTGGTCGTTCGCTCGCTGACTCTATATCCGCAATAGCACTTTCTGCAGTAGCAATATTTATTTTTCGACAAAGCTTCGCTAGCGTCGCTTAGAGCGATTCTACTAAGTCGTTGATACCACGTGCTTAGTCGTTGGGCGAATCCACTGCGGTTTCGCAAAAACCGCAATTGGCCAGGCATTGCTCAAAAATCCGACTCTCAGCCTTCGGCTGGCAATCACGGCCGGCAACCACCGCGTGCGATGCAATTAAATTGTTCATGTGAGAGGATTTGCCGCCAACGCGCAAGCCTAGCACTTCATGCAACTCACGAGCCCCTATCTTGAATCGGAGAGTACGTATCCCGGCAGTGGTTGGCAATAGATAGAATTTCTCATGGGCGACAATGTCCATTGTGTGGATTGTGCGTTAGGTAAAAACCCTCGGTTCCGCGTTGAGACGCATTGCGCGGGGTCGTTGAGGTACCTATTCAGAGTGGAGAAAGACTTCCTAGCGACGAATTGGGACTTAAGTGCTGTATGCCGGCAGGAGTTTCGCTCCGACAAGAGTCCGGAACTGACCAGCCAGCATTTCTCGGCGTGGCGCGTGGAGAGGCAGATCGAACTGGTGCACATTCAGCCGGGGAAGCCGATCTAGCACGTGCACATCGAAGCTTTCGCGCACGGATACAGGAAGAGGAGTTGAACCTGAGCGGATTCGGGAGATCGCGCAAGTCCGGGCGGGCTATGGCTCGCGCAAGATCCGTGTGCTGCTGAACTGTGAAGGCTGGAAGGTGGGGAAAATGCCGGTGTACCGCCCGTACCTGAGGAAGGCCTGAAGGTGCGGCACAAGCCGTGGCGGGAGGTCCCACAGTCCACGGTGTGTTTCCCACAGGACGTTACTTCTGCATCGCCTGAACTGTATTGAAGTTGGCAGGAATTCATTTCCTTCTCGTCGATCAGCAGGGGAATGGCGCTAATTCTTTGCGCAGCCTTACAATTTCAATCTCCTTTTGCTGGAGCTGCGCCAGACGCTCGTGAGCGATGAAGGATGTGGCGCATCTACCGAACTTGTTCACAGCTTCGGTATAGGCTGCCATCGTGGCCGTCAGCGTAACTATGTCGTCCTGCCTGGTAGTTTACTAAGCTGCTCAGGGTTTACAGCCGGAGTCAGGCCTGGAACGAGTGCGAAAGGTCGGCGAATGTTTATACTTGGACGCTTCAGCCAATACAAAAAGAAATGTCAGCATCACAACCAGAACGAATGCGACAGCAGTTTGCAAACTCTCGATAACGCGCCCAGCCCGCCGACCTTAGATAAAAAGGGATGACGCACTTTTCAGTTGCCATCCCTTTTCCCCGTTTCCATGAGGTCAACCGTTGAGGTCATCTACAGATTAATAAACGTAGGGACATCATCACTATCAGGTGGAAACCTGAGATTCGGCGGGCACAATTACGTAGGGGGACTGGACTTGGGGATGGATGCTGACCGCACCAACTGGGCCACGCGCTCATCGCCGATCGGCCGCGGACCTCCCGGGCGCAACTCGTCGTGCAGCCCAGCTACGTCCTGTTCCAGAAACCGCCGTCGCCACTTGCCTACCGTGGCGTTGCTGAGTCTCAGCTGGCGGGCGATCTGCTGATTGGTTTTTCCCGCCGCACTCAGCAGAATGATCCGCGCCCGCATCACCAACCCGGCCGGCAGGGAGCGCGAGTTGGCTAGGCTCTCCAGTTGTTCCCGTTGTCCTCCGGTCAACACCAACTTCGCTTTGGGCCGTCCCATTGCCATAGGCACCTCCATTGTGCACGAGATGCCTATTTCGCCCGCAATACTATTGCCACTTATTTATGGGACGCAACACTAGCAATTCAGGGCCACCTCTATACCACATCGGTGCCATGTACATCAGCGACGCTGCCAACTAGCCTTGGGCGTCCCCCGATAGCCTATCGAAGTTGAATTAGAACACGGGTGACAGATTAAGGGCGCGCCATGGTGCTGTCCGAGATAAATAAAGAGTTGATGTACCTCGTTGCCGTCGGCCTAACCGACGATGAAATTGCCACCCACCTCCAAATTCCTAAGCGCCAGGTCTTGAACCATATTTCACGACTACTCGCGCGGCTTGGTGCTCGGGATCGACTGGAGATTCTCTTGTACGCATATAGTGACCCAACGATGTGCGATCGGATGAGCGCTGAGGCTACCAATAGAACTCGACGAAAGCTTAAGGCGCCGACTTCTGGGTTGAAACAGAAGAGAAATCAAAAGATCAGTTAGCGCTGACCCGTCGTAGCAAAGGGCGCGGACTTCACCGTCGGATCACGTACAGCGCACCCGCTTCCCTTACCGCGAAATCTCCAACGGCGCGTCACACCTGACTGCGATTAGGAACGCCCCAGCCGTGGGTTGCCGCTCCACTCGCAAAACCTCCCCAACTCCTACAAGCGGAAGGCCATTAGGCAAGCGCACAGTTACTGTTACCTTCGAATTCAGGGCAACTGGCTCGTAACACCGCAGCTGGAGGCCGCGTGTGCTCACATTTAGTGTGACGGTTTTGACTTCACGTCCATTCCCACCCTGGAGTTTCACGAAAGCTGGTTGCTGAACTGGGTATCTGAGCTCGTTCCGGCGCTCTTTTCGAATCATGGATCGGGTCTCCGTGGACAGGAATAATGTCGTAGCGAGTGCCAGCCTCACCCACTCGCCGACGCAGCACGCGCTGGGCGAAGAAAACCCGCGCAGAAAAATCAACAAGGTTAGTCGAGAAGGAAAAAACAGGGCAACAGGTCAGAGGCCGGGAGAGACGAGAATGAAGACTGGAAGGAACAGAAAAATCAAGACTGTCAGGATTGGTTTGCATGTTTTGTCATCCAGGCCAGAACGTGTGGCGCGGCCGCAACTACAAAAGGTGAGGAGGACATACGCGACTGACCCGCCGGGAGTGCCGTACCGCTGCGGCCCGAAGAATCAGTGAGCAGCTGCCGTTGAGCTCAATCCAAAAGAAAATCGCCTCAGTAAGCGCATTATCTCACGGCCGAAGTTCCCGCACTTGTGCAAACGTAATCGTATTTGTGGAAAATTGGGGCGAGCATGCCAGCGTCCTGCGTGATCGGCTGGGAATTGGTATTCGAACCATAGCGACGGGGGAGCCAGAGCAAGGGTCAACTTATTTGGGCGAGCTCCGCCAGGGGAAGAGGAAGGTAACCGTCTTCACGGAAGGAATTTTAGGCCGGCAGCAGCGCTCTCGCCGTTTTTTCTGATCGCCTCAACTATCAACCCTTCCGGTCTCAATGCTTCCGGCTTTCTCGTGTCGACGGCTCCCCCAAATGTGCGTCGACCACCGGCTCCATCCGCGTCATCAGCGATCGCAAGGCCTGGTCACCCGCCTCTAGGCTATTCCGGAGTGCCGTGCTAGCTGTCATCGCCGCCTGGTAAGCATCCCGGGCCTCAGTTAAGAGGTGCACGAGGCCGTCGCCGCCTTCGTGAATTTGTTCATCGCGTCGGTATACGTCGCCAAGGATGGCGTCGGCTGTGCGCTCACGCCGTTTTCTTTTCTCCACGTTGCTTCACTCATTGGGCTTTCCCAATTCCTTTCCAGTTGCCCAAGGCCAAAATTGTGAGCTTGTGGGCCCAGAATAGTCAACCTGTAACGCTATTTGGAATTATCTGGAGGCTACGCATTTTCTCCTTCGCTATGATTAGAAGGGAAATAAGTCCGACCGCTACGGCCAGCGTTTGCCTCTATCTTTCCACTCGGCTGCGTCCGCAGGTTGCGGAGAGTCATTTACCGCGTGCGGGAACCGGACAGAGGGCCGCGGCGCACTCGACCGGTACGACGTTGGCGGATTACCATTACACACTTCGTCGTCTGACAGAAGAGGGGCCGCGACGCGCAACGCCTCACTTCAGCTGCCAGCCTGGCTAGGTCAAGCTCCTTCAGCCTCAAACACTTCGTAAATGTCCTTCATACTTCAGCGTCTTCAGAACCCCGCCAGTATCGGCCGGAAGAAACAACGGAGGTTCCACGGTCTCAGAGGCCATTCTGTAGACCGTGCCAACCGGCACGTCATTTAGACGTTGGGCATGGCCAAGAGCTGGAAGACGAAGCTGATTCATTCGGGAGCTAAGATCCCAGGAGGATTTCGCTCGCTGTCGGTGGGGGCGCAACGTGCTTCGACGGTGTTATTTCCGGATGCGACGTCAGTCAGGGACGACTGGGACCCATATGAGGTGGGATACACCTACGGGCTTTATGAAACTCCGACGACGCTTGAATTAGCGGCGCGTTTGCGAGCTGGAGGGCGGGTTCCGGACGCTGATCACGCCGGGGGGACAGTGCGCGATTTCGCTGATCAGTCTTGCGTTTCTCAAAGTGGGCGATCATGTCCTGATCCCAGAGAGTGTGTATACGCAGAATCGCAAGTTCGCCGTGGAGGTTCTGCGCAGGTTCGGCGTGGAAGTGGGGTTCTACGCTCCCGAAGCAGGCGCGGAGATCCAGAGATTATTTCGCGAGAACACGCGGATGGTGTGGTGCGAGAGTCCGGGCTCGATCACGCTCGAAGTGCAGGATATGCCGTCAATCGCAGCGGCGGCTCATCGTGCCGGCGTGATGATCGCGCTGGATAACACATGGTCTGCGGGAGTGTACTTCGACGCGTTCGTGCACGGCGTCGACGTGACAATGCAGGCGCTCACGAAGTATGCCGGTGGGCATAGTGACTTATTGCTGGGGTCGATCACGACGCGGGAGGAGACAGCGTGGAGGCAACTGGGTAATACTCAGCAAGTGGTGGGATGCGCCGCTTCACCAGCCGATTGCAGTCTGGCGCTGCGCGGGCTGAAGACACTGGCGGTGCAGCTGAAAGCGATTGAAGACGCGGGGTTGACTTTAGCGCGCTGGCTGAGCGTGCGCCCCGAAATTGAAAGGGTACTCCATCCGGCACTTCCGTCATGCCCGGGACATGCATTCGGGAAGCGCGATTTCACTGGATCTGTCTTGGCTCGGCGTGAAATGGAGACACGACGTTCTCCGTTAGTGTAGATTCCGGCCCTTTCGGGCAGGGATTTCCAAGACATGGCTGTCTATCGTCCGATGACTGCTTCTGCTGCACGCACCTGCGCTATAGGATAACTCCAGCGCTGGCAAGCATTGGCTCCATGAGTTCGCTAAGTTAACCCTTGGCATGATTGCTTGTCTAGAGTAGCCGCTTGCGGTTTGCCTTGTGGACGCTATTGCTCCGAGGTCGACAGGACCATTTATTGGCCGTTGACCTCACAGGTTGAACTACGTCTATTCTCCGTCCTAAGTTCTCCGATAAGGTCAACACTTAGATACGGATGAATCTAACTCTCGCTGCCGACATTGGGCCCACTGGCCTCGGAAGAGGCCAGTCTACGTGTTGTAAGCTCCTCAGCCGTTGCGAGCGATTGCGACGCCGAATCTGTGTTCTGTTTCTCGCGATGGTTTCCTCTCTGCTGGCGCAGACAAAATCGCCTTCCATCGAACAGCCCAAGCCTGACTTCGTCAGAGTCCAGAAGTATGTTCAAGACCACATGGCTGCCGAGTTCGTCCCCTCGGTTGCCATTGGCGTAGGCCGCGGTGGAGAAATTCTGTGGGAGCAAGGCTTTGGTTGGGCCGACCGGGAGAATGGCATAAAGGCCACGGCGAACACACCGTACTATCTCGCCTCGGTCACCAAGTCGCTCACCGGCACCGCCCTCATGGTGCTTCAAGAACGTCGCAAGCTAGACCTCGATCATCCGGTGAACGAGTACCTCGGCCCAGTCAAGGTCCACAGTCCAATGTGGGACGCGGCCCAGGCGACGGTTCGCCGGATGGCAACTCAGACCGCAGGCCTGACAACCTATGCACGGGACTGCGCGCTCGACAATCCCGGTTGTCGCATTTCGACCGACACCGCCGTTCAGCGTTACGGCATTCTCTTCTGGCCGCCGGGAGATCACTTTGACTACTCGAACTTGGGCTACGGGATTCTCGGCGACGTGGTGGCTAGGGTCTCAGGCAAAAGCTATGGCGATTTTCTGCACGACGAAATCTTCCAGCCGCTTGGCATGGCTGACTGCGCGCTGGGAGTGAATCAAGAACTGCGCAAGAGAGTGGCCGCGCAATACGACCAGACGACTCACACACCGAGCCCGCTGCGCAGTTCGGATCATCCTGGAGCCTCGTCGGTCCGCTGTAGCGTCCATGATCTAGCCCGGTTCGGGATGTTTGCGCTCAAGGCGCACGTGTCGGGCCAGAAGGTGATTCTTTCGGAGTGCGTCGCGCGATGCCATGGTGAACTCGAGCGTGGACACGGATGACGGACAGCGCTACGGGATCGGCTGGTGGGTGAACCCAGATCTCTACGGCTATCGAGCTGTCTTCGGTGGGGGCGGAACGACCGACTCCTCGGCTGATCTCTACACCATTCCTTCCGAAGGAATTGTGGTGGCGGTCTTGTCAAATACAGGGACCACGCTGCCGTCCAAGGTGGTCGAGGAAGTGTTGTCGGAAATGCTGCCGAAATTCCGCAGGGAGCGGGAGAAGACGGCACAATCACACGAACCGCCGACAGACAGTTCCAATGCAACACAGCTCCCAACTGGACAAAAGATCCGAAATTTCTTCGGCAAATGGCGACTGGCCGGCCAATGGATGGGCGAGATTGAGACCTGGGAAGGTGCGGTTCCTCTGACCATGTCGATATCGTCTACGCGGGAGATCCACACCAGAATCGGTTCACAAGATGGCGTGCTCCAGCAGGCCGTTGTAGAAGATGGCCACGTCTACGGCGTTGTGCAGGGTGATGTGGGAACGCCGGATGCTCCTCGCTCCCCGTACAATCTCGAGTTCGAACTCTATCTCCGAGGAGATACGCTCGCAGGCGCAGCGACTACGCGTGCTCTTCCTGGCAAGGACGGTGCGGCACTGCCCTATTGGGTAACGCTTAGGAAAACGCCGTAAGACCTGACCTCGTTCCCAGAGAATTAAGTGGAGCCCCTTCCCGCCTGATGGAACCCCGTCTCTTCTCTCACTCGGCTTGCTGGCGACGAATCCGCCGCTGATGCCTGGCCTCTGCCAACTTTCGGTCTCGTTCGGCATGAATCTCCTGCTGGCGCCCGGCAAGCATGTCCTTCGGCGTGACGTAGCAGACGGCACTGTTCAAACGGAAGTTGTTGTAATGCTCGACGTACGCCTCAACCAAATGCTGCGCACCGGCTAACGAGAACGGCGTCCCCGGTCGGATGCATTCGCTCTTTAACGACTTATGCCAGCGCTCGATCCTCCCCACTACTTGGTCCCGCACATCGTGCGGCACCCAGTTGCCTGTTAGAGCTCCCCAAGGCTTTTTTTAACGCGACGTGCTCAGCCATTAACTCGGCCAGAGCCTTGTTCTTGGTTTGCGCCTTCTTCTCCAAGACCTCAATCCGTTTCTGCTTCTCCTCTACCTGGCGGTGGGGTCGCTCCTGTGACTGAAAGGCGGCAGCTCCGTTCTCGAAAAACTCCTTCTGCCAACGGTAGAACACCGTAGGGCGCAGGCCCAGTTCCTCACACAAGTCTGAGACCGGCACCTTATCCAAGAGGTGCCGCCTCAAAATAACCACCTTCTCTTCTGCACTGTAATGCTTTCGTTCTCTCCTCATACGTTCGCTCCGCTATCTTAATCGGGATTCATGGCGGCGCGGAATGCGAGATGACCACCGATGCAGATGCCCATGGCTCCCAGCTGCCCGGTGCAGTCAGGACGCGACTTCAGATGGTCCAGCACCACCCGCGCGTCGGCATCGTAGCTGGCGAGCTCCTTAGTCGTCTTCAGCACATTGCCGCGATCAGCACCAGCCTGGTCATACGCCAACACCGTCCCGGCAGGTTCAAACTCGTGATAAATCTCAGGGACGACAACGATGTATCCGTGCCCCGCAAACATCGCCGCAGTCCTGCGGATTGGCCCGGTCACCTGGAAAATCTCGGTATAGAAAACGAGTCCGGGATACTTGCCCGGCGCTGCGGGCCGGACGACGTGCGTCTGCATCGGTCCGTACGCTGTAGAAAGTTGCACTCGTTCGTCGTCGATCACGATCATTTCTTGCCTGCTCTGTTTTCACCCTCACGATGGCGGTCGGGGGATAGATGGTAAAAACCCTCGATCTGTCTAGGCAGGATGCTCGGGAATTTCCGAGCATTATAAACGCTGAAAACGACGATATGTTCAGAACGCCGTAAAGAGTGGCGATTTGCAGCAGGATCTCATCCGGGCTCTCGATGGGCTGGATTGAGATTGCAGGTCACTCACTTTTTCCGCCAGCATCAAAGTTGCTTTCGATATACGACGAAGCCTGAGCGTTCTGCCACCTTGTCGTAAAGCTTCATCGCTGTCACGTTGGTTTCATGGGTATGCCAATAGACACGTTGAGAGCCGGCAATTCTTGCCCCGTCATACACAGCCTCGATCAGTGCACGACCGATTCCCTGGCCACGGACCGAAGCATTCGTGAACAGATCCTGCAAATAGCACGTCGGTGCAATCAGAATGGTACTGCGATGAAAAAGATAGTGTGCCAGGCCAAGAAGTTGGGCATCTTTCTCGGCAACCACGGCGTGAACCGGCTCGGAGGGGTCGAGGAAACGAGACCAGGTGATTTGCGTAATCTCGGCGGGAAATGCGTCGCGCCCGTAAAAACGGTTGTAGCCCTCCCACAAAGGCTGCCATTGGGTAAAATCTGCGGGCACCACAGAACGAATCGTCAGTGGAGCAGGCATGGCGGCTCCTCGGTACGCTTGATGGTTTGCAACGCGATAGTTCACCGGTTACTGGGTGCGAAATCTTACGTCTGCCAAACGGGGCAAGTCAATTGAGGCGGGCCACGCTAATCGCTGAATCTACACTGCGATCGTCGTCGTGTTCTCTCATCTATCGACAACTCTTGTGCCATAACACACAGACGGCAAGCTACGCTCCGAGCTTGAAGCCCTCTCAAACAAAGTGGTTAATCAACCACGATCCGTTTACGTGTTGAGTCCCTTTGCGGGTGCCTGAGTTCAGAATTCTTCTGGGTCGCATCGCTCCGCGGGTGCGGGTTGAAATGATTGGTAAAATCTTCCGCCACGAAACTCTCAAGGTACAGACGCCGCTGCAATCGCTGAACAGTTCGGCGGGACGGTTCAGCAGACCCGGTCAGCACCGGGGTTGATCGGTGGCCTGTTCGTCCGGATGATCCGGTCGCGGATGCCGGGACTAAGGCACGGTAGAGCACAGCAAAAACCAACACTGCGACAACTGTGCTTAGTGGGCTATGAAATACCCGGTAACACTGTTGTATCAGCGGGCGAATTTTCTTCATATGGCGGGAAGCCTCCGAGGACGAAACAGCAACAATCGGCGAGGGTTCAATCCGTGCGATCCGCTCGCTCGCTCTCTCCTGCCTGCTTGGGACCGCCTGTCGCCCCGCTTCAGCGGCCATGGTTTGGGGTTCAACAGCGGGGGCGGCCTGAGGAACTGGCTCACGATTTGCACCGAATTCCTTGGCGACAAGCGCCTTCAGGCAGTTCCAAACATCGGCCTCCGGTCCCAGTTGCTGATTCGTGTCAGGAGCAAAAGGTACGCCGGTATGCTCCCGGTCGGGCTCGGCGCCGAGGCGCTCCGGGTGCAGCGCGGCATCGGCAGCTTCTGGCGTCATCGCCAGCAAACACTCGTCTCTGGTAATGGCACCGGGCTTGAACGCTTCGACATGGCAACCTGCAGACCGCAGGTTCTGCGCGAGTTCTTCCGAAAGGCTTCCAATTCGTGCGATGTAGACAAGGGAAGGCATAGCCGCGCAGTTAAGGCATTCCGAGTACCTTAGATTGCAAGCACCCTCTCGAGGTTGTTTCGCCTAGTTGTAGAACTACATTGTGCGGCACAACTCACTAACGATTCATTGACCTATACCCGGCAAAATGCTTGCTTGCCGGTTAGATTACTGAAGTGAGGGGGGACGCGGGACGGCGGGACAATCGGCGCCGCTACGGACCTTCAGCCGGGCACTTCGGTGTCGCCTGCGTCATGTAGTTGGGAATCAACCCCCTTGCACCGTGACGCCGTTCGTCTAGCCATTTTGCATTTGTTTCAATAGATCTCGACTTTGGCTCAACAGGTCACGTGTTCCGGTTCAGATCGCCGCGGGTGCGAAGGCTCAACTTCCGATTTGCCAACGATTCGCCAGTCTGAGAGGATCTATCTCTAGGTGATGGCAGGGTTTAGCCTGACCAGCCTGTCGGCATAAAACAGTACGGCAAGTTCTGGGATGACCGGTTGTATCCAGGTCGGTCTAAACCAGAATTAGTCCGCAGAGGGGACCCGATGAAGCGCACGTGGACGATCATAGGGGTAGGCGACGTGCCGGGCAGCTTCAAATGGTACCAGGCGCTGTTCGGTCAGCCGGCTACCCTTCCTGCCCATGATTACTTTGGGCAAATCCTCGATTCAGATGGAACTGTTTTGCTCTGCCTCCACGAGTGGGGCGCCCACGAGCATCCCTCATTGATGAGCCCCGATCACGGGACACCCGGCAGCGGGCTCCTGTTGTTCTTCCGTGTCGATGATTTCGACCTGGCGCTTCAAAGGGCACGCTCTCTCGTCACTCGGCTCGAAGAGGAGCCACACGTGAATCCGAACACTCAAACCAAGGAGTTCTCGCTCCGAGATCCGGACGGATATTACGTTACGATCAGTGCGCTCTCTGCGGCCTGACAGGGCCCTGCAGCTGCCGAGCGTTGGCCGGGGCTTCATGGGGCAGCGCCACCCGACCTCGCTCCCCTCGCAGGGCGGCTCTTGCCGTCTGATCGCCGTCCAGTAGGGAACGTATCGCGGAGTTTCGATTATTCTGATCGTGTCACGCGCTATCCGCAAGTTGTAACAGGGCGTAATCCGCTACCAACCTTCCGAAGGACCTGAGGAGCCGGCCTTATACCGTTGCAGGCCCGCTCGTTGACGTGCCTGCCCGCGCGTAAATTCGATTTTCTTTTCGTAGCCAGTTGGTTTTCCCTATTTGAGGATCAGCCTCTGCTTTGAGCCCAGCCTTCATGCCGCGGCGGCCAGTGCCGAGCGCGCCCCGTGGTAAATGCGACCGCCAACCTGATCTCCCCTTGGAAACCAGTTGCAGTTTCAGCCGCTTCTGGGTCGCTAGCCGCAACTGTATTGGGCAGTTGCAGACTGGCCCGCCGAAAACGGCGCTATACTCGCGGAGAGCGCCCGCTGTGCATTTCAGGCTAAACCAAACACAGCACGCACTCGCCTTTGCTCGGCTAGGACCTCGGCAGAATAGAGCCCGTGTTTCCAATCCGCACGCCGCGACCGCGCCAGCGCCACCCTTCGAGGGTGCCAGGTCCAGTACAGGCACTTCATAGCGCGAGAGTTTGTCAGGTACATCCGCGGGTACTAGGCAAAAACTGCGAACTATAACGCTAATGGCAACCAGAAACATAGCTGCTGGTCTACGTTTTGTGTTCACGCCAAGGCAACGACAAACGTTGGACCGAGTTACATCAGTAATCTTTACCCAATATCCTTGCCCAATACAATCGAAAGCGTAGGCGCCTGCAGACTTCAATATCTCGGGAAACTGAGCAGGCGTGTAGCTTGCATGGTGCGGTTTGGCGTCGCTCAGATCAGTGACGGGGTGCCTTCATGAAATGTCGGGTTATCGCGGTCTTAGGCACGCGTCCGGAAGCAATCAAGCTGGCCTTAGTGATTCACGAATTGCGCCGTCGTTCAGAAGAGTTTGAGACCGCGGTGGTACACACTGGCCAGCATCGGACGATGCTTGACCACGTTCTCCAGTACTTCAAGATCAAGCCCGACTTCGACCTGGATGTTATGCGCCCTAACCAGACGCTCAACTCTCTTACCGCTCGCGTCCTGGACACGGTCGAAAATGCGTGCCACCGCTTTGAGCCCCATATGGTGTTGGTACAGGGCGACACCACCACGGCTTTTGCTTCTGCCCTTGCTGCTTACTATTGCAGGATTCCGGTTGGTCACATCGAGGCCGGACTGCGCAGTCATGATATTTACAATCCGTTTCCCGAGGAAGCCAACCGCAGACTGGCTGCGGTGCTGACCGAGATTCACTTCCCACCGACGGTCTTGGCGCACGACAATCTGTTGGCCGAGGGCGTCCCAGCGGACAAACTGGTGATCACGGGCAACACCGTCATTGATACTCTGCGTGCACTCAGCCAACTACCTCATTCCTGGGACAACACTCCTCTGGCTGGCATCCCCACAGAGAATTACCGCCTGGTTCTGGTGACCTCCCATCGACGTGAATCTTGGGGTAAGGACCAGGAAAATATGTGCCTCGCTCTCAAGGATCTGGTCCAGCAGCATCCCGACATTCGCGTTATCTATCCTGTTCATATGAACCCGAATGTTCGGACCACAGTCACCGCCTTGCTGCAAAACACTGACCGGATCCATCTGACGGAACCGCTGGACTACATCACCTTCGTCAGCTTGCTACGCCGTTGTTTTCTGGTGCTGACCGATTCTGGCGGAGTTCAGGAGGAAGCACCCACTTTCGGAAAGCCTGTGCTGGTTCTGCGCAATCTTACTGAGCGGCCAGAGGCTTCGCAGTTTGGCATGGCCAAAATCATTGGAATGTCTCGTGAGGCAATCGTTAACGAGACGAACAGGCTGCTGACTGATGACGACGCGTATCAGGATATGTCCGAGGGCAGCCAATCCTTACGGAGACGGGTATAGCTCGCAACGAATCGTCGAGGCCATCTCCCGCTGGTATCAGAAGAAGACCCCGCTGTTAGCATCTGACAAACAATTCAAGCTACCGTCCAGACCAATTCCCCGTCGGCGAAAGAGTGACGTTTCGGAAAATGCTGGAAAAGCAGCCGCTGCAGGTAAGGAGTGACGGCGCACACTCTACCCTGCCGTCGTAGTCGCACGCCATGATCTATGTTCTCTACTTCATCGTTTTCTTGATCTGCATCTATACGGCCCGTCATTACTGGTTCACTCTGAACCGGCTATTCGGTTTCCAACGCCATCCATACATCGACATTGACACAGCTTCGTGGCCGCTGGTGACCGTACTCGTGGCCGCTCACAATGAAGAGAAGGTCATCTCCAACATCCTTAGTGCCTTGATGACGGTCAAATACCCTGAAGATGGAATGCTGGTGATTCCGGTGAATGACCGCTCGACTGACGGGACGCGGGCGATCATAGACGAGTTTGTAGCGCGGTTTCCTGGGCGCATTCAGCCTTTCCATCGCGCCAGTGGAAAAGGCGGGAAAGCCGCAGCATTGAAGGATGCAATGGAGTTGGTGAAAACCGAAGTCATCCTGATCTTCGACGCCGACTACATTCCTGGTGCAGGGCTGATCAAACAACTGGTCGCGCCATTCTTTGATCCCGAAGTTGGTGGCGTCATGGGCCGGGTAGTGCCGTTAAATGTCGGCACGAACCTTCTGACGCGCCTGCTGGATCTGGAACGAACGGGAGGTTACCAGGTCGATCAGCAAGCCCGTATGAACCTCCGCCTGGTACCACAACATGGTGGCACGGTCGCTGGAGTGAGGCTGAGTGCATTGCGGGAGATTGGCGGCTGGAACGACCGATCTCTGACCGAAGACACCGACTTGACCTATCGTCTCTTGCTGCACGGCTGGAAGACCGTGTATCAAAACCGGTCTGAATGTTACGAGGAAGTGCCGGAGACTTGGTCGGTCCGCATAAAGCAGATCATGCGTTGGGCCAAGGGCCATAACCAGGCGATGGTGACATATGGCCTGCGCCTGCTGCTGGGCAAGCATCGAGCAACGTTGCGGGAGCGGATTGATGGCGCGCTGTTGCTGGGAGTTTACGCCATGGCTCCGGTCACGCTCTTGGGTTGGGCGTTGGCACTCGCTGTGTTCTTCCAGGGTGTCGCTCCCCTTCATGGCGTCATCGCGCTGTTCTCATTGACGGCCTACGCCGCGCTCGGCAACTTGGCCGCATTTTTCGAAATAGCCGCGGCCGCTCGACTCGATGGAACGCGCAAGCGGATCTGCCTTCTGCCCTTCCTCATTCTAGGTTTTGCCGTAAGCATCTTCTCTGTCTCTCGGGCCGCTCTATCACAAGTATCTGATCTCGTGACTGGGGCTGAACTCCATTGGGACAAAACCGAACGTTTTCGGAAGGTCCTGTGAATTCCTCTCTTGCAGTGGCCGCTTTGATCTTGTTCGTCAGCTTGATGTTAGTGCTGCCGCTAGTTCCGGCGTTTGTGGAGCTAAAGCGCAAATCTGACGCGTCGCCACTGAACGTAGTTCAGCAACATGCAGGCGAAATTCGTCATTTTGCCAACAGCTTTCGGACCTATATCCAAGTTCTCGAGCCAACTCTGCGGCAGTGCGTAGCCTCAGGTGCGACGGCAGTTGGCACTTTGCCCGATGGCGTCGAATACCTGGCACTGGGCCGATGCGACGATTCGCAGACGCTTCCAATCCAGCAACCGGGCGCAATCTGCCCAGTGACGATTGCCGCGGGTTCTGACCTCATCGTGCCACCTGAGACCACGTTCCTGAGAGATGTCTATGCCGGCGGGCGGTTCAGAGGTGGAGACAATAACAGCTACCGAGCCATCCTGGGAGAGAAGGATGTCCACCTGGGTCGTTCGAGTCGCGTGACACGCTGGGTTCATGCAGTAGGGAAATTTTCTGCAGACCACGAGTGCAAACTCTCCGGGCGTATTTCCTCGGACTCATGCATACGCCTGCAAGGTGCCTGTAACTTTCTGCGACTCAATGCTCCGCAGATTGAAACTGGTCACAGAATGCCCGGTGAAGACCCGACGCGGCTGAGCTCCGAAGACGACGCAAACGCAGGTTCAGGGGTGGTACAGCGTTTCCTGTATGACGGAGACTTCGAGGTTCACGCAGGTGAGGTGGTTTCCGGCAACATCGTAACAAGAGGTAAATTGCAAATCGGTTCCGGCGCACGCATCTGTGGCAGCGTGAAGAGTGTAGGGGACATGGTTCTCGGAGCTGGTGTCTCCGTGCAAGGCAGCCTGATCAGCGGGAAACAGATGCTCATCGGCCCGGACTGCGCCGTCAATGGGCCGATCATTGCTGAACGCGCTTTGCACATATCTGCTGGAACTCGGTGCGGCAGTTTTCAACATCCGACAACGGTCAGTGCCCCTCGTATTGAAGCGGAAGAGGGTGTTGCCGTCTTCGGCACGTTGTGGGCCCGGGAGCACGGTGAAGTGGTGGCCAGCTGATGAAGCGCCGAACTGTCATCGTCGCAGGCAGTCTAGTGCTCGTCCTGCTGATCACATGGTTATGGGTGGCGCGTGACCGGCCCCGTTCAACCGCCGACCGCTTGCTGCTCCTGGTGCCTGATGGAACCAGTTTCTCCGATCCCAAGGTCACCGTGTGGATCGATGCGGGGAGCGAGGAAGGCCTGCATGTAGTGCCCGTTCATGATTCCGAATTCTTGCGGCCTCTCCTGGGTGAACTCCAATGTGCGGGAGTGATTCTGCCCGATTCGATCCATCAACAGGCGAGTGACCTTTTCATCGCGACTCTGCGCCGCTTTGTCGCTGAGGGCGGAAAACTCATGCTGGTTTACGATGCCGGCACGTTCTCGCTGAATGACAGCTATGCAGCAAGGCGCTCCCGATTGTCGGACCTGGCAGGCGTGGACTACGCCCTCTACGACACACTCGGGGACAAAACCATCCAATGGAGCAGCGTCAAAGGTACAAGTGCGATTGTCGGTGAGATGGAAATACCCCCAGGAAAATATTATCCCTTCCCGTCGGAAACCAGCGCCTCCGATTCAGCGCGGGATGCGAAAGCCTCAAATCCGGCCAGCATTGAGGTTGAGCTCAGACGCTATAAATATGGCGAACTGCTCTATCCCAGTTTCGTGACTTCGGGACAGTACTCCGGCAAGATCCTATTCCAATCCAAGGTTGGGCTTGTCGCGGGTGAACATGCTTACGAATCTGGGTCCGTGTTTTTCGTGAACCTTCCGCTCGGATATCTCAAAGCCAACACGGATGGACTTCCGATGCATGCCCTTCTCAAGTACTTCGCGAAGCAGATCCTCTCGCTGCCTTATTTAGAGCCCGTTCCGGATGGAATCGGAGGCCTTGTCCTGAATTGGCACGTTGACTCAAATGCTGCGATCAAGCCCCTCCAGCAAATGAATACATGGAGTTTGCTCAAGCAAGGACCGTATTCGATTCACATAACCGCCGGTCCCGATGCCATGGCAATCGGAGACGGTAGAGGCTTTGATGTTGAACACAATCTCATCAGCCAGGGACTGATCCGCAAGTACGAGGACCTTGGCTACGAAGTAGGCAGTCACGGAGGCTGGATCCACAATTACTTTGCTTCGCATGTGGATAAGGACGATCCCAAGGATCTGGAACAATTCCTGGCGCTAAACAAGAACGCGCTGGAGCACGCAACCGGAAAGGTCGTCACCGAATACTCCGCGCCGGACGGAAATCAACCGGCATGGGTCACGCACTGGCTGGAATCGCACGGCTTTGTCGCCTACTACTTCACCGGTGATACCGGAATGGGGCCAACCCAGGGCTATCGCGGTGGAACCCGGGAAGGCGAAAACATCTGGGCGTTTCCCATACTCCATTTGGATCGTGCTGCGGGGTTTGAGGAAATGACCTCCGAAGGATACTCAGATTCCGAGGTGGCGCGCTGGCTTGATGCAATTACTGAATTTGCCACCGACCATCAATCCGTGAGACTCATCTATTTCCACCCTCCCGGAATTCTGGCCTATCAGCCGATCGTCGAGAAATGGCTCCAACAAACGGCTCGCTTACGCGCCAACGGAACATTTCGTTGGTACACGATGACCGAACTCGCAAACTTCTTAAATTCCCGCAAGCAGGTGGAGTGGAAGGTTTCTCGACACGGCAAGGTGATGAGTATCGACGCCTCTCACCCCCAAAGTCTGGAACATGAGACGTGGCATCTTTCATCAAACAAATTCGCCGAGCCGAAGATTATCCAGGGCTCCGCAAAGGTAGTCGGAGACAAGGACGCTTGGGTGATCGTAGCCGGCCAAGGAAAAACGCTGCAATTCGAGACGCAGGAAATTGACCAGACGAAGGTGCTGACGAAATGAATACCTTCTGGCTGCCGACGTTGCCGACCCGCAACATGGATCCTGATCCTGAGCATGGCTTTGGTGTGTACGTTGCGCGCTCAGGAGGATGCTGCTTTGTCGAGCCCGTCCCAGGAAAGTCCACAATCGCCTGCCGAGGTAGTGCAGCCAGCAGAACTGAAATTGCTCACCAACTATGTTGAAGGTGGCGGCAACTATCTGGCTCTGACTAACGGCTTTGGCAATTGGACCGGAGGATACGCTCGGGGTGTTATCACCCAGGGAAATAATATCTGGAATGCAGAGGTCAATGGTCAGCGCGAATTCGGCGACGCGGGAGTATATTTCGGGGCGGGCGACACCTACAACTTTAACCCCGATTGGTACGGCTCACTTACTCTAGGCACGAGCGCCGGGGGGTTTTTCTGGCCGCGCTTCCGGGCGGACGGATTCCTGAATAAGAAGTGGTCGGCTCGCCGGCAATTCATCACCACTCTCGGTTTCGGCTACTATGCGGCCAAAGACGTCCACCGCGATCACAGTTTCTTTGTCGGCTCCACATACTACTTCGAGAAGCCTTGGATCCTCGAGGAAGGGGTCCGTTTCAATGTCAGCAATCCCGGATCTGTCTTCTCTCCGGCCGGTTTCGTCGCAGTAACGCAAGGCCGCAACCTGCAGCACTACATCACGCTTCGTGCGGGTTTCGGAAAAGAGGCGTATCAACTCGTTGGGCCAGCGGCGACCATAACGAATTTTCAAAGTCAGACCCTGACCATTACTTGGCGCCAGTGGGTTGGCCCGCACTGGGGCGTCAATGTCGTCGCGGACTACTATCACAACCCGACCTACATGAGAGGTGGGACCAGCTTTGGATTCTTCAAGGAGTTTTGAGAACCACGCCACCAAGGGATCCGTTCCCGCGAAGGTCTCGAATCCGATCCTCGCCCGCGGACATCGTGGCGGTGTTATTCCCATGCACCGGGCCCTGGCCCATTTCCGCCTCGGGACCATGAACCTGATTACTGCAAGTTGTCTTTTTGTGTTCTTTTCGTCTGCCTGGCTGGTTTTGCTGCCGCAGGTTTGCGGCCTCTGGACTCGTATCTTCACGCTCGGAATTCGGTTTCTGCCGCTGCGCGCGGAAGTCGGTGTGGCGGAACATCATGGGACGCCCTTTCTCAGTTTCAATATTCCCTACCTGAGGATGGAGCCTGTATTGCCGAGTGCTCAGGTCTGGTGGCTCAGTTGTGCCGTCACATCGCTGATCTTCGTGGCCACGTTCTTCATTTCCAAGAGGTTGGTTCCTGTCATCTATCTCTTGCGAGCAGTCCTGCTAGTACAAGTGATTGCGTTGTTGTATTTTGCCTTGATTCCAGCCAGCTTTCCGCACACCCCGGACAGTTACTTGGCAGGGTTCGTAACATCCGGAATCGGGTTGATCTCTTTAGTGCCACTCGTATTCGGCTTGACGTACTACATTTTCGACTTCGGCCTAGTGAGAAAGGCACTGCTCACGTCCACTACGATGGCCCATCTGGCGCTGTTTCTACCCTTCCAGTGCCTTCTACAAGCATTGATATTGCAGAAAACCGTACTGTTCATGCCACTGCTTTACATTGTTTTTGGTATGCCCGTCGAGGTCCTGATTGTGATCGGCTTTTACTCTTGGGGGATGGCGTGGTCATTTAGGTCCGAAGGCTAGCCACAGTAGTCAGGCCCTAGAAACCGTCATGGTGCTCTTCCATTTTGTTCGGGAACATATGGCTCGCGTATGGCGCCGGCCAGAAGCGGCGGCGCGGTCGAGGAGGACCCATCGTCACTGGTTGGCAATCCGGAGGGTTATGGCGCGATCGAGCTTCACCCGACTGCTTCCGAATTGCCTGTAAACTTGGTTGGGCGCTTTTGTGGACGCCGAGGCAGCATCATGAGCGACTGCTTCGGCCCAGAACGAGAACCAACCAATGAGTCCAAAACCCACGATTTCCGGCGATACAAGTCTGGGCATGAACGATCCCATCACCCGGCGTGATTTCCTCGGTTCTGCGCTGTTGGCGTCTGGGGCTCTCTTGCTCGAATCAACTACACCTGCAGAACTCCTTGCGGCCGGAGACGAATTTACCGGTTATGGCGGAGTTGGCGAATACAGCACGTCCAACGGGAATACCCTGGCAGTCCTGCAGGCCGGGCACACCATCCGCGCTGGAGTCTATGACCCGCTGCCCCAGGACGTCATCGATACCGGCGAGACTTACGATTGTGTGATCGTCGGTGGCGGAATCAGCGGACTTGCCGCCGCTCTCTTCTTCCAACGGCAAGCACGCCCCGGAATGAAAGTCCTGGTCCTTGAAAACCATCCCATTTTCGGCGGTGAAGCGAAGCAAAATGAGTTCCTGGTAGATGGCAAGCGGCTGATTGCGCATCAGGGCTCAGCTATTTATCAGCTTCATTCTCCAGATAGCTTCATCGCCCAGTTCTACGACAGCATCGGTTTGAAAGCACAGAAGCTCGATTACCAAGGATGGGCGGGGCCGGGGCCAGAGATCCCCCTCTCCCGGACTCCATATGAAGCCATCGGCATGGCACATGGGCAATACGGATTCTGGTTCGGGGCGAAATTTGGGCACAAACCCGGGATGTGGTTGATCGATCCCGTGGGGAAGAATCTGAAAGGTGCTCCCATCTCGGAGGCTACTCGGACGGAGTGGCTGCGTTGGCTAAAAAGCTCGCCGGTGCAAGAAGACCGATTCGTCCATCCTAAGGTGGAAGGGGACGCGATTTCTCGACACCTTGATTCAATGACGCTGGAACAGCACTACATGGAACGCTTCGGCTTGAGCCAGGAGACGGTCCGAACGTTTCTCGCTCCCGTGGAAGGCGGCGGCTCCGGGCTTGGCCCCGACGCTCTGTCGGCCTATTCAGATTATGCATACGAAATGCTGCATCCCTTGGCAGACGAAGGCAGCAGAGACCAGATGTTCCCGGGCGGCAACACGACCATTGCAAGACTAATGGTCAAGAATATGATTCCAGGGGCGCTTGCTGGCGGAGAGACTGTGAAGGCAGTCACCACCAATGACATCAACTTTGCCGCGCTCGATACTCCGCAAACAAACGCCAGGATTCGGCTATCGTCAACAGCGATTTCTGTGCAACATGACCGCGAACCGGACAAATCCAATTTTGTCGTTGTCGCGTACCTGAAGAACGGCAAGATCTACCGAGTCAAGGCGCGGTCGGCCGTCTTGGCGGGAGGAAGCTGGACCACCAAGCACATCGTGCAAGACCTTCCGGTATCACACCGTAGGGCTTATGCGGAGTTCTATCGCTCTCCATGCATGATGGCTAATGTGGCGGTGAGGAACTGGCGATTTCTCTACAAGATGGGGATGAGCGGCTGCCGCTGGTTTGAAGGAACCGGCAACTATATGGAGGTGCGCAAACTAGCACTCACTGGCGTGGGGGATGCCAAGATCGGCCCGGACTCTCCCATCGTCCTCTCCTTGAAAGTTCTGTTCCCCCATCCGGGTCGCTCCACGGAGGAACAAGGTAACCTTGGCCGCGAGGAATTGCTCGCGACCGCTTTCAGGGATTATGAGCGACGAATCCGCGAACAGCTCACCGAGATGTTTGCAGCTTCTGGATTCGATGCGCGACGGGAAATAGCTGGAATCATCCTTAACCGCTGGGGTCATGCCTATCTAAGCCCGCAACCTGGGTTCTTCTTCGGTCGGGAGGGGCGGCCTGCGCCGCGAGAGATCCTGCGCAATACGCCGTTTGGCAGGGTCGCGTTTGCGAACACTGATCTTGCCGGGGCGATGGATCATCGCTATTCGATACTGGAAGCGCAGAGAGCCGTCCGACAGCTACTCGCGAACGACCTGGCTCCTTCAAAAGCTGCGTGACTCCGCCGGTCTGCAAAAAGTTACTTCGCGCGGCGAGCCTGAAGAACCTCGCACCCGACGCGCGCGGAACCGTGGCAGAAGGACAGTGCTAACTCCCGGACGGGCGGTTATCGCTTTTGGTCCTAGGGCCTTGGCCGCCCGCAGTTCCATAACAGTTTTGCGCGGGAAGGCAGAGGAGTGGCAGATGACGAGCGGGAATGATCCATACAATCTGCAACGTTTCGTGGACGCCCAAAATGCGCTGTTCGAGCAGGTATGCGCAGAACTGCGAGAGGGACGGAAACAAGGCCACTGGATGTGGTTCGTTTTCCCCCAGCTTCTAGGGTTGGGACACAGTGAGATGGCAGTTCATTTCGCCATCACTTGCCGGGAGGAAGCCGAGATGTATTTGAAACACCCGGTTCTGGGGCCACGAATCAGGGAGTGTACTCGGCTTGTAAACCTTGTGGAAGGGCGTTCGATCACCCAGATATTCGGATACCCTGACGGTCTGAAGTTTCGCTCTTCAATGACCTTGTTCGCCGCAGCGACTTCCGAAAACAAGATCTTCAACCATGCCTTGCAAAAATACTTTCCCGGCGAACCCGATCGGCTAACTATTAGGCGACTCTGACTATTAAGACCTCATGAGATCTTCAGACCGCCTGGAACTAGCGGCAGGGAGCGTAGTCGAACGCCAGTCGCGTCGAAGATGGCGTTTGCAATCGCGGGTGCGAGACCGACCATCGGGCACTCTCCCGCTCCAGCGGAGGGAAGGTCCTTGCGGTCGAGCAACACGGTCTCGATGAGCGGAAGGTCGGTGAAGCGTGGAAGGCGATATTGCGACATCCTGCCATTAAGGATTTGGCCGTTCTCAAATTCGATAGCTTCAAACAGAGCGCCGCCCATCCCTTGGACGTTCGATCCTTCGACCTGATTGCGGAGGTTTCCTGGGTTCACAATGGCGCCGCACTCGAAAGCGGAAACGATTCTGACAACTTTTACCGCCTTGGCCTTGCGATCGACATTGACCTCCACACAGGTCGCAATGTTTCCCAGCTTTTCGTAGCCGCCGCCCATTCCAAATCCCTGACCTGGGCTAGCTTTGTGCTTTCCCCAACCGAACTTGTCCGCCGCCGCCTGGAAAACCGCACGCAGCCGTTCGTTCTTCAGGTTCTTCATACGGAATTCAAGTGGATCCATCTTCAAGGCATGCGCCAGTTCGTCCATGTATGACTCGCGCGCAAAATGGTTTGCCGTGGCGGCGAGGGCGCGGTACGACCCCTGGCGCAACGGAGAGCGCGCCGGGTGAAAGACGATACGCTGGTTGGGGATTTCGTAGTATGTGCGAATTCCCGCCGAGCCGGAATTGTAGTTGTGGAACTCCCAGGCCGTAATGGTGCCATCGCTCCGAACACCTCCGACAACGTCAATGACGCCAGCAGGGCGGAAATAGGCCCACGTGAACTCCTCTTCGCGGGTCCAAACCACCTTGACCGGGCGCTTGGCCGCGCGCGCCAGCCGCGCCGCCTCGATCGCCGTCTCCCCTGTGTGTTTGCCGCCATAGGCCGATCCGGTATCGGGCATGAGTACCCGCACCCGATCTTCGGGTATCCGAAAGGCTTCTGCCAGTTCGCCCCGCACTCCAAAGGGGCGCTGGGTTCCAGTCCAGACAGCTAGGTTGTCGCCGTCCCACTTCGCCAGCGCCGCGCGAGGTTCGAGCGGCACATGCGCGATGTATGACACCGTGTAGGTCTGTTGTACGCGCGGCCCAGAGGAAGCCAAAGCTTCATCCACATTGCCGACGTCATAGCGGTCGCCGTCTCCGGAAGGGTCCGTGCCCTCGTCTGTATTCTTTTTCAGATAGGTCAACAGTTCTTTACTCGAAGGCTGCGGCTCGGACTTCCACTCAGCGTGGATGGCAGCAACCGCGGCCGCAGACAGCCCGGAACTCGGCGCGGCGACGCCAACAAAATTGCCGTCTCGGACCACCGTGGCGCCCATCTGCTCCGCGTTTTTCGAGTCTACGGAGAGCAGTGTCGCTCCAAAAGAGGGCGGGCGCAGTATTTTGCCGTACCACATGTCCGGTAACTTCTGATCCGATGGATAGCGGTGTTTCCCGGTCACAAAATCAACGCCAGTTACCTTGGGGAGGGATTGACCCATCACCGTCCACTCTGCCGCAGGGATGAGCGGATCTTCGGCCGGAATACTTTGGGCAAACTGCTGCCCCTTAACCAGTGCGGCGTATTCTAAGGACCGCTCAGTTTTCGGATCCCTAACTTTGCCATCCGCCGCGACCAAGTGCTGGCGATCGGTCTGCCACTGGGCAGCGGCTAGATCAATGAGCAGATCACGCGCTGCCGCAGCCACCTTGCGCAGTTGCAGATTCATCGTGGGCGTTGTTCGACTTCCGAACGTGCCCATGTCGAAGGGGGTAAGCTGAGTGTCGCCCATTACCAGGTCGATTTGTTCAACCGGGAGATGAAGTTCCTCGGCGACACCCTGGCTCAGCGAGGTGCGGATGTTCTGACCCACTTCCACTTTTCCTGTGTACACCGTGACTTTGCCGTTCGCTCCAATGTGCAACCAGGCGTCAATCTCCCTGGGCGGTGAGTCTCCTCTCCGTGCTCTCGCCCCGCCGGATTCCTGCGACCAGGCAGTCTGTTTCAGAACGGAAAACACCAGAACTCCGGTCCCGAGGAACTTGAAAAAAACACGTCGATCGAGATCGAAGCGGTACACAGGAGCAGACACAAGTTCGTAACGCTCGGGCTCCCAAGGAGCTGAAGCACGCACGGTCTCGCTCATTGCCGGCCCCCCTTCCCCACTTCCGATCTAGCCAGCACAGTTGCGGCCTTTTGCACCGCACTGATGATCCGGGAGTAGGCTCCACAGCGACAGATATTACCGTCGAGGGAGTCAATGATCTCGCTTCGCGTGGGATGATCGTTTCGACTGAGCAGCGCCACCGTCGACATGATCATCCCCGGAGTGCAATACCCGCATTGCAGCGCGCCCTCTTCGAGAAACGCCGCCTGGACCGGATGAAGCTGTTCGCCGCGCGCAAGACCTTCAATGGTGGTGATTTGCTTTTGTGCGATGTTTTCGGCTCGCGTGACGCAAGACCGCTGAGCCCTCCCATCGACCAAGACGGTGCAGGCGCCACACTGGCCCTCTCCGCAGCCGTATTTGGTTCCAGTCAGATCAAGATTCTCGCGCAATACATTCAGAAGACTGATTTGAGGGTCCGCCTCGACCGTGTAGGGACGTCCGTTGATAGCAAGATTGATCGTAGCCACGCGATCCCTCCTAACCGCGAACCGCACCAAAGAAGTTGCGGCCGTTTGCAGAAATGATACACGGCGTCGATGGTATTTTGAGGTTGGATGTGCCAGCAGTCTTGAGGCTGCCTCCGCCACCCTCAGATCTAGCCGCACGGTATTAGCAAATTATTCGGTTCCGATCTAAGCAGCCGAAAAACGTGGATGAGACGATCGCCACGATAGCATTCTCAAATCTTTATCACCGATTTAGGCGACCATCTGCTTTTTCTGGAGTGTGAATCGGAATCAAGATCGTGAAATAGTGTCGAATGTTGCGGTTACATCGCAATTGTGCTGGATCCGAAATTGAGGTCCGGCTTAGTTGACCTTCTTCGATCAACGAAGCCGGACTCGGTCAAGAACCGCAAGCTAGCGAATCGACTGCAGGTCGAGGATCCCCGACAAGACACTTCCCAGAACGCCATACGAGCCGTTCGAATTGTACCCATATTGATAGCTGTCGTTGTAGCCATCTTCATATCCACGCTGGAAGCCTTCACGAAAATAGTATCTGTAGTCTTCAGGGTCTACGTAATAGCCGTTGTAGCCATAGGTCGCGTCCTGATAGGCGTAGCTGTTCCGGTAGTCCGGACGCCAGTTATCCTCGCGGTCGGCAGCCCCGGCACGGAAGCCCTCCTGGTAGCCAGAATTTACCGCCTGCCTTAGTAAATCAGCACCGTACTGATTGGTCTCGTAGTACATGCCGCCGCGATTGTAACGGTAAATTGGCGCTGTGTAGAAGTAGGGATCGTTGTTGTAATCGTGCCTTTCTTCACGGAGGCGTCTTTCCTGGTCGCGCAAGCGCTCCAAGTATTCTTCCTGAAAGCGATACTGTGCCATTCGGCGCTGTTGTTGCAATGATACCGTCTGCTCCTGCAGGCGACGCTGTTGCTCGTCCAAACGTTGACGATACTGAGTCAGGCGCTGCTGCTGTTGCTGAATCAGTTGCTGCTGCCTCTGTTGTGAAAGACGCTCGCGCTGCTCGTGTTGCTGTTGCTGCTGTTGCCATTGCTGCTGAGCGCGCTCCTGTTGCTGCTGATTCAGTTGCTGCTGGCGTTCTTCCTGCGCCTGATTCCGATGAGACTGTTGCTGGATTCGTTGTTGTTCCTGCGGTTGCTGCACGCGCTCTTGCTGTTGGCCCGGCTCGCGCTGCCGCTCTTGCTGCATACGTTCTTGCTGGTTCTGCTGCTGGATTCGATCCTGCTGTTGTTGCTGATTCTGTTCCCTTTGCCGCTCCTGCTGCTGGTTCTGCTGTTGCCGCTGACGTTCCTGTTGCTGGTTTTGCTGCTGCATCCGCTCCTGCTGCTGTTGTTGATTCTGCTCTCTTTGGCGCTCCTGCTGTACGCGCTCTTGCTGCTGTTTCTGTTGTTGTCGTTCCTGTTGCTGATTTTGCTGGTCACGTTGTTGTTGCTGTTGTTGGCTCTGCTCGCGTTGCCGCTCCTGTTGCACGCGTTCTTGTTGTTGCTGGTTCGGCTGCTGCTGAGGTTCGGGCTTGGCGTGCTGCTCCGGCTTGGCTTGCTTTTCAGGCTTCGCTGGTTTCTCGTCCTGCTGATCCTGTTGTGCGTAGGCCAGAACACCGGCTCCAAGGAGTAAGAACAAGATGGCTACCGTGACAGCTCTGACGCGTTTCATGGTTTGTTACCTCCACTCTCATACTTGGATGCCGTAGCGGATTTCGCGGCACGGTTCTAGCGGACTCCCTTGGGTCAAACTCCTCGTAGAAACCACCGAATTAAGGCTCGATTAAGATTGGAACCTTACCCATACAGGATTCCCTTGAGGTCGGATGGTGGACAGGCGAAAGCGATGGACGAGAAAGAGCGACACGATCTGGAACGTCATGTCGCGGCTTACAGCAATTCATCGGTTAGAAAGAAATGATCCTTCCAAGCAATATGGCTCACAATCAGCTTGGGCGCGAAGGGTTTAAGCGATTCCAAACGGTCGAGTGACAAACTCCTGGCTTCCTTCGGATCAACAGTCCAGAGGGAGGGTGTGAAAGAGCCGACTTTGTCGCCTTCAATCTTTGCCATCGCACCTTCGCCCAGAGCTAGCGTTCCGGGTCATCCGCTACGCCCGAAAACCGCATCTAAAGACCCGGGCTACCTCAATTTGCTGTGCGCGCTTCGCGACCCTGATGGGTGACAAACGCAAAACGGAGTCGGAGTAGGGATCACGATTACTCATGACCCCCTCCACGGATCCGGACGAGCGGGTTTCCCGCATCCGGCTCTTGCCTTAGGTGACAACGCCCATGCGGCGCAGAGGATAGGGATGACAGGCAGAAGGCAAAGGCAGCCAGCGAGTGAGGAGACGCCGCATGCGATCCCAGAGGACGCGGCCGTTCTGGCTCCGCCGCGACAGCGAGCGATGCCAATACCAGCCGACTCGGAACCGAAAAATCGCCAGCGCCGGTTGGTTCATGGGCACTCCGTAGTAGCGGAAGTGTCCACCCACAACCGCCCGCAGCCACTTGCCTTGTTCGGGGATGGGTTCGTGCATGCGTCGCTGAAGCTCGGCTTTCACCTCGTTCAGCTTCGTCTGCATCCGTTTGCGGATCGTCTGCCGCAACACCGTGAACCGTCCATTGCTCTTCTTCCTCACGCAGATGTGCGTAAATCCGAGAAAGTTGAACGTCTCCGGCTTCCCTTCTCCACGCCACTGCCGTTGGTCGATCGCATACGGACCGAATTCCAGAAGTCGCGTTTTCTCGGGATGCAGCTCCAGGTTGAACTTCTGCATTCTCTCCGTAAGTTCCGCCCGAAACTGGTCGGCCTCCGCCTTGCTCTGGAATCCAACCACGATATCGTCAGCGAAACGCACGACGATGACGTCGCCGTGCGCCCGCTTCTGACGCCACGCTTGGACCCAGAGGTCGAACACGTAGTGCAGGTAAACGTTGGCCAGCAGCGGCGATGCACTACCGCCCTGGGGCGTTCCTTCCTCCACTCGTATTCGTTTCCCATCCTCCAGCACGCCCGCGTTGAGCCATTTCTGGATCAATCGCACGACGCGCCGGTCTGCGATCCGGTACTCGATGAATTTCACCAGCCATTCGTGGGAAAGCCCATCGAAAAAGCCTTTGATATCCAGATCGAGCACCCAGTTCACCTTTCTCGTCAGCAGTCCCGTATAGAGCGCGTCCAGCGCTTGGTGCTGGCTGCGTCCGGGCCGGAACCCATAGGAGAATCCGATAAAATCCGTTTCGTAGATAGCGTTCAACACTTCGACCGCCGCGCGCTGAACGATCTTGTCTTCCAGCACGGGAACGCCGAGCGGTCTTTTCCGCCCGTCGCTCTTGTTGATGTACGTCCTACGCACCGGCTTGGCTCGATACGCTCCTCGCTTCAGCCTATGGGAGAGATCCTGGAGATTGTCCTCGAGGGTCTCGCCGTAGTGCCGCCACGTCTCACCGTCCACGCCCGGCGCCGCTTCCTTCTTCATGCAGAAGTAAGCCTCGCGGAGCCTTTCCGGATCGTAGATATGGTGGTGAAGCGCGGTGAACCGCAACTTCTTATCCTTCTTTGCTGCTTGACGTACCCGCTCCAACGCGCTGAGCGCGTCTTCCCGGCTCGGTGTCCGGGACGCGTTTTGTTGGGGCAGGTTCCCTTTGGCCAGGCCTCTTCCCTCCATCCCCTCCGTTGCCGGTTGCCCGGCATTGTTCGGGGACTTCCCGGTACAGTAGGTCTGTCCGACTTCCCAGGTCCGTTCGTCATCGGCGTGCGTCCTTAGACTTCCCGATGCGTCCCAGGGCAACTGCTGTCCTGGGCGAGCCTGGGATCTCCCGGTTCCCGTTCGAGGTGCTTCCGTACGTGCACGGGGTCTGTGACCGCGCGGGACTCCGTTGCACCTCGCGATATCGGTGCACCGGATGGGGCCTTCCGCTTTCTCCTACAGCGTCGGCGTCCCGGAGTGATTGTCTTACGCGGCTGAATACCCGGCCCGCACGTTCCCTTGTCAACGCTTCGACGCCGCCCTCGCGAGCGGCTCCGCATGACTCAGGGCCGATGTGGGTCGCTATTTCACATTCGTATGACTTTTGCATTCACTACACCTCGCCGGTTTAACCGGCGCACAGGAGACAAGTCATGAAAGCGCTTTTGATTGGAATTTTCGCCGGAGCGGTACTATGCGGGGCCTCACTCGCACAGGACGCAACTCAACCTCCGACCAATGACCCAATGCCACAGAGCCAACAGAGTCCCGCGACCACCCAATCTGCTCAATCGAGCTCAGAACCGGCAAGCCAGGCGCCCCGGATTGCGCCGGGCAGTGTTATCCCCATCGAACTTACCAAGAGCATCGACGCCAAGAAAGTGAAGGCCGGAGACCAAGTTGAAGCCAAGGTTACGCAAGATCTGAAAGCGGAGAATGGCGAGGTTGTTGTGCCCAAGGACACGCAAGTCGTCGGACACATCACCGAAGCCCAGATTCGAAACAAGGAGCAGAAAGAATCACAAGTCGGCATCGCTTTTGGGCGCGCGGTCATGAAAACTGGAGGCGAGGTGCCGTTGCCGATGTCGATACAAGCGATCATCGCGTCGCCGACCTCAAACGCCGACAACAGTAATGCCAATGGGGAAAGCGTAGCTCCTCCAGCGTATGGGCCGACCGCAGGAGGGATGGGCCCGGGCAATAATAGCGGAAGGTCAGCAGGGATGGGAACACCAACATCCAGACCGACTACACCTGTTGGCGAAAGTTCAACCAGCTCCCAAACAGAAAGAACTGATCATCAGCCCGTTACCGGAAATACCCAAGGAGTCGTGGGAATCGCGAACCTGAAGTTATCGATGGCGACGAACCCTAAGGAAGGGTCGATAGTGAGCTCGGAAAAAAACAATGTGAAGCTGCAAAGCGGTACGTTAATGCTCCTGCGGGTGAATCCCTGAGATCGCATTCCCGCTTCGCGAATACGCTTGTGCTTGGCCTTACGAGCGCTTGGGAGACGAGGTGCCGGGCTGACTGTCGGCACGGACCTTTGCCCGGCTAACACCTCGGCGGATTAAGGAAAAGGCTCCGCGGCCAGACAGCCGGTGATCCCGTCGGGATTATTTCGGTACCGCCAGGGATTGAGAGGACGGGATGCTGGCGGCAACGTCCTCGCGAAGCGGGGCCCGTACCCTTGGCTTGCACGTTTCATTTGTACCTTCATACTCCAAACCCGTCTGCACCACAGGCGGGTTGTTTCGGATGGCAGTTGTGAAAGGTGATTCATCGGAGAACATCTTGAACCACGCCAGCTGTGGTCAAACTAGGATTGTTCCCTTTTTTCTGGATCACGAAGCATTCAACCTTCTCCACACTTCGCTGAGTTGGCCCCTGTCCTGGAGTTCGCTGCGCCTACTAACCCCAAGCTTCGAGAAGATATTCGAGAGATGGAACTTTACGGTACTCTCTCGAATATTCAACATTTCTCCAATTTCCTTGTTTGAAAGCCTACGCTTCACCAAATCAATGACTTCACTCTCACGTTTGGTAATATCTCGCGGGGTTGGAGAATTGCTGGCAGTCTTCAGCGATGCGATAGATTGTTGCGCATAGGCCGCTAGTGCACTGGACGAAATCCAAAGTTTGCCTTGTGCAACGTAGTGAACGCATCGTACCAGCTGCTCATCGATCTGCGAGTATGCCACAAACCCATGAATACCGAGTGAGAGTAATTGGCCAATTTTCCCCGGGGACTGCTCCTGGTCCAGCACGACAAACTTTGCATTTCGGTGTCGCTGCCTCAAAACGCGGAGACACTCGCTCAGTGGCAGGTCAATTCCTCCACGATCGATGATGAAAACAGGGGTCATTCGCTCTGCAAGCTTGTGCACCATCAAATCCTCAAGAGCGACGACATGGAGAGATCGGTTCTTCGCGAGTATTGCAAGCAAATAACGGGCTGCGAGGCAGTTCTGGTCGACGACGTAGACGGGAAGTGACTCCGGTCCAGTCGTGGCCTTGGCTCGCTCGTCAGCTTGGTTCTGATTGGGAGAAGCTCTCAATCCTACAAAACGAAGCATATCGCACCTTTTCAGTTGGCCATGCTTGGCGGCTTAGGAAGGCGCGGCCTGCTGGGGCTAGTGGTTAGGGTCCGGAGGACCGCCTGGTAAGCCGCGGAGCCTTCGTAGGCGCAGGTTACCCTACCCGCCCAAGCTTTTGGGGGTTACCAAAGTTCAGTACCCGATATGAAAATGGGACAGGTAGCGGTTCTGCGATCCCCAGCCGCATGCGACAGAGCGGAAGGACGAGGCTCCTTCCGAGCCTAATTCCAGCAGGCGCGTTACGCGGGTCAAAGTAACCCGTTCAAGGCATGCGAACGAGTCGCCTGATTCTCGGGGTTCGCTCCCCTGGAGAGCGGAAAACCTCAACCAAGTGTCGAGGCCAGCTTCCTTCCAAGCGATTGGGTATTCCTCTATCTCTCGGCGGTTGCCACTCATGCCATCTCGGAGCATTCTTTGTGCCGAGGTTGGCTCCATGCTGCATCAATGATCCGCCCAACTTCTCACAATTCAGTGGTGTTGCCGATGAAAGGGCCAGAACGACGCCGGACTCCACGGACAACGGTGGAACGGTTCGTCTATATCAATATCGAGCCGAATAACGCGGGCAGCGTCTCGAATGTTTCTGAGGGCGGGCTTTGCTTTCACTCCATCGCCCCCGTTCAGGCGAATCGGACGATCCGTTTCTGGTTCTCGGAGCACAACCGCCGAATCGAAATCGACGGCGACTTGGCGTGGACCGATGAGACGCGAAAGACTGTAGGGGTGCGATTCACAAGTCTGCCCGCAGAAGCTCGCGAACCAATCTGCAGTTGGATCACCCCTCCTACGTCACTCGCCCCTTACGAGGTATCCACGCCATCAGTCGCTGTGCGGGGCGCAACACCTGCCGCTGGCGCCCGTCGACTGGGTACGAAGGCAGCGTCCGATAGTTGTGAGCCGCTAGGGGTGCCGTCACCAAGGGTAAGAAATCCGTACCCTATTTAGAGGGTTCTCCGGCGGTCTGGCGACCGGGCTCTTCGTTTCGACTCTGGTGGCGGCGGCGTTCCTGTTTCACAGCTATCGCCGTCAGTTCGGTGTGTCGCTGATCCAGTTGGGTGAACGAGTGGCAGCAAGATCCCAAACGCAGATGCAATCGGTGTCATCGGCGCCACAGTCGGTGTTGCCGCCACGCCGGTCGCTATCGCCTGCCCCTGCGCCGATTTCGGTTCAGGCCGAGAAGCTTGAGCCGCAAACTCGCGCCAACCCGGCAAAGGCGCAGCACCGAGACCTCGAGCTCGCAAGGCCGGCTAACCCTGCGGCCACGGCTGCCGCGGGCCCAGCTCTTAAAGCTCCTGTCGCCCCTTCGACCATAGCGATTTCGTCAACACGTCCGACGATTCTTTTGCCAACCACCGCCGTCGCTCCCACTTCCAATGTCATTTCGGCAAAGCCCGGCTCGATTCCGAACCTCGAGCGGGAGAGCGATCCTCGGGCCCACGCCGCGAACCCTGGCGAGGGAGTTGCCCGCTCAACATCCGGACTCTATCTCGAAGTCGGCAAGTTCAAAGACGTTTCGGGGGCTGACACGGTAAGGGACAAACTGACGCAACTCGGGTTTCATGCCACCATCATTCAGAGAGGCCGTCTTTGGATGCTTTCCTACTATGTACTTGTGGGGCCATACGAGGCTGACAGAGTTCAAGCCGAACGCAAGCATCTGGCTTCCCACGGTTTCAAGCCGCGTGCCTTCGAGGCGGGCTCGCGCAACCTGAGTGTCTACGGCGGGTGCGACACTATGAGCCGATTATTACGTTCTAGCCTGACACTAAACCCAGTCGGCATGCCTGCCGCGGATTGCCTGATCAGTTGGGAATCCTACAGCAACCAGGCAATCGTGAAATTCGTACAAGACAATTATGTGTTCGCCACAGCCGAGGGGAGATGGGTGAATCGCAGCCTCAGGTTCGCAAGGGATGCATTTGTATATAGACGAAATGAAGATGGGTCACAGACCCTCATTGAAATTCAATTCGCGGGTATGAGCCAAGCTCTCGTTTTTGACAAACTATCCTAATTGACGGTCTTGGGCGGTCCGCGGTTGGAGTCGTGGTGGAAGACCTGGCGAGGTCTCTATCCAGCGGTAGCCTCGCCGATGCGGTCACGCGAGATGGTCTGCCCGATCATGTGATCGGCAATCCTATCCAAGATGGTTGTGGACGAAAAATCACAATTCCACGATTCACCATGCGTTAGCGCGGAGCGCTTAATTTATCAAGGGTTAACAGCAGAATCGTTGGAGCTGCCTCAGGACTTCACAGACCCGCTCAGGGCTCCATCGCCCAAAGAGGTTCGGCTCTGCGCCAAACAACGGCCGGCGAACTCGCCCTCGGGTAGGGTCTTACGTCTAACACGGTTTGCTAGTGGTCGTAATGCGGAGGACTCCAGTATGCCCCTTCAAATGTAGGATGTTCCCAGCGCCCCCGGACCCACCTGTCATGGTGACCAGCTGGTTCCCAATATCCTTCCAACCGGACGAAGCCCGGACGTGGAGTCGGTCCCGACGCGGATTCTCGCGCAATACCGTTATCGAGTCAGGGCGGATTGTAGCGGGATCGAATGAGGCCGGCGTATTATCAAGCGAATTAAGTGTGAGCCCATGCGCTCTCTCGATAGTACCCGTGACTCGGAAGCAGAATGCTCTGCTTGCTCGACCGACTAGGCAAAATGCAAAGCGACCAGAGTTCCTGGAGGCATATTTGAACGGCTTTCCGGCGTTTGATCTCGCTGGTCAGGTAGCACTTGTGACCGGTGCTGCACGCGGGTTGGGCAAAGCGATTTCGCTGTCGCTGGCTCACGCGGGTGCAGACGTCGCACTTGGCCTGCGTGATGTGAATGCACAGGGAGACCTGGCGGCTCAGATCGAAGGTATGGGCCGCCGGGTCATTGCTTTACAGATGGACATCAGACGCCTCGATCAGATATTTCAGGCTGTTGATGACACCGTACGGCATCTCGGACGGATCGACATCCTGGTCAACAATGCGGGACTCGCACCAGACAACCTCGCGGAGAACGTGCGCGAGGAGGACTTTGATCTGACGGTCGCTGTTAACCTAAAGGGAACCTTCTTCGCTAGTCAGGCCGCTGGGCGCGCCATGATTCAACAGCAGAGCGGCCGCATCATCAATCTAAGTTCCCAGGCAGGATTCGTGGCACTGCCTTCCGAGTCGGTGTACTGCATGACGAAGGCCGCCATTGCACATCTGACCAAATGCCTCGCCGTTGAGTGGGGAAAGTACAACATCACTGTGAATGCGGTCGCACCGACATTCATACGTACTCCGGGTACAGAGAGTTGTCTCGCTGATCCCGAGTTTTGCTCGGAGGTGATAGAACGCATTGCTGCACTGCACCGTATTGGCGAGCCAATGGATGTGGCGGGTGTGGTCGTATTCCTTGCCTCCCGCGCAGCGTCCCTTATCACGGGCGAGACCATTCTCATCGATGGCGGGTGGACCGCCAGGTAAGCAAGGGCATCAGCCTCGCTCGGCATCTGAGGGGTAAACTACGTCGCTCGTCGCCGTGCCGACATTGCCACCTCCGATCGCACTGGTCGCCGCCTTTGCATTGCGCGTGTCGGGCCGATGTCAATCTCCAGCTCTCGGATCGTACGGCGCAGCGTATTCCGGTGTATGCCAAGTCTCTCGGCAGCTTTGCACTGATTCCCCCTCTGATCCTTGAGCACTGTGAGGATGAAAGCCTTTTGAAATTCCCGTATCGCTTCAGAGCATCGCACACCGGCTCGATACATTTGCAAGACAACACTCTCTAGTTGTTCTTTCATAGCGGGTTTCCTCTTGCGGAATTACTGCACATGGGGTGGATCGCCTTCGTCATCACACAACTAGGAAGGCCAATTGACCGAGGAGGATCTCGCCGGAAAAGGAAAAGGCCGTGACATTGGTTATGCTCTAGCCGCTCGCTCCTTACGAGGAAGCCAACAGCGTGGAAGCATGCACCATCACGGCCCCTGATGTAATCACCGCTTTCGCAGTTCCAAACCCCAACCACTCCTCGCAGAGCTGTCGGTTTTTTCAGGTTTGGCGGCCTAGCGGGTTGCCCCACCGGCCTGATCACCCAATCTACTTCGGACTGGCTAATTTTATTTGAGCCAACCCTTTCGATCGTCGACGATGCGAAAGTTAAACGGTTAGCCGATGGTTGTCAATGCCGCTTTTCGGTGCAAACGTCGAACGTGGTCCCACACTCTTATGACTGGAGAAACCCGTTTAGACTGCGTGCTTTGCTGTATGTGAAAATCTCAACGACCACGTTTTACACAGAACTTTCCACAGTGATCTGCCCAGATGTTGCCTCGAAGCAGGTGGCCAATGGTTACGATAAAAGCCATGGATCAAGCCACTGAAGCGGCCACCAACGACTGGTATTTTCCGGATGACTGGCGACGTAGTCCTGCACAAAAGGGCAAATCGCAATGACAGTCAAGTCGTTCTGACGCGCATATTCCAATGCAGCATGAGCTAGCTTCATGCCAGGCCCTGGCTGTCAAGAGCCGGCGGAACTTCTGTGTGCGTCAGAAATAGTCGATGATTCTTGAATGTATGTTCGAGAATGGAAAGCTGGCCGTCTCTATCGATTTCGAAACCCTGATTGGATGCGTTATGGACTACCGCAGCGTTCTTTGCGTACGGTCCTCGTGTCCGGCCATGACAGACTGTTTCCTGGGCGATCTTTCGCTCCAACGCTATTTTGCGCCAAAAACTAGAAAATAATCCATTCCATCCTTAACGAAGTCATCTTGTTCCAGCAACTGATAGCCAGCCTCATTCGCTTCTCGAATCACAATATCTCTGGCAACACCATGGTTCTCGCCATTCCCATTACGATCAATCACTCCTACCCTGGCGCCAGCGGCGAGGGATGGTCGCAGGTTGCGCAACAGTTCGATGGGCTCAGCCACCTCGTGATACGTCTTCAACAGCAGCACAGCGTCCACTGTCGCGGGCAGCAGCGGATTGTCGGGCTTACCCAATATCGGTTTGACGTTGCGCAAGTTCTCTTTCCGGATTCTAGACTCAATGTACCGAATGGCTTCGGGATTAATGTCGACGGCGTATACGGTCCCCGTGTCTCCCACACGTTTGGCTGCACGGACTGTAAACCAACCGGAGCCTGCTCCGATATCAGCGACAGTCTTGCCGGAGGCTATTCCTAGAATGTCCATAACGCGATTGATTTGCAGCCTTTCGTCTCTCCCCGGCGAATCAAAGATGGACAGATCGCCAGTATACGGTGTACTGGTTTTACGATGTTCGGACTGCCGCGTCACGGCACTCTGCGACCTGGCGGTTATGCATTGGAATTGCAGGAGCAGGACCACAACTACGCTAAGCCGCTTAAACATGATGGATTCGATTCTAAATGCAAGTCTTCTAGATGCCGAATTCCTGCCTATAGAGACCGGTCACTTTCGCTTGTTCACGGAACTCCGACATCCTGAACGCCATCTACTACGCGGTCAACCACGGTTCCAACGTGATCTATATGAGTTTCAACTAATCCAGCTCTTCTGAGCTGGCCAACGCTGTGAGCTACGCCAATTCGATCGGCGTGATTTGCGTGGCGGTAGCGGGCAATGACGGACGGCAGGCGACAGTCTACCCTGGCGCGCTCAAGAATGTGATTGACGTGGCTTCCACCGGTGACAACGTAACCCTCACACGCATTTATTGGCTTTGTTCGACCACTCGAGCTGGACTGTGTATTTTCCTACCGTCTTTGTTTTCCAGGCGCAAATGTCGCCGATTTCGCCATTCGAATCATCGTACCAACCTTGACCTGGAATGGCGTCAGTGATCGCTTCGCATAGCTCGTGTGAACTGGTAGATGTAAGCGCCGTAAATGTATCCAGGCTTCCCGTGCAGCCTGTGCACCCTGGATACGGCATCACCGCGTAGAAGATTTGCCCGGAGATATCGTTGTGATATCCGCAGAAGGCCTGGCAAGACGCTGCGCCGCCCTGGACGACTCTCGTACCCGGTTGCACATAGATAAAGTAAAGAGTGTTTGGAGAGGGCTGCGGTACGGAATTGTTAGAAGCGATTAGATGTTGAAGCATGTGCTGAATCGCCGCATCGCTCACACTTCCATGCAGCGGGGGCACGGTGATGGACATCGTGCCGGCCATGCTGCCGTGCCCAATCGACTGTCCAGGCACATTGTATTCGGCTAGCTGATCAATGAGAGGGCTCGTCACAATGTAATCAAAGAACTCATTAATCTGTGTAATTAAGCTACTGGCGGGAGCTTGCTGCCACCCTGTCCCCCAAAATATCGTGAATATTTCAACATTCTTGATTAATGCGCCGTTTCGATACGTGAGTTGAGGGGCGACGGCGGGGGCGGTTTTGTCCCCAATTAGTTCCTGCGGAACATTTAGTGGCACGACCCGAATAGGATCGCCGTGCGCCGGATAAATTTTTCGTTCAGTTTTCCGTTTGATTGCACTCGACTGACCAGGCATATTCTGCTCCTGTGCGCTTGCCAGAGCGCTGCGCACTAGCGGTTCGGCAGGTGAAGAGTTGTGGGACCTGCTCCAGCCAGATCTCAAGGGTCAGAGGAGTAAAAATGGTCGCCGATTCGTACCAGTCAGCCAGTCGAGCTAAACGAACGAGGGCCGGACCATTAGGCCTTCATTTCTGTTGCGATCTCTGCTTCTTACGGAAGAAACGCACCGCCGGGGGTCGTGCTGTCACCGTTTGTTCTGATCGCTTCAACTTTCAACGCTTCCGGCTTTTTCCTGTCGCGAGAAGCCTCACCTTGGGCGTTGACTACCTGCTCCATCTGCGTCATCAGGGATCGCAAGGCCTGGTCGCCTGCGTCGAGACTATTGCGAAGAGATGCGCTAGCCGCGATCGCCATCTGGTAGGCGTCCCAGGCTTCGGTTAGAAGGTGCACATGTTCCATGAACGCCGTCGCCGACTTGGTGAATTTGTTCATCGCGTCGCTGTATGTCGCCATGGACGGCGTCGCTGGCATACTGATGCCGTTTTCTCTTCTTAAGGCTATCGGTTCACTCATTCGCTTTCCCCCATTTCGTCTTGTGCGGACTAAGGTGCGACACTCTGATCTTAACGGCTCAGTATAGTCAACTTGCAACGTCATGTGCCAGCCACGTTGGGGCGAAAACTAGCTCCCACAGGGAGAAAAAAAAAGGGCGCTTGATGAAGACTAAGCACCTTGATGGATGGCGCAAACAGTCGTTGGCGCCGATATTGCGGAGCCGATTACTGAACCCCGGCTTTCGCATCGGATTGTGGCTTGTCCGCGTAGGTTGACAGGGATTTGCTACTTTTAGTCCATCCCCGCCGGCCGGGCTGCAACTTGATGCTTGGACTTGGTTTCTCTTTGCTGCTGGCCGTGGACAAGGTTTGGGCCTGCTGACCCTGGTTTCTATCCTTTGAGATCAGAGAGTGGGTAATACGAGCGTGTCGTTCAGTCCACACCAGGCCCAGAGTGGTTAGCAGCAGGAACAGAACCAGCTTTATCGTCATCATGGCCGCTTCCTCTGGTGGCAGTGGATTTGGATGACGCATGGTTGCTCTGCGGATGTCCGGTTTCGGAGTCATCGGCGCGCGAACACGCAACCGGCGTTCCGTCCTTCACTACATATTTTGAGTCGGGGATCTAAGGTAGTGACTGTATTGTCACCGCAGTCGGCCGGCGTCACCTTCTGGGGGAGGGGGCAGCTATGTTAATGCAAGACGATCGGCTTCGCATCGATTCGAGCGACGGATCTCGAGCGAGAGAGTACCGCATCGACAGTGAAGGCGTTCAGGTCCGAACGCTCATTTCAGATGGCGCCAAAAGCGTCTGGCGGACACTGACTTCCGATAACCTGAGCAGCCACGTCAGACGGAACACGGTGGTCGCTCAGTGGCTTGAGCGTCGTCTGGGCTGGAGACGTTTGTTACTGGCCTGTGTGGGCGAAGAATCCCGATCAGGCCGATGCCAGGCGGCGTAGACTCAAAGCGGAGAGCACGGCATCATGAATCTCGGGGGTTTGCTATGGCGCGAACTTGCCGAGCGTGCTCAGGAGTGGGCTCGCGAGCACGGTCTGCCCGACTGCCTGAGCTATGGCCAGTCGCCTGCCGTCTGTTTTGAAAGGGACAAGGGGCTTCGGCACGGCAACTTCCTGCCTGTCACCTACCACACCATGCCAGAAACCCAAATTGGCCACGGCGATTGCAGAAGGTCCATCCGCAAGGTCGTAAGTCCAGCCGAAACGCGAGAATGGAATCTGGCGGGTAACTGGACGCCTGTACCACTTTCGACGCTCTATTGGTGAACACTGATGAACGTGTTTTGCTATCCCGCCGGTTATCCATGGCTGCCTATGGCCGCCTTCCCGTTTTAGGTATTTCGCGGAATAAAAGCAGAAAGGCCAGTAGCGCAACGATGAGAAACGCGATGGCGGTCACAAGTACCTCCAGTCATCCGATTCGGCTGAAAGCAACAAAGGAACAGCACCCTCTCGGATGCCGTTCCTTCCCAGTTTGAGGTCCAATCGTTGAGGTCGCTTCATATTGCTCTGAGGGATCACTGTCAGCCATCAGGTGAACCCTGAGGATTGGCGGGAATAATCGTGTAGGGCTGGCCGTTTGCGTACCGAGTCGCCCGGTGTCGGTCGATTTCGCTAAAGGATCCCGGCCGCCACCGCACCGCGTCCACAATGGCGCAGATGGTTGGCGGCAACGTCAGTCGTGCAGCCCTGACAGACGACTGGAGCAACGAAGCACAACGAGGTGATCATGAGGGTCGGGCAAGCCAGAGAGACGGCACGGCAGTGGGTGATTGAGGAAGCCAGCTGCATACCAGGCTTTTGCGGAGCTTACACTGCCGGTTCGACGAACTGGCTTCCCGATGACACTGACCTGACGACGACGTCGGATCTCGATATCATGGTCGTCCTCACAGACCCGAACCAAGCTTCCAGGCGTGGCAAACCAAGGTCTGGCAAGTTCAGGTATCACGAAGTACTCCTGGAAACCTCGTACCTGACAAATAATCAGCTTCAGTCATCCGACTTGGTATTGAGCGATTATCATCTGGCCCCGAGTTTTCGGACGGCCAGCATTCTACTCGATCCATCAGGTCATCTGACTGCGCTCCGCGCGATCGTGTCCCGGGACTATGCCAAACGGCAGTGGGTCCGTCGGCGTTGTGCTAATGCCAGGGACAGAGTCCTGGGACACCTCCGGTCGATCAAGGAAGGGACTCCCCTTCATGATCTTGTGATCGCGTGCCTTTTCGGGGCGGGCATAACGACTCATGTCCTCCTTGTAGCGGGCCTGAGAAACCCCACAGTGCGTGCGCGGTACCTAGCTGTGCGAGAGCTATTGGCGGACTATGGCGACGTTGCGTTTTGCGAAACGCTGCTAGAGTTGTTGGGAACCGCTCAGATGCCGCGCGGGCAAGTTGGCCAGCACCTAGCCACGCTCGCGGACGTCTTCGACACAACCACGAAAGCCATCAAGACGCCGTTTCCCTTCGCATCGGATCTTAGCGACAGCGCCCGCCCCATCGCAATCGACGGGAGCCTGGAACTTATCGAGCGCGGCTACCATCGGGAAGCGATGTTCTGGATCGCGGTCACCCATTCCAGATGTCAGAAGGTGCTCTCGGGAGACGCGACAGTAGAACGGCCGCAGAGCTGCCTCAGCGACAGCTATCGGGATCTGGTGGACGACCTCGACATCGCTTCACTTGCCGACGTTCGGCGACGCTGCGCAGAGGTCGAGCGTTTCCTTCCGCGAGTCTGGGAGGCGGCAGAAAGAATTATGGCGTCAAATCAGCGAATCGAGGATGATTGACGCTCGACGCCGGCCATCGGCATCGAATTCCCTATCTAGCAGGGCGGCACAAGGGCGCGATTGATGCTTCGCTGTGTACGAAGGCGAAACGGCGTTGGTGACGAACGGTGTCTTGGAGGTCACGGGACGCCGTCCCCGTACACTCTGGGTCTATGCGAATGACTACGCTGCGGATCTGGTGAAGTAAGAGTCGGAAAACAGCAATCCACCGACGACACGTCAGCTAGTAGCCTTGAACTTCGCGACGATCGCCGTAATGTCGTCGTGTTGTTCTTGAAAACTGAATCGCCGAACACCATCCACGATTGCGGTCAACAAAGCCTGGCACGGCAGCTCCCGATGCTGCTGAAGCGATTCAATCAGGCACCGCTCGCCAAATTCCTCTCCGCGCTCGTTACTGGCTTCGGTGATCCCATCAGTGTAAAGCGCAAGCACGTCCCCGGGAGAGAGCTCCTGCTCCTGCATCGAGCAATTCCACTCTCTGAACAGCCCGAGCAGCGTGCTGGTGGATTCGAGCCGATCCACCTTGCCGTCGCTCCTTACCAGGAGACCTGACAAATGGCCGCAATTGACGTAGCGTAGTCGCCGCGCCGCCTCGTCGTAGTCGGCAAACAAAAGCGAGGCATAGGCACTGTCGCCGGTATTGTCATAGAACAGGCGGTTCACAGACCGGAGCAACGCCTCGGGCTGATCGAAGGCCAGCGCCGACTGGCTTCGCAGGCTGGCCTGCAAATTCGCCATCAGCAGAGCTGCGGCGATCCCCTTGCCGGAAACATCGCCGATGATCAACCCCAGCCGCTGGGGCCCGAGATTCAGGAAATCGAAATAATCCCCTCCCACCTGGCGCGCCTGCACGCAGATACCCGCGTACTCTACCGTTTTCAACTCCGGCTGAATCTGCGGAAACAACCGCGCCTGCACCTGCCGCGCTATTTCCAGTTCCTGGGCGGTGCGGCGTTCGGATTCGAGTTTCTCGGCGTGCGCCTGCCGGCGCAACTCCAGGCTTTGCCTCACCTCATCGAAGCCTTCCAGGCCAAACGCATTCCCGTCCGGATCCTCGAAACGCGCATAGGTGCCGCCCCACCCCGGCGTCTCCGGAGCAGTTAAGAAACGAACACCGCGTTCGCTCCATTCTTTGTACTTGGCGTGAACATCTTCGGTCATGAATAGGACCCAGCGGTAGCCGCCAATCAGTTTGTATTCCGGCTGGTCGGGCTTTGGTTCAACCAGCGCGAGATTCGCGCTGCCGTCGGGAGGCGCCACTTCGATCCAGCGCTCGCCGGTCGGAAGGCGTTGTTCTGTGATGAGTTCGAAGCCCAATTGTTGCAGGTAGAACCGCTTACTCACTTCCAGATCGCGGACGAAAACGACGATGTCCTGGATCGACAGGTAGGGCTCTTCGCGGCCCGGGCGAAGCACGGTCCGGTTCGCCCACGAGAGAAAGGCGTCGCTGGCCATCGGCGTGATTATAACGGGCCCGATAAGTGTTGTAATCAGCCTTTACGCTCATAAGCTGCCAGCGTGTCGAAGACCAGGCTCCATCTGCGATCAGCCGGGTGGGGCTGACTCTACAGGCAAGAAAGGCTCGAGCAGCGATCTAAACTGAGGGCTCAGATGCAGTTCCTCACTTTGCCGGTCGAACAGCTCGCGGGGAGCAGCGGCGGTCTTCATGGCATATCGAAGATATGACAGCCGCAGAAGCCACACTGCTTGCTTGAAGTCTTCTTCGCTGCGGACGTGAAAAGTGGTCCAGCCCGAGTTGGGAACCCAGCGGTGCTCCTCGGCAAGACCCTCTGCCAGGAGCGCATCGCGAACCTTTCGGGGAAAGGGAATGTCAACGACCCCGCCGATATGGATGTGTCCAACTTCCGCGCTTCCGAAGCGGAATTCTCTTCCGCCAAAGCGATGCGGATGAACGGATAGGTTCGGCCACCTGGAGACTTCCTCTTCGAACCTCTTCAGATCATTCATAGTCCAAACCCTCGACCCTGCTATATTTCGATGCCCGAGAATGATCCACCGATTCACCGGGCCTGGTGTGGGGCGGCGCGAACGACGTCGGCCATTGGCTCGACCCCACGGAAGCGACCAAGCGCACTTATTCGTTTGGGCACATGGCCTCACCCGCTCAGATTTGCGGTGCGCAAAGTCTCTGGGCCTCATTGTCCGGTAAGCCTGCTTGCGTTGATTCCGTTGTCCCGGCACTCGATCCGGACTCACGTATCTCGAAGATCGAGTCCAGTCTGGTGGCCTTCAATATTTCCTTCACTTGTTCGGTGGGATTCATGAGGGTGAGATAAACCCCGGCCGCTTGGAGCGAAACCAAAGCTCCGATTCCCGCAGCGTCCACTGCATCAACCAGGGCCAGGTCAAGAACGACATCCCGGCCCTCCTGGTGTACGGCCGAGCACAAAATGGCAGTCTCATTACCGCGCACAATTCTGCCAAAGCAGTGCAAGGTTGTGATTTCGCCGCGGTTTTCGACAGTTACAGTCAGCATGCTTCAATCCTCCCGGAACTCGGAGCCCTCAAAGGCGCTTCCCAGTGTAGGCGAACATAAGGCGAATATCAACCTGGAGCTTCGTGCCCAGGCGGATTCAGGTCCAACATCAGGCGACGGAATCCGGTCCTCCCAGCGAAACGCATCGTCCATCTACCCCGGTAGACGAGTCAGCGCGATAAATATTGCAGGGACACAAAGAGTTTCTGCACCTCGGCTCCCTCAGACATCATCTCAGACAAAATAGGACGATTCGCGCAAAGGTGTCCTGGAAGCTGCAACACTGGGACCGAGTGACCAAACCGAGCACCGGACCTGGTTCTTGTCAGAAATATCGCACGGCCTATAACGCAGGCCGAGAACGTCAGGGCGTTCAACGCCCATCAACTCCAGCGAGTACAACAAGAAAAGGAGAATCCCCCATGCCATACATTAATGTCGGAAAGGAAAATTCCGGTAACATCGACCTCTACTACGAGGACCACGGTTCAGGTAAGCCGGTTGTGCTGATCCATGGATACCCTTTGAGCGGTGCTTCCTGGGAGAAGCAGGTCCCAGTTCTCCTAGAAGCAGGTTATCGCGTGATTACCTACGACCGCAGAGGTTTCGGCAAGTCCAGCCAGCCCACAACGGGCTACAACTACGACACCTTCGCCGAGGACCTGCACAAACTCGTAACCCATCTCAAACTCCGCGATTTCGCACTGGTTGGTTTCTCGATGGGTGGCGGCGAAGTTGCTCGCTACTTCAGCAAATACGGATCGAAGGGGGTGAGCAAGGCGGTAATCATTTCGGGCGTCCCGCCGTATCTGCTGAAGACGTCGGACAATCCGGAAGGCGTGGACGGCAGCGTTTTCGAAGGGATCCAGAAAGCGGTCGCCGCGGACCGTTACACATTCTTTACCGATTTTTTCAAGAATTTCTACAACACCGATCTCCAGTTGGGCAAACGAGTGAGCGAGCAGGCTGTCCAGGCGAGTTGGAATCTCGCTGCTGGCGCCTCAGCCACGGCGTCGCTCGCTTGCGTCCCAACCTGGCATGAGGACTTCCGCGAAGATGTGGCACGAATTGACATACCCACCTTGGTCATTCACGGCGATGCGGATCGAATTCTGCCGATTGAGGCCTCGGGAGCTCGGACCGTTAAACTGATCAAGGGGGCACGCTCATTGGTGGTCAAGGGTGGGCCGCATTGCATCACATGGACACACGCGGAGGAGGTAAATTATGAACTGTTGAACTTTCTCGGGAAAGCGGCCGCGCGGCGCGCGACTTCGGCGTCTCAGGACGAGGCAGTCGCATAACAGAAAACTCTTCACGCGCTGCTGATTAAAACGGGGTGTCGGGCTTGAACCGGCACCCCGATTACCAAAGCCCTGGTCGGGATGCGTCACCCACAGTTATACCTTCCAGCAGGCCGCCTCTGCACTGCGCGGTCGATGGGGTCGGATCTCGGAATAGGCGTTAACGGACGCGAGCGTTCGCGAGACAAAAAAATAAATCAAGTCACGCTGATCTGGATCTTCGCTGTCCTCGGTCGCCCTGCACGAGGGTTACGGGAAGCCGTAGCAAGCGAATGCTTGAGTCGCCCTTTGCCCGAGCGCGAATTGCGACCCGATCATGCTCCGGGAAAGGGTCGGACAGCAATTCGAACTCTTCACCGTAAATTCGTACACATCCACGGGCAACATAGCCGAGACGCTTAATTCGTACACAAGTGTCTTCCACGGATTGAATTCTGGAAAAACGATGGACGAAGGCTGCAAGGGACATCTCGCCTTGGTCCGCGACTTTTCCATCTTCGATCACGGAGAAGTGAACCCGGTCGGTGTCATCAATGTCTCCCACCCTCACTGTCAGCCCGGTTCCGTCCTGAAAACGCTGCCCGTTTTTAATTTCATCGCTGCGTGGCATTGAATCCCCCGCTGTTAGGTTTGTTGGGAAGGTCAATCCTAAGCCTCTGGACGAACGGTACCGAATCGGGTAGTTGCTGTACGCCCGCTGTAGAATTGTGCAAACCTCCGGTCGATTCGATCGCGTCTCCCAAAACCAATTTCCAATGTTCCGCTAGAAGCCGTACGAGATGCCAAATGCGAATTGGTGCCGTGCCTGGAGGTTCACGCCGGGCATGATATTGCCCGCAGCTTGAGCCACACCAAAATCGAGAGTGAGCTTGGGTGTTTCGACGCCCCAACCGTGAATCGGCAGAGCTCCTGATGGCACGATGCGAACCGCGTAGGTGATTGTCGTTGGTATCACCGCGCCGGGCAGGCCTTGAATGCTTCGCGGCTCCTGTAAGACTTCGGAACCAAGAAGGATGGTGCTTCTCCCCGGCCCCTTAAACGCAAAGCCGGCGGCGCCGAATCCCCGGCCGGAATAGCCGGGAGCATTTCCCGCGAGCCCAAGCAGAGAAGCGTTGGTGGCTTTGAAGCCGGCATTGAACACCAGCGGGAGCTTCCGAAAGTGGGTTATGGTCTTGGTGGCCACGACATAGAAATCCTGATTGTTTGTGTCGTGACCCTGGAGGACTCCGCCCACATTTCGAACCTGGGTGCGGGCGACGAAGCCCACCGACAACGCGGGCAGGCCACCGCGTCGCTCCCTGAAAAGATTCACCTTCCCGTGAAATGCATTGAAGCCGCCACTCCACAAGGGGCTCAGGCCAGCCGTGCTTCCATCCTGATGGAGATTTCCGGTGTAGCCGAACTCGACCCGGCTGAAGGCCCCCATAGTGATCGATAGCTGATGGAAGTTACCGAGGACGGGTCCGGCGTTGAGGTAGTGATAAGAGACAACCGGCAAGCTGAAGGTTGCGTCGCCGGTTGAAACTGAATAGGCCAGCGGGGTCACGAAAACACCCGTCTGTCCTTCCCAGTTAAGGCTTTGGGCCAAAGTGGTCCGGCGTCCCACAATCATCATCAGCACAATGGCGAGCATGCTTACGAATCGCCTCGCGTTCGAGGCGATCTTGAGATGTTTGTTATTACTCATGACTTCTACTCCCAAAGGAACTTTCAAGAATGGAAGAACTTATTCATCGCAGGGATCCGCTTTGGTCTGGTGCGCTCCCTAACCGCCAGAGCTTAATCGTGCCGTCCTCGCTGCCCGAGGCCAACCACTGTCCTCGAGAATCGAACGCGACGGAATAGACAGGGTGGTCATGCCCAGCCAGGGTTTGCACTTCCCGCCCCGTTTGTACATCCCAGATCTTGATGGTTTTATCCCAACTACCCGAAACCAGCCAGCGACCGTCCGGGCTGAATGCAAGGCTGCTAACCATGTTTCCATGACCAGCTAGCGTGCGGAGTTCATGGCCTATGGCCAGGTCCCATATCTTTACGGTCTTATCGGCACTGGCAGAGGCTAACCAGCGACTGTCCGGGCTGAAAGCCACCGCATATACCGGCTTCTTGTGACCGCTTAGCTTGTATATTTCTTCCCCAGTAACTGGATCCCAAATCCTGATGTCTTTTTGGTCGTCGCCGGTAGCCAGGAGCCGACCGTCCGGACTGAAGGCGATGTAGACCACGGCGCGGTGGAGCCCGGTCAGATCGCGTACCTTTTGTCCAGTGTTTACATTCCAGAGCCTGACGGTTTTGTCGTCGATGGCGGAGGCTAGCCACTGGCCGTCGGGACTGAAAGCGATCGAATATACCCAGTTGCTGCCCAGCGGGCCCAAGGGCTTGTCGCTCGGAAGCGAGCGAATCTCCTGTCCGGTCGACGGATCGCGCAGGCTTGTAGTGTCCGAGGAATTCTCTGTCGCCAGCCAATGTCCGTCCCGACTAAACGCTAGCGACTGGACCTCTTTCATGTTGTTGGCAACGGCGCCCAATTGTTCACCAGTCGACACTTCCCAGAACTTGACCGTACGATCCCAGCTTCCCGAAGCGAGGCGCTGGCCGTCTGGGGTGAATGCCACTGTCGTAACCCACCCATTGTGGGCTTTGAAGGTGCGATCCAACACGAATTCGGGAGGGTGCGGTCGAGTCAACTTGACTGGTGCGGGAATCGCGGTTGTCACCGCAAGAACAGGAGGCTTCGCGGGTGGACTCAAAGTCGGTAGATCGAGGGGATCGAGTTTCGCGTTTAGTGTGGAGGTCTTACCTGACTGAACGTTAACATCCTGATCGTAATCCCGATAGCCATTGGCTCTCAGACGCAAGTGATGTTGGCCGGCGGCGAGCGTCGAAACGCCGGCCTGACCAGCCGGATTTGTGGAGGCGACCAACTGGTCATCAACAAAGATCTGTGTTCCAGGGGGAGCTCCCTGAATCACGATCGCGGGTGCGACCGGGCGAATGACCGGCGCCGCTGCGTCTTCAATCGTTTCCCCTTTGGCCAACGGAGATTTTTCCGGCAGAGCGGAGAGTGGTTCCATGGGCTGATTCAAAGCAGGGCCGGGGAGAGATCTTGATGCTGCAGTGGGAAGGTCCGGATGCGACGAACCGTCAGACCCGAGAGCTAGCGGTTGCTTGGACTCAGGACGGAGGTTTGGCGGTTGCGCGGGATGGTTCTGAGCCGGAGCAGGGGGGATGGTCGGGAGAGATGGTTCCGCCATTCGCCGAGGGCGAGGCACAGCCAGAAACATCAAAAGCAAGAGCAGCAGAACGGCTGCAACTGCCACCAGGAACATCTTGAACGTTGACTTCGGTTGCTTAGGCGGGGCGACGGTAGGTGCAGGGGCAACAGCGATTCCCGCGAGTCCTTGAGGTAGCGAGGGCGCATCCGCCAGAACGCCTTCATTCCTTATTTCGGCGTCCGCTGGCGCGGCAGCCAAAATACCCGCAAGCAATTGGGCGATGCGCTCCAATCCAGCAACCTGGGTTGGGCTGAAGGCGGAAGGACGGGACGAGAGAACCTCGATGACTCCCAGAACCGAGCCTTGGTTCTGCAGAGGCACTACCACAGCAGAGCGCAGCTGCAAATCGTTGGCGGTCGACCGACGTACCCGGTCGTCGCTTTCGGTGTCTTCACAAACCACTACCTGTCCGGTTTCAAAGCACTCTCGGGTCAACGCAGAGTCAGGCCGCAGCCGCGAACCTACTTCGGGAGCTTCCCCCCTGCTGGCCCGGCAGACGACGCCCCACTGATCGCGGAGTGCGATGGCAGCGCCGTGGGCGAGGGTAATTGAGCTAACCCCTTCAACGACTCGCATCAACAGGGATGGTAGGGGCCAATCGCGACGCGCGGCGATTTCTTTTTCCAGGTCCCGCAGCTCAGCTGTCGGTGTCGGCGCTCCGCGCCGCTTGGGCTTTCGGCCAACGGTTACGAATTCAGCGCCCGGCGTGGCCATGGAACACTCGGAGACTCTCCTTTGAAGGTATAAGGAGTGAGGGGTTCGATACCGATCTGCAACACTATGTTGATCATCAGGCCCGGTCAAGTGCCCAAAAATTGTGCAATAGTGGCAACGACATCCGGCCGGCGAACAGGGCGACGAGCAGTAACTTCGATGCTTACGGAAGAAACTTTCCGCCGGAGGTCGTGCTGTCGCTGTTTGTTCTGATCGCTTTAACTTTTAACGCTTCCGGCTTTTTCCTTTCGAGAAAAGCCTCACCTAGATGTGCGTTGACCACCTGCCCCATCTGCGTCATCAGGGATCGCAAGGTCTGATCGCCCGCATCGAGACTATGGCGAAGGGATGCGCTCGCGGTCATCGCCATCTGGTACGCGTCCCGGGCTTCGGTTAAAAGGTGCACATGTTCCATGAACGCCGTCGCCGACTTGGTGAATTTGTTCATCGCGTCGGTGTATGTCGCCATGGACGGCGCCGCAGGCGTACTGACGCTGTTGTCCCTTCTCAATGTTATCGGTTCACTCATTCGCTTTCCCCAATTGCCTTTTGTGGTTGTTCAAGCGCGACATTGTGATCCTGACGGCCCAGTATAGCCAACTTGCATCGCTTTGCGCCAACAACCAGCCAAAATACCCACAGAAGCTTGCGCTCTCCCTCGAATCGATCGCCCGCAGTACTCAGCGGACGGGGCACACTGAGAACCCCTGCAACCTTTCGCTTTCATTTGTCCAGGAGAACAATTCACTCATTTTTCGCTGGTTGGTTTGATATGCTCTCCTTCTCTATGGCATTCAAGCCGATGCCGGTATCCCACCGTTCCCTTTGGAGGCAAATCGCATACCTCCTCCAAGATCCACCAGGGACGGTCAAGAAGTTCTCGAAAAGGGAAGACGGTACGGAACCGCAACCGCCAACCATGGAGACCTACGCCGAAGCGGCAAACAAGTGCGTTAACTCCGCCACAGCCTTCATGGAACATGCCCGTCTGTTCGCTGAGGCGAAACGCGCATACGAGTTGTGCCAAAAGGAGATTGAGCTTGTTCGAGTACGCAAAGAAATAGACGCCCTGAAGCTCGTCATTCCCTTGCTGGTTGAGGATGCAGCCGCCCGTCAGATTGAGTACGTATCATGTGGCAGTTCCGTCAGCATTCCCTACGGCTAGCCTCCCGTTGCTCAGTGTGCAGACTGCGGAGCTGCCATTTGTTCCGATTACCGAACCTGGTGCTGCGGCGAATCATTCTGTGAAGCCTGCCGTGATTGCCATGTAACAGATTCGTGCGTAAACAAGCCCGTTCGAAATGAGCGATCCTCCTCTTCATGTCAGTTCCACCCCCCAAGGCAGGCAGGATAACGCGGTGATTTGATATCCGACTGTGCACCATTTTTCATGGCACCTATCGGTGGGTCTCTAGGACAGTTGGGCTATTCATGCAGGGGAGGCAATCCGATATGGTGACCCTGGGGCTGGCGTTAAAGACGCCTCCCCCGGACAGATGGGGGCTAGGTTGCTGGCCTGGGAGGTCGGCAGCTTGGGGGGCTCCCATCTTAATCCTTAACAATTCTAAGTCATCCTCCCCGATCCGCAACCCGCCATAGCTCCCAAATCGACCCGGTCCCGACCAAGATCCTGTCGATGGTGTAATTGATTGTTCAACAGTAAGGCTTGCTTCGTACCTAGGCCCGGTCCTCAAGAGCTGGGGCATTCTTTGTGCGTCAGAAATAGTCGTGATTCTTTATGGCACCGTCACCGCGAGCAGACGCTTGGGGCTTTTGCCGACTTTCACGCGAGCCACTTCGCGCCGCGTGCGCGTGTCGATGATGGAGGAGTCATCGCTGCCACTATTGCTCACGGCGCCGTAGCGACCGTCCGGCGAAAAAGTGATCCAGTTGGGGCACTTTCCGATGTGAATCTCCGTTGAAAGGTGGTTAGTCGCAATGTCATAGACGTACACACCGCTGTCCGCCAAGCTTGTCACCCAGAGTTCCTTCCCGTCCGGCGATAACTCGATCCCATGGGTAGGCGTGTGTGGCTCAAGTCTGCAGGCTAGAGGAGGCGCAGGCGGTAGCTCAACCCGGGCCACAATTTTTTGATCCGGAATAGTCGCGATCACAAAGCCATGAAAATCCGAGAGTGCGGCGTAAAGTCTCTTCCCATCTTTCGACACCGCGTAGGGACGGGGAATGCCTCCAACCGGAATTCTCTTGGCGTAGGCCATTTTCTTCAGATCGATCAGATTGATCTCCTGATCACCCATGGACGACACAAACATGGCGTCGTCATTGTCGGCGTCATAACAGTTGTGCGGCCGGTTAACCGGCAGAACCTTGACCACCTTGCGCGCCGCCGTATCAACGATATCCACGCTATTTCGGTCGCGAACGGGCACGCACACATAACGGCCGTTGGGCGTGGAGGCACACTGGTTTGGCCTTCCGGTCAGAGGGATTGTGTCCACGACCTTATCTGTCGTGGTATCGATCACCTTCAGATTGTTTTCTGACTCGATGGTAGTGAAGAGCCTTCGTCCGTCGGAAGGAGCGCACAGCCCATGAACCTGCTCGCCCACCTGGATGTCGGCAATCACTCTGTAAGTCGCGAGGTCAATTACCGTGATATCGTCACCCTCGCTGTTGCTGACGTAAAGCTTGACGATTCCTTTCCCCGCCGCGTAGCAAGTGCTGGCAGCCACAACCAGCAAGAACGCGATCGCCAACGGTGGGGCTTTCTTCCGCAATCTAGGTCTCTGCCAGAAGAGTCGAGCTGACCAAGGCGAGGAGGGTGAAAGCATAGAGGCTCCCGAAAGCGCCCATTCTACAACGCCCTCACCAGGCAACACATTGCAGAGGTCATAACGACATCGGCCTCACAACGGACCGAGTAGACTTTCGGGTGTCCAACCAAAGGCTCGGGACGAGGAGGCCGACGTCGTTCTGACATCTGCTACGCCCGACTCCTGCCAAAAAGGAACCTAATTCGACGAGCCTGAATCTTCGGAAGTGCCTGAAAAGAGTCGACGACGACGTAATGCGGTACAGAACTCCCGAGTTTTTCACAGGTTTTTCTGAAAAAGCGTCGATTTCGGCCCGGGTCCCAGCGTCTATACGCAGAGGGCTGTCCCGAGAACCGCCAAGGGCATTGGAACAAGCTCTCAGTGCCAATTCATAAACCAGGAACAGCAAGGCTCAAAAGGAGATAAGTAGACATGAGTACAAAACCGACGTACGAACAAGCGCAACTACATCTTCAGGTTTACGATCAGCGCCGCGAGGCCAAACTGCGCCAGGCCCGTGATTGGTTTTCTCTCTCCAGAAACTCCCGGACTTAAGCCGCTGAAGCTTCGATGATTTGGAATCCGAGCTGGCTGGCTTTGCGCTTGAGATGGCTGATCTGTAGCTTGCGGTGTTGGGCCTCGTAGAACTCCGCTCCCTGATCGACGTATTGCATTCCGAAGCGCAGCATGCGATATACCAGCCGGGCCAGTTTGGCGGCCATGGCTTTGATGGCCACCGGAGGCCCAAGCTTGGTTCTCAGGCGGCGAAACTGTGCTCCCAGATAGGTCTGGCTGGTTCGGAGAGTGCTGGCTGCCATCTTGAGGGCGATGGTCACTCGGTTGTTGGTGGGGAGCCGACCTTTGCCAATAATCTTGTCGCCACTAATCCGGTTGTCCGGACACAACCGCAGCCAGGAAACAAAATGGTCCTCGGTCTTCCATTTGCTCATATCCCATCCCACTTCGCTGAGGATGGTCATCGCGGTCATCACATCGACGCTGTCCATGAGCGTCAGGTCCGCGCCTGCCATGCGAAACAAAGAGGCGCGTAAGTCGAATTGTGGGTAATTGCCTTTTTTCTTCTTGCGTCGTTCCTTTCGCTTCTCAACCGGCAGACTGGTACCTTGGCTCCGATCTGCCCTCTGCTGGAGACACTGCTCGAGGTGGCGATCGCACTCGGCCATCTGCGTCTGGCAAAACTCGTATCCGTCCTGCTCCTGCTGCAGCACAAATAGCAGATCGTCTTGCCAGTTGCCCTCCAGACTGCCGGCTACCTCCTCTTGACTCGCCTGCACCCGGCCATCACAGAGTGCTGCCAGCTCACCTGCATCCCGCTCTCCCTGCAAAATGGCCTTGATAATGGCCTGCCCACTTTTTCCGCTGATGTCACTCAGCACGTTGGCCAACTGAATATTCATCTGCGTAAGGGCTTTCTGCATGCGCTGGATGTGCCGCCCAGCCGCCCGTACCAGGTCACCGCGCTGCCGCCAGTAGGTCCGCAGCGTGCGAATTTCTTGCGGCGGCCGAAACGAATTCCGCAACCGTCCATAGGTGTGCAGCTTCATCAGCCATTGACTCTCTTGCACGTCGCTTTTGCGCCCGGGCAGATTCTTGGTCTCTCGCGCATTCACCAAATACACTTCCAATCCGGCTTCTTCCAAGATATCGAATACCGCGATCCAGTAAACTCCGGTTGATTGCATGGCCACCGTCTGGATCCCGCATTGTTTGAGCCAATCGGCCATGGCTCGCAGTTCGGCGGTGGTGCATCCGAAGCGACGTACGGCTTCGCTGCTTCGGTTCGGTGGTACCGACACATAGTGGACTTCGTTACCGATATCAATGCCGGCGGCATAGGGATGCACCACCTCCAAGTTGAGGTCTGGACTCTGGATTTTTCGCTGCATCTCTCGCCGTTGCTTACGGTTCATCTCGCTCCAAGGTTTCTGGCGGGTACGTTGACGGCTGCCTTTCTTGCTGCTTTGCGGTGGCTGGTTCTTCATGTGCTACTCTTTCCCTGTTGAATTCAACCCGGCTCGGCCCGGTCGGCGAAAACTCTCAATCTCTCCAGCGGGGTCGGGCCTTGTCCTTTTCAGGACAACACCGCCACCATATATACAATCGCCAATGCCGGAGCCATGCTAAGAATCGGGCACAAACGCTCCATGGAACAGACGGCCTTAGCTGCCGAGCCAGGTTGTGCCGCAGATTCTAACCCGGATGAACTGGGATCAAAATACCGCCCTGACCAGCGAGCACTCTGCACGAGTTTCAGGCTCACACAACCACCCCGCAAGGGGTGGCTGCTGCTAAGAACTACCATGTGACAAGCCTTGACGACGCCATGCGGGTTGCTCCCATGGGGTCGGAAACCGGTGCGTTCGCCAGTATGGTCATCAACTATTGGGAACAAGCCTGTGCTCTGCTCAACTATGATCTGCTACATGAGGACTTGTTCTTCGAAACCAGTGGTGAGTTTTTCGGTGTCTGGGAGATGGTCAAGCCGGTTGTCCCTGCATTCCGAGAGCGTTTCGTAGCCAAGACGTTCTGCACCAACCTGGAAAAAGCTGCGCAACGTTACGAGAAGTGGATCGAGGGCCGATCGCCAGGCCAGATCGCAGCCATGCGCGAGTTCATGAAGCAGATGCGCGCCCAATTGGCGAAAGCAGCTTAACCTTCGAACCGGTGCCCCGTCCTGGCCTCTCCGTCGGTTTGGGAGAACAGGGCGGGGATTTTTTGTGAACTTTCCGCTCCGCCCTTCGTGGATCAACAGGGGAATCCACTATCAATCGAAGGTAGCGCGATCGCCCAATTTCGCTGCTTTGATGTCAGATTCGTCGGTGGAACCGAGGCGATTACACCAACTACCGGGTCAGAGACGCGATTTTTGGACAGTTATCAAACGAATCGAGTGATGGCGAAGTCAGTCTGGCTGCGGGGTTTAAGAGAGGCGCAGAAAGTTGGAATGTTGTCTCCCCCTTCGCTCGGCGGGCCGCAGTTCCTAGCCTACGACAGTCTTGCGGCCGCGCTATGCGCTTCTGAGTGCTTACGCCTGTTTTCGACCCCACCCACACAAGATTTTCACAGCAAAAAAGGGTAAACTCAACTCGTTCGATCTGGTAGCAAACCATGAAAAGGAAATTGGTCAGGATATTCGTCGCGGTTCTCGCCAGTTTTGCACTGTTCGTATTTGTTTTCCCTGACGGTCTTTCGGAAAACGACTCTCCATACAGCCAAAGCGAGGTATCGAAAGAGTTTTCGGTGAAAATTCCCACTCACCTGAACCAACAGAGCCTTGCCGTGGACTCCCAGAGGCTCTTCGCCTCGAACAAAAGTAAGTGCTCTGCAAGTTCTTCGGGGAGAACGACCTCTCCAACGCTGCTATCTCTCGCCGCTTGTGTCCTCCGTTGCTGAGACACAGCCAACCTCAAATTTGAGTTGCGACAACCGGAGAGATTAGCTCTGCCGGGTCGCTTATGTTTGGCCGGAAACTGTCAATTGCAATGTGGAGGTGTTTTCATGCAGGTCTCACAAACCAGCAATCAGTCCGTGTGGAAGCAGGTTTATCAAGACGCGCTGTTTGAGACGGATCAGGCACGTCTTAGACTCAAACTGGAAGCAGCATTGAAGGCGGTGGATGATCGGTTGTTTGAAGTTCGCTCTAATCCTCCTAACCGCCGAGAACTGTTGGAACTCGAAGGCGCGAAACGCACGATCGGGTTCCTCTCGAAAGGCGAGCTGCAAACCTAGCAAACGTCAGATGACGTGGAGGCGTTGGCTGGGGGTGGTCAACATCCACTTCCGGCCGACGCTTATTTGCAATTCCGGCCGCATTACCATCGCTGCGGCGAACAATTACTGGCGCGCCGCTGACCCGAGGAAGGAAATACGTGATTGGCCAAACCATCTCGCACTACCGCATCGTCGAGAAACTGGGCGGCGGTGGGATGGGTGTGGTGTACAAGGCCGAAGATAGGAAACTTCGGCGCTTTGTAGCCCTCAAGTTCTTGCCGAACGAAGTTGCCAAAGACCCTCAAGCTTTAGCCCGCTTCCAACGCGAAGCGCAAGCCGCGTCGGCGCTAAACCATCCCAACATCTGCACGATCTACGAGATTGACGAGCAAAGCGGCCAGGCCTTCATTGCTATGGAGTACTTGGACGGATTGACACTCAAGCATCGTATCGCGCGCCGGCCGATTGATATCGAGGTCCTGCTCGATTTGGCTGGGCAGATTGCCGAGGCCCTTGACGCCGCCCACTCGCAGGGCATCATTCATCGCGACATCAAGGCAGCCAACATCTTCATCACCACGCGCGGGCAGGCGAAAGTCCTCGATTTCGGACTGGCAAAGGTCACCCCGAGAGCGCAAGCGGCTGCCCGCGATTCTACCGCCATGACGGAGTTGACCACTGCGGGCAGCACCCTGGGCACTGTGGACTACATGTCGCCCGAGCAGGCACTCGGCAAAGAACTGGACGCGCGCACCGACCTGTTCTCCTTCGGCGTCGTATTGTACGAGATGGCGACGGGTGTGCTGCCGTTTAGGGGCGACACAGCTGCGGCGATCGCTCATGCGTTGCTCGGCACAGTTCCTGCCGCTCCCGTGCACCTAAATCCCCGGATTCCGACCGAACTGGAATGTATCATCACCCGTGCACTGCAAAAGGATAGTGACCTGCGCTATCAAAGTGCGGCAGAAATACGGACTGATCTGCAGCGCATTCACCGTAAGGGGGAACTCAACCGTACAACCAAGGCTCCCTTGCCTGCTGCTGTGTGTCAGCTGGCGGCGCAATCGTCACACGTACGTAGGTACGTGACGGTAGGCGCGGCCCTCTTTGTCCTCGTCCTCCTGGGGGGCCCCTTTTTAAAGTGGCAGCTTGCGAGGCGTGCTGCTGATCCGAGCACCATTCGTTCGCTTGCGGTGCTGCCCCTAGCCAATCTCTCCGCCGATCCCAGCCAGCAATACTTGGTTGATGGTATGACCGAAGAGCTTACTTCGGAAATCAGCCAACTTCATTCCCTACGTGTGGTCTCTCGTACCTCTACCATGCAATACCGAGACACGCACAAGAAAGCTCCGCAGATCGGAAAAGAGTTACACGCCGACGGTCTGATTGAGGGCTCGATTCTGCGGGTCAATGATCGCGTACGCATTACCACGCAATTAATCCACGCCCCCAGCGACACGCACGTCTGGTCCAAGAGCTACGAGCGCGACTTGCGCAACGTCATTGCCTTGCAACACGAGATCGCCAGCGACATCGCGCGCGAGGTCCGGATAAGCCTCGGCCCACAAGAGCAGGCACATCTGGCACGTGCGCGGGAGGTGATCCCCGAAGTTCAGGAGGCTTATCTGCGCGGCCGCTTCCACCTGCAGAATGGAAGCCAAGCTTCAATCTACCGCGCCCTGGACTATTTCCAGCAGGCGATCCAGAAAGACGTCGAATACGCTCCGGCCTACGCCGGCGTGGCCGATGCTTACACCGCGATGCGCAGCGTCTACGCTGCTCCCAGCGAGGTCATGCCCAAGGCCAAGGCGGCAGCTCTAAAAGCGGTGGCATTGGACGAAACCCTGCCCGAAGCGCATGTATCGCTCGGTGGCGTGCTCATGTTCTATGACTACGATTGGCCGAATGCGGAACGAGAATTCCAGCGCGCTCTGGACATCAAGCCTAGCTACGCGGAGGCCCACGATTATTATGCTATGTTTCTCGTTGCCAACCGGCGCTTCCAGGCTGCGGTCGACGAGATTCTGCGCGCTCGCCAGTTGGATCCTGTCTCCGGGCTGATCGCGGCCGATGCTGCCTGGGTTTTTTATCTCAAGCGCGACTACGATCAATTTATGGAACAGGCGAAGGCCGCGGTGGAGTTGGCCCCCAGCTTTTGGTTGGGTCACCTACAGCTCGGATTGGCCTATGAGAAGAAAGGCGACTTCGCCCGAGCTTTGCAGGAACTCGAAGAAGCGCGGCGAATGGACGACAATTCCGGCGTTTTGGAGATGCTTGCCGGTACCTATGCTGCGGCAGGACAGCCTGACGAGGCCAGGAGAATCACCGAGGAGATGATAAAGCGCTCCAAAAAGCGTTATGTATGCGCCTACGAGCTTGCTACCACCTACGCCGGTCTCAAGGACCGCGAGTCAGCTTTCTTATGGCTGCGAAAATCCCTCGACGAGCGCGCGGACTGCTCGCCCTGGATCGCCGCCGACCCCAAGTTGGATCCCCTTCGCGCTGACCCGCGCTTTCAAGACCTCTTGCTCCGCCTGGGTCTTCCACAATGAAGTGCGCCTCCGCGGAGTATGCGAACTTGTAATTGCAGGGTGGGCTACCCCATGGCCATCGCCCGGCTCGCGTCCACCGTAGAAATTTTTAACTGATGACATAACGAGGTCGGCCTCGCGACGACCCGAGTAGACTTTACGGTTCCAACCAAAAAGGCTCGGGACGAAGGAGGCCGACGTCGTTATGTTATCAGCAATCGATTGGGATAGCTCCGAGTGGCCGACCAAGCGGACACAATCCGACCGCAGACTCCCCCTCGACTAAAAGGGAAGAAATTGGGATAAGCTGACTCAGAGGGGACGATCATGCAGCAGCGTGCGATCAGAGTCAATGCTTCGGAAGAGACCATCAAGATCGGTCCGTTAGGGATCCGATTCCTCCTCACCGGCGATGATTCCAGCGGGAGCGCGTCGGTGTTCGAGGTTCTCGTCCCGGTCCGCCAGAAGTGGCGGGCCGGCAAAGAACGAGCCACGAGGAGATCCTCTACGGTATCGAGGGCGTCCTTACGTGGACGGTCGACGGCACGCCTATCGAGGTTGGTCCCGGGCAGGCAATGTGCATCCCCCGAGGCGCGGCGCACCGCTTCGATAATCTCGGCAACCAGGATGTGAAGCAGCTCGCCGTCATAACCCCCGCGATAATGGGGCCCCGCGTACTTCCGCGAAGCTGCCGAAGTAATCGATGCGGCCGCCGGTGGCCCGCCCGACCGCGCGAAAATGATGGACGTCTTCCGACGTCATGGTATGACGGTGGTCGCGCCCCCGCCCACAAAGTAGCGGCCGACTGGCGTGGTTTCTACCCACGCCCGGCCCTACCGGTTCAGCACGCGGATTTCGGTTCGATGATGGGCTAAGCAGGAACAAACGGAAATGACTTCTTGTTTACCCGCAAATCGGCTGCTTAGCCGCGGATTCGCTGAAAACTGCCACTTCCCATGGGAACCCTGCAACGGCCAAGTGCGGTTTTTTCGCCATCGGCATCTTGAAAGCAGGCCGAAGTTTCCCCCACTAAGTTGCAAGACGGGCCGCGGCTTGGGCTGCGGCTGGCACCTCGGAGATCCTGGTATTTTGGAACGCGACGATTTGCCACTTGTCCTGTTCCTTTACCACGAGGAGAACACCGCCGCTAGGCTGACGCTGTCGTAACGATTCCAGGCAGTTTCAATTTGTTGCAGGATTCCCCGGATGACTTGCTCATCTGCTGCCATGACTGTCCTCCCTGAATGAGTGGGCATTCTATCAATCCGGGCAACGAAGTACCATGCAGATGCCAGCTTTGGGAAGTGACCTACATCAGTTTGCGGAAGAACGCATTGATCTATTTTCCAACGAGAACCACAGGCTCACGACACACGAC
>CAWDNR010000022.1:0-163247 GCA_963803655.1 Terriglobia bacterium
CAATAAAGATCAGGCGCGCCTGCGGGAAAACATGAAAGCTTTGAAAGGCAGTGCGGAAGAGAAGGCTCTAATGCAGCGTTATACCCGCCAACTCGATTCCCAGGAAGACCGCCTGAACACGCTGACCAAAGAAATTTCAGACGTGCAGGAGAAGCAGACTCAGGCTCAGCAGCAATTGGACCGTATGGTGCAGGAGATCACTCTCGACGAGCATTTCTAAGCATCGAGCGAAGTCGTGAACCACGAAGGACACTAAGGTAGACGAAGGTACGAGAGTCAAGGTTTTCCTTCGTGCAACTTCGTATCCTTCGTGGTTGATGAATTTTAAGACGCCGCGACGGTCCGATAGCCCAGTCCTCACCACATATGGTAGTAACCGTTGCGCCGTTCCAGTTCCACCTTGGTCCTGAACAGACCTTCCAGGCGATCCGGCTGAAGCATTTGATCTTTTCGCCCGTCCGCGATGATCCGTCCGTTCGACATCAGCAGCACGCGTTCGATTTCCGGAATCAGGTCGGAAAGGTCATGCGTGACCAGAATGATTCCAATGCCGGCTTTCGCCAGCGAACTCATGCTCTGACGCAGACTATGCCGGGCGAAAACATCGAGAGAGTTGCTGGGTTCATCGAACAACAAGGCCCGCGGCTTGTGAACCAGGGCGCGGGCGATAAGCACACGCCGCGCTTCACCCGAAGACATTTCGCAAACCGGACGTTGTGCCAGGTGCGATATTTGCAGTTGCGCCAGGGCGTCATCTGCTAGTGCCCTATGCCTGGGGTCGACAACGTGATGGGGAAAGATGCGAGCGCTGCTGAAGAAGCCGGACAAGACCACATCGCGTCCGCAGGCGTCGCCTGAGCTCCTGGACATGAGGTCGTTCGACACAATGCCAAGCAGTGAACGCAGTTCGAAGACGTCCCAGCGGTCCTGCCCTAGGATGGTCATCGAAGAACCGTCCCGCAGCCACGGGATAACATTCGCGCGTAATGGTCTTGATCAGTGTGGATTTGCCGCAGCCGTTCGGCCCCAGAATGGCCACATGTTCGTCGCCGCGGATCACCAGGCTGAGGTCTTCCAGCACGATCTTCTCTCCGCGCATCACTGAGATATTCTGCAAATCCAGTAGAGCAGGCTCCTGCACGGTTCATGGTGTTTGAGTTTAGACGATGACCGAATTGGCCGCTTCGCGCACCACGTAGGGACAGCCGCCCTCGGCTGTCCAGTCGAGCGCAGCTCGACCGGTTTTCGCCGGCAGTAACGGCCTGCGGAGCTTGCTCCGCCGGACGGCCTGGGGAGCTGTCCCAACGTGGTCTGTAGCGGTATCCGGCGGCCTGCGTTCAAGTAGACTTGTTATCAGATGTCTCTCCAGATTTCCCACCTTCGTCGCTGGTTTGCGGCGGGCGCTATCGGCCTCCTGCTCGGTGGTGGCGGCGGTGTATTTCTACGCTCGTGGCAGGGTAGAGAATGCACTCAAGGAGGTGCCGGCGAAAATCGGTATTGAAATCCAGCAGAGCGCACAGGGTTTCACCTACTCCCACTCCGAGGGATCACACCGTATTCAAGATTCAGGCCAGCAAGTCGGTGCAATACAAGGAGGGTGGGCGCGTCGAACTGCACGACGTCACCATCACGCTATACGGGCGCGATTCCAGCCGCTTCGACCAGATTTATGGTGCGGACTTTGAATACGATCCGCGATCCGGCGATGTCGTCGGCAAGGGCGAAGTCCAGATGGATCTTGGAAGCCAACCCGGAAGGCTTGATTCATCCTGACCAGGCGACGCCTAAGGAGCTGAAAAATCCGATCCACCTCGTCACTACAAATTTGCTTTTTAACCAGAAGACCGGGAACGCGCAGACCCTGGAAAAGGTGGAGTTCAGCCTTCCCCAAGCCAGCGGATCTGCCGTGGGCCTAAGCTACGTGGCCAACACCACCGTTCTCACTTTGCAGTCGCAAGTGGATGTCGACTTTCACGGGGCTACTCCGGCGCGGCTGACCGCGATTCACGGCACAATCACCAAGAACCCCCGTGTGGTGGATCTCGATCTTCCTAGGTCTGCAGAGCGGCGCGCGGCGAGCCACAGCGGACAAAGGCACGCTCTTTCTGCGTGCCGACAACACCGTCGAGCGCATTCTCGCCGCGGGCAACGTTCACGTCGAATCCGAGGACTCGGGATCGGAAAAGGTCCAGTCCGACCAGATGGAACTGCTGGTGGCCGAGAAGCAGGATGCTGTGCGTTCCGCCACTTTTTGGGGAAATGTCCAGGTGGAGAATTCAGGGCCGCAGCCGATGCAAGGAAATGCCGGCCGGGTCGTCCTGAATTTCACCGGGAACAATGTGCTGAGCACGGTGCATAGCCAGGACAACGTCAGGCTGGTGCAGCATCAGAAGCCCGACTCAGCTTCCGCCAGCGCGCAGGATGTCGAGGTTACGGCGTCAGTCATCGACTTCGTCGTTGCCGATGGCCGACGCCTGCAGCGCGCCGACACTTCCGGAGCCGCCCAGATTGCTCTCCGACCGGTCCCAGGCACAGGGCAGCAGACGCTGGTGACGGCGGGCAAGTTTCAAGCCGGCTTCGACGATTTGGGACAGTTGGCCTCTCTCCATGGTGCACCGAATGCACGTATCGTTTCGCAAGCCCCGGGCCAGCCGGACCGCGTCAGTACCAGCAATACACTGGACGCGACTTTCCATCCCGGGCAGCGGCATCGATTCGATCGTGCAGCAGGGAAACGTTGCCTACACGGATGGCGACCGCAAAGCCTGGGGCGACCACGCCACCTACACTCCCGCCGACCAGATGCTCGTACTGACTGGCTCTCCCCGCGTCATCGACGGAGGCATGACCACTACCAGCCGGACCATGCGGCTGAATCGCGCGACCGGGGACGCCTTCGCCGACGGCGACGTCAAAAGCACCTACAGCGACCTGAAAGCGCAGCCCAACGGCGCCCTTCTGGCCGCGTCCGATCCCATTCACGTGACTGCCCGCGCTATGACGGCCCATAGCAGTCCAGCCATCGCGTTGTACACCGGAGAAGCGCGCCTCTGGCAGAACGCCAACGTTATTCAGGCTCCTTCGATCCAGTTTGACCGTAACCACCGGTCTGTTGTCGCCCAGGGATCGCCAACCCAGCCGGTGTCCACGGTGCTGGTCCAGATCGAGAAGAGTGGAAAAGTCACCCCGGTCAAGATCACCTCCGACCGGCTGACCTACACCGACAGTGAGCGCAAAGCCCACTTTGAAGAGGCGGTGCAGGCCAAAGGAGCAGAGCTGACGATCACTTCAAAAGTGATGGATGTGTTCCTGCAGCCTCGCGATCAAGCGAGCTCGAATCAGTCAGTTATAAGTACAGAGCGGAACGGTGCGCAGGGACGGGAAAGATCGATCACATCATCGCCAGCGGAGCAGGTCGTGATCGTCCAACCCGGTCGCCGGGCGACAGGCGATCAGCTGGTTTACACCGCTTCCGACGACAAGTTTGTCCTGACGGGCGGTTCGCCTAGCATTTTTGATGCCGAACAGGGCAAGATTACCGGGGTTTCGTTGACTTTGTTCAGACACGATGGTAGGGTTTTGGTCGAAGGCAATAATACATCCCCTACTGTCACGCAGACCCGAGTGGCACGTTAAATGCGTACCCTGGCCACAGACGAAATCGGCAAATCCTACCGTGGTCGGCGGGTTGTAAATGGGGTCAGTATTCGCGTAGGGCAAGGCGAAGTTGTTGGTTTACTTGGACCTAACGGCGCCGGCAAGACCACGACCTTCTACGCCATCGTCGGCTTGATACCCCCCGATACCGGCCGGGTACTCATAGACGAGGAAGAAATCACCGACGTGCCGATGTACTTAAGGGCACGCCAGTACGGCATAAGCTACCTCCCTCAGGAAGCTTCGGTGTTCCGCAAGCTTACGGTTGAGGAAAACATCCTTGCCGTGCTGGAAGCCCAGCCCATCTCCTGGCACGAGCGCCGGGAAAAGATGGAAGAGTTGATCGATCAGCTGGGTTTGGAGCATATCCGCCAGAATCGGGGATACGCTCTGTCCGGGGGAGAGCGGCGGCGCGTGGAAATTGCCCGCGCTCTGTGCATCAACCCCACATTTATTTTGCTCGACGAACCGTTTTCCGGGATCGATCCGATCGCCGTACTCGATCTGCAAAAGATCATCAGCGATCTGAAGACGAGCGGAATCGGAGTGTTGATCACCGATCACAACGTCCGCGAGACGCTGGCGGTCACAGACCGGGCATACATTATTGATGGCGGAAGGATTTTGGCCTCGGGCATGCCCGAGCAATTGGCCAGCGATCCGCAAGTGCGGAAGGTGTACTTGGGCGAGAGTTTCTCGCTGGTGTAAGACAGTCGTCAGTCTTCAGTCGTCGGTCGTCCAGCCAGCAGGCCGATAGACGGAGGAGGGGCTGTTTTTGCTGACGACTGAAGACCGACGACTGACGACTTAATTATGGTTCTTCTTCAACCCAAGCTGCACTTGAGACTCTCGCAGAGGCAGATCCTCACGCCCGGCCTCGTGCAGATGGTCAGCGTGCTCGCGCTGAACAAGCTCGAACTGCGCGACATGATCACGGCCGAGATGGTGGAGAATCCGGTGCTGGAGGAGTTGGAAGACACCGTTCCCCTGCTGGATGATGCCGCTCGTCAGGAGGAAGATCGCGAACGGATTGCGCCCGAAGCCAACACGGTCACAGCGGAAGAGAAGAAAGATCCCTTCGAAGAAATAGATTTCGGCTCGTTCTTTCAGGAATATCTCGATCCCGGCTATCGCAGCCGGAGCGAGATGGAAGAGATTGAACGGCCGTCATTCGAGAATTTTCTCTCCAAGCCCACCACGCTCTCTGACCACCTGGCCTGGCAGCTCGGCGCGCTGTCCGGTGCGTCCGGAAGTACGCGAGGCTGCCGAAGTCATCATCGGCAACCTCAGTGAAGATGGCTATCTGATCGCCAGTGACGAGGAGTTGCTGGGAATTGCTCCGCCTGCTCCTCCGGAAGTTGACGCGACGCATTGCGGAAAACGTGGTCAAGGAAGCTGCCGCCCTCGGGCTGGCCACAGACCTGGAAGAACCAGAGTCGGCGGTGGACGATGACTGACGCGGCGTTGCCATCCGAATGGGACGACCCTGGATGCGCCGAACGTGCCGCCGTCCGCGGGTGTCGACGGAACCGCTTTTGCACCGGCGCCGGAAGCCGTCGCGCCAACCCCACCGCCTGCGCCAGCGCCAGAGCCCGCTGACTCCGCCGGAAAGTCGGCGCAGCCCGTGTTTCAGCCCAGCTTCAAGCCTGGCCGATCTGCACGAGGCGCTTGACCTGGTGCGCCAGATGGATCCTCCCGGCGTGGCCTGCCGCGACTTGCGCGATTGTCTGCTCTACCAGTTGCGCTACCATCAGGCGCAGCTGGTCCCACACAAAAAAATGGAAACGGCGAGGCCACCGCGCAAGTGCTCATCGGATGCGGTTGCCATCGTGGACCAGCATCTGCGCGCCCTGCAGAACAAGCAGTACAAGGAAATCGCGCGCGCCATAAACCGCACGCCGGAAGCCGTGCAGGAAGCGCTCGAATATATCCGGACACTCGATCCGCGCCCTGGTCTGCGCTACAACAAGAGCCAGCCGCGCCTGATCGAGCCCGATGTCGCGTTCATCAAGCACGGCGACGAGTGGCTGGTGATGATGAACGAAGACGATGTCCCGGTGCTGCGCCTGAATCCCGCCTACAAGCGACTGCTGACCCGCGACACCAACGACAAAGACACGCGTAACTACGTCAAAGAGCGCTACAAGAGCGCCATCCAGCTCATCAAGAACATCGAACAGCGCAAGCAGACCATCACCAAGGTGTGCTATGCCATCGTGACCCGGCAACAGGACTTTCTGGAAAAAGGCATCGACCAGCTCAAACCGATGATGATCAAAGAGGTCGCCGAAGAGATCGGCGTGCATCCTTCCACGGTCAGCCGGGCGGTCGCCAGTAAATATGCCCACACGCCCCAGGGCGTATTCGAGCTGCGCTATTTCTTCAGCGAGAGCGTGAACGGCCCTCAGGGCGGCAACACCTCGTTGCTCATCCTCAAACGCCGGGTCAAGAAGCTGATCGAGGAAGAAGACCCGAGCCGCCCGTTGACCGACGAGCAGATCACTCGTATCTTGCAGTCACAAGGCATCCAGGTCACGCGCCGCACGGTGGCGAAATATCGGGAGGACATGCGCATTCCCAAGCACCCACCAGCGCAGAGTAAAAAAGTAAGCGGGAGGGCATGGCTTCAGCCGTGCCGCGAAGAGTTCTGAGTTGTCATTCTGAGCGAAGTGGCGCTTCGCTAGGCGAAGCTGCCACGCAGTCGAAGGACCCCGCTGAGCGGCGCGTGTCGCGGCGGAGCATCGTGAGAAAGTGGCCTTCGCACTCCGGCTGGGGCGTTTAAGATGCAGGGGTCCCGCGACTCCGCATAGTCCATTCGCGAGCGAATGGATAGGTTGCGCTCAGGATGACAGCGAAGTTTCCGCACCTTGTACGAAAAAAAAGGGGCGCTCATGAACGTGGAATTTACCGGCAGACAGTACGAAATCACTCCCACCATCCGCAAGTCAGTCGAAACCGGGCTGACGAAAATCCGCAAAATTCTGGGCGACAAGTTCGATACCAAGGTCATTCTGGCCATCGAAAAGCGCCGCCACAAGGCGGAAATCACGATCAGCCCGCGGAACGGACCTCTGGTGGGCGAAGCTCAGGCCGGCGACATGAAGACTGCGGTCAACGAGGCCCTCGACCATCTGGAAAAGCAGGCGGTCAAATACAAGACCCGATGGCGCAGCAAAAAACGCCACGACCTCAAGAAATGGAACGGCAAGGAAGCGCAGCAGGAGAGCCTGCCGACCGCGATCGGACTCGCCGGAAACCACGGAGATCTCCCTGGTGGTGCACAAATTCCCGGCCGTCGCCAAGTCCACCGAAGTACATCTGGTCCGCTCCGAGGACGCAGTCGCCCTGCGCCCTATGACGCTCGAGGAAGCCATAAAAGAAGTGCACTTCCGCGATCGCGACGTGTTCGTCTTCCGCGATCCCAAAGGCAAAGTGATGGTGCTGCACCGCACCCGAGACGGCAAGATGGAGCTGATCGAAGCGCCGTAAAAGCGGACGTCGGCCCTCGGACTTCAGACCTCTAGCCACGGCTCATGTGGCGCGGGCGCCCTCGCCCGCGAACGCTGTAGCGCCTGATTTGCTGTGGAAGGGCCACTCGATCAAGCCGCAGGTAACCTCTTCCGTGACCACCGAAAATCCAGTCAGGTTGGCAATCCCGAAGGATGTCGTAATGGCAACGTCAGAGGCGTCCCGGCCCGTGGCCATCAACACCCGCCCAATTCGCGGCTGGATATGGCGCGCATCAAACGTCCACCAGCGGTTTTGCAGGTAGACTTCGAACCAGGCGCTGAAATCCATGGGCGTGGGCTCTTTGGGTACGCCGATGTCGCCCAGGTATCCCGTAGCATAGCGGGCCGGAATGTTGAGCGCGCGGCAGAAAGTGACCGCCAAGTGCTGAAAGTCGCGGCAGACTCCGGTGCGCTCCGTAAACACGTCCAGGGCAGTCTTCGAAGAACGCGCGTGATGATATCCGAACGCCACTTTCCAGTTTACCCAGCCGCAAATGGCGTGCACGCGGCTCCATCCCGGCTTCAAGTGGCCGAACAATTCGACTGCGATGTTTGATAGCCGATCCACTTCGCAATAGCGGCTGTTCAGCAGATAGCGAAGTAGTCTCCGGAGGCAGCTCATTCACCGGATGCTCCTGCGCATCGGGATCAACCGCATCCGGCGTTCCCGGGTCCTCGATCAAAGTTGAGCTGGTGAGCCGGAGCGGCCCGGCCGGCGCCAGCCATCGGGCACAGCGGTTGCCGTAGCTATCCATGTAGCTTTCCACTTTCACCTCAGGGCTGATGCTGACCTCATCCGGCTCGCGCAGGTCCGGGACACGCGAAGGATGCACATGCAGCATCCCGACCATGGCCACGGTCTCCGGGATCTCGAATTGAATGTCATATCCCAAACGGATAAGCATGCGAGGAGCTTTCCCGATCTCTCTCTCGCCAGGGACAGCACCGAGCTTGTCGAGGCGTTGTTCGGCGAGCATTATGACCCATTGACGGGCGAGATTTGGATTGAAAATCCCAATCAGGGCTAGCATTTGGTAGCGCCGGCGTCCCGCTCGCAGTGTCCGCTGGGGACGGCGACGCTACGAATATACTTGCGCAAATCGGGAAGCTCACCCCGGAGGTCGAAGCCCAGCCATGACTCGACCGCGACAAACCCATTCGGCTGCGATCCTCGCCACCACTCTCGCCTTCGTTGCTGGGCATGCATTCTCTGGCCGCGCAAGACCTCGCCGTACTATGGTCCAGACGCGAAAGCGTGCAAGCTCATGCCAACCCCGGATCTGGAGGCGAGTTTCGGCGGCAAGGTCACCAACCCGCGTGGCATTGACGGAGAGTCGTCGGTTTGCACGGCGAATATCGGCGGACTCGCGATCAAGCTGCAGAGCGCACCGCCGGGAACCGAGGGAGTGCCGACCTCGATCCAGCAAGGACTCGTGGGCGCTCGCTTGATGTTGGGCGAAGCCCGGCAATCTCCCGAGACCAATACCAAAGACTTTGGAAAAATCGGATGCCTGAGCATGAAGATGACGAAGGGATTCGATGGCAAACCGCTGGCTAAGCCGTTGCTGTACCACGTCGTGCTTCTTGGTCGAGGGCGGATATTTGAATATGTCAGTCGCTGGCGAAAATCCCAAGCAGGTCGGATTTGAAGTGATCAAGGCGTTACTGGAGAAAGCTGCGGCGCGGCGGTAGGCGTAGCATTCGCTCTTGCAGAACGATCAAGATCAAATCCATCGGTACTGATCTCATGAGCCTCATAGGGGTCCTTCGACTACGTGCTGCTTCGCGAAGCGAAGCGGCCACTACGCTCAGGATGACAGATCTATATGTGTCGCGGTGGACGGTTTCCATCGCGAAAGCCGGCAGGCATACGGCAATGTATTCGGCGCCGCCTTCGGCGGGAGTGGAATATTGGATCCATTCGCCGCCGTGGGCGATGACTGCCTGGCCGGCGGCGACATCCAGTTCGCCGTTCTTGTGCTTCACGCGCAGCGGTGCCTTTCAGCACGATCGGTGAATTCGTCGAACTCTGGAGTCTGTCCCGGCTCTTCCCAGCCCTGCGGACTGCGCATGTGGGCGACGCTTACGCCCGAAGTCTTGGTGTTGACGCGGCCGATGAATTCGTCGATCAGTTTAGGTTTGTGCCTGCGGCGCGGATGCGCGTGGGCTGAGCGACCAGAGTGGGCATTGCTTCTCCTTGGCTACGAACTTCGGTATGAACTATGACGGAACGAAACCAACAACCAATTTATCAAGAGAAGCGTTGCGGGCGCGAGGAGCAGAAATCGCATGCAGACAGAGAACCAGAAACCGGAAACCGAGAAACTGTAACTAAACCGACAACAGACGCGCCTTCTCCGCTTGCGCCGCTGCCAGGACATCAAGGGCTGGAATAGAGAGCGGTGCAGTCAGGGTGTTTTCTGGCGGCATCGTTCCGGTCTGAAGGGCTTTCACCAGCATGTCGATTGCCTGACCGGTGTTGGGCCCGGCAAAGATGGTCGCGGTCAGCAGTCCGCGCTTGACCCAGGCTTGACCTGTCTTGGGCAGCCCGTCGCATCCGATAAAGGGCAAACTCAGCCAGCGTTGCCGCGCCGCGTTATCGGGCAACTCCTGAAAGGCTTTGCGCGCGCCCAGGGCCATGCCGTCATCCTGCGCCGGCGATAAGGTCGATACGAGTCTGGTGAGAGGTGGACAGCCGCAGCCAGGAACTTACGGCCCGATAGGAACTGGTCTCAGTCCACTGCGCCCGCATCACTTTTACCTGGACATCGGCCGGCTTGGTCTCGTACATGCCGGTGGTGCGTTGTTTGGCGGCCAGGCTCTCGGACGGTCCCTGAATATGCAAGACCGTTCCGCCCTTGGGCAGAAGCGCGGCAAATTGATGTCCCTGGATACGGCCGATTTCTTCGTGGTCGGAGCTGACGCCGAAAATCGGGACCCTGTGGTTCTTGCGGATCTCTGCGATGTAATCGACGTTGCGATTCAGCACTACCCAGCTGATGCCGGCGGCCACTGCGGCCCGGGCTACCTGCGGCAGAGCGGTTCCACCCACCGGTTCGAAGATGATTCCATCGGGATGGGCGTCGGACCGCGACTGAATGACGCTCAAAATCTGCTGACTCTGGGTGATCGAATCGTTTTCGGCGTAGATAATCTGGAGTCCACGCCCAGACGCCGCGCCGCTTCTTCCGCCGCCGCGGCTTGCTCGATCTGATAGTCGTTATCGTTGGTGGTCAGCGAAACCAGGAATTTTAGTTTCTTCATTGAGATCACGGTCGAGAAATCATACCTTGACCTCCGTACCTGCGCACGGTGACTGAAGTAATATGACCATCGAGAAATGTTAAAATGCGCAGCGTGGCGAGAATCCCATGGACAAGTCCGAATGTAGCATGGCCGTGGTCCGCAAAAGCTTGCTGCGTAATATCATGAGTTGCTGGTTGGCATTCCTGGCCTTCTGCGTCCAGCTGGGCTGGTCGCAAGGCCAAGTTATCCGTGCACTGGGAGGAACTCACAGCCGCCGATTTCCGCTCTGCCATCGAGCAATCCCAAGGAACCTGCCTGTTGCCGTTCGGCATTTTGGAAAAGCATGGTCCGCACCTGCCGCTGGGAACCGATCTGCTCGATGTCCGTTACGCGGCCTTGCACGCGGCCGAGCAGGAATACGCTGTGGTTTTTCCCGAATATTACTTTGGTCAGATTTTGAAGCCCGGCACGAACCCGGCACTGTCGCCTACAGCCGGGGACTCCAGTTACAACTACTGCAGGAAACCACCGACGAGATGGCGCGCAACGGTTGCAAGAAGGTCATCATCGTGAATGGTCACGGCGGAAATGAACACCTGCTCCCGTTCTTCGCCCAAAGCCAGTTGGAAAAGCCCCATGACTACGTGGTGTACGTGCTGGAACGGGTTGAGACGCCACCAGGTGGCCCTAAGGCGAAAAGCACTGGTCCCGACTGGCACGCGGGTGAAGCCGAAACCTCCACGATGCTGGTTGCGCATCCCGAACTGGTGCATCAGGACCGAGCCAAGAGCGAGTCCGGGGCCGATCTTGGCTCGGCAAAAGCTGCCGGAGAACGTCTATACCGGAATCTGGTGGTACGCACGCTTTCCCAATCACTATTCGGGGGACGGTTCCCTGGCCACTCGCGAATTCGGTCAATTCAGAATGACGGCGTGGATTGACGGAATCGTGAAGGCCACACGTGCCGTAAAGGCCGACCAGGAAAGTCTCAGGCTGCAGAACGAGTTCTTCGAAAAGGCCGCCCATCCCCTGGAGACCCGCCCCGAGTAAACCGCGGCTGAATATGGTCACCCGCTCACGTAACTTGGGTAACGTTGGCCGGGCTCCGCACGCATGCTACGCTCCCGTACACGTAGGAAAATCAGCAGTTTGCGAGGAGTGTGAAGTTGCATGCGCACGCGCCTGCGCGCTCTCAAGGGAGCGGTGACGAAGCAGGAATCGGTTGGCGACCATTCTGCGCCTGCCTGATCGCTCCCGCGCGCGATCCGTAACGAACAGCGACCATAAACCGCCGACGATGCCACGCATACCTATTTTCAGACTCGGACGCTCCGCCGAGCAGGCGCTGCCTCCCCAGCTCGGCAGTTACACGCCGAAGCTCACTCTGGAAGGCTTGCAGCTGGGCGTCGACAACCTCCGGCATGACGTACATCTGAGCCCCAAGTTTGTGGAACAGGCGCGACTGCAGATCGCACGTCTGATCATGCGCCATGGCGATATGGAAGGGCTGTTGGCGGCGGAGAATACGGAGCGAGCGACCAGCAACCACTTCATAGGATCGACCCCGCTTTCGAAATCGCATCTGGCCAAGGCCGGTGGATCTGAACTCAAGCCACTGCTCGCTGAACTGCATGTGTCGGCGCTGAACCGCGCCAAGGCGGCGGAAAATCTTTCCGTCGACGTGCTGGCGCGGGCCGCAATCATCAAATTCCTGCGCATCGAGTTGAACTCGCAATTCGCGCAGGTGCTGGAACGCGGCCGCATGATGCTTAAGAGTTACGAAGGCGTGCGCCAGCAGAAGGCCCTGGAGTATCGCGAGCGCGTGGCCAGTTTTCAGGTGGCCAAGAAGATCATCGTGCGCAAGACCGGACAGGAACTATTCCGTATTTTGCGCGAGATTGAAAAGGAAACGCTGGCCCGCATGCGGCGCTCGCTGTTCGGCAATCACAGCGAGGTGGAATACAAACTCTTTCTGAATCCGCTGGTCTTTACCGAAGACGGCTGTGACACGTACCTGAACGCCGAGCACTATGTCATGCTGGGCAACTTTGATCGCGATCCCGACCGATTTTCCAATGTGCGCCGCATCGCACGTGAATTTCTGCTCTCGCTGAATCTCGGTGCGAAAGCCGAGGACGAAGCCGTGGTCGATGGCTGGCTGAACGTCCCGGAAAACGCCCATGAACTCGTAGGCGAGGGCCAGCCCGACGAAGCCACCCACGAGGGCCGCAGCCAGAAGGCGCGATTGCAGGCCTGGGTCGAATTGCTGGAACGCGAGAAGCTCATGGACCACGTGATCGCGTCCTACGAAGTCGTGCCGCTGCTCGCTGAATATTCGCCCCGCATCAATGCCCAGCAACTGAAGAATGGCCTGATCTCGCGGGAAGAACGCGACCGGGTCGAAAAGCTGATCCAGGAACACAGCAAACTCTCGGCTCAGAGCCTGTATGCGGCCATGGTACGGGTAGCGGCTTGCCGCGGGAGCGAGCGAGCCAGAATGGCGACGCGCTTTCTGCGTGACTTTTTGCGCTATCACCGCGATCTGCGCCGTCTGGAAGCGCTGAATTCCACCATGGACAGCGGAAATCTGATCGGTAACTGGAAGCTCCGGGAACTCTCGGCCATGAACGGCACGCTGTACGAGTTCCTGTTGCCGGAAGAGCAGAAGCCGTCCGAAGACAAAGTCCTGCGCCATGTGATTCTGAAGGCCGATATCCGGGACTCGTCACGGCTGACCCGGTCGCTGCTGGAACAGGGCATGAACCCGGCTTCCTATTTCAGCTTGAATTTTTACGATCCCGTAAACAAATTACTGGCCAAGTACGGCGCCCGCAAAGTGTTTGTCGAAGGCGACGCCATCATCGTCGCGTTGCTGGAGCACGAAGGCGAAGCCCCGCTGGCGGTGAGCCGGGCTTGCGTGCTGGCGCGGGAGATCATCGACATCGTGCGCGGCTACAATCATCTGCTGGAGCGGGCGAGACTGCCAGGATTAGAACTGGGGACGGGCATTTCGTTTCAGGATTCGGCGCCCATGTATCTGCTGGATGGTGAACAACAGATCATGATTTCCGACGCACTGAATGAGAGCGACCGGTTGTCCTCCTGCAATAAGCGCGTGCGCAAGGCCATCGCAGGCGTGGAGGGCCCGTTCAACGTCTATGCTTTTCAGACCGTGAAAGATGCCGATGCCGGAGAGAGCCCGGAAGATTTCATCCTGAAATATAATCTGAATGGAATTCGTCTGAGCGAAGCTGCTTTCCAGCGGCTGCAGCAGGAAATTTCTCTCGAGCCGTGCGACTTGGATCTACCTAAATTGTGGGGTAGCGAGGACTTTCAGTTGCAGAGTGGCCTGGTGCCAGTCGGCAACGAGATTTTTAAAAAGATTCTGGTCCGCTCCAGCCGGACTCCTCAGATTGATCCGCACAAATTTTCGCTGCAGCACTGGACCGAGCGCCGGTACTACGAAGTCTGCACTAACCCCGCGATCTACGCGATGCTGGAAGGCAAGAGGGCGAAAGGCAGTTTCTAGTTTCTGGTTTCCGGTTTCCAGTTTTCAATTTCCCAGCCCCGAGAGGTGACGGCTCCCTGAAACGTCAGCGATCCATCCGGCGGCGAGAATCGTTTGCAACTAGTTGCAACCGAAGTGCAACACAAAATTACGCGAAACATTGACGCGCTCTCATATGGCACGCTAGATTTGACATGTTCTTCACGTATATGCAACTAAGTTGCAAATATAAAAAAGGAAACGTGTGAAGCTGATCTCGGTCCTCGGTTTGTTGGCTTGGTTGAGCCTCGCGACGTCGGTTGCGGCCCAGGAATGGCCCTACTTCGTCACTTACTCGCATGCCTTGGAAGAACCTGGAAATCTCGAGGTTGAATTCAGGAGCGTCCAGGCCTCACCGAAGTATGGGAACTATTTCAGCAGCGCCACCATTGAGTTCGAATACGGCGCCACCGCCTGGTGGACCACGGAAGTGTATCTGTCCGGCCAGCACACCTCGAATGACAGCACTGTGTTCAACGGCTACCGCTGGGAGAACCGCTTCCGGCCGCTATTGCGGGAGCATTTCATCAATCCCGTGCTTTATGTGGAATACGAAAATCTGAACAAGGCCGATCGCAGCCTGCTCGAAGTTGTCGGACATGACAGCATTTCCGACTTGAGGCTCCCCAACGCCGAGAGCCGTTCAGTGACCGAACGCGAATTGGAGCTGAAACTTATTTTGTCCAGCAACGTGCGCGGCTGGAATATCTCCGAGAACTTTATCTCCGCAAAGAATTTGATTGAGCCCGAGCCTTGGGAATTCGGCTATGCCTTCGGTGTGAGCCGTCCGCTGACCCTGGCGGCGGGCTCCAGGAATTGCGTTTTCTGCCGGGAAAACTTCAGTGCCGGCGCTGAAATTTACGGTGGCCTGGGCGACCTGGACGGCTTTGGCCTCAAGGCGACCTCACACTATGCCGGTCCCACGGTAGCCTTTAGTATTCCGCGTGGTCCCACCGTCAGTTTTTCCCCCTCTTTCGGATTGAACGCCAACAGCGTGGGTGCGCTTTACCGTTTTAAGGTGTCTTACGAATTCCAGCAGATATTCAGCCACTTTCATCGGAGAGCAAAATGATCCGCTCGCTCGTGTGTGCAGGGCTGATCCTCGCTGCTTGGGTGTGCAATGCGGCGGACGCCGGCTGGATGAAGCATGTCTCCGAGACCGACCGGGCCCGAACGAATCCCTACGCGAAGCAGGCGGATGCGATTGCCGCCGGATCGAGATTGTTCCAGGACCACTGCGCGAAATGCCACGGTGAGGACGCGCTGGGCCGGGGGAAAAAACCCAGTTTGCGCACCAAGGAGGTGCAACAAGCCAGCGACGGCGAACTCTTCTCGCTGCTCAAGAATGGGTATCTGCGCAAGGGGATGCCCTCATGGAGTGCACTGCCCGAGCCTTCTCGCTGGCAACTTATCGCCTACGTGAAGAGTTTGGGAGAAAAAGGCACGGACGAGTCGACCATCCCGTTGCAATGAAAGCAAGGCCAAGGAAACCAAGAATGAAGCGTTCGACGAAGTCCATTTGGTTCTGGCTGCTGGGGCTATCGGCAATCCCGTTCATGTTGAGCTGCGGCGCGGGCGATGCGCCGAATTTTCCGTCCGAAGTGGAATCCACGCCGGCGGAAGACTCCATCGGCGAACGGTTGTTCCTGGACACTCGATTCGCGCAATTTTTCGCCGCCAATATGACAGGCGTAAATCAGCCGTTGCCAGCGGGCGATCCGGCCGTCGACTTGGTCCACACGACGAATGGAAGTCTGCCCGGCCCGTTCGCCGGCCAGTCGATCAACTGCCGTTCCTGCCACTTCGTCACCGAATTCCAAGGCGTTGCCGGAGCCGGCAATCGCACCTACGCCGACTACACGACCCGGAGTCCCCTGCCGCGCGTCCTCAACACCTTTGACCACACCCCGAGAAATTCGATGCAGATGGTGGGGTCGCTGCAACCTCATTCCGGGCCGGTATTCCTGCACTTTGATGGCGAGTTCACGGACCCAGTCGATCTGGTCGAAACCACGTTGACAGGACGCAACTTTGGCTGGGCTCCGCACCAGCATGATCAGGCCGTAGCCCATATTGCCGCGATCATTCGCGGAGACGATGGGTCCGATCAGCTGGCAAAAGATCGCACCCACGGGCTTTCCTACAGCAAACTATTTCTCGCCAAAGATTCGGGCATTCCCTCCGACGTTCTGATTCCCGCGGCGGATCGCATTGATGTGAACACCGCTTCCTGCCAGCAGATTCTCGCGCTGGTGGCTAAGTGCATCAGCACATACATGGGGGACTTGCGTTTCCAGCACGATGAATTTGGACGCTTTATGGGATCCCCCTATGACGTCTTTCTGCGGGTCAATCATCTGCCGGTCCAACCCAACGGGGGCGAGACCATCCCGCAATACAACCAGCGTCTGGCCAAGATTCTGGACGGACTATCCAATCCGATTTTTATCGACGGGAAATATGGGGCGTTCCAATATCATGATCAGCCCTTCCAGTTCGGCGCGACGGAACTGGCCGGTCTCAAGATTTTTCTGAAAGCAGCCAGCGGCGCAACCGACGGTTCTCAGCACGCCGGCAACTGCGCCGCCTGCCACCAGGCGCCAAATTTTTCAGACTTTTCTTTCCACAACACAGGCGCTGCGCAAGAGGAATACGATGCCGCCAATGGGGCGGGCGCCTTCGCAAGTCTTGCCGTCCCCGCCAAAGCCGACCGGGACCAGAACTACGATCTCTATTTGCCGGTGACGGTGAGCCACCCCAACGCCTCAGAGCGCTTCCGCCACGCGCCCGTTGCCGGCAGCCCTCAATTCGCCGACCTCGGTCTTTGGAATATTTACTTGAACCCCGACAAGCCCAATCCGCAGGCAAACATCAAGAGCGTGATTTGTGGCGCCGGCCAGGACTGTTCCGCGGACCAGGGCTTGGGCAACACCATTGCTCGTTTCAAGACTCCAACGTTGCGCGACCTCGAAGACTCCGCCCCTTACTTCCACAATGGCAGCAAGGCCCGGTTCAACGATGTGATTGAGTTTTACCTCAACAGTTCGCAGTTGGCGCGCCAGGGTCTGCTGCGCAACGCTCCCGCCGAGTTCCAGAATATGTCGCTCAGCGAAAGACGATGTTGCGGCCCTGGTGGCCTTCCTCAAGTCTCTGACGGAAGATTACGACGATGCGTGACGCCCCACCTGTCGTGGAATCGTCCGACCCAATGCAAGGCCCTTCCTTGGGAATATAATCGGGTTCGGAATGCTCCTCACCTCTGGCACCAAACTCGGGCCTTATGAGATTATCGCCCCCCTTGGCGCAGGCGGGATGGGCGAGGTGTACCGGGCGCGGGATGCGCGTCTGGATCGTAGTGTCGCGATCAAGGTTCTGCCGGCGGCATTTTCCGCGGACCGTGATCGGTTGCGCCGCTTCGAGCAGGAAGCACGCTCGGCGTCTGCCCTCAACCATCCGAATATCATTACCATCTACGAACTCGGAAAGGCGGGTTCCACTCATTACATCGCGATGGAGCTGGTGGAAGGAAAGACGGTGCGCGAGCTGCTGGTTTCCGGCTTGCTGCCCGTCCGAAAAGCGATTGAGATCGCGGCGCAGGTGGCAGATGGCCTGACCAAGGCACATGAAGCGGGCATTGCCCACCGGGACTTAAAGCCCGAGAACCTGATGGTCTCTGATGATGGATTCGTCAAAATCCTCGATTTTGGCTTGGCCAAGCTCACGCTGCCCAGCGCGGAGCTAACCGAGTTGAGCCCCACGGTCGCCTGGCAGACTCGACCAGGTCTGGTTATGGGAACAGTGCAATACATGTCGCCGGAACAAGTCTGCGGCGGCCAGCTGGATTTCCGCTCAGACCAGTTCTCATTCGGCTTGGTGCTCTATGAGATGGTGACTGGAAAACTCGCCTTTCGGAAAAGCACAACAGCGGAAACACTGGTGGCCATTCTTCGGGAACAAGCCGAACCGATCGGAGTGCAAAATTCCGAGGCCCTGGCTCCGCTGTGTTGGGTTATCGAAAGGTGCATGGCGAAAGAGCCCGATAAGCGCTACGCCTCTACTCGAGATCTCGCCCGGGAACTTGCAGCCATACGGGACCGCTTCTCCGAGAAGCCAGTTAAGCTGGTGGAGACCCGCCCAACGAATCTTCCGGTGCAGCGGACCGGGTTTGTGGGGCGGGAGAAGGAAATCGTGGCCGCCAAAGAACTCCTGCTGCGTCAGGATGTGCGCCTGGTCACGGTCACGGGTCCAGGTGGGATCGGCAAGACCCGCCTGGCAGTCGAAGTGGCGAGTGGCCTGGTCGAATGCTTCCCTGGGGGCGCTCATTTTGTCCCGCTCTCGTCGCTAAGCGATCCGGGCTTGATTGCTTCCGCGATCGTTCAGACGTTGGGCATCCGGGGGACGGTGAGTCAGTCGCCGCTGGAGATCCTCAAGGAGAATTTACAAGACTCATTGCGCACACCCATGCTGCTCCTGCTGGATAATTTCGAGCACCTGATTCAGGCGGCGCCTACCGTGGCGGAACTTCTGGTGATGGGTCCAAATCTCAAAATTCTGGTAACCAGCCGCGCCGCGTTGCACGTGTACGGAGAACATGAATTTCCCGTACCGCCGCTTGCGCTGCCGGATTCGCGGTCCATCCTCACGACTGAGGTTCTGTCACAGTACCCTGCGGTCGCGCTGTTCGTGCAGCGGGCCGTTGCTGCCAAGCCAGATTTTGAGCTTAATCGAGAAAACGCGCCCGCCGTCGCCGAGATTTGCGCCCGGTTGGATGGCCTGCCTCTGGCGATTGAGCTTGCGGCTGCTCGGGTCAAAGTTCTTTCGCCCTCGGCCATGCTGACCCGCCTGACCAGCCGGTTGCAGCTATTGACAGGTGGCGCGCGGGACATGCCCCAGCGGCAGCAGACCCTTCGAGCGGCCATCGATTGGAGCTACGATCTACTTAGCCCCGCCGAGCAGAAGCTTTTCCGAAGACTATCGGTGTTCGTGGGCGGATGCACGCTGGAAGGCGCGGAGGCTGTCTGCGACACCAAGGGCGATCTCGATTTAGACCTGCTCGATGGTATGGCATCCATGGTGGACAAGAGTCTTGCGCAGCAGGTCGAGCAAGCCAAGGGTGAATCGCGCTTCGGGATGCTGGAGACGATTCGCGAGTACGCTCTCGAAAAGCTGGAGTCAAGTGGCGAAGAGGCCATCACGAAGCGCGCCCATGCCGCCTACTGCCTGGTGCTCGCGGAAGAACGGGCTACCGAGCAGGCCGGCGCGGAAGGGGTGGATTGGCTGGAACGCTTCACGTTCGAACACGACAATTTTCGTGCTGGCCTGGAGTGGCTGACAGAAACTGGAGATGCGGAGTGGGGCCTGCGCCTCGGCACTGCCCTGTTTCGCTTTTGGGAGACGCGCGAGTATCTCGCCGAAGGCAGAGGCCGACTGGGTAAGTTGCTGAAACTCGCAGGAGCGGCAGCTCCCACGAAGGCGCGGGCGCGCGCACTTTTTGCCGCAGGCGTGCTCGCCGGCGAGCAGGGAGATTACGCCTCGGCGGATGCGCTCTTCCGGGAGAGCCTCGACATTGCGCGTCAGTTGCGTGACCAGCAAGGGGCTGCTGTCTCTCTTAACGCGCTGGCGGTCATTGCCCGGGACCAGGGTGACATTCCAGTTGCGCGCACTCTGTTCGAAGAAAGCCTGGTGCTGTGGAGAGAATCGGGCGACCAGAAGGCGGTCGCTCGTTCTCTCAGTAACCTGGCAAGTATCGTCAAATTGCAGGGCGACAATACCCGCGCGAGCTCCCTATACGCGGAGTGTCTCTCCATCTTCCAGGGGCTGGGAGATCGAGCCGGCGTCGCCTGGTCGATAAACCACCGGGGGGATGCCGCTCGCGATCAGGGTGACGCCGTAGCTGCGCGGGCATTGTACGAACAGGCCCTGGCGAGTTTTCGGGAGCTCGGTGACCGCTGGGGTATTGCGGGCACGCTTGCTGATCTGGGGAGCTTGGCGAAAGAACAGGGGGACTATTCCGCGGCCAGCGGACTGTATCGGGAAAGTATAAAAATTTTCCAGGAACTGGATCACAAACGCGGAATTGCCCGCCTGCTGGAGTGTTTCGCGTGCTCGGCGGCTGCTCAACTCGAAGCCGAGCGTTCACTGCGGCTGGCGGGCGCAGCGGCGGCGCTGCGGCAAAATATTGGCGCTCCGCTCACGCCGGCGGAACAAGCCAAACTGGAAGCAAGTTTGCACCCGGTACGGCAGGCATTAACCGACACCCTAGGCGTAACGGCCTGGCTGGAAGGTTGGGCTTCGCCGGTCGAAAAAACGATTGAAGAGGTGCTCATGCCCGAAGCTGCATCTTCCTCATCTTTGCGCACGGGAGCCCCGACGGGCTCACGTTGATGAAGAAACCCGGAGGCTCGTGGGAGGTTCAGCCAGCGCTTACTCCGCGCTTGACGGGTCGAGAAGCCGGCGCACCGCGGAGACACGATTGGCAGGAAGACCTACGCGCCTGGCGTGTTCCTGGATGGTCGCCTCGTCTGGCGCCAGGTAGACGCAGTACACCTTGTCGCCGGTTACGTAGCTATGGAGCCACTGGATCTCGGAACCCATTCCCTTCAGAACGTTGACCGACTTTTGGGAGACTTCCCGCAATTGGGCGTCGGTTAGGCTTCCGGCTCCCGGGATTTCGCGCTCGATGACGAACTTGGGCATGGGCGTCCTTGAGGTTCATCTATTATCCTAACAAGCGGATGGAGCGGCTTCAAGACGGCTTGGCCAAAGGTAGTGGGTCAGCTTGTAAAACCGTTAACCACCAAGCTCACGAAGGTAAACGAAGGAAACCCTGAAAATAAGGCTTTCGTGATCCTTCGTGTCCTTTGTGGTTCGTGGGTTTTGCGGGTTGTCTCGTGAAAATGACCCACTACCTGCCCAAGGCTGTCCCCTTCAACGAACAATAGCCGAGAATAGAGGAATGAGGTTGCCATGGATATTCGATCGCTCCAGAAGCCGTTGAAAGAGCAATATCGCAGTGACCCCGATGCTTCGCATATCACCCTCCGAGCAAAAGGCGGACAGACGGATGTTCCAGTGGCGTGCTCGGTCGATATCGGACGTGCCATCTACAAGGCCGAGGCTCACAAGGGAGTCGGAGGTGCGGGCGCCGGCGCCTGTTCCGGTGATCTTTTGCTGGGGGCGCTGGCGGCTTGCGCGCAGATCACCTGTCAGATGGTGGCTGCGGCCATGGGCATAGCAACCGAACGCATTGAGGTCACGGTCCAAGGTGACTTGGATCTCCGAGGTACTCTGGGAATATCGAAAGATGTGCCCGTCGGCTTTGAGAGCATTCGTCTTGATTTTGATGTGGTTGCTCCTATGGCAACCCCGGAACAACTGCGCGGATTGCGAGAAAAGACAGAACAGTACTGCGTGGTGATGCAGACCTTAATGCGGCCGCCGAAGCTGCAGACCGAGTGGATCGGTCAAGGTTAAAACACCACGGCCGCGATAAGTCTCTACGTGTCTCTACGAACTTCTAGAAACTGGACTTCAGCCGCACCGGCTTGAACGGAATCATCACCACCGCCTCGAGATCCACTGCCGCGCCGTTCTTGGTGGCGGGCCGAAAGTGCCAGTGGGCCAGGGCGGCTCGCGCATATTGATCGAGTTGGTCGTCCACGCCGCGCAGAACCCTCACATCACTTACCGAACCATCATTGCGGATGACGGCGTAGAGCGTGACTGTGCCCTGTACGTTGCGGCGCATCAACTCCAAAGGATAGGCAGGGTCCACTTTCTGTGTCGCTTCAGGAGCGGTGAGATCTCCCTTGGCTTCGTTGGGATTGAGTTCGGCAAAACGAATGACCCAGCTTCCGCCTGCGGAATTCAGGTTTGGCATGTTCAGGGTCATGGCATAGAACTTCTTGTCGCCAAAGATCCATCGATCTACATCGGTGGCTCGATCCTTGGAAACCTCCGAAAACGGATGAGCTGGAGTTGCGCTGACCCGTGGCGCCGCCGCGTCCGCAATCAAACGCGAGTTGTCGGAAGTGTGGCCCGGCGTCGTCGCGCCACCGCCCCCGGTTCCGTTTCCCTGTCCCGCCACCGCAGAGCGGCTCTGATTCTCGGGACCTGCGCCAACCCTCAGTCCGGAAGGGATACCGTCACTATTCTTGCCGGCTCCGGAACCGCTACCGCGGTTCGCACTTGCCGCAACGTCAGGAGTGCCGGGCGCACCCGCCTTCCCCTCAGGAGTTGCGGCAAAAGTTCCGCGACGATTTCCAGCTGGCATTGTCCGCCGGATTCAACCCTGCAGGGTGAATGCCGAGCGAGATGATCCTCCCGCCTGGATTCGAACCCGCATTGCCCGGAATTGAAGGTGCGGGCGGAACTGCCGCCGAACCTGCGCCGCCAAGCGCCGTCTGCGCCCTGCCGCCCACTGCGTATTGTTCGGCCACGGGTAATTCCGGCGCGGGCGCAACCACTTGAGAGTGCCCGATGTTGATGTCTCCCAAACTGCGCTGCGACGCGGCGTCCACACTTGGCGGAGGTTCGACGATCGCGGCCTGCGGTGCCCGCAGAGTGCGCGAAGATTCTGTGTCCAATTCTGGAGCTGGTGCTACAGCCGCCTGGGAAAGCATCGGCGATCGCTGGCGGTTGGCTGGCATCGTTTCCGGCGCGGGCGCGACGGCGGTTACAGGAAGCGCCGGCAGCCTGAGGTTGGCGGCAGCCGTCGTCGATGCGAGTGGCATCGCCGGCTGGGCCGTATTCTGCGACCAGGCCACGATATTCGGTAGAGGCACATCGTGATTCAGCTTGATGTCGGAAGGAGTGACAATGGTCTGAGTGCGATTGTCGGCCTCTGCCGGCACCGAAATGATAGGCTGCGCGGAGTGTTCCGGCTCGCCCTTTCGCGGAAGCGGTCTCCGCGTGCCACCAGTATCGAGCGGTGGCAGATACTCTGACGGCGCGTAGTAAATCACATCGGTGCGATTGAAGACCGGACGATCGAGCACCTGCGGTCTTTGTGGCCAGAGCCGCACCGATCCCCACAGCGCCACGATCACCGCGACGTGACACATTGCAGACTGCGCAAACCGGTTCCACGGAAGACGAGTGGTGACAAAAACATCCGGCCAAAAAGACCCAGGCTGAGAGGAAACTAGAAAAGGAGACTGAGGGGGCCGAAATACGTCGGCAAGGTTGCGAAAGAAGACCGTGTGCCAGGGCTCGAGAGTCACCAGAAACGCCGGTGCGGACCTGGCTTCTGACCCTGATTCGGACGTCGATTCCAGGAGCACCGAGGCTGGCTTCATGCAGTAGACCGCAGGCACGCGAAACCTTAATTATAGCCTGCGTTCCGAGCCCCAGATACCTACCAGTTCATGCCGAAGATGGTGGAAGACGGGCGTCACCGCCCGTTCCCGGAGACGCACGGGCGCGGGCGCCCGCATCCACATCGAACCTGCTTTCCATGCTTTAATACGCACATGGTCAGACCGTGCCTCATCTTTCTCGCCATATTACTGCTGACTTGCATGCTTTCGAGCGGGCAGAATACGGCGCCCAATCCCCCCGCCGCCAAACCCGCCAACGACTATTCCGGCATGTATTCTTTTCTGCGGGACGGAGAGTTTGTGCAACTTACGGTGGAGGAGGAGGGCCACGTCACCGGGTTTATTTCACGTTATGGCGACACGGAAAGCGATCGGGGCGAGTTTCTCGATCTGTTCTTCAAGTCCGGCAAACTGGATGGCAAAAGCCTGAATTTCACCACGCAGACGGTGCATGGTGTCTGGTACGAATTCAAGGGGACAATCGAACGTGGACCAGGAAAGAATCCCGGCGACGAGGCTTACTATCTGCTGAAGGGCACACTGACACAGAACAACACCGACGCGAACAAGCAAACGTCATCAAAGTCACGCGATGTGCTCTTTCAAGTCGTTCCCGAAAGACTTGGGCGCCCCTGCTGATCGCAATTAGCAATTGGCACTTAGCACTTGGCGTCCCGCGCATCCTCTTCCAAATTTCAATTGCTATGTGCTTCCCCAATCCGAGAATCAAACACGTCCGCATTGGAACTTGACGCCAGTGCGTTGTATCCTCGGTTCGTGCCGCGTCCACGTGCGCCTCATCGGTCTCCAACTCCGGGACTCTTCTTGGGGCTGATCATCACTCTGGCCGCCGTGGTGGCCTGTTCCGTATACATCACGTGGCAGATCTCCGGCCTGCGGGAGTTGCAGAACAACCTGGTGGACCGGAACCGCAAAGACTCCCTGCAGCTGCTTCGCATTCAAAACGATCTCAACACTCTTGCGCTGGCCATGCGCGACATGCTGGACAACAACGAGCCCTATCCCCTGACCGCGTGGTCGGCACAATTCCAGCGGGTGCGGGCTGATTTGAACGATGCGTTACGTCAGGAGGAGCAGGTTGCGGTCGCTGACCGCACTCCCGAGCAGCGCGAGTATCTGAAAAACTCCATGGCCCAATTCTGGGACGCGGTCGATCGGACCTTTGCTCTGGCCGCGAACGGCAAGCCGGACGAAGCGCGCACCCAGATCCAGCTTTCGTTGCAGGCGCGACAGGCGGCGTTGAGCACGGCAGTGGCGCGTTTGCTGGTGCAAAACAATGAAAGCGAGGAGCAGGCGGCGCTGCGCATCGCGCCAGATTTATGACCGGGTGCAGCGTCAGGTCTATCTGTTCCTTACCCTCACGCTGGTGGCGATCCTGCTCACCGGCCTGTATTCGATCCGTTCCAACCGGCAGTTGTTTGCGCAACTGGCCGCGCTGTCCGCTCAACGCAGTGAGCTGGCGCAGAAACTGATTTCGACCCAGGAGTCCACCTTGCGTCACATTTCCCGCGAGCTGCACGACGAGTTTGGCCAGATTTTGACTGCGGTGGGCGCCATGCTGTCCCGCGCGGGAAATCAGGTGCCAGAAGGTTCGCCGTTGCGCGCCGAGTTGCGCGAAGTGGCCGAGATCGCGCAGACCACGCTGGACAAGGTGCGCAGTCTTTCCCAGGCGCTGCATCCGGTCATGCTGGACGAGACTGGCCTCGAGAGCACTCTCGACTGGTATTTGCCGGTGATGGAACGGCAGGCGGGCATTCACATATCCTATGAGAAATCGGGTGCGGCCTATCCCGTGGACGGAAATGCTGCTATTCATGTATATCGCGTGGTGCAGGAAGCGCTGAACAATGTGACCCGGCATTCCGGAGCCCGAAGAAGCCTGGGTACGTTTGCGATATTTGCCTCGGACACTGGAGTTAGAAGTGGAAGATCACGGCAGCGGATTCGTGGCGCAATCTGCGAAGCAGGGAATCGGGCTGGTGGCGATGCGGGAGCGTGCGGAGCTGCTGGGCGGCGCCATCGAATTTGCCCAGCCCGCGCCGAGCGGCACACTGATCCGATTGACGGTTCCCAGGGAAAAAATGGGAGATAAATTGGGAGAGAAGCAGGACCCTCATGCCGGATAAAATTTCTGTCCTGTTGGTGGACGACCACAGCCTGGTACGCCGGGGATTCCGGCGCATTCTGGAGGACGAGCCGGACATCGAGGTGACCGGTGAAGCCGGCGATGGCGCAGAAGCCGTTCGCCTGGCGAAAGAGCTTCAGCCCAATGTGGTCGTGATGGACTGCGCCATGCCCAACATGAACGGTCTGCAAGCCACGCGCAAGATTCTCGAACAGCAGCCGCAAACTCTGGTGCTCATGCTCAGCATGCATCCGGAGGAAACCCTGGTTCGTCAGGCCCTGGATGCCGGTGCCCGCGGATACGTCCTGAAAAATGCGGTGGACCTGGAACTAGGAGCGGCAATTCGAAGAGTGGTGGCGGGAGAAACCGTGTTGGATTCGCAGCTCAGTCGTCCGGCCGTGCTTAAAGGCGACAGGGACGACCATCTCACCCCACGCGAACTCGAAATCCTGCAAATGATCGTCGAAGGAAAATCCAACAAAGAGATCGCCTCGGTACTCGATCTAAGCGCGAACACCGTGGCCGTGCATCGCGCCAACATCATGGACGCGCTTGGGATTCACAAGACTGCCGAACTGGTTGTCTACGCTATTCGCAACGGCCTGGTAAATCTTCCGTGAACCGGCGGCACTTTCTGTGGGGCATGGCTGGCCTGGCATCCACTTCAAGCCTGCTGCTGGATGCGTTCGCCGCGCCTGAGCCGCTTGCTCCCCTGGCTTCCGACTGGTCGATGTGAGCGCAGGCGCCGGCGTGCGAATTCCGTCACAACAGCGGGGCCTACGGCGGCAAGCTACTTCCTGAAACTCTGGGCGCAGGATGCGCATTTCTCGATTACGACGGCGATGGCTGGCAGGACATTCTCCTGATCAATGGTATGGACTGGCCCGGTCATAAACGCGAACGCAGCACCCTGAAGCTGTATCGCAACAATCGTAACGGGACATTCTCCGATATTACGCGCAGCGCCGGCCTCGACGTCGAAATGTACGGCATGGGCGTCGCGGTCGGAGACTATGACAACGACGGCTATCCCGACATCCTGGTGACCTGCGTCGGACAGAATGTCTTATTCAAGAACACGGGTAAAGGCACGTTCCGCGATGTCACCAAGGCCAGCGGATTGGGCGGCCGGCAGGCCTTCAGCACCTCCGCGCTCTGGTTTGATTTCGATCGCGACGGGTTGCTGGATTTATTTGTCTGCAACTATGTGAAGTGGTCTCCCGAGCACGATGTGTTCTGCAGCCTCGACGGAAAAAATAAGTCCTACTGCACTCCCGAAGCTTACCGCGGGGAAACCTGCTGGCTGTTTCACAACCTGGGAAATGGAAAATTTGAAGACGTCACGCCGACCAGCGGCATTTTCGACAGCAGCTCGAAGTCCCTGGGCGTAGCGCTGCTCGACTACGATCAGGATGGCTGGCCCGACTTGCTGGTGGCCAACGACACCCAGCCCAACAAGCTCTACCGCAACCAGCGCAACGGGACGTTCAAGGATGTTGCCGTGGACGCCGGAATCGCTTTCAGCGCCGAGGGCAAGGCCCGCGCCGGAATGGGCGTGGACGTGGCCGACTTCAACAACTCGGGAACTCCGGGCGTGGCTATCACCAACTTCGACAACGAAATGATCGGTCTCTACCGTGCGCCCGGCGGCGGAAATTATGTGGACGTGGCCACCCAGAGCGGAGTTGGACTTGCCTCCAAGGACAAGTTGGGATTCGGTTGCATCTTTCTGGATGCCGACCTCGATGGCGCGCTCGACCTGGCTGTGGTCAACGGCCACATTGATGACACGGTGCGTAATGTTCGCGGAGTCGGTTACGCGCAGCCGCCACAGTTGTTCCTCAACAATGGCCAGGGCAAGTTTCGCGACGCAGCCGTTGAAGTCGGCGGCGGTTTTGCTCAGCCCAAGGTCGGGCGCGGACTGGCTTACGGCGATTTTGATCGCGACGGAGATCTTGATCTGTTGATCACGACGAACAACGGCCCGGCCTACTTGTATCGCAACGATCAACTCGGCGGGAACAAGAGCATTCGCATTCGTCTGGTCGGCACGAAATCGAACCGGGACGCCATCGGCGCCAGGGTACGCATTTTCCACGGCGAAACCAGCCAGTCGCGTCTGGTGAAAGGCGGATCAAGTTACCTGTCGCAGTCCGAGCTGCCTCTGACTTTTGGTCTGGGGAAACGTGACAAAATCGATCGCCTGGTGATCGATTGGCCTAATGGCGGTACGGAGGAATACAAGAACCTCGCCGCGGGCCACGCCTACCAATGCGTAGAATCTAAAGGGATCACAGCGCTCGCCAGCTTCTAGTATTTTCACAGTATTGTCTCCCGCCCTCACAGCAGCTACCCTCAGTGCAGCAATTGATAACTCAGGGCTCGGCCTTCCCCGGCCGCGGTTTTGAGGGTTCACCCCACGAAAGAGGTAGGTACGGCTACCTACCTCTTATTTTTTTAGCTCCCGCGCTTTAGTTCCCGACCCCTGATTGGCGCCTCTGAGACGAGGTTATTTCCTCGGCTTCATCATGTCGGCCAGGCGCGACTTCAGGTTGTCTGTTGTTGCCTGACCTTCCGCCGTGTGTACGAAATTGTTGGACTCTGCCTGGTCGAGCACCCAATCGTAAAGCTGATCACCCCTGGTTTCATGCGTGATGAGTTGCCACTGCGGTGTCACCAGAGATTTCATCGCGCCAGTGCTGGCAGTAGGAACCAGCGTTCTCGCAATCTGGTCCTCCTTATCCGAAATGGCATTGTGCGCGAGCTCCGACAGGGGGTCGGGCCAATGGGGCACGCCACCAGTTTGCCAAAGCGCACTCAAAGAGGACGGCGGAAATGGGCTTTGCGCACCGGCGCCGAGGAGATCCATAATCGTCGCAGGAATCGCAGCATTGGTCACCGGCGTTGTCACTGTAATGCCCGCCGGAATGCGACCGGGATACCAGATCACAAGCGGCACATGGATCAGTTCCCAGTACAGCGCCTTGCCGTGGGTTCTGAGATGATGCTGCCCCAGCGATTCACCATGGTCGGAGGTGATGACCACGAGCGTATTGTTCTCTAAGCCGCGCCGGCTGAGTTCTTCCATCAGCCGGCCGATGTAGTCGTCAACGTACTTCACGCCGTTGTCGTATGCGTCCACCTCGCTTTGCTGCGGCCATGAAGTCTTGGAATAATCTCGCGGCCCGCCGTAAGGATCGTGCACATCGAAATAATTGAGGAAGGCGAAAAAGGTCGTTGGCGATCGCGATCAATCCACTCTGTTACTTCCTGGTTCACAACGTCCGCGCGTTTGCGGACTCCGAAGGCGCCCCCATAGCTGCCGGAGCCTTCCGCGTCCTGGTCGAGCAGTGCAGTGAGGCCGAGCTTGCGCAGCGTGCGCTTGACCAGGCTATGCTCGCTGCGCTTGAGGTAGATCCGCGCAAACTCCCTGCCATAGAGCGTGCGTACGAACGCGTCACTGGGCGATTGAAAGTAGTCTTCGAAGTGAACAAAGCCCCGGCCAAAACCCAGGTCTCGGGAGAAGTAAGTCCGGTTGGCGGAGAATGCCCCGGTGCGATAGCCTCTGTGCTCCAAAGTCTCTCCCAGTGTGGGGAATCCGCCCATGCCTTTATTACCCCATCCCAACCACGGCTCCGGCTGCACGCTTCCCACCCCGTGCTCGAACTGGTAGAGGCCGGTCAGCAGCGAAACATGCGAAGGCAAGCTCCACGAGCAAGGAGCAATCGCATTCTCGAACCGCACGCCCTGCTGCGCCAGGCGATCAAAATTTGGGTTGGTGGGACGACTGTAGCCATAAGAAGAAACATGATCGGCACGCAACGTATCGACGACAATCACCAGCACATTGGGCGCACCCGGCGTGGCCGGCGGGAGATGCCCTACCGCGTTCCGCTCTTGCAGCCACTTGCCGCCTTGAATCCCGGCGAACGCAAGCACCCACGCCGCGACCATCCACGGCGTAGTCGTCTTCCAGAATTGCAGGAACACGCCCTCGCGCTGTCCGCACCATCGGGCGAAAGCCACCGCGACACCCAACGCCAGCAGCAGGCAGGCACGTAAGTAAAGGCGGTTGGTCAAGGTGAGCCAGTCGTACACGGTGAGAAATGTCAGCAGGAAAACAAGCACTCGCACGGCGGGAAGGCGAGGCGCGAACCGAAATACGACAATGCAGATGAGCGCGAGCGACAAGAAGAGAATCGCGTCCACAATAGGAGAAATCCAGACGATCTCCCAGGACACGTGCATCATGGGGCCCCATCGCTCCCAGTTGATCCTTTGGAAAAAGAGGAGGCCCACGCCTTCGACGAGACCCGCGACAATTCCGGAGCCCAAGCCCAGAATCAAAAGCGAGCCTGCATTCCTGGGCGCCGTGACGGACGATTTGTCCATGCGTTCTGTGCTCACCGATGGAATCGAGTCACTCAGTCTAGCAGTTCATCCCAGCCGGAGGTTCGCTGCGAACTGCGTGGGGACAGCCACCCCCGGCTGTCCGGTCGCGCGGAACTCGACGCCCCTGGCTCGTGAGAGCGAAACTGCGGAGCAGCTCCGCCCGGACAGCCAGGGGCTGTCCCCGATAAGCGCTAACTTAAGAATTACTTCCGGCACTCGCCCGGAAAAATGTAAACGCTCTAGGCGACAAAGAGCGACAGAGTCAGGTTTCTGAGGGAAAACGAAACGACGATCTGTCCAGTTTGCTCAGGAGCTTCGGACCATGCAAAGGCGCAATCAGTAAACACAAGCGCGTCCCTCCAGCCTCTATCCTGCGTTGACAGCCACAGTCGCGACGAACCCTGCGGAATCCCGATCCCCTGTTGTTACTTCCGGCCATTGAGGAACCGACCCGAATGTTATATGGTGCGAGTTCGGGAGACCCGAGCGTGGCCCATCATCGGGAAGCAGGTCGCCACATGGACGCCGAATCTGACGGACACACCCATGTCCAAAGGGTGAGGCATTCACCCGAGGAGGCGCGGCGGTAATGGCTCCCATTCTTCTCTGGCTCATCCTAGTTCTTTGCCTGTTGATCTCAGCGGTCAAGTACCTGATGGGAATTATTCTGAAGTTCTCGTTCGCGAGCACAAAAGTCCAAAAGGATTACACCTATCAGCCCACCGTGAGTGTGCTGATGCCCTGCTACAACGAGGGCAAGATGGTGTACGAGACGATTGACAGCATCAGCAAGAGCAACTATCCGAACGACAAGTTTGAGGTGATCGCGCAAGACGACTGTTCCGTCGACGACAGCTACGACTGGATGCTCAAAGCCCAGCGCGATTTCACCAACATCCGCGTAAGCACAGGGCGGAATGAAATCAACAGCGGAAAGGCACGCTCCGTCTGCAATGCGCTACAGCACTCAACGGCGGAGATCATCATCTCCATTGATTCCGATTGCATCTTTCATCCGGACGCAATTCGGGAGCTGACAGCATGCTTCGCCGAGCCACGCATCGGGTCGGTGGGAGGCAGAGTGGGAGTCAGAAACCCGAACGACAGTGTGATCACCGCCATCCAGACTATTATTTACTATTCGGCGTTCCAGCTTTATAAGATTCCCGAGAATTGGACCCGTAGCATCTGCTGCATCAGCGGATGCCTTTTCGCTATCCGACGCGAGTTACTGCTAGAGATCGAGCCCGCGATCCGCTCCCGCAACTGGTTTGGAATTCCAGTGAACCAGGGTGAAGACAGGTTCCTGACTCATCAGACGCTGCTGCGGGGTTACGGGACCTACATCAACAATGATGCGCTCTGCTGGACCACCGTACCGAACACGTTGCCAGTGCTGTTTAAACAGCAACTGCGCTGGCGGCGCAGCATCGTGCGCGATTTCTTCTTCACCCTGAGAACCCTACCGCAGCATGTCTGGAAACTGCACCCCAACACGGTGTTCACCCTCGTACTCACTCCGCTCGGGGCGGTGGTAGGGTTCTTGGTCGTGGTCTCTGTGCTTAGTTCCGATCCCTTGGCATGGGCGGGGCCCGTCCCGCTCATCACGGCTCTTGGGGTTGGAGCCGTTCTTACTTGGGTGATTAAGAAATATAGCGCGAAAGAGGCCATCGCCCATCCTCTAGCCTTTGGCGCTTACATAGCCTGGTCGCTGGTCAGCAGCTTGTTCCTCACGCCCCTCGCCCTGTGCACGATGGATTCCGCGGACTGGGGCACGCGAACCAAACCACAAGAGGTGCCCATTGGCAACGCCAACCGTTAACCGGCCTTCCGAAACCAAAGATGATCCGCTTCCACCACAACACAAGAACGCTCCTGTCAAGCAATCGCTCCACTACAAGCTGGTCATTACGCTCTACCGGGTCTTTGCCATTACTGTGCTGTATCTGGTACTGGCCGGAATTATCAGCTACGCCTTCGTAATGGGCTTCTATGCCGTGAACAGTTCGTGGGCTGCGCCGATCATTCTCTCTGCGGCAGACGAGAAAAGCCTTGACTTCAGGGAAAAGTTTGTGACCACGCAACAGACCATCGAGGACCTGAAGGTGGATACGAAGAAACTCGACACTGGCCTAGTCGAAATGAAGAAACACCGGACTGCGCTTCTGGGGCTCGAACCCGAATTACAACAAGCCATCGCGCGCGAGCGAACTCACAACCGCACCAGCGGCCCGCAACTCGCGGCACTCGACCAGCAGAAGCAGGCTGACAACCTGAAGACCCAAAAAGTGCTGGCACAGCTGAAGCCAGTAGAGTCCAACATCAACAAAGATCTGGCTGCCGGGTTGATCACACAGGGTGACGCTGCGACGCAACTAGCAGCCCTGAACCAGGCAGGGGGCGCTTATACCGACAGCAAAATTGCGGAGGTCCTCCTGACCGACAGTGTTCTAGATAAGACCACGACCGGCACCAACTCGCTTGATGTGCTCGTAAAGCAAGCCGAATTGCGGTCTGAGGTTGCCCAGTTGGATGTCGCGATCAATGTTGCAGAGAAGCAGCTCCAGGAGGAATCACGACAGGTTGAGCGATTGAGACAGGCCATCCAAACGGCCAAACAGAGTCCGTATTATCTGAATGCGTCCGGGGAAAAGACGTTGTACTTCGCCTTCGTTCCTTACGATAACCAGGCCAACGCCGTAGCCGGCACCTCCATCTACGACTGTTACCTGAACATGATCGCGTGCCGCCGAGTGGGCACTTTGAAGCAGGTATTCGCGGGCGAAGAGACCGCTATCCACCCGATTTTCAAGACGCAGATTCGCGGCTTTCTTGTACAGATGGATCTGGACCATGCTGAATCGGCGAAATCGAAGAGTGTGTTTCTGGGCCGCAAGCCGGTCGTGTTTTGAAGGAGAGGGAGAATGTTCCTGAACAACTGGAGGGTTGTGGTGACCTCAGCGATGTTTGTTTCCTGGGTGCACGCATTCGTTGCGCACCCGCGCGCACGTGCAGTTGACTCAACAGATCAGCTGGCGTACTGCTCCTACGTTAGGGAGCAGGCGCAGGCGCAGCGAGACCTGCTGCGCACTCCCATCGCCTCGGCAGGCATGACTCAGCCCGAGACGGGCTTACCGTTGCAGGTGGTAGCGGGTGCCTCCGTTGGACTTTCAAGCATAAGAAAAGCCGGTTTAACGATGGACGCGGCGCGCACAGAGTGCGAGCTGTACAAAGCCACGACTGGAGCCCAGCAGAACATCCAATACGCGCTGTCCAGCCTAGAAAAAGAAGCTCTCCGCAACCGGCTCGTTCTAGTCGAACAGGCTGCTAAGTCGCTGGACGCACTCATCGAAAAGACTTCAAAGATGGTGGAGGCGCAGAATGCGACCCGTCTTATGCTTTTTTCGCTGCAGACCACGAAGATTAAGCTGGACGCTGACCAAGCCGATACTCGGTCGAAGATCACCGCGCTTTATGCTCCGCCACTGAGTGACAGTCCATTGAAGGAGCTGGTGGCAGAGAAACAAAATAGTGAAGGGAACGAACAAAGAGCGCTGGATAAACTAAGTCGTCAAAATAATTGGGACGTGGCCCTCTCCGTTGGTGTCCATCAGCAGATAAATCCGATTGCCCAGGGTGCTCAGCCGTACGGCGCCGTAACGGTCAACTACAATTTCGCCAGTCGAGCCATCGACCAGCATCTGGATCATGCCGTGGAAGCCCATGACGAATGGAAAAAAGCGCAGGAAAGCGAAGTCGTGCGCAGCATGGAAGTCCTTCGACAGCAGTTGGTGGAAAGCATCTCCGTCCAAGAGGCGAGGCTCACGTCTCTGCAGGAAGAAAGCGAACAGATCGACAAGAACCTTCAGCTTGTTGTCAATCCGGACACTTCGGCAGCCTTTGACTTTCACAACCAGCTAACTACCGCGCAACTGCTCCTCGAAATCGAGGCCGGCGATGCCCGCTTCAGGATTGGGCGCGTGCGCGAATACCTCGCAAAGAATTACTGATCGATTGACCCTGCCCGTGATCCCCCGAAACAGGCGCCGGATCGGCGATTACATTGTCAGGACGGCGCGAAATCGGGCCTTGCCCTGCGCCACGCGATCGTAGGCCTTCGGTGCCTCCGCCAATGGATATGTCTCCACAATCGTTTTCACTTTTCCTTGCGCTACGAAATCAAGCGCTTCGTAAAGATATTCGGGGCCGTTTTGCTGGCTGCCAATGATTCGAATGCGCTTCGAGATGAGATCAATCAGCGAGACCACAATTGGCTCCGCGTCGGCGGCACCCCATAGTGACGAGCCGGCCGTCGGGCCGCAATCCCTGTATGCTGTCCACCATCGCCTTGGTCGAATTTGAGGTACTGAGGATTACTCGATGACATTATTGATGGCAGGCCGCTGGTCCTGAATGGCCTTACTGCTTCCCACCGGAATCAGGTTGGGTCAGCATAAATCCGCTGCAGCAGGAGAATCCACGCGGTGTCGGCCAATGGATCGGAAGGCACCTGGAAACCCGCGGTCCGATGGCGGAGGTCCGCGGTGAAAATCCCCACAATGCGATCGAGATTCAGATTGTCGGCGCTCAACTCTCTGTCCTGAACGTTGTCTCGCACTTCCGCCTTCCACAGAACGGACAGGCGAATCGCATGGCTTGGATAAGTAGCGCGGATCATTCTCCATTCTCCAGAATTGCCCAACTGCCATCGCCGTCCGGCTGAATCTGCGCCGAGGCCGACATGCGGGGCAATTCTGCGCTGCCATCTCCAATGGCACCGATACGGTGGTACATCCGGTCATTGTCCGCCATGAGAGCAATGTTGCTGAAGGGCGGCTGCTCGCTCAGCATTGGACCATCAAGCCCCTCCGGCCAGTAATCAAAGCTCCCACCCGTGCCTTCGTAAAACCACGAGATCGCTCCTGCGCGCACCGCGCGCCATGCTTCGAACAGTCCAGAGCTGCCCATCACTTTCAGAAACGGCAACGGATAGCTTTCGCGTGTTGCTCCGCGGAAGGAAGGGATGTCAACGTGGGCCGTGCCGGCAGGTGTTGGCCCATTGACGTTGACGACGACGAACTCAGGATACACAAGCGATGTACCAAACATGGCTCTGGCGGCGTCAACAAACCTCTGGTTGTGCAGTATCATCTCGGCGCCCTCGACAAGGGGCTTGCCGCCTAATGCCCAGGTTCCACGGAACCAGGGAAGAACCGACCGCCCGCCTTGTGGATGCGTGGTTTCGTCCACAACCCCCTCCGGGGCATAGGCTGCGATCGCACGATAGGGAGCATGCCGCTCAAACAGCTCGCGAATCTTTTCGCGGTCCCCAAATGCGGGCTCAATGCGAATCGGCTTAGGAATGAATGTCATGTTCCCTCCGGCTTTAGACACCTGTTTCGAAGGCTACGTCGGCCTCCCCTGACGATTGATCAGGAGCAAGCTGGGCTCGCTTCGGCAAGACCGAGGCCAAGCTCGCTGAGATAAGGAAGAAAACTCCCGCGCAGATCAGGCCGTAGTAGGAGCTGCCGGTCCTGTGTCGAATGAGGCCTACGGTGTAAGGCCCGACGAATCCGCCGAAGTTAGCGACGGAGGTGACGAGCGCAATCCCCGCGGCCGCCGAGAATCCAGTCAGGAATTCGCCAGGCAGCGAAAAGAAAACCGGCAAACTGCTATATGCCGCAATGGCGACGGCTGAAAAGAGAACGACAGAAAGCAGGGGCGAGCGAGGCACCCCAAGCAACAGCATGGCAATTCCAGACAGGGCGGTTGCCGTTGCTATGTGGTATCGCCGCTCCAGTGTGCGGTCAGAGTGTCGAGACACTAAGATCATCGCGATCAGGCCAAGGGAATTAGGGATCATAACCACGAACCCAACCACGGTATTGGACTGTCCTCCTAAGACCGACTTCATGATCTGCGGCAACCAAAAGCTGAATATGTATGTGGCAAAGCCGTGACCAAAACCGATACATGCGAGATGCCAGACTCTGGGATGAACCAGAGTCCGTGCGACTGAAATCGTGCGCGCCCCCGGGTTTTGCCGCTCTTCCTGCTCCAGTTGGTCCGCGATCCAGGTCTTCTCTTCGCTGGTGAGAAATCTCGCCTCTGTGGGTCTGTTCGGCAGCAGGAGAAGCGTCAGAAACACATACGCTAGGGCAGGCGATCCTTCCAGAATGAAAAGCCATCGCCAACTGCTGAGCCCGAACCAATGCACATGATCGAGGAGGAGACCTGAAATCGGGCCCCCTAGCGCGCTCGCCAAGGGTATGCCCATTAAGATCAGAGCAATCGCGTGTGCCTTCTCTCGTTGCCGAAACCAACAGCCCAGATAAAGAACGATGCCGGGAAAATATCCCGCTTCTGCCAGCCCAAGGGCAAAGCGTGCGATGTAGAGTTGACTGGCGGACTGCACAAACCCGGTAAGAGTTGCAATGGTTCCCCACGTGATCAGGATTCGCGAGATCCAAACACGCGCGCCGATCTTGTGAAGCATGAGGTTGCTGGGTATTTCAAACAGGAAATATCCCCAAAAGAAGACCAAAATGTTGACAGGCAACTGACTGAAAGCAAGAATGTTCGACAGCCATGAACGTGCGGTTCGGAGCATTCGAGGTTGATCTGGAAGGCCGCCGCCTGTTGAAGAGGGGAATGCCAATCACCCTCCGGGAACAGTCGTTTCAGGTGCTGGCCGCGCTCGTGGAACGGCCCGGCGAGATCGTGACACGCGAAGAACTGCGCCAGCGGCTCTGGTCGCCGGACACGTTTGTGGATTTTGAAGTGGCCCTGAATTCTGCGGTCAGCCGATTGCGTGACGCGCTGGGAGATTCCGCCAACTCGCCCGGCGTTATCGAAACAATCCCGAAGCGGGGCTACCGATTTTTAGTCCCAATCGCCAAGCGGCCCGCCGTGGCCGTGATGCCATTCGTGAACCAAACGGCAGATGCCAAGGATGACTACCTCGGCGATGGATTGGCCGATGAGTTGATCCGTGTCTTGTCGCGGATCGACGGATTGAGGGTTACCGCGCGCAGCGTGGCATTTCGATTCAAGGGGCAGCCCTGGGATGCCAGACAAGTCGGCCGCGAACTGGGGTCGAGGCCGTGTTGGAAGGATCGGTATGGAGGTCCGCAGACCGCATTCGCATCACCGTCAACCTGGTCGGAGTGAAGGATGGATTCAACCTCTGGGCGCAGCGCTTTGACGGCAATATGGGAGACTTATTCGGCATTCAGGATGAGGTCTGCGCCGCCGCAGCTGCGGCGCTGCACGTCCGTCTGGCGGCTCGGATTCCAGAAAGTCGTCCGAGGCATGTGACGGCGTACGTGCAATACTTGAAGGGATCTCACCTCCTTAAGAAGCGACGCCCCGACGATGTGCGACGCGCCTTCGAGTACTTACAGGAGGCGATCCGGCTGGACCCCAGCTTCGCGGAGCCTTATTACGGTGCGGCAATGTTTTACAACGTGAGCGCAGCGTTCGGAGCTTTACCGCCCCGAAGTGCGCTTCCCGAAGCCGAAGCCTTGCTCTCCCAGGGGCTCGTTCTGGACGAGAATTCAGCAAGACTCCACAGCACTTTGGGAATGCTCCGAATGTATCAGTGGCGTTGGACTGAGTCGGAGCATGCGCACAGGCGAGCCATAAGCCTTGAGCCGACCAATGCGTTTCCCCATATGGCGTACCCCATTCTTTGCACTTTACTCGGCCGCCATGACGAAGCCTTGTCGCATGCCGGCAAGGCACTCGAGCTTGACCCACTCGACTTGATGACGAACTTCCGACTCGTGCAGGCCAACTACTATGCGCGCCGCTACGACGAGGCGGTCCGCACTGGCCGCATCGCCATTGAACTGACGACAGACTCGCCTTACACCCATTTTTATTTGGCCCTGTCTTTGGGAGCGGTGGGCCTAAAGGACGAAGCTTGGAGCGCCGCGAACACTGGCAAAAAGCTCAACGATGGGCTGCCCCTTGGCGAGGGCTACTTTGGCTACCTTGCCGGAGTGATGGGGCACACAGTCGAAGCCCGCAGCGTGATCGAGGAGCTACAGGCCCGTCGCCAAAAAGCTTACAGCCCTGCATTGCCCATTGCGTGGACTTATCTTGGATTGGGTGAAACCGCCTCCGCTCTCGAATGGCTGGAGACAGCTCTGGCGGAACGCGAACCGTACCTGGGATCTCTGATCGTGTTCCCCGGTTACGACGCGATCCGCGATCAAGCAAGATTCAGGCAACTGACACGCGAACTCAAACTTCCGACCTAGCGGAAGGTCTCGTCCGCAAACCTCCTGATTCGCCATCTGGCGCAGGAGCCACACGGGAGTGCGTAATCTGATGGTTCCCGCGGGGGCGCTCGTCGGTAAGAGACGCCATTTGCTGCCATCCTGCGGGAAACAACGATAGAAGCACCTTCCAGTTTTCTTCGGCGATACGCATTGACCCAGGATAGGTCCACAAATACGAAACCAGTTGCTTAGGTTAGCGCTTATGGGGCTGTCTCCCAAGGGTTCGTGGTGGTGGTGGAACTTTCCCTTACGCTGAAGTAAAGTGAACTCCCGCGAATGCGGCGGGCCTAGAATGACCCGGCCGGAAAATGTTCAACCGACATCCCCTGCGCTCGCGCCGAGAATTCCTCCGGCAGCGAGGACCAGGTGGCTTCTTCCGGCGCTGCTGGCGGTTCTCTACGTGGCGCAATGCGCCTGGTTCATTCGCACGCAATCGCTCACCTACGACGAACCCGTACATATCGCGGAAGGACTCAACGCCTGGCGTTACGGACGATTCGAACAGTACAACGATCATCCTCCGCTGGCCCGCCTGTGGTGTACGCTCCCGCTGCTCGATCAAAAGTGGCAAGTAGATGTAGAGCGGCTGTTTGATTCATTTCGCGTTATCCGCATTACGCCCGATCCGGTATCGCTGGCATGGCGTGCGCGCGCTATGAATGTCTTGTTGGGTTTGTTGCTCGCCTGGTTAGTCTGGCGGGCCGCTGATCGGTTGTTTTCCCGGACCGCCGCTAATTTCGCACTCGCCTTATTCGCATTCTCGCCCTCTCTGATCGCGCATTTTTCGATCGCGGCAACCGATGGCGCCGCGACGCTGTTCATCTTTGCCACGGCCTGGGCGCTGGTGCGGTGGCGGCAGGAGCCAACCTGGCAAAAGACGTTCGGGTTCGGATTACTGCTCGGTCTGTTGCTCCTGGCCAAGTTCTCTACCGCGCCCATGTTCGTGCTCGCTCTGTTGTGGATGCTCCTTCTTGGCGCAGACAAAATAACGCAAGTGCTCGCCAGATGGAACTGGAGCAAAACCGCAGCGGCGTTTCTGCTCGCCTTGCTCGTTGTCTGGGCAGGATATTTCTTTCATGTGTCGCATCTGACCGTGCGGGATGGTACTTTGACCGCCACCTTTCCCAACTGGAATGAGCCCATCGTTAAGCCGGTGCGGGGGAACCGAAATTACAGTCTGCTGATTCCGGCAGGAGAATATGTCGAAGGTTTCCGTGAACTGGTGCGACACAACCGGCAGGGCCAACCTGCATTCTTTCTCGGACAGATTTCATATCATGGCGGATGGAAGCTGTACTACCCGGTCGTGATCCTGCTGAAGTGGCCGACGATTGTGTTGGGCTTGTCCTTGATCGGCGTGGCGATTGCCCTGATAGGACTGGGAAGAAAAGCGCACGTCCCGGCTGATCTGTGGATCATGGCGTCATTCCCAGCGTTCTACCTGGCAATGGCCATTCCCGCGCGTTTCAACCTCGGAGACCGGCACGTGTTGCCCATGTATCCCTTCGCCATTTTGTTTGCCGCTGCCGTGTCGGAGTGGGCTGGACGCAAGCGCGCCGTCACGACACTTCTGATCTTGCTGGCGGCCCTGAACGCGGCGGACGCCCTGCGTTACGCGCCAGGTTATCTCTCCTATTTCACACCGTTTGTGCGGCCCGCGGAAAGCTTCCGCCTGCTGACCGACAGCAATCTCGATTGGGGGCAGGGGTTGCTCGCTCTAAGAGACTATCAACGCAACCATCCCAGCGAGCGGATCTCGCTATCGTACTTTGGAAGTGTCGATCCGCAACTGTACGGAATCAAGTCTGATTTCTTCGGGGGACAAAGGCACGTCTCCGGCACTGTGATCGTGAGCGCCACCAATCTCTCGGGACAGTACCTAGCCGAACCGGAGAGGTACCGCTGGCTGTTGGAACAGAAACCGGTGAAAATCCTGGACCACTCGCTCTATGTTTTCCAGGTTCGCGACAATGACGGGCACGAATAACCCTGCATACATGCCATCCTGTCTCCGCGGCCGGACGTAACGTGGAAGAGTGTCTCTTCACGGCCGCGTTGCGGTTCGGACAACGACAGGGCTTCAGCCCTGGTGGTCGTCGTTGCCGACGCGGCAATTCCCACGGGGCTAAAGCCCATCTCAAAAGAGCGTCTAACGCGGCGCTAGCGCCGCTCTTCCACGTTGCTGGGGAATTATGGGGTGGGCTGAAATAGCCTACTGGCCCGCCCGTAAGGGCGAAATCAAGAGCCGGCCGGTCGACTTCTTGGGATCAGCCTTCTCATCCCGGTAAGACAAGTCGAGGGAGCCTTCGGCGGTTGGGGAAGCCTGCGCCAGAGCTGCCGCCAGCGAGCGGAACGAACGGCCAATGTCGGTATTTTCCTGAAATGCCACCGGCACTCCCTTGTCGATGGCGGGCGCGATCGACTGGTAGTTATTGGGAATCTTCCAGAGCAGCTTGCAACTGGTGGCTTTCTCTACATCCTCATCGGTGAAACCGGGAATTTTCTTGTAGCGATTGAGTACGATTCGCACTCGATCGCGGGTGGCGCCCTCTTCCAGAAACGCACGTATACGGCTGGCGCTCCACAGCGAAACCACGTCCGCCTGAGCGACCAGCAGGATGGCATTTGAATGATCACACAGCAACCGAGCTGTCTGGTCCACGCGGCCCGAGCAGTCGACGACAACATAACGGAAATGAGCCACCAGCAAATCAAACAGCCGCGCCAGTTCTGCCGCCGTCGGCGCCAGGCCCTGGGGCTGTTGCGGACCGGCCAGCAACTGCAGTCCGCCCTTGCACTGGGTCATCAAACCTTCGAGCAGCGAGGCATCCAGGCGATGCAGGTTTTGCAGGGCGTCCACCACCCCGAAAGTCGGCCGCACGTTGAGATGAAGAGCACAGTGTCCCAGGGGAGCAAAATCCACCAGTAGAACTCCACCCTGGGTTTCCTGCAGCGCAATGGCGATGTTGACGGCGACGCTGGTGCCGCCCGCTCCACCTTTCGAATTCATCACGGTGAAGATGCGGGCCCGGCCCGAAGAAGTGCGGACCTTGCCTCGCGTAGCGGTAAACCGAGTCAACGCCTCGATCAAGGCTTCCGAGGTGGCGCTTTGTTCCAGAAATTCGCCCGCGCCGGCCCGCATCGCGGCCACGATGGTGGGCGGATGGCTCATTTCACCGACTGCAAAAATGGCGATGTCCGTGGTGTTCGCCTGAATCAGTTCGATGGTGCTGATGGCCCGCTGCGCATTGTCCGCATCAATATCGACGATCACTACTTCTGTCCGCACGTCCTGTATCTGGCGCAGCACCGGGTCCGTGGGGCTGGTAGGGAACCCTACGTGACTGAAGACGTTGCGGCCCATTCCGGTTCCTTCCAGACGATGCTGGAGGACCGACAGCCGTTCTCTGTCTTCGGTCAGAAGAGTTACAGCTACACCCTGCATGGCTTCACTCTGTTTCTTCCATCAGTATGTTATTGAGAGATAAGGGTTACGCAAAATGACTTCCGTAACTCGATCGTATTTCCCGGGAAGATTCGAATTTTCCTAAACGCAGCGCACACTGCTGGAAAATCTTCAATGATCGCTGGGGGACAAGTGCAAGGAGGAATCCGAAACCGCTCTTCCATCTGTAACTAGCATTTTATGCAAAAAGGACGGGATTGGGAAGGAGTAAAAACCGTGGAAAAACCGCCCCCCGCAGCCCTTCCAGCGACGGAGGTCCTTTTCTGCGCTCCGGTCCTAGCCCTCCACCGCCAAGGTGGGCGCACCGGGAATGGGGGGATTCTTTCGAGTCTGATTTGCGTCGTGCGGGCCGGAAACCCGAGGGAAGCTGGCTGAAACTTGAGTGGCGCTCTCGCCTTCAGAGAGATATTCATATCCCTCGAGATGGACAGCCACTCCGAACTTGCTTTGCGCCGGCAGAACGCGAGTGACCCGGCCGCGGCAGCGCACCCGCATCTTCTCAGTCAGCGTGATTTCCGCAGGCATCACGAAAGTCAGCTCGACGGCGTCGCCTTCCGCAACCTGAAAATCGGTGTAGAAGAATGCACCACGTCCGCTTAGATCCTGGGTAAAGCCGCAACCTTCGCGTTCGGTCCCTGCCAGGCGAACTCCAATCGGAAGCTGGAAGTCAAAGCGCTGCGAAGCGCGACGCTCAAGGTGAACCTGATCGGTGCTCATGGTCTCTCCGATATCCGGCGTTCCAACAGAAGGATGGCTTTCAGAGGCGTCACCGAAGGGAATTGTCTGCCTGTATGGCGGGAAATTCCAGAGTCAACGAGTGTGCCCAGCCCTCCGCCAGCCAAACCATTCGGAAACTCCCGGACAAGCCGACGTCGAACATCGACTACTCTACTCCACGACGGAGCGGGGCGGAAGCTGGAAGTTGTTGCCGCCAATTAAAAATTCCAGTTTTGGTTACCAGGGCAGATGTTGTCTCAGTTGCGGCCAGCATTCAAAACAGCGAGACTGGGAGTGACCGATTCGGGTACCTCCGACGGATCTCGGGTAATTATCGGTGAACTCCGGACAAGCGATGCAGAAAACAGGGTGGCTACCGGCCACCCTTCGAGCCTTGCGCCACCGTAACTTCCAGCTTTTCTTCAGCGGACAGCTCATCTCTCTGATCGGTACCTGGATGCAAAATATTGCAGAGTCATGGCTGGTTTATCGCCTGACCGGCTCTGCGCTCTTGTTGGGTGCCGCCGGTTTCGCCAGCCAGATTCCCGTCTTTCTGGTGGCGCCACTGGGCGGCATTGTGGCCGACCGGTTCAATCGCCAGCGAATCGTGATCGGCACGCAGATTTCGTCCATGATTCTGGCGTTAATTTTCGCCACACTGACCCTCACCGGAGTCATCCGGGTATGGCATATCTTCGTGCTGGCGGCACTGCTGGGAGTGGTGAACGCCTTCGACATTCCCGCGCGGCAATCGTTTTTGGTGGACATGGTGGGCAAGGAAGACCTGATGAACGCCATCGCGTTGAACTCGACCATGTTTAACGGCGCGCGCATTATCGGCCCCGCTATTGCCGGAATCCTCGTAGCCAGGATCGGCGAAGGCTGGTGCTTTCTCGCCAACGGTCTCAGCTACATCGCGGTGATCAGCGGTCTCATGATGATGCGAGTCGCGAAGCCCGGGCGCCTCGCGTCGCACGGCCCGGCACTGACGCACCTGATCGAAGGCTATCGTTTCGCCCGCCACACCGCGCCCATTCGCTCCCTGTTGCTTCTCCTGGGTTTGGTAAGCCTGGTGGCGATGCCCTACACCGTGCTCATGCCTGTCTTCGCGGACCAGATACTACACGGCGGAGCCCGGGGCTTGGGAATTCTGATGGGAGCGACAGGCGTGGGCGCGATGCTGGGAGCGCTTACGCTGGCCACCCGCTCCGGAGTGCTGGGACTGGGCCGCTGGGTCGCGTTTTCATGCGGCGGCTTCGGGTTCTTCCTGGTGATGTTCTCCTTTTCACATCACTTCTGGTTGTCGGCTGCCTTGTTGCTCCCAGTGGGATTTTGCATGATGCTCGGAATGTCGTCTTCGAACACCTTGATTCAGGCGATGACTCCCGACCATCTGCGTGGGCGCGTGATGGCGATGTACACCATGATGTTCATGGGCATGGCGCCCTTCGGCTCGCTCTTCGCGGGAGCGTCTGCGGAGCACCTAGGAGCCACCTTCACTGTTTCCGTTGGTGCCGTGGCATGCATGGGCGCGGCCGTACTATTTTTCTTCCACCTCCCTAAAATCCGTGTCGAAGCCCGCCAGCTCATCCTGGCTCAGGACGTCGCCGGCGGCGAGCCCTCGATCGAGATGACGGCAAGAGTAGTGGAAGACCAGTGAGCCCCCACTGTTTCCTGTCATCCTGGACGGAGTTAGAAGGACCCCCTACCGTCGCGAGGAAGCCGAAGGCTTGAACCTCACGCCCCATGTTGCAAGGACGGCCAAGAATGCATTGGAACTTCTCCTGGAGTGATGTCATACTTCAGCCCGCTCTTTAAGGCAGGTGGGGCATGACTACAACTTCCAGTTCCCCGCGGATGGCCTTGCTCCTGATTGTTCCTCTGTGGCTTGCAACTACTCTCACTGCCCAACAAATTGATAGACAGGCGGGAGTGTCTCTAGCGGTAGTCCCCGCACGCGTAACTTTGAACGCCGGACAAACAAAAGTTCTGCGTGCACATTGAGGGCGCGCCAGCAGGAGAGGTAATTGTGTGGGTAGTTCCCGATAGGAAGAGAGACATAAGCAGCATAAGCCAGGGCGGGGTTTTCGCTACCCGAATCGTAGGCGTTTACCAGGTCATGGCGGTTGCGACTACCGACCAGGGCCAATGTACTAAAGACAGCAGTCGCGAAGGTGTGTGTACTCGAACAGCTGGTGTTCTAACGGTCGCGGAAAGCCTCAGTTTCAGAACATCTCTAATTGGCGGACTTGGGTGAGCCCGTCAAGATTGACCTGCTCCATCACGGGTGATCGAATCTAAAACAACGTCTAGGACGTGAGGATGAAGCGAATATTCCTAACGCTGGTCGCTTTGCTCCTTCTCTTGGTAGCTCCCGCCCAGGTATTTGCAAAAGGGGAAACCGTCAAGATCACGATCAAAGGTCCCGACCTCAAAACTCCAATTGAAATCACGAATCCGAAGATTCTCACGGAGTTCCCTGTATGGACTGGTCCAGGAACGAGTTCCAGCGATCCCCGATTCAATTCCAACGCGCCAGGGTTCATCATTGACTGGTCGCAAGGTGCGATTGAAGAACCGCCAAAGGGACTTCAGCGTTACGAAGTCTCGTTTTGGGCGAAGCTTCCGAAAAAGAAACTTATCTATGTGGTGTTGTATGAGTACGATCCGGCTACTGAACAGGGTTATGTGTACCTGCCCGGCAGCAAGGATGAATGGTATCGACTCAACGTGGGTACGATTTTCCATGGCGTAGAGGGTAAGTGGTTCCGCGCGTGGAGTCTTTGGAACAACGTTGCGAGGCCGCTGCTTGCGAACGCCAAGGTGACCACTTCAAATGTTGGCCACCCGCTGTCTTCGCGTTGACAGGTTCGGAGTGCGAGTCCCCGCCCGGCTCTACTGCCCCCGTATCACGCGCACCACTTGACGCAGGGAACTGTGCGCGAACGGAGCTGGCGTCAACGTAACCAGCATCATGAGCAGCGCGAGGGCCGCCAGCCAGCGCCGCCCCGGAGTCACTCCAGGCCATTCTTCCACCATGGGATGTCGCATTCCGCTGATGCGCAGCAGAATTGCCCACAGCAACCAGCCTGCCCAGAAATAAAACGCCATGGGAATCAGCGCCAGGATGGTCAGACGCGAGACGATGCGATGGGCCCGCGGATTGAGCGCGAAAACAATGTGTCCACCATCCAGTTGTCCGCCAGGCAGCAGATTCAGCGCAGTGGCGAACATTCCTACCCAGGCCGCAATTGCTGTGGGATGAAAATAAATATCCTGCAGCGGCGACGATCCCCCGTGAGCGTTAGCCAGCGGCAGCATGGCCGCGACCATGCGGAAGATCAACGGATATCCCATCTCGATATCCGAATTCGCCATTACACCCGGCATCACGCGGGAATGAGGCATCGCGATCATCAACACGGTTAACGCGACCACGAATCCAGCGATCGGCCCGGCGATCCCAATGTCGAACAAGGCGCAGCGGGAGCGGATGGGAGATCGTATCCGAATCACCGCGCCCAAGGTGCCAATCAGAGTAGGCGCGGGGATGAAGAAGGGAAGCGTGGCGTACACGCCGTAGTAGCGGCAGTACAGATAATGCCCCATCTCGTGCGCCATGAGAATTAAGCAGCAGCGTGGCCGAGAAAGGAATTCCGAGCAGTAGGCGAGACGGTTCGTGAAGCGCCCAGCCGACGGGAAAGAGCGGCAGTGTTTCGTCTCCATGAACAAACGGCGGCGCATTGTGCAGGAAATCAAATTCCATTTTTGCGCCCACCACCAGCGTGGTGAAAATCGTCGCCACCAACAGCAGAATGTGCAGCCAATATCTCGGACTAGGGGGCCGGACGACGTACGCTTCTGCGGGCAGATACTCGGCCGGTGGAGCGGGAAGTGAAGGGCTAAGGTCGGACATTGAAAAGTTTAATGCTGCGGTGTTGCGCGGAGACGAAGGTTGTTGACCGTGCGAGTCGCACCGACGGCTCCGGCCGGGACTGTCCGGGGACAGCAGTCCTGACCTATTCGATCGACTGCAACTCTTTGCCGGGCTTGAACCGAACCGCCTTGCCGGGCGGGATCGAGACTTCGGCGCCAGTGCGCGGGTTGCGCCCGATGCCAGTCTTGCGCGGCCGCACGTTGAACACGCCAAAGCCCCGCAATTCAATACGATCGCCCTTGGTAAGCGAGCGCCTCATGCTCTCGAAAACGGTTTCGACGGCCAACTCGGCCTTGGTCTTGGTAATCCCGGTCTTGTTCACCACTTCGTTGATAATGTCGAGCTTGATCACTGGCGGCTCCCGTCGTCGGACTGAGAATAACCTACCAAGTGATTGATGCTAAGGGACATAAGAGAGATTGTCAACGGCAGCTTCTCTCCCGTAAGACTCACAGTCGTACCCCAGTCGTCAGTCATTCGGTCGTCAGTCTTCAGGAAAAGCACAAAATGACCGCGCAAGCACGGGGATTTTCCTGACGACTAAAGACCGGCGACTGAAGACTCAATTCAAGGAGCTGCATGCTGAAGAGCGACCGCTGGATCCGCAAGATGGCCATAGAGAAAGACATGATTAATCCCTTTTCCGAGAAGCAGGTGCGGGAGGGAGTGATCTCCTACGGTTTGTCTTCCTATGGCTATGACTTGCGCGTGGCCGACGAGTTCAAGATCTTCACCAACGTCAACTGCACCGTGGTCGATCCGAAGAATTTCGACGAGCGGTCATTTGTCACCGTAAGTTCGGAATGCGCCATCGTTCCGCCCAACTCGTTCGCCCTGGCGCGCTCGGTCGAGTACTTCAAGATTCCCCGCGACACGCTGACCATCTGCGTTGGCAAGTCGACATACGCTCGTTGCGGCATCATCGTGAACGTCACTCCCTTCGAGCCGGAGTGGGAAGGCTTCGTCACCCTCGAAATTTCGAACACCACGCCGTTGCCCGCGAAAATCTACGCCAACGAGGGTCTGTGCCAGATCCTTTTCTTCACCGGAGATGAAGTTTGCGAGGTCAGCTACGCGGACCGCAAGGGCAAGTACCAGTCGCAGAAGGGAATTGTGCTGCCGAAACTCTGACCTCGGACGTCAGACTTCGGCTCAAGACTAGGCTCTTGGTTGTGGTGCCTTCAGAAATAATGTCGGTGCGAAAGCGGTGGGATACGCCGAGGTCAGAGGTCTGACGCCCGACGCCTATTTCTTGTTCTCCCCTTCTTTAAACATGTACTTGATCGCGGGCTTGTAGATCAGCAGGTTGGACTGGCCGTTGCGGGCCACCTTCAGACAGCTCTTGTCGTACCACTCGATCATGCCGTGAATTTCCTCGCCGTCGCGCAGCACGATCACCATCGGCGTTTTCGACTGCATCTGCTTCTGGTAGTAAAAGTTCTCGGCATTGGTCTGCTCCGGGGGCGCGGGCTTTCTGCCGCCACCGCCGGGCCGGTCGTTCGCTCGCCGCGTTCGGGACGGTCGGGCCGTTCCGAACGCTCTCGGGGTTCGCTCATGGATGCCTGCGCATGATTGTGATCGGTGCGGTTCAGCGAAGGGCGGATCAGCTTGCGATTGGCAAAACCCTCTGCCTCCACGGACCGATCGGCTGGAAGTGAATCGACTGCATCTTTCATGGCGCCACCCGTTAGACACGCTTTTTGCGGGCCACAACACGCGCTGCTGTGATTGTGGGATGAAGGCGTGAGTTGTCCTAACCTAGCACAGCAGCCTCGGCTATGACAATGGCCAAGTAGCGGGGGAGAAAGCACTTAGCAAATCAGCACTTAGCAATTGGCACTTGGCAATTAGGTCCTGCTATCTGGTTCGGCGCAGGCGACACCGCACCGGGCGATCCAGCTACGTGCTAGTTGCCAATTGCTAAGCGCTTCTTTCCAGTGCTGTCGCAAACGCATCCAGCGACAATGAGCGCAACAGGTTGCGCCGCATTCCGCGCTCGACGTCGTTCAGGCGGTCGGCGGCGAAGGCGATCCAGCCGAAGTCCGCGGCTTCCGACAACTTCTTCAGTTCAGCTTGGATATCGGTATTGCGGACCAGTTCCGGCGTACTCGAATTCAGGAAGGTCAGGTCTTGCAGCAGACTGTAAAGCGTCCGCAGCAGCTTTTCCAGCTTATCGCGTCCATCGGCGCCTGCGCGATAGGTCTCAGTCATCTTGAACAGTTCGCTGTGTTCAGTTCCGCGTAGCGCGGTATTAAGGATGGTCAGGGCCTGGGCACGAGCAGCGGTATAGCCCGCGAGATCGAAGCTGCGGGCCGCTCCAATCGCGCCATTTGCCAGACGAGCCGCCAGGGCGCGCTGCTTGGGGGTCCATTCCGGACGATGCTTGGCGAGATCTCGCTCGATTTCCTCCGCCGGCAAGGCGGCCAGCGTGATGATCATGGAACGCGAGCGGATGGTCGGCAGCAGCTCGCCCGGGTTTTCCGTCAGCAGAAAGATCGTGGCAAACTCCGGCGGCTCTTCCAGCACCTTCAGCAGCGAGTTGGCTGCTTCCTTCATGAAAGAGGACTCGGTGAAGATATAGACCCGTTCCCTGGCCTCGCCCGGCCGGTAATAAATAGTCTCGATCACGCGCCGCACCTGGTCCACTTTGATCATCATCTGCGGCGGATCGGGCGGGATCACCAGCACATCAGGATGGGTCTGAACAAACAGGCGCGTTTCTTTCTTGTCCGTCTCCCGCAAATTTTCGCGGGCTTCGACCGCCTCCGCGAAGCGGGCATCGAGGTCTTCTGATTGCGCAATACGGACGCAGTTGGAACACTTGCCGCAGAAATCGGGCAAGCCGTCCGTCGTGATCGGCGAAAGGCAATTGATCGCCTTGGCCAGCATGAGCGCCAGCGTGTATTTTCCCGAGCCCGCAGGCCCCGCCAGAACCACCGCCTGGGGAAAGCGGTCGCGCGCCAGCATCTCGCGCAGGCGACTGGACAACGTCGGAATTGCCGTGGAAATCGCTGAAAACTATAGCTCACCACGCTTTCAGCCAGCAGGCAAAATAGCAATCGGCACTTGCGAAATTGGCATTTGCACGATACCACGTCTTCGAGTCCGCGACAGAGTCTTATTCCTGGAAACGTGTGGGCAATTCGCTTGATTGCTGAATGACTAGAGTGTAACTCTGATGGCTGAGAGTCTCCGCGGTGAATTCATGCCGTCTTCGCCGCCAACCTCAACCTTCCGCCTTACGATCTCCACGATCCGCGCATGGGTTTCTGCCGCCGTTCCGCGCGCATCGACCAGCACGACTCTCTGCGGCTCCCGAGCCGCAATCGCCAGATAGGCGCTGCGCACGCTGGCCGAAAAAAGCGCGGCTCTCCTGTTCGAAGCGGTTCTCGTCATGCTTTGCCGCGGCCATTCTTGGCGGCATCTGCTTTGTTGCGCCGGCGGGCGCGCTCTACGCTGGCGGCCACGTCGGAGTCCATCAGGATGGTGAGGTCAGGCTGCAAGCCGTGGCACAAGATGCGATGCAGAGCCAGCACCGGCTCGCTGCCCAGCTTGCGGCCACCGCCCTGGTACGCTTCGGTGGAATCGGTGAAGCGGTCGCAGAGCACGATCCGGCCTTCCGCCAGCGCGGGCTGGATCACTTCCTTTATATGTTGGGCGCGCGAGGCAAACATCAGGGCCAGTTCCGCCATGCGGCGAGAGGCCGGCAGTGGCGGTATCGAGCAGGAGTCGCCGGATTTTCTCTCCAGTGGCGGTTCCACCCGGCTCGCGAGTCACCACTACCGACAAGCCTTGCGCGCGGAATACGCCTGCCAGTTTCTCCAGCTGCGTGCTCTTGCCGCAGCCGTCGAGTCCTTCGAAGGTGATGAACCGGCCGCGATGAGAGTGCGAGGACACAGCCGAAATCATAAATGAGCGTCTGGGTTTTGGCACTTGGCACTTGGCCGTTGCAGCCTCGAGCTGCCCACGGCCCAGTTGTCATCCTGAGCTCCGCACAGGATGACACTTTGCCTGTCCAGATGAAGGTGACCGAATCGGCTGCGACTGTTATATTCATCTGTCTTAAAACGAATTCATAGAAACTCAGGAGCGTGTTCGTGATCCCTTTTCCCGGGAAGATTTTTCGCTATCATGTTGCTGTTAGTCGCATTTGTCTCGCCGCTGTTTGCCGCTGGGCCCCGCTCCGCACGTCAGCATTTTTGTGGATGCCACCGAAGCGCCGCGAAAAATTTTTCATGCCAGGATGACGATTCCCGCCAAACCGGGCAGCCTCACTCTCTATTATCCCAAGTGGATTCCCGGCGAGCACGGTCCGACCGGTCCGATTCAAGATCTTGCTGGACTGAAGTTTACCGCGAGTGGCAAGACTCTGGCCTGGCGTCGCGATCTGCTGGATGGCTGGATCTTTCATGTTGAGGTGCCCACCGGCGCGTCCAGTATCGAAGCTTCGCTCGATTTCATTTCGCCCGCAGGTTCAGAGGAGGGCATCTACACTGGGGGAGCTACTGCCACCGACCGCTTGGCGGTCGTCAACTGGAACGCGATGCTGCTGTATCCCGAGGGATGGACCTCGGATGACCTGACCTACAGCGCCAGTCTGCATTTGCCGCCCAACTGGAAATTCGGCACATCGTTGGCGGTGGCCTCGCAGTCGGGAGCGGAAATCCAGTTCGCTCCGGTTTCGCTGACCATGCTGGTCGATGGCCCCGTCATCACCGGTGAATATCTGAAAATTGTTCCTCTGAACGCAGGGCAAACTCCACCGGTGGAGATGGACGTCGCCGCGGACAGCGCGGCCGCGCTTGACGCTCCCGCCGAGGTTTGGGAACACTACAAGAACCTAATCGCACAAACCAACGCGCTGTTCGGAGCGCAGCATTACCGCGACTATCACTTCCTCTATAGCCTGAGCGACCACGTGGCCCACTTCGGCCTGGAGCATCATGAATCCAACGACAGCCGCCTCGGGGAGCGCGCCCTGGTCGATCCCACGAAACGCCTTCTGGGGGCGGGATTGCTGTCGCACGAATTCGTGCACTCCTGGAACGGAAAATACCGGCGTCCCGCTGATCTCGCCACTCCTGACTACGAAAAGCCCATGCAGACCGACATGCTCTGGGTGTACGAGGGCCTCACTCAATATTTGGGCGAGATCCTCACCGGCCGGATGGGGGAGCGAACGCCGGAGGAATTTCGAGATGCTCTGGCGCATACCGCTGCCGATCTCGACCACACGCCCGGACGCGCCTGGCGCAATCTGCAGGACACCGCCGATGGCGTTCCCGCGATGCAGGATGCGCCCCGTCAGTGGGAGTCATGGCGGCGATCGCTCGACTACTACGAAGAAGATGAACTGAACTGGCTGTGGGCGGACACCATCATTCGTCAGCAGACGCATGGCCAGAAATCCCTGGATGACTTTTGTCGGATTTTCCATGGGCCTCCGAGCGGGCCACCGCTGGTGAGAACTTATACTTTCGACGATATCGTCAACACGCTGAACCAGGTTGCGCCCTACGATTGGCGCGGATTCTGGACCGAGCGCCTTACCAATCACGGGCCCGGAGCACCGCTGGGCGGCATCGAAGGCAGCGGTTGGAAACTGGTCTATGACGACACCCGTTCGCCGCTGGTGCAGGCCTGGGAGGGCGACAAGGATTCTGTCAACGGCGCATTTTCCATCGGATTGTGGCTGAAGGACGACGGACTCGTTACCGATACAGTCGAAGGTTTGCCGGCGGCGCGGGCGGGAATCGGGCCTGGGATGAAGCTGGTTGCAGTTAATGGGAGGAAGTTCTCGAAGGAAGTACTGGCGGATGCGTTGCGTGCAGGCAAGAACAGCTCGGCGGCGCTAGAGTTACTGGTCGAAAACACGGAGTACTACAAAACCTACAAGCTCGACTATCACGGCGGGGAAAAATTTCCCCACCTGGTGCGGGACGAAACCAAGCCCGATCTGCTAACCGACATTATCAAGCCGCGGTAGCGGTCGTCGGCCCTCAGTTGTCAGTCGTCAGCCAGAGGACCTTCGTTCGCGCAAAAGAGGATGGGTGTTCCTGACGACTGACGACCGACGACTGGCTTTGCCGTTAAGCGCTATTCTCGGTTACTCCCGCAAACAAATCGCTTTCCTGCACGACGGGGCCCGCGTTCACCGCTGCCGCCAGATGGAATAGCTCTCGCCCTCCGCGCTTCCTCGCATGCTCTTCGAACATAGACCACAGTGGCTGCTGGGTGGTGTGCGCGCGGAACGCCTCGAGTTTGGTTTCCAGGTAGTTGCCGATCTCGATGTTAGTTGTGACCGGCGCCAGAGTGATGGGCTGGCGTCCGGGGAGAGTGAAGTCGGCGCTGGCGTGGTACAGCTTGTGAATGCGGTGAGGCGTGACCGTACCGGTCAGTTGATCGGGAAAGCGATTGCTTCGCCCTGCCCAGTGGAAGGCCAGCGTGGCGAACACCGATGCCATCGTATGATCTGTGTGGCCTGTGACTCCCCCCGCCGGATCAAAGGTGAGCAAGACCTGCGGACGAAATTCGCGGATGCGCAGCGTGAGATCGGAAACTACGCGCTGCATCTCCAGCCGGTGAAGCTGGCCGTCGGGATAGTCGAGCACGATTCCCTGCGAGACTTTCAATATTTTGCAGGCGGCGGCAAATTCCTCCCGCCGCAGCTCGGCCAGTTCCTGATCGTTACGTGCCTTGCCACGATGGGTGGCCGCCTGCCCCGGCGTCAGGCAAACGATGCAGGTTTCCACGCCGCGTTCGCGATAGAGACGTAAGGACCCGCCGAAGCTGCTGGCTTCGTCATCCGGATGCGCGGTTACGACCATCAGGCGCCGCATGCAGGGATTGTAACGTAGCGCCGACTGGCACTACCCCAGGGAAGTGTCATCTTGAGTCGAGAAGAGACTCGCTTCGCGAGTCTGTTTGCAAAGTCGAAAGACCGGCTGTTTGCTCGCGACGCTGCTCAGCCCGGGAAATCGCCAGCGTCGTCGAAATGGAGTTCCGTCAGAAAGCAGGTCCCTCGACTGCGTGGAACCAATCGCTAGCGAATGGTTCCACTTCGCTCGGATGACAGGTTGGGGCAAGTAGTGCCGGCGTTCCCTCCGCCCTCAGGCCGGCTGGAGAATGGCGCTGTCAAATCCCTCGTCTTCCTCAAGCATGAATGCCAGCACGTCTTGGGGAACCGGGGCATTCCATACCGGAGCAAAGGATTGGCGATGCAACGGAGAAGGTCCGTGCTCGCGCAAGGCCGACAAATGCTTAGGCGTACTATAACCTTTGTTCGAAGCCAGTCCGTATGCCGGGAAGACTGGATCCCATTCAACAATCATGCGGTCGCGTTCGACTTTGGCTAGGATCGATGCCGCGGCGATAGAGGCTGAGAGGGCATCGCCGTGAATGATGGGTTGCTGCGGAAGGTCGCAGTCCAAGCGCATCGCGTCGACCAGTAAGTGGTCGGCGCCAGGGTCGAGACCAAGAACCGCCTCCCGCATGGCCAAACGCGAGGCTTGGTAAATGTTAATCTGATCAATGCGGGCGGCATCGACCGCAGCAATTGCCCAGGCCACGGCACGCTCGCGGATTCGTTCCGCCAGAATTTCACGCCGTTCCGCCGGCAACAGTTTGGAATCACGCAGACCTCGTACGCGATACGCCGGATCAAGGATCACGGCAGCAGCCACCACGGGTCCAAACAGCGAGCCGCGTCCGACCTCATCAACCCCAGCGACCAGACGCGCGCCCAGCTGCCACATCTTTTTCTCAAACCTCAACGTGCAATGCAGCTTCTTCAGCAGACGCAGCTTCGCGGCTGAAGCAGAGAGTGGCTTCCCCGACGCGGATGTGAGTCTTGGCGACACTGGTCGAATCTAGACATCTTCGCCCAGTCCTCGCTTGTGGCGCAATGTGGAAAATCGCCGAGCGCCAGTTTGAAGCAACCCCGCGCAGCGAGATGCGAAGCGACGCAAGGCAGTTCCCAGTCCGCACACATAGGGGCGGAGTCGGTCCTGAGCGAAGTCGAAGGCCGTCTTCGCCCTACCAGAGGAGCGAAGCTCAGCGATCTTGGCAGAATTCTGCAAATTCTAGGCCGCGTGTTGCTCGCCCGCCGGACGGGGGCGTCCGGGCCTATGTGATTCGTGCCGCAACACTTTTCCGGCAAACTGCGTCTAACCCACTGGAAGTAGGTTGGTGACTCTTAGAGGGCGGGTATAATTAGGAGAGCAGATCATATTCGGAGGAAGTCATTATGAATCAGCGCGCAAGCGCTCTTTGGGTACGTTTGAAGGCGAACCGTCTCACGTACAGTATTTCGATTCTGGTTACATTGACCGTCGGTATCCTGATCGGGACGGTGGTCTCCTCCGGAGTGAAGGGCCAGGACAAGAAATCCTCCTCCGATGTGGCCCCGTTGACCGTGCCTTCGCCGCAGATACTCTCGAACCAGTTCTCGCAGATCTCCAAGCAGCTCGAGCCCAGCGTGGTCAACATCAATACCGAATCCACGATCAAGACGCCTAAGCGTCGTCGTGGCCCTAATGCGGACCCCGATGAGGCCAATCCGTTCGACGACTTCTTCGACCGATTCTTCGGTGGTCAGGGCGGTAGGGTGGCCAGGGTGGTGCGGGCGGCGGGTCGATCCGCGAGCGTTCCCTGGGTTCGGGCGTGATTGTGGATGCCAAAGGTTATATCGTCACCAACCGGCACGTGGTGGAGAAGGCAGACCGGATTCGGGTGAAGCTGCAGGACGATCCGCCGGGAATGCTGCGCGATGCCAAAGTAGTCGGATCGGATCAGGAAACGGACCTGGCCGTAATCAAGATTGAAAGTGACAAGCCGCTGCCTATCGCAAAGCTGGGCAATTCTGACAGCATGCAAGTCGGGGACTGGGTGCTGGCGGTAGGCAGTCCCTTTGGATTGCAGGAGACCGTGACTGCCGGCATCGTCTCGGCCAAGGGCCGCAACATTGTGCCCCAGCGTCAGTTTCAATCATTTATCCAGACCGACGCCGCCATCAATCCGGGGAATTCCGGAGGTCCGCTGGTCAATATGACGGGCGAAGTGATCGGCATCAATACCGCGATTCTTACCGATACCAACGCTTACGCCGGCGTGGGATTTGCTTTGCCCTCGAACACCGTGGCACAGGTTTACAACCAACTCGTCGGTCCCGACCACCGGGTGTCGCGCGGTTCGATCGGAATCATGTTTAACGCGCTGGACAATCCTGCCATCGCGCGGGTATATGGAACCGGTTCGGGCGTGACTATTTCGGATGTGACCCCGGGCAGTCCGGCGGAACAGGCGGGCCTGAAAGTGGGCGACACCATTGTCGGGGTAGACGGCAAGCCAGTGAAGAACGGAGATGAACTGGTTGCCGATATCGCCGCCCGCAAGCCAGGCTCGAAAATCGCAGTCGGATTTATCCGTGACGGCAAGAAGCAGGAAGCCACGGCCACCGTGGCCGACCGGGCCAAGCTGTTTGCCGCGCGCCTGGGTGACGAAGAGGAAGGCGGCCCGGAAAGCGGGCCGAAAGAAAGCAAACTCGGCGTAAGCGTCCAGACCCTCAGCCAGGAGATGGCGGATCGCCTCGACGTCCCTGCGGGAAAAGGTGTGATCGTCAAGGATGTGAAGACCGGATCGTTTGCCGAGGATGTCGGGGTGAGTCGCGGCGACATAATCCTCGAAATCAACAAGCAAGCGGTGGACAACGAAGACCAATTTACCCGCGTCTCCGGCACACTGAAGAGCGGGCAGGATGTAGTATTCCTGGTACGCCAGAGGGGCGCCGGCCGCGAGGGTGGAACCATCTTTCTGGCCGGTACACTTCCGTAACCCGAGGCTGGCACAAAGGGGGCTGGTAGCGGAGGCAGGGATAGTTTACCCTGCGTGCTCGATCAGGAATTGCTTAGGGTCGACAGAAAGTTACTTCCGGACCACGATCTTGAGACTTGACAGCGCCATTTCGAGAACATGGTTGAGCGCGGCATGTATTGTGCTCCTGACCTGGGGCACGGTTTGGGCGCAGACCAAAAGCCAGTCGCCAATCCGCCAACTCCGGCCACTCTGGCCCAAACCGGTTCTGCAGCGAAATTGCAGACTGTGTCTGCTCACTCGACTTCCCGCAAGAGCAAGAAATCACGCAAGAGCGCAAGCTCGCGCCGCGGACAGCAAAAGATCGACCCCGTGCGTTCCCGCGAAATCCAGGAAGCGCTGATTCGCGAGCACTATCTCGACGGCTCCGCCTCCGGAACCTGGGACGCAAGATCGCAGAGCGCGATGCAACGCTACCAGGCGGACAACGGCTGGCAAAGCAAATCGGTTCCAGATTCCCGGGCCTTGATCAAGATGGGACTGGGCCCTGACCACGAACATCTGTTGAATCCGGAAAGCGCGATGACGTCGCAACCCGACGCACGCCGCGCTTCACCGATGTTGGACCAGACCCCGGCGCTGGACATCCCGCTTCAGAAGTGAGAGCGGACCCCCGTCATCCACTAGCGTCTCCGACTAGCGACCGCTCTTCTTCATCTTCATTACTGGATTTGGAAAATACGGTAGGCGTTTGTCGCTGATGATGGCGCGAGGATTGTCGTCGACCAGTGCTCGAGCCACTTCATCCCCGCGGAGTTTAGCTACCTTATCTCTGGCCGCGGAAAGCGCCGGGATGCGATGCTTGCTGTCGTGAGCATCGGTGGCTAACACGTGCACCGCGTCTCGTTCGAGCAGCCACTCCGCCGCGCGCAGAACTTTTTGCCCCCACATTCCCGTCACGGCCGACGCGGTCACTTGCACCGCGCACCCCTGATCGACCCACTCGAGAACCCGCTGCTGCGTCTCTTGCAGAATGGGATTGCGCTCGGGATGAGTGATGACAGGCGTGATGCCAACATCGGCCATGCGGGTGAAGCATTCGTTGATTTGTGATGGAATGCTGTAGTTGCTCAGCTCCACCAATAGGTAATGGCTGTCTTGGATGGTATAGCGTTCCGGCGAAATCAGGACTTCCTGTAGGTTGTCATAGGAAAGATGGAAATCGCAGCCCAGGCTCAGCCGCGGAACCTTGCCTACCAACGCCTTGAGATATTCGAGATTGCTGGCCAGATCATGGCGATTGTATTGAAAGCGCTCGTTGGCATGGGGAGTAGCCACGATGTGCTCGATACCATCTGCCGCTGCCATGCGACACATTTCCAGCGACGTGTCCCATGACGTAGGACCGTCGTCCACCTTAGGCAGAATATGGCAATGGATATCGATCACGTGGACGTCCGCGGGGAGAGGCTGTTCTCGATTTAAGCAGATTTTTAAACAAAGACCAAGGGAATGGGCCCTGTTCCAGGATTCATTTTGAACTTTCGTCATCAGAGTAACTCGACACGTCTGCATACCCCATGTTTGTGTCGGCCACAGGAGGAACGGGCGCTCAAAAGACCGTATCCTTCCGGGAGGCCTTTCCAGTTATTCTTAATCTGCATTCCATTTTGGAGAGTGTTTTGATGAGCGATCGCGAAAAGATTGCCGCCTCGAAGTCAGCGGGAACGGTAACCCTGGGCGAATTGACCGTCCACCGCCTGGGTTATGGAGCGATGCGCATTACAGGACCGGGCGTGTGGGGAGCCCCGAAGGACCGGTCAGGCGCGCTCGCCGTTCTGCGCCGGGCGGTTGAGCTGGGCGTAAATTTTATCGACACAGCGGATTCGTATGGCCCCGAGGTTAGCGAAGATCTCATTGCCGAAGCGCTCTCGCCTTATCCCAAGGATCTGGTGATCGCAACCAAGGGAGGCTGGGTGCGTCCAGGACCGGGGCTGTGGGCGCACAATGCGACGCCGGACCATCTGCGCAAGGCCGTCGAGGGTAGCTTAAAAAGGCTTCGCCTGGATCGGATTGATGTTTACCAGCTGCATATTCCCGATCCGTTGGTCTCTCTCGAGTCATCGGTCGGCACGCTAGCCCAATTGCAGTCGGAAGCGAAGATTCGCCTGATCGGTCTGTCGAATGTAACCCGCGAGCACATCGAGCGCGCTCGCAAGATTGTGCCGATCGTTTCCGTGCAGAATCGGTACAGCTTCGCCGATCGCGAGTGGGACTACGTAGTGGACTATTGCGAGCAGAACGGAATCGTGTTCATTCCCTGGTTCCCACTGGGTGCGGGCCAGGCCGCCAAAGAAGCCGTCCAGCGGATCGCGGACGCACATAGCGCCAAACCTATGCAAGTCGCGCTGGCGTGGTTGCTGCAGCGCTCGCCACTGATGCTGCCGATTCCCGGAACGTCCTCAATCGCACACCTGGAAGAGAATATGCTCGGCGAATCGTTGCGCTTGACGGAGGCAGAGTTTGAGGAGTTGGCAGGAGTGCCGCAGCTGGCGTTCACGCGCTGAAATGTGGGCGCGAGCGCCCAGGCTCGTGCTGCAGCGCCACGACAGCCGCAGCACGAGCGGGACGCTCGCGCCCGCCTACATTGATTACTTGCCCATGGTGAGTACTACTCGGAAGCGGGCTCGTCCGCTGATCATCTGATCGTAAGCTTCCGTGACTTTCTCCAGCGGATAGCGTTCGATCATGGGGCGCACGCCGCTCAACGAGCTGAACTGCAACGTATCTTCGGAGTCTTTTGCCGTGCCGGACGGCCATCCCCGGACCGTTCTGCGGGCAAAGATCAGTTGCAGCGGAGTAATCGTCAGGGGCTCCGTCGTGGCTCCGACGATCACCAATTTCCCGTCTGGCCCCAGCCCATCGACCAATGCCGAAATTGCCTTCGAGTCGGGTGCGGTGGCGAGAATCACGCGCGCACCGCCCAGGGCTTGCAAAGCAGCGGCTGGTTCACCGGTAGCTGTATCAATGTAATTGTGAGCCCCCAATTTCTTGGCCAGTGCTTCTTTGTCCCCGCCGCGGTCGATTGCGACGGTGCGGAAGCCCATCTGCCGGGCGTACTGAATGCCGAGGTGACCCAGGCCACCGATGCCCTGCACCGCCACCAGATCGCCCGCCTGTGCTCCGGAATGACGCATGGAGTTGAACACGGTGATGCCGGCGCAGAGCAGCGGCGCGGCTTCGTCCGCCGGCAGATCGTCGGGCATGGCCGCCACCGCTTCGGCAGGGACGACCACATATTCCGCGTAGCCGCCGTCGAAGCTGATTCCGGTAATTTTCTCGAACTGGCAGAGAACAAAATGGCCTCGACGGCAGGGATCGCATTTAAAGCAGTGCCCGCCATGCCAGCCGACACCCACCCGCTGCCCGGGTTTCCATTGCGTGACGTCGGCCCCAACCGCGTCGATGCGCCCGGCAATTTCATGGCCCGGAACGCGTGGATATTGCAATCCGGGAAAGCCCGACTGCTTTACGATGGCGTCGCTGTGGCAAATGCCACAAGCCTCAACCTTGATCCGGACCTGGGCGCGACCAGGTTCCGGAATCGAGCGCTCCACCACTTCGAAGTTTCCACCAGGTTTGCTGACTTGTATGGCTTTCATAGCTTGGTCCTCAGGAACGCAGGGTATGAGATGGGCTTAGGAGTAGGTTACCGAGTTGTAGATGGGAGAGCCGGTGGCGAAGATGCAGAAATCCTTTTCTCATAAAATCAGCAGCTAAGCCAGTGGCGCGGAAGTCGGGTGCATGAACCAGTGACACTCCTGCACGAGCGAGGGTGCTCGCATCTCCATTTTTTAGTTATATCTCTCCGCGATGAACTCGCTGATTGATTGATAAGCCTTGTTCAGCGTCGGTTCGTCGGGCAAGAACACGATGCGGAAGTGGCGGGTGCCGGCCTTTTGGCCAAAGCCGGAACCATGGACCACGAGCACGTGCTTGGATCGGCACAATTCCTTCACGAAAACGTCATCGCCTTCCGTGATGTCGATGCGAGGAAAGGCGTAGAACGCGCCGCGAGGAGGCACACAGCTCAAGCGAGGCGTTGCCTTGCACCATTGCACGGTGAGATCGCGGCGGGCGCGAAGCTTGTTGCGGACTTCCACAAGATGGTCCTGAGGCCCGTCCAGCGCGGGCTTGATGGCGTACTGCTCGGGATGGTTGGCACACAGGCGTGCCCGTAGCAGACGATGAACACCTTCCACGTAGGGTTTTACGGCGGCGGCATCGCCGCTGACCACTCCCCATCCAACGCGCCAGCCGGGCGCCAGATAATTCTTGGACAGCCCACCGAAGGTCACGACCGGAATGTCGGGGGCGATGGCTGCGATCGAGAGATGTTGGTCTTTTTCACTTTCATCCAAAATCAGCTTGTCGTAGATCTCATCGGCAAAGATGACCAAATTGTTGCGGCGCGCGAGTTCGGCTAGCTGCTCCAGCATGCGTCGGGAGCAGACCGCGCCCGTGGGATTATTGGGATTGATCAGAACAATGGCGCGAGTGCGCACATTGATCTTGCGCTGGATGTCGACCAGGTCGGGCTGCCAGCCGTCGTCTTCGTTCAGGTCGTAAGGCGTGACCGCGATGCCGAGTTTGCACAGCACAGCGGAGTAAAGGGGATAGTCCGGGCTGGGCGTCAAAATGTGTTCGCCGGGATTGACCAGGGCAGTGAGAGATACATCCACTGCTTCACTGGCGCCCGAAGTCACAAAGGCGTCCTGCACCGTAGAAATGCCCTTGCGTGCGGCTTCGCCACGAATTCCCTCCAAAGCTTCAGGGATACCTGGCGACGGAGCGTAGCCGTTCTTCCCATCCCGCATCGCCTTGTAGACCGCATCGATCAGATGCCGGGGCGTTTTGAAATCAAAAATATTGGGATCGCCGACGTTCAGCGCCAGGACCTTGTGGCCTTGACGAGTGACTTCGTCGGCAACTGACGCCAGATCGCGGATGGCGTAGCGAACGTTGTCGAGCCGCTGAGCAGCGGCGACTTCGCGGATTTGCGTGCTGGGCATGGGACTCCGTCTAAAGCAAAGCTCGTGACCGCAAAGGTCACAAAGGGATTCTTTGCTTGGCACTCTGAAGCCAAGACCAACGACTAGCGACCAACGACCAACTCAATCTACCCTGTCGATCTGCGCTTTCTGCAGGCGGTCGGAGTAATCGACGTACACCGCCTTCCATTCCGTGTAGAAATCAATCGCGCCCATGCCGCCTTCGCGGTGGCCGTTGCCGGTAGCTTTGACCCCACCAAACGGTAAATGCACTTCGGCGCCGATAGTCGGCGCGTTGATGTAAGTGATTCCGGCGTGCAAGTCGCGCATGGCGGTGAATGCCTTGTTCACGTCCTTGGTATAGAGAGCGGACGACAGTCCGTACTCAATGCCGTTGGCGATAGCGATCGCGTCTTCCAGATCTTCGCAGGGGATGATGGACACGACCGGTCCGAAAATTTCCTCCTGCGCGATGCGCATCTTGGGGTCGACATCGACAAACACGGTCGGCTCCATGAAGTAGCCGTGCTGGTATTCGCCCTGGTCGAGGCGGTTGCCGCCGCATTTCATCTTCGCGCCTTCGGATTTGCCGATTTCTACGTAGTTGAGGTCCGTCTTGAGCTGGGCTTCGTTGATGGCCGGGCCCATCTCGGTACTCTCATCCAGGCCGTTGCCAACTTTCAGACGCTTAGCGCGATCCACGTAGCGCTCCACGAATTCGGCGTACACGCCTTTCTGCACGATGATGCGGCTGGTGGCGGTGCAGCGCTGGCCGGTGGTCCCGAAGCCGCCCCAGAGGCCGCCTTCGATGGCAAGGTCGAGGTTGGCGTCGTCGAGCACAATCATAGGATTCTTCCCGCCGAGCTCCAGCGAGCAATGTTTGAAACTCTTGGCCGCAGTGGTGCCGACGATGCGTCCAACCGCGGTGGAACCGGTCAACGAGATGGCGCGGACGTCGGGATGCTCCATCAGCGGCCCCCCCACCTGGGGACCGAATCCGCTGACGATGTTGATCACGCCCTTGGGGACCCCGGCATCAGCGAGCGTGCGAACCAGGTTGTAAGTCGAGAGCGGCGTATCCTGGGCGGGCTTGATCACGCAGGTGTTGCCGCAAACGATGGCGGGCAGTAGCTTCCACGACGGAATCGCCATGGGGAAATTCCACGGCGTGATCATGCCGCAGACTCCGATTGGAGTCCGCACTGCCATAGCGAACTTGTTGGGCAACTCCGATGGCGTGGTAGGCCCGAACATGCGGCGGCCTTCACCGGCAAAGTAGTAAGCGGTGTCGATGGCTTCCTGCGTGTCGCCGCGAGTCTCTTTGAGGATCTTGCCCATCTCGCGGGTCATGTCGCGGGAATATTCTTCTTTGCGCTCCAGCAGCATTTCGGCGGCGCGAAAGACGATTTCAGCGCGGCGTGGCGCGGGCACCAGGCGCCACTTGGCAAAGGCGTTGCGGGCGGCTTCAACCGCGGCGTCCACATCCGCTTTCGCTGACTTCTGGAAGATGCCGACTACGTCGCGAGTGTCGGCGGGGTTGCGATTTTCAAAGGTTTCTCCGGTCGAGGATTCCACCCACTCGCCGTCGATGAAGTTCTTGTAAACCTTGGGTGCGGTGCTGCTGCCGAGCATGGCGGGGCTGGTCAGAGTATCGGTTGCCATAATGTCTCCTGAGCTGCAGGGAAGAATGCCGTGAACCTCTATGCTACAGGTGGGATTGAGGGCGCGGCAAGCGGCCGACGCGGACACAATAAACGAGGTCGTCTTCACCAGCCGCTTGAATTCGATCGCCCACGCCCGCACCGCAGGACATGACCGCCCGGGGGTGTGACCCAAGGTAATCAACTATGCCCCGCCAGTTATGCTTGTGATACTCTCGCAAGTACCCCATATTTTTAGGGTTTGACTGTTATCCGGTGGCCTTTGTGTCTTCGAGTAGCAAACCTGGAATCCACGTCGCGTGGAAGACCGTCACCTATCGCAGCGTGGCTTTGGCGGTGCTGTTCGCAGTGATCTTGCTCTTCGTGGGCATGAATTTCGCCTTCCCGCAGTTCACGCAAAAGGAACTGAAGTCGGTCAGCAACCTGGGCAACAGGCTGCTGGAGGCGATCGCCGGGGCAGGAAGTAAGGTCAAGTCCGGCTCGGTAAGCTCGCAGCAAGCCCATATCACGGCGCTCGATGGCACGGTTCGGGTGAAGAAAGCCAGCAGCAATAGCTGGGTGACGGCCGACTACAACGTGCCGCTGGAGAAGGGCGATGTGGTGCAGACCGGCTCGGAAGGCATGGCCAAGATCGTCTTCAGCGACGGCACCAATTACACAGTCAAGCAGGATTCGCTGATCGTGATTGAGGAAAACTCAGCCAATGACCAGCAGCAGACCAACGTGTCGGTGGCGGTCAGTACGGGCACGGTGGATCTCACGACCGCAACCTACGTCCAGGGATCGAAGTCGTCAGGTCATCGTGGCCGGCGCAACGGCCTCCCTGGCGCCAGACAGCGCGGCCATGGTGCACAATGACCCCAAGGGCGACCAGCACGAGATTCTGATGAAGAAAGGTTCCGGAGAGATCAGCCGTAACGGCGAGGTCGTGCACCTGGCGGACTGGGAGAAAGTCGCTTTCCAGTCGCAGTCGCCGCGCATGGCCAAGGTGAAGGAGATCGGGCCGCCGACGCCGATTTCGCCGGCGAACATGATGCCGATTTTTGCCGCGGGCGCGTCCAAGCCGGTGGAGTTTTCCTGGACCGCGATGGCCAATGCGGTGGGATACCGGCTGCGCATTTCGCACAATCCGTATTTTTCTTCGACCATCGTGGATCGCCGGGTGAATACGGCGGACGTGATCGTTTCCGGTTTGGGGGAAGGGGCATATTATTGGCTGGTGCAGTCCTACGACGCCGAGGACAAGGAGTCGGTGGAGAGCCAGAAGAACCGGTTCACCATCATTCCCAAAGGCCAGAGCACGACCGCCATCGATCTGGAACTGGATCCGTTCATGCAGCACGGCCACGTGATCGAATTGACCGGAAAGACCGAGGTTGGGGCGCGGGTGATGGTCAACGGCAGGGAAGTGCCCGTGGTTGGCGCCGATGGCAGCTTTCACTACTTCATGCCTCCACTTCCGCCGGGCGAGAGCCTGGTCACGATCACGGCGCAGAATGCCAAGGGCGGGGTGAATACGGTGCAGAAAAAGATCGTGATCCAGTAGAGCCAGCACGGCCTCGGGAACGAATTCCCGAGGTACTGGGACTTTGGTTTGACGGCAAAACGGGGTTCTTCCCATAGAATTATGGACACGGCCCCCCATCCGCGCAGAAGCAACCGGGTACGCCCGGTAATGACAGCGGTTCGAGAGAGCTAAATCGCGTATGTCATCTAACGGATTCCATTCTTCGACGCGCCTGCACAACCTGAGATCGCTGTTCAGTATTTTTTCCAGCGACCTTGCCATCGACCTGGGGACCGCCAACACGCTGGTCTACGCGCGCGGCAAGGGCATCGTGGTCAACGAGCCCTCCATCGTGGCCATCAACAAGAACACGGGTGAAGTCGAGGCCGTGGGCAAAGAAGCCAAAGAGATGCTGGGCCGCACGCCCGGCAACATCGTGGCCATCAAGCCCATGAAGGATGGCGTCATCGCCGACTTCAAAGTCACCGAGAAGATGCTCAACTATTTCATCCAGAAGGCGCACAACCGCAAGATGCTGGTGCATCCGCGCATCGTGATCGGCGTGCCTTCGGAAATCACCCAGGTGGAAAAGCGCGCGGTCATGGATTCGGCTTATCGCGCCAAGGCCAGCGAAGTGTATCTGGTGGAGCAGGCCATGGTGGCCGCCATCGGCGCCGGACTTCCCATCACCGAACCCAGCGGCAACATGGTCGTGGATATCGGCGGCGGCACCACCGACATTGCAGTGATTTCTCTCAGCGGCATCGTTTATTCCCGTTCCGTGCGCATGGCTGGCAACCAGATGGACGAAGCGGTGATGAACTACCTCAAGCGCAAATACAATTTGCTGGTTGGCGAGCGTACTGCCGAGCAGATCAAGATGGAGATCGGATCCGCGTATCCGCTGGAAAAGCCGCTGACCATGGAAATCAAGGGCCGCAACCTGATCGAAGGCGTGCCCAAGACCATTACGGTGGACGACAGCGAAATCCGCGAAGCCCTGAGCGAGTGCGTTTCGACCATCATGAATGCCATCCGCGTGGCGCTTGAGCGCACGCCGCCCGAGCTTTCCGCCGACATCAGCGACCGCGGCATCGTGCTGACCGGTGGCGGGGCGCTGCTGAAGAATCTCGATAAACGCATTCGCGAGGAAACCGGGTTGCCGGTCTCCATCGCCGACGATCCGCTGTGCAGCGTGGTGCTGGGCACAGGCAAAATGCTCAGCGATTTCAAGCTGCTGCGCAAGATTTCAATCGAGTAACAGTGAATCAGTTTCTAGTTTCCGGTTTCCAGTTCTCGGCTGTCTCTGCAGGATCGGCTACCTAAACCAATAAGAACGAATTTCCGATCGCGCGCTTTGAAACTGAAACTGGAAACCCGAAACAGTGATGGTGGCGTGATGGAAAATCTGATGAGCCGCTACCGCAACGTCACCATCCTGGTGGCGATCCTGTTTGTACAGGTGCTGGGGCTGGCGGTTCAGGTCAAGCGCCGCTCCGGCGCCGACGAATCTACTCGAATCATCCGCCTGTGGACGGTCAGCGCGGTCACTCCTCTCGAGAAGGCCATCGTCTGGTGCCAGAACGGGCTCGGCAACATGTGGAGCAGCTACATTTATCTGCGCGGGGTGCGGCAGGAGAATCGCGATCTGAAATTCGAGATCGAACAGCTCCGGCTGGAGCAAGTGCGCCTGTCCGACGATGCCCAGCAGGCACGCCGGCTGCAGGCATTGCTCGGTTTCAAGGAACAGTACATCGCGAAAACTGTGGCCGCGCAAGTCATCGGCTCCAGTGGCAGTGAACAGTCGCGATCGGTTTATATCGATAAAGGCACCTCGGCTGGGGTCGAAAAAGACATGGCGGTGATTACTGCCGATGGCCTGGTGGGCAAAGTTTTGCGGGCGTACGGATCTTCCGCGCAGGTGCTCCTGATCAACGATCAGAGCAGCGGAGTGGGCGTCATCCTGGACAAGTCGCGCCTGCAGGGAGTCATTAAAGGTACGGCAGTAGGCGAAGTGATACTGGAAAAAGTGATGACCGATGAGCAGGTGGCGCCCGGGGACTTGATCGTGACCAGCGGCGGCGACCAGATCTTTCCCAAGGGCATTACGGTCGGGACTGTGATGAAGGTTTCGCCTGGTGCGGACCTTTTTCTCAATATCCGGGTAAAACCGTCCGCGAACCTAAGCCGGCTGGAAGAAGTTCTGGTGATCACGAGAAAAGAGGATCGGGCGCCGTCCGTGGCGGAGACCAACTCGGTGCGCGCGGTGGACATTCTGACCCAGCGGCTGCCTTCAGTCCCGGACAAGCCAGAGGCGGGTTCGAACCAGCCGACGGCGAACCGAGTCATCCGCCACGGCAAGATCTGCCGATCGCCACACCCAAGCCGCAGAGCGAGGCGGCAAACGAACAATGCAGCAGGCAACTCGGCGCGACAAGCAGCCGTGACTCCGACGGCGCAGAAGGCAGTGCATGTGGTTAAACGGGCGTCGCAGCCGGCGGCCAAGCCGGAAACCAGTACGCCGGCGCCAGCGACGGCTGAACCGGCGGCACCGGAAACTGGGACTTCGGAGGATAAACCGCACTAGCGTGCCCATCACCTACACATCTCAGGATCAGGTAGAGGTTTACCGGTTCAATGCTCCGGTGGCCATTATCATTCCGCTGATTGCCCTGTTTCTGCAGGCTTTTCTGCCCCTGCGGCTGCATTTCTTCTCTCTCTTTGACCTGCCCTTGCTGGTGGTGATTTTCTTCGCGGTGGCGCGGCGAAGCCAGGTGGCTGGGCTGCTCACCGGTTCTCTGATCGGCCTGTTGCAGGATTCGCTCACTCATCAGCCCATCGGGATTTATGGCATAGCGAAGACGGTGGTCGGATTCGGCGCCTCGTCCCTGGGCGCAAAGCTGGACGTCGACAACGTTGGGGCACGCTTCCTGGTCACTCTGTTTTTCTACGCGGTTCACGAGGTGGTGTACTTCACGGTGGCGCGCGGCCTGGTGAAGCTGAGCCTGCAATGGAGTTGGGGACACGAGATTGGAGGCGCTCTGCTCAATGCGGCCACGGCGGCGGTGCTGTTTACCTTGCTGGACCGGTTCAAGCAGAGAGCGTAAGAGCGTCGTTCGCCGTTCGTCGTTGGTCGTTGGCCAGAAAATCCGCCGGAGTTACCGACGCGCTTCGATCCAATCGGCAATGTCCCTCCGTCACCGTGCATGACAACAAGAGCTGTTTTCATAAGGTCTACAATGAAGGTAGTTCAATTGGCGAACGACCAACGACGAACGACCAACGACTAATCTATGTTTGGCCGCGACGAAAAAGTATCGGGTTCCCGTCTGACTGCGGTGCAATACATCATCCTCGTCATTTTTCTGGTGCTGGCCTACGGACTGTGGCGGCTGCAGGTGGTGCAGAGCGAGTTCTACGCGGCGCTGGCGGAGAAGAACAAGACTCGCGAAGTGCCGATTCTCGCGCCGCGGGGCAAGATCCTGGACCGCGAGGGACGCACCATCGTGGACAACTACCCTTCCTTCACGGCTTTGCTGCTGCGCGACTCCACCCGCGATCTTTCCGGGGATGCGGACCTGATCGCGCAGGGACTGCATCTTGATCCCAAGGAAGTTCGGGAACGCCTAAAGAAATTTGCTGGAACTGCGCAATACCAGCCGATCTATCTCAAGGAAGACATCACTCCGGACGAGCTGGCTTTCATCGAGTCCCACCGCAACGAATTGCCCGAGCTGGATACCATCATGGCGCATCGCCGGCTGTATCCGCGCAATGGTTTTATGGCGCATCTCGTGGGCTACGTGGGCGAGGTCAGCGAGCAGATGTTGAATCAGGCGCGCTGGGAGCTCTACAACCCCGGTGACGTGGTGGGTAAGTCGGGCGTGGAACTCCAGTACAACCAGGTCTTAATGGGAAAGAATGGCTCGAGGCAGGTTCTGGTAAACAGCAAGGGGAAGGAAGTAGGGGAGCTGGACCAGAAGCCGGCGATCCCCGGGCATAACCTCAAATTGACGCTGGATATTGATCTGCAGATTGCCGCCGAAGAGGCCATGGGAGACAAGAACGGAGCCATGATAGCAATGGATCCGCGAACCGGAGAAATCCTCGCCATGGTAAGCCGGCCAACGTTCGATCCCAATGATTTCGCGGTTCGCATCTCACGCGGCGAGTGGAACAAGCTGGTCACCGATCCCGACAAGCCGCTGCTGAACAAAGCCATTCAGGCGCAACTTGCGCCTGGTTCGACCTTCAAGATTCTTATGTCGGTCGCGGGTTGGCAGGAAGGCATCGCCCAGACTCTGAACGTGCATTGCAATGGCGGCGCTACCTTTTATGGCCGGCGGTTCGGTTGCTGGGTGAAGACCGGCCACGGCGCAGTCGATCTCACTAGAGCGATCTACCAGTCCTGTGATGTCTTCTTTTACACGTTGGCGGAAAAACTGGGTATCGACCGCATTTCGAAATACGCCACCGCCATGGGATTAGGTCAGAAGACCGGCATCGATCTGCCCGAAGAGGCCAGCGGAGTCATGCCCTCGGAAGAATGGAAGATTCGCAATTTCAAGCAAAAGTGGTACGCGGGCGAGACCATTTCGGTCGGCATCGGACAGGGCGCGGTGGCGACCACGCCGGTACAACTGATGCGTGCGATTTCCGCGATCTCAATGGATGGCCGCATGGTCGTGCCCCACGTCGCCAGCCCCACCGGCCTGCCCCCAGAATACCTCGAGACCCATCACTATACGGACGTGACGAATATTCCGATTAACCCGGACGGCTTCAACCTCATCACGGATGCGATGGCGCGGGTGTTGTTGCCGGAAGGCACGGCACCGTCGGCGCATGTCCCCGGAGTCGATATCGCGGGAAAGACGGGCTCGGCACAAATCGTGTCGCTGGCGGTTCGAGCGCTGCACCAGAACAACGAAGCTCTCAATCAGAACGGATGGTTCGTGGGATTCACGCCCCGGCGCAATCCGGACATCATTGTCGCGGTGTTGTTCGAAGGCGGCGAGCACGGCAAACTGGCTGCCCGTCTGGCAACACAGGTAATCAAGGCATACGTCGACAAACAACGCCGGCAGCCCACCAAGGTCGCGAGTTCCGGGAGAGTGGATGTAGGGGCACTTTGGAATGCGGGGTCGGAAGCGGACGATGACCTCCACGGTGGCCATTTCGACATGGAGGTGCCGAAGTCTCGTGCGCCGCTGGCGATGGCTGCGCCCGGGTTGCAGTAGCGCCGCCTTCCCGGCGGCGGTCATCTCGGCAAACTCGGGACAGCCGAGAGGATGCCGTCGCTACCTTGCGAAGGTGGAGGAATCGGACTAGTAACTATCGGCGACGAACGACTAACGACCAAAGGCTGACGACTAAACCCATGTCTCGCTACATCTCATTTCGTGATTTTGACTGGCTGCTTTTCACCTTTGTCCTGGTGATCTGCGGGCTTGGCGTGATGGAGATTCACAGCGCCACCACCCATACCAAGTTCGCCGGGGCGCATATCCGGCAGGTTTATTGGATACTGGGCGGCATTGCCGGCATGTTTCTGGTAAGTCTGGTGAACTACCAGAAGCTGCTGGATCGGGTGCACTGGCTCTATATTGCCGCCATCGTTTCCCTGATGAGCGTAATGCTCTTCGGTCAGAAATATCTGGGCGCCCGGCGCTGGGTCAAAATGCCGGGGGGAGCGCACTTTCAGCCTTCCGAGTGGGTGAAGCTGATCCTGATTCTGGCGGTAGCCAAGTATTTCGCCGATCTGCACCAGCGAGAGCTCTCGTGGCCGGACTTCATCAAGGCGGGCGGGATTGTGCTGGTCCCCATGCTCATGGTGTTGCGGCAGCCCGACCTGGGCACCAGCCTCACCTACCTGCCGATCGCTATCGCCGGGCTGTTTCTGGGCGGGGTGCGTTTCAAGCAGGCGGCCATTGTGACCATAGCGGCGGCCCTCCTGTTGCCGCTGGCGTGGCATGCTTTGAAGCCCTACCAGCGCGATCGTCTCACCAGCTTCATGCACCCGGAAGCCGACAGTCAAGGCTCGGGATACCAGGTAAACCAGTCGCTGATCGCCGTCGGCTCGGGCGGCATTTGGGGGAATTCGGAGGGTTCCCAGACCCATTTGGAGTTTCTGCCGGTCCCACAAACGGACTTTATCTTTGCTGCCTTCGCCGAGGAACATGGTTTTGTCGGTGCCCTGGCGGTAATGCTGTTATACTTTATAGTGCTGATGCGATTGACCCAGAACGCGCAAACGGCGCCCGACCGCGCTGGCACGTTCGTGGTAATGGGTGTGGTGGCGGTGCTTAGCTTCCATATCCTGGTCAATGTCGGCATGGTGGTTGGCTTTATGCCGGTCACCGGAATACCCTTGCCGTTGATGAGTTATGGCGGGTCTTCTGTCCTGTTTATGTTTCTGGCGTTGGGCATCGTAATGAATGTCCGCATGCGCCGTTTCGTGAACTGAAGCAGGAAGAGGAATGGCAGGGGGTTAGCCCGCGCTTGCCATCCGCGCGGAAAACAAGATTAATTACGATCGCCCTCGCGTAAAGAGGGCACACGCCGGCTAGAAAAGCAGTTAAAGCCGGGCAGGATCAAGCAAAGGCGCTGCCAGGCCGGTAACGGCCCCCTCAGAGTTGAGAGAGCGGTCACAAACCTGGCGAAGCGTAAATGCGATAAGTGCAAAAGATTCCTAAGCTTACGCAACGGATTCGGTCACGGAGAGAACTCCGGGGCCGGGGCTGTCCCTTGTCCAGGGCGGCTATCGCAGCGCTTGATCCTCCCAGTACTTTTCCTGCCTTCCATCCGGTGATCCCGCAGCCGCCTGACGGCTCGGGACCGGAGTTCGCATGACTAGAGAATTATTTGTGTCTTCCACGCCCCACGAAACCAAAGTGGGGATGGTCGAAGACGATCTACTCGCTGAAATTTACCTCGAACGCGAGAACGAATACACCCTGGCAGGTTCCATCTACAAAGGACGCGTCACTCGCGTTCTTCCCGGAATGCAATCCGCTTTCGTCGACATTGGCCTGGAGCGCGATGCGTTCCTCTATGTTTCCGACTTTATGGAGTTGGAAGATTCCGAGGACCTCGACGATGTTCCCACCAACCGGCCCGCACCGGAGCGTTATCCGCAGCCTCAGGGCGGAAGCGCAGGCTGGCGAGACCTTCGCCGCTCCTGTGAGCGGCAGAATCACAACCGCAAGAACACTCGGAAGCAGGAGCGCAAAATCACCAGCCGCCGGCTTCCGGCGAGTCCCGTGACAACCGTGGCGGAATGCGCGGCCGTCGCCGCCGCCGAGGACGCCGGGGCGAGCGAATGCCAGAATCGAGGTTTGCCAGTCCGGCAACCGAAACACCGCGGGAGGCCCCTCGCATAGAGCGATCGGAACCGACCGAGCGTACAGAGCGCCCCGAACGGACCGAACGGACCGAACGGACTGAACGGCCCCAACTCTCGGAACGAGCAGGACGATCAGAACGGCCGCGACGGACGGAACAGTCCGAACGTTCCGAATACGGACCGCCGCCGGGATACCAGCCCATCATTCTGCCCGGAGAATCAATCTCCAAATATCGGCACGCACAGACCAGGTCTGCACCTGCGAGGGAAGTGTCTTCGCCTCCGGCCCAAGACCGGCCGGCTCCGCCGATCGCGGAAGTTTTCGCCGACGATGAGCCGTTCTTTGCGGCAGCTTCAGCCACTCCGGCTGAACCCCAGCCTCGAGCTCAGGAGGAAGCCTCGGCGCAGCCTTACGAAGCGCCAGGCGAAAAAGCATCAAACGCCTGGGACCGCGAACAGCAGCGCCTGCACCAGATGAACGTGGCCGCGGTGTTCGGTGGTGAAGCGGCGGACGAAGACGACGAACACGATGCCGACGAAACAGATGACAAGCTGGTCGTTGCCGAGCGTTTCGACCAAGCCACGCCGGCGGCTACCGCGGGCAGGGTCGTAGAAGAAGAGATCGAAGAAGAAGAGGCCGATCTGGCCCACTACGTCGAGGAACTCGAGGAAGATGCTGCCTTCGAGGAACTCGAAGAGGAAACCCATGCTGCGGGAGAACACGAGCAGCCGGCGCGGGAAATCGCGGCCTCTGCGGAACCCGCCTCGGGGGATGCGGTGCCGTTCTCCTCGGAACCGGTGTCTCCGGAAGAGATTGACGTAGCGTCGGCGGACGAGGTCGACGAAGAAGCGGAAGACGAGGCCGAACTCGATGAAGCCCAGGCCGAAGCGGAAGCAGCATTGGCCGCCGAAGCCGGGGGAGTAGGAATGACGGAAGCCCGCGCCGAAGTTCGCGCGCCGGCCGGGACCGCCGGCTACACCCAGCGCGTGCCGCGTCCGGGATACGATCGCCGGCCCCAGCGCGGCGGCCGCCGCGGCGGTGGTGGTGGACGCCGCTTCCGCAGCAACGAGCAGCGAAATATTCCACTGATCACCGATCTGCTGAAGGAAGGGCAGGAGATCCTGGTCCAGATCGCGAAAGAACCCATCGGCAAGAAGGGCGCACGCATTACCAGTCACATCGCGCTGCCCGGCCGCTTCCTGGTCTACATGCCGACAGTGAATCACACCGGGCGTGTCGCGGAAGATCGCTTCGGAAGAAGAGCGCCAGCGCCTCAAGCGCATCATTCAGAGCGAACGTGAAAACGGGCACGGTGGATTTATCGTCCGTACCGCGGCCATGAATGCCGCGGAAGAAGATCTTCGCGCCGACATCCGTTTCCTGAAGGGCCTGTGGGCCGAGATCAAGTCCCGAGCCGATGCCGGCAAAGGGCCGACGCTGATCTATCACGATCTCAACGTGGTCGAGCGGGTGCTGCGCGACCAGGTCACCTCTGACTTCTCCGCCATCTGGGTGGACAGCGACGAGGAGTACGAACGCATCCTGCGCTTCGCCAACCGCTTCCAGCCCGCGCTGGTCAAGCGGGTCAAGCTCTACACCAAGGAAACGCCGCTCTACGAGCAGTTCGGCCTGAGCGAAGAGATCAACAAAGCGCTCAAGTCGAAAGTCTGGCTGAAGAGTGGCGGCTACATCGTCATCAACCAGACCGAGGCGCTGGTCGCCATCGACGTGAACACCGGCAAATACGTGGGCAAGACGACGCGTCTCGAAGACACCATCGTCAAGACCAACGTGGACGCGATCAAGGAAATCGTGCGCCAGATCACGGCTGCGCGATCTGGGCGGCATCATCGTGATCGACTTCATCGACATGGATGAACGCCGCAATCGCCAGAAAGTCATGCAGGCGCTGGAAGAGGCGTTGCGCAGCGACCGCGCGCCCTCGAAAGTCCTGCAGTTTAACGACTTCGGACTGGTGGCCATCACCCGCAAGCGAGTGAAGCAGTCGCTCGAGCGCACTATCGGGTCGCCATGCCCCTATTGCCAATCCACCGGCTTCGTGAAATCGGTGACCACGGTGTGCAACGAAATCTATCTCGAGATGCGCAAGATCGCCAAACATCTGGAGCATGCGGACGTGATGCTGCGGGTGAATCCCGACGTCGCCAAAGCGCTCAAAGCCAACAACGGCAGCGCCCTGATCGAGATGGAAGAGATGACCAAAAAGACCGTGATCGTGAAGAGCGATCCGGCGTTGCACCAGGAGCAGTTTGATATCAACTGAAGGAGCTCCTAGCTATCTGGCTTGCTCTAGCTAGTTCCTTCAATTACAAATGGAGAGACGGGCGTCCGCGCCCGTCGCTGGGCCGTCCCTCTCGGCGTTAACGCCAGGCGCGACCAGAATGGGTCCGTGAAGAACAGTAAATCGATGTACGGGCAACCGCAGAGTCCAATTCTCAATCAAAATAGTGCGGTCTAGATTCAGACAGGAGGGCTGCTTGAAACTACAACGCCTTAAAGGACTTGCAGTAACCGCAGTTATGACAACGGCTTTAGGCACGGCCATGCTGGTGACCGTCCCACAGTCGTACGGCGACGACCATGCGAAGTGCCAGCGCCAGATTGAGCGTGCGGAATCGAAGCTCGACGAGGCGATTCGCAAGCACGGCGAACACAGCCACCAGGCGGAGCAGCGGCGGCGTGATTTAAACGCTGAGCGCGAACGCTGCTGGAATGCGTACCACGGATGGTGGAACGGACACGACCATCAATGGCACACGGATCGCGACTGGGAAGATCGTCACTAAAGACACAATCTTTTTCGATTGCGAGTATTCGATACCAGGTGGGCAAATCGCCTGGTGTGCAAATCGATGGAAATGGCCCCCAACTCCGGTTCGGGGCCTTTTATAGTTTATGATCCCTCACCGGCTGTCAATTACCTGATGCACCCTGCCGCCTGGCAAAGGAATGAGCGTGGTGCGGTCCAGGTGCGACTTGCCGTCGGGTGCGGGATTTCGCTCTGAAAGCGGACGCCGCTGTCTTCGTAATTCTTCAATCAGCTGTTTCTCTTTGATCGGTCCGGCGTCGATTACCCTGCTTCCGCTGCTTTTTGGTTCTCTGGTCGTAGAACAAGCTTTTGCCCTCGCCAGTGCCGTCCGCTTCCCGCCAGTTTTCCACGATGGCGCATCCGCCCAATCTTTTCGACCACGTCGGTGCCGTTCAGTGTGCCGTCGTGATTCTCGTAGACGTCCAAGTGCCGACCCATAAGTCTAGCTTGTGGTAATCGGGGTCGCCTTCACAGGGATGGGGTGTGGGCAGTGCGGCCCTGCTAGCGGTTAATTGCGCGCAAAGAGACGTGGCCGTAGTGAGAGAAAGTAACAAGACAGCCATACCGTCCCGGATTCGCATGCCGCCTCCCGTGTCAGAAACACAGACGAGTGAGGCGGCGGAACGTCACCGTCGTGGCTAGCTCTTGCTGCGTCCGGCGATCATGAGTCCGGCTCCGACCACCAGCATCACGGCACTAATGGCAGGCGCAACTTTTTCGCTCTCATGGGTCTGAATACCAATGTCGACGTCGCCCGCCTTGATGCCGTGATTTTCAGAATGAGGAATCGCCACGAAAAACGAAAGGATTCCCAGGATCATCACCGCCAGCCCCACTACAAATAGAGCCTTCATTGAAAGCCTCCAGAGTGCAAATTGGGTGCATGGACCCGAGCGTCCGTCGAACTGCTTCAGATGAGGACAGGGCCAGACGGGATGCCTCTTACCCTCGGTGATCGGCAAAGTCCCGGGCAAACTCCACCAGGCTGCGGAGCGCGATTCCGGAGGGACCCTTGGCGATCCAGGGCTTCTGTTCCTCGGTCCATGCGGTACCCGCGATATCGAGGTGCAGCCAGGGGGTATCCTCGGCGAACTCTTTGAGGAACATGGCCGCAGTGATGGCGCCGCCGTAGCGTCCGCCGGAGTTGACGATGTCGGCAATGTTGGAGCGAATGATTTCCTTGTATTCATCGTCGAGCGGCATGCGCCACATTTTCTCGCCGGCCTTATCGAGAGCCTGACTGAAGCGGTCGTACATGGCGTCATCGTTGGCGAAGATGCCGGCATTGATGGAGCCGAGTGCGACTACGACCGCGCCGGTGAGCGTGGCCGCGTCAATAAGATGCGTGCAACCGAGCTGACGCGCGTAGTAGAGGCCGTCGGCCAGCACCAGGCGGCCTTCAGCGTCGGTATTGATGATCTCAATCGATTTCCCGGACATGGCAATCTGCACATCGCCCGGTTTCTGGGCCTTGCCCGAGGGCATATTTTCCGTAGCCAAAACAATGGCTGTGATTTTCAATCTGGGCTTGAGCAGGGCAATGGCACGCATGGCGCCGATCATGGTGGCCCCGCCAGCCATGTCGTATTTCATCTTTTCCATGCCGTCGCTGGGCTTGATCGAAATGCCGCCGGTGTCGAAGGTGATGCCTTTTCCGACCAACCCCAGTACCGGCTTTTCGGGAGCGCCCGCGGGTTCGTAGCGCAGGACAATCAGAGTGGGCGGTTCGTCGGAACCCTGGGCAACGCTCCAGAAAGCTCCCATCTTGAGTTCCTTGATTTTGTCCGCGCCGTAGACTTCGCATTTCAATCCTACTTCCGCGGCCATTTTTTTCGCGCGATCAGCCAGGATCGTCGGCGTCATGCGGTTGGAGGGCTCGTTGACCAGGTCGCGTGTAAAATTCTGCGATTCGCCGATGACGCGGGCCTCGTCCACGGCCGTTTGCAGCCTGGCCTGATCGCCGCGAGCGACGACGGTCAGCGCGTCGATCTTCTGGTCTTTGCGGTCACTCTTGTAGTAATCGGGATCGAAGTTGCCGACAAACGCGCCTTCTATGATCGCCTTAACCGCTTCTTCGGTTTTCAGTCCGGCTTCCGGTGCCAGGATGGCGAAGCTACGCAGGCCCTTCGATTTGAGCGTGCGTACAGCAGCGCCCGCCAGGCGGCGCAAGTCGAATGCGGAAAAGTTCGCGGCTTTGCCTCCGCCAAGAAGCAACAACCGCTTGGCTTTCAGTTTCGCCGGCCGATGCAGCAGCGTTGCTTCGAAAGCCTTGCCGGTGACTTCACCGCCGGCGATCACGTCAGCGACTGCATCCTTGACGGTGGCGTCGGAGGTTTCAATCGAGAGTTGCGGCTTGTCTTTTTCTTCGGCGCGATTTTTTTCTGCTTTGTCGAGCACGATCGCGACCAGGCATTCGGTTTCTACTTCGGCGGGATTGGAGAGCGAAAGAATAGTTTTCATGATTGTATGGTTCTAGTATCGTCGGCGGGAAGGGAATTACACAAGAGCTCGCTGGCAATCAGAGCACGACCACAGTGATCCCCAGGTTCCGTCTGCCCAGATCGGCGTCAGCTTTCAGTTCGGGGCGGGCCGTGATAAGCGCCCACGCCTGCTCGTCCGATTTGGCCCAGTTCTCGCCGAAAATGCAGGCACGAATCTCGCCTCGGCCGGCCATCTCAGTTAGACGTCTTTGCGCCGCGATGCGAATTTCTCCACCGGCTCCGCTTGATCCGTAACCGTGGATCAGCTTTATAACCCCGCATCCCGCTTGACGAGCGCGCGCTAGTTCGCGCTCCAGTTGTTGCAATGCTTCAGGGACCGTTGGCATCCCGGCTTTGAGGTTTATGGTTTTGATAGCGGCCTCTGTTGCTCGGCTCTTGCGAAAGGAATCATTGAGCTACCCTTCAGTCACGCGGCCACCAAAGAACGCCTGATTACCTCGCGCCTCGGCCCGGAAGAATAGTGAACTTCTTCCGTCCGCCGATCCGGTATGTCTCAAAATCGTCGTGGTTGATGGTCAGGATCAAACTCAACGACTCGCGGGCGGCCAGGTGAACAAGGGTAGCGTCGGCGAAGTCCATGGGACGGTCGCGGTATTGAACCATCAAAGCTTGGAGCGTGGGTAAATCAGAATCGTCTACCGGCCGTACCGTTACCGCGCCCGATCGGACGAAATTCCAGGCTTTCCCTATATTTTGCGCGCTCTTGCCAATCAAATGGAATAGTTCGGTGAGAATGGCCTCAGTAGTGAACAACGGTATGCGTACAGATTGTAGTGCCTCCAGACAAGCGGAATGCCAGTAATCGTCAGCCTCAACGATGGCGAGAATGGCGCCGGTATCAATCAGCGCGGTGGGAGGCATTGGATTCCTTGGCGTGCTTCTCCCGGATAATTTCCCGGACAAGTTCACTGGTCCTTTGCGAGCGGGTCGGGTCTCCGCCGCGAATTGTTCCCACCGCTGCCATCACCCTCCGCCTTATCGCTGCCTGCTCCTTTTCGTCGCCATTGCGCGACTGCGCTGCTCCTGCAGCCAATCCGCTGTAATCAGCTCCAGCAGTTGCGCCAGGGACGTGCCTTCCCGCCGGGCTTCACTCTCCAGTTCGGCTTTCTTTTGGGCGGAAATGCGCCAGCTATAGACCTGGTTTTTCATGCACTACAGTGTAGTGCATCAAGGATGAAGTCAAACTGTGCGCCGTACGGTTCCTCGCTCGGATCCTCCCCAACTCTGTCATCCCAGCGCAGTCGAGGGATCTGCTTTCCGCCGGAACTCAATCTGGCCTTTCGCGCATACCTTCCGCCCCACCCGGTTTGCACCACCATCCATGCCACTTGTTCATTGCTCTTTTAACCCGCTGAAAACGGGTCCATAGCTCAAGATGACAATGGCACCGTGGGTCGCCGTCCACACTGTGTTTCGCAACCGACACTTTACGATCGTCCGGCGATCTGTAACCCGCGCCTAATCAGTGCCTTCTGCGATGGCTGCGTTCGTGCGATCTCTCTGGACGGGCAGCGACCCAGGAGGAAAATATGACGCAACTTAACTTGTCCGGAAGGCAGTCAAACAATACGCAGCAGAAACCGGCTGCAGAACACGCAGATGAATCGATCAAGAACCAAACCGTGGGCGCGCTCGGAGCGCTTGCGATGTTTGCCGCAGTCATCGTCATTGGCAGCTGCTCCCGAAGCAGCAAGCCGGTAGCGGTGCAGCAACCCATGCAACCAACTCCGCAGGCCTCGGTGCCGGCCCCCGCGGTTCCGGTTCCTCCTCCTCCCACGCCTGTCGTGGCGAAGACCAGGAAACACCGGGCCGCAATGCTTTCTTACGTCAACAAAGAGTACGGACTTTCATTCAACTTTCCACGAAACTACCGGCTGAAGACCAAACTCGAAACCCCTGTCGAGGCCGAGGTCGAGAACAAGACCGGTAGTGGAACGCAAGTGGTTTCCAGAACGACCGAGCCGTTGCAGATGAATTTTGTCCATTCTGGTGGAGTGGCGCTGGCAGCCGTGGAAATGCCTGGCAACTCGTATCCTGGAACGGACTTCAAGTCTGCCTTCGTAAATGTCAGCGTGAATCCGGGCATGACCGCCGAAGCATGTGCCCAGTTTGCGCTTCCTGAACCGACCACAGCGGACGTGTCAACACCGGTGAAGATCGAGCCAGTAAAGTTTGGCGCGATTGAGTTCCACGAAGTTGAAAACTCCGGCACCACGACGAAACAAGGAAACGCAAAGTACTATCACGCCTTCAACAACGGGGCTTGCTATGAATTTGCGCTGGGGGTCGCCGCCGACGTTGAGGGTAACGGCAACGTGGAGAAAATCACGCCGGTAGATCGCGACATGGTGTTTGCCAAGCTGGAAAGGATTCTGGCCACGGTAAAATTTCAGCCTGCCGTGATGCCGGAAACCCAGGCAACAGTTCCCGCGGTAGCCGCTACCACGCCGGCTGAGTCTTCAAATACAGCACCGCATGAGGTGGCCGCGCCAAATTTCTAGCCCTGGGGCGAATCCACGACGGAATTACCTGGACTGCCAGCACTCGACGGCGGTCCAGGTTTTTGAATTCCTGGCGACTGATAGGTCTTGAATCCGGCGCGCTGCATGCCGCGAATTGCCTCTGCGTTTTTCATGAACGTATCCCAGACAAAGCCGGTACGAGCATTTTCCGCCATGAGCAAAGTGATTCCGGTATCGATTGCGACCACATCGTTGTCGTACCAGCCTTTCAGCGGGTTAAAGGCGTTCACGAATCCGTACGTATTCCAGGCCATCGGGTAACGATTCTTTATGTTGCGCAGCACGCGCATGACCGGTTGGGGCAGAAATGGCAGGGAACCGCCGGCCGCGCTGGGAACCACGGTGCCGTCGATGGGGCCCATCGCTGGGGGGCCACCCCAAACTACATAACCCGTTTCCGAATCCGAAGCCGTGATGCCCCAGAGATCATCGCTGTAGTCGGGAAACTGTTTTCCCAGTTCAAGGCAGAAGCGGCGATGTACATCTGTGGCAATCGCGGAGTTCTGAAAATAATCCGCGTAACGGTCGCGCTTGCCGCGGAAATCGAACCAGGCCTGCGAATACTGATGTACGAACAGGGGTGCGAACGAACCGATGTAACGCAGACCGTCATATTCAAAAACGTTTCGCTTCCACGCATCCCAGGTTTCCGGCTTGAGCGGATGCGACGAAGAGCCCATACCCAGCAGATACATCATCATCAGCTCGCTGTAATAATCCCAGCGATAGGGTAGGAATCCGACTTCGGGAAGCCATCCGTGAGGCAGCAGAGTCGTGTCTTCTGAGAGCCATGTCCAGTCCACGCGATCGAAGATGGCGCGGGACAGGTCGCGAATTTCGGAATTTTCGAAATGCTGCCGGCAGCACAGGATGCCGCAGAGCAGAATGGCAGTGTCCACCGACGAGATTTCCGAATCCCACAGCCTCTCGCCGGTGTTGACGTTTGCGAAGTGATAGAAAAATCCCCGATGGTGCGGCAGGGTCTTCCAAAGGAAACGCAATGAATTGAGAACGCGAGTGCGCGCTTCGTTCAGCGAAATAAAACCGCGCTTCTCCCCAATGCAGATCGCTGACAGACCAAAGCCGGTGGCTGCGATGCTGGCGACCACGGCGTTGTCGGTAGACGCTTTCCGCGCATTACACCGGTCCTTGACCAGTCCCGTCTGGGGGTTCGCTTGCTCCCAGAAGAAGCAAAGAGTGGTTCTCTCCAGATCGTCGAGGAACTGGTCATCGTCCGGCGAAAGATAGGTCTTGACCGGAGGAGGCGCGGGCCGGGCGTGCTGCTCGGGGGCTGGTGGCAAGAAGGAAGCGAACCCCCGTTCGGCGTAGGGCAGGCAAATCCCCAGGCTGGCCATCTGTCTGAGAAATTCCCGGCGGGAACGGACTATGGGGCCAAACTTCCTCTCTTCCACCACTCAAATCTAAACGATCCGGCCCGTAGGAACGATGCCGGAGCGCAAACTAGGGTAACAGGGATGGTTACACCGGCTGAGAGTAAAGACCTTGACGAAAGATAGGGCGAGACTAAAAAATCTGGTCTGGAAGCGGGCGTCGTAGAATATCAGTAAGGTGGCAGGATGACGGGAAAGCGGAGGCTAGTCTCGTGGACAGGGGCATTTGTCGTGGCGGGTGTGATTATCGCCGCGTACCTGCTGACCCGTCCGCACACCCGGCCCATGACATTGAGCGGCGCAGTGGTCAAGCAGGACGCCGATCCAACCAAGGAACTGCCGCTGGCCGACGTCGAAGTTAAGGCGCTCTATCATGACGCGGTAATCGGCGAGGGTAAGTCGGATGCCTCGGGCGCCTACACGGTCCTGTTGCGCAATCGGATCTGGATCGGTCGCCCGGTCACGCTCCAACTTCGGCATCCCGATTACCAGCCGCTGGACCTGAAAGAGTTCGTGGGCGATAAACTCTATGTGGCCCGCATGGTGGCCCTGCCGCACGAGGTAAACCCCGCCAATCGTCCCGCTGTCGTGGTGTCGAACGTCCTGGCCCGGTATTCGATCAAGACCACCAACACGGCCAATGTGGGCAGCGCAGTCAAGACCTTCGAAGTTGCGAACACCGGTAATGTGCCTTGCCGTAAACAGCCTCCCTGCTCGCCCGACGGGAAATGGAAGGCGGCGATGGGTTCGGCGTCGCTCGACGCCGGCGAGGGAAATGAGTTTCGCAACGCCCGCACATCGTGCATCGCGGGGCCTTGTCCATTTACCAAGATCGAAGCGGAAGATTTCTTACAAGGCGGCCGCGAGGTGAGAGTATCGGCCCGGAACTGGTCGGACACGGCGACCTTCCTGCTGGAGGCTGAGGTATTTCGGCCCATGGTCAGCGACATGGTGCGGACATCCCATCCCGTGATTTTTGGCCAGGCGCTGAACTTTACCGTGCCCGGTTCGGCGGAAGGGGTCAGCATTCTGGCCGAGGTCAACGGCGCTACCATCACTTTCCCTTTCGGACCGAATCTTTACTTGAGCTGGGCCGACTGCAACGCGCGGGTGAATAGAGATCAGACGAAAGTCTACCGCTGCGAACTGAAGCCCGGATATAAGTTTCCGTAACCTTCCCTATTCAAACCTTCAACTAAAAGCCCCGCCCTTCAAGAAGCGAAGGACGGGGCACCGTACGAGGGAGCCAACAGCCTAGTGATCGTCGTGTTAGTCGAAGTGGAACAAGTCGAAGAGATCGCCGAGTGCCGGACTGTTCCGCGGGACATAGGGATTGTCGGGCGTAGCGACCGGGTTCGGGAAATTGTCCCGGCTCCGATTGGTCAACGGTTTCAAATGCCAGTTCCGCTCGATGAACTTTAGAATCGAGACGTGATCGGCATACGTGTGGCTGATGTGGCCGCCCTTGGTGAAAGGCGAAACCACGATCAAGGGAATGCGCGGGCCGTCGCCAAAGAAGTCGACAGGCTGAATGTAGCCGGAGTCATAGTAACCACCCCCTTCGTCGAAGGTGATGATAAACGCCGTCGTTTCCATCAGATCAGGATTGGCTTTCAAGTGATCGTAGATGTTCTCCACCATGCCCTCGAAGAGGTCCAACTTCGAAGATGCCGGGTGGCCGTCGATCAAACCGTCAGGCTTGACGTAGGACACTGAAGGCAAATCGCCATTGTCGATGGCGGCGAAGAAATCCGTTGCATCCTTTATGTGTGCGGCCCGTTGTGCCGAGTCGCCCATGATCGCCGTAGCATAGGACTCGAAGTTGCAGATGTTGCAGTAGGCCCGGCCAATCTGCACCAGCGGGCTCGGGTTCGTCGGAGCATGCTGGAATTCCACGGCGGCGTTATACGCCCCGCCGTAGTAGGCCCAGGAGATTTGCTTCTCGTTGAGCGCTTCGCCGATCGTGCGGACGTTAACCGGCGGTATCGAACCCCCGCTGGTGATGCCGGCGGTATCCACCGTGCCATCGGGAAGGAAGCCGGGCGAGTCATTGTTGATCATGTAGAAATGTTTCGGTTGGCAATTCCGATCAGGGTGATAAGGGAGAGAGTGCAGGTACTGCAGGATCGGCTTGATGCCCGGTTGAGAGGCATCGCCGCACTCGGTGAAGTTGCCGTCGAACCCCAAGTCCACCGTATAGACGTCGTCGCTGCCGGGTTGCGGATTGGGGTTGGCAATGTGTGACGGCGGCGTGGTGGGGTTCGCGTTTCCGTCGCTCCAGAAAAATGCGTCGCCGGTGCCGAGCATCACGTGGTTGGCGCCGGTTCCGCCCAGGAACGCTTGATGGAAATTGTCGCTCATCGAGAATTGATCAGCCAGGCGCTTCAGAACGGGGACGTCGCCCGCGAGCACGTTATAGAACGCCATGGAATTGCCGCCGCCATTGTCCTCTATCGCCGGCGGATTGGTGGGCGGGATCAATAATGTTGGTGTAGTTGGTGATCACGAAGGGATAAAGATCGCTCAAGCAGCCCGAAGGGTTCTGCCGCGTGGCGTTCTTGATGTTGCAGTCTGACTGTTGCCACATCTCGAAGAGCCGGTGCGTTGTATCCCCGGTGTAGGAATCGTACGGCAGGCTTTTTCCTTTGAGTGGAAAGGGCCCGTTCGGCAGAGAGTTGAAATTCGCAGCCCGGGTATCTGGATCGGGCAGAAAAAAGGTCTGGGTGAACTGGCTGGCAGCGCCCGTGGTGAGCAGGTTGAGATCGTCGGCATCGAGCCATGGCTCGACAGCGGCCAACAAAGATGCGGGCGTTCCCGCAGGAAAGGTCGGCGCGACCGGCGCAAAGTTCAAGGTCGGCTGGGGCAGGGTCCGGTACCGCACTTTCTCGTTCCTATCCCAACTGATGAAGTATTCCGTCTTAAATGGAGGCACAGCCTGGAATTGCGCCGCTTTCGAAAAATTCCAGCCCGGTGAGCCGTTGGCATTGATAATGCCTTCTGACAACAGGTTCTGGACGGAATCTCTCCCTCGCGGCACATAGGTCGCGAAGACGTGATCGAAGGTACGGTTCTCGCCGATGAGAACGATGACGTGCTTAATCGGGGTTGCGGTCTTCTGATGATCGGGGTCGATGCCGGTGTTTTGGGTCGAGGCAGGGGTGTCCATCGAGATGAGTGCGATCAGGATTGACCCGAAGGTCGCGCGTTGCAGCCAGCTTTTTAGAACGATGGGCAGTAACATTCTCTCCGCCAATGTCCAGTCGACCCAACTGTTTTGTCGGGCAATGAGGAAAGACTATTGAGCTTTAGTGACCGGATCGTTAACGTGGCATGAAAGTTTGAACAAGTGCGCGGAAGCGTGAGACCCGTGGCGCATTTTTCCACTGTTAGTCTTCAAAAAAAGTCGAAAGACGAAACACTGCGGAGTTGTGTGCTGGATTTGTGTACTAAGCACGGGCCACCCCTTGGGGGGTGGTTGTATGAGCCAGGAACTCCCTTCCAGCTAGGGTTGGAAATCATCGAAGTTGCTGCCGCGGCTTAAAACTACGACCGCGAGTTTCTGACGGGGAGTTCCTGGAGAGAAAGGTGAAAATTCCTCCCGCCCCGGCAAAACCTCTAACGTCCTTTGCGCGAGCGGTTAACAGCTTCTCTCGCCTCTTTGTCGGCGGTGCGACGGCGTTCAGTTTCGCGCTTGTCCCATAGTTGTTTGCCCTTGGCCAGGGCGAGTTCAACCTTCACTCGACCGTTCTTGAAGTACATCCGGGTGGGGATCAGGGTCAGGCCCTTCTGCTGGGTTTTGCCGATGAGCTTGCGAATTTCTTCTTTGTGGACGAGCAGCTTGCGGGTGCGCAAGGGCGCGTGGTTGAAAATGTTGCCGTGGTCGTAGGGGCCGATGTGGCAGTTGAGCAGCCAGAGTTCGCCATCTTTCAGCAGCCCGTAGGCGTCTTTGAGGTTGGCGCGTCCGTCGCGGACCGATTTGACCTCCGTTCCGGTCAGGGCAACCCCGGTCTCGAATTTTTCCAGCAGGAAATAGTTATGGGAGGCGACCCGGTTGACCGCGGCATCGCGCTGGCCGGCGGCAGTGGGGTCGCGGCGAGGGTTCTTCTCCGGATTCGGCTTGGTTTGGTGCGAGGTTGGGCGGGCCATGAGTAACTAGGTTATCTCATACGGGGGATGTGGGCGCGAGCGTCCTCGCTCGTGCGGGGCTGATAGACGGTCGAGAGGTTTCGTGCATCTAGTGATTGAGGGAGTCATTGGGCGGCAGTGGGGTTGGCAGTGGAGTTGTCAATGGCCCGGAGAGTCGCACCCAGCACGAGCGCGACGCTCGTGCCCACATTGGTAACGCCGTTGGGACTAGGCCTAATGAGTAACTGCTACCAGAGCAGTCACTTCCACGGCTGAGGGCCGATGCTATAATCAGCCAGCTTACTTCTCAAATCAGCGCATTTTCAGCGGCCTAGCCCGGGGTTTTGGCCGATCCCCGAGGGAAGACTGCCTGCGAGGGACCAGTGAAGACACGCCTGATTCGCCCGGCAGCAATCGCGTTACTCGTCGTGGCGGTGACCCTGCCTATCGGCGCCGCCGACAGCGCCAAATCGTTATACAACAAAGGCAAAGACGCCGAAGCTCGCCAGAACTATGAAGCTGCCTTCGATTTCTACAAGCAGGCCTACGAGCAGAAACCCAGAGATTTAGCCTATCGAACTTCTTACGAGCGGACCCGGTTTCTGGCCGCGGCTTCGCATGTGCATCGCGGCCAATTATTGCGGGAGGCGGGTAAACTGCAGGAAGCCCTGGCCGAGTTCCAGAAAGCTGGCGAGATCGATTCCTCAAGTTTCATCGCGCAACAGGAAATCCGGCGTACCCAGAAGTTGATTATTGATGCGGGCAGTGCGCCTCCGCCAAGTTCCGTGGAACGCGCCGCCGACGCGGCCTGCAAAAGCGAGTGCAGGAAGCGCAGGGACCGGTCGATCTGGCCGCCATCTCGAATGTTCCTATCACCCTCAAGCTCACCGAAGATACCAAGGTTATCTACGAGACCGTGGGCAAGCTGGCGGGAATCAATGTGTTGTTCGATCCGGATTACACTTCGCGACGGATCAAGATCGAGCTGAACGGAGTCACGTTGCAGGAAGCGCTCGAGATCATCGCGCTGGAATCGAAAACATTCTGGCGGCCGGTGACGCCGAATACGATCTTCGTCGCTTCCGACAATCCAGCCAAGCGCAAGGAAATTGAACAGAGCGTCATCAAGACGTTCTATCTGGCCAACCTGTCGCAGCCCACGGAATTGCAGGATGTGGTCAACGCGTTGCGGCAAATTCTGGAAATCTCCCGCATCCAGCCTCTGCCTTCGCAGGGCGCGCTGGTGGTGCGCGGCACGCCCGACCAGATTGCGCTGGCGGAAAAATTAGTGGGTGATCTGGACAAGGCGCGTCCGGAAGTGATCGTAGAAGTGGCGATCATGCAGGTCAGCCGGGACAAGACGCGGAATCTGGGAATCAGTCCGCCGACCAGCGCTACCGTCGCCCTGCAAAACAATCTCAATACACACCACCAACACTGGCACCAGCACCACGACCAACGGCACCGGTATCAAGCACTTCGGGGACGCCGAACCAGGTCAATTTGAACCGGCTGGGAAACCTGAATGCGACCGATTTTACGGTCACGATTCCGTCGGCGACGGCCACGGCGCTGTTCAGCGACAGCAGCTACCAAGCTGATCCAGAACCCGCAGATCCGCGCGGTCGATGGGCAAAAGGCGTCACTGAAGATCGGCGACCGGGTTCCGATCGCTACCGGGTCATTCCAGCCCGGCATCGGCGGCGTGGGCATCAATCCCCTGGTGAATACCCAATTTCAATATCTTGATGTCGGCGTGAACATTGACATTACGCCCAAGGTGCATGCCGGCCGCGAAGTCACGTTGAAAGTCGCGATGGATATTTCGTCGGTGACCGGGCAATCGAATATCGGCGGCATCAGCCAGCCGGTGATCGGCCAGCGCAAGATCGAACATGAAATCCGCCTTAAAGAAGGCGAAGTAAATATCCTGGGTGGAATTTTGGAGGACCAGGAAATCCGTTCCTTGAACGGCATTCCGGGGCTGTCGCAGATTCCAATTCTGAAATACTTGTTCTCGCAGAGCAACGTCGAGCATAAGAAAACGAGATTGTCTTCGCCCTGATTCCGCACATTATCCGGGCACGCGATGTAACCGACCTCAATGAGAGGGCTCTGGAGGTGGGCACCGCCTCCGCCATCGAGTTGCGGCGCGCCAGCCAGGCGCCGCCGCCCGCGGTGCCGGGGAACGAGGCAGCGCCCTCGGCCGTGCAGGTTCCGATGCCGACGCCGGCCCTCGCAACCCGCTCCCCAGGTGTCTGCCGGCGCGGCCAGTTTCGTCTTCGATCCGGCCAGCATGACTCAAGCGACCGGGTTCCACTTTCGCGATCAATGTGCTGCTCAAGGGGGCGCAGAATGTATATTCCGTGCCTTTGCAGGTGAGTTACGATCCCAAGGTTTTGCAAGTGGTGAACGTGTCGAACGGCGGCCTGCTTTCGCAGGATGGCCAGCCCGTCGCGCTGGTGCATCGCGACGACGACACGACGGGAGCGCTGCAGATCACCGCCACCCGGCCACCGGGAGCGGCCGGCATTTCCGGGCAAGGCTCCGTAGTCACTCTGACCTTCCTGGCCAAGGGAAGCGGACAATCCACTCTGGCCATCTCGAAAGGCGGAGCACGTGATCCAGCGATGCAGGCCGTGCCCGTGGCCGGGGCTGTGGCCACGGTCACAGTGCAGTAGCCGATTTTCTTTGCGGCCTTTGCGTTCTTTGCGGTCAAGAGCTCTTGACCGCAACGTTGGCGATCGACGCGGAAGAGCTACTCCGGAAATCCTTAAAGTCCATGCCGTTTTCGACGATAATACTCTAATGAAGTCCGCTGCCCTGAAACCCGCTTCCGCACGCGGCCCGCTTGGGTTTACGCTCATTGAATTGATCGTGGCCACTGCCATCCTGGTGATCTTGACCGGGCTGGCTGTGCCGATGGCGCGGGTGGCGATCAAGCGCGAGAAAGAACGCGAGCTGCGCAACGCTCTCTGGGAGTTGCGGGATGCCATCGACCGCTACAAGGACGCCGCCGATCGCAACGCATTCCAGATCAAGGTGGGCACCGAAGGATATCCGCCAGACCTGGATACTCTGGTGAAAGGTGTGGATGTCGGCGGAAAGAAGGTGCGCTTCCTGCGCCGAATTCCCGAGGACCCGATGACCGCCGGAACGGAATGGGGCATGCGCTCCATGCAGGACGATCCCGATTCGGATTCCTGGGGCGGACAGAACGTGTTTGACGTGTTTACCAAGGCCCAAGGTACGGGGCTCGACGGTACTGAATACAAGACCTGGTAATGGCAAAGCTCAGAAACAGGCGGGATCGCGGCTTCACCCTGATCGAACTGATGATCGTCATCAGCATGATTCTGATCCTGGTGTCGATCTCGATTCCGGCCTACAACCAGTCGATCCTGCGAGCCAAGGAGTCGGTACTGAGGCAGGATTTGTTCGAACTGCGTTCGCTTATTTCGCAATACACGCTGGACAAGCAGAAGGCGCCCCAGTCGCTCGACGACCTGGTGCAAGCGGGATATATCAAGCAGATCCCGAATGATCCGATGACCGGCAGCAACAGCAGTTGGACAGTCGATCAGGAAGATACAGTGATGTCGGTGGATCAGCAGGACCCCGGCATCAGCGACGTGCATAGCGGGGCGGGAGGCACGTCGAGCGACGGGACTGCTTACAGCAGCTGGTAGGGCGTCGTATCTTGGGATGGCTATGGTCTGTGTGGTCGCGGGCAACCCGCCTGCGGTTTTTAAGTTTGACCTTCTGCTTTCGGGGGGCGCACGCAGCCACACAACACCAGACCCAACCAGGCCGCGCCATTTGAACAGTTCCCAGCCAGGCACTAACATCTAGCCATGCCGGTTGAAACCGAAATCTCTTCCTCAACCTACACTCCTATTCGTGCGCCGCATGGAACCTCGATCACATGCAAAGGCTGGCAGCAGGAAGCCGCCATGCGCATGTTGATGAATAACCTTGACGAGGAAGTCGCGGAACGGCCGAAAGATCTGGTGGTCTATGGCGGTACGGGACGGGCGGCTCGGAGCTGGGAGGCGTATCACGCCATGGTGGCGTCGCTTAAGAGTCTTGAAAATGACGAGACGCTACTAGTCCAGTCCGGCAAGCCGGTGGGCGTGTTCAAGACCCACGAGTATGCGCCGCGAGTGCTGATCGCGAATTCCAACCTGGTAGGGCACTGGTCCAATTGGGAAAAGTTTAACGAACTGGAGCGGGCCGGCCTAATGATGTACGGCCAGATGACCGCAGGCTCATGGATCTATATCGGTTCGCAGGGAATTGTGCAGGGGACGTTCGAGACCTTCTCGGCGGCGGGGGAAAAACATTTCGCCGGCGATCTCGCGGGCCGCCTGATCGTCAGTGGCGGTATGGGCGGCATGGGCGGCGCGCAACCGCTGGCAGCGACCATGACCGGCGCGGCATTTCTCGGAATAGACGTCGATGCCGAGCGCATCAAGAAGCGGCTGAAGACCGGGTACTGCGACTTCATGGTCACAACGCTCGACGAGGCGTTACGCATCCTGAAAAATGCAGTGCGCAAAAAAGAAAATGTTTCCGTCGGGCTGGTGGGGAATTGCGCAGATATTATTCCGGAATTGGCCGAGCGCGGCGTGCTGCCGGATATCTTGACGGACCAGACCTCGGCGCACGATCCGCTGAATGGATATGTTCCGCATGGAATGACGCTGTCGGAAGCACTCGAACTTCGCCAGCGCGACCCGAAAACCTACCAGGAGCGATCGTTAGATTCAATGGCCCTCCATGTCGAAGGCATGCTGCGCCTGCAGAAAATGGGCGCCGTGACTTTTGACTACGGAAATAATATTCGCACGTTTGCGTTCCAGCGCGGAGTAAAGAATGCGTATGACTTTCCGGGTTTTGTTCCAGCCTATATCCGTCCGCTCTTCTGCGAGGGCCGCGGCCCGTTCCGCTGGGTCGCATTGTCGGGCGATCCGGCGGATATCGCGGTGACCGATGACCTGGTGCTCGAGCTGTTTCCAGAGAACAAAATCCTCCGCCGTTGGATTGACCTGGCGCGCAAACGAATCAAGTTTCAGGGCCTGCCGGCGCGCATCTGCTGGTTGGGATACGGTGAGCGGGCGCAGTTCGGTCTGGCCATGAACGATTTGGTCAAGAAGGGCAAAATCAAGGCGCCAATTGTGATCGGCCGCGACCATCTCGATTGCGGATCGGTCGCATCCCCGTTCCGCGAAACCGAGAGCATGAAGGATGGCAGTGATGCGGTGGCGGATTGGCCGCTGCTTAATGCTTTGCTCAACACCGCGGCCGGGGCGTCATGGGTTTCAATCCACAATGGTGGCGGGGTAGGGATTGGCTATTCACTCCACGCCGGACAGGTCACGGTCGCCGACGGCACCGAGATGATGGCCAAGCGAATCGAGCGGGTTTTGACCACGGACCCAGGCATGGGCGTTATCCGCCACGTGGATGCAGGCTACGACGAGGCGAAAGCCTTCGCCAAGAAAACGGGCGTGAAGTTGCCCATGGGGAAATAAGGTTGGTACAGACCATGTAGGGGCGGGTCTCCGACCCCTCCAGGCCGAGCGCAGCTCGGCAGCGCTTTCCCCGAAGCATAGCTTTGTCAGTGTGTAGTCTTTACAGAAAAAGACTTGCCGTGCCTTGCTCGGCCTGGACGGGTCCCTTCGACGTCGCTCAGGGCGGGCTCCGACCCGTCCCCACACAGTCACTGCTAAACTAACCATTGAGTGAGTCCTCCAACTAAAAGCGACACACCCGCTCGTGCGCTCCTGCTGGTCAACATCAGCCAACTGCTGACGCTGCGCTCCATTTCCCGAAACTCCGGTCCACGCCGAGGCCCCGCCCTCCAGGAACTCGGCATCATCAAGGATGGCGCGGTGCTTTGCTCGGGCGCAAAGATTGTCCTCGCTTGCACAACCAAAGACGCGTTGCGCGATCCCTGGCTGAAACGAAATCGCAAGAAAATAGTCGAGATCGATTGTGCCCGGCAAGTCGTCCTTCCCGGATTTGTGGACTCACATACTCATCCCGTGTTCGTTACGCCGCGGCTGGTCGATTTTGAGAAGCGCATCGCTGGCGGGACCTACGAACAGATCGCGAAAGCAGGCGGCGGAATTCGTTCGAGCGTAGAAGGCGTGCGCCAGGCCAGCAAAAAACTGCTGGCGGACAAAGTGCTGGATGCCCTGTGCGAGATGACGGACCAGGGCACCACCACGGTCGAAGCCAAGTCGGGATACGGACTGACGGTCGATTCCGAGATCAAATCGCTCGAAGCCATCCGCAGCGCAGCCGCCAAATGGCCGGGAACGGTGATCGCAACCCTGCTGGGCGCGCACGTTGTCCCCAAAGAATTTCAAGGTTGTGCGCAGGAGTATGTCGAAGTCGTGTGTAAACAGATGATCCCGTTGGCGGCGAAACGAAAGCTGGCGCAGTTTGTGGACGTGTTCACCGACCGCGGAGCCTTTACCGCGGAGGACACAGAAAAGATCTTCGATGCGGCCAAGAAGCACGGCTTGGGAGTTCGGGCTCATGTCTGCCAGTTAGGCGAGACGGCGTTACGTCCGCTGTTGCGTTTCAACGTCGCGTCTCTCGACCACCTGGACCACGTCACGGACGCGGATATAAGGCAACTGACGAAAACCGAGACGGTTGCGACGCTGGTGCCAGCCGCAAATTATTTTCTCGGTCTGGAAAAATTTCCACCTGCACGTAAACTGATCGATAGCGGCGCGGCAGTCGCGCTGGCCACGGACTACAATCCGGGCTCGTCCCCGACTGCCAGCATGCCGTTCGTGCTATCGCTGGCCTGCACCCATCTAAAGATGTCCCCAGCAGAGGCGATCACGGCGGCCACGGTCAATGGTGCGTGCGCCTTGCGCGTGCAGGAGCGAAAGGGATCCATCGAACCAGGAAAGGACGCCGATCTGGCAGTGTTCGACGTATGCGACTATCGAGAAATCGCCTATTGGGTGGCGTCGAACTACTGCGCATTCTCAGTTCTCAACGGCGCGGTGGTGGCGGCGTCCGGGCCGCACTAGCGGCGGACGGTGGCAGCAGAATTTGAGCGAACCCAACTCCGTTGCTATAATCGTGCTGTTCCAAACGCTTCCAGCGTCTCGACTGCCTGCACCGACTGGCAATTCCGTCCAAGTCCTCGCGTGCCCACGACGCGCCCGGCGCCGACAGACAAGCTGTGAGCCGAAACGTGGCCAGGTAGCTCAGGTGGTAGAGCGCAGCCCTGAAAAGGCTGGCGTCGGCGGTTCAACTCCGTCCCTGGCCACCACATTTCAAAGCACTTATTCGGAACCCTCAACGTGAGCCAGCCCACAGTATGCCCACAAAACGAGGGTTTGCGCTAAACAACGAGGCTCGTTGCCGGTTTTTTCTCCGTCCATGAGCTCTTCAGCAGTTGAGACAAAAACATCCCCTGTGCCTCCAGCTTGGCCGGTGTAATGGCTTGCGCGTAGACGTCCAAGGTTGTCTTGATGTTGGAATGGCGGAGTAGCTCCTGTACCAGCTTTGGATCGCAGTTGTTTGCCACTAGGACCGACGCCAGCGTTCGCCGGAATGTGTGGAACCCAAATGCTCGGGGTGGTGCCACAACTCCCACCTTGACGGCCGCAGGCCGAAGATGATCGGACAAGAGCATATTGGCTCGCGGCGGTTTCCTGCCCTTCAGCTTGAAAGAGGGGAACACGAGGTCCTCTTCTTTGCCGTATGGTGTGTCCCGGCGCCAAGTGAGCAGATGAGCGGCGAGCACAGGATGTAGCGGAACGGGACGTTTCGAGGCCTTCGACTTGGGTTTGCCGAATTTCCCGTAGACGTAAGCTCGACGCACGTAAATGCGTTGATTCTCCACGTCGATGTCTCTCCACTGCAGTGCCAGAATCTCGGAGATCCGTAGCGCAGTGGCCGCAGTGACCAGTACAAGCGTGCGTAGCATCAACTCTAGTTGGTCGATGATCGCGAAGGCTTGGGCCGGTGTGAGAATGATCGGTTCGAAGTTGCTGGCTGTGGACTGGCGAACAAAACGGATCGGATTCGCCTGTTCCGTGCGAGGCAGAAATCCGACACGCTGAGCATGCTTGTAAACCAGACCGATGACCTGTCGAATCTTCGACCGGGTTTGGTTTTCCAGGCGGTTTCCTCTGCCTAGCTCTTTTAGCCAATTCTCTAGATCCAGAGGTTGGATCATTAAGGCTGCCTGGTCGCCCCAACGTGGCAGAACCCACTTGCGGAGATAACGCCGGTAGGTTGTGGTCGTGGAATGAGCTTTTGGAGCAGATGCTTGGTTTTGATCCTCGGTGAGTTCTTCTTGGATGTAGTGCCCGGCGATATCGCTGAACGTCACAGGGCGTCCACTGTTGTGCGGAGCTGGGTGGTTGATTGGCAGATAAAGCGACTTGACGAATTCGCGGGCGGCGGCTCGCGTCGGTAGCTCTTTTTGTGTTCCGATCACGATGGCGTGCTCGACTCTCTTCCCGTCGGCGCGAGTGACGCGGAAACGAAGCCGCCAAACCTTGCCTCCCCTGCGAGTCTCAAGACGCAGGCTTCCTTCTTGATACCGTGTCCTTCCCATCGGTTGGTATTACCTCCCTATGGAACGGCACGGACGACGTGACGAGTTTACCTTGGCTCTCATCCACTCGTCCAACTCAGAAAGCAAGAACCTCCAAATCTTCCGGCTCCTCTCGCCTAAAGGGTGCGCGGGAATGGTTCCCTCACGCGCTAGTCGCTGCACGGTGCGCGGATTGAGTTTCAGAAAGTCTGCCGCTTCGTCGGAATCGACGTAGTGCTCTGGTTCAATTCGCAGAGCCGATGGGGTCGTGCTTGTTAGCATAGATACTTGAAACCTGTCGCGTTAATTTTCTCTCAATCAAACTTGCGATAGAGCCCGATATTTTCTTAGCCATGTGTACTTCGGTAATCTCTGAAATCGCTGTGTTGCCTATTCTCGCTGACTGACCAGGCGGCACTCTGCCCCCAAGTTGAGCATATTGCCTCTTTTACAAGAAAGTCCAAGACCTCTTCGTCACCGATTGATAGCCATCCGTTATGTAACGATTCGTCTGGCCAATCACGGAATTCGAGGCAAGGTTGGCAACGCCGAAGGCAAGTCTCGTGCTTGGGGCAGCAGGATTGGCTTAGCAGCCCGTGGTGCAAGTTTGGATTCGTGAACAGAAAGTGTTGAGGTATCCACAGGCTTGGTTTGTAGAATCGGCGCATGGCGATGGGGACGCGCAAGCAGCGGGAGAAGCAAGAAGATTTGTGGATCGCACATACGGAGTTGGCAGCGGCGCCGGGGCATCCGTTCTATCAGCGTTTGAATGAACTGCTGGAGGCCGAGGGTTTCGACGAGTTTGTCGAGGGCCGGTGCGCGAAGTTTTATGCGGAGAAGTACGGGCGCCCGTCGCTGACGCCGGGGATTTACTTTCGGGCGCTGCTGATCGGGTATTTCGAGGGCATCGGGGCGGAGCGTGGGATTGCTTGGCGGCTGGCGGATTCGCTGGCGCTGCGGCGCTTTGTGGGCATCGCGCTGGACGAGTACACGCCGGACCACTCGACGATTTCGCGCACGCGGCGGCTGATCGATCTGGACACGCATCGTGAGGTGTTTGCCTGGGTGCTGGGCGTGCTGGCCGATCGCGGACTGCTGAAAGGCCAGCGGATCGCGATCGATGCGACGACCCTGGAAGCCAATGCGGCGATGCGCTCGATTGTGCGGCGGGACACGGGCGAGAGTTACGAGGATTTTCTGCGCGGGCTGGCGAAGGCGTCGGGGATGGAAACGCCGACGCGCGAAGACTTGGCGCGGTTGGACCGTAAGCGCAAGAAACGCACGTCGAATAAGGAGTGGAAGAGCCCGGCGGACGGGGACGCGCGGATTGCGAAGATGAAGGACGGACGCACGCATCTGGCGCACAAGGCCGAGCACGCGGTGGATCTGGACACGGGTGCGGTGGTGGCGGTCACGCTGCAGGGCGCCGATAAGGGCGACACGGCCACGCTCGAGGAGACGCTGTGCGAGGCCGGGATGGCAGTGGCGGAGCAGGTCGGGCGGGAGGCAGAGTTGCGGCCCGACCAAGCGCCCAAGGTGAACGTGGCCGGGATCGAAGAGACGGTGACCGACAAGGGCTACCACAGCGGCGCGGTGGTGAAGCGGATGAAGGCGTACGAAGTGCGCAGCTACATTCCGGAAAAGAAACAGAAGGGGCGGCGGAACTGGGCGGGCAAACAGGCCGAACAGCAAGCCGTGTACGCGAACCGGCGGCGGGTGCGGGGCGAGTACGGCAAGAGTCTACTGCGGCGGCGCGGCGAATTGGTGGAGCGCAGCTTCGCGCACTGCTACGAGACAGGCGCGATGCGGCGCTGCCATCTGCGCGGACAGGAAAACATTCTGAAGCGGCAGTTAGTTCATGTCGGCGCGTTCAATCTAAGCCTGATCCTGCGCAAACTACTGGGCGCGGGCACGCCGCGGGAGTGGAAGAACCGCCTCGGCAGGTTTGTTTTGACCCTTTACTTACTCTTTACATGTCGGATAAATCAGAAGCGGCTTTGCAGAAGCCGAATCTCTGCGTCGGTTGCCAAGTGCTTCGTGAGATCGCGTACCCGACTACGTCGCCCGACTTGCAGGAAATCCGCTACTTGCACCCCGGGCTGCTAGGAGGCGAGTCTCTATTGGGGAACTGTGCAGGAAAGAAAACTGACGAAACGTGGAGGTGCAAACAATGGGCCAGCCGATATCAACACCGAATCGGTGTGCGTGCGGAGATATGTTTCGACCTGACTCTTGACGTGCGCAACCCGACTCCCAAGGAACTCTCACAGCTGGTGTCCCAGGCCCTCAAACAGGGAACTGACGGTGACGGCGGCTTCAAAGTGAACGTACTTCCGGGCGGGATCGTTTACCCCGAATGGAACAGCGTTGATGCTGAGGTTGAGCCGGACCACGTTCTTGATCCCGAGGCTATCAGGATCCCCGACTGCACCGAGGTCAGCAGACATTGAAGACCGGAATTTGCTCGAAGCTCAACCGCAGTTCTCTCAATTTTTGCTACGGCTCGGAGAAGGCCAGCCCGTTCTCACCAATAGCTCATCTCTTAGTTTGAAACTGAGTCTCGCAGCTCGCGATTTGCCGACTTGCTCCATCGAGACAAGGCGACCAGCACGGGGTTCTGACGCAGCTCCTCAGATGGTCAGAGTGTACTCTACTGTAGGCGGTATGGTGGGATATTGAGTACGTTGGACAATTCGATCCGCTTCTAGACGCCGCAGTTCGTAGGTGAGAGTGCCGCCTCGATAACCGACGGCATTGATATGGGGTATTTGCAATATGTGATATCGGATAAGGAATACAGCAATGACTTTCGCATGGTGATCGGTGCCCCTCCGTTTGGAGAAGGACTACAGCAATGGCTGAAGCGGTCGCCAGAATTCAATATGGACAAGGTGACAACACCGCTATTAGAAGTGGCGAGGGGAAGCATGGGTACGCTGGCCGAGTGGGAGCCATACTTGGCCCTTTCACGGCTGAACAAACCTGTAGACCTAATCGTGCTCAAAGAGGGCACCCATCCGTTAACCAATTCTGGTCAACGTATGGTTTCACAGGGCAGTACGGTGGATTGGATGCGTTTCTGGCTCAAAGGCGAAGAAGACCCCAATCCTGGCAAGAGTGAACAATTCGCCCGCTGGAGATAACTGCGAAAACTGCAGCAGGAGAACGAAGCCAAGCAGAAAACAACCGCAACAGCCAATTAAGGTTGCATTTGATCTGGAGCGAGGGCCAGCACCGCCACTCTTGTCAGATGGTTTTGCTTGGCTGCATGAGCCAGATGTATGCTTCGCCAGCGCTCAACAGCATTCCAAGCAGCTGGCCCGTGGTCGCGTCGGGAACATGACTTCGGTTCAAGCTCGCGGGGCAACGCCGCTCCAATCGGGATAAAGGTTTCCACTTGCCCGTATCTCGATTCTCCGTCAGCGCCCTCTCTCCGACCAAGAAGCTCAGTAAACCATCTCAGGAATTGGATGGCTAGCATTGAGGATCAAGTCAAAGTAAATCTCTGCACGCACTCCGATCCGATGCTGATATCGCCTTGGCGATCTCGACCTTGCTCATCGAGCGTTTCACGGTCCCTACCAGCGCGCCTGGCCGTAACCGATCCCGATCCATCCGAGATGCCCAGCCGATCAAATTTCGATCCTGTTTAGGATTCACCCTCGGCACGTGAGGGGCGGGAACGACCAGCGCGAGCGATCTCGCGCGGCAGACAAAGGCGGGGTCGTTCCCGCCCGTGAGCCGACTCATCCTTGGACCCCTCCATTTCGCATGTTGTTGGATAGATTGAGTTATGTTCATTGTTTTCTTGCTCGTGGTTTGGACTGCGCTATGGACCGCCCCCGAGTTTAGCCCCGAGGAATGATTAGAGTTGTCCTCGATCAACAATTGTCGATTAGTTCCGCGAAAATGATCTTGGACGCGCACGAATTTTGCTCAGTCGGAAACTGTCTTGATGTTGTCTTTCTCGGACGTGTAAGTGATTCCGTTCTTGCGTGAGAGTAGGCGGTCAGAGAACGGGAGTCCAAGACTTCTCCGTCACGGTTTGATAGCCGGGCGTAACAGTTCTGACTCTTGTCAAGGTTCCGGGCTGTACAAGTTGGGGTGACAGGGCCGCATGATCGACTGAATCACACCAAGACTCTGCCGCCGAAGGATCTCTGTTACCGCAACCGGCTCGATTTGTACCAGTGCGCACCACAAAATTTATTCGCAGCCATCATCGTCTGGATGCGATCCGGCTGTGGTATAACGGCGTTCACCTGAGCCATGAGCCTGCCGAACGACAGCCTCGGCCTTCTGCAGCAGCCGCGCTACGTGGCGCTGGTATCCCGGCGCTCAGTTCTTCGCCCAGTTTGGCGTAAGAGATGATGCCTGGCCTCCGCAAACAAGTTCGGCGAGTTGCTGCCTGTCTCGGTCCGGCGAGAAAAGAGCTTGACCCTTCTGTTTACGTTCATCGATGAAGGACAATGATCCATCGCAAAGTTCGAACGGTTCCTATCAACGCACGACAAACTTCTATGTTTGCTGCCGCCCGAAGTGGTCTATGTCGCCATCACCCCTGAACTCTTTAAAGAGGCGCAACAGTTGTTCGGGCGGTTTTTCCCAGCCCGGCCGGTTACACACCTGAAGACATTGCCGGTAATCGATGGACAGACTTCGCCCACAATCCCGAAGGCCGCCTTAATCGTAGAGCTTGTCCAGGACTGCTATCGATCTCTTCTAGAGTCCGACCCGGTCTGCGATGCGGTCTGGCTTCGGAAACGGGTAGCGGAGCAGAAGTCTCTATTTTCTAGTGAGATGCCAAATGATGCGGTCTAGAAAAAAATCGAAAAGGGCGGGAACGACCCCGCCTCTGGCTGCCGCGCGTCAGCGGGCGCGCTGGTCGTTCCCGCCCTTTGGCTTGGGAGCGTGGAGCAGAACCGGATCACTAGCGGATCAGTTTGGTATCTCGAACTGATGTGAATCTGATCCAAATGGGTGGCAGAGTTAACGTTCGAGGAGAAAGTCATGAGCAAGTTCAGGATCGAAAAAGGCGTCAGTCGAATCAATCGCGTCAAGCTTCAGGCGTCCATCGAAGAACCGGTAGCCGCTGAGTTGGCGCTCATATGCGGGTGGTCGAATAACGATCGGAACTACGTGGTAAACGAGCTACTACGTTTCGCATTGTCGCAGGACAGCGAGTTTCAGGCCTACAAAGAATCTGTGAAGTCCTCGGGCGGAGGGGGAAGGCCCAGTTCGCCAGGCGGGCCAACGTTCCGTGGACGATCGCGCTGTCGGCCTCCGCAGGGTTTGCGTTTCGCGGAGGAAAAACAGGTGCTTATTGCCAATCCCACTAGTTTCCTGGTCCAGAAAGTTTTGATCTTTGGCAAGCGAAACGCCTAGAACGGGCGAAGGACATTCTCTACATTCACGACACCTTCGAAGCGTTCGGTTCCCGACTTGCTGCCCTGGGCACAGAATGGACTGGCAAAATTAAGTCGAGGTTGCATGCCCGAAGCATGCGAGTAATTGAGCGGGCGGCGGACACTCTTTTTGGTGAGATGAGCGATTCGTTTCGCGAAGCCGCTCGTGTAACTCAAGGAAGAACGCTGTCGCCCGAAGGAATTCGCGAAGTATGCAGTTTTCGATTGAGCAGGTATTTCGTCATCCGATCGAGCGAAGGGAAACTTGCTGGCAATCCGAAGCCGTCGGAGTCTATTGGGACAAAGGACGAGCACTAGATTCAAGCCGGCGGCCTACATTCTTATAGAATGGACTCTGGCTTGACGTCACCTTGCGATGTCTAATCCGGGGATGGAGAGGTTGTGATGGCACAAATTCCCGGTCAGGTTCGGCCATTTAGGCTTGTGAGATTTGCCTCGCGAATCGGTTGGATCCTGTTTTTGTTGGTCGGCGTCCTGCCCTTGCAAGGACAGCCGACCGTGGCCGCAATGGGTAGTGGCCAGGAGTACCGGTTGAGGCTTTACCATACCCATACCAATGAGCGAATCGACATCGTCTACCGGCGCGGCAATGTTTACTTGTCCAAGGCGATGGATCGCCTAAACCGATTTCTCCGAGATCATCGCACCGGCACCGTTCCCCAGTACGATGTGCGGGTGTTCGACCTGCTCCATGATTTGAGCGCAGCCATCAGTCGGCCCGGATCAGAGATCGACATTATTTGCGGATATCGCACGCCATGGAGTAATGAATTTCTGCGCCAGGACAGTCGTGGCGTTGCCTTGCATAGTCTGCACATGCAAGCCGAGGCTATCGATATCCGTATACCCGGGGTTGCAACGTCGAGATTGCGCGATGTTGCACTGGCTTTTTCCCGTGGTGGAGTGGGATACTACGCGAAATCGAATTTTGTTCATGTAGATGTGGGCCGGGTTCGCCGCTGGTAGCCGCGGCTATTGGCGAGTAAGTCGTTCTGTCATTTTGTAATGTGGCTAGGAGAAGGAAGACTCGGTCGGCCCCAACTTCGCAGGCAGACAATTACCTTATCCGCGAATAACCTCGACCGAGCAGTTGGCATATAGCGCAACCGATTCGGATACGCTTCCTAAAACCAGCCGGTCAAATCCGTGCCTACCGTGCGATCCAAGAATAATTAAATCCACGCCCCAGGCTCGGGCCTCATCCAGGAGGATCGCGCGTGTGTCCCCCACCGGGGTGCCCGGACCGTCGCATACTTTTAGTCCTTTTGAGGTCAAAACGTGGCGCGCGTGGGCGATGGCTTTGTCGGCACGCTTGCGAGCGTCCTCCAGGATCTCATTGAGAAGGCTTTCAGGATAAATCGGGCAAGGTGAAGACGCGCTGGTAGCGTTCTCTAGAGTCAGAAGGTCTCGCACAGAAATAATTTTAATCTCGCTCCCCGCTGGCCAAGGGCGGTCGGCGACGGAGCGTACGGCGATTTCAGAACACCCCGACCCATCGGTGGCGAGCAGGATTTTCATGGCATGGGATGAAGCCGGCGAATCTGCGGATGCGGATCGTACGATTTCTACGGAGCAGGGCGCAAAGCGAAGCACGGCGTGTGCGACACTGCCGAAGAAAAACCGGGATACCGCACCTAGTCCGCGCGAACCGACCATCACCAGGTCGGTTTTCCATTCCCGAGCAAAATCCGGAATCGCCTTTTTGGGATAACCCAACTGAATGTCCGACAAAACTTCGAGCCCAGGACGATCAAGCCTTTCAACGACTGTCTCTACCAGAACTCGAGCGACGCGTTTCGCATCCTCAATGAGCGCCGGCAGTCCCTCCCAGCGTCCCATGTCTACAATATTAAGGACGCAGATAGCAGTGCCGGTCGGCCACGGGCGGGCAGCCACCTCGTTCACCACGTGCTGCGAACCACTCGAAGGATCAATTGCCAATAGAACTCTCATGTCGTTCTCTGCTTTTCTGACTGCCGTTGAGTTTGCCATTTTCAGAACTCCTGCCATTGCCGAAAGCTGACCAATTGCATGCCTGCCTCGGAGAGTGTCTTATTGTTGTTTTCCGGAGCAAATCCCAGGAGCAGACCTTGCGGCGAGGTCCAGATCACGAACGGGGCATGAAGCGGTACTTTCAGTTCAAACTTATCGGCGCGCCATTTACGCCCCGCCAGCAACAGTTCGTCATGTCCGATGTACTTTATATCTCCAGACAAGATCGTCGCCAAAACTGGTTCCGCTCTGCTCGCCTCCTCAACCCTCACCAATTCGACCGGAGTTACCTTGTTGGGGTCATGAACGGCGGAGCGAGTCACAGAACCTAAAGAAAATGCGGAAATCGGCCACATGAAGCCGAAAGGCTCCTTCATAGACAAATTCAGACTTACGTTTTGTGCTGCATCCTTCGCGTTCGACGTACACGTGATCTTGCCGGGTACGAAGTCGCAAGTGATCGGGCCCGAATCGTGTCTCCACCTAAGCTTGCGGAACTCTTTTAGCTGCAACACCCGCAAATCCGAAGAAAGGTGGGTGACAAATTGAATGCTATGAGATTCGTATGAGGGTGAGCGGTAGCTTCTGGTTCGGTTGACTTCAAGGGTTCCGTCGGCGAGTCGCGACAGAGTCCAGGACTCGCTGAAGCCGTAAACTGCCGGAAGAAAGGGCCAAATTCCGTTTTCAGTGAGCACCTTGTATTCGCCTTCAGCGAGCCGGACACGATTGGCTGTGGTCTCGGCATTACTGGGAGGGACCATCGCTTGCGTCGCCAACATACGACTCCGGGGTTCGCCTGCACCCGATACCTGATAAACCGAGACAAGGTACAACGCCGCGAGCAGGACATTCCGGGCGATTCGCAAAGTCGATAGATTTGTCAACATTCGGAATTGCGCCATAAATCTCATGGTTGTTCGGCTCTCGGGCGGAAGACTCATTGAACTCCTCTACAGTGCCACCAAGCTCGCGGGACGGACGTGAGGACAATCATGGGTGCTTGTGATGCGGATCACTGCGGCTTCAGGCGTCGCTGGTTCATTGTGGGAATCGAGAGGTGCGCTATGGGAAGCATCGAGACCGTCAACGAAATCAAATTGCATAATCTTCTTTACCTGACGGATTTCTCGGAGCCTGCTAAAGCCGCTCTGCCGTTTGTGACGGCGATTGCCCGCGAGTACGGTTCCGAGATTTACGCTTGCCACATTCTGCTTCCTAACGTTTACGCGTGTATGGCGCCTGAATTTGGTGATGTGGTTTCGGCGGGCTTAGAGGAAGAGGCGCAAGCAGAAATGCGGAGGATCGAGTCGCGGCTAACCGGTCTGCCGCACCAGACCCGGATTGAACGAGGATCTGAAGTTCGGGCAACTCTCCAAAGGATGGTGGAGGAAAACAATATCGATCTAGTGGTATTGGGCACACACGGCCGCAGAGGCGTTCAAAAGTTTCTACTGGGGTCGGTTGCCGAAGAGATCTGGAGACGCGCGAACGTGCCCGTACTCACGGTCGGCCCGGGGGTGAGCCGCTCTCACAGCGACAAAGGATTCCATTGTGTGCTTTTTGCTACGGATTTCACTGCGGAATCATTGGAGGGCCTGCCGTATGCGGTATCGATGGCGCGAGAATATCAGGCGCACCTTGTCCTTTTGCACGTTATCCGACAATTCAAGAAGGAAGAAATCCTGGGAGAGCTATCCGCATCGGACGCGATCTACTACTTGGGCCAACTGGTACCGACGGACGCGAGGCTGTGTCACCGTCCGGAGCTGGAAGTGAAATACGGTGCACCTGGACAAAACATCATCGATACGGCCAGCAGATGCGGTGCCGATTTAATCGTGCTTGGAGTTCGCAAAGGCGACGTCTTTGGCATCGCGACCCATGTTGGGCGGACAATTGCTCCCGAGGTGGTGGTGAGTGCCCCCTGCCCAGTTCTTACCGTTCCAGGTTAGAGTCCCGTCTCTGAAGTCTTCATCTTAAGTGCTCATCTGAATGAGTCATCCCAGGCGCAGCATGCGTTTGCCCAACTCGACCAGCGCGAGGTAAGTCACGGTTGAGATGGCCAGAAACACAAAGAACGGGGCCGGCAGCGGAACGAATCCGAACAACCTGGTAAAGGGAGAATAAGGAAGGAATATACCAGTCGCCACGATTACTATGGTTGTAATCGCAAGCGGCAGGCTGGGGCGGCTCTTCATGGGATTTCCCATGGTGCGGATCACAAAAATCACGAGCGTCTGCGTAGCCAGGGACTCGACAAACCAGCCGGTGTGAAATTCCGGCTGGCTGGCGTGGAAAAAATGCAAGAGCACGTAGAAAGTCAGAAAGTCATAAATCGAGCTGATCGGGCCAATGGTGAGCATGAAATTACGAACCATCTTCATGTCCCAGGGCCGTGGGCGGCGCATATATTCCTCGTCAACGTTGTCGGAAGGAATCGTTAGCTGCGAAGCGTCGTAGAGAAAATTGTTCAGAAGGATTTGGGTGGGAAGCATAGGCAGAAACGGAAGGAACACTGAGGCCGCTGCCATGCTGAACATGTTGCCGAAATTAGAACTGGTGCCCATGAACAGATACTTGAGCACATTGGCCGAGGCCCGGCGACCTTCGATAATGCCGCCATGGAGAACCCCCAGACCCGGCTTCAGCAGAATGATGTCCGCCGCGTCTCGAGCAACGTCTACCGCGGAGGCTACAGAAATACCGACATCGGCGGCATGCAAGGAGGGAGCGTCGTTGATTCCGTCTCCCATATAGCCCACCACGTGGCCGCGGCGTTTGAGGGCATGAATGATGCGGTGTTTCTGCATCGGCGAGACGCGCGCGAATATCGTCGTCTCTTCCGCTCGGTGCTCGAGCGCGGTATCGCTGGTCGATTCGAGCTCCTCACCCAGCATGACCCCAGGATTCTGGATGCCGACCTGTTCGCAAACGTGGCGCGCCACCAGTTCGTTGTCGCCGGTCAGGATTTTGACGTTGACGCCGTCGCGCTTCATGGCCACGACTGAGGCCGCTGCATCCGGACTCGGTGGATCTGCAAACGCCAGGTAGCCGGCCAGCACAAGGGAATGTTCATCCGCGGCTGAAAATCTGCCACGAGGGTCCACGTCGCGATAGGCAACGGCCAGGAGCCGGAATCCCTTGCTGCTGAGGTCATCGAATGTCTGGCGGCAGCGATTTCTCAGATTCGCGTCGAGGGGGACCGTGCGCCCGTCACTCTCGTAAGAACTCGAGAGTTCGATAATTCCTTCCGGGGCCCCTTTCACGATCAACAATCCCGCGCTGTCGTTGGTTGTGTTCTTCTCTTTAACGACGATCGAGAGCCGCCGGCGTTCGAAATCGAAAGGAACTTCATCAGACTTCAAATAAGCATCTGCATCCCGCCGTTCGCTTTTAAGAATCGCGAGTTCGAGGGGACTGCGGATACCGGTCTCGAACTTGCTGTTGATGTAGGCAAGAGCGATTGGGCGATCAGAAGGATGGCCCAGGTAGTCTACTGAGGACTCGAGGATCATTTCTCCGGTCGTCAGGGTCCCGGTCTTGTCGCTGCAGAACACATCAATGGTGCCGAAATTCTGAATCGCCGGGAGATGCTTGACGATGACATGGTTCCGCGCCATCCGGATGGCGCCGCGGCCCAGGGTGACGGAAGTGATCATGGGAAGGAATTCCGGCGTGAGGCCCACAGCCAGGGCAACGGCAAAAACGAAGGACTCGAATGCGTCCTTGTGCATGGCGATCCGTACCACAAGGATGAACAGCACGAGGAAAAAAACGGTTCGCGTGATAAGTAAACCAAACCGCCGCAGACCGCGCTGGAATTCTGTTTCCTCCGGCCGGTCGGCCAGTCGCGCCGCGATAGCTCCGAATGCGGTGTGAGGGCCAGTCGCGGCTATACGAACCACACCGGTTCCGCTGACCACCGAGGTACCCAAAAAGACCAGATCGCGTGCCAGCGGGGATTTCTCTCCCACTTGCCCTCCGGCCCGCACTTCCTTTTCCGCCGGCATGGATTCGCCGGTAAGGGCAGCCTGCTGCACGTAAAGATCCCGTGCTTCGAGGAGTTGGCCGTCGGCCGGGACCAGGTCGCCGGCCGATAGCCGGACGATGTCACCGGGTACTATCTCCTGCCGCTTGATTTCTTGCCACCGGCCATCGCGCAATGCGGTTGCGGTCAAGCTCACGTGTTCTTGCAGCCGTTGAATTGCGCGCTGCGAACGATAGGTTTGGACGAAATCGATAGTAACGCTGAATACGACGATGACAAAGATGAGCTCTGCTTCGATCTGCTGGCCCAGAAAGGCGGAAATTACACTGGCGACGAGAAGAATAATGACCAGCGGATTCAGGAACAAGTGCAACAATTCAAATGCGAAGGCACTGCGGCGGATGGAAGCGGGATCGTTGGGACCGAACTCTGAGAGGCGGGCCTCAGCTTCTTGCGCTGTCAGGCCCGCCCAAGTGGCTGAGGGACTGGAAACGTCTTGAGCGGAAGCTGAGGGTACGGAACTCATAGAGTTCTGGCTCAGACCCTATTTTTGCTGGATCCTGATCAGATATTCCGTCACATTCTGCAGCCGGACGTATCCCAGGTCTTGATCATTTTCAAGTTGGTGGAAGATCGGGCCCCAGACGGGCATTTCTCGCGCACCGTGGGCGGCGTGATTCTCGTCCCCGGCGATGATGCGGCGCACACGGGCAGTAGGAAACGTACCGTGATTTCGTCGCGCAAGAATAGTAAGCGGCGGAACTTTGGTCTTTAAGGCTGGCGCGACTGGGCCGTCTCCGCTTCCGTTTACGCCATGGCAGGAGGCACAATAGTTCCGGAAAATCCTCGCTCCGTCCAGCGGAAGAATTGTGCTTTGATCCGGAGTCCGGGCTGGCGGCGCGTTTTGGTGTGCCACCGCTCGCGGGTTAGCAGCGAGCCATAACAGCGCGGTGGCTCCGAAAGTAAAAATAGAAACGAAGAACCGGGCTCTGGGCATACGCGTTGGTACTCCCTCGGTCTTTGTGGCGTCCTGATTCTACACGGCATTGCAGGGAGAGGAACCCCGGGCCGAACCTGTCCCTTCCGGTGGCTCCTCTTTGCTCTATCTTCGTCTTTTTGCTGCGCACGTTCTTTTTACATCAAGGCTTGATCGCGACTTTGATGACGCCCTCGCGGCGTTCTCCAAAGAGCTGATAGGCCTCCGTAATCCGGCCGAGTGAGAACGAATGGGTCAGAAGCGGGGTCAAGTCCAGGCGTCGCTGGCGGACCAGTTCCATCAATCTGCGCATACGCTCTTTCCCACCGGGACAAAGAGTGGTGACGATCTTGTGGTCGCCTAGACCAGCCGCAAAGGCTTCCATCGGAACGGAAAGCTTGCCCGAGTAAACGCCCAGACTCGAGAGTGTCCCTCCCGGCCGCAGCACTCGCAATGCGCTCTCAAAAGTCTCCTGAGTGCCGAGTGCCTCGATCGCGACGTCCACACCGCGTCCGCCAGTGAGGCGTTTGATCTCCTCGACTACGTCGTGTTGTTTGAAGTCAAACACTGCATCGGCGCCCATCTGCTTTGACATCTTTATGCGAACGGGATCCGATTCAACGGCAATGATCAGGCTTGCGCCCTTGAGCTTCGCTCCGGCTGTGGCGCACAGACCGATCGGTCCTTGAGCGAAAACGGCGACTGTATCCCCGATTTGCAGATCGGCGCTTTCTGCTGCCGAGATACCAGTGGAAGCGATATCCGCGAGCAGTACCACCTGCTCATCCGTCAACTCGTCCGGGATCTTGGCCAGGTTGGCTTGCGCGTAGGGAACCCGTAGATACTCGGCCTGGGCGCCGTCGATGGTATTGCCAAACTTCCAGCCTCCGATCGCGCCACCGCACTGCGACCAGTTTCCGCTTAAACAGAAGTTGCATTGCCCGCACGGTGTGATAGCTCCGACCAGGACTCGATCACCAACTTCATATCCGGTCACGCCGTCGCCGATCTCGTGAATGACTCCCACGGGTTCGTGACCGATGATCAGACCCGGCTTTACCGGGTATTCGCCTTTCAGGATGTGGAGATCGGTCCCGCAGATAGTGGTGAGGGTGACGCGGATGACCACTTCACCCGCCCGGGCCTTCGGGATAGGCACGGTTTCCAAGCTGATGTTTCCTGGTCCATGAAACACCAGGGCTTTCATGGTCGCGGTGTGATGATCCTGTTCCATGAGCAGTGCGTAAGAGCTGTGTGACATGGGGTTTCTCCTTCACCCCACTTATAGTTGTCGATGCGGGAAAAGCCTATGATGGCGGTTACCGGAGATTGTGATCGAAATCACACCCGCCCTTGGATAGGTTTAGAGGTCGAGGACGGCTCGCATAGAGGTTGGATCCCCTACAGCCGATGTGCGGAAGCCAAGGCGCTTGGCGATTTTCTTCATCGACAGATTGTCGGGCAAGATTTCCGCGTCAATATGGTCCAGTTTTTCGTCGCGCGCCACCTGGATCACACGCCTGAATAATTCTGTCCCCAGGCCCTGATTCTGGCACGCATCCGATATCAACACAGCGACTTCTCCTTCGTTCTTGGCATGGGACTTCACCAGCCTGCCGACTCCCAGGATGCGATGTTCTCCCTTCGCGTCGCGGTGCTCTGCGACGATTGCCATCTCGCGGTCGTAGTCGACAAAGCAAATGCGCACCAGGCGATCATGTGACACCCGCGAACTCAAGCTAAGCGAGTAAAAGTAGCGCAAATACACACTGCGGTCCGAAAGTGTCTGGTGGAATTTCACCATCAGAGGTTCATCTTCGGGGCGAATGGGTCGCAACAATACGCTGGTGCCGTTCTTCATCACCCACGACGAAACATATTGCGAAGGGTAAGGCCGAACCGCCGGCCTGGGGAGACAATCAGGATCGGTCCCGGGCGGGTGCAATACCACGCGGGCGTCAAGTGCAAGGAATTGCCCGGCGGAAGCCAGCAAGGGGTTGACATCGATTTCCGAAATCCAGGGCTGTTCGATCACCAGTTGACTGAAGCGGACGAGCAGACTTTCCAAGGCAGGCAAGTCGACCGGCTTGCGCCCGCGCACGCCCTTGAGGGCTGTGAAAATCCGAGTTTGCTCCATCATCCTCTGGGCAAGCGTAGTGTTCAGGGGCGGCAGTGCCAGGGCACGATCTCGATACACCTCAACGAGCGGACCACCGGAACCAAACAGGATTACGGGGCCAAATTGTGGGTCAATGCTGCTACCCAGAATCAACTCGTAGCCTTCGATCCGGACCATGGGCTGCACGGTAACGCCGGAGAAATGGTCAGGTCCGACTTTCTTCTCTACGGAGATTCTGATTTCCTGAAACGCGGAACGGACGGATGGTTCATCTTCTAGGTCGAGTTTCACGCCACCAACGTCGGTCTTGTGCGTAATCGTTTGGGAAAAAATCTTGAGCACGACTGGGTATCCAAGAGCATGTGCGCAAGACACCGCTTCGTCTTCGGTGCGAGCGACCTGGGTCTTGACCGTAGGAATGCCGTAGTGCGACAGGACCTGTTTGGATTCGAATTCGTTCAGCAAAACGCGGCCCTGGCTGCGGGCGGTCGCGATGATATGTTCCGCCTGATGTCGAGAATCTGGGTCGAGCTCTCCGCCTTCCGACAGCGCCGGGGTTTCGTACAGGGCACGCAGGTTATAGCTGTATCGCCACATGTAGGTGAAGGCCCGGGCAGCGGTGTCGGGAAAAGGGAATGTGGGAATACCGGCGGCATTAAGGATGGTCTCGCCTGAGGCGATGCTGGCGCCTCCCATCCAACTGGTGAGCACGGGTTTCCCGGACGATTGGGCGTACGGCTTCAAACGCTCTGCCACGGCTGCTGGATCGGTCATGCCTTGCGGCGCGAGGATGACCAGAAGGCCGTCGCTATTTGGATCGTCGGAGGCGATTTCAATAGCTTTGGCATAACGTTCCGAGTCGGCATCGCCGAGAATGTCTATCGGATTGTTGTGGCTCCAGTGGCGTGGCAGAAATCCGTTCAGCTCCTGCAACGTCTGTTCGGAGGGAACGGCCAGTTGTCCGCCACTCGCAATGAGCGCGTCGGTAGCCAGAACTGCGGGCCCGCCGGCGTTGGTGAGAATCGTAAGCCGTGGACCTTTCGGACGTGGCTGCTTGCTGAGAACTTCTGCCATGTAAAACAGGTCCGCGATGGCGCCGACCCGCAACACGCCCGAGCGACGGAAGGCGGCATCAAGAACTTCATCACTTCCGGTCAACGCACCGGTGTGAGAAGCCGCAGCCCGGGAGGCAGCTTCCGAACGACCCGCTTTTATAGCAATGATAGGTTTTTGCAGCGCGACTTCGCGTGCCGCGGAAAGAAATGACCTGGCGTCGCCGACCGACTCCATATAAATGAGAATGCTGTGGGTGTTCGGATCGTCGCCAAAGTGGTAAATCAGGTCCCCCCAACCCACATCCAGCATAGAGCCGGTCGAAACAATCGCGCTGAACCCCACTTGTTCGAGCTGGCCCCAATCCAGAATTGCGGTGAGCAGCGCTCCACTCTGACTGAGGAAGGCGACATTGCCGGGCCGAGGCGCATCCTTGGCGAAGGTGGCGTTCAGGCCGATCGTCGGATTCATCACCCCCAGACAGTTGGGACCGATCAGGCGCATGGCGCCGCGACGGAGTTGTTCCTGAATTTGGCGCTCCAGTTCGACGCCCTGCGGTCCTCTCTCCTTGAATCCCGCAGAGATCACGATTGCGGATTTCACACCTGCATCGACGCATTCGCCGATAATCTGTGGAACCGTGGGCGCGGGTGTGGCTACGACCGCCAAGTCAACCTTCTCAGGAACCCCGCGAATGCTCGGGTATGCCTTGCGCCCACAAATTTCCGAGTGACGAGAGTTTACGGCATACACCTTTCCGTGAAAAGAAGGATGCAGCAGGTTCTCGAGGATGGTTCGTCCTACCGTGCCGGGACGCTCAGTGGCTCCAATCACGGCCACAGAGTCAGGTTGAAACAATGCGTCGAGACCGGTTAGGGAGACCTTTGGTTCTTCCTTCACGCTGGATACTCTATTCTCAGAACCTCCACTTGCGATACCCACCATGTTCTCCTGTCGGCGCCCGCGAGTGCGATAGCTGTGTGCGGAATGTTTCAAATCGCAAATAGCGCTGTCGCTGCCGTCGCGAGTGCGAGTTGCTTAGTTCATGAATCCAGATGCGCATACGGCGGGCTAGCCTCAGACACTGCATTGCCGACCTCCAGACGAGGGTCCAGGCTTGGAGGGACGGCCAAGGCCTTTGAAACCAGGCACGCGGTTAAGATTGCGGCGGATCAGCGAGCGCGCAACACTTTTATGAACGTGGTCATTCCGATTCTGAAGTCGGAAGTGCCGCGCTTCCAGGGAAATCATGAGATACAAGGTTATGCTCTAGAGATCTCCCATCACGTACTCGGAAACGTCATGGGAGTAATGGTGGAAAGACCGGAAAACCTCATGGTGTTTTTACCCCAGAGCGGTGCTCTCCAACTTCTGGGTTCTCGGGACGAGAATGTCCAGCAAGCAGGGTTGATGCAGGGTCAAGTTTTTCTTAACGCACAGCCCGTCAATATTTGGCTCAACGGAGAAGGGCCGCAGCCGGCACCGGGCTCCGACCCGATTTTGAGCTCCACCGAACGCTCCCAGTCGCCCGCTGGAATTCAAGTCTCTCAAACCGGTGAGGGGAACGGGGGACAGGCAGCGGTGAGCACCACGGCCCCTCCAGTCGTAAAGCCGAACGACGTTTTCGTCACGCCGGTGCGGGATGCATCACCGCAGGCGCTGGCTGCGCTGCAAGCGTCTAGTCAGGAAGTTCTCGCCAAGCTTGTGAAGGAGTTGGATCCCCAAGCGCGCTTTGTCGCCTACGCGTCGCAGAGCTTTGTGGCTTTCCGCCAGGACATTTACCTTGAGCTCTCTCTGAACACGACTCTACCCGAGTCCGCGGCGGGATCGCGATACAAACTTGCCGCGATGGCATTTGATGACCATGTAGCGCACCTGATCCGTCCGACGCTCGCCTATTTCAAGGAAGAGCCAAAGTTTGATGGGATCAGTTTCAGCACTTCGGTACACCTGGCTAGCCGATCCCCTGGGGCCGGCAAAGCCGAGGCCGTGGAATTCTTTTTTCCTTTCACAGTCCTGCGCTGCTACGAGAAATACGACTGCACAGGCCAGCAACTCATTGATACTGGAGTGGTGCTAATCAACGGAGAACGCGTCGCTCTGGACCTCCAGGTGGCCGAAGGTGGCGCTGGCCGCTGAAGGAGCTAAAGGAGCCCCAAGCCGGAATCGCACACTGCCATTCTTCTAGAAAATCTGCACTCCGGCTCAATATGAAACTCGCCATGGAGCAATAGTGCGTTCCTGACGGCAGGGGTTATTTATTCAGGAGTTGCTTCCCCAGCGGCGACGAGCGAATAGAGAAACACAACGATCCCCGTCGCACAGAGCAGACCGCCGCCGCAGACCAGAAGAATAAAAGCCAACGGACGGGCCCAAAGCAGACAGATGCCCTCCAGGAAAAGCCCGAAAATCAGCAACATCCCTGCAAGCCGAAGCCGTTTCTCAAGTCCCGTTATCGATGTCACTGGACTCCTTTCCAGAACTTCACGGTGCTTAGTTGTCCGACATTGTGTACGACGTCGTGGCAGCCGCTGGAAAGACAGGAGAGTTTGTTAGCTTTGACGGCTGGAAGCAGATCCGGATCCGCGGTGTGGACCGCACCCTCTTCGAAGGAGCGGGCGCCCAGATGGCAGTGCAGGCATTCCCGGTTGTTATACGGTTCATAGAGACGAATGGGATCGTGGGGCTTGCCGAGATATTGGATGTAGACGTGGTGCAACCCATTCAGCTTAGCCCGGAATCCGCCGAACATCGCATAGTTAGTGTGGCAGGTGTAACAGGCCTGGTCGGCCGGGACACGATGGTTCTGAAAGTGCGCCGCGGCGAGGTAAGTCGAGTCATCCACATAAAGGCTGCGGCCGTGAGGCTCCATGATGTGGCAGGAGAGGCAGAAGGAGGTGCTTTTGGATCGCTCGAATTCCGAAGAAACGCCCATGGCCATGCACAGCAACGGCAGCAAGAACAGGATCAGGAATGCCAGAATTTTTCCTCTGCGGGTTGCTGTCAGCCCGGGCCACGCGGCCAAGACGCCAATCAGCGCCACACTAAAAGCGATCAGTGACAGCAATAGTGCCGTAGGAAAATGCATACCAGTCTTAGTGTAGGCGCTCGCGCCTACATTCTTATTTCTTGGCCAACGAGCGGATGTATGCCACAAGTTCCTTTATCTGGTCGGCCTTCAGACTCTTCTTGTAGCTCGGCATCTTGTCCTTGCCGTCCGCAATGACTGCTGTCAGCTCGGCATCGCTCATCTTCTGCACTTCCGGGGAGGCAAGATCTTTGATGCCCATCTTTTTTCCTATCGGGGTTTCGCCCTTGGCGTCCGCTCCGTGGCAGGCCGAACACTTGGCTTTGTAGTTGGCGGCGGCGTCTTGTGCGACCAGCGCCATTCCCCCCAGCATGATTGCCGTCACGAACGCTGCGAGTAGCACGCTCCTACGAAAAGGCTTCACGTTTGCCACAGTTCCTCCGGAGAAATCGGCCAGCTATTTTCAGTTGATCTAGAACGCGTACCGCATCGACAGTGTAACCAGGTTGCCGCGGAAGTTCCGCGGCGCAGCTAGATCCTGCGGGACCAAGCTCGGGTCCTCGTGATAACCGTAATAGCCCCAATATGCCTTCCCCGTCCAGCCTTTGGCAATTGCGTAATCGAACCCGCCATAGGGGCGGTGGTAATTCGAATCGAGCGGTCCGGTGGGAGCGTTGGGGTTCAGAAACAGCGCGCTGCCGGTTGTACTGGTTATGTTGTAGCCAAGATGGGTGGTCAGGCGGTGGATGGGCTTCCACATCACGTCGAAATACCCGTAGTGCGACTTGTTGGTGTAGACCGACAGCTCCTCACTTAGCACGGTCGAGCCCGGACACTTGGCTATTCCCGCCGGCGCTACGGTGCTCACAAAGCAGACCAGGATCTGGGAGAAATCGTCGCTGTAGTCATAACCCAGTTCCACGAGCGATGCGGTCACTGGGTTCGAACATCGCAGTCCATCCATAGAGCCGGTTATGCTGCAGGTTGTTGATCTCGGAAACGTTGTTGCGCTTTTCCAGAACGTTGACCGACCCGCTCAGATTCACCCAATTCGCCACTTTGTAAGTGGTGCGGAGGCGATACTCCTGCCATTGCCTCGGGCTGATGCGAGTGAAGGAATTGTCCGCGCTGGCCAGTTCCATATCGAAGTTGACTCGCCACGCATCTATGGGACGCGCCCAGACGCCTAACAGGCCGGAATGCTCGTTGATCAGGACTTCTCCGGTATCGGTCTCGATGGGCAGTGGAGTCTGGAATGTGAAGGAGCCGTCCCCGTTGGCCGTGCATCCTTCCGGTAGCACTCCGGCTACCAGGGCGCAGTCGCCGCGATTCGCATTCGAAGGATAGAAAAGCTCTGCGATTCGTTCGAAGTCGGAATCGGCAATAGCGCGATGCCGAAAACGATAGCCCACGCGCACTCCATACTGCCGCGAGACATCATATTCGAGCTGAAACAAGTTGGTCTTCTGGTCCTGTTTCAGAAGCAGGCTGGAGATGGCCTGCGAGACGTCCGGACCCGAAGACGTGCTGTGCGCCGGCGTGCCCGCTCACGCCGCCGGCCGGTATTGTGCATGTGATCGAAGGCGCGGCGGCAGGATTGAAAATATTAGGAGCCGTTGTGAGATTAGGGCTGAAGAACTGGCAATTGGAGGCATCAAACTGGGCCGGATTCCGGAAGCTGGAAAAAGTAAAAGTATCCAGCACGCGAAACTTGTCGGTTATGTGCCAGGTCGCTCCGAAGTCCACGGTGGTGGCGACGTGGCGGCCGAACGCCGGGCCAGAAACGTCGTTGTTCCTCAGGTTGGTGCGGCTCTCGCGGCCGGTCAGCAGTTCCTGATATCCGCCTACATTCATGTCGCCGCCGGTGTAGCTGGCCCGGCCGGAGAGGTCTACGTTCTTGAAGTAGGTGGACTGAAAGCTGAGTTGCTCGGTGGGCATGCTGGTCCGCACTCGCCCGTTTCGGCTGTAGCTGAGGAACCCGTTGCACACGGGGTTGACGCGCTCCGGTTGCCAGAAAAGTCGCGGCACAGGGCTGGTTGGCGGCGGCATTAAGCGAAATGCCAATATCCACGGGAGTGCCATTGGCCAGGGCGAAGTTCTGGTTCTGGTCCGTCAACCCGGTATCGCCTTTGTAGTAACTAAAGATCTGGTCGTAGCTGATATTTGTTTTCGGCAGCAGCTTGAAATCCACGCCAAACCGGTAGGCGTTAACCGTGTTTCTGTAATTCTGGAGCAGGAGCGTCTCGGTCCCCTGATGAAGCGTGCTGAAGGACGGGCCTTCATTCACATTGCGTGAATAACCCAGCCGGAGCCGTATCTTCGACTGCGGCAGCAGTGTCAGGTTGTAGTCACCCATGCGGCGACGGGTGTTGAACAGGTGCGGCGAAGTGCTGATGATGGGATTGAAACCGGCGGGGGCATTGGTAAACGTGCTCGCCGGATTCAGCGGATTGGCCAGCAGCGAGTAGTCCCAGACATTCTCGTCGCGGCGGAAGATTGCGTCGAAGTCGTACCACTTGTTCTTGCCCATCCGCAGGCGAGAGACGTTGTTGGGGTCGCCTCCGTATCCGAAGTTGCTCAGGTAGAGCCGGTCGAATACCAGGCCCTTGTGATCGAGCGATCGCATCTCCAGGGTCATGTCGAGCAAGCGCGGGCCCTGTTGCAGGTTCACAAAAGTGCCGTAGGTGGCCTGGTTTCCGGTGAAGTCGGTAAAGCGGTAGCCGAATTCAAACGACTGCTTGATGTTGTAGTTGCCGGAGTCGATGCCGTCTCCCTCGGCTGCCTGCTGGCTCCATCCGGCCGTTACTCCTACGAAAAGCAATAGGACAACCTCGGCCACGGAAATGCAACCTCGTTGATGATTCCGAAGCGATCGTCCTAATTTGCTTTCGTTGCCCATACTTCACCTATTTGAAGAAGAACGGATCAAAGTTCGATCCGTGAATCGCAACGTGACACAACGTGCATGCCTGATATTTCTGCGCCTGGTTATGGAAGGTCGGTGTGGCCGGAGCGCCCGCATCGATGGTGAGCGAGTGGCACTCCAGGCACATCAGGTTTACCTGGCTGCGCTTCAGCAGACGAGGATTGGCCGAACCATGCGGAGTGTGGCAGGAAACGCATCCTTCGGTCTTGACCGGGGGATGCTCATGAACGAATGGTCCTGCTTTCTCCGAATGGCACTTGAAACAAACTGCATCACTGGAAGCTGTCGCCCGCAGTTGCCGGGTCTCGAACCCGCCGTGCGGATTGTGACAATCACTGCACTGCACCATGCCTTCGTTCACCCGGTGATGGAAGGGGCGATTGAACTGCTGTTTGGCTTCCAGATGGCAACCGTAGCAAAGCTGCGGCTGCTTCTCTTTCATCAGGAATTGGCTCTCCTTGGCATGGTGGGGCGAATGGCAATCGATGCAGCCCACGTTATTTTGCAAGTGCGCCGACCGGGCAAAATTACTGTGCTCTTCCCCATAGGAATGGCAGTCCAGGCAGCGCGCGCTTGAGGTCTCCGCCGAGATGCCTTTGAAGGTGAATATCTTGGTCTTGTCGCCGCCGCTCTCGACGTGCTCCTTACCCGGACCGTGACAGGCTTCGCAGCCCTGCCATTCCGGCCCACGCTTGTTCTCGAGCGTGGTCACGAAATGCGGCGTGGTTTCAAAGTTCTTGTAAGATGTCTTCGTGGCAGGTCTTGCAGGTCTCCGCGCCTACGTAGAGGGACGGATCGGTGGGGCGCTCATCGCGTCTGGCCGCTGAGTCCGAGCCGGACTTGGCCTTGTCTGCGGCGCTGAGATCACCGGCAAGACCGAAAATCACCGTACAAATTGCGATCAGAGGGACCGCCACTTGCTTAGGCATCTTTGGCTGCATCATCCGACTTTTCTCCGCGGATAAGAAAGGGGGTGAGACAGTAACCGTCGCCCAAAAAACTCCCACTTGGTGCAAATAGGTACAAGATTGTGAATGCCGGCAGGCCCCGAATTGTAGCGAATTATACGTTGACGGCATAGCCCAAAAACTGTTCAAAGTTTGATCACTTTGTTGACCAGCTACCATGAGCCCTCCACCTCTGCCCTGGTCCGAGAAACAAGTGACTGTCCCTATGGGCATCGGTGTAAGCGAAAGCTCTTCACAACTGTTTTGGGCCGTCATGTAGCAAAAAGCGGTGCAAATAACCGCCTCGATCCTGAAAAGAGTAGCAGGATCAAGCCGGACCTAGAGTGCCCTCGATCACGCTCGGCAGTGATCGCCAGAAAACCTCCTCTAAGCTGCCGTCGGTGTCCCTTTTCGCCGGAGTATCTCTGCTTCCGCTTGCGCCCAGTCTTCCAGTGCATGCCCATCCGTTTTGCCGCGTTCCTCATAAAGCTCATAGGCGCGACGACGGACTTTAGCCGCGAGTTCGACCTGGGTGTATCCTTCATTCCTGGCCTTGTCCCGAATCGGAACTTTGAGCGTTTTCATGGAAGTCATTTCTCCAAATTCATAGAATCCCTCTCGTACTTTCTTGGGATGGAGGGCCGCTGTGAATGGAATCGTAAGTACCGGGCAATGGGCCTGGGCAATCACCTTGTGCGCCGTTGCCCAAGGCAGATGCGTGGCGGCGCCCAGATGGCCGGCCGCAGCCCGCACTCCGAGCACGATGAGATCGGCTTTGGAGTCCAGAGCTTCCTGCAGTATGCAATCAGCGGGCGGCCCAAATTGGACCGAAGATCTGGGTGAGCACCACAGGCTGGCTTCCTCCGGCACCAACTTCTCCAGTCTTTGCAGAGCGAGATCGATCGGTCCCGGCCGGCGGTCCCGATGTCCGTGTACTTCTCGATCACGTAAGCAGAGTCAGCTTAGCCTGAAATTCCTGTGCCAGGGAGGTCGCGAAGGGGGCTGCGGCGAGGGATTCCGGGCTGAAATCGGTGGCATAAACGATCTGCCGTAGCGAAATTTCAACCGGCGCGAGATCCTTCCCCTCATTCTCGATCGCCGTCAACTTGGCCCTGCCGACCGATTTTCGGACCAACGGTAAGAACCGGACAGGTGGCCTGACGCAAAATCTCTTCGGCCTTGGATCCGAGTACCAATTTCTCCACGCCCATGCGTCCGTGCGTTCCCACCACCAGCAAGTCAATTTCGTGGGTCTGGATGAGGTCAGACAGACTCTCCCAGACTTCACCTTCGCGAACGTAAGTGTGGTGAGGGAACAGTTTTCAGATGTGAGGCCAAAGTCTCCATCCGTTGACGGGCGTCGGCGAGCGCAGCCTCGTGGATGGAGTCGAGAGTGATCGGATCGCCAGGCTGGGAAGGAACTATGTAACTGGCTGGCGACATTATATGAGCAATGTGCAATTGACTATCGTAGCGGCGGGCGATGGCTGCCGCATACGGCAGAGCTGCTTGGGAGGCTTCGGAAAAATCCGTAGCGAAAAGGATGTTCTTCAGAGAAATACCGGCGTGACTAGTGACTTCCAGGGTCTTCATAAGGCATCTCCTTGAAAAATTCTTTACCGCTTCAAGTTCGCACTTCTTTCGTTGGGACGCTGTGCCCCGTGTCACCACGGGTTGTGACTACGCTCACTCCGGCCACCCTCCCCTACGGTTCGCGACTCGTTGGCGATGCTAAAGGATGGGTGCGCGTCCGGCCATGCCGGCTTTCGTAAATGACTCCTGAATACCAGAACGTAGTTGGAATCGCCATAGCAGCCCTGGGGGGCGCCGCGGTGGGTTTGGAACGCGAGTGGTCCGGTCACGCAGGCGGGCCGGAGGCGCACTTTGCGGGCATCCGAACCTTTACTCTGCTCGGAGGGTTGGCGGGAATAGCCGGTTGGCTCTGGTCCCTCGGATTCCAATCTGTGGCTGATCGTTCTGCTTGCCGGCGCCATCGGGCTGGTGGTCGCTGCTTATGTCGCTGCCAGCCGACGCGTCATCGATGGCACCACCGAGGTCGCTGCTCTGGTAGTGCTATCAGCCGGCATTCTGGCAGGCACTGGCTACCTCGTCTTAGCCAGCGCGATTACCGCCATCACAACGCTCCTTCTCGTCGAGAAGTCGCGCCTGCACGCGATGATAGCCCGCATCGATGACGCCGGTTTGCGAGCTGGTGTCCGGTTCGCGGTGATGGCAGTTGTCATTCTCCCCCTGCTGCCGAACGGCCCTTACGGTCCTCTGGGTGGAATTCGGCCTCGCCAGCTCTGGCTCTTCGTACTGCTATTCTCCGGCTTGAGCTTCATCGGGTATGTGGCCCGTCGCGTTATCGGCACGGAGCGCGGCTACTCAATTGCGGGCCTGCTCGGAGGATTCGTCTCTTCCACCGCGGTTACATTTAGCTTTGCGCGATTAAGCCGACAGGAGCGGGACTTCTCGTTTCCGCTTTCGGTCGGAGTTGTAGCGGCGTGCAGCGTCATGAATTTGAGAGTGCTGGCTGCCGCTGCCATCCTCAGGCCCGGACTTGCTGTGGCTTTGATTCCCTACCTGGCGGCACCCTTTCTCGCGGGCACGATCATAGTTTTGATCGGGCTAAAGCGCCGCGAAGCGAAAGTCTCGGTACAAACTCCGTCCAACCCGCTCCAGGTCATGTCGGCGCTGCAGATGGCGGTGCTGTTTCAGGTCGTGCTGTTTGCCGTATATGCAGTTCGCTCACACTGGGGAGACTCTGGTCTGCTATTGTCGGGCGCTATTCTCGGGTTGACCGATGTGGACGTTCTCACCATCTCCATGGCGAAAAGTGCGGGAGGGCAGATACCGATTCCAGTCGCAGCCGAGGCGATTGCCATCGGGATACTGTCCAATACGATCCTAAAGCTGCTCCTGGGGGCGGCGATTGGAAGGGGAAGATTCCGCATACTCACGCCAGCGTGGTTGGCCATCATGGCCATCACCTCGGCGGCTTCCATTTTGGCCTTACGCTGAGGTGTTCAGGTGAGTGTGACCGCCATATCCGCTGCGCCTAATGGACGAATCTTGGTGATGAGACCAGTCTGCCTTTCGTCATCTCTTTGCGCAGCAAAGCCAGGTACACCACAAAAGAAACGGTGGAAACCAGGATTGAGTAGGCTAACAGCGTGCCGACTTCGACGAAATTGTAGAAGTAAATATGGCTGCTACCAAGCAGTGCGAAGATCACAAACAGGGCGGGCAGGCCAAGCACCAGGCCCACCAGGACTGCGAGAGGCCACGACAGGCGGGCGATAGAGGTGGCGGGGACGAGAAGCGCCGTAGGCATTCCTACAAACAGCCAACCCACAAATGAGAAGATCATATAAAGAATGAACATCTGAACCGCATCCGAAATCAAGTGCGGAGGTTCTCCTGCAAGCAGCGTCGCATGGAGTGCGTGTTGCAGAAGGAAAAAAAACAACATTAAATCGCCGGCCAGAAGCCCAACTAAAGCGTAAGCCAGCCGCTTCGTGGGAGTGATGCTGGGATTCTTTGTGTTCTTCATGTCGCCACCTCTGTCGTCCTGGACGTTGACAACTCAACGTGCTTCTTTGTCCGCCGAGGCGGTCTTCTTCGCGAGTGATCGGACATAGTTCACCAGGTCCCAGAGTTCATCAGTTTTCACGCGAGCGCCCTCGGGCGGCATATCGCCTTTTCCGAACTTGATAATGTAAAAGAGTTCTCCGTCGGTCCTGTCCTTCAGGGTTGCCGGGTCGGTGAAGTCGCTGATTTTCAACTTCATGTCCGCCCCCACTTCGCCCTTGCCGTCGCCTTCTTTGCCGTGGCACATGGCGCAGTCATAGCCATACCTCTTCTTGCCGTGAGCGATGGACTCAGGAGTGGCCTTGACTGGATTGGCCTGATGGACCGCCTCTTCAGGAATCTTGTAAGGCGCAACCGGCGCCTTCGGAGGCTGTTTAGTCTCTTGTGCCTGGGCGCAAAAGCCAACCATGACTAAGAGAGGAACAATCAGCAAGATTTTCACCGGCCAACCTCCTGGAACGCGCGCTACGACTACCGGCCAACCACCTGTAGGTCTTCAGACTCACTTTTCTTCGCCCCGTCTTCTCCGTGACGCAGAATCGCCGATACGGCTTGCTGATCGGTGCGTATCTGTGCCACGAGTAAGCGGCCATCGTCGCTGGCCGCGACGTTCTGGGCCGCCTCAAGTGCGCGACCATACAGCGCATGCGCCACCACGTAGTTATGGTTGTCACGATGGCGGCTGGCGAGCAAGTACAGATTGTTCGCAAAAGCCAGCCACTGTTTCCTCTGGAGTCCGTCAAGCCCGCTTGAGCTCGCAGTCGTTGGCACCGTCTCAGAGGCCTTCTCGCGCTGTTCTTCGATTTGGCTGATTTGATCTCGTAGCCAGCCAGCGAGCGCTTCTTCCAACTCCAGTTGGGTTCCGCAGCGATAGAAATAATCGGCTGTCTCGCCCTTCGGAGTCAGAGGAATGAGCCGGCACGGCGAGACCTGGTCTTTGAGCTCCGCAGGGACAAATTCCATCAGCAGGCATTCGTTGCAGGGATGAGTGTGGGCCGGGTCGCCAAAGTTAAGGCAGGTAAGCGAGTCCTCGAACACAAGGGGACGGCGCCACGGGGTGTGTGGAGAACGGCCGTAGCCTCCATCTTCCAGGAATTTCAGTTCGAACTTAAGAAGATCCAGCAGGTCCCGCTCGTCTCTCGCCATAAGGCACCTCGCAGGATCAGAATCGCAGGAAGGCTACCCGGCTTGCGAGAGCGTGGATCACAGGTCATCGTGATTGAAATCACCGTGATTGGAATCACATTGATCAGGGCAGTGATCGCTGATTGGACATCGCATCCCGATTTTCCAGAATGGGTTACTCAGAGTAGACGTGTTTAAGGAGGGCTTGCTCCAGAGCTGCGTCCTGGCCGTAGATATCCCGAAAGAAGTGAACTTCGCCATCTTCCATCGTCACTGCGGTACCGTACACAATCAGGACCGGAACCGGTTGTTTGAGATCCACTCGGAAGGTTTTGTCCCCCAGGGTAGCGGCGCGAATGTGATCCGCCGTCCATTCCGGTTGATCCTGAAGGAGCCATGCTGCCAGCGCCACCGGATCCTCCACGCGGATGCAGCCGTGACTGAAATCACGGCGAGATCGTAAGAACAGCTCCATGGCGGGCGTGCCATGCATATAAACGTCGTGCTGATTGGGGAAGTCGAATTTTAGCAATCCCAAAGCATTCTTCGGGCCAGGGGTTTGTCTAATACCCAATTTTCCCGAACGGAGCTGGCGTTTCATCTCTTCACTGACCGTGTCCGAACCCACGACCGTTCCCGCATTGTTGACGAGTTCGTACGAGTTCTTCTCCAGGTATGCCGGGTCCTTCTCAATGTGGGGTAACATTTCGGCCCGCACAATCGAAAGTGGAACATTCCAATAGGGCCGGAAGATCACGAACTTAATGTCGGATGCAAAAACCGGAGTCTGATGACGGTAGGCTTTTCCCACCACCACCCTCATAAAGAGAGTCCAGCGGTACTTTTCGTCAACCGCGCGCAGACGAAATTCTGGGATGTTTACGATGATCGGCGGTCGTTGAAACTGATGTGGCAACCAGCGTAGTCGTTCCAGGGTAAGTTGGAGTTGAGCTACACGGTGACTGAGTGGCGTGTTGAGGTCTTTGATGGTTTGTGCATCGATCAGACCATTGGCCTCCAGACCGTGGCGCTGCTGGAAGCGCGTCACCGCCGTGACCAGAGCACCCTGGTACAAAGAGGAAGAAGAACCGTCTTGCTCCTTTTCCTGCAGATCTCCCAGAAGGACTAGAAGCCGCGTCAGCCGCGGCAAACCAATGTAAGCATCCCCCGATTTGATCGCTTTGTGCGGAACTGGAAGAAGCTCGCCGTCATCACGGCGGGCGAGTTCGAGATACGTTCTGAGTGCTTTCAGGGTTCTCTGGTAGGTGGGGAATGGCGGTTCCACTGCTGCGATCACACCATCCATGTCCGAAGCGTTAACCAAATCTTGCCGGAGAAATTCAGCCAGATCGAAGTTTGTGTGATCAATGTCCAGTTCAAAGTGAAAGCGGCGAGGGTTTACTCGTCCCAGGTGGAGGTCCGAGATATAACGCATGGCGGAAACTGTGAGAGCGACGTCGAATCGCACCATTTCCGATTCGGGCGGCAGAGCGGATTGCTGAAGTGCGCTGATGCGGCTTTCCCATCGTGGGCCGTCGTAGTCCTCGGGATTAAGCCCTTCATTGGGAGCATTTTTCAATAGTTGAACAATGGCGATGGCTTGAGATGTCGGTCTAGAGTCGCGCATCCAGGGCAGGGATCCGTTAAAGGCGTCGTAGAACTTCCTCACGTCAAAGCGATAAGTTCCAAAAGCTGACCATCGAAGGTCGGGCAGCTCGGCAGCGTCGAGGATCGCATTAAGCTGGGTCTTGCCTATTGCGGTCAGGGGTTGTGGCGCAAAAGCCACGCCGACGGGGCCACGGCTGGTTTCTTTTACTCGACCCCCCGCGCATGCGGACGGGAGGAATCCCAGAAGTAGAACGAAGGGAACAAGCCCTCGGTTAGTTTTCGATGCCAAAAAGCCCTCTATCTCGAACGAATCGTTGCCAGCGCTCTGTGCAGGCGCGCGTTGGAAGGGTAAGGTTAGCTATAAACGGCTGTGCCGCCTAGGGGCCGCCTTACACGGATGTGTGATCACGGTCACTGATCGAATGCGACAAAGAAAATCGTGAGTCTCAAGCCTCGCGGACTGTGGGGTGGTCTAAGACCACCTTGTGAGATCCGGGGGCGAATCACGCGGCTGTCTGTGACTTAACTCACCGGCTTGAACCACCGGTTAAGATAATGTTGTCAGGGATCGGAACAGCGACCTTCAGGAGCTGGGGAAAATGTTCAGCCCAACTCTAGCTAGGGGCTGGCTCACTTGCCGTGTCCCGATAGCTTAGACTAAATGGGAAGTGCAAATGCAGTTTGGATTAAGGAGAGAAACCGTCATGCGAATCGTGGCAACGTCCCAACAGGAATGCAGTGATTTACTGAAACGCGTATCCATTGGAAGGCTGGCATGTTCATTGAACGATCAACCGTATGTGGTGCCGGTCGCCTTTTCGTATGATGCTGATTGCATCTATATTTTCTCGACGGTCGGTAAAAAGATTGAGTGGATGCGGCAAAATCCCAAGGTTTGTCTGCAGGCGGATGAAATAGGATCCCGGTCGAACTGGAGGAGCGTAATCGTGACTGGAACGTATTTGGAACTGTCTGAGATGCAATACCCTTCGCAGCGGGAACATGCTCTGAAACAACTCGCACAGTATTCTGAATGGTGGAGAACTCCCCTCGCGGAAAGACGCGAAAAGATCAGCGACCTGGCTATTGACACTGTGTTTTTTCGCATTGACATAACGTCAATGAGCGGTCTCCGTTCTATTCCCGAAGCCGAGTAACAGAATTTGCAATGGCCCGGAAGTTCTGTGTCGTCGCTACCCGCGAGGGTCGCATGCAGGTTTAGCAACAACCATCGTTAGCCGTCATCAATGGGTTTTCGATCTGGTCAGCGCTTAGTTAGCAGCAGAGAGACCGCTCGTTCGTCTTCTCGTTACCGTTCGAAAGCCCCGGAATTCCTGTGACCACGATCAGCTCCGCGGGTGATCTATACTGCAGCCGCTCCGCCATCTATTCGGTACTGTATTCGCAGAGGTTGATTTTCGGAGACGGCGGGGTGCCGTGAAAGTTAAACGCAGTATGCGAGAGATCCTTCGGGTCACAATGTCGGACAGGATCATTTCGCTAGTTGTCGCTCTTATTTTGGCATTGTCATATGCACCCGCGCAGATTCAACGGGCGGAAACCCAGTTGGAAATCAGAACCAAAGGAATAAATTCGGAAAAGATAGCTTACTCGCCTTACCATCGAATCAAAGTTGCAGAAGGTGAATATGCGATTGCCAGGATCGGCGACCTGGGCATACAACCTCCTGGTACTGAAGAGTTCGAGTTCGGAGAAACATGGACCTTGTGGACGACTGGCGATGGTGAATTCGAAGTTCAGGGAGAGTGGCGTTTTGAATCGCCCGAAATGTTGCCGAACCGAATCCCGTTCATGCTCCGACTCGGTCGCGACCTCCATCCACAGTCTCTTAAGGAATTCGTGCGAAGGAATTCGTGCGATTGGCAAAATGATTCGGGGCCGCTAAGCTGTACGCTCTCTCCCACAGAGCTCTACTGCGAGTCCGGAGCAAAAGACCCGAAACACATGATTTCCTCTGGCCGATCTCCCCCTTCTCCCTGGGTAGCATCGCGCAAACCGCAGTGCGGCACCCTGGTGCTGACGTGGAAATTACCGCGGTCGCTGCGGAAGAGCCAAGTCCGGCGAACCCGGTGTGCTTTGTTTCCCATATCGCTAGTGTGCGATACCTGGGGCAGGAAACCATTGTGGTGGGTGGACAGACCATACTTGCGAATAAGACCTCACTTGACCCTTCTCCTTATCGTAAGTTGATACTATGGACAGACCCCCGAGGTCTGCTGCTGGCCGCACAAGGGGCCACACTACCTGGTTTGCGACTGGAACTCGTGACATATCGGGCGGAAGGAAATTACACCGGTCCGTGAGGCTGGCATTTTATCCACACCGGAATTTCTTCCCTATAGCCTGATTTCACCATGATCGCAAGTTACAAATCTGATCTTCCAACCACCGACGGCATGAGCGCGAAAGCTGCAAGTAACACAACATACGCTGTTCCGGCGACAGGATCCCGGCTTGCAAGATACTCAGCAATGGTTAGCCCTCTAATCCAGAGCACAACGGTGAATTCGGCAAGAAGCAAGAGGGCAAGCGCGACCAGGCCGACAGCAAGCCGCCCTACGAAAGGAGCTCGTATCGCGAGCCGTAGAACCACCCATCGCGACGCGAGAACAGTAATCGCGAACATGATGGGGGCTTCCATCAGTTCTGCTCTCCGCGTACCGAAACTCGGGACTATCCAGAGGGTGCGGATGGTCCCAAGCACGAAGCCAGCGCCAAACACCAGCGCAAAATAGAGGGTGCCGGCTTTAAGAATCTTCTGTATCGGATCGCGCTCATCCGGTTTTCTCTCGCGCATTAGCGGCTAGCTTGATGTATGGGTTCGTCGTTCAAGGCAGTTCTGTATACGCCCTGACTACGTCGCATCCGGCCTTCAGCCTCCCTTTTCACCAGCCGGAGGGATACCCATCGAATTACTTCGACCCCCGGCGAAACCAACGACCAGTACCGCCGGAAGGCTTTGCGGGCGGCCAGGTCGGTAGTCGCGACTCGGGTTTCGGTACGGGCGATAGATTCCGTGGCGTTGATCGGATCGGCGCGCAAAGTCCATACGATCTTTGCGTAACCCGGGTCGTGAAAACGGGCAAACTCTTGGGGTGGCAGCGGGCGAAAGACGGGGTTAGCGTCCCACGGACGCGTGACAGCGCCGAGCACGACCTCGCGGTCAGGAATCTCGGCCAGCACAGCCCACCCCAACTCCCTGGCCCAAGCCAGTAGTGTCCGCGGGCTGCGCACCTTGTCAGGCTGGGCGCCCAGGATCAGCTCCCGCCCCTTGAAGATGCCACGGATGATTGCCGATTGCGCGAGATCCATCTCGCAAGCCGCCGCTAGAGAGATCACGGCTGGCGCCGCCACCCGCACATGATGACGTTCTACCACCTCATACGCGGGAATGAACTCATCGAGCAGCCGGTCGGCTTCGTCCATGTCCGGGCTAGGAGGATGTCCGTATTGCAACCAGGTGAGACCGGCGCGAGTGGCATATAAAGCGGTGGCGAGTCCAGCGCCGGCGGCCAACCAGCGCAGGGCCAGTAGGCTACGGTGAGTTAGGCTCATAACCAGCGTCCTTTCGACGAACTAGACTCGCCACTGTGAAAACCAAGTTCGCGGACCTTACTAACCGCGAACCGTCAACACCGGGCACTGCGCCTGCGCAACTACTTGAGAGGCGACTGGCCAAGGCAGATGCTCGGGCACGGCGCTGTCTCCCGATTTTCTGACTCCCATGACGATCAAATTCACATGCCGTTCCTCAGCGAAGCGCAGGATGCCCTCGGCAGGGAACTCGAAGCGAGTCACGAACTCAGGTTTGCACCAATCCTCAGCTTCTAGAGGCACCATGAGTCGCATCGCTTCCCTGGCACTGGCCTCGTCAGATTCTCGATACTTGGTGGGAGCCATGGGCATCAGTTGTAAGAAAATCAAGCTGGCCTGATTCTCTTCCGCCAGGGACAAGGCGTACGGAAGACCTTTCAGCGAAGTCTCCGAACCGTCGGTGGGGAAGAGAATGGTCTCGAGCTTCCAGTTCGTGTCGCCCGGTGGAGTGACATGCGGGCCGACAGTCAGTACGGGGCAAGCTGCTCTCCTGTAAATCTTTTCCGCCTCAGATCCCAGAACCAGCTTCTTCAGGCCCTTGCGCCCGTGCGTGCCAGTCACCACAAGGTCAATCTTGTGCTTCTGAATGATGTCCGAGATCACGGTCCAAATATCCCCACGCTCTAACAGCATTTCAGCGGGTCTTACTCCCAAAGAGTTGCCGAGGGCAAACTCCGCGAGTTTTCCCTGCGCTTCCAGGAAAGTCGGATCGGCGTCTTCCGGCAGTGGATCTCCAGGCACACTGAGGTGCGGCTCCGGGCTGAGGGCGTGCGCCACAATAATTTTTGCCTCATATTGGTGGGCCAGAGCAGCTGCAAACGGCAGAGCCTTCTTTGAGACCTTTGAGAAATCGGTCGTTACTAGGATGTTGCTGAGCGATATGCGCGTGTTCGTCTGAAGTGCTTCCATGGTGTTGCCCCCTCTCAGGATGGCGGTGCTCCTACACAGGCACCATTTATAGCCATGTCGGACAATCCCGCAGTGACGCTGATCACTTCCCCCGGTGACCCCAACCACTGTAGTTCCGACCCGCGCCCGGTAAAAAGGATGAGTGATGCAGGTGGGGGGAAGAGATATGACCGAGAACACAGCCATTCTGGACGGAAACGAAGCTGCCGCCTCGGTAGCGTATCGCCTCAATGAAGTGATTGCCATCTACCCCATCACTCCTGCTTCGCCTATGGGGGAGTGGGCGGACCAGTGGAAAGAAGAAGGACGCAAGAACGTCTGGGGCGTGGTACCCACGGTCATCGAAATGCAAGGTGAGGGAGGCGCGGCGGGGACTTTGCATGGTGCGCTGCAGGCTGGGGCGCTCGGAACGACGTTCACGGCGTCCCAGGGTCTCCTTCTCATGATTCCCAATATGTACAAAATCGCGGGTGAGCTGACGCCAACCGTGATTCACGTGGCCGCCCGTGCTCTGGCGACGCATGCGCTCTCGATTTTCGGCGACCACAGCGACGTAATGGCCGCGCGCGCAACCGGCTTTGCCTTGCTCTGTTCGAATTCCGTGCAGGAGGCTGGAGATTTTGCGCTCATTGCCCAGGTGGCCGCGCTTGAATCGCGTATCCCCTTCCTGCATTTCTTTGACGGCTTCCGTACCTCCCATGAAGTTAATAAGATCGCACTGCTGAATGATAACGATCTGCGTGGGCTGATTGATGACACTTTGGTCCGGCAACATCGCCAGCGGGCATTGTCGCCCGATCATCCTTTACTGCGGGGCACAGCGCAAAATCCCGATGTATTCTTTCAAGCCCGCGAAGCGATCAATCCTTATTACCGGGCGTGTCCGACCATTGTGCAGGATGTAATGGATCGCTTTGCCCAGCGTACCGGGCGGAGCTATCGCTTGTTCGATTACCTCGGAGCTCCCGATGCCGAACGGGTGATTGTGATGATGGGCTCGGGTGCAGGGGCGGCGGAAGAGACCATAGAATATCTGCTGCAGCAGGGTGAAAAAGTTGGGCTGTTGAAGGTGCGGCTTTATCGGCCTTTCGGGGCCGAAGCTTTTGTTTCGGCGCTTCCGAAAACGGTGCGAAGCATCGCTGTGTTAGACCGCACCAAAGAGCCAGGCAGCCTGGGCGAGCCTCTCTACCTGGATGTGGTGACCGCGTTGAGTGAATCGAGGCTGGGCAATGAAACGGCCTCGCAGGCTTTTCCGAGGATCATCGGGGGCCGCTACGGTCTGGCATCGAAGGAATTTACCCCAGCGATGGCGAAAGCTGTCTTCGATGAAATCAAGAAATCCGCTCCCAAGAATCACTTTACGGTCGGGATTCACGACGATGTTACGCACACCAGCCTCGACTACGATTCCGAGTTCTCCACTGAGGACCCAAGCACGGTTCGCGCCCTGTTTTATGGCCTCGGTTCCGACGGAACCGTAGGGGCAAACAAGAATTCGATCAGGATTATCGGAAAGAATACCGATAACTATGCCCAAGGCTACTTCGTGTATGACTCGAAGAAGGCGGGGTCGGTCACGGTTTCGCATCTGCGTTTCGGTCCGCGTCCGATTCGTTCGTCCTACTTGATCACCAGGGCGAGCTTTGTTGCCTGTCACCAGTTTCAATTCATCGAACGCACCAACGTTCTGGATTGTGCCGAGTCAGGCGCCACGTTTTTGCTCAATGCCCCCTTTGGGGCGGATGAAATATGGAACCACCTTCCGCAGTCGGTGCAGGAAACCATTATCCAGAAGAAGCTCAAGTTCTACCTGATTGATGCCTACAAGGTGGCGCGCGAGACGGAGATGGGCAGCCGCATCAATACCATTATGCAGACTTGCTTCTTCGCGATCAGCGGAGTTCTGCCGCGCGAACAGGCGATTGAAGCCATAAAGAATGCCATTCACGAGACCTATGGAAAACGTGGCGAGGCTGTTGTAGCCAAAAACTTTGCTGCTGTGGACCACACTCTCAGTCATCTCCACCAGATTACCGTTCCCGCCGTGGCGTCCAGCAGGTTGAGAGTTCTGCCTGCTGTCCCTGAACGGGCTCCGGGGTTTGTGCGGGACGTGATTGGCCCCATGATCGCAGGACGGGGCGACGATCTTCCCGTAAGCGCTATGCCTGTTGACGGCACGTTTCCGACGGGCACAGCCATGTGGGAGAAGCGAAATATCGCGCAACAGATTCCCGTCTGGGACGAACAGCTCTGCATTCAGTGCGGCAAATGCGTGTTGGTTTGTCCCCATGCGGTCATTCGCGCCAAGGTCTATGACTCCTCACTACTGGGCGGTGCTCCGGACAGGGTTCAAGTCGGAAAAGCCGCGCTGGCGTGAATTCGAAAATCTCCGTTACACGCTTCAGGTTTCTCCGGAGGATTGCACCGGATGCGAACTGTGCGTCGAGGTTTGCCCGGCAAAGAGCAAGAGCGAGTCAAAACACAAAGCCATCAATATGCAGGCGCAGGCGCCGCTTCGCGAGGCCGAGAGCGCAAATTGGGATTTCTTTACCAAACTTCCAGACCCCGACCGGAACCGGCTCTCTCATGGTCAGGTAAAAGACGTCCAGCTTTTGGAACCGCTGTTCGAGTTTTCCGGAGCGTGCGCGGGTTGCGGTGAAACGCCTTACATCAAGTTGCTCACCCAGCTTTTTGGCGATCGCTTGATGATCGCGAACGCAACCGGCTGCTCGTCCATCTACGGGGGCAATCTGCCCACAACTCCTTACACCAGCAATTCGCTGGGGCGCGGCCCCGCCTGGTCCAATTCGCTCTTCGAAGACAATGCCGAATTTGGTCTGGGCATGCGATTGGCCGTGGACAAACAGGCAGACTATGCACGCCAACTGGTGACGCAGCTGGCCTCGCAGCTCGGCGATTCGCTTGTGAACGAGCTTCTGAATGCGGACCAGACGAGCGAGGCCGGAATCGAGGCGCAGAGGAAACGCGTGGCCGAGCTTATGCAGAAGATCAGTTCGCTGGATTCGCCGGCCGCGCGTGATTTGCGGGTGCTTGCAGAAGCGCTGGTGCGCAAGAGCGTGTGGCTGGTGGGCGGCGACGGTTGGGCCTATGACATCGGCGCCGGGGGACTCGACCACGTCCTGGGCTCCGGTATGAACGTCAACGTCCTGGTACTCGATACAGAAGTTTATTCCAATACCGGCGGACAGATGTCCAAAGCAACGCCGCGCGGCGCGGTGGCGAAATTCGCCGCCGGAGGCAAACATGCCGGCAAGAAAGACCTGGCGATGGAGGCCATCAGCTACGGATCGGTTTACGTCGCCCGCGTGGCCATGGGAGGGAACGACACGCACACCGTGAAGGCATTCCTCGAAGCGGAGGCGTTTAACGGACCCTCACTGATCATCGCTTACAGCCACTGCATTGCCCACGGCTATGACATGAGCCAGGGCATGGCGCAGCAAAAAGCCGCGGTGCTCTCGGGTTACTGGCCATTGATGCGCTACAACCCCGAGCTACGCCTGGAAGGGAAGAATCCATTTCAGCTTGATTCCAGGGCGCCCAGTATTCCATTCAAACAATACGCGTATCAGGAAGCGCGCTATACCATGCTGGCGCGAAGCAATCCGGAAACGGCGCGTGAACTGCTCCACCTCGCCCAGGAGGATGTTCACCGGCAATGGGGTGTCTACGCAAACCGCGCTGCCATGCCCGGGGATGCAGAAGCTCTTGGCAGCGTTGCTCCCGAGCCAGCTCCATCCACGCCGCAACCCGTAACCGCAGGAGAAGAAAAATGATCGACATCACCACCACGTATCTTGGCTTACCGATGAAGTCTCCGATTGTGGCTTCGGCGTCTCCACTTTGCGAGTCGCTGGAAAACATACGGCATCTGGAAGACGCCGGGGTTGGCGCTGTGGTGCTGCCTTCGCTTTTTGAAGAACAGCTCGATCTGGAGAGCCGCTCGGTCGACTCTGATCTTTCACGGGGCAGCGAAAGCTTTGCGGAGTCGCTCAACTACCTGCCGGACCTGCATACCTATAATCTCGGCGCCGATGGCTATCTTGAACTGATTCGCAAGGCGAGGGAACGAGTCTCCATTCCGGTGATCGCCAGCTTGAACGGGGTCTCCCCTGGAGGCTGGGCCCGGTATGCGGGCCTGATGGAGCAAGCGGGAGCGGACGCGATCGAACTGAACATCTACGCCATCATCACCGATCCCAACATTATCAGCGCCGACGTTGAGCAGAACTACTGCGATCTGGTACGACAGGTCAAAGCGAATGTCAGTATTCCCGTCGCGGTGAAGTTTTCGCACTTCTTCAGCGCGATCGCGAACATGGGCAAACAACTGGACGCAGCCGGCGCAAACGGACTGGTCCTCTTCAATCGTTTTTACCAGCCTGATTTCGATATTGAGTCTCTCGAAGTCGTCCCCAGTCTGACGCTCAGCCGTCCGCAAGAACTGCTATTGCGGTTGCACTGGGTCGCCATTCTCTATGGATGGGTGCGCGCTAACCTGGCGGTCACGGGCGGAGTGCACAGTGCGGAGGACGTCCTGAAATCTATGATGGCGGGAGCGCATGTGGCGATGATGACCTCCGCGCTCCTGCAGCACGGGATCGATCACGCCGCTTCGGTTCTCAAGGACCTGAGTCATTGGATGGAAGAGCATGAATATGAATCGATCCAGCAAATGCGCGGCAGTATGAGCCAGCGTTCCGTATCCGACCCGGCTGCTTTCGAGCGCGGCAATTATATGCGCGTGCTCAGCTCTTATGTTGCACGATCGTGAACCGTAAACGGAACGATCACCGCGAGCTGTGAGGGCAGTCACAGACGAGTCGGCGCCACAAGGCGAGAATGTACAAGTTGATTACGAACTATTGTGAAGGAGAAAGCATGGCAGACACAGGAGAAGGCCGAGAGATAAAAGCACGCACCGACGCGAAGGAAGCGGAGGTCGTGGCGGAGTCAAAAAAGTTGTTGCAAAAGTCAGTGACCGCCACGGATCAGACCATGCGCAGACGCCCTCGCATCAACAAGAAGGAAACCCTGCCAATGAGCCGTTAGCAGAATGGCTCCAGGTGACTCGCGTCATCGGACCTGCGCCACGCTGAATGCCAGACGGAAAGGAATTTACTATGGCCGAATCACGGAACAAACGGGTACTCATCGTTGACAATAATGAAGAAGAATCCGGCAGACTCGGGGTGATGTTACAGCGGGCGGGCTACGATTCGAACGCCACGTGGAGTGGGCTTGAAGCCCTGGAACTCCTGAAAGCTGGAGCGTACGACATCTTGCTGGTGAGCAGTTACCTTCCCGATGTTTATGTGGGAGAGTTTTTTGAGCGCCTGAGTCGGTTGCCGGTGCAGCCCTGCTCGATTGTTATGCAGGAAGGCTGCACTCCTGCTGCTACTCTGCGGGAAGTCAAGAACATGGTCGCGGAGGAAAAATGGCAGGCAAAATGAAAGCTGCAGTTGTTTACAAATTTCAGGAGCCCCTGCGACTTGAAGAGATGGCTGTGCCTGAGCCGGGGGAGGGTCAGGTGCTGGTCAAGATCGAGGCATGCGGAGTTTGCCATACGGATCTCCATGCCGCTCAGGGTGACTGGCCCGTGAAGCCGGCGCCTCCGTTCATTCCCGGGCATGAAGGGGCCGGAGTCATAGCCGCCGTTGGCCGCGGCGCACGCGACGTCAAAGAAGGAGATCGAGTGGGCGTTCCCTGGCTGCATAGCGCGTGTGGGCATTGCGTCTATTGTCAGGGGGGCTGGGAAACCCTTTGCGAATCGCAGCAGAACTCGGGCTACTCCGTGAACGGGGCGTTCGCCCAGTACTGTCTCGCGCCGGCAGCCTACGTCGCACGTCTTCCTGAGAGTGTCAGCTTCGCGGACGCTGCGCCGGTGCTGTGTGCAGGCGTGACCACCTACAAGGGACTGAAGCAGACGGAAGCGAAGCCGGGGCAATGGGTCGTTATTTCCGGCATTGGCGGACTTGGTCACATGGCCGTGCAATACGCGAAAGCAATGGGACTGCACGTTGCCGCAGTGGATGTTGCCGACGACAAACTTGCACTGGCGCGGCAACTTGGCGCCGAGGTAACGGCCAATGCCAGGACACAAAATGCCGCCGCGAAGATCCGAAAGGAGATTGGCGGGGCTCACGGCGTTCTTGTAACGGCCGTTTCGACTACCGCCTTTCGCCAGGCCATCAGCATGCTGCGGCGGGGTGGAACATGCTCGCTCGTGGGTTTACCGCCAGGGGAATTCCCACTCCAGATTTTCGATGTGGTATTGAATGGCCTAACGATCCGCTTCGATTGTTGGCACTCGCAACGACATTGCAGAAGCGCTGGCGTTCGCCGCCGAAGGCAAAGTGAAGGCGCACTATCAGCTTGAATCGCTCGAGAACATCAACAGCATTTTCGACCGCATGAAGAAAGGCTCGATCGACGGACGTATCGTAATGACCATGGAATAGATCGGGCAGTCAACCGTTGGGTGTGTGATCGCCGTTACCCTGGCGAGTGCTTCAGATCACGGCCGGGAGCCGATCGATCAGCAAGAATGGCCCTGAAAAGATCGGAGGATGCATATGGCAAGCAAAAAGCGCGATCTGATCGAAGTCTTAAGACTGGAACTGGAGTTCCTCAAGGGTGGAGGCTACCGCAAGACTTCCTCTTGGCGCCCCCAGTTTATCTTCGAGGATTCTCCCACTTGCTTGAACTATGGGGACCCGCAACGCAAGAGACCTTGTTCTGAGTGTGTGCTGATGCAGTTGGTGCCGGCGGAATTCCGTCAAGGAACACCCCCGTGTCACTACATTTCCCTGAACGAACGAAACGATACCATCCAGTCCTTACACCAGTGGAGCACCCCGGAGGAACTGGAGGCTACCGTGAGCGAATGGCTCATGAACACGATTCAGAAGCTGGAGCTCGAGCGCGTTCAACGCCAGTCCGACGTTGCGACGGGGAAGACCGTGGGCCAGGCCTAGAAGAACCTGTGGAGCACCAAGGCAATGTCCTTCGAATGTTCAAATCCGGACTGCACGAAGGCTTTCGACTATCGCCGGGGACGGTTGTTTCGTTTTCACAACAATCGGCCGGGCGCTGAAATGCCTGAGGCCGTCGGGTGCTGCGTAAGACATTTTTGGCTTTGCGACGGGTGCTCTCGAACTCATGTGCTTGAATATCACCTTGGTCTGGGAGTAGTGATCCGGCCGCGACACGGAAACTTGCCGGCCGGGCGAGGCCGTCCGGACTGTCTGTTCTTGTCCGATATCCCGGCTAAGTGCTTGTCTCGCAGAGTGATCTAGGCCGAGAGCTTTGCCCTGACATCAGCGTAACGCCAAGTTTCCCCGGTGACCTCGAACCAAACTACAATAGAGGTTTGAACCACGGAGATGAAAGATTTCGCCGTTTGCTGGAAGCAGCGCCTGACGCCATGGTGATTGTGGATCGCCCCGGGCGGATGCTGCTGGTCAACTCGCAGACGGAAAGCATGTTCGGCTATACCAGAGAAGAACTGCTCAACCAGCCAGTCGAGATTCTGATTCCTGAAAGCTTTCGCCAAAAACATCCGCAGCACAGGGACGCCTATTACCGCGCGCCCCACCCCCGCCCGATGGGTACCGGTCTCGAGCTGCTCGGGCGCCGCAAAGATGGCACTACATTTCCAGTCGAAATCAGCCTCAGCCCGCTGGAGGAGGCGGACGGTATTCCTGGTCACGGCTGCGATTCGTGATGTGACCGAACGCAAGCGAGCTGAAGAAGCCTTACGCCTAAGCCAGGAGCGTTTCAGGCTGCTGGTCGAAGAAGTCAAGGACTATGCCATTTTCATGCTCGACCCCACCGGAAAGGTCCTGAGTTGGAACGAGGGCGCCCGGAAAATAAAGGGCTATACCGCCGGCGAGATCATCGGGCAGCACTTTTCTATTTTCTACACCTCCGAGGATATTGAGCGTGGCTAAGCCGAACAAGGAACTCACATTCGCCGCCGCGGAAGGCCGTTGGGAAGAGGAAGGCTGGCGACTCCGGAAGGATGGTTCGCGCTTCTGGGCGGATGTTGTGATCACGGCTCTGCATGACAAAGATGGCAACCTGTTGGGCTTCACCAAGGTCACGCGAGATATTACCGAAGGAAAACGGGCGCGCGAAGCGTTTCTGCTGGAAGTGACGAGCGCGCTGGTGTCAAATCTCGACATCCGCCGGTTGCTGTCCGCCGTTGCCACCTGTGTCCGACAGGTCAAGCCGTTCGACTACGCCGCGCTCGCGCTTTACGATGCGCCAACTGAGATGCTGCGCACGCATGTGCTTGAGCCCTCAGCCAGCGGTGAAGTCAACATTAGTTTCGGCGAAGAGCCTCTGGTCGCGCTGGGTAAGTCACCATCGGGTTGGGCGTTCACGGCCCGCAAGCCTCTGCTTCTCAAAGGCCTGCCTGACGAAAAATGGCCTTTCGAGTTACCACCCCAATTTGCCCATCAGTCGTTGCAGTCTGGCTGCTGGATTCCATTGATTGGACGGGAAGGCGTGTTGGGAACGTTGAACGTATTTAGCCGCCGTCCGGGAAACTTTACCGAAGACGACGTGAGCATACTGGTCCAGATCGCAGGCCAGGTGGCCATAGCTTTTAGCAATGCCATGGCGTTCCAGCGCATCTCCGAACTAAAGGACCAACTCGCAGAGCAAAAGCAATATCTGGAAGACGAGCTGAAAACGGAGTTTAATTTTGAGGAGATTATCGGCCACAGCAAGCCCATAAGGCGAGTTCTGAAACAGGTCGAAACCGTGGCCCCCACAGACTCAACGGTTTTGATTCTTGGGGAGACCGGGACCGGAAAGGAATTGCTCGCTCGCGCGGTCCACAATCTGAGCCCGCGCCATGACCATACTTTCGTCCGCGTCAATTGCGCCTCCATTCCTGCTGGTCTGCTTGAAAGCGAGCTGTTCGGTCACGAAAAGGGAGCATTCACCGGCGCCATCGCAGCCCGGGTGGGACGGCTGGAACTAGCTCATCAGGGAACGATTTTTCTCGATGAGGTTGGGGATATCCCGCTTGAGTTGCAGCCAAAACTGTTGCGGGCATTGCAGGAAAAGGAATTCGAACGGCTGGGCAGCACCCGCACGATTACAACTGACGTTCGTATCGTCGCCGCCACGAACCGCGACCTGGGAAAACTGGTGGCTTCAGGGCAATTCCGCAGCGACCTGTTTTACCGGCTGAATGTTTTTCCCATCATGGTGCCGCCGCTGCGCGAGCGGCGCGAGGATATCCCACTGCTGGTTCAATATTTCCTGTCGAAGTTCTCCCAGCGGATGAAGAAGAACATCGAAACCGTGCCGCCGGAAGGGATGCAGGCACTATCCCGCTATTCCTGGCCAGGCAACATTCGCGAACTGGAACATGTCATCGAGCGTGCAGTCATTCTATCTAGCGGTCCCGTCTTGAAGATTCCCGCTTTCGAGCCCGTGCCCGCAGACGCTGCTCTGCCCTCCACTTCTTCCGCCCTGGAGGACATTGAGCGGGAACACATCATCCGTGTCCTCAAAGAAACGAAAGGAAAGATCGGTGGACCGGGCGGCGCGGCCGAGCGCCTGGGCATGAATCGCACAACCTTAAACTCGCGCATGCAGAAGTTGAAAATCCTTCGTCAACAAGTGTGATCCAGTCTGCTCGGTTCTGGGTGTGACAAATCACCGGAATCCGTGATCTCCATCACTGCGTCATCGCACGCCCTCTGCGATTCTGTGTTTGCAGCACCGGCTGCGTTGGTTCCCTGAAATGCAGGAACGGGCCCGCAGGAGCCGGCACTGACTACCCCAGGAAAGTGAGGAAATTATCATGGCAACATCCGTTGCAGTACAGCGAGCTGAGGAAAAACCGATCACAATAACTCCGGTCGAGAATCTGATGGATCGGATTAACAAGATGTCCCAAGCAATTACGCAGAGAGCATATGAAATCTTCGAAGGAAACGGTCGGAGGTTCGGCCATGACCTCGAAGACTGGTTCAAAGCTGAAATGGATATGCTTCATCCGGTTCACGTGAACATCGCTGAGGCGGAAGATAGCCTCGAGGTCAAGGCTGAGGTGCCTGGTTTCAGCGAGAAGGAGATCGAAGTCAGCGTCGAACCGCGCCGCTTGACCATCACCGGCAAGCGCGAAACCGAGACAAAAAGAGAAGAGAAGAAAGGCAAGACGGTCTATTCGGAATTTTGCTCGAACCAGATCCTGCGAACTGTGGATCTGCCTGCGAGCTGTGGATGCCGAGAAGACCACCGCAACTTTGAAGAATGGCGTCCTGCAGTTGACGATGCCAAAAACTGCCAAGGCGAAAACGATCGAGATCAAGCCCAAGGCGGCGTAGTTTTTAGGATCGGTACGGACGGGCAAACCCGGAAGCGATTCCGGCTTTGCCCGTCCAGTACGGCTAAACTCGCCATTCTGGGTAGGAGTCCACGAGGATTGACGGAATGCCGCCGACTGACGATATGTCGTCTCGTCACTAGATCTTCGTTAGTCACCTCCAATGACACCCCTTCTCACCTTTTCCCCACCTATCATCATTCATATTTAATGAGTTAGATATCCCGTTGCGTAGCGATCGCGCTATTGGCACCGCCCGTGCTCTTACCATATGCGTGCTCAGGATCACCATTCAGAGAACCTCAGATGTCGTCCTCCTAAAGCTGGAGGGCAGCGTTAAGGGGCCGTGGGTGGATGAATTGCGAAAGGCCTGGCTTGCCTCGGCAAAGATGGCGGACGGAAAGCCGATGAGTATCGACCTGGGCGCGGTGGGTTTCGTTGACGCAAGGGGGCGGGACCTGCTCCTGCGAATGCAGAAGGAAGGTGCTGGCTCTTAAGGGTGCCTCGGGTTTCCTCCGGCAGGTCTTGGAGGACAGGAACACAAACTCAGAACCGTCTCTGGAAAATAGGAGTTCGAAATGACTACGCACGCACCGTACGGGATGGAAATGACAGATGATTGCGCCACTTGCCCCATGCGAAAAGATGGATTTTTTTGTCAGATGAGTGCGGCAACTCTGGCAGATTTCCAGAAGATGAAATTCACCAGCACGTATCCCGCTGGGGCTGTCTTGTTTGTCGAGAGCCAAGTGCCGCGTGGAGTGTATATGCTCTGCAAGGGACGCGTGAAACTAACCATGGCCTCGCCCGGGGGAAAAACTGTGATCGTGCGGGTAGTCGAAGCGGGAGAACTACTCGGCCTGCACTCCGCCGTTTCGGGAAACCCCCACGAAGTTACCGCCGAAACTCTTCAACCCTGCCAGGTAGACTTCATCCGGCGCGATGATTTTATGAAACTGCTACATGAACACGGCGATGCCTCGATCAGTGCAATGCAGCAATTCAGCAACTATTACCGCGGAGCCTGCCACCAGATTCGTTATCTGGGCCTGACTCCTTCGGCGACCGAAAAAATGGCTTGCTTCCTGCTGGAATCGGCGGTCCACGGGCAGGAAACCCCGAAAGGCATCCGCTTCAATTTGACCTTGACCCATGAAGAGATCGCCCAGGTTGTAGGCGTGACACGCGAGACCGTCACCCGGGCCCTGACCGAATTGCGGACCAAGATGCTGATCTCCACCAAAGGTCCGAGCGTTCTGATCAGAAACAAGCCGGCACTTGAAGCCATGGTGGTGGCCTAACTCGCGGGAGGGGCCGGGGGAAGTGGTTTGGCTCCGGCTGGTCCTTTACATCGCCAAAGTACGTGCCAGTATCCCCGTAGTCCACGAAATGCGGGTAGCGAGAGTGTGGTGAACGCAGCCGTTGCACATGCTTTATGGGACACCAGTGTTGTTCCGTTCGTGCCGCAATCTCGCGAACGTAAGCGATTAGTCCATTCGCGTAGGAACAATAGAAACAATTGAAGCGCTCCAGCACATTCAGATAGGCCAGATGGCGGCGATCAATGACAATGTAATCGGTGTGGGCTACTTTTGGCACTCCGTAAACCGGAAAACATATAGCCTGATAGGTGGTTATGAACAGGTCGAGCAGCACAAAGGGAATGACAATCAGATAGATGAGGGGCGACGTCGATATCACCAGGATTCGCGAGTGCAGCAGGTAGGGAAACAAACCGACTCGCAACGCGGCATGTAGACGAAGGACTTCCCTTAATCCTCTTGAGTTACCGCCAACTCCACCGTGAGTCCGCCGATGGCAGCTGGCGAAAAGCACGCCGTAGTCTAAACTGGCAGCAGCGTCAGGAGAGATTCTGTCATGCGAATCATTCCCATATCCCAACGGGAATGCAGTGAGCTCTTGCAGCGAGTATCGATCGGCAGGCTGGCTTGTTCGTTGAACGATCAACCGTATGTGGTGCCAGTTGCGTTTTCGTACGAGCCTGATTGCATCTACATCTTTTCGACCTTCGGCAAAAAAATTGAGTGGATGCGGAAAAATCCAAAGGTTTGTCTGCAAGCCGATGAAATCGGCAACCGGTCAAACTGGACTAGTGTAGTCGTGACTGGAACCTACTTGGAACTGAATGTGCCGCAATACCACACCTCTCAGCGGGAACATGCGCGGGAACGACTGGCGGCGCAGTGCTCTGAATGGTGGCGAATCCCTCTGTCGGAAGCACGCGATAGAGCGCTGGTTTCTTCGATGGAGACTGTGTTTTTTCGCATCGACATCAAGTCGATCAGCGGACTTCGTGCGATCCCAGAAGCCGAGGAGCCCGTTCATCAGTGAACCGATCATTAAGGGGTTTTTGGGAGTTACGGCTCGCAGTCTGACAGAACCTCGCCGCTTTTTCGTCTCGAGCGACAGCAAGGTCTCGCTGTTTTTTCCCGCCCAATAATCCCCGCATTTTGAATAGCTGATGTAAAGGGCGATAGCACTCACGACGAGGAGGCGGGCGGATTCTGGTCGTGTCATGGGCAACCCGGAATGTATGAAAATGGCGTAAAACATTCTGACACGCCTGACCTAATCCGACAGCAAGGTGTGGAAGGTCAAGTCTGGCCTATCAACTTTAGACCAGCTGTATCGAATTCGTGTTCTTTTTCGATGATGACGCGTTGTAGTTCTAGAGTTGATAGCTGCTTCAGCAAGTCCTCTTTGGTCCGACCCACATAATCTCCATTCTCCTAACCTGAATGGCGAGACGTCAGTACCGGGCAATGCGCCTGCAGCACTACGCGGTAGGCGACCGTATTGCGAAAATGCGTCGTGATCTCGCCAGCCTTCCGTACGCCCAGACCGATGAGGTCCGCACGTCCAGTTTCGGCATGAGCAAGGATACGCTCTGCGGCGTCTCCAAAGTCGATTATGAATTCAGCCGGGCAATCGCGGATCCATGTGGGGCGAAAAGATGCTCTGCATCTCTTTGCGCAGAGGTTCTGCCAGGGACTTGGCATCCGGGTTCGTGGCGGTTTCAACGGGCAAGACGTGAAGCAGGGTGAGAGATGCCCGGTATTCTGCCGCCAGGGAAACGAGGTATGGAAATACCGCCTGGGATTCATCCGGAAAGATCGGTGGGAAACAGGACGTGCTTGATATCGGTAGCCTGCATCGAAGCCTTTGTAACGTTGGGTCCGACCGTGAGCGCCGGACACGGCAAATTGCGGAACAGGTCTTCAGCCACCGAGCCCATTAACAGATGCTTCATTCCGGTGCGGCCGTGGGTGCCTAAAATGGCAAGATCAATCTTCTGCTCGCGCACAAAACGTCAAGCTCTTCGGTCGGAAGACCTGATCGAACAATTGCCGTCGTTGACAGTCCGGCCAGATCCCCCGTCTTCAGGAGGTCTCGCACTTTGGATCGAGCTTTAAGCTCGTCTTTGTGCTGCAGGACTGCGGCAGCCTCAGGGCTGACCATGGCGTATGGGTCGGGTGTCGAGACATTCATTACAAACACCCGCGACCCATACTTGTGCGCGATTGTGGAAACCAGTGGCAAGGCCGCCAGGGACGCATCGGAGAAATCGGTTGCGTAAAGAACATTCTGCAGTTCAATGGCGGGAGCAATGGGAATAACAACCGTGGAAGCTTTCATAATCATCACCTGCGTGGATTTTCTCCGCTAAGCGAGTTTGGTTCTGTGAGGCAACTCACTCCAGCACGTGTGTTCCGTCACTCCGCGCGCGGCATTCCGGAGTCCGGATTTACAGATCGCGCAGTTTGGAAGTGGGCAGGGCCACGCGGACAGCATTGAGGACGGCCACCAGATCAATGAGTTCCTGGCCGACAGCGCCATCGATCGCCGGCAAGAGCCCGAACGCGGCGGCCAACATGCCCATGGCGCTGAGCGCCATTCCGCCGACTGCGCTTTGCAGCGCTATGGAACGCATGCGACGGCCGATGTGGATGAGTTCGTCTACTTTGCCGAGGGACGACTCCAGGATGACGGCGTCAGCGGCTTCGGCGGCGACGTCGCTATTTAAGCCAAAGGCTATGCCGACCGTGGCTGCTTGCATGGCCGGCGCGTCGTTAATGCCGTCCCCGACGAACAGTGTCTTTGCCCGGTTCGTTTCTTCGCGGACGATGGCGACTTTCTGCTCCGGGCTCTGTCCGGCATAGATCTCGCTGATCCCAACGGCTCCCGCGAGATAGCGGACCTCCGACTCGCGGTCTCCTGAAACCAGCAATACCCTGTTTACTCGGTGCTTCGGCCTGAGGTGCTCGACGAAGATTCGGCTATCCTGTCGAGGTGCATCATGAAAGCGAAGGGCAGCCGCGAAAGTCCATCTATAAAAACCAGGCATTCGAGCCCGGAGTGAACTGGCAGGGAGTACGATCTCGCTGTCCCGAACCCGGTTGCGGCCGGTAAGCAGAATAATTCTTCCCTGGACGGCTCCTCGAAGACCCTGCCCGGGAGGCTCGTTGATTTCGGATGCAGCATCAAGTTGGAGGTGAGCGCGTTCGGCAGCGTTGAGAACCGCCTGGGCCAAAGGATGTTTGGAGTAGCGTTCGAGACTGGCGGCGGCGGACAAGACACTTCTTCTCTTCAAACCCAGGTGCGCACAGGATCTCAGTCAAGGTGGGACGCCCGTAGGTTAGGGTCCCGGTCTTGTCGAAAATAAAGGTGCGGCACGAATCAATCTGTTCGAGAATTGCCGGATCCTTGACGATGATTCCGGAACGCGCCGAGAGTGCAATCGCCCCGATGACGGCGACGGGAATCGCGATCAGCAGCGGACACGGCGTTGCAATCACTAATACCGCCAGGAAGCGGTGTGGATCTCCGCTCAGCATCCAGGCCAGCGAGTGCAATCAGGACTGCGGCCGGCGTATACCACGCGCCCAGTTGGTCCCCAAGGCGGCGCAGCCGGGGGCGCCGCTGCTGGGTCTGCTCCATTACGTGCATGATCCCCGCGTACCGGGAATCGACGGGCAATTTGGCGGTCCGAATGGTCAGGGCAGTTTCTCCGTTCAGCGCCCCCGAGATGACTTTGGAGCCTGGGGCCTTCGAAACCTCGAACGGCTCTCCGGTCAGGAAGGCCTCGTTCATCCTTCCGTGGCCTTCGACCACAACCCCATCCGCTGGGCAAACCTCGTGCGGATAGATGAGCAGGAAGTCCCCGACCTCACTTGGTCCAAGGTTACGTCCACGGTCTGTGCTCCCACCTGCGGTGGGTCGTCTGCGGCATGCGATTCGCCAAAGTATCGAGGATGGAAGAGGCGCGACGAGAGGCGAACTCCTCAAGCGCGGTGCCTCCGGAAAGCATCAGAACGACAATGGAACCCACCAGATATTCGCCCTGAAGAACCGAGGTCAGGATCGAGATCCCCGCCAAGAGGTCCGACCCAAATTCGCGGGCCGCTAGCTTGCGGACCAAAGTGATGACCAGCGGAAACCACCCAAGAGAAGCACTGCGTAGAGTGGCACAAGCGAGACTTGCGGCGCGGCGTGCAAGGCGAATCGGAGCAGAAGGTGAATCGCGATCCCGATGGTGGCGAGAAGTGCCACCAGCTAGGACGCTCCTGTCAGACGTCTGCCCCCGGCTGGTCGCCCCAAGTCGAAGGGGCGAAGCACGATGAGGAGGATCCTCGGACTGAACACGGCGGGTCATGAATTCAGCCGTATCCGTCTTCTCGACAATCCTCCGGTACCACATTCCAGGCAAGGACATATCCCATCTACCACTTGGTTCACGTGTTTCTTGAAGAAAAGTGAGAACCGATCGCAGTACACGGACGGTCCAATTTTTACGTTCCTAATCGCTGACCTTTTCAACAATACCCGCAATCAGGGAAAGAAATCTTTCTTTTCCATCAGTACCTCGTAGCGAACGGCCGCCACAGAGTTGCTGTAGCGAGAAATACCATATCCCCAGGTAGTGAACCTTGCGCGGCTCAAGTTGTTGGTATGCTTCGCATGTTACGGCCAGATGAAAGCGTACTCTGGGCGAGCTCCCATTTCTGGGCCTCAGGATCACATAATGCCGAAAGAACGCGTGCGCATAGCGGCCAGAATGAGTTTGGGCAGGTTGTCGAAGCTCTTGCGAGTTTCAATTTTGAGAATCAAGCCCAGATGCTGGCCGTCCAGCTCTTCCAGTCGATCGAGAAGCTCGCGAACGTCGGATTCCGTGCGGACAAAGGAATAGCCGACAAGATCCGCGTTCTGGACGATGAACTTCAATGCTTCCAGGTCATCCGAGGTTAGCGCCGGTATATCGATGCGCGTCTCGGGGAGGTTGCCGTCGTCAAACCAGATGGGTTCGCCGGGTTTGGCGTGATCGAGCACTTGCGGCAGAGAGACGCCGATCTGGGCGAGCGCGATGAGTTCTCCTGTCTTGCGGCGTCTTGCCAGCCTTCCCAGCATGCTCTGGCACCGTAGGACGAGCATATCGCCTGGCTTCAGGAGTAGCATCTGCGCTAGCGGTGGAAGTCTACCGATGCGAGTTTGGGCGTTTTTCAGAACGCCAACTTTCCCAGTCTTTGCACGTCTCATGGTGCGGACTTCGAGTCCAAACATGCGCGAATCTTCGATAAACGCGTGCTCGAACAGGTCTCCGCGGAGCTCTCCTTGCTTTGCTCGGACATGCTCGAGCTGGAAGCTTCCCTCCTGAAACGGCCTTTGGTGCTTCACGAAGCAACCGCCGAGTGCCGAAATCTCGCCCACTATCTGGCGCTGCGCCGGCATGACATTCGTCCATTGCAATCCCAGCTTGCTCTTCTGGGTCTGTCTTCTCTCGGCCGCACCGAGGGTCACGCCCTCACTGCGGTCCAGACCGTTCACCGCGTGCTAGGTGCCATTGCGCAACGCCAGTCCAAGATAAGGAAACACGAAGGGAACGATCGCCCGCGGTGATCTCGCGGTGGAATGTGGCTATCAGCGTCTGGCACAGGTGCAGGAAGAAATTCTTTGGATTAGCGAGGCGGCTCACGTTCCGGTGATTTGGGCCACGCAAGTTCTGGAAACTCTGGCAAAGAAAGGCATGCCCTCGCGTTCAGAAATTACCGACGCTGCCATGGGTGAGCGCGCCGAATGCGTCATGTTGAACAAAGGACCCTACGCCGTCACAAGTGTCAGCGTTCTTGCGGACATTCTCAAGCGCATGCAAGCTCATCATGAGAAAAAGCGCTCCATGCTCCGACAACTTCATCTTGCCGCTTCCTTCCCCACCACCACTTGACGACCCGAGTTATCTCCGCTGTTGGCTGCTATGAACCTGGGCGTGATGACCAAACATGGAATTGCAATTAGTGTTATAGGTCTAATCGCGGTCTTGGCCGCGGGACCGGCGCTGTGGGAGCTTGGCCCTGTGCCTGTGCGCCTTTCACTTGGAGCACCTGCTTTTGATCGATGCGCTCTACTAGCTTCTGAACCTTTCGGTCTTCGAGGCCGAGCTGTTCCGGTACCGATGGTCTCGTACCGACCACCAAGGCCAGAATTGTCCGCCGTTCGGACGTCATGTCAAACTTATCAGCAGGAACCGTACGTAGCTTGTGCGATGATCTCCTCGACCAGACGCTTTCAAAAGCATCTTCTGCCGCTAAATGGCTCGGAAGGACTGCACGCTTACGTCATCTGATCCAAGCCCACAAAGAAGCCCACAAAACTCTTTCCCTGAGGTGAGTATCAATGACTTACGGTGTCGTCCGTGCGTTCCAAGTCATTGAAAATACTGTTTAGTTGAACTCTGAAAAGGCTGGCGTCGGCGGTTCAACTCCGTCCCTGGCCACCACATCTTCAATCACTTGCGAACCAGCCAAAGCGCACGGACGTGCCAAAAACGTGCCAATTATTTTCCCTCTGCTCCTGCTAAGCCCGCCTGTGTTCCGCGCCGGTTGTGCTCGGTCTTGTGTTCACGGAATTGCCCAAAATGTTAGAGAGATTCTTTCGCTTCTTGGTCTGGACGATAGCCGAATTCTCAATCGCGTTTATCGTTTTCGGGGTCATCCCCGGTTTGCACTGCAAGTGGTGATGCGGACGGGGGCTGGGAGCGGAACCCGACCTCAGTCAACGGCTGGACGTAATGCGAAAGGAATCCTTGCAATCACAGGTGTAAAATGGTCCCCATGACGGATCGTGCGCAAGAGTTGCTCCGTGAAGCCCTGATGTTACCCATCGACCAACGCGCTGACGTTGCCGCCGAACTACTGGCCAGTCTAGATGAGCCTTCGACAATGGATGCGAAGGCAGTCCAAGCGGCGTGGGCGAGTGAAATCGAGAGACGCGCCAGGCGCGTCATGGCGGGCGAGTCCGTCGGCGAACCCTGGGAGGATGTGCGCGCACGTGTTGTTCGACGGTTAGCCGATCAGTGAACCGTCCATTCCGAACCGAACCCGAAGCCTCTGCCGAACTTGAACACTCTGCCGTCTGGTATGAGAGTCGACGGCCGGGGCTCGGTGTCGAGTTTCTCGAAGTGGTTGATGCGACGCTCGAGCGTATCGCCCGCTGGCCGCAAGCCGCACGACGTATTCCTGGTGTCTCCCCTGACATACCAGCCCGCAAGGCGCCCGTTAAAGGTTTCCCTTACCACATCGCTTATCTGGTGATGTCGGACACCATCAGGGTGCTGGCCTTCGCGCACGATAGCCGCGAACCCGGATATTGGCATTCCCGAATGAGAAAGTAGACCAGCTGGGCACCGCGTCCCTCGCTTTTCCTTGAAGGATGAGATTAACAAGGAAAGCCGCATGTCACGGCTCAGTTCGCACACTTCATCATTCATTTTGAACCCACGATTCCAACCCACGATTCGTATGTCTCTCACGACTTCTCAGGTACTTAGGCGGCCACCTGGAGTCACTTAAGTCGTTAAGACTACAGCTTAGCGTAGCTCTGAAAAGGCTGGCGTCGGCGGTTCAACTCCGTCCCTGGCCACCACATTTCAAAGCAGTTAGCTCCACTTTTCATTCTCCGTATTACCCGCAGTTTACCCGCAGTTGCCCGCACTACTGCACTAAACCCGTTACTGGAGCTGTTTTCTCCAGGTTCTTGACCGGATCAGGTTCAGCCGCCTTCCTGCCGCGGAACAGCAACTCCAGGAACATCCCCTGGGCTTCGAGCTTGTCTTCGGTCACCGCCTTCGCGTAGACCTCAAGGGTCGTCTTCAGGTTTTGGTGCCGGAGCATTTCCTGCACCAACTTCGGATCGACCTTCATTTTGACCAAGACCGAAGCCAGCGTCCTCCGGAACGTGTGGAATCCGAAAGTACGCGGCGGAGCCACGACTCCCGCCTTCTTGGCGGCCACGCGCAAATAATCGGCAACCAGCATGTTGGCGGCGGGAGGCTTGGTGCCCTTGGCACGAAGACTCGGAAAAACCAAATCTTCGTCGGAGGCATAGAGGGTTTCCTGACGCCAAGCGAGCAGATGTGCCGCCAGCAGAGGATGCGATTCCCGCCGGTCAACCAGAAGGACGCATCCAGGTTATCGTCACCACACACTCGCCGAACCTCACCGCCTGGGTATCCCCAGAGCATCTTGTTGTCGTCCGATCAGCTCGCGATACTACCGTCAATCCGCCCGTCCATCACACGGTATCAATCCCTATGGCTACGCTCGGACTGAGCGCTCCAGCCCTGCGAAAAGTCAGCCGGTATCTTGATGTGACGCGCTCCGCTCTCTTATTTGGAAGTCGGGCCCTCCTCGTCGAAGGTATCGCCGAGGCACTTCTGCTTCCCGCAATTGCAGAGCGCCATGTACTACGAGGCGATGCCCATGCATGGCAGCGCTTCCGGGGGACCGTGCTCGTAGCTATCGACGGTGTCGATTTCGCCCCCTATGTCGAAGTTTTACTTCGTCCGTCCAGTGGATCAACCATCGCCGACCGTGTTGTCGTCGTAACGGATGCTGACCCGACCGTACCGGGCAACCGCAAGGAGGATCTTGAAGCGCAAGCAGCAGGCTGGGGCACAGGCGGGAAACTCAGTGTCTTCACCAATGCCGTAACCTTGGAACATGAGCTTTTCCACACAGGCAACCAAACCCTACTCAAAACGGCCTTTCTCGCGCTCTATCCACAATCCGAAGACCGCTGGACCCATGAAATCGATGCCGCTCAGCCCAACGACCAGGCGACAGCATTTGTCGACTTGTTAAAGGCAAAGCAGACGCGCAAAGGCGATTTCGCACAGCGCGTTGCCGACCTCATCGAGGCGGGTCAGCCCTTCCAGGTCCCTGAATATTTGGCCCAAGCTATCAGAAAGGTTGCCGAGGAATGATGCGTTTGACCGATGAGCAGGACACAGTCGCCAACCACGTCCCAGGTGCCTTCGTCGAGGCGTGTCCCGGAGCGGGAAAGACACGGGCGATTGTGGCCCGGATTGCGCGCATCGCACCGACTCTGCCGGTGCGTCGTGGCCTCGCCATCCTATCGTTCACGAATTCCGCGATCGAGGAATTCATAGCTCGGTGCCATGCACTCGGTCTGAACAGTGCCCTTTGCCATCCGGGGTTTGGCGGAACGTTCGATGCATTCCTGCGTCAGTTTTTCTTCTCTCCTTGTGGAATTGAGGGTGTCGCCCTTCGTCCGACCGTTGTCGACAGCTGGGAAACCCTCGGTGTGGACGTTCGTCTGCGCGGTGGAAATGCATTCCGAGGCGACGGAGCAGGACTTGACCTGTTCGACGCGGAAAACAACCAGATCGATCCCACCTCGATCGGGCATACTGGCCTGCGCACGCATGTCCGGAACAACCAAGCAGCCTACCAACAGGCTGCGGGGCGCCGGCGCCACGGCCAGCGTCAGCGAGGCTATTTGAGTGCAGCCGATGTACGGGTTGATGTCGTCCGCCTTCTTCAACGCGCCCAGTGGTCCGCGGCGCTCGCGCGAGCTCTTGCCGCGCGATTTCAGGAAGTCATCGTAGATGAGGCGCAAGACTGCAATCCCCTCGACTGTCAGATTATTCGCTGGCTGCGTGAGAATGGTGTCACCGTCACTGTGGTTGCTGATCCTGATCAGGCGATTTATGGATTCCGACATGGAACTCCTGCGGACCTTCGGACGATTGCCAACGGCTACGACCTACAAAATCGCCTGCCACTCACGGGCAATTTCCGCAGCAGTCCTTCCATCTGTGGCCTGGCTGCGACGTTGCGCGCCCCCGCCATCCCTGACACGTCCCTCGGCGATACGGCCGCGATCGCAGACCCCATTCATCTCCTTACCTACCAGGGAACCATCGTATCGAATGGAATAGGACGCTGGTTCTGCGACCTAATGCAAGTAAACGCTATCGCCATGAAAGACGGTATCGTCCTCGCGCACGCGCGGAAGAATGCGCTCCGTGCGTGCGGCTTCGGTTGTGAGGAAGATGCGGGAAACTCCAACACCGCCCGGATCGCGCGGGCAGTCGGTACGTTTTGGTCCGCTTCTGTTTCGAACCGCGCACGCGAGTCGGCCTTGCGCTCTGTTGAACAAGCTATCCTCGACCTTATGGGACAAATCGACGACGGCGAAGTGCCGTCGCGTGCAGCAGAACGGCACGGTATCGATCCACGATGGCTCCGGCGCAGCGCCCTCCAACTGATCAGCCGCGTTCCGCGGAGTTGCGCTGATGCGAATGACGCCCGTACCACATGGATCTCAGCCTTGCGTCAGGAAGTACTGCGGCTAGGACTCACTTACCGTCCCGGCACCTCGGAGAGCCAATATTTTCGAAACCTCGCGAATGCAGATTGGCAGCGCCTTCTTGCCACAGGAAATGCACCGCACATTAAGAGCGCCACGATCCATGAAGCGAAGGGCAAGGAGTACGATGCCGTTTGCGTTGTCATTCCTCCCGATCTCAGAGAGCCTCGTCGTACCGAACAACTTATGACCACTTGGCACAACCGCACGGACGACGAACCCAAGCAGGTCTTCGGATTTCAACACTCCGCCAGCCATCGGTATCGCGAACGGTCCCTCGCCAACTGAACCTGGACCGAGAAATAGTGTATCGGGCGCTGTTTTCCGAAGGAACGAACGGAACACCTCGACGTCGCGGCCATAGTTTGCGGGATCGTATCCTTTCGGTGCGCCGCCCATCGCTGCAAATGTCGGCTCATTCATGAATTCGCTTGCCGCGATTCGTCCTCCAACAGATTTTGTGTACTCAAACAATTCCCGAGCCTGCTCGGAGGTCCACACGCCTTGCGCATCACGGGGTCCTGGTCCGGTTGCCACGGACGTGACGATCTCGGCATTCACCACATGAGAAAAATCAATGACACCTTTCCATTCCTGTCGCGTTAGGATTCCGCTGAAACCCGATGGCGCATTTGCCGGTGCGGCATTTTCCGAATCCTGAAAATAGGCACTATTGGCCCACGTGCCGCTGACTCGCACATATGCGGGGCTTAACGCCGCTGCCAATTTTCGCAATCGCGGATTTTAAAGATCAATGGGCGCTCGATATTGATAGAGGTTCGGATCTATGCCTGCCGGAGCGAAACCCGCGTGGGAGGCGGACTCCTGCGCTTTACTTTCGTTCGTGGTGCTCCCGTATGGTTTCCAAAATCTTCCGCCGATGACCTCCACCATTTCAATGTTGTAGGACTGAAATCGTTCTATGGAAGGTTCGATACAGTGGACAATGCATCGCGTAGATCTCGTGGACGCGCTCGACGACGGGCCTCGCTTCTTCTGGCGCGATCAGGCGCATCTCCACATGGACGCGCCGGATTACCAGCACACCGTCCTCAGTCTCAACCTCACCAGTAATCTTTCCTGTCAGACGCCCGTTGCTGGCATCGATGTGGCGCGCTTCCACCGCACCTCCGAAGGTACCAAGCATTCAACCCGCAGTGGACGCGATGACATAATCGATCGTCGAAGCGTGAGATTCAGTCAGCGTCGCAGGATCCACTTTGTAGTGCTCCGCGATAGCACCGTGCACGCTGAAAATCACCGGTTGCGGTTCGCCCTCAACATAGGCTACACGCAGGGGGCCCTTCTTGCGTTCAATTCGTGATTTGGAAACATGGACCACAGCGTTCATGGCTTTCCCCCCGCCCGTCTAAAACGATTCTTCCTCCGCCAACTATCGCTGCGCAAGTGGATTCTAGCCTGATCAGCGCGTTCCAGCCGATCCAACGATTCTGGATTGGCTGCACCGGCTACCCTGAACTCGAACTTGAAGAACGCAGACGATGCTAGTTCTGCTTCATGCTGTCGTCGTGCTTCATGTTGTCGTCTTTCTTCATATCGTCTTTCTTCATGCTGTCGTCCTTTTTTACCTTTTTCTTGGACTTCTTGTCCTTCTTCATGTCGTCTTTCTTCATGCTGTCGCCTTGTTTCATGCTGTCGTCCTGTTTCATGGCATCGCCAGACTGTGCAAATGCCGTAAGCGATACTGCCAGGAAACACATGGCCATCAAACTGCAGATCATTTTCTTCATGAATTCTCCTGTGCGCCGGTTAAACCGGCGAGGTGTAGTGAATGCAAAAGTCATACGAATGTGAAATAGCGACCCACATCGGCCCTGAGTCATGCGGAGCCGCTCGCGAGGGCGGCGTCGAAGCGTTGACAAGGGAACGTGCGGGCCGGGTATTCAGCCGCGTAAGACAATCACTCCGGGACGCCGACGCTGTAGGAGAAAGCGGAAGGCCCCATCCGGTGCACCGATATCGCGAGGTGCAACGGAGTCCCGCGCGGTCACAGACCCCGTGCACGTACGGAAGCACCTCGAACGGGAACCGGGAGATCCCAGGCTCGCCCAGGACAGCAGTTGCCCTGGGACGCATCGGGAAGTCTAAGGACGCACGCCGATGACGAACGGACCTGGGAAGTCGGACAGACCTACTGTACCGGGGAAGTCCCCGAACAATGCCGGGCAACCGGCAACGGAGGGGATGGAGGGAAGAGGCCTGGCCAAAGGGAACCTGCCCCAACAAAACGCGTCCCGGACACCGAGCCGGGAAGACGCGCTCAGCGCGTTGGAGCGGGTACGTCAAGCAGCAAAGAAGGATAAGAAGTTGCGGTTCACCGCGCTTCACCACCATATCTACGATCCGGAAAGGCTCCGCGAGGCTTACTTCTGCATGAAGAAGGAAGCGGCGCCGGGCGTGGACGGTGAGACGTGGCGGCACTACGGCGAGACCCTCGAGGACAATCTCCAGGATCTCTCCCATAGGCTGAAGCGAGGAGCGTATCGAGCCAAGCCGGTGCGTAGGACGTACATCAACAAGAGCGACGGGCGGAAAAGACCGCTCGGCGTTCCCGTGCTGGAAGACAAGATCGTTCAGCGCGCGGCGGTCGAAGTGTTGAACGCTATCTACGAAACGGATTTTATCGGATTCTCCTATGGGTTCCGGCCCGGACGCAGCCAGCACCAAGCGCTGGACGCGCTCTATACGGGACTGCTGACGAGAAAGGTGAACTGGGTGCTCGATCTGGATATCAAAGGCTTTTTCGATGGGCTTTCCCACGAATGGCTGGTGAAATTCATCGAGTACCGGATCGCAGACCGGCGCGTCGTGCGATTGATCCAGAAATGGCTCAACGCGGGCGTGCTGGAGGATGGGAAACGAATACGAGTGGAGGAAGGAACGCCCCAGGGCGGTAGTGCATCGCCGCTGCTGGCCAACGTTTACCTGCACCACGTGTTCGACCTCTGGGTCCAAGCGTGGCGTCAGAAGCGGGCGCACGGCGACGTCATCGTCGTGCGTTTCGCTGACGATATCGTGGTTGGATTCCAGAGCAAGGCGGAGGCCGACCAGTTTCGGGCGGAACTTACGGAGAGAATGCAGAAGTTCAACCTGGAGCTGCATCCCGAGAAAACGCGACTTCTGGAATTCGGTCCGTATGCGATCGACCAACGGCAGTGGCGTGGAGAAGGGAAGCCGGAGACGTTCAACTTTCTCGGATTTACGCACATCTGCGTGAGGAAGAAGAGCAATGGACGGTTCACGGTGTTGCGGCAGACGATCCGCAAACGGATGCAGACGAAGCTGAACGAGGTGAAAGCCGAGCTTCAGCGACGCATGCACGAACCCATCCCCGAACAAGGCAAGTGGCTGCGGGCGGTTGTGGGTGGACACTTCCGCTACTACGGAGTGCCCATGAACCAACCGGCGCTGGCGATTTTTCGGTTCCGAGTCGGCTGGTATTGGCATCGCTCGCTGTCGCGGCGGAGCCAGAACGGCCGCGTCCTCTGGGATCGCATGCGGCGTCTCCTCACTCGCTGGCTGCCTTTGCCTTCTGCCTGTCATCCCTATCCTCTGCGCCGCATGGGCGTTGTCACCTAAGGCAAGAGCCGGATGCGGGAAACCCGCTCGTCCGGATCCGTGGAGGGGGTCATGAGTAATCGTGATCCCTACTCCGACTGATGTTATTGCTGAATTTGCGCCGGCACACCGGAGTCGCACGAATGAGATGCGCCGCCGGCACTGAGGTTACAGGCTTTTACCGGTAATCGACGGCAAGCCGGTTGAATTGTTGGCCGATTCCGCCTCTTGCTACGGTCGCTGGCGGGACCCGGGCTGTTAACGAAACAAGCAGTCCGGTCGGTTTGGATCGATCCAGGCTTCGGTCTGTGGGGTGCAGAGGACGTACTTGGACCTCTCCTGGATAACATGATGAGTCTGACCACCGCTGACCGATGAAAATCTCGCAAGTCCGCGAACTGCGTACTACATTTCCATGACACTAACGGGCCCCCGATGCAAGGTGCAACCGTGTGAAAACGCTCCAAGGTCGCCGCCTACGCAGCACGCCGACGCTGGCATGGCTAAAAGATCGCCGCGTTCCCATTTCTCCTTTTCCCTGTCCGAACACCGTGATTACGGAATCAAGACTACCTTGCCGATGGTATGCCGACTCGAAAGGGCTTCATACGCCTTCTTGACTTCAGACAGCGGAAAAGCGGTATTTGCGAACAGTTTGACTCTGCCTTGCGCAATTAAGTTGAGAAGTTCTGGCACACATTCAACGATTTGTTCTGGCCGCAGCGTAGGAATATTGAAGCCGATGAGCGACTGGTTCTTATAAATCAGCTGCTGGATCTTCTCTGAAGGAATCGTGTCGTGAATGTTTCTGGATCCGAAGAAAACAATTCGGCCGAAAGGAGCGATCAATTTGAAGCTTTCGTCTCCGACTTCGCCCGACGCCGCCTCTAAGACAACCTCGACCCCTTTTCCGTCAGTCGCGTCTCTCACCTGATCTGGCCAGTTTTCGTCGCTATAGTTGATGGCAACATCGGCGCCTAAGCTCTTCACCAAATCGAGCTTTTCCTTGGCACTGGCCAGTGCAATGACTCGCTTTACGCCGATGATCTTCGCCAGTTGCACAAGATATAGTCCGACGCCACCCGCCGCAGCTTGCACAAGGACGGTCTCGTGCGCTTGCGGTCTAGCTGCGAACTTCAAAAGAGCATACGCCGATACACCCTGAACCGGGATGGTGCTCGCTTCAGCAAAGGAGATACCATTGGGAATCGGAATGGCAACGTGAGCATCGGCAGTGGCATATTCCGCATATCCGCCACTGGAAACAATCGCCGCGACTTTATCGCCCACTCTTACGTTTTTCACGTGCAAGCCAATCTCGACAACGATCCCTGCAGCTTCAAAACCGAGAACGTACGGAAGCGGTTTTAGGGCTGGATACCGACCCCAGGTCAACTCAAGCTCCGCAAAGTTGATTCCTGCTGCCATCACTTCGATCAGGATTTGATTTGCAGCTGGCTTCGGCTTTGCAACGTCGGCAACCCTGAGGCTTTTGAATCCCTCTAACCCGCTTAATTCAATGGCTTTCATTCTGTCTCCTTTAAGATCTTCGGCACGGCAGACTGGGGTCCCCATCGGCACGAGCGACGGTTCACCGGGGCCAAACTCTAAGACGATTGCTTAAGACTTGGATGGACCACACAACAATAAGTTTCGGATGTGGTCAGTAATCTTGACCGCGGACATGGCGGGTTGGATTAAGGTAGGCGTCAGCCTGCAAAACTTTTTCGCCTGTTCGTGACTTTTTCCCAATTCGTCCACCACTTGTCGGGTCTCTTGACGGCATCCCGTACCTTCCGCCCTATGTAATGTGACACAAGGGCTAAGGCACAAATTTATAGCCCATGCCGTGTACCGTGAGAAGGTGTGACGGGTGCGAAGGGTCGCTCTCCAGTTTCTGTCGTAGTCTCAGCATGTGGTTGTCCACCGTCCGCGTGCAGGGGTAGTCTTGGTATCCCCAAACTTTATCGAGAAGTTCGTCCCGCGAGATCGTGCGTTCGGCGTTCTTTGTCAAGAATTCCAGCGTCTTAAATTCTTTTGGAGTAACAGTGACTTTCTCGCCGCCACGAGTGATCTCGGTCTTAAAAAAATCCACGATCACATCCGCAAAGAAATAAAAGGTTTCCGGACTGACTTGTGACGCACGCCGCATTAGAGCACGCAGACGGGCAACGAGTTCCCTTGGGCTAAATGGTATGGTCACGTAATCGTCGGCACCCATTTCGAGAAGAAGGACCTTGTTGCTGACGTTTGAACTCGCGCTCAGAATTACCAGGGGTAGACCGGGAACCAAATTCGCAATCTCCCTGCAAACATCACACCCCGAAGATCCGGGACGCGGCAGATCGAGGATTACCGCGGCCGGCGCTCCTTGGCGAAGTCTCTCCAAGCCGCAAACTGCATCGAAGGCTACATCGACCTCATATCCTTCCGAGGAAAAAAGCCGCTGCAAAACCTTCCGCAACGCGCCATCGTGCTCGATGACCAAAATCCGCTCCATTGGAGCTGATTGCAGTTGTGATGTTGGAATGCTCGAGGTCGCTGCCAAGCTGGTAGCTGCCATAAGCTTTTCCTCCTAGTGCATCGCGATAGGATGAGACACGTCTCTAGAGAGTGGTTCACTCGGATCGCCAACAAGTGACTTGCGAATTGTCTTCCTGGCTCTGGCGAGTCGCGACATGACCGTTCCTATTGGGATCGACAACACTTCCGCGATCTCCAGATATGACATTTCCTCCACTTCACAGAGGAGTAGCGTTTCCCGGTAATGCACTGGCAAGTCTACGATAGCGCGTTGCACGGTTTCGGAGTCAGCACGATTCATTAGAATGCTTTCGGGAGTTTCCGCATCAACAGCCAGTGGAGGTCCGTCCTCGTCGCTGTCCAGATCGATCGTCATGCGCCACTCAAGTTTTGAGCGCGAACTTAAAAAGCTGTTCCTCAGGATCTGGAACATCCACGCGCGGAAATTGGTGCCGGGCTGAAATCACGCGAAACTGCGTAACGCCTTGAGATGGGTTTCCTGTACAAGATCCTCCGCATCGTTGGAGTTTTGTGCCAGCCAGCGCGCGAAGTTGTAAAGGGAATCGAACAGGGGCATGGCTAATTCTTCGAACCCTGCCAATGGTTGACCGTCCCGTGAGAATGAAGCCCCAAATCGGACCATCACTTGTGAGCCAAGTCCAATACGACTCATCTGCCTTCTCCTGAATCCGCTCGAACCGCGGTTGCAGCCTAAGCATGCAACTGATTCGTCGGGGGCAAAGCTGATTTGTTAGTTAGTTTTGATTTTGTTAGTGAGAGAAGAGCTTTGCTGTATGTGCTGGTGGTAGAAGGTCTTTTTGGCAGCGGATAGATGATTTGATTATGGTTTGAATTGCAGATTTCGCATGCGGATGAGGTTATAAGCAGCGGCAGCAAAGGTGAAGATTAGCTCACTTGAAGATGCGCGGTGGCGAACTTCGCACAGCGCGATCGTTTGAGCTATTGAGAATCTTCAACGCTTCTCTTCGCTGGCTGATGGTGTATTCGGGTGCTGCGTCGTACGAGCATCGATTGTGCTTCCACGAGGTTGCGCAAGATTTTGGGCTACGTGCGGTGTGACCTTCAGGTTGCGACACTAGGCTACGATATCTGCTGTGTCGTAGCTCTTGTCGCTGCTTACTGTTATCTGTTCGTTCTCCGAATCTGTTCCAGCATGACCAGCGCGGCATCGCGCTCGGCCGTTCCGTTGGCCTCGAATACCTCCGTGTTCACGATTAGGCCGTTGCGGTTCTCCACCAGCAGATTCCCGTTGTAACTCAGCTTCGCTTCTTTGCTCTGACCTTTGCGTGCCATCTTCGCATCCGGGTCCGTCTTCGATGCGTGCGTCTGGTTCGACCGCGTCTCCCCGCGGAAGTCCACTGTCGCATTGCCAGGATCGTCCGGTGGAACCGTGCTCTTGGCATCCTTGCGTTGATAACTCTTCGCACTCGCCCACGCTTCCAGTAGCGTTCCATCCACGGTGAAGTGTTCGTCCGAGAGCAGACTCCGTTCGCGTGCCTGCTGCAGCACGGCCTGGAAGAAGGCTTCGGCAATGTCCCCATCGAGCAGGCGCTCGCGGTTCTTCGTGAACACGGTCACATCCCAAATGGCGTCATCCATGTTCAAGCCCACGAACCAGCGGAACAGCAGATTGTAGTCGAGCTGTTCCATCAGCATCCGCTCGCTGCGCACCGAGTACAGCGCTTGCAACAGGAGCGCTCGCAACAACTTCTCCGGCGCAATCGAGGGGCGCCCAGTCTTGGCGTAAACCTTGTTGAACCGGGGTTGCAACTGCCTCAATGCCTCATCAGTCATGACACGAAGGGGACGCAAGGGGTGGTCTTGCGGTACCCGCTGTTCCGGGCTTACGTAGCTGAACACATCCATTTGCTGCCTGTCGTCGCCTCGCATTCCTTCTTCTTATCAGCTTTGCTTGTGCAAACAAGAATATTTTGGTTAAGGTTTTCGCTAGGACAATTGCATAGACTTGGATGGACCATAGAACAATAAGTTACGGATGCGGTAACCAATCTCGGCCGCGGGCAGCGGCTTTGAATTCAGGTGGGCTTCAGATCGCAAACATTCCTCGCGGGCCGGTGACTTTTTGCGAATTGGTCCATCTGTATACTATGGTGGATCGCGGTCGGAGAGGATCCACCGCCGAGACTAGCCGAGTCTTCCGAAAATGCCGACCCATTTAGATAACGAGCAGTCCCTGGTGGCCGCGGCCCAGACGGGGGATTCAGACGCCTTTGTCACGCTGCTGAATCAGTACAGTCGGCACATTTACCGTCTTGGTGTCAGTATTACCGGCAACCACCAGGACGCCGAGGACGTCCTCCAGGAAGCCTCGCTGAAAGCCTATACTGCCCTGGCGGAGTTCAAGGGGAATTCGCGTTTCTACACTTGGCTGGTGCGCATCGCGGTGAACGTGGCCTTGGGCAAGCTAAGGAAGCGCGCTTTGTGGAAAGAGTCGTCGCTCGACGGGCCGCGAGAAAGCGAAGATGGAAGTTACATCCCGCTGGAAATCGAGAGCTGGGGTGAAGATCCGGAAGAGGCCTGTCTGAACAGCGACCTACGGCAGATACTTTCGGAAGTTATTCAGACGCTGGATCCAAAGTCGCGGACAATCTTCACCTTGCGGGACGTCGAGAAGTTCTCGATCGAGGAGACGGCCAAATTGCTCGGCCTGTCCATCCCGGTAGTGAAGACACGCCTGTTACGCTCGCGACTGAAGTTGCGAGAGGAATTGACTAAGTATTTTGGAAAGGATGCCCGTAATGCGATGCCGACAAGTCATCGATAAGATCTCTGACTACCTCGACGGCGAACTTGATCCTGAACTAGTGCGGGAACTGGAGCGTCACCTGGAGCACTGTGAAGACTGTCGCATCGTAGTGGACACCACGCATAAGACAGTAGAAATCTTTTACCATACCGAACCTGCTGCTCTCCCGGAGGATGTGCGCGGACGGCTGAACCAGATGTTTACACAGAAGTTCCGCAAAGAGGAGCCGCGCTGAAGATCGGCACCGAAGCTGCGCTAATCAAAGTCGGGAGTGAGGCCAAGGCCCGCTGAGAACCGGTTGGCGCAGGCGTAGAGCGACGTAACCAGGACAGCATCGAAGATAGCAGCATCGTTCCAGCCCAACTCTCGCAACTTCTCGATGTCAGCCCGCCGCATGTCGCCTGGATTGGTCGTAAGTTTCTCGCAAAACTTCAACAGCTCCATGACCTTTGGATCCAGCGGCGCCGACTTGTAGTCGATCGATAGCCTGCGGCTGAGAGATTTGTCCATGCCCATGCGGCCCAGGATCTCCAAATGCGCCGGGAGGCAATAGCTGGACATGTTGATTCCGCTGACGACAGTGGCAATCTGCTCTTTGATAATCTTGGGCAGACCACGCTCCTCATTCATGGCGTTCGTGTAGAGATTCACCTGGTCTTGAAGAAGCTGAGGGTCGTGGCCCAAAGCCTGGAAATAGTTAGGCAGGAAACCCCACCGGCCAGTGACGTATTCGTAGATCTTCCTGACCTCTGCGCTCGCTTGTTCCTCTGGCAAAACTGGTAGAAAAGGCATCACAACACCCCGTAGGCGGATTGACAATCTCCGCGTTGAGAAACGCAGCTCTCAAAATCGCAAGACCAATCTCACGGTCGCCGTGGATGGATGATAGACGAATCTCGGGACGCTCCGCAATTAGAAGCGGCCCTCCTTTTTGAGTATGAAATGATGCGGATTGAAACTTATTCCCGCCAGCCTGATCTGATGTTTCATGCGAATGATTTTCGCGTTGGCGATTGTTTTCAGCTTGGCCTGGACGGCTGCCGCCCCTGCGCAAGAGAAACTGAACCACCTCTCCGGCGAGAGTTCGCCATATCTCAAGCGGGCTATTGCCCAGCCCGTGCGATTGGTACCCTTGGGGCGCGGCGGCTTTCGGGCGCGCGAAAGAGCTGAATCGTCCCATCCTTTTGGATGTGGGAGCGGTGTGGTGTCCGTGGTGCGATCTCATGGATCGGGATACCTACACCAATGCCGCCACTGCGGACTACATTAATCAGCATTTCGTCGCGGTCAAAGTTGACTTCGACGCTTCGCCCAAGCTGGTGGCCCAGTTGCAACGGGCTCAAGCCATTCTGAATCTGCCTGCGGGATTGCCCCTCACATCATTCATCACGCCGGATGGCAAGCTGTACTTCGGCGCGGGCTACCTGCCCTCTAAGCACAAGGGAGACAAACAGTCTTTTCAAGAAGCTGCCGATGAAGCTCTTGCTCGCTACGCGCAGAAATCCAAGATCGACGAAGAATCATTTCAATTGGAGGTAGAGAAATAGCCATGAAAAAGACTTTGCTGCAATTGTCCTTGTTACTGACGCTGACGGTTACGACATCATTCGCAATCGACAACCTGAAACTCAACTCTCAACTCGACTATTCGAGTGATAGCCTCGACGGCCCGCTGATTACGGGAGACGACGCGCAGGCTGGCTTTGTGGCGGGGAAGACCAATTACGTCATCATGTATGGTGAAGGCTGCTTCAATTCAAAGCGCCAGGCGCGTCGGACCGTCGAACTGTACAACAAGTACCGGAATCAAGTGCATTTCGTGGTGGTTGACCTAGACGCAAAGCGTTCGCCCGAGCAGCAGAAACTTGTCAAGCAATTCTACAAAGGATACATCCCGCACGTCGTCGTGTTGGATGCGAACGGGAATCCTCTCTACAACTCCTCTGGTGAGGTTGAATCCAAAGAGATCGAAGGAGTGTTCGCGAAATCATTCTCCGAATCTGCAGTTGATTCTCGATAGCCGGACGAGCATTATCTGACAGCGTCCTCGACGAGATTTGAATCCGTGTTACCGTCGCCACAATTAGAGCGATAGAGCACCGCAGAAACGCTGATCGAACCCTTTCGCGCAAGCTGCGAGGATCTGCTTCGCCTTACTGATACGGCATTGCGGATATGGCCAAAATGAGTGCGAGGCATCGATTCTGGGGCGGATGACGGGCACCAACCATCCGGAACCGTCTCAGGTTTTTCAACGCTACCTACCTCATCGCGGCTTCGATTTCCTCCGCCACTGGGCCAGGTGGCTGATGGGGATACTGGGCGTCCCCGCGTGTCCGAACGCTTAGATCCTCCTCGCAGCCTTTGTAAGCCTCTCTCCTAAGGATTCAACTGCACGTCGAAAAGCATCTCTATCGCCACTAACTCGTGCCAGCACAAGGCCGCCCTCCAGAGCGGCAACTGCATCTTCGGCAGCGAGTCGCGCAGTTGCAGGATCGAGCCCGCTTTCCCTTGCAAGCTTTTCAAATTTAGTGACCCAGAACTCAAGCGTGAGCTTCGCGTGCTTCTGGATCGCGGGCGGGCTACCGCCAAGCGTGAGAGTGTCAAGCAAGCAGGCTCGCTTTCCATCGCCATAGAACTGACGGAGCCGATTGGCGACTTCGGCGAGACGGTTCGCTACGGGGCCGGCTTCGTCGATAGGCTTCAGGATGTGATGCGAAAACTGTTGATCTACAGAGCGGAGAGCTGCCTCGGCCATTTCCTCTTTTCCGGCTGGAAACCGCCAGTAAAGACTTGCCTTGATAAGCCCTGTCGCCTTTGAAATCGTCGACAAACTTGTGCCTTCGAAGCCATAAGCCTGAAACGATTCTGTGATCTTTTCAATGAGTGCGTTATTTGAAGCTTCGTCTTTGATGTCAACACCCCCGACTTCCGCTTTAATCATCTCAGCAGTTGCCTCGAATCTCCTCAATATGGATCTGCACGACACGGAGTTGCAACCTGCCCAGCGATTCAGGTACCGGCGGAACGAAATTAGAAAGATTTCTGAATCTAGACCGTTCGGTCTACATCCAACGCTAGTATAGACCGATCGGTCTACTAAATCAACGGAGGATATTCACATGAAAGCAGCAATCGTCGTTCTTTCGGATCCGAAGCCAGGTTCTGAAGAGTCCTTGGGTCGCGTCTTCAACGCACTCGCCGCCGCATATGATTTCAAACAGCAAGGGGATGAAGTCAGCATTCTGTTTCAAGCTGCAGGCTCCCGCTGGCCCGGAGTCTTGGATAAGGCCGACCACCCGGCCCACGGGCTCTACGAAGCAGTCAAGGACAAGGTCGCTGGTGTGTCGTGCGGATGCGCGGACGTCTTCGGCGCTCGCGCGGAAGTGGAAAAGAGCGGCTACGACTTGCTCACAGAGAATGCGGTGCCCGGAACCTCTGGACTTCCCAGCCTTCGCCGCCTGACGAGCGAAGGTTATTCCATTCTTACTTTCTAGCTACAACGTGGGCCGCGGCGGTTGCTCCAGAGGGGACCGCCGCTTTCACCCTCGAAGCTTGGAGAAAATGGCGATGAGAATCATGCCATTCCTCGCATCCGCCATCCGGTCGCTCTCTATAACCGCAGGTGCTTCGCCGATGAAGACGTTTGCCGGGCCGCCAATGTGTCTCAAGCCGAAAACGTTCCGCCTCGCGTCAGGCAGAACGCTTTCAATTTTCTGAGGAAGGACGGAGAAGTGTCATGATGAGCCCATTTCACGAGGGAGAACTTGAAGTGCAGTCGCTCGCCGGGGAGTCGCAAATGGCCGAACGCAACGGAGTCCTCATCGCCGACCGCATCATCGGCGGTGCGCGTCCCTTCCTGCAGCAGCAATCGATGGTCGTGTTTGCATCCCAGGATCGCGGCAATAATCTGTGGAGTTCAATTGTCTTCGGTCGCCCTGGTTTTATGAGGTCCGAAGATGGCTACGCGGTGGACTTCGATCTTTCCCAAGTAGCTGTGCAGGGGAAAGATCCTCTTTGGGCCAACATCGAAGTCAATTCTTCGGCAGGGATGCTTGCGATCGATCTTGCCACCCGCCGTAGAATTCGGATCAACGGCTTATTGAGCCGCCCCCGCGAAAACTCGCTTCGCCTCAGCGTGCAGGAGGCCTATCCCAATTGCCCAAAATACATTACCCGTCGCCAGTTGAAGACCGTCAGCACCGAATTGACTGAAAGCTTTCCCGCCACCACCGGAGCTACCCTGGGACCTGATCAGCAAGGCACATTGACCCGAGCCGATGTACTCTTCGTCGCCACGGCTCACCCCACCCGCGGAGCCGACGCCTCCCATCGCGGTGGCGCGCCCGGTTTCATCGAGGTGTTGGATGACCGCACTCTGCGCATCCCCGATTACTCCGGCAACAGCATGTTCAATACGCTTGGCAACCTCCGCGTGAACGCTCGCGCCGGAATCATCGTCCCCGACTTTGAGCGCGGTCGCACCCTTCAGCTAACCGGCACAGCCGAGACTCTTTGGAACCAGGACGATCCGGCGGATAGAACCGGAGGCACTCATCGTTTTCTTGCCTTCCGTATCACGCATTGGCTTGAGTTGCCCTTGCCTGCGGGAGTTAAAACTGAATTCCTCGACTACTCACCCTACAATCCAACCAGGACCAGCCGCACTGGAGAAAATCAATGACCGCGTCACGACCCGCCGCCTCACTCCCCCACACTGGCATCGCTACATTCTGCAAGGCACCCTACGTCTTCGATCCCGCCGAAATTGACGCGGACATTGCAATTCTCGGGGCGAGACACCCCAAGACTGAAGCGACTGCTGCGGAAAAAGGTTGGCACAGAAACTGCGCGAACGCGAATAACAACTGACGCGATGCCCCTCATTCGATGGGAGGGTAGTCGTTCTGCTGCCCGCACTTTTTACCTGCAGTTGCTGTTTCCACCACTCACTATCAACAACTTCTAGCGCCACCCGTGCCACGAAGTCGTTGCAATCACTGTTAATTTTGGCCCTGAAAAGGCTGGCGTCGGCGGTTCAACTCCGTCCCTGGCCACCATATTCTGAAGAACTTGCATCACTTACCTCGGTGACCTGCCAGTCCGCTCTCAGTCCGCATCTCGAAGGTGTGGGTTCCGGAAATTCTGAGCCGTTAATTCCGGAAATTCTGAGCCGATCGGCTTTGGCCGGCGAAACCTCCTCCAAGTTTAGATGACGGGTCCGTCCGGAGGGTCCGCCAAGATGAATGAAGCGTCCACGTTCCAGGACTCTATCGAGGATGGCAGCTGCCAGGTCCTCGTCGTGCAACACTTTTCCCCACTGACTGAGGGGCTTGTTGGTAGTAAAGATCATCGGGCGTTTTTTGAGATAGCGATCATTCACCACATGGAACAGAACATTGGCGGCGTCGGGGCCATAGCTAAGATACCCGATTTCATCAATAAATGTTGAGCTCAACATT
>CAWDNR010000023.1:0-62392 GCA_963803655.1 Terriglobia bacterium
GTGAGTAGGTGAGCACATTACCGATTTCATCCGCAAGTGCGAAACGGAGATAGTCGACGCTGGAGTCACCGTTGAGATTCTGCAGTGGCAGTACCGCAATTGAGTGCGGGCCTGTTCTACCAGTCCTGACTGGATGTTGCTTGCCGGGCCATAGAACAATCGCGATGGCGCATGCGACGACAACGCCGCCGATCAGCGCGAGGTTTCGGTTAGCTTTTCGATACTTGGTGAAAGCTAGCTTCTCGATTCGCGCGCCGGCTACCCCCGCCCGGGAATCGACGTCCCGTTTTGTGCGGGCGATGTCAGCTTTGATGTCGGAGGCGTGTTGGTACCTCATGCCTCGGTCTTTCTCAAGTGCCTTGTTGATGATGTGTTCAAGTTCCGCGGGTAAATCTTGGTTCAAACGCACCGCTGGAGCTTGTAGCTTATGCAGAATCGCTTCAAAGATGGCTCCGGACGTGTCACCTTTGAATGGAAGAATTCCTGTGCCCATTTCGTAGAGTGCAACTCCGAAGGAAAACAAATCGGTGCGACTATCCAGCGGTTTGCCAAGCACCTGTTCCGGCGACATGTAGGCAATCGTGCCCAAAGCCGCGCCTGGACTTGTTAGATGTTCGTCTGAAAGAGCCGATCCAGTCTGGGTGTTCTGACCTGCTATCTGGCTGGCAGACTTGGTAGGAATTGTGACCTTTGCCAACCCGAAGTCTAAAATCTTTGCGTGGCCACGCTTGGTAACAAAGATGTTGGCGGGCTTAATATCGCGATGGACGATACCTTCGGCGTGAGCAGCATCCAAGGCATCGGCAATCTCCAAAGCCAGGCTCAACAGAACATCGGTCTCGATTGGTTTCCCAGCGATCCGGTGCTTGAGGGTGAGCCCGTCGAGGAACTCCATGACAATGAATGACTGCCCTTCGTACCCACCAATTTCATGGATCGTGCAGATGTTGGGATGATTCAGGGCGGAAGCTGCGCGTGCTTCCCGGCGAAAGCGTTCGAGAGATTGTGCATCTTGGGTAAGGTCCTGGGGCAGAAACTTCAAGGCGACAAAGCGACCAAGCTCCGTGTCCTCTGCCTTGTAGACCACACCCATCCCCCCGCCGCCGAGTTTCTCGACGATGCGGTAGTGCGAAATGGTTTGACCGATCAATGAGGAAGCACGTCCTTTGCGCGATCATACTAGGAGCCCGTCCGAGAATTTAGTTTTGAAAAACACTGCAGCGAGCTCGCCGAATCGTGAAAACGATGAAGCAGAGTTCGCCCGAGTGGTCGGAGCACGGTTGTCCATGGGAGGACTTCCCGAAAGCATCCCTACTCTTTAACATACGTGGCTCTTCTGGCTCTCTTCTTATCCATAGCAGAGTCGGTGTAACTTCAGAATGTTGTGCGTGAGACAGATCATAGCCCACTCTCCTTGTACTTGCCCCAGCCCACGTAAGAGAAACCGCCGGAAGCCGCGCGCTTCTTTGATCTGTCCAAATACCGGTTCCACGACCGTTTTCCGCCTCGAGTAGATGGCCGCTCCCACCTGGGTCTGCAGTTTTCGGCGCATGCGGTCCACGCGCGTCGCGTCCTTAGGAAGCGGTCCGCGCGGGCCAGGCTGATGGCGGCCCCGGTACGACTCCTTGTCGGTGGCAACGAATCCTTCGATCTTTTTCTTCTCCAGGTACTTCAGATTGGCATCCGAGCAATACCCGCTGTCGGCCAGAACCTCTTCCGGCTTCTGGCCCGCCTGCTCGCCGATGGCTTCAACCGTGGGCACCAGCTGTTGTTTATCATTGCAGGCTTGTGTCACCCGCTGCCCCACAATCAACTGGAAGTCGGGTTCCACCGCAATCTGCGTGTTGTAGGCCTGCACAAACCCCTCTGCCCCAGGCATGATGCGCGACTCCGGATCGGTGAAGTTATATTGCATCTTGGCCTCGGGCTTGGCCTTCTCGGCCTTCTCCTCAGGCTCGCCCTTACTGTTGGCCTGCTCTCGCGCCCGCTCCTCCAAGGCCCGCTTGGCTTCGCGGATCCGCTGCAGTCGGGTCTCCCGCCTCGCCAGCTCCGCCGGCAGTTCGTCTCCTCTGCGATCCCGTCCGTAGCGCTCGTCCTCTTCTGCATCCGCAGCTTCCGCCTGTTCGAACAGCCGCTTCACCTCTTCTTTTAATCGCCTTTCTTCTTCCTGCATCCGCCCATAACTCATGGCCTTGTGCTTGCTTGCATTGGCTTTCACTTTGCTCCCATCCAAGACCACCCGCCCCAGCTTCATCGTTCCTGCCTGCAACGCGATCTGCAGCACTTGATCAAACAATCCTTGCAGCACCCCCAGATGCAACTTGCGAAAATCCGAGATCGTCCGAAAATCGGGTTCGTTCCCTGCTGCCAACACCCGAAACCCTACGTCCTCCACCAACTTCTTCTGTATCCGGCGCGAGGAAAACACCCCCACACAGTACCCATACAGCAAAATCTTGGTCATCATCCGCGGATGGTACGGAGGCTGCCCCCGATCCTCCTCCTCGTACACCCACTCGATCGCCCTCAGATCCAGTTGGTCCACCACGTCGGAAACGAAATAGGCTAAGTGATCTTCCGGCAACCACTCGCTCAGGCTTGGCGGTAGTAGCAAATCTTGCTCAGGAAGGTAAGCTCGGTAGCTTTTTGCCATGTCCTGAAACTTGGCATACTCTCCTGTGAGTTTCAACTCAAATCAGTGGCTCACGGTTGAATACTCGGACACACTCCTAGGAGTGAGGGCTCGTCCAAGTCAATGCAGTCGAGGGTATATACGGCACGAGGGGATTTTGCTACACCCCCTTGGCAGGGCGCTGGGATGGGAATGCGATGAAACGGGCGCGCGGGCACTGTGCGAGGGGTTGTGAGTGTAATTGTTTACAACATCAGTTACTTCCGGTTAGCCCATGGACGCTAATTCGAAAGACCGACGCGGTGCATAAGGTCCTGGAAGCGAGGATCGGAGCGCAGCGGGTCCAGCCTGAGATCGGCCTTCAGAAAGTAGGGCACATCGGGGGATCTTTCCTGGTAAGCTTTCTCCAAAAAACTAAAAGCCTTTTCTTTATCGCCGAGTCCGCCGTAGATCGTCGCGATCATGTAGGGCGAAACATAACTTTTCTGGGATTGCTGCAATAAATCGTGCAGTATCTTCTCCGCTTCAGTTCGTTTTCCAATGGCGATATAGCCGTGAGCCAGTCCGGCGACAGTGTCTGTGTCGCCGTGCGATAACTCGACCGCCTTGTGGTACTCAGGAACAGCGTCGGACCCCCGGCCTAAGCCGTCATAACCGATAGCAAGGAAGTAGTGACCGGGCCAAGCATCCGGATTAGCGGCTATGAACTTCCGGCTTACTTCCACCAGGGTTTGGTAGTCGCGCTGGTGATAGTAGACGCCCGATTCAACAGCAGTGCGGGTGCTCGATGCGAAATCAAGCCTGCCCATGTTTGCCAGCTCCGCCAATGCCGCGTCGCGCCGGCCACTCCAGGCGAGGAACCAGGCAAGTTGCTCCTGACCGGCCACATAGTTAGGATTTAGCTCAAGCGCGAGTCTGAATTCTTTCTCTGCCACGGGCCAGTTCCAGTCGTAGCGCCAACTCATCCATCCCAGTGAGCTGTGGGCTTCGCCGAGAGTCTGATCGAGTGCCAGCGCTTTCTGGAGGGCCTCGTGGGCTTTCGCATAAGCCTCCTGCGGAGCCACCCATCGTTGCGAACCCATATATACGTAGCTATCTGCGAGCCCCACATAAGCGAGCGCAAGATTGGGGTCCTTTTGAATGGCCTGTTGGAAGAAGCTCTGTGCCACCCTGAACCCCTCCACCGAATTAGAACCCCACACGAAGTACGAACGCCCTTGCAAAAATGCATCATAAGCCGCAGGGTCCACTCTGGGAGCGGAATTAAGCTGGGCCTTCTGTTGGGGAGTTAACTGTACGCGAACCTGTTGCGCTATGGTCTGTGCCACTTCTGCCTGCAACCTCAGGACATCGCCCATGTCGCGTTCATAGGTCTCACCCCATATGTGCTCGTCGGTATCTGCGTGGATCAACTGGGCGGTGATTCGCACCCGGTTTCCCGAGCGCATGACCGATCCTTCCACCACTCCATCCACCTTCAATTCCCGGGCAATCTCCGGCAGTGTCTTGTTTGTGCCCTTGTAGTGCATGGCCGACGTACGCGATATCACTCGCAATGCCCCGATTTTTGAAAGGTCGGTGGTCAGTTCGTCGGTCATGCCGTCCACGAAATACTCCTGTTCCGGGTCGTGGGAGAGGTTTTCCATGGGCAATACCGCGATGGAACGAATGGCGCGCTCTCGATTACTCAACAGCCGTGCCCGCCAGCCACCTACGTTTGCGGCGAACAAGACTACGATCAGGAGGCATGCAGCCAGCAGAATAGCCAACCGTACACTTCGCCTCTTTGGCAGGACCTTGGGAGATGGTTGGGCTCCTTTTCCTGTTTCGAAGTCCCGCTTGAGTCGTCGCAGGTCAGCAGTGATATCCGCGGCATGTTGGTACCGCAGGCTGAGGTCTTTTTCCAGCGCCTTGTTGACCAGAGATTCGGCTTCCGCCGAAATGTTCGGATTGAGGTGCGATGCCGGTATTGGCGTTGAGTGCAGGATCGCGCCGCAGATTTCCCCTGAACTCGAGCCTTCGAAGGGTATTTTTCCGGTCGCCATTTCATAGAGCACCACTCCGAAAGAAAACAGGTCAGTGCGTGCATCCAAGTCCTTCGCTCGCACCTGCTCCGGGGACATGTAAGCAACTGTTCCCATCATTGCTCCCGGGTTGGTCAGGAATTCCGCCCCGGATCCGATTGACATCGTTTCCAGACTCTCACTGCTTGCGCCGGGTTTCGCTCGGATGGGTAACTTCGCCAGTCCGAAATCCAGGATCTTGGCATTTCCGCGCTGCGTGACAAAAATGTTGGCAGGCTTGATGTCCCGATGCACAATGCCAGCTGAATGTGCAGCCTCGAGCGCGTCTGCGATATCGATGGCCAGTGCGAGAAGAGTTTCGATTTCCAGGGGACGCCCAGCGATGCGGTGCTTTAGCGTGACACCATCTAGAAACTCCATCGCGATGAACGCGTGCCCGTCATCCTCGCCAATGTCATGGATGGTGCAGATGTTGGGGTGATTCAAGGAAGAAGCCGCCTGTGCTTCACGCTGAAAGCGGGCGAGTGCCTGAGGATCGCTTGCCACATCATCTGGCAAGAACTTTAGTGCGACGAAACGGTGCAGGCGGGTGTCCTCCGCCTTATAGACCACGCCCATCCCGCCGCCACCTATCTTTTCAACGATGCGGTAGTGCGAAATGGTCTGGCCGATCATTGGGCTGAATCTTAGGTCCAGAGGCAGGGCAAGTCAATGAAGGCAATAAGGTTGACGGCGTCTCAGCACGATAGCTGTTGTAAGGTCGCGTCTCATAACCAAATGGGGCAAACAATACCTTACTCATCCACTATCGCAGGTTGATAGTGAGCCAAGTGGTTCGATTGCTGGGAAAGAACTCGATCTGAAGTAGCTCTGATGTCCGTGTCAGTCTTGTCTTGCATTCCCGATGGCTAAACCACGCACTTCACAAATATCGTTTCCGAAAATCAGGTCCACAAAGAGCGGCACGTGTGCCGCCTAGTTTACTTCCAATCGCTGGACGGCGGTGTCCACCTAAGCACGAAAACCGTCTACGGATTCGGCGGAGGATTCAGGAGCTCGCAGTCCTCAACGCACATCACCGTCTCGATCTCGACATCGGCTTTTTTGTGGCCGGAAAAATCGATGTCGGGGAGGATCAGCAGTGTCTGCGAGCCATTGGCGACATTGAAGCTGCAATGGAAGCTCATCGACTGGACGCCACGTTCCTTGCAGCCGGTTTTGTCGAGGGCGTCGGTGAGGCTTACGGTTTTGTCAAGTCCGGTTCTTAGGGGACTGAGCGGTCGCAAGGCCGCTCGGTTACCCGGCGAAGCGCACATTTGAGAACGAGTGCGCGTGGACGATGCTCTGGCGCGCTTTCGATAAAACCGTTAGAAGGAAGCCGCTCGCGGGTGCGGCGGACGCGGGGTGCTATGGGAATTCAATCGATTTCTGCCTGAAAAGCCTTGCCAGACGGGGAGTTTAGCTAAAAGGTTGTTATTGATGCTCATCGATGTATAACTTCTCGCAGCCATCCACGTCATCCTACCCCCGGCGCCATCCGTTTTTCAAGAGAGTTCCGACGCTGGTGTCTATACACGCGGCAGCGTCCGCCGCGCGAGCGGCTTCGTTCTCGCGGACCAACCGGACAGAACGTCTCGCGCTACCGGCTTGGGTCGAAACTGATATCGTCAGTCAGATTGAATTAGACTAGTACATCGTCCAGTTAATTCTTTATACTATATGCCTTGCGGCGCCGCGTCCTGAGTTTGCGCGGGTGAGCCGCCTGATATTCCTTGGTCGCTTCGATGATGCGCTGGAGCTTCTCCGGTCCCTTGGTCCACACAAACGGCTTGGGGTTCTTGTTATTCTGGACGATGTAATTCAGCAGGAACTCCTTGAGTTGGCGTTTCGAAGTGTGCACGCTTTGCGACAAACCCCGTTTGCCAAGGATACTGAAGAAGCACTCGATCATGTTAACCCAAGAGGCATGGGTGGGGGTGTAATGGAAGTGGACCTGGGGATGTCGTCTCAGCCAGCGTTGGGCCGCTTCGTTTTTGTGAATGTTGAGGTTGTCGAGGACGACGTGCAACTCCCGTTTTGGAAAGGCGCCGACCACGTCATTCATGAATCGCAGAAAGTTCACCGACGTGCGCCGTTGTTTGACGTGCGCCACGACTTCTCCGCTAGCGATCTCCAGCGCCGCCAGCAGGGTCTGGGTGCCGTGACGGACGTACTCGTTGGTCCAACTCCGGGGCTGCTTCGCACTCAATGGCAACACAGGCTGAGTACGGTCCAGCGCCTGGATGCCGGTCTTTTCATCGACGCAGAGCACCAGCGCGTGATCCGGCGGGTTCAAGTAAAGGCCTACGATGTCGAGCAGTTTGGCCTCGAAATCGGGATCGGGACTGAAGGTGAAGGTGCGAATCCGATGGGGCTGCAGACCCGAGGCCACCAACATCTGATGCACCGTGCTGGGAGGCAATCCCAGGTCCGTGGCCAGCGTGCGCACGCTCCAGCGGCTGTAATGTTCCGGCTGTTGGCACACCCGGCTCTGCACTTTGTGCAGGACTCCCTGACCATGCTTCGGTGGCCGTCCGGAACGAGCTGCATCCTGCAAGCCATCCAGGCCGTGGCTCGCAAAACAGCGGCGCCACTTGCCTACCGTCACTTCGGGAACCTGCAGGGTGGTGGCGATCTGCTGATTGGCTTGTCCCGCAGCCGCGGCCAAAACAATGCGACTGCGCAACGCCAACGCTTGCGGAGTAGATGCCGACCGCGCCAAGTGGTCCAACGTGGCTCTCATCACGGGATTGAGGTCGATGGCGGGTGCGACTCTCGGCATGCCTCACTATAATATAATCGAGGCGGCAGATAATATAAAGAACTATCTGTACGATGTACTAGCTTGAATGCGGATAGAGTTGGACCATCTGTTCGTCTGTACCGCTCCAGGCGCTCCCGAAGCTGAAAAACTTGTTCAGTCCGGCTTGCATGAAGGACCTCCCAATCAGCACCCCGGTCAGGGTACGGCCAATCGCCGTTTTGCCTTCGCCAACGCCATGATTGAGTTGTTTTGGGTCAGCGACGCAAGCGAGGCTCAAAGTCAGAGTGCCAGGCGCACCCTGCTTTGGGAGAGATGGTCCGGTCGGGAACATAGCGCCTCTCCTTTCGGCATTTGCCTGCGGCCTGTCGATCCTCAAGACACAGGGCTGCCTTTTCCCGCATGGGAGTATCGGCCGGCGTATTTACCAGATCCACTTGTCATGTATATCGGCGACGTGGGAATTGAGGAGCCGATGTGGGTTTATCTGAGCTTCATGCGACGAGCTCAGCGCGAACAGTGGTTTATCGAGCATCCCATTGGTATTCGTGAGATCACAGGTTTAACTCTGACTTCCCCTGTGCCGCTTCGGTCTCCCGTGGCACAGAGAATAGTTGAAAGTGGAGTTCTCTCAGTCCGAACGGGAGCAACATCTCTCCTCGAAATTGAATTTGACAGCAACCGGCGAAAAGCGCATGTGGATTTCAGGCCGCACCTGCCGTTAGTTTTTCAACTGTGATTGTGCCGGAAAAGCTTGAGTCGATGGCACTTGTTGCAGATCACGGACAACTCCTCCCTAATCCTGTAAGGTAAGGTTTGTCGACCTCCATGTAAGTCTTTGTCAAGAGAAAACAGAACTCTCCTGACGCGCGCTACGGAGGAGCGCGCACGACCGAAGCTTCCAGAACCCCGCAGCCGCACGTGTTGCCTCTCGGCGGTTGGTTCCTGCCTTCGCAGAACCGGACATCCATTCGCTGTCTCGGGCCGGTGAGGGCCGTCACAGAAGATTGAGTCTGTGTTCGCTGCCAGTCCTGAAACAATTCGAAGAGAGCCTCGGGAGTTTGATCTCCGTCGCTCAGTCGGCAAATGGCAGGACCTGGCAGCCTGCGCTCTGTGTGATTCTGATGTTTTCTTCCTGCGGACGGGGATTAGGCCGCCGCGCTCCTGTGGTCTTCTGCAGGCACGAAATCCCTTTTCCCCCGATCCACGGCCAGCAGATACGCCGCCATCTTTCGAGCGACTGCAAGAGTCGCTCGATTGGTATTCCCTCTCTGCTTCTCGGTTTCGTAGACCAGGGCCAGATCATGATCTTGTCGGGGCGCCAGCTTGGCGGCTTCCACGAGCACATGTTGGATATGCTTGTGGCGCTGTTTGGACAGCGGTGTGCGCATCACCTTGTCGGCTGAGCTCTTTTCCACACCGCAGAGCCCGCAGTAACTGACGGCTTGTCGGATCGACCGGAAGCGCGAAACATCCCCTACCTCCAGCGCCCAGGTCAGCGCCGTGATCGGCCCCACTCCAGGAACCGTCCTGAGCCGTCTGATTCTGTCGGCCAGCAAAGGATCTCGCTCGAGAGAACTGACCAGACCGTATTCCGTTTTCTGCAATCGTACGATGGCCTCCCGGCTGAGCTTTAACAAAGGCCGGATACTTTCGTGGACCTCTTCGTGGCTCGACAGCAGCTCCCGGAAATAGCCTACTCTGTGCAGCCGCTGCTTGTTATAGCTCACTCCGGTTTCCATCAGCAGACCCGAAACCCGATTCTTCATCTGAACCATCTGGCGCACCAGCAGCTGTCGGTAGCGTAGGGTTCGCCGTCGATCCCGCATCTCGGTGGATGCCATGTGGCACTCCGGCAGGAAGTCGCAACGCAGGCAGTCAGCGATCTTGCTGGCATCAATCCGATCGTTCTTCTTCTTGGCCGCTGCGATGGCGCGCGCAGCATCAGGGGATGCGCCACCTTTACCTGCTGCGCGTGCGGCCGCAGATGATCGTAGATCCAGCCCGTGAAAATCGTTGCTGCCATGGCGATTATCCGTGGTTGCGGAAGCGTTTCTATCCAGCGGTCCAGTTCGCGTCGGGTGGCTCCGATTTTGCCTTCCTGGTGAACCTGGCCGCTCGCATCCTTGACGCAAAAGCTGATCGTCTTCTTGTGCACATCCAGCCCGATGTAATACATAATGTCCATTGAGGAGCCTCCCTGGTTGTTCTCTGAATCAACGTTCCCGTTGAGTTCAGCCTTTTGTACACCACCCGCTCCTCACTAGGTTCTTGAACCTCAGATCTGAGAATTTATCTCTCAGAGTTTCAAGCGGCAAGTAGATCGATGAGCTGTTGAATCGAAGCGTCGGCTTTTTCATAAGCGGCTTGAAATTTGCTGGTGGGGGTGTGGAGTTGGGTGGGTTGGCGGTGGAACAGGCTGTTGGCCAAGGGGCCGCAGACGCGCTGGTGAAAGAGAGTGAACATGAGGGCCACACGGATGCCTTTTTGGGTGAGCCGGTAGGCGTAGCGGGAGCCGTCGCGCTCTAGCAGGGTATGTGCTTTGAGCTTGCGCAGGTCATAACGGAGTTGGGTGAGGGTGTAGTTTTCGGGGGTGAGTTGGAAGGCGGAGAGGATGGCTTCATGGATTTGGCGGGAGCGCCATCCGCCCAGTTGGGTACCACGGTGGAGCAGGACTTCCATCAGGCGGAGCATACGGGTGTCCTGGATCTTAATGCCGGGGATTTTGGTGTTTCCAGAAGGGATGGGCAGAGCCAGACGCTGGAATAGAGGGAAGTCAACGTGAACGTCCAGAGCTTGGGCCTCGAACTGAGCGAAACGGTCGGTCACGGTAGCCAGAGTCTGACGGACGGTTTCTAAGTTATCCAAGGATTTTTTCAGTCCGAAGTCTCGCAGGTTGTTACTGAGGACCTCCAAGCGCAAGAAGGTCGAGAACTTCTCGTACATGCGGAGCACGGCATTCTTGGCGCAGGCGCGCAGCACGTGATGGCCATGTTCCATTCTTTCCAAGACCGTAGTGAGCTTGCCCCGCAGTCGCTTGTGGAGACGAAAGCCGAACATCTGGGAGAGCTTGTCGGCGGTGAGGCGGAATAGTCCTAAGTCGCAGGAGCGCTCGAACAGTTTGTGGATGGGGAAGTTGCGTCGGAAGATGAAGTTCCGACAGTATTCCACCTGTTGTAGGGAGTAGTGGCGACTGAGATTGATAGCGGCTCGGTCTTTCTGGGAAAACTTTGGTCCTACCACCCAAGTCCAATGATCAAGCTGCTTGTGAATGACTTGGGCACTGAGACGGTCGGCCGCCGCCTGTAAGGCTTTTTGATCGGCCACCCAGAGAAAGGCATTGTCGTCTTTACGGAACGGCACGCCGGCGCGCTCCAGTTCGCGTTCGATGAAGTGATGGCCATTGAGATAGTAGGTGACGGAAAAGGGGAGGAACGATCCCACGCACAAGGCGATCGGCCCCAGCACTTCGTCGCGAATGTAGAAGTAATAGTGAGTGTAGCGGGAACGCTGTCGGGCGAGGATGCGGTAATGGGGATCGTCGACCGGAAACTTGGGAACGGCGGAACGGAAGGAGGGTCCCAGTTCCATGCTCTTGAGGATGAAATAGACTCCGAACTGATGGCGGCGCTCCGTTCGTCGCAGGTGGGGATGAATGTAGTCTTCCTTGCGGACCCCTTTTTCGGCCCACTCCATGGGAATCTTACGTTTCTTGGCGAAGGCTTCCACCCAGCGATGGTAATCGTCGGTTCGCTGACGCAAGGCCTCTTTGCTGATGGTACTCACTTGGTGGATGTCGCGAAAAAAGTGGACGATGTTCTCGGGGCGGGTGAGCAAGGGCAGATGGCCAAGGATGACGATGCGATCGAAACAGTGATATACCAAGGCCAGCAGGCTGCCAAACAGCTTTGCAAAGGTCTCCATCGGTTTCTTCCTTTGACTCTTGCGTCGAGAACAAGATCATCGGACAAAGAACCGATGGAGATCAAAATTTCAAATATCTTTGGGTAGACTTAGCATTCAAACAAACCGGAGTAAGTCCCGAAAAGGCGTTTATCATTAGTAATCTGACCCTTCCGTCTTTTAACTGCTCTTCCATCTCCGGCGGAAGCATTGATGTCTCTCTCAAGCCGTTATCGAAAGCCTTCGTACTAACTCCGAATCTCGGACGTGGGCAGGATCGCGAAGCCGTACCATCTGCATCATCGCAAACACTAGCAACGCAATCGCAACCCACGCAAACCAGTCGCCTAGGAACTGATACACCGTCCAACTGTGCGCCGCCGGCACGTCCACCAGCAGCGTCGCAAACGGAGCCGAGCTGCTGCTCACCTCGCCCATAATACGGCCCCGGTTGTCGCTTACCGTCAGAAAGCCGTTCTTTGCCGCACGCGCGATGCTGAAGCCGTCCTCCACGCCACGCATCACCGCGATGTGCCCGTGCCAACTTCCATCCACTACGAAGTCCCATCCCGGAACCAGCATTAGCCCTACACCGGCCCTGCCATAGAGACGCGCCGGCGACGCGAAGTCCATGTCCTTGCAGATCGCCACGCCCCACTTCTGCTGCGGTCGCGGCAGTACGGTCAGCGTCGTTCCCGGCTTCAGGTTCGACTCGAACGGTGGCAGCATGTGCTCCTTGTCGTACCGCTGCACGACTGAGCCCGGAACATAAATCCGGGCCTCGTTGTACTTCACGGGAGCGGCCACGTGCACCACACCCGCCACGATCGTCGCTAACTTTTCGACCGAAACAGACTGCATCACCGCATCCGTCCCCGCGGCCTTGCCTTCAAGCGTGACCCCTAGCTTCTCCGGCATCACGATCGCCTGAGCGCCATCGGTCGCAAGCCTCTCCGCTTCGCGCGCATAGTCACGAAATAGCCGCTCGGTATCGACACCCGGATCAGTCACCGTATCATTGAGCTTCTCGTCTGAGGTGATCAGCCCCACTTTTACCATCTGCTTCTGCGGCAGCGACAGCCGCACCGCACCAAACAGCAGCACGGCCGCCACCACGCCAACTCCCGCGCCAGCAACCTGCAACGCGTGCTTCCATGAGTTCTGTCTGATGTGCAGCGCAATTGCAATCGCAGCAGGAAACAGCAATAACACAAAGGTCATCCCCCAAGGCCCCGTGATCGAAGCCAGCTGCAGAAACGGGAGAAACTTCAGCTGCGAATACGCTAGACTTCCGGCCGACCCATGTGGCGACGTTACATTCCGCACATACTCGCTCGTCACCCAGACCGCCGGCAAAGCAAGAACCCCACTCCACACCGCGCCACACAAGACCAGCACGCGAAACAGCAGTACTCCCGCTGCAAAGACGACACCAGCAGCCAAGAAGATGCCCACCCACGCAGACCCCGGCATCCCCAGCGTCTTCGTGAAGTAACTCCACATGTTTAGATTGCCGAGCATCATCACGGCCACTGCCGTCACCGCCGCCGTCCACCATTTACTTCGCAACGCAAACAACAGTAGTGGCAGCGGCGCAAACCACATTAGCGGCCACCACGGCTCGAGACCATTGCCGAAGTAAAACATCGCAGCAGTCGCGACGGTTGCGAGCACCGTTTCCATCACCCGCCGGAAACTAAGTGTGAATACCATTCAAATACCTCCCAAATGATCTATGGCAGAAGGCGCGGAACTCCGAAGGAGAGACCGCTATGCGTCCCCCCAGGTAAAGCATGATGAGACCCTGCATCAACGCGCCCGTCTCGAAGACGATCTCCCACACATCATCATGGCGCAGGTGACCCGTCTCCATCGCGCGTGCAATCACATCGGCCGACACGTTCGCCGTCGGCGACCGCCTCGCCTTGAAGTCGTCCGGATACTGCCGCGCGCCCTCGCGCTTCTTAAGAAACATCAGCTCAAACAGTCGCGGGTTGTCGAAGGCATGGTCGAGAAAGACATCGAGTATCTTTAATAGCTGGCGATCGATCCCGCCCGTCAGCCGCAGGCCCGCAAGCTTCGCCGTCAGCTCCACGAACCCTGCATCCGCCAGCGCATTCAGCAACCCATCGCGATTCGGATAGTGCCGGTAGAGCGCCATGGGCGTAATGCCGACGGCGGTGGCCACCCTCCGCATGGTCACGCCCTCGGCTCCTTCTTGATCCAGCAGCCTGCGTGCCGCGCCTGCGATCTTCTGTGCCGTTGTTGCTGTCATGTCTACACTGTATACCACAAGGTCTACGGCGTATACAGTCTCAGCTTGAATGAAGGGTGAGAATTTCTTGCGAAAAGTTGCTTCTCGTGCCTTTCCCTACGGAGTCGTGGGCAACAACCTTTCCGCAAAACCTTGCTCTTACATTGTTGGCTGCCGTCTTCTCCTTCTACCTGGTTGAGCAACCCATACGAAAATTGCGGGAACGCCGGGCGAAAACCGTCAAGGAAACAAGTCAAGGACAACCGAGTGAAGATTTTCAAGCGGAAACGGCCCGCTCGAAAGCCGCCAGCACCGGTTCGCCAGTTCCTAGCTGGCCCTTGGCGAGCGCCAGTCACCAGTGCTATGCTCCGCACCGCACAGCGAGGCTTCCCATGAAGTTTACCTCCGTCCTTCTCGCCGTTTTGCTGGGCACCGCTGCCTGGGCCCAGAAGCCAGTCGCTGCCGGTCCCGAAACAACGCATCTCTCCGTAGTGGTGACTGACGATCACGGCGCTCCCATTCGAGACCTCGCCGGCAAGGACTTTGGGGTCGAGAGTGGAGGAAAGAGTCAGCCGGGGCAGATACGGAACTTCGCGCTTATCGCGGAACCCGTTGTGGTATCTGACGGTGAATTTACCGACCGCAACAACCCGGCTAAGGGTCGCGGCCTGGTGGTCATCGTACTCGATACCATTCACACTCGATGGATGGACGAGAAAGACGTCCGGCCCTTGATTACGGCATACCTCGCTTCATGCGCCCGCGCGAACTCGCCCGTATCTTTGCTAGTGATGGACCCGGACGACGTGCTGCATTCGGTGCACGATTACGCCGCCAGCTCGGCCACCCTGGCAGCGGCTCTGGAGAGGTCCGACGCCATCGTGCACGGTCGTACTTCCGCGGCAGAGGTATCGCCAGACGTAGCAGCTGAAGCCGCGCGCTTGGTCGATTTCCTCAAAGGAACGACGGCCAACTTTACCGCCGAGAGCCAGCCGCTGCGGGCCAGACCGGAGCCGGTACTTCGGATGTTCCGCACCGTGGCCGAGGCAACGTTGGGGATTCCAGGCCGCAAGTCTCTGGTATGGATCACAAACATCACTCCCTTCGAAGTGGACGAAAAGACCGGAATGGTCGCCACGCTCTCCGGATTCGGGGGCGATAGTATTGTCGGCGCGTCTAACGAACACCGCGAGATGCTGACGCCCGACGAAGTAAAGGCGCTGCGGCCAATCTGGAAATCTTCCATGACGGCTCTGCTGCGCGCCCAGGTTGCGGTCGTGGCGGTGAGCACTCGAAGGTCGGCCGCCACCAGTTTTGATCCTCAGATGTTGCACGCCATGCACGTCGTCGCCGACATGACCGGTGGCCGCGAAATCCACGGCCCGGATCCGTTTCTATTGTTGGCCGATCTCCCTGCGCAGAACCTCGCCGCCTACGATTTGGCCGGTCCGTCCAACTCGGATGGCTGCAAATCCGATTGGTGCCGGCTGAAGATCACGGTCGATCGGCCGGGTGCGCACGTCCTCGCGCCCACCGGATTCTTCCGCGACCCAAAGGCGGGAGGAGATGACTACTCGTTGGCCGCCGGGTTGGCGGCGCCCCTCGATTTCATGGAACTCCCGTTCACCTTGAGTTGGGCCTCCAACCCGCCGAGCCCGGAGGCAAAAAGGAAAGTGGGGTTTGTCGTCACTTTCCCGCCGGAAGCAGGAATGCCCGAACCCACCGGTAATCAGCTGAATCTTGAGATTCTGGTACGAGCCACTGGCGCGCACGGTGGGAACCCTCAGAATGCCACGTTCAACGCTGCGGGCCAGCTATCGCCAGAACAGGCTCAGCAAGCTCACGAAAAGGGATTTGCTCTGAACAACGTCATTGAGCTCGCGCCCGGGGAGTACACTATAAAATTTCTCGTACACGATAAGCTCACGGGACGGCTCGGCAGTATTACCGTGCCTTTGAAGGTCTCATAAAGGACGCGCAACAATCCTCTGGCCGCGAGCTGTGCGCTCGATGTTGGGAGGAGCGGGCGCTCCGTCGCCCCGCCCGACTTGGACTTGGGACTCGAGCGTCGCTCAAGAATGAAAAGTTTTGCACTCTCGGCAGACCCAGGCCAACCTGCTGAATAACAACCTCTTTCATGGTAACCAGTTACCTCCCGCCTATCTGGCAACCGAACTGCCTTGAAAACAGGGAGCATTCAGATCTTCCCGGGAGTTTCCTTTGTTCTCGCAGAGGGTTCTTGTCGCACTTGATACTGATCAGGGCGTGGTTTACGCCTCCGCCTCCGGTTGGGACCGAGTCTATCTTCTGTGGACGTTCCGGAATTTCCGCAGCCTTCCCCAAAACGTCCTGAGCCCACGACAGCAGCAGCTCATGGGATCTTTGTACCGCGCAGCAGCCAACGGCCATCCCCACGAACTGTACGATGCGGTCGTGGTCGGCACGGTAGAAGACTTCAGGCCAGCATCGTTCTCAACCCCTCTCTCCTTCGATAGAGCCATCAAGCTCGTCGCGGAGGTTGCCTCCGAAAAGAAATCGGCAATCGCTCGCGTCCTCGGTGGCCAACCTTTCTATGCCCGATTCGCTTTCAATCGGATGACTATGAAAGTTGGGACGGCCGCGCTGGTGTTCGGGATCGCTGTATTGGCCTGGCATCAATTGGGAGCCCAGCCGGTCACTGATTCAGCAGCAACACAAACCGTCGCGTCCGCGCACCCGGCTGACGAACCCACCGCGATCGCGAAAGAAGGGACGACAAGAGATCTCAGCCCGGCAAGGGTTAAGCCTGCCATGAATCCGGTCGCCGCATTACCGTCCGCCATACCAGTCGGCAGTACAAGAGACAGGAACCGCCACCGCTCACGTGGGGATAACCGCAGCGGAGGTCCAGCAGAGCGAAGTTCCGCCATGCCGCCAGCGCTTTACAATCGATCACGGCACCGATCAATCGCCTGCTTGCAACCTCTGGCAAACGCGAACCGAATGATGGCACAGCAAGCATTCATCATCCGGCCGCGTCTTCTCCTAAACTTTACGACGCCGCGGCAGATCAGCCTCGAATGCAAATCTCCGGACGTCCCCGAAAACTCGTGTATCCGGTATGTCCCGAAACCCAGGCTCGCGGCAAAGTTTCTCTTCAGGCTGTGGTTAGTTATGACGGCGCGGTGAGCCGCGTCAGAGTCCTGACCGGAGACCGCACCCTGGCTGCGGCCGCGGTCGAAGCCGTGCGGCAGTGGCGTTACGAACCGTTTTCCGGCGCGGCTCCGCGCTTGGAGCGAGAAACCAACATCACCATCTCGTTTATCTCGAACGAGGTCGTGGCCGTCAGCTTCCCAGGCTCAGCGCCGCTCTCCCGCTAACCGGGTCCCACTTACGTCGTTCGCTCGCACACCAGCCACACGTGGCAGCTCTTGTGCATGCGTCCGGGTTCGAAACCGACCACCAGACTTTTATTCACCTTGAACCCGTATTGAAGCAATACCTGTTCCCATTCCGTGATTGTCTTGAACTCAAAAGGCATATTCATTTCCGGAAGTCCCTGGGCAATTGCGTTCGCGAAAAAATCAATTAGCGCCAGCACCTGTTGTTGCACCGCAAGCGGCATTGCCACAAAGGTCCGAAGCAGTGGCTGTGTCGTCAGACTCTCCGCCAATCCTTCAACCTGGTCCGGCAGACCGTAAGTGTCCTCTTTGATCAGGGCGTACCTTGCGATTTTTCTCAGCCGCTGGATCACGCGCGGCAAGTCATCCGGGTTGATGTGATGAAGCACGGCCAGCACCAGCGCAACATCTACGCTATCGTCGGGATAAGAGATGTCCGTCGCCGATGCCATTTGGACAAACGGCAGATGCCGGGCTTCCGCATAGCGGTAATCCAGCACGTCGGTGGTGAAGACGTTGTATCCACCCTTTGCCAGCCGCGCGGCGAGATATCCGCTGCCACAGCCGTAGTCCAACACTCCTTTGCCCGGTAGAAGCTTTTTCAACTGCTGAAAATCAATCTCCGGCTTGGTTTGCGTCTTGTACTGATGATAAATCCGGTTGAACCAGAACGAAGGATCCGATTTCCTGAAAGTGTCCTCCAAGAGCGCCGACGTCACGTTGACCAGTTGGTTCGGGTCAACCCCGTCGCGTTGACTTCGCGAGAGTCTGTCGAATGCATGGTTCACCATCCCGCAGGCTTCGTCGTTGTGCGCGCCGAAGAACTCGAGGTAGCCGGCCTTCACCGAGGCCCTTACGAATTCCGCCACGGCCGGATTTCGCAGAGCGCCGGCGACGATCTTGTGTCCGTTGTCTTGAGTCATACCAGATGGGTTCATGGACGGTGAGTCACAGAAGCGCTGCTTGTCAAGGGACCGCACACGCGGGTAGGTAGCTATTTTGAAATTCCGAGCCGAACCAGGTGAACCCCCAGATCGAAAAATAAGTCATCACCGTTAACGCAACCGCCAGCCCTGCCAGAACCAAGAAGGCTTTTGCGGTCTTTCGCCATCTCAATAGAAATAAAATCGCGGACGCGCCGCCTAATAGAAGTGCTGCAACAACCAGGTACATGAAGGCATAAAGAGCTTCAAAGCCCAGCATTCTAGGCTACGTCATTTTCCCGCTGTTCGTAGGCTTCCCAGAGGGCTACAAGGTCTTCGACATTCCAGAGCCGATCTGTTACGCCAGCAGCCATTGCGTTTCAAAATGAAAGTAGCCCCCTACCCGGAGGCGTTGGTCTGCTCGTAACCAAAGCGCCGCAATCCCGGTATAATAGCGCGATTCGCGAACCTGCCTCTCGGGTTGTGCGAGGGGGCACTGTGCCACTTTCACTGAACACGCGCGGAGTCGGGAAAGTCACCATCGTCCGCTGCAGCGGGCGCATCGCGTCCGGTGAAACCGAAGTCTTGCACCTGCATGTCAACGACCTCCTGCGGGATCGTGTCGACATCGTGCTGCATCTGGGCGAAATCGCTTTCATTGACAGTAGCGGACTGGGAATGCTGGTGCGGCTGCTGACCCGCACGCGCAGCGCCCGCGGCGATTTGAAATTGTGTCAGGTTCCGGAGGTCGTCCACAAGGTCTTGAAGATCACCAACCTGACAACTCTCTTTGACACCCATGAGTCCGAGGAAGAGGCCGTCCTCGCCTTTTACCGGCGACAAGCCGCGCCCGCGCGCACGGCGCAGACGGGCCTCACCGTCTTGTGCGTAGATCAATCCGCCAACGTCCTCGCCTACTTGCGGGAATTGCTGGGCCGCGCCGGTTACAACGTGCTTACCAATAACAATCTTCGTGACGCCATGATCCTGCTGCGAGCCACGCGGCCGGGTCTTGCGATCCTGGGCCCCAGCCTGAAGGGCGCACCCGGAGCGGAACAAACCTTCCGTGGCGCGTGCGCCGCACCAGTACTCGAACTGGGAGAGGAATTCTCCACCCTGGAAGCTGGCCAGGCCGCCTCCGAACTCCTGGAAAAAATCCGCGCATTAAACAACCCGGGCCCGACACAACCCCACGCTTAACCTGTCTTATTTCCTGATCTTATTTCTTGATGAGCGTGGTGTGGCTCGCCACGCACTGCCACTTGTTGTCCTGATAGAGCCAGGTATCAGTGAAGCGCCCGTAGTGCTCGAAAGGTTGTCGCTTGTAAGTTCCCTTGGAGTGGTAAGTCCCGACTACGATCGCTGCGTTGATGTACGAAATGACTCTGGCTTCGTCATTGGCGATCAGGCTGGCGCGATAGTCCGGGTCCTTCAGGTCTTTAAGAAAGTCCGCCTTGTTCATGACCGTGCCGTCGTAGTCCGTGTAGACGAATCCGTCGGAGACCAGATGGCTCACGGCCTTCGCGTCATGGTGAAGTTGCGCCTGGTTCCAGGCGTTTTCCAGCGCGATAAGTTTGCTGGCATCGGCAGTGCTGTCATCCGCGGGATCCCGCGCCATCAGCAAACTGGTCAGCAACACGAAGCCCAATGTGAGCTTGATCTTCATGGCAGTTCCTTTTTGCCCATTTGTCTGTTGGAGGAAGTAGCGAGGCCGCAAACTCTCTCTGGGAGAAGAATCGATGATCCTCCAGGCAGATCATACTATCGACCTTGCGGCATGCTACTGGATAGTGAGCGTGAGCGCGGTCGTGTGAGTGAGCGTCCCGCTGGTAGCGGTGACGGTCACCGTTGAAGTGCCGGCGGGCGTGCCCGGATCTTTGTTGCCGCCACCCCCACCACCGCCACTGCCTCCGCCGCAACTTGCGATCGTTATCAGGCAGGCGACGGTGATGAGGGAAAGGAAACGGCTCCAGTTCCACCGTCTCGACTTTTTTCCCAAGAGAAAGATTCCCGCCAGGGTAGCCCCGAGACCTGTGGTCCAACCGGCCGGACCTTCAAGCCTCGCGCTGTGGGCGGCAGTGGTGGAAATGGTGAGCGTGGTTGAGCCGCTGCTCGTAACCGAAGCCGGATTGAAGCTGCACGTGCTTTCGCGCGGCAACCCCGCGCATGATGCGGCCGAAAAGTTGATGGTGCCGCCGTACCCAGGCTGGCCCGTGACCGTGAGCATGGCAGTCCCGCTGCCACCCGGACTGGCGATGGTGATCGATGGGGCGGTTGCGGCGAATACGAAGTCGGCCTGCACGTTCACTGTGATCGCGGCAGAAACCGATCCGGTGTAGTTGGAATCGCCACTGTACTGCGCTGTAATCACATTCTGACCAACCGGCAGAACGGTGTTTAGTCTGGCCAACCCCTGGGCAGCGACGAATGTGCCATTCTGAATGTTGCCGTTGCCGTTGAAGGGCTCTGCTAGAACGGGGTTGCCCGCAGTCGGAATCGGGGTGCCGCCCGAGAAAAAAGTCACGGTGCCGCCGGGTCCAAGGCCACTGCTGGTTGTGCCAATGTTAGCCTCCAGCGGGACCGAGGTGCCTTCAGCCACATTGTTACTGTTACTGCTGGCCACCACGCCCACAGTCGTGGGAGCCTGCAGCACCGTCGTGGGGACTGCCGCGGACGTGTTGGGATTGAAGCTCGAATCTCCTAAATACTGGGCCACGAGGAATGCTGACCCGCGGGGATGGTAAACACACCTCGCGCCGTTGCCGCCGTGCCCTCGTTATTCAAGCTGAACGAACCAACGCCAATGCCCTCCCCCTCGAACGCGAATAGAACGCTGCCCGATGCCACCCCGTGGCCAGACAGGCCCGAGACATCAGCTCGCAAATATGCAGGAGTGCCGTAACGCTGATTGGAAAATGGGGTGGCATTGCCACTGGCGTCAACACTGAATATGGAGAGCGCGGTCGTACTGTCTTCCGGCGAAACTGTAATCGTCGTGGGAGGGGAATCGCTGCCGGCGAAGGCTCCATCGCCCGCGTAATGGGCATGAACGTCGTAAGTACCGCCCGGCAAACCGTCCGACGTGCTGGAGACGGCCCCGGCGTTGAGCGTGAAGGATGTCACGCCCTGCAATGAGGCATTGAGGTTGGTCACCAGCGAAACGTCACCCGTCGGAACCCCGCTGCCACTGTTCGGCGCGACACGGATGCTCACGTTCGCAGCGGTTCCATGGGTAAAGGTCGTCGGGCTCAGAACCAGGGTAGAGGTGGTAGCCGTAAACGCGACCGAGCTCCATTTATTTACAAGATTGGTAACGTTGATCGAACCCAGGCCAGTGGCAAGATCGTATCCGACCGTGCTTTGATATTTCGCACTAGCGCTTCCAAAGCCAGTCTCCCCTGGGACCGCGTTGTTGCCCACCGTAACGTCGTTGAAGATGCAGGTGCTAGCGGGAAGGCTTGTAGTCTTCGATCCGTTGCACTGCCCCAGCGTTTCGCTCGCAGCCAGGCGATAGAGGACATAATTTGCCTGTCCCTGTCGCGAACCTGTCTTCTGATTGACCAACGCCATGATGCCGGCAAACGACGGTGCCGAGGCGGACGTGCCCGCAGCGCCTGCGAACTGGATATTGCCTTGGCTGTCGGGTACGCACGAACCCTCCAGGCACATCAGGTAAGCATCGTGGCCTGCGGCTGTCAGGGAGACGTCAGGCAAGTCCCGCGCCCCATCATTCGGGATCCCACTGACCCCGGACTGCCAGGAAGGTTTGTTAAAAAACACACTGGCCCCGCCACCTCCCGCAACGATATTGGCATTGCCACCGCACTGAGCCGAGGTGCAACTTTGATTCCAGACATTTTCCGGGATATACGATTTCGCCGACACACCGCCTGGGCCGTTGGTCGTGTTCCAGTAGGCGGGGTTGTGGCCGTTTTCGTTGAACTGCGTGCCGCCCACGGCGACAGTAAAGGGGTTCGATGCCAGATCGCTCACCGAGACCGGGCCTCGCGCCACGGTCTCGGCCGTACTGTCGCAACCTTCTGCGCCGGAATCACCGCTGGCAACGATATAGGTAATGCCTTGCGCGGCCGCTTGCTCGGCCATCGACGAAATGCTTTGCGCCTCGGCGTTCGTAAGCCCGAATTCGCAACCTCCGAAGCTTTCCGTCATCACCGGCGCCAGATCGTTGTCGATAATGTAGTTCTCGGACAGAAAAATACCGTCCGTGGTATTGGTGCCCGCCGAGACCACAAAATCCACATCCGCAAAGGGCGCCAGGGCAGCGGACCACGTAGCATCCAGCGTGGCCTCTTCTTCCTCCCGTCCGCCCAGGTCACCAGGGTCAGATCCGTTGAGGATGACGTTCACATTCCCGCCGAAACCGCCGAAAGTATTTCGAAATTCGAAAACGTCCTCGCCTCCATTGAACAAGTTGCTGCGAGCGACGACTGCGACGGCCTGCCCTTGTCCGTTGATTCCGCTCGAAAAAGCCGTGTTAGCGTTGTAAATCACGGCATAATCTGCCGGCGCCAACCCATGCACCCCGTTCGAAAACGTGACCTGCGGCGGGGATCCGGGTTTGACCGTGGCTCGCACTTTTTCTCCGGACATCACAAGTTGAGGCTGTGCGTAGAAGTTGTGCAGCGAATGCACTCCCACCACCACCGGCGCCAGCGCCACTGGTATTTCCGGATCATTGGCATTGGCCCAGTGCGCTTTTCCGATCACCACATATTTGCGGATGGTGGTGTGAAATGCCTCCTGCACCTGCGCGGCAGTGCCGGAGAATTCAATCACGGTGCGGCCCTTGCTGACCTGCACAGCCTCGAAGCCATGCCCCTGAAGCCATGAAGTGACGGTTTGAATGTCGGAGTCGGCCGGGCCGAACTGCTGCCCAAACTGTTCCGGGGTCAGCCATTTGTGATAGTCGGACGAAGACTTATCCTGCTGATCATCGAGCAGCTTCAAGAGCGCGGTCTCCTGCTCGGAGCTGCGTTTCAGGACCAATAGCATGCGGTCCATTCGCAGGTTCGGCGGCGCCGCGGTAACCTCAAACTGGGCGCGCGCCAGAGGATGGATGTTGCCTTTGAGCACGGTCCGCCGGCCTTCATCCAGAGGCTCAGTGATGCGGGGTGCTACATACTTTTGCTGCGCGGCAGCCAGCGTGGACACAACAAGCGTGGAAGCAATAAGAAAGACAAGCCAGACGATACTGCACCGCAGACGAAGGGAAACCGATCGCATGCACTTCTCCTCAAGCCCTGCCCGGACAGGCCGCCAACTCCGGCAACTCGAAACCGAGGACGGGCCCCCTCGTCACAAACTCTCATCCGCCGCGTCACCCAGCCTCGTGTGGCCGCACATCATAACTCAGGCGTGCGCAATGTAAAGTACAGGCTTTGGTGCAAAATGTAGGCGCGAGCGCACCGCTCGTGCAGGGACAGGCAATGGCTCGGCGGAGGGCCTCCAGAGCCGGGTTTCGGCTCAAGAAAAACCAAGCGTCGATCAAGATGGATCTTCCGGCAAGGACAAAACGTTAGCGCTCGAATCGAGGCCGCGAAAAAAAGCCCACAAATAAGAAGCGCCCCAAACTCTCGCGAGTTATGGGACGCCCGAACAGCCCTCCCCCAGGTCTGCTCACGGAAAAGATACGGCCCATCCGCCAGAGTGTACATTCCACTTTCGTGCCAATCTCATGGCACGAACAGGCCATGTCGCGTGTCGCGCTCGCAGAGGCCTATCTGCAGCGATACTGAAATCGTCCCCGCCCAGCCGGTCCGGCTCCTGGACCTTGAACCAGCCGCGAAAGCCCTCCCTGAACGAGGTCTTCCCGATCCCCAGAGAATGGGGACTTGGCCAGAAGCCACGAGCTAGGAGCCAGAAGCCCCCGCGCTCCCGTCCGGTAATGGGGCCGGTTACTCCCGTAATCGGCCCGAGGGGGATTGCCGTTGACCCTAACCCCCTCTGTACTTACATTCGCCACAGGGGGATGTAATGAAGGATATTCACGAGGTTTTACGCCGTAAGCAGGCCAAGTACGCCCAGCTCAGCAAGCAGATTGAGGCTTTGCAACAGGCGGCTGAAAAACTGCGCGAAGTCGCCCCTCTGCTCGCCGAAAGTGACGATGAGGAAAGCACGGTTTTCGCCGAAGCTGAGGACCAGGGTAACAGCATGGCGGCAGGAGCCGGGTCGGAGCCTGCGGGTGCGATTTCCACTCCCAAGCCGGCAGCCCGTGCTCCGCGCTGGCCTTAATTCGGCACGAGTTGAGCTGGGGCACAAGGCCCGTTTATGACATTTCAGTCTCTTCTGGTTAGCAAAGACGAACAGGCGACATCCGTGCTCACGTCGGTCCTGGCCGGGTTCGGCCTGGGCGTGCAGTGCTGCGGCTATCCTGACGCGCTCTGCCGCCTGACGGAACAGAAATTCGACGCTGTGATCGTCGACTATGACGATCCCCACAGCGCAGCCTTGGTTCTGCAAAACGCCTACCAGTCATCGGCCCCTCACAAAACCGTCACCGTAGCCCTGCTGGGGGATAAAACCAAGGTGCGCCATGTTTTCGGCGCGGGCGCAAATTTCGTTCTCTACAAACCCATTTCCCAGCCGCAGGCCGAAGCCAGCCTGCGCGCCGCCATGGCCCTGATGAAGCGCGAACGACGCCGCTCCTTCCGGGTTCCCGTCCAGCTTCCGGTAAAACTCCGGATCGAAAATGGTGCGGAGATGGAAGGTATCCTGCTTGACCTGAGCGAGGACGGTCTGGACGTTCTGGCCGCCCAGCCGCTTTGTCCCTCGGCCATCATCAACGCTCAGTTTGCGCTTCCCGATCAGACCCAGTTAGACGTTCGCGGCGAAAGTCGCATGGGCAAATCCCAACGGCGAATCAGGCGTTCGCTACATCGACCTGCCGGAGAACCTCCGTAAAACTCTCAAAGCTTGGGTCGTCGCCAACGCGGCGGAATTTCTTCCTGAGGATCCCGAGCCCGTTTCCGAGTGCAAGCTTACCGATCTCAGCCTGGGTGGCTGCTACGTCGAAACCGAATCGCCATTCCCGGAGCACTCCGGCATCGTCCTCTGTTTGAAAGCCGAAGACATGGAAGTCCAGGCCGAAGGCATGGTTCGAGTGATGCATCCCGAATTCGGCATGGGTATCGAGTTCGCGTCGGGCACCGCGGAACAGCGCGATCAGGTCGGGAATTTCATCGGCTTCCTTACTAACCGTCCGGGAACGCAGCCCCAATTGCTCATCACACCCCGGGCACTCACCGCTGCCAACGATGAGGACTACCGCGGCAGCCAGGCATCTGACGAACCGGAAGATCTGTTGCTCGGTCTGCTGAACCGCGCCGATTCTCTCAGCCAGGAAGAATTCCTCCAGGAACTCCGCCAGCAGCGCAACTCCCAAGAAGTCGCCTCGTCCTAGGCTGCGAAAAACAGTTTGCTGTTGGATCCCATTTTCCTAAATATTGTCATCCTAAAAGTGCTGCTCCGCGCCGCGCTTGCGCGGTAAGGACAAGTCGGGGGACCCGGTGTTTGTCGGCGGAAACGGACTCCGCTAAGCTAAAAGGGCCCGCATGTTCAATGCAGACCCCTCATTGCCCTCTCGGGCTTGTTCCACCCTTTACCTCGAAGTCTAGCGCGAGCCTCCAGAACAAATATTTCAGGCAAGTTAATTTGTCGTCAAAATCCTGAGACGGGTCCACATTCCACCGCGGATCATTCTCGCGGTTTTGGCGGGTGCAGCGAAATGGGTTTGCCCATTTCCGCCGCTTAGGCAACAATCTCTTTCGTGCCGACTAAACACCCCCCTGAAACAGCGGCCCCTTCGCTCCCCGCCACGTCGGGCGGCCCTCTTTTCGGCCTGCCCGTTTTGACTATCATGGTCACCACCGTCGCCCTGTTCCTCCCGACCCTGTTCTTTGGAATTCCTTCCGGCCACGATTTCGAGTTCCACATGAACTCCTGGATGGAAGTGCTTAGTCAATGGAGGCTTGGCATACTGTACCCGCGATGGGCAGCCCTGGCTCACTTTGGTTACGGTGAAGCGCGTTTCATTTTCTATCCCCCGGCGTCATGGATGTTGGGAGCGGCGTTGGGATCGTTCCTGCCCTGGACGATCGTCCCCGGAGTGTATGAATGGATCGCCCTTACGCTCTCCGGTTGCTCGATGTTCCTGCTCGCTCGCCGCTTCATGCCTCGGCGTGACGCCACCTTCGCCGCTGCTCTCTACGCCGCCAATCCATATCACATCGTCATCGTCTATTGGCGCAGCGCCTTTGCTGAGTTGCTGGTCAGCGCGCTTCTGCCTCTGCTCCTGCTGGTCCTCCTGCGCCCTGAGAAAACCAACCGAACGACGATTCTCTCCTTAAGCCTGATCATGGCCGCCGCCTGGTTGACCGACATCCCAGCCGCCGTGATGTTGACCTACTCTCTGGCGCTCATGCTGGTGGTCGCTGCCGTCGTGCACCGCTCCGCTCGCCCTCTTGTGATCGGCGCTATCTCTGTCCTTCTGGGATTGGCGCTGGCCGCGTTTTACGTTGTGCCCGTCGTGCACGAAAAAAAGTGGGTGGAGATCGCGCAGGTGTTATCGCCGGGAGTCCGCCCGCAGGACAATTTCCTCTTCACGTCCCTTAACTATCCGGATCATGATCGCTTCAACCTGCTGATCTCTCTGATCTCTGTCGCCGAGATTGTCCTACTGGCACTTTTCGGGTTACTCTCCCGCCCGTGGCGCACGCGCGCCCCCGAATTCTGGTCAATGCTTACGGCATGGTCGGCGGCTTCCGCGCTTCTGCTTTCTTCCGTTAGCTTTTTGCTCTATCGCTTTCTCCCGGAGCTGCGCTACGTGCAGCTTCCCTTGCGCTGGCTGCTTTGTCTGAACGTCGGTTTCGCTTTGCTAGCCACCATGGCTTCCCGACACTGGCTGGTCCGCGCCCTCGCTTGTCTCGCCATGCTCGCAGTTCTGGCCTTCGTATGGCATCGCGTCCAGCCTCCCTGGTGGGACGACTCCGGCGACATAGCTGAGATGCAGGACCATCAACAGGATGGCTCCGGCTACGAGGGCATCGACGAGTACGTCCCCAACGGCGCCGACGTCTACGAAATCAATAAAGAAGCACGCCGCGTAACCTTTGAGGGCAACGGCGCCTCGCGCATCCACATAACCGGGTGGGGACCCGAATCAAAGTCTTTCAGCGCGAACCTGAGCCAACCGGGCAAGCTGGTGCTCAAGCTGTTCAACTATCCGGCGTGGAAGGTCGAAGTGAACCGTCGCCCGGTCCAAACCGGAATGCTCCAGGTCACGGGCCAGATGGTCATTCCGGCAGGGGCGGGAGACAATGAGGTCCAAATTACCTTTGTGCGAACGCGCGACCGGGAAATCGGGGCCTTGATTTCTTTCGGAGCCGCTATCCTGTTTCTGGGGCTGATCCCGTTCAACCGGCGCACCAGTTCATCTATGATTCGCGTCCTGATTGCCACCACCAATCCGGGCAAGCTGCGTGACTTTGCCGGAGCTGCGTCTCCCCTGGGAATCGAGATCGAGTCTCTGCCGAATTTCGTTACCATTCCCACCGCCGTCGAGGACGGTCTCACCTTCGAAGCCAATGCTCGCAAGAAGGCCGAGTATTACAGCGCATACGCCTCGGGAGAAATCGTCCTGGCCGACGACTCCGGCCTTGAAGTGGACGCGCTCGGTGGCGCTCCCGGTGTCCATTCCGCCCGCTATGCCGCTGACCAGCCTCACCTGGTAGGAAATAACACCGACGATCAGGCCAACAATGCCCGCCTGATCCGCGAGCTGAGAAAAATTCCCTCAGAAAATCGCACTGCCAGATTCGTATGCGTGATCGCAGTCGCCCGCGACAGGCAAACTCTGAACGTATTTCGCGGCCAGGCCGATGGCGTGCTGCTCGACTTCCCCACGCGGCTCGAACGGATTCGGTTATGACCCACTCTTCTATTTTCCGTCCATTCAAAAAACCTTCGCCGAGCTCACGTCTGAAGAAAAAGCAAAATACAGCCACCGCGGCGCCGCGTTCCGACAGTTCCTCGACTGGTACCTGACTAAGAACTAAAAACAGGGAACAGAGAACTGGTTTCCTTGACTTCCCTTCTCCCTCACCGAGATAATAAAAAGTTCTTCAGTCATCTCTGACATCACAAGGGGTCGAGTGGCGACAACCGCCAGTCCTGCAGCTCCCATCAGCACCCACGAAGGCGTCCCTCCTCTGCGCGCTGGGCAGGGACATTCGTTTCTGCTCCGCAAGCTGCATTCTCTCAGCGGCATTATTCCGGTGGGCGCGTTCCTGATCGAGCATTTCGTCTCCAACGCGTTCGCCACCCGTGGGCCCAGTGCGTACGCCAAGCAAGTGGAATTGCTGTCGAGCTTCCCCTTCGTTTTCTATCTGGAGCTGTTCGGGATCTGGCTGCCGATTCTTTACCACGCGCTCTACGGCTTCTACATCTGGTTCCGCGGCGAGAGTAACGTCGCCGATTATCCCTGGGCGGGCAACTGGATGTTCACTCTGCAGCGCTGGACCGGCGCCATCGCCTTCTGTTACATCGTGTGGCACACCTGGCATCTGCGCTTCAGCGGTATTCACATCCTGACTCATCCGGATGCGGCCTTCGGCAAAGTGCAGCTGGAATTTCAGCACACTTGGGCCATCGCGTTTTACGCCTTGGGAATTTTCTGCGCCTCCTGGCACTTCGCCTATGGGCTATGGCTGTTCGCCGCCAAATGGGGGATCACCACCGGCGACGCGGCCCGGCGCCGATTTGGCTACGTCTGCTTCGCCATCGGATTGCTGTTCATGCTGGTAGGAGCGCTCACCATGGGCTCATTTTTGAGGACACCGTTGCAGCCCGTCGGTCCGGAGAAGGGAATGCACGACTCCTATGCTGGCGCCGTAGCGCCCGGGAACAGATCGCCGGTAGACAGGAAAATCCAAACGAGATGGCATCACAACCCGAAAATTATCGTGATCGGCGGCGGCCTGGCCGGACTCTCCGCTGTCATCAAAATCGCCGAGATGGGTGGACACGTAGACCTGTTCTCCATCGTGCCGGTAAAACGCTCGCACTCCGTATGCGCTCAGGGCGGCATCAACGCCGCCAAGAATCTAAAAGGTGAAGGCGATTCCACCTGGCAGCATTTCGACGACACTGTTTACGGCGGAGACTTCCTGGCCAACCAACCTCCGGTCAAGGCCATGTGCGACGCCGCACCCGGCATCATCGATCTACTCGACCGGATGGGCGTGCCTTTCAATCGCACTCCGGAAGGACTGCTCGACTTCCGCCGCTTCGGCGGCACGCTCTTCAATCGCACCGCCTTCGCCGGCGCCACCACGGGTCAGCAATTGCTCTACGCGCTCGACGAACAAGTGCGCCGCTACGAGTCCGAAGGCAAGGTCCGCAAATTCGAGCACTGGGAATTTCTCTCCGCAGTGCTCGATTCCAACCGCGTTTGTCGCGGCATTTGCGCCATGGATCTGCGCTCCATGGAAGTTCGCACCTTCCCCGCCGACGCCATCATCATCGCCACCGGCGGCAACGGCGCCATTTTCGGCACGGTCCACCAACTCGGTCGTGTGTACCGGCTCAGCGCAATCGGCGCTCTACCAGCAGGGATGTTATTACGCCAACGGCGAGTTCATTCAGGTCCATCCCACCTGCATTCCGGGCGAAGACAAGTTGCGCCTGATGTCCGAGTCGGCCCGCGGCGAAGGCGGACGCGTCTGGGTGCCAAAAACTCCCGGCGACAAACGCGATCCGCAAGTCGATTCCGGAAAATGAGCGCTGGTACTTCCTGGAAGAGTGGTATCCGAAATACGGCAACCTGGTGCCCCGCGATATCGCCACCCGGGCCATCCACAAAGTGGTGTACGAACACAACCTCGGCATCGACGGCAAGCCGATGGTTTATCTCGATCTCACCCACATCGATCGCAAGATTCTCGACCGCAAGCTCGAAGGCATTCTGGAAATTTACGAGAAGTTCGTAGGCGACGATCCCCGCGACATCCCCATGAAGATTTTTCCCGGCATGCACTACACCATGGGCGGCCTCTGGGTCGACTTCACGCAAGCCACCAATATCCCCGGCATTTACGCCGCCGGTGAGTGTGAATATCAGTACCACGGAGCCAACCGCCTGGGCGCAAATTCCCTCGTCTCCTGCATCTTCGGCGGATTCATTGCCGGGCCAAACGCAGTGAATTACTGCCCGCAATCTCAAGGCCGCGCCTAGCAATGGCTATTTCGATACCGAGCGCAAGCGCCAGGAAGAAAACAACGCTGTCCTGATGAAGTCAGACGGCACCGAAAATCCTTTCAAGCTGTGGCGCGAACTGGGCGATCTGATGACGAAGAACGTCACGGTGATCCGCTACAACAAGAACTTGCAGGAAACTGACGCCGAACTGTGCAAACTGCTGGAGCGCTTCCGCCACATCAACCTGAGCGACCGTACGCAATGGGCCAACACATCGGTCGTCTTCGCCCGGCAGCTCTACAACATGCTGCAACTGGGACGGGTCATCGCCCAAGGGGCAGCGATGCGCGACGAATCGCGCGGCGCACACTACAAACCAGATTTCCCCGAGCGCGACGACAAAAACTGGCTCAAGACCACAAAAGCAACTTTCGCCCCCGATGCCGACGAGCCCAAGTTTGAGTTCGAGCCGGTGGACGTGTCCTTGATCCCGCCCCGCCCGAGAAGATACGACGCAGTGAAGTAGGCAATGTTTATGTCGATACAATGCGATGAAATTAGCAAGGCCGATGTAGGGGCGGGTGCCCTCACCCACCCAGCCAAGCCACGCTCGGCACTTGGAGGCGTCGCCGGCGACGTCTCCGCAGCTCAATGGCGAGCTTTGCTCGCCTGCCCGGACGAGGGCGTCCGTCCTACCTGGTCCGAGCAAGGCTAAAGGCAAATGGCTAATTCCAGAACCGTACTTTTCAAAATCAAGCGCCAGCCGAACCCCAACGTCCGTCCCCACTGGGAAGAATTCGAGCTCCCCTGGCACTCGGGCATGAACGTGATTTCATCGCTCATGGAGATCGCCGCCAACCCGGTCACCCGCGAAGGCAAAGCCACCACGCCCGTCACCTACGACTCCAATTGTCTCGAGGAAGTGTGCGGCTCCTGCGCCATGCTGATCAACGGACGCGCCCGCATGGCTTGCTCCGCTCTGGTCGATAAGCTCGAACAGCCCATCCGGCTCGAGCCATTCTCTAAGTTTCCGGTAGTTCGCGACCTGGCGGTCGACCGCAGCGTCCTGTTCGAAAATCTCAAAGCGGTAAAGGCCTGGGTCCCGATTGACGGCAGCTACGACCTTGGCGCCGGCCCCCGCATGACCATGGAGGAGCAGGAAGAGGCCTATCCTCTTTCGCGCTGCATCTCCTGCTGCTGTTGCATGGAAGCCTGCCCCCAGTTCAACGAGGACACCGGCTTCGTGGGCGCGGCTACGATTTCACAGGTCCGTCTGTTCAACACCCATCCCACCGGGGCCGCCCTGAAGCGCGAGCGCCTGGCCGCATTAATGGGGGACGGCGGCATTCAGGAATGTGGTTATGCCCAGAACTGCGTCGAGGTCTGCCCCAAGGACATCCCTTTAACCCGCTCTATTGCTGAGGTGGGCGGCGATGTCATGAAACAGGCCATTGGCGACCTGTTTAGAAAATAACGACTCATTCGTAACACCACTAAAGTGGCGTGTCGGGAACTGTCATCGCGGCACCGCACTTTGTCACTCAATCGTGCTAGAAGCCCCGCAAATAGGGCTTTTCGGCCCGTAACCTCTTGTCAAATTACTTGCTGGCTGATTGGCATCCGGGTTGCTTCTACATAGAGCGGTTGCCACGGGCGCGCCGTTAGCGCGAGTTCAGTAACCAAGGGTAACGGCCCGGAGGGCTTCAGAGCCACTCCGGGCCAAAAAAAAAGCCCTTGTTTTCGTGCAGCCGAGGTTTAGAATACGCGCCTGTCTCAAGCGCCCTGGGACCTGGCGACGGAAAAGTTTGAGGCCACTTCGTGAACCGTAGGATTCAAAGCGCGACACTTCTGTTTGTTCTGGCTGCCGTCTGTGCTCCGGCTTTCGCTCTGCACAGCTACGTTGTGCCGCGTCACACGCACCGGGTCCGCCGCGCTCACCTTCGTCGCCTTCGCTGGAATCCCGTGTTTCGTCCTTCTCGCGAATCACTGTTACTGCAGAATCACGAAATCGACCGCATGGATTTGCCCCGCATTCAGGACGACGCCGAACTCGAGCAACTGAAGGCCAGCGAAGACCTGGTTCCGATCCTTGCCGGTCCCACACTTCGCTTCGATCCGCGTCTTGATCCTGACCGGCGCTATTGCCGACCCTGGACGCGTGAGTTTCTCGACGACCTGAGCCAGGCCTACTACAACGAGTTTCGCACTTCGATCCAGGTGAATTCCGCGGTGCGGACCGTCAAGGTCCAGAAAAAGCTTCGCCGTCATAATCGCAATGCGGCCCCCGCTGAAGGTGAGATTGCTTCTTCCCATCTAGCGGGCATCACCGTAGACATTCAGCGGCGCGGCTTGAGCCGTGAACAGATCAAGTGGGTCCAGGATTACATGCGACCCCTGAAAGACCAAGGCCTGATCGAACCGGAAGAAGAACGCCATCAATGGGTCTTCCACGTAATGGTCTCGGGACGGTACACCGACTGGCGCGAATCCATGATGCTGGCTGGCGAGCAGCCGATTCCCGAAGCCTCCGAAACCGCAGAACTTCCCCGCCAGTAATAGCCACCTCGACTTAGCACCCTCAACTGTTCTTGTCATCCCGGGCGAACTAGAATCGTTTCGCTTGCGAGACGTTCACGGAGTCAAGGGGCCTGCTGTTCTCTTCGCTGCATAAAACTCTTACGCACCACCTCTCAACCATATAAAATCGCTCGGCGTCTCCAAAGCCATGAACATTTTCAGGATCTCCCTCCTCCTGCTTCTGTCGGCGACTCTGCCCGCACAAACGGTGACGCCTCAGGCTCGCGCCATCCACAACTCCGCAATCGTCGTGGATACCCACGCCGACACCCCGCAGCGCTTTCTCTACGAGAACTTCGATATCGGCAACTCTGATCCAAAAGACATCGGCCACATCAGCCTCGATAAAGCTCGTGCCGGAAATCTGGGCGCGGAGTTCTTTTCCATCTGGGCCGATCCCGAAACCACCAGCGGACATTTCGCCAAATCCACGTTCGACATGATCGATTCGGTCTACGAACAGGCGGCGCGCCATCCTGACCGCATGATAATGGCCTTTTCGGTGGCCGACATCGAGCGCGTCCATAAGGAGAAGAAACTCGCGGCCTTGATGGGAATCGAGGGCGGCCACTCCATCGAAAATGACATTCGCCTGCTGCGACGACTACTACCGCCTGGGCGTGCGTTACATGACTCTGAGCTGGTCAAACACGAATGAGTGGGCGGACTCCTCCGGCGACATCAACGATCCCAAGATCCGAGCATCACAACGGTCTGACCGATTTCGGCAAGCAAGTGGTCCTCGAGATGAACCGCCTGGGCATGATGGTGGATATTTCCCACGTTGCCGATAAGACGTTCTTTGACGCCATCGCCACTAGCCAAGGCCCCGGTCATCGCCTCGCACTCGTCAGCCCGCGCTTTGGCCAACCACCCCGCAACATGACGGATGACATGCTGCGCGCCGTGGCCAAGAATGGCGGCGTAGTCCAGGCAAATTTCTATTCCGCCTTTATTGACGAAAACTATCGCAAAGCTGCCGACGCCCAACAGCAGGAAACCGACGCCGCGGTCGCGGCCCACCTCGCAGAACTGAAAGCCGCGGGGAAGCCGATCACCTATCTGGACAAAGACCAGATCGAGCGGGAATGGGCGGCCAAGATTCCGCGCCCGCCGCTCAAGTCCCTGATCGATCACATCGACCACATCGCCAAGGTCGCAGGCGTCGATCACGTCGGTCTGGGCTCAGACTTCGATGGCGTAAGCGGTGCCATGCCCGAAGGCATCGATTCGGCCGCCGACTTGCCCAAGATCACCCAGGCCCTGCTGGACAGGGGTTATAGCGAAAAAGACATCCACAAAATTCTCGGCGGAAATTTGCTGCGTGTCTTCGGCGAAGTGGAACGGGTAAGCCGCGAAATGCAAGCCGAAGCCGCGCGGACATCGACCAGTCAATAGCTTTTCCCGGACTCTAGGATAGAATCGTACTTCGCAGTCATCACAAACCACGTAGGGGCAGGTGTCCTCACCTGCCTGGCCGGGCGAAGCCCGGCGCTCAGGAGCGTCCATGCGAATTAGTCTCTCAATCTGTTTGCTGATCGCGGCAACGTGTTCGGCGGGATGGTCACAGACAACGCCCGCGGCAAAGACCGCGCCGGCGAAAAAACCGGCCGCCACCTCTGCTGCCAAACCTGCGGCCGCAACATCTGCCCAACCCACGGCGATCATCGAGACCACCGCCGGCAAGCTGACCTGCACGCTGTTCCCCGATGTGGCGCCCATTGGCGTGGCCAATTTCATCGGCCTGGCCCAGGGCACCAAAGACTGGACCAACCCCATCTCGCACGCCAAGAAGCACGGTGTTCCGCTTTATGACGGAACCATCTTCCATCGCGTGATCCCGGACTTCATGATTCAGGGTGGCGATCCCGCCGGCAGCGGCAGCGGCGACGTCGGGTTTTGAATTCAAGAACGAAACCTCGCCGACCCTGAAGTTTGACCGCCCCGGACGCCTGGCCTACGCCAACGCCGGTCCTGGCACCAACGGCTCGCAGTTTTTCATCACCGAGGTTCCCTATCCCAGCTTGAATGGCGGATACACCCTCTTCGGTCAATGCGACGAAGCCTAGCGTCGCCCTGGTGAAGCAGATTGCGCGCATGGGTCGCGATGCCAACGACCGCCCCTATCGCCCGGTCAAAATCAATCACATCATCATCACAAAAGGCGGAGCCCCGGCGGCCAAGCCATCAGCCGCAAGCGCGGCCAAGCCGGCAGTCAAGAAGCCAGCCGCCCCGCAACCGCTCCAAAGTAGCGCCGGCGTTCCTTTGACTTCGCTCAGGACAGGCCCGCCGGCTGTCGGGAGGGCATCTTGCCCTCGCATCCTCAAACGAAAGGAATCCATGGCTCGTCAACCCGGTACATACGCTATCTTCAATACCAGTGAAGGCACCATCGTCTGCCGCCTCTTCGAAAAAGAGGCGCCCAAGACCGTAGCCAACTTCATCGACCTCGCCGAAGGCAAACGCGAGTGGACCCACCCGGTCAGCCGCAAGAAGAGCAAAGACCGCCTCTACGACGGCACCATCTTCCACCGCGTGATTCCCGATTTCATGATCCAGGGCGGAGATCCGGCTGGCACCGGCTTCGGTGGTCCCGGCTATCAGTTCGAGGACGAGACCAAGGGCTCCCCGCACAGCTTCGACAAGCCCGGCAAACTGGCCATGGCGAACTCCGGCCCCAACACCAACGGCTCGCAGTTCTTCATCACCATCGCGCCCACGCAATGGCTCACCGGCAAGCACACCATTTTCGGAGAAGTCGTCGAAGGCTACGAGGTGGCGGAAAAAATCGTAGCCACTCCGCGCAACCGCCAGGACAAACCGGTAAAAGATGCAGTGGTGAAGTCAGTAACCATCGAACGCATCTGAGAACCGAGAACTGAAATCTAAAAACTGGCTTTCTAAACCCCAATCACCGCCACCAACTCCTTCACCGCAGCCGCGCTCTTATCCAGCGCGGCCTTCTCTTCTGGGGTGAGCTTGATCTCAATAATCTGCTCCAGTCCCTTGGCGCCAAGCTTGCAAGGCACGCCGACGTACAACCCGCTGATCCCATATTCGCCTTGCAGATAAGCCGCACAGGGCAGAATTTTTTTCTTGTCTTTCAGGATCGCCTCCACCATCTCAGTCGCTGCCGCCGAAGGCGCGTAGAATGCGCTGACCAGTCTTCAGATACTTCACAATCTCGGCGCCGCCATCCCGAGTGCGCTGCACCAGTCGCTCCACGGTGGCTGCGTCCATCAATTCGGTAATCGGAATTCCGGCCACGGTCGAATATCGCGGCAAGCGGGACCATGGTGTCCCCATGCCCGCCCAGCACAAATGCCGTCACATTCTCCACGCTGACTTTCAGTTCCTGCGCGATAAACGTCCGGAAGCGCGCCGAGTCCAGCACTCCAGCCATCCCGATCACCCGCTCGCGCGGAAACCCGCTCATCTTGTAAGCCGCCTGGGCCATGGCATCCAGCGGATTCGACACAATAATCAGAATGCAGTTCGGCGAGTACTGCACCACCTTGCCCACCACGTCTTTCATGATCTTGTGGTTGGTATTGAGCAGATCGTCGCGGCTCATGCCCGGCTTGCGCGGGATGCCGGCGGTAATCACCACGACGTCGGAGTTCGCGGTATCGGCGTAATCCTGGGTGCCGAGCATGTGACGAGTCGCGCTTCTCGATCGGCATGGCCTCCAGCAAGTCCAAACCTTTGCCCTGCGGCACGCCTTCGATGATGTCGATCAGCACCACATCCGCCAGTTCCTTGGCGGCGATCCAGTGAGCCGCCGTCGCGCCCACGTTACCCGAACCAACAATCGTGACTTTCTTGCGCATGAATGGTCCCTTTCTAAAATCTTTAACCACCAAGGACACCAAGCACCTCAAAGGAATTCCTTCGTGTACCGGAGCCTGCCCTGAGCGAAGTCGAAGGATGTCCCTGGTGGTTGATGCCGTCAGTCTGCAGCGGTCAATACTCCCGCGCCCATATTTTCGATGATGGAATTCGCGAACTCGCTGGTCTTGACCTTGGTAGCGCCTTCCATCAGCCGCTCAAAGTCGTAGGTAACTTTCTTCTGCTCGATGGTGCGTTCCAACCCGCTCTCCACCAGGTCCGCCGCTTCCTTCCATCCCAGGAAACGCAGCATCATCACGCCGGAGAGAATTACCGACCCGGGATTGATGACATCTTTGTCTGCATATTTGGGCGCGGTCCCGTGCGTGGCTTCAAAACACGCGTAGCCATCGCCGACATTGGCGCCGGGCGCGATGCCCAACCCGCCCACCTGCGCCGCGCAGGCGTCGGAAATGTAGTCGCCGTTCAGGTTGGGCGTGGCCAGCACGGAATATTCATCGGCCCGAGTCACGACCTGCTGGAAGATCGAATCGGCAATCCGGTCGTTGATCATGAGCTTCTTCTTCCACGCCCCCTTGCCATGGGTGGCATAAATCTTCTCGACAACGTTTTCCACTTCCTTGTAGACCGATTGCCGGAAGTCTTCCGTGGCAAACTCCATGCCCGGCTCGACCAGCGCGGCATTCTGTTCGATCGAGATGTTCGGGTCTTTATCTTTGTTACCCAGAATCCAGCTCTCACGCTCGGTCACCACTTTGTCGCGAAACTCTTGGGTCGCCAGTTCATAACCCCACTTGCGAAACGCCCCCTCGGTAAATTTCTGGATATTTCCCTTGTGCACAAGGGTCACACTCTTGCGCCCACTCTCCAGCGCGAACTTGATGGCCATCCGCACCAGTCGTTTGGTTCCCGTAATCGAAATGGGCTTGATTCCAACGCCCGAATCGAGGCGCACCTGCTTCTTGCCTCCTTTCAGCATGTCCTTGTTCAGGAACTCGATCAGCCGCGCTGCCTCCGGCGTCCCTTGCTCCCACTCGATTCCGGCATAAACGTCTTCGGTATTTTCGCGATAGATGACCACATCCATGCGCTCGGGATGTTTCACCGGCGAAGGCACGCCCTTGTAATACTTGACCGGCCGCACGCAGCAATACAGATCAAGAATCTGGCGCAGCGCTACATTCAGCGAACGAATACCGCCTCCGACCGGCGTAGTCAGTGGCCCCTTGATCGCCACGCGAAATTCGCGGATGGCAGCGACGCTGTCGTCCGGCAGCCAGGTATTGAAGGTCGCCATCGCCTTCTCGCCGGCGAACACTTCATACCAGACGATCCGCCGCTTGCCTTTGTAGGCCTTTTCCACCGCCGCATCGAACACCCGCACCGACGCCTTCCAGATGTCCCGCCCCGTGCCATCGCCTTCGATAAAAGGCACAATCGGATTGTCAGGGACCTGATAAGTCCCGTTGCTGTAGGTAATCCGCGCGCCATTCGCCGGCACCGGTACACTGTTATATGAAACCGCCATTAAGCCCTCCGCCCTTGATGGTTAAGCGATTGATGAGTGAAACCATCAATTATAAAGCACCATCTTCCACGCAGGGGTGGGCGCCCTCGGCCCGCCCAGGCGAGCAGGGCTCGGCCTCCCGCTACAATACAAACATGTCCCATGATTCCGTCGGCAGAATCCCTGTCCCTGCACTACTTTTCGCAATCTGCGTCCTGAGAGTCTTGCCCGCCACAGCTCAGCAACCCGCGCCGGCTAAACCCGATCAGGTTTCCACTACCGCCCCCGTCCCGGCCGCTCCTGCTCAGATCCCGCCCCACGCTTTCTGGGACCGGACCAACATTCTCCTGTTCTCTGGCGTCGCGGTCTTCCGCGGACTCGACTACGCCTCCACCCGCAACTTTCTGGCTCGCGGCCGCGAAGAAGTTCTGATCCCCGACGATATCGTTAACAACTCGGCTGCATTCGCCAGCCTGGAAGCAGCTGGAACGCTCACTTCCGTCGGGCCTCTCGTACTCTTGCACCGCACTGGCCACCACAAGCTCGAACGCTGGCTCTCCATCGGACACATCAGCGTCACCGGCTTCGGCGTCGTTAGAAACTATTCATTGAAATCCAAGCACTGAGAGAGTCGTCTTTGGTCGTTGGCCCCTTTCCCTGGTTGGTGGCCGAATGCGAGCCTCATTGAGCAATAACGGCCGTGGGAGGCTTATACTGTCCGCAAGCGTTGCCAGGAGCCTTTCATGACCCGGTTCTTTCTCCTCCCAGCATTCTGCGTCGTTACGGTTTTCCTAGTTCCGTCCACCAGCTGGGCGGCAGCAACCACTCCCGATCGCTTCCAGATGAACCACGACATCCACATCCAGCCCGATGAAAAGGTCGGCGACGTAACCTGCATCGGCTGTTCTGTCTATGTTCGCGGTGAGGTATCAGGCGACGTTACGGCTATCGCCGGAAGTGTGATTGCGGAGCCGGGCGCCTCGATCGCGGGAGACGTTACCACCATCGCCGGCAACGCCAGGGTCGAGAGCGGTAGCCAACTGGCGGGCGATCTGACCGCAATCGGAGGGGACCTAAGCCGCGACCCGCAGGCCGCCGTGGCTGGAGATGTCACGACCATCGGAGGACACGGCTGGGTCTTCCTGATTTTCCTGCTGCCGTTCGTCTTCCTCGGCGGCATCGTTGCGCTGATCATCTGGCTGATCCAGCGCAGCCGGCGCCCCGCCCCGATTCCCGCTTACACCCTCCACCGAAACTGAAAGGCCCGTGTGGTCGCCTGCGACCTCGCCCGCGTGCCCGGAGCTAGGCTAGACCTCATCCTTCTGAGCATTGCTGGAACCCTTTCACCGATTTCCGACAGCAGTGGAGAGCGAGGGCGAGGTCGCCCGCGACCACACTCGACCGATTACTCTCCTAGCACCCGCTCATAGATCGCCCGAACCTTTTCGAACGTTCCGATCCAACTCACTCTCCAATCCCTCAGGAAAATCGCACCCCAGAATCTGCCCCGTCAGCTTCTCGGTGACTCTTCTTCCGTGCTCGCTCGCCGGCAGCCATTTGACCGCCCGCCCCACGACCAGCCGCGCTACGTGCTCCACCGTGCGCAATAGCTCCGCCGCATGGTCGAGCACACCCGCGTCGCTCTTATCGAGCACTCCGCAGTCCACGCAGCGCCACAGCCGGTCTCGCAGGCTTCCCCGCTTGTCCGCCACACCATGCCTGATCAGCAGGAAACTGGTGATGAAATCAATGTCATAGATCGCGCCAGGCGAATATTTGAAACTCTTCCCGGGCGATTCCGCGGATTCCAGTTTCGTCCTCATCTCGCGAATATCCGGCGCAAAGCCGGCATCGGCCGCAAATCTCTCAAACAGCGTTTCAGCGTTCCGGTTGCGCGTTCACCCAGGGTTTGCGAGCCGGCCAGAAATCGCATCTTGGTGTACATCAGCGCCTCCCAGGCATGCGCTTCGTGCTCGAAATACGCCGCCAACTGCGCGGGAGTGGAGAGCAGCTCACCTTCCCCTCCTCGCGGACGCAAACGCGCATCCAGAGAAAATACCGTGCCGTCGCGAGTGTAAGCCGACAGTGCGTGCATCATCCGCTCTGCACACTTGGTCAGCGCGATCCTGTCGCCATCTTCGTCGCACACAAACAGGACATCGGCATCCGACAACAAATCAAACTCGCCGCTTCCCAATCTGCCCAGCGCCATCACCGCCAGCCCCTCAGCGTCAGCCAGGCGGACCGCCGTCGCCATCACATCCTCCGCCGCTGCCGTGGTGGCCTCGAATGATTCGTACACATCGCGCAACTCGATCACGTCTCGCGCTCCCACGACAAAGGCCCGATGCCTGAAAGTGCTGTCGCAGCAAGGCCAGCTTCTCCGCGGGGGTCGCAGGCGAGCTCGGCCAGGTAAGCAAACACTGGATCTCGATCCGTTTCCGCCAGCCCCAGAGATTTCTCGAATAAGTATCTGCCGCCCGTTTGCGGCGCGACTTCCTCCAGCTCTGCCAGGGTGACGATTTCCTCAGGATGGCGAATCAGTATCTCCGTCAGGTAGTCGCTGGTCTCAAACAGCGCCAGGGCCCGGCCTACTGCCTCCTGATTTCGCAGCACGCCGGCATAGCGCTGCGAACTGCTGAACGCCGAACCCAGAAAGCGGTAGAGATTCTTTCGTGCCTGCGGGTTCAGGTCACGGCGGTTCGCAATCTCGTACAGTGCCGGCGCGTCGGTCGGCCAGCCGCTCGAGAATATGCTGGCTGGACGGGTCTGACGTCGCCGGTTCGAGCGCGCTGAGCAATTTGAATTCCGCGCCGGCAATTGCTGCCGTCCACGAGTCTGCTGCTGATAGATGATCCGCTGATAAATTTCCGCCACCGCTCGCCATATCGACGTTGGACCACAGACGACCAGGTTTCCCGGCGCGGTATTCTCCCGGCGCATAGCCCTCCATGGCCCGCTGCAGTATGCGGCAGTCGGCTTCTGACGTCGGCAGCCGGTGCGTCTGCTGTCCTTCGCGCAGTTGCAGCCGGTGCTCCAGATGCCGCAGGAACTCGTAGGCGCTGGTCAGGTCGTGAAATTCCTTGCCGCTGATGTGGCCCTTGTCGTGCAATTTATGCAGTGAAAACAGCGTTCCGCCAGATCGCAGCCAGGCTTCGGCGCCGCCGTAAACTCGCTGCAGGCACTGCACCAGAAATTCAATATCGCGGATCCCTCCGCGATCGATCTTCACGTCGATGGTCTCGGGCGGCTGCCCCAGCGTTTTTCCCTGCTGGCGCCGCTTCTGCATCTTCTCCCGCGCCACCAGCGCGGTCTTGATCGCGGCGAAATTCACTTTCTCGGTGTAGACGTATGGCTGCACCGCGCGAATAAACTCCCGCGCCAGGCCCATGTCTCCCGCCGCATGCCGTACTTTGATCATCGCCTGGCGTTCCCAGTCGTGCGCAGTTTCGGAGTAGTACGCCAGCGCCTGCGACAACGGGATGGCTAACTCCCCTTCCCCGCCCTGCGGCCGCAGGCGCAAATCGATGCGAAATACCGGCCCTTCCCGCGTGACTCGCGAAAGGATTTCGGTAGTATGCTGGGCCAGCCGGATGAAAGTATTCGCGATTGGAAACCGGCGTCCGGGGCGGCTCTTCGCCGTCGCCGTAGATGTACATCAGGTCCACATCCGAGCTGTAGTTCAGCTCGTTGCCCCCCAGCTTTGCCCAGAGCGAGAACCGCGAACGGCGTATCCACCAGCCGGCCCAAAGCGTCCAGATGTTGCGGCGTACCCGTGACGCCGTTGCAACTTACTATCCGCCTCACGCAGGGCCTCCTCGATCAGCACATTAGCCAGGGCCGAGATTTCGGCCGTTGTTTCCGCCAGAAGCGCAATCTTCAGCACATCGCGCAACATGATGCGGACATACTCCCGCCGCTTGAACCGCGCCAATGTCAGGGCAACATCGCTCTCGGACCAACGGGCGCGGAAGCGCGCCAGGCTTTCATGAAATTCCTCCTGGGAAAAACTGCGGTCAAGATTCTTCTCCCGCAGAAAGGACGGCAACAGGTCCGTATTCTGGATCAGCGTGTCCCCCAGAAACCGGCTGTGCCCAAAGACCACAATGGCGTAGTGCGCCAGAGAATTGTGCCGGTCGAGTAACCGCACTATTTCGGAAGACTCGATCAACCGCTCGAACAGGAGCAGCGCGCCATCCGGATCAGGAGCTTCCGCCAGCAACCCCGGCAAGGCCGAAGCAAGCGCAGGTGAGAGTCGCGCCCCAACTCGTTCCAAATTGTCTTTGGCAGTATCGGGATTGCGAAACGGGATGGGATCACCACTGCCCGCGTAGGGGCGGGTGCCCCGACCCGCCCAGCCGGGCAAAGGCCGGCTACTTTCTCCCGGGGCGCCAACCCCGGTCGTCTCATTTGGCAGTTTCGATAGAGGCAAGACTCTCGGCTCGGATTGTCAGCATACCCTCAATACCGCCTCGTCCCGAAATATTTCCGCACCCCAATCGTGTTATAGCGCCCCCAGGGCCCGTTGGGCCCAAGGTCCGCCGGGCCCAGGTTCCGGTCCCGCGCTCCGAACCGGGTAAACAGAAAGTGCTGTGTCACCCGCACTTCGAATCCCTTGCCCAGGTAAAGACCCCCACCCCACGAGTTCTCCAACCCGATCGCGTCCATCGACCAGGTGTAAAGCGTCTGCGGTAGATTCTTGCCAAACAGAAACCTGGGCTCTCCAAACAGAAAGAACCTCCGAAACTGCCCACGGCCAAAGGGATGAGCTTCCACATATCCAGAGATCATGTAGCGCGCGAAGGCGTTGCACGGATCGTTGACTCCGCCAGAGATTCCCGCGTCCGCCCGGCAAAATTCGGATCGATTTCGTTGTGCGGAGGCGCCAGGTCAAATTGTCCATATCCCCAAAACGCGTCGCGGGGAAGAAACATTCGCTCGGTGCTGTCGTGGGTCACGGTGCGTTGCGCCGGATCAGTTTGTGCCGATAACAAGCCAGACAGGGTCAGACATACAAACATCCACAGCAGCGCCTGCTTCATGAAGCCTCCGCAAGAAATTTTGGTGCGTTACTTGACGAAAATCAGGGCCAAGCCCCCGATGTGACTGGTGGTCGGGGGTTGTGTGGTCGCGGGCGAATCGCCCGCGGGGTTCTTCCCCGTGCCCAAGCGAGCGCCACATTGTACCCTGTACGGGCAAACTTTCAGGATCTCCTGATGGAGGACGGGCATCCCTGCCCGTTTCGATGGGCTGGTGCAAAGACGGGCGGGGACGCCCGTCCTCCACGCACCTGGACCAGTTGCGCTCCCAATCGCCCTCCGGTATTCTCACCTAAATCTCTTCCGGACTTTCGGCAGCGTGAAGGAGACCGCAATGAAGGCTGTGCGTAACGGAAGTGTCCGCACATTTCTCGTACTGGGATTGGTGATTCTTATGGCTGGATCCGCCATCGCTGCGAATATCTACGATTTCACCCTTCCGTCGATCGACGGCAAGCCCATGCCTCTGGCGGAATTCAAAGGCAAGGTGGTCCTGGTGGTCAACGTCGCCAGCCGTTGTGGCTACACCCCGCAGTACAGCGCGCTGGAGTCTTTGTACGAGAAGTACAAGGAGCAGGGCTTCGTCATTGTCGGCTTCCCCGCCAATAATTTCGGCGCCCAGGAACCGGGCACGAACGAGGAAATCAAAACTTTCTGCTCCCGAAAGTACAACGTGACATTTCCGATGTACAGCAAAGTGTCCGTTAAGGGTGATGACCAGACACCGCTTTACCAGTACCTCACCAAACAGACGGGCGCTTCCATCGCGGGCGACATCAAGTGGAACTTTACGAAATTCCTGGTCGACCGCAACGGTAACGTGGTGCAGCGCTTCGAATCCGCCGTGACTCCCGATTCAAAAGAAGTGGTCTCAGCGGTCGAAAAGCAGTTGAGCCAGAAATAAACAACCGTTCATCTACGAATCGCGACGCGAATTTGTATGCCAACCGCGCGCGTTGTCTACGTAAATTCATATCAAATTTTTCTATTCCTCCAACAACTAGAATCAATGGAGAGGCTAAGTCCCAATATAACTTAGGGATACGTTTGGCCCGCTTATTGCTAATAGAGACTGCATCGGGGGGTGAACAATGCCACAGGAGGTCTCTATCTCCTACCAAGCGGTCAAGAGCAAGGTCTACAAGCTGGTTGACGCGATGGTCGAAGGTGACAAGAACTCAGTCGAGGTTCAAGAGTCGATCCGGCGCTGGTGGAAGCTGATTCATCCTTCTGATCGCGCCGTAGCCCAGAAATATCTTCTCATGGTGCTGGAGAAATCAAATTCAACCTTGGGAGCCATCGTGCTCGGCCTCCCAGATTCCCAGGAAGTGAAGGCCATCCGGAGCTTGGACGTCGAACGCATTCCCGCCCGGACCGACCGAACCGCAATTAGCAGCCTGGTCTAAAACGCCTCAGGAAACCGAAAGGCCTGGCTTAATGCCGGGCCTTTTCTTTCTGGCCCCACCGCCCCTCCCCATATTGTCATCCCGACCGGGGCGCAGTGGAGGGATCTGCGGTTTGCCGGCGATCGCCACGGTCGCGGGTTAAATCTGGCTGAGTTCTGACTGCTTCGGGAACAATCCTGTCGTGGCGCACCCTAGAGATTCTTCGGAGACTACTCGTGGCACGGGCCCACGACTCCAACTAATGTCAGCTCCTCACCAAACAGCAGGTCCCTCCACTGCGCTTGCTGCGCTCTGGTCGGGATGACAGGTGATCGCTGGTGAATGACGGCTAAATATCGTAGTACAAGGCAAACTCATACGGATGCGGCCGCAATCTCACCGCGTCCACCTCCTTGGTTCGCTTGTACTCCACATACGTACTTAGCAGCTCCTCTGTAAACACATCGCCCTTAAGCAGAAACGAGTGGTCCCGCTCCAGAGCATCTAGCGCATCTTCAAGCGAACCTGGCATGGACGGCACCTTGGCCAGCTCTTCTGGCCCTAGGTCATATATGTCCTTGTCCAGCGGCTGCCCTGGATCCATCTTGTTCTCAATTCCATCCAGCCCCGCCATCATCATTGCCGCAAACGCCATATAAGGATTGCAACTCGGGTCCGGCGGCCGGAACTCCACCCGCTTGGCCTTGGGCGAAGCTGAATACATCGGAATGCGGCAAGCCGCCGAACGGTTCCGCCGCGAGTACGCCAGATTCACCGGCGCTTCGAACCCCGGCACCAGCCGCTTGTACGAATTGGTGGTCGGCGCAATGATGGCCGCCAGCGCTGGCCCGTGCTTAATCAGTCCTCCGATATACCACAACGCCATCTGCGATACGCCAGCATAGCCATCTCCGGCAAACAGCGGCTTGCCGCCCTTCCACAGCGACTGGTGAGTATGCATGCCGCTGCCGTTGTCCCCGTAGATCGGCTTGGGCATGAAGGTCACGGTCTTGCCGTACTGGTTGGCCACATTCTTCGACGATGTACTTGTAGAGCATCATGTGGTCCGCGGAGCGCACCAGCGAATCGAACTTCAGGTCGATTTCGGTCTGCCCGCCGGTCGCGACTTCGTGATGGTGGCACTCCACTTCCAGGTCGCAGTTCTGCATGGTCATGACCATCTCGGTCCGCAGGTCCTGGTAGTGGTCGGTTGGAGGCACGGGAAAATAGCCTTCCTTGTAGCGCGGACGGTATCCCTGGTTGTTCTCCACCCGCCCCGAATTCCAGCGTCCTTCTTCCGCGTCGATGAAGTAAAAGCCATGTTGCTCGCGCTGATCAAAGCGCACGTTGTCGAAAATAAAGAACTCGGCCTCTGCGCCGAAATAGGCGGTGTCCGCCAGCCCGGTCGAGCTTAGATACATTTCCGCCTTCTTCGCAATGTAGCGCGGATCGCGGTCGTAACGCTGCTTGGTGACCGGGTCGACGACGTCGCACACCATCACTAGGGTCGGCACTTCGGTGAAAGGATCGAGCATGAAGCTGTTCGGGTCGGGAATCAGCAGCATGTCGCTCTCATGAATCGCCGCCCAGCCGCGGATCGACGAACCATCCATGCCATACCCTTCGTCGAACGCAGCTTCAGTCAACTGGTCAATGGGATAGGAAACATGGTGCTGCAGTCCCGGCAAATCGGTAAAGCGGAGATCTAGCATCTTGACTCCGTTCTTCTTCACAAACTCGAGAACGGTTTTCGGGTCAGCCATGGATCGTTCCTTTCGGATCTCGTTCCGGATTTCACGTGACGCGGCTCCAGCGGCGCAAGGTGTTACGAGCCGTGTTTTAAGGGAAGAGAGCGTGCCTGCTACAATCGCGCATTGTGTCAGCCGCACAGTAACTTTATCCGTGCGTGGGCTGTGCAAGGAAATATATTGTTTTTATGGCCGGGATAAGCGAGCTCTTATCACCGCCTAACTGTAGGAATACCAGGCGCTTGCCCCAAGATGAAGCAACCCTTTCGGAATGTTCCTAAGCCTGTCCGGGAGGCGGCTTCCGCCGCTGAGGACCTATAACCTCCCGAGTGGAGGAGATTCGAGCTAAGACCCAACGGCCAAGGACTAACGACCAACGACTACCTCATGGATTTTGAACAGCTAGAAACGTTTCTCCAGGTCGCGCGCCACAGCTCCTTCTCCCGGGCGGCGGAGAAACGCTTCCGTACTCAGCCGGCGATCTCATCGCAGATCCGGGCGCTGGAGGAAGAAGTCGGCGCCAAGCTGCTCGATCGCTCTGGCGGGAAGGTCTCCATCACCGCCTCCGGCAAGCTGTTCCAGAAATATGCTGAAGAGATTCTTGAAGCCCGCAAGGCGGTCCTGACCGCCATCGCCGAAACCGAACGCGTGCCCCGAGGAGAGATCATCGTGGGAGCCAATGAAGGCACCTGCCTGCACATCCTCCCCGAAGTCTTCGCCGAGTTCAAGAAGCAATACCCGGACGTGGCGGTCAACATCACCCGCGCCGATTACGGTAAGATTCTCGAGTCGGTCATCGACAACTCGGTGGACTTCGGCTTCATGTCGATGCCCGTCACCGACACCCGCCTGACCGTCGTCCTGATTCATCGTGACGAACTCGTGGTCATCGCGCCTCCCCAGCACCCCCTGGCGAAATTGAAGTCCGCCCCTATCTGCGAAGTTGCCAAGTTCCCCTTGGTAATGCCTAAAGCAGGCCATACCCGCGATGCTCTGGAAGAACTCTTCCACGACAACAAATTGAAGCCGCAATACGCCATGGAACTCGATTCCAGCGAGCTGCTCAAGCGCTTCATCGCCGCCGACGTGGGCGTGGGATTCATCGCCCGCTCCAATGTGCAGGAGGACGTGCAGGCCAAAGTGCTGGTCGCCATCCCTATGGCGGAGACTCCGATTCGCCGCGACCTAGCCCTGGTGTTCCGTAAAGACAAAGCCCTCAGCCGCGCCGCGTTGGCCTTCATCGACACCACGGTGAAGATAAAAAAGGTCGACCCGATAGCCACCGCAACCCGCTAGCACCGGAGACCACTACCATCGAACCACCACCGAGCCACGTAGGCCCGGGCGCCCTCGTCCGGGCAGGCGAGCAAAGCTCGCCGAGATTTGAGGCCGCAGCCGCGGAGCTTCCGCTCCGCCGGCGGGATGTGGGCAGCCGCCAATACGCGTTCCGTGATGAATCTTGGGTTACTATTCAGTTATTGAGACTGAAATTGCCGCCTGGCTCTTTCAATGCCTACTTGTTCGATTGTGACGGCACAATCGCCGATTCGATGCCGCTTCACTATCGCATGGCCCGGCATGCTTCGCGGCTCGAGCCGCTTGGCAGTGTACGTTGATATCAATATAGACTTGCAAATCTCTCGTTGTGTTCATTCGTTCAACTTGCTTCAGCGTGGTGGGCGGCTCTTCCATAACTGTATTGGGAGAGTAGTCCGTCCCTAAGGTGTTCTGGATTGGATCTTGGGTTAAAATCCTCGCAGTGAAACGAATCTTCCTGCCCTTTCTGATGGCGTGCGCTTCCCTGCTCTCAGCCCAGACCCACAAGCCTTCCAAGCCTGCCTCGTCATCGGCGTCCAAACTAATCTCCATCCGAGTTACAGGCTCGACGCGTTACACCTCGGCCCAGCTCATTGCCGCTACCGGCTTGCAAATCGGCCAGGTTGTCAAAGACGATGACTTCAAAGGCGTGAGCCAGCACTTAGGCGAAACCGGCGCTTTCAGCAACGTTGCCTATAGCTTCCAATTCAGTCCCGAGGGCATACAACTCGACGTGCAGGTGACCGACAGTGAGCCCTTCGTGCCCGTCCGCTTTGAGAACTTCGTCTGGCTTTCTGATCAGGAACTGCACGAAAAGCTTAGCGCCCGGGAACCTCTCTTCCAGGGTCAGCTCCCGGTCAGCGGTAATCTCGCCGACCAGGTATCCGAAGCCTTGCAGGGCCTGGCCATCGAACACAACCTACACGGTCGTGTCGACTACCTGCGCGCCGGCCCGCAAGACGGTCCCATGGAAGCCTTCGAGTTCAGCATTACCGGTCAGCCCATCAGCGTTCGCAAGATCAACTTCAGCGGTGCCGGCCCGGCTGAGTTGCCCTTGCTCGAGGCCGCCGCCCGGCGACTCTCCGGTCAGGATTACTCGCGCAGCCGGCTCGCACTTCAGGCCCAGAAGAATTTCCTGCCCGTGTTTCTTGCACAAGGCTATCTCAAGGCTACCGTCGCCGAACCCCAGCCCAAAGTTGTAGAGGAGACACCCGAGGAAATTTCGGTGGATGTCACGTTTCCGGTCACTCCCGGCCGCCAGTACAAGGTCAGCGCGATCCAGCTCTCCGGCTACACCGACGTGTTTCCGCTCGAAAAGTTGCGTGGACTCATACACCTGCAGCCCGATCAAACCGCGAACGCGGTGCAGACCGACCATGATGTTGAAGCCCTAAAGAGACTCTACGGAACCCGCGGCTACATGGGAGTTCAAATCCGCCCTGCCCCTGAAATGAATGACGCCGACTCCACGGTCAAGTACGTATTCGAGTTTAAGGTGGGTGGCATTTACAAGATGGGCGACCTCGAAGTTCGCGGCCTGGACAGCAAAGCCACCGAACGGATCGGCATCGCCTGGAAGCTGCTCCCCGGCCAGACCTATGATTCCGACTATCCCCAGCAGTTTCTGGACTCCATTGTCGGAACCTTCCCGGCTGACCAATGGAAAATCACCGTGCACGAAACTCCGGAAGACCAGGACAAGGTCGTGGACGTCTCGCTGCACTTCGACGCCATCCGGTGAGGACCCACCGATTCTGTTATTTTTGGAAGCAAAAGAGCGTCGCTCTTCTTGGAGGCATCTAAGAAGATGGCAGCCACAAACCAGACGTAAGAAATGTTCTGATGAGATTTACTCCCTCGAGATTCACCGTCGCCGCCTCGACCGCACTCCTGGGGGCTACCCTGGCCCCATCTCCAGCCGTGGCCGCCAATAAACCCCAGGCATTCACCGGCAAAGTCAGCGATGCCATGTGCGGGGCCAACCACATGATGGCCGGCGAAGCGTCCGAATGTACGCGGGCATGTGTACGCAAAGGTTCAAAGTACGCTCTGGTCGTGGGCGACAAGGTGTACACCCTCGACACCAGCGACAAAGCCACCCTCGACCAACTCGACAAACTGGCTGACCAGGAGGCCAAAGTCACGGGCGAGGCCACTGGTGATTCCATTGCCGTGCTTTCGGTGGCCCCAGCCAAGTAGGCCCGGAAGTATTCACTTCGACACGTCCGAGCGCTTTTTTCTTAAATTACCTTGATTTTCATATTGTCCGCGCGACTCCCTATGTTATGTTTTAGCGAATTTACCCAAGCGTTACTGGAGGAAACTCGAATTGTCTAAAGACATGGTCCCCAAAAAGATTTTCTTCACCAAGGGGGTCGGGAAACATCGCGAACGTCTCACTTCGTTTGAGCTGGCGTTGCGGGACGCCGGCATCGCCGCCCAGAATCTGGTTCGAGTCTCCTCAATTTTTCCGCCACAATGCAAGCTCGTACCGCGTTCCCAGGGACTGAAGTATCTAAGCCCGGGCGAAGTGGTTTTTTCCGTCGTGGCCGAAAACTCGACCCACGAACCGCACCGCCTGTTGGCGTCCAGCATTGGTGTGGCTATCCCCGCCGATCGTAATACCTACGGCTACCTCAGCGAGCACCACTCCTTCGGAGAGACCGAGGACTCGGCCGGTGACTATGCCGAAGAACTCGCTGCCGAGATGCTGGCCACCACTCTCAACGTCGAATTCGACCCCGACCGTTCCTGGGACGAGAAGAAAGAGATCTACCGTATCTCGAACAAGATCGTCCGCACCGCCAATGTCACCCAGTCCGCGGTAGGCGACAAGCGCGGCCTTTGGACCACGGTGATTGCGTCCGCTGTCCTGATCTTCGACTAAGAAACAAAAACGGCCCATTCGCCAGGAGACGAATGGGCCGAGGTCTGTGTAGCACCGGCGTCCCGTGTCCGCGCCGTCTTGCTTTTACTTCCGCGCCGCCACCTTCTCCTTCTTCCCTTTGTGACCCTGCCCGTTCTTTCCCAGCCGCTCCAGAACCGCAGCCACGATCAAAGGCAACCCCACAGTCGCATCCACAAATACTTCACCAAACTTCCCGCCCTCAGCCGGTGGCACAAACTTCCCCCATGAAATCGCCTCGCTATAGGGACTGCCCGACAGCCCGCCCCAATAAACGGGTTCGGGACAAATGCGCAACCCGTAGTGATAGCGTTTTAGCGGCACGTTCTCACCCATGCGCCGGTGCCGCAACTCAATGAATGGCCCGAACTGCTGCGACCAGTTTCGCGGCACTCCGCCGCCGATGGTAAATATGCCCAACCGTTTCTGCCGCAGCAGCGTGGAGGCAAAATGTTCAAGATCCTCGAACGGATCAAAGCGCAGCTTGTGCCTTCCAGCCGATTCCCGCATGCGGTTGGAGAGAGCCACATCCAGTCCGAGTTCCGAGTCGGTAAACGCAGGCACGAAAACCGGCACTCCTTTTTCGAACGCCGACTTCAAAATCCCCCGCTGTCCTTTGGCAGTCCGGGCCAGATATTCTCCGATGGCGTGGTTGAGCTTGTAAGAACAAAGTATCTCGCTGGGATCCCATTGCTCCAGCACCTCACCCATCACCCTCTCCACGTCGTCCAGGTTTGTCTCCGGCTCCAGAGTGTCGTAAACGCGGTTGTAGCCCTGCTCGTAAAGTTCCTCGTCGGAAACTTCAGGGTTGTAGCGGAAGTGGGCCCGCCCCGTCGCCTCCACCAACCCATGCGCCATCAGAGCGCCCGTCGAGACGATGGCATTCACGATGCCTCGATCGATCAATTCCGCGACCACCAGCCCCTGCTTGGCCACAGTCATCGCCCCCGCCAGGGTCATCACCACAAAACAGTCCTTGTCGCGGGCCATGGCTTCGAGCACGTCGGCAGCTTCGCCCACTTGCCGCCCGGTGAACGCCGTCTTGGACATCGCCCGCACCAGGTCATCGATCGAGTGCACGCGGGTCAGGTCGAGTGGCTCTAGCGGAACCAGCCGGTCTTCAATCGGATCGTGCAAGTGGCGCTCCATTCCCGCGCCGTCATGGTTGTCATGTTTCAAAATTACACCCCCAAGTTATGCTGCACTACTCTACTAGAACCCCACAAACTATTACCACTGACAACCAGGAACTGAAAACTGAGAACTGAATATGAAGACCTAAAAATGCGGAACTGATATTCTATTTTCTCTTCAGGAGGGCTGTTTGCCACCACAGAAATTCAACGTCGGGCTGATACAGATGTCCACGACGTCCGACCCTGACAAGAATTTGCAACACGCCATCGACAAAATCCACCAGGCCTCGGCGCGCGGGGCGCACATCGTCTGTCTGCCCGAACTTTTTCAGACCCAGTATTTCTGCCAGCGTGAAGATTCGAGTCTGTTCGACCTGGCCCAGCCCATTCCCAGCCCGGTTACTAACCGTCTGGCCACGCTGGCGAAGCAGCTTCGTATCGTACTCATCGCCTCTGTCTTCGAGAAACGCGCGCCCGGCGTTTATCACAACACAGCCGTCGTCTTCGACGCCGACGGATCTCTGCGCGGGCTTTATCGCAAGATGCACATCCCCGATGATCCGCTGTATTACGAGAAGTATTACTTCACGCCCGGTGACCTCGGTTACCGCGCCTTCGACACCGGCGTCGGCCGCGTGGGCACGCTGGTCTGCTGGGACCAGTGGTATCCCGAAGGCGCGCGCTTGACGGCGCTGCAAGGCGCGCAGATCCTGTTCTATCCCACCGCCATCGGCTGGCATCCGTCGGAGAAGGCTGAGTTCGGCCCGTCACAACACGACGCCTGGCGCACCATTCAGCGCGCCCACGCCATCGCCAACGGCGTCTACGTGGCAGTCGTGAATCGCGTAGGACACGAAACCGGAGACATTCGGGGCAACGCCGCTCCAGGAGAGGGCCTGGAATTCTGGGGCGCCTCTTTCCTCTGCGACCCCTTCGGCCGCGTCATCGCTGAAGCTTCGCACGACAAGGAAGAAGTTCTGATCGGCGAAGTCGACCTGTGCATCGTGGAAGACGTCCGCCGCAACTGGCCCTTCCTGCGCGACCGCCGCATCGACAGTTACGCCCAAATCACCAACAGGCTGATCGATTGATTAAGCGGTTCACCACGAACCATGTGGGGAGGGGTCTTCGACTCGTCCGGGGCGAGCAAGGCTCGCCTAGCCGTTGCTTTTGTGGAGCACAACCCCATGAAGCCCTCCCCATCTAACCCGCGCTATCGCATGCCCGCCGAATGGGAGCCCCATGCTTCTACCTGGTTGGCCTGGCCCCACTATCGCGGCGACTGGCCTGGCAAATTCGAACCCATCCCATGGGTCTATGCCGAAATCATCCGTCACCTAAGCCAACACGAGCCCATTGATCTGATCGTCAATAGCTGCCGCATCCGAAAAGCAAGCTCGCAAGGTCCTCGCCAAAGCCAACGCTCTAAGTAAAAACATCACCTTCCATCGCTGGCCCACAGACCGCGTTTGGACTCGCGACTCAGGCTGCACCTTCACTGTCACCACAGATCATGCGGACGCGGGCGGCTCGCCCGCGCGACCGAAGTCCCGCAGTCCGCAATCCCTGACCGCCATCAAATGGCGCTTCAACGCCTGGGCAAAATATTCAAACTATCAGCACGATGAAAAAATCGGCAGCCGCATGGCCAAAGCCGCCCATGCCCAGGAACTGCGCCCCATGCACCAAGAATCCCGAGTAGTGCTGGAAGGCGGCTCCATCGATGTCAACGGAAACGGCACGCTTCTGACGACCGAAGAATGCTTGCTCAGCAAGACACAGCAGCGGAATCCATCCATGTCCCGGAAGGATTACGAAAAACTGTTTTCAGATTATTTGGGAATTAAAAACGTGATCTGGCTGAACTCCGGCATCGCTGGCGACGACACTCACGGACACGTCGACGACATCACCCGATTCGTTTCTCCCGACACAGTCGTCACCGCGATCGAGTCCGATCCCAACGACCCCAACTACGACCCGCTGCGAGAAAACATCCGCCGGCTCCGCGCCGCCACTGACCAAAACGGCAAGCCGCTGGCCATCGTCGAGCTCCCCATGCCCAGCCCGGTTGTTTTCGAAGGTCGCCGCCTCCCGGCCAGCTATGCCAACTTCTACATCGCCAACGGCATCGTGCTGGTCCCGGTTTTCAACGACCCCAACGACCGGGTCGCCCTGGATATCCTCGCCGACCTCTTCCCGGAGCGCGAAATCGTAGGCATCTACTCAGGAGATTTAATCTGGGGCTTCGGCGCGATGCATTGCATGACGCAGCAACAGCCTGGAACCTAGTCGTTCGTCGTTGGTGGTTGGTCAATTTCCCACGATGTTAGCGCAGCGGATCGAACGGTTGTGGCCAACGACCAATGACCAACGACTATCTCTTATACTGCGTCGGCTGCGGCCCCTTCTCCAGCATCTCGCGGTTCCAGATGGCCCCTTCGCGCGTATAGCTGGCCAGCTCGAAATCCTGGGTCAGCTCCAGCGCGTCGGTAGGACAGGCGTCCTCGCACAGCCCGCAAAACATGCAGCGGCTCAAATCGTAGGTGAAGTTGGTAAGTTCTTTGCGGCGGGTTTTTTCGTTGCGTTCGCTCGAGACCACAATCAGATTCTCCGGACACGCCAGCGCGCACAAATCGCACGCGATGCACATGGTCTCGTCGGTATCAGGATTCACATTCAGCCGCGGCGCTCCGCGGTAGCGCTCCGCCACCTGCGGCCGTTGCAGCGGATACTGCTCGGTATAAATCTCTTTGGGATCCTGATAAAGGAACGTGACCTTCAATCCCTGAAGCAGGTCCACCATGAAGATCTTGCGCAGCAGGCTCGGTATCCCCATATCGCAGTAAGCATACACCAACCCTCGTTGTGGCAGAAGCTAGCTGGACCACACGAGGCTTGGTCCGGCGCGCCTTCGCCGACCCTCAGCAGCTTCAAGATGACCTCGATTCAAGAGTATGCTCATCACATCTCACCCTCAAGTGCCTGAAAACAGAAATCTCGAAGTCGCCCTGAAGTATCACAACGCCACCAAGCACTCCTACGCCAGCGTCCGCTCCAACCAGCATTCACTGGACTTCAATAACCAGCCCATCCCCTTCAAGATCTATCCCACACTGGATCCGTCGCCCCTCCCTGCCGAGGTCCGCCAGACCGGAGTTGCTGCCCTTTCCGCCATCGCCGAAATCGTTGCGCCGCAACCACAGTGGCGCCCGACCTGGAAGCCATCGCCAAACTGCTTTACCTCTCAGCCGGCATCACCCGGCACAGAAAATATCCCGGCGGCGAGATCTACTTTCGCGCCGCCGCCTGCACCGGAGCGCTCTACGAGGTCGAGCTCTATCTGGTTTGCGGCGATCTCGCCAACCTCGAAGCGGGCGTCTATCACTTCGCCGCCGCCGAATTCGGCCTGCGCCGCCTGCGCGCCAGAGACTATCGCAGCGTCTTGATTGAGGCCACAGCCGCCGAACCCGCGATCGCTCACGCTCCGCTGACCATCGTCTGCACTTGCACCTACTGGCGTAACGCCTGGAAGTATCAGGACCGCACCTACCGCCATTTCGGCTGGGACAACGGCACCCTGCTCGCCAACCTGCTAGCCGTCGGCACCGGGTTAGGCCTGCCAGCCAAAGTAATATGCGGATTCGTAGACGATACCGTGAATCGCCTGCTCGATGTCGATTCTCGGCGCGAGGTGGCTTTCTCGCTGGTGCCGCTTGGCTCATGCTCTCGGAGCTCCCAGCGCAGCCGCCAACAACAATCCCTCCACTCGGACTCGAAACCCTCCCGCTCTCTCGCCACGAGATCGACTATCCCCTCATGCGCGAAATGCACGCAGCCTCTTCGCTGTACTCGTCCGAAGAAGTTGCGCGCGTGGCGCGGCGGCAACTCCGCCCACTCACTTCCCACCTGCTACGGGACCGGTCGTTCAGCTTCAACCTCTATCCGATGTGGAAATACCTCGCGACCCCATCGAGCAGGTCATCCTGCGGCGCGGTTCCAGCCGCAAGTTTGCCGCATACGCCGATCACCCTGGCGCAACTCTCCACCATGCTCGATCGCGCCACTCGCGGCGTGCCCGCCGATTTCCTCGATCCTGTGGGATCGCAGCTTAACCACCTCTATCTGATCGTCCATGCCGTCGAAGGTCTCGAGCCCGGGGCCTACGTCTTCCATCGAGGCCGCGGGTTGCTCGAGTGCCTGAAGCCCGGAGATTTCCGGTCCCAGGCCGGGTACCTCGGACTTGCAGCAAGCCTTGCCCGCCGATGCTGCAGTCGACGTCTTCTTCCTGGCTGACCTGCGGCCTGCTACTGCAATGCTATGGCAATCGGGGATATCGCGCGGTGCAACTCGAAGCCGGCATCCTCGGCGGCAAGCTCTATCTCGCAGCGTATGCGCAACACCTCGGCGCCACCGGCCTGACATTCTTCGACGACGATGTAACCGCATTCTTCTCCCCTCACGCCGAAGGCAAGAGTGCCATTTTCCTGGTCGCTGTGGGCCACGGTGTCAAATCCAAACTGTAGCCTTGAGCTGCGAACACCTTCGACCGGTATGCGCACGCCCATAACGTCCGCTGCGCCTGCGTCAATCCAGGCCTTTCGGTATACTAAAGAGGTATGCCGGTCCTTCAGAACATCGCGGCCATCGCCAAAGGCATGAGCATCACCTTCCGGGAGATGTTCCAGCCCACCATCGTGGAAAACTATCCCGACGGTCCGGGTCCGCTGAAGGGCGCCATGTTTCAGGAGCGCTACCGCGGCGTGCACGTGCTGCAGCGCGACGAGAACGGCCTGGAAAAGTGCGTGGCCTGCTTCCTGTGCGCGGCCGCGTGCCCCTCGAATTGCATCTACATCGAGGCTGCGGAGAACACCGCGGAGAACCGGGTCAGCGGGGCCGAGCGTTACGCCAAGGTCTATAACATCGACTACAACCGATGCATCTTCTGCGGATACTGCGTGGAAGCCTGTCCCACCGACGCCATCACCCACGGGCACGGCTTCGAGATTGCGACGTTTAACGCCAGCAACCTGGTCTACCGCAAGGAGCAGATGCTGGCCCCCATGCCAGCGCATATGGGAGCCAACGCGGTATTCAATCGAGACGAGGTCGCAGCCGGCGCACCTTCGTTACCTGTACAGGGGAGCTAGAGTTCAATAGATTCTGTCAGAGGATGAGACGCCGGTCCCCAGCGGGCCGGCGTTTGTGCATTTAGGCCAGTCGTTGGTTGTCGGCCATGGTCGTTGGCCATCGGATCACGCCTCACGTGATCAACTGACGCCTGACAACGGGTATTGACTCGACGACTGACGACTGAACGACCAATGAGTAATGTCTGACTTTCTCCAAACCGTGAAGGAGCGCGTCGTTATCTACGACGGCGCCATGGGGACCAACATCCAGTTCCGCAACCCCAGTGTGGACGATTTCTGGGGCAAGGAAGGTTGCAACGAACTGCTCGTCCTCAGCCGGCCGGACATCATCAAGGACATTCACGCCGACTTCTTCAAGGTTGGCTGCGACGTGGTCGAGACCAACACCTTCGGCGCCACCCGCGTCGTGCTCGCCGAATACGACCTGCAGGACAAAGTTGCCGAAATCAATATCGCCGCCGCCAAAATCGCGAAAGAAGTCGCGCAGCAATTTTCCACGAAAGACAAGCCACGCTTCGTGGCCGGCTCCATCGGTCCGACTACCAAGCTGCCATCGCTCGGGCACATCACGTTCGACAACATGGTGGCCGGTTACACAGAACAGGCTGTTGCGCTGATCGAAGGCGGCGTTGACGTTCTGCTCGCCGAAACCTGTCAGGATCTTCTTCAGGCCAAAGCCGTGCTGGTCGGCATCTTCGACGCCATGCAGAAGAGCGGGCAAGCGTCTGCCGGTGACGGTGCAGGTCACGCTTGAAGCCACGGGCACTATGTTGCTCGGCACCGAAATCGGCGCGGCGCTCACCGCGCTCGAACCGTTCGACGTCGACGTCATCGGCCTCAACTGCGCCACCGGCCCGCAGGAGATGAACGATGCGGTGCGCTTCCTCGGGCTCAATTCGACCAAGCTCATCTCGGTTCTGCCCAACGCCGGCTTGCCGCAGAACGAAGGCGGACGCGCGGTCTACAAGCTCAGCCCTGCCGAGCTGGCCCAATATCACAAGCGTTTCGTTGACCGAGTATGGGGTGCGCATCGTCGGCGGATGTTGCGGCACCACACCCGAGCACCTGAAAGCGGTGGTCGGATGCCGTCTCCAACGCTGGAGCCGGCCAGGCGCGAGGTCAAGCCCACGGCGGCTGCGTCCAGCGCTTACACTTCGGTTCCGCTCGATCTTGATCCCAAGCCGCTGGTCGTCGCCGAAGAAATGAATACCACGACCCGGGTGGAACATTTCCGCAATCTGGTGCGCGGCAAGAAGTACGACGACATTCTGGCCCTGGCCAAGAAGCTGGTGAACGAAGGCTCGCACATGCTTGACCTGTGCTGCGCCATCGTCGGCGAAGACGAAAAGGGCTACATCACCTCGATCCTGGAAAAGGTCGCGACCCGCGTGCCCGCTCCGATTCTGGTCGATTCCACCGAAGCCGACGTGGTCGAAGAGGCGCTGAAGCGAATTCCGGGCAAGGCCATCATCAATTCCATCAATCTGGAAGATGGCGAGAAGCGAACTTCAAAAGTTCTGCCCATGGCCCGGCGTTACGGCGCCGCCGTGATCGCGCTGACCATCGACGAAGACGGCATGGCGCTGACCGCCGACAAGAAAGTCGCCATCGCCAAGCGCATTTACCAACTGGCGACGGAAAAGTACGGCCTCCGCGGCATCGACATGATCTTCGATGCGCTGACTCTGCCCATCACCACCGGGCAGGAAGATTACCGTTCCGCCGGAATCGAAACCCTGGCGGCGGTGAAGCGCATCAAGCAGGAACTGCCCGAGGTAAAGACGATCCTCGGCGTCAGCAACATTTCTTTCGGCCTCGATGCCTACCCGCGGCGCGTGCTGAATTCCGTCTTCATGCACGAGGCGGTCAACAATGGCCTGGATATGGCCATTGTCAACTACACCAAAATCTATCCGTTATACAAAATCCCTCAAGAGGAAGTTGATCTCGCGCTCAAGCTGATTTACCGCGACGCGGCGTCCGATGGCGACCCGCTGCAGAAATACATGAACCACTTTGCCGGCAAGAAGGGCAAAGGCGAAAGCGAGACCACGGCGCACGTCGAAACGCTTTCGGTCGAAGACAAGCTCAAGTTTGCCATCATCAACGGCGAGAAAGCGGTCGGCGAAGGCGCGCACAAAAAAACTCTGGAAGAGATACTGGAAGACGCGCTTCGTCCAATATTCGCCGCTCGACCTGATCAACAATGTCCTGCTCGACGGCATGCGCACGGTGGGCGATCTGTTCGGCGCGCGCAAGATGCAGTTGCCGTCGGTGCTCGACTCGGCCGGAGTGATGAAGCAGGCGGTCGCCTATCTCGAACCCAAGATGGAGAAGAAGGCCGGCTCACAGAAAGCCACGATCGTGCTGGCCACGGTAAAAGGCGACGTCCACGATATCGGCAAGAACCTGGTCGACATCATTCTCTCGAACAACGGCTACAAGGTCGTCAACCTGGGCATCAAGCAGACCGGCGACACCATCATCAAATCCGCCCTGGAGCACAAGGCCGACGCCATCGGACTGAGCGGCCTGCTGGTGAAGTCCACGCTGGAGATGAAGTACGTGATCCAGGACCTGGAGCGCCAGAAGCTGGAGTTCCCGGTGATCTGCGGCGGCGCCGCGCTCACCCGCAAGTACGTGGAAGACGATCTGCGGCGCGAATACTCAAACGCCGTGTTCTACGCCGACGACGCCTTCGCCGGCCTGCACATCATGGAAGACCTGGCCACCGCGAACGGCAAGAAGCAGGCGCGGCTGCAAGAGGGACGCACAGTCAAGGAATACGCCAAGGCCGCCGCGGTGGATGAAGAAACCGGGCCGGTGTTCGCGGAACGAAGTCCGGTCGTCAGAGATGCGCCGAATATTCCCGCGCCGCCGTTCTGGGGCGTGAAGGTACGAAAGATTTCGATCTGCGCGAGCTCTTCCCTTACATCAACGAAACCGCGCTGTTCAAGAACCAGTGGCAGCTGAAGACCGCGTCGCAGGAAGACTATCTCCGCCTGGTCGAGCAAAAATTCCGCCCGATCAAGAAGCAAGCTGGAAGAAGAAGTCATCGCCAGCGGAATTTTCGAGCCGAAGGCCGTTTACGGATATTTTCCTGCCCAGAGCGAAGGCAACGACATCATCGTGTACGACCCGGAAGACACACAGTCACGAAGGAACTCCTCCGCTTCACCTTCCCGCGCCAGCGCGAAGGCCGCAAGCTTTCCATCTCCGACTTCTTCGCGCCGAAGTCATCGGGCAAAATGGAGTGATCGGACTGTCACTGGTCACGATGGGCGCCAGGGCATCGGTCGAAACGCAGAAGCTGTTCGAAGCCGGAGAGTACACCAAATATCTCTACCTGCACGGCCTCAGCGTGGAGACAGCCGAAGCCCTGGCCGAATACCTGCACAAGAAGATGCGCGAAGAGCTGGGCATCGCGGGCGAAGACTCGCCCCACATCCGCGATCTGTTCCACCAGAAATATCGCGGCTCGCGCTATTCGTTCGGCTATCCCGCATGTCCGAATCTGGAGGACCAGACCAAGCTGTTCGCGCTGCTCCATCCCGAAGAGAATGTCGGCGTGCGCCTGACCACCGGCTTCCTGCTCGATCCCGAGCAGTCGACATCAGCCATCGTGGTCCACCATCCCGGCGCGAAATATTTCGTGGTGTAGAGACCCCGGTGCATCACCACAGGCTGGGTGGGGCCCGGCGCCCTCGCCTCGTCCGGGCCGAGCAAGGCTCGGCTAGGTGTTCGGCCCGATCACCGAGCAAAATACAACACCATCAACTCTTCATCCACGTACGCATCCCCGATTTTCAAAGCGCGCCTTTCGCAACCATAGACCTCAAAACCCAAAGACTCATACAGACTCTTCGCTCCCGCATTCTGACTGCTCACCGCAAGCGCAACCTGCTCCATGCCGGGCAAGAGCTGCAGCCAGCCCGATCAACTCTCCCAACAAAGCCCGGCCAACGCCCTTTCCCCCGGCATTCTTCCGAAACATACACGCCCCAAATCCCGCCCCGGTGGCGGATTTTCTCGCCCCGCCGGCGAAAGAATCCCGCCATCCCAATCAGTTGCCGATCGATAAAAGCGCCAAGAACAAAATTGTCCTCGTCAGCTCCCAAGCGATTTCTGATGGATTCCAAAGTCATGGCCTGATGCTCGGCGACAGAATCGGTGAAAGCCAGCGGCTCCCGCTCCAGCGCTTCCAGACGAAGCTGCCGATAGGACTCGGCATCGCGATCGGTCAGGCGGCGAATTTCCATGATCGATTCTCTGTTCGGCATAAACAGATTATATCGTCGCAGCGAAATGCCACAGTTCGTGTAAACCGCATCTCCCCATCCCGCATCTCAAAGATCCATGATCCGCAAACTACAATCCGGAAAATATCGGCTTTACTCGCGCAAGAAAAATCCCAAGACCGGACGTCGCCGGAACCTGGGAACGTTCTCGACTCGAGCCGCGGCTGAAAAACACGAGCGCGCAGTCCAGTACTTCAAGAAGAGGTGATCAGAAGCGCCACTAGTTCAGCTGCTGCTTCATCCAATCCAGCATGGTCGGCACCAGCGCGTCATAAAACTTGCGGTTCACCGTGAAGCCGTGTCCCATCCCGTCGATCTCGAGATAGCGGGCGCGCCCTGGATGTGCCTGATTCACAATTTCAGCTATGGCCTGACTGTCAGCCCGGCTCATGATGTCGTCAGCGCCTCCGCGGATAACCAGCACCGGGGCATTTACTTTCTGCCAGGCGTCGCCAAGATTCAGCTGCTGCAGTTGCTGGTAAAACGCGGCTGGACGTCCGTACTGTCCGTCAGGGGTGTCGTACCAGAACTGCTTCCACTCTGGATGCCGAGCGATTACCTGCCCCGGAGTCATGCCTTTCATCAGGTACAGGTTGTAGAAATCGGCAAAGACTTTCACCGATGCGTTCACTTCGGCGGGGGATTTGCCCTCTCCAGTCAATCGCCGCCGTTCGAGTTCCAGCATGTGCTCGTACCAGGTACGCCCCCATGAACCCGCGGAGACGAATCCGCACACCGGATGCTGCTGCACCGCCACGGCGAAAAACCACCGCCGTTGCTGAGCCCCACGACAAAGACGCGCTCGCGATCCATGAAGTCATACTTTCCCAACGACTCGAATGCAGCCTGCCACCCTTCCATCTCGCTGTTGAAGTCTGCTTTGGAGCAATCGCCCTGGCTCTCGCCAACCCCGGGCTTGTCCATACGTACAGTCGAGTATCCCGATTCGTCAATGAGGCGGCGCATGAATATGCCAAACCCGTCATGCGTATTGGCGTCCGGATATTCCATCGTATCGCAACTAAGCCACCCCACGAAAAATATGACCGGAATCTTACCCGCAACCGTCTTGGGACGGGTAACAAACGTGCGCAACTTCTGCCCGCTATGATTCACCACCCAGTCATAGATCACATCAGCGTTCTGGAATTGCTCGCGCTGCGCCACAACCGGCAGCGCAAGCAGAATTACGAGGCAGACAATTCGCGGCAGTAGCATGGCGAGGACCTCGCCAACTTTAGACGAAGGTGCAAGAAGGAAGTTACTCCAGGAGGCACCTCAACAATCAAAGAAAGGAACTGGCGGAGAGGGAGGGATTTGAACCCCCGATACCCGTTAAGGTATGTCC
>CAWDNR010000024.1:0-358987 GCA_963803655.1 Terriglobia bacterium
ATTTCGTCGATCATTAACTTGGTCTGTCCACAATGCGGAGGAAGAATGTCGGAATTCCAATGTGACGGGCGATGCAGCCGAAACTGGCTTGCGGAGTGGGAATGGGCGAATCAGGCCACCAGAAGCCCCAAATCCCGGTCAGGGCATGCTGGCCGGTCGATGCGGTGAGCGACTGTACTTCGGCGGATTCGTACCGGGTGGTGGAGCATCTGAGATGAGTGCTGAGGAGGTCTTGACTGCATTCCAGCGTGACGCTCCGTATCTATTCTTAGGCGCGGCGTTCGCCGCTGTCGGCATGGTGTCCGCTGCCTTTGCGGTTCTCCGACGCCAGCGCGACTCGCTCCTCATCTGCTTCGCATTGTTTGCCGGCTTGTACGGGCTTCGCCTGTGGATCTCGTCGCCCCTGCTTGCAATGATGGCTCAGGGTGCGACCTTTTACGCGCGCCTGCGTGGAGCCGTTGATTACATCACTCTGGTTCCAGCATTGTTGTTCTTAATCTCCCTGGGTCTGCCAAGGCGATTTGAGCGGACAGTCGGGTACGCGATGGTTGGTCTCGGTGGCCTGCTCGCCGCAGCCACCCTTCTGTTCGGCGATTCGCCGCTCTACGAGAGAATGAACAGCATCGCCATCATAAGCGCGTCGGGATTCTTTCTCATTCGCTTCATGGCGAGCGGTTCTGCCGAGAGCATTGCTCCTGAGGCTGCCGATTTCCGGGTAATCCGCTGGGGCTTGCTGATCTTCGTAGGTTTGGCGGTATGGCAACATTCGGCTCAATTCTTCCACACTTCCTTGCCTCTACTCGAACCGTTTGGATTTGCCGCGTTTCTCAGCACTCTGGGCTATGTTGCCGCCAGAAGTACTCTGCGGCGGGATCAACAGCTAAAGGAGATACAAAAGGAATTGGAGGTAGCCCACCGTATTCAGTTATCAATTCTGCCCAGTGAATTTCCCTCTTCCACAAACTTCCGAGTAGCCGCTCGCTATATACCGATGACTGCGGTGGCTGGCGATTTCTACGACTACATCATCGCTGATGACCAACAGGTTGGATTGTTGATCGCCGATGTGTCAGGGCACGGCGTTCCCGCCGCGCTTATTGCATCCATGGTCAAACTCGCCGCTGCTTCACAACGAGCGCTTGCTGCTGATCCAAGCCGCTTCCTGTCGGGCATGAACTCGGCCCTATTGGGCAACACGCAAAAACAGTTCGTCACGGCAGCGTATGTCTACCTGAACTCCAAATCGGGAGAATTGCGATACTCGGCAGCAGGGCACCCGCCTCTGTTGCTTGTGAGGAATGGACGCGTCATCCCAATTGAAGAAAATGGGTTGATGCTCGCGGTGTTCGGTTTCGCATCGTACTCGACTGCCGTCCACAAACTGGAAACAGATGATCGAATCGTGATGTATACCGACGGGGTGATGGAGGCTTCCAACGCTGCAGGAGATTTCTTCGGTCACGATGCATTGTGCGATCTGCTGACCAGAACTCGAAAGCTATCCCCCGCGATGGCTGCGGACTCAATCATTTCTTCTGTTCTCCAATGGTCGGAAAAGCAGGATGACGATCTGACCATTCTCATTTGCGATTACGTCTCAAAGGGAAACCAGCGTGCTGAAAGGTTTCACCTTCGTTTCTAGCTGGGGAGTGTTGAATTTGCAGTGGCACGGAAAAGAGCGCTCGGGGTTTAAAGTGTCTCGAACTGCACAATCGGTGCACCAGAGGATCACCATGGAACAAGTTGAAGAGATCTAGAAAACAAAACGCTGGTCAAGAAATCGTTGGACCGCAACATCGGGACCATTACGCTGGACAATCCTTCGAAGCACAATGCCCTAAGCGCCGCGCTGATCGGAGATCTGCTCATGGCGCTTTCAGATCTGACCGGCGCAGGAGCGCGAGCGATTATATTGCGGGCGCACAAGGGGGCGAAGGTCTGGTCGGCTGGGCACGATGTCCGGGAATTGCCAACCAACGGCCGGGATCCGTTGACATATGACGATCCGTTGCGGCGAGTGGTGCGCGTCATTAAGGAATCTCCGACGCCAATTATCGCGATGGTGGAGGGCGGTGTCTGGGGTGGCGCCTGCGAGGTGGTTATGAGCTGCGACCTCGTGATCGCCACGGAAGGAACTACCTTCGCGATCACACCGGCAAAGTTAGGCGTCCCCTACGACATCGAAGGCACGCTGAGCTTCATGCAATCGGTCAGTTTGCCCGTGATCAAGGAAATGCTGTTTACGGCCCAGCCAATGCCGGCTGACCGTGCGCTCCGGGTGGGCCTCATCAATCAGGTAGTTCCCGCTGAACGCCTGGAGTCGGCGACCACAGAAATGGCAGGGTACATGATCCAGAATTCACCTCTCGTGATCTCTCTATTGAAGGAGCAGTTGCGTGTGCTCGGCGAAGCGCATCCGTTAAACCCTGAAGGGTTCCAACGGATTCAGGCGATACGACGTCGCATTTATGACAGCGCCGATTATCAAGAGGGTATCCGGTCGTTTTTTGACCGGCGTGCGCCGCAATTCCAAGGACGTTGAGGCCATGACAATAAGCAAGACGTATCCAACTCTGACCGCGGACGAAGCGGCAGCACTGATCCCGAATGCGGCGATGGTTGCCGTAAGCGGCTTTACCCCTGCGGGTGCTCCCAAGGCGGTACCGCGCGCGCTCGCTCAACGAGCCCGGGAACTACATCAGGCAGGCGCGGCGTTTCAGGTGAAGCTGCTCAGCGGGGCGTCCACCGGCACGGCCTGTGACGACGAACTGGCAGGTGCCGAGGCAGTAAGCTGGCGAGCTCCATACATTACCTCGGCGCCAATGCGCCAACTCGCCAATAGCGGAAAGATCGAGTTCGTCGACATGCACCTTTCGCATGTCGCACAAGCTGTTATGGAGGGCTTCCTCGGTCCTATCGACGTCGCAATCATTGAGGCAACAGAGATCACGCCTGACGGGAAAGTGTACCTGACAACCGGCATCGGGAATTCGCCAACCTTCCTTCAGTGCGCGGACAAGGTCATCATCGAGCTGAACTTGTATCACTCGCCCCGACTACGGGAGATAACCGACATCCTCATATTGCCCACACCTCCATACCGCACCCCCACTCCAATTCATGACCCTCTCGACCGGCTCGGTCGCGGTTATGCCGAGGTTGATCCGTCCAAGGTGATAGCCGTGGTTCATACCAATGAGCCCGACGGTGGCCGGGCGTTCGCGGCGCCGGATGACTCCAGCGGGCGAATCGCCGAACACGTTGCCGAGTTCTTCATGCAGGAGATACGCGGCGGGCGAATTCCATCCGAGTTCCTCCCGATTCAGAGTGGGGTCGGCAATATCTGTAATGCCGTGCTGTCGGGACTCGCCGCGTGCAAGGGGATGCCGCGCTTTAAGGTCTATACCGAGGTACTGCAGGACGCAATGCTCGACTTGATTGCCTCCGGGAAATCGCTGGGCGCGAGCGCCACAGCGCTGACTCTAAGCGACCAAAAGCTGAAGTTCCTCTACGAGAACTTCGGAGAGTTCGCTGACCGGATTGTGCTCAGGCCCCAGGAAATCTCCAACAACCCCGGAATAACCAGGCAACTCGGAGTGATCGCCACGAACACGGCGATTGAAATCGATCTGTATGGACATGTGAACTCCACGCACATTATGGGCACTCAGATCGTCAACGGGTTGGGCGGCAGCGGCGACTTCGAGCGCAACGCCTACCTGTCTGTGTTCATGTGCCCGTCAACCGCGAAGGGCGGCCGGATCTCTACCATCGTGCCGATGTGCTCGCACATCGACCACAGCGAACATTCTGTACAGGTCGTCGTTACCGAGCAGGGCATAGCAGATCTCCGTGGCCTCGCGCCGGTAACACGGGCTCGGCGAATCATCGACAATTGCGCGCACCCAGCCTATCGGGACCCTCTACACCGATATCTGGAAGAGGCGCCGATGGGACATATCCGGCATAATCTGCGCAGATGTTTCGACCTGCACCTCAATTATCTGAGGCATGGAGCGATGCTGCCGGACCTGGATCTAACGATCTTCGAGCCGCATCGAGTCCTGCAGACGAAGTGATGGTCTGATATCGGACGGTAGGAAATGGATTCTATGTCTAAGGAGGAATCGAGTATGGCAATTCCGAAAACTATGAGAGCAGCAGTTGTTGAAAAGTTCCGCGAGCCTCTCGTGATGCGAGAGCTTCCAGTGCCTACGCCTGGGCCGGGGCAAGCCTTGGTAGAAATCATGGCGAGTGGAGTTTGCCACACCGACCTGCACGCGGCCGACGGCGATTGGCCGGTGAAGCCGGGTCTTCCCGTGACGCCTGGACATGAGGGAGCGGGAATCGTGGTCGCGCTCGGCCCGGGTGTTACACACTTGAAGGAAGGCGATCGGGTCGGTATTGCGTGGTTGCACAGCGCGTGCGGTCATTGTGCCTTCTGCCTCTCAGGCTGGGAAACCCTGTGTCTGGAACTGAAAAACTCAGGCTATTCGGTGAATGGCACCTTCGCGCAGTACGCTCTGGCACAGGCCGGATATGTAGGGCGAATCCCGCAGAAGTTGTCGTTTGTGGATGCGGCACCGATTCTCTGTGCTGGCGTCACCACCTACAAGGGGCTGAAAGAAACCAATACGCGGCCGGGCGAGTGGGTGGTGATTTCGGGGGCGGGCGGCGGGTTAGGCCACGTTGCGATTCAGTACGCCAAGGCCATGGGGTTGCATGTGGCGGCCGTGGATCTGGGGCCGGAAAAGGCAGCACTGGCAAGAAAGCTCGGAGCCGAGATTGCAATCGATGCCAAGACACAAGATCCGTGCGCCGAAATTCAGAAACAAATTGGCGGGGCGCACGGAGTTTTAGTAACGGCCGTATCGACCATGGCTTTCAAGCAGGCGATCGGCATGCTGAGACGCGGCGGCACCTGTGTGCTCAACGGCCTGCCTCCGGGAGAATTCCCGGTCTCGATTTTCGATATGGTGCTGAACGGCTATACCATCCGGGGCTCGATTGTGGGCACGCGGATCGATTTGGAAGAAGCTTTGAGCTTTGCCGCTGAAGGCAAGGTGAAAGCGATCATCGAGACCCAGCCGCTCGAATCGATCAACGATATTTTCCAGCGCCTCAAGGCTGGGAAGGTCAACGGGCGAGTCGTACTCGCAATCGGGGCGCAAACGTCCCAAGAGGAATTCAAGAAATCCAGATGAGACTGCTCCAGCGGGAAAACGGCACGAATTCGCGGGCTCTGGCAACTGAACCGCAACAGGTTCGCACGCTGCCCGGGTGCAACTGATTTACCGTCCATTGTCAATCTCGAAGGGCGAATTAAGCATGCTGTGCATCTCGAAACCCCGAAATGTATGAACGGAAGGGAATTATACTTCCTTTATAATTCTCTCCTTCGATGCTCATTCCTCTTACGACATTCTTCGCCGCTCTGTTTTCGATCTTCCGTTCGCGCTCTGCTCTTCAGTTGGAAAACCTGGCTCTGCGCAAGCAAATCGGTTTGTGATCGCGGTTCGCCCGATAGAGTTACTGAAACCGGACTGCGCTTGTGCCCTCCAGAGAAAGGCCAGCAGATTGAGGCCATTCGATCCCTATCAGTCCGTTCTCTCCAGTCCACTTTGCAGACGAAATATTACGAATTACGAGCATGTTTTGCGTTTTCGCGGCAAAAGGCGTGGCAGTTTCTCTGCAGTTTAGACTTGCTGGCGGAGAGATTGGGGATTCGAACCTTCACTCCCTTTTGTGCCGGACCGCTAAGAGCCGCTGTGTACGCAACATCCAAGGAATTCTGCAACCACACGTCTCATCCGGAGAATGGCGTCAAACACCCGAATTCTGGGAAGTAGTCCCTCCTCTCACTCCGCAGCCTCACCCAGAAGAAACCATCCAGGGCGTCGGGCCAGTCCGACAACAGATCGTTGGGTTTGTGTAACCCGACGATCCATGAACCGCACACACTTCGCACATAATTCACCAAAAAGACAAAAAGAATACCCACGAGCGGTAGACCGACAGTCGGCTCTGGAGAAACGGCCGCAATATGATTATAAAAAGAAGTGGTCCGAACGGGCCAGACTACGGCAAACTGTGTGCCACCACGATAATTTTGAACCCAGCCCGCGCGCATCGCACTCGTTAGGGCCCGGTCTGTACACCGGGAATTGGTTGGCGTGACCTCGTTTCGCCGGGGCCTCTGTTATTCGGGATCTTACCCGAAGAAATTCAAACGGTGATGCATGAATACTGACGAGAACGCGCTCTCGGCGATTCGCAAGGGCCTCGCCCTTCTTTACGAAACGGGCGACGTCGTCGAAGTTCGTGTGCCGCGGGACATAAACAGGAAGTGGGATGCCAACATTTCTGGCTTCTTCGATGATTTAGAGAAGCTCGCACGGGCGATTCATGAAGTGAACACTCGATACAAACGCACCGTATATGTCACGATGAACCCGCTCAAGCCAAGTTGGATGGGCGTGAACAACAAATGGTATCGAGGCAGCGGCAAACTCAGGAAAGAGCTCAAAGCCTCGAACCAGCCCTTCAATCAGCGAATGAAGGAAAACACAGATTGGGATAGTGGCAAGACCTATCACACGCTGAGGATGGCAGACGACAACGACGTTCTGTGTCGCCGCCGGATTCTAATCGATGTCGATGCGGGACAGCCTGCCGGGATGAACAGCAGTGATGCAGAGAAAGCGGACGCACTCAAGATGGCGACTGAAATCATGCAGTATCTTCAGAACTGTGGCTTCCCGACACCTGCATTGACCGATTCAGGCAACGGCTACCACATCTATGTACGGATTGATTTCGAAAACAGTCTTGAGATGAAAGTTCTCGTCCGACGATTCCTGAAGGCACTCAGCCAGAGATTCACTGGTAAGTACGGCACTGCCCTCGTCGACGAAGCGATGTTCAACGCCGGCAGAATTACGAAGGCGACCGGAACCTTCGTTTATAAAGGCGCAAACACACCGAAACGACCGCAACGGCGTAGCGGCGTCATCTCAATAGGCAGCACAGAACATGCGAGCGTGGAACAGGTGACGACCGTTGCTGATGAATATTCTACCAACGAAGGGAGAGACGAGCGAGTCGTGGGCGGGAGACGGCATGGATGTCGTTGTGGATGACGATGAACTCGACACGCAAGTCACGCTTCTCAAGCGATATCTCGACCGCAACGGCATCACCTACGGCGCTGTGACCCGGGAAAACGGGGGCGCAATCATGCTGCCTTGCGTTTGTCCCAACGCTGCTCAGCACACTACTAACGCCATGGGCGGAACCCTTGCCATGGTCAACACGTCAGGGAGTTTCGGCTTCTGTTGCCAGCATGCCCACTGCTCAGAGTTACGAAGCTGGAAAGGTTTTCGGGAGTTTGTAGATGGGAGATTTCACCGGACGCACCCACACGAACCGGCGTTTCAGTGGAGCCTAGGTACTGTCACCCTAACCGACGATCAACTGGTAGAACCGAAGCCGGCAACAAGGCAGGCTTGTATCAAAGCAGCCAGAGCGAAGGCAGCCGATGAAATACGCGCTGAGGCACGACGTGGCAGCAAGGCGGACGATGTCATCATCGTAAACACAGGTACTGACGCACTGTCGAAGTGGCTGCTCGACAAACTGTGCCGTCCATCCTGCTTCGTGAAGGAAGCCAACGCACGTGCCGCCGAGCTCGGCATCTCTAAACGGCTGCTGCGGCGTATGTATCCAGCGGCAGGTGTCATCGTAAGTCACGCCGACAGGGCGGGTGCAAAACTGGTTAAAGCAAGCTCGTTGGCGGAGGCGAACGCAATAGTCTTAGCAACGGCAGGAGCAACCTGATTGTACGGCGTACAACGTGGGGCGCTAATTAAATTAGACACACATATATACAGTAATAGAGTGAATCGACCTCTAGTATTAACTACATAGTACACGTTGTGGGGGCTCAGAAACTCTGGCAGCACCCCGGATGCAGACAAAAGATGATGTTACTCGGTAACCCCACAGGGAAAATTTGATGGACGAGGGGATGGGGGTCCCTGGCGGGGTGGTCGAACAGATTTTGGGGTCCCACCTGACATCGGCTCTGCTCATCCATAGTCGCGAGCGTTGTACTGCGTACCGATTCCCACCTGCACCGACCGCCGCACGCCGCCACATTTCCGTTGTACGGCCTACCGATTCCCACGCCGCTCGCGGGGCCGCCATCGCATCTCTGTTCGACCGCCGCTCCCTCACCGTCCGCACCTGCCCGCCCACGCCGATGGAAAAATTCTGCCACGCTGCCCGCACCCATCGCACCTCAGCTCCTACATCCTGCATACAGCAAGCACACAAATCCATCGGAAAGTTAGGAATAATGCACCTGTCTACTTTCTGACAGTCAGTCGACACCATGCCGGGGCTATTAAAGAGCCCCTTCTTGAAGTTGCCAGCGATTCCTCGCCTGTGCTGGAAAAGGCCGAACCGGCAACAAGAAACGAATGGCGCAAGTTGCCGAATGAGGTAATCACGGTACTCAAATGATGCGGGCCGGCATAAGTAATTAGTATCTGCGGATACAACGAGAACATTTCTGCTGTAGCCACTGATGCCGGTACAATCAAAGTGGCTTTTCAAAGGCGGTGCACTATGATTCTTGGCCTCAGGTGTTGGCCCGAGAAGTTCGCTTTTGTAATCCTCGACGGCGATATGTCGTCCTGCCGCACAGTGAAGTCAGGTGTAAAGAAGTTTCCAACCGACCTTTCGCGGCCAGGTTTTCTCAATTGGATTTCGAAAGAGCTCAAGGGCTTGTTGGCAAATAACGATGTGAAGAGCGCAGTCTACAAAGAGCAGGAGTTCAGTCCGCAAGCAAATAGGGGATTGATAGCGCGACGGGCAGAGGTGGAGGGTGTAGTCCAGGCGGTGCTTTATGAAAACGGTTGCCAGGACATAGATGGACTACGCAAGAAGCAACTAAAGAAGATGACGAACTATTCTGGAAGTGCCGGCGATGTGGCCGAGGTTTTGTCTACCACGCCGCTACGGGATCATCTAGGAACAGAATGTGAGGAAGCTGCACTCGTCGCTTTCGCAACCTTGAAGAAGCATTCCGAGGAGTAGTCTTCGGAGAATGATCAGTGGGTACATACAAAAGAAAAAGACCTCTGGGTCGCGGTGCTTACGGCGAGGTATATCTCGGGACTCACGAAGCCCTTCTCGTGGATCACGCTGTCAAATACATCCAAACCAACAAAATCCACACTCCTACTAATTTGTTCCACGAACCGCAACTGCTCAAAAAGCTTGAACACCCCAATATTGTTGCAGTCCATGATGCTGGCTACGTGACACCCGACGAAATATTCATTGCTATGGAGTACGTTGAGGGTGGCAGCTTGCAAGCTTTTCTTGAGAAGAAGCCGATCAAATTGCGCCGCATCAAGCACATTGTTTGTGAAGCACTTCGCGGATTACAACATGCTCACGAGAAAGGATATATCCATAGAGATATCAAACCCGCAAACATTCTGCTGGATCGAAAGCAGAAGGGTAAACTTTCAGATTTTGGCCTTGCCACTCGTCCCCCCGTTTCCGGAACCGCATCAGGTGCCGGTTCTCCATTTTATTTGGCGCCCGAAACCGTTACAGATGGTGAAACTTCGCATCTGAGCGATATCTACAGTATGGGCGTTTCTGTATACGAAGCTGTCAACTCGGAGAACTACTTCCCAGCGGTAGCGAGTTTGCCTGATCTGTATGCGCAAATCGTGGCGGGGACGTTCCCGGATCGCTCGTACTATCGCATCTACATTCCCGCGGGGCTTCAGAGAGTCATCAATAGAGCCATGCAGGTCGATAAGGGCGAGCGATACCAATCGGCGGAGGAATTTCGTGAAGCGCTTGAGCAAACCCCGATAAGGTGCAGTTGGAAGGAACATATTTCCGCGCGAACCAGTACCTGGACTGCCGTTCTGAATGATAGGAAGGTAGAGATTGTTCTGACCGAGAAGGCAAGCGGATTCTCGGTAGATGTATTTCAACGAGCAAGCGGCCAGTCGCAGTACAGGAAAGTCAAGAAGCTCCAGCTGAGAGATGTGCCGAGGGCGAAAGCCATGTCCAGAGTTCGAAAAGTCACAACCTCTCTCGTAAGTGGCCATAGTTTGTCGGATATTAATCCGTGAACGCATTTCAGCTGCAAACACTGGAGAATCGATCGGCTTCGAACCCCGGAGTCCAAGCGTTGCAACTTGACTTCGCAGTATCACGTGATACGCTAATCAGCGGATAAACAGATCATATATGTCTTTTGGGCAAATCGTCGCTGAGGCAAGAAAGAAACTCGGTATCAGCCAAAAAGATTTGGCGAAACGCATAAAGAAAGAAGACGGGGAGCCCATTTCACCACAGTATCTGAACGACATTGAACGAGATCGCAGGAACCCCCGGCAGAGTTCCTGATCACTCAATTTGCGCGGGAACTGAAGGTCTCCAAAAACTACTTGATGGCGGCGGCAGGAACGCTACCGGAGGAGTTTAGACGTCTGGTCAATGATTCGAATCCTGATGAAGTTGATCGAGCGTTTCAGGTCTTTCGGAAGCGAATGAGCTAGATTCAGCAGCACCTTTATGAAGTGGGTGAAAGATAAGACAGGCAGATTTGTGCAGCGCCCGCACTATCTCCCCGAAGAACTGGACATCGAGTGCGAGACAATGGTCTCCACATTTCTTTTAGAGCGGCATGGTCGAGTCCATTACCCCGTTTGCACTGACGATCTCACCGTCTTGATAGAAACGCAGATTAGCGACCTCGACCTGTATTCTGATCTTTCCTCAGAGGAAGGGGAGGTCGAGGGTGTTACAGATTTTTTCCCTGGCAAGCGCCCGAAGGTAAGAATCTCGAAGCACCTCAGCGAAAACGAGCGGATGGCGAATCGATTTCGTACGACCCTGACACATGAACTCGGGCATGTAAGGTTCCACGCCTTCATGTTCGATGCCCCCAGATCCGGTCTCCTATTCGAACCTGCTTCGCTCGGGGTGACTAATAAATGCAAACGAGACAACATGCTTGAGGCCCGTCAAGCCGACTGGATGGAATGGCAGGCTGGTTTTGCTTGTGGGGCTTTCTTGATGCCAAGCACAGTTCTTACCCAAACAGTCCGCGAATTTTGCGGGCGTTTGGGTTCCTCGACTATGACGATGCAACTTTCTTCGGCGAAAGGACAGTCTCTCATCGGTGCCATTACAGAGCGGTTTGGCGTTTCCCGCGATGCCGCTCGAGTCCGCTTACTTCAGAAAAGGATCTTGGCAGAGTCTGCCTCTTCCCCAGCACTCTTCAATTGAGGATTGTATTTTTTGGGCCCAGGTGATATGCTGATCAGCAGATCGGCGGATCTACGTATCCAGATGGTTTCTAAGCAGAAAAAGCGCAGCAGCAAATCATCCGTAGCAGTTGCCGCCGCAGCATCTCCGGTCGTCCGTGTTAGCCGCGACATCCGTGACTTGACGCGCCTCCTCCTGGTAGTCCGCGCCGGCGGCCGCTGCGAATTCGACGATCACAACGAATACTTGCTGCAGCACCCGCTGACCCTGACTCCGGGGAATTTCGCGCAAATGGCGCATATCGTCGCGTTCAGAGAGGATGGGCCGCGCGGCAAGTCCCCCTTGCGCCCCGCCTATATCAATGATGTCTCCAATCTGATGTTGCTCTGCCCGCAGTGCCACAAACTCATCGACGATCATCCCGACCAGTATCCTGTCGTCGTCCTCCAGAAATACAAGGAATCCCATGAGGATCGCATCCTCCATGTGACCAGTCTCGGGCCGGACAAGAAGACAACGGTTGTGCAGCTCAAAGCGCGGATTGCGGGACAGGCGATTGCGATTCCCGTCGCACAGGTCACGAAGGCGGTCGCTCCCCGGTATCCCACGGACGCCAAGGGCCACCTGATCGATCTCACCGCAATCAATGCGGAGGGAAAAGGCTTCATCGAGGAGGCAGCGCGGTGCATCAGGCAGAGGGTCGAACGCCTCTATGAGCTAGGAATGGATGTGCATGAGACGCGGCACATCTCGCTTTTCGCCCTCGCGCCGATCCCTTTGCTCATTTATCTCGGCAGCCGGCTCAGCAACAAGGTGCCGGTGGACGTATTCCAGCGTCACCGCGATACCGAGGACTGGGTGTGGAAGGACTCCGGTACGCTGGCCGAGTACCGATTCGACAAAATCCGCGAGGGCACGGGGCAGGGCCGGATAGCCCTGATCATGTCGCTCAGCGGCAAAATCAAGCCCGACGCGCTGCCTTCCGATATCGACGACACGTTCGCAATCTATGAGCTGACGCTGGCAAATATGGACCCGAATCCGACCTACCTGCGCCAGCGGGATGACCTCACACGCTTTAAGGACGCGTACCAGGCCGCGCTGCGCACCATCGCGCGGGAATGCGGTCAGTGTGACGCTATTCATCTTTTCCCGGCGATCCCTGCTCCGGTCGCCGTTTTGTGCGGCCGGGAAATTCTTCCCAAAGTCGATCCCAAGCTAGTCGTATACGACAACGACAAGCGTCAGGGCGGCTTTACTCCGATTATCGAGGTGAACTAGGTATGACTGCTGACGAGTATTTGAATGAGGTACTTGCCTGCCAGGCGCTGGGAGACGATAGCGACGAAGTGAAGGCGCTGCAGAAGCATCGCGCCGACGTGGAAAAACTGATCCGCGACAGCTTCAAGGATACGGCGCTGACCATCCGGTACGCGGGCTCAAAGGCCAAAGGAACGATGAACAAGGAGTCCTACGATCTGGACATCATCTCCTACGCCTCCTCCGGCGACAATGCCGCCGGCGAGACGCTCGAAGACATCTACAGCAATCACAAGAAGGCGCTCGCCAAGAAATACTACGTCGAGCCGAAGGGCTCAGCGCTTCGGCTCAAGGGATGCGACCCCGAGAATCTCGGTGTAGATTTCCATATCGACGTGGTGCCGGGACGCTTCACGGATGAGACCAAGACCGACGCCTACCTCTACCAGTCTGGCGGCGACAAGAAGCGCCTTAAGACGAATCTCGACGTGCATCTCGAGCTCGTGCGCAACAGCGGCGTCATCGACGCCATCCGGCTGGCGAAGCTCTGGAAAGTACGCAACGTCCTGCCCGTCCGCACGTTCGTCCTGGAACTCGCGGTCATCAAGCTGCTGGATGACAAGAAAAAGAAAAGCCTCTCGGCGCAGATGGAGCACTTCTGGACGGAGCTGCGCGACAACTCCGCCGACCTGACGGTTGAAGACCCTGCGAACCCCAACGGGAACGACCTTTCCAAGTGCCTCGACGACAATCTGAAGAGTCAGCTTGCGGCCGCGGCAAAACGCACGCTTGAACAGATCGATTCGTCCGGGTGGGAAACCGTTTTCGGGAAAACGGAAAAACAGGAAAAGGCGGCGCGCATCGAGATTCTGCGGCGTGCCGCGGCCGTTGCCACGCCGTCTCGGCCCTGGCTCCCGGAAGCATGACATGGCAGCGCAAGGATCCGGCGCTCTATGAAAAGGAGAAAGACGAAGTAGAGGCGCACTTTCCCGAGCTGCATTTCGTCGTCGAAAACGACCTGGTCTATGTGCGCGGCAGCTTTCCCTTGATGTTCGAGGGGCAAAAGCTCGATCGCTACTCGGTCGAATTGCAGCTTGCACGAAACCACCCCGCCGGACTGCCGGTTGTCCGCGAGACCGGCGGCCGTATTCCCCGTGATATTGACCGACACATTCTTGCCGCCGATGGTACCGCGTGCGTGCTGCTTCCGGACGAGCGCTGGCGACTCTGGCCAGTCGGGAGCCCCTTGCTGGAATATCTCAACGGCCCGCTCCATAGTTTCTTCCTCGCTCAGACCACGGTAGAGGAGGGGCAGCCTTGGCCCTTCGGCCAATGGGCACACGGTGCGAAAGGCGTTTTTCAGTTCTATCGCGAGCTGCTGAAAACATCGGATCTTCGCGTGATGACGACCTATCTCGACTATCTGGCCGCAAAAAAGGTGAAAGGTCATTGGCCGTGTCCCTGCAGGAACGGCAAGAAACTGCGCGACTGCCACTTCGACCAGGTCAAAGAGTTGAGGGAGAAGATTTCGCGGAAGACCGCGGAGCGATCACATACGATTCTCAGGAAAGCAGGCGAATCGGTCATCGAAATGGGCGAACCTTAAGCGCCCCACGCCAACTAATAGAATCGCAGCTCTAGGCAAGCTGACAGTCAATGCCGTTTAGTTACAGAAGCCGCGAAGCTGGTAACTCCCTAAGGTGAGCGGTAACAATGATCAGACCTAGCTACTATCACGCACCACATAGTTATTTCGCGATCACCTTCTGTATGAAAGCGGCAGCCCGGGGACTCCAGCCTAAGTTGCCTCTAACGTAGAGTCACAATGCAGAATCGATGCATGAAAGCGGAACCTCAAATGCCATCTGACAGGGACGACTACTACCGCTACATCGAATATCTCCAGCAGCAAACTCTTGACGAAGATTGGAGACCCGCCTTCGATTCATCCAAATGGAAGGATTGGGTAGCAAAGAACCGGGAGAGGCTTGAGAAAATGTCTGAGTTCACGGTCGGTGCTGATGGCCTCTCTCTGGTTGCACATTTTGAGCGGAGTGTCCAAGGATTTATCCCGACAACAGCGTTTGAACTTCCCACCACCAAGGCGATTTTTGAGCCTATTTGTTGGACGTCACCGAAACAGCGGCAAAACTCGGCATCCGTCCTGTTCGCCCGATCGAAATCGCGACCTCGACGGATTCCTGTGCATCTCCGGCGAGCCGGCCTACGACCGCAGATCATCTTTTGTTTATTGGTCTGGGCACATCCAGTTTCTGTAACTATTGGGCGAAGTACATCACAGCCGTAGCAGGGCGATAGCCCCTGCGATTGGATTCAAGCGCGTCGAGTCTGCGAAGGACTTGGAAATAGTCTTCCGCCAAGATCCCTCGGGAATGCTTCCTTGCAGCCCGATTATGTCTGTACTATGCCGTTTTCGGCACAATGATTGGGTTCGGCGAAGTACAGCAGCCAGATACCTATTCGCCATATCGCCTTCAGCTTCTCCACGCAATGGAAGTGTTTGCGGTTGCACACGAATATGCTCACTTTATTTCGGAAGAGAGGATTCAGCAATTCACCGGTTCTCTGGAGCTGTCCCAAAGCCAACAGCTGGAGTTTTTCTGCGACGAACTAGGGCTGGTGATCAGCCGGGAATGCGAGAGCGCTCGCGAACAACTATCTCATTTTCGCAGGTATAGGGGCGCTCGTATTTTTTCGCGCAATCCAATTGTGCGAATCCGTCCGGGAGTTGCTAGTGAATAGTGGGTTAAAGGATGTCCGCCAAAAGGAAAATCTCAGACTCCCATCCTTCTCCCGAGGAGAGGATCATCGCCATCAAATCGCAGGTGTGCACCAAAACTGCCTCCGATCAGCAACTCGAAGTGAAGCAGTTTATCGACGAATACGACACGATTCTGGTTGAGCTTACTTCCGCGGTGTCCGCTGCCGTCAGCTCCGCCTGTTCTCAGAAGCCGTAACTGGACGAACCCATGTGGGCGTGAACCCTTGGAACGATCGCAGGACTCGTCGCAACACTTGACACTCGGAGTACCGCGGCAGTGTGGCCGGCTACTTGTCCGAAGCTGGCATCCCGCCGAGCCGGGTTCGGAAGATCGTGATGGTTATAAGGATCTACCCAATCCGAGTGGAGAGCCCCAAGAAAGCAACGTCTGGACGAATGGATCTTGAGATTGACTTGGAGACGATCTCTCAACGTTCACGTATCCCGCTTCCGCAATTGCAGAAAACGGAAAGGACGACGACGACAGATCGAAAAAGGCGAGTCGGTGAATTCGACTGGGCCCTGCTCCGCCGTGCCGCTGCGCTGAACGGTCCGACCGATCTGGCCCTGACGTTCGTCGACTATGTGAATCGGAAGAACGAGAAAGCTCGCCGGTACGAACAACTGGACGCGCAGACCAAACAATTCATCGAAGAAGTGGAACGCGTGGGAGCGGCTCCTGTGTCTTTGATCTCAACCCGCTTTGACTTTCGCAGCATCATTGATGGAGAGCATGGTAAATGGGAGTAACACCGGAAGAACTTGCCGAGACCTATCCCCGTCTTTATCACATGGCGGACGCTCAGAGCTGGGGAAGCATCCAAAAGCACGGCCTGCTCAGCACTTCCGCATTGCTTGACCTTTTCGAAGTAAAGGGCCACGAACGCAAGGACATTGAGATTCGTCGCCGGCCCGAGAGCGTTCCAATCGTTCACGAAAAACATGGCCGTGCGGTCGTACGCGATAACAAGCCGATAATCGAATCGAAGTTGCGAACCGCCTTGAAAGACTGCACACTGGAGCAGTGGTATCGCCTCCTGAACAAATTCGTCTTCTTCTAGCTAACCAAGGAGCGCCTGCAAACACTTCTCTGTGCTCGCTCCTACCGGTGGTCACCCCCATGCTGTGCTAACGCTTGACACGCTCCCGTTTGTCAGGAAGTACGAGCAGAGGATCGTGCTCTCGCCCATGAACTCCGGCAATACGCAACCTATTGCCCATGAGCGAAGTCCCACACCTTCAAGAAGATGCGAGATTATCCATTTCCAAGAAAGAGCCCACCGCGGCGACTATTACCAGGCCGTAGAACTCGCCGTTGAGGGCAGTGCCGATGTGACCGAATCAGTGCTGTCCGTTGACCTTATGCAGTGCGCTGGGGACGGCATGAAGGTGCTGCGCAACATTTACCGAAGGAGTCCGTACGATGTTCCCCTCAATTCGGGACCTGCTTAAGATTCGCCAGGTGCTTCGGCTTATAGTGGCGAACAGAGGCTCACACTTGAAGCACTGCGTAGGCTTGAGACTCGGAAATTTAAATGAAACGACTGATCGGCCGTCAGTCCGCCCTACTGGTGTAGCCCACTCTCGATGTTTTCGCCGTTTCCACCAAGAATCCGACGCGAAAGCGCGCTGATTGACTCGCCTTCCGGGCAGACGGAGAAAGCCTTTGCGCAGGAACACCGTCTAGAGAAGCGGTCTGTCGAAAAGTGCTCAGATGTTTACTGCGGAATGGAGCAGAGAACGTTTATAAGAAGACATGCGTGGAGACGATGTCGTTATCCAGCCGGGGATGTTCAGCTACATTGCGTTGGAAGATCGGATTCCCAGCAGTCATCCGTTGCGGGCGGTGCGGCAGTTAGTCGATGTGTGTGCTGGCAGAGATGTCGCCCGAGTTCAATGAACTGTACGCGATATGGCGGGCTGGCGGCTCCATCTCGCCTCCCGGAGCGTTTGCTGCGGGCGTTGTTGTTGCAGGTGTTTTACTCGATTCGCTCCGAGCGGGTGTTGATCGAGCAGTTGGACTACAACCTGCTGTTCCGCTGGTTCGTGGGGCTGGCGATTGATGACCGGTCTGGAACCATGCCGTGTTCTCGAAGAATCGCGAACGGCTTTTGAACCAGGAGATGGCACGGTCATTCTTCGCCCGCATCAAGCAACAAGCCGTGGGGCTGATGTCGGACGATCACTTCACGGTCGACGGAACCCTGATCGAAGCCTGGGCCAGTCATAAGAGCTTCCGCCGCAAGGACGGCGGCGATGACTCCGGCGGGGGCGTGGACTTTCACGGCGAGAAGCGGAGCAACAAGACACACGAATCCAGCACCGATCCGATGCGCGGCTTTACCGGAAATCGAAAGGCAAGGAGGCTCGGCTCAGCTATCTTGGGCACATCGTCACCGAAAATCGTCATGGGCTGATCGCCGAAGCCATGACCACGCACGCCGACGGTACGGCCGAGGCCGATGCAGCGCTGCTGATGCTGGAGATCTGCAAGCGCTTCAAACGAATCACGGTGGGTGCGGCAAAGCCTATGACATCGCCGGGTTGGTGAGTGTGCTCCGCGAACTGAACGTGACCCCGCACGTCATGCAGAACAACAAAAACCGGCGCAGCGCGATTGACGGGAGAACGACGGGACAGGTCGGCTACGGCATCAGTCTGGGCAAACGCTGGCTGGTGGAAAAGGCGTTCGGCTGGCTGAAACAAACCGGACCGCTGCGCAAAGTGAAGTTACGGGGATTACCCAAAGTGGACTGGCTATTTTTGTTCAGTTGCGCCGCCTTCAACCTGCTCCGCATTCCCAAGCTAAGGACACAGTGTGCGTGAACGCCAACCCCATCCCCGATTACGCCGCTCCGAACCCTCTACCGCGGCCCTCGCACTATCGCCCACTTGATCTCTCCGAAACCCACTCAAACCAATTCCTGTCCTTAAAAGACGCTTTTCAACAAGTTCCTAGGGGCAGTGAAACATGCCAAAGGAAACAAATGAACAGAGGAATTTTGCGGACCAGCGAGACCGTATGCTGTTTTGTGTGCAGTACCGTTCTAGCCGGGGGTAGAATCGACAGTTTCAGAGGACATCGCATGTCAAAGAACGGCGCGGTCGGCTACTTCCGAGTGTCGACAGCGGAACAGGCCAACCAAAACAACAGCCTTCCAACCCAGGAAGCCAAGTTCAACAATTTCTGCATGAACAATGGCCTAACCGTGGTCAGAATCTTCAGGGACAAACAGTCTGCACGGACAGATGCGCGGCCTAGTTTCAGAAGATGTTGACCTATTGCCAGCAGAACCGGAAGAAGATCTCCCCATGTTATCGTGGCTGATTTATCCAGACTTGCGAGAAATGTTCTCGACCAAGGACAGGCGATCGTCAGCCTTAAGCAATGGGGCATGGAGCTGGCTTCGATCGACGAACCGATTACGGATGACACAGCGGCGGGCAAGCTGGCTAGAAACATGATTGCTAGTGTGAACCAATTCTTCAGCGACAGCCTATCAGAAAAGACCAAGTACCGAATGGCGGCAGGCGTTAAGCAAGGCCGGTGGCTTTGGGTTGCGCCCCTCGGCTACCTGAATGATACGCACAGCAAACAAACCATCCCAGACCCTAACCGGGCGGGCTTGGTCCGCAAGGCTTTCGAATTGATTGCGGACAAGGATTATTCGTCCGCGTTTCGTCTTGTGACTTCCATGGGGCTCACAACACGCACCGGCAGACCAATACCTAAGCAAACTTTCTCCAGAATGGTTAGAAACGAGTTTTATGCCGGCTGGATCGTCTCGGGGGACGTACGGGTTAAGGGCACGCATGACCCGTTGATTTCTGAAGATCTTTTCATCGCCGTACAGGCCAGATTGGATGGTGGGCAGCCTCATCAGAAGGAACATGAAGACTTCCCTTTGCGTGGCTTCCTTAGGTGCGCTGGGTGCGATAAGACTTTGACGGCAGGCTGGGTGCGGGGGCGGAATGGTCAGCGCTATGCACGCTATTGGTGCTGGAGGAAGGGTTGCAAGGCCGCTGCATCAAAAGAAGAGTTAGAAGATCGCTTCTGCATCTTGCTGGCGCAGATCCAGCCCACAGCCGAACTACTTGCGAAGCTGCCCGCCATAGCTGCACGGACGTGGGAGACACGGAAAGAGCAGATTGCCGAAGATGCCAAGGCGTTGACACGCAGGCTGGAAGAGCAGCGAGCACTGAATCTCCGAACCATCAAGTCCAAGATTGACGGCCACCTGTCTGACGAGGACTTCAGGACCATGAAGACAAGCATCGCCGAAGAAATGGCCCGAATCGAAGAAACAATGAAGTCTCTGGACGCCGAGAAATCAAGTTACAGGGACTTGATGCAACAGGCCGAGGCCGAGGTGATCAACTTCGAACAGGCATGGCGCGAAGGTGGACTTCATCGTAAGCGTGAGCTTCAGAGTGCACTGTTCCCCGAGGGACTGACATGGTGGATAAAACGCAAGGTCTTTGAAACAAGTAAAGGCCTTTCGATTCATGATCTTGGGACGGTTTTCGACACCCTCGGTCTTGTTGGCGTCCCCGGCGGGATTTGAACCCGCGTTTGCGCCGTGAAAGGGCGCTGGTTGGCTGTATCACGTTGTAATTACAAGGCAGCGGTCGCTCTGCAACGCCCTGTAAGGAACGAGGGAGAACGCCAAGAAACAGGTTTAAGTTGTACCGTCCTTGTACCGCGAGTTTTTGCCACGAGACGGCCACTTCGAGGAGCACTTTCCGTTGAAATGCAAGATCAGGCTATTTCTTGCTACCGCCTTTTAACCTCGGCTTCGACGTTTCTTGGGCGAAGGCTGACAGTCCCGGGACCAGGTACTGGCAAACCCCTAAAGCAATACCAAGGTAAGAGTTGCCGACAATTCGGGGGCGTTGATGGCGAGAAGCGCGTTTCCCAGTACCTATCCTGCGTTCATCGTCCAAACCGACCTCAATGAGTGATTTGGCCTGTTCTCGCCATTTGAGCTTTCGCTGCCCAGAAGTTAAGGGACGACTTGTACGTTAGGGCTTCGGATGAGTGACGGGCCGGACCCTCGTTGGGCGTCCGCGACGTGCCTGTAAAAACTGCCCGCCGAGCGTGTTCTTCATATCGACCACCTGTTTGCGCGCATGCAGCGTCTCAATACATACGAAGCAAAGACGAACGCCATGACGAGAATCGGATCAAATTTATCCCAAGTACTGCCACCTCCATTCAGTTGTGAGTAGAACGCGAGTAAAAGAGTGATCGCGAAACCCGCATAAATCCACTCGGTCAATCGAGGCACATTAGGAATCAGAAGGCCCACTCCACCAAGGATGTGGGTTACGCCAATCAGAGGGACGATATAGAGTGGGTATCCGAGTTGCTGGTTGACGATCCTCCATTCGACCGGATCGTGATTTAGATACAACCTTCCGAAGTACATCCACATGAAGGCGACAAGGATGGTTGTTACCATTCCTGCTATTTGAGTTGCTCGACCTGCCTGCCCGGATTTATCTATTGCTTGTTCAGTTTTCATAGTAAAAAGAATCCTCTTTTTGCAGTCCCAATGGGATGGCCTTTCGCCTGCGCGGAACCGGACGGTGAGCCGTCCGGTCCGCCCGTTGCGCCCAAAAAAGAAGTCGTCTCGATGAGAGAGGTGTTTGATCCTCGCGGAGGCCTTGCTATGTGGTCGTCACTGTCACGGCCTGACGCACATACCGGCTGCTTTCCAGTTGCTGCACCATGAAGGCTGCCAGATCGGCCCGCCCGATCTTGTGCGCCTTCTCGCCGCCCTCCGTGCTCAGCACCCTGGCAACGCCGGTCTTCTCGCCGTCGGTCAACATCGGCGGCCGCACGAGCGTCCAGTCCAGGTTGCTGCCTTCGATCTCGGCCTCCATGCCCGCCTTGTCTACCAGCAGACCCCGCAGAAACGTCCTCATAAGCAGGTGCTCGTTGAAAAAGCCGGCGTTCTTGACGCTCTCGCCCGCACCAACCACCGAAATCTTCAGCAATCGCCGCACGCCATTGCGCCGCATCGCGTCCACAATATTGTGTGCCGCGCTCGTTTCCATCGTCGTCACTTTCCACGGCGTCTTGCCGCCCAGCGCGTCGATCACCGCATCCTGTCCGGCGACCGCAACGTCGACCGCGGCCGCGTCCAGCACGTCGCCCGCAACAACTCTGACGTTCGCCTTCTTGTACTGCGCGGCACCACGCACGAAAGCCGTCACCTTATGTCCGGCCGCCAGCGCCTCATTTACCAGCGCTTCTCCGCTCTTGCCCGCTGCTCCAATCACTAGAACTTTCATCGCTTCCTCCTTTTGCCTCGTATTTGGCCGCCCATCCAAATGAGCGACCTGACTATTAGAGGACCTATAATAACCATTGGTTGCAAAATAATCATTGGTTTATATCCAATGGTTATAAATTAACAATCGGTCGCAAAAATCGTCAAAATGGGACTAAGCTATTGAAGTGACATCCACATCACCAAGTCGCCGGGTAGAGCGCAAGGAGAGGTTGCGGGGCGAAATCCTTGCGGCTGCAGGTAAAATGTTCGCCGATCGCGGTTACGAAGCCGTGACGCTTCGTGAGATCGCTAAAGAGATCGGTTATACGCACGCCGTGATCTACCAGCATTTTCCGGACAAATCACACATCCTTGCCGAGTTGAGCCGCGAGACGATCGGGCTGATGATTCAGAACTTCGACGCGATTGCCGCTAAATATCTTGCACCGAAAGAGCGCCTTTTTGCGACTTCACGCGGCTTGATTCAATTCTGCATTGCCCATCCACAGCAGTTCCGCAACGTCTTCTTCGGGCCTGAGAACCGAAACGGCGTCCGCGCTGGACAATACATCAACGACATTGGCGCGCCTTTGTTCGGACGTTTCGTGCAGCTCTTTTTCGATGTTGCCAAGGATGAAGGATTGCCAAATAGGGATGACATAGTGATAGCCCACACCTGGTGGTTTACGATCTTTGGCCTCGCCACACTCTTTGTTATCCAAGGGGTTGTGCCTGACTTGCCTGACCAGGCTCTCGTGGTCGAGCAAACGATCGCAACGCTTTGGGCGGGCGTCAAGGCTGTTCCGCGATTGCCGAAGAGCGCAATCTCTAAGCGATCCGGCCGATCCAGTGCCTCAAAGCAATAACAGCTTCTGTCTACTTAAGGAACCATCATGCCGCCCGTTCCAAGGGAGTAAGTTGGAATCCGAGAGCTCGGGCTTTGGCACGGAGCTTGGCTTCCTGGTGTTTGTGAAAACGGAGTTGATCGGCGGCAAAGTGACTGTTGTCGAATTCTTGGTGAGTAGTCAGCAAGTGGAAAATGATGCGGGCCAGTTTGTGGGCCGCCGCAGTGATGGCTTTCGGCGCACCCAGCTTGGCTCGCATGCGGCGGTAGAAGTCGCCGAGCGCGGATTTGCTGTGGTGCAGAGACTGTGCCGCCATGCGCAAGGCGGTAGCGGCGCGGCAGTTTACCTTGCGTGTCCCCACCCACAAAACCCTGCCTCCGCTGATCTCGTTGTCTGGGCATAGGCCCATCCAGGACGCAAACGCGGAAGCACTGCGGAACTTGCTGAAATCCGGACCGATCTCTCCGAAAAGGGTTTGTGCGATGCCAGTGCGGATTCCCGGGATCTGGGTAAGATCGACACCAAAGGCGCGCCGCAATTCCGCACGCAAGATGCTGTCGCTGGGGCGGGTCTTGGTCGGCGGTGCCGCGCGCCGCCCAGGTCGCTGCTCGACGCCGGAGGTGAGCTTGGGGGTTGGAACTGTTCTAAGGCACGGCGAATCTCACGCTCACAGTCTTCGATCAGATGCTGATAGCTGCGATAAGCAATGAGTGACTGTCGCAAGGTGAATAAGTGCTCGGGTCGGTAGTCTCCGACCAGCGACTTGGCGATGACCTCTTCGCTGGCCTTGATGCGCTCGTGCCGCAGTTTAGCCAAAACTTGGGGATTCCGCTCTCCGCCCAGAATGGCATCCACGATGGCCAGCCCGGTCTGACCGGTGATGTCACTAATGACATGATGCAGTTGCAGGTTCATCTGGTCCAGCGCCTTTTGCATATGGTTTATGTGCGTGGCCGCCATCTGCACCAAGCTTTCCCGATGCCGCAGCAGAGAACGTACCGCGCACACTTCTTGCTCGGGTCGATAGGAAGCTCGCAACAATCCTACCGAATGCAAAAACTGCAGCCACTGGCAGTCCGATACGTCAGTCCGCCGCCCGGGCACATTCTTCACATGCCGAGCATTCACCAGATACACCTCAAAACCACGCTCCTCCAAGATCTGGAATAGAGGAATCCAGTAAACCCCCGTTGATTCCATCGCCACTGTCTTCACTCCACACTGCTTCAACCATTCCGCCAGGGCGTACAAATCCTGCGTGAAGGTCGGAAATGAGCGCACATTCTCTTGGGCTCGATCCGGAGGAACGGCCACGAAGATCTCCGTCGCTCCGATATCGATCCCGGCCGCATCCGCTCGCAGCATCGGCAAAACCGCTTGCTTGCCCTGGCTCTCTTTCTTGTGCTTTCTTGCCATCGATCTCCTCCTCGTAGTCGAGGACGACGGCCCAAGTCGCGCAACCGGGTACTCTCTTAATCGGGATCGCTGCTGACTGACACTGCCAGTCCCCAACGTCACCACTGTATTGAGCACGAGACTTGGAACCAGGCTACTTATCGGGCTTGGAAGCTCCATTGGCTCGGTCGGTCTCAGCTGCCGTCGTCAACGACAGCCGCATCGTACTTCCACCCGTTCCCTGCCTGCAATGACTTCCTCCGGAAGTCGCCCGGCTACTTAGGAGTCGTTGGAGGTATGGCCGTGGCGTACCAGGACTCAACCACTTTTCCAAGGCCGTAGCCCTTCTGGTGGCACGAGAGGCCAGTAAAGCTGGGGACTTTCGGCGAAGGAAAGTCCCAGCGGGCGCTACCGAAGCCTCATGAAGTCCAGTCCCAAACAATTCTGGAAGCGCTATAACTTGGCCCGGCCGCTAACGGCGGCTATAAAGCCAGCAGCGTTGAAGACCGCGTGAATGACGATCCCTACCGACGTGTTCCGTCGCTGCTGTACGATCCATGGCAGCAGCAACGCGATCGGCAGCAGGAGCAGCATGACGGACCAACCGAAACTCCAGTGGAATAGGCACCACATAGCGCCATTCAGCAACCACGCCTCACGGCCCCATGCCGCCTCCTGGCGAGGTAGAACGTAACCACGCCAGCACAGCTCCTCGCCCAGGATATTGCAGATGAACAAGGGAATCCATGCTACGAATACCCAGGTGTGCCAGCCAGGCGGCTGTCGAAGGAACTCGGGCGACGCGCGGAAAACTGGATCCACGTCACGCGCCAGCGCAAGAACGATAGCCGAAGCTAGAGCGATTCCGACAAGACCGCAAATCGCCCAGACAATGTCGCGACCACCATCCAATTGAGTCTCAGCCGTTTGCATAGTTGCCCAAGGTTGCGCGTGGGCAGCTCCCGCCACGCCTGCACCACTCCAAAGAGCAGGATGGGCAAAAGGACGAACGCTGTACCACTTACGTACCAGCCGATGATCGGTGGGATACCAAATGTGTTATGCAACCAGGGAATTAGGACCGCCAGTACCAACCACAGCATCAATGAGAATGCGCCGAAGACTGCCATTGACGATAAGATGCCCATCGGTCGTGGCGTCGCGTCCCTCGTCGTGAGTGGCCATAGTTACATTTTGTACTATTCCGACGGGCCTCTTCGCAGATTTCTTCAACACTTGCTCTGTTTGCTGGATGGTCGGCTACACGCAAGTAGCCAGAAACGGGCTTGGAGGAGATCAGAGCGCATGATCTCCTCCAAGCCGACTAGCCCGAATAACTACCGAGTAGCCAGGCGGCCTTGCGGCCGCCCGGCCCTCTCAGAACTGGGCGTGAAGGTTTACCTTCACCCAGCTCAAGCCCTTCGAACGCCTCTTTAGAGGAGACGCGGTTTCGGAACGGAAAGACGTTGACGATGAACCCGGTCATGGCACTCGGGATGAAGTAGAACGCGGTTGGTAGCACCTGTCGAACCACCCATCACACGGGGGACGCAGTAATGAAGGCGCCAGCCTGTGATCCGGGTGATTTTTGTATGGCACAGCGTGCAGTGTCCACGTTGTTCATACCAGAGAGAGCGAAGAGTGCGAGTACCCCGAAACGTTTCCAGCATGTGAGCCCCTTCCCGTTCTTCGAAGTAGGTTTCATAGGTTGGATCGTGCGGGTTGGCTTCGCCTTTGACCTTGACGTGCCGTTTGATGGGAGTGCTCTTGGCGTAGTACCGCCATACTTTATTTGGCTGTCCTTCGTCATCGCAGGTTTCACCGAAGAAGGACCAGTCCCGATTCCCGCGCTGGGCAAAGTATTTCGGTTTGAACCAGCGCGGGCTTTTGTTCGGGTGCCTTCGTCGTGCCCATTTCCACAGACTTGAGAAGATGGAGTAGTCAACGCGTCCGAACGTGCGTTTGCTCACCACGTGCCGATGATAGTTGGCCCAACCGCGAATCTTTGGGTTGAGTTGATCGATCAAATCGGCGGCAGACACGCCCTGTGCAGCTTTGATGGTTCGTCGGATGCCATCCAGGAAGGTTTTAACATTCTTCTTGGAAGGCTTGATGAGCAGTTTCCCGTTAGGATATCTGCGCACGTTTTGTCCGAGGAAATCAAAGCCGTGCTCCACGTGCGTAATGACGGTCTTCTTCGGAGAGAGTTCAAGACCTCGTTCTTGCAGAAAATGCTCGACCAGGGGCTTGATTTCTCCTTCCAGTAATTCTTTCGATTTACTGGTGATGACGAAGTCATCCGCATATCGGACGAGATTGACACACGGGTTTTCACCTCCAAGGGACTTGAGACGTTTTCCTGCTGGATATTTTTCCCGCAAGAGTCGTTCAAGTCCGTCCAGCGCACAGTTAGCGAGCGCAGGAGAGATAATTCCACCTTGTGGAGTCCCGTCCGTCGTATCGTGAAGGACGTGTTTTTCCATGTACCCAGATTTCAGCCACTTTTGGAGAATGACTCGGTCTATCGGGACGTGAGCCAAAAGCCAATCGTGTGAAATCTTGTCGAAACAGGACTTGATGTCGCCCTCCAGAATCCACTGCGTGTTTGCGCTTCTCAGTGCTTTGAAAGCACTGTTCCATCGCATCGGCGCAGGACCGCTGCTGACGAAACCCATAGGAGTTTTTATCAGCAGTGGTTTCCACAACGGGGGCGAGTGCGAGCAGATACAGTGCTTGCTGTGCTCGATCCTTCATCGTGGGAATTCCGAGCGGGCGCATCGTTTTGCCGTCCGACTTTGGGATGTAAACACGTCGCAGGGGCTGCGACTGATAACCCCTACGCTTGAGTGCATGTACTGCCTGTGTTTTCTTCTCTGGAGTGTCCAAAATTTCTTGGTCCACCCCGGGGGTTTTCTTGCCATTGTTTTCCGTCACTCGTCGAACGGCGAGAACTTTGCCGCTATACGAGTGGGTCAGCAGGCGTTGCAGGGCTCGCACCCTGCCCCATCTGCTTGCCTTCGTTGCCTGCACGATACGCACTTGGAGTCGGCGAACGTTGCGGTTGATGGCCCGCCAATCGATGGCGTACCATTCCGCCGCTTCGCGTGAGACCGCACCAACAGCTTGCGCTGTCGTCATCTGCTTTGCCTCATGAGCCGATTAATCAAGTTCTCTCGTGTGAAGCACCATAAAGGGAAGTCTGCCCGCTTTCGCGTCCGGTGATGTTGTCAATGTGGCTAACGCAACCGATATCCGCTCCATTACAGAGTGGCATTCGCTTTCTCCCTCATCTGTTGTCCGCACCGCCATCGGTCCATCTTGCGATGCACTTTCCCCTTGCGGGGAGCGATGTGGATTTACCCTGTTCCGTGGGAATGACACGATAGGTTAGGTCTGTTCTATACGCCGGCAGTGTTGTTTACCCATGACCGAGAACCCGGAAGCCTCGGTACTCACTGCAAAAAGAGCCGCGCAGCATTTTAGGCTCTTTCGGGCTAACGACGCTTACGAACATTTGTGTATTCTGACCCTGCTATCAAGCCTAGCCCCTCTCCACCTTATGCTGGCAGATACACCGTGGCCTCGCGGTTTCGGTGCCACTCTTACGAATGTGGGTCCATTGTCCGAGGGCTTCGAACGGTCTGTTGCCTCGCCGCTCCAACCTCGTAGGCTACGTGCAATGGGACGCACGGTCTAATCGATTTCCTCCTTGTCAAACAATCATTCCAACAGCTTTCAGGTCGCAGTCCGGTTTTCCCGTCATCCATTCCCATCGCTGATTAGACATGCCGGAGACCAATTAGAGCTTTCCTGGACGCTGAGGTGCAAGGGAAAGGCTCGCGTGCGATTCGGTGGATCGTTTGCCAAGAGCTTCCAAAGCTGAGATCCATGCCTTCGGAGTTGTTCCAAATGTCCGGCGGAACATTTCGACAAAGGCACTCGACTGGCAATAGCCGACCTTGTAAGCTACTTCCTTGATCGAACATCCCGACACCAATAACTCCACGGCTTTCGTTAACCGGACCTGTCGTCGCCACGATTCAAAGTTGGTGCCAATGTCCTTACGAAACGCTCTCTCGATCGTCCTGACGCTGACACCTACCTCGGAACATAAGACTGCCATCGGCTTCGGTTCGGCCGGATTGCGCAATATGGCCTGAGCCACTGCAAGTGCTCTTTCCTCTCGTGGCAGTGTCACAACCGTGGGCACCGGGGAGGCTGTCTGAAGCTGACGAGCTAGCAGGTCGCGAAGAGCACACTCGTAGCGATCCCGCATACGAAGCTGACCTATGCTTACGGTTTCGACGATGAGTTCTCGTAGCAGCGAAGTCACATACAGGACAGCGCAACGCGGCTCCGATCTTGCGACCAAGCCTGTCCGCAGATAAAGTGTGCGCATCGATACAGGTCCAGGCATGTAAATCCGATGGTGGGTTCGCGCTGGAATCCACAATGCAAAATGCGGCGGGATCAACCACATGCTCTGATCGGAAGATACTTCCATGAGGCCGCTGATTGCGTAGATCAGTTGATCCGATCTATGTGCGTGTTCTGTCACCTGAAACCTGGAAGGGTATCCATAAGCGAGCGATCGCAATAGAAACACCACGCTTCGGATCGTATTCTGTCAAAACCTCATTCTGTCGCAATAGAGATACATTATGTCGTAAGAGCATTCTTGCGACAAGCTAAAAAAAGGCTCATTATGGCCGCATGTCACAACTCTCTGGACTCGGCAAATACAACATCATCGGATTTGTCTCCATCGTCGACGTATCCCGCGCGAGGGATTTCTACCGAGATATTCTTGGCCTTCGCCTGGTCATGGAAGAGCCGCCGTTCGCGTTGGTCTTTGACGCCAATGGCATCATGCTGCGTCTGGGCATGGCTAAAGAACTCCCACCAGCCCATGGCACGGTTTTGGGTTGGCAAGTCCCAGAGATCACCGCAACCGTTATGAACTTGGCGCAAGCCGGAGTCCGCTTCGAGCGCTATGGGGGTATGAATCAAGATGAGCTAGGCATCTGGATTTCGCCTACCGGCGCGAAGGTCGCCTGGTTCAAAGACCCCGACGGGAATACTTTGAGCATCTCAGAACATCCTGAGCTGAAGAGGTAAATCTCACAAGCGTGCGGACGGGAGAATGAAACGATGAAGACGAATTGCAAACTGGCGCTGGCTGTGCTGGCTGGCGTCCTGATCAGTATTGCTGGCGCGAGGCTGATTCATGCGCAACAAGTCAAGACGCCACCGGCCTACGTTATTGCGGAAGTCGAGGTAACGGACCCCGTTACCTTAAAGAAATATAGTGAGAAGGCGCCGCAGATAGTGGCGTCTTTCGATGGGCACTATGTGGTTCGTGGCGGCAAGATCCAGGCTCTTGAGGGCGAAGCTCCAAAAGGCTTCATCGTAGTGATCGGCTTCGACAGCGTGGAGAAGGCGCGTGCGTGGTACGATTCGCCGGACTATGCGGTCATCAGGCCGTTCCGGCAAAGCTCAACCAAGAGCCGCATATTCATCGCGGAAGGCGTCGCCGCGCAATGACACCGGCACTGACTCCCCGATTGTCGGCAAACCTTCCGCAACGGCGCACCCAACTCAAGGATTCGGTTCGATGCCAATGCGATCATTGACGGCTGATCAAATCCGCTGCTTGCAGCCGAGGTAGCGTTCGGTCGTCTGCACCGAAACGTGCCCCCAATGCGACCGACGGATTTTTCGCCGATGAGTAGTGCCGGACTGGCAAGATTCAATTCGTCCTGACAGTCGAGTTCAACACCAGGATGAGCCGCTAACTGGGGAAGCGTCAATTAAAGGAGCTGTGGCTATGGGCAAACAGGCCCAAAGACCGCCTGAACTTTATCGTATTATCCTTCCAGTGAAGGATATTAAAAAAGCTTCTATCTTTTATTCAAAGCTGCTCGATCTGAAGGGTAAGAAGGTATCGCCCGGCAGAGTATATTTTGAATGCGGCCAAACAATCCTTGCCTGCTATGACCCCGTTGCTGATGGTGATTCTTTGCATAGTGGGTGGAATCTGCACCCAAAGCAATACATTTATTTCTCTGTTACGGATCTCGATAGCACCTTTGAGAAAGCAAAGAATCTGCGATGCAAGCGCATAGATAAAGCCGTTAAAACAATGCCCTGGGGCGAGCGCTTATTTTATGCGAAAGACCCGTTCAACAATCCAATCTGTTTTGTGGATGAGGCAACCGTATTTAGAGGATAGATGGGAGGGCTTTTCAACTAAAGCCCCAAGAGAATACCCCCGGCATCCAATCCGCTTGACTGCACTTTATGACAGGCACTCCCTACTTCCGTTCGCATACAGGCCGGACTGATCGAGACAGTGCTGCGGTCCCAGAGAGTATTCCTAGGATGCCGCCGCCGATGTGAATGGGTAGTAGAAAAGAAAACTGCATTGGTGCTCGTTAGAATATACGACTGCGAGAGGATTATTGTTTCATATGCGTTTGACTGCGATCCCAAGGATGTCGTCAGAGACGTTTCAACAACTGATTTGGCGATCGTTGTGAGACTTTTCACACTCATGCTTCGTATATATGTTAGGGAGCCACAGCGATGAAATTCTCTTTGACCGTGCTGGTGCTTGTCCTACTGTTGCTGAACATTCTGGCTGGATGTGCCCCGGGACCTAACCAATCCAAAGGAATGGCGACTGATCACGGCGTTGCGGGCTTTTGGCTTGGGCTCTGGCAGGGCTCTATTTCGCCGTTTGTGTTTGTGGTATCACTGTTCAAAAGCAACCTCAGTATCTACGAGGTTCACAACAACGGAGCTTGGTATAACTTTGGCTACCTGTTCGGCCTAGCCTGCTTCTTCGGCGGTGGCGGCAACGGGGCGTCGCGTCGGACTAAATCCCGACAGTGAGGATTTGACGCCGTTTCCAACATTGGTGATACAACATTCCTTAAAGTAGCCAGTTCTAGAGGTTCTAAAATGACGGACCGTATTGCAGAAGCGTCTCCGAGTTTTAAGGCCCGGATGGCCGGTGTCTTTCAACTGCTCGAAGGCCTGGCGGCAACATACGGCCAGGTGATTGTTCTCGGCAAGGTTGTCGTAAATGGCAACGCCGCGGCTACAGCAGCCAATATCCTGGGTCACGAGCGGGTATTTTGGCTGGGGTTCGTACTCTCGCTTATCGGCGTCGCGTTCCATATCGCATGGGCGTTTCTCATGTATGAGTTGCTGAAACCTGTGAACAAGAGCCTCTCTTTACTCGCAGCGTTCGTCATTCTCGTGGGATGCGCCATTCAGGCGCTTGTCAGCCTCTTATACCTCGCTCCTCTGCTAATCCTGCAAGGCGGTAGCTCCGTGAGCGCGTTTACGCCGGAACAGTTGCAGGCGCTGGCGCTCCTGTTTCTCAAATTGAATCAATACGCCTTCAACATCGACCTGGTATTTTACGGAATATGGTGCGTTTTGACCGGCTACCTTATTTTCAAGTCGACCTTCCTGCCTCGAATTCTGGGAGTGCTATTGGCGCTTGGCGGTCTGGGATATGTGACCTTTCTGTACCCGCCGCTCGCAAACTATCTGTTCGTCCCCTACATAGCTGCCGCCGCCGCCCTCGGGGAAATACCGCTAGAGCTATGGCTCATCGTGAGGGGTGTGAACGGCCAACGATGGAAGGAGCAGGCTAGCGCGGCTTTCGAGTGAAGAGCCACTCGAAGTAATCGACATACCTGATTAACGCTGGCAGCTCAACACGACGAGTGCATTCGTCGGCGCGACGGTCGTGCTTCGTCATGTGACGCCGTAATTTCGCGATTGGCAGCCAAGACGGAGCATGGTGGCGTGGGCCTTCTGATTCCCAATGTGCCTCGATTGACTGAGTGGGTTTATGCTGGTCTCACGATCGATCTTTTACTGGCGTCCTATTCACTCCTGTCTGGCAATGGCAGTCCTTGGGATAAACTTGATCTGATTGTCGTCATGGCGCTGGTCTTTGCTTCGTATGTATTAAGACGCTGCATGTTCGTTGAAACGCACTCAGCTGCTTCTCGAAAAACTCATCCAGCGTCTCCTTTAGTGGTTGCGGTGCGCCGTTCGGCCTCGCTCGAACGAACTGGCATCTTGTCCACAGCAGTGACGCTTCAAAAGCGACAGCAATCAGCGAACGGATCCTTGGAAGTCCGGCTCGAACCCATGAGCCGGACTTCCGACGGTACGCTCTGCTGATTGCTGTCGCTGCCAAAGTATTTCTCTGCTGTCGAGATGATGCCAAGGTCGTTCTGGCGAGGGAAGATAAGTACCGGGAAGTCTTAGTGCTGTAACTGAAGCGCCCACGAGCGAAGATCTATCGTTCCAATGCGCTGTGAAGGGGCGCTTCAGTTACAGCGACTTGAAGGAAGCCGCCCCGGGGGACTATGGGATTTGTATCTGGATAAGCCGGTCTTGGTCGATTGCGAGTTTGCCGTTGGGGTCAGAGCGCTTGGGTTTCAGTAGCGGGTCGCAGAGAGAATGGGCGTGGGGCGGCGCATCGGAGAGTCTGAATCGCACCACCGTACTGCATTCTGAGAAATGCGAGACACAGAACCAGTGTGCGCGCCGAAGCACGAGCGAGATTCGAGGCTGGAGATGTGGATTCATACGGCGCACCGGCTGAGATGAGGCGGAGATCGGAGGAGAAGTTGCGCGGCGGAGAGGCGCTCGACAACTTGCATGGCTCCGCCGCAAAGCGGACATTGCCACAGCGAGTGAATGGGCAGCGCCGGCGAGGCGGTGCGCGCTGCTGGCGGTTGGGATTGCTGGAGCAACCGAGAACAGAGTGGAAGGAGTTCTGCTCGCCGCCGGTTAGCAAGAAATCCGAAGTTACGGATGCGCATAAAACCGCGCGGCGTCGCGGAGCAGCAACAGCGAATCATCCGGAGCTAGAGCCAACAGCCAACCCCATTCCCCGGTAGCCCTGAAGCTCTTCAAATCAGCCACCCGTTCCACCTGGCCAGTGCTGGCCCGTATTTTGAGCACGGCGCGTTCCCCCGTTGCCAATACGTACACGTACTGTCCGTCTTTCGACCAACTCGGCCAGCCGACGCCGCCCTTAGCGAGATCAGTCCATTTCTGGGTTTGGAAATCGAAGGGCCGCCGAGCCCCGGCAGGAATCAAGGTGTGGACGCAGAAGCATGAGGAATGGATCAAGAAGCAGGTGCACTTTGAGCAGCCGGCTCAGGAATACACGCTGTTGGATTACCTGCACGAAGTCGAGCATATGGGCGACCGCATCCGGCGACTGGAACAGGCTATCGCAGAGGCAGTGAAGTTGGCGCCGCCGCGGATGCAGCAAGTGATCCAATCCCTGCAAGCGCTGCGCGGAATCGCCCAGATCTCGGCGGTCACGGTGGTGGCCGAGTTGGGGGAGATCTCGCGATTCGAGGGAGCCCGGCAACTGATGGGCTACAGCGGTGCGGTCTCCAGCGAGCACACCAGCGGAAAGCGGATGCAACGTGGGCCGATTACCAAGACCGGCAATGCTCATCTGCGGCGGATCGCGATAGAGGCAGCGTGGGCCTACCGACATCGGCCGTCGATCGGGCCACGCTTACGCAACGGCAAGAGGGCCTAAGCGAAGAAGTCAAAGAAATCGCGTGGAAAGCGCAGCACCGGCTGCATAAGCGTTACCGCACCTTAAGCGCAGCTGGCAAGGAGAAGCAGAAAGTCATCACTGCGGTGGGGCGAGAGCTGCTGGGCTTTATCTGGGCCATCGGAGTTCAAGTCGAAAGAAACAGAAAACCGGTGGCATAAACGAAAAACAAAACATTCCTACGAAGAGAAAAAACAAAGAGCCAAAATCATGGAAGGCAGGGCGGGTAGCGGTCGAGCAGCACACGGTAAGGAGGATCCTCACTCCCTCCTATGCGACAGGCCTTGCGGCCGGACCCGCGCCACTAGTGTGAGGCAGCTCCCGACGGATCACGATTATGCGGCTCGACCCGCGAATATCAGACTGATCAACCGTCGAAAAAGCTACCTCGATCGCTACCCGCTTGCCTTCGAAAGCAAACAACTCACGAACCCAACATCAACCCCAACATCTCAGGGGAATAATAGGGATTGACAGTTCACTCCATATCAGGAGGTAGGGAATCAACGCTCCGCCCACTTGCCCAGTTGCTCCCGTGATGAGAACCTTCTTTTTTTTACTCATTTGAAGTTTGCTCCTCGGTCGGACGTGCATTGAACAGGACGCTGCAACACAGCCATGTCGAATGTGGTTACGGAACTCGCCGAACCCACGCACTGAAAAACATCGACCTAGAGTTTTGAGCCGCCATCGACCGGAATGCTGGCTCCCGTGATCCAACGTGCCGCGTCGGAAGCGAGAAATGCGACTACGTCCGCAACGTCCTCCGGTTGGCCGATTCGCTTCAACGCTTGCATGCCCAGCGTGACCTCTCGGCCCGCATTAGTCTTCGTAAAATTCGACATGTCAGTGTCAATAACACCTGGCGCGACAGCATTTACGCGGACACCGCGAGGGCCAAGAATCGCCGCCCAGTTTTTGACCAGAGTTTCTAGCGCCCCTTTGGTTGAGGCGTAGGCAAGGATCGACGGAGTGTCCAAACTGGGCTTCCCAACTACGGCACGGGCCGCGATCGAAGAGATCAAAATGATGTTTGATCCTTCACCCAGGAGGGGCAAGAGTTGTTGCACCAAGAAAAACGGGCCGCGCACATTCGTGGCAAAGAGGTTGTCAAAATCCTCCACCGTATGATCCTTGATAGTGGCAGCCTTGGAGACGCCGGCGTTGGACACCAGTACATCCAATCGCTCGCCGACCATCGAGCGCACTTCCTTGGCCAGTTGCGCCGCTCCGTCCGGGGTTCCCAAGTCTGCCTGGATCGCATGCGCGCGTCCGCCTTTTGATTGGATGAGGGCAACTAGAGACTCCGCATCCTTCACGGAACTGCCGTAGTGGACCAGGATGTGCGCGCCGGCCTCAGCAAGCGCTGATGCGGTGGCGCGGCCAATTCCCCGCGAAGCGCCCGTCACCAACGCGGTTTTGCCTTGGAGTATAGCCATTTTCTGTCACCTCCCAAATTCAGCCGAATATTCTTTTATCGCGCAACATGTCAAGACCGCCGGCCTACCCTTCAGTCGGCGGCGGCACTCGTGATAATCGAAGGTGTCCCGTCGCTGGCGTCTAGAAAGCGGTTCGTCTCGAAGACGAAGTCCTCGTGATTTTCGTACCACGATCCGTGGTTGGCGTCCGGATAGAGGATCAGCTTGGCGTTCGGCATGTTCTCCACCAAATGCAGAGAATTCACGGTATAAACGATTACATCGTGATTTCCGCTTACGACCAGCGTTGGCTGCTTGATGTTCCGGAGATAGGCGAAGTGCTCTCCGGGCTGAGAGCCCCACTCACCCACGGCGGCAATCTGCGCCGGCGCGACTCTATCGTCGACCGGAGTGTCGCGATTTTCAGTGCGCGAGAGATAGCGTTTCAGGAAGGCTCGGCCAGCTGCCTGACTCTTCTCCGAATCGGTGAAAAAGACCTTCAGCCACAGGTTCTCCGGAGGATGGTAGGTCGCGCCAAAAATCGCGGCGGTTTCCGGGGTCATGTGGCCCTGGCCATTTCCTGCGTCGTGATTGCGCGGTGCAGTTCCGACCAGGATGAGCCTGCGAACGAGCTCTGGACGATCGAGTGTAATCTGCTGCGCGACCATGCCGCCGATCGAGAAGCCGAGAAGGTCGACCTTTTTGAGTCTCAGAGCGTCGATGAACGCTTCCGCGTTCTTCGCCATGCCGGCAAACGTAGTGGGAACTTCGCCGGTGGAACTCGCGATGCCTGCGTTATTGAAAATGATGACCTCACGCTCTTCGGCGAACCCGTCCAGAACCGCTGGATCCCAGTTATCGAGATTGCCGGTGAAGTGCTGGTTGAAGACAAGGGGAAACTCGCCCGGTTTTCCCCAGCGCCGATAAGCGAAACGTATGCCGTTGGCCTCAACGAACTGCGTAGGGACGGTAATTGCCGTATACGTATTCATAACGATCTCCTCTTTCTTGAAACTTCTCAGAAGCCGTCAACCAGTGTGACGCGATAGGTCGCCCCTTTGAAACGACGTTCACGCGCCTTGCGATAGAGTGGGCTGGAGTACCATGCTTTCGCCGCAGCCACTCCATCGCAGTCGGAATCGAAACCCATCCTTGATAAGGAGAATGTCTGCCGCAATCCAGTTCACAGGCCGGCCGTTGCCCGAAAATCGCCCGTGGCCGATCACAACATCTTCTTCAGCCACGATCGTTCCCGCTTCATATTTCAGGCTTGGCGGAGCGCTCCGGACGAGATTGAAGAGACCCTCACGTCCGGACTCAATGTGCGCACTGTGCTGAATGTAGTCGCGAGACCAATAGCGCTCCGCCGCAGCATAGTCTCGTTTGTTGAAGAGCGTATCGAAGGCCAGCAGAACCCTCGATTTGTTTTCTTCTGGAGTCGTGTTCTGCATGATGATCGTTCCTCCCAATTAACATCGAAGTAATCGTTTCAAACCGTCAGGCGTTGGTGCCGCCATCCACCGTAAGGTTGGCACCGGTGATGTAAGCTGCCTCCGGACCGGCGACAAATGCAACTAATGCGGCAACCTCGTCAACCGACCCGTAGCGGTTGAGAGCTGTGTTGGATTTCTGGGGCACGGCCCATTCACCGGCGGCGGGATTCAGGTCAGTGTCAATTGGACCCGGCTGGATATTGTTGACTGTGATGCCGCGGCTTCCGACCTCTCTGGACAAGCTCTGAGCGAACATCTTGACCGCTCCCTTCGTGGCCGAATAGGCCGCGAGACCAGGCGTCATGTTACGTTCGCCTACGCAGGAACCGATCATTATGATGCGACCGCCGTTTTTCATTTGCTTAAGCGCAGCTTGAGTCGCAATGAAAGTACCGCGGATGTTGAGGTCGATCAGGCGGTCGAGTTCTTCCAGTGTGGCGTCCTCGAACCTCTTGGGAATGGCAGTGCCGGCATTGTTGACTAGAACGTCGAGCTGGCCGAATGTCGCGACCGTCTTTTCAACCGCGGCTTGGACGGCTGCGGCATTGGTCGCATCCGCCTGAACTGCGATGGCCTTTCCGCCCGCGCCTTCAATTCCCTTGACCACAGAAGCGGCCGCGTCGGCGCCTTTCGTGTATGTAATGACTACCTTTGCTCCGTCGCCGGCCAGATGTTTCGCGATGGCGGCACCAATGCCGCGCGAGCCGCCGGTAATGAGTGCAGTCTTTCCTTCAAGTTTCTTGGTCATTGTTTTTCTCCTGCCTCTCTGGTTTCAGTGTTGTTCCACATCCAACAAGGGTGTCGGTTGTTAGAGCGATAATGTATTGGAACTGTTTTGGAAACAACCCTCATTGGGGGCTCTTTCTGGATACTCGATACTGGGAGTGGCGAATACTACTAACGAGGGGGAGGCGAGCGACTCTAGTGGGTGCCGAGATCAATCCGCTTGCGTCCGAAGAGCCGGGCATCGATGGACCGGACCCCAGGGCCCAGCATTAGCAGGGCCGCGCCGAGGGACGCTAATGTTACGCAGCTCCGCAGACTGTCAGGCCTCGAAACGGCAGTCCATAGCTCAACGATCACGACCAGAACGCCCGCCATGGGCGTCCAAAAGCCGACAAGCAGCAGGAGCCCCGCGACCACGGCGATCGATTGGAGAATGATTCCTCCCCATAGGGGCACTCCCAACAGGTAGGAGAGTCCATCGTGGATTAACAAAATGCCCGCAACTAGCCGCAAAAGTAGGAGCCCCCATCCCGGCCACCCGTTGGGGAACATGGAGAATAATCGTTGCAGATAAGACCTCGATCCGAGCTTAGGAGGTCTGGACGCGGTTCGAATCCCCAAAAGCTGGGGTTGGAATACAGCTCTTTCGAGGGGGGTACACTTCGCGGCTCACAGTTCGATGATTCCGCGCTTCAGTCCGATCGTCACAGCGTGAGTGCGGTCATTTGCGCCAAGCTTCGAAAGGATGTTCTTAACGTGACCCTTGACGGTCTCTTCGGTAATCGATAGTTGATCGGCGACGAGTTTGTTCGCGTTTCCTGATGCGATCAATTTAAGAACTTCTATTTCCCGCGCGGTCAACAGGTCGTCTGCGATGTGATCGGCAACTTCTGAGGCAAGGTCGGCTGGAATGCGTTTATGGCCTGCGTGGACGGCGCGGATTGTGTCAAGAAGCTCTTTGCGCAGAGAGCTTTTTAACAGGTACGCGCGAGCTCCAGCCTTCAGAGCTCGTGAAATCTGAACATCGCCAGAATACGTCGTGAGGATGATGAAGCGTGCGTCAGGAAATTCGTTTCGGATCGCGATCATCGCGTCGATCCCGTTCATGTCTGGCATCTGTAAATCCATCAGCGAAACATCCGGCCGATATCTTCTGAACGCCTCGACCGCTTCCCGCCCGGTGGACGCTTCCGCGACGAACTGTATGTCGCTTTCGTCCGCAGCAAGGGCCTGTATTCCCTGACGCAGAACCGGATGGTCGTCGGCTAGCAGAATGCGTATGGGACTAGGCTGGGCGTTCATAGTCACTCTCCTTTTTCTTCCGGAACAGCTGAAGATTGGCTCGAATAGGAGATGACTCGTAAACAAACGACCCGGCAATCCTCAGTTCCACCTCGGTGCCTACTTCAGGTTCACTCCAAACATCCAACTGCCCGCCAATTCGCTCCGCCCGCTCGCGCATGCCCGTCAAGCCCCAATGCCCCGCCAATTCGCTTCGATTCGCCACTCTGAGATCGATGCCCTTACCGTCATCCCGGATTCGTAATCGAAACAGCTTCTTGCTGTAAGCAATTTCTGTCTCGATTCGACGTGCGTGGGCGTGGCCGACAGCATTTCGCAATGCCTCACGCGCAATGCGGAAGATTTCAACGTGATACTGAGGACGCAAGGTCTGCGCCAATCCTTCAATCACGACCAGGAACTGCGCGGGATCGCTGTTGCCGGCCTTTGAAATGAGTTCTTCCCCTAGCGATGTGATCTCCTGGGCCAGGCTCTTCGGAGCAGGTGCGAAGGAGCGCAGATCGTGAATCGCGTCTCGCCCTTCTACAATCGCTTGCTCAGTCCCATCCAATGCTCGATCCAGCGTTTGCATTGCCTCGGCCGTGCGCTCAGGAAGAAGATTGCGGCCTCTTTGAAGGTGAAGCAGCAGTCCCTGAAAACTCTGCAGCAGCGTGTCATGCAGTTCGCGTGCGATTCTCGTGCGTTCAGACAACCGCTCCTTGAAATTCAGATCTAACCGAGCTGCCACTTGACGGATGCGCCACTGGTACGTGGCCCAAGCAAGGCATCCGGCCGCAGCGGCACATAGAAGGAGGAACCAATTGGTCTGGTAAAAGGCTGGAAGAATAGTAAAGTTCAAGGAAGCTCCGGCCTCATTCCAAACACCGTCATTGTTGCAGGCGATCAGGCGAAAACGGTAGCTACGAGGTGGCAAGTTTGTGTAAGTAACGTATCGAGCGCTTGTCGGTCCGCGCCAATCGTCATCAAAGCCTTCGAGCTTGTAGCGAAATCGGACGCGTTCCGGGGCCGTCAAACTGGGAGCCGCATATTCAAACTGCAAGGTTCTCGTTTTTGGCCGAAGACGCAATTCGGAAAAATCTGTGAGTGTTCGGTTGTCTGCTTTGAGCGCTTCAATCTTCACCGGCGGCGGGAGAACGTTTTTCGGCAAGTGTCGTGGGTCGATTACGGCAACACCCGCGGTGGTGGAAAACCAAAGCCGACCATCGGCGGCCTTTGTCGCTGTTGGAAACGGCTCACGTTGTCTCACAAGTCCTCGAAAACCGTCGTTCGCGTCGAACGATTCGCCTTGGATACGATAAGAAGACGCAAGGACCGCTCTGTCCAATTCCAGAGGATTCACTTGGAATACCGCGAGAGCTCCCGCGAGCCAAAGAAAGCCGTCATCATCTTGTACGATTGCCGAAATCGAATTCCCCGGCAATCCGTTATCCTTCGTGAGAGTGACGAAGTGCCCATGATCGAAGCGACTTAACCCGGCTTCGCCTCCGATCCAGATGTGTCCTTCCCGGTCGCTCGTTATTGTGAATACCCTGCCGAGCGGCAGGCCATCCTTCGACGAGTAAACGCGGAACTCGTCGCTTTCGTAGACCGCGACTTCTCCATCCTCGAATCCCATCCAGACCCGCCCTTGCGGATCTCCGTACAACACCCGGCACCGATAATGAGGCAGATGGACCCTACGCCGGAAATCAGTCCATTTGCCGTCCCGCAAACGCAACACTCCTCCACCCTCGTCGTCCCACACCGTAACCCACAAGTTGCCGTCGGCATCATGTGTGATGGCGTGTAGGTCGTGTACCTCATCAATATCCGAGACCTTCGAGAAGGAGAATTTGCCGTCATTTTCTCGAGCGAGTTTGAAAGGGCCGCCAACCCAGACATGATTCTTTCCGTCTGCGTACAGACTGAGGATTCTGTTGGGCCTAGATGGCGGAGAGGGTGGCAGCTGATACGAGACAAATCTTCCCGAGCGAAACCTTTGCACAATGTCGCCGGTGTAACTGGCAAACCAGACGCTTCCATCACGAGTCGAGGTCACGGCAATCTGGTCATCCGGAACCAGTCCCTCTCGGCTCGAAAACGGAGTAGCCTTGTTCTCACGAATGCGATCCAACCCGCCGGCCGTGCCAAACCACAAATTTCCTTCCCTGTCTTTGAAAGTTGAATACACCAAATTGCTGGAAAGTCCGTCGCTTGTCTGAAACTTGTCAATGACGGGATTGTGATGACTTGCGATGTTGCTCACACGTCGCAGCCCGCCTCTCCCCAGACCGATCCAGACGCTATCGTCGCCATCGAATAGCAAACACATCGGTTCGGCGACAGGAATCCCAGTTCGTGACCCACCGTGAGGCGTAACAAATACGACATCACCGGAAGTATGAGTCATCCAAATGCTTCCTAGCGACGAGGACGCCATCGATCGGATCATTCCTACCGCCTGCCCCGTCGCCGTAAAGTGTTTTGCGTTCGGGTCAAGAGTGAGGATTGTATTTGTGTTGACGGAGTCGCTGCTGAGACCGAAATTGAAGTGATCGGTTGCCACCCACAGCTTTCCATTGTGGTCTACCAGCATTGTTTGGGCTCCGGGCGCAGGGTAACCCGCTTCTGCTCCAACCCGTCTCCACTTGCCGTTCTCCAGCTTACTCAGCCCGTAAGGACCGCCAGCCCAAATTGATCCACTCCCGTCCTCGACAATTGACAGAATTCCGCCAGGTAGTAAGTCGTCGGCCTGCGAATAGGTCGTCAAATGGCCGTTGTGCAGCTGGCCGATTCCAGCGGAACTAAAGCCGATCCAAAGGCTTCCATCCCGCGCGGTATACAGGGACCACACTGAGGAGCTGGGAATCCGCTCTCCGAAACTCGGCTCCCAAGCGACGAAGCGTAGACCGTCAAATCGGTATAAGCCCACTTCGGTACCGAGCCACAAATACCCATCCGGTGTTTGAGCAATTGCACGAACCGGCCCCGGAATGCCGTCCTTCGCGGTCCATGATGTGTGCGTAAACTGGGTGATTCGTTTCTGCGGGTCAAGAGCTTTGGCAGGAACAGTCAACAACACGCCGATCACAAGCAAGGTGCAGAGCCACTCCCGACCGGCCCTGCTGAACGCGGTTCGTCGCGCGATGTGTTCGGAAGGCTCTCGCGCCGCCATGGTACCCTGTCGGACGGAGCTTTTCTGTGGCTCGATCTGGTTCCTGAAGTTCAACCCCTGAACTCCTAGAAGGTGGATGTGCATCAATCCTACCGCAGATGGTAGGCAGCATGGCGGAGACCCGTAAAATCGTCTGCGTTCACAGTTAGCGTAGGGTATTCGGGCGCGAAGTAGCGCAGTTCACCGAAAACAGGAGAAACACCGCGTGGTGTTCCCGCTTGGGCGCGGGTAGCCTTTCGTTTGATACGCTCTTCTAACTGACAATTGACTTCAGACCAAATATTCGAATGTCTGTTTTGCACGTACGGTCACCTCAGGATTCACCGAACATGACCTGGCGCGAATACCACGAGTTGACGAAGCACAGTGCCGAATCGGTGAGGCGAAATCGCCACTATCTCGATTGGGCCAACATGCCCAATCCATTCCGGCATTATGAGAACGTACCCATCGTCGATTTGCCATCCGACCCTCCGGCTCCGCCGATTTCAGCTCTCGAAGTACTCGAAGGGAAAGTGGGAAACCCTTCAGCCAGGGATGGTGCGGAATTCCTTTCGCAACTGATGTTCTATTCAGCCTCGATTAGCGCGTCCAAACGAGTGCCGTCAACCGGATCTACATACGCACTGCGCGTGAATCCTTCTTTCGGCAATCTGCACCCGACTGAATTTCACTTCTATACCCATGGCCTCGCGGATTGGGTCGACGGCCTCTATCATTACCGTCCCTCTTCCCACATGGCAGAACAACGGGCCAACGGAGAATTTGGCGAGAAACTTGTCGACACTTCTGCCCCGCTTGTTTTCGTTCTGACCAGCATCGCGTGGCGCGAAGCGTGGAAGTACCAGGACCGCGCATATCGGTATTGCTTGCACGACATCGGACATGCCTGGCAGGCTCTTACGCTTGCCGCTCGATCGATCGGGTGTGAAAGCTTTGCGCTTGGCCAATTCTCGGATGAAAAAATAGCGGGAGAGTGTCACCTCAGTCAGGATGAGTGGCCCATGTTGATCGTCGGGCTTCACGGCCCATCCATTCCCGTGAGCATGAAGGATCCGGTCGAGACGATACTGTTTGGTGGTCACCCCAATCGGCTGTCGGAGGAGCAAATACCTTATCCACTGATTGAAAGAATCCACGCGGCCACGAAGCTCTGCACGGAAGGGACTAGGCCTTCTCTTGGCCAGCCGAAGGCATCCGGTCGCGGCGAAATTAGGATGCCGCCCCATCATGTCTCCACAAGCCGCAACTTCGGCGATGTCGTTCGTAGCCGGCGTTCCGCTCTTGACTTTAGGGGCGGGCGCGAGTCTATCTCCCTCTCGCAACTTGCGACTCTCCTCTCCAGCACAAAAGAGCCTCTGTTCGCCGATTTCGCTACAACACGTTTCGTCCACCTTTATCTTTACGTCCACCGCGTCGAAGGCTTGGTGCCTGGTGTTTACCGCTATTGGCCGGAGCATGTCGAGCTAGAGAAAATCGAGGAAGGGGACCAACGCCTCGTGGCGGCAGCTCTCAGTTTGGGACAAGACCTGGCGGGTAACGCTTGCCTGGCATTCTCGATGATCGGCGATTTGAGAGTGCGGCCCACAGTTACGGCGACCGTGGATATCGATATGTGCATTTCGAGGCAGGTGCTATTGGTCAACGAATGTATCTTGCTTCTGAAGCGCTTGGCGTGCGAGCGACAGGCATCGGAGCGTTTTTTGACGACGAGGTGAACCGATATCTCAGCTTGGCCCCTGAGCTGGGACAAGTCGTCTACCATTTCGCAATTGGCTACCCGGTTTCCGATCCGCGCTTGGAGGCTTGAAACTAAATGGTCGGAATCCTGGTGCATGGAAATAACCACTTTATTTTGTCCGGACCCTCACCTGACGAAGCCACCGCATTGGCGTTAGTGCGGCACTGGTCAATCATCCAAATTGGCGAGGCAAAATCGTCGTCTTGCGGCCAGTGGGAGATTAAGTCAAAAGAGTTTCGAGAGAATCTGGAATGGGTTGTAATAGTCCCGGGTGAGAGTGAAGTTTCTCCGGGAGTGGCGCTCTTGCTTGCAGAACTTTCCGCTCGCGGTATCTCCATTCGCAGGCTGCTTACCAGAGCCCTGTGACTAACGCCAGCAAGATACCTTTCGCAGGTCCCCGGCTTTAACGCTGCACTAGACAGCCTGACTCAAATGTTTCGGTTCTCAAATGAAGCCTAGGTCAGTCGCTACTCGGCTAAGACCTTGTGCACAAATTGGACAACCATCGATCCTTCGCCCACGGCGGAGGCGACACGCTTCACGCTCTCAGCCCGGATATCGCGAAGCGACCCACTTGCTCGAATCCGGCGCCGACCTCCACACCATCCAGATCCTGTTAGGCCATCACGATCTGAAAGAAACCGCTCGCTATCTCCACCTCTCGCAACGGCACCTGCATGCCACGCCCAGTCCGCTGGATGCACTGGTGCTCAAGAAAGGCAGGTCGTCCGAGGAGGAGTAGATGAGGCGGCCACAGTTCGAGGTGGCCGATATCATTCGCAGCGCAGGAGCAGACTTCATCGCGCGCAACCGTCGCTGGCTCCGCTGGACCCACCTCAAGGTCCTGCTGGCCATCGCGCGCTGTCGCACCGCCGCTCTCGGCGGTCATATCGATGAGTGCACCCGCTGCGGACATCGTGCCATCATCTCCTACAACAGTTGCCGCAATCGGCACTGCCCGAAGTGTCAGACCGGTGCGCGGGAACGCTGGATTGCGGCGCGCCGCCGTGAACTTCTGCCCACGCCTTACGTCCACGTCGTCTTCACCCTGCCGCCGCAACTGGCTGCGTTGGCTCTCCAGAACAGGAAACTCATCTACGGTTTGCTGCTCCGGGCCAGCGCTGAAACTCTGCTGGAGGTCGCGCGCAATCCTGCCCATCTTGGAGCCAAGATCGGCTTCTTCAGCGTACTCCATACCTGGAACCAGAAACTCCAACTTCATCCCCATGTCCACTGTGTCGTTCCCGCCGGCGGACTCTCCCGCGATCACGCCCGCTGGATTCGATCCCACCCGCGCTTCTTCCTTCCCATCGCCGTACTGCGTCGCGTGTTTCGTGGCAAGTTCGTCGCCGCTCTTAGGTCCGCCTTTCGATGCGGCCAACTGCACCTGTCTGGAGAACTCGCGCCGCTCACTCATCCCAAGTTCTTCGCTGCCTGGCTGCGTCCGCTCTTCCGTAAAGATTGGATCGTCTACTCCAAACCACCCTTCGGCGGGCCGGAGTATGTGCTGCAATATCTCGGCCGCTATACCCACCGCATCGCCATCTCCAACCATCGCTTGGTCGCAGTGGCGGACGGCCAGGTTACCTTTCGCTGGCGTGACTCTGCCGATCACAATCGGCAGAAACTGATGACTCTGTCACACGATGAGTTTCTACGTCGCTTCCTACTTCACCTGCTCCCCAAGGGCTTCGTCCGCATCCGCCACTTCGGCTTCCTCGCCAACCGAAGGCGCGCCGCCTTGCTGCCACAGTGCTTCACCGCTCTCCACGCCACTCCCCCGAAAGACGAATCCGAAACGTCGACCGCTACGACCTTGCACCCGCTGTGGCGCTGTCCCAAGTGCGGCGGACCGATGGCCGTCGTCGAACGATTCACAGCCGCACAACTCCAACTCCGTTCTCCACCGCTCCTGGCCACGGCTGCATGAAATCACTCGCCCACACACCGCACTGTCGCCGCGCTTCAGAGCCTCTCGCCGAAGTGTGTCTCCCTTACCCTCCGACGTCTTCTTCCTGTCGCCGACTAGGCTCACTTCGACCAGCGACTCATCGTTGCACAGCTGCGCCGGCTGCTCCTCCACCGGACTTGACGACTCCCGCGAACCTCTACACCCCTCGCTCGCTCCATTCAATTTGCATAAGTCCCGCGTCCGCCGCGCCAGCGGCTTCCTTCTGACGGCTTTTTCGAACGCGACGCCCCACACTTTCTCTCAGCCTTCCGCACTCATCCCGGCGTCGCGTCCGAAAAAGCACTAGCGTAATGCACCCGTAATCGTTAGCAAAGTTTCCAACAATTGCCCGCTACTCAAACACAGAATTATTTGCGGCGGTCACCGGAAATTCTCCACCAGCAGGAGTTCAGCGGCTGATTGGTCATATTGTGAGTAAAGCAAGTAGCGCCCATCCGCGGAAAGGCTGAGTCCAGCCGCAGGTGTACGCGCAATGGTGCCAAGTGTCTTGGACTCTCCGCCTGCCTGGCTGATGAAGCGAATGATAGCGCCGTGTTGATCAGGAGCAGGAGACAAGTAATACACACCCGCCGCCGTAACGCAGAAAGCTCCCCCGCGACCCACGCCGAAGTTTTCGAGGTCGCTCACGTAGTCGGCCTCCGGGCCGCCTTCGACCGGCATCCGGCGAAGCGTTCCGCCTGCCGTTGCAAGGTACAACCACTTCCTGTCCGGCGATTCCAGAGCGAAAAGGCCGCCGTTTCGTGTCACCTGCGTCGCCGTTCCGCCGGAGGAGGGAATCTTCCAAATGTTGTTCGCTCCGTCACGCTCGGAGGCAAAGTATACCCAGCGTCCATCTCGCGACCACGTAGGTCGTGCATCATTTGTAGAATCATTGGTCAAAGGCTGCGGTTTTCCCCCGGAAGCTGAGACGACGAAAACATTGATCGGTGAATCGGTTGTGTGGCGAGCGCTGTAGGCGATCTTACTGCCATCAGGAGACCATTGCGGGTCGCCAATCTCAGCCCAGTCCGGATCAACCGTAAGCTGCGCAGGGTCCTTGCCGTCTGCAGTCGAAATCCAGATTTCAAGCGGCCCAGTTCGATTCGAGATGAATGCGATGTGCGAACCATCGGGTGAGTAAAATGCACTGTCATCCCGCCTTGAAGAGGAAATGAGAGACTCGGCGGCCTCGTGAATCTTGCCAATGGGTTGCAGCGCGACACGATAAATATTGGTGTCCCGGTGCAAGCGCGTAAACGCCATTCGGTTTCCTCGCCGCGCAATTGCGAGAAACCATGGATTATCGCCGGCGAAGTCAACCCGTCGCGGCCCGCCGCCATCGACCGCCACACGATACATGGCGGTATCGCTGCCGATGTTCGCGTTCCCCGCGCTCCGAATAAACAGAATCTCTTTCCCGTCGGGCGTCCAGGCGGGGCTGACGATCCGCCAATCCGATGGGGTCAGCAGCTTGGGTTCGCCTTCGGGTTTATAGTCGCTCGACAAGCCAACGATATAAAGACCGGGACGGTCGTAAATGAGTGCAACTTTACTCGAGTCAGGAGACAGAATGCCGCCTACAACCTCGAACTTTCCCTGCAACGGACCGATCACCAGTTTCTTGTCCCCACCATTCAATGGCGCCAGGTACAAGCTTCGCGGACTTCCAGCACAATAAGACAGCCACTGGCTGTCGGCCGACCACGAGAGATAGTGCGTATTCTGTTCCCGTGTGATCACTGTCTCCGGCCCGCCCAGCGCAGGAACCGCAATAATGCCGTTCTTGCCCAAGCTTCGAGGAAAAGCAATCCATCGGCCGTCGGGGGACCACTGTGGCATCCGCTCATCTTCGGGCGTGTTGGTCAGCCGAATAGGTTCCCCTGGTCCAACCAGCTTTACGTAAATGTCCGGGTTTCCTCCCTCTGGTCCCCACGCAAACGCCACTTGGCTCCCATCGGGCGAGAACGAAGGATCGCGTTCATCTCCCGGATGGGCGGTAAGCGGAAGCACCGTCACCTCTTTTGCCGGTTCAGTCGCTGTCCGGGTCGAGCGCCACCAGGCCGCCCCGCCAGCCAGAAGCACAATCAGGGCAACGGCTGCAGCGACTTTTCCATAAGGATGGTTCCAGAGCGAACTCGCGAGCGGGCTCACCGCCACCGCTCCCGATGCTGCGGACGGATTCACCAGAGCGAAGATCCTGATGCTGGCACGGATCCCTGCACGGCCTGAGAATCGGTTACTGGTACGGCCGCCACCGATCCTTCATCGGTTGACTGGCCCGGCCGCGACTCCATGTCGCGTTTCAGCCGTTTTAAATCGGCTCGCATATCGGCGGCGTGCTGGTAGCGCAGATCCGATCTTTCTCCAGCGCCTTGTGGATAATCCGTCCAGCTCCGACGGCACGTCGGGATTCAACCGCACGGCGGATGTGGGAGTCTCGTCCAGAATGGCCTCAAAGATAATTCCCGAGCTTTCCCCACGGAAGGGCAACTGCCCGGTGGCCATCTCATAGAGGACTGCTCCAAACGAGAACAGGTCAGTTCTGGCGTCCAGTTCTTTTGCCCGTACTTGCTCCGGCGACATATAAGCGATGGTGCCGAGCGTGGAACCAGGACTGGTGAGGTGTTGTTCATCCAGTGGCCGTCATCGTGTTCGCTGACGCAACCCGGCTGGAAGAGCCGGCTGCGGGCGTGACCTTAGCCAGACCAAAATCCAGAATCTTAGCGCGCTCGCGCTTGGTGACAAAGATATTGGCGGGCTTGATGTCGCGGTGGATGATGCCTTGGGAATGTGCGGCGTCCAGACCGTCAGCGATCTCAATAGCAAGCGAAAGCAGGGTTTCGTTGTTTAACGGTTTGTTCCCAATCAAATGCTTCAGCGTTAAGCCGTCCAGAAACTCCATGGCAATAAACGACTGCTCACCGTGCTTGCCGATTTCGTAGATGGTGCAAATATTGGGATGATTCAGCGCTGACGCCGCACGCGCCTCGCGGCGAAAGCGTTCCAGTGCTTGCGGGTCACGCGACAGTTCATCGGGCAGGAATTTAACAGCGACGAAGCGGCCAAGTTCGGTGTCCTCGGCCTTGTAAACAACACCCATGCCGCCGCCACCGAGCTTCTCGACGATGTGGTAGTGCGAGATGGTTTGGCCGATCATGCGAGAGACATCTGGCCTTCGGGCCGATTCATCTTACGGACGAGGCATTCGCCAGTCAACGAATGACGGCTCTCTAGTGCCGATTACCCTCGAATTGTGGAATGCACGATTTGCAAAGCAAGAGCAGGCGTCGAGACAAACTTCCAGTTAGTCGCTAGCCTTGATCGGAAACGCCTCGGGGCACAGATTTGGGGGAAGCATAATCTCGGTCCGAGGCGTTTTCGATAAGGAGACTAGAAGGAAGCCGCTGGCGTTTGCGGCGAACGCGGTGAGCTATGGGATTTGAATCGACTTTGGGTTGGAAAATGTTGTATTGAGAGGAGTTGCGTGAGGAGCCTGTTATTGATGCTCATCAATATACTGCTGACGTCTCTATCCATATTCACATCATCGTAACGCACCACGGTCAGTCCTTCAAGACTCCACCGGCGTATCAGACTTTTGCACGCGAAGCGTCCGCCGCGCCAGCGGCTTCGTTCTTGTCGGCCAACCGGAAGTTATCCAGAAACGGGCTTGGAGGAAATCAATAGTGATTTCCTTGAAGCCGACGCATTATAAAAGGGCGCCCCTTTGAGGTAGGTTTTGAGTGTGAAGCAAAACTTCTACCGAAAGGAGCACCCGTATGAACATTAAGTATATCGGCATGGACATTCACAAAGAAACGATTTCGATTGCGGTGATGAACGGCGAGGGAAAAGTGGTGATGGAGTCGATCATCGAAACCAAGGCGAGCACCATCCTGCAGTGTATCCAGGGAATACACGGTGACTTGCATGTGACCTTGGAGGAGGGGACCTGGGCGGCTTGGTTGTATGACCTGCTGAAACCACACGTCACGGAGCTAGTCGTGTGCGATCCACGGAAAAACGCGCTCATGAAGGAGGGTAACAAGAGTGACAGGATTGACGCGCGCAAGCTCGCCGATCTGTTGCGCGGCGGATACCTGCGCTCGGTCTACCACGGCGAGAACGGCCTCCGCACCTTGAAGGAACTGGCCCGGAGTTATCTGACGATCAGCAAAGATCTCACCCGGGTAATGAATCGAGTGAAGGCTCTGTATCGCAGTTGGGGCATTGTGTGTGGGGGACAACAAGTCTACGCCCCGCGTCATCGCGCGGAGTGGTTGGACAAGATCGGAGAAGCGGGCGTGCGCCGGCGAGCCGAGTTCTTCTACCAACAACTCGACGCTCTGCGAGCCTTACGGCAGGCGGTGCGGAAGGATCTGTTGGCCGAGAGTCGGAAACAGAGCGCGACAAAATTACTGCGCCAGATTCCTGCGATCGGCCCATCCGCGCCGCTCTGCTGATCGCGCTGATCCAGACCCCGCATCGGTTCCGCAGCAAGCGACAACTGTGGACGTACAGCGGACTGGCGATCAATACGCGCGACAGTGCGCAACACCGGTACGTGGGCGGACAGCTGCAACGTTCGAAGAAGCCCCAGCAAGTTCGTGGACTCAATCAAAATCATAATCACGATATGAAAGCCGTCTTCAAGAGTGCGGCAACGATGGCCAGCAGCCGAGAGGGAGCGTTCCACGATTTCTACCAGGGCTTGCTCGCGAAAGGTATGAAGCCGGCAATGGCTCGCCTAACCTTGGCGCGAAAGATTGCAGCGATCACTCTCATCCTGTGGAAGAAAGGAGCACATTTCGACGCGAAACAATTGAAACCACAAGCAGCTTGAGCGTCTCGGACCAAGAGTCCGTTCCATCCCTTGGGGATCATCCTTGGCGGTGGCAGTCGGGTTTCTTTTTGAGACGCTCGGGTCGAGGGAGAGTATCTAGCCAGAAGTTAGGCGATTTGTGTGCTTCGGCACCAAGTCTCCAAGCCGACCCTATGCCCCCTCGCATGATCCAACAAAGCTGTAGACCACGAGTCTCAGATAGGACCATGGTTGGCAACTCTGCAACCAGGTTAGCTTGTGAGTTTCAGAGAACCGAACGGCGCCGTCATGACCAACATGAAACCCCCACAGGAAGGAAGAAACACGGGGGCCCCGTCGCTCCGCGGCATACAGGGCCGCTCCGCGACCGGGCTGAACGGTCAAGCAGCTAAAGAAGAAGTCTCTGCACTATGGCGAGAGGGGCTGGATGCCGGAAAATATTTCTGGCGTTCCGGCAGGGGAAAGTGTTTTTCACTTGACATCCCCTTTAATAGGACTTCTGGCAAAGGCATGTCTGGCCTCAATGACAGATGAGATATAGTTCCGATCATGAATGCAGGGCTGTTGCTCTCTCTCATCGCTCTCGTGGCCAGCGCCCTAGCGCCGGGGCTCCAGGCGCAGTCTTGTGAGAGGCTTTCGAAACTAGCCTCGCCAACGGTCTCAATCACTTTCGCGAAGACCATCGACACTGGTGCCTTCACACCCGATGGAAGCGCGACCACGATCTCCCACCTGCCTGCGTTCTGTCGTGTGGTCGCAATAATCAAACCCACTGCCGATTCCGATATCGGAACCGAGGTTTGGCTCCCGGTCGCCGACTGGAAAGGTAAATTCCTCGCTGTCGGCAGCGGCGGTTGGGGAGGCTCAATCGCCTACGACGAAATGGCGGATGCACTGCGCCGAGGATACGCTACCAGCGCTACTGATGACGGCCATACTGGCCGAGGCGCCAGTTTCATCGTCGGTCACCCGGAGAAGTTCGTCGACTTCGCCTACCGTGCTGAGCACGAGATGACTGTGGAGGCCAAGATGCTAATCAGGGCCTTTTACGGTCGTGCCCCTCGATACTCCTACTGGAATGGCTGCTCTGGAGGTGGACGCGAAGGCCTCCTGCAGGCCTACCGCTACCCAGACGAATTCGATGGCATTATTGCCGGAGACCCAGCTAACGTCCGCCGCAATGCGTGGGCGCTCTGGCTCGCTGTACAAACCTTCAAAGACCCCTCCGCCTACATCCCGCCTGACAAGTACCCTATGATTCACCGCTTCGTTCTCGATGCCTGCGATGCTAACGACGGACTAAAGGACGGTCTGATTGAGAACCCAGAGAGCTGTCATATTGATTTCAGAGCCCTGCAGTGTAAGGGTCCTGACGGCCCCAACTGCCTGACAACTCGCCAAATCCAAACCGCGCAGACAATCATCAGTCCCGCCACCACGAGTACAGGCAAGATTCTCTTTCCGCGTCTTGAGCCTGGAACCGAACTTCGTTGGGATCGTCTCGCTGGCGGTCCGCGCCCGGCTGATCTCTTTCTAGACGAGTTCCGCTATGTTGTGTACCAGGATCCCAACTGGGACTGGCGAACCTTTGATCTGGAGCGCGATTCTGCCAAGGCGCACGAGGTCGATAAGGATGTGGACGAACTCGATCCCCATCTCGCGGCCTTTGCGAAACACGGCGGTAAGCTGCTCATCTATCACGGATGGGCTGATCAGCAAGTAGCTCCAGGCTCCAGCATTGAATTCTACAAATCAGTGGTGAGCCTCAGCGCTGATCCTGAACACGCGTCGAACTGGGTCCGTCTCTTCATGGTCCCGGGAATGGGGCACTGCTCAGGGGGAGAAGGACCCTACGCATTCGATAAAGTCAGCGTCATGGAACAGTGGGCCGAGCAGGGCAAGGCTCCCACCCAGATCATCGCTGCGCACCAGACGGCAGATAAGGTCGATCGCACCCGCCCTCTCTGCCCTTATCCACAGATTGCTCGCTATAACGGCGTCGGCAATATTGATGACGCCTCAAATTTCACTTGCCGTTTACCCCAATAAATATTCTGTCACGAGTACGCAGGATTTGCATTCAGGCCCAAACCTGAGCTGTGAACAATTTTCTCCTGAATTGTCGCTAGCCTTGATCGGAAACGCCTCGGGGCACAGTTTTGGGGGGAGCAGAATCTCGATCCGAGGCGTTTTCGATAAGGAGACTAGAAGGAAGCCGCTGGCGTTTGCGGCGGACGCGGTGAGCTATGGGATTTGAATCGACTTTGGGTTGGAAATTGTTGTATTGAGAGGAGTTGCGTGAGGAGCCTGTTATTGATGCTCATCAATATACTGCTGACGTCTCTATCCATATTCACATCATCGTAACGCACCACGGTCAGTCCTTCAAGACTCCACCGGCGTATCAGACTTTTGCACGCGAAGCGTCCGCCGCGCCAGCGGCTTAGTCCTCGTCGGCAACTCGGAAACTGTCCAGAAACGGGCTTGGAGGAGATCAGAGCGCATGATCTCCTCCAAGCCGACTAGCCCGAGATCTTTGCCGCCTCGGGTGCACGTCTTCGTCATTTGCCAATTCGTCCCGAAGCCGTACGACAAGCTCTCGTGCATTGGGCTTGACTCGTGGGGATGTTGGACTGGTTTCCCACTCATGTGCGCACTGGTTTGATCGAGCTGAATCATTCTCAACTCCGGCGGTGGCCTGGCTCCCGACAAGCCAGGCGAAACGATGAGGAAGTGTGCTCAATGCGTGTCGTCGGTGCGCAACTAAATGCGCTGAGGTCGCACAAGCAGGGCCAAGTCGGCGGGCTGCTGCATGAGCTGAAAGTCTGGGCTACGAGTGGCGGAGCCGGTATCGGCCGAGCGACAGCGTTGCTGTTCGCTGAAGGTGTGTAACCTCCGGTCCGGTAGCGGCGGAACTAGCGAGCTAACCCACCTGCACGGTCAGCATCGATATCGATCCGCCATCGACACCTTCTATGGGAAAAGTGATGATTTCGCCTTGCTGTTTAGTCGCAATGACATACAGCATGGGCAAGTAATGATCCGGTGTGGGAATCAAAAGCAGTGGATGTAGGCGAGCGAAAAGCACATAGACAGCACAATGTATGGCGTCGTGAACAGAAAATATGGTGAAACTCCAAACAAACGCGCGATATAGATCGAAACGGTCAACCGCCATGTATTGAAATAAGGGATTACCGATTGGAATCACAACAAGCACTCGGAGGATGATGCCTGCTGCAGCGCTCAACCCTGCCGACAGCAGGATTCGATGCCGTACCAGCATCCTCGAAGTGAGCCTTAACGTTCGCACCAGGGCATCAACCATTTCGTTCCTCTAACTGATGAGCACCAGAGGCCGATTCTGTGACGGCCGGCTGGGTCTTGGCCGTCACCGCAGTTTGAAGACGCGCGGAACCGGTTGGCGCTTGAGCCCTGCCTCCGCCCGAGACATCTGCAGATTCCTTGTAAGCTTGAAATTCGCCGTCCTGCGACAGTGCGAAACGTAGTAATTCGTTTACCACGTAGTTCCGATCGTTATTCGACCACTCGCACATGAGCGCCAACTCGGCAGCCACCGATTCTCCGATGGACGCCTGAAGCTTGACGCGATTGATTCGACTGACGCCTTTTTCGATCTTGAACTTGCTCATGAGGTCCCCTCGGACAGTAACTCGTGACCCAATTCGTATCAGGTGCAGATCAGTTCGAGATGCCAAACTGATCCGCTGGTGATCTGGTTCCGCTCCCCGCTCCCCAAAGAAAAGGGCGGGAACGACCAGCGCGCCCGTGGCGCGCGGCAGCCAGAGGCGGGGTCGTTCCCGCCCTTGGATGCACCCATTTCTAGACCACGCATTTTTCGCATCCGATTGGTGTTACAACACTTACTCATTTATGGTAAGAGGCAGGGGCAGAGTCCTCATTAGCACCGACTCATCGACCGGCCTGCGAGAACGCCGGTGCTCAAGTACTGGGTATTTGACGCTGAGCAGCAAACTCTCAAACGGTGCATTGTTCTGCGCGCGTGCGAATCGTTGTGAAATCTGATCCAAACTTATGACATCCTCGCTCCAATCTGTTTCCAACTGGTCGTGCACGGGTGAAGTGTAAATGCGTTCCCCTTCGTCGAGGACGTCCAGTTCTTCCTGGGTTGGGACCAAGTTTGTGTTATGGAACACGTCGCGTGCTTCAAGGAAATCAAGGAAGTGCTCGATCCCGAGTGGGAAGTCTTCCTGCCTTAGTGCATCAGGGTATTTCGAAAAGCGATGGGCGAGATACTTGGCGGCAGCCGTGAAGTTTCGCTGCGAGTCAGCGACATAAACGACCGTGAACCGCCTAAGAGCTTGGAAAAGTTTCTCGTGCTGAAGAACAAAGCGCTCGAACTTCCTCAAGGAGAACAGCCCTTCGTCAATGAAGGCGAAGCGGATGGTCAGGCGATTTTGGTCTGCCGACTGCACCGTTGAGATGGGAAAGCGATCAGGAAAGTGTCGACCTTTAGTGCCACCCGCCGGCAAGACTTCAGCGGAAAGGCGACAGGACTTGGTGAAAAACTCAACCTTGGACTGCTCGGTTTCGAGAAAATGCTCCCGGGTGTCCCGTAGAACATAGTCCAAGATCATCAGCCGAGATTTGATCTGCAGGTCGCCTTTGATCCTCCGGTTCTGTGAGTCCTCATCGCCCAGCAAGCGATAGATCGGCTTCCGATGAAGATGGAACACCTTTCGGTTCTGGCCATAATCGATTGCCCGGACATGGCCGCGTCGCTCGGCTTTGGTCAGAAAGTGCTGGGAGATGGCTCCCTTTGCTCGCCCGATGTAGGCATCAAACTGGCGGCGGAGGAAGTAGCCGGAGTGCACGCCGACGGCATAGAGGAAGGCAGCTTCGCGGGGAGTGTAACCTAGTTCCCCAATGAAAGTGATTGGATCGGGCTTCATCAGAGATCAAGGATATAGTCGAGAGTGTGGTGCTCGCCTTCGATCTGCGCGCTCAAGCGGGAGTGGTCGCGCGCGGAGGCATAGATCCGGAAGCCAGCCTGTGCCTTAGCCCGGAGATGTGCGGGCCGGTAGGCGGCAGTGGCGACTTCGATATCGGAGAAGGCGGCTCGCGCCCCCTGGTCGAGTTCGTATTCGATCCGGGCGTCGGGAATCTGAATCTGGCCGTCGACCACGGGAAGCTCCAACTGCTCAGCGACTTGCTGACGGATCTCTTCGAGGTCGCGGTCGGGGTCGACTTTCCGTTCGTGATAGATTGCGCTTTGGACCTTGGCTTTCAGTTCGAAGTCGAGGACGACGCGTGGGTCGGTGGCGCCGAGTTGCTCGATGCGATCGGCCTCCTTCAGGTAAGCCCGGTAAATCTGAGAATCGTGTTCGACCTCGCGTCGCTTGACCAGGCCGTAGTAGATCTCCTGGTCCGGACTGAGCTCGCCACTGTCGCGCACCAAGTCCAGTCCTGTCCTGGTTAGCGTGACGACCTCGATACGTTCGACCTTTTGAAGTCGGCCGTCACGGCGAGCGTTGACGTAATCGGTGGAGACCAGATCCTTGTCTCTCAGGAATTGGAGGTCGTGGGCGAATCGTCCTTTCTGGTCCTGATACACGGTTTCAGTCAGGTCACGGACGGTAATGACCCGAAACCGACCAAGCTCGGTAAGCAGTTTCATTTCTTCGGGCCGAATCTGTAGGCCAAGATAACGGGGAGGAAGACGGTCTCGGCTAATTCGCCGCTCGACCTCCCGGGAGCGTTGTGGGGAAATTTCTCTCTCCCTTTCTGGTAGCTCATGCTTGGGCACGCGCTCCCTGGTCGGTCGAGGAATGTCCGGCATGCGATTCTCGGCTGCGCGTTCTCTCAAGACCTCCCGCCGGAGTTCAAGCGGTGTCGACTGCAAGGACAGAACTGAAGGAGCCTGGAACGGGACCTCTCTGGGCCGACGATCGGGCTCGTGAGGTCTTCGGGGATCGGGAAGATCGTCAGGGATGCCAAAGTCGAGTCTCATGATCGTCAGCACTCCAAGCGAAGGACTGGAGACAGACTCCGATCACACAACGCGACCAGAAAACGAGGTCGAGCAGTAATGAGTTGCTCCTACGCTATTGCGAAAAGGCAATGCTGTCTCCTTAATCATCGAGCGTAGGCGCCCAGTTGCGCGTTCGTCCAAGACTTTGCTGTCGCATTTTGATAGTCGCACGCTATGACATTTACTCTGGAGTCCGCCTAGAGAGCCCGCCGCGTGAGCGGATAACTACATTCCACCGATGGCCGGCAAGTGCCCGACGCGGGCCGCGGCTTCAAGGCTGCGCCAAGTCACTCGGAAAAACCCTTCAGCTGGGGACCCCGTGACTAGCAGCCCAAGCGTTAAAGGGGATCAGGCCGGATCGGGCAAAATGCCTGTGGTGGGAACATCCGAGTTACTGAGCTTTGCCGAACGCGCGGTTAGCGAAACGCATCGGGAGATCGATATGACTCTTGATCGGCGAGAGACATGCCCGGAACAATGCAAGCCGCTTCGCGGACCGATCTGATTATAGCTAGGGGCTCTCAAAGCTGGACGAAGAAATATTGGCCAAGTGTTGCGACGAGGCATTACTTTCGGCGAGAGGAGTACACCCACGAACAGGGTATTGCTCTCTCCGAATACAACTCAGGTTCTTCGACCGTGGGATTCGACAACGGACATGTAAGCAGCGTTGTGAATTGAGAGTTCTTCTCGAAAAGCGCCCCAAGATGAGCGTTCGTCCTGGAGCCGTGAGCACAGACCTGTTCGCTCTGAGGTACCTTCAGGGGTCTGCGAGGCCAGCTCCCTGGACAACGCATCGTGGAGGACTCTTCGCAAGAAAACGTGATGGAGGATCGATGTCAATCCAGCCTACTCCGATCAAGCCTGTAGAGTCGCTGTATCCGGTGGAAGCACCCGTCGGGCCACAAGACGCCGCGCGCTTCCTTAACATGCATACCAAAACTGTACTTCGCAAGGCTCGCTCCGGCACACTCCCAGCTCACCCGGTTGGCAAAGATCGGAAGCGGTGGCACTTCTATCTCTCAGAGTTGGACGATTGGCTCCGCTCTCAGGTAATCACAAGCAGCCATCTGCGCCGCCCCGTCGAAGGAACCACATTGGCTCATCGAACACGAACCTCGATGGTACCGCTCAGGCCGACGAGCAACTAACAGGATGCCTGTTGACAGTTCGGTCGCCTTTGACCGAAAGGCGGCTTTCCGACTTGCAGAAGAGCCGGCTCGCTTTCGAGGGCCAACGAGGGCTTAAACAATGACGTTCAGCAACGAACTAGACGGTGCGATGCCCAGTAGGGTAAATTCGAATCGCGACCGCTGCCAGAATTCAAGGAGCAAATGAATGCTGGCGCGTTACCAGAACGGTTGTCTCCAAAAAATAATCCGGAAGGATGGAGTGGAGAGATGGCAGTTCCGCTGGCTCAACGAAGGGTGCGGACGGCATTTCACGCGAGCGCAAGAAAACCATCGGACCGGTCAAGGACTATCCTGAAAACAGTAAGAAGCTGCAGGATTTGCTGGCTGGACTGCGGTTAAACATCAACACGGATGGCCCGACCAAGTTGACTTCGATCACCATGGCAGAAGCCGTAGAGCACTACAAACTCCACGAGCTTGCTGATTGTGGCCAGGAAGGCAAGGCATATTCGACCCGCAACAGAAAAACTCAGGTTCTGAACCGGTGGGTTCTTCCTCATTGGGGAAAACTCGAACTGAAGGTCATCAAGACCGTTGCGAGTTGAACAATGGCTTAAAACGCTTGTCACGAGCAAGTTTGGCAAACCCAAACCTCTTGCAGGCGGCACCAGAGAGAAGATCCGCGACGCGATGAGCAGCGTATTCAATCATGCAATCCGCTGGGAATTCGCAGACAGCAATCCCATCACAGGTCCGGTCAAAGGCTCAGGCGTCCGGGTCTCGGGAAAACGTGAACGGACACCTGACATTCTCGAAGTCCAAGAGATGCACTTGCTCCTTGGGGCACTCGGGATTCGGGAAAAAGCCATGGTGTTTCTCGATATGCCGTCTGGCCTACGCAGGGGCGAACTCGCTGGGCTGAAATGGGGGGATTTTGATTTCAAGAACCTCCATGTAAGCGTGACTCGGTCACTGGTTGACCAGCACGTGGGCCCGGTCAAAACGGAGGCGTCAAGAAAGCTAATGCCGATCGACGATTACGTGGCTCATGACCTGTTGGCCTGGTATGAAGTGACCCCATACAAAAAGCCGTCCGACTATGTGTGGGCCACCGATGCCAATCGCGCTGGAGCCAAGCGTGGGAAACAGCCAGTCTGGCTGAGCTCCGTAATGCGCGACTACATCCAACCCGCAGCCCGAAAGGTGGGGATCAACAAGAAGATCTCGTGGCATACCTTTCGCCACACGTTCTCGACGTTGCTCAAGGGTAATGGCGAGGATGTCAAAGTTGTACAGGAGCTGTTACGGCACTCAACAGCAAAGATGACGCTGGACACCTACACGCAGGCTCTGAGTCCGCAGAAGCGAGCGGCGCAGAGCAAGGTGGTCGGCATGATCCGTTCGAAACCAAGTTGTACCGTCGTTGTACCGCGAGTTTCTGGGGAAATCCTGATAACTCATTGAAAAGATTTGGCGTCCCCGACGGGATTTGAACCCGTGTTACCGCCGTGAAAGGGCGATGTCCTAGGCCAGGCTAGACGACGGGGACCACTGAGGAATCAAGCACTTGCCATTCTACCATCCTCAACCCCGGCACGATTGAGGTACGGGTTGCGACCAGCCGTATCACTCCGCTGTGTGCTTCCCGCTTCTCATCCGACACCGCTGAATCGTAAACATTCGCTGTGATTGAGCTCGGTGGCGACAGTAGGTACAAGATGGATCACCGCTATGTCTGGGATGACCGAGATTCAACGGCAGGGACTACCCGAACGATCTTCATTGAAGTCGACCCAAACAACGAAGGGTGGAGGCACACAGAAAATGACAGACGGCCTGGGCTCGCCACAAAGACTGGCTGTGGGAATCGCTGATCACTGCAAACATGATCAAGATACGTTCAATCGGGAATTGAAGGCTGTCTATGAACAGGGAAGTTTCTCGAACGCAACAACGATTTGCGGAAAGCCCTGCGGATGGCGTCGAATTACGATATTTCACCAACAACCGTTGTGCCGCGGGCGCAAGATCTGAATTTCATTTTCCCGCCTCTTTCCTTCGGGGTTCAACGGGAAACTGTGTCTCTCCGTCTAAGATTCCCGCGGGAATCTCATCTCTCGCAGGAAAATTCATGTAAGGTCCCAGCTCGCCTCCCAAATTACGGAGTGCTGTTAAGAGGTGTCTACTGTTCATCATATTCAGCCATTACCGAAGCCTTGTAACGAACTGAACCGGTGGCTCGAAGGTATTGGGCCATCGCGTGCGTGCAAGCGCACGGCTTTCGGCTCCAGCCATGCGGGGACATGCGCCCGCAAGTGGTTCGGACCTTGTTCCCCATGACCAGCAAGGTGCCTTGAGTTCCGATTGTTGGGTGCGAAGAATGGCGTGCACTTTGCAATTCTGTCGGCTTGGAATGCATCCGAAGTCGAGTTAAGCCAGACTGACCCAAATGTTCCTTCGTCACGGTATCTCCGTGGTGCCAGAGGGTAGACCGATGAAAAATCTGCGCTTCTGCTCCGTAATACTGTCGATGCTGGCGTTTGTCATCAGCGCCAAAGTTCTGTGGGCACAATCAACCGCAACCGGTACCATTGCCGGGTTGGTGAGTGATCCGTGGGCGCGGTAGTGCCCGATGCTACGGTCACGCTGACTGACGCCACGACGGGTGCGAACCGCGACCACCAACGATGCCGGGCGGTACTTCTTTGCGAACGTGACCCCTGGCAGTACGATCTCTCATTCACGAAGATGGGTTTTGCGGCCGCCAAGCTTAGTGCAAGAGGTGGAGATCGGGAAATCCGCCACCATCAACATTATGTTGCCGGTCGGGTCGACTAACGAGGTCATCGAGGTGCAAGCTTCGAGCGTTCAGCTGCAGACCATGAGTGCCACTGTGGGCGACACGATCGGGCACCGCGCTGGACGTGCTACCCAGCCTGGGTCGCGACGTCAGTTCGTTCTTCACGCTGCAGCCTGGCGTGGCGCCCGTGGAAGTGTGGCCGGCGCAATTTATGATCAGAACTCCTTCCAGCTCGATGGGGGCCAAAATACCAACGATATGGACGGCAGCATGAACATCTATACCCGCAGCTTTGCCGGCGATTCCACCGGCGGCCTAGTCTCGTTCGCCAGCCACCGGGGGGGCCGCGGCGGTGGTCCTACGGGTGTGATGCCGACCCCGGTCGACAGCATCGAAGAGTTCAAGGTTGGCACCAACAACCAGACCGCCGACTTCAACAGCTCGGCGGGCGCAGAGATTACGATGGTGATCAAGCGCGGCACCAGCGCCTGGCATGGCACGGGCTACGAATATACCTACACAATGCTGGTCCGCCAATTCCTGGCAACAACAATCAACCCCAAGATTCCGGTCCCCAGCTTCCACTACCACCGCTTCGGCGCTGCCGCCGGCGGACCCATCCTTCCGTCGCTGCTCGGCGGGAAAACCTACTTCTTCGCCAACTACCAGGCCTTCCGCTGGGGAAACTCGGAATCGATTGAAAGGACCGTGCCGTCGGATGCAATGCGGCTTGGACTGCCGCAGTTCGGCGGCACGTTCTACAACCTGAATAACACGCCGGTGACGTACAAGGGCGCCACGTACCCGGGCAACGCAGGATGTACGGGCCTCTGCGATCCTCGTATGCTCGGAATCAGCCCAACAGTGCAGAACATGTGGTCAAAGTTGCCGGAGCCCAACGATCTTGGCTGTGCGGGGATCGGAAGCTTTTGCGATGGCACGAACGTTCAGGGATTCAGGGGCAACATCGCCATCCCGCAGAAAGACAACTTTTTTGTTGCCCGCCTCAACCACGATTTTGGAGCCAAGTGGCACTTCAATACCAGCTATCGCTACTATAAGCTGACCCGCGCCACCGATAGCCAGTTCGATATCAGTAGCGGAGCGCCCATTTCCACATCCAGCCGTTGTCACGTATGTGGCCAGGGATGTTGAATGTGTCACAGTGAAAGCCGCCACTCCTGTAGAAAAGGCATCTCGGCAAGGGATAGAATGCCGCCACGGAGGATAGGAACATGACCAGCCCGTTTGCGACTCAAGACAGCTATCCGTACCAGAACCAACCGATTTGGTCGAGGTCAGAAAAGGTTGTCGCCCGCACAGCCTTCGACGCTGCTCTGAAGCGGGAGCTTCACGAGGTGATTCAGGAAACAAAGAAGATGGCGAATCAGATCAACGAGCCGGCGGACCTGTGGGATTTGGAACATTACTTGACTCAACGTCGTAAAGAGATCGACCGCAAGTACGACTATCGGTATTCGCAACTCACGCACGTGTTTGGGAGACTTTTGCACGAGAAGCGACTCTGCGAGGAAGACTTGCGCGGCCTTCGGGAGGACAAGCTGACGTCGATCCGTTCTTTCGCCAAATTCTTAGCGGAGGACGCGGCCTGACCTGCATTCTTAGCGCTATCGCCTCCCTAAAAAATTCTCTTCTAAGTGCTAGGCTCAGCAATGAAGCGGGGTTCGAGGATGATCTGTACCCGAGTGCTTCGAGGCGTTTGACTTCATCAAGGCCTCCTTCGTCCCGAGCCTTTTTGGTTGGAACCGTAAAGTCTACTCGGGTCGTCGCGAGGCCGACCTCGTTATGTCATTAGTTATTCGCGCGACGGCGTCGCGCTGAGTTCTCGCCGCCGTTGTTCGGAGTAAATCAGAGATACGTGAACCACCAATTGTTGCGACGCTGCTTGAGCCGCGCGAAACACAGACATGCGGGATACAGCAGCAGCAGTGCGACAACCCAGACGGCGTACACCGTCCAAAGCGGGAACCCGTAGTCGGGCGGGAAGAGTTCGCTCCGGCTTCCCATCGAGGGCGGCGCGATAAGGAGGAATGAAGTTCGGCCGTAGCGTGCGAGGTTCATCGCGATTGCAATGAGATGCGCAACGAGCAGGTGGGTGACGTAATAAAAGAACGGCACCCGTCCGAAGACGATCAGGGGGCTGGTGAAAGAGAAGTGAAAGCGTTCGAGCCAAGCCATAACGGCAATCCCCGGGCCAAGTGTCATCAGGAGAAAGTCGAGTGAAGGCGGGTACTTGGTCGTGTTGAGGAAAGAGAGCACCGTGAATAGTGGTGAGGGTTGGTGACGCCAACGTACGGGATCGCCATACAGGTTGATCGCACGCAGCACGACAAAAGCCACAGTGAGCGCGAGCCCCAGACGCATCAGGAAACGTTCACGGCGTTTGGCATCCCATGAAAAGAGCGTCCCGAGGCAATAGCCGCCGGCCATGACGCCGATCCAAGGCAGCACGGGATAAGCCGTCACGAAGTTTATTCCCAGGAAGGCGAAGACATTTTGCTGATGCAGGATGTCCCAGAGCCAGGCAGTGCGACCGAAGCGCTCGGCCGAAACGCTGTCGAGCAGATTGTGCAAGGCGATGATGGCAATGCTAAGCCCCGCGAGAAGGCGCATCGGAAGGTAAATCAGCCCGGCAAGAGCGATCATAGAAAGACCAATAGCCCAGAGGATCAGGAGGATTACAGGACTCGCACGGAAGCTGATCTGAGAAAACACGATCACTCGCAGCACGGTGAGCTCGAGGAATATGAGCCAGACACCGCGAGAAATCAGGAAGCGCGCTAGCTCGCCTTTTGAGCGATGCCCCCGACTCATCCAGAGAAATGCGCCGAGGCCTGCCGTGAGCATGAAAATCGGCGCGCAGAGATGCGTGATCCAGCGAGTAAAGAAAATGGCGGCGGTAGTACGCGTAAGGTCGGAGGGTAAGAACTGCATGGCACTGCGGGCGATGTAGTCGCGAATGTGATCGATTGCCATCAAGATCATGATGGCACCCCGAAGAGCATCCACGGATTGGATGCGAGGGGCGGGCTGAGCGGGAATTGCTGATGCGGCCATCGCTGTGCGAGCTATCTTCGCACAAGGTTATACAGGAGTTCAGACGTTTTCGGGGCAAGTTGAGAAGCAGCCCTTGGAGGCATCGAGCATGGCGATGCCCAGGACCCGCGTTTGCCGCTCGTGTCCTGTGACGTCTAGGCCGCGCTCCAGACATTTTCTAAAGAGGCCGTCCACTCCCGTCAAGCGAACATTGATCGCGCCGCCAAATGCGCCATCCCCCGCGTACTGCGACAGTTGAATCTCCGCATCGTCTTGTACGAGATCAATAACCCGATGTCGCGACTCATTCAGGTGCCTCCTTGAGGGAAAAGTCATTCGCGTCAACGGAGTCTTTCGCTCACGGTAAAACGCCATTCTTTAGCCGATTTTCCTATCTGTTCCTTCCGTTCGGACGCGTCGCATTGCCCAAACGGGCCGCTCTCTCATAATGGATTGACCCGGTCGTGCGTTTACCGCCGCTAAAGAGCAGCGACATGGATCTTCAAATTGGGTACGGAAAGGGGTACGCGTTTGCCTTCCATGTACGGTCTTCTATAGCTTTATTGCCGCCCACTGCCTTCTATTTTGGACCGCTTAACCTGTCCAGTTGTGAAAGGGCGATACGGGGACCTCAATGCTGAGGTGGGAGCCTGCGACTGAGCCTCGATGTTATCCGCGCGGCTGGAACAGTGTCAAAAGGCGACGAGCTTGGATGTGACGATTTAGAATAGATCGCAGCGGCGGTGCCCGCGTCTCCAATGCCTGATCCTCTCTACCTGAGTCTTTGGTTTTCCGCTTTTGAGCTGGACGACATGTTGCCTCATGCTCTGACGGTGATGCGCCAGTTTTCATTTTCGGCGACGGCGCCCGGGATCACCTACTTGGCCCTCCATCCTGTCTCCTGGAACGAGCCTACCATTCTTGAACGGCGTTTCAGACCGGGGGTTTCCGCGGAAGAAGCGGTGCTGATTGCCTCCGACTTGTTGCATGAAGACTACGCTTACATGTTTGAAGCTTTTTGGGACCTTTGGGTGGTAGCCGAAAATGGAGAGTGGAACCTGCGGCCGTCGCCGGTAAAGTTTCTCGTCCACGGCCTTGAGTTCGATGACGGGGTGTATCAACAGGAGGGCCACATCGAAGTGGACCTTGGCCTGGACTCCCCTTTTCTCCAGGAGGATGTGCCGCTGACGGTCGAAGCCGGGGCGAGGGTGCGCGCCAATGTGCAGAAACTTGTGGAGTTTACCAGCAAGGTGGAAAAGAGTTCCGGCGCCAGTGCCCGACTGCTGTGGTCGGAGTCAGAACAGAACTTCGCGCAAAAGCTAATTGCCCGTCTGCAGAAAGTTCAATAACCCTCTTTTAACCTGGGGACGCTGCGTACACAGTGAACCACGAAGGAATGTTCTCCGTGCTCCACTGTGTTAGCAAACGATTACTTAGTTCTTCCACCCTCGACTTTCAACTTATCGGTCGCGGCAGCTTGTGCTGCAGCCAGACGCGCCGTGAGAACGCGGAAGGGTGAGCAGGAAACGTAGTTCAATCCGATCTGGTGGCAGAACTCGACCGACGACGGTTCGCCGCCGTGCTCGCCGCAGATGCCGACTTTGAGATCCGGCCGGGTTGTGCGTCCGCGTTCCGTCGCCATCTTAACCAGTTGTCCGACGCCCTCGCGGTCGAGTACGGCAAACGGATCCTGTTTCAGGATGCCTTCCTCGAGGTACGTCGGCAGCACCTTGTTGACGTCGTCACGGGAGAAACCAAAAGTTGTCTGCGTGAGGTCGTTGGTGCCGAAGGAGAAGAACTGGGCTTCGTTCGCAATCTTATCCGCAATTAGTGCGGCCCGGGGCAATTCGATCATCGTGCCCACGAGGTAGTCCACCTTCTTCTCTTTCTCTTTGAATACTTCCTGCGCGACCCGGTTGACGATCGCCGCTTGGTTCGCCATTTCCTTCCTGGTGGCCGTGAGTGGGATCATTACTTCGGGATACACCTTTACGCCGTCTTTGGCCACGGCCACGGCCGCCTCGAAGATGGCGCGAGCCTGCATCTCCGTAATCTCCGGATACGTGATTCCCAACCGGCAGCCCCGATGTCCGAGCATGGGATTGAATTCATGCAAGTCTTCGACGCGCCGTAGCAGCGTCTTGAGTCCCTTCAGCTTGGGAGAACGTGGTTTGGTGGCTTCGAGTACGGCGATCTCGACCATCAGATCTTCGCGGCGCGGCAGGAACTCGTGCAGCGGAGGATCGAGCGTGCGGATAGTGACGGGGAAGCCGTCCATCGCTCGGAATACACCGATGAAATCCGCGCGTTGCATAGGCAGAAGTTTCTTGAGCGCAGTGCGGCGGTCTTTCTCGTTGTTGGCGAGAATCATGGCCCGCATGTGCGGCAAGCGGTCTTTCTCGAAGAACATATGCTCGGTGCGGCACAGACCGATGCCCTCAGCGCCGAAAGCGCGAGCCTGAATCGCGTCACGCGGGATGTCGGCGTTGGCGCGGACCTTCAGCCTGCGGAATGGTTCCGCCCAACCCATCAGCTTCATGAGTTCGGGATCGTCGGGCTTGGCCGCAACTGTATTGAGCTTGCCTTTGATCACTCGGCCAGTCGTGCCGTCGAGCGAAATCCAATCGCCTTCCTTGAAGACTTGTCCTTTCACGTGCATCGTCGTGGGTTTTTTCTTCAACCTGGATGTCGCCCGCTCCGGCCACGCAACATTTGCCCATGCCGCGTGTGACTACGGCCGCGTGGCTGGTCATGCCGCCGCGCGAGGTCAGGATGCCGACCGCGACTTCCATTCCATGAATATCTTCCGGTGTGGTTTCCGCGCGGACCAGGATGACCGGATTTTTTCTGTCATGGCCGGCCTTCACAACTGCGTCGTCAGCGCTGAACACGATCTGCCCGACGGCAGCGCCCGGCGAAGCGGGAAGGCCTGTGGCCAGCACTTCAATTTTTCCGCCCTTCTCATCCAGACCCGGAACCAGGAAGTCGTACAACTGGTTGGGCTCGACGCGGAAGATGGCTTCTTCCTTGGTGATGAGCCCCTCTTCCACCATCTGGATGGCAACTCGCACGGCGGCGCGTCCGGTGCGTTTGCCGTTGCGGGTCTGCAGCATGTAGAGCTTGCCTTCCTGAATGGTGAACTCGAAATCCTGAATGTCTCGGTAATGTTTTTCCAGGCGGGTGGTGATTTCGCGCAGTTGGTCATAGACGCTGGGCATGACCTTTTGCAACTCAAGGATCGGAACCGGAGTGCGAATGCCGGCGACCACATCTTCGCCCTGCGCGTTCATCAGGAACTCGCCGTAAAACTCTTTCACGCCAGTGGCGGGGTTGCGGGTAAATCCCACGCCTGTGCCGCTGGTGTCGCCGAGATTGCCGAAGACCATGGCCTGCACATTGACCGCTGTGCCTAGCATGTCATCGATGTTGTTGATGCGACGATAGTATTTGGCGCGGTCGTTCTGCCAGGAGCGGAACACGGCATCACGCGCCATCACCAACTGCTGATGCGGGTCCTGGGGGAAGTCGTGCTTGGTGTGTTTCTTGACGACCTTCTTATATTCTTCGATCACTTCCTTCAGCGCCTTGGCGTCGAGATCGGTGTCAAGTTTGGCTTTCTTCTGTTTTTTCTTGGCGTCGAATACTTCGTCGAAGGCGGGTTTCGGGATGTCCAGCACCACAGCGCCGAACATCTGAATGAGACGGCGATAGGAATCCGCGGCGAAGCGCGGATTGTTGCTGCGTTTGGCCAGGGCCTCCACGCTTTGATCGTTGAGACCGAGATTCAGGATCGTGTCCATCATGCCGGGCATGGAAAATTTCGCGCCTGAGCGCACGCTCACCAACAGCGGATTCTCGCCCTTGCCGAGCTTCTGGCCCTGCAGTTCCTCCAGACTGTTTGAGCGCCGCATCCATCTGGCGTTCGACTTCCGCCGAGACGCCGTTCGTGCGCATGTATTCCCGACAAGCCTCGGTCTGAATGGTGAAGCCCGGAGGCACAGGCAGGCCGGCATTGGTCATCTCGGCAAGACCCGCGCCTTTGCCGCCGAGGTCGTCCTTCATCTTGCCGTTGCCATCGGCTTTGCCGCCGCCAAAAGAGAACACGTACTTTGTGGCTGAATTCTTTTCGGTGGTCCCAATGCTGGTTTCGGGGAGCGTTTGTGTCGCCATAATGAGTGTTCGTCCTTTATTGTTTCGAAGATTCTTTCGGTGCCTTGCCTTCGGTCACGATCTCGGAGAAATCAGCAATGGTGGAAAATTCTTTCAACAGCGTTTGCAGAAGCGCCAAACGGTTTGCCCGGATCCGCTCATCTTCAACCATGACCATCACCTTGTCGAAAAATGCGTCCACCGGCTCTCTGGCAGTCGAAAGCAGAAACAAAGCGTCCTGGTACTCTTTCTTCTGCCGGTGCGCCTCGACTTCGAGGAGCATAAGTCTCGACGTAGGCCGCAAGACTCTTTTCTTCATCGAGAAGAATCACGTAGGTATTGAAATTGTGCCGCTGGTTCGATGCCGGCTTCTCTTCGCCTGCTTTAAGATGTTCCGCATGCGCTTGCAAGCCGCGGCGATAGCTTGGAATTCGGGCAGATGCAAAACACCCTTCACGGCCTGCGCTCGCGCGGCGGCATCAACCACGTCATCCGCATCTGCCGCCAGCACCGCGTTTACAACGTCGTAGGTGAAGGCGAGGGCATCTCGCAAATAAAACTCCAGGCGCTCACGCAGGAAATGTTTCACCGCAGCGCTGTAGTCGATACCGGGAGCAAACTTTGTCTCTGCGGCGGAGCCACGGTAAGCTTCGCGAGCGTCCTTGAACAATTGGCTGAGACTGACGGGCAGCTTATGCTCGGCAATCGTCTTGACGATACCATTGGCCTGGCGGCGCAGTGCAAACGGATCTTTCGATCCCGTCGGCTGCAGTCCAAGCGCGAACATTCCAGCGATGCTGTCAGCTTTGTCTGTGATTGAGAGCACGGCTCCTTCGACCGTCCGCGGAACCGAATCTTCCATGGATTCCGGCTTATAGTGATCGTAAATCGCGATGGCGACGGCTTCGCGCGCATCGGCTTTCATGTCGGGATCGAGTTCCTGCACTCTGGCGTACAAGCCGCCCACGATGCCCTGCAGCTCAGTGAACTCCTTGACCAGTTCGGTCGTCAGATCAGTCTTCGCCAGCAGCGCCGCTTTATGCACGACACCCGGGCGAACCGCGATACCGCTGCCGGCGAATGTTCTCGCACATCCAACTGCACACCGCTGTATCCGCAGCACCTTGTCGTAGTAGCTGCCCAGGTCTTTCTGGAAGGTGACGTTCTTCAGCCACGCCGTCCGCTCGCGCAGGGGATGTTTCTGGTCAGTCTGCCAGAAGAAGCGGGCGTCGTTGAAACGGGCGCGCAGCACGCGCTCATGCCCATGCCGGATGATGCCGTCGGGATCGCCATCGGTGTTCAGTACTGCCAGAAAATGTGGCGAGAGACTGCCTCGGGAATCCTCGACAGCGAAATATTTTTGATGGTCGCGCATGACCGTAACCAGAACTTCTTCAGGCAGCTCCAGAAATTCCGGATCGAAGGCGCCCAGGATCGACGAAGGCCATTCGGTCAGGTTGACCACCGTATCGAGCAGCGATTTGTCTTCGCGCCAGCGCGCGCCGGGAATGGTGCGAGTGGCGGCGTCGAGAGTTTTGCGAATCTGTTTTTCTCTTTGCTCGCGACTGAGGACCTTGGCCCGCTCCAACGCCGCTGAAATAAGCCGAGTTCCCGCACGGGGAATCGAGACCGATCCGTCGGCCAGAATTCGATGTCCCCGCGATTGGTTCGCCGCGCGAACCCCATCGAACTCCAGAGGGATGACCTCCGCGTCCAGCATCGCCACCAGCCAGCGCACCGGGCGCACGAAGCGCTCACTCGGCTTGCGCCAGTACATGTTCTTGGGCCAGTAAATGGAAGCGATCTCCTTGGGAAGGGCTTCGGCCAGAATCTCAGCCGCGGAGCGTCCGTTCTTCGTAATTTTCGCCGACAGGTACTCGCCCTTGGGAGTTGCGGTGCGTTGCAATTGGGAAACATCCACTCCGGCCTTTTTTGCGAATGCATGTGCCGCGGGAGTGGGTTGCCCGTCTTTGAACGCCACGCCAACCGATGGGCCGGTCACCTGTTCGATGACATCGGGCTGCGCGACCGGAATGTTCGCCGCGAGAACTGCCAGGCGGCGAGGCGTGTCAAGATGGGTCAGAGCGCCCGCGGGCGCCAGCCTTTCACGATCGAGCAGTTTCTGTACACGCTCGCGCAGTTCCAGCGACGCCGCGTCAATCATCCGCGCCGGAATTTCTTCGCAACCGATCTCAAGCAGAAAATCTGGCATTTACTTCAATCCCTGTCATCCTGAGCGGAGCATCCTGCCGGAGCAACGGATCGCCCTGGAAATCTGCACTCGTGCCGGCTATAGGGGTCCTTCGACTGCGCGGAAACTTCGCAAAGCGAAGTTTCCCTCCGCTCAGGATGACAATACTCGCGCAATCGTAGGCGCTACTTCCGCATTCTTCACTTTAACTTTTCTCTCTGCAACAGCTTCTTCCTCTAGGTCAGTCGACTCCCGGCGCTGTTGATCGACAAAGGATTTCGCGATGCCCACAGCCAGCGCCCTTACCCGCGCGATCACACCCACCCGTTCGGTTACCGAAATCGCACCGCGCGCATCCAGGATGTTGAACAGATGGGAGCACTTCAGGCACAGATCGTAAGCCGCGAGGAGGGGGAAACGTGCCTTTTCGCGCACAAATCCTTCGCCCGTTCCTGCTTCTTGACTTAGGCGCCGACTTAGACTGAGGTCCTTATTTATGACGCCATACCTCTCGATGAGCGCGTTGCATTCTCCCTCACACAATTCAAAATGCTTCCACGCCTTTTCGACATCGGCAAATTCAAAGTTGTACACGGAAAATTGCAGCTCATCGGCTAATCGTATGTCACCGTAGGTTGTGATCCTGCCGGTTTCCGGATCACGGGCCCACGCAATGTCGTAGATAGAATCCTTGTCCTGCAAAAACGACGCGATGCGTTCCAAGCCGTACGTGAGTTCAGCTGAAATTGGGTCCAGATCGACGCCACCACACTGTTGGAAGTAGGTGAACTGAGTGATTTCGAGGCCATCGAGCATGACTTGCCAGCCGATCCCCCACGCCCCGAGGGTAGGGGACTCCCAGTTGTCTTCCTCGAACTTGATGTCGTGCTGGCGGAGGTCGATACCCATCGCGCCCAGGGATTCGAGATAAAGCTCCTGCACATTTTCCGGCGGCGGCTTCAGGATGACCTGCAACTGCATGTGCTTGAACAGGCGATTGGGATTTTCTCCATAGCGTCCATCGGCCGGGCGGCGCGAAGGCTGCACGTAAGCGACTTTATAAGGCTTTGGCCCCAGCACGCGCAGAAAAGTTTCCGGCGCCATCGTGCCCGCACCGACCTCGACGTCATAGGGTTGTTGCAGCACGCAGCCGCGCTCGGCCCAGAAGGTCTGCAGGCGGAGGATCAGTTCCTGGAACGTCAGCGGATTGGCTGTGGCACTTGGCATGCAACTTTTGTCGGTGATTCTCGGTTCTTAGTCTCTGGTTCTCAGATCTCAGTGGAAGTCTGCTAAGCGCTGATCTTTTCCAGCATTCCCGCCGTCACCAGCTTCTTCTCGATGTGCCTCTGCAGCGTCTGCACCAGAAACTTTCGCAGATCGCTGCCTTGCTTTTTAGGCCAGGGCGTTGCGGCAAAACTTTCCACCGGGGCGCGAAACATTTGGGCCGCCAGCGCCCGCGATTCCCCGGATATCTCGGATGATGCCAGCCGCTTGTCGTCGGTACACATCAAGCCGTCGGTCAGTGCGTGAAAGAAAGCCCGGCTTCCGTTCAGGGTGCGGCCGCAAACGATGCACTCGCCGAAGTCTGGCAGGTAGCCCATCAGGCGGGTCATCCACAGCTCAAAATAGGTCACGGGCATCCAGACATCGGGCCCGCGCAATCCCGCGAGCACCGAAAGCGCCAAGCGAAACGCAGCATCATTGACTTCTCGGTCCGGCAGCAACTCGTCGAGTAACTCTGCCACATGCGCCAGAGCGACCGCCCGCGGATAGCCGACTTCCGTCGCCAGCGGCGACTCCAGCACCTCGCAGGAATCCAACCGGGCTAACTCCTGGCGCTCGCGATCTTCGTAAAAAGCCCGAACGTAGGTGAGGGGCTCGAGCGCGCCGCCAAACCGTCGCTTTGATTTCTTGGCTGAGCGCGCCACGCCGCGAACTTTCCCTTCCGCTCGCGTAAACAGTGTGACCAGCAGATCGGCCTCGCGCAAAGGATAAGTGCGCAGGATGATCGCTTCCGACTCCTTCAGTGCCATGGAAGCCCAGCAGGTTAACGTTTGATTGTAATGGAGTAGCGGGGAGATGGAAAGGTAGACGGCAGACCTCGGACCTCAGCCGTCGGACATCAGACCCCAAATCCCATTCGACGCAAACGACAAGAGCTTCGGCATGATCCGAAGCTCTTTATCTTCAAAATTGACGACTGAAGCCTGATCGCTAAGGTCTGACGCCCGAGGTCCGCTGTTATCGTCCGAAATACTTTGCGTTACGCTCAGTGAACGACGCCCATTTTTCCGGCAGGTCGTCCAGCGCGAAGATGGCAGACACCGGGCACACGGGTACGCAAGCTCCGCAGTCGATGCACTCTACGGGATCGATATACAACATCTCTTCTTCAGCATGCGCCGGAGAATCCTTTTTAGGATGGATACAGTCCACCGGGCAAGCGTCCACGCAGGCGGTGTCTTTGGTCCCGATGCATGGTTCTGCGATCACGTATGTCATGGTTCTGGTCTCCCTGGTGAGCCGAGCTGTACTGAACTGATTATATTAGCAAGAATGCGCGCTGCGGGTACAGATATTGGGGTGTGAATTTAGAGTTGTGAATGTCGACGGCTTGGGGTTGGATGGAGGACGGGTGTCCTTGCCCGTCTCACGGAGACGGTCGGGGACGCCCGTCCTCCATCGGCCAAACTTGCTAATCCGGCTAAATTCTGCAAAAATAATGGTTTGTCTTAGCCTGCCTGAAGCAATTAGGAAAGGAACATAAGCTCTGTGTTAATGATTCGTCTGTCGCGCACGGGTGCGCGCAAACAACCGCAGTATCGTGTGGTGGTCATCGAAAAGGAACGCGCGCGGAATGGCCGTCCGGTCGAGGTGGTCGGAACTTACAATCCTCGCACCAGCCCCGCTAGTATTGAACTCAAGCGCGAGCGCATCGACTACTGGGTATCCAAGGGCGCCAAGATGTCGGACCGGGTCAGCAAGATCGTGTCCAAGCCGGCGCCGGTCGCCGCTTCGGTTGCCTGATTTTCCAGTGTGCGTCACGGCAAATTCCACCGCATATAACAGTATCCCGCTTTGGGTGAGCGTAGTATGAGCGAGCCAACTGGGGACGTGCGCGTCCTGATCGAGCAGATCGCTAGAGCTCTGGTCGATGATCCGGCGCAAGTCTCGGTCAATCAGGTCGATGAGGGCGGAGAGTCCGTGCTCGAGCTCACGGTTGGGCCGAACGATCTGGGCCGGGTGATCGGTAAGCAGGGACGCACCGCACGTGCCATGCGCAACCTCCTGGGCGCGGCTGGTTTGAAGTTGAACAAGCGTTTCACGCTGGAGATTCTGGAATAGCCGACGAGTTCATTACGCTGGCGCGCGTGCTCAAGACGCAGGGACGCCGGGGCGAAGTTGCAGCCGAGTTGCACAGCGATGTCCCGGACCGGTTTCAGCTGGGTATGCGGCTGTGGGCCTTGCCCAAAGATGGACTCCCGGCGCGAGTTGAACGATTGAGGAACTGTGGCCCCACAAGGGCTACCTGGTCCTGAAGTTTGAAGGCGTCAGATTCGATTTCGGAAGCCGAAACGCTGGTCGGATGTGAGTTGCAGGTTCCGGCCCGTGAGCGCTCGGAGCTGGAGCCGGGCTGGGTTTACGTCAGCGATCTTGTGGGATGCGCTGTGTTCGACGGGGATCGCGAAGATTGGTTTAGTGGCGGACGTACAGTTTGGAGCCGGCGAAGCACCACTGCTGATCGTCAGGGCGGGATCGAACGAGTACGAGATCCCTTACGCGGAAGCGTATTTGAAGAGCACGGACCTCGAGCACAAGAAGATTTACATGATTTTGCCGGAAGGCATGCTCGAGCTGAACGCTCCGTTGACGGCGGAAGAAAAAGAGCAGCAGAGATAGCAGTAAGAAAATGTCATCCTGAGCGAAGCACTTGCGGAGTCGAAGGACCCCTACCCTGTTACGGCGCCTCTGGGGCATAGGTCAAGACTGGGCGGGCGAGTCGCCCGCCACCACACGGTCGCTCAGCATGACAAGGGTTTAAGGTTCCGCGATGAAGATCGACATCCTGACGATCTTTCCTGATTTTTTTCGCGGACCGCTGGATTACGGCATTGTTCGCCGGGCCCGGGAAGCCGGTTTGGCGGAAGATCGAAGTCCACGACTTGCGGGCTTTTGCACACGACCGGCACCGCACCGTGGATGACCGCCCATTCGGCGGCGGCGAAGGCATGGTGCTGAAGCCGGAACCGATCTTTGAATGTATTGAAGGATTGAATATCCAGAGCCGCGCGGAGCGGCTTGCGCGCCGGCGCGAAGCAAAGCGTGGTGCTGCTGTCGGCGCAGGGCGGGCGTTTCGACCAGAGCGTGGCGGAAGAACTGGCAGCGCTGGAGCGAATTGTGCTGATCTGCGGCCGCTACGAAGGCGTGGATGAGCGCGTGGGTCAGCATCTGGCCGACCGCGAGCTGTCGATCGGAGATTACGTGCTGAGCGGCGGCGAGTTGGGCGCGGCGGTGATTCTGGATGCGGTCACGCGGCTCATTCCCGGCGCACTGGGCAACGAGGCCTCGACGCGGCAGGAGTCGTTTACGGTGACCGCGGCGGTGGAAGCTGGTGGGGTCCGACTCCACATGCGCATCGGGCGGATTGCTGGACTATCCGCACTACACTCGGCCGGCGGACTTTCGCGGATTGCAGGTGCCTGAGGTCTTGGTTTCAGGCAATCATGAAGAGATACGCCGCTGGCGCCGGCGCACGGCTTTAGAGAAAACGCTGCGCAACCGGCCCGATCTGTTGGAGGGCGCTGCGCTCGGCGACGAAGATAAGAGAATTGCTGGCCCGCATTACGGGCGAGCAAGCTTGAACAAATTCCAAGATTTCTGTCACTGGGGGACACGATCGTGACTAACCTGATCATCGAAAAACTTCTGGCCAAGACCAAGCGCACCGATATTCCTGAATTCGTGCCGGGCGACAGCGTTCGGGTGCATGTGAAGATCAAGGAAGGCGACAAGGAACGCTTGCAGGCGTTTGAGGGCGTGGTGATTGCGCGCAGCCGGGGCCCGCAGGCCAGCTTTACGGTGCGCAAGATCAGCTTCGGCCACGGCGTCGAGCGCATCTTTCCGCTCCATTCCAAGGTGGTGGACAAAGTGGAACTGCTGCGCTCCTCCAAAGTCCGCCGCGCCAAGCTGTATTACCTGCGCAGTCTCAAAGGCAAGGCGGCTCGGCTGAAGGATGTCGATCGAGAGCAGGTTGTGGCAGAAGTTGCCGCGAAGTAGTGACTTCGGACGTCTGACGTCGGCTAAGAAGTCGAAATCTGATTTTCGGGATCCGAGGTGTGAAGTCCGACGTCCGCTTCTTTTTCTACTTGTGGATTTCGAACTGCAAAGTATCTTCGAAGTGCTTCTCGGCTAACTTGCGGATCAGGAATTGCAGGATCTGGCGCTCGCCTTTGCGGATCTCGCGGAATTCGATTCCCAGTCCAACGTTCGGCTCCGCATGCCTGACTACACCCTTCAGTGTCAAATTTTGGTCATCGACATGAAGCGTCACTTTCAGCTCGGTGCCCGCAGGCACCATCTGCTTGGTCAGTACCAGGCAGCCGATCTCTGACATATTCTTCAAGACGACGCTGTTGGATTTTAAATTTTTGGCGCCCGCCTCGACCAGTTCCGCTGTTCCTTCCAGACTGAAACGCTCCCGGCGACGACGGCGTTCGTGCGCGGCGAAGGTACGAGGGCGCTTCGAGCCTCCGTCCGGCAGGACTGGTTCATAGATCTCTACCATGTCGCGTAGTTCCGCTTCCCACAGTACCCGATCAGACTCTACACACTGCAGGCCGATTTGACCCTGCAACTCTGAGTTTGATTCTCCGACCCACACCACGCGGCAAAAGGCCTTGTTCTTACCCCGCTCGATGGCGATGACTTCTCCGGGTTCCTTCACGCAGCGCAAGCCTGTGACCCGGGCGCCATGCTCGGAGATATCGTAAGTACAGGCAATCTCGAGACAGGGTTTTTGGGTCGTCATCCCAATACGTGACTCGAATGGGAAGCGCAACGTGCAGGCGTTTGTTCTGGCGCTCCGGTGATGGTTTGGAATGCTCTTCTCTCAAGTGGGGCCCGCCGCGTAAGCAGTTCTCTGCACTGAAGCTAGCAACCGGCTGCGGCGCGGTCAATTTACCGCGGTAATGACCGGTAATGTTACCTTTGGGCCACTGAAACCAGGGCAGTTCGCCGAAGGATCAGTGTCTCCGGAGGGTCGAACCCAGTGCCGACATCCCGCCAATTGCCGGCACGCCAGTTATGAAATCGGGCTGATTTTGATCGATGTCCCTAAAAGGTATACTTCAGAGCAAACTCGATCTGCCGATTATCTGTCGAGGTGTTAGTGATGCTCGCACCCCCAGGCACATCTACAGGGACTGATGACCCGCCCCCGGGCAAACCGAAGTTGGGATGATTGAGCAAGTTGAAGATTTCCGCACGAAACTCTACCTCTTGAGATTCTCGAATCCTGAAGTTCTTCTGCAACACAAAATCGAAATCGACTAAGTCCGGCCCGCGGAGATTTCCAATGCGAGAGTCTCCGAAACTATGTGCAGACTGCTGCCCGGGAGCGAGCGCAGGCGCGGCAAAGGCAGCTTGGTTGTACCAGCAATCGAGCGTCTGGTGGCCGGGATTGGTGCAACCGAAGTCTGTCCCTTGAGAGGCAGTGTTGAACGAGAAATCGTACGGTTTCGCAATCTGGTCAGGGCGGTAGCTGAAGCTTCCTGTGTTGCTGAGGTCGGAGGACATGACCGCTGTTACCGCCTCGCCACTTTGCGCCGTTGTGATACCTGCCACTTGCCATCCGCCGAAAAACGCATCGGCGATGCCGCTCATTTCACCCATGAATCGACGTCCGTGCCCGATAGGCAGTTCATACAGGTAGCTGATGGTGAAACGATGCCGTAGATCCGGAACGACTGGCCCGTGCTCAAGGTCGGCTCGATAAGAGTTCTGGATAAATCCTCCGGTGTTCCCGTCTGCATTTCCCAGATTTTTGGCGAAGGTGTACGCAGCCAGGAAATTGAAGCCGTTAGCGAAGCGCTTGTTTAGTGAGGCCTGGAAGGAGTTATAGAACATCTCCAGCTGCGGAAAATCGAGGGGCAGAACCGCCGTCATGTTCGGCTGCTGGTTGAAGTACCTTCGGCCGAAATTCGGAATGCAGTTATTCGGATCGGGTCCGCAGAAATTGGTATCGAGGATTTGGAGCGGCTGGTTCAGATCACTCGCCTCGTGGTTCCACAGGTGATTGGCTCGGGTGCCGACGTACCCGATTTGTGCCAAAAAGTTGTTTCCGAACTGGTGCTGCACCCCAAGATTCCACTCCATAATGCGGGGGATGATGCGCTTTGGTCCCGTGGTCTTTACCGGTCCCGAGATGTGGAGCGCATCTCCTATAGGCAGCGCGTTCGGAAAACCAGTCGAGATTAGCTGAGCCGCCGAGGGTATCGCCCCGGGGTTGAATGTACTCGCCAGGAACGTGAGTTGCGGTGGGTTCAAGCCGAGATCATCGAAAATGTTGGCCTCGGCCGAATAGAAGACGCCGAACGCGCCCCGGACTACAGTGTTGTGCTCTACCGACCATGCGAACCCGACGCGAGGCGCCCAGTCCTTTTTATCGAATTGCACGCCTGCGTGTGATACCGGATTCTGTCCATACGATGTGACTACGATGGCGCGATTCAGATCGAAATTGCCGACCCGACCATTGGCCGGCGACGTAATGTCGTAACGAAGCCCCAGATTGATAGTCAGATTGGGACGAATTCGGAAATCGTCCTGCACGAATCCACCCAGGTCCCAGTACCGGGTCGGATAAAGGCCTAGGAGGAAGTCCTGTTCGTTGGCGTCCGCGATGCCGAGCAACAGATCGGCCAGCCCGTTTCCGCCGTTCGCAGTGGAGAGATCGTTGGTGTACACCCCGCCGAAGTCGAAGAATCCTCGCGGAGCTGTGACCTGATAAAAGTTTCGCTGCTGACGCCGAAAGTCGACGCCAAATTTCAGCGAGTGCCGGCCTCGGATCCAGGTAAGCGTATCCGCGACTTGGAAGATGTTTTCGAAGACATGCTCGGGCAGAAACATGGAGTCGCCCAACGGGATAAACCCGGCGACATCGATATTGGTCAGCCCGCTGGAGTTGGGATCAGTGCTGCGATTCGCATTCGGAATCCCGAGGTCATCGGAACCAATGGATTTGCCGAAGTTGAACGGCAATGCGTTGACAGCGTAGCGGAAATATCCACCATGAAGATCATTCAGCAGTTGCGCCGAGAACGTGTGCGTGTAGCCCAACCCCATGTGTTGTGCGCGGGAATTGCTGGCGCTAGGGCAACAATCGGAACCGCCGAACAAAGGGCCGAGCGGGCCGGGCCGCTGGCTGCGCACGTCGCCGAAACTGTAGGAGGCGAACATCTGATCCTGATCGCGGAAGCGATGATCGAGCCGCACATCAAATGAATCCTGACTATTCACGTGATTCTGATTGGCCAGATAGTTGTCGGTGAGGCCGGGCAGGTTCGCGTGAGGATAAAAATTGGCCACGTTCTGTCCGACAGCATTGATGGAGCCCGCGGGGATGACGTTCGTGCCACTGATGGGATTGCGCAGCGATACCACCCCGCCGTCAGCGCAGGTGTAATCGTGCGTGCTGAACGGATCGAATATGGCGCCAGTGTCAAATGTGTCAGCTGGAGACGGCGTCGCGCATGGCGAAAACGTGTTTCCTGTCAGGCGATCGGAAAAATCTCCAGCCCGCTCGGCCGCTGTGGGGACGGTCGAGATAAACGGCTGGCTCTCTCGGAGCCTCGAGCCCTCGTAGTCGCCAAAAATGAAGGTCCGGTTCTTCCTGATCGGCCCGCCCAGGAAAGCTCCAAACTGATTGCGCTTGAAAGGCTGCTGGCCCTGGTTGAAATAGTTCACCGCATCCAGTTTGTCGTTGCGAATGAACTCGTAAGCCCCGCCGTGTATTTGATTTGTCCCGGATTTCAGGACGACGTTGACCGCCGCGCCCCCACGGCCGAATTCGGCGCTCATGGAATTCTCTTCGGTACGAAATTCCTGGATGGCGTCAGGCGGCGGCAGCACGATCACTCCGCCCAGGCCGAATTCGTTGTTGTCTACCCCGTTCAGTAGAAAGTTGTTGTTGGAGACTCGAAGCCCGTTCACCGACACGGCCTCGTTCGCCCGTTCGTTTTCAAATACACCACCGCTGACGTTGCTCCCTGTCTGCCCCCCGTTCGCGCCGGGACCAAGATATGCCAGCTGGATAAAGTTTCTTCCATTCAGTGGCAGCTCTGAAATGCGTCTCTCCGTTTCGATGGTTCCCAGAGAGGATGCTTCGGTCTGCAGAAGAGGAGGAGCCGTGGTTACCTGGACCGACTCATTGATGGATCCCACGAGCAAAGCAATGTCCACCCGCGCTGCCTGGTTCACACCCACGTCCACGCTGGGTTGGATCGCTTTTTGGAAACCTGGCTTTTCGACAGTGACCGAATAGGTTCCAATCCGCAAAAGGTCTGCAGTATATTGACCTTTTTCGTCCGTGGTCACGCTGGTTGACTGGTTGGCAGCCAAATTCGTGACAGTAACCTGTGCGCCGGGAACGCGAGCTCCAGCGGGATCGGTTACCAGTCCCACAATGCTGCCACGGTCCACCTGCGCCAGCAGGCGGTCAGGGTTAGTCAGCAACCAACAGGAGAGAAGCAGGACGACAGACAGGGACAACCGACAGTTGGCACGCATAGGGCCTCCCGATTCCGTTACCCAGGCAACGACGACACCGGCATGGTGGCCAACTGTTACATCACTCGATCCAGCCTGTCAAGACTTCCTCGGTGACCCGTGGACACACTTTTTCAGATTTGAGATATCACGTTTTGACAAACCGGTTCGACGAATCCTCGTCTTTGAGCTATCGTATTGCCGCTAGGTTTCCACTACCCATCGGAGAACTGAATGCGAACCTTGCTCGGCCTCTTTTGTTCTTTGCTGCTCACTCTCCCTCTCACTCTTGCTTCAACCCAGGGGCAGGAAGCGCGCCTCGAAGATCTGCACAATAAGACGATTCTGGTTTTTACTCCCCATCCTGACGATGACGTCTTCGGCGCAGGGGGCACGATCGCGGTGCTGAATCGCAATCACAACAAGGTTCTGATTGTCGTCTACACCAATGACGACAAGGGTTCTTATGATCCCGACATGAGTTCCCAACGTCTGGCCGGCATCAGACGAGCCGAGCAGGAGGTGTCCGAGGGATTGCTGGGCACTGCCAAGGAAAACATCATGTGGATGGGTTACGACGACGGTATGCTGGAGTATGCCGCGCAACCCAAACTCACCGAGGAAGCTACTGCCATCATTCGTAGAGTCCGCCCTGATGTGTTGCTTAGCGTAGATCCCGGCGAATGGTACGAGCGTTGGCACAAGACCGATCACCGCATGGCCGCGTTCAATACGATTGATGCCGTGCGGGCGGCGGAATTCTGGCTGTATTTTCCCAATCAGCGTTTGCAGCAGGGCCTGCAACCTTACAAAGTTCCGGAAATGTACTTCTTCTATCCTTCGCCGCAGGAAGCGAACTATTTTGTCAACATCGAGAGCGTAGCGGAGCTCAAATTCGAAGCCGCAGCCAAGCAAGTCAGCCAGTTCGAGCCGGCGGTCAACAAGTATCGCCCGGACTGGACGCCCGAGGATCTGAAGAAGGCAAAAGATGAAATGCGCAAAGAACAACCTAAGAAGGACGGACACTACGTCGAGGCCTTTCGGCGCGCGACAGAATTTAACCAATACTGATGAGGCCTTAATCAAGGAGACGGAACATGTCGGAGCTCGCACTTCTCGGCGGCAAGACATCCAAGAGCAAACCTTTCCCAGTGTGGCCGCAGTTCGATGACACTGAGCGGCGGGGCCTGAACGAGGTTCTCGAGAGCCGCGTCTGGTGGCGCACTCCCGGCACCAAGACCTTGGAGTTCGAAAGTGCGTTCGCGCACTTTCATGGCGCCCGCCACGGGATCGCGGTCACCAACGGCACGGCAGCGCTTGAAGTTGCCATGGCGGCGCTCGGCCTTCATCCCGGGGACGAAGTGATCGTGCCTGATTTCACCTTCGTGGCCACTGCCAGTGCAGTCCTGTTTGCCAACGCGCTTCCAGTGCTGGTGGATGTCCGGCCCGACACCCACTGCCTCGATCCTGAACTCACGGAAGCTGCCATCACCCCGCACACCAAGGCAATCATCGCGGTGCACATGGGTGGTCACCCCGCCGATCTTGACGCGCTGAAAGACCTCGCGAGTAGAAAGGGAATCGCGCTCATCGAGGACTGCGCTCACGCGCACGCCAGCGAATGGCGGGGAAAGCGGGTTGGCACCTTCGGCCTCGGCGGAACATTTAGTTTTCAATCCAGCAAGTTGATGACCGCCGGCGAAGGCGGCATCGTTGTCTCCAACGACGACGCATTTGAGCGTCAGGCGCGCTCCGTCCACGACTGCGGCCGCTTGCCGGGAGAATGGTTTTATAGCCACTTTAGTTACGGTTCGAACTATCGTCTCAGCGAATGGCAGGGAGTCATCCTTATGGCGCAACTGGGACGTCTGGACGAACAAACCCGGCGGCGCCATCAAAACGCCCGGCTGCTGGATCACGAGCTAAGCCAGATACCCGGCATTACTCCCCAAAAACTCGATGAACGCTGCACTCGCAATGGCCAGTACGCTTACATTTTTCACTTCGACAGCAAACAATTTGCCGGCATCTCGACCGAGAGCTTCATTGCGGCTATCAATGCTGAAGGCATTCCCAACCAGGCCAGCTATCCTCCACTGCACGATCTGGACATGTTCCGCAACGGAGAATATCGCAAACGTCTGAGCGGATCGCAGGCCACGGCAGACCATGTCTTTTTGCGGCAGTCGTTTCCGCACACGCACAGCGCCGCCTGGGAGACGGTGTGGATACCGCAGCCCGCGTTGCTGGGAGACGAAACCGATATGCACGAAATCGTAGCTGCGATCCGGAAAATCCAGAAAAGCGCCAAAGAACTTGCAGCCCATGACACGCATGCTACGCCGGTGCGAGCCCGGGGTTGAGTGCCAAACCGACCCATGCTGGACAGGATCAGTTATCGGGGTTGGGAGAAGGCATACAGGATCTCGAATGGCACGGTCGACCTTGTGGTTCTGGCCGACGTAGGTCCGCGAGTGATCTCCTACAGCTTCGTGGGCGGCGAAAATATCTTTCATGAAGTCGCCGAGCAAGCGGGTCTGACCGGCGGGAAGGATTTCCGGCTTTACGGCGGCCATCGGCTTTGGGTTTGGCCGGAAGTCCAGCGTACCTACTTTCCTGATAACTCGGCGGTGGCTGTGTGTCACGACAACAACGTGGTGCGGTTCACAGCTCCCCTGGAGGGTGTGTCCCCAGGAAGTAATCTCCAGAAGGAACTTGAAATCCAGTTGAATGAAGTGGGATCGCGGGTCACTGTGAGCCACCGCATCACGAATCGCGATACCCGGCCCACAGAACTAGCGCCCTGGGCGCCGACCATGATGAAAGCTGGGGGCCGTGCGATCTTACCTTTGCCTCCGCGAGCGGCGATGGACAAGGATCACTTCCAGTCAGTTGGTCCTTTGACGCTCTGGTCCTTTACCGATTTCGCCGATGCACGATGGCGATTGGGAACGGAATTCGTCCAGTTACGACAGCAATCGAATCCCACAGGACGTTTTCAGGAACAGATGACCGGAGTTTTCAATCCGGCAGGTTGGGGAGCCTACGTCTTGAACGAGACGGTATTCGTCAAGCGCGCTCCCGCAACACCCGGAGCACAGTATCCAGATTTCGGTTGTAATTTTGAAGTGTTTACGAACCCGGAATTCCTTGAGCTCGAAAGCCTCGGTCCAAAGGTTCAACTGGGTCCCGGGGAACGTACGATGCACACAGAAATCTGGAGTCTTTTCCAAAATGTTCCTGAAGGCGAGGACGACTCGTGGATCCGCCGCGCCGTAGCGCCCCTTGCCGCTGAGTCATAAACGCGCGCACAGCTCGCTGACAATGGCCAAAGAATAATGTATGGTACGCGTGCGCAATTCAGATTTCTAAAACCTTGGTTGTCTGGGTGGAGGGAAACACGTGCGAACACAGACGTCCCGCAGTCTTCACAGGCAGTTGCTCTTTGTTTCTTGTCTCATCGTACTTTCATTCGCGGGTATGGCGCGTTGCCTGAGCCAGGAACAGCGCCACGTTCCCGACCACGTCCCTCCCAAGCGCTCATCGCAGATCCAGGACGGCTTCGGCATCAACTCCGACCTGCCGCGAGATCCGTACCTGCCGTGGAACCGTTGGTGGTGGACTCGGATGTTCGACGCCGGCTTTAAGTGGATCCGCATCGGACAGTACGAGAACAGTTCGGACTACACGAGCTGGGACTGGATCGAGCAGAAGCGCGGGGTCATGTCCGCGGTGCCGGAGCTGGACGACTATGTCGACTCGCTGGTAGACAACGGCGTGAATATCCAGGTTCAACTTATGTATGGCAACGTGATGTACACCTCGCCGTCGGGCAAGCTGCCGGACGTGAGCACTCCGGAGCCAGGGTCGTTTCACAACGATGATCGCAGCTTGTACTCGGTATTCTGGGCGCCCACCACGCCCGAACAAATTGCCGCATTCAACCGGTATGTTGCCTGGATGGTGAACCGGTTCCATGATCGTATCCACTATTGGGCCTTGTGGAACGAACAGGACATTGGATACTGGAATTCCTGGGGCAATCCCGAGCAATACGGAAATTTGCTGGCGCCTTTTGTCCAGACTGTGCACCAGGCAGACCCGAAAGCAAAAGTGATTTATGGCGGCCAAGCCGACCCCTCGCGTGACTTTACTCAGCGGGCGCTCGATACCTGCAAGTGCGCCGCAGGAATCGATGTGTACGCGTATCACACATATCCCGGTTACGGACAGAACTTGAATCCTGAATCCATGGATTATGGCGCTTATCTGAACGAATCACCGCGTGCCTTGCGCGATTTGGTCACACACTATCCCGGCATTAAGCCTGACGTCCCGTTCTTTGATGACGAATTCAATTCGATTCCCTCCTGGGTAGGCTCCGATGAATCGGTGCAAGCGAAATACGTGACCCGCGGGTTTATATACAACCACGCGGCAGGAGTAAAGACTTTCGTATGGCTGCTCGCCGCCGCGGCCGACGGCAATGAGTACGACGATTTTGGGATCATCCACGGCATCACCAATCACGATACCGATTTCACTCCGCGGCCCGTCTTCCACGCCCTGCAAAACACAAACGCGCTCTTCTCTGATACCAAGTTCGATGGTTCCATAGAAATCTCAGGAGCCGACCTGCCCGCACTGCGTCGTCAAACCGGATTTCCGTTCATGGCATACGGGTTTCGCTCAAATCACGGCAAAGCCATCGTCGCTTACTGGCTGGCGGCACACAGCCTCCCGGGAAATTCCTTTCCCCCGCTCTATTCGAGTCTTTCGCTGAAGAATACGGGAATCACGCATCCCGTCCTCATCGACGTCGTAAGCGGAGAGATCAGGCCCCTTGCCTGGAAACAGGGGACGACCGACACCCTTGAATCGGTGCCGATAAGGGATAGCATTATGGCGATCGCCGACGAAAACTACTTCGACTGGCCTGTGCTCCCCGAAGCTCCCAGTTCGCTCAATGTCGTCGCTGCCGGAGCAACTCAGAAACTGACATGGCAACTCCACGGTGGAAATCCGACTGGCATAGTCGTCGAGCGGCGGATCGAGGACGGAAAAGAAGCGCGAGGAGCGTGGAAGAGGATCGCAAAACTGGCGCCCGGCACGACCGAATACAGTGACTCCGATGTTGGAAAGGGCCAACGGTTCGCCTTTCGGGTCCGCGCAGTCAGCTCCGATGGCGAGTCAGCCTACTCCAACATAGCCCGAGCCTCAACTTCCCCCAGATAAGCTATTCCGGCACAGGAGCGCCGATATCTTAAACAATGAAGGCTTCCTGTCGAGCCACGCCCGCCATCTAATTTGCCGGAATGCGACCCTTGCCGCGCAAAACACAGCGTCATTCACTGTCACCAGAATAACCCTGTTCTTCGCTCAAAAACTATTTGGGCAAAATGCGGAGTCTCGACAGGCTCGCGAAGCCGCGCTTGTCCTCAGCTCGCGAGAAGCTCCGAGGCGGGCGATTGGGCCGCTTCGATTTTGCTGCGACTGCGGAAGAAGATTGCGATCAGCAGCAGAATAATAAAGGCGCTTAACGCGGAGGTCATCCAGAAGGCTTGCCAGTTGCGCGTCACTTCGCTTCCCAAGGTGTGAGTAAAATAATCGACGGTGCGCCCCGAAATCAGAGACCCGATCAGCATACCCACTCCATAGGTCAGAAACGTAATCAATCCTTGTGCGGCGCTTCGCAGATTAGCGGGAGCCTCCTGGTCGGTGTAAAGCTGCCCGGTCATGAAAAAGAAGTCGTAGCAGACACCATGGAGCAGGATGGCCACATAAAACATCCAGACTCCACTAGTCGGGTTGCCGTAGGCGAGCAGCAGGTAACGTACCGACCAGGCGAGCAGGCCCATGATTAGAATGCTCCTGACGCTGACCCGCCGCAGGATGAACGGCATCAGAAGCATCATCACAACCTCGGACGCTTGTCCCAGCGCCATCTTCCCGGCTGCATTTGCGACGTGCAGCGAATTCAGATAGGCATCGGTAAACGAGAAGTAGAAGGTGAGCGGAATGCACGCCAGGATCGACGCCACGGCGAAAATTGCGAACGAAGGTCGTTTGAACATCACCAACGCATCGAGTCCGAGAACACGCCGCAGAGTAACCAACTGGCTCCTACTGGGCGGAGGAGTGTGCGGGAGAGTGAGGCTGAAGAGGCTCATCACCACGGACGCTCCCGCGGCCAGCAGGAACGTTACATTGGATGTTTCGATTTTTAGACGTCCGATGGTCACACCGATCGCGATCCATCCCAGCGTGCCGAAAACACGAATCAAAGGGAAATCGCGGCCAGTGTCTTTCAGGTGTTGCAGTGTGAGGGAATTAGTCAGAGCGATCGTGGGGAAGTAGCAGAGGCAGTACGAGAACATCAAAGCGTAGACCGGGCCAAAGCTGGTTGCTTTGGTGACGAAAAAGAGAAGCACCGCGCCCACCAGATGTAAGACTGCGAGAACTCGCTCCGAAGCAAAGAACCGGTCCGCGATCAGTCCTACAAAAAAAGGGGAGATCATGCAGGCAAATGCGGTCGTTCCAAACACAGCGCCGGCCTGCGTCCCGGTGAATTTCAGGGTGATCGTAAGATACGCACCGAGCGTGACATACCAGGATCCCCAGATCACGTAGTTCAGGAACATCATGAGGCTCAGACGAATTCTGTCGACGACGGGCATGTCAGTGGGGCGTTGGTGAATTTTCGTGGCGCATTTGCTAGCGGGCTCGCCGCCGTGCCGGACCATTCAGCCAGAGGTCGATGGGCTTCTTCACCGCAGGTGCCTGAAATGGCAATGCTATTCGCCGTCCTTCGCCGGCCGAGGCATATCCCGCATGGAGCGCATGTAACACGACCAGACCATCTTCTCCTGTGACTTTCGGAATTTCTCTTCCACGGGCGCAGCGAGCGAAGTGGGTCAACTCTTGTGGCGTGCCGTAATTCCAGAGTTCTTCGAAGACCGGGTACGTCCAGCCTTTGGTGGTAGGAACTTTTTCAGCGGCGTAGCCGTAGCCGTTTTCGCTGTAGGTGGGCAGGGCATTGCCCATGTGCAGGTTGGCGTAGGTTACGCCGGCCTCGCCGTAGACCTCAATGCGATCGTCCATGCCGCCGCGGCGCGCCCAACTGTTCTCAATCAATGCTGTCGCGCCGTTCGCGAACTCAAGAATGCAGAGCGAATCGTCCTCGGCTTGAGTCTTGTCGGCGTGAACGTAGGTGCCCATCTGGCAATAGATCGATTGGATGGCGGAGCGGCCGAGGAACCAGTAGCAGAAGGCAATGCCGTGACAGCCGAGGTCCATGAACGCGCCGCCGCCGGAGCGATTGACGTCCCAAAACCACTCGCTGTGCGGGCCGAAATGCTTTTCGCTTTGTTTCACGAGATAAATCTTGCCGAAGGCGCCGGCATCGGCCATTTCTTTCGCTTTCAAATATTTCGGGGTGAAGAGAAGCTCCTCGCCATACATCAGCAGAACGCCGTGACGTTTTGCGGCGGCGATCATCTCCTCACCTTCCGCGATGGTCATGGCTAGCGGCTTTTCACAGACGATATGTTTTCCGGCAGCCGCGCAATCCTTGGTCATCTGCGCAGTGCAGGCTATTCGGAGCGGCGATGGTCACCATCTCGATGTCTTTTTCTTTGAGCATATCGCGATAGTCAGTGAACACGCGCGGAATCCAAATTTATTGGCAAACCCCGAGGCGTTGCCCGGCGTGGGGGAAGCCACGGCAACCACCTCCGCCTCGTCCGGCATGATTTGAAGCGATGCGGCGTGAATATCCGCTTGAAATTGCGATCCGATGATCCCGACTTTCACCCTGCCGTTATTTGTCATGCGCTTTCCGGGCTCCTCTTAAGTTGACGATTCCCCACGGGCGTCGTTTGCACGATACTAACGATCCTCCCGTTCGAGAGCAATCGGACATCTGATTAGTTACGGCAGGGCAAACGCGATGTACGCGCTACCCGAGGGCGATTTTGGATCTTTTCCGCCACCGCTGGTAACAACTACATACTGCTTTCCACCAATCATGTAGGTTGCTGGTGTGGCCACGGCTGCAAATGGCAGAACGGGTTTCCCAGAGCAATTTACCGGAACGACTATCGAAGGCGCGAAACTTCTTGTCCTATACGGTGGCGCCGATGAACAGGACATTTCCCGCAGTCACAATCGGACCGCCGTAGTTTTCAGTGCCGGTATTCGTCAAGCCCTGCGCCGCCAGCGCCGGATATTCGCCCAGGGGGATCTTCCAAAGATATTTGCCCGTGTTCAGATCGATGGCGTTGAGGGTGCCCCACGGTGGCTTGATCGCCGGATAGCCATCCGGATCCAGGAAATCGCGCGATCCTGTGATGCGGTACTTCATCGGTGCGCCTTCGGCCGTGCTCGAGTAGATGGCGTCGTGGTCCGGGTCGGGATCAATCGCATTCTGCGTCGTTGCCAGGTATGCCACTAGACCATCCAGTTGCTTGCCCGCGAGTCCAGGGAACCCAGGCATTAGCCCTTTGCCCTGGTGGATTCTGTCCTGGATCTGTTGAGCCGAGAGGCGGCTTGCGACGCCTGCCAACGCCGGAAACGTAGGCGGCTTCCCCTCACGGTGGTCGCCGTGGCAAGTCGCGCATTTGCTCTCGTAGATCTCGGCCCCTGCGGTTGGTGTCGCGGCCTCCTGCGATTCCGCGGGTGTCGCAGAACTCTGGGCGTTCTCTGCCTTCTCGCTCTGATTCTTTGGACCGGAGTCGACGGCACTCCTCACGAACTGAACCAACGACTGCAGGTATTCGCCTTGCAGGCTGGGGAAGGCCGGCATCCGTCCCTTTCCCTGAAGAATCGTGGTCTCAGTCTGTGCTTGCGTCAGCCTTGTCTCGACGTCAACCAACGAAGGATACGTAGGTGGCGAGCCCTTCCTATCGTCGTTGTGACAGATGCTGCACAGATTGTGGTAAGTCCTCTCGCCTGTGCTCCGTGCTGGCTTGTTCTCTGTCAATGCAACCACACACGCCCACTCATTTGAATTGATAAAGATTATGCCGCGTTTGGGATCCACCGCAGGTCCGCCGCATTCCGCGCTGCCAAGAAAACAGGGGAAGACGACAGTCTCTTTGTCGAGCGCGGTGGGAACAAATTGTCCCGCACTGAGGTATGTGCTGAATTCCTGCGCTGCCCAAGCATGGGCTGCCGGGGTCCGTTGTGTGAGCAAGTCTGCCGTAAGAACTTGTCGCGCGAAAGGTTCCGGCAAAAGCGGGACAGGCTGGGTTGGCGCCGTTACTTCTCCGGGAACCATGCTGGCGGGATAGCTACGTTCCTCGATGGGGAACAATGGCTTGCCCGTCGCGCGGTCAAATAGAAAAAGAAATCCCTGTTTGCTTATCTGCGCCACGGCATCGACACGTTTGCCCTTGCGATTTACTGTCACTAGCGCCGGAGGGGAAGGGAAGTCGCGGTCCCAGATGTCATGATGTACGCCTTGGAAGTGCCAGATGCGCTTTCCGGTCTGCGCATCCAGAGCCAGCAGCGTATCCGCAAGTAGGTCGTCACCCACGCGGTCGGCGCCGTAAAAATCGAAGACTGGCGACCCCGTGGGCACATACACAATGCCTCGCTCGGCTTCGAGCGCCATTCCTGCCCAATTGTTGGCAGCGCCGGCCTCTTGCCAGGCATCTTTCGGCCAGGTTTCGTTTCCAAACTCCCCGGGATGAGGAATAGTGTGGAATCTCCAGCGCAGCTCTCCGGTGCGTACATCGAATGCACGAATATCTCCGGGAGGAGAAGGATGGGTTTCAGGATTGCGCCCGCCGACAATGCCTGGGCTAGTAAGCGCGATCGATTGCAATCGATAGTCGCCGCGGAGATCTTTGCGCAAATCGATTCTCCCACCTTCGGCGAAGTCAGGGATGGGTTTGCCGGTTCGAGCGTCCAGAGCGTAAAGAAAATTGGTGACGGGGGCGAAGATCCGGCCCTGTTTGCCGTCTGTCCAATAGGAAAGACCGCGTACTGGATTCTTGCCTGTGATTCCTGAATCGAATTTCCAGATGAGCGTGCCGGACGCGGCATTGAGGGCGACCACTTTTTGTGTCGCCGTGTACGCATAAAGAACGCGCCTCACGATAATGGGACTCGTCTCCAGGCCACCCTCTTCCCCAGCGTCAAATTTCCAGGCAACCTGCAGCTTTTGTACATTATTCCGGTTGATCTGGGAAAGGCTCGAGTAGTGGCCGCCCGCAGCCTGTCCGCCATAGACAGGCCAGTCGAGGGACGTCCCCATTCCAGATTTGTGCGCACCCGTGGAGCGCGTCTGGGCATGTGCGCTTCTGCAAGCTCCGAAGATCAAGACTACGGTTACGGCCACAGCCTCGGTACGCCCCAGTCTCATCGGAAACTTCATCGACTCAGTCCCGCTCGGCGCGACAGATGCGGGATGCGACAATTCCGATTGCCGGTCCGCGACTGCCGCCCAACGTTGTGCTGGATTGTTGCGCTAAGGAACTCTGGCGTTCATGGCTTGGCCGCGGGCGGCATGGTGTAAAAGTCGTAGCGGATGGTCCAGCGCGACTCCTTGCCCGGTTCAATCTTCAGTTCGATGTAAGGCTCCGCGACCGCGACCGTGCGAATGGCCCAGAAGTTTACCTTCTGCAGTGGCTGATCACTGGTGAATCGAACCCCGGCTCCGGTCTTCAGATTCTCGATTCGAAAATCGTAGTCCTTCACCTGAGTGCCCGTTCCCTCCAGTTCCGAGAAGACGCCGCCGTTCTTACGCTCCAGTTCACGGGGAAAGACGATTTCCTGACCGTGAACTTCTGCGCGATCCTTGAATCCGCGCGTGGGATTGGGAGTAAATACGAACTTTACTACAACATCCGGGCCTACTACCTCGTGATCGATCACAAAGAAATTGTGGTTGTACTGGTTGGTCGCAATCACCTTGCGGCCGGTGTTTTTTAACGAGTGTTCCAGCAGCAGTTGCGGCTTTCCTTTGACCAGGCGGACGGTCTTGCGGTAGACATAGGCGTATCCTTGTTCCGATTTTAATCGCTGCGTGAACTCCATCCGGTCTTTGTGCCTGCGGATCGTCCACTTACCCGGGTCCACAATCTCGTACGTATCATAAGGACGGTAATCCTTCTCTTCGGGCTTGCGAAGGGTACCAATGCCGATGCGCACAAATGTCCCCCCGGCTTTGGCTTCGTCATAACCCAGCCCTTTATCATTGGTCTGAAAGGCCTCGACCGGACCGGTGATGGCATCATGAATTTTCGGATCGTGATGCTCGTACCAGCGTCCGAAATATTCATGCCCACTGAATTGAAGACTGGAAATGACGCCGGACCAGTCGAACCGCGTGCCACGGTACGAGCCGTTCTGGGCGTCGGGAAGCATCACTTCGGCACGAATCAATCCATTCGAGATCTCAGCCTTGGGATAGTCCTCGGCCAGCAGGAGGCAACTGGAAAAACAGAGCAGCAGGCAAGAATACAATCGAGTTCGCATAATTTGACCCTAAAGCCACACAAAGAACTTGTAGTACCAAGCCAAACTAGATGCCCCGGGGGGGCTAGTTCTTGGCCGGGACTCGCACCCCGCCGACCCAGACCGACTCGATGGCCCGCGTGTTCCTGATGTCGTCGAGCGGATTCGCGGTCAGCACCAGAAAATCCGCCAGCTTGCCTTTTTCCAGCGTGCCGACTTCCTTACTGATGTTGATGGTTTTGGCCGCGCCGCTGGTGGCGGACACGAGCGCTTGCATCGGCGTGAGACCCGCCTTGGTTTCATACTCCAGTTCAAGATGCTCGAAGTAGCCCTGGAAGCGGCCGGGCCCGCCGCCACTGTCGGTGCCCATAGCGATGTTGATGCCGGCGTCCGAGAGTGTTTTCAGATTGCGCATGGCAACCGCCATGTGCTCCTTGTACCACTGGGCTGCGGGGTCGGCCTTCATGGCGTCCTGCCGTTTCGGGTCCCGCATTTGCGCTATTTCTGCGGGGTCAGCTTCCTTGAGGAAGAACGGATCGCTGAAGAATGACGGCGTTTCCGAATAAGTGAAGACCGCCAGCTCGCGGGTGAGTGTAGGCGAGTAAGAAGCGTGGCGCTGCTTCATGAGATCAATGAAGTCCTGATCTACTTCGCGGTCACGAACGCTGTGCGCGATGTAGTCGACTCCCGCTCGCAACACGCCCTTGGCGTCGTCGAGAAAAACAATATGCGCGGCCGTGCGAAATCCATGCTTGTGGGCCTCGTCAATAACCGCCCCATAGACCTCGGGACTCATTTTCTGTCGCGCGCCGCGGAAATCGTCCACCCGCACCTTGATGATGTCGGGCTTGTTGCGAATCAGTTCGTCGACGCTCTTACGCGCCTGTTCTGGAGTGGTGACCGCGACGGCGCCGGGAATGGCGGACGAATCTTGTATCGGCCCGGCGACATACAAGCGCGGCGCTGTTCCGCGAGGAGCTTTGGCGCAAAATTCCCGCAAAGCAAATTCTTTATCGCCGCCCAGACTCAGAATGGTGGTAATTCCGTCGCGCAGGTAGATTCCAAGTTGATTCTCGGTATTGAGGTGGCCGTGGGCGTTTATCAGGCCAGGGATAATTGTCTTTCCCGTGGCATCAATCCGTTTCGCTCCGGCCGGGACTTTGACTCGTTTCCCCACCGCCTCGATGTGCCCATCGCGAATCACCAGAGTTGCATTTTCGATCGCCGGTTTTCCCGTGCCATCGATGATGCGTGCTCCGACCCAAGCTTGAACGCTGTTCGGGATAGGGGCGCTGTCAGGACGGGGCCTGGCTGCGGAAAGGTTTAACGCACTAAGAAGGAGGGCACCCGCAGTGACGGGTATTCGCAAAGACACTTTTCTTGTGGAAGGCATTTATCCTCGACAAGTACTATTATAAGACTATAACAGTCAGTACCGAGCTGCTAACCTTTGTTTTTGGAGGAGATCGAATGAAGATACCTTGTCTGTTGGTCGTGCTTCTCGCTTCTGCGACCTGGCTCCGCGCCGCCGATCCGGAGGGCTTCGGTCTTTGGAAGGGTGCCGCGGTCAAAAATTCCGGCAGCGAACTCGCCGGCAAGATTGACGATCAGAAATTTGCCTGGCAGTCTTTGGGCACCTATGGGAACCACCTCATCGGAATTTCCCATCGTGAAGGTGACGGCAGCGCCGAACTTCACGAAATTCAGACCGATATTATGATCGTCGACACCGGCCAAGCCACTCTTGTTGTGGGCGGAAACATGGTTGGACCGAAAACGGTCAAGCCGCATGAAGTGCGAGGTTCGTCGATTGAGGGCGGGGAGACGAAGCAGCTTGGCCCGGGCGATATCGTCCATATTCCAGCCAACATACCTCACCAGTTGAAAATCAAATCGGGCACGAAGTTTACCTACACGGTCATCAAAGTGGATTCCAACTAAACGGCGAAGAGCCCGCGCTTGTGGCGCCGGATAAACCTGCTCACTGCAGCGGGCCGCCCCGCACTGTTTCCACGCGGAATGCCGGGATTCATGGCCCTGTGGTCTAATGCGAACGATCACGCGTTCTCTTTGGGAGTGGCACATGTTCGCGCGGAAGAACGGGATCCGATCCATAGCGGTCGCAACACTCAACGCCGCCTTGCTGGTCTGTGGCGCGCACGCGCAGGGCAAACAGCTTACTGCCCGGGACGTGATTGCACGCATTCAGCAGCAGGTCGGAGTGCCGTGGCAGAGCGACACTGTGGATACGTTCAAAGCGGGCAATCCCGACTCCCCGGTATCAGGCATTGCCGTGACCATGATGGCCACTCTCGATGTGTTGCAACGCGCCGCTGCCGCGCGCGACAATCTCATCATCACTCACGAACCGACCTTCTTCGATCACCTCGATAGTTCCGACCAGTTGCCGGAGAAGGACATTGATCCGGTGCTGGCGGCAAAGCGACAGTTCATCGCCGAGCATGGCCTGGTGATCTGGCGTTTCCACGATCACTGGCACGCCCGCAATCCGGACGGCATCGAGGCGGGCATGGTCCATGCCCTAGGGTGGGAAAAATTTCAGGATGCGAATAATCAATATTTGTTCACTATTCCAGAAACGCCCCTGGAAAAATTGGCGGCGGAAATCAAGCGGAAGCTTGGAATCCGTATCGTCAGAGTAGTCGGGGACCCAGGTTTGCGCATAACCAAACTCGCGCTTGCCCCTGGTGCTGCTGGTCTCACGAGACAGGCCAAAGCCCTGGAAATGCCGGGGGTGCAGGCTCTTGTCATCGGCGAAGCCCAGGAATGGGAGGCGGTGGAATACGTCGCGGACGCAGTCAGCGAAGGCAGACAAAAATCACTGATCATTCTCGGCCACATTCCTTCCGAACAAGCCGGAATGGAAGAGTGTACGAGCTGGCTGAAGACATTCGTGACGGAAGTTCCAATCCAGTTCGTTCCGGCCCGTGAGCCTTTCTGGAGTCCGAAGCCTTAACACAGGGTCAGCGAATGTGTGGCACTTGTGGGAAGTCTTGGCAGAGGAAATAGTGCAGTGGTTCCTGCTCAGGCGGATTCTTCGCTCTTCGCTTCGGAGGGGGGCACGGTTGCTGGCGGAGCCGCGACCGTCTGGTCCGGGGCCTGCAGACTGTGAGCGTTTCGTTCGGCAGCCTGAAGATGCATACGCATGGCGTGGCGAGCTTTTTCCGGATTGTTTTCGCGGATCGCACGGTAGATCGCCCAATGTTGACGTAGACCTGCTTCGGGCACTCCAGGCATTTCATTGGTGCGGCGGCTCACTTCGATCAGAGGTTCGGAAATCGCCTGCAGAACCATGATGGCGAGGGGATTTCTGGTGGCCTCGGCGACCGCTTTGTGAAACTGAATGTTGGCTTTGCCGATGGCCTCGTGGAAAAGCAACTCGGCGTGTGCGGTGCTTCGGTCCATGCGGAGCGCGGCTTCCTGTTCCGCCAGCACTTGCCGCATCGCCGCCCAATCAGCCTCGTTGGATTTTTCCGCGGCCAGGGCTACCAATCCCAACTCCAGAACTTTGCGAAACTCGATCAGGGAATCTGCCTGTTGCATAAAGGCAGACGTAGAAAGATACTCGGCATTGATCAGAGCGATAGGAGAAGGCTCGAGAACAACCGCGCCGATCTTGGGGCGTACGCTGATGAGCTGAAGAGATTCGAGAGACTTGATCGCCTCTCGCACGCAGGTCCTACTCACGGCAAGCTCTTCGGTCAGCTGCTTTTCGGTCGGCAACCGCTCGCCCGGCTTTACCTGTCCTTTGCGGATCAGGTCGAGAATGTAAGTGATTACCTGAGCGGTAATCGTTTGTCTGCGAATCAGGCAATACCTCCAGAGCTACTTGCGATCCGAGGATTCCCCCTATGCATACTATAGCACCATTGGGCTTTTCGCCGGTTTGGGAAGCTGCAGGGAGTGCTCCGCGAAGTGATCCGTTTCGTGTGACTCAGTCAGGATTCTTTATGGCCAGGACGGCATCGAGAGGGCTTCCTGTGAATTTGCCCTGCACATCGCGGAACCCGGCATTTTCCAGCAGCCGGCGGTACTCGCCAAGAGTGCGTTCTTTGCCTTCCGTACACACCAGCATATTGAGCGATTGCAAGTGGGCGGATGTAGGGGCTGTCTTGTCTTCGTGCAGAAGCTTTTCCGCCAGCAGGAGGCCGCCCGCCCGGAGGCAGACGCTGGTAGATCTTGCTGAGCAGCGAGTGAATTTTGTCTTCAGACCAATCGTGAAGAATGCGGGACATGGCGAACAGGTCTGCTTCTGGCAATTCGTCGTGAAAAAAATCTCCGGCAATCACAGCGATGCGCGATGCGACGCAGGCGATTTGTTGACTTGGGCCCGCGCCGTCTCGACCACCTGGGGCAGATCGAACACAATGGCGTGGAGATGCGGATAGCGTTCGCAAGCGGCCACCGCCAGATGTCCGGTGGCTCCACCCAGGTCTGCCAGTCGCCGAAACGGGAAAGGTCAAAAGCTTCCACCACTTTGGGCGAGCTCAATAGTCCCAGCCCATGCATCCCCTGGATGAAGGTTTGCTTTGCCTCATCGGTGCGGAAGAAATGATCAAAGATTCCACCTTCGATATCGAAGGTCTGTTTCCAGCGCGGCGTGCCTTCCCGCACCGCATCTTCAAGATGGGACCACAAAGGGAAGAGTACGTCATTGGAATACAGGATGTATCCGGTGAGCGCCCGCTCGCTGGTCCGGCACAGATAGGTGCTGGCTACCGGCTCGTTTTCATAGCACCGCGCCGTTCCGCCGCAAGAGCTTGAGACCGACACAGGCGTCCAACAATCGCTCCAATGGTTCGGGTCTGGACGCGGAGCTCTGTGGCCAGCGTAGCGAGATTGGCGGGCGCGCGTTCCAGAACATCGAAAATGCCAAGGGACACGGCCGCAAACATGGCCTTCGAACGACGGAAGGATTCGATCAGTTCGATGACCGGGGAAGGATCTGGGACCGAAGAAGAATTGGGGGAGGCCATCTTGTCTTGTCGCACGCGAAGCTGATACTGCTCTAATCCATTTTCTTGCGGGCGTCTTCAAGAATGCGTTTGGCACGCGCCGGGTTGAAGATTCCGCAAGAACAGAAGCGTGTCAGGTAGGTGACCGCCTGCTCGGGACTGCGGCGGTCCTCCTTCACCCAGTCAATCATTTTCTTACCCAGACTGCTCGAGATCATGCCATGGCCACACATGGTGGTCAGCGCCAGCACCTGGCTGTCGGGCAGCTTTTCAGTTCGGCCTTCAAATCCCAGCGAATAACCGATGCTATGCGGCGCGATTCCCGCGAACTTCGAACAGCGCTGCGCGCCTTCAATAGATGTGGACAGATTGATGCACAAGCCGAGATCCGCCTCCTTCAAGGCTTTCAGGAAATTCTCCGCTGCCGAACGATTGTCGAATACGGCCGCGACTGAGGCGGGTTCGTTGATTCCGTCGATGACGGTACGGAGCTTCGGCTGAACGTCGCGATGCCAATGCGCAGTCACAGACTCATGTTTGCAAGGGCGGAGCGCTCCGCCGTGGGACGGGTCGCCAATGTTTACGGGCTTGAACGGCAAAGCCATTTCCAGGAACTTTTTCAGCTTGGGAATGCTGTCCTGATCATTTTTCCCAGTGCTTGGACTTGCGAAAATGACATAGTCATCGTAAAAGCTTTCCGCGCTACCATAGCGATGCAATGTGTTGGTCATAGGCTTGCCAAGTTCAGTACCAGGCTCGATTCAGTGCCGTCACATCATAGCATCGTAATTTTGCGTGCTGATTCCGATTGGAGGGCTGTCGATCGCGCCTAGATTCCGGGCGTCGACAGCTCCGCTGGATCCCAGGCAATCTTCTTGTCAGCATTAATTCCCAAACTCAACAGTGCGCCTCCGACACAAAGAAAAGTGCACACCAGAAACGGCATGTTCCATCCATACATTCCAACCAGATAAGCTAACAGTACGGGAGAGACCGCACTCCCCAGGTTGCCAAAAGTGTTCATGACGGAAGCAACTGAGCCCGCGTAGTCTCCGCCAATATCGAGCGGGATCGCCCAGGACACGCCGACCGTGACTTCCAGACCGAAGACTGCGACGCAGGAGTACAAAACTGAAGCGGTGGAGTGGGTCGTGAAAGTGGCCGGCAGGATGAAAACCGCTGCGAGGAGAAAACCAGCCAGTGCGACGGCGCGCCTTGCGAGTTTGAGATTTCCAAAGCGTTTGGCGCAGCGGTCCGACACCGTGCCGCCCAAAAGGTCGCCTGCAGCCCCGGCCAGCAAGGGCAAGCTGGCATAAAAACCCATCTGGGTCAGATTGAAACCGCGGTGCTCGTTCAGATATTTAGGGAACCAATCCAGATAGACATCGATGCTGTATCCGTAACAGAAATACATCAGCGAAAGGGTCCACAGTGAAGGACTACGGAGAATGCGCCGCCAGGGCACCGAGTGCGTCCGCGCTGTGGAAACGCCGACCGCCTCTTCAATGAGTCGCCGTTCCGCCGGGCTGATGCGAGGGTGTTCCGCGGGCGTGTCGCGATAGTACCAGTACCATACGCTGACCAGACCAGGCCGATGAGGCCGAAAAAGAAGAATGGTGCGCGCCATCCGTAGCGGAGCATCATCACAACCACCAGGGCCGGGGTCAGGGCGGCGCCGACCCGTGATGCCGCGTGGGTGAGTCCTTGAGCGAAGCCTCGTTCAGTCGGAAGCATCCAGCGCGAAAGGGACCGAGTAGCAATGGGGAACGCGCCGGCCTCGCCCATTCCGAAAAAAAAGCGGCACAGTCCCATCGACACAGCATTCCAGGAGAATGCGGTGAGCGACGTAAAAATTGACCACCACACGACCACTAGAGACAGCGCACGCCGTCCGCCGATGCGATCGCCGAACCATCCGCCGGGAATTTGAAAGAAGGCGTATCCCCACCGGAATGAGGCAAAAATCCACCCGATGGTGATCATTGAAAAGCCGAGATCCTTCTGGATCACTGGCACCGCGGAGGCAATATTCACGCGGTCCATGTAAGTGATCATGTAGGCGCCCACGATCAGGGCAAGGACGATGTGGCGGGTATGAGTGGGGCGAACGGCGGTCGGCGCGTCAGTCATTCAGCCGGGGGTTGGGCGGCCCTGACCTTGTTCCCATTTACCGGTCCGTTTTGAGTGTGATTGTCTTTTGTACCCGCCGGGGCTTTGGCCGTGCCAAAATTTTTGGCCAGATAGTCCACGACGATCTCAATTTCATCGTCGTTAAGGTCGGCCCCTCGAGACACCATCTGGTCGACCAGTACGGACCACTCTTCCTTGGACGCTTTCTTCGCCGTGACCACCTTTAAGGCGTGGCACGAGACACACGTCCGCTGAACAATTGCTTTGCCTTCGCCCGGCGGCAGAGTGGTCACGTTGGGCGGGTTGGCGAATAGAAGAAGGGTTGCTAACAACATGGCCTGAAACATCGTATCATAATGCTAAATGCGATTAGGGCGGGTTCCGAGAGCCATTTCCGGCTCTCTCCTTCCCTACGGTTTATATTCACCGGCGCGGCTTAGGTTTGCTGAAATTGAGGCTCGTCGTGCGTTGCTTTTTCGTACTGACTCGGTTGGCGGCGCAGGCCCAGCATCTGGCGAGCTTGAGCTGGAGTTGCCACCGGCCGGTTGAGCTCATGTGCAATGCGGACGGTCCGCTGCACTAGCTCGGCGTTGCTTACGGCTTTACGTCCGCGGGAAAAATAGACGTTGTCTTCCAAGCCAACTCGAACATGGCCGCCCATCAGGGTGGCGAGCGTGGTCAGGGGGAGTTGAAACGCACCGATTGCTGAACAAAGCCACAAAGTCTCGTCAGGAAATTCATTTAAGAGCTGGAGAACATTGTCAACCGTTGGGAAGCTGCCGGTCTGATATCCCATCACGGTCTGAATCCAATAAGGCTTCTCCAAGAGATTGTTCTCAATCAGGTAGTCGACAACCCAGGCGCAGCCGGGATGGTAGACCTCCAATTCAGGTTTGATTCCGCGTTGTTTCATCTCCGCGGCGAACTCGTGAATCTGACCGTAGGTATAAGGCGTGCATTCATCAATCTCCAGAGCGGGCCGGGGAAAAAGCAGAGGCGCGCGCCGCTCCTTCAATCTGAACTTGCTCATGTCCGGCGCCAGATTCAGAGACGCCAGCTCCGGACCTGCGGCCAGAGATGAGGAGCGCTCCTCCATGGTCATCGCTGGACTGGCTCCGGTGGTTGCATTGATGATGATTTCCGGACAATGTTGGCGAACCTTGCGCAGGACTTCGCGCCAGGTCGCGGTCTCGCGGGCGCCTTGTGTCAGGTTTTTCGGATCGCGAGCGTGGATGTGAACCATCACCGCGCCGGCTTCGTAGGCCGCGTGGACAGACTCGGCTATTTCGTCCGCGGTTTCAGGGATGAACTCGCTGGCCTCCTTGCCTTGGATACCGCCGTTGCAGGCCACGCAGATGATAAGTGGCGGCATTCCGGCGCGCACTCTTTCCATGAATTCGTGACTGTCAGCGTAGCGAAACCAGGCGGGTTGCAGCGATGACTTCGAGCCATCTCTCTCAGGCACTTGACTCCTCTTTCCGGTCAGTAAATAAATCAGTTCAACCAGGACGGATCTGGGGCGGTGTCTAACGACCAGAGCGCCAGGAACAACAAAGGACTGTATATGTAAACAAGGCTGGCGCCAGGCAACAAGCGAAATAGTGCGAAACCTAAGGTCCGCCATAATAGCAACCAGTAATCAATTCTTTGCATAGTGGCACAGAACAAGGAACTTGAATGTTGCTATCGCCGCAGTGTAGGCTTCGTCGAAGGATTGCAAGGGTTGGCGAAGGGTCGGCCTCAAAGCCTTTCGTTTCCTTAGTTTGCTCGATTCTTGCGTCCTGGCCGCGCGGTTGCGTGGCTTGATGTGGCGGTAGTTCCCGCTGGTGATCTCAGGTTCCCAGTCGGTTAAACATCCGCTAGCACCCATGATCAACAAGTCCACGACGAACAACTCGAGCCCTCCGCCGTCGCATGAGCTGTGGGCAGGCACCGACCATCTGGATTCGTGGAAAGAAATCGCCAGCTATTTGCGGCGAGAGATTCGCACGGTCCAGCTCTGGGAGAAGAGGGAAGGCCTGCCGATTCATCGTCACTTCCACCAGCAGCTGGGCAGTGTTTATGCGCTCCGCTCCGAGCTCGAACGCTGGAAGGGTCGAGTCTCGCGAAAGAGCGCCAGCCGGGTGACTGAAACTGCAGACTCGTCCAAGGGGGGCGAGAATCGCATTACCATTTGCGTGCCGCCGCTCACAGATCTCATCGCCAGGGACCAAAGCCGGCAGCTTTGCGATTCCATCGTCACCAACACGATTACAGCCTTGGAGCGGTTGAACCCGGGACAATTGCGTATTGTGAATTCGAATCCTCGCCCGCAGCCTGAAACAGGAGATCCCACCAGGATTTCGGGCAGCGAAACAGTCGATTACTTCTTGCAATGGAACATCGAAGACGACAGCAGCGGCCTGCGAGTGGAGGCATCGCTTGTGCCTGCCGACACTGACGTCGTAGCTTGGTCCCACACGTATTGTTTCGAGCTCAATGATCTCGGCGAGGTACCAGACTACGTCGTGGAGCAGATCGCGCAATGTCTCTGGTTAAAGATTTGTTCTTCACCCAATCTTCGTCCAGCAGCGCGACGTCGGGAGAACACGGGCGCGCGGGAAGCCTACCTCAGAGGAAGATATTTCTGGAACCAGCGCAACGAAGAGGGCTTGCGGAAGGCCATCCATTGCTTCGAGTCTGCAATCCAGGAAGACCCGCAGTTTGCGCTGGCCTACTCGGGACTGGCCGATTCTCTCAATCTGCTGTCGTTCTATGAGATCGTTTCACCCTCGGAAGCAATGCCGTCGGCGCGGAGCGCAGCGCTTAAAGCCATCGAGCTTGATCCCAACCTGGCCGAGGCCCACGCTTCGCTGGCCGATGTCTTTCTGCATTTCGACCGCGACTGGCAGGCGGCCGATCGTGAGTATCGACGCTCCATCGAGTGCAATCCTGACTACGCTCTGGGCTACCACTGGTATGCCAATCTGCTAACGGCCCGAGGACAGCATGAGGCGGCCCACATCTCCATCATGCACGCCCTGGAGATTGATCCGGTTTCGATCATTACGCTGGTCTGGGCAGGGGTTACGTCGCACCTGGCGCACCAGTTTGATGAAGCGATCAAACATTATCAAAGCGCCTTGGAGCTGGATCCGCACTTTATTTGGGCGCACATGTACATGGCTCAGGCGCTGGAACAGACGGGCAACTTCAAGGGAGCGCTGCGGGAATTCGAGACCACAATCCAGCTGGCCGGCGGAAGCAATTGCGTGAAGGCCATGAAGGCACACGCCCACGCGGTTGCCGGCGACAAGTCGTCCGCCCGCGATATTTTGAACAGTCTCAAACGTACTCGCTCGCGCAAGTGTTTGCCGTCCTACGATATTGCCGCGACCTACGCCGCACTGGGCGAATCCAACCAGGCGGTCGAATGGCTCAACCGAGCTTGCGGGGAGCGGAACATGAAGCTCTTCACCCTGACCCAGGATCCGCGCTTTGATCCTCTCCGCAATCGCCCCGAATTTATGCAGATCGTCGAGCATGTGGGCCTTCCGCAATCCAGCCCGACCCGCAGTTGAAGCCGGCAAGATGACGGATTCAGATCTTTGGGTCTACGGTTCGTGATCCTTTTCCGCGTCCGTTCTCATCCGGAATTTCCGCAGCCATTTCCATGGTTTCATCGCCTGAATAAGTCTCAAAAGGCCACTTCCTCACGGCCGCACTTACTTAACGTTGGCTCGTGATACATTCATCAATCTCCCCACGGATATGATCCGATGATAGGACAATTGTGAAACATATGACGGAAGACTTGCAGGCAGGTGGCAAGCCTCGCGAATTGAGTCGAAGTCTGGGGCTCTTTGACTCGACCATGATAGTGGCGGGTTCGATGATCGGGTCCGGGATATTCATCGTGGCCGGCGAAATGGCGCGAGAGGTGGGGAGCACTGGCTGGCTGCTGCTGGCATGGATTATCGCTGGCCTTCTCACCCTGGCTGCGGCGCTCTCTTATGGCGAGTTGGCGGCAATGATGCCGCGCGCGGGAGGTCAATACGTTTATCTGCGCGAGGCTTACTCTCCGCTGTGGGGATTCTTGTATGGTTGGACGCTGTTTCTCGTGATCCAAACGGGTACGATTGCCGCCTCGTCCGTGGGATTCTCTCGCTACTTGGGTGTGTTGTGGCCACAAATCGCGGAGAACAAGTACATGATCCCGCCGATACATATCCTGCCGAACTATGCGCTCTCGCTTTCCACGGCTCAACTCGTCGCGCTGATCGTCATAACATTTCTGACCTGGACCAACACCAATGGCCTGAAGTACGGGAAAGGCGTACAAAACGTTTTTACCTCGATGAAAATAGGGTCGTTGGTGGGAGTAATTGGGATCGGAGTGCTGGTGGGGTGGAAGGCCGCGGTTGTGCATGCGAACTTCGGTCAGGCATGGACCCCTCAGGGGGTCACTCTGGCGGCGCCCGGGCTTTCTCCTACCGCGGCATTCGGGATGCTGGTCGCGCTGTGCACCGCGCAAATTGGAGCTTTGTACGCGGCGGATGCCTGGAACAACATCACCTTCACCGCGGGCGAAGTCCGGAATCCAACTCGAAATGTGCCTCTGTCTCTCACTCTGGGAACCCTGATCGTAATCGGACTCTACTTCTTCGCCAACTTCGCATACGTCGTGGTTCTGCCCTTCAACGCAATACAGCATGCGCCTTCCGATCGAGTGGCATCGACCATGTTGCAGGCCATCTTTCCCAAGGTTGGTCCCATACTGATCGCTGTCGCCATCATGATTGCGGCGTTTGGCTGCATGAATGCCTTAATCTTGTCGGGCGCGCGCGCCTACTACGCCATGTCGTTGGACGGCCTCTTTTTCAAGAAGGCATCGGCTCTCAATCGCGCGAATGTTCCCAGCGTGGCGTTGATCATGCAGGGAATCTGGGCCGCCGTACTGCTGTCGATCCGCACCTACCAGCCGGCCACCGGTACTTACGGAAATCTTTACAGTAATTTGCTGGACTACATAATCTCGGCCGCCCTGATCTTTTACATTCTGACCATCGCTGCCGTATTTCGATTGCGCCAGGTCATGCCGGACGCCGAGCGCCCGTACCGCGCCTTTGGCTATCCAGCGGTTCCGGCCCTCTACCTCATCAGCGCGGTTGTGATCCTGGCGGTCTTGTTCGCGTATCGTCCAGCCACGACCATTCCTGGAGTGGTGATCGTGCTAATCGGCGTGCCGGTGTATTTCCTCTTCAAGTACCAAAGCGAGCGGGAAAGAAAACGGGCGGGAAACTCAACCTGATCTCTTCAAGAGAATCCAAGAAAATAGTACTCAGTGCTATTCTTCAATCTCTGGGCATCACCTTCGAATCCGTTGAAGCTGCCCCTGTTCTAGGCAGGAACGGGAGTTGTTGACTTCGACGTAGGGCGCTCTCGTGTTCAGTCTTGAGGGTTGTTTCGGAAACCTAGAAACTTAAGCACGAACAACCGCGCCTGGGAATTCGCTGGTTCGTCGAGTCCATTTGGATTGTCAGCTCTGAAATCGCTTGCTGGATCAGGATGGTGATCGGGTTGTCTCGCTGTCTCCGCAGTCGCACGATGCGAGGGGATGCGCGCTTCCCCAGCATTGTTCCCAGGGAATGGCACTTCCCGTTCAGCAGTGTTGCTGGCTATCTTCGCCGTCAGCTCCTGCTCGACCGGATTGGTTCGCTTGGTCACCCAAAGCCCCTCCGTAAAGCTGCCCGGCTACCGATTGTCGCGATTGACCTTGAGGGGGTGAGATTAGGGGAGCGTCACAACGTTTCCCTGTCCCCACCCTTCTTTTTGCTTTTCTCGCCGCGCAGCCCTGTGGCGTCACGATGTCCCGATGGTCGGCAGCCGGGCGTTTCGCCTTAGTGAGTCGCTTTGACGGGAAAGCGGAGCGCCGCCTTGTTGCCCAGAATATGTTGAAGATCGAGCGCCAGGCCGTCTAAGCCTGCTTTTGCTGAACTTCGGCCACTGACAATTTCGGAGAGATGGCGTTCCATCGCTTCAGTCATCTCGGCAGATTCCGGTATTGTGGGTTTCACTTTCGCGATAGGAACGCTGGCCATGAAGGTCGAGGTATAAGGCATGTCTCTGACCTTGGGGTCGCTGTAAGTCGATTTTCTGATCGAGGCACTACCCTCCAGCGTCTGTTGCACCTGAACCCGGGCGGACATCGCCCACTCGAGAAATCGATAGGCTTCTCGCGGATGTTTCGACTCCGTCGGGATCAGATAGGTGAGACCTTCCAGCTGGCTGAACGGTTCGCCGGAGTTCGACGGGATGAGGCTGTAACCGATCTTGCCTGCAACCTTCGAGACCGCGGGGTCTTCCAGGAAGGGCGCCTGATCATTCCACAAAAGACCCATGAACACTTTTCCTTGCTGCAGTGAAGATTGCGCTTCACCCCATCCATAGTTCAGCGTGTCAGGCGGACTGAAGGCAATCAGCTTTACGTACTGTTCGGTGGCCGCAACGTTTTGGGGAGAGTTGACTACGATGTCGCCATATTCCCCGCCGTGTTGGGTATCGAGTATGTTGCCGCCGAACGAATAGACCAGGTTCAGCCACTCGTACCACAGCGCGAGGCCGTGTTTTCCCTGAATATAAGTGCCGTAGAAGTGCTCGTCGGGGCGAGTGAAAAACTCCGCCAGCTGCGAGTATTCGGGCCAAGTAGCCGGCGGCTTGAGGTCTCGGTGGTAACGCGCCCTGAAGTTGCGTTGATTGGCTGAGTCGTTCAGAAGATCTCTGCGGTAGCACAAAAAAGTCGTCAGGCCGGTGAAAGGATACCCGTACGTCCTGCCTCCGTAGGCGCTGAGCTCCCGCCACCAGTTGGGGAAAAGCTGCTCCTGCGGCATGAAGCCGGGGTCGTGCAGGGAGGAGTCGGCGAGAAAAGAATCGATCGGCTGAACCTGGTTTTTTTTGACCAGCGCGCCCAGCAGCCGGTGTCGCACCACAATTACGTCCAGCCTATCGTCTCGATTTGGGCCGCGATCAAGATCACTCATGATCGTGCGATCGTTCTTGCGCACAACCTCGACGCGAGTGCCGCTCTTCTGTTCGAAGTCTGCGATCAGTCCGGTCTTGGTGAGGGAATCGAGAAACCATTCGTCTCCGGCCATGCGAATGGTTAAAGGCTGTCTTCGTGCGCAACTAAGCGGTAGAACGGCGAGAACTAACAGTGCAAACAGCAACGCCCTCGTTTTCCTGGCGGACCATCGATGCATGGGATTGCTCCGATTCACGGAGGGGCAGATGTCCTCATCTGCCCAGTCGAGCAAAGCTCGACAGGTTCTTGCATACCGCAACAAATAGCGGAGCTTCGCTCCGCCGGGCAGATGAGGACATCTGCCCCTCCGTATTTTGTGGCCTACCGGTCCTCCGAAATTATTTTTTGATCGAGGAACCTGAAAACCAGAGGAACTTGACCGGCGTGTCCCCGGAATTAATATTCGAGTGCGTCATGGAACGATCGGGCCGAATCATATAGGCCATTCCGGGTTGCTGAACCCGCAACTCCGAGCCAATGAAAGCCAGGCTCTTGCCGTCGATGGCTACCCAGATTTCTTCCTGTCCGGGATTGTGTGGATGCGGTTCGCCCATGGTCAAGGGGTCGATGGTTACCGTGATGATGTCTCCGATGGTGGCGAGGCCGTCTGTTTTCGAAAAGAGGTCGCGCACTATATGCGCCCAGTGGCCCGAAGCGCCTGGAATCGTGTAGGGCGACGCAGCCATCGGGGTTCTTACCGGAACCTGTCTCTCGTCGGTCACCAGCATCTCTTTCCCCGGCACGAAGTTGTCGGGAGTGGGTTCGCTGACGACATACATGGTGAGATCTTCGCTGCCGGTGTTTTTCATGACGAACTCGAGATTGGCCGGCACGAAGATGGCAATATCTTTATGAAGCGCGGCAGTCTTACCGCCCGCTGCTATCTCTCCCGTGCCACCGACAACGTAGTAGACGATCTGTTCATGCTCCAACCGCGAAGGCGTGGTGGAATCACGCGGCTGAAGACGGCCGTAGGCGAGGTAATTGGCGGCCTGGAGGATAGCGCCGGGCTGCGGCGGGGCGAAGTTGTCTCCCCGAGTCAGAATATCCCGCAGGACGAGCGAACCGAAAGCGTGACGAGGCATGGAGTCGCGCCAGTCACCGATGAACATATCGATTCTTCTATCTTGCACATCTCTGTCTGTCTGATATCGCACATCTCCGGGACCATCGAAACTATTTCCGCCCGCGCTCGGCGTGGTTACCGGAGGCTTGGCAACCACCTGGGCGGTCGCCGGCGGGGCATCGCCAATGAGTGACAACGCTAGGCAAACGAGACCGCCGCACAGCAGTTTCATTCGGTGTGTTCCGTTCATTCTGTCCCTCGATTCGCTGGGTGAGTCCTCACTTAAGCGGCCGTTTTCTTACCGCGCGACAGAAAGTGCGAGCCCATCGGCGCCCGGGCCCGCGTCAATAATTGTTTTCACCTTCCAGTCCGAAAGACTAATGACGGCGACCTTCCCGCTCTGGTCGCAGGAGATATAAGCGACCTTGTTATCGGGAGACACCAAAACCTCCTGCGGCCTGGCCGGAAGGTCGATGGTGTGTGCGACCGTCATGGTGTGGAGATCCACCGCTGCCACCTGGTGTACCAGGGGCAGAGCGATGATCAGCCATCGGCCATCCGGCGTGGGCGCCGATCCGTAGCCCAGACCTGCCAGTGGAACCCATGTCTTGATCTTGTTGGTGGCGGTATCGATCACTGCCAACTGAGGTTCGGTTACATCGGAAGTGAAAACCAGGCGGTCGTCCACGGAAAGGGAGATACGTTGAATTTGCGGCGAGACCGGAATAATCGTGATCGTCTTTCGTGCGTCAAGATCGAGAACGGATACGGTGCCGGGTCCCACGTTCGCGGTGTAGGCACGACGTCCATCGCGCGTGATCGCAAACATGTGGGACTGTTCCTGGCCGGTGGGAATCGAGCCGACAATTTTCAGGGTTGCGGGATCGATGATACTGATCGAACGATTAAGTTCGGTGGAGACATAGAGCAAGCCATTTTTTGGACCGATCACAGGGAGGTGGGGACGCACACCTTTTCCGAAATCGATATTGCCCACCACTTTTCGCGCCGCCAGATCGATGACCACAAGATTCGTGCCGTCAGTACCCGGCTGTCCGACGCCGGAATTTCCATAGATCGGCACGTAGGCAAGTTTTCCATCGGGCGACGTCGTTACTTCGTGCCCGGTCACGCCACCCTCGGCTACCTCTGCCACTTGTTTCCCGGCGACCGGATCGATAATCCCCAGACTGTTGTCGCCTTTATTCGCGACCAACAAGAGGCTGTTCGACGGGGCCGTTTGAGCCCACAAACAATAGGAGAGCAGTACGAGAGACAACGCCATTAGGAGCTGCGAACGTCGCATATCAAAACTCCGTTCTTACGGCAGGGTCGAGCCATCAAAGCAGATGCCGATTTTCACGACAGAGACTAAGTAAGAAGCAATGATAATATCATATGGGTACGATTGTAGACTGATTCGTCTGTTGCCCGGTGCGGCTAGTTAACCCTAGTACTCGCCGGTCACGACGTTCATAAGGGGCTCCCCTCGGGCGTAGCGTTCCGCCTGCTCGCTCGCCAGCTTGAATGCTCGCTTCATGAACTTCGTGCTGTCTCCCGCCACGTGCGGCGTGATCAGCAGGTTGGGGGCACTCCATAAGGGATGTCCCGGCGGCAGCGGCTCCGGATCGGTTACGTCGACAACCGCGCGAATTCTTTTTTCTTGCAGGGCCTGGAGTAGCGCTTCCGTATCCACAAGGGGGCCGCGCGCCGCATTCACCAGCAGTGCGCCCGGCTTCATTTTCGCCAATCGCCTTGCATCCATAAGATGCCTGGTTTCCGAAGTCAACGGCATAGTCAGCACCACGATATCGGCCTGTCCCAACAGATCGTTCAGCTTGCTAACCGGAACGACGCCCTCGCGCGCACCGCGCGCCACGCGCAAAGCCTTTGCTCCGAAGGGTGCAAGCCGGGCTTCGACTGCCTGGCCGATGGATCCATAGCCTACGATCAGGACCGTGGAATCGGCCACGTCATGGATCGGCGCCGGGGGGTCCTTGATCTTCGTAGGAGGCAACTTCGCAGGCGTTGATTGGGCAGGCGAGGGTTTTGCAAGAGATGGACCATCAATTTGCTGCGCTTGCTGTCCTGCCGCCCACTTGCCCTGGCGCTGCATTTCGATAAAGAGTGGCAAGAACTTTTCCATGGCCAGAATGGCCGCCAGAGCCCATTCTGCCGTTGGAATGTCGTGCACTCCCCGGGCGTCGCACAAGATGACTTCGGGCGGGAACAACTTCAGCAGGGTGTCCACACCCGCCCAAGGGGCTTGTATGACCTTTACGCCTTTCAGGTGCGGCCACTGGCGTCGCAATACCCTGGGAGGCATGGCGGCGACCCAGAAGTCGACCGCAATGTCTCCCTCCGGCTCCTCGGGAACCCGCACCAGGTTCACTTCCCTGGTGAAGTCTTCCAGCACAGCTTCGTCGATTGACGCGTCCACTCCGACTCGAACCATCATTTGATCCTGCCCCTCTTTCCAACCGAAAAAGTGTTGACATGGGCTCTATTCGTATTATCATATCAGCCATGAAAACCAGACTACTGATTTTGGCTTTCTCTCTGACCGCCGTATCGCTGACCGTTAACGCTGCGGACATGCCCGCCGGCGGGTTCGCTGGTACTTGGTCGGCAAACTTTGCCAAGTCCAAATTCCCCGGCCCTCCCCCGAAGATTGATATGTGCACCATTGATCCGGATGGCACAGTTACGATCAATGAAACCAATTCGGAAGGGAAGAGTACGACCTGGAACTATAAGCCGGTAGAGGGACAGCCGGTTTCGATAAATGGCAGGGAAAACGTGACTGTGCTCGTGAAAAGGGTGAATGCTCATACCATCGAACATACCTGGAACAACAATGGCAAGCTGGGGAAGAGTAAGTCGGTTTTGTCGAAGGACGGGAAGACGACGACCTTCACCATGGATGGGACGGACAAAGACGGCAAACCCTTCCACGAAGTAGTTGTCTACGACAAGCAGTAAGTGACTCAAAGATTCGCCTGCGGCCGGTTTTCACCGGCCGCGGTTCAGTTTTCTTCTTTCGCTGCCACCTGTCCAACCAATTTCAAGCAGGTCAGTGTGGAGCGGACACTCTTGTCCGCCGCCTTTGACTTGATTTTTTTGGTTTTGGATTTTGCTTCCTGTGACCACAGAGTCAGCGAAGGGAGATTGGAGAGCCCAAGGCTAGATACGATTCCAAATCCAGTTCAACACCAAAGCGGCGGAGTGTCCGCTCCACCCAAGCCTTACGGCAAGGCGAATGCAATCACGGAGTCGCCCGCTGTCGTGTCGTAAAAGCTGCCACCGCTTACCACCAGGACTACATACTGCTTGCCATTCTTGCCCTGATAAGTCATGGGCGTTACATACGCTCCGGTCTCAAGCTTGGTGTCCCACAGCACCTTGCCTGTGGCTGCTTCGAAGGCGCGGAAGTGTTGATCGTTTGTCGCCGCGATGAAGAGTAATCCTCCGGCAGTCGTAATGGAACCACCAAAGTTCAAAGTTCCAGTGCCGTGAACGCCTTTCGTATCTAATTCCTCAATGACTCCGAACGGCTCTTTCCACGCAACGTCGCCGGTATTCACATTGATCGCCCACAGCTCTCCCCAGGGGGGCTGCTGGCAGGGCCAGAACTTGTCATTGTTCCAGAAGCGCGCATACATACCCCAGGGGCTGTTGCGCTCGTACGCGGGATCGGCGGCGTCTTCGTTTTTCGTGACCTTCCCGACATCGGCGATGTTCACGGTATTGACGAACAGATATCCCAGGTCTGGATTGTAGGACATGCCCGGCCAGTTGGTCGTCCCCAGCGTGCCTGGAAAAACGATGGTGAGTCTGGATCCATAGTGCGTGTAAGGGCCCCCGCTGTTCATGCCCCCTTCCGTCGCCAGAAGGTCGGTGCATACTTTCTTCTGCTCGGGAGTGACGGTAGCAATTTCGTCGGGGCTGAAGCTGTGCCGTCCCAGGGGCGCGGGCTTCAAGGGGAAGGGCTGAGTCGGCCAACTCGCTTCACCGGGGACATCGCTAGCAGGCACGGGCCGTTCCTCAACCCCGAAAATGGACTTGCCGTTACGCCGGTCGAGGATGAACATCACTCCAGCCTTTCCAATGACGGCGACGGCCGGAATCTTTGCTCCCTTTTGCACGACGTCCATCAGCACTGGCGCCGACTCCAGATCGTAATCCCAGGTGTCGTGATGGATCGTCTGGAAATACCATGCAAGTTTTCCGGTGTCGGCATGGAGCGCAACTAGCGAGTTGCCGAAAAGATCCTTGCCTTTCCGGTCGGCGCCGTAAAAGTCGGAACTGGGCGAGCCGTGAGGGAGAAATACCAATCCTCTTTCGAGGTCTATGCTCATGAAGCCCCAGACATTTGTTCCCGAGCGGTTCTTCCAGCTCATACCTGGCCAGGTATCGTGACCGACTTCGCCGGGGCGAGGCACAGAGTGGAATCGCCATACCAGTTTTCCGGTGTGCACGTCCCAAGCCCTGGTGTCGCCAGAGGCGCCGGCGGCCGGGGCTTCTTGTATCTGGCCACCGGTGATCGCCAGGTTCTTGTAAATGGTGACCGGGGAAGTCATATCAAATTGAGCGTGGGGGAATCCGTTGAGCACGCCGGTCTTTATGTCCACGGCGCCATCCACGCCAAAACCCGCGGTGGGTTTTCCGGTTTCGGCATTCAGAGAGAACAAGCGGCCGTCGCTGGTTCCAAACAGAATCGAAGGAGGTGTTTTTGCATCACCCGGCCAATAAGCAACACCGCGTCCAGCCGGCCGTCCATGATCCATCTTGTAAGACCACAGTTCGTTACCGGTCTCGGGATCCAGGGCGATAACGGTCCCGTACGGAGTCGGCATGTACAGCTCTCCCTGCACCACGATCGGCGTAGCTTGAGACGTACGTCTGCCGCCGCCTCGCCCGGCAGCTCCCGCCGACGTCGGTCGGGGTCCATCCTTTTTCATGTGATAGGTCCATGCCGCCGTCAGGGTCTGGACGTTTTGAGTATTGATTTGGGTGAGGGGCGAATAGCGCGTGCTCGCGGAATCGTGGCCGTACATCGGCCAATCGGACTGGCAGCACATGGGGTAGCGCGGACGAGAGGAGCAAGCAGAGCGTGCGAGCCAAAACCCCGAGTTTCAAGTCGAGCTCCTCGCTTTCAAATTTGCCGTATCATACTATGATTTAGACTGATAATGTGGCCAATGGGTTAGCGCCGGAGTCTGGGCTGAGTGCTGGGGCGCGTTCTGCTCATTCCATCTTCTTGCGAGCTTCTTCGAGTATACGTTGCGCGCGAGCTGGATTGAACACGCCGCAGGAACAGAATCGGGCCATGTAGGTGACGGCCTGTCCGGGGGTCCGGCGACCTTCCTTCACCCAATCGATCATCTTCTTGGCCAGGCTGGTCGAAACCATGCCATGGCCGCACATGGTAGTCAACTTGAGCAGCTGAGTATTGGGCAGCTTGTCAGTGGCGCCTTCGAAACCCAGCGAATAACCGACACTGTGACGGGCAATTCCGGCGAACTTGCAACACTCGTTGAGCACCTTCGACCGAGGCCGACATGTTAATCGAGAGACCCAGATCGGCATCTGCGGCAACCTTGAGGAATTGTTCTGGCGGCCGATTGATTGTCAAAAATTGCTACCACGGAAACCGGGGTATCTATTCCGTCGATGACTGCGCGGAAATCCGGTGTCATATCGCGCTTCCAGTTCGATACCGTATGGAGGTTGCGTGCCGGTCGCAAGCTGCCGCCGTGGACCGGATCGCCGATATTGACCGGTTTGAAGGGCAGCGCCATCTCGAGAAATTGTTTCAGCTTGGGCACGCTGTCCGCGTCATTCCTGCCGCTACTGGGAGTAGCGAACACGATGTAGTCGTCGCGGAAGCTTTCGGCATCGCCGTAACGATGAAGAGTATTGGTCATCGGATTTCGCTGAGAATTTCGCTGGGATTGCTCTTCCTGCTGTTTGTTTTCGGCTGGGTTGGTAATTCTGCCCAACCCCATATTGGTCTTCGCCCGCTCGAGCTTGTAGCCCATGCTCTCCAGAACCGGCGCTACCAGGCGCTCTTCGCCGTTTTCGTCGCAGCGCGTGCCGACGCCCAGCGCAACCACGGTATCGACATCTTTCTCGACCTCGCGCACCAGCTCGATGATCTGCTGGGTCTGGTCCACCTTGACTTTGATCTCCACGATCGCCGAGAGGACCTTCTCGTCGAGCACGTCTTGGCGCAGCGTACCGGTGGCCACGTCGCTCATGAGCAAAGTGAAAGGGTTCTTCTTCTCGAAAGCCACGCCGGCTTTGGCCAGCGCCCAGGTCATTTTCTGGATGTCACGCAACCACACTCCGACGCCGGGACGACCGAACTCTATGGTGAATCCGACTTCGCCCCACTGCACCCGCCCGGTTACGTCGTTGGTCTTCACCTCTTCCGTGCCCCGACCCTGGACCCCGGTGGATTCGTGAGTCGCGCGGGGATCGGAGAACGCGCGGCGAACCACTCGCGGCCACTGCAGATCCTCAGGCTCGAAGGCGGCGGTGGGACAGACGTCCGGCTCAGGATCGAACCGCAACCGGCCCAACTGGAAGATCTTGCGGATCATGCGCACGATCGGCGGATTCAGATGTTCGGTGCTCAATCCGTAATAACAGGCGTAGCATTCGACGCATTCGTCGCGGTCCACGGTAGCGCGGTTGATAGCGGGGTCAATATAGATCGCGCCCATGGGGCACACGTAGGTGCAGTTTCCGCAGGCCACGCACTTGTTGGGATTGATCTTCATCTTTCTCTCATCGTCGTCAGTCTCGGATTTCCGTTGACCAGAAAACTTTTAATATCATATCATAATTAAAAATTGTAATAACTGGAGAAATTTAAGCGTTATGTGTAACTTAGAGTCGAGAGCAGTGCCACCGAGGGTTCGAGCTGCGGTAGCTCGATGGAAAATGGAATATTCGGCAACGACCGAGGGCGCTTCGACCTCGAGCTGCGGAAAGACATAACCCAGTCAGCGGAATCTCATTTTCCGGTGTAAATGATGCGCCAGATCGAGCCCGAGGCATCGTCGCTCACCAGCAGGGAACCGTCGGGCGCGACGGTAACCCCAACCGGCCGCCCCCAGACGCTTTCGTCGTCGACTACAAACCCAGTGAGGAAATCCTCGTACTCTCCGCTCGCGTGGCCCGTCTGATGCAAGAGGTACGCGAATGACTTCATAGCCGGCGCGCGGTGACCGGTTCCAGGAGCCGTGCTCAGAGGCGAAGATGTCCCCTCGATATTCGGCCGGGAATTGCCGCCCATCATAAAAAGTCATTTGCAGGGACGCGCTGTGCGGCTGCAGGATCACATCTGGGGTGATGACTTTCTCCTTCAACTCGGGATGCTTTCCTGGCAAACGCGGGTCCTGGTGCCCGCCCATATACCACCAGGGCCAGCCATAAAAACCACCTTCCTGGACGTGAGTGATGTAGTCGGGCACCAGATCATTGCCCAGCCCGTCGCGCTCGTTGACGGAACACCACAACTCGCCGGTCTTCGGATTGACGGAAATACCGACAGCGTTGCGGATACCGGAGGCATAAATGCGCATGCCCGACCCGTCGGGATTGAATTCGAGGATGTCGGCGCGATTCTGCTCTTCAGGACTGTCGCTGACATTCTCGTGCGAGCCCACCGACACAAACATTTTGGTTCCGTCGGCCGAGAACTGGACGTCTCGCGAACGGTGGTGGCCGCCGCTGGGCAGATCGAACAGATGCTGCGGCGGTCCGCTGCTGGTTAGATCGCCGTTGTGATACGGAAAACGTACGACCGAATCCATGTTCGCTACATACACCCACTGCGGATCAGGTCCCAGCGGATAAAAGGCGATGCCGAACGGCGTATTCAGGCCGGTGGCGAAGACCTGCACTTGCTCCGGCTTGCCGTCGGCAGTGATTCCGCGAAAGACCTTGATGTCGCCAGCACTGGTTTCAGCCAGGAAGAAATCGCCGTTAGGAGCGGTGCGGATGATTCGCGGATTATTCAGTCCGGTCGCATACTGCTCCACCTTGAAACCCATGGGGAGCCTTTGGCCACGCGTTCTGGGGGCGGGCGACAACCTTGGGACCAGCCGTGGCCGATTGCGTCGCATACGGTTCGGGAAGGTCCTCGACTTTGATATGGCGAGTGACGCCCGGCTTCTCGAAACGGTAGTCGGTGAACGGCGCATGCGGAGGCGGCGCTATCGATTTTTTGATCGCCGGGGCTGGGGAGCAGCGGACCGGCGGTCCGAGCCACCGGCTGCACGCATTCAGTGTCTTGAGAAAAGTGACAACTTCCCAGCGTTGCTTTGCCGGCATACTCGCCCAGGAAGGCATGCCGTTGTTAACGTCACCCTGGGTGATGTACCAGAAGATGGCGCCGTCAGGGGCATTTTGAGCGGTTCCGCGAGCCAGTGGCGGCACATTGCCGGCGCCCTGGCCGGTGTTTCCGTGGCAAGCAGCCGCAGTTGTGCGGCATAGATCGCTTTGCCGGCCCGGCCGCTTGCGCTTGTCCAACATAAGGGTTCTTGATTTGCTGCGCGGATGCAGGCGCATTGTGGAATGAAGCGTTCTGCGCTTGCAGAAGGACGGAACCGGCAGAGACAGCAAACACCGAAAAAGAAAACATCAGGACGGCATGCGAGCGATGAACGCAGGAGATTCTCGTCATTTTTCGGGTATCCGTAGAGCAGATTATAAGGCAACATATATTATATGACAATTGTGAATGTCTTTTTTACTGCACCGCTCCTCCGGAAAAACGCAAAACGATCAGCGGCTTGCCGGGACGAACTGGAGGCAGACAGGCGTATCGACCTTGATCTCCTTGCCAGTGTTGGAGAGTCGGCCAGTGTTGCTGTCAATGGCAAAAAGAACGATGTTGTTGCTTATCTGGTTCGCCGCCAACAAGTACTTGCCGGTGGGATCAATCTTGAAATTGCGCGGCATCACTCCACCTGAAAGAGACTGTTCAACTGGAGTCAGCGTGCCTTTCTCGGGGTCGATCGCAAACACTCCGATTGTGTCTGGGGCCCTTTCCGTTTCACTCAATGTCCGACGGTTCGACTCGTAGAGGAATTTGCCATTGGGATGGATCTCGATCTCGGCGCTGTGATTGCCGCCAAAGAAATCGTGGGGCACGGTCTGGGCGCGCTGGACCGTGGTTAGGGTACCCTGCGAGGCGTCCCAGGCGAAGACGTCGATCACACCGCTCATCTCGCTGAGCTGGTAGCCGAACTTGCCTGAGGGATCGAAGGTGAAGTGGCGTGGACCGCCGCCGGGATAGACGCTCACGGACGGAGGGCCGGGCGGCGAAAGCATTCCGGTTGCGGCATCGAAACGGAAAATGAGCACTTTGTCCATGCCCAGGTCGGAGACGATGACAAAGCGGTTGTCGAGCGAAGGTCCGATCCAATGGGGGTGGGGCTCCGATTGAATGGCGCGCCACGCTGCGTCCAACATTTTGGATGAAAGACGTCAGCTCGCCCAGGGAGCCGTCGTCCTTGACCCGAATAACCGAAACGCTCCCACTGCCAAAATTGGCCATGAATACATATTTTCCGGTCCGATCCATCGAGATGTAGCAGGTGCTGGTGCCGCTGGCCGGGGCGGTATTTAACAGGCGGAGCTTGCCGGTTGCAGGATCAATCGCGAATGCACTCACGTAAGAGGAATGATCGAGCGGCGGTCCCACGGAAAGAGGGTCTTCGCTGACGGCGTAGAGGAAGCGATGGTTGGGAGAAATTGTCAGGAAGGAAGGATTGATAACCTCCGCAGCCAGCTGGGGCTCACTGAGCTCACCCGTGGCCGCATGGAAGCGGCTGACATAAATTCCTTTGCTATGACTCTCTCCAAGTCCATACGGCTTGCTGTGATGCACCCACTTGAACCCGGTATAAGTGCCAGCGTAGACAAAGAAATCGTTGTCCTGAGCCGATGCAGCCGGGCCGGCCAGAACCGCGACAGCAATCACCAGACAGAACATGGATCGGATTGGTCTCATGAAGATTTTGATCTCCTTGCCACGAGAAAGCAGTCGAAAAAACGGCGCAGCCAGAAAATAAGAGCTATGCGGCTCATCGGTGTGCGGGAACAAATACGATGCACACGGGTACATCTACTTTCAGCTCGGTCTTGGTCGGTGACAGCCTTCCGGTGTTACTGTCCACGCGAAAGAGCACGACGTTGCCAGTCAACTCGTTCGCGGCGAACAGGTACGCCCCGGTCGGATCGATCGCGAACTGCCGCGGCATGGTGCCTTGCGGCGCTACTTGTTCGACTTCGGTCAGGGTCCCCTTCGCCGGATCGATCGAGAATACGCCGATGGAATCCGGTCCCCACAAGTTGGGGCCCCGGAAGCGGCGATTGGACTCGTAGAGAAATTTTCCGTTGGGATGAATTGCGATTTCGGCGCTGTCATTTGCGCCAATAAAATCGGGCGCCAGGCTCCTGGCATCCTGCACTTTCGTGAAAGTGCCAGTCGCCGGTTCCCACGCTAGAACCGCTACGAAGCCGCTCATCTCGTGCAGCGCATAGCCGAACTTGCCGGCAGAATCGAAGACAAAATGGCGTGGACCACCGCCCTCTTCCGCTTCGACGAACGGTGGCGTGTCGGGCGAGAGCGCGCCGGTGGCGGCATCGAATCGATAGACAAAAAGTTTGTCCACTCCCAGATCGGAAACGACGGCGAACCGGTTGTCGGGAGAAACGTCGATCGAATGGGGATGAGCCTGCGACTGGAAGGACGGGTCTTTCCCATGCCCGATGTGCTTCATGAACCCAGTCTGCTCGCCGAGCGAACCGTCGTCTTTGATACGCAACACGGTGACGCTGCTGCTGCCGAAATTTGCCATCAACACATAACGTCCAGTTTTGTCGATGGATAGGTAACACGTACTCGTCCCGCCGGTAGGCAGGGTATTTAGCAGATGCAACTTGCCGGTCGAAGGATCGATCGAGAAAGCGCTCACGTAAGACGCGTGATCGAAGTCCGGTCCTAGCGAGAGCGGGTCTTCGGTCGCCACGTAGAGGAATCGCCGGTTGGGATGAACTGCAAGAAACGCTGGATTGACGATCTCCGCCGCAAGTTCGGGCTGGCTCACTTCGCCCGTCCCTGGCTTGAAGCGGCTCACGTAGATTCCCTTGCTTGTACTTCCTCCAGCCGGAAGGCCTTCCTTCATATAGGTGAAGCCGGTGTAGGTGCCGAAGTATACGAAGTACTCAGCTGACGCCGCGGGCGAACTCCAGGCACACGGAACGGAGAGGGCGGCCAAGAGAGCGAGCAAGGCTAGATTGCGGATATTTTTCATGAGTTGTTCTTCTTGACAGCGCCGCTCCGGAGGAATCGAGCAAAACCAAGAAATTCTACTGATGCGGCGCGAACGATTGCATGGGTGTAGTTGTCCCCTTCGGGGAATCGGGCAAAATAGAGAAACTTCACCGGTTGGTCACTGGCATTGATATTGGAATGAATGGTTGTGGAATCCGGCGGCAGCATATAAGCCATTCCCGGCCGCTGAATGCGCAACTCCGTTCCCAAAAGCATCAGACTGGTGCCATCAATCGCCGCCCAGACTTCTTCCTGTCCTGGTCTGTGAGGATGCGGTTCGCCCATCGTCAGCGGATTGACCGTTACCGTAATGACGCTCTGCTCCGTCGCCAGTCCGTCGGCGGGAGAAAATAATTCTTTCACGATGTGTGCCCAATGACCGGATGCGCCGCCCACAATGTAAGGGTCGCCGCCGGCGGGAGTTCTCTGCCGCGCCATCGCCTCGTCCTTGACCACCATTTTGGTTTTGGGATGGAACTCGTAGGGAAGCGGCTCGTTGATGACATACAGGGTGAGCGGTTCGTTGCCGGTAGACCTCATCACGAATTCGAGTCCTGCGGGCATAAAGACGGCAACGTTCTTTTGCAGCTTCGCAGTATCACCACCGGCCGTGATTTCTCCCTGGCCTCCCAGTATGTAATAGATCTCCTGCTGCCCGTCGAGCTTCGAGGGTATGGTCCACGCGCCCGCAGCCAGCCGGCCATAAGCAAAAAAGTTAGCGGCGTGTAACACGCGCCCTTCTGCGGAGGGGCGAAATTATCGCCGTGGGTAAGAATGTCGCGCAGGACCAGCGAGCCATGCTCGAAACGAGGCATCGAACCCTGCCAGTCGCCGATAAACATATCGATTCGCCGGTCGTGCGGTTCTCTGTCCGCCGCGTACTTGACGAACTCCGGCCCGGGATACGAATTGATTCCATTGATCGCGTTCTTCGTCCCGCTCGAGGGCGGAGGCGTCTGCGCCGTTGCCAGGGATAACAAGGTGAAGACCAGTGTGCCTACGGTCAGACAGGCAAGCGCGGTGCGTTTCATGAATGCGGTCTCCTTTCTTTTCTTTCTTGCTACTTCCTGGTTTCGTGCGGATGGTAGCGGGCGAAATAAAGAAATTTGACCTGAGAGTCTTCGTTTTGGTTGATGTTGGTGTGAGGCGTCTTGTTATCGGGAATGTGATAAAACGCCATTCCAGGAGTTTGTCGCCGCAATTGATTGCTTACGAACGCGAGACTGGTGCCATCTAGGGCGGTCCAGATTTCCTCGATGTCGTCGTGATCCACGATGTGGGGCTTACCAATAGTGAGCGGATCGAGGGTTACGGTCAAAACGGTCTGCAGTGTACCGAGACCGTCCTGGGTTACGAACACCGTCTTTACGATGTGGGCCCAGAGCCCGTTGCTCGCGGTAATGGGAAGCTTATTCTCATCCCTGACCAACATAGTCGGGTTCGGGCGAAAGCCAGGAGGTGTTGGTTCGTTGATCACATACATCGCCAGGGGGTCGTCGCCGGTGTTTTTTAAGGTAAACTCCAGGTTCGCTGGCATCAAAACCGCGATGTTCTTATAAAGATCGACGGTTTCTCCTCCGGCAGTCGCGGAGCCGTGGCCGGACTCAACAAAGTAGATTTCCTGCTGCCCGTCAAGACGCGTTGCCTTGGTTGTAGCGCGCGGGGCCAGGGTGGCGTAGGTGTGAGAATTTAGATAACGGAGAACGGCGCCTTTTTTCCTGGGGTTTTGGGGATCGCCGGCGGTAAAAATGTCGCGCTCCTGAAGGGAACCGAGTGTGGTGCGCGGGGTCGAGGAGTGCCAATCGGCGAAGTACAGATCGATGCGATCGCCGGTGGTTTGTGCCAGCACGAGGGGTGAGAGCACAGCACACAAACCCAATGATGCGAGAATCTTGCTCATCATCAGACCATTCTCCTTCAGTATTTTGGAACTTCTCTGGCAAACTCGATAAGTTAGTATTATACCTATATATGATAATTAATCTACCTCGACAGAAAATTCACGAGGGCAGTCAGGTGGAGCGTAACACCGCGAAAGAGGCGGTCCGATAACGGCGGGGGACATTAGATATATCGTTGGACATCAGACATCAGGAGATCCACACCATGAAACTGATTCGATTTGGCGAGCCAGGTAAAGAAAAGCCCGGGGCGCTTCTGAACGACGGCAGTCGCGTCGACGCGTCCGGCCTGGGCTCGGACTATAACGAGGCGTTTTTCGGGGACAGCGGTTTGCAGAAACTCAATTCCTGGCTGCAGAAGAACGCTTCATCCGCGCCTCGAGTAGCATCGTCGGTACGCCTGGGACCTCCGGTTTGCCGGCCCAGCAAGATCGTCTGCATAGGACTCAACTATCGCGATCACGCGGCCGAAACCAAGGCGGAGGCGCCGAAGGAGCCGGTCATCTTCTTTAAGGCGACCACGTCTCTGGTGGGGCCGAACGATGACTTGGTCAGACCCTTGCACTCAACCAAGGTGGACTGGGAGGTTGAACTGGCAGTGGTCATTGGAAAGAAGACGTCGTACGTTTCCAAAGAGAAGGCTTTGGATCACGTCGCAGGCTATGCTCTGCACAACGACTATTCCGAGCGCAGCTTTCAGCTGGAGCACGGCGGACAATGGGTGAAGGGAAAGAGTGCGGACACATTCGCTCCCTTGGGTCCGTTCCTCGCAACCCCGGACGAGATTCCAAGTGTGGGCAATCTCAAGATGTGGCTCAAGGTAAATGGCAACCTCCGGCAGAACGGTTCCACGTCGAACATGATTTTTGATGTGACTACGCTGGTTTCTTACGTCAGCCAGTTCATGACTTTGCTTCCGGGCGACGTAATCAGCACCGGAACGCCGGCCGGAGTCGGTATGGGAATGAAGCCGCCGACCTATCTCAACGCCGGTGATGTCGTCGAGTTGGGAATTGAGAACCTGGGGGAATCGCGGCAAGTAGTCAAGGAATACAAGTAGCCGCGCACTTCGGCGTGCAAAGGCGATTTTGCGATCCATGCATGATAGCTGGGCTGCGATCACACGGATACACCGCGATTCCCAGACCAGATTCGCGATTGTGTACCGTTCCGGAGAAATATGACGACTGCTTCCAGCCACGTCCGCTGGTCCCTCATTTTCTGGCTGTTCATGTTAAGCGCGGTTGCCTTTCTGGATCGAGTAAACATTTCGATTGCCGGAAGTTCCCTCGCTGCCGCCTATCATCTGAGCAACGTTCAACTGGGATGGGTTTTCAGCGCCTTCCTCGCCGGCTACGCTCTTTTCCAAACGCCCGGCGGAAGACTGGCTGACCGTCTGGGCCCGCGCCGAGTGCTCGCCGGAGGAGTGATCTGGTGGGGTATCTTCACCGCGCTGACCGCCGCGGTTCCTTCCAGCATAAGGGGCGCCCTATTCTTGTTTGTCTCGATACGCTTCCTGCTGGGGGCCGGAGAAGCTGTGGTGTATCCGGCCTCGAATCAATTCGTGGCGCGCTGGATCCCGACGCAGGAACGGGGAATCGCGAATGGCTGGATTTTCGCCGGCGTGGGCGCCGGTGCAGGCCTCTCGCCTCCACTGATTACGTACATAATGATGCACTACGGGTGGAGGGCATCGTTCTGGGTGTGCGCAGTGATTGGGTTAGCCGCCGGTCTGGTGTGGTACATCGCGGCGCGAGACACTCCGGAAGAGCACGCTTCGGTCTCAGCGGGGGAGCTCGCATTCATTCGTTCCGGGCTCGCTGTTGAGAGTGCCCGGCGAGACCGCACGCTGGTCCCATGGGGAACAGTTCTCAAGAGCAAAGAAGTGCTGGCCATTACTCTCAGCTACTTCTCCTTCGGCTACGTGGCCTGGATATTCTTCAGTTGGTTTTATATTTACCTGGCTCAGGTTCGGGGCTTGAACCTGAAGGCCAGTGCGTTTTACGCCATGCTGCCATTTCTGGCGATGGCAGCCTGCTGTCCGCTGGGAGGGACGATCAGCGACCGGCTTACCCGCATTCATGGTCCCCGGGTCGGGCGTTGTTATCTCGCGGCGGTGGTCATTGCCGTCGCGGCAATATTTCTGGTGCTGGGCGCTGAAGTTCAGAGTGCGCGGCTCGCTAGCGTGGTGTTAGCGGGGGGAGCAGGAGCTTTATATCTCGCACAGAGTTCCTTCTGGTCGGTGACCGCGGATATCGCCGGTTCATCGTCGGGGTCGGTTTCGGGCTTTATGAATATGGGTGCGCAGATTGGTGGCATGGTGACCGCTTCGCTTACGCCGGCGATCGCGAGCCACTTCGGCTGGACGGCTTCATTCCTCGTGGCGGCCGCGTTGTGCCTGATGGGCGCGGCGGCCTGGTTAGCCGTCGATCCCACGCGAATACTTGAGGTGACCCGGGCACAGGGCGTGTCGGAGATGCAAATGCTGTCGAGCAGTCGAGTCCCCTCTGTTGACGCAAGAACACAATGACTCGCGGGGGGCGCACTATTTATCTGCGAATATCTCTCGCTGTGTCGAACGTCGGGTCGCGCATTCCGAACCCAACACCAATGTTCTTGAGGAAATCGTAAGCGGGAGTGCCTCCGGCAAAGATCCAGACTAGATCATTGGGAAGGATCTGCGATGTCGCCCCAACAGCGACGAGGACATGATCGGGGCTGATCTCGACCGGAAGTGAGTTGAAGATGACGTTGATCTTTCCCGCGCGCAGACACTCGCGCATGCGCTGAGCATTTCGCTCCTTGATGCGGACAAATTCCGGCCTTCCGGTATGAGAGCGTTACCTGGTTGCCATCCTGCTGCGCCAACGCCACCGCCGCTTCGACCGCACTATCCCCTCCTCCTACAATCAGGATTCGCTTGTTTCTGATGGTGATCCGGCTCGATCAGCCGGTACATCACCTTGGGAAGTTGCTCTCCTTTCACTCCGAGCTTCCGCGGAGTGCCGGACCGGCCGATCGCCAGAACCACCGCACGCGCACGGTATCGCTGAGTCGCGGTCATGACCGTGAAGACACCATCGCGATCCTTCCTGATGTCATCTACTTTCGCGTCGGCACACACATTGAACTCCGGCTCGATTCAGAACCATGTCCCAGAAGGCAAGAAGATGTTCCTTGGAGAGTTCAGTCTTCTTTAGCTTTCCGTACATGGGAAACTCCAGGGGGGTGGTGGTCACTACTTTCTGGCGTGGAAACTTCGCCACCGAACCGCCAACCTCATCTCGCTCGATGGTTATGTAGCTGAGCTTATTCTCGATGGCTCGCAGCGAGGCACTGATGCCGGCGGGACCGGCCCCGACGATCAAGACATCGTAGACACCTGGAACCGGCCGGCGCGATTGATGGCGTTTGGATCCGCGACGTGATGATATCGATACAATTTCGCCCCTGGTTTACCGCATTCTTGATCAAAGCCAATCCGCCGAGCTCTCCGACGATGAACAAGTTCTCGATTGTGGTCTCGTATTCAGGTGTCAGGTACGGCGTGTCGCGCACTGGCGCTCGGGCTGGCCATGACCATGGTGATCGCGCCGACTGGACAAGCCTCGGCGCAGAGGCCCATGGCCAATGCATTTTTGTCCATTGGCAATGACTGCCTTGCCACCCAACATCGCCAGAACATCGCCCTCAGGGCAGACCGTGGTACAAGTCGCGCAGCCAATGCAGTCGTTAGCATCAATGTGGGGATGCAATCCCTTCGGACTCTCGGAATATAATTTCGCTTTTTCCGTTATCTGGCGTGCCAGCTCGTCATTCTTCTTTACGTTTCTTAGGTAGCGACGCACGAAGAAAATCGCGATTGAGACGGCAAAAATGATGGCAATTAAAGTATCCATAAAAATCGAGACGGGCTCAGAAGAACCCGAGCAACATCGCCACGAAAATGTGGACGAGCGCCAGTACAGCGAACGCGTAGCTGAACGGTCTGATGCACCACATGCCATAGCTTGAACACCTGTTGCGCACGAGAAAGAAATACGACGCGCCGGGAAAGCAAAGCCTGTTTGCGGGCGAGACCAATCACTCCCTCGAGCTGGGGATTCTTCGGCGGCCTCAATCCGCCAAGAGAACGAATGCGTCGGTCCGAGTCCCATCACCCGTAGCCGCAGGCGAGCTACGCGAAACGGACGAGCCAGGTCGGAGGCCACCATGTAGCCCAGGGCAGCGAGAGGCAGAACGCCGCGACACCTGGTTCGGCGCCGGCAAATGCAACAACTGGCGCAGATCAGTCTGAGGAATGATCCTTTGACGCTCCAGCACTTCATGAAAGATCCTCAGCGACAGTTCATCGGCCGCAACCTGGCGCGGAATCTGGGCGTAGAGATAGCGTCCGACCAGGCCGCTCAGCGCGACGCCCACCATGACCCAGAACGCAACCCCGCCAGCCCGCGAAACTTGAAGGAGGAGTGAAAAGCAATGCAGACCGGAGCGGCCACGCCCAGAACAACGTGATGGTCGAGCCAGTGTTTCGAGTTGCCCTGTTTTTGCAGCCACGCCCAACGCTTCCGCAGCGGGTATAGAGAAGATGCCGCAAAGCATCAGAACGCCCAGCACGCCCAGATTGATTCCGACCACGCCGCTAGGTTTCAGCAGATGATGCTTCGGAGAAAATGGACGGTCGGCCTGGCTGAGCCGGTAGTAGTCGGCGCCGTATAGCGCCAACGCAACCAACACACTCGACAGCCAGCGATGGAAATCATCGTGACCAGCCGCCGATGCTGTTTTTCGGCATCGGAGATGACTACCGCTGACGGCGCAAACGCAGTGTGTGCGGTCATTTCACCGGCCCCTTCACGTTCAGGCGATATCCCAGGCTCAGGTACCACTGGTTGTAGTTCAGCTGTGCTCCCCGAGCGATGGTGTAACCGCTTTGCAGAAACGAATGACTGCCGAGGTTGGTGTCAAAGGAAGTATCTAGCAAATAACGACCGGTGATTTACGGTGAATGGCGAGTCGAGAGTCTGACGCCCGACCTGGGCGTCCCAGTTCATGCGGTTCCCTAAATGGCGCGACAGCGACAGAACCTGGTAGTTGCCCCGCGCAAAGGAGCTGTCAAACTTTGAATAGTGAATGTCGGCACGAATACCGGTGCGCCAGATCTCGCTCCAGGTCAGTCCGTACATCTGGTTCAGGCTCCGCTTTGCATCTCCGGTCTTGTCGCTTTGTCCAAGCGTGGTGTAAACGCTGAGGTGCCGCACGGGCTCTACCCGCACACCCACGCTCACTCCCTGGTAGAGCAGCTTGTCGACCAATCCGGTGCCAATCAAGGCGGTGGCGGCGGTAGGAACATCGCGAAAGTAATTGTGAGAGACATCGAAGGAAATCCGCTGGTTCGGCTGAATACGCAGGCTGAGATAACTGCGGCTGATTCCGGTTCCCGGTTTGATTCCGTCCGTGCTGATGCCTTGCGGCGAGTCGACAATGAGAGAGTGATAGAGGGAAATGTATTTCCGGTACGACAGCGCATTTTCCAAAAAGACATAAGGACGATCGAGCTGCCACTTCAGCATGCTCAAGGCGACCCCGGCGGTGCTGGTGTAGTGGAAGTCGTCGTAACTGCCGCCTTCAAAGTTGACGAATGACGCCTCCGATTTGCTGATCCGGACTGTAGTGCCACGAGGTCGGGTCCGGAGTAGAACCGGCGAAGACTCCGGCGATCACCCCGTTCGCGACTTTGCGTCCAACGTATCCTCCATCGATCGTGTCCAGGCTGACTGCCCATGGCAGGTAGAGACGCCCGAATCCTGCCACCCACTTGGAATCGGGATTGTCGTAATACAACTGGATGGTGTAAGTCCGGTCGAGATAGTCTTGCAGCGTGTCTTCGTTGGGCTGCGAATTGCTGGGTCAGCCGCCCTCGCCAGTAGCCCTGCAGGTTCCAATGGGTTCCGGCAATTCGCGTCATATCGGTCTGCAGTGACATGCCGAGAGTGCTGCTGCGCCCGGGGGTCGAGCCGCTACTGCTGATGCCGCTGTAGTCGAATCCGATGCGCGCCCGAATCCGGCTTTCTTCTTGTGCTGGCTCGGCGTGCGGCCTCCGGCGTCGAGGTTTTGGCTGAAGGCAGCACTGAAGCGGAATTATTGACGGCGGTGTTTACAGATCCTTTCTCTCCCAGCTTCGCGGAATCTTCGGTGGAAAGATCGGCCCAATCGCCCGGCTTTACGTCGCGCTTGGGATTGCGAATCTCCGTCACCGCAGAGGTTTCCGCAACCGAGACTATTTGCAGCTCAGCAACGATCGGGCCTTGAGGACTTGCTGGATCTCCGGAAGCCGGGATGGGATCATGTACCACAAGCTTCATGCCTTCGGCCAGACCAGAACTGCGTCCACCGTTCAGGTAAGCGGCGCCCTCCGCGACGTATTTCACTTTGAAGCTGACGCGAAGATCTGGATTCGACGGTTGCATTCGTATTGAGGCCTTCGTTTTTGCATCCGTCCCGCTGCCTCCAACCGCCGAATGGGTCACCCGCAAGGTTTCTTCGGGCGCGTCTCGCTGTCGAGGCCAAAGCTTCCCAATGAACAAACCGTTTGCTTGTGGGGCCGCCCCGCGCCCAACTCCGGTTATTCGAGCCGGTGGGAACACAATCAAAATGATTTTGTTGCCTGCCGTTGCCAGTTCGTACCGGCGGGACGAATCGAGATCGATAACCGCGCGCGTGACCAGCGGATTGGTGTTGTTTACCGCCACGCGCACCCGCTTTACTCCGTTCCGGTTCACGACGATGCGCCGCTGTTTTGCGTTGACCGTCGTGTTGGGGAGGTCCAGCACCAGGCGAGAAGGGTTGGTCAGATTCGTGACGTCGGGAACGACTGGAGCGGTGAGGGTGAACTCCAGTCTCACGTTGCCGTCGCTGCGTACAACCTTCATGTTCTTGATTGCTGCAGGCCCGTCCGCTCCCTGGGCTGCGCACAGAGAGGCCAACAAGCAGCAGGAGACTGAGTTCTGCGATCAATCGCACTAGCGGTCGCTCCCTTGGTCTGTAATGTTTGCGGCTCCCGTATTCACAGCTCTCGTCCTCATTACCTCTTGTCCCATGGCTGCAGTTCTCAGTCGATCACCTGCGCACTCTCGCGTGCGGAAAAGCTGCGACCATCCAACTGTCCATGCTGGTGTGGCATTGCCGGCAGTCCGTCGAATATCCCAGCGCCTGATGATTTGGCGCAGTGGTTTTCTGGAACGCTCGTAGATGACAACTGACGCAGTCGGTCGATAATCCTTGACGATTGAACTGCCCCACGGCGCCGACCCGGTGGCACGAATAACAGTCCACCGCGGCGTGCGCACCGATCAGTGGAAAACGATCCTGATGCTCATTGATGGAATGAATTGACACTTGCCAGCCATTGACCCGGTGGCAGAGGTCGCACTGCGCCCCGTTTTTTCGCCGGTGCAGATCGGCATGGCAATCCTGGCAGTTGCGCCCACGTTGGCGAACACCGGATTGACGTGACATTCCTGGCACCGCACCCCGGTATGCAGGCCACGCAAGGGATAGCCGGTCTTGCCGTGATCGAACTCAGGCTTGGTGCGGATCGGTGTCCACGCCGAGGCTGAGTGGCACTTCTCACAAGCAATCTTCATCGGGCCGTGGGGGCTTCGACTGGACGCAGCGGGAGCGGCCTCCTGCCCGGCTGGCGCGCCAGAGGCCATCTGAAACAGCAAGAACGCGTGTACTAGAAGCAGATTCCCCGTCAAACCTCTCTCCTTACTTGCTTCGGTCGTGATCACCTCGTCTCCGTCTGGCACTGATTAGTTCCTTGAGGCGCTCTGTTTCAGTACGTCGGATCCGTGACATGCACTGCAGTCTTTCGGCGTGGGCCGGTAGAAAAGGACCGCTTTGCCGTTAACCGGTTGCGTCAATTTGTGACAGGCCTCGCAGCGCTACATTGCGATGCGCGCCCTGCAAGGCAAAAGCAGTTTCCTTATCGTGATCAAACAGCGAGGGTTTCCATTTCGTGCTGTCGTGACACGCGGCGCAGGCCGTTACTCCGGCTTTCGCAAATTGCACGCCATGGACATCCGCGTGGCATGCCTCGCATTTCGTGGGTGCGGCCTTGAAATTCGTGTTGATCAACCGCAGCTGGTTGAATTCGGCGGTTTGTGGCAATCGATGCACTTCGTGGCTGCATGAGCACCGCGTCAGCGGAAAACCCGTCTTGGAATGGTCGAAGCGCGAGAAGTTCACTTCCATGACGCGGCGGAATGGCATGCCTCGCACCCCAGTGGTTTTCCATTGCGACCTGCCTGCTGCATGAGCGTTTGCGAATCTTCCCTGGTGCGGGTCGGCGTGGCAATTTGTGCAGGCGAGGGTCTGCCAGTGATAGACCGCAGTTGGTTTCGGTTTGAAATTCGTGGACTGCCGGTGGCAGTCGCCGCACGGAACTGCCACGTGGCTTCCAGTCAGCCCAAACGGCGTTTCGTTGTGCCGGCGCAGGCTGAATGTCGATGGAAGAAATCTCTGCAGATCGTGGCAGTTCTCGCAGCGATTGAAATGCGGCGCGGCGGTAAACTGCCCGGCATGCTTATCGTCGATGGCAGTCGGTGCAGTGCTGGAACTTCATCTTGTAGATCGCTGTCTTTACCTTTGGGAAGATGGCACTGCGCTACACCGCAGCGTGGCATGCTTGCCTTGCAGCGGATACGCGGTCGCCGCGTGTTCCTTCAGCCCGAACTTCGACGGTTTAAAACCATCGACGCTGTGACAGGATGAGCACTCGCTCCCGCCCGGCCGCTGGGCGAACTGTCCTCCGTGCGGATCCGGCCGGTGACAGTCGGAGCACTTCTGAAATGTCAGTGCCTTCCTGAAATCCCCTTTGGCGTGGCACTGCACGCAGTCCACCTCAGCGTGCTTGCCGAGCAGAGGGAATTTGGTCCTGGAATGGTCAAAAGTGCGATTCAGCGCAGGCGCCGAAATCTTGCTCCAACCGGCCGTGCTGTGACAGGACTGGCAGGCTTGCGAAAACCCACCACGGTGGGGATCAGAATGGCAATCGGTGCAGTTGCCAAAGGCTATTCCGGTGTAGCGCGGTTGTTTATCCGGACCGGGAGTGTGGCATTGCTGGCAAGCGACCTCGGCATGCAAGCCCGTGAGCGGATAGCGTGTAAGGGAATGATCAAATTTGCCGACGCTGATCGTCTTCCAGTCACTGGAGGTGTGACACTGCAGGCAATTGGGCCCGAGCCGGCCATTGTGCTGGTCTTGATGGCAGTGTGATGCAACCCGGTGAAACCCCCAGAAATGTCCTGTCAGGTCCTTCACTTTGATCTCCGAGCGCTCGCTCTGTCGACTATGCGCTCCGGCGTGTGACACTGGTTGCAACTTTGCCCTGCTGTGTTTGCCTTCGAGCCTCCAGCCGGTCTGCGTGTGATCGAAAGTCTTGAGGTCCCATTTTGTCAGCGTGAAGTCTTCGCCATTGTGCTCGGAGTGGCAGGTGACGCATTCCAGGCTCGAACCCAGCTTAATGTTGAAGGTAGCGTGCAATCCTTTTCGCGCCTTGATGCGCCACGCAATTTCGGTGTGGCAATCCAGGCACTTGAACGTGGGTTTTCCGGTTGAGAGTTCGTGGCAGGTGGTGCAGTCGGTCATGCCATTGATCGACTGGTGCGCGCGCGAAAGCGGGCCGGGAGACATCTGGGCGGCAACCGGAATCAAGGTCCACAAGACACTCAGCACGATCCACCCCAAAAGTCCTGGCTTCGGGAGAGTGCGAATACTCTCTACGAGGCGCATGTTTGAGACTGTGGTGTTTGCTTCGGCGTAATGGTTGATCGCTGATTTTCGCAACAGCTCGACCCTTTGTTCGACTGAAGTTCCGGAAATCAGGCGCTCAGGAGACGTTGCCGTCTCCTGAGCATGCCCGTCCATCAACGCCGTTACTACTACGCAGTTCTGAAACGTACTACTCGGTCGCTGCCTCCGCTTTGGCGGCGTCGTCGGCGGCATCATCCTGCGAATCGTAAGGTGCGAGCCTCCGTCTGCACGTCTGATAGGACGGCAAGTCGATCTTGGCGCTGACCGCGACGCCGTTCTCGTCCCGAGTGAAAGAGATGGGGTCGGGGATATTCACCAGGTCTCCGCAGCCCAGAATGTCGTAGCTGGCCGCAAAGCGTTGCGCCAGGAAGGTGAACATGGAATTCGCGTCATCGGCGACGGGAGATGGTTTGGAAAGAAGAAGAGCCTGATCCAGCAGAGAGTCGGGCTGGCGCGATCCTCAGCATCTGCCGGCAATAGCGCGCCGTGTCGGCTTGCCAGTGGCGACGGACTTCGGGTTGGTCGACGCCTCGACGATAGGCGTTCACTTTGGCAAGGTCGATCGAGCCGTCGGCGTCGAGCACCATGGGATCGCCGGCAGGGATCAGCGCCACCGGAGATTTTGGTGAGCCCGCGCCTGCAGTTCGTTCAGCGCCAGACCCGGGACCAGCTGTCCAGGATCGGCCAGATCCGCCACTTTCCACGGGGTGCAACCCAGGTCGGGATCGAGAAATCTGTCGACCAGGCCATTGTCACTGGGGTTGCCGAGCGACGTGGCGCCGGGCAAGCCCGGAGCGTTGGCCGCGGTGTTCTGCGCGAGCACTCCACTCGCGCTAATCAGATAGGTCACCGGCAAGTTGTCGCTTTGATCCTGATCGACAACAAAGAAAGTCTCGTACTGAAGGACAAGCCGGCCATCGACGGCCAGTCCCTAACGTGAGGAACACGCAATTGCCCTCTGCGGATCGCGCGGTTCGCGGCTTTGAAGAAAGCCGGCGCATTGCAATACGAGAATTGTCCGAAAACGTCGTCGGGCAGACCATTTACACAGCGGGCGGCTTTCAAGACATCGGGGGAGGAAGCTTGTTGCACCAGATTGTCGCCGTTAAATCCAAACCAAAGCGCCACAATCGCGTTGTCCGGAAGCGTCGGGGGGATCGGGGCCGCGCCGGCCGCGGGCATGGTGTTCTGGTCAATCACCAACGGGTTGTAAATCGAAATTTGTCCCGTGGCGGGATCGATGATCGCCGCCTGAACGAATGCCGATGAATTCGAGTTGGTTTCGTGACACTCTCCATCAGCGGGAGTCGTAGCGGTCAACTGGTAGGGTGTTGCAAGTCCCGCGGCAGAAAGCGGGGCATCCGGCACGATAATTGTGCAGTTAGAATTTTGGGCGAAAAGCACTCCAGGCGCGAGCAGGAGAACACTCAGACACAAAACCTCAAGCAGATTGCGATGGTTCATGACACACTCCTCCCCTGCGGGTTCCGGACACACCTCCGGCGTAAGACAGATTCGTACTAATGGGAGAAGGGGGAGGAGGGTCGTCCCAATATGTCGAGTCGGCCTAAGCGTGGACCGTTTCGTTAGTGTCGACATCAACGAAACAATCCGGCGGCGCTGTAAGGACCTTCGGTCTTTTGACTTTCTGGCCACCAAACTTGGGAGTTGAATGCAATGTAGAGTCGAACCAACGTGCGGTCAAGATGTCAGGAAGTACATCCGGGAAGTACAGGATGCACACGGACAGATGCCAGTCGCGGATGCGTATTAGGACACTGGAAACGCCGAAAAAATTGATTACCCCATGCGCTGGAGTCTATCTCCGAGGCGAGAGGCAGTTGCCTTCCAGCGCGTTCCCAGTGATGTGTCGATTTAGTGGTGTTCTCGCCCAGGTGAAGACTGGTGCGACTGCTCCCGGTTTTCCAGATGTTGAGACTGCTGCACGTGTTTTTCTTCCAGGTGCTGGGTTTGTTGCTGGTGCTGCTGTTCCACCTGCTGCCTTCTGTTTTCGTCGGCGTTGCGCTGCACCAGTTGCTGGTGCTCCCTTTCCTGCCTCTGCTGGAGTTTCTGGTGATCCTGCTCCTGCCTCGCGTAGAGCTTCTGCTGCTGTTGCTGATATTTTTGGTCCAGTTTTGGGTTTCCAGTGTTCGGCGTACCAAAACGAGGATGGGGTTGAAGATCTCTGGCGTCGGTGGGAGGACGGGGGACGTTGTTCCCACGACTAGCCGCAGAGTTAAACGGCGCTCCCGCCTCTCGGGCCGGTACGATTCCTCGGTCGTTGAATGCTCCCGGCCGGGGAGTTGCCGCCACAGGGGGTCTCCCTTGATTCACGGAAGCCCGGAGCTGGCGGTCATTGCGGGCCGCCTGGATATGTTCATTCTGAGCGGCCATGGGTCCGATATGTCTGTCTCGGGCTGCAATCTCATCTTCAGACCTGGCACGGGCGTTTATTCCTCCATTGCCGCCGTTGTAGCTGACCCGATTGATCGTGGTTCTATTTATGATCGTGGTGTTGTAAACGTTATGAATGTTTACCACGTTCACATTGTTCACCGAACGGTTGTAGAAGAAGCGTCCGTGGTCCCACCGCCCGCCTTCGTAGCCCTCGCCGAAATAACCATAGCCGTAGGCGATTCCGCCATAGAAACCGACATGCGGACCCCAGTAGCCTTCATGGAAAAGAAAGCGGTCGCCGCCCCAACCCCAATAACCCGGCGTCCACAGGAAACCGACTTGGGGTGGCTCCACCCAAGTGCCCGGGACCCAATAGTAATCTCCGTCATCGTAGTCGTAGGCCCAGTAGCCAGGAGTCCAGATGTAACCCTCGGCGGGGCAAGGAGGCTGCTCGTAGACCGGCAGAGCAGGCGGGCCAACTCTGATCGATATGCCGATCTGCGCGAACGAGATTACCGAAAAGACCACGATTAAAAGTGCGATCAACAGAAGACGAACGGATGGTCTGCTGTACATTTGATTTCCTCCAGGGGTACTCCGCTTCAGCCAAGGTCCAATCCAGCAGGATCGATCGATTGGTTGGGGAAAGCAGCGTGCGGTTCAGCTTCGCTTGCGCGTAGCCCGGTTGGCGAACATACCTCCGAGGCTGAAGCCCAAGACTCCTCCCCAAAAAGCCGCCGTGAACATAACGCTGTATGTAGAACCACCGTTGCCGCGGGCGAAAATGAAAGCGGTATATGCGCCGGCTACGGTCCAGAAAGCTAGTCGTAGGTACATGACAAGCTTGCCTCTTGAGGAATTCTCTCACGAAATACTGCAGCGCAGAAATACTCGTCTTGGTGCGCTCGATGGCGGTGCGGTCTAAGCTCGCTTGTATTCTACACTCGAGACACCACGTCATCGAAGGGCGTTTCTGATGCCGATGAATCCATAGACTCAAGCCGCCCGGCCGGGCTTTGCCCGACAGCATTGACCAGATGTTGAGCTAGTTTGTGGATCTGTTCCCGCAGTTCGGGAACAGCTGTGGACTCCCACAGGCTACCCTTGAGCGCCGGTCCGACCGCGTAGAGCGACTGAGAAATAGACCCATCGGAGCCGACGAGTGCTCCGTCGGGGGAGACATCGAGACCAAGAAAAAGCGTATCAGGACGCGCCAGACCCTGGGTGAGCAGAGCAGACATTAAGGGATCTTCCAGGCGCCGGCAATCGCTCTCCGGCCCGGTGCAATTGATTACCCGATCTACCAGCAAAGAGTTCGATTTCCCCGTCTTGCGGTCTCGGTAAGTGAGCTTCACCCCGTGCTTGTTTTCTGCGTGATTCGTGATCCGGCCGGCGTGGACTTGAATCTGTCCGCCGGAAAGCTGATCTGCGATGGATTGGGCAATCTCAGGCGCCGCACGATGGCGATGCACTTCCCAGTAAGGTCGCACATGACGCAGAAAGCGGCGTCTCTCCGGTTCCGGAAGCGATTGCCAGATTCGCGCTACCAGCGGTCGCAAACTATCGAACACGCTCTGCCACTCAATGCCCTGCGCCTGGGCCTGCCGCACTTGTTCCCGTACCAGGCGCAATAAGCCGCGCGTGCTCTTTGGCGAAGATTCATTCCAGAAGGGAGGACAGGCGTCCGTTGCTTTGTGAGGTTGGGGTAACAGGCCGTGGCGGGAGACAACGTGGATCGTGCCCCGACACCCTTGGACACGAAGTTGCAAGGCTACATCCACACCCGTCAGGCCCGAGCCTACGAGCAGAATGCTGTCGAGATCCGCTACTTCTTCGAAGGTCTCGGGCGACCAGGGGTTGCGAAAATAGCGGGAACCATCCTCTGCATCCCAGCATGCCAGAGGATCGCGTGGGGGGAAGTTTCCCAGGGCGAGCACTACGCGATCTGCCAGCAGGCGATGGCCACTGCGTAAATTGATCTCTGTCGTCCCGGCGTTGGTTGGTGACAGGGCGAACGCTTCGTCTCTGATCCAGTCCAGCCGTTGTTTGTCTGCCGACTGCGCTGCTTCATTCAGCACTGCCTGCACGTAATGCCCGTATACTGCACGGGGAAGAAAGCTGCCGGGTGCAGTAGCGGGGTCATAGTTCGATTGGGCCCAACGCAAAAAATGGTGCGGATCGTCTGCCAAAGCGCTCATGTTCCGGGCGCGCACGTTGAGCAACAGAGAACGGCACGCGGTCCCATAGGCCAGGCCGCGCCCCGCGGATGAAGTTTTTTCCACCACGACAACAGAAAACAAGGGGTTCGAGCGCCGGAGAAGCTGTGCCGCCAGGATCGTGCCGCTAAAGCCTCCGCCGATAATGGCGACAGTGATCTTAGCGGGACGAGTCTTCCCGGATCGCATTTCCATTTGTCGAGAGCTCACAAATGAATATTACGCATATATGTCCAGTATGTCTATTCAATTAGTAGACTTAATGCAAACTTTTCCTTATACTTTGTCTTCATGTCCCCGGGCTGTTTTTCAGGGCGCGGTAGCCAAGTGGTAAGGCAAGGGTCTGCAAAACCCTTATCGGGCGGTTCGATTCCGCCCCGCGCCTCCAACCAAGAACGATATTCAAGTGGGCTACGCCTGGAATCGTATAGCGCAAGACGCAGTGTTGTCTCCGTTTGTCGAAAGCCACCAGCGGACGCGGACCAACGTTTTGCAAAACCGCATCTACGGGCTGTGGAGGCTGCGCAGCAATACCACTGCCTCCTACAGCTACGGGTTCGGGCGCACGCTTAATATATCGCTGCAGAATGCCACCAGGTCAACCGGCGTTGCAGCGGGACAGGAAGACGCCAGACTGGATCGCATGCAGTTCGACCTGATTTATTCGTTCTGAAGTAAGTCAGAGGTGCCATAGACCACGTGGGGACAGCCGCCCTCGGCTGTCCCGCAGAGCGAAGCTCCGCTGTGGCGTTGCCGTCAAAGCTCTGTCGAGCTGCGCTCGACCGCACAGCCGAGGGCGGCTGTAGCCACATATTTCGTGGCGCCGCCTGTAACCAGGCGACGTTTTTTGGACGAAACTGCGTAATCCTTATTTCCACTGAATCACCCCGGCCTCCTCACCAGCCTTCAGATAATCATCCACCAGATCGATCGCTAACGGGCCGTACTCGGCCGAGACCGCGTCTCGTATTTCTCCTACGCTGCGCTTGCCATCGACAAAATTTACGATCTCGTAGGCGTAGAGTTCCGAGAGATCTTGCGTATTCAGCAATGGCGTAGCTTCGCTGTTCAGCAGCTTGATTTTCGCTACGCGCTCGGGCCCGAGGCGTGCTTGAAGAACGTTGTCATTCTGATAGGTGAGCGGTCCGAAGTCGCCGACGCGGACGGGAATCTTCCGCGCCGCTGCCTCTCCCGCCCAAATTGCCTTCGGCTCCGTGCCTTGCGCTCCTCGAGCTTTGGCTTGATTGTCGATCCAGGCGTTGAAAGCTACGACCTGGTCGGAGAGAGCTTTCTCAACCGCCGAATCGCGTGGGTTCGAGCCGGCAAACTGGAGCAGCGAAGACAACGTGGCAAGCTCGCGGCGTTGGCCCTGCTGCAGCAGGTTACGTGCCTCGTACCACGCGGTGCCAGGATCCAGTTTCGGGTCTTCCAGCAGTTGCTGTGCCCGTTGGAAAATCTGCGCCAGCCGTATTTCAGCCTGGGCGGTAAAGAAGGGAAGCAGCGCCCGCGATCGTTGCGCATCCAGGTTCGCGCACACGTATCCGGCTGCGGCGCCAAGCAGCGCTACACGGCGCAGCTTGGTGGGATCGATTTGCTGCAGCGTGTCATGGTCGGTGTGAATGTAGACGTCCGGCCAGTCGCGGAGATAGAGCGACGGAACCGCGATGGTGGACGAGTCATAGTCGTCGTGATCGCTGCCAGCGGAATACGGAGTCACGTCCGCCAGAAACTGGTTGCGCGTGCCTTGCTCCCCGGCGCGAGTCTCGATGACGGCTGCCTCTGGCGCGTCGCCGCTGCCGGCATAGTTGGCTGCTCCCGAGCGAATGACATCTGCCAGCGTAGCTCCAACGTCGGTGACAAAACTGGGCAGCGACCACGGGGTTTCGGTCACATGCAGGATGGATTTGTTCTTGAACGGATCGCCGCCGACCATATCCATGTGAATGTCCGCCCGCAGCCGTGCCCGGACCTCGGGATGGCGGCTGAGATAGGCCATGGTGCCTTCCACCTCGGGCCCCCACACGAAGCGCAGCGTGCGTTTGGGACGCGGCAGCGTTTCACTACTGATCAGCCGTGCCAGCACACGAGCCGATTCCAGAATGGTCACGCAGCCACTGCCGTTGTCGTTCGCTCCCGGCCGCTCATGGTCCAGATGGCAGCTGTAAACTATTTCGCCGCTTCCCGGATCGGTTCCGGGGATAATGCCGCTTACCACCGTCCAGTGGCCCGGCCCAACTTCGGCCTTTACATTGGCGTGGAGAACGATGGGCTCTCCCGCTCGCAGACGTGCCCGCAACGACTGTGCCGTGTCCCTCGAAACCATGAAGGCGAAACCCATCGGCTGGCGGGCTTCCAGATGGCCCCAGCGCACCACGGTTCGGTCCAGCCCTGACCATGCCGTGGTCTGATTCGGCATGTCGCTCACGATGCCTGCCGCTCCGGATTTGGCTACTGCCAAGGCCTGCACCCGGGCGAGCACGCCATCAGCGAGGACAATCTTTCCCCGCACATCCTTACCGGCGTAGTCGGCTTCGTGGGCGCCGTCGCCAATATCTACCAGCGCCGCTTCCACATCCGCCGTGTGGCTGTAGTCGGCCAGTCGAATCGGGTCGGTTGCCCAGTCGCCGAGCAGCAGGTGTTGCGGCCGCACTTCCCACAGTTGACCAGCCTCGACCTGCCAGCCTAGATAAGAACGCATCAGTCCGTATTGAATTTTTCCATCGATCGGGAACTGCTCGCTGTGCACCTCCGCCAGTCCGTACTCGCGCGCGCGCTGCAGAACGAACTCCGCTGCCTGGTCGAATTCAGCAGTGGCGGGCACGCGATGCAGACGTGTCAGATATCGCAGATTTTCATAGGGCGCGGCGCCGCTGGCCTCATCGCGTAGCTTGACCCATTGTTCCGAGGACAGAAAGGGCTGTTGGGCGAGCGCTAGAGTCGGACCTGACAGGAGAACGAGACAAGCAAGCAATGAGCGGACCATGGAGGGAGAGCATACATTTGCTCTGTCCCGGGCGCAACGCTGGCGGCTACGCGCTGAGCGCAGTTCTTGGCGGCTGCTCCAAACGGCTGCGCTTCATCGATCCTGCTGGGGGCGAACAATGTCGATCGTACACACGGTTCGCGATAGCCCAGACGCTTTCAAACTCGTCGTGTTCGGGCAGGATAACGCTGGCCAATTCTCGAATGAATTGAATGCGATGGTTGATTCCGTCCAACTGCTGTTACGAACCTGGGATCCTCAATATTCCGGATCAGGGGCATGGCGCATACTCCTGAGATTATTTGCTACAGATATAGATGATGTTCTGGATTTGGGTGCGCCGCAATCCGGGAGAAACGGGATTACTTTAGTCTTAGACCCACTGATCCAATCGGACAGGCGGGCTATTGGCCAGTTGCCGTTTGCGGATGAGAGTCAACTCTTACCATGGGCAGGTTGGCGGAATTCCATCCTCCGCCCAAGGCCTTGATCAGAGAAACGCTGGCCGTCATGCGCCGACGCAGAATATCGACGGCGGCGCGCTCGTCGGCCAGGGCTGTACTCTGCGCCGTGGTCACTTCCAGATAGCTGACCACGCCCCCTTTGTAGCGGTTGGTGGAAAGCTCGAGCGAATGCTCAGCCGCGGCCACTGCGGCTTGCTGAGCCATCGCTTCGTCGTTGAGGATGCGCAGGACTGCCAGGTTGTCTTCCACTTCCTGAAAGGCGGTGAGCACCGTCTGCCGATAGTTGGCCACGGACTCGTCGTAAGCCGCACGGGCTTGATCTGAAACAGCACGGCGGCGGCCTCCATCAAAAGCAGTCACAGCCGCGGCCGCGCCGGCGGTCAGGAATCCGCTGGGACCCTGAATCAGAGTCGTGATCGCAGTGCTTTCAAAGCCACCCGAACCGGTAAGCGTAAAGATCGGGAAGTACGTAGCCCGGGCCACGCCCACCTGGGCATTGCCCGCCGCGACGCGGCGTTCCGCCGCCGCGATATCCGGACGGCGTTCCAGCAGTTCCGACGGAACTCCCGGCGGGATATCAGGCGGCGGAGAGTTCCACGCGGCAGCAGGAGAAGTGAACGTGGGAGCAGGTTGTCCGATCAAAGTTGCGATCGCATGTTCGTTCTGCGAGCGCTGGACCATCACATCAATCGCTTGTGTCCGGGTATTTTCCAGCTGAGTCTGGGCTTGAGCGACATCGACTGCTGACGACACTCCGCCTTTGTACCGGCTCTGTGTGAGGTCCAGGGCTTTTTCAAACGAGGTCACGTTCGATAACAGAAGTTGCTCTTCCGCATCGAGCGTACGCATCTCGAAATAGTCGAAGGCGAGTTCGGCATGCAAACTCAGGCGCACTGATTCCAGGTCCGCCGCGCTGGCCTGCGCATTCGCATGAGCGGCCTCGACGGTGTGGCGCACGCGTCCAAACACGTCCGCTTCGTAGGACACATCCACAGGGATCACCAGGTCCGTTCCATTGGTTTGGGTGGATGCAGAGACCAGGGGACGGTGCTGCGAGAGATGCTCGCGTGCGCCCGAAGCGCCCGCGGTTACCGTGGGATAATAAGCCGCGCGATTAAACCGCACCAACGCCCGGGCCTGCTGGAACTGCGCTTCCGCTGCTTTCAGATTCTGATTGGAAACATTGATCTGTTCTTCCAGCGCATTCAGTTGCGGGTCCTGGAAAATCTCCCACCACTTGCCGCGCGCAATCTGATCGCTGGGCTGGGCCGTTTTCCAGTCCGGTGGCACTTCCTTGTAACTGGGCGGAGCGGGCGTCGTGGGCTTTGCATAGCGCGGGCCAACCGCGCAGCCGCTAAGCAGGAGTGTTAAAACCAGACCGAAAACCGGGCGTCGGACCTTAGGCCTCGGCCATCGGCTAAGAAATCCGAGGTCCGAAGGCTGAGGTCTGAAGTCCGAGGTCCGAGGTCCGAAGTCCGGTTTCCTCACTGTGCCCCCTGCTGCGTTTGGGCAATACGTACCGCCTCCCCCTCCACCACCGAGTCCGGAGGATTGACGATCACATCTTCATTTCCGTTCAAGCCGGCAACCACTTCGACCTCACTGCCAAAGTCATGACCGATTGTGATCTGCTTCAGTTCGACCTTCTGGCCTTGCCCCACCGTCGCCACCCGCAGCCCTTCGGAGCGGAAAAGCAACGTATTGACCGGCAGGATCAATGAAGTCGTCGGAGTCGGCAGCTTGAAATGCACTTCGGCATAAGAGCCGGTGAAAAGCTGTCCCGTCGGATTATCCACCGCAATCTCGACCAGTAGGGTCCGCGATGTCGGGTCGATTGCGTTGGCCGTGCGTACCAGCTTTCCCTGGAAGCGGCGGCCGGGAAACTCCGCCAGGGTCAGGTCAGCTGTAATGCCCGCCTTCGCCGCCTGAGAGTAAATCTGGGGTACGCTGACGTAGACGCGCAGCTTGTCCGGTTGCGTAATATGAAACAGCTCGTTTCCATTGCCACTGCTGCTACCAGAATTGATAAGGGCGCCCACGTCAGTATTGCGCGCCGTGATCACGCCGGAAAAGGGAGCATAGATTCTTTGAAAGGATTGCAGCTCCTCCAGTCGCTTCACATTGGCTTGTGCGGACTGCACATTGGCCTGCTTGGCTTCGTAATCTCCAGCTGCATTGTCTGATTCCTGTTTGGAAACCGAATCCGTTTTCAGCAGTCCTTGATAGCGGTCGGCCGTGATCTTCGAAAGATTGAGATTCGCTTGAGCTGTGCCCAGGTCGGCGCGGGCCTGCCGCAGTTGCTGGGTTACTTCCGGAGTATCAATCTCAGCCAGCAATTGACCTTCTTTTACGCGACTTCCGATGTCCACATACCAGCGCTTCAGGTAGCCGTTGGTGCGGGCATAGATCGGAGCATCGGCAAAAGCTTGCACGTTGGCGGGAAGAACGATTTCCTGGGCCGGGGCCGAACGCTTGGGCTGCACGACCGCGACCGTGGGCACAGCCATCCGCAGGGTTTCCTGGCGCAAAGCCGTCCGCGCCTGAATGCGAGGCAAAATGCCGAAGACGACCAGCAGCACCGCAATCACCAGGGCCAGCAGAAAAATCCACCACTGGGACCGGCGGTGTTCGTTCGGATCACGCGCAAGGGCCGGCACTTCAGAGCCGTGTTGCCGGGAAATGCCGCTTTCGCTCTCAACCTTCATTAGATCTCCAACTCGATGAAAATATTGATGATCTCACCTGCATGCCGGATTCATTCTTCAGTTCTCGTCCGGCTGCTCGCGCCGTCCATGCAGCAAGCTAAAGAACACGGGAACAAAGAACAGGGTTGCAGCCGTCGCAAAAATTAGCCCGCCAATGACCGCGCGGCCCAGCGGCGCATTCTGCTCTCCGCCCTCGCCTAAACCAATGGCCATCGGCACCATGCCGATGATCATCGCCAGCGCAGTCATCAAGACCGGACGGAAGCGGGTGAATCCTGCCGCCATCGCGGCAGTCAATGCATCCTTGCCTTCCTCCATTTGTTCCTTGGCAAAGCTGACCACCAGGATGCTGTTGGCTGTGGCGACACCCATACACATGATAGATCCGGTCAAGGCCGGCACACTGATGTTGGTTTTGGTTACAAACAGGAACCACACAATTCCTGCCAGCGCCGCGGGCAGCGCTGCGATGATGATGAACGGGTCCAGCCAGGATTGAAAGTTCACGACGATCAGCAGGTACACCAGCAGGATGGCAAACGCCAGTCCTGAAATCAGCCCCGAGTAGGAAGACTTCATGGTCTGCACCTGCCCACGAATCACCAGTTCAGAACCGCGCGGCAGTTCCTTGCGGCTGCTATCAACGATCTTCTGAATCTCGCCAGCCACCCCGCCCAGATCGCGCCTTTGCACCGATCCGTAAATGTCGATCACCGGCTGTATGTCGTAATGCGAGACCAACGACATCCCCGTGCCCCGCTGGATGGATGCCAGCGAACCCAGAATCGCCGGACTCGCCCCGCTGGTCCCGGTAATCGGAATGTTCTGCAAGGCCTGCAACGAATCCACCCGATACTGCGGAGTTTGCGTCGCGATGGAATAGCTCACGCCATTCTTGGGATTAAGCCAGTAGGTCGGCGAAGTCTGGAAACTGCCGCTAAGCGAAATCAGCAGGTTGGTGGCAATGTCGCGCTGGGTGAATCCGGCCAGTTGCGCTTTGGTTCGGTCCACAGTCCACGAGCAGATGTGGCTCATCGAAGGGTTGTTGGATGCGCAAATCTGCCGTTCCTGAAACCATCTCGATTCGTCGCAGCAGTTTGTTAGCGAACTGGCGGTTGTCCTGCAGGTTGTACCCAGTCAGCTGGATATCGATCGGGGCCGGAAGACCGAAGTTCAGAATCTGGCTCACGATGTCGGCCGGCAGAAAGGAAAAATCCACGCCGGGAAATTCTTCGCGCAGCTTCAAACGCAAATCGTGGACATATCCTTCGGTCGGTCGATGGTCCGGGTTCAGGGTAACCAGGACGTCAGCGTCTGCAGGGCCGGTGGGGGCCGAGTTGCTGTAAGAGAGGTTGATACTGCTGTAAGGCAGACCGATGTTGTCGATGATGCTGGAAATTTCGCGGGGCGGAATCTGTTGGCGGATGAAGCCCTCGATCCGGTCACAAAGATTCGCGGTCTCTTCAATGCGCGTGCCGGCCCGTCCGCGCACGTGCAATTTGAATTGTCCGGCGTCGACTTTGGGGAAGAAATCCCGTCCCAGCCAAGGTACCAGCAGCACGAACGAGCCCACCGACATCGCAGCGAAGCCCCAGAGGAACGCGCCTCGGTGATGCAGGCAACGCTCCAGCATCTGGTGATAGCGGTCGCGGAATCTTTCGAACGCCAGCTCAAAGGCAACCTGCATTCGTATCAGCGGATTGCGGCTCGTGGTGTTCAGATGGCCGGCTTCCTGCTCATGGCCGCGGAGCAAATACTTGGCCATGGTCGGGACCAGAGTCCGTGAGAGCAGAGTAGGAGGCGAGCATGGCGAACACCACCGCCTCCGCCAGCGGAACGAACAGGTATCGCGCGACGCCGGTGAGGAAGAACATGGGCAGAAACACGATGCAGATGGCGAGCGTCGAAACAAATGCCGGGACCGCGATCTGCTGCGCACCATCCAGAATCGCTTTTTGAATCTCTTTACCTTCGGCGATATTCCGGTTGATGTTCTCAATTTCAACCGTGGCGTCGTCCACCAGAATGCCGACAGCAAGCGCCAGTCCTCCCAGCGTCATGATGTTGATGGTCTCGCCCAACGCGCTCATCGCGATGATGGAGCTAAGAATCGACAACGGAATGGAAACCGCGATAATCACCGTACTGCGCCAACTCCCCAGAAAAATCAAAATCATCAGGCCGGTGAGGCAGGCCGCAATCAGGCCTTCGCGCAACACTCCGTCGATGGAGGCGCGCACGAACAGGGACTGGTCCGCTAAAGGTTTGATCTGCAGTTCCGGCGGAACCTGGGCCTGAATTCGCGGCAGCAGCCCCTTGATTCCGGCAATGATGTCCAGGGTCGAGGCGGTCCCGGTTTTCTGGATGGTAAGCAGGGAAGCTCTCTGCCCGTCCACGCGCACGATGTTGGTTTGCGGAGGGAAACCGTCGCGCACATAGGCCACGTCGCGAATGTAGATGGTTGTGCTGCCCACTCGTTTGATGGGAAGGTCATTCAACTCCGCCACGGTTTGCGGGCTGCCGTTCAGGTCGACGTCATATTCGAACTGTCCGATCTTGGAGGTTCCGGAGGGCAGAATCAGGTTCTGAGCACTGATGGCGTTGACCACATCCATCGGCGACAGACCTTTCGCCTGCAGCGCATTGGTGTCGAGATCCACTTGCACTTGCCGCTGCTTTCCGCCGTAGGGATAGGGAATGGCAGCGCCCGGAATCGTAACCAGCCGGGTGCGAATAAAATTCACGCCATAGTCGAAGAGTTGTTGCTCGGAAAGCTTTTGGCCCGACAAGGCCAACTGCAGAATGGGCACGGTGGATGCGTTGTAAGTGATGACCAGCGGCGGTGTTGTTCCCGGCGGCAACTGCCGCAACTGGGTTTGCGAGATCGCCGTAATCTGCGCGATCGCCTTTTCAATGTTGGCGTGCGGCTGGAAAAATACTTTCACCACCGCGATGCCGTTCAGCGACTGCGACTCGCTGTGCTCGATGTTGTCCACCGTCGTGGTCAGCGTGCGTTCGGTCAGGGTCACGATGCGGTTGGCCATGTCCTCGGAAGTTCAGACCGGTGTAGTTCCACAGAATGCTGACCACAGGGATGTTGATGTTCGGAAAAATGTCGGTGGGCGTCCGGTAGATGACGATCGGGCCAAGAATCAGCAGCAGCAGAGCGAGAACGACGAAGGTGTAAGGCCGGCGCAGCGCCAGCGCAACAATCCACATGAAGGCCTCTTGACGTTACCTGCTTAGAACTATATGGATGTGGCAACTCGCGGTTTGGTCAGTAAATATTGTCATACGATTGAAGAAAAAAGGCCGGCGAAATGCCGGCCTTGCAAAGATTTACAAAACTTTACTGATTCGGATCGGGCTGGCTCGAATCCGGCTGACATTGTTGGGCCGATTCAGAACCGGCCGGTTCGGATCTGACTGGCTCGCATCCTGGCTCGTAGTCCGACTGACTGGCATCCAGCCGGTGACGCCCATGATTCGGACCCTTGGTCTCCACCACGGTCAAGGGAGCCTGCAGCGTAAAGTTCAGCACGGTTTCCGAGGGCAGCTTGATTTGCTGGCCCTTGGTGGCCGCCTGTACGCCTCCACCCAGGCCTCCGCCGGCGGCCGCGCCGATCGCAGCTCCTTTGCCTCCGCCCGCGATGGCGCCAATGATGGCTCCGATGCCGGCGCCGGCGCCGACCTTCTCGGCCGTATTCTTGCCGCGCGATGAGCCCTGCCGACGATACTGATCGGTCTGCAGGTTGTAGTATTTGCCGCCAGCCGAAATGCGATCCAGCTGCAGCGCCAGCAGCGATTGCCCGGCGAACTTGCCGGCACTCTTCACATCCACGATATGGCCCTCAACGTCGTAGCCGGCGGGAATTGCGACCTCACCCTCCACCGCCAGCGGTGAATCCAGCGTGGCATGGAAAGTCTGGCCGGGCTGACTGGTTTCCGAATCGATGGTATCGACGAGCCGCACCGCCAGAGTCGTCCCTGAAGGAATCGTAACCTTCCTGGGTGGAGGCGGAGGCGGCGGTGTCGAAGGTACCGCAGCTGACGGGCGCGGGCGGAGGCGCCATGGCGGCTACCGGAGCAGCGCAGGGGCCGGTTCGTTGGAAGGCGGCGTGTTCCGCACGCGCGGCTCATGCCGGCGACGGGCTTGGGTGCCGGTGAAGGTTTGGTTTCCTCTACCGGTGCCGGCGGCGGTGGAGCTTGTGCCGTGTCGGCGGCGGTGGAGTCGCACCTGCAAATTATTTATGACCTGCTTGACGCCAGGCTCGGCGGCCGCGTAGCGTGCTGCTGCTTCGCGTTGAGCGTCGTTGTCCACTGTGCCGGTCAGAGTTACGGTTCCGCCTTCCGCTTTCACGTCCAGTTGCTTGCCTTGCAGACCGGAATCCGTAGCCAGCTTCGTCTGGATGTTGCTGGTAAGCTCGGCGTCATTCGGGGCTTTGGTGCAACCCACGCCAACCGTCAGAATCGCGAGCAGCAATATTCCGGTGACGTAGAGAGAGAGTTTCGCCTTCATAGAGAATGCTCCTGATTGAGCTATAACCGACTATAGACAGTTTAGATGCAGAAAGGCTCCTGGTCTCGGTCAAAATTATGGTTCGAAGGTCCGCGGGCAAGCGGCCTGTAACTGTACGGCAGCAGAACAATTTGCGGCCCGGCATGAAAGTTCGGCCTTTGGTCTTTGCCAAACAGCGGTGTTAGTGCTGGCGCAGGAATTTGTAGTCGAGAATGGTTGCAGCCAGACCGACCGATTCCGAGTCGCGGATATCCTTCCGGCGAATAATTCGGCCCTGGCAAAGAACCGTGCTGTTTTTCTGCCCGGAGATTTCCTCTGGCATTTCGAACACCATCTCGACCAAAGTGTTATCGGGCAATTGCTGGGGCCCGAGCAGAAGCACGCCGGATTGGCTGAGATTTTCGACCGTGCCTTCGTGCCAAGTTCCCAAGCCCTTGGGACGATAGCGGACCGCGGTCTGCAAAGATAAGCGCCGGGCGCGCGGAACCCAGGTCGGCTTCTTATTGCCGTTCTTGCTCCGTTGCGTCTCGGTCGTCGCTTCGGTCGCGCTGGGCACCCGCTTGATGCGCTTCATCGTTTTCCAGTCGTACTTGTACTCTGCCGCGCAAAGCAGACACACCTGGTAGTAGTGACCGTCAGCGGCCCGCCGGGGCCAGGAAAATTCATGAGAGCAGCGGCCAAGCATGAGGACATCCATTAACTTCTGAGGCATGGTCGTTTTTTCCGGAGGGGATCGCCGGGAACAACTATCATCCAACAGCGATTGGCAGTTGGGCTAGGTTACTTTCGTCTAGTGAAAAGCATGGTCCCGCAACTGGTTGGAAATAATGACAGTTTTGTGATCCACCTGTGAAGGCCGATCTGTAAAAAGCCCTAAACGCTAAAGTTCAGGGCGTGTATTATCACGGCGTGGACTCTGTAACGGGTTTTGTCCTGGCAGGCGGCAAGAGCTCTCGCATGGGTCAGGACAAGGCGTTTATGCAGTTAGGAGGACGCACCCTGTTGGCGCATGCCTTGGAGCTGGCGCAGGCCGCGACGGGAAAGGCGTGGATTGTCGGCGACGCGGAGAAATTCGCGACGTTCGGTCCAGTGGTGGAAGACCTGTATCCCGGGTGCGGACCCCTGGCTGGGATTCACGCAGCGCTGGCCGATGCCCGCACCGATCTGAATCTGATCACAGCTGTCGATATGCCATTTCTTCAGCTCGATTTGCTGAAATATCTGATTACTCGGGCGGCTGCAAGCAAGTCCGCGGTGGTGGTACCAAGGGCAGGCGGGGGTTTGCAGCCCCTGTGTGCCGTCTACCGGAAAGCCTTCGGAGAAGCTGCGCAACGCTCGCTGGACGCCGGCAAGAACAAGGTCGACAGCTTGTTCGCTGAAGTCCAGACTCTGGTTATCGAGCAGGCAGAATTGGAGCGACACGGCTTCGGCGAAGAAATGTTCCGCAACCTCAACACTGAGCAGGATTGGCAGGAAGCCAAACAGAAGCTGTCAGCCCGGTGATGAGAGGCATTTATCATTAAAACCATCGGGCATTATGTGACGAGTAAGCACACCTTTTGCGCGCTTTGAGGCTTCCTTTGCGACCTTTGCGGTCGAAAGCTCTTCACCGCGAAGATCGGAAAGAGCGCAAAGAACAACTAGCGGCTGACGACTGAGGACGGACGACCAGTACATGTCCACTGACGAAAAATCCGGACCGTACATCGAGTTCAAGGATGTCTCCAAAGCCTTTGGCGACAATCGCGTCCTCGATCACGTCAGCTTCAGCGTGATGCCCGGAGAAACAGTTTGTATCCTGGGCCGCAGCGGCGTGGGTAAATCGGTATCGCTGATGAACATCATGGGATTTCTCAAGCCGGACTCAGGCCGTGTGATCGTGGCTCATGAAGACATCACAGACTACGGCGAAGAGGATCTGGAACGAATCCGCAAGAAGGTGACAATCGTGTTCCAGAATGGAGCCTTGTTCGATTCGCTCACCGTCGGCGAAAACGTGGCCTTTCCGCTGCGGGAGCGGCGCCAGCTTTCAGAGGAGCAGATTTATCAGATCGTGGATGGCCTGCTGGATATGGTCGGCGTCAAAGAGATGCGCGATCAGTTGCCCTCCGACTTGTCCACCGGGATGAAGCGCTCCGTGGCGATCGCGCGCGCTCTCGCTGCCCAGCCGGAATGCGTCCTCTATGACGAGCCCACCACCATGGTGGATCCGCTGATGGCCCAACTGCTTGGCGATCTCATCAAACGGCTGAAAATTCAGCTACATCTCACCAGCGTGGTCGTGACTCACGATATGCGCCTGGCCAAGAAGCTGGCCGATCGGGTGGTGTTTCTCCACGAAGCGAGAGCGCTTTTCTTTGGAACGTACAGCGAAATGGAGCGCTGCGATGAGCCCATTGTGCAGGAGTTTCTGACGCTGGATGAGCCCGGAATAACGGCGTCAATTGAAGTGAACACGACCTCCGCCAACGGGCCGGCGGAAAAAGGTCGTCCGACGTCGTGAGTTGCTAAAATAACCGATAACGCGAAGGAATTACGATGATGCGGCGTTTCGAGAAATGGCTTGATACCGTCAAGCGCTTTTTGAAGCGAAACCCCGACGCCCCCGAAGATCCCTACACCTACGTGACTGCCCCGAAGAAGCCCAGACCGCACTACCGCAGTGCCGCCGCCGTGGCGGATCGTCCTGAGGACTGACGGCACAGTCTTGCCCAATCCTTCACACATCGGCGTCAATTGAAGTGGACGGGTAGGCAATTGCATTTATTTAGGTCGCTCTCGGAGCTGCGAGGACGGGTCAAGCTCTGAAAACCTGGGTCAGACGCTGGCGCAACCGCGGATCTGCCGGCAATCAACGGTTGTCTTCGAGGCGCTCAACAGACACAGTGCTTTGGGCGACAGAAACGGACTGACGGACTATTTTCGTCAGATCCTCGCGCTGTGATACCTCCCGGGCCGCCACCATCACCGTCGCTTCCGCAAACTTATCTATGTCCCAGGACTTCAGGTGAATCTCCACGGCGGTGTCGGTACGCAAGACCTGATCCTCACTTGCTCCCAGAACCAAAAGAAATCTGGGATGAAGGCGCGGCGGCTTTTCCGGCCTGACCGTTCGAGCCAGCAGTTCACAGGCTGATAGTAGATCTTGCCGGCTTCCTCCGACGACCACTTTTTGTGCTTTGGGTTTGAGACTGTGAAGGGTACCGGTTTCCCCTGCGCGAAGACGCTGCAGGTAAAGCCAATGGTCAAGAGCGCCACGAAGACAACTTTAACCGCTTTGTAAGAATGTCGTCGGTGATGTAGAGAAGCCTCTCCGCCTTGCTCCATATGAATGCGCTCTTTATTGGATCCGCCGATAAAAGAGTGCGCCGCGACGCATGCGCGAGGCAAGATTTCTCAAGTCTCGGGCGGGCATTGTACTTCTGGGGTGGACGGAAGCCCGGTGCCCGAGTCATTTGAAGCGGTGCGGAATTTAGGTGGCGGTTCAGTTTCAATCTGCTCTTCCTTGTGCTGGGATCAAGGGACTGGTGGAGTCGGGTTTCGGCTACTCGATACTCCCGCAACACGCGCTGCACGGCCGGAATCGCTTTTTCCAGACTTATCCGATAGCGGGGCACCGGCTCACCCGCAGCCTCGCGCTGGCCATGGTTCGCACCGACTATCCCCGTAAGCTGAGGCAAGCCGTTGCCGATTTTCTGCAAAAGCTGCTTACCACCCAGGCCTAGGATGTCGGGCGCAGCTAGGGAACTTCACGCAGCCCGGTTGGTCCACTTTTCGAAGTTGCCACGGAACAGGCGGTTCACGTCGCGCCGGATCATTTGACGCGTAACGCTGCGGCCGTCGCGAGCCAGCAGCTGATAACTATTGGCAAGAATACCGGACATGGTGGCCCGGGTATTTCGCCATTTGTAGAGGACTTGTTCAAGGACCCGCGCATCCGAATGCTGCGGGATGAAACTTGTCCCAAGCAATTCAATGCGCTCCCGCGTGATCTCTTCCACGATGGAGGGATTGTTCAAGAACCACCAGCACCCGAAGGGCATAAGATTGCCAAACTTTCGTGCGTACACGCAGAGTTCGTGCTGATTTTCGCGGCTCAAGACGCTCACCAGAAAACGATTGTTGGGATAGGCGCGGCAAATATTCTCCAGTGCACGCATGTCCGCCTTGCCCACCGCATCACCTGCCAGCCGAATTCTTGGGTTTACCTGACGGCGCACTCCGATCATCAGAGACAGCGGCAGATCAAACTCCTGGCACGAGGGCAGGACCGCTTCACTGAGCAACTTGCCCTGAACGCTTTCTTCCGGGAACTGGAAAGCATCGGTGAGAGACACGGCCATATACACCGGACGCATGCGCTCATACCAGTCTGCAAGAAATCTGCGCACCTCGGCGACCGACCGGCCGCTTGCCGCGGCGTCCACGGAGTAGCCTTGCTCCAGCAGGCGTTGCCAATGCTCAGACCAGCCACAAAGGATTCGATCCAGGCGCAGCGAAGCCAGGAACTCCGGGCTGCCGTTCGCGATGTTCATCCAGACTCGCTGTTCTTCAGGATGGAGCGGGTCGTTGGTCATCACCACTGAGCTCACGCCCGCCATCCGAAGCACGTTCAGGACATGCGATTCGACCCTTTGGGAGCGGAAGAACGATCGGGCTTCTTCGAGGTCTGAGCTGGCGGTCGGCAAATCGAATGCATTGAGAACCGCAATGACACCGCGTGTGGCTTCCGAGACCGGGCTATTCTCCACGAACAGGACCCGCCAGATTTCATCGGCCTGCTGTCGTTTCGAGAACTCCCAATAATGCTCGGGCGCGATACTCGACGAACGGAACAACTCTGCTTCCAGATAGTGATATGTGAGCAGTTCGTCGATGCCCCACAAACCCAGGCCGCCAAAGGTGGGAGGAAACAGATGGGTGTGGATGTCGATAAATGGGGTCGTGGCCAGTACTTCCTCTACTGAGGAGTAGATCCGAGCCGGTTGTAGCAAGTCGTCGCCTAACTGTTCTCTGAGCGGTGTGGTTTCCATTCGTCTCTGCCTTTCCGTTCGGAGTTTGCAGTTCTCCGCCCCGAACTTCAACTCCTTCCCTTCTTGTAGCCGGCTCCCTCGCAGCGATCACGGCCAACACGATCGCTACCGATCGGGCAGACATATCGCAGGTTTGTACTTGTTAGAACGCTCCGTGTCAAATCAAGAGAGTTAAATGAGCCCGTTAGAAACACTCAATGCGATTCGTGGGAGTGCTGCGATCTTACCCGGCAGGCGGGTTCCGGTGCTAGGTGATCGGCCCGGGATTGAACAGTGCCAGCGCGTTGTGCAATCCCCAGTGCTCCGCCCAGGTTTTCTTGCGCCCGCTGGCCACATCGAGAATGAAGCGGAAGATTTCCCAACCGACTTCTTCGATGGTGGCGTTGCCGGTCGCGATGCGTCCAGCGTCGATGTCGATCAGGTCAGGCCAGCGTTCTGCCAACGCGGTTCGCGAGGAGACCTTAACCACGGGAACCAGGGCCAGTCCGTAAGGACTCCCCTCTCCGGTGGTAAAGACGTGCAGGTTCATCGACGCCAGTTGCTGTGTGCCGCAGATGAAATCACTGGCTGGCGTCGCCGCGAACACTAACCCTTTCGTCGTAACCTTCTCGCCCTGCGCGGCGACTGCCATCAATGCTGAACTACCAGACTTCGCGATCGAGCCCAGCGCTTTTTCCACCACGTTCGACACACCTCCCCGCTTGTTGCCGGGCGTGGGATTCGCACTGCGATCAGCTGAGCCTCGCGCCAGATAGTCGTCATACCATCGCATCTCGCGAAGCAGGGCGCGAGCCACCTCCTGATTGATGGCGCGCGGAGTCAGGAGGTGCACTGCATCGCGTACCTCGGTGACTTCCGAGAACATGACCGTGGCGCCGGCGCGCACCAGCAGATCGGCCGCAAAGCCCACTGCTGGATTGCAGGTCACACCGGAAAAAGCGTCGCTTCCCCCGCACTGCAAACCCACCACAAGCTCCGACGCCGAAACTGCCCTACGCTGCCGTCGGCTGAGTCGCTCCAGTCGTTTCTCGGCGGCGCGCATGATGGCGCTCACGACCTCCCCAAATCCGTGTTCGTCTTGCATGCGGACCACATATGGTTCGCTCTCCAGGACCGGCAAGTTCGCAAGCCGTTGCTCTGGAAACAGGCGCTCCGGTTGCAGCTTCTCGCAGCCCAGGCTGACCAGCAGCGGCGTTCCGCCCAGGTTGGGATGAGTGCTGATATGTCGGATTGTCTGAATTGGAATTTCAGCGCCGGGCGCATCCATCGCGATGCCGCATCCGTACGTGTGGGTGATGGCAACTACATCATCCACGTTCGGGAACCGGGGCAGGATCTCGTTCTTTATTCTTTGCGCGGCATACTCCACGGTCGGAGCAACGCACTGCACGGTGGTCGTGATGCCCAGAATGTTTTTCGTTCCCACGCTTCCGTCCGCATTGGGAAAACCATCAAACGCGTATCCCGGTAATACTGGCTGAGGTTCCGGAGGGGCGGTAGCCAGCGGCAAGTCGTCGAGCGCGGGCGCGCGGGGCAATTCGATTGCATCGTGGTGTACCCACGAACCCGGTGCAATGGATCGGGTCGCCGTCCCGATAACCTGGCCGTAGCGCCTGATTGGATCTCCGCGCTGCAAATGTCGCAACGCCACTTTGTGAGATTGTGGGATGCGCTCTTTGAGTGTCAGCCCGTCGCTAAATTGCGTGCCCGCGGGCAGGCCCTCCGGATTCGCGATAATTGCAACGTTGTCCCGCTGGTGAACTTGAATATAAAAAGGTTTCACGGCGCCGTCACCCACCGCAGAGCCTGCTGGCTCTTTCGCGGGTCATCATATCGATCATTGCTGCGCAATTGCCGTGTACGTTATCACAGAAGGGAAGACACCCCACTACGAGCCGCTGTGCCGCGGGCCGGACGGAGCTGGAGTCCCACAGTCCGAAGCGCCCCACCCAAGGCCCGGCCGGTCGCCAGCGCATTCTTGCCCGTCCGCTGGAGAGCCACAGAATCATGGTTGTTCTCTTAGTGGATGTCGGCGGGCTCCAGCTTGGGTACCAACAGCTGAATCGCGGCCAGCGCCAGCAAGTAGGCGGAGCCGGCCATCAGGAACGGGATCATGTAACTGCCTGTCCACTGCAGGGTGTGGCCCACGATGGTGGCGATCAGCATGCCTCCGATCGCGCCTGCCATACCACCCATGCCAACCACTGAGCCCACGGCCTGGGCCGGAAAAGTGTCAGAGGTCAGAGTAAAAAGATTGGCGGAGAATCCCTGGTGGCCCGCAGCCGCAAGCCCGATCAACAGGACCGCTCCCCACAAGCTCGCCATGTTATAGGCAAACACAATGGGGACGACGGACACCGCGCAAATCAGCAGCGCGCTCTTTCGCGCCACGTTCACGCTCTTGCCGCGATGAATCAGCCAGGATGAGAACCAGCCTCCAGCGACACTGCCGATGTCGGCGATCACATAGATCACCACGATCGGCAGACCGAATATTCATCAGCGCCAGTCCATGTTTGCGTTGCAGAAAGTCGGGTATCCAAAATAGATAAAACCACCAGATCGGGTCGGTCATGAATTTGCCTACCACGAACGCCCACGTCTGACGATGCGGGATGAGGCGCGCCCATTTGATTTTCGCCATCGGTCGTTGAGGATCACTGCGGATGTAGTCCAGCTCCGCCTTGGAGACCCGCGGATGCTCCTCCGGCTGGCGATAAAGCAGCAGCCAGAATGCGAGCCAGACGAAGCCCGAAGCGCCAGTAATCACAAACGCCCAGCGCCAACCCCAGTGAATCGTGATCCACGGCACCACAAGCGGAGTGACGATAGCGCCGACATTTGCCCCGGCATTAAAAATTCCCGTAGCCAGCGCCCGCTCTTTTTTCGGAAACCATTCGGCGACAGTTTTGATGCTGGCCGGAAAAACACCTGACTCTGCGAAACCCAATGCCGAGCGGGCAACAATAAAGCTGGTGAAGGAACTGCCCAGGGCATGTCCCATCGAAGCCAGGCTCCAGAAAACCATGGACAGCGCGTAGCCCAGCCGCGTACCCAGTCGATCGATTACCCGGCCCACCACCACCATGCCGATCGCGTAAAAAGCCTGGAAGGCCAGGACCAGATTGCCGTAGTCGATTTCGTTCCATCCCAGGTCGTGTTGAAGGGTGGTCCCTTCAGGACTCCCAGCACCTGGCGGTCCATGTAGTTTTTGGTGGTTCCGAACAGCAGGAGAGCGCAGATGACCCAGCGGAAATATCCAGCTCGTGACGATATCCCGGGGCTCACCGCTTCGGAATCCGCTGCAGACACCCGGTTCGCGGAGCTGGCGGCTCGGTCCATAGTGGAGGTTGCTACTTCTTACGGCCAGCTTTCAGTCCGGAAGATCCCTGGTCGAATCCGCGCTGTACGTTGACCACTCCAAACTGCCGGTCTTCGCCTTCGCGGTGGGCCGCCATCGCCCAGAGAAAACAAATGCGATAACCGTAAACCGATAGTTTTGGATGATATCCACTCGGCATTGGCACCGCATCGCCATCGCGTACGACCGTGACCATTTCCGGATAGTCAGTACGGTTATACACAAGTTGAATGCCAAATGCCGGCTCGGGCATATTGAAGTACACGTACATCTCTTCCAGCATCTTGGCGTGCTCATGCGGAGGCCAACTCGTCCAGTTGCCCGGCTCCGAGATGGTAAAGCCCGCAACCAGTCGCCCAGCTTCCACGTTCTTGGCCAGCGCAGGGGCAGCTTGCCTAATGATCCTGATCCGCCCGCGATGAATTTTAACCCAGGATCGTTTTCGACCTGGGAGAACCGCACGATTTGAAACGGATAACGCTTGGAAACCTCAGCGGAAAACTCGGCGATATCCACATTTGACGTGGTCGCGATCTTCACTGAAGAATCGCGTGGAATGTAGATCGCGTCCTACTGTCCCAGTGATACCTCTTTGGCCTCTGTCGTCCGTCACAGTGGCGTTGCCCGAGAGGACAAGCAGTCCGGTCTCGCGCTCTCCGGTTGAAAGCGACTCGGCAGGCGCCGCGGCGTTCAAGGTAATGCGCCCGCAAGCAAAGTGCTTCATGGCACTATTTCCTGGCGTGACCGAGACGCACCGTCCGGTATGGGCATGAGTCTTGCGGAAAACTATTTGATCACTTCCGCCTTCCATTTTCGTGCTCACCAGAAAACCCCCGCGGAAAAATACCACCGCAAACTATAAGAATCAGACTTCCGCGGTGTTAATTCGTAAAAACTGATCGTGACATTGAGCCGAAACTAAACAAGGATCTGGATTCGTCTCCCGGCTATACTTTCCTGGTCGGCTGAACCAGGCGACGAATGGCCGCATCACGCGTCTGCTCCCGGACCCACCGCTACGACGAAATAGCTGGCGGCAGTCGAGCCGACATTTTTGATTCCATGCTCATCGTTCGAATGAACGAACCCTACCCCGCCCGGACCCAGACGGTAGCTGGCGCCGTTGACCGTAAGCTCGACCACGCCTTCACGAATGAGCCACATTTCGGAGTGCACGTGATGGTGTGGAGCGTGGGGAGCGGCGCCGGCCGGCAGTATGGTCTCGTGCACCTCCAGCGCCTCACCGGTGGCCAGCTTGCCCTTAAGGACGCTGCGCATTTCGGCATGGTCGAGAATGTGCAGGGCCAGCTGGTCAAACGGATAGTTGGCCGAGGGCAGGGAATTGTCCGGTTCGGCAAAGGAGTCGAGTGCAGCCGCGGCCGGCAAAAGTCCGGGGAGCAAAATGCACATTTCACGTCGTGTGATGCTCATACGCGCCTCTCGCAAGTGATATTGTGAAATCCGCTCGGCATCATATCAGAGGTTTTCTCGCCGGGAATATTTCGTAGGGTAGGCTGGCATTCCTCGAGGAGCAGAGTGAGCGAACCGAAACAATTGCTGGAAGACAGGGATCACGTTAAGCACGACCGTAGTCTGTCCGGCGCCTGCCGGGAAACGTACTCCGTCCTCACACTGGACGCAGTCGGAACGAGCCACATGTTCTTCGTAGCCGTTACAACCAAACACGTCGGCGGCGAATCCGGAGTTCCAACTTCCATCGGCCACGAAAGTAATTTCGACACAATGTAAGTTTACCTCCTGAAAAGCGACTCCCGAGCGATCGGCCATCCGGAAACCACCTCCGGCGTCTCCTGTCAGCTGGTTAGCCATTTCTGGAGGGGCGTGCAGGTTCTCAGAAGAAAGTCGACAATGAAACACAGGCGAGCACACTTCTTCCGCCTTCGGGGATACCGGAACGAGAGTTCACCGTACTTGGACCTCGGCCACCGCAAGAGGAGATGTACGGCGGTGCAATTGGTTGGTTAACGTCTTCCGAGAGCCCTTGCCCGTCAGATCACGAAGAATCTGCGCCTCGCGTTTCCGATACGGTGTCCCGTCTGCGTGCAGCACATCGTGGAACCACACCGGCGGCTGCGTCTTCACATACGGCCGCTCCCACGAATCCCACGGTAAATATGTCTGCGTCTTGCCCGCCACGAATCCCCAATTGATTGCGGCGACGCGGTGCGTCTTCGCAATCGGCAGGATCGTGTCGAATGTACTGCCCACCGATCGCGCCATGTACTCTGAGCATAACAACGGGCGATGATATTGCTCCAGCCCAGTGATTTCCTTCTCGAACTCCTCGGGCCAACTGAATAGTTGTGAAATGAAATCACGTCCGACTCGGCGATCTGAATTGCGGTTACCGGTGTGGGCTTGTCCGCAGGCGTGAAGTCGTCCTGAAAGATGCCGCTAGTCAGCGGTTGCGAAGGATGCGCCTCGCGCACCCACTCAAACACTTGCGGCAACAATGCAATCACTTCTTTGCTTCCCGCCGGCTCGTTCCACACATCCCACGCCACGATGCGCTTGTCATTCGCAAACGCACCTACCACGCCTTCCACGTACGCTTTCAGTCTCGGATACTGCGAAGGATCTTGCAGTGCAGGCTCTCCCGGACTCTGTACCCATCCCGAGTTGTGCACACCCGGAATCGGCGGGTGCTGTGGTCCGAGCTTCGGCGCCGGCTCCCAGCACGAATCGAACAGGACAAACATCGGCCGGATATGATGCTTGTCGGCGATTGTTAGAAACGTATCGATGCGACGCTGGAACCCCGGCGCATCCTGCTGCCAAAGAAGGTCGTGCAGAAAAACACGCATGGTGTTCATGCCCAGCTCTTCCGCCCATCCAAACTCCTTATCAATCTCTTGCGGGTCAAACGTGTCTGCCTGCCACATCTCAAGCTGGTTGATCGCGTCCACTGGCACAAAATTGCTACCCACCAGCCACGGTTGCTGCGCGTACCACGCGTTTGCCTGCACCTCGGACCATCTCTGAGTGTCGGCATGCATCCGTACGGGCAGCAGCAACACCAGCAACATAGCAAATATTGTCGAGTTTGATCGCATTTCAAATGCCTCCGATGTCTCACGTTGTTCTCACTAGAAGTGTCGAGCAACGGCACTCAGAAAATCGTGGTTCCCATCGATCTAATGGGTCGCACAAGGAACTCTATTTGCCGGAATACAAATTCGAGTTGAGGGTTTGTGACAAGCACCTTTGACTGTGTTTCGGACCACAGGGCAGTTTACTTCTGGAAGTCTTATGGCTTCCATAGGTCATCTGTACTATTATGCCAAGTCAATGATTCCGATTCGGGGTTGGTTAGTGCGGCGAACGAGTGCGAGCTAGTGACACGCAGCGACGGGAGTGTCTGATTCGCGTGGACACAGCTTGCCAGCCGAGCGTCTAGGATCAGCCTCAGAGCGATCGTTGCGAGGCGGGCTGATACGGGAATTGAAGCGAGATTGCGAATCAAAGAGGTCATTAAGAACGTGGTGGCGTGGTCAAGATAGGACGACCGCTCTTGCGATTGCTTAGTTCCTCGACCAAAAGAAGGGAAGCCGAACCTATACAATCGCGGAAGCGGAACCGCGGCTTCAATTCGAGTTCCAACGCCCGGTTCGCTGCTTATCTGAATCGTACCTCCGACGCTCTCCAGTCTCTTCTTCATGCCTCGCAATCCGAAGCTGTCCGACACTTCGTCCGAATACGAATCCAATTCCATTGTCTTCAACAGTAAGAATGAGAGCATTGATAGCGTATTCCACAGTAACCCCGATGTGAGTCGCACGAGCGTGGCGAACAGCATTTGCAATGGCTTCCAGGCCGACTCTGAACAGGACGTCAGTGAGCTTCAGGGGTATCTGGCGGTATTTACCCTTTGTAGAAGCTTCAACGGTAACTGAGCCACCCGAGACCATGACCGCAGCCGAGCGGGTTAGAGCGGGCAATAGTTCGATTGACTCAATGCAGTTTGGACGGAGAGTGGAAATGCTGCGTCGTGCCTCCTGATGGCCTTGTGTAACCAGTTGTGATGCGACCTCAAGCTGACTATGAAGCCCATGAAGATTCCTCGGCAGTCGTTTACGGATTGCTCCCAGCTGGAAACCGATTCCGGCAAAACTCTGGGCGAGCGTATCATGTAACTCGTGCGCCAGTCTTTGTCGCTCCTCGATTACTGCGCGAAGTCTCCAGTGTTCGGCGCGAATGTAGAACGAGTACACGAGGAGTACAACAAAAGTTACGCCTACGACAATGGCGATAAGATTCCGAGCGCTCCACCAAGGGGGGCCTGCGACCCGTTCTATGTCGTCCATCGAACGAAGAAGGAGGACAAATGGTGTGCGGTTGCTGGTGTATTCCGACAGAGTGGAGCAAATGCCCCGAACACGCAACAGGCTGTGTTGGGCCAGGGAAGGTCGCGCTACCTCTCCAAACGACCCTTTGAGGATTGCCCGGAAGCGCTGGTCGCCATTGTGCAGGCTAAGAATCAAGTTCTTATCCGACGCCTCGTCAATGCCATCAAGATAGGCCTCCAATTCAACAAAGCGCGCGTCGAAAACTCCTGTAGCTGCTTGAGAAATTGTGACGGCCAAAGGAGGATCGGGTACTCCAGCCCACAGGAGACGGACCGTAGCGTTCGCCAGACTAGCGCTAAAGTCGTGTGGTTCGACCGTTCCGGTAGCTTCGATTTCATCTCCAACCTTCAAAAGCGGGCCCTTGACATTTGGTATTGAAATACCCCCAGTGGAATCCTGGATGTACAAGACCGGTTCGGTCAGAATTACGACGCCACGTGCGGACAAGATCGAATTCTGATTGGGGGCCTCCAAGAGGAGGTTCCTCAATGGCTCGACTGGACTGAGACGCGCCTGTCCTGATGTTGGATGCTCTTGTGAAGTAAGAAACCCTCTACGGACTTCAAGTGTTTGTTTGATAGAAAGAGGTACTAGCTTGGAGGGGGGAATGTCGTGTCCGCCGACCAGGCTCGTCAGGTCATGGATCGAAGCGGGAGCAGCGCGGACATTTTTCCAAATTCCTCCCGTGTCCAGTGATCTCAACCCAATGCGGCCCTTGGAGGCGCATGAATCCTGATCCTCTTTAAGAGCCACAGTAGTAGTGGCGCCCGTACTTGGATCGACTGCCGACGCCGCGAGAGAGCACCCAAATGACACAACTTTTAGATGGTACCAATGGAAAGGCCGTACTCCCCCGGGCATTCGTGAATCCTGGTACTCTGACCATCCATGGTCAGCCCGTCCAATAATCAGAAATCCATCCTGTCGCGCGAAGCCCTACGTAATACCCGCTGTAGGAATCGACACCCTGCTCTTCGTCAGTTGACCTTACGATCAGCCCAGCATCACCTTTATCTCCCAGAAGTTGAAGGTCCGCTTCAGTCAAATAGTCCGTCCATTTGGAAGAGCCGGTCATGAACTTCGAGCCGCGCGCGTCCGAATCATTGCGAACCGCATCTGTCAACGACTCTCCAGGTACCGTCATAGCTCTCCCATTCATCTGCTTTGCCCAAAGAGAACGAGTCATGATAGGGCAACTGGCGATACCCGGACGCCCGCCACAACAAGAAGCAATCCAACCGTCACGACACCACACAGGCTCAAGCCCGTAAGCACGACTCTTCGCGACGCCAGGTTCCTTGCGCTCAAGGCACGGATCTCCAGTAGGTGAGAAGGGGCGCAAACTGCGGTTCGTATAGGTTGTCGTGGGTTAACAGAACGGGTTTTACAAAAGCAAGATGAGGCATACCTTGACCATTCCTCTGGGCAATGATCATCTTGATCGCATGGTCTGCCATTTCATAAGTGTTCTGAGCAATGATGGAATCAATCGCGCCCTGACTTAGATAGTAGAGTTGCCCATACTGCTGGTCACAGCCAACAAGCAGTACCTGCTGGCTCTTGTGTCCATCCCGGAGAGCACGAAACGCACCTAGATGTCGCGGCTCCGCTTATTGCGAAGATCGCGTTCAATTGTGGCTGGCTTACCAAGACCTCTTGCGCAGCGTGTTCAGCTTGACCGGCGTCCTCAGATCCCATGCGAACCGCGACGATGGTCCACGTCATGGCACTGACCGTGTATTGCCGTTTGGAAAGCGTGCAGGCGATGAACCAGGCCTGGAGTGCTCGGGTCTACTCCTAGCACAGCGATCGAGCCCCTTCCGTGCAACCGCTCACACAGCCGCGCGGCAGCAATCCTCCCCTCCTCCTCCTCGTCGTTGAGCACATAAGACAGCGTGCCGGCTGCGGGCATGGGAAGTGGGGACCCCAGAACTACCGTGGGCAAGTCCAGCGGAAATCGCTCGGAGCACGGGCGTCATCAGAGCCAGTGACTGGCCGGGAGCGATCACGATGCCTTGATCGCCTCTTCGAATCGCACGATCAAGCAGCAAAATCTGCCTCTGGAAATCATCGGGTCGCGTCGGTCCATTCCAGTACACTCTAAATCCGCTCCCGCGCGCCGCATTCATGGCTCCCTTATGTGCCGGCTCCCAAAGATCATCCGCTGTCTCCCGCGGGAGAAATGCGATTGTTCGAGGTTGCTGTGCACAGCCGGCAGAGAAGAGCAGAAGCAGAAGCAGAAAGAGACACACAGGTCGTTGACGGCTACACGGATCGGCGGTGATTTCCCACAATGCTACTAGGCAGGCGCAAAGTGTGTAGCTTCATCGAAGAGTGGAGGCGCCCGACGATTATTCGAGGCAAACAGATAGCCACGAGACCGGCTCCAGTCACTCCAGCTGAATGATTCCATTCTTGAATGCTACTGTTACTGCCTCTGTTCGATCAGATACTTTCAATTTTTCGGTAATGCTAGCTACGTGGCATCGAACAGTGTGACTGCTTATATAGAGTGCTTTAGCTATCTGGTTGTTAGTTAGTCCTTTGGATAGCATCTCTAGTACTTCCAGCTCTCGACGCGAAAGGCTGGATCGCTGAAGTCGGTCGGCAAGTCGCGACGCGATGTGCGGGGGAAAGTAACGACCGCCAGCATAAACGGCAAAGATTGCATCGAGCAATTCTTGCTCCGGCGCGTCTTTCAAAAGGTATCCTTGCACACCAGCGCGGACGGCAGTGTAGATATCCTCGTCAGTCTCATAGCTCGTGAGGACGATCATGTTGACGGCAGGGTAGCGCTGCCGTACTTCTTGAATCAGACTGAACCCGCTCATACCGTGCATTCGAAGATCGACCAGGATGATGTCAGGAATGCCGGCAGCGAGGCTCGCAAGAGCGTCAAAGCCGCTTGCTGCTGCTCCCATCACTTCGATACTACCTTGGGCTTCAAGCATGCTTCTTAGGCCAACGCGTATCGCCACGTGGTCATCAACGATTAGCACGCGGATCAGTCTGCTGGGCTCCACTCTCATGGCTGGCTCGCGAGGCAGATTATACTCCGCGTGAGAATAAGCGAAGAAAACATTTACGCAAGATCCCGAATCTGTCGCTTACGCGCTCTTGGTCCGGCTTGCATCCGAAGTCAAACGCAGGTGGTCAAGGCGTGGGTCACATAAGGCGGAGCAGCCGGAGAGCGTCGGGTTCCAAGAACTAGCACAACTGTACTATTACAAAACAGGAAACGTGATGGATTGTACGTCGAAGCATTCAACAGCAGGCTGAATCTGACAGTCGTCCTCAGAGGGTAAGCAAAGTTGAGAAGAAATTACCGGTACGACCTCGTCGCCAGAGCGTGCGTCCTACGGGTGTAGATAAAGCATGGGGATTCGGGAGGTTGCCAAGAGAGCGTCTGTTTCCACCGCGACCGTGTCGCGGGTTATCACTGGTGCCGCGAAAGTATCTCCCTCCACTGCAACTCGAGTTCTCCGCGCCATCCGAGCTCTTGATTTCCAGGCCAATGAGGCCGCTCGCGCCCTCGCTGTTCAGAAAAAGCTCAAACGCAGCCTTCGGAAAAAGCTCAAACGCAGCGACGGCGAATGATCAACGGACCAGAGTGCATGTCTCACATCCCTGGATCTCCCACACGCAAGTGGATTCTGACGCACGAACTATTATTGATCGCGGGCGGCGGGGCGTACTAGAAGTGAGAACAGATCTAAGTAACGCACGAACGAGATAGCATCCACAATTCACTCCCAGCTCAGGAACACCTGTTCTGCGATATCACCCACTTAACTTCCGGCGCCAACCGTCCTTCGAAAAGTCTATCTAGTACAAATGTATTACCTCAGAAGAGTGGAAACGACGGATTGCACACATGACCTAAGGCGAATATAAGGATCACGACGTTTGTAATCGATTACATAGCTGGCGATATAGGAAACGGTGGCCAGAGAAATTGTCGCGCAAAGCTGTCGGGCGGGGAGTGTGGCTTCCCCCACAAGTTCTGCCACGGTGACCCCAAGACGGGAGGCCGTAAAATGAAGTATCGTTCGGTGTTTTCCTCGTGTGTCTTGACAGGTGTTTCCCTTTTAGCGCTTGCAGGTTTACTTTTCGGCCAGGGCCAGGACAGAGGCTTAATCACTGGGCTTGTAGCCGATAAGACGGGTGGCGCTGTTGCACAGGCGACGGTCACCGTCACCAATCTGGCTACGGGCGACAAAATCGTTGTCGACACCTCGTCGGCGGGCAATTTCACTACCCCGCCACTCATTCTGGGCAACTACAAGGTGCAGGTGGAGAAGGCCGGCTTTAAGATGTTCGTCGCCCCCACTGTGATGGTTGCCAGCGGGACCGTTCGCCTGGATGCCACGCTGGACGTGGGGCAGGTAACGGAAACGGTTGAGGTACTGGCAACGAACGTAGAAATTAATGTATCAAACGCTGAACGTACGCAGGTCTTGGGAGAGAAGTACTACCGCGACCTGCCGGTCGTGATGGGTGCGGATATCCGTCTGGCTGAATCCCTGCTGGCCGCGCAGCCCGGCTACGTCCCGATGCGGCCGAACGGCTGCCCTATATTCCGCGGGAGCCAGTTCCAGTCGCGTATGAACGGCGGCCAGACCATGGCGATGGAGAATTACCTCGATGGAGCCTCCTTTGGCAGCGCCATCGACCACAACAACACCCAGGAGCGCTCCGTCCCCTTTGATTCGGTTAAGGAGACGAAGATCGTCACAGACAATTTCTCCGCGCAGTACGGGCGCACCAGCGGCGGCTTCGTCGCATATACGACCAAGTCGGGCACCTCTGCCTTCCACGGAAGTGGTTACAACTACTATAATTATCAAGGCCTCAATGCCACGGGAGAGCTTATTAAACAAAAGACTCCCACGCGCAACGAGAACTGGGGATTTACCATCGGCGGACCGGTTGTGATACCCAAAGTGTACGACGGGCGGAAGCATCAGACTTTTTTCTTCGCCAACTTGGATGACCTTCACTTTAACCAAGGCACCTTGCCCAGTTTTGTTAACACTGTCCCTACTCCTGCCTTCCTGCAGGGGGATTTTTCAAATCCTCTCTTTCTGAATACCGCCACGCCGATCGCAACCGATGTTCTTGGACGGCCGATCTACGCTGGCGAGATTTTCAACCCGGCCACCACCAGGACGGTGAACGGCGTTCCAGTGCGGGATGGCTACGGCTTTGATCCGACGACAGGATTGCCTATCCCGGGTCAGGCGAATATCATCCCCGCCAATGATCCTCTGCGCAGCCAGATCGCTGCCAAGCTTGCAGCCTTGATCCCGCCTCCCGACCGCCCGGGTCTGATTGACAACGCGTTTGAACCCTCAGGCAACCAATACATCACCCCGAAGACACTGTTCGTCAGGGTTGACCAGGCCTTTGGAAATAATTTCAATATGTCCACTTCCGTAAACGCCAACACACGGCCCTCGTTGAGGCAGTGCGCTAGCTTTAACCGAGGCTGCAATTTCACGAGCCCTTCGACTTACTTTGGAGAGGGGTTTTATCAGGACATCACCACGCGGACGGTCCATCAGCAGTTCAACTGGATCATCAAACCTAACCTCTTCAACCACACGACTCTTTCTTTTGATCGCTGGGTTCTTCCCGCGAACCCGGTCTCCGCGGGCCAGCACTGGGTGTCGCGCCTGGGGCTTGTCGGGCCCATTGTTGACACCGGCGGAGCGCCGAGGGTTGATTTCAGCAGCAACGGCCCCAATGGCGGCAGCGGTACTAGCCCCATAATTCCTTATACGCACTACGGCGAGTCCGATACTGTTGCCGAGGGTTGTATCGCTAACCGCTGGCAATTCCTTGACGACGTTACCTGGGTTAAGGGCAAGCACACGCTGAAAGCTGGCTTCGAATACCGGCACCATCAATTTCCAACAATTGGTAACTCAAATACTACAGGCACCTATAACTTCAGCAATGCCGAGACCGCGGGTTGGGACTCGACCGGCAACCAGTTGACTTCAACCGGAGATCCGGTCGCCTCATTCCTGGTCGGTCAGGTCCATAACGCGAATTTCAATGTCAATTTTCGTCATTTGGAGAACGAGCAATACTTTTCTCCCTGGTTCACGGACGAGTTCAAAGCTACCAAGAACCTTACCCTGACCCTCGGATTGCGCTTTGATTACCAGGGCTGTCTGTCGGAGGCGCACGGTAGCCAGTCAACCTTCGATCCCAACACTCCGAACCCGGGCGCTGGCGGTCACCTGGGGGCAGTCATCTTTGCTGGCAATGGGCCGGGTCGAACTGGGAAGAAATGCTTTGAGAAGCCTCCGACGGACGCTTTTGGACCCCGTCTTGGTTTCGCCTATCGAATCAACAATCAAACCTCCATCCGCGGTGGATACGGAATTTATTACGGAGGCCTCCCGGCCAACCAGTTCGCAGGCACCGCCGAACTCGGCTTCTCCACTAACCCAACCGTTCCGAATGTCACCAATGGCTTCTCTCCCGCTTTCTACTGGGACACTGGCTTTCCCCAGTCCGCGATCAACCTTCCGCCAGACATTAGTCCCACGGTTGCTAATGGGGGGAGTCCAACCTGGATCACAAGCAATAGAAACGATCTACCGAGATATCAGAACTACTCTCTGACGATGGAACGTCAAATTGGCAGCAGTCTGCTGCTAAGAGCTTCTTATACGGGCAATCACGGGACCCGGCTGCCTGCCAATGCCGCTGGACTGGGGCTGCTCGACAACATGAACAATCCTTCCGTGCTGAAATTGGGTGCTGCACTTCTCGGGTCTGACATCAATTCACCGGCAGCGATCGCTGCCGGAATTCAATTGCCGTACGCTGGGTTTACGGGAGACGTGGCCCAGGCTCTGCGCCCGTGGCCTCAATACCAGAATCTCAACGTCCTGAGTGTTCCGTACGGATACAGTACCTACAATGCTTTCACGGCCCAAGTCGACAAGAGATTCACTGGCGGACTTTTCGGACGCATCGCTTACACCAATTCCAAGCTCATCAACAGTGGCGCGGAAGACGTGCTCTCGGGAGATGACCCTGGGATTCAAAATCCGCTTCGCGGAGCTTCGGACGATCGGGCGTTGAGCCGGGACGATGTTCCTCAGTCTCTAATCCTCGCCTGGTCGTACGAGCTGCCATTCGGAAAGGGGAAGCGGTTCGCCTTTACCGGAGTTGCGGACAAACTCGTCGGCGGTTGGACGATGTCGGCCACACAACGCTACGACGAGGGGCGTCCTCTTAGCATCACCATGGCGTGCGACTTTTGCGGCTTTCTTTTCAATGGCTCTAACGGCCTGAAACGGCCAAATAGGGTGCAGGGGGTGTCTGGCTACGGAAAAACTTCCGGTGTTAGACCCGGCGAGCAGTACCTGGTAAAAGCCGGCTGGTCGGATCCCGGTGCGCTTCAATTTGGAGACGCCTCGCAAAACGACCCAACGGTTCGTAGTCCCCACTACTTCAACGAGGACTTCGCTGTCGCCAAGAACATCCCGATAACCGAACGGGTCGGTGCGCGTTTCGAGACCAATATAGGTAACTTATTCAATCGCCACCTGTGGTGCAATCCCGACACCAACTGGAGCGACCCGAACTTTGGACAAGTATCTGGCCAGTGCAATACGCCACGGAGTATCCAGTTCGGATTGAGATTGGAGTTTTAGTTCCGGTTTCACGGAAGCATCCCTCGCGCGGCGGCAGGATCCCGAGGGGCCCTGCCGCTATTTTTCTGCTGAAGACGTGACTTCTCGTGACGCGCGCTCGTCGCACGAGAATTCCTGGACCGACTGTCATCAAGGGCTGGGCCTATTCCGAACACCACACAAGATCGTAAGGTGCTCACAAGGCTTGGAGTTGCTGTCTTATTGGCCGGAATCCTCGTTTGCCCTCGGGTAGCACTTTCTCCTCATCCTCAATCGAATCCCACCGCTCAATCTTCCTCTTCTCCGTTGACGCTGGATGAAGTCATACGACTGATTAAGGAGAGGAAGAGCGATCCGCAGTCGGCAGCGTCCGCTATTGTTGAACGAGGCGTTGACTTTGAACTGGAGGAAAAAGCCGAGAAAAAGCTGCGAAAGGCGGGAGCGGATGATGACCTACTCGCTGATATTTGGAGGGTCACACCGAGTGGCAAGGCGCATATGCGAGCGCTCTTGACCACTCCCGCCGGCACTGATGTGCAAGCCTCAGCCGGGGAGGCTATGGCCTTGCAGGAGATTCAAAACGAAAGTGCACCTGACCGCCGCCTTCGGATGGTGGATGCATTTGAGAAGAAGTACCCGAATAGTCCGCTCCTTTCTTATGTCTACACCGAAGCGGCAAAGGCTCTGCAACAGAACGGTGCTTTTGACGAAGCCGTCCGATATTGCCGGAAGAGCCTGAAGCTCGACCCTGACAACACCTTTTCCTTGATCATTATGGCGTTGGTCCTGCCGCAACCCAAGTTGCTGAAGGGAAACCCGAAAGAAGTGGCAGGACGGTTGTCGGAGGCAGCGGCGGATGCCAATCGGGCACTGGCGCTGCTTGAGAAATTGCAGAAGCGGCCGGACGAAACCGACGAGCAATTCCAGGCGCGGAAGGGATCTCTGACTGCGGATGCCCACTTCGCCCTGGGTATGGAGGAAATGCAGGAAGATGAATTTGACAAGGCGGTAGCAGAGTACCAAGCCGCTATTTCCTCAACCAGTAAGCCTACCTTCCAGTACTACTATCGCTTGGCGGAAGCCTATGCCAGCGAGGGGCATGTCTCCGAGGCGATCCAAAATCTCCAGAAAGCATCGGAATTGGGCCGTGGCACTCCGATGCAGAAATACGCCGACGACTTCATCTCGGAACTACAGCAAAAAGCTCATTGATAGAGGTTGAGGGTTCGCTGCGACTGGCTTTGATAACTCAGTGCGGAGTCAGGATGCGTAGGCGCATGCCTGATCTTTTTTCTTCATCGGCATTGAGCTGGTGGACGATGCCGAACTCCTTGTTCGCATCGTCCTGCTTGCCAGTGCGACCCAACAGGATCCCGAGTTGATAGTGGGCCTTGACTGAATTCGGATTGAGAAGAACTGCCTTCTCGAGTGCCTGTTTCGCCTCCGGGTACTTCTGTTCTTTTAAGAGGATCCCACCCAGGGCTTCGTACGCCGGGCCGTAGTCAGGCGCGCGCCGCAACACGTCCTGTAAGATGGCGATCGCCTGATCGTTTTCGCCCTTTCCTTCGGCGATCAGGCCGAGGTAGTAGTAAGCGGCGCTTTGATCCGGCTGAAGTTCGATGCTCCGGTGGAGATACGTCGCTGCCTCATCGAGTCTTACTTCAAGGAATAGGAGGGAGCCCATCGCATAATTCAGGACGGAATCGTCCGGGTGCTTCGTCAGCAACGCCTGGAAACGCTTGCCAGCGATCTCATATTGCTTTTTGGATACGTTAGCAGACGCTAGTACATATGAGTACGAATCGTTATTGGGCTGCAAGCGTGCCGCCTTTTGGAGGGCGGAGATTGCGTCGTCCGGCAGGTCCAACTCAAGGCAAGTTCTTCCGAACTCGAAGAGTATTTCGGCGTTATCGGGCTGCTCGTTTTTCGCTTTAATCAAGTAAGCAAGAGCCTTTTCTGGATCCTTTTGCTGCACGGCTATCTTGGCGAGCCGTAGTAAGCAGTCGATACAACCGGGACTCAGGCTGAGTGCAGCTTCGTAACTTGCAAAGGCCCGGCTCAGATCACCATTTGAGAAGTACAGATTGCCGAGCGCCAGGGCCAAGTCATAGGAAACCTGGCCACTATTTTTCGCCTTCTCAAGAACGTCAAGGCCTTTCTGATCCAGGCCGGACTTTACAAGTAATGATGCAAACGCTGTGCTGGAGTCCGCTGAAGTCTCTGGCAAACCGTCCCAGTCGCGGACGAGGGCAAGGAGGGCGTCTTTCTGTTTGAGGCCAGCATAGTCTTGAGCGAGGAGGAGAATGCCATCAAGGGAACGACGGAGTTCCGCGAGAATAGGTTCAGCTGCACTCAAAGAAGTGCTGAAGTTGCCGTGCGCACTCTCGAGCTGTGCCAGAGCAAAGCGCGCTTCGCGGTTGTCCGGATCGGTACGGAGGACCTCCCTGAATAATTCTCGTGCATGAACCGCTTTTCCTGTGTGGGCGTAGACTTCGCCCAGGTTAACGCGGGCACCCACCAAACCGGGGTTGAGCCGTAGGGCTGCACTCAGAAACTCGGCCGCTTCCGCATAGTGCTTCTTGACGAATCCGGATGGCGCCTAATGTGGCCCAGGCCATGGGCCGGGTGGAAGAGTCGCGAAGGGCCGATTTTGCTTCTTTTTCCGCCCCCTCCAGATCTCCTACGCTCATCAATGCCGCTGATTGTTGAAGATGATCCGAAACCGGCGGGGCTGTACTTAAAGCGTTTGCGGCCACCAGGAGGAGGCAAATCCAGAGCATAAGCTGTCGACAGGCTCTTCGACCGTGGAACCTTCGCAGCTTAAGGCATGGGTCTGATTCACTCATAAGGTGGCACAATGAAAACGGTTTTCCGTATGAGCCCCGAGACAATCTTTCAATCCACTGGAGGGGCCACCGTTTGATCTTGACCACCAGGTTCAGATTTCAGTGATCTCAACTGATCGCACATAGTAGCCGGCATCCAACCGCCTTGATGGGACTGAATTACCCTTGATTCTGAGCTGGATAAAATAAATTTCTGGCTTTACCGGCGTCCAAGGATGTGTCCAGAAACTCCAGGGGTCGTTGGCGGTCTGCTCAAAGTCATCTACCGGGACGAAATCCTCCCCTGAGTTGAATCGTATTTCCATGCCACTCACAGGCCGGGAGCCACCCCATGCGATGCCGATAACACGGTATTTAATTTTTCGGTCGACTAGCCATTTCTCGATCCGGATTGGTATCGCAGCCTGTTCAATGAAAGGGGGGCGGTAGTCTTTCACCAGTTCAGGCACGCCCTGCTGCATGGTTCGGCTTGCAAATTCTCGCATCTGAGAAGTCGTAGAAGAGCCCTCGCCCAATAGCTTGATTTCATCGACCCATTTGATGCATGTGCACCCATACCAGTTGGGTACAACGAGGCGAACGGGAGCGCCATGGTCTTTCGGCAAGGGAGATCCATTCATATGGGTCGCGAAAAAAGCCTTGGACGACTTGAGTTCGTCGACGGTGAATATCCAACTTGCACCCGGCGAGGATGACGAGGAAGCAATCGGGTAACGATCGAAGCCAGAGATCAATACGTGACTCGCGGCTTTTTCCATTTTCACCAAGTCGAGAATTTCAGACACTTGCGCGCCAGTCCAATCGGCAACGCTGAGCATTCCGAAATGCGCGTAACGTACATTGCCGGAACACTCCATCAGATGCAAACCGACGGGTCTCGACATCCTCTCTAGGTCCCGCATGTTGATTTCCATTGGTCGCTTGAGGAGTCCCGTCACCTTGATCAACCAAGGCTTGCCCTCTTCTAGAAGCTCAGAAGCCCGTGTGCGCAGATAAAACTTCTCGTTCGGAGTAATCGGACTATCCAGCGCAATGGCGGACAGGTCTGTATATAGACGTCCATCGAGACCGGTCCCCATCGGGGTTTCCATTGGCACCAGACCTTCTCCCACAAATTCGATCAATTTAAGATATTGGCCTCCCTGGAAAACATCCCTTTTTGCTTCTCTGCTGAAGTCGGGCAACCGCATATCATTAAAGCCGACAAGCGCAGCGCCGCTGGCTATCAGAGAGGTCTTTAGCATCTCCCTGCGGGTGAAGTTTGTTTTCCTCTTATTTGTCATGCTGGCGCCAAGGCTTGGCTCCCACTTGTTCGCTTGCTGGCATCAGAAATCATGCAGATTGAGTTGCCGCAGATCGCCCTTCCACGCAACCCCTAACTCGGCCTGCGCCAATCCCGCGTCATGAGATTTTCCGCGAGACCGTAACACGTCCAGGAGCCCGAACAGCGAGCGCGGATTCCGCGGATTCCGCTGCAAGTCTTCACGAAAGATTTGCTCCGCTTCGGAGATTTGTCCGTCCAGAAACAACGCCGCGCCCAGTGACTCGCGGACAGGATAAAACCAGCTTGGCGGCTCGCTATATTTCAGACTGTCCTGAATAGCGACGGCATCCTGCAATTGGGCAATAGCCTGACGTCTTTCATTTCTGGCCGTTGCCAATTTGGCCGCCAGCACATCAGACGCGATCTTCAGAATGTCGCGGGCTTTATTGTTGGGCGACAGGGCAAGAACTTCCTCCGGAGCGGTATTCTCCCAACTGTCAGTTACGGCTTGATGCTCTGCTTCAGCTTCCACAAGCCTTTCGGTGGCGGCGAATGCCATGCCGCGGGCAAAGTGCCACATTGTGGTCGCGACCTTGAGATTTGCATTTGGCGGGGGCAGTTTCAAAATATCGTCCCAACGATAGAAGCGTACCAACACTGCAGTCTGGGCGGTGAGAAACGCCTGCAGATGCGGCATTTCCTTCAAATTTGGGCCCACCCGGGCCGCGAGTTGGTTCGCGGCCTCCTGGGCTGTTGAATAATGACCATCCATACTTGCGGCGGCGACGAGGAAGTACAGATCATGGAGGTACGACAACACCGTAAACATATCTGGCTTGAGAGAGTCCCGAATGCGGTTCTCATCCACGTGGGCAGCTTTCACACAAGCGTCTTCAGCCAAGAGGTAATCTCCGGTGCGGATGTAAATGTGCGCGGGCATGTGCACCACATGTCCGATGGACGGAGCAAGCGACGGCAACACCCTCGCATACGCAAGGGCACGCTCCGGATGGGGCGATGCCTCGACGGCATGAATGTAATAGTGGATCGCTCCGATGTGACGCGGGTCGCGCTTCAGCACCGATTCCAAAACTGAAAGAATCTCCGGCGTTTCTTCCCAGGGCGTGCCATCGGAATTCCACAGTCCCCCGGGGTTCAGATTCATAATAGTTTGAGCGTAAAGAGTCGCTGCATCGAGGTCATCGGGATAGCTTTGCGTCAGATCGTGCATTGCGTTCTTGAATTCGATTGCTTGTTGCTGGCGGTTTGGATTCGGGCAGTTACAATACCTCTTGCCGAGTGCAGTGATATAGGCATGCTCAACGTCGGGACCGTGCGCCGATAACGCCACGGCATGCCGCAGTGCCTCATTGGCGTCAAGCTCCCGCACTGGGTCCCCGGGCGTGGAATAGTAGTAATCTGAGCCCATCGCGTACGCGATACCCCAATAAGCCATTGCCATGTTTGGATCAAGCTTGGCAGCGCGGTGGAAAGAGTTCCCCGCACCGCTGTAATCGAGGGCGTAAATCAACCCTAAGCCCTGGTCAAACTGACGTTGGGCTTCTATGCTCTTGGTGCGTACTGGGTGGTGGTGGCCGTAAAAACCATTCCTAACATCCATGGCTGGCGTATTTCTCGGGTGGTCCAGTCGCTGGGCTAAGCCAACCACCGTGAAGATGACGACGACAGAGGTCAGGCACGCAGTTCTCATCGAAGTATTAGTAGAGATCGGGATATCCATCATTATCGAAACCACCGACGGCAATACCCTGATCGTAGAGTCCTTCTCTCCCTACACCAGCTTTTACGGTCACATCGGTAAATGTGCGGTCGCCGTTGTTGTGGTAGAGCGCACATCGTAGAGGATGCGGCGGCTTGTAGATATCCGTTGCGGCGGACTGCACAAAAAAAAGATCCATCAGGCCATCCTGGTCGTAGTCAAGCCAGGCGACCCCGGTGCCCATCGCGTCCAGGTAATACTTTTCTTCGGTCTGGGTCGAATCCTGCTTAACGGTAATTCCCGAGGACTTAATGACGTCGGTAAAAGTGACCGCGAGTGCACTTGACGAGGAAGCGGCCGATCCCGACGCGGCAGGCACACTACGTGGAACAACTGCTCCGAAACCCCCGACCGTTAAAACGGCTAGCGCCAGAATCCCGATAGCTGCCTGTCCCCAAATGGAATCCGATCTTTTCTTCAACACGTCTCCAGAAAAAGTGAAACCCGTTTCGACCCGGCAAGATCCATCGCGATGTGCGTGTCGGACACGAACGCCTGCTATAGGACTGGCATGTGCAAATCTCGGGGATCTAAATGCGGGGTGAAAGCCCTTACAATGCCAACTTGTAGATAAATCTCAGAGTACGAGTACCTGCGCAGCAAGGGCAATCGCTCAAGATGACAGGTTCACGTTAGTACATGAGTACTATAATGCACGCATTTCGCATTTTGCCGGCAGCGGTCTCGTTCGCGAACGAAGCGCGACAAACAAGAATCTCATCGCTTTCTAGCGGCTTCTGAGTCGCGGATCTGATTCTCGACAAGCTCGTCAGCATGCTTGAGTTCCTGGAAGGTTTTAAGGGCCGCGAGACTTTCTTTTTGCTTTCCGAGCCTTCGATAGACCTGACTCAGGGCATAGTAGTATTGGGCGGAAGATGGATTGATCGAGATAGCATTGCGCAAAGCCTCGGCCGCCTGGTCCCACTCGCCACGCGAACTGGTAAGCCCTCCCCATTTGGTAATAACCCAAGTCGCTCTTCGAATTCAACTCGATTGCCTTCCGAGCATACTCAAGGGCAGGCTCTGGTTTACCCAGCCGATTGTAATAAGCACTCACGTTGATGTAGGGGGCGTCGAACTTGAACCCTTTTCGGTCAGCGATCAGCATCGACTTCTTGTAGGCTTCAAGCGCCGCTGTGTCGTCGCCTAGAGACTCTTCTGTGAAACCTAGCGCATTGTAGGCCTCAGGGTACGCAGAATCCTGTTGAATCGCGGCTGTGAACTCTGACTTTGCTTCCCGGAACATGTCTCTACCTGAGTAGACCTCACCCAAGCTGTAATGGATTTCAGCCGACTCGGGTTTCAAACGCGCGGCCTGCTGCAATTCGGTTTCGGCGTAATCATACTTTCCGATAACGACAAAGTCTTTGCCGAGAATCTTGTGTGCTTCTGGGTTATCGGCATTCAGCTCGAGAGACTTGGCTAATTCCTTGATGGAATCCCCAACTTTGCGTATCCGGAACAAGAGATACCCCTGGATATAGTGGGCTCGCCATGAATTCGGATGCGCTCCAAGATAAGTGATCACAAGAGGCTCGACCTCGTCAATTTTGTCTTTGTCGATCGCCGCCTCAAAACTTTTGATCTGGTCGAGATCGTCACCGTCCATAGTTGAAATCGGCTCACCTGTTGCGGGCTGCGGCGTCATGGATGAATGTGATTCCGTTAAGGTGCTACCCGCGGTCTGTGTTGAAGCAGGTTGCTTGAGAATAGCGTCGAGATTTTCCCGAGCTGCCACGTCCCCGGGGTCGATCTGTAATCCCTTTTGAAAGGCGGCAGCTGCGCCATTCCGGTCTCCTTCTTGGTTCAACACCGAGCCCAGCTCGTTGTAGGCTTCGACCGATGAAGGTCGCAAACGGATGGCCTCGCGGAATACCGCTATGGCGTCCGCGAAGTCCCCTTTTCGCTGTAGAAGTTGACCTAAGCCGAGGTGTGCCGCGTAGAGGTTCGGCTGGATTTCCAATGCTCGCTTGAATTCAGGAATGCCGCCTTCAAGGTCGCCCAGCTTCGCCAACGCCTGGGCCAATGCCAAATGACCTTCCGCATAATCTGGCAACAGCTGAATCACCTTCCCGAGATTCTCCACTGCCTGCTGAGTTGATCCCTTTTCCATCTCCATTTTCGCCTGAGCTGCCAGAGCATTGGCCTTCCGATTCCGCTCATCGTCCGCGGTGAGCTTCAGTCCTTTATCGAGTTCCAGCTTGCCTTCTTCGGTCTTATCAGTCCTTGATAAGGCCAAACCCAATTGATAATGAGCGTGGCCCGACATCGGATCGAGGCTCACCGCACGGCGCAACGCCGCGACCGCTTCTTCGATTTGACCCTTCTGCATGAGCGCCTTTCCAACAGAGTAGTAGGCCTCGGCGAATTTCGGGTCTAACGCGATTACCTTTTCTAGCTGGGCGATTTCCCTGTCGACTCCATATTTCTGCAGGTACGCTATCGCCAGGTTGTATTGGGCTTTTATTAGATCCGGTCGCAGGTTGATCGCGCGCTCCAGTTCATTGATGGCTTCGTCATCGTTGTTCGATGTGAGGGTAGCCCCAAGGTTTCCATGAGCTTCTGCATAGTTCTGATTGAAACGGAGTGCTTCGCGGAATTCTTTGATCGCTCTCTCATCGTCTCCGGTCTGAATTAGCGCCAGGCCGAGGTGATTGTGGGCCTCGGCGAAGGTTGGGCGAAGCTGGATGGCCTTCTGAAATTGCTCTATCACCGTCTGCGGGTCACTTCCCGCCTTACCCAATAGCAGCCCCAAGGTGTCGTAAGCCAGGGGGTCGTCTGCCTTCTGTATGATCGCCTCTTGCACTGCATCAACGGCGAGTTCTAGGTCTGGAATCTGGTCGGCCCGCTCTTTGCTGACGACTGACTGAAACTGTTCGAACGCAGCAGGGGACTGACCAGTCTTGAGAAGGATAATGCCAAGATCGATATGAGGACCCGGCAGATCGGGATTCAGACTGATAGCACGATCGAGGTATCGGCGCCCGCCATTTAAATCACCAGTCTGCCCGGAGGCCATGCCGAGAAACGAGTACGCCTCACCGAACGCAGGGTCTAATCGTAGCGCAGTATGTAACTCTGACATCGACTCAGATCTTTGTCCGCCATACCAAAGCGCGACGCCTAAGTTGTAGTGGGCAGTCGCAAAAGCCGGGTCCAGTCGCACGGCCTTATGCAGGTGATCGATTGCCGCCGCCAGATCGCCCAACTGGCCCAGCACGAAGCCAAGAACATTGTGGGCTTCAGCCCAGTTCGGGTCCGCCTCGACGGCCTTTTCAAATTCCTTCTCCGCGCCCTGTATCTCTCCCTGAGAAAGCAGTTCACTACCGGCATCGTAGCGATCCTTTGCTTCGCTGCTGGGCGCATGGCGCTGAGATACGTTATGCTGAGGGACGCGCGTTTGAGACTCTCCCCGCAACGCCAAGCCTAGGTTGTCATAGGCGTTGCCCATACCGGGCCTGAGAGTGAGAGCCTTCTCCGATGCTTCAATGGCTCCCCGGAAATCACCCTTTTGCCTTAAGATCGCGGCCATTTCGCATTCCGCCACCGCATTGTCACTGTCTATCAGGATCGATTTCAGCTCGCTTAAAGCGGCGTCGAGACTACCCTTACCGCGCAAGCCTCGGCTCAGATTCAAGCGCAATTCCACATTCTGAGGTGCCAGAGCAAGCGCAGAGCGAATTACGCGTATAACGTCGTCAAATCTCTTAGCTCTGGCGAGGGTGGAACCCAAATTGTTGTATGCTTCGACATACTCCGGGTTGAGGTCGACGGCTTGCTGGAACTCAGCGATAGAGTCCAGAAGATGATTCTTCTGCATGTAAGCGACTCCAAGCCAATTGTGGGCTTCAGCCGAGCGAGGATCCTCACTGAGGACTGTTTGGAAAAGCTCGACAGCTTTATCCGTATCCCCTGCTTCCTGAAAAATCAACGCTAGGACGACCTGTGCATCCTCATAGTCGGGTCTCAGTTTGATGGCGGTAGTCAGTTCAGAAAGAGCCTGATCGATGTCTCCCGATACTCGCAGCCATAGAGCCAGATTGTAGTGAGCTTCGGCAAAGCCGGAATCGATCTCAATCGCACGCCGAAATGCTGCCAATGAATTCTTTTGGTCGCCGAGCTTTCCAAGCGCAACGCCTAGACCGTTTTCCGCATCGGCGCGGCGCGGATCCAGCTTGAGCGCTTTCTCAAAGGAGGAGGACGCGGACTTCCATTGCTGCTGTCTCAGGGATTGCACGCCCTGCTCATAGTCTGGGTCGGCAACGTTCGACGAAACTTGAGCGGCTCGCGCTGGCGAGCCCACCAACAGAGAAGCCAACAAGCAGCCCGCGAGAATAGGCCAAAAAAGGTTGACCCGATAGGAAGAGACTCCGGAAAACATAAGTATAAGTGAAAGAGTCCCGCTCATTCATCGGAGGGCCCGATTCGCCCGTGCACTCCAATCTAAGTGAATAGAGAAACGACAATAGCATATCCACGCAAAATGTCATTTAATATATGCGCGCTCCGTCATTAAGCTTTCAGCGAAAAAAGCTGCACTGTAGCGCAGAGTGATGGCAGAATTCCATCGATTCACATGTCATACGTGATGGGCACTCACTTAGGAGTCTGCTATCTGAAAATAGTACATCTGTACTATCACAAATCAGCAAGAGTGAAGGATAGTATTGTGTGCTGTGAGATCCCTATACTCCCGTCGGTTGACACAAGGCCGACGCAGGATTGGTGTGCCCTCATAGGCCTTGCGGATGCAAGTAGCGTTTGCAACGGTCAGATATCAACCCAAGCAACCAACATCACTAAGTATTCGCACCATTCCGATTTGTATTCGATATCGGGACTCGCAGATCATAAAAGGTGGCGGCACCTGATACGCGACGGCTACAACATCTTCTTGCCGGTTAGCCGTTACTAGCGACAACGTAGAAAGAGCCTGTCAATGAGGGAAACGCTCTGCCTAGTACGATTTTGGTTGGTGCTTTGCGCTTCTTTCTCGTTTTCGCAATCCGTCCGCGTGCCAGCGGTCCCTCTTATCACACACGACCCATATTTCAGTATTTGGTCGATGAACGACAAACTGACCGATGGTCCGACGCGACACTGGACCGGTGCGTCCCAACCGCTAACCGGGTTGGTGAGAGTTGACGGCCAGGTTTGTCGGTGGATGGGAAGGTCGCCCCAATCTATCCCTGCAATTCGGCAGACTGGTTTGGAGATTACTGCCACACATACGACGTATCACTTTGAGGAGCATGGCATCAGACTGGACGTCAAGTTCCTTTCACCGTTGCTCCCAAATGATCTTGATCTGATGTCACGCCCGATCAGCTATGTCACCATGACGGTTGCTGCTACAGATGGAGCGTCGCACAAAGTCCAGCTTTTGTTTGACGCATCACCCGTGTTAGCGGTGGATACTACAACCCAGCCGGTCGTTTGGTCACGTTCGCGGCTACGAGGGATAAACGTCCTGCGTGCTTCGAATTTTCAGCAGCCGATCCTGGAAAAATCTGGTGACGACCTGCGCATCGATTGGGGCTCTGTGCTGGTTGCCGTCCCGGATCAGCTTGGCGCCGTGTCGACGCTGCAGCCCCAAAACGTGGTGGAATCGACATTTGCATCGGGCAAACACCTTCTGGAGGATGACGTCGACATGCCGCGACGAGCCAGTGAAGGAGCTGTCCTCGCTGCCTCACTGGATCTTGGGGATGTGAACGCTGGGCCCGTCTCGCGGTACATCTTGATTGGCTACGACGATTTGTACGCAATTGAGTACATGAAACGCTGGATGCCTGCATATTGGCGCCGGAAAGGGATGACCATAGGCGAGCTTCTGGAAACGGCAGATCGCGAGTATGCAGCTATAGACCGGCGCGCACGGGAATTTGATGATCGACTACTTTCCGATCTGCGGCAGGTGGGCGGCGATGCCTATGCCGAGCTCGCGATCCTGGCGTTCCGGCAGACCATTGCCGCACACAAACTGGTCGCGGATATTGACGGGCAGCCGATGTTGTTTCCGAAAGAGAACTTCAGCAATGGCTGTATTTCAACCGTGGACGTAATCTATCCCTCTTCACCATTCTTCCTGCTCTTCAACCCTGACCTGCTAAAAGCTCAGTTGCGCCCCTTGATGGGATACATGCGAACCGGTCGTTGGCATTTTCCTTTTGCGCCGCACGATCTCGGCACCTATCCGAAGGCGAATGGACAAGTATATGGCGCCGGCGAGCGTGCAGAGGAAGACCAGATGCCTGTGGAGGAGAGCGGCAACATGCTTCTGATGTTCTCGGCGCTCGCGAAAATCGAGAACAACGCTGACTTCGCTAACCAGTACTGGCCGGAGCTACAGCAGTGGGCCGAGTACCTGCGACAAGCTGGAATGGACCCGGTAAGCCAGCTTTCGACGGACGATTTCGCCGGCCACCTCGGGCATAACGCGAATCTCTCTGTCAAAGCGATTCTAGGCCTGGCGGGCTATGCCACTTTGGCGGACCGGACGAATCGCAAAGACGAGGCTGCTAAATATCACGATCTGGCCCGACAGATGGCCGGGCGATGGATGGAACTAGCGGCCGACGGAGACCATTTCCGCCTGGCATTTGACAAGCCGGGAACTTGGAGTCAGAAATATAATCTGGTGTGGGATCGAATACTCGACCTGAGCATATTTCCTTCAAGTGTCGCCAAGACGGAAGTGCACTTTTACGAAGCTCGCCTGAATCAATTTGGGCTGCCCCTTGATAGCCGGAAGGCTTACACTAAACTGGATTGGGAGGTGTGGGCGGCAACGTTGGCTGAGAACCGGCAAGATTTCGACGTGCTGATCGCGCCCCTTAGACGATTCATCAATGAATCCCCCAGCCGGGTGCCACTGACGGATTTTTACTCGACGACCGACGGAAAGCAACAGGCGTTTCAAGCGCGCTCTGTGGTTGGAGGCGTCTACCTTCCACTCCTCGCAAATCACGAGATATGGCAGAAATGGGCGGCTCCTCTTCTACCAACGGCCCTCACTCACAAATGACCCATATGCTGCGATCTGTCAGATGCGAGGCAGCCAGAGGTGTTTGTTGAGCTTGGATCAAGTCAGTGAGTCCGTGGGCCCAGACCTGTTTTCGCGATGCTTGCGGACTCCGCGATGAAACGTCGAGACTTCCTGTACCGAACGATCGTAGCCGCCGCAGCGACTGCTCTTGGCCGCTGGCCCGAACGAGCACGTTCGGCGTCCAGCGCCGTCACATTTCCAGTGAAACGCGTTCTTGTGACCTTCAAGTGTCATCTGGATGTGGGTTTTTCCGATACCCAGGCCAATGTGATGCGCAAGTATTTCGATCAGTACTTTCCTCAGGCAATTGAGACTGCCGCAGCCATGCGTGAAGCAGGCGAGGATCGGTACGTGTGGACGACCGGTTCGTGGCTGGTCTATGAATATCTGGAACAGGCCAACGCCCAAGAGCGCAGCAGGATGGAACAAGCTATTGCCACCGGTGACATTGCCTGGCACGCCCTCCCATTCAGTTGGCAGACCGAGATGCTCGATCGCTCCATGATCGAAGGTTGCCTGGGGCTATCCAGATCGCTCGACCGCCGATTTGGACGCGAGACCACAGGCGCAAAAATGACTGATGTTCCCGGGCACTCTCGTGGGATCATCAACCCTTTGGCGGCCGGTGGGGTGAAGCTGCTCGACATCGGGGTGAACCCGGCGAGCACTCCGCCCGAGGTTCCCGACGTCTTCGTCTGGAAAGACCCGGACGGCAGTTCTTTGATCGTGCTTTACCACCACCACACTTATGGGAGCGTAGTGCAGATCCCTGGCTCCGATTTGGCCATCGCGGTTGAGGTTGCCGAGGATAACTCTGGACCTCACTCCCAAGACGAGATAAAAAAGATCTACGCCGAGTTACGGCACCAATTTCCCGATGCCACTATCACGGCTGCCAATTTCAGTACGGTCGCGACAGCGGTTGACGCGGTTCGTGACAAGCTGCCAGTAGTTACCCAGGAGATCGGAGATACATGGATATATGGCGTGTCCAGCGACCCCGTCAAGCTTGCCAGATATCGCGAGGTCGCGCGATTTCGACGGGAATGCCTTGAGCAAAAATATTTTGCCGTAGGAGATGAAACGGATCGCGGGCTACTGAGCTGGCTTGGGTTGACGGTGGAGCACACTTGGGGGACGGATACAAAGCGTTACCTCGATTATGATCACTACAAGCCTAAGGACATGGAAATAGTTCTCGTCCAGCCGGGATACAGAACCATGGAGCGGAGCTGGCTGGAGAAACGCGATGACATCGATGCTGGAGTTGCTGCTCTGCCGATTGCCTTGCAGCAGCAAGCCAAAGACCGCTTGAGCGCGCTGCATGCCGCCTTGCCGTCCACGCAAGGCCTCAGCGCCCATCCGCCAGCAAGAGAATTTGACATGGCACATTTCATTCTGGCGCTTGATCCGAAAACTGCAGCCATTGTACGGCTACGCAATAAGAGGACCGGACGCGAGTGGGCCTCCCCAGAGCACCCATTGGCACTCTTTACTTACCAGACGCTGTCAAAGTCTGACTACGATGACTTTCTGGCAACCTACGTGATCAGTAAGGAATGGTGGGCCCCGCGAGACTTCGGCAAGCCGAACATAGCGTCTTTCGGGGCGGAGTCGCGCGATTGGCATCCAGCCCTGGTAAATTGCTGGAGTGGCAAGACCAAGGACGCGACGCGGATCCTGACGGAGTTGAAGGTTGACGATATAGCCAGCGAAAGTCAGGGGCGCATCGCCTGGCCCCACACCATGTATCTGGAGCTAATCTTGCCCGATGCTGAACCCCTGGTGCGTCTTACGTTCTTGTCTTTCGGCAAACTTCCCAATCGCATGCCGGAATCGATGTGGCTCAGCTTTGTGCCCGATGCCCCTGAACCTGACGGCTGGGTACTTGAGAAAGTGAATCAACAGGTCTCGCCCTTGGATGTGGTACGCGGAGGTGGTCGCAGCATGCATGCGGTGACCGAAAACCTGCGCTACCAGGATGGCCGCGGCTCGTTTCAACTCACCACATTGGATGCCCCTGTCGTGGCGGTGGGCAACAGGTCGCCGCTGAATTTTTCTCAACAGCTCCCCGACCTCCACCACGGAGTTCACATCAACCTGTTCAACAACGCTTGGGGAACAAATTACGTTCAGTGGGCGGGAGGAGATTGGGTGTACCGTTTTACCGTATCAGCCAGCTAACTTGGGTAGCGATAGAAGACTATTAAAGATGTAGATGATCCTGAAGCCGGAGTTGAAGCTCAGACAGCAGCGCCAATGGGTCCGGGTGGGTTTTTCCCAATTGGGTCCTATGTCTTTGCGGGTAACGATCAGGGAAGGAGAGCATGGGTACTTTTCGTCATCTCACGATTGTGGTCTTGTTTGTCCTGGGACTCGTTTCCGTCAATGATTTGGCGGTCGCTCAATCCGCGAGTGCATCGTTGGCGCAGACACCGCCCATGGGCTGGAACAGCTGGAATAAGTTCGCCTGCAACGTGAGTGAGCAACTGATCCGCGAAACCGCCGATGCCATGGTTGGCACCGGCATGCAGGCCGCCGGCTACAAGTATGTCAACATTGACGACTGCTGGCAGATGGGCCGCGATGCGCAGGGAACCATCGTTGCTGATCCGTCCAGATTTTCGTCCGGCATCAAAGCGCTTGCCGACTATGTTCACAGCAAAGGGTTAAAACTCGGTGTCTACACGGATGCGGGCACGCTCACTTGTCAAAAACGGCCTGGAAGTCTAGGGCACGAGCTTCAAGATGCAAAGACTTACGCCGCGTGGGGCGTGGATTACGTGAAGATAGACTGGTGCCACGCAGAAGGACTCGATCCGGAGGTGCAATACGCCAAGTTTCGCGACGCCCTGGCACAATCCGGACGGCCGATCGTGTTCAGTATTTGCAATTGGGGAGTCAAGGCGCCGTGGACATGGGGGCCAACTACCGGCAACCTGTGGCGCACCACGGGAGATATCAATGATACCTGGGACCGCATGTCGGTCATCGGATTCTCCCAGAATGGATTGGAGAAATTCGCGGGCCCCGGGCACTGGAACGACCCCGATATGCTGGAGGTCGGCAACGGGGGCATGACGCCCGACGAGTATCGGGTTCATATGGCACTATGGGCTCTGCTCGCCGCTCCGTTGCTGGCGGGCAATGATCTTCGGAGCATGACTCCGGAAACCAGGGAGATGCTGACGAACGGCGAGGTCATTGCTGTCGATCAGGACGCTCAGGGCGTTCAGGGTCACCGTTTGTGGGACGAAGGCCCGCTGGAGATTTGGGCAAAGCGGTTGGCCGATGGGAGCGAGGCCGTGGGATTGTTCAATCGCGGCGAGTCGGAACTGAAGATCACTTTCGACTTCAAGACGATCGGTATCAGCGGCCAAGCGAAGCTGCGCGATCTTTGGCTGCACAAAGATGTGGGGGTGGCAGAGGACTCATATACGGCGACTGTGCCCAAGCATGGCGTGGTGATGTTGAGAGTGTCCAAATGATCCCGGGGGCGGGCGTCCCGTACCTTGCCGAAAACCTCGAGACTGCTACTCGCCGGTGATATTCAATTCTGTGAAGCAAATGGCTGGGTCCCCGGGATACTAAACCCTCCCGCACAGGGAGCCATTTCTAACCTCGCTTTTGCTGGGAAGAATCTGGACTGGCTCCATGTCAGCGAAGGCGGCGAACTCTTTCGACGATCGGTCAAAGTCATCGGAGCGGCGGCTGGCGCCCCAGCGAAGCCGCCCCAGCGAAGCCGCCCCAGCGAAGCCGCCCCAGCGAAGCCGCCCCAGCGAAGCCGCCCCAGCGAAGCCGCCCCAGCGAAGCCGCCCCAGCGAAGCCGCCCCAAGCGAAGCCGCCCCAGCGAAGCCGCCCCAGCGAAGCCGCCCCAGCCTCCGTTGTGAGAACGTGATCTCTAGAGGGGAGGTTGTGATGAAACGACGTAAGTTTCTCCAGGGCTCGGCGCTTGTAGCCGGATCTACTGCCGCTCGCCGCACGCTGGCCAGCGCATGGCAGTTAATAGAGGAGACGCCATCAGCTAGGCTAGTTCTGGATCTTACCCAGCCACTCGCCATCATTCCTCCTGACTTCATGGGTCTGGGATACGAGGTCTCCTCGGTCGCACGTCCTGGCCTTCTCAGCCAGCACAACGTTGATTACGTTCAACTCGTTCGATCGTTGGGATCCCGTGGCGTCATTCGAGTAGGGGGCAACACATCCGACTATTCTTCGTATGCCCCTACGGCCCAGCCCCTGTCCTCGCCTGAGACTGGCCCCGGTTCAGTAATCAACGATGCTGTGCTCCGCGATCTTGGAACCTACCTCGAAGCCACCGGCTGGAACCTCATCTGGGGGCTCAATCTTGGCAAAGGAACTGAACAGGCAGCTATCCAGGAAGCGAAAGCAGTCCTCGCGGCGACCGAGCCGTATCTCTTTGCCTTCGAAATCGGCAATGAACCCGATCTGTTTCCCCGCAGTGAAGCTCACCGCAAAAAGGGCTACGACTACGACGACTATCTTCGCGAGTATCGCAAGTTCCGCGATGCGCTCCGGAAAGAGCTGCCGGGAATGCCGCTCGCGGGACCCGATGTCGCCGACGCCACCTCATGGGTCACAAGATTTGCCCGGGACGAGGGCAAGGACATCAAGCTGCTTACCCACCACTATTACCGTGAGGGCCAGAACCCCACCAGCAGCATCGACAAGCTGCTGCACGCCGACCCTAAGCTTGATCCCATGCTCGCTCAGCTCAGCGCTGCCACAAAGTCTTCCGGCATTCCTTACCGTATTTGCGAGACCAACTCCTTTTCTGGCGGAGGCAAGCCCGGAGTCAGCGACACGCTCGCCTCGGCTCTCTGGGTTCTCGACTTCATGTTCGCTCTCGCGTCAGCAGGCTGCGCCGGCGTCAATATGGAGACTGGAGTCAACCAACGAGGCTTCATTAGCTCCTATTCGCCCATCGATGACGACGAACACGGGCACTACACGGCAACTCCGGAATTCTATGGCATGTTGGCGTTTGCTCAGGCCGGCAAAGGCCACGTCATAGCCAGCAATCTCGAGGCTGGCAATCGTAATCTCAAAGCGTATACCACACAACAAAGCAAGGATCGTATCGTTGTCACTCTCATCAACAAGGAGGGTGCGTCCCCTGTTGTCGTCAGTGTCGAGTGTGCAGCCGCCTTCAAGAAAGGATCGCTACTCCGCTTATCAGGCTCTTCGCTCGACAGCAGGACCGGAGTCCTACTTGGCGGCGTGGCCGTCGCACCCTCGGGTGTATGGCATCCGGGATCTGCAGAGGAGATCCCTGCGTCCGGAGGAAAGCTGCTCGTCCGCCTTCCTGCCGCCAGCGCAGCCGTCGTAACCTTGCATGTGTAGTCCGCGTGCGGTGCTCATGCGGATGACTGAGTCGCTAGAATCATTGAAAAGCTTAAGGTCCATGCGAGGCAACTCTCACCGAACATGCTCTTTTGCCTATCGGGATTCTAACTTCATCGGCGATCCATTCGTGTTCTGGTCCTGAATTTCACCATTACGGCGTCGCCCATTCGGAGAAAGTTTGAGGATATTCGCTCATGGCCGCAATAAAACATCGTCGCCTGAGTGATCGTAAATGGAACTCTCGGACGGAATCGAGCATGTTCGAATCGACCGAGTGCGTAGCCCCCTGCACACGAGGCTTAATCGACGTGTTCGCCTTCCTCGAGGAAGCTCATTTCTGGCGGAGGGAGCTTGTCGCCGGAGCGAGCCCAGAACACATATAGCGCAGGCAACAAGACAATGCTGATAATCAGTTCGACGATAAGTCCGCCTACGATCACGATCGCGAAGGGCCGCTGCGAATCGGACCCAATATCGTGGGAGAGGGCGGCAGGCAAAAGACCGAGTGTGGCCACCAGCATGGTCATCATGATGGGACGCAAGCGAAGCGCTGCGCCTTCCTTGGCGGCCTCTCGCGGATTCATGCCACGCGTGCGGAGTTGGTTGATGTACTCCACCATGATCACGCCAATTTCGACCGAGACTCCGATCAAGGCTAGAAATCCGAGGCCCGAAGAGACTGAAAAATGCGTCCCAGTGGCCAGAAGGCTGAGGAATCCCCCCAGTGGGGAGAGAGACACGACGGCCAGGATCAGGCCAACCCATTTCCACGAATCGAACGCGGAATAGAGAATGAACGACATCAACAGGATAGTGATTGGGACGATGACGGCCAGACGACGATTCGCCCGCTGCTGGCTTTCGTATTCGCCAGTCCAGTCGAGGTGATACTGTTCCGGCAGCGACACTCTCCGTCCTACCTCTTCGATCGCCTGGCGCACAGTGCTCCCTAGATCGCGCCCGCGAACGCTATACTTGATCGCGATGTATCGCGAATTTCCCTGGCGATAAATTGTCGAAGCACCGTCCTCCAGCTTGATCTGGCATAGCTGACCTAGCGACACGCGCTCACCCGAAGGAGCCAGAATGCGGATATTCGCTATATCTTCCACCGTGCTGCGAAAGGTTTTCTGGTAACGGACCGTGAGATCGTAGCGCTGTTCGCCGATCAGAATCTGGCTTACGGCTTTGCCACCAACGGCGGTTTCAACGGCGTCCTGCACGTCGCTGACATTGACCCCAAAACGATCGGCGGCCGCTCGATCCACCACCAGGTTGACGTTGGGTTGGCCCCGCACCTGAAACGTTCCTAGATCGGCTACGCCCGGAATCTTGCGCATAACGTCCTGGATTTCATCGGCCTTGGCCTCCAACACCTTGAGGTCCGCGCCGAAAAGCTTGACCGCCAGTTCCCCCTTCACGCCGCTGACCGCCTCTTCCACGTTATCCGAGATGGGTTGCGAAAAGTTCCAATCCACTCCTGGAAACTTGCTTAGGTCCTTGTCCATTGCGGCGATCAGATCGTCCTTGGTTTTAAACTCTGACCGCCACTTGGCACGAGGCAGGAGATCCACGAAGAATTCCGTGTTGTAGAACCCGCTGGCGTCACTGCCATCATCCGGCCGTCCGACCTGGCTGATGACCTGCTTGACCTCGGGAAAGCGGGCGAGCACGAGGCGAGTAGTGTTGGAGACCGCGATGCCCGTTGCCGGACCCGCGCTCGGAGCCAGAGTGCCGCGAACCCAGACCGCCCCTTCATCCAGGTGGGGCAAAAATTCGGAGCCGATGATTCCGCTGAATCCCAGAAATAGCATCAATGCCAACGCTGCCACACCAGCAGCCAAAGTCAGTTTCAGATGCTCGAAACACCAGTCGAGCGTGCGACCGTAGCCTTCCTGAAGCCAACGCAGAGCGGGATTTTGCCATTCCTTGATTCCGTGCTTGAAAAGCATGCTGCACAATACGGGCGCGATGAGAAGAGCAAACAACAATGCGCCGAGCAGGGCGAAAGCTACGGTCCATGCCATGGGCCGGAACAAACGGCCTTCCACCCTTTGCAGGGTGAAAATCGGAAGATAGGAAACGATGATAATAATGCGGGCGAAGAACACGGGCCGTTGCACTTCGTGTGCCGCTTTGGCGATCATCTCTAGGATCGGCTTCTTGCTGCCGCCGGTTTCGGCGTGACGCAGGATGTTCTCTACCATCACTACCGAACCATCTACTACCATGCCGAAATCGAGCGCCCCCAGCGATAGCAGGTTCGCGGGGATGTGGCTGAGATCCAGGAGGATTGCAGCGAACAGAAGCGAGAACGGGATGGTGAGGGTTACGATCAGTGCGCTCCGAACGTTGCCCAAAAACAGGAACAGGATCAATGTGACCAGCAGCACGCCGTCGGTCAGATTACGCAGGACGGTATGGGTGGTGTAGTGAACCAGGTCACTGCGGTCGAGATGGGGAACCAACTTCACTCCCGGTGGCAGAATCCCATTGTTTAATTGCGCAATCTTTTCGTGCAGTGCATCGAGGGTCGCATCGGCTTCCGCGCCCTTACGCAGTAGGACAATTCCCTCCACCACGTCGTCATCATTGATCACCACACCATCCTCACGGTGGATGGTTTTGCCCAGCTCGCCCAGCCGGACCTTAGGAGCTTGTGCCACCTGAGCGAGATCACGCACTCGAATCGGAGCACCGTTCTGCATTTTCACCACGGTCGCCCCAATGTCCTCCGTGGTTTGCATAAGACCCACGGCGCGCACGTTCAGGGCTTGCTGGCCCCGTTCGATGAATCCGCCCCCTGCATTGGTATTATTCGCCGCCAGCGCCTGCTCCACTTGGCTGAGGGAGAGTCCGTAGGAAACCAATTTGCCGGGATCGATCTGCACCTGATACTCACGAGTCGGCCCGCCAAAGGGGTTCACAGACACAATGTTGGGTACGGATTTCAGCTGATTTACCACGAACCAATCGTTTAACGTCTTCAACTCCATGACGTCGTACTTTGGGCTCGTGCTCTGAAGCGTGTAGAACATGATCTGTCCGGTGGGGCTGTAATCCGGACCAAGAGATGGGCTTACTCCGGACGGAAGCGTGACCTGCTGAAGACGATCGATCACCTCCTGGCGGGCGTTAAGGGTGGTGGTTTCATCGTCATAAATGATCGTGATCACCGACAGCCCTGCCAACGAGGTGGAACGCAGATGGGTCATGTGAGCCACGCCATTCAGCTGCACTTCCAGCGGCACGGTGATCTGTTGTTCGACTTCCTCCGCCGCGTGGCCAGACCACTGGGTGATGACTTGCGTGTACGTGTCGGCCACATCGGGGTAAGCCTCGATGGGAAGATTGTGGAACGAGATCATGCCCCAGATGAAAAGCACAACCGCCAGACTCAGCACCAAAATGCGATTGCGGAGCGCGAAATCGATCAGGTAACGAATCATTTGCCTTGCCCTGCCATCGCCGCGGAAAAATCAAGAGCGGTCGCGATGATCTGATCGCCGGGCTTCAAGCCGGTCCTGAACCTGCACCATTCCGCTTCCGGCTTCTCCCAGGGCGTGTACCTCGACGCGTCGGAACCGCTGATCCCCTTCCTTTCGGAATATCCAGTCTCTGTCCTGCAGGCGCAGGATGGCTGTGCCTGGGAACCACCAGACGGGGGCGCGAACGGCGGGACCGGAATGTCGCTACCGCGAACATTCCTGGACGAAGCGAGCCATCGGGATTGCGCAGAACGACTCGAACCTTTGCGGAACGCGTGTTGGGATCGAGAACCCGTGAGATATCCTGTACAACGCCGCGAAAGACTTGATCCGGATACGCGTTCAAGCGGATTTCGGCCGCATCGCCGATCCCCACGATGCCGAGATCGTTTTCATAGACGTCACAGAGGATCCATACCGTCGACAGATCAGCGATGGTGAAGAGGTTGGGAGTATTGTCGAGGCTCTTGACGCCTTCGAATCCGGAGACGTTTTGCTCGACGATAGTTCCGGAAACCGGGGCGCGCAGTTCAATCAGTGGGCCTGCCTGGGCCGGGTCTCCTCCCAGGATGTGAACGCGTTGCTCCGCGGTCTGCAAGTCGATCTTGGCTTTGTCCTCGGTGTCCTGGGCCAGTTGCAGATCCTTCTCCGCCAGCGCCCCCCGTGAAGATAGCAACTGCGCTCGCTCCAGGGCCTTGCGCGACAGTATTTCGTCAGCCTGCGCCTTCTGATAGTCCGCCATTGCCGTGGCCAGGTCGGAACTGGAAATCCGCAGCAATATCTGTCCTTTGTTGACCCTGTCTCCCAGACGAGCTCGCAGATCGACCACGCGGCCGGAACCCAGTGAAGTCACACGAATCGTCCGGCTCACATCAGGAGTTACGCTGCCATTGGCCCTCAGCACATCGGGCAGGTTGCGCGATTCGACTTCCGCCAGCTTGAACAGATCGGGACGATCCACATCGTAGACGCCGGCTTCAAGGGTCACTTCCGTTCTTGTTGCGGCAGCCTTCGTGTCGTTGGAACAGGACATGGCACCCGCCAGGCAAGCGGCGAGCAGCGGCGCAATACAGCGAGACAACGGTACCTTTGTCATGGAATCACCTCGCGCCCCACGGTGAAGTTGAGCTGGTTGGCGGCGCTTAAGTAGCTCGCAATCAAGTTTCGATAGTTCAGTTGCGTGTCCCGGTAGGCCTTTTGGGCATCGAGGAAATCAAGCAGCGACGAGCCCCCGTGCGCGTAGGAAAATGAAATGGTCTCGCGCACATCGGTGGCTTCCTGGATGTAGTGGTCGCGGTACGGTTTGAGCACCTCGACGACGCTGACCAGCGCGGCGTGGGCGGAATCGACATCGCGCAGCACGCCGGTCATCACCGACTCACGCAATCGTAATGTCCGATCCATTTCAATTTGGCTGCGTTGCTTCTCGCCCTGATTGCGATCAAAAATGCGGAGTGGAATCGCGAAATCGATTCCCAAGGTATTGAATGAACCGGTACGCTGGTACTCAAGGCCGACGGTGGGATCTGTAGATCCGTTTGCCCAAGCCAGCTTGTGGTCCACTTTCGCCTTTTGCACGCTGGTGTCAGCGGATTGAAGATCCGGGCGGATCGAAAGCGCCACTTGGCGTACTTCAGCCAGATCGGGTAGGCGGTCGTGAAAGTCGAATTCGCCGGCGACATCAAACTGGTCTACGGAAGACTTCTCATTCACGAGAGCGAGCAGATCGAGTTTGGCCTGCCGCAGACTGACCAACGCATTCTGGTAGTCACTCTCAAACTGGACCCGTTGCAATTCGACTCGCTCAAAATCGATGTTGGAGATGTCCCCAGCTTTGAAGCGTTCACGGTTCACCTCGATGACCTTGTCGTAGTAAGAGAGATTGTCGGTAGAGAGTTGCAGGACAGATTTTGCCGCCAGCAGGCGAACAAAGGCATCACGCAGGTTGAACAACAGACTGCGTTCGAGGTCCTGGGTATCGGATTGAGCAGATTGCGCGGCAAGCTCCGCGCTCTGGTAGCGCAAGTGACGCTTGCTTTGCCGTTCGATCAATTGCGTCACGGTCGGTGTCCACTGCGCGTTGTTAGCGGATAGAACGCTGGGATTGAAGACCGTGAACTGGTCGAGCACGACGCCTAACTGCGGGTTTGGACGAAGATTGGCGGTGACCTCATCCGCCTTTGCCTCATCGACTTGCAGGCGGCCGGCGCGAAGAGTTGGATTGTTCGTTTCAAACCGTTCGCGCACCTTCTCCCACGTCCAGGGCTCTTGCGCCCAACTTCGCGAACACAAAGCAAAGACAATTAGCAGCAGACCTCTCGCAAGTTTCTTGCGCATCGGGTGCTCCGCATACCGTGCCAAATGGCTTGGAATGCCTCATAGCGACCCGGCCTTGGGCCTTCTATAGCCAATGGCAACAATCGATATTCAGTTGTTGAAAGGAGTGAACCTGCCGCAGATCAGGAAGCAAAACGATCGCGGTTAGCTGAGAGCAGGGGCAGGAGGCGCACGACAGGCATCTTTGCAAAGCTGCGCGGTTTCAGGAACAGGAACAAGTTCCGCTGAAACCTGGCCCCAGATTTTACTGTGTGGAGAAAACAAGAAATGACAGTCAACTGGAGCTGGCAGAGACTCGAAAACACCCGAAGAGTTCGAAGACGCGTGGGCTGCGGCTTTAATCTTTTTTGACGGATTGGATTCTTCCATTTCCGGTCGAATCGGATGCAGGTCGTCCGTCACCGAAACGACCGGAAACAACAGAATCAGAACGCAGGAAAGAACCACTAATTGAGGGAGCCGATTGCAGCGCTGCTCGCTCCGGGCACGCCACCACAACCCCACAGCGAGCAGGGCAAACGTGAGCCAGAAGAGATTGAGTAGTAATTCCATCTCACACTTGATGCTTTAGCGACGCGTGCGACCTATACCTAGTCTGGCAAGATTCGGGACTGAAGTCAATGTGCAGCCCGGATTCTGCCGTTCATTGGGGCCAGTGGGGTCCGCCGCATTTTGGGCGAGTGGTTTGAAGGCTAAGTCCAGTGAGGAGCGCGTGGTGGACAAAAGGCTGAACTCAACGCGGAGGTTGATTCAGAGAACAACCACGAGGCATGGTGAGGACGACCAGATTCGCCCCCTTCCCAACTAAGCACGGTCGGTCAAGCTTTTGAAACACGGCACGCTGAAGTCCGAGCCTGGCTTGCCGCACCGGGTGCCGACTACGCATGCTGATCAGATCAATGCCGATCTGCCCGCGTTCGTCCAGCAGCAAAGTCGGTAACTAGCCGCACAAAGAGAACCTGGGGAGCTCGCTGCCCCAGGTCTCGCGGGGCACCCACTGGGGTCAAAGAGACTTCACTTGTGCAAAACGTAGACCACCCGCCGCGCCTACGATCCGTTCTTCCACGCACGCGCCATAAATCGGCCGGTTTCGCCGGAAAGCACGTCGAGGGCTTTAGCAAGGTTCCGGGTACGAGCCTCCGACGAGTTGAGGCGTGAGAAGTAGCGGAGTATCTCCTTTTTACGGCTTGGAATTAGTGCTATCCAGTTCTTCATGGCTTGCGGATTCCCGGCGAGCGCCTGCCTGAACCACGCGGGCATGGGATGTTGGGGGCCATTTCTGTAGCTCGGGTCGAAATCGATCTCCACGCGCACACGATCACCCACTACCGTACCGGATGCTTTTCGAACATCGCCGTGTAGGTATAGATAGAAGCTTCCGTCGCCTACCGGCATCATGTTGACGTGCCATGCCTCTGCGGGCTTGCCATTGATGCGCATCAGAACTGGAAGTGGCTTGCGCCAGCCCGGCTTGACGGCATTCGCCCGGGCGGCGCTGACGAGGATGAAAGGGTTGACACCTCTGATCTTTATGACCGCAGTGAAACCTAAAGTCGTCATCGAAGTCTCAAACCCGTATGTCCATGGGCTGGCCTACCCTTTCATCAAACTAACTGAGGCCGCCGGTGAAGCTTGCATCGGACGAGGTTGACGTTGTTCAGCTTATTATTAATTCTCTAAAATCTCACAAGGGAGCGTATTTTGCATGACCCTACCCTTTCCAAAAGAAGGAAAGGATGGGGCAGCCTTCACCATGGTGAGGAGCAAAGAGAAAGGGTGGGCAGCCCCCTCTTAAAGGCTGGAGCGTCGAAATTACTGCAGCTTCGCGTACTCTGTCTTAGCTTCTTTCAGGATCGGGATATCGGGGTCGGCATCTTTCCAAAGGGCCAGAAAATCCTGATAGGCGGCGCGGGCTTTGGCGCCATTGTTCTGCTGGGCGTAGGCGCGAGCCAGGTACAGCTGGGCCAGGCCCATCAGCGGGTCTCCGATGTAGGCGCCTCTCAAGTCCAATACGGCTTGAAACTCCTGTGCGGCTTGAGCGGGCTGGTGGTTCAGCAGATAGGCGCGACCGCGGGTAAAGTGGACGTCGCTCGTACCTTTGTCATAGGGTTCGCCGGCTTTCAAAATCTCAATGGCTTTGGCGGCCTCGCCGTGGTTCACAAAGAGAATGGCTTGTACAACGGGGATGAGCATGGTCTGGAACCTGGTATCCAGAGGCCGACGGCGGCTCACATCTTCCATCAAACGGCGGGCCTGGGCTTCACCACCGGCAAGGGCCGTAATTTCAGCCGAGAGGATGGCAACATCGGGGCTGCTCGCGAGGGCCAGAGCTTCGTTTGCCCGGGTCACCGACTTGTTCTTATCGCCCGTATCGCCGAAGAGCAAATCGATCCAGGCTGGTAGCTGAATGGCAGCGGCCTGGTTCTCTGTAAGACCGATCTGTTTGGCCAGCTCTTCCTCATGGGTGTAGATTTCGCGGGCATTTTGCCGTTGGCCATGCGCCAGTGCCAACCCGGCCTGATTCCCCAAGACCCATTGCAACTGGAACGCAGGCGATGCCTTGATCAAAGCTTCTTCGCGCTCCTGCGCAGCCTTATCGCCCTGAACCAGGGCGATGTAATACAAACTGGCATGCATAACAACTGCGCCGTTAGTTCTTTGCAGGCCTGAGTTGATCAGCGCTTTGGCCTCGTCGAATCTTCCGAGCGCAGCGTAGCAATAGGCCGCGTTCACGTATCCGTACCACGAATCAGGCTCCAGGCGAATCGCTTCGAGGGCCTCGGTTAAGCCTTTGTCAAAGTCGCCGAGTATTTGGTGAGCGACCGATAGATTGACCCGTGGCGACCAATCGCTGGGATAGGTTTGGGCGTAAAGCTCCAGCGCCTGGATGGCCTGTTCCAACTGGCCCGTGCCATCGTAATATTTTTCAGTGATGTAGAATTTTTCCCGCTCGCTGGCGCGTTCTCTCAATTCAAACGCCTTCTGATAGTTCTGGCGGGCGAGGTCTGCCTGGCCAACAGTGAAGTACTGGGTACCTACGCGGGCATAGGCCATGGCAAAGTTGGGATCCAGTTCGATGGCGCGCTGGTACAACGCGACCGGGGGAAGGGCGTCGCCTTTTTCTCGCAACTCATCAGCCTGAGTGAAGGCCTTCAAAGCCTCAAGCGACGAGGTGGTAACTTCCTGCAAGGGCTTGTCAAACTTCTGAACCGAGGCCAGCGACTCGCCCAGGCTGCCGCGTAGCTTGTCGGCGCCCAAACCCAGAGCATTCAATACCTGCTCCTTGCTCGTGGCCTGCTCCTGCACCTGCGCCAGCGAGTCGCCCGTGGCAGCGTTGATCGCCTCCAACGTAATCACATATTCACTCCCCAGCGGCGCGATGGCTCCTGTGAGCATGGCCTTAACATGCGCGCGCTGGCAAATTTCCCGGCCAATGTCGCTGGTAAGACGTGTCTCCGGAAGTTTGCCCATCAGCTTCAGCGTCTGTTGCACCTTGGAATCTGGAACAACATTGAGATATGGCGATTGGCCCAGGCTCACAGCCAGCGCCTTCTTGAGAGTACTGTCGAAGACCGGATCACCGGTGGTGTTGGTGAAGTCGGAGAGCAGGATGGAATCTCTTTCGGTGAGGGCTTGAGTTTTGTGGGAGCGGTAGAAAAGACCACCAGCCATCAGGAGGGCAATCATCGCCAGAGCAACCGGAACCAGTATCTTCCAGCGGCGGCTCGCCGCTTGCTCTGTGGCCATGGCTGGTGCGGAGGAAACAGCGCGATTCTTGCTCGAAGACTGGCGACTCTCGGACAACACCACCGCCGCGGGCGCTTCCTCCTCTTCTATGACGCTCGCGGCGCTGGCTCGGCCCGACTCGGTCTCTCGTTTCAGCCGCTTCAAATCGGTTCGAACATCCGCCGCATGCTGGTAGCGTAGCTCTCGATCTTTTTCCAGTGCTTTATTGATGATTCGTTCGAAATCGCCTGGAAGATCCGGATTCAGCCGCACCGGAGCGACTGGCGCTTTGTGCAAAATAGAATCAAACATAACCGCGGTTGTATCACCGCGAAACGGGAGCATGCCCGTCGCCATCTCGTAGAGTACTGCGCCAAAGGAAAACAGGTCAGTGCGCGCGTCAAGCTCCTTTCCTTTGGCCTGTTCGGGAGACATGTAGGCTACTGTTCCTAGCGTGGAGCCTGGACTGGTGAGGTGCTCAAGGCTGTGCGCGGCCGTCGCCTGCGCTGAGAGTCCGGCCATTTCGGTTCGGCTACCGATTGGCGCGACCTTGGCCAAGCCGAAGTCGAGAACCTTGGCATGTCCACGCTTGGTGACGAAGATGTTCGCAGGCTTGATGTCGCGGTGGACGATGCCTTCGGCGTGGGCGGCGTCGAGAGCGTCGGCAATCTCGATTCCGACGGCGAGCAGCGCCTCTAGATCCATCGGACGGTTGCCGATCAAGTGCTTCAGGGTGTTACCGTCGAGGTACTCCATGACGATGAACGCCTGGCCGTTCTCTTCGCCAATGTCGTGGATGGTGCAGATATTGGGATGGTTGAGGGCGGAGGCGGCCTTGGCCTCCCGCCGGAAACGCTCCAGAGCCTGGCGGTCTTGGGACACGCCTTCGGGTAGGAACTTTAGAGCCACAAAGCGATCGAGTCGGGTGTCCTCCGCCTTGTAGACGACACCCATCCCTCCGCCGCCCAACTTCTCCACAATCCGGTAGTGCGAGATGGTTTGGCCGATCATTCGGGAGATGCTTGGCTTTCGGGTCGCTTCATCTTACGGACGCGGCATTTGCTAGTCAACGAGTGTCGGGGGTATACGGAACACGCGGGAAAAAGTGTCCCAGGGTAGCATCCAAGTTATTGGTATTAACGAATTAGTAAACGAGCGGGGCGGGTGGGCGCGGGGTGCGGGCGTGGGGTCGCTGAGGCAACACAGTGCAGACACCGCAAAGCCTACCGTGAGAGACGATATTACGTGCGATGGTAGCTCCTTGGCGGCGGGCATCGTTCACATAGGTCAGCTCGAGATGAACCATGTTGTCCCCCTTCAATACATAAATAGCGTGCCCCATCGAGCCCATCATGGCGCGGTCGCCGACCCCTGTCATGTCTTCGAATCCGGGAACCACTGACAGTGCGTCCCGAATAGTAGGCCAATTGTTCCGGCCCGAATTCGCGGTCAATGGTGACGGAAAAAACCCGACCTTCTTTATCCGGTTCGCTCAATCCAAACGATTTGACGATGCCCTCCAACTGATTTGCGTCCTTGAGAAGCGCCAACGGATTATCGACGTTCGCAGCAGGCTTATTGGCCACCGCTTCGTTCTGCCGACGCGCGTGCTCGAAGGCCATACGTTGCAGTTGCGCGAACGCACTCCTGCGACGGCGAGCTAGTTCCACCGGAGGAAGCTCCAACATACCTTCAGGTCGCCGCTGTTCTTCTTGTGGAACCGAGTTTTCCTTTGAGCCGGACTCCGATTGGGTGACTGTTGTGCTTCCAGGGATGCGAAACTGCACAGCGGGGGAGGTCTAAGCTTTCTGTTTTGATTTGCAGGCCGCGTATTATCGGATTGCACCGAAAGCCGATTCGACTGTTCCGGCATGGAGGAACTGTAACGCGAAGAACTCACCACAAGATAATGAACTTTCTGAAAGAGCAGGCGGAATCGGTTCAATGCATGTAATCGCGGTTTTTCACCAGTTATCTTAAGGAATTGGCGGTGATCGAACTGACGGGCGAATCCGCAGAGTGAGGTTTGCCCATCTGATCCAGCGCGCAGGGGTCAGTGAACCTGCTTCCTCAAGAGGTGGTTCAGAAATTCTCGAACTATTACCGTACGTGGACGAGTCCAGCTCAGGGTAGCTTGTCGAAAAAGAGATAAAGGGCGGAAATCCGGCCGTCTCGCGCGATGATGAAATCAGTCCCGGCGTAAGCTGGCGGCTCACCAGGGCGGCCCGATACCCATTTGACCCGCCCGCCATTGCCCAATTCCTCGGGCTCGGCAATTGGCTGATATTGAAAGTCAGGGTGTGTAACCCTGATCGCGCCCGCGATGCGATCGATCTCGTCGCGGCCACGGTAGATACCTTTGTTAGGATCGTAGAAGACACCATCTTCGTGCCACATCTCGTCGATGGCCGCGCGCCGACGCGCAGGGTCGTTTTCACCGAAGACGTCGTGAAGATTGCGAGTCAGTAAGGTCGATATGCTGTAGGACATGGCTTGCCTCCTCTCGGTATCGAGTTGCGGCTTGCATATGTAAACGCCTTACGAGTGTAATCGGATTTTTCAACAGCAATTCGCTAGTTTCGATTCGCAAAGGCCTTCAAAGCTGCGGCCACTTGCGTGACGCGTGTACCCTGATGCTTCGCGACCACAAGCTCGTCCGCAGTCGGCTTGGCGCTGTGCTGTCCGGAAGTCGACGACGAACCGTATGGCGTCCCATATCCCTGAACAATCTTTTCGTGAGTGTAGCCGTTCGGCACGATGATGAATCCTAGGTACGCCATCGGGATGAACAGCGACACCACCGTCGTCTCGTTTCCACCGTGCGGCCCCGCCGTGGAAGTGAAGGCGCCAGCCGCTTTTCCGTTCAGCTTCCCTTGAAAGCACAGACCACCAAGGCTGTCGATGAAGGCCTTCAACTCCGCCGACGTGTTCCCAAAACGCGTTGGGGTGCCAAATATAATCCCATCGGCCCACTCTACGTCAGCAGCCGTTGGAGCTCCGTACTCGGCGAGCATCCGCTTGCTCCGTTCTTCCCAGCCGGGAACTTTGGCCATTACATCCGGCGAAACCAGATCGGGTACGCGGCGAAGCCGGACTATTATCATTAGACGAAATGCGCAAACTCTCGTGATGAATCCACAATGCACGGGTACGCAGAACACAACGTTCCGATTGTCTATGGTCCCGAATGTAGCGAATAAGAGGAGAAGAGACCAATGCGGCAACTTATGATTATCCTGCTTTCCGTCGGTTTCGCGCTGGCTCAAAACGCACCCGTCGCGTTAACCATTGAATCCAAACGACTATAGCGTTGTGGCCGAGAATATCTCGGGAAAGAGATCGTGATGATTAGCCTTGTGCTGTCCGGCAAGGACTTGCCAGATCGCGTATCAGGTCACGATTGGTATTTCAAGCAGGGTGGATGCGCCCCAGGTGTTCTCTGTATAGCATCGCGCGGAGTGGGGCAGCGTGTTGACTCTGCGGCGATAGCTTACATTCAGTTTGCTGATGGCTCATCGTTTGGCGACAAGCCCGACAACTTTGCTCTACAATTACGCGCCGAGTACCTCATGTTCTACAAAAACGCAGGTGCGGCGTACCGGTCGGGCGGTGAGAAAGGGCTTTCAAATTACATCAACACAACCACCGACTCCAGAATTGCCAAGCAGTACCAGCAGTACCAAAGGATGGAAAGGAGCTCGGCGATTGGGGCAGTTGTGAGCCAGGTAAGTACCGTTTGCAATCCTGCGTTCGGAAAATCCTGCCAATTGCCGCAGGGTTTCGGGGTCTGCCGCCACTCGCCCGTTCTGAGAATCTCATTTAGCCGCCGCGAATAGCAGACCGTTTTAGGTGGCGTACCGTTGACTGCATTGTTTTTTCTCGCTTTCAGGCCTTGGAAGGGCGATGCTGGTCTCCCGCTTTAGACGGGATCTCTTTCGACCAGAGTTATGGTGTCCCACGTCAGCGGAGGACAGTTTGAGAGGGGACGTTAAGCCACACAGCTGAAGTTTCAGTTCACCCACAACAGAAGTTAACCTTTGGATAAGCGGCGTTCATTTTCCTGCTCCTTTCGTCAGCAGGGTGCAAAATGTCTCAGGCGTGCGCAAGGTGCAGCGCTGTCCGTTCTTCCGTGCCGTGGCCAGACCGACGACCGCGAGACCTGCCAACAAAGCATGCAGCAAGTAGCAACGCTCATCCGGTGGTGTGATATTCAAATGTTTGAGAAGCTTCCCGGCGCGAACGATGATGCCGTCCACCAGTTTCGCGGAAGAGCTCGCGCAGCGACGGTGCCTGATCGGCTGCCTGTGCAAGCGCCATGAGTCTGTGGGCGTGCTTAATAGCAACTAGCAATTAGCACTTGGTTGTTCCATCATCTTGTGTGGGCTGATCGCTAAGCCACGTATTCCCTTCAGGCTGCTAGAAACCTTCACGCACCAGCCGCTCAACCGTAAGCAATGAGTTCGCGGATTCCCCCTTGATCATCTTTTCTACGTATTTCGCCACCAGGTCTACTTCGAGGTTGACCGGATCGCCCGGCTTGAGCGACTTCAGGTTGGTCATCTTCACGGTGTGCGGAATAATCGCAGCACTCACCTTCGTCCCTTCGATCTGCGCAACGGTCAGGCTGATGCCCTCGATGCAGAGCGAACCTTTGAAGATCACGTAGCGCGCCAGTTCCGGCGGTATTTCAATCCGCAGCCAGTAATCGTCCGCTCCTTGAACTCGATCCAACCCGAGGAACTTGCCGGTACCGTCCACGTGGCCTTGAACGATGTGCCCGCCGAAGCGTCCGTCGGCGCGCATGGGCAGTTCAAGATTCACCAGCGCATCTTTCTTGATGCGGGAGAAAGAGGTGCGCTTCCAGGTCTCTGCCGCCAAGTCCGCAGCGAAAGACTTGGGGGTGATTTCGACCGCAGTGAGGCAGACGCCACTGACGGCGATGCTATCGCCCTGCTTGAGTTCGTGGTTCAGTCGGGCAGCAGCTACAGTAAGGCGGCGGTTGCCGTTCTCGTGAGCGATGCCAGTAACGCGTCCGACTTCTTCGATGATGCCGGTAAACATGGATTGTATTGTAGCGCCGGTGTCCCGCGGCCCGCATTCAACAGGTCACGTTGCTAACCGCTGTATTCACAGTTTCAACTGGGTGGGCAGGATGCCCACCCGACAGCCGGCGGGACGCCGGCGCTACTCCCCGTACGGATCCCGCAAATATCCTTCAACCGCAAAATCTTCTCCGAAACGGTGTAGCCTGATCGCCTTCACGCCAGCCGCATCGCTCATGTGGGCGAAACCAGGGCCGGTGGCAAATGGCACCGAACCGGTGCCGGCGAGGATCTTGGGAGCGTAATAAAGAAATACCTTGTCCACAATACCCGACGCCAGCGCCGCGCCATTAATCATGGCTCCGCCTTCGACCAGCAGGCTGGTGATCTCCATAGTCCCCAGGCGACGCACGATTTGCGCCATGTCCGGACGGCCATCTCCGACGCCCACTGGAACCTGCTCAACCCTGATTCCCTGATCCTGCAGCTCCCGCTTTCGTTTCTCCTCGGCGAAAGAGCAGAGAACGAGCACATCGTCCTTTGCCGTCTTGACCACGCGCGACTCAGGAGGCAGGCGCAGTCGAGAGTCAACAATCACTCGCAGCAAAGGGCGTCGCCGAGGAAGGCCGCTGCGGTCGGTGAGCAACGGATCGTCTGCGATAATCGTGCCCACGCCAACCATGATCGCGTCGTGACCGTGACGCAGCTCCTGCACGTGGCCACGGGCGACCTCGCTGGTAATCCACCCTCCACTGGCCCCCCCGCTACCGAGTGCCGTGGGATGGTGCAACTCGCCCGGGGGAGGGGCGATCTTACCGTCAAGTGTCATGGCGGACTTGAGCGTGACCAGTGGCGTGCGCCGGCGAATATATTTCGCGAAGGCTTCATTTAATACTTTAGCTTCCTCCTCCAAAATACCTGATGCTACTGAGACTCCGGCATTCCGTAGGCGCTCAAAGCCCTTACCGGCGACCAGCGGATTGGGGTCCTGCATGCAGGCCACCACACGGCGGACGCCGGCCGCGATGACAGCGTCGGCGCAAGCCCCGGTGCGGCCTTGATGCGAACAAGGTTCAAGGTTGATGTAAAGGGTTGCGCCGCGAGCTTTCTCGCCGGCCCGCTCCAGGGCGAGGACCTCGGCGTGCTTGATCCCCTCAAAAGTGTGGGTGCCCAAACCGATTACCCGGCCTTCGCTATCCATAACGATGGCACCCACGCAGGGATTAGGAGAAGTTAAACCAATACCTTTACGGGCCAGCTCAAGTGCACGGTGGAGAAAGTATTCATCGTTCTCCCGACTCGACGAATTCGGCCCTGCAGGAGTCGAGGATTTTCGCGGAGTGTTCCGGCTTTCGCGTCTAACAGTTTTCTTGGAAATCATTGAGAATTCTTGGCTCAGGTAAGGTTTGATGCCGCGACGAACGCTAAGCGAAAAGCGAATTCACGAAATCCCCGGGATCAAAAGGCAAAAGGTCTCCCACCTTTTCGCCTACCCCAACATAGCGCACCGGGACACCGAGCTCGCGGGATATCGCAACCACCACTCCGCCCTTGGCCGTGCCATCGAGCTTGGTCAGCACGATGCCGGTCACGCCCGCGGATTGTGTGAATTGCCGCGCCTGTTGCAGACCATTCTGTCCGGTGGTGGCGTCCATGACCAGCAGGGTTTCGTGGGGCGCGTCCGGGATGATGCGCTGTGCCGTACGGCGCATCTTCTCCAACTCCGCCATCAGATTGGTTTTGGTGTGCAGGCGTCCCGCAGTGTCGACAATGACGTAATCAGTGTGCCGCGCAGTCGCGGCTTGCAGCGCATCATAGAGCACCGCCGACGGATCCCCGCCCGCCTTGGTGCGAATCACTTCGGTCCCGGTCCGCTGTCCCCAGACTTCAAGCTGCTCGATGGCGGCAGCCCGGAATGTATCTGCCGCGCACAGCAAGACCGTCTTGCCGTCCGAACGCAGCACCTGGGCCAGTTTGCCGATGGTGGTCGTCTTGCCGGTGCCGTTTACCCCGACCACCAGAATTACCTCGGGCGTTCCGTCCACTTTTGTCAGCGGCTGAGCATCGGTGGTAGTCAGAATGGAAAGAATTTCTTCCTTGAGCAGCCGCTTGAGTTCGTCCACATTCCCGATCTGCTTGCGATCAGCTTTCTCGCGGAGCTTCTCCAGCACTTCATGAGTCGTAGTCACGCCCAGGTCAGCCCCGAGGAGCGTGGCTTCAAGATCGTCCAGCGTGGCGCGGTCGATTTCCTTGCCGAACGAAGCTACCGCTTCGATGCGCTCGCTCAGATTTTCCCGCGTGCGGGTTACGGCTTCCTTCATGCGATCCAGGAAGCTGGGTTTCTGTTCCTCGTCGAGACTGCCAAAAAGGGTCTGAATCATGGAATTCCGGGAACCGGGGTGCTGAAATCAATTATAGCGGGCGGGGCGGTGAGTCCGTGACAGGTGGAGTGTGAAAGCGCAAGACCCGGAATTAGCAATCAGCAATTGGCAATTAGCCAAATGCCGATTGCTGTTCCAGTTATCGTCCTGACGCTTCCGCGGCAGCCACGGCTGCACGAACCTCGGGAGCGGATGACGGCGTGACCGAAGACTGACCTGGAAGCTTCGCTGAGGGTGCAGCTGAAACTGAAACGTCGGGCTGCTGGATCTGAATTTCGCCTCGCTTGTAGATTGCGGCTAGAGCGGCGACGGCGGCGGGATCCAGACGCTTGCCGGAAAGGTTGTGGATGATGCGTAGAGCGGATTCCGGATCGTGCGCCTGCTGATACGGACGATTCGTGGTCAGCGCATCGAAAGTGTCGGCAACCGCAATAATCCGTGGCAGCAAGGGGATGTCCGCATCCTGCAGTCCCCGCGGATAGCCGCGCCCGTCGAGTGATTCGTGGTGCAGTTCAATGCCCGGAATCATGTCCTTCAGCTGGGCCACCGGACGCAGAATGTTGGCCCCCTTGGTGGTGTGGGTCTTCATGATTTCGAATTCTTCCGGGGTCAATGCTCCCGGTTTTTTGAGGATGCGATCTTCGATGCCGATCTTGCCCACATCGTGGAGTTGGGCCGACACGCGTACGATTTCCAGAAATTCCTCGGGATGGCCCATTTCTTTGCCGATCAGCGTCGAATAGCGCGTGACGCGGTCGGAGTGTCCACGAGTGTAGGGATCTTTCTCGTCAACCGCGCCAGCCAACATCTGAATGGAACTCATGAACAGATCGCGATTTTCCGTGGCGGCACGTTTGAGGTCGAGCACGAAGTGTTCGAGGTCCTCAGACATGCTGTTGAAAGTTGTCGCCAGCTCCCCGATTTCGGTACGGCTATTGAGCTTGACCCGCTGCGAGAAGTCTCCGCGAGCGATGGCGCGGCTCGAAGCCGTGAGAACTTCCAGGGGATTGGTAATGACGCGCGCAGCAAAGATACTGATGCCAACACTCAGGAGAATGGCAATCAGCGCCAGAAGCCGGGCGCTGCGCTGCATCTCGAATACCCCGCGGTAGGCCTCATCCCGCGGCTTTTGTACGATCACGGCCCAGTCCAGATTGCCGACTGGGCTATAAGTGCCGAGCATTTTGGTGCTCTTCTTACCCTGGGTAACACTGAATTCGCGCGTGGCTGCGACCAGCTGGGCCTGGCCGCCCTGCTCCAGGAAGTTGCGTACGATCTCCGAGTTGGTCAGGTCCTGGCCGGTGGCGTAGTCGGGATTGGCGCCGGCCACCAGGCGGCCCTCACTGTCGACCACATAAGGCGTGAGCCCTCCGCGGTTGACTTCCTGCAAACGGCGTATCAGGAACTGCAGATCCTCGACCGCTCCAATCATTCCCAGAAAGCGTCCGCCATACATGACCGGGGTGCTGACCAGCATGACGGTGCGGGCGGATTTTCCGCTGCCGACCACCAGCGCCTGGCCGCTGTAGGCGCGGCCTTCGCGGGCGGCCTCATAGGCTCGCACCAGGTCGCGTTGCAGAAAGGCGTCAGGAGCGATGCGGCCCGCGGAGATTCCCTTGGACTCCGAGTTCAGCAAGGTGGCGTAAGCCAGGTCCCCCGAAGAGGACACAAAATGCTCGAGCAGAGCGCGCAACTCGGGCGCCTGCACATGCTCGTCGGTAATGTCTCCGCCGCTCGCCACCTGCAGGGCGGAAGACAGGTTGGCCAGCATCATGCGCAGCGATTCCTGGTGTTGCGAAATATCGTCAGCCAGAGACCGCGTCACCGTATTTTGCAGCAGCCGTTCGTTGGTAATCAGACGCTCGCGGTTGATCGCTTCCACCTGCTCGGAATAAAAATACATCGGTACCACGCTGATAAGCGCGAGCACACTTAGGATGACGTACAAGATTGGGACGCGAGATGGAAGGGGTAGTTTCAAGACAAAGTGGGCCAGGCCCCGCCTTTTGCCACGGGCTGGAGGCAATAGTTTCCTGTTGAAATTTTACTTGGTGAGTGTGGTCACAACCTCAAGCCTGAAGGCCAGTGTCTATTACCAAAGTTCAGGAACTTCCCGTCGGCGGGGCATGCGGCCAATGGTAGTTGTTGAAAACAATGAAGAGGTTGCCCCCGGATTGATTGCACCGGCCATCGACGGTGTTGTCCAGGAACGTCTTGAGCTAGCATTCCGCGCCAGAAGCTAGAAGCTAAGAGCTTAGAGCTTTTTCACTCTTTACGCTCCGAGTCATCAGATCACGGATTGCTTCCGCGGGAGATTTGTCGCGATGCAGAATGTCATCCATTTGCTCGGTGATCGGCATCTCGACTCGTCGGGCACGAGCCAGTCCGACCGCCGCCTGGGTAGTGAACACGCCTTCTGCAACTGCCCCGTGCATGCCGGCAATGATGTCCGGCAGTTTGCGGCTGCGTCCCAGCTCGACGCCCACGCTGCGGTTGCGCGATAGACCGCCAGTGCACGTGAGCACCAGGTCGCCCAGGCCGGCGAGCCCGGCCATAGTTTCCTGGCGCCCGCCGCAGGCTACGGCTAGCCGTGTCATCTCAGCCAGACCGCGGGTGATCAGAGCGGCGATGGAATTGTGGCCGAGTCCCAGCCCGTCGCACACGCCGGCCGCGATGGCGATAATGTTCTTCAGCGCGCCCCCGAGTTCGACGCCGACCACATCGTCGTTGGTATAAACGCGGAATCGGGGATCGCTGAATTCGCGCTGTACAGTTTCCGCCAGGCCAGGATCCTGCGAGGCCACGGTGATCGCTGTGGGATCGCCGCGTGCGACTTCCTTGGCGAATGACGGGTCCACTGAGCGCTCCTATACGCGGCGCAAAACCCCTGCCCGATCCGATCACCTGCGTGGCCACTTCGGTCATCCGCAAAAGTGTGGTCTCTTCCAGTCCCTTGGTCGCGCTCACGAAGAGCATGGCAGGCGTGAGATGAGGCAGCATCTGCTGGAACAGCGGACGACAATGCTGCGAAGGCATAACACTGACCACAATTTCAGCGCGATCCAAAGCTTCCTGCAGGCTGCCGGTCGGTGAGACGGTTGCCGGTATGGACTGACCGGGAAGGAACAGTTCATTCACGCGACGGGCCGAGATCGAATCGCGGACCTCCTTCTCATGCGCCCAGAGTCGGACCTGATGATGGCCGCCTCGTCCCATCACGATGGCCAGACCCGTACCCCACGCCCCCGCCCCGATGATCGCGATCCGGCTCATCCGCGCCTCCATGGAAAGCGAGGTTCCGTCCCGGACAGAAGCCGGCGAATATTCTCGTGATGCCTGGCGATGATCAACAGGGAGGTGATAGCCATGAAACCCAGGACCTGCGGCGCGTCGGCATAATCATGTAGCAGCCACGCCAGCAGAGGAAAAAATGCAACCGCGACGATTGAGCCCAGAGACACATAGCGAAACGTGAGCTACAACGGCGACAAAAACTCCCACGCTGACCAGTGTAGCTTTGGGCGCCAGCAAGGAAAGAGCACCCAGCCCGGTGGCCACCCCTTTGCCTCCCCGCAACTTGAGCCAGACCGGAAAGATGTGGCCGACAACTGCGAACAGAGCGGCGGTTGCTTCTCTGATCGCCACTATCGTTGGCAGGGGAGCCCATGGATGTTGCGGATAGTAGAGAGGGTGGAAATCGGCCCAACCCATGAACTCTGGACGGCTCAATAGGATTGCGATTACAACTGCACCAGATCCCTTGAGAGCGTCCAAGAACAGAGTAAGCAGACCCAAGGCGGGCGACGATCGCGCTACGTTAGTGGCGCCAATGTTGCCGCTGCCAGTGAGCCGGACATCCTGTCCGCGAAAAATTCGCACCACGATAAGCCCAAAGGGAATTGATCCCAGCAGATAGCTGACAGCGGCGGTGAAAAAAATACTCATCGATTTTCGTAGCGGTTGTGTGGTCGCGGAAAACTCGCCCGCGAGCCGCCGTAATCACTCTCGAAGACTCATTTTCCGTTTAAGCGTGTCGGCGTTTTAAGTCCGCCGCACAATCTGGCCCCGGCTGTTGGCGGGCGAGTCGCCCGCGACCACACGACCACAACACTACAGTCAGACAACTCGCCGCTACCGCAACTCAAAGCGGGCAATCTTCGTGTAGCGCGCGCCGCCCCGCATCAGTTGGCTCTGGTACAGAAAGAACTCACGGGCCGTCATCGTACCAAACTCAAGCGCCGGCATCGCAGCCAATTTCTCCTGCAGTCGCTGAAATGCGTTGTTAGCGCCGTCGCCTTTTCGCCAACGAGGCGCGCCGGAGCCACCTCGACGAGCCAGAGTGAGATGCGGGCTGAACGCGTGCTCTTCTCTTCGGAACGCCAAGCGCGGCTGTAGCCTCATCCACTGACTTCGCGAGAGCGGCCAGCTCCGGGCCAGCTCCGATGCCGATCCAGAAAACGCGAGGCGCTTTGGAAGTAGGAAAAAATCCGTAACCGCGAAATGAAATCTCGATCGCGCCAGCCCGGATCGCGCCCAGAGCCTGCTTGATCTCTTCCACCGCCTCGGGAGGTTTCTCCCCGACGAACTTCAAAGTCACATGCATCGACTCGGGACGTACCCATCGCACATCCGGGGCAAAGCCGCGTACGCCGTCGAGAAACTGCTCCAGGCGTGTGCGAAGGCGTCGTCGATATCGAGAGCAATGAAGACCCGCATGAAGAAGTCGTTGGTCGTTCGTCGATAGTCGTCTGGTCCAATCTCATGACGCTAAGGCAACGGCTAACGACCAAGGACCAACGACCGTCCTACATCAATTTTCTTCTGATCATGTCCAGCGCCAGCTGACTGGCGAAAAAGCGGATGCGTTTGCGATCGCCGGGGAAGGTTCTTTCCGCCGACTTCTGTTCCTTTTTCACTCGCCAGAGCGAGGAAAACGAGGCCCACCGGTTTTTCCGGCGTGCCCCCCGCCGGGCCCGCCACACCCGTAATGCCGATTCCCAGGGTCGAGCCGCAGCGCTTGCGAATACCCTCGGCCAGCGCGGCCGCAACTTGACTGCTGACCGCGCCGTGCTTTTCGATCAACTCTGCCGGAACATCGGCGAAAGCAGTCTTCAGCTGGTTGGAGTAAACCACGGCCCCACCCAGGAAGTACCGCGAGCTGCCGCTGATCGAAGTGATGCGCTCCGCCAGCAGTCCGCCGGTGCAGGACTCTGCCACCGCCAGCGTCGCATTCCGCATTTGCAGGTAATAACCGACGATTTGTTCGAGCGAATCCCCGTTGTCTGAAAAAACATTGTCGTCAAGTTCTTCTTCGATTTCCTCGGCCAGCTGATCCACGCGTTGCTGTGCGGCCTCGAGCGACGCCGCGCGGGTTTTCAGATGCAACTGGATTTCCCCCGCTCCAGCCAGGATCGTGGTTTGCACGTCGGTATAGCGTTTGTAGATGGGCGCATACCCGCGCATCGCACTGCGACTCCGCCATCATCGCGATCTTCAAGACTCGGGTCGCCATGAATTGCGGCGGCAACTTGGCCCGCAGCCGGTCCATGCATTGCTCGTCGAACAGGGATTTCAGCTCATGCGGAGGGCCGGGCAGCAGCATGATGATTTTTTCCTCCCCTTCATACTTGCCGCTGATCCACTGTCCGGGCGCGCTGCCATTGGCGTTGGGCAGGACGATGGCCCCGGCCATCACGTCCGCTTGCTTGAGATTATTGGGCGACATGTTCTTCCAGCCGCGCGCCGCGAAGCGTCGTTCCAGACCGGTGACAATCTCGGGATCGCGGCGCAGTCCGAGTCCCAATGCATCGGCTACCGCTTCACGAGTGAGATCGTCTTCCGTAGGTCCCAGGCCGCCCATGAAGATCACGATCTCGGCACGAGAAAGTGCCAGGCTAGCCGCGCCCGTAAGATGTTCGCGGTTGTCGCCCACGATGGTCTTGAATATGACATCGACGCCCAGCAGGTTGAGCTTTTCCGTGAGATAAAGCGAGTTCGTATCCTGGCGGAAAGGAGTCAGCAGCTCCGAGCCGATGGCAATAATTTCAGCATTCACGGCTAAGAGTGTAAACGAAACCAAAGAGGACGCCGAGGGCGCGAGGGTTTGCGAGTTCGGCTAAGGCGGGCCAGCTCGGGGCTGACAACTGAGAACTGATGACTGACGGCTGAAGGCTATTCCGCTAACTCCGGCACTAGAGGCGTTCCCTGCACTCCCCATGAGAGATGATGGACCGCTCCGGTGGTAGCGAGCACTGCCGACTTTCCCGGCGCAAAGGCCAAACCAACCAGCCCCGGGCCCGCAACTTCGAGCGAAGCCTTGGCGTCGGGTGTGATTTTGACGATGCCGCGCTTGCCCGAAAGCGAGCCGGCTACGTAAAGGTTGCCGTCGATATCAAACGCCAGGCCTTGCGGGCGTCCCAGACCACGGTAAAAAGTAGAAACGCTGCCATGAGAGTCGATCTTGTGCACGGAATCGAAACTCGAAGTCGTGGGACCGGTGACAAACAGATCCCCGCCCGGCCCGAATGCCAGATGGTAAGCGGAAACGCTGGGTTCGAGCGTGGCGAAAACAAAAATCTGGCGGTCTTTGCCGATCTTGAAAACTGTCCCGCTGCGATCGCCGACATAAAGATTTTCGTTGGGATCAAACGCGATCCCGGTCGCAACCCCCATGCCTTCCGCGTAAGTGGACATGGTACCGTTCGGCGCCACCCGGTACACCGTCCCATCAAAACGTGAGGAGACATACATCTGGCCGACACGATCAAAAGCGATGGCCGTGGCGTTGGTCATCTCCGCCAGGAATGGCTTGACGTTGTAGTTGGTGTCGATTTTGAAAATGGCCACCGGGACTTTCTGGCCGCGCGATCCGGAGAAAGTGACGTAGATGTTGCCGTCGGCGTCGAGCGCAGGATTGGTGACGGGATGCAGGTTCTCCGCTATCTGGGCGGCGACTTTGATCTGATGCGGATTGCTCGCGGTGCCGTTCGTCGATACCACTACAGGTCCTGAAGACGCGCCAGGTGGCACGCGCGCCACCAGAAAATCGTCGGAGCTGATGACCACTGCGCCTTCGACATCTCCAAAGCGAACCTCGGGGCCGGCGCAATTCGTGGGGCCGAAGGCTCTTGCCCACGATGCGCACTTCACCGCCGGGCAAAGCGGCGCTGGGATGCACCGCCTCAATGTGCGGGTGGCCATTGACGTTCTTCTTGCCCAGCAGTCGGTCGGAAATTCCCATGGGCTCCAGCTTCTTGCAGGCGTCCTTCTATCGCGGCAGCAGGCCGAAATGAAGCACGACCTGCATCACAGCCAGGCCGTAAAGGCCGGCTCCCACGTCATCGACCACAATGCCCACTCCCTCGGGCAGGCGTTCGAGTTGGCGTACCGGCGGCGGCTTGACGATATCGAACGCTCTAAAAAGTATAAAGCCCAATAGCAGAGATTGCCACGTCGATCGGCACCGCGATCAGAGTGATGAGTTGGCCGGCGACTTCGTCGATCACAACGAACTGCGGATCTTTACGACTGCTGGCTCGCGCCACTTGGGTGGCCGCCGGAATTCCAACCAGAACCGCCGTGAGAGCCAATAGGGTCGCCGCCCAGGGCTGCGAGCTGTGTGCGATCCAGCGCGCCCACAAACCACCACAGCAGGACGGTTGCGGCCGAACCCCAGGTGCCGGGTCCCGGACGCAGATACCCAACTCCGAAGAAGGTGGCCACCAGCGTGGCCCAGAGCGCGGGGCGTCCTGCCCACCCTCAGGAATTCTCATCGGACTCTCGGGCGATATCTTCGATGTCATCGCCTGTCTTGTACCGGAGACGAGATGACATACCCGCCGCTGGCCCATTTGCCCAGGTCAATCAGGCGGCAGCGGTCGCTGCAAAAAGGGAACTCGGCGTCCTTGCTGGTCACGTGCTTCTTGCAGATGGGGCACTTCAGCTTGAGTCTTGCGAGCCATGTGGCTTCCTACACGATCTTATTTTCAGACGATTCTGGCGACCAGATCGTAGTCGTGGGCTTCGGTGATCTGGCAGCGATAGAACTCGCCCGTCTTCGGTTCCACCCCTTCGGGAACGTCGTTGACGAATACCTTGCCGTCGATTTCCGGTGCGTGCATCGGGAGTTCGGCCCTCGAGCAGAAGATCGCTCTCGTCCGAGATGCCTTCGAGGACGAGATCGAATTCCTCGCCCACCAGGGCCTTCTTCTTCCGCTTGCTGATCTTGCGCTGGATTCCCATCAGATGTTTGCGGCGGCGTTCAATTTCACGCTCCGGCAACTTCTTTTCCTCGGAGAATGCGCCTGCGCCTTCCTGGTCGGAGTAGCCAAACGTGCCCATCCAGTCAAACTCCGAGTCGCGCACGAACTGGCAGAGTTCTTCAAACTCTTTTTCAGTCTCTCCCGGAAAACCGACGATGAACGATGTGCGCAGCGTGACGCCGGGAATCGTCCGCCGCATTTTTTCAATCGAGCGCAGGAAGATATCAGCGCCCGCGCCCCGCTTCATGCGTTTCAGAACGCTCGGCGACGCGTGCTGCAGGGGCACATCGATGTAGGAACAAATCTTTTCGTGGGCCGCAATGGTTTCAAGCAACGCTGCCGGTGATCTTGTTGGGATAGGCATAAAGAAACCGTATCCAGCGCATGTCTTCAATCCCAGCCAGCTTTTCCAACAGCAGCGCCAGGCCATCCTTGAGGCCAAAATCCTCGCCGTAGCAGGTAGTGTCCTGGCCGATTAGGGTGATTTCGCGCACACCGGAGAGCGCCAGGCGCTCAGCTTCGGCCATTACAGACTCAAAACGCCGCGAACGGAAACGGCCGCGCAGTTGGGGAATGATGCAGAACGTGCAGGGATGATCGCAGCCTTCCGCAATCTTGATGTATGCGGTGTGACGGGGCGTGGCCAGCACGCGTGGCGTGGCTTCGTCGTACAGATAGTTGGGTAAGTCGGCGATGGCGCCGTCCCAGGTCTCGCGCGAAAAGCGGCCCTGGGTGACGCGGGCATCGCCTTCAGCCCGCGATTGCAGAATCTTGAACGGAGAATCGACTGCGGGCGCGGGGGCCACTCCGGCCGCTGCCAGGATGGCTTCCAGCTCTCCGGTGCCGACCACGGCATCCACCTCTGGAATGTTCAGACGAATGTCGTTGCGGAAGCGCTCCACCAGGCAACCCGCGACCACCAGCTTCCGGGCGCGCCCCGTGGTCTTATGCTTCGCCATTTCCAGAATCGTGTTGACCGACTCCTGCTGGGCGCTGGCAATGAACGAGCAGGTGTTGACCACGATCACGTCGGCGTCTTCGGCGCCTGAGACCAACTCCGCCCCGGCCTGCTGGAGCAATCCCATCATTACTTCGCTATCCACGAGATTCTTGGGACAACCCAGGCTGACGAAACCCACCCGGGTCGGGGCAGTGGGAACCGGTGCGACAGTTTCGGTCACGTCCTGGGTCGGTGCAGATAAGGTTTTCGTAGGCATGCAATCTATTGATTTTAACACTCTTGCTTGATTGCGACCTGAGCGTCAGAGAGCACCGCGCGAGGTATCGCCTTGCCAAAATCAGCGCCCGTTACGCGTGCTAACCTCTAGGCGGCTTTGGTCAGGAGAACTTCGCGGGGAGGTGGGATGAAGGGCATACTGTGTTTGGCTGCGGTTCTGGGGTTGCTGGTAGGCCTGACTTCGGGCGCCTGCGCTCAAGAAAGGAATGAGCTGACCGGATTGATCGGCCGGACTTTCGTCAGCGACCATGCAGTCACGAGTACCAGCACGCCTGGCGCTCTGCTCACTTCAGAGCGTGGCCTGACCGTCGAAGTCAACTACGGACGGCGGCTGTTCGACTCGGCCATCGCGGGGCTGACCGCTGAGGTGACTGTTGTAGTCAACTTCGGCGAAAAAACCCATTACGACCTGAACCTCGTCCCCAAGGACTACAAGTCATTTTTCGTTACGCCGGCATTGCGCGCTAACCTTTTCCCCGACAACGGGATTTCGCCCTGGGTGAGTGCGGGCGGAGGCTTCGGCTATTTCAAAGAGAATTCCACGCTGGAGTCTGGCGGGGCCAACCCTGGCAAAACCGGGACCACGACCGGAGTTTTCCAGTTCGGCGCAGGGCTTGACGTCAAATTGTTTAGCCGCCTCAGCGTGCGGGGACAAGTGCGCGGACTTTTTTTCCGGCGTACCCCAGCTGAATGTGGACATCGGGAAGACCCGCCAGCATAACTTCTTTGTGGGTGCTGGAGTGGTTTACCATTTCTGAGGAAAATCCGTAGAGTCTTAAATTCCGCCCCATCTTTGCGTCCTTTGCGAACTTTGCGGTAAGGATTTTTGCGGACTAGTGGGCGAGACCGAACCTCTTTACCGCAAAGCGCGCAAAGGACACCGCAAAGGACGCAAAGAAAACAGTACAAAGCCTTCAGCGGCGACTCCCGCAAATCTCCTCATACAACTCGGGCAAGCGTCGCACATCCTCGACGGAATCATCGAAGCGTGCGCTTTCATAGTGCCGGGTAAATTCCGCGACCCTCTCGCGGACGCGGGCATCTTCAATTCCGGAGACGAACTCGTCGGGAGTCTGGGTGGGCAATTTGCGCCAACCACGCCGGGCGACATTCTTGGTCATCCGCTCGTACCAGATCGTGGCTGCCCGTCGGGGAGACTTTTCCGGGCGTGCCGCCAGCCGTGACTTTCCTAGGGACCGCAGGAGTCCCTGCGCGTTGACCACCAACAGAACCAGGGCTGCGATCAACAGTCCTCCAAGACTCCAGCGTAGCGGGAAGCCGGCGACGCTCTTCCCGCTGTGGCGAGCCGCCTCCAGCAGCCTTTCATAGTGACCATGCCACCAATGCCGCAACGCCCATAACAATTCGCGACTGCGGCTGCCTACGCTCACCGCCAGGGATTGCTGGTGACCCACGTCATAGTTAACGATCCACTCCCGCCAGAACGAAGCCATGGCGTCGACGTACAACGACGCCCGACTCCAACCGGTGCGTGCCGGAATCGACGCGACCGGCGTGGGGTCAAAAGCCACCCAGCCATGGTTCGGGAAGTAGGCCTCGACCCAGGAGTGGGCATTGCTCGCCCGCACCACATATTGCGAAGTCAGATCGTTGAACTCGCCGGTGCGAAATCCGTTCACCACTCGCGACGGAATTCCTAAAGTGCGCAGCATGACCGCCATCGAGGACGCGAAGTATTCGCAGTGTCCCTGTTTGCGTTCGAAAAGGAAATTGGCCAATGGATCATGGGGTACCGTGCGTGACAGCTGCAGGGTATAGCCGAAGTGTGTCCGAAGATAAGTTTCCAGGGCCCGGGCCTTGTCGTAGTTGTTGTCCGCCGAGTCCGTAATCTGTTCCGCGAGCCGCGGGATGCGACCATCAAGCACGGGCAGGCCCAGATAGCTGGAGACTACTTCGGGCGGATACGTCTCGCCCGCCGCGCGGAGGTCTCCGGCTGACGCCTGCTCAATATCGGAAGACGCTCGGTAGCGGTTGACCGGATGTTCCGGATCCTGATCGAAGACTGCACCGCCGTCGTCAATGGCGACGTGACCATAGTTGCCTTCCAGACTCTCCGGCGTGCTCGCCAGGAAAAAAACGTTCATGCCGACCGGCTCCATCAACACCCGGTAGAAAATCGGGTGGTGAGAGCCCTGCCGGACAGTGGCGGGCGGCGGCATCACGAAACGACCGTCCAGTTCCGGGAACAGCGGACGCTGGGCCTGGCTGTTCGACCAGACGCGGCCGTCGAATTTGCCCAGGGCGACCCCGCGCCATTTCAGGTCGAAGCTGCCCCGATCATCCCCCGCAATCTGGATGTGCATGACCAACGAGCCGGACCGCTGGATCTCACCGATGCGTCCCAGTTCAACCGTGTCGGTGAATCCGGTGCTGATTTCGCCGCCAGGAGCATACGCTCCCAGATAACCGGCGGAGGCGCGAGGCAAGAGAAAGAAAATCGCGGCCGCGCCCAGCAGGATACAAAGCACCAGCGCGGGTGAGGCCACCGCCAGCGAAGTCGCCATCTTTCGATAAGTCAGCCCCATGCCCGGCTCGCGCGAATGGGCGCGGGCCTTGCCGGAGATATGGCGCATCTCCATCAGGATGACGCAGACCACAGCCATCAGCATGAAGACCCCGAAGGCCAGCAGGAAGACGCTGTCCACAGTGAGCAGCGCAGCCGCCAGCACCATAAGGAACGCGATGACCGACAGAAAGTAGAAATCGCGATCGCGCTGCGCGGAAAACAACCGCACTACCATGACGAACAGAACCAGATGGACCGTAGCCTGGAGAAATCCGCCCGAGATCAGGAAATAATCTGCCAGGTAAAACGCCACATAGCCCAGCGTAAGAAAAGCGGTCCAGCGCTCGGGAATCAGCCAGGCGCAGCCCCGGAGCAACAAGTATCCGCGAAACAGAAGCGCCGCGCTGATCAGTACGACTGTGGCAATGCCCAATCTACCGGTGGAAGCCAGAGTGCCAAAGCCCATGAGCACCAACAGATAGAGCGCGACCTCAAAGTAACGCTGAAGGGTTCCCGGCAGGAGACCCGTCGCGGGATGCAGTTTGCCGGCGGCAGCCATGGCTACCTCATTGTTCGCTAAGCGGGCCCGGAAGGGAAGAGTACGGAGGTCAGGTTCCGGTCGTCAGTCGTCGGTCGTCAGTCTTCCAGTTAATTTTCTTGCGTCGAACCTGGAGGGCTGACGGCTGACGACCGACGATTGCTATCCGATGTTAGAATCGACAGCGGTCAGGTATCGGTCCCGCGCGACGCACTCTCGCCAACCCCGCCAGGTCCGGAAGGAAGCAACGGTAACGGGCTCTTGCGTGTGCAGTGGGTCTCCGGTGCCTGGCTTTTTTCGCCGGTCCCTCACCGGATTTTTCGCTACCCCACAAAATTCAGCACCGGCGTCGAGAAGTTCGGCAGGTTGGGAAAGATTGTCGGCAGATCTGCCGTTGCCACTCCAAACCAGTTGGCCAACGGTTCCTGAGGTGCTGTCAGGGGCATAGGTCCGGCTGAAATCTGACAAAGTGAACCACGTGACCTGTGAGACCGCGCCAATTTCCACCGTCGCCTGGTAGAACGCGAACTCGAGCCGCCAACATGCATCCCACCGCCGCAGCCCGCCCATGCCAGAACGACAAGAGAAAGAACCATAGCGCCTGCGAACCTTGCGCCTGAAGACTTTACTATTCCGATCATCTCTGATCCCCTTTCCTGAAGATCCGAGTACAGAGGAAACGTTTAAGACGCGTCACATGGGCGCGTCGCAAAGTTTCTCGAATGGCTGGTGAAGCGTAGTGAAACGTATCCTGGATGCGAAGGTCTCCATCGTTCCATTCCGGGACTAGTTCCAATTCGGTCCACGCGCGGGCTTTCGGAAGCACTAATGGCGCAGCACTGTCGCGCACTTTTGGGGCTGGAGGTACATGTACCCGGGTAATGGGCGGGCAGTTGATGGAGGCGGGGCGTTTTGCGCCTGCGACGTCAGCAACCCTATGGGGCGCATACAGTTGGACATTGCCGCATGGGTGCGTCAAAATAGCACGGTTCGTCCCTCGAACCCGAAATCGAACCTGGAGAACTGATCGAGTGAGCCAACTGGTGCGCGCCAAGATTACTGCCCTGGGTGCTTATGTCCCGCCGCGTCTGTCTGACCAACGACGATCTGGAAAAGCTGGTGGAAACCTCCAACGACTGGATTGTGGAGCGCACCGGCATTCGCGAGCGGCACATCGTGGACAAGGGTGTAGCCACCAGTGACCTGGCCACCGAGGCTGCCCGCCGGGCGCTGGCTCAGCGCGGCCTGGAGCCCTCTGACCTCGACGCGATTCTGGTGGCCACGGTCACGCCCGACATGTTTTTCCCCTCCACCGCCTGCCTGGTGCAGCACAAGCTGGGCGCAAAAGGGGTCTGGGGATTCGATCTTTCGGCCGCCTGCTCGGCATTCGTTTACGCGCTTCAGACCGGAGCGCAATTCATCGCCACCGGCGCTCACAAGAGGGTGATGGTGATTGGGGCGGACGTGATGTCCTCGATCATCGACTACACCGACCGCGCCACCTGCGTGATCTTTGGCGACGGCGCCGGTGCGGTGATCCTGGAGCCGGCCGAGGACGACTCGGAGGGCTTGATCGACTTCATTCACGAGGTGGATGGTTCAGGCGGTTGTTCGCTCTACATGCCCGGCGGCGGAAGCCTGCATCCCTCCACCCAGGAAACGGTGGAGAAGCGAATGCACTACGTTCATCAGGACGGCCAGGCGGTTTTCAAGTTCGCCGTCCGCAAGCAGGCGGAACTTTGCGAAAAGATCCTGACCCGTAACGGACTGAAAGGCAGCGACATCGATACTTTCATTCCCCATCAGGCGAACCGGCGGATCATCACCGCCACGGCGGACCGTCTGGGCATGAAACCGGAGAGCGTGGTCGTCAATATCGATCGCTACGGCAACACCACCGCCGGCACCATCCCTCTGGCGATGGACACGGCGCGCCAGGAAGGCAAGCTCAAAAAGGGCAACCTGGTGTTGCTGGCGTCAGTGGGCGCAGGCTTCACCGTGGGCGCGACCCTGCTGCGCTGGGCTTTCTAGATCTGAATTCTTTCTCGACGGCGGATTTCAGAAATTCTGTCTGCTGGTCGCTCGGAATCTCATGGATGAACTGCTGAAAAACCAGGTCCGGCACATCTTCGAAAGCGCCAACTTCGTTCGCGATCTGGGCATGCAGTTGAGTCGGCATCGAAGACGAATATTGCGAAACCATGCTGGTTCCGGCCGAGCGTCACCGGCAGCAGCATGGCCTGATTCATGCTGGCGTGATGGCCACCATGGCCGACCACACTTCCGGCTGCGCGGCCCGCGGCGCAGTCGGGCTGGACCATGACGTGATCAGCGTCGAGTTCAAAATAAATTTTCTGCGTCCGGCCGTGGCCGACCGGTTGCGTTGCCGCGGGCACGTGCTGCGTGCAGGCAAGATGCTGGTGATTTGCGAGGCAGAGGTTTTCGCGTAGAAGGATGCGGAAGAAAAACTGGTGTCAAAGGCCACGGTTACTCTGGCAGTGAAGCGCGGCTCGTAATGTAGGCGCGAGTGCCCTCGCTCGTGCAGGAGCGGCTATAAACTATGTTTTTTATGGGCCTTTGAATTGCGCTGGCTCGCCAATGAGAACCCGCCGGCAGCGTGCCGCTTCCCGCACGAGCGTGGGCGCTCGCGCCTACATTGTTTATCCGTTCTTTTGCTGCTCGAACGCTTTCTGCAGATATTTCCGCGCTTCGTCCAGCGCGCCCTGGGTGTTGTCGTTGGTTTGCAGCGCCTGGCGGTATTCATTGGTGGCGCGCTCGCGCTGTCCGGTGACGTCGAAGATCTTGCCCAGCTGGATGTGGCTCCAGACTTCGGTCCACCGCGGTTCGCCATCGCCGTTCAGGCAGTCGCGATAGGCGTTGGCCGCCGCCTGGAAGTTACGCTGCAGGAAGAAAACCTCGGCGATACGATAGTGGGCCAGCGAACTGTTCTTGTTGACGTCGAGCGCTTTGTTGAACTCCAGCAGCGCGCCGGCAAGGTCGCCCTGCTGGGTCAGCCCCTGGCCGCGCTGAATGGAAGCCCTCAGCCTGATCTCGGACGAGTTTTTCAGCACCCGGTCATCGGGATCGACTACGATCCGGCGCGGCTTGCCGTAGGTTTCGATGTTGAACGCAGAATTCGTGCCCACGACTTCGATGCGTTTGTTCTCAGTCTTGCCGTCGGTATCGATCTTGAGATCCACCGGCATGCGGAAAAGATCGAGGTCCTGTGAGATCTGGCCTACCACCCGAAAGCCTTTGCCATTGCCCAGCCGGTAGATCGTGTACTTGGTCTTGAATTCCGGGGCGCCGGTGGAATCGAGCCACTGGGAGAAGAACCAGACCAGCTGGTGGCCATAGTTCTGCTCGGCCAGAGCGCGGAAATCGTCCAGGGACGCCGATTTCCCGGCATACTTGGAGGCGAAAGTGCGCATGGTCTGGTCGTATTTCTGGTCGCCGATCACCCAGCGCAACATGTGCAGGATCATGGCGCCCTTGTCGGTCACCAGGGACTGGAATTCGGGCGAAAAAATATCAAGCTTTCCCGCGCTGGAGAGCGGGACGGTGTCGTAGGCAAGCGCGCCGACTGACATATCCTTGACCGTCTCTTCCAGACCGGCCTGCCCCGCAGCCTGCTCCACGTAGCGGGCCTCGGAGTAGCGGGCGAAGCCGTCGTTCAGCCACCAGTCATCCCGTGAAGCTGGACTGACCGAGGCGCCCCACCACTGGTGTGCGATGGTATTGGCCAGCAGGCGGTAATTGACCTTATCGGTGACGGCGCGGCTGGAGATGGCCGCGATCTCGGGCGCCCAGGCCGCGGGCACCGTGTCATCCGGAATCTCAACCACTTTCAGAGTGGTTGAAGGCGCAGGGCCGTAAAGCGTCACGTAGTAGGTGAATTCCTTGACCGCGGTGGTGGCGTAAGTCGCTCCCAAGATTCTGATGGGCCGGCTTGAAAAAGACGTGCAGATCCAGTCCAGCTTCGTCGCTTTTGAACTCCTGAAAAATGCCGGCCACGATGGTGCCGGGAAAACTGGGCTTGTCCCAGGTGAAGGCATAAGGTCTTGGTGGGCAAGGCGCCTGCAGGCCGCTTGGTTGCGGGGAGCGCTACCGGTGACTCTCTTTCCCGCTGCCGATCACGATCATGTGCGCCGGCACCGTAATGTTCATGGTGGCGGTGAAGCGGTTGATGCCGTAAGCATTCACCGGAAACCAGCGTCCGGCGTAGAGCAGGTAGCTGGTGTCGTCGCCGACATATGCCAGCTTGAGCCCTTGCACCGGGCTGTCATCGGCGGAATCGAGCACGCCTTCGTATTCGAAAGTCAGCGTGGTCGAACTGTCCTTAGCCAATGGAGTGGTGAGTGGCACCCGAATCGGTCGAGTCTTGGGTGACGCGCTCGGCGGTCAGCGGCTTGCCCGCCGCATCCACCACCTTGGTTACGCGCAGGGCATTGTGCAATTCAAAGCGTCGCGATGTTCAGGTCTTCAAGGGCAGTAAACTTCACCTTGGCCCGCGCGCTGATCTTGTGGAGTGTGGGGCGCGAGTTCGGCGTCGATCTGGTAGTCGTCCACGCGCAGGCGCATCTTGTCGGCCGCCCACGCCGGCAACGACACCAGGAAGAATGAGAAGACAAGGCACCAGCCACAGGGCCCGACGCCTGCGCTCCGGGTTGAAAATGGCATCAAAAGCAGTCTCCTGACACCACTACGATAACCCGTAAGATGAAGATTGTGTCCCAAAAGATGCTGGTAGGACAAGGTTTAGCGAGTTTTTGACATCCTGGTCCGCGCCGCAACACCAATAGAACCGCTTCGGCGGCTCGATCCACCGGGTGTCGTTCGTCTTGAATGGGCCCGCGCAACCGTGCTTTTACGCCAGCCAACCCTGCGATCATTTTATTCCGGGCAGGGCCATCAGCGATGATTTCATTGAGCTTGGTCACAACCTTCACGGCGGTGAAATCCTGCTGTACCAACTCCGGGACGATCTCTTCTCCAGCAATCAGATTGACCATGGCAAAGTGCGGAACCTTGACCCGCGGGACGACCCACCCGATAGGTCAAGGACGAAACCCGGTACACCATCACGAACGGCGCTCCCATCATCGCGGCCTCGACGGTAGCTGTGCCGCTGGCAATGATCCCGGCTCGCGAGTGAGCCAGCGCAGGCAGGGTTTCGGGAACCAGATGGATGGAGGAATTGTCTGCAACGAGCGCCTGCAGGAAACTGCGATCCAACGTGGGCGCAACCGGAAGCAGAAATTCATAGGACGCACCGAGCTTCGCTGCGGATTCCAGAATCACCGGCAAATTCATGCGCACTTCTTTTACCCGGCTGCCCGGCATGAGCGTGATCCACGGTTTGGCGGCGTCGAGATGATGCTGACCGGCATAGGCTGCGCGATCGATTTCCGGGCAGGGCAGATCGGCAAGAGGGTGGCCGACGAAAGTGGCGTCCACTCCGCGGTCCCGGTAGAACTTCTCTTCAAACGGGAAAATCACCAGCGCCTTGTCGACGTACTTCCGCAGCAGGCGAACCCGCCCCTGACGCCAAGCCCAGAATTGCGGACAGACGTAGTAGACGACGGGAATCCCACGTTTGTGCATCTGGCGCGCCACACGCCAGTTGAAGGCAGGGGAATCAATGACAATGGCGAGATCAGGCTTGCGTTTGTCTGCTTCCGCGATCAGCTTGTGAAATAGCCCCCAGATTTTGGGCAGATGGCTGAGAATTTCGGAGATGCCGACTACGGCAAGATCTTTGGCGTCGACCACGGTGTCGCAACCCGCGGCCCGCATGCGATCCCCGCCCACGCCGAAAAATTCCAGTTGGTGGTTGAATGTGGCGCGGGCGCCCTCGCCCGCGAGACGCCGCAAGGCTTCGATCAGCAGCGCGCCGTACATTTCGCCGGAGGCTTCCCCGGCGGAGATCAGAATTCGCACGGAGGACATTGTAAAGGCAACCTATATCGCGTGGTGCACCCAGGCTGTGCACCCAGGCTATGCGCACAAGCGGCTACAATCCTACGAACTAGCGGCATTCTGGATGAACTAACCGGTCTCCCGGGTCTCCAACCGACGGTGAATCCGTTCCGACGTTTCATAAAACTAGGCTGATATGCATTGCTCTTTTGGCCGTTGCGGCTCGCCTATTTTGGATGGCGAGTGGGCTTTACTGGCTGGACAAAAGCGTATTCCCTCCGAGGCTTCCCGGATTCATGCCCTCAATTGCGGAGTGACCTCCACTGGTGCAGCCAATTACTGTCGCCTGGCGAGGGCTCATGGCGAGGAAGTCTATGCCGCTGAGTACTTCCCTGTGGTGATGACTCACCAATGGGCGAAAATCACTTCCACCTGATTTCGCCGCCTGATTCTGTGAACATGTGGCTTTTTCGTGAGAATCACGAGGGTGTAATCGGGTTTCTGGCAAATGACGAATTTCTGCTGCCGCTGCCAGTGAGAGCCCAGTGCGATCAATTAAGAGCGCGACTGCATCCTGTACGGCCATAACGCCGCGCGGTCGTGTCCTCTCATCCGTTTCAGGCGCGATAGGATTCTGGCGGGTAACTTCCCTCAAGAATTCTTGGGAAGGTGGTACCCGCTAGCCTTGAGCTCAATCATCCGCGCCGGCTGTGACCTGCCCGCCTGCGCCGACCGGAATCTCCTGGTCTTTGTATTGCAGCTGGTAAAGCTTGTAATAAATGCCGCGCTGGGCGAGCAATTGCTGGTGCGTACCCACTTCGCGCACCTGGCCCTTGTGCATCACGATAATCTTGTCGGCCCGCTGGATGGTCGAAAGCCGGTGGGCGATGACCACAGACGTGCGGCCTTCGACCATGCGGTTGAGCGCGTCGCGCACCCGCAACTCGGTTTCGGTGTCCACGCTCGAGGTGGCTTCGTCCAGAATCAGGATCTTCGGGTCGTGCGCCAGCGCCCGGGCAAACGAGATGAGTTGCTTCTGGCCGGTGGAGAGAGTCGAGCCGCGCTCGCGCACTTCTTCTTTGAACCCTTGGGGCAGAGCGCGGATGAAGTCGGCTAGGTTCACATCTTCTGCAGCTTTTTCGACGTCCTCGTCCGTAATCCAGTCCGTACCCAGGCGGATGTTGCCCTCAACCGTTCCGGTAAACAGAAACGGGTCTTGAAGCACCACGCCGTAGCGGCGGCGCAGTTCGGGAAGGTCCATTTCTTTTACGTCGACGCCGTCGATTCTGACTGCGCCCTTTTGCACGTCATAGAAGCGCATCAGGAGCGAGATGATCGTGGTCTTGCCGGCGCCGGTGTGGCCGACGATGGCGACGGTTTCACCCGGTTCGATGGCTGAAAGAAACGTCGCGCAGAATCCAGTCGGGTTCGCGCGGAAATCAATAGCCGAGCCTTGCTCGGCCTGGACGGGGCGAAGCCCCGTCCCCACACGGCCATTGCCGGTTGCCAGTCTTGTTTGTTGTGTGGTCGCGGGCGACGTCGCCCGCGTTCTTGCCGCCATCTCCGACTTCAACCGGCGTGTTGCGGTACGCGAACCACACGTGATCGAACTCGATCCGCCCGGGTCCAGTAGGTGTCTTCGTCACAGCGGGCGAGGTGATCTCAGCGGGAGTGTCCAGCAACTTGAAAACTCGTTCGCTGGCCGCCATCGCCGACTGCAGAATGTTGTACTTCTCGCTGAAATCCTGAATGGGCCGGAAGAAGCGCTGGGCGTACTGGATAAACGCCGCGAGAACGCCGATCGTGGTCGCGCCGCGGATGACGTCATTGCCGCCGAACCAGATCACACACGCGATCGCGGTCGCCGAGAGAATTTCCACCACCGGGTAGTAAACGGCGTGGGCCATGATCGCGTCTTTGAAGGCGTCCATGTGGACTGCGTTCACTTCGGAAAATTTGTCGATAGGCACGCTTCTCGCGATTAAAAAGTTGCAACACCACCATGCCGCTGACGTGCTCCTGCATATAGGAGTTGATCCGGGCGATGGCGGTGCGAATGCGCCGATAAGAGTCGCGCACTTTGTCGCGAAAAATCTTGGTGGCGATAGCCGATCAGCGGCAGGACCGCAAAAGTGATCAGGGCCAGGTTCCGGTTCATCCGCAGCATGAACCACACGATTCCGGCCAGCACGAACACGTCTTCGAAGATCGAAACCACGCCGGAAGTAAACATCTCGTTCAAGGCATCGACGTCGGAGGTGGTGCGCGTGACCAGGCGGCCGACCGGGTTCTTGTCGTAGAAACCGATGTGCATGCGCTGCAGATGGCGGAAAATCTGGCTGCGCAGATCGAACATCACCATCTGCCCTGCCCACTGCATGAAATAAATCTGAAGATAATCGAGCAGAAAACTGAAGATCAGCAGGCCTACGCCGATGGCTGCAACCTGCGCGATGCCGACCAGTAGGCCGGCTGCTCAGGAAGCGATCAAGCAGCGTGTGCCCGCCCGGAACCGGCGCCAGGTAGCGATCGATGACGACTTTGGTGAGATAGGGCCCCAGAACATCGGCCCCGACTTTGAGCAGAATCGAGCCCAGAGCGATCCCGGTCTGCCATTTATAGGGACGCAAATACTGGAGCAGCCGCTTCATCAGGCGGCTGTCATAAGCTTTACCTAATACCTCTTCTTCTTGGGCCATCGGCTATAGCTAAAGATACCCTAAATAGATTGGAAAAGAAGCCGCAGGATGGAAAAGCTTTAAGGTGCGCCACAATCCACGTAGGCCCGGACGCCCTCGTCCGGGCGGGCGAGCGGAGCTCGCCAGTTCTTGCGGAGCTTCGCTCCGCCGGGCAGGTGAGACACCTGCCCCTACGTGGCCCGTGGCGATTACGCGATCTTTTTCAGCACCAGCGCCGAGTTCTTCGATCCAAACCCCACGCAATTGCAGATCGCATGCTCGATCTGGGCTTTGCGGCCGATGTCAGGAACGTAATCCAGATCGCATTCCGGATCGGGCGCGTCCAGATTGATGGTGGGCGGAATCTTGCCGTGTTCCATCGCGATCAGCGTGGCCGCCAGGCTGGCGGAGCCGCAGGCGCCCTGGGCATGTCCGATCTGCGATTTCAGCCCGGACATGGGAATCTTTCGGGCGTGCTCGCCCAGCGCCAGTTTCAGCGCCCGCGTTTCCACCCGGTCATTCATTTCGGTGGAAGTGCCGTGCAGGTTCACGTACTGAATGTCTTCCGGCGCGAGTCTGGCTTCTTCGAGCGCCAGCGTAATGGCGCGCGCGGGTTCTTCCGGCGAGTCGCTCATGCGCACGCGGTGGAATGCTTCGCAGGTCGAACCGTATCCCGCGATTTCAGCATAAATTTTTGCGCCACGCGCGCGGGCATGATCGTAGTCTTCGAGAATGAACATCCACGAACCTTCGGCGATGACAAATCCGTCGCGGTCGGCGGAAAACGGTCGCGACGCGCTCTCCGGAGCGTGGTTCCAGGACTGCGTAAGCGCTCGCAGCAAGGAATAGCCCTTGATGATTCCCGGCGTGATCGGCGAATCCACGCCGCCGACCAGGAACATGGGCAGTACGCCCGCTTGAATGTGCTGATAGGCGTAACCGATGGCGTCGGTCGAAGAAGTGCAGCCTGCCGTGACCACGTGGCTGTAGCCGCGAAACCCGAAGCGCATGCTGATTTCGCTGGGCAGCGTGCCCATGGTGCCGCTGGGGATGCAGAACAGGCTGACCTGTTTCACGTGTCCGCTATGCCAGAGCCGGTATTGTTCTTCGGAGAATTCCTGCGCGCCGCCGCCCGTGCCCAGAATCACTCCAATCTCACGTTTTTCTTCCATCGACATCGCGGCGGGATCGAGGCCAGCATCCTTGATCGCTTCGGTCGATGCGGCGACGGCTAGCGGTACGACGCGGGAGACGTGTTTGCGCTCGCGCGCGTCCACCCAGGCCAGTTCGTCAAACTCCGGAATTTCGCCGGCGATGTGTACCGGCAGGGAAGACGGATCGAAGCGGGAGATACGTTTCACACCCGATTTTCCGGCGAGAAGAGCGAGACAAAAAGCTTCTTTGCCTATACCGTTGGGGCTGACAACGCCCATTCCAGTGATGACGACCCGAGGGACCATAAGTTTTTGTGTCCGGAGCAGAGAAGCGACTTCGCTCGCGAAGCTGCTGCGCAGTCGAAGGACCCCTATAAGCGCATCCAGCTCTGAGTTCTAGGGCATTCTCTGTACATCGCTGAATGCCTCAACTCGCCCGCGGCTATCTTAGAGCAAAAGGGATCCTTCGACTTCGCATGTCCTTCGCGTTGCGAAGGACATGCTCCGCTCAGGATGACAGTTCTTATATTTTCGCCTTGCCACGAACTGCAGTTCAGATTCAACGTGTCCACGTTACGCGAAGTGGGATAATTAGTCACGATGTCGCTCGGCCTCTATATCTCCGTGCCGTTCTGCCGCACCAAATGCAGCTACTGCAACTTCGCCTCAGATGTCTTTTCCCGCGCCCTGTTCGAGCGCTACGTGGAACGACTGACGGCGGACATCAACCGCGCCAGCGAAACCGCCGAACAGATGGGCGGAACGTTCGAAAGCTCGGTAGACTCCATTTTCCTGGGCGGCGGCACTCCTACGATACTCGATATAACCCAACTGGAAAGGCTATTTGTCACCATTTCGCAAAAGCTTTTGGTCCGAAGTGATGCTGAAATCACGGTCGAATGCGCACCCGGCACGCTGTCCCCGGCGATGATCGAGGCGCTACAGCGCTGCGGAGTGAACCGCGTGAGCCTGGGGGTGCAGTCGTTTGTGGATATCGAAGCCGCGTCGGTAGGGCGTCTACACAAGCGGACCACCGTGTTGGAAGATATCGCGCGGCTACGGGCTGCCGGCATTGCAAACATCAACATTGATCTGATTGCCGGATTGCCCCACCAGAACGCTGAAAGCTGGGAGTTTTCCATCGCCGAGACCATTGCCACCGGCGCGCCTCATGTCAGCGTGTACATGCTGGAGGTCGACGATGATTCCCGTTTGGGCCGCGAACTGATGGCAGGCGGTACAAGATACCATGCCCATTTCGTTCCCGACGATGAAGCCACAGCAGACTTCTACGAAGCGGCCTGCGAACGGCTAGACGGGGCCGGGGTGCGCCAATACGAGATCTCAAACTTTGCCCGGCCCGGGCGGGAGTCGCGACACAATCTCAAATATTGGACACGCCAGCCTTATCTGGGTTTTGGCGTGGATGCGCACTCCATGCTGATCAACGCATCGAAAGCACACCAGGCGGTGCGCTTTGCTTCATCGGACGCGCTCGAGGAATATGTGGCCGCGGCGCCCGTGAAGCAGACGCCAGTGTCGGCCCAGGCCGCTCTGGAGGAAACTTTCTTTTTAGGTTTACGCCTGAATCGAGGCGTGGACCTGAGAAAAGTAGTGGCGGATTACAGCGAGTCGGCGGTCCACCGATACACAGAGACGATTTCGGAATGCGTGGATTTGGGACTGCTTGAATACGAGGGCGATGTGATCCGGTTGACCGGGCGGGGAAGGCTTCTGTCAAACGAGGTATTCGAGCGGTTCATTCTGAACCCAACCCCGGTTTTGTGTGGGGCGGACACTCCTGTCCGTCGCCTTTGAATTGGGTTTTGTTCTTGGCGCTTGGGATTGCGACGGAGTGCAAAGCGCGGGAATCTACGCACGTGAAGAGGAAAATCAAAGGCGGCGGACAGGACCGTCCGCCCCACATCCATTCCCGGCGGTAACTTTGCCGGCTGGAATGGCTGTGTTCTAATCCAATGTTCCGGTGCGCAAACTCGCTGAAACGGAGACAGCATCTTGGATTTCCAGCTCAACGATGAACAGCTTCAACTGAAGAAAAGCGTACGCGAATTTGCCGAGCGCGAAATCGCTCCTCACGTCATGAAGTGGGACGAGGCCGGTGAATTCCCCCTGGCGACGGTCAAAGAACTCGGCAAACTCGGTCTGCTGGGCATTGTGTTTCCGCCCGAGTACGGCGGCGCCGGGATGGGCTACGTCGAATATGTGACCGCCATCGAAGAACTCTCTCGCGTGGACGGCTCGGTGGGAATTATCGTCGCGGCCCACACGTCCCTGTGTTCGAACCATATTTTTCTGGCCGGGAACGAAGCGCAGAAAAAGAAATACGTCAGCCCTCTGGCCTCGGGTGAAGCCATCGGAGCCTGGGGCCTGACCGAGCCTTCGTCCGGATCAGACGCGGGCAGTGCGCGCATGACCGCTGTGCGCAAGGGAAACAACTGGGTGCTGAACGGCACCAAGACTTTTTGCACTAATGGCCACTACGCCGATTTTCTGGTCGTGATCGCCGTGACCGACCGCGCGGCCCACACGCATGGGCTGTCGGCTTTCATCGTGGAAAAAGGGACGAAAGGTTTTCGTCCGGGGAAAAAAGAGAACAAGCTTGGCTTGCGGGCTAGCGACACTGCTGAATTGATTTTCGAAGACTGCGTCATTCCAGCCGAAAACCTGTGCGGCAAAGAAGGCGACGGATTTATCGACGCCATGCGCGTGCTGGATGGCGGCCGCATTTCGATCGCGGCGCTGTCGCTGGGCATGGCCGAAGGGGCCTACGACGCGGCGTTGAAGTATTCCAAGCAGCGCAAGCAGTTCGGCAAGGCGATCAGTGACTTTCAGGCGATCCAGTGGAAGCTGGCTGACATGGCCACCGAAATTGAGGCGGCAAAGCTGCTGACCCTGCGTGCGGCCGCTATGAAAGATGCCGGCATGAAGACCACGCTGGAATCGTCCATGGCCAAGCTCTACGCCAGCGAAGTGGCCGTCCGATGCGCCAACGAAGGCGTGCAGATTCATGGCGGGTACGGTTTTATCAAAGACTATCCGGCGGAAAAATTTTATCGCGACGTCAAGCTGTGCACCATTGGCGAGGGTACGAGCGAAATTCAGCGGCTGGTGATTGCGCGGCAGTTGTTGAAGGACTAGCCTGAGTTCTGGACCCTTAGGATTCACCTTGGTGCGAGTTGTCGTTGCCCGCGCAAAAGCATGGTCGAAGCAACGCAGCTCGGCGCAACCGATCCCGCCCCAGTAGAGCCAGTACCGATTGAGCCAACGCTGATGAGCACTGGACGAGCGGACCATGGCCATTCTCGCCCACATGTTGCAGATCGTGGGTTTGTGGGTTGCTCCGCTCATTATTTTCGTCATCAAGAGAGAATCCAGGTTCGTCTCCTTCCACGCGCTGCAGGCTCTGCTGCTCCAGGGCGCGTATTTGTTCTTGATGGGCCTCGGCCTGGTTTTTTGGTTCGGTGCCGTCGTCCTCACCATGGTCTCCGCTCATGCGACCGGGAACTCATCCTCACCGCCAGCGTTTTTCATTTTCATGCCCATGCTTTGGCTGGACTGGATGAGCATCTGGGGCGCAATGGTGGTGGTCGCGATCGTATATGGCGTCAAAGCTGGCCGCGGCGAGTGGGCGGAGTATCCGTTTCTCGGACGACTCGCTCGCAGGATCTTAAAGCTCGGACCGGGAGGGACACCGCAATAGAGGACTGCTTAACTCTCGATTTCCCGCGGGAATGTGCAATCGGAAAGCTACGTTCAGCCTCGCTTGCGAGTACGTCGATTGATCAGCATGCCGCCGAGGCTAAAACCGAGGACCGCTCCAAGTAGTGCTGCCGCGAGCATGGTGCCGGGTGAGGAACCGGGGGCGGTGCGGGAGAAGAGGGCCGATGTGTATGCCAGCGAGAGAGTCCAGAAGGCTAGCCGAACGTACATAGGGGGATACCTCTCACAGAGATTGTGCCATGAACTCATCGAGAATTGAAGACATTTAACCCTGAAATAGGAGTTCAATCGCAACTCTCACATTCTTCAGATGGATAGAGCAGCGGCTTTGGAAGCCGCTCCTGTTTATCCCGCCTCTGCTTTACACTGAAACGGTTTGAATCAGAGCCTCCAACCCCTGGTCGAGCAACTTCGCGCCGGCGATCCTCGCGCCCTGGCCCGTGCCATCAGCACGGTCGAAAACCGCACGCCGGGCTGGTCCGACCTGCTCAAGGCTCTCTTTCCGCACAGCGGGCAGGCGCGGATCGTCGGACTCACTGGCCCCCCAGGCGCGGGCAAGAGCACGCTGGTAGGCCAGCTTGCCCGCCACTATCGCGAGGAAAATCGCACCGTGGGCATCATCGCGGTCGATCCTACTAGCCCCTACACTGGAGGGGCGATTCTGGGCGACCGCATCCGCATGCAGGACCATTTTTCCGACCCCGGAATTTATATTCGCAGCATGGCGACGCGCGGTTCACTGGGCGGACTGGCGCGCACCACGGCGGATGTGGCTACGGTGCTCGATGCCTCGGGACGCGATCTGGTGATGATTGAGACGGTCGGAGTCGGGCAGGATGAGGTGGACATTGTGCGTCTGGCCGATGTCACAATCGTCATTCTGGTGCCGGGCATGGGCGACGACGTGCAGACGATCAAGGCCGGCATCATGGAGATCGCTGACATCTTTGTCATCAACAAGAGCGATCGCGAAGGAGCCGAGCGAGTGGAACGGGAAATTCGCGCGCTGCAGTCGCTGGCCGTGCGCAGCGACAACTGGACTCCGCCGATTGTGAAGACCGTGGCCACTCAAGGCAATGGCATTGCCGACCTGGCGGCGGCGATTCGCGACTACGAAGCTTATCTGCAGAAGGAAAATCTGGTTCTGAAGCACAATGTTGAAAACTGGCAAAATCGTCTGGTCGAAATGTTGCGCGACGCATTGCTGGATCGGGCGTGCGACCAGCTGGGAAATGGCGCCGTGGCCCGCTACGCTGCTGAAGTGGCCGAACACAAACGCGATCCTTATTCGCTGGTGGAAGAAATTGTGAATACGATGGAGAGAGAATAAACGGAGGACGGGCGTCCCCGCCCGTCAGCACAAGCGGGACGCTCGCGCCCACATTGAGATCGAGACTCTTTGATGTTCAGCATTGACCATATCGGCGTGGCCGTGAAATCGCTGGCGGCGGCGAAGGGGATTTACGAGAAGCTCGGGCTGAACCTTGCACCGGAGGAAACGGTCGAAGGAGAGCAAGTGCGGGTGGTGATGGTGCCGCTGGGTGAGAGCCGCCTGGAATTGCTCGAGCCTACCTCGGAGAACTCGGTCATCGCGAAATTTATCGCCAAGCGAGGTGAAGGATTGCACCACGTTTCGCTGCGTGTGCCTGACCTGGAGGCCGCCGTCGAGCGGCTTGAAAAAAGACGGCGTACGGCTGGTTTCAGACGAAATCAAGATCGGGGCGGGCGGGCATCGTTACGTGTTCGTGCATCCTTCGAGCACGGGTGGAGTGCTGCTCGAGTTGGTGGAAGCGGTTCGCTGACTTCCAAGGACGCCACGGATTTTCGCGGATTCTCACGGATAGAAATTCTTCAAGATGCTTCTTCTCGCCGCCGACACTTCGGGCAAACACGGGACCATCGCGCTGGCGCAGTGCGGGCCCGGCGAAAGCTGCAATGTAATCGAGGTAGTGCCGCTTGAAGGAGGAACTTTCTCCGCACAATTGGTGCCGCAAATCGCAGCCCTGCTCGCGAAACATGGCTTCAGCAAAACAGATATTGGCGGCTTCGCAGTGGTCTCGGGCCCGGGCTCATTTACCGGAGTGCGCGTCGGGCTGGCAGCGATCAAGGCGCTGGCGGAGGTCTTGCAGAAGCCGATTGCAGCCGTGTCGCTGCTGGAAGCGATCGCCGTTTCAGGCGGTTCACCAGGCAGGGTCACAGCGGTCATGGATGCGGGGCGAGGCGAGGTTTACGCGGGCGAGTACGAGATTTACGGAGATGATGCTCGCCTGCGGCAGGAACGGTTACTGACCCGCGCGGAGTTGCTGGAAACGGCGTTGGGATCAACCGTCGTGACCGCTGACCACAATCTGGCAGAGGCGGTCCGAGGGACGGGATTGCCGGTGGCCGAGATTGAACTTCCGCGCTCTGATGTGATTGCACGACTGGGATGGAAAAAAAGTCAGGCCGGAAAAACAGTTTCGCCCGAAGGACTGGAAGCAAACTATATCCGCAGCTCCAGCGAGATCTTTTCCAAAAGCAGTTCTTAGGTTCGCAGTTCTCGGTTGAGGAATGTGACGTGACACTCTCCATCCGTCCGGCTACCGCGACAGACCTGCCCGCCATGATGGCCCTGGAGAAGCGCGCGGCCACTGCGGCGCATTGGTCTGGCGAGCAGTATCAAGCCCTCTTCCGCGGCTCCGATCCGGGCAGGGTTGCATTGGTGATACAGGAAGAATCCGGCCTTCAGGGATTTGTCATTGCCCGAGTGCTGGGCGAAGAATGGGAGATCGAGAATATTGCCATCGCCGGTCCGGCCCGCCGGCGTGGACTGGGCGCGCGTCTGCTGGGCGAGCTTCTGGATTTGGCCAGGGCACAAGGCGCTGCGGCGGTATTTCTGGAAGTCCGCGAATCCAATCAGGCGGCTCGGGCGCTCTATGAGAAGTGGGCGTTCCTGGAAAGCGGGAGCCGCCGCAGGTACTACAAAGATCCTGAGGAAGACGCGATTCTGTATCGCCTTGGTTTCATTTAGGATGCACCAAAAGTGGTGCAATGTTATTCACTATGAAAAGTCGCTCATCTGTGGAAATAGGATTGAAGCGGTCAGGGTGGTGTGGTAGGTTAAGGCCGTACAAACGCTCAGGAGGGTCTACTGGATGACTCCAAAGGACCAGCTCCTGGTCAGCAACGATGAATTCCGCAAGCTGGCCCAGGAGCACACGCAGTACGCCGAACGTCTCGAATCACTCACCCAAAAGCGCTACCTAACCGAAGACGAAAAGCTGGAAGAAGTCCGGCTTAAGAAGCTGAAATTGCGGCTCAAGGACCAGATGGAGTCCATTGAGCGGCAATTTCGCATGGTCGTGCACCAGGGCCAGGTAGCCTAATTATTTTCTCCAACTGATCGCGGCTGTGGCCGCCCACGGGTTTAATCTGCTTCGAATATGGCGCTGGTAAGCGCCTTTTTTTATTATCATTTGGCTTCCGGAGCGACCGACCCGGCTCGCCTGCACTATAATTCTGCCTATCTCCCAATGGTTCCCGACGGCTACTATTACGCGCTTGCGCTGGCTGGGGCTGCTGTACTCATAGGCTGGCTGGCTGGCCCGGTATGGGCGCTGCCCGCGTGTCTGCTGGCGTTGTTTTTCTTGTGGTTTTTCCGCGATCCGGAAAGGCTGGTTCCGGACTTTGCCGGAGCCGTGGTCTCACCCGGCGATGGCAAAGTGACGGATGTGTCGTCCATTCTGGTGAACGGCACCGCGCGCACCCGAATCAGCATTTTTCTCAGCGTGTTCGATGTGCATGTCAATCGTTCACCGATGGCCGGCGTCATCCGGGAAGTTCGCTATCAGAAGGGAAAGTTTCTCAACGCTATGAACCCGGCGTCGGCCGAACACAACGAACAGAATGCGGTGACGATTGAGGGAGATGGACAGACCATTGTGTTCAAGCAGATCGCCGGACTTCTGGCGCGCCGGATCGTGTTCACGAAGAACGTTGGGGACCCGGTAAAACGAGGAGAACGCGTGGGGCTGATCAAGTTTGGGTCGCGGGTTGATGTTCTACTCGATGCCTCCGCCCGTCTGCAAATCAAAGTGGGAGACCGCGTGAAGGGCGGTTCCAGCGTGCTCGCGTTCCTGGGTCCCGGGACGACCGGGTCACTGACCGAGGTTGGGGCAGAATCGACTCGTCAAGGAGTTCTGTGATGGATCCGGAAGTCCCGGAAATCCCGACGCGGCGCACCGGAGAAAAGTCTCCGCGACGGTTGCGCAAGGGCATGTACATTCTGCCTTCGTTGTTTACCACGGCAAATATTGCCTTCGGTTACTACGCGATTCTCCAGATTACGCACGCTACCATTGCCGATTCCTGGCACTTTGATAACGCCGCCAAAGCCATCGGCTTTGCCGTGATGTTTGATGGTCTGGACGGTCGCATTGCGCGTATGACCGGAACCAGCAGCGATTTTGGCCGGGAACTGGATTCGCTGGCGGATGTCATCACCTTCGGCGTCGCACCCGCGCTGCTGGCGTGGACGTGGGGATTTCGGCAGTTGCCGACAAATCTGGGCGAGTTGTACAACAAGCTGCTGCAGTTCGGCGCGATTGCCAGTTTCCTGTTCTTGATGGCTGGAGCCAGCCGCTTGGCGCGCTTCAACATTTCGAGCAACCCGCAGCCCTCGAACCCTGGTCGTCCGGGCAAGAAATATTTTGTCGGGATGCCGATTCCAGCGGGCGCGGGCGTGATCGCCGCCGTAGTGCATTTTTCCAGCGGCGATCCCATCGCCTCCTGGTGGACCGCGCTTACCTGGATGTTGATGGTTGTGGCCGTGGGCTATCTGATGGTGAGCACCTGGCGCTTTTACAGTTTCAAGGACCTTGATTTTCGTTCGCGGCAGCCATTCCGGTTGGTGATTCTGTTTGGATTGCTGTTTGCGGCGATCCGCTTCTACTCGCAGTGGGTGCTGTTTCTGATCGCGCTGCTCTACGTATTTTCCGGCGTGTTCTGGCGTTTGAAGTGGATCTTTCGGCGGAAGGGAAATCCGCCGCCTCCTCCGGCCTACACCGAGGCGCCGCAGACTTCATGAGCTCGAATTTCAAATCCGTTCCCACGGCGCATGCTGATCCGGTGCGGGCAGCGAACCTTTACCGCCTGGCCATCGTGGGCGCGGGCACGCTCAAGGGGAAAGAGGTTGCCGAGGTCCTGGGCGACCGAAATTTTCCCTCGCTGGACATCAAGCTGCTCGACGACAACGAATCTCTGGGCAAACTGGAGGCCGTCGGCGATGAGGTTTCCTTTATTCAGAGTGTGCGGGCGGAACAATTCGAGAAGGTTGACTTCACCTTCTTCGCTTGCGACCAGGAGTGCACTCGCCAGAACTGGAAAAAGGCGCAAAAGGCCGGCAGCGCGATCGTAGATCTCTCCTACGCGTTGGAGGACGAACCGGACGCGAATGTCAAATCACCCTGGATTCAGCGGCAACTGGGCCAGATGCTCACTCCGGAGTTGCAGCCCGGGCCAGCGGTCGTGGCCCATCCCGCGGCCGTAGTCCTGGCGCTCTTGTTGTTACGGATACAGAAAGGCGCCGCCGTGAAACGAGTCGTGGCTACCGTTTTCGAACCGGCGTCGGAACGCGGACAGAAGGGCATGGACGAGCTCCATGAGCAAACCGTGAATCTACTTTCCTTTCAGCCGCTGCCGAAAAAAATATTCGATGCCCAGGTGGCCTTCAACATGGTGGCGCGCTACGGAGAACAGTCGGCGCAGTCGCTGGCTGCGATAGAACGTCGCGTGCTCAAGCACTACAAGCGCATCGCCGGCAAGGACTCGCCTCTACTGTCTCTGTTGATGGTGCAGGCGCCCATCTTTCATGGATACGCGTTTACCTTGCATGTCGAAATGGAACAGCCAGTAGAGATCGACGCCATTTCCAGGGCGCTGGCCGGGGAGCATGTGACCATCACGGGTCTGGCAGAAGAGTCCCCGAGCAACGTGAACGCAGCCGGACAAGGCGATGTCCTGGCATCGATCCAGCCCGACACCAACCTGGCCAACGGCTTGTGGTTGTGGGCGTCCGCAGACAACCTGCGAATCGCCGCCGCCACCGCCGTCGAATGCGCAGAAAACATGGCCGCCACCCGCCCCAAAGGAAAGATCCAGTGAGGGAGGTAGCAGGTGCGATTGGTGTGCTTGGTGTGCTGAGTGTGGTCGCGGGCGACTCGCCCGCGAGAGGCGACGAAATCTATTCTCAGTCTTCAGGGCCAGCACGGCTGCGAATCTCTACTCTGCAAATGCTGACGCGAGTCGTACTGTTCAGCCCACTTTTCGCCACAGCCTGCGGATATCACACCGCCGGCCACGCCGTCACACTGCCGGCGAATGTACAGACCATTGCCATCCCGGCATTCGTTAACCGAACACAGACTTACAAAATTGAGCAGAGATTGACCGCCGCGGTGGTGCAGGAGATGGTGACGCGTACGCATTACCACATCCTCAACGAACCCAGCGACTCTGCCGATGCCACGCTGCGCGGCACCGTGATCAGCACCTCAACTTCGCCATTGACTTACGACTCGCAGACCGGGCGGGCCTCGAGCGCCTTGGTGGTTGTGACCGCGAAAGTGACGCTCACCGACCGCCAGGGCAAGGTGCTTTACGAGAATCCTTCTTATCTGTTTCGCGAGGAGTATCAGGTCTCACGCGAACTCTCCAGTTTCTTTGAGGAAGACTCACCCGCGCTGGAACGCCTGTCGCGTGAGTTTGCGCGTACCCTGGTCAGCAATGTGCTGGAGGGCTTCTGATGCGGGGGTTCGCCCAATCCGATCGCTTCCTCTCCGAGGTCGAAGCTCGCAAGCTCCGGCCCGCGTATGTGTTTGTGGGCGATGAAGTTTTCTTCCGCAAGCGCTGCCGCGAAGCCATCCTTAAACATCTGGTGCCGGCTGATCTGCGCGATTTCAGCCTGTTTGATTTTGATCTCTCCGAGACCGACCTGGCGGAAGTGCTCGATCGCGCCCGCACGCCTTCTCTGATGGCGCCGTTTCAGGTTTTCTTTGTCCGCGGGGTCAAGACCCTGTTCGGACGCGGATCGAACGACGAAAAGCTGGCCGCCATCGAGGCTTACTGCAAAGATCCCAACCCGGATGCGGTGCTGATTTTTGTAGCCGACCACATCAGCATCCCGGCCGATGCGCGGCGCATGGACATGACCGACAAAGAGCGCTACGAGCGAATTCGCGAGACCATGGGCGGATATTGCGCCATCGTCGAACTGGCGCGGGTCGAAGAAAGCGAGGCCGTCCGCTGGATCGGCGAATACTGCACCACGCAGGCGGTGAAAATGGACGCCGACGCCGCGCGCGAACTGGTGGACGCTCTGGGCGGCGACATGATGATGGTCTCCAATGAACTGGAGAAGCTGATCCTCTACGTAGGAGAGAAGAAGCGAATCACGCTGGGCGACGTGGAAACCATGGTGCTGGCGGCGAAGCAGCGATCGTTGTACGAACTCACTGACGCGATTTCCTCGAAAGATCGGGTACGGGCCCTGCAAATGCTGGATGCGATTTTGAGCACGGGCGACGGCGACGAAGCCGCCATCGGACATCTCTACATGCTGGCCAAGACCTTTCGCCAGATGCTGGTGATCCTGGAACGAAATGTGCGCGACCAGCGCATGCTCTGGGCCGCGCTGTGGCAGGGATTTCGAGTCCCACCCTTCGCTGCCGACGACATCATCAGGCAGGCACGCCGCTACAAGTCGAAACGTGAACTCACTCGTGCCATTCGCCTGGTCGCCAAAACCGACCTGGCTCTGCGCTCGAATCCTCCAACCAAACGGTTCGTACTGGAGAAATTAATCCTGGATCTTACCGCCGAGACCAAACCCGAAGTCCCGGGCTGGTCGCAGGAAGAACTGCCGGTCTAGGATGACTGCCAATGACTGACAAAGAAACTCTTTCGCCTTCTGGTCGAGACCCCGTGGATCATATTCGTCCTCTACTGGATCGCCGGTGCGATCAAGACTCGCGCTAATCGCGAGAAAGAGTCTGCTGCTTCTCGAATCGCCATTCTCGCGATTGAGGTCACCGGCTATGTGCTCATATTCAGCGGTTCGGCTGGAATCGGGCTTTTGGGAACTCAGTTCATGCCGCGCACGCTGGCAAGCGCAGGCTTGGGCGTGGTGTTTACGTGGTCAGGCATTGGACTGGCGATCTGGGCCCGCTATCATCTGGCAGAGTATTGGAGTGCGAGGATCACCATCAAGGAAGACCATCAACTCATCCGCACTGGTCCCTACGCTCATTTGCGGCACCCGATTTACTCCGGCCTGGTTCTAGCGACGATAGGCTCGGCCCTCGTCATCGACGAGTGGCGATGCGTCCTGGGTGTATGCCTGGTGCTGACCGGATATTGGATCAAAGCGAGGAAAGAAGAAGCCATGCTCGGCCAGCAATTCGGCGATGCATTCCGCGAGCACCAAAAGCACACTGGCTTCCTGATTCCAAGGTTCCGCTGAACGGAGGTTTCTGGAGAGCTGAAGGCTGATACCTGACAGCTACTTCAACGCGTTCACCCGCGCGCTCAGGCGGGACTTGTAGCGCGAGGCAGTGTTCTCGTGAATCACGCCCTTCTGGATGGCCTTGTCGAGGGCGGAGACCGTCTGTCGAAAAACCACCTCGGCGCCTGCCTTGTCGCCTTTCGCCAAAGCTTCACGCAGTTCTCGCAGCGCGCCACGCAGGCGGGAAGTGTTGGCGCGGTTGCGAACGGATCGGGTCTCGGTTTGTCGGGCGCGTTTCAGCGCCGAAAAATGGTTTGCCATGTCTGGTTTGTTACCTTCGTTTCTATGGAGAGGTATTCCGGATGCTCTCGAATAGGCTATTTTACGGGAGTAAGTCACAGATGGTCAAACCCTTATGGCGGATGCCCTCGAGCGCCTGAAAATCCTACTCAGCTCCTCCACTCCCATCGTCGTGATGGAAACCGTGGAAGAGATGCGGGCGGTGCGCCTGGTGCGAGCGGCTTGCTCGTCGCTGAATCTGGCCACTTTCGAGTGGAGCATTGCCAGCGGATTGGTCCGTTGCGGCAGCGACGTAGGAGAATTGGTTCCTGAACAAGCCTTTCCTTCGCTGGCCAGGGCCATGATCAGTCTGGCGCCCAGGCGCTCTACAACAGCAAGGAACCAGCCCAGGCGCTCAGCAATCTGGAGGCGATGTCGCTCGAAGCGGCATTCGTGCTGAAAGACTTTCATCGTCACATGGACGATCCGGTCGTGGTGCGTAGGCTGCGCGACGTCGGTCAGAAATTTTCGACCAACCGGCGCACCGTCATCATCACCGCGCCTTCGATCACCATTCCGGCGGAGCTGGCCAGCCTGGTCGAGTTTCTGGAACTCCCGCTGCCGGACAAGCTGCGTCTGCGCCAGATCATCGACGAAATGAGCGTCAGAGTAGGGAAGACTCGCACCCTGAAACGCACCCTGGATGCACCCGGCCTGGACGCCATGGCAAACAACCTGCGCGGCCTTACTGAAGAAGAAGCCGAACGCGCCGCTTCGCAGGCCATCGTGACCCGCTATGGAGTCACCGCGGAAACTGTCACCGACGTACTGCAGGCGAAAAAAGAACTGCTGCGCCGTTCCGGAATGCTGGAGTTCATTGACGCTTCGGAAAATCTGGCCAGCGTGGGCGGCCTCGACAATCTTAAGCGCTGGCTGGCCCAGCGGCGGGGCACCTGGGAAGATGCGGCCCGCGACTTTGGTCTGGAACCGCCGCGCGGGGCGATCATTCTTGGAGTGCAAGGCTGCGGCAAGAGCATGTGCGCCCGCGCCATCGCCGGAGAATGGAAGCTGCCGCTGGTGAAGTTCGATACCGCCGCCATCTACGACAAGTACATCGGCGAAACCGAAAAGCGGATCCAGAAGGTGTTTCGCGTTGCCGAGGGACTCGCGCCCTGCGTGTTCTGGATCGACGAGCTGGAAAAAGTTTTCGCCGGAAGCGGGGCGGATTCGGCGTCAGTCGATGCCGGAGTTTCTTCGCGCATCCTGGCAGCTTTCCTTTCCTGGATGCAGGATCGTAAAGCCCCGGTATTCGTAGCGGCTACCTGCAACAACGTGACGGTTCTGCCGCCCGAGCTGATCCGAAAAGGACGCTTCGACGAACTGTTCTTCGTCGACCTGCCCAATCAGGCCGAGCGCAAGCAGATCTTTGCCATTCACCTGGCGAGACGCAAACGCAATCCGGCGGAATTTGATCTGGATCGCGATAGCCGCTGCCGCAACCGGATATTCAGGAGCGGAGATTGAGGCTGCGGTGCAGACGGCGCTCTACGCCGCTTTTTCCAGCAAGCAGACCGTAAGCACGCAAGGCTTGCTGGATGCACTCAAGGCCACCGTGCCGCTTTCGATCACCCGGTCCGAGGAAATCGAGGAGCTGAGAGCTTGGGCCAGGCAACGGGCAGTGCCAGCATCGGTAGCCGACGCCAAAGGCGAAGGAGCCTAAGTGTGGGGTGGACACTCTTGTCCGCCGCTTTTGAACTTGCTTTGGGAAGTGGCCTCCACTTTGGAACGAATGGGCTTTGACTACCTAACTTCAAAATCAAAAGCGGCGGACAAGAGTGTCCGCCCCACACGGTTCCCGCCGATTAATTCAGCAGGTTCCGTAGCACCGCGACCTCGGCTTCAATTCCGGTGTGCAGCGTGGGATCCACATCAGGAGCAAACAGCGGTGAATGATTGGAAGGTAAGTTCGTTCCCGCCGATTTCGCTTCCGCAAATTTCGCCGGGTCGGCACCACCTAAACTGAAATAGAACGACGGCACACCCTGGGCCGTGAAGTAGGAAAAATCCTCCGAAGCCATGCCTGGATCGTCGAGTACCACCTTGTCTTTACCCAGTGCCGATTCAAGAACGCCCTGCAGGCGGTGGGCTAGGGCTGGATCGTTGTAAACGGCGTCCGTGGCCTCGTAGTGCTCAATCTTGGGTTCCTGGGTGGCGCCGGCGGCGCTGGCTTCCGCCCTGGTGATGCGCTCGATGGCCGCGAGCATCAATGTGCGAACTTCTGGTTTGTAGCTGCGGACGGTGATTCCCAGCTCTGCGTGGTCAGGGATGATGTTGTTTTTCGTGCCGGCCTGGATGTATCCCACGGTGATCACGGCGACTTCGCCCGGCTTCACTTCCCTCGAGACGATAGTCTGCAAGGTGACCACCACGCGGGCGGCAATCACGATCGGATCGATCGTGCTGTTGGGCATCGAGCCGTGTCCGCCCTTGCCATAGATCGTAATACGCAGAGAATCGGCATTCGAAAATCGGTAACCGGGTCCGACCCCGATCTTCCCAGCCGGAAGCTGATTGCCGACGTGTAACGCAACTGCGACGTCCGGTTTGGGAAAGCGCGTCATCAGGCCGTCTTCAATCATTCGCTTGGCGCCGGAGATCGTCTCCTCAGCGGGCTGGCCGATCAGAATGAGAGTTCCGTGCCAACTGGCTTTGCGGTGCGCCATGATTGTGGCGGTCGCCACCAGCGATGCCATATGCAAATCATGCCCGCAGGCGTGCATGACGGGGACGTCGCGTCCTGCATCGTCCTTGGTGTGGACTTTGCTGGCGTAAGCCAGGCCAGTCTTTTCCTCTACCGGAAGCCCGTCGAGTTCGGTGCGAAGCATGACAGTTGGCCCCGCGCCGTTCTTCAGGATAGCGACGACCCCGGTTCCGCCTACGTGCTCGGTAACCGTGTAGCCGAGGTCCCGTAGGCGGCCAGCCACCTTCTGCGCGGTTTGGGTTTCATGGGAAGAGAGCTCGGGATTCTGGTGAAGATCAAGATACAAAGCATGGGCGTCGGGATAGACGGTTTCGACTTCGGCAGCGAATGACGAGGTTTGAGCCCAGGCATATGTAGCCAACATTGCAACCATGAAAGAGTATGTCAGTTTCATTGTGGCCCGCATGATATCTGGAGTAAGGGCGGGCTGCAATCGTAGCCGTGTGGGGCGGACACTATTGTCCGCCACTTTTGACCTGGACTCTTTAGCACTCACAACAAAACTTGATTGATCGGCATCACACGTTCCAAACCAACAGCAACGCAAGAAGCGGCGGACAGCAGTGTCCGCCCCACACGTTTTTCAGAGTTTCCCCAACAGTAACAAGTTCCATTTTGTCGCCATTGACTCCTGTCGGCGAGCAGGGGTACCCTTTACCTCAATGGTAGTTGCTTGCACCTCGGGGCGAGCATCCTCGGCTGGTTCCACCTCCAGACATGAGAACCGTTTGTCCGTGCCTGGGGAGGAGTGTTCCTGCCAGTCCCGCGGAAGGCGAGATGGTTTTTGGCGCTTTCCGTGCACAGGCAACTCTGCATCCAATGCGCCGGAGGAAGCGCCAATTATCGAATGAAGAAAAGCATTGAAATCAGTCCCCAAATCGAGACTCTGTTCGGCACGCGCGACGAGAATGTGCGTCTGCTGGAAGACGGCCTGAATATCAATATTGACCTGCGATCAGATTCCATCGAACTGGAAGGGTCGGCCCGCGACGTGGCCCGGGCGGAGCAGGTCTTTGCCGATTACGATCACCTGCAGCGCTCCGGACACACTTTCAACAACGGTGATCTGGGCAGCATGCTGCGCGTTCTGCTGGCCGACCCCAAGGCCACGCTACGCGGCCTGGCCGAAGCCGGGCGCCAGCGCGCATTCGGACGTCGCACCGTGCAGCCCAAGAGCGTGAACCAGCGGCGCTATCTCGAAGCCATCGAGAATCACGACATGGTCTTCGGCATCGGTCCGGCGGGAACCGGCAAGACCTATCTGGCCGTGGCCATGGCAATTTCCGCGTTGCAATCGAAACGCGTGAACCGGATCATTCTGGCGCGTCCCGCCGTGGAAGCGGGGGAACGCCTGGGATTTCTGCCCGGGACCTTACAGGACAAGATCGATCCCTACCTGCGCCCGTTGTACGACGCGCTTTACGATTTGCTTGAGCCGGAGAAGGTGGATCGCTATCTGGAGAAGAATGTGATCGAGATCGCGCCCATTGCGTTCATGCGCGGGCGGACATTGAACGATTCCTTCGTGATCCTGGACGAGGCGCAGAATACGACTTCCGAACAGATGAAGATGTTCGTCACCCGGCTGGGCTTTAACTCCAAGGCGGTGATCACCGGCGACGTCACCCAGATTGATTTGCCCAACGCCCGGCGCAGCGGGTTGCTGGAGGCGGCGGATGTCCTCAAGAATGTGGAAGGCTTAACCTTCGCCTATTTCGACGACACCGATGTGGTGCGGCACCAGCTGGTGCAGCGCATCATTCGGGCCTACGACGAGCACAAGGCTAGGGTGGCGGAAGCAGTTGCCGCTGCTGGAATCCAGGACGAACGGCAAAGCCAATGGGACCGAGATGGCGCTCCCGGGAGAAGGACACGCGCAGCCCTCCTCGGAAGTAGAAACCAACGAGTAGAGCGGGTAAGATTGAACAGGAGGGCGCCTCAATGTGGCCCTCCTGTTTGTTTTTGGGATAAGGACTGGAAAAAGCTTTAACCGCAAGGGACGCAAAGAACCCGCAAAGTGCGCAAAGAGAAAACCTTGGTGATCCTGCGCAAACCCGTGGCCGGATTGAGCGACACCGCTTTGGCAAAATTTGTGGCGCGGGCCAGCCGTGCCAGCAAGCTCGAGGCACGGTCAACGTGCTGGTGACCGGCAGTTCCGAACTGCGGTCGTTGAACCGGCGTTTTCGCGGGAAAGACCAGCCCACGGACGTGCTCTCATTTCCGCCCGGGCCCTGTTTTGTGAACGGATTAGCCGGCGACATCGCGATTTCGGCGGAAATCGCCAAGCAGAATGCGCGACGGCTGGGTCACTCCGCGGCGCAGGAGATCAAGATACTGGTCCTTCACGGCGTGCTTCATCTCGTGGGCTACGATCATGAAACCGACCAGGGCACGATGGCGGGCAAGGAAACGCAACTGCGTCGGGCGTTGGGCTTGCCCGCGGGTTTGATCGAGAGAAATGAAAAGATGGGGAAGGGGCCGGGAAGAGTGCAACTGAAAGCCACGGGCGGGTCGCCCGCGACTCAAACGTGTCTTACGAACTCGATGAACTATGCCATCGCAGCTGCGTTGCTGTTGTTGTTCTGCCTGCTGACGCTGGTTTCCTACGCGGATCGCGTGTACACCGAGATCGGAAGATTTCTCTCGCGGGAATTCCAGGACAGAACATTGCCACCTTCGAGCAGAAAGTCGAGCCCAGACTGGGAGTAAGCCGGGCGCGCGCTGCGCTCTCCATGGCGGTGCTGACCCAAGTCATGACAGCTGCTATCGCCATGATGGTGGGCTTCGCTGTGTTTCGCGACCGCGCCTGGAGTATCTACGAGATTCTTCAGGCTACCCTGAGCCTGGTCCTCATCATCATTCTGTTTAACCGCTTTCTGCCATTTGTTTTCTTTTCGCGGACCCGCGGAGAATGGCTGGTGCGCTGCGCGGGGCTGCTGCGAATTCTGATCTACCTGGTCCTGCCGGTCACCCTGGTGCTGGGATTCTTGCAATCGGTCACGGCGCTGACCAAGGAGCATTCGGACGAAACGCCGGAGACCCAGGCGGAAGCGGTAGACGCGCTCATCGAGGCCGGGCAGGAAGAAGGCATCCTGGATGAAAGCAATCGCGACCTGATCCAGTCGGTGGTGGAGTTCAGCGAGAAGACCGTACGCGAGGCGATGAAACCGCGGCCTGAGATCGTGGCGGTTCCGACCAACACCACCGTCGAGCAATTTATCGAACTGCTGCGCACCAAACGTTTCTCCAGGGTGCCGGTGTTCGAAGGCACCATCCATAACATCGTGGGCATCGTCTTCGCCCAGGACGTCCTGCAAGTGCCGGACACCGAAGCCCACTATCGCACTGTGGACACGATCATGCGCCGCGATGTCGACTTTGTGCCCGAGAGCAAACTGGTCAGCGACCTGTTGCGCGATATGCAGCAGAACAATATTCGCATGGCGGTGGTGGTGGACGAGTACGGTGGAGTGGCAGGCCTGGTGACCATCGAAGATCTGGTGGAGGAAATCGTCGGCGAGATCCGGGACGAGCACGAGAAGATTGAAGTGGTTCGCGAAAACGAACATTCTTACATCGTGCCCGGCAACATGGACGTAGACCGATTGGTCGAGATGTTCGGCATACGGCCCGAAGGCAAAGAGTCGGCGACCGTCGCGGGACTGGTGAGCGAACTGGCGGGTCGCATACCCCATCGGGGCGAAGTGATCGAAGAAGATGGCCTGCGCTTCGAAGTGCTGGATTCAACCGAGCGGCGAGTAGAGCGGGTAAGAATCTCGGTCGCAAAACCGACGCAGCAGATGAAGCTGATATAGTCAGGGTTCTCGTAGCGCCGCCGTCCCGGCGGCTGTCCGGCGGGCGTCCCGCCCGGCGCCGGAGGCAGGATGCCTCCGGGACAGCCGGCGAGACGCCAGCGCTACGAAATCCTTTATGGCCTTTCACTCCGGATTCGTCTGCATTCTGGGCCGTCCCAACGCCGGCAAATCCACGCTCCTCAATGCGCTGGTCGGCGAGAAGCTGGCCATCATCAGTCCCAAGCCTCAGACCACGCGCAACCGCATTCTGGGAATTATCCACGTGCCCAAACAGAAGGGCAGGCTCGGCGGCCAGGTGGTGCTCGTCGATACTCCGGGCGTTCACCGGCCTGATACTTCTCTGGGCCGGAAGATGATGGCCGAGGTGCGGGAAGCGATGGTCGGCTGCGAGTTGGTTCTGCTGATCGTGGACGTCACACGCCGATTCTCGCGTGAAGACCACTTCGTGCTCGAGATCGCGAAGAAGTCGGGAACGCCGGTATTCCTACTGCTGAACAAGATTGATCTTCTTCGCGGTACGAAAGAAAAGCTGTTGCCCATCATGGATGAGTATCGCAAGCTCCACGATTTCCGGGAAATCATTCCTCTCTCCGCCCGAAAACGCGAAGGCCTCGATGTCCTGCTGGAAAAAGTGCTGCGGTTCCTGCCGGAAGGTCCACGCTATTTTCCCGAAGACCAGATCACCGACCAGCCCGTCCGTTTCATGGTGTCAGAAATCATCCGGGAACAGGTCCTGGTAGCGACGGAGGAAGAGGTTCCGTACGCGACCACGGCGGTGATCGAGCAATTCGAGGAAGGGACCAAGGTGACTCGGATCGCGGCCATGATTTACTGCGAACGCGACGGCCAAAAGGGAATCCTGGTTGGCAAAGGCGGCCAGATGCTGAAGAAGATTGGCACCGCGGCCCGCTTGCAGATCGAGAAGATGCTGGCGAAGCGCGTATTTCTGGAGCTATTCGTAAAAGTGCGCGAAAACTGGCGAGAGTCGCATGAGTTCGTCGAGGAGCTCGATTGGCGGCGGCAGGTGGAGCGCCTGGCCGACTTAACGGAAAGCCATGAGCTGCTGTGACTTTGCCCGAATAAGGCGATCCCTGTAGAATCCCGGAGCGCTGGAGAGCATCCAAGCAACGTAGTCCGTCTATCGACACGAAAGCAGGCCATGACCGATAACCACGAGATTCACAAGTTCGAGACCGGCAAGTTGAAACTGAAAGTCACGCTCGCAGCCGACCGAAATGCCGTGGATCCCGTGGTCCAAAGCGTCATGGATGTGGTGAGACAGGTGCATTGTGACCCAGAGAAGTACGACGCCATCGAACTGGCACTAACCGAGGCGTTGGCCAATGCGGTGGTTCACGGGGCCAAGGCCGACCCGTCAAAGATCGTCGAATGTGACGTCGTTTGCAACGAAGACGAGAGCATACTGATCGTGGTGCGCGATCCCGGCACCGGATTTAAGCCCAGGCGAAATTCCCAACCCACTGCAAGGCGAGAGCGTCTATTCCGATCACGGCCGCGGAATCTTTCTGATCAATCAGCTCATGGATGAAGTGAAGTTCCTCAAGAACGGCACTGAAATCCACATGATTAAAAAGTAGCGCTGCCGTCCGGGGGCTGTCGCGGGGCGGCCCGCCTGCGCCCGTGAGCGGCGAAACTCGATGCCGTCACGACAGCCGGCGAGACGCCGGCGCTACCTACTTCACTCCTTCACGGCAATCCCCAGAGTTTTCATTTTCCGGTAAAGATGGCTTCGTTCCAGACCCAGCACCTCCGCGGTGCGGCTGATATTGCCGTGATTGTCATCCAGCTTCTTGAGGATGTAGTCGCGCTCATAGGCGGCGCGGGCCTGGTGCAGAGTGGAAAATTCCGCGCCGATGGAGCGGCGGCGTGCCGTCCCGATGGACCAGCGGCGGCAGATGCTTGCGGTCAAAGCGAGTGGTGGTGGGATTCATGATCACGATGCGCTCGATCACGTTGCGCAATTCGCGCACGTTGCCCGGCCAGGAATAGCGCATCAGGGTCTCAATGGCATCGTCGGTGAGTTCGCGTGGCCGGCGGCCGTAGGTGGCGGAAAACTCCTTCAGAAAGTGGCGCGCCAGCAAGGGAATGTCCTCCTGGCGTTCGCGCAACGGCGGGACAGAGAAGGGAATGACGTTGAGGCGGTAGAACAAGTCTTCGCGAAAGTTGCCGCGAGAGATTTCTTCGTCCAGATCCTTGTTGGTGGACGCGATCAAGCCGAGCATCCACGGTGACCGGTTCGTCGCTGCCCACCGGCGTGAACCGTTGCTCGTCCAGCGTGCGCAGAACTTTGGACTGGGTCTTCAGGCTCATGTCGCCGATTTCGTCCAGGAAGAGCGTGCCGCCGTGGGCGCGGTGAAACTTTCCCTCCTTGTCGGTGGTGGCAGCGGGAAACGAGCCTTTGCGATGGCCGAATAGCTCGCTTTCGATCAGATCTTCCGGAATCGCGGCGCAGTTCAGTTCGACGAACATCTCGTTCTTGCGCAGACTTTGAGCGTGGATGGCATGGGCCACCAGTTCCTTCCCCGTGCCCGACTCGCCGTAAATCAGCACCCGGCCGTTGGTCGGCGCCATGAGCTGGATCTGCTGGCGCAGCGCCTTCATGGGGACGCTTTCTCCTTCGATCACGCTGCGCGGGGTGAGCTGTTTCTTGAGCTCACGGTTTTCCTGCCTCATCTGCCGGGCATCGATGGCGTGCTTGATCAGGCTGAGCGTCTTGTCGATGGAGAGCGGCTTTTCGAGAAAGTCGTAGGCGCCCAGCTTGGTGGCGCGCACCGCGGTTTCGATGGTGCCGTGGCCGGAAATCATGATGACCTCGGGAGCATTCTCGATGTCGTGAATTTTTTGCAGGGTTTCCAGGCCGTCCATTCCGGGCAGCCAGACATCGAGCAGCACCACATCGAAGGAGCGTTTGCGCAGGGCGTCCAGGCAGGCTTCGCCGCTGTCCGCGACTGAGGCTTTGTAGCCTTCATCCTCGAGCACGCCCTTGAGCGATTGCCGGATGCCGGATTCGTCGTCCACGATGAGGATGTTATGCATGCTGACGGGTGAGGGGCGCGGGAATGAATTCCGCGGCGACCGGCAACTCCACCACGAACCGGGTGCCGACCGGCTGATTCTCCTCAACGCGAATGGAGCCGCGGTGGTCTTCGATGATGCGGCTGACGATGGCCAGGCCCAGTCCGGTTCCCCGTTTCTTGGTGGAGAAGTAGGGCAGGAAGAGTCTCTCTTTCAGTTCCTGGGTCACGCCGTGGCCGGTGTCGGCGACTGCGATCTCGATCGCGTCCCGGCTGGCCACCAGCGAAGTGGAAATCTGAATGTCGCGCACCAGCGCGCCCTGCATGGCTTCGGCGGCGTTGTCTACGAGATTGGCCAGGGCACGCTTGATGGCCTCGGCGTCCGCCATCACCTTGGGCAGGTCCGGAGCTAGAAATGTTTGTACATGAATTCCGTCCAGCCGACCGTTGAACATGGCCAGGGTATTGTCGACGATGGAGTTGATGTTCGCGGGCGCAGGCTGCGCCGTGGGAAAACGCGCCAGGGTAGAAAATTCATCCACCAGCGTGCGCAAAGTTTCCACCGCGCCGCCGATAGTTTCGGCGCAACCATGAAGAACTTTCATCGAAGCTGCATCGGGAGGAGAACCGCGCTCGAGATGCCGGCGAATGCGTTCGGCCGAAAGCGCAATAGGAGTCAACGGGTTCTTGATTTCGTGCGCGACCCGCCGCGCCACTTCGCGCCAGGCGGTCTGCTTCTGGGCCTTGAGCAGATCGGACAAATCTTCGAAGACCAGCACATAGCCCAGTCCCTGGCCGCCATGTTGCAAGCGTCGCTACGGTGACCGCAGCGTTGAACCGGGAGGGATGCAAGGCCACTTCAAGTTGCGTGGTGGTCGTGCCCATGCGGTCAGCGCGCCGCAACAAAGGCTCCAGATCTTCGAGAATCTCCTGGGGAAAGACTTCCCGCAGCGCGGCGCCGATCACGATCACATTCGCAGACTCCGATCCCGGAAGGATTGAACATGCGGATCAAGGCATGGTTCACGTGAGTGATTCGGCGATTCGCGTCCAGAGAAAGAACGCCGGTAGGGATGCTCTCCAGAATGGTCTCGATGTGCTGGCGGCGCTGTTCCAGCGCGATGTTGGCGGCGCCCAGGTCGTGGCTGGAAGCTTCGATCTGGCGGCGGCTGGTTTCCAGCTCTTCCGCCATGCGGTTGAAAGACCGCACCAGATCGCCGATTTCGTCGGCCGCGCTGACTTCCACGCGGTAGTCCAGACGTCCCCGCGAAATCTCCTGGGTCGCTTCGGCCAGCGCCACCACCGGGCGGGTCACCAGCTTGGAGAGGTAAAGCGCCAGCCAGGTGGTCGAAAACAGCACCAGCACGGTGAGCAGGAGCAGCAGTTCCATGTAGGTGCGGCGCACCAGTTTGCGTTGGCGGCTGAGTTCGAGATAGCGGTGCTGGCTGGCGTCCAGTTGCTTTACGGTTTCGGAGAATTTCTGCGGCAAAGGCATGCCCACCACGATCAGACCTCGATCGGCTACGGGAGCGCCGCTCAGAATGTAGTCGGTATTTTCCCACTTGAAGCGGGACGACGGCATCGGAGGTCAGCCGCTCCAGCGGGATTTTCGCCTTCAGCAGCGGCCAGGAGGCGGGAGCATCGAGACTGGCTTCGGCATTGCCCTGCTCCAGCGCCAGGGCAAATCCGCCCTGCAAGGTGGTCTCATGACGGCGGAATTCGTTCATCACGCTGGAGAAACTGTGCCCGGCGAAAGCACGTTGCGTCTCCGGCGAAGCGGCAATGGATTCGGCTTCGGCCCGCGCGTTCTGCGCCGCGTACTTCGACACCAGCGATGCCACCGCCGCCGTGTCTTCCCGCACCTCTTCCACCGGGCGCGAAAACCACTTGTCGAGAGACCGATTCATCAGGCCATAGGCAAACCAGAACATCATGATGACGGGAAGGAACGAGAGCAGCAATCCGCCCACCACCAGGCGAGTGCGGAACTTCGATCCCAGGACGCCCAGCCGCCGCTCCGCGAAAAGTTTCAGGAGATTGCGGGCCAGAACAAACGTCAGGGCCACAAACAGCAGAAATATCAGAATGGTGAGAGCAGCGAAGAACAGGAGCGGGAAGCGCTGCTGGTTGGTGTCGGGGTTCAGAAACGGCAGATCGAAAGACGACTGGGAAAGAAGAACCCCAAACAGCAACACTGTACCGACGGCCAGCAAGATGATGACTTTCTTGCGGCTGGTCGTTTCCTTATTGCGGGTTGGACTGGGAGCAGCCACTGATCGAATGTCCGGACGTAAGTGGTTCATTATAAGCCTCCCGTGAGCGGTTCGAGAGTAGCGGGTCGTGCTCTCCGCCCATGCGCTGCGCACGATTGAAAACGCGAGAGTGCCCCATTTCTCGCGCTTCTTGCGAGAAGTGGGGCCTGGATAGCGTATCGAACATCAATGACCATCCCGTGTCCCGAAGCTTCATCTCAAGCACCTGCCAACAGTTGATCGCAACCGGACCCGTCTCGCCATACGCATAGGAGCGGAAACTGCTCCAACGCCATTGATCGGGCGCGACCGCCAGTCCCCGCTTCACCGTGCGAGAAGTGGGCACCCGACAGCCGACGGAGTCTATGTGCCGAGGTACGGTTCATCGTCCTGAGATCACTGTTCGGGTTTCTAAACGTCAACCCATTACCAAAGTCATTCAACCGCCGCCGCGTTGCCTCGTCCTATTCTCGTTCGGCTCTGCCGCGTCTCCCCTGTATTAAAGCGGTTTTTGCGGCACGCTAATCTGTAATTTCCGGACGCTACCCAGTGGTCTTACGCACTAAAGTTACTGGTGCCGTAACCCCGTTACGTTGACAATTTGTGTCAACGCGATAGGCTGCAACTTCTCCCCTCGAAAAGCAGCCGTAGCCGCGCCGCATTCGCAGACCGAAATTATCTGACGCACAGATAGGAGATCGAGGTATGTCTCAACGGCTGGGTGATCTTCTCGTCAAAGAGAAGGTCATTACCACGGAGCAGTTGGAGCAGGCGACCAAGGTCCAGAAAGAGACCAACTGTCGTCTGGGCTCGGCTTTGGTCAAGCTGGGCTTTCTGACGGATGAGGACGTCACCAACTTTCTCTCCCGGCAGTACGGCGTTCCCGCCATCAATCTCTCCTACTTTGAAATTGATCCCTCGGTCGTAAAGCTGATTCCGTTCGAGACTGCCAAGCGCTACCAGATTCTGCCACTGAGCCGCGTTGGCGCTTCGCTGACCATCGCCATGGTGGATCCGACCAACGTCTTCGCCATGGACGATATCAAGTTCATGACCGGCTTCAACATCGAGCCGGTGGTCGCGTCCGAAAGTTCCATTCTCGAAGGCATCGAGAAGGCCTACGGCACCACGCAGCAGGAAGATCTCGAGCAGGTCATGCAGTCCATGACCGAGGTCAGCGATGCCGACGTCGAGTTGCAGTCGGAAGAAGCGGAAATGGAACTGGCCGACCTGGAGCGGGCGGCCGACGAAGCTCCGATCGTAAAGCTGGTCAACCTGGTGTTGACCGATGCGGTGAAGCGGGGAGCCAGCGACATTCACATGGAGCCGTACGAAAAAGAATTTCGTGTGCGCTTCCGTATTGACGGCGTGCTGCAGAGCATCATGTCGCCGCCGCTCAAGTTGAAGGACGCCATCATTTCGCGCGTGAAGATCATGGCCAAACTGGACATCAGCGAAAAGCGGCTGCCGCAGGACGGCCGCATCATGCTGAAGATGAGTCTGGGCGGACGCAAGAAGCAGCTCGATTTCCGCGTCAGCACGTTGCCCACCCTGTGGGGCGAAAAGATCGTCATGCGGTTGCTGGACAAGGAAAACCTGCGCCTCGACATGACCAAGCTCGGTTTCGAGCAGGAGTCGCTGACCAAGTTTGAGAAAGCCATTCTGAAGCCCTACGGCATGGTGCTGGTGACCGGCCCTACGGGATCAGGCAAGACCAACACTCTGTACTCATCCATCGCGCGCCTGAATACGCCGGACACCAACATCATGACCGCCGAAGATCCGGTCGAATTTCAGCTGGCCGGAGTCAACCAGGTGCAGATGAAGGAACAGATCGGGCTGAATTTCGCGGCGGCCCTTCGCGCTTTTCTCCGGCAGGATCCGAACATCATCCTGGTCGGCGAAATCCGCGACTTTGAAACTGCGGAAATTGCCATCAAGGCCGCCCTCACCGGCCACCTGGTGCTCTCCACGCTGCACACCAACGGCGCGCCGGAGACGATCACCCGCTTGATGAACATGGGTATTGAACCCTTCCTGGTAGCGACCTCGGTCCACTCGATTTGCGCCCAGAGGTTGGTGCGCCGGATATGCGGTGAGTGCGCCGAAGTAATCGATATGCCGGTGCAGGCCCTGATCGAAGAAGGCTACACCCCGGAAGAAGCCAAGACCGTGAAGATCAAGAAAGGCAAAGGCTGCGGAGTCTGCAACAACACTGGATACAAGGGCCGCACCGGCTTGTACGAAGTCATGGAAGTGGATGACGAGATCAAGGAACTGGTCCTGGTGGGCGCTTCGGCGCTCGAATTGAAGAAAAAAGCGATCGAACGGGGCATGATCACGCTCCGTCGCAGCGGGCTTATCAAAGTTGCCGCGGGCCAGACCACGCTGGAAGAAGTGGCACGCGAGACCATTCACTAAGTTTGGGAAGAAAAGGGGAGACTATGGCGCTTTCGTTAAGTGATCTGTTGAAAAGGCTGCTGGAGATGGGGGGAAGCGACCTCCACATCACCACCAACTCACCGCCGCAGATTCGCGTGCACGGACACCTGGTGCCGCTCGATCTGCCGCAGATGACGCCGGCTGAAACCAAGCAATTGGCCTATAGTGTCATGACCGACTCGCAGAAGCACCGCTTCGAGGAAAACCTCGAACTCGACTTCTCTTTCGGTTTAAAGGGCCTCGCCCGCTTCCGCGCCAACACCTTTAACCAGCGCGGCGCCACTTCGGCCGTCTTCCGTCTGATTCCGTTCGAGATCAAATCGTTCAACCAGTTGGGACTGCCCGCCATTGTGAGCAAATTGTGCGACAAGCCCCGCGGGTTGGTGCTGGTCACCGGTCCTACCGGATCGGGCAAGTCGACCACATTGGCGGCCATGATCGACAAGATCAATACCGAGCGGCACGACCACATCCTCACTATCGAGGACCCAATCGAATTCGTGCACATGAACAAGAACTGCGTGGTCAACCAGCGCGAGTTGCATGCTGACACCAAAAGTTTTGCCGACGCGTTACGCGCCGCCCTCCGTGAAGACCCGGACGTGGTGCTGATCGGCGAAATGCGCGATCTCGAAACCATCGAATCCGCGCTGCGCATTGCCGAAACCGGTCACCTTACCTTTGGCACGCTGCACACCAATTCGGCATCTTCGACCATCAACCGAATCATCGACGTGTTTCCCGCCCACCAGCAACCCCAGATCCGGGCGCAGCTGTCGTTGGTGCTGGAAGGCATCATGTGCCAAAGCTTGCTGCCCAAGTCGGATAACAAGGGCCGCGCCATGTGTATGGAGATCATGGTTCCCAACGCGGCCATCCGGAACCTGATCCGAGAAGACAAGATCCACCAGATTTACTCATCCATGCAATCCGGCCAGGACAAGTTCGGAATGCAGACGTTTAACCAGGCGCTGGCGACCGCATATTTCCAGAAACAGATCACGATGGAAGTGGCGATGGCCCGTTCCAGCAACACCGACGAATTAACGGAAATGATCAACCGTGGCGCGGGCTTAAATCGTAACCAGCCTGCCGCCATGGCGAAGGGTGCCGCGCCCAGCAAGCGCTAGAAGTCAGAAGTAAGAGCGGCGAAGTAAGAACGCCTGTCCCCATGGCTGGCGGCGGTATCAGGGACGGAACGGCAAGCAAGCGGGGTCCGGGACAGCCAGCAGAACGCGGACCCGAGAAAAAACGAATTGTAGCGAGGAGACGTACCATGCCAGTTTTTACGTTTTCAGGAAAAAATGAGGCCGGTCAAAAAGTCACCGGCGAGCGCACTGCGGTCAACAAACAATCCCTGACCAGTCAGTTGCGTCGCGAGCGCATTACGCCAGGGCCCATCCGGGAAAAGGGCAAAGAATTTGTCATGCCGACCTTTGGCACGAGCAAAGTCAAGACCAAGGACATTGCCATTTTTTTCCGGCAGTTCTCGGTCATGATCGATGCCGGCCTTCCCCTGGTGCAGTGTCTGGAGATTCTGGCCGCCAACCAGGAGAACCCGGCTTTCCAGAAAACGCTGACGGGCGTGCGCACCACGGTAGAAGGCGGCGCCACCCTGGCTAACGCGATGAAGCTCTTTCCCAAGATCTTCGACGACCTCACCACCAACATGATTGAGGCCGGCGAAACCGGCGGTATTCTGGACATCATTCTGCAGCGCTTGGCTATCTACATCGAGAAGGCGGTCAAGTTGCGGGCGGCGGTCAAGTCAGCTTTGATTTACCCGGTGTCGGTCGTCAGCCTGGCTTTCCTGATCGTAGCCGCGTTGTTGAAGTGGGTGGTTCCGATCTTCTCCAACTTGTTTATTGGCCTGGGAGTCGCCCTGCCGTTGCCCACTCGCATCGTAATGGGATTGAGCGCGTTTTGTTGGCCAGTTCTGGTGGTTTTTCATCGTCGGTGTCGCCGGCATTGTTTTCGGGTTGAGGCAGATCCGCAAGAATCCCAGAGGCCGGTACTACTTCGACTACACCTTGCTCAAGTTGCCTATTCTGGGCGTGCTGCTGCGCAAGATCGCGGTGGCGCGCTTTACCCGAACCCTGGGAACTTTGATCACGTCAGGCGTGCCCATCCTGGAAGGCTTGAGCATTACCGCCAAGACTTCGGGCAACGCCGTGCTCGAAGAGGCGCTGATGAAGGTGCGCAAGGCCATCGAGGAAGGCCGCACCATCGTCGATCCTCTGCGGGAATCGGGAGTATTTCCCAACATGGTGACCCAGATGATCGGCGTCGGCGAAGCCACAGGCGCCATGGATGCCATGCTGCAAAAAATTGCCGACTTCTACGAAGACGAAGTCGACTCCGCCACCAAAGACATGCTGGCCATGCTGGAACCGGTCATCATCGGTCTGTTGGGCATCATGATCGGAGGCATCGTCATTTCGCTCTACATGCCTCTGTTCTCGATGATCGCCAAACTGGCGGGCTAAGTACAGGTCAGTCAGGGGCAGCTGCAGGGGAGGCAAATGGATCGCGTCTTCCCCTCGGTTTGGAAGGCGCTTCTAGCTCCGCCCATGGCCTCGGAACCACCAGAAGGACTGGCCGGCGGAAAGCAGTATTCGGGGATTTGGATCTCGCATGCAATCCATTTTCGATGAGCGGCTTTGGCTGGCCTGGCTGGTCAAGGTTCGAATCATTATTCTGACCCTGTTGTTTGGAATCGAGCTGGCCATTGCCCGGCTCACTCCGAATCCCTTTCCCTTGCGCCTGTTCATCAGCGTGATTTTGCTCTGGTACACGGTTTCAGTTTTCTACCTGCTCCTGCTTTCTTTCTGGGAAGAACGCCGCATCCAGTCACTGCTGCAGGTCATCACCGACCTGGTGATGGTCACGCTGCGTGGTTTATGCCACCGGCGGTGTGGATAGTTCGCTGAACTTCTTTTATCCGCTGGTCATTATCGTGGCCTGCATTCTGTTGCCTCGGGTGTGGGCCTACCTGACCGGGGCGTTGGCGTTCATCCTGTATGTCGCGGTCCTGGAGCTGACCTACTTCGGGATCATTCCTTCTTATTCCACTACCCATCCTGGGCATGGGCGCTCTCCAGGCCATCATCTTCGTCAATCTGTTTGGTTACCTGGCGGTGGCCTACCTGGCCGGGTTGCTGGCGTGCGAAGTTGCGGCAGGTCGACGTAAAGCTGAAGCACACCAGTGGGGCGCTCGAGGACCTCCAGGCACTGCACGAAAATATTATTCAGTCCATCAGCGGCGGACTGATCACCACCGGGCTTGATGGTTACATCACGCTGGCGAACACCGCCGCACAGGAGTTGTTTGAACGCTCGGAACACGATTTTCTGGGCCATCCGGTCGGCCAGCTTTTCCTGGACCCGTTGCCCACGGTCGAGTCGGAACGCGCCCATGGAGAAGTGCGCTTTGTGGCGTCGAATGGTTTCTGCAAGACTTTTCGAGTAATGGCTACCACACTCTCGGTTCCCGGCCGGAAGACGATGGGCTATGTCTACACCTTCGATGATTTGACCGAAATCCGGCGCCTGGAGCGGGATTTGCGCATTCAGGACCGGCTGGCGGCAGTGGGACGGCTGGCCGCGGCGATCGCGCATGAGATCCGCAATCCGCTGACTTCGATTGCCGGCTCGGTGAGCATGCTCTCTGGCATCGCCGACCTGAGCGACGAGCATCGCCAGTTGCTGCAGATCGTGACCCGGGAATCGGAACGGCTGAACGGCATCATCACCGATTTTCTGGCTTACTCCCGGGGCAAGCAGTATCGCTTCGCCTCGGTCGATCTCCTGCCCCTGCTCGAAGACACGCTCACGCTGCTGGAACACCGGCTGGTGGCGCAGAACACGGGCATCCGGATCGAGCGAAACTACAACTTCAAAGAAGCCCTCGCCATGGCCGACGGCGACAAGATCAAACAGGTGTTCTGGAATTTTTGCGAGAACGCGGTCCGCGCCATGAGCTCGGGCGGAGTGCTCAGCGTCTCACTGGAGCAGGCAGGCGAGGACTGGCAAATCAACTTCGCCGATACCGGTCCCGGCATGAGCCGGCAGTTGGTGGAGAAAATTTTCGAGCCCTTCCAATCGCAATTCGAAGGTGGCACCGGTCTGGGTTTGGCCATCGTGTATCAGATCGTCCAGGCGCATGAAGGCAAGGTTTGGGCGCGTTCCAAAGTCGGAGAGGGCAGCGTCTTCGTCCTGCGGCTGCGCCGCTTGGCGGCGGTAGAGAGCCTGCCGGCGAAACGGCCGGCCGCCAAACCCGCAACTCCTTCCCGAAGCAGGGCAAGCCATTGCGGCCGCGGCCGAGACGGAGGTCGAGCGCATGGGTAACATTCTGGTTTGCGATGACGAGCGCTCCATCTGCGAAATGCTGGACATCGCCCTGCGCCGCGAAGGCCACAAGGTCGAGACCGTAAAGTCCGGAGATGAGGCAAAGAGGAAACTCGAGAGCGCTCTCTACGACGTGGTCGTCACCGATATCAAGATGCCGAATACCGATGGCATCGAAGTGCTGCGTTATGCGCACCAGGTTTCACCCGATTCCGCGGTAATTCTGATCACCGCCGTAGACGACTATGAGGCTGCGGTGGAAGCGGTAAAGGCGGGTGGGGCGACCGATTACATTCGCAAGTCTCCCGGCCTGGTCGATGAAATCAAGCTCGCCATCAATCGCGCTCTGGAGAAGATGACGCTGAGCCGGCAGAATTTTGCCTTCAAACGCGATGCTGCCACCCGCAATTCGCTGGATAACATCGTCGGTGCCAGCCCCGCCATGGAAAAGCTGAAACAGACCATCCGGACCGTGGCGTCCACGCAGAGCACGATTTTGATCTACGGCGAGAGCGGTACCGGCAAGGAACTGGTGGCGCGGGCCGTACACGTGTGTTCACCTCGTGCCAGCGAGCCGTTCGTTTCCATCAATTGTGGGGCCTTTCCGGAAACCCTGCTGGAAAGCGAACTGTTCGGTTACGTGAAAGGCGCTTTCACTGGCGCCAACCAGAACAAGCGTGGTTTATTTGAGGTCGCCGACCAGGGCACCATTTTTCTGGACGAGATCAGCGAGATGACGCTGACCATGCAGGTCAAACTGCTGCGAGTGCTGCAGGAGCGCAGCGTGCGGCCGGTGGGGGGTACGACGGAGATTCCCATCGACGTGCGTGTGATCGCAGCCACCAACCGCGATCTCGACAAGCAGGTGGCTGAGAATACCTTTCGCGAAGACTTGTACTACCGGTTGAGCGTGATCCCGGTGTCAGTGCCCGCGCTGCGCGAACGTCGCGAGGACGTACCGCTGCTGGTCAATCATTTCCTTAAGAAATACGCTCCCGCTGCCGGCAAAAACATTTTGCGAGTGAATGCGCAATCGCTCGGCGCCCTTTGCGGCTACGACTGGCCGGGCAATGTTCGCCAGCTGGAAAATACCATCGAGCGGGCAGTCGCACTCGAGACGGGAGAAGAGCTGAACGTCGAACTCCCCGCCGAACGGTCGAAAGCCAGGGCAGCGGCAGCCGGCGTGGGCGGACCAGTCTCGGCAGGCTCCGGCTCAGTCTTACCCGAAGGCGTCGACATGGAGAAGTATGTCGCTGACATTGAGCGCTCGCTGCTGCTGGCGGCACTGGCGCAATCGAATGGTGTGCAGACCCGAGCGGCAGAAGTGCTGAAGATTTCTTATCGTTCGTTCCGGCATTTGGCGAAGAAGTACGAACTCTAGTCAGCTTCAGTCGTCGGTCGTCAGTCGTCTAGCCGTTTCTGACGGCTGACGACTAGCGAGCTGCCTTTTCAGCTGTTGCTTCCATCCCAGAATTCTGGCTTTGTTGGCCTCGGCTTCGGCCTCTGGAATCATGCCCTTTTTCTGGTATAGGACGGACAGGCTGGTATAGGCCAGCACGTCGTCGGGATCAAGTTCGGCGATTCGTTTTGCCACCGCGATGGCTTCATCCAGACGATTGAGATCTTGCAGGGTCCGGGCCATGCCGTGCATGGCTTCGGTAAATACAGGATCGGCGGCCAGGGACTGCTGGTATTCGGCCAGCGCACGCTCCTGTTCGCCTTCCGCGACCAAATCGAGAGCGGCATAGTAGTGGTCTTCGGCTTTCTGGCGGGCGTCGTCGGTCATGAAGCCGAAATCTTAACAGGTCTGAGGGCAGACTTCAGTCGTCGGTCTTCAGTCTTAAGTAAGACTTTGCGGCCTTTGCGGTTAAAGATGTTGACCGCAAGTTTGCAAAAGACTGCGCCAAGTTCACAAAGTTTCGCTGACGACTGATGACTGAAACCAGCGCTATACTCAGGAACAACGATGCGCAACATGCTTCGATTTCTCTGGAACGCAACCCGCGGACATCGGCTTAGCCCCTGGCGCAGTCCCTATCTCCTCTGGCGGGTGGAGACCTACTGCGGGGTCAAGATGCAGCAGATCGGGTTTCTTGAGTTTTGGGAGTTCATGTGGCGGGAGCGCGGCAATCTTTGGCGCTTCCTGAAATGGACAGGTGAAATAGAACGCTACGTCCATCCCGGCCCGAAGCGATCCTAGCTAAGTGCGAATGGTTGGGTGGTCCGGACTCGCCCGCGGCTTTTCACTCTCAGTTGGTGCCCCGTCCACGCTCTGCTTGGGCGGGGCACCCTCGCGAGACTAGCTCCCGTTACCGGCGGCGGCAGCGCCTTCCAGTGAGATCGTCACTTCACTGCCCTTGCCGCTGCCGACAATCTTGGCTGCCGAGCCGCGATTGGCGGCGATCTCCAGATAGCCCATGCTGCCCAGGATCCCGAATACCTCGCCCGGTGCGCCCTCGGAGTAGGTGGGATGGATTTCGGTAATCTCGTGCTTGCCCACGACAATCTTGAACGGGGCGGGTTCGGTCCCAAAAAGCATGGGAGCGTCCTGAGGCGTGATGTTGGTGACCAGATTGCCAAAGCGGTCCACTTTCAGGATCACGCCGCGCAGCGTGTTACCGTTTGCCGATTTCGGCTTGGGCGGATTGAAGCGGACGAAGTCGGTAATCTCGTCGCCGAACTTTTCCGAGTCCACACCCTTGGCCAGCCAGGCCGCGACCGGCGCGAAAATATCCCGCGCATGAAATGTGTTGCTGATCGGCTGCAGGGAATAGTGCTCGGCGGTGACATGGCGGATATGCAACCGCTCTTCCCGGGCGTAAACCATGGAGAGCACGCCATTGTCGGGCGCAACAAAGTGATGCCGGTCGCTGGTGACCAGGATCGGCCGCCGCGCCGTTCCCACTCCCGGATCAACCACCACCAGATGCACAGTTCCGGAAGGGAAGTACGAATAGGATTGAGCAATCGTAAGCGCGCCGTCCAACACGTCAAACGCCTGCACGGAGTGGCTGATGTCCACGATCTCGAATCTCCGGAGAAATGGCGAGAATGACGCCTTTAATCGTCCCCACGAAGTGATCGTTGAGCCCAAAGTCGGTAGTCAGCGTGATGATCGGACGATGCGCCAAGTTTCCCCTCACTGGCAGACAGAATTATCCCGGAAATGCCGAAAGTAACCTGTCAGAGGGTCAGAGTCAAGGAACGGAGGTAACGGCCAGAACAGTCGTCGGTCGTCAGCGTCGTTCAGTCATTGCGCTGGAGTCTGAGTAGTCGAAGGCTAGATGCAAATGTGGGAATTGAGCTGACGACTGAACGACCGACGACTGACGACCGCTACCGGATCTGAATGTCTCCCGATCCGGTTTCTACTTCCACGGGCACACCCCCGCCACCGACCCGGCCGCGCACTTCCTTGCGCCCGACGGAGCCTTGTACGGTAAGGGGTTGATCGATCGAGATGGAGCCGGAGCTGGTGTGGGCGTCCAAGTCAAAGGCGGCGTCCGACGGCAGCTTTAGCTTCACTTCTCCGGAACCGGTGTGCGACTGTCCATGCGCCGGTGGGGCTGCCATCCGCCTGAATGGTCCCGCTGCCGGCCTTGGCTTCGAGCGAGCCGTGCACTCCGTGTAGCTCCATGCCTCCGGAGCCGGTGTCCACTCGCACCGAGCCCGGCGCGGTCTGTTGCAGGGTAATGCGTCCGCTGCCGGTGTCGGCTTCAAAAGCACCGGCGATGTCATTCGCATCAATCGATCCGCTGCCAGTTTTGGCGTGCACATTGCCTTTTACGCGGTCGATATCGATATCGCCGGAGCCGGTTTCCGCGTGCACCCGGTCACCGATGGTGGAAATCTTAAGACCTCCGGAACCGGAGCTGACCTCAAGCGGACCTCGAATGCCATCCACTTTCTGATCGCCGGAGCCGCTTTGCACACGCAACTCAGTTTCCGCCGGAACCACCACCTCGTAGCTGATGGAAATGTTGCGCCGCAATTCCGGGTCGTCGATGTGGCCGATGCGGATGTCGTTGCCGCTCTGCTGGATCGGCGGATTGGTCTCCAGCCGTTTTATTTTTTCCTCGACGTTTCCACCGAACCATTCCTTGGCCCGGATGTGTCCGGTGACCTGGACCTGGCTCGAATTGCCGGTGCGCACCTCGACGTTGCCCGAGCCTGTGGTCAAGTCCAGATGCACGGGGCCCGTCACCTGCAATGCACGCTGGAACGAGCCTTCCGCGGCTGCGGCGGCGGGCAAGGCCGGGAGACAGATCAGAGCTGCGACCGTCGTGCTGGTGAAGGCCCAGGCGGAAAGCAGTGAGCGAACAGCGTTTCGGCGTTTCATGGTCTCTCCCGAAAGCTCAGGATATTTAAAAGGACTCGCAAGTACAAAGATCGCCCTTGGACTAAAGGAAACTACACCACTACCTATCTGTGGACTGGGCCTTTACTGCAGTACTACCTGGTCGCCTTCTTTGAGCCCACTCAGAAGCTCGGTCTTGGCGCCGTTGGAGATCCCGATATTGACCGCGATTTTCTTCTTGCCGTCCTTGGCGCTGGGGTCAGGCACTTCGACCGACGCCTTCTTGTCCTTGTCGTAAATGATTGCGCCCTCGGGAATCTGGAGCACGCTCTTGTGTTCTTCCAGAATGATTTCAGCGTTCGCGGTCATTTCGGCCTTCAATTCACCGCCGGGATTGTTGATGGACACGCGTACCTCAAAGGTGGTGACGTTGTCCTTCTCTACGCCCATGGGTGAGATCTTGGTGACCACGCCATTGAAAGTCTTGTCCTTGAAGGACTCAACTTTGATTCGCGCCGGCTGACCCAGATAGACCTTGCCGATATCGCTCTCGTCGACTTTTCCTTTTACATAGACCGAACTGGTATCTCCCAGAGTCATGACCAGGGTGGCGGACGATCCCAGGACGAGAATGGAACTTACCGCATCACCCATCTCCACGTCACGCGAGAGGACCACCCCATCGATTGGCGACTCGATGTCGGTGTAGCTGAGCTGCTCTTCGAGCTGTTTCAGGTTGGCGCGGTCCTGCGCCAGTTGTCCCTGGGACTGGGCAATTTTCGCTTTTAGGACCGTGGCTTGCGCTTTTGACACGTTCTGTTTGTTCAACGCCAGTTCGTAGTTCTTTTGGGCATCCTCCAGGGCAGATGTAGAGACCACACCTTCCTTGGCCATCCCGATAGCGCGCTCGTAGGCGCGTTTGAGCAAGGGCACGTCCGGCCCTTCGGCATCAACCTTGGCGCGCTCGTAGTCGGCTTCGGCACTGGTCAGACTGGCTTCGGCCGCTTGCGCACCGGCCCGCGACTGTTCTACCTGCGCCTCAATTTCCTCTTTATCTAGCTGGGCCAACAATTGGCCCTTCCGGACTTTATCTCCCGCGTCTACCAACAGCTTCTTAACGATTCCGCTGGCTTTGGACTTCACCTCGACCTTGGTGATGGGAGTCACTTTGCCGGTTGCGACCACGCTCTTGGCCAGATCGCCCTTTTCCACTTTCTGCAGTTTCGAAGGGTCAATCTTCGTGCCGCTGCGGGTGGCTGCGATCAGCCCGCCTGCGATCAGGAGGACAAGTACGAGTCCGATACCGCCATAGATCAACCGTTTCCGTCGCTTCTTGCTGCTGCCGTTCCCGTTCACATCTGCCTCCTGAATAGACAATGCCAGCGTCGATAGTGATTACGAATAGGATGCACAGTTTGTTCCGAAATTTCCCACGACCCCGAACGATCGCATCACCGGGGGCACTAGAGCTGGGTCAACAAGACACGATCCCAACGATTAGACCCGCGAAACCTTGAAATGGAAGCAGAGCACTTCCGCGATTTGGCCGATTACAACGGGGATGAGCTTCATTCTACAGACCTAGGAGCTCGAAGTCATGCCATACCTCTTTGGAATGTTAGAATTAGCCTTCCATGATTGCATACGTGCTGCTGCGGGTGTTCCTCATCCTGCTCCTGGTGGCGGCCAACGCTTTCTTCGCTGCCGCGGAGTTCTCCCTGGTGAGCGTGCGTGATACCCGTATTCAGCAATTGATCGCGGCCCGGCGTATTGGCGCCCGCATTGTGCAGAAGCTGCACCGCAATCTGGACGAAGTGGTCAACGGCGTCCAACTAGGGGTCACCATCGTCAGCCTTACCCTAGGCTGGGTGGGCGAGCCGCTGCTGGCCCAAATGATGCTGGGTCCGGTTCGGGACGTTCCACACGCCTCGGTTTACGCTCACGGGATCGCAATCTTTATAGCCTTCGTCCTGATTACCTGCCTGCACGTCATTCTGGGCGAACTGGTTCCCAAATCGCTGGCGCTGCAGCGTTCGGAGCAGGTGGCTCTGGCAGTGGCAGCCCCGATGGATGTCTTCCTAACCCTGACCCGCCCTTTGCTGTACGTTATGAGCCGGGCGGCCGGCTGGGTGCTGCGGGCGTTGGGGTCGCGCCGCATCCGAGAAGGCCCGGTGCACTCTCCCGATGAACTGAAGCTCATCGTGACCGCCAGCCGCCAATTCGGCGAGATCCCGCCGTTCCAGGAGGAGATGATCCACCACGCGCTCGAACTGGACAACATCACCGTGCGCGAAGTGATGGTACCTCGTCCGGCCATTTTCTCGCTTCCCGGCGATCTTACGATTTCCGATGCTCTGTCCCGCGTGGTCGAGGAACAACACTCGCGGGTCCCGGTTTACGACCCTCAGCGCGGCCCGGAGCACATCGTCGGCGTGCTTTATGCTAAGGATCTGATGCGCTGGACACGCCTGCGTCTCACCCCCGCTCCCGACCAACCGGTGGCGGCACGAGTCTCGTCCATGAAAATCAGCCAGATCATGCATGATGTGCTGGTCGTACCCGAAACCAAAGTCCTCACCGAACTGCTGGAAGAATTTAAGCAACGCAAACGACATCTGGCAGTGGTCGTGGACGAGTTCGGCTCGACTGCTGGCGTGATCACAGTCGAAGATGTTCTGGAGCAGATCGTAGGCGAAATCGAAGATGAATTCGATATCGCTCCGCCCCAGCAAGCCCTGGCCGAAGGGGAGATCGCGGTCGTCCTCGAGGGATCGGTCAGCATTCGCGATCTGGAATCGCAGTATCAGCTTTCATTACCCCGCGATTCCGGCTTCGAAACTCTGGCCGGTTTCATTCTCGCCCGGCTACAGAGAATTCCGCGTCAAGGTGAGACATTTGAATACGAAGGCCACCGCTACACCGTCCAGGAGATCGAAGGCCACCGCATCGCCAAAGTCAAGATTGAAAAACTGGAGCCCAAACCCGTCCCCCAGGTAGGAGACTGAGAACCGGCAAGTAAAAACTGAAAACCGGGTTAAAACAGAGAATCCTCAAACCGCAGTAACCGAGCCAGGTGGCCGCACCGATGATGATCCAGGGGCAATTCAAATGGATGGTTTGCAATCCGCGAAATGACAAACGACGAATGACCGCCGACTAACGACTACTGTCCAAATGGTTCGATACCTTGCCCACCGCTTGTTGTACACCCTGCCAGTGATCTGGCTGGTGGTCTCGCTTGTGTTTCTTCTGATTCACCTCGTGCCCGGCGACCCCATTCTGCAAATGCTGGGTGAAGGCGCTCCCGTAACCGATGTGCAGGCCGCGCGCCATGCCTACGGCCTCGATCTTCCCCTGGGCCGACAATATCTGAATTACTGGGAAGGCGTGTTGCACGGCGATCTGGGCCCATCGTTGCGTTTCAACCAGAGTGTCACGCGCCTGATTGCGCAGCGTTATCCCTACACCCTGCAATTGACTCTGGCCGCACTGCTGGTGGCGATACTGCTCTCGGTTCCGGCAGGCGTGCGTTCGGCGCAACGGCGCAATCGTTGGGACGATCGCCTGCTCAGCGTGGTGAGTCTTTTCGGCTTGTCCTTCCCCAACTTCGCCCTGGGTCCCATTCTCATCTTGCTTTTTGCGATCAAGCTGGGCTGGCTGCCGGTCTCGGGTTCGGGCAGTTTGGCACACCTGGTGCTACCCGCGATCACCATGGGTGGCGCGCTGGCTGCGATCCTTACCCGCATGGTCCGCACTTCTATGCTAGAAGAGTTGGGCCAGGACTACATTCGCACCGCCCGCGCCAAAGGACTTTCAGAGCGGAAAGTGGTTTACGGTCACGCCTTGCGCAATGCCATGATTCCAGTGATCACGGTTCTGGGCCTGCAGTTCGGAGCTCTCTTGGCCGGCGCCATCGTGACCGAAACAATTTTTTCCGGGCCCGGCGTTGGGCGCCTGACCATCCAGGCCATCTCCAATCGCGACTATTATTTGGTGCAGGGCTGCATACTGGCGATTGGATTGACGTACGTGGCGGTGAATTTCTTGACAGACTTGCTGTATTCGGTGGCCAATCCGCGGATAAGACAATGAGCACGGGACGCTGCCGGCCCATAAACTCATTTCTGATAATTTGCTAAGTTGCGGGCGTGGACCGTACCTAAAAAGGCGGAAAGGATGTCCTCTATGAGATGGGCGCTGGTTTCGATGCTGATGACGGCTTCGACCTTCGCCAGCGGACAAAGCGCTACTCTTGCAAGCACGCACGCGAGCGATGAGCGGGCCATCATCCAACTGCGGGATGCATTGCTGAAGGCATACGACGCAGGAGACGTGAAAACTCTTTCTGAGATCGAGGACGATGACTTCACGCTGGCTGGAGATTTTGGGCAGGTGACCAAGCAGCAGCATCTGGACCAGGTTCGCCGGCGAGAAAAGCCGCAGGTTGTCTCTCGCACGATTGACAATCAATTTCGATTCTACGGCGATGTAGCACTGCTTACCGAGGTCGATCACGCGAGGGACGCCGAAGGGAAGGCCGATTTTCAAACAACCATTCTCTGGGTGCGGCACGGAAATACCTGGCGGGCAGCACATATGCACTTCTCGAAGGTGAACGACAGGCCGTAGGGTTGCTGCAATTTCGGTTTCCAAAAGTGTCCACTCTCTCCATCTCGTTGCCTCGCGCCGCCGGCCGTAACCCGCTGGCGGCCACAGGCGCGGCGTTGGTCATTGTCTTTGCGACCTTTGCCCTGTTCGCTCCCTGGATCGCCCCCCAGGATCCCGCTTATATCGATCTGCCGACACGCCTGTCGCCACCGTCTTCCGCGCACTGGTGTGGCACCGATGAGCTCGGTCGCGACATTTTTTCCCGGCTGATCTACGGCTCGCGCATTTCCATGCTGGTGGGAAGTTCTGTCGTCGCCCTCTCCCTGGCCCTCGGCCTCATCGTGGGATCGATCGCGGGCTACTACGGGGGAAACACTGATCGCTTCTTTAACGTCGTAGTGATGAATGCGTTTCTCTCGTTCCCTGGAATTCTTCTGGCCATCGCCTTTGTGGCCTTCCGCGGTCCGGGAATTTTTAATCTCGTGCTGGCGCTTTCTCTCGGCGGATGGGTGGGCTATGCGCGCCTCGTTCGCGGACAAGTGCTGGCGGCGCGCGAACGCGAGTTTGTCGAAGCCGCTCGGGCGCTGGGCGCGAGCGATCTGCGCGTGATTGTCCGCCATATTCTTCCCAACATTATTCAGCCCGTAATTGTGCAGGCCGCAATCGGCATGGCGGGCGCCATTCTCGCTGAAGCCACCATGAGTTTTTTGGGTTTGGGTGTAGCTCCCCCCACCGCCAGTTGGGGAGCCATGCTCAACGATGGCCGCGCCCACTTGTTCGACGCTCCGCACCTTGTGCTTTTCCCAGCGCTCGCCGTGATGCTGGCCGTTCTTTCCTTCAATTTCATCGGCGATGCGCTGCGCGATTTCCTCGATCCGCGCTCGCGCATTGAAGTCGGACTGTAGGCAGCGCGCCCGGCGTTTGTATCACATTTCCGGCCCAACTCCCATTTCTCCCAAGAGGTCTTTGGCCGATGGTTCATCTCCTTTAGTACCCATAGGCAGACCTTTGCGACCTTGTGATTGGCCTTAATCGGCGCAACATTCTTTCGACTCCAGGGTTAGAGGATGTGACCCGGAAAACGGGCAAAGCAGTCGCACTAAGGGAGCTTAGGGAGATCACTATGAATCTACAAAAAAAGGGTTTTATTCTGACCGCGGTCATGGCGGGCCTTATGCTGCCCGCGGCGGCGCAAACCACTCCGGCAACTCCGCCGGCCACCATCAACCAGCGCAAGGAGAACCAGCAGGACCGCATAGCTAACGGCATCCAGAGCGGCCAACTCACCGCGGGCGAAACCAGGAACCTGGAAAAGAAGGAGTCCGCGATCAACGGGGAAGAGCGCGACATGCGCAAGCTGGACAACGGTCACCTGACCGCTGCCGATCGCGCCACCCTACACCAGCAGCAGAATACGGTTTCCAAGGACATCTACCAGGACAAGCACAATACCCGAGTGCAAAACGTTGATCCCAAGAGCGAAGTGGGACAGCGTCAGCGCCTTCAGCAGGAACGGATTGCCCAGGGTGTAAAGAGTGGCCAGTTGACCGCCGGGGAAACCGCGCATCTCGAAGGCCGCGAAAGTGCGATCAACAAGGAAGTCCACAACGATCGTGCAGCTAATGGTGGCACGTTGACTGCGGCCGAGCGTCGGCAGGTCAACCGCCAGCAGAACCGCACTTCAGGCGCCATCTATCGCAAAAAGCACAACGCACGCGTTCAGTAGACGCATCAGCAATAGGATAGGAATTGAAAACGCCTCCGGGAACGGAGGCGTTTTGTTCATGTAGGCGAGGGCCCCGCTCGTGCGGCAGCGAGAGGAGTGCCGCCGAGCTGGCCATAATCGCTGTTTCCTGCCAGAATCCTTCTGCACATTTCCAAGCGAGGGCCAAGAAGATGATTGCTCGTATCTGGCGAGGCGTAACACGTGAAGCCGATAAAGACACTTATTTCGAGTACCTGCAGGAAACTGGCTTGAAGGAGTATGCCTCCGCCCCGGGCAATCGCGGTGTCTGGGTCTTACGCCGAGTCTTCGACGGCCGCGCCGAGTTCACCTTGATCTCGCACTGGGAGTCCTGGGATGCGATCAAGGCCTTTGCTGGTGTTGACTACGAAAAGGCCGTCTACTATCCCCAAGATGAGAAGTTCCTGCTGGAGATGCGTCCGAAGGTGGAGCATTATGAAATACTTTCATCGCCGTCTCGCTGAGAGGTCAGCCTAACTGCTCTCATGCTCCGACCCTCAGGCGCGCCAGGAACTTTGCTGCGATCGATGGTTTGGCGTAATCTCGCCACTCATGGGAGCGACTACTGTTCTCTATGGCAGATTGGGCGCGCTTGGTTGGTGCAAGGGACCGCGATTGCCGTGCTTAAGGACGGCCGTCCCATGCTGGCTGATTACGAGATCGAATGTGACCAGCTCTGGCACACGCGTCGCGTCGCGACGACATGCTTCACCGGTTCTACGACGCGTTCGATTGATCTTATGGTGGAGGCTTCAGGCGTGTGGCGCAGTTCGGAAGAGGAGCTGCCCACGCTCGGCCAATGTAGCGATATTGATCTCGCGGTGACGCCGGCCACCAACACACTGCCGATTCGCCGCCTCAATCTCGAACTAGGGCAGAGCCGGGAGGTCACGGCAGCCTGGCTGAAGTTTCCTGATCTGACACTGGCGATTCTTCCCCAGCGCTACACCCGGCTCGCTCCGCAGCGCTACCGCTACCAGAGCGGGACCGGTTTTTCCGCCGAATTGCTGGTGGACGACCTCGGACTGGTCACGGCTTATCCTGGCGGCTGGGAGCGGGCCGCCAGTCTCTAGTTTCACCACCCTGAAAATCCCGGCTGCAAACCCACGAAAAGACGGTATATGCAGTCCTTGACGAGCATAGCAAATAGCGATATAAATATCGCGATTTGCAATATGACCGTGGCCGAGAAATTACGTTACCTGCGCGAAGTGGAAGGCTCACTGCGCGGCCTGGGACGCCCCATGACCCAGCAGGAACTGGTGCGCTCTATTCGCAAGGAGCAAGACAAGAGCATCAGCCAGTCCTACGTCTCGCAGATCGAGGGCGGCGTGCGCCGTCACATGACGCAATCCACGCGCACCCTGCTGGCCAAGTTCTTCAAGGTGCATCCAGGATTTCTGGTGGATGACCCCGAGGGCTATCACACGGAACTGGTGTCCGACTTGCGTACCACGGAAGGCAAGCTCGATGTCTGGTTGCTCCAGGGTTCGGAACGCTTCGCCAGCGATCCGCAGGTGAGTGAAGTTCTGATCAAGGCGGCACGCGAAAAAGACACCAGGCGATGCTTCCTACTGCTGGGAGCGATCCTCGAAACTCCCGGGCTGGCCGATCGACTGCTGGAGGCGCTGCAGCCCGGGCACGGCGGAAACCGGACGCACAGCAAGGAAGGGAGGCGACGGCCATGACCTGGGCAGATTTCTATCTGGTGTGTTTCGCGGTGGGATTTTTCTTTAGCTTGCTTTCGTTTCTCGCCGGAGGACTGCGCTGGCACTTGCATCTGCCCCACTTTTCGCACGGCCATACGGCATCGCCTCATGCCAGTGCGGGACATGGCGCGCTTCCGGCCCGCCCCGTTCCGGCGAGCCTAGCGGATGCCGGGAATGCTGTGATTCATCACCCAACCACGCACATTTCGCCGTTCAACTTCGTCACCGTTACGGCCTTCCTGGCGTGGTTCGGCGGGGCCGGTTACTTGCTAACGCGCTTCTCCGGCGTTTGGTTGGTTACCGGGCTTTCGCTGGCCGTATGCAGCGGCCTGGTGGGCGGCGCGATCGTGTTTCTTTTTCTCAGCCGTGTACTGATCTCGCGGGAAGAAAGCATGGATCCCGCTGACTATGAAATGACTGGCGTGCTAGGCAAAGTCTCGGTTTCCATCCGCGAAAAGGGGACCGGAGAAATTATCTACTCGCAAGCTGGAACGCGGCGCGCGTGTGGCGCCCGCGGTGAAGACGGGAATGCCATCGCCAAGGGAACGGAAGTAGTGGTCACGCGATACGAGAAAGGCATTGCCTACGTGCGCCTGTGGACAGAAATGTCGGGCGACTCAATGTAGGCGCGAGCGCCCACGTTCGTGCTCCCGCGGCAAGAACGTTGGCCGCAATAGGTTCGCAGGAGTGAGGTAAGAGGACCGATTCTATGGAGAGCAAACCCTACCGCACAATGGTCGCGCTGCTCTGGCTGGCGCTGCCTCTGACCGCGGTCCAGTTTTGGACGGTGTGGAATAAACTCCCCGCCCGGATGGCAAGTCATTTCGGAGCGGCGGGCCAGCCCAATGGCTGGATGTCGCGGGAGAGCCTTGTCATCTTTTTCCTGGTGTTGCTGACTTTCCTGCTGGCAACTTTTACCTGGGTGCTGACCCGAATCCGCAAACCGGATCCTCTGGCCTGGTCGCTGCTCGCGATGTTCTACGTGGCGGCCGGCGTGCTTCTGAGCGTCAACTCATCGGTACTGAACTACAACCTTTACGCTCGTCCGCTGAATATCGTGCCCGGACTGGTGGTCGTGTTCGTCGCGGCATTTCTCGTAATCGGTGTCGGCCTGGGCGCCAAACGCGGCCGGGGCTTGCCACGCCAAACCGCCGCGGCAGAAACCGAAGAAATCCACGCTTCTCCTCTGTGGGCTCTCACGTTTGCGATTGTTACCGCTATTGAGTTCGGCGTGATCGCCGTCATTCCTATGCCCGGATTGCGGTGGGTGATGACTTTACCGGCGGTACTGCTGCTTGGAGTCACCGCCTTCGCGTGGAGCGGCTTTCACTACCGCTTCACGACTCACGGCGTGGACATCAGTACGCTCGGTTTCCGTTTGCGATCGATACCGCTGCAAAACATCAAGGCCTATGCGGTCGCTCCCTGGAATGCGTTGAGCGGCTACGGCATTCGCGGCATTGGGGAGCGCCGGGCTTACGTTTGGGGCAACACCGGCGTTCGCATCATGCTTGCTGACGGAGAAGTATTTCTCGGCCACGCTGAGCCGGAGAAGATCATGAACGACTTGAACACGATCAGGCAGACCCAGAAAGCCCGCGAAAATACATGAAGGCAATGCTCTTCGTTTCCTTCGTGTACCTTCGTGCTCTTTGTGGTTGAAGCTCTGGGGGGCGTCGAAAGAGGAGGCAATATGTTCGGCATGTCACACATATTCGAGATTTGGATTTTCGTTGGCCTGGGAGTCATGGCCATTCTGTTCCTGATGAGCGGTATGGCCCGGCTCTATCGCAAGGCGGGTCCGCACGAAGCGCTCATCGTCTACGGACTGGGAGGAACGCGTGTGGTCAAAGGCCACGGCACACTGGTGTTCCCCATGGTCCAGGTCTGCCGGGAGCTTTCGCTGGAACTGATGTCGTTCGACGTCGCCCCGCAACAGGACCTCTATACCAAGCAGGGCGTGGCGGTCACAGTCGAGGCCGTGGCCCAGATCAAAGTCAAGTCGGACATGGAGTCCATCTTGACCGCGTCCGAACAATTCCTGACCAAGACCGATCAGGAGCGCGAAGGCCTGATCCGCTTGGTCATGGAAGGACACCTACGCGGCATCATCGGGCAACTGACGGTGGAAGAAATCGTCAAGCAGCCGGAGATGGTGTCCGACCGCATGCGCTCCACGTGCGCGGAAGACATGAACAAGATGGGCCTTGAGGTCATTTCTTTCACCATCAAGGAGGTCCGCGACAAGAACGAATACATCACCAATATGGGCAAGCCCGATGTCGCTCGCATCAAACGCGATGCCGACGTGGCCACAGCGGAGGCCGATCGCGATACCGCCATCAAGCGAGCGTTGGCCCAACGCGAATCCGCAGTCGCCAGAGCACAAGCCGATCAGGAAAGAGTTCTGGCGGAAACGCTTTCGCTGGCCAAACAAGCGGAGGCGCAGCGCGACCTCGAAGTCAAGAAAGCGCAGTACGTCGAAGTCACCAAACGGCAACAGGCGCAAGCCGATAAGGCGTACGACATCCAGACCAACATCATGCAGCAGCGAGTCGTCGCCGAGCAGGTGAAGGTGCAGCAGATCGAAAAAGAGCAACAGGTAAAAGTGCAGGAAGCTGAAATCAACCGCCGCGAGAAAGAACTGATCGCGACGGTCTTGAAGGGGGCGGAGATCGAGCGTCAGAGAATTGAAACTTTGGCTCTTGCGGAAAAACAGCGGCTGATGTCGGAAGCGGATGGCCATGCCTCGGCGATTCGAGCCCAGGGCGAGGCTGAAGCCGAGATCATCTTCAAGAAAGGCGAGGCCGAGGCCAAAGCCATGAACGTGAAAGCCGAGGCCTACCAGGAGTACAACCAGGCGGCCGTCATCGACAAGCTGTTCACCGGCATGCCAGAAATCGTGCGGGCGCTGGCCAGCCCACTGGCCAATGTGGACAAGATCACCATCGTCTCCACCGGAAACGGCGACGCCTCCGGGATGAACAAGATCACGGGCGACATCGCAAAAATGGCGGCGCAAGTGCCAGCCTTGTTCGAGACGCTCTCCGGAATGCCGATCTCAGAGCTACTGGGCAAGGTCCGTCAGATCGGCGACAAGACGGAGAAGCCGGATGGCAAGCCGAAGTAGCACAAGCCGATGCAGGACGGGCGTTCCCGCCCTGCCGTTGTTGTCATGATCTTGAGGAAAGAAACATGAAAAGACGTTCGATGCAAGTCGTCTTGGGTATTGCTCTCGGCGCCGGCATGGGCACCGCGATGGGCGTCGCCGCCGGCCACGTCGCCGTCTGGCTGTCCGTCGGTATCGCCATCGGAGTCGTAATCGGAAGCAACGTTCATGGAACGAACTGCGCCGAGTGCGCGGAGGTCCACGAACGGCACCAAGCTAGAAGCCAGCAGCCAGACGGTAGAAGCTGATTCAAAAAAGGAGTCCATTATGGCATTACTAGAGCGAGTTTCTACATTAGTTCGAGCCAATCTCAATGACCTGGTCGATAGGGCCGAGCACCCGGAAAAAATGATCAAGCAGGTGATCCTCGACATGCAGAACCAGCTTCTACAGGTCAAGACACAGGTGGCGATCGCCATCGCTGACCAGCACTTGCTGGCGAAAAAACAAAAAGAAAATGAAGACAAAGTGGTGGAGTGGATGCACAAGGCAGAATTGTCCGTCGACAAGAAAAAGGACGACCTGGCGCGCGCCGCCCTGCAAAGGGTGGAAAGCTATCGCGACTTAAGCGAAGGCTTCGCCCAGCAGGTAGACGATCAGAAGGCCCAGGTGGAAAATCTGAAAACCGCATTGCGTCAACTTGAACAGAAACTCACCGAGGCCCAAGCCAAAGCTGATCTGCTGATCGCGCAGCATCGCCGGGCACGTGCCGTAGGCAAAGCCAGCGACGCCAAGATGGCCGCTGGTAACGGTTCCAGCGCCAATGCCTTCGACCGCATGAAGCGCAAAGTGGCCCACGCTGAAGCTCACAGCCAGGCCAAGTCCGAAATTGCTGCTGAGGATGTAGAAGAACGTCTGGCTGTGCTCGAAAAGGAAGACCGCATCGAACGATTGCTCGCGGAGCTGAAGACAAAGCGCGGAACGTAAAGAAGATTGCACCGATGGTGCCGGCGATTCTTTGCTGCTTAACAGACCATAGGGTGCCCCATGCTTCGCGCGATCTTAACGTACTCTATTACCAGTACGAAGGGTATAGCAGTCGCGGATTACAACTGGAGGGATCGAGCGGGAATTGGCGTTGTAATCGTATCGCCGACATCGCTACCGCAGAAATCATTGACGCGGCGTGGCGCCAGCCAATTCAAAAACCTAAAACACGCGGTAATTGCGTGGTGTTGCTCGATGTCGAAGTCAAGGACTACTACTACTACTACTGAGATTGCCCACACACCATAACCCCACGTCTCCACAGGGGATAGAACGTGGCCAGTTGATTGTCGCCTTGAACCTTTGGGCATTGTTCAAGCGCTGGCTTTGTCGATCAAAGGCAGGGTAGGTTCTTCGTCGCTCTTAGCCGTTGCCGCATCCAGCTCCAGCTGCTCTTGCCCACTGAGCGCAGTAACCCGACCGCGGTAGGTTTTCAAGTGTCGCTGCGCCGTATCAAAAGCTTCCTGCGCTTTATTCAGGTTCTTGCCGACAGTTTCAAACTGGTTCTGGAAATGATCGAACGACTTCTGTGCTTTGGCCAGCTCCAGGCGGCTCTTTTCGAAGCGGCTCGCGACTTCATACCACTTGTACACCAACTGGATGGTCTGCAACGTCATCAGCAGCGTGTTCGGGGAGACCGGAAACACGTGCTGCACATTGAGCCAGTCGGCCAGTTCACGGTTGCGGATGGCTTCCATGTAAAGCGTTTCACTGGGCAGGTACATCAAGGCGATATCGGTGGTGCCGTTTTCCGGTTGAATATATGCCTTGATCCGCCTGGCTTCGACCTTCATCACCCGCACAAACTCGTGCCGCGCTTCTTCAATTTCCGACTCGACATTGCTTTCAAATAGCGCCAGTACCTGTTCGCGGGGAAACTTGGCGTCAATAGGCAGGCGGCGATCGGGAAACTGGATGACGGCGTCGGCGCGTCCGCTGCCATCGCCGACCGAAGACTGCATCTCGAAAATGTGGGCTGGCAGGAAATCCGAGAGCAAACGCTCGAGGCTGGCTTCGCCAAACTGGCCGCGCAAGTGCGGCAGTTTGAGCATGTTGTTGAGATCGTTAATGGAATGCCCCAGCGCGCCCACTTCGCGCAACTGTTCTTCCGCCGCCTTCAGGTGCTGCTGCACTTTTTCGAACTGGGCAAACCCTTCCTTGATGTTCTGGTCGAGTTTTAGCTGCACCTGGTCCGTGATGGCGAGCAGTTTGGCATCCACGCGATCGCGAATCGAATCGAGACTCTGCGCCGTTTTCTGGTTCAGGTTTTCAAATTCGACCTTAAGTTGGGAGGTCGTCAGCGCCAGCGAGGTGGTCAGTTCGGTGCGCGCCTCACGCAAGTCTTGGGTCTGCTCACGCCGTCCGCCACTCAATTGCGCTTCCACCGTCGTGCGGATTTCGTTGAATCCCTGGGTCAGACGGTCGGTCACGCCCTGTCGCAGGTCCCCCTTGGTGCTCTCCAGGCGGGTAGCCATGTCGACCGTGGCATCGTTGAACTTCTGGCCGAGGGACTCGTGCAGCAGCCCCGTTTGGCGGGTAAGGTCCGTAATTTCAGATGTTTGCGAAGAGCCGGTAGTCCGTCGAAAAATGGCCACCAGCAGTACCAGAAGTACTATGTTGACAACGACAAGTATGCCCAGCAGGAATGTCCCCATCGTAAGGTGCTCTCAATGATTTTAGGGTCTAGCGTGAGGGAAGCAAAGCGGAAGTTTGATTTCCTGCCCATCTTACTAACGAGATGGCAACTCATATGGCCCGTGCTCTCACAGCGTCTCTGGCACTTGTTCTTGCGACCGGCGTCGCGACGCTTGAAATCTCGCCATTGCGGGCGGCGGAGCAGCCGACCTCTGCTACAGCAGATTCGCAGCCCTCCTCCTATCACGACGCCGAGGCGGAACGCCGCCTCCTCGAGATGGCGAACCGCGAACGAGCCAAAGCCGGCCTTCCTCCGTTGCAAGTGGATGACGGAATTGCCAAGGCCGCGCGAGAGCATGGCGCTGCCATGGCCGCGCAACAGAAACTCTCGCACCAGCTTTCGGGAGAACCCAATCTCGTTCACCGCTTGGCAGCCAATACCAAGACTCATCTCGATCAGGCCGGAGAAAACGTAGCCTTCGCCGGCAGCGTCGACCAGGCGCAGGACAGCCTGATGCATTCCCCGCCTCACCGCGCCAACCTGCTCAATGCCCGCTACAACGTGGCCGGGTTCAGCGTGGTCCGCAGCGGCTCATTGCTCTACGTGACCCAGGATTTCGGACACAGCTTGCCCAGTCATTCCGACGACGAAGCGGATGTTCTCGTCGCCCGGAGCGTTGACCGCGTGCGGGCCAAGACTCACCTGCCAGGGTTAGAGCGCATGGACAACAGCGAAGCCGCCCACACAGCCTGGGTCATGGCCAAGGCCGATTCGTTGCGCTCCCCGGCGCTGCACGCCCGTGAGGTTGTGCGCTACACCACTGCGCAACCACAAATTCTTCCGGCGAACGCGTCCCGCGCCATAGAAAGCCGCTCCGTTCGTGCCTTCGCCATCGGGTCTTGCTACGCCCGCACGCCGAGCTATCCCACCGGGGTGTACTGGGTGGCTCTTCTGTTCTACTAGCCGGTTGCGGAAATTTTAAAATCAGGAAAGGGCACGGATTCCGCCGTGCCACACACGGTGCAGGTACGGGGCTTCAGCCGCTGGAGTTTGCTGAGGTGCGAACAGCCAATCTCAGGCGCTAAAGCGCGGCTAAAATTTTCAGCGGCTGAGTGCACGAGTGAATTCGTGCCCTTCCCATTCGTCGTGAGTTCGAGATCTTTGTGGATTGCGTACTAGACCTCGAGGCCCTCCGGGATTGTGACGATGCGTGTGCTAGTCTGCAGGCATCTAATTCTCCGAAGTCACCGTGGACGCATCATCTCCAATCCGGATTGGCACCGCCGGCTGGTCCTACAAGGACTGGGAAGGAACCTTCTACCCGCCAGGAATGCGGCACCGGAAACAACATCCCCTCGAGATTCTCGCTCGCTGCTTTGACATGGTGGAGATCAACACATCGTTCTACGGACACATCCAACCGCATCTGGCCAAACTCTGGGTGCGAAAGGCCCAGGCGGTGAATCCGGATTTCATGTTCACCGCCAAACTGCATCGCTCTTTCACCCACAATCCCATGGCCGTCATGGAGCCCACTTCAGCCGCGTCCATCAAGCCGAACGATGAGGACGAAGCCCTGGCGCGGGAAGGGCTCGAGACGCTGGCTGGGGAAGGAAAGTTGGGCGCGCTGCTCATCCAATTTCCAGTTTCATTCAAGAACACATCGCTCAACCGCGAATACGTCGAGCGCCTGATACGCCAGTTCATCGAATATCCACGGGTGATCGAAGTGCGTCACGATAGCTGGGACAACCCGGAGACGATCCGCTCCTTCATCGGGAAGAACGTCGCTTTCTGCAACATCGACCAACCGCTGATGGGCCACTCGCTTGAACCCACGGAACACGTGACTTCCCCGGTCGGCTACGTGCGCCTGCACGGACGAAATTACGAACAATGGTTTGACGCCGACTCCGGCGCTGACCGCTATAACTATCTCTACAGTGAAGCCGAGCTGGCAGGATGGAAAGACAAGATCGTTCGCATTGCCGGCAAAGCCGAGGTCACCTATGTAGTGACCAACAATCATTTCGAGGGCAAGGCCGGAGTCAACGCGCTGCAACTGAAAAATATGATCACGGGACAGCGCGTGAAGGCGCCAGAGCCGCTGCTGAAACACTATCCCGAGCTAAGCCAAATCGCTGACCCGATTTACGACGACACCGCGAATCCAAATCTACCGCTGCTGGCGTAAAACCCGCTTCATCCCAAGCAATACCACAGAATGGCGAGCCCGAATGAGATGCTAGCTAAAGGCTGTTGCAAAACCCGGCGCTCAATCCCTTGATTGATGCGGGCTGCTAACGCAGGGGTGTGGCAGATCTACACCTCAATCAAGAATCACTCACCTCCACGAATTGCTTCGCGGCAACTGGAAACCCAAATCGAGGTCAGCAGGCTGAACGGAACCCGTCCTCCCAAAGCACAGCACGCATGGTTGCCGTCCGCTGCGGCCGATTCGCGCCGTTGCGGCCGATTCGCGCCGTGAGAGGTTCGTCCGGCCTCAGCTCGGCGTGGTCAAGGTCGGCTCGTTCCAACGAGGTAAAAAATCTCGCTGAGCTAAGATCTTGATCAGTTCGCCGCCGAGCCGGTCGTCGAACAGGACGATCAGTGCATGGTACGTCTTGTCCACAACATCGATCATCAGCGCCTTCATTTCCTCATCGTTCAGCCGCGAAAGGTTTGGCCAGGGAATCTCCCCGTAGGGCGACCGGACGACCACGTCTGTGTAGTCACCGATCTGTGAGTCCGGAGTAATCCCGGCATGCAGATCCTCGAGCATGGTATTACGAAAACATTGCTGCGCGAGGTACTTCGCGAGCCTCTTGAGCACTTCGGGATTGGTAGAGATTTCACGTGCGGTTTCGCCAGTCATTGTGAGACTCCAGGCTTACGATCAAGCGAACCCCTGTGCAGGCGCGATCTATTCTGTCTGCCGATTCTACGTGAGGAACCACCGGATTTGGTCTAGCTTGCCCTGCATGACTTCGAGGAACTGTCAACGTAGAGAAGCTCTTGTAGCTTTTTTCTCCTCGAAGGCTTAAGGCTACTCAGATAACCCGCAAGCTCGTAGGGGTTGAAGATGTTCCACACCGCGGCTTGAAACCGTGGAAGCTCGGCAGCAAACTCGGGATGCTGCTCTGCCGCATCAGCAAAGTTCATGAGCTTCTCCCCGAGCAGATAGTCGAGCGCGCTCTTCACGCCAAATCTTCTTTTAATGCCGCGGGTCGCCCGGCACTGCTGTACCCAGATCTTGTGAAACTGTATGCGGCTCATGCCCCTACTATAAAGGCTGGTCTCAGTAGAGCGCAAAAAACTGCGCGATTCCCTGGCACGACCCATGTGCCGATGCATCTCCCTTACCGCTTACGATCTACAGGTTCATTGATCTTTTCGCGCAAATTTCCCCAAGAAATCGTCGTGGCTTCAATTCCTTTTCCTTGACCACCTCCCGCCAAACCTGGCTCTTCTACTCCCCTTTGGCCCAGCAAGCCGCCCTGCTCAAAGACGATTTGCTCGACCCGGTCGACGAGCTCTTGGACGATCCCGCCTTGGTCGAGTTGGTCCGGCAATGTTTGGCGGCGCGCCGCCCCTTTTCGACGCGCACCGGGCGGGTCGGAATTGCCCCCGATCGTCTGCTGCGCTGCTGTGTCATGAAGCACCTGAAGGGCTGGAGTTTCCGCGATCTGGAACGGGAGCTCCGCAGCAACCTCGTGTACCGACGATTCGCCCGCTTCGATGCCGAGGCTACACCGGATTTCACTACCTTCAGCCGTACCTTTGCCCTGCTGAGTCCGGCGATCACCGAAACCATTCATCAGCGGGTGGTGGGCCTGGCCTGCGAGCAAGGGGTGGCCCGGGGCGACAAGTTACGCACCGACACGACGGTCGTCGAAAGCAACATTCACTATCCCACCGACAGCTCAGTTTTGGGTGACGGCATCCGAGTGCTCAGCCGTAGTCTGCAGCGAATCGCCGCCGAGTGTACGAATCGAGCCCTGGAAGTGGTGCATCACGGGCGTGCTGTGAAACACCGTCTGTTGGAAATCAGCCGAGCCGCCAAGTCCCTGACGGAGGCCAATCAGGAGCGGATGCGGGACAGTTACCAGATGTTGTTGGGGCTAACCCGGGGCGTGGTGCGCCAGGCCAACGATGTGCTGCAACGATGGGCCAAGGGACGGCTGAAGGTGGTGGGCAAACTACTCCGGGTGGAAACACAGATCGGCCAGCTGCGGCACTTTCTCCCTTTAGTCGAGAAGGTGATGATGCAAACCAAGGAGCGGGTGTGGGGCGGAAACTGCCACGTGGAGGGCAAAGTGTTGAGTCTGTTCGAGTCCCACACCGAAGTCATTCGCAAAGGCAAAGCGCATAAGCCGAACGAGTTTGGTAGGCTGGTGCGGGTTGACAAGGTAGAAAACGGCATCGTGAGCGGTTACCAAGTTCTGGCGGGCAACCCGGACGATACCACGGCCTGGATGCCGGCCCTCCAACAACATCAAGCTGACTTCGGGCGAGCGCCGAAGATGGCCACCGGTGACCGAGGTTTTTTCTCCGCGCAAAACGAGCGGGAGGCACAAGCCCTGGGAGTGAAGAAAGTGGCATTGCCGGGGCGCGGACGGCTATCGGCCCAGCGGGCCCAGCAGCAAAAGCAGCGCTGGTTCCGGCGCGCGCTGCGTTGGCGGGCGGGCTGTGAAGCCACCATCAGCACCTTGAAGCATCCCTTTTCAATGTGGCGAGCCACCTACAAAGGAGAGCCTGGCTTTCAGCGCTACGTGGGTTGGTGTGTGATTACCAAGAATCTGTTTTCCATTGCTCGCTATCAGCAGCGTCGGAGGAGCCATGGCTAGGTCGGTTGATGCGACTACTCAACGACGCAAGCTGCTGGGCGAGATTGCACGTCTGGCCGAGATTGCCATCTTCGGAACGTTATCGGAAACCTACCGCACCTGCGGACGAGCCGGCTGCCACTGCCAAGGCGATGGACCCAAGCATGGTCCGCATCTGAATGTGAGTTACCGCGGGGAGAAGGGCAAGACCACCGGCTACTATGTTCCCAAGGGAGCCGAGGAGGCCACGCGCCAAGGCGTCGCCGCTTGGCAACAAATGCAGCAACGTTTGCGAGAACTGGCGGAGTTGAATAAGGAGCGCAATTTGCACAGCGCCGGCGCGGAAGATTCGCGATGAAGCTCTGGTTTCATCTAACGGTAACTCTAACCCGGATCTGCCTGGTACTGATGTGTCTATTACTCAGCTTTAGTCAGCCAGCCCGGGTGAACCGCTCGTTGCATGTGGTCGGCTCGGGACCGCGGTTCGATCGAGGTAGAGAACCCGCCTTCGACTCGGCCACCGCATCGCTTGTCGGAAGCATGGAATTCGATCCGGCTCGCACCGGACCTCTGGCTGTTCCTGGACCGTGCCTTGGCTGCGGGCAATATCGGTCCACCCGGCCAGGTGGCAAATGGGCCATCGGGACCGATGGGGCCCTGGCAAGTTGCCGGCAAAGCCGGCAACTCAAACCAACGCCATCCAGCAGCCTTCTCCACCTCCACGAAATTACTGTCAATGCCGAATTCCAGAATCGTGCCTTTTGCAACAGCCTTTAGCTAGCGCTTCACGAAAAATCTCTGTTCCGAAGCGGGAAAAACATCACAGAAATCTGGGTTTGCCTCGCCCCCGCAGGAGCGAGGGCGCGCGGGCCTACATTACTTTGCGGCGAGTTCTTCTTTGGCGGCGTAGTGCGATTCTACGTAGTCGTCGAGGATCCGGATGAACTCGGCGACGATCCTGTCGCCTTTCAGCGTGGTGAACAGGCGTCCGTCTACATAGACCGGCGCCTTCGGTTCTTCGAAGGTTCCCGGCAATGAAATGCCGAGGCTGGCATGCTTCGATTCGCCGGGACCGTTCACTACGCAACCCATGACCGCGACTTTCATCTCTTCGACGCCGGTGTAGTGTCCTTTCCATACCGGCATCTGGTCACGCAGGTAGGTTTGAATCTGCTGGGCCATTTCCTGGAAGAACGTGCTGGTCGTGCGGCCGCAACCGGGACACGCCGTCACCTGGGGCGTGAAGCTGCGGATGCCGAGCGATTGCAGAATCTGCTGTCCCACACGCACTTCTTCAGTGCGATCTCCGCCTGGGGCGGGTGTGAGCGAAACCCGGATCGTGTCGCCGATGCCTTCCTGCAGCAGCACGCCGAGCGCGGCGCTCGACGCGACGATGCCTTTGGCTCCCATGCCGGCTTCGGTAAGCCCAAGGTGCAAGGGATAACCGCAGCGCGCCGCCAAGGAGCGGTAGACGTCGATCAGGTCCTGTACTCCGCTGACTTTCGCACTGAGAATGATCTGGTCGGGCCGTAGACCATATTTCTCGGCCAGGCTGGCGGAATTCAGCGCGCTTACGACCATAGCTTCCATAGTTACTTCGCGGGCGTCTTTGGGTTCAGGCAACAGCGAATTCTCGTCCATCATGCGGGTCAGCAGCGCCTGGTCGAGCGATCCCCAGTTCACGCCAATGCGCACCGGCTTCTGATTCTCGACCGCAACCTCAATCATGGTGCGGAAATTGTTATCGTCTTTGCGTCCAATACCGACATTTCCCGGATTGATGCGGTACTTGGCCAAGGCCCGCGCGCACGCGGGATACTTCTTGAGCAGGATATGTCCGTTGTAATGGAAGTCGCCGATGATCGGTACACGTACGCCCTGAGCATCGAGTTGCTCAACGATGGGCGCGACGGCAGCTGCAGCTTCTTCGTTATTGACCGTGACCCGCACCAGTTCGGACCCGGCCCTGGCCAGGGCCGCAACTTGCTTGCACGGTGGACGCAATATCAGCGGTATCGGTGTTGGTCATCGACTGCACCACGACTGGTGCATCGCTGCCCACCCTCACGCCGCCGATCGAGCCCGTAACGGATTTCCTGCGATGAATGTCTGCCATGGGGAAGCTCTAGTTTAACACGGAGAAAGGCGGCTTCGAGCTGTCAGCTCTCAGCTTTCAGCACTTAAGAGACGCCGATTGAATGGGTTAGCGTGAGTAACGCGCTTGGTGCTTCAGGCCTCGCCGCGAGACACGCTCGTTCTCGGCATGGCGCCTGCTCTCCTCAAGATCCCTCCACTACGCTCGCTACGGGTCGCTCCCGTCGGGATGACAGAGTTCGTGCGTGGAAGCTAGAAGCTGACGGCTGACAGTTGTTTTTAAGGCGTTCTCTGCATGATGCTGGGCAGCATCTTCAGAACGTCGTTGTAGATCACCATGACGGCGAACAAGACCAGGAACACGAAGGCCGCCTGATAGATGCGTTCTTTGATCCTCAAGCTGATGTCCCGTCGGATGAGGCTTTCGACGAACAGCAGCAGAATAACTCCGCCGTCCATGATGGGAATGGGCAGCAGGTTAAAGATGCCGAGATTCAGGCTGATTCCAGCGGTCAATTCCAGGAGCGGGGTCCAGCCTTTCTTGCTGGCGGCTTGACCGGCGGCGCGTCCGATGCCGATCGGGCCCTCGATGGAGCGGATCGAGATCTTGCGCTGTATCATTTTCTGCACCAGTTCCAGGATCAGGAGCGAGCCCTCCTTGTTCTGCTTCACCGACTGGCGAAACGCAGCCGCAAAGGGCAGTGAGGATACCTTCATGGGCGCGCTGCCGATGCCTACGCGGTAGCGTTGATCGCCGCTGGCATCGGACAATACCGGCTGCACTGTAAAATTGAGCAGTTGGCCATCACGCTTGACCGCGATCTGGATCGGTCGGCTCTGGGTGCGCTTCAAGCTCTCGATCATGGCCGCAAGGCCGGCAATCGGCTGCCCGTCCACGCTGACTATTTCATCACCCAGCTTCATTCCGGCCTTCTCGGCCGGCATGCCGGGCTCCAGGACGGTAATCGGAAAACTCGGCTCCTTCGGCTCCCATCCTGCGGAACCCATCTGGTTAGGGCCGAAGGCCTCGGGCACGATGGTCTTCGTGAGGATCTGGCCTCCCCGCTCGATGGCGACGTCAAGCGGCTGGTTGGGGTTCAAAGCCTCACGCAGAAACTACCTGTTCCCAGGTTGGGTTTTGTATACCGTCAATCCGAACGATGCGGTCTCCCACCTGGATTCCGGCCTTCGCTGCGGGAGTGTCTTGCACTACCCATCCGATGACCGCGGGTTCGTCAAACACCGCGGGATATTCGTAGTGCACCATGTAAACGCAGGTGAGCAGGCCGACGGCGAACAGGATATTCATGGCCGGACCAGCAATGGCGATGATGAAACGATGCCATCGCGGGTGCGACATAAACTCACCCGGATCGTCGGTGCGGGCATCCATCGGGTTTTCGCCTGACATCTTTACGTAGCCGCCGAGCGGGATGGCGGCGATGCGGTAGTCGGTATCGCCTCGGCGGAAGCCAAACAGGCGCTTCCCGAATCCGATGGAGAAGACTTCGACGCGCACTCCCAGCAACTTGGCGGTCGCGTAGTGGCCGAACTCGTGAATCAGGATCATGAATCCCAGAATCACGCCAACGGAGAGTACGGCAATCAGAAATCCAGACATAATATGTAAGTTTGTCCTACGGTACCCGCATCGCGGTAGAGACCGCCTGTGAGCCCCCTACGCGCTCGACTTTTTCGCGGGCCAGTTCACGCGCCCCAGAGTCCGCTGCCAAGACCTGTTCTATAGATTCCAACTTACCGACTTCCGTTGCAGAAAGGACTTCCCGAATCACTTCAGGAATATGATCGAAACCGATACGGCCTTGCAGAAACGCCGCCACCGCCACTTCGTCGGCGGCATTGAGTGCAACGGTTTTCGCCCCCCCGGCCTCCGCCGCTTCATAGGCGAGACCCAGACAAGGGAATTTTTCCATATCCGGTGGCAGGAATTCGAGATGTCGTAAGTCCATGACCGGGAAATGCATAGCCGACGGAATACGATCTGGATAAGTCAAGGCGTACAGGATGGGCAAGCGCATGTCGGTTACAGAAAACTGAGCAAGTATGCTGCCATCCACGAACTCGACCATGGAGTGAATTGTGGATTGCGGATGCACCATCACCTGCACCCGGCTGGGCGGCAAGTTGAACAAACGACAAGCCTCGATGACCTCAAATCCCTTGTTCATCAGGGTCGCCGAATCGATGGTGATGCGCTGCCCCATTTTCCACGTGGGATGGTTCAGCGCCTGGGCCACAGTGATCGAAGAAAATTGCGACTTTGGTGTGTAAAGAAATGGTCCTCCGGAGGCGGTCAGCCAGATCCGCTCGACTTCTTCCATCCGTCCACCGCGCAGGCATTGGTGTACAGCATTGTGCTCACTGTCGATGGGCAGGAGCGGTTTGCGTTGGCGGCGCGCTTCGGCGGTGATCAATTCTCCCGCCGCAACCAGGCATTCCTTGTTGGCCAGCCCGACCGTCTTTCCGGCTCTTACGGCTTCATACGTGGCTTTAAGTCCGGCCACGCCGACGATTGCGCTGACCACAAAATCCACTTCCGGATGAGTCGCGACCCGGACCGTGCCGGCCTGGCCATGGACGACTTCAACGCCGCTTTCATTCCGGAGGTCTGCAGGCGCGATCGCAGAATTTCCGCGTCGACGGCCGTCGCCATCGAGATGATCTTGGGCTTCCAGCGCCGTACCTGCTCGAAAGCAGTGTCCACATTCTGTCCCGCCGCGAGAGCGACGACCTGAAAAAGCTCAGGATAGGTTTCGACCACGCTCAACGTGCTGCGACCAATCGAGCCAGTCGATCCCAGAATGGCAATACGTTTCATGAGCAAAAATCGGGTGGGGCGCAGCCGGGGGGCGGCTTACTGCATCACGCGCCAAGCCGCATAGTACCACAGCAGAGGAGCGGCAAAGAGCAGGGCATCAATTCTGTCAAGCATGCCCCCGTGCCCGGGAAGAAGCGTCCCTGAATCCTTTACCCCCGCGCCCCGTTTGATCAGCGATTCCACCAGATCGCCCAGCTGGGCAGCGATATTAATGGCCACAGAAAGCAGGATGATCGGCCACAACGGCGCTTTCTCAAGGGCGAACAATCCATCCTTTTTTTCAATCAGACGCGCATTCAGCAACGCAGTGCTGATGGGCAGCGCGTAGTTGTACAGCAACATTCCTACCCCGACGCTTGCGATCAGTCGAGGCCAGCGCTCCTTCCCAGGTCTTCCTGGGACTGACGCGCGGTGACATCAAATGGCGCCCCAGCGAACGTCCCACAAAATAGGCAAAGATGTCGCCGGCCCATACCAGGAGAAGCAGGTACAACAATAGAAACGCACCCGACGCCTGCTCCCGAATCTGTACCAGGCAGCCCAGAGGCAGGGCAATATATGCGAACGCGAATGCCGAAGTCATGGCTGCGGGAAGCCCAGTGCTGAGATCGGCCCGTCTCATGCCGATTACGAGAAAAACAAATGGCGCAATGGCCGCAACAAACACCGCGCAGCCGGCAAACACAGAAGTCGACAGCAACGGAGTGTCATGTCCGACGTTTACCGCCAGGAACAGAAAGAACAAGCCGACGAAAATGTAGGTCGGCCAGTGAAACGGGCGGATCTTGTAGGCCTCGGAGATCTTGAGCAGTTCCTGAACTGCCAGCAACGCAACCAGCGCGGCAATCAGCGCCACCACGGACACCGGCGCCCGCAACACCAGCAGCAGGACAATCGGAATCAAGAGCACCGCGGTGAGGATTCGTTTCAGTAGTTGCAAGCCGTTCTAGCTCCGGCCCGTCTTGGATGGGTGCGGGTGAGAGCTGTGCCCGTTGGCTGCATTCCCCGCCAACCCGCCATAACGCCGCTCGCGTTTTTGATATTCCGCGATGCCTTCCAGCAGATGCACTCCGCGAAACTCAGGCCACAAGGTCGGAGTGACATAAATTTCGGCGTACGCGAGCTGCCATAACAGGAAGTTGCTCAGCCGCATCTCTCCGCTGGTGCGAACCACCAGATCGGGATCCGGCAAGTGCCGCGTGTACAGGTTCTGCGACACCGCGTCCTCGTCAATGTCCAGATGGTCGAGACCGCCGTTGCGGGCGGCGGCGTCCACGATGGAGCGAAATGCGTCCACCAGTTCGGTGCGCGCGCTGTAATTCAGCGCCAGGGTCAGCACCATGCCGGTATTGCTCGCAGTCGCATCGCGCGCCCATGCCATCTTTTCCTGCACCGAAGGCGGAAGCTCATGCTGGCGTCCGATGTATTCCAGCCGAATGTTGTTCTTGTTGAGAGTCGGAACTTCCGCCTTGAGATAGCGGCACAGCAAGCCCATCAGGAAATCGACTTCGCTGCGGGGACGCTTCTTCCAGTTCTCTTCCGAGAACGCATAAAGGGTCAGCCAGGGAATGCCGATGCGTGCCGCAGTCTCAACGGTCGAGCGCACGGATGCGACTCCGGCGCGATGTCCGGCCATGCGCGGCAAGTGGCGGCGTTTCGCCCAGCGGCCGTTGCCGTCCATGATGATGGCGATGTGTTTCGGGAGCCGTTCCGGATCAAGCCGCTGATAAACTTCCGCTTCCTTGCGATCCAGCCCGGCAGGAATCGTCGATTGCAAGCTAACCTCTGCTGTTTCAAGAAGCTAACACAGGGTGGCGGTGGTTGCAATGACACCGGAGTGGTATGGGTTGGCCGCGCCAGCAATGGCCGTGTGGGGACGGGTCTGAGCCTCTCCTGAGCGAAGTTGAAGGGGCCCCGTCCAGGCCGAGCGAAGCTCGGCAGCGTTCTTTCCTGGGCTAGGCCTTGGCACTACCTTCTGGGTTTCCCTCACAGAACCTTGTCACTCCGAACCGCTCAGCGGTGGGATCCGCCCGTCTCATCACCGCTGCGCTCGAGCTACACAGCCCAACCTCTCCAATTATCCTCGCCGCCATGAACCGACGAACATTCCTGCAGGCCACCGCCGCCAGTGCCGCCTCTCTCGCCTTCTCCCGCAACTCTTTCGCCGCCGACAATCCCGACCTCACGCCAATCCAGAAAGAAATCGAGAAGCGCCACGACGAATCAGTGCAGCGCCTGCAGCAGTGGATTCGCCAGCCCTCGATTGCCGCCGAGCATCGCGGCATGGACGAAGGCTGCGACCTCACCATGCGCATGCTGCGCGACGCCGGATTCGGCGAGGTCACGAAAATTCCCACCGACGGCCAGCCCGGCATCTTCGCCACGCTCGACGCCGGCGCTCCGCGAACCATCGGTCTCTACTTCATGTATGACGTGAAACAGGTCGATCCCGCGGAGTGGTCATCGCCACCGTTCGAGGCCGCGCTGGTCGACAAGCCCGACCTTGGAAAAGTTCGTGATCGGCCGGGGCGCGGTCAACCAGAAAGGTCCCGGAGGCTTCCTCTTCTGGCCGCGCTGCACGCGATTCGCGGCGCCGGGCGCAAGATTCCGGTGAACCTGGTATTCGTGGCGGAAGGCGAGGAAGAAATCGGTTCGCCGCACTTTCCGCAGATCGTGCATCGTCCCGAGGTGCTGGCTGCGCTGCGCAAGTGCAGCGGAGTTTACATGCCCTCAGCCGAGCAGGATCGCGATGGCAAAGTCACGATGACGCTTGGCGCCAAAGGCGTGATCGAACTCGAACTGGTTTCCAGCGGCGAAAAGTGGGGACGCGGTCCGCGAAAAGATGTCCACTCCAGCCTGAAGGCCATGATCGATAGCCCGGCGTGGCACCTGGTGGAGGCGCTGGTCACGCTGGTCTCGCCCGACGGAAACACTCCCGCAATTGAGGGCTTCGCCGACAAAGCTCGTCCGCTCTCGCCGCAGAAAAGAAAATGATCGCCGAAGCTGCCCGCCGCCTGGATGAGAATGTCGCGAAGAAGCAGTACGGCACCGACCATTGGATCCACGACGTGAACTATCAGGAAGCGCTCGAACTGCTGCAATCGCGTCCCACGGTGAATATCGAAGGACTGGTGGGCGGCTACACCGGGACCGGGCGGCAAGACCATTCTTCCGCATCGAGCCGTGGCCAAGCTTGATCTGCGGCTGGTGCCGGACATGAAAGCCGACGAAGCGCTGGCCGCACTCAAGGCCCACCTGGCGAAACGCGGCTTCGGCGACATCGAAGTCAACATGACCGGCGGCTACGACCCGAACAGCACTTCCGCCGACGCTCCGCTGATTCGCGCCCAGGTGGCGTTCTATCGCAGCCAGGGCATCGATCCCATCATTCTGCCGCGCAGCGCGGGATCGTGGCCCGGGTATGTCTTCACCGGCGATCCGCTGCGCCTGCCCGCAGGCCATTTCGGAATGGGCCACGGCAGCGGCGCGCACGCGCCCGACGAGTACTACGTGATCGAATCCAACGAATCCGAACGTGCAGGGGATCGACGGCGCGGTGCGCTCGCAGGTGGAGTATCTGTACGAGCTAGCGTCAATTTAGGCGCTCCGCCCAGCCGAGCGAAGCTCGGCAGGGTTCAGACATCGGCAACAACTGTGTGGAGACGGTCTCCGACTCGTCTAGCCGAGCCAAGCTCGCCCGTGGTACCAACTGCCATCCTCACGGTGTGCGGGAGCTAGCGCGTCGGGATCCTTCTACAGAAAGCAACGACCGGCTTCGCCGAGCTGCACGCGCTAAGCAGCCGACGGTTGTCTCCACGTGGCCTGTGGTGACCACACACGCGGGCGACTTTCCCGCGACCACGCAATCTTACAACCTACTACTGCGACTCTTCGGGCACGACCCGCAGTTCTAGTTTTTCAGTCCAGCGCAGGACTGTCAGCGAACTGCTGACGCCTACCCTGGCGTCCGTTAGCAGGCGATGCAAATCGTCCACGCCCGCTACGGGCTTGCCATCGAGAGCAACGATCACATCACCTTCGCGCAATCCTGCCTTCTGCCCCGGACTGCCGGCAGTCACGGAAATCACGACCACGCCCGTTTCCTGCGGCAGGTTATAGAAACGAACCAGGCGCCGATGCAGCGGCGTGGTCTGGGCCTCGACTCCGATATAGCTGCGCCGAATTCTGCCTTCTTGCAGCAGACGTCCAGCCACAAACTTCGCGGTGTTGATCCCGATGGCGAAGCACAGTCCCTGCGCGCCCATGATGGTCGCGGTGTTCACGCCGATGACTTGGCCGTCGGAAGTCACCAGCGGTCCTCCGGAATTGCCCGGATTGAGCGAAGCGTCAGTCTGGATCACGTCATCGATCATTCGTCCCGAGTAGGAACGTAGCGAACGCCCCAGGGCGCTCACCACTCCCGCCGTGACCGTGTACTGGAAGCCGTAGGGATTTCCAATCGCAATCGCCAGTTGTCCTACCCGCAGCTTCTGCGAATCTCCGAGCGGCGCGGCCACCAGGTGGGGTGCATCGTTATCGGGAACATCCACGCGCACAATAGCTAGGTCGGTCGCGCGGATCGTCGCCGATGGTGTGAGCGGGGAAGCGCCGTCCGTCGGCGAAGGAGACCTGAATTCGCGTGGCTTCGTGCACCACGTGGCTATTGGTGAGAATCAGGCCGTCGGGAGTGAACACGAAGCCCGAGCCGCCGCCTTGCCGCTCGCGGGACTCGCCCGCGCGATTTTGCCCGCCTGGGCGACATCAATCTTGACTACGGATGGGCTGAGTTTCTCGGCGGCGCCGACGACCGCCTGCGAGTAAGCATCGAGCAAGGCGGAATCATTCACCACGCCGCCATTCGCAGTCTGGATGCCGGCTCGGAATAATTTGTCAGCGGAAAGCGGAACTACTTCTTGATTCATGTCTGCTAGATGAAGAAAACAATGCTCGGGATTCAGGTAGGGTGGAGCAGCGCTTAGCGCTGCCTGAGGACCGGGAGAATGGCGGCTTCAGGCGCTGAGGCTGAAACCTGTCAGGGGTTGCTCTTTATTGCAGGCTGAAGGCCCGCTCCACCCTGACATCGCTACTGTTTGGGTCGCAGCCGCGTGGCCGCGGTAGGCAGAATGCAGGCATTCGCAGCGTCCGCCAGCGATTGCTGCAGGGCAGCGCCCACCCGGGAAAGCTCTTCCGGCTTCATCAGGCTCTGCATGCCCTCAAACAGCTCACGCTCTTCTTTGCGGATGTGGGACGCCAGTTTTTCCACCAGCACCTGCAAGCCGGCCACATGCAAGGTGCGAGCGGCCGCGCGAGAAAAGAAATCACGCAGCAAGGCGTGGCCGGTGACAAGTTCCTGGACCAGAGGTTGCAGCTCGGGAAATCGCGCGGCCACCGGAAACAACTCTTTTTCTTCGGCGGCAAAATGAAACGCGATCTCCTGTTCAAAGATTTGCTGAATCTCCGCTTGCCATGCCTCCAGATCGACGTCGCCCGCCTGGATGGCGCGGTCCAGGCGCACGCACAGCGCCAGGCAGTGCTGGTGCTGGTGGGAAAGAGGAATCAGGTTCTTGTCTCGAAGCATGTTTATGTATTGTGGGCGTAGCCGAGCCATGGCGCAACCAGGGTTGCACCATGACGGGTGACACTCGTCACATACTCGTCAAATAGATGAAAGTAACTGGACAGTGGATTCAGGCGCTGGCCGTCACGGCCTGAGGCGCAGCGTTCTTTACCGCCGGCCGCAGGGTCAGCCAGTCGGTTCGCACGCTGTCCCATTCCTGAATCAAGATCCCATAAGACTCGAAGAACTGGCGGATCTGTGCGCGCTCCCAGCCGACCGTTTCCTCGAGGATAGGTCCGAGAACCGCGAGGGCGTTGGTGCTCAGCACCGTCCTGCGGGCGATCTGAGAGATGTGCTTGGATTCCGATACCGCAATCGTGAATCCGTCACGCATTTTGACGTGCAGCATTACGTTAATGTCAGAACTGCCGTCGCCCGTGTAAATAATATGGTCCGGCCCGATTTGTAGTTCGGCCTGCAACTGGTCGAGCGCCGCAACTTTGCCATAGCCAGCCGTCGCCCGCACCAGGCTTTCGATCTCGCCCGCTCCGTTGTAGATAAATTCGGTTCCGTAAATGTGGTCTTGAGGAACGATCCCCTCGAGCGCCGACTGAATGACCTCTACCGGTGATGCGGAGAGAACATAAAAGTCGAAGTGATAGCCATCCACTCCATTTTTGAGCACCTGATAGAGCAACTCGATATTCTCTTTCAGGCGAATGGTCTTGCCTACTTTGTACAGATGTTGCTTGCGCACTTTCTTGCGGAACTCGGGGTCATGCAGCAGCAGATAGGACAACTCCGCGCCCTGCTGCACCAGGTTCAGTTTGGCCATGCCCTGCGCCTTACGTTCAAATTCCGCGGTCGGGATGCCGACCATCTCGCTCAATACATATCCGGAATCGTCGAAAGTAAGGGTCTGGTCAAAGTCACTGGCAAACAGGTAACGCTTCAAAGGTTTATCGCTCATGGGGATTAGATTCTCCGGGAGTCCAAATGGCCCATAAATAACATCGATAGCAAGCATTACCAAAGTGATAACGGGCCGGGTTCGTCAAGGAAACCCATTACCTTCACTTGACTGTCTGGAAAAGACTTGAAAGTCCCGCGGACCGCGTTTACGACTGCAGTGTTGCTGGATTGAGCGCACACGTGCCTGTCGTGCCTTTACTAATCCCTCCGCACCATTGAGAATGGACATATCGCCTACATTGCACGGACAAGGGGCAACAGGAGCAGGTTTAACTATGGCAGCTACCGGAGAACTCATCCGTCTCATCAACTACGTCGACGACATCAACACCACGCTCCGCCGCATCAGCGCCTCCATACCCCTGATGGAAGCAGAGGAACGCAAGCGTCTCGCCGAAAACATTCGCTCCGCCAGCACCAACCTGAACTCTGTCCTGGGGCAATTGGAAAAAGGGCAGTAATGGCCGTGGTACGGGGTGATGTCCGGACCATCGCCGTCATCGGCGCTGGCCCGGTAGGCCGAGGCATCGCGCAGCTGGCGTCCCGTGGCGGCTATCGCACAATCCTGGAAGATTTGCTGCCTAATGCCCTGCGCCGGGCGGAGAGCGAAATCCACATCCAACTTGACCGGGCCGTAGGCTCAGGCGGGGTTACGGCCGCTGCTGCCTATGCCGCTTTTTCCTGCCTGGAATTCGCCGGCACTGTCGAAGACGCTGCCCGCGAAGCCGACCTGGTGATTGAGGTGGTTCCGGAAGAAGTGGAATCAAAGATCGAGATCTTCACCCTGCTGGATAAGATCTGCCGTCCCGGCACGATCCTGGCTTCCCATCTTTCCTCGCTCAGCATTACCGAGATTTCCCGCGTAACCTATCGCGCCAGGAATTGTCTGGGTATGCGCTTCGCGGAACCGGTCGAACGCGAGAAGAGGCTGGAGATCATTCGCGGTCTGGAGACCGATGATGACACGGTCGCCACCGCGGTGGAAGTGGGCCGGCGCATGGGAACAGAGACCGTGGTAATCGAGGACGCCGCTGGCCCGACTTGAGAGTCTGCCACTTGGCAGTGAATCGTTGACAATGTGGCAGTTACCCTATACACTTGATCCATGCGTCATGTTGCACAAGGCCAGCCCGGTGGGGCTGCCCGGCCGGAAGCTTCGCGTCAGCCGCTCCGATTCAGATTGCGCGGAAGCACTCTCGGCCTGAAAGCTGCCAACCCCGCAGAACTCATTCAGCAGCTGGAGCGCGGCTTTTCCTTTAAGACCTTGCAAGCGTTCGAATCTCGAAGCGGTCTTGCCTTGTCGCGGCTGGCGGCCACGATCGGAATTCCAGAGCGGACCTTGGCCCGGCGCAAGGTTTCCCGCAGACTGACTCCAGATGAATCCGAGCGGCTGCTCCGCATCTCCGCCGTATTCGAAGATGCTTTGGATTTATTCGAAGGGGATGTGGCGGCTGCTGTGAACTGGCTGACCACTCCCCGGAAAGCGCTCGGCGATCGGGCTCCTCTCACCTACGCCCGTACCGAGCCAGGAGCCCGTGAAGTCGAAAACCTGATTGGACGGCTGGAGCACGGAATCTTTTCGTGATGGTCACAGCTTGGCGAATTACCAAGCGAAAGCATGCCAGACATGCGTTTACCGGGGAGGGCGCGCGCGAGTTTGGCGGGCGCTGGAACAATCCTGGAACCGCCATCGTCTACACTGCGCAGTCACAATCCCTTGCCGCCCTGGAGATGTTGGTCCATCTTGATTCATCAGAACTGCTGGAGAAGTACGTACTCATCGGAGTGGAGTTCGACCAGTCGCTTGTCAGGCCGGTTGAGCCCTCAGCGCTGCCCAGGCACTGGCGGTCCGATCCTCCGCCGCCAGAAATTCGGTCCATTGGCGATCACTGGATACTTGCTGGAAGTTCAGCCGTACTCCAGGTTCCAAGTGCAATGGTCCCGGGCGAGCACAACTTCCTCCTGAATCCCGAACATCTGGAATTTGCCAAGTTGCGCTTGGGCAAGCCCCTGGCCTTTCGCTTCGACGCTCGTTTGAAGAGGTAACGCGCTCCCAGCCTCTAGCTCGAATTCCGTAGGGTCGGGCTCAGAGCTAGAGGCCAGAAGCTGGGAGCCTTAGACTACTTGTTAATATCCTCCTTCGCCTCCAGCCGCTTGGCGAACGCCTGCAACGGCTGCTTTTGCCCATCCGGCGCGCCGGCCAGGGCCACGTTCATCTCTTTGGCCGCATTTGCGAAGTCGCCCTGCGCGGAATACATGCGCGACAAGCCTACGTGCACGATCCACTGATCGGGATTCTTCTTGGCGTTGTCGCGGAAGACGGCAAAGGCCTCGGTCTGCTTGCCATCACCTTGCAACTGCCGGGCATAGCTGTGGAGCTGGATGGCATTGGCCATGGCCAGCGCCTTGTTTCGCGCCGTTGTGGCTTCGTCTTTGCGGCCCAAGGCGTCCAGCACGCGCGACTTGGTCATGAAGTTGTCATAACGCTCCTCACTTCCGATCGATCGGTCGGAATACTTCAGCGCTTCTTCGAGATCGATCTTCTCCTGAAGCAAGTAGTTGGCTGCGTCGTCCCATCCATCCCAGGCGTACTGGGCCAGTCCGCGGAGCTGATTGTGCAGGTTCTGCTCCACGATTTCGTGCGTGTTCACGCCGACTTTGAAGGGAACTGCAACTTTGTCCCAACGCAGCGTAACCACGGAAGAATCTGGACCTACATCGTCGAAGTCGTAGGTGAGCGCTTCGTGGAACTCCGCCGCCTGCGGTTTTACTGTGACCCGAAGGGCGTCCTCGACCTGGTCGTAGGTGAAACTGCCCCAGGAGGTTGAATTCCTGGAGAAGATAACGGTCCACTCGCTTTCTCCCGGAATCATATGCAGCCCGTAGGTTCCCTTGGGCAGCGATTTCCCCTCAATGGTCACAGGATCGGTGAACTTGATCGTCGTATTTTCATTGGCTCCGGCACGCCACACCTGGCCATAAGGCACCAGGCCGCCCCAGACTTTGCGCTTGTTGACCACCGGACGGTGATAGTTAATGGTGACATCGGTGATTCCAATCCGTTGCGTTATCACCGCATGCTGGCTGGGCCGCGGTAGATCCAGAAGGAACGACTGCGCATGACCCAGGGACCCGAGCAGCAGCAATCCTTCGATTGCGAATAAGACACGCAGAAACAGTTTGAACACGGCATAACCTCCCAATTCGAAGTGTGTTTCTATGAAACTAAAGCGGGCCTGGGCAAATCAGAACGCTCGTTTAGACGCCGCGCCTTTGTCCTGGTTAGCACCGCCGCAGTGGGAGCAATGTACGGAGGAAAAATGAGGCTATCCTTTTGTCCTGCAACACTGTCTAAAGACTGCAGGTACAACATTCCGGGAACTTACCACCAGTTTGCCGCGTAATAGATATAGAGCTTGAGGCGGCGGCCTGACTGAACGTTACCTGGCATACCCGGCGGCACATAAGGCGATAACCTTATGAATGTGCTTTTCGAGATCGTTCGTCAGTCTCTGGCTACGCTGTGGGCGCACAAGCTGCGTTCGTTTCTGACGATGTTTGGAATTGCCTGGGGCGTGGGCTCCCTGCTCTTGCTCGTCGGTTTGGGAGAGGGTTTCCGCAGCGGCCAGGTGCGGAACTTGGCCACTCTCGGTCAGGACATTATGTTCATCTTTCCGGGAAGAATTCCGGCGGTAGCGGGAAATCTGCAATCCGGTCAGACTTACCACTTTACCTACGAAGATTACCTCGCCATCCGGAATGAGGCCCACACCTTGCGGTTCTTGTCTCCGGTGATCAACCGCGAGGACATCCGTGCGGTCAGCGACTATGGCTCTACCAACGGGCAGGTGTTTGGAGTGACTCCGGAATATAACCAGATTCGTAATGTACCTCTGGGTACTGGCCGCTGGCTCAATGATGAGGACAACACCGAACACCGCCGGGTGGCAGTGGTCGGCTGGGAACTGCTGAAGAATGTTTTCCCCGGACGCCCCGCCGTAGGTGCGACCATGCTGCTGAACGGCATCCGTTTTGACGTGATCGGTGTGCTGGCCAAGGTTGGAAAAGACGGCAACAACGGCACCAACGCCCGCATCTTCGTTCCGGTTGAAACCATGCGCAACTTGTTTCCCTTGAAGCAGGAGAATTCTGAGAGTGCGCTTTCCTTCATCAACTACCGGCCGCTGATTAAAGCTGAGCACATGCGCTCCAAAGAGGAAATTCACCAGATCATTGCCCGCCGCCACGGGTTCGATCCCAAACTGGAAGATGCTTTCGAAGACTGGGACACAATTGAAAACTCGCAACGCGTGGACAAGATATTCGATGCCATGGATTATTTTCTCGGCGTAGTGGGCTTCGTGACACTGGCCCTGGGGGCGATCGGCATCGTCAACATCATGCTGGTCTCCGTGGCCGAGCGCACCCGGGAGATTGGCCTGCGCAAAGCTTTGGGGGCCACTTACCAAAATATTCTGACCCAGTTTTTTGTTGAGGGCGCATTTCTCACCATCTTCAGCGGTGCGATTGGGCTGCTGATCGCGACCGCGTTCGTGACCGCACTGGCCCAATTGCCTGCTCCGCAGGGATTCGACACACCGCGGATCGTGCCCATGTCCGCGCTTGCCGCAATCTTGTCGCTGGCCATTGCCGGCATTGTGGCTGGGATCTATCCGGCGCGGAAGGCGGCGCTGCTGGCTCCGGTCGAAGCCATGAGACAGGAATAGCCGTGATCCACGAGCTTGGAACCCAGGCCTACAGTGCCCTGCGCCATAACAAACGACGCAGCATCCTTACCATGCTGGGCATGGCATGGGGTATCGCCACCGTCGTGCTCCTTCTGGCTTATGGCGCGGGCTTCGAGCGCGGCTTGTGGGCGGCGTTCCGCACCTTTGGCACAAACCTGGTTTTCGTCTTTCCTGGACGCACCTCGCAGCAGGCAGGCGGGACCAAGGCGGGAAGCGAGGTTCGTCTCACGATCAAAGATCTGGACTACATCCGCGACGAAGTGCCTCTGCTCAAGCGGCTCTCGCCCGAAGTATTCAAGCAATGCAACGTGGCCTGGGGCACGCGCAGCGCCAGCTACGGTGTGAGCGGCGTGTACGCTAACTATGCTCGCATGCGACGCATGGAATTCGCGGAAGGAACACCATTCGGCGAGGCCGAGGACTTCACCCACGCGCGCGTTGCTTTTATCGGAGCTGACGCCAAGAAGAAGCTTTTTTCCGGCCAGAACGCGATTGGCGAGAGCATCCGCGTGGACGGGATCTCTTACCAGATCGTCGGCATTCTGAAACACGTCATCAACAACAGTGACGACAACCTGAATGAGCACATCTACGTGCCTTTTAGCGCCATGAGCGATCTGAAGGACACCTACTACCTGACCACGATTGTCATGGAATACGAGGGCGACAACGCCAAGGTGGTCAAGGCACTACGGCAATCGCTGGCTTTCCATCACGGCTTCGATCCCAAGGACGAGCGAGCGGTCTTTCTGTTCGACGTGTTTTCTGACTTGCTCGACCTGCGAGTAATCACCACGGGGATCAAGATTCTCCTCGGCTTCATCGGTCTGCTTACGCTGGGGATCGGCGGCGTGGGACTGATGAACATCATGCTGGTTTCTGTAACCCAGCGGACCCGAGAAATTGGCGTGGAAAAAGCCCTGGGCGCGCACCGCTGGCACATCCTGTTCCAGTTTTTGGCGGAAGCCATGGTCATCACGGCGCTGGGCGGGTTGCTGGGCGTGGCGTTCGCCTACCTGGTCTCCTGGTCCGTCCCCTCGCTGACTCTGTGGAGCGCATTTCAGGAGGGCGCCGATGAAGGCGACATTCACCTGACCATTGACGCCGCCACGCTTATCTGGTCCACCGGTATTCTCAGCTTCGTGGGCATCGTCAGCGGCATGCTCCCCGCCATCAAAGCGGCAAAACTCGACCCCATCGAAGCACTAAGATACGAGTAAAACTGAGAACTGAGATCTAAGAACTAGAAACTGGTTTTTAGAATCCCCTGGGTCGGCCGTTCGATACTTGTCAATCTTCGGTTCAGCACAATGCGACAAACTCCCGTTAGAATTGGTGCTGTGACCGACGAAACCAACCCGCGCGTTGAACGCGTCCTGGCGCAACTCAAGCTCTACGAACACCCGCTGCTGGATTTTTCCGCCCGCGCGAAAGGCGAAGCTGTGGAAGTAATCATCGATTTCAAGAATCCTCCGGTCCCCGTACATACCTATTACTTCGAACTTCATCCCCGGGACCTCGATCATCCTCAGTTCGAGTGGGGATTCCAACGCCAGCTCTACGATTGCCTGCACGACTATCTGGTCGAAATGTTCATCCGCACGCCCCAGGACCGGGCGGAGCGCCAACGGACAGGCTTGTGAGCCTGCGCCACATCATCGTACAGGAGATTCGCGAGCACGGGCCTATCCCGTTCTCGCGTTACATGGAGCTATGTCTCTACCATCCCGAACTGGGCTACTACTCGCGCAACGCCGAGCAGTTCGGGAAGGCTGGAGACTTTTATACTTCCAGCGACGTGCATGCGGTCTTTGGACGGCTGCTGGCGCGCCAGTTTGAAGAAATATGGAGGGCGCTCGGCTCGCCTGCCGAGATAGAAATTCTGGAACTCGGCCCCGGCCGCGGGCTGTTTGCGCAGGATGTGCTCGCCTGGTCGGAGAAGAAGTTTCCCGAATTCTTCCACGCCCTGCACTACTCGCTGGCAGAACGCTCTCCTAAACTGCGGACCCAACTCAGGGGTGTGCTCGCCAGGTATTTCGAGGATGGTGTCGTGTCTTCAGTCGCGGAGAATGCCGCCGAAGACCACGTGACTCAGCGCCTGAGGCCTTGGTTTACCGACCCCTCAGGCAGCGCGGGCGGGGCGGCAGGGTCCCGCGACGCCACGTCGTCTCCTGGCGCCAGTGACTTCTACACCTCGAATGACCAGACCCGACAGGGCAGGCCTCCAGTCGTCCAAAAGAACGCCATGGATGAGCGGGCTCTGGCACCGGACGTTCCGATCATCGTTTTTGCCAACGAATTCTTCGACGCTCTTCCGGTCGAGATTCTCAGCCAACAGGGAACGCTTCGCATTTCCGCGCAAGACGGCCGGTTTCTTGAAACCTGGGTTCCGCCCTCGGCGGAAGAACTGGAATTTGTTGGCCACTACGGCGTCCACCCCGAGCCGGGAGAACGCATCGAACTTCCTCTGCTCGCGAATCGGTATATGGCGCGTCTTGCCGGATTGATGCGCAAGGGCATCATCATCGCGGTTGACTATGGCTACACGCGTCAGGAGCAGCATGAAGGACGTCATCGCGGAACCCTCATGGCATATCGCCAACACTCGGCCACGCTCAATCCCTACGAAGGTCCGGGCGGGCAAGACCTCACCGCGCACGTAAATTTCACGGCTCTTTCAGCAGCGGCGGAAGAGAACGGCGGGCAAGCGCAACCGCTCATGACGCAGTCACAATTCCTGATGGGGATCGGAGAGGCCAATCAATTTGCCGACGCCTTCGAGGACTGCCGCCTGCCCCAGGAGCGCGCCAAGGTCGCCCTGCAGCTCAAGCACCTGGTAACTCCCGCGGGCATGGGCGAAAATTTTCACGTTCTGCTCGCGGCGAAGGGCGTCGATCTGCCGCAGATCGAAGGGTTGAGTGGGCTGTCGTTTGCCAAGAGCAAGCTCTAAAAATGGCATGAGCGGAAATGCTCTCGCCAACAAGAATCTTTCATACACGAAGCATGGTTCCGAGACTCATGTCGGATCATCTATGAACCACCACGCAGAATCCATCCAGGATTGCAGGGGATGAAAAATGGAAACTGAAGCTCGGCCTCCTTCCTGGAAAATCCTGCTGGCATTCTCCGTCATCTACTTCGTCTGGGGATCGACGTTTCTGGCGATCCGCATCGGGGTCCATGAAGTGCCGCCGTTTCTGTTGGCGGCCATCCGCTTTTTTACTGCCGGCCTCGTCCTCTATGCCTGGTTGCGGCTGAAGGGCACTCCCCCGCCCACCCCGCGGGAGTGGGTCTCGGCTTCCGCCCTCGGGGGGCTAATTTTCTTGCTCGATTACGGCTGCTTGTTTTGGGCTGAGCAGCGCGTGCCTTCCGGAGTGACAGCGGTGGTGCTGGCGACCATCCCTGTATTGATCGCACTCTTGGAAATTATCTTCCTGCGCACGCAAAAGCTCACGGTCAGGCTCGGACTCGCGCTCATTGTCGGCATCTGTGGTGTAGCGGTGCTGATGAACCGTTCTTTCTCGTTGGGCGAAGCTCCCATCGATCGCGCGGGCGCACTGGCTTTGCTGGTTGCCTCCGCCACCTGGTCGGTGGCGACGATTCTTACTCGCCGCGTTCCGCTTCCGGCATCAAAGGCGATGAGCGCAGCGGCACAGATGCTCACCGGAGGAGCTATGCTCTTCGTGCTGGCAGCAGTTTCAAACGAGTTCACCGGCTTCCGCATGCAGGCAGTTTCCTGGAACGCCTGGTTCGCGCTAATTTATCTGATCATCGCAGGTTCGATTGTGGGCTTCACGGCTTACGTCTGGCTGCTGCACTACGAGTCGCCGACCAAGGTGGGCACTTATGCTTACGTGAATCCGGTTGTCGCGGTGTGCATGGGGTACTTTTTCGGCGGGGAAGCAGTCGGCGCGCGCACGCTTCTGGGGACTTTGCTGGTCTTGGCGAGCGTAATCACGATCACTACGACGCCAAAGGTTGCGGCGACCACGAATGCGGAAGCGGTGGTTGAATGGAGGGCTGCCAAAGTAGACTAGCATTGATCCCGGCAAGAATCGTGTGGAGCCGGGTCTTCGGCCCGGCTTGGCCGAGCGAAGGTCGGCAGATCTACCAACAAACGGGCGAGTCCCCGGATAGGAAAAGTCGAGCTGCGCTCGACCCGGGCGGGTCAAAGACCCGCCCCACACGGTCGTCTACGGCCGGGTCATCTTCTCCGGCTTCATCAACTGATCGAACTCCTCGCCCGTGAGGTACCCGAGCCTCAACGCCGCCTCGCGCAAGTTGCAGTGTTCGACGTGAGCGGTGTGGGCAATCTTCGCGGCTTTGTCATAGCCGATCTTCGGAGACAGTGCGGTCACCAGCATCAGTGAGTTCTTCAGGTGCGCGTCCACCTTCGCGTGATCCACTTCGATCCCCTTGAGCATGTACTCGACATATCCGTGGCAGGCATCCGTGATCAGAGTCACCGAGTGCAGGAAGTTATAGATGATCACTGGCTTGTAGACGTTCAGCTGGAAGTTGCCTTGTGAGCCGGCGAACCCGACCGCAGCCGTGGCGCCGTGAACCTGCACGCACACCATGGTCATGGCTTCGCACTGCGTCGGGTTGACCTTGCCAGGCATGATCGAAGATCCGGGTTCGTTCTCCGGGATGATGAGTTCACCCAGCCCGGAACGCGGACCGGAAGCCAGCCAGCGGATGTCGTTCGAGATCTTCATGAGCGATGCGGCCAGCGTTTCCATCGCGCCCTGGGCAAAAACGATTTCGTCGTGCGCCGAAAGCGCGGCGAATTTATTGGGATGGGAGCGGAAGGGAAGTCCAGTAAGTTCAGTGATCTTCTTTGCCGCGCGCTCGGCAAATTCCGGATGCGCGTTCAAACCCGTCCCCACCGCGGTTCCGCCGATAGCCAAATCGTAAAGCCCGTCGAGAGTCTGTTCCAGGCGCTTGATGTCGCGCTCCAGCAGACTGGCCCAGCCGCCGAATTCCTGTCCGAAAGTCAGAGGAACGGCATCCTGCAGGTGGGTGCGTCCGATTTTGACCACGTCGCTGAATTCCTTTGCCTTGGCCGCGATCGCGTCGTGCACGGTCTGGATAGCGGGGATCAGCGCGTTCCTTACTCGTTCCGCGGCTGCGATGTGCATCGCCGTGGGGAACGTGTCGTTCGAAGACTGCGACAGGTTGACGTCATCGTTAGGATGAATCGGCTTCTTCGATCCCAGCTCGCCGCCCGCCAGTTCGATGGCGCGGTTGGCGATGACCTCGTTAACGTTCATGTTGGTCTGCGTGCCGCTGCCGGTCTGCCAGATGCGCAGGGGAAACTGGTCGTCGAGTTTGCCGGCGATGACTTCATCGGCGGCCTGCACGATGAGTGTGGCTTTTTCTGCGGGAAGCTTGCGTAAATCCTGATTCACCAGCGCGCAGGCCTTTTTGAGGACGCCAAAGGCGCGGATCAGCTCCGGCGGCATCGTGTCGCGGCCAATATTGAAATGCAGGAGCGAGCGCTGCGTCTGCGCTCCCCAGTAAACGTGGGCCGGGACTTCGATTTGTCCCATGCTGTCGGATTCGGTACGAGTCTTCGGTTTAGCGGGCGCTGCCATGTGGGTTCCCAGTCAGTTCGTGCCGATTGAGGCACCGGGCATTATAACGCGGACGAGAGAGCGCGGTCGGAGGCAGAGAATCCTTGGCGAACCTTACGGTAGCCTTTGCGTCCTTTGCGGTTAAAAGATCTTGATCGCAAAGGACGCGGAGGATTCGATATCCTCCCTGACTGTTTTTTCCCGCGCGAGATGCTTCGCAAGCTCAGCATCACGCCTCGCCGGGGGCTGCGAGAACCCAGTCCCCCACTCTCCGCATGCTAGAATCGTTACCTTCCAGGGCCAGCGTATTCGCTTGTGCCAGCCCAGGCACAGCAAGATTTACTTCAGCCGAGACGACGATTTTGGTGACCAAACAGATTTCCGGGCCGAGCCAGCAGATTCCCGACACTCTTCCGCGTCCGCAGAGCAAAAGTGCGGCAGAACGTCTGCCGATGTGGTCGTGATCGGCGCCGGACCCACTGGACTGGCTTGTGCCATCGAAGCCCAGCGCGCCGGCTTCAAGACCATGGCTATCGACAAGGGATGCGTTGTCAATTCCATCTACAACTATCCCGCGAACATGTCGTTCTTTACCACGCCCGAGCTGCTGGAAATCGGCGACATCCCGTTCAGTACCGCCCACCAGAAGCCTACCCGCGAGGAGGCGCTCGAATATTACCGCAAAGTAACCGAGCACTATCATCTCGACGTCCGCCAGTATCAGGGGGTCAAGACGGTGACCGGGAGCGACAACGATTTTCACATCACGGCGACCGATAGCCTCGGCCGAATTTATGACTACCGCACTCGCAAGCTGATTGTTTCCACGGGTTACTACGATTTATCCAACCCGCTGAATATTCCTGGTGAAGATCTCTCCAAGGTTTTTCACTACTATCGCGAACCGCATCCGTTTTTCGACATGGATGTCGTGGTCATCGGAGGCAAGAACTCTGCCGCCATCTCTGCTCTCGATCTCTGGCGGCACGGAGCACGCGTGACCCTGGTGCATCGAGGGTCAAAATTGCACAACCATGTCAAGTATTGGATTCTGCCGGACATCGAGAACCGCATCAGAAATCGCGAGATTGCGGCCTATTTCGGAAGCACCGTTCTAGAAATTGGAGCCGACTACGTCAATCTTGAGACTCCTGAAGGCCCGGTCCAGCTGAAGAACGATTTTGTTTTCGCTATGACGGGCTACCATCCTGACTACGATTTCCTGCGTTCGATGGGCATCGAACTCTCCGCCGAACAGTGCCGTCCGGTGTGTGATCCGCTGACCTTGGAGAGCAACGTACCCGGGATCTACGTGGCGGGTGTGATCGTAGCCGGATCACGGACAAACGAAATATTCATTGAGAACGGAAGGTTTCACGGGAAGCAGATTGCTGCCCATTTGAAACAGAGCCTTTCGGGGACTTAGCATCGAGTCTTCAGGGAAGAGATTATGTCAGCGTGACTAGCTCTTCTCCCAGCTGCTGATTAATTAATCGTGCCACCAGCACTTTGAGCTTCTCGCCGCTCTTGGATAATACAAAATCCTGATCCGGGTCCGACCAGTCTAGTTTGAAACTTGTGGCCAGCGCGGAAATCCAGATTTGCCGCACCGGAGCATTGGGAGAGATGACGAATTTGCTGCGGTCTTCAAACGAAACGTGGAGCGCACCGGATTGGTCTTCCACTTCAATGTCGGACGACTCCTCGGCTTGCATGAGAGCCTTCTTCAACGATTCGAGCGCGGTATCGGCCCGCTTGCGAAAATCATTTTCATCAAGCATGTGTAGATTATAGTCGTTAGTCTCTGGTCGTTGGTCGATAGTCGTTGGTCGTTGGCCATTCGCAAAAGACTCGCCATTGTGAATTCGTAGGCCAAAGACCCGAGATCAAGAGCCAGCGACCCACGACCAACGACGAACGACCAACGACTATCGACCAAATGGATCCGCAACCAGAACGCGCATCGACGTCCATCTCACTGTCCGCGTATCTGCGGCTGGTGCGCCACAACCGCAACTTCCGCCGGCTTTGGCTGGCACAGATCGTAAGCGAACTCGGCGACTGGTTTTACACCCTGGCGATTTACAGTCTGCTGCTGCAGCTGACCGGCCGGGCGAGCTCGGTGGCCCTGGCTTTGGTACTGCAGGTTCTTCCGCAGACCTTCATCGGCCCCGCTGCCGGTGTGGTCAACGATCGCGTTCGCCGCAAACGAGTCATGATCACAGCCGACCTGACCCGGATGGTCATCGTCTTCGCAATGCTGCTGGTGCGTTCCCGCTCCACTGTTTGGTTGGTCTATCCGCTGCTATTGCTCGAGACGCTGATGGCCGCGTTTTTCGAACCGGCCCGCACTTCAGTGGTTCCAAACATCACTGCCAGAGAAGACGTGCTGGTGGCCAACACTCTGTCATCGGCGACGTGGTCGGTAAATCTGCTGATCGGTGCGTCCGTCGGAGGAGTTGTAGCCGCGCTGTTGGGACGCGATGCTGTGTTTGGGCTCAATGCTCTCTCATTTCTGGTATCGGCAATCCTCATTCGCGGTATGAGTTTTACCGAGCCGCATGCCCAGGCGGCGGCTCCGTTGCGCTTGCGTGACGCGATCGATCTTTCTCCGGTGGTAGAGGGCATGCGCTACGTTCGTCAAGACCGCCGATTATTGGCCGCGGTGTTTGCCAAGGCGGGCGAGTTCATGATCGGCCCCAGTTGGGTGCTCTTTACTGTCATGGGACACCAGTATTTCCACGTGCACTTGCGCGGAATCGATCCGCAGCGGGGCGCCATGCTGGGCATGAGTTTGCTGCTGGGGGCCCGCGGCATCGGCGCCGTAGTTGGTCCGCTGTTCTCTGCCCGTTGGGCTGGCCATTCTGACAATCGACTGCGGCTGGGTATTCTGCTTGGCTATCTCACCATTGGAGCGGGTTACTTGGGTCTGGGCATGTCGCCGAACGTATGGGTGGCATGCCTGTGGATCATGCTGGCCCATTGCGGAGGATCGACCGTCTGGGTCTTCTCTACGACGCTATTGCAGTTCAACACCGAAGACCGTTTCCGCGGCCGTGTCTTTTCCGCCGACCTTGGCTTGTCCATGCTGACCATCGCCATCGGCGCTTATGTCTGCGGGTTCTTTCTTGATCGCGGAGTGTCAGCGCGAGTGGTGGCGTCAGCTACCGGGCTTGTGATGATTGTGCCGGCGATGTTGTGGGCCTGGGCGATGCGACTGGGAAAACCGGCCACAGTCTCGGCCGAAGCGGCGTAGTGGCGGGGAGGCCTGCACCGGCCGTGTGAGGGACGAGTCTCCGACCCGTCCAGGCCGAGCAAGGCTCGGCAGCTTCTGTTTGTGCCGAGACGAAAACAGATTCTGAACAAAAGACCTCTGGAGATCCGCTGAGTTTCGCTCAGCCGGACAGCCGGGGGCAGCTGTTTGCGCCTGCTCGTGGTCACGCCGGCAAGAGCTGATCAATTTTCGCTGCCATGATGAAATCGCTCTGAGTCAGGCCATCGATCTTATGCGTCCACATGGTAATTTCCGCCTTGCCCCAGGTGAGCAGGATGTCGGGATGATGTCCCTGGTGTTCCGCGATCTCTCCCACCCGGTTTACAAAGTCGAGCGCCTGCTTGAAATCGGGAAAAGTAAATGTCCGCGTGATGTGGTGCTCGTTGACCACTTTCCACTGCGGGACCAGTTGCTGGATACGCTGCAGTTCCACTCCCTTCATCGGAGGCACGCCTCCGCGGCAAGGGACGCAGGTTTGGCTGGCAAGATCTTCGGGCATGACTACTTCCTTTTCTATTGCGGTGGACGCATGTCCACCTGATTCATCGGGCATTCTCGCGCACGCTTGGGTGCAGCTTTGAAACTGGAGGTTCTTGTCCACGCAGACTTCCAGGCTGACCAGCTCTCCGGCATGACAGGAAACGCGGAAGGCCTCGCGGTGGAGCATGGTTGGCATCGGCAAAACTCTTTTCCAGCTCCGGCACGCCGAGCTGTTGCTCGTGATCCAGCGTCTGATATTGCTCCGGTACATGCACGTTCCTGAATGCCTGCTCGACCTTGGCGAAATACTCCTGGGCCGAAAGTCCGCTACAGGTGCCATGTTCCTTCCATTCATGCTGGATCAGCCCGCGGCTGGGCATGAAGTTGAGCATGTGGTCAACAGTGTCGGCTGCCACCGGAGGGGCAGTCGAGCACGACATGGGTGGAGCTCCGCTGCTGGCTTGCGGCCACAGTCCGTGGAGCACGAACCCGGTGTGTCCGCCAATCCTGCACTCGCTGGAATGGTCGTTGGGATGACCGGCACAGTAGTTGGGCGCCCAGGACAGTGCCAGCAGGTAATAGTCAAAATTGCCTACTCCTGCCTCGGAGTCGTCGTGGTGATGGTGATGCTTGGCATAAGCGGAGGGGGTTAGGCAGAGAAGCGTGCAAAGCAAAGCGGAGGTGACAAGGCGTTTCATACGTACTAGTCCGGGGAACGTATCATTTCGGTGTCAACGGTCGAGGCTCCCACCTTTGCGCAAAAAGCGCGCAAAGATGCGGCACCCACTGATTTGATGACGGCTGCCTTAGAACGGAAGTATATGCTAAATGATGTGTCCCTTTTGTAATCAATTGCCTCTAAAAGACTTACATTCTATCAGACTTGCAACTGTGTCCAATTAACTCTGTGTCCAGTTATCTGGGGCAGGGCGGCACTCGGCAAGAAACGTAGTTGGACACTCCAACTCGCGCACGGCATTTGCGCTTCGGGGAGAGACTAACCGGCGGGGTCCACTAGTTGTTAGGGAACTCTCCTGGCATGAACGGGTCCACCGTGGCGGCGCCGCCCGCCTCGATAGCAGCACAGCGACAAACAAGGGCAGCACCGCGACCATGCGAATGGATGTACCGGATGAGCACACAGAAGGAGTTGACTCCATGTCCAAGCGAGCGCCAGCTAAGGTGGTTGGCAACGCGCCCTTCCCTTGAGCTCACAAGTCATTGTTGGCTAGAAAACGGCCGTGATCATTGATTTCCAGCCAATGGTAGAGGTGAACTTGGTACAGGTATGATGCGACAATCTCCGCACCCAACTCCTCGGTCTCCGTGCATAGGAACGGCACTCGCAGCCCGGCCAGCACGGCAATCAGCGATTGAGTAATGCGGTTCGGGTCAGTTTGGGTATAAGAGTAGGGAGATTTCACTTGGCTCAGCGCGGCGGAGATCACGAGCAGTCGATGCGGATAATGTGCCATGAGATGGAGACGATCGATGAACACGTTGCGCTCGGCGGTGAAGGAGTGGACTAGATCGGAGAGGTTCTTGCGCTCCACCACGCAGACATCTTCCATTCCGGCGATGGAGTAGTCCCCCAGGTGAAGGGCTCTCGTTTCGACTCCGGCAAACCAGTGTTGGAACCGAGAGAAGTCAAACGGCTGTTGCTCGCGAGTGTCGACGAGAAGAACCGAGCGCGGAGTTTTCAGTTGGGTGCCGCCACGATCTGCCAGGGCAGGGATCGGCGGGGGAGCGACCGGCAACGCCGTCATTACCCATTCCAGCGGTGAACCAATCAGTGTGCGTCGTCTCTTCAGCGGTGGATCTCCGTTGGAGCGCGAAGATCATGTGCGAGCGTGGAATCCATACATTCGAATCGGCGGCGTCTCACTGCCCAGCGAGTGGCCACACGTACCGGGATCCAATTACTCCTACGGACGAGCGTCGGAAGCGTTTCGCCTGTGTTGAGGACAATTGGTAATACTCGGTATTTTCGATTCCGGCGGGGCACATCTGTTTGTTGGGCGCCTTTTATTCGCCTTTTATTCGCCATCATAAACCAAGGAGCTTGAGAAATACAAGGAAAATTCCCAGAGCTCTTCTAGGGAAAGGGCCGCCTCCGCTCCGCTGCGCTCGCATGGCTTCGCTCCGCTCCGGCGGCCGATCGTAACTGGACGTGATGGAACCTACGACAAAAAAGCAGGACCAGGAAAAGAGAGGGACCGCTGGATCGAAAGCGTGGAGTCAATAGAAGTGAGCAGAACCCAAAGACTTCTACATGGATGGGTTGGAGGAGGGGACTCCTCCTCCAAGCCTCCACCCCCGCTAGGTCTTCCTAACAGCAGTAAATGGACACAGAAAGAAAGAGCCAACTTTAGAACGGAATATCTTCATCGCTGATCGGCGACGAGGCCGCTGCCGGTTCGGCTTCCGGCATGCGCTGGTCGAAGTTGTTTCCGCCGGCTGATGCGCCGCGCGAACTGCCCGCGAAATCTCCGCCGCCCCCGCCTTCGCCGCGGCCGCCCAGCAGAATCAGGTCGCTGGCCACGACTTCCGTCATGTACTTTTTCTGATTGGTCTGCTTGTCGTCCCAGGAGCGGGTTTGCAGACGGCCTTCGATGTACACCTTGCCGCCCTTCTTCAAGTACTCGCCGGCAATCTCAGCCAGACGCTGCCAGAGCACGACGTTGTGCCACTCGGTGCGGTCCTGCCATTCGCCGTTCTTGTCCTTGAAGCGCTCGTTGGTGGCCAGCGCGATCTTGGCCACGGGCGTGCCGCTGGGAGTGAATTTTACTTCGGGGTCTTTGCCCAGATTGCCGATCAGTGTGACGCGGTTCAAACTTTTGCCTGCCATAAATGCTGCTCCTTCCGCCCCTTTCGTTTGGGTATGAAACCAGGGAGCCGGGAAAATAAAACGGAATTCGAGGGGCTGGAAGGCCACTATACCAGAATCCCGGCAGAGCGATGTGACGGATGAACAGGGCGGGCGTCGGACCTCGGACCCCAGCCTCGGCTGGCGGCGTCTGGGGCTTTGAGCAGGGGTCTGACGTCCGAGGTCCGACGCCGCCCTTGGGTTATAATGTTGCGGATGCCTGAAGAGCCGCTCAGGGGAATCGTCGGGATGGTGCCCGACGAATTCAAACACGAACCCAGGTCCAAGGGTCTGCTTACCGCGCGCAAGAAAAAACCCAAAGAGTTGGCGGTAATCACCGAGTGCTGCACCGGCTGCGCCGGTTCACCCGCATGCGTCGAGTATTGCCCGGTAGAAGACTGCATGTTCTGGGTTCCGGACGAAGACAATTCTCCCTTCGGTCGCATCCAGGTCGACCCCATTCTCTGCATCGGCTGTAACAAATGCACCAGCAAGGGCCCGGATGGCTCCTTCCTTGACGGCTGCCCCTGGGATGCAATTGTGATGGTAGACACAGCCGAAATGGAAAAAGAAGTCGGCGTCATGCCGTTTTAAAGCGGCGTCTTCTTGATCCAGACACTGAGAACCGAGAACTAAAAACTGACAACTGAAGTCCAAAGACACCTGCAGCAAACCTTGTCGCGAGAACTTTGAGAGCAATTACCGAATCCTACGAACGCCTAACGCTCAATCTACTTCGTCCGTTCCCGTATAGCCTGCTCCGTTGCCACCGCCTGTTGGCGCACGTGATCGGGAATCTCCGGCAACTCCCGTTCGTAAGGTCGGATCGCAGGGATATCCTCGGGTTGGCCGACCAGATACAGCGCGCGCAGAGCTTCCCAAACCTGGTCCGTTCCCGGATCAAGCGCCGCGATTTCTTCTCCTGCGGCGACGGTTTGCCCAGGCTGCACTGACAACTCGCGCAACCGGCCGCTGATGGGCGAACGCACTTCGACGGTCTGTCCTCCGGACTCAAGTTTGGCGATGATTCCGCCCTGATGAATCGGCGTCCCCAGAGTGCTGGAATCCGTGATCTTTCCTGCCTGGGGCGCGGTGACCTTCGCCGGCTGCAGTAAGGCGACGATATGCGGTCTTCCGGTGGCGTCGCCGAAGCGGACCAGCGACAGCGCCGCATTGCCCCGTACCATCAGCGAAGAATCATTCAGCATTTTCAAAAGCGCTTCATGAAACCCTGCACTGGCAGCGTCTTTGCTGCTCACGTCCTGGCCCATGACCCAGGCATCGGTGTTGCGGACTTCCTCAATCGGGTAGGACGCGAGCCGAACCACATCCGGATACCAGCGAGTGACATTCGGATCATGACGCGTCACCCGCTCGCCAATCTGCACCAGCGCGTGCTGGATGTGACGCGGCTTCTTGTCGTCCTGCAGGTATTCGGCCAGTTGCTTGTCCGAGAGTTGCCGCCCGAACCAGGTGTTCCACCAGAACAGAAATGGCATGAGAACGATCAGCCAGCCGGTGGCGAAAAAAAGCAGCCGGTTGCGAGTGGACATGCGCGGCTTGGGGTGTGGAGTGACTGCTTTGTGTCTGGAGACGGGGTTTCTGAGCAGGTCTGGAAGTGCGACATGCCTGAATCCACGAAAAATATATCAGAAGCGGGCAGAGAGCTGGCGGGGAAGCAATCGAGTGCGCCTTATCGTTAATGCGTTATCTCGCGGCTCTGGAAAAGGTTGTCCCCGACGTTGGGGTCACCGTGCGGAGTTTGCGACACGGCGCTCTACCATGTCCGAATGGGCCTGAGCGGTTCAACCTGGGCTATGCTAGTCCACTACGTCCGCATCCAGCACGCGGTCCTGCTCCAGATAGTGCGAGACGGCGTACTGCGCCAGCAACGGCGTTTCCAGTTGGATCTCCGCGCCGATCCACTCCCCTTTGGCATGCGGCAGGTTGGCGGCATGTTTGCAGGTCCCACTCGATCCGAATTTCGGACCGAAAGCGGCGCTCTGAATTTCGTCAAACTGGCGCAGGTTGCGCCAGGCCTCGTCTCCGACCGTGCCGGAGACATCGATCTTGAGTTTCACATGGTCATGAGATTCCACCACGGAGGCACAGAGACACGGGAAAACACCGTCCTAAACTAAGCCGCAAACAAGTGATACAGCATGAGTAAATTACCACACCCGTAACCGACACATAGAGCCACAGGGGAAACGTCCAGCGGGCGATCTTGCGATGCTGGTCGAAGCGCTCGCGCAGCGCGCGGCTGAGAGTAATAATCACCAGCGGCACGATCACCGATCGCCAGTATGGTGTGGAAATCAGAATGTGAAATAAACCGGGCGCGACCAGCCTTGTCCCTGAAATGCACCGAGCCGACGTGCGCGTGATAGTACAGTACGAAGTCAGAAACAGGCGAAGAAATCAGCGCCGGTGATCATCACGGCGCGATGCGCGGCCATGCGTCCGCGCATGATGTAGCGCGCCCACCAGAGCAGACGCACTGGTGCCATTGACAGCGTCGATCACGGGTAGATAGCGTATTGTGCCGGGACTTGCATCAGGCGGCTGGCTTGGTGGTGCGCGGTTCACCATGATGAAGGAGAGGCCGAACATGAGCCGAGAACAGCACCAGCGTGCCAGCGACGAGGCCAGAGGAAACTCCGCCAGTTTCCGGGATACAGAACGTCGCGCAGCGCCTCAACTCCATAGGTCAGCGGGTTGATTCGTATCAGGAATCGAATCCAGCCGGAAGCGCCCGCCAGCGGAAACATCGCCCCAGAGAGTAGCCAGAGCGGGATGAGGAAGAGGTTGATGATGGCGTGGAAGGCTTGTGTCGAATCCATGGACCAGGCAATGGTGAATCCCAGCGCGGTCAATGCAAAAGAGACCAGGAAGACCGTCAGCACGACCAGCAGAAAACCCGTCAAGCTCAGATGTATCCCGACCAGCGGAGCGAAGGCTAGAAAGATCAGGCCCTGAATCGCCGACAGCGTGGTTCCGCCCAGCACTTTGCCCAGCACAATTGCGGCGCGCGGAACCGGAGCCACCAGCACGGACAGCAGAAAGCCCTCTTTGCGGTCTTCGATCACCGACATCATGGTGAAGATCGAAGTGAACAGCACGATCATGATCAGCGCGCCGGGATAGAAGTAATCCAGATAGTGCTGCTGTCCGGCCGCGCCGCCCGAACGAAACGAACTGCCAAAGCCCGACCCGATGACCACCCAGAACAGCAGCGGTGACGCGATGACTCCCACGACGCGAGCGCGCTGGCGATAGAAGCGGACCAGTTCCCGCCACCACAGCGTAAACGCAGGCAGCAGGATGCCAGCCGGGGGAAGAGGATGAGTCTGAAGAGTTGCACTCTGGGTCGCCACGTCAGCTCGATTTCTGCGCCTGTGGCGCCTTCTTCAAGTGACCTTCTTGCGTGCTTCCATAAATGCGTTCAAGAAAAGTATGCCGGAAAGCGCCAGCAGGATGATGCTCATGAATAGACCATCCACGGTAGTGATCATTCCGTTCTGAATCGTCCAGGCGATTCCTGCCAGAGGAACCAGTCCAAGGACAACTGAAAGCACAAGCATCATAGGTTCGCTCCTAGTACCGGTGGCATCCTGTCTGGCGGGCGTCCCGCCCGCCGTTTGCGTGATGGCAATGCAATCCGAGCAAAGTTGAAACCGCTATATCTCCTCCGAAGAGGCGGCGAAACGCCCGGCGCTACGAAGGTCGTTCCGCATCTTCAGTCCAGAACTTGTGCCCGGTGCGGTGGATGAAAACATCTTCCAGCGCCGGCTTGCTCACGGAAATCGATTCAATCTCGCCGGGAAAAGCTTCGACCACATCGGTAATGAAGCGATGGCCATTTTCCCGCTCCAGACGGACCTGGCCTGCCGAGCACGTTGCGCATCCACGTTGAAACGGGCGCGAATGCGCTCCGCCATGGATTCCGCGTCCCGGGTATCGAGCAGAATCACGTCGCCGCCGATTTCACGTTTCAACTCGGCGGGAGTTCCCAGCGCCACCAGTTTGCCCTCATTGAGGATGGCGAGACGATCGCAACGCTCCGCCTCTTCCATCAGGTGCGTGGTCACAATCACCGTGACTCTTTCTTCGTCGCGCAGAATCTGCAGATACTGCCACAAGTCGCGGCGCGCGCCCGGATCAAGACCCGTGGTCGGTTCATCGAGCAGCAGCACTGCGGGATGGTGAAGCAGGCCCTTGGCTAGTTCCAGCCGGCGCTGCATTCCGCCGGAAAAAGTCTCCGCCTTTTCTTTGGCGCGATCGGACAGCCCGACCCTGGCCAGCATTTCCGCAATGCGCGATTTCAGCGCCGTGCCGCGCAATCCGTAGAGATGGCCCTGATGCCAGAGATTTTCAGCGGCGGTCAGTTTCAGGTCGATACTCTGGGCCTGGAACACCACCCCGATCTTACGCCGTAACTGCGTCGGGCTCTTTGGCCGCGTCAAATCCCATAATTGACGGCGCGGCCGCCACCCGCGACCATGAGGGTCGAAAGGATGCGGAACATAGTGGTCTTGCCGCTGCCGTTGGGGCCCAGCAGTCCGAATAGTTCAGCGTGGCGGACGTCGAACGAAACGCCGTTCAGGGCGGTACGGCCCTCATAGCGGTGGACGAGATCCTGAACCGAGATCACAGCAGGAATTGCCGGTACGGCGCTATTTTGCGGGTCGAGCGCGACGTAATCGGGGGCTTTGGAAACCACAAGGTATTTTATCTGGAACTGTCGAGCTGTGCTTGGTTTAGACGCGCCTGTTGGGTCGTGGATTCTCGAAGTCACGACTTGGGGTTGAGCATCATCAGCGCGAACAGCAGCGGCAAATAGACTACCGTAGCCTGCAAAAGCTGTCGTGCCCGCTGTTTGGATCGCGCCGTAGTCAGGCGCTACTTTCAAGGTTGCCAGCCGCCAGCCGACGTAGAGCAGCGCGATCCCGAGCAGCAGAGCCCCGGCTAAATACAGTTTGCCGGACATTCCCAGAAAAGCAGGCAGCAGGCTGATGGGAATCAGCGCCAACGAATAAATCAGGATCTGCCTGCCGGTGGACTTGCCGTCCGATTCCACCACGGGCAGCATGCGAATTCCGCCATCCTCGTAATCCTGGCGATAGAGCCATGCGATGGAATAAAAGTGAGGGAACTGCCAGAAGAAGACGATCGCGAACATCACCAGCGCGCCCCATTCCAGTCGGCCACGGGCAGCGGTCCAGCCCAGCACGCCTGGCATGGCTCCTGGGAAAGCGCCCACAAGAGTGCAAATCGGGTGGACCTTCTTCAACGGGGTGTAGGCACCGAGATAGACGGCCGATGTAGCTAGCGCCAGCCATGCGGTCAACGGATTCAGAGCGAGACCCAGGTAAAGGGCGCCGCCGAGCGTCATCAGAACTCCGATCAGCGTGGCATGCACGAAGCCGAAGCGTCCGGCCGGGATGGGGCGCTGTGCCGTGCGGCGCATGCGGCTATCGGTGTCCCACTCCATTACTTCATTCAGAGCGGCGGCTCCGCCCGAAACTAAGCCGATTCCCACCAGAGTGTGAAACAGGGACCAGGAAAGGGAAGAGACGCCCGATTTCAATGCTCCGAAATAGTAGCCACACCACGCGGTCATGATAATCAGCGTGGTCACGCGCAGCTTGGCCAGTTCGGCGTAGTCGCGTGCCAGGGTCAGAGCGCTGGTACGCGGGACCACGAGAGGTTGTGTCGCAGTACTCATGCCGCCACCGGCTTCCGTTCTCGACTGGGAATATGTTCTCTTACGGCTACGGGGCTATGCCGCCACGCCTGCACCGCCAACACTGCAGTTGTAGCGAGCAGCAACGCTCCCACCGCAACATGCGCCACGGTTGAGACCACCATGGGAAGTTCGGGCTGGACCGCATCATGCCCCCAGGCCACCCGCGTGAGAAACGCGACAAAGCCCAGGCACAATTGAGCGATCATCAGCGCGAGCATAGTTATAGCAGGCCGCCTCACTGAGTCAATCCCGGAATATCGCGATAAGGCGCGGACGGAAGTCCATGCCAGCACGATGGCCACGACTGCCGCATTCAACACATGCGGCCACCAGCTCAAGCCATGATGGCGAAACATTGCGCCCAGAATCAACTGAACATACAGCACAAAAATCGAAAGCACGGCCAGCGTAAACAGACTCGGGCGGCCGTCGTCGTCCTCGATTCGCGGGACCTCTTCCATCCAACGTCTTCCAGTGAACACAGCGATCAGAACCACCACGCAGAAAAATGTCTGCGCCAGCGCAGCGTGTGCAGACGAGATCGCCGGGGGCAGGTAGAAAAGCACCGTGAGTCCGCCCAAAATCCCTTGCGCGATGACCAAACCCAGCGCGGTTACACTAAGATATTTCATCCAGCGGCGCGGGTCGGCGCGCCAGGTCCAGACCGCGAGAATAATGCTCAGAAACCCAACGAACTGCGCGATCATGCGGTGGGTATGCTCGAACTTCACGCCTCCAACCAGATGCGGGATCTTATACAGCGAACCAAACGAGGTAGGCCAATCGGGGACGGAAAGGCCAGCGTCATTGCTGGTCACCAGTGCTCCGGCAATGATGAGCAGAAATGTCACGGACGCCGCAAAGACGGCGAATCTGTGGTGGGCCTGATTGTACGGTTTGGCAACGGCCTTCAGAAGCGCTCCTTGGAGATTTGTGTAGAGCCGCCGTCTCGGCGGCTGTCCGGCGGGCGTCTCGCCCGCCGCGCCGAGGGCGGGACGCCCTCGGGACAGCCGGCCGGGAGGCCAGCAGTTACTCGGGTTTGAAGCCCTGGTCGACCGTCTTGCTGTCTTTGGCGGCCAGCGTAACTTTCTGCGTCTGCTCGCCCAGCTTTTCCTGGACAAACGCCAGCGTGTAATCGCCCGGCGGCAGGCCCTTGATCTCGTACTTGCCGTCCGCGCCTGTGACCGCGAAGAACGGGGTCTTTACCACGTTCACATACATCTTCATCCAGGGATGCTGATTGCACTTCACTGGCAACATGATTTCTTCGCGGGCGAAGTTCTTTTCGATGGGCGCCGCCTTCGGGGGCTGCGACTCGTTCCACTCGCGGTTGTCTTTCGGTGTGGGATGAATATTGTGGGTGGTTTCGTCGTCGTTGCGGATCTCGATGTTCTGGCCCGTCATCACAGCCAACACATGAGGATGGTATTGGCAGCCCTTCTGGTCAATCGTGGCGGAGTCCTTGGGAACGTCGAAAGTGCGATCGCCCAAACCATCTTTCACGTAGACGAAAACGTTGGCTAGTTTGCCGTCGTTGGCGACGATGGTCTCAGCCGTGTTGGTGCCCTTGCAGGCTGCGTCCTGGCTCATGTCAATTTTCTGCGCTTTCGGGGCTGCGCCGCCGAAGGTCACCGTGCCGCTCACGCTGGCCGCGGTTAGGGGATCAATTGGCGCCGAGGCTGGCGCCGGCTTTACCTCCGTGCTCGGCGAAGTGCCTTGTTCTTCGTTGGTGTTTTCTTTCTTGCTACAGCCCGCCAGCAAACCCAGCAGGCAAAGCATGAACATTGCCGCCCATATTTTCTTATTCATTATGTCGCCCTTTCGTCAGCTGTAAGTCTCTAAACAGAATTTCGATAGCGAGAATGCCTGTGTGGTCGCGGGCGACTCCTTCGACTTCGCTCAGGGTAGGCCCGCCCGCGCAGGCCAGAACGACGTCATCCCGTGCAACCCAACATTCTACCTCGAACCACCGTTGCTTGCCGCTCCCGCCTGGCTGGCAGCCTGTTTCTGCCTCTGCTCGTGGCTGCACCCAAGCCTGGCTGCGCCCCATGGAAGCCGCCACCCGCCGCTGTTCCTCCGGCGTAAGCTGGAATATGTAATCCACCAGCAGCTTGCTCTGGTCTTTCTCATACCCCTGGAACGACGGCGGAGTCGGGCCGGAGAACACCCAGTGATTGTTCTCGCGTTTGAACAACCCCGAAGGCATTGCCGTCCCAGGGCTGATCGCCTGCGGATCCAGAATCCAGCGCTCGGCCCAATCCGGCTTCAGACGCTCTCTGGCCAGCAGGAAGTTGGGAGCGGTAGCGATCTTGTCATGCTGCGGATCGCCGGTCGCGTGGCACTTCAGGCAAGGCGCTGCCGTGCTCGAGAACAAGCTTCGCGCCATGTCGCTTTCCTTCGTGCTCAACACCGGTACCTGCTCCGGAATGTAAGGCATTGGCTGCTGCGATAGCGCCTGGAAGAAGCGCACCAGCTTGCGCAGCTCGTTATCGGAGAAAGAAAACGTCGGCATCCGCACTTGCAAATACGGACGCACGCCGTTCCGATTCGTATCGGTGGTGCTCAGCGACGGATTCGAAAGGAATTTCCGCAGCCACTCGGGATCGACGCGCGCGCCCTCGGTGAGCAGCTTCGGAGGCAACTGTTCCTGCGCATCCTGATAGCGTTTCATCCCCATCAGGATCGTGGTCTGCTCCGGCGTGAGCTGATGGCAGCCCATGCAGTTGTACTTCTCGACCACCCACCAGCCTTCCTGAATGTCACGCCGCGCGTCGCCGGGCTTGTATTGATAGCCGGGGGGCAGGGAACTCTCCTCGCTTCCCAGCAGGAAGGTAGTCAGGTCCTGAATCTCCAACTTGGAGAGATGCAGGTTGGGCATACGGAGCACTTCGGTCTCCGACTTGACCTTGCCCTTGTCGTAGACATTCGGCTCCGCCAGTTTGTGCTCGAAGAAGCCCTTGTGGTCGTACCACGGGTCTTTAGCAGGACCCTCAGGCAGGCGCGCCAGGTCTTCCGGATCAGTGATTGGCTCGGACTTCTTGCCGCCGCGCTGCGAGATTTCGGTAAACAGAGCGAAATCGAGACGCTCGATGGGCTTGCTGCCTTCGTAGGTGAGTTCCGTGCCGATGCGGCCTTCGTCTTCGAAGCCTGAGATCTCGTGGCAGCCGGCGCAGCCATAGTGCCGAATCCACTTCTTGCCTTCTTCCTTCAGCTCAGGGTCATCCATGAAGGAAGCCTGCGCGTACGCGGAAGGCTCCTGCTTCTTTTGTCCCATGAGATAGGTGGCGATGTCCTGCGCATCCTCCGGGCTCAGGCGCAGGCTGGGCATCACGGTCATGTTCTGCACCTGCAGCTCGTGACCGTCGTTAGGACACTGGCTGTGTTGCAGGTCAAACTGGTACGGCAGGCCCTTCTTGGCGTAGTCCTCGGGACCGATGTCCTTCTTCTCGTACGGACAATAAGGACGCGTGCGCTCCCGCGCGTTGTGAATCCAGCGGACCAGGTAGTCGTAATTGGCCTTCTCGCCGACGCGAGTCAGATTGGCGGCGAACGTACCGCCTTGCAGCTGGTCGCCTTCACCGATGGAGTGGCAGGCCAGGCAGCCGCGGGTTTCGAACAGTTGCTGCCCGTGCTCGGCGTTCCCTGGCTTCTGCTTGGGCAGAGCGTCGGTGAATCCCGATTGCCACAAGTACGCCGAGATCGTCTGGATCTGATGATCGGTAAGGCGGAAATTTGGCATCTTGGTCGTCGGCCGGAAATCGGTCGGCTTTTTCAACCACACCGGAATCCAGTTCTGGTTCAATTTGAGCCGGACGTCTTTCAGATTCGGCCCGATCTTCTTTACGTCCTGCATCAGGCTGTGCGTCTGAAAATCAAGCTGTTGCACCCGGCCATCGATTTTGCTGTTGGCCACCCGGAGCGCGACTGCCTGCTGGTTCAGCCGGTTGGCTTCGTCATTGCTCGACGCCGCGTCGGCCTGCTTCATCAGGTCGGCTGAAATTTTCGCATTGTCGATCTTCTGCTGCTCAAACAGCTTGAGCTGCTGGGCGATCGAGGTCAGGTCTTCCGGTTCCTTGTCGTAGCCTTCGTAGCGATGGCAGCCCATGCATCCACGCTGGCGGTACAGGAACTTGCCATCGGAAATATGTGCGCCCACGTCGCCCACCGCGAGCTTCATATCGGCGGCATGGCAAGTCTGGCAGCCCGCCTCGGCATTCTGTTTCGGAAACAGCGGCCACAGCCAGTGCTCGTAGTTGCCGTGCGCCTTTTCGACGCTGGTGGTCGCCCGCCCGTTGCCCTGGTGACAGGGAGAGCAGCCAAATTTGTCGGGATCATGCGTGCCCAGCAATTCCGGGTCGGGATGGCTGGTGAAGGCCTGGGCGTACTCGTCCGGACGCTTCTCGCCTTTGGCGGTCCATGACCGCGGCCGTGATGCGGAGCGGTTCGCGGGCGTTCATGTGGCAGGACTCACAGCGGTCCACGATATTGGCCTCTGCCACGTTGATCTGCACGATCTTGGGGTCCCACTCCTCGGTCTTCTTTTTCAGACCATCAATCTGGGTGGGCGTGAGGTCTACCATGTGGTCTGAAACAAAAGAAGACATCTTGTTGCTGGCCTCGGTGACCGGCTTCAGCACTTCACCGAGTTCGGCGCTCAGCTTGGTCCGCTGGTCCTTGAGCGAGTTATACGTCTCTTCCAGTTCTTTGAAGTTGAATTGCTCTCTGTGGCCGTCAGGAAACTCGACTGTGGCCTTCTTCTTCTTGTAGTCGTCGATGTCCTCCTGTTTGCTTTTTTTGCCGGACGAACTGGTTTCAGTTTCAAGCTCGTAGGTCAGCGCATTGACGTAGGCGCGGCGATCGGTGAAGACGTTCTGCACCGCCAGAATCTTCGCGCTCAAGTCTGTGATCTGTTTTTGCAGTTCGTCCCGGCGGGGTTTGGCGGTCTCGTAGGCGTCCTTGTAGGACTGTTCCAATTGCTGGTACTGCGACCCTTGCTCGACTTCTTTCACCGACTGCGACGACTTCGACCGTGCGCTATTCAGGAAAGCGCTGTAGCGATCTTTCCACACGTGTTGAAAAGCTTTCCAGGGACGCTGCGCGAAGGACTCGTCCCACAGGGCCCAGAACAGCGTCACCATGAGGATCAACATGGCGATGACGTAGTACGCCGCGTAAGACTTGCTTACAATCGGGTCCTTCTCGGGGACAGGTGGCACTCAGATCCTCCCAACTCAGTCGTTGGTCTTTGGCCCTTAGTCGTTAGTCGTCAGCCATAGGGTCTTGATTTTGCCAACGACCAACGGCCAACGACAAACGACGGTTCACACGTTAAACCACGGCGTTATCCACACATACTTGATATGCCACGCCAGCCGCAGGAGCATCTTTGCCGGCAGGGCCACCATGCTGAGCACAAAAAACATCATGATGGAATACTGCAGCAAGCTCATGCGCTTGTAATCCTTTGGGTTATAGCGCCGGAACAGGGCGTGCATGATGAACCCGCCCACCGCATAGAAACCGACGACCACAATGCCGCCGAAAATCGCCTTGCCTAAATTGGACGTGATTCCAAACAAGTCCGGCAGATCGCGGTTTACTTCATAAATGAGACGGTTATGGTCCCACGTCTGTCCCGGCCAGAACCACTGCCAGCCAGGGCCGCGGATGAACGTCCCGATAATGATCATCGCGATCCACAGGATGATGAAGCCGAACAGAAATGTGCTGATCGAAAATTTGCGCTGCTTCCAGGTGTAGTACCCGCTGCCCAACGGGTTGGTGTCGATGTACGGAATCACCATCAGACCGACGATGATTAGCGTAGGCATGACCACGCCGGCGATCCACGGATCGAAGTACACCAGCATTTCCTGCAACCCCAGAAAGTACCATGGCGCCTTCGCCGGATTCATAGTCAGATTGGGATTCGCCGGCTCTTCCAGCGGCGCGTTCAGAGTGATCGACCACACCATGAGAATGATGGTGACGATCATGGCGGCGAGAAATTCTATGCGCAGCAGAAAGGGCCAGACATGGATTTCCTTCTGCCAGCCCGGCCGGAAAGGCCAGCTCTTGCGATGATGGGTCTTGGCCATCGCCGGATTGGTTTCCAGTTCACCAATCAGTTCATCGTTGGCTTTGGCCTGCTTCCACGCCAGATACATATAGAAAACGAGCAGAGGAATCAGCCCCACGATGGGCACGTTGTCAGGCGCCGAACATATCTCCCAAAGTTGCCGCCAATCCATAAAAACTCCCTAAGCTGCGTGGGGACGTGTCTCCGACCCGTCCAAGTCGAGCGGAGCTCGACAAGTTCTTGCCGACCCAAATTTATCCGAGCTTCGCTCGGCCTGGACGGGTCGAAAACCCGTCCCTCCGCAATCCCGTCTTACTTCTTCGGTTCTTTCACTTCTGACGCCAGTACGACCGCTGCCGGCCCCGAAATTCCGCCGTCCTTACGCACCCGCCAGAAGTGCACAATCATCAGTACCGAAGCCACAATCGGAATTCCGATGCAATGCCAGATGTAGGAACGAAGCAGGGCGTTCGCATCGACGATCGACCCGCCCAGCAGTCCGAAGCGCACGTCGTTGTAGGGCGTCATCCCCAACATGTGACCGAACGGACCCTCGTTACCCAGACCTGGAGTCGCCCGCGCCATGTTCGTCCCGACCGTAACTGCCCAGAAGCCGAGTTGATCGTCGGGCAGCAGGTAGCCGGTGAACGAAAGCAGCAACGTAAACACCAACAGCAACACGCCGATGTTCCAGTTAAACTCGCGCGGCTTTTTATACGAGCCCGTGAGAAAGACCCGAAACATGTGCAGCCAGACTGCGATTACCATCAAGTGCGCGGCCCACCGATGCATATTGCGCAGCAGCTTGCCGAAGGGGACGTCGTGCTCGAGATACAGGACGTCGCGAAATGCCTGCACTTTGCTGGGGTGGTAATAAAACATCAGCATGACACCGGTGAGGGTCAGCACAATAAAAAGGTAGAATGTGATCCCGCCCATGCCCCAGGTGTAGCTGTAGCGCACTGCGTCGCGGTTGATCTTGGCCGGGTGCAGATGCAGGAACACGTTGGACAGCACGCCCAGAGCCCGATTACGCGGCGTGTCGTCATGCTTGTGGCGGAAGATCGAAGTGTAGACCTGGGTCTTGGTCGGATCTTTGAGGCCCTCGATCTGATCTTTGGCCTTTGCAGGCATGTCCGCCTTGAGTGACTGAACGTCTTCCTTGACGCCTGCCTTCACCCGTTCCAGCAGGCCGACCCGCTTCCCGTTGTTCCCGTTCCCGTTTTCTTCAGGCATTTGAACCTCTTCTCATCTCGTGTTCGTGTGGGGCCGGGTCTTCGACCTGGCCAGGTCGAGCGAAACTCGACAGTTTTCTAGGTTGGCAGAAACGCCCCTGGATCGTTGAAAGCGCTGGGCTGTCCCTTGGGCCATTGGTAAAGTTTCGAAACATCCACCAGAATCTGACCATCGGGAGCGATCTGCACATTGGCCCGGTCCATGGGGCGTGGCGCCGGTCCTTCGAAGTTAACGCCTTCACTGTCGTAACCGCTGCCATGGCAGGGACACTTGAACTTGTTCTCAGCCGGCTTCCAGTCAGGAGTGCAGCCAAGATGAGTGCAACGTGCATAAATCACGAAAATGCGGTCCGGTGTGCGGTCCACCCAAATGCGATACTTCTGCTGAAACTTGGTATCCACGCCCAAACCGAAGTCTGCGGGATAGCCAATCTTGAACGAAGTGGCCGGCTCAAAAAGGGTGCGGGGCAGAAAAAATCGGAAGAAGGCGATGAACCACGCCGTCATGAACGCCGCGAACGCGGCCCAGGCAAATCGCCGGCGCCCCTGATTGATCTCGTTATCGTCGGGTCCGACCGAGGCCACGCCCGCTGACGCGGCTGCTCTGGATGTGCCCACCGCGGGCGTGCCAACGTAGGTGCTGGATTCACCGCCGCGCGAAACCGTTGCCGCCTCTGAGGGTGGGCCAGTTGCGGGGCGGGCTGCTGCCGCAGGTCTGGCCACCGCGGCCGCAACCGGAGCCGCTGCGGGCGCTTCGGCGGCTGCGGGTTCTCCCAGCAAAGCGGCAACTTCCGCATCGGTCAGCGCGGGTAGGCTCTTGCGGCCCCGTCGCGCCTGTTCGGCGGCAATGGTCGACTTGCTCCACTTCTTTCCTTCGGCCACCCATTTCGCAACTTCCGCACTGATCGGACCGCTTGGGCCCTTGGCCGCCGGAGCAACTGCTGCTGGTGTCGGCAGCAGGGGCTGCCGCGGCAGGCGCGCTCGCCTCCACCGGTTCGCCCAGCAATGCGGACATTTCAGCGTTATTCAGCGCGGGCAAGCCCTTGCGGCCGCGTCGCGCCTGCTCGGCGGCGATCGTCGACTTGCTCCACTTGTTTCCTTGTGCGACCCATTTGGCAACTTCCTCGCTGATGGCCCCCGCCGCCGGAGGCGCGGAAGCGGGCGCCGCCGCCGTCGGAGTGCGGGTGCGCAGGTGCGCTCGGTGCAGCGGGGCGGAGACAACGCCGCCAACCTCCCAAGGCATTGGCTGACCGGTTTTGAGCGCCTCAATGTCGGCGTCAGTCAGCAGCTGCAGTCCTTTGCGCTGACGATAGGCCTGCTCCATGCCGATCACGGAGTTGTTGAGTGCCGGTCGAGGCAAGGGCGGTAGATGCCCGAGAATTCCCGTCTTGGACTCGTCTGCCATCCGTTCCTTCACTCCAGACTCTAAGACTCACTCCTGCAACCAATCGATCACCACGATCCGCGTAGCCCCGGACGCCCGTGTCCGGGCGGGCGAGCGCAGCTCGCTGAACGTCGGCCCACCAAACCCGTGGAGCTTCGCTCCGCCGCGTGGGTGTGGGCACCCGCCCCTACATGGTCTTCTCAGTCCGCCGCGACCAGACGCTCAGTATCGCTTGCGTCTGAATCGACGCCCATCGCCGTTCCTACCAAATCCGCCAAAGCCGCAATGAACGTCGGCGAATCATTCAGACCCGACGTCATCTCAAACTGTCTGGATTCCGAGTTCCGCTGCTTCCTCGCGCGCCTCGTGGTCAATCTCGCCCAGCGTCTCCACGTGATCGGAGACAAACGCGATGGGCACAACACAAACTTCACGTATCCTCTCCGCCACCCAGATCGCGGATGGTACGGTGCAGGGACGGTTGCAGCCACTTGCTGGCGCCAACCTTGCTCTGGTAGCAGAGCCGGTGACGATTGCGCCATCCGCCGCGCCGCATCACCAGTTCAACCGTTTCTTCGATATGGCGCTGATAGGGATCGCCCTTTGCAATGACCGATACCGGTACGCTGTGCGCGCTGAACACGATCTCCGGACACCCGGATTCAGGAAACCGGGCCAGCGCTTCATCGATTTTCTCGACCACGGCATCCAGATAGAGCGGGTGACGATAAAACGTCTCGATCGCATGCACCGGCACATCGTCACGAAACAAGCGACGCCATTCGTTGAGGCTGCTCCCGGTGGTAGTGCTCGAATACTGAGGATAAAGCGGCAGCAGCACGACTTCGTCGCAGTTCGCCGCCCGCACCTGTTCGACCGCCTCAGCCGTGAAGGGGTGCCAGTAACGCATCGCCACGAAACAATGAGCGTCAATGCCGTCGGCCCGAAGCCGGTTCTCCAGGGCATCGGCCTGCTGCTCGGTAAAGCGCCGGATGGGCGAGGCTCCGCCGATGGCCGAATAGTGGTGCTGTACCTTCTTGGCCCGCGTGGTCGAAATGAGCTTGGCCAGGGGTTTCCGTCCAATGCGTGGCAAAAGGAAAATCAATGATGTCGGGATCGCAGAAAAGATTAAAAAGAAACGGTTGGATCGCTTCCGGCGTGTCGGGGCCGCCGAGCTGGAAGAGTACTACTCCTACTCGCCGTGTTGGGTTAGCCATCCCCCGGGTGTCCTTGCAGAAGGAGGATGTTACTCAAAATCTGTAGGCCGCGTCAACGAAGAGTTGCATGCACACGACGGTCCGGTTCAAGCAAACTCCAGAGAAGCCCGTAATGCGCTGTCATGCTGAAGCAATCACGGAGTCGAAGGATCTACACTCTCCACCGGCGTTTCCAGGGAAACTCCGCGGACGTTGCCGAAAGCGCGTCCAAGGCCCAAAGCGATCGCTCACAGGGCTCCTTCGACTCCGTTTCTGGGTTCTCATGCGAACCAGAAGCTGCGCTCAGGATGACAAGTTGAATATAAATGAGCTCAGTGACAATTTACGCGTGAGAGGATTCGGCCTGGGCGGGAACGTCCGTACTGGTTTCCATGAACTGGATAATGGCGTCGGCGAACTCCGAGGTCCCGGCTTTCCCGCCCACATCGCGAGTGAGTTTGTCCTTGGTACGATAAACCTTTTCCAGCCCATCGTGAATCTTGTCCGCCGCGTGCGTGTTCGCCGAGATGACGCAGCATCAGCTGCGCCGAGCGGATGACCGCCGTCGGATTGGCCATGTCCTTGCCGGCAATGTCGGCAGCGGATCCATGTACCGCCTCGAAGATGGCGCAGTTGTCGCCCAGATTGGCGCTGGGCACGAAGCCCAGTCCCCCGACGAACGCGGCGCACAGGTCGGAAATAATGTCGCCGTAAAGATTTTCCATGACCAGCACGTCGTACTGATAAGGATTCATCACCAGCTGCATGCAGGTGTTGTCCACGATGTGCTCGCCGTAAGTGATCTCGGGATATTCCTTGGCCACGTCGCGGCAGCAGCGCAGGAACAGGCCATCCGAAAGCTTCATGATGTTGGCTTTGTGAATGGCATGAATCTTCTTGCGCTGGTTCTTGCGGGAATATTCAAAGGCGAAGCGCGCGATGCGGGTGGACGCCTTTTCCGTAATGATCTTCAGGCTCTCGACCACTCCCGGCACCACTTCGTGCTCGATCCCGGAATACAGACTCTCGGTATTTTCGCGGACGATGATCAGGTCTACGCCGGGGTAGCGGGTCGGAATATGAGGCAGATTGCGAATGGGCCGGAAGTTGGCATAGAGCTCGAACTTCTTACGCAACGCAACATTGATGCTGGGAAAGCCTTCGCCCACCGGCGTGGTGACCGGTCCTTTCAGTCCCACGCGGGTGCGTTCGATCGATTCGATCAGTTCCTTGGGAATGTATTCGTGATACTTGGCAAGGCCTCGGCGCCGGCCTGAAAGATTTCCCAATCGAATTTGACCCCAGTCGCTTCCAGAATGCGCACGGTGGCCTGCGTGACTTCAGGACCGATGCCGTCGCCGGGGATAAGTGTGATCTTGTAAGCCATGACGTTTCGTGTGTCGCGGGCGGCCCGCGCCTTTTAACTTTGCACCTACGCGGGCGGGTCGCCCGTGACCACACAAGCCTATTAACTCTTTACTGCGCCCTTTGCGAACCTCAGGCACTTCCTTCGTCTTCAACAAATCCTTCAACTCGGTCATGAACTCCTGTACGTCTTTGAAGTCCAGATAAACCGAAGCGAAACGGACATACGCCACTTTGTCATAGCGCCGCAGCCGGTTCATGATCAGCTCGCCGACTTCGCTGGTCTTGCGCTCCCGCTCCGCCGACTCGATGACGAACCCTTCCGCCTCGTTCACAATTTGTTCCAGGCGGCTGATTGGCACAGGACGCTTCTCGCACGCCCGCAGCAGTCCGTTGAGCACTTTCTGACGGTCAAATTTTTCCCGGCGGCCGTCCTTCTTGACCACCATGTAGGGAATTTCGTCGATCCGCTCGTAGGTGGTAAAGCGTTTGCCGCATTTCAGACACTCGCGGCGGCGGCGGATGGAATCGGCTTCCTTGCTCTCGCGCGAATCCACCACTTTGTCATTTTCAAAGCCACAGAAAGGACACTTCATGTCAGACGAGGCAGTTCTTCGCTTGCATTGTAACAGGCAAGAGAATGTGGGCGCGGGCGTCGCGCCCCTGCTGCGGCTGGAGCGGGCACCTAGCCCGGACGCGGAACTCACCCCGCGGGAGGCGTAACCGGAACTGTGGCATCCTCCATTTTCCTGGTGACTTTCCTTGGAGAGCTTGAGCAAAGATAATCGCTCGTGATGGGCCAGCAGCAGACCCAGCGGGTATGACCGCGACGAATGTTACCAGCCACAGCATAATGCCGCAGCTGGCGGCCAATTCCTTGGGCACATCGAAGATATGCTCCAGCGCAGCGATGGTCGCCAACTGCGAACCCCCGCCCACGCCCGGCAGTTGCAGCACCGACCCCAGCATGCTCGAACCCATGAGCAGAAGGACCTGCACCAGCCGGATGTCGAGTGGATCCTCTCCAAAGACGTGCGCGGTCTGATGATAGGCCAGCGTGACTTCATGGTAAGCGACCGCGATGACCCACCACATTCCGATCGAAACCACGATCAGGAGGAACAGCGAAACCGGACCGTGAATCGTATTCAGGCCTTGGCCGAATTCACGGATTTTCAGCGCTATCCGATGGCTCAGGCGGGAGCCCCAATGCGAGAAACGATGTTGCACCCAGTCGGCCAGGGCTTCCCCTTTGCGACTCACCAGAACAGCCCCGAGGGTCAAGGCCACCACCAGGCCAAAAAACAGAAAGCCGCCATCACGAAAACGGGTGTAGTACTCAGGGTGCGGAAGCGTCCTTCTCGAACTCGGCAGAAAGATCCCAACCGCCATCAGGACGGCAAAGGCCCCAATGTCAAATATTCGCTCGACCGCCCAGACGGCGACCTGGGAGGAAACCGGTAGGTTCTGCCGCCGCGCGATCAGATAAGGGCGAATGAATTCTCCCGGACGTCCCAGCAGCGCCAATCCAGTAAATCCAATGAGGGTGGGGGGGACCAACTCAAGCCAGGATGCATGGGGACGCACCGGCCGCAGGAACAGCTTCCAACGGATCGCCCGAAAAACATAGGCGACATATATAAGACCGATGGCATGGGCAATGTGCCAGGGTCTGATCTGCTCGGTCTCAGCCCAGAAAGTAGTCCAGTCGAAGCTTCTCCAATGACGGAACTGGAGATAGACCAACAAACCGAAGACAACCAGGATTCCGCCGGTGATCAGAACGCGTTTTCTATCCATGTCAGGGGAGGACCCGAACGGCCGAGCACAGCGCTTGATCCAAGGTAAATGACGTCGACGCGGGGGTCAACGCGGCTGCGGCGCGGATGATTTAGCGCGAACCCTGGGGGATAAGGTTGGGAAGTGCGGCCTGCTTGACTCCGGCTGCGCTCGTCGGAGTCGCCTGCCTGGTTTGGCCGGCCTTCAAGGTCGCCGCGGCTGCTTTACGCTCCGCGATTTTCTTGCGATTGTATTCGCGAACAATGCGTGCGACGTAGGCGCGGGTTTCATTGTAGGGTGGCACGCCGCCATACTGTTGCACGCGCTGCGGTCCCGCGTTGTAGGCGGCCAACGCCTTGATCACATCAAAGTTATAGCGCTGCAGCAACTCGCTCAGATAGCGGGTCCCGCCCTCCACATTGGCGCGGGGGTCGAAAGCGTTCGGGACGCCCAGCTTCGAGGCGGTCCCGGGCATCAGTTGCATGAGCCCCTGCGCTCCCTTGGGAGATAGGGCGCGTGGATTGAATCCGCTCTCGGCGTGGATCACGCTGTTGATGAAATCAGGATCGAGGTGGTGCTGGTCGCTGATGCTGTTGATTACTTCGTTCAGTTCTTGCGGCTTTAGGGGCTGGGGCTTCGCCAGCCGCGCCTGGGCCAGGGGCGCGGCGGCTGGTACGAGGGCTGGTACAACTACCGGTGATTGGTCCTTCTCAAACCGCTCGATCTGATCAGTGGCAATGTCGACGTAGTCCTTGCCGGTTCCAAGATAGAGGCGAGTCACCGAGCCCACCGTCTCTCGACGCTCGTGGCGAATCGAAAATCCGTTATGCAGGATGGCCAAGTCGGTACCCGAGGCAGGGAGAGCAAGAAGCAGTAATCCGACCGCGAACCCGAGTTTTTTCAAGGAAATCATACTGACTTCAACTTGTAGCGCCGGCATCTCTTCGACTGCGCTCAGAGCAAGCTCAGCCAGCTGTCCCCAGAGCATCCTGCCCTCGGCGGTGGTGGGACGCCCACCCGACAGCCGCCGGGACGGCGACGCTACAAAGAACCTACACCCAATACCCGCTCAATGGCAGCGGCAACGCCGTTCTGATCATTCGGCAGAGTTACCGTCCAGCCGTCGCGGCGCAGCTCCGGAGCCGCATTCCCCATGATAAATGGCACTCCGGCGAAGGCAAGCATTTCTATGTCATTATAGTTGTCACCAATGGCCATGACCTCCTTACGGGGGATACCGCGATAGCCGGCCCATCGCTCCAAAGCATGTCCCTTGGAACACCCCTGGTTGAGGACGTCCACAATCGAGAGATCGCGGGCCTCATATTCAGTCCGAAGCACAGTAATGTCGTTAGCCAGGTTGCTGGCCGCCAGCGCAGCCAACGCCTGTTGCATGCGCGGGATTGGGCCACAGAACATGGCCTGCACCGGATCGCTGGTCAATGAGTCTTCAATTGGGACAACGAAGTCGATGAATTGCAGATTCTTTTCCAGCCAGCGTTGGATGCTCGCGTTCAGTTCGTCCATGTGTTCGAGCACAATTGCGCCTTTGGCTTCCGTGTCGAAGGTCAGGACCGTGTTCCCGCGAAATTCCTGCATGTGGAGGCATAGCCTGCGACAGGTTTCAGCGGGGAGCAGGTCACGATGAAACGTCTCCCCGGCCAGGGAGCGCGTGATCGCGCCATTCGAACTGATGATCCACAAGTCGAATCCCAGCTGCTGCACGATTGGCAGGGCAAAGGTGTGGCGCCGTCCCGTGACTACGACGACCTCGACTCCTTCCGCATCGGCCCGGCGTAACGCCGCCATGTCCGCTGGAGAGATTTGAAATTCAGGGTTCAGGAGGGTGCCGTCAATGTCGACACCCAGAAGGCGGATGGGAGGCTTCACTAAGTCGATTTTAGCATCCAGGGAATCAGTCCAAGCCGAACTGCCCGGCCCGCGTACTATACTGCTGCATCCGCATGGGATCGTTACTCTTTTTCGCGTTTTCGTGGTGGGGAATCCTGCTGCAGGCGTTCGCGATTATCCACTTCATCCGGCGACGCCCGGACACCTTCTGGTTGTGGATCATCCTCATCGGCGGCTGGCTCGGAGCCCTGGTGTACATCGCGGTCGAAGCTGTGCCCGATGCCGGCTTGTTGCGCCAGTCATTCAAGGCATTTCCGCGCAGCAAGCGCATCCGCGAGCTGGAGGCGGCTGTGATCGACAACCCTTCCGCGGGAAATTATGAAGAGCTAGGTGATCTCTACCTGGAGGAAGAGCATTTCGCCAAGGCGCGGCAGGCTTACGACAAGGCGATTTCGTCCCGCACCGACTCGCCCGACCCGTTCTACCGTCGCGGCGTGGCTGCCATACAGATGGGAGACTTTGCCGCCGCTCTAGCCGGACCTGGAACGCGTGGCGTCCACCGATCCAACCTACGATTTTCATCGCGCCGCGGGATTGCTGGCCCACGCCTACGCCAATACCGGCCAACCCGAAAAAGCCGAGGCCCTGTTCCGGCAGGTGACCAAGATTTCGACTTCATCCGAGACCTACTACAACTACGCCTGCTTCCTGGCCTCCCAGCAACGCAATGCCGAGGCGCGGGAGTGGGCCCGGCAGATCCTGGCGAAGAAACCCACCATGCCAGGATATTTACGCCGCCGAGAGCGCCCGTGGTTCCGCAAGGCGAATGGCTGCTAAAGCGATTGCCGGGCTGAGAACCAAGAACTAAGAACCAAAAACTGGGAATCAAGGGTGGACAGCAACGACCAGCGCCAAACCCCACTTTCAGCTGGGAATGCTAAACTCCCGACGTGTCCCGCATCGCCTATCTCGAATGCACCAAATGTGGTGCACATTACAGCGCTGACCAGCCGCAGACCGTTTGCCCGAACGATGGCGGCGTCCTGTACGTTCGCTACGACCTGGAAAACTTAAAGCATCACTTCAACCATGCTCCCTGGCTACTCGTCCGCCGACCATGTGGCGTTATGCCGAAGTGCTGCCAGATGTCGCTCCCGTCTCCTTGGGTGAGGGTTTCACACCCATGCTGCCCAGCCGGGAATTTCCCAACGTCTTCATTAAGGATGAAGGTCTGAACCCGACCGGCTCTTTCAAGGCACGTGGGATGTCGGTGGCGGTCACCATGGCGAAAGCGTACGGTCTGAAAAAATTGGCGACGCCTTCCGCCGGAAACGCCGCCAGCGCCCTGGCTGCCTACGCCGCGGCAGCCGGTCTGGAAGCGCACATCTTCATGCCCAAAGATGTGCCCTTAGCCAATCGGGTCGAGTGCGAAAGCTACGGAGCGCACGTAACCCTGGTCAACGGCCTGATCAGCGACTGCGCCCGGATAGTGGCCGAACGAAAAGAGAAAGAAGGATGGTTCGACGTCTCCACCTTGAAGGAACCGTTCCGAGTCGAAGGCAAGAAGACCATGGGATACGAGGTGGCCGAGCAGCTCAAGTGGAAGCTGCCGCAGGGCATCATCTATCCCACCGGGGGCGGGGTCGGCCTGCTCGGCATGTGGAAGGCCTTCGACGAAATAGAAACGCTGGGCTGGATTGGACCCGACCGGCCGAAAGTGGTCGTCGTGCAATCTGCCGGTTGCGCCCCCATCGTTAAAGCGTGGGATGAGGGTAAACCCAGTGCGGATTTCTGGCCAGATGCCTCGACGCTGGCTTCCGGTCTTCGGGTACCGAAGGCCTATGGCGATTACCTCATTCTCGAAATTCTGAAAAAGAGCTCGGGCATAGCCCTCGCCGCAACCGACTACAGAAATAATGGATGCGTTCCGGCACTGGGCCGGGGTGGAAGGAATATTCGCCGCGCCCGAAGGAGCGGCATCGTTGGTGGCGTATCGCAAGCTGCGCGCCCGTGGCTTTTTCTCCGCCGACGATAAAGTGGTCTTGTTCAATACCGGCTCAGGACTGAAGTATCTGGATGTAATCGAGAGCCAGAAGCCAAACAGGAAGCCGCCGGCCTCTCGACAAATCGGCGGCATCATCGGGCCTTACTGAGAGTAGCGCCCGCCGCCACAGCCGTCGGGGCGGCGCTACGAGAATCGGAGCCGAATGACCCTACGCCAGTAAGTTGCCGGCCTTGCCGGTTTGTCGCCGACATCCGTGTAACTCCTCTCTATCGTGCTACATTTCCCACAGTGGGTCTCGCAGCAATCATGGAACAGCGACTCATCCTCATCAATCTGCTGATCAAGCTTGGCGTAGCCGCCGCTGTGTCCAGTGCATCTGGTCCGCTCGGTGGAGTTCAAGTCGCTGCTGTTTCGTGACGAACGCAATTGGAAGCAGAAAATCTATCTGGTGCTGTGGATCGGCATTCCCCTGGCCTTGGGCGTGTGGATCCGCTTCAGCGCCAGGAGCTTTGTTGCCGGCGATTTGTCCTTCGAGACCACGGTATTGCTGGGCGTGATCGGCGGGCGCTTCACCGGCGTGCTGGGCGGCGTTCTGCTGGCGCTTCCCGCGTTCTGGCACGGGGAATGGGCGACCTTGCCATTCAACGTGCTCTGCGGTTTTGTCGCGGGACAGTTGCGCAACTTCGCTCCCAATCGCGAAGACATCTGGTCGTTCTCCCCGGGTGTCGATCTCAGCATCTACCGCTGGATCCGGCGCAACCTGCCCAAGCCCCACCCCTTCGAATGGCAGACCATGTTTTTCGTCACCATCGTGGCGCTTGCGCTTTGTGCAAACTGAGCTGTCACGCTTCGTGCCCCACGCCACGTTCAGCCTGGAAAGCCCGACCTGGTGGGTCGAAGTCCTGATCTACGCCACCTCCGTCATCGTCATCGGAACCGAACTCAAGATCTGGAACAGCGTCCGCATTCAGATCAAGCTGGAAGAGCAGGAACGCCTGTTGCTGCACTCCCGCATGGAGGCGCTGCAAAATCAGATCAATCCGCACTTCCTCTTTAATACGCTGAACTCGGTCTCTTCGCTGGTGCGCTTCGATCCTGATACCGCCCGCCAGTTGATCATCAAGCTGGCCAACATCCTGCGCCGCCTGCTCAACAGCAGCGATGCTTTCGTGCCGCTGCGTGAAGAGTTGGAATTCATCGACAACTATCTCGACATCGAAGTCGTCCGCTTCGGCCGCGACAAGTTGCGGGTGGTGAAAGAACTCGAGACCTCGTCGCTCGACACCATGGTCCCGAGCATGTTGCTGCAGCCCCTGGTGGAGAATTCCATCAAGCACGGCTTGTCGTCGAAGATTGACGGCGGCAGCATTTACCTGCGCAGCCGACTCACCGACTCGCACCTCATCATCGAAGTCGAGGACGATGGCGTGGGCATGGGCTCGGCCAATCTGGTCGAACGGCCCACTGGCGTAGGCGGAACCGGTATCGGGATGGCGAACGTGGCCGAGCGGCTGAAGGTGCTCTATGGCGACACGGCGCGCATGACCATCGACAGCCGCGAAGGCAAGGGAACTCTGGTCCGGCTGCGCTTGCCGGTCCTGCAGGGATCGGGCGCGATTCCGGAAGCTTTCTATGAAGCGCGCTCCAGCACGCGCCGGTAAAACTCCTCATACTGCGGAATGATCCGGCTGGCGCAGAAGCGAGATTGCGCCACCGCCCGGCTGGCTTTCGCCATTTCGTGCAACGCTTTTTCGTCGCTCAGCAATTCGATGGCGTAGCGCGCCATGGTTTCCACGTCGCCGACGTCCGCCAGGTAGCCGCTCTTGCCGTGCTCGATCAGTTCTGGGATGCCGCCCACGCGGGTGGCGATCGGCACCACTTCACAGGCCATGCCTTCCAGCGCCGCCAGCCCGAACGACTCCAGTTCGCTCGGCAAAAGCAGGATGTCGGCCAAGCGCCAGCTTCTCCTGCACCTGCTCCTGCTTGCCCAGAAAGATTACGTCGTTGTGAATGCCTTTCTGAACCGCCAGCCATTCGGCGCGGGAGCGGTCGGGACCGTCGCCGATCATCAGCAGTTTGGAGGGAATTTGCTTGCGTACCCGATCGAAGATCTCGATACAGTCGGTCACCCGCTTCACCGGCCGGAAATTGGACAGATGCACCAGCAGGCGCTCCCCGTTCGGTGCGTATTCCTGTCTTGAGTTCTGAAACGTTCTCGCCCCGGCAATACACATCGCAATTGACGAAGTTGTAAATCACCTGAATGTGGTTCCGAATATCGAACTCGCGCAGGGTGCGCTCCTGTCAGATATTGCGAAATCGCCGTTACTCCGTCGCTCTGCTCGATAGAGAAACGGGTGATCGGGAAGATAGGAGCGGTCAAGTCCGACCAGCGTGATGTCGGTGCCGTGCAGCGTGGTCACGAAAGGAAGCTTGCGTCCGCGCGGTTTGGCCGCCATCATCTGGCGCGCCAGCAGCGCGCTCACCGAATGCGGAATCGCATAATGCACATGCAGCAGATCAAGATCGTAAAGCTCGGCAACTTCCGCCATGCGCGAGGCCAAGCGCCAGATCATAAGGGGGATACTCGAACAGCGGATATCGGGAGACTTCTACTTCATGGTAGTGAATGTTGGGATGAGGACCGCTCAGCCGGATGGGCTGGGCGTAGGAAATGAAGTGAACTTCGTGTCCGCGCTCCGCCAACTCCAGCCCCAGCTCGGTCGCGACCACGCCGCTGCCTCCATAGGTCGGATAGCAGGTGATGCCGATTTTCATGCCTGTCCCTTCCGGATCAGCGCTCGGGCTCTTCCATTCGATGGCGGGCGGGAAGCCGGGATTCAGATTTTGCCTGCTATGACTCCGCGTGTTTCCTTTGCGTACTTAGCGGCAAAAAGCTCTAGGTGCCAAAGAGCGCCAGGGACGCAAAGCTCCGCCGTCTGAGCTTCTTTCTGGGAACAGGCAAATAAAGAAAGACACTAGCCAGCGCCCTGGGTGTTTTCGGAGGTCTCGGCAGCCATAGTCTCGATCTGCCGCTGCAGCCGTTCCCTGGTCTTGTTCGTCCAGGCCGGTGAACTCAATGCCCATGCCCACTCCGCCATCACACGACCTGACGATCGCGGCTGTGCTGATTCTTTCAGACTCCAGCCAAAAGGTGATGTTCAGGAGCTTTCCCACGGGAAGAGGCAGCATCGTCTCGACATAACATCCTCGGGCGCTTATGTCTGCCGATTTCGTGTTCATGTGCGAGCCGACGCCCTCCTGGTCGCGTATTTCGATAGGAAAGGGAACCCGATGCCGTGGAAATTTTCTCTTGTCTTCGTCGGACGGCGCAATTCGAGAAGCGGGCTCAGACTCTTGCCGGGTCTGCTGCATTTCCTTTTCCCAGGGGCAGGGCTGCCCCTCGACCAGGTTGACTCCCACTGAGATTTTCTGAGCTTGCCCGGCATCGACCACCCATATCACCTTGCATCGGGCTTTCTTGTCGCCGACCTGCACCCCGATTACATCCCCCGGTTTCAACTGGGTCTCGAGGGCGGAGAGCTTGGCGCCATGATGGCTGATGTTCCGGGCCTGGGCATTTTGCGAGAAGGGACGACCGTCCGCACCCATGCCATATACGCGGATGGGCAACTCTACATCCAGTCGAGGTTCTAGTTTGTCGGACATGCAAGGCTGCAGACGCTCCGCGTAAGCAAACCGCTAGCATTTAATCATAAATCGGGGAGTTTGGGCCCTCGGGTCATCAAGGTATGTATTCCGTCGCTGGTGTGTTCAACCGAACGGAAAAATCATCCCGCAACCGCCATCTCCCGGAAGGAGACGATCTCGATCCCATTCATCTCCAGTAAATTACGGGTCGAGGACGAGGTCAGGATACGCAATTCCTGCTCGCGTGACTCACGCAGCCGGGTGTGAACTCTCCGCAGGTCGGCGTCGTTGTAGCCGGGGTGACAAACCAGTTCCCAGGTTCCATCCGGAAGATTCTCCACCATCAATCGGAGCAAACGCTCATTCAGCGAGCCGGTGGCTGCGATGGCCAGGGTCCCATCCGGCGTTGATATTCCCGCTTGCTGCACCGCCTCGCGAAATTGTCTGGCCAGGCTGCGCAAAATGGCAACTTCAGTCCAGCGCCGCCACAAGCTAGGGGAAGCAGCCAGCTGAGATCCCTGGATACGCTCAAATGGATTTCGTATCGCTTTCACGCCACAGCTCGCTGCGGCGCGCAAGAGCGGACGAAGTACGCGCGGAAAAAGGTGTGTGTGTTTATGCGAGTCGAGGTGCGTCACCGTGATGCCGGCCGTTTGCAGCTTGCGGATCTGGGCCGTGGCTTCCGCCTCGATCTCATTTTCTCCCAGACGGCCACGCAGCGCGAGCGCGCCAAACCGTGTGATTCCCTCGCGAAAACGGGGGTGGTCGGAACGGTTGCCACCTCGATCCAACAAACTGCGGACTGCTGTTTCGTCAAGCAAGGGAGCCCCGTCCACCAGGACAACGTGACAGCCCACGCCCAGCCCAGGCCGGGATTGCGCCAGAGCAATAGCGTCCTCAAAAGCCTGGCCGTTGGCCATCAATGTGGCCGAAGTGACCACCCCATGTTCGTGGGCTTCCAGGATGGCGCGATTCACACCGACAGTAAGACCGAAATCGTCGGCATTGATGATCAGACGGCGCACCGCGCCAGTCTAGCAGGGACGTGTGGATGGAGGACGGGCGTCCCGCCCGTCCTCCACGAACACAGGGATCTGACTATTTCTTTGCCGCTCTGACCTTCGCCCACCGAGCTTTTTGAGCGCGACGGATTGCGGCCCGCCCCTTGGCGCTCATGGGGCGACGTGTTCTCTTCTCTGCCGGCGCGGCCTTGGTTCCGCGGCTGCTGTAGACTCCGGCAAACGCGGCGAGCGCCGCATTCAATCCTGATAACTGCTGTTGTACCCGGTCACGCTCTTTCTTCAACTGCCCCACAATCTTGGACAAGTCCGCCATTTCTTAGATTCCCCCTGGGGCCGATTGTAACAGCGTCACAAAATGGAGGACGGGCGTCCCGCCCGTCCAGCCCTGCGGGGACGCCCGGCCTCCACCAACCGTGGCGACGATGCCAACTATGGCGCAAGCTTCCCAACCGGGAATGCTTCGTACAGCACGCTCCCATGCGGCGGCAGTGTCACGGGGACGGAATCCGCCGGACCCAGATCCTTCCGCTCCCACAAGGCCCGCAGTTTATATTTTGTGCTCGTGAAACCCAGGTCTTTCCACGCATATTGCACTATCTGGCTGGACTCGGTGAGGTTAAAGACTGCCAGATAGTGGCCGCCCGCCGCTGCCGATTGCGCCACCCACACGACGGTCTTGTCGGTCGTGATTACCGGATGATTCCCGGTTGAGTGCTGATCAACCGCGATGACCTCGGGATTGGTTAGCAAGGAAGTCGTCCATGGGTCGGCCTTCGGCAAGTCGCCACCGACCATCAGCGGTGAAGGAAAGATGCACCACAGCGTAAGAAGTGTTCTCTGCTCGTCGTGCGTGAGCCGCGTGTAACGAGGCTGGCCCCATCCCGGAGCCGGCCCCAGATACCCCAGAGGCAGCATGTCGGCGTCCGGCCAGTGTCCCGCTTGCGCTTTTCCTGCCCACTTCGCGACGTTCGCGAATTGGTCCACCAATCCCTGGGGATAAGCGATCGTGCTGTGCCAAAGGTCCCAGATATCATCCGAAATCCGCCACATCTGAGCATACTTCCGCATCTCTTCCATCTTTTCGAGCGGAGCCGCCCCCGGTGAAAGACTCAGCACAATCGGTCGTCCGGTTTTCGCCAGCGCCGTGCTCAACATTCGGATCTCATCGCCCTTGTACGGACGGCTGCTGATGCAATCAACCTTGATGTAGTCCACGTCCCAACCGGCATAAAGCTTCACAATCGAATCGTAGTATGCTTGCGCTCCCGGTTTTGAGGTATCAAGGCCGTAGTTATCGAAGTTCCAGGGACAGGTGTCGGAAGAGTCGGCAGCGTCCACGGCATGGTAAGACGACCCGAAGATGGGCAGATTCTTCTCCACCGCCTGTTTGGGAATCCCGCGAAGAATGTGAATGCCAAATTTGAGGCCAAGCGAGTGCACATAATCCGCCAGAGGTTTGAAACCGGCATCATTCGCCGCAGACGGGAACCGGTTCACCGCCGGCGTGTAACGACCGAAGTTGTCCATGGTGTAGAGCGAGGTTTTCGAATTTCCCTCCGCAACCGGATTGGTGACGAACCATTCCATGTCGACGACAACGTATTGCCAGCCAAAGGGCTTCAAGTGTTCGGCCAGCCACTGGGTGTTGGCTTTGACGTCGGCTTCTTTGACCGTGGTGCCGTAACCGTCCCAGCTGTTCCAACCCATGGGCGGAGTCACAGGCAACGGGAACTCTTTGCTTTGAGGAGTCAGCCCGGCGAGTGGCGGCGGGTCGGCCGCTGCGGCCATGCCGACTGTACACAAAATAAATACGAGACTGAGCCGTACTCCGCGCCTTCTCCATGAATCATCGATCCGCGCCATCATTGGTGTCCTTATGCTTGACCGGGGAACTATACGATTGGAATGAGTGCCGTTCAAGCTGCGAAGTTCTCCAGCTACACCACCGCCAGGCATCGGAGTGCCATCAGAGATGGGATTTCTTGGTAAGATTATCCGAGCCTCAGATGGCCCCGTCTTCTGAAGGTCTTGAGAAAGATGGGCGGTTAGCTCAGTTGGTTAGAGCGCCTGCCTTACAAGCAGGAGGTCGCAGGTTCGAGTCCTGCACTGCCCACCATCTTTCCTCAAGCTATTCATGCGGTTAGCAGCGCGGCGCTGCCCTTCTCTTGAGCGATTGATTCAGCGCTGTGCCCAGAATTGTGCCCACCTAGCCGCGCCATCGCATCCAGAATGGCATCTTCGGAAGGGTGAACAGACCGCGCCGAAATCGCAATTGAACCGTGGCCAGCAATGCGGGCCAGCGTCCACACGTCACAGCCGGACTGCCCCAACCGAGTGAGGAAGGTGTGACGAAGCGAGTAGAGAACAAATGGGCGCACCTTCGAGAGGCTCAGAGCCTTACCGTGCTGTTTCTTCAGGCTAGACGGTCCGATGTGTCCGGTCTTGGTTGGCGCGGGCCATGCGTAACCCTCTGCGGGCCTGCCTTGAGCGTTCCAGCGGTGTTCCAGAATGTGCCTGACTCTTGGAGTCATTGGAAGTACACGCCGCGCTGCCTTTGTCTTCCCGTGCGTTACCATCAGTGTTCCATTCCGACCGTTCACCCAGGTGATCGAGTCCCATACAAGCCTGTAGCATTCTTCTGGACGAAGGCCTGTGTCCACAAGCACAGTCGCAGTATCAACCAAAAGCGGGCTTGCCGATGCCAGATAACGAGCCTCTTCTTCCGGGGTGATTACCCGCTCCCGGTGCGATTCGCCCGGAAGCATTCTGACCTTCGGTGCCTTCCCAAGTTCGCCCCATTCCTCCGCGACACGAAGGACCCGGCGAAGGTTACGAAGCGATGCATTCACTGTCGCCAGTTTCATGCCCTGTGCTTGTCGATGACTCGCAAAATCGGCGATTCGCTCAGTTGTGATCGTGTCTAGGGTGAGACTTGCAAGGGGAGTGTAGGCTTGGATCGCCATAAGGCCGACTCGATAAAAATCACGCCACGTCTTGAGTGAACTGGTGGACTCTGCCCAAGGAGCAAAACGCTTTCGACAGAACTCTGCGAGGATGGGGACGTCCTTCCTCTCACGTATTCCCACTTCTCCTTTGGCAAGTGAGGTCTTGTGTGCAGCCTCCATCTGCCGGGCCCACTTTGTCATTGCCCTGTTTGCTGATTCCCGAACCAGCTAGATTCCCGAACCAGCTTGCCTTGCCACATGAACTTGTACCAGTAGACACCACACGACCCGCGCTTGCCGCACTTGCTACAACTGGAGCTTGGACCCATCTTGTCGCACCCGCGTTTGTAGATCATTGCCCACCTCGCTTTGACTTTCTATTGCTGCCCTTCGGTCTGCCGCCGAGCTTGCCCCATTCCTGCATCCGGCGGACGAATTCCTTTTTGCCCCACTTTTTCTTGCGGACCTGGGCGCTCTTGCGGCCCAGGAGGCTTGCGGCCTGGTTTAGATCTGTCACGTATGACGTTATAACCTAACGTTAGGTTAATTGGAAGATTAAAATGTTTTAGCCGAACCCTCGTCGGAGCCGCGCCCAGGCCGCGCCCAGGTCGTTGACTTGCTGCCGCCGTCCGCCTACTATGGGGCGCCACTGCTCCTTCGTCGATGATCGGCCAAACCATCTCGCACTACCGAATTGTCGAGAAGCTCGGCGGTGGTGGTATGGGGGTGGTGTATAAGGCCGAGGACACCCGGCTGCATCGCTTCGTCGCCCTGAAGTTCCTGCCCGATGAAGTCGCCCGAGATCCGCAGGCCTTACCCGTTTTCAACGCGAAGCGCAGGCCGCTTCGGCTCTCAATCATTCCAACATCTGCACGATTTACGACATCGGCGAGGAGAATGGCCAGGCGTTCATCGCCATGGAGTTCCTGGATGGCCAGACGCTGAAGCATCTGATCGGCAACCGGCCTCTTGATCTGGAGACGCTGCTGTCCCTGGCCCTCGAGATCGCGGATGCGCTGGACGCGGCGCACGCGGAAGGAATCGTCCACCGCGACATCAAGCCCGCAAACATCTTCGTGACCAAGCGCGGCGGACACGCGAAGATTCTGGACTTCGGACTGGCGAAAATACGCGCCACAGTGGCAAGTCCCACCGAGGCGACGGAAACCGGAGCCGGAGACCCCAACCTGACCAATCCGGGTTCGGCAGTGGGCACGGTCTCCTACATGTCTCCGGAGCAGGCGCGAGCCAAGGAGTTGGACGCGCGCACGGACTTATTCTCCTTCGGCGCCGTGCTCTATGAAATGGCAACCGGCCAATTGCCCTTTCGCGGAGACAGTACGGCGACGATTTTCGAGGCCATTCTCAATCGAGCTCCAGTGCCTCCGCTGCGGCTGAATCCCGATGTCTCCCGCCGAGTTGGAACGGATCATCAACAAGGCGCTGGAGAAGGATAGGGAGTTGCGTTACCAAGGCGCGGCCGAAATGCGGGCCGACCTGAAGCGTCTGAAGCGGGAGACGGATACCGGCCATGCGGCCGTGGGAAGCTCGGGGCCGTCGCGGTGGCCAAAGAGACGAGCCAGCAGCCGGTAGGTCAGTCGCCCTCGCAGGGGTCTGGTTCAGCTGCCGTTGCTTCATCCCAGACCGCGACCAAAGCGGTCGAAGCAACAGCCCCCGAGGGCAGGAGACTGTGGAAGGTTCTAGTTCCGGCGGCCGTTTTCCTGGTGGCCGCTTTGATCGGCGTGGGCTTGTATTTGCGCTCGCATTCCCCAACCGGGCTGACCGAGAAGGACACCATCGTCCTCGCCGACTTCGCCAATACCACTGGTGACGCCGTATTTGACGACACGCTCAAGCAGGGCCTCTCCGTACAGCTTTCCCAGTCGCCCTTCCTCAACCTCCTGCCGGAACAGAAGGTGAGCGAGACGCTGAAGCTGATGGGTCGCACCCCGGGGGAACGGCTCACCCGAGAAGTGGCACGAGAGATTTGCGTGCGCACCAACAGCAAGGCCATGCTGTCGGGCTCCATCTCCAGCCTGGGCAGCCAGTACGTGATCGGGCTGAAAGCCGTGAACTGCAACTCTGGGGACGCGCTGGCGCAGGAGCAGGTCGAAGCGGCGGCCAAGGAAGAGGTGCTGAAGGCGCTAGACAAGGCAGCCACCAGCTTGCGAGCGAAGCTGGGCGAATCGCTGAGCTCGGTGCAGAAGTACGATGCGCCAGTCGAGCAGGCCACAACCCCTTCGCTTGAGGCACTGAAAGCCTACAGCGAGGGCACAAAGATCAGGCGTCAACAGGGAGACACTGCTGCTCTTCCGTTGTTCAAGCGGGCCGTCGAGCTGGATCCGAACTTCGCCGTGGCATACGACGGCTTGGGAATTTCATACTCCAATCTTGGCGAGAACGGTCTGGCCAGCGAGAACATCCGGAAGGCGTATGACCTGCGGGAGCGGGCGAGCGAGCGGGAGAAGTACCGCATCTCCGCCTCTTACTACGGCTTTGCCACTGGCGAACTGGAGAAGTCAGACCAGGCCTATCAGCAGTGGGCCCAGGCCTATCCCCGGGATTTCATTCCTCACGGCAACCTGGCGGTCAATCTTATTGCGCTTGGACAATACGAAAAGGCGCGTGGCCGAAACCGTCGAATCGATACGTTTGAACCCAGATGCAGCAACTGGCTATGGCAACCTCGTGGGCCAGTATGTCGCAGTCAATCGTCTCGACGAAGCCAAGAGCACGTATGAGCAAGCGCTGGCGCGCAAGTTGGAAAACAGCGTCCTTCACCTCAACCGCTACGGGGTGGCATTTCTCGAGGGAGACACATCAGAAATGCAGCGACAGCTGGCCTGGGCAACGGGAAAGCCGGGAGCGGAGGACGCGCTGCTGTCTGTTCACTCGGATACCGAGGCCTACGCGGGACGTCTGGAGAAAGCCGGGAACTCTCGCGGCAGGCGGCGGAAGTAGCCAAGCGCAATGACCAGAAAGAGACGGCGGCAGTGTGGCTGCTGAACGCAGCTTTGCGCGAGGCCGAAGCTGGGAACACCGCACAGGCGCGCCAGCAGGCCACATCGGCGCTGGCACTGGCTTCCGCCCGGGATTTGCAAGTCCTGGCGGCACTGGCCTTCGCGCGAGGGGGAGACACGGCTCGGGCGCAGACCATGGCGGACGACCTGAACAAACGCGAACCGTTGAACACGATGCTCAACGGCTACTGGCTGCCCACGATTCGTGCCGCCATCGCACTCGACGGCAAACATCCGCAAAAGGCGATTGAGTTGCTGCAAGCGGCGTTAGCCTACGAGTTGGGCGAGCCCTCGCCTGGAGCCCAAGTGGGCGGAACCCTCTATCCCGTCTATGTGCGCGGCGAAGCCTATCTGGGAGCAGGCCAAGGGCAGCAGGCGGCCGCCGAGTTTCAGAAGCTGATTGACCATCCCGGCATCGTGCAGAACTTTGTGCTGGGCGCGCTTGCGCACTTACAACTGGGCCGAGCCAGAGCCCTTAGCGGCGACAAGGAAAGTGCGCGCAAGGATTACCAGGACTTCTTCGCTCTCTGGAAAGACGCCAACCCCGACATCCCCATCCTCAAGGAAGCCAAGACGGAATACGAGAAGCTGAAGTAATCCGTTCGCCAAGCTGAGGCGGTAACACTCGACTGGCTCGGCGCGCGCGCCTGGTGCTGGCTTGCGCCGAAGGACTCGATAACAAAACCGTGGCGCGAAAAATGCGGGCCTCGTTGGGCATGGTGGGCAAATGGCGCTCCCGCTTTTTGAAAGCTCGCCTGGAAGGACTCTACGACGAGCCCCGGCCAGGAGCGCCCCGCAAGGTCAGCGATGCCCAGGTCGAGCAGGTGGTGATTCAGACCTTGGAAAGCACGCCCCGCGGCCAAACCCATTGGAGCACGCGCGGCTTAGCCAAAGCGAGCGGGCTCAGCCGCATGACGGTCAGCCGCATTTGGCGCGCGTTCGGCTTGCCACCTCACCGTAGCGACACTTTCAAACTGTCGCCCGACCCCTTGCTTATCGAGAAAGTGCGCGACCTTGTGGGCTTGTATATGAACCCGCCCGATCATGCCCTGGTCTTGTGCGTGGACGAGAAGACCCAGATTCAGGCGCTCGACCGCACGCAACCGTGGCTGCCTTTGCGGCCGGGGCAACTCGAGCGCCGCACTCACGATTACAAACGCCATGGGACCACATCGCTGTTCGCCGCCTTGGAGTTGAAAACCAGCCAGGTGATCGCGCAACTAAAGCACCGCCATCGCTCGGTGGAATTTCGCCAGTTCCTCGATGTGATCGAGGCGCAAGTGCCCGTCGAACTGGATGTGCATATCATTGTGGACAACTACGGAACCCACAAAAGCGCCATCATCCGGAAATGGTTCGCCAAACGCCCACGCTTTCATGTCCACTTCACCCCTACCTACGGTTCCTGGATCAATCTGGTGGAGCGATGGTTCGCCGAACTCACGAACAAGCGCATTCGACGTGGCGTGTTCCGCAGCGTAAAAGACCTGGAAGCAGCCATTCGCCAATACATCGAGGTGCACAACGAAAATCCCAAGCCCTTCGCTTGGACCAAAACGGCGGACCAAATCCTGGCCAGCATCGCTCGTTACGCACAGCGCACGACCGCCGCGCAAGCCTTTAACTTATGACACGAACCATTGGGACAGGAGACTAGGCGCGATTGCTGACTGACGCTGAGTGCGGCGTGAATACCAGCGAGTCACCTGAAATACGCGTCCGCTTCGGACCGATGGAGGCGTTAAGAGCAGATCACGCATGAACCGAATGGCACGAAACTAGGCAAGGCTAGGCGACCGCTTTCGATCCAGGCGCTATATTAAACGACTGAATGGCGCTGGCCTCGCCCGCTTCTATGGCAAAGACCGCAGATAACTTGGTCATCTGAAGCAGATCTTGCACCCTCTTGCTGGGATTGACCAGTTTCAACTGCCCGCCCTGATTGCGCACTGTGGTGTAAGCTTTGACTAGCTCTCCAAGACCTGAACTGTCCACATATCCCACGTCGTGGAGGTTCATCGCAATCTTCTTGTGTCCTGCCTCCACCAGCTGGCGGACTACTTCACGCAACATGACATTACCTTTGCCAACGGTGATCCGTCCGCTGACGTCCACGATAGCGACGTCCTCGACCTGACGGGTATCCGTCCGCATCTTTACTGGAGTTTTCCCCTCGATACTGAGACCCAGCCGATCGATGATGGCACAGGCCGAACTAGCCGTCTCCTTCGACTCCGTTCGTACCACAACCAGCGAGCGCCCCACCCTACCGAGTGCGACCGAGCGCTGAGAAATCTCTCCAAAGACTTGTTGGATGAGGCGTCTGTAGCACTCCGTCACGACTAGTAGTACTCTGTCTAAGTTGTTGGTTCTTCGTGAGACCAGTACTTAGCAGGAGGTCGCAGGTTCGAGTCCTGCACTGCCCACCATACTTTCCTGGTCCGGCCAAACAAAAAGCGTGCAAGTTTTGTTCTTTTTAGCTTTCTTAAAGTTGTGGGGTGGTACTTATGAAGCGTTCGGCCCTCCTGCTCTGCGCCAGCCTTCTTGTTTCCATCGGCGTTCTCGCTCAAAGCTCTGACGAAGGCATGCACGCTCCCGACGGCGGAACGATTGAGCGATTTAACAGCATCCTCATTCCTCCGGTCCTGCATGCCCCGTTCTCCAGCACGGTGACCGCGGAGTGGACCAAGATTCTCGAGGATGGCGGCACCCTGACCGTTCAAAATCATCGACTGGTGGTGCGCGACAGCGCGGGCCGCATCTATCAGGAACGCCGCCGCCTGGTCCCCAAGAGCTCGCAGCAGGAACCCGACTTACAGCGTATTGAGATTAGCGATCCGTCTACCCACAAGAAGTACTTTTGCCGGACCGAGACCCATGTCTGTACGCTCGAGGACTACACCGGGCCTGCAACTGCATCTGCCCAGCCGGGTGGTACTCAGGAAGACGACTTTGGTACATTGACCCGCGAAGATCTTGGCAAGAACATCGTCAGCGGTCTCGACGCCGTCGGCACCCGCGAAACCCGGACGCTCAATCCTGGCGCCATCGGCAATGACCGTCCCATCTCCGTCGTTAAAGAATTCTGGTACTCACCGCAACTCGGTATCAATCTCTCCGTGAAGCGTATGGACCCGCGTCACGGCACTGAGATCTTCAACGTCACGGACCTCAGCCTGGCCGAACCCGATCCCAAATACTTCGTCGTCCCTGCCGGCTTCAGCATTGTGGATCATCGCTCGAAAACCGGCGAGCGGGCGCAGGCGGCATCAGCTTCCGCGGGCCAGAAAAAGTAGGCACCCTTCCCAAAATTCGGACCGCGAGGCGGCCGCGCCTCCGATGCCTCGGTCCGCTCGTGTATGTTTTAAGTGAATGACCGATCTACCATCGAGTCCCTTCGCAAATCCTGCGTGGCATGCTCTCCAGACCAAGCACCGCCACCTTGCTGTTTCCGCCCGTGATGCATGCCGCTATCCCGCTGAGGTCGCGCCTTTCGCAGCTGTGGCTGCGCCGACTTCCGTCGCTTTGCAACAGCTTTATTCACTACTCGCGCCCCATGAGTCAGTCTGGCTTGTAGGGGAAGGTTACCCACCCGTGCCCGAACTTTCTTTTGAGGGAACTCTAGAGTGCCTGCAGATGGTATTGCCCGAGCGAGCTGGGCCACCCGATCCGGCGATCGAGATTGTCAGCCTCTCCGACGCCAATGCCGGGGAGATGGTCGTGCTAACGGACCTGGCCTTCCCCGGCTTATTTCGCCAGAGGACGTGCGAAATGGGCTCGTATTACGGCGTGCGCTCAGATGATGGCGAATTGAGCGCAATGGGAGGCGAGCGCCTGATGCTCGACGGCTACTCCGAGATCAGCGGCGTCTGCACCTATCCCGCGCATCGGGGCAAAGGTTTGGCTGCAAGCCTCATCTGGCGTCTCGTGCGAAATCATCGTCGGGATGGGATTGTGTCGTGGCTTCATGTTGCCAGTGCGAACCGAAATGCCATCGAACTTTACTTCCGAATGGGGTTCAAAGTGGTCCGCAAGGTCACTCTCAAGCGGATCTCTCGCAATCCAGCGGTATAGTTGCGGTATAGTTTTGGACGCGTTATTGCGGGTATCGTTCTCTGATTCCAGCAGTAATCCGGGACCTGCCGGAAACGCCCTGCTAGCTCCAGCTCTGCTGGCCCCATCTCTGCTAGCCAAAGAGGGACCACGTACGTCTATCGTTGTGTGGGGGAGAACGAATATGAAAGTCATGATCGGGTTTCTAGTGCTGTCCCTGTCGCTTTGCGCCTACGGACAAAGCCCAAAACCAGCAACTCTGCGGAGCATACTGCTGGAACAGTTGCGCACCACGCACAGTGAGAAAGACTGGTTTGTCCCCATCGACGTGGCGGTGGATGGGCTGACGGCAGAGCAAGCCAGTTGGAAAGATGCGAGTGGAAATCACTCCGTCGGACAGCTGACCAATCATCTGCTGTTTTGGAACCGGCAAGAACTGGCCAAGTTCAAGGGGGAGCCGCCGGAGAAGTTCAGCGGTAACAACGACGAAACCTTCAACAACTTTGATGCCAAGAAGTGGAACGATACGGTCAAGCAGCTCGACCAGGTGATGGTGGAATTGGAAAAGTTCGTCGAAGCGGCGGATGACAAAACGCTCCAGACTCTGGCTTCGGAGATCGCGCACATCGGGACGCACAATGCGTATCACGTAGGACAGATGATTTTTGTCCGCAAGCTGCAAGGCTCCTGGAATCCCGAGAAAGGCGTGAAGTAGCGACTACGCAAGGGGTTGAATTGGAAGTCTAGTCCGACAGGAGACGACTGGTTTCAGCACTGATTTCATCCATGACCAGAGGGGTCAGCGCTATCGGTACGGTGGGCGGCAGACTTGTGTGGTACGAATCAGATGGGTATACTGGCGCTCGATTCTCCATCGAGCGAGGGATTTATGCACTCCACCAGCCAAGCTACGAAGTGGACGCCGTACGAAGTCAAAGCAGCCTCGATTACCCACGAACGTCGAAGCGAAGACCTGCAGTTAGAACAACTTAGAGTTCGCCTTCAAAAGAAGATGCGGGAAGCAGAACAGCGCGAATCTGCACCGACCGCTGCGTAATTCGTTTCCCATTCAGCCCGAAGTTTTCAAAAATTGGTTGCTTCCGTTCGTCGGATCTCTTCATTAGCTCGCGGCGGGCAGCACATTTGGCGTTCTTTGACATTGCAACTCATCAACCGTTGATTCAATTTCGCTCTTACCTTCCGCCAGACCGACAAAGAACCGCTGTGCGCTGAAACGGGTCCCATTTCGGCTGGGTCGGGAACTATTGGCCTGGACAACGCGTCCGTAACTTCCATCCGAACGCAGGATGCGGGTCTTGTCGTCGTCTCGAAGATAGGTTTGTAAAATCTGGTCAAATATTCGATTGCGTAAGAGAGCTGTCTTAATCCGGCTGTGCTCCAGGAATCTTCCCACGATGCTGCGCACGCGAATCCTGTGGCTGACGTCCCTCACGTTGGGACGCAGGGCGCAGGCGCCGCGGACGATGAGATCGATCTCGACTCCCGCTCGCGAGGCCCGGTAGAGCGCCTCGATCACCGGCTGGTCAAGCAGGGCATTGACCTTGGCGATGATGCGCGCCGGCCGCTTGCGCCGGGCGTGGCTGGCTTCCCGATCGATCAGCTCAATGCAGTTCTTCGCCAGATCGATTGGCGAAACAAATAGAGGTTTGTAGTTCGATTGTTCCGACCGGGCGGTGAGAAAGTTGAATACCGCGTGCACCGCGGAGGTGACTTCCGGGTCGCAGGTGAGCAGGCTCAAATCGGAATAGAAGTGCGCCGTCGACGGATTGTAGTTGCCCGTTCCCAAGTGAGCGTATTGCCGTATCTCTCCGCCCGCGCTCCTGCCGGGCCAGCAGGGCCAGTTTGCAATGAGTTTTCAAACCCACGAGCCCGTGGAATACCTGGACGCCCGCCTCTTCCAGCGAACGGGCCCAGCGAATGTTGGAGGCTTCGTCAAAGCGGGCCTTGAGCTCGACCACCACCGTCACTTCCTTGGTCTGGGCTGCTTCCATGAGGGCGCGCACGATGGGAGAGTTTTCGTTCGTCCGGTAAAGCGTCTGCTTGATCGATAGCACCTGCGGATCGCGTGCCGCGGTCTCGATGAAAGGAAACAACCGGCTCGTAAGAATCGTAGGGATGATGAAGCAGAATGTCCTGCTGGCGAATTCACTTCCAGCAGATTCGACACTTTCGGCGCGAAACTCAGGCTTCGGGAGGTAAAGGGCGGAAACTTCAGGTCAGGACGCGGGGTCTGCTCGGCCAGGGAGAACAGGCGAGAAAGGTTCACCGGTCCTTTGGTCTTGAACACCTGCCAGGGCCGCAGCGCAAATTGTCGGGCCAGACGGATCGACGATCTCCGCCGGCGCACTCGCTTCGATTTCCAGCCGTCACCACGTCGCCCTTGCGGCGGCTGTGCAGTTGACTGTCCACAAGTTCGAGCAGATTGCGGGACTCTTCCTCGTGCAGATAAAGGTTGCTGTTGCGGGTGGCGCGAAATGCGGCAGAGGAGAGGACCTTGTAGCCCTTGTACAGGTTGCGGGTATGGGTTTCGATCAGGTCGTGCAGGAATATGTAGTCGATGCTCCCGTTCTTGTCCGGAACGCGAACCAGACGCGGGAAGTTTTCGGGGCACGGTCACCACTCCGAGATAGGTCGTGCCCGGCTTGGAATTACGACGCAAATGGAACGCCACGCATAGGGCCTTGTTAAGGACGTGCGGAAAGGGATGGGAGGGATCGATCGTTACCGGGGTCAGAATCGGGTCTACCTGGCGGGTAAAGAACAGGTCCATGGCGTCACGGCCGGCGCGGTCGAGATGCGCCACCGACAAGATGCGTATGCCCTCGCGCCGCAGGGCGGGAAGAAGTTGCTGGTTCCAGCAATCGTATTGCGCGTCCACAAACGAGTGCAGTTCTCTGGCGAGGCGTTGGAGCTTGTTCTTCTGGCGATAGCCCATCGGGGCCGGTGAGCTGGATTTCCGTGTTCTACCTGTTGCAAAAGGCCGGCGACCCGCACTTCGACGAATTCGTCCAGATTGCTGGCCGTGATGGCGAGAAACTTGACTCTTTCCAGCAGCGGGTTGCTTTCGTCCAGCGCTTCTTCGAGAACCCGGCGGTTGAATGCCAGCCAGGATTCGTGGCGATTGAAGTAATAGCGCGGATCGTCAAGGCTGGGGCGGCCCATCGGCGAGATTTCCTCCCGCAGGCATGTTAGCGCGGCATTGTTAATAGATTGTTACGAAGCCGAATTTAGCTTTTGTTTCAGATCGCCGGTAATGGTAACTTTCCTCGTTTATGGAAGCCAACGAATACGACTTGGTGGTGATCGGCAGCGGTCCGGCGGGCCAGAAGGGCGCCATCTGCGCCGCCAAAATGCGCAAGAAAGTGGCGATCATTGACCGGAAGAAGAGCGTCGGCGGCGTCTGCGTTCACACCGGAACCATTCCCAGCAAAACTTTGCGGGAAGCGGTCTTGTATCTGAGCGGCTTTCGGCAGCGCACTTTTTATGGCCGCGGCTATGTACTGAAAGACCGGATCGCGATGGCGGACCTGATATTCCGCGCCCAAGCGGTCATGGCGCGTGAAGTTGAAGTGATCAAGTCACAGTTGCGACGGAACTACGTGACCATTCTGGAAGGCGACGCGCGCTTTCTCGACGCCAATACCCTCGAGGTCAAGAGCGACGAAGGTTCGCAGTTGGTCCGTGGAAACCACGTCCTGATCGCCTGCGGGACGCGACCCGCCCACAGCGCCGATATCCCGATGGATGGCCATCGCATCTTCGACTCCGATCAGGTGCATTGCCTGGAAGAAATCCCGCGAGACTTGATCGTCGTCGGCGCCGGCATTATCGGCCTTGAATACGCGTCCATGTTCGCGGCCCTGGGCGTGAAAATCACACTGCTCGATCAGCGCCCCATACTGCTGGATTTCGTGGACCGCGAAATTGTGGAAAGCCTGTGCTTCCAGCTGCGGCAGTTGGGCACGGTGTTTCGGCTAGGGGAAAAAGTCGTTTCCGTCGGCTTCGATGAAGAGCGCAACCGGGTGTTTGCCAAGCTGGCGAGCGGGAAGAACGTTCACGGCCAAGGCCTGCTCTACACCATCGGACGGCAGGCTAACGGCGATCTGCTGAATCTCGAATCAGCCGGGCTGAACTCCGAGGGCCGGGGCAAGCTTTCCGTGAACGAACATTTTCAGACTACTGTCCCTCATATCTATGCCGCGGGAGACGTGATCGGATTTCCCGCTCTGGCCAGCACATCGATGGAGCAGGGCCGCCTCGCCAGCTGTCACATGTTTGGCAAGCCGGGAAAAATGCCTCCCAACCTTATTCCTTATGGCATTTACACCATCCCGGAGATTTCCATGGTAGGGCAAACCGAAGAACAGTTGACGAAGGAGAACATCAACTACGAAGTGGGACTGGCTCGCTATGCGGAACTGGCCAAGGGCCAGATGCTGGGAGATGACCAGGGCCTGCTGAAGCTGGTCTTCGATCCTGACTCCCTCAAACTGCTTGGGGTGCATGCGATCGGCGATCGCGCGGCAGAAATCATTCACATCGGCCAGGTCGTTCTCACCCTGGGAGCAAGTATCGAATATTTTCGCGATGCGGTGTTCAACTATCCCACTCTGGCGGAAGCCTACAAGGTTGCGGCGCTCGATGGATTGAACAAGCTGTAGCAAGCGCTAGGCTGATAATCCGTCCGCGTTGGACTGCCCGAAAAGCCATTCGAAGGAGCCATCTTTTCGTAGGCGATCTTCAAGAACCCGCGACCTCTGCCGTGACAGACGTGAATAGGTTTTACAACAACTTACAGGATACGCGGGGACTGCCAAAGGCCGTGCAAGTCATATAAGACATACCAAACTGTGGGTTGGGTTGTGGGTTGGGAATTTTTAGACAAAACTGCCCTGAACGCTACCTTGCACGGACGTAATGTAAGCTCAGAACGAGACTCTACGCGCCAACCGCGCCATGGTTGCCATGCTTCTCGGTTGCGGTTCTTGGGCGGTCCGAACTCTGTCCGTGACTGTGAAGACAATCCAGCAGCGTCAAGCACCATTGTCAGGCAGTCCCGCAAAGAGAATTAGTGAGAAAAAGCTGTAGTCTCATCACTTTTTACTTTTATGTACTTTCGCTCGAGTACCCGCAGGCGCTTTCCTCTTCAATTTGATCTCATTGTAATCAACGGCGGCACGGACGAGATTTTTTAGAGCACGCTCCTTAATCTTACCGCCCTCGAAAAAATCGATCGCTCGCCACGCGTTGCCTTCGAGGCCCGCGTTGAAGAGCTTGTCAGGATCTGGGAGGATGGCTCCGTGGGAAAAGGTAAGCTTCACCTTATCTTTGTGCGCGTTGCCGACCGCGATTATTCCCTCGTGAGACCACACTGGGCTTCCCATCCACTTCCATTCCTCGACGATCTCAGGGTCTGCCTCGTGTATGATTTCGCGAACTTTCGCGAGCGTCTTCCCGCGCCAGTCCCCAAGTTCCTTGATCAGTTCGTCGAGTAATGCAGAGGCAGATTCCACCGGGGCGGGCCTTTTCATGTACACCTCCAATACTCGCACCTATTTTAGCTGCGCTCAGCGTAACCTGCATGCTCCGCAAGTGGAAGCCTCTTCTGACGGATGGCCGACTCAAGCCCGGTTTTGGTTTGAGTGGGGATGTTCAGATGTTCTCAACTCTGTCATCCCGACCGGAGGAGATCATCGAAGGCGATGATCTGCGGAGTGGAGGGACCTTGTGTTTAATGTTTGCAGCGAACGGGTAGATGCTGGCATCGTCCAGGATAACGATCAAGTCATGCCAGCGCTCATCCTGGAACCACCGATGGCGGCTGCCATCGATGTGCAGAACCATGACGGCAGCGCACGCCGGGGTCTTCGTTTGCGATGCACCCCGCGTTTCCGTCCCCGCGGTACCAGCCCGGCTGCTTGCAGGGCCAGCTTCACCCAGGTGTAGCTGAGCTCAACCTGGTGCTCCTCCCGCAGCTTCTCGTGAAAATGCCGTACGTTCAGATCGAAATACTTCTCGCGATACAGTCCCAGTACCTGCTCCACCTGGGCCAGCGGAACTCGTTTCGGCGACGGTGTTCCTCGTCTGCGATCGAACAACCCGTCATAGCCAAACGCCTCGTAGCGCTCCCGCCAACGACGCATGTGACGCTCGCTGATGCCGATGATCTCCGCCGCCTGCCACCACGTAATCCGTTTCGCCATCGCCCGTAAGATCACTTCCTGTACTTTCATCGCCCGCTCCATCGCGGCCTTCGAGTAAGAAACCATGCTTCGCATGGTCTCTTACTCTCACCGCCCGAAAAGCGGACAGATCACGTGCTATCTCAACCGGATATATCATCTGCTAACGACAGACCGATGCTCCCAACCTTGCGAAGAACGCAAAAATGGAGCACCCTCAGTCGTGGCAGTCTCGGACAAAAAGGCCGGGCCACCCGCCCAGCGACCGGGAAGGTAAAGGTATATTTCGAGGCTTACAAACTCGACGAGGTGGATCGTGCGGTGGAGCGGGTCGCAGATGGCAAGGCGCGTTTTCGGGCGATGTTTGTGAACGCCGTATGATCCGCCTTCAACGTGACCTGCCAATCATGTGAAGCAAAAGACAGTCCTCGGTCCTGGTTCCATCTGTCGCTGGCATGAATCCGCGCCGACCGCAGCAGGCTAGACGCAAGATGAAGCAGTATCCACTATGCAAGATATCCATTGTCATCGGATATCTTTTATCTTTCGAAATTCGATTTGTCACCTTTATGAATAACGACGAAGCTGTAAAACAGGTCCTTTCTGATTACTACAATGCATTCAGTACACTTGATGTCCAATCCATCCTGCCCTACTTTCACCAGCCCGCGCTGCTCATTGGACCGTTAGGGGTGATCGCGATCCCTACTCCGGCCGCGGTGGTTCCCATCTTCGGATCGGTCATGGAAGACCTTCGACAACGGAAATATCGTCGGAGTGAATTGAGCCTACAACAGTTCAATCTTCTTAGTGCCACATCGGCATTGGCGGCCGGAGCGGCCATACGGTACAAGGCTGATGGTCAAGAGTTGGAGCGGGTGGGCGTTACCTACTTGCTGCACAAAGGAAATGACGGTTGGAAGTTTGCCGTCATGGTGCTACACGATACCGACAAAGTTGCGCCCCGCGAATAATTGGACGTACATGTTGAACGGCAGAGATGCACTTTGACAGGCATCTCCGATGCGGCTTGGCGCGACAAAACTGTGCTGCTCGAAAGCGATTGGGGAATGAACTGGGGGAAAAACCTCGGGACGGACGGGACCGTACCCAAGTTCTAATTCGCAAAAACCGGTGAACGTCCCATCTGTCCCCGGGTTTCCCCTACGCCCTAAACCGCCGTGCGGTGCGCGGTCAGGCGCTCGCCGGCGTGGCCTGCAGTCGGCGCCGGAAGAAGTACGAGAGCCCCCGGAGCACGCCGGTGGCCGCTCAGCCCCACGCCTCCGGCCATCGTCGCGCGTCGCCCGTTCAGTCGGTGCGTCGCCCGCTACCCACTTGGTGGCATACCGCAGTACGAACAAGTACAGACCGGTGAACAGTTGCAAGGCGAGCGGGAACACCGCCAAGAGGCCCACCCTAGAGGTATACTTCCCCTGTACCACGGCGACGATGTTGACGATGACGGCCACCGTAAAGGCAGTGGACAGCCAGCGGTGGGTCTGCCGAACCCATTTGTTCCAGTTCAATGTGACCTCCTCTGAAGACGAGCCCGAAGCGGATCGGGCACACCTACAAGTACATAACTTCCTTCGGCGAGAGCGTCCTGCTCGCCGAGCGTGACGAAGTGCGATCCACCTCGAACTACGACTTCTGAGCTGCCTGAGAAGGCCAGTTGGGCGTTTCGATACCGAACTGCTTGGCGTACTCCGCGTTCAGCCGCTGCCAGCCGCCGAACTTCATCGCCTCGGGGCCGACGATGCGTCCAATGGGCTGACCGGCGAGAAGCCGCTCCAGCACATCGAAGCAGATGTGCCAGCCCGCCGCGCCCATTGCGATGAAGCGGTGACCGATGTTGGTCCACAGCGTCAGGCGCGTGCCGCCACCCAAGGCTTCGAGTTCCCACCGCATACCGAAGCCACCCCAGTTGTACTCAAGCAGCTTGGGAGCGTCGGCTCGCGTCACTGTTGTTTCGGAAACCTGCGCGCAGGCGCCCCCACCGTGGTGAGGTTCACCGTGGCTCCAACCGTGCCCAGGCTCCCATCGGCGTCGAAAGGCGCCCACTCACGCAGATGCGCTGGGTCCGTAAGCGCCTGCCAGACTTTTTCCGGCGAGTGGCGCAGCTCTCTGACGAGAATAAGCGTCCGCTTCTCTCCGTCCTTTCGTACCTGCGCCCCGCTGGCCGGACCCGGTGTGTACTGCTCGCGATCGGTCACCTTCTTCTCCTTAGCGTGAATAGCGTGCTAGCTGGGTGAGCTGAATGAGGTTGCCGCAGGTGTCGTTCAGCATCGCAATGGTCGAGCCGGTCACGTCGGTGGGCGGCATCGTGAACTCGGCGCCGCGGGCCTTGATCCGCTCGTAGTCGCCCTTGACGTCGTCGGTATAGAACATGGCCGCGGGCTGGCGCTGTTGAAATATCGCTTGCTGGTACGCTTTGGCTGCGGGGTTGTTGTTCAGCGCCAGCTGCAGCTCAGTGCCGTCCGGCTCCTCGGGCGAGGCCACAGTTAGCCAGCGAAATGGGCCTTGACTGAAATCGGTCTTCTTGGCAAAGCCCAGTACCTCCGTATAGAAGCGCAGGGCATTGTTCTGGTCGTCCACGTATATGCTGGTTACTTTGATTTTCATTTTGTTTCTCCGAAATCACGTTCGCGGTTTGGGCTACGTTGTCTTCTACTTGTCTTCCTCTTCGTTGGTGTTGATCGATCCATGCGGTTGAGGTGGCGTTCGAGAGCATCTACGTGAGCGGACCAGAACCGACGGAACTGAGCCAGCCAGGCATCCACCTGCTGAAGTGGTTCAGGTTTAAGCCGGTAGAGACGGCGCTGTGCGTCCACCGTGGATTCTACGAAACCGGCCTCGCGCAGCACTCGCAGGTGCTTTGACACGGTCGGCTGCGGCATACGAAGCTGACGCTCGATCTCTCCCACCGACTGTTGTGACGAGACCAGGAGGCTCAATATCGCGCGGCGGTTCGGCTCCGCAATGATTTCGAACACAGATTCCATTCGCTTGGTATACTCCACCGAGCATATACGTGTCAAGGCATATACAGGGGGGGCCCCCAGGCAACGGTTTCAGCAGCAAGAAGCGGCGGGCGCAGAGCAAAGTAGTGGAAATGATTCTGCCGGAACAAAAACGACACCGGTCGCAGCGGGTGTCGCTCAATCTGTATTTTCTTGCGTATCGCGCCGATTTTCCAATAGTGGACTAGCTGTTTTGGAATGAATGGCGGAGACGACGGGACTCGAACCCGCGACCTCTTCCGTGACAGTTCTCCGTGGGAGAAAACACCTACCGACAACGAATGAGTGCAAGCGGCATGCAGAGATAATGTTCGTGCGGCTTTGGCCATTGTCCTCCGTCCACTACCTGTTCCCGAGCAACCATGGAGTCAGGCCTTTCGCAACGGGCAGGGATGCCAGCGTTACGACACAAATCCGAAGGGCTCGGAATTGTCTAGGGAGTACCCGCCCAGGCGGCATATGGATGCACCTGCCCGTGCCCGGTTCAGAAAAAATAAAAAAATAGAGCGGGTTCCAGGAAGATATTTGTTTTGGCTCGTCAGTGCAAGACCGGGTCTGCATACTCCAGATGTTTCGCGATGTATTCGTGTACCAGAAGGGCAAATCACGTCGACCTTCATAAGACTCGTCGCCCCTCTCAAAGCACGATTATTTGGACTACCTGAGAAGCGCGTGACCCAGCGAGACGGGTCTTATTCCGACTGCCGCCATTGCTTTTGACTAGGTCGGTTGCAGAACCAGAAAGCCGCACGCAGGCACACGTGACGTGAGCCCGAAAAATGCTGGTGCGGGTTCCGGTACGGGCGGAATTGGTGACGGCTCTGGGGTCGGATCAGGCTTGGGAGGCTCCGGGTCAGCCTCGGGTATGGGGTTGGGCAGAACATCCGGCCCGCCAACGGTTGGCATAGATTCTCGTGACATGAGTCCCCCTCTCCGCCACAGTGTCTCCTTGCACTCATGGCAGCAAGGCGATTCGCGTGACCGCAGCGACCACAGTGAGTATAAAAATTACGACGATCAGCATCCCACTGCTCATCAACACAACTTCGCTCACCAAGTCCGGTTTCATCAGGTCATCCGGGCGCATTCCAGCCTCCTCGCGAGCCGAATTCCCAAACGGGACACCGGTCGCGCGGATAGTACGGCTGCTTTTGCAATGGCTCAATGCCACCGAACCTGTAATTCGTGACGGGGTTTCCTGTAGTCCTAAGTGATTGACACACAACACCTCCGATGCTCACTCGCATCCCGGAACCCATTCTTATGCCTTTGTGAAAACCGTGCGGATATGAAAACCACGGGCGCGGGCTGCTCGATTCACATTCCGACGACTCCAAACGGAGTCTTTAGGCACTTCATCTCCGAGCGGGCAGAAGGCGTACCATTTGGACATGGGCAGAAAACATCCAGAATTCCCATACTCGAAACATTATGATTCTTCCGTGTCCACCGATGCTCTGCTTCGACAAGAGCCAGAGGAAGAAGAGGAAGACGAAGACAACGACAAAGATGACAACGATGACGATGAAGAAGAAGATGATGGATACTCCGCCTGCCCTTGTTTACTAGGTGAAGGATCACGCTTCGAGAGCCTAAGTGGTCGATTTCAGGCTGCAGCCTTCTCGGCGTTATGAGCCACGGGTACCTGAGCTCTCACGACGGTGCCCGGACTGTTGGAATCAATCTCCATCCGGCCGCCCAGCTGCAAGATCCGCTCGCGCATACCCCTGAGCCCAACTCCGAGCGTTCCAGACGCTTCCATCTCATACCGCTTTTCTGGCGCTATGCCCTTGCCTCTGTCCGCCACTTCAACGAAAACTAGGCCATTGAATCGAGCAATACTAACCTTGGCGGTTGGACTTCCGGAATGACGGTGGATATTCGTGAGGCACTCCTGCACCACCCTGAAAACGGCCGTTTCCAACTCCTGGGAGAGACGCCCGAAATCATCGGGGAACTCAGCCTCAACTTGAATCTTGCTGCGCTGCGTAAATCCCTCAACGTACCATCGGAGAGCCGAAGCGAGTCCCGCCTCGTCCAGCAGGGGAGGATGAAGCAGGTAAGAGATGGTGCGCACTTCCTTGCTCATTTCTTGCACCCTAGCCTCGCTCTCGCTCAGGGCCTTGGCTGTCTTGGCAAGTCGTTCGATGTCAGTTCGCACGGCAGACAAATTTAGCGTCAGCCCCGCCAGCGACTGCCCCACGCTGTCGTGCAGTTCGCGGGCGAAGCGCCGTCTCTCTTCGTCTTGCAATTGCAGCAGGCGTGCGGAGAGTGCGCGCAGGTTGTGATTGGCACTGTCTAGGGCCGCTGTGCGCTCCTGGACCCGTTCTTCCAAACTGCATTGTTCCCTACGCATCCTCTCGTTTTCGCGGCGGCGCGCTTCTCCCATGTAGACGACGACCCCGGAAGCTAACAGGAATACGAGCATGCCAATCGACCGCACCATATTGGAGCTATGCGGCTCGACAGACGAGATGACCCAATACCTCACCCCGAACAGAGAAAGACTTACGCTCAGAATTGAGGGCCCGACACCGCAGTACCAAGCACAGAAGGCCAGCGCGGGAAAAGAGTGACGTAGGGAGCGTAGTCGCCGAGGAACGGATTGAGCGCGCTACGGATGAACAACGCAGCAACCGTGGCCAAGCACGCCATAACGTAGGGCGCCAAAATATTTCTGGAAATTCGCGCGGAAACCAAGCTGGCTGTCGCCACAGGCCCACCCCCAACCTTGGAACCAACAGGGCAATTGTAGATTTTACCAAGTTCACGGTCACTGCCAACCATCGCTATCTTTTGATACGCGATCGCACCGAAAAAGATCGAGAAATGCCTGGGTGCATATTGAATGGACAGCGAGGTCTAGATGAACTCGCCACTACGTTGGGGAACCATACGCCACCCGTGGCCCCATCATTGGTCGAACTAAGAAGCGCTGACAGCCACGCGCAGCTGCTTTGCAATCGTCAAGAGGCCAACGCGTGCAAGGGAAGAAATGACAAGGAGCCTGAGGTTCTTGGGAGCCATTGAAGATGCGCCGACGGGTTTCCGTGTTGATCAAAGAGAGAGAGTCTAGGGTTTCCCGATTGGGAAAAGAAGCAGTCACGCAGCGGTGCGATGAACTAGGCTTCGGGCCTTGCTGACCAAGATAGCCGCAGGCTGTGATTTGGAAACCAGTTCGGAAATCCCTACCAGACGGGCTTGCTGCTCCACGAGCCTGTCCCCGAACGCGCTGTACATCAGCAGCGGTACTGTAGGCATCAACCGTTTCAGTTCCCGGGCCGCGTCAAGACCATTCATTACGGGCATTGAAAGGTCGAGCACAATCAAGTCAGGATGCAACTCCCGAGCCTTCGCAATTGCCTCTTTTCCGTTTTCTGCTTCTCCGCAGACTTCAAAGTCCGCTTCGCGTTTGAATAGGTCACACAGCGCTTGACGGATATAGGCATTGTCATCCACGATTAAAATAGTCTTTGCCATGTCTGCAACACCATGTGGTGCGACCTTGGACGTGAGGTCATTTCCGAGGCACCATCTACTCACGACGAAGATCGCGGACCCGTAGGATGCGATCGCCCTTATCGGGTTGCCAGATCCTTGGTGATTTTGTGACCATCCCGAGCACCTAGGTGTGGCCTCTTAACATCTGGCTATGCCTTATGCTCGTAATCGTTAGCATGAGTCGGCTGGATAACGACCGAATTGAGATTCGAGTAGCGAGGCCACAACACGACTCGAATTTTATGCGGGCGTACCAGTCCGAAAAAAGAGGCACGGGTTGTCCTGTCAGACTTTGGCATCAGCGAAGGGGCAATCGACTGCCACGTGAAATTGCTTCGGCGGGTCGCAGCTATGATTTTCGATCCTGTTTCCTGGTGGGTTTTCGGCCACGCACGGAATGCGGCGCTGGACTCTCCAGTGTCCGGGTACCCGGTATGTGCTTCTTGCCCCATCGCACAAGCGCCAGCAGAACGTTACCCAGGGCTTTTCCCTTTTCCGTTAGCCCATAAGCGTAGCGCACGGGATGCTCCTGATACGCAGACTTAGCAATGAGGCGCGCCTCTTCCAGTCTTTTCAGGCACGTGATGATGCTGCCACGTCGGCGTTCTTTCATACCCGGCAGAAAGCTCTTAATAGTTAGGAATGTCGCCGTGAGGTTCCCGTCGACGGACGCATGCCATCCTTCTTCGCTCATATCTTCGAGCGGGCCGGGGGGAGTGAAGCTCCCTCCCGCGTTCGCGACAAGGATGTCTACAGGTCCGAACTCAGCTTCGATCCGAAGACGAGCGGCTTCGACATCGCTAGAGTTCGTGACATCGCCACTGACCTGCATCGAACGGCCGCCTGCGAGCTCAATTTTTTCGGATGGAAGATACCGCTGCGCTGTCCCTTCCGTGGACCACGACCTTGGCCCCCTGTTGCCCAAATGATTTGGCGATTGCGGATCCGATGCCTCGTGAACTGCCCGTTACCAGCGCGACCTGATCTCGTAAGGAGCTCATGCTGTTGCCCCTTCCGGAGACGCTCCTTCTGTACGACGGAGCGTTTCTGGCAACCGGCCGCCAACTAGGATCAGCCAGGCGAATCCAACGAACCTAGTTACTGGGATTGCCAGGTTTGCGGGATAAGCGATCAGGCTCAAAGAAGACAGCTCGCCGGCCACGGCGACGATCATTCCCAGTACGACCAACCAGCGCGGCAACAAGCGAGCAAAGTGGCTGGTAACCGAGACTCCAGCAGCGAGGAGCCCGAAGGCCACCGCGAAACCAGCGCCACCGAACAGGAACGACATGAAGTACAGAACGCGCGTAGCCACGAGCGATGCCACCACCTCGGGCACCGAAAGCACCCACGTGCACAAGCCGGAGACTGCGATCGCTCCCGACGCGCCGAAACCGCCGAAGAGCGCGATGTTCGTTCCCGCGGCACGCACGCCGAGATAGCGTAGTCGGCTAACAACCGTGGCGGTGTAGATGGCAAGTGGCACTGCGGAGCCGAAGAAGAAGAACGCGCTCACTTTGACTGCGAGTGGGTTCGCGGCAAAGAACGCACGTGCGGCCTCGGCATCGCCGAAGGGGGTAACGAACGGCGGGCCATGGCGCAATAGAACCGCAGAAGCGATATTGGCGACGAACAGCAGGGTGTGAACAATGGCGAGCGGCAAGAGTGGAGGCCCGGCGAATCGTGTTGGAGAAGTTGGTTTCATAATATAATCGTTTATAGACTAAACGATTGATAAATGCAATCATATATCATGCAAAGGACAAAAGCCCCATTGGCCTTCCTGCTGGCCCAAGTAGGCGCGCACGCAGCCATGCGATTCGGCGAGCGGATCTCCCGCCTCAATCTCACACCGCCTGACGCCGGAATTCTGCGCATGCTGGGTGCCTCCGGCGGGCTCAGTCAGCAGGAGCTGGCGACGAGACTCGGCATCCATCCCAGTCGTTTGGTGGCGATACTCGACGCGCTCGAGGAACGACGGCTAGTCGAACGTCGGCCAAATAGCGATGATCGCCGAGAATATGCACTTCATCTGACCGAGAAAGGCCAGGGGATGCTTAGCGAGATAGGGCGCATCGGTCGCGAGCACATAGAATCGCTGTGCGCCTCGTTGACCGCGGCCGAACGTGAACAGCTCGGCGAGCTCCTTCAGAAGATCGCGACCGAGCAGGGACTTTCTCCCGGCGTTCACCCCGGATATCGGCGCATGAGACCCGGCACGAAGAAGGCCAAGGCCTAATTATTCGGTCCTTGCTCATGCGAATTGCTCCCGAGTAACGCTAGTGCTTTTTCGGAGGCGCGCCCTTGGTGATCAGAGTGGAGCGGAATAGGGGATTGGGGCGCGCGTTCGAAAAAGCCGTCAGAAGGAAGCCGCTGGTGCGGCGGACGCGGGCCTTATGCAAATTGAATGGAGCGAGGAAGAGGTGTTGAAGTGGGCGGGAGTCGGCAGGGAAGCGGAGAAAGAGGTCGGTGAGGGTGTGGGAGGAGGAGTCGATGGTCGAAGAGGGTGTGAAAAAGGGCGCGAAGTAGGGATCGGGTCGGGAGCAGGGCGGACGGGGGCGGAGCGCGGTGAGCCGTGCGGAGTTTGTGCTGCGAAGCACAGCGGCAGTAGGGTGGAGCGTCGGCGGTTGGCAAGGAGACCGAAGTGGCGGATACGAACGAAGCCTTTGGGAAGCAGATGCAACAGGAAGCGGCGCAGGAACTCATCGAGCGCGGGTGTGTCAAGTCTTCTGTGTAAACGACCTTGATTTTGTTCTTGGTTTTGGTTTTGTTGTTGTTCTTGGTTTTGCTGTTGTTGTTGGTTTTGGGGATGGAGTGCAGGGGAAGGGGGCATTTCCCCTTCCCTTGCATATCCACGTAGAAGAAAACCTGAGATTGCATTATGCCAATCTCCCTGGCCTGGTCATGCGCTCGGGCCACAGGACGGTGAAGTAATTTAACGCTTCGCTCCAGTTCTTCACCGGCATGGTCCACTTCTTGGCCGCCTGCCGAATCGCCAAAAACAGCAACTTCAGCGCCGACTCTTCGTTGGGAAATGCGCCCCGCGTTTTAATAATCTTGCGCAACGAGCGATGCAATGCCTCCACACTGTTGGTGGTGTAAATCGCCTTGCGAATGTCGGCCGGATAGTGGAAAAAAGGCGTGATCCGCTCCCAGTTCCGTTGCCACACCTGGCCTACGCTGGGATAGGCCGTCCACTTCAGCATCATCTCCTCCAGTTGCTGTCGGGCTTCTTCCGCCGTGGCCGCTTGATAGATCCGCCGCAGATCGGCCGCCACCAACTTGCGGTGCTTCCAGGGCACATAGTTCAGCGACGCCCGCACCAGATGCACGATGCACAGCTGCACCTCGGTCTGCGGATACAGCGCTTCGATGGCCTCGGGAAATCCTTTCAGCCCATCCACGCAGGCGATGAAGATATCCTTCACCCCCCGGTTCTTCAGCTCGGTCAGAACTTGCAGCCAGAATTTGGCTCCCTCCTGCTGCCGCTACCCATAGCCCCAGGACGTCCTTTTGCCCCTCTCGATCCACCCCCAGCACCACATAGATCGCCTGGTTCTGCACGTGTCCGTTGTCCCGCATCTTGACCATCATCGCGTCTAGATAGACGATCGGATACAGCTCCTCCAGCGGCCGGCTCTGCCACGCCTTGACTTCTTCCACAATCGCTTCCGTCACGTTGGAGATCAGCGTCGGCGATACCTCGATGCCATAGATCTCTTCCAGATGCCCCTGGATCTCCCGCGTGCTCATGCCCCGCGCGTACATCGAGATGATCTTGTCATCAAAGCCGGTGAATCGGCTCTGCCCCTTGGCCACGATCTTGGGCTCAAAACTCGCCTGCCGATCCCGCGGCGTCTCCAGTTCCAGTTCCCCAAAATCTCCTTTTAGCGCCTTGCGACCGCTCCCGTTGCGGCTGTTTCCACTGTGGTGTCCTGCGGGATCGTGTTTCTCAAACCCTAAATGGTCGGTCAGTTCCGCCTGCAGCGCTCGCTCCAGGATTGCTTTCGTGAGTTGTTTCAGTAGGCCGTTCTCGCCGATGATGTCTTCCGGCTTCTTGTAATCGGCCAGCAGTTGGTCGATCAGTGCGTTGTCGATTGCCATCGGTTCTTATTCTCCTCTTCCGATGGTCGTTTACACAGTACCTTTTACACCCTC
>CAWDNR010000025.1:0-131522 GCA_963803655.1 Terriglobia bacterium
TCCACATCGTCGGAATACGCACCGTATAAGGCGGATCGATGAAAAAAGCAAAATTCTTTCTGTTCGAATATCTTCGAATGTAAGCAAGCCCATCGCGGTGCAGAAAGCTGATTTTGTTTCGATTCTGTGAAATTTTCTCCATTCGCCGCTTTAGGGTTTCAGGATACCAGCGCGAGCGTACTCCTTTGCCGTCTTCGCCATGCTTTAGAAGACTGGCCGCATCGGTCATTGTGCCACCGCGTCGAGCTCGGTTCTTCACGATGGTTGCGAAGGCACGGGACAGAGCAGAATTGCAGCGTCGTCCCAGGACGTCATTGACAGCCTTTCTTGACATTCGAAATTCGACGATCCGCCGAGCGAGCTCAGGCGCCTTGCCGTTAAGCGTGGTTTCCCACCAGCCGCGACATCTCGATCCAATTCCACCAGCGTCACACGCTTGGCTAGGCTCTCCAGTGCAACAGTTAACCCAACATTGGCCCCACCCGCTGGGCTCAGCAAAGTGCAACGGCTTTTTAGACGCCGCGAGCCACTGTCGCACGTAAGGTATCAACCAACTCTTTCCACCGGGGTAGCGGAACAAACTTGGGTTTCTGACGGCGGGCGCCTCTTTCGGCTTCTTGGGTGGACTCATTCTGATTTTATCGGTGAGCCTAGGGTAATTGGGAGTGGAACCGAGGTAAAGTGGCTGCCGCTGCTCCTCAAATCTTGCGACCTCAGCCCGTCAGATAAGCTGCGCTTATACTCGTCCTGAAATGGCGGCGTCAAAAAGACTGTGGGCTGCCATGGGCGGGGGATCGCACACCGACAAGATCGACTCCAGTATCTATTAAAACGGGCAGTTTACGACTGTCGTTCGGACGGTCGCGGGTGCGACCAGCATTGCGGAACACTAAATCGTATCAATGCAGGACTCGCAAGTCGCATTAGGTCAGCCCAGCCAGATTCCGACTGACACGTTTGGGGGCGAGACCAACCTCTAAGTTTTCCCAGAATTACTACAGTTTTACTACAGTCGGCATTTTCAAGAGGGGAGGTTCACCGTCGATAGGTCCTCTCTTCTCATCGTAGATCATTCAAACAAAAGAGGATAATTCTGGTGCCGGGAGGGGGAGTTGAACCCCCAAGGTACTAAGTACCGGCGGATTTTGAGTCCGCTGCGTCTGCCAGTTCCGCCATCCCGGCTTAGGAAGGCTATCTTGTTGAATTACTGAATTAAATTATCAGTGTCGGCTACTTCGGAATGCACATTTCTCGGTTCAATTTTCGCCTGCTTGTGCCCAATCTGTGCCCGCAGTGCTTCAACTCGCTCTATGGCGTCATCCATATCGCTCTCTGCAACGATAGCATATCCCTCAAAAACAGAGCGAGTTTTCCATCCGCCCATTTTCACAATCACCGGCTTAAATTTCACTACCCGACCGTCGTCGTTTTTAGTAGTGCCGGATCGAGCAATATTCGGCTGCTTCCGATATCGATTGGCGGACCCTCAAATTCTTGACTTCGGAAACGCGCCAACCAAATGTGTATCCCACTTCAAGCATGGTCCTCAACTAGAAGGCCGATCTGAGACGCGGGCTGTCGTATGCTCGGGAGAACTAGAAAAAGACCTGACGCCTCATTAACTTCGCATCTGAATTGACCCACTCGAAAGAGGGGACTAGACTCCTCCCCGGAGGTTTACCATGCGCTTTTTACTCAAGGTTTCAATCCCCGTCGAGACGGGCAATGCCGCCATCAGCGATGGCAGCTTGCCCAAGACCATCGAATCAATTCTCGCTGATCTAAAGCCTGAAGCGGCCTACTTTGCCGAAGACCATGGCCAGAGAACCGGGTTCATCTTCTTTGACCTGAAGGACACGTCGCAAATCCCCGCCGTGGCGGAGCCGTGGTTTTTGGCCTTCGACGCCCATGTCGAGTTGCATCCCGCCATGAACCTTGAAGACCTGAAGAAAGCCACACCCGGCATTGATAAGGCGGTCAAGAATTACCGCCGAATGGCGCACACAAAAGCTGCTTAACGTGATTTCAGGGAGTGGTGCAATTGAAATTCATAGCCTATTCTTTGGATGTGGACTTTCCTCATGAGCATTGAACGGTTCACTCCCCAACAAGGCCAAGTGGTCACAGCCCAAGGCCACACGGGTACGTTCAAGGTGTTAGATGTCTCTGCGGACGGCCAAACTGCTGACATTCAGCCTTTTAGCTTGTCTAAGCAAATGCTGCTTGGCGCGGTAATGAAGGGCATTCCCAGCAGTACGCTGCTCCACTTCAAGGAGGACCCCAGCCAAGCCGCTGCCCGGATCGTGAAAGAAGCTACCGAGGACAAATAACTGCTTTCAAATCACGCTCATCAGATACTCACATGTATGCGGAGCACTGGATCGTAGTCCTTTCTCTGGCCGGGGGAAATCATATTCGGTCTGGCAATCTCCACGGTCATTCTGTTTCTACTATCGCGGTACGAGATTCGAATGGATCGATCGGAAAAGACCGTCTCCGCTGCGATCAGACTGGACATGTTCGCAGAAATCCCGCTGATGATACTTTGCCTGATCTTCGGTGCATGGCAGATATTTTTCTGCCGCAAGAGAAAGGAGCTTTAGCGGTTCACCTTCTGGGGGAGTTACTCCCGCTGGATTCGTGCCGAGGCAGTGGACCTCAACACATTGTCTCTCTTCGCTTACTTTCGCATGACGTAATCCAGTTGCCGCCAGAGTGCAAAACTCGGCCAAATATTATTTTCCCGAGGGGCATCACTGCAATCACGCAGGCGACGCTAAAATGCCAGAACACATCCAAGCCATCGAGAAATTCTTGAGTGATAACCCGAATCTCCGGAAGGCCGCTCTCGGGGAGTTGTTGACAGCCCGGTTCCCCAACCTAAATCGAGACGACGCATGGACCTTGGTGGCCCGCTATTGCAACGACAAGAGTCGCTGAACACCTGAGGAACGGTGTTGGAGAGGTCGTTTCTATACGAGGTCAACGTGACATCGAATCAGCAGGTGCTTCTAACGCCCCTTCGCCCCTTGCGCAAGCCATAGTGGAGCTTCAGCGGCTACATGAAGTATTGCTCTCTGGCGATCTGGAGCCTCGTATTCTGGCGGACTTCCGGGACGCATTGAATCGAGTCAGGACGGCCGCATGGGCTGCTCAACAATATATGATCTGCAAGGAAACTGAACAAGACTCGGGTAGCGTACTGTCATTGTTGGTCGGGGAAAGAATTCGGGTAACCTACCAGCTTTGCCAAGCGATCAGCGACGATTTGAAACGAACCGACATCGAATTTCAAGCAGGCAGCCTTGTTCAACTTTACGAGGTCACGAAGGCCCTAACGGAGCAACTGAACGGCGTTATCAACAAACGAGGATGACGTTTCCGCCTTCTGGAATTGTCCGCCAACGACTTCCGGAGCGGACAAGCGGCAGTAGCCTCCGGAGAATTCAGATTTCGAATCAATCCTTTATTTACTTAGGTGTTTGATGATGGCCTTCGTCATCTGGAACATATCCAATCGGGCTTTTCCAAACACTGGCTTCAGCTTTTCATCGGCTACAATCTCCCGCCGCTTCTTAGGGTCTTGCAGCTTATGCTTTTTGATGTAGGCCCAGACCTTCTTCGCGACCTGCGGCCTGGGTGCGGCCGATCCCAGCACCTCGGCCAATTGTGGAGAGGGCCTTTTGTCAGAAATAGCGAATTCCACTGCGATCAGACAAAGCGCAGACTCTTGAGCGATGCGCGAGCCGCTGCTCCTCGGCTCTTGTCAGGCACAATTACTAATTCGAGGACGGTGACATCCGAGAGTTCGACCTGATAGTCCTCGATCTCGCGTGTTGTCCGAGGAGGGCTGAAGTTCCATTGCTGGCGCACAATTTCTCGAAACGAGCGTCCGCCATCGGAAAACCAGCCGCAACACGAACTCTTGGGTGCGCTCTGCCGCGGTTTCTTCAAAGACGAGCCAGACGCGTCCGATCCGTTGCGGCACGTCGAAAATCAGCCGGATAGTCTGGGTGCCAGAATCGGCGGCACGCCAGCCCTGCGTTTCCCCTGAGACCAGTGCAGACTCGACCGGGTATCCCTTTTCTTCTGAGGTCACCTCAACCACCGCTGCAGAGTCAAGGTCTAGCCAGTCTTCGTTCGGAGACGGGGCGTCCTGCGGCTTCGGCGTGATAAGGCGTTTGCGCATAACATCCTAGTTTACTCTGGAGGTCGCGTTGTGAAAGCAAGAGTACGTTTCCCAGCTTGGGAACGGCAAATCCGCCCTTAAATGTAAAACAGCATAGCCGTCGCAAATAATCAATTTCCAGACAACCTGAAAAAAACGATTGCATCCCAAGTGCGTTGCCGCCTTCGTCGTGAACTCTGGATGTTAGTGCCTCAAGAGGGCTGACACCTCGCCCCGAGGTCGCCACATGGCAAAGACCGTCTTGATCGTGGATGACAATAGGTATATCCGTCAGGCCCTCTGTGAGCAATTCAAACGCGAATCGGATTTTGAGGTCTGCGGAGAGGCAGAGAACGGAAAAGAGGCTATTTCGAGGGCTCGGGAATTGCATCCTGACTTGATTGTGCTGATTTCAATGCCCGTAATGAATGGCCTTGAAGCCGCCCGCGAACTGAAACGGTTGATGCCTACGGTACCGCTGATAATGTACAGCGCGTTCGGTGACACCTTCATGGAGCAGCAAGCCCGTCTAATCGGGATTTCTGAACTGGTTTCCAAATCACAGCCTGCGGCTATTTTGGTCAGCAAAGCTCGAAATCTGGTTTATCACAACGCTGCGTGACTACTTCTTTTCCCAGTCGGGAAAACCCAGACTGTCCCTCTTGAGAATGCGAAGACCTGCCAGCGCGTCTTCGATCGCTTGCCTCTCGGCTTGATCGTCAGAGCCTTGCGAAATTTGCTGAAGCCGCTTGTAGATTGAGGTTTCTGCGGCTGCAACCCGCTCCGGGAGCTTCTCGCGATCAAGCTCGACGAGAGCGGCTTGGTACTCATTCTGCCAATGTGGGTAAAGAATTTCGGGAGATGGGGAATCTTCGGTTGCCATAACGCGGCCTCCTGCACAATCGTCTTTCGTCAACCGCACAAGAAACCGTCGCTCGTCCGAGGCGCGGCGGTAGGGGAGGTAAAAACAGCGAGATTTTATCATGATCCTTGACTGCGAGGTCGTATGCCGCGCCCTGCTTGGCTTTCCGGGTTTCGAAAGCGACCGACCCCATGACTCAATGAGTCTGGGGCGCTTTCGTTTTTCGGGCTGTCGCCGCTGTGCGCCCGTCTGCGATGGAACATGTTTTCCCTGTGGAATGTTTTTGCATTGCGCGTCAAATGCTATCGGTATGCCTGTATGTCAAACGCGAAAGAGAGCTTGGCACAGAATGCCGCTTCTCCGCTCGCCGTCGGCTAAGTCCTCTCGTTAGGGCAATCTCGGCGGCCGGTTCGCACAGGGCCATGGTCGCGGCTCTCGCCCGGTAACGCAAGTCTGGTTTGGCATTGCACCTGCTACTGTTCTAAGCGAGGGTCCGTCTGGGACCCCGCGAGAGTCCCTTCCCCAGATTCCCGCTTCGCCCGAGAAAGCCCCGATTCGGCAGGATCGCACACGTGGTGTGATAGCGACACTGGTTCGAGAAGGCAAGTAGGCAACATGCCCTATCTCGCTATTGGAAGCATCTCCGGCATCATCCACATCATAGCCAGAATTCCTCATGCCGCCAGAGCCGTCGTGGTCGTCGCAGTGTTGATCGCCATCTGGCGCTGAACAAAGGAGACCGCGGACGACACTTGAACTGCTCAACTCTTGGCAACCGGGCGCTTGTTTGCCTTTACGCCAGATGCAGATTCCTCGATGCAGAATGGCCCGTACGCTAAGACTCCGTCGATGAGCCACAATGACAGGAATTGGCTCGACGTTTATCGGGCCGCGGCGATGGAATTCGATCGGGACAAGTTGCCGGCGAGCATCGACGTGGCTGAGAAGGCCATCCACCAACGCTTACGGGGATTGCCGATTGCACACTCCAAGGAGCATCGCGAACTGAGAGATGCACTCAACAGTCTCGCGGTTCTCAAGAGAATGCTCTAACGCATTTGGCGTATTGAAGCATTTTCTGTTGGCCTGAAATCGAACTGCCGCGGGATCGATCCTGCATATCGTGCCACCCCCCACTTCGCAGTCCAAGCGTTAGTCAGCGGCATTCAAGCGTTGTTCGAACCCGTATCCTGAGAACGTGTTTCTAACTCGCTCCGCAGCACAGTCAAACCGTGAAGTGCATCGCTGATAGCCCGCCGTTCCTCAGGCGCACCTCCGTGGTCTAGCTGCAATTCGTGTAGTCGGTTGTCAATCGCCGCTTTTGCCGCCAGCTTTCCATGGTCGATTTCGACCAACGCGGCTTGGTATGGTCCTTCCCAAACGTAGTCGGCTTTCATAGCCGTTCCGCCCCTTCCTATCGAGAAACCGCTCGACCTTCTCAAGAGGGCAGCTCCTAAAAAGAGAAGTCACGGCCTCGGTCTCGCATAAAGCCGGATCGTGGGAGATCGGGCCATTCCCGGCTCCCCGCGCCTCTTTCGTCAATTTTCGCAAGGAACCGTCGCCCGAAGGGCGGAAGGAAGGGAAAAGTAACATGGCTATTCCACTACCAGTTTGAGGGCTAAGGGATCAATCGCGTGGCGAACGACGGAGGATGTTCAGCGCCCGTGGAACTCGCCCAGATTCAGGATCGTATCTTCGCATAGTGGGGGCTGTGAGGTTAGGCTTGCCGCCCGGATAGGGGATCATTCAACTCGTGTCTTAACGGCTCGCCGGGCAGCCCTGCCACTGCCAAGTGGCATTGCCGAGGAACATGTGAAGGTTCTGGTCAAAACTGACCATGCTTCCCGCCGACCAACGGTGCACTATCTAGCCATGAAAGTCACGCAGAAGCAGACCCAAGCGGTTCGTTGCCCTACTTGTGGCGCGAAGCCCGGAGAGAGAGGTGAGCTTACCACTGGCCAGCCACGCACTGAGCCGCATCGAGACCGTCGCCTGGCGGCTGCGGAGAAATAACTCCTCAGCAGCACGGGATCAGACGACGTTCGCGGCGACCCAAGTTCTCGTGGGTCAACAGCACCCACAAGCTCCGTCGCACACGTCACAACTCCTTTTGTTGTTCGTCGGCCCGTCGTCTCTTGTATAAATCTTCTAATTCCGCAAGCGAGAACACGCCTTCAGCCAAGTCGTTCATTTCTGCCCACGAAACCAACATCCTTTCGTCTACATGGAACCACTGCTTACCGTCTCGCACTTGCGCACGGACGGAATGTCCTTGTTCCCTCAGCATCTTAACTGCCGCTACAACTTTTTCCTTCATAGTTTGCCTACTGGCTAAGGTCTTTTCAGCTTTTCCAAAGGAGACATCGCGGTAATAGCATGGACTAGACACTAACCTGTACGGGGCTCTAACCATGAGGTGCACCGGGAATTTTGGATGGATTTGACAGCATCCTCGGCGGTGAATCTCCCCATCATCAGCGCGGGCTTACGGTTGGGTGTCATTTGGATCGGAGTCATATCAATCCGCTGCACGTATTCAAGGGCGTGAGTGCCGCCGCGATCTACTTTCACAATAGATTTTGTGTTCTTCATTCTGTTCGCCCTTTTCTTTCCCGCGCTGAGAATGTGCTGCACAAGAGACCACTAGATGTTGGGAGGAGTTGGAGGAAGTTTCAGCCACGCACGGACATCGCTATTCAGGAGCGCACGATCTTGAATCTCCCACTCTCCATGAAGCCGACAACCAATCGCGCTGCTAAGGTCATTGGATTTTGGGTTACGGCAGAGAAGAGCACACGTATGACCATCAAATGGAAGCCTGTCTCTCACGGACACCCACGACACGCCGACTGCTTTTTCTGCGACTAGCATATGCCATCTCCTTCATCCTTCACGCTTCTGATTTCTGAACGATCAAGCCTCGCCGACTGTGGGGACAACCAGCGATTCATCTGCCTAAAATCTGGGTCACCCTCACCCCTGTCAGAGACTCGCCACACTCCAAGCAACATGCCTCCAATCGAGACGTAATCAGCCCGCAAAACGGGCACATCCTTTGCGATCTGTACGCGGCGATCTGTGACTTCACCTTGCGCCTCGGGTAGAGCAGCAGAATCGCGAACAGCGCAATCATCAAACTGAAAGCAATCCTAATTGCGCTCATAAGCCTTCCTGTTTGGCGATTTCCGAATCTAGTGTCCTGCTTCCGATGGTGATGGCGCGTTCGATTTCGCTGCCTTCCATGTATTGATCGCCATTGAGCCAGCGAAGGTGTTTTCCTGAAGACCCGGTCTCGACGCCGTTGTGGTAGTACTTCGTTTCGCTTTTTTTGGGGCTTCCGTACTTCGTGGCCAACGCAAGCACGTAGCTGTTGTAGGTGTTTTTTCCCTGTGTGCGTCGGTCCATGGACACGTAAATCTGGGCCACCCTGTGATCCAGCATCGTCATGTTTACGTACTCCCCTGTATCCAAAACATCAGTGCAAGTCTCGATCCGACTAATGCCATCGGAGCCGCACAAGCCGGGCTTCGAAGAAAGCGAAGGCACTTTCAAGGCGAGGAACTTTCGTTCGGCCTCCTTCATTTCGTCACCGATCCGAATCCTGCGAAACTCAAACGGCGGGTGCGAAATAACCGCAGGCGGCAGAACTGACAATGGAGAAGCGGGGGCCTTGCGACTCGAGCGAAAACGAGAGGCGCCCGGCACAGACGGAATCTGCGCGAAGACCGTTAGTGACAAACCGAGAATCAAAGTGCCCCGCAGCACTGCCTGCAGGGAATAGGAGACGGGCTCCATGAGTGAACCCTCATTTCTATCGGTTGCGCAAAGGGACCGTCGGGAAGAACGCAGGTGCCCGGAAGGGGCGACGGAGAGATGCGAAAGGGACTTCTTAAGACTAGCCTCCTGCTTCGGCAATAGCAATGCCATTCCGCCCGAAGCGCTATCGCGTGCGAAGCAATGGACTTAACAACTGTACAGATATCCTTTGCAACTGTTGCGTACTGGATGCCGCTGCCACCACTGCTGCTCGTAACAGTTCTTCGGCTGGCATCGGGGATGCCTGCGTTTGCAAAAAGGGTGCGTGGCGTACCATTGGACGTGAGCAGAAAGCATTCAGAATTCCCCTACCCAGAATCTTCTCATCCGTGGCTGGCCCCCGAGGTCTTCCTCCGACAAGAGCCTGAGGAGGAAGAAGACGAAGAAGACGACGACGGACCTAAAGATGACAATGATGACGATGAAGAAGACGACGGATACTCCGCCTGCCTTTGTTTCCGGGGAGGGTTAGTTCTAACGGGCGCAGCGCACATGATGTAAGCTCCAGTGGTCGCGATTAGTTGTTGGGAGGTGATGAGATTGGCAGAAGTTCGACTGCAAGAGGGCGAGTCGTTGGAGAATGCCCTTCGTCGCTTCAAGCGCAAAGTGCAGCAGGAAGACATCATCAAGGATGTCAAGCGTCACTCCTTCTACCTGAAGCCGGGCGAGAAGAAGCGCGTTAAGCAAGCTTTGGCGCGAAAGCGTGCTCGAAAAAAGAATCGTAAAGAGTCGGATTGAGTTGCAATCTAGGGCCGCTGCTGCCAAGCGGCGGCGACCTTCAGTGTGTGTAACCACCATCAGCTAAGTCGTAAGCCGCAGAGAAATCAAGCCTAATTGATGATTTGGCCCTTGGCAACCTGTCCGTCCACAGTGTCACTGTGACCGCAAAAACGTGACTCTTTTCGGTCACGTGCTCGCGTTCGTTGCGCTTCCGCTGCGTGTTTTCCAGCCGCTTGTGCTCTGGATGATCCCTTCCGCGATTCCGGCCCGCCTGAGACTCCGGGCAGGCGTCCTCCCGGAGATCGTGGAACAGCAACGCAGGTATTTCCAGCAGCCTTGCGCGCTTTCGCCCAGGTCCCACGAAAGTCTCGCACGGGTTTACCGTTCTCGGGTAAGAACGTAGTCGGCCAGATCCTTGCCAACTGCGCAAGCGCACGGCAATGTTAGTGGACCATCGCTCCTCACTCGAGACCAGCGAAAATAACCTGGTGCCCAGCAAACTGAAGCATCCTTGCCAGTTTGGTTTCCTTCGTTGGCCACCACCGTTCCCTGCCCCCGACGACCACTAGAGATCGCGGGTTTAGGGCCTCCAAGAGGCACAGCCGCGGGTCACGGCAGAGATATAGCTGGACAGAGATGACCATGGGGCCCTGGGCTCCCTGACGCGCAAGGTCCAGAAGTCGACGCTCGGTAAACTGAATCGAAACTGGCGGACTGGCGAGCGGGAACGCGTACGGTACGACTCGAGGAACCAGGAGATTGATATGCGCTTGCAATTGATGAGCCAGGGCCCCGGCAGTCCTCAAGGCGCTGAGCGTGCCCTGATGGTCGGTGAAGATCACGTTAATTTCAAGCTCGTTCCCCGGATTGTTCTCCGCCGCTCTGCCTGGGGGTATGGAGCGCTCCCAAAGCTCCATGGAGCTACAGCCGATGTGGTTGCGCATAAGCACCGTTCGTTCTCAAGCTAGCCAAACGTGCATAAATGAGGCATAAACAAGCCCTAAAAAACTTCATAAAAACTAGAGAAATGTGACGGTTACTTAGGCAGGCAGAAGCGGTAGCCGACCCAGGGTTCGGTTACCAAAAAACGAGGCTCGGCGCGATCAGGCTCAATCTTCCAGCGCAGTCGGTTGACGAAAACTCTGAGATACTCCACTTCGTCGCCATAATCCGCCCCCCAAACAGCACGCAGAAGTTCGCGATGGGTCAGGGTTCGGTTTGGATGCGCGATGAGGTAGGAAAGCAGATCGAACTCCTTCGGCGTGAGGCGCACGTCTCGGCCTGGACCCGTGACGTGCCGCGACGAGAAGTCGATTTCAACATTCTCGAGCTTGATTCGCTGTAACTCCAAGCCAGGATCAACGGGTACTCGTCGCAGCGCGGCACGAATCCGCGCCAACAGCTCCGGGATGCTAAAGGGCTTGGTGACGTAATCGTCGGCTCCCGCATCCAGCGCATCGACTTTATCTTTCTCTGTGTCTCGCACGGTAAGCATGATTATCGCCAACTCGAAACCATGCCGGCCGTACCGCAAGGTCCGGCAAACCTTGATCCCACCCATGCCGGACATGTTCACGTCCAGCAGGACAAGGTCGTAATTCTCGCAGCGCAGCCTTTCCAGCGCCTCTTCACCGGATTTAGCATCACTTACTTCATAGCCTTGTGCAGTCAGGGTCACTCGCATCACGCGGCGGATTTGCGGATCGTCGTCCACCACGAGGATGCGGCCTGCGCTCACGCTTTCCTCCCTTATGCCATACACGACACGATGATGCGCAACTCCGACCGCTAAAGGTGCGTTACGCGCCGACCCTTGATTTCCTCGAGATGCTGCCGCAACCGGCGGAGGACTTCCTCTCGCTGCGTATTGCTGAGCTCCTGCCGGAGTTCTTCCAGAGCGAAGTGGACGACGTCGTGGTGATGAATCTCCTCAGGGGCAACATCGCTACTGAGTTCAAGCCAAATACTGTGCAGGAGATCAACCTCGCTAGGTGTGAGGTGCGGCGCATGCGGCCCGAGATAAAAAACATGTTCCTGGCCACCGGGAAAGTAGATTTGAAGGGTCAATTGGGGTTTGGGATCAGATAGATGCTCCCAGGCCATGCCCGCGATACGAGCTTCTTCAGTGACAGGTCTAGTAGGAGAAGGCCCCAGAACAACGGCAGATGATCGCAGGCTTTGGGCTGCCCGCAAGATCGCGTCCCATTTCTCCGTGGCCGCAGCGACCGCCAGATGGATGGTCTTCCCCTTCTTCTCCGCCAGCTCAAGGGCGCGCGTAAAAAGCTGCTGCTCTTCCACGCTAAAAAGCTGCTCGGCCTCCAACTCGTACTCGCCTGACCCCGCTCGCGTGAGAAATCGAAGGTGGAGTACCACGACGTCGTGTTTGTGAGTATCGACCCGGTCGAGGACCGCCCCCAGGTTATAAAGCGTGTTGTAGTTACGGACCATAACCAGAATGTTCCCCGGTCGAACGCCAACAGCCTCGGGAGTGAGGTCTTCACCAGGTTCTAAATTGAACTGGTCAAGCTCGGAGTGAGCCGTAGTGCGCTTCCTGGTCATCTTTTCGGAGGCTGTGAAAACGGCGAAGAAAATAATCGTGAAAGCGACTCCTGAAAGCGTAGCGACTTGCTTGGTGAAGAGATTGATTACGCACAAAGCGAACAGAGTGATCGTTATGAGGCCAAGGCCTAAGGGGATCTCGATATTCCGAACCTTCAGGTTCAAGGGCACACGAAATTCCCGCTCGCCGGGTCGCTTGTAGCGGAGGACAAGGACTGCCAGACCCTTCATGGCGAAGCTCCACATCACACCGAAGGCATAAGCCTCGCCCAGCACAAAAATGTTTCCCCGACTCAAGAGAATCGTAAGGAGCTGAAGGCCAACGACGAGGTTTAGGAGGCGATGGGAGGTCCCGAAACGAGGATGCGGGTGGCGAAACCAGTGGGGAAGAATTCCATCCTCGGAAACCCGGTTCAGGACTCCGTTCGAGCCCACGATGGCAGTGTTGACTGCCCCGGCCAGCATCAAGACGCCCACCACTACGACGAAAGCCCGGAACACAAGCCGCAGCGATAAAGGCCCAACCAGGTACATCGCCAATCCGCCGATTGGGTTATCGAAGAAATTGTTGCGCACCGAATCGGGGATAATCATCACAGCGAAGAACGCCACGCCGGCTGTGAAAATCAGGCTGTATAGAAAGATGACGAATCCCGCTTTTTCCAGGTTCCGCAGTTTGGGGTGCTCAATTTCCCGGTAAACCTGAGCCATGGTCTCCTCGCCGCTCATGGCCAGAACGGAATGACCCAAACCAACCAAAATACCGATCAGTCCGACGGTATATGGCAGCGAGGTATGGCGCAGCCAACCTAGCGCGTCGTTCGAGTACACAAGATTCGAGAGATGCGGCCAGGGCGGAAGATGAGCTCCCCGCACCCAGAGCGTATAGGCACACCAGGCGATCATCATGACCACCATCACGGTGGTCACGTACATGATGCGGAGAGCTTTCTCGCTGGACTCGGGGATACCCTTGATGTTCTGCCACCAGAAGTAGACGGTAACTACGGCAGCAAAGAGCGCAGCCGTCCAGTTCACGTTAAGGACGAAACTGGAGTGCGCATGGTGCAAAAGCTCGTTCAACAGACCCGCCAGGTACAGGCCAGCCGATACGCCGCTGATCGGTCCTGTCAGGATGTAGTCGAACATCAAGGCTGAAACCGAGAACTTCGCCAGGGTTCCGCCCATGGCCTCTTTGACCACACGATAAACACCGCCGCGCACAAACATGCTGCAGCTCTCGATGTAAACGGCTCGGACAGCATAGGAGAGCAACATGATGGCCAGGATGAACCAAGGAGCTGTTTTCCCGACAAAGTGTTCAGCAATTGCGCCAGCGTAGAATGCGGACGAACCCATGTCGTTGAGCACGACGGCTGCGGCTCGCCAAAAAGAGATAAATACAAGCATGGCGGTCGTTGCGACCAGCACCCGTTGAGCGCCGGTTGCCTTTACGTTTAGGGTCGACTGTTTAGCACGATGGTTTTGCATTGGCGGTTTTCAAGTCCGACGCGTCAATCCTCCAAAGATTTCCCTGATCAAATCATGAAGGGAGCGGCGGAGACCTCAACTTAGCCGGATGCGCATAAAGAATTCGTAAAGAAAGGATAAAGATTTCATAAATATCGGTCCCGATAAGCCGGAGGCTGGGTGTTGGACTCGATATTCTTGTGGAGTTGGTTCACGAACAACCTCAGGCAGCCCCATACCGCTTGCAACAACTCGTGGTGGGTCAGAACTTATTGCGGAGCGTCACAAAAATGCGCATCATGCGGAGTGTGTGAAACAATCGGTTTGCAGGACTCTGTGGACGGTTACTTCATTCCAATTTCTTTCCGACCCTGAAACTCTCGACCCAAAAGCGCTATCGCCGAACCCTCAACACGCATTTACTGCCTGCCATTGGAAAATGTCGCCTCTGCGATCCAGGCACCCTGGACGTGCAACGCTTCGTGTTTGCAAAAGATGGGGACCGGACTAGGCTGGGAGTCTGCGAATCACTATCGCAACCTCCTGTCCAAGGTCTTCACAGTGGCGAAAAAGTGGGGCTACTTTTCTGGAGCCAATCCCATCGCTGGGGTCGAGCTTCCCGAGAAGGTGGCCGTCGGCGAAAAGCAGATCCTGACGCCAGAACAGGTTTCCCGGCTGATGGATGTGATCTCGGAACCGGTTCGCACCATGGTTTGGCTGTCCCTGCTCACCGGATTGCGAATTGGAGAAGTCCTGGGACTGCCCTGGAAAAACGTGGCTTTCTCTTCCCGGCAGATTCGCATCACGCAAGCCTTTTACCGGGGGACCATCGGTTCTCCGAAAACCAAATGCAGCAAACGCCTGGTTTCGATCCCGACCGCTCTCAGAGCAGTTTTAACCAAGCTCTACGAGAGCTCGAAGCACGAGGAAGAGAAATTGGTGTTCCACACCGTGAACGGAACACCGTACAACGATTCCAACCTGCTTCATCGGTGTCTGAAACCGGCAGGCCAAAAGCTTGGCATGCCATGGCTCAACTGGCACACCCTGCGGCGGACTCACATCACGCTATTTCCAGGCGGTGGGAGGCTCTCTGCGGGACGCACAGGCCCAGCTCGGTCATTCCAAGATGTCTACCACACTCGAGATCTACACCCTACCGATCCCCGAGCAGCAGCGCACTACGGTCGAAAAACTCTCGGTTTTGATGGCAAATGATGGCAAGTTGGAGCAAAACCCGGAGAGACTGCCGCTCGCCTCGCAGCAGATTCAATGAGATAAATGGTAGGCACGACTGGACTCGAACCAGCGACCTCTAACGTGTCGTGACCGACAGACCTCAACATCTGCCCACCTACCCGCGCATTTCCCAACCACTGCTGAGTGAGCTTGCCTAAGGTATGTCTCTGGAACCAAAAGGAAACAATCGACCTAGGCCATGATGGGCCTGGGAGGCTCCGCCTCTTTTGAGTCCGCTGCGTCTGCCAGTTCCGCCGAAGAAATTAAGCTTAGTTGATGATGTTTGCCTTTGCAACTTCTCGCGGGAGTGTGCCCTTGAAGCTTTAGAGAACTCTCTCTTGCGAGTAGCCGGCGGCCTCGAGGGCGGAGAGCAATTCGGCAATCTGATCTGGGCCCCGGGTTTCCATCGTGATATCGATCGCGGTCTCTCCGAGATTTACCCCGTAGTAGGCGCGATCGTAAGAGGTCTCCACGATGTTCGCCCGGTGGTCGGCGAGGATTCCGGTCAGGCGGTGCAGAGCCCCAGGATAGTCGGGAAGATGGACGCGCAGGCGCACGAGGCGTCCGTCTTTTACCAGACCGCGCTCGATGATTCGCGACAGCAGGGTTACGTCCATGTTGCCGCCGCCGATCAGCACCGCGATCTTCTTTCCGGCCATTTGTATTTTTCGATTGATCAGCGCGGCGATGGCGGCTGCGCCGGCGCCTTCAGCCATGGTTTTTTCGCGTTCCAGCAGGAGAAGGACCGCATTGGCGATTTCTTCTTCGTCGACGGTGACGATTTCGTCCACGTATTTCTGGACAAGGGGCAAAGTGCGGTCACCGGCTCGGCGGACAGCGATGCCGTCGGCGATGGTCGCGGACGGAGCCAGAGTCACGGGTTTACCCTCGCCACCGCAGCCTTCATCGATGGCAGCCGCGTGGTTTGCACGCCGATGATCTGAACTTTTGGATTTGTTTCTTTGATGGCACAGGCGATGCCGCCGATCAAGCCGCCGCCGCCGATGGGAACCACGACCACCTCAATTTCGGGATGCTGCTGCAAGCATCTCAAGGCCAAGGGTTCCCTGGCCGGCGATGACCGCGTCATCATCGAAAGGGTGGATGAAAGTGAGATGTTGCTGCTGGCCGCGGCGGATGGCTTCTTCACAGGCGTCGTCGTAGTTGGCGCCGTACGAGGATGACTTCGGCGCCGTACGACTTTAGTCGCGGACACTTTGATCAGGGGAGTCGTCAGCGGCATGCAGATCTGGGCTTTGATGCCACGGCGGCCAGCGTGATAGGCCAGTCCCTGCGCGTGATTTCCAGCCGAAGCCGCAATCACTCCCCGATCGCGCTCTTCCGTGGTCATGGTCAGCAGCTTGTTCAGCGCGCCGCGTTCTTTGAACGCGCCGGTTCTCTGCAGATTGTCGAGTTTCAGGTAGATGGAATTGCCGGTGAGCTGCGAAAAAGTCGCGGAGAGAGTGCACGGCGAAAGGTAGATGGACTGGCGAATGCGCTCGAGGGCGGCTTGGACGTCGGCGAGAGTGATCATGGATTTGGTAGGGGCATTCTACAGGAGGACGGAGTGCAGGGATGTTGGTGGAGGACGGGCGGTCCTCGTCCGCGTGCTGCCGGAGCTAGACGGGTGGGGACGCCCGTCGTCCATTAGGCTTCTACCGGCGCACCGGTTGCGACTGGCAATCGTGCCTGTTGCCAGGCGCCGAATCCGCCGCTGACGTTCACCACATTCTTAAAGCCGGCGCGTTGCAGAAGGCTGCAGGCAATCATGCTGCGATAGCCGCTCTGGCAATGAACGGCCAAAGGAACACTGAGATCGACTTCTGGTGGAGAAACCCGGAACCGGTCGAGTGGCCACCATGCGGCTCCGTCGACGTGCCCGGCCATCCATTCCGCTTCGCGGCGAACATCGAGCACTCGCATTTTGTTTCCCGAGAGCTGCTGCTGCAACTCCTGCACGCTGATCTCGCGCAGGGTGGCAAGATCGAATCCTGCCCGCTTCCATCCCGCAATCGCCGTCTTCCAGGTATCCGCGTTCGCCTTCGATGCCAACCCGGGCCAGGCGAAGACGCGCTTCAGACAATTGCTCCGGCGCATCGGCAATCAGCACCGGACGCGACGACAAACCGAGAATTGTTCCTGCCCAGGAAGCGAATTGTCCTGACAAAGGAATGTTGATGGAACCGGGCACATGGCCGGCGGCGAACTGATCACCGGGTCGGAGATCGAGCGCGATCCCATCCTCTTCCAGCATGGCTTTCAGCTCCGCCGGCGAAATTGCCTTCAGCTCCGGCAAGTCGGAGAGCGCGGGGGCGCCTCCGCGATTGATTTCGGCATCCTGCAAGAAATATTCTGGACGCGCCGGCAGATTGCTGGTCAGCTGTCTGACGAACTCGTCGCGGGTCTGGATTTGTAGTGCGTAGTTGGTAAGGCGCTCTGTGCCGATCGTGGACGAACGCTCGGCCCGCATGTTGCGGCCGCAGAGCGAACCGGCGCCATGGGCGGGATACACGAGCACTTCATCCGGCAGCTTCAACAGTTTGTTATGCAGGCTGTCATAAAGCATGCCCGCCAACTGCTCGGGGCGAATGCGTGCGGGAGAGATCGGGACGGCCCACGTCACCTATAAAGAGGGTGTCGCCGGTCAACACGGCCCACGGCTTCTGCGGCTTCTCATCATCGCTGACTACGAGGCAGATGCTCTCCAAAGTGTGTCCCGGAGTTTCGAGAACAGCTGATCCGCGCGTTGCCGAAACGCAATTCGAAACCATCTTGAACAGCGACGTGCGGGAAGGTTACTCCGGCCTGGGCGCCGAAATAAATTTTTGCCCCGGTGCGGGCGGCGAGTTCCTTGTGTCCCGAGACGAAATCGGCGTGAAGGTGGGTTTCAAAAATATGCCGGATAGTAAGCCCGTGTTCTTCGGCGGCCTTCACATAAAGATCCACGTCACGCTGGGGGTCGACCACGACCGCTTCGCCTTGCGACCCGAGCATGTAAGAAGCATGGGCCAGGCAGCCAAGATAAAATTGTTCGAAGTACATTATGAGGACCCCTTCAGGCAACGCACAGGCCAAGAAACCCGGGCAACCAATCATACCCCCTGGAATCAAAGATCAGAGCATTCGATTAGGACGAACTCATTGCGAGAGGAGACTTCTTTTCCACATCGCTTTGAGTTAAGATCGCTGCAACCGACGGCGCAACCTGCGAAAGTATTGCGCCGTCTGCTAGTCCCTCTCCCGGAGGTAGGACGATGTACCGGCCCTTGTCTGGCAGCGCCCCCAGTGTCAATTCATGGCTGGATGTGCAGTCCACGATTCGCGGACTCACACAGGATTTTGCCACCGCATTCAATACCGGAAACTACGATCAGGCAGCGGCTCTGTTTACGTCGGACGGCCTCCTGATGCCGCCGCAGCGCGAATCGGTGCAGGGGCAAAGGCGATCGAGGTGATGCTTCGCAGACTCGGGGACGCCGGATACCAGAATCTTCGCCTGGAAACGATTCGAGTTGAGGAATCGGGCGATATGGCCGTCGAGGTTGGCCGCTACACGGCTGCCATTCAGCAACTGAACGGTACGACTGTCGTCGACCGCGGCAAGTTTGTGCAGACCTGGCGCCGGCTTGGGATCTGGCGGATGACAGCGAACTGCTGGAACAGCGACTTGCCCGCCGCAAGATGAAATTCAGCAGCCTCGAATTGTTTTGACCGCCCGCTGGGTAGTCTTACGTTCATCGACACTCAACCGTCGCGACTGTTATTGCGATCGCCTGACATCCGAGCCTCGCCTGCGTCTACAATAGTCGGGACGCAATCCACTTCAAAAGATCAGGAGAGTCGCATGCAACGCAAGGCAAGCGCAATATGGAAGGGCGGGCTTAAAGACGGTAAAGGAGTGGTTTCCGCAAGCAGCGGCGTGTTGTCCAACACTCCGTACTCGTTTGCCACGCGTTTTGAGAACACCCCGGGAACCAACCCTGAAGAACTGATCGCGGCGGCGCATGCGGGATGTTTCTCCATGGCGCTTTCGGGACAATTGGGCGCCGCCAATCTCACGGCCTCGAGCATCGAGACGACCGCGACGCTGACCCTGGAAAAGCTCGACTCTGGTTGGACCATCACCACCGTCCATCTCGACGTCGTGGGGCGCGTGCCGGGCGCGGACAACGCGGCGTTTCAAAAGGCAGCGGAAAATGCCAAGAGTGGTTGCCCGGTGTCCAAAGCTGCTCAAGGCGAATATCACGATGACAGCAAAGCTGGAGGGTTGAAGAAGTCGTTGGTCGTTCGTCCGTTGGTCGTTGGCTTTTGATCCCAATGTCCGAAGTTGGCAGAGGCGAACGACCATTGATGACCAGCGACTAACGACCAACGACTAGCTCTGCGAGTTCAGTATTTTCCTGATCTCGCGATTAATGCGGGCGGCGTCGCGTGCTGCGGTGTCAATGCTTGGGCCCACTTCTTGTTCTTCCGTCGAGCTTCGCCTCCTGCAAGAGATAGGCAGCTTGCAGAATCGTCTCCAGCGAATTGCTGAGATCATGAGCCAGTGCGCGGAGGTTGGCGATCGACGTCGGCCGGGCTTGGTGAGCATTTTCCATCTGCAGCTGCGGGGTTTGACAGCCTGCGCTCCCCCTGTAGAATATTACTCGTAGTCCTTTCCTGGAAGGCGGCCTTGAAAAGATGGCCGCATCCCAGTTACTTTTGCCATCGTGGCGGAATTGGCAGACGCGCATGGTTCAGGTCCATGTACTCGCAAGGGTGTGGGGGTTCGAGTCCCTTCGATGGCACCACGGTCTCTGGTTCTTCTAACTGCTCTACCATACGGCCGGTTCCGGTCGTATCCTTCCGCGTTTCCGCAGCCCAGTTCCCTAGATGGATGGAGAACCAGTACGTGCCGTCTCGGGCCACCGAGTCCCAGCGGTAGTCAGTCTACGGCTGAGCCGGAACCACTGGCAAAGAGGCGGGATTTACTGCCGAGGGATTGTCCCGCAGTTTGATGTAAAGCAGGCTGCCGTCCGGATGCGGCACGCTCAGGGCGGAGTCCGTAAATCCTGTTGGTACGGGCACCGAGTGTTTGAACTCCGGATCCGACGCCACCGAACTGATCAGGAAGAGATTGGTTCCGTAGAGGGCGCATGGCTTGTCCGGAGCGGCCGGACAACCCACTTCCTTCAGGACGGGTAGGCGCACCAGGTTTGCCAGCGGTTGCCAATCGCCTCGGGCACTCCCTTCCACCGCGCGGAAGCGAAGCGGGCCGAACGCAGACGGGCCGAAACTCTTCAGCGGATCGAAAACCGCCATCACGGTGTGGGCATCCTGAGCAATAAGAGTACCGTCATCGAGGCTCAAGGAGACGCTGTACGATGCATCTGCCGTAGCTACCTCGATTTTCTCCAAGCGTGTAAATGTTTCCGGGATTTCCACGTTCACGAAAAACGAAAGCCTCCCATCCTGTGGCAGCTCATCCTGATTGCCCAGTCGAATGGCGGTAGGTCCGGGCCCAGGTTGGATAGTCTGGTTAAGAAGCGTGATTCTGGGACGCGGCGGGTCGACGACGGTGTCAACATTCGACACGCGGCCATCTTTGAGACGTACCTTGGCCGTGACTTTGTCGCCGGCGTGTACCCCGGAAGTGTCCCTGGAGTCCGTAGCCAGCCGCAGCTGATCTTTGTTGTCCAGGCGTGAGAACTCCGCTGGGCCGAAGTGGATACCGTTTAGCTCTACCGCAGCCACCTCGTCCAGGCGTGTTCCGAGGAGAGTTGCTTGTAAGTCGCCCGCGTTGATGGCGAATTTATCCAAGCGCGCGGCTTCGGAATAGCTGCGCAGCTCAACTTCGTCCGCTTTTCCCACGCCATACTGTTTTACCTGCATCGTGATTCTTCCCGGGCTCTCCTCTTTCAGTGGAACTTTGAGTTCGAGTTCATCGGGTTTCGATGAATCCCAGGTTGCCTTTAGCGCCCGGCCTTCCTCATTCTTCAGGGTGACGGTCTCGACACAGGCGGCGGCGTCCGATTTGAAATGGATGGTGTCCTCGCGGCCTACGACCAGGGCGCTTTCGTCAGCCGAGGTGACAATCCACTGGGCGGCGTGCGCGTTTTGCAGGCGAAAGGAAGGTCCCTCAAAGGAGTCAAACCCCCAGTTTCCCCGAAGCGTTCCCTTGACCTCGCTCTCCAACTTGTCTGCCGCGACGCTTTGCGTGGCGATGGAAAACCCACCGCGTGCCGCATCCGCCGGAGCCGGGAGATCAAACGCATGGCCTGATTTGTCCGCGACGTGCAGAACCATACTGTGCGCGTAATCGGTTGAGAAGACTACGGGAGCGCCTTCCGCTGCGAGCAACAGGTCAGGCTTTTCCAAGCAGAGCACCTGATGAGTGTCCACGGGACGAAGGGGAGGCAACTGCGGCGCCTCCACCGCCGGCAAACTCACTACCAGCACCGACATGGGTTTGCGAAACGAAGGCGGATTGTTGAGTTTCAGGTTCAGCTCGTCAAGGTGAGGCAGCGCCAGCGCGGGAATATAGCGGTACTCGGGGGTATGAAAGCTTTCCAACATTTTCGCCACATCCACGACCGCGCCTACATAGGGACTGTAGGCGCCGCCGCCCGCCAATCGGGTTGTGCTCAGCTGACCGACGAGATCGGGCCCGCTTCCAGAGGTGAGCGCTGACACCATGGACTGACTATGGCCATCATCGAGCACCAACTGGTCCGTATTCTGGGTGAGGCATGATTCCTGCTGCTGCCGGGGCTTGGTGAAACATTCGTTATCGATCTTGATGTTGAGACTGCGGGCCAGGAGAACAGACCGGTCATGCAGAACACTGGCATCGTCGCCGGACATCTCCCTGACCGCGCTCAAATATTTGTCGAGACGCGAACGGTCCAGGCTGGCCTGATTCAGGTCCTGCGAAGCGCGCACGAATGCTCCGGGCTTGCCCCGCACCGCGGACCGCAGCGTGCCGAAATCGCCGCCGGTCTGGGGAGCGAGGAAAATCAACGCCTGTTGGGCGCCGGCTGGAACGGTGATTACGACCCCCTCTTCGCGCACATGTTTGTTCCAGGTTTCAACCCTCGTGAACCAGTTCTCGGGCGGCGGATTGGTCGACCCGCGCAGGAATGCCGAAATCATCAGGAAGTGCACGGACTCTTCGTCCGGCATGTCGGGGTGGATCCAAATGCGATCCCCAGGCTGCAGGTTCGGCACGCGGTCAATGGGCAAGGTCTTGCCCGCCCGGGTCACCCTTATCTCTATTCTTGGCCCAGCTAGGTCAAATGCCGCGGTGTCAGCCCGAAGCAAACTTACGGACAGAAATATAAAAGCCAGCTGAAAAAAAGGGACTCGACAAAACATGTCCTTATTGTAAGAGGTTCTGAGCCATTGATGGAGAGCCGGAAGGGCAGAAATTTCGTCTGAGGCCACACCAAAGTAAGGTTTCTGACTGAACCATTGGGCCCAGAAAGCAACGCACGCGGCCAACCGCGATGCGCCCTGCCTCATCGAGAAATTGCCCCGACAGGTAAGGAGCGTGTTACCCTGAACGGCGCGAACGGACATGCTTCCGTGACCCGCTTATGATGAACCATAAAACGACAAGTCTTTGCATCCTGCTACTGGTCCTCTTTGTTTCTGCCGTGATGGGACGAGAGGCAGCGGCGTCAAAACACAAACAGCAGGTTCGCAAGGAATCGTTTGGAAAAACCGGGGACGGGAGGCCGGTCGATCTGTATACCTTAACCAACTCAACGGGCCTCGAAGTGCGCGCCATGACGTACGGGGGCATCATCATATCCCTGCGGGTACCGGACAAGAGCGGCAACCTGGGTGACATCGTCCTCGGACACGACAAGCTCGACGGATATCTGGTCAACCCTCCCTATTTTGGCGTCATCGTCGGACGTTACGCCAATCGAATTGCCAACGCCACATTCACGCTCGACGGCGTGAAATATACGCTGGCCAAGAATGACGGCCCCAACTCTCTGCATGGCGGAGTGAATGGGTTCAACAAGCAAGTCTGGGAGGCCAAGGAGTTCAAGAACGCAAAAGGCGTCGGCGTGGCGTTCAGCTACCTGAGCAAAGACGGCGAGGAAGGCTATCCCGGTAACCTTAAGGTCAAAGTCAGCTACACCCTGACGGACGAAAACCAGTTGATTCTGGATTATGAGGCGACTACCGATAAGGCTACGCCGCTAAATCTCTCGCAACACAGTTATTTCAATTTGGCCGGAGAAGGCAGCGGCGACATCCTTGGGCATCACGTTATGCTCAATGCCGACCGCTTCACGCCAGTGGAGAAAACCCTGATCCCCACCGGCGAACTGCGCCCGGTCCAAGGTACGCCGATGGACTTCACCAAGCCCACCGCGGTCGGCGCTCGCATCAACGACGACTACGAACAGTTGGTGGTGGGACAAGGCTACGATCACAACTGGGTGATAAACCGGAAGGACAACAGCTTGACGCTGGCGGCCCGAGTCCACGAACCGACCAGCGGACGGGTGCTGGAAGTGTTTACCACGGAGCCGGGCGTGCAGTTTTATTCCGGCAATTTTCTGGATGGAACGATCACCGGGAAACAGGGGCATGTCTACAAGCACCGTTACGGTTTGTGCCTGGAGACGCAGCATTTTCCGGATTCGCCCAACCATCCGGATTTTCCGTCGACGATTTTGAGGCCGGGTCAGACATTCCATTCGCAGACCGTGTTCAAGTTCTCTACGGAATGATGACGGTTACGGTCAATGCGACGCGCGGTTTTTCGTGTCTTAGTGTCGTGCCGAAGGAAATGCAACCCTCCTGCGGCGGCATTCGCGTTGGTTCCCGTATAATCTTCAGATTCGCTATGGCCGCCAGCCTGGACCAGATTGTCGCTGCTACGCGCCGTCGAGTCGCGGATGCGAAACGCTCTGTCGATTTGCGCCAGCTGGAGCAAAGGACGGAACAGCATGTCCCGCGGGGCTTCCGGCAGGCGCTGGCAACCAAGAGCCGGACTGGCCCTGCCATCATTGCCGAACTGAAGAAGGCTTCCCCCTCCCGCGGACTGATTCGCGCGAATTTCGAGCCCGAGAGCCTGGCTCAGAGAATTGGAGGCGGCGGGAGCGGCGGCAATGTCCGTGCTTACGGACGAAGAGTTTTTTCAGGGATCGCTCGATAACCTGCAGCGCGCCTCGGCTACTACCAAGCTTCCTTGTTTGCAGAAGGACTTCATCGTGGACGAGTTCCAACTGCTGCAAGCGCGGGCTAGCTGCGCCGACGCGGTCCTGCTCATTGTGGCGGTGCTCTCGCAAGCGGAGGCGATTGCCCTGAGCAAGAAGAGCCGCGCGCTGGGACTCGACGTGCTGTGCGAGGCACACAATGAGGAAGAGCTGCACCGCGCGCTGGACGCGGGTTCCGATGTTATTGGAGTGAACAATCGCGATCTGCGAACCTTCAAGGTGGATGTAAACACCGCTCTCCGGCTAGCGGAAATGGTTCCCCGGGATGTGATTTCCGTGGCCGAGAGTGGGATTGATAAGGGCGCGGACATTGCCCGTCTGCGCGCGGCCGGATACCAGGCATTCCTGATCGGTGAGTCCCTGATGAAGGCAGAATCGCCCGGACAGGCCTTGAAATCTCTGATCGTGGAAGCGGAACGTGAGGGATTTGCACTGAGCACGAAAGACTAGAAGCTTATTTTCTGGGAACTCTCAACTGGCAACCGAGAACTGGGGTCCATGACTTGGATCAAAATTTGCGGGACTACGAATCTCGAAGACGCCTTGACCGCGGTCGACGCGGGCGCGGATGCGTTGGGTTTCGTGTTTTACGAGAAGAGTCCGCGAAAAATTGACCTGGAATCAGCCCGGGAGATCGTGGAGAAACTGCCGCTAAACATCGAGAAAGTCGGGGTGTTTGTAGATGAGCCCGTTGCAAAGATTCTACGTACTGTCGCTCGGGCAGGTCTGACCGCCGCGCAATTGCACGGCGTCAAGTCCCGTAAGCCAGAGTTCATACGGGCGCTGAAAACCGGTCGGGACCTGAAACTTTTCCTGGTTCTCCCGGCCACTGAAATCAACAGTGGGCTCGACTGGCCTGAAAAATGGAGAGACTGGCATTAGCGCAGTTTTTTTTGACTCCGGGACGCCGCAACTGCCGGGTGGTACGGGAAGAACATTTGATTGGAAGGCGGCCGCGTCCGGGATTCAATCGATCGGTGAAAAGCTGAAAGTGGTCGTGGGCGGAGGCCTGAATTCGGCCAACGTCGCGGACGCGATCCGTATACTGAAACCCTGGGGAGCGGACGTCGCTTCTGGTGTCGAAGCCAGTCCAGGGAAAAAAGATCCGGAGAAGGTTCGCGCCTTTATTGACGCGGTCCGAAAAATAGAAAAGAAAAGCTGAAATGGCAACTGCAAAAGTTCAACCCCGCCCCGTGGCGCGTCCCGGGCGTTCAAGGCTCCTCGCAGCCGCTCCGTCTCTACGGGGCGTACCGGGGCGTTTCGGCGTTTACGGTGGGCGCTACGTTCCCGAGACTCTGATGGCGGCGCTAGATGAACTGGAGCGGCACTACGAGAAGGCCAAGCGGGACCGCAGCTTTCAGCGCCGTCTGGACGAACTGTTGCGCACCTATGCTGGGCGTCCCACTCCTCTGTTTTTCGCGCAGGCGCCTGACGAAAGAACTCGGCGGGGCGAAGATTTATCTCAAGCGCGAAGACCTGCTCCATACCGGCGCGCACAAGATCAATAACTGCCTGGGACAGGCGCTGCTGGTCGAGCGCATGGGCAAGCATCGCGTTATCGCTGAGACCGGCGCCGGTCAGCATGGCGTGGCCACGGCGACCGTGTGCGCGCTGCTGGGCTTTGAATGTGTCGTGTACATGGGAACGGAGGACATGCGGCGGCAGGAGTTGAACGTTTTCCGTATGCGGCTGCTGGGCGCGGAGGTTCGCGGCGTGGATTCGGGTTCCCGCACATTGAAAGACGCGATCAATGAGGCCATGCGCGACTGGGTGACTAACGTGCGCACCACGCATTACCTGCTGGGCAGCGTGCTCGGCGCGCATCCTTATCCGACCATGGTGCGCGACTTTCACAAAGTCATCGGGCGCGAGGCGCGCGCGCAGATTCTTAAGGCCGAAGGCAAGCTGCCCAAAACAATTATCGCTTGCGTCGGCGGTGGATCGAATTCCATTGGCATCTTCCACGAATTTATTAAGGACAAGAAAGTACAACTCGTCGGTGTGGAGGCGGGTGGGCGTGGCGCACGACTGGGTGAACACGCCGCGCGTTTTAGCGGAGGATCGCCGGGCGTGATGCAGGGCACTTACTCGTATGTGTTGCAGGATGAGGCTGGGCAGATTTCAACCGACGCACTCGGTTTCGGCCGGTCTCGATTATCCTTCGATCGGTCCGGAGCACGCGTGGCTGAAGGATACGCGGCGCGCGGAATACGTCTCGGCGTCTGATGCGGAAGCGCTCGACGCCTGCACTGCGCTGGCGCGAACGGAGGGCATCATTCCGGCGCTGGAATCTGCTCACGCCGTGGCCGAGGTGATCAAGCGCGCGCCCCGGATGAAGAAGTCCGACGTGGTGATTGTGAACATTTCCGGGCGCGGCGACAAGGATATTGGGATTTTGCGGGAGAATCTGAAGTTGGATTGAGCCAAGCACGAGCCGTGCCGATTCCATGCCCCTTTCTTTCGAGCATAAGCCATCCCTTGTCGCCTATCTCACTTGCGGCGATCCCGATCTCGCGATCACGCGCGACATCGCTTTCGCCGCGATTGATGCGGGCGCGGATGTGATCGAACTCGGGGTTCCGTTCAGCGATCCGGTGGCGGACGGACCTGTGATCCAACGCGCCAGCGAACGGGCGCTGCGCCACGGGACTTCTCTGCTGCAGGTACTGGGGCTGGCGAAAGAAATCCGGCAGCATTCGCCGGCCGGACTCATCATCTTTACTTATCTGAATCCGATTCTGCGCATGGGGATGGCCAGGTTCAGCGCCGCAGCCCAGGACGCAGGAGTCGATGGCGCGTTGATCACCGACTTGCCGGTGGAAGAATCACGCGAATATCTGGCCGAGATGCAAAAGCGAAGCTTGGCAACCGTGTTTTTGGCGGCGCCCACCAGCACGGACGCGCGGCTGAAGCAGATTGCTCAGGCGTCGAGTGGATTTGTGTACGCGGTTTCGCGAACCGGGGTGACCGGGGCCCGGCAGCAGATGCCGGAAGACGCGCCCAAGCTGGTTAGCCGCCTGCGCAGGTATACTGACCTGCCGGTCGCGGTCGGCTTCGGCATATCCACGTCGGCACAGTTTAAGGCGGTGGGAAAATTCGCCGACGCGGCGGTGGTGGGCAGCGCGATTGTCGAGATGCATCGAGCGCAATCCGGGCAAAGAAGCGGAGAGTGTGGCACAATTTGTAAAGCAGCTTTTAGCCGTCAGCCGTCAGTCGTCAGCCCACCTGCGCTAGTTGGCTAGGGAATCGACGACGATCTTTCCCACAGCATTGCTGGTCAGCGTCTGGTCAATTATGGCTAAGGACCACCGGCTGGACATTCAACGACTGAAGACTGACGACGCCTGACTGACCACCGCTTTCATGGACATTTCCGACTGGCGCAAGAAGATCGACGATCTGGACCGCAAGCTGGTGGACTTGTTGAGCCAGCGGGCGCAGGCTGCCCATGAGATTGGTAAGTTGAAGCGCGGCGCGGGCATGCCGATTTACGAGCCCGACCGGGAGCGCAAGGTGTTCGACAACGTGCAGAGCATCAATCCTGGCCCCTTGCCGGACCGCGATTTGCTGCGCATTTTTGAGCGGATCATGGATATCATGCGCGGGATCCAGCAACAGGAAATTGCTCCGCAAGCCGCCGCAGATGGCGGAGGCGATACGGAATTGGATAATGATGTGAACGATTGAGGCGGTCAGTTAGCTATCGCGGTCAGTTGGCCGAAACGGAATGGGCCTTCGACCAACGACTAAGGGCTGAACGACTTGCTATGATCGTTGCCATGCAGGAATCAGCGACCGATGAGCAGATCCAGCAGGTGGTAGAACACCTGGTCCGGATGGGCTTTTCCGTCCACCGCACTACGGGTGAGCGGCAGACCGTGCTGGCCGCGGTAGGCGCCCGAGTGGACTTTGACACTCGCAATCTTGAAGTTCTATCCGGGGTAGAGCACGTTCACCGCATCAGCGCTCCCTACAAGCTGGCGGGGCGCAGTTTTCGTCCGCAGGGGACCATCGTCCAATTTGCCAACGGGTTACAGATCGGCGGCGACCAGGTGGTGGTCATGGCCGGGCCCTGCTCGGTGGAATCGAAGGAACAGCTTTTCACCGTGGCGGAGCAGGTGGCGAAGGCGGGCGCTCGTGTGCTGCGTGGCGGCGCCTTCAAGCCGCGATCGTCTCCTTATTCATTTCAGGGCATGGGCGAGGAAGGGCTGAAACTGCTGCGCCAGGCCGGCGATCATTTCCACATGCTGGTGATCAGCGAGGTCATGGAAATCTCGCAGATCGGGCTCATGCTGCCTTACATTGACATCTTTCAGGTGGGCGCGCGCAACATGCAGAACTTCAACCTGCTGCGCGAGTTGGGCAAAGTCAAGAAGCCCGTTCTGCTCAAGCGCGGCATCGCGGCCACGCTGGAAGAGTTATTGCTCTCCGCCGAATACATCATGGCGGGTGGGAACTACGATGTGATTCTGTGCGAGCGCGGCATCCGCACTTTCGAAACTTACACCCGCAACACGCTGGACGTGTCGGCCATTCCGATCATCAAGAAGCTTTCGCACCTGCCCATGACGTCTGATCCGTCGCATGGCACCGGGTTGCGCGACAAAGTGCCGCCCATGGCCCGGGCTTCGCTGGCAGCGGGCGCGGACGCCCTGCTGATCGAAGTGCACCATGATCCGGACAAGGCATTTTCCGACGGCGCCCAGTCGCTCTTTCCTGAACAGTTCGCCAAATTGATGGACGAGTTGCGCATGATCGCGCCGGCCGTGGGCCGCAAAGTGGCATAGGTTCTCCGGCTGCTCTGATCGAGTGCCATGTCTTGTCATAGCGCTATAACATGGATAGCCATCCCGACATTGGACGCGTCGTTCCCGAGCCTCGGCACGAGCGCGAGATGCAAACTCCGCTGACGATGTCTCGCCTGGATCAATGGCTGACAACGTTGGTTGGGCGCGCTGGCAGCGACCTCCTGCTCATTCCCGGCGCTCCGGCGTCCATTCGCTTCGAAGGCGAGGTGAGGCCTATCGACAGCGAGACCCTGGGCGGGCTTGAAATAGAAGCGGCGGTAGTCCCGGCGCTGACTCCTCATGGGCTACGGCAGTATCGAGAAATCCAGATCGCTGACTCGTCCTATCGCGTGGCAGGGCTCGGACGATTTCGGATCAACCTGCACCGCGAACGCGGTCTGGCGGCTGCGGCGATTCGCGCCCTTCCCCCCAAGATACCTTCGCTCAGCGACCTGAATCTCCCGCCAACGGTGGAGGCATTAAGTCGTCTGACCCGTGGGTTGGTGCTTATTGGGGGTCCAGCAGGATCGGGAAAGTCCACGACCCTGGCCGCTTTGATTGATCTGGTCAACCAGCGCGAAGCACGGCACATCATCACCATCGAAGATCCGGTGGAATACGAGCATGTCCACTTTCGCAGCCTCATCGAACAAGTCGAGGTGGGTGTGGACGCACCGGATTTTCCCACGGCGCTTCGGGCTGCGCTGCGGCAGGCGCCGGACATTATTGTCGTCGGCGAAATGCGTGATCCCGAAACCATGCATATTGCAGTGGCGGCGGCCGAGACCGGACATCTGGTTTTGTCCACATTGCACACCACCGATGTGGCTAACACAATTTCCCGGATCTCCGATTCGTTTCCCCTCGAGCGGCAAAATACGATCCGGCAGGAACTGGCGATGGCGCTCGCTGCCGTGTTGACCCAAGTTCTGCTTCCGACTAGGAATGGCGGCCGCATGCCAGCCGCCGAACTGCTGATGCTCGGATACGGCGCCCGACAGCATATTCGCCGCAACTCGTTGCAGCATCTTCATCAGGAAATCACCATTACGAGAAATAAGGGGTCGTTTAGCCTGGAAGAGTCTCTCGGGCAATTGGTCAAGCATGGTCATATCGATCGCGAAGACGCGCTGGTGTGCGCCAACCATCCCGACGATCTCAATGGTCTATTGAAAAACTAACGGTACGATTTTCCGCGCTACTGGTTCCTGACTCAAATGGCAATTCGCCAAATCACCATCATCGGCACGGGCCTTATCGGCGGCTCCTTCGGGCTGGCTTTGAAGAAACGGCGCTTTCCCGGAAGGATCGTCGGTTGCGACCGTGCGCCGGTGTTGAAGCAGGCGCGGGACAAGGGCACGATTGATGAGGGGCACACGAATCCAGTAGACGCGGTACGAGGCAGCCAGATCGTTCTGCTGGCGGCGCCGGTCGGTGCGATCGTTGAACTGATCGGGCGTCTCGGGCCAGTGCTTCCTCCCAAGACTCTGCTGACCGATGTGGGCAGCACCAAGGCCGAAGTCCTTGCCCGCGCGACTGCGGCCTTCGGCAAGGATGTTGGCCGCCGCTATCTGGCTGGACATCCCATGGCAGGGAAGGAACAGTCGGGCGTCGAAGGCGCTGATCCTGATCTGTTCCAGGGTGCGGTGTGGTTTGTGACCCCTGCGCCAGGACAGAAAGTATTTGGAGGCGCGAGCGGGGAGTTTCTGGAGTGGGTGGAAGCCATCGGCGCGGGCGTTGCCAGCATGGATGCCGATGCGCATGACCAGCTTTGTGCCTGGATCAGTCATTTGCCGCAGATGATCTCCACCGCCCTGGCGGCGACGCTGGTGGACGAGTACGGCGAGGACGCTCCGCTGCTCGAGACTGGAGGGCGCGCCCTGCGCGAAATGACGCGCATCTCGGCCAGTCCTTATTCCATGTGGCGCGACGTTGCGCTGACCAACAAGAAAAACATCCGGCATGCACTGTTGAAGCTGGAACAGCGGCTGGCGCATATCCGGGAGAACCTGGATACGCGGGAGTTGGCGCTGGAGTTCGAGCGGGCGCATCACCTGAGAAAAACCTCACCACCGAGGCACCGAGGCACCGAGAAAACCGGGAAATGAATTTTCCTTTTTGTCTCGGTGCTTCCGTGGTGGGTTGTTCTTGATTTTGATTTAGAATCCTTGTTCGACAAATGAAGCCCGATGAATAAAGTCGTAGCCAACGCCGACGAAGCCATCCACGACATCTTCGATGGCGCAACCATCATGATCGGCGGATTCGGTCTATGTGGAATCCCGGAAAACCTGATTCGCGCCCTGGTTCGCAAGGGAACGAAGAACCTGTACGACCATCAGCAACAATGTTGGGGTGGATGGATTGGGCAATGGCCTGCTGCTGGCCGCGGGCCAGATCATCAAGCATATCGGGACTTACGTCGGGGAAAACAAACTGCTCGAGCAATTGATTCTGCAGCGCAAGCTGGAGCTGGACCTCATTCCCCAGGGCACTTTTTCCGAGCGGATTCGCGCCGGCGGCGCCGGCATTCCCGCCTTCTTCACTCCTGCCGGAGTAGGCACCGTTGTTGGTGAGAACAAAGAAACCCGGGAGTTCGATGGACGTCCATACCTGCTGGAGCGCGCCCTGAAAGCTGATTTCGCGTTGATCAAAGCATGGAAAGGCGACAAGTGGGGCAATCTGGTGTATCGCAAGACAGCGCGAAATTTCAATCCCATGATGGCAACCGCTGCCAAGGTGACGATTGCGGAAGTTGAGCAACTGGTCGAGGTGGGCGAACTGGGACCCGATCTGATTCACACTCCTAGTATTTACGTGAAGCGGATTTTTCAAGGCGAAGTTTACGAGAAGAAGATTGAGCGTAGAACGGTCCGGAAACGATAGTCGTTGGCCGATAGTCGTTGGTCGTTCCAAGACCTCAGTGCGCTGGGTTTGGCCAACGACCCACGACTAACGACCAACGACTGCACCTATGAAAGATGTCGACAAACGCGAGCGCATCGTGCAAGCGCATTGCCCGCGAACTGCGTGACGGCTTCTACGTCAATCTGGGCATCGGCATGCCGACGCTGGTGGCCAATCATGTGCCCGCGGGCATGGACGTGATTCTGCAGTCCGAGAATGGCATGCTTGGCATCGGTCCCTATCCGATCGACGGGCGAGGAGGATTGCGATCTGATCAACGCCGGGCAAGGAAACCGTCAGCGAGATGAAAGGCACTGCCTATTTTTCCAGCGCCGATTCGTTTGCCATGATTCGGGGCGGCCACATCGACCTGAGCGTGCTCGGGGCGATGGAGGTGGATGAGGAAGGCAACCTGGCAAACTGGATGATTCCCGGCAAGATGGTCAAAGGCATGGGCGGCGCGATGGACCTGGTGGCCAGCGCGCGCCGCGTGATCGTCGCCATGGAGCACACCACCAAGGATTCTCAGCCCAAGATCCTGAAAACATGCACGCTGCCTCTGACCGGAGTGAAGGTGGTGAATACGATCGTCACCGAAATGGCTGTGATTCAGATCACGCCGACCGGATTGGTGCTGGAAGAAGTGGCTCCCGGATTGACGGCGGATGACGTGCAGCGGGTGACGGAGCCTACCCTCATTCTAAGTCCGGCTATCAGGCTGATGGAAAGCTGACCTGAATGGAGGATGGGCGTCCCCGCCCGTCTCAGCTAAGCGCGGGCGAGTCGCCCGCGACCACATTGAACCTTTTCAATTGAACCTGTCAGTTCGTTCCGCTCTTCAGCCTTGCCGCCTCGAACTCGTCGCCCTTCTCCCAGCCGACCAGCTTTCGGCTGGCTGGCTGCCTCCCAACCCAGGGCGAAGCCAAAGCGGGCCATCACTGCGTCGCCGGTGAAATCCATGTCGGAATGGTACTCATCGCTGGGCTGGTGATAGTGCTTCTCGGTATATTCATCGGCCTTCTCCAAACCCCACGCCGCATCGTGCCCCTTGTACTTGACACCTTCATTGATCGAAAACGCGGGAATGCCCACGCGGGCCAGGCTGAAATGATCGGAGCGGTAATAATGTCCTGCTTCCGGATGCGAATCGGGACGAATCGCCAGGCGGAATTCCTGGGCCAGCGCCTGTGCCGTGGGATAGAAAGTCGTGCGTTCACTGCCGGATATTTCCACTTCTTCCGGTGACCCGAGAGGCGGGATGTCGTCATAGTTCAAGTCCAACGCGATTTTTCCCGCAGGCACCGGAGGATGTTTGCCCAGGTATTCTGACCCAGCAAACCTTGCTCTTCCGCAGTCACGGAAGCAAACAGTATGGACCGGCGCGGTTTCTGCGCTGCCGTACCATACGCATGGGCCATTTCCAGCAGGATGCCACAACCGGTGGCGTTGTCGTTGGCACCGTTGTAGATGTTGTCTCCCGGCATCTCGGGACGAATGCCCAGGTGATCGTAGTGGGCGGTGTACAGGACGGCTTCGGTTTTCAGCTTTGCATCGGAGCCCGGCAGCATGGCAATTACATTGTTCGATTCGAACGGTCGAACTTTGCTCACCATGTGGGCCTGCAGCTTGACCGAGAGCAGCACCGGACGGAAGTCGCGTGAGCGGGCGTCCGCCATCATTTTGTCGAGGTCGAGGCCCGCCATGGCGGCCAAGCCCCTGGCGGCGTCGAGGTGAATCCAGGAGGCGACTTGCAACTTCGGCGAACCGTCCAGCTTGAGATAGGACTTCTCCCCCGAATCTGAATTGCGCACCACGTCCCAGGGATAACTCGCCATATCGGTCTTATGAATCAGAATCGCGCCCACCGCACCCTTGCGAGCGGCTTGCTCGTATTTGTAGGTCCAGCGTCCGTAGTAGGTCAGTGCTTTGCCCTTGAAAAATTTGGGATCGTCAGAAGGCGGCTCGTTCACCAGCATCAGCAGGACTTTGCCCTTTACGTCAACGCCTTTGTAGTCGTCCCACTGATACTCGGGCGCCTGGATACCATAGCCCACGTAAACGATGTCGGCATTCACGTTTGATTCGGCTTGTTGGGTCTCATCGTAGGCGGCGTACTCGGAAAGGAATTTAAGATCCCGCGGAGAACCTTTGGCGGGGACAAGGGAAAATGTGGTCTCCGGGGCAAGTCGTCATGCCGACCATGGGAACCTTCTGCATGTAGGTGCCGTTGTCGCCCGCGGGCTTCAGGCCGTCCAGCGCGAATTGCGTGGCAATGTACTCCGCCGCAATGTCGCCGCCGCGTTGTCCGGTGCCGCGGCCTTCGAGCAGATCGTGAGACAGGAAGCGCACATGAGCGCGGATCCGCTCGGCATCAATCTTTTGAAATGCAGTAATCGCAGCAGGCGGGAAATGAACCGAAGATCGGCCGGGAAGAGTTCTGCGCCAATACACCGCCGATAAGGAAAATCAGGGATAGCACAACCAGGTTCTTGCGCATGCTTCGAGGCTCCGGGTGGGCTGCTGAGAACTTTGTATTGTACGGGATTTGTCATCCTGAGCGGAGTGGCTGCTTCGCTTCGCGAAGCAGCTCGCATCGAGGAGTCGATCGCGCTCGAGCTTCGACTCGGGAGCAGAGCTCTTCTGACTCCGCAGACCGATTCGCACGCGAATCGGTTTTGCTGCGCTCAGGATGACGGAGGTCCGAGGTCTGACGTCCGGTGTTGGGCCCGCGACCGCGGGCTAGTTTTTCGACCCTCAACCAGCGCGGAAGTCGGCTATCTGCTCCTCCGGGAGGAACAGCGGTTTCGTGGCCTCAGACAGAAGCCTGGGCGGCGCGCTGGTTGAATTCTTCCATCTCTTTTCTTACCCAGCCTACGCTGGAGATCTCGATATCGCCGTCCGGCGCGATCCAGAAGATGGTCGGAACGTTGGTCAGCCCATAGGCGTTGGATACGGGGTAGGAGTGAGTATCGTCCAGCAGGACCGGGAAAGATGATTCCATATTCTTTCATGAAAGCCGCCGTATCTTTTTTTTCGTTCTGTGAAATGCCGACGATGGTGACGGCTTTGTTCCCATGCGCCTCATGAATCCGCTGTAGAAAGGGAAAAGCGTATTGGCAGGTGGGGCAGGAGATCTTGAAAAATGCCGCCAGGACCGGCCCTCGTGCCAGCGCTTCGCGCAGCGAAAACGGCTTGTCGTCCATCGACGGCAACGTGAAATCTGGAGCTTGTGTTCCCGGGGCCAAAGCCGCCATCGTGCATCCTCCGAAAATGACCTAAGCTATTCAGGTGGCCATACTGGACCCGTTTCTTTAGATGACCTGCGCTCGCTGCAGGATTTTTCGCGCCAATCCCGGTGAGCGGTAACTGGGGGATGCGCGTTTTCGGCACCCATCGTCCGCGGCTTTGGGCCGGAACCGGACCGCGCATCACGCGGACGGTGTAATCCGTCACTGTGATAGAGTGCCGCACCGTGAGGCTGACCTGGCTTGGCACACTCGACACAGGAATTTCCGGCAATTCCCACATGCCTGGCATCAGGGACGCATGTTTCGGTCGCTGCACCAGAAAAACGACCTGTCGCAATGATCGAGCGCGTAGCAGATGTCGCGCCTCCTCTGACGAACGAATTTTCCTGGCAGGTCGTTTTCTGAGGACTCGAGTTTTCCGCGTGTCGCGCACAAGCTGAATACTGGACAGATGGAGCATCGCGGCTGGCGGGGCAGGCATATGATGGCGCCCAGTTCCATCATGGCCTGGTTGAAATCGCCCGGGCGCTGGCGGCTAAGCAATGCTTCGGCGGTTTGCCAGAGAGGCTCGCCTGCCAGGCCGGCCCCGAACACACGTCCCAGGACGCGCTCCACATTTCCGTCGACGACGGCCGCGGGCGCATTGAACACGATGCTGGCGATGGCCGCGGCCGTGTAGCGGCCGATGCCGGGCAGAGCGCGCAGTTCGACTACCGTGCCGGGGAATCTTCCTCCATGCTGTTTGACGATTGCCTTCGCGGCGGCATGCATCATGCGGGCACGCCGGTAGTATCCCAGGCCGCTCCAGGCCGCCAGCACCGACGATTCCCGCGCCGAAGCCAGTCTCTGCACCGTCGGAAAGCGCTGCAGAAAACGGCGATAGTGCTCCAGCACCGCGGAAACGCGGGTCTGCTGTAACATGACTTCCGAAAGCCATACCCGGTAGGGATCACGATCATGGCGCCAGGGCAGATCACGCCGGTTACGGTCGTACCACGACAGCAAGCGCTGCCGCCAGCGGCGGGTTCCAGGGCCATCGAATTTCCGGCTGTGGTCTGAATTCATTGCGAGGTAGTTCATCACACGGAAGGCGGCGAGCTTACTTGCTCTCCGGCCCAAGAACGGAATGGGCAATCGCCATCCACCCGGCGTTTTGTTTCTGCCAGACCGTCATCATCCGCAGGGATTCTGTCACCAAAGGCTGGCCGGCAAAGGTGCCGCGCATGGCGATGGTATAGGTCACGACAAAAGTGTCAGAATTCATTTCGGCCTGGACATCGCCGAGCGTGTAGTCGTCCAATTGCAACTGTTGGATCTGGGCAACGGCAGCGGCTTTGTCGAGCCGGCCCCCTTGCGCCGAGACCGCTACATAGTTACTGGCGATGTGGTGTTCGAGTTCGCCCCACTTCTTGTCTTTTACTTCTTTCCAGAAGCTCCGCTCCAGGCCTTCGCCGCCGGTCGCATCTGTCCATTTGCTGCTGGCAGGGTGCTCGCGCCACAGGGTGCAAGCGGACAGCAGGAGAGTCACAGAAAAAAGGAGAAAGATCGCCAGGCCATTCTTCATGGGCAGGATTCTAACAGCAGTCGTCGTCGGTCGCTTCGTCGTTGGTCGTCGGCCTCCCGCTCTTCGACGTCACACGCAGAAACTTGAGATGCAGTGTCGTATGCCAAAAGCCAACGACCGACGACTAGCCAGGCCTTTACTTGCTATGTTCCCCCGTTGACCGTGAGACGACTGGAGGGAATAATGACCAGACCTGCCATCCGCACGCGACGGGTGCGCATTTTTGCGCTTTGACGGCTACACTGTCAGCATGAAGGACTTCAACCGCAAGGTAGAGGATGCCTCTGCACGAGTAAATAAATCAGTGGCTGAGGCCGCTGACCGCATAGAGAAGGAGACGGCGGAATTCATCACCTATTTGAACGACGAGGTAGTCCCGGCAGTCCGTCAACACTCCACCAAGGCGTTGCGGGTCGCAGCCGAGAAGATGTCCAAGCTGGCCGACTATCTGGACGAGGTCAAGTCCAACCGCCGGTGAGGCGGCCTCTGTTCGCCTGCCTCGCGGCCGTAGCGCTGCTAGCGGTCATGCTGAGCGGATGCGGGGGAAAGAAACAGGCGAGGGTCAACACACCACCACCGCCGCCGATGGCCGCGCCGTCGACCTCCAGCGTTCCAGCAGCCAACTCCTCTGCGCCGAGCCCGGCCGAGGCAACCCGCCAATCCAATACGGACAAGAAGCAGGAAAAAGCAGATGAGGCAGCGAATGCTCTTTCCATTCCCGAAGGGACGAAGCCTCTTTCTGTCGAGACCGGCAACGCCAGCTGGTATGGGGCGCCGTATCACAATCGGCGCGGTTCGAATGGCGAAGTCTATGACATGAATCAGCTAACTGCGGCTCACCGCACTCTTCCCCTGGGGTCGACCGTGCGCGTCACCAACCTCAAGACCGGTCATTTCACCATCGTTCGAATCACCGATCGCGGACCGTTTGTACAAGGAAGAATTGTCGATCTCTCGCTGGCCGCTGCGAAGCAAGCCGATATATGGCAGGCTGGCGTGGCCAAGGTCCGTCTCGAAGTCTTGCGCACACCGGTGCCGTTCGACCACGGTGGGCGATGGGCGATACAAATCGGCTCCTTCCCCGACGAAGATGCCGCGCGTGTGATCGCCAACCGGCTTTCACGGCGCTACAAGACCGCCAAGGTGCTGAGCTTCGGCAGTCCGGTGGGCGACTGGTGGGTGCGGGTCAGAGTCTTGCAGGACGACCGCAAGCGAGCTGAGGAAGTCGCCCGCGACACGCAGGCGGGTGAGGGCAAAGTATTCTTAGTCAGGCTGGATTGAAAAATAGTCGTTGATCGTTGGTGGTCAGCCACCCGCCTTTCCTCTCGGCTTTCTAACCCCCACATTTATCTCGCCTTAAAATGACTGTTTTCTGGCGGAAGCACACGTCCTACGGTGCTTTGACCAGCGACGACCGGTCAACGACCATCAATGTTTGAGAGGTCTGCATGCGCAATCGGCTTCCCTCATCACTTCTGCTCTGTCTGGTGCTCAATCCGGTCGCCTTTACTCAGACTCCTACACTCGGCCTTAACGCCCCGCAGCTCTACCAGAAGGGGATGAACAACCTGCCCTGAAAATTTCGGTCAGACGGTAATGTTCGGTTCGAGAACGACCTTATGACCAAGCTTTTGGAGGCGATTGACATAATAACGGGTGAGGCGTTGGGGTTCGAGGCGGTCAAAAAAGTCGGCGCCCAGATCCGCATACTGCCTACCCTCTTTCAAGAGATAGTAGAGAATTACCAACATGGAATGCCCGACAGCGATGAGAGCGCGTTTCTTGCCCCGGCGTACCACCAGGCGTCGGTATTGCGAGGCCAAGTAACTGTTCTTGGTGTGGCTCGCCGCCCAGGCCGCCTGCACTAGGGTCCGTTTCAGCCACCGATTGCCTGGCGTGATACGGCGCTTCCGGCGCTTCCCGGCACTTTCTTCATTGCCCGGACACATCCCCGCCCAAGCCGACAGGTGCCGATGGGTTGGAAATGGGTGCATGTCCCCTCCCAATTCCGCCAGCACCACCTCGGCCACCCGGCGGTCCACGCCAGGCACTGCATCCAGACGCTCAATCTCTGGCGCGAAAGAGCGCGTCTGCTCCTCGATCTTGGCTTCCAGCTCCGCGATTAGCGCCTCCTGCCCTGAAAATTTCGGTCAGACGGTAATGTTCGGTTCGAGAACGACCTTATGACCAAGCTTTTGGAGGCGATTGACATAATAACGGGTGAGGCGTTGGGGTTCGAGGCGGTCAAAAAAGTCGGCGCCCAGATCCGCATACTGCCTACCCTCTTTCAAGAGATAGTAGAGAATTACCAACATGGAATGCCCGACAGCGATGAGAGCGCGTTTCTTGCCCCGGCGTACCACCAGGCGTCGGTATTGCGAGGCCAAGTAACTGTTCTTGGTGTGGCTCGCCGCCCAGGCCGCCTGCACTAGGGTCCGTTTCAGCCACCGATTGCCTGGCGTGATACGGCGCTTCCGGCGCTTCCCGGCACTTTCTTCATTGCCCGGACACATCCCCGCCCAAGCCGACAGGTGCCGATGGGTTGGAAATGGGTGCATGTCCCCTCCCAATTCCGCCAGCACCACCTCGGCCACCCGGCGGTCCACGCCAGGCACTGCATCCAGACGCTCAATCTCTGGCGCGAAAGAGCGCGTCTGCTCCTCGATCTTGGCTTCCAGCTCCGCGATTAGCGCCTCCTGCCCTGAAAATTTCGGTCAGACGGTAATGTTCGGTTCGAGAACGACCTTATGACCAAGCTTTTGGAGGCGATTGACATAATAACGGGTGAGGCGTTGGGGTTCGAGGCGGTCAAAAAAGTCGGCGCCCAGATCCGCATACTGCCTACCCTCTTTCAAGAGATAGTAGAGAATTACCAACATGGAATGCCCGACAGCGATGAGAGCGCGTTTCTTGCCCCGGCGTACCACCAGGCGTCGGTATTGCGAGGCCAAGTAACTGTTCTTGGTGTGGCTCGCCGCCCAGGCCGCCTGCACTAGGGTCCGTTTCAGCCACCGATTGCCTGGCGTGATACGGCGCTTCCGGCGCTTCCCGGCACTTTCTTCATTGCCCGGACACATCCCCGCCCAAGCCGACAGGTGCCGATGGGTTGGAAATGGGTGCATGTCCCCTCCCAATTCCGCCAGCACCACCTCGGCCACCCGGCGGTCCACGCCAGGCACTGCATCCAGACGCTCAATCTCTGGCGCGAAAGAGCGCGTCTGCTCCTCGATCTTGGCTTCCAGCTCCGCGATTAGCGCCTGCCCTGAAAATTTCGGTCAGACGGTAATGTTCGGTTCGAGAACGACCTTATGACCAAGCTTTTGGAGGCGATTGACATAATAACGGGTGAGGCGTTGGGGTTCGAGGCGGTCAAAAAAGTCGGCGCCCAGATCCGCATACTGCCTACCCTCTTTCAAGAGATAGTAGAGAATTACCAACATGGAATGCCCGACAGCGATGAGAGCGCGTTTCTTGCCCCGGCGTACCACCAGGCGTCGGTATTGCGAGGCCAAGTAACTGTTCTTGGTGTGGCTCGCCGCCCAGGCCGCCTGCACTAGGGTCCGTTTCAGCCACCGATTGCCTGGCGTGATACGGCGCTTCCGGCGCTTCCCGGCACTTTCTTCATTGCCCGGACACATCCCCGCCCAAGCCGACAGGTGCCGATGGGTTGGAAATGGGTGCATGTCCCCTCCCAATTCCGCCAGCACCACCTCGGCCACCCGGCGGTCCACGCCAGGCACTGCATCCAGACGCTCAATCTCTGGCGCGAAAGAGCGCGTCTGCTCCTCGATCTTGGCTTCCAGCTCCGCGATTAGCGCCTCCTGCTGGGTCAGTTCTTTCCAGAGCAGCCGCAGCAGGAAACGGTGGTGCTCGGTCAGGTGTCCTTCCAGCGCTTTCTGAAGTTCGGGAATCTTGCCTCGTAAGCTGCGCCGCGCCAGGTCGGCGATCTGGGCCGGATCTTTCTGACCTTCCAGCAAAGCCTGAATCATAGTGCGACCGGAAACACCCATCACCTCACTGGCCACCGACCCCAGTTTTATGTTGGCATCTTCCAATACCTTTTCAATCCGGTTAGTGGTGCGGGTCTTCTCTTCCACTAATTGAGTCCGGTGGCGGGTCAGATCGCGCAACTCCCGTTGCGAGCGTGGCGGGATAAAGCTGCCCTTCAGAAGCCCATGTTGCAGCAGTTGGGCAATCCACTGGCAATCACGAATATCACTTTTGCGTCCGGGTACCTGCTTCAGATGTCGGGCGTTGACCAGCAGGACGGTGAAACGGCCTTCCAGGATGTTATAAATTGGCTTCCAGTAGACCCCTGTCGACTCCATGGCTACGTGAGTGACTCCTTGTGCGGCCATCCAATCCGCCATCATCAGAATGTCTCGTGTCATAGTTCCCCAGTGACGCGTCTGCTGCTGCAGTCGGCCGCTGGGTTCCATCCGTCTTACGCAAGCTTCGACCGATGCTTTGTGCACATCCAACCCGGCACAGCGAAGAAAAATGTTTTCCATGAGTGACTCCTTAATCCTCCTGCGCGAGGGACATCGAAAAGAGGGAACAATCTGCCCTGCGTGCTCTCGCGCAAGCGAGGCGACAATTTGGGATTCGGAAACGACGTCCAGACCAGACTGATGGGCGGGCTCTGCTCGCTCCAAGGTTGTACGGTCTTCATCCCGCGCAGAATGCATCAAGCATAGCCCGGTTCGAATCCATTTTCATGCTTTGCGGATGTCGCGAAGCGACATGAACCACTGATGGGGGTGGGGGTCAGTCGCAACGATCTGAATGCCGTGGACTATCTTCGCCGGTCGGCCGAGCTCGGCTATCCTCCGGCACAGGTTGCGCTGGGGTATCTCTACGACACTGGATCGGTGGTCTCGCAAGACTCCGGGCAAGCTGCCGACTGGTACAAGAAGGCGGCCAAACAGGATGATCGTCTGGGTGACTGGCTGTTGGGGCGTCTCTATTACACCGGGACCGGAATTCCGCGAGACCTCAGCGCGGCGGAGTCATGGCTGCAGAAAGCCGCAAGCCAGGGCGACCCATTCGGTCAATATTTGTTGGGGCTGATCAAGCTGGAAAGGAATGACTACCCTAGGGCGGCCGAGTCGTTCCGCAACGCCGCGATGCAAGGTTTGCCTCAAGCGCAGGCGCAACTGGGTGAGCTTTTCAAACGAGGGCGGGGTGTGACGGAGGACAAGTTCGAAGCCTACGTCTGGCTACTGGTGAGTTTCGATGCGGGCAGTCATACTGTGGCCGCTGACCTCGCGGCGCTAGAGGGCGAACTAGGAGCCAACCGGGTGGACGAAGCGAAAAGCAAAGCTCGCGACCTGGAGCAGACCTCCAGCCGCGCCGTGGTCTCTCGCGGATGCTCGGGCTGGCCCGGCGAGTTCAACCTAGTCCCGACGCCGCCTCCACCGGACATCCAAAGGTTCTGCCGCTAGCGAGAGAAAACTGCCGACATTAGTTCGTCGGATTCTCTGCCGATTCCTTGTAAGTGCCGAACTTCTTCGCCATCGGTTTCAGCGTGGGATAAAACTGCACGAAAGAATGTTCGACGGCAGCGTGGTCCTCATGACATTGCCAGCAGGCATTTTTGGGATTGGCCTGCGCTGATTTCGTCGTGTCATCGAAATTGAAGTAGGCCCACTTGTCCGGAAAACGGGTTTCGTCTTTCACTTCCACGCCGTATCCCATGAGATCGGTTTGAAAATGACCGACTTTGTTGATCGAACCTTTGGTCGCCGAACCGCGCTCCTCGACCACGAATACGGTCTGGTTCGGCCACTTCCCGCTTTTGACGAATTCGGAGTAGGCCCACTGTGGCACAAAAACGTTGGTGAACATCTGGTGGTCCATGCTTCCGGGGCTGTAGCTCATGCCCAAGCCGGACGACAGGAAGATCCATTCGCGGAAGTTGATTGGTGGGAGCAGCTGATTGTCGCTGGTGTATTCCGGTTTGCCTGACCCGGGCTCCGGAGCTGCAGCTTGCATGAAACCTAGACACACAACAATTGTTAGGCACGCCAGCAGAAGTCGCTTCATTGTCGTTTCTCCGTCAGCATGCCATTAGACGTGAGGAGGACGCAAGAGGACAGCAGCCTCTTAGGCCCCGCGGCTGTCCCGCCCGCACCGCCGAGGGCGGGACGCCGGCGCTACGAAATTCCTAGCTTATTTCGGTGCGCTTGCGTAGGAACGCTGGGACGTCGAGGTCTTCCTTCTCAAAGTTGGCGATCATAGCGTCCCGCAGAGTGTCGACGGCTACGCCCTCCGTGTGGGATGTGCCGCCATTTGTCGCGACGGCGCCTCCTCCATCACGATTGGTGGACGCACGGGCTCGGGCCGATACTCGGGCTCTGGATCCTCGGCCACTGGTGACGAAACCACAAATCCACTGTGCATCTCCGCCTGACGGCGACGGATGTCGGAGTCCTTGAAGCCGGTTGCGATCACCGTGATCTTGACCGCATCCTTGGCCTTTTCGTCGAGCACGGCGCCAAAGATGATGTTGGCATCTTCATGCGCGGCGCCCTGAATGATGCTGCAGGCCTCCTGCACCTCCGCCAGTTTGAGCGATGTGGAACCCGTAATGTTGATGAGAATGCCGCGCGCGCCATCGATCGCGCCCGCTTCGAGCAACGGAGAGGCAATCGCCTTTTGCGCCGCGTCAACGGCCCGGCGTGCGCCGCTGGCCGTGGCCGTGCCCATGACGGCATAGCCCATGCCCGCCATAATCGCTTTCACGTCGGCGAAGTCACGATTGATGATCCCCGGAATGGTGATGATGTCCGAGATGCCCTGCACGCCTTGCCGCAGGATGTCATCGGCGACCCGGAATGACTCGAAGAAGCCGGCGTCCTGGGCAACCGCCAGCAGCTTTTCGTTGGGGATGACAATGGTGGTGTCGACCGAATCCATCAGCTCGGAGATGCCGCGCTCGGCCTGCTGCATGCGGCGCTTGCCTTCGAAAGCGAACGGCTTGGTAACCACCGCCACGGTCAGCGCTCCCATTTCGCTCGCCAGCGACGCGATGATAGGCGCGGCCCCGGTTCCAGTGCCGCCGCCGAGACCGGCGGTGACGAAGACCATGTCAGCGCCTTCCAGGGCCTCGATGATCTTGTCGGAATCCTCGAGCGCGGCTTTGCGTCCGACTTCGGGGTTAGCGCCGGCGCCCAGCCCGTTGGTGAGTTTCACCCCGAGCTGGATCTTCATGGGTGCGCGCGACATGCGCAACGCCTGCAGGTCGGTGTTCGCGACCACAAATTCGATCCCTTCCATACCGGAATCAATCATGCGGTTGACCGCGTTGTTTCCGCCTCCACCTACGCCGATGACCTTGATTTTGGCATCGTTGCGGGTGTCTTCGTTGAAGCTGATGCGAATGTCATTTTCTTTTTTCATGTACGCCGCCTTCAGTGGATTTTTCTTGCCTCTTGTCTCCTGCTCACGTTTATCCGAACTCTCGACCGTAGCGCCGACGTCCCGCCGGCTGTTCCCTCGACGAACTCGGGACAAGCTGTGGGGGCGTCCCGCCCGCACCGCCGAAGACCCGAACGGGACAGCCGGTGAGACACCTGCGCTACGAAAACCTATGCTCCCTTTCCTACAAACATAGCCTTCAGCTTTGAACTCCAGCGCCCGTTCTGAATCCCGCGGGCGATGCGGGCGCGGTGTCCGTAGAACACCATGCCCTAGAACAGTTGCAAACTCCGGCTCGGCCAGCGTGGATGGCATTTTCGCCAGCGGCGCAGGCCAGGCCAGACGCAGCGGGCGATGCAGCACGGACTCCGCGATTTCGAGAATGCCGGGCAGCCGGCATCCGCCGCCGGTTAGCACGATGCCGCCTACGCACAACTCGAACATTCCCGCATGTCGCAAGTTGTCGCGCAGCATTTCAAATAGTTCGCGGGCGCGAGGCTCAAGGATTTCTCCGACCATGCGCTGCGAAATCAGCCGGGACGGCCGATCGCCGACCGAGGGGACCTCGACTTCATTTCCTTCCGGGATCAGGGTCACAATAGCATTGCCATAGAGCCGCTTGATTTTCTCCGCCTCGGCCACCGGGGTGCAGAGTCCGACCGAGAGATCGCTGGTGAAGTGGTCTCCGCCAATCGGAATCACTCCTGTGTGAGCGACCGCGCCTTCTTGGAAAACGATGATGCCGGTGGATCCCGCGCCCAGGTCGGCCAGGCACACGCCCAGTTCTCGTTCGTCGGCGCGGAGCACGGCATCGGCGCAGGCCAGCGGCTCGAACACCGTATCGTCCACGTGGACGCCGGCGCGATTGACTGCCGTGACCACGTTCTGTAGAGCACTGGACGCGACTGTGACAATATGCACTCGCACTTCAAGCCTGGCGGCCATCATGCCCAGCGGATCATTCACGCCGGTCTGGTCATCGAGAATGAATTCTTGCGGCAACAGGTGCAGGATTTCGCGATCATCGGGCAGAGGGATAGCGCGGGCCTTATCCACCGCTGCGCGCAACTCCTCGCGGCCAATTTCACGCGCCCGCGCGCCGAAGCTCAGACCGCCGTGGCTGTTGATGCCGCGGGCGTGCGCGCCGGCCATGCCCAGCAAGGCGTGCTCGATTGGCGCTCCGGCCACGTCTTCAGCCTGCTCCACCGCCTTCTGAATCGAACTCACGGCTTTGTCCAGGTCCACAATGACGCCCTTGCGCGAGCCGCGCGATTCCGCCACGCCGTGACCGCGATAGCGCAAACCGTTGTCGGTGATTTCCGCGACCAGCGCGCAGGTCTTGGCACTGCCTACGTCGATTGCGGTCAGAAGGTGCTCGTGCTGGTTGGCCATTCCTATTGTGTTTCTCCCTTGGCAATTGCCGGGCTGGGTTTCGCCGCCGGCTTCACTGTGGCTACGGATTTTGGCGCTGCCTTTGCCTGATTCTTTGGCTGTGTCTTTGCCGCCAGGACGGTGGCAGTCTTGGCTCTTGGTCCAGGTTTGGCTAAGCCCCTGGCACGATGGACATGTGGTTTGCGATGTGGAGCCTTGCGCGCGTTTTTACAGTTGCGACTGGCTTGGCTGGAGTCGGTTTCGCAGGCGCTGGCCCAACCGTTCTCACTGCCAAGGTGGGAGTCGGCCTGGGGGTAGATGGGATGCGAGTAATCAGCGCCGCCGGCTTTACCCCGGCCGCCATCGCTTTCTTGGCGGCTTCGGTGGAAAGCGGAGGCTGCTTCATCGGTCCTTGCAAGTCCGGATTCACGATGATCTGCCGGTCATAGCGCAAGTCCACGGATTCCAGTTTGTCGAACTGCTGCTGCCATTCCTGCAGATGCGTGACGTAGATCTTGTAGCGCTCGAGGTAGTTGGAGGATCCCAGGTGGACCAGCACCTCGCCGGCGTGATGGTTGGCCATTACTTTCACGTCGTCGGGATCGGAAAGATCAATTTCGCTGAGCTCTTGCGAGTAGCGGGCGCCACCGGCATCGAGCTGGCTGACCACGTCGTTGTAAATTTTCATGCGGGCGGCTGCGCGTGGACGGCGGCTCGCCGCTATTCATCCCCACAATCACGGGGAAGGAATATTTCTTTCTGGCCCGGCAAATCCATCAGCGTGCCGGCGGCGTCGGTGAGCATGATCCTCGAGCCGACGCGCGCGAACGCCACGGGCGTGCGCTCGTGAATTTCCACTTTCAGCCGGTTAGGGGCAAAGCGCATGACACTGGCGGATTCGACCCAGGGAATCTGTTCCAGCTGCGTTTTCCGCTGCGCCAGCGGGACGAAGAAAATGTTGCGGCCGATGTCGCCGCCCATCACTTCCATCACCTGTGCGCGGGTAACGTTCTGCAGCCCACTGATATCGATATCGTCGCTGGACTCAACCCGGAAACGCCAGGAGCGCTCGCCGTAGTGATAAAGAGAAGCAACCGTCATCCCGCAAAGGAACACGACGCCGAGCGCGACAGCGGCCCAGGTCAGGCGAGTAACAGTTTTCTTGGGAAGGGAACCGCGGCGGACGGAGACGCGCTTCTGTACGCGCAGGAATGGAGGTTCCTGTTCCACGTCCAAGTCGAGCAGGCGCGCGTCTTGCACGTCTTCGCGCCCTGGCTCGTCGGCCAGTGGGTACAACTCTTCCTGCGAGATGGTGTGGCCGGATTTCCGCGCCATCAACTCAGGTCAGTTGTCGTCAGGGAATCGCTGAGCAAAAACACTATAACTGCTTTTGAGCAAGAGAGATAGAAAAATTTGGCGGGTTTTGCACAGGGCCGTGGCGCAGATGTCCGCGTCGCCATCAAGCTTTGGCACCGCGATTCTTGGCCCGCTAGAATAGTGACCTGCCCTCTAGTCTGTGGCAGGCTAGGGTCTGCGGAATGTCGATGACTATGTTGGGATTTGGCCAAACGATAGTACGAGGGGCGCGTTCCAGCATCCGCACCTGGACTCTCATGGCCTGCAGCCGGGCCATTTCAGCCTGACGACGCGCCAGGATACGTTGCACACAAGCCAAGCGGTTCTCGACATCGCGCCTGAACATAGTCCTGGACATCGGTCTGAACATAGTTCGAACACCGACCACGACGCGCGGAGGAGGCGCTGAATTTCTTTCGCCACTTCCCAGCACCATCTCCGCTATCTCGGCATAGTTCGCGTGCTTTTTCGGAAGCCCGCGACATCATAGAGATTGAACGGTCGGCGAGGCGGTCGCCCCAACCCCGGTGCTCAGTCACGAACCCGGTGATCGTGGCCATCGCGAGAACTCCCAGCGTCATCCAGTACAGAATTTTTTCGGATTCCATGGCATTTCCCTTTGCCCAATTAGACGAGCCAGGGAAAGAGTCGTTATCAGGCCTGGGATGTTTTGTGAGCAGGTCGATCAGAAGCGTTCAGGGAGCCGAGACTGCCGCCCGGGGTGGAGGCGAAGCTGCCTCGTTTTCCTGCAGCTTGGCCAGGATCATGGGGCCCAGCTGGGATACGCTGCCGGCGCCCAGGGTCAAAATCATGTCGCCCGGCTGGGCAGCCGCCACCGCCAATGCAACTGCATCCGCAAAGGAACTCGCGTACGAGGCCGGTCGGCTTCCCTTTTTCCCTGATATGGCGTGCCAGAGCTTCTCCGGTGATGCCCTCGATCGGGGCTTCGCTGGCGGCATAAATGTCGAGGACGGCCAGCGAGTCGGCATCCTCGAAACGCGGTGGCGAATTCGTCCATGAGGTCGCGCGTACGAGTGTAGCGGTGGGGCTGAAAAATGACATGGATTTTGCCGAAGCCACACTGCCGCGCCGCCGCCAGCGTGGCGCGAATCTCGGTGGGATGGTGGCCGTAGTCATCGATCACGCTGACGCCTGCCAGCCTTGCCCCGCAACTGGAAGCGACGGTCCACACCACGGAAGTTTTCGAGCGCGGCGCGGATATCATCGGCCTTGATATCGAGACCGATTCCTACCGCAATGGCTGCGGTCGCGTTCAGAACATTGTGCACTCCGGGCACATGCAGACGGAATTCGCCCAGATCGCGTTCCCCGTAGATAACACGAAAATGGCTGATGGGCTGCCGTTCAGCCGACTCGAATGTCGATTTCCCCAGCTTGATCTGAAAGTCTGATCCTCGCCGCGTCCCGTAAGTCACGGTGCGTCGCCGAATTTGCGGGAACAACTTGCGCAAGGGCGCATCATCATTGCAGACCACAACTACACCGTAGAAAGGCACGCGATCCATGAAGTCGAGGAATGCCTTCTTCACGTCGCGCATGTTGCGGTAGCAATCCATGTGCTCGCGGTCGATATTGGTGACGACCGAGAGCACGGGAGAAAGTTTCAGGAACGAGCGGTCGCTCTCGTCGGCCTCGGCGACCAGGTACTCCGACTTGCCGATACGGGCATTGGAGCCCATAGCGTCGACCCGCCCGCCGACCACGACCGTGGGGTCAAGGCCTCCGGCGGCAAGGACGGCGGCGACCATCGAAGTGGTCGTCGTCTTGCCGTGCATGCCCGCGATCGCGATGCCGTATTTCAGGCGCATCAACTCGGCCAGCATCTCGGCGCGCGGGATCACGGGAATGTGGATGTTATGAGCTTCGACAACCTCCGGGTTCTCTTGTGCGACCGCCGAACTGGTCACCACCACTTCCGCGCCGGCAATGTTCTCCGCAGCGTGACCCTCAAAAATGGTAGCGCCGAGTCCAGCTAGACGCTGGGTCACGGACGAATTCTTCAGATCAGAGCCGGAAATCTTATAGCCAAGGTTCAGCAGCACCTCGGCAATGCCACTCATGCCGATACCGCCGATGCCCACGAAATGAATACGCTGAATTTTCGCAAACATAAATCACGAAAACCTGGCCACGGACTCACGCGGATTAACACGGATTGGAAAACTAACCTTCGAAAAAGAACTCAGATCCGTGTCATCCGTGCGAATCCGTGGCCGCTTCTTCTATTCCCGCCAGCCGCGCTGCCATCTCTGTTATATCGTGGGCCGCGTCGGGATGTGCCAGGCTTCGAGCGGCTGCGCTCATGCGTTGCAGTCGTCCGGGATCACCCAGCAGGGCGCGCGATGGTATCGGCCAGCCATACTCGCTCCAGCTTTGTTTCTTCGACCACGACGGCGGCACCGGCCCGCTCCAGCGCCTGGGCATTGACCCGCTGATGGTCGTCGGCCGCGCGCGGGAACGGGACAAAGACTGCCGGCTTGCCTGCGGCCGTGATTTCCGCGACCGTGCTCGCGCCCGAGCGGCACAGCAGCAAATCGGCTCGGGCGAAGACAGCGGGCATGTCCGTGATAAACGGAGCGACTTCAGCCGACAAACCGGCCTGCTGGTACGCAGCCTGCGCGTCATTATAGCCGCGCTCTCCGGTCTGATGGATGATGTGAATATTCGGTATCTGTTTCACCAGTGCGGGCAAACACTGAAACATGGCCTGGTTGATGGCGTTCGCACCCTGACTTCCGCCGAAGACAAGCAGGGTAGGATTGGCGTTTGCGGTGGCCTGTCCGGCGATTTTAAAAAACGCCTCCCGCACGGGTACGCCGGTAACTTCCGCGTTGCGGAAATATTGCGCCGTCTCCTCGAAATGAACGGCCGCGCCAGATACCCATCTGGCCACCATGCGATTGGCAAAACCGGGCACTACGTTGGGTTCAAACGCCAGGGTTGGCGTTCCTTTCAGGATAGCCGCCAGCATGGCCGGGCCGGATGCGTATCCGCCGACGCCGATCACAATATCCGGAAGAAATTCCGCAAGAATTCGGCGCGCATCCCACACCGCGCGTGGAAGGTCGAACAGAGTCTTCAGCCGGGTCTTGAGGCTGACCTGGTTCAGGGCGCCCACCTGGACGAGCCTCAACGGAAAACCCGCCGCTGGAACCAGCCGGGTTTCGATGCCACGCGCCGTGCCGATGAACAATACTTCGGCGCTGTGATGCTTTTGCAGTTCCTGGGCAATGGCCAGCGCGGGGATCACGTGTCCGCCGGTGCCGCCGCCAGCAAGAATTGCGCGCATGATCTGACTATAAACCTGAAGTCGCAGTCGGGGAGAGCCGTGAGTTGACCCTTTAGGAGCATCAGGTCCTGCTGAATAATCTGTCCCAGCAGCTCTCCAATTTTTACAAGCCGACCCCGGCACCCAAACCAAAGTAACGCTGCCAGTTGCGATTTGGTGATACGCCTGAGGAGAAGTACCGATGAAAAAGAACTGACCTGTCCATCGCGACAGGAAGACCACCCTAGCTCGCCGACCATGACAAACCGAATCGAGACTCCGTTTGCAGACGAACGTCCCAAGTTGAGCACCAACCAGAAAGCGCTCAAGATCAACCTCGACCCGCTCCGCTACGGCGCATTCGCCGAAATTGGCGCCGGACAGGAGGTTGCTCGTTGGTTTTTCAAAGTGGGCGGCGCCGCTGGCACAATTTCCAAATCGATGTCGGCGTATGACATGGCCGTCAGTGACGCAATTTACGGGCGTTGCAAGCGCTACGTGTCGCGAGAGCGCCTGCAGAACATGCTCGATTATGAGCATCGCTTGAACCTGGAGAAGCTGCGGCCCTCACGCGGCGGCAACACCGCTTTTTTTGCGTTCGCCGATACCGTAGCGGCACGCAACTATCACGACTCCAACGAATGCCATGGCTGGATGGGTGTGAAGTTCCAGACCCATCCGCGCGATGAAGATAGCCAGGTCATTATCCATGTGCGGATGCTTGATCATGAGAACAGCCTGCAACAGGAGGCCCTGGGAATTGTCGGAGTCAATCTTCTGTATGCGGCTTTTTTCCTGCACCACAAACCACAGCTCATGCTGGAATCGCTGTTGGACAACCTCACGACCGAGCGCCTGGAGATCGACATGGTCGAGTTTTCCGGCATCGAGTTTCGCCACGTTGACAACCGCGTGATGAGCCTCAAACTGGTGCAACTTGGTCTGAGTGGGGCGGCAATCTTCGGGCCGACGGGTGAAGGGTTACAGCCGTCGGAGTTGTTGCGTAAGAGTGCCATCCTGGTAGAAAGAGGCAGCTTCCGTCCCGTAACCAAGGTCAATATGGACATGGTTCGCTGCGCCCATGATCGCTTTGCCGGTGAGCCGGAAGTGAAAGAAACCCAGATCGTGCAGCTAATGGAAATCACTATGCGAAATCTTCTCTCCGCCGGTGAGATCGATCTTAGTGACTTTCTGGCGCGGGCTGATGTGCTGGGTGCCGTGGGCAAGACGGTGCTGATCTCGGATTACTTCGAATACTATCGCCTGGCAGCCTACTTGACGAGATATACCGCTGGACCCATCGCGGTGGCCATGGGCGTGGCCAACCTTCTGGATCTTTTCAACGAGAAGTACTACACGGAGCTTGAAGGTGGGATTCTGGAGTCATTCGGGAGACTGTTCACCAAAGACTTGCGGCTTTACGTGTATCCGCTGCGGGACCCCGCCACCGGCACAATCAAGACGGTCGAGAACGCCGAAATACCAGCCGCCCAACACCATCTGTTCCGGCACCTGGTGGGGCAGGGCAGAATCAAGCCGCTCGATAACTTCGATGAAAGCGTGCTCCACATCTTCTCGCGTGACGTACTGAAACGAATCAAGGAGAACGACGCCGCATGGGAGCACATGGTTCCTCCCAAGGTAGCCGAAATGGTCAAGCCTCGCCAACTCTTCGGCTATCGCGATCCGGAAGTCAGTGATGATGCCGCGTTCGCGGCGGCGAATCGGTGAATCATAGAGCCAGCGCTAGTGGAGGACGGGCGTCCTCGCCCGTTCCGTGGGGAAAACCTATTCCCGACCGTCGCCGAAGGCTAGTCGGTTTGCTTGGTGATGTTCAGCAGGACTCCTACGCAGGCCAGGGTCACGAATAGCGACGAGCCTCCGTAGGAAACAAACGGCAGCGGAATTCCCTTTGTCGGCATGATTCCCAGTACCACACTCATATTGATGAACGCCTGCACCACCACCATGCTCGTGATCCCGACGGCGAGCAGGCGACCGAACATGTCCTGGGTGCGGAGCGCGGTGCGAACTCCACGCCATAGGAAAATCCCGAAGAGCAATAGAACAACCAGCGATCCCAGCAGGCCCAATTCTTCCGCGGTCACGGCAAAGATAAAGTCAGTGTGCGGCTCGGGAAGATAAAACAGCTTTTGCTTCCCTTCCATAAATCCCAGGCCGGTGATGCCCCCGGTGCTCACGGCGATGAGCGACTGGATAATGTGAAACCCCTTGCCCTGAGGGTCTGAATACGGATTCACGAACGCCGTGATACGGCCCCAGCGCCAGGCCACACGAACCACGAGAAAATAGAGCGGTAGCACCGAGAACGCACACGCGTATCCCAGATAGCGCAGTTCCAGGCCGGCCACGAACATGATGCAAGCAGTAATCGCGGCGCAAGCGATGGCAGTGCCCAAATCCGGCTGAAGCACGATCAAGCCCAGAAACATCAGCGTGGGCAAAACGGCAGGCAGCAAGGTGTTTCGCCAGTCATTCATGGAGTTGATGCGGTTCTCCAGAAAGAAAGCGAGGAACAAGATGATTGCGACCTTGGCGACCTCTGACGGTTGGAACGAAAATCCGCTGAAGTGAATCCAGCGGTGCGTGTTGTGAGCGCGGTCGAGAAAGAAGACCGAGATCAGCATCAGCGTGGTGAGCCCCAACACCGAAAACACGACCCCGGGATGCTTGTAGCGGCGGTAGTCGACCTTCATCGCGACCACCATCGCCGCGATCCCGCCGACGGCCCATCCTATCTGCCGCAACAGGAAGTAGTAGCCGGATCCGTAGCGCTCCTTGGCCATGACCGCAGATGCGCTGAATACCATCACCAATCCCAGAAATACCAGGATCAGGGTAACGGTAAACAACCAGCTATCGACGCTTACACGCTTGGCCATGGGATTTTCATTTCACCACGGAGGCAGGGAGACGCCGAGAAGAATGTCTGTGAATTTCCTGGACGGTCTGTAACTATCTTGGTTCCTCCGGGAAAAGCCTAATGTGGGGGCGAGCGTCCCGCTCGTGCGGCCAGCGGCAATGACCTGAGGACGAAGGAGAAATTCTGGGAAGACGGAGCGCGAGCAGGGCGCTCGCGCCCACATTGTCTACGGTCTCGCCTCTGCGCCCAGGGCATGCACTACCTCTTTGAATACCCGTCCCCGGTGCTCATAATTTTGAAATTGGTCGAAGCTGGCACACGACGGGGCCAGCAGCACCACATCTCCGGCCGCTGCGGTCGCGGATGCCCGTCTTAGCGCAGTCTCGAGAGTCTCGGAGTGATCAACTTCCACGCCTTTAATCTGTGATTCGATCTTTTCAGCTGCCGCGCCGATTGTATAGACGCGCTTGACCCGCTGCCGCAGCAGCTCGTTGAGCAGCGTGTAGTCGCTGTCTTTGTCCTTGCCGCCCAGGATGAGATGGACATTTGCCGGGAACGACTCGAGCGCCTTGATCGTGGCATCCACGTTGGTGGCCTTGGAGTCGTTGTAGTACTCCACGCCGCGAATCGTGGCCACGTATTCCAGCCGGTGCTCGACGGCCTTGAATTCGCGGACAGCCTTGCCGATGCGCCCGGGCTCGCAACCCAAGAGCGCGCCCACACACACGGCAGCCAGAACGTTCTCGACGTTATGGCCTCCCTTGAGCGGGATTTCCGACGACAGCATGATTTCGCGCTGACCCTCTGGCGTCACGAAAAAGGATTCGGCCATCGCGGACATACGCACCTTGCTTTACCTCGGACTTGCGGCTGAACCAGAAGACTTGCGCCCGGGTTCGACTGGCCAGTCCAGCACAGGTGGAGTCGTCCGCATTCAGGACTGCGAAATCTTCCGGCTGCTGATTCTCAAAGATCCGCGCCTTGGCGTCCGTGTACGCATCGAAAGTGCGATGTCGGTCGAGGTGGTCGGGTGTGATGTTAAGTACCACTGCAACTTTCGGACGAAATGTCTGGATCGTCTCCAACTGAAAACTCGATACCTCGAGCACCACGACCGTGTCAGGCTTCGCTTGCTCGACCAGGGAGATGGCTGGCGTGCCGATATTACCGCCGACAGCGGTCGAAAAGCCTCCAGCTGCGACGATTTCGCCCGCCAGAGTTGTGGTCGTAGTCTTCCCGTTGGAACCGGTGATGGCGACGATATTCTTCGGCAGAAATTGCGATGCCAGCTCAATCTCGCCGATCACGGGCTCGCCCAATGCACGGGCCTGCACCAGCGGCGGGGAGTCTACGGGAACGCCGGGGCTGACCACGATGAGGTCCTGGCCCGCGAAAGGTGCGCTCACCGTGTCCGCCGGTTTCGACCGCGATACCGTGATCGAGCAGGACTGGGATTTCTTCTCCCAGCTGGTCTTGCGACTTGGCATCCGAAACCGTAACCTTCGCGCCTCTGGCCTGCAAGAACAGAGCAGAGGCCACGCCGGACTTGCCCAGGCCGACGACGAGAACGCGTTTGTTGGCAAGATCCATAAAGAATCGCTTCTAGCTTCTGGCTTGTGGCCTATGGTCCTTGGCTAGCAGCGAGGAGCCAGGAGCTAGCAGCGTTTTATCTTAGCTTTAGTGTAGTCAGGGCGAACAGGGCAAACACCAGGGATGCGATCCAGAAGCGAACGATGATTTTTGATTCGGACCAGCCCAGCAATTCGAAATGATGATGCAGCGGGGCCATTTTGAAGATACGCTTTTTTCTCAATTTGTAGGACGCCACCTGCAGAATCACGGATAGGGCTTCAATCACGAAGATGCCGCCGATGAAAGGCAGCAGTAGTTCCTGTTTGATCATCACGGCGACCGTGCCGATAGCGCCACCCAGTGCCAGAGAACCGACGTCCCCCATGAAGACTTCGGCGGGGTGGGCGTTGTACCACAGGAATCCAATGGAGGATCCGACCATGGCGCCGCAGAAGATCGTTAGTTCGCCGGCCAGCGGCATGCGCTGCAGTTCAAGATACGATGCGAAGGTGGCATGGCCGCTCACGTAGGTGAGCACAGCCAGTGCGCCGGCAGCGATGACGGTGCAGCCGATGGCGAGTCCGTCCAGACCGTCGGTAAGATTCACCGCGTTGCTCGACCCCTACGATCACCAGCACCACAAACGCGACAAAAGGAAGAAACGCCAGTGGCCACAGCACAGGGTGACTGATCAGCTTCTCAATCACCAGATCGGGATGAAACTGCTTGATGAAAGGCACCATCAGCTTGGTCGAGTACGCGCCCCGGGTCTGCATGGCGATCAACGCTACGGCGATCAGGATGCTCGCGGCAATCTGCAAGCCCAGTCTTGGCCTTTGACGTAAGGCCCAGATTTCTCCGGTTCACAACCTTGATGTAGTCGTCGGTGAATCCAATGGCGGCAAAAGCGCAGGTGGCAAACACGGCGATCCAGATAAAGAGGTTGCTGAGATCGGCCCACAACAGATGTCGGAACCACGATGGAGATCGCGATCAGCAAACCGCCCATGGTCGGAGTGCCGGCCTTCTTCTGATGCGCCTTGGGCCCTTCTTCCCGGATGAACTGGCCGATTTGAAATTCGCGCAGACGGTTGATGACGATGGGGCCGACGATGAGTGCCGTGAAAAGTGCGGTAAGGCTGGCGAACGCTGTACGAAACGTTAAATACCGAAAAATTCGGAATGGCGGAAAATAGTGAAACAGCTTCAGGTACAGCAGCCAGTAGAGCAATCAGCCTCCCGTTCAGTCGTCGGTCTTCAGTCGTCAGAAACTAGCTATCGGCGGTCTTTGATTTGCTGACGACTGAAGACTGACGACCGACGACTGTTTCCAAAGCTCGTTCCAACTTCACTCCGCGTGAAGCTTTGAGCAGCACCACATCACCGTCGCGGGTTTCGCGTACCAGCCACTCGCCTGCTTCTTCGGGAGTGGCTACGAATTCTGCCCTGATCCCGGCGCCACGGGCGGCGCTCGACCATCTGTTGCGCCAGGCCCCGAACCCCGACGAGTATATCGATTCCCTTCTTCGCCATGTGCTGGCCCGAGCGGCGATGCAGTTCTTCGCCCGACGGCCCCAGCTCCAGCATCTCGCCTGCGACCACAATGCGACGCTTGGCGGGCATAGCGGCAAGCGTATCCACCATCGCGTCCAGGGCCGTTGGATTGGAATTGTAACAATCGTTGATGACCGTGATGTTGCCCACTTGAACGACCGCCCCCCGTTTGTCCGGGGGAGCGAGAGTCGCCAGCGCGCGGGTGGCTTCTGAAGGACTCAAGCCGCGTTCCATGCCCGTTGCGACCGCGGCCAGCGCGTTATAAATGTTGTGCGTGCCGACCAGGGGCAGGGTCGCCGGTTCGCGGCAGCCGGCGGCTACGATATCGAACACCGAGCCCGCAGCTCCTCGCAATTCGATATTTTCCGCGCGGACGTCCGCGGACGGATGAAGACCATAACACACGACTTTGCCGTGAAAGTCGCGGCCGAACTGGGAAACGTACTCGTCATCGGCATTGAGGATCGCGGTCCCGCCGGCGGGCAGGGACTCGATCAGCTCGTACTTTGCGCGGGCGATTTCCGCCACCGACTTGAAGAATTCCAGGTGGACCGGGGCCACGTTGGTAACGACGCCAATTTCGGGCTGCGCGACTTTCGCCAGTGCGGCAATCTCTCCCCGATGCGACATTCCCATCTCGATGACAGCCGCCTCGTGTTCGGGTTCGATTTTCAACAACATCAGCGGCAGTCCAAAATGATTGTTGAAGTTGCCTGCGGATTTCAGTACGCGAAAGTGGGAAGAGAGTACGTGGGCAATCGCGTCTTTCGTGGTGGTCTTACCCGTTGATCCAGTTACGCCGATCAGGGGTTTCGCCCATAAGCGGCGGACCGCAGCCCCCAAGGTTTGCAGCGCGACCAGAGTATCCGGCACAGCCAGCAGCCCGGTCTTCACTACATAGCGAGCCAGCGCGTCCTTTCGAACGACTGCAGCCACGGCGCCCTTCTCGAGCGCCTGCTGGACGAAATCGTGGCCATCCATGCGCTCGCCCTTTGACCGCGAAAAATAGCTCGCCGGGCTGAAGGGTGCGCGAATCAATCGAATAGGCCTGGGCAATCGATTTGTGATCGAACTCGCCGGTAGCTGAAATAAATTCGGCGACTCTCGAAAGCGGGAGCTTCATGCACGTTTTCCAGCGGCCGCGTTGGATGACTTGCAGTCGTATCCGGCGTCGCGCAGAATTTTGTGTGCGACTTCTACATCGTCAAATGGGATCGATCCGTGCCGCGTGATCTGCACTTTCTCGTGACCCTTGCCGGCAATCAGCACAATATCTCCCGGATTCGCTTCGCTGACAGCCAGCGCAATAGCGGCTTTGCGGTCCGGCTCGGTCTTGTATTTTGTGCCCGAGCGCTGCAGTCCGACCATGGCGTCATTGATGATGGCAAGTGGATCTTCACTGCGTGGGTTGTCCGAGGTCAAGATTACGAAATCGCTGCCCCTTCCGGCGGCTTCCCCCATCAAAGGACGCTTGGCGCGGTCCCGATCGCCGCCACAGCCGAAAACAGTGATTACCTTGCCCTTCTGTCCCGCCTGTTGAACAAATTCCCGCGCCAGAGCGGTTAGGTTTCGCAGGGCGTCGTCGGTGTGGGCATAGTCGACCACAACGGTGAAGGGCTGTTGGCAGTCCACACGTTCGAAGCGGCCAGGCACGCGGGTTAGAGCCGCTACTCCTTGCGCGATTAGCTCTCCGCTCGCAGTTTCGCGAGTACGCCGCACCCGCAGCCGCCAGAATGTTGTAGACATTCACTTTTCCGATGAGGGGAGAAAATAACGGAATGGTTCCCTTCGGGGTGAGCAGATCAAATCTGGTGCCGCGCGGGGTGATTTCGACTTTCTCGGCGTGGAAATCGCCTTTGGACAGTCCGTAAGTCAACACTTCCGAACTGCGCTTCTTGCTGATCTTCGCCAGCATCTGGCCGTATTCGTCATCTGTGTTGAGCACCGCGGCGCGAGGGGCTTCGGTGCCGCAGCCTTCGAACAAGACCTGCTTGGAGGAGAAATACTCCTCCATGGTGCGGTGATAGTCGAGGTGGTCACGTGTGAGGTTGGTGAAGACCGCGACGTCGAACGGAATTCCATAAACCCGCTGCTGCTCCAGTGCGTGTGAGGAAACTTCCATTACGGTTTCGGTTGCGCCCTGCCCCAGAGCCTGGTTCAGAATACGGCTCAGTTCGAGGGCTTCGGGAGTGGTGTGCGGCGCGGGCAGAGTCTTTCCGGCAACATGATATTCGATGGTCCCGACCAGCGCGCTTTTGCGGCCAGCGGCAGTCAGAATCGATTCAAGCAGGAATGCAGTCGTACTTTTTCCGTTCGTACCGGTGATGCCGGTGATGGCCAGTCGCTCGGCCGGCTTCTTGTAAAAGTTCGCGCTTAAACGCGCGAGCGCCCGGCGTCCGTGGGGAACCTGTGCCCAAGCCACGCCCGGACGGGGCTTCTCGGTCGCTGAATCAGTAACGATGGCGACCGCACCGGCAGAGATCGCCTGGTTGATGAATTTGTTTCCATCACTCGATTCGCCCTGCATGGCAACAAAGACATCGCCCGCCTTGATCCGGCGCGAGTCGTATTCCAGCCCGCCGATGCCGGGGTTGCCGCTTTGGGAGAGCACCTCCGCACCGTACAGGAGTTCGAGAAAAGTCATTATTTTGGATTCTAGTGCACTGAGCGGCCTAGACAAGTGTCATGGTGTCTTACGTAGGGGCGGGTCCTCACCTGCCCGATCGAGCAGAGCTCGACAATTTTCGGACAGACCGGCTCGGCAAAACCTCCGGCGAGCTGCGCTCGCCCGCCCAGAAGAGGACGTCAGGGCCTACCTGGTTCGTGCTAGATGTTACCGTCGGTCCGAACGTCCCGCAGCGACCGCTTTCACCGCCCAAACTTCACCGTCACCTGCGATCCTGATGCTACGTGAGATCCGGGCGGGGGCGACTGCTGGCGAGCCAGACCGCTGCCAACCGCATCGAGATCCAGTCCGCTTTCCTGGGCCATTTCTATCGCGCTTCTGACGCTTTTGCCCAGAAACGATGGGACCACAATCCCGCCCTGCTCGACGTCCAACATGATCGTGCCGCTGGATGGTAGATGAACCGAAAATGGTGTCGCTGCCCGCGGATTGTCTCCTGCCATCGAAGTTTGCTCTTGCTGCGGAACAGGGGCTGCAGACGGCTGAGACTGGCGCAAAGCCGCGGGCACCACAACAATGGCGGCCACCTCGGGCGTGGGCTTCGCGGCAGCGCTGGCCAGCTGGGGATTCGAGTCTGCGGGTGGAGAATCGAGCGCTTCCAGGCTGTCTCCCAGGCGGTCAGGCGATCCTTCTTCGACGTCCTGGTCCTTCACGCGCCGCTCCGCCATGAGGACCTGGCGGCTGGGAGGCAGCTCAACGTCGTGGGGCGTGTGCAGATATTCGAGGACCTGCTGCGCCACTCGCTGGAATACGGGCGCGGCAACTTGTCCCCCTTGGTGCAAACCAACCGCCGAATCGAGAATGACGGCGACCGTGATGGCCGGATCATTGACCGGAGCAAATCCGGCGAACGACCCCACGTACTTAGTATGCGAATACGTGTGGGTAGCGGGATCGACTTTCTGCGCGGTCCCGGTCTTCCCAGCCGAGCTGTAGCCCTCGAGAATTGCCTTTTTGCCGGTGCCATGCAGGACCACGCCTTGCATCATCTGTTTCATCTGAGCCGCTGTCATGGGAGAAATCACCCGCCTCTGCATTGCCGGATGAAACGCCACCATTTGAGGAGCGCCCTGCGGTTCGGTGGTTCCGGCAACGATTCGTGGCGCAACCCAGACGCCATCGTTGGCGATGGTGGAAACCATGCCTACCAGTTGCAGCGGAGTCACTCCGATTTCCTGGCCCATCGAAATCGCTCCGATAGAGACCTTCGACCAGCGATTCAGCGGCTTGGTCAAGCCGCGGGTCTCGCCCGGCACTTCGATGCCCGTCTGTTGTCCGAAACCAAAGGCGCGAATGTATTTGTAAAACCGCTCTTCTCCGAGGCGCAACGCAATCTTGATGGCTCCTACGTCGCTTGATTCAGCCAGAATGCCCGCCACAGAAAGCAGCCCGTGCGGCTTGCTGTCGCGAATCCGCATGCCATTGATGACGATTGATCCCATCTGGCAGTCAAACACTTCGTCGGGACGGGTCAATTTTTCTTCCAATGCAGCCGCAATCGTGACCAGCTTAAAGGTTGATCCGGGCTCGTACACGTCGCTGACCGCGTGGTCTTTCAATTTTTGTGGGGTGATGTCGCGGGCCAGGTTGGGATTGAACGTCGGGCGATTGGCCAGCGCCAGAATTTCTCCCGTTTTCGGGTTCTCCACGACGACCGTGCCCGACTCGGCATGGGTTTGCTGCATTGCAGTTTCCAGCTCGCGTTCCGCGATGTACTGGATCTTCTCGTCGACGGTCAGAATGACATTCTCGCCCGGATCAGGTTGCTTCTCCACGCTGCCGAACCACTTGCGGCGGGCGTCCACCGAAATCATCATGCGGCCGGGCTTGCCGCGCAGGTCGTCATCGTCCGCGCGTTCGATTCCGCTCAGGCCTTCGTCGTCCATGCCTACGTAGCCCAGCACCTGCGCCGCCAACTCACGCTTGGGATAGAAGCGCTTGGATTCCTTCTGAAAATAGATGCCTCGCAGATTCATGGCCCGGATGCGGTCTGCGGTTTCGGCATCCGCCTTGCGCGCCACCCAGCAGAATGTGCGAGCAGACTGGCATTTGGCCAGCAGTTCCCGAGGATCGGCCTTAGTGATCCGTGCGACCAGAGATATGGTTCCGGGAAGGTCAGGAATGTCGGCGGGCACCGCGAATACCGAATCCACAGAGACTGACATTGCCAACTCGCGGCCGGCGCGGTCGTAGATGATTCCGCGTTTGGCTGCAACTTCCGTGGTGCGTTGCTGCTGGCGCTGAGCTCTCTGTTCGAAGTCGCCGTAGCGGAAGATTTGCAGATAGACCAGGCGCAGGCAGATGGCTCCTGCCCAAAGCACCAGGATTCCGGCCAGGAGGTAGAGTCGTTTGTTCGCGCGGTTGCGGGGTACGTTCGTCGCCACGGTTGTCCAACGCCCCTTAGACAAACATGGCGGCCCACGATACAGGGAGCCGCCAGTTAAGCTTTTGTAGCGCAGGCGCTACGTTTTTCTATCGTGCAGAAACCATCGCGACCGGGGTCACGCTGGCCAGCTCCGGCGTTGCGGCGTCCGGTGAAACTGCATCCATGTGCATCACCTGGCCGGCTTGCGGGGATTGCAGTCCCAGCTTGCGCGCCAATGTGTCAATGCGCTCGGGGTCACGCAGCGAGGCTTCTTCCAGCCGCAGAGCCCGGTTCATTTCGGCCAGTCCGTCGCGCTGGACTCGCAGGGTCTCGATCTTGTAGCCGTACTCGATGGCTTTGAAATGCTGCCAGGCAAAGGTCATAACCAACAGAAACAGGCAGCTCAGAACGACTCCAAATTGTTTCATCTCGCGGCTGCGCTGCGGATTCTCCACTTTGACCAGCCTCGAATTGTCGATGGGCTTGGCAAAATAGACTTCCGGAGTTCCCGTCCACGTACGTTTACGCCGCATGCTTGGAGCTGCGCACTGCGCCGCCGCCATTTATGCCACCCCAGCCAGACTGGATTCGAATTGGGCAACTTCCTGTTGCGCAACCGCGTACCAGTAGGCAAGTTTTTCTTCCTGGGAGCGCGTGTCGAGCGAGCGCCTGTCGACGCGGGCTTCGGTCCGGGCTTCCGTTCTTTCCACCGTGGCAATCAATTGGTCGATCAATGTTCCCGTGTACATCTGTGGCCTCCGTTCTACCTTCCGTACTCTCCGGGACGGCACCGAAGAAGGTAGAGAGTTGTGTTTCGCCCTTGTTGCAGAGAGGCGATGCCGTCCCGGAAACTTTTATCCCGGCCCATCCGTCAACGGCTGTACCGGGTCCCTGGCTGGTTTTCCAGGGCAAACTTTGTAGCGCTGGCGTTCCTTCGACTAGGCTCAGGACAGGCTCGCCGGCTGTCTGGCGGGCGTCCCGCCCGCCTATCGGGCCGGCCGGAGGCCGGCGCTACTTAAACTCTTTCCGCCGCTCGCATCTTGGCGCTGCGTGCCCGCGGATTGCGATCAATCTCTTCTTCTCCGGCGGTCACTGGCTTTTTCGTCAGCACCTTGTAGTGATCCTGCTTCACGCCTTCGCGGAAGGCATCTTTCACGATGCGATCCTCCAGCGAGTGGAAACTGATGATCACTATTCTTCCGCCCGGTTTCAGCACTTGCGGGGCTGCGTTCAGCAACTCCCGCAAGTCGTCCAGTTCATGGTTTACGAAGATTCGGAGTGCCTGGAAAGTTCTGCGTCGCCGGATGAATTCGCCTTTCTGCTTGATTCATTGGCCGGGCCGCGGCTGAGATCACGGCTGCGAGTTGCGCAGTCGTCAATATCGGCCGCGACCGGACAATGGCTCTGGCGATTCTCCGCGACCTCCTTTCCTCACCGAATTCGTAAATCAGATTGGCGAGTGTGAGCTCGTCCGTCTGATTTACCACTTGTTCGGCGGTGGGCCCGGCTTGCGTATTCATTCGCATGTCGAGCGCGCCTTCCGCCTGAAAGCTAAAGCCCCGCGATGGTGTGTCCAGCTGGAGGCTGCTTACGCCGAGGTCTGCCAGCAGTCCGTCGGCTGACGCCGACTGGAACCGCTCTCCGATCTCCGCGAAGGAACCATGCAGCAGACTCACTTCAGGCCATCCCTCCCCCCCGGAAGAGATGAGCCTGATGCGGGCCTCATCTAGCGCCGCAGGATCTTTATCGAGCCCAATCAAATGTCCCGGTGCGCCGAGGCGTCTTGCGATTTCTAAACTGTGCCCGCCCAAGCCCACGGTGGCGTCGATATAAGTCCCGCCACGCTTGATAGCTAAAAAGTCGATCGCTTCTTTTAAAAGAACCGGGACATGGCCACTCTTGCTTCCACCATGTCCACCCCGCTCGGGGGTGTTTGTTGAACCCTCGTGCACTAGATGCCCAGATCGTCGAGCGTCTTCTCATCCTCAGAGGTGAACGACTGCTCCTCAATCTCGGTGCGGTAAGCCTCCAGGTTGCGAACTACGAGATGCGTCAGATTTCCGGTCACCGCCACTTCGCCCTTGATCTGCGCTGACTCCCGCAACAACTGCGGCATCAGCAAGCGGCCCTGACCGTCCATCTCGACCATCTGCCCGTAGTAGTTCACCCGGTCCAGAAACTTTTTCTTCGTAGGATTGAAGGTGGAGAGCCCGGCCAGCTTCTGCTCGATCCGTTCCCATTCCTCGAAGGGATACACTTGGCCAACCTTGCCATCCAGGCTGGTGATGTAAAATTGCGTGTTGTACTTCTCGTCGATCACCCGTTTGAACTCCGCGGGGACTTTGAGCCGTCCCTTTTCGTCGACGCGAGTTGGGTGATTGCCGCGAAACATGTGTTCTGCCCCTTAGGGCGGGAAATCTTTTGAAAACGAGTGCTGCCACAGCGAGGGAGGTCAAAGCGGCCAAAATGCCGGTCATTTCAGGTTCGTTCGGGCTGTTTTTTGGGGTGTCAGCTACAAAATCCACTGGCGCCTCTCAAAGTTCCAACGCTGCCCACGACCACTACCGTATCCGCCACTTTCTACCACATTTGTCCACATCCTACGCCTAAAGCATTTGTTGTCAATGAGAAAGTTGTAGGTCGCTATACGGAAGAATGATGGTTTTTCGAAAGCGCGAGGGGTTGTGGCTAACTGAATTGGTGACCACAATAAGTGGGGTTTAGGAGCTTGGTTCTGCTGCCATTACCCGATTGATTTCCGTTTCAGCCTTCTCTGGGTCCGGTGGAAATTCTGTGGAAAACCTTGGTTAAATCACACCGGGAAAAAAGCCCCGAAATTCCGCGGCTCACTCAACCCTCGAACCCAGCTCTTACCAGATGATTTTTGCGCCCACCTGAATATGGCGAGAACCACCTGAGCCAATCACCGGATTTGAGGCAAAGATGTCGGGGGTGAACTGCGCCAACCCCAGAGTGGGGCCGTCCGACAGATCGTGATCAGGATCGGCGAAGTTGGGGTGGTTGAGAATGTTAAAGAACTCGCCTCTTAGTTGCAGGCTGAAGCGTTCTCCGATCTTGAAGTCCTTGATGACCGAAAAGTCCAGATTGACAAAGCCAGGACCATAGACCGCGTTCCGTCGCATGTTGCCGAAGTTTCCTGGCGCCGGCGGCGTGATCGCCGTCCCGCCCTGGACGTAGCATCCAAATGCTCCCAGTTGATCAATTGCAGCTTGGTTCCCTGCCGCCGCAACTGTTCGAGATTGTCCGAGGTTGAGCAGGAAAGAAGCAAGTTTTCGGCCATCGATACGCTACGACGCGAGTTTGTCAAAGAAGAAAGCGGAAGTCAATTACCTAAATGAAACAATCGAAGATCAGCGTGGCCACGGAGTTCAGCCTGCACATGCCGTTGACGTAGGAGTTGTAGTCATCGTCTCCGCGCGCCCGCAGCACCAGAAAATCCCCGCCGTTCGCTTTCTTACAGAGCCAGCGAAAAGCTTCGTCGAGGTCCTTGCCGCCGCCCATCATGGCGGTCCCAGCAACCGGAGTGGCTGTGCTGTCAGTCTTGTCGCCCAGACGAAGGTATTGATAGGAAGAGGCCGCAGCGGCGGTGGAGAAAAGGAGTATGGTCAGGAGAAGAAACAGAATCGCAGGCCGGGCAATTTTCAGAGACATGATTGAGTGAGAGATAACCTTGTGATAAACGGGGCCTCGACAATTTAGCGCGGTTCCGGCTCCGTCGTCTACCGCTTCGTTGCATGCCGTGCTGCGCTGGAAAGACTGTTGGGATAATCACGGCCTGTGCGGGGACGGGTCGGAGCCTGCCCTGTGCGAAGTCGAAGGGACCCGTCCCTGCATGACCTTTGCGGTCCCTCACATGATACGGTCAGGCCTATCGGTTCGGCTCGACGACCACCGCTGTTCCATAAGCGAGCACTTCCGTGACGCCCTGCATCACTTCGGTCGCATCGTAACGGGCACCGACCACGGCGTTTCCGCCCAGTTCAGCCGAGTGCTGTAGCATCAGATCGAAAGCCTCGGCCCGGGTTTTCTCGCACAAGTTGGTCAACAGGGTGATGTTGCCGCCGAGAATGGTTTGCAGACTGGCTCCGATGGTCCCGAAAATCGAGCGCGATCGCACTACAATGCCGCGCACCACTCCCAAAGTGCGCACTACGCGAAATCCGTCGAGTTCGAATTGCGTGGTTACCATGTTGTGGGCAACCATCCGTCCGGGACCGCTGTAGCCTGTTGCCATGGTGTTCATCCTTCCTCCAGGAAGTTACCTTGCCGCTTCGCAGCTACTATAACGATTCCAGCTGCGTCGTAATCAAGAATTCGTGTTCCCCAGTGTCGTACTGGACACGCAGTACATTCGGCTTGCAACACACCTGGCAATCTTCCACGTAAGACTGGATGCGTCCGGCGGATTCGTCCACCGTTGTCAGGTTCCACTCGCCGCAGCCCGCGCACTGGAATCCGGTTTCCATGAATGCTCCATTTTCAATTCTCCAGCGCCGCTTGCCAATGCGAAATCAAAGACCCCCTATAATGGCGGTTCGCGCGTGTCAACTGGAGGATCCATGGTTTCACGACGCCGCTTCTTGCAGGCCGCCACAGTCACAGCCGGCGCAGGTCTGGCAGCATTCACGCCGACACTCAGCAGCGAGGAACCGTATGCGTCTCTGCCATCGCCAATCGCCAGCCTGAAGTCGATGAAAGATCTGGCCAGGCCGATCACCATCGACGAACGAGCGGCGCGGCAGGAGAGAGCGCGGCAACGTATGGCAGCCAACCGTATCGACGCGCTTCTTCTGATGGAAAGTACTTCGCTCAACTACTTTGCCGGAATGCAATGGTGGGGAGGCGAACGTCTGTTTGCCCTGGTGCTTCCAGCCAAGGGACGCGCACTCTGCATATGCCCGACATTTGAAGAAGGCCGAGCGCGCGAGTTGCTGGCAAATTCTCCGGCAGGCAAAAATGCCGACGTGCGTACCTGGCAGGAGGACCAGAATCCCTGCAAGCTGTTGGCGCAAGGATTCAAGGACCTGAACATCTCCACCGGCACGCTGGGTATGGAAGAAACGGTGCGCTTCGTATTTAGCGATGCCATTGCGAAAGCCGCGCCCCATCTGAAGATTGTGAGCGGAACCCCGGTGACTGCCGGTTGCCGCATGATCAAGAGCGAGCACGAACTTGAGCTGATGCGACTGGCGAACCAGGTCACTCTATCGGCTTATCATGCGGTTTACCAAACGCTGCACGAAGGGATGACGCAGGCCGAACTCGAAAAACTGATCATGTCCGCATACAGGCAACTGGGCTTTCCCGGCGAGGTCGACATAGACATCGGCGAGAATTCCTCATTTCCACATGGATCGACCGTCCCCCAGGTGATTCGCGAAGGCACACTGGTAATGCTGGATGATGGCTGCACCGTCGAGGGGTATCAGTCCGATATCACGCGCACTTTCGTCTTCGGCAAACCTTCAGACAAGATGAAGAGAGTGTTTGAGGTTGTACACCGCGCGCAGACTGCCGCGCTGAAGGCCGCTCGTCCGGGCGTGGAATGCCAGGCGGTAGATGCCGCGGCGCGTAAGGTAATCAGCGATGCAGGGTATGGTCCGGATTACAAATTCTTCACTCACCGGGTGGGACACGGAATTGGAATGGACGGCCACGAATGGCCCTATCTCGTACGCGGAAACACCACGGAGCTGGCTCGCAATATGACCTTCAGCGATGAACCGGGAATCTACCTTCCGGGCGAATTCGGCGTGCGCCTGGAAGACGATATGCACATTACGGAGGACGGCGCAGAGCTCTTCACGCCGCAAAGTCCGTCGCTGGAAGATCCGTTCGGAACAGCATGAAGTTGGTAGTCCCTCATCCCGAACCCCGGCCGCTTGTCATTCTGACAACTACGCATCGGGCACGGGAGGGCATCCCGGGAAGCTGAGAAGGTATGTATTTCCCACGTAGCCGAGATACCTGATTCCAATCTCGCTGGTGAAGAATCCGTCGGCAGTCATCTCTCGCAGGAAAGCAAAAAACTCCACGCCATGGCTCACCCCCGGATCTTTCTCAGCATTCTTGCTGTAGGCAATCAGGTCGAGAATTTCTTTTTGCTGTTCCGGTGAACAATCGAGATAGGGTCTACCGTAGCCATCCACGCATTTCGCATCCAGCCACATCAGGCCGCCACCGAGCTTCAGTTGATACTTGGGATTCTCGCTCGTCAGCAGATCGATAAATTCCGGCGCACCCGCTTCTTTTGCGCCACCCGAGTCGCTGTCGGCGGGAATGATGGCCTGGCAGAGGGCTTGGAGCGTTTTGTATTGCTGGGGAGAGAAAAACTTTGGCGCGTAAACGCCCGCCGTCGTCGCGGCCTTTTCCGCCGCCACCATGTGGTGCGCGTATTCGGCGGCCTGCGCCGGAATCACCCGCAGAACTGAGCCGGCCATCGCTCCCATGGTCAGGGTCTTCAGAATGTCACGGCGCGATATGGACTTGGTTGCCATTTCTCTCCCTACAGACTTCCCTTCTTTGCCTGATCGAGCAGATACTCCGACGCGCGCCAGGAAAGAGCCATGATCGTCAGCGTCGGGTTCTTGTCCGGGTTGGTCACGAAAGCGGCGGCATCGGTCACGAAGACATTGTCCACGTCGTGCGCCTGGCAATTCTTGTTCAGTACCGATGTTTTGGGATTGTTTCCCATGCGAGCCGTGCCGAGTTCGTGAATGATCACTCCACCATCCTGTATCCCGTAGGGATGGGCGCCGTCGGGCTTGGCTCTGCTGATGAATGTCCCGCCCGCTGTTTCCACGATCGAGCGAAAGGTTTCCTGCATGTCTTTCGCCATATTGATTTCGTTGTCACTCCACTGCCAGTGGAAGCGCAATACCGGGATGCCCCATTGGTCCACCGTGTTCGGATCGATATCGCAATAGCTGTGTTCGTTGGGAATCATCTCGCCGCGGCCGGCGAAACCAATGTAGGTGCCGTACCTGCTTCGGCAGTGCTGTTTGAGCGACGCGCCGTAGCCTTCGTGTTCTTTACAAATCCGGTCAAACTCGCCGACGCCGGGCATTTCCCTGCCGCCGCCGAACTCGATGTGGTATCCGCGCAAAAAGTCATTCTTGCGGTCATACCTCCACCATGGCATGTACAAGTGCATTCCGCCTGTGCCGTCGTGATTGTGGGGCGGCATTTTCTCCAGCTGCGGAAAATATCCACCGGCAGAACTGCCGACCGAATCGGTGAGGTAGCGGCCGACCGTACCGGAAGAATTAGCCAGCCCGTCGGGAAATAGAGTGGAGTGAGAATTCAGCAGCAGGCGCGCCGACTCGCAGGCGCTTGCAGCTACCATGAACGCGCGGGCATGCACTCGTTTTTCGGATCGCGTAGCTTTGTCGATGTATGCCACCGACTCAGCCTTGCCGTCTTTCCCGACCACAATCTCGCGGGCCATCGCGCCCGTGATCAGGGTGAACCGGCCGGTGGCCTGCGCCGGCGGAATCATGACCTGGCTGGAACTGAAATTGGACGCCGTAATGCAGCCGCGCCCGCACTGGGCACAATAGTGGCAGGCCGCGCGGCCGTTCAGCGGCTTGGTCAGAATCGCCATGCGCGAGGGCACACAGTGAATGTTCAATTTGTCGCAGGACTTCTTGATGATGGTTTCCGTGCAACGCGGCGGCGGAGGCGGCAGAAAAATGCCGTCGGGAGCGCTGGGAATATTCTCCTTGGTGCCGAAGACCCCGATGTAGGACTCCACCTTGTCATAGTAAGGCGAAACTTCTTCGTAAGTGATCGGCCAGTCGTCGCCCATGCCATCCGTCGAGCGGGCCCGAAAATCCACCGGAGCAAAGCGAAGCGCGATGCGTCCCCAATGATTGGTGCGGCCGCCTACAATGCGAGAGCGGAACCAGTGGAATTGCGATCCCGGCGCTGAGGTGTAGGGTTCGCCCTCGATTTCCCAGGCGCCGTTAGGCGCCATGAATTCGTCGCCTAATTCATGCCGGAACTCGCCTCCGACGCCAACACCGCGATGAGGCAATTGATAAGGCCAGACGTGTTCTTTGAAATCTTTTTCCGGATTCAGGGGCGGGCCCGCTTCCAGCATTACGACATTCAGGCCGCCTTCGGTCAGGACTTTCGCAGCCGTGCCGCCAGCCGCGCCCGATCCAATGATGCAGACGTCATACCGCTTCGGCGAACGAACTACTTGAGCCATCAGGTTCTCCGCACACCATTCCTCTTTCAACGCTAAAAGCGCAGTTTTGCCAGGTACTCGTAACTCGTCGCGCTACTGGCAAAAGGATCCTTGGGGTGGTCGTGCTCGACAAAGTAGTGCTTGATTCCGGCTTCATCCGATTGCGCAAAAATTTTCTTCCAATCGATGATTCCACTGCCCACCGAAGTCATTTCCTCAAGGGTGTCACCGAACTTCTGTCCCCCCGAAACATCCACCTTCGGAACCTTGGTCAGATCCTTTACGTGAACCAGCGGGAAGCGCCCGGGATATTTTTTGAAATACTTAAGCGGGTCCTGCCCCCCTACTTCAATCCAGCACAGGTCCATCTCCATCTTGACCAGCTGGGGATCGCACTCTTCCAGCAGAACGTCGTAAGGAAGTTTTCCATCGACCGGCGCAAATTCAAACCAATGATTGTGATATGCGAATTGAATGCCTGCCTTCTGGCTCGCTTCCCCGGCGCGATTAAACGTTTCGGCTGCACGCTTCCAGCCATCTGGCCCCTTGCGAACATCGTCATCGATGTACGGGTTGACCAGATATTTGTGCCCGACCACATGGGCCGCATCCAGCACGCTGGGGAACTTTTCCCCCAGACTCTTATAGTCGATGTGTGCGGACGGGCCGGTAAGTCCGTGGCGGTCGAGCATGGCTCGCACTTCCTGCGGGGTATGGCCGTCGTAGCCGGCAAACTCGACCTCGCGATAGCCGATCGCCGAGACCTTCGCCAACTTGCCATCGAAGTCGTCCTTCATCACGCTGCGGACGGTGTAAAGCTGCAGTCCGACCTTTTCGATTTTGTGCTCGCCCGCTGCCCAGGCCAACTGGCCTGACAGAACGGTAGCGGCGGTCATCGTGCCCAGAAAAGTTCGCCGGTCCATGGTTCGTCGATCAGTACCTGGTCGGTCCATAAGTTAGATTTCTCCTCGCTTCATTTGGCTGACGGCGTAATCGCAGGCCCGCGCGGTGAGCGCCATATACGTGAGGGACGGGTTGACGCAGGAAGATGAAGTCATGCACGCGCCATCGGTGACAAAGAGATTGTTAACGTCGTGCGCCTGATTGTGAGCGTTGAGCACCGACGTTTTGGGGTCGCGTCCCATTCGCGCCGTGCCCATCTCGTGAATGGTCAATCCGGGAGCGTTGTCCTCTATATAAGGTTCTATGTCCTTCGCCCCGGCGGCTGAAAGCATCTCCGCCGCGGTGATCGACATATCCTTCAGCAGGGCACGTTCATTCTCGCGCCAGACGCAACTGATCCTGAGCACAGGAATGCCCCACGCGTCCACTTTGGTCTTGTCGAGTTCGATAAAATTTTCGTGGTTGGGCAGACACTCACCGAACCCGCCAAAAGTCATCGTCCATGGTCCGGGGCGGCTGAGCGTGTGCTTGAACTCCGCGCCGAACCCACGCATTTCCGTTCCGCGTTCCCACTTCGGACGGCTGGCGCCTCCCTGAAAACCGTAGCCACGAAGAAACAACGGATGCTTTTCCTTTACGTTGCGAAAGCGCGGAACGTAAATTCCATTGGGACGGTTTCCGAGCGATATGTGATCTTCGTTTCCTGGAATGCGGCCCCGGGCGCCGCCGCCCATGCAGTGGTCCATCACGTTGCGTCCCAGTTCTCCGCTGGAATTGGCCAGTCCATTGGAGAATTCCGGAGTGGAAGAGTTAAGCAGGATGCGGGCCGACTCCAGCGCCGAGGCACACAGGAAGACAACCTGGCCGCGAAACTCAACGCTGTCGCGCATTTGTCCGTCGATCACCCGTACCCCGGCGATTTTCCTTGTCTTGCCGTCGAACATCAGGCTGTGCACGACGCTATGCGGACGCACTGTCACTTTGCCGGTACGTAGAGCCGCGGGCAGAGTCGAGTTGACGCTGCTGAAGTAGGAGCGCGTGATGCAACCGCGGGCACAGGGCCCACAATAGTGGCAGGCGGCGCGACCGTTGTGGGGCTGGGTGAGGATCGCGGTGCGCCCGATGGTCATGAGGCGCTCGCTGGGAAAATACTTGGCGACAGCCTCCTTGACTACCAATTCCGCGCAGTTGAGTTCCATCGGCGGTAGGAAATGGCCGTCCGGCAGCTGCGGAAGTCCCTCGCGCTGGCCAGAGACGCCGATAAAATCTTCTACATGGTCGTACCAGGGAGCAATGTCCTGATAGCGGATGGGCCAATCCACGGCGATGCCCTCGCGTTGATTGGCCTCAAAATCGAGATCGCTCCAGCGATACGATTGCCGCCCCCAGATGATCGACCGGCCGCCCACCTGGCGTCCGCGAATCCACAAGAACGGCTTGCCCGGTTCGGTCGTGTAAGGATTCTGTTTGTCATTGACGAAAAACTTGCTGTTCCACTCGTCCATTCCAGTGCAAGTCTCCTGCAATGGCTGGTTTTCCTGTACCTGTTTGCGGTCGCTCATTCCGCGGAAGCGCACTTCCCATTCGGGTACATGCTCTGCGTAGTCCTTATCCGGATCGATCGGGCGACCGGCTTCGAGTACGAGCGTTTCCAGTCCCTTTTCACCCAACTCCTTCGCAGCCCAGCCCCCGGTGATCCCTGAGCCTACGACGATCGCGTCATATGTCTTGATGGTCTTGGCCGCCATGATTTATTTGGTCGCCTCTTCTTCCAGAGGGACGCAACCCGCGTGGTGAGCAGGAATAATCTCGCCATGGAGTTCCTGCTCAAAACCGACCTGCGAAGTGTAATAACCGATCAGCGTGAGCTGCTTGATCATGAAAAAGAAATTTCGTTCCGGAGGGCGCCTACGACTGCTTCCCCGTCGTACCTCGGCACGGGCCTCAGCCACTTCATCATCCAAAGCCCGCAGAATTTCGGCCTGCGGTTTCTCGGCACAATCAACAAAATCTTTGCCGAACAAATCCTGGGAGCGGGCGTCAACCTCGATCAGACCGGTCAAGAATATGGACTTCTCTTCCTCGTCGTACCACTCGGTGAGAATCAGGTCGATGAATTCGTTCACCCGCGCCGCCTTCGCACCCGGCGTGTCGGTTTGCGGGATGATGATCTCGGAAATCGTGGTCACCGTCGCGTTCTGATGGGGATTGAGAGTGCGCAGAACCGGCTGCTCTGGAAGCTGTTGGTGCACAGCCTGGAACATCGAAAATGCTTCTCTTGCCAGTAGCGGGAGGGTAGCGGCTGAGGCCAGGAGTCGTAGCGCTTCGCGTCTTTGCATGCTTGTCCCGAGAATGGCCGAAACGCCAGCTTACGCCGGAGCAGGAAGCGAGGTCAACGGTTACCAGTAGAATCTGTCATGCCGAGCGCCGCTCGAGCCGCGCTGGCGCGGTGAGAGCAAGTCGAGGGACCCCTAGCCGATCACGGTACTGATTAGCTTGTAGGGTGCTTCGACTCCGAGAAACGTTTCGCCAGCGAAACGTTTTTCTCCGTTCAGGATGACAAGGGGAGGAGTTTCGCCACTCTTACGTCGTTCCCAGGATCTCGTTCCGTACATTTTTCAGCACGTACAGGGCGCGCTCCACTCCTACCTCGCCGGAAAGAATGGGATCTTCATTCTCGACGCTGAAAATTCCCTGGTAGCCGACTTCCATGTACGCGAGCATGATTTCTTTCCAGGTGCCGGCACTATGACCGTAGCCCACGGCGCGAAATGTCTCCGAGGCTCCGGAGAGATCGCTCTTCTCGAAGGCGAAATTCAGCACACCATACCGGTCGACATTGTGTTTATAGAAGGTGGTGTCTTTCATGTGCGCATGGAAAATCGCGCCTTGCTTGCCCAGCATGCGAATGACTTCGACGGCGTCGCACTGCTGCCAGAAAAGATGGCTGAGATCGCAGTTGGCCCCAATCTCCTCGCCGACAGCCTCGCGCAGGCGCAATAGAGTTTTGGGGTTGTACACCACGAAATTCGGGTGCATCTCCAGAGCGATCTTGTGGATTCCGTGTTCGCGGGCAAACTTGGCCGCCTGCTTCCAATATGGAATTACTCTTTCCTTCCATTGCCAATCGAGCATCTGACCGTACTCTGTCGGCCAGCGGTAGGTGATCCAGTTGGGCACCGTCTCTGTGGGACCGCCGCCCGGACAACCGGAGAAACCGACGATCACACTCACTCCGAGACGCTCAGCGAGTAGGACGGTGCGCCGGAATGTCTCCGCATCGCGCTCCGCGACCTTTGGATCAGGAGATACCGGGTTGCCGTGGCAACTGAGCGTCGCCACCTGGATATTGCGGTCTTCGAATTTCTTTTTCCAGGCACGCGCTTTCGCCGGATCATCCAGCAAATCCTTCACCGGGCAATGAGCGGAATTGGGATAGCCACCAGTCCCGATCTCCACCGCTTCCACCCCCCAGCCGGCAAACTTGTCGATCATTTCATCCGTAGACAGATTGGGAAACGCGGGGTCGAAGACCCCGATCGGAATCTTGCGCAGCGTGCCCGACGATACATTCTCTTCGCCGGACTTCGATGCAGCATCAGCGGCCAGCGCGGAGCCAGTTCGGGGCGCGGCCACTGCGGCGGCCAACAGGCTGGTGGTGGCGAGAAAATCTCTTCGGCTACGGGAGTTGGGTACAGACTTCTGATCCATAGAGTGTCCCCTGGCAGTCAGGTTCTGTTGTTCTGAAACATTGTGCCGCGCCAGCATTATACAAATGTTGCTTGCGAGAGCCTATCTGAGCGGTTCGTCCCCGACCCCATAGGGGCAGATGTCCTCATCTGCCCCTACCTGACAGGTGTAGTTGACAACAACGCATGCTTTCCAACATGCTCTTGTGCCCGATGAGAAAGCCGCGGAAAATCGCGCGTCCGGTTCCCGTCATGAGCCCGTCGGCGCGGCTCAGCCTCCTAAGCCCAAAACGACAACAGGTTGTTCGCTCGGTTTTCCAACACCCGCGCGAATTTGTTCTGATGAGCGTGCGGGCATTGGCCAAGCGACTGGGTACCGATCCGGCCACCATGGTCCGAATTGTTCGCGGAATGAAATTTGATTCCTACCGTGAGTTCCAGCATTACGTGCATGAACTTTCCATCGCCTACGCTACCTCACTGGATGCCATGCAAACCGGTCCCACAGGGAAATCCGCCATTTCGACGCAAGTACGGGCCTCGCTCGACCAGGACATCAAAAGTTTGAACCGCCTGGTTCAAACCACTGAGCCGCGCCGCATCGCCGCCTTGGTGCGGCGGCTTTACGCTGCCCGACAGGTTGTTTTGCTTGGCGGCGATCTGGCTGCCAACCTGGTGAATTTCCTGGAACATCTGCTCATCATTCTGGGGCTGCCAGTCACCAGCGCCACTTCGCCTGCGGAAGTTGTACACAAAGTTCGGCTGTTGGGGAAACGTGACCTGGTGATTGCCGTCAGCCATGGCCGCGGCTTGCGGCAGACGGTGGAAGGTCTGCGCCAGGCCCGCGCCAATGGCGCCTACTGCGTGGGCATCACCGACACGCTGGTTTCTCCCATCGGACAGTTCGCCCACGAATTTTTTCTGACTTCCATCGCAACACCCTCCTTCGGGTCTTCGTACGTCGCGCCTATGGCGCTGTTCAACGTCATCGTTGTCGCCTGCGCCAATCACCAGCGCTCTCGAACTCTCAAACTGGTGAAGCAGTTGGAGCAGGAGGAGCGCCATGGCTTCCGCTGGTACGAATCATGAGAACCTGGCTCTGCTTTTCCACCTGGGCTGCAATTCTGCTAGGGCTGACGGTCGCTATGGCCTTGCAGGCGCTTGCCCTCGAGCCTCCTTCTCCGCCTGCGTACAACATACACATGGAGAACACCTGGATTCCAATGAAGGACGGCGTTCGCTTGTCGGTCACGTTGTACATGCCGGAAGGCGGCAAAGCAGCGGAGAAATTCCCAGCGGTGCTCGAATATCATCCCTACCGCAAAGACGATGGAACTGCCGAGCGTGACTACTCTCTCTATTCATATTTTGTCCGCCGCGGATATGTGTGCGCCCGGGTTGACATCCGCGGCTTCGGCGCTAGTGAAGGCATTCCCACGGACCGCGAGTACTCGGAGCAGGAACAACTCGATGGCTTGCAGATCATTGCCTGGCTGGCGCATCAACCGTGGTCCAATGGCAACGTGGGCATGATGGGCATTTCCTGGAGTGGCTTCAACTCCCTGCAGATGGCCATGCGGCACGCACCCGAACTCAAGGCCATCATCGCAGTCGACGCCACGGCAGAACTTTTCCACGACGATGTTCACTACATGGACGGTATGGCGCACATCGACGAGTTCGAGTTGAACATGGATATGGCACCCGGCATGACCGGCGCTCCCGATTACACGCTCGACGAAAGAGTCCTTGGTCCACGCTTCGATGCTCTGCCCTGGTCGCTGCGCTATCTCAAGCATCAGCGCGACGGTGAATTCTGGCGAAGCCCGGTGCGTCCCTACAGCGAGATCAAGATCCCCTGTTTCCTCATTGGCGGTCTGCTCGACGGTTATCGCGACAGTGTTACCGACATGCTTCAACAAACTCAGGCTCCGCTGAAGGCGATCGTCGGCCCCTGGAACCACACCTTTCCTCACGACGCGGTCCCCGGCCCCCAAATCGAGTGGAGCAGCGAAGCTGTGCGCTGGTGGGACTACTGGCTCAAGGGACGAGACGCCGGCGTGCTGAAAGATCCGAAGCTGGTCATTTATATGCAGCACTGGCATCCTCCTGATCCGAACCTGACGAACGTTCCCGGCGAATGGCGGCGTGAAGATGGATGGCCGCCGCGCGACACGCAGGAGGTCATGTTCTTTCCCCAGCCCAACCACACGCTGGAAAGAACCGCGCCCCAGGAAGACATTCACCAACTCAAATACATTCCTTCAGTCGGCGTGGAATCCGGATTCTGGTGGGGCGAGTTGCTGAGCGACCCCCGTCCGGTGGACGCATTCAGTCTGGTGCTACGATTCCGCGCCGCTCCGAGAAGAGTTGGCAATCCTGGGACGGCCGCGCGCCCAACTGCAAGCCTCCGCCACCGCGCCTTTGGCCGACTGGTTTGTTCGCCTCTCCGATGTGGCGCCCGACGGAACCGTCACCCAAATAACGGGCGCGGGAATCAACGGCGCGCAACGCGAATCCATGGCGGAACCGCGGGACCTCGAACCCGGCAAAATGTATCCCCTCAATATCACGATGCATCTCACGTCGTGGGTTTTTCCTGCAGGCCATCGCATCCGGATGGCGATTTCGAACGCTTTGTGGCCGATGGTACTGCCCACTCCGTATTCGATGACTACATCGCTAGAGCTCGGAAGCAACGGCACGCGTCTGACATTGCCAGTCGTGCCTGTCAAAGCCGTGGCGGTTCCCGCATTCCAACCGCCGCAACCGTCCGAGGAACGCAAAGACATCACAAGCGTAGGCTATCCCTGGCCCGGGGAGTGGACACTCGAGCGCGACGAGGCGAATCAGAAAGCGACGGTGCACTGGAAGGGCCAGGCGGAAACCAACTATCCCTGGGGAAAAGAAACTGACTACGAGAGTTTGGTCTACAACGTGGACGACGCCCATCCCGAAACCACTGCGGTTCATGGCGAAGCTGAGAGCATTTTTGCGCTGAAAGGCCGTGAGCTCAGGTGGCGGGGACATCTATCCGTGACCACTGACCAGGAGAACTTCTACTATAAGTACACGCGGGAGTTGCTGAAAGACGGTCAGATGGTGAAGCAGAAGACGTGGGAAGAAGAGATTCCGCGCGACCATCAATGAAAGTTCCCTGTCATCCCGAACGCAGTCGCGAGCCGCGCTTGCGCGGTGAGAGCAAGTCGAGGGACCTTGAGCTCCCCGCCGACCGATTATCTTATAGTGGTCCTCTCGGCTTCGCTCGGGCAGGCTCTTCGACTCCGCGAGAACATTCGCAAGCGAAAGGTCTCGTTCCGCTGAGGATGACACTTGTCGTGATCATTGCTTGTAAACCTTCCCATCTTTCATCACGAACTGGACATGTTCCAGCACGCTGATGTCCTGCAACGGATCGCGGGCGACTGCGATCACATCGGCAAACTTGCCCGGCGTGATCGAACCTAAGATGTCGGAATGGCCCAGCAAATCGGCGGCCGAAGTTGTAGCCGACTGAATTGCCTGCATGGGCGTCATCCCGTACTTCACCATGAACGCAAACTGCCTCACACTGCGGTCGTAAGGACAGACACCGGCGTCGGTCCCGAACGATAGCTTCACTCCTGCGTTCACTGCCTTGCGAAAGTTTCGCCGGTGAAGCTCTCCCAATTCCGCATCGTGTTGTAGAAAATCTTTAGGAATTTTCCCCAGCCTGCCTGCCTCCTGGATGCACTCTTCATCGTAGATGTCCATGTCCAGATAGGTGCCGTGTTGCTTGGCCAGCGCGATGCCCTCGTCATCGATCATGGTCGCGTGCTCGATCGAAGCTACACCCGCCCGGATCGCATTCTTGATGCCCTCGGGAGAATGGGCATGTGCCGCCACGCGCAGTCCGAAGTGACTGGCCTCGTCCACCGCGGCTTGTAACTCTTCCGGGGTGAACTCTTGCGATTTCGGATTGCTGCCATGGGTAAGCACGGCTCCGCTGGAGAGAACCTTGATGTGGTCCGCGCCGTCGTGCACCAACTGGCGGATCTTCTGTCGGACTTCCCACGGGCTGTCTGCCTGCCCGTAGCGAAGATCCCAGGGCAGCGTGATGTCCGGCGCCAGGCCCGTCATGGCACCCGCACCGCCGGTGATAGTCACGTAGGCTCCGGCCACATACATGCGCGGGCCTTCGATAAAACCGTGAGCAATCGCATCCCGCATGGCGACATCATTCAACGCCCGGTAAACCCCTACGTCGCGCACCGTGGTGAAACCCTCTCTCAGAAAGGTGCTTGCATTAGGGACGGACTCAAACGCAACTTCTGCCGCGGTCTTCTTCAGTTGCGAGAAGGGATCGCCATCGTCGGTAGGACCATCCGCCAGGTGCGTGTGGCAATCGATCAGGCCAGGCAACACGGTCATCTGCGAAAGGTCAATGACCTTCGCGTCGACCGGAATAGCCAGCCCCTTGCCTACCTGTTCAATCTTGTTGTCACGAATAAGAATGATTTGATCGCTGAGCACGGTAGCGGCCTGCGGATCCACCAGTCGGCCAGCCTTGATCGCTGTCACTTGAGCAGCCGCACCTGCGGCACACGACAGCGATAACCCCAGCAGCAATGCGAGAGCTTTCTTCAATTGCATCACCTCAGCCTGTTCATTGTGTGGCGACAACAATTCTGGATTTCAGATTGCAGCTTATAGATTGAAGACTTGTACTTAATCCGCGGCCGCAGCGGTCATTTCAACGCCGCTCTTCAAATCCGCCGCCAGCAGTCGATGAAACAAATGCTCCCCGGCTTCGCGCCGCACCGACAGCCTACCTGCGCCATACGCCCGTGACTTCAAACCACGCTGCACCGCCTCACAGATGCCCAGGTCTTCGTCCTGTACTCGCGCGCCGACGGCCACGCTCTGCTCGTTGTACTCGCGTCGGGCCTCGCTCACATCGCCGAAATAGAAATAGAAAATCACGCGGCAATGATCGACGTCCAGCGGAAGCACCAGGTTTGTGTCCATGTAGCCTTCATAGCAATTGATCATCAGATTGGGATATTGCCAGAAGTACCGGGCACGGTCGCCCTGGCGCGTAGAAGCGGTAGCGGCGTCTTCTTTCCCGGCCACCATCGGACTCGACTGCAGGCAGTAACGGTCCTCGTTCTCGATGGTGTATTCCTTGTAATCGAGCACCGAGCTCAAACCTTTGTGCAGATGCGGAACGTGATATCCACCGTCGAGGTAGTTATCCACGAATACTTTCCAATTGCAGTGAATGTCGTAGGTACGGCTGTCGAAGTAGTGCAGCTTGCTCACACCCAGCGGCGCCACACGTTTGACCAAGCCGCCGAGAAAATCGTTGAGCGGAGCAGCCTGCGGGTCAAGATTCACAAATACAAATTTCTCCCAGGTTTCTGCCTTCACCGGGACCAGACCGTTCTGCTGACGCTCAAAGTTCTTTACGCCGTCGAATTCCGGCATACCCTTTAGGGAACCATCAAGCCCGTAGTTCCAGCCGTGATAAGGACAATGTAGGATGGAAGCCTGTCCGCAAGGTTCAGTGACCACTGCTGCGGCGTGATGACGGCACACGTTGTAGAAGCCGCGCAAAACGCCGTCATTGCCCCGAACGACGACGATCGGTTCGCCCGCAACGCCCGCCGTGACAAACTGGCCTGGCTTCTCCACCTGCTCCACCCGTCCCACCATTTGCCAGGTCTTGCTGAAGACGGTTTGGGCTTCAAGTTCCGCGATTCGCGAGTCCACATACCAGGGTGCCGGGATGGTAGAAGCGTCCGGCAACGAAGCCTTATCGTTGTAGCTGGCGAGAATTTCCGGTACCGACATGTGCCTGTTGTTCAAGCTCCGATCGCCCTCTTCAGCACGTCCAGAAACTGGATAATGCGTGTGTCCTTCTTTTCCTGGGGATCGCCCTGGCGGCGGAACAGGCCCGGATCCAATTCTTCGGTGAGCAGGGCATCCTGAAAGCGTTCCATGGTCCAATCCAAAATGGAAACCATCATCTCCTGATCCATCCCACGAAGAAGTTCCCCGCGCTGCAGTCCGTAGCGCACAAACGCGACCGTGCCATAGGGATCTTCCGCCATGAGAAAACGGTTGATCTCGCGCTTCAGCGTAAGATCGGTGCCGTAATTCCCCAGCAGCGACACGCGGTAGGGGATCCAGTCTTCATGCAGCAGGTGTTCTGTGCTCACCAGCCAGTAACGCAGCACCTCGAAAAAGCCGCGCTCTCGCACATCCGCGGGCGCGTCGAGGTAGCGTGGAAACGAACGGACGGCTTTCTTGTAGACCTCGAAAAACAAGCCATCCTTGCTACCGAAATGTTGAAAGATCGAGCCCTTGGCGATGCCCAGCGCGGCCGCAATATCCCCCACTCGGGCGGCATGGTAGCCCTGCTCAGCAAAATGGCGCATGGCGGCGTCAACGATTCTGGCTCGCTTGCCTTCGGACCGGGGGCGTGGCGGCATGCTGCGGTAACGCGGGGGGGAGACGAGACTGCTTCCAATTCCACTCATATCTGACCTCAAGTCATAAGACTGTACAGAAATGTCGCCTGAATTTCAATTCTGTTTGCTAGGAAGATACGATATTGTATCTTGCTTTCATGGCGGTGTAATAACCTAGGGTCATTAACGTGCTGTCGCCTTCATCTTCAAAAATCTATGACGCCGTCGTAGTGGGTGGGGGCCATAACGGTCTCACGGCAGCTGCTTACCTCGCGCGTGCCGGGCTCACCACCCTGGTGCTCGAGCGCCGCGATATCGTTGGCGGCTGCTGCGTGACTGAGGAAATCGCCCCCGGGTGTCGCGTCTCTACGACTTCCTATATCGCCAGCATGTTACGGCCGGAAGTGATTTCGGACTTGCGCCTCGCCGAGTACGGACTGCGCATGGTTCCCTGCGACCCGGCGATTCAAGTTCCCTTCCCCGATGGACACGTCGTCCCCTGGTGGGCCGACCGCGAACGGGCGAAGGCAGAATTCAGAAAGATTTCAGCCAGGGATGCGGAAACTTTCGTCGAGGTAGACGACCGTCTGAAAAAGCTGGCGCGTTACCTGCAACCGTTTTTCATGGAACCGCCGCCGGAGATTGACACCAGAAGCATCCGCGGATGGACTGACCTGTTTCGCATCGGCAAAAAATTCCGCGGCATTTCGAGCGATGAAGTCTCTCAGCTCATTTCCTTCCTGACCGGCAGCCTGGGCGAATTTCTCGATCACAATTACGAGTCGGAAAAAATAAAGACCATGTTCCTGGCCAACAACGTGTACGGCAAACATGGCGGACCTTATCAGCCGGGCACGGCTATCGGCCTGCTCTTTCATCTGCTGAGCGGTGGTGAGCACGAACTTCAGGGCTTCTACGGACACGTTATGGGCGGCATGGGCGCGATCACTCAAGCCCTGGCAGCCTCGGGGCGAAAGTTGGGAGCGGAAATCCGGACCTCCGCACCCGTTGCGCACATCGATGTCCGCGACGGCCGCGCGCGCGGCGTGGCGTTAGAAGATGGCACGGAGATTCGGGCCCGAATCGTGCTCTCGAACGCCGATCCTAAACGAACCTTCCTGAAAATGGTGGCGGCGTCCGAACTGCCCAACGAGTTCTTGCATTCGATTCGCGGCATCAAGATGGGAGGACCATGCGCCAAGGTAAATATGGTGCTCGATGCCGAGCCGCGTTTCACTGGAACTTCTCCCACGGCTACGGCTCTTGAACGCACTTTCTACACGCTTGTCCCTTCCCTCGCGTTTGCGGAGCGTTGCTATGACATTGCCAAGTTTGGCGAGATCCCTGAAGACCTCTGGGTGGACTGCGTGGTTTCGTCGAATGCCGACCCGTCACTCGCGCCCGCGGGCAAACACATCCTGACCTGCTTTGTGCAGTACGTTCCCTATCATCTGCGCGAAGGTAACTGGGATGAGAACCGGGAGCTGCTGGGCAATCGCGTGGTCATGAAAATTGCCGAGTACGCGCCCAATGTGCCGAATGCGATTGTCGCGCGCCAGGTGCTGACGCCCCTCGATCTGGAACGTACTTACGGATTGACCGAAGGCAACATCTTTCATGGCGACTTGCGTCTGGAGCAACTGTTCTTCATGCGACCGGTTTCGGGATGGTCACAGTACCGCACACCCGTGGAGGGCCTGTACCTATGCGGCGCTGGCGCGCATCCCGGCGGCGGCATCACGGGTGCACCCGGACACAATGCGGCACACCAGGTGTTGCGTGACTGGAAGAAAGGCCGACTGAAGGAGGCCGCGGCGTGAACAAGACCCGCAGAACTGAGATCCAAGAACGGGCCACTGAAAAGCGGCGCCCAACCCGAGTTGCACCTCCCGCTCCCGTCGTTAGATCGTCTGGGGTTTCCTCGACATGAATCTCGATTCAAGAAACGGTTCCCGGAGTGATGCCAGGACAACGACCGCGGACGTGGTGATTCTCGGCGCCGGTGTAATGGGCGCGTCCATCGCGTTCCACCTCGCCAAGCGGAAGGCAGGGAAGATCGTGGTCATCGACAAGGGCCACGTGGGTCAGGGAGGAAGTGGACGCTCTTCCGCGCTGATCCGCATGCATTACAGCTATCCGCCCGAGGTGCAGCTCGCGCTGGTGAGTCTCCACATGTTCGAGCACTGGCGCGACGTAGTCGGTGAGGAAGGGGATTTCCGAAAGACGGGTTTTGTACGCATCGTTCATCCCGGTGAAACCGACCGGCTAAAACAGAATGTAGAAATGCAGCGCGCGGCGGGCGCGAATGTAAAGCTCATTGATCGTGTCGAGCTCAAAGAATTGGAGCCGGACTGGACGGTCGATGAAGTCGAGCTTGCAGCCTACGAACCTGATTCCGGCTACTGCGATGGAGCCGGAGTAGCAAACGATTTCCTGACCCACGCCCGAGCCCTCGGGGTTGCTTACCTATCGAAGACCGAGGCAGTGGAGTTCCTGGTGGAGGGCGGACAGGTACGCGGGGTCAAGACCGATCACGGCGAAATCGCTACGCCGATAGTGACCGCGGCGACCGGGCCCTGGACGCAGCCACTGTTTCAGCGGATCGGAATCGATCTTCCGATTGAGACCGAGTATCACCAGGTTGCGATCCTGAGAAACGCCCCCGACATGAAGAGCGGCGGTTGCGCCTGCATCGACTCAGTCAGCGCCACCTACTTCCGCTCGGATGCTCACGACAAGTTTTTGATTGGAGATTTCTACGGCCAGCGCGGCGCGGACCCGGACAATTTTCCGCAGCGCGCATCGGACGACGGATTGGAAGAAATCATCGAGCGGGCTAGCCGACGCGTTCCGAAACTGGAGAACGCGGAAGTCATGCGGGGAGTCACCGGAGTCTATGACATGACTCCGGATTCGCGTCCGCTGCTGGGCAAAATTTCCGGCGTGGGCGGATTGTATGTTTGCGCCGGCTTTTCCGGCATGGGTTTCAAGATTTCCCCGGCGATTGGCCTGGTGATATCGGAGCTATTGCTGGATGGCTGCGGTAAGACTGTGGATATCAGCTCGTTTTGTCCGGGCCGCTTTGCGGCAGGCGAACCGATCAAGGCAGAGTTCGAGTACAAAGACGACTAAGCGTAGCGCCGCCGTCCCAGCGGCTGTCCGGAGGGTGTCTCGCCCTCCGCGGGTGAGGGCAGGATGCGCCCGCGACTGCCGGCGGGACGCCGGCGCTGCACTTAAGGAGCTCACATGACGAAGAAGAAAGGCATTCTCGAGCGGCTCAAGGACGGTCCGGTCCTGGGAGATGGCGGTTATCTGCTGGAACTGGAAAAGCGGGGATGGGTACGTGCGGGTCCGTTCACTCCGGAAGTCGCTCTGCTTCATCCCGACGCGCTTCGCGAGCTGCACGTGGAGTTCCGCGAAGCCGGTGCCGATGTTCTGCAGGCGCTGACGTTTTATGCCAGCCGCGACAAGTTGGCGACGGTCGGCCTGGAGAACCGTCTCGAAGAGTTGAATCGCGCGGCGGTGCGAATCGCGCACGACGTTGCGGGTGACCAGTGTCTGGTCGCGGGCAATCTCAGCCTTACCTGGATGTACGAGCCTGACAGTCCGTCAGCAGCCGATCGCGTGCGCAAGACCTTTGACGAGCAACTGGCAGTGCAGGTCGACGAAGGCGTGGACTTCATCATTGGCGAAACCTTTTCCTGGCTGGGCGAAGCCTTGATCGCTGTTGAGCGCGCAAAGAAAACCAGCCTGCCCGTGATGGTGACCATCTGCTTCGAGAACAAAGACGAAACTGCGGAGGGCAACTCCGCTGCCGAATCCGCCAAGGCACTGCTCGATGCCGGAGCCGATATCGTCGGGATGAATTGCCTGCGCCCTCCCCAGCACACGCTACCGGCGATGGAGCAGATGCGCAAAGCCGTCTCCGGTTATCTTGCCTGTCAGCCTGTGGCGTACCGCACGCCTAGGGACAAGCCCGATTTCACCAGTTTGCCGGAGTTCCCGCTGGGGCTCGATCCCCTGCAGCTTACGCGGAAGGAAATGGGTGACTACGCGCTGCGCGCCCGCGAAATTGGGATCAACTACATTGGTTCCTGCTGCGGCTCAGTGGCCATCCACGTTCGGGAGATGGCACGAGCTCTGGGCAAATTATCGGAAGACGGGCGCGTCTGGAAAAAGGGTGGAGAAAAACCGATGTCTGCCTACGAGTATTACGGACACGACGCGGTGGCCGCGAAGAAGCAATAACCCTGCATCGCCGCAATCGGCATAGGGGGAAGGGTCGCCCTTCTCCCCTGACATGTTCGGCACACAGGAAAATGGGCCAGCCCTGCGGCTGGCCCAAGCTCTTAGTTGGGGTAAAGAGACGACCACGAACAGCGCACAGCGCCCTTAGGGCAACAGAAGTAGATCCCGGGATCAACCATTTCGAACGGGCCAGCAGCGGCCGCCCGTTCGTATTGTTCTAAGGCTAAGGCGATTCCGGGCTGCAGTTGTCACATAATTGTCATTTTCTTGTTAAGTCGACATGCCCATCCGACTTAATGCCGGACATAAGGAGGGCTGTCGGGCGCCGGCGAGTCGTAATCACGGCCGTACAGGTTCTGGTGCGTGGTGGGTGCGTTGGCTTCCGCGAGGCGCAACACTCCAAGCGTAGAACTGACGTCCGAAACCGTAACCTCACGGGTCATCGCCTTCAGAGCCTCGGGCAGCGCTGTTTCGTACCAGACCCGTAGGGTGTACTTGCCGCTCGGAACATTCGCAATCACGACCTGGCCCCGCGGGTCCGAAATGCCGTAGTAAGGCGTGTCCAGCGCGATCACGACGGCGCTCATCTCGGGATGGATATTGCAGAAGATGTAGGAGATTCCCGGCTTGTCAAAGTGCACACCGCGGGTGCTGCCGGCTTCATACAGGCCGAGATCGAAGCGCTTACCCTCGAACAGAGAGAACACATTGTGAAAGAAGGGATCGTGGTTTGGAAACGCCACCACCGAACCGATCGGCACCACCAGCACGTGGGGCTCGAAGCTCTTGTTTCGCTGGTCCAATCGTGGGTTCTGCGTTTGATGAAACGCAGCCTTGACCGTGCCGGACGCCGGCACTAGCCATACCACAACATTCCCCGACTCCTGCGATTTCCCCGTCTTGTCGCCGTTGACCAACTCGACCCGCGCCGTCAGTGTGACTTCCTGTGCGCCAGCGGCGACACTGAAGATCAGCAGGCCCACGCAAACCCATCGGCAACCGGACATAGCGAGTTTCCTGATCAAAACAGAATTCCCATCGTCAGATTCAGTTGGTCAGCAGTCGGACTTCCTGCATCAATGTCAAACGTCCGAAGGTGACGGTACTCCCCGGAGAAGAGCAAATCGGAGCGGGGCCGGTAAATGACATTGACCAAAGAGCTGCGATTCTGCAGCAGGGGAGCGGGGAAACCTGCACTCAAACGAAAGCCCCGCACATCCCCGGCGAAGGGGTTGTCCACTCCGAACGCGCCGTTGAACTCCAGCTTGCTGGTGGCCGAGATTTTCAGCTGTGACCATCCTCCCACCGAATTCAGCGCTCGCACCTGAGTGGAATTGTCGCTCAAGAGTACGCTGCGTCCCACTCCGCCGCCCAGACCGCCCAGGGCACGGCCACGATAGAATTCGCCAGTGAGACTGACCCGTTGCGTCAGTGGCAGGCTCCAGTCCGTCATCGCGGCCCAGCCATCTACGCTGTGGTCGAAACTCCAGTGCTGGCGGCTATAGTAACCGGCTGCGCCCAAGGTCAAGGGCATGCCAAAAATGTTGCGCGTCCACGCCACGCGGGTGGCATAGGCGGGTTGTCCCGAGCTTTCTCCCGCCTGTGCGAAGGGCGCGAAGGCCGAAGGCAGCTCGCCGGTGACGTTGTCCATGATGCCGCCCTGCAGCGTGATGCTTTGCCCTTCCGAAAGAGCGAAGCGGTGTTCGATGCGAACTTGCGGAATCCATCCCCAGAGGTTTCCCGCATAACTAAACGCGGGCAAGGCCAGTGACGCGAATGAAGTCGGCGAGAGCGGAGAGAAGAAAGCATTGTCTTGTCCCGCTACGATAGAGGTATTTTTCCAATCCATCCGCATGCTGGCGATACGCAGGCGGACCAGCCCGAAATTGACTCCATTCGGACTGTTCGGAGATCCTCCGGCAAAATCGAGTTGCAGGTTGCCGGAAGTCTTGGCTCCGGCAAGATGCGGCCCAAATACTTCGAGGCCAATTTCCGACTGCCGCATGCTGGCCCCAAAGGTTTGTCCGGACACATTTGGAATCTCTGGAATCGCCCAGGTGGGGACGTCCTGACTGTCGATGTATCCGCGATTGCTGAACAGATTCAGCAGCACAATACCCGAAAGCCGGAGGCGATATTTTGACGCTGCCTCCACCTTGGTTTGGTATTGGTCGTCCAACTTGCTGCTCAGCAGTTCGGAAGATTCTTCCAGAGACGCGACACGTTCGCCTAAAGACGCTGGCTGCGCCGGAGCGGAGACACCGCTGGCGGGGTTCACTGTCGCTGCTTCCTGAGCTGGGCCGCGGGCTTCGAGTTCCTTTCGCAATTGCTCCGTCTCGGCGCGGTACTGGCCGGCTTCCGAGCGCAATTCGACCACCGCGTTGCGCAACTCGCGCACTTCGTCCTGAAGCTGGTGGACGGCGTCAGTCATCGCGTCGTTTGGCGGCGCCGGCGCGCTGGCCGCTTGTGTCCAACCATAAACGCTTCCTGCAAGAAGAAACACTCCGATCGTGCCGAATTTTCTGATCCGGCCAGGCAAACTATTCTTGTGTTTCACAATTCGCCTCCGCAGAATAAAGTGCACAGAGTTCCTGTTGCACTGCCGAGTGAACTCTATGCTGGCGACCTCACGGTCTGTCTGAAATGCTACTCCGATTGCGACTGCTCGGTGCGAGCCAGGGGGGTCCGCCTTGGCTTTCCCTCTTTCCCGGGCTCGGAGGACGAAGCCAAGGGAAGCAGCAAGCGAAAGACTGTACCCTCGGCCGAGGTTTTTTCCACGATCACATCCCCGCCATGATCCTGGACAATTTTTTGCACGACAGTAAGACCCAGTCCGGTGCCGTTCTCCTTGCCATGGCTGATGAAAGGCTCAAACAGCTGGCCTCGAATCGTCTCCGGAATACCGCGCCCGTTGTCGCTCACGCGAATCTCGACTCCGCCTCGAACTTCGTTCAATCCCACATGGATGCGGCCGGCCTCGGGCACAACCGCTTCGCACGAGTTCAACAGCAGGTTATACAGCGCGCGCTCCAGCTTCCGGGGATCAAACCATCCCGCACTGTTGCCTTCCTGACTGAGAGTGATACGGACCGGGTGAAATTCCGGATGTGAACGTATCGCCCCAATCACTCGCTCCACCGAATCTTTGACATTGCCGAAGGTCGGCCGCAGAGACTCGCGAGTGCGCGAAAACTCCAGCAGCGAGTCGATGAGATCGGTCATCTGGTTCACCGCGACTCGCACTTCCTGATAGAGCTCTTCCCGCTGTTCGGGAGACAACCGGCTCTCACACAAGAACTCCGCGTTGGCCACGATAGCAGCCAGCGAGTGCCGTAAATCATGCGAGATCGAACTGGCCATGCGTCCAATCGTGGCCAGCCGCTCCGCTTCCAGCAATTCCTGTTGTGTTTTTCGCAGGCTATCGCGCATCCGGTTGAAGGCCCGGGTGACTTCGGCGACTTCATCGCCACCACGCGCATCCAGCGCGTAACTAAAGTCGCCTTTCTCCAGCGCTCGAACCCCTTCAACCAGATTTCCCAGCGGCCGGGTGAAGGTGTGCGAGATAAAAAACACTAGCGCGCTGCCACCCAGCACCGCGGCCAACCCCAGTGCCACCAAAAGGCGGTTGAGACTGTCGAGAAACGCAGTTGCCTGATCGTAGGACTTGAGAACGATCAGCCGCACGGAAGGATTCTTGCCGCCGGCAAGTTCGAGCGATGTAGTTAGGAAGCGTTCTTCCCCAAGTTGGGCTTCCGCCGGGGGGTCTCCGGATGGAGGCTGAAGAACGCGTTGCCGCGCCAGTTCCGATTCCTGCACCGGAGTCAACGTGGTTTTCACTACGGTGTCGCCATAGTAGAACGCCACCTGGCTGGCCGCAATTCGCCCTACCTGCGAGGTCAACCGGTCGTCGATTTCGTAGCCGATCGCTAAAAAGCCCAGCAGGTGGTTCTCTTCGGCCGGCCCGAAATATATCGGTCGGAGAAAAACCTCATAAAGATGCTGCCCGCCAAACCACCAGTGCCCCGAACTTTCGTCACTCAACGTGGCGGCCAATGACTGTTGCGCCATCTCGCGGGTCAGGCCTGGAGACGCGGTGTGCAAAGCTACGACACGGCCGGTGCGGTCCGCCAAAAGAAAAAGATCGCTGCCTGCCAGCCGCCACAAGCCGCTGGACGCGTCCTGAATAGTGGCTTCGTGTTGCGTGGTCATCAACGCCCGCAGATTGGGCACATCTGCCAGCAACTCGGCGGAATGAGTCAGGGTAAGTTCGCGTTCGCGCTGGAAGTTTTGGAAGGTGCTGACCGAATTGCGCAGGTCGGCGAAGATTTCCCGTCTTATTTGTTTCTGTACACTGTGCCGCACCAGCAGAAGGCTGGTACAAGTGAGTCCGGCGGAAATCAGGAGCATGGAGAGCAGAAACTTGGTACGCATCCGAAGTTTCAGCATGAGCGATCTCTCCAGCGCCCGGCTCGGCGGGAATCACGGAACAAACTTGTAACCCACTCCGTGAACTGTCCGGAAGTGTACCGGATTGGCCGGGTCTTTCTCCAGCTTCTGCCGCAGCTTCAGAATGTGATTGTCGACGGTGCGAGTGGATGGATAATTCTGGTATCCCCAGACTTCATTCAGTAGTTCGTCGCGCGAAATCACGCGCTCCGCATTCTGCAACAGGAACTTGAGGGTCTTGAATTCCTGGGCCGTGAGCCCGATCGACTGGCCGTCACGCGTGACTTCCATGCGGATGAAATCCACCGAGATACCGTCGAAGGCATTGACTTCGGCGGTTGCGGACCGCGACGTTCGCCGCAAAGCCGCCCGGACCCTCGCCAACAGTTCTCGCGGGCTGAACGGCTTGGTCACATAATCGTCGGCGCCTAACTCCAGCAACAACACTTTGTCGGAAACATCGCTGGCCGCGCTTAGAACAATCACAGGGAGGGCCGGCGCCAGCTGCTTGATCTCGCGGCAAACATCCCGCCCGGACATGGCCGGCAGCCGGAGATCGAGCACGACTGCGGCCGGGGTTACGGCGCGATAAGCCTCCAGGGCCGACTTCCCATCCCCGCTGATCTCGACCGCAAATCCTTCCGCTTCAAACAAACGCTTGAGCGCCTTCTGGACCGCCCGGTCATCCTCAACCACTAGAATCCGTTCCATCGGCCTCCCGGAATAGGGAGCACCGAAGCGCGGCAGCGCCTCGTCACGTTGAATTGCCGGATCGGGGCTGGGTTCCAGTCTCATCGTTTGTGCTCCGCATTCACCCCGACGCGAGCAAGGGGGTTACCAATCAAGCTTACTACCACTTACCTGATGTTTAAGCTCTGCAACGCAGTGTTGACAATCTTTTTACAACTGGGAAACCGCGGGTTTGGCGTGACTTTCGACAGAAAGCAGGTCCCTCGACCGCGCTCGGGATGACCCGGTTGTCATCTTGCGTGGGATGACAGAGTCTAGGAGGAACTCATCGACACTGTCATCTGGAGCGGTGGGAGGGACTCGCTTGCGAGTCCTTTCCCGGAGTCGAAAGACCGGCTGTCGCCCACGTCATCACTTACTTCAATGGACACCGGGTAGCGTCCAGAGACGCTATTCCGCTACCAACAGGTTCTCGGCAAAGGGCCATTCCTGGTCAATCCACTGCGCCTTGCAGAAGAAGCCGGTATCTCTGGCAATCCGGGACATTTCTACAGCAGAATACTTGTGGCTGCTCTCGGTCCAGATCGTCTCCCCTTCAAAAAAAGCAACCGTCAAATCCGCTCGGGGAATGGATGCCGATCTGTTCTCGCCGGGAACGAGCCGCATCTCCACGCTACGCGCTTCCGGATTGAAGCAGGCGACGTGCTCGAATTGTTCCAGGATGAAGTCCGCATCGAGCTCCCGATTGATACGGGCCAGCAGGTTCAGATTGAATGCCGCCGTGACTCCCAACGGATCGTCATAGGCCGCTAGCAACTGCGGAACCGGTTTTTCCAGGTCGGTGCCCAGCAATAGCGAATCGCCTGGTTGTAGAATCCGGCGTACCTCCCGAAGAAATTTCGCGGCCGCCGGTCGGTCGAAGTTTCCGATCGTGCTGCCCAGAAACAACACCAGCAGGTTCTGCCCTTCACGACGTCGTGCCGCGACCTCGACTAAACCATCCAGATATTCGCGCTCGAAACCCACGATGCTCATGCAATCGATGTCTCCCAGTTCACGCTCACACATGGCCAGAGCGCTAGGAGAAATTTCAATAGGAAAATAAGAAACGTGCTGCCGACGACAAAGCGCCTTCAGCAGCCAGCGCGTCTTCTTGCCGCTGCCACTGCCCAGTTCCGCCACAGCCACCGGCCCAGGAACCTGCTCCACAATCTCATGCGCGTGGCGCCGCAGCAGGCGCTCATCCGCGCGGGTCAAACCGTACTGTGGCAGAACACTGATGACTTCAAACAATGCCGAGCCGACATCGTCATAAAGATATTTGGAAGGCAATTCTTTCTGCCCGCTTCGAGTAAGTCCGGCGCGTACTTCCGCGGCAAACTCCAGCGCCGGATCGGCTGTGATGGCGTGCGTCAGCATGAAATGCCCTTTGCGATTCATCTAATTCCTCACGCAGCGGAATCCCGCGTAGACATACTGGTAGTGCGGCTGGAACCAGTTTCGGAAAGACCGGCGAAGCATGCAGGCAGCGGTGCGGGCGCTCCCGCCTTTCATAATGTAGTGCTCGCCATCAAAAAAATTGGCCGAATAGCCGGGATAAAACTCAAAGGGCTGAAACCCGGGAAGTGGCGCGAACACAGTGGCCGTCCACTCCCATCCGTTCCCCAGGAGATCGGCGACGCCGAAAGCGCTCTGGCCTTGTCGGAAAGCCCCGACGGGTGTGGGATCCCAACTCTCGAAATCGAAGTTTCCGAATCTGCGATCGGGAGCTTCAGTTCCCCAGGGATACGGCCGCTCCGTTCCCTCGGACGTGCCATAAGCTGCGCGATGCCACTGCGCCTCGCTGGGCAGCGCCTTCCCCGCCCAGCGCGCATACGCGCTCGCCTCCGCGTGACTCACATACACCGGCCAGTCGAAGGGGAGCGGAACACTCTCAAACATGGTTCGGTAGTGCCAATCGCCGTTGACCCGATTCCAAAAAACCGGGTGAGAGATGTTGTGCTGCGTCTTCCATTTCCAGTCGGCTTCACGCCACAGAGCCTCGTTCTCGTAGCCCCCGGCATTCATGAACTGGAGATACTCGCGGTTGGTCACTTCGTATTGATCGATAGAAAAGGAGGGCACTGCGATGAGTGTGCGTTTCGTACTCGTTGTCCCAGCCAAACAAGTTGGTTTGACAGCGCGCCAGACCGAGCGTCGCCGCGCCGGCCGGAATCTCAATCATGCGCGGCTCAACTGACGGCACCACGAGTTCGGGCAGACGCGGTTTCTTTACCTTCTGGTCGAACGGCAACTGGTGCAGCATGTACGCCAGCGTTTCCGCATGCATCAAACGGTGTTCGATGGCTACGTTCAGCAGTTGGTTCCCGGAATGCCGGTCGGTCAAAGTGGCGGCAGCAAGGCCGTCATCGAGCGCTTGCCGGACCTGACTCACGTACTCACGCACCTGGGCGAGAGAAGGCCAATCGGAGGGCTGGTCTGAGGGCAGTCCTCCGCCGACTGGATCGATGCCAAATGCAAACAGGTTGTCGAATTCCGAGTGGAAACTGGTCTGCCCCAGAACACTCTCGCGCAGCAAGTTCCAATCGAATGCTTCCAGGTGCCCGATATAAAAAACGATCCGGTGTCTTTCTGGAATCGATCGCTCGTAAAGAAACTCCGGCTTAACATGGTCGAACAACCGGTCAGTTTCGGCACGCGCCTGGTCGAGACGTGCAAGGAGTTCGTGCTGGACCTCAATTCTGGCCTGCGCGGCGAGCATCGCCACCTCCGTATCGATCCGTAGCGCCACACCAATCCGTAATTGCAGACTATTGAGATGATCGAGCGGCCAGAAAGTTGCTCAGTTTCTTCGGACGACTACGTGGTTATCCTGTTCGGTCTCGAAATATCGATGCCTGGGGCGCGGGACAGGCGATTCACAGGAGTTGTATCTTACGCTGGTTGACTGGCCACCGCTAGGGGGGCAAATGTTATTGGGCGGGCCGGCGATACAGAATCTTAGACAGAAACCGACTGATACTCGTCGTAAGCGCCCTTGAAATCCGTGATCTGGTGGTCGCCTTCGAAGTGCCAGATGCGGGTGGCCACTTCATCGATCAGGTCTTCGTCGTGGGTGCACAGCAGCACTGTCCCCTGATAGCGCTGTAGCGCGATATTGAGCGCGTTGATCGATTCCAGGTCCAGGTGGTTGGTAGGCTCGTCGAACACAAGAACGTTCGGTTTCTGCAGCATCAGCTTGCAGAAGATCAGCCGCGCTGCCTCTCCACCGGAAAGCACTTCGGTGCGCTTGTCACCGTCCTCGCGTGGGAACAGCATCTGTCCCAGCAAGCCGCGAATCTCTTCGTTGGAAGCGCCAGGCTCCCACTGATGTAACCATTCGAAAGCAGTCATGCCGGGCTGGATCAGCGCCTTGTGGTCCTGGGCAAAATATCCCACCGCAGCTTCGTGCCCCCAAATAACTTTCCCACCGGTCAGAAACGGCCCATCATATCCACTGGTCTGGCGCAGTTCGGCGTCGGGAATGGTAGGAGAATTCGCCAGCAGGGCGTTCAACAGCGTGGTTTTGCCCGCGCCGTTACGGCCCATCAACGCGATTTTCTCTCCGCGCACGATGCTCGCCGTAAAGCCTCGAATCACTTCGGAGGTGCCGTACGACTTGATCACACCCTCAAGTTCCAGAATATGCTTTCCGGAAGGCCGCTTCTGCTCAAACTTCAAATAGGGCCGTTGAATATTCGACCTGGCCAGCTCCGTCACCTGAAGGCGCTCCACTTCCTTGCGCCGTGATTGCACTTGGCTCGAACGAGTGCCGGCGGAGAAGCGCGCGATGAACTCATTGAGCTGTGAAATTTTCTTTTCCCGCTGCGCATTTTGCGATTCGATCTGCGAGCGGATCTGGGTCTTCGCCACCACCATGTCGTCGTAAGTACCGGTATAAGTGATGATGGTTTGATAGTCGATATCGGCGATGTGCGTGCACACCCGGTTGAGAAAATGTCGATCGTGGGAGATGACAATGACCACGCCGTCATATTGACTCAGAAATCCCTGGAGCCAATGAATGGAGTCCAGATCCAAATGGTTGGTAGGTTCGTCGAGCAGCAGGGCCTGCGGATGTCCAAAAAGCGCCTGCGCCAGCAGGACGCGCACTTTCTGTCCGCCTTGCAACTCGCCCATTTTTCTTTCGTGCAGCGCGTCGGGAATATCCAGACCTTCGAGCAGGATGGCCGCGTCACTCTCGGCGGTGTAACCATCTTCCTCGCCCACAACGCCTTCGAGCTCGCCAAGTTTCATGCCGTCCGCGTCGGTCATCTCCGGCTTGGCGTAGATCCTGTCGCGCTCCTCCATCGCCGCCCACAAGCGCTTGTTGCCCATGATGACGGTATCGAGCACGCGATGCTTGTCGAAAGCAAACTGGTCCTGGCTCAACACGCCCAGTTTCTTGGGGCGCACGACGGTTCCCTTCTGCGGCTCAAGCTCGCCGGTCAGCAGGTTCATGAAAGTGGATTTGCCGGCGCCGTTCGGGCCCGTCAGGCCATAACGCTTCCCCGGCGTAAAGCCAGTGGATACCTCGTCGAACAGAACTTTGGCGCCGTAGCGCATTGACACGTTACTGACTGAAATCATGGTATTTACGGGAACTGCGGGAAATTGCCCAATGGGCGGGAACGCAGCTTCTACACTAAGAATATCATGAGCACCCCTGTTACCGAGTCTCCCGTTTCGTTCGCAGCACCGAAGGTAAGCGGACCCGAGAAGAATCCCGGACCAAGGGTGCCCCATCCTTTTCGCGCACTTTGCGAAAAGGGGTGGGGATTCCACGGTTCTATCCCCGTTAGGATTTGGCTGCAGGTTCCGGGGCTCTCAGCAGGCGCACCGCCAACCACGCGCCCAGAATCACACCAAACGTCAAACAGAAACCGGGCCACCAATACGGTACTCCGGGATTTTCAATCAACCAGTGATGGACGACGTCAAAAACTCGGTGGCCAACAATGGCAGCAACGGCGAACCAAAGACTTCTCTTAAACCCGAGTACAGCAAACAGCAGAAATCCACTCGCCACAACGGTTTCAATCAAGAGTGTCCGCGGCGAAGCTCCCATTGGACTAAACCGCTACGCGGTATGAGTGGTGCAAAGGTCCGTTGATAGCGGTCGCGACACACATGCTGCCCTCCTGGCCCAATTAACCGCCCCCCTTCCCACGCAGGTTCCCTTGCGAAAACATGGAGTGGCTGCTTGCAGCACAATCCATTTCGCAAGGGAGTTGTCTCCATGACATCACTTCGACAACGCATGATCGAGGACATGCAGATCCGAAATCTCGCAGTTCATACCCAGAACACTTACGTGCTCCAGGTCTCCATGTTCGCCCGCCATTTCAGCAAGTCACCGGAAATACTGGGACCGGAGGAGATTCGCACCTACCAGGTCTATTTGACGAACGAAAAGAAGTTGGCGATCACTTCGATTCTCATCGCCATCTGTGCTCTGCGCTTCCTTTACAAAGTCACTCTCAAGAAGAACTGGGTTTTCGACGAGATCATTCCCGCGCCTAAGAAGCCTCAAAAACTGCCGATTGTTCTTAGCCCCGAAGAAGTCATGCAATTTCTCACGGCCGTCGCCAGTACCAAGCATCGCGTGATCCTGACCACCTGCTATGCCGCCGGACTCCGCATTTCCGAAGCAGTCTGTCTCAGACCTCCGGCCATTGACAGCAAGCGGATGGTCTTGCGAGTCGAGCAAGGCAAGGGACAGAAAGATCGTTACGTGATGCTCTCGCCGAAGTTGCTGGTCACCCTACGTGACTGGTGGCGTTTGGAAAGACCCCAGCACTGGCTCTTTCCAGGTGATAAGCCGGGGCAGCACATCAGCAAAGATGCGGTTGAACAAGCGTGCCAGAAGGCTCACCGCCTGTGCCAAATTCCCAAACCGATCACACCCCATTCTCTGAGACACGCCTTCGCCGTGCACTTGCTAGAGCAGGGCACCGACCTTCGCACCATTCAACTCCTGCTCGGCCATCGCAGCCTGGCTACCACCGCCCGGTATCTGCGCATTGCCACGAGCAAGGTGTGCTCCACCACCAGCCCACTCGATCTACTCCCGCATCCGATTCCCACAGAGACGAAACCGGCGACTCCTCAGTACTTCTGAGGGCCGGCCGATGGATCGTCCCAAGCTGGAAGTCGCCGACGTTTTCCGTCGCTACGGTGAAGCCTATCGGGAACAGCATGCTGCTTCTCTGTCCACGGCGCAACGCCGGGTCATGAGTGCGATCGAACTCTGCCGGACTGCGGCTCTCGGCAGTCACCTGGAACAGTGCGATCAATGCCAGTACGAACGCACTTGCTACGACTCCTGTCGAAACCGCCATTGCCCAAAGTGCCAGTCCCTGGCGCGGGCCCAGTGGATCGAGGATCGTCAATCCGAACTCCTCGATACCGAATACTTTCACGTCGTCTTCACCCTGCCGGAAGAGATTGCCGCCATCGCCTACCAAAACAAAGAAGTGGTGTACGACATTCTCTTCCGGGCCACATCGGAAACCTTGCGCACCATTGCCGCCGATCCCAAACATCTGGGCGCCGAGATCGGCTTCTTCGCGGTGCTTCACAGTTGGGGACAGAGCCTGCTCTTTCATCCCCATCTCCATTGCGTTGTCCCCGGCGGCGGGCTCTCACTCGATGGCGACCGTTGGGTCTCTTGCCGCCCGGGCTTTTTCTTACCCGTGCGTGTGCTCTCACGCCTGTTCCGCCGCTTATTTCTAGAGTTTTTGCAAAAGGCCTTCAACCACCAGCAACTGCATTTCTTTTCCTCGCTCCACGAACTGCAGGATCCTTCTGCCTTCTCCGCATATCTCACTCCACTCCGGCAAGCAAAATGGGTCGTCTATGCCAAACCACCCTTTGCCGGACCCAAGCAAGTGCTCGATTACGTGGGACGCTACACTCACCGTGTCGCCATCTCCAACAATCGCTTGCTGGATATCGAAGACGGCCAGGTGCAATTTCGCTATAAGGACTATCGCCACGACAACCAGCAGAAAGTGATGACCCTGGCAGCCGATGAGTTTATTCGGCGCTTTCTCCTCCACGTGCTACCCGACGGCTTCCACCGCATCCGCTACTATGGCTTCCTCGGCAATCGCTACCGACAAGAAAAACTGCAACGCTGCCGCCAACTCTTGGGGATGGCATCTGCCGATCAGACCACTCCCGCCACAGAACCGAAGGACTACCGCGACCGCTACGAGCAACTGACCGGCGTTTCCCTCCGGCTGTGTCCGGTCTGCCGTCAAGGTCGCATGATTCGTATCGAGCTGCTAACCGCAGTTTGCACATCCCCACCTTTGGGGGACAGCTCATGAGAACACCCGGCTCTCAACGACTGACTCTGCAAACTTGCCCACGTCAACTCCACGGAGAAGTGTCTCCCGACGCTCCTCCAAGTACGTCGTCATTCTTTCGTTTCGGCTCAGCATCCTATGAATCCAGCTCTTCGGTCACCGCACACCCCACCTCTTCGCATCAGACCATCGCATTCCTGCGAGGATCCTCACGATTCAATACCCATAGCGCCAGCGGCATCAAGGCGGTTTAGTCCAATACATTTTTAGCTCACCGGCGCGGCTCACACCGTTCTTTGCCAACTACGTCGACTTATAGCCGCACCGCTGAGCTAAAAATGCTCTGCATTACGGCAAACAACACATAATATGAGGCGATCACCATAAGCACGGTGGGATAAAAGGTGCGCTCGCGGTCCAGGCCTATAGCGATGGCAGAGCCGGCCACGGCCACAGCCAGGATCAATCCAATCCGGTATTCCACTGCACTCCCTGTCGCTTACGGCGTCTCCCACTTCCCCGATCCTGCGGAACGGAAAACAGCTTCAATCACCGCCATGTTCTTCACCGCGTCCTCGAGCGGGACTGGGACCTCGCCGCCTTCAAGCACGGCGCGAGAGAAAGCGTCTCCCTGAAGCGTGTACTGGTCACACACGGCAAATGTTTCGGTGGCGATACCGCCTCCGAATACGTCGCGTCCGTCATCGATAAAGATTCTGCACGGGCGGTCCGGTGGAGCGTTGAACGGAATCTCGATCTCAATGCGCCCTTTGGTCCCGAAAAACTGGCTGCGTTGATAGGGCACGAGCTGCATGCTGCACGTAAAAGTGGATTGTCCCGAGGGAAAATCGAGCACGGCCGAGGTCAGCCGGTCCACTTTCATCTGTGGATCGCGCTCGACCAGGCCCAGCACTCGCGTGGGCTCTTCCCCAAATATAAATCGCGATGTGTTGATGGGGTAGCATCCGATATCCATCATGGCGCCCCCGCCGCACTCAGGAATGTTGCGAATATTCTTGGGGTCATTGTTGAAGTAGCTGAAAAAACCTATGGCTGCGCGCAGCTGGCCAATCCGACCCGAGACGACTAACTCTCGGGCGCGCAGCCATTGCGGATGGGTGCGCACCATGAAGGCCTCGCCGATCTTCACTTTCGTCCGGTCTCGCGCCGCCAGAAGCGTCTTGGCTTCTGCCACGGTCAGGCTCAGCGGCTTTTCGCACAGGACATGCTTGCCCGCCTCCGCCGCTTTGATCGACCAGGGGACGTGCAGCTGGTTCGGAAGCGGATTGTAGATAGCATCAATCTGCGGGTCGGCCAGCAGCTCTTCGTAGGATCCGTAGGCCTTTGCGACGCCGAGCGAGCGCGCTGTCTCCTCGGCCCGGGGGAGCTTGCGCGAAGCGATCGCGGCGACGTCGCAGAACTTGCCTTTCTGCATTCCCGGTATGACCTTCTTCACTCCGATTTTGGCGGTACTCAGAATTCCCCAGCGAACTTTCTTAGCCATATTCCGACATCATAGCGGTAAATCTCTGTGCGCAAAACACCCGTCGACGCGGCGGAGGTCCTTCCAGGTTTATTTCCCTGGGAATCCGAACCAGCGATGTTGCGCCGGGTCTATGGCGGCATTCTGCAGCGACTGCGTTCCATTCCTGGCGTGAAGGCCGCCGGCACCACCAACAGTCTTCCACTCGAGCCCTTCAGCTTTGCCGAGAACTTTCTGGTCAGCTGGTCGGCCAAGCGCAGTCGAAGGTGGAGGTATCTTGGCCGAGGCGCGTAGTGTTTCAGGCGACTACTTCCAGGCAATGAACATCCCGCTCGTTGCAGGGCGGTTCTACACGGAAGGTGATAGTCAGCCAAATGCTTCGACGGGAACGCTGGTAAATAAGCTATTTGCCGATCAATATTTTCCGGTGAAAACCCGCCACGTTGGGGTTTGTAGAGGAAGAAGAACGCTGGTCCGCGGAGATGAAATCAAAAATACAACTGCACCGACACAGAGACAACCGCTCAGGATGATCCGCGGAAGCTAGGTAACCGGCAGATTCTTGTAGGCCTCTTCAACGAAGCGGACCGCATACTTACCTCGCCTCACCCATTGCGGCGTCTTCGTTCGGAGAAAAATCCAGTTGTCAGTCTGAAATTTTTCCCATTCTGCACTTTCTACATTGAGGGTCACGATGTGCGCGGGAGAAGACGCTCGGCTAAACGCGATCATGCTTTCGGGGCCACGTTCATCGGCCTGAACTCTTCGTCCAGGAGCGACGAACAGTACAAACGCGACTCCGCAGTGGTCTCCCCAAACATAGTTGCTGCGTGCCCGTGCGGACGAGAGTGCGCCGAGTCCGAGATTAAGACTGAGTTGCTGCCAATCGGAGTCCTGGATCGGACTCCAGTCCTCCGAGAAGTGCCATCCATGTTCTTCGCTAAACCGCGCTTGCCCCAGACGCATGCGAGCTTTGGCGTGCGCTACCGCAACCACGAGTAGCAACAGCGTTAAGCCCACCCAAATGATCGGAGGAGCGCGATTTATAGGGGCCAGGTAGGGATTCACCGCTGATAGTATTGGCCAGCCACGAGGCACGAGTAACATCGAAGTCATTGCCATAGACTCCCTTGAAGCCGGTTGCAGGCACGAGTTTGGGCCGACCGGAGGACATTTGGTCATGTACACACGGCTCAATCTTCCCAGATTACAGCATAGGCGCCTTCGAGCATCAATTAACGACATCTCTAACGACGTCGCCCCCATCAAGCGTCTCGCGGATTCTTTTTTCATCGTTTCGGACACACTTCTGTATCCGCGCTCTGCGCGCCCTTGATCTGACGATTTTTACTCGCGTCGGATAACACATCATGATCGACCGTGACCGAAGAGATGTCTGGTGGGCAACACCATCAAACTGATGTTGCGGAATCCTTTGTGACCTTGGCGGTTAAGCCCTTTCGGTGCAAAGGTCGCTAAGGACCGGGGGGAAGAACACAAAGCAGGATGTTCTCGGTTCAGAAACGCAACATGCATAAGTTCAAAACAGTTGGACCAGATCGGCCATTGCCTGGGTTATGCTTGTTCCATGCCGCTTCAAGCTCCAGCCCGCGACCAGCAGCTGATTCAGATTGTGAATTCCGCGCTGTCCGATGCCTTTCAAAAAAGCAGCAAATGGCTGGCCTGCCGGCCGGGTTGCTCGCAGTGTTGCGTGGGAGTGTTTGCCATCAATCAACTGGACGCCATCCGGTTGAGAAAGGGACTGGTAGAACTCGAACAGCACGATCCGCAGCGCGCCGGTCGCATCCGCGAGCGGGCCCACGCGACCGTCGCCCGCCTTTCTCCCGATTTTCCTGGAGACCCGGCGACCGGGTTGCTGAATGACGACGATTCCGATGAAGCGTGCAAACACTGGGATGATTATGGCAACAGCGAGCCCTGCCCCGTGCTCGACCCCGAAAAAGGGACCTGCGAACTCTACGAATCTCGCCCCGTGATTTGCCGCACTTTCGGGCCCGCGCTAACGTCGGAAGATGACCTGGGACATTGCGAACTGTGCTTTGTCGGCGCCACGGAAGAAGAAGTGGTCGCCTGTGAAATGCATCCCGACCCGGATCATCTCGAAGAAGCTCTGCTGAAAGAACTCGAGGAAACCACCGGCGCCAAAGGGGAGACGATTATCGCATTCGCACTGGTCAGGGGTTGAGCAATTAGCTCGATGCCACCAATTGCTGCTTCTCAGATCTTCTTCTTTTCCAGCTCGCTCCAGCGTGCATAAAGCTTGTCCACACTATTCTGAGCTTCTTCCATCTCCGCATGCGCAGCCAGAAGGCGCGGGCCGTCGCTGGCAATTGCCGGGTCTTCCAGCTGGACGCGTTTGGCCTGTAGCAGGTGTTCCGCTTCGGCGACGCGCTGCTCGATGGTGGCGTACTCACGCGCCTCCAGATAGGAAAGCTTGCTTTTCACCGGTGACGTTCCTTCTGAAATCGTGGCCCGAGGAGCGAGACGCGCAGTGGTCTTCTCCGACTGTTTGTTCTCGGCCTGCCACACTTCCCACTGCGAGTAATCGGCAAAGCTTTCAGCGCCGCCTCGTCCATCCAGCCCCAGCACGATGGTAGACACGCGATCCAGCATGTAGCGATCGTGCGTAACCAGCACCAGTGAGCCACGAAACTCGAGCAGACTCTCCTCCAGAATTTCGAGGGTCGGGATGTCGAGATCATTGGTCGGCTCGTCCAGCAGGAGCACGTCCGCAGGCTGGAGCATGAGTTGAGCAATCAGCACTCGCGCCCGTTCGCCTCCGGAGAGCCGTGCCACGGGCTGATTGAGCTGCTCTCCAGTAAACAGGAACCGCGCCGCCCACGACGCCACATGAATTACGCGGTCCTGGTAGGTCACCGAATCCACCTCGGGGGCCAGCGCGCGGCGCAGAGTTACGTTTGAATCGAGTTCGCGCGTCTGGTCGAAATACACGATGCGCAGCCACTCGGCGCGGCGAATCTCGCCGCCGGTTGGAGTCAGCTCGCCGCGCAGCAGTCGCAGCAACGTCGTCTTGCCGCTGCCATTCGGCCCGACCAATCCCACCCGCATTCCGGCAGTCAGGATGAAGTTAAGCTTTCCGAACAAGGTTCGATTTTCGATCTCGTAAGCCACATCTTCGAGTTCGACAAGCCGCTTGGTTTTCCGATCGCTTGCCGAAAAGTCGATCTGCGCCGTGGAAGTCCGCGTCCTCGCATTCAGGTCCGCGAGGTCTCCCATCAACTCATTGGCTTTCCCAATACGCGCTTTGGACTTTCTGGTGCGGGCTTTGGCCCCGCGGCGGAGCCACTCAATCTCGTTGTGGACCAGGTTTTCCAGAGCTTCCTGACGCTTCGATTGCGCGTGCAGAAATTCTTCCTTCTTCTCCAGGAAGGTGCTGTAATTTCCGCGCACCCGGAGAATGCCATCGGGATAGACCCGGCTCAGTTCAGCCATATCGGTGGCGATATTTTCCAGGAAATAACGGTCGTGACTCACGATTACGCTGGCAAATGCCGCCTGCGCCAGCAGGTCTTCGAGCCATTCGATTCCCGCAAGATCGAGGTGGTTGGTAGGTTCATCGAGCAGGACAATATCCGGCGCCTGCACGAACGCCTCGACAATCGCCAGCCGCTTCTGCCATCCCCCGGACAGCGCTGTCGCTTCCACGTCGAGGTCTTCGAAGCCGGCGCGGCCGAGAGTTTCGGCGAAACGAGTTCCGCGATCGGTGGAGTGAACTTTGCCCCGATCCATCGCGTCTTCGACCACTGAGCGCACGGTTGCGCCGGACTTGAATTTGGAATCCTGCTCCACGTAGCTGACCCGGAGGCGTTTGCGGAACGCGACTTCCCCGCTGTCGGGATCTTCGTCGCCGGTTAAAATTCGCAACAGCGTGGACTTGCCGGAGCCGTTCGGCCCGATAAGCCCGATGCGGTCGTCTTCAGTGACTGTAAAAGACACGTTCTGAAAGAGCGGATTTGCTCCAAAGGCTTTAGAAATTTCCTGTACGTTAATGATTGGCGGCAACGGCTGGCGGTCTCCCAAGTATCTCTCTTGAGATTATCAGGAAATGCAGATGGAGGACGGGCGTCCCTGCCCGTCGGGTGCAGGCCATTGCCTGACGGGCGAGACGCCCATGCTCACTTTACGAACGTGAGTCCGTGAGGGACAAGATGGGGAAACACGTAGGCATACAGCATCACAATCACTCCGACGATCGCGCCCAGCGCAACCGAGTGCCACACCACGAAGCGGAAAATGACGCCTTCATTTCCCACCTGGTTGGTAGCCGCGGTTGCAATGGTGATGGACTGCGCGTCCACCATTTTGCCCATCACGCCGCCCGCACTGTTGGCGGCGCACATGAGCACGGGATCGATACCCAGTTGCTGGGAAGTAATACGCTGCAAACTCCCAAACAGCGCGTTGGACGCCGTATCGCTTCCCGTCAGCGCCACTCCGAGCCAGCCCAGAAATGTGCCGAAAAACGGATACGCCCAGCCGGTGCGGGTAAATGCCAGTCCCAGCACGGCATCCAGCCCGGAATACCGGGTCACGTATCCCAGCCCCAGCATGAACGAAATTGCGATCACCGCCAGGCGCATGCGCACCAGGGTATGCCAGAAAACTTTCCCCATCCGTGCCGGCGACAAACCCAGCAGCAGTCCCGAAATAATGGCCGCCAGAAAGCAACCGGTCCCGGTTGCGGACAGCCAGTTGAGATCGTAGCGCGCAGCCTCAGGAATCGGCTTGGCCACCACCGGCGCGGCACGATAGACCGCGTTGTGCAGATAGGGCACGTCCCAGCCCGGAGGCCCCGGCCGCACTGTGCCATCCGCCAGCACAACCTTGAATGCCGGAGTGGTGGCCTGATTCAGGGCCAACTTCACCGGCGGCAGGCCCCAGACCAGAACGACCGCCGACAAGATCCCAAACGGCATCCATGCTTTCAGGACCTTCACCAACGGATACGATCGGACCTCCAGATTCTTGTCGAAATCTTTCGTGGCCCACTCACCTCCGAAGGAGTCAGCGAGTCCTTCGGAGGGCGATGTAGTTGGAATCTTTCTTTGGTCATAGTCGAAGCGCCAGATTTTCCGGGGCTTCCAGAATTTGAGGAAGACGATCGCGGCCAGGATCGAGATCACTCCTCCCATGATGTCCACCAGACTGCTATCTACGTAGTTTGACCAGAAAAATTGGGTGAGTGCGAAAGATACGCCAACCACCAAAATTGCGGGGAGGACTTCGAAGGTCTCGCTCCAACTCACCATGGTGCGGACTAGCCAGAACGGCACGATCGCCGCCGTGAAGGGCAGGATGCGTCCGATAGCCGCGCTCAGATCCGATTCCGGCAGACCACAAGCGGCCGCCAGGGTGTGGATAGGAATCCCTATGCTTCCCCAGGCCACCGGCGCCGTGTTGGCGATCAGATTCAGCGCCGCCGCATGAAACGGACGGAAGCCAAGTCCGATCATTAAAGCGCCTGCGATGGCCACGGGTGCGCCGAATCCGGCTGCTCCTTCGATGAAAGCGCCGAAACAAAACGCCACCAGCAACACCTGCAGGCGGCGGTCGGCGGTAATTCCCGCAACCGATTCCTTCATGATTTCGAACTGGCCGGTCTCGACAGAAATGTCATAGAGAAAAACTGCGGCCAGCACAATCCATGCAATCTTCAGCAAACCAAAAGCGACGCCGTAACCAAAACTCGTCACCGCCAGGATCAACGGCATCTTGAAAAATATGACCGCAACCATGGCCGCGGTCGTCGCGCCACAGATGGCGCACCAGTGCGGCTTGAGCTTCAGCCCAACCAGCAATCCGAACAACACAAAGATGGGCAGGGTCGCGACCACCGTAGAAAGCCACCAGTGGCCGAAAGGATCATAGACCTGGGTCCAGTGCACGATGCGCCCTCTTCCAGTATTAACAACGAATGGTTTCCTTCGCACACCTTCGTGGCCTTGGTGGTTAAACCTTTTGCAAAAACCTATAACCACCAAGGAAACGAAGGTGCACGAAGGAAAACACAAATCCCCAATTACCAATTTGCGGGGACATCCACGTACGACGCATTCAAATCTGCAATGGATGTGCACCCCAGCAGCTTGAGGGTACGTTCCACATCGGCCCGCAGGATTTCAAGGGCTCGGGTAACACCGGCTTCGCCAGCGGCAGCCAGACCGTACGCATATGCACGTCCGCACAGGACTGCTCTTGCACCCAGGCAGATGGCCTTGACGATATCGGAACCACGGCGAATGCCGCCGTCCATCAACACTTCGACCTGACCGTTCACCGCAGCCACGACTTCGGGCAGCGCGCGCAATGACGCAGAAACACCGTCGAGCTGGCGTCCGCCATGATTCGAAACAACCACCGCCGCAGCGCCCGCGTCCACGGCACGACGAGCGTCGTCGCCGGTAAGCAGGCCTTTGATGACGACCGGTCCGGCCCAGTGGTTGCGTATCCAGCGCAAATCTTCCCAGGTCACCGCCGAGCGAGCCAGCGCGGCGCCGACATCGACCAACTCCATCGGACCCTGCCCTGGGATCACTACATTCGGCAGCTTGGAAAGGCCGCCGTCGAGCAGGTAACTGACAATCCATCCCGGACGCGCCAGCATTTGCGGTAAGAACGGAATCTTGGACAGCAAGCTGCCGCCCATCAGTTCTTTCATGCCGTTGCGAAAATCGCGCTCACGCAATCCAGCGACCGGCGTGTCGATGGTGACCACCAGGGCGGCGCAACCAGCTGCCCGGGCCCGTTCGATCACGGCTTCGGAAGCCTCGCGGCCTCCCATCAAATAGAGTTGAAAACACACAGGTCCGGTGGACGCCGCCTTGACATCTTCGACTCGATGTCCGGAAATGGTGGAGAGAATGTATGCCGTACCGGCGGCTCCGGCAGCGCGCGCCGCGCCCGCCTCGCCGTCAGGATGCATCAGCCGGCTGTAGCCTACCGGGGCCAGCAAGGCAGGAAATGAAATGTCGAAGCCCAGTACGCGCGTCCGCAAATCGCATGTGGACACAGGCACCGCATAGCGTGGCCGGAACGTGACGTCATCGAACACCCGGCAGTTTTCTCGCAGCGTAACTTCACCATCGGCGCCGCCATCGAGATAGTCAAATACCGGTCGGGGCAGCCGAAGCCGGGCCAAGGGCCGGAAATCTCCAATACTAACGACATGCGGAGATGCCACAGCGCGGGCCGCCCTGCTCATCGGCCAATTCCAGCAGGAGAATCAGTTCGCTCCATGCCTACCCTCGTCCCACACTGGGATTTACGAACACGCGATTATACCGGAGAGCCAGCGAGAGAGCGCGCGCGTAGGGCGCGAGGGCAGTGGGCTACTTTGAAACGTTCGCCAAGAACACATGAAAGCGCTTCCCCCTGCGTCCTGGTAAAAGATTTCGGCTGTTGTCCTGAGCACAGCAGACCGATTCGCGCGCGAATCGGTCTGGGGAGTCGAAGAGCCTGCCCTGAGCGAAGTCGAAGGGACCCCTATAACTGCAGCCGACGCAAGATCGCCATGGGAATCTATTGGGCACGATCGGGGTCGGCAACAACGCAAGTCGGAAGCACCCGAAAGAGGGTAGGGTCCCTTCGACTCCGCTCAGGGCACGCTCTTCGACTGCGCGGCTGCTTCGCACGGCGAAGCAGCCCCTTCGTACTTCTAACCGCCGGCCGAAGCCGTATGCGCCTTGACCGCGGAAAAGCCGGAGCCGTTCACTTTCAGCAACAGGTCAGAAATGACCCGGTGATCAGCCGGCTTGGAGAAGTAATAGCCTTGGGCAAAGCCACAATCCAACGCTTTGAGCTGGTTCACATGCTCTTCCGTCTCGGCCCCTTCTGCCACGATCGTCAACCCCAGGGTTTGGGCCAGCATGATGATGACCTGGACAATCTTATGGCTCTCTGCGTCGGTGTCCATATGAGAGATGAAAGCTCGATCGATCTTCAGCGAATCCACCGGGAACTGCTGCAGGCGGCTCAGTGATGAATATCCCGTGCCAAAATCGTCCACGCTCAGCCGGACTCCCAGTGACTTGAGCTCGGAGAGCACCAAGGCTGCTTTCTCCGGATCGCCCATGGCGATGGTTTCGGTAATTTCCAACTGCAGATTCTTGGGATCAAGCCCGGTCTGCCTCAGGGTCTCTCCAATTCCTTTCGCCAGGTTGGGATGCGCGAACTCCTTCGAAGTAACGTTCACGCTCATGCTGAGCGGTGGCTCAGCGGGAAATTCAGCGTGCCACGCGCGCAGCTGCTCGCAAGCTTCGCGCAGCAACACCCGGTTCATGGGGATAATCAAACCGGTCTCGTCGGCCACTGCAATAAACGCCGCTGGCGCAAGTAAACGGTCTCCGTGTTGCCAGCGCGTCAGGGCTTCGAAGCCGGTAATTCTGCCCGTCTTCAAGGAAACAATCGGTTGATAATGCGTTCTAAACTCCCCCAACTCCAGGCCTTTGCGCAGCTCCGTCTCCAGCTCCAGCCGCCGGACCGCGCCTTCATGCATGGCCGTATCGAAGACTTCGCAGCGCGCCTTACCGGCCCGCTTGGCCCGATACATGGCGATGTTCGCGTCCCGCAGCAGATCTTCACCATGGGCAAAAGCGGCGGTGCTCAAGGCAATTCCCACGCTGGCATTTACCACAATTTCGTATCCCTGTACTGTGAACGGTACAGCCAGCTTGCTCTGCAACCGCTCCGCCACTCGGATGGCGTCGCTGGGGTTTCGAATATCTTCCAGAAGGATGGTGTATTCATCGCCGCCGAGCCGGGCCAGCGTGTCGTCCTTGGATGGGCCCAGATGCGGACGTGCAATCGTGTCGACCTCTCGCAGCGATGCCGTCAGTCTATGACCGATTTGAATTAGAACTTCGTCCCCGACCTTGTGTCCCAGGCTGTCGTTAAAAACCTTGAACTCGTCGATATCAATAAACAGGACCGCGAATTTGTAATCGGTGTGCCGTTTGGAAAGCACCAGGGCGCGCTGCAACCGGTCGAGGAACAGGGCGCGGTTGGGAAGATTTGTCAGACCATCGTGAAAGGCGTTGTGCGCCAGCAGCTCTTCCGCGCGCTTGCGTTCGCTGATGTCCCGGTTCACGATCACCAGTTTCTCGGTTTCACCTTTTGCGTTCCGGATAGCGCTGGCAGTCGATTCCAGGATGCGCCAGGAACCGTCCTTGTGACGTATCCGGTATTCCATCCTTTCTCCCTGACCCGTGGCACGCGCCTTGTGCGCCGCCTCCAATACGCGCTCGCGGTCATCGGGATGAATTTGCTCAATCGACGACGTGGTCTTCAATTCTTCCGCCGAGTATCCCAGGATGTGGTGGTAGGCCGGGCTGTTGTAAATCCTCTTGCCGGTGCCGTCAACGACGGCAATCATGTCCGCCGCATTTTCGGTGATCAGTTGAAAAAGCTGGTCGCGGTCCGCGAGCTGGCGTCGGATCCGTTGCAGTTGGAGATGCTGGTACAGGGTGTAAATATCAAATAATAGGACGACAAAGGCTAGTCCGCGGACCCACTCCTTGAGGTCGGTCCAATACGTAGCCTCGTTTTGCGGGTGTAACTGGAAGTAGGTTAATGAGACGATTCCGAAGGTCAGGACCAGGGTGACGACTACCGCGAGCCCCCATAGCCACCACTCGCGTCCCTCGATCTGCCATCTCTGGATCGGGGCCCGCGGCGGCTCATTCTCATTAACGATGGGAAATTCTTCCGAACTCATGCTACCGGTCGCTCTCTCGCCACAGAGAAGATTCTAGACCGGTAAAAATTGCGCGAAAGTTACCGAAGTTTGGAGGCAGGGCCGCTAAGGGACTCCCGTCGGCGTCCATAACTTACAAGTCAGTGAGCCGTTACCGTCGGCAAAATCAGCGCCGACGGATGCTCTGCGTCGTGATAGACCGTGTTGGTGGCGGAAACAAAGATCTTGGCGAAGGCTGGATCTTCGCCGGTATTCAAGTTCCTGTCGAAACGGGGGAAGTTGCTGCTGGAAATTTCCAGCCGTAACATGTGTCCCTTGAGAAACACGTTACTCGTAGACCACAAATCAATGAGGAACTTGTACACCTGTCCAGGGTTCATCAGGTTCGCCTTCTCTTGCGAATCCCGATAGCGGGCGCGGATGATTCCTTCCGTCAGGTTTTGAGCAAATCCATCTGGCCCCACGTCCACCAGTTTGGCAGTAAAGTCTGTGTCCACCGCCGAGGACTTGGCAAAAAGTTCAAGGCTGACCGGCCCTGTAACTTCGGTATCCTGAGTAAACGCCGGCATCGTGTAGATCAAAACGTCGTCACGCGCTTCAACCGCACGCTGATCGCGAGGACCGGGCGCCAAGTGTTGCGTATCACAACACAAAGGACCACCGACCGTTGGCACGGGATTCGAAGGATCATAGACATAGTGATCCGAGGGCTCCGATCGCGGCGAGACAGTTGAAAGACTGCCGTCTCCGCGAATGGAGTTCGCGCTTTTCGTGGCATGCAGAAAATATTTGGTGCTCTGCGCGCGAGCCAATGGCCAGTCATCTTCTTCCCGCCATTGGTTGACGCCCATGACGAAAATCTTCACCGGCTTGCTCGCAAATTCGTTCTGGGCGCCCCTGAACAGATAGTCATACCACTTCAAAGTGATTTCGTCTTCATCGAACTCGGCGGCCGCAGGTCCAAAATCAACCTCGCCGATCTTTCTGCCGTCTCCCGCGTGACCTCCGATGGTCACGAAAAGATGCTGGCCCTTGCGTGCCGATTCACTCCCGCCGTGGGCCTTGATTCCGACGTAGTTGCGCAGCGATCCGCCCTGAAAAATGTCGTACCAGGCGGCCACGGTAAGCACCGGCACGGTGATATCACCGAAATGTTCTTCAATCGATACCTGTTTCCAATACTGGTCGTAGGTAGGATGTGCCATCCAATCGAGAAAATATGGAGCCAGGGAGGCCGTGGAAATCGGCGCTGCTAGAGCATCGGAAAAGTTGAACAGAGGATAGCTGGCCAAGGGCAGCTTCCAGGCTCCGCCGAGAGCATTGGTATTTTTTTGCACGGTCCGATCAAACGTGTCTTGGGCCAGACCCGAGGTCCACGACTGGTTGAACCATTGCTCAAATGCGCCACCCTGGTAAGTCCAGTTTTCGTGATAGTTGCTGGCGGTGACCACGGGACAAATGCCAGCAAGGTGCGGAGGATGAGCAATAGCGGCCAGCATCTGGGTTGCACCTACGTAGGACCCACCCCACATGCCTACCTTGCCATTCGAATAAGGCAACGCCGCCGCCCACTCCACGGTATCGAAGCCGTCATTCGATTCATGCTTGAAGGTATACCACTCTCCCTCGGAAGTGTAGCGACCCCGGACGTCTTGAATGATGACGACGTATCCACTCGCCGCAGCCTTGAGGCCGAAAGCCGCCCCGCCGCTCTTGTTGTACGGAGTACGTTGCAGCAGAACCGGAAATTGTCCGTCTGTTTTCGGCCGGTAAATATCCGCGCGAAGAATGACGCCGTCGCGCATGGTGGCGGTCACACCACGCTCTACAGTGACCTCGTAGGATTGGGCGGCGTGAAGCAGAGACGTGGTCAGCATCAAACCGAGGGCAGCAGCGCAGAGCGCATTCTTTCGGCGGAGCATGGGCAGGTCCTCTCAGTTACAGACCAGATAAGGTATCAACTTTTGATTCGGCAGCAAAATCTTAGAAGCTAGTCCCGGGCCGGTGCGAGCCGATGAATCTGATCGAGAAGGGCTTGCGGGGAAACCGGGCGTCCCAGGAAGTCTTGCATCAAGGTTCGCGAGTCGCGCTCGGACCCGTAGCGCAGCAAGTGCTCCTGCAGCCACGGATACCACCGCGGCTCTCCCGTATCGAATGGCCCCAAAGCTTCGCGGATATGCTGACGCATTTCGGCGGTCAACACCGCGCCCAGTCCGTAGTTCACCATGTAGCCGGGAATGTCTACTAGTTGTTCGCGCAGCACCCACCAGGACAGCTCGGGGTGCGGAACGATATGAAGGTAGTGGTTCGTTATGTCGCTCCACAAAACATTTGGGTCCGAGGCGGGAGCTCTCAGCATTCTCAGTTCGAATAGCGACCAGGCGACGTCCAACACAACCACCGCATACAAAGCACGGAGCGAGACTTGCTCGGAGGTCTCGCGTCCCAGATATCGGCGCTGCCACGCGGGCTCATAAGTGCTCCAGCCAGGGACATCGGCAAAGGCCTCCACGAAAAGGTCGCCAGGCCAGTCGACGAAAGCGGGACGATTGCGAATCGCCGTGAGGTTCACCACGTGGCCGTTCTCGTGTACCAGTTCATTCAGCACAAACAGCCCACCTCGCGCGTAGGGGGCGGAGACGCGAGCGATTGTAGGCCGCCAGGCGCCGTCGACCATCCTTCCATGGGTAACGAAATCCGTGTAAGCCAGCGGCGCTTTCCCGGGTCTTGGATCGAGGTCGTACAACGTGTCCGATTGTTTGAGGTCTATCCCCAGGTCCTGGTAGAAACGCTGATTCACTGGTTGCAGCGACTCGCGCGGAATAGCGGTCGCGAGCAGGCGATCTGCCTCGGCGCCTAGGTAGCTGAAGTTCCACGGCTCAATCGGCTCGTCGCCGTTGACCTGGCGCCAGGCCTCAAGAATCTGCTCCAACCATTGTTCGACGTCTGCGGTTTTAACTCCGGCGTCGCGGGCGGCAGCGTCGACCTCGGAGCCGTGTTTTACGGCATCGGCAGCGGCCATCGCAATCATACGGCGATAAGGACTGTCCAGGTCGTTGTTGCCGTTGATCGCGTGCCAGAGAGGAGCGAGCGCCATAAATACAGCCCTGCGCCGCTCCGGCTCTTCGATCTCATGGAGCAAATCCAGAACCGACTGGCGATTGATCTTTCCTCCCTCAAAACTGACGTTGTTAGCATTCTCCGTAAAGCAGACCAGCAACGCCCTGCGCAGCGAAGCATAATCCAGATCCTTGCGACCGGCGTCCTGACACTTTCCCCCTGGACTAAACGGCGCCGAGATGGTTTCAGAGAGCGTCGCAAACTGCTTGCGCATGGCGGCGATTGCTTTCGCATCGTTCTCAGAGAGATCGTGGCCGGGTAGTCTTGCCAGACGCTCGGAAAATTTCTTGCGCTTCTCTCGATACACCCGCTCCCACGCGGCACGGTCCCGGCCTCGATAGCTCGTAAACAAACCGGAATCGGTAGTCGCGATGATGCTAAAGGCATCGTTCAGGTCGGCGTAGATGTTCTCTACCTCCGCGACCTGCTTGGAATCTGCGGTCATGCCAGCAATCGCGGTTGAAGCCAAACAGACGAGCAGAAAGACACAGGCGAGATATTTCGTCATGGGAAGAAGATCTCTGGGATGCAAAAATGCCGGCGCAGCATTGTATCCCGATCTAAATGAAACGCAGGCGTCGTATCAGGAGTTGGCAGATCGCCGAAGCAAAGATTGGACCGCGGCCCATTGACCGGGTCCGTCTCGCAGCATGGGACTCTGTCGATTGGAGTACGAATTCCGCCGCAGCAGGACGAACTGCTTTTTTGCAGTTTCGCGCTACGGTGTTTGGCCGTTTTGTACTGAGCCGCTATCGTGTGGGCTCAAACCAGTGTTGAGATTGAACCGGAAGTCATCGTGATTCGAACCTGGCGCGCTCAGGTTGTTACTGTGCGCATCGTAGTCCGATGGCGAATCCGAATTGTACGATGACGGATCGTCATACGCACCATAAGGGTAACTTGGGTAGTAGGTGTATGCCGACCAAGGAGAATACCAATAAGGGCTGTACCACCAATAAGGGTTGTACCACCATGGGTTCCAACCAAGCCCCCAATACGTGCCCCAGTAAGGCCATCCGAAGCCGTAACCGAACCCCCCCCAGCCCCAGCCAAAACCCCGATTAAAGCCCCGACCGAAACCGAAACCCGATCGACGGAAGCCGCCAAAGGCGCCCCCGCGCCAGCCTAAGCTGCTGGAAAACCCTCGATTGCCGAATGCGGATCCGTTGAAGCCCCGGAAAGAATTGAAGCGCGATCCGCCGAACCCAAACGTATTCGATCCGAATCGCGAGTTCGCAAAGGAATTTCCAAACGTGGAATGATTGAATCGCGATCCGGTGAAAGACGAACTACCGAAAGTCGATCCGCCTGAGCGAGAATTGATGAAACCGCTTGACCGGCCGAAAGTGTGCCAGCCGCCATCGAAATTTCCGGCGTTCCGCGCAGAGCGGCCTGAGCTCGCGAAACCTCCTGAACTACGTCCTGCACTGAAACGCGCGGAACTTCCGGAGTTACCGAACGAATGCCATTGGCCATCGTTGATTGCGGAATGAAAATTCGACGAATGACTTCCGAACGAGCCGAAATTGCGGTTGCCCGCAAACCCACCGTTTCGCCCAGTCATGCCTCGCGAGGCAGCGAACCCGCCGTACGAGCGGCTGTTCATTCCATAACCACGGGCCGCGGATCCACCCCGAAAGCCCCCGCTATTACGGAAGCCTCCGACACCAGAACTTCGGAATCCTCCACCACCTGCGCTACGGAAACCTCCACCCCTGCCGCCGTGAAAGCCACCACCGCCACCGCCATGGAATCCGCCCCCGCCTCCACCGTGGAAGCCTCCGCCGCCACCGCCGCCGTGACCCCCACCGTGCTGAGCCAAGGCTACGCTTGGCATGAGAGTAATACCGACGAAAGTAGCGAGTGCGATGAGCGATCGAAGAAGACCAAATCTGCTCATAATCCATACCTCCACTTGAGCGTGGGAGCGCCCATATCTAAATCAGATTCTCGTCCTGTGCAAGGCGTTGCGCAGATCGGGACAAGAGTCCGCTTCAATAGATGCAAAGCAAGTGCCAATGTCCGATTCCTGGCCGCAATTTCATTAACTGCATTGTTCTCAAGCAGTCTTGCGGCACTTGGCATACCTGACAAGGAATCCGTCAGACGCTTCCGGTGGCCGGATTCCACCAGGGTGGTGGTTTTCGGCCAGGGTGAAACCTGGAGGCCCTCCTTTCCTTGAGTTCTTGAGGTTTGTTCCGGGTGCGCATTGAGCCCCATAGAGCAAGCGTAGTCATGCAACTCTTATTCGCTTTCCGGGTTCGAATAGTTAATGATTTCGCGTCTACAGGAGATCCTTTTGAAAACATCGCAATTCTTTAAGAGAGCAAACCGTCGGGCCTTCTTCACGAAGGCATTTTTCGCCGGCTTGGCACTGGTTGGCGCAGCAGCGCTGTCGGTCAGCGCCCAGAGCGGCGCCATGAGCCCTTATCAGGGTGAGAGTGATGGCGTCAGCGCCGGAGGAAAATGGCTGGCATTTCGTTCCGAGGACAAGATGACCGGTGCCAAGAAAGTCCGGTTTGAGCTGCTGTCGGACAACTACTTGAGCGAGGACCCCGACTACAAGCCGCGCATCGAACTCGTCTGCACCAATAACAAGTACACTTCCGCCGACTTCAATCCCGGTATCCGGCTGGGCCCGCCCAATCGTCCCGGCTTTTGGGGACAGCCCCAGCTGGAAGTCCTGGTCCGCGTTGACGACACGCACAACTCTCACGGCTGGAACTGGAATCGCGACCGCTTCTTGTCCATGGACAAAGGCACCCTGCGAGAGTTGATCGGAGCCCGTGTCTTCAAGGTGGAAATCCCCGGTCGAAGGGGCCCCGAAATCGCGGAATTCTCGCCCGCCGGCCTTGATCTGGTCCGTATAAAACAGGCTTGCGATCTGACTCCGAGAAAGCCCAGCAAGGACTAAACCGCATCTCGCTTAACTCCGGACGTTCAGAGAAGTGCGAATGGCACGTCAGCTTGACGGTTCAAGAGGGTCGAGCTCGCCACCAGCGGTCGATTTCTTCCAGCGTGCGGCCTTTGGTTTCCGGAACCATGCGCCACACAAAAAGGAACGCAGCGATCGAAACTGCGGCATACAAGAGGAACGTCCCAGGCGCGGTAAGCGCATTGACCAACGACAGAAATGTTAAGGTGACGAGCAGCGTTCCGCACCACAGGCAGATGGTCGCGACCGACATTGCCCGCCCTCGTATTCGAGTCGGACAGATCTCCGCCATCATCACCCAAGTTCCGGTTCCCACCCCGACGGCGAAACAGGCCACGTAGGTCAGGACAAAAACCAGCACCACAATAGCCGACGCTTGGAAATGAATTGCGGCGGAAACCGCCATCAGCGACAGGGCCATTCCCCCGAAGGCCGACATGAGCAGCGGCTTTCGGCCCGCGCGATCGATAAGCGACATTCCCAGAATCGTGGCGATGAAATTGATTGCCCCAATAACCACGTTGGCCCAAAGCGCCGTGGTGGCGGTCTGATGAGGTACGTGCTCAAGAAAGACCAGCGAACCGTAGTAGATGATGGTATTAATGCCGGTGAACTGGCTGAACAGGGCAATGAGAATCGCAACCACCAGCGGTTTCCTGAAAGCGGGATCAAACAGGTTCCCACTCTCTTCGGCGATGGCATCCCGAATGGCCTTGATTTCTGTACTCGCGGCTTCTGAGCCTACCATCTGCGCCAGGAAGTGTTCCGCCTCGCGGTCCCTGCCTTTCTGTAGCAGCCAGCGCGGGCTTTCCGAAATGAACAGAAGCGCAATGAGAAAACAGATCGATGGAACAGCGGCAGATGCGAACATCCATCTCCAGTTGGCGGGTCCGGCGCCAGTGAGCAGGTAGTTGACGCTGTACGAAAGCAGAATGCCGATCACAATTGCGAGCTGATTTAGACTGACCATCAATCCCCGACTTTTTGCCGGAGAAATCTCTGCTATGTAAAGAGGCGAAAGTGTGGAGGCGATTCCGATGGCGAGGCCGCCTATGAGGCGCGCAACTACAAACTCTATAAGATTACGGGGGAGGGCTGAGCCCAAGGAAGAAACCGTGAACAATGCGGCAGCCGCGATCAGAACTCGCTTTCTGCCGAAGCGGTCGCTAGTGAAGGCTGCCAGGCTTGCTCCAACAACGCATCCCAGGAGCAGGCTGCTTGCGGCAATTTCGGTTTGCGAATCGCTCAGTCCGAACTGGCTTTTTAGAAAAACAATGGCGCCATTGATTACCGCGGTGTCGAAGCCGAACAGTAGGCCGCCGATCGCGGCAACGGCTGCGGGCAGGTACAAATAGCGGGCGGCGCCTTGTTGGGCGTCAGGCATAGAGTGGGGAGCAACGCTTCAAATTTTCAGCAGCCCCTGCTGCAGGAATAACAGCCCAGCCGCGCCAGCCACTCCACCGTAGCCGACCACGCTTTGAAATACGATCGGAATCTCGCGTCCCAACAAAATGCGGGTGCGACGGGCTACTTCCTCTCGAATAGGAGCGAGCAGTTGGGGCCCGGCCTCGGCGATATTGCCGCCGATGATCAGCACTTCAGGATCGAAGATGTGCAGAACGCTCACCACGGCACCGGTCAGGTATTCGAGGGCGCGATCGAGCACGCAGCGCGCGCTCTCGTCTCCCTCAGCGGCGGCGCGAAAAATATCTTCGGTGCTGGGCGGCTGACCAGCTTCTCCGAGAGACAACTTCGTGGGCGCAGCACGGTGAAGATGGGCCAGGTAGTCGGACTCAATGGCGCGGGAGGAAAAACGCGTTTCCACGCAACCGTGGTTTCCGCAGATACACAATCCGCCGTGGAGGTCGAGGGTCATGTGCCCGAGATGCCCTCCAGCCCCGGACGCTCCGCGGAGAATCACGCCATCCACTAGGACCGCTCCGCCGACGCCGGTGCCGAGTGTCAGCAAGACCGCGTTGCGCCTTCCCCGAGCAGCGCCCCAGAGCAATTCCGCAACTAGCGCGGTGCGAGCGTCATTGTCGGCATAGAGCGGCAGGTTTCCGGGGTCGATCACGTCCACCAAGAGCCGTCCTTCCAGGAAGTGCAGATCACCCGGCAAGCTGTTTACCCGAGAGGTGGCAGTGTCGATAATGCCCTTGCATCCAACGCCAATTCCGCCCACCTGGGTCTTGGCTTGCTGCAGGACGAAGTGGACAAAATCACGCAGAGCCGCCGACGTGCGTGGCGACGGCTGGTGAAAGCTCTCGATCAGCTCTCCGGCAAGGTTTACGATTCCAGCTTTGATGGTGGTGGCGCCAATGTCGACGCCAACCACGATGGTCTGATCTGAAGGAACGTTGGTCCGGTCTGGGCTCACAATCGTTGTGCATTATACGCACTCTGTGCCATCCTAGTGAGCCATCATTGGGGGGCAGCATTTCGAAACCGATTTCGGCCTCTGCAAGGCAAAATGAAAGGAGCTTCGTGAACAACCAAGTGGCCGGCAGGAATGCGAACGGCGCAAGCCTGACCTTCTTCGAACGTGCGGTGGGCGCGTTGCAGGCTCTGAAGGCCACTCAGGCCGAAGTCATTCAAAAAGCCGCCGACCTCTGTGCCGATCGCATTGCGCGTGGCGGTCTGGTTTTTCTTTTCGGCAACGGCCACTCCCGGATGATGTGCGAGGAAATGACCCCGCGCCAGGGCTGTTTCGTAGGCTTTGTGGCCCTGGTCGAACTGGCGCTTTCGAATCATGCCGCGATCGTAGGTGCGAACGGACTGCGCCCGCCGCTATATCTTGAGAGTTACGAAGGCTATGCCGAGGAGATTCTGAATGGTTTTCATTTTGGACCCGACGACGCGTTCATCGTAATCTCGACCAGCGGAATTCGGCCAGTAATCGTGGAAGCGGCCATGGGCGCGCAACGGCGCGGCCTTTCGGTTATTGCCATTGTTTCAAAGGCACACTGTGAACAGGCGAAAGCGGCCCATTCTTCCGGCAAGAAGCTGATCGATTGCGCCGACCTGATTATCGACAATCAATGTCCCCCGGGTGATTGCGTGGTCGAACTGGAGGGTCTGGAGTGGAGAACGGGGCCGGTTTCCACCATCACGGGGGCGATGATCATCAACATGATTCGCTGCGCCACCGCGGAAGCTTTGCTGGCGCGTGGGATTAAACCGGTGGTGCTGCCCAGCCATCAATTTGTCGGCAATACTAGCGCGGCAACGCAACTGGAAGCTTTCTACGAAGCCTACCGCAAGAGTCTCAAACACTTGTTTGAATGATTCATGTTTTGAATAAGGATGCTCGAATAAACAGGTGGACGAAGTACTCTTAATCACGGGCTCATCCGGAATTGCGGCGGCGGTGGCACGCATGTGGGCCGCAGAAGACTCCGTATTCGTTTTTGGAGTAAACGAACACGAGTGCCGCTCTCTCGCCGATGAACTGGACGCCGGATACGCGGTTGGCGATGTGCGCGACGAAACGGCCGTGAAGCGTGGCATTGCTGAGTGCCTGGACCGGTGCGGCCAGATTGACGCGCTCATGAATGTTGCCGGCATCAGCGCCCGTTCGCTGGGAGATGGACCCTTGCATCAGTGCACTTCTGAAGCCTGGGACGCGGTGATGGACGTGAATGCCAAGGGTACGTTCCTCATGTGCCGCGAGGTACTCGGCCTGTGGACGAACAATCGTCAGCCAGGAGTGATTCTGAACACCGGCAGCGTGCTGGCGCAGCATCCCCAGCGTGAGCACTTTGCGACCGCAGGTTATGCAGCGAGCAAAGGAGCGGTTGAAGCGATGAGCGTGGCGGCGGCAGCGTACTACGCGCCAGTAGGGATCCGGATCAACGTTATTGCGCCGGGCCTGGTGCACACTCCCATGACCGCCCGCGTGCAAGGAAACGCCGACATCAATAAATACATGGTCCACAAGCAGCCTCTGTGCAAAGGCATGCTGACGGCGGAGGATATCGCCAAAACCGCATGCTTCCTGCTGCGGAAGGACTCCAGTCCCATCACCGGTCAAATCCTGACCGTGGACGCGGGATGGGCGGTGAGCGAATGAGTCGCAAGAAACCGAAGAGTACGCATGCATCCGACTCGGCGCGTTACGAAAAGCGGGCGCCTCTAAGAACTACTGTGGTCGGCAGCTATCCCTTTCCCGGATGGCTCGAGTTTGCCTCGTTGCACCTGGAGCAATTCGGTGAGGCCGATATCGAAGAACTGAGAACCGACGCGGTCATCGTGGCTGTCCACGACCAGTTGGCCGCCGGGTTGGATGTGATTACCGACGGCGAACAGACTCGCTACGATTTCAATCTGTCATTCTACGGCCAGCTGGAAGGCATTCGCGCTACCGCGATTTCTCCGCGTCGCTTCGGACCTCCGGCGCACGATCAGCGGGGGAAATACGAGGTCGCAGGAAAGATAGTCTCCACGCATGGCTTGGGAGCCGTGGAAGAGTTCAAGCGCCTGCAGAAGATTGTGCCGCCCGGGCCGGCGCTGAAGGCGAGCGTTCCCGGACCCTACACTCTGAGCGGCCGCATCAATCCTGGCGGAAGTTATAAGAGCCGCTGGGATGTCACCGAAGCCCTGATTCCCATTGTTCGGGCAGAGCTTGAAAAATTGGTCAGAGGTCGGTTGTGAGGAAATCACACTCGATGAACCCTCGATGAGTTGCTATGCTCATCGGGAGGATCCCCGCCGCTTTGTCAAAATATTTGCTGAGACGGTCAGACCTGTGGTCGGAAAATGCCGCCTTTCTACCCATCTTTGTTTTGGCAACTACAAGGCCAGGGCCGTGGGTTTGCGACGTTACGCGCCGCTGTTTCCCGCGTTCTTCGAGTTGCCGGTGCACGAAATGCATCTGGAAATGGCAAGTCGCGAATTTGCGGAGATTGAAATCATCCACGAGATTGTAGCGCGGGGGATCGACGTCGCGGTCGGCATCATTGACGTGAAGAGCTATTACATCGAAACACCCGCCGATGTCGCCGACCGGGTGCGCTTGTGCCTGAAGCACGCGCCGGCGGAACGCCTCTCCTTCGCGCCCGATTGCGGACTGAGCCAGACCGCGCGTTGGGCAGCCCGGCAGAAGTTAGTCAACCTGGTGAGCGGAGTGGCGATTGTCCGTAAGGAGCTGGGACTGTCGTGATCCGTCCCGTCCGCTCTCACGAGGGGCTGCTTGCGGATATTCGCGCCTCGGACAAACGTGACGGCGGTTTCCGGCTCTGGTGGCTGGGACAAAGCGGGTTCCTGCTGCAATGGCGGGGCGTGCATGTGTTGCTCGATCCTTATCTTTCCGATTCGCTCACCAAGAAATACAGCCAGACTGATAAGCCTCACGTCCGGATGACAGAATTGGTGATCGATCCCGCCCAGCTTTCGTTCGTCGACGTTGTTACGTCCTCCCACAATCACACCGATCATCTTGACGCCGAAACTGTTAGACCCATCCTTGCAGGAAATCCAGGTCTGAAGTTGGTGATAGCAGAAGCGAATCGCGCGTTTGTTGCGGATCGGCTAGGTACTGATTCCGCGATTCCCATCGGGGTGGATGACAGCACCACGGTTGAAGTATCAGGCATTCGATTTTTTGGCGTGGCGTCGGCTCACGAAACTGTGGAGCGTGACGAACTGGGCCGTGCCAGATTTCTAGGCTACGTGCTCCGATTCGGGGACTGGGTGGTTTACCACAGCGGCGACACAATCCGTTACCCGGAAATGGCGGAAAAGTTGCGGCCCTTCGGAGTTCACATCGCACTGCTCCCCATCAATGGCCGTGCGCCTGAGAGAAGGGTGGCTGGAAATCTCTCCGGTCCTGAGGCTGGCACAGCTGGCGAAAGATATCGGCGCGAGGATGGTCATACCCTGCCATTTCGAAATGTTCGAATTCAACACTGCCTCTCCGGACGAATTTGTAACGGAATGCCGTCGCCTGGGACAACCGTGCCAGGTGCTTCGGTGCGGCGAAAGGTGGGACAGCACAGCGGTAGCAAAATAATTATCGTCAGTCCTTCATCGCTTGCGCATAACACTTGATATTCACGAGGGTGCCCTGTCCAAGCTCCGCTTGGGCGGGGATGTTGTTATTTCCCAATGCAACGGCGCACCGGGACTGCTCGCACCGCTAAAACGGATGGCCTGGGCCGCATTCCGCAACGGTTCAGCAGAGCCGTTGATTCTGATTTGCCGCATCCGTGAAACTTCCGAACTGGGGAGCCTGATCTCAATGTCCCAGCGTCCGGCGATAGCAGGTGCGTACCACCCTGAGTAGCTCTCTCTGGACTTCTTGAACCCCAGGAGCGGAGAAGTGAATGCATACTCCGTCATGGGAAGATCCGGCTTGAAGCTGACTCCGCTTTCGTGAAATTCGAGACCCAGCAGTTTGGCTGCGCTGTAAAGCGGCCACGCGTGCGGGTGCATATTCATCACTGGGAAGTCGGTCCAATTGAATCCCAAGTCCGCTTGCGTCTTGTGATCGGGAGACGGAGCTTCCGCGAACATGGTCTGTCCGGGATATCTCGATAGCACCGAGTTGTAATAGTCGGGGCCACTCCAAATGCCGTACCAGATTTCCGGATAAGCCTCGGCATGCATCGCCAGGGAATTCTTCTTCCATTCGTCCCAGGCCAGTGCGCCGTCTTCCAAGGCCAGAGCCCAGATCAGCGTTCCGTTGATCGAGGGCCAAACTCCACCGTTGGTCAGGATTCCGAAGGGACTCGCCATGGCGGGATCGCCGTGACTCTCGAGCATGGCTCCGATGGGAGAAGGTTTGCGCACCAGTTCGTCGAGAGCGGCGACCAGCGTTTTGCGCTGCTCAGGCGTGGCCGCGCCGCCGATGATCGCCCAGGGTTGCGGCTCCAGCCAGAGCTGGTCTTCGCCAATCCAGCCGAGGTGCTGGCCCAGCCAGGCGCGGCGAAACCAGCGTCCCGCCCAGTATGCGCGGACCGCCTGGCGTTGGGCTTCGGCTTTGGCGCGGGCTTCGTCGGCGGCCTTCGCGTCCCCGACATAGGTGAGCAAGCGCGCGTAGTAGTCGAGGACATAACAGGCCATGGCGGCGTTCAGAACACTCTCGCCGTCCTGGCGAACCTCGCCGGCCAGCGCTTGCGGAGACATGGCCGACCACGATGTCATCGTTCCAATCGCCGTTGGAGAGGCGCATCAAACCATGCTTCCCCACGCCGATGCCTTCGACCAGATGCACGAAGGATCGCCTGAGGAGTTCGCGAACGGTTGGGTCAGTGGCGGCTTGCTTCCTGACGCCGGTAAGTCGGAATCTTCTCGTCGAGAAACTTCTTGTCGCGCGTGGCCAGCACGTATTCGCTGGCCAGCCAGAGCAACCACATCTCCATGTCACTGGGACGGTAGACAACCGGCATGGGGACGCTGCTTCCCACGATGCCGTAGGGAATGGATCCGTCCGGCTGAATTTCTTTCAGCGTGTAGCGAATGATTCCGCGAACCACTTCGGGATTGCTGAAGACGAAAGGTAACGCGTGTTGCAGAGGATCGCGCGCCGCGCCCTGAAACCCGATGATGTACTGGTACACGTGGCCTTGCGAAAGGATGCGCTCGCGGAAGAAGCTGTCGTAGGTAAGGTTGCTGCGAAGGTAATAGTTGTGCCAGGAGGTTTCCCTTTCCACCCAGGGCTCGGCGGGCACGCTGAATCGGACGCCGTCCGTTTTCCAGGCGGCGCTGGAGCGCGACCACCACTGCGCCGGATCAACCGAGTATTTTGTCACCAGGTCATTGATCTCGAATCCCTGCGGCTTATAGCCATACAGAAAGCAGAGCGTCCGGCTCTCTTGAGGCCGCAAGGCGAGATGACGTTCCAGCAAGAGCGCGCTCGCCGGACCGGTGGAACTGAGATCGTTGTTCAGCTTGGCCGGACAGTCCGGACGGGCGATCGATGCCGCCGCTGCCAAAGAATGCCGAGGCGTCGGTGGCAAAGCCGTCCATGGGAGCGTCCAGCGAGGCGAGAAAAGTGGGCGGAGGATTGAGGTCCTCCATCACTGCCCCGGGCGCGAAATCTGGCAAAGGCCCGCCCAAGAAAGCTGGTGGGATTCTTCTTCAGATAGGCTTCAACCTCCTCCCACGCTTGTTTGTCTTCGGGCGTCCGTCCAAGGAATTTCTGGGTTTCGATCAAACCGGCGCGCTTTGGCATTACCTGGAACTGGTGCGCAAAGCGCCCGCCGAATTGCCGGCGAAGGTCCGCGGCATTCACGCTCGGGTTGCACCGTCGCTTGCATCCACGAACGATAAGAGAACTGGTAGTTGTGCGAGCCCCAATACTCAATCCATCGCAGGTCGGCTGCTTCGCGCGCCATGGTTGGTGATGGTCACCATCGAAAGCAACACCGGATCGTCCCCAAACGGGGCGAAGATTACCTGATCAACTTCATACTGGTGTCCTTTACGATTTTTCTGAAGTAGCCCTCGCCCAGGATTCTGTCGAAGGACTCGCCGTTTCCGGGATAGTAGGTGCTGAGTACCGCATTCCCATCGGTGAGAAATCCAATGCCGGCCCCGTAGTAGCCGTGCTCAGGCGAATAGTCATTCAGGAATTTCGGCGAACCTTCATCCTGCCGTACCTGGACATATCCGTAATTCGACACGGCCGCAACCAGGCGATCATTCCCCACCTGGTGCGTGTGGTCGGCTGGAGCACGCCAATGCTTGTGGACCGGAGACAGGGCCTTGGGATCGGCGATCTGGTTGCAGGTGTAACGGTAAGCGGGCAAGCCAAACTGATCCGTGATCCATTCGCCAAAATAACCTGAGCCGTAATGCTTTCGATTCTTTTACCCGTGACTCCGAAGCGACGCCGGGCGAGCCCATCCGAAGCGCGGCCTTGAACTTCGATAGGTCGAGTCTGTGGAATGCTCCAACACCCACAAGCCCAAGAAACTCGCGGCGATCCATGATTGACCTCTCCGAACTCCGGTCGACAAACCGGGTGGTCGTCGAAATGCGAACGAGATTCTACAACGGTTGCCTCGCGCCGGCCCTTCTTGCAGGGTAGACGGCCGCTCATTCAATCACGCCCACCTTCAGGCCATTCAATTTCGCGGGATCAAACCAGGCAACTTTTCGCCCAAACCACTTTGTTTCCCCGATGAGGGGAAAGCGTTTTGCCACTGTGCTCCAGTCTGCGGCACCAACCAGACTCGCCACCGGTCCATCGCCGAATTTTTCCAGTCGGTGAGCGATCCAGGAATTGGCTTCCGAGGGGGAAGCTAGTATGACTGGCGTTCCTGAGAAATAGGCCAGCCTCGCGCCAAATTCTTTCTGCTCTTCGGTTCGAGGCGCTTCCCAGCCATAAGCCTGGCGGAAAAGCGCAATGGACGTCGCCAGGTCCTTCACTCCTATTACCACCACGGCGATTCCACTCAGCCCGGACCCATGCACGCTGGCCGAAGGCTGCACCCGCAAACTGTGGGCAGTGTGGTCCTGAATCAGAAAGGGCAACAGGTCGCCCCGGGTGCCCGACCCGAGTCCAGCTGTCTCCCACCGAATCACCTGCCCATCGGGGCGCGTACGCCCTCCCGGATGCGGCCCGTCCGTCGCGATTCCCTGCTTGCGCAAGCGCGCCAATTCCGCTTTCATGTCGGGCGTGGAGACGGCCCACATGCACGGCCCGGCACTCCCCTCCAGTAGCGTGGCTTCAGCAGAACCCCGCGCCGATCCCGGTTTCTGCGGAGCCAGCAATTCGAAGTAGGATCCATCGTCGAACCCCAACAGCGCCATATGCGTTCCGCCAGTCGAATGCGGACCACCATAGTCAGGCGCCAACCCGGCTGCGGCAAATGCCTGCTGCACTGGGCCAAGCTCGGCTACGCAAATCGGCACGTGGTCTACCCGGAGAGGCAGCGAGCCCTGTGCGAAACAGAGTGCAACGGTAAGCAGAAGGGTCATCACAATCCCGGCCGTCATCTTCATGCAAACATCCTACTATCGAATGTCGTCTTGTTTGAGAGGAGTACACGTTGCAGGAACTGGCGGAGAGAGTGGGACTCACTGCCGCCTGTATCCAAACCTCGGACAAACCCATCTTGCGCAGGAGGTCGCGAAGCTCGTCTGTCTGCTTATGAGGAACGGCTTTGTTGACAATGAGAGTGACGCCTTTAACACGCCCTCCTGGAGGTCAGTGGCCGTGCTCGGTATGAGCGACTTAGGATTCAAGGGCATTTGCTCCGCAGCTTTCTCCCGGGCTAGGATCCGCACACCGTACTCTCTGAATCGTTGCACGGTCTCGTTCAGATCCTCTGCGAATAACCTCCAGCCTCTTGGTAGGCGTGCTCTTACTTCGCCATTCCGGTTTCGCTCTTGTCAACGATTCTTAGCTGTGGTTAACTAATCTACATAATCCGTGATTAATACGCTATGCGTCGGGTGATGGACAAAATGGCACGGCTGAATTGTTGGGTTCTTCTGGTGCTGACCCTGGCAGGTCTTCTTTCCGCGGAAGCGCTGGGGCAAGGCGAGACCACCAGCGCCATCGTTGGCGAAGTAAGCGACGCAACGAGCGCTGTTGTACCTGGCGCTAGGGTAACTATCACAAATCACGAGACCGGACTAAAGCGCAATGCCAAGACTGACGATGAAGGCAGATTCAGCTTTCCCCAACTAAAGCCCGGCACCTATTCGGTCAAAGTCGAGGCGCAGGGCTTCGCTGCGCAGCAGAATGACAACGTTGTCTCAGGACTGGGCCAGAAACAAACGTTAAATTTCACCCTGAAGGTGTCCGGCTCCAGTGAAACGGTCGGAGTGAACAGCGAGGCTCCACTCATCAACCCGGCAGATGCCAATACCTCCACTTCCCTGAGTGCGCCCGCACTGGAGAACCTTCCAAATCCCGGTGGGGACCTCACCTACCCTTTGCAATTCGCGGCCGGCGCGCTCATCAATACGGCGGGCAGTGGCAACGACTTCGTTGGCGGCACCAATGGGTATGGCAACGTGGAATTCAATGGGCTGCCCGCCCTTTCCAACGGCTACATCGTTGACGGACTGGAAACAAACGACCCGCTGACCAATCTCAACAGCGGCCTCTCTACGAATCTGGTGCTGGGGCTGAATTCGATCTCGGAAGTGACCGTCAACACGCTCTCCTATTCCGTGGATCAAGGGCGATACGGAGCATCCCAGGTGAACTACGTCACCAAGTCCGGTACGAATCAGTTCCACGGCAATCTCTACGAACTATGGAACGGGCGCGACTCAATGCCGCGGATTACTTCACGAACGCGACGCCGGGGAACCATAAACCGCGGCTCCACCGTAAATCATTTTGGAGGCAGTCTGGGCGGCCCGATCTTCCATGACAAGCTGTTTTTCTTCTTCGACAGCGAATGGGTTCGCATTGCGCTGCCCATCGTCACAGCGATGACGGTTCCCAGCTCCGGCGTTCCAGCAATACGTTCTGCAGCAACTTCCGCTGGGTGGGACGGATGCGGTAACCGGATCGACCTATTCGCCCGCGCCGCAACTCGTACCGTTTTATCAGAAGATGTTTTCGCTATACGAAAACACCAACGGCGCGCCACTTGGCCGTGCTCGGATGCCCGTTCAATTCAGACGGTAACCCAGCGCGGGCAGTCCACCGAACGGTAATGGCTGCGCGAATCGGCAGAGCGTCTCACACTCCAGCGACGACCACGAGCAGGTGCAGACCGCCCGAATCGATTACAACATCAATGAGAGAGGATACTGCCTGGTTTCGCTTTCAGGCGGACACCGGACTCCAGGCCGCCTATACCGATCCCATCAACCCCTTGTTCAATGCGCTTTCTCCGCAACCTCTCTATTCCTTTGCTGCGGGATACACGCATGTCTTTTCGCAGAATCTGGTGAACTACTTCAATCCTGCCTTCTCCTGGTACGAAAGCTTGTTTGGGCCGAGTGACTTTCAAAAGACGCTCGCGGCCTTTCCCATTGTGCTGCAGGGCAGCGGCGCGAACGCTCCGTTCACCACGATCGGCGGACTGGACGGTACCTGGGTACAAGGCAGGCGCGCAGCCAGAGTTTTCATCAACGACAATCTCGCGTGGAGCCATGGCGCTCACGAACTCAGGTTTGGCACGAACACCCGGATTTTCCGGCTGAACGACTATGATTTCGGTGCAGGGCACGGTGCCGACGCGTAACCTACACGACGCTGCCGCAATTCATTTACGGCGTGGCGTCCACCGTAAACAAGACTTTCCCCTCGACAGCCAACGAACCTTTCAACTTCCTTAACCTCGACCTCTATGCGCAAGATACGTGGAAAGTGACCCGAAAGCTTACTTGGACGTTCGGCGTACGCGACACATTCAACTCCAATCCGCTCAATCCGCACGACCAGGTCGCCCGCCTTCGCGGCGCGTTCAATTCCATCACGCATGACGTCAAGCAGCCGCTAAGCGACGAAATTCAAACTCATCTCGGCCATCTATTCTCCTCCTCACCGATCGCGATTCTGCAACCAAGGACCGCAGTTGCTTGGCAGTTCGAACGCAATTCCGTGCTCCGCACCGGATTCGGGATTTTCAGCGATATTTTACCGGGCAGCATCGCCGACCTGATCGGCACCAATCCACCCTACGTCCGGACGTTTCAGGGAGGGCTCCTCGGCGCGGTTGGCGGCACCGCCATTGCGCCAGGAGTGCCCCATAGCGCAGTAGACGCAACCGTAGCGGCCAATCAGAGATTCAGTTCAGGATTTCCAAATGGCCAGCTCTCGTGTGCATCTCCACGGGCAAATCCCGCGACTTGCCTTCCACCCGTGGCGATCACAGCAGTGCCTGATGGCGAGCTGCACGCGCCGTACTTCATGGAGTGGAGCCTGGGAATCGAACACCAATTCGGAACGACAGCTAGTTTGAAAGCGCAATACGTCGGCACGCGCGCCGTGAACCAGCCCTATCTAACGCAAGTGAACGGTTACCAAACGGTGTGTCAAGGGTGTTTTGCGCCATTTCCCTACATGCAACCGGCTGATCCAAGGTTCAGCTCGGTGACACAGTTCTCCACCGGGGAGAACAGTCACTACAACGGCCTTCAACTGACGGCGATGAAGCGTCTGGGACATGGCCTGCAAGGACAGGTGAACTACACCTGGAGTCATTGCATGGATACCGTTTCGAACGGAGGATTCCTTCAGTTCTCTGCGGGAGGGATTCTTTCCCCTCTGCCGGGAGAGCTGGCCCGCGATTACGGTCCTTGCGACTACGACATCCGGCACAATCTCAACGCGCAGTACATGTATCAGTTGCCAATCAGGGTTCGGAATCGCCAGTTGGCCTATGCGCTAAACGGCTGGCAGATTTCCGGAACCATGTTTTGGCATAGCGGGGTCCCATTCTCGGTCCTGAGCACGCCCTATTCAGCGAACGGAAACGGAATCGTGCAGGGCAGTGGACCGCAGTTCGCAAGTGTCGTCCCCGGCGTGCCCCTATATGAGCACCATCCTATCCCTGGTGTAACACAACCGGGCACGATCCAGTGGCTGAATCCGGACGCTTTTGCATCGGCTGTTGATCCGAGTACAGGCCAGTGCCCCGGTGGTGACGACCCGCGGCATTGCCAATTCGGAAACCTCGGCCGCAATGCCCTGCGCGGCCCCGATTTCTTCTGGAATGACTTTTATCTCACGAAATGGTTTCTGCTGACCGAGCGTGTGAAGCTCAGAATGGAGGCCCAGCTCTTCAATGTCTTCAACCATCCCAATTTTGGGCTTCCCAGCATGATTCTGGCCGGCGTGCCCGGTAAACCCTCGACCCAAACCGGGTTCGGTGCGCTGACGTATACCACATCCCCACCTACTGGGCTGCTCGGTGTCGGCCTAGGAGGCGACAGCAGCCCCCGAATGATTGCATTTCAGGCGCGACTGGAGTTTTGAGAGACGAACCAAATCGAGTCGCAATATGACTGAAACACGGTCGTAAGCTTTTAGATTTGAACATGTTGGTGATGAATGGAGGACGCGAACCCACCATAGCTGAGTTCCGTGCTCTGCTCAATGCCGCCGACTACAAGCTAACGAGAATTGTTCCAACCATGGCTCCAGAGAGCGTGATTGAAGCCATTGCCAACTAACTTTGAGCCAACCGAGGACGCGACTCGATCAATTCCGTCGCTTTGAACTCAGTCGGAGTGTGAGAGTCGCTTGGAGATCAGAGTGGCGTAAAGTACACCTCTGTCCCAAATGCCTCTGGCGATCACTCGATCATTGTCCTTGACCTGGGTCGGGTCAATGTCGTGGAACTTCTTGCTGCCATGCTCCTGGCTGACCCACCGAGTCCCGCTGTCATAGTGAACGGTCATCTCAACGTTTGAATCCACTCTCCGAACCGTCAAGGTGGACTTATCCGGGTTGCTCCTAATGACGTTTCCCTCCCAGCGGCCTTCGTTTGCCCTCTTGTGAATCTTCTCTTGTGCGGGAGCGGCCGCTGTCAGCGAGAACACAATCACAGGCGCGCACAACAGAGCGAATAGCTTCCTGACCATCATGAACCTCCCTTTAATAGTGCTCCTGGCTGCGCAAAACAATAGACCTCGGGCCTCTGAAAGAGCAAGCCCCGGCAGAACCGATTCAGCTTGTCAGCCCTGCTCGTCCCCTTTAAGAGGTAAATCGACTCCTCCCTGACCCTGCGAACTTGAGGACGTGCATTTTGGCGGAGCAGCCGGTCGTGCATGGGCTAAAAGTGGCTCTTGAATTGACGGCGGACGATTCGTGCCCCAGGCAGTGCCTATACGATGGAAAAGTGAGGATTTCCATCCGGCGGATTGTTTCGTAGTTGACCCGTCATCCGCTCCAATCGTCGGCAAAGGCCAACTTCCCCAAGCCAACTTCTGGCGCGGAATAATTTCCAGTTCGCCCATCAAATGGGAAGAATCGTGATCCCTTCCCATAACCTGACTCCACCGGACCAATCCTGCCGGGCAAGCCGACAGGTTCTGGTTCGCCGACAATTCGTGTGCGCGTATCGTGATTGTTGATCTTAAGATCAGCGATATTTTTCTTGTTTAAAAGATTCGGTCTCGGCGGCCTGCTCAGCTGTTCGTACGCTAGTGCAGGGACTCGGATTATTTCCTTCATTCGAGCATCGACCCAGTCCGTATCTAAGAATACAATGCCGGCATCCAGAATTAGCATGCCACCGACGAAACTGCGGACACTAACGTAGCAACAAATCCCTGCATTAGGGGATTGCTACGCTGAACTTCAGACTGGAAGGAATAGAGAATACGGGGGCCTCAATGAAACGTTTCGAAGAGACATGAAGCACTTCTCAAACCGAGGGCTGGTTTCAGACACCGGCCATCGCCATCTGGGACAACTCTTTAGTGATCAACAAGAGCGTAAATCTCTGGAGCCTGCTTGAGATCGGCGTGTGGAACGGCAAGTCCGCAGCCCTTGCGGCGTTGCACTGCCAATCTGATGACGCCGCGTTTTTGTGGAGCTATGCCCCCGGACCAGGCAAAAGCCAGAATCAGCCGAGTCAGGGCTGATGTAACCTGCCACTACCTACAGGAGCAGTCGCAGTTTTTGCTCGCCATCCCTTTGTGGCCCAAGGTACCATAGGGTTTTGCCGGATTCATGTGGACGGTGAACATAGCGGCCAGTCCGTGATCAACGATCTGGAAATCGCCGATCATCTGTTGTCTGACCGGGGCATGGCAGTGTTTGACGATTTTTTTTCACCGGACGATCAGAAATCATCAAAGCAGTTTTTCAGTTTCTCGCGACGCGGCCCGGGCACTTGGCACTCGTGCTATGCGGATTTAACAAGGGATACCTCTGTCGGCCGAAAGCTGCGCGTGAAGACTGACAGTTTGTGACACATCGCTCGATTCCAAGATGGCCGAACGCGGGTGTGACCAAGTAACAATTTGGAAAACCACTGAGCCAGGCGACATGAATACCTTCGGTGCCACAGACCGTTATTTGGACACTAACCATCACGGCACCGATTGGGACCAGAACAACCTCAATATATAGATATTTGGCGAGTTCTTTTCTCTGCGACCCCTTTCGCTTTGTAGCCTTGGAGACTGAGACTCGGACACAGTCGGTCGCACGCAAATGCCGAGGGAAACGACGAGAAGCAGCTAAGTCAAAACGGGTAATGATAACTAATGGCGATGCGCTCGTAGCTCAGATGGATAGAGCGATGGCCTTCTGCAACTGCCGGCTCTCCGGTGACCCCGCCCCCCCGTAATTCTTCGCCGCTGATTCCACCCGTGAACAAGGGCCTAACGGATTTCACCGGATTTCCGCCCAACCCTACCTGGGAACGGAGGAACATCAGGCAGCTTACTTTGGTAACCGAACTGACTCACCCCGGCAGGCCAAATTAGAAAGCGAAAATATTTCCCTCTCGGGTTTACGCAAGTGAAGAGGATGCTTGTCATGCGACACACGGCAGCGGCCCAACGCGTACGTCGATCTCAAGCAGGCGATACTTGACGTATCCATTTTCGGTCATGTGTGCACTGGCCGTGTCGTCCTGTTCTGAAAGAACCAATCTATCCAGCGGGTTGCGCTTCTCAAACTCAACGTCGGACTGTCGGCAGAATTGGCATTCACGTCCCGTACGAATGTCGTGCAGAGGTCTAAGATGAAGGCCTTCCATGAGGGTTTTCTCTCTAGCTGGGTTATCGCGTGAGCGTACACGGCCAGAGTGGGGAAACGTAGCCAAATGGGCAACGTCAACCCGATGCCCACCTGCATTTGAAACGCGGATCTGGTTACCCCCTGCGTGCGCTATGACCAAAAGCCCCCTCGTCTTGCACCTTTGTGATCTTCGCTCAAGGCGACTGAGCACCTACGCTTAGGTGGGCTATCACTCTGCGAAGGAAGTGCGAATGATCATGACCAAAAGTTTAGCCCTGCGGTTTACGAGTGCTGGCGGTACGGTTCACGCTCCTCCTGATGTCAGCCTATGGGAGTGTTGGGAATGAAGTCGGCCACCTGCGAACCTTTCGTCAGTAAACGCATCGCTCGATTTCTTTTTCGTAATGGCATCGCTTTCGTTTCTTCAATGCGACTCCGTCCTTGCTGCACTTTGTCTTTCTCGGTTGATTACTGTACCCGCGCATCATATAGTTTTGCGAGCGCTGACGTTCCATTTTTCCAACTTTGCACACACCCTCGGACATCGAACCACAAGTACCATCCTCGGCTAATTCCGGCGCAAGGTTTTTTTACGAGCT
>CAWDNR010000026.1:0-121939 GCA_963803655.1 Terriglobia bacterium
ACACCATCACTTTGCCCGAACCAAAGAAATCCGCCGGCGCCCAATAGAAGGCCGGCCAGTCGATTCCCAGGCGCAGATCACTTTCCTTTTGCGCCGTGAATCCGCGGATCGATGAACCGTCAAAAGTGAGGTTGTCCCAACTTTTGATCAGGAATTTCTTGTCGTAGTCCAGCATGTGCAGGCGGCCTTCGGATCGCCGAACAACACAGTGACGGCCTTGATGCGCTTTTCATCGGTGAGGTATTTGAGCGGGTCCTCTTGAATCTTGTGCAAGGCGACACGGTGCCTGCGCTGCTCTTTTGCCTTCAAATTCAACTGCTCCAATTCGTCATACGGCAATGCCAGGAAGTTGCGCAATTCGTTCGACATGAATCTCCTTACTTGTGGCTTTGATCTGACCTACGGTGGGGATCGTACGGCGGGTTCGACCCGAAAGAATAGCGCGAGGCCCATTCCACGGCTAATTAAAAAACCTTATAAGCCATATTGAAGAGATTTATTCAACGTAGGTGCGCCGTTTGACTTATGCCCCACGCGTTAGGGTAAATGCTAGTGGTCACACGAAAATCCCTGTCCAAGCCAAGCTTGGACGGGGCACGCTCACGTCTCGCCCAATCCAGCGGCAGCAGGTAGCAGGCGTTTTTGGCGATTTGACCGCCGAGGGCCTGGGCGTCGAGCACCGCCATATCCCAGGTGATTGATGAAGTCGGGATTAGCCGTATGGTTACATCATCGAACGACGCGAACACCGGGCCGACATGCGGATCGGAGATGGCCGCGGCGCCGAGATATCCATCATGTATACGCCGATTTATTTCGTGAGATTGACTGCCCGAAATCACTTCCACTTTTCCTGCGGCAGTGACGCCGCGCTCTGTCCCAGGTTTTCGCGCGTCCACCATCAGCGAAGCCTCCGGCTGCGCCGCAACGTTGCGAGCTTTTTGCGTCCTGGAAGAGGTCGCGATATACAGACTGCCGGACTCGGAGAGATACCAGACCGCGGTCAGATGGATCGACCCGTCGGCGTTCTCGGTTCCGAGAGTTGCGATGTAGCGCCCAGTGAGTAGTCCGTGGAAAGCCGGGTCCAATGTTTGAGTCGGCATTTTGTCCTCCAAAGCGATCGCCGGACTCGGCGAGGTTCCAATTCTCTCACTTCTCGAGGGGGCCCCGTCCAAGCTCGGCTTGGGCAGGAATTTTGGTCGCGAGATGAAAGTGGACGACCAGGAAGTCCTGACCTAATAAAGTATCGACGGTAAGATAAGCACTGAGGGTTCCCGGCAGAAACCGGCAGTCATCAGAGTCATCGGCTGCACGACGCGGAGACCATTCTCCAGGCACCATCGGAACAGACCCGCATTTCGAGTCGGTACGAGAATACCCGGCCCCAGGAACGCATCGGCGTTCGCGATCAGCGCCTGGACATCGGCGTTCGTCTCGCCAACCATGTGTCCGAAAAACCGATCGAGGTGGCGTACGCTACGATTCGCCCATCTCGCTAAGCCACAACCGCCGTTGCTTGTTCGACTGCGCCTACCAACTCGCCACCGCGGTCGTGACCATGTACACTTCGGCAAAGCCGGTTACACTCCTCCAGATCTAAAATGTGTCCGGGACGTATGCTGTAGCCCGGAGTCGGCGACTTGATCGCGGGCCCCTGCATCGTAGATATCGGCTCACGCGTATCAAACCCAAGCTTGGTGTAAAGAGAAAGCGACCGGTTGTGAAGGTGGCCGCAGCAGACGAGCGCCTTGGAAGCCCTGTTCCGCTGATCGAGCAAGTGCCGCTTCCATCAGCGCGCGTCCGACGCCCTTATTCTGCACCTCGCAATCGATGGTAATCGGCCCAACTCCCGCAATCGCCGAGCGTTCGTCAAGACAGTTGCTGCCCAAATCTGTCCGCCCGATTCGGCCACCACGCAATAGAAACCGGGATGGCTGAACATCATCGAGAGGACGCCAGTCGCCACCTCAACCGAAGGAAAGTCAGGCGAAAAACCGTGCTCGGTCGAGATTTTCGTGAATGCCTGATAGCAGATCCGGCCACAAACCGGGGCGTCTTCCGGCCGGGCTCTGCGAACTGCTATTGGTGAGTTGTCGAATGCGAATTGGTGTAACGTCGCCACAAGGATCTCCCGATTCAGAGCGGACGAGGGACTCTATCGCAAATGACGAGGTGTTCGAGATCCGGGAATCGAACCACGCTCCACTCTGAAAGGGTTCCCCGTCCAAACTCCGATTCAGCGGGGCTTTTGATTCCGGCGGCGGGAGAATTCAACAAAATTAACGCCGGCGTAACTAGCCGTTAACTTGATCCACAAATCATAAAGAGCATTTCCCAATCCACTCCCCAAGGAGAATTTTCTGTGAGAAAGTCCCTGCTTTATCAAACCACGATAGCCCTTACTCTCACCCTTTGCCTGTCGCTCACGACGCCGGCCAGTGCCCAAATCAGCCTGCTTGCGGTCGGTGAACTCAACAGTTCCAGGGCCGGCACTTTCACCGATCTTTCCGGCCTCAACTACAACCTGGAGAATGGAGTCCGAGCCACCGAGTTGGGCGGGTTTGGCTCGGCGATCGCCTACGCGGGCAACAACAATCTCCTTGCGCTGCCCGACCGCGGCCCTAATGCAGTCGAATTTGACGACGCCATCGACAACACCGCCAGCTACATCAACCGCTTCCACACTGTCACCATGGATCTGAAGCCGAACCCCGGCGGAACGACGCCGTTTTCGCTGACTTCCACGTTGCGCGCAACCACGCTGCTCTGGAGCTTGACGCCGCTGGTTTACGGGACTGGCGCCGGTCTGGGCGTAGGCTCGGGCGTGCCCCTGCTTAATAACTCTTTCGTGCATTACTTCACCGGACGCTCCGACAACTTTGACCCTGGCCATAACTCAGGCAATCCGAAGAACGCCCGCTTCGACACCGAAGGCATGCGCATATCGAATGACGGGTTGCGCGTCTACATATCCGACGAGTACGGTCCTTACGTTTATGAGTTTGACCGCCTCCTGGGTGTTCGCCGGCGCTCTTTCCAGTTGCCTTCGTCATTTTTCGTTAGCGAATTGTCCCCGATGGGAGCCGTTGAAATCGCCGACAATTCCAGCGGCCGCGTGGCGAACAAAGGCATGGAAGGTCTCGCCATCACCCCCGATGGCAAACAGATCAACGGCCCTGGGACCACTTCGCAGCCTTCTGAGAAAAACCGATCCACCTATCCAAGAATCGCGTGCGTAATCCCCTGCCACCATGAGGGATTGCCCCGCCACATATACACCGCGAGGCTTTGGCCAACGATCAACAGGGGCGCCGCATAGAGATACACCTTATGCACACGCCGATCGACCAGCAGGTCGCGCGCCACGCCGAGAAGGATCAGCAGGTCGAGGCAAGGAAAGAAAAGATTATTGTTGAAAAGGTAGTCAAAGCGGCCAAAGGCTGCGTCCATAAGCCCGCAGGTTGCGATGAAGATCAGCCGGCGATGCAGCTCTGGTTTCGTGCGCCAATAGATGGCCAGCGCAATGCACACGCCGAAGGCGATCATGTCGTAGAACGGGATGCTCAGAAAAGCATCCGCGCCGGCACTATGGAGTCGAACCATGTCAAAGCGGGCCATGACGATGGCGGTAACAACGCCCAGCGGAACCATCACCGTCGCGAGCCCGGCGCCAAACCATCCGATGGAGCGATGCCAACTGACTTTATGTATCCGGACCAGCGTGGACTGAAAAATGAAGAAGATCACCCACGCAGTGAAAGCCGAGGCATGGATCCAGAGAATGAAGGGCCGCGGGATAGCTGGATGAAACAGGTTCTGGTTGACCGTACGCTTGAAGCCGCTGATCACAATCGCCGCCAACAGCAGCGACATCGCGAAATAGAAATAGCGACACAGAAACCCGTTACGACCGGTGAAGGTCGTCGTGCCCAGTTTTTTCCCCGGGCTCATTGCAGCCCCGACACGTTCTACGTTGACAGTTGACATAGAAGGATGAGCCAGGACTTCAATTCTTCCTGCCCGGCCAACGGGAGGATACACCTCGCGTGCCCGGCTCGCCATCTTTTTCGGATTCGCTCAAAAGGAAAAAGCCGGGTGCCCCATTCTTGCGCGTTTTGTGCGCAAGGTGGGATTCCACGGAAGCGTTCAGCTAAGGCTTTTGGGTCCAGAAACGCTGGGAGGCCCGGAGGGTTTATGAAGCATTCTTTTCTTTCCTCACAAAAACGTGGGTGGCATTCTCTCCAGCAAGAGTTTTGTACGGAGTGAAACCAAGCTTGGCGAGATTGATTCCGGAAAATAAATGTTCCCCTTCGCCCAACAACACCGGCGACACGGCCAGGTGCATTTCGTCGATTTGCCCTGCGGTTAGATATTGACGAATGGTGGAAACTCCACCGCCGATTCGTACGTCTTTGCCTAGGGCCGCTTCCCTGGCTTTATTTAACGCTGACTCCGCGCCGCCGGTGACGAAGTGGAACGTAGCGCCGCCTTCCATCACGAGCGCGGGCCGCGGGTGATGGGTCAGCACAAAAACAGGTGTGTGGTACGGAGGATTATCGCCCCACCATCCATTCCAGGAATCACCGGGCCTGTCGTTCCATGGACCGCCGAACCGGTCCGAACATATTGCGGCCCAAAATCCAGGCGCCGACATTTTCGAAAGATTGCTCGGCCACATCGTTGTCAATGCCTTTCGTCCCGTTCGCCATGACCGTGCATCTTCTTGAATGCGTCTGTTGTGAAACCACCCGTGCAGTTCCAACCCGCGAACCCCAAGCGGATTCTCTAAATCCTGCCGCAGCCCAGCCCCAAACCCGTCAAGCGAAACCGAAAACGCAGCGACTCTGACTTTGCTCATGCTCTCCTCGTGCTAAGCAATGGTATCAACTTAAGCCATCGGGAGGGCCGGGTGCCCTGCGCGCTCTTTGCGCAAGGGTGGGATTCCACGGACTTAGCTTAGGGGGCCTTTTCTCTCCTTCTGGTCTTGAAGAGGTGGAAAGACCCAGCCCTTTCGCAAAGAACGCGAAAGGATGGGGCATCCTCAAGTCTTGAGGAGATAAAGAGCGTGCCACCCGCCCAGGTCTCAGAGAGAAATTGACAACGGACGGCTCCTCCACCAACAACGGAAAAGGCCACGCTGCTTTCGCAACGTGGCCTTTATTAAGCCGGCAACGACCTACTCTCCCACACACTTTCGCGTGCAGTACAATCGGCCCTGCGGGGCTTAACTTCCGTGTTCGGTATGGGAACGGGTGGATCCCCCGCGGTAAGATCACCGACAACTTGTAGCAGTCGTTGGTCTTGGCCGATCGTAGCTTGTGCCAAAAACCTAGCTGCAAACTTTCAAAGATCGTGAGGTCGATGCCTCACAACTGAATAGATTGGGTGTGGTTTACTTTCTTCTTTGTTTACTTCCGATTTCAACCACGCTACTCTCGGCTTTCTCGTCGGCGCCCAGTGTCAGCGTTTTGATTTTGTCATCCACCCAGGTTCGGTGGTGAGAAGAATTCTGTCTTCAGATCAGCTCAGGTTCTGGCTGAAGGACTGAGACCAACGACTGACAGCTGGTTTCATGCACCGAGTAAATTTTATGGTCAAGCCGAACGGGCGATTAGTGCGGGTAAGCTTCACACATTACTGCGCTTTCACTTCCCGTCTATCAACCAGGTGGTCTTCCTGGGCCCTTCTTATCCCTTACGGGTTGGGAGATCTCATCTTGAGGAGTGCTTCCCGCTTATATGCATTCAGCGGTTATCACAACCGAACTTCGCTACCCAGCTATGCCGTTGGCACGACAGCTGGAACACAAGAGGTTCGTCCATCCCGGTCCTCTCGTACTAAGGACAGGTCCTCTCAAATCTCCTGCGCCCACAACAGATAGGGACCGAACTGTCTCGCGACGTTCTGAACCCAGCTCACGTACCGCTTTAATAGGCGAACAGCCTAACCCTTGGAACCTTCTACAGCTCCAGGATGCGATGAGCCGACATCGAGGTGCCAAACCGGAGCGTCGATATGAACTCTTGGCTCCGATCAGCCTGTTATCCCCGGCGTACCTTTTATCCGTTGAGCGATGGCCCTTCCATGCAGAACCACCGGATCACTAAAGCCTACTTTCGTACCTGCTCGTCTTGTAGGACTCGCAGTCAACCACGCTTATGCTTTTGCACTCGTCGGCTGATTTCCAAACAGCCTGAGCGTAGCTTCGCGCGCCTCCGTTACCGTTTAGGAGGCGACCGCCCCAGTCAAACTACCCGCCTTACTATGTCCCTCTCCCGGTTTACGGGAGTAGGTTAGAACCACAGAACTCGCAGGGTGGTATCTCACCGGTGGCTCCTCCAAGCCCGAGAGCCTGGAATCAAAGCCTCCCACCTATCCTGCGCAGCAAGTGCCATAGTTCATAGTAAAGGTATAGTAAAGGTGCACGGGGTCTTTCCGTCTAGTTGCGGGCAACCGGCATCTTCACCGGCACTACAAGTTCGCCGTGTCAGTCGGCAAGACAGTCGCACTTTCGTTACGCCATTCGTGCAGGTCGGAACTTACCCGACAAGGAATTTCGCTCAGTTCGTCTTACTCTGTTTCCAGAGAAGCTGGACTTTATCTTTCGCACCCCGTGTTCATAGTCGCTGCGATCTCTCGAATTTTCGAGATACCAGCGATCGACAAATGCTCTCTATTACTCATCAGTAGCAGGATCTTTCTGAACTTAATGAAATCGACTCTCTTCTTCGACTTAAGCGGATGCTTATCAAAGAAGGGGACGATCTGTTGATTCAGGTGATCCAGACTCCGTACGCGATATGCCATTCGTTCCGCGTGATTCGTTCGAACCACGCCACACCCAAAGAACTTCTTGAGTGCATGAAGTAACTGGATATCTCGCTGGTGTTGTACCACTGTGAATTCAGGGAGCACCTGAAATCCAGAAGTCATCTCCGGATGCGGATTGATTCCGACGAAGAAACAACCTTCGCCGTCAACAAATCCAAGCACCCATTGCGCTTCCAAATTTCCAGGATGCGGCTGAACGTGAAGTCTCTGAGGGTTCTCCATGGTTGGAGCCTTCCCTGCGGATTGTCCCCTTGTCCGTCGGATTTTGACTGCTGTCGGTTAGGACAACGAGTACCGAGCGGCTGTGTGAGGAGTTTCCCGCATATAGTTCAGTTTTACTAAGGCTAGCGAATTTCGTTAACCTTAGGACCGTTATAGTTACGGCCGCCGTTCACTGGGGCTTCAGTTCGAAGCTTCACCTTGCGGTTGACCTCTCCCTTTAACCTTCCAGCACCGGGCAGGCGTCAGCCCCTATACGTCGTTTTCGACTTTGCAGAGACCTGTGTTTTTGTTAAACAGTCGCAGTGCGCATTTCTCTGCGGCCGCTTCAGGCTTTAACACCCTAATGCGGCACCCCTTCTCCCGAAGTTACGGGGTTAATTTGCCGAGTTCCTTACCAACTGTTCTCACGAGCGCCTTAGGATATTCTCCTCGTCTACCTGTGTCGGTTTGAGGTACGGATCCCTTATCTTCTCCTTAGAGGTTTTTCTTGGCAGTGTGGAATCAGCAGCTTTCCTCCATACGGAGTACTGTTTTGCGTCTCAGTGATAACTTCCTCGCGGATTTTCCTACGAGAAACACCTTACACGCATCAACCGTCATAGCCATAGGACGGCCTGCTTATCCTACTGCGTCACCCCATCGTAATAACGAATACAAGGGAGTTCCGGAATATTAACCGGATGTCCATCGGTTACGCCTTTCGGCCTCACCTTAGGATCCGACTGACCCTGAGCGGATTAACCTTTCTCAGGAAACCTTAGACTTTCGGCGCGGAGGGTTCCCACCTCCGTTATCGCTACTTATGCCGGCAGGGTCTCTTCTCAACCGTCCACCAGTCTTTTCAGTCTAGCTTCAAACTGTTGAGAATGCTCTCCTACCACGCACACCCGTAAAGATGTGCATTCGCTGCTTCGGTACCAAGCTTGAGCCCCGTTATATTGTCGGCACCGGACCGCTTGACCAGTGAGCTATTACGCTTTCTTTAAAGGATGGCTGCTTCTAAGCCAACCTCCTGGCTGTCTGGGCGTTCCGACTTCCTTTCCCACTTAGCTTGAATTTGGGGACCTTAGCAGGCGATCTGGACTGTTTTCCTCTCGACGACGAAGCTTAGCCCCCGCCGTCTGACTCCCGTGCTTGTTGTTCTATGGCATTCGAAGTTTGATTGGATTCTGTAAGCTGGAAAGCCCCATAGTCCATTCAGTTCTCTACCACCACGACAAATCACACGAGGCTAGCCCTAAAGCTATTTCGGAGAGAACGAGCTATCACGGAATTTGATTAGCCTTTCACCCCTACCCTCAGCTCATCGGAGCTTTTTTCAACAAACACCCGTTCGGCCCTCCAGTAGGTTTTACCCTACCTTCAGCCTGGCCAAGGGTAGATCATCCCGCTTCGCGTCTATTCCTGCCAACTGATTCGCCCTATTAGGACTCGCTTTCGCTGCGGCTCGCTTTCGCTTAACCTTGCTGACAAGAATAACTAGCCGGCTCATTATGCAATAGGCACGCGGTCAGACTTTCCGCTTACGCGGCATAGTCCTCCCACCGTTTGTAGGCACACGGTTTCAGGTACTATTTCACTCCCCTCGCAGGGGTTCTTTTCGCCTTTCCCTCACGGTACTGGTTCACTATCGGTCAGAAGCTAGTATTTAGCCTTACGGGATGGTCCCCGTAGCTTCCCGCAAAGTTTCTCGTGCTCCGCGGTACTCAGGTATCGACTTCGAGTCCAGTTCGTTTTCGCCTACGTGGCTATCACACCCTATGGCTCCGCTTTCCAGCGGGATTTGGCTAACGACTGGATTGATAACTCTACTGTTGTCGACCCTACAACCCCGGCCACACCCGAAGGTATGACTGGTTTAGGCTAATTCCGATTTCGCTCGCCACTACTTTCGGAATCGAGGTTTCTTTATTTTCCTCCAGGTACTGAGATGGTTCACTTCCCTGGGTTCGCTCGTACCCGACTATGGATTCATCGGGCCGTACAGAGGTTTTACCTCTGTGGGTTTCCCCATTCGGAAATCCCCGGATCAATGCCTGCTTGCGGCTCCCCGAGGCTTATCGCAGCTTGCCACGTCCTTCATCGCCTGCTTCTGCCAAGGCATCCACCATGCGCCCTTAGTAGCTTGACCATAAAATTTACTCGACACACAGCGGCTTTCGCCGCCGGCCTTCAGCTCTAAGCTGTCAGCTCATCGGCAAACCCACCACACACCGCGCAAACTCTATGGGCCTGTCTGCCTGCTCCTCGCACGGAATCACTGCTTCACATTCCGAATCTTCCTGCTCCGGATAAATCCGGAACTTGAAACCTGAAATGCAAAACTCCTCCGCACACCAGCAGGCTTCTCTCAGGCACTCATAAAAATTTACAGCCTTGTAGATTGCCCAATCTATTCAGTTGTCAAATATCGTCCTCACCAGCTTGCGCTGGATCACCCTGCCTAAGCAGGTATGGGTCTTACTCAACTCCGAAGTGTGCAAACTTCGAAAGTTTTTCCAACCCAATGTTCGGCGCCAAGCGACTTTCATTGAACCGTGAACAGAATCATGGTTGTCACAGTTGACGCCCAGCTTATCGGGTCTTAGCCCAGGCATCATTGAGACTATCCGCTAGACTGATTCTGGTGGAGCTGACCGGGATCGAACCGGTGGCCTCCTGGTTGCAAACCAGGCGCTCTCCCAGCTGAGCTACAGCCCCAAACCGGTCGTTCATCTTTCTCGTTCGGTCTCTGGCAAATACTTGCCAACAACTGAAAGACTAGCGACCAACGACTGATTTTCTGGTGGGCCTGGGTAGAGTTGAACTACCGACCTCACCCTTATCAGGGGTGCGCTCTAGCCACCTGAGCTACAGGCCCGGTTGTTCTTGCACAAATTTCCGGAGCCTGAATTTTATCACCGGCTCCAGCCACTAGCCGCTAGCTTCCAGCCAAATCTTTCGTCTAGTGATTCAGCCAGGAGCTAGAAGCTAGTAGCCAGAAGCTCAAATTTATTCGAGGACAAGGTTGAACGTGCATCCCAGCTAAGCCGGGACTGACCATCATGCGGATAGGACTCGAGAAAGAGAGGTCCGAACGGGTTTCCTATTCCGCTTCACAGGTTTGCCCTTGCGGGTTATCAAGAAGCGGGACAGGGTACACGGCAACATCTTCCGTATGTTTAATTTCCACTGGTCTTCATCCAGAACTCGAAAGCTCAAGATTCAGATGGGTGGAACCGCGGAAGTGCCGTGACGTTCTCTCTTAGAAAGGAGGTGATCCAGCCGCAGGTTCTCCTACGGCTACCTTGTTACGACTTCACCCCAATCATGAACCATACCTTGGACGGCTGCCCCCTTGCGGTTGGCTCACCGGCTTCTAGTGCAGTCCACTTTCGTGATGTGACGGGCGGTGTGTACAAGGCCCGGGAACGTATTCACCGCGGCGTGCTGATCCGCGATTACTAGCGATTCCAGCTTCATGGAGTCGAGTTGCAGACTCCAATCCGAACTGAGGCCGGCTTTTTCCGATTAGCTCCCCTTCGCAGGTTTGCGACGGTTTGTACCGACCATTGTAGCACGTGTGTAGCCCTGGACATAAAGGCCATGAGGACTTGACGTCATCCCCACCTTCCTCCCCGTTATCCGGGGCGGTTTCGCTAGAGTGCCCGGCTTGACCCGCTGGCAACTAACGATAAGGGTTGCGCTCGTTGCGGGACTTAACCCAACATCTCACGACACGAGCTGACGACAGCCATGCAGCACCTCCACAGCAGTTCTTGCGAAAAGGGATATTTCTACCCCGGTCCACTGTGCTTCGAGCCCAGGTAAGGTTCTTCGCGTTGCGTCGAATTGAACCACATGCTCCACCGCTTGTGCGGGCCCCCGTCAATTCCTTTGAGTTTCAGCCTTGCGACCGTACTCCCCAGGCGGGATGCTTATCGCGTTAGCTTCGGCACGGCCGGATTGGGTACCGGCCACACCAAGCATCCATCGTTTAGGGCTAGGACTACCAGGGTATCTAATCCTGTTTGCTCCCCTAGCTTTCGCGCCTCAGCGTCAGATGTGGTCCAGTGCGCCGCTTTCGCCACAGGTGTTCCTCCCGATATCTACGCATTTCACCGCTACACCGGGAATTCCACGCACCTCTCCCACCCTCAAGCACGGCAGTTTCGCCTGCAGGCTCTAGGTTAAGCCTAGAGGTTTCACAGGTGACTTACCGCACCGCCTACGCGCCCTTTACGCCCAATAATTCCGAACAACGCTTGCCCCCCTCGTATTACCGCGGCTGCTGGCACGAAGTTAGCCGGGGCTTCTTCCACCCGTACCGTCATTATCGTCCGGGTCGAAAGGAGTTTACGTCCCAAGGGACTTCATCCTCCACGCGGCGTTGCTGCGTCAGGGTTTCCCCCATTGCGCAAAATTCCCCACTGCTGCCTCCCGTAGGAGTCTGGACCGTGTTTCAGTTCCAGTGTGGCCGTGCGCCCTCTCAGGCCGGCTACCGATCTTTGCCTTGGTGGGCCATTACCCCGCCAACTAGCTAATCAGCCGCGACCTCCTCCTTAAGCGAATTGCTCCTTTGATCCCCAGTATCTTCCGATCCAAAGATGTTATGCGGTATTAGCCCCGGTTTCCCGAGGTTATCCCCCACTCAAGGGTAGATTGGTCACGTGTTACTCACCCGGTCGCCACTTTACTCATGGATTGCTCCACTTTCTCGTTCGACTTGCATGTGTTAGGCACGCCGCCAGCGTTGATTCTGAGCCAGGATCAAACTCTCATTTGAAACCTGTCGTCTGCCGACGGGTAGTTGGCAGACTGCCACCACGCCCTCGAAGAGGCATGGCGGATCTATCTTGTGAGATCGCTCGGATTTCAACCCGAGCCTTCCTCTCACGACTGGCACGTTCAACCTAGTTGTCAAAGAACCGATCCGCTACCGCCTGAGCGGGCGCTTTCAGTTCAGAGCAGACTTGCGCTCACGCGAGCGAGTCGCGCATTACACAAACCTGCCTGTCCTCGAAACTTGTACAAACTACGCGTCTTGCGCGGCCACTGTCAACCCATTGCGATCACAGGATTTCCACCTGTTTTCCACAACCGGGAGCTCTCGGATGTGGGACCGGGTCTCTGACCCGGTCAGGTCGAGCGAAGCTCGACGGTTTAGCCGGAGCTCTCGCACACGCGACAAAACGCATCTCCCACACCGCACCCATGCCATTTCGGCACAAGCCGAGGCGGAAGACCATTAGTTTGATAAAAGATCACTTGGAGGTTCTTGCGAACAACGCTTAAACCCTTCGAGGAACCTTGTCCCCGAATGAAGCCCCGTGGCCGGGACTGATTTGCAGGAATTACCTGTTTTTAGTTTGATGCCGGACGAGCGACGAGAGTTTCACAAAATACGCCCGGCTAGCCACACACTGCTCTCGGTGAATTGTTTATATCAGATGAATATGGAAAAACGCAAGGGGGATGTTTACGAAGTTGGGCACAGCGGCCGAGCGGCAAACACAGTCCCCGACTTCGCCGGGATCGCCAGAGTTGGGACGGAACGAGGCGCAGTGTGACGGTTTCACGGCCTTGCACCCTCGATTACGGACCAAGATCCGTGAACCTCGGATTCATCCCCGCAATTAACGCAACTACTTCTCTGTCCGCCAATGTCTTCAACTAGCTTATCCGGCGAACGTCTTGCTCCATTTAATCGAATCTTTCCCAGTGACCGGCGGAGGGCGCCGTACTGTCACTTGAACCTGCGAATTCCGTGAGTCTTGTCTGGAGAGCGCCAACGGAACTATTAGGCAGTCTGGATGCGGGCTTCTGGAGCTGTTTTGCTAAGGGCTACGGAGGGCACGCGATGGCGCAGTGATGAAGAGAATCGACATTCGTCCCGACTCGCGGACGCCGCGCTGGTTTACGCGGCCGAAGCGAAGGCGCGTCGACACCATTTTTCTCACGTTGGATTTGCGCTCGATGTTAGGTTGCGATGAATTCACACTGTGCGGGGACGCAGGCGTCCCTATCCGCCTTTTGCCTGAATCGAAATTCGCGGGATCCGCACAAGAACTGCCGAGATTCGCTCGGCTGGAAGGTGGGACACCTGTCCCTACAGGTTCGATGGTGATTCGGGGCATCCTCCTACTTCGCCGCCGGCAGCCGCCACACTTTCGTGACCAGTAGCGCCACCGCGATTCCGAGCGACACTTCCACGAAGCGGTGATAGGCGACGACCCATGGCGGTGCCGCGTGCGCGATCAGTAGGACGATGCGACAGCGTGATCGCGGCAAAACGATACGCGCCGCCCAGGCGCAGCAGGGCGGAGAGGAGTCCGCAGAAGCACGATTCCGGCTCCGTAGACCCACCAATTGACATGGGGACGAAGGTGGCGATCAGGGCGCCCACGGCCGCGCCCAGGGCTGTCCCGGCAAAGCGCTGCCATGCGAGAGTGAACGGATCGGAAGGAGAGAGCAGGATCACGATGGTTGAAATTGGCGCCCAGTAAAATTCCGGAAGGTTCAGGGCGCGTGCCAGCATGAGTCGACAGAACTGCGGCGACGGCGGTTCTGGCCGAGTGGAAGAGAACTTCGCGGCGTGAGGCTCAGGCCGATTGTCCATGCGGTCATATGGCGGGCAATTGTATCTTGCTGGGGCACACGGAGAGTTTCCATGAGCTTGGCCCGCGCTGCGCGGGCGAGTCGCCCGCGGCCACACGACCCCAAACTTACCGAGCTTTGCTCGGCAAGGCAGGTGAGGACACCTGCCCCTACGTGGCCTGTGGTGGCTACGGAAATTCCAGTGTGATCAGTTTGGCGTTTTGTTTCCCTATGTTGGTCAGGGTGTGGGTGGCGCCGCCTGTTGCCCAGTCTACCTCTCCGGCCTTGAGTTGAACGTGGGACGGGCCCTTGCCTTCTATGTCGCTGCGTAAATCGAGATCGGTCACGGCTATGACTAGGTGGGGGCCGGCGTGATGGTGTTTAGGGACGACTCCGCCGGGTTGCAGTTCGAGGTCGGAGACGCGCACGCCGTCTTTGACGAACAGAATGTCGCGGGTGCCGCCGTTCAGGATGTGCAGGCCGCGTTCTTCGTCCCACTTGAGGTGACGGCTTTGCCTTGTCGTTTCCCATGAGTTCGACGGCTACGACGCGGAAGGTCTGGTCGGAGAGATTCTTCGCGGTGTGGGCGAAGTCGCCGAGCACGAAGAAGGTTTCGCCATCGCGAAAGGTGCGCAGGGCGGGGGGCTTTGCGACGACATCGTTTTCGATGTGCGATTCTCCCAGGACGGTGAAGAAGTAATCGTGCCGGTGGTTATGCACGATCATGGCCGCATGGGGCGCGAGTTCCACCTTGAACACGCGGACGAATTGGTTTTCCAACATCAGGTGGTGGTTGGGCTCAGCTGTGATCTCGATCGTGGGCGGCGGTAAAACCTGCCCGACAGCGAAGACAGCAAAGACAAGCACGGAGAAGAAAAGCCAGCGATGATTCATCGGGCGAGATTCTAGCATTTTGAGGGGGCTCGTTTGGTCCTCAAACTCTTTCACCGCAAAGCTCGCAAAGTCCGAGTCAGATTGCCTCTCCGCAAGTCGCGAGACGGCCGTGGCAGCGCCTAGGAGAGGAGGGGTTAAACTTGTCTGCGTGAGCGATCTGGGGAAAGTACTGATACTCGCCGGGACGGTTGCCATCGTCGCGGGGTTCGCGCTTCTGCTACTGGGACGGGCGAACATTCCTCTGGGGCGGCTTCCCGGGGACATTGTTTATCGCGGCAAGAACACTACGTTTTATTTTCCGCTGGCGACCTCGATACTGCTCAGCGTGGTGCTTTCGGTGGCTCTGTACTTGATTGGGCGCTTCCGGCGCTAGGGTTCAGCTACTCCGCCTGTTCAGTGCTTGTCTACAGCTCTTTCGGATCCCGGGACAGCTGCATATTCTGTGACGACAAAAATCCCCGCCCAAACGGAGCTTGGACGGGGCAACCTCGAGAATTACTTAGCTAACGGCTCGGAAAATTGAATGCTGCGGCGTGCCTGCGATCTTGTTGAATGCCGGATAACGCGCCAGTACGTTTTCAAACAACGGATTGTGATAGAGCAAGTACACGACTCGTGGATATTGGCTCAGCGAATGAACGAGGTTGTCCATTACGTCGATCATTCCGGCCTCCGGCAGAGGGTTGAACAGATAGAGCACGAGCGGCTCTATGGGGAAGACAAATCCGCGGGCATCCTCGCACATCGCCTCCACTGCAAAGCATTGCTGCGAATCACTCTTGTAGGAGCTCAAGTTTTTCTGCGACACACGATACAAAACGGGAAGCAGTTCGATCCCGAGAATGCGGCGGAACGGATAATCCGCAGCCATCAAGAGCGTGCGTCCTTTGCCCGCGCCGATATCAATGAAGGTGAACTCCTGAAAATCAATTTTCAGGTTCGCGATCATCTCCCTGAAAAGCGCAGGCTCGGTGGGTTGGTAGGGAGAATGAAAGTGGCCCAGCAGGCGCTCGCGCCAGCCGACGGTGGCGCTGGTGGTATCGACACGGTAATCCCAATCATATTCCGCGTCTCCATAACCACGGCGTCGCTGCCAGGGTGTCGACTCCCACAGGAATTCCCAGATGTGCGTGGCGAAATTCCGGGCGGTCGGCAAAAATCCACTACGTGTCAGACCTTCTTTCCAACATCGACTTATGGTTGAGGGCAGGTCCCGGATTTTGTCCGAGAGTCATGGCTCGATTTTTCATTGAGTGGGGCGGCACTGGTAGGCCTGCCCATGCGTTAACCAGCCCCAGGATCTCGTGCACTACCGACAGCACGTCACGCGTGTTGCGCCACCAGTGATCAGAATCGAAGGGATCGGCGTGGGCGCCGTGAACCATGGCCTTAGGATCACTTCCCACAAGTTTTTGCCACAGAGTCCACACCCGTCGGGTGTGTTGCGGCGAAGTGACGAGAATGATTGTTTTCTTTCCACTACTCCGCATTTCCCGTCCCACCTCTTGCAGTTCTTCCTCGGTGTTCACGACCTGCACGGGAAGAACATGAATCGCGGTTTCAGGGACGCCTTCGATGAATCAAGATTTGGCGGTTGTAGTCTTCTTCACCGGCAAAATGGATTCCCAGCTTGGCCAGTCCGTCTGCCGGACTCTCGGGCCGGCTTAGCCAGACTTCGGGAGCATAGCCCATGGCAAAGACCTTCCCACCTTCGATGCGCGTTGCGGCATAGCTCCACTTACGACGAAAATCACGTCGGCATGAGAAAGGGGATCTTCGTGGTCGAGCCAGCGTCCTAAGCCCCGAAACGCAGCCGCCGCTGCTACCACCAGGATTAACAGGATGAACAGGCCGACCCTGGCTCGTTTCATCTTGCCATCTTAATCCCACGACGAACCACGTAGGGGCAGATGCCCTCATCGGCCCGGCCGGGCAAGGCCCGGCTATGCTCGGCGAAAACCAGGCGAGCGTTGCTCGCCCGCCCGGACGGCCTACGTGTATCCCTAGAAGTGAAACCCAATTTCAGCGGTCAGCGCGCGGGGTGTCACGAAGTGCGTCCCGCTGAACGTTGACAGGAAGTTGTACAGCGCAACTTTGTTGGTCAGATTGATGGCCGTCAGGGTAAGGCTCCACTTGTACCGTTCCCCGTGGAAGAGATTGTCGTCCCCAACGGCGAGATCAAAAAGATTGCGCGGAGCTATGCGTGGTGGATTGGTGTCGTCGTTTTCCTTTCCAGGCGCGGGCAAGCTGATCAGGGTTGAACCGTAGCCCGCAGTGCAAACTCCCAGCGGTGTAGTCAAGGTGGGACGCGCACTGCCGCAGAAAAGTCCTGCCTGCAGTTGCTGATCGCCGGTCAGGCCCGACAGATCAACCGTGCCCGACGCGTCCGCGACGGGCACGGAGCCGGCCACCAGTCCGCTGTCATAGCGCCAGTTGAAGCCCACCCATGGCCCGGCCTTCCACGGCTGGTATTGCACGTGCGTGGTCTGGTTGAAACGTTCGTCGTGATCGATGCGAAACGCGGTGAACGCTTCCCCTAGTGTTCCTGCGGGAACCGCACCGGCGCCGCCGATCTGGGGAGTGAAGAAGCGCGCAGCCACGCTGGAAAAGACCATCAGGGCGGAGACTCCGTGGAAGTTGGGTACGCTCACACGTCCCGCGAACCCGGGAATCTTGGAGTTGTGCCACTCAATCGGGAAAGTGATGGGAGTGCTGCCTAGCACGCTGAAGTCGTAGGCGTTGTGGGTGTATTTCCAGATATATTCGCCGGAGAAAACCACGTACTTCCCGAACGCCTGTTGCAGACCGGCGTGGAACTCATTGCGCCAGCCCGGAGCAAAGGGAGTCGCCACGCCTGGAGTCGCACAGCCCAGAAGCGAAGCCAGCACGAGTGAATCGCATCCCGTACTTGCCAGCACCAAGTTTTCATTGAAGGGAGTTTCCAGAACTCGGGCATAGGAAAGGCGAAGAATCGTGTTGGTCTTCTTCACGTTGTAGGCAACGCCCAGACGCGGCTCGGCTTCCCGGTGAGTCGTGAGCCCGTTATAGATATCGCCGCGCAAGCCGAGGTTGAGCGACCATGCTCCTTTGGTGATCGTGTCCTGAACATAGAGAGCAAGCTGCTTGATGTCGGTATGTCCGTTGAAACGGAACAGGCCGCTGCTAGGCGCAGATCCGGCGCAACCGTCGGCAGTCGCGGGCGTCGGCCGGGTCAGGTCGAAACAGCCCAGCGAGTTGAAGAAGTTGGCATTCGCAGTAAAGGGCGCTGGATAAAGAACCGGGTTGGTCGAGACGGCCGATCCGCAATTGGCGGGATCGTTCAGGCCCGGGCTGCCGACCCAGGGCACCGCGTTTCCATTGGCGTCGAAGCACGGAGCATTCAGCGAGGCATCCACGATCCCGAATCTCGTGTCTTCGTTCAGAAAAGTCTGTTGATAGGTGGCTCCAGCTTTTAGATTGTGGATTCCTTTCACGTAAGAGACATCTGAGCGCACGCCGGTATTGGCCAGTGTCCGGTTCTGGGTGACGCTTTCCTGCTGGATGGGCCCGAGATCAGAAAACGGATTGGCGCTGGGATAGTAGTTGTACTGGTCGCGCCGCACGAACGCGCCCAGCGTGAACACCGCATTGGGACTGAGCAATCGCGTCCACGACGGCGCAATATTGAAAGTCTTGATCTGCGAGCGCTGGTTCGTGGGAGCAACCGGATTGCCCACAACCGGATCGGTGACGCCTGTATTCAGGTTGTCGAACGCATTCGGAGTTTGAAACCAGGAGCGTGTGAATCCCAGGTTCACGTGGACGGAGTCCACTTTAGAAACCTGAAAGTCCACGCGGTCGAACAGGTTTTCCTCGTTGCCCTTGTCATGAAATACCGTAAATTCCGGCGGATCGAGAAATCGTCCGCTGTTCAATCCGCTGGCAGAAATAAAATTTCCCCATTTCTGGCCGCCGTACCCAAGGTTGATGCCGAGATCGGCAGTGCCAAAGCTCCCATAGGAACTCGTAATGCTGCCTTTGGGCGAGGTCATCCCCTGTCCCGAGCGCGTAGTCACATTGATCACCACGCTGGTTTTCTCCCCGAATTCAGCCGGCGGAGCGCCGGAAATGACTTCCATCGATTCAATCGATTCGAGCGGGATCTGGTTGGAAAAAACTTTGCTCTGCTGGTCGGTGATGGGCTGGCCATCGACCGAGAACGAATTTTCCGCATGGTCGCCCAGGCCATGGAAGAGCCCATTGGAATCCGCGGCGATGCCGGGAGAAGACAAGGTAACCAGCGAACTTACAGACGAAGAACGGCTCTCGAGAGGCATCTTGTCGAACAAACCGCGATCCACATCAGTGTGAAACGTCGAAGTATTCTCCAGCAAGTCCGCTCCGGCAGCTTCCACCGTCACGGTTTCGGACGAGCCCTTTATCTGGAGGGTGATGCTGACGTTCACCGGAACGATGGATCGAACATCCACGTCCTGAGCATAAGGTGCGAAGGCCGGCCCAGTGACGGTCAGGTGATAGGGATTGAAGGGGACATTCGGAATATTGAATTTGCCCAAACTGTCCGTAGTCACGGTGCGCTCAAAGGCGCTGACCGGGTTGTGAATCTCCACCACAGCGTTCGCCACGACGGCACCGGTAGGATCGACCACCGTTCCCGTCACGGAAGTTGAGCTTCCACCTGACTGCGCGTGCGCGTGAAATCCTGGCGCGAAAAAGAAAACCGTTATGAACGCCGCAACGGACAACTTCTTATAGAAAGCCAGCATGATTCCTCCAAAAGTCTAAGAAAAATGGGAAGAGGTGCGCTCAAGGCGCACTAACTTTGATCAGCTCTTTGGATTTCTAGACTGCGGGAGGTGGGCGAACGCTGAGCGCGAAGCCCACGAGGCGTTGCTTGGCAGAGACCGGCTCGGACCGGGAAAGAGACGCCCGAACAAACTTCTGATTGGGTAATACCGAGGTGGCCTGCGGAGAAGCCGAGTGCGCGGCCACGCAAACCGTACATTTCGCTGCATCGTTCGCGCTCGAATGGTGGTGCGTGACCATCGCCACGGCTGAGCACAACGTCAGCAGCAGGCACAGCAACGCTATCCGTTTCGAGAATGACCGCATCACGATGACCGCAAAAACAAGCTCTTAAAATCTACACCGAGGACAGAACGCAACCGGCATCCCGAGGTATGGCACTGCCGTCGCCCACAATGGTCTTGGCACTGTGGTAACCAGAGCGATAGGTTTCCGAGTCATACAGAATTAAATGACTTGGATGACGATGGACTAGCGAAAGGATACATATTTTTCGCGGGGGCGGTTGTCCCCACGCAGCCAGTAGTGACTTACGGGCGCTTGAGGCGGATTTTGCCTCGGAACGAACGCAACTCAAAGCGAGACCCGATAGTCATCCCTGGTTTCAGCAAAAGATTCTGGGCGCCGGGCGCGGAAAAACCGCTGGCAATGGGGAATTGCGGATCCGACTGACCCTTAATGGAGCGCGCCTTGATGTCGACCAAAGCGCTGGCGGGAATCGAGACTTCGAGGTCCCCGGAATGACTCGTAAGCATATATTCTCCCGCCGACCCGGGATCGCCCTGATAGGAGATTCGACCGCTTCCCGAGTTCACCTCGACCGATGGTCCGGTCACGTTGCGGATCGTTACATTTCCGCTTACCGAGTGAATATCCAGATGGCTATTGCGAATGTCAGTCAAAGTAATCGGCCCACTGAGGGTTTTCACATGCAAATGGGCACCACTGATGTCTGTCACTTCGACCGAGGCCGCGGCAGCTTCCAGAATCACATCGCCACGCAGTCCCTGGGCCCGGAGGGTTCCATCGGACGAACGCAGGCTTACAAACGCATCAACCGGCACCAGCACCGTGTAATCCACCAGATCGGTGCCCTGACGGCTGGAAATTGACCGAAGCTCAATGCGATCACCGTGCTGCTCGTTCACCAAGCCCACCGCATCGGAATGCGACACGGTCTCGACTACGACCTGTCGGCTTCCCGAAGGCTTGACCGTGATCGGACCGTAATTGTTGGTAATCGAGACGATTGCTTGCGGTCCGACGTTATAGATGAATTCCTTCTTGTCCTGGGCCGTGGCGGTCAGCGCCAAAAAGGAGACGACGATAGCGATTTGCGCCGGGACCTCAACAACATTCCAACCAAGACTCATAACGCCCCCGCCCGTCAGGAAACGCAACTAACGCAGTTATAACCGCTCCCATGGGTGACCTGCAAGACAGGACCGGTTTTTGTGACCCGACAGGAATACAAACGATAAGATCTGGAATCGCCCCAGACCTGACTGGATCCGCACCTTCCTCAGAATGCGCTTAATTTAAGTAGATGCCGACCGAACTGGAATCAGAGGCCTGGCCGCCAGCGAAATTCATGGATCAGAGTACAGTTTCAGTCCCACACATCCGGGCGCGCCGGTTTGACGCTTTTCCACAGCACACGCTAGAATGATTGGGTTTGCCTGTACTCACGGTTCCGTTCTGGAGCCGTCCCCGCATTCGTTGCCCAAAGCGTCGACGCGGAAAGCAAGCACAGGAAATTCAGCAGGTTCCCCGCAATCGCGCCAGGCCGCGACGGGCACAAGATTGGACGGAGGCATACGTATGTACGCGGTCATCCGCGCCGGAGGTAAACAGTACCGGGTGGCGCCCGGCGATGTGATTCGACTCGAGAATCAGGGCAACGGCACCGACGGGAAAATAGAGTTCAACGATGTGCTGGCCGTCTCCGGTGAGCCGGGACAGATCGGCCGCCCCCAGTCCGCCGCGCTCGTGACCGGTGAAGTCGTGGAGCAGGGCCGCGCCGCGAAGATTCTGGTATTCCATTACAAGCGCAAGAAGCAATACAAGAAGTTGCGCGGACATCGCCAGGGATACACTGCCGTGCGCATCACCGAGATCGCGTTCGACGGCCAGAAATTCACCGCCCCTGAACTTCCGAAAAAAGAAGCAAAGCCAAAGAAGGTCAAGCCGGTAGAGGTAGAAGCGTCTCCCAAGGTCGAGGCGAAGGCAAAGTCCTCAGCAAAGAAGACGGCAACAAAGAAGCCGGCGGCCAAAAAGGCCGCTCCAAAAAAGAAAAAGTAGCGCCGGCGTCTCGCCGGCGGTCCGGCGGGCCTCCTGCCCGCCGCACCCGAATTTGGACCGAGAAACCAGAAACTGGAAACCAAGCTATGGCACATAAAAAAGGTCTAGGCAGTTCACGAAACGGACGCGACTCCAACGCGCAGCGGTTAGGCTTCAAGGCTTTCGGCGGACAAGTTGTCCCGGGCGGCACCATCATCGTGCGGCAACGGGGCACGCGGGTCAAGCCAGGTCTGAACGTCGGTCGCGGCAAAGACGACACCCTCTTCGCCAAAATCAGCGGCCGCATCAAATTCATGGACAAGGGCTCCATGGGCAAGTTCGTCATGATCGAACCGCTGGAAGCGAAGTAGCAGTACCCGCGCAGTGCGGAAATGAGACCCGCCATACAGCCTCGCCTCCAGGCCGGGGCTTTTTTTATCGTCAGCTGCCAGTTCGTCAGCTTGAGTCGTTGGCCAAACGCATCGGCGCCAGCGACCAACTGACGACTGAAACTGACTAGCCGACCAACGACCGATGTTCATCGACGAGGCAAAAATCCGAGTCAAAGCTGGCGACGGCGGCAACGGCTGCATGGCCTTCCGCAGGGAGAAGTATGTCCCGCGCGGCGGCCCCTCGGGGGGCGACGGCGGCAAGGGGGGCGACGTCATCATGGAGTCGAGCGAGCGCCACAACACGCTGGTGCACTTCCGCTTCAATCCGGAATACAAAGCGCAACGCGGACGCCACGGAGAAGGCTCCAACCGCACCGGCCGCGAGGGTGTGGACGTCCTGCTGAAAGTCCCGGTTGGAACGATCGTTTACGACGACGAAACCGGAGAGAAAGTGCACGACTTCTCTCACCCGGACGATCGCATCGTCATCGCCTACGGCGGGCGGGGCGGGCGGGGAAATGCACGCTTCGCCACGTCTACTCACCAGGCCCCACGAGAGCACGAACCGGGACGTCCCGGCGAAGAGCGCGTCTTCCGCCTGGAACTGAAGTTGCTCGCCGACGTCGGCCTGGTCGGCTATCCCAACGTGGGCAAGTCCACGCTGATTTCACGCATCTCGGCGGCCAGGCCAAAGATCGCGGATTATCCCTTCACCACACTGCAGCCGAACCTCGGCGTGGCCGTGGTCGGTCAACCGCCCGATGAGAAGAGTTTTGTGGTCGCCGATATCCCCGGGTTGATCGAAGGTGCGCACACCGGCGCGGGGCTGGGCACCCAGTTCCTCCGGCATATCGAACGCAACCGCCTGCTGGTGCACATGGTCGATGTCTCCGACGCCAGCGGACGGCCCGACCCTGTGAAGGATGTCGAAGTCATCTCCGAAGAATTGGCCAGCTTCGGAGCTCATCTTGAGGACAAGCCGGTGATCATGGTGGCCTCGAAGATCGACGTTGCCAACAAAGAGAAGCTGACCAAGCTCAAGCGCTATTGCAAAAAGAATGATTTGGAGTTGTTCCCGGTCTCGGCCGTGACCGGCAAAGGGATTGATGATCTGAAGTACGCGATCGCGGAAAAAGTGGAAGAGCTTCGTCTACAGCCCACCACCTAAGAATTGCTCTGAGTACTGACCACTGAGATCTGTCCTTATTCAAATCCACTCTTGTACAAATCCTCAACCGCCGCGTGCACTCGATCCGAAAGCGCATCCATGTTTCGGACCGTGTATCCGGAAGTCGAAATAGGATGGCCTACGCGCATCTCCAGCGGCCGGCATTTGATGTGGTAGGTATTCATGGGCAGCAGTTCGAAGGTTCCCACCAGCGCCACCGGCACAATATCTACTTGCGCCTTGATCGCCAGAAATAACGCCCCTGGCAAGAACGGCTTGATCTCGCCGTCAGGGGTTCGGCCGCCTTCAGGGAAGATGACCAGCGGCAGGCCGCTCTTCAGACTCTTCAACGCGGCACGGATACTGCTGATAGACCGCGCAGGGTTCTGCTGGTCCACACAGATCTGTCCCGAGCGCCTGAGGTGCCATCCCACTATCGGATACGCCAGCAGTTCCTTCTTGAACGCGATGCGGAACTCGAAAGGCAGATACACATACAACACTGGGATGTCGAGCGCGGAGGCATGATTCACCGCGTAAACATAGGGCTTCGAAGTGTCGATCGCTTCCAGGCCTCTCACTTTCGTGGGCGAGGAAATCGTCCTCATGATCAGCCGGGACCAGAAGCGCGCGAACCCATGCAGGATGCGGCCCTTGTCTCCGAGCAGGGACACTGGGATGGAAATGATTCCGAGAACAACCGTGTACATCCAGATGAGCGGATCGAAAATGAAATACGAGCGCAGGCGGCTGAGCCACCCATGGCGTTGGGGGACGGCTGCTCTCGCGGGTTGGGGCGGGGTGGCCGCCTCCGGCAGTTCCGTCGTCCTGTCCATCTCGATCGGTGTTTTAGCGGATGGCACTGCTTTTTAGATGCGCGCGCCGAGCAGTCGCATCGCCTCTCCTACAATGTATATCGATCCGGTAATAACCACCACCGCATCTGGGTTGCGTCGAGGATCGCGCCAGTTCGACGGCAGCGGCCACATCCGCGGCTTCTTCAATCTGGATCGACGTGCGCGATGCCGCCGCGCGAATCTCTTCGGGACTAGCCGAGCGAGGATTGTCGGCGCGTGTCGCAATCACCCGGTCCGCCAGTGGAAACAGAATCTCCGCCATCTCTCCGATTGCCTTGTCCCGCATCGCGCCAAAAACAAACGTCAGCGGGCGCTCCGGATAGCCGGCTGAAAGAGTGGAGCGCAGCGCCCAAGCCCCGGCAGGGTTATGGGCCACGTCGAACACATATTCAGGTGCGCTCGCGGCGGCGGGTATCACCTGGAACCGCCCCGGCCAATGTGTTTCTCGTATGCCTCGCTCAATGGAGGAAGCCTTTACCGGAAAGCCGTGCCGACCCAGTTCTTCCGCGGCCGCAATCGCGAGAGCAACATTTCTCAACTGGTGGCGCCCCAGGAGCGGAGTTTCCACCATGATCTGCTCACCCATCACTTGCAGGGGATAGCGTGAGACCGACGTTTTCTGCGCACTGAGCGCCAAGTACTCGCTGCTCGCCGGACTCACTGGCGGCACATACGGCGCCGCATTCACCGCGCGCGCTCCCAACTCCAGAATCGTATTCCCGATCACATCGTTGGCCTGCGGCTGCTGGGGCAGCGTGACCACCACGCCGCCGGGACGTATGATGCCCGCCTTCTCGCCCGCGATCTCAGTCACGGTATCACCTAGAAATTTCTGATGGTCGAGTGAGATATCGGTGATGACGCTGACTCGCGGCTCCACCACATTGGTCGCATCCAGCCGCCCGCCCATGCCGACTTCAAGCACCGCGATGTCCACCTTCCGGCGCGAGAAGTACTCGAAGGCAATCGCAGTCAGCATCTCAAAAAAACTGGGATGCCACGGCAGCTCGCCTTCACCAACCAGACGTTCGGCGAGGCGGTCGACCAGTTCATGGATCAGGGCGAAATCGTCATCGCCGATTTGCTCCCTACCGATTCGGATGCGCTCGTTGATCCGCACCAGATGGGGAGAGGTATAAAGCCCGGTGCGCAAGCCCGAAGCCTGCAAAATCGAAGCCAGCGTCGACGCCGTCGATCCCTTGCCATTGGTTCCCGCAATCAGTACGCCGGGAAAACGCCGCTCCGGATTTTCCAGTGCTGCCAGCACGACCCGCATGTGTCGCCAGATCGAACTTGTGCGAGGGCGTCTGCGCCAGTTCATGGCCCAGCGCGTACATGCGAGCAATGGCAGTTTCGTAGGAAGACATCAGTCGTCAGTCTTCAGTCGTCGGTCTTCAGCTAAATCCTAGGGTAACAGCTTCGACTTTGGGCTTTCGAGCGCCATGCCGTCGAAACGGCGGACTGAGGGGCCGAACAGGGGAAGCGTGCAGCTCGACGGAGCAACTGAGAACGGACAACTGACCACTGAGTTTTAAGCTGAAGCCTGACGACCGACGACTGAAGACTGATCCATAAACTCCAGTGCCCGCGAAATGTACGACTTCAGTTGCCGGCGGTGAACGACAGCGTCCAGCATGCCGTGTTCGAGCAGAAACTCGCTTCGCTGGAAGCCCTGGGGAAGTTTCTGGCGTATGGTCTGCTCGATCACGCGGGGCCCGGCAAATCCGATCAGGGCGCCTGGTTCGGCGATATTCAAGTCGCCAAGCATGGCAAAAGAAGCGGTCACGCCCCCAGTGGTAGGGTCGGTCAGCACCGAAATAAACGGGACCCTGGCTTCGTCCAGGCGCGCCAGCGCGGCCGAAATCTTGGCCAGTTGCATCAGGCTGATCACGCCTTCCATCATGCGCGCTCCGCCCGAAGCAGAAACGATGACGATGGGCACCCGGGTTTCTGTCGCTTGCTCGATGGCTCGGGTGATGGCCTCACCCACCACCGCCCCCATGCTTCCGCCGATGAACGCGTATTCCATCGAACTCACGATTACGGTGCGGCCGTTCAATTTGCCGCGAGCATTGATCACCGCGTCCTTCAGCCCGGTGTCGGCCTGCGCCTGCTTCAGCCGCGACGAGTATGCCTTGAGGTCCACGAATTTCAGGGGGTCGGTCGAGGTCAGGTTGGAGTCGGAAACTTCGTACTCGTTGTCATCCAGAAGCTGGGCCAGGCGGGTGCGCGCATCAATGCGGAAATGCCGGTCGCACTTGGGACAAACGTTGAGGTTCTCTTCCAGGTCTTTCTTCCAGATGATCTGCCGGCAGGTGTCACACTTCACCCACAGCCCCTCGGTGCGCACCTTGCGCTCGCCCGAAGTATCCAGCTCGCCGGCTTGTCGCTTGAACCAGGCCATAAGTCAGTGGTTGGTCGCTAGTCGTTGGTCGTTAGTCAAAGCCCATGGTAGCCATCCCGGCGTCAACGCAGAATGGCCAACGACCGAAGTGCCAACGACCAGCGACTATTTCAGTATTCAATCCCTCTCTGCGCCATCACGCCCTTTTCGTAGGCATGCTTGACCTGGCGCATCTCGGTCACCGTGTCCGCGACCTCGACAATTGTCGGATGGGCGTTTCGTCCGGTCAAGATAATGTGCACCATTTCAGGTTTGCTCTTTAGAGTCTCCACCACCTCGGCCGGGTCGAGCATCCCATAGCTGATGGCGTAGTTGATCTCATCCAGGATGACCAGGTCCCAGGTGCCGGAGTTGATCGCCGTCACGCCTTCCGCCCAGGCCTCTTCCACCATGCGGACGTCTTCGGGATCGGGTTTCTCGGTTCCAACTTTCACGAAACCGCGGCCCATCTGCTTCATGACGAACTTGTCGCCAAAAGCCTGGACGGCATCCAGTTCGCCGTAATGCCAGGAGCCCTTCAGAAACTGCAGCATCAGGACGCGCATGCCCTGACCCACCGCCCGCAGGGCCGTGCCCATGGCAGCGGTCGTCTTGCCCTTGCCCGGGCCGGTATTCACGATGATGAGACCACGGCGGATGTCCGGCATACAGGCGAATCTTCGATTGTATATGTTTCAGCGAATGTGGGCGCGAGCGCCCCGCTCGTGCGGAGCTATCCCACTGATGCTAAACGAAGAATATGCTGGACGAAAAATGAGACTAAACAAAAAACACGGGCGATGACGCCCGCGCTTTCAGTCTCGATCACACTATTTACGGAGGGCTGACGGAGGAAATTGCAGCCTACGGCATCTCGATAACGGAGCGCAGGTCCACCTTGGGGTCGGCCGACGGCATTCTCGTCGCCGATCAACTGGATGGTGACCCGCAACGCATTGATCTCTTTCTTGACCTGAGCGACTTCCTGTTCCTTGGCTCTTCAACACTTCAAACGGATTCTTCATCGCCATAGGTCCTTTAAAGGGGAGGGCTGAATCCAGCGATCTTCCGCTGACATCTCGACTCTAAGCTTCTCGAGCGCGAAGAGGGAACATCACGAAAGTACACGCCTGAATTCCTGAATTCTCTCAGTGCCCCAGGTGATAGGGGTGACCCTTTAGAATGGTGAACGCCCGGTAGAGTTGCTCCAGCAGGACGACTCGCGCCAATTCATGCGCCAGCGTCATTTTGCCCAGGGAGAGCACCAGCGTCGCCGCCTGCCGAGCCTGGTCGGTGAAGCCATCCGCGGCGCCTACGGCGAACAGCAGCGGAAGCGGATTCCGGTCCTGATAGTCGCCCAGAAATTTGGCCAGCTCTTCCGAGGAAAATTGTTTGCCCCGCCCGTCCAGCAGCACTAGCGTGTGCCGGCTGGGACGGGCGTCCCGGGCGCACAGTTTCAGAAGCGCCGCTTCATCTTTAAGCGTGCCACTTTCGACTTCGGTGTAACGTGACAGACGCTTCAGGTATTCATCTGTCAGGGACTGGATGGCCGCTTCCTTCGTCTTGCCGATCCAGCGCAACTTTGAGCTTCACCAAGGGATTTAACCATAGAGGACGTGGCGCGCAATGGGCACCCGAGTAAGAAACTCGGGGGCGTAGTAGGTTCGCCGAAGAAAAGCCTAGGCCCGCTTCTTTCGGACGGCGCGCACCGGGGCCCGTCGTTGCTTGGCTGCGCGCGGCGACCAGTTCTGCCGGCTTCCATTCGCCGCGCCGACTTCCACAGCCGCTCCAGATCATAAAACTTGCGCGCCTTCTCGGAGAAAATGTGGACCACGAAATCGACATAGTCGAGCAGCACCCATTCGGCCTGCCGGTAGCCCTCAATGTGCGTGGGCCGCAGTCCCGCTGCCTTCAAACGCAGTTCCACTTCGTCGGAAATGGCCTGGACCTGCCGCGGATTGGTCCCGCTGCACACCAGGAAATAGTCGGTAAACGCTCCCGACCCTTTTTCCAGTTCCAGTACGGTGATTTCTTCTGCCTTCTTTTCCAGGCAGGCACGGATGGCTTCAGAAACCTGAAATTTCGAATCGTTCTTTATCATGATCATGCGGAGTTGGTCGTCGGTCCTTGGTCGTTAGTCTTCAGTCGTGTCTCACCTGTCATTGTAGCCGACGTCCGCGAATCAGGAGGGCCTGCACTGCTCGCGAGGGTGCCCCGTCCAAGCTCCGCTTGGGCGGAGATTTTGTCGTAAGTCTAAAGGATACAGAACAGCGGCGGCTCACAAATGCGTGAGTGTGCCGGTGATTTTGGTCCGGCGCAAAGCCCAGGCAAAGACAACGCTCGAAAGCGGCAGCAGGATTATGGCGAACAGGAGCAGCGCCCGCACCGCGGGCCAGAGTTGCGCGAAACTGGCGCCCGCCAGCAGCGCCTGACGCATTCCCTCGAGCGAGTAGGTGACCGGAAGCAGCCGCGCCATCCATTGCAGAGGCACCGGCAACACCGAGACCGGATACATCATGCCGCCGAGCAAACTGGATGCCCCCACGATCAGCCAGCGCGCGGGATTGCCGCGTTTGAACAACAGAAGATAGCTAGCCGAAATAATTCCCAGGCCGGCAAACGCCAGAATCGAAACGATCAGAATCGTCGCCGCTCCCAGCCAGTTGGCTTGGTGAATGGGGAAGCGAAAAAGCAGCACTCCCCATGCCAGGTAGATCACGGTCCGCATGGCCAGCAGGACGAAAGAGTAGGCGGCGGAGGCGATGAGAATCATGGTCAGGGGCGTTTCCGTGACCAGCAGGGCCTCGAGAGTCCCATTCTGCTGCGCTTCCGTGAGGCTGCTGTCAAAGGCGCTCAACGAGACCGTCAGATAGTCGAAGAACGCAAAGCCGACGAGAGCGAAGGCGAAATAGTCGCCTCCAGCGGGAAGCGCATGGGTGAGCTCGTCGTTCGAAACGAATCGTGAGAGGTAGTAAAAAGTCGCCACGCCGAAGAAGGCTTCCAGAATCTCGAGTGCGAAAACGATGCGGTAGCTGCGGGCGATGGCGACATCCCGCCTGAAAAAGGCGAGGACCTTCCGCCTCATGCGTTGCGATTTCACGAGGACACCTCGGCCAGAAAGCCGGGAGGAGTCAACCGCTCCAGCGCCTGTTCGAGCGTAGCTGCGCCGGTCGCGGCGCGCAAGCCGCGAGGAGAATCGCATGCCAGCATCCGCCCTTTGTCCAGCAACAGTACGCGATCCGCCAGTTGCTCGACTTCTGCCAGCGTATGCGAAGCAAACAGGATGGTCGTGCCTTGACCTTCGACCAGTTGAGTTTTCAGAAATCTCCGGAAGTCGGCGGCGGCTATCGGATCCAGACTGCGCGTCGGTTCATCGAGCAGAAGCACGCTGGGACGGTGGATCATCGCCCGCGCCAGGCCCAGACGATGCACCTGGCCAGTGGAGAGAGTCCGGACTTGGCTCCCGACGAATGTGCCCATCCCCATAAGTTCGGTCAATTCTTCGAGACGCCGGGCCGCTTCCGCGTCAAACAGATTATTCATCGATGCGAAGAAGAGAAGATTCTCGCGCGCGGTGAGCCGATCGTAAAAGCCGCCGTCTGTGGCGGAGTGAAATCCGAGCTGGGCGCGGACTTGCGAGCTCTGCCGTTCCACGTCAAATCCAGAGATCCGGGCACGACCGCGCGTCGGCACCAGCAAGGTGGCCAGGATGCGTAACAGAGTGGACTTCCCCGAGCCGTTGGCTCCGATCAGAGCAGCGACTTCGCCGGGCTCGACCTGGAACGAAACGCCCAGCAGAGCGGGATGGGTAAGTGGCGAAAAAGGATTGAGAAACGCCCGCACCCCGGTTTGCGGCACCGGGAAATACTTCACGACGTCTTCGACCGCAAGAGCGCTGGCTGCCATATTTTATCGTATACCCTGAGTGTACGATGGCCGGGATAGAGTGGCGCACAGCCCTTGCGAGAAATCATGCGTGAGATCGTGACCTCCGCCATGGACTCCCGTTTTTACCCCAGAGGACGAACTCTGTCTGTTCAGCTGGCGCGCCCGTGGCCCCGGATATAATTCCCTCCAAATGCTCCTCCGTCATGGGGAAACTCTGCGCGCCCTGTGCCTCGTTGCCGTATTGGCAGCGGCCCCGGTTGCCGGTGGTCTTTCCCTCGCCTCCTGGCGCGGCGTGGTGCGCGACGATGCTGGAAAGCCGGTCAGCACAGCAACCGTCAAACTAAGCGCGATCACCGGAGATCGCCACTACACCGCTAGGACTTCGGCCGGCGGCGCGTTCGCCTTCCCTGAAATCGTTGCTGCGAGTACCGGCTTGTGGTGGAGAGCGACGGCAAGATGGGGCGCGACGAAGCCCATCGCTCTCAAAGATGGGGCCACGCTCACCAGTGCGCTGCAGTTGTTGTCCCAAGCCCCAGAGGTATGGATCCTGCCCTCCGTTGAAGCTATTTCAGTGCAGGGCAGCGGCGGGGAGCATCTTTCCAGCGGAGAGGTTTCGAGTCTTCCTCTGAACGCGCGCGACTTCAGCAAGTTGCTGTTGCTGGCAGCGGGCACCATGACCGACGCCAATGGCGCCGCCAATTTCACCCAGCAATTCGCGGTCAATGGACAGCGCGGCACCGCCACCGTATTCGCCCTGGACGGGTTCGACACCACCGATCCGGAAATGGGCGGCGCTACCTTTTCCAATTTCAACGTGGACGCCATCCAGGAAGTGCAGGCCAGTTCAGGCGTGATGCCGGCCGAGATTTGGCCACGGTGCGGCGAGTTACACCAATGTCGTGACCAAGTCCGGCACCAACCAGGTGCACGGCAGCTTCTTCGAATTTGCCCGCAATGCCGCCTTCGATGCCCGCAATTATTTTGATCACAAGAGCGTCGCCGACGAGCGCCGCATTCCGCCGTTTGTGCGCAATGAATTCGGGTTTACCAACGGCGGCCCGGTAGTGCTTCCGGGGATTTACGACGGACGCGGCCGCACCTTCTATTTCGGCCAGTACCAGGGCTTTCGCCAGGTGCTGGGGACCACGCAGGTGTTTCCCGTCCCCACTGCGGCCGAGCGCCAGGGGATCGACACCGAGACCTTTCCCGGCGACACGCTGACCGTACCGGTAAACCCGGCGATTGTCCCGGTGCTCGATCGCTATCCTTTGCCCAATGATCCGAATGGGGCATACGGCGAGCGCACTTACGCCGCCTCTTCCAAGATTTACACCCGCACCGATCAGTTTTCGGTTCGCATCGACCACCGGATTTCCGACAAGGCCTCGTTGTTGACTCGGTTCAGCCTCAACCAGGTGACGGGGCCACTGACCAATCCCGACCAGACCGCGATTGATCCCAGCTTTGCGGTGCAGTTCTTCGATCATCAGCGCAACGCCGGGGTGAAATATTCGCGGACGATTTCTCCGCATCTTTATTTCCGACACCTCGTTCAGCTACATTCGCAGCACGCCGTTTTTTCCCACCATCAATCACACCCAGCCTGCGCTGGATTTCGGCGACGGCCTTTTTCAGGGATTCAACTCGGCGGGTGGCTCGATTTTCGGATCGTTCGGCAACCTCTACCAGTTCAAACAGGACATGAGCTACGTGCATTCCCCCACGCCTTCAAGTGGGGCGTGGAAATCCGCGCCAACCGCGACGCCACGATTTTCGGGAGCAATCCAAATGGGGTTTACACTTTCGGCGGAGGAACAGCCTATTCTCCGGTGCTGATCACCTCGGCCAGCGGCACCCACAACATTCAGCCGGGAGATCCGCTGCCGGATTCACTCACCGGCCTGCTCACCGCAACGCCGTATTCGTTACAGCGTAATCGCCGCCTGCGGACGTCACTCCCGCGGGCGACAGGTTCGATGAAGCCGCGGTCCGCCGCGAGGCCTACAACTTCTACTTTCAGGACACATGGAAGGCCAGATCCGCATCTGACCTTCAACTACGGATTGCGCTACGAAGTGAACAGCCGCATTCATGAAGCCGAGAATCGTACCTCGCTGCCGAAATTTATCGGCGCGGATGGGAAAGATGTTCCCTACTGGGACCACAGCGCGAAGCAGATTTTTCTCTACAACCCGCAGCCTCCTTATGACCAGGACTGGAACGGCTGGGGACCGCGACTCTCGGTCGACTACGCCGCTGACCAGCCACACCGTGCTGCACGCCGGCGGCGCGATTACAACGATTCTGCCCAATTTGTGGCAGGACAATTTCGTTACCGGCAGCGATTCCCCTCGCGACCAGCCTCTATGCCAGCGCGTTGCCCAACGTTCCCTTGCCCTTCCAGAATAGGTCGGTGCCGGTAAATCTTCCGCCTCCGTATACCACCGGCGGCAGAACTTCTGTTTCCCGAACGGCGACGCCAGTCATGTGGCCCCGAATACACAAGTGGATCTGCAGCGTTATCAGGACGATCTGAAGGCGCTGACGCCGGGAAACCAGGTCCAGTTGCTCACCATGATCGGCTTCGCCAAGAATTTCCGCAACGGTTACATCGGAGAGCTACACCGCGGGCATCGACCACGATTTCGGAGATGTGAAGTTCAGCGCCGCATACGTGGCACGGCGGGCGTTCATCTGGCCAGCGTCTATTCGCCGAACAGCTATGGCGGCGCCGATCCCGCCTTCGCGCCCTTCACTCAGTTCGATTCCGCGGGAAAAGCCATCGGAGGCTTTGGGCCGGAGCTGGTCATGACCAGCCGGTCGCACTCCACGTATCATTCCCTGCAAACCAGCGTCAGCAAGAATTCCGCGCGCGCCGGCCTGGGACTGCAGGCCAGCTATACCTATTCCAAGTCTCTCGATGACACCAGCTCGGTGCTGGGTGGACTGCTCGGCAGCGCGCGGGTGTCGTGCTGCAGACTCTGCCCCAGAATCCCTGGAATCCCGGCGCGGAAAAGGGACCTTCCACTTTCGATGCGACCCACTCTTTCACTCTGAGCCTGATCCAGGTGCTGCCGCTCGACCGGGTAAGCTTTCTTCGGCCGCTGGGAAGAACGCTCACTCGGGGATGGCAGTTCCTGAATATCACCACGCTAACCAGCGGGCCGCCCTTTACCGTGTATTCCGGAGTCCAGCAAACCGGTGTGGGAGCGGGCGGAACGGACCGTCCCGACCTGGTGGAGCAGCCCCAGTTCTCGACCAGCGGTGCCGGTGCGCGAAGATTATTTCGGACGAGGCGCGGACAACGCTTCATTCTTCAAGATTCCGATCAATGTTCCGGGCGGCACCGGGCCCAACCACGGCCGCTTTGGCACGCTGGGACGCAATACTTTTCGCGGACCGGGGTTCACGGACTTCGACGTCGCCGCTGATCAAAGACACTCCCTTTGGCCGTCGCGGAAAAACGGAACTGGGCACGGTGGAATTTCGCGCCGAGTTCTTCAACGTATTCAACCTGGTGAATTTCGGGCTGCCGTCCAACATTCTGCGGGGGAGCGGCTTCGGCATCATCAGCAAGACCGCCGGGCCTTCGCGGCAGATACAGTTTTCGCTGAAGCTGATTTACTGAACTGGGACAAGCAAGAATATAGCCCAGGGCCCAAGCCCTGAGTGACAATTGGAGACAGCGTAACCCTGAGGGGGCGAAAGAAACGAACGAGAACTGCGACCCAACCCTTCCCCACATCGAAAGGCAAGACGGCATGGAAGTAAAAGCTCCTTTCGCCCCGTTGGGGCTCGATCTAGGTCCACCTCGGACTCACGGCTCGCGCCGTGGGCTACATTCTGACGCCGCCCCCTGTGGGCAGACTACGGAGGAGACGGTCAAACTCTTGATCGGCGGATAGTATTTCTAATTATTGCTTCGGGCACCGATTGCCTCTATATTGCTTTGTCCATGAAGTGGCAAGATATCAAGCTGGGCCTCAAGCCGAGCCCGACCGTCCGCAAGCGTGTGGGAATCGCTGCCATCGTCTTGGTCGTCGCTTACCTGGCTTTTGGAAGTCTATATCTGGTGGGCGATGAATCAGCCTCCAGAGACATTCGGCCGCGTGATGGCGAAAATGCCCGGGCCGGTGCCCTTTCTCCTATTTCCGTTTGAGACGTTTTGGATGCGCGCCCGCGCGGGAAATCTGCAGATTGGAGACGCGGCTCCGGATTTCTCCCTGCTCAAACTGGACAAGACCGAACGCGTGCAGCTTTCTGCCTTGAATAAGCAGCAGCCGATCGTGCTGGTTTTTGGAAGCTATACCTGACCGCCATTCCGGCGGGAGGTTCCTGCCCTCAACAAACTATACGAGCAGTATCGTGATCGTGTGGGATTCCTGGTGGTGTACATCACGGAAGCGCATCCCAGCGACGTCTGGCAGATGCAGAGCAACATCAGAGATCAAGTCGTGTTTGCCAGTCCGAAAAATGAAGAGGAACGTGCGTTCATCGCCGGGGCTTGTGTGCGCAAGCTGGGGATAAAGTTTCCCAGCGTGCTCGACGAGTTTGGCAACTCAACCGAGCGAGCGTATACCGGCTGGCCCGATCGCATTTACCTGATTGACGGTCAAGGCCGCGTTGCCTATAAAAGCAAGCCCGGCCCGTTCGGATTCCTGCCCGATCAGTTGAGTGCGGCGCTGGTTCAAACCCTGACACCGCCGCAGCAGAGTCATTAGTACTACTACGTTAAGTACTAGGAACGCGTGCACGCTTGAATCTTCGCCTTACAGTAGGCGCAGACTCCGGTCCAGGTGAACAACAGATGTTGGATCTCACGGCGCGTCTGTGGCAGGGTCCACCCAGAAGTTTTTTTTGCTCCGCAGACTTTCCAAGGTCAGGAAGGCGTGCGCCAGCATGACCAGCGTGACATGATGGTGCCAGCCGGTCCAAGTTGCGGCCTTCGTAGTGATCCAGGCCGAGTTCTTCCTTGAGTTGCTGATAGTCCTGTTCGATCTTCCAGCGGCACTTCGCCATGCGCACCAGCCGCCGCAAGGGTATAATTCTCGGGCAGGTCGCAGAAAAAGTATTTAGTGGGCTCCTTCTCCCCTCGCGGCCATTCCACCAGCAGCCAGACCTCCTGGTGCGGCTGGCTCGCCACGTGACGAATCCGTGCGAGGGCTGTACGCGGCAAGCGAAGAAGCGCGACTCCAGCCAGCCCTTCGGTGCCTTCGCGCCAGCGCATCTGCTTCCACCCCTTGGCCTTCCTCGCCACCTCGCGCACCGCGACACGGTCGCTGTTCGCCGTAGTGGAAACACTCGGCGGAGCCCTCGACCCGCGATATTCCGGGGTAGCTTCGATCTCGGTGGGCGGCTTGGTCCACACCCCCAAGGTCGAGGGGATGCCCACGGCATAACGAAGTCGGCGCGTTCCTCCAGCCCCTCGCGAAACTCCGTGGCTTCTCCGTAGCCGGCGTCCGCCAACACCAGCCCGGCTCGGCAAGCCCCAGCCGCGGACTTGATCGATGATGTCCAGCGCAAGTTGCCACTTCGTCTTGGAATTTCACTTCTTCGGGAATCCCTGCCGCTTCCCGCCGCTGGCCATCCTGCGTCCAGCTCTCCGGCAGATAGAGGCGCCAGTCCAGAATGGTCTTTCCTCTGCTCGCCCACATGATGCAGGCTCACCGCCACTTGGCAGTTGGCCGTTTTGCCCAACGTGCCGGAATACTGCCGCTCCACCCCCACCGAGTGCTCACCCTGCTTGGGGAAGCCCGTGTCGTCGATGACCCATACCAGTCCGGCGCCAACTCCGCCGTCATGCGCTTTCCCAAGCAACTGCCCAGATCGGCGCCCAATCCCAAGGACTCTGTCCGACCAACTGCTGCATGGCCTGCACATTTCCCTCGGGCAGACGCGAGCCGCCATCGGCTCGATGGACTTGCGCTCGCCGTCCAGCAACAGCCCACGCACATAGACCTCGCCCCAATGGCGTCGTTCGCTGCGGCCCAGCGGCTCCAACAGGTCCGCCAAAAATGCTTCCAAGCGCTTTCGACATTTCGCGATCTGGCTCTCGGTCATATGCGCGAGCGTAGCACTCGCCAAAATGCCATGTCAATAACTTAACGTAGTAGTATTAGCTTTCGGCAGCCGTGGGGGAACCCGGAGCGCGAGTCCCGACGTTGCAGCGCACTTACTTGTTGGCTGCGCGATCCCGTCGTCGTTGCGCTTCGTCCTTTTCAGCCTGATCTTCAGCTCGATCATGATCAGCTTGACTTGTGCTGGGCTTCTTCACGGCGTCCTTCGCCTTGCCCCAGGCGTTCTGGACTTTTCCTTCCACCTGTTTGGCAGCGCCTTCTACCTGCGCTTCTTTGTCGCCGGTCCACTCTCCAACCTGGCGTTCCACTCGGCCAGCGATGTCTTTTGCCTTTCCCTTCACCTCGTCCTTATTCATATGATTCCTCCACCTTGATTATTTTGACGGCGCCATTAAAGTAGCCGACTCGCGGCTGGCGAGACATCGGTAAGAACCTGTAGTGAGATGGAGAAGCTGCTGTATCGGGAAAGTATCAGTCATCAGTTCTTGAGTTGTCAGTTCTCAGTTGAGGTGGGCCTCAGGGCGCGAGTCTTTATCATCACCACGGAATGGGGCTTTACGTCCTGGCTAAATTCTTTCGCCCATTAGGAGTAATAGCGTCCACATCACCGCCCGAACTCGAACGGCTGGTCGATTTCCGGACGACCAGCTTGGGAACGATGAGCACTTTGCGGGGTCGCAGAGAGCGTTTCGAAGCGATGCGCTCGAGTAAAAGGTTGGCGGCGCGTTTGCCGATCTCGGAAGTTCCCTGGTCGACGGTAGTGAGGGGCACAGCCAGAAAATCCGAGTAATGGACGTTGCCCGCTCCCACGACTGCGATGTCCTCGGGCACTCTGAGGCCAGACTCGGAAATGGCCCGCATGGCGCCGACCGCCACGGGATCGTTATAGCAAAAAACGCCATCGGGCATCGGTTCTTTTCGCAGCAACTTGAGCATGGCTTCGTGGCCGGTGTCGTCCTGATAACCGGCGTCCAGGACGTATCCGGGAAAGAACTCCAGCCCGCCCTTGGCCAGCGCAGTGCGATAGCCCTGCATGCGCCCGGTTGCAATGCCGATTCCCGGGCCGCGCAAATGCGCAATTCGACGGCAGCCCCGCTCGATGAGGTGGGCCGTGGCCAACTGGCCGATGGCCTGGTTGTCGGCCCCTACGAAACTGGCCTGCACCCCTGCAATGGGGCGGTCAATCAGGATAAACGGAACCTTTCGCCTTTGCATGTCCGCGAAAGCCTTGGCGCCAGGCTGCGCCGATGCCAGGATCAGCCCGTCCACTTGTCGCGCCAGCAGAGACTCGGCTTCGTTTCTTTCCAGTTCGGGGTTTTCGTCGAAATACGAAATGATGACGTGATAGCCATGCGGCCGCACTGTCTCCGCCACCGCCTTGGCAATTTCCGCGAAAAAGGGATGGGTAAAATCCGGCAGCAGCAACCCAATGGTGAAGGTACGCCGTGTCACCAGACTGCGGGCAATCCAGTTGGTCTGGTAGTTCAACGCTTTCGCTCGCCGCAACACTCGCTGCCGGGTGGCGACACTGATCTCGCCCTTGTTGCGCAACACCTTGGAGACAGTAACTACGGAAACGCCCACGTCCCGGGCGATGTCCTGCATGGTGACGGCCATGGTTGCGAAGGATATCACTTACGGAGCATCGCCGTCCGACGGCGGAAGTTTGAACATCGGGCTCTTCCTCGGCCTGTCAGATGGGCCTTGCCAGAACAACTTTCGCGGTTGTGACCGCCTGTCCGACGTGACGCTGAGTATGCTCGGCGACATGCACCAGCAACCCGGCAACCGTCGTGGGCAGCTGCTTCCTGCCCACAGCCCTGATCTGTTCCAATACGCTCACGTCGAATGCCCGAACCCGAATCATGCTCTTCGCCAGGGCTGAGTTCAGCTCTGAAAAAAGGGCGCCGCGCTTTGCGCCGGGATCCAGCTCGGTTTTCATGGCTGCCCGCTGCTCCTCACTCAGGGCCCGTCCCTCGGCGTAAGTCAGCAGGCGGTCCAGGCTTCTTGCCACGTGGCGCAAATGAAACGCGACCGCAGGCAACCCGCCCGGACGAGCATTGATCTGTTCATCGCTCAAGCTGCCGCACCAGCCCTGCAAGTCTTCTCCTGCAAGTTCCAGTGCGTGTATGACCGCCCGCTGCACAGCCGGGACTTCTGGCAACGTCCCTCGCAGCCACGGCTCCGGTACTCGAGTCTCAGGCATCGCCTCACCTCGATGAACGATCAGTTTATCTGCGATACGTCGGGTTGGCGATTCACCACGGACCAGGTGGGGACGGCCGCCCCTCGGCCGTCCGGTCGAGCGAAGCTCGACGGCATTTTGCCCATGGCGAATAAGCGGAGCCTTGCTCCGCCAGACAGCCGGGGCGGCTATCCCCACATGGTTCGTAACGAACGTTGGTGGAAGATCAGCTAGCTGCACTACAATGTTGGCGGCACAAGCAGTCTGCAGAATGAGGACCCGTAGCTCAACTGGATAGAGCACTGCGCTTCGAACGCAGGGGTTGGGAGTTCAAGTCTCTCCGGGTCCACCACTCGACGGTTATCAGAACACTCGGACCGCCACATATCAGCTTGAGAAAGACTCTTCGTCCTGGAAAATAATTGCACCCAGCAAATCCCCAAACATGCCACGCTTTGACGTTACCATCGCCGGAGAACTGAACCTCGACCTCATCCTTTATGGTCTGCCTGACGAGCTTCCGCCGGAGCGGGAAGAGCTGGCCGACCGCATGATGCTTACCCTGGGCAGCTCTTCCGCCATCGTTGCCCACAATCTGGCGGCACTCGGAAGCCGCGTAGGTTTTCAGTCGTTGATTGGCGAAGACTCGCTGGGACAGATCGCGGTGGACCGCTTGGCCGAAGGCGGCGTCGACATCTCACACGTGCGGCGGGCGCACGGCCCGACCACCACCGGGCTTACCGTCATTTTGCCGCGCACCGGTTGGCGCAACATTCTGACCTACTCCGGGACCATTGCTGAACTTTCGTTGGAAGACCTCGACTTCGACTATCTTACGGATTCTCGTCATTTTCATCTGTCATCGCTCTATTTGCAGCAGGGGTTGCGGCCCGATGTAGGCGAGCTGTTTCGCCGGCTGAAGGCTAAAGGACTCACCATCTCGCTCGATACCAATGACGATCCGCAAGACCTCTGGGCCGGGGGCTTGGAAGATTTGTTGAAGTACGTCGATGTGCTGCTCCCCAACGCGCGCGAAGCCACGAGGATCACGGGGACCGACGATCCGGAACTTGCCATTCAGCAACTCGCCGGGATGGTTCCCCTGGTCGTGGTGAAACTCGGTCACGAAGGCGCGCTGGCGCAGCGGGGAAAAGAACGTTTCATCAGTCCTTCACTGACTGTGACGGCGGTCGATGCGGTCGGCGCGGGGGACAGCTTCGACGCCGGGTTCCTGCACCAATATCTGCAAGGCTCGGATCTCCCAACCTGCCTGGCTAATGGCAACCGCGCGGGCGCACTTTCCGTAACTCGTCCGGGAGGCACGGAAGCGTTCCGCGACAAGAATTATCGCGAGCGCTTTTGGAAGGAGAACTGACCGTGTGGGGCGGACACTGTTGTCCGCCCCACACTCTACCGCACCACTTCCAGCAGCAGATGATCTTTAAATTCTGTTTTGAACTTGGGAGTTGCGTTCTCGATCACCGCTATGGCTCCCAGGTCCTTACCCTCGGCGTAGTCGCGTACGCGATAAGCGCCGGGGGCAAGTCCGCGTAGTTCGAGCTCGCCTTTCCACAGTGCGTCCGAAGGAGCGAAAAAAGCGTAGTACATCCTTCGGTCTTTTTCGATGGCATATCCTTCCGGCGCGTCATATCCGTAGACGTAGAGATTGCGGAACGTTCCCTTCGACAGCATTTTCTGGTTGTAGATATCGATCCACTTCTTCCAGTGCTCTTCTTTCTCCTGGGTCAGCGCCACGGCCTTGAACTTTGGTCCGGGATCGGGCCAGACGAATTTCGTGCCCACAACCCCGCCGGCACCGATGGTCGAAGCAAAATCCTCTCCGTGCTCGCGCCAGTTGTTGCCGATGCGATCCATGGAGGAGAGTTCTACGTGATCGCCATAAACCGCAGACTCGGGCCCCAGCAGCGCTTTGTACATCTTGATGCGGCGCCGCACCTGCACCGCGCCCACCGGATCGGCCGTCACTGCCTGGTCGATAAATGGCAGCCAGGCCAACGAGGGCGGCGTGCCGCACGGACAGCTCTGGGTCACACTCTCCGGCTTGAGAGCGCGGCTGGTCTGAAAGATGGTTTTGTAGACATCGGCCATGGCGTTGACTGAATCCTGCGGAGACTTGTGATGGTGCGCGGGGTTGTAGCACATGGGAACGCTGTAAATATTGTCCAGTTTCGAACCGTCGAAGCCCCACTCGCCGATAAATTTCTCGGTTAACTTCTTGTAGTACGCCTGCACCTCAGGCACCGCCGGACACAGTGTTGCCAGGTCCCGCGTCATGCGCGCGTGTTTTCCGTCCTTGTCGAGGATCAGCCACTCGGGATGCTCCTGCGCCACTTTGGACACGATGTATTTGTGCGACTCCCACTTGCCCTGGCCGTCTTCCACGCCCAGCGGCAGCCACCACAGTTGCACGAGGATGCCTTGCTTATGAAAATCCTCAGTCATTGTTTTAATGGTGTAGCCGGGGAACGTGTCGGGGCGCGGGTCCCAGTCGCCGTAGGTGTTAAACCAGCGGTCGTCGAGCGTTGCCCACTTGATGCCAAATTCTTTTAACTTCGGAATCGTGCCCAACATCTGCCCCGGAGTGACGTTGAATTCATAACCCCAGCCGCACCAGCTTACGTTGTAGGCTTCGCCGGAGGGCTTGGGAATTTCCCACCCTTCTTTCTGCAGCACGCTCGACCACAAGTGGAGAGGCTCGTAAAAATCACCGGCGTACACGGAAATGAAACTGCGCGGCGTGGAATATGTTTCTCCGGGCTTGAGTGTGGTGTCTGCCGCAATGTCCACGCCGGCATTGACGCCATTTGCGTCCACCTTGACCGGAAGCGACAGCGTCAGTGGCAGCGTTTCCACATGGCCAACCGCTTCGCCCACTTGCCTCGTCCAGAACGCGACCACCGGGATGCCGCCGCCATAGCCACCTTTGACCACTGCGCCCATCAGGTTGGGTTGCGCGAAGTTGCGGCCCAGCTTTACGACATCGTCTTTCCCCCAGTCATAGCTCGCCCCGTGGAAACTCCACATGTCATAAGGCTGCGCCTTCTTCTCCGCAAGGCTGGCGCTGAACCTGTGTTGCTGCTCAATGGCATGATCGATGTGAAAATCTTCTGTGCCAGAGTTCTTATATTCTGCGCTTGAGAGCAGCAGGTTGGGGAAGTCGTCGTAGACCTCTATTTCAACTGTCAGCAGGATGTTGGAAGCCGCAGGATCCGAAGTCCGCGCCGGGAGTTCCACTCGCTTGCCCCGGCCCAACTTGCCGGCACTTTCCTGAACCTTGGCCGCGCCGAAATCCAATGCAAACCGAACTAGTTTGCCATCCTGCACCAAAAGATCGCTGCCGCTCGGGGCCGGCTGGTCGAGAGTGAGCCGCTGGTCGCCCTTGAGCAGCGCCGCCTGGATGTATCCCGAAGGCAACACTTGGAACTCGGCTGAACTCGTGGTCAGGACAATCGGCCCGCCCGGCTTCACTTCCACTTTTATGTGCGCGGGCTCTGGCGACGGAGTCTCCGTCTTGGCCGGTGGGCGGCTGCAGCTCACGCTCAGGAGGAACAGCGCCGCGACCACCACGACCATGCCGCGTGTGCGAGGTGAGGGAAACGAATTTGTCATGCACTCTGCTTTCATTGGCTTTCTCCCTTGGCCACACCCTTGAATTGGCTGAACATTTTTTCTGCATTCAGGTGATAGATCTTCTCCAGCACCGGATCAGATAGGTCAAGACCGTAAATCTCCCAACGTCCTTGCGCTGGAAATCCCCAGTAGTCGAAGGACTCGTCCGCGGTTTCGAGCCAGCGGAAGTGATTGCGATACATCTCCTCGTCCATTCCATTGTCGGTGCCAAACATGATGCGGTCCTGATACTTCAAAAAGAACTCGCGCGTCTGCCTCAGCTGGCGGCCCAGTTCAGCCTCCCGCGCCCCGAACTCCACCATCACGTTCGAATGCTCATCGAGCATCCGAGACACCCAGCCCAGATTTTCCGGCCAACCCATATGCAACGAAACGAAGCGCGTCTCCGGATGCCGGGCAAAAACGCGATTGCGCGCTTCCAACAACTCCTCTAGCTTGGGATATTGCGGACCGTAAAAACTCCAGTCGGGATGCTCGGTTAACTCCTCATAGCGTTCGTTGCGAGAATCTGTCGGTAAGAAGAAGGCTTCGGGATCGCCGGTGTGGATCGAAACTGGAATGCCCAAACGTCCGCATTCGCGCCAAACCGGATCCAGCCGCGGATCGTCAATCGCAATCAGCTTGCCAGTCTTGTCGCGCACGCCCAGGCCCAGGTCTTTCAGCAGCTTCAACCCGCGAGCGCCGCGAGCGACGGCATCGTCGAGTTGACGCACCATCTCCTGGCTGAAATCCGGATCGTCAATCTTGCTCCAGTCCATCTGCGTGAAGACGATGAACCGGCCGGGGTAGGGTTTCACCATCTCGTCGATCACGCGCTGTAACTTCTCGCCCCACATGCCCGTCAGTATCACGACGGTTTTCACGTTGGTCTTGTTCATGATCTCAATCACGCGCTCAGGGGAGATGTGTTCGTCGATGCCGAGGGCATCATTCGTATGATTATGAACGTCGATGACGTAAAACTTCGCCTTGGGCACGGAGTGCGCCGGGACGTGAAGCATCGAGACGGGATGAAAATCCCGCAATAGAAGTGTCTTCTTCTGCTCGGCATCGGCAGCTGACTTGTATCCAATCTGGGCCGCCGCGGAGGGCGCGGCCGCTGAGCCTGGATCGGGCGTTTGGGCCCGGCACGCCCGAGCGCCGAAAAAAAGAAGAAGAAGGGCTAGGACACATCGGGGGGGATTCAAATTCATATCAACCTTCTACTCGTCCTTGGCAATTTGCGGTTTTTCGCTGTCACGGACTGAACGAAAGTAAAAGTAAGTACTCGGAACTATACAACAGTCGCCCTGACTGAGTCCCCAAAAAGCACTTGACTGCCCTGCTCGTTCGCCCCTGTGCAAAAAAAGACTGCCAACCACTCCCCTAACTCTGGCATCTTGATAGCAGCAACTTTATTTCTATGAAGAGGCAAAGCAATGGGAACGCGCAAAGATAGAGTTCTTTTGAATATTCTGCTGGGAACGGGAGTCTATTTGTTGGATTCCTGGCGTAATCGCATGGGTGGAACGGTGGAAGACCTACGTTCGCGAGCGCAGGACACCTATGAGACGGCAGCCGACCGGGTCAGCCGCGCCACCGACGTGATCCGCGGCGAAGACAGCCGCCTGATGGGCACCGCCGCTGCGGCCCTGCTGGGACTCGGCATCGGCGTAGGCCTGGGCCTGCTGTTGGCTCCCGCCAGTGGAGAAGAAACCCGCAACAACATCGCGAGCAAAGCCCGAGACATTCGCGACCGCGTCTCCGCGCGCGAAGGCGCAGCCGCCAGCTACGGGACGTAGAGACCGGACGTCAGACGTCGGACTTCAGACCTCGACCTCGGCGTCTGGTTGAACCTGTGGAGCCGGACTTCGGACGTCTCAAGTACGACGTCCGAAGTCCGCCCTTCACTTCCTCTTGTAGTGAATCGGCCACAATACGGTCCACGTTTTGCCGCCGTCCTTCGATCCTTCCCAAGTCCAGTCGAATTCGTCATGGGCTATGTTCTTGAACACCATGCGCTGGAGTGACTTGGTACCGTCGGGATGAATGGCCTCGCGTGCAAGGATCATCTGTCCGTTTTTGAACTCGCCAACGAAATCGAGATAGCCGCCTTCGTTGTCCACCCACGTCTGTTTCCATTTGCCCGCGGGGGCGTCGAAAATGGAAACGCTCTGTCCGCGCAGATGCCCCGCATCACCGCTGGAGAAATTTTCCTGGACGATGCAGCCGTCAAGAATTCGCTGGACACTGTTCGTCCCATGCGCGGTCTCACTCGGACTATTTCCCGGCCAGGTAACATCCCATTCACCAACCCAGAACTCGAGCTGTTTCTGTTCCGGCTCGGAGCAGAGCTTGGGTTGCGCCGCAGCATTGTTCTGGCGGGCGCCAGCCAGGCAAGTCGAGATCAGCACGACAAGCACCAGCCGATGGGTCTGCCAAGTCTGCATCATCGTTCCTCCGTACATTGCTTGCCATCAGACGGCAGTGGACACAAAACGGTAGCAAGAGGAAACGCCCCACCACAAACTACGTGGGGACAACCGCCCCCGGCTGTCCGGCGGAGCGACGCTCCGCTGAGGTTTGCCGTAAGCAAACAGTCGAGCTTCGCTCGACTGGGCGGACCAGGGCGTCCGCCCCTACGTAGTTCGTGGTGACGGCTTCAACTCTTGTGATAAACCTTTAGATTGACTCTCGAACACGCCATCTTCCTATTCCTCGCCAGCATCGTGGGTGGAGCACTGAACGCGGTGGCTGGCGGAGGCAGCTTTGTCGCCTTTCCTGCCTTGTTGTTCACCGGAGTGCCGCCAATTCCTGCGAACGCCACGAATACGCTCGCGCTTTGGACCGGCGCGGCCGCCAGCGGCGGTGCGTATCGCAACCGGTTGGATGTGCCCGTGAGAGTGATGCTGCCGCTTTTGATCACCAGCTTGATCGGAGGAATCGCGGGTGCAGTTCTGCTGCTCCGGACCCCGGCACACACTTTCCTGCGAGTGCTGCCCTGGCTAATGTTGGGAGCGACGCTGCTTTTCATCTTCGGCAAGAAGCTGGCAGGCAGCCGCCCTTCAAGCGTTGGACACGGCGCCACTAGCGCGGCCATCGTGGGCGCATCGATTTTTGAATTGGTAGTTGCGGTATACGGTGGTTATTTCGGCGGAGGCGTGGGCATCGTCAACCTGGCTATGCTGGCCGCCGTCGGCATGACGGATATTCACGCTATGAACGCATTGAAGAGCATTCTGGGAACCGCCATTAATGGCATCGCGACAGTGGTGTTCGTGGTGAAGGGCGCGATTTACTGGCCGCAGGCCATCGTCATGATTACGGGCGCGCTGGTGGGCGGATATTTCGGCGCGCACTATGCGCAGAAGCTGCCCCAGGCTTGGATTCGATGGTTCGTTATCCTGGTAGGGGCTGGAATGACGGTGTACTTTTTCTTCAAAGCTTATGCTTATTGAGCTTTTCGTGCACTTCACCTTAGCAGGACTTACGGCAATTGCACGTCCAAGGCGTAGATTTCCTGGGTGCTGATGTCGCGGACAAAGATGGGCGTGCCATCTGGGGCGAGGCCGCTCCAGGATCCAATGGAGCCAAAGTAGCGACGGAGATTCTTCAGGCTGACGGCTTCTTCGGACTTGGTGTCTCCAACTTTGAGCCGACGGTAGGACTGGTCGTTCGAATAGGTGCTGTCGAAGTAGAGATATTTGCTGTCCCGCGACCAGGCCGGGAAAGCCAAGATCAGTGGTCTGGGTCACCCAGTCGGTCCACTTTTGGGTCTGGAAATCGAAAAGCACCAGCTTTCTCGAGTCGCTGCCAACCGCCACCAGAAAGCGGCCATCGGGCGACCAGCGTGGACTGAAGATGCCTTGGGACCCGGGCAGGACAGAAACCTGGTGCGTCTGCAAATCCAGAACTTCGATATCTTGGTCTTCCGCGAACGCCAGACGTCCAAAGGCGATACGCTTGCCATCGGGCGACCAGGTGGGATCCATCTCGCTGCGGTTCTCCGAAAGTAGTTCCTGGACGGTGCCGCCTTGCGCCGATACCAGAAAAATCTTCGCAGGGCTTTCCAAATTGCCCGGCGGAGAAAACAATCTGTTTTCCGTCCGGAGACCAGCGGGGAAGGATGGCGAACATGGGGGCGTTGGTAAGCTGCAGCCGCTCGCTGCCATCGACACGACTGCGCCAGAGCGTCCCCTCGGGGACAGTCACGTATGTGACCCACTGGCCGTCTGGAGAGAAGTCAACCTGGTCGACGGAAATTCCGGAAAGGAACGGCAGGAATTGCCGGGCGCGGGAGTCATAACGTACCAGTTCGCCACGCGCCTGGAGGCCCGTTACAAATATCTTGTGCCCGTCCTGACTGGGTAAGGCGTGATCGAAGGCCAGGGGGCCGGTGGTGAGCTGCACCGGTGTCGGAGAAGCCTTTGCGGAAGAAGCCGTGGCGATCAGGCAATGCCCAGATATTTGTAGCGGTGCCTTCGGCGTGGGTGAAGAGGTAGTAGGCGCCGTCGGGCGTCCACTGGCCGTTAGACTCCGCATTCTGACCAGACCAGCCGGAAAGCACAGCGTGAAGACCGGTCCCATCGCGCTTTGGCTTCCCAGAGAGCGCTGGTGTTCTGCTGTAGGTCGAGTTCGGTGAATCGAATGCGCGCCCCGTCCGGCGAAAATCTCGGGGAAAAAGGGAAACCTGGGGTCGTCAGCAGCTTGCGAGGTTCACTGCCATCTGATTTGGCCAGGAACAGAGACTTCCCGTTGGCGAAAAGCAGTTGTCGCCCATCGGGCGAAAAGGCGCCGTCGTGGGCGGTTACGTCAGCCAGGCGGCGTGGGGATCCGGCGGGCAGGGGAACCACCCAGAACGGAGCTTCCCGCTCCGTCCCCACAAACGATCCGACCAGCAGCTGCGAGTGGTCGGGAGAGATGTCTATCGCGTCGGCGTTGAGGAGGGGAGTGGAGACGGCCGCCACTTCGCCGCCGGTAGTCGCGACCTGAGAAAGAACAAAGCGCTCAGCCGAGATTTCACCGAAATAGATGCGCACGCCGTCGGTAAACATGGGCGCGTTCTTAGCAAGGCCGTCACTTGTAATCTGGGTAACGCCAACGAGTCTAGGGGGCGGCAGTGGCGACCGCAGCCACCAGAAGACCGCCGCGGCCGCAATCACGGCAGCCAAAGCCGCCACCGCCCAAGGCCAACGACGCTTCGTTTTGGTTGCGCGATTGAGCCCTTGGCGGCGCTCACTTTGCCGGAGGTGGTGTCGCGCTTGAGGCGCGTCAGGTCCGCGCGCAGGTCGGCCGCACTCTGGTAGCGGACGTCGCGGTCCTTGTCGAGGGCCTTGGCAATAATACGTTCCAGCTCGGTTGGCAGGTCGGGATTCATTCGAATCGCCGACGCGGGCTCCTTATTGAGGATGGAGTTGAACAGAGCGGCGGAGGTGTCACCTCTAAAGGGAAGCGTCCCGGTGGCCATCTCGTAAAGTACCGCGCCGAAGGAGAACAGATCGGTACGGGCGTCCAGGTCCTTGCCCAAGGCCTGTTCGGGAGACATATAGGCTACTGTGCCGAGAGCGCTGCCGGGACTGGTGAGATGCTCTTCCGTCATCGTCTTGGCTTCGCTAGACTTCGAACCGGCGGGTGCATTGATTTTGGCCAGGCCGAAGTCGAGAATTTTCGCGTGGCCGCGATCGGTAATGAATAAGTTGGCCGGCTTGATGTCACGATGCACGATGCCTTTGGCGTGAGCGGCATCAAGCGCGTCGGCAATTTCGATACCCAGGTCAACCAGTCGGCCAATTTCGAGCGGGCGGCCCAGTATCGCTTCCCGCAAAGTCTTTCCTTCCAGAAACTCCATCACGATGAAGCGCAGGCCACCGTGCTCCCCAATTTCGTAAATAGTGCAGATGTTGGGATGGTTCAAGGCGGAAGCGGCGCGGGCTTCGCGGCGAAAACGTTCGAGAGACTGAGGGTCGTGCGCGATATCGTCGGGGAGGAACTTCAGCGCGACGAAGCGGCCCAGGGAGGTGTCCTCGGCGCGGTAGACAACACCCATCCCGCCGCCGCCCAACTTGTCGAGAATTCGATAGTGGGAGACCGTCTGCCCAAGAATCGATTGAGCATCGGGCATGGGAGCAACATGTTAGCAGAGGTCCGAAGCATGGCCCGGGAATTGACAACAGCCGGACGGAGAGAGTGCTCCGTCCGGATTCGCTAGCTTTACTGCAACGGCTCTGACATGTGCTCGTGCACGATCATCCACTTGCCGGCTTGCTTTTCGAAGATTAAAGTCCAGCGCAGTGTGGCCAATTCGTGCTTGCCAGCCGTGGTGACTGCATCTTCCTTGACGGTCGCGGTGGCCCAGGTCAGGTTGCCGTCAGTGTGGATCTGGGTATCGTCGTTCAGGGTCAGCTTCAGTTTCTTGTAACCCTTCAGCAGTTCAGTTACGCCCGTTTGATACTCCGCCCAACTGCTGTACTTCAGGGGCGCGATATCGAAGAAGTTGTACACGCCCTGATCGTAGTACTGGCCCATCTTGGAAGGGTCGAGTGCATCCCATCCGTCCAGCAGTTTCTGCAGGTAGGCTTTGTCAGGAGCGCCCGACGCCGCCACTTTCTTCTGGGCTTCTTTGGCAAAGCCGGAGACGCTGACTGCGAAAACGCAAACCAGGATGAGCACAACGCGCTTGTACATTGATGTTCCTCCGAATGGCGAAGAATTGTCGCACAGGACGGGGGAAAGCTCAAAGGCCGCGAACAGGAGGGAGGAGTGTTGCGGTCTGAATCAGCTTGCGTGCCGAAGTTGCTGCCGCAGAGTTTCCACGATCAGCCCGATCGAACCATACGTGGCAGCATTCGCAAGGAGAGACGAATATAACCCAAGGGCAAAGTGGAAATGGATACTCGCAAACACAACCGGGCAAGTAAATTCTACGAGAGTTACAATCGGGTCGGCAGAGGTCATCGCTGGAGGTGTAGTTGCGAAGGCATAAAGCGCCCAGCAGCCCGCAACGAGAAAGCCCGCACTCGCCCAGATAGCAATTCGGTATTTCATGCCGCCCCTGCTACTTTCTGCTGCAATAGTCCCACTAATTGCTCCAAAATTCAAACATGATTTTCGAGCCCCGGAGGGAAGCAATTGTCTGATTCGGCAGTCTTTGCGTTTTGCGCGGATTCCTTTACGTTCTATGCGGGTTAAGATTCGCCTGACGTGCGGCGAGACAAACCCTTTAAGCGCAAAGTGCGCCAAGGACTCCGCAAAGGAAACCCGAGGTATTCTGAACTCTGAACCGTGCTGTGCCCAGGGCAGAAATCTCGGACAGCCCCGGCCGGACCCCGGACAACCAAACAATCTCGGCCAAGCAACTAAATAATTAGTTGACCTTCGCGCACCTTACCGCGTCTAATAAGGACATGAGGAGAATGGTCCGTGCCGCCCAGAAAGTCTGAGACTCTGACCGAGGCCGAACTGCGGCTGATGGACGTGCTGTGGCAGAAGGGCTCGGCCACGGTGCAGCAGGTCCTCGATGCGCTTCCCGAGAAGCCGGCTCTGGCCTATAACTCCGTTCTGACCACCATTCGCGTTCTGGAGAACAAAGGCTACCTCGAACACGTCAAAGACGGCCGCGCCCACATCTATAAGCCCATCCTCGAGCGCGAAGAGGCTACCCGCTCCGAAATCCGCCATTTGGTCGGCCGGTTCTTCAAAAATTCTCACGAATTGCTGGTGCTGAATATTCTCGAAGACCTGAGCTCCGAAAACTGGGGTTCCGAAAACCAGGGTTCCGAAAAGAGAGGCCTCGAAGCCAAGGAACTGAAGCGCCTGCGGCAACTGTTGCAATCGAGGGAAGAAACGAGGGAAGAAAGATGATGAGCGCCCTCACCCTGCAACCCCTGGCCCAGCTTTCCGCCGAACGAATACTCAACTGCACGGCGGAAGGCATGGTCATCGCTCTGCTGGCCTGGCTGCTCCTGCGCGCCATCGGCCCGAGGAATTCGGGTACACGGTTCGCGGTATGGTTCGCAGCGTTGCTGGGGATCGCAACGCTTCCGCTGTTCGGCAATTGGACTTCACACGGCGCCGAGCTGACAAAACGGTCTGAGATCACTCTGCCCACTTCGTGGGCGCTCTATATATTTGTTGCCTGGGTGCTGGTAGCCGGACTGGGCTTGCTCAGAGTAGGCATCGGTTTCTGGCACGTGCAGCGACTCCGTAAGAGGTGCGTGCCGGTCGATGTCGCAGCTCTCGATCCTTTACTGCGAGAGACTTTGGCGGAGTTCGACTCGCCGAGGGCCGTGACGCTCTGCGTATCGGATGACTTGCGCGTACCAACAGCAATCGGATTCACAGAACCGCTCGTGGTCATCCCATCGTGGACCATGCAGGAACTTTCCACATTGGAATTGAACGCCATCCTGCTGCACGAATTGGCCCATCTGCGGCGACGCGATGACTGGACCAACCTGGTCCAGAAGATTGTGGGGGCCCTGTTGTTCTTCCATCCCGCTGTCTGGTGGATCGAGAAGAAGCTGGCGCTCGAACGCGAGATGGCGTGCGATGACATGGTACTGGCAGAAACCAAGACTACCAGCCCGCGCGCTTACGCGGAGTGCCTGGTGTCGCTGGCGGAGAAGAACTTTCTGCGGCGGGGGGTCGCGCTGGCACAGGCCGCGGTCGACCGCCTGCGGCAAGTATCGCTGCGGGTAACCCGGATTTTGGACGTAAACCGCCCGCGGGCCACACGGGTGTGGAGCCCGGCGCCAGTCCTGGTGGGCGGCGCGTCACTGGTCTGTCTAATGGCATTGTCACATGCGCCCACCAGGCTGGTGTCGTTCGAGAGCGGTGCAGCTTCCTTGTCGCCGACGAATTCGGTCACAGCCGGCGATTTCGAAGCCAGTCAGATATCGTACCCGGGCGCTCACGTGGTTCCCGCGAAACTTCAGATCCGAGCGGCAACAGATCTCTCAAGAGCAAAGCAATTCGGCTCCCGTAGTCGCGAAGTCAGCGGTCAAGAGTTCGTTCAAGCCGAAGAGCAAACCTGACTTGATCCCTGCGAACACGGTGCAGCACCGAGCTAAGGCTCCGATGCTAGTCCGTGCCAGCGTGGCAAGCGATGGCCTCGTTCCTCAGACTTTGTTTCTGGTGATGCAGACCGAGGTTGTACAAACCCGGCAGTATGACGCTTCTGGCGCCGTGGTCTGGGATCTTTGCGTGTGGCGGGTAACCGTGGTCGGCCCGGTGCAAAACAAGATCGAAGCGGGAATTGCCGCGAAGTCTATTTGAGTTTTTTTTGCAATCAACAACTAAATAATTAGTTGCTAAGAACAGGAGAGCAGAAATGAAAAGCTGGATACAGAACTGGAAAACAGGAGTAGGTCGCCGTCTCATCATCCCGATTCTGACCATCGCGATGGTGGGTTCATTCGTGACCTACGATTTCGTGAAAGCAATGCCGGCAAAGGCCGCAGCCATGGCCGCGCCCACTACGATGCCGCTCGATGACAACAATGTGGGTGCGCTACTCTCACTCGACCAGGCCATGGAAACCCTGGCCGCGCGTGTCACGCCCGCAATCGTGAACGTCACGGTGACGTCACGCTCGAGAGCCAACGTGGCCGAAGGCGATCTGCCGGATGGCTTGCAGGATAGTCCGTTCGGGCAGTTCTTTGGTCAGCAATTCGGCCATCAGATGCGGCCGCAACAGCCGCGTGTCGAGCATGGGCTGGGCAGCGGCGTGATCATCTCGCCCGACGGCTACATCGTCACCAACAATCACGTCGTCGATGGCGCGACCGACGTTCGCGTCACCATGAGCGACCGCCGAATTCTTCCAGCCAAAGTTGTGGGCACGGATCCGCTGACCGATCTTGCGGTCATTAAGGTGGACGGCCACAACCTGCCCAACGCCCCCTGGGGTGACTCGACGAAGCTGCATCCGGGACAGACCGTTCTGGCATTCGGCAACCCGTTCGGATTCCGCTTCACGGTCACGCGCGGCATCGTCAGCGCCTTGAACCGTCCCAATCTGTCCTCGGACGACGCCCGCAAGCCGGGCCAGTTCATTCAGACAGATGCGGCCATCAATCCGGGAAACTCTGGCGGGCCGCTGGTGAACGCGCGCGGCGAAGTGATCGGGATCAACACCTTCCTGATCTCGCCTTCGGGTTCGTTCTCCGGCATGGGATTCGCCATTCCAACGCAGATCGTGCGCCCCACGGTGGAAAAGCTGATCCAGTACGGCAAGGTGACGCACGGCTACATGGGAATCGGAATTTCCGACGTCACTCCCGACAACTCGAAGTTCTTCCACATGGACAGCGCCGTGGGAGCGGTGGTGACCCAGGTCGAATCCGACTCGCCGGGAGCCAAGGCAGGCCTGAAAGTCGGCGATGTGATCACCCAGATCGACGGCAAAGAAGTGAGCGACGCGGGTGAACTGCAGGTGGTGGTAGGACAGAAGAATCCGGGGACGACGATCCATCTGCAAGTCATGCGGGATGGCAAGAACGTCGCCGTCCCCGTCACTCTGGAAGCCATGGGCAGCCGGGACAAGTCCGGCAAAGAAACCGCCGATGCCGACCCAGGGCAAACCGCGTTGGGGAGTGGGCCTGTCCGACATAACCCCTGAAATGCGCGAGCAACTGCAGGCGCCCAGCGATCTGCACGGAGCAGTGATCCAGCAAGTGCAGCCCGGCAGCCCGGCCGACAACGCTGGCTTGCAGTCTGGCGATGTGATCGTCGAAGTCGATCGCAAGCCGGTGCAGAGCGCGGCCGATGTTCAGAAGGCGCTGAGCAGCGTGCCCAAGGGACAAGACGCTCTGGTGCTGGTGTGGTCAAACGGTGGCAACACTTTCCGCGTGCTGCACCCCGCCCAGGAGGATGGCAACAGCGGTATGTAACTCGTGGTCGGTTTCTCCTCAGGGGAGGAGGGCGTTTCGCGCCGACCTCCCCATTTTTTCTTACACCAAGCCACCTGGGGACAGCCGCCCTCGGCTGTCCGACGGAGCGAAGCTCCGCTGTTTAGGTCCTGGCGAAACACACCGGCGAGCCTTGCTCGCCCGGACAGCCGAGGGCGGCTGTGCCCACGTGGCCTGCGGCAGCCTACAAAGGTCGCGGGGAACAGGCCCGCGCACTTGCAAATTCGCGGCGGCTCCCGTAACTTGAGCGGGCAATCTGACAAATCGCTTTCCGCCTGTCAATGTCTCGGGGTGGCCAGCGGGTTGGGCAGGGATTGGCCCTAGGGGAGCACGATGGAAATCACCGTCCGCAAACTTTCAGAAATTCAAATCGTACAGATTCGCGGTGCTTTACGGCTGGGCCCTGGAGTGGACAGCTTTCGTCAGACCATCGACGACGCCATGGCTGCAGGAGACACGCGCCTGGTCATCAACTTTGCCGAAGTGCCAATGATCGATTCCAGTGGCATCGGGATCCTGGTCAAAGCCATGGCCTCGGCGAAGCAGCGTGGCGGCGGGGTCAAGCTGGTTACGCCATCCAAATTCGTGGTGCAGACACTGAAGCTGATTGGCGTCCTGAATCTGTTTCAGATTTTTGAAGACGAGAACGCCGCCGTGCAATCGTTCATTGCGCACTGATTCCGATTAGTGGACGCGCTCGCGCTAGTGAAGATGAATATTGAAGGGGTTGAAGAGACTGAATAGGTAGATCGCGCTTCCCAAAGACAGCATCGCCAAGGTAAAGGTCGCCAAGCGCGAACTGAAAAGGTGCCGACGTGGCGGACGCCGGTCGTCCAGCGTAGCTCTGTACTTGTCGATCCACTCCTGATCTTTACTGACTTGACCGAACGATGACTGGATCGAGTCCTGCAGGCGTCGCTGGTCGTCTTTTTCGAGTCCAACGAAGCGAAAAGGTTGCTGGGTCCAGGAAACCGGTTTCAGCATTTCCGCAGTACCCAGCACAGGCCCGGTCGGAGTTACAAACATCAACTTCACGCGGGACTGCCGAACCACCGGTTTGGGCAGGCAAAGAATGCCCCCGGTGACCGAGATGACTTCTAGCTGTCCCTGCGTGCGATGACCATCTTCAAATCGGAGAACTGCCGGAGTGATGTCGGACAAATTCAATCGCGGAGCGCGACGATCAGGGTAAAGACGATCGGGGTTAGGTTGGGGGAGGGCGTTCACAGCATGAGTATCCTCTTTGTTCCCCCAATTAGGAGGTCACGGAAGGACATGGGAGGGTCTCGTTACCTCAAGCCGGACGTCGGAACTCAGCCCTCTGCGCCCCAGGCCTCGGCCTCCAGGCGTCCGAGGCTTTGCGGAGGTCCGACGGACGAGGTCTGACGTGGCATTTAGGGGTGCCTTCAGAGATAATATCCACCGTGCAAATTTGTGGCAGCATGAGATATGGCTGAAAGGCCGGAACTCATAGCCAGATTCCAGGTGGGCTTGGCCGCTTCTGGCGAATGCTCCGCCTGCCACGAAGTCATCTTGGTTCGAGGCCAAGGCAGCAAGCCGGAACAACTGGGCGACATGCTCAAACAGGCGTTCGAGGAGCATGTGCGCAGCGTTGATTTATCTGCGTCGATCTATCACTGCATCGATCTATCGAAAAAAGTGATGAGCTAAAGCGGCAATTTGGATTGACAGGTGCACAGCGACGCCGCTACCCTGTCTTATACAGATTTGCCTCATGGATCGTATAGCCATTGTCGCTAGCCGTGCAGCCCAGGAGGTGCGAGTGCGCCTTCTCGCCCTTAGCGTGGCCATTCCTGGCCTGGTGCTTGCACCTCAAAAAAGCGGCGGATGATTTAGCAATACCAGAGATTCAGCAAAAGGCCATCATCCACCGCATCGGATGATGGCCTTTTTAGTTTCTGCCGATTGACACAGGGCCTGAAGTGAGGCCGGGGGAGGATGACTTGGCGGAACGAGACGAGGACCAGATTAGGCTCAACCAGAGCACGTAACCATATTCGATACTACCTTGCGCGACGGAGAACAGTCGCCGGGTTGCAGCATGAACGTGGCCGAGAAGGTGCGCATGGCGCGCCAACTCGATCGCCTGGGCGTAGACATCATCGAGGCCGGATTTCCCATCGCCTCGGAAGGCGACTTTGAGGCGGTGCGCGTGCTGGCGCGCGAATTCGCCGTCCCATTATCGCCGCGCTGGCGCGCAGTTGTCCGGGCGACATTGAGCGCGCCTGGCGCGCCCTCGAAGGCGCCGCCCGCCCCCGGATTCATACCTTTCTGGCCACCTCCGATATCCACTTGCAGCACAAGCTCAAGATTTCACGGCGGCAATGCCTGGAACAGGCCCGCGACGGCGTCAAGCTGGCCCGCTCCTTCTGTAAAGATGTCCAGTTCTCCGCCGAGGACGCCAGCCGAACCGATATCAACTTCCTCTGCGAAGTGATGGAGGCGGTGATCGAGGCGGGCGCTACCACGCTCAACATCCCGGACACGGTCGGCTTCAGCGTGCCCCATGAATTCGCCGAATTAATGCAGACCCTGCGACGCCGGGTGCGGGGCATCGACGGCGTGACCATTTCGGTTCACTGCCACGATGATCTGGGATTATCTGTGGCAAACTCACTGGCAGCCATCGGCGCGGGCGCGCGCCAGGTGGAATGCACGGTCAACGGCATCGGCGAGCGGGCGGGCAACACGTCACTGGAAGAGCTGGTGATGGTGATGCGGGTCCGGGCGGAGCACTATCCGTATGAGACCTCGGTGGTTGCCGAGCAACTGTTTCCGTCCAGCCAGCTCTTGTCTGAAATCACCGGAGTGTACGTGCAGCCGCACAAGGCGATTGTTGGGCGAAACGCATTCGCCCACGAAGCCGGGATTCACCAGGATGGAATGATCAAGGACCCGTCGACCTATGAGATCATAGCGCCCTCAGTCGGTGGGCGCTCCCCGCAACGCGCTGGTGCTGGGCAAGCATTCGGGCCGGAACGCCCTGCGGGTGCGCTACGAGAAACTGGGCTTCACCTTCGACCGGGCGCAACTCGACGACGTCTATCGCCGCTTCGTGGCCCTGGCCGACAAGATCAAGACGATCGAGGATGGGCATCTGCTGGAACTGGTTCGCGATGTGCCCAGCCGGACTGCCACCATTCCGGATAGCGCCGGCAAAGACGGCGTCTACCTGGATGGCCGCGGTGAGCAAGGAAGATGTGCAGCCGGCGCATCCCGATCCGGCTGAGCGCGCAAGAGAAAAGGCCCATGCCGCTCACGCAGCCCGGCACGAGAGCGAGCAGGAAGATTATTTCTGGGGGGTATGATTGCAGCGGCAAGAACCGCTGGGCAGATCAGCTCAGCAGCGCCACAGGCTAGCGGCGGAGCGCAGTTCCGCAGTCGAGGTAGCTGAACAGATTGAAGATTAAGGACTGGGATCCATGACAAAAACGGGAGCACAAATTCTGTGGGAATGCCTGGAGCGCGAGGGCGTAAAGCACGTCTTCGGCTATCCGGGAGGCGCAATTCTGCCGGCTTATGACGCCTTGAAGCACAGCGATATCCATCACATCCTGGTGCGCCATGAGCAGGGCGCCACGCACATGGCGGATGGCTATGCCCGCGCCAGCGGCGAAGTTGGCGTCGCGGTCGCGACTTCAGGGCCGGGCGCGACCAACATGGTCACCGGCATCGCCACCGCGATGCTGGATTCGTCTCCCATCGTTTGCATCACCGGGCAAGTGGGCAGCAAGCTGATCGGCTCCGACGCCTTTCAGGAAACCGACATTACCGGCATCACCCTGCCCATCACCAAGCACAATTACCTCGTCACCCACGCCGATCAACTGGCGCGCGTGTTGCGCGAAGCTTTTTATGTGGCTCGCTCCGGCCGCCCGGGTCCGGTGCTCGTCGACATAACCAAGGACGCGCAACAGTCTTCCTGCGAATTCGATTGGGAAGCCGCCCGGCCGCAACTGCCGGGGTACCGTCCCGACCTTTCTCCCGAGGAGATCCGAGTACGCCCAGGCGCTGGAGTTGATCCACAAAGCCAAGCGGCCGCTCATCCTGGCTGGACACGGCATCATCGTCTCGGGCGCCATGGCGGAAGTTCTGACCCTGGCGGAGAAGGCCGGCATTCCCGTGGCCCTGACTCTGCTCGGGCTGGGAGCGTTTCCGGCTTCGCATCCTTTGAATCTCGGCATGATGGGAATGCATGGCGAAGCCTGGGTAAACCACGCGATTCAGGAAGCGGACCTGTTGCTGGCTCTGGGCATGCGCTTCGACGACCGGGTCACCGGCAACCTGAAGACCTACGCGCAGGATGCCAAGAAGATCCACATCGAAATCGATCCGGCTGAGATCAACAAGAACGTCAAGGTGGACGTAGCGCTGGTCGGAGATCTGCGCGAGGTCCTCAAGGAGTTGCTGCCTCGCGTGCAGTCGGTCGATCACACCGAATGGCTGGATTCCATCGACAAGCTAAAGGGTGATTCCGCGGTGCGGGACATTCAGAAACTTCCCGACAACGGACATCTTTACGCCGCGCACGTCATCAACGACCTGTGGCGCGAAACTCGCAACAGCAACACGGTGGTCGTGACCGACGTCGGCCAGCACCAGATGTGGGAAGCGCAATACTACAAGCACGAAAAGCCGCGCTCGCTGATCACGTCGGGAGGCCTGGGAACCATGGGCTTTGCCCTGCCCGCGGCCATCGGAGCCAAGGTGGCGCGGCCGGACGCTGAAGTCTGGGTGATCGTCGGCGACGGCGGCTTCCAGATGACCATGTCCGAACTCGCGACCATCCAGCAGGAGAAGCTGAAGATCAATATCGCGATCATCAACAACGGATTTCTGGGCATGGTGCGCCAGTGGCAGGAATTTTTCTACGAGCGCAACTACGAAGCTACGCCGCTGCTGAATCCCAATTTTGTGAAACTGGCGGAGGCGTACGGCATCCGCAGCATGGCGGTGACCGAGCGCTCGCAGGTGCTGCCGACGGTGCGGGCGGCGCGCGATCACGACGGCGCCGTGCTGATCGACTTCAAGGTTGAGCAGGAAGACACCGTCTACCCGATGGTTGCGGCTGGCGCGTCTTTGAACGATATGATCCGGCGGCCCAGCCCCATTGTCGAAACCGCCGCGGACGAATAAGGGAAAAATGTTGAACATATTTGTTGTGTACGTCGAAAATAAGCCGGGCGTGCTGACCCGTGTGGCCTCGCTGTTCCGCCGCCGCGCCTTCAACATCGATTCGCTGACGGTCGGGCGCACGGAAAAGCCCGAAGTTTCGCGCATGACCATCACGGTCGACACCAATCCCGACCAGGCGAAGCGCATCGAAGCCAATCTTTATAACCTGGTGAACGTGCTGCTGGTCGAAAACATCACCCACGAGCCGGCGATTGCGCGCGATCTGGCCATGATCAAGGTGGCGGCGACCCACGAGGCCCGTTCGCATGTGCTGGAGCTGGCCAGCGTGTTCCGCGCCCGCGTGGTGGATGTCGCGCCCGAATCGCTCACCATTGAAATCACCGGCGGCGAAGACAAGATCGACGGCCTGCTGGAAGTGCTGCGTCCTTACGGCGTGGTGGAGATGGTCCGCACCGGTATCGTCGCCATGCGGCGGGGCACGACTTCAGCCACGGCCAACCCGGCTCAGACGACAGACGCCCGAAGTGCCGCTGCCGATGAAGGCGTTTCATATTCTGTTTGAACAAGTTCGGTTTAGCCAAGCTGGGGTTAGCCTAGTCTCTGTATAACCAAGTTCGCTCCAAGTAGTTCCGTACAAATCAAACCGCTCTTTTTCCATCGAAAGGGAAACATCATGCGAAGATGTATCACGAGAATGCCGCCGATGTTTCATTGATCCGCGCGAAAAAAGTCGCCATCATCGGCTACGGATCCCAGGGCCACGCCCACGCCCTCAACCTGAAGGACAGCGGCGTGGACGTGCGCGTCGGATTGCCTGCCAGCAGCGAATCGCGCGCCAAAGCCAAAGCCAGCGGCCTGACCGTGGGCACAGTTGCTGAAGTTGCAGCCTGGGCCGACGTCATCATGGTTCTGGTGCCGGACACGGTTGCAGCCTGAAGTCTACAAAAAAGAAATCGCGCCGCAACCTCACCGCCGGCAAGACGCTGATGTTTGCCCACGGCTTCAACATCCGCTTCGGGACGATCAAGCCTCCGGCGAACGTCGATGTCTCGATGATTGCGCCCAAGGCGCCCGGACATCGGGTGCGCGAAGTGTTCGTCGAAGGCGGCGGCACACCTGCGCTGTTGGCCATCCATCAGGACGCCACGGGAAAAGCAAAGCAGCTGGCGCTCTCCTACGGCAAGGCCATCGGCGCCACTCGCGCCGGCGTAATCGAAACCACATTCGCGGAGGAAACTGAAACCGACCTGTTCGGCGAGCAGACCGTGCTGTGCGGCGGCGTAAGCGCTCTGGTGAAGGCGGGATTCGAGACCCTGGTCGAAGCCGGCTACCAGCCCGAGATCGCCTATTTCGAATGCCTGCACGAACTGAAGCTCATCGTGGACCTGATCTATCGCGGCGGGCTCAATTACATGCGCTACTCGGTCAGCGACACCGCCGAGTACGGCGACTACACCGGCGGCCCGCGCATCGTCACCGAACAAACCCGCGAGACCATGCGCCAGATGCTGCGCGAAGATTAAGGACGGAACCTTCGCCAGGAAGTGGATCAAGGAGAACGAGACCGGCCGCGAATGGTTCGAAGCCACCCGCGAGAAAGAACAGCAGCAGCAAATCGAGAAAGTGGGCGAGGAGTTGCGCGCCATGATGACCTTCCTCGATCCGGTCACCATCAAGCAAACCAGCAAACGCACCAAAGTCCCGGCGTAGCGCCACAGTCCCGGCGGCTGTAGCGGCGGGCGGTCCCGCCCGCCGCGCCGAGGGCCCTCGGGACAGCCGGCGAGAGGCCGGCGCTCCTTTTCCACACCCAGGGCGAACATGAGCCTCCCGGAACACGTGCATTATGTGCTCATTCGGCATGTTGTGGAAACTGGCCACGCCCCCGATCTGACAACCCTCGCCTCGCTGGCTAAACTCTCTCCGCAAGAAACGGAACACGCTCTCAGACAGCTCAGCGAAATGCATGGAGTCGTTCTCGTGCCGAATTCGCTGCAGGTCTGGAGCTTACATCCGTTCGCACTGACCCCTACACCGTTCTGGGTCACCACCAGTCGAGGCGGATGGTGGGCGAACTGCGCCTGGTGCGCACTGGGAATCGGAGCCGCCCTTCATGAAGATGTCAGGATATTGACCTCAGCCGGTGGGGAGGGGCAACCGCTGCAATTTGACGTCGCACGAGGCAAGGCGACTCGCTCGGATTTGTTTGTGCATTTCCCGTACCCGCCGGCCCGATGGTGGGACAACCCTTATTGTCCTTGTGGAAACATCCTGTTCTTTTCTTCTCAGGCAAGGATCGACGCCTGGTGCAAACGCCACGGACATCCAACTAGTTCCATCCTCGATATAAGAACTGGAGTGGGCCTGGCCGAGCACTGGTTCGGCGACTACGCCTCGCCTGAATGGCGACGCAAGACGCCGGATCAGGCCGCCAAGATATTCGACGAACTCGGCTTGAATCGTTCGTTCTGGGACATTTCCGGAAGCTTTCGCTGACCCATCTGAAAATCTGCCATCTAAAATCTGCCATCCTCCTGATCTTGACAATCTGGCCTGTTCAGCTCAGAATTTAAGGCGAACAAATAGCGAAACTATCCTCTCCTCCAGCCAGGGGCGATGTTCATCGAACTCCATTCCCGCTCGGCTTTCAGTTTTCTCGAAGGCGCCTCTCTGCCCGAGGATCTGATCGCCATGTGCGCCCACCTGAACATGCCGGCCATGGCGCTGCTCGACCGCGACGGCGTCTACGGTGCGCCGCGTTTCTACATGGCAGCCCAGAAGGCAAAGATCAAGGCGCATATGGGGGCGGAGTTGACCATGCGACATTTCAGATTTCAGATTGAGGATTGAAGATCGGGACCCGCCTCGACCAATCTCAAATCTGAAATCTAAAATCTGCAATCCTTTCCGCCTTCCCCTGCTGGTCTCTTCCCGCGCCGGCTACCAGAATCTCTGTCGTCTGATCACAAAAATGAAACTGCGGGCACGAAGAAGGGTGAAGGCGCTGTCCGCAAAGAGGAACTGCAGGAGCATGCGGCCGGATTGATCTGTCTCACCGGCGGGGATGATGGTCCGCTCGCCATAGCGCTGGCGCAGGGCGGTATGGAAGCAAGCACGGCGCTCTGTGGAATGTTTGGCCGGCATTTTTGGCCACGGCAACGTCTATGTGGAATTGCAGCGCCATCTTCATCGCCAGCAGGAAGCGCGCAACCGCGCTGCCATCGAAATTGCCCGCTCGCTTAAACTGCCCTTGCTGGCTACCAATGGAGTCTGCTATGCGACGCCGCAGGAGCGCGAACTTTGCGACGTGTTTACCGCGATTCGCCACCATGCCACGCTGGCGACTGCCGGGCGTCTGCTGGCGCGCAACTCCGAGCGTCATCTGAAATCGCCGCAGCAGATGCAGCAGCTTTTCGCCGACCTGCCTGAGGCCCTGGCCAATACGGTGGAACTTTCATCCCGGCTCGAGTTCACGCTCGAAGCTTTGGGATATGAATTTCCCAAATATCCCGTGCCGGAAGGCGAGACCATGATGTCTTTCCTGCGGGAGCGCACCCGGGAAGGTTTTCAGCAGCGCTATGGCCGACTCAGATCGCTCAAAAGCCGCGCCCAGCGCCAGATTGAGCGCGAGCTGGCGTTGATCGAAAAACTCAAGCTGGCCGGCTATTTTCTCATTGTGTGGGACCTGGTCCGCTTCTGCCGCGAGCAAAACATTCTGGTGCAGGGACGGGGCTCCGCTGCCAACAGCGCCGTCTGCTATTCGCTGGGCATCACAGCCGTGGATCCCATCGGGATGGAATTGCTTTTCGAGCGTTTCCTGTCTGAAGAGCGCGGCGAGTGGCCCGACATCGATCTTGATCTGCCCAGCGGCGACCAGCGCGAACGCGTCATTCAATATTTGTACAAACGCTATGGCGAACGCGGCGCCGCCATGACTGCCAACGTCATTACCTATCGCAACCGCATGGCGGGACGGGAAATGGGCAAGGCCCTGGGTTTCGATCCGGAAACATTGGACAAAGTTTCTTCCGCGGTCTCCACCTGGGAATATCGCGATGCTCATGACGCACTTGACCATCGCTTCCATGACGCCGGGTTGGATCTACGACATCCTCGTCTGCGCAAATATTTTGAGCTGTGCGAAGCGGTGCAGGATTTGCCGCGTCATCTGGGACAGCATTCCGGCGGCATGGTCATCTGCCAGGGACAGCTCGATTCCGTGGTCCCGCTCGAACCCGCGTCCATGCCGGGCCGCGTGGTGGTGCAGTGGGACAAGGAAGATTGCGCCGATCTCGGCATCATCAAAGTGGACTTGCTCGGCCTGGGCATGATGGCGGTGCTGGAAGATTCCATCACGCTCATTCGCGATCATTATGGCGAAGAAGTGGATCTCGCCCACCTGCCGGCGGACGACCCCACGGTTTACTCCACGCTGCAAAAAGCCGACACCATCGGCATGTTCCAGGTTGAAAGTCGTGCCCAGATGTCGTGCCTGCCGCGCCTGCGTCCCAAGCGCTTCTATGACATCGTGGTGCAGGTTGCCATCATTCGTCCCGGGCCGATCGTGGGACAGATGGTGAATCCGTTTTTGCAGCGCCGCCTGGGACGCGAGCAGGTTACGTATCCGCACCCATCGCTCGAGCCGGTGCTGAAGCGCACTTTAGGCGTCCCGCTTTTTCAGGAACAGTTACTGCGCATGGCCATGGTGGTTGCCGGATTCAGCGGCGGCGAAGCGGAAGATTTGCGCCGGGCCATGGGATTCAAACGCTCGGAAAAGCGCATGAAGGAAATTGAAGCCAAACTTCGCGCCGGCATGGAACGCAATGGCATTTCGCGCGAAGCGCAGGAGCAGATCGTGCTTTCGATTACTTCTTTTGCGCTGTATGGATTTCCCGAGTCTCACGCCGCCAGCTTCGCGTTGATCGCCTACGCCAGCGCCTATCTGAAGTGTCACTACCTGGCTGCGTTTACCGCCGCCCTGCTCAATAACCAGCCCATGGGCTTTTATCGTCCAGCGACGATCGTGACAGACGCGCAACGGCACGGGTTGAAAGTATTTCCCATTGATGTGATGAAGTCGGAGTGGAATTGTTTGGTCGTTGGTCGTTGGTCGTTGGTCGTTGGTCAAAAACATTGCCGGGAAGATGTCCACGAAGATGTCGGCAACCCAGCCGCGGAGCGGCGAAAGAATGTAGCCCGCGGCGCAAGCCGTGGGACAAGGACGAAGGAGAACAAAGCCCCGCAGGGGCGAAAGAATTTTCCATCAGAGACGGCCGGCGGGACGCCGGCGCTACTTCTTGGACTTCGTTATGTTCGCGGATTGCGTGAAGAGGCTGCTCAGGCAATTGTTCGGCAGCGCAACCTCACGCCGTTCACTTCTATTCACGATCTCATCCATCGCGTACCTGAATTGCGCAAGGATGAACTCAATACCCTGGCGGAAATTGGGGCTTTGAATTCAGTTTCTAGTTTCGAGTTCTCAGTTCCCAGTTCCGGCCATCGGAAACTTCATCGCCGCGACGCTCTCTGGCAAATCGAGCGCTCGGTCCGTCACTCCGGGCCGCTGCTCGACGAACTTCCCGAGCCTGATGCCAAATCTCCGCTGCGCCCCATGAATCCCGAAGAGCGACTGGTCGCCGACTTCCGCGGCACCGGCCTGACCGTGGGCCCACACCCCATGGCCTATCACCGCGAGCGTATGGACGCGATCGGAGTTCGCAAGGCCAGCGACCTCGCCGGCATTCCCAATGGGAAATATCTCCGCATTGGAGGATGCGTCATCGCCCGCCAGCGTCCCGGCACCGCCAAAGGTTTTGTCTTTCTCAGTCTGGAGGACGAGACTGGAATCGCCAATGCCATCATCATGCCCGATCTGTTCCAGAAAAACCGCCTGCTGGTAACTTCCGAGCAGTTTCTAATGGTGGAAGGGATCCTGCAGAATCAGGATAACGTTATCTCGGTGAAGGCGCAGCGGGTAATGCCGTTATCGATTACTCGGGCCGAGACCAGTTCGCATGATTTCTACTAGTGTTTCATGTAAGCGATTACTAAAATTGTTCCAACTAAATCAATATTTTCTTGCTTTCCCTCTCCCCCATCCACAGCCATCCGGTTTATGATTTAGATGTTCATCCGCCACAATCTATGTAGGACCCCTCCCGAGTGGCGTCCAACGTTTATGTGGCTCGTTCACCAATTCGGTTCATTGCTGAACCTTGGTATATGTAAGGAGTATCCGATCATGGCTCGCGCAAAAACCCCTGGCAATGGCAACACCCGCAGAAAGCAGGTTGCAACCATGCCTGCCGTCAATTCGCCTGAACCTAAGAAGACCTCGCCTCCTACAGACCTGGAAGTGGAGATCCGCCGTCGCGCATACGAACTGTACGAGCAGCGCGGATACACGCCAGGCCACGAAAATGAGGATTGGCTGGTCGCTGAGCAGGAAGTGCTGTCTCGTCACGACCAACAGCAGAGCGCTTAGGGTAAGGGAGCAGTCGCCCAACCAGGTGGGGCAGCCGCACCCGCGGCTGTCCCCGACGTGGTTCTGTGTCCTCATTACTGTCCTACCGACTTGGCATTCTCCACTTTCGCGGTTGCCTCAAACCTCTGTTTCTGAAAAGATACCGTTCGGGCCTCCCCATGTCGCAAATTGGCAGTTTCGCGCTTCTGCTCGCGCTGGCACTGAGCACTTATTCATTCCTCGCCGGAGTGTTGGCTTTAGCTCGTCCGGGCTCGGGTTCGGAACGGCTGGGCGAAACCGCGCGGCGCGCAGGCATCGCCACCTTTGCTGTTGTATTTCTTGCGGCCCTCATCCTGGTCATCTCCGCCTTTCAGGATGACTTCTCCATCGCCTACATTTTTCATCACAGCAACCGCGATCTCCCGGCGCCCTACAAGTTCGCCACCCTGTGGTCGGGGCAGGAAGGTTCGTTGCTGTTCTGGTCTTTATTGTTGTCGGCCTACGGACTGGTTCTGCGGTTGCGGCACAAAACCGACGCCCGGCTTTTCGCCTACGCCTCCGCCATTATTGCCGCGGTACAGATTTTCTTTCTGCTGTTGCTGAATTTCGCCGCTCATCCTTTTGCGCTGATGCAGGGAACTTGCCCGCGGATGGCGCGGGACTGAACCCGCTGCTGCAATATCCCGAGATGGTGATCCATCCGCCCATGCTTTACCTCGGATATGTGGGTTTCACCGTGCCCTTCGCTTTCGCTCTGGGCGCGCTGATCATGCGCTATCCCGGAGAAAAATGGATTCACATCACGCGCCGCTGGACCATGGTGACCTGGGCCTTCCTGACCTGCGGAGTGTTTCTCGGAGCACACTGGGCGTATTCGGTTTTGGGCTGGGGCGGATATTGGGGATGGGACCCGGTAGAGAACGCCTCGCTCATGCCCTGGCTGACCGGCACCGCGTTTCTGCATTCCGTGATGATGCAGGAAAAGCGCGGCATGTTGAAGATGTGGAACATGTGGCTGATCTTCGCCACATTCTGGCTGGCGATTCTCGGAACGTTCCTTACCCGCAGCGGAATCATCAGTTCGGTGCATGCTTTCGCCCAGTCTTCGATCGGCGGATGGTTCAAGTGGTTTCTGCTGATCACGTTCGTCACTTTTACGTTTTTCTTTTTCAAGAACAAGTCGCACCTGCGCAGCGAACACAAACTGGAGTCGCTGATTTCGCGCGAGTCGAGTTTCCTGTTCAATAATCTGCTGTTGCTGCTGGCTTGCTTTACCGTGCTGTGGGGCACGTGGTTCCCGCTGATCTCGGAATATGTACAGGGCAACAAAGTGACCGTCGGACCGCCGTTCTATAACAAGGTGGCCATTCCGGTTGCGCTGCTGCTGCTGTTGCTGACCGCGGTGGGCCCGCTGCTGGCCTGGCGCAAGACTTCGTTCGAGAGCTTGAAGCGCAACTTCATGTGGCCCGCTCTGGGCGCGCTTTTCGTCGGAATCCTGATGATCGCGTTCGGGGTTCGGCCCTGGCAGGATATTGCTTATTTCTACGCGCTCATGGCCGCCATGCTGTCGGCGCTGGTGGTGCTCACCGTCGCCTCGGAATTTATTCGCGGCGGCCGCGTGATCTCGCGCCACACCGGGCAAAATCTGTTGGCCTCGATGGTGCACCTGTTCCATCGCAACACCCGCCGCTACGGCGGCTACATCGTGCATTTCGGCGTGGCCGTGGTGATCATCGGAATCCTTGGCACTCCTTTCAATCAGGACAAGGAAAAGGAAATGGGCTTTGGCGACAAGATGACCATCGGCCCGTACACCCTGGTCTGCGAGTCTTACACCCAGGACGACAATCCGAATTACAGCAACGAATGGGCCATCATCAGCGTCTTCAAGGGCGACCGCAAGATCGAGACCATGTATCCCGAGCGGCGCTTTTACAAGGCCAGCCAGCAGCCGCAGACCCTGCCCCGAATTCGCTCCACCTATCAAAGAAGACCTTTACCTTACCTATGAAGGGGTCAATGAGGGGACCGGCCGGCCCATCATCAAGGCGCACCTGAACCCGCTGGTCATGTGGATCTGGGTCGGAGTGTTGATCATGATCGGCGGAACTGTCCTGGCCCTGATCCCGAACGCGGCGCCGGTTCGAGTCACGGCTCCGGCGCGGATCCAGGCGGCTCCGGCGGGAGCTGGAGATTGATGCGGGAGCGATTTCAGATTGCAGATTTCAGATTCGGGATGACTCCTGGCGAGCCAGAAGCGGAGCCAAGAACAAGTTGGGACGAAAAAGTTAATCTGAAATCAAGAATCTGAAATCTGAAATTATGAAGTCGTTGCCCAATTCCGTGTCGCGCAGCCTGCACATGGCGATGCTCTGCCTGATCGTGTTTGCCTTGCTCGGCGCCGGTGACGAAGGGGCACGCTTCAACAATCTGGGTCACCGGCTGATGTGCGTCTGTGGCTGCAACCAGATTCTCCTCGAATGTAACCACGTCGGCTGCACCTACTCCGATCGCATGCGCGGCGAACTCATGGCCGGACTCGATCGCGGCGAAAACGACGATCTGACTCTGCAGGATTTCGTGCAGAAATACGGCCCCACGGTGCTGGCTGCGCCGACCGGCTACCGGATTCAATCGGGTTGCCTGGATCATGCCGTTTCTGGCTCTCGTGCTGGGCTTGCTGACTACCATCTTCATCGTGCTGGCTTGGAGAAAACGGCCCGCCCTGGCTGCGCCGGGCGGTGTCTTCCCGGTAAGCGGCGGCGAGCTGGAACGCTTTCGCACCCAGGCCAGAAAGGACACTGAAATATGACGATCGCGACTCTCTCTTGCGCCATGGTGACGCTCTGCGTTCTGTTCTATGTTTTTTATCTTCCGGGCAGATTGCATCTGGGCCCGGAGAAGACCCGGCTCGCGTATTTGCAGGAGCGCAAGGAAGCGATCTATGAGAACATGCGCGATTTGAATTTCGAACAACAGGCGGGAAAACTGCCCGATCAGGACTACCAGTCGCTGAAGTCATCGCTCGAGGAAGAAGCAGCCGGGGTGTCTGGCGGAAATGGCGCAGCTGGAACAGGCGCAGCGGCCGCTCTCTCCAGCAAAAAAGGAGCCAGAGTTTGAAGGTCTCTCCAAGAATTGTCAGTTGCCGCTCTCGCAGGTCTGCTAAGCGCAGTTGCGTCCGCGCAAACTTTAAGCGGCACACTCAAGAACGGAACGACCGGCAAGCCGGCCGCCGGGGATGACGTCATACTGATCAAACTGGGCCAGGGGATGGAGGAAGCCGCCCGCACCAAGAGCGACGCCAGCGGCCACTTCAGCTTCAACCTTCCGGACAACGGTCCACACCTGATTCGCGCCGTTCACCAGGGCGTGACCTACCACAGCATGGCGCCTCCGGGGACGAACTCCGTCGAAGTACAAGTCTTTGACGTCGCCAAGAAGCTCAACGACATCAGCGTCACCGCCGACGTTATGCGTTTTCAGGCGCAGGGGAACCAGCTTCAGGCCACTCGTCTGTTCGCGGTGAATAACACTTCCAATCCGCCGCGCACCCAGATGAACGATCAGAACTTCGAGTTCTACCTGCCCGAAGGCGCGCAGGTCATGGATTCTTCCGCTGAAACCGCGGGTGGGCAGCCGCTCAAGACTGACCCGGTTCCCCAAAAGGAAAAGAACCGTTACGCTTTCAACTTCCCGCTGCGCCCCGGCCAGACCTTGTTTCAGATTGGGTTCGAACTCCCTTACAGCGGCGAGTTGAGCATTGATCCCAAGGCGCTCTATCCGGCACAACACTTTGTTGTGATGTTGCCCAAGACTATGCAGTTTTCAGCCGCCCCGGCCAGCGGCTTCGAGTCCAGGCCAAACCCGCGGGAGCCGAGCGCCATGGTGCAGGTGGCGTCGAACACCGAGACGGGCCAGCCGCTGGGGTTCAAGATTTCGGGCACAGGGACCCTGAACGAAGCTCGCGACGACAGCGAGGGAAGCGCCCCGGCGGACGATAGCGGAACTGCCGCCGCCGGACGCGATTCTCGTCCTGGAGGAGGACTGGGCCCGCCCATCGACGCTCCCGATCCCCTGGAAAAATATCGCTGGTACATCCTCGGGGGCTTTGCCGTGATACTGGCTGCGGGCGCCGTCTACATCACAACCCGTTCCCGGTCTTCGGACTTCAGGTCTGGGGAAGGATCGCTTGCGACCATCCCTGATTTCGGCGCATCAGATGTAGAGGTGTCTGACACTTTTCCCACCCGGCAGACGGCTTCGGGCCGCTCCGGATTGCTCCTCGAAGCGCTGAAGGAAGAGATGTTTCAGCTAGAGGTGGAGCATAAGCAAGGCAGCATTTCTCAGCAGGAATACGAGCGAGCCAGAGGTGCGCTGGACCAGACCCTGGAACGAGCCATCAAGCGCGTAGCCTCCCCGCCTAAAAATGCTCCCGCCCGGGATTAGACGCCAGGGGCAGTTGACGCATCTCAAATTAAGCGCATATCATTTTTGTTTGACTCATAGCCGATGACGCAATAAGGACGCGGCCTACGGGCCGCGAAACTATTATCCATGGACAAAAAGAAACTGGAGTACTTCAAGAAGAGATTGGAATCGCGACAGGTAGACCTTCGCCGCATGGTCACCCGCACCGAGCAGGATGGTCGGACGGTGGATGAGGACTCGGCCCAGGATATCGCGGACCGGGCTGCGAGTTCCTACACCAAGGAATTTCTCTTTCACCAGAGCAATAACGATCGTCAGCTGCTACAGATGGTGGAAATCGCGCTGGAACGGCTGCGCGAGGGCGAGTTTGGGGAATGCATTTCCTGCGGCAAGGAAATCAATGCGAAACGCCTGGAGGCTGTGCCCTGGACTCGGCATTGCATCGAGTGCCAGGAGAAACTGGAACAGGGAATTCTGGAAGAGACCTCGCACTAGGCTGAACAATTCCGGGAGCGCCGGCTGCGGCATCCAGCGGCTTTCGTTTTTCAGCGGGCCGCAGAAGCAACCTCCTCCCGCTCCTCCGGCGTGCACGATGCTAGCGGGCCCTTCGACTCCGCTCAGGATGACACTGGGAGTTTTTCCGCAGCCGGTTCCGCAACATCCAACCCAACGCCGGTTTTTCCAACATCGTGTTAGACTCTAAGACGGTCATTCCACAGCGCTAATCTCACAGAAGGGATGTACGTGCGCGCACAGACTCGTCATCGACTTAAAGAGGATCGATTCAGCCGGGCCACGATTGGGGCTGCGGAAGCCACCGTCCATTGGTCGGAGGAGCACAAGGCAAAGCTGATCATTGGAGCTCTGATTCTGGCTGTGGTGCTGGCCACCGGTTTTGGCGGCTGGTACTACCTGAACCAGCAGGACCAGAAAGCCAGTGCCCTGTTGAACCAGGCCGTGCGCACGATGGACACTCAGTTGCGCCCTGCCGGCACTCCCGCCGAGCCTGATCTCCCGAGTTTCGCCTCCACCAAGGAACGCACCACCGAAGCCCGCAAACAGCTCCAGTCCATCACGGACCAGTATCCGCACACGCGTACAGCTGAATTTGCCCGTTATTTCCTGGGCCTTACTTCTTCCCAACTGGGTGACAATGCCGCCGCCGAGCGAGATCTGAAGGCAGTTGCTGGGACGCACAACGAAGACCTCGCCGCACTCGCCAAACTTGCGCTAGCAGCGGTTTATCGCGATGCGAACCGAACCAAGGAAGCGCTTGACCTCTACAACCAGCTGATCGCGAAACCGACGCGCAGTGTAGGCAAGGTGACGGCGCAGATGGAGCTGGCGGAAATGTACGCCTCCACTCAGCAACCGGCCGAAGCCAAACGCGTCTACGAGCAGATGCAAAAGGAAAATCCCGCCAGCGAAGTGGTGCAATTCGCGACTCAGAAACTGCAGCAGCTTAAGTAATTGACGTCGGACTTCGGGCGTCAGCCCTCGGACTATATCCTTAATCTTTTGTCCTGGTGAACAACTTCTTCCATTCCTGCGGCGGAGTGGGGTTAGTCAGCGCGGGCTTCAGATTCACAGCCACGTGCTCTTTGCGACCCATTCCTATCAAGGATGTTGTGAGTCCGGGCGCAGAGCGTGAGAACTGAATGGCGTTGTCCGCGTCGGTCTTCATTCCCAGAACGCTGCCAACGAAGTCGGGCAGACCCTGCGTGAGTCTTGCCTGGTAAAGCGTGGCGCTGCCCATCACCGTGATCCCCAGACGCGTCCCCGCTGAGAGCAAAGACATCTTTTCTTTTCCCGTTCGCTGGTTGACCAGCCCATAGGCCTCCGGCATGGCCAGACTGAAGGGAAGCTGGATAAAGCGAAAGCGGTGGTGCTCGCCCGCAACCTCATGGGCGATTTTCGCCAGCTCAAAAAGATCCATGTAGTCGCGCGAACTCTCGGCCACGCGGAAAGCGCTCCAAGTCGCAACGCCGTAGTACTGGAGTTTGCCGGCTTTCACCATTTTTTCGAGAAGAGCGAAGGCATCTTTCAAGCGCTGGCGAAAAATCTCACGAGAGACATCCGCCAGCTGCGATTCCGGGTTATGGATATAAAACAGGTCGATAGTTTCAAGACCCAGGTTCCCCCGCGAGCGCTCAATCTGATTTTCAAGATATGCGGGCGACATACAGTGCATCCCGCCCGCCAACTCGTTGGGGTCGAGGACTCCCGTCTCGACGTACTCGCGATGGAAATAGGCGCGCGGGTCCGGTGGAGGATTGCCGTCAAAGGAAAGATAGCCCGCCTTGGTGCAGACCAGAACTTCGTCGCGATGCAGGTCCCCGGATCCGATCATGTGCTTGAGCACCGACCCGATATTACGTTCTGAACGTTGATGGCGATAGTTGATCGCAGTATCGAGAACGTTGACTCCCGATCGCAGGCCGGCCTCGATCGCCGCCATGTAGGACTGATCGGCAGCATCGCTGGGATCGCCGAGATACGTCCCCAGTCCGATCGATGAAAGCCATAGGTGGCTGACTCCCGGCACGTGCCCAGCCTGACGGAAGTGACCGGCATCGCGCAAATTTGCAAAGCGGTCGCGATAGCGGGCGGTGCCGGCGGCAGTGGCATCTCCGGGAAGCATGGAGAAATAGTGTAGCAGCCGAGTGCGGACATTTTCTCCTTGTGGTCATGTTAGAATGACTATGGTCATCTGGAGCGGTCATGAAGAAAATCGCTGCCGGGAAATTCAAGGCGCAGTGTCTGAAAATCATGGAGCAGGTTCGCACAACTCGCGAACCCGTCTTAATCACTAAACGAGGCCAGCCCCTTGCCAAACTGGTCCCAGCGGAGAAGACTTCCGATGATTTCATTGGGCGGCTGGAAGGAATCGTCACACTCGTAGGCGATATCGAGTCGCCGATTGTGCCTCTCGAAGAGTGGGACGCACTGCGTTGATCGTTCTGGACACGCACGTGTTGCTGTGGGCAATCGCGGATTCTAAAAGGCTGTCTCGCACGGCCGATGCTGCAATCCGAAGATCGCGCCAAGGAGATGGCCTCGCCATTTCCGCCATCACACTCTGGGAGCTGGCGTCCCTTGTGGCACGAGGACGAATTCGAGGCTACGGAACTATCGAGAGTTCCCTGAATCGGCTAATTGAAGGGATCACGGTCAAGCCTATCACGCCAGAAATCGCTACTCTGGCCACGCAGTTTCCCGATGACTATCCGCACGATCCAGCCGACCGTCTCATCGGCGCCACTGCACGCGCGGAAGGCCTGGCGCTCATCACTCGCGACGAGAGTATCCGCAAGTCCCCGCTGCTGAAAACCATCTGGTAGGCGTAAGCCGCTATCCGCGCGTTGATAGTCAGACCGTCAGTTTGAACAACGAGATGTTGCGGCCGAAGGATTCTGCTTTCAGGTCGCGGAACTCCGGAACGTTTACTTGTAACTCCCGTGCCAAGGCAGCATCCCATCCTGCCTGAAATACCCAGATAGTCTGGCCGGGTTTCAGACCGTAAGCGCTCAGCATTTCATCCCAGCGGCGGAAAAATAAAGTTCGCCGTCAACACATTCGTTTCCGACGTCGTGGAAATCACACGATAACCACTGCAGCTGTAGGTTCTGAAATCAGCGAGGGGCAAGCCGCCCGGGACAACCTCCGGGCACAGATAGAACCTGAGCAGGAAGCTGGTCTGGAAATCAACGAAGATCACGTCATCCGGAGAGACGCTATGCCGGATCGTGTCCAGGGCCTGCGCCATGTTGCCGCGCCGCTGATCTTCACGGCGCATGTAGGGGCGATGGGGCGTGCCGAGCATCTGGCAAGCAGCAACGACCAGGATGGCAACACCCAGAGCAGAGGACAACCGTGGGCGGGTTAACCGGGTTATCGCCAGGCTGACCCCTGCGACCGCAAAAGGGACCAGGAAGGCCGAGTGTCGCGTTCCGCCGTAGGGATACAGATCCACAATGGCGGCTGCACCGTTGATCACGAATGGAAGCATCAGTAACAGAGCCAGCTGCCGAGGGGAAGGCCGCGGCCGGTCCACCGCGTCTTTCCCAACGACATCCGTCCCAGTCAACAGAAGGACGATGCCAACGACAAAGAAAAGCCCCGCAATGTCGCCGACTGCGAGCTGTCCGAACGTGTATTGGAGAACTCCAAAAGTTCTGGCGAAGATGAACTCCAGCAAGTGATCGTGCCCCCGATGAAAGTAGGAATTTGCCAGCAACACTTGCATGTGCTGCGCCGATGCGCCTCCTTTCAACGTTGAAATCTGGGAGAGGTAAAGAAAAACGAACAGGCCGAGCGCACCGGCCTGCCCCGCGATCCAGATCGCGACCATCTGCCCCGACGAGCGAGCGGCCGTCAGCCGCCAAAATGAATATGCCCCCACGGCGCCGGCGAAGAGGATGGCCGAAAAATGAGTGAGCATGGCGAGATAAAGAAACAAGAAAAAGGCAATCATTTTCCCGGCGGAGGTTTCGTCCAGGGCAAGCTCAAGCACGTACGACGCAGCCATCATGAAGCAGAGCAGCAGCGGGTACTGGCGAATTTCGGACGATAGCTCGACGAACACCGGAAGCAGGCTCACCAGAATCAAGCCGTCCCAACCAACGACAGGACCCAGGAGCCGAGTCAACCAGCGGAAGAATATCCAGCAGAAAATCGTGCCGGCGATGACCGAGGGCAATCTGAGAAACAACTCTGACGTCCCGAATTTCCTCCAGCACGTGCAGCAGCAAAATCAGCAGTGGAGGATGAGCCAGAGTAAGACTCGCCTTGTACGCCTCCGCCAGCGAGGGCTTGTTGGCGGCCAGGAAGTGCATGGCTTCGTCGAGATTGAGAAATGTGCCGGAAGCTTTCCAGAGTCGAAGCAAAAACGCCAGCAGCAGGACGAACCCCAGGGTAAAATTCGAGCTGGATTTGAATTGATTTTCCAGACCGTCTCGCCAGTTCGGTCGTGCAGGGCTTTCGGTCATGGTCGTTTCAGGTTCGAGGAACTGACAGCGACCATGATACCCGTCCATGCCTTTATGTCGGCACGAGCGTCCCGCTCGAGCAGGGCCGCCGAAGTTTGTGAACAGCGGCTTGGACACTATCCATCACAGCCCGTTTCCTTGACACCCCTCCTCACGCCCTTTATTCTTTAACTTACTTCCTGGAGAACTTGCTCTTCAGAGCGTACTTCCGCGGGTCTTCGCGGTACGATTTAGCAGCGCGGGGGGTGCCTGATGTTCATCGAAATCCACGAACTTGAGCTGCATCCCATTGATTTCGAAGAGGAAATTCGTCCAGGTGTGCTTGACTTGGGCGAAGAGTTGCGGCAGGTCGAAGTGCTGCACACCGCCGGACGGGCTCAGTTGGTCGAAGAGCAGCACGGCAAGCACAAGATAGTAAAAGACATACGACTCGCCGGGAGCCTGAAGACGCGGGTTGAGTCAGCTTGTGCCCGCTGCCTTGAACCCGTGGTGCAGGATGTGGCTCACAGCTTCGATTTGCTCTATCGCCCACAAGGGGCCGATGCCGGACGAGAAGAGCTTTCCGTCACCACAGCCGAGGCGGAGGTCAGCTATTATCAGGGTGAAGGATTGCAACTGGAAGACGTTTTGCAGGAGCAGGTTCTGCTGGCGCTGCCCTTGAAGGCGATCTGCCGCGATGACTGTAAGGGCCTTTGTCCGCACTGCGGCCAGAACTTGAATGTTGAACAGTGCGCTTGCGCGGAACCGATGGAAGATCCGCGCTGGTCGGCGCTGAAAGATATTCGCGGCAAACTGGATCACTGATCCGCAAAATTATTGAAGATTGAGACAGATTCTAGATTGAAGATTGAAGATTGACGTAAAAGAGGAATCGAATGCCAAATCCAAAACGGCGACACTCTAAACGGCGAACCAGCATCCGACGCGCTCACGACGCACTCCAAAGCCACTCGCTCTCCGAGTGCCCCAACTGCCACGAGCGCAAGATGCCGCACCGCGCCTGCCCCAAGTGCGGACACTACAAGGGCCGCGAAGTCCTGGACGTCAAAGAAGCCAGCTAGTCTGAACTCTCCATGCCAAGCGTCATAGCGCTGGACGCGATGGGCTCGGACCGGGCTCCGAAACCTGAGATCGAAGGTGCGATTCAGGCGGCCCGGCACCACGGCATTCACGTCCTGTTAGTCGGGAACGAAGTCGAGTTGCGGGCCGATCTGGCTGGCTATCCCGCCGCCGCGGGACTCCCCATTGAAGTCGTCCACGCCAGTGAAGTCATCACCATGGATGACAAAGCGGTCCAGGCGGTCCGATCCAAGCGCGATTCTTCCATTCACGTTGGAGTAAGGCTGGTACGCGAAGGCCGCGCCGCCGGCTTCGTGACCGCGGGCAACACCGGGGCGGCGATGGCTACGGCGAAAATGGTGTTCGGAGGAATCCCGGGAGTTGACCGTCCGGCGCTGGCCGCGGTTTTTCCCACTGCCGTGAGCACGGTCGCGATCCTGCTCGACGTCGGCGCCAATGTTGATTGCAAACCCGAAAATCTGGAACAGTTCGCAGTCATGGGCGAAATCTACTTTCGCAGCATGTTCGGAACACGGCGTCCACGAGTGGGGTTGCTCTCCATCGGAGAAGAAGAAAGCAAGGGCAACGAACTGACGCGCGAGGCCTTCCAGTTGCTCAAGCAGTTGCCGCTGAATTTTATTGGCAACGTGGAAGGGCGCGACATCTACAGCGGCAAGGTGGACGTAATCGTCGCCGACGGATTCGTAGGCAACGTGGCGCTGAAAACGTCGGAAGGCGTGGCCAACCTGGTGCGCGCCACGCTGAAAGAAACTCTGAAGGCCACGATCACGCGGCAGGTGGGATATCTGTTGTCCCGCAGCGCCTTTGCCGATTTCAAGAAGCGCCTCGACCACACGGAATATGGCGGCGCGCCCTTGCTCGGCGTTCGTGGCGTATGTTTCATCACTCACGGATCGTCGAACATGAACGCAATCAAGAATGCGCTGCGCGTGGCCGCCGAATTCGCCGAACGCAATATCAATGACAAGATCGCGAAAGAAGTGGCAGGGCTAAGGCCTTCGGTCGGCTTGACCACGTAGCCAGGCATGAACCACGTAGGCCCAGGCGCCCTCGTCTGGACGGGTGAGCTCAGCTCGCCTCGACTTGGGGAAGCCTAAAAGGCCAAGAGCATTGCCGAGCTTAGCTCGGCCGGGCAGGTGAGACATCTGCCCCTTACGCAAAGCAAAACACTATGACCGCAGCGCAATCTATCGCCTTCCTTTTCCCCGGCCAGGGCTCTCAGGTCATCGGGATGGGCAAGGAGCTGGCAGAAAAATATCCCGTCGCGCGGCAGACTTTCGAAGAAGCCGATGAGGCGCTCGGCTACAAGCTCTCACAACTATGCTTCGACGGGCCGGAAGAGAAACTGCGGCTGACGGAAATCACGCAGCCTGCGATCCTGACCACCTCAGTTGCTGCCTTGCGGGTTCTGCGCGAGAAAGGTGTCGACTCCAGCTTCGTCGCTGGACACAGTCTAGGCGAATATTCCGCCCACGTTGCCGCCGGCACCATGACCTTCCCGGACGCCGTGCGCACCGTGCGCAATCGCGGAAAGTATATGCAGGAGGCGGTGCCCGTGGGCGTCGGCGCGATGGCCGCGATTCTGGGGATGGACCTGGAGAAAGTTACGGCGGTATGCGCCGATGCTGCCCAGGGCGAAGTTTGCGATCCAGCCAACATCAACTCGGCGGAACAGATCGTAATCTCCGGCCATACAGCGGCGGTCGAGCGCGCCACCAGGCTAGCCAGCGAACGTGGCGCGAAACGCGCCATCATGCTGTCGGTCAGCGCGCCCTTCCATTGTTCCCTGATGAAGCCGGCCCAGGACCGGCTGGCTGTGGATTTGCAGTCTCTGGGATTTCAAACGTCCGTAATTCCTGTCGTCTGCAATGTTGACGCTGGGTTGATTGAAGACGCCAACCGCGCCCGTGATGCGCTCGTTCGCCAGGTCACCGGTGCCGTGAAATGGGATCCGTCAATCCGCCTGCTCATCGCCAAAGGAATCCAGATATTCGTCGAAGTCGGCCCGGGGAAAGTCTTGTGCGGTCTGATGCGCCAGATCGACCGCTCGAAAGCCTGCGCGAACGTAGGTGATGAAGCTTCTCTGCGATGAAGACACTGGAACAACTCACGGCCGCGAAGCGGCCGATCCTAGACCGGTCAACGAAACAGGAGTTCGCAGGGCGGCGGGCTCAGGGTCTTGTCGGACTTTTCCACCCACAATTGAGCGTGTTCGGCACGCTCGTTGACAATCACGTCCACGACAACGCCACTGGCGCCGCTCGAGCACGTGCTGGCGCCATTCACTTTGTAGTTCCGGATGGTCCCCCACTGCCCGCCTGGACCCCAATCCTGGATGAACTGGTTCAAGGGATACTTGGAATATTTGTCAGGATGTTGCTTCCATTGCGGGTCGGCGTAATAAATCGCATAGGCCGTCTCGTAGTTTTTGGTCATGAGCGCGTTGAAGAATTGGTCGACTACCTTTTTCTCTGACCAGTAGCGATTCATCCACACCACGGCTGCCAGAACCAAGATGACGATCACGGCGACGAGAATTCTGATCTTGCGCCGGCGCGCTGGGCCCGGGTCGTAAGGTGTGGCATCCAGCAAAGTCATGATTCTCTAAGCATAATAGACTTCGGGACACAGGTAAAAGTTCCCTGCATCAATGTGGTCGCGTGCGACTCGCCCGCAAAGACTGCAAGTCCACATCAAGAGCCGCGGGCGGGTGGCCCGCGACCACACCGTCACTGCCGCTAGAGTGTGCGTTTAAACAGCGGCGTCGCGATGCTCAGCGCAACCACCGCGAACAGCGAGAGATAGATGATGTCGGGCACGATGGCGGACAATCCAGCTTCTTTCAGTAGCAGAGTCTTGAAACCGTGGACCGCGAAGGTGAATGGGTCCACCTTGGCAATTCCGCGCAGCCACCACGGGAACGCCTGGATGGGATAGACAGCGCCGCTGGGGAAAAACAGCAGCGTATTCAAGATTCCAAAAATTGCTCGCGGCACCAGCGGATCATCGACTCGGACAACCAGCAGAAACATCATCGTATTCAAAGCCGCCGCAGTCAGCATGATCATCAGAACAGGCCCAGCGCGGTAGAAAAGCTGAACAGCGTGCCCACTCCGGCCAGCAAACAACCCACCACCGTGATGACCACTCCCACCATCACCGCTTTGACTACGCTAGCAGCGTTCAGCCCTAAAACGAGTTCAGACTTGGTGATGGGAGTTACCAGGTAGCCTTCATGAACCCCGCGGGCTTTGTCGTCGATGTAGAGCATGCCGCCGCCGATCATGACGGACATGAATATGGCCAGCGTGATCGAGCCTGGCAAGCAGGAATTTCATGTATTCAATGTAAGGATAGAGTTCAACAATCTGGAGCACGGTTTTCTGCAGAAGACGCGGCTCGACCGTGGGATTATTCAGGGCGTTCGTAATCTGAGTGAGCTCATCCTCGAGCGCCCCGCTCATGAAATTGTCGCTGTTGTCCACCACCAGCGCGATTTGCGGCTGGTCTTGTTCGTAAACCCTGCGGGAATACTGGGGAGGAATGATGACGGCGCCTTCCAGCTTTCCGTTGCGCACGTCTTCCATCGCCTGCTTCGGGTCGGTGTAGTAGATCGGCTCGAAGGTCCGCATGTTGGATCGCACCGAATCAAAGGCCTCGCGAATTTTCAGCGCCTGGGTTCCGCCGTCCTGGTCGACTAGTCCCAGGCGGGCATCGCGTATCTTGCCGCCGAAATGCGTTGCCCAGGACAATGAGCTGCACTAGCGGGAAAATCATCGACACCATCATCAACGCTGGAGAGCGGAAGAATTTCCGCATTTCACGTTCGACAATCGCTAACATTCGATTCATGGCTGCATTCCTGGTCTGGGCGGCATGACAAAGCCGTGTGCTTTCACCAGTTCGTCGCGCAACTGCCGCCCCGTGTAATGGACGAAAACGTCGTCCAGGCTGGTGTTTTGCACGGAGAGTGATTTCACGGTTACGCCCGCATGCACCGCTGTTTCCACCAGTTCGGTGGTGGTCCGCGATCCGTCGCCGGTAAGCACGCGGTACATGCCCGCACCCTCATGCTGCACCGAAGTGACTCCGTTCAGTTCGTGCAAAGTCTTCTCCCAGTCCGCAGGAGCGTTCTCGAACTGCGCTTCAATCACATTGGAGCCCGGCACACTGGCTTTCAGCGCGGGCGGTGTATCGAGCGCTACCAGCTTGCCGTGGTCCACGATTGCGATGCGGTCGCACAGGCGGTCGGCCTCGTCCATGTAGTGCGTGGTAATCAGGATGGTGAGCTGGCGGTGCGATTTAATGTTGGTGAGCATCTCCCACACGGCCACCCGGGATACGGGATCCAGCCCGGTCGTGGGTTCATCCAGAAAAAATATTCGCGGACTGTGCACCAGGCCGCGCGCGATTTCCAATCGTCGCCGCATGCCGCCGGAGAGCGTCTTGGTTTGCGCCCCCCGCCACTTGGTCAGATCTACGAGTTCCAGCAATTCGTCGATCGCGGCCTTTCGCTTTTGAGCGGGCACGTCGTAGAGCTTGGCATAGATATTGAGATTTTCCTCGATAGTCAGATCAAGATCGCTAGTCAGTGCTTGGGGAATTACGCCGATCGTCCGGCGAACCCCGTCGGGGTCTTTGCTGCACATCGTGTCCAGCAACCCGGGCCGATCCGGCGGTGATTGGGATGAGCGTGGTCATCATGCGGATCAGCGTAGATTTCCCCGCTCCATTTGGACCCAGAAGTCCGAAGATTTCTTCTTCCTGGACGTTGAAGGAAACGTCATCGACGGCGGTGAAGTCGCCATATTTTTTGACAATATGGTCCACTTCGATGGCATTGCCCGGGTTGGTCGGCTTAACGCGCGGGTCCGTCGCGTGCTCGCGTGCGCCGGATGCGCCGTTCGGTTTGAAGTCAGCAACCATGATTTGCACTCACTGCTGTTTCTCTACGCCTGAGCCTGTATTGGCGGCCGATGCCTTGAGTTGATCCTGCGAAACCAGGACTTCGGCCGTCATGCCGGGCACATAGGCGTCTTTGGGATTGTCCAGCCGGACCTTGAGCACGATGGTTCTGATGTCGCGCTTGCGCCGGCTGACATCGCGCTGGGTGGCGAAATCAGCTTCTGGCGCTTTGAAAAAACACTTTGCCGGAGGTGATGGTGCCGCCGGGCAAGCGGATGCGCAGCGTGTCTCCCAGACCGATGTGGTCAGACTCAGTTTCCGGAATCGCGGCGCGTACCCAGGTGTCGCTGAAATCCACCAGGGTGACAATCGGCTGCCCGGCAGTCAGGACTTCGCCTTCGCGGGCGGCGCGCACTGACACCGTGCCGTTCAAGGGCGCATAGATCTTGGTATAGCCCAGGCGGACTTCAGCTTCCTTGAGTTGGGCCTCGGCGTTGGCCAACTGCCCGCGCGTCGATTGCACCGTGCTGGCAGCCGCGTGGGCCTGGTTGGTGTTGGCGAGAGCGGTGTTCAGATCCGCTTCGGCGGCGCTCACCTGGTCTTTCAGAGACTGGACCGTCGCCAACTGCGCCTTCAGATTGCTTTCCGCCTGCACCCGGTCCTGGTCGGACGCGACTCCCTGTTTGGCCAGCTCGATCATGCGGCGGCTGTCACTCTCGGTCCGTTGCAGCATGGCCTCGGCCTGCAACAACTGAGCGCGAGCCGATTGCAATCTCGACTGGGCGTTTACTACGTTGCTCGAAGTCGAACCGTGCGTCGCCGTGCTGGTGGCCTGGGTCGCGGAAACCTGCGAACGCAGGCTATCGATCATGGCCGCGGCGGCTCGGGCTTCAGCCTCCAGTTCCGACGGGTCGAGTATCGCGATCAGGTCTCCCTGCTTGACTTGCGTGCCTTCGTCGACCAGCAGCTTGGCAATCCGGCCCTGCATCTGCGGACTGACGATGATTTGATTGGAATCCACGGTCCCGATCATCACCAGATCGCTCGAGCGCGGCGTCGAAACAAAATAGTAGGTCGTCGCCGCGGCCAGGATGACCGCGAGAACGATCAGAAATTTATTACGCGCGTTCACTTTCGCTCTCCTTTGGAATTCGCTCCTGAGTGAACAGTGCCGCCGATATGAAATCCAACACCGCGGCCCGGCGGGCGGCCACCAACTCCGGCGCCAGGGGATCGATCCCCTTGACCATGCGCAGAACCGGCGCGTTGGTGAAATGAAACACAATGATTGCGATCATGGAGGGAACAAAGTGCATCGGATCCACAGCACGGAAGTCACCCTCCGCCTGGCCTTCCTCGATCACGGCTGCAACTCTGCTGAATAGCGGGATGAAGTATTGCTTCGCAATACGTTTCATGTGCGGCGCTTTGCCGCGAGCCGCACGCATCATTTCGCTCTGCGTGATTCTGGGGTAAAGGGGATGACTGGCGATGTAGTCGAAGTGCGCTCCCACGTAGGCCAGCAACTTTTCGCGCGGAGGCAGATCACTGGACAGTGCATGCTCGAATGCTCTGCTTCAATCCCCCGAACACCTGATCGAGAACCGCGCCGTAAAGAGTTTCCTTGTCCTTGAAGTAGTAATAGAGCAGGGCCTTATTCACTCCAGCGGCGCGCGCGATAGCGTCGGTGCGGGCCCCGGCCACGCCTTCGCGGGAAAACTCACGGACCGCAGCCTGCAGGATGGCAGCCCGGCTTTCTTCGGGCCGTCCGCGAGAACCCAGGCGCGGTTTGGAGAGAGTGGCTTTCATGCCTAACCTCCCATTAATTAACCAGTTAGTTAGATGATACACCGGCGCCAGGACGGTGCACAAATTCATTTTCGCTTCCCGTAACAAATACAATCGAAGTCCTTTCACCTCATCAGGGAGGACCATGAAATACCGGAAACTTGGCCGCACAGGTTTTGAAGTCAGCGAAATGGCGCACGGACTCTGGGGGATGAGCGGATGGAGCGGCTCCGACGACCGCGAGTCTCTGGACGCCTTACAATTGGCCACCGATCGGGGATGCAACTTCTTCGACACCGCCTGGGCCTACGGTGAGGGCAAGAGCGATGGCCTGCTCGGCGAAATTTTGTCCCGGAATACTTCGCCTCCCAATCCCAGCAAGCGTCTGTATGCGGCTTCCAAGATTCCGCCCATGAATCGCAAGTGGCCAGCACGGTCTTCGTACAAGTATCAGGATGTTTTTCCCGCGGATCATGTTCTCAAACACGCCGACCTGATCCGGAAAAAGCTTCGGACCGACTCCATCGATCTGCTGCAGTTTCACGTGTGGGACGACAGCTGGACGGACGAGCCCGAATTTCGCAGCACGGTCGAGAAGCTCAAGCGTGACGGAATTATCCGTCATTTCGGACTCAGCCTCAATCGCTGGGAGCCCGAAAACGGCCTCAAGGCTCTGCGCACCGGCCTGGTGGATGCAGTGCAGGTCATCCACAACATTTTTGATCAGGCGCCCGAGGACAAACTTTTCCCGCTTTGCCAGGAACTGAATATTGGCGTGATCGCCCGCGTGCCGCTCGACGAAGGCAGTCTGGGCGGAAAGATGACGCTGGAAACGAAATTTCCCAAGGGCGACTGGCGGGCGATGTACTTCGGTCCGAAGAATCTTGCCGCCGACCATCGAGCGGGTGGAAAAATTAAAGGCTGTGTTGCCACCTGCGATCACGCTGCCGCAAATGGCGCTGCGCTATATTCTTTCCTTCCCAGCGGTGAGCACCATCATCGTCGGGATGAGAAAGCTGGAGCATGTCCGGCAGAATATTGCGGCCAGCGATGCAGGGCCGCTGGATGCGGCACTGCTGCGCAAATTGAAAGACCATCGTTGGGATCGAAAGCCCGAACCCTGGGCGGATTGATTGCAGCCTTCTGAACATTTTAAGGAGCGACCCGCATGTCGGCATCGAATGAGTCTCCAGCAGGATTTCTGTCCCGCCGTCGTTTCGTTCGTTGGGCCAGTTCGCTCACCGCGGCCCTGGGCGCGGCGCCTCTGGTTTCGTCCGCCAAGACTCTTTCATCCCCGGTGTCATCGCCAGAGGGTGAAGACTACTATGCGAAGCTCGGCGTCGTACAGATTGTCAACGCCGCAGGCACCTATACCACGCTGACGGCTGCCTGCATGCCCCCTGAGGTTCTGGCGGCGGTGCAGAAGGCCGCGCTCCATCCGGTCCGGCTGCACGATCTGCAGCGAAAGGCGGGCGAGTACATAGCTCAGCGCCTCAGGTGCGAGGGGGCGATCGTGACTTCGGGAGCCTCGGGAGCGATCAGCCTGGCCACCGCCGCCTGTATGCAGCAGGTAAACCATATCAACGTTTTGGACATGCCGCAGGCGATTGACGGCTTGAAGAACCAGGTCATCGTGCAACGTGCGCACCGCTATGGGTATGACCGTGCTATGTATCTCTGCGGAGCGCGTGTGACGGAAGTCGTCACGCTCGACGACTATAAGCGCGCGTGCGGCGCAGGCAACGCGGTGATGACGAATTTTTTCAACGCTGCGGAAGACGAGGTTGGAATCGCAGGCAGTGCACAGATCGGCCGAGAAGAGTGGCTGCGCGTGGCACACGAATTCAAGATTCCGTGCCACCTGGACGCGGCCGCAGACATGCCACCGATTTCGAACCTGTGGAAGTACACTGCCATGGGCTTCGACCTGGTGGCGTTCTCCGGAGGCAAGGGGATGCGCGGTCCGCAAAACGCGGGCCTGCTTCTTGGTCGGAAGGATCTGACCGACCTCGCCCATGAGAACAACAATCCGGAAGAGGGAATCGGCCGCGGTATGAAGGTCGCCAAGGAGCAGATTGTGGGCATGGTCGCGGCGGTCGACTGGGTGCTCTCGCACACGGAAGAATCGATGCAAAGCGACTATCAGAAGAGAGTCGATCGAATAATCGCTGAAGTGAAAGGCATCCCTTCGGTCAAAACAGAGACGGTGGTTCCGAAGATCGCCAACCACGTTCCACATCTCCTCATACGCTTCGATCCGGGAATCGCTGGAGTCACCACCGGAGAGATCGTTGCAGCTTTGCGGAGCGGAAACCCTGCGATTGAACTGAACCCGAACACCGGACAAAAGCCCAACCAGGGCATTCCAGCGGACGCCAACACGCTGGTGGTGGGAGTATGGATGTTGCAGCCTGGCGAAGATGCAATCGTGGGCCAGCGTATTCGCGAGGCCTTCAGCAAGCCGGCGTGAATTTTTCCGGAAGGAACGGAACGCTCATTCTCTCCAAAAGCGTCTGGTCATCCTGAGCGGAGTAGCTGCTTCGCCCAGCGCAATGCTGCGCTCAGGAGACGACTAGCGTTGCCGCCGGCGATGGATGGCACCAGCAGCACTTCGTCCCCCTCCTGGAACGCGTACTTGTTTCCGCCCAGGAAGCGGATGTCTTCTTCGTTCACATACACATTCAGGAAGCGGCGAATTTCTCCGGCTTCATCCCGCAGATGCGATTTGAGATCGGGAAACTGCTGGTCGAGCGCGGTAAACAGTTCTCCCAGATTGGCTGCCGAGCAGGTGACTTTCGCATTGCCTGCAGTCAGCCGCCGCAGCGCTGTCGGAATTTGAACTGTGATGTTCATCTAGACCTCAACAGTTTCCGGAACTTCTTTCTCGGGAGAAGCGTTCAGCGTTCTCTCCATGTACTTCTCGAACTCGGCGAGCTTGGGTGCAATGGGCTCTTCGGCTTCGTACTTGCCGGCGAGCGCATCCGTGGTCTTCAAGCCGTTGCCGGTAATGCAGAGCACGGTGGTCTCGTCGGGTGAAATCCGCCCCTGGCTGTAAAGCTTGCGCGCCGTGCCGACGGTCACGCCGCCGGCGGTCTCGGTGAAAACTCCTTCCGATCTCCGCCAGCAACTGGATGCACTCCACCAGTTCGGGATCGGAAACATCCTCCGACCAGCCGCCGCTCTTGGTGATCACTTTGATCGCATAATGCCCGTCGGCGGGATTGCCGATGGCCAGCGACCGCGCGATGGTTGACGGCTTCTGCGGCTCGATGTCGGTATTGCCAGCCTTCACCGCGGTTGAAATCGGAGAGCAGCCGGTAGCTTGCGCTCCGAAATATTTCACCGGCTTCGGCTTCCACCAGTCCCAGATGGACGAGTTCGTCGAACGCTTTCTTGATTTTGATGATCAGCGATCCGCCCGCCATGGGACACACGACGTTGTCGGGCAGACGCCATCCCAGTTGCTCGGCGATTTCGAAGCCAACCGTTTTCGAACCTTCCGCGTAATAGGGACGCAGGTTCACGTTGACGAATCCCCAGTGCCGTTCGTCGGCGATCTGCGAGCACAGGCGATTGACCTGGTCGTAGCTTCCCAAAATGCGTACCAGCTTCGCGCCAAAAACTTGCGTGCCCAGAATCTTCGCGGGCTCGAGATCGGCCGGAATGAAAATCACGGCCTTGAATCCGTTGCGCGCCGCTTGCGCCGCTACCGAGTTCGCCAGGTTTCCCGTGGACGAGCAGGAAACGGTATCGAAACCGAAATTACGCGCCTGGGCCAAAGCCACTGCGACGACGCGATCCTTAAAACTCAGGGAGGGCTGGCAGACCGCGTCGTTTTTCACGTAGAGGCGCTTCGCGCCTAGCTTTTGAGCCAGACGCGGCGCCTCGAGCAGTGGGGTAAAACCGGCTGGAACCGTGGGCTGATAATTCACGGGCAGAGGCAACAAATCGCGATAACGCCACATGCTGGCCGGGCCCTGGGCAATCCGCTCGCGGGTAAACGTGGGCCGCACGGCATCGTAATCGTAGAAAACTTCGAGGGGAGAGAAACAATCGTCGCAGATGGAACGGGGCTGGTTTCCCCAGCTCTTGCCGCATTCCCGACAGCGTAATTCGTATGTCCGTTTCAGGTCTGAGCTACTCGCTTTGCGAGTAGCGGCGGGACGAGCCGTCCGGAAAGTGCCCTAAAAGCGAAATCCTCTTTCCCTGTCGAATGAGGAAAAGAGGAACGAGATGCTGGAAATTCGGCACCCCGAATCTCATGTTCCCCCTGTGTAGGGCGAGAGTTGACACCGGGCGACCAGAAGTTGAATTCCGATCCGGTTGTCGTGGCTTCTTAGGGCTCGTCCCTCAGCCACTCTGCATGAAATCCAAGGTCTGCTCCGGAGAGCAAACTTGAAGAATGGTACCGGGAAAGGCAAGGGTTCGTCAAGGGCTTGGGCCAACAGTCTTGACCCGAGGAAGGGGCAGAGGATAATCATGTCTTGCAAGACTATGGTTTTCCGCATGAAAACCGAGTCACCTGCCCCCAGCAAGAAAAGCTCGCAAGTTCCCACAACCCTAGGGAGATTTACACATGAGCGACGAAACCACCAAGCGAATCGGCGATTACGAGATTCTTAAGGAGTTGGGTGCCGGAGGTATGGGCAAGGTCTACCAGGTCCGGAACGTCATCACCGACCGCATTGAAGCCATGAAGGTCCTGCTCCCGACCTGGCCTCGACCCCGGATCTGGCGGCTCGCTTTCTGCGCGAGGTCAAGCTCACGGCCAGCCTCGACCATCCCAATATTTGCGCGCTTCGAACCGCATTCTCGAACGACAACCGCCTGTACATGGTGATGGAGTACGTCGAAGGCACCACCATGGCTACCAAGCTGGATATGGGGCCACTCTCGGTGAACGACGCGGTCAAGTACATTGGTCAGGTGCTGAGCGCGGTCAGCTACGCGCACCAGCGACACATCATTCACCGCGACATCAAGCCCGCCAACATGATGTTGACGACGCAGGGCATGATCAAGCTGATGGATTTTGGCATCGCGCGCTCCGGCGACGAACGCGGTTTGACCATGACCGGCACCACCCTGGGCTCGATCGGCTACATGTCGCCCGAACAGGTCAAGGGCGATCCTACGGACGCGCGCTCCGACTTGTATTCGGTCGGCATATGTTCTGTACGAATTCGTGACCGGCCGGCAGACCTTTCGTGGCCAACAGCGAGTATTCCATCATGGCCGCGCACCTGAACCAGACTCCGAAGCCGCCTCTCGAACTGAATCCCGGGCTGCCTTCGGCACTGAACGAAATCATTCTCATGGCCATTGCCAAGGAGCCGGCAAAGCGCTTCCAGACTGCGGACGCCTTCGCCAATGCCTTGAGCACCGTGCCCGCGTCCTCGGCCGTCGCACCCACTGTCCCACGGACGCCGTTGGCACGAACCGGAGGCAGCACCGAGCGCCCGGCCGGTTTCTGGGAGGCTTCACCGACTATGGAGAGGCCGAGCGGCCCGCGTACGCCGATTCCGTCCGAACGCCCGGCGCCACCATGCCATCCGCCAGTCATTGCCAGCTACGACTCCGATGGCGGCTCGAGACGCAGACTGCAACTTCCCCATGCCGGCTGCGAATTCGATGCCGGCGACGGCTCCGATGACGGCTCGCTGGAACGGCGGCGCAAAGAGGCGCCGCAAGCCCAGCCGCGCAAGCGATGCCAGCCCCAATGCCGCCGCCTCCCCAGGCGAGCGGTCATCGTGGCCTCTACATGACGCTGGGAGCATTGATTGTGCTCGCCGTTCTCGTGGTCGCGGGAATTTACGTGCCCCGGATCAGCAAGACCAATGCCAAGGCTCCGGACGCCTCTGGAGTCACGAGTACGGATACTGCGTCACAGGGCGCAGTCCAGCCCAATCAACCGCCAGCTCCGAGGCTTCGACTCCTGGCACACCGAGTGCAAAATTCGACCACACCTGGCGCGCCGGTTGCCACCACGGCTTCTGTAGACAACTCGAGTCCGATGCAACCAGCGCAGGCTCCGGCGGCAACTCCGGCGCCAAGCGAAATGACCCCGGCTAAGCCCAGCCATCCTCGCTCAAGGAAACTGACGGCCCAGAACAATGGCATGGCCAGCGATTCTGCCGTGTCTCCGCCGGGCGATAGCGGAATGGCGGCGCCCAGCAGCGCAAACGATTCGGCCAGCCTGGACCAACTAGAGAACGAGGTTGACCAGCTCTCCAACCGCGCTGCCGCGGTAAACAGTGGCTTGGATCGCCTGCAACAACAGCAAAGTGCTGCCGGCTACGGACTTCGCGGCGACATGGTCGCTCGCCAAGCGAGCATGAAAGGGAATCTGTTCAAGGCGGAAGAAGCGATGCAACACCGAGATGCAGCCAGGACCAAGAAATTCGTGGACCTCACTGGACGCGATCTGGAGGTGCTGGAGCGCTTCCTGGGGCACTGAGTGCTCTCCGCTCGGTCTCTTCACCTCCGCCCAAGAGAAGTCGGATTTAGGTGACTCGGGAAGAGACTTCGCTCCCGTTCCGATCAGCGCTGGTGTCTACAACTGACCAGCGCGTCGCGCTGACGGAAGAAGTATAAAAATGACGAAGACGAAGAGGATTACTCCCACGCCAACAGTGGTCATCATGGAATGTTCTACAAACTTTTGCCACTTCAGCCGTCTTCCACTCAATAAACCAGAGTGTTATGGGCTGCGGTGGCGGGTGTATCCTTCCGGTTTGCGGCCGGGGTGAGCGAGGCATCCATCCCCAAACATATAAGACTGTACAGATACGAGCACTAAAAGTAATTGACGCCACCACAGACAAGAGAACACATGCCGTCCGCTTGGCGCCTTTGAGGTGCACCATCATCTCACCGGCTGTACTGATTTCTCTTCTTCTCCTCGTGCCGCTCTTGCCCTAGTCGAATCAGGCGCTCGATCAATTCCGGATAGGCCAGGCCCGACGCCGCCCACAGTTTGGGATACATGCTGATCGCCGTGAATCCAGGCATGGTATTGATCTCGTTGAGGTAAATCTTCCGGTTCTTGGGGTCCATCAGGAAATCCACCCGAGCCAGGCCGGAACAGTCCACCGCTTTAAATGCGCTGATGGCCAGTTGCTGGATTTTTTTGGTTTCGGATTTGCTGAGCTTGGCGGGAATGATCAACTGCGATCCTTCATCGAGATACTTGGCGGTGTAGTCGTAGAATTCTTTTCCGGGAACGATCTCGCCCGGCACCGAGGCTGCGGGCTCGTCGTTGCCCAGAACTGAGCATTCGATTTCGCGGGCCTTGTGCTTCTTGCCGCCCACGCCTTCCTCGATCACAATCTTGCGGTCAAATTTGGCGGCTTCTTCCATCGCCGGACCAAGTTCCTTGCGCTCGCGCGCTTTCGAAATCCCCACCGACGATCCCAGATTTGCGGGCTTGACGAATACCGGATACCTCAGCTTGCTCTCGACCAGTTTTTGAACCTTCTTCGGCCCGCTTTCCCAATCGCTGCGCAGCACAGTAACGTGCTTCACGATTGGCAGTCCGGCAGCCATGAACAGCGACTTCATGACGTCTTTGTCCATTCCAGCGGCGGAGCCCAGAACACCTGCGCCAACGTATGCAATGTCCGCCAGCTCGAACAATCCCTGAATGGTTCCGTCTTCGCCGAAGGTCCCGTGCAGTACCGGGAAAGATGATGTCCACATTGATGGCCCGGTCGCTGGCCCGCCGGGTCAAAGCCGCGGTTTGGAAAGGTTCCAGGGACCCGCCCGGCCGCTGGGGTTCCGGCGGGACCACCACAGCCTGTCCGGTAGCCAGAACCGCAGCCCCTGGCGTCGCTTCGGGGTCTCCCGCCCGCAGATGGGACTGTGCGGAGCCAGTCGCCTTTCCCTGCAGCAGCAGCTCCGCATCCGCCGCAGTCAGCCACCGGCCTTCTTTGGTAATGCCGATAGGCACGACTTCAAACTTGTTCTTGTCAATGGCGTTTAGGACCGACGCAGCCGAGAGCAGCGATACTTCGTGCTCTCCGCTACGCCCGCCAAAAAGGATGCCGACGCGCAGTTTTTTCATGGTTTAGGGACTTGATCAGGGACTTGATAAGACATCCCCATTCTTGCACAATGTCATACCGTCCGGGTTTACAAGGGCTGCACCCCGAGATAGCCTCGGCCCGGACCGGGAACCTCGGTCTGTCCTGATTTCTTTTGGGGAAGGAATTTCATCTCATGCGAAAAGTAATCTCTTTGGCCGCGCTATTGTTGCTGTTCTCGGTTGCCGCAGCCTACGCGCAGCAAGCGCCCGCCGCGGGCCCGCGCAAGAAGCGGGTAGCGATATTTGATTTCGATTACGCCACTGTGCATAGCGATGTTGCGGCGCTGTTCGGCCAGGACGTGGACGTAGGGAAAGGCATCTCCGACCTGCTCGTAACCTATCTGGTCAAGGATGGCAGCTATTCCGTGATCGAGCGCAAAGCGATGGACAAGATCATGACGGAGCAGAACTTTTCCAATAGCGATCGCGCCAATCCCAACTCCGCCGCAAAAATTGGGAAACTCCTGGGCGTGGATGCGATTATCGTCGGTAGCATCACTCAATTTGGCAACGAGACCAAAAACCTGAATCTGGGCGGTGCGGGCGGCAGTTTAATCGGCCATGGCCTCGGCGGGTTCGGACACAAAAAGTCGAAGGCAATTGTGGCCCTGACCGCGCGCATCGTGGACGTGGATACGGGTGAGATTCTCGCCGTCGCCGAAGGCAAAGGTGAATCGCAGCGGGAAAGCACCTCCCTGCTGGGCGGGGGCGGAAACTGGCACGGGTTTGGCGGGGGGCATGCCGATTTCGGCAGCAGCGACTTCCAGAGCACCATCATCGGAGAAGCGGTGAAAGCCGCCGTCGAGAAGACCAGCACAGACGTCATCGCCGGTAAGGACAAGCTGGTGGCGCGAACAATCACGGTTGAAGGACTGATCGCGGCTGTGGATGGAGGACAGATCATCCTCAACGTGGGAGCAAAGGCCGGCGTGAAAGTCGGTGACCAGCTGAATGTCGAGCGCGTGTCGAAAGAAATCAAGGACCCAGCGACCGGAAAAGTAATCCGGCGTATGTCTAGTGCGGTTGGCGTGGTCCGCGTGACCGACGTCGACGATATCTCTTCGGTTGCGACCACGGTTTCGGGTAGCGGGTTCAAGACGGGCGATGCGGTTAAAACGGTAACGCAATAAATAACGGCCACGGACATACGTTGCCGATGAATCATGATTGGTTTTCTAGGCTTGGCAGAGAACGGCTAGTCGGGAAAATAGCCGCGTAGCGGCGAAACAGTGAAGCCCCGGGCGCAAGCCCGGGGTCGGGGTTTATATTTGTTTAGCTCCGAAGGAGCGCAAGAAAGAGTCCCCCCAGATCCTTATCGACAGCACTCCTAGAATAAGGGCCAAAAAGCTCTTCCTGTTACAACGTCGCCAAACATAAGGTGGGTAATGCAACTGCTAAAGTTGACGGGCCTAGTGACGGCGCTGCTCCTGAGTGGAACCATCCTGACGGCACAGCAGAACAATTCCCCGCTCACGAACAACGACGTGGTGAGAATGGTGAAATCCGGACTGCCGGAAGCAACTATTGTGAATACGATTGCCACCAGCGACACTCAGTTCGATCTCTCCTCCGCCGGACTGCAAGCACTGAGCCAGTCCGGAGTCAGCAGCAAAGTGGTCCGCGCCATGCTGGCTGCGGAATCTAAGAAAAAGGATGCGGCGCCGCCAGTTGCCGACAACACGGCTACGCCCGATACGTTTCCCGATGGTTCGTCAGGAGCAAGTTCGCCGCCGGGAATGCCGGACATGACCCAGATGATGACGCAACTGCCGCCGACCGCGCGGGCGCAAATGGAAGCAGCCATGGCCCGAAGAAAATCCGAACGGCCTGGCAACGGAGGTCCTCCGCCGGGACCGTCAGTCCCCTCTTCGTCGCGCGCAGGTGTGCCGGTACGACTCGACAGTCCGCTCTATACGTCCTTCACGCTCCTGAAGGCGCAACCTGCGTACCGCATGGTGATGACCATGGAATCGACCGATCCGAAATTCGCACAGGTGACCGCCCAGGGACTGGGCATGAGCCCCGGCGAATTAACGGTTCAAGGCAACACGCGGCAATTTGTCATGCACATGCGCATGCCGGCCACGGATGTGAAGGGAACCATCGACGACTGGGAAATCCGTTCCGTGGTACGCGAGGGGCGGGCGGCGCGGCTGATCACGTCGCCGGCGGTGCCACGCTATTTGAAGTTGGCGGAAGACCGGCTGGCTATGCAGTTGGCGATGTTGGATCGGGAAGCTGCCATGTCCATCGCCCACGCCGCCGCCGATGGTCCCATGGGCGCAATCGGCGCAGGGATCGAGGCAGCCCAACTGGCCGTGGCGCATGTGGAAGCTCCCCGATTGATGAAAAAGGCAAGAGACATGTTCTCGTGGCAGTGCCAGGCCGCGCCCAAGTCATCGGGAGAGAATTCGTCCCAACCCAGGACTCAGCTTACTGACCTGCATCCGATCGACGACCAGGTGGTGAATGGCCAGGCGGCCGCCGCCTACGAATTCTATGCATACGACAATGAGAAGACCCAGGGCACGATCCATCTGCTGGTCGCCAAGAACACAGGTTTGCCCCTTCGTCTGAAAATGGGAAATCCCCAGGCCGGCCAGACCATGAAAATGGACTACAGCGAGCTTCGCCAACCCGTCTCGATTGAAATTCCCCCGTGCATGGGAAGCGCGCCCTAGCGCATGAAAAATCTGCGCCGCACGGACGCGACCGCACCGTAGTCAAAGTCGTTATGCCCCTCAAAGGCATCCTCACCAAGAATTATTCAAGTGACCTCCCCTAGTATCTTCACATTATTGCTTCGTAAGCGGTCGGCTCGTAGATTTCACCGCAACTGTTAGGCGGTTTTCAAATCCTTCCAAGAAGATGGCGGGCACGTCCTATCTTCCCTTCTGGGGGTGCGGTTTTGCGTAGAGCGCGCTTATTCTTCAGCCTATTGCTCGTTTCCTTGGCAGCCTTTGCCCAGAGCAACTACTCGGTTCTTGGGGGCACCGTGATCGATCCCCAGGGACGGCCGCTGGCAGGGGCGGCAGTGCACATCACTTCCCTGAGCACGCGGGCTGAACGCCGTGCCAACTGCAACGGGCAGGGGATCTTTCAGGTTCCCGCCTTGCCGCCCGGCGAATATGAGCTAACTGTGCAAGCGTCGGGTTTTGCCACTCTAACCCGAAATCTGCAGCTCGAAGTGGGCCAGCAATTGTCGCTGGATCTCGCGCTGAAAGTGGCCGGCGCCAAGGACGTGGTGGAAGTCGGCGCCCAAGCCCCAGCGCTTCATACCACGGACGCCGCCGTGGGTGAGGTGGTCGAACCTGTATCCATCAAGGAACTTCCTCTCAACGGCCGAATGCTGATTGACCTGGTGCTCACTGTTCCCGGCGCGCATGAGGGTCACGGCGCCCAAACCGGCAACATGAACCCCCTGTATTGGCGGCCCGGACAGCGCTCCGCGGTTAGCATTGGCGGCAACCGGCCCAACGCGAACTACTATCTGCTCGACGGCTCCACCAATACTGACCCGACGTTCAACACCCTAAACCTTAGCCCGTCTCCCGATGCGGTGCAGGAATTCAAAGTGCAAACTGGGACCTACTCCGCAGAGATGGGTGGCGCGGGCGGCGGACAGATCAATATCGTGACTCGCTCCGGCTCCAACCAATTTCATGGCACGGCCTACGAGTTCCTGCGCAATGGCGCACTCGATGCCAGTACGTTCGATTCCATGGGCAACAATCACTTGGTGCAGAACAATTTTGGCGCCTCATTGGGTGGGCCTATCGCGCACACCAAGACTTTTTTCTTTGTGAACTACGAGGGCTTTCGCCATGCCATGGCGCACACCATGATTGACACCGTGCCCACGCTGGCTGAAATTAACGGAGACTTCACCCAGAGCGGGATCAGCATCTACAATCCGTCCAGTTCCCATCCCAACCCAGGTTTTGATCCAACCCGGCCGGTCAGCCCCAGCAATCCACAAGTCATCCGCAACCAGTTTCAGGACAACGGCGTCAATAACGTTATCCCGGCAAACCAGATCAGTCCGGTAGCGCAGGAATTCCTGTTGAATCATGTGCCACGGCCCAACGCGGACATGATGATGAACATGGACACCATGCCTTGCGGCAGTGCCATGATGGGCGCGCCGACCGTGGTCGGCGCCGGTACCGATTGCAACAATTACGTGGACGTCAGAAACGAATACCACGTCAACGATCAGGGCACGATTCGCGTTGACCACATGTTCGAGCGCGGCGACAGCGTGACGGCTCGCTACTCGCTGAGCAGTGAACACGGCTTTACCCCAGGGGAAATGGTTTCCGGACTGGGCTCCTTGCTCCCCGGCTTCGGTTCGTTCCACGACAACTTCTCGCAGCAGGGAAGCATTGCCTGGAACAGGGTCATCAGTCCCCGCATTCTCAATACCGCGAACATCACGATATCCCGGTTGGCCATGCACCGCTCTTCGGAAAACAGCGACACCAACGACATCGTTTCCGAACTAGGCATTCAAGGAGTCGGCTTTGGCGGCCAGGGGGCCTTTGGTGCGCCATTCTTCAATGTTCAGGGCTTCTCGCCCATGGGCGACAACTACGCAGCCACCCCGATGAAGGCCTGGGACACCGTGATTGAAGGCCGCGATATCCTCAGTTGGCAGCGCGGACGTCACAGTCTTAAATTTGGCGGAAGCTACCGCGACTTCATTTGGCCGATGTGGGGATTCTTCCAGAACCGCGGTTACTATCAATTCACTACTGGTTTTACCACTCAGACTGCCACCAACGATGGCACAGGCTCAGCGTTAGCCAGCTTCTTGCTCGGCTTGCCGGCAGTGAAGCAGCGTCAGGCCGGCATCCCCCAGATGCAACTTCGGCAATGGTATGTAGATGGTTTCGCACAGGACAGCTTTCAACTCTCTCACACCACAACCATCGAGATGGGCCTCCGCTACGAGTATATGAATCCTCTGGTGGACATTAACTATGCGAATTCAAACCTGACCTTCGACAACGGAATTCCGTCTGCGTTCATTGGCGCACAGAATGGCTTTCCCCAAGGCCTGAAATATCCGAATACCCACAACTTCGCGCCGCGTTTTGGCATTTCGCAGGCTATACCGAAGTTCGGGCTGGTGGTGCATTCGGCGTTCGGCATTTTCTATACCCCAGTCGACATGAATACCTGGTGCAACCAGCGGCACAATGTTCCTTATGTTTTCCCGGAAACGCAGCAAAGTGACAACTTCACTCCCGCGGCGGGCATTGTAGCTTCCCACTTCAACTTCGGTGCTCCTGTGCTCGGGCAGACCACGGTTAGTTTCGGCGCCATGGATCCTAAGGCGCCTTCGCAGTACATCGAGCAATGGAGCTTTTCAGTGGAGAAGAGCCTGGGCCAACAAACCACTCTGGAGGCAGGATATCTAGGCTCACACGGAGTGCACCTGCAGCGCGCCCACCTTATCAACAATGCTCCTCCGGGCCCCGGGGCCATCGGACCCCGGCGTCCCTTTCCGCGCATCAGCCTTGTGCCGGACACCGTTCTTCCTGACAATGTGGTTTATGTAGCGCCGGCAGCGGGCTGCCCCAACGGCGCCATCTGCTTCCCCGTCAGCACCATCAATTTGCTTGAGAACACCGCGCAGAGCTGGTATGACGCCGGATACCTCAACGTGCGCCGGCGCTATGCGCGCGGCCTCACTTTCCTGGCCAATTACACTTGGTCGAAAAATCTCAGTAATGCACCTGATTTCCGTTCTCCGATGTTCGAGTCTTCCATTCCGCAGAACAACAATGACCTTGCGGCGGAAAAGGGACCGGGTTGTGACGTCAGGCACCGTTTCGCGTTGAGCGCCGTATACAACCTGCCGGGCTGGAAGCGATCTGGTTTACTCGAAACGGTCACACAAAATTGGCAAGTCTCCACCATATATCAAGTTCAGACCGGCTTTCCCTTCACGATTTCGGTGTTCGGAGACACGGCGAACTCGGGCACGGTACTGGGAGAAAACCCGATTCGCGCCAATGTCACGGGACAGGCCGTATTCCCGTCAGGCACGCAGACAGCAACCGCGTGGTTCAACACTGCCGCCTTCGCTGCGCCCCCTGCGTTCACGTTCGGGAACGCGGGCCGCAACTCGGTCTATGGGCCCGGAATGCAGACTCTGGACTTTGCGGTGGCGCGCGGTTTCGCGCTCACAGAGGGGACGCGGTTCCAGTTCCGCGCCGAGTTCTTCAACTCGCTCAACCATACCAACATGGGAATGCCAGACCGCTTCGTGAACACACCGCAGTTCGGCACGATTACGGAAGCTGCGACCCCGGGACGGGAAATTCAGTTGAGCGCGAGACTGTCTTTCGGGCAGAGCCAGACGCTGGAATAGAGGGAAGTCAACGTGAACGTCCAGAGCTTGGGCCTCGAACTGAGCGAAACGGTCGGTCACGGTAGCCAGAGTCTGACGGACGGTTTCTAAGTTATCCAAGGATTTTTTCAGTCCGAAGTCTCGCAGGTTGTTACTGAGGACCTCCAAGCGCAAGAAGGTCGAGAACTTCTCGTACATGCGGAGCATGGCATTCTTGGCGCAGGCGCGCAGCACGTGATGGCCATGTTCCATTCTTTCCAAGACCGTAGTGAGCTTGCCCCGCAGTCGCTTGTGGAGACGAAAGCCGAACATCTGGGAGAGCTTGTCGGCGGTGAGGCGGAATAGTCCTAAGTCGCAGGAGCGCTCGAACAGTTTGTGGATGGGGAAGTTGCGTCGGAAGATGAAGTTCCGACAGTATTCCACCTGTTGTAGGGAGTAGTGGCGACTGAGATTGATAGCGGCTCGGTCTTTCTGGGAAAACTTTGGTCTTACCACCCAAGTCCAATGATCAAGCTGCTTGTGAATGACTTGGGCACTGAGACGGTCGGCCGCCGCCTGTAAGGCTTTTTGATCGGCCACCCAGAGAAAGGCATTGTCGTCTTTACGGAACGGCACGCCGGCGCGCTCCAGTTCGCGTTCGATGAAGTGATGGCCATTGAGATAGTAGGTGACGGAAAAGGGGAGGAACGATCCCACGAACAAGGTGATCGGCCCCAGCACTTCGTCGCGAATGTAGAAGTAATAGTGAGTGTAGCGGGAACGCTGTCGGGTGAGGATGCGGTAATGGGGATCGTGGACCGGAAACTTGGGAACGGCGGAACGGAAGGAGGGTCTCAGTTCCATGCTCTTGAGGATGAAATAGACTCCGAACTGATGGCGGCGTTCAGTTCGTTGCAGGTGGGGATGAATGTAGTCTTCCTTGCGGACCCCTTTTCGGCCCACTCCATGGGAATCTTACGTTTCTTGGCGAAGGCTTCCACCCAGCGATGGTAATCGTCGGTTTACTTTTAGGTCTAGGCGGTCGCGCCCCCCTGACTTAACCCATTCCAGCCGGATACTGGCCATTAATCACGTTTTGCTGCCGGGCGGCGCGTTTGGTACTAGTAGGATGATCTTGACTGAGGATATTCCGGAGTGCGAACATCGATGACATAGCGATTTGCGTGATCGCGAAGAGTGGTAGGAGGTCTTACGGCTGTTTCGACGCCAAGCATTGGAAGCATTCAGGTTCCGCCAACGGCGGCACCCAGCTTTTACGAGAAGCTGAACACCCGCTGGCATGAGCGAGCGTTGCAGGTTTTCATGTTTATCGTGCTTGCGCATTGGGGCGAGCATCTGGTCCAGGCGTACCAGATTTATGTCATGGGATGGCCGCGTCCGAAAGCCAATGGGATTCTAGGTTTGTGGTACCCCTGGCTGATCACGTCCGAAACCCTGCACTACGGCTATGCACTGGTTATGCTCACCGGGATTTGGGTGCTGCGCAAAGGATTCACCGGGAGATCGCGGACCTGGTGGACAATGGCGCTGGTGATCCAGTTCTGGCATCACATCGAGCATTTCCTGCTGATCTGGCAAGCCACGACCCACCACAATTTCTGGGGCAGGCCGGTACCCTGCAGTGTTTTGCAGTTGTTCTTCCCGCGCGTGGAGCTGCATCTTTTTTACAACTCGATCGTATTCATCCCCATGGTCATCGCGATGTACTACCACATGTTCCCATCGGAGAACGAGCAGGAGAAAATGGTTTGCACCTGCGCTTGGGGCCACCCCCACTCAGCGCAAGCCGCCTGATTCAAGAGCTGTGACCGGGCTCCGAGCCATCGGCACCCGCTTTCCCTCGCCTGCTGCGATAAACCTCATGCCTTAGTTCACGGTAAAGTTCATGACATTGGACGTCTCGCTCGAGGTACCGCCGCTGCCGTATATGCCGCCCGAGCCCGGAGTACCGGGGTTGGTTACGGTAACCGGTATGGTGGCGGGGGACGCGATGGCCGAAGCTGGAATCGTGGCCGTCAGCTGGTTTCCCGTCATCCGGGTCGTGGTTTGTTTTGTACCGTTCCAGTTGATAACAGCAGTAGTGGAAAAATTGCTGCCGTTGACTGTCAACGTGAACTGGGGATCGCCAGAGTTCGCGGTGTTAGGTACAAGTTGCGAGACCGCAGGCATGACTCCAGGCTGCGGCGTCATGGCCTTGGGGGAGCCGTATCCGCATCCCAGGCAAACTATCGCGAGCAACAACACAGAAATTGTCTTCATGATTTTCTCCAATCGGAAAGTTTCAGTGGAGAAGTTAGCAAGGGGCAAACCGGCAGGTGTCAGGCGGGTGTTATTTTCTTGTCAAGGAAATGTCTATGGGTTTCGAGTACAAGGCATGCCGGCCGCTATTCCGGCATTTATCCAGCCAGGAGCACGAATCTAGTACCATAGCGTCGCTCATAACCGATGGCTGGGCACACACCAGCACAAGCGGAGGGGGCGGCGTCATGCTCAGCTACTCATGTGGTCCCAACCAGGAGTTGTGGGAGTTGACCATCGGGCAGGTGCTCGATCGAGCCGTTGAACGCTGGGGCGATTGCCTGGCCCTGGTTTCCTGTCATCAATCGAAGCGTTACACCTGGCGCGAACTGAGGGATGCGGCGGACGCAGTGGCACGCGGGCTGGCGTCACTCGGAATACGGCGCGGAGACCGCGTGGGGCTGTGGTCCACGAACTGTGCCGAGTGGATGCTGGTGCACCTGGCGTGTGCTCGTGCCGGAGCGGTGCTGGTCAATGTGAACCCGGCATATCGCACTCACGAGCTGGCATTCACACTGCAAAGGTCGCGCATGAAGATCTTGTTCCTTTGGGAAAGGGACTGTAGAGCGGAGTACGCGCAGATCCTGGACGAGGCGCGGTCGGGAAAGCAGCTGAGCTTGGAGGACGCCATCTTTTTCGGCACCGCTTGCTGGGAGGAGTTGCTGACCTCATCGACCGAAATCAGCGAATCCGTGGAGCCAGAAGACATCGCCAACATTCAGTACACGTCGGGAACCACAGGACAGCCAAAGGGAGTGATGCTGACCCATCGCAATAAGGTGAACAACGGGAAACTGCTGGCGCAGGGCATGCGTTTCACGGAGCGTGACCGCATCTGTGTGCCGTTGCCCATGTATCACTGCTTCGGGTGCGTGATCGGGACCATGTCAGCCCTCGCCAGCGGCGCAGCCATCATCATGCCGAACTGGACATTCGATCCGCGAGCCACGCTCCAGGCAGTTCAGGCGGAGCGGGCCACGGCGCTTTACGGCGTTCCGGCCATGTTTATCGCCGAGCTGGGACTACCGGATTTCAAGTCCTACGACTTGTCCAGCCTGCGTACCGGAATGATGGCGGGTGCGCCCTGTCCGGTGGAAGTGATGAAACGCGTTATGTGCGAGATGGGCTGCTCCGAACTGACCATCGGCTACGGGCAGACGGAAAGCGCGCCGGTAGTGACCATGTCGACGCCGGATGATCCGGTGGGGATACGTGTATCCACGATCGGAAAGGCGCTGCCGTCCACGGAGATGAAGATTGTCTCGCTGCTGGACGGGCAAACAGTGGCGACCGGAGAGCAGGGCGAAGTCTGCGCCCGCGGCTACATGGTGATGAAAGGATACGACGGCGAGCCCGAGGCAACCGCGCGGGCCATCGATGCGGAGGGCTGGCTCCACACCGGAGACATCGGCCTGATGCGGGAAGACGGGTACATCCACCTGACCGGGCGTGCCAAGGACATGATCATTCGTGGCGGCGAGAACGTTTATCCGCGGGAGGTAGAGGAATTCTTGTACACCCACCCCCAGGTGGCGGAGGTGCAGGTCGTGGGAATTCCGGATGAGCGGCTGGGAGAGGTGGTTGTCGCATGGATCCGGCTAAAGGCGGAGGAAGCTTCGACCGAGGAAGAGATACGGAAGTTCTGTGAGGGAAAGATCGCATACTTCAAGATTCCGCAATATGTGCGCTTCGTGGAGCAGTTTCCGATGACGGTGACAGGGAAGATTCAGAAGTTCCGTATCCGCGAGATTGAGACCAAAGAGCGTGGCCTCGAAAAGGTAGCGAAGCTGGAAACGGCATAGTTAGGACTCGGTCGCTGATCTCCTTCTCTACAGGATCTTCTTTCCAAACGCCGACTGGGCCAGCTCGACCGCCAAGTCGGCAGTGCGATTGTGCTCATCAATCACCGGATTCACTTCGACGATTTCAAAGCTGAGCATGCGGCCGTGGTCGGCGATAATTTCCATCGCCAGGTGAGCTTCGCGATAAGTCGCACCGCCACGGACGGGCGTACCCACGCCGGGTGCGTCTTCGGGATCGATCCAGTCCATGTCGAGAGAAATGTGATAGCCGGCAGTGCCGCGCCCGGCCATGCGCAGCGCCTCTTCCATGATGGTGCGCATACCGCGCTCGTCAATATCGCGCATGGTAAAAACACCGATACCGGCCCGGCGGACATTTTCCTTTTCGACGGCATCGATGTCGCGCACACCCACCAACACACAATTCTCCGGTTTCACCTTGGGCGAGAAATCGAAAATGTTGGCCAGTTCGGACGGGCCCAGCCCCATGGTGGCAGCCAAAGGCATGCCGTGGACGTTCCCGCTGGGAGAGCTCTCGGGTGTATTGATGTCGGTGTGCGCGTCAATCCAGATCAATCCAATCTTCTGGTTCTGGCGGCGATAGAATTCGGCGACACCAGCCACCGTTCCCGCCGCCACCGAGTGGTCACCGCCCAGCACCAGTGGAATCATGCCGGCTTCTAACGTCTTTATCACCAGTTCGGCGTTCTTGGTGCAGGTGGCGGTAATTTCTTTCAGATACTTCGCCGATGGATCGCCTGCCTTCTTCTGTTCTGCAATGGCCACGGAAATATTTCCGGCATCCTCGACCACATGCCCCAGCTCTTCCAACCGTGCCTCTAAGCCGGCCACGCGCATTGCCGAAGGGCCCATGTCCACACCGCGGCGCGATTGTCCCAGATCGAGAGGAACCCCGATCACGCGAATTTTCTTGCCAACAATGTTGGAAGCCATAAGAGCGGTAATTAAAGCGAATGAAAGCTGCGTTTATTATTCACGGCTCGAGCTAAGCCCGCACAAATTAGCTCCGATATATCGTTCAAATTATTTCGGAGCTATTTTCCGACGGCGTCCGGCAGACCCTTGTAGTAACGAAATCCCTCTACAGGTTTCCCGTCCTTCATCCGAATGTTTGCTCGCACATCATCCTTCATTTGCTTGAGCTCTTCTGCGGAGAGATTGGCTTTGTAGTTTTTCCAGCCCGGCCCATTTTGGCTCACGTATTTGGCTCCGGCATTAATTTTCTTCTCGACAAAGCCGCTGATATCAACCCAGGTATTTTCGTCGCCGTAGTCGTAGTCGTTGTAGAAGAGGTACTCCGGAACCATGTACTCTTTCAAGCCCTCCTGGGTGACCTGACCTTCGAAGAGCAGCCGCCACATTGCGGCGCGGGCTGCATCCGCAGCCAGGTAGGCCGCCGCCCGGTGATCGGACTTATGCCAGCGCTGGTAATTCATTCCCGGGTCCCACGCCATCAGCACATCCGGCCGCAACTTTCGAATCAGGCGAACCAGATTCTCCACCACGCTTTTGCGATCTTCGAATTCGAGAAGTCCGTCGTCATACCCAAGATTGATGTAGTGCCCTGCCGGAATGCCGAGCTGCGCAAGGGCGTCCAATTCCTCTTGCCGCCGAATCAAGGCAAGCTGCGTTCGCGATAAATTCGGGTCCTGGGTTCCCACATTCCCCGTCGTCAAAGTCAAAACATAAATCTGATTGCCGTGCGCTTGCAGCATCGCCAGCGTACCATGCGAGAGTGAGTCATCGTCGGCATGAGCACCGATGAGCAAGATCGTTTTCCCGGCCCACTTCTCAACGGGGACATCAGGCTTCGGCTGAGTTCGCTGGGCTAGTGCCAGCATCGGAAGTAATACCGCGACCCAGGCCAACCTCCCTCTGTTCCTCTTCATGCGCCTCCCTCAACCAATCCCGCTCAAGTACGTTCCGGATTGCCTCGTGCTCGCGTTTGCCTACGGGTACAAGCGATTCAGCATCCGTGGAAACGGAATCGTTTCCCGCACGTGCTCCAGCCCGCAGATCCAGCCCACGACGCGTTCGATTCCCATGCCGAAGCCGCCATGAGGCACGCTGCCGAATTTGCGCAGGTCAAGGTACCATTTGAACGCTTCTTCGGGAAGGCGGTGTTCGTGGATGCGCTGCACCAGCAGATCGTAGGAGGCCATGCGCTGCGATCCACCGATGATCTCTCCATGGCCTTCCGGCGCCAGCACGTCGACGCACAGCGCCAAGTCGGGACGTTGGGGATCGGGCTCCATGTAGAACGCTTTTACCTTCGCGGGATAACGATGCACCATCACCGGCTTCTCGAATTGTGACGAAATGTAGGTTTCATCCGGCGATCCCAGATCGCCACCCCATTCGAACTTGTTTTCCAAGTCGCCTTTAGCGTGAGCTTCCTGCAGCATCTTGACTGCCTCGTCGTAAGTGATGCGCGGGAACGGGGCCTCAACTTTCTCAAGTTTGGTAACATCGCGGCCGATAATTTGCAGATCGCCGCGCCGCCGCTCCAGGCAACGCCTCACGATGAAGCTGATTAAACCTTCGGCCAGATCCATAAGATCGTCGAGCTCGGCGTAAGCGACCTCGGGTTCGACCATCCAGAATTCCGTGAGATGCCGCCGCGTCTTGGATTTTTCTGCCCGAAAAGTCGGGCCGAACGAATAGACCTTGCCCAGTGCCATGGCCGTCGCTTCGATATAAAGCTGTCCGGACTGGGTGAGAAATGCCTGCTCGTCAAAGTAGTTGACTGGAAAGAGAGTCGATGTCCCTTCACACGCGGCGGGCGTAAGAATGGGCGGATCGGTCAGGGTAAAGCCGTGCTCGTCAAAAAAATCACGGGCACCCTTAATGATTTCCGCCCGCACCCGCAGGATTGACGCCTGACGTTGTGACCGCACCCACAGGTGACGGTGCTCCATCAGGAATTCGACGCCGTGCTCCTTCGGTGAAATCGGATAAGGATCGCTTTCCGAAACCCGCTGCACCACCTGAACTCCCGAGACGTCGAGCTCATACCCGCCCGGGGCGCGCTTGTCGGCACGGACTTTGCCTTCGACAATCACGCTCGATTCCTGGGTCAGGCCCTTGATCGCATCGAACACCTCGGGAGCGACCGCATTTTTCGGCACCACGCCTTGAATCAATCCGGAGCCGTCACGAAACTGTGGGAACAATAGTTTCCCGCTCTCCCGCAGGTTGTAAAGCCAACCCTGAATGGTAACGGTCTGGCCTTCATGCTTGCCGATATCGGAAATCGTGGTTAGGGGAGAGGACATAGAATTCAAAGACCATTTACCGCCGAGCACGCAGAGAGCGCCGAGAAAACCAGCTCATTTTCTAAATTTCTTTTGTTCCCAGCTTATTCTCCGCGATCTCGGCGTCCTCGGCGGTTTAGGGCTCTAAGGCGCACCCAGCATGGCAAACGTTTCGTTCATCTTTTCCACCGGATTCACCTTCTCGTCCGCTTCGATCTCCAGCAGCAAGGGCGGCGTATGCGGCGCCGAGCGCAGCAACTCCATCGCGGCTTTCCAGTCGATGGTTCCGGCTCCCGGCCACAGATGGGAGTCGCGGTCCCCGACATTGTCGTGGACGTGCGTCGAATGAATATGGCCTTTCAGAATTTCGAACGCCTCGGCCACATTGCTCATGATGTGGGCATGGCCGAAATCGAAACATACGCCTATGTCGTCGAAGTGCGTAATCTGGATGAACTCTACCAGCTTGTCCGGTACAGAGAGCTCGTTGGGAATATTCTCCAGCAGGATGCGCACTCCCAGCGGCTTGGCGAAGGCGCGCAAGTGCTCGATTGAAGTCATGGCCGCTTCGAACTTGCGATCGTCAAACGACTCGCCAGTGGTTCCCATGTGCTGCACCAGGAAGCGAAAGGGAATTTGTTCCGCCACTTCAATCGCCCGCTTGATCTCGTCCATGGCTTCGATCCGCTGCGCCCGATCGGTCGCGGCTACGTTCACCGGCGGTGCGCCAGTGCGGCCCCCCTCGTAATCGGCGTACAGGGGCGAATGAACCGAGTGGAGAGGCACGCCACTGTTCTGAAACCAATCCGCAATTTCGCGCACATGCTGTTTGCGATTGGCATAGTCGAGGTGCTGTCGCGCGGCGAAGATTTCGATCGCCTGCGCCCCGCCTCGCACCAAGCCGTCCAGCAAGCCAGGGTGCAGCCGCTCTTTCACATACACGTAAGTGGATATCGCTTTAAGCATGGTTAGCTCTGATAGGTCCGCGAATCACGTAGGGGCAGGTGTCCTCACCTGCCCAACCGAGCAACGCTCGGCAATTCGTCAATAGGGATCGTCCGTACAAATTCGTTCTATTTTCCGTCGAGCTTCGCTCGACTGGGCAGGTGAGACACCTGCCCCTAACCCTGCCGAGACTAGAATCCTATCGCTCTTCCGCCATTGCGCTTGTCACTGGCGCCCAGGCGCTCGCCCCGCTTCGGGTCCACCATGATGCACTCCCCGTCGCTCCAGTAAGGGTCACGCGTACCCGATTCCTCTTCTTCTCCAAACTCGATGCGGTGGCCCATCCCTTCCAATTCCTTGACGATATCGGGAGAAAATCCCTGCTCTACGCTAGCCACGTCCGGCAGCCACTGCTGATGAAAGCGCTGCGCGTCCACCGCCTCCTGAATGTTCATTCCGTAGTCGATCACTCCCATCAGGATATCGGCCACGGTGGTAATAATCCGCGGCCCGCCGGGAGAGCCTAGCACGAGAAATAGCTTACCGTTTTTCAACACGATAGTTGGAGTCATGGCAGAAAGCGGACGCTTGCCTGGCCCAATCGCATTTGCTGGCCCCTGGATCAGGCCGTACATATTCGGTCCGCCCGGCTTGGCGGCGAAATCGTCCATCTCATCATTCATCAGAAAGCCCAGTCCTTCGGCGGTGACCCGAGAACCGAGCGTATCGTTCAGCGTTGTGGTAGTTGCGACCGCATTCCCGTCCGGATCGACCACGGAGTAATGCGTCGTATGATTCGGCTCCGCCCCGGCCCTGGGCGGAAGATGTGCGGCGGCGAACTGTTCGAGCTGGCTGAAGATCGCAGGCCGGATCAAGTCCTTACTGACACTGACATGAGCCGGATTGATCGATTCCCGCCAGGCCGTACCATATCGTTTGTCGATGAACTGGGCCACGGGAATGTTGGAAAAATCCGGATCGCCCATAAACTCCGCCCGATCAAAGAACGCGCGCCGGAAGGCTTCCAGGGTCAGGTGTACGGCGGGGGTGGTCCGACCTCTGTATTTCGCCAGGTCGTAGCCCTCGAGAATATTCAAGATCTCGATCAGCGCGGTCCCGCCCGACGACGGCGGCGGCGCGCTGATGATGTCGTATCCGCGGTACGACCCGCGCACCACTTCCCGTTCCTTCACTTCATATTGCGCCAGGTCGTCAACCGTGATCAGGCCCCCACCCTTCTGCATGGACGCGGCCAGTTCACGCGCCATCGTTCCACGATAGAAGTCCTCAGGATTGGCAGCGATCCGTTTCAAGGTGCGCGTCAGCTCCGGCTGCTTGAACATCTCGCCAGCTCTGTAGAAATTTCCATCACGCTGGAAGATGCGCCGTGACTCGGGAAACTGGGCCAGGTGTTTGTCGTCCCGCAAATCCTTGGCGTCGTCTGCGGTAAGAGCAAAACCTTCCTCCGCCAGCTTGATCGCCGGAGCCATCACTCGCGCGAGCGACAGCTTGCCGTATTTCTTTTCCGCGTACACCATGCCTGCGACCGAACCCGGTACGCTGATCGCTTTGTAGCCGACCGTGCTGGCACCTTCAATGACATTTCCCTGGCCGTCCAGATACATGTTCGCCGTGGCCGCAGCCGGCGCCTTCTCGCGGTAGTCTATGAAATGCGTCTTGCCATCCGCCAGGCGGATCAGCATGAAACCGCCCCCGCCCAGATTTCCCGCCTGCGGATGCACCACTGCCAACGCAAAACCCACCGCTACGGCAGCGTCGACGGCGTTTCCGCCCGCCTTCATCATTTGCACTCCGACCCGCGAGGCCGATGCACGTACGCTGGCCACCATGGCGCGAGGCGCTTCGACCGGCACCAGACGCGCTCCGAAGCTGCGTGGAGCGGCTGATACCAAGAGCAGCAGAATGAATAACTTGCAACAAGATCGCATGAGGTCGGGACTGCTAGAGGCTAGCCCAGCGGGAGAGTGGGAGTCAAATCATGGAGGAAAGCACAGACTGTCATCATAAAGTCCGGTGCGATCGCCCCATTTTGATAAACTCTCGCTGTTTATGCGCCTGAACGTCCTTGGCGGTTGTTTCGCAGTTCCGCTGTTTTGTGTGCTCCCTGGTAAGCATTCAGGCACAAGCCTCCCAAGATACACGCGGCAATACAAATCCAAGCGTTCCCCTGAAGGTCGGCGGCGATGTAACTGCCCCTCGGCCCATATATGCCCCCGACCCTGAATATTCGGAGGAAGCCCGGAAAGCCGGTTACCAGGGGAGTTGTCTGCTGTGGCTGATCGTTGCTGATGACGGCAGGCCTCAGGATATTCGCGTAGAGCGCCGAGTCGGAATGGGATTGGACGAAATAGTCGTTAACGCAGTGCGCAGGTGGAAATTCGAGCCAGCGCGAAAGGACGGCAAGCCAGTGGCCGTCCAAATCCGTGTTGAAGTCAGCTTCCGTTTGTACAAAGACGCTAAAGAGTTGTTCTCACCCGAACAACTGAAGCAAATGTCTGAAGAGCGGGCGCGAGTGCAAAGTCGGGTTTACAAAGATCCCGAAGGCCACAACCCCAGGGTATGTCACCCGTCGTCCTCCTTGGACGGCGAGCGGCGCTCAGGTCCAGTGGTCACGATTGCCGAGGTGAGCTTCGAGGGTAGCCTCGTTATGCCTCTCGCAGATCAAGGTCGGATCTCGGGTTCGATCAGACTGAGGAGGTATTTCGGTGATCGTGCTGAGGTGACTTCTCAAGTTCTGGAGAGAACGAAGGCGGCATGGTTGGAGCACGGTCACCTTGATGTGCAGGTTCGAGGTGACGCAAAGGTACTGAGCAGTAGCCCGGCAAACGAGCAGATCGCGGTGGCGGTTCACGTGGATGAGGGCCCGCAATACCGGTTGGAGCGGATTCGCTTTAACAACAACCGAGCGGTCAGCAACGCGGGGGCCTTGCGCAGCCTGTTTCCCATCAAAGACAGCGACCTATTCAACCACATTTTGATCGCGGAGGGCCTCGACAATCTGCGCAAGGCTTACCTCGAACTCGGTCACATCATCTTCACTTCCATCCCTAACGTAACGATCGATGAAGGGAACCAGACGGTTTTGCTCGAGATCGACGTGGATGAAGGCAAGATGTTTTATGTGAGCCGTATTGACATCATGGGTCTCGACGAGCCGGTTTTCCAGAACGCGCGGAAGGACCTGTTGGTCAAGCCGGGTGACGTCTACGACCAGAGGCTGGTTGACCTGTTCCTGCAGAAGCACACTTCCTTGCTGCCCAGCAATGCCTCGCCCGATTCAGCTATTGACTTGCGACTGGATGAACGAGCAGGGACCGTTGCGATAACCTATGATTGCCGGCACTGCGGGGTCGAGTAGGACGAGCCCTTCCTTGAGTTGCTACACCCGGGGCCGAACTTGATTATCGGGTGGTGGCACACTCTTGTCCGCAGTCTGTCTTCCTTCCCTTGACGAAATGTGGGTGCCCCATCCTTGCGGCGAAGGATGGGGCACCCACAGAGCTAGTTGTGCATGCGAGATCAACAACTTCGGCCACCCACCGGTTTACTTCCCGGCGCGGCGTGCTCCAGGCCTTCGGCGGTTGGTCGCTTTGGGCCTGACAGTCGTGGCGTTGGAAATTCTGGCCTTCGCCGCCACCATCTCATACGATTGCTGGATCAAATCTTTCATCTCACCCCAAGGCAGGACATCCAACCGTTCGAACGACACCCATTTATAGCGACCGACATACGGTGCCGGAACAATGTCCTCCTGCTCCACCAGCTCGACGAAGGTTTCCGGTGTGCACTTGAACATCAAGCGCTGCGGCACCGAACTTAGAGACAGCAGGGCAAAAATCTTTCCTCCCACCTTGAAGCAGAGGTCGTCTCCCCATTGCAGGTTCTCAGTCGCATGGGGGAAGGAAAGGCAGAAGCGACGGATGGATTCAATGCTCATCGGTAGATCACATCTGAAGAGGTTGCGGAAAAACCAGCAGTGTCATCCTGAGCGGAGCCAGTTCATTTTGGAGCGGGAAAGTGGTGTTTGGGAGTCTTCGGCAGCGAACCGGAAGCATAGGGATCCTTCGACTTCGCGGCTGCTTCGCGTAGCGAAGCCGCGACTCCGCTCAGGGTGACAACTCGGTTGAAACATGTCACACCTGCTCCCGCGCCTCGCCCAGCGTAACGCTGACATCCATCTTCTTCTTTGCGCGATAGATTGTGATCCGCACCGTGTCGCCTGCCCGGTGATTGTTCATCACCTGGCTGAGGTCCTGCTGGTCCTGGACATCCTGGCCATCGATGGCCACGATCAGGTCGCCGCCCACCATGATCGGCATATTGCCCAGATAGGCGCGCTCCGTGCCGCCGTGCAGGCCGGCGCGGTCGGCGGCACCTCCCGGAACCACTTGCACGACCAGCAACCCGCTGTCTGCCGCCAGCCCCAGCTGTTCCGCCAGCTCGGGCGTAATCGGAATCGTCCGCACGCCCAACGCCGGGCGACGCACCCGGCCCAGAGTCATCAAGTCATTCAGCACCGCTTTGGCCGTGTTCACTGGGATGGCAAAGCCGATGCCCGCACTCTGCCCCACGCTAGAGGCGATCAGCGTGTTGATGCCGATCACTTCGCCGTGCCAGTTCAGCAACGGCCCACCGGAATTTCCGGGATTGATCGCCGCGTCCGTCTGGATGGCTTCGTCAATCTGCATGCCATCCGGTTCCTGCACCGGGCGGATCGAACTGATGATGCCGCGGGTCATGGTCCCTGAAAGACCGAACGGATTGCCGATGGCATAAACTTTCTGTCCCACCTGCAAATTGCGGGAGTCGCCAAGCACCATGGGCGTGAGTCCCGGACCCTTGATCTGAATCACCGCCAGATCGTGAGAGCGATCGGTCCCCACCACCGTGGCCCGGTACTTCTTGCGGTTGTGCAACGTCACTTCCACCTGGCGGGCCTCAGCGATCACATGATAGTTGGTCAGCACGTGACCTTCTTTGTCGATGATGAACCCCGAGCCTTGTCCCTCCTGGGGCACCAAGCCATACAAGAAATCGAAGGTCACGGCGCGCGAAGTGATGTTCACCACGGAATCGATGTTTTTGCGATAGACGCCGATGTTGTTCTGCTCTTCGGCATCGAAGGGCTCGGTCGTGGCGGCTTCTGTAATCTCCACCTTGTTGAGGGGACGGCCGAGCCAGTTCGCGGGATGCGTCGGGGCAGAACGATAAGTGGTGAAGTAGTAGAACGCGCCGGCAAAAATCACAGCCAGCAGAATGGGACGCAGCAGCTTCATAAGTGCAAGACCTTCCCTCGCGGACGACCGAATTCTAAATCCTCACAGCGGCTTCTTTTGTAGCGCCGCGTCCTTCTCCAACTCGACATAGATTGTCTTTACCTGCCGCGCGGTTTCATCCAACGATCCCGAGTTGTCGATCACATAATCGGCAGCTTTGATTTTCTCTTCATCGGACACTTGGGCCGCCATCCGGCGCGTGACTTCACGGCGCGCCGTTTCCTGATCTACTTTCAAACGCTGGGCCCAACGCTCGATGCGCTGCTCCGGGCGGCAGGTCACGACAGCCAAACGATCGAAGCTCTTTGCCATTCCGGCCTCGAGAATGAGCGCGGCCTCCACCAGGGCAATGGCATGAGGATCGCGCCGGCCCACCTCCACCATCCATTCCTCTTGGCGGCGAATCACGGCGGGATGGACGATCTGGTTCAGTTCCTTTACACGAGAAGCTTGGTTGGGGCCGCCGAAGGCGAGTTCAGCCAGACGGGCGCGGTTCACGCTGCCATCCGAGTTTAGGATTCCGGGGCCGAAACGACCCACAACTTCCTGGTAGACCGCCTCACCCGGCTGCATGAGCTGGTGAGCAATCTCGTCGGCCTGAATGACATGCGCCCCCAGCGCGGCAAACATTTCGGCAACAACGGACTTGCCCACGGCGATGCCCCCGGTCAACCCGACCTTAAGCACTGCGGGCATGCTCCGCAGCCCGCGCGGGCGGGCGCGAACCCCTCCGCATCCTGGCCGCTTTCACGGTATTTGCCATCAGCATGGCGATGGTCAGCGGGCCCACTCCTCCGGGCACGGGCGTAATCGCTCCCGCGACCTCGGCCGCGTTCGGATGCGCGTCTCCCACCAGGGTTGAGCCTTTCGCCCGGAAGCTCTCCTCCCGCTTCGCATTGCCCGCGAAAAGTCGATCAAACTCCGCCCGCTCACTGACCTTGTTCATGCCCACATCAATCACTGTGGCGCCGGGTTTCACGAAGTCGCGGGTAATCATTCCGGCGCGGCCGATCGCGGCTACCAGGATATCGGCGCGCCGACATACGCCGGGAAGGTCTCGGGTCTTCGAGTGGCACACGGTTACCGTGGCGTTGGCATTGATCAGCAGCATGGCGGTCGGCTTTCCCACAATATCGCTGCGTCCCACAACCACAACCTCCTGGCCGGCGACCGGAATATTACTGCGCTTGAGGATCTCCACAATGCCCGCCGGCGTACAAGGCACCAGGCCTGGGCGCTGGGTGGAGAGAAATCCCACGTTGACGGGGTGGAAGCCGTCCACATCCTTGGCGGGATCCACCGCCATCAGGATCTTTTTGGAATCAACCTGCGGCGGTAAAGGCAACTGCACCAGGATGCCATCAATTTCGTCACGCCGATTTAATTGCAGGACCAGCTCCAGCAACTCTTGAGTCGAGGTCGTATCCGGTGGAGTGAGTTGTTCGCTGTGAATGCCTACCTCTCCACAGCTCTTCACTTTTCCACGAACGTAGATTTCAGAGGCCGGATTGTGGCCAACCAAGACGACCGCCAGGCCCGGACGCAGGCCAGCCGCCGCCATGTCCTTTACCTCGGCGGCGACCTCTGCCCGGATTTCAGCGGCGATCTTGTTGCCGTCCAGGATGATGGCAGCCATGAACCCCTCTCCTCCCGTAGAATCGAGCTTTATCGTAAACTATCTCGGCCAAAAGAGCTTAATCGCAAAGGACGCAAAGGAGACAACCCCACCGGTGTTCCTTTGCGATCTTTGCCGCCTTTCCTTGCGTCCTTTGCGGTTACGCTTTTCCACTTCTAAGCGAGAAAGAGCGTAAAATTCTCCCATGATTCCCCAAGACTTGCTCGACATCCTGGTCTGCCCCGTGTGCAAAAAGCCGCTGGTGCTGAAAGACGAAGGACAGAGTCTTAAGTGCGCCGAGTGCCACCGCGTCTACCCGGTTCGGGACGACATCCCGATCATGCTGGTCGACGAGGCCGTCACTGACCCCTCCTAAATAAAGCCATATTCTGTCATCGCTTCGCGTCCCACAACGACACAACGTGTCAAGATCGAGATTTCCCGATATGGCCCGTTCGTGCCACAAAACCGACTTTCGCCGCCATCATCAAAATATTTAGGTGGCTTGCAACTTACCGCAGCGCAAGGGGTTTAAGAAACCAAACTGCCGCACCATACGTATATGGAGAAGGTGGGTTGAGTGCGGCACCAAAATTGCATGCAACGTTCATGGCAGGCAGTGAGTCTAATAGAGTAAGGAAATGCAGGTCGGAGGTGATAACGACCATGAAAGAACGATTCTCCAGTACCGAACTGACGGCTCTGCGCAACGATCTTTTGCAGGGAGGTTTGATCGATTCGCGCGAAGCCGCCGAACTGCTGCAAGTTTTCCTCATGGGCCGTGGCTACGGGGTATCGCCTCAAGCAGCCATGGACGCCGTGGGCCGGGTTGAGATGTCAGGCTGCTCCATGCCGGTGCTGCAGAAAGAACTGGAGAGCCTTGCTCTGGTGATGTGAGCGGTGATCAAGACTATGTAAGAAATCTACGGGGACCTCAGAACCAAGCCGTTTCCCCGCGAGGTGAGTAACAAGAATGAGCCGGGCCAACCAGCCCGGCGTTTTTGTTTGTAGGGCAGCTTCTGGCCCCGCACCGGAAACGCTAGAAGCCAGTAGCTAGAGGCTAGAAGCTGCCTTTTTCACTCGTACCTCAAACTCTCCACCGGATCCAACTTCGCCGCCCTGGTGGCTGGAACGGTCCCAAAGATCACGCCTACCAACGACGAAACCAGGATGGCCACAATCGCGGACAGCCCCGAAATCGGAATGCGGTATTCCGTGAGAAAGCGTACTGAGTAGGGAATTGCCAAACCGATGACCACGCCGATTAGCCCGCCGACCAGGGAAATAGTCATGGCTTCCGCCAGGAATTGAAAACGTATTTCGCGGTTGGTAGCGCCGAGAGCCTTACGGATGCCGATCTCGCGGATGCGGGAGCTGACTGTCGCCAGCATGATGTTCATGATTCCGATCCCGCTGACCAGCAGGACCACCGCCGCCACTAGCAACAACACCAGCGTCAGGGCGTTGGCGGTCCTCTCCGCCAGCACGACCAACTGGGTGAGATTCATGACGTTGTAGACCGACTCGGCCCGGTGCCGGCCCCTAATGACCCGTCGGATTTGTTCGGTTGCCGGCACCACCATCGAGGGATCAGCGGTCGAGAAATAAATCTGTTTGACGTTCGGAGTGTCGGTAAAGTACCGGCTGACCGTGTACGGAATCAGCATGGTGTAGTCGACAACTTCGGTTTGTCCAAAGGTGTCTACCCGCTCCCGGAACGTGCCCACGATGGTGAAAGGCAGGCCGCTCAGTTTGATGATTTTACCGATCGCTTCTTCTTGCGATCCATAGAGCTCCTCGGCCATTTTCTGGGTGATCACTCCGACCTTGTTGTGTTCCTGCTCGTCCTTGGAGTCGAAAAACCTGCCCGTAATAACCACCAGGTTACGTACGATTCTGTAGTCGGGGAAAACTCCTAGCACCGAGATGTCACGTTCCTTGCCTCCACCTACGGGAATCCGTTCGCCCAGAGGAACCACGGGAGAAGCCGCGACAATTCCCGGCACCTCCTCCATAGCTGCCTGCATGTCGTCGATGGTGAGCGGGTCGGGGGTGACATTGGCGATGCGTTGGCCGCCGCTCTGGTATTCCGCTTCAATCTGGTTGGTACCGATAGACTGGATCTGGTTCAGTACATACTGCTTGCCGGTCATGCCGATGGTTACGACGAGGATCAGGGAGGCGGTGCCGATCACCATCCCCAGTGCGGTCAGCGCGAAGCGCACCTTGTTGCTGCAAAAAGTCTCGTAGGCGAAACTCAGGACTTCGCCGTACACCATCTTCGGCGGGCGTCGTTCCTGCGCGGTGGTGGTGGCAGTCGCCATGCGTCTTCAGATTAGATGCTAGCCACAATGGCCCGGAGGCGCAATTGTCTCGAATGCAGCGCTATGATTTTGGGAGGAACTGTGCCGACCCTCGCCAGATTCTTGTCGTCATCATTCTGTCACCCAGCGCGAAATCGGACGATTCGCTTGCGAATCGTCTGAAGTAGTCGAGGGACCGGCTGTTTTTTCGCAGCGCCGAGGTCTCATCGGCTCATAGGGGTCCTTCGACTCCGCGAAACATTTCAGTGCCCTCAGGATGACAGACGCGAGGTCTTGATGGCGTTCGCTACTCAAAACACCGTAACTTACCAAAGCTATGCCGCTAGCCCGGCGGCTCGGCCGCGCCCCGGGCGTAATACGCGGCGTAACCTGGGTCCAGCTTCCGGCCCTTCGCGCTGAATATCCGGAAATGTGCCAGCCCCGCTTTTTGCAAAGCAAACTGCAATGTCGTCCGGAGCACGCCGAGACCGTAGGTCACGCTACGGCTGAAGTTGATGGAAGATGCCTCCTCGAAATACTTGGTCGGGCACGACACTTCGCCAATGCGGAAGCCAAAATTCACACATTGCGCCAGCACTTGATTGTCAAAGATAAAATCGTCCGAGTTCTCGAGTAGAGGAAGATCCAGCAAGACCTTGCGGCTGAAGGCGCGATAGCCGCTGTGATACTCCGACAACTTGATCCGCAGAAACAGATTCTCGAACGCGGTGAGCAAGCGGTTGGCCACATATTTATAAAATGGCATGCCCCCATGCAACGCCTGCCCGCCAATAATGCGCGACCCCAGCACCACATCGTAGACCCCGTAAGCCACCATGCTGGCCATGGCTGTCACCAGCAGCGGCGTGTATTGGTAGTCGGGATGCACCATGATGACCACGTCCGCACCCGCCGCCAGGGCTTCGCGGTAACAGGTCTGCTGGTTGCGCCCGTAGCCGTAATTCTGGTCATGCACGAAGAACTGCAGTCCCAGTTGCTTGGCAATTTCGACGGTGCGGTCGGAGCTGTGATCGTCCACCAGAATGCGGATATCGACCAGCTCCGGCAGCTCGGCCACGGTCGCCGCCAGAGTCTTCTCCGCGTTATAGGCCGGAAACACCACGGCGATGCGCTTCCCGTTAATCATGGCTGATGATCATGATCTCATAGCTCTGGATATCGACTGTGTGGGGCCGGGTCTCTGACCCGGTCGGGCGGTGCGCAGCACCGCTTTGGGAGCTTGGCGCAGCGATCGGGCTGGGGCCCCTCGGGCCGCATGACCGGGTCAAAGACCCGGTCCCACACAGACCAAGCACCGGCCCTACTGAGATCTCAAACAGCGCCTTCGGTCTCTTTTATTGATAAAATACACTCAGGATTATGCCGGAAAAGCACACCCTGTTCGAGAAAGTCTGGAACCAGCACATCGTGTCTTCGCCCCCGGACCGCCTGCCTCTTCTCTATATTGACCTGCACCTGGTCCATGAGGTCACCTCGCCGCAGGCCTTCGACGGCTTGCGTGTCGCCGGGCGTCGCGTGCGCCAGCCCAATCGGACAGTCGCTACCGTCGACCACAATATCCCGACCGAGCCGCGAGGCACTCCCATCACCGACCCGATTGCCGCTCTCCAGATCCAGGCTCTGCAAAAGAATTGCAAGGAGTTCGGTGTTCCCTTGTTTGACATGGACTCGCCCAACCAGGGCATCGTCCACGTCATCGGCCCGGAACTCGGACTGACCCAGCCGGGCATGACGATCGTTTGCGGCGACAGCCACACCAGCACGCATGGCGCGTTTGGAGCGCTGGCTTTTGGCATTGGCACCTCGGAAGTCGAGCACGTTCTGGCCACGCAATGTTTGCCCCAGCGCAAACCGAAAACCATGCTGATCGACGTGCGCGGATCGCTGCCCGACGGCGTGACCGCGAAAGACCTTGCACTGGGTATCATCGGACAGATCGGGACCGATGGCGCGACCGGACACGTCATCGAATACGCCGGCGAAGCCGTTCGCACGCTTTCGGTCGAAGGCCGGATGACGTTGTGCAACATGAGCATTGAGGCGGGGGCCCGCGCCGGCATGATCGCGCCCGACGAAACCACCTTCGCCTATCTCAAGAATCGCCGCTTCGCTCCGCACAATAGAGATTGGGAAAAGACGCTAGCGCACTGGCGTAAGCTGCCGTCCGATGCGGGAGCACGCTACGACAAGGTCATCGAGATCGATGCTTCGAAGCTGGCGCCGTTCGTGACCTGGGGGACAAATCCCGGCATGGTGGTCGCCGTCAGCGGCAGGGTTCCGGAGCTGAGCAACCTGAAGACTGACGCTGATCGCCACGCCGCCGAACGCATGCTGGAATATATGGGGCTCGAGCCCGGCACCCGGGTTGAAGATATTTCCGTGGATCGCGTTTTCATCGGCTCCTGTACGAACTCACGTCTGGAAGACCTGCGTGCCGCCGCTCGCGTGGCCCGGGGGCATCACGTAAATGCGAAAGTGCGGGCCATGGTCGTGCCGGGATCGCAAGCCGTGAAACATGCCGCCGAGGAGGAAGGTCTCGACCGGATTTTCCAGGAAGCCGGGTTCGAGTGGCGCGAGTCAGGCTGCTCCATGTGCCTGGGCATGAACCCTGACATCCTGCAACCGGGCGAACGCTGCGCTTCTACCAGCAACCGCAATTTTGAAGGCCGCCAGGGACGTGGCGGACGCACTCACTTGGTCAGCCCGATGATGGCGGCGGCAGCAGCCATTGCAGGGCATTTCACGGATATCCGTAATTGGAGTTTCAACAAGTAGCGCCGCTTTAATGTAGCGCCGGCGTCCCGCCGGCTGTCCGGAGGAGCGTCTCGCCCTCCGCATAGTCTGGAGAATGAATGAAACCGTTCCGCAAGCATAAGGGCAGGGTCGCGCCGCTCCATCGCGCCAACATCGATACCGACCAGATCATCCCCAAGCAATTCCTGAAGCGAATTGAGCGCACCGGGTTTGGCGAGTTTTTGTTCTACGACTGGCGGCGCACCAAGGACGGTGCGCACGACCCATCTTTCTCGCTGAACCATCCGCGCCACGCCGGAGCCAGCATTCTTGTGACCGGCAAGAATTTCGGCTGCGGGTCGTCGCGCGAACATGCCGTGTGGGCCCTCGAAGATTTCGGCTTTCGGGCGGTGATCGCTTCCTCGTTCGCCGACATCTTTGCCAACAACTGCGTGAAGAATGGCGTGCTCACTGTCGTGCTCACCGAAGCCGAGGTGGAGGAGATCGTTCGCCGGGTAGCTGAGCACCATGACTACCATCTCGCCATCGACCTGGAGCAGCGCAAGGTCCAGGATGACTATGGCTTTTCCGCCTCCTTTGAAATCGACGAGTTCACCCGACACTGCCTGCTCGAAGGCCTCGACGACATCGGACTTACGCTGAAACACGAGGCCGAAATCACCGCCTACGAAGCACGGCACCCAATTCCGAGACAGACTGCGTAGCGCGGGCATTCTTGCCCGCCGCTTTTTCTGTAGGTTTCGTGCCTGCTTCCACACCTGCGGGGCGCCCTCGCCCACATTGGTCGGAAAACCGGAAACCCACTTCATTCAGCCTCAAGAGAAGACCGCTATGTTAATGCTTCAGATATCTTCGGGAGGGCGAACTTGCACACTGGGACAAAGGCTGAGAATCGCCGCTCGCCCAGGATTCGTCTGGAAATTGATGTAAATATTTATTCTCGGGAAGCCGGCCTGGTTCCCGGCCGAACGCTTGACATCAGCGAATCCGGCATATCCGCTGTGCTTCCGGCTGCAGTTACCCATTGGCGAAACTGTAAAGATGGAGATCAGGTCCCGGCTCGAACCAGTAACGGTCGGCGCAGTGGTTCGCAACCGGGATGTCTTCCGCCACGGCTTCCAGTTCGAGCAGCCCGGCGCCGGGCGCGAACTGATCAAAAAGTTCCCCTAGCCGGTGGGGCGGGCGCCCTCGCCCGCCGCTCTTTCCCGGCTAAACCGGCGGCCCTGGCGGCGCCCCTGAAGATTTCAGCTTGGGCGTGTTCTGCTCCGGATTCTGCAAGAACAAAATGATCTCGTGGTCAAGCTGTTCGATCGCCGGACCGCGGGTTGCGTTCTTCTTCGCTACGCTCTGAACCTCCTGCACTCCGGCCAGCGCCACGGCGCGCACTTCAGGCGTCGCCTCGGAATTCGCCGCCAGAATCATCAACCGCTCCGCAACTTCGGTTTGCACCACGCCCGCCAGATCCCGTTCCGTCGCTGTTTTTGCGGCGTCAGAAAACGCAGCGGTCACCAGGGCGGAAACGACGCTTCGCGGTGAAGGAAACCGGCCGTCTTGCTCCGAAATCACGGCCAGCCTCTGCATGCGCTTGGGGTCCAGCAATCCACCTACGACGATTTCGGCCACTGCGCGCGCTCCATCCTGCGGGCTGAAAAGATATCCCGCCGATGACGTGAATCGCTCCGCATCCGAATCGCGGTTCTCCGGTGGGGCCAGCGCCTTCCAGACTTCCGGAGGAACGTTCAGCTGGGAGGGATTCAAAGCGCTCAGCGCCAGTTGCAGGGCCTCTTTCTGACTCTCGGCCGGCCAGATGATGATCGGCTGCTGCCCGTCACCCGCCAGGGAGAGCGGCACCTTGGCGCTTCCTACGACGTTGATCGCGGCTCCCAGCGCGTAGCGATGAAACAGATAAACCAAAGGCAGCCGCGAAGTGAACATCGAATTGGGCTCGCCCGGCCGCAGCATGCGCGGGCTATAGTGCGCCAGCAGTGCATTCCGGACGGGCAGAACTTCCTTCAGCCAGGTCACAGGGTCGGGGCCGTCATCGTAGGAATTCCAGCGAGGATCGGCGGTGTTTCCCCAAACAATCCCTTTCGCGATGGCGCCTCTAACGATCGCGTCCAAGCGCGCGTGTTCTTCTGCGTCATTGCCCGGCTTACCCTGGCTGTAGCCCCACTCGATGGCAAAGCGATCGTAGCTGCCCGTTCCCTGCATGTAGGCGTCGGAGAGATCGGCTGTGCCGTCGGCGCGAATCTGGACTCGCGGCGCGAAGTAATCCATCACCGACCCGCGCCCGTACGTACTGGCCACGAAGTTGTGGTCGAGGCCAAGCACATGACCCATTTCGTGGCAGGTAAGTAGCGCCAGCCGCTGCAGCATGACTTGTTCTTCGCTGGTTCGGGGATCGAGGTTATCCAGCGCGGCGAACGTATCGAGCGCCGGCTCGGTTTTGTCGCGGCCGGAAGGCATCACCGATTCCCAGTAGTTGTTCACGGTGCGCATGCGATGCGAATCCAGTTGCACTACGGCGTGAATGATCTCGCCGGTGCGCACGTCAATATGGCTCTGCCCCACCGACCACCCTCGCCCGGATCGGTTCGTCCACTGGATGGTGGGATAGCGAATGTCCATCGGGTCCGCGCCTTCGGGCAGGTCCTCGATACGCAACGCATTCTTGAATCCTGCCTGCTCAAACGCCGCATTCCACCACAGCGCCCCCATCCGCGCCGCCGAACGAACCGGTTCGGGAATGGCGCGGTCGAGATAAAACACAATCGGCTTCACCGGCTCGCTGATCGCCGCGTTCGGATCTTTCTTCTGCAGACGCCAGCGGTTCACCAGATAACGCGTGAGCGGCCGATCGTAGGGTTGGGAAAAATCCTGAAAGCTTCCGCTGATGAATCCCACTCGCGGATCCTGCTCCCGGGGTTCGTATCCGGGCGCGGGCATGGCCACAAACGAATGGTGCTCGCGGACGCTCAGGGTATGCGGATCGGGCTGGTTCAAATCGCTCTCAGAATCGGTAGCGAAACGTCAGCAGCGCCTCCACTTCGGTATTGAGCGGAAAACTTCCGGTGTGTTCGAGATCAATTACGCTGCGGTCTTTGTCCAGCCGCCAGTCGGCCGCCTTCGACGACTGCTCCCGCACCACCACGCCACCCACGGCGCGGCTCGGCCGGCGCAATTGTGAGAGCAGATCGAACGCGTCCCGGACCAGCAGGGCATCGGCGTCTACCAGACAGTACCATCTCGCTCCGCTTCTACCGGAAGCGAGGCCAGCACCGAAGTTGGGAAACTATATTCCACGGAGTGCTGCAACTCCGGCGTGCCGTTCGGAGCGAGGAAGTTGTTGTTCTCTTCGATCACCAGTACGCGCATCCCCACCCGCCGAAAACGGCACACAGAGCCAGCCCCAAAGGAACTGCGGTCAGCGAATGCGTCGATAGAACCGACGCCGCTGCCCAGTCCGGTGAAATAGAGGAACTCTCCACGTAGGCGCTGCGGGCGACAGCTCGAACAAAATGTCGCCCTTCTTCTCGTCCCAGTAGTAAGGGAAGAAGCCGTCGTGTCTTTCCAATCCCGCAGTGCGCATCGCCAGTCCGACAGCTTCGCCGGCGGGCTTGGCCGATGTCTGGGCACCAGCGCCAGAGAGCGATGCAGCCAACGAGCACGACCAACGCAAGAGAAAGGTGAAGTCGTTTCATAGGCTTTGTCTTATACATCACGGAGCACGCGGTTGCTCAAACAGCGTGGCGATCAGGTGTGTGGCAGGCTCACCGACTACATGTCCCAAATACATTTGCCATTCTGATAAAACGAAATCAGGCCGTCTTCACTGACTTTCAGAACATGGCCGAAGCGGGAAGCTGCGATCGCGGCGGTCGTACGTCCGCCCTCGATGTTCTCGGGATGAAAGTCGGTCAGGTCCTGATGGCGGAGAATCGCACCGAAAGCCAGCAGGTTGGAGTCCCGATCCAGCACGATCCCGCCATCGATTCGGGCCACCGTCTCTAGTACCGCGGTCGGAAGTTCGAGCACTCGTTTTTGGTGGAGCAAATAGTGGAGCTGGTCCTTCGATCCGGAAATGGGCGGGGGGTCGAGGTCCGGTAAAGATGAAAGCAGATCCGTTCTGGACACAAGCCTGGAGATGCTGCCAGGGTCCTCAAGCACTGACCAACAGGCCGCCCCGCCGATCTTCCGCCAGGTTCAGGGCAGCGACAAACAGCCGCCGGGCCAGTTCAGGAATTGCCGATGGCGCGGCCCCACATCTCGTACTTTTGCTCGGCTTCGGTAAGCCTCCAGCGACCGTCCAGAAAGCGGAATATCTGCACCCCATTGGCGATAATTTTCATTTCCCCGTTGGGGGTAAGAATCATGCAGACGTGTCCGCCGCACAATGTGGCGCGGCTATGAGTCCGATAGCGGTCGGCGCTGGGAACGGGGAGCTCAGTATTCGAAAATGGCTCCGCCCACTGCTCCACGTCAATGACTTCGGCGAGACAGCCGTCCTGATCGACCAGAGCCAGGGTTTGAAGCCCATCACAGAGGCGATAAAAACTGCGAATCGAGGTCAGCGCCAGGGAGTAGCGCAACGCGCCTGGTGGAGTCGAAGGGAGCGCATGGCAGGGATCAGGCTGCGTACCAAATAGCAGCGTGCCCGGTCGAGATTCGGCGGTTTTCATAGGTACTCAACGAAGTAGTTCGGAGCACTTCGATGACATCCTCGACCCGGTCCGGCCCCTTCCACACTTCGCCCACATACGGACGGCCGTCAACATAGGCAGATACATATCGATCCTCAGGCAGCCCTCGAAAGAGCTCGAATCGCTGGTCGACTAAAGCTGGGTCGAGAATCATCCGATACCGGGAATCGAGCACCGTTCCAATACTCTTCAGCAATTTCAGTTCGGAGTCACTGAATGGTTTGCCATTGTCGAGAACATACTGAGCTCCCATCCAGTTCAGGGTTAGAGACGCGCCGTCGGGATTCTCGGTGATTTGCTGCGAGCCCTGATGCGAGCCGGTCGTGATCGCCTCAAGCCGGGCCGAGGGGAAGAAATACTTGATCCCATATTCGACAAACTTCCCGTAGAGTCCATCGAGAAACGGAGGTGATTGTGTACGAGTCAACATGCGGGATACCTCTTGGAGTCCGTTCGGGTAGTGCGACTGTTCAATTGGATGATCACGGGAGTGACGAAGTATGCGAAAGAACTCCGGCTCTGTCCGGATTGTAGTAAAACTGTAATGATTCCGGAGAGGTGGCCGAGCGGTTGATGGCACCGGTCT